>NZ_JABBGH010000001.1 GCF_012927305.1 Hymenobacter polaris
GCTTGTCGAAGCATCTCTGCCGCTTCGTTGTTGTTGACTCAAGCAACGAAGCGGCAGAGATGCTTCGACAAGCTCCGCCTGACGTTCTTTTAGCCCCAACTATGGTTCGCCTTCTCTCCCTACTGCTGCTACTGCCGCTGCTGGCCCTAGGCCCCGCCGGCGACCGGCCGGCTTACCGCCTCTTCACCGCCCAGGGCCAGGCGGCCGACTACGACCAGATGCTAACCCAGTTGGCCACGGCCGATGTAGTGCTCTTCGGCGAGCAGCACAACGACCCCATCGCGCACTGGCTGGAGTTGCAAGTGGCCCAGGATTTGAACCGCCTCAAGGGCCCCGGCAAGCTGGTAATCGGGATGGAGATGTTTGAGCGCGACGTGCAGCTGCAGCTCACGCAGTACCTGGCCGGCACGCTGCCCGACTCAGCCTTCGAGCGCCAGAGCCGGCCCTGGCCCAACTACGCTACCGACTACCGCCCGCTGCTAGCCTTTGCGCAGGCGGCCCAGCTGCCGGTGGTGGCCACCAATGTGCCGCGCCGCTACGCCCAGCAGGTGGCCCGCGGCTCGCTGGCAGCCCTAGGGGCCCTGCCGGCCGCCGACAAGGCCTACATGATGCCCCTGCCGCTGAAGGTGGACTATGAGCTGCCCGGCTACCAGAAGATGGCCGCCATGTTTGGCGGGGCCGGCGCGCACGGCGGCGGCAGCCAAACTATCATCCAGGCCCAGGCGCTGAAGGATGCCACCATGGCCTACAGCATCCGCCAGAACCTGAAGCCCGGCCAGACGCTGCTGCACCTCAACGGCTCGTTCCACTCGGACAACCACGACGGCATCGTGGCCTACCTGAAAACCGGTAAGCCCGCGCTGAAGGTGTTGACCATAAGCACCGTCAGCCAAAGCCAGCTGCAAATCCTGGATAAGGAGAACCTGAACCTGGCCGACTACGTGCTGGTGGTGCCGGCCGACATGACCAAGACATACTAAGCCCGGCGCTTAGTAAACTTAGTAAACAAAGCACGTCATGCTGAGCTTGCCGAAGCATCTCTACTGAACAACTCCTAGGGTGACGTTCGGCAGAGATGCTTCGCGGGGCTCAGCATGACGTTCTTTACTTGGAATTGACTAATCCTATGCTTTCTACCCGCACCCCCCAGGTGCTGCCCTCGGCCGCCGACTTGCAGCGCTTGGCCCAGGCGCTGGCTGTGCTCGATGCCATCAACTCGCCCGACTGGGAATACCGCTACTATAGCTACAACCCCGCCTGGGCGCCGGGCGAGGCCGTGCTGGAAATGCGCGACGGCGAGGGCGACGAGATGCTGGTGCTGTTCCGGCCCGAGGGCTGCGCCATCAACGGCTTCCTGGCCGAATACCCGCAGCCCGATAAGCAGCAGGTGACGCGCGGCCTGCCCGAAGTATTCGACGAGTTCCTGTTTGACGAGCCAGTGGCCAGCACCGGCACCACGTTCTGCCTCTGGCACACGCCCGCCCACGGCTGGCAAACCGGCGTGCTTGGCCCCGAGGACGATGGCTCGGAAGAGCTGCTCTACCTCTTCGACCAGGACCCCGCCACCTACGCCGAGTGGGCCACCGAATACTACACCGACGAAACCGACCGGCCGCCCATCACGCCCGAAGCCGTGGCGCCCATCTACCGCCACGAGGTGCTGACGAAAGCCATGGTGCATGCCCTCAACCCCGAGCTAACCGACTTCGTGGCCCTAGGGGCGGAGCTGCAGGAAATTGGGTATACGTATGATTTTAAGTAATCATCACGGAATATGGCAAAGCGAAACTGCTTGTATAGGGAAAGTGTCAGTTCGGGCCTAGGGGTGTTTGAGCTACGAATAGACTCTACAGGCGAGCTAGTAAGCATTGAAGCTAATGCTGCTTTAGTCACTATTCAGTCAACAAGTCATCGCCTTACTATTAAACACGTTGCGGCACCTGTTCACTGGTTGCCAGACCGGATGAAAGTAGACTGGGCCGAAGCTTGGCTGTTTTACATCACTAAGCAGACCAACCAGCAGGAGTTACTTACTGTATCCTTTGGGCTACCAGCTATGCCGGCTGCTACGCAAGCGGGGAGCAATACGGGCCAATTTCTGACAGCCATTGAGTTTGAAGATGGTAGCTGGCAGGTGCACCTCGGCACGCCGGACGAGGAATGGTTTGCCTTGTATGGAGAGCAGGCGCGGCTGCCAGCGCGTTTGAAAGAGTCTTTGGCTAACAATGAGTTGCTAGTCACCAGTATTGAAGCAAATGGCTTGAAGAGCAGCGTGCCCGAATTGCACTTGCAGGAGCAATTTTATTTGCATTACATTTTAGCAGAAAGCCCCCGGCGTAAATCAACCGATTATCCTGATGAATGGGATGTTTCTACCTGGTTCGCCGTGGACCAATCGCAAAAAGCCCTAGAGGCAGCTTGGCTTCAACAAGCAAACACAAGCGGAGAATAACGCTTTTAGTAGTTGATGAGAAAGAGAATACTCCTATTCGCTGCGGCACTGCTCGCCAGCGCTGGCGCCCACGCCCAAACTATCCACTCGCCCAACCACCGCCTAGCCCTCACTTTCGCCCTGACGCCGGCCGGCGAGCCGAGCTACCAGCTTAGCTACGGTAGCAAGCCCGTTATTAAGCCCAGTCGCCTAGGGGTGCTGCTGCGCGGCGGGGCGGGTATGGAGCAGGGCTTCGTGGTGGCGGGCGTGGACAGCAGCGCCCACGACGATACTTGGACGCCGGTGTGGGGCGAGGTCAAAAGCATCCGCAACCACTACCAAGAGCTGGCCGTGACCTTGCGCCAGCCGCAGCAGCAAAACCGCGCGCTGGTGCTGCGCTTCCGGGTGTTCGACGACGGCCTAGGGTTCCGCTACGAGTGGCCCCGGCAGCAGCAGCTGGCCTATTTCGTGGTGAGCGAGGAGCGCACCGAGTTCAACCTGCCGGCCGACCACAAGGCGTTCTGGATTCCGGGCGACTACGACTCGAACGAGTACCGCTACACCACCTCGCGGCTGAGCGCCATCAATACGCTGCCCATCAAGCAGCTGGAGATGCGGGCCGCCCCCTACACCGTGCAGACGCCGCTGATGCTGAAGGCGGACGACGGGCTGTATATCAACATCCACGAGGCGGGGCTGGAAAACTACTCGGCCATGTTCCTAAACGTGGACACCAAGACCTTCGGGCTGCGCAGCCAGCTAGTACCCGATGCCATGGGCAACATGGCCTACCTGCAAACGCCCGACCACACACCCTGGCGCACGGTGGTAGTGGCCGACAACGCGCCCGCCGTGCTGGCCAGCAAGCTCATCCTCAACCTCAACGAGCCCAGCCGGATAGCCGATACGGGCTGGATTAAGCCCCAGAAATTTGTGGGCGTGTGGTGGCTGATGCAAGTGGGCAAGGCCAGCTGGAACTACGCCGACAGCACCAACCTCAAGCTGGCTACCACCGATTGGAGCAAGCTGAAACCCAACGGCCGCCACGGCGCCACCACCGCCCGCGTCAAGCAGTACATCGACTTCGCCGCTGCCCACCACATCGAGGGTGTGCTGGTGGAGGGCTGGAACGTGGGCTGGGAAGACTGGGTGGGCAACTGGAAGGAGGACGTGTTCGACTTCGTGACGCCCTACCCCGACTTCGCGGTGGATGAGCTGCGCGACTACGCCGCCGCCAAGGGCGTGCACCTCATCATGCACCACGAAACCAGCGGCTCGGCCACCAACTACGAGCGCCGCCAGGAGGATGCCTACCGGTTTATGCAGGAGCACGGCTATCCGGCCGTGAAAACCGGCTACGTGGGCAAAATCATCCCTAGGGGCGAGCACCACGACGGGCAGTGGATGGTGCGCCACTACGCCCGCGCCGCCCGCCTCACGGCCGCAAGCCGGCTCATGATTGACATGCACGAGCCCGTCCGCCCCACCGGCCTGCACCGCACCTACCCTAACTGGCTGGCCAGCGAGGCCGCCCGCGGCAACGAGTTCAACGCCTTCAGCGAAGGCAACCTGCCCGAGCACGAAACGATTTTGCCCTTCACGCGCCTCATGGGCGGGCCCATGGACTACACGCCGGGTATCTTCAAAATCAAGCTCGACGACTACGGCCCCCAGGAAAAGGGCCGCCAGGTGCATACCACCCTGGCCAAGCAGCTGGCCCTGTACGTGACCATGTACTCGCCCCTGCAAATGGCCGCCGACCTACCCGAAAACTACGAGCCGCATCTCGACGCCTTTAAGTTCATCGAGGATGTGCCGGTGGATTGGGACGACACCCGCATCGTGGCCGCCGAGCCGGGCGACTACCTCACCATTGCGCGCCAGGCCAAGGGCAGAGACGAGTGGTACCTAGGGTCCATAACCGACGAAAATGCCCGCCAACAGTCGGTAAAGCTCGATTTTTTGCGCCCCGGCCAGCGCTACGAAGCCACCATTTATGCTGATGGCAAAGGTGCCGACTGGGAAAAGAACCCCACCAGCTACCGCATCTCAAAGCAGCAGGTAACCAACAAATCGACCCTGAAGCTGCGGCTGGCGCCCGGCGGCGGCGCGGCGGTGAGCATCAAGCCGGTCGGAGGGAAGTAAATTAGAAATCAAAAGAACGTCATGCGGAGCGCAGTCGAAGCATCTCTATCGCGCCGTTCGGGTGTCGTTCGGTAAAGATGCTTCGGCAAGCGGACGCCAGATGAGCATGACCGCCTATTTTACCTAAGTCATTCGCCTAGCCCGCCGCCAACCCCGCTCGCCGCGCCCCGTAGGCAAGGGTTTATGGAAAAGATATTTTACACCAGCTGGGAGAGCCTGGTTCGTACGCTCATTATCAGCGTGCTGGCTTATGCGGGGCTGATACTGATGCTGCGCATCTCGGGCAAGCGCACCTTGTCAAAGATGAATGCCTTTGACTTAATTGTGACCGTGGCCCTAGGGTCGACGCTGGCCACGGTGCTGCTGAGCAAGAGCGTAGCGCTGGCCGACGGCCTGCTGGCGTTTGCGCTGCTCATTGGGTTTCAGTACGGCATTACGTGGCTGTCGGTGCGCTCCCAGGCAGTAAGTGGGCTGGTGAAAGCCAGCCCCACGCTGCTGGTGTACCAGGGGCAGTTTTTGCACGCCGCTATGCGCGCCGAGCGCGTGACGGAGGGCGAGGTGCTGGCCAGCCTGCGCGAGCGCGGCATTGGCACGCTGGCCGAGGCGGCGGCCGTAATCCTCGAAAACGACGGCACCCTCAACGCGCTGAAAGACGCGCCCGCCGGCGTGGGGGCGGCGCTGGGCAACGTGCCGGGCTTCACGAAGCGGCAGGCGCAGCACGAGTAAAAAATGCGGCAGTTTAACAACCGTATTTGGGTCGGCCTGCGGCTGCTGGGGCTGGCGGCCGGGCTGCTGGCTGCCCGGCCGGCCGGTGCCCAGTCGGCCGCCGCGCCTGCCTTCGCCGTGGTGCCCCTAGGGGTGCGCGGCGGCCTCGACGAAAGTAACCTCTCGGCCTACCTAGTGGCGCCCGCCGGCAGCGCCGCCTACGTGTGCCTGGATGCGGGTAGCCTGCGCACGGGCCTCGAAAAAGCCCTGGCCAGCCGGGCGCTGGCGGGCCCTGGCCCCGAGGCGGTGCTGCGGCAGCAGGTGTGCGCCTACCTGCTCTCGCACGCGCACCTCGACCACGTAGCTGGCCTGCTGCTCAACGCCCCCGACGATTCGTCCAAGCCTATCTATGGCTTGGCCAGTTGCCTAAAAACCCTGCAAAACGACTACTTCAACTGGCGCGCCTGGCCCAACTTCGGCAATGGCGGCGCCGCGCCTGCGCTGGGCAAGTACCAGTTGCTGCCCCTGGCGCCGGGGCCGGCCCTAGGCATCCCAGGCACGGCGCTCCGGGTGCGGGCCTTCCCGCTCAGCCACGGGCCGGGCTACGAGAGCGCCGCCTTTCTGCTGCAAAGCGGCCCCGACTATCTGCTGTATTTGGGCGACACTGGGGCCGACGAGCTGGAGCACAGCCAGCACCTGCGCACGTTGTGGCAGGCCGTGGCGCCGCTGGTGCAAGCTGGGCAGCTGCGCGGCATCTTCCTCGAAACCTCATACCCCAATGAGCAGCCCGAAACCCAACTCTTCGGTCATCTCACGCCCCGCCGGCTGTGGCAGGAGCTAGGGACCCTAGGGCAACTGGCCGGCCCCGAGGCCCTGCGCCGGGTGCCGCTCATCATCACTCACCGCAAGCCGCCCGCCAATCAGGAAGCGGCCATCGCCCGGCAGCTGGCAGCTGGCAACACCCTCGGGATGAAGCTAGTGTACCCGGTGCAGGGGCAGCGGCTGGGGCTGTGAGCAGTGGCTATGGTAGCATAGCATTTCACAGTGGTGTACCGTAGCTGCTACGAGCCAGCCTCATTCAGGCCGGCCTTTTTGAGGGCTTCGCCTAAGCCTTTTTGCAGCTGGGCGCCCGACTCGGCTGGGGCGCCTTCCACGATGCCGTACTGCTGCTTGAGGCGCTCCCACTCGGCCAGCGGGATAAAGACGCCAGTAACGACGCCCTTGGGGTCGGAGAGGTACTTGATATCCATGAAAAAGGAAGAAATAGGAAAAGACGAATGTGCGAAACAAACATAAGGCCGGGCCGCGCGTAGAAAACGGCAACTTACCATAGGGTGCCCCTGATGTTTGACGATGCTATTCGGGTAGCGAATACCTACTGGACCCAATTTCTGTACGTGCTGCCGCGGCTGGTTATTGCAGCCGTGCTGCTGGCCGCCGTGTGGGTAGGCGCCTCGCGGCTGCGCGTGTGGCTGGCCGCCAAAATCGGCGCTCACGCCAACGACCCCCTGCTGATTGACTTCCTGACCCAGATAGGGCGCTGGCTGCTGGTGGGTATCGGCATCATATTGGCCCTCAACATCCTAGGGCTGTCGCAGCTGGTAAGCGGTATGCTGGCGGGCCTGGGGCTGTCGGCCTTTGTAGTGGGCTTCGCATTCAAGGACATCGCCGAAAACTTCCTAGCGGGTATTCTACTGGCCTTCAACCGGCCGTTCAGCATTAACGACACCATTCAGATTAAGGACATGTTTGGGCGCGTCACGCACCTGAACCTACGCACTACTACTATCCTCACCTTCGACGGGCGCGACATCTCCATTCCCAACGCCGTGGTGCTGAAGGAGCCGCTCATCAACTTCACGCAGAACGGGTTTATTCGCCAGGACTTCGTGGTGGGCATCGGCTACAACGACGACGCCAAAAAGGGCATCGAGCTGATGCTAAAAGAAATAGAGCAGGAAGCCGATGTGAAGCGGGGCGATGGCAAAGACCCGTTTGCCGTGGTAGAAGAGCTGGCGCTGAACTCGGTCAACATTAAAGTATTTTTTTGGGCCACCACCGACAGCTACCGCAAGGGCGTGTTGGAGCTAAAGAGCCGCATTATAAACCGCATCTTGGTCAAGCTCACGGCCGAAGGCTTTAGCTTCCCCTCCAACATCGTGGAGCTGCAATATCCGCCGGCCCCGCTGCAAATCCAGTCGGCAGGACAGCCGGCCACCGGTCAGCCCGCGTCGGCGGCTGCCACTTCCTCAGTTCCACAGCCCACAGCATGAATAAGCTGCAGCGCTGGTGGTCAGAGCTAAATTCCAGTCTTTGGTTTGTGCCGACTATCATGGTAACAGTGGCCATGCTACTGGCCTACCTCCTGGTAAATTTTGACGATACCCACAAGAACAGCTGGATGAAGCAGCACCCGCTGCTGTTTGGCTCGGGGGCAGCGGGGGCGCGCGGCATGCTCTCGTCCATCGCCAGCTCCATGATTACGGTGGCGGGCCTTATCTTCTCGCTCACCCTTAGTACGCTGGCCCAGGTGTCGAGCCAGTACACCTCGCGGCTGCTGCGCAATTTTATGCGCGACCGCACCAACCAGGTGGTGATGGGCTTTTTCGTGGGCATCTTCGTGTACTGCCTCATCGTGCTGCGCACCATTCGGGGCAGCGACGAGGGCGATTTTGTGCCCAGCACCGCCATTTCCTTTGCCCTGGTGCTGGCGCTGGTCAGCATTGGGATGCTTATTGCCTTTATCCACCACATTGCCTCCTCCATTCAGGCGGCCAACGTGGTGGGCAATGCCGCCGACGAAACCCATAGGATTCTCGACAAGCTGTTTCCAAAGCGAATTGGGTACGCCGCCACCCACCACGAAAAGGCCGACCTGGACGCCACCACCCGCCTCAACTGGCACCCGGTGGTGGCGCTGCAATCGGGCTACGTGCAGGGCATCGACGACGCGGACCTGCTGAAGCTGGCGCAGGACGGCAACCTGGTGGTGCGCATGGAGCTGGGCATCGGCAGCTTCGCGGCCGAGGGCGCACCTTTGGTGAGCGTGGCCAGCTACGACACCGCCCAGCCCTGGCTGCCCAACGAGAAGATAACCAAGCGCATTGACGACGCTTACGGCATTGGCCGGCAGCGCACTATCGACCAGGATTTTGGCTTTGGCGTGCGCCAGATTGTGGACATTGCCCTCAAGGCCCTGTCGCCGGGCATCAACGATACCAGCACTGGCGTCATGTGCCTCGACCGCCTAGGGGCCCTGCTGGCCCTACTAACCGAGCGTGAACTGGGCGAGCCCCTGCGGGCTGATAATGGCCGGGTGCGCCTCATTGCCAAGCGGCCCGATTTCGCGGCCTACCTCAGCGAGGCCTTCGACCAGATTCGGGCCAGTTCGCTCGAAAACCTGGCCATTTACTTGCGCACATATAACGCGCTGCTCACCATTGCGGGCCGCCAGCGTCGCCCCGGCTACCGCGAGGCCCTGCTGCACCAGAGCCACCTAAGCTGGGAGGCCGCCACCAAAAACCTGACCAGCGACTACGAGCTAAAGCAGGTGCGCGAGCGCTTCGAGGAGCTGCAACGGGCGCTAGCGTAGCCGCACCCGGCTCGAAACAAATTGCGCCAAATACACCCTAGGGGTCGGTTTCCGAAATAGGTTTCGGGAGCCGACCCTTTTTGCGCGCTGCAAACGCGGTTTTGGAAATTGGCACCGGGCTTGAAAAGAATAGGGCATCTCTCACGCATCCCTTGTTCAGCCATGCATAATATCGACCGCACCCTCCAGGAGTTTGAGACGGGGGCCGCCACCAATGGCGAGTTTGAAAGCAGCTACGAAGCCAGCGGCGCGTACGGCCAGGAGCTGGAATACGGCCAGGAAATGGGCCAGGAGTTCGGGCAGGAGTACAGCGGCGAGCTGGAAATGGAAAACGAGCAGGAGCAGCTGGTGGGCGAGCTGGCGCAGGAGCTGCTCGAAGTCAGCAACGAGCAGGAGCTAAACCAGTTTCTGGGCAACCTGGTGAGCCAGGCCACCGGCGCGGCCTCCCAGTTGCTAACCTCGCCGGCCGGGCAAAGCGTGGGGCGCTACCTGGTTGATTTTGGTAAGCAAACCCTGCCCCAGCTAGGCGGCCGCTACGGCGGCCAGGCCGGGGCGGCGCTGGGCAGCCGCCTAGGGCCGCTGGGCGCGCGGGTAGGGGGCTGGGCCGGCGCCCAGGCTGGGCAGTGGGCCGGTGGACAGGCCGGCAACTGGCTGGCCGACAATGCCAAGCGCGTGTTCGGCCTGGAGCTGGAGATGCTGAGCCCCGAAAGCCAGGAGCTGGAAATCAGTCGGGCCTACGTGCGCTTTGCCACCGACGTGGCCCGCCGCGCCGACCGCGCCCTGCGCCGCAACCCCGGCCTGGCCCTAGGGGCGCTGGGCCGCCAGGTGCTGGGGGCCGCCGCGCCCCTATATGCCCCCGGCTTGCTGGCCGGCGCGCGCAGCCCGGCGCGCAGCGGCACCTGGGAGCGCCGGGGCCGGGCCATCGTGCTCTACAACGTGTAGGCGGGCCGGGCCCGCCGCGAACCCTTTTTTTTAGTCATTTTTCAACCCCCAAGCCATGTACCAAAATGAATTCTCTCAGGAGTTTGAGCAAGCCGTTGGCCAGGAATTTGGCCAAGAATTTAGTGGCGAAGCCTTCGAGTTCAACCCCGAATACCTGGGTGAAACCAGCGGTGAGGCTCAGGGTGAGTCATTCGAGACGAGCGGCGAAATGAGCGGCGAGCTGAACGAAACCCTCGAGATGGAACTGGCCCACGAGCTGCTCGAAGTCAGCAACGAGCAGGAGTTAAACCAGTTTCTAGGTAGCCTCGTCAAGAAAGTGGGCGGGGCCGTGAGCAGCATCGCCCGCTCGCCCATCGGCAAGGCCCTGGGTGGGGCCCTCAAAACCGTGGCTAAGAAGGCGCTGCCCATTGCGGGCGGGGCACTGGGCACCTTCTTTGGCGGGCCAGCGGGCGCGGCCATTGGCAGCAAGCTGGGCTCGATGGCCGGCAACCTCTTCGAGCTGGAGCTGGAAGGCCTGAGCCCGGAAGACCAGGAGTTTGAGACGGCCCGCGCCTACGTGCGCTTCGCCAACTCGGCCGTGCGCCGCGCCGCCGCCCTGCAGCGGCGCGGGCTGCCCCCGCAGGCGCTGGTGCGCCAGGCCCTAGGGGCCGCCGCCATGCAGCACGCCCCCGGCCTGCTGCGCCCGCGCAATGCCAACGGTACCTTCCGCTCGCTGAATGGCCAGGCCCCCCGCCGGCCCGGCTACGGCGCCCCGCGCCGCCCGCAGTATGGGCCCGCGGTGGCCTACGGCGCACCCACGGCCTACGGCTACCAAAGCAGCCAGTACAACGGCTACGAGCCCGCCCCGGCCGATGAGGGCTACGACGGAGCTGACTACCAGCCTGATGCCAACCAAAATGGCTACGCCGCGCCCCCGCGCCGCCACCGCGCCACGCGGGGCACCTGGATGCGGCGCGGGCGCACCCTGGTCATTCAGCTGTAGCGGGGGCAGGGCCCTAGGGCCAGCTGGCTGCCATAAGTCGATGGAATAGTAAGTGACTGAACTGTAGCTTTTATGCGCTCGGCCGCCGATACCCGCTTTCTGCAAAATGAGACGCTGGCCCTCTTCAGCCGGCTCCAGACGGTGCGCTCGTTTGCCCTGAGCACGCCCATGGTGCTGGCGGCGGCCGTGTCGGCCCCGGCCCAGGCGGCCATCAATGCTCACCTGGCGCACGTGGCCTTCGACCTGCGGCGCAAGCTGCTGGCGTTTCTGGGCTGGCTGCGGCACCCGGCCAGCCGGCGCCTGAGCGCGGCCGCTACCCAGGCCCGCTACGTGCTGCTCAAGCTGCGCTTCAATAATTTGCTCGACCAGGTGGACATCTTCGCCGACGTGCTGGGGCAGCGCGCCGAGCACAACACCGGCATTTGGGTGGCCGGCCTCGATGCGCTGGCCGAAGATGCCCTGGCCCTGCCCGGTGGCTACTACACCCCGCCGCCGCTCATCTGCTACCTCGAGCGGGGGCACGGGGCCGCCATCCGGCGGGCCCGCACGCGCCTGCCGGGCGGCGACCTCAGCCCGGTGGGCGTCATCCAGATTCCGCGCGAGCGCATGATTGGCTCGGGTATCGCCTCCTCGCTCATTCACGAGGTGGGCCACCAGGGCTCCGAGCTGCTCGACCTGACGACCACCATCCGGCAGGACATCGAGCAGGTAATTGCCGCCGGCGACCAGGCCGACGCCCTGCCCTGGCAGCTGCTGAGCCGCTGGCTGAACGAGATACTCTCGGACTGCTGGGCCCTAGGGCACCTGGGCATTACGGCCACCTACGGGCTGCTGAGCGTGGTGAGCTTGCCCAGCTACTTCGTGTTTCGCATCGGCACCGACGGCCCGCACCCCTTCCCCTGGATTCGGCTGAAGATAAGCCTGGCCCTAGGGGCCGCCCTGTTTCCCGACCCGCAGTGGGCGGCGCTGGGCCGGCAGTGGGAGGGCCTCTACCCCACCCACGAGCTGAGCCACGTGAAGCGCGCGCTGATTGGGCGGCTCGAAGCGGTGCTGCCGGCCTTTGCCCGGCTGGTGCTGGGCCACCGCTCGGCCCGGCTGCGCGGGGGGCAGCTGGCCGATATTTTCCCCCTGGCCGAGCGCCACCCCGCGCAGCTGCGCCAGCTCTACGATGCCTGGCAGCGCCACCCCTACCTGCGCGAGCACAGCGCGCCCTCGCTGGTATTTGCGGTGGTGGGCCAGGCCAAGGCCGACGGCCGCATCTCGACCGAAGACGAGGTGCTGGTGCTCTCGCACATGCTGGCGCACTGGGCCCTCAACCGCGCCCGCAACTACTGCCTGGCCCCGGCGCAGCCCCTGGCGCCTTACTCCTCCACTTTACCCCTCAACCCCCGCACCCATGAACCGCGAACTAAGCATTGATGCGACCCAGGTAGCGCTCGGCGACGACTCGACCCTGACCCTGACGCTCAGCTCGGAGCCCCGCAAGAAGCCGCTGGCTACCGAGCTGGGCACCCAGGGGCTTATCAAGCTCACCGTTGACCACCTGGCCGATAACCGCCCGGTGGAAGCCCACTACTTCCCCTACGCCGTGGATGGCAGCGGCCTGCAGCTGCGCGGCGAGGTGGTAATTACCGCGGCCAAGCCCGGCGGCTCTACCTCGAAGAATACCCCGCCGCCCAAGCTCTTCTACAGCAAGCTGGAGCCGGTGACCAAGCCCCAGCCGCTGAACACCGGGCAAAGCGCCGACCTGACTTGGAGCGTGCGCGTGTGGGACCAGCCGGGCACCTTCGTCATTGGCGGCGAGCTGTTTATCGGCGACCCGGCCACGCTGGAGCGCGACCTGGCCACTGATGCGGCGCTACCAAACGCGCTCGATTTCGGGCCCGTGAAGCTGCGCGTGCAGCAGCAAGACCCAACCGGCCCCGTGCAAGTGACCATGAAGGAGGCCGACCGCGAGGAGTCGAACGACCAGGCGCTGTGGGGCCTCATTCGGCGGCGCACCATCAGCTTCAGCCAGTACCAGGGCTTCATCAACCGGGTGCTGTGCACGCAGGATGGTAGCGAGGGCCAGCGCGCCCGCGCCTACGCCCAGGGCCGGCCGCTGGCGTTCAGCCGCTCGGCGTCCTACTCCATGCTCAAGTACGCCACCGAGTTTTTCCTGATGCAGGAAGCCGGCCTGGCCATGGGCGATGCGCTGGATACCGGCGCGGGCAGCGGCAACCTCAACAGTCTGCCCCCCAGCCACGCGCAGCCCGACCTCGACGAGCAGCGCCGCCTAGGGGGGGCGCCGTTCAGTTTGAGCGCGCTGCGCGACAACTACCTGGAGCAGCTTGAAAACGAGGAAGGCAAGGTGCTGCCCTACTTCAAGATAATTCGGGAGAAGCTGGCCGAGGTGCCCCTCAAAAACCCCCAGGACCTGATTGGGGGCGACGACGTGTGCTACGGTATCCTGAAGTCGAAATTGCAGGCGCCGCCACTCATGGAGCTGATTTGGTCGTACTGGCACGAGGAGGGCGGGCTGGTGCAAACGCTGAACGCCATCAGCCTGCGCTTCCAGAACGTGCGCCGGCCCGGCTACGGCCCCGACCCGTTGGCCGGCCTCAACCTCGACCCGCTGCGCCCCATGGCCAACCTCATGTGGGGCTACATCGAGGACGAGCGCAATCGCCTCACCCTGAACCGCCGCAACCTGGAGTACCAGTACGAGTACGGCATTGGGCTGATTGGGCGCGGGGTGCAGCCCATTGCGGTGGCCGAAAACCGCACGTTCTTTTTGCGCGGCTTCCATAGCCTGCTGCGGGCCTGCACCGAGTTTTACCAGCAGGCCAACTTCACCACCGTTATCCCCGACGGCTTCCCCATCCTCAACTGCCTGCGCGAGGTGCACATGACCCTGGCCGAGGGCGCCCACAACCAGTATGGCGACTTGCCTTGGACGGCCCGCGCCGAGATGCTGACCCAGCAGTGGCTGCTGGCCCGACCCGAGGTGCGCGAGTTTTTGGGCGGCCGCGTGATGGTGCCCTACACCGAGCCCTGGATGGACCGCGTGGACACCATGAAAACCCTGCAGGGCTGGAACCCCACCAACATCACCCACTTCCGCGACCTAGGGGCCTTTGGCGAGCAGCTGCTGCTGAGCATCCGCTACGGCGCCTGGAACAGCCCCACCATCGGGGCCGTGAACGCGGCCAACTGGGCCTACTACTGGCGCCAGGAAATTCAGCGCTACATCCACGCCTACAAGGCCGTGACCGGGGTAGACCTGGCCACCGACCTGGGCGACGTGCGCCAGCAAGCCCCCGACAATGAGGAGCGCTACCTGCAGCCGGCCCAGCTCATCGAACGCCAAAATGCCCTGCAGCAGAGCCAGCTGCGCCGCAGCCGCCAGCTCAGCGCCGGCCTGGGGCCGCTGCGCCGGCCGGCCTTTGGGCCCCTGCCGCGCCGCCGCGCCTTCAACGGCGACCTGCTGGACTGAGCAGGGCCTAGGGCTGAGGCGGCAAAAAGCACGTCATTCCGAGCCTACCGAGGAAGCTCGCTAGAACTCGTTGAACAATAACGCTTGAACGCACCCTAGGCGGCGCGGGCGAGATTCCTCGGCAAGCTCGGAATGACGTGCTTTTTGCTGCCGCAGAACCAGAACTCAAAACTGCTTCATGCCTGACTTTACCTCGGCGCTGTACTTAGGGCCGCGCCAACTGCCGCCCCCGCCGGGCCTGCTGCTGAGCCCCGGCCGCCCCGCCGCCCTGGCCGAGGCTGGCGCTGCCCGCCAAGTGGCCAATGAAGTGGCCCGGCGGCAAGGGCTGGCGGCTGGGGTGCTGGCCCCGTCTACGCTGCACTTATTCCACGACGTGTTTCAATTAATGCCGGCCAACGGGGTGCTGGTGCTGGCGCGGCACCTGTACCCGGTGGGGCAGTGGGGCAGCCAGCAGGCCCAGCTGCGGAGGCTGCCGGTAGTGCGCCTGGGCTGCCCGGCCGAGCTGCCGGCCTTGCTGCACACCTACCGCCAGCAGGGCCGCGTGCCCTGGCTAGTGGCCGATGGCTGGCACCCCGGCCTGGGGCCCGCGCCGCTGGCCAGCTACCACGCCGCGCTGGCCGCCTGCCCCGGCGCCGTGCTGCTGCTCGATGATACCCAGGCCTTTGGGGTGCTAGGAGCCCGGCCCACGGCCACCCGACCCCTAGGGCTGGGCGGGGGTGGCAGCCTGCGCTGGGCCGGCCTGCGCGACGACGGCACCGGCCCCGAGCTGCTCACCATTACCTCGCTGGCCAAGGGCCTGGGGGTGCCGGTGGCCGTGCTGGCGGGCCGCGCCCGCCGGCTGGCCCAGTTTGCGCGTTGCGCCGAAACGCGGGTGCACAGCAGCCCGGCCTCTATTTGGCACGTGTGGGCCGCCGCGCAGGCCCTGCGCCTCGATGCCCACGGCGGTGCGGCGGCCCGGCAGCAGCTGGGGCAGCGCATCGGGCAGTTTCGGGCGGCGCTGGGGTGGGTGGGGCTGCGGCCGGCGGGCGGATGGTTTCCGGTGCAGAAGCTGGTGCCGGCCCGCGCCACGGCCGCCCTGGCCCTGCACCAGCAGCTGCGCCAGGCGGGCATTGCCACGGTGCTGCTGGCCGGCGAGCAGCAGCCCGGCGTGCCCGAAATCGCCTTCTGCCTGCGGGCCGACCACTCGCCGGCCGACATTGCTCGCGTGGCGGCCGGGCTGGGCTACCTGGCTCGCCGCCACGCCGACTGGTTTTCTTGTTCATCGCTTCCCGCTGCCTGCCATGCTCACTCCCGCTTATCCATCTGCCCCGCGCCCTAGGGCCCCCCACGCTGCCCGGCCGGCGGCCTTGGCCATCCTGTACCCCAAGGTGGGCAGCGTGCTGCGCGTGCCGCTGCGCCGCACGCCCACGGGCGGCGCGGCCGGCTGCCAGCAGCACCCCGAGCGTCAGTTCATGCGCTGGTTCAACCGCATGGCGGCGGCGCGGCCGGGCTTCCCCATGCAGCTCAAGAGTATTTTGCTGCTTACCGGCGAGCCGCTATGCGCCAGTTGCCGCCGGGCGCTCACTCGCTTTCTGGGGCAGTACCAGCTGGCGGGCAAGCTACGGCTGCAGGCGAGGGGTGGCGCTGACTGCAGCTGCGCCCGTCCGCCCAGCTACGCGCCAACGCTACTCGACGACTGGCTAGCTACTGAGCTGGGGGGCGAGCTGGAGGGTGAGGGCTGGTGGCGCCGTGCCGCTGATAAGGGCCGTGCCCTGGCCCTGGCTGGCCTAGTAGCCCTAGGCCCCAAGGTGGTGCCCCAGGCCTGGGTAGATATGGCCGCGGCCGCCGGTGAGGCCCGGCAGCAGCGGCAGCGCACCCAGCAGGTGGTGGAGGATAATACCCCGCCCAGCAGCCGGCGCCGGGGCCAGCAGGGCGAGCTAAGCCAGGATGCGAGCGACGTGGTGCAGCCCACCATCGACGTGCATGCGCAGTACGCCCTGCAGCGCCTGCTGCGCAGCCCCGACCCCGCCGCCCGCGCCGACGGCAACGCGCTACTGGTGGCCGTGCGCCTGGGCGAGGTGCGCGGCATCTACCTCGAAAACCAGCGGGTACCCGCGCAGTGGGCCCGCCGCCAGGGCGGCGACTGGTGGGGCCTGCTGGCGCCCCCCGACGATGCCGCCGTGCTGCTGTCGGCCACGCCCCCTGCCGGGCCGCTCGACCCGCCGCTGCTGGTGCTGCGCGACAGTATTCGGAACGTGCCCGCCCGCCTCGACCCCGCGCTGCGCGCCGCCTGGCACCACGCCCAGCAGGCGCTGACCTGGAAACAGACGCAGCCCACCCTCACGCCCTGGCAGCTCAAGCAGCGGCTACTGGGTCAGCCCGTTACTTCCACCTCGCCGGCGGCGGGGCCGGCCGCCGTGGTTGGGGTCGGGCGGGCTGCCTAAATCATCCTTCTCCGTCATGCTCATCATCGACTGCCACTGCCACGCCGGGCGCGGCGACGGCCTCACCGGCCCCTGGGACACCGACGCGCCGCTGCGCCCCTACCTGGCCTGGGCCGACGAGGCGGGCATTGCGCGCACGGTGCTCTTCGCCGCCTTCCATTCCGACTACGCCCTGGCCAACCGCCAGGTAGCCAAGTTGGTGCAGCAGCAGCCCGAGCGCTTCTACGGCTTTGCCTTCGTGCACGCCCAGCGCGACCGCGGCCGGATATTGGATTTGGTGCGCACCGCCGTGGAGGAGTACGGCTTCGTGGGCATCAAGCTGCACCGCTACGATGCCCGCATCAGCCGCGAGGTGTGCGACGTGGCCCGCGCCTTTCGCCTACCCGTGCTCTACGACGTGGTGGGCGAGGCCTCGGTGGTGGATTTGCTGGCCGCGCAGTACCCCGACGTCAACTTTATCATCCCGCACCTAGGGTCCTTTTCCGACGACTGGCGCGCCCAAACTGCCCTTATCGACTACCTGGTGCGCTGCCCCAACATCTACGCCGATACCTCGGGCGTGCGCCGCTTCGACATTCTGCAGCGGGCCGTGGCGCGGGCCGGGGCGGGCAAATTCCTCTTCGGCTCCGATGGCCCCTGGCTGCACCCCGGCGTGGAATTAAGCAAGATTCACGCCCTGCACCTTGCCCCGGCCGAGGCGCAACAGGTGCTGGCTGGCAACCTGCTGCAACTCATCGGCCGGGTGCGCCCGGCGGTGGGGGAGGGCGCCGCCCGGCGCGTGGCCGTGGCCGCCGCCCCCCTAGGCCCCGAATGGCGCGACCCGTGGCTGGTGGGCGCTCAGGAGTAGGCCGTAGGGAAATTGGAATAAAAAAGGCGGTCATGCTGAGCTTGCCGAAGCATCTCTGCCGCATCGTCCGAGTGACGTTCAGTAGAGATGCTTCGGCAAGCTCAGCATGACGTTCTATTACCCAATTCACTCCGGGTTGGCTTCCTGCAGGCGCAGGGGGCTAGGGGAATCGCCGTGGCGGTGCATCTGCAGAATGCGCTCGCTGCAGCGCAGGCGCAGGGCGGCGCGCTTCAGGTTGCCGTGCTCGTGGCTGATGGCCACTTGCTTGGCAATATCGGTCACCTGGTCTTTTATCTCCTTGAGGCCCAGGCCTTGGTAGAGCAGCGAGGTGATGCAGGCTTCCAGCTCGCCGGAAGTGGGCACCGGCGCACCCAGGCGCTCAAAGTCGGGCCAGTCGGCCCGCGGAATGTCGCCGATGGTAATGGGCCCATCGCCGGGGTGCTTGCTGGCAATGCGCGCGATAAGCTGCTGCAGCTCCCGCACGTTGCCGGGGTAGTCGCGCACCAGCAAAAAGTCGTACACCTGCCGGTCTACCACCTGCTGGGGGCCGCGCAGCTGAGCAAAGAAGTGCTGCGCCAGCGGCACGATGTCTTCGCGGCGCTCGCGCAGGGCGGGTAGCTGGCAGGTCCAGCCCGACACGCGGTAGTACAAGTCCTGCCGGAAGCTGCCCTTCTGCACCTCGGCCAGCAGGTCGCGGTTGGTGGCGCTTACCAGCCGGAAGCTGGCGTGCCGCCAGGTGTTGCTGCCCACGCGCTTGTAGGTGCCCTCTTGCAGGGCCCGCAGCAGCTCGGCTTGCAGGGCCAGCGGCAATTCGCCCAACTCGTCCAGAAACAGCGTGCCCTCGTGGGCCAGCGCCACGGCCCCGTCGCGGGTGCTGATGGCGTTGGTAAACGCGCCCTTCTCGTGCCCAAACAGCTCGCTGCCCGACAAGCCCGGAATGAGATTGGTGCAGTCTACCACCACGCAGTCGCGCTTGGCGGGTCGCGCGTCGAGGCGGTGAATCTCTTTGGCCACTAGCTCCTTGCCGGTGCCGCTCTCGCCCGTTATCAGCACCTGGCAGCTCGACAGGGCCATGTCTACCACTTGGTGCAGGGTGTCGCGCCAGCGGGCGCTGCTGCCCACCAGGCGGCGCTGCAAGTCGGCTACCTGGGTTTCCAGGGTGTGCTGGTAGCGCAGGCGGGCCGCCACCAGGCCGGCCGGGTCGGCCACCTCCGCCCACGACACCATGTCGCTGACGCCCGCCCGCAGCAGCGCCCAGGTGGCCGCGCTGGGCAAGGCGCCTAGGCTCACGGCCAGCACGCTGCAGCCGGGAGTGCGGCGCACCTCCTCCAAAACTTCCGCTACCTCGGCCAGAGGCGCCAGATGGTCCAGAAATAGGATGCCCGGCCCTAGGCCTGCCTCGTGCGGCCGGCGGGGGTGCAGGCCCAGGCCGGCTGCTTCAAGCTGCACCACAATGTCGGCCAGCAGGGTGAGCTGGCGGGTAAACGGCAAAAACCAAACAGGGCAAGTTGTTTTCATAAGCTCAGCAGAAAAAAAGAATAGAACGGCCCGCGCCAGGTAGGCGAGGATGGTAAATATAGGAAAAATTTTATTTCATAAGATACTTACTAATAATTATTTAAGCCCGTCATTAATGCTGGTATATACCTCTGCTTGGAAACTGCTAGTATAAGATATTGAATGCTTGCTAAGCCGGGCCCTAGGCGCCAGCACCCGCCGCCCGCGCGGGCGCCCGGCCATTGCCTACAGTAGCGCCACCAAGACACGAAAAAAGCCCCGGCAACTGCCGGGGCTTTCCCAATTTTTAATGCGAGCAGCACCGGTTTAAGCAGGTGCTGGTTAGCCAAGCCTAGCTTACGCCGAGAACGACGAGCCGCAGCCGCAGGTGCTCTTGGCCTGGGGGTTGTTGAAGGTGAAGCCGCGGGCATTAAGGCCGTCCTGGAAGTCAACCTCCATACCCAGCACGTACATGGCGTGCTTCTTATCCATGATGAGCTGCACGCCGTCGAGGTCGTACACCTCGTCGTTGTCCTTGGCTTTGTCAAAGCCCAGCAGGTAGCTCATGCCCGAGCAGCCGCCGCCTTGCACGCCAATGCGCAGGCCGTAGTCGGCGGGCACGCTTTTCTCCTGAATAATATTTTTAACCTCCACCAGGGCGCGGGGCGTGAGGCCGATGGGCGGGGCTTGCGTGGTAGTAGCCATATGGTAATGCGGAAGTAGACCGATTTCGGATAAGACAAAGATACAAACGCCCAGGTTTGGGCTCGCTACTAAAACAGCAATGGCCCAGGCGGGGTTCACGCCGTAAGTTTGCCCTGGCCGGCCGCCTGGCGGGCTAGGGTGGCCTAGGCCATTTTGCCGCTATAAGTAAGTCTTTTTTTCTTTGTTTTGGCGGGCCAGGGCTCGCCGCCGCGTATGGATGCCACTACGTATTTTTTTGATTTGCTGAAGGTTATTCTGCCCGCCATCATCGTGGCCGGCAGCATCTTTCTCTTGTTTCGCCAGTACCTCGAAAAAGATACCCAGCGCCGCCTCATCGAGCTGAAGCTGGAAAGCAACCGCACCACGCTGCCCCTGCGCCTGCAAGCCTACGAGCGCCTCACGCTGCTGCTCGAGCGCATTTCGCCCAGCAATATTCTGGTGCGCCTGAGCAGCGCCGGCCAAAGCGCGCCCGACTACCACCGCGCCCTGCAGCAGGAAATCCGGGCTGAGTACGAGCACAACGTGGCCCAGCAGCTCTACATCAGCGCCGAGGCCTGGGCCCAGGTAAAGCAAGCCAAGGAAAACGTGCTGACAATGGTGAACCGCGCCTTTCACGCCCTGCCCGACCCGCAGCACGCGCGCGGCACCGAGCTGGCCCGGCGCGTGCTCGAAAGCCTAATGACCGACCAAAACGACCCCACCGCCCCGGCCCTGGACACGGTGCGGCGCGAGGCGGCCCAGCTCTTTTAGCCCCATGCTGGCCCTAGGCGCCCTCGAAGCCGTGGTTAAGGCCCTCGGGCAGCAGCTAGACGCTCCGCCCGAGCTGCTGCCTACTTTTGGGTACAACCGCGACTTCGCGTATCCCGAGGTACGGGTGTCGCAAGCCGGCTATCACTGGGTAATTGTAGAGCGGGGCCGCGAGGAAGAAAACCGGGTGTTTGCGCAGCTGGACGAGCTGCTGTACCAGGTGTTTGAGAGCGTTACGTTCTCGCTGGCCAGCAGCTACGAGCTACGCCACCGCATCGAAGGGCAGGATTCGCGCATCCTCTTGTTTGCCAGGCAGGTGGCGCTACTGGCGCAGCTTGATGCGAGCTGGGCGGACCGCTGCCGCACCAAAGCCGACTTTTACCTGACCGGGCGGCCCTAGGCCGGCGTAATAACCCGATGAGTATTTAACCGCCTGACTGACATGGCTAAACAACGCATTTGCGTAGATATGGACGAGGTGCTGGCCGATGCCATTGCCCGCTTCCAGGAGTGGTACGGCCGCGACTTCCAGCTGGAATTCACCCTGGAGGCGCTGCGCGGCAAGCATCCGCACGAGATAGTGGCTCCCGAGCACCAGCCGGCCCTGCGCGCCTACCCCAACGCCCCCGGCTTCTTCCGCGACTTGCCCTTGATGCCCGATAGCCAGCGCGTAATGAAGGAGCTAGCCGGGCGCTACGAACTATTTATCGCCTCAGCCGCTATGGAGTTTGCCAATTCCTTCCTCGACAAGTACGAGTGGCTGCAAAAGCATTTTCCGTTTATCCCGTGGCGCAACTACGTGTTTTGCGGCGATAAAAGCATTCTCAACGCCGACTACCTCATCGACGACAACGCCTATAATTTCGACAACTTCCGGGGCGAAGGTATCCTGTTCGACGCCCCGCACAACGCGCTGGAAACCCGCTACCGCCGCGCCCATAACTGGCAGGAAGTAGGCGAGATGCTACTGTGAGTGAGAGCCCCAACGCTAAAAGAGAACGTCATGCTGAGCTTGCCGAAGCATCTCTACTGCGTAACTAACTCCAATCATCGGAATTACTTACGCGGTAGAGATGCTTCGGCAAGCTCAGCATGACCGCCTTTTTTGGCCCTAGGGCTGCTTACACCGCTTCAGCGGCGTGCACGGCGGCGCGCTCGTAGCACTGCTCGTAGAGCGGCACAATCTTATCCACGGCAAACTCCTCGGCCCTAGCCCTGGCGGCGGCCTTGAAGCGCGGCAAATTATCGTCTTGCAGCACGTAGAGGGCGTTTTTCACCATATCAGGCACATCGCCGATGTTGCTGAGCATGCCCGTCACGCCGTGTACGTTCAGCTCGGGAATGCCGCCGGCGTTGGTGCTGATAACGGGCACCTCGCAGGCCATGGCCTCGAGGGCGGCCAGGCCGAAGCTCTCGTTTTCGCTGGGCATCAGAAATAAGTCGCTCACGCTCAATACTTCCTCCACAGCTTCGAGCTTGCCTAGGAAGCGCACGTCGCGCTGGCAGTCCAGCTCGCGGGCCAGCTTCTCCATGCGCGAGCGGTCGGGGCCGTCGCCCACCAGCAGCAGCTTGGCGGGCATGGCCTGGCGCACCCCAAAAAAGATGCGCAGCACGTCCTCCACCCGCTTCACGGTGCGGAAGTTGCTGGTGTGCAGCAGGATTTTTTCGCCATCGGGCGCGATGGCGGTGCGGAAATGACTCTTCTCCTGCTTCTTAAAGCGCTGCAGGTCGATGAAGTTAGGGATAACCTCAATGCGGTGCTCGACGGGAAAGTATTCGTAAGTCTCGCGTCGCAAATCGGCCGATACCGACGTCACGCCGTCGCTCTGGTTGATGCTGAACGTGACCACCGGCTCGTAGCTGGCATCCTTGCCCACGAGCGTAATGTCGGTGCCGTGCAAGGTCGTAACCACCGGCACGGTGATGCCCCGGGAGCGCAGAATCTGCTTGGCCAGGTAGGCAGCCGAGGCGTGCGGAATGGCGTAGTGCACGTGCAGCACGTCGAGCTTTTCGTTCTGGCTGATATCCACCATCTTGGAAGCCAGTGCCGACTCGTAGGGCGGAAACTGGAACAGGGGATAGGTGGGCACGTACACCTCGTGGTAAAAGAGGTTTTCGTTGAAGAAATCGAGCCGCACGGGCTGGCTGTAGGTGATGAAATGCACGCGGTGGCCGCGCTGAGCCAGGGCTTTGCCCAGCTCGGTGGCCACTACGCCGGAGCCGCCAAAAGTGGGGTAGCAAACGATGCCGATATTCATGGAAAAAGGAGGGTAGGCGAGGGGCTAACCGCCCAGCGTGGCGGAGGTTTCGGCGCAACGAGGTAGGGCCAAGCAGGGTCTATACGCAAGCCGCGCCCAAAAGCCACCCCTAGGCCCTAAAAGCGGCGGCAGCGTAGCTTTGGGCAGCACCTTATATTGATTTGTTCCTAATGAAACAGCTTTTACTGCTAAGTTGCCTGGCGGCCGGCCTCACGCTGCCCCTAGGGGCCTCGGCCCAGCGCAAACCCGCACCGGCCGCCAAGCCCGCCGCTACGGGCAACGCCATCGGCGCCATCAAGGAAGCCGACATCAAGCGCGACTTGTTTGCGCTGGCCGGCGACCATTTCCGGGGCCGCGAGGGCGGCACGCTCGATGAGCTAAAGGCGTCGGTGTGGCTGGCCGACCAGATTCGGGCCACCGGCATGCTGCCGGCCGGCGACGACGGCACGTACTTCCAGTGGTTCAGCCTGCAGCGCACCCGCCTGGCCAAAAGCAGCACGCTGCGCATTGGTACCCACGAGATTAAGCTCAACGAGGACGGGGTAGTGACCGCGCCCACCAACGCTAGCGTGAACGCGCCGCTGGTGTACGTGGGTACCGGCTCGGCGGCCGAGCTGGCCAAGGTGGACGTGAAAGGCAAGGCCGTGGCCGTGCAGATTGCGGGCGCGCCCACCGACGGCATTAGCTACCGGCGCTACGTGTTTGGCAAGTTTGCCGGGCAGGCCACCGAGCTAGCCAAGGCCGGCGCGGTGGCGGTGGTGTTTGTGTCGGATGCGCCCTCGCAGGCCCTCTACGACCACTGGAGCCACATTTACGAGCGCGGTCGCTACAGCCTGCCCGGCGCGGCCAGCACTAGGGTGGTGAGCACGCCGCCCGTCATCTGGCTGCCGGCCAGCGCCAGCAGCTGGGTGCAGCAGGCCGGCCAGCAGCTCACTGCCGAGCTGAAGGTGGAGAGTTTCCAGTACCCGTCCGTCAACATCGTGGCCAAGCAGCCCGGCACCGACGCGCAGCTCAAAAAGGAGTACGTGCTTTTCAGCACCCACCAGGACCACGATGGCGTGCGCGCCCCCATTGCCGGCGACTCCATCTACAACGGGGCCGACGACAACGCCACCGGCTGCGCGGCGCTGCTGGCCATTATGCGGGCCTTCAAGCAGCAGCCGGCCCGCCGCTCGGCGCTGTTTGTGTACCAAGGCTCGGAGGAGCGCGGACTGCTGGGCTCCACCTACTTTTCGGCCCATCCTACGGTGCCGCAGGCCAGTATCGTGGCAGTGCTCAACGCCGAGATGATGGGCCGCAACGCCCCCGACTCGGCCGCCCTGCTGGGCTCGACCCCGCCGCACCTGAACTCGTCGGACCTCGTGAAAATGGCTTTGGCGGCCAACCAGGCCGGTCCTAAGTTCAAGCTCGACACCGAGTGGGATAAGCCCACCCACCCCGAGGGCTGGTACTTCCGCTCCGACCACCTGCCGTACGCGCGCCTGGGTATTCCGGCCATTATGTACACCTCGCTGCTGCACGTCGACTACCACACCCCGCGCGACGAGCCCCAGCGCATCGACTACGCCAAGCTCACCAACATGACCCGCTGGATGTACCTCACCGGCTGGATGGTGGCCAACCGCACCGCGCCGCCCGCCCGCGAGCCCGGCTTCAAGCTGGAGCGCTAGCTGCCCTAGGGGCGCGCGAGCGGCTACAGACGAATAGATTAAGCCGGCCAGGCTGCCACTGCGCGCAGCCTGGCCGGCTTTTTCGCTTAACCAAGTAGGCCAACAACCGCTCGCGCCCGCAAATAGCCTGGCTTGTGCGCACCACGTTGGGGCTGGCGGCCCGACCTTTGCGGGCCCTGGCTTCCGACGCTTACCCGGCGCACCATAATAGCGCCGGTGTGGCGTTAGGAGCAGAAATTACTGGTTTCTGAAACTAGTGGCCCTAGGGGCACCGTGGTTTCCTTTCTGCTGTACTCTTGCGTTTCTGCTTACTTCTTCTGGGGCTGGTGCTGCCGCTGGCCGGGGCCCTGGCCCAAACTGCTCCGCCCGCGCCGGCGCCCGCCGCGCTGCCTACCCCGCGCAACATTCTGGCCGCCTACGCCAAGGGCACCCGCTCGCTTGATGGCCAGCCGGGCCCTAAGTACTGGCAGAACGGGGCCGACTACGACATCAAGGTCAATTTTGACCCCGCCACGCGCCTGGTGGCGGGCACCGTGGGCATTGCCTACCGCAATAACAGCCCCGACTCGCTGCGCCAGCTCTGGTTTAAGCTCTACCCCAACCTCTACCAGAAGGGCGCCCCGCGCGACGGCAAGTTTGCGGCCGACGACCTGAGCGACGGCGTAAAGATTGAGCGCCTGACGTTCAACGGCCAGGTGCTGGACCCCGCCCGCTACGTTATCGACAATACGAATATGACCGTGAGCCTGCCCCGCGCCCTAGGGCCTCGGCAGGCGGCGCAGGTGGCCGTTACGTACTCCTACACGCTCAACAAGGGCTCGCACCAGCGCACGGGCGAGGTGGCGCCGGGGGTGGCTTTTGTGGCCTATTTCTTCCCGCGCGTGGCCGTGTACGACGATGTGGACGGCTGGAACCGGCTGCCCTACCTGGGCTCGGCCGAGTTCTACAACGACTTCTGTAACTTCAAGGTCGACGTGACGGTGCCGCGCAACTTCCTAGTCTGGGCCACCGGCGACCTTACCAACGCCGACAAAGTGCTTAGCAAGAAGTACCTCACGCGCCTACGGGCCGCCGAAAAGAAGGACGGTATCACGAGCATCATCGACAGCACCGAGGCGCGGCTGCACGACGCCACCGCGCCCAACGCCTACAACACCTGGCACTTCGAGGCCCGCAACGTGGTGGACTTCGCCTTTGCCACCGCCGACCACTACGTGTGGCAAGCCACCAGCCTGGTAGTAGACCCCGCCACCAAGCGCCGCACCCGCGTTGATGCCGTGTACAACCCCAAGCACGACGACTTCGAGGAAGTAGCCAAATTTGGCCGCAAAACGGTGGAAGCCATGAGCTACACCTTTCCCAAGTGGCCCTTCCCCTACAGCCACGAAACGGTGTTCGACGGGCTCGACCAGATGGAGTACCCGATGATGGTGAACGACAACCCCACGCCCACCCGCGAGGAGGGCATCACGCTCACCGACCACGAGATTTTCCACACGATGTTCCCCTTTTATATGGGCATCAACGAAACCAAGTACGGCTGGATGGACGAGGGCTGGGCCACGATTGGCGAGTGGCTGATTTCGCCCCTTATCCAGCCCGGCCTCGTGGACGACTACGGCATGGTGCCCTACGCGCAGGCCGCCGGCACCGAGCAGGATGCGCCCATCGTGACCCTGACGACCCAGCAAAAAGGCACGCCCTTTTTCCTCAACTCGTACCCCAAGCCGGGCCTAGGGTACCTCTACGTGAAGGATATGCTGGGCGACGAGCTGTTTACCAAGGCCTTGCACCACTACATCCGCGACTGGCACGGCAAGCACCCGCTGCCCAACGACTTCTTCTACTCGATGAACGCCGGGGCCGGCCAAAACCTGAACTGGTTTTGGCAGCGCTGGTTTTTCGACCCCGGCTACCCCGACCTGGCCATCACCAGCGTGGTGCGCCCCGCCGACAAGCCCGCCCAGATAACCGTCACGGCCAAAGGCAGCAAGCCCCTACCCGTGGACCTGACGGTGACCTTCGACAACGGTAGCACCGAGCAAATTCACCGCTCGGTGGCCGTGTGGCAAAACGCCAGCACCGTCACCGTGCCCGTGCGCAGCGGCCGCACCATCCAAAAAGTGACCCTAGGCAGCCTCTACACTCCCGACAGCTACCCGGCGGATAATACCTGGACGGCGCCGCAGTAAGAAAGAGGTACGCACGTGTAGAGACGCATCCTTGCGTCTCGTCGTTGTTTAGCCTGCCTAAGACGACGAGACGCAAGGATGCGTCTCTACATTTGGGTAGATGAGCAAAGAATTATACCAGGATAAGTACCGCGTTGCTTCTGCCCGGCTGCTAGGGTATGATTACGGGCAGAGCGGCGCGTATTTCGTGACTATCTGCACGGCAAAGCGAGCACCGTACTTTGGCAGAGTGGTCGTACCTGGTGATAACTGGGATGCGGCCTTAGTCGAGCCGACCTTAATAGGTCAGCGAGTGTTGGCTGGTTGGCAGCAGATTCCACAATTTATGCCCTTTGTAGCGCTCGATGCCTTTGTGCTCATGCCCGACCACTTACACGGACTACTGCTATTTGATAAAGCAGAGGTAGCTGGCCCGCCGAGCACTCCACAAAATAAGTTTGGGCCACAGCGTGACAACCTCGCCGCCCTTATTCGTGGCTTCAAGGCGGGAGTTAGCAGCTTTGCCCGCGCCCAGAACCTTAGTTTTGGCTGGCAATCGAGTTTCTACGACCGGGTCGTCCGGTCGGGTGATGAGCTTGCCCGCATTCAGCAGTATATTCTTGCCAATCCAAGTCGCTGGAAGGGTGAACAAGATAATAGCGAAGGGATTTTTCGCTAAGATGAAACGCATTCTTGCGTCTAATCGTCGGGCATATCGAACAACGACGAGACGCAAGGATGCGTCTCTACACGTGCGTAGCTACCCTAGGGGCTACTTGGTCCAATGCTACTGCCCGCCTACCGTAGCCGCCGCGGCGCCGCTGGCCTGGGCAGCGCCGCGGCCCATCGCCTTGTAAATCACTTCCTGAATGCGGGTGCGAATGTTATAGGTGCGCAGCTTGATGTTGCCCGCGTCGGGGTACACGCGGTTAGAGAGGAAGACGTAGAGAATCTGATTGTCGGGGTCGAGCCAGACGCAGGTGCCCGTGAAGCCGGTGTGGCCGAAGGTGCTGGCGGGCGCCAGGTTGGTGGTGGGGCCGCTGGGCTTGCTGGGGTCGCCGCGGTCCCAGCCCAGGCCGCGCTTGTTGCCGGCCACCTGCGGGTGCGAGAACTCGGTGACCACTGGCGACTGGAAAAACTGGGTGCCACCGTACTGCCCGTTCTGCAGGTTCATTTGCATGAGCACGGCCAGGTCGTTGGCGGTGGCGAAGAGGCCGGCGTGGCCGCCCACGCCGCCTACCAGCGCGGCGGTTTGGTCGTGCACGGTGCCCTGCAGCTGCTCGCGGCGGTAGTAGGTGTCGTTCTCGGTGGGCGCGATGCAGTCCTTGGGGAAGCGCGTGAGCGGGTTGTAGGTCATGCTGCCCAGCCCTAGGGGGCGGTAGAAGGCGCGGGGCAGAAAGTCCTCCAGCTTCTGGCCCAGTAGCTTCTCGCTCAGGCGCTTCATGATGATGAAGCTCAGGTCGGAGTACTCCACCGGGTACTTGCCCCGCACCTTGGGCAGCAGCGTTGAGCGCAGCGTCCAGGCCCACACCGAGTCGTCGGCGGCGCGGATGCTGAACTCGCCGGGTGCCACCTCGTTGGGGAAATCGGCGCTTTGCAAGCTGCTATAGTAGGCGGGCTTCAGCACCCCGTCGCGCACGGTGCGCTCCCAGGTCGGGATGCCCGGCTTGAGGCCCGCCTGGTGCAGCAGCACGTCGCGCACGGTCATCTCGCGCTTGTTGGTGCGCTGCATCTCGGGCAGGTAGGTGCTCACCTTCTCGTCGAGGTTGACTTTGCCCTGGTCCTTGAGGTACATCACGGCCTGCAGCGTGCCCGCCACCTTGGTCACCGAGGCTAGGTCGTAGAGCGTGCTGCTCGTGATGGGCTGGCTGCGGTCGTAGGTGGCGTAGCCGTAGCTCTGGTCGAAGACGACGGTGCCGTTTTTAGCCACCAGCACCTGGCAGCCGGGCGTGGCCGCGGTCACGATGCTTTCGAGGGCAATGTGGTCGATTTGGGTGAGGATGCGCGAGTCGAGGCCCTCGCGCTCGGGCGAGGCGTAGCGCAGGCGGTGCAGGTCGGGCGTGGCCAGGCCGGTGCCCAGCTTCAGTGCCGGCGATACCGTGACCGGCAGCTTGCCCCGCGCCGGCAGCGCTCCAAATAGCACCTGCGGCACCACCAGCTGGGCGGCGTAGTGGTCCTCGTAGCCGCACACCAGCGTGCGGGCGCTTTCCAGAAACTTCAGGCCGTAGGCGTTGCCCATGGCTACCACCACCGTTTTGCGCTTAGGGTTGGCTTGCAGGTCCTTAATGAACTTCAGCGCCCCCTCGCCCAGGCCGTAGCTGTGGCTGGGCGTGTTGTTCATCTGGTGCAGGCTCACCACCACCACGTTGGCGTCGCCCAGCCGCGCCTGAATGCGCGCAAAAGTAGAGTCAGGCGCGTAGCGGTCGAGCACGGCGTACACCGAGCCCGGCTGGTACTTGTTGAAAATGGTGGCGTAGGGCCCCTCGGGCTGGGTGCCGATGGTGATGGCCGCAATGCGCAGCGTATCGAGCCGGCGAAAAGGCAGCAGCTGGTCGTCATTCTTGACCACCGTCACGGCGTGCTCGAAGATGCGCTGGGCCAGCACCCGGCTGCCGGGGTCGTTGAGGCTGTCGCGCACCGTCAGCGGGTTGGCCGGGCGGTACTTGCTGAGGCCGGCCCAGTACTTGGCCCGCAATATTTTCTTGATACGCGCATCTAAATCGGCCTGCTGCAGCTTGCCCGCCGCCACGGCTTCTTTGATGCGGGTGAGGGCGGCCGGCACATCTTCCGAAAACAGCAGCACGTCGTTGCCCGCCGCCAGGGCGAGGGCGTCCAGCTCGCCGTCCTTGTAGAGCTTGCTCACGCTGCGCATGTTCAGCGCATCGGTGAAAATCAAGCCCTTGAAGCCCATTTTCTCCTGCAAAAGTCCCGTCACCAGCGCCTTCGAGAGCGTGGTCGTCTTAGCGTCGGTAGTGTCGAAGAGCGGAATGTAGAGGTGGGCCACCATCGTGCCGAGGGCTCCCGCCTCAAACGCCGCCTGAAAAGGCACTAAGTCCACTTTTTCGAGCCGCGCCAAATCGGTATTTATCACCGGCAGAGCCTTGTGCGAGTCGGTGTCGGTGTCGCCGTGGCCGGGGAAGTGCTTGGCCACCGCAATCACGCGCTGGCCCTGCAAACCCTTGATGTACTGCACGCTCAAGGCCGCCACCTGGTTCTGGTCTTCGCCAAACGAGCGGTTGCCAATCACCGGGTTGTTAGGGTTGGAGTTGACATCCACCACCGGCGCGAAGTTGATGTGCACGCCCAGCGCCCGCAGCTTGCGGCCCAGGTCGCGGCCCATCTGCTGCACCAGCGTGGGGTCGTCCATGGCCCCTAGGGTCATTTCTTTGGCAAAGTGCATCGTCGAGTCGAGGCGCATATCCAGGCCCCACTCGGCATCGGTGGCAATGAGCAGCGGCACCTTGGCGGCGGCCTGCAGGCGGTTGGTCAGCAAGACCTGGCGCACCGGCCCACCCTGCAAAAACATGACGCCCCCAATGCCCTGATTGCGCACCAGCCGCTCGATGCGGTCAGCGTGGGCCTTCTCGCGGTTGGAGTAGGCGGCCACCATAAAAAACTGCCCCAGGCGCTGGTCGGGCGTCAGCGAGTTGAATACGCTGTCCACCCATTGCTGCTCGGCGGGCGTGGCGGCCAGCGGGTCGGGCAGGGGCCGGCCCGGCCCGGCAAAGCCCCACAGCAGCCCGCCAATACCCAGCAACAATCCAAAAAACAGCAGGCGGAAGTTGGGGCGCATCAAAGTTGTAAGCTGGTAGCTACCAGCGGTTAGCTAGCAGTTTTTTTCAAAGTAAAAAAGGCGGTAGCCCGCTAGTTGCCCCGGCCGCCTACTTTTGCCGCCGGGTGGGGCCGGAACCGCCGGCCCGCCCCAGCGGTTCCCAATAGAAGCGCGGTAGCAGCTAATTTGACGGAGTTGGAATAGTGCCTTTTCAGCCAAATTAGCCGTAAAGGTAGTGCTCAATGCTCACCGAAAAGCGCGCCCGCTACTTAGCCCGCTGCCCTAGGCCCTCCCCAACGCGTAAGGGGGCCAGTGTGGTACCCCGCCCGCCCCGAGCTAGCAGCTAAGGGCCGGCCGACAGGCCCCCGCCAACAGCTAAACACGATGCCCGATATTATCCAACTGCTGCCCGAGTACCTCGCCAACCAGATTGCCGCGGGCGAGGTGGTGCAGCGCCCCGCGTCGGTGGTGAAGGAGCTGCTGGAAAATGCCGTGGATGCCGGCGCCAGCAGCGTGCAGCTGATTGTGAAAGAAGCTGGCAAGCAGCTGGTGCAAGTGGTGGACAACGGTAGCGGTATGTCGGCCACCGACGCGCGAATGAGCCTGGAGCGCCACGCCACCAGCAAGATTCGCAGCACCGAGGACCTGTTTCGCATCCGTACCCTAGGGTTTCGGGGCGAGGCGCTGGCCAGCATCGCGGCCGTGGCGCAGGTCGAAATTCGGACCAAGCCGCGCGGGCAGGACACGGGCTCGCTGCTGCTGGTAGAGGGCTCGCAGGTGAGCAGCCAGGGGCCCACGGCCTGCCCCGACGGCACCAGCATCAGCGTGAAAAACTTGTTTTTCAACGTGCCCGCCCGGCGCAACTTTTTGAAAAGCAACGCCGTGGAGATGCGCCACATTTTGGATGAGTTTCAGCACGTGGCGCTGGCCAATCCGCAGATTGCCTTTTCGCTCTACCAAAACGACCTCGAAGTTTTCAACCTGCCGGCCGGCAAGCTTAGCCAGCGCATTGTGGCGCTGCTGGGCAACGCCTACAAGGAGCAGCTGGCGGGCTGCGAGGAAGTAACGCCCTTTATCACCGTGCGCGGCTACATCGGCAAGCCCGAGTCGGCTAAGAAAAGCCGGGGTGACCAGTTTTTCTTCGTCAACAACCGCTTCATCCGCTCGGCCTACCTCAACCACGCCGTGCTGGCCGCTTACGAGGGCCTGCTGCCCAAGGAAACGCACCCCTTTTACGTGCTGTTTTTGGAGCTGGACCCCAAGGCCATCGACATCAACGTGCACCCCACCAAGACGGAAATCAAGTTTGAGGACGAGAAAACGGTGTACGCCGTGGTGCGCGCGGCCGTGCGCCAGGCCCTCGGGCTGCACAGCCTCACGCCCTCGCTCGACTTCGAGGGCGACGTAAACTTTGCGCCCATCCGCCCGCTGCGCACTTCGGCCGAGGCGGGCCCCGGCGCGGCTCCGCGCCCCAGCGGCGCGGCCCTGCCCCCGCCCAGCCGCCACGCCCCCGACTTTAACCCCGACGCGCTGTCGGCCTCGGTGGCGGCGGCAGCGCGCCGCACGGCCGCCAGCCCGGCCAGCGACCGGCTGCCCGCTCGCCCCACCGAGCAGGCCCGGCGCGACCTCGAAGCGTTTTACCGCGAGCTGGGCCAGCCGGTGCAGGCTGCCCCGCCCGTGCCCGATGCCGAGCCGGTGGCCCCGGCGCCGCCCGAGCTGCCTTTCGTGCACGCTGCCGCGCCCGACGGCCCTAGGGCCGCGCCTGCCCACCAAGTGCCCAGCTCGCCGCGTACCACCCAGGTGCTCACCCGCTTCGTGCTGCTGCCCGTGAAATCGGGGCTGATGCTCATCGACCAGGAGGCGGCTCGCGAGCGCATTCTCTACGAGCAATACGCGGCCGAGCCCTCGCCCGAGCGCGGCGGGGTGCCGGCCCAAACGCTGCTGTTTCCGCGGCCCGTCACGTTTTCGCCGGCCGACTACGCCGTGCTGCACGAACTGACGCCGGCGCTGTTGCAGCTCGGGTTTCGGTTTGCCGAGTTCGGCCCCCAAACTATCGCCATCGAGGCCGTGCCGCCCGACCTGCCCGTCCAGGGCGAAAAGGAATTGCTGGAAGGCCTGATTGAGCAGTTTCGCAGCGGGGCCGGGGCCGTGCGCCTCGACCGCCGCGAAACGCTGGCCCGCGCCCTGGCCCGGCGCGTGGCCCAGGCCACCAGCCAGCCGCGCCTGCCCGACGTAGAGCTGAGCGCCTTGGTTGACAAGCTTTTTGCCTGCCAGGTGCCCAGCTACGCCCCCGATGGCCGCCCCACCGTAGTGCTGCTTGATGGCGAGCAGCTGGCCGCGCTGTTTGGCCGGCCCTAGGCGGGCGGCTCTGGCGCGGCGCTGGGCCCGACCTTTGCGCTCGCCCGCGCAGCCCGCGTATTTGTGAAACCTGTTTAATCCGCTAACTCTGCGGTCTATGTTTAACCTAACTCCTACCGTTCGCAACCTGCTGATAGCTAACGTGCTATTTTTCCTGGCCCAGGAGAATATTCGGTTGATACCTTCCCTCACCCAGCTCGGCAGCCTCTACCCCCTAGGGTCGCCGTTCTTTCATTTCTGGCAGTTTGGCACCTACATGTTTCTGCATGGCAACTGGGGGCACATCTTCTCTAACATGTTCGGCCTCATTATCTTCGGGCCGCTGCTGGAGCAGCGCTGGGGCGGGCAGCGCTTCTTGACTTTCTGGCTGATTTGCGGAGTAGGGGCGGGGGTGCTGTACGAGGGCGTGCGGGCCTACGACACGCACCGCCTCGAAGCCGCCTACGCCGAGTACCAGGCCAACCCCGGCCCCTACGAGTACGACCAGTTTATGCAGCGCAGCGGTTTTCGGCAGGCCGTAGACCAGCAGGCGGCCGAGGCCCTGGCCCGCAACCCGCACGACGCAACCCTGCGTCAAAACCTGCAGGACCGCGCCGCCCAGCTCTACGACCAGCTGCACACCCAGCCCCTAGGGGGGATGCTCGGCGCATCGGGCGCGCTATTTGGAGTCATGTTTGCGTTTGCCTATCTCTTCCCCAACACCGAGCTTTATCTGCTCTTTATTCCGTTTCCCATCAAAGCCAAGTACCTCGTATTTTTTTACGCGCTCTACGAGTTGTACGGGGGTATTCAGAAAGCACCCGGCGACAACGTAGCGCACTTCGCCCACCTTGGCGGGCTGCTAATTGGCTTTATTATTCTCAAATTTTGGGAAAGCGGCCGCGCCCGCTTTTACTAACCGCTTCGCTCCCTATGTCATTCACTCAGGATATCCGCGATGCCTTTTCGCGGCGCGATAATGCCCTCAACCAGCTCATTATACTCAACGGGCTGGTTTTTGTGGTGCTTGTCGTTTTGCGCGCTGTCTTGCACATTGCGCAATCAGACGCCACCTATGAACTAATTAGGCGGCAATTAGAGCTGTCATCCAGTATTCCGGTGCTGCTGCGTCATCCTTGGACGCTGCTGACCTACGCCCTTGTGCATGAGGGCTTTCTGCATATTATCTTTAATATGCTGAATCTCTATTGGTTTGGCCAGCTTATCCGGGAATATTTAGGCGACCGCCGTTTGGTGAGTCTGTACATTCTGGGGGCGCTGGCAGGTGCGGCATTCTTTTTATTGGCGTACAATCTTCTGCCAGTATTCCGAGCGGGTATTGGGCTGCCAGTCATTGGGGCCTCGGCAGCCGTAACGGCCATTATTGTAGCTGCCGCCACGCTGCTGCCCGACTACACCTTCATGCTCATTCTGCTGGGGCCGGTCAAAATCAAGTGGATAGCCCTCGTGGTGGTGCTCATTAGCATTGCCGGCCTCAACGGCGGCAATCCCGGCGGCGAAGTCACGCACCTAGGGGGGGCGCTGCTGGGCTTCCTGTTCGTGCGGCAGCTCAAGGCGGGGCGCGACATGGGCCGCCCCGTGGTGGCCGTGGGCGACTGGCTGGGCAACCTCTTTAGCCGCCAGCCGGCCATGAAGGTAACGCACCGCGCCACCGTGCCGGCCGGCCGCGCGTCGGCAGCTAAGGCCAGCACCCCTGCCGCCACGCCCGCCGAGGAGGTCGATACCATCCTGGATAAAATCTCCCGCTCCGGCTACGAAAGCCTGTCGAAAGAGGAAAAGCAGAAGCTATTCCGCGCCAGCCAACAATAATCACGGATTGCACGGATTTTGTGGACGTAAGAAAGGCCACCCGATTGGGTGGCCTTTTTCAGTAGTAGGAGGCTAGATTGAAGCGAAGCAATCGTCCACAAAATCTGTAAAATCCGTGCAATCCGTGATTATGCGGTTTCGGTGGCGCCTTTCTGGGCCCAGCTGTTCATAGTCATACAGCGGCTGCGCATCTGGGCGCGGAATTTCTCGCGCTCTTCGGGGCTGAAGGTGGCCAGGCGCTGCTCCATGCGCTGCTTCCAGGCGCGGCCCCTGGCAAAGCGGTTGCCGCCGCCCCGGCCCCAGCCGCCGAATAGGATGCGACTGAGCACCAGCAGCCCTAGGGTCTGCCAGTAGGTGATGGCGGGGCCGTGGAAAAGCGTGGGCACCAGCTGGTTCCACAAATATTGGGTGATGAAAACGGCGACGGTGATAAAGAGCGCCGCGGCTACTACAAACTTGGCGGCCTTGGCCAGCCAGAAAGAACGGTTCATATTGATTGCTAAATAAGTAGGTAGGAAGGGGTAATGCCTAATGAAGCCATTGCCAGCAGGAGTGCCGCCGCTGCTGGGGGCGCTAGCCGGGCCGGCGGCCAGCTATTCGCTAAACAGCTCTTCGTAGAGCGTGCGCAAGCGCTTGCGCAAGTGCTTCACGGCGTAGTGTTTGCGCGAGATAAGAGTCTTGAGCGGCACGCCCGTTTCGGCCACCATCTCGTTGAAGGACTTGTCCTCCAGCTCGTGCCACACGAACACCTGGCGCTGCTCGGCGGGCAGTTCGGCCAGCGCGTCGGTGAGGGCCTGCATGATGGTTTCGCGCAGCAGGCGGTTTTCGGGCGCATCGTCGGGGGCAGGCAGCACGTCTTGCAGCAGGCGGGCGGGCTCGTCGGCCGTGGCGGCCCCTAGGGGCGCATCCAGCGACACCGTGACCTTGGCCGGCACCCGCCGGTAGCGGTCGATGATGCGGTTGCGGGCCACCCGAAATAGCCAGGCGGCGGCCTGCTCCACGGGCTTGAGCAAGCGGTAGCTCTCGACCAGCTCGGCAAAGACATCCTGCAGAATGTCTTCGGCCTCGGCCGGGTCGGGCACGCGCCGCTCGATGAAGCGCAGCAGGCGGCCGCGCTGCTCGCGCACGGCAGCCTGTATCTGCTGGTCCTGGCCGGCGGCGCTCATAAGTACTGAAAGGGGGAGGGGCAAAGCTTCCATCGTGCCTAAGCAGACGCAAGAAGCCAAGCCAATATTTTAAGACCGCAGATTTAACGGATTAAACGGATTGCGCGGATACGCCGCTGGCGCGGCTGGCTACGCAGATGGCTAGCAGGCGGTGAGGGTAGCTGATGTAATCATAAGCTGCTGATTGATAAAAAATTATGCATGATTTTTGCTGAGCGTAACCGGCGCAAAGTAGTGCCAGTTACTCACTTCCTCGTGCGCGTAGTCAGCTTGCCGCAGGCAAGCGTATCCGCGAAATCCGTTTAATCCGTTAAATCTGCGGTCTATCTTTGCCCGCCGGGGAAATCGCCCGGTGCCTGCCATGACCAACGCTTCCCTAGTTCCCGCCGTCATCCACGAAGTGCCGTTGCAGTACTACGTGTTTTTTGCCACCGCTTTGTTTTGCATCGGCGTCACGGGAGTTCTGCTACGGCGCAATGCCATTATCATCTTCATGTGCATCGAGCTGATGCTCAACGCCGTGAATATCCTGCTCACGGCCTTTGCCGCCTACCGCGCCGACCCCAACGGGCAGGTGTTCGTGTTCTTCATCATGGCCGTGGCTGCGGCCGAAGTATCAGTGGGCCTGGGTATTATCGTCATGATTTACCGCAACTTCCAGAATACCGACGTCAACCTGCTCAATCGCCTGAAGTGGTAAACTGTCATGCTGAGCCCCGCGAAGCATCTCTACCGAACAATACGGCGCGGTAGAGATGCTTCGGCGAGCTCAGCATGACGTTCTTTTTATATCATGCAAGAGACTGTTCTTCCCGGTGCTACGGCGCCTTTCCCCACGCTGCTCTACGTCCTAATTCCGGGGTTGCCCTTCCTAGGCTTTTTGCTGAACGGCCTGCTCAACAAGAAGCTGTCGGGCACGGTGGCCGGGGCCCTAGGGTCGCTCACGGTGCTAGGCTCGTTCGGCATCTCGCTGTTTCTGTTTTTAAGCTTTCAGTACCAGTACACCGTCAACCTGTTCGACTGGATTACGGTGGGCTCGCTGCAAATCCCGTTCAGCTACCAGATTGACCAGCTGAGCCTGATTATGCTGCTGCTGATTACGGGCGTGGGCTTCCTCATCCACCTCTACAGCATCGGCTACATGGGGCACGACGCGAACGTGGGCAAGTTCTTTAGCTTTCTCAACCTGTTTGTGTTCAGCATGTTGATTCTGGTGCTGGGCTCGAACTTCGTGATTTTGTTCATCGGCTGGGAAGGCGTGGGGCTGTGCTCGTACCTGCTCATTGGCTTCTGGAACACCCACACCAGCTACAACAACGCCGCCAAGAAAGCCTTCATCATCAACCGCATCGGCGACCTGGGCTTTCTGCTGGGCATCTTCCTCATCTACCTCACCTTCGACTCGGTGCAGTACGCTGAGGTGTTTCAGAAGGCGCACCTGGGGCAGTTTGGCAGCTACGGCGTGGGCGTGTGCACGGCCATTACGCTGCTGCTGTTCGTGGGCGCCATGGGCAAGTCGGCCCAGATTCCACTCTTCACCTGGCTACCCGACGCCATGGCTGGTCCCACGCCGGTATCGGCCCTCATCCACGCCGCCACCATGGTCACGGCGGGCGTGTACTTGGTGCTGCGTGCCAACGTGCTCTTCACTCTGGCGCCCCAAACGCTGGAAGTAGTGGGCATCATTGGCCTGGCTACGGCGCTGCTGGCCGCCACTATCGGCCTGGCGCAGAATGACATCAAGAAGGTGCTGGCGTACTCCACTGTTTCGCAGCTGGGCTACATGTTTTTGGCCCTAGGGGTGATGGGCTACACTTCGTCGTTCTTCCACGTGCTCACGCACGCTTTCTTCAAGGCGCTGCTGTTCCTGGGGGCCGGCTCGGTTATCCACGCCATGAGCAACGAGCAGGATATGCGCCGCATGGGCGGCCTGCGCAAAGCACTGCCCATCACGTTCCTGACCATGCTCATTGGCTGCCTGGCCATTAGCGGTATTCCGCCGTTCGCGGGTTTCTTCTCGAAAGATGAGATTCTGAGCCACGTGTATGAGCACAACAAGCTAATGTGGGCTATCGGCGTGTTCACCTCGTTCCTGACCGCGTTTTACATGTTCCGCCTGCTATTTCTCACCTTCTTTGGCGAGTTCCGCGGCACCGAGCACCAGCGTGCCCACCTGCACGAATCGCCCATCAGCATGACGCTGCCGCTGATGGTGCTGGCGGTGCTCTCGGCCGTGGGCGGCTTCATGGGCGCGCCCATGTTCTTGGGTGGCAAGCACTACCTGGCCAGCTACCTGGCCCCCATCTTCACCTACTCGCGCCAAATTATGCCGGCCGCCTTTGAGGCCGAGCTGCCCCACGGCACCGAGCTGATGCTCATAGCTGTTTCGGTGGGCGTGGCCCTGGCGGGTATCATCCTGGCCTACGTGTTCTACGTAGCCCGCGCCAGCCGCCCGGCCGAGGACGAGGCGCACCGCTCGGCCCTCGACAACCTGGTGTACCACAAGTACTACATCGACGAGCTGTACAACGCCATCTTTGTGAAGCCCACCATGGCGCTGTCGAAAGGCCTCTACAAGTTTGTGGAAGAAGGCGTTATCAACCCCATCACCAATGGCTTTGGGCGCGCCACGCTGGCGGGAGGCGCCTTCCTGCGCTTCGTGCAAACCGGCTCGGTCGAAACCTACCTGCTGCTAATGGTTATCGGCATCGTGCTGATTCTAGGGCTAAATTTTGGGCGTTTCTAAGAAATAATTGGGCTAGCGTGGCGAAATAATCAAACGTCATGCTGAGCTTGCCGAAGCATCTCCGTCGCGCTACTTGCGTCGTTCGGGAGAGATGCTTCGACAAGCTCAGCATGACGTTCTTTCGTTTTCACCCCCTAGGCCCATGAAACGACTCGTACCCATTCTCCTTCTCCTCGCCGCGCCCGCCATGGCCCAGGAAACCAACTACCACGAGCCCCCGGCCGCCCTGCGCGACCTGCTGCTGGCGCCGCCCACGCCCCGCGTGAGCCTGGCCGGCAATGGGCAAACGCTGGCCATCCTGGCGGTGCAGGACTTCCCCACCGTGGCCGAGCTGAGCCAGCCCGAGCTGCGCCTGGCCGGCCTACGCCTCAACCCGCGCACCAACGGCCCGAGCCGAGCGAGCTACGCCGTGGGCCTGAGCTTCAAGCAGCTGCCCGGCGGCGCCGAGAAGCCGGTGACTGGCTTGCCCGCCCAGGCACGCATCAGCAGCCCCAGCTGGTCGCCCGATAGCCGCACGCTGGCCTTCGCACTCACCACGCCGGCCGCCGAGGGGCAGGCGGGCAAGGTAGAGCTGTGGGTAGCTGACGTGGCGACCGGCATCGCCCGCCGCCTGCTGGCCACGCCGCTCAACGACGCCTTTGGCAGCTCGTTCGAGTGGGTGTCGAATAGCCTGACGCTGCTGGCGCGCACCGTGCCCGCCGGCCGCGGTACCGCGCCGGCGGCCGATGCCTCGCCTACCGGCCCGGCCGTGCAGGAGACGGGCGGCGGCCGCAAGTCGGGCGCCCGCACCTACCAGGATTTGCTGAAAACCCCCGCCGACGAGCGGCTGTTCGACTACTACGCCACCGCCCAGCTGGTGAAGGTGCAGCTGGCCGATGGCGCCGCGCAGCCCCTAGGGCAGCCGGGCGTGCTGCGCACCACCTCGCCCTCGCCCGATGGGCGCTACGTGCTGGTGCGCGCCGTGCACAAGCCTTACTCGTACACGCTGCCCGTCAGTAGCTTCCCGCAGCGGCTCGACGTGCTCGACCTGAGCAGCGGGCAGGTGGTGAAGACCGTAGCCGACCTGCCGCTGGCTGATAACGTGCCCACCAACTTCGACGCCGTGCCCACCGGCCCGCGCGAGCACGCCTGGCGCACCGACGCGCCCGCCACCCTCTACTACGCCGAGGCCCAAGACGGCGGCGACCCCAAAAAAACCGCCCCGGTGCGCGACAAGGTGTACTTGCTGCCCGCGCCTTTCAGCGGTCCGGCCCAGGAGCTGGCGGCCCTGCCGCTGCGCTACGCCGGCATGAGCTGGGGCACCGACCACCTGGCCCTGGCCGACGGCTACCGCTGGGCCGACCGCCACGAAACCACCTGGCAGCTCGACCCCGCTAGTACCGGCCAGCCCTTGCAGGTGCTCTTCGATGGCTCGTCGCAGGACACCTACCACAACCCCGGCACGCCCTACCTGCACCGCAACGCGCAGGGCCGGCCGGTGCTGGCCCTAGGGGCCGGCGGCCAAAGCATCTATTTGTTTGGCCAGGGGGCCTCGCCCGAGGGCGACCGGCCGTTTGTGGACGAGCTGAATCTGCAAACCAAGCAAACCACCCGGCGCTGGCGCTCGGAGGCGCCCTACTACGAGGTGCCCGTGGCGCTGGTCGAAACCACCAAGAAGACGCCCGAGCTACTGACCCGCCGCGAGGCCGTCGACCAGGTGCCCAACTACTACCTACGTCCGCTGGCATCCAAGGGCAAATCCCTAGCCCTCACGTACTTCGCTAATCCCTACGCTAAGTTTGGTGGTAGCTTCCGCAAGCAGGTGCTGCACTACAAGCGCGCCGACGGCGTGGATTTGACGGCTAACCTGTATTTGCCGCCCGGCTACAAAAAAACCGACGGCCCGCTGCCGACGCTCATGGAAGCCTACCCGGTCGAGTTCAAGGACAAGGCCAACGCGGGCCAGGTGAGCGGCTCGCCCTACTCGTTCACGCGCGTGAGCTGGGCCTCGCCGGTGTTCTGGGTGACGCAGGGCTACGCCGTGCTCGAAAACGCTACCGTGCCCATCGTGGGCGAGGGCAGCGCCGAGCCCAACGACACCTACACCGAGCAACTGGTGAGCAGCGCCAAAGCCGCCATCGACGAAGGCCAGCGCCTAGGGGTGGTTGACCCTAGCCGGGTGGCCGTAATGGGCCACAGCTACGGCGCCTTCATGACGGCCAACCTGCTGGCGCACTCCAGCTTATTCAAGGCCGGCATTGCCCGCAGCGGGGCCTACAACCGCACCCTCACGCCCTACGGCTTTCAGGGCGAGGAGCGCACCTACTGGCAGGCCAAGGGCGTGTACGACGCCATGTCGCCCTTCAACTTCGCCGATAAAATCAAGACGCCCATCCTGCTCATCCACGGGGAGGCCGACAACAATTCGGGCACCTTTCCCATCCAGAGCGAGCGCTTCTACGCCGCCCTCAAGGGCCAGGGCGCCACGGCCCGCTACGTAGTGCTGCCCGCCGAGGCCCATAGCTACGCCGCCCGCGAAAACCTGCTCCACATGCTTTGGGAGATGGACACCTGGCTGGATAAGTACGTGAAGCACGGCGAAGACAAGCCGGCGCAATAGGGTGCTATTTGGGAAAAAGGAAAGAACGTCAGGCTCATCTGGCGTCCGCGCAGCCGAAGCATCTCTCCCGCGTAAGTAATCCTGACGAGTAGGGTTAGCTACGCAATAGAGATGCTTCGGCTGCGCGGACGCCAGATGAGCATAACATTCGTTTCTATTTATGCCGTCCAGGGCCCTAGGCCTCCTTCTTATCTAAATAATCGGGCGGGAATACCTCTTGACCGTAGCGGGCGGCGGCGGCTTGCAGCTGCCGAAGCTGCTCGGGGCTAGTGTGCTGCGCGGGCAGAAACTGGCCCGGCTGCACTGGCTGGCCCACCTCCCGGAAAAACTGGTCCAGGCCGGCTGGTACTACCAGGCACAGCAGATGCGCCAGCTGCTGGCTCTCGTTGTGGAAGCTGTGCACGGCCCCGCCCTTCGGAATCTCGATGAGAGCACCCTTGCGGGCGGTATACGTCTGGGTTTCGGAGCGCACTACTACCTCGCCGTCAATTACATAGAATGATTCCTGGATGTCGGCGTGGGCGTGGGGGCCGGGGCCACCGCCGGGCGGCACCAGCATATCAATAATGGCGTAGGCGCCAGCGGTTTGCTCGCTGCCAGCCAGAATGGTGTACGTATCGCCGACCACCGAAAGCGTGGGGCCGGTCTGCGGGTCGAGGGTGCGGATGGAGGTGGGTCGCATGGGAAAAGAAGGTAATTAGTTGATGGTCAAGACGATTTTGCCGTGCTTCTTGGGGGCGGCTACTGCCGGGGCGGGCGCGTTGCCGCGCTGGGGCGAGTGGCGGGCCATATCCTGCCAGGCCAGGCCAGCCTGCTCCAGGGGGTAGGTGCGGGCCAGGTCGGCGCGCAGCCGGCCGGCGTCGAAGAGTTGGGCCAAGTGGGCGAGGTCGGTGGCCGAAGGTTGCATCAGCACCATGGCGGCGCGCACTTGGTGGCGGGCGGCCTCGTCGGGGCTGGGGGGCTGGTTGCTGGCCACCAGTAGGCCGCCGGGCTGTAGCACCTGGTACGAGCGGGCCTGCGTGTCGCCGCCCACCAGGTCGAGCACCACATCCACTGCTTTCACCGCCTCTTCGAAGCGGGTGGCCTGGTAGTCGAGTACCTCATCGGCCCCCAGGAAGCGCACGAAGTCCAGGTCCTCGGCGGCGGCCGTGGCAATGACGTAGGCGCCCCGCTGGTGGGCCAGCTGCACCGCGAAGGCGCCTACCGCCCCGGCCCCAGCGTGGACGAGGATGCGCTGCCCCGCTTGCAGGCCGGCCACCGACCCTAGGGCCTGCCAGGCCGTGAGGGCCGCCACCGGCACCGCGGCCGCCTCCGTGAGCGTGAGCGAGGCGGGCTTAGCGGCGATGGCGCTGGCCGGCACGGCGAGGTACTGGGCATAGGCGCCGCCGTAGCCGGGCGTGTTAGCGCCCGCCGCTACGGTGCCGTACACCTCGGCGCCGGGCTCAAAACCAGTGACGCCCGCGCCCACCGCCTCGACGGTGCCGGCAAAGTCGCCGCCCGGAATCCAGGGAAACGTGAGGGGCATGAATTGGCGCATGGCTCCCGAGGCCTTGCCCGCGTCAATTTGATTGACGGAGGCGGCGGCCAGGCGCAGCAACACCTCGCCGGGGCCGGCCTGCGGGGTGGGGGCGTCTGCGTAGCGCAAGTTCTCGAAACCGTAGTCGAGCAGTTGAATAGCTTTCATGGTTGGGAAACTGAGGGAAAGTGTGTGGTAAGTGCTTAGTGATTAGCTCAGATAGTGCCTAGGCTAGATAGCACCGCAGAAAGCTGCCTGTGCTGTCGAAGGCTTCGCGGGCGGCTTCTAGCGTGCCCACGCTGGCCGGAAACACGTGCCCCATGCCCAGCCACACGTGCAACTCGGCCTGGCCGCCGGCGGCTTGCACCCGGCCAGCGTAGCGCACCGCATCGTCGAGCAGTACCTCGTCGTCGCCCACCTGAATCTGCACGGGCGGCAGGCCGGCTAGCTCGCCGTAGAAGGGTGATGCCTGCGGGTCGTGGGCATCGTGGCCGGCCAGGTAGAGGCGGGCGCTGGCGCCTAAGGGCATTTCTTTGGTGAAAGACAAGTCGGCCGCGGCCCGCGTGTCGAAAGTGTCGCCGGTCAGGGCCAGGTCGGTCCAGGGCGAGAGCACAGCCGCGGCGCGGGGCGCGGGCAGGCCGGGGGTGGCGGCCACGGTGGCCAGCGTGGCCAGGGCCAGGCCGCCCCCGGCCGAGTCGCCGGCTAGTACTAGCCGGGTGCGCCCTAGGGCCACCAGGTCCCGGTAAACGGCCAGCACATCATTGGGCGCGGCCGGAAAGGGATGCTCGGGGGCCAGCCGGTAGTCGGCCACGAAGCACTCGACGCCAACCCGCGCCGCTAGCTGCCCCGCCAGGTTGCGGTACGCCTCGGCCGAGCCCAGCACGTAGGCCCCGCCGTGCAGGTACAGAAGGGCGGCATCGGCGGGGGCGTGGGCGGGGCGGCACCAGTAGCCGGGCACGCCGCCCACGGTAGCCGCCTCGCAGCTGATGCCGGGGGCGGCCGGCGTGGCGCCCATGAGGGCGGCGAACATGGGCCGGGCATCCGGCCCGGCCAGCTTGCCTTTAAAGGGCGCGGCGGCGGCGCGCAGGGTAGCCATGGCGGCGCGGTCGGGCGCGGAAAGGGCGTGCTGCGTGAGGGTGGTGGTGAGCATGGGGGCGGCAAAAGCGGGAAAAGGAAGCGTTAAATCCGCGATTGTGACCCAAAGCTCTTACCTTGCTAACTGAAAGGCAAGTACTTACCTGAAAGTAGGGTGCTTACCTGCACGTTAGAAATAGTGAGAATCAGTCCCAAAAAATTATGCAGTATCCTATCGGCCATCCCCAGTGCCCCGTGCGCCGCGCCCTCAACCTGATTGGCAGCCGCTGGAAAGTGCTGCTCATTCAGCACCTGAGCGGCGGCACCCGGCGCTACGGCGAGCTAAAGCGCCTCATTCCCGACATCAGCGAGAAAATGCTCATCAACGAGCTGAAGGAACTGGTGGGCTATGGCCTGGCAGCCAAGCAGGCCTACCCCGAGATTCCGCCCCGCGTCGAGTACTCGCTCACCGACAAAGGCCGCCAGGCGCTGCCCGTAGTGGCCAGCATCATCGCCTTCGGCCTGCAAAACCTGGCCGACGAGCCGGTGGCGGCGTAAGCAGTGGGGCGTAAACCCAACAGGCGGTCATGCTGAGCTTGCCGAAGCATCTCTCCCGAACAGTGCCCTAGGGTCATTCCTAACGGCGCAGTAGAGATGCTTCGGCAAGCTCAGCATGACCGCCTAATTATACTCGCGTAACGAAAAAAGCGGCTGCAACATCCGTTGCAGCCGCTTTTCCAGTTTTCAACTCCCTAGGGCTACTTCGTCAGCGTGAAGCTGGCCATCTGCACGTCGCGCGAGTTGCCGCCGGTCATCACCTGAAACTCGCCCGGCTCGGCCACGAACTGCAAGTCGTCGTTGTAAAACTTGAGGTCGTCGGGGTAGACGTGGAACGTCACCTGCCGGCTTTCGCCGGCTTTGAGCAGAATCTTCTGGAAGCCCTTCAGCTCCTGCACCGGGCGGGTGCTGCTGCCTACCACGTCGCGCAGGTAGAGCTGCACTACCTCTTCGCCGTCGCGCTGGCCGGCGTTCTGCACCGTCACCTGCACGTCGAGGCCCTGGCCCATGCCGATGCTGGTGGCGCTCACCGTCGGCTTCGAATACGTAAACTTACTGTAGCTCAAGCCGTAGCCAAAGGGGTAGAGCGGGTCGTTGGGAATGTCGAGGTAGCGCGACTTGTACTTGTCGAGCAGCACGCCCTGGTAGGGGCGGCCGGTGCTCTTGTGGTTGTAGTAAATCGGCACCTGGCCCACGGCGCGCGGAAACGTCATAGTGAGCTTGCCCGAAGGGTTGTAGATGCCGAATAGCACGTCGGCCACCGCGTTGCCGGCCTGGCTGCCGCCAAACCACGTTTCGAGGATGGCGCTGGCGTTGTCGTTTTCCCAGGGCAGCGTGAGCGGGCGGCCGTTGCAGAGCACCACCACCAGCGGCTTGCCGGTGGCTTTGAGGGCTTTCAGCAAATCGAGCTGGCGGCCGGGCAGGCCAATGTCGGCGCGGCTGGCGGCCTCGCCGGTCATGCCCTCGCTTTCGCCCACCACGGCCACTACCACCTCGGCGGCCTGGGCGTTGCGCACGGCCTCGGCAATCTGCTCGTCGGCCGAGCGGGCGTCGGTGTCGAGCTGCGCGCCGTTCTCGTTGAGGCGCTTAATGAGCTGGTCGTCCTCGGTCACGTTGGCGCCGTGGGCGTAGCTCACCCGGATGGTCGAGCCACCTACGTTCTTGATGCCCTGCAAGATGGAAATGGCCTGCTTGCCGTCGCCGGCCCCGCTCCAGCTGCCAATCATGTCCAGCGGCCGGTCGGCCAAGGGACCCACCACGGCAATGTTGGCAGTGTTTTTCAGGGGCAGCGTCTGGTTGTCGTTTTTCAGCAGCACCAGGCTGCGACGGGCAATATCGCGGGCGGCCTGCACGAAGGCGGGCTGCATGAGCACCTGCTTGGCGCGGGCCTCCGATACGCCGCGGTAGGGGTCCTGGAAGAGCCCTAGGCGGTACTTGGCCTCCAAAATGCGGCGGCAGGCTTGGTCCACGTCGGCCTGCTTCACGGTGCCTTCCTTGATGTTCTGGGCCAGGTTTTTCAGGAAAATCTCGCCCACCATGTCCATGTCGATGCCCGCGTTCAGGGCCAGCTCGCTCACCTTCTTATCGTCGCCCAGGCCGTGGGCCTCCAGCTCGTTGATGGCCGTGTAGTCGGTAGCCACGAAGCCCCGGAAGCCCCACTGCTTGCGCAGCAAATCGGTCATCAGCCACTTGTTGGCGGTGGCTGGAATGCCGTTGACGTCGTTGAACGACGACATCACCGAGCCCACGCCGGCCTCCACGGCGGCCTTGTAGGGCGGCAGGTACTCGTTGTACATGCGCTGGCGGCTCATATCCACCGTGTTGTAGTCGCGCCCAGCCTCGGCGGCGCCGTACAGCGCGAAGTGCTTGAGGCACGCCATCACGTTGTCGTTCTTGGTCATGTCGTTGGTGGGGCCCTGGTAGCCGTGCACCATAGCGCGGGCAATCTGGCTGCCCAGGTAGGGGTCTTCGCCGGCGCCCTCCATCACGCGGCCCCAGCGCGGGTCGCGGGCAATATCCACCATCGGCGAGTACACCCAGTTGATGCCGTCGGCGGCGGCTTCCTGGCCCGCGATGTGGGCGCTGCGCTCGATGGCGGGCAGGTCCCAGGTGGCGGCCAGCCCCAGAGGCACCGGGAAAATAGTGCGGTGCCCGTGAATAACGTCAAAGCCCAGGATGAGCGGAATGTGCAGGCGCGACTGCGTCACGGCCATTTCCTGCAGCTTGCGGGCCGCCACCGGCGTGAAGGTATTGAGCACGCCGCCCACCAGGCCCTTCTTAATGTTCTCGTCCACGCCCTGGCTCACCACCGGCCCCGTGATGGTGAAGCCCACCGACACGAGGTTGAGCTGGCCGATTTTCTCCTCCGGCGTCATCTTGCCCAGCAAATCGCTCACGAAGGCCTGCATTTTGGCGTCGGGCGGCGGCAAGGGCGTGTTGGCAGGGGCGCCCGCGGGCGCGGCGGCCGAGCGCGGCTGCGCGCTGGCAGAACGGCTTTTGGCGGGGCGGGCCTGGGCGGCGGCGCGCTGGCCGGCCAGCCCGAGGGCTAGCAGTAGGGCCGCTTTGGTGAGGGTGGGGCGGTGCTTCATAAAGAGGAGAGGGAAATAAAGTCCGGCAAGGTAGAAGGGAAAAAGTGGGCGAAAAAATGCCTCTGCTGCTTGCTAAGGGCATTTTTTAGCAATATCGTGTGCTGTAGCGGGTGGGTTGGCGGCGCTGCAGTCCCTAGGGCAAACAACCCAGCGCAGTTAGACGTGTGCTGTAACCGGATGGCGCGGCCGGAGAGAAAAATGTGTCGTGAACGCTGCGAGTCCGCGCGTTTAAACGTCAGATACCAGCCCGCGCGGACGCGCAGAGGTCACGGTACGCCCGCCTTACTCCGCCCGCTGCACTGGCGTGCGGGCCGAAATACCGTTCTCGTTAAAGGCCTCGATGGTGAAATAATACGGCCGGTCCTTGTCCATGCCCTTAAACGTGTACTCGTTGGCGCCCTGCACCTGCATGCAGCTGTATAGCTTGTCAGGCCCTAGGCCAGTGTAGATATTGTAGCCGGTGGCGCCGTCCACGGGCACCCATTTCAGCCAGGCGCTGCGCTTGTCGGTGGCCGTACGCAGCACTACAAACTCGCGCACCACGGCGGGCATAGGGCCGCTGCCCAGCCCAAACACCCGCAGGTCGCTGATGGCAAACTTGCCGGTGGGCATGTGCTTGTTTACCAGCTTGAGGTAGCGCGTGCGCACCGGCGCGGGCAGGGCCACGTAGTCGTGGGGCACGTCGCGGCGGTTCTGGCTTTTGTCTACCAACACCTGCCACGTTTTGCCGTCCAGCGAGTGCAGCAGCTGGTACTGGTGGTAGAGGCCAGCCTGCTTGCCTAGGAAGGCGGGGTTTACGTCCTGGTCGGCGTAGTTTACCTGCACGGCGCGCACGGTGCATACGCTGCCCAGGTCAGTCTGGATATATTCGCCGGGGTTGGCGGTGGCGGCGCTCCAGTAGGTTTTGATGTTTTCGTCGGCGGCGTAGTTGGGCAGGTAGCCCCCTAGGGTGCTCGACACCTGCACCGGCCGCTGGTAGTTGAGCAGCATCCAGCCCGTAAACTGGCTTTGCAGGTGGTCGGCCGGGCCGGTGGGCAGGTAGTGCGGATAGTCGCCAAAAGCGGTGTTGCAGTACAGCGTACCCTCCTGGTCGAAGCCCGCCGGCCACAGCCCCAGCCGCCGCTCAAAGTTGTTCTTGACCGTGATAATCATGGTGGAGACGTGCCAGTAGTTGCCCCACTTATCCTGAAAGGTATTGCCGTGGCCGGCGCCCCGCGCAAAGCCGCCTGGCTTGTACGATACTGGGTTGTGGGCCTGGGGCACAAAGGGCCCTAGGGGGTGCTCGGCCACCTGCACGCCATCGGCGTAGCTGCTGAATTCGGTGCCGGGCGCGCCGTATTGCAGGTAGTACTTGCCGCCGTGCTTGGTCATGGAGGCGCCTTCCATGAAGGGCGGCAAAAAGGTATTATCCAGGTACTCGCCGAAGCGCTGCCAGCCGAACTGCGCGTCGTTGAGCTTGAAGAGCGGTACTGGCTGGCCGATGGGCTTCAGGGTTTTGCGGCTGAGCTGCACGCCGTAGAGCGGGTACTCGTTGGAGCTTCCGTAGTAAAGGTAGAGCCGGCCGTCGTCGTCCAGAAAGATGTCGGGGTCCCAGGCGGCCAGCGGAAACGGGTCCACGGCCTTGCTCCACTTATTGTGCAGCGGGTCGGTGCTCATCCAGAGCGCAAAATCGGCCTTTTGCGTCGAGCCGATTACCAACAGCGTGTCGCCCACGGCGCATACGGCCGGCGCGCACAGGTCGTCGAGCACCGTGTTCTCGGGCTTCAAAAACGAGCGCGCCTCAAACTGCCAGCTGCCCAAATCGGCGCTGTGCCAGTAGCCTTTCTGGTTGGTCGAAAACAGGTAGTAGGTGCCCTTAAACGGGACAATCATGGGGTCGGCCGTAGTCCGGTGCCGACCGGCCGTGGCGAAGCGCTCGAAAGGCGTATAGCCGTAGTCGAGGTCGAGTGGGTTGCAGTAGGTGGGGCGCGACGCCGTGGGCTGCCCTAGGGCCAGCAGCGGCAGCAAGGCCAGTAAAAGGAAGCGGTACATAAGGTGGGAGGGGCAAGCGTTAAATCAGAACGTCATGCTGAGCGCAGTCGAAGCATTTCGCTCGCGCCGCCTAGGGTGCTTCCGACGAGCCAAGCGCGATGCTTCGACTACGCTCAGCATGACGTCCTTTTTCAAGTGGCTGCCTGGCTAGTTTGCCTTCAAATACGGGCTCTCAAACCCCAGCTTCTTCAGGCCGCGCTGCACTTCGGGCGAGTTCATAAACAGCTTCCAGAGCAGGCCCGAGCGGTAGTTCTCCATCATCACCACAATGGGGCCCTGGTCGATGGCCAGGTGCGAGCCCGCCACCCAGTGGTGCGCCTCGCTGAAGGCGTCGTAGAAGCCGTAGGGGCTCCAAAGCTGGTCGCCCAGGTCGTCGTAGAAGTGCCTCATGGCCAGCTTCGAGAACTCGGGCGTGTAGGGCATGGCCGAGAGCGCGGCGGTGGGCGAAATTACCCCCAGGTCCTCGGTGGGCGAGTGGGCCGCGTAGCCCTGCCAGCTGTCGCTGGCCGTCAGTCCCCAGTTGTTGGGGCCGTAGTCGGGGTAGTGCTTGGGGTTGGCCAGGCAGTAGGCGTGGTTGATGAGGGTGTGGGCGCGGTTCTGCTCCCAGTAGTCGGCGTACTGGTCCTTGAGGCCGTGCGGGTCGAGGCCCATAAAGGAGTAGTGTGAGAAGAACAGCGGCCCGCCCAGCTCGGGCCCTAGGGGCAATTTAGTATCGTAGTAAGTCTTGCCATTTTTGTATTCCGGCCCGGTGGCCCAGCCCTGGTCGTACACCGCCCGGTCGATGGCATAGCGCGGCGACGAGGCGGCCAGCACGTAGGTAATGAGGCACTCGTTCCAGCCGTGAATCTGGTGGTTCATGCTCCAGCCGTTGTTGGGGCTCCAGTGCCAGTACAGCACGTTCTGCCCCTGCGTAAACCAGCTCCACTCCACGCCCTCCCACATCCAGAGGATTTTATTGCGCAGGTTCTGCTCGTCGGGCGTGTCCTTCGTAAAGTACTGGCGGCAGCACAGCAGCCCCTCGTAAAGGAAGGAAGTCTCCACGATGTCGGCCCCGTCGTCCTTGATGCCGAAGCGGATAGTGTGGCCCGTGCGCCCGTCCAGCCAGTGCGGAAACGCGCCGTGGTACATATCGGCCTTCCACAGAAAATTCACAATCTGGTTGACCCGCGCCGCCGCCTGAGGCCGCGTAATCCAGCCACGCTCGGCCGCCACGATAATGGCCATCAGCCCGAAGCCGGTGCCGCCCGTCGTCACCACCTCGGGCCCGGTGTCAAACGAGGCGTTGCTGCGCTCGCGGGCCATACCCGAATTGCTGCGGCCCAGCTCCCAGAAGTAGTTGAACGTCTGGCGTTGCACGGCATCAAGCAGCTGCTCGTCCGAGAGGCCCCTAGGGCGCCGGCGGGCGTCGAAAGGAGCCGCCTTGGCAGCGGGAATGGGCTTGGGCTTAGGCGTTTGGGCGGGCAGCAGAGTGGGGGCCAGCAGAAGGCCTAGGGCCAGTAGCAGGTGCGTGAGCTTCATAGGGGCGGGGTGGGCTAGGAGCGCGGGAAAGTGAGGCGAAGGTAGAAAATGCCGGCACGAAAAGCGCGTCGCCAGCCAGGCGCGTCGCCACATCTAGCCAGCTAATGTGCTATCAAGCCTTACAGTTATGATATTTTTTCTACCTTCGTACTAGCAATGATGCAAACGATTGTTGCCGCTCCAGATTAGATATTCGCGCTTTTACTAGGCACCCCCCAACCTGCAGGCTTGGCATGTTAGCTTAGTTTTGGCCAGTTGCCGTTTCCACCGGCACTTCTTGGCCGCCCAGGGCCCCTAGGGCCCCTTGCATTCGCCCCCTTTTCACTTTCCCCCACCCTTCCTTTTATGGACATGAAAACTTTACGGTTTTCGGGAGTAATCCATTCGCGGGCTTTTTTAGCGACGCTAGGATTATCCTTTGCCTTATTGCCAGGCCTGCCGGCCCCTGCCCAAGCGGCGGCCCGCAGCGTGCAGCAAGCCCCTGCCCAAACCGGCACCCCCATCACGGGCCGCGTGGTGGACGACAAGGGCGAGCCGCTGCCCGGCGCCAACGTCATCGTCAAAGGCACGGCCATTGGCACCGCCACCAACGTGGATGGCAACTACTCCATCAATGCGCCGGCCGGCTCCACGCTGGTGTTCTCATTCGTAGGCTATCCGGCCCAGGAAATTTCACTTAACGGCCGCAGTACCATCGATGTCAAGTTTGCCTCTCCCCAGTCACAAAGCCTCAACGACGTGGTGGTGGTGGGCTACGGCACCCAGAGCAAGCGCGAAGTAACCGGCGCCATTGCCTCAGTGAAGGGCGCCGAGCTGGTCAACCAAGCCTCGCAAAACCCGGTCAGCTCGCTGCAGGGCAAGGTATCGGGTGTGCAGATTACCAACAGCGGCCAGCCCGGCGCCTCACCCCAAATTCTGATTCGGGGGGCCGGCTCGGTTTACGGAGCGGGGCCGCTTTACGTGGTAGATGGCACCATCCTGCCCCAGGTGCAGGGGGCCGACGGCGTAGTGCGCTCGGCCGACCTGAGCTTCTTGAATCAGAATGATATTGCCTCGATTGAGATTTTGAAGGACGCGGCAGCAGCCTCCATCTACGGGGTGCAGGCGGCCAACGGCGTGGTGCTCGTCACCACCAAGCGGGGCCAAGCCGGCGGCGTGCACATCAACTACAACGGCTTTGGCGGCGTGCAAACGCCCACCAACACCGTGAAGATGGCCAATGCCGAGCAGTACGCGACTCTCTACAACGAGAAAAATATTATCAGCGGGGGTACCACGGCCGGTAACCTACCCACTAACCTACCCGGTACCGACTGGTTTAAGCAGATTACACGGGTAGCAGCCGTGCAAAACCATCAGCTTAGCCTAAGTGGCGGCAACGATAAGGTATCATACACACTCAGTGGCTCGTACTACCAGCAGAAAGGGCTGGCCCAGGGTAACGACTACGAGCGCATTACGGCTCGCCTGCAAACCGACTTCAACGTGACTGACCACATCCGAGCAGGCTACAACGTGGTGTTTACCAACTCTACGGCCCACGACGCGCCCGGCCTGGCCAGCAGCGTATACCCAAACTACCTTGATGGAGGCAACATTTTCTACCAGGCCTACGTGGCCCCGCCGGTGCTGCCCGTGCGCCAGGCCAACGGCGGCTACGGCGACCCCAACTTCGTGGGGCCCGGCCGGGTAGGCCTGGGTAATTTTGGCAACCCGCAGGCCACGCTCGACTACTTCGTGCAGAAAACCCAGGCCCAGCAGCTAGTCAGTAACGCGTATATCTCTGTCAACTTCGCCAAGTACTTTACGGCCCGCACCACGGTGGGCATCAACTACACTACCGGCGGCTACTACAACTACCAGAAGGCGGACTCGCTGACCAGCGCTCAGAAGTACGTTGGCAATAGATTTATTAAGGCGCAGGGTACCTATAGCCAGCCGCAGTGGGAGAATACGCTCACCTTTGACCGCACCTTCGGTACCGACCACCACCTCACAGTTCTGGTGGGCACTACGGCCTTCCGCTACCACAACGAGCTGATTACACCTAGCGTGCTTGGATTGCAGGCTCCTAGTAGTCAGTACTACTACCTTAATCTAGGCGACCCTAGAACTTATAATGTGACCGATGCTATCCGCATCTACACGCTATTTTCCATCTTCGGGCGCGTCAACTACGCCTACAAGGAGAAATATCTGCTGACGGCCAGCTTCCGTAGCGACGGCAGCAGCCAGTACTCGGGCAGCGACAAGCACGGCGCCTTCCCCTCCCTCAGCCTGGGCTGGGTGGCCTCGCAGGAAAGCTTCCTGCAAAACAGCTCGGTCTTTAACTTCCTGAAGTTCCGGGCCAGCTACGGCATCCTGGGCAACAACCAGACGCAAAATAGCAATATCTCGACCGCGCTCATCTCGGTGGGCGGCACGCTCAACCCCACCCTGGGCAACCCACCCACCGTGTCGCAGGGGGCTAGCCAGACGGTGCAGGCTGCGCCTTTCCTGCGCTGGGAGAAGGTGCAGGAGGGCGATGCCGGCGTGGAGATGCGCTTTCTCAACAATCGCCTCTCGGCCGAGTTCGACTACTACAACCGCCGTACCATCGACGCCATTTTCCCGGTGCCGGTGCTGGGCTCGCAGGGCTACACCAACAACGCGGGCTACCTGGCCAACAACGCTACCATTCAGAACCAGGGCGTAGAAGCTGCCCTGCGCTGGGCCCCGCAGGGCACCGGCGACTTCAGCTACACCATCGGCCTGACGGGTGCCTACAACCAGAACAAGCTCATCAGTACGGCTAGCGGCGCGCCGTACTTCGCAGGTGGGCTGCCAGTGGCCGGTTACCTCACCACGCAGTCACTCATCGGCCAGCCAGTCGGGGTGTTCTACGGCTACCAAGTGGCCGGCGTGTTCCAAACCGACCAGGAGGCTAACACCTCTAACAACTCCAACCTGGGAACCAAGGCCGGCGACCTGCGCTACGTGGACCAGAACGGCGATGGCGTAATTGACCAGCGCGACCTAGTGCGCCTGGGCAATCCCAACCCGCGCTTCACCTACGGCATCAATACAACCTTCCGCTACAAGTTTGTAGACCTGACCGTTGATTTTCAAGGAGTAGGCGGCGTGGAACTACTGAATGCCTTGCGCGAGGTGCGCTACGGTAACGAGAACTGGACCCAGGACTTTTATAATAACCGCTGGCACGGTGCAGGTACCAGCAACACTACGCCCTCGGCCAATCTCTCGGGCCACAACCTCGACCCCAGCTCATACTACATCGAAAACGGTAGCTACATCCGCCTGCGGAACTTGCAGCTTGGCTTCAACATTCCGAAGTCGGTAGCTAACAATCTGCGCGTTAGTACGCTGCGTATATATGCCAACGCTCAGAATCTGGTGACGCTAACCAAATACAAAGGCTTCACGCCGGAAGTAAGCGGCCAGCCCACCGCCGCCGGCATCGACCTGAACGTGTACCCGATGATTGCTACCTACAACCTGGGCCTCAATGTTGGTTTCTAATCGCTTAGCATTTCCCCACCCATGAAAAATAATCTATTTTCTGGCCGCGGCCGGCGCCGGCTTGGCGCAGCCGCCGCGGTACTGACGCTGGGGCTGGCGGCCTCGTGCCAAAACTACCTCGACGTAGCTCCGCAGGGGCAGCCTGCCGCCACCCAGTTTTTCCAGACGTCCGCTGATGCTGCGGCCGCCATCGGGGCGCCTTACGCTAAGCTGCGCGAGTGGAACCTGATTGCCTTTAATTGGCTAGCTATTACTACGCTTACCTCGGACGACGCCGAGAAGGGCAGCGTAAATGGCGACGCCGAGTTTCTTAACGATTTCACCTTCTTCCGCCTCACGCCCACCGCTGGCCCGCTCGATGGCTATTGGGTAGGCTACTACCAGCAGATTAACCTCTGCAACCAGGTGCTAGCCAACGTGCCCGCCATCACAATGGATGCCACGCTGAAAAGCCGCTACCTAGCCGAAGCTAAGTTTCTGCGGGCACTTGCCTACTTCAACTTGGTGCGTGCCTTTGGCGGCGTGCCGCTGATTCTGCAGCCCGTTACCGCCGCCACGCCCGAGCTGCAAAACCCGGCTCGCGCCGCTGCCAGCGACGTGTACACCGCCATCATTCAGGACCTGACCGACGCTACCACCGTGCTGCCCGCCAGCTACAGCAGCGCCGATGTGGGCCGCGCCACCAAAGGGGCCGCCTATGCCCTGCTGGCTAAGGTGCAGCTTTACCAGAAAAACTACCAGGCTGCTCAGGCCGCCGCTGCCCAGGTGACGGGCTACTCGCTGGCAAGCGACTATTACAGCATGTTCCGCATCCGCGGTGAGAATGGCCCGGAGTCGATTTTTGAGATTCAGTGCGTGACGGTGCCCGGCAACTGCGATGCCTCCAACTCGCAATGGGCCCAGGTGCAGGGCGTGCGCCCGCAGTTTGGCTGGGGTTTCTTCAACCCCACTACTAGCCTAGAAAGTGCCTTTGAGGCTAATGATAAGCGCAAGGCCGGTACCATCCTCTACCGTGGCCAAACCACGCCCGAAGGCGACATGATTCAGGCGGACGCTGCAAATGCGCGCTACAATATGAAGGCCTACGTGCCCCAATCGGTAACGCAGGTGTGCGGCTACGGCGCCGACCAGAACGTGCGTATTTTGCGCTACGCCGAGGTGCTACTCATCAACGCCGAAGCTACCAACGAACTAGGCCAGACGGCAACCGCGATGGGCTATGTCAACCAAGTGCGCCAGCGCGCTGGTTTGGCTGCTCTCAGCACCAGCCTTTCGCAAACCGCAGCCCGCCAGGCCATCTGGCAGGAGCGCCGCGTCGAGCTGGCCCTCGAGTACGGTGACCGTTTCTTTGACCTCGTACGGCAAGGCCGCGCTGCTACCGTGCTGGCTAGCAAAGGCTTTACGGCTGGTAAAAACGAGTTGATGCCCATTCCGCTAACGGAGATTACTCTGAGCGGCGGCAAGCTGGTGCAAAACCCCGGCTACTAACGCCTAGGGCCCTTACTTTAAAAAACCTGGTGCAGTTGATGCGCCAGGTTTTTTGCTTTTAGGGGTGCGAAGGGCCTAGGGGCGCTACGTGGTCAAAAACCGGTTTTTAGGTGGTCGAGCAGCGTTGAAAAGACTGTTTGCCAATTAAAATCAAGGTTTTCTGCTTGAAAACCAGGTTTTTTGGCAGCCGGCAGCCGCTTGATTTAGCTTATTTCGTAACTTATCCGTAATAGGCCCAACGCAGTTGACTCTGATTATCTTCTTTCACCCAAATGCTTTCTTTATGAAGCTATTTTTTCCTTCTCTCCGGCGAGTACTACCGGGTGCGTTGGTTTTAGCCAGCGGGCTGGCAGCTACCACAGTACAGGCACAAACGGCAGACCATAAAACCGCAATAGGAGCCAACGTTAGTATTCTCCAGTACCAGGGCAACGCGGGTGGCGACTTCTGGCGTTTGTTTGCGCCGGAGCAGATTGGCGGCGGCGGGCACATCACCCGTTACCTATCCAAAAGCTTCGACGTGGGCCTGCTGGGCAACTACGAGAACTATCGCTACGTGGCTGAGCGCTACCCGCGCCCCGAGTTCAACGCCAAGATTGGTATGGTTGACCTAGGGCTGAAGCTGAAGCTAAGCGGCATTATTGGGGAGAAGTTTCCCATCCAGCCCTACCTGATGGCGGGCGGTGGCGCTTTCCTGGCCAGCAGCACCGGCAACTACGAGAACATCCTGCCCGATGGCAGCAAGGGCCCCGGCACCAACCAGTACTTTCAGGCCGATATTCAGGCGGTGGAAGTGTTTGGCTTGGCGGGCCTCAAGTTCCGCTTGTCGCCAGCCATCAGCCTCGACATCACCACGGCCCAGCACTACCCCTTCACCGACCGCATTGATAACCTAACTACCAGTTCGGGCAAGCTGCACGACCGCTTTCTGGTGCACTCAGCTGGCCTGACGGTTGCGTTTGGCAAGCCCAAGGACACGGACATGGACGGGGTACCCGACCGCAAGGATAAGTGCCCCGACACGCCGCAGGGCGTGAAGGTAGACGAGAGCGGCTGCCCGCTCGACACCGACGGCGACGGCATCCCCGACTACCAGGACAAGTGCCCCGACGTGAAGGGCATCGCCGCCCTGCAGGGCTGCCCCGACGCCGACGGCGACGGCGTGACCGATGCCGACGACAAGTGCCCCAACACCCCGGCTGGCGTGAAAGTAGACGCCACGGGTTGCCCCATTGACTCGGACGGCGACGGCGTAGCCGACTACCTCGACAAGTGCCCTAACACGCCGCGCGGCGTGAAAGTGGACGCCAACGGCTGCCCGCTCGACCGCGACGGCGACGGCGTGCCCGACAACGAGGACCGCTGCCCCGACCGCCCCGGCCCGGCCAGCAACAAAGGCTGCCCCGAGATTCCGGCCGAGCAGCGCAAGGTGCTCAACGAAGCCACGAAGTATATCCACTTCGCCTTCAACAAGGCCACGCTCACCTCGGACTCGTATCCGAAGCTCGACCAGATTGTGAGCATCCTCAACGAGTACCCCGACTATTCGCTCAGCATTGCCGGCCACACCGACAGCAAAGGCGATGACAACTACAACCTGCGCCTGAGCTACGAGCGTGCTGCCTCGGCTCGCCGCTACCTGCTCAACAAAGGCATTGCGGCCGAGCGCCTGGAAGCTCGCGGCTACGGCGAAACCAAGCCCATTGCCAGCAACGCCACCGCCGCCGGCCAGGCCCTGAACCGCCGCGTGGACTACGACCCCTACCTGACGGGCGAGGCGAACCCGGCCGAAACCAAGTACGGTCCGGCCCCGAGCATTGCCGAGATTCGCGCCTTGGGCCAGAAGCTACCCGGCAAGAAAACCACCGGCACTGGGGCCCCGCGCTCGCGCAAAGCACCGATGAAAGCCCCGGTTAAGCGTAAGTAGGGCCCTAGGGCACAAGCAAGAAGGCAGGCTCCCGACTGGGAGCCTGCCTTTTGTGCTTTCAGCCCAGAAAGCCTGCGCTAAGCGCTACCCCCTAGGGGCTAAATGCAACTAATTCAGGCCAAAAAGGGTAAAAGAGGCAGCTTCATTAAGCTTTCATTTGACAAGCTGCGGTACTGAAAATAAAACTGCTAAGTAATAAATTACCAGAAACTTATAATGCCTACAAAGAAAATAGCGCTACTGCCGGCCCTGGCCGTGCTGGCCGCGTGCGGCAGCGGGCCCAGCCAGGAGGAAAAGCAGCAGGCCCAGGCCGAAACGCCGGCCCAAACTATAACTACCCCCAAGGACGAAACGGTGCACCTGCCCGCGCCCTACGCCACCAAGTCGGTAACCAACCGGGTGGACATTATTGACTGGCCCGCCGGGAAAACGCCCATTGCCCCGGCCGGCTTCACTGTTACGGCCTACGCCGACAAGCTGGAAAGCCCCCGCTGGGCCTACGTGGCGCCCAATGGGGATGTGTTTATTGCCGAGGCTACTACGCTGCCCAAAGGCACTAAGAAGCAGATTGCCGCCGCCCTGCACCTCGACAAGTCGCGCTCGCTGCAGCCCACCAGCGCCAACCGCATTACGCTGCTGCGCGATACGAACGGCGACGGCCAGCCCGAAACCCGCACGGTATTTTTAACCGGCCTTAACCAGCCCTTTGGGATGCTGGTGCTGGGCAACTACTTCTACGTGGCCAATACCAACGGCTTGCTGCGCTTTCCCTACCAGGCGGGCGCCACCAAGATTACCGCGCCGGGCCAGAAGATTCTGGACCTGCCCGAGGGCGGCTACAACAACCACTGGACGCGCAACCTGCTGGCCAGCCAGGACGGCCAGCATATTTTCGTGACCGTGGGCTCGGGCTCGAACGTGCAGGAGCACGGCCCCGCAAACGAAGTGCGCCGCGCCAACATCCTGCAAATCAACCCTGATGGCACGGGCGAGAAGCTATACGCCAGCGGCCTGCGCAACCCCATCGGCCTGGCCTATAATCCCGCCACGGGCAAGCTGTGGGTGGCCGTGAACGAGCGCGACGAGTTGGGCGACGAGCTGGTGCCCGACTACATCACGAGCGTGCAGGAAGGCGGTTTCTACGGCTGGCCCTACTCGTACTACGGCCAGCATGAAGACCCCCGCCGCAAAGGCGAGCGCCCCGACCTGGTGCAGAAAGCCCTGGTGCCCGATGTGCCGATGGGTGCACACGTAGCGGCCCTAGGCCTCACGTTCTACAACAAAGGTGCCTTCCCCGCCAGGTACCACAACGGCGCCTTCGTGGGCGAGCACGGCTCCTGGAACCGTTCGCAGTTCTCGGGCTACAAGGTGGCCTTCGTGCCCTTCCAGAAGGGGCAGCCAGCCGGCAAGCCGGAGGATTTCCTGACGGGCTTCTTGGTCAACGACGGCTCTAACAAGGCTTACGGGCGCCCGGTGGACGTGGTGACGATGCCCGACGGCGCCCTACTCGTGACCGACGATGCCGGCAACCACGTGTGGCGCGTGAGCGCGACCAAGCCCACTGCTGCCCGCCCAGCCGCGGCCGCCGTAGCTACCCGGTAGCCCTAGGCCCCTACTGCACCAAAAGGCCCCCGACTGGTATAAGTCGGGGGCCTTTTGGTGCAGTAGGGGCCTAGAGCTGCGCGCTTATAGGTGCTCTTCGTAGCGGCGCTGTCAGGATGGTAAGATGCGTGCGAGGAAATTAACCTGCAGGGTAGATATTACGCAGCTTTTCTCCTTGACAGCCATGAAAAAAACGTTCTATTGGCTGGTGCTGCTGCTGGGTGCCGCCGTGCCCGCGCTAGCCCAGCCTGCCCCGCCCAGCGCCAGCTCCGCGCCGCCGCAGTTCACGCTGCAGGTGCGAGAGTTCATCAAGGTGAGCGCACCCGTCGTGGCCCTTACCGATGCCAAGGTGATTGACGGCACCGGCCGGCCCGCGCTGCTGCACCAAACCGTGCTGCTGCGCAACGGCCGCATTGAGCAGGTGGGCCCGCTCAGCAAGGTGAAGGTGCCCGCCGGGGCCGAGGTTATCAGCTGCACCGGCAAAACCCTGATTCCGGGCTTGGTCATGCTGCATGAGCACCTCTACTACACCATGCCGGCGGGCGGGCTCTTCAACATTGCCCAGATGCCGTACTCGTTCCCGAGGCCTTACCTGGCGGGCGGGGCCACCACCATCCGCACGGCGGGCAGCATCGAGCCGCAAACCGATTTAGCCATTCAGCGCCTCATCGGCGAGGGCAAGTTTATTGGGCCCGATATGGACGTGACGGCGCCCTACATGGAAGAGCCCGGCATGGACATTCCGGCCCTGAATACCATCAAGGGCCCCGCCGATGCCGCGGCCAGCACCAAATTTTGGGCCGACAAGGGCTGCACCTCGTTCAAGATGTACATGCACGCCACCCGCGCCGACCTGGCCGCCGTGGTAGCCGAGGCCCACGCCCGCCACTTCAAAGTAACCGGCCACCTCTGCGCCATTACCTACCGCGAGGCCGCCGAAACGGGCATCGACAACCTGGAGCACGGCTTTATGGCCAGCTCCGATTTTGCGCCCGGCCACGTGGCCGACGCCTGCGACTACCCCGCCGCCCGCCAGGCCTTGCTGCGCCTGCCCGCCAGCAGCCCAGCCATGACCAGCCTCATCAAGTTCTTGGTTGGCAAGGGCGTAGCGCTAACCTCTACGCTACCCGTATTTGAGCCCTATACGGGCCACGAGGTAGTGCTGGGGGGCGGCGCTTATTCCGCAGCTGCAGGAGCGCGAAACGGCCACCTGGCAAAACAGCCAAGGCAAGGACTCGGCCAGCGTGGCGCTGTTTAAGAAAGAGCAGGGCTGGGAAAAGCAGTTTTACGACGCCGGCGGGCTGCTGGTGGCCGGCACCGACCCCACCGGCGCGGGCCGCACCATTGCCGGCTACGCCAACCGCCGCGAAATTGAGCTGCTGGTGGAAGGGGGCTTCACCCCGCTGCAAGCCATCAGCATCTGCACCCTCAACGGCGCCAAGTACCTGGGGCGCGCCCGCGACATCGGCAGCATCGAGCCCGGCAAGCAGGCCGATTTGGTACTCATTAAGGGCGACCCCGAGCAGGACATTCGGCAGCTGCGCCAAATGGAAATCGTGTTTAAGCACGGCATCGGCTTTGATTCGCCTAAGCTCTTCGAGTCGATGAAGGGCAAGGTCGGACTAAACTAAAAGGGGCCGACTACCCCTAACTGCCCCTAGCTGCGAGCGGCTGCCACGGTAACTTCGTAGGTGTCAGCGAATTTGAAGTCCTCCAGCCAGTAGTCGGAGCTAACGACGTCATACACCACGCTGCTGGCGGTGCGCTCGCTCGGAGTTAGCTGCCACAGGATAGCGGCGGCTTCGGGAAAGTCACCGCCCGCTAGCTGGTCGCCAAACAAGCGGTGCAGCAGGGCGCTATCCGATAGGCCGGGGGCCAGCAGGCGTAGCAGCGTGGCGGCCGGCTCGGCGTCGAGCGCCGCAAGGTCGGCCGGGTCGGCAGCGGTGAGCTTCACCTTAAACTCTACGGCCTGCGGGTGCGGAAATTTGCCGTTGTAGGCGTCGTAAAGCAGCTGCGTAGCGTTGAAAAAGCTCTTGTGCAGCGCGAAATTGGGGTTTTCCTCCCACAGCTTCTCGGTTTGCATCTGGTGGGCCAGCTGGTCGATTTGCCCGGCTTTTAGCTCCTCCCCCGCAAGGTAGCCCAGCACCACCTCGGCCGCGGCGGCGGGCTCCAGGTCGGTAAGGGCTAATTGGGTCATTTCGCGCAGCTCGGCCGGGGCAATGGCTTCGGGGTTCTCGTAGTCCAGTAGCTTCAGTAAGGCCAGGTAATCAGTATCTTGCCAGGCAGTAGGGAGGGCCGCGAGGTGCTGGAAGGAAAGTCGTTCAACGGTGAAAGCAGGCATAGCAAAGGCTAGAAAAGGGTTTCCGCCGTGTACGCAGCCCGCGCAGTAATAACCGAAAACCGGCCCCCGCCCCGGCGTTTTGTGCGTTAAAGACCCTAGCCCCGCTCGCGTCACGCTTGCCGGTATGGCGCCCCTTATCGGCGGGGCGCCTCGGCAATACCCCCTAGGGCCTGGCTGCTTTTCATTTCTTTTGCGCTTTGGCGCCCACTTAGCTTCATGGCAATTGCCTCTCCCTCAGCAGCTCACCCTGCTAACCTTCCGCTACCCACCCTCATTGTAATGGCCGGCGCTACCGGCGACCTAGGGCACCGCATTGCGCTAAACCTGCTCGACCGGGGCGCGCAGGTGCGTGCCCTCGTGCGTCCCGGCAATCGCAAGCCCGAAATAAACGCCTTGCGCGCGCGGGGCGCCGAAATTCTGGAAGTTGACTTCACCAGCGTGCCCGCCCTAACCAAAGCCTGCGCCGGGGCTGCCTGCGTGGTATCGGTGCTCTCGGGCCTGCGCAGCGTGATTGTGGATACCCAAACCCGCCTGCTCGACGCGGCCGTGGCGGCGGGCGTGCCCCGCTTCATCCCCTCCGATTACTCCATCGATTTCACCAAGCTGCCCGAAGGTTCCAACCGCAACCTCGACCTGCGCCGCGAGTTCGGCCGCAGCCTCGACCGGGCCCCTATTCAGGCTACCTCGGTGCTCAACGGCATGTTTACGGACTTGCTGACCGGCCAGGCGCCGGTGGTGCTTTCCAAAATCCGGCGCGTGCTATACTGGGGCTCGCCCAACCAGCCGCTCGACTTCACCACCATTGCCGATACGGCGGCTTTCACGGCCGCCGCGGCCCTAGACCCCACTACGCCGCGCTACCTGCGCGTGGCCGGCGAGGTAGCCACCGTGCGCCAGCTGCAGGCCGCGGCCGGGGCCGCCACTGGCCACCGCTTCGGCCGCCTGCGCGCCGGAGGCCTCTGGCTGCTTAAGCTGATGATTAAGGTAACCCGCCGCCTGGCACCCGCGCCCGGCGAGGTATTTCCGCCCTGGCAGGGCATGCAGTATTTGCACAATATGTTCACTGGCCGCCCCAAGCTGGCGCCGCTCGATAACGACCGCTACCCCGAGATACAGTGGACGAAGGTGCGCGACGTGCTGGCTGCCTAGCCCCGGCCTTAGGGGTGCCAGCGCCTGGCAATGCTCGTTGCGTTGGCTGGCGCGTTCGTGCGGCGCCGTGCGGCAAGCATTTGGCGGCTTGCCTCAAACCAACCCCTAGGACTGCCGTAAGCTAACTTCCCAACTGGCCGGCGCACCCCGCCCGGCAACCGCCGAGCTAGCTGGGAACGTTGTGGCCGCTGCCCACCGCACACTTTTCTGTTACCGCTAGTTCAGTTTTCCCTATGAAATACCTCCTGCTTATAACGGGCGCCTTGGCGCTCAGTGCCAGCGCGGCCCTGGCCCAAACGGTGCTGCCCTCCGGCGCCGTAGCCCCGGCCGGGGCCGTGGTAGCGCCGTCCGGCGTGCCCGTAACGCCGGGTACCGTGCCCGGCAGCCAGCCCTTGGCAACGCCCGACATGCGCGCCGGCGGTAGCCCTAGGGCTCGGCGCCGCGACGAAACCGCCCCCGGCATGACGCACCAGGAGCGCAAGAACCTGCGGAAAATGGCCAAGCCCCGCTCGCGGCCCGATGGCACCATGAAGCCTTTGCCGAACTAGCAGCCCTAGGGCTAGTCTGGACTTCCCACAAGCAGGAGCATTCGTAATGGGTGCTCCTGCTTGCGTTTTAGAAAAACCGGTAAGACTATAGAGCTAGTCGCGTCATTCGTTTACGACTTAAAGTATTGATTCATAAGTAGAACTGTCTGTTTACTTACGCACGAATGCTTATACAGACGACTATCTGTATTTCAGCTTAACGCGTTGCTAAAAGGTGCTTGACTATTAAGCAGCTACCAAGGCAAAATACCGTCGGTAGCAGACGACATCGTGCCGCTCGGCCCGTCGGCCGGCAGCAAGGCTAGCCGGATGGCCTCCGCCGCGCCCTGCGCGGGCGTATCGGCGCCCGCAAAGCCGTTGAGGTCGGTGGCCGTGTAGCCGGGCGCGGCTGAGTTCACTTTGATGCCCGTATCGCGTAGCTCGTAGGCCAGTTGCACGGTGAGCATGTTCAGCGCGGCCTTTGAGGCCGAGTAGCCCAACAGGGCCCAGTCGTGCTGCCCCACGATAGTAAGCGAGCCCAACGGACTGGACACGTTGACGATGCGCCCCGCCGCGGCCTGCTTCACCAGCGGCAAAAATGCCTGGGTTACGGCCAGCGTGCCTAGGAAATTGGTTTGAAGCACTTGCGCTACGCTGTGCACGTCGGCCTGGCTAGGCGAGCCATCGCCGGGTACATTGATGCCCGCATTATTGACCAGGATGTCGAGGCGGCCTTCCTCGCGTTGCAGGTGCGCCGCCGCCGCGGTTAGCGTCGCCTGGTTGGCTAGGTCCACTTCGAGGAAGCGCACGTCACCTTTAGCGGCCAGGTCCGCTACGGCTTGCTGGCCCCTGGCGGCCTCGCGGGCCCCTAGGTACACCCGGCAGCCCGCTTGCACCAGCCCCCGCACTATCTCGAAGCCGATGCCTTTGTTGCCGCCAGTGACTAGCGCAATTTTCTGATTTGCCATGTTGCCTGTGGGTTTGGACTCCCTAGGGTAGGAAGGTGGGTTAGTACGCCACAAAGGTCCGAGCAGCAGGCAGGGCGTAAACTTCGCCAGTCAACTCATCTGTTTTAGATTTCAAACAATGTTGCACTACCCGTCATGCTGAGCGTAGTCGAAGCATCTCTACCGCTTCGTTGCTGGCGTCAGGAATTAGTTCACCGGTAGAGATACTTCGACTACGCTGCGCTCAGCATGACAGTTTTAAGTTTCTACCTTACACCCCAACTCCCGCCGCCCGCCGAAACTCCCCCGGCGTGTGCCCGGCGTGGCGCTTGAAAAAGGTGCAGAAGTGCGCCACGTCGGCAAAGCCCAGGCTATCGGCGACTTCCGAAACGCTCCAAGTGGTTTGCCGCAGCAGCAGCTTGGCTTCCTGCGCCAGGCGGCGGCTGAGCAGGGCGGTGGTGGTGTGGCCGGTCGTTTCCTTCAGCACCCGGTTGAGGTGGTTGACGTGCACCGCCAGCTGGTCGGCGTAGTCGGCTGCCGTGCGCAGGCGCAGCGGCGGCTGCGGGCTGAGGCGCGGAAACTGCCGCTCCAGCAGCTCCGTGAACTGGGTGGCGACGCGCTCGGCGGCGCTGTGGGTAGCCAGCGGGGTAGGGGCCGGTTGCAGCTTCTGCACCAAGTGAATCAGCTCCCAGAGGTAAGTGCGCAGCAGGTCGTGCTTGTAGGCGTAGCCCGACCCTAGCTCGTGCAGCATCTTCTCAAAAATCGCCTCGACCGCCGCGCAGTCAGCCGCGGCCACCTCCCACACCGGGTAGGCCCCGGGCTGAAAAATCGGCAGCTCGGCCAGCACCACCCCGGGGCGGGCGGGCAGCAGAAAGGCATCGTCGAAGAGGCAGCTGTAGCCCCCAAAGTCTTCGGTGAGCGGCAGCCACCGGTAGGGCACGCGCGGCGTCACCAGAAACAAGGTATTGGCGCCGACGTGCAGGGGCTGGTCGGCACACTCCACCTGGCTGAGCCCGCGGCAGAGCGTGATTTTGTAGTAGTCGCGCCGGCTAAACGTCATCGGGGGCGTCCCGCGCAGGTCCGCCAAAGAGAACACGTTAAAATGCCCCACGCCTGACCCCATATCCGGCGGCGGCACCACGCCACCTGCGGAGGTAGGACCCGGGGCAAGCGCGTCGTAAAAGGCAGCTAGGGTGTTCGGTTTCATAGGAGCAAGTGTACGAAGCGTGCGGGCGAGTAGGCAACCTACGTATATTAGCTGTATGAGAGTCGCCCTTGAATTAGAGTTTCCGGATGAGCAGGCTGCCTCCGTAATGCGGCAGTTACAAAGCTTGCCAGAAATGACCATTCGTTTTCTGAAAACGGATGCGCCTGCGACTGACCTACTCAGCAACAAAGAACCCTTGTCGGAGCAAGAGCAACATGCGCTGCTCGACCAAGTATTTGGCTCCTGGCAGCAGGAGGAAGGTGAAGAAGACCTACTGAGCCAGATTTACGGTGCCCGCCGCGACGCTCCCCGCGAGGTGGACTTATGACTACTTACCTGCTCGATACGAACATCTGCGTTCATATCATCAACGGCAAGTTTGACCTAGCGGCCCGTTTGAAGCGTGCCGGCCTCACGGCTTGCTTTCTGAGCGAATTGACGGTGGCCGAGCTGCTGTATGGTGTAGCTAATAGCTCCCCCACACACCAATTAGCGAATCGGCAGCGCCTCACCCAGTTCCAGCGGCTATTTGATGAACGGGTTTTACCCATCTCCGATTCGCTGGAAACCTATGCCCAGCAGAAAGCTCACCTGAAACGAATTGGTCGCCTACAAGGCGAATTCGACATGCTGATTGGCAGCGTGGTGGTGGCGCACGGCTTAACGCTGGTTACGCACAACACCCGCCACTTTTTCGATATGGTTGGTATCGTGTTGGAAGATTGGGTGCAGGAGTATGAGGATGAGCAACAGGCCCAGCAAGCTCGCTAACGCTGGTTTAATCAACGGCTGTTTTACCGTAGCTTGCCGCTACATGTACACGTCAGTGGAGGTATAATCTCTACTTTTATAAAAGGCACGAGCTGCAAACTCACGCTAGTTTAGGAAATGAATAGCTTCCTATTAAAAGCACTAACAGAATATGGCTAAAGAACATGGTGCCCAGAGTAAACAAAGTATTACTGGCAATGAAACAAAAGAATGTTTCATTATAATGCCTATTTCAGACCCTGATGGATATGAAGTAGGACATTTTGCTAGGGTCTACAATGATATAATAGAGCCTGCTTGTGTTAAAGCAGGATACTATGCGACGAGGGCTGACCAAGTAAAAGAAACGAATCTTATTCACGTTGATATACTAAAAAGGCTGCTAGATGCTCCTATGGCTATCTGTGACCTAAGTTCTCGTAATCCCAATGTATTATTTGAATTAGGTATAAGACAGGCATTCGATAAGCCTGTAGTTTTGATACAAGAAAAAAATACCCCTCGTATTTTCGATATTTCGCCTCTGAGGGCAATTGATTACAAGCCAGAATTGAAATACAGGGAAGTTTTGACTGACCAGGATGTGATAGCAGAGGCAATTATTGCGACTGCTAACATCAAGCCTGAATCAGGTAGTATTAATTCATTAATACAACTTCTATCTCTTTCAGCAGCTAAATTATCTCACCTTAACCCTGCTGAAACTGAGAACGCTCAGATGCAATTGTTGCGTGAGGAAGTTTCTCAAATGAAAAACTTGATTAATAAGTTTGTTAGTCAAAAGGTTTTATCTGCATCTGAGTTATTGATTAGTTCAAATGAAATTTATACATCTCTCGTGAATGAGTATCTAAATATTGAACAAAGTTATTTATCTAAAAATGTGAGTGTTGTTGAAATCAGAAATTCGTTAGTGGATTTGCAAATGCGTTTAAGATTACATAATAAAAGAGAAAGTAGCACAGAAGTTAAAAATAGACTGAATAGACTTGATAAAGAGTTAGTTAATTTGCTTGCTCAGATTAAGAGTGTTAGTGGTAGCGCTATGATGGAGGAGCCTCCATTTTAGGAGTCCTGCACAAGTTGACTATTTGACGTATTTTTTGAAGTAGAATTAATTCTTGCAGCCAAAAAGTCCGCTTCCGCACTTCTGCACCTCGTTTGCTAGTACCCTCGTACAATCTTCCTAACCCGAAGCACCTACCGAGAACTTAGCAACCCAATGGACTTTAAAAACTTCACCATCAAGGCACAGGAGGCCGTGCAGAAGGCCACCGAGATTGCCGGAGCCAACCAGCAGCAGGCCATCGAAACGGGCCACCTGCTGAAGGCTTTATTACAGAACGACGAGAATACTCTGGCCTTCCTAGGAAAGAAACTGGGCGCCAACATGGCCAACCTCGGCCAGCGGCTCGATGCCATCGTGCAGGCCTACCCCAAGGTGAGCGGCGGCTCGCCCTACCTGGCTAACGACGCGGCCAACGCCGTGCAGCGCGCCAACACCCAGATGAAGGAGATGGGCGACGAGTTCGTGTCCGTCGAGCACCTGCTGCTGGGCATCCTGGGCGGCAAAGACAGCGTGGCTAGCCTGCTCAAAGACAACGGCTTCAGCGAGAAAGACCTGAAAGCCGCCATCCAGGAGTTGCGCGGGGGCCGCAAGGTCACCAGCCAAACCGCCGAGGAGCAGTACCAGAGCCTCAACCGCTACGCCATCAACCTGAACGAGCGCGTGCGCAGCGGCAAGATGGACCCCGTTATCGGGCGCGACGAAGAAATCCGCCGCGTGCTCCAGATTTTGTCGCGCCGCACCAAGAATAACCCCGTGCTGCTCGGCGAGCCCGGCGTGGGCAAAACCGCCATCGCCGAGGGCCTGGCCCAGCGCATCGTGGCCGGCGACGTGCCCGAGAACCTGCAAGACAAAACCTTGATGAGCCTCGACCTAGGCCTGCTCGTGGCCGGCGCCAAGTACAAGGGTGAGTTTGAGGAGCGCCTCAAGGCCGTTATCAAGGAAGTGACCGACGCCGAGGGCCAGATTATTCTGTTCATCGACGAGATTCACACCCTGATTGGGGCCGGCGGCGGGGGTGAAGGTGCCATGGACGCCGCCAACCTGCTCAAGCCGGCCCTGGCCCGCGGCGAGCTGCACGCCATCGGCGCCACCACGCTCAAGGAATACCAGAAATACATCGAGAAAGACAAGGCCCTGGAGCGCCGCTTCCAAGCCGTGATGGTGGATGAGCCGAGCGTGCCCGACGCCATTAGCATCCTGCGCGGCATCAAGGAGAAATACGAGCTGCACCACGGCGTGCGCATCACCGACGACGCCGTGATTGCGGCCGTGGAGCTGAGCAGCCGCTACATCACCGACCGCTTCCTGCCCGACAAGGCCATCGACCTCATGGACGAGGCCGCCGCTAAGCTGCGCATCGAGCTGAACTCCATGCCCGTGGAGCTCGACGAAATCCAGCGCCGCATCATGCAACTAGAGATTGAGCGCGAGGCCATCCGGCGCGAAGACAACCACGACCGCGAGGCCGTGCTGAGCAAGGAGCTGGCCGACCTAGGCAGCCAGCGCGACGAGCTGAAAGCCAAGTGGGAAGGCGAGAAATTGGTGCTGACCAATATCCAGACTGAGAAGGAGAACATCGAGCGCTTCAAGACCGAAGCCGAGCAGGCCGAGCGCCAGGGCGACTACGGCCGCGTGGCTGAGTTGCGCTACGGCAAAATCCAAGAAGCTGAGCAGCGCCTAAAAACCTTGCAGGACGAAGCCAACGCCACCAAGGCCGACGGCGGCATGCTGCAAGAAGTGGTGACTAGCGAGGACATTGCCGAGGTAGTGGCCAAGTGGACGGGCATCCCGCTGAGCAAGATGCTGCAATCGGACCGTGACAAGCTCTTGGGCCTCGAAGCCGAGCTGGGCCGCCGCGTAGCCGGCCAGAGCGAAGCCATCGCCGCCATCTCGGATGCCGTGCGCCGCTCGCGCGCCGGCTTGCAAGACCCTAAGCGGCCCATCGGTTCGTTTATCTTCCTCGGTACCACCGGGGTAGGCAAGACCGAGCTAGCCAAGGCCCTGGCCGAGTATTTGTTCAACGACGAGAACGCGATGGTGCGCATCGACATGAGCGAGTTTCAGGAGCGCCACGCCGTATCGCGCCTTATCGGGGCGCCTCCCGGCTACGTAGGCTACGACGAGGGCGGCCAGCTCACGGAGGCCGTGCGCCGCAAGCCCTACTCGGTGGTGCTGCTCGACGAGATTGAGAAAGCGCACCCCGACGTGTTCAACATCCTGCTGCAAGTGCTCGACGATGGCCGCCTCACCGACAACAAAGGCCGGGTGGCGAACTTCAAGAACACCATCATCATCATGACCTCGAACACGGGGGCCGACATCATCCAAAAGAACTTCAAGCACTTGGATGAGCACAATCCGATGGAAGTCGAGGAAATCGTGGACCGCACCCGCGACGAAGTAGTAGAGCGCCTGCGCCAGCACATGCGCCCCGAGTTCCTGAACCGCATCGACGAAATCGTGATGTTCCAGCCCCTCAAGCGCAAGGAAATCCGCAAGATTGTCGATATCCAGTTCAAGCAAATCCAGCAGCGCCTGGCCGAAGCCGGCATCAGCCTCGAAGCCACCGACGAGGTGCTCGATTACCTCGGCGAGCAGGGCTTCGACCCGCAGTTCGGCGCCCGCCCGCTCAAGCGCGTGTTGCAGCGCGTCATTCTGAACGAACTGAGCAAGGAGATTCTCTCCGGCAAAGTGAGCAAGGATGCCGTTGTTGAGGCGGTGCTGGAGGACGGCGCCGTGCACTTCGAGAACGTGGAACTGCCGACGGTGTAGGCCCTAGGGTTATTATAAAGTAGAAAGCCCCGCTAGCAGTGCGCTGGTGGGGCTTTTCGTTTATAGACACTTGAATGAAACGATAAGTCCCGTTGAAAAACGGAAGGTTTTAATATGTGTTTGAAGTATGGTTGCGATGCATTGGAAAACTACCTGCGACTACACAGCGGCCGATGTGCAAACCACGAACAACTTTGAAGGGTAATATCAGTAAGTCAGCACAGCTAGTTGGACCAGCTTTTTTAACCTTTGAGCCGATACATTGACTATCGGTAAATAATCTAATTTATAAGTTAATATCTCTCTTGAATTTCTGCATAACACTATCTATAGAAAGAAAATCTTCAGCATAAGTACGAGCATTATTCATTAAGATTTGCTTATCATTTGCAATAGCTTGTATTATAGCATTATTCAATGCTTCTTGATTCTCTGGTTCTACTACTAAACCCATATTGAACTGAGTTATCAAAGAATATAAATCAGATTGCTTATCAGCTGTTATCAGAGCTAATCCGCCTACTGCCAAAATCGTAGTAAGTTTAGAAGGCATTACTAAATCACTGGCAGTTGCTTTTTGAATTACTAAATGTACGTCCGCTATATTTAAAAATTCGTTAAATTTGTCAAAAGGCTGCAAAGGAAAAAAAACAACGTTTGATAAATTTAAACTATTTGCTATGATATGTAATTTTTGTTTATAAGGACCAGAACCACATATAATGAATTTTAAATTTTTTTGATTTTTATATATTTGCGCAGATTTTAATATGGCATCTAGGCCTTGTTTTTCACCGATTGCGCCAGAATATAATATAATTTTATCAAAAGAATTAAAACCAAATTTTTCTTTCAAAACAGCACGATTTTTTATTGGATAAAATATTTTTGTATCTACCCAATTAGGAAAAATAATAATTTTTTTATTTGCTTTACTTTGTATTTTTTGAGTCATAGTTAAAGATATACTGCTTATATTATCGGCTTTATCAAATATATATTTTTCTATTTTGAATAAAAAATTTATCAACTGTTTTGATTTTATTAGTTGTAATTCTCTGGCAGCTTCTATTTGCATATCTTGAATATGATATAGAAATTCCGATTTGCGAAACTTTTTGTATAAAATTCCTAGTAAGCCAAATTGAAAAGAAGGCGCAACTACACATACAAAATCAAATTTTGAGTGTGATATTAACTGTATTACCTTACAAATGGCAGTGGCTAAAAAGGAAAAATCAGATAATATTCTTTTAAGCCCAGAAGGTTTAGCTGGTACATACATGGGACAGCGATAAATCGTTAATCTACCCCCTGATTGAAATTGCTCACGCTCTGTTTTATACCAGAAACGTTGTTTAGTATAAGGATGCTGTATTTTCCAATGCGGATAATACGGATAACTTGTGATGACACTGCAGTCGTACCCATTATTAGCTAGCCAATACATCATTTCTCCGCTGTACTTACCAATTCCAGTGAGTTCAGGATGAAAATTATAACCTATCAATAAAACTCTCTTTTTCATTAGTAACAATGTTCTTGATTAGAATTAATCTAAATAATTAAATATCTTTTTCCTTTATTCTACAATATACTTGAGTAAAATATGCCATTTTTAAAATAGCAAAAGCTAAACCTCGGCTACCATCTCGAAAACCACCTAAAATGAAATAGCTACCAAAGAAATATATTGGTCCAATAAGAACACTGCGCATTGTAAGATATTTTAATTTTTGCTTCCAATTCCATTGATTTGGAATGGTCGAGCTAATTTTGTTCAAGAAACGCTCAGTCTCCCACCTAGCATATTCATTATGTTTGAGAACGTAATGCGATATGCCTCTGAAATCCTGGTGATCAATTTTACTGCGAATATTTCCTAAGCTACCAATTAGAATAGGATGTTCATGTACTTCCATGTCTAATTGACTCCATTGCTGTTCGTCAATCTGCTCATATTCACCAGCTCCCACTTGGAAGAGAGCCAATTTACGCAAAGGATAACCTCCTTTTAGCTGCTTACCCAGGAAATATACAGTATAATTTAACCAATATCCGATATTATTGCTATTTGTTAAAGCTCTACACAACTCGATTTTAAACTCTGGAGTTAGATACTCGTCTGCATCTAAAAAAAATATCCACTTGGTGTTAAGTGGATAGTTTTTTAAAAACCAATTTCGTTTCTTTGGAAATTTTCCATTCCAGTTAAAGTTTACTACGTCAGCTCCCCAACTGCTAGCAATTTCTATTGTTTTATCAGTACTGCCTGAATCAATAATGACCACTTGACGAGCTAAATCAGTGCCAATAGCTTGGAGGCAACCTAATAAATTTTTTTCTTCGTTGCGTACTGGAATAGCAATAGTCAGGTCAAGCATAAAATATTGTGTGCAAATTACATGAGTAGAATAGCTTTCAAAATTGAGTAAAATACTGTCTCAATATATATATAACTCTTGAAAGTTCGTCATTAGTTAAAATAGATGTCTGGCAGATCAATTTATTACGGTCTATGTGTTCAGGTTTAGACATGGATAATAATATTACGCCACGGGGTAAAGAATGAAACGCGACAAATAGTAATAATTCTTTGATATTCTTAAGTGCCTTCAATTGAGGAAAAATGTTTATAATATGTGCAAGTATATTACTTGATTGAGCAGAATTTGTGTTCTTTGCATAGTTTAGTATAGAATAAATAATTTGGATCCGATTATCCTTTTGGTTTGTCAGTAAAGAATATTTATTGTCTAATCCGAAGGAAAGCTGTACAACATCTAAGCTTCTCTTCTCAATGGCTATTTGTGCATCTTGTCTACCGTAGAAAGTTCCTCCCCAACTCCGAATCTTGCCTTTTTCTTTGGCCTTTTCAAGTACGTATTTAATATCATCGCGAAGCACATCATCTAAATTACTTTCGTGGAGTAAGAATACATCGATATAATTTGTTTTTAATTCCTTTAAGCTTTTATTTAAAGATTTTTCGGCCAATTGAGGTGAAAATACGTGTTTTGTAAGAGATTTAGCAGATGCTTTTTTTAATGATTGTTGAATGGTTGGTAACATCCGAATCGACCTTATCCCTGCTAATAAAGTACTTTTGAAAGGAAAAGAAGGAGGTGGTAAGATTCCAAACTTAGAGGCAATAAATATTTTTCCTCGTTTATCAGCAGCAAATTTTCCAATTATTGATTCCGCTGTACCATATCCGTAAGACCGAGCAACATCAAAGTAGATAATACCTTGTTCATATGCATAATTTAAAGCTAAATTAGCTACTGTTTTACTATTGCTTCCCCCAAAAGTTGAGCATCCAATACCAACCATTTTAGAATTAGTTAATATATCTAAATCTAGCATGTTAAAATTGCTTTGATATGTTCAGATAAGCGAAAAGTTAACGCAATTATAGTAGAAGTTGGATTTGAATGCCCACTAGTGGGAAACACTGAGCTTCCAGCTATATATAGATTTTCTAATCCAAATATTTTGCAATTAGCATCCACAACTCCGTCCTTTTGTGAATTACTCATTCTAGTTGTGCCAATGTGGTGATAAGCATCCTTAATTCTAGTAGACCAATCTGCTGAATCCAACCATTCTTCTAATTGCAAATCTCCAACATTCAGGTAAGGGAAATATTCTGCAAACAGTTTAGCACAACTATCTAATGTATGTTTTACTTGCTCATTAATTTTCCACTCGATTATAGCAATTGGTGTTCCCAATGCATCATACTCTTTGCTTAGTTTTACGCGGTTTGTCCACTCTGGTGGGTTTTCAATCATTAAATTTAATTTAACAGAAGGGTTTGGAGTAAATACTTTTTTATGAAAAAGCATTGATATTGCAGGTCTAATTAATTGATTTACTTGCCTTCCTATCTGCATAAACGTCACTATATCATTTATGGTAATAGTGCCTCTTACCTGTTTTCTGTAAATTTCTAATACCTTAGAAAAAACATCATTTTCTTGAGGAAAAAACAGAATGGACGCGCTAGCATTTAAAACTTGATGAGTTGTCTGAAATCTCTCCGAAAGAATAAAGCGAGGTAAATACCTGGTCTTATTAATGAAAAAATAATTGAAATATTTTTGAGTATTAGAAGTTGAATTTTTAATGTTTCCAATGTATGAATTAGGATGATCTTGAAGGTAGCGACCTACTATATCATAATTGTTACCTATGCCTTTGCTATTTTGATGATTCGAAGCTAATAATAGTCGCGCATTTTCGATTCCTCCGCATGCAAGAATGTATATAGTTGCTTCTAATGTTCCTTTCTTATGAAGAAAATTAGTAATCGATATAGACTCGACCTTTTTGTTATTTTCCGATAAATTTATAGCAATTAAATTCGCGTTTTGAATTAATTTGACATTGGTTGATGTACTTATTTTTTTTCTGTATTCCTCACGCAAATTAGGTTTAGGACTCCATTTTGAAAACTTGAACTTTAAATCATTTGTTTTTTTAAATTCTTTTGTTTGGAGTAAATCAAATATATTGGATTCGTAGCTGTTAAGTTCTAATCCTAGGAAAGTATCAACTGCTGGATAGTATTTTGCAACTTCTTCGTATGGTATTGGCCAACCGCTTGATGGGACCCAATCCCGTTTTGCAAAATCAATGGGATCTAAGGGTAATGATTGCCCTCCCCACTTCGTAGTTGAACCTCCAAATACACGAAACCGGCCTTCTTTCGCCCCTGGTAAGGGATGAAACACATTCGATGTATTGTATATTTCTTGATTTTGCGTAGTGATTTCCTCTCCGCCGGCTTCTAAAACTATGATTTGATGAGAAGTCTCATAAAACTTGGTCAAAAAAGCTAAGGCAGCTGCGCCACTTCCAACAATGCAAATGTCGCATTTATGGATTTGTGAAACTGATGCATCATTGTAATCTATAATCATGTTTAGAAAGAACAAGTAATTACGCAGAGTCTATAAAGTAAATAATTATACTTATACTAAATGTCTTCTTTTTACTTGTTGGCACGGATGACCTGAACACACCATCCACGCTGGCATATCTTTATTGACAACTGATCTAGCACCAATAACACAACCTTCATTTATAGTGATTCCAGGATGGATGAATGCTTCAGCAGCTACCCACACATTTTCTTTAATATAAATAGGTTTAGTAAATAACGGGAATCCGCTTTTAGTATAATCATGAGTGCCAGTAACTAAATGAGCACCTTGCGAAATTATACTTCTGCGGCCGATAGTAATTTTACCTTGCGAATATAAAATGACCCCATTTGCAATAGCGCATTCGTCGTCAAGTTGCAGGTTCCAAGGAGCCCATATTTTAGCTTTCGGATAAACTTTAACACCTTTACCTACTTTAGCTCCAAAACAGCGCAAAACAAATGCCCTCCAGCTATGCATCGGAATGGGTGATAGTTGAAAAAAGAAAATAGATGTAATGTTCCAGGCTATTCTAGCAAGTCGATTTTTTAAGTTGAAAGCAGGTGCTCCGAATGTGTCTTGGTTATACATTAAAGCTTTTTATAAAAAATTAAACTATAAAATTGTATCGGATTGTATATACACTTTTTTTTAAGATTAAATTTTTTGTAGGGCTAAAGAGATTTTTTTTGTAGTTGGTTCTATTGCAAAATAATCGTGGTAGGTTGTGCGGGCTTGTCTCGCTTTCGACTGTTTTTCTAAAGTTGTTAGACTACACCATTTTTCTAATAATAGTCGTACACCCATTAGTGTATCGTCAGCTACTATTCCACTACCTGTGGCTTCAATCTCTCTCCAAATATTCACTTGATTAGATATGAGTGCGGGTTTACTGCATGCTAGTGCTTCCACTATAGCAATTCCAAAGTTTTCCTGATGACTTGGAAGTATAAATGCTTCACAACCATAAAAAGCTCCCCATTTAGCATCACCAGAAAGCATACCAGGGAAGAATATATCAGCGCCAACCGACTCTTGTAACTCAGCAGCAAGTTTGCGTATTCGTTGTCCATATGTAGTTTCTATGCCTGGACCAGCAATGACAAGTGCTGGAACTTTGAGCAGAGGTGCTGGCAATTCTTCTCTGAACTGCTGTCGGGTAGGAGTAGCCATTAAAGCGATTGAATGAATTAATTGAGCATAGGCCTGTAGCAATAAATCAACCCCTTTTTTCTCGTGGATGCGGCTAAGAAAAAGTAAATAAGGTCGGTCTTTTAATTCGATACATTTCGCTAAGAAGGCTTCTTGCATAGCGGCAGTGTAGGCGGAAGGCTCTTCTACCCCTAGCCCTACTACCAACTCACGTTGTGGGTGATAAGGTACAAATGGTTCGCGAGCTAGCAACCGCTCGGTCTCACAGGTGAAAAGTATTCCATCGGCATTATTAATAATCGTTGCTTCAATGAAGTGCCAATAAATTCGATTGCGTAAGGCTTTAACCTTACGGCTTGCAGTTCGCTGAAAATAGGGGTCCAGCATACCATGAGGCATTGCAAAAAACTTGGGACGCGGAGCTTTATTTAAGGTAGCATTCGGAAGGCGTTGGAGTACTCGGTACAGTGCGTAACCATGATAAAGCCATAAGCCGTGTAAAATGACTGCATCGAAGCGAGCGAGGTTTTTAAGCAACCAGGGAATGAGTTTTGAACTGTACTGCCAAGGTCCCCAGCTAGGGCCTAGGGCGTGAGTTACAAAGGGAGCAGTTTGATTCCAAGATGCATCTGGGGAGTCTAGGCTGACTACTTCATTATAAACACCTGTAATAGTTAAGCCTTTAATAATTGTGCGAACGGCTTGACTTACACCACCGAGCGCAGGGTTCATCCCGGAAGTAACATGCAGGAGTTTCATGCCGCTTCAAACGATTGGATAATTTCCTGATAAATCTCTTCAATTCGATTTAGTGCCTTAGTAGTTTCAAACCGGCAGGCATTAACTAAGCCGGCAGCCACTACGGTTTGCCGCGCGGGGGAAGCCAATTCTATTACTTGTTGTATAACTTGAGCACCCGCCGTCGCCCAATCAGCAGCCTCATCGGTAGCTGGGCGGCGAGAAATGTAGAAAGCGGCAGTGGCTCCCACTTCTGTCATAGGAGCTTCTTGGGTAGTGATGACTGGGCAGCCAGCGGCCATCGCCTCCGCAATGGGCCAGCCAAAACCTTCAGCCAGGGAAGGAAATACTAAAACGGTAGCACCACTGTAGGCCCAGCGCACCAGTTGGTCCTCAACTCCCGTCAACAGGTGAATATCTGACGCGTAGGGAGACTGACCATGAGTTTGCTGAAGCGCCGCATCAGGCGCAGTGCCAATTAGAAGCAATGGCAATGATATCTGGCCTAGGGAACGCCAGGCATTGTATAGCTCTATTACCCCACGCCGGTTTTTATACCACTGATTGCCGCCTACATGCAGCAAGTAGCCGAGTTCCAGGTCCAACCCTGTATGTTCACCTAGCCGAGCCCGTGCTTGGGTTGGGTCCAAAACTTCAACTATTTGATTGAAGCCATTATACACGACTTCTGAGCGGTGCGGGCGGACTGACAAAAACTGGTGAAGGTCGTGTTGCGTCCTTTTGGAAACAGAGATGAAATTTTGCCCACGAATATAGCCTCGACGAATGTATGCCTGGTACTGCTTACCAGTCCATCCGGTCACCGACTCTGGAATCTTATTTAGCGCGGCGAATTGAGCTAGAAAATCGTGGCAGTGGATTACGTGCGGCCGCTGCCCAATTAAGGGTACCCAAGGCCCTAGGGCATGGTCGGTGAAAACGAAGAGCGTGTTAGGTGCCCAAGCTTTCAAGCGCCGCCGAATAGTTGCCGGAAATATGGCATATTGGTCTATGTAACCAAACCATTTTTTTAAAAAGGCTGGCGCCGGCAGCCGAACTAAATGTGCTGCCGGCGACCATAACTCTACCTGATGCCCCCGCGCTTGCATTCCTTCCACCAGCATTTGCGCAAAGCGAGGCATACTTTGATGTCTCAGAAAGGTAGGATGCGCGAAGAAAACAATATGCATAAACGGCCGGTGGAGAGGACGAAAGCACCAAATATGGCAATACTATCTTCTACAGATGAGCTAAGCAATATAGCCTTTTCAAAAGGAGAAAGCTCATTTCAAAGTTAGCTTAACTATAAGGAATGACAATGATTGTCTATTTGCCATCCTGAGGACTATACTTTCCACTGCTTGCTTTAAGGTCTGGCTACTGGTCTGGTAAGTCATTTCCCGCTACTATAGAAGAGCAGAAATTATTGGCAAAATTCTCACCCCCCCTAGGGTCTACAGAATAAAAAACTGCATTATCAAGAAGGCTGGGCAAGGTCTAGGTCCTATTGCGGTCAATTATTATGCAGTTGCGAGGCGTGTGTGCTAATGTGATTAACCTTGTTTGACAGAATTCCTGGCCTGCGTAGTGATGCCAGTATTAAACCTCCAATTAAAGTGAAAAAGCCAAGGGAAGTAGGCTGTCCCCAGCCACCTTGCGATAGTGTAATTAAACCATAGCTTAGCAGCATCCACGGGAGTAAGTCTGCTTGCGCAAGCTTACGATAGCAAGCCATAAAAATTTTGGCAGTGAGAGCCACTCGAATAAAGACTACGCTCAGCCCCATTATCGGGCCTAGCTCACCAATAATACGACCCCATTCGCCCTCGGCGATTAAGAAAGTACGAGACCCTGTTAGCAGCATTGCGCCAACATTGGTGCCCATGCCTAATCCAAAACCAAAAAAAGGTACGCTGGCCGAGCCAAGTAGTGACCCTAGAAAGCCGCCTAAGTATCGGTCCAAAAAGACACCTTCTACCAAGCCACCTTCACTCTCGTTGGCATTTTCAAACCGGTCAGTAAAAGCCGCCATTGCAGTGCCAAATGTTTCTGTGCCACTTAGTAAGGTCAGCACTAGAAACCCACCTATTACTCCAAGAACCATTCGACCTAAATATTCAGGCTTGCGGGCGCTGGCTACGAGCACAAAAAGAAATGATATTGCTACCTGAAAAAATAGCCCCCGGCTGATAGATAAGGGAATAGAGAATAATAAGGCTACCGTAGCTGCAATGAGCAAAAACTTGTTAATCAGCTTTTTATTAAGCCAAAAGTAAAAGACGAACGGTGCGACAAAACTAAAGAAGGAAGATGTTCCATTGGTAAAGGAGAAAGTGCCGGGTGGGCGGAAATAGCCCATTGCCCCACTAAAGCCTGCTCCTGAAGTATCTCCACCTACTCCTTGATTTACCCAAGCCGATTGCGGACTATAAAATTGAAACGCGATGAGCACAACCATCGGTAAAGAAATCCAAAGTGTAGCTTGTCCCATTGCGATGACGTCTTCCCGAGTGAAGAGGCATCCCATAACGAAAATCAAGGGAAAATGCAGTAGCATGGGACGAGCGCCAAATAAGGCTACCAATAGGTTGCCATGTCCCAGTAAGGTGGCCGTAAATATCCCGATTACGGCAATTAGCGTCATACCTATTAGGTAAGGGGTAGAGGGCAGTAGTCGTCGGTTCCAGGCTACAACAATTAACCATAGAGCAATAGGGTCCCGAACGATGAGCAAAGGAGTGGCTAAGGCCGGAACGAACCATTTGCGCAAGGCTCCTTCAAAAATTACCAAGAAAAAATAAGCCCAAATGCCTCGCTTAAGCCAGCGGGTGGTAGAATCAATAGCTAAAGAGGTTGGTTTAGGAATGGTATTGCTCACCCGCCCGGAGCTATTATTCGTTATACTTAATAGGTTTGAGCTCATAGGTTATAAAAAAGATAACGGAAGATAAACCAAGGGGTAGCGATAAGCTACTGAGCGAGGGCGTGGGCTAGTTCTTGGCCATAAATTGACCAAGGACGGCAACGCGCCGTTTCCCGGGCAGCTTGTCCAGCTTCAGTTATAGCCGCTGGTCGGTATAGTAACTCTTCAATTGCTGCTTGGAGCGCTGGCGTCGAGCCAGCCTCAATTAGCCAGCCATTTTGGCCGTGAGTAATTAGGTCGGGACCAGCAGTGCGCTCGGTGGTAATGACTGGTGTACCCTGTGACATGGCTTCGGTAATTACTAAACCAAATCCTTCAAAAAGAGAGGGAAATACCAGTACATCGTGCTCGCGCATCAAGCTTAGAATGGAAGCGTGGGGCAGGCTTGGAATCCACTGATGGCGAGTCAGCGCGGCATCAAGAGCCAGACAGTTGTTTGTAGTCTTGCCTCCCACAACTGTTAGCTCAACGTGTGAACCAAGCGCTTTCACTGCCGCAAATAAATCAGCGATACCTTTGCGCTGCGAGAGGCCTCCCACAAACAACAGCTTTAGAGGCCGACCGCGGCCAACGCTTATATACTGCCGGGTTTCGGCTACGCTCGGAAACCCGTAGGGAATTACTTCAATGGGTGCCAAAAGCCCAGGGAAGTCTCGGAGAGTATTTGCCGTGAATTGGCTAGCTACTAAAATACGATTAGCTAAGCGTAGTTCTTCGTCCTTGCGAGCGAGCTTAGCTATTGAGTCCTTGAAACCCCCCAGTGTAGATACCCATTCAGGCCAGCGCTCGCGCTCCGGTTCTAATAGTCGCTTGGCCGCCCGCCAATAGCCGATGGGTAAGTCGTAGAAGCATTGCAATCCCAGTTGTTTGGCTCTACGAAAAGAGGTGGCAGCTCCATCCTCATAGGCGTATACTGCCGTGGTGCCTCGTTTTGCCGCTTGGCCTAGGCTGGCTGCTACGTGGCGGTCAAGACTACGATAAACCGAATCGACGCTAAAAAATCCGGATTCATGTTTTGTTAAGCTAGGTAAGCCAGCTTTGGTGGCTGTTAGGCGGCCAATTTCTCGCCAAGGCCACGTCTTAGTCTTTGAGCGCAAAGCTTCATCAAAGCGCCGGCGGTTTAGTTCGGCTAAAGGTGACCAAGCGCTGAGCCCATGTAGGATGCTACCAGGAAATGTAGCAATGGAAGTGTAAAATCCGGCTAGCATATCTGCTTGTGATAGCCCCGACACAGCGGCCCTAACATTTGCATTACCAGTAGGATGGTGGATTAAAATATTCACTTAGTGTATAACAAACTAACTATAGTTAAACAGGCGAGGTAATGGCCAAAATGAAGCAGCAGATTCACCGGTTTTCCCCAGTAGCTTCTAATATGTTCACAAATTTTTTAATAATTGTCTTAGAGCTGAATGAAGCCAGATGATTAGGCGCAGCAGCTAGACAACGCACTTGCTGTTCCGTGTTCTGCAACAATTCGGTTGTTACTTCAACCAAGGAAGCCAACTGACCACGCTCAAAAGTAACTCCTGCCATCCCAACGGCATCGGGCAAACCACCACCATTAGAGGCAATTGGAATTAAGCCGCAGGCAATACCTTCTAAAGCAACAATGCCAAACGGCTCTTCCCAAGTAGAAGGAATAAACTGAAAAGCATGTCGATTCAGTTCTGCTACTAAGTCTTCGCCCTTTAGTATTCCTAAAAAGCGGACGCGGCTTGGGTCAGGTAAACTTGCTGCCAAGTGCTCTAATTGCTCACGATCTGGACCAGCTCCGATAATGGTTAAAGTAGCTTCTTCTAATCCAGCAAGAGGCTTACTGAATACGACTTCATTAAAAGCTTTAATGGCTAATTCAACACCCTTGTCGGAAACCAGGCGGCCTAGAAAGACGAAGTCGTTGTTCCGGACCACTGGCCGCCGCCTGAATAACTGCTCATCATAAGAATTGCCAATAATGGTGGCTGCAGGCCAACATCTTTGCTGCAATGCTTTACTAACAGTAATAACTTTTTTAGCCTGTGCTAGCCAACAAAATTTTAATTTGTCCACTAAGGCAATAGTACCGTCAATTCGTCCAATCCAAGTATGCAGTGTGATAATAGATGGCTTGTTCCAAAGAAGCTTAGGCCAGCCCAAGCGTAGGCAGGGGTTGTTTTCATAGATTATGTCTGCCCAAGCATGTTGCTTTAACATTTCTGTTATCGATGGCTGACGAATAATAGAGTAGGGAAGTGCCAGGTTTTCACCAGCTGTCATTGTCATTAAGCGTACATCATATCCTGCATTAGCAAACGCACCGGCTAAAAACTCAGAACTAGCTTCAATACCACCAATGGCAGGTGAAAAAACGTGAGATAAAAAAAGTATCCTCATTTGGGCATTTACCTATACTGGGGATGCGTGATAAATACTTATTATAGTGTTTTTATTTTAAAAATTATACCAATAAATTATGTATCATGTAATATATACTTAATGTTTGTGGCTAATGCTATGCTTTCTAAGTTTGATTGGTAAAGTCTTATTGATTAATTGAGCAAAAAAGATTGCCCAACCAGAGCGTTGCTTTTCCATTATTGTCCCTAAAATTGCTGTCGTAAGAGCCACAGCAATCAGTGCCTGGGCCAACTGCCACTTCTCATAAAGATGCAAACCAAAAATTCCTTGCCACAATATTAGCAGTGGGTAATGCAAGACATAAAGTGGAAAAGTTAGGTCAGCTACTTGACGAACTTTTTTTATCCAAAGGGATTGTGGATACTTTATAGTAGCAGTAGGTAAAAGCCATAATGCCAGTGCAATGAATAGGCCTATTATCCAATCAGTTAGGAACTGTCCAGCAAAAAATAGTGGAGCTTGCCCAATAGCAAAAGGAAAAGGGGATATATAGAGTACTAGTAAATATGCGATTAGTAAACTTAGTGACACAAATAACCAAGAAATTGCAGATGAAAGCTGTGGACGAGCTAGCTTATAAGCTATAACGCCTGCTAACCATAAAGGCATCATGAGCAATATTTTAGGCCCGGCAATTAGACAGGCAACTAAAAGCAATGATAGTCTTTTTAAGCTAGCTGGGCGATAAAACCAAAGCCCAAAAATAGTATAATACCAAAATTCGAATCCTAATGACCATAAAGGTACATTTATAGGTGGAGTGGCTGAAATAAACCAGATTTCGTTCAGAAAACTACCTGCTAATAAGTAGCGCGGTAAAGCCAGTCCGCGGCTATGAGCAGCTGCTATAGCGGGAGCCAACTGTGTCAATATAAATTCTGTAATAGCAGTGATGAGCAAAGCCGGCCATACTACAGAAGTAAGTCTACTTAAGCGGGCTAGAGCATAATGCTTTGGCCCGCGGTTGTTACTCGTAGTTGTGTGAGCAATAACATAACCTGATAAAACGAAAAAGATGACCACTGCCGCATGCGCCATATTACCAGGTGCCTCAGGTGGCAAGACAAGATTAGGGAACCACATCTCACGGGCATGAATATAGAATACCGTCAGTGATGACCCTAAGCGTAAGGTATCGAGCACAACGCTAGTTTCTCCCGAAATAAGACGAATCTGCTTTGTCCTCATTAATTAAGTTGTGAATTAACGGTGAAGCATATCTATAAAATTACTAAGTAGATTCATACTTGCGAAAACAAGATTTTAATAACTCCAGAAATTGTTTTGATAATTTGAGCCGGCGTTCAGGATCTTTTACCGTCAACTTGACGCTTATCAACTCGATTAAGTGGCGTAGCATTAAAGGAAATGGCCAAACTATGTAAATTCCTATGGGCCGGTGACGCTGGAAGTATCGCAAACGACCCCTATTATTTTGAATAGCTCTTGATTTTGACCAAGTTGATAGGGCATCTTGATTGTCATGGATGACATCATTTGAACGAACAACTCCCATTCGCCACCCTAAGTTGCGTAAACGGCGAGCCCAATCTATATCGCAATCCGAAAAAGGAAAGCGCTCGCTATCAAGGCCGCCAGATTCTTTCCAAGCCACTAATTTGACTACTAAAGGACTAGTATACACTACGTCAACCTCACTAAATTCTACTCCGTTAATGCCTTTCATCCATTGGTAGGGAATAGCTTCTAATTGAAAGCGATGAACCAAGTTTTTGCCTATAGCAAAATTGAATAGCGTTGGAAATGGTTGCCCTATTCCTGCTGGCTTTCCATTGATTTGACGAACAGTAAATCCACAGGCACCTAAATTTTTTTGAAGTTCAAGCTGGAATAAAGCATTTGTAAGTGGATTCTTACTAAGAATTTGATTGTCAGTTTCGTAAAAAAGTAGATACTTAAGATTTGGAAACTGGATTTCAGCATGTATTACTCCTTTATTGAGCCCGGCAGCAAAAGACGTGTCTTCTGTCGCTTTAGGAAGAATAAGTTTAATTGGAAAACTTAGCTCTTGGGCATTATTTTGTAGCCATTCGATACTGCCATCAGATGAGCCAGCTTCATAAATTACTACTGCACACCTATCCTTAAATTCCGAATGAATAACCCAGCGTTCTAATGCTTGTAAACATTCTTGTAAAAGTGCAAAGCGGTTGTATGAGTTAATGATGATAGCAATATCTACGCTTATGTTATTCATATTACAGGTTAAGCCTTTATCACAGTTTGAATGTTTTGTATAAGTAGATTTGATTTATGCTGCATCCTAATCGCATTAATTATTGGTATTAATAAAATATCAATATCTTTGTTTTTTTAATTAAATGAAATGTAATTGCGATTAGGTGTTATGGATTAATAGTGATACTTTGCATTGCATTTAACTAAGTTGATATTAGATCATGCAAATAAATGCTTCATCATAAAACAGATAATCTATATTAGTATTATTTTGATACATACAATGAATCGTGTTCATTATTATTGCTTTTTAATAAGGGTTTGATTATTTGTTTGATATATCTATTAAGAAAGTGCGAGCAATCTTAGAAAGTGTAATTATATTTTTTGCTTTTTGAGCAGCTATTTTCGTATTCTGATAAGATGCAATATCTGGCTCTGTTAAGATAGCTGAACGCAAGTTTGCAGAAAAAAAACCAATATCAGTAGATATTGCTTCTGGATGTATATAAGGAGCTGCTACAGGAATGCCGTGGGCGAGGAAAGCAGCAACACTACCGCTTTTACCCAAACCATTACGAGGCACAGTGGTAATGCCTAATTGACATCCTTGTAAAGCATCAGATAACTTAATAGGCTCTATAAAACCTGTGTAGCGCACTTGTCCGCGTAAGTTAAGGATAATTTCGAGCTCGGATTTTATAACGCTCATTTTGGCAGGTTCGCCGCCAATAAGTAAAATTTCTATTTGATAACTATGTGGGTATTGAATAAGCTGTGTAATAAAGGCTATAAGAAAGGTGATAAAAGGACTGTTAAAGCTAATTTGACTAAAAATCCCAATGCGAAAAATTCTCTGACTAGTTTCTGTTTCTAATAGTGGATTTTGTGAAACTGGAATATTTGAAAACAGTGGTAAAGGTAATGCATGCCATCCTAATCGTTGTAAGCTAGCTTGATAAACTGGAAGATGTGTATGAATAACTGATGGATGGATATAGCTAATAAGCCGGTTTATTAATTTTTTTTGCAAACACGATATTAGCTGCCGTTTTAATGTTGTTCCAGGCTCATTTCCTATCCAACATTCATGCATCATCAAATGTATTTGCCGGTTGTGAGCTAATCGTATTATTTTTTCACCTAGTGTAACTGGTAAGCCCTTTTGATGAAAGGAGTATGGTACAAATTGTATGCTAATCCAACTAGGTTGAAATTCTTCCAACCATTGATGTGCTTGCCGGAAGCGACGGAAAGCGGGCCATTTAGCTGGAAGTCTTAGTACTGGCAATGCTTCTTTTATGAGTAGCAGGGGTAACACAACTACTTCGGTGATATACTGGTCTTTTAGTGCAATTGCAACTGTTTGCTGACCTTGACGCCGTAGTTCTAAAGCCAGTTGGCGTACATAATCTCCTACACCATCTCGACCAGGTTCAAGTGAACCACAGAGGAAAGCAATTTTCATGTGCCTCGTTGACCAATTTTTCGAGCTGGTACTCCTGCCCAAATTTCGTTTGCTGGAATAGATTTTGTTACTACAGAACCTGCAGCTATGACTGCGCCATCACCAATTATAACTCCTTTTAGCACCACTACATTACAGCCTAACCATACATCATTACCGAGGTAAATAGGCTTTTCGGAACCTTCTTGCTCTCTAATAAGCAAAGCTGCTTGTATGCCATGGTCATGATCAATAAACCGGCAGCCGGAAGCAATAAGAGTATTGTTGCCAATAATAATTTTTTGTCTAATATTGAATTCGCAATTAGTGCCAATAAATACTTGATTTTTTATTACTATTGCATAGCCTTGTTGCCAAATTCCATCAAATTTGAAATAAATATTATGTTCAAGTATACAATTGTTTCCAATAGAAATTTGATTTGGCCATGTAGTGTGCAATGAAGGAATTGTTGTGCCTGAACCAATATTCATTCCTAATAAAGAATACCAATAACTTCTAAATAGACTTAAAAACCATGCCCGATAACGAAACCGTAATACAAAATATCCTTGCTGTATCAGGTAAGTTATCATTGTACTATGAATAATGGAGGTAAAACTCTTTAAAATATTTATTTTCCTATTAATTTCGACTATAAAATCGCCCTAATAGGGCAGCTATCCGGATAGCTATCTGACGTCGCCGAACTAAACCAGTTGGTTGCGATAAAATAGGGCCATTCGCCGAGTTCCAGTAATCTCGATCTGCCCGTCTTGGAGGAGTGCCAGTCAGCATACTAACCAAAGGTTTGCGAACCCATGGCTTACCTGTCCCGATTGCGTGAGACATCAATGATGAACTAGCACTGAAAGACATACCTGCTTTATCTACAAAACTTACTATTCCGTCCCATGCTTCTACTGCAGCGTTCATCGCATCCTGGTCAGGAATACTGAATGGATCGAAGGGCAATGAATCAGGTAAAATTGAAAGAAAAGAATTGTCTAATCCGCCAATGACAGAAGCCATTGCTTCTTGTATAGCACGCCAAGTTATTAAAAAACCTATATTTTTTTTTCTTAATCCGATGAACCCCCCGTTTGCATATATTGATTCCTTAAAGTTTAACTTGAAACCTCTCGCACCAAAAAATAGTCGCCATTCTTCGCGTACTGGGTGATGTTGTGCTTTAGGAGAGTGTATGTCTTCACATAGACATACTCCATATGCTGTCCAGTTTTCAAAGACAATCCAAGGAGCTGTCACCACAATGTCGGGATCAAAATAAAAGATTGCGGTTGCTTCGCTCGCCAAGTTTTCCCATAATTTTAGTATAAAGTCAGGTTTATAATTTGTGAAATGATAATGTGTATCAAGAGGTAAAAAATGGACTTGAACCTCATGAGATACCTGTAATATGCTACTATCATTCCAATAAAGCGTCGGATTCTGTACAGCATTAGCTGACCAATCTGGTAGTTTACCTCGGTAACCAACATATATTGTCCCTTTGTAACCTTGTTTGCAGAGTGAATTAATCAAAGCAGCTACGCCATAGTGATAATTCCCTTCAAAAAGTGTGCAAATAGCTGAATTCATAATTATGAAAAAGTTTATATTTGAATCGATTCTTTTTTGATTAAAAATCAATCATATTTTTTTAACTTTTAAAAACCGTTTTATCCTCGAAATCTGGAAACTAAAACTTTCAAATTTCGATAAGAAACGTAAGCATATAAAAGCTAACTTTATTAATCGGTTACGTTCACTGTCTGCTGAAAAAAGTAAGTCTTGGATAGGTAAATTTCCTTTTGGAGACCCTCCTGAATAATGGATATGACTTATTCTAGAATCGTTTAACTGTATAGACTGCACTAAGTGAAGTGAATTCTTGTAATCTCCAGCCCAAGAACTTAACCAGTTGTGAGGAGGTTTGCATAAGTTTAATATATTCCAACTGCCTAATAATGTCGCTACATGCAATAATGACTGATCATGTTTTTTAGGGATATCGGGATTGTTTTTAAACCATTCTATAGCATTCTTTATATCAATTATCATTTTTTCGTTTCGCTTAACTACTAAATGTCCTGCAGTCACAGCTGATAATAAAGAAAGCTCTCCGAATATCTCCTTGACTGATTCGGGTCTGTTATAGTTATATAGTCCATTCGTAGTGTATTCTTCATCTGCATGTACTAATTCGTATTTATTTAAATAACTGAATAAAATTTCCCAATTGCAAAGTGCAACAATATCATTATCTGAATATATAAATTCATCCCAATCTGAGAACCAAGCTAAGTAGCGATAAAGGAAGCCCATTGGACATTCAACTAACACACTTCTTAAATTAGTTATAAAGTCTTTTGCTTCATCAGAAAAATCTGAATAGTTTAACAACTCAACTTGGTTTAATATGTATGAGGAGCTTATTTGTTTCCCGCCGAAGTGAATTAATCTGATAGGTAAATTGCAACCACTTTCTCTTATTGAGTATATAAGATTCTTGCACAATTGCTCACTCTTTTTATTCGCAACAATATATATACCTCTTTTCATTATCTCACTTTAAAAAAGCTAAGTTAGCGATTATAAAAATATATTTTATATCATTAATGAATATATATTTAAAACTAATATTTATAAAATTTAACACTTTGACAGAACAAACTATAATATGTTAGTACAAAACGAAAATTATTTAATATATTATCAACTTAGTGTCGGGATACTTGCCAATTTATTTTAAAGTCATATATTTTATTAATATTTAATGGGTAAATGAAAGATGCCATTTCCAGTTCTGCTGCCACATTTTATGTCTCACTGGGCCAGTATAATGTCGGATGGCAATCGTTTCCTTCGGATGTAAGTAGCTAAAATCAAACTGATCACCTGAATTTAAAATAAATATTCTTGGATCTAATGGCATAAAATTATTTTCTGATATTATAATATGGAAGACTGTTTGGTCGCTAAAATATTCATATTTATCATCTAATATTTTTAAAAAATCAAGTCCATTCGATACTTTTACAAGTTCTTTGTTCAAAAGAAAAAAACCTCCATTTACTTGATAATGTTGTGGAGTGGTGTTTGCTACATAACGGCTATCTAAATTATTGTAGTCGGCATCAGGCAAAAACCATCCATCTTTGCTGTCATTTAATAAGTTAATTATGCATTGAGATTTCTGATAGAAAACAATATCAGAATCTATGAATAGAGTTGGATATTTTATTGAGTAATTTAAATATAAGAAAAGGCGTTTTCCTAATGGGAGTTTTTTAGCATAACTAATTAACAGATTTTTATATGGAATTAATGAATCCTTTATATTGTCCCTTATATAATTTTCAATAATATCAGTTTTTATAAGTTTTAGAAAAGTAAAAGCTGATTCAATTCGATTAATCTGTTCTTGTGTATGCGTTCCATCTGAATACAATGTCCAAGAAATAGGAATCCCGATATTTTTGATAAAAGATAAAATTGATAAAACTTGTTCATTAAAATCATAGGTAGAAGAAAAACTGACAATTTCAATTTCAATTACCTTATCATTGTGAATATCTGCATATAGTTGCTTTAGTCTATTTGAATCATTGATATACCGTGCAAAACTATTCTTATTGAATTCAGCAATTTTTGATGCTATTTTTTTCGTTATTATGCTTTGTCCTTTAAACTTTTTCATGTGATGAATATTTTCTGTAGTAATTAGTTTCAATATTTTTGTTATTTGTCATAATAGCTTAGTTATAAGCAAATTTTTTATACGAAAAGGTCTTATTTCAATTACTTTATTTAAGCCGATCATTAACTACAAATTATAATTTGTAGTTAATGATCGGCTTAAATAAAGTAATTGAAATAACTTACTTATATTTATGTACTACAAAATTAATTATAATAAAAATATGATGCTCACATTCAGTGTTGTTAATAAATATCTTTGCTAAAGATAATTTTACAAAAACTATAAGTAGAATTTATTGCAAAACCAGTTTACTTTAATGTAACTAAGTTATTTGTAATAAAATCCAAAATTGAAAATGCTGTAGGGTTTTTTTATAACTTAATGATTTGAAGAAATACTCTTTAGCTAGATTTTTATTGTTTTTTCGTGCGAGTCTAGCTGCTGATAACCAACTATCAGCAGCTAGCTGTAGTCTGATTTTTTTGGGAATTTCTTCCCAGTCTATGTGCATACTATAAACTTGGGCAATTCCTGTTGTTATCTTAAGTACGTGATTTGATAATCCTTCAGAATGTTTTCTATAATCGCAAGTGTTTTGGCCAGTAAATGTGAATTTACAATTAGCTCTAGCACATCTAAACCACATTTCTATATCTTCTTGACCATCTTTCAAAGCTGTATTAAATCCATTAATTGATTTATATAATCTAGAAGAAATCATTGCTGCTGATGGCTGTATACCATAGCTAGATTTAAAAAGTGAAATTGGAAACTGATTAATTAACTCTTGAGATATATTTTGTTCTGTGAGTTTCTTGCCTGTTTCGCTATCAAAAGATATTGCTCCACTATGGATGAATTCACTATCGGGATGTGATTGGGATGCAGCTATCAAAGAAGATAAATGATTTTGGTGCCATAAGTCATCACTATCCAAAAAGGCTAGCCACTTTCCTGTTGAAGCCTTAGCTGCAATATTTCTAGCTGCTGGAGCACCTTGATTTTTATCTTGTCTTAAGTATGTTACCTTTTGAACAACTTGAGTACTAAATTCTTCAACTATTTCCCGCGTACCATCCATTGTGCCATCTTCAACTACTATAATATTCCAATTTTTATATATTTGTTTCTTAACTGATTGCAATGTTTCACCAATAAATTTTGCTGCATTGTAAGCAGGAATGCATATGGTAATTAAGTCTTCATCCATAGCTAAGGTAATTGTTGAAATTTAAAAAGTAATAGATCTTTTAAGAATTAATTAACGACAATGAATTGAATTTAGAAATTTGAAAAAAACCAAACATAGTGTTTAACAAATAAGTTAGTAGTGATAAGATAATATTAAAATAAAGTATGCTAATTAGTGAAGCGTTATGAAATACTGTGATAAAAATTATTGATGAAAAAAAATTAAGTCCCATGAGGTAATATGGTTTCATAAACCATCCACGGCTAATTATTAGTTGTGAACTTATTCCAGTCATAAATCCTAAACATCCGTTTATACTCATTAATATCAATTCAGTATTTAGGCTCTTGTATTTATTGCCTAAAATCCAAAGCATTTGATTTGATAAGAGCCAGATACAAAATAGTATGATTAAGCTTAGAATTGTTGTGCTTAGCTGTATTAAAGAAAAACGTTTCAATAAGACCTTGGTTGTTATTTCCATTCTAGAAAATCTCGGCACTACTAATGTCGAAAAAAGTGTAGAAAATATGGAAAAAATCACTGACAATCTTCCTAGAGCACCATATTGTGCAATATTAGAAGTTGTGCCAAATAATGAAATAAGCCAAATTGAGATTTGGCCAGACAAGCAGTGATAAATTACGATTGGTAATGTGCGCTTGACCGCTTTCATAACCTCTCTTTCTATTGCGTAATCTATACTATTATTACTATCAATAAATTTGCTTGATATCTTTTTTAATTTGTAATTACCATAAATTCTGGGGATGCCATTAGCAATTAATGCTATAAATGTAAATGGAAAAATTAAAATTAGTACTGTGTTGAGAATCAATCTTAAAATACTTACTTCTATTTGATTCTTCTGCAATGAATTAATATCCTGATGTAGTTTTGGAGCTATTTCTAATAAATTATCAGATAGAGCAGCAAAGAAAGCAGGAATAATGGAGAGTGTAATCAAAATCATCCCTATCCATGTTGCATTATTTTTTATCAATAAGCTGCCTAATATCGGTAGTGTTATTATTAGAGTGTAAATAGCGAATTTATTTCTTAAGCGTAAGCCAGTTGCTAACACAATTCCCGATTTCTCTTTGTTTAACCAAACCTTACCTGCCTCAGCCATTACACCGCTGCTTATGCCATTGTCAGCCAACATAATCATTGTGCCAAGCATAGTATTAGCTAGAGTATAAAGAGCATATTCCTGAGTTGAAAGTAATCTGATAATTAGAATTCCACAAATAAGACTTGCTAATTGAATTACAACTTGTGATCCACCAGTAATAACAATAAGCTTACTCCACTGCAATCCTTTAGCGTAAGTATGTTGATTAAAAACACTGCTAGCCAAATTTTTCATAAAATGTGTAACAATTAGTAGCAACTAAGTTATATGCTAATAAAATGATTTTTTCTTTTTGCTATTATCATTTTTATATCCATATCCATATCCATAGCCATAATTACTGCCATTAATTTCTTTGGCATCATTTAATACAATCATAGGATGACTTAATGTTTTGTTTTTAAAGGTGTTTTTTAATATTGCTAATTGGCCTTTTTGAGTGTAATTATATCTAACTAAGTATATTGTTAAGTCTATTAAAGAACTTATAGTAAAGGCATCAGCTACTTGCCCTACTGGTGAGGTGTCAATAAGAATATAATCGAAGCTTGCTTTCAATTCATCAATTAAATGAGCAAACTTAGAACTCATAATTAATTCAGCAGGATTTGGAGGAATTGGTCCGGAACTTATTACAAATAAATCTGGAATCTTTTCTGATGACTTTATAATATTTTTGATGGAAATATCGTGGTCAATAAGATAATTGGTAATACCAAGTCCATTAGCTAAACCTAATTCGCGAGATATTTTAGGATTACGTAAATCCAAATCAATTAGTAAAACTTTTTTCCCAGTCAGCACTAAGCTAGCGCCTAAATTGATGCTAAAGAAAGTTTTTCCCTCCCCACTTACACTTGAAGTTATTAACGTGACTAACGGTTCCTTACCAATAGCTGCATAGTTCAAATTAGTACGCACTAAGCGAAACATTTCTGAAATTGGACTACGAGTTCCAGGAGATATGGCTAATATATCTTTTGCGTCATTATGAGCAATTTCACCAAGTATGGGAATTGACGTTATATTAGATACATCTTGCTGTGTCTGAACTTTATTATTTAATAGACTGGCAAAATATATTCCTGCGAAGGGCATTCCTAAGCCTAATAATAATGACATCAAATAGATAGTTTGGGTATTAGGACTAATTGGAAAATCACCGCCCATAGCTGGATCGAGTACACGAGCTACGGAGGCAGTAGCAGCTAATGTTAAAGCTGTTTCTTCACGTTTTTGTAGCAAATATGAATATATATTCTGCTTTATTAGTTTCTGTCGGTTTATTTCTAGCAATTCACGCTCCATTGCTGGCACTCGTTTAACCTTTGATTGAAATTGGCCGGAACTTGCTTGCAGATTGCTACGAGTAATTTGCAAAGCGTTTTTTATATTTCGTAGATTTTCTAGAATATTAACTCGTAAATCTGCCAGTTGCTGATTAATATTCTGAACAAGTATGTTATCCGGCTCGGTGGTGCGTAGCATCCGCTCTCGCTCCATCTGTAGCTCATTAAATTTTCCTATTAAGGCTACTAATGTTTCATTAGTAATGCCAAGCGTGCTGGGTACTGTTGAGTATCTGCTAGCGCTTTTATCTAAGTAATTTTCTAGTGATTCTAATACTTCAATTTGTATTGCTAGCCCTGAAAGTTGAGTATTATAATTACTTGCTTGAGCGGTGTATTCTGTTGCCTGTGCACTTATATCAGTTAGGCCATTAACACTTTTATATTTTTCTACTACTTTTTCAACGCCGGATAAATCAGTAGTTAAATATTGTAGGCGTTCATTCAGGAATTTTAGCGTGTTATCTGTCATTAAGTTTTTATCCTCAACAGCCTCTCTATTATAAACACTCATCAGCTTATTGAGAATATCTTTCGCCTTCGCTGGTATTGGGTCTGTGAGACTTAGAAGTAGGATGCTGGCGTTCTTATTGACAGGTTGTACTCCAAGAGCATGATTATAGTAATCAGCTATTTGCTTTATGTTCTGAAAACGTACAATTATTTTAGTGCTTGTATTGCTGCTCGCAATAGCTGGTACCACGGTAAAGACACCATATGATTTACTTATCTCTTCACCAAATTTATAAATCTTAGTACGTCCGCCGTCAGTTAATTCAAAGCTATTGTTAGGCTTTAATTTAATTATGAAACTATTACCTGCTGCAGTAGAGTCTATTTTGCCCGGCAGTATTTTTATCGGTAATGAATTTCCATAAATTTCTTTGTCTTTAATTTTGCCCTCAATATAGTAACTTGTCACTAAACCTAATTCTTTGACCACTCTGGTCATAAGGCTTTTAGACTTAATTACTTCTATTTCATTATCGATGTTTTTGGTTGACTTAGCTACACCTAAATCATTTAAAGCATCAGCGTTAGATAATTCTTGGCCGCTTTTATCATCTTTAAGTAAAAGAGTGCTGTATACGTTATACTGTGGAACAGCATAGTATTTTAAGTATAAATAGGCAACAGTTAATGAAATAGTGGCTCCAAGCAAAAATAAATACCAATAACGGATGTACCTTAGTAAAATACGTTTAATATCTACCAAATTAGATTGTTCTGGTGCTAATGGAAAAAGCTCATCATTCGTCATGATTATATCTATTTATTGAGTTTGAAACTACGTTGGTGATAATTAATCAACGACGAATAATAATTACTGATAAAAGGCTTATTAAAGAAATCACAGTAGTAATAATTGGTAGGTATACTACAGCATTTCCAGTTTGTATAGATTTAGCCTTCACGGGCTCTACATAAACAACGTCATTTTGTTGCAAATAAAAATATTGCGAATTGAGAATATTTTTGCTGGTTAAATCAAGTCGGGCAGCAGTACGTTTTCCTCCGCTTTCCCTAATAATTAAGATATTTTCTCTTTTGCCGTATACCGTTAAATCACCAGCTAAACCTAGGGCCTCTATTATATTTATACTTTCGCTAGGGATTGTGAGAGTAGATGGACGATTTACCTCACCGACAACTGTAATTCTAAAATTTAAAAATCTGATATTTACTATTGGATTTTTAACAGTCTTTTTTATTTCCGACACCATTTTTTCAGTCGCCTCCTCTTTAGTTAAGCCACCCAGAATGACACTTCCTAAAACAGGAAAATTTATTGCTCCATCCTTATCTACAAGATAGCCATCACTAACTCGTCCAGTAGTTCCAGTAATTCCTCCACTACCTGCTGATTGTAATACCCCATTATTAAACAATATGTTAGATTCTGGGTTTAAGCTGCTAACGGTAATGCTTAATAAGTCATCTGGTTGAATTCTGGGTGTAACTTTATTCTTAATTTCCTCTGTATAACTAGCTGTTTCCTTCAAATCGCTGAAGTAAACTATATTTCTATTAGGAACACAAGAACCAGCTAGTAATAGAAACACAAATTGTAAAAATTTGCCTTTTATTGTATTTGTAATGGTTGTCTTCACAGTTCAGGTTTGAGAGTTATGTTTAAATCTTTTTATCAGTAAGAATTTCTCTGAAGCACTATTTTTATACACTTGTGTCAGCGACTTGATTAGTTATCAGTTGCTGAATAGGTTAAATTTAGATTTTTCGGTTAAGTAGGTTGTGTTATCTTGCATCAACAAAAGATTATGTGATGCGCTCACCTCACCGGCCGCTAAGATAAGGGTTAAACTAGTATAATGATTGGTATGGTCAAGTAAAGATTGTTTTCTTAATAGAATACGTACTTTATCTTGTATTCCTTTTATAAAGAATAAGAAACTGTTATGTCTGCAGCTCGCTGGGTGCTGGTAGTAATTAATAGTCGATAGTGTATAATAAGTTCGAGCTATATGTCTGATAAACAAAATATTGCGTATAAAATATAGGCTTTGGGTGGGCGCAAAGACCTTACTTTATGTTGTATTGTACAGCTTAGCGTAGATAAGTAAGCAGTTTGACTTGGTGGTGTGAATTGGCTAATATATAGCTTGATGCTTGATTTCTTTGCCTTTTGATATACTAGGAAGGAATGCGTTATTGGTGCAATACTGATTTGAAGATAAACATATACTGTCGTATAGTTATGACTTATGTGGTTATCAACTAGTTGCGCTTACTTTGGTTGTTCTGCTTTTAGCGCAGCAGATTAGTTTATATCTTTAATATAGTATAATTATAATATTTAATATACAGGTTCTAAAGACCCCTCAATGGTTATCGATAGAAGCACCGTTTATTCCACCGAAGTATTAGTTCTTGGTGCAGGGGCGGCGGGACTGCTGGCTGCCCGCGAGTTGGCCCGCGCTGGCCGGCAAGTATGCATAGTAGAAGCTCGCGACCGGGTAGGCGGACGTGTGCACACCCTTACGCCACCTGGCTTTAGCCGAGCTATTGAGGCTGGGGCCGAATTTATGCATGGCGCAGTGCCTCTTACCCGCGTGCTACTCGGCGAAGCCGGCCTAGAATGGCAGGCGGCCGATGGGCAAACTTACCTAGTGCAAGATGGCCAGCTGCAACCCGATGCCGATTTTTTTGCTCAGTTGCCACCACTGCTAGAAAAGCTGCGGGCGCTACCCCACGATATGCCACTGGCTGATTTTTTAACCCAAGAGTTTGCGGGGCCGGCGCACGCTGCACTGCGAACTTTTGCCACGCAGTTTGCAGAGGGGTACGATGCAGCTGATGCTACCCGCGTGAGCGCCTGGGCCTTGCGCGATGAGTGGGCGACGGGCGACGCCGACGATTCACCGCGGCCGCTAGGGGGCTACGGGCCATTGCTGCATTGGCTGGCAGCGCAGGCGCGGGCAGCCGGGGCAGTGCTGCACTTGGCTACGCCCATTCAGAAAATCGATTGGCAGTCGGGAGAGGCAACGCTGCTTGCCACTACGGGTGCCACCTATCGCGCCCGGCAAATACTGTGCACGGTGCCGCTGGGAGTATGGCAGCTAGGGCCTCATCAGCCGGGCTACCTTCGTTTTGTGCCCGAGCTAGCCGCGCACCGAGCTGCCGCCGCGCAACTGGGCTTCGGGTCGGTTATCAAGATTGTGCTGGAGTTTCGTACTGCATTCTGGCATGGGCGGCTGCCGGAGCTGGAATTTTTGCTATCCGACGCGCCAGTGCCTACCTGGTGGAGCCAGTTGCCGGCTGCCACGCCGCAACTCACGGGCTGGCTGGCCGGACCGGCGGCGCAGCAGTTAGCTATGGCCTCGGACGATGAGATACTACGCCGCGCCTTGGAATCGCTGAGCTACGTGCTGGCCGTGACGCCCAAGGCATTGGAAGCACAGCTATGCGCGCACTACGTGTGCAATTGGGGCTGCGACCCCTATGCCCAGGGCGCGTACTCGTATCCCACCGTAGGAGCTAGCGCGGCCCGGGCGGCCCTAGGGGCTTCCGTGGCTAGCACGCTCTTTTTTGCTGGCGAGGGCGTTTACGAAGGGCCAGCCGCCGGCACGGTAGAAGCCGCGTTAGTAAGCGGCCAGCAAGCTGCCCGCGCCATGCTGGCTAGCTGGCCAGCACTGGCCTTAAGGTAGTAAAAAGCACCAGGCTCCTGGCGGGGCACGTCCAGAAGCCAGCACTTTTAGTCATAAATAGGTCCTAAGGGTAAACGGCAAATAAAGGCACCGGCGCACTGCCGCATTCAGCTTGGCCACTACTACGCCAGCCCGGACCAGTTGGCCATTAAACGCTGCTAAAAGCCTAGGCAGCGTAAGTCAAACCGTCGGTGGTGAGTTTACAAAGTTCTGGTGTGCTGACTGCGCCGCGCAGAATTGATAGCTTAAGCTTCTAAGCCTTCTTCGCTACCATCACTAGCGCCCCGAATGGTAGCGAGAGCTAACCTGCCACCGTTAGGGTGCGAGTCGGGTAAATAGCGTTTCTTAAAAGCCAGGCGAGTGGGCTCGTTGGCTTGGCGCATGGCGGCTACTACCGGGGCGGCCACCTCCAGCATATTTCGCCAGTAGCTCTCAGGGCTGTCAAACTCGACGGCGCTTCGCAGCTCGGTTTCGCGAATGTTTGGAAGCCCGCTTGCGCTAGCAGGCCCGGCTGGGCGCGGCGAAACATGCCAGGCGCCAGGGGTGCGGGGGTTGGCAGCAGCAAGTGGGCGCCAACGCTACCCATCCTAGTCGTTATCTAGAGGTTGTGGGGTGGGGCCGACCACACGCTGGTGGCCAGCCGGCCGCCGGGCTTCAGTACCCGGTACATTTCCTGAGTGGCCAGCAGCATATCGGGAAAAAATAGGAAACCCATGCGGCAGCTAACGGCGTCGAACTGCTGGTTGGGGAAGGGTAGAGCGCAGGCATCACTGGTCACGGTGTTCTAGTTGGCAAGGCCTTGGCGCGCGGCGTTTTCCTGGGCGATAGCCAGCATGCCCGCCGAAAGGTCGAAACCCGTAATGTGGCCCCAGGGCGCCAGCCGGGCTAGGCTCAGGTTGGGCTCGCCGGTGGCCACGTCCAGCACCTGGTCGGTGGGTTGAAGGCGCAGGGCTTCAATGATGGCCGTGCCTATTGGCCGCAGAAAATACATTGTCCAGGCATCCCATTTTTTTCTAGCCCGGCGAAAACGCATCCCAAGTTTGCTGGTGCTGGTTGCGCAGGTGAGCGAGGGTAGCTTCTATAAAGTCAGGAAATAAAAGGCGGCCAGAATGCGAGCCTGGCGCGGCCGTTGGTGCCGCGCTGGGCCCGTACTATTCCAGCATAGCTAGCCCTAGGCCCTAGCCAGATGTAAGCTGTAAGAGCTTGCTAGTCAGGCGCTATTTGCTGGCTCCGGCTTGGACAAGCTACTGGCTGCGAAGGGCGCTGGCCTGCTCGCGGGCGCGCTGCTGGGCAATGGCTTGGCGCAGCAGCGCGGCTTCGGCAAAATGGCGCTCGCTCAGGAGGTTGCGGTAGCGGGCGGGCAGGGGCGTGCCCGTCGCGTAGGCCCGGTCGAGGGCCAGCAGGTGGCTTTTGTTGAAGCGGTTAGCGTGCACGACGAAGCCGACCAGCGTACCTACTAGGATGGCGCTACCCAGCGGGGGCGAAATGGCCTCGCTGGCCACGTGCCGCTGGCCGTACTGGTCGGTGGTAGAAAGGGGCAGGGCGAGCGAGATGCCCACAATAAACGGGATGGTGTAGAGAAAACCCGCATAGCGACGCTTGCGAAACAGCGAGAGCAGCGCCCCGGTGGTATCGGCCCCACTACGGGCGCTGGGCTCGTAGCGCGGCAAATACCAGTTGTTGAACACCAGCACGGCCCCCGAGTCGGCCGGGGCGGCGCCTAAGGGTGGGAGAGCGGGGGTTTGGGCGGCAAGCGGCAAGCTGAGCAGCAGAGCCAATAGCGTATAAAGCAGCGAACGCATACTATAAGGAGCGCTTACGGCGCCGGCTTGACGGTTACTGCCTTATACTTGACGATGGGCGCCGCGAAAAAGCGAGGCTTCAGCTTGCGGCGCAGGGCGCGGGGCAGGGGCTGGCCGGCGGCGTAGTTGGTAAGCACCGTTTGGAGGTGGGCGTTGCTGTAGTGCAGCAGCTTGGCCAGGCCGTAGCCTGCCAGGGGCGTGGCGATTAAGAAAGCCCCGCCCAGGTTGCCGCTGCCATCCGGGCCGGTCGTGTAGTAGGGGCTGTTGCCGGGGTTACTGGTGCTGCCGGTGCCTAGGCCCAGGCGCAGGGCCGAGAGGGTGGCGCCCACCATCCAGCTGACGCCGCCCGCCTGCCGCCGGCTATAGAGCGTGATAATGGCCTGCGCAGTATCGTTGTGCAGGTACTGCCCCCGCAGGCGCTGCTTTAGCTGCTGCGAAGCCAGGCTTTCATCGGTAATAGGGTTTTGCGCGGCCACCGGGCGCAGGCCCAGGCTTAGCAGTAAAAGCACGAGTAGATATTTTAGCATAGTAGTGAAAAGCGTTGGTTAAAAAATTGAAATTTAAGCTATTAAAATAAGGAAGGGCGATTTAAGTGTAGCTGTTGAGGCTATAGCTGCTGGGCGGCCGGGGCGTCGTCGCCCGCCGCCAGCAAGCGACCAAGCTGGCCTACCAGGGTGGCGTCGGTTTCCCAGCGCTCGGTTTGAAACAGGGAGGGGGCTAGGGGCGCTGGCAGCGGCCGCCGAGCGCTGGCGTGAAACTCGCGGGCGCTGGTGTGGGCCAGTAGGGTAGGCAGCGTGGCGGGCGTAATGCCCGCGCCGGGCATGAGACTTAGGCGCCCGGCCGCCTGCTGCCCTAGGGCCGCCAGGGTGGCTTGCCCGGCCAGCGCCGTGGGCTGGCCCCCGGAAGTAAGCAGCCGCTGGCAGCCGGTGGCCACCACGGCTTCCAGGGCCGTGGGCAGGTCGGAGCAGTCGTCGAAGGCGCGGTGGAAGGTGACGGGCAGCGGCTGCGCCAGCTGCGCCAGGGTGCGGGTGCGCGCCACATCCACCTGATTGCCAGAAGTGAGCACGCCCAGCACTACACCATCGCAGCCTGAGTCTTTGCAGGCCTGGATGTCAGCTTGCATAATAGCCAATTCGTGGGCGTCGTAAACGAAGTTGCCAGGCCGCGGGCGAATTAGCACAAAAACCGGAATGGTTAGCAGTGCCCGCACCTGGCGCAGTAGGCCCAGCGAGGGCGTGATGCCGCCCTGCTCCAGGTTTTGGCACAGCTCGATGCGGTGGGCGCCGCCCGCCTGGGCGGCCAGGGCCGACTGCACGGAGCCGGCGCAAATCTCTAGTTGGTAGCTCATGGCCACGAAGTAAGCCTAGGCAGTACAGTAAGCCCGTAAATGGATGTTGTGAGCAGCCACTGGCCGCAAATGAGTATCAGCCGGCAGCTCCGGCCCGGCGGGCGAAGCGAGGCCTAAGCCCCCGGCTGGGCGATAGTGCCCGCCGGCGCGGCGGTGGCCATGGTAACGAAGAGCGTAGTTTGCGCAGCGGTGCCCGGAAAATACTTGTTACGAAATAGGACTGCGGGAAGAATAATAAGAACGTGACGCATCTAACTAAGTGGATAAGGGCATAAGAGTCCGCAAGCTAGTGCGCCCAGGCGATAACCACAACCGTGAGGGCACTGGCTGCGGCGCCGGGCCTGGGGGCACTTCCTGCGCAGTCGTGTTTATTTGCGGTTAATGTCCACGTTCACCACCTACTTGCAGCTGGGTTTCTGGCACATTTGCAGCTGGCAGGCCACCGACCACCTCACGTTTCTGCTGGCCCTGTGCGCGCCCTACGTGCTGGCCGATTGGCGGCGCGTGGTGGCCTTGGTTACGAGCTTTACCCTAGGACACTCCCTCACGCTGGCCCTGGCCACGCTTCGCGTGGTGCGCATCAACGTGGCGCTGGTAGAAGCCCTCATTCCGGTCACCATTCTGCTCACGGCGCTGGTCAATATGTACCGGGCGGGGCCGCCGCGGCGCGAGGCGCGGGCCCGGCCCACCGGCGCGGTGGTGTGGGCGGCGCCCAACCTGCTGGCGGCCGGCTTCGGGCTGATTCACGGCCTAGGGTTTTCGAGCTACCTGCGCGAGTTGCTGGGCCGCGAAAGCCGCCCGGTGCTGGAGCTGCTTTCCTTCAACCTGGGCGTGGAGCTAGGGCAGCTGCTGGTGGTGAGCGCGATACTGCTGCTGGGTTGGCTGCTGCTACGGGGCCTAGGGGTGGCGCGGCGCGACTGGGTGCTGACGGTGAGCGGCGCGGCGCTGGGCGTGTCGGCGCTGCTACTGCTGCAACTAGCGGCGGGGTAGGAGGGAAGAATGTAGAAATGTGAAAATGTGAAGAATGGAAGATTGATGTGCAAGGGCAGGGCATAAGGCTGGTCTTGGTTTTTCCTCATCCTGTACATTTCCACATTCTCTACATTTCTCACATTTTCCATATTCCCTTCCTCGCGCAACTTTGCTGTAATTTCGCTGACTTTCCTACTGGCTCTTTAATTACTCCTACTTACCTCATGCGCATTTCGCTACTCGCCGCCGGGCTGGGGCTGTTGCTGGCTCCCTTAGCGGGCCAGGCTCAGAACACTAATTCCGGCACTGACAAGTTTGCCCAGCTCGGCCCCGAGCTGCCCACGCCTAACGAGTACCGCACCGCTAGCGGCGCGCCGGGGCCCAAGTACTGGCAGCAGCGCGCCGACTACAACATCCGCGTGAGCCTCGACGACCAGAAGCAGGCCATTACGGGCGCCGAAACGATTACCTACACCAACCTCTCGCCCGACGTGCTGCCCTACCTGTGGGTGCAGCTCGACCAGAACATTCTGGCCAAGAACTCGATGACGGCGGCCACCCAGGTGGGGGCCATTCCGACCGCCGGCCCGGCGGCCGGGCGCTTGTCGTTTCAGGAGTTGGATAGCCAGCTGGCGGTGCAGGAGTTTGACGGCGGCTACAAGATTGCGACCGTGACCGACGCCGGCGGCCGGCCCCTGAAGTACACCATCAACCACACCATGATGCGCGTGGACTTGCCCACGCCGCTGCGGCCGGGCCAGAAGGTGGCCTTCGGGGTGAAGTGGAGCTACAACATCAACGACCAGCTGAAAATCAGCGAGCGCAGCGGTTACGAGTACTTCCCGCAGGACAAGAACTACCTCTACGAAATCGCGCAGTTTTACCCCCGCATGGCGGTGTACTCCGACGCCGTGGGCTGGCAGAACAAGCAGTTTTTGGGCAACGGCGAGTTTACGCTGCCCTTCGGCAACTACCGCGTGAGCATCACCGCCCCGGCCGACCACGTGGTGGGCGCCACCGGCGTGCTCCAAAACCCCGACCAGGTGCTCACGAGCGCCCAGCGCCAGCGCCTAGCCCAGGCCCGCGGCGCCAAGAAGCCGGTGCTCATCGTGAGCCAGGACGAGGCCGTGAAGAACGAAAGCAGCCGCGCCACCGGCACCAAAACCTGGACTTTCGCCGCCCAAAATGTGCGCGACTTCGCCTGGTGCTCCTCGCGCAAGTTCATTTGGGATGCCATGGGCATTACGGAAGAAGGCAAGCCGGTGCTGTGCATGAGCTACTACCCCAAGGAGGGCAACCCGCTGTGGGGCCAGTACTCGACGCAGGTGGTGGCCCACACCATCAAGACGTACTCGCACTTCACCATCCCCTACGAGTACCCGGTGGCCATTTCGGTGCACGGGCCGGTGGGCGGCATGGAATACCCCATGATTTGCTTTAACGGCGGGCGCCCCGAGAAGGATGGTACCTACTCGCAGGACCGGAAGTACGGCATGATTTCGGTGATTATTCACGAAGTCGGCCACAACTTCTTCCCCATGATTGTGAACTCCGACGAGCGCCAGTGGACTTGGATGGACGAGGGCCTGAACTCGTTTGTGCAGTTCTTGACCGAGCAGGCCTGGGAGCGCAACTACCCCAGCCGCCGCGGCGAGCCGCGCAACATGGTGGACTACATGCGCACCGACAAGAGCCTGCAAACGCCCATCATGACCAACTCGGAGAGCGTGCTGCAATTTGGCAACAACGCCTACGGCAAGCCCGCCACCGCCCTCAACATCCTGCGCGAAACGGTGATGGGCCGCGAGCTGTTCGACTACGCCTTCAAAACCTACGCCCAGCGCTGGGCCTACAAGCACCCCGAGCCGGCCGACCTGTTCCGCACCATGGAAGACGCCTCGGCCGTGGACCTGGACTGGTTCTGGCGCGGCTGGTTCTACACCGTGGACCGCTGCGACATTGCGCTGGATAACGTGAAGATGTACCGCATCAACACCAAAAACCCCGGCGTGGAAAACGCCCGCATCCGCACCGAGCGCCAGGCCCAGCCCCAAACCATTACGCAGCAGCGCAACGCCAAAGACATTCCGCAGACGCTGGTAGAGCAGAACCCCGACCTCAAGGACTTCTACAACGGCTACGACCCGCTGGCCGGCTCGGCCCAGGAGCAGGCCCGCTACCAGCAGTACGTGAATACCCTCACCCCCGAGCAGCAAAAGCGCGTGGGCAGCGGCCTGAACGTGTACGAGTTGGCCCTGCGCAACGTGGGCGGCCTGGTGATGCCCGTGGTGCTGCAAATGACCTACGACGACGGCAGCCAGGAAATCCAAACCATCCCGGCCGAGCTGTGGCGCAAAAACAACGAGCAGGTGAGCAAGCTCATCCTGACGCCCAAAAACGTGGTGTCGTTCGTTATCGACCCTTACCAGCAAACGGCCGATACCGACCTTAGCAACAATGCCTTCCCGCGCCAGTCCACGCCCACGCGCTTCGAGCTGTTTCAGCAGGGCCTGGCCGGCCCCGCGCCCCAAAACCCCATGCAGCAGGCCGGCATGAGCAGCGCCGCGCCCGGCACCCCCGGCCAGCCGGCGCCCATGTCGCCCCTGCAGCGCCAGGAAAACAAGCCCAACCCCGACGGGCGCCAGCCTCGCCCGGCCAGCACCAACGGCGTGGGCGGCCGGTAGGCCCTAGGGCCCACGCCGTAAAAAAGCCCCTGCCGAATCTGGCAGGGGCTTTTTTTATGACGCTGGTAAGCTGCGCAGGAAATCCAGCAGCGCTGCCGTAACCACTTCGGGGCGCTCTTGCTGCAGCCAGTGGCCGGCGCCTGGTACGATGCGAATGGGGTGGAGCCGGGGTAAGGTGCGGGGCAAGGCAGCAATCAGCTGCTGCATCATGGGCGAGCTGTAGGAAACGTCGCGGTCGCCCACCATAAAAAGGGCGGGCACCGCTACTACCTGCCCACTAAAGGGCATTAGTAGCTCGCGGTTGCGGTCGAGGTTGCGGTAATAATTCAGGCCGCCCCGGAAACCGCTGGTGGCAAATGCTTGCGCATAGACGTCCAGGTCGGCCTCGGTAAGCCAATTGGGCAGGGTAGCTGGGTTGGGAAGCGGCGCTAGCAAGCCATCGCGGCGCGCCACCATGCCAAAGGGATTGGGCGTATCGTCGCCGGGATGGCGGGGGCCGGCCTCACCAGAGGCCGCCACTAGCACTTTGCGCAGGGTTAGGCGCACGTCGTGCTCCAGCTCTGCTTCGGCCAGGCCAAGTGGCTGAAAGTAAAGGGTGTAGAACCAGGCGTCGGGCGTTTGCGGAAATAGGGTAGTGGGCGGCGCTGGGGGCTGTGCCATGGGCGGCACGCTAAGACCTGCCACGGCCCGAAACCGGTCGGGGCGCAGCAGGGCTGCTTGCCACGCCACGCTGGCGCCCCAGTCGTGGCCTACTATTACCGCTTGCGGCTCGCCTAGGGTATCCAGCAGGTTCACCAGGTCGCCAACTAGTTGCAGCAGGTTGTATTGGTCGGGGGCGGCGGGCTGGTCGGTGGCGCCGTAGCCGCGCAGGTCGGGCGCTACTACCCGAAACCCCGCTTGGGCCAGCGCCGGCAGTTGATGCCGCCACGAGTACCAGGTTTCGGGAAAGCCGTGGCAGAGCACCACCAAGGGCCCCTCGCCCTGCTCAGCTACGTGCATGCGGAGGCCGGGCAGGTCATAGGTTTCATGTGTAAGCATGGGCGGAAAAGGAAAAACGAGTTGAGTAGTAAAAGCCAGCTACCAAGCTAATGGTTACGAAACGGATGAGTTTGGGCGGCAACCACCCTAGGTCCCTCAGTAACCCTACCCCGCCTAAACCAGTTACTGTGCTTACTATGGCCGACGACGCTTATAAATCTACCCCGGCGGCGCTGCTAGCGCTGCGCTGCCCCCGCTGCCATCGGGGGCCGCTCTTTAAGTACCCGGCGGCTAGCTGGCACTTCTCGGATATGTACGATGCCTGCGCGGTGTGCGAGCAAACGTTCGAGCCTGAGCCCGGCTTCTACTACGGCGCTATGTACCTGAGCTTTGGCTTTGCAGTGGCCATCTTCGCGGTAGTGGGCCTCACGCTCAACTACCTGGCCGGCGACCCCGATACGTGGGTGTACGTGGTAGTCATATTCGTGCTGTCGCTGCTCACGACCCCGCTGGCGTTTCGCTACTCGCGGGCCATGATGCTGTATTTCTTCGGCGGCGCGCGCTACGACCCCAAGCGGGCCGCCCGCGCCGGCCACTAGGCAGCAGCTGCCCAATCGACGATTAAAATGCCCGTTCCAATTGGAATGGGCTTTTTAGTGCCCTAGGGCTAACTCGCAGAGTACTACGCGAGGCCTCAGCGATACGGCCGGGTATAGCGTTGTATAGGCTGGGATATAGCCTTGACTAATAACCGATTCGCCAAACGATAAGCCTGCGTTTAGCGTAGTAAGTAGTTGCCTCACCACGCGCTACTTCCTATGACTACTCCCGACGACCAGACCCCGGCCGACGGCCACCCCGCCCCCGGCGGCCCCTCACGCCGCTCCTTCCTCAAGCAATCGGGCGGCCTGCTGAGCGCTACGCTCGCGGCCCCCATTGCCAGCCGAGCCGAAGCCGTGGCCGACAAACTGGCCCCACCCAGCCCCGTTGCCAGCGGCCCCACCAACATGGCGCTTACCATCAACGGCCAGGTGCGCAACCTGCGCCTCGAGCCCCGCGTAACGCTGCTCGACGCCCTGCGCGAGTACCTGGACCTGACCGGCTCGAAAAAAGGCTGCGACCACGGCCAGTGCGGCGCCTGCACCGTGCTGGTTGATGGCAAGCGCGTCAATAGCTGCCTCACGCTGGCCGTCATGGCCCAGGGCAAGCAGATAACCACCATTGAGGGCCTGGCCAAGGGCGACGAGCTGCACCCCATGCAGGAAGCCTTCTTGAAGCACGACGGCTTTCAGTGCGGCTACTGCACGCCGGGCCAGATTATGAGCGGCGTAGCCTGCGTGAGCGAAGGCCACGCCAAAACCGACGACCAGGCCCGCGAGTGGATGAGCGGTAATATCTGCCGCTGCGGCGCCTATCCCAATATCCTGGCCGCCGTGCGCGAAGTGGCTGGCCAACAAGCAAAAGGCTAACCCAATGAACAACTTCGCTTATACCCAGGCCGCTTCTACCAAAGAAGCCACAACGGCCAAACAAGCCGACAAGGCAGCTGCCTTCATCGGCGGCGGTACCACGCTGATTGACATCATGAAGTCGAACATCGAGCAGCACTCGCTGCTCATCGACATCAATCGCCTAGCCCTCACGGGCATCAATGACACCGCCGAGGGGCTGCGCATCGGCACGTTGGAGCACATGAGCACCGTGGGCGAGCACCCGCAGGTGGTGCAAAACTACCCGGCTATTTCGGAGTCGCTGCTGCTCTCGGCCTCGCCCCAGCTGCGCAACATGGCCACCATGGGCGGCAACCTGCTGCAAAAAACGCGCTGCGGCTACTACCGCGACGTGGCATTTCCGTGCAACAAGCGGGTGCCCGGCTCGGGCTGCCCCGCCCAAACCGGCGACAACCGCACCCTGGCCATCTTTGGCACCAGCCCTAGTTGCATCGCCACCAACGCTTCCGACCTGGCCGTGGCCCTGGTGGCGCTCGACGCCCGGCTGACCCTGGAGAACGCCAAGGGCCAGTCGCGCACGCTGCCGCTCACCGAGTTTTATAAGCTGCCCGGCAGCACGCCCAATATTGAAACGCACTTGCAGCCCGACGAGCTGATAACGGCCATTACGGTGCCCGCCGCCGGCCACGCTCGCCGTTCGCACTACCTAAAGGTGCGCGACCGCGCCAGCTACGCCTACGCCCTGGTGAGCGCCGCCGTGGGTCTCGACGTGCAGGGGGGCCTCATTCGCTCGGCGCGGGTGGCCCTAGGGGGCGTGGGCACCGTGCCCTGGCGCGTGCCCGCCGTAGAGAAGTACCTGGTGGGCAAGCCGGCTACCGAAGACACCTTCCGGGCGGCCGCGGCGCTGGCCGTGCGCGACGCCGCCCCGCGCGAGCAAAATAAATTCAAGGTCGAGCTGGCCCAGCGTACGCTGGTGCGGGCCTTTTTGGAGCTGCCGACGGCCTAGGGCTGCGCCCTTATAAAGTGGTCTTGCTCACTAGCTATTACTTAATTGATAATCATGGATTCTATTTTCACGGAGCAGCCAGGCGGCGTAGTCGGCAAGCCTATCATCCGCGTGGACGGGCGCGACAAGGTGACGGGCCGGGCCAAATACTCGGCCGAGTTTCCGCTGCCGGGCCTCACCTACGCGGTTATCGTGACCAGCCCCATTGCCAAGGGGAAGATTCAAAGCATCGATAGCGCCGCCGCCATGCGCGAGCCGGGCGTGCTGACCGTGCTCACGCACCAGAACCTACCCCCGTTGGCTACCACGCCCAACACGCCCGAGGGTAAGAAGAAAATTGGCGCGCCGATGGGTTTCCTGCCCCTCACCAGCGACGAGATTTTCTACGCCGCCCAGCCAGTAGCCGTAGTGGTGGCCGATACCCTGGAGCACGCCCAGCACGCGGCCACGTTGGTGCGCGTAGCCTACCAGAGCGGCGGCAAGCCCATTGCTTACTATACCGACCCCAAGGCCGAGCTGTTTGACCCCCAGAAGGTGCAGGATGGCAAGCAGGAGGGCCACACCAAGCGCGGCACGCCCGAGGAAAGCTTCGCCAGCGCCCCCATTCAGCTGGTGGCTACCTACCACCACCCGGTGCACAACCACAACCCTATGGAGCCCGGCTCGACCACGGCCCAGTGGACGGCGCCCGACCGCCTGACGGTGTACGAAAGCACGCAGGGCGTTTTCCGCACCCAGTCGTCGCTAAAAGCCATGCTGGGCTTACCTGCCGATAACATTCGGGTGATAACCAAGTACCTAGGGGGTGGATTTGGCTGTAAGGGCAGTACCTGGCCGCACACCATCCTCACCATTCAGGCGGCCAAGGCGGTGGGCCGCCCGGTGAAGCTGATGCTGACCCGGCCCCAGATGTTTACCAGCATGGGCCACCGCGAAGACCAGGAGCAGACGGTGAAGCTCGGGGCCACGGCCGAAGGCAAGATTACCTCGATTATTCACACCAAGAAATCGACCACCTCGCCCTGGGACAACTACGCCGAGTCTAACTCTAAGATTCTGGACATGCTCTACGCCACGCCCAACTTTGAGGCGAGCTACGAGATGGCGCGGGCCAACGTGATGACGAGCACCTTTATGCGCGCGCCTGGCGAAGCCCCCGGCTCGTTTGCCCTGGAGTGCTCGATGGACGACCTGGCTTACCGCGTGGGCGTGGACCCGGTGCAGATTCGGCTGCTCAACCACTCAGACTACGACTACAGCACCGGCCAACAGTGGAGCAGCAAGAGCTTGAAGCAGTGCTACGCCCGCGGCGCCGAGCTGTTTGGCTGGAGCCGGCGCAACCCCAAGGCCGGCCAAACCCGCGAGGGCCGCTACCTGGTGGGTATGGGCATGGCCACCGCCAGCTACCCGGTGCACAACTCGCAGGGCACGGCCCGCGCCCGCCTCTACGCCGACGGCCACGCCGTGGTGCAGGCCGGCGCCACCGACTTGGGCACCGGCACCTACACCGTAATGACCCAGGTGGCTGCCGACTCCCTAGGGCTGCCGCTGGAGAAAGTGCGCTTCGAGCTGGGCGATACGCAGCTGCCCAACGCCCCCAACTCGGGCGGCTCGGTGGCGGCCGGCACGGTATCGTCGAGCGTTTTCCTGGCCTGCCAGGACGTGTGGGATAAGCTTATCAAAATGGCCGTGGCCGACCGCAAGTCGCCCTTGCACGGCGCCGACCCTGCCGAAGTGGGCGTGGAAAAAGGCCGCCTGTTTTTGAAAAACAAGCCGAAAAAGGGCGAGAGCTATGCCGAGGTGCTGCACCGCGCCGATATGCCTGACATTGAAGGAATGGCCCAGGGCAAGTATGGCGCCGGCAACGAAAACCCGCAGGGCGCCAAAAACGCCGACCCCAGCAAGAAGGACGAGGCCGGCGGCCACTCCATGCACTCGTTTGGCGCGCACTTCTGCCAGGTGCACGTAGACAGTGAGCTGGGCGTGGTGCGTGTCACGAAATGGGTGAGCGTGATGGGCGCCGGCCGCGTGCTCAACTCGCAAACCGCCCGCAGCCAAATCCTGGGCGGCGCCATCTTTGGCATTGGTTCGGCGCTGATGGAAGCCACCGAGCGCGACGACCACTTTGCCCGTTACACCAACGCCGACCTGGCCAACTACCACGTGTGCGTCAATAAGGACATTCCTGACATGACCGTCGAGTTTGTAGAGGAGCACGACCCCTACATCAATGCGATGGGGGTGAAGGGCATCGGTGAAATCGGCATCGTTGGCGTGGCCGCCGCCGTGGCCAACGCCGTGTACCACGCCACCGGCAAGCGCGTGCGCGACCTGCCCCTGACGCCGGATAAGGTGCTGATGAACGGCCTGCCCAGCTAATAACTAGCTACCAGTGACTAGTGACAAAAGAACGTCCTGCTACGCTTGCCGAAGCAGGACGTTCTTTTGTAGTAGCAATCAACAATCCGCAACCACCCCATGCACAACGACCCCACTGCCACCGTGGGCCTGCTGCTGCTGGCCGCCGGCTCCTCCTCGCGCCTGGCCCGCCCCAAGCAGCTATTGCCTTACCAGGGCCAAACCTTGCTGCGCCACGCCGCCGAAGTGGCCGCCGCTTCGCCCTGCCGCCCGCTGGTACTCGTGACCGGCGCACTGCACGACGAGTTGCTGCCCGAAATTGAGGGCCTGCCCTTCCACGTGGTGCGCAACGATGCCTGGGCCGACGGCATGGGCGGCAGCATCGCCGCCGGCCTCCAGGAGCTGGAATCGGCCACCGAAGGCCCTAGGGTCGATGCCGTAGTAGTAATGCTTTGCGACCAGCCCTTGGTGAGCGAGGAGGTAATCGGCCAGCTCATCGTGCAGTTTCAGGCCACCCGCCAGCCGGTAGTAGCCTCGGCCTACGCGGGCACCCAGGGCGTGCCGGCGCTGTTTAGCCGCGAGATATTCCCGCAGCTGTTGGCCTTGCGCGGGGCCAGCGGGGCCCGCGAGCTGCTCCAGCAGTACAACCACCTGCCCACCATCGACTTCCCCGGCGGCGCTACCGACGTAGACACCGAGGCCCAGTACGCCGCCCTAGGGCAGTAGCGCAGTACCGTGGACTCTGCGAGTCCGCGAGGAGGAAGGCCCGGCCCGCCAAACCCCGGCGGGCCGGCTATTTTTGGTCAATTCTACCCGCCATTATGTCCGATAAGCCAATCACTCCCCCCCCGGCCTACTTCCTCTCGCTGAGCCTAGAAAACGTGCGCAGCTTCGGGGAGAAGCAGACGATTTCCTTCTCTCGGAAAGATGGCCGCCCCGCGCAGTGGACGATTATTTTAGGGGATAATGGGGTAGGTAAGACGACGGCGTTGAAAGCACTAGCGGGTCTAGAGACAGCCTATATAAAACAGCCTAACGCACGGAAACGAGATTATTCCCCCATTCTATCCTATCTTTTTAGTAGAAAATGGTTTCCCTTCAGAAGTGGTACTAAGGAGTTGGGAGTGCGCTACGAGTACTCTGAAGGCCTAATACTAAGACAGCTTGACGGAGAGATTAAAGTGGATTGGGCTAACGTAACTTGTGCGGTAGGAGAAAGTAATGAGTTTGAAGGGAGTTACTCTGAGTACAGTACCTATGAGGCAAACGAGTTTATATGCTACGGTTACGGTGCCGGTCGCACTACTGGCATTTCAACGCTTAGCGAATCTCCCGAGACCGTTGACACCTGCGCCAGCCTTTTCGACGACCGCGCTGACTTGCTAAATCCCGAAGAGTGGTTCCTCTTTGCCGATTACCGCATGGCAAAGGACAAAGACCCGCTTACCACCCAAAACTTCAACTTGCTGAAAGCGGCCCTTCTCAAAGTGATGGAGGAAGGCGAAGTAACCGACATGGACGTGTCGCCGGTTGCATTAGGTGGCGGCAGCCCTAGGCAGGGTGTGCGCTTCAAAACCCCCTACGGCTGGGTGCGCCTGCGCGACATGAGCCTAGGCTACCAAACGCTGGTGGTGTGGCTCACCGACTTCGCCAGCAAGCTCTTCATCCGCTACCCCGACAGCAAAAACCCGCTCGAAGAGCCCGCCATCGTGCTCATCGACGAAATCGACCTGCACCTGCACCCAAGCTGGCAGCGCAAGCTCATCGGCTTCCTGAGCGGCATCTTCAAGAACACGCAGTTTATTGCCACCGCGCACAGCCCGCTGGTAGTGCAGGCCGCCACCGACGCCGAAGCCAACGTGGTGCTGCTCAAGCGCGAAGGCGACCAGACTATCGTGTACCAGAACCCGGAAGATGTGCGCGGCTGGCGTGTTGACCAGATATTGACCAGTAGCTTTTTTAACCTCGAAACGGCCCGCTCTGTCGAAACGGAGAATAAGCTGGCGCGGCAGGCTGCCCTGCTGAATAAGGTGAAGCTGACCGCCAAAGAGAGGAAAGAGCTGGAGGCCTTGACCCAGGAACTGGAAGGCCAGCCAATGGGTAGCACTAGCCCCCATGCCGAAGCCGAAGAGGCCGAGCTACTGCGTCAGATAACCGAGCGCCTCGGCCGTCAGCCAAGTGCTTCTGCGGCCGGCTAATGATAAAAATCACGCAAGGCCCAGCCCCGGCGGCTCTCGATACGACTGAAATTCGAGCTGCCCGGCAGCGTTTGCGCCGGCGCTACGATGCTGACCCGGCCGCGTGTCGCGCGCCCGGTAGCGAACGGCTGAACGTACCAGCTACTCTTTATAACGCCCCCGCAATTAAGGCGCAGTTAATTGCCGTGCAGCACGAAAAATGCTGCTACTGCGAGGCCAATCTACTGCACGTCGGCTACGGCGATGTGGAGCACTACCGGCCCAAAAATGGCTTCCGGCAGACGCGCGGAGCCACCCTGGAAAAGCCAGGATATTATTGGCTGGCTTATACTTGGCGCAACCTGCTATTCTCATGCAAGCGCTGCAACGGCGGGCACAAGCGCAACTATTTCCCGCTAGCCAATCATCCGGCTGGCCGTGCCCGCTCGCACCACGATGACCTGCAGCAGGAGCAGCCACTGCTATTGCACCCAACTCACGACGACCCGGCTGCGCATATCGACTTTCAACATGCTGTGGCAGTAGCCAAAACGCCGCGCGGCCAAGCTACCATCGACCTGTGCGGGCTAAACCGAAAATTTACACTGGAGCGACGGCGCACGCATCTGGCTCATCTGGAAAGCCACGATTCAATGGCCGACATAAACCCAGCTACCATGTCGCCCACCGATTTGGCCCGCGAAGTAGCCAAATGCGGCTCCGTCCCAGCTTTGGTCAAGCGTATTCTTCAGGCACGCACTATTCGCAACGCTGCCGCCCTCGACTCAGCCGAGTTTGCCGGTATGGTGCGGGCTACTTTCCCATCTCTGCCCCAGCGATAACTGGGTACAGCCCTAGGCACCGGTATATTCCACTGTGAACACCAAGGCCCAATACGCGGCCCTAGGGCAGTAGCGCTAACTCAGCAGTTCGCCCCTTAGCACTACACTCAAACGGGCCCGCCGTATTCCGGCGGGCCCGTTTGAAAGGCGAACAAGGAAACATAGGGCTTGGCCGCCAGCCCTAGGGCCTATTTACGGAAGATACCCAGGTAGCCGCCGCCCTCGCTCAAGGATAGCGTGAGCTTGGTTTGCGCCGTGACGGGAGTTCGCTTGATGGTGCCCGTAGCTGGGGCATCCGGGCTGTCGGCCAGCGTCAGAGCCTGGTAGGAACCTTTACCTAAAAAAGTGAGGCTGATGGGCAGCTGGCGGCTGGTTGCTCCGTTGAGGGCGGCCAGAAACCAGGTGGTGCCGCGGCGGCGAGCCAGTAGCGACAAGCCGCCTATCTCGCTCTGGGGCAGCACAATGGTCTCGTCCCACACAGTGGGGATGCTGGTAATAAGCTCGCGAGCCGGGCTGGTCAGGATGTCCTCGGGGTTGGCCGCTACGCACAGAAAAGGCGAGGTGAAGGTGGCCAGCGTGGCTACCTGGTGGGCTAGGGTCGTGCCCTTGCCGATGGGCCGAAACGTGAGGGGCGTGTAGTCGCCGTGGCCCGCCAGGTAGCGCGTAAAGGGCAGCGTGGTATTGTGCGCCGGCCACACCGTTTCGTTTTCCAGGCCCCGCACGCCCTCCCGCGAAAGCTCGTTGGGCCAGGTGCGCGACTCGCCGGTGGGCTTGTTGGCCCCGTGAAAATCCAGCAGCAGGTGCAGCTCGGCCGCATCGTGCAGCGCCGCCTGGTAAAACTTGATTACTTCCTGTGATTCGGCGTTGAAGAAGTCGATTTTGATGCCCGCCACGCCAATGTCGCGGCAGCGGCGAAAGAATGCCTGCCGCGCCGCCGCCTGCTGCAAGCCGGGCGTGCCGTCGTGGTCGGGGTAGGCCTTCCACACCCACACCTTCACGTGCTGCGTGGCCGAGTACGCCACTAGCTCCTGCATCAGCGTCCAGGGGTCTTTGCCGCCGTCGTTCCAGTGCGTCCAGCCTTCGTCCACCAGGTTGTACTCGAAGCCGAGCTGGCCCGCCCACTGGGAAAACCGCTTCATGTTCTCGAACGTCACGCCGCCGTTGCCAGCCAGCCACGACCACACGCTGCGGCCGGGCTTGAGCCAGGGCGTAGCTAGGCCCTGCGGAAACAAAGCGGCATCGGGCTTGGGCGATACGTTGTGCACGATGTCGCAGTTAACCAAAGTATTAAGGTCCGGGCCTACTTCCACAATGCGCCAGGGCGTTTCGACGGTGGCGCTCGTGGTGGCGGTGCCCGTGAGGTTGGCCTTGAACGCGCGCGGGCCCGCCGCCACCAGCGACATGCCCGCAAAATCCGTGACGCCGCCTTCCGTGATGGCCAGGTAGCCTTGCTGGGCTGGCAGCGCCACCGTGAGCGGCGGCCCCGCCAGCTGGCCCACCGGCACTTCCTCAATGCGTTGGCGTTGGTAGCGGCCCTCGTAGTTGCCAATGTCGGGCTGGCTCCACACGGTGCTGCCCGCCGGAATGACGAACTCCGTATTGTCGGCGCGCACTTCGCCGGCGCCGGCCTCGGGCACCACGTAGCGCCACGCCACCCCGTCGTTGAACACCCGCGCCTCCAGGCGGAAAGCGGCGGCCGGCGCGGTGGGGGTAATCAGCAGGCTGGCTTGGTTGTAGTGGTTGGTGGCCTGGCTGTGCACGCCGCGCCAGGCATAGGTTTCGGAAACGGTGGTGCGCTGCACGCTGCCAAACGCCTGGCCCCGGCCCACGGCCTGCGTGCCCAGCTGCAGGCTAAGCGCGGACGGCTCGATGACGGGCTTGCCCCGAAACACTACTTGGTATTGGAGCTGGTCGCCCGTGAAAAACAGGTTCATTGCCAGGCGCTTATCAGGGCTCAGGATGGTTTCCTGCCGGGTTTGGGCGAGCGCGGCCGACGCCGGCAGCAGCTGCGCCACCAGCAGCCAGCGTAGCGTAAGGGAAGCAGTGGTCATGGAGGATTTGGGGTGGAAATGGAACAATACGGGCAATGTGCGAGCAGCTGCTTTTTGAAGGGCTAGGGCGCTTAGTTGGTAAGCACCAGTCCACAAGCCGGCGCTGCGCAGCTACCAAGACCGCCCGCGAAGTTGCAGCATAGTACCCATCCGACCAAGCGGCAGCGCATTTAACCCGCCGGTGGCGGGCGCCACGACTAAGCGGCACGCACACTGCTTCCGGAACTAGCTGCTTCAGCTGTTTCAGCCACCGAGCTGGCACCCTGGCGCGGGCTACTTGCTCGGCGTGGCCTCGGTGCTAGCCGGGTACGGCCCCACGCGCCGGTATTCCACCTGCTCGTCCACGCCCGGAAATTCGGGGCCCATCGGGAAGGACAGCACCAACACGCGGCGGGCCAGGCGCTGCACCTGCTGGTCGTTGAACGAAGAGCCGTCGGGGCTGCTGGGGCTGCGGGCACTGAGGTGGGTGCCGGCCAGCGAGAAGGTGCCGGTTTCGGTGCGCTGGCGCCGGCCGTCGCGCTCAATGGTGAAGGCGTAGCTGCTATCGGCCCGAAACTCCACCACTAAGTGCGCCGCGCCCATGTAAATGGCGTCGTTGAGGTCGGCCAGGTCGGGGTTGTCGAGCTTCTCCAAGGTCGAGTCGGGCGCGGTGCCCACCACAGCAAACCGAATTTGGCGGGTTTCCCAGCGGCCCAGCAGGGTAGGAGGCGCTTTGGGCGGCTTCTGGGCCAGGGCCGGCACGGCGAGAAAAAGGGCGGCTGCGCCCGCGGCCAGGCACCGAAGTTTACCAGAAAGACTCATTAAGTGCCGAAAATAAGCTCCCGGCTCAATATGCCGCCCACCAGGTTGCCCGCCGCAATGGCCTGGGCCAGCTGGGGCATGGGCGAGCTGCAGTCGCCGGCCGCGAATACGCCGGGCACGGTGGTGCGGTGCAGCTCATCAATGCGCAGCAGGTGCTGCTCGGTCAGCTCGCAACCTAGTTGCACCCCTAGGCTACTGGCTTGCCGCGCCGGCAGCCGGGCGTATAGCACGGGCAGCGGCAGCGCGCGGCCATCGGCCAGGTGCACGGCGATTAGCTGGCCGTCCTGGTGCGCCAGTGCAGCCACCGGCGTTTCTTCGAGCACTACGCCCTGGCTTTGGAGCAATTGGTGCACGTCGGGGCCAAACGTGGCCGGGCCGTTGGTGAAGAGCGTGAGGGTGCGCGACCAGTTCAGCAGCATCCGCACGTAGTGCCCCGCTTCTTCGCCATTCAGCCACACGCCGGTGGGCTGGTCGGCCACCTCGTAGCCGTGGCAGAAAGGACAGTGAATGACCGACTGGCCCCAGCACTCGGCAAAGCCGGGCACTGGCGGCAGCTCATCGCGCATGCCGGTGGCCAGCAGCAGCCGGCCGGCCTGGTAGGTGCCTAGGGGGGTAGCTACCGCAAAAGTGCCATCGGGCTGGCGGGTGGCGGCCGTGGCCTCGGTGGCTAGCAGCTGCACGCTGGGGTAGGCGGCTACCTGCTGGCGGGCGCGGGCGGCCAGGTCGGCGGGGGCGTCGCCGTCGTGCAGCAGCAGGTTGTGGGCGTGGGGCGTGAAGCGGTTGCGCGGGCGGCCGGCGTCAAGCACCAACACTGAGCGGCGGGCGCGCCCTAGGGCCATAGCCGCGCTCAAGCCCGCGTAGCTGCCGCCGATGATGAGAACGTCAAGCATAAGTCGAAAAAAAGTGGTTGAAGCGGAGTCGGTAAGTAGGAATGATTACGAAGATACTCCTGAACACTAAAATTGAAACAATGTTGCAAAAAAGTCGAGCCGTGAGTAGGCCATCGCAGAGCCGCCTGCGTATGCAGTAGCAACGCTAGCTATTTGCCCCATGCTTTTTCGCCTGCGCCGCCTTTGGCAGCCCCTGCGCGAGTCGCTTTGGTTTGTGCCGCTGCTGATGGTGCTGGCCTCGTTGGGGCTGGCCTACGGGCTCATCAGGTACGACCAGCGCGTGGGCGGCGGGCAGCGCCTGCCGCTGCTGTTCGGCATCGACCCGGCCGGGGCGGGGGGCATGCTCACGGCGGTGGCGGGCTCCATGCTCACGGTGGCCGCGCTCACCTTCTCGCTGCTGCTGGCAGCTATTGCCCAGGTCAGCAACCAGTACTCGCCCAGGGCCCTGCGCAACTTTATGCGCGACCCGGTGAACCAGGTAACGATGGGCTACTTCGTGAGCGTGTTCACGTTTGGGCTGCTGGTGCAGGGCACTATCCGCTCGGGGCGGGCCGACCGGTTTGTGCCCACCACGGCGGTGCTGGCGGGGCTGCTGCTGGCCCTAGGGGGCGTGGCCGCGCTCATCTTCTTTATCCACCACATTGCCGAGGCGCTACAAACGGGTACGCTGGTGCGCCGCATCATGGCCGAAACCGAGCGCGAGCTGCGCCGCCTGTTCCCGCTGGGCTTCGGGCTGGAGGTGGAAGCCGCCCACCGCGCCACCGCCGAGGCCTTCGTGGCCGCGCCCGAGGGCTGGTTTCCGGTGGTGGCGCCCGCGCCGGGCTACTTGCAGTACGTAGATACCCAGGGCCTTCTGGCCTGGACTACTCGCCACCGCACCGTGCTGCGCCTGGAGGTGCACATCGGCGACTTTGTGGGCACCGGGCAGGCGCTGCTGAGCGTGCGCGCCGGCATGGAGCGCGCCGCCCCCGCCCAGGCCGACTGGCCCGCCGACCTGCTGCGCTACGTGGGCCTAGGGCCCCACCGCAACCCCGAGCAGGACGTGGCCTTCGGCGTGCAGCAGCTCGTGGATATTGCCCTCAAGGCCCTGTCGCCGGCCGTTAATGATACCACCACGGCCATCATGGCCATCGACTACCTGGGCGAGCTGGTGGGCCGGCTGGCCCGGCGTGACTTTCCGGGCGCGCTGCGCTCCGACGGGCAGCACCTGCGGGTGCTGGTGCGCGCCTACGACTTCGTGGCCTACGTGCGCCTGGCCTTCGACCTAGTGCGCCAGAGCGCCGGCGGCAACCCGGCCGTGCTGCGCCGGCTGCTGCGGGCCCTGGCCCTGGCCGCCAGCCAAGTGCGCGACCCTGCCCGCCTGCCCGTGCTACGCCAGCAGGTGCAGCTGCTGCTCGAAACCGCCCGCGCCAGCCTGCCCACCGCCTACGCCCGCCAGGAGGTGCAGGCGGTATACGCCGAGCTGTGCGCGCCGTGGATGGGGGAGGCCGGCCCCGCCGCCGCGTTACTGTTGGGTTAAGCAACCGGCCTAGGCCTCCAAAACCTAGTATCTTGGCGCCTGCCAACTTACTCTGCATTTTATGGCTTCTACCGCCACCGCGCCCGCCGCGGCCGTCGAAAAAGACAACAAGCGCATCACCACCGGCTGGACGTTCTACGACTGGGCTAACTCGGTGTATCCGCTGGTTATCACCTCGTCCATCTTCCCTATCTACTGGTCGAGCGTCATCAAGCAGGTCACGCACACTAACAGCGGGCAGAGTCCGGTCGATTTTCTGGGCTTCCACGTGCCCGGCTCGTCGCTGCTCAACTACGCCATCTCGGTGTCGTTCCTGCTCATCGCCCTCATCAGCCCCTTCCTGACCTCGCTGGCCGACTACTCGGGGCGCAAGAAGCTGTTTCTGCAAATCTTCTGCTACCTGGGAGCGGCTGCGTGCGCGGGGCTATACTTTTTCTCGCCCGCCACGCTCACGCTCAGCACGTTTATCTTCATCGCGGCCACGGTGGGCTTCAGCGGCAGCATCGTGTTCTACAACTCTTACCTGCCCGAAATCAGCACCGAGGAGAAGTTCGACTCGCTTTCGGCCAAGGGCTTCTCGATGGGCTACGTAGGGTCGGTTATCCTGCTAGTCATCTGTTTGGTTATCAACCAATTTCATGAGAAGGTGGGCATCGGTGCAGCGCGGGCCGCGCAGCTCTCCTTCCTGCTCACGGGCCTGTGGTGGGCCGGCTTCGCCCAAATTCCTTTCTTCACCCTGCCCGCCGACCCCGGCCGCCCGGCCGACGCGCCCGCCAGCTCCGACGGCTGGCTGCTCAACGGCTTCCACGAGCTGGGCAAAGTCTGGGACCAGCTCAAGCAGTTGCCCAACCTCAAGATTTTCCTGCTGGCCTACTTCACCTACAACATGGGCGTGCAAACGGTGATGTACGTGGCCACCCTCTTCGGCACCGACGAGCTGCACCTGCCCGAGGGCCAGCTTATTATTACCATTCTGCTGCTGCAGGTGGTGGCCATCGCCGGGGCCTGGCTGTTCGCCAAGCTCTCCGACCGCATCGGCAACACGCGGGCCCTGTCGTGGTCGGTGTTCATCTGGATGCTCATCTGCATCGCCGGCTACTTCGTGCAGGCCGGCTGGAGCTTTTTTGCCTTGGCGTCCGTCATCGGCCTCACGATGGGGGCCATCCAGAGCCTCTCGCGCAGCACCTACTCCAAGATTATCCCCGAAAACACGCCCAACTCGGCCGGCTTCTTCAGCTTCTTCGACGTGACCGAGAAGCTGAGCATCGTGATTGGTACGGCCACGTTCGGCATCATCAACCAGGTAACCGGCTCGATGCGCAACAGCATCCTGGCGCTCATTGTGTTCTTCATCCTGGGCCTGGTATTCCTGCTCCAGCTGCGCGGCAAGAAGCTCCGCGAAGACCCCGCGGGCGACATCGTGCTGCCGCCCCCGCCGCCCGCCTCGGCCGCCGCCGAGATGGGCGGGCGGCAAACCGTGTAGCCTCTGAGTTGTGAATTTTTTTCTTTCCTTGCACTATGCATACGAATTCCCCCAAGCTGAACCTGACCGCCGAGCTGGACATTGAGCTGGCCGCTACCCGCCGCGTGCTCGAGCGCGTGCCCTTCGAGCAGGCCGACTACAAGCCGCACCCCAAGAGCATGAGCCTGGGCCAGCTGGCTACCCACGTCGTGAATCTGCTGGCGTTCAAGACACTCTTTCTCACCTACGACTCGCGCGACTTCCTCGACCCCACCGCCCCTAAGCCCGGCCCCACGCCCACCAGCAAAGAGGAGCTCCTAGCCCGCTTTGAGGAGTACAGCGCCGCCCTGCGCGAGGCGCTGGCGGCCAGCGACGACGAGCAGCTCACCCACGAATTCCGCCTGCACCGGGGCGAGCACACCATCACGCAGCGCCCCAAAGCGGCGGCCATCCGCATCATGGGTCTCAATCACAGCATCCACCACCGCGGCCAGCTCACAGTGTACCTGCGCCTGCTTGACGTGCCCGTGCCCGGCCTGTACGGCCCAAGCGCCGACGAGAAGTAGCTGGTAAAAAGCACTGCAGAGAACGTCATGCTGAGCTTGCCGAAGCATCTCTACCGAACGACACCTGAGCGGCACGGTAGAGATGCTTCGGCAAGCTCAGCATGACGTTCTCTTCATTGCTCACTGCTCGTTACCAAATACCTGCCGGCCGCCAATCCACGTCTGCCGTACCTTTAGTCCCCGCAGTTGTTCATTCGGCGCGGTGAGCAGGTCCTCGTTGAGCACTACGAAATCTGCCAACATGCCGGGCTTGATTTGGCCTTTGCGCCGGTCCTCGAAGGCGGCGTGGGCGGCCCAGGTGGTCATGCCGCGCAGAGCCTGCTCGCGAGTGAGGGCGTTTTCGGGCTGGAAGCCGCCGGCCGGGTAGTTCTTGGCATCCTGCCGGGCCACGGCGGCGTGGAAGCCGTAGAGCGGGTTGATGTCCTCGACCGGAAAATCCGACCCTAGGGCCACCTGGCCGTACTGCGCCAGCAAGGCCTTGTAGGCGTAGGCATCGGGCAGGCGGCGCTGCCCTAGGCGCTCGCCGGCCCAGTACATATCCGACGTGGCGTGGGTGGGCTGCACTGAGGGTACGATGCTGTACTGCCCGAATTTGGGAATGTCCTGCTGGCTCACGATTTGGGCGTGCTCGATGCGCCAGCGCCGGTCGTTGTGGCCCTTGAGCACGGCCCCGTAAATATCCAATAGCAGCCGGTTGGCTGAGTCGCCGATGGCGTGGGTGTTCATCTGGAACTTGGTGGCGGCCAGCTCCCGGGCGATGCTGCGGTAATAGTCGGGCTTTTGCAATAGGAATCCGCGCTCGTGGGGCCGGTCGGTGTAGGGCGCCAGCAGCGAGGCGCCGCGCGACCCTAGGGCCCCGTCGGCGTAAATCTTGAACGAGCTAATCGTCAGATTATCGCTGAAATATGGCCCCCTAGGGAGGTAGTACGCCTTGTTTTCGGGCGTGGGGTTGAGCATAGTGTAGAGGCGCAGGTGCAGCCGGCCGGCTTGCTGCAGAGCGGCTATGCGCTCAATATCCTCGCGGTCCAGCCCCGCATCGGCGAGGCTGGTGAGGCCCACGGCCAGGCAGTTCTGCTGGCCTTGCAGCAGCAGCGCGTCGGCTTCGGCGGGGGCCGGGTCGGGTATCTTACTGGCTACCAGCTTCACGGCATTGTCCACGAGTAGGCCCGTGAGGCGGCCCCGTGCGTCGCGCCCAATCACGCCCCCGCTGATGGGCGTGGCGGCCGTGATGCCGGCCAAATCCAGCGCCTTTTGGTTCACCAGCGCCGCGTGCCCATCCACGCGCACCAGCAGCACCGGCACGCCGGGAAACAGCGCGTCCAGAGTGTCTTTGGTAGGGAAGCGCTGGCCGGGCCAGTCGTTCTGGTCCCAGCCGCGCCCGGTCAGCCAGGCATCCTGGGGTCGCTGTTGGCGGTGCCGGGCCAGCCGCCCCACCGTTTCCGCCCACGAGCTGGCCCCCACCAAATTGGCCGAGCGCAGTCCTAGGGCGTAGCGATAAAAGTGGCAGTGCGCGTCGTAGAAGCCGGGGTACACGAATTGCTCGCTGGCATCCACCGTGCGCGCCGCCTGGTAGCGTCCCTGCAAGTCAGCGGTACTGCCCACGGCCACAAACCGCCCGTCGCGCACCGCAAACGCCTGCGCCTTGCTAAACGTCGAGTCCACAGTATACACCGTGGCGTTGGTCACCAGCAAATCCACCGCCTCGCGCCTAGATTGGCAAGCGCTTGCTAGTAAGCCAGTTGCCAGTGAAGTGGTAATCGAAAGTCTAAAAAGTGCCCGCATGGTACAAAACAGTAAACCGCAGATTTAACGGATTGAACGAATTTCGCAGATATGCCCGCCTGCCTGCGGTGGCAGGCTGACTACGCAGATGGGCGCATGAATGACTGTTTGTAAGCCTGCACGTAGTCGAAAGGCCCTAGGGGTCTGCGTCGCCAACGGAGTGGCCGGCCCATCCCATCTGACTGCAAATAGCTGCAAATAAAAAGGCTGCCTACTGATATAGTAAGGCAGCCTTCCCAACATCCGCATAGTCAGCCCCGCTTTAGTGGGGCGTATCCGCGAAATCTGTTAAATCAGTTTAATCTGCGGTCCTATTCGAAGCGCAGGTGCTTCACCGATTCGCCCGAGTTTTTCAGCTCCAGCAGCGAGTCGATGCCGATTTCCAGGTGCTTCTTCACGAAGTTGGCGGTCACCTTCGAGTCCGACTCGGAAGTTTTCACGCCCTCGGGCGTCATGGGGTTGTCGCTGACGAGCAGCAGGGCGCCGTGCGGAATGTCATTCATGAAGCCGCACACAAAGATGGTGGCCGTTTCCATGTCCACGGCCAGGGCGCGCACCCGCAGCAGGTAGTCCTTAAACTCCTGGTCGTGCTCCCACACCCGGCGGTTGGTGGTGTACACGGTGCCGGTGTAGTAGTCCAGCTCGTGCTTCTTAATCATCGACGACACTGAGCGCTGCAACCGGAACGAGGGTAGGGCCGGAATCTCCTTGGGTAGGTAGTCGTCACTGGTGCCGTCACCGCGGATGGCCGCGATGGGCAGAATCAGGTCGCCGAGCTTGGTTTTTTTCAAGCCCCCGCACTTGCCCAGGAAGAGCGCCGCCTTGGGCTGGATGGCTGACAGCAAATCCATGACGGTGGCGGCCATCGGCGAGCCCATGCCGAAGTTGATGATGGTGATGTCGTTGGCCGTGGCCGACTGCATGGGCTTGTCGGTGCCGCGCACCTCCACGCCAAACTGCTCGGCAAACATGTATACGTAGTTGCTGAAGTTGGTGAGCAGGATGTACTGCCCGAACTCCTTCAGCGCCACGCCCGTGTAGCGCGGCAGCCAGTTGCTTACGATGTCCTCTTTGGTTTTCATGGGGTGTATTGTTAGATGGTTAGTGAATGATGAATGCGATGAGGATAAAAAGCACGTCATGCTGAGCTTGTCGAAGCATCTCTACCGCGCCGTCTTGTTCGGTAGAGATGCTTCGGCAAGCTCAGCATGACGTGCTTTTTGCGTTGTGATGGACAAGTAGTTTAAACAAAAAAAGCCGCCTACCCGGTGGGGTATGGCGGCGCGGCGGGTGCAAAACCGAAGCGAAATGCGACTGCCGGAGCCATACCTTTGGAGGTGATGCAAGCGCTCGACCTGCCGCCTTTCGACCACAAAATTAAGCAGAATTCGGCGAATAACCTCGAAATCTGGGACGAGCTGCGGCGTAAGTACGTGGTCCTGACCCCCGAGGAGTGGGTGCGCCAGCATGTGGCGCACTACCTGCTGGCCCACCTGGGCTACCCTAGGGGCCTGCTCAGCCTGGAGCGCGGCCACCGCTACAACCAGCGCCAGAAGCGTACCGACCTAGTGGCCCTGGGCCCCACCGGCCAGCCCCTGCTGCTGGTCGAGTGCAAGCGCCCCACGGTGGCCATTACGCCCGCCGTGGCCCAGCAGGTGGCTACCTACAATCAGACTATGCGGGCACCCTTCCTGCTCCTTACCAACGGCCTGACCCACTACTGCTGGCACGTCGATTTTGCGCGCGGCGTGAACGAGCGCCTGGCCGACATCCCGACTTACCAGCAGGCAGTGGCTGGAGTAGCCACGTAGGCTTTTAACACTCATCCGGCGTCATGCCCAGCCGGATGAGTGCTAAAAGCCGATTAAACCAGCTTCCTACAGCTTGTAAGCTTCCTTCAGAAACTCGCGCAGCGAAAGCGGCGCGTGACCCAGTAGCTTCTCCAGGTCGGTGCTAGGGAAGTCGAACTCGCCCTGGCCGATGGCTACCGAGAAGCCGGTCGTCATGTGGATGGCTTCGGCGGGCACGCCGGCGCCGGCCAGCGCCGTGCCAAACTCCTCGGCCGTGGGCGACACGTAGCGGATTTCCTGGCCCGAGAGCTCGCTCAGCAGGCGGGCCACGTCGTGGAAGGAATAGCTTTGGGCAGTTGCCAAGTCGTAGGATTTATGCGCGTGGCCCTGGCCAGCGAGCACGGCGGCGCCGGCGGCCCCCAAGTCGGCGCGGCTGGCGTAGGCCGAGCGGCCCTCACCGGCGGGTAGGTAGATGGTGCCGGTTTGCAGCACCGGGCCCATAAACAGCGGCAGCACCTCGAAATACAGCGCGTTGCGCAAGATGGTGTAGGTGAGGCCCGACTCCTGGAGCAGCTTTTCGGTGGCCAGGTGCGCTTCGGCTACGAAGGCTGCGGCCGACGAGCCATCCTCGGTTTTGCGCTGGAAGCTGGTGTATACCACGTGCTGCACGCCGGCTTCCTTGGCGGCATTGATGGCGTTGGTGTGTTGCGGCACGCGGTTAGGGATATCGTTGCCCGATACCAGAAATAGCTTCTCAACGCCCGCAAACGCTTTTACCAGCGAGGCGTAGTCGTTGTAGTCGCCCTGCCGGATGGTGACGCCCTGGGCTTGCAGGTTGGCCGCCTTGGCGGGGTCGCGCACCAGCACCGAGATGTCGCTGGAGCTAATAGTTTTGAGTAGATTTTCGACAACGGCCTGGCCTAGGCCGCCGGTAGCGCCGGTTACGAGAATATGGCTCATGCTGAATGGTAAAGGTTGGGGGCCTAGGGCCCCGTTTTAGTGGAAAGCGACACCGGCCAGGCAGCTACCTCGGCTTGATGACGGGACAAAGGTCGGTATATTTGCTAACCAAAAGTGAGCAGCTACCTCTAGGTAAGCGCTAACCTTCACGTAACCACTTCGCCTATGCCACCCCCCACGATGGGGCACTGCCTCACCACGCTGCCCTCGCTGCGCGACGCCCTCGAAGTAGTGAGCGGCAAGTGGAAGCTCCTAATACTGGTGGCGCTGGCCACTGGCCACCAGCGCTTTCGCGATATCGAGCGCAGTGTTCCCGGTATTTCGTCTAAGGTGCTGGCCAAGGAGCTGAAAGACCTGGAGCAGCACCAGCTCATTCGGCGCACGGTGCAGGAGGGCCCGCCCGTGCTCGTGACCTACGAGGTGCTACCCTACGCCGACAGCCTCGACCCGGTCATCTTTGCCCTGCGCGACTGGGGAACCAAGCACCGGCAAAAGATTATGGGCCAGGCGGTGGAGGCCTGATTATAAAGTAAAAAAGAACGTCCTGCTGCGCTTGCTGAAGTATCTCGCGCATGATACTGCGCGGTAGAGATGCTTTGGCAAGCGCAGCAGGAAAGCGCAGCAGGACGTTCTTTTTTTCGTCCCGAAGACGTTATACGGTGGCGCCTTCCAGCACCGAGTCTACTTCTACGAGGGGCAGGTTCCAGGCTTCGGCCACGCCCTTATAGACTACCTCGCCGTGAACTACGTTCAGGCCGAGGCGCAGGGCGGCGTTGCGGCGGCAGGCTTCCTGCCAGCCCAGGTTGGCCAGCTGCACGGCGTAGGGCAGGGTGGCGTTGGTCAGGGCCAGGGTGCTGGTGTAGGGCACGGCGCCGGGCATGTTGGCCACGCAGTAGTGCACCACGTCGTCGATGATGAAGGTCGGGTTTTCGTGGGTCGTGGGCTTGCAGGTTTCGATGCAGCCGCCCTGGTCCACGGCTACGTCCACGAGCACGGTGCCGGGGCGCATGGTCTTGAGCATGTCGCGGGTGATAAGGTGCGGAGCCTTGGCGCCCGGAATGAGCACGGCGCCCACCACCAGGTCGGCCGTTTTGATGGCCTCGCGAATGTTGTACTCGTTGGAGTACACCGTCTGCACGTTCTTGGGCATGAAGTCGTCCAGCTCGCGCAGGCGGTTCAGGCTGATGTCCATGATGGTTACTTGGGCGCCTAGGCCCGCCGCTACCTTGGCGGCCTGCGTGCCCACGATGCCACCGCCCAGCACCAGCACGTGCGCGGGCTTCACGCCGGGCACGCCCCCTAGGAGGATGCCGCGGCCCTTCAGGGGCTTCTCGAGGTACTTGGCGCCTTCCTGCGGGGCCATGCGGCCGGCCACCTCGCTCATCGGAATGAGCAGCGGCAGCGCCCGCGAGGGCAGCTCCACGGTTTCGTAGGCCAGGCAAATGGCCTTGCGCTCAATCATGGCGTGGGTCAGCTCCTCGCCGCTGGCAAAGTGGAAGTAGGTGAACAGCAGCTGGTTTTCCTTGATGAGCGGGTACTCCTCGGCAATCGGCTCCTTTACCTTGATAATCATCTCGGCCTGCCCGTACACGTCGGCAATGGTGGGCAGCGTCACGGCGCCCGCTTGCTCGTACTCGCTGTCGGCAAAGCCCGAGCCTTCGCCCGCCCCGGCCTGCACCAGCAGCGAATGGCCGTGCTTGCGCAGTTCGGCCACGCCGGCGGGCGTGAGGCCCACGCGGTTTTCGTTGTTTTTAATTTCCTTGGGAACGCCGATAATCATGGGGCAGGGGAGGGGAATGAGGAGTGGTGAAACCGGGCCGCAAAGATACGGCCACGGCTGCGCGGACTTGACAGTCGGCAAGGTGCCGGAGTTCCCCAATAGTAGCCCAAAAGCTCGCGCTACTGTGCTAAAGCAAGCAGCCCTGGCACGTCGAGCGGATGGGTGTACATGGTGAGCTTGCCCTCGGCATCGAGCGGCCACTGGTCGCGGGGCCGGTCCCAGTATAGCTCCAGGCCGTTGCCGTCGGGGTCGTCGAGGTAAATGGCCTCGCTCACGCCGTGGTCGGAGGCGCCGCGCAGCGGGTAGCCCGCGTCGAGCAGGCGGCGCACTACCTGGGCCAGCCCAGCCCGGTCTTTATACAGGATGGCAGCGTGGTAGAGCCCGGCCACGCCCTGGCGCACGGCGGGCCGGCCGCCCCGGCTGTGCCAGGTGTTGAGCCCAATGTGGTGGTGGTAGCCATCGGCCGACAGAAACGCAGCCTGCTCGCCGTAGAGCACCATCACCTCGAAGCCCAGCAGCCCGCTGTAGAACCCTAGGGCCCGGTCGAGGTCGGTGACCTGCAAATGGATGTGGCCGATGCTGGTGCCGGCGGGCACTGTGTAGGCCGGGGCAGTGGCGGAAGCGGGGGCAGTGGGGTTCATGCTTACGAGGGATTAGAATACGCAAAAATAATGTACGTACATGAATTATTTGCTACTTTACTTAGCCTTGCAAATCAGTAATTTGCTTTTATGTCCCTGCAAGCCGAAGACGAACTGCAACATGCACTGCTACCACTGTGGCTCGAGTTTCCAGAGATACCGCGCTACGCTATCGGTTGGCGCATGGGTATCGGTGAAGATTATCGCTATAAGTTTGGCGACTGGTGGGATACGCTGAGCCCGCAAGCGCAGCAGCTATATCAGCAGCGCTACCCAGCGCCCATCGGCTGGCGGGGCTGGTATGCCGACGAAGATTGGGACGAGGACGATGAGGAGATAAATACCGACTTAGCGTGAGGTGCCTGGTACAGTAAAAAAACCCTGCCGCGCCTAGGGCCTGCCACATTAATGACAGAAATCTAGAAAATAGGCTTCGCCACCCTGGTTTATCAGGAGAAAAGAATTTATCTGTTGGTCCTTGACCAGTAGGTACAAGTCAGGCTGGCCTTTAAGCTGTACCACGTAAGCGTTTTCTTCGCCGCCAAGCATATGAAAAGTAGGGTGGAGAGACTGCCGACTAGGTCGGATGCGAGCCCGACTAATTGCTTTAAATCTAAGCGAATCTAGCGACCACTGCTTTTGATGCTCAAGCCGAAAGCTGTGGAGTAAAGCCTGGCCTTTCATTGCTTGTGGGTCGCCGCGCCGCAATAGCAAGCTGGGACACATGTAGCGGCTAATTAGTACTGAGTCGGGTACCTGCTTGTCGAGTAGGTCCAGAACAAAGTGCTGCAGCAGGGCCGGGCAGGGTGGAACCGCAGCGGCAGGCAAGCGCAGCATTAGCAGCACAAATAACAGCTTTTTCATGTGGGAAAAGGGGGTTAGGTAAACGCCCTGGCCCACTAGTACACCGCTGAAAGTCAGTCGATAATTTAGTAGGTAGGTCGCGGAGGCAAATCTCCGCGCTGCCCACCGCTGGCCACTTGATAAATGTCAATTTCGACCCTAGGCCTCCCGCCGGGCCCGCAGCCGGCTCAGGGTTTCGGGCGCAATGCCCAGGTGCGAGGCCAGGTGCTTGAGCGGCACACGCTGCACCAGGCTGGGCGCCTGCTGCACCAGCTGGGCGTAGCGCGCCGCGGCCGGCAGCGTGCGCAGCTGGTAGGCGCGCTGCTCGCTTTGCACGTAGTAGCGCTCGGTGAGCACCCGGCCCACCAGGTTGAACTCCGGAAACGCGTGGTACAGCGCCTGCAGCTGGGCGTGGCTGATGGTGTGCAGCACGCTGGGCTCCAGCAGCTCCAGATACTCGGTGGCGGGCTGCTGGGTGAAGAAGCTGACGATGGAAATTACAAAGTCGCCCTCCTGCATAAACCACGACGAGACCTCCTGGCCGGCGTGCAGGGCGTAGCCGCGCACCAGCCCGCGCTCCACAAAGTGCAGTTGGCGGGCCACCTGCCCTGGCTGCAGCAGCAGGTGCCGGGCAGGCAGCTCCTCGCGCCGCACGCTAGCCCCTAGGGCCGCCTCCAGGGCCGGGCTCGGGTGGGGTAGCACCGCCCGCACGGCTTGCAGCAAGACCAGCACCCTAGGGCTACTTAAACGGCACCGAGGCGCTGGCTTCCTTCACCAGGCTGGGGGCCACCAGGTCCTTCACCACGTCGGCTTTCAGCGTCAGCTTGGCGTCGCCGTGCAGGTCGTTGCTGGCCAGCTTCACCTCGTCGGTGCGGGCGCCGAGTTGGCGGTTGCTGTACACTAGCTCCACCACGGCGCTCTGGCCGGGCTTGATGGGGGCCGGCGCTTGGCGGTAGCCCACGCAGTAGCAGCCCGAGGTAACGGTGGTGAGCACCAGGTCTTTGGGGCCGGTGTTTTTGATGCCGATGCGGGCCACCGGCGACTGCCCAGCCTCGATACGGCCGAAGTCGTAGGCGGGGCGCTCCAGCACCAGGCGGGGCGAGGCGGCCAGGGCGGCCGGCGTGAGGGTGGCGCGGTACTCGTCGGCCGTGAGCACGGTGCCCTTGAGGCTGAGCACCTTGCTGCCCTCGGTGGCGTTGCTCATCACGGTCACGCTCTTGGCAAATACCCCGGGCCGGCCGGCGCTGTTGTACACGGCCTTCACCATGCCCATGTGGCCGGGCTGGATGGGGGCCTTGGTCCAGTCGGGGGTGGTGCAGCCGCAGCTGGCCTGGGCGCTGGCAATGACGATAGGCTGGTTGCCGGTATTCCTGAACCGAAACTCGTAGGTGGCCTGGGTGCCCTCCGCAATCTTGCCGAAGTCGTGGTCGGTGCTCTCGAAGGAAAGCACGCCCTGGGCGCGGGCTCCTAGGGCCAGCAAGCTCAGCAGCAGGGTAACAAAGAAGCGCATACTAGTAGCACCAAGCGCCAGCTTGGCGGGTTAATGCAATAAAAGGGGCCGGCGAACGACTCACTACAAGTTAGCCACTCGGCGCGGGCCCGCTGCCAAGCTGGCGCTTGGCGCTACAAGTTAAAGATAAGCCGTGCCCCGGCCGTTTTCGTACCTTTGCGCCACCTGCTATCCTTGCCCACCCACCCTCATTTCATCCCGTAGCTATGTCCGTACCCCTGCTTGCCGCTACCGAGGCGCCCGCCCTGCTGGCGCTCACCAAAGCCGATATCCTGCGCGATTATCGCCTGGGCTGGGAAAGCCGCTATGCCTCGCTGGCGGGCCGCCGCGAGGTATTTATGGGCAAGGCCAAGTTCGGTATTTTTGGCGATGGCAAGGAGCTGCCGCAGCTGGCTATGGCCCGCGCCTTTAAGCCCGGCGACCACCGCGCCGGCTACTACCGCGACCAAACTTTTATGGTGGCCATCGGCGAGCTGACCTGGGAGCAGTACTTCGCCCAGCTCTACGCCACGCCCAGCGCCGAGGCCGACCCCGCCACCGCCGGCCGCTGCATGAACGGCCACTTCGCCACCCGCCTGCTCGACGAGGATGGGCAGTTCAAAAACCAGAGCCAGACCAAAAATTCCTCGGCCGACATCTCGCCCACCGCCGGCCAAATGCCGCGCCTCGTGGGCCTGGCCTACGCCAGCAAGCTCTACCGCCAAAACGCCGAGCTGCACCAGTTCAGCGACTTCTCGACCCTAGGCAACGAGGTGGCGTTTGGCACCATCGGCAACGCCAGCACTTCGGAGGGCATGTTCTTCGAGGCCCTGAACGCGGCCGGCGTGCTGCAAATTCCGATGCTGGTGAGCGTGTGGGACGACCACTACGGCATCTCGGTGCCGGCCGAGTACCAGACCACCAAGCAAAGCATCTCGGCCCTGATGGCGGGCTTGCAGCGCGAGGGCGAGGGCGAAAGCGGCTTCGAGCTGTACGTGGTGCGCGGCTGGGACTACCCGGCACTGCTCGATACCTACCAGCGGGCCGCCGCCGTGTGCCGCGAGCAGCACGTGCCGGTGCTGCTGCACGTAACCGAGGTAACCCAGCCCCAGGGCCACAGCACCAGCGGCTCGCACGAGCGCTACAAGCCCAAGGACCGCCTGCGCTGGGAGGAGGAGCACGACTGCTTGGTGAAGATGCGCGAGTGGCTGCTGACCGAGGCCATTGCGGGTGAGGAGGAGCTGAAGCAAATTGAGAAAGAAGCCGCCGCCGTCATCAAGCAGGCCCGCACCACCGCCTGGGGCGCCTACTTCCATCCCATTCAGCAGGAGCGCGACGCGGCCGTGCGGGTGCTGACCGAGCTGGTGGCCGAAACCGGCACCGAGCATGACCTATCGGCACTAGTAAATAGCCTGCAAACCAACGTAACGCCCATCCGGGCCGACATTGTGCGCACCTTGCGCCGGGTGCTGCGCCAGGTGCGCGGCCGCAAGCCCAGCGCCGGCCGCCGCGCCGCCCAGCGCCTGCTCGAAGAGTGCCTGGCCAACAGCGCCGACTACTACAACTCCTACCTCTTCAGCCAGAGCGAGGAGGCCGTGGGCAACATCGAGGAGGTGCCGGTGCAGTACGCCGCCGATGCCGCGCCGGTAGACGGCCGCGAGGTGCTGCAGGCCTGCTTCCGGGCCAACTTCGAGCGCGACCCTAGGGTGCTGGCTTTCGGCGAAGACGTGGGTCACATTGGCGACGTGAACCAGGCCTTTGCGGGCTTGCAGGACGAGTTTGGCGAGCTGCGCGTGACGGATACCGGCATTCGCGAGTGCACCATTGTGGGGCAGGGCATTGGGCTGGCGCTGCGCGGGCTGCGCCCCATCGCCGAAATCCAATACCTTGACTATCTGGTGTATGCGCTGGCGCCCCTTACCGACGACCTGGCCACCCTGCAGTACCGCACCAAGGGCGGGCAAAAGGCCCCGCTCATCGTGCGCACCCGCGGGCACCGCCTGGAGGGCGTGTGGCACTCGGGCTCGCCCATCCAGATGATACTGGGTGCCATCCGGGGTATGCACCTGTGCGTGCCGCGCGACATGACCCAGGCGGCGGGCTTCTACAACACGCTGCTGCGCAGCGACGAGCCGGCGCTCGTGATCGAGTGCCTGAACGGCTACCGCCGCAAGGAAAAGCTGCCCAGCAACGTGGGTGAGTTTACCCTGCCCCTGGGCCGGCCCGAGGTGCTGCGCGAAGGCACCGACCTGACGATAGTAACCTACGGCGCCATGTGCCGCATCGTGCTCGACGCCGCCCAGCAGCTAGCCGAGGTGGGTATTGACGTAGAAGTCGTGGACGTGCAAACGCTGCTGCCCTTCGACACCGACCAGCTCATTACCGACAGCCTGCGCAAAACCGGCCGCGTGCTCTTTGCCGACGAGGACGTGCCCGGCGGCGCTACCGCCTACATGCTGCAGCAAGTGCTGGATAACCAACAGGCGTACCAGCTGCTCGACTCGGCCCCGCGCTGCCTTTCGGCCCAGGCCCACCGCCCGCCCTACGGCTCGGATGGCGACTACTTTTCGAAGCCCAACGCCGAGGACGTGTTTGATACCGCCTACGAAATGCTGCGCGAAGTGGAGCCGGCCCGGTTCCCGGCCATTTACTAGGCCCTAGGGTTTTCCAGCACGCAAAGAGGCCCCAGGACCGGCATTGCGCCAGTTCCTAGGGCCTCTTTGCCAGGCAAAGGCCTGGGTTATTTCGGAAATACCACGCTGTTGGTTATCACGGTATTGCTCTCGTGCAGGGCGCGGTCGGCGATGCTAATCTGGAAGCGGGCTTCCTCGCCAGGCCTATAAAGCGACTGATAGGCAAAGGCATACACCCGCGTGAGCGTACCCTTGATGGGCGCGCTGTGGTTTTCGGACGTAGTGGCAATGTGCTCGAAGCGGCTGTTGTAGGCCCCGGCCACCGTGCGGGCAGGCATCAGGCTGGTTAGGGGCACGAACGTACCGTTGGGCTGCTTGATGTAGGGCTCGATGAAGTAGTTGTTGTTGAAGCGGCTGGGGTAGGCGTAGGGCGACACGGCGCTTTCGGCCGAACTCAAACCTAGGTCGCCGTCGCCATCCTGAAAGCGGATGGTGATGAACACCGAGTCGATGGGCTGCGTGCCGCCGCTGGCGTAGTGGCGCAGCACGACGGAAGTATCGTCCACCGAAATTTCGGGCGTCACGGGGTAGTTGGGGGCTTTCAGGCAGCTACCCAGGCCTAGGGTAAGCAGGCCCACCGTACCCGCCAGCAAGAGTCGAAAACGTTTCATACGCGAAAAAGCTAGTATACTGCCCAAACAACCGGTGGCTGCCCCCGGTACCTAGGGCCAACGCCCGGCGACGCCGGTTTGTTGTAAGAATTGCCGAAAGGTAAGCCGGCCCCGCCCGCTTAACTAGCCCTTGCTTCTATGAGTTTCCGCGCCGAGTTTTTAGGCTCCCACTACCAGCACCTTACCCAGCTGGCCGCCCCCAGTTTCGAGGCGCGGGCCCTGGCCTTGTTTCAGTACCAGGCCCAGCACTGCCCGCCCTACGCCGCCTACCTGGCCGCCTTGGGCCGCGACCCCGCGGCCGTGCGCCAAGTGGCCGACATCCCGTTCCTGCCCATCGAGTTTTTTAAAACCCACGCCGTGCGCACCGACCCCGGCGCGTGGGAAGCCCAGGAGGTATTTCGCAGCAGCGGCACCACCCTGCAGCAGCGCAGCCGCCACCTCGTGCGCGACCCGGCCCTGTACCGGGCCAACGCGGCCGCCATCTTCGAGGCCGCCTACGGCCCGCTCGATTCCTGGATTTTCCTGGCCCTGCTGCCCTCGTACCTCGAGCAGGGCGAGTCGTCGCTGGTGGCCATGGTGGCCGATTTTGCGCAGCGCTCGGGCCAGCGCCAGGAGGCCTTTTTTCTGCGCGACCACCTAGGGCTGCTGCGGGCCCTAGGCGAGGCCAAGCGCCAGCCCGGCCGCCGCGTTATGCTGTTTGGTGTCACCTTCGCCCTGCTCGACCTGGCCGCCGAGGTAGGCGCCGCGCCCGAGCTGCAAGGCCTCACGGTGCTCGAAACCGGCGGTATGAAGGGCCGCCGCCGCGAGATGATACGCGAGGAGTTGCACGCCGAGCTGCACCAGGTATTTGGCCCCGCGCCCATCCACTCCGAGTACGGCATGACCGAGCTGCTCTCGCAGGCCTACTCACCCGGCGCGGGCCGCTTCTACTGCCCGCCCCAGCTGCAGGTGCTGCTGCGCGACCCCGCCGACCCATTTTCGATAGACGCTACGCGCCCCGACGGCGCCATTAACGTCATCGACCTGGCCAACGTGGACTCCTGCGCCTTTATCGAAACCCGCGACCTAGCTCGCCGCCACCCCGACGGCTCGTTTGAGGTGCTGGGCCGGCTGGATAACTCGGACATCAGGGGGTGCAGCCAGCTGGCGGCGTAGGCGGCGTGGTGTTGATATATACCTGGTAGCGCAAGTCCCCGGCTTGCGGTGAGTTTACGAAGGCTGGTAACGTAGCCTGAAAGCGGCGATAACTTCCGCAACGGATAAGTAACTATTTTGAGCAGAATGGGCGCAATAGAACAATTTCCCTTGAGACTTAGGCAAACCGAATATGCTGATTTAGCCGCTTTATTCCAGTTTCAGCTTGATAAAGCGGCTATTCATTTAGCCGCTTTTACTCCGAAGAATCCTGCGGATAAGGAGGCATATCTGGAGAAATTCGCCAAAATCTTAAAAGACCCCACTACCAACACGCAAACGATTTTACTTGGTGATAGTATCGTGGGAAGCATTGCAAAATTTGTGTTAGGCGGTGATGCTGAAATTACGTATTGGATTGATAGAAAATACTGGGGAAATGGTATTGCTACTGCTGCGCTTAAAACCTTTCTGACCATCGAAAGCACAAGACCTCTTATAGGGAGAGTGGCGTTCGATAATTTAGGGTCGCAGAAAATATTAGAGAGATGTGGCTTTGTAAAAATTGGCACCGACAAAGGCTTTGCAAATGCACGACAAGCAGAGATTGAAGAATTCATTTATAAGCTGCTGTAGCAAGTAGCAGTAGTAATACATACCCGCAAACGCTTTTGCGTCAGCTTCCTCAAGCACGGCGTCGCTCACTCGTCATGACTAGGCGCTCCACCACGTTGCGCAGCTCGCGGAGGTTGCTTTTCTACTACCAGCCCGCTCGCTGCTTGGCGGGCCGGCGTTTTCTACGGTGTTCACCACGTCCGCCTACCGCACCCTTCGCAGCTACCGTGGTTTGCCTGTTAACAATAGAGAGCCGGCGACCACGGGCGCACCCGCGCCGGCTACACCGCGTGGCTGCTGGCTACCGGGCGGGGGCCGGCAGCACGCGGCGCAGAAAAGCTACCGTATAGTCGAGTACCGCCGGAAACCAGGGCTCGAGCAGCGGGAACACGTGCGGCGCGTCGGCGAAGGTGTGGGCTTCGTGGTAGATGCCGTAGGCGTCGAGCTGCCGCGTGAAGTCGTCGCGCCCGGCGTGCATGCGGGCCACCCCGCTATTGAGGAACAGCGTGGGCGGCGCGGCGGCCGATACGTGACTAAGGGCGCCGGCCTGCTGCCACTGTGCCGGCTGGGCGGCGCGGGGTGCCCCTAGCCAAATGGTAGCTGCCGAAGGGCCCCGGCTGTCGTCGCCCTCGCCCGACTCAGGATGCGTAAACGCCAGGATACCATCGACGTCTACGAGCGCTTGCACAGCGCTGCTGTGGTGGGGCCAGCAGGCGAGGTCAGGAGCGGGGGCGCTGCCAGCGCCGGTAGTGGCCAGCAAGGCGGCCAGCTGGCCACCCGCCGAGAAGCCCCAGGCCGCCACGCGGGTGGTATCGAGGCGCAGGCGGCGGGCGTGGGCGCGCAGGTAGCGTAGGGCGGCCCGCAGGTCGAGCAGGGCGGCCGGGTAGGGAGCCTGGCCCGAGAGGCGGTACTCGGCAGTGGCCACCACGAAGCCCTGGGCGGCCAGCTGCCGGGCCAGCGGCCAGTGCTGGCTGGGGCGGCCCGAGCGCCAGCCGCCGCCGTGCACTACCAGCACGGCCGGGTAACCCGCGCGGGGCGGCCGGGCGCGGGGCGCAAACACGTCGAGGTGCAGCACCTGCTGGCCCACCCGGCAGTAGGGCCGGCCGTAGCGGCTGCGGATGCCGGCCGGCGCGGCGGGCTGGGCCAGCTGCACGCCGGGATGCTGCTTGCGGGCGCTACGCAGGGCGCTGTGCAGGGTAAAGGAAGTGTCGGCGGCCGGCGCCTGGGCTAGGGCCGGGACCGCGGCCCCGGCCGCCAGCAGGGCCAGGGTCAGCAATAGAGTGCGCATCGCAGGCGGCAGCATGGGTGAGGCTGCAAGTAACGCCGCCCCGGTCACTACCCGCCGGGCCGGGCCAGTGGCATCGTTGCCGGCATCGTTTGCGCGGAAATAAATAGCCTGGCCGCTTGGCCCCACTGGTTTCGGTTGGATTTTTAGCGCCCGTCTCCGCTTCCCACCCTCTATGAGCCCGTTGCTTTTCTTGCTGCTTTGGCTGCTGCAGCCCGCCCAGCGCCCGCTTACGGTAGCGGCCGACGGCACCGGCGACTTCAACACCATCCAGGCGGCGCTCAACAGCCTGCCGGCCACGGCCCCGCAGCCCCGCGTGGTGTACATTCGCAACGGCACCTACCGCGAAAAGGTGTACCTGGATGGCAAAAGCAACGTCGTGCTGCGCGGGCAAAGCGAGCGGGGCGTGGTGCTGACGTGCAGCCAGGCCCGCGACCTCTGGCACTGCGACCCGGCCGCCAACCACGACGACTGGGGCGTGGCGACCCTCAACCTGCGCAACTGCCCCGACGTGACGCTGGAAAACCTCACGGTACTCAATACCTACGGCTTTGAGCACCAGAGGCAGCCGCCCGTGGCCGTACCCTGCGCCGCCGACGGAGGGCAGCCCAAAACCGTGAGCGCCACCGGCCACCAGATGGCCCTGCGAACCATGCCCGGCACCGTGCGCCTGGTGGTGCGGCACTGTACGTTCCGGGCGCTGGGCGGCGACACGGTAAGCCCCTGGGACGTGGACGCCGGCCAGTACTACTTCCAGGACTGTACAATGGAAGGCGGGGTGGACTTCTACTGCCCCCGCGGCTGGGCCTACGCCGAAAACTGCCGCTTTGTGTGCCATAACACCAGCGCCGCCATCTGGCACGACGGCTCGGGCAGCGAGCAGGCCAAAACCGTGCTGCGCAACTGCCGTTTCGAGGGCGACCCCGGCTTTAAGCTGGGCCGCTACCACCGCGAGGCGCAGTTTTACCTGGTAGACTGCCGCTTCGGGCGCAACATGGCCGATGCCGACATCTACCAAGCCGCCTCGGGCACGGGCGCCAAGCGCTGGGGCCGGCGCGTGTACTACGCTGGCTGCCACCGCCGGGGCGGCGACTACTCCTGGCTGCAAGACAACCTGGCCAGCGCCCCCGGGGCTCCTCGCCCCCAAGACATTACGCCCGTCTGGGCCTTCGACCACCGCTGGAACCCGCTAACGGGCGCGCACGCCCCCGACGCGCCCACCCCCACCCTAGCGGCCGCGGCCGACAGCACCGCCGAGAAGATGCTGGTGTATCAGCGCAGCGTGGGCGGCTGGCCCAAGGCGGTGCACGAGCACAAGGTGGACTACGCCGCCCCGCTGCCGCCCGCCTTGCGCGCCGCTACCCTGGCCGACGCCGGCCGCCCCGACGCCACCATCGACAACAACGCCACTACCCGCGAAATCCGCTACCTGGTAACTGCCGCCGCCCGCACCCACAACGGCGCCTACCAGCGCGCCGCCGAGCGCGGCGTGCGCTACCTGCTGCGCATGCAGCAGCCCAGCGGCGGCTTCCCGCAATACTACCCCGACAGCAGCCTCTACCGCGCCCAGATTACCTACAACGACAACGCGATGGTGAACGCCCTGCGCGTGCTGCAAGCCGTGGCCGCCCGCCAGGGCGACTACGCCCTGCTCGACGCCGCCCTAGCCGAGCCCGCCCGCTTGGCCGTAGGACGGGGCGTGCAGTGTATCCTGGCCACGCAGTACCGGCAGCGCGGCCGCCTCACGGCCTGGTGCGCCCAGCACGACCGCCGCACCCTGCTGCCCTGCGCCGCCCGCGCCTTTGAGCTACCCTCGCTCAGCGGCGACGAAACCGTGGGCATCGTGGCGTTCTTGCTCAGCCTGGAGCAGCCCACGCCCGCGGTGCGCCAGGCCATAGAGGCCGCCGTGGCGTGGCTAAACGACGTGCAAATGCCTAACTTGGCCCTGCAGGAAGTAACCGACCCGCGCCAGCCCAGCGGCCGCGACCACCTGCTGGTGCCCCAGCCCGGCCACCGGCTGTGGGCGCGCTTCTACGACCTAACCACCAACCAGCCCTTTTACGTGGGCCGCGACGGGGTGAAGCGAGCCCACCTGGCCGACATCGAGAATGAGCGCCGCGTGGGCTACGCCTACGTGGGCACCTGGCCCGAGCAGCTACTCACCAAGGAGTATCCGCGCTGGTTGGCAAAGGAAAAATAGCCGGTCTTGGAAGGAAGTTCGGCTTCCTATTTAGTGGGTTGGGCATCGGGGCCGGCCGGGGGCGGCACGGCGTTTTTGGGCAGCGGCCGGGCTAGGTGCCCGGCCAGCGGCAGGTGCTGCGCCTGCATGGCTCGCACAGCCAGCTCGGCCATCTTGCGGGCGCCCAGCTCCGAAAAATGGGTGTTGTCGTGGCGGCCGTAGGGGTAGTTGGGGTGCTCGCCGGGGCCTAGGTCCAGAAACAGCAGCTTGGAGGTTTCGGGGCCGAACTGCTCCAGCAGCCGCCGGCTCTGCTCGTCCAGGTCGAGCAGCGGCACGTGGTACTCGGCGGCTACCGCGCGGGTGGCCGCCGAGTAGGCGGCGTGGGTTTCGGGCACCCGGCCGGCCGCGTCGAACTTGCGCCGGGTGATGGGCGTGAGCAGCACTGGCTGCGCGTGCCGGGCCAGTGCCTCGGCCACGAAGCGCGCCAGGTTGCGGCGGTAGTCGGCGGGCGGGGTGTAGCGGTCGGGGTACTGGGTAGCCTCGTCGTTGTGGCCGAACTGAATGAGCACGTAGTCGCCTGGTTGCAGGGCGTCCACGATGGGCTGCCAGCGGTTTTCGGCCAGGAAAGTGCGGGTGCTACGCCCGTTTTTAGCCCGGTTGTCTACTACCACCGTGCTGTCGAAAAAAGTGCGTAGCGGCATGCCCCAGCCCGTTTCCGGAAACGCGCCCGCCACCTTATCGGCCATCGTAGAGTCGCCGATGAGGTAGAGGTGCAAGGGCGGCGGTACGGCCGGGGCGGCGGCTAGCAGCATAGCCAGCAGCGGTAGCAGGCGCAGGATTCGCATGGCTGGAAAGGTTAGCGTGCCTGGGGGTCAACGGTAGCAGCGGCCTGACGCTGCACCGTGCGCCCAGCCAGCGGCAGGTGCTGGGCACGCAGCTCGGCCAGCACTAGTTCGGCCACGCGGCGGGCGCCCAGCTCGTTGAAGTGCGTGTCGTCCTGCTTGCCATCGGGGTAGTTGGGGTGCTCGCCGGGGGCTAGGTAGTTAAACAGCAACTTGGAGGTTTCGGGGCCGAGCTGCTGGAGCAGCAGCTGGCTGTCGTGGTCGAGGTCGAGCAGGGGTACTTGCTGCTCGCGGGCCACCTGGCGCACCAGCTCAGCGTAGTCGGCGTGGGTTTCCTGCACCTGTCCGGCGGCGTCGAACTTGCGCCGCGCCACCGGCGTGAGCAGCACCGGCGTGGCGCGGTGGGCGCGGGTTTCGGCCACGAAGCGGCGCAGCAGCGCCTGGTACTCGGCGGGCGGGGTGTAGGTTTTCTTGGTGGGCACCTCGTCGTTGTGGCCGAACTGAATGAGCACGTAGTCGCCCTCGCGTAGCGCCTCAGCCACCGGCTGCCAGCGGCTTTCCTCCACGAAGCTGCGGGTGCTGCGACCGTTCTTGGCCCGGTTGTCCACGCGCACGGTTTCGTCGAAAAACCCCGCGAACGGCATGCCCCAGCCGGTTTCCGGGTACGCCTTCGGCTCCTTGATGGACATGGTGGAGTCGCCCACCAGGTACACCGTGATGGGCGGGGCGGCCGGGGGGCGGGCCGCGGTGGCAACCAGGGCCAGCAGGGAAAATAGGGCAGTTTTGAGGCGCATAAAGGACTTAAAACAGAACGTCAGATTTCGGTAAGCTCAGCCTGACGTTCTTATTTGAGTATGACGACCCACTCTACTTGCCGCTCGTCGGCGCGGCCACGCTGTTGAGGTAGCTTTCCAGCCAGGGGTAGCCGTCGGGGGCCGGGGCGGCGCGGTCGGCGGGGTCGGCAGGGTTGAGGTGGTGCTGCCGCTCCCAGGCATCGGGCATGCCGTCGTGGTCGGTGTCGGGGGCCGGGGCGGGGCCGGCGCCTAGGTCGGGCCAGGCGGCGGCCGTGGCGGCGTAGGCGGTACCGTGGGGGTGGTTGCCCTGCACGTCGATGAGGCGGCCGGTGCGGCGGCGCACATCCTGCACCACGCGCTGGTCGAGCGCGTCGCGGGCGGGCAGGGTGCAGCCTACTTGCGTCAGTACCAGCTCGTACGCCTCCTGGGCGGGCTGGGTGGGCACGAGGGGCAGGTTAAAGCGGGCGCGCCGGCCTAGGCCGGCCGTGTCGGCGCGGGTGCCCTCGTGGGGCGCAATGCCCAGCCAGTTGTATTTGGTAGTGGCGGGCGCCCCATCCACGTAGTTGCCAGCCAGGTAGAGGTGGGGGTAGGGCAGCAGCGGCAGCTTGCGGAAGGGCGTCATGATCATGGCCCGGATGGGTACGCCGGCGCTGCTGCCGCTTTCGGTGCTGGGACCGGGCTTGTAGTAGTTGCCCACCAGGTTGTAGTTGCCGCCCTCGCCGCCATTGGTGCTGTAGGCGCCCCAGTCGTAGATGACGTTGTTCACGAAGTCCACGTTTTCCTGGCCGGCTGCGCGCGGCTCCAAGTTGCGCGAGCCGTCGAAGCGCGGGTTGCGGCCCTTGCAGTGCGCCAGCAGGTTGTGATGGAATGAGGCGTGCCGCCCGCCCCAGATGCCCCCGAAGCCGTGCTGCTCAAAGTCCTGGTCGCCGGTTTCGAAGTGGTAGGAGTAGTTAAGCGGCTCGCTTAGCAGGCACCACTGCACGCTCACGCTGTCGCCGGCATACACCGAGCACACCTCGTCGGTACTCCAGCTTAGTGAGCAGTGGTCGAGCACCAGGCGGTGGTTGCGGGTGCCGCCCAGCGCGTCGTCGCTTCCCGCTTCATCCACTTTCCCCTTATTTTGAAACCGGTCGCCCATTCGCACCCGAATGAAGCGCACGATGATGTTGTTGCCCTTCAGGCGCACGGGCTGGTCGGCCAGGCAAATGCCCTGGCCGGGGGCCGACTGCCCCGCCACGGTGGTATTGGCCGGCACGGTAAGCGGCTGCGCCAGGTGGATGGTGCCGGCCACCCGAAAGACAACCGTGCGCGGCCCTACTGCTTTGGCTGGCTGCTCCAGCGCGTAGCGCAAGGTGCCGGGCGTGTTGTCGTCGGCCAGCGAGGTTACTTCCAGCACCGTTGTGGGCCGGGCCGGGGTGCCGCGCCCGCCGCTGGTGTACTTGCCCGCCCCTTCCGCCCCTGGAAACGCGGGCAGCTGAGCGGCGGCCGGAACAATAGCAGCGAGAGCGAGCAGTAGCGGGGGCAGGACGGGGCGCATGGGGTGGGAGGGAACCGTGGGGAGGGTAATGGCGCAGGCAAGCCTACCGCCGCTCGGCCGGCGATACGACGCCTAGGCCGGTTTGCAAGTCGAAAGAATAACTCGTTTTCAAGGAGTTAGGTGCTAGGGTAGTAAGGGCGCACTACGCATCAGTTCGCTACGCTGCTGCCACGGCCTGCAGCTCGCGCACCAGCTCCGAAGAGCCCGCGAACAGGGGCACGCGCTGGTGCAGGTCGGCGGTGGGGGGCACGTCGAGCACGTCGGCCGCGCCGGTGGTAGCCACGCCGCCCGCCTGCTCGGTCACGAAGGCAATAGGGTAGCACTCGTAGAGCAGGCGCGACTTGCCGGTGGGCCACTCGGCGGTGGGCGGGTAGAGGTAGATGCCGCCCGTGAAAAGGGTGCGGTGGTAGTCGGCCGCCAGCGAGCCCACGTAGCGGGCCGTGTAGCGACGCTCCTTGCAGCGCGTGAGAAAGGTGCGCGCAAACTCCGGGAAATCAAACCAATTACCCTCGTTGCAGGAGAATACGCGACCGGTGACCGGAATGTGCAGCTGCGGGTGCGAGAGAAAATACTCCCCTAGGCTGGGCTCGTAGGTGAAGCCCGCCACGCCGTGCCCGGTGGTGTACACCAGCATGGTGCTGCTGCCGTAGAGGATGTAGCCCGCCGCCACCTGCGCCCGCCCGCCCTGCCGGAAATCCTCGGCCCGCGCCGGCCCCCCCAGGCGGCTCACGCGCCGGTAGATGCTGAAGATGGTGCCCGTGCTCACGTTGAAATCCAGGCTCACCGAGCCGTTGAGCGGGTTTAGGGCCACTACGTACTTGCCGGTGTGGTTGCCAGTGTCGAGGATGTCCGCGCTGGCCTCGCTCAGCACGGCGCAGCACTCGCGGCCGTTGGTGAGGGCGCGCACGAAGCGGATGTGGGCTTCCTCGCCCAGGCGGTGCCTAGGGGCACTTTCGCCCTCGGGGCCCACTGCGGCGGCGATGGCCGTGAGGCCGGCCCGGCTCACTTCGCGCACCAGTATCTTGCTAGCCAGGGCAATGTCGCGCAGCAGCTGGCTCAGCTCGCCGGTGGCAAACGGAAACTCGGCCTGCTTGCGCATGATGTAGCGCTCGAGGGTGGTGCCGACGGGCGTGGCCAGCTCGTCGCCGGGGTGCTGCGGTAGGGTGGCGGGTGGGTTCATGGAAAACAGCAAAAGGCTAATGAAGCGTCATGCTGCGCTGCGCTCAGCATGGCGTTCTTCTTTAAGGGCTTACTGCTTCTCCGGCTGCTTCTGCGACTGCCACAGCACCACCTGCCAGCCCTGGGGACGCCGTATCTGCACGGTCACGTACTTGAGGTGGGCCACGTTGGGGCTGCCGTCGGGCTTGTTGGGCTGGGTGATGGTGATTTGCCCGTTCACCACGGCCGCCATGCCGCCGTTATAAGCGCGCACGTTGATATTTTCCACGTCAATCTTGTCGTACACGCTCTTGCCGTCGCGGATGCTTTGCAGGTAGTCGGCCTTGCCCTGCTGCTTGCCACTGGCGTGCGTGTACACGAGGTCGTCGCTAAAGGCGCGCTCCAGAAAAGCGTAGTCCTTGCTCACCTGCGCGGCAAAGCGCTGACGCTCCAAGGCTTCCACCTCCTTAGCAGCTTCGGCATCGCGCCGGGCGAGGTTGGCCTGCACGGGCAACGGGGCGGTAGTGGGCTTGGCGGGCTTGCGGGCCTGCGCCAGCCCTAGGAGCGGGCCCGCCAGCAGCAGCGGCAGCACTAGGTTTTTCATGGTAAGCGCTTGTCAGGTTATACGGCGTCGTCCAGCTGAATGGGCTCCATGCGCGGCACTAGCGTGAACATGAGGCCCCAGGCCAGCAGGTAGATGGCGCCGCAAATGAGGAACATGATGAAATAGGCGTGGTCGAGCTGCCCAATGCGCTCGTAGTACACGAACATGCGCTTCTGCACCAGCGCCGAGAGCGCGATGCCGCCCATGCCGCCCGCGAAGCCCCCTAGGCCCGTGACCGAGGCCACCGCCCGCTTCGGAAACATATCCGACACGGTGGTGAAGATATTGGCGCTCCAGGCCTGGTGGGCCGCCGCCGCCAGCCCGATTACGCCCACCGCCAGCCACATATTCAGCTGCCCCAGGTACTGCGCAAACACGATGGGCAGCACGCAGAACGCGATGAGCAGCATGGCGCGCTTGCGGGCCTCGAAGGCCGGTACGCCGCGCCGCATCAGCCCGAGGGGCAGGTAGCCGCCGTACACGCTGCCCACGCTCGAGAGCACGTACACGGCCGCCACTGGCAGGGCAATGCTGGTGCCCTTCAGCCCGTACTGCTTGCCCAGGAAGTCGGGCAGCCAGAACAGGTAAAACCACCAGATGGGGTCGGTGAGGAACTTGCCCAGCAGGAAGGCCCAGGTTTGGCGGAAGCCCAGCAGCTGGCCCCACGAGGCCTTGGGCTGCACCTCCTGCACCTCGTTTACGGGCCCCTGGTTATCGCTCTCGATGTAAGCTAGCTCGGCGGCGCCCAGACGCTTCTGGCGCAGCGGCGTTTCGTAGTAGATAAACCACAAAATCAGCCAGATAAACCCGAACGCCCCAGTAATGAGAAACGCCCACTGCCAGCCCATGCGCTCGGCAATAAACGGCACCGAGAGTGGCGCGATGATGGCGCCTACGTTGGCCCCCGAGTTGAAGATGCCGGTGGCCAGCGCCCGCTCGCGCTGCGGAAACCACTCGGCCACGGTCTTGATGGCCGACGGAAAATTGCCCGACTCGGTAACGCCCAGCGCCGCCCGCGCCACCCCAAAGCCCAGGGTGCTCGTCACGAGCGCGTGCCCCATGGCGGCCACGCTCCACAGCGCCGTCGAGAGGGCGTAGCCGATTTTGGTGCCCAGCTTATCGACCACCCGGCCCACGCCCACCATGCCCAGGGCATAGGCTAGCTTAAAGGCAATCTCGATGTTGGCGTAGTCGCCCGAATTCCAGCCGAACGCCGTTTCCAGGTAGGGCTTGAGCAGCGAGATAACCGCCCGGTCGAGGTAGTTGATGGTGGTGGCAAAGAACACCAGCCCGCAGATGGTCCAGCGGTAGCGGCCCACTACTTCCGCAATTGGCGGCGCGGTAGGCGGGGAGGAAGGGCGAAGCGTGGGATTCATCGGGAGGGGAAGGATAGCGCTAAAGGAGGACGGAACCTAGGGTAATCGATGCAAAGCAGAACGTCATGCTGAGCGGAGCAACGCGGAGCCGAAGCATCTCTACCGCATAAGTAACACAAACGTTGCCAGGTAGTTACGCGGTAGAGATGCTTCGGCTCCGCGTTGCTCCGCTCAGCATGACGTTCTATTCAATACTCATTCTACCTTCGGTTTGGGCAAAAACTGCAGCAGCGGCTGCACCCGCGCCGTGATGGCGGCCGGGTCGGCGGCGCCTTTAAAGAGCTGCGAGCCAATGCCCACCACGTTTACGCCCGCCCCAAACCAGTCGTGCAGGCTGGCCTCGGTGGGCTCCACGCCGCCCGTTACCATCAGGGGCACGCCGGGCAGCGGGCCGCGCACGGCCTTGATGAACTCGGGCCCCACCACGTTGCCAGGAAATACCTTCACCAGCGGCGAGCCCATTTCGGAGGCGCGGAAAATCTCGTTTAGGGTTTGGGCGCCCGGCACCCAGGGCACGTCGTGGTACTGGCAGGTGGCGGCCACGTCGGGCGTCGTCACGGGCTGCACCACAAACCGCGCCCCAGCCCCGATAAACCGCTCAGCCTCAGCCGCCCGGTAGATGGTGCCGATGCCCAGCACCAGCTCGGGGCACTCGCGGGCCACCAGCTGCCCTATGGCCTCAAACACCTCGAAGGCATTGCCCCCGCGGTTGGTGAACTCGAAGGCCCGCAGGCCGCCGGCGTAGCAGGCGCGCACCACGTCGGCGGCGTAGCCGGCATCGGCGTGGTAAAACACCGGCACTAACGGCACGGCCAGCAGGGCGGCAAGGGTTTCAGAAGAGGAAGGCATTGTATTAATTGCTAAGAAAGAACGTCATGCAGAGCGTAGCGAAGCATCTTGGCAGGACGATATTCGAACGACAACCGCCTGCCAAGGTGCTTCGGCAAGCTCAGCATGACGTTCGTTTACCTCACTAATCTTCCAGTGAGGTTGCCCTGCATCAGGTGCTCGACTTCGGCGGGCGTTACCAGGTTGATGTCGCCGTGCACGGTGTGCTTGAGCGCCGAGGCAATAGTAGCGAACCCTAGGGCCTCCTGCGGGCTGCCGTAGGTGGCGGCGCCAAAAATGAACCCCGAAATAAACGAGTCGCCGCCCCCAATGCGGTCCACCACCGGGGCAATGTCGTAGAACGGCGTTTCGTAAAACTGCCCTTCCTGCCACAGCAGCCCGCAAATGCGCTCGTGCGAGGCGCTCTGCGTGCGGCGATGGGTGGCAATCACGCGCTTAATCTGCGGAAAGCGAGCCGCCAGTTGCTCGCTCATGCGTACGAAGCCGTTCTCGGTACCCGGCTCGGCCCGGATGCCGAACAAGTCGTCGGCGTCGCCCTCGGTGCACACCACCAGGTCGCAGCCGGCCACCAGGGGCGGCATCACGTCCTGGGCGCGCTGGCCGTACTGCCACAAATTGCGGCGGTAGTTCACGTCGGCCGATACGGTGAGCCCTAGGCGCCGCGCCGCCGCAATGGCATCGGCTGTAGCCTGGGCCGCCGCGGCCGAAATAGCCGGCGTAATGCCCGTCCAGTGCAGCCAGGTGGCATCCTTCAGAATTTCATCCCAGTCGAAAGCGGCCGGGTCGAGGTTGGCGAAGGCCGAGTCGGCGCGGTCGTACACGATGCGGCTGGGCCGGAGCGAGGCGCCCACTTCCAGAAAATACAGCCCTAGGCGCCCACGGTCGGTGAAGAGGCAGTGCCGGGTATCGACGCCGAAGCGGCGCAGGTGGGCCGCGGCGGCGTGGCCCAGCTCGTGCTGCGGAAAGGCCGTGACGTGGGCGGCCGGCACGCCCATCCAGGCCAGGGCGGCGGCCACGTTGGCATCGCCGCCGCCGTAGGTAATCTCCAGGCTCGCGGCCTGGGGCAGTCGGTAGTTCAGCGGCGGCGAGAGCCGCATCATCACTTCGCCGAAGGTAACGACTTTCATTGCTGATTTACAGTAAGTTGTAAATTATGCATTATCACGTAAAAGCACGTCATGCTGAGCTTGCCGAAGCATCTCTACCGCGAAAGTAATCCTAACGTTAGCAGTTACTTACGCGGTAGAGATGCTTCGGCAAGCTCAGCATGACGTGCTTTTACGTGATAATGCATACTTCATAGTTAAAAAAGCCTAGGCCACAAGCTCTCCCGCACCTACCGGCGCAGTAGCCTGCTCGAAGCCAAAATACTCCCGCGCGTTGCCGTAGCAAATGCGCTCAACCAGCTCGCCCAGCCAGGGCAGCTCCTCGGCGGGCAGCTCGCCGCGCTCCACGTCGCCACCCAGCAGGTTGCACAAGATGCGGCGGAAATACTCGTGGCGCGGGTAGGAGAGGAAGCTGCGCGAGTCGGTGAGCATGCCCACGAAGCGACTGAGCAACCCCATGTTGCTGAGCGCAGTGAGCTGCTTTTCCATGCCGTCCTTCTGGTCCAGAAACCACCAGCCCGAGCCGAACTGCATCTTGCCGGCCACCGAGCCGTCCTGGAAGTTGCCAATCATGGTGGCAAACAAGTCGTTATCGGCCGGATTAAGGTTATAAAGGATGGTTTTGGCGAGCTTGTTCTGGTTGTCGAGCGTGTCGAGGAAACGCGACAAGCTCGTAGCCTGCCCGAAGTCGCCAATCGAGTCCCAGCCGGTGTCGGGGCCGAGCTGGCGCAGGGCGCGGGTATTGTTGTTGCGCAGCGCCCCCAGGTGGAACTGCTGCGTCCAGCCCTTTTCCCAGTCCAGCACTGCCAGCTCCACCAGCATGGCCGACTTAAACTGCTCTACCTCCGCGGGCGACAGTGCCTGCCCGGTTTTTGCCTTGGCGAAAATGGCCGCCACCTGCTCGTCGGTGTAGGGCACGGCGTACACGCGCTCTAGGCCGTGGTCGCTCAGGCGGCACCCTAAGGTGGCGAAGTAGTCGTGGCGCTGGCGCAGGGCGGCCAGCAAGTCGCTGTAGGTCTCGATGTTCTTGCCCGCGGCAGCCCCTAGGCGCTCCAGGTAGGCCGGGTAGTCGGCGGCCTCGGGCGTCATGGCCTTGTCGGGGCGGAAGGTGGGCAGTATCTGCACCTCAAAGCCCTGCTCACGCAGCGCCTGGTGGTGCTCCAGGGTATCGGCCGGGTCGTCGGTGGTGCACACCGTGCGCACATTCATCTTGCGCAGCAGGCCCTGCACGCGGTACTCGGGCGTTTGCAGCAGGGCGTTGCACTGCTCCCAGATGCGGCGGGCGCTGTCCTTGTTCAGCAACTCCGTGATGCTGAAGTAGCGGCGCAACTCCAGGTGCGTCCAGTGGTAGAGGGGATTGCGCACGGTATAGGGTACCGTTTCGGCCCATTTCTCAAACTTCTCCCAGTCCGAGGCGTCGCCCGTCACGAAGCGCTCGTCCACGCCGTTGGCCCGCATGGCCCGCCACTTGTAGTGGTCGCCGTAGAGCCAGATTTGGGTCACGTTCTCGAACTGCCGGTTTTGGGCAATCTGGTCGGGCGGCAGGTGGCAGTGGTAGTCGATGATGGGCTGCGGCGCGGCGTGCTCGTGGTAAAGGTGGCGCGCCGTGGGCGTGTGCAGCAGAAAATCGTCGGAGAGAAAGGGAGTCATAGGTAATGAGCAATTATCAATGAGTAATGAGCAAACAGAACGTCATGCTCATCTGGCGTCCGCGCAGCCGAAGCATCTCTCCTGCTTCGTTGAACGACCCGCAAACGGCGCGGTAGAGCTGCTTCGGCTGCGCGGACGCCAGATGAGCATGACGTTCTGTTTAGCTCCTGCGGCTACAGCGACACCCCGCGCTTCCACGGGATGAAATCGGTTTGGCCGTGGCGCACGGCGCTCACTTCCAAGCCGCTGGCTACTTGGATAACGTAGTCGAGGATGCGCTCGCCGGCCTGCTCAATGGTTTCCTCGCCGTCGATGACGGTGCCGGTGTTCAGGTCGATGATGTCGGGCATGCGCTGGGCCAGCTTGGTGTTGGAGCTGATTTTGATGACCGGGGCAATGGGGTTGCCGGTGGGCGTGCCCAGGCCGGTGGTAAATACCACCACGTTGGCCCCCGAGCCGACCTCGGCGGTGGTGCTTTCCACGTCGTTGCCGGGGGTGCAGAGCAAATTCAGGCCCGGCTGCGTCACCAGCTCGGGGTAGTCGAGCACGGCCACTACCGGCGATGAGCCCCCTTTGCGGGCCGCGCCGGCCGATTTCATGGCGTCGGTAATCAGTCCGTCGCGGATGTTGCCCGGCGAGGGGTTCATGTCGAAGCCCGAGCCCACGGCCACGGCTGAGTCGCCGTAAGCCTTCATGAGCGAGGTGAAGCGCTGGGCCGTGTCGTGGTTGACCGAGCGGTTCACGATTTCCTGCTCTACGCCGCACAGCTCCGGAAACTCGGCCAGAATCACCGAGCCCCCTAGGGCCACCAGCAGGTCGGAGGTGTGGCCCACGGCGGGGTTGGCCGAGATGCCCGAAAAGCCATCCGAGCCGCCGCACTCCAAGCCCAGGCACAGCTTGCTGAGCGGCGCGGGCTGGCGCTGCTGGGCGTTGGCTTGCATCAGGCCGGCGAAGGTTTGGCGCAGGGCGGTGCTCACCAGCGCCTCCTCGGTGCCCACTTTCTGCTGCTCCAGCACGAACAGCGGCTTCTGGAAATTAGGGTCGCGTTTGGCAATCTCATCCTGCAACATGCTCACCTGGGCATTCTGGCACCCTAGGCTGAGCACGGTAGCGCCGGCCACGTTGGGGTGGGTAATATAGCCGGCCAGCAGCCCGCACAGCGCCTGCGCATCCTGCCGGATGCCGCCGCAGCCGCCCTCGTGGGTCAGAAACCGGATGCCGTCCACGTTCGGAAATAGGCGCGGCTTCTCGCGGCCGTCCAGTTCGGTGTGCAGGTCGGCCGCCAGGATGTCCTCGACCGACTTGCCGGCTTGCATGAGGCTAATCAGCTCCTGCGTCTGGGGCTGGTAGCTCTTGCGGCGCGCATACCCTAGGTCGTTCACCAGCGCCTCTTCCAGCACCTGAATGTTGCGGTTCTCGCAGAACACCAACGGGATAACCAGCCAGTAGTTAGCCGTGCCCACCCGCCCGTCGGGCCGGTGGTACCCTAGGAAGGTGCGCCCCACAAACCGGCTCACGTCGGGCTGCTGCCACTGCAGGCGGTGCTGGCCTTCCTGGTAGGCGTTGGTGGCGTGCTTAATGTTGCCGGTTGTGAGTAGGCCGCCGGCGGGCACGGGGGCGGCCATGCGGCCCACCAGCACGCCGTACATCGTCACCTCGTCGCCGACAGCCAGGGGCTGCAGGGCCAGCTTGTGCTTGGCTGGTATGCGCTCGGTGGTCGTCACCATCACCCCGTCCCAGCCCACGGGCGTGCCGATGGGTAGGTCCGTGAGGGCGACCAGCACGTTGTCGGCGGGGTGAATCTTGGCTACTAGGTGCTTCATCGGATGGGTAGCCGCCGGGCAGCTAAGGATGCAGGCGGTAGTTGAAGTAACAGCGTAATAACCGCGAATGGCTGCTTTTTGGAAAATAAAAACTGCGCAAACGTTACCAATAGTCTACGCCGCCACCCTGCCGCGCAGCACGGCCGCCAGCGTGGCGGCCGCGCCTTCGCGCAGTAGCTGGGTCAGGAAACTGCTCACCATGTCTGCCAGGCCGGGCACGGTAGTCAGGTCAGTATCCCAGAGCGCTTCGTGGCCTAGGGCTGCCGCCGTTAGGGCGGCCGGCTCGGGCAGGCGCTGCCAAAGGGCGGCGTAGTAGCCCGCCTGCTCGTCGTTGATGGGGTACTCCTGCCCCTGCGCCTCCCCGTACCAGGTGCCGCCCTCCTCGCGCTGGCCGCGCATAAACAGCAGGTAGGCGGCCAGGCCCAGGGCCACGTAGTGCGGCACCCGCCCGAAGCGGGCCACGTAGTGCAGCAAATCGGGCAGCACCCGGCTACGCAGCTTGGCCGAGTAGTTGAGCGTGATGGCCAGCCAGCGGTGCTCCACGGCGGGGTTGCGGAAGCGGTCGAGCACCTGTAGGCCGAAGCGCTGGCCCACTTTCTCATCCACGGGGTAGGGGATGCCGGGCAGCAAATCGGCCAGCAGCAGGCCCTGCAGGTAGCCCAGCAGCAGCGGGTCGTGCATGGCCTCGCCCACGGTGGGCACTCCGCAGAGCACGGCCAGCCCGCAGCCCAGCGAGTGGGTGCCGTTGAGCAGGCGCAGTTTCAGCTCCTTAAACTGCGTAATGTCGGGCTGCACAATCACGCCTGCGTCGGCCTGCTCGAAGCTCAGCACCCGGCGCACCTGCTCGTCGCCCTCGATGGCCCAGAGGCGGTAGGCCTCGCTCATGAGCAGCAGCTCGTCGTCGTAGCCCAGCTCCTGGGTTAGCGCGGCGCGGGCGGCCGCGTCGGGAGCGCCGGGCACGATGCGGTCCACCAGCGAGTTGCACACGGTATTGGCCTCGGCCAGCCAGGCCCGGAACTCCGGGCTCATTCCCTGCCGCTCGGCCAGCTCAGCCAGGATGCCGCGCAGCAGCGTGCCGTTGTCGGACAGCAGCTCGGTGGGCACAATCACCAGCCCTGGCGCGGCGGCGCCCCCTAGGGCCTCGTAGCGGGCCAGCAGCACGGCCAGCAGCTTGCCCGGAAATGAGCGCGGCGGCTGGGCGCGCACGTCGTCGTCGGCATCGAGTACCAGGCCCACCTCCGTCGTGTTCGACACCACCACGGCCAGGTCGGGGCTGGCGGCCACGCGCAGCACCTCGGCCCACTGCGTGCGGGCCACCAGCACCCGGCTGATGGCCGCGCACACCACGTTCTCGTGCACTGGCCGCTCGTCCTCGATGCCGCGCACGCACACCGTGTACAAGCCGCCCTGCCGCTCGAAGGCGGCCACGTCGCCGCCGCTGGTGCTTTTCACCACCACCGCCCGGCCGTTGAAGATGCCCTGGCGGTTGGCCTGGTCGATGAGGAAGTCGGGCAGGCCGCGCAGCAGCACGCCGGTGCCGAACTGCAGTACCCGCTCGGGCAGTGCCAGCAGGGCGGGGTCGGGCAGGCGCACGGCGGCGCTGGCCGCCCCGGCGCGCACCAGGGCTTCAGATAAGGTCGGTATGGTTTGCACTCGGATAAGTTTCGGTAGTGAGGTCGTTCAGGCGGGGGCCGGGGGAGGGAGGCTCAACGCCCGCGCCGCTAGTACCCGTAGTTCTGCTTCAGGGCCGGGTCGGTGTCCAGCGTGGTCTGGGGGATGGGCAGCAGCTCCTTGCCCTGGCCGGGCACGTACTCGGCAGCCATGCCCGAGCCAACGCTGTTGACGCTGGTGGTGCCCACCTGCACGGCGGTGCCGTTAGGCTGCAGGTTGGCCACGTAGGTGGCATCAATGCCAGCCCGCCAGTTCACGCGGGTGGTGCCGCTGGGGGTGGCGCTGGGCGAGGGGCGGTAGAACGAGCGCTGCCACTGCACTACGCCGTTCACCACCTTGTAATACTGGTACTGCGGCACCGTGTTGTAGGGCGCGGTGCCGGCTTGCAGCAGGCGCAGGCTGGCCTTGGTGGCGGCCAGCTTATCAGCCAGCAGGTTCCAGCGCAGCAAATCGTACTTGCGCACGCCCTCCGAGCCGAACTCCAGCAGGCGCTCGTTCACCAGGGCGTTGAACATGCTGGCCTTGCTGCTCAAGTCCACGTTCAGGGCGGCGCGGGCGGCGTTGCCGTTGAAGCCGCGGGTGCGCACTTCCAGCAGGGCGGCCTTGCCGGCGGCGGTGGGGCCGTTCAGCTCGTTGTCGGCTTCGGTAAACATCAGTAGCACGTCGGCGAAGCGGATAATGGGCCAGTTGTAGCCTAGGTAGTTGTTGGTGCCGGGCAGCGCCGGGCTGTGCCAGTCGCGCCGGAACTTGCCGTCGTAGATGGTATTGAGGGCCACGCCCGACTGGTTGTTGCTGCCGCTGGCAAACTGGTAGGGCGCGATGGTGATGTCGCGGCGCACGTCGAGCGAGTCGAAGGCGTAGAAGTAGGTGGGCACCACCGTCACGGCCCCCTGGGTGCTGCCGTAGGTGGGCGAGTTGTTGAGGCGCGGGCCGTTGTAGTAGCCCAGCTTCGAGTCGCCGGTGGCCGTAGAGCCGGCCATGCCCACCTCGAATAGAATCTCGTTGTAATTGTCGCGGCGCTGCTGGTTCACGCCCAGCCACAGGTCCGAGTAGCTGGGGTTAAGCGTGTGCTGGCTCCGCTGGGCCATGATTTCCAGGCACTCCTGGCGCGCGATGGTATAGTAGCTCTGGTAGTCGGCCTGGCGGGTCATGGTATTGCCGATGAGCGCGTAGCCGCCGCGCTGCAGGCAAAGCCGGGCGCGCAGGGCCTTCACCGCGCCCTTGGTGAGGCGCTCGCTGGCCACGCCCGCGTTCGAGCGCCAGGGCACCAGCTTCTCGGCCACGGCCAGGTCGGCAATGAGCTGCGTCAGGGTCTGGTTGCGGTCGGCGTTGGGCTGGCTCAGGTTCTGGTCGAAGCTGCTGGGGGTCAGCTGCACCGGCACATCGCCCCAGTTGCGAATCAGCTCGTAGTAGTACTGCGCCCGCAACGTCAGGGCCTCGCCGTAGAGGCGGTGCACGGCGGCCGTGTCGGCGGCGCTGCCGCTGGTGTACTGCGGCATCTGCGGAATGTACTTGATGCAGATGTTGCTGCGCTCCACGCCCTGGTAGAGGTTGTTCCAGGGGTTGATAATCTCGGTGTTGGAAGCGTAGGCCTTGTAGCGCGCAATGCCGCGCCGCCCCGTGTCGAAGGTGCCGCTGGAGCCAATCAGCTCGTCGGTATCGTAGGGGTAGTACATGCTCAGGCGGGTGCCGTAGGTGTTGTCGCCCGAGAGCGGGTCGTAGGCCCCCAGCACGGCGCTGGTGGCCCCGCTCACGGTCGAAAACGTGTCGGCGGTGCTCAGCAGGGCCACCGGCTCCACGTCGAGGTAGTGGCAGGCCCCTAGGCCCAGCCCGGTGGCCAAGGCAAGTAGCAGCTTCTTGAAGTTGAGAGACATATGGGTAGCGTAGATGCGGGTGGGAAGTGTAGCGCCAAGCTCCGGCCTGGCAGCCCGTGGCGGGCAAGTCGTCCTGGCGATTGCACCAAGCAGAAGCTTAGCTTGGCTGACCTGCGGTTGGTGTTACAAGCTCAAATTCAAGCCAAACAAAAAGGCGCGGCTGCGTGGGTAGGCGGCGTAGTCCACGCCCGGCGTCAGCGGGGTGCCGCGGCGCGTGTTCACCTCCGGGTCGTAGCCCGAGTAGCCGGTGAGGGTGGCCAGGTTGTTGAGCGTCACGTAGAAGCGCAGCTGCTGAATCTTGGCGCGGCTGGTCAGCGTTTTGGGGACGGTGTAGCCTAGGGTGATGTTGTTCACGCGCAGAAACGAGCCGCTTTCCACCGCCCAGGAGTGCAGCACGTAGTTGCCGCGCACGGGGCTCCAGATGCTGGCGTTGGCATTCACTTGGTTGAAAGTGGTTTCGTCGGTGATGAGCGCCCCGTTGTTGTCGGTGTAGCGCACCCGGTTGTCCATGCTGCTCAGCAGGTTGGCGTAGCTGGTGTTGGCCGTGCTGGTCGTGAACTCAATCTTGTTGGCGTTGTAGATGCTGTTGCCAGCCACGAAGTTGAGGAACACGCTGGCGTCGAAGCCCTTGAAGGTGAACTGCTGGTTGAGGCCGCCGATAATCTTGGGGTTCGCGTCGCCGATAACCGTCTTGTCGCTCTCGTTCACGATGCCGTCGCCATTTACGTCGCGCAGCTTCAGGGTGCCAATGCTCACAGTCTGGCCCAGCACGCTCGCGTCGCTGGCCGAGGTGGTCTTGAGCGTACCCGTGCGGGTGGCGTAGTTATAGTTTTCGAAGTCGTCGCGGGTGTAGTAGCCGTCGGTCACGTAGCCGTACATCTGGCCCACCGGCGAGCCGACGCGGGCCACGTAGTCGGCCCCCGATAGGGCCGTGCCCGCCCAGCCCGACTGGATGCTTTGGATTTCGGTGGCGTTGTTGCTCAGGCTTTCGATGCGGTTGCGATTGAGCGAGGCGTTGGCCGAGGCTGTCCACGAAAAGCTGCCCGTCTGCACCACCGTGCCGCTCAGCTGGAACTCCAGGCCCCGGTTGCTGGTCGAGCCCACGTTGGCGTAGTACTGCGTGTAGCCCGTGAAGCCGGGCAGCGGCACGGCCACCAGCAGGTCGTTGGTGTTGTTGTAGTAGGCATCGGCCGTTAGTTGCACCCGCCCGCCAAACAAGCTCACGTCCACGCCCAGGTCGCGGGTGGTCGTGATTTCCCACTTCAAATTCGGATTAGCCAGCGTAGTGGCCGCCGTGGCCGGAATGGTAATGTGGTTGAGCGCGTAGGAGGCGTTGCCGGGCGTGAAGAGCTGCTTGGTGAGAAAGTCGGGGATGCGGTTGTTGCCCGCCCGCCCGTAGCTGAAGCGCAGCTTCAGGTCCGACACCGTGTTAGTCAGCGGGTCGAAGAAGCCCTCTTTCGAGATGCGCCAGGCCACCGAGCCGCCCGGAAACAGCCCGAAGCGGTTGCCCGGCTCAAACTTCGAGGAGCCGTCCTCGCGCGCCGAGAACGTGAGCAGGTACTTGTCGTCGTAGCTGTAGTTGATGCGCCCAAAGCCCGAAATCAGCCGGTAGTCCACGGGCACGCTCGTGGTGGGCAGCACCGGCTGGCTCACGGTGCCGGTGGGCAGTACGGCCTGGTTGATGTTGGCCAGCGCCCGCTCGGCCGTGATGTCGGCCGGCAGGAAGTTCACCTGCACGTACTGCTGGGTGGTGCGCTGCTGGTAGGTTTCCTGGCCCAGCAGCACGTTTAGGGTGTGCTTATCTTTTTTGAAGGTGTAGTCCAGCACGTTCGACTGGTTGAAGGTCGAGGTCAGCCCCTCGGTGAGGCTCACGAAGGGCAGGTTCTGGTAGCCGCCAGACGCCTGCCGGATGGTGGGCGAGTACAGGCCGTTGAACGTGTTGAGGTTGGCGTAGGTGAAGTCGAAGCCGCCCACCGTGCGGAACACCAGCTGCGGGAGGATGTTGTAGCTGCCCGTCACGCTCATGTTGATGGTGCGGCGCTTGTCTTCGCGGTACTCGTTGTTGATGGCCAGCACCGGGTTCACGAGGCTGGAGTTGTTGAAGAAGTCAGGGTCGAAGGCCGTGGTGGGGTCGCCGCTAAACGAGGGCAGGTTGAAGGGAATGTACTCCACGGCGTTGCGCAGGCGCGAGGTTACCAGCGAGCCGGTGTTCACCGTCTGGCCGGTGCTGCTGGTGCCCAGCGCCGCGCCGGTGCCCGCCCCTAGGTTGGTTTGGTCGTTGAAGCGGGCATTGAAGCCCACGCGGAGCTTGTCGCTGGCCTTGGTGTCAATCCGGAAGTTTACCAGGCTGCGCGTGTAGCTGCTGCCCAGCTGAATGCCGTCCTCGGTGTTGCGCGTCAAGCTCAGGTTGTAGGTGGTCGACTTGGTGCCGCCGCTCAGCGAGATGTTGTGCGTCTGCTGGAAGGCGCTGCGTCCGAATACCTGGTTCTGCCAGTCCTGGAAGGGCATACTGCGCAGCCGGTTGAGCGTATCGCCATTGAAATTGAGGGAGCCAAATACGGTCTTGAAGGTGTTGGTGCCGCCCGACACGCTCGCGCCCGTGCCCGTGAGCTGCGCCCGCTCGTACTCCCAGTTTAGGTAGTTGGTCGGGTCCATCACCCCTAGGGTCTTGGTAATCTTGCGGAAGCCCGCGAAGCCGTTGTAGGTAAGCGTGGTGCGCCCTTCCTTGCCGCCCTTGGTGGTGATGATAACTACGCCGTTAGCCCCGCGGGCCCCGTAGATGGCCGTTGAGCTGGCATCCTTGAGCACGTCCACCGAGGCAATATCCTGGGGCGCGATAACACCCAGCGCGTTCTCAATCTGCACCCCGTCCACGATGTAGAGCGGCGAGTTGTCCTGGGTAATGGAGCCGCCGCCGCGCACCCGAATCTGGAAGTTGGTGTTGCCCGGCGTGCCCTCCGAGCTGGTCAGCTGCACGCCCGCCAGGCGGCCCGTCAGCGCCTCGGCGGCCGAGTTCACCGGCACGTCCTTAATCTGCTGGGCGCTCACCGACGATACGGCCCCGGTCACGTCGGAGCGGCGCACCTCCTGGTAGCCAATCACCACCACGTCGTCGAGGCTCTGTGTATCGCTCACCAGCTTCACGTCGATGGTTGACTGGCTGCCCACCGCTATCTCCTGGCTCACGTAGCCGACGAAGCTGAAGCGGAGCACGGCCCCCTTCAGCCCGTCGGGGATAGTGAGGGCATAGCTGCCGTCGGAATTGGTGGTAACCCCGTTGGTGGTGCCCTTCAGCACCACCGTTACGCCGGGCAGCGCGTCATTGTCGGGGCCTTTTACGGTGCCGCGCACCGTGCGGGCCTGCCCAAAGGCCGTGCCGAGGCTGCCGAGCAGCACCAGCCAACACACAAGGAAGAAGTGTTTCATAAAGAAGCGCCGCGCACGGGCGGCCGGGTGGGAGAAATGGAAGGCAAGCCGAACGCGCCACAGTAGCACTTTGCAAAGCCAAAAGCAGCTTTAAAAAAGAATGGGAAGCGCTGATAGGTCGAAGTTTAAGGAATGATGAAGTTCACTGGCACCGCCCGGATTGTTTTTATTTGCGCAATCGTTGTCGGTAACGTTTCCGCGTTTGCGTTCGCCCCTTGCCTACTTCCCTAGGCCTAGGCAGCGGCAGTGATTAGGTAGGTGGGCGCTCACTCACCACTTTTGCACTCTAACTAGTAGAACCCTTGGAAGCCGCCACCCTCAAAGACATTGCCCGCGAACTGAATATTTCAGTGTCCACCGTATCGCGCGCCCTGCGCGACAGCTACGAAATAAACCCCGAAACCAAGCGGCTGGTGATGGAGTGCGCTACCCGCCTCAACTACCGCCCCAACCCCATCGCCCTCAGCCTGAAGGGCAGCAGCAGCAAGGCCCTAGCCGTGGTGGTGCCCCAAATTGCCAACTACTACTTCTCGCAGGCCATCAACGGCATCGAGGAGGTGGCCCAGCAGCGTGGCTACGACGTTATCATCTTCCAAACCCACGAAACCTACGAGCGCGAGGTAGCTGCCCTGCGCCAGGCCCTGGCCCGCCGCGTCGATGGCCTGCTCATCTCGCTCAGCTCCGAAACCAGCACCGTGGCGCACTTGCAGGAGTTCCAGCAGCACGCGCCCATCGTGCAGTTCGACCGCGTAAGCAGCCAGCTCGCTACCCCGCGCGTGGTGGCTGACAACTTTGCCGGGGCCTACGCCGCCACCGAGCACCTGATTAAAACCGGCCGCCGCCGCATTGCCCACCTCACCATCCAGCCCTGGCTTAGCATCACGCAGGAGCGCCTGGCCGGCTACCGCGCCGCCTTGGAGCAGAACTGCCTGGCCTACGACGAAACCCTGGTGCGCTTCGGCACTTTCGGCCCCAACGAGGTAGGCCCGCTCGTAGACGAGCTACTGGCCTTGCAGCCCCCGCCCGATGCCTTCTTCACCGCCAGCGACCGCCTGGCCGTGGGCTGCCTGGCCGCCCTGCGCCAGCGCCGCCTGCGCATCCCCGCCGACGTGTCGCTTATTGGCTTCACCAACCTTACCGTGGCCGACATGCTGGCCCCTGCTCTGAGCACCGTGGAGCAGCCCGCCACCGACATCGGCCGCGAAGCCGTGGCCCGCCTGCTCGATATCATTGAGCGCAAGCACCGCGCCGCCCCACCCGCTACCGTGACGATGCCCACCGCGCTGCACGTGCGCGAATCGACCTCCCTGATGGACCTCACCCCTTAGCCCCCTTTCTAAAGGAGAGGGGGATAAGGTACCCCCTACCGCGGCACCCAGCCCCGCAGCACGGCGGCGCGGGTGTAGCGGGCAGCTTCGGCAGCAGTGAGCTGGTGCGACCAGGGGACGCGGGCGGCGGGGGCGGCACCGGGGCCGGTGCTGGCGTACTCGGCGTAGTAAGTGGTTTGCTTGTTGCTTTCTTTGCCCCACTCGTCCCAGCCGGCGGGGGCTACCACGGCGCTTAGCTCGCAGCCTAGCAGCACCGTTTTGGCATAGGGCCGCCAGGGCCGGCCCAGGTAAAACGACCCGGCCGGGGCATCGGGTGCGCCCAGCAGCCGGCAGTGATTGAAAACGTAGCCGTAGCGCGTGGTGTCGGGGGTAGAGGCGGCGGTGAAGAAGCCGCCGCGCTTACCCACGATGGTGCAGCGCTCGAACCAGGCAGTGCTGGAGCCGAAGATGAAATCTACGGTGCCCTCCACGTAGCAGTCCTCGTAGAGCTGGCGGCTGCCGAAGCCGAAGGTGTAGAGCGTATCCTGGAAGCCTAGGAAGCGGCAGTGCCGGAAGCAGCTGCGGTCGCCGGCCACCCAGGCGGCCACGGCCTGCCCCACCGGCCCGGCCGAGTTGGCGAAGGTGATATTCTCGGCCGTGAAGTCGGCGGCGTAGAGGTGGATGCTGGCCGAGCCGGTAGTGCCGTACTCTTTGCCCGTGGCGGGGTCAATTTTTTGGTGATAGTTGTCGAAGGTGAGAATGGTGCGGGCGGCATCCTCGCCCAGCAGGCGCACGTGGGTTTTGGCGGCGGCCAGCGTCAGATGCTCGCGGTAGGTACCCGGCTTCACCCGGATGGTCAACCACTCGGCGTTGCCGTCGGGCACGGCCTCGAAGGCAGCCTGCACGGTGCGGTAGTTGCCGCTGCCATCGGCGGCCACGGTCAGCTGCCGGCGCTGGGCCAGCGCGGCGAATGGGAGAAAGAGGAGGGAGAGGAATAAGAGTTTCATAAGTAACTATCTCAGACCGTCATGCTGAGCTTGCCGAAGCATCTCTACCGCGTAACTAACCGCAACGTTTGAAGAATAGCCACGCGGTAGAGATGCTTCGGCAAGCTCAGCATGACGGTCTGCTTTGCTTTCGTCACTGCTACTTCAGCATCCACTGGCCCAGGTCCTTGCCGGCTTGGAAGTTCTGAAACTCGGCCGGAATCTTGCGGCCGTCGGTATACTCGTTGTAGAGCCAGGGGTCGCCGAGTAGGAACACGCGGCCCCGGCCCACCTGCGCCACGGCCATGATGTTATGGCCGCCGTTCACCACCAGCGGGGTGGCCGGGGACTGCACGCTGAGCACCGCCAGCTCCTTGATATAAGCCGTGTGGGCCTGCGGGAATACGGCCGCGCCGCCGGCCAGGTCCACCCGGCCCTGCTCGAACTGACTGCCTTGCACCATGTTCACGCTCTGGCCGGTGAACTGCACCCCGAAGCGGGCGGCCAGCTCGTTGAAGTGGCGGGTTTCGCAGTTGGCGGTGTCGTTGGCCAGCAGCACCAGCGTGCCGCCGGCCCGCACCCAGTCGGCCAGGGCCTGGGTGGCGGCCGGCTCCACGTAGTGCGGGGCGGGGGTTTCCTTCTTGGTATCCGGGTCCACGATAATGTAGGCGCTCAGGGGCTTGAGCGAGGCGGCGGTGGGGGCGGCGGGCAGGGCCACGGTGCGGGCTCCCAGCTCGCGCAGCTGGTTGCCCCAGAGCCAGAAGCCGCCGTGGGTGCGGTCGTCCCAGGTGTAGTGCCACTGCTCGGGGCGGCCGGTGAAGGCATTCGGGCGCAGCTCGTGGTTGTAGTAGTAGTCAAGGCCCACGGTTTTGGGTGGGCCGGCCACCTGCTCGGCCGCGATGTCCTGCTCGATGCCGGCCAGAATGAGCGGCCCTAGGCCCTTGAGGTCGTTCACGCGTAGCGGCTCGCTGAGGTAGTAAGCCAGCGAGCCGTCGCGGTAGGGCGTGCCGCCCAGCCCGCCCACGCTCACGGTGCCGCCTAGGGCCAGCGCGCCGCTGGCATCGGGCTTCACGAAAGTGCTGACGATGCCTTCGTAGCCTTTGCGGGCCACCTGGGCGTATTTTTTATCAACGTACCCTAGGCGGGCAGCTTTGGCCAGGGCGTAGGCAAACATGGCGCTGCCACTGGCCTCGGGGTAGTTGCCTTTTTCGCTCTCGCGGCCCATTACCAGGTACCAGAGGCCGGTTTTGGCATCCTGGTACCTGGCCAGCACCGGGGCCAGGCGGCGCAGGTCGGCCACCAGTTCGGCGCGGTGGGGGTTGCCGTCGGGCAGGTAGTCGAGCACGTCCACCAGGGCCATGGCGTACCAGCCCAGGGCGCGGTCCCAGGCGTTGGGCGACTGGCCGGTGGCGGGGTCGGCCCATTTCTGCTGGCGGCTCTCGTCGTAGCCGTGGCGCAGCAAGCCGGTCTTAGGGTCCACCAAGTGCTTCTCTACCAGTGCGAACTGCCGGGCCACGTCGTCCAGCCCGGCTTGGTCGCCGGTGAGGGCGCTGTACTCGGCGTAGAAGGGCGCGGCCATGAACAGGCCATCGAGCCACATCTGGTTGGGGTAGGTCTTCTTGTGCCAGAAGCCGCCCTCCTTGGTGCGCGGCTGCTCGGCCAGCTGTTTTCGTAGCAGCGCGGCGGTCTTGCGGTACTTCTCGTTGCCGGGCACCGACACCTGCCCCAGCAGCAGCAGCGCCCGCCCGGTGGCAATGTTGTCGAGCTGGTACTCCTCGGGCTTATAGGTGCGGATGCTGCCGTCGGGCTGCACGAAGGAATCTACATCGTGCTGCACGTAGGTGAAGTATTTCTTGTCGGCTGTGCGCTCCCACACCCGCTCCAGCGCCCGCAGCATTAGCCCCTGCTCGTAGTCCCAGCGCGCCGTCTTGCGGCTGCCAATTACGATGGAGTCGGGGTGCTGGGCGATGAACGTATCGGCCAGGCGCTGCGAGAGGGGCAGCGCCGGCTGCTGCTGGGCGGGGGCCAGCAGGGGCAGGGCGAGGAGGGTGGGGAGGAGGAATTTCATGGAGTTAGTTGTTCTGGCGCATCGCCCCAGCCCCCTCCCCTGCGGGAGAGGGGGAGCTACGGCATAAGGCAGACGACCGCTAGCGTCAGGCTCCCCCTCTCCCGCAGGGGAGGGGGCCGGGGGGTGGGGTCAATCGTTGCCTACTTCGCCGCTACCTGCACCGCCTTCTTGCCTGCGCCATCGCCTAGCTGCACGGTCTGCTTGGCGGCTTTGGTGTCGGTGCCCAGCAGGCGCACGTCGCGGCTGGCGGGGCCGCTGACGCGCAGCAGCAGATCGGTGCCGGCGGGGTAGCGCAGGTTCTGGAAAGTAATACCCTGGGCATTTTGCACCTCCAGCACGGGGCGGGTGTCGGTGGGCAGCAGGGTCAGGTTCTGGAAGTGAATGTTGCGGGCTTCCTGGCACAGCAGGCCCTGGCGGCATTGCAGCACGGCATCCCGTACCACTACGTCCTCGATGTTGCGCTCGGGCAGGCCCCGCACCAGAATGCCCTGCTCGGCCCCGCGGCACACCACGTCGCGCAGGTAGAAATGGCGGAAGGCGGGCGTGCCCTCGCCCAGCGGCTGGGCGGCGATGGCGGGCGGGGCAGCGTTGTCGCCGGGCTGGGCCACCGGGTCCTTGGCCATGTAGTACATGTCGAACACAATGGCTTGGGCCGCAATGTCGGTCATGCGGATGCCCTCCACCCACACGTTCTCCACCAGCCCGCCCCGGCCCCGCGTTGTTTTGAAGCGCAGGCCCACATCGGTGCCCATAAACGCGCAGTTGCGCACCACCACGTTGCGCACGCCGCCCGACATCTCGGAACCGATGACGAAGCCGCCGTGGGCACGGTATATTTTGCAGTCCTCAATCAGTGCGTTCTCGGTGGGTACGCCCCGGCGGCGGCCCTCTTCGTCGCGCCCGCTTTTCAGGCACAGCCCGTCGTCGCCCACGCTGAAGGTGCAGCCCCGCACCACCGCGTCGCGGCACGACTCTAGGTCGATGGCATCGGTGTTCTGGCCGTACCAGGGGTTTTGGGCCGTCACGCCGCGCACCGTTACCTGCTGGCACAGCAGCGGGTGCATGGTCCAGGCCGGCGAGTTCTGAATGGTGAATCCGTCGAGCAGCACTCCTTGGCAGCGCGTGAGACTCAGCATGTTGGGCCGCAGGTAGTCGCGCAGCTCGGTGAAGTCGGCCGGGTTCAGGCTCTTGGGTAGCTGCTTGGCGGCGGCCAACTCATTGCCCCGCCGCGAGCCTTCCGAGGGATACCAAGTGTCTTTTTTCTCGTTCAGCACGCCGCCTTTCGCCAGCAGCGCCTGCCACTCACCCGCGCTGAGCTTGCTTTTCTTCACCGGCCGCCAAGTGTCGCCGGCCCCGTCGAGGGTGCCGGGGCCGGTGATGGCCACCTCCCGCAGGTCGGTACCCGAGAGTGGGGCCTGGCAGCGCACGGCTTCCTCGCCCTCCCAGGTAGTGCGTATCAGTGGGTACTGCGCATGGTCGGCCGTGAACTGCACCAACGCCCCGGCCGCGAGGTGCAGGTTTACATGACTGCGCAACACAATTGGCCCCGTCAGCCAGAGGCCAGCGGGCACGCGCACGGTGCCGCCCCCCGCCTGGGCACAGGCGGCAATGGCCTGCTCGAAGGCGTGGGTGTTAAGGGTTTGGCCATCGGCCACGGCCCCGTAGCGGCGCAAGTCAAACGTATCGGGGCGGAACTGCGGCACCGGCACTGGGGGCAGCGTGGGCGGGGCAGGAAACATGGGTTGGGCCAGGGCCGGGCCGCCAGCCAGTAGCGCGCCGGCCAGCGTCGCGAGCGCGAGTAGTTTCATGAATGAGAGGGGTGGGAAAGGTGCATATTAGTCGCATCCCTTTCGCATTAGCAAGCTCCTGGCTGGAAATAGTTGCGGCATCGTTTCCGGGAACGATGCCGACGCCATCCTCAAACCCTAGGCCGGGGCAGCGGTAGCAACGGTGAATGACCCGCTCGCCAGCCTGCTGTAACGAAACGCGACCTCAGAACGTGAGCAACCCTTTGAAGACGATTCTTCTCAAAGGCTCTAACTAATTCAGCAAGGAGCTAGCCAGTTCTTTCCGTCTAAATTTCCAAATCCAACCAGAATGCTGCTCGGTCTGAAGCGATGCCAGTAGGTGCGCTTTACTAGAAACCAAGGACCTGGCCCGCCGCCACCCCGATGGTAGCTTCGAGGTGCTGGGCCGCCTGGATAACTCGGATATTCGGGGCTGCAGCCAGCAGGCAGCGTAGGAGCAAATGTGTCTATTTCTGCCTATGTCAGTACCTTGTGATAGGACACCGGCTTGCATTGGGCAGTAATTGCGGGCGCGCTGGCAAATAGTACTAGTTGGTTAAAACTAAGCATGACTACCTTCACTCGAATGCTCAGTAGCAGCGTTATAAAGCGACACAATAATTTGATGGTCTGTTGTTTGCTAACCGGACTTTTTGCGTGTAATACCAACGTGGGTAGGCAAGAGCATGGAGTGCGGCAAGCTGTATCGCCAGACAGCGTGGTCCTGACAGCTGCTAGTCAAAGGCAAGAGAAAAACGAGAAGGTAGAAAGCAATAGTGATTGTATTCGCGGACAAGCAGAGCCAGTTCTCAGAAAGGAATATTTTCCAACTACCACTTTTGTTTTGCAGTCGGATAGCCTAACGGCAGTAGAAACGGCGAGCATCGATAACGGAGATAAATTGGTGGTCACCAATTGGGGATGCGAATATTATGTACTAACCTTTCGCTTTGAAACTTCACGATTTAAGGCAGATACATCAAATTTAAAATACTGGTACGTGGCTGGCGGCAAGCTTATGAATGAGATTCAACGCGGTATTAATGCACCGATAGATATCAAGAAAGGCGTGCAAGCATTTACGAAGCATCTGGCTGAAAATTCTTCTCACTTAAAGCTGCAAACAGAAATTGATTTCGGAGGAGAGGAAATTAGAGATTATGTGACTCTAGATAGCATTACAAAAACTCAGCATGGTCGTTTCGCCGTAGTAGTTTCGTTTGTAACCGGGCCGTTATAATGCTGACAAGAGGAGTTGACGCACTGCAGGCTTCGCAGCAGGTAAACCAGTGAGCAAACCGGATATTTGCGTTTTAAACCTTCCGGAAGAAGAAGCTGGAATTACTGAGAACAGCACTTACAAAAACAATAGCGCCGGCTCTATCTACAGGGCCGGCGCTATTTTCTACTGGGTAGCCGTAGCTACGCGAAACGCTACTTGCCCGCAAAGGCCTTGGCGTCCGCTTCTTCAATCGTGCCGTCGCTCATAATCACTAGGCGCTCCACCACGTTGCGCAGCTCGCGGATGTTGCCGCGCCAGTCGAGGCCCTTGAGGTAGCCTAGGGCGGCGGCCGATATTTTCTTGGGCTTGCTGCCGTAGTCGGCCCCGATGTCGGCCAGGAACTTCTCGACCAGCTCCGGGATGTCGTCGCGCCGGTCGTTGAGGGGCGGCACCTTGATAACGATGACCGAGAGGCGGTGGTAGAGGTCCTCGCGGAAGTTCTTGTCGGCGATTTCCTGCATCAAGTCCTTGTTGGTGGCGGCCAGCACGCGCACGTTCACGCTTATCTCTTTTTCACCGCCCACGCGGGTAATCTTGTTTTCCTGCAGCGCGCGCAGCACCTTGGCCTGGGCCGAGAGGCTCATATCCCCAATCTCGTCCAGGAAGAGCGTGCCGCCGTCGGCCTGCTCAAACTTGCCGATGCGCTGCTTTACGGCCGAGGTGAACGAGCCCTTTTCGTGGCCAAACAGCTCGCTCTCAATCAGCTCGCTCGGGATGGCGGCGCAGTTTACCTCCACCAGCGGGCCGCCGGCGCGGGGGCTGAGCTGGTGCAGCTGCCGGGCCACCATCTCCTTGCCCGCGCCGTTGGGGCCGGTGATGAGCACGCGGGCATCGGTGGGGGCCACGCGCTCGATGGCTTTGCGCACAGTCCCTAGGGCCTCGGAGGTGCCCACCATGTCGGAACCGCTTTTGCCGGCGGTGGCCAGCTTCTTCTTCAGGGTCTTGGTTTCGGTTACCAGCTTGCTCTTGTCCAAGGCGTTGCGCACGGTCACGAGCAGGCGGTTGAGGTCGGGCGGCTTGGGCAGGAAGTCGAAGGCGCCCTTTTTGGTGGCTTCCACGGCCAGCTCGATGTTGCCGTGGGCCGAGAGCATGATAAAGGCCGCGTCGGGGGCCAGCATGCGGGCCCGCTCCAGCACCTCCATGCCGTCCATGCGCGGCATCTTGATGTCGCAGAGCACCACGTCATACTTCTGCTGGATGAGCATGTCCAGCCCCGTCGGCCCGTCCTCGGCCTGGTCTACCTGGTAGCCCTCCAGCTCCAGGATGTCTTTGAGGGCGAAGCGAATAGCCTTTTCGTCGTCGATGGTGAGAATGCGCGGCATAGCGTAAGCAGGAAGTGATAGTCAAAAGAACGTCATGCTGAGCAAAGCGAAGCATGACGTTCTTTTATTCATCTAATCTAAAAAAAGGCGGCTGCCCTCTTGCGAAAGCAGCCGCCGAAATTAGGCAAGAAGCCGATAAGCCGGGTTCTGTCCGCCCTTCCGTGTTTCCACGGGCGGCGGCCCCACCATTTATCTAGGCCTAGGGTCACCCCTAGGCTCCAGCAACCTACCCGCCAACCCGAGCGGGCCGCCCGGTGCTTTCCCCGAGGAGAAAGCGCGTTGGCCTATTTGGTCTTGCAACCCCTGAGGTTTACCCAGCCGGCATGGTCACCCAGCCGCTGGTGCGCTCTTACCGCACCTTTTCACCCTTACCTTTTTCATTTAACAGTTAGCAATTAATATTTAACAGTCATTTAAGAATTGTTAAATGTTAATTGCTAACTGTTAAATGAAAAGTCGGCGGTTATTTTCTGTGGCACTGGCTGTCCTGGCCCAATTGGCCAGGCCTACCCGTTAGGTAGCAGGGCGCCCTGCGTTGCCCGGACTTTCCTCGTGGCCTCGCGGCCCCGCGGTGGAGTGGCTCCTTGCGGGGGCAAAGGTACGGTGCAAGAGCCCTAGGGCGCGGCCGGCAGAAAATCGAGGCGCAGGGGACTGAACGAGTCGAGCAGCGCGCCGGCTTGGCGGGCCACCACGCCGTGGGGCACGTTGGGGGCGGCGTAGAACGTGTCGCCGGCTTGTAGCACGCGGGTTTCGGCGCCCACGGTCACTTCAAAGTCGCCGCTTTCGACGTAGGAAATCTGGCTGTGCACGTGCTGGTGCAGCGGCCCTAGGGCTCCCTGCTCAAACTCGACCTTTACCAGCAGTAGGTCGTCGTTGTAGGCCAGAAGCGAGCGGCGCACGCCGGGGCCGGTGGGCTCCCAGGCCAGGTCGGCGGCGGGGCGGAAGGCGGGGGTGGAGTGGGGCATAGCGTTGAAATTACTTGACCCACACCAGCTTGTCGGAACTGAGCGTCTGCTCGCCGTCCCAGCGGTAGCCTACCAGCTGGCCGCCGCGGGCCACGCTGTAGTCGAGGCAGGCGGCGTGGGGCTGCAGCAGGGTAGGGGTGCCGCGCAGCCAGTAGTGGCCGAAAAAAACGGGCGTTTCGTCTTGGTAGTACCAGGGGTCGAGCAGTTGGGTAAGCGCTACGGGTTGGCCGCGCAGCTCGGGCAGGTCTTCGAGGTAGTAGGTATCGTAGGTGGCGGCGGCGGGGTTTTGCCACCAGCGCACGCGCATCTGGCGGCGCACGTGGCCATCTTTGTCGGCGAAGATGAGGCCGTCGGGCAGGCGCACCTCGCGGCCTTTCAGCACCACCTCGGCGGCCTCGTGCTCGGGCGTGCCGGGGTAAGCGGCGCGCTGCAAAAAGCCGGCAGTGAGGCGCAGGCCGGGCAGTTCGGCTTGCAGGTAGGCCAGGGCCCTAGGCTCCCAGCAGGCGTGCACGGCGCGCAGGCCGGGCAGCTCCAGGGCCAGCGGCAGGGTCAGCAGCCACGGCAGCCACTGCTGCTGCCACTCGCGGAATAAGTCTCCCGAGCGGAAGGCCCGCATCGTTTCCACGTGTTGCAGGATGTTGTTGGGCTTATGGGGCCGCAGGTAGCCACCGGCCGGGTCTTGCTGCCAGAAAGCCAGCGCGTTGTACTCGTGGTTGCCCAGGATGGCTAGGGCCGTGCCGCCCTCCACCATGCCCCGCACCAGCTGCAGCGTTTCCCGGATTTTGGGGCCGCGGTCAATATAGTCGCCCAGGAAGATGACCTGCCGACCGGTCGGGTGGCGCCAAGTGCCGGTGGCATCGGGAGCGTAGTCGAGCAGCGAAAGAAGCGCCGTTAGCTCGTCGGCGTGGCCGTGGATATCACCGATGAGGTCGTACATGGGCGCAAATTAATGCCGCTGCGCGGCGGGCGGGGCATCTCATCCCCTAGCCCCCTCGCCCGTGGAGAGGAGGCTAGGGGGTGAGGTGCCCTACTTCAGCCGCACCAGCGTGGCGCCATACCCGAACTTCTCCTTCTGCGCGTCCTCAAAGAACTTGATGTCCTTGTTGCGGCTCAGCTGGCGGTGGATTTCCTTGCGCAGCGTGCCGTTGCCGGCGCCGTGGATAAAAATAATCTCGTGCATGTTGGTGGCCAGGGCGCGGCTCAGCGCATCCTCGAAGGCATCGAGCTGCAGGCGCAGCATGGCCGTATTGCTCAGGCCCTCAGCGCCTTCGGGGCGCAGGGCCTCGATGTGCAGGTCCAGCTCGTGGGGCGGGGCCACCAGGGCGGCGGCCGGCTTGGGCGGCGCGGGCGCGATGGCGGCCGGCACCGGGGGCGCGGGCTTGTCGCCCCCTAGGGCCTGCTGCAGCTTGGTAGCCTGCGACTTATCGAGCGCCGGGACGGGCTGGGCGGCGGCCTCCAGCTTCTGCTCGGCCTGGGCCAGGGCCTCGGGGTTGAGGGCGGGGGCGGGCTTCTCGTCGAGCTGAAACAGGTAGGCCTCTTTGCCCAGCACCGGCGCCGGGCGGCGGCTGGTATAGAAGGTGCTGGCCTTGAAGCTCTGGCGCTTGGTGAGCAGGTCGTAGGCGTGGGGGCTGCCCTGCTTGAACGCCAGTAGCTGCAGCACCACGGCCGGCCACTGCTCGAAGTCTTTGAGGTGCAGGTGCCCTAGGGCGCTGCTGGCGGCCTTGGCCTTGAGCTGGCCGGCCCCCAGAGCGCGGTATTGCCCCTGGCGCTCTTCGCCGTAGGTGAACAGCGCCTCATTATCAGTATTATTCACAACGTGCACGGCCAGCAGCTCGGGCGCCTGGTGCACCAGGGCCAGGTAGAGACCCTTGGCGGCGGGCGGCGGGGGCGTGGCCGGGCGGGGCGGGGCGGCGGGCATGGCGGCGCTGGGGCCAGCCGGCTGGGTTTTGGCCGGGGCGGGCTGGTTTTTGGGCTGGCCGCCCATGGGCTTGTTCTTCTTGCTGCCGGTGGCGGGGCGGGCGGGCTCGGTGACGGGGCGGCGGAAGGCCTGGCCCTCCTCGGCGGCCACGGGCACCAGCTCGCGCAGCAGCACCGGAATGGTAAAGTCATTGTCGATGGCTACCTCCACCAGCTCACTGTCGAGCAAGCGAGTGATAATGCCTTCTTCGGTGCCGGTAAGCAGCCGCACACGGTCTCCTACGTTCATAGCTAAAAATTTATAAGCGAAGGGCTTGGCCAACTGGTGGCGGCCCGGCGGCCTGGTGGGGGTGGCGCGGCCCGGCGGGCCACTGGGGGCCTAGGGCCCCGCGCTAGCCCTAGGGTGGCCGGTGCCCAAAGGTACGTGCGGGGGTGGGGCAGGGGTTAGGCCGGGCCCCAAACGATTGCGGAACGTGCTCAAAAAAAGGGCTTTGCGGGGCGTGCGATGCGGTTTTTGTTTTCTAACTTCGGCGGTGTGGCGGGGGCTAGGGCTCCCGGCAAATTCCTCTTTTACCCACCCATTATGAAAAATTCTACGCTCGGCGGCCGGTGGCTGCTAGGGTTGCTGCTGGTGCTTGGCTGGGCCCCGGTGGCCTGGGGCCAGTCGCCGGTTACGGTGAGCCCGGCTTACTTCACGGCCGATACGCAGCTGACGCTCACCTACGATGCCACGCTGGGCAATGCCGGCCTGGCCAACTATACCGGCGACGTTTTTATCTGGACCGGCGTCATCACCGATAAGAGCACCAGCGATACTAACTGGCACTTTGTAGCCGGCACCACCTACGGCGCGACCACGGACGCCCAAAAGCTAACGGCGCTCGGTAACCACAAGTACAGCATCACCTTTACGCCCCGCACCTACTACCCCGGCTTCGCCACCTCGGGCGAGGTGCTGAAAAAGCTGGCGATGGTGTTTCGCGGCACGGGCGGCACACCCGAGGGCAAGGGCGTGGGCAACAGCGACATCCTGGTGGCGCCCGGCGTGCAGGTGTCCTTCACCAGCCCTGCCACCGCCAATACGGTGGTGGCCGCTGGCACGTCGGTAGCCGTGGCGGGCACGGCCACGGTGGCCTCCACCATCACGCTGACGCTTAACGGCACGCAGGTGGCGCAGCAAACCAACGCCACTTCGCTTTCTACCAACGTGACCCTCAGCCAGCAGGGCACCAATACGCTGGTGCTCACGGCTACCGATGGCACCACCACGGCCTCGGCTACGACCACCGTGACGGTGGCCCCGACCGTGACTACGGTCGCGCTGCCCAGCGGCGCCAAGGCCGACGGCATCACCTACCTGGCGGGCGGCACCTCGGTTATCCTGACCCTGACGGCGCCCAAGAAAAGCTTCGTGTACGTGATTGGTGAGTTTAATAACTGGCAGGCCACCCCGGCCGGTTTGATGAACAAAACGTCCACCGTCGATTCGGACCCGGCCACCGGGCGCTGGTGGGTGCAGCTCGACGGCCTCACGCCGGGCCAGGAGTACGCCTACCAGTTTCTGGTGGACGGGCAGCTGCGCGTGGCCGACCCCTACTGCGAGAAAATCCTGGACCCCGACAACGACAAGTACATTCCGGCCGTCACCTACCCCAACCTCCGGGCCTACCCCACGGGCAGCACCACGGGGCTGGTATCGGTGCTGCAAACCAGCCAGGCGCCTTACAACTGGGTTAATACCAGCTACAAGCGGCCGGCCCGCACCAACATGGTGGTGTATGAGCTGCTGGTACGCGACTTCACCCTGCGCCACGACTACCAGACGCTCAAGGACACGCTCAACTACATTCAGCGCCTAGGGGTCAATACCATCGAGCTGATGCCCATCAACGAGTTTGATGGCAATGACAACTGGGGCTACAGCCCGTGCTTCTACTTCGCGCCCGACAAGTACTACGGCACCAAGAACGCCCTGAAGGCCTTCATCGACGAGTGCCACCGCCGCAATATTTCGGTGGTGCTCGATATGGTGCTCAACCACTCGACCGGCCAGAGCCCGATGGTGCAGCTCTACGGCAGCATTTCCGGCGGCCCCACCGCCGACAACCCCTGGTTTAATACCTCGGCGCCGCACCCCTACAGCGTCTACAACGACCTAAACCACGAGAGCCCCTACACCCGCTACTTCAGCAAGAACGTGATTAAGTTCTGGCTGCAGGAGTACCACATCGATGGCTACCGCTTCGATTTGGCCGGCGGCTTCAGCCAAGTGCCCAAGACGGAAGCCACCTACCCCAACTACGACCAGTCGCGCGTCAACATCTGGGAGGACTACTACAACACCCAGATAGCCACCGACCCCACCTCGTATCCCATCCTGGAGCACTTCCCCAACGGCGTGAGCGCCAGCAACCCCACCGACGAGGGCAAGGTGCTGAGTGACTACGGCATGATGCTGTGGAGCAACCTCAACTACAACTATACCCAGGCCGCCATGGGCTACAGCGACGGCTGGAACCTGAGCTACGGCTACTACGGCGACCAGGGCGGCCGCGGCTGGGGCAAGCCCAACGCCATTGGCTACATGGAAAGCCACGACGAGGAGCGCATGCAGTTCAAGAACAAGACCTACGGCAACGCCAGCGGCAGCTACTCGACCAGAGACCAAGCCACCGGCCTCAAGCGCGATGAGATGTCGGCCGCGCTGTTCTTCAGCCAGCCCGGCCCGCGCATGGTGTGGATGTTTGGCGAGCTGGGCTACGACTACAGCATCAACACCTGCTCGAACGGCACCACCATCAGCAACGACTGCCGCACCGCTGCCAAGCCCATTCGCTGGGACTACCAGCAGGATGCCAACCGCCAGCACCTTTACAGCACCTACAAGGCCATGGCCACGCTCAAGCAGCAGCCAGTGTTCAGCTCGTTTACCAGCTACACTCAAAACCTGGGCGGCGCCGTGAAGACCATCAACATCGCCAACGCCGACCTGGCCGTGGTGACGTATGGCAACTTCGACGTGAATGCCCAAACCACGACCATCACCTTCCCCAGCACCGGCACCTGGTACAACTACCTGACGGGGGGCACCATGAGCGTGACCAGCACCAGCATGGCCCTGACCCTGCAGCCCGGCGACTACGCTGTATACACGAGCCGGTCCGTGGCCCAGGCCAACCCCCTAGGCACCCGCCCAGCTGAAACGGCCGCCTTCAAGCTAAGCCTGGCGCCCAACCCAGCCGCTGGCACCACGGCCGTAGCCTACGAGCTGCCCGCCGCCGCCACCGCCACCCTGCAGGTGCAGAGCCTGCTGGGCCAAATGGTGCGTCAGCTGCCGGCCGTGCGCCAAGCCGCCGGTGCCCAAACCCAGGTGCTGTCGCTGCAAGGCCTGGCCCCCGGCGTGTACCTGGTGAAGCTCACCGCCGGCGACCTCACCCAAACGACTCGCCTGCTGGTACAATAGGGGCCTAGGGCCTCCTGCTGATTAAAAACTCTTCTCCGCAACGCGGGGCCGGCCTTTCGGGGGCTGGCCCCGCGTTTTGCATTAAGCGAAACTTGGGGTAACGGCCGAAGTGAAATTTTAGTGTATAAAAATTTCCAGAAATTCAGTGAATATTTAGCAATAGCTAATACATTTAAGGCTTGAAAGCTAGGCTACTAGCGCCAGGCTGTTTGCGGTAATTCTTTCCCCCATTTTTTCTCACTCCCACCAATGAAAAAACACGTTACTTTCGCTGTTACCGCTGCTCTTGCCCTAGTTTCACTAGGAGCTCAAGCCCAAATTACTCTCGATGGCAAAGTCGATGCCTCCGAAGTTGCTACTACGTATACTTCAGGGAAGTATCAGCTGGTGAGTACTTATAGCGGTACCCATTCAGTAAGCGACCACGGCCTAAAGTCGCTTTATATAGGTGCTGATGCGACAAATTTGTACATAGCTGTAGTAGGCTCATTTGAGCAGTCTTCTACCTATCCAGGTATTGTGGCATACATGAACCTGCCCGGTAAGACAGGCGTGGCGGCTGGGACCAAGCTGGCTGGCGGTAATGCTGGTGATAGCCCGCTAAAACAAAAGCCTACGATGGACTTTGAGGTGGACTACGGTATTCGCCTTAACGTGTCGCCTACCGGAACTGCCAATGGCTACATCAGTTACGTAGATTACACTAATGGCAACCCCAGTGGTGGGGCTACGGATACATACCAGGGCAGCGTAGACAAAACGGGCGCTACCGTAACTACGGCCTCGGCTACTACTGGTCCCTTCCAAAACTGGAAAACAGCCTATATTTCTTCTACTAGCCTGGCGTCAAACACGAACAATGCCGCCGCTGAGTTTCAGTTTAGCCTGGCTAACCTGGGTCTCACGAGTGCTGCGTCCCTAAATCTGTTTGTAGCTTATGTAAACGACGGGGGCATCTTCACCTCAGATACCTTCCCGCCCATTGCGGGCCAGACTACGGCCCTGGCCGCCGACCAGGACTTTACTGCTATTGCAGGCAAGCAGTACCTGACCTACCAGCTTGGTACTGGTGCCCTGGCCACCCGCGCCGCCGATGCCGCTGCCATTGGCCTGAGCGTGTACCCGAACCCCGCCGCTGGTATTTCCAGCGTAGCTTACCAGGTAACTGAAGGCGCCGCCCCGGTCCACATCGCTCTTACCGATTTGCTGGGCCGCACGGTGCGCGTGCTCGAAAACGGCGTGAAACCGGTAGGTAGCCAGTCGGCCCTGCTCAACACGGCCGCGCTGGCGGCGGGCACCTACCTGGTGCGCGTGCAAGTAGGCGACAAAGTATCGACCAGTAAGGTGGCCGTGCTCTAAACCGCGCATTAAGCAAGCAAAAAGCCCCGTAGCCTAGGCTGCGGGGCTTTTTGTTTTAAGGCGCCCTAGGGGGCCCTAGGGCTGCAGCAGCCGCAAATGCCACTGCTGGGCGCCGCTGCGCAGCACCAGCACGTAGGCGCCGGCCGCTAGAGTGGGGGCGGGCGTTAAGGTCAGTTCGTGGGGGCCCGCCGCTTGGGAGGGCAGGTCGGCCAGGGTGTGCACCAGTTGGCCCGTGGCCGCGTACAGCGCCACCTGCACCGGCCCGGCGCTGGGTAGCTCGTAGCGCAGCGTAAGCGGGCCGCGGCTGGGGTTGGGGTACAGCTGCGGGGCGGCGGGGGCGCTGGTGGCCGGGGCGGCCGCCAGGGCCGTGGGCACCAGCTCCACGTCGTCGAGGCTGCAGTAGTTGCCGGCGGCCGCCACCGAGCGCAGGCCAATGGTGAGTTGCCCGTTGGTGATGACCACGCCCGGCAGGCTGATTTGCGTCCAGGTAGTGGTCGTGGGCAGCGCCACGGCCAGCTCGGTGCCGCCCCTGGGCTGGGCGTAGAGCTGGCAGGTGGTTTGGCCGCCGCCGCTCTGGGCCCAGGCGCGCAGCGTATAGGTGCCGTTGGGCACGTTGCTGATGGCCTGCGTGGTAGCTACCTGGTAGGCGGTGGCCTTGTAGTGCGTCAGGCGAAACTGGCTGGCGTGGCCGCCGGTTTCGGTGTAGTCCGCGTCGGCATCTGCCGAGGCCACGGTGGTCCAGCCCGGCGGGCTCTGGGTGGCAGCCGAGTACTCGAAGCCGGCATTGTATACCAGCGGCTGCGCCGCGGGACGCGGCAAAAAGCCGTCCAGGCCCGCGGTGGCGCGGCCGTCGGTGCCCCAGGCCCCTAGGGTGTAGCCCTGCCAGTTGTAGGCCTCGGGCTCCCAGTACAGCACCCCCAGGCCCGCGTTGCCGGGCACGGCCTGGGTTTTGGCGATGATGTCGTAGAGAAACTCGCGGGTGGCCAGGGGCACGTAGGCCGGCATGCCCACTTCCACCACCAGCACCTGCTTGCCGGGGTAGCGGCTCACCATATCGTTCATGTTGGCCTGGGCCTGGGCGGTATACGTGGGCCAGGTGGCGGCGTCGGGGTAGAGCGAGAGGCCCACCACGTCCCAGCGCGCGCCGTTGGCCTGCAGGCCGTCGAAGTAGTAGCGGAAGGCGCCGTTATCCTGCCCGTTGGCAAAGTGCGCGATAACCTTGCTGGTGGGGCTCACCGCCTTTACGGCCGCGTAGCCCTGGTCGACGAACGCGGCGAAGTTGGCGAAGCCGTTGACCGTGAGGCGGCCTTCGGGCCAGAGCATCCCGTCGTTGGTTTCGTTGCCCACCTGCACCCACTCGGGGGTGATGCCGTTGGTTTTCAGCAGGGTAAGCACGCTGCTGGTGTGGTCGTACACGGCCTGCTTGAGCTGCGCCACGGTGTAGCTCTGCCAGGCGGCGGGCTTGGTTTGGTGGGCCGGGTCGGCAAAGGTGTCGCTGTAGTGGAAGTCGATGAGCAGGCGATACCCTAGGGCCTGCGCGCGCTTGGCTTTGGCCAGCACGTCGGCCGCGCCGTTGTAGCCGCCCGTGGGGTTTACCCACACCCGCAGCCGGATGGTATTCAGCCCGTAGTCGCCCTGCAGCAGCTGAAACAGGTCCTGCTGGGCGCCTGCTTTGTTGATAAACTGGTAGTTATTGGCTTCCAGCTCCGTTATCCAGCTGATGTCAGCACCTTTGGCAAAGGCGGGCGCGGTCTGGGCCGCAACAGGTAGTCGGCCGGCCAGCATCCCTAGGGCTAGTAGTAGGTAGGTAACGTATTGACGCATAGATAGGTAACGGATGGGTGAAAGCCAAGCTGGCGCTGCCGTTTGGCCAGGCCCGCGCAGGAACCGGGGGCAAGTAGCTGGCTGACTACAAACTAACCTGATAAATGCCAGAATGCAGCTGCCTACCGCAGTTCCACAGCCTCCACATCAGCGCGGATTTGTTCGGCGGGGGTGCCATCCAGCCGGTCCAGCACCAGCTGCAGCACCTCTACCTCGGCCAGTTGGAAGGGCGGCGGGGTGGCGGGGCTGTACGTAAGGGGCAGAAAGCCGGGGTAGGGACGCGGCGTGAGCAGCAGCGGCGCGGGCCGCAGGGCGCTCAGCGGCACCCGGCCTTCGCCCAGCGCCGGCCCTAGGGGCACATCGGCGGCGTAGGCCACGGCGTCTTTGGTTACGAACAGCACCCGCAGCTTGGCCGCCGCCGGTAGGTTCAGGCTGCCCTTCACCACCAGCTCCTTGAAGCTGCCCAGCTCGCCCAGCCGGCCCGCCAGTTTCGGGCCTAGGTAGGTGCGCAGCGCGGCGGCCGGACCGGGCGCGGGCGCCGGCGCGCCAGCCTTGGGCGGGGCCGCTACCAGGCGCAGGGCCAGCGCCCCGCTGCTGGTGCTGGGGTAGTCTATCCGGGCCTGGGGCCCTAGGCCCTGCGCTTCCACGTGGCCCTGGTCGGCCGCGGCCCCGAAGAGCGGCAGCGGCGCCCCGGCCGGCACCAGCGGCACCGTGTAGTGGCCCTGGTCGGCAAAGTCCCATTGGCGGGGCGTGCCGGGCTGGCGGCCGGGGTAGGTGACGGGCGGCCGGCCAGCTTCGCTGGTTACTACCCAGTACTGCAGCTGGCCGGGGTAGGTGAGGGCCGCGGGCACGGTAGCCGCGTAGGTGGTGGGGCCGGTGCGCTGCATGGGCAGCCGGCGCACGGGGCCGTAGTAGTGCCGCGCTACCAGCCATACGCTGTCGGTGGGCGCGGCCGGCAGCACGGAGGCCGCCACGAGCAGCGGCTGGCCGGCCGTGGCCTGCGCTACTGGCTGGTGGCGCACCCAGGCCTGCGCCGGGGTGATATCGTCTTTCGGCCTAGGGGCCACGTACTCGCCAAGCTGGATGTTGCCGAGCTTTTCGGTGGCCGGATGGCGCTGCAAGTCAGCTGCTTGCCGGGCTAGCAGGTACACGCCCGGCGCCACTACCACCCGGCCCTGCTGGGCAGCTTGGTTGGGCTCGCCGTAGGCAGCCAGGCGGGCATCGGCGCTCAGCCGCGCCAGGTGGTACTGCGGCCCCAGGTCGGGCAGAGCCAGCGTCAGGGGGTGCGGCTGCCAGCCTAGCTGCGTCACCTCCTTGTGCTCCGAGGCCGTCTCGAACGGGTCGCGCACTTGCATCGCGTCGGGCATCACCTCTAGCCGCCACACGCCGGGCGCCACCTGGTCGAGGAAGTAGGCGCCGCTGCCGCCGTACTGCGCCACGGCCGACGAGCCCACGCCCGCCACGTGCCGCAGCGCGGTTGGTTGCCGGGGCTGGTCGCGGGTGTCGGCGGTGTAGTAAAACTCAGTCGGCGCGTTCCACTCGCTCAGCTGGCGGCGGTAGCTCACCGTGGCCGCCCCCGCTACCGAGTCGGCTGGGTAGCGCCCGAAGCTTTGGCCGCGCTTGGTTTCGCGAAATACCTTGCCGGCAATCAGCAAACTCAGCGCCTTGGCCGGCGTGTAGGCCAGGTTCAGGTAATGGGTTTGGTACTCGGTATTGTAGGGCGCCAGCCCTAGGGGGTCGTAGGCAAACTGGGTGGCCCACTGAAAGCCGGCCGCGCGGAAGCTGCGCGCCATGCTGGGGTACATAATGGGCTGCAGCACGTCGGCCGACTCGAACTCGTACACCATCTTGGCCCGGCGCTCGAAGCGCTCGTCGCCGCGGTAGGGCAAGGGGTACTGGTCTACGTAGGGCAGCAGGTTGCCCTGCAGCTCGTGGCCCGCCACCAGCCCCTCGGGGTACCACTGAAAGCTCACTCCCTGCACGTTGGCGTCCAAAATGGCGTCGTGCACCTGCGGGCTTTCGGCAATGTTGTAGAAGATGGGCTTCGTGAGGCCAGTAGCCCGCATAGCCGCCACCATGCGGTTGGCGAAGCTCAGCACCGGCCCTAGGGGCAGGTGGTAGTGCGGCTCGTTGCACACCTCGTAGGCGATGATGCCGGGGTCTTGCCGGTAGAGCTGGCCGGTGTACTGGTTGCGGTGGTTTAGGAACTGGCCCAAGTAGGTTTCCTGCGCCCGGATGGCCCTAGGATTGGTGTAGGCCTGGCCCTTGTCGTAGAGGCTCGAAAAGCCCTTGCCGGTATTATCCGGCTCGGGGTAGCCGTTGCCCCAGTAGGCAATAGGCGTGAGAATCACCTTGACACCGCGCGCTTCGAGCTTGCTAATCAGGTAATCGAGCAGGCGCAGGTGCTCGTTGGGCGTCACGTTGCCTAGGGTGTCGGTTATCTCCACGTCCCACACGTGCACCCGGAAGGCATCCACGCCCAGCCGCGCCAAATGGTACACGTCCTGGTCGATGGCGTCTTCGTGCCGGATGCCTTTGCGCGCCAGCGTCCGGTATGAATAGGCAAACGGCGCGGTGTAGTTGACGCCGAACAGCGCCACCTCGCGCTTGGTGTTCTGCCAGCGCAGCACGCCGCTTTTATCCACGAATACGTCGCCGGTGGGCGGAGTGGGCGTTTTCTGGGCCAGGGCGGGCAGGCTGGTTAGTAGCAGCAGGGCCAGCAGGCCGCGCAGGGCATTGATGGAAAGCATTGAGTAGGCTGGTGGTCAGTACTTTATCAGTATAATGAAATAAGTAAAAAGCCAAAACGTCATGCTGAGCTCCGCGAAGCATCTCGCCCGAACAACACCCTAGGGTCGCAGGCGAGATGCTTCGCGGAGCTCAGCATGACGTTCTAGTAAAAGGGGTTAAAAGGGGTAGCGGCGTTGACTATCCCCACTGAACCTAGGCCACCGGCTTACCCTCGTGGAAGCTCACCAGGTCGTCGATGGGCGAGCGCACGATGCGGCCCAGCTGCATGCCGTGGCGGCCGGCTACCTGCGCCAGCGCATCGCGGAAGTTGTAGCCCACCGAGCCAATGCAGTTAAACGTATAGTTCTGGTAATCAGGATAATTAGCCACCAAGTTTTGGAAAAACGCCTCGAAGGCCTCCACCACAATCTGGCGGCAGTAGCTCACGTTGTTGTGGTCGTAGGCAAACTTGGCGAAGCTGGCCAGGAAGCGGTTGGGCAGCGGCTGGTTGTAGAGGCGGTCCAGGATGTCGTTGCGCGAGCCCAGGTGGTATTCCTCCTTCAGCGCCTCGCCCAGGCCGTCGGGCAGCAGGCCGCGCAGGTAGTCGCGCAGCAGGCGCTTGCCCAAAAACGAGCCGCTGCCCTCATCGCCCAAAAAGTACCCTAGGGAGTCCACGTTGTAGGTAATCTTCTCGCCGTCGTAGATGCACGAGTTGGTGCCCGTGCCCAGAATGGCCGCGAAGCCCGCCGAGTGGCCCAGCAGCGCCCGCGCGGCGGCCAGCAGGTCCTCGGTCACTTCCACGCGGTTGGCATTAGGGAATACCTGGCGCATGGCGCTGGCAATCACCTCGCCCTTGGCAGCGCTACTCACTCCCGCGCCGTAAAAATAAATCTCGCGCACCTCGTCACGCTTCAAATCTTCGGGCAGGTCTTTTTCGAGCGAGGCGACGATAAAGGCCGTGTCTACAAAATCCGGGTTGTACCCTTGGGTGTTGAAATACACGCGCTGACCCTCGTCCGAAAGCTCGCACCAGTTGGTTTTCGTTGAGCCGCCGTCGGCAATTAGTATCATGGTTATGAAGCTGTTAGCTAGTAGCCGTTAGCTAGTAGTCTGTTGGGTGAGAAGAATAGCAGGGGCCGGTAGCTACCAGCCACTCGCTGCGCAAGGGGCGCTAAAATAGCGGTTAGCCCGCATTGCTCCTGCTTGCCGCCGCGCGATAAGGTGTCAAAAAAAGCTAATAGCCAGCCGCCGGCCGCCAACGGCTGAAATTATGTGTGCAGCGTCGAGGGCAGCAAGTCAATCCAGCCGTCTTCGCTCACCACCACGGCCAGGCAGGGATAGGGCGAGGAGCTGGTATAGCGCACGGCCGAGTTGTAGCGGGCCCCGCGGCTGCTGTCGCCCCGCTCGGTGGCCTGCCCGTCCAGAATGACGCCAATGGCGTGGCACACGCCGGTGGGCTCGATGAGCACGGCCCCGTCGATGCTGCTGGCCTGGCGCAGCACGGGCGGCGTCATGGGCCTGGGCACCACCCGGAAGCACTGGCGGCGCAGGCGCTCGGCCTCGGGCTTGGCCCCGGTCGAAATGCACAGCATGGTGCCGTGGCTCTGGCCCGACGCCTCCAGGGCCAGCTCCCAGAGGTAGGCTGCGCCAGCCGCATCCACGTCGGGAAATACCTGGTGCAGCACGCGGGCAAAGTTGTCGGCCTGCACCTTGCCCTGGGGTAGGCGCGGGGTATTGCTCACTACGCGCATCAGCGTGTGCTCGGCGTGGCGCAGCTCCCAGCCGTAGTGGTTGGTAAACTGCACCGTGGCCAGCGGCTCGTACTGGGGCGAGTCCTCGTCCACGGCAATCCCTAGGCCGAACACGTGGGCTGCGTCCGACACCAGGCCCGTGCGGCCCTCGGTCAACTCCAGCAGCTTGCGAATGGAGCGGTGGTCGCGCAGCGGCACGGGCGCCTCCAGCGTCAGCACCGGCACAATGGCCGGGTGCTGGCGTTTGGCTAGCAGCATGGTGCCCTGGCCCTCGCCGCCCTCGTGGCGCAGGGCCGCAATGCCCAGGCAGGCATCGTACAGGCCGTGGGCGTTGCCGGGGCTCACGCGCAGCATCAGGCGGCGGCCGGCGGCGCGTAGCACCTCGTTGTAGTCGCGGTCGAGCACCGGCTGCTCGTTGTCGGCGGTATCAGCCTCTCGCAAAGCGCGGGTGCACTCGTGCAAAAACTCCAGCACCGCCGCGTGGGGCAGGTTGGAGGGGCGCCCGCTGGTGGCCTTGCCTGGCAGGCAGTAATAGGCACTGTACACGTCGGCCGCCAGCTGCACCACCACCACCACCAGGTAGCCATTTAGGCTAAGCGGGGTCGAAACGAAGCAGCGGCGGTTTTCGGCCCGCGCGCCCACCAGCTCGCGCAGGGTTTCTTCGGTGGCGCGGCACACCAGCTCGTACCAGCGCTGCTTTTCCATGCGGTCGTGGTCCTGCGGGTGCAGGTGGTACACGCTCTCGCGCGGGGCCACTATATCCGCCGTTTCAAACGAGGCCGCCCGGGTTTTAATGGTGGCAAAGTCGGCGGGCTGGTAGCGCAGGTTGGTGGGCTCCACCACCACGCTCTCCGGGTCGTCTTCCTCGCGGCCCGACGCCAAGCCCAGCAAAAAAACCTCGGGCCGCAGGTTGCGGTCGAGCAAGTTAAAGATACCTTCGGCAAACAGCTGGGCCGAAACGCGAAACAGACTTTGGTGCTCCCACATACGTGGCAATCAGGGCGATGGGGTGGGGGCCGGCGCGGCCACGGCGTCGCCCGCCCTCACCGGGCAGGAATGACAAACCACCTATACGGAAAAACCGCCCTTACCGCCGACTTTATCCGTCCCCGCGCTTATTTTAATCCGCTAAAAGTCGTACCTTCGGGCTGCTGGCCCCTGCCGGCGCCAATCCCCCTCACCCCCACGCCTCGCCTATGCTCTTCATCGACATGATTTTGGCCGTGGCCGTGGCCCTGTCCTTCATTCCGATACTGACCGGCTACTGCGCGCACTCGCACGGCCGCTCGTTTTGGCTGTGGTTCTTGCTGGGGTTTGCCCTGCCCATCATCTCCTTCTTGCTGCTGCTGGCCCTAGTAGCCCACGACGAGCTGGACCCCGGCCGCCGCCTGATAGGCGAGGCCCGCCAGATTTTGCGCGAGGCCGAGCGCAAATCGGTGCAGTCGTGAGGTAGTGCGTAAAAAAGGGTGCGCAAAAAAGAACGTCATGCTGAGCGCAGTCGAAGCATCTCTACCGCGTAACTAACTCCAAACGTCAGGATTACTTACGCGGGAGAGATGCTTCGACAGGCGGACGCCAGATGAGCATGACGTTCTGGCTTTTTACCCATTTCACTAGTTCACCTGCTCACCGCTATTCAGCCACGCCAGCACGCCGGCCGCCGCCCAGGCGCCGGTGCTGAAGCAGCCTTGCAGCAAGTAGCCGCCGGTGGGCGCTTCCCAATCCAGCATTTCGCCGGCCACGAAGGTGCCCGGCCGCTGCCGCAGCATCAGGTGCGCATCCACTGCCGCAAACCCTAGGCCCCCCGCGCTCGAAATAGCCTCGGCCAGCGGGCGCAGGCCGGCTACCGGCACGGGAAGCGCTGTGAGGGCGGCCGCCAGGTCGGGCGGGGTGGGGCCAGTCAGCTCGCGCAACAGCGTGGGCACCGGGCTCTTAAGTTTGAGGCTTTCGGCTAGGAAGCTGGCCAGCGAGGCGCCGGGCTTGCGCCGCGCCAGCCGCTGCTGCAGCTCGCTCAAGGGCAGGTCGGGCTTGAGGTTGAGGTGCAGCCAGGCGGGGCGGCCGGCCGCCAGCGCCGCCCGTACCTGGGGCGTAAGGGCGTACACCGGCGTGCCCTCCAGGCCGTAGTCGGTGAGCAGTATTTCGCCTCGCACGGTGTGGCCGTTGCAGCTCAGGGCCACGTTTTTGAGCGGGGCGCGGCCCACTTTCTCCTGGAAAAAAGCTGACCACGCTACCTCGGCCCCGCAGTTGGCCGGCGCGAAGGGCATGCTCGCCGCGCCCAGCTCGGCTAGCAGCGGCACCCAGCGGCCATCGGAGCCGGTTTGGGGCCAGCTGGCGCCCCCGAGGGCCAGCACGGTAGCCGCGGGCGCCACGGTAAATTCCTGTTGGGTTTTTTCGTTCAGCAGCCGCAGGCCCGCCGCGCCGGCCCAGCCCAGCCAGCGGTGCCTAGGGTAGGTTTCGACGCCCAGCTCGACCAGGCGGCGCAGCCAGGCGCGCAGCAAATCGGCCGGCTTGTGCTGGCCCTCGGGAAACACGCGCCCGCTGCTCCCCACGAACGTGGCGATGCCCAGGTCGGCGGCCCAGCGGCGCAACTCCTGGGGCGAGAAGTGGGCCAGGACTGGCGCAAAAAAGGGCGCCTGCGCACCGTAGCGGGTGGCAAATGGCCCTAGGGCCTCGCTGTGGGTGAGGTTGAAGCCGCCGTGCCCGGCCACCAGAAACTTGCGCCCTAGGGTCGCTTTTTGCTCGAACACCTGCACCCGGCAGCCAGCCTCGGCCAGGCGCTGGGCGGCCAGCAGGCCGGCGGGGCCGCCGCCCACCACGGCCACGAGCGGGGCGGCCCCGGCAGTAGCAGCAACGGTAGCAGCGGGTAGCACACCCCAAAAGTAGCCCGCCGCCTCCTCGCGGCCGGGCGCCCGCCCTAGGGCCACCCGGCGGCAACGGCCCAGCGGCGGCGCCCGTACCCTTGCCCCCATGACTTCCTATGCCATCCTTATCGGCCTCAGCTTGGCCGTTATCCTGTCCTACGTATTTAACCTGGCGTCGCAGGCCACGCGCATTCCGTCGGTGCTGCTGCTGCTACTCACCGGCATTGGCTTGCAGCAGCTCTCCGAGTACGTGGGCTACGCGCTGCACATTCCCAAAACGCTGCTCGAAATATTTGGTATTATCGGCCTGATAATGATAGTGCTGGAGGGCTCGCTCGACCTGCGCCTGAGCCGCGACAAGGTGCCGCTTATTCGGCGCTCGTTTTTGGCGGCGCTGCTGATGCTGGTGAGCCAGGCCGCCGTCATTGGCGCGCTGCTGCACCTGTGGCTGGGGGCCGGCTGGCAAACCTGCCTGCTCAATGCCGTGCCGCTGGTCGTCATCAGCTCGGCCATTGCCATCCCGAGCGTGGCGTCGCTCACGGGCGAAAAGCAAGAATTTATTGTGTACGAAAGCACCTTCTCCGACATCCTGGGCATCATGCTGTTTAACTTCGTCGACCAGGAGGACTTTGCCCAGGGCGGCGGCCTGCTCACCTTTGGGCGCGGGGTAGTGCTCATCGTGCTGGTGGCCATGTTTAGCACGGCGCTGCTCACGTTTCTGCTCACGCGGCTGCGCGGGCACGTCAAATTCTTCTTGCTGTTCTCGTTTCTGGTGCTCATCTACAGCCTGGCCAAAAAGCTGCACCTCTCGTCGCTGCTGCTAGTGCTGGCTTTCGGGCTAGCCGTCAACAACTACGACCTGCTGCTCAATACCGTGCGGCGCTGGCTGCCCCGCCTGCACCTCCCGGCCCCCGCCGCGCTCGAAGCCGAGCTGCACCAGCTCAAAAGCATCACCGCCGAGTCAGCTTTTCTTATTCGCACGTTCTTTTTCCTGCTCTTCGGCTATTCCATCTCCATCCCTAGCCTGCTCAGCGCTCCGCTCATCGGCGAGGGCCTGCTGGTAGTGGCCGTGCTCACGGCCCTGCGCTTTTTATACTTGCGCTACGTGGCCCAAGCTAGCCTCATGCCCGAGCTGTTTATTGCCCCTAAAGGCCTGATTACCGTGCTCTTGTTCTACAGCATTCCGGCCCAGCACCAGCTGGGTGAAGTCAGCGAGAACATCCTGTTCATCGTTATTCTGCTCACCAGCGTGCTGATGATGGTCGGCCTAATTATTTCGCACCAGCGCCCCACCGCCGACGTGGAATTTTGAGGAGCCGGGCCGCCAGCCGCACGGTTATCTACTAACTCGTTGAAAGTCCAGACCCTGAAAAGTACTGGCTGGCGAAATAGTCTGCATGGTCATGGCTTTGGCTTGCCCCTGGGCATCCAGCGCGAACACTACCAAGGCATCGGCTCTGAGCAGCGGGTTGACCCACCGCATGGCGAACGTATTACCCCGGTAGGGCTGCAGCGGCCCGCGCAGTTGCGGCGACTTGGCGGCCTGAAACCACAGGCCCGCGCCCCGTTGCGAGATGGTTACCTCGCCCAGCCACGAGTCGCGGTAGGTGCCCACGTACACCTGGGCATTGGCTAGGGGGGCCGGGTGGCGGGCCACCTCGTGCCACACGGCGGCGGCTACGGTATCCGACGCCTGGCTCCGGGCCTTCACCCGGTCGGCCCAGTACTGCACGCGGTTGGTGCCGCGCAAGCCTAGGTAGCCATCAACTAGCTGGTCCGTTACCGCCCGCACGGCCCCGCCGCCCTCCTGGTTGGTGAGCACCACGATGCCCACCCCCAACTCGGGCAGCAGCGTTATTTCGGATAGCTGGCCTTCGTCCTGGCCCGTGTGGGATACCACCTGGTAGCCTCCCTCATCCACCAGAAACCACCCTAGGCCATAGGCGCCAAAGTGGGTGTGGTACACCCCATTGGGCGAAGCCGGGATGGGGATTTGGGGCGTCCACATCTCCTGGGCCACGGCCGCACTGAATAGCCGCTGGCCCGCGCCGTACTGGCCGGCCGCCAGCTGCGCCAGCGTCCAGCGGCTCATGTCGGCGGCGCTGCTGTAGATGCCGCCGGCCCCCGCGTCCAGCTCGGCGGTGCTGGTGGCAATGGCCTGCGGGTGGCCGCCCACCTCGTAGTGCCCCTGCACCACGTTGGGGTTCTTTTTGAGGTTGATGCGGGCGTAGGCGGCCCGGCTCGCGCGCATCTGTAAGGGAGCCAGGATGCGCTGCTCGATAAAGTCGTCCCAACTCAGGCCGCTCACCCGCGCCACCAGCTCGCCGGCCACCAGGTACAGGATGTTGTCGTAGGCATAGCGGCTCCGAAAAGGCGCTACTGGCTTGAGGTAGCGCAGGTTGTGAATAACGTCGGGAATGGTAAACGCCGCCGAGTCGGGCCAACGCATCAAATCGCCCGCCTGCGGGGCTAGGCCGCTGCGGTGCGTCAGTAGGTCGCGCACCGTGCAGTCGGCCGTCACCCAGGGGTCATACATCCGAAACTCGGGCAGGTGGTCAATCACCTTGTCGTCCCAGCGCAGCTTGCCCTCATCTACCAAGATGCCCAGGGCCGCCGCCGTAAACGCCTTGCTATTGGAGGCGATGGCAAACAGCGTGTGGGCATCCACCGCCTGCCGGGTGCCAGCCACGCGCACGCCGTAGCCTTGGGCCAGCACCACGTGCCCGTTCTGCACGATGGCCAGCCCTAGCCCCGGCACGTCAAACGTGCGCATGGCCCGCCCTACCAGGCTGTCGATTTGAGAGGAACTAGACATCTGCGCCGCGCTGGCAGCTGGGCCGGCCAGCCCTTGCCAGGCAATTGCCAGGGCCAGCCCAACTGTGCGGCGAAGCTGCGCCATGCGCGGAGTAAGTAAAGCGTGGGCCATGAGGCTAGACTGCCGAAGTAGTAAGGCCAAAACTAACCTCCGGCTGATTGGGTGCTGCTACGCCTGCCCTTCCTCAATCAACTCGCGGCGGTAGCGGGCCAGGATGTTGGCGCGGGTGATGAAGCCTCGGTAAGTGCCCACGCTATCCACCACCGGCAGGGCGGGGCTGGTGGTATACTCCAGCATTTCGAGGGCGTGCTCCACCGAGTCGCTGACCAGGATGGTGACGGGGGGCTGCTGCATCAGCTCGCGCACGGTGGTGGTGGTGTAGTGTTCGTTGTCGAAAAGGGTGTCGCGCACCATGTCCAGGGTGATGATGCCGCGCAGCCGCCCCTCCTTGTTCACCACCGGAAACACGTTGCGGTGGGCGTGCCGAAATACCTCCACCAGCTCGCCTAGGGTGGTGCGGGGGCGCAAAAGCACGTAGGCCGTATCGAGCAGGCGGGGCAGGTCGAGACGCGCGAGCAGGTCGTGGTCGCGGTCGGCGTTCACGTCCACGCCCTTTAGCGTCAGCTTCTTGGTGTACACCGAGTAGGGCTCGAAGTGCTTGGTAATGAGGTAGGAGAAGCTGGTAACCAGCATCAGGGGCACGAAGAGGGCGTAGCCGCCCGTGATTTCGGCAATGAGGAAGATGGCCGTGAGCGGCGCGTGCACCACGCCCGCCAGCACGCCGGCCATGCCCAGCACCACGAAGTGCACCTCGGGAATGGCCACCAGCCCGGTGAGGTTGATGAGCCGGGCGAATAGGAAACCCCCTAGGGCCCCCGCCACCAGCGACGAGCCAAACATGCCGCCGTTGCCGCCCGCCCCAATCGTGACGCTGGTGGCCACTACTTTGAACAGCATGGTGAAGAACACCAGCGCCAGCAGCAGCCACACGTTGTCGTCGCCGTACACCGAGAACAGGCTGCCGTCGGTGAGGCGCGAGGCCTCGCCGGCCAGCAGCTTCTCCACCACTGTGGTGTAGCCCTCGCCGTAGAGCGGCGGAAACAGGAAAATGAGCGCGCCCAGCCCTAGGCCGCCCGCCAGTACTTTCTGCCAGCGCAGCCCCGGCCAGCGCTCCCAAAATTTATCAAACCAGTTATAGGTGCGAATCATGTACACCGACAGCCCGGCCGTGAGCAGCCCCAGGGCCAGGTAAAACGGCACCGTATTGAGAATCCAGGAGTTGGTGATGAGGGCGAACGGCTGGCCCGCGTACAAGGCCTTGGACACCACCGTGGCCGTGGCCGACGAGATGAGCAGCGGAATAAAATACTGGGCCGGCAGCTCGAGTAAAATAACCTCCACCGCAAACAGCACGCCCGTAATGGGCGCGTTGAAGATGGCTGCCACGCCCGCCGCCGCCCCGCACCCGGTGAGCAGCCGGCGCCGGCGCCGCCCCGCCCGCAAAATGCGCGACGCATTGGAGCCGATGGCCGCGCCGGTGACGGAAATGGGCGCCTCGGTGCCCGCCGAGCCGCCAAACGACACCGTGAGAAAGGCCGTAACCAGCTGCGAGTACAGCTTGGAGCGCGGCACGATGGAGCTTTCGCGGGCCGTGTTGTAGATGATGGCGCCAATGCCCCGGCCCAGGTTGCCGCCCAGCAAGTACTTGGTAAAGAGCACCGTGAGGGTAATGCCGATGATGGGGTAGAGCGAAAGCGCAAACACCCGGTTGGGCTCAGTTACGGCGTCGGCCAACTGCTGCTGCTGCCAGTGCACGGCCGTTTTGAGCAGCACCGCCGCCAGGCCGGCTAGCACGCCCACCAGCCCCGCCAGCAGCAGCACGTACATGCGCTCGTCGATGTGGCGCAGGCGCCACAGCAGCAAGGGATTGAGGAGGCGGTAGATGCGTTTCTGCGCCATGTGCCGAAGGTAGGCAACTCTGAGGCGCCTAGGGTAGTTTTTGGGTGGCAGCAACTTTCGCGCCGCTTCTTGATAGCTATACGGGGTTGAGTATGACCCGAGGGTCAAGCTTTAAGCTGAGAGTAGGTAAGTGAGGTGAGTAAAACAAATGGGCGGTCATGCTGAGCCTGTCGAAGCATCTCTCCCGCGCTGCCTAGGGCTGTTGTTCGGTAGAGATGCTTCGACAGGCTCAGCATGACGTTTTTTTACTTATACCTTGTTCAATAGCCTGCTCCTAGGGCCCTTACCGCGCGCAAATGCCGCGGTACGGGCAATACTCGCACTTGGCCAGGTCGTCGGTTTTGCGAATGGCCTCGTTGGGGTCGAGGATGCGGTGGGCCAGCCGACGTATCAGCGTGGCGCTGGCTTGCAGGAAATCGGTTTCGTCGGTGGCCTCGGTGATGAAGCCGAGCGGCGCCATGAGCAAGCCCTCGTCGATGTTGCGCAGCGAGAGGATGGCGGCTTCCGAGCCGGGCGGGGCGGGGCGCCGCAAGTCGCTTTCCAGCATGAAGCGGTAGAGCCAGAGCTGGCGCACCTTGTCGGCCCCGCTGCTCGACTCGGTGAGCAGGCGCTCGGCGGCTTCGGCGGCGGTGAGGGGCGTGCGGGTGCCGCGCAGGTTCAACTCGTTGCGGTGCACCAGGCCCGTTTTGTAGTCCACCACGCGGCGGCGGCCGTCGGGCAGCGCGTCGATGCGGTCGGCGCGGCCGCGCAGGCGCAGGGGCAGCGGCTCGGTTTCGCCCGGCAAGTCCACGAAGACGGTGGCCACCAGGTCGGTTTCCTGGGCGGCAATGTGCAGCGGCAGCACCAGCGGCTGGCTGGGCAGGCTCTCGAAGTACTTGCGGATGATGCGCACGGCCACCTGCCCCAGCACGTAGTTGAGGCCGTCGTCGGGGCGGGCCTGGCGCTCGGCTTCTTCCTGGCGCAACTGGCGGCGCACCTCGGCGGGCACTTTTTGCAGCAACTCGGGCAGGTCGGCGGCGGTCAGGGGCTGGCCGCTTTGCTCGAAGGGCTTCAGCAGGTGCTCCAGCGCGTCGTGCACCACCGTGCCGAAGCCATCCACCCCTAGGGTCTCCTCCACTTCCTCGTTTTCCTGAAAGCGGGCCAGGCGCGAAAAGTAGAATTTCAGGGTGCACGCCAGGTACTCGTTGAGGGCCGAGGGCGAGAGGCCGCGCTCCAGCACCCCGCGCAGGGCGGCCAGCATCACGTCGTCCTTTGGCAGGGTCAGGTCACCGGCCGGCCCGGCGCCTAGGCCCGCGCCGGGCCCTAGCGGCGAACTATTCCGCGCCGCATCGTCCACTTCGGCGCCCACGCGGGACCCTAGGGAAGCGGGGGCGGGCGCGTCGGTGGGCACTTCTACCAGCAAATCTTCCACCGTCAGCGCTGGGTTTTGGGGGGCTAGGTCGTCTACCAGCTGGCGCAGAAAGCGGCTGCGCTCGCCGGCTTTCACGCCCTCGGCGCCGGGCAGCACGTGCACCAAATCGACGCGGGCGGCGCGCTGCAGCAGGCGCCAGAAATTATAGGCGGTGCCGGCCTCGGCGTCGGCGTAGGTGGGCAGGTTGAACTGCGTGAGCACGTCGTAGGGAAACAGCGACTGCTGGCGCTTGGGCGCGGGCAGCGTGTTCTCGTTGCAGCTCAGGATGATAACGTGGTCGAAGTCCAAGGCCCGCGTTTCGAGCAAGCCCATAATCTGCACCTCGGCCAGCGGCTCGCCGGCAAAGGGCAGGCGGGTGCGCCGCATCTGCTCGTACAAAAAGCGCCGGAACGAGCGCACGCTCAGGCGCTGCTCGCGGCAGTCGAAGGCCGAATCGAGCTGCCGCACCAGCGTGTAAAACAAGTACAGGTACTCGGCCTCGATGGCCGAGTGGTCGTGCTCGTACACCTGCTTGAGCAAGTCGATGAGCGTATAGCAGGCTCGGATGATGTCGTCGCAGTTGTTCCAGGGCTGAAACAGCGCCCCAATGAGCGGGTGGCCCTGCCCGAGGGCCAGCAAATCGGGCGCGGGCAGCAGCACCATATGGCGCTGCACGATGGTGCGGCAAATGTTGTCGAGCAGGCCGTGGTACTGCGGCGCATCCGCCTGCTTATCCAGCCACTGCTGGTAGCGGCGCAAAAACGGGTGCGCCAGCAGCTTGGTCACGGCCAGGTGGTGGTAGCGCGGCACGCCGTAGTCGGGGCCAGTTTCGCCCTCGCGCACGCCCGTCAGGTGCACCTCAAACAGTAAATCGACCAAATTGAACAGGGCCGTGCTTTGAAAGCTGAGGCCCATCGTCACGTTGAACTCGGGCACGATTTCCCGTGGGGGCAGGCCGTGCAGCACGGGCAGCAGCAGGGTTTCGTCGGGCAGCACCACGGCCACGCTGGCGCGGGGGTGGCGCAGGCGGGCCGCGGCCAGCAGCTGGCCGGCCAGCTTGCCCTGGGCGCTGGCGTTGGCCACGCCCAGCAGGCGCACGTGGTGGGGCGCCTGGCGCAGATGCTCGTGCAAGGTGAAGGTGTCGCGCGGCAAATTCCAGCGCTGCCAGTAGCGGCGCAGGGCCTGCCCGGCGCGGTTGGGCGAGTCGTCTTCGAGGTAAAAGGGGTCGGCGTCGAAGTACAGCTCGGCCCGGTCGTGCTTGCGCAGCAGGTTGATGAATTTTTCTTCAGACTTGCTGAGTTGCCCTAGGCCCACAAAAACGTGGCGGGCAGGCAATTCGCGCTTGGGGTCGGCCAGCTCGGCTTGCAGGTGCTGCACAGCGCGGCGGTAGGCCAGGCCGGGGTAGGCCAGGTGCTGGGGGCGCAGGCGCTTCTTAAACTGCCGGTACACCCGGTGCAGTTGCCCCCAGAAGCCGAAGTAGCGGTCCAGCCCGGTGGTTTTCTGGCCCGGCTCCAGCTGCCAGCGCTCTAAGGCTTTGGCCTCGGCCAGGTAGGCAAACACCTCCTTGGTATCGGCCAGGTTTTGGTCGAGGGCCGAAAAATCTTGCAGCAGCAACCCGCTCCAGCCCACAAAGTGGTCGAACTGCAGGCTCGGGTCGATGTCACGAAAAATATCGAACAGCAGCAGCTGCAAAGCAATGGGCTCTTCGAGCTGCACCTGGGCGCGCTCCACCATGTAGTCCTCCATGGCCGCGATGCGCGGGGCCCACAGTGCCTGGCCCAGGGGTGTAGCCAGGGCCAACTCATTCTGCAAGTACACCACCGCCCGGCGCGTGGGCACCACCACCACTAGGTCGCTCAGCTCCTCGGCGGGGCCGTAGGTGGCGAGTAGCTCGTGGGCCACGGCGGCCAAAAACGAGCGGGGCGCGGCGCCGGCCGCCGCCAGCAGCGGCGCCAGGGTAGGAGAGGGGTGCATAACCCCCCAAAGGTACGCCAGGGCCTAGGGCCGGTGGGGCCCGCCAAGCCGCCCCGACCACCCCCGGCAAATGGTATTTTGGTGAGTTTAAATATGCCTTGTCGGCCAGGGAATAGCGGAATCTGAGCCAGTAGAAGCGGCAGTTGACATATAAAAGACGTTTTTTTCGTGGTACTTAAGCAATTTTGAACTGCACTAAGGCACTGTTTGCCCGCTTTAGTGCTGCCTGGTAATGCCTGCCGACCCGTCTCCCCACATCCCGCCGCCACCCCGAGCTGCCGCGGGTAGCTGCGCGCGGTGTGCCGTGCGCCACTACTGCGCCGTATACGCGCCGCACACCGTGGCTCCCCCTATCAACTGCCCGTTTGGGCCCGGCCTGGGCAGTGCCGCTTCCGAGCGTAAGTAAGCGCACGGCCTTGCTTGGGCGGGTAGCTTATAGACTACGTAATCCGCTTAAAATTATATTTTATACGATAGATTAACAGGGCGATAAAAGTAGGTAGCAACTACTTGAAAAGGCGTTAATTGTGGGTGAAAGCCTCTATGAGGCCCTAGGACCTGCGAAGAACTCACGGTGGCCAGCTGCTTAGTAAATAACCGAGCTTAGAGGTATTGTGCAAACGGACCCCGCTAGCGTGCCATGGCTTTTGCGGCCGTTTTAGACCTTGGGAGAGAAACGGGTACGGTTGATGGCCCAGTTGTTCGGCTTGGTCGCCCGCGAGGGTAAGCTCGATGGGGAGCCGCCGGACCTTTGCGTTGCGCAGGCGGCCTGCTGGCGGTACTTGCCGCTGGGTATTTGCCGCCCGCGCTACCCCTGGCATGACACCCACTACTTTTTCCTCGCTTTCGTGCCAGCGCCCTCCCGAGGTGCCTGCCGCGGGCTGCCTTCGCTGCTGGGCCGCTGGCTACTGCGCCGCCTACGCGCCAGCCAGCGCAGTGCAGCCGCCCCCCACCTGTCCCCTGCTGATGCAGCCACTGCCAGTGCCCTCGCGGCAGCGGCGCTGCGGGGGCTAGCCGCCGGCCGGTAACTTCGGCCGCCGAACTGGTTTGTATGCTATGACCCGCTTTTTCTGCGCCTCCTTGCGCCTGGTGCTCGCTCTGGTACTTGTTAATTGCTCATTGATAATTGCGCAGGCACAGGCGCCCAAAACCTACTCTTCGTCCGAGATTTTGCAGGGCTTGAAAAAGCTCGACACCTTAGGGTCGGTGATGTACATCGCCGCCCACCCCGACGACGAGAACACCCGCCTGCTGGCCTACCTGGCCAACGAGCGCCACCTCGAAACCAGCTACCTCAGCCTCACCAGGGGCGACGGCGGCCAGGACCTCATCGGCCCCGAGCTGCGCGAGCAGCTGGGCGTCATCCGCACCCAGGAGCTGCTGGCGGCCCGCCGCATCGACGGGGCCAAGCAGTTCTTCACCCGCGCCAACGACTTCGGCTTCAGCAAAACCTCGCAGGAGGCGCTCAGCGTCTGGGACCACCAGCAGGTGCTCTCTGACGCGGTGTGGATTATCCGCCAGCAGCGGCCCGACGTGCTCATCACCCGCTTCCCGCCCGACCCTAGGGCCGGCCACGGCCACCACCAGGCCAGCGCCATTATCGCCGCCGAGGCCTTCGACGCGGCCGGCGACCCCAAGCGCTTCCCCGAGCAGCTTAAGTACGTGCAGGTGTGGCAGCCCAAGCGCCTGTACTGGAACACCGGCAGCTTCTTCGTGAAGCCCGGCGAGAACATGGACGGCTACCTCAAGCTCGACGCGGGCGGATACAACCCGCTGCTTGGCCAGAGCTACGGCGAAATCGCGGCCCACTCACGCTCGCAGCACCGCAGCCAGGGCTTCGGCGCCGCCGCCCAGCGCGGCGAGGCCATCGAGTACTTCCAGTTCGTGAAAGGTACGCCCGCCAAAACCGATTTATTTGAAGGCATCGACCAAACCTGGAACCGCGTGCCCGGCGGCGCAGCCATTGGGAAAATGGTGGAGGACGTGATTCGGAAATATGATGCGAGTAACCCCAGCGCTAGCGTGGCGGGGCTGGAAAAGGTTTTTCAGGGACTCGCTTCGTTGATGACGGTGGATAAAGACCACTTTTGGATTCAAAAAAAGTTGCAGGAAGAATCCGTTCTGATGCAGGCCTGCGCAGGTGTTTATGCGGAGGCAACCGTTAGCGAGCCAGCGCTAGCCAGTGGCGGTGAAGCCCTTGTTACTTATGATATAATCAATCGGTCGGGTCTGCCCATCAGGTTAGAGCAGGTTAGGCTCAGCAGGGCTCACTTTAAGGGAGATGCTACCACTATTACGCTCGACGATGAAGCACCCGACTCCAAGCAAGCCATTACACTAGGCGCGGGCAAGCACGCAACTGGTACGCTTCCACTCAAGGGATTTACTAATGCCCTTATTTCGCAGCCTTATTGGCTGCGCGAACCAGGCTCAGTGGGCATGTATAAGCTTTCAGAGCCTGAGTCAGACTATCTGCGCGGTCAGCCTGAAAATGACCCTGTTGCCACTGCTACTTTTCGCTATGCAGTGGGGGAGAAACGGTTCAAATCAATCACCGTCCCCGTCCAGTACAAGCACACCGACCCGGTGCTGGGTGAGCTGTACGAGCCGCTGGTGGTGGTACCGCCGGTGCTGGTGAACATTCCCGCCGCCCAGGCCTACGTCTTTGCCGACCAGCAGGCTAAGCCCGTGCCCGTGACCTTGCGGGCAGGCGCGGCCGGCGTGAGCGGCAGCCTGGCGCTGCAAGTGCCCGCCGGCTGGCAGGCCGAGCCGGCCGCGGCGCCGTTCAGCTTCAAGAGCAAGGACGAGGAGCAGACCGTCACCTTTATGCTGCGGCCCCTAGGGGGCGCGGCCGAGGGTAAGAGCGAGCTACGCGCCGTGGCCACCGTGGGCGGGCAGTCCTACAGCCGGGGTATCCAAACCATCAAGTACCCGCACATTCCGACCCAAACGCTGTTTCCGGAGGCTAGCGCGCCGCTAGTACGCCTGCGCGTGGCGCGGGGCCACACCCAAACCATCGGCTACCTAATGGGCGCCGGCGACCAGGTGCCCGAGGCCCTGCGCCAGCTCGGCTACGCCGTGACCCTGCTCAACCCCGCCACCGACCTCACGCCCGAGCGCCTCGCCCGCTACGACGCCGTGGTGCTGGGCGTGCGCGCCTACAACACCGTGGAGCAGCTCAAAACCCAGCAGCCCGCCCTGCTGCGTTACGTCGAAAACGGCGGCACCCTACTGGTGCAGTACGTGGTGAACCGCGGCACGGTGCTGCCCGAAATCGGCCCCTACCCGCTCACGCTCTCCAACAACCGTATCACCGTCGAGAACACGCCCGTCACCTTCCTCAAGCCGTCGGTGCCGCTGCTGAGCGCGCCCAACCAGCTCACGCCCGCCGACTTTGCCACCGGCTGGGTGCAGGAGCAGGGCCTGTACTACCCCTCGGCCTGGGACGCGCACTACCAGCCCGTCATTGCCAGCCACGACCCCGGCGAGGCCGAGCAGCAAAGTGCCATCCTGGTGGCGCCCTACGGCAAGGGGCGCTACATCTACACCGGCCTTGCGCTGTTCCGGCAGCTGCCGGCTGGCGTGCCGGGCGCCTACCGCGTGCTGGCCAATTTGGTTGAGTCGAACGGGAAGTAGCGCGAGCAGATGCAACCCGCGCCCACCCTACGCCCCACGCAGGCACCGTGGCAGTGGCGCCCGCTGCTGGCTTTCACGGCGCTCACGGCCCTAGGGTGTCTGGTGCTCGCGCAATGGCTGGATAAGCCGGTGGCGCTGTGGCTGCACTATCATGCAGCCGGGGCAGTGCCGTTTTTTGAGTGGATAACGAATACGGCCGATGCGGCCCTACAAGCAACCTTCGTGGGCGGGCGGCCAACGCTATTTATCGGCCTAGGCTTGGCCTACGTGCTGGGCCGCTGGGTGCTGCGGCAACGCTGGGCCACGGTGTTTCTGCTGGTTTTGCTTACGCACCTGAGCAGCGTGGTAAGCGCGAGTATGCTGCAAGTGGCCGTGCACCGGCCCCGGCCGGCGGTGCTGTTTACGCCGGCGGCTGGGGTTTCCTTTTCGTTTCCCTCGCTGCACACGGCTACTTACTGGAGCCTGTTTTGGCCGCTGGCGCTGGCGTTTCCGCGCTGGCGGGGGCCGCTGCTGCTGGTGCCGGTGCTCATTGCCCTGGGGCGGCTGGTGCTGGGCGCGCACTACCCGAGCGATGTGTGGGCGGCCATCTGGCTGGTGGTGGCCTGGGCGGCGCTGTGGCAGTGGCTGCTGCGCTTAGGGGGCCTCGGGCTACGCAGGCTGCGGGGCTAGCCGGCCCGGCTCGTGCGTCTGCCTCAGCGCCTTTTCATCCGCTTGACTTTTAACTTGCGAGCCGTTTGCCCAAAAAGGCAGGCGGCTTGTTTTGTATTCTTAGCTAGCTATTATCGCTCCGCTGTCCGCGCTGCCTAGGCTCCCCCTCTCCCCAAGGAGAGGGGGCCGGGGAGTAAGGTTCACCGGAACCACCTTCACATGCTCACAGTAGAAAAAATCGGCGGCACGTCCATGACCGCCTTCCAGGATGTTCTGCAAAACATCATCTTCCACGGCGCCGGCCCCTACAACCGCATTCTGGTGGTGTCGGCCTACTCCAACGTCACCAACTGGCTGCTCGAAAATAAGAAGACCGGCGCGCCCGGCGTCTACCACCATATCACCCAGCACCAGGAGTTTCACCAGGCGCTGGAAGACGTGCTGGGCAAGCTCAAGGCCCTAAATCAGCACTACGTGCCCCTGGGGCTCGACCTGGCCGCCGCCGACGCCTTCCTCGACCACCGCATCGCCCTGGCCCGCACCTACCTCGACTCGCTGGTGAGCGTGCTGGCCTCGGGCTACGTCAACGGCGCCAGCATCCTGCAGGCCGCCCGCGAAATCCTGGCCTCGATAGGGGAGGCACACTCGGCCTTCAACTCGGTTAATATCTTGCAAAACAAGGGCGTACATGCCACGCTGGTAGACCTCAGCGGCTTCGACGACCCTAGGGCCCTCACCATCGACGAGCGCATCCGGCAGGCGTTTGCCGGCATCGACTTTGCCAGCACCATCTGCATCGCCACCGGCTACACCAAGGGCACCGAGGGCATTATGCGCGAGTTCGACCGCGGCTACTCCGAGGTGACCTTCAGCAAGATAGCCGTGGCGGTGCAGCCCCAGGAAGCCATCATCCACAAGGAGTACCACCTCTGCTCGGCCGACCCCAACCTGGTGGGCCTCGGCAATTGCCACCCGGTGGGCTTCACCAACTACGACGTGGCCGACCAGCTGGCCGACGTGGGCATGGAGGCCATTCACCCCAAGGCCTCCAAGCCGCTCGAAATCAACGCCATCGACCTGCGCATCAAGAATACCTTCGAGCCCGAGCACCCCGGCACGCTCATCACCCGCGACTACGTGTCGCCCGAGCAGCGCGTGGAAGTCATCACCGGCACCGAGAAAGTCAGCATCATCGACATCTACGACCCGCTGATGGTGGGCGCCGCCGGCTTCGACCTGCACCTGATGCAGGCGTTCAGCGACCTCGGGGTGAGCTATATCTTCAAGGCCACCAGCGCCAACAGCATCTCGCTGGTAATCTGGCAGAAAGACCTGAAGCCCGGCTTGGTGGAAGCCCTGGAGGCGAAGTACGAGAAAGTGACCGTGGAAGACGCCGCCCTGGTTTGCCTCATCGGCTCCAACATGGACCGGGTGGGACTGCTGGGCCGCGCCGCCGGGGCCCTGGCCGAGGCGAACATCAGCATCAAAAGCGCCGGCTTCGCGCTACGCAAGGTCAACATCCAGTTCGTCATCAGCCGCGAGGACTACGAGGCGGCCATCATCGCCCTCAACCGCTGCTTCGAGCCCGCGGCGGCCTAGGGCCAAGCTAGAATTGTCAAAAAGAACGTCATGCTGAGCCCCGCGAAGCATCTCTGCCGCGCCTTTTGAGTCGTTCGATAGAGATGCTTCGCGGGGCTCAGCATGACGTTCTGTGTTTTATACTTATTCGTTGTTCTTTTGCGCTTAAACCAGTCCTGCCCATGAAACACCTTTTCCCTGTCGCCTTTTTACTCACGCTGGGCCTAGGCGCCGCCCGCGCCCAAACCATCGCCCTGCCGCCCGCCACCCAGTCCGTGACCGATGCGGAGAATACGGCCAAAGTGCTGGCCGATACGCTCTACATCCAGCAGCACTATACCAAGACGGAATACCAGGTGCCGATGCGCGACGGGGTGAAGCTCTACACCATCGTGTACGCGCCCAAGGATGCCGACCAGGTGCGCTACCCCATCCTGTTGAACCGCACGCCCTACTCGGTGGGGCCCTACGGCAAGAAGTATAAATACGCCCTAGGCCCCAGCAGCCTGATGATGCGCGAAGGTTACATCTTTGCCTACCAAGACGTTCGGGGGCGCTATATGTCGGAGGGCGAGTTTCTGGATATGCGCCCCGAGCTGGAGAAGCACGCCAGCAAGAAGGACACCGACGAGGGCACCGACACCTACGACACCATCGAGTGGCTGCTCAAGCACGGGCCCAAGAGCAACGGCCGCGTGGGGCAGTGGGGCATTAGCTACCCTGGCTTCTACACCTCCACCGGCCTGCTCAGCCGCCACCCGGCCCTGAAAGCCTCGTCGCCCCAGGCGCCGATTGCCGACTGGTTCTGGGACGATTTTCACCATAATGGCGCGTTTTTCCTGCCCCACGCCTTCAATTTTCTCTACAGCTTCGGGCAGGCGCGGCCCCAGCCCACGCCCACCGGCAACCCCGGCATCAAGCACGGCACCCCCGATGGCTACGACTTTTTTCTGCGCTTAGGGCCCCTCAAGAACGCTAACGACCAGTATTACAAAGGCAAGGTGGCGTTCTGGAACCAGCTCATGGAGCACCCCAACTACGACGCCTTCTGGCAGGCCCGCAACCTGCGCCCCCACCTGCATGACCTGAAAACCGCCGTGCTCACCGTGGGCGGCTTCAACGACGCCGAGGACCTATTTGGCGCGCTGCGCACCTATGAAACTATCGAACAGAAAAACAAGGGCCTCCCCAACCGCCTCGTGATGGGCCCCTGGGTGCACGGCGGCTGGGCCCGCGGCACCGGCGAGATGGTGGGCAACGTCAACTACGGTCCTGCGCCCTCGGTGTGGTACCAGCAAAATGTGGAGGCGCCCTTTTTCCGTTCCTACCTCAAAGACGCCAAGCCTGGCGAGGCGGCCGCCAAGCTGCCCGAAGCCATTGTGTTTGAGGGCGGTACCAACCAGTGGCGCGGCTTCGAGGCCTGGCCGCCCAAGCAGGCGCAGGACAAAACGCTCTACTTCCGCCAGGCGGGTGGCCTGAGCTTCCAGGCACCCACCAGCGGCGACAACGAGCGCCGCCGGCCCGACGTCAACTTCGAGTACGACCAGTTTATCAGCGACCCGGCCCACCCCGTGCCCTTCACCGAAGCCACCGCCACCGGCATGACCCGCGAGTACATGACCGACGACCAGCGCTTCGCCAGCCGCCGCCCCGACGTGCTCACCTACCAAACCGAGCCCCTGGAGGAGGACCTGACCCTGGCCGGCCCCATCCAGGCCAAGCTGCAAGTGGCCACCACCGGCACCGACGCCGACTGGGTCGTGAAAATCATCGACGTGTATCCCGATGATACGCCCGACAACCCCCGCACCGCGCCCGGCGTGCACCTAGGGGGCTACCAGCAAATGGTGCGCTCCGAAGTGATGCGGGGCCGCTTCCGCGACAGCTTCTCCGAGCCCAAACCCTTCGTGGCCAACGAGGTAACCACCGTGCCCTTCGTGGTGCAAGACCTGATGCATACCTTCAAGAAGGGCCACCGCCTCATGGTGCAGGTCCAAAGCACCTGGTTCCCGCTCGTTGACCGCAACCCCCAGACCTACGTGCCCAATATCTACCAGGCCGACGCCAGCGACTTCAAAGCCGAAACGCACAAGCTCTACCACAACCCCGCCCACGCCTCGCAACTGGTGCTGAAAGTGCTGCCGACCACCGCGCAGTAAGCGGGGAGATGCAAAAAAAGAACGTCATGCTGAGCTTGCCGAAGCATCTCTACCGAAAAACCCCTGGGGCGCGGTAGAGATGCTTCGGCAAGCTCAGCAGGACGTTCTTTTATTTGAATAGAACCTCCCTAGGGCCTACTTGCCACCTTTTTTGGCTTCGGCAACCAGCTCCTCGTTCATTTTGGCATACTCAGTATTGGGCGGCAGCGATTCCATCGCCAGCTTTTTCGACTTCTCGGCGGCGGCAATGGCGCCCTTGTAGTCCTTCATTTTCAGGCGGATTTTGGCTTCCGTGTTCACGTTCCAGAACTTGGGCTGGGTGGCGTTGGCTTTCTGAATCCAGGTCAGGGCCTGCTTCAGGTCCTTGTTGTTGTCGTAGTAGTACACGGCAGCCGTGGCCAGGTCCTGCGGATTGGGATTGGGGTTTTTCGCCACCTTGTCGTCAATCTGGGCCATTACTTTGCCATCCACATCGCTGATTATCTTGAACATGACGCCGGTGTTGCCCCACAGCAGGTCCAGCATGGCGGTGGCGGGCGTCAGGTCAGCAAAGCTGATGGTGAAGGTTTCGACCTTGCTGGCCAGCTTGTAGGGCTTCACCATGAAGCGCACCACGTCGTCTTCATCCTTAAAGCCATCCACGTCAGCCCCTTGCTTGAGGCTTTTATTTAGTACTACCGTCCACTCGCTCGCGCCCGGCACGGTGTACAGCCCGTACTCGCCGGCCGGCACTTTTTTGCCCTCAATCGTCACATCGTCCGCAAACTTGATGCTGGTGGTGGCATTGGCGCCCGTGCGCCAGCGCTTGCCGTAGGGTGCCAGCGGCGTAGCGGCACCAAATACGTCGCGGTTTTTTAGCGAGGGCCGGCTGTAGGTGACGGTGACATCGGTGAGGCCCACGCGCTGCATAACAGTGGCTTTGGGGCTCGGCTGGGGCGTAGCAATCTGCGCCTGGGCAGCAATGGGGGCTAGGGCAGCGGCCAGCGCCACGGCCACGATGGGCGGCACAAGGTTCTTCATAAAAGAAAAAATAAAAGGAGAAAAGCGCAATTGCGGACATAAAAGTAGCAAAGCCCGCCGGCTAGGGCGGGCTTTGCTAGTGCTGGCAGCAGGAGCGTGTGGCAGGAGTGCAGTCCTTAGTTGGTAATGAGCCCGAAGCCGCAGTAGCTGTGCAGCACCGCCGGCAGGCGAATGCCTTCGGCCGACTGGTTGTTTTCGAGCAGCGCGGCCACGATGCGCGGCAGCGCCAGCGCCGAGCCGTTGAGCGTGTGCAGCAGCTGGGTTTTGCCGCCTTCGGCCCGGTAGCGGCACTTGAGGCGGTTGGCCTGGAACGTTTCAAAATTGGACACCGACGATACTTCCAGCCAGCGGCCCTGCGCGGCGCTCCACACCTCAAAGTCGTAAGTCAGGGCCGAAGTAAAGCCCATGTCGCCGCCGCAGAGGCGCAGAATGCGGTAGGGCAGCTCCAGCTGCTGCAGTAGGTGCTCCACGTGGGCCTGCATCTGCTCCAGGGCCGCGTAGGAGTTTTCGGGCTGGGTGATTTGCACAATCTCCACCTTGTCGAATTGGTGCAGGCGGTTGAGGCCGCGCACGTCGGCGCCCCACGAGCCAGCTTCGCGCCGGAAGCAGGGCGTGTAGCCCGCGTTCTTGATGGGCAGCTTGTCGAGGGCAATTATCTCGTCGCGGTACAGGTTGGTGATGGGCACCTCGGCCGTCGGAATCAGGTACAGGTTGTCCTGCGCGTCGTGGTACATCTGGCCCTCCTTGTCGGGCAGCTGGCCGGTGCCGTAGCCGCTGGCCTCGTTCACCAGCACCGGCGGCTGCACCTCGTAGTAGCCCGCGTCGCGCGCCTGGTCGAGGAAGAAGTTGATGAGCGCCCGCTGCAGGCGCGCGCCCTGGCCCTTATACACCGGGAAGCCCGCGCCGGTAATTTTGTTACCCAGCTCAAAATCAATAATATCGTACTGCTTTATCAGCTCCCAGTGCGGCTGCGCGTCGGGCCCTAGGGTGGGCTTGGTGCCGCCCTCGCGCACTACCTCGTTGTCCTGGGCCGAGCGGCCGGCCGGCACGCTCTCGTGCGGAATATTCGGGATTTTATACAGCAGCTCATTTTGCTGCTGCTCCACGGCCGCCAGCTCGTCGGCGTGGGTCTTAATGGTGGCCTTTAGCTCGGCGGTGCGGGCTTTCAGGGCGTCGGCCTCGGCGCGCTGGCCGCTTTTCATCAGGCCCCCAATCTGGCGGGCCAACTCGTTGGCTTCGGCCTGGGCCTGGTCGTGGGCGGTTTGCAGGGCGCGGCGGCGCTGGTCGAGGTCGAGCACGGCTTGCACGTCGGCTTCGGCCGTTTTGAAATGGCGCTTGGCCAGCCCGGCCAGTACGCGCGCGGTTTGCTCTTTGAGAACGGAAAGTTGCAGCATAACGGCCGCAAAGGTAGAAGCCGGGCGCGGCGCGGCGCACATAGCTGGCCTTTTTAGCGCCGCCCGGGCCCTAGGGCTCCGCCTGCCGGGCAACCTGCGGGGCGCCCCGCCGTACTGCCCAAACGGCCAATGGCTTGCCTAGGCAGGAGCGGCAGTATTTCACGAAGCGCAGGGAATTGATTATTGCCCGCAATGCGTTAATATTGCAGCAGCAAGCCGGCCCACGGGGCCGGCGGGGCCAGCCTACCGGGCCGGCCCGCTACGGGGCCAGCCCGACCAATCTGCTGATTGGCGCAATTGCCGGCCACCACGCCTACACCACTTCCCACTTCTTGATTATTGCCCGCCGCTTTGCTGGTTGTGTGGCGCTTTAGCGCCTCGTGCTGTTGACTGCCAGCGCTTGGCCGAGCTGGCTGAGCCGGCGCTGCCCCTGGTTGGGCGGCCCCTTTCTGAGTTTCCCCTATCCCATTTTATGTATACCCTCACCGAGCTGAAGGAGCGCCTGCTGTCTGACCTAAAGGAAATAGCCGAGCGGCTGCAAGTTGGCAACTTCAAGCGCCTGAGCAAGCAGGAGCTGATTTACAAGATTCTGGACCAGCAGGCCCTGCTGCCCACCGACCAAGTACCCGCTAAGAAGCCAGCCGCCGAGGGTGCCAACGCGCCCGCTGCTAAAGCCCCCGCCGAAACCGCCCCCAGTGGCCGGGCCGTTGGGCGCCCCCGCCGCAGCGCGGCCCCCGCCGCCCCCGAAGCCGAGTTGCCTTTCTCAGAAGTGAGCCCGGCCCCAACTAGCAGCCGCGCTGGCCGCGGCGCTCGCCCGGTGGCCACTGCCGAAGCTGCCCCGGTGGCGCCGGCCGCTGCCGAGCCCGCCGCTGAAGCAGCGTCGGAAACGGCGGTCGAAACGCCTCAGCCCACCCGCTACGAAGTGGTAGAGGCCGATGAGCAGGCCTTGGGCAGCGTGCCCGTGGCCCAGGAGGAAGCCACCACCCCGCCCACCGAAACCAACCCTACCGCCGAAACTCACTCCGACGCCGCTAGTGCCCCGCTGCGCCGCGAGCGCCGCGAGCGGGTAGACCGCGCCGGCCGCCCCATTCAGCGCCGCGACGCCCAGCCCAGTGCCGCTGCCGAGCAGCCTGCCGAAACAACTCCTACGGCGGCCGAAGCAGCAGCCGAGGTAGCCACGCCCTCGGAAGTGTCGTTTGAAAGCTCGGTGGCCGAGCGCCCGCGCTACGAGCGCGACAACCGCGACAGCACCAGCCGCGACGCCAATGGCCGCGAGTACCGCGACAATCGGGATAACCGCGACAACCGCGACAACAACCAGCGCCGTAATGACCAGCCGCGCAACGAGTACCGCGACAACCGCAGCGAGCGGCCCGATGGCAATGGCCAGCCCCGCTACAACGGCGGCAATGGCACCGGCGCCCCTAGCCTCGCCACCGGCGAAAATGGTCAGCCGCGCTTTGCCGGCAACGCTAGCGGCGGCGCCGATGGCGGCCAGCGTGCCAACGGCTACGGCGCTACCGACCAACCCCGCCTCAGCCGCGAGGAGCGCTACGCCCAGCGCGAAGCCCAGCGCCAGCAGCGCCGCGAAGAGCGCCAACGCACGGAGGGCCAAGGTGGTGAGCAAGCCAGTGGCAACCAGCCGGCCGCCAATGGCCAGGCCGACGGTGGGCAGCGCCAGCCACAATCCCAGCCGCAGCAGCAGCGCCCCCAGCGGGCTCCCGAGCTGGATTTGACCGTGCCCGGCTCGGGCACGCTGGAGCTGATGCCCGACGGCGGCTACGGCTTCCTGCGCTCGCCCTACTACAACTACCTCGCCTCGCCCGATGACATTTACGTGTCGCCGCAGCAGGTACGCCAGTTTGGCCTCAAGGCCGGCGATACGGTGAGCTGCACCATGCGCCCGCCCCGCGAAAACGAGAAGTACTTCGCCTTGGTGAACGTGGACGGCATCAACGGCCGCACCGTGGAAGAGGTGCGCGACCGGGTGCCCTTCGCCCACCTCACCCCGCTCTTTGCCGACGAAAAGCTGAAGCTGAGCACCAAGCCCACGCAGGTGAGCACCCGCGTGCTTGACCTGTTCGCGCCCATCGGCAAGGGCCAGCGCGGCCTGATTGTAGCGCAGCCGAAGACGGGCAAAACCATTCTGCTGCAAGAGGTTGCCAACGCCATTTCGGAAAACCACCCCGAAGTGTACCTCATCATCCTGCTGATTGACGAGCGCCCCGAGGAAGTAACCGACATGGCCCGCTCAGTGAAGGCCGAGGTGCTATCGTCGACCTTCGATGAAACGGCCGACCGCCACGTGAAAATCGCCGAGCTAGCCCTCGACAAGGCCCGCCGCCTGGTAGAGTGCGGCCACGACGTGGTGATTCTGCTCGACTCCATCACCCGCTTGGCCCGCGCCTACAACACGGTGCAGCCTAGCAGCTCGCGCATCCTCTCGGGCGGTATCGATGCCGGGGCGCTGCAAAAGCCAAAGCGCTTCTTTGGCGCTGCCCGCAACATCGAAGGGCCTGGCTCACTGACGATTATCGCCACGGCGTTGATTGAAACCGGCTCGAAGATGGATGAGGTTATCTTCGAGGAATTTAAAGGCACCGGCAACATGGAGCTGCAGCTCGACCGCAAGCTGGCCAACAAGCGCGTGTTTCCGGCCATCGACATCCCGGCCTCGGGCACGCGCCGCGAAGACCTGCTGCTGGGCCGCGACGAGCTGAGCCGCGTGTGGGTGCTGCGCAAGTTTATGACCGACATGAGCGCCACCGAAGCTATGGAGTTCCTGAAAGACCGCATGAAGGGCACTAAGGACAACGAGGAGTTCTTGCTAGCCATGAACGGCTAAATAGCCCTAGGGCATCCTGAGCAGATAAATAGCGGCTTTGCTGGTTTCTGGCAGAGCCGCTATTTTTATGCCCTTGCGCCCCCGCCGGCATCCGCTAAGTATGACTGTTCTCTATAAACGAGCTTACGTGCTGGCGGCCTTGCTGGGGGCCAGCCAACTGGCCGCGGGCCAAAGCGCCCCGCCCCCACACGCTGGCCCAGCCGGCTCCGATGCCTGGATGGACAGCGTGCGCCGCCTGCCGCTGCCAGCGCAAGTGGCGGCCGTGCGGGCGCGGGTACTCGCCGACACGGTGCTGCGCCACCCGCCGCAGTACGTGTGCCTCACGCTTTTGTCGGCCAGCCAGCGCGAGGCCTACTACCAGGCCGAGCGGCCGCGGGCCCTGGCCGAACAAGCCCGTCCGGCGGGGGCTCTGCTCCTGTATGTGGTAGACGGCTACCCGCTGGCCGACAACTACCCGGCGCACACGGCTGCGTTTTTGCGCCAGTTGGCCGCCCAGCCCATCGCGCACATCGCCTACCTGAAAAGCGGTGCCCAGGCCACTGCCCTCTACGGCACGCGCGGCGCCAACGGCGTGGTGCTGCTCACCAGCGCGCGCGCCGCGCCGCGCTAGCCTTTGCGTGCCCAGCAGGCCCTAGGGCCTGGGCGGCGCGGGTTGGTCGGGCCCCTGCTTCCTAACTTGCCGGGCCATGCCCACCCTTGTGCCCGAGTCGCCGCCGCCCGCCATTCGGGCCAACCAGCACATTTACGACGACTACTTTCGGCCCGACTTCACTACTACGCTCGATAACAACCTGTTGCAGCTGCTCGACCGGGTGTGGTTTCGGTCGCGGCTGGTGGGGTTTGAGGATTTTCCGGCGCGCAACTACCCCGCGCGGCCCCTCATTTTCGCTTCCAACCACTCGGGCATGGCCTTCCCCTGGGATGCCATTGTGGCGCTGGCCCACCTCTGGCGCGTGCTGCCCCGGCGCGACATGCCTAGGCCCCTTTCGGCTCCACTGCTGTCGAAAACCACGCTCATGAATCCTTACCTCATCCCGGATTTTTGGCTGCGGGTGGGCAGCGTGCAAGCCACTACGCTCAACTTCGAAACCATGATGTACCAGCAGGATTACAACCTAATGGTGTATCCCGAGGGAGTGCCGGGCATTGGCAAGGGCTTCAACCACAAGTACGAGCTGCAGCGCCTGGCCACCAGCATGGTGCGCATGAGTGTGGAGCATGATACTGACATCGTGCCTTTTTACACCGTCAACGCCGAGTATTTCAACCCGTTTGCCTACAGTTTCGGGTGGGTGAACCGGGCATTCAAGAAAATCGGGATTCCCTTTCTGCCCCTCACGCCGCTGCTGCTGCTGGTGCTGCTGCAGCCTTGGGCTTTCTACCTGGCGCTGCCGGCCCAGCCCACCTTCGTGATGGGCACCCGCATTCGGGTGCGCGACCTGGCCCCCAGGCCCGCTGCCGAGCTAACCCGCGCCGACTACCAGGCCCTGAGCGAGCAGGTGCGCCAGCGCATGCAAACCGAGCTAACGGCCGCCGTGGCTACCCACGGCCGGCACCCGTACCGCTGGCGCGAGCTGTGGCAGCGCATGAAGGAAAACCGGCGCTACTTCCCCTTCTTCCTGCCCTTCGCCTGGCCCGTGGCCTTTGCCGAGTTCGAGCGGCGCTACGTGCGCTGCGGCGAGCGCAACTTCCACCTGCCCCTCGACCAGCCCGGTGCCTTCTGGAAGTATATCTGGCGCAACCCGCTTACCCTGGCCTATTTCGTGCCGCTACTGGGCTGGATTCCGCTGGCCCTCAAGGGCTACCACCGCCATAAGCTGGGGCGGCGCAGCCAGCCCTAGGGCTGGCGCCGAATGCATAACGCAAAAAGAACGTCATTCCGAGCCTGCGAGGAATCTCGTTCGCGCCGTTAGAATTAGTAACCTAACGGCGCAGGCGAGATTCCTCGCAGGCTCGGAATGACGTTCTTTCTATTTCTACTAATCCGGGCCTAGGCGGCCGAATAGGTCACTTCCTGCACCGCCTTCACCACGCGGGCCACGTTGGGCAGCGAGGCCTCGATGAGGGTGGGAGCGTAGGGCAGGGGCACGTCGGCGCAGGTGATGCGGATAACCGGCGCGTCGAGGTAGTCGAAGGCGCGGCGCTGCACGATGTAAGCCAGCTCGCCCGAGATGCTGGCCAGCGGCCAGGCTTCCTCTACCACCACCATGCGGTTGGTTTTCTTCACCGAGACAATGAGCGTGTCGTAGTCGATGGGCCGCACCGAGCGTAGGTCAATCACTTCGGCCTCAATACCTTGCTTAGCCAGCTCATCGGCGGCGGCATAGGCAATCTTCATCATCTTGCCGAAGCTCACCAAGGTCACGTCCTTGCCGGCGCGGCCGATATTGGCCTTGCCAATTTCGAGGATGTACTCTTCTTCGGGTACCTCGCCCTTGTCGCCGTACATCAGCTCTGACTCCATAAAAATCACCGGGTCGGGGTCGCGGATGGAGGCTTTGAGCAGGCCCTTGGCGTCGTAGGGGTTCGAAGGCACCACCACTTTCAGGCCGGGTGTGTTGGCAAACCAGTTCTCGAAGTTTTGCGAGTGCTGGCTGCTGAGCATGCCGGCGTTGCCGGTAGGCCCGCGAAACACGATGGGGCACGAGTACTGCCCGCCCGACATCGAGTAGAGCTTAGCCGCCGAGTTAATCACTTGGTCGATAGCGACTAGCGAGAAGTTAAAGGTCATGAACTCGATGATGGGCTTGAGGCCGTTGGCGGCCGCGCCCACCCCGATGCCGGCAAAGCCCAGCTCGGCAATGGGCGTGTCAATCACGCGCTCCGGCCCAAACTCGTCGAGCATCCCCTGGCTTACCTTGTAGGCGCCGTTGTACTCGGCCACTTCCTCGCCCATCAGAAACACCGATGGGTCGCGGCGCATTTCTTCGTTCATGGCCTCACGCAGGGCCTCGCGGAATTGAATGGTACGCATCAGCTAAAATAAATGATGGGGTAAAGTTAAGGAATGATACTAGGTGTTGGCTGCCCGGTTACACAAAATAGGCGGTCATGCTGAGCCCCGCGAAGCATCTCTACCGCGCCGCCTGGGGTATTTCTAGCGGCGCGGTAGAGATGCTTCGCGGGGCTCAGCATGACGTTCTTTTACGTGGTTCTCCTGCATAGTTCTCTACTTCTTCAGCGCCTCCCGAAACGCGGCGCCCTGCACGTAGCTGGCAAACTCCAAGTCCTCGGTGGCCTGGGTGGCTAGGTTAGGGTCGAGCAGTACGGCTTGGTGCAGCTCGCGGGCCATGACGGCCTCGTCGTGGCGGCGGGCGGCGGCCACGGCCAGGCCGTAGTGGGGCGCGGCGGCCCTAGTGCGCAGGTCGAGGGCCAGCTGGTACTGGGCAGCGGCCGCATCGTAGCCGCCCTGCTGCTGCAGCAGCAAACCCTGGTTGAGGTAGTTCTGGTAGCTGGGGCCGGCCAGGCGCAAGCTGGTCAGGGCCTGCTCGGGCTGGCCGATGATGATTTCCAGCGCCGCCTTGTCAGAGAAAATTTTCTGTAGCAGCGCCCTAGGGCCGCCTAGCTTAATGGCGTAGTCGTAGTCGCTGAGGGCCTCCAGATTTTCCTGGGCGCGCTGGTGGGCGGCGGCGGCGCGGTAAAATAGCTCGGCGGTGGGGTGGCGGTGGGCGGCCAGGGTAAAGTTGATGGCCGCCCGGTGGTAATAGCTGCGGGCCACGCGCTCGGTGGGCTCCTTTTCGCCCCGCAACTGCAATACCATCCCTAGGTTGTAAAATGATTGCCAGCTGGCCGTGTTGGCCGCCGACAGCTCGTAGATGCGCTGCTTCTCGGCCAGCAGCGGCGTGAGCTGGGCCGAGTAGCGTAGCTCCTCGGGCGTGAGGGCTTCCACGTCGGCTTCTTTTTCTAGGATTTTTTTGCTCAGGATGTACACCTCCGAGTTGTAGCGCGGCGGCGCGGTGTAGGTCACGGCCACCGTGCCCCAGCGCAGCACCGGGTAGATGTAGTCCTCCAGGTAGTCGAAATACGTGAGCTTGTGCAGCGCCTTTTCCTTTTTGGCAAACGAGCCAGGTGTGTTGTTGATGATACTCACCACCGAGTCCTGCTGCGCGGGCTTGAGGGCCGAGTGCTGCACCTGGTTCAGAAACAGCTCCCAGCTGCGGCGGTAAGCCAGGGTATCAAACTTAATATCCTCTACTTTATTGAGGTACGAAAAGCCCTTGATTCGCTGCTTGTAGTAGTAGAGCAGCATCTTGACGCGCTTGCTGGCCAGCGCCGGTTGGTGCGCATCGATGGAGTCGGGCGAATGGCCAGCGGCAATCAGTACGCGCTGGGTGCGCTGGTTGGCGTCAATCAGGTCTTCGAGCGCCGCGATGTTGGTGCCCAGGTGCGAGCGGATAAACCACTGGCCCTGGTCGAAATACAGCGGCAGCACGCGGGTGCCGCTGCGCACGTTGCTCACCGTTTCGGGCAGCAGGGCCAGGGCGGTATCTTCTATTACTACCCGGCGGCCAGGGTCGGCAATGCCGCGGGCCACCAGGGTTTCGGTGGTCGCTTTCAGTACCTTGCCACCGGGTTTCAGCTCGCGCACCTGGCCGCGCGCCAGCAGCTGGCCCGGCGAGCGCTGGGGCGTGTTGGGCAGGCTAAAGCGGCGCGTGCTCACCAGGCGGCCCTTCACCGAGTCGTCGTAGGTGTACTCGCTCTGGGCAAAGGAGAGGCGGCCTACCGTGTCGAGGCGCAGGTCGTGGTCGTAGCGGTAAGTGAGCACCACCTCGTACACCACGCCTTTGTGCAGGTGCTGGGCCGAGGCTTTGGCCGTAGCCTCAAAGGGCACGGCGGCTCCCACGGCCGTGAGGGGGCTGGGGCGGGCCACCACGCGGCGGCCGTTTTCGGCAGCCTGCAACACGCGCGGCAGGGGCGAGCAAGCCGCCAGCAGCCCCAGTAGTAGCCCTAGGGCCCCGAGCTTACAGCTTGATACTAAACGCAAAAGGATGGAAGAATTCAAAGCAGAAAAAAAAGCAGGCAGCAACCCCGCCCCGCGCCTTAACGTAGGGAAGCGCCGGGGGTTGGCTGCGCGCTAGCTTGTATATTAGTGCGGCAAAGTTGCACCACCCCGCCTAAACCTACCGCTATGAAGCGCCTTACCGACTATATCGAAGAGCAGTCGTTTGGGCTGTGCTCGGCGCTGGCCCAGCGCTGGGGCTTCAGCAAGCGAAGCGTACGGCTCTCCTTCGTCTACGCCTCGTTTTTCACGTTCGGCTCGCCCATCGTGCTGTACTTCGCCGGCGTGTTTTGGATGAACATTCGCCGGGCCATGCGCGAGCAGCGCAGCACCGTGTGGGACCTGTAAGCAATTGCTAGCGAGCAAGTAACCGCCGCCTATCTGGGAAGAGCCTCAGTTGGTTTTTCCTGCGGCTGATGGGTAAGCAGTGATTGACAAGTCAGCAAATCGTTTTTTACCCTGCCCGAAATACGCCCACACCACGCTGCCCGCGTAGGTGCCTGCTCGCTCGCTCAGCAGCAGGCGGGGGGCGGCCAGCTTGCGCCGCCGCCGCCAGTAGCCTAGGCGCAGAAAAAAGGCGGCGTGCGCCCGCCCCACGGCCCGCGCCTCGGGCCAGTTGCCGGCCGCCAGCAGGCGCAGGCCCGCCACCCAGTCGAGCAGCAGGCGCAGAATGAGGCTGGGGGCCAACTCGCCGGGGGCCGTATTCTTGAAAAGTAGCGCCAGGCCGTTGCGAAAATTGAGGTAGGTTTTGCGCGGGTTGCTTTTGGGCAAGGTGCCGCCTCCTACGTGCTCTACCACGCTGGCGCCGCCCGCATACCACACTTCGTAGCCCGCATTCTGGGCGCGCCAGCAGAAGTCAATTTCTTCCATGTGGGCAAAGAAAGCGGGCTCGAAGCCCCCTAGGGCTCGCCAGGCGCTGGCCCGCACCAAGCAGCAGGCGCCGCTGGCCCAGGCCACCGGGCGCGGGTCGTCGTACTGTCCTCGGTCGGTTTCGAGGGTATCAAAGAGCCGGCCGCGGCAAAAAGGGTAAGCCAGCGCGTCGAGGTAGCCGCCGCCGGCCCCAGCATACTCTAGCAGCGTGGGGTTGGCGTGGGCCAGAATCTTGGGTTGCGCGGCCGCCGCCCTGGGGTGCTGGGCCAGCAGCTGGCGCAGTGGCGGCAGCCACCCCGGCCGCACTGCCACGTCGGAGTTGAGCAGCACGTAGAAATCGTAATTGAGCCGCGCCAGCGCTTGGTTGTAGCCCTCGCAAAACCCCAGATTCTCAGTGAACGCCAGCACCTGCACCGCCGGAAACTCGCGCTGCAACACCTCCCGCGAATCGTCGGTTGAGGCATTGTCGGCCACCACTACCTGCGCCCCATCGGCGTGGGCCAGCACCCCCGGTAAGAACTGCCTTAGGAAGTGTGCCCCGTTGTAGTTAAGGATGACAATAGCTGTGTCTTGCAAGGAGTTATACGTTATGGGTTAAAAGTTATGGGTTGCCAGCTACGGCCATGAGAAAACTCATAACTCATAACTTTTGACTCATAACTCCCTACAGCATCCCGTTCAAATCCAGCCCCGGCAGATTGGGGAGCAGTCCGCTGGTTTGGCGCTGTATTTCCTGGCGGGCCTGCTCGGCGGCGGCATCTAGCGCCTTGTTGACGGCGGCTACTACCAGGTCGGGCAGCATCTCGCGGTCCTCGGGCGTCAGCAGCGAGGGGTCAATGTCGAGCTTCACCAAGTGGCGATGGCCGTCGGCGGTAGCTTTTACGAGGCCTCCTCCGGCCTCGCCCGTGGCGGTGAGGTGCCCGAGTTGGGATTGGGCCTGCTGCATCTTGTCTTGCAGCTCCTTCACCTTGCCCATCATGCCCATCATGTCGAATGCCATACTAAATAATGCTTAAATGCGCTGGAAACGCGGTTTTTAAAGTTGGTTTGTTACGGGCCTTATCACGGCCTAGGGCTTGAGAATGAACAGCCTGCCAATCGTCGCCGACCTGGATAAATACCAAAGTCAGCCTGCTGCTTGAGGGAGTTAGGAAGTCTGATTGGCAATTGGTTATTGCACGCCAGCCATCTGCTACTAACGAGCTGCTTGGCACCCTTGCCACGGCGGCGAGGAAGTGGGGGCGCGTTTTAACAGGGCAAATGGTTGAATTAGTGCCGGAGCGTTAGCGGCAGTGGGGGAATAGTGAGCAGACTGCAAATGTAGCCGCGCGGATGGACCGCCTTGGCCAGAAGCTGGTTGAAAACGACTTGCTGGCGCAAGGCCATCGTATTCCGGCCGTATGCTTGGTAAGCCAAGCTGGTACGCCTTTTAAAGCAGTTTCAGCGTCAGTGGCCAGTAGGGACGGGGCTTGTCCCCGCCCGTCGTTGCACGACCATCGTAGAGCTGGCGCGACCGGCGGCGAGGGCAAGCCCCGCCCCTGCATCCACTGGCTATGAATTCGCTGTAAAAGTGGTCTTCAAGTTGCTGTATCCCAGCCTTAAGCGGGAGCCAGCCAGCTTGGGCGAGAGGCCAACCAATGCGCTAAGCTGCTACTGCTGCTAAACGCGCCAGCAGCGCATGTCCCTTGCGTAGAAACCGGCCCTAGGGGAGAGCTGCGCAAGAATCCACCGCAGCCAGGGCCGCTGCCAATAAAGCCCGATTGCTGATACGTGCAAAAAACGTTATAGTACCAAAGAGAGGTGGCAATTGAGCTATGTAGCAAACGGGCTGCGCAACCGGCCCCCGCACCAGCGAGGTAGCCTGGCTGCGCAGCCCGACACCTATAGAAAGCTACGAAAAAGATTGGGCTTGGCTAAGCGCCCTGCTCGGTTTGCGCCAGCGCGGTTTTGAGCGCCGCCAGTACAGTTTGCAAGCCCGCTTCGGGGTTGGCGCCCAATTGGATATGCAGCGCGCGGCGGCCGTACTTAAGCAGGGTTTCGAAGTCGCCCTGGGCCTGGGCGTTCTCGAAGGTGCCGAAGGTGTAGGGGCGGCCGGGCAGGGGCAGGTCCTGGGGGTGGTCGGCGGTAAACTGCACGAACAGGCCGGTATTGGGACCGCCCTTGTGGTACTGCCCGGTAGAGTGCAAAAAGCGCGGGCCGTAGCCCGAGGTGGTGGCGATGCGCAAGGCATCCTGCACCTGCCGCTTGAAATCGGCCAGCTGCGCGCTCACCTTATCGGTTTCGTGCAGGTAAGCTTGCAAGTCGAGGTAGTCGCCCACGCGGGCCTGGCCGAAGAAGGCACGCAGCACCCCGGCAGCATCGGGCGCAAAGCCGTTTTTGCCAGTCACGTCGCCATAGTAGCGCACGCCCTCCTGGCTAGCGGCGGGTTGGCCGGCGTCGGGGGCGTGGCCCTGCTCGGTCACGGCCTTCATCACGCGGTCGGTAGCCAGCTTGCTTTCCTGCACGTTGGGCTGGTCGAAGGGGTTGATTTGCAGCATGATGCCCGCCACGGCCACGGCAATTTCCCAGCGGTAGAACTCGCGGCCTAGGTCCATCGGCTCCTTCAGGCGGATGATGATAACCGGATGGCCGGCCTGCTCCAGCGCCTGCAGCTTGCCTAGACTGTCGTTGTCCGTAAAATCGTCGTAGCCCACGTACACGAACACGCGGTCGGCGCCGTACTCGTCGGGGCGGCCTAGGGGCTCGCCGGCCACCGGCAAAATGCCCTTGCCGTGCTTGCCGGTGCTTTCGGCCAGCAGCTGCTCCAGCCACAGCCCCAGGCTGCTCAGCGTATCGGGGGTGATGAGCGTGAGCTTGTCACGGCCCTGGGTGGCCAGGTAGCCGATGGCCGCGCCCAGGTGCAGGCCGGGGTTGCCGGCCACGGGGCCGTCGGCGCCGCAGTCCTTCATCATGCCCTCGGCGCCGTGCAGCAGCGCCGTGATATTGACGCCGTAGCAGGCGGCCGGCACCAGCCCGAAGTAGGTGAGGGCCGAAAAGCGCCCGCCCACCTCCGGGAAGTTCAGGAAGATGTGGCGGTAGCCCTCCTTGGTGGCTTGGTCCACAAACTTGGAGCCGGGGTCGGTAATGGCCACGAAGTTCTCGCCGGCCGCGTCGCCCTTCAGCTGCTTCACCTTGTCGTAGAAGTAGTCGCCGAAAGCAATGGGCTCGGCCGTGGTGCCCGACTTGCTAGCCACGATAAACAGGGTGTGGCGCAGGGGCAGCTCGTTTTCCAGCTCGGCCACGGTGCCAGGGTCGGTGGTGTCGAGGATGGAGAGCGGCAAGTCGCCCTCGCCCCAGTGAAAGCAGTTCTTGAACACGATGGGCGCCATCGTGCTGCCGCCCATGCCCATCACCACCACGTGCTGAAAACCCGCCTGCTTTACCTCGTGCACAAATTGGGTAATCTCGCTGGTGCGCCCCAGCATCACCCTAGGGGTGTCGAGCCAGCCCATAAAGCTGCGGATGCTCTGCTGGGCCTCCGCGTCCTGCACCCACAGGGTGGCGTCTTTCTGCCAAAAGCGGGTCGTGAAATCGTGCTGGTTGAGGTCCGCGATTTTCTGGTCGATGGCCGCCTGGTACTGCCCCAGGTGGTAGGTGGCGTGGAAGGCGGGGTTTGGTTCGTAAGAAGCCATTGCGAGGGTGTTGGTTGGAAAAATGGAACGCCTAACGAGTTAGACTCCGAAGCTAAAAAAAATGTTTGCCTTAAAATTTGCCCTTAGCCCTTATAAGAGAACGTCATGCTGAGCGCAGCCGAAGCATCTCTACCACGCCTCCCAGCGGTTGTTCGGTAGAGATGCTTCGGCTGCGCTCAGCATGACGTTCTTATTTATTTAGTAATCAAGAGCTTACTTCAAGATGCTGACCGAGCCGGTCTGGCTAAACGGCTGGCCGGTTTCGTCCTGCATGGTAAAGCGCCACACGTAGGCGCCGTTGGCCGGGGCGTGGCCCCGAATGGTGCCGTCCCAGGTCTGGCTGCGGTCAGTGGCCCGAAAAACCTCCTGCCCGTTGCGGTCTACTACTACGAAAGAAAAGGCCGTGAGGTAACGCCCCTTCACTTCCAGCACGTCGTTGAGCCCGTCGCCGTTGGGCGTAAACGCGTTGGGCACGGCTAGGTAGGGCTGGCGCACTACGGTAGCCAGGTTGGAGTAGCTGAGGGCGCCGCCCGGCAGGCCTGCCCCGCTGGCCTCGATGCGGTAGCGCAGCACCTGGCGGTCGGCGGGCGGGCTCACGTCGAGGTAGCTGAGGGCCGTGAGCACGGGTGAGGTAGCTAGTACCGTGCCGTCGGGCCCTAGGGTGAGCACGCGGTAGGTAGCGCCCTGGGCCGGGCTGCCGGGCCCGCGCAGCGCGCTCCAGCTGAGGCGGGCCGTGGCACCGGCCGGGTCGGCGGCTTCGGCCGCGAGCAGCACCGGGCAGGTGGCGGGCCCTAGGGCCGAGCGATTGCCGCACACGTCCAGCACCTGGGCCGCGTAGCAGGGCGGCGAGGCTAGCAGCGTGCCCAGGGCCGTAGAATCGCGCAGCAAAGCCGGTGCGGCAAGGGCCGCAAAGGTGTAGTCCTGCCCGCCGCCCTGGCGGCTGTAGGTCACGGTGCTGCCCGCCGGCAGGGCCGCCCCGCCGGGCAGCGCGGCCGTGAGGTTCACGCGGTTCAGCAGGTCGAAGCTGGCTACCACCAGCGGGGCGGGCGGCGCCAGGGTCGAAGTAGTAGTCACCGCTACCTGGTTAGAAAGGGTTTGGCTGCCGCCGGCCGTGGTGGCTTGCAGGCGGTAAGTATAGGTGGTGCCGCAGGTCACGGCCGCGTCGAGGTAGCTGGTGGCGGTGGGCGGCAGCGTGGCCAGGGGCGTGCCGTTGCGCAGCAGCGTGAGGCTGGCCACCGGCCCCGCCGTTTGCCAGGTCAGTGCGTTCACGTTGTTTTGCGAGGCGGCGCTGAGCTGGATGGTGGGCACCGGTTCGGAGAAGGTGGAATCGAGGCCGCATAAATCGTAGTTAGCCAAGCGGTATAGCCCCGGCGGCAACAGGCTCTGCGAGTAAGTGGTGGGCGAAGTGATGCCCACTACCGCGCGAAACCGCGTCGGGTTGGTGGGGCTGGCTACTTGCAGCTGGTTGATAGGCAGTATATTATGGCCGCCCCCCAGGTCGATTAGGCCGCTCAGGCCGCTAAACGTGAAGGCGATTGGGCCTGGCAAGCTGCCCTGCACGGTCAGGCTTTTAATAACGGGCTTCTGCGTTGGGATAACGGGTACCGTAATGGTAACTTGGTTGCCGCACAGCGTATTATCCCGGTAATTGGCCACGACGGTTATCTGGCTGCCCGCCGGCGCGGCAAAGAGCGGAAGCGCCGAGTTGCGCGCGTAAGGACCGCTCAACGGACCACCGTTTACCTGCACAAAGTATTGGTCGTACGGATTTTGAGGAAATCCCTGAAAACCAAGCCGAACATTGCCGGCTGCGCAGGGGATTAAGCTAATATCGGGCACCGGGCTGGCGTACGCCTGGAAATTGCGCACGTACACGACGCCCGTAGTCGGCATCGGCATGCCCGTCGAGAGCGGGTTGCTCAGCTCGGCGATGGAGTAGGGGCCAGCGGCGGTGGGCGTAAACGTGTTGTTGGGTAGTGGCGCCACCGTGAAGTCGCAGCCGGCCGGGGTGGCGTTGGTACCCGGCAGGGCGTTGTAGTAGAGCTTGTTGGGGTCTACCTGCCGGCCGCAGCCTAGCTCGAAGCGCACGGCCCGGCCCACGCACAGCGCCTGCACCTCCTGGCCGCTGGCCACGTCAATGGCCCGGAAGGGCTGCGGGCAAGTAGCGGGGGGCGGGCTTACCAGGCACTGCGCCCAGGAGGTGCAGGCAAGCGGCCCGGCCAGCAGCCCTAGGGTAAGCGCGCAGCTCAGCAAAAATCTCAGCATACCAGTCATGTTTCTTCGCTTTTCTTGCCAACGCTTGGCCTAGGCCCAGGCGTATTCGCGCACGAAGCGGGCGGCGCGCTCCAGGGCAGGCGCCAGCAGCTGGCCGGGGCCCACGAAGGTAGCGTGCGCCCGAAAGGTGACCAAGGCGGCCGGCTCGGCGGCGCCGCTGGCGGCCGGCTGCCAGGCAGCGGCCAGCAACTCCAAGCCCAGTAGCTGCTCGGCTATTTCCACGGTGCGCAGCGCCTCGGCAGCCGCGCCGTTGGCGCTCGCCGCTCGTGCGCGCGGCAGAGTATCGGCCAGGCTGGCGGCCGCCTGGGGCAGAGCCTGCCAGCTGTAGCCCGCCGCCGGGGCGGGCCGGCCGGCTACCAACTGGCCGAGGCGCCGGGCCGCGTCGGTGGCCAGCGCGGCCACCGCTTGGGCAAGCTGCCCTAGGGCGCTCAGCAGTTCAGGAGTGGGCGTTGGGTTGGCGTGCAGCTGGGCGGGCCGGGGCGGGGCCAGCAGGGTGGCCTCGATGAGCTGGCGGCTGGCGGGCAGGGCACCCAGGGTTGGAACGGTGCCGGGCAGCAGGGGGGCCAGGTGGGTGGCGGCGCGCCCTAGGGCCTCGGCGCGGGCCAGGGCCTCGGTAGCGTAGGCGAGCGTAAAGGCCTGGCCACTTAGCAGGGCCAGGGCTTCGGCCGGCGCTGGCAGCGGCAGCGGCTCCCAGCCAAAGAGGCCCAGCACGTCGGCGGCGGCTAGGCGGTAGCCTTGGTAGTTCACCTCCCCGAGGCCCACCAACGGCAAGCATAAGTGGGCCAGTGCGGCTTGGTCGCTGCGCGCCCCTAGGGTGTGCACTACCGGCCACACGTCGCGGCTGAAGAAATCGAGCAGGCGGCGCACGGCGGCCGGGGTGGCGCCGGGCGGAGCCTGGCTCAGCTCGGCGGCTTTGAGCAGCAGCAGGCGGCGCACCAAGCCGGCCGGCAGCTCGGGCCCGAGGCCGGTAGCGCAGGCCAGCAGCAAATCGGGGCCAGCAGCCGGGCCAGCCGCGGGCGCCAGCGGCCAGTCGGCGCCGGGGGCCAGGCGCACGGGCTCATCGCTGGCCAGCAGCTCGGCCAGGGCGCCCAGGGTGAGCGGGCCGGGAGGGAGGTAGGGCATAGGAGCCACAAAGTACGGGACGGCCCGCCGCTGGCGCGCCGCGCTACGCCGGCCGCCCCCGCCGCCCCGCGCTGGCTGCCCAACGCCGGGCTGGCCCCAGGCACTTATACCGTCAGGGCGGCTACCACTTCGGCCAGCGGCAGTGTTTTTTCCTCGCCCGATTGCAGAATCTTGATTTTCGCCACGCCCGCCGCCAGCTCCTCGGGCCCCAGGATGAGCACCAGCGGAATGCCCTTGGCATCGGCGTACTTGAACTGCTTTTGCAGCTTGCTGGCGTCGGGGTACAGCTCGGCCGGAATGCCGGCCTGGCGCAGCTCGGCCAGCAGCGGCAGGGCCGCCCGGCCGCTGGCCGCGTCGAAGTGGGTGAGCAGCACGCGGGTGGGCGTTTCGCCGGCGCCCACGAATAAATCGAGGGTTTCGAGGCAGTCGTAGAGCCTATCCACCCCGAACGAGAAGCCCACGCCCGGCACGCCCGGCAGCCCGAAAGCGCCCGTCAGGTTGTCGTAGCGCCCGCCGCCGCTCACGCTGCCCATGCCCGGCACGTTGTTGATTTTCACCTCGAAGATGCAGCCCGTGTAGTAGCTCAGGCCGCGGGCCAGGGTGGGGTCAAACTCCAGCCGCTCGAACTGCCGGAAGCCCGAGGCCGCCAGCAGGGCGTGCACCTGCCCCAGCTCGCTGAGCCCGCGGTAGTGGGCGGGCTCGTCGTCGTCGGCGCTGTCGGCGGTGGGGCGCTGGCCGTCGGGCTCCACGCCGGCCGTCACGAAGCCGGCCAGCAGGCGGTCCAGCTTTTCCTCGAACGTGCCCGCTACCGCCAGCAGGTCAAACAGGGTGTCGAGGACGGGCTCGGTAAAGCCCTTGGCCAGCAACTCGCGGCTCACGCCCTCGCGCCCAATCTTGTCGAGCTTGTCGATGGCCACGAACAGGTCGGTTTCCTGGCCCTCGCCCCCTAGGGCCTGGTACACGTTGCGCAACACCCCGCGGTGGTTGATTTTGATGGTGAAGTCGTCGAGGCCCAGCTCGCTGAGCACCCGCGCCATCATGAGCACGATTTCGGCCTCGCAGAGCAGCGACGTGGTGCCCACCACGTCGGCATCGCACTGCCAAAACTCGCGGTAGCGGCCGCGCTGCGGCTTGTCGGCGCGCCATACGGGCTGCATCTGGTAGCGGCGGAAGGGGAAGGTGAGCGTGCCCCGGTTCATGGCCACGTAGCGGGCAAAGGGCACGGTGAGGTCGTAGCGCAGGCCCTTCTCGGCTATCTTGGGCAGCACGGCCCTAGGGCCGGTTTCCAGGTCCTCGGCCGTCACGAGCGGGGTGATTTCGCCGCGGCGCTCCTTCACCAGGAAATTGCCCGAGTTCAGTACCTTATACAGCAGCTGGTCGCCCTCGTCGCCGTACTTGCCGGTGAGCACCGAGAGGTTTTCGAGGGTGGGCGTTTCGAGCGGGGCGTAGCCAAACAGCTCGAACGTGCGCCGGATAACGCCAAAAATGTGCTGACGCCGCGCCACCTGGGCCGGGCCAAAATCGCGGGTTCCTTGCGGGATGCTGGGTTTTTCCATTACGGCCGCAAAGGTAGGCCGGGGGCCAGCCTACACCGCCGCCCGCCGGGCTAGCGGGCGGGCTGGTCGGGCAGCGCCTGGCTGGCCGGCTGGCCCGCGCGGGCCCCGTTGGTGACGGCGTTCATCTCGGCGCCCTTCGGCATGTCTTTTTTATATATCGACATAGCGGCCTCCTGCGTTTTGCGGCGGCCATCGGGCAGCTTGGCGGGGTCGACGCCGTAGGGCGTGCCATCGGGCTTGGTGCCGCAGGCAGCCGTGCCCAGGGCCAGCAAGGCGCTGAAGGCGAACAAGAAAAGCAGCGAAATGGACGAGCGCATAAATGATTATTTGGTGAACTTGCGCTTTATACGGGGAAGGCCTGGCCAGGATGCCGGGGTGGGTATCGACCCTAGTGGCAGCACCTAAGGCAAGCCGGCGCTGGCGTTTTGCTGGCCGCGCTCAGTCACTGCGCGGCGGGCTGCGTATGCGGGCCTGTTACCTTTTTTTTACGTTTCGCAATGCGCCACTTTTACGCGGGCTGCCTGGGACTGCTGGCGCTGGCAGGCCCGGCGGCGGCTCAGGCCAACAAGCCGCTGAACGACAGCATCAGCGTCGATAAGCGGCACTACACGCTGCTTCACCCCACGCCGCGCCGCTACATGCGCCCCATGGTGCCCGACCGCCCCGGCATCACCGAGAGCCCGTATTCGGTGGATGCGGGCCACTTTCAGTACGAAACCGACGTGCTGCGCCTGCTCACGCGCCACGAGGGCCCCACCCACGGCCACGACTGGTACGTGAACCACTTCCTGGCCAAAATCGGCCTCACCGACCGCACCGACTTTCAGGTGGCGCTGGATATGTTCACGTATTCGCACAACTTCGACGACAGCCAGGGCGGGGCCAGCCCCTTCAATCAAAACCAGCTGAACCGGGGGGTGGGCGACGTGACGCTGCGCCTCAAGCACACGCTGCTGGGCGACGATGACAGCCGCGGGGCCCTAGGGCTGGTTGGCTACGTGGAGCTGCCCACCGGCGGCCCGGTGGGCGACGGCGGCTACGAGCCCGGCCTGACGCTGACGGGCGTGTTTCAGTGCACCAAAAACTGGAGCGTGGGCGGCCAAGTGGCCAGCAATTTCTTCTACGACCCCGAGGCCGGCCAGCACTTCTACCAGCTCACGCCCACCCTCACCACCGACTACCAGTTCAGCAAGCTGGTGCAGGCCTTCGTGGAAGTAGTGGGCTACTGGGACACCCGCCAGAGCGCCTGGCGCAGCTCGGTGAACCTGGGCCCGCAGCTCGATATTTCGGACAACGTGCAGCTCGACTTTGGCACCCACCTGCCCCTCACGCATTCCGTCGACAGGGAGTATTTCCTGGGGCTGAGCTTTCGGCGCTAGCGGGGCCTAGGGGTAAAATTTAAGGAAAAAGAAGGCGGTCATGCTGAGCGCAGTCGAAGCATCTCTCCCGCGTAAGTAATTCCAATCGTCAGGATTACTGCTGCGGTAGAGATGCTTCGACTGCGCTCAGCATGACCGCCTTTTACTTAGCTACAGGCCTGGCCTACTGCTTGGTAAATTCTAGGGTGCCCCCACCTTGCTTGAGCGTGAAGGTGGGCTTGTCGGCCGCGAACTCCAGGCGCAGGCCGGCTGGGTCAAACTTGAAGATGCCGGGGCTCACCGGCTCCAGCGTGAAGGCGGGCTGGCCGGTAGCCTGGGCTTGCAGCTGGCCCTGCGCATTCTTGCTGAGCACTATTTTGAGTGGCACCTGGGGGTTGCCGTAGGTGCCGGCGTAGCGGTCGAGGTCGGTGGCGGTGGGCGCGTAGCCGGTGGCGCGGAACTGCTCGTCCACCAGGATGCGCTGGTCGCGGTTGGCCACGGCCCAGGCGGTGTGAAACACCAGCTGGTCGCGCCGGGCCATGGCCGGGAAGTCAATCAGCGCCACGTCGTCGGTGGCCTGATGGTACTGGGGGTGCAAGCCGCTGGTGTAGAAGATAATCGGCACGTTGTGCTTGGCGAAGTTGTAGTGGTCCGAGCGCTCGTAGATGTGCTCGGGGTCGTCGGGGGCGTTGTACTTGTAGTCGAGCGCCACCGGCTGGTACTGCTGGTTGGTGGCCTCGCTCAGCGTGTGCAGCTCCTTCGACAGGCGGTCGGAGCCCACCAGGTACAGGTAGTCGCCCTTGCCCTGGTGCAGGCTGTCCACGCGGCCCACCATGTCGATGTTGAGGTCGGTCACGGTGTTGGCCAGCGGGAAGATGGGATGGTCGGTGTAGTACTGCGAGCCCAGCAAGCCCTCTTCCTCGCCCACGTTGGCCAGAAACAAAATACTGCGCCTAGGGCCGTGCCCGTCCTTTTTGGCCTGGGTGAAGGCGCGGGCCATGGCCAGCACGCTCACCGTGCCCGAGCCGTCGTCGTCGGCCCCGTTAAACACCACGCCGTTTTTCACCCCCAGGTGGTCGTAGTGGGCGCTCAGCACCACTACTTCGTCTTTCTTGTCGGTGCCTTCGAGGTAGCCCAGCACGTTTTCGGTGGTGAAGGGCTCTTTCTTTTGCTTGAGTTGCACGTTGGCCGCGGCGGGCTTGAAGCCGCTGGTCACCGGCTTGCCGGCCGCGCCCACCTGCTTCTCGTAGGCAGTCAGGCCGGCTGGGTTGGTGCCCAGCAAGGCCGCCCCTAGGGCCGGCGACACCAGCACGATGCCCGCCCCGCCCGCCTGGGTCGGCTTATCGGGAAACTCCAGCTGCTCGCCGTTGAGCACCTGAGCGTAGTCTTTGGGCACTTGGGCAAACGCGGCGGCCGTGGGGGCCACCAAAAACACCGAGTGCGGCTGGGCGGCGCGCATGGCCGGGGTGCGGGCTACGATGGCCGGCAGGCCGCTGGCGCCGTAGGGGCTGGCGGCGCCCAGCAGCGGCTGCCCGGCCTTGTTGAGCGGCTGGCCCAGCAGCAGCACCAAGTCGCTGCCGGGGGCCGGGAGCGCGTCGGCGTACTTCTCTTCCTTGATGCCGTAGCCCACGAAGGTGGGCTTGATGGTAGCGGCCGCCGCGGCGAAGGCGCCCGGCCGCACCACGTAAAAATCCTTGCCCTGCGTGTACGTTTTGCCGCCCACCTGGATGGCCGAGGCCGGGTCCAGGCTCACCCGGTTCATGGTGAAGTGCTGCAAGTAGGGGTTGTCCGACCCCGGCACTGGGCCCGCCAGCCCGTCGGCCGCAAAGGCCTTGGCGATGTAGTCGGCGGCCATGCGCTGGCCCTTCTGGCCGGTTTCGCGGCCCTCGTACTCGTCCGAGGCCAGCACCGAGAGGTCCTGCTTCAGCGCCTCGGGCGTGATGGTAGCCGCGTAGGGCAGCGAGTAGTCGGTGGTGCTAGCGGCGGCAGTGGCGGGGGCCGTGGTGGCGGCTTCGTCGCGGCGGCCGCGCTTGGTTTTTACCTTCACCTTGCCCGTGGGCTCGGGCGTTTGGGCGGCTACCGCCCCGGCCGCCAGGACCAGGGCCGCCGTGAGGCGCAGTGTTTTCAGCATTCTAAAGAAAAAAGGAGATGTGTGGAACCGTAAAGAAACGGCCAAACCTCCCAGCTGCCGGGTCCGGCCGGCCTGGGGGCGGGCTATTCCGCGCGCCCACCCCTAGGGCCTCCCGGCCAGACCCGGCAAACTGGTCGGCTATTACCTGATAAATTCCGCCCCGCCCCGTTGCCGGGTAAGCGCGGGCGGGGCCGCCCAAACCCACCGGGCAGCCACCAGCGCCGCGCCCAAACGCAACACCCCGCCGCCGCCCGCGGCCCCGTAATCGTCGCGCCGGGTAGCGGGTAGTAGCCGAGTGCTGCGTGTTGGGGGCGGGCCGGCCCTAGGGGGCCCTAGGGCCCTGAGGCTAGCGGCCGCGCGGCGCCGTGGCGGCGTAGGTAGCGGCCGGGGCGGGCAGGTGGCTGGCGTCGAGCACCACCAGCACGCGCTCGCCGGCCTGGGTGTGCTGGGCCACCCGCTGGGCCAAGCGCTGCAGCTGGAAGGCGCGGGCGTCTTCGTCGAGGTGCTGCGCAAAGGCGGGGGCGGGCCGGGTGCCTAGGGCCACCTGCTGCCACGCGCCGCCGCCGGGGCACAGCTGGCGGTAGGCGGCCGCCAGCTCGGGCAGGCTGCGCACCGGCAGCGCCGCGCCGGGCAAAATGGCGTAGCTATTGGCCAGGAACTGCTGCATGGCTTGCTGGAGCACGGCCTTCGAGGGGTGCACGTTGTGGCAATACTGCTGGCTGAGGCGCAGCAGGTAGTACACCTGGAGCTGCGCGGGCTCGGTGCGGGCGCGCAGGTACTCGTACTCGGCTTGGGCGTCGTCGAGGCGCTCGGTGCGCACGCCGTGCTGCTGGGCCAGCAGGCGCACGTAGCCGGTCTCGCCGCAGCGGCTCACCGTGGCGGCCTCGGTGCTGTCCACGCCCATATCGGGCTTCTCTAGCAGCACCAGCGTGGGCCGGCTGGTGGCAAATACCTGCCGCAGCTGGGCAAACTGGGCGTGCTGCGCATCGTGCGAGCTAACCAGGCCGAAGTAGGTGACGCTGCCGCTCGGGGCCATCGGGGCAGTGGCCTGCGGGGCGGCGGCGGGGCCCAGGGCCGACGCGGCGGCCACGAACGTAGCTGACTGGGCCAAGGCGCCGGCGGCGGGGGCAAAAAGGGCGGCGGCGAGCAACAAAGCGGTGGTTTTCATGATGTTGAAAAGAAAAAGGGTGAAGTTGAAAAGGGATTGTGGAGGCAGCAGCGAGCCGCTGAGCCACGAAGGATTGCTGGCTCCTGGGTACTAGCTGGCGGGTAGTGGTGTGGGCGGGGAGCCCTAGCCCCCGAAGCCGCCGCCACTGCTGGGGGCGCTGTCGATGCGGTCGGCCTTGGCCTTGCTGGCGCCGATAAACCAGGTGAAGCCCAGCCAGCCCACGCGGGTCTCGTACTTGTTGTAGAGGCTGGTTTGCAGCTCGGGCGTGGCCAGCTCGTTGCGGCGCACTTGGGTATTGAGTAGGTCGGAGACGCGGAGCGTGAGGGCGGCGCGGTCCTGAAACAGGCGCTGGCGCACGGCCAGGTCGAGGCCGCCGGTGGCCAGCTGCCGGCCCTGGGCCGTGAGCACCGTCGAGCGGATGGTGCCCGTCAGTTGCACGTCGAGGCCTTTGCGGGGCGTGAAGTTGTTGGCCAGGCGGGCGGTGCCGGCCAGGGCGGCGCGGTTGGCGGTGTTCAGGGCGTTGGCGGCAACCTGCGAGTAGTAGACCGAGCCGCTGGCCGACACGCGCCACCACTTGGTGAGGGGCTGGGCCCAGGTCGTTTCGAGGCCGAAGCTGTTGGTAGTGCCCACGTTGTCGTAAGTCTCGCGGGTCACTACGCCCACGTTATTGTCGCGGGTAGCGGCGCTGTCGATGGTGCGCACCCGCCGGATGGCATCCTGCGTGAAGCGGGCGAAGACCGTGTTCGTGATGCTGGCGCCGCCCGCCAGGTTGACCTGGTGACCCAGCTCCAAGTTGTGGCTGAACTCGGGCAGCAGCGCGGCGTTGCCCTGGCGGTAGTTGCGCGGGTCTTGGTAGAGCTGGATGGGCAGCTGCTGCATGAAGTCGGGCCGGTTGAGGCGGCGGGCGTAGCTGAACTGCAGGCGGTTCTGGCCCGGCTCCTTGCCCAGCTCGCGGGCCACCGTGGCCGAGGGGAAAAGGCTGACGTACTGCCGGTTTACGCTGGCGGGGCTATGCTCCACGCCGCCGTTCAGGAAGGTGCCCTCGGTGCGCAGGCCGCCCTGGGCGCTCCAGCCGTGGGCCAGGGTGCGCGAGTAGGTGGCGTAGGCGGCGGGCATCACCTGCGTGAAGCTGTAGGTGAAGGAGTTGGCGGGGTCGAGCTGAAACTCGGCGCTGGGGTCAAGCGAAACGGGCTTGAACATGGCCGTGCGGCCGGCGTTGCGCAGGGTTTGCAGCCGCGCGCCGGTTTCGAGCTTGCCCTTGCCATCGGCGCTGGGCAGCGTGTAGTCTGCCTGCCCGAAGAAAATGCGGGCATCTACCTGCTGCTGCTGCTTGAAGCCGGCGGGCGCGGTGCCGCCCGTTATCAACTGGCTCACCGGAATGTTGGCGCTGATGAGCACCGCGCCGGCGTTGGCGGTTAGCTCGCGGCCCTTATGGGCCTCCCAGGTGTGGCGGTAGTCGGCCGAGCTTTCCAGCACTTTCACTTGCACGTCGGCCAGCTCCTGGCCATACTGCGTGGTGATGGTGGGCGAGCCCACGGTTTGCTGGGTCAGGGTTTGGTTGTCGCGCTCGGTTTGGTGCTCGTAGTGCGGCTGCAGGCTCACGCTCAGCGTTTGCTCCTTGGTCAGGTCGTAGTTCAGGCCCAGGTTCAGGGTGTGGTTGCGGTTGTGCTGCAGGCCTAGGCCCTCCTGGCTGGTGTAGAGCTGGGTATTGTCGGCTAGCCGCGCCGTTTGGGCGTTGCGGTTGAGGGTGCGGTACTGCTGGTCGCTGCCGTCGTAGCCCAGGTTCCAGGTCGCTTTGCCGTGGTGGCGGCTCAGGCTCAGGCTCGGCGAGTACTTGTCGCGGGTGCCCACCACCAGCGCGGCCTGGCCGTTCCAGCCCTCTTTCTTGTCCTTCTTCGTGATGATGTTGATGACGCCCGCGCCGCTGGCGTCGTACTTGGCCGAGGGGTTGGTCATCACCTCCACCTGCGCAATCTGGGAGGCCGGAATCTGGTCGAGGCGCGGGCCGGGGCCGCCGTTGCTGGTGCCGGCCGGCTTGCCATCAATGAGGATGGTCAGGTTCGAGGAGCCGCGCAAGCTCACCGTGCCGCTCGCGTCTACCGCCACGGCGGGCACGTTTTCAAGCACGTTCACGGCCGTGCCGCCCACGCTGCTCAGGTCCTTTTCCACGTTAATCACCGTCTTGCCCAACTCCTGCTGCACCACGGCCTTCTGGCCCGTCACGGTTACCTCGCCCAGCTGCTGGGTGGCGGCGCGCAGCTTCAGCACCCCTAGGGCCACGGTGGCTTGGCCAGGCGCCACTCGCACGGCCAGCGCTAGCGGCTGGAAGCCCAGGGCCAGCACCCGCAGCTGGTAAGTGCCGGCCGGCACGCCGGGCAGCGCAAACTGGCCGTCGAGCGCGGTTTGGCCGCTGGCTACCAGGCTGGTATCGGCGGAAGCGGCGCGGCGCAGCAATATGGTGGCAAAGGGCAGCGGCTCGGCCTTGGCGCCAGCCTCTACGGCCGTGCCGCCGAGCGTGGCGCCCTGGGTGGCGGCCAGGGGGCTAGGGGCGGTTTGGCCAGCGCTGCCCGGCGCTTGGGCCCGCAAGGCAACGGGGGCGGCCAGCAGCAGGCCGGCGGCTAGTAGCGCATTGATTTTCAAAGAGAAATTCATGGCTGAAAGTCAAAAAGTGGGGTTGCGAAAGGGCACGCCGATTCCGTTCCCGGCCGGCCGCGGTTCCGGCCAGGGGAAAAAAACGCGCCTATGAAAGGCTAGGGGAGGTGGGCAGGGGAGGCTCCTGCTCGCCAGGGGCGAAGGGGGCCGGGGGGCGGGGCGCCGCAGGGGCCGCGCGGGTAGCTGCTGGGCGGGGCCAGGTTATAGGCTTAGGGCAGTACTAGGCGTTTGATAGAACAAATGTACACTAGGTACTTTGTGTTGCAAGGTACTGTTGCAAAATATTTTTCTCAATCGCCGTTTCCAGCAAGCGGAGCAACTATTTCGCCTCGTTTTTTTAGGGTTTGTAGCGGTTACCGGCCCTAGGGCCCAAACGTTACACGCTCCCCAGCGGGCGGGTACGAAGGGCTAGATGGCCAAAGCCCGCCGGCAGTTGCCTGGATTAGGCAAAAAAACGTCCTGGGCGCCGGGCCAGCCGGGCGCGCCACCCGCCCGGCCGCAGTCGGCTGCGCGCTAGAAGCACGGTGGCCGCCCAGCATACGGGGGTGTAGCGACGCATCTTTGCATCGCTACACCCCCGTATGCTGGCTGCGCGACTGCCCTAGGCTGCGCTGGTGGGGTAGGCCAACAGATTCTTAATCATGCCCTTGAAGATGATGCCGTGGAAGGGCAGCACGGCATACCAGTAGAGGCGACCCAGCAGGCCTTCGGGGCGGTAGGCGGCCAGCTGCTCCAGGGTGTGGCTGCCATCGGCATTGCGGCTGATGCGGAACTGCAGCCAGGCCTCGCCGGGCAGCTTCATCTCGGCATACAGCAGCAGGCGGCAAGCGGTGGGGTCGGCCACCAGCACGCGCCAAAAATCGAGCGGGTCGCCGGCCCGCAGGTGGTTGGGCGAGCGGCGGCCCCGGCGCAAGCCCACTCCACCCACCAGCTTGTCCAGCAGCCCCCGGATGCGCCAGAGCCAGTCGGTTTTGTACCAGCCCCGCTCGCCGCCGATGCGCCAGATATTATCCAGCACCTCGGCCACGGGGCGGGTAAACTTGCGCTTCTGGCGGTCGAAAAACATGCCGTGCTTAGGTATCTGGATGGCATCCATGTAGTTCTGGCGCAGCGTGCCGCTGCTCATGGCGTCGCTCCAGCTGCTCACCACCTCATTTTGCTCGATGCGCTGAAAGGCTAGCGCCAGCGCCGCCCGGTAGCTCATGCACTGGTGCGGAATGACGCGCGCGATGCTGCGCGCCGGGTCGGCCACGGTGTCATTTTTGAGGCTTTCGACCAGGCTTTGGGCCAGCGAAAACGACGTGCTCGTGACCAGGTACAGCCACCACGACGAGAGTCGGGGCGTGAGCACGGGCACCGTGACTATCCAGCGCCGGTAGCCGCGCACGGCGGCCAGGCCCAGCAGCATTTGCTTGTAGGTCAGCACATCGGGCCCCCCTAGGTCGAAGCTCTGCCCGAGGCAGGCGGGATTGGCGAGCACGGCCGTGAGGTAAAAAATCACGTCCCGGATGCCCAGCGGCTGGCAGCGCGAGTTGAGCCAGCGCGGCGTCACCATCACCGGCAGCTTCTCCACGATGTCGCGGATAATCTCGAACGAGGCCGAGCCCGAGCCAATAATGATGCTGGCCCGCAATACCGTGAGGCGCGCCGTGTGCGCCTGGGCCAGCACCTGCTCGACGGCGCTGCGCGAGCGCAGGTGCACGCTCAGGTCGTGGTCGTTGGCAATGCCCGAGAGGTAGACGACCTGGCGGGCCGTCGTGCGGTCGAGGTAGGCCGTGAAGTGCTGGGCCGACGCCTGCTCGAGGCGGTAAAAGTCCGCGCTGCCGTGGCTGCTCATGGAGTGCACCAGGTAGTAGGCGGCGTCAAGGTCGCGGGGCAGGTCGGCCAGCGTTTCCGGCTTCAGCAGGTCGCCCTGCGCCACGCTCACCAGCGAATGCTGGCTGGCGGGCAGCGTATCGGGCAGGGCAAAGCGGCGGGCATCGCGCACCAGGCACACCACCGCGTGGCCGGCCCCGGTGAAGGCGGGTAGCAGGCGCTGGCCAATGTAGCCGGTGGCCCCGGTGAGCAGAATTTTCATGGGGTAGGCAGGCAGGCAAGGAGTGCAAAAGGAGCCCCGGCGCGGGCCTGGGCGGGGCGCCGGGCCCTAGGCCCCACCCGCGTAGTAACAACGTAGGAATGACGCACTTGTTCGCCCGCGCCGCGTTCCTAGGGCCACCGCGTATTTTTGGGGCCATGACTTCTTCCAATCCCCGCGCCCTCGCTCACCTCCTGGCTGGGCTGGCCCTGCTGCTGGCACCCGCCGCCCACGCCCAGGCCCCCCTCAACTTGCCGCAGCCCAGCCCGGCCGTGCGCCTGCGCGAGGCCTTTTCCACTACGTTCGTGGAGCTAGCTTATTCGCGGCCCTCGCTCAAGGGGCGCGTGGCTTTCGGCGGGCTCGTGCCCTACGACCAGGTGTGGCGCACGGGGGCCAACACGGTCACCAAAATTCGCTTTGGCGAGGCCGTGACGCTGGGCGGGCAGGCCGTGCCGGCCGGCACCTACGCCCTGCTCACCATCCCCGGCAAAACCGACTGGACCCTCATCCTCAACCGCGACACCGCCCAGTGGGGCGCCTACGAGTACAAGCAGAGCCTCGACGTGCTGCGCCTGCCCGCCAAGGCCACCAAGCTGGCCGCCCCCCAGGAAAGCCTAAGCCTCAGCCTTGAAAACCTGCGCCCCGCCGCCGCCGACCTCACCCTGGCCTGGGAGCGGGTGCAGGTGAGCCTGCCCCTGGTGGGCAACCCCGACCCGCTGGTGCTAGCCCAAATAAAAACGGCCATGCAGGGCGAGAAGAAGCCCTACCTGGCGGCGGCGCAGTACTACTACAACTCCAACCAGCCCGACCTGACGCCCGCCGTGGGCTGGCTCGACGAGGCCATCAAGGCCAATCCCAACTACTCATACTACTACTGGAAGGCCAAGCTGCTGCAAAAGCAAGGCAAGCCCCAGGAGGCCGGCGCCGCCGCCCGCAAGTCGCTGGATTTGCTCGCGGCCACTAAGAACGAGGTGGCGAAGGACGAATACACGCGCCTCAACGTGCAGCTGCTGAGCGAGGTAAAGGGCAAGAAGTAGAGGCTCAGCTCCTGGCTCACTGCCCCAGCAAGCGCAGCGTTTGCGCATCCGGCGCCCCGCCGAAAAACTTAGCTAGCACCGCCTGAAACACCGGGTCGGCGCTCGGCACCTGGGCGAAGAGCGTCATCGACGAGCGCAGCTTCAGGTCGTCGGGCGTGCCCATGATGGCGGTGGCATTGCTACCCGGCAGGGCCAGCAGCGCCCGCGCAATTTCCGCCAGCCGGGGCCCTAGGGTAGGGTGGGCCAGGTAAGCCGCCGCCTCGCGGGCATTGGCCAGGGCGTAGTACTGCGCCGTGCTGCTGTAGCCCAGGCCCCGAAGCTGGGGGAAGATATACCACATCCAGTGGCTGCGCTTGCGGCCGGCCCGCAGCTCGGCCAGGGCCGTCGGGTAGTCGCGCTGCTGGGCGTCGAGGAAGCGCTGGAGGTTGATTTCTGTGGCCATGCCGGGTAAACCAAGCGGTGAATTAGCGCGAATTCGCAGTCAGTATATAGTAGGAGTGGGGCTGGCCCCCGCCCGCCGTTAGCGCCGCTGCCCTAGGGGTGAACGAAAGCGCCTAAACGGAGCAGGCGACGGGCCCGCCCCGCCCCTACGGTGCCCTGACTACGAAACCGCCGTAGGTAGGAGGGTAGGACGCGCAAAGCCGACCGCGGGTTTAGGCCGAGCCACCAAAACCACTCCCCTGGCTTGCCCTGGTGGCGATTCGCGGCCGCGCCCTCTCCCAGCGGCGGGCGGCCTGGGTGGGATAGGTGCCCTGCCCGTTACTTTAGGGGCCCCCTACGCCCTTGCTCTATGGAAGAGACGACCCCTGGCTCCACCCAAGCTGCCCCGACCAGTACTGCCGCAAGTAGCCCGCCCCCGCCGGTGCCGACGGGTTCCAGCGCAGCACTCTTTCCCGGCCTCATCACCCGCGAGCAGGAGCCGCTTAACCTGGAGCTGCCCTTCCCGACCCTGGCCGAGCGCCTGGTGCCCACCAATCAGTTCTACGTGCGCAGCCACTTTCCCGTGCCGGCGGTGGAGGCGGCCAGCTGGCAGCTCAGCCTCGAAGGGGAAGTGGGGCAGGCGCTGACAATCGACTACGACGAGCTGCGCCGCCTGCCCGCCACCACCCTCATGGCGACCCTCGAATGCGCCGGCAACGGCCGCGCCCGGCTCGCCCCCAAGGCCAAGGGCCTGCTTTGGGAGCAAGGCGCCGTGGGCAACGCCACCTGGACCGGCGTGCCCTTGTCGGCGCTGCTGGCGCGGGCCGGCGTGCAAGCGGGCGCGCAGGAAGTCATCTTTGAAGGCGCCGACCAGGGCCCGGTCAACGACGAGCCGCGGGCGCCGGGCGTTATTCCCTACGCGCGCAGCCTGCCGCTGGCCAAGGCCCGCCAGCCCGAAGTGCTGGTAGCCTACCTCATGAATGGCCAGCCCCTGACGCCCGAGCACGGCTTTCCGGTGCGGCTGGTGGTGCCGGGCTACTACGGCATGGCCTCGGTGAAGTGGCTGCACCGCATTACGGTCAGCGCCGCGCCCTACGCCGGCTACTGGCAAACGCTGGAGTACGCCTACTGGCGGCGCACGCACGGCCTGCCCACCCTGGTGCCCGTGGCCGAGATGCTGGTGAAGGCCGAAATTGCCCGCCCCGCCTTGCACGAATTCGTGCCGGCCGGGCAGCCCTACCGCATGTTTGGCGCGGCCTGGGCGGGCGAGAGCGAGGTGGCCCGCGTGGAAGTGAGCACCGACGGCGGCCGCACCTGGCAGCCCGCCCACCTGCTCGACGAGGCCGTGCCCTTCGCCTGGCGCCTCTGGGAGTTTAGCTGGACGCCGCCCGCCGCGCCGGGCCGCCACACCCTGCAGGCCCGCGCCACCGACCGCGCCGGCCACTGCCAGCCCACCACCCACGACCCCGACCGCCGCAACTACATGATTACCAAAATTGCTTCCGTGGAGGTGCAGGTAGGCTGAAGGCCTGGCGGTGCGCCCAGCCACCACCCCTAGGCCCCGCACCCGCAAAAACTACCGCCAGCTAGCGGCGGGTGGTGCGGGCCCCCGCCCGTCGCCCGCACCACGCAGCCAATTTCGTTCACCCCTAGGGCAGCGGTGCTAACGGCGGGCGGGGCCAAGCCCGCCCCTACGGTGCCCGGAATTGGCTGCTGGCAAACCTTTTAACCCCTAGGGGGTTAGGGATGCTTTGAATCCTACAAGCCCGCTGCTGCCATGACCACCGACGCGCTGACCGCCCTTTACCAGGAGCTAGCCCCCTGCACCAGTGATAAGCTAAGCGCGCTGCTGCCCGGCGGCATTCAGCGCGAGGTGGGCCACTTCAACGTGTTTGAGGTGGCGGAGCAGGCTACTTCCTACCCGCCGCCCCAGTTGCGGCCCGGCACGCCCTACGCCTGCCGCGCGTTTTACAAAATCAGCTTGCTGCGCAGCCGCAGCCACGCCGAGTACGCCCACCGCACCATAGCCATCGAGCCCGATGCGCTGGTGTTTACGACACCCAAAGTACCCTTATACTGGCGGCCCGCCGAGGCGCAGCGGGCGCAATTTTGCGTCTTCACGGCCGAGTTTGTGCTGCCGGTGCTCGGCGGCAGCACCCCCGACGAGCTGCCGCTGTTCCGGGCCGAGGGGTATCCGGTGTTCCAGCTGACGCCCCCGGCAGCTGCGCGGGCGGCGGCCATCTTCGACCAGATGCGCGAGGAGCTAGCTTCCGACTACGTCCACAAGTACGACCTGCTGCGGGCCTACGTGCTGGAGCTGCTGCACCTGGGCCAGAAGCAGCAAGCTACCGCCGCGCTGCACCCCGCGCACACGGCGGCCGCCCGGCTCTCGTCGCGCTTCGTAGAGCTGCTGGAGCGGCAGTTTCCGCTCACCACGCCCCAGCAGCGCGTGCAGCTGCGCACGGCCAAGGACTTTGCCGACCACCTGGCCGTGCACGTCAACCACCTCAACAAGGTGCTGAAAGACAGCACGGGCCGCACCACTACCGACCTCATCGGGGGGCGGCTGGCGCAGGAAGCCAAGGCCCTGCTGCACCAGTCGGAGTGGTCGCTCTGGGAAATTGCCGACAGCCTGGGCTTCGTGGACGTGGCCCACTTCTCCCACTTCTTCCGGCGCTACGCCCCCGTAAGTCCCGGCGCTTTTCGGGCGCAGGCCGCGGCGTTCATTTGATTTCTACAACAAGTCGATTGGCGCGTACAACGCCGCCGCTAGTGCCCTAGGGGACCTTTGTCGTATTCCATCAACACTGCAAACGCACTCGCTATGAGTACTTCCAACATCGCCCTGCTCACCGGCGGCAGCCGGGGCCTGGGCAAAGACATGGCCCTGAAGCTCGCCCAGCAGGGCATCGACGTTATCCTCACCTACCGCAGCCAGCAGGCCGAAGCCGCCGCCGTGGTGGCCGAAATTCAAGCCCTAGGCCGCCGCGCCGCCGCCCTGCCCCTGGACGCGGCCGACCTGAGCACCTTCGGGGCGTTTTTCACGCAAGTCACTAAGGTGCTGGCCGATACCTTCGGCACCGACCGCTTCGATTTCCTCATCAACAACGCCGGCACCAGCCTGACCGCGCCCATCGCCGAAACGACGGAGGCCCAGTTCGATGAGATGCTGAACATCCATTTCAAGGGCGTGTACTTCCTCACGCAGCAGGCCCTGCCACTGTTGCGCGACGGTGGCCGCATCATCAATATCTCCTCGGCCACCACGCGGGTTTCCTACGCCGGCGTTTCGGCCTACGCCACCATGAAAGGGGCCGTGGAGGTCTTCACGCGCTACCTGGCCCTGGAGCTGGGCAGCCGCAATATTGCGGCCAATGTGGTGGCGCCCGGCGCCGTGTTCGGCGGCGGGGCCATGACGGACACGCCCGAAATCCGCGCCTGGGTGGCCCAGGCCACGGCCCTAGGCCGCGTAGCCGAGCCCGACGACATCGGCGGTATTGTGGCCTTCCTGTGCACCAACGCGGCCCGCTGGCTCAACGGTCAGCGCATCGAGGCTACCGGCGGCATGGTGCTGTAAGGCTGGTAGGCTAAATACTGCAAGCCCCTTGCCGATGCAGGCGAGGGGCTTGCAGTGTTTAGTGCTGGCTATCAGATTTTACACAACTATCGCCCGCTCGCCAGCAGTTGCTAAAGGCCTTTGGGCCACTTTATTTGGGCTCACGGGCAGCGCCGTTGAGTTGCCGCAGCACGTCTGGGCGGTAGGTGCTGCCCACCGGCAGCTCGCGCGTACCGACTACCAGAATGTTGCCGCTAAATCGTTCGATGTTCGCCAGGTTGACTACGTAAGACTTGTGAATGCGCAGAAACTGCGTGGCGGGCAGTTGGCTTTCCAACTGCTTCATCGTTTCGGCGGTAAGCAGCACCCGCCCGCTGGCCAGGTGGCATTTTACAAAGTTGCCGTAGCCTTCGATAAAGTGCAGGTCGGCCACCCGCACCCGCTCCATGCCAGCATCGGTCTTGAGGAAAATAGCCGTCGTGGCTGGCTCCACCGCCGGGGCTAGGGGCACCGCGCTGGCGGCGGGGCGGCCAGCGTGCAAGCGGCTAATGGTTTTGACAAAGCGCTCGAAGCGAATGGGTTTCAGTAGATAATCGGCCACGCCCAGCTCGAAGGCATCGAGGGCGTGGGTGGCGTGGGCCGTGCACAGCACCACGGCCGGCGGCTGGGGTAGGGCGCGCAGCAAGTCCAGGCCGGTGAGGCCGGGCATGTCCACGTCGAGAAATAGCACATCGACGGGCGTAGTATGCAGCTGGGCCAGGGCCTCGGCGCCGCCGTAGCAACTGCCAGCCCAGGCCACCAGGCCGGGCAGGCGGTCGAGGTGGGCGCGCAGCACGGTATGGGCCAGGGGCTCGTCATCAACTACTAAGCAACGCAGGGGCACGGGCATGGGCAGGGCGCAGAGAGTCCCGAAGATACCAGGCGCTACAGACTCAGCTGCAGGGTGGCCGCGTAGTAGCCCGGCGTGGCCTCTACGCGCAGCTGGTGGCGGGCGCCGGGGTAAAACTGCGCCAGCCGGGCGCGCAGCGTGGGCAGCCCCACGCCCGAAGGGGCCGGCCGGAAGTGGGCCGGCACGCTGTTTTCGGTGCGCAGCGTGAGGCTGGTGGCCGTTTGCACCAGGCCGATGCGAATGAAGCCCGCGCCCTCCGGCCCCACGGCGTGCTTGAAGCAGTTTTCGACCAGCGGCAACAGCAGCAGCGGGGCCAGCGGGTGGTCGGGGTGCGGCAGCTCGGCTTGAAACTCGACCTCGGTGCCGGCCCGCAGCCGCAGCTTTTCCAGGCCGATATAGTTGCGCAGGTAGTCGGCCTCGGAGCCTACCGTGCTGCGGGCCTGGCGCGAGCTGTCGAGCTGGTAGCGCAGCAAATCGGCCAGCTGCAGCAGGGCTTCGGGTATCTGGTCGGGGGCGGCCAGGCTCAGGCCGTAGAGGTTGTTGAGGGTGTTGAACAGAAAATGCTGATTCACCTGGGCTTTAAGCAAGCTCAGCTCCGTTTCGAGCTGCCGGGCGTGCAGCTGCTGCACCTGGTAGTAGCTCTTGATGCCGCGCCGCGTGTAGCGGGCCACGGTGGCCAGCAGCAGTGTAGTGACCACGTTGGCGGCGGCTTGGCCGAACTCTGCCGGCCAGGGCTTTGGCGCCGCGGCAACCACTACCCCCGGCCCTTCTTTGCCGAAGACGACGGTGGAATGCGGCCTAGGGTCTACGTGCCTACCCACTGCCGCCAGCACCGCCGAGCCCAGTAGGATGGCCGCCACCGTGCCGGCCAGGTACCACCCGTAGCGGCGGTGCTCCAGTTGGTGGCTCAGCAGCCAATAGTGGGCATAGATGGCCAGCGCCGGCCCTAGCAGCACCGGCAACGAGTAGGGCAGGCCAAACACCCGAAACTGACCCGGCAAGACTACGCGATTCAGGTAGGTGAACAAACTCACTATCAGCAGCCAGCCGATGGCATGGCGCAGCACGCGCGGAGTGAGAAAGGAGGGCCGGGTCATGGGGCAAAACTACGGCCCGGCCGGGCCGGGCTGGGGCTAAAAATGACGAACGCCGCTTGTCCGCCACTAACCCGCGTTCGTCAGCCAAGCGGGGCATTTCGTCATTTAAAAAAGGCGCGGGCAGGGGCAGCCAGCCACTTTTGGCTCAGTGGAGCGCAGCTGAAAGGGAAGCCCGCTCGCCTTCGCCCAGCTGCTGCCCGCCTGTTTTTCACCCTCTACCCACCGCGCTGCCCCATGAAAACGCTCTTGTTCGCTGCCCTGCTCCTAGGCCCCGCGGCCGCTTCCGCCCAAACGCCGGCCAGCCTCACCGGCGACTGGCGCGGCAGCCTGGGCGGGCTCACTTTCACGGCTCACCTGCAAGACCCGGCCGGCGGCCCCCGCACCGCCACCCTCGACATTCCGGCTCAGAAAGCTGCTGGCCTACCCCTGGCTTTTGCGCTGAAAGCCGACAGCGTGTACCTCGACCTGGCCGTGGCCCACGCCCGCTTTGCCGGCCGCCGCGCCGCCGACGGGCAAACCCTGGCCGGCGAGTGGCGGCAGGGCGGGCAGGCCCTGCCCCTGGTTTTCAGCCGGGTGGCGCCCGATGGCACTGCGGCCGGCCCCCAGCGGCCCCAGACGCCCCACGCGCCGTTTCCCTACCAGAGCCAGGACGTGACGTTTCGCAACGAAGCGGCCGGCGTGACGCTAGCCGGCACCCTCACCGAGCCGGCGGGCGCGGGACCGTTTCCGGCCGTGGTGCTACTCACCGGCTCGGGGCCCGAAGACCGCGACGAGACGCTGTTTGACCACAAGCCCTTCGCCGTGCTGGCCGACTACCTGACCCGGCGCGGCGTAGCCGTGCTGCGCTTCGACGACCGGGGCGTGGGCCAGAGCACCGGCACGCTGGCCGGCACCACCAGCGCCGACTACGCCGCCGATGCCCGCGCGGCCCTGGGGTGGCTGCGCGCCCAGCCGGGCATCGACCCCAAGCACGTGGGCCTGCTGGGCCACAGCGAGGGCGGCACGGCCGCTTTGCTGGCCGCCGCGCAGCCGCAAGGCCCTGATTTTGTGGTGCTGCTGGCCGCGCCCGGCTTGCCCGGCGATGAAATGATGGTGCAGCAGGCCGTGGCCCTGGCCCGCCTGCAAACCAGCGACCCCGCCGCCCTGGCCACCATCGAGCAGCGGCAGCGGGCGGCGCTAGCCGCCATTACGCAGAACCCCGACAACGGCCCGGCCCGCGCCCAGCTGCTGGCACTGCTAACGGCCGCCGGCGCCAGCCCGGCCGCCGCCGAGCGCACCGCCGCCCAAATGACGACCCCCGGCTACCGCGCCCTGCTGGCCGACCGCCCCGCCCAGACCATAAGCCGGGTGCACTGCCCCGTGCTGGCCCTAGGCGGCAGCCGGGACGTGCAGGTGGTGGCCGCGCCCAACCTGGCCGCCCTGCGCCAGGCACTGCAAGCCGCCCACAACCCCGACGCGACGGTGCGCGAGCTGCCCGGCCTCAACCACTTATTTCAAACTGCGGCCACCGGCGCCATCAGCGAGTATGCCACGCTGGAAGAGACCTGCTCGCCCACGCTGCTGCAAGCTGTGGGCGACTGGGTGGTGCGCCACGGCAAATAAGCCGGCCCGCCAGGCAACCCTTGGGCCGCTGGCTTCATCCCCTTAGCAGGGCCCTAGGGGGCTGGCTAAGGGGCTGGCGAGCCGCGCGCTGTAATACTTGCTCGCCCAACCGTGATTCACTACCCGCACTCATTTTTTGCTTATGGCGCTCACCATTACCAACCTCTCCAAAACCTACCCCAACGGCACGCAGGCGCTGCGGGGCGTCAACCTCACCATCCCGACCGGCATGTTTGGCCTGCTGGGCCCCAACGGGGCGGGCAAAAGCAGCCTGATGCGCACCATCGCCACTTTGCAGGATGCCGATACGGGCAGCATCCTGCTCGATGACCTCGACGTGCTGCGCGACAAGGAAGCCGTGCGCCGGGTGCTGGGCTACCTGCCGCAGGAGTTTGGCGTATATCCCAAGGTGAGCGCCGAGGAGCTGCTCGACCACTTCGCCACCCTCAAGGGCATTGCCAGCGGCCGGGAGCGCAAGGAGATGGTGGCCGCCCTGCTGCACCAAACCAACCTCTACGACGTGCGCAAAAAATACGTGGGCGGCTACTCGGGCGGTATGAAGCAGCGCTTCGGCATTGCGCAGGCGCTGCTCGGCAACCCGCGCCTCATCATCGTGGACGAGCCCACGGCCGGCCTCGACCCCGCCGAGCGCAACCGCTTTCACAACCTGCTGAGCGAGATTGGCGAAGACCGGGTGGTGATTCTCAGTACCCACATTGTCAGCGATGTAAGTGATTTGTGCCGCCACATGGCCATCATCAATAAGGGCGAAGTGCTGCTCACCGGCGACCCCCTGCAAGTGATGCAGGCCCTGCGCGGCCGCGTGTGGCGCAAGCTGATTGAGAAAGCCGAGCTGCCCGCCCTGCAAGCCAGCGAGCAGGTTATCAGCTCGCGCCTGTTTGCGGGCAAAACGGTGGTGCACGTGCTGGCCGACGCCGCGCCCGACAGTGGCTTCGAGGCCGTGAGCCCCGACTTGGAAGACGTGTATTTCTCGGAAATTAAAAACTCGGAGCTGCCAGTCAGATAGCCAAGGCCGTGGCGCCACAACTGCTTGACTGCTAGCTTTTAATTTCTATTCCTGAATTGCTCGTCATGTTTCTACCCATCTTCCTTTTTGAGCTGAAGTACCGGCTGCGGCGGCCGGCTACCTGGATTTATTTTTTGGTGCTGGCGCTGCTGACCGGCTTGCTGGTGGCGGCGGCCGGCGGGGTTTTTGGCTCGGCTATCAACATCAGCCTGGGCGGCGACGGGCAAACTGTCAAAATCAACTCGCCCTTCTCGGTGAGCCTCATCGTCAGCACCATCAGCGTGTTTGGCATTGTCATCGCCTCGTCGCTGATGGGCAACCCGGTGTACCGCGACTTCGAAACCCGGTCGCACTCCCTGTTCTACACCAAGCCCATCAGCAAGTGGGGCTATTTGGGCGGCCGCTTCCTGGGTTCCTACGTGGTGGCAGCGCTGGTATTTAGCGGCATTTTGGTGGGCGCGGCGGTGGCCGGGGTGCTGCCCGGCATCGAGGCCGACCGCTTTCTAAAGGTGGCACCGGCCGGCACCTACCTCTGGCCCTACCTGCTGCTGGTGCTGCCCAACCTGCTGTTTTGCGGGGCCATCTTCTTCACGATGGCCACGCTCACGCGCAACATCTTGAGCACGTACATCGGGGCCGTGCTGCTGCTGGTGGCCTACCTGATTTCCACGTCCTACACGTCCGATTTAAAGAACGAGTACCTGGCCTCGACGCTCGACGCCTTCGGCCTAGGCGCGCAGTTTATCACCACCAAGTACTGGACGGCCGCCGACAAAAACACGCGCCTGCTGCCGCTCAATACCTACATGCTGCTCAACCGGGCGGTGTGGCTAGGGGTAGGACTGGGCCTGCTGGCGCTCTGCTACGGGCGGTTTCGCTTCGCGGCGCTGGCTTCGGAGCGCGCCGCCAAAAAGCCCCGCGCCGTGCCGGCCGAGGTGGCCGCCGAGCGGGGGGCGGGGGCCACGGCGGGCAGCCTGCGCCTCCCCCGCGTCACGCAGCTTTTCACCGGGGCCATGCACCGGCAGCAGTGGCTGAGCCTCACCAAGCTCGAGTTTCGGGGCATCGTGCGCAGCCGCTACTTCGCGGCCATCGTGGGGGCGGGTATTCTTTTTCTGCTCACCACCGCGTCGCAGGCGGGCAAAACGTTCGACACGCCCACCTATCCCGTCACGGAAGTGGTGCTGAGCCTGGCCACAGGCTCGTTTTTTCTGTTCTTTCTGGCCATCATCATCTTCTACAGCGGCGAGCTGGTGTGGCGCGAGCGCGACGCGGGCGTGGCCCAGATTGCCGATGCCGCGCCGGTGCCCAGCTGGGTGCCCTTCCTGAGCAAGCTCGCGGCCCTAGGGCTGGTGCAGGTAGTGCTGCTGGCTGTGGTGCTGGTTTGCTGCCTCCTCATCCAGACCTTCAAAGGCTACTTCCACTACGAAATCGGCTTGTACCTGCAGGCCCTATTCCTCTACCAGCTGGCCTACCTGCTGCTGCTGTGCGTGCTGGCGATGGTGACGCAGGTAGTGGTCAACAACAAGTACGTGGGCTTTTTGGTGATGGTGGTGTACTACGTGTTCACGCTGGCCAAGGGCGGGCTGGGTCTCACGCACCGCCTCACCTCCTACGGCGGTGGGGGCAGCCCCGGCCCCTATTCGGATATGAACGGCTACGGGCACTTTCTGCCCGCCTTCTGGTGGACCAAGCTGCTGTGGGCGGGGGTGGCCCTGTTGCTGGGGCTGCTGGCCAATCTGCTCTGGGTGCGGGGCACCGACCCCAGCGGCCGCCTGGGCGAAGCGCGTCGCCGCTGGGGCGCGGGCAGCACCGCCGCCCTGGCCGCCGGCCTAGCGGTAGCCTTGGGCACGGGCAGCTTTATTTACTATAACACCAACGTGCTCAATCAGTACCGCACGCCCAAGGAGGACGAAAAGCTGCAGGTGCAGTACGAAAAGCAGTACCGCCGCCTCAGGGGTGTGCCGCAGCCGCGCATCGTGGCCGTGACGCTGAACACCGACATTTTTCCGAGCACCCGGCGGGTACACTTTCAGGGCGAAATGATGCTGGTGAATAAGCACGCCCGGCCGCTCGACACGGTGATTGTGAGCCTGCCGGCCGAAAACCACCCGCGCGTGCGCCACCTGCGCCTCGGCGCGGCCGGGCAGGCCGCGCTGGCGCTGAACGATACCACGGCCGGCCTGCGCCTCTACCGCCTGGCCCGGCCCCTGGCCCCCGGCGATTCCCTGCCCCTGGCCCTGACGCTCGACTACCGCGAGCTGGGGTTTCCAAACTCCGGTTCCAACACCAACATCGTGGAAAACGGCACGTTCGTCAGCAGTGGGTACTTGCCTAGCCTGGGCTACCGCGAAAACGTCGAGCTGCGCAGCGACAAGGACCGCAAAAGCTACGGCCTCCAGCCCAAGCCGCGCATGGCGCCGGTCAACGACTTAAAAGCCAGGCAGAACACCTATATCAGCACCGACGCCGACTGGATTCGGTTTGCCACCACCGTGAGCACCGAGCCCGACCAAACGGCCCTAGCCCCCGGCTACCTGCAAAAGGAATGGGTGCGCAACGGCCGCCGCTACTTCGCTTACCGCATGGACCGGCCGATGCTCAACTTCTACACCTTCCTCTCGGCGCGCTACCAGAAGTACACCGATAAGTGGGTCGATTCGGCCGGTGGGCGCACCCTGCCGATTGAGATTTACTACCACGCCGGCCACGAGTACGACCTTAAGCGCATGGCGGCCGGGGCCAAGGAGGCGCTGAGCTACTGCTCTAAAAACTTCTCGCCCTACCAGCACCAGCAGCTGCGCATCCTGGAGTTTCCGGGCTACCAGAGCTTTGCGCAAAGCTTTGCCAACACGGTGCCGTTCTCGGAAAGCATCGGCTTCATTGCCAAAGTTGATGACAACGACCCCGAGGACCTGGACTACCCCTTCTACGTGGCGGCCCACGAGGTGGCGCACCAGTGGTGGGCGCACCAGGTCATCGGCGGCAACGTGCAAGGCAGCACGCTCATGGCCGAGAGCCTGGCCGAATACTCGGCCCTGATGGTGATGAAGCACCACTACGGCCTGGCCGCCATGCAGAAGTTTCTCAAGCTCGACCTCAACCGCTACCTCAGCGGCCGCGCTTTCGAGCAGAAGAAGGAAGTGCCGCTGGCGCTGGTCGAAAACCAGACGTATATCCACTACGGCAAGGGCTCGGTGGTGATGTATGCGCTGCAAGACTACCTGGGCGAGCAAAAGCTGAACGCGGCCCTGCGCGGGTACGTGCAAGCGGTGGCGTTTCAAGGCCCGCCCTACACCAACTCGACCGAGTTTATCGGGGCGCTGCGCCGGGCCGCGCCCGATTCGCTGCAGCAGTTTATTGCCGATAACTTCAACCGTATCACGCTCTATGACAACCGAATAACGGCCGCCAACGCCAAAAAGCTACCCGACGGCCGCTACCAGGTCGATTTCACCGTGAAGAGCGCCAAGTTCTACGCCGACAGCACCGGCAACCAGCGGCCCGCCCCCGAGCACGACTACCTGCCGGTGGCCGTTTTCCCCGAGCCGGGCAAGGATAAAAAACCAGCCGCCCCCCTGCTGCTCGTAAAGCGCCGCCTGGCAACGGGTGACAATAAGCTGCAGTTCGTCGTGGCCCAAAAGCCGGCCTCGGTAGCCGTCGACCCCTACCACGAGCTAGTGGACAGAACCTCAGACGACAACAAGAAGGACTTGAAGCTGTAGCTACCCGAGTAGAGGTCCTGCCGGTAGCGCCGGTAGCGCCCGCGCGATTTCCACCAGCCGGGGCCCTAGGGTAGGGTGAGCCAGGTAAGCCGCCTCGGTGGCATCGGCAATGGCGTAGCGCTGCGCCAGGCTATTGTACCCCAGGCCCTAAATCTGGGGGGAGACGTACCTCATCCAATGGCTACGCTTGCGGCCGGCCTGGATTGCCCCTAGGGCCGTTTGGTAGTCGTGGACCTGGGCGGGGTAGGGAACATGGGCAGCTACGCTATACGTGGCACTACCAAACTTACGGTATCAGGTTTGCGTTGAATGTTCTACATTTGTTGAAGATTCAACGCTCAAAAAATAAGGGGATGAGCCTTGCAGCCCACCCCCTTACCCTACCTAATCCAATGCGCGGCTGCCGTGACAGCTCCGCCGCTCATTAGAAACCAGAGTAGCCATTTGGCAACCTCTGGCGGTATCCGGATGTCAAGCTTGACTTTGACTTCCGTTTTCGCACGACCTTTTTCCATTGTGAGTTGGGAGTAAGGTGTGAGAGCACCTACTTCCTGAACCCTCGGCGTCGCCACAACGCCGGGGGTTCGCCGTTTATAGGCAACCGCGTTGGCGAGGTGTATCCCGTGCGTTGCGGCGAAGGTAGAACGGCTTAGCTGAAATGAGTAAAACTGAAATTGTGGCTGGGCACAGATGCACGTAGACTAGGGTAAGCTACGTTGTGTTAAGCTTCTCCGGTTCAGAGCCAAGAGCGGAATAGAATCCTAATAAACCCTTATTAGCTAGCGTAAAGAACGAGGGTTAGTGTTGACATGCTGAGTATATTTCTCCTGCCATAAATCCAAGGAAATTGGAGTTTCTCCATCCGTATCATCGAAAAATATCCATTTTCCACACCTTTCGGAGAACATTTTAAGCGCCTTTATATCATCCAAGCTTATTTCGCCACGTCCATAACGCCTAGGGCCTTCTATCACCGAATGCCACAAGACATATTCGAGATTATCCATCCACCTAGCTGCATAACACAATTCTGAAAGGTTACTCATTGTATAAGCAAGCAACCATTGGTCCGGGGTATTCTCTGGTGGTATCACGGTTTATACTGTGCTAAACTGCTCTAGCCTATTCTCAGCGATTGGTATAAGTCAGCTCGCATTTGCGCTTGCGACTCCACTAAAATGGTCTTGATGCCAAGCTGCGCCGCGCCGGCTACGTTGGCGCGGTTGTCATCCAGAAAGATGGTGTGCTCAGGCTTAGTGCCTAAGTAATCCAGAACGGCTTGGTAGGCTTGCTTTTCCGGCTTTCTGGTTCCGAGTTCGTGCGAGCTGAATACTTTTTCGAAGTAGCCTAGGCTGGCCCGGTACTTTAGTTGCCAGACTCGCGCGTGGATGCTGTTCGTGTTGGTTAGCGCTACGAGGCGATATTGCTGCTTCAGATTGGTCAGTAGCTCATCAATTCCTTGATAATGGTCGAGATACAGCGCACACCAACCTGCGTCGAATACCTGGTCGGTAAGCTGAAGGCCTAGGCGGCGCGATACCTCAGCCCTAAAGGTTCGGGCTGAAATCTCGCCCCTTTCAAACTCATCGAAGAATTTATCAAATTGGAATTTGCTTTTGATGGCCTCCACTGGTTGGCCTGAGGCGGCGGCCCAGAAGTGAAAGACTCTGTCAAACGACAAGTCAAAAACCACCTTGCCCAAATCAAAAATCAGCGCCTCAAAAGCTTTCATAGCCTACCGCCCCACTATCGGCAGCACCGGCAGGCCCTCGTGGCCTAGGGCATCCACACTGGCTACGCCGAAAATGTAGTTATCCTTGCTGATGGCCAGGTCGGCGGTGAGGCCCTTTACGGGGATGCGCTGCTGCCACTGGGGAGCGCTGGTTTCGCGCACCAGCACTACGTAGCCAGCCGGGGCGGGGCCGCCCTGCGGGGCCTGCCAGCGCAGCTCGGTGCGGTTGGTGAGTTTGGCGGTCAGCACTTCTACCTTTTGGGGGGCGGCGGGGGCTAGGGCCAGGCTAGCCAGGGTAGCCAGGTTTACCTGGGCGGTGCGGCGCAGGTAGCGGAAGTCCATAAACTCGGGCTTATCGCCGTATTCCACGCCGTTTTCGGTGCGCAGGTCCTGGTGCTGGTGGTCGAAGTTCTCGTTGGTTTCGGTGAAGCGCACGGCCGCGTAGCCTTGCTGGTTGAAGGGCGTGTGGTCGCCGCCGCGCAAAAAGCGGTCGGGGCGGTACTCCAGCAGCACCTGGTAGCCGTTTTCGTTCACGTACTGGCGGGCGGCCGTTTGGGTGTAGCGGGCCAGCTGGCGGCTGCTGGCGTCGTTTTCGCTGCTCAGCTGGCGGCGCTGGCGGGCCTGCTCGGGCGTTTCGGTGGCCGGCACGCCCTCGCTAAACACGCGCAGGTGCAGGGTATCGGTCACGTCGGGGTCGTGGCCGTGCGAGTTGCCCACGATGTCGTTGTTGAGCATGGCCACCAGGTTCCAGTTTTCTATTTTGGCGCGCTTGGCCAGGTGGTCGGCCCCCAGCAGGCCCTGCTCCTCGCCCTGCACCGCCACCAGCTTAATGGTGCACGGAAACTTCTGGCCGGCCAGCACGCGGGCCACTTCCATGACAGCGGCCACGCCCGAAGCGTCGTCGTTGGCGCCGGGCGCGTCGGCCGTGCGGTTCATCACATCCGTCACCCTAGAGTCGATGTGGCCGCTCATCAGCAGCACCCGCGTATCGGTGGGGTCGGTGCCGGGAATGGTGGCCAGTACGTTGGCCATCAGCGTTTTCTTGTCTACCCGGCGGCCATCGGGGTTGTAGGTGAAGGTGTCCATCTCCACCGTCATGCGCCCGCCGCCGGCCTTGCTGTACTTCCGAAACTCGTCGAACACGTAGCGCCGCGCCGCCCCAATGCCGCGCTTCTTGTCCTGGGTGTCGCTTAGGGTGTGGCGGGTGCCGAAGCTAACCAGCTTGCGCACGTCGGCTTCCAGGGTTTTGGCCGATACCTCATTCACCCATTTTTGGATGTTGGGGTCGGTGGGCGGCTGCGGATTGGTGGGCTGGGCAAGGGCCGCCAGGGGCAGCAAGGCGGGCAGTAGGGGTAGCAGAATTTTCATAAGTACTTGCAAGAAACGACGAGCGCCGCCTACCAGCAAGGCAGGCGGCGCTCGCAAAGGCGCTGGCGCCGCAAAAATAGAGGTGGCCCGCTGGTGCTTATAAGTTCCAGGTATACTCGTTCTGGCGGCCAGCCGTCACCTGCACAGATTTGGCGCTGCTAAGCAAGGTTATGACATAATTGCCTGGATTCAAATCATTTACTTCGATAACTGATTTCCGGAGACTGCCAGCTGTCCCGGTGAGATTGAATTTGTTTTCTTGCAAAGGAGCCGCTCTATTAGGGCCCGCCCAGCCTACTTCGGTGTAGAGGGCATAGGTATCGTAAGGAAAGGTGTACGTTACGGTGACTTTAACTCCCCCTAGGGGAGCGGGGTCAGCACGTTGGCAGGCAGCAGTCAGGAGTAGCAAACCACTGGATAGAAGCAGTGCTGAGCGGCGCATAGCAGTAAGTGAATAAGAAGAATAGACAAGATAGCGAGGCCGTAGGCTAGACAGCGGGTAGGCAGCTGCCGAAAGGTAACGGAAGCATTGCTGCTCCAGCTACTGACGGTTAATCGGGGGAGTGCGGTAAGAGGCGGCGGCCTGATATAACAAGGCGTGCGGGCGGCGGTAGATACCCCGTAATAGGCGGAACTAGTCCGCAAACCGGCGTGGGGTTTATAAAAAAAGTCGCCCGTCAGGAAGACGGGCGACTTTATAGAGCTATTACCAAGGAGGTAGCTGGGCGCCTAGCCCATGGTGTGGTACACGGCCTGCACGTCCTCGTCCTCCTCGAGCTTGTCGATGAGCTTCTCGACCTCCTCGGCCTGCTCGTCGCTGAGCGAAACCGTGGTGTTGGGCACGCGCTGCAGGGTGGCGCTCACCACGTTCACACCCTTGGCCCCTAGGGCCTGCTGCATCTGCCCAAAGTCGGTAAAGGCGGTTTCGACCACCATATACTTGTGCTCGTGGCCGTGCTCGTCCTCCTCGGTGGTTTCGTACACGTCCTCGGCGCCGGCGTCAATCAGCTCCAGTTCCAGCTCGTCGCGGTCGAGCCCCTCGGCGGCCAGCTTAAACACGCCCTTGCGGGTGAAGGTGTAGTCGGAGCTGCCGGCGGTGCCCAGGGCGCCGTTGTTGCGGTTGAAGTAAAGGCGCACGTTGCTCACGGTGCGGGTGGGGTTGTCGGTAGCGGTTTCCACCACAATGGCCACGCCGTGCGGGCCGTAGCCCTCGTACACCACCTCCTGGTAGTCCTTCTCGTCCTTGCCGCTGGCGCGCTTGATGGCGGCGTCCACGCGGTCCTTGGGCATGTTCACGCCCTTGCCGTTTTGGATGGCCGTGCGCAGGCGAGCGTTGGTGTCGGGGTTGGGGCCACCTTCTTTCACGGCCATCACAATCTCCTTGCCGATGCGGGTAAAGTCTTTCGACATCCGGTCCCAGCGCTTCATCTTGCGGCCTTTGCGGAATTCAAATGCGCGTCCCATCTTTTATAAGTAACAATTAGCGATGATTTAACAGCTTGGGCGATGCGGGGTGGGAAGGGCGGCCCAAACGGAAAGGCAAAGGTAACAAGACCGGCGAGGGGAGGGCAAGCCGGCGCGGGCGCCCCTAGGGCCGCCGGGCCGCCGGCAGCGCCAGCAGCTCGTAGTCGCCGTGGTTGCCCCTAGGGTAGCCCATCAGGCTGATGCTGAGCTTCTTCGAGGCCGGCTCGTAGCGGAAGGTACCGCGCTGCACATCGGGCCCGTTCTTGTCGCTGAAGCGGAAGAAAATGCTGTCGCCCTGGGTAGTAAAGCGTCCCTGCTGGCTGAAATAGCGCGGGCCGCTGTCGCCCAGCAGCAAGCTCAGGCGCTTGGTGTAGCTGCCGTCGGCGCGCAGCGTGAGCGTGCCGCCCACGCCCGGCACCTGGGTGGGCGACTGGCCCTCGGTGAAGTCGTAGACGGTGTAGCCCACGTAGCTATACGTGGTGTAAAAGGCGACGGGTGGCCTGGCTGGCTGCCCGCCCAGCGCGGCCAGCGGCCCTAGGGCCAGCAAACGAAGAAACAGCATGGTGCAAAACAACGGTGCGGCAGTTGCCCTGCAAAAGGTGGGCCGCTGCTTGGCGTAGTAGCAACCGGTGCGGCCAAAAGCCACTAGCTCGCGCCCGCCGGCGGCTACCCGGCCAGCTGCAGCTCCGTTTCGGCAAATACCTGGGGCAGCTTGCGCTTGCGCTCCACCAGCTGGTAGCTGGCGCGGCTGGTGGCCTCGTTCCAAAACACGTCCGACACGAGGCCCTGGTGCGGCGGCCGCCCGTTGGCCGGGCGGGCTTCCCGCACCAAATCGCCGAAGCTAAAGGCCGGTTTTTCATAGAGTTCCTTGAACAGCTCGGGGCTGACCAGAAACTGCTGCTCATCGTAGCGCAGCGTTATCCAGTCGGCCGAGTCGTCGTCGGGGCTGATTTTCTCGAACACCTTGCCCACGGGCTCCAGCAGCTCAAACGAGCGGCGGTTGGCGGGGTGCACGTAGCGGTAGCCGTGGGCGGGCAGCCAGGCATAGAGGCCGTAGGTAAGGCGGGCGGGACGGGGCATAGCGTAGATACTGAAGCGGGTCTGGCTAGCCTTAACCGCCGGCGGCCGGCCTAGGTTGCCAGTTGCTCTTAAACCAGTTTCGATTGGATATATCTCAAAATTCACATAGTAAGCTGCTGCGTACTTCATGTATATAACCTTTAAGGCCTAGCTTTATAGCTGAAGTTTTAATTAATTACGCATTGCCTGTCCTTTATAAATAAGTTTTGAAACACACCCTACTCCTCCTTTTTCAGCAAGTATTTCGACGTGCGCTGCCGGGCGTTTTGCTGGTGCTGCTGCCGCTACTGGGCTTGGCCCAAAGTACCACGCTTGTCATCAGCCAGGTATACACGGCAGGCGGCAATTCGGGCGCTACCTACGCCAATGATTACGTGGAGCTATTCAACAAAAGCACTGGTCCCATCTCCTTGAGTGGCTACTCGCTGGCGTACAACGGCGACACTCCCTTCGCACTGACGGCCACGGCCAGCCTGCCGGCCGGCGGCTACTACTTGGTGCAGCTGGCGGCGGGCACTACCGGGGCCGGCATGGCGCTCCCCGCGCCCAACCAAACCAGCAGCATCGGTCTAGCAACTGCGGGCGGCCGCCTCGAGCTGCTGCTAGCGCCGGGCGCTACTTCGGTCGATAAGGTTGCCTACGGCACGGGTAGTGACTACGAGGGTAGCGGCGCGGCCCCTGCTCCTTCGACCACGCAAGCCATTTTTCGGCCCCTAGGGGGCTGCACCGACACGGACGATAACAAGAATGATTTCAGCCTGGCGGCGGCCGCGCCGCGCAACGCGGCGCTTGTGCCTAGCCCGTGCGCGGGGCCGGCCCCCACTATCAGCAGCTTTTCGCCCGCCAGCGGCCCGGCGGGCACGCGCGTAACGGTGCAGGGCAGCGGCTTTGCCGGCAATGCCAGCGTGGCGTTTGGGGGCGTGGCCGCTTCGGTAGTTGCGGTGGCGAGCCCTACTATGCTAGTGGCTACCGTGCCTAGCGGCGCGGCCAGCGGCCCTATCACGGTAACTACCGCGAACGGCTCGGTTACTTCGGCCAATAATTTCACGGTGATAGTGCCGGTTATCACCGCGGCGCCCGCGTCGCTCGCGGGCCTGGCCGCCAGCCAGGGCAGCGCCTCGGCGCCCCAAACCTACCAGCTCAGCGGCAGCGCGCTCGATGGCACCAGCCTCACCATCACGACTTCGGCCACCAGCCTGGAAGTATCGTTCGACGGTACCAACTACGCCCGCTCGGCCAGCCTGCCGTTGAATGGCGCCACCACCCTAGGGGCCACTACCGTGTATGTGCGCCTGGCCAGCGGCACGGCCCTGGGCAACGTAAGCGGCAGCATCGCTAATACTAATGGCCCCACTACGGCTACTGTGGCGGTGCGCGGCGCGGTGCTGGCGCCCGTAGCGGCCAAGCGCTGGACGGGCGCCGCCGGCACCGATTCGTGGTTTGACGCGGGCAACTGGGCGGGCAGCACCCTGCCGGGCGCGGGCGACGACGTAGTGCTTGACCACAGTACCGTAGCCGGCAAGTACACCGTGAAGCTAGGTAACAGCGCCAGTACCGCGCCCACGGCCGTGTCGGTGGCCTCGCTGCGCCTGCGCCCCGCCGGCGGCGACTCTATTCTGTTCGTTATCCCGAGCACTAATACCGTGTCGGATGCGGCTGGCGGCGGCCCGGCACTGCTGCTCACGCGCAGCGCAGCCGGTGATACGGCCTTACTGGTGAGCAACCGGGCCTTTTTTACCAATGCCTCGGGGGCGGCCAGCGGGGCGGTGCTCGATGCGATGGGCAGCACGAACCCAACCGTATTTCTACTCAACGGCGGCAGCTTTCGCCACCAAACGGCCCGCGGCGTAACGGGTATCGTCGAAAACCTGGCCAGCGCGCCGGGCACGGAAGCCGGTAATTTTTACTACCGCCCCCTGGGCACCAGCAGCTTCACCACGCCCCTGGCGGGCCGCACCTACGGCAACCTCATCCTGCAGTTTCTGCGCAACGGTAACTTTACGAGCATCAACTACGGCGCCAGTGGGGGCAGCCCCCTCACGGTCAACGGCGGGCTCACGATTGAAAGCGGCGCCACGTTGAGCTATAACGCGTTAGCTAACTTAGTCTTGCGCGGCAACCTAGTTAATAACGGAATCTTTCGCTACGCCCCCAACTATGGCAACCCCGCGCCTAGCCCCCTGCCCACCTACCGGCTGGTGCTGCAAGGCACCGCGCCGCAGGTGCTCAGGGGCAACGCCCTCATCGACCCCACGGCCAGCAGCGCGGCGCAAAGCTCTTACCTGGCGGCTACCATTCAGCTGGAAATCAACAACCCTGCCGGGGCTACGCTCCAAACGCCCGTTACGCTCAGCAATGCCCTCGCCCTGACCAGCGGCCTGCTGACCACCGACGCCACCAACATCCTGACCATGACGCTGGCCGGCACCGCCGCCGTACAGGGCGGCTCGGATGCCAGCTTCGTGAATGGGCCGGTGCGGCGCCCGGTGGGCCCGGTGGCCTCCACGGCTGCCTCAGTAGCCTACGTATTCCCGATTGGCAAGGGCACGGCCTACCGGCCGCTCACGCTCACGGTAGCTTCCCAAACTGGCACCACCAACTACCGGGCCGAGCAGTTTGAGGGCAATCCCATTCGCAACCTAGCTGCTACCGACCCGAACGGTTCCCTCACCCGCGTTAGCCGCGTGCGCTACTTCACGTTAACGCCCTTTAACCTGGACGCCACCCCGGTCATCACGCAGCCCGCGGGCTTTACGGGGGCCGTGGCCCTAACGTATGGCAGCGACGACGGCGTGACCGACGCCGCGGACCCGACGCTGGTAGTAGCCAAGCGCTCGGACGTTACCCAGCCCTGGTACAATTTTGGGCATGGCAAGGCTGCGGGCCCGGCCAACGGGAACCTCGTCATGTCGGGTACCATTACTTCGTTCTCCGATTTTGCCCTGGGTAGCACCGACCCCGCCACTGCCGCCAACCCGCTGCCCGTGCAGCTGGTGCACTTTGTCGCCACCCGCCTGGCCGGCGGCGCCGTAGCCCTCACCTGGACCACGGCCAGCGAGCTGAACAGCGCCCGCTTTGAGGTGGCGCGCAGCCTGGATGGCGTCACCTTTACGCCCGTGGCTACCCTAGGGGCCCAGGGCACCAGCACCCAAGCGCGCACCTACGTCGCCCGCGATGCTGCCGCGCCCGCCAGCGCCCTCTACTACCGCCTGCGGCTGGTAGACCTGGACGGCACCAGCGCCTACTCGCCCACGGCAACGGTGGCGGCTGGCCTGGCCAGTGAACTGGTGCTCAGCCCTAATCCCACCCGCGACCAGCTCTACTTCTTTACCGAAGCCGCTGGCACCTACACCGTGCGCTCGCTGCTGGGCCAGGAAATGCTGCGTGGCCCCGTCGCCCCTGGCCTCAACCAGCTGCCGGTCGGCCAGTTGCCGGCGGGCGTCTACCTGCTGGAGCTGCCTACTAGCGCGGGGCGCGTGGTGCGGCGCTTTGCCAAGGAATAAGTTTGCTGGGCTGCTTCAATAAGCTTGAAAGCCCCCGCGCCCCTGGATGCGGGGGCTTTGGGCTAGGGTAGGGGCTAGGGCTGGTTAAATGCTATTCATCCTTGCTTTAACTAAAATTCTTCGCAGGCGTATAAGTAAGCACATCCGCCGGTTGCACGTGCATTCCGCTGTCTGGAAGCAGTGCGCCGGCCTTTCTATATGCCTACAACCCTCACTCACTCTACTAAAAAGCCGGCGCGCACTTCAGCGAAGAAAGCCAAGGCCGCCGGGGCTACTATTTCCACGCCTACGCCTGCTAAAACCCAACCCATTCCTGCTGCCGTAGCGGCGCCCGTGCGCGACGGTTTTGGTGCGTTGCCGCACGAGGGCGGCGTTACCTTCCGGGTGTGGGCTCCCAACGCTACCGCCGTGAGCGTAATGGGCACTTTTAATAACTGGGATACTAAGGCGAGCCCTCTGCGCGCCGAGGAAGGCGGCAATTGGGCCGGCGACCTGCCCCAGGCTAAGGCGGGCGACGAGTACAAGTACGTGCTGCAAACGCCCCAGGGCGAGCTGCACCGCAACGACCCCTACGCCCGCGCCGTGACTAATTCGGCTGGCAATGGCATCGTGTTCGACATCAGTGACTTCGACTGGCAGAACGATAATTTTCAGATGCCGGCCTGGAACGACCTCGTGATTTACGAGCTGCACGTGGGGACCTTCAACGCCCCCGACCCCAGCCGGCCGGGGACTTTTTATGACGTTATTGACCGCCTGGACTACCTGCAGGGCCTAGGCATCAATTGCATCGAGATAATGCCGGCCACCGAGTTTCCGGGGGCGCGCTCCTGGGGCTACAACCCGGCCAACCCGTTTGCCCTGGAAAGCGACTACGGCGGAGCCACGGCCTTCCGCGAGCTGGTGCGCGCGGCCCACCAGCACGGCATTGCCGTGGTGCTCGACGTAGTGTACAACCACTTCGGGCCGGGCGACCTCGACCTCTGGCAGTTTGACGGCTGGAGCGAGAACAACGGCGGCGGCATCTACTTCTACAACGATTGGCGCGCCGAAACGCCCTGGGGCATGAACCGCCCCGACTATGGCCGCCCCGAGGTGCGCCGATACATTCGTGACAACGCCCTGATGTGGCTGGAAGACTATCACTGCGACGGCTTGCGCATGGACGCCATCGCCTTCATTCGCAACGTGAAGGGCGAGAACAACCCCGGCGACGACCTGCCCGACGGCTGGAGCCTGATGCGCTGGATAAACGAGGAGATTCAGCGCCGCCAGCCCTGGAAAATCACCATTGCCGAGGACCTGCGCGCCCACGGCGGCATCACGGGCGATACCAACGTGGGCGGCGAGGGCTTCTCGACCCAGTGGTGCGCCAACTACATTTACCCCATGCAGCGGGCGCTGACTACGCCCAATGACGCCGACCGCCACATGCACGAGGTAGCCAGCGCCATTTGCTCGGTGTATAATGGTAATGCCTTTCAGCGGGTTATCTACACTGAAAGCCACGATGAGGTGGCCAACGGTAAGTGCCGCATTGCCGAGGAAATTATGCCCGGTAACGTGGAGAATTACTACTCCAAGAAGCGCACGGTGCTGGGCGCTGCCCTTACCCTCACGGCCAGTGGCATCCCGATGCTGTTTCAGGGCCAGGAGTTTCTGGCGCCCGGCTCGTTTAACGACAACGAGCCGCTAGATTGGAACTGGGCCGAGCAGCACGGCGGCATGGTGCAGCTTTACCGCGACCTCATTGCGCTGCGCCGCAACCAGTACGGCCACACGCCGGGCCTGCGCGGCCAGGGCTGCCGCGTGTTCCACGTCAATGATAATGACAAGGTTATCGCCTTTGCCCGCTGGGACGGCGACCCGCAGAACGCGACGGTCGTGGTGGTAAATTTCGCCAACCAGGCTCACCAGGGCTATACCCTAGGCCTGCCCGCCGGCGGCAAGTGGCGCGTCCGCTTCAACAGCGACTGGCATGGCTACGACCGTGAATTTGATGATTTTGACTCGTACGGCCCCGAAGCCCAGGGCGGCAGCTACGACGGCTACCCCCAGCACGGCCAGCTCGACCTAGGGCCCTACGCGGTGCTGGTGCTATCGCGCTAGTCTAGCGCGCAAGGTTTCGCAAGGTAAAAAGAGGTCTCGCAAGGTTTTATCCCTCGGCACTGTTTAATGCCGGGGGTAAAACCTTGCGAGACCTCTTTTTACCTTGCGAAACCTTGCGCTCAGACCTTGGCTACGCTATAATCCTCGCTTTGCGCGGTAGGCCAGCCGCCTTCAAACATGATTTCGCCGAGGGGTTTGCGGGTACGCGGGGCCAGTTCGCGCTCTTTCAGGGCGTCGGGCAGCGCGTCCACGTTGCCGGGGTAGCCAATGGTAAATACTGACACCAGTTCGAAATCGGCCGGAATTTGGAAAGCGGCGCGGGCAGCATCCTGCGAGAAGCCCGCCATCTGGTGAATTTGCACGCCCAGTTCCACGGCCTGAATGGCCAGCGTGGCCGCGGCCTGGCCCACGTCGTGCTTGGCCCAGGCGTTGGGATTACCGTCGTGGCTAAAGGTGGTTTTGGCCACGGCCAGCGCAATGGCCGAGGCGTTTTTGGCCCAGTCCTGATTGAAGGGGGCTAGGGTGCTCACTATCTTCTCAAACGCCTCGGGGCTACTTTGCTGGCTACCCACTACGAAGCGCCAGGGCTGCTCGCCAAAGCACGAGGCCGCCGAGCCCGCCGCCGTAAAGAGCTGCTGCAGGGTTTCGGTGGAAACTGGCTGATTGGTGTAGGCGCGGGGGCTGCGGCGCTGCGCGAGCTGCGGTAAAATGGCGTGCTCGGGCTGGAGCACATTGAGGGTATCGGACATAAAAAAAGGGGGTTTACGGGGGCCTAAAGCCCAAAATCAGCCGGAATGTTTTGCCGGCCCGCGGTTGCGGGTAGCAAGCGGGCGGCTTACCTTTCGCACCTCTTCCCCCCCAAGTACTCCGCCTATGCAGCCCCAGCCCACCGCGCCCGAAGTTCTGTTTCCCAATTCTTTGCTTATCGAAGCCGCCTGGGAAGTATGCAACCAAGTGGGTGGCATCTACACCGTTATCCGCTCGAAGGTACCTGCTACCATGCCCGCCTGGGGCAGCCGCTACTGCCTGCTAGGGCCCTATTTCCCGCAAATGGCCCAGGGCGAGTTTGAGAGCTACTCCGACGAGCAAGTGGCCACCATGACCGACCCCTACGCCGTGGCCGTGCGCGCGCTACGGGCCGAAGGCATGGACATCTGCCTGGGGGTATGGCTGATAACGGGCCGGCCGCGCGCGGTGCTCATCAACCCTTTTCAGGCGTACAGCCGCCTAGGCGAGCTGAAAAGCGCCCTCTGGCGCGACCACCAGCTGCCCGCGCCCGACAACGACGACCTGCTGCACCAGGTCATTGCCTTCGGCCACCTGGCCGAGCGCTTCGTGGAAATGGTGGCCCGCCAAACCGAAGGTAAATACCAGGTTATTGGGCACTTCCACGAGTGGATGACGGGCGTGGCCATTCCGGAGCTACGCCGCCGCCAAGTGCCGGTGCACCTCGTGTTTACGACTCACGCCACGCTGCTGGGCCGCTACCTGGCCATGAACGACCCCAACTTCTACGACCACCTGATGGGCGTGAACTGGGAGGCCGAAGCTAAGCACTTCAACATCGAGCCGGCCGTGAAGATGGAGCGCGCCGCCGCCCACGGCTCGCACGTGTTCACCACCGTGAGCGAGCTGACGGTGCGCGAGTGCATCTACTTACTGGATAGAATACCCGACGCGGTGCTGCCCAACGGCCTCAACATCGAGCGCTTTGTAGCCCTGCACGAGTTTCAGAACCTGCACAAGCTCTACAAGGATAAAATCCACGAGTTTGTGATGGCCCACTTCTTCCAGAGCTACTCCTTCGACCTCGACCAGACGCTCTACCTGTTCACGTCGGGCCGCTACGAGTACCACAATAAAGGCTTCGACCTGACGCTGGAGGCCCTGGCCCGCCTCAACTACCGCCTGCAGCAAAGCGGGCTGGAAGGCCAGGTGGTGATGTTTTTCATCACCAAGCGCCCCTACACCAGCATCAACCCGCTGGTGCTGCAAAGCCGCGCCCAGCTGGAAGAGGTGCGCCAAACCTGCCGCGCCATCGAGGAGCAGGTGGGCGACCGGCTGTTTTACGCCGCCGCCGCCAGCGCCGACCACCGCCTGCCTGACCTCGACGCCATGGTGGACGACTACTGGAAGCTGCGCTACCGGCGCGGTCTGCAAAGCTGGAAAACCTCGGCCCTGCCCTCCGTCATCACCCACAACCTGGTAAATGACCAGGACGACGACATCCTCAACTTCGTGCGCCGCGCCAACCTGGTGAACAACAAGCACGACCGGGTAAAGATTGTGTATCACCCTGACTTTGTGAGCACTACCTCGCCCTTGTTTGGCATGGACTACGGGCAGTTTGTGCGCGGCTGCCACCTAGGGGTGTTCCCGAGCTACTACGAGCCCTGGGGCTACACTCCCCTCGAGTGCGTGGCGCGCGGCGTGCCGGCCATCACCTCCGACCTGTCGGGCTTTGGCGACTACGTGCAGAAAAATGTGCCCGACAACGAAGAAAAGGGCATTTTTGTGGTGCACCGCCAGGAGCGCAGCTTCGACCAGGCGGCCGAGGAGCTGGCCAACATGCTCTGGGACTTCGTGCTGCTGAGCCGCCGCGAGCGCATCACCCAGCGCAACCGCGTGGAAAGCTCGGCCGACATCTTTGACTGGAAAAACCTGCGCGTGTACTACGACCGGGCGTACGCGCTGGCCCTGGAACGGCAATAGCAGAGTTTTTTCGCACAGAGTTGGAGTGAGTGAAAAAGGCGTTTCACGGAGCAGCATAACTCTGTGAAACGCCTTTTACTCGCCCCAACTCTGTGCGAAAAATTCTCCCCGTACTCCTGCTCGCCACCGCTGCCCTAGGGCACGAGTTTTGGCTAGCCCCCGCTAGCTACTGCGTGGCCGTGGGGGCTTCGGTGCCCATCAAGCTGCTAGTGGGCGAAAACTTCCAGGGCGAAACCTGGCCGCGCCCCACGCGCCGGGTGCGCCGCTTCGTGCGCCTAGGGCCCAGCCTGGCCGATAGCACCGACCTGCGCCCCGCGCTGCTAGCCGATTCGCTGGCGCCAGCAATGCGCTGCCCCGCACCGGGCCTGCATGTGGTGGCACTCACCAGCCAGCCATCGTTCATCGAGCTGCCGGCCGATAAGTTCACGGCCTACCTGAAGGAAGAAGGGCTGACCCTGGCCCTGCGCCAGCGCGAAACCGCCGGCGTGGCCACTACCAAGCCCGGCCGCGAAGCCTACCGCCGCTGCGCCAAAACCTTGGTGCTGGCGGGTGCCCTAAGCCCCGCTGCCGCCGATACCGCTTGCCGCCGGATGCTGGGCCTGCCCCTGGAGCTGGTGCCCGAGCAAAACCCCTACCGCCTGGCGCCCGGCGCGGCCCTCACGGTGCGGCTGCTGCGCCAGGGCCAGCCGGTAGCGGGCGCGCTGGTGCAGGTATGGGAGGCGGGTCAGCCCGCTACTCGCCATTTCAGCACCCACACCAACCAGCAGGGGCGCTTGCTGCTGCGCCTGCCGGGCGCCGGACCCTACCTGCTGGCCGCCGTGCAGCTAGAGCCCGCCCCGCCCGCGCTGGCGCCCCAAGCCGACTGGCTGAGTACCTGGGCCTCGCTCACGTTTGGGGGGCCAGCGGGGCCTAGGCGCTGAAATAAATTCCTAATTTGCTAGGGCTGAGCTAATACGAATAGCTCATTTTGCGTTCTTCTTTTTTTGCCTACCTTCGTCCTCTGGCAGCCAAATCCCATTCGCCCGCCCGATTTCTCTATGAAGTACTCCATCGATAAGAAAGAAAGCTACACCGTCATCACCATCGATGAGAAGAAGCTGGATACCACCGTTGCGCCCGACCTGAAATCAGAGTTTGTCAAGCTTAATGCGGAGGGGAATAACAACCTGATTCTGGACCTGCAACACGTGAAGTATACCGACTCGTCGGGGCTCAGTAGCATCCTCATTGCCAACCGCTTGTGCAATTCGACCGGCGGCCTGCTGGTGCTCACCGGCCTGCAAGACCACGTGCTCAAGCTCATCACCATCAGCAAGCTCGAATCGGTGCTGCACATCCTGCCCACCGTGGAGGAAGCCATCGACCGCATTTTCCTGCACTCCATCGAGCGCGACCTGACGGATAAGGAATAGGTAGTTGTAGCGGTTGCCTTTATTCGGCACGTAGCCATTAGCTGTTAGCTGCTAGCTTTCTTTCTAGGAGAGAGCAGCGGCTAACAGCTTTTTTTAGCTGCTGGCCCCCAGCCCCGAGGGCTGGCCCGCCGCGCCAAAAGGCTAGTAGCTAACAACCAGCAGCTAAGCGCTAAAAAAAGTGAATTTCGAGCTTCAAATACTGGGCAGCGGCTCGGCCACGCCCATGGTAGGCCGCCACCCCACGGCGCAGGTGCTGGCCGTGGGCGAGGGCCGCTACCTGCTCGACTGCGGCGAGGGCACCCAGCTGCGGCTGCTCGAGCACCGGCGGCGTTTCAGCACGCTACGCGTGGTGTTCATCTCGCACCTGCACGGCGACCATTTCCTCGGGCTGTTCGGGCTGCTGAGCACCATGAGCATGCAAGGCCGCCAAGAGCCGCTGCTGGTGGTGGGTCCCTGGGGCATCGAGCAGATGGTGACGGCCGTGGGGCTGCACTCGCAGCAGCAGCTGGGCTACGACGTCACTTTTGCGCCCATCGACACCGAAGCCCACGCCCTGGTGTATGAGGATGCGCTGGTGCGGGTGCACAGCCTGCCCATGCGCCACCGGGTGCCCTGCGCCGGCTACTTGTTTGAGGAGCAGCCCCGCCGCGCCCGCCTGCTGAAGGAGCGGCTGCCCGAAGGCCTGTTGGCCACGGAGCTAAGCCAGCTGGCGCAGGGCCACGACCTGCCGCCCAACCCCGCCACCGACCGCCCCGTCCTGCTGCACGCCGAGGTGTCGGTGCCCGCTCCGGCCCCTAGGCGCTACGCCTTCTGCTCCGATACGCTCTATCAGCCCGAGCTGGCCGAGCTGGTGCGCGGCGTCGAGTTGCTCTACCACGAGGCCACTTTCCTAGACGAGCTGCGCGACCGCGCCACCCAAACCCACCACAGCACCGCCCGCCAAGCCGCCGAGCTGGCCCAGGCCGCCGGCGTGGGCCAGCTGCTCATCGGCCACTTCTCGTCGCGCTACCGCCAAACGGAAGCGCATCTGCTGGAGGCCCAGGCGCTTTTCCCCAATACCATCCTAGCCACCGAGGGACTGGAAATAGTGGTCGGGGAGAAGTAACAGCGCACCAAAGTCCGTCATGCGGCGCTTGCCGAAGTAGCTCTCCCGCGCCCCTAGGGTATCGTTCGGGAAAGCTGCTACGGTAAGCGTAGCATGATGTTCTATTTTTGCCATTCGTCACTTGTTGCTCGTCACTTGTCAGTAGCCACTTACGCCCACCGCAAGCAGCAGCTATACCTGGTGCTGAGCGCTATTTTTTTGGTGAACGCGCTGCTGGCCGAAATCATCGGGGTCAAGATTTTCTCGGTGGAGAAAACTTTTGGCCTCACCGGCAACCTCACGGCGGGCGTGCTGGTTTGGCCCATTGTGTTCGTCACCACCGACGTTATCAACGAGTACTTCGGGCGGCGCGGGGTGCTGCGCGTCAGCTTTCTCACGGCCGGGCTGCTGCTCTACGCGTTCCTCGTTATTTACGGCACTACCAAGCTGGCCCCGGCCGACTTCTGGCTGGCCGTAAACAAGACCGATGCCCTAGGGCGCCCCTTCGACATCGAGTTTGCTTACCAAAGCATTTTCCGGCAGGGCCTCGGTATCATCGTGGGCTCGCTGGTGGCGTTCATCATTGGGCAGGTGCTCGATGCCAGCGTGTTCCAGGCCTTTCGGCGCGTTACGGGCAGCAAGTACATCTGGCTGCGCGCCACCGGCTCTACGCTCATCTCGCAGCTCGTGGACAGCTTCGTGGTGCTCTACGTGGCATTTTACGTGTTCGGCAACTGGACGATGGCCCAGGTGCTGGCCGTGGCCAAGTTCAACTACTGGTATAAATTCGCCGCCGCCATCCTACTCACGCCGCTGCTCTACTTAGCGCATTACCTCATCGACCGCTACCTAGGCCCCCAAGAAACGGCCGAGGTGCAAGAAGCGGCATTGAAAGATAGGGGGATGTAGAATATTTAATATCAATTACTTATAGATATGCGTACGCTATTTGTACTACTAATCGCCTGTATCCTGTTACCGCTCTGCGCGCAGGCTCAATCCACTGCGGAAGCTGGCGATTATTATATTTTAAAGGAAAATCCAGGGGTAAAAATTACCACTTGGTTTAGCTATGTAAGCTGCAACGAGTTGCTGGCAACCAGCAAGTATGGCAAGAAATACACCTTAAAAGCTCAGTACGTAACGAGCTTACGCTGGAAGCAGCGCAGTTTCTTGACAGTGAGTGGCTTTGAGATTCGTAAAGTGTTGACCAAAGCGATAGTGGACTATGGCTTTGCTGAGGTGCTCGATACTGGCCGGGTGACGCTATTGCGCTACGACTACGCAGTTGGCATTCCATTAGTGTTGCCAATAGGTAGTAGGATACTGGCCGGGAGCTACCAAGACCCTCGCTATGTGTACCTACTGCGAGATAGTACTGGCACGGCTGCCATACCTGTTTTTGCGCATCATGCGCGCGAGCAACGGGCCGCGCTTCGGCCCTACGTAGCTAGCCGGCCCGATTTGGTGGCAGCTCTCGAAAGCAAGCGGTTCAATGAGAATAGCTTGCCTGCTATCATCCGCTCCCTCAATTCTGGGCAACCCTTCACGCCGCCCGAGCCACCCGCCGTTTACCTCGGTATAGACTAATTTCGCCTTAATGTCCCGAATCCTTACCGGCATCCAGAGCACCGGCCGGCCCCATTTGGGCAACCTGCTTGGCGCCATTCTGCCCGCCATCGAGCTGTCGAAAAACCCGGCCAACGAGTCGCTGTATTTCATCGCCGATTTGCACTCGCTCACCACCGTACGCGACCCCGCGCTGCTGCGCGCCAACACCTACGCCGTGGCCGCCGCCTGGCTGGCCTGCGGCTTCGATACCGAGAAAAACCTGTTTTACCGGCAGTCCGACGTGCCGCAGGTAACCGAGCTGACCTGGTATCTGTCGTGCTTCACGCCCTACCCGATGCTGGCCAACGCGCACAGCTTCAAGGATAAGAGTGACAAGCTGTCGGACGTGAACGCGGGTCTCTTCACCTACCCCGTGCTGATGGCGGCCGACATCCTGCTCTACGATGCCGAGGTGGTGCCCGTGGGCAAAGACCAAGTGCAGCACCTGGAGATAGCGCGCGACATTGCCCACGCCTTTAACGGCCGCTACGGCGACACGCTGGTGGAGCCCCAGGCCCGCGTTGATGCCGAGCTAATGACCATTCCGGGCACCGATGGCCAGAAGATGAGCAAGAGCTACGGCAACATTATCGACGTGTTCGCGCCCGAAAAGGAGCTGCTGAAAAGCATTAAAGGCATCATCTCGGACAGCACCCCGCTAGAAGCGCCCAAAGACCCTGGCAAGGACGTGACTTTCAAGCTGTACGCGCTGCTGGCCAGCCCCGAGGAAACCGCCGTGATGCGCCAGCGTTACGAGGCGGGTGGCTACGGCTACGGCCACGCCAAGCAGGCGCTGTACGAGCTGATTTTGCGCCGCTTCGCCACTGAGCGCGAGCGTTTTAACTTCTATATGAGCAACCTGCCCGAGCTGGACGCCCAGCTGGCCCTAGGGGCGCAGCGCGCCCAAGAATATGGCGCGGGCGTGCTGGCCAAGGTGCGGGCCAGGGTAGGCTACGGTAAGTGAATAAGTGAAAAAGGCGGTCATGCTGAGCGCAGCCGAAGCATCCCTATCGCGTAAGTAATCTCAAAGCGTCAGAAATTACTTACGCGATAGGGATGCTTCGGCTGCGCTCAGCATGACCGCCTTTTTCATTTACCAACTCGCCAACTTGCCGCTACTCTACCCCGCGCTGCTGGTGCGAGAAGCTGAAGCCCACCTTGCTGCCGCGGCTAACCTGCTGATTTTCCAGCTTTTGTTTCACGCTGATTTTTTGAATGTCTTCCAGCGGCGGCGCAATCAGGTCGTTGTTGATGGCGGCAATCATGGCGCTTTCCACAAACAGGCGCATGGCTTCGGGCGTGATGACGTTGCGGCTCATGTCGGGGCTAGGCAGCTCCAGCTGGCGCACGCCCTCCAGGTAGTAGTGGCTGTCGATGTTGACCAGCAGGCGGCCCAGCAGGTAGCCGGGGTCGTTGAGGCGCTGGTAGCGAATGCTGTCGGCCATAAAGTTGTAGGCCATGATGTGCCCGAAGTAGCGCCGCCGAAAATCGGCTTCTACGTAGGGCGTGGCCAGCGGCGCAAAGCTATCGGGAAAGGTGATAATGTTGGAGTGCATGACGAACACCAGCAAATCGCCGGAAAAGCGCACGTGGAACTCCATCTCGTTAATGGGTTGGTACTCAATCTTGACGCTGGCGTCGGCACCGGCCGTCACGCGTTGAGTCAGCTCTACGCACAGCGCCTGGGTGGCGTAGCGCAGCAAGTTGAAAGCCGCCAACGTAGCCCGGAAAATGGCCTGCTTAGCGCTGGCTTTCTGGCCTAAGCCCTCGGCGATGAGGTTAACGCGGTCGGGCGGCAGCTCGGCATCGGCTTCGGGACCGGTAGGGGTGGGGCGGAGCTTAGCAGCGGCTTTGGGGCGCGGCTTGCGCGGCACGGGGGCCGGCGTAGCCCCGGCGGCAGAGGAGGCCATAGGCAGAAAGAGTAAGCAGCAAGCCGACGCCGAGCAACTAAGCACGCCAGCCAGGGCGTAAGTTATAGCCTAAGGGGGATTACGGCGGCGCTTTATTAGAACTGGTCGCGTGGAAAAGTCTCGCTTTCACCTTATAGTCAAGACTTTCGTGAAAATAGAGTGCCAGTGCCTGCGCACTATGGCCCGCGAAGACTCCCCTCGCAAGCTGCCCTAGATAGATGCCCCCGAGAGCCGGGCTAGCCGTGAAAAGCCCCGAATTGGTGGCGAGTGCTTTTTAAGTGCGCTATAACTATCTAGGACTATCCTCGTATTTTCATTACCGGCTACGAGAAATACGGAGTTGGTTAAGTTTATTTCATAGCACAGAAAGGCTCGCTGGCTTCCAGTGAGCTTTTTTTCATTCAAGTAGCAATCCTGCGTGATTAGATAGCATTTTAGAGCAATCAGTGCGGATTGGTGACAGCCAGTCCACGCTGATTGCTTCTTTGTGTCAGGTCTCGCACCTATTGCTCTACTCCTGTGCTATGAAAACAAAGTAAAAGCCCCGGCCATTCGGCCGGGGCTTTTACTTTGCGCCCAGTGGCCGCCCGACGCTCTGCTCGCCGCTCGCAACGGGTCTATGTGAGAGCCGCTGCCAGGGGCTTTTTCGCTGGCAAGGCGACGGGTTTTGGCCAGACTAGTCGGCAGGCGGTGGTAGCTGGTGTAGCAGGCGAGTTTTACGCAGGCGTTACTAGCCAGCAACTAAAAAGGCCCCTGGCGCAGTGCCAGGGGCCTTTTTGCAGAGGAGGAGGGATTCGAACCCCCGGACCTGTTACAGTCAGCGGTTTTCAAGACCGCCGCAATCGACCACTCTGCCACTCCTCTGGGTCAGGTTGCTGCGCTGAATCATAAAAAAGGCTTTTTCCAGCGCAGAAAAAGCCTTTTGCAGAGAGGGGGGGATTCGAACCCCCGATACCGTTGCCGGTATAACGGATTTCGAATCCGTCGCATTCGACCACTCTGCCACCTCTCTAAAGGTTCCAAACGAGCGGTTGGGGCTGCAAAAGTAGGCCAGAAGTAGCTGGCGGCAAATGCCTAGGCGGTTTTTTTTCTTACTGAGCTAGTAAGGCCCTCACAATCAGTTTGTCATTTTTCTTGGGGTAGCAGGCCTAGGCGGCCGGTTACGGCGTCGATGCTCACGTTGACTTCAAAGCCAATGATGAGCGTCATGCACACAAACTCCAGCCACACCATAAAGCCCACCAGCGCCCCAATGGAGCCATAAAAGTGGTTGTAGGAGTCGAAGATGCGCACGTAGAGCGTGAAGAGAAACGACACCAAAAAGATGAGCAGCGTAGCCACCAGGGCCCCCGTCGATACGAAAGGCCACTTGTCGTGCACGGGGGGCACGAAGTAATAAATGACGCAGGTAGTGGTGAGGAACAACCCCAGGAGGGAGCCGTAGCGCAGCACCATAATAAGGAACTCGGTGGAGCTTTCGGGCACTATTTCGTAGAACACCAGCGCGTCGATGATGAAGGTGCCGAAGAAGATGCCCGCAATGGACACCACCAGCACCAGCGCCAGCACAAACGTGAGGCCAGTGGCAATCAGGCGCTTATGAAAATAGCCCCGGTGCTTGAACCAGGGGTATTTCTTCTCAAACGCGTCGAGCAGCGCCATGATGCCGTTACTGGATAGTACCAGCGCGGCCCCGAAGCCGAAGGAGAGCAGCCCGCCGTGCGGAATGCGCACAATGTCCTCGATGGTGCTGGCCGTGGCGCTATACAATTCGTGGGGCATAATGTCGGCCAGAAACTGCAGAATGTCCACGTCCAGGTTGGGCACCGGGATGTAGGGGATGAGCGTGAATAGGAAAATGATGGTCGGGAACAGCGCCAGCGTGAGGTTAAAAGCCATGTAGGCCGAGCGCTTCTCCAGCGAGTCGAGGCGCAGCTCGTGCAGCACGCGCTCGCCCACATCGTAGACCGAGATGCGGCCCCCGCGCAGGCGCTGCCGCTTGCCCCAGGCCATGAGCGTGCGGTAGGCGCGGTGGCGGCGCACATCGGGCAAGGTAGCGCGGCGGCGGGCGGGCGGGGCAAGCATCTTTGGCGAGTTAGGAGGTAAAAGGGATGAGTTAGGAGTTGCAAGGGAACGTCATGCTGAGCTTGCCGAAGCATCTCTCCCGCATTCCCTAGGGGTTGTTCGGGAGAGATGCTTCGGCAAGCTCAGCATGACGTTCCCTTGCAACTCCTAGTTCACTGCTTGCCGAAGGCGGCCGGCGCGGGCGCGTCGGCAGGGGTGGCGCGGGCGGGGGGGCCTAGGGGGCTTTCGGTTTCGTCGGGGGTGAAGTAGGGGGCTAGCTTGTTGCGCACACTTTCGGGCACCGGCACGGGGCGGCCGGTGGCGGTGCTCACAAACACCATCAGCGTGTGGCCGGTAGTGAGCAGCTCGCCGGCTTCGTTGGTAATTTCGTACTCGAAGTTGACCCGCGAGCCCACAGCCAGCTCGCGCAGCATTACCTTGATAATGAGTAAGTCGTCGTAGCGGGCGGGGCGCCGGAAGCGGGTTTGCAGCTCGCCCACGGGCATGCCCACGCCCTGCTCCTCTAGGTCGCGGTAGCGGATGCCGAGCTGGCGGAAGGCCTCGGTGCGGGCCACCTCGAAGTACGCCGCGTAGTTGCCGTGGTACACGTAGCCCATCTGGTCGGTTTCGGCGTAGCGCACCCTGATTTCTACGTTGGCCTGGTACATAAAGCTGGAGTAAAACGCCTGCCGTAGAAGCGGAAAGGTGGTGGCAGGCGAGGTAAAAATACGGCGCCCCCGGCTGCCCCGGCCCCTAGGGTAGCGGGGCAGCCGGGGGCGCCACTCGTCAAAAGCGAGTAGCCAGCCCTAGGCGCGGTGCTTGCGGCGGCGCCGGCCACCGATGAGCAGCCAGGTGGCGCCGGCCACGGCCAAACTGGCCCCCACAATGGCCGCTCGCTGGGGCAGCGTATCCTTGGCGGGCGGGGGCAGGTGCTCGACGCCGCTGGCATCGGTGCGGGCGGGCTCGTGGTGGTAGCGGCCGTGGGTGGGCACCGGGTAGCTGCTGGCCAGCTTCTGCAAATCGACCAAGGCCTGCAAGCCGCTCAGGGCCGGGCCGTGGCCGCAGCCAATGTGGCGCGGCTCCAGGGCCGCCAGCTTCTGCACCGACTCGCGGCACTGCGCCCAGTTGTAGTTAAAAGGCGCGCCGGCCACGCTGATTTTGGGGATGCCCAGCAGCAGCTTGGGCAGCGACTCGTGGTCGGCGGTGGCGAAGGCATCGGCCCCGAGCAGGGTGTGGTCGGCCGCGCGGAAGAAGGCAACCTGGCCCGGCGCGTGGCCCGGCACGTGCAGCCAGCGCCAGCCCGGCAGGTAGGGTACCTCATCCGAGTCGAGGGGCAGGGGCTCTACCACGTCCTTCACGCTGGGCACTTCGCGCGGAAAAAACCGGCTGGCAAAGCCCAGCGAGCCGCCCACGGTCGGGTCGGCGGGTGGGTAAAAGGCCTGCTCCGTGATGTAGGGCAGCTCGAGCGGGTGCGCAATGACGGGCACGCCCCAGGCCTGGGCCAGCGCCGCCGCTGAGCCCACGTGGTCGAGGTGGCCGTGGGTGAGCAGGATAGCCTCGGGCTTGGCGCCGGGCCCGTAGAGCTTCTCGGCTTGGGCCCGAATGGTTTTCTCTGAGCCCGGCAGGCCCGTATCGACGAGCACCCACTGGCCCGGCTCGCCGGCATCGACAAAATAAACGTTAACAAAGCGTTGAATAAGAAGCTGGTGCACGCCAGCGGCTACCTGAGTCATGGGAAAAGGAACAAGTGAGGTAAAGAAGACTGCGCGCCTGGGGCCCGCTACCCCGGCATACGCGCCCGCCGGCCCCTAGGGTGCAAAAGGCGGCAAACCCGGCCTTATTTCACCGGCCGGGTACTGACGGTGCCGGTGGCTTTATCGACCTCAAAGGCGGCGCGGTTGGGCATCCGGCCCGCCCAGTCGGTGCGCGGCACCAGCACCTGGTAGTGGCTACCCACCTCTAGCACCCGCGCCGAGTCCGTCACGTACAGCTGGCGGTTGGGCTGCTGGCTGAGGTAGTAGGCGACGGCCGCCTTGGCCGCCGCGGCCGAGGCTACCTGGCCGGCCGGCGGCACCGCCTGGGGGTTGGGGGCCTGCTGGGTGGTTTTGCCCGATTGGCAGGCGGCGAGGCCGAGCAGGCCTAGGGCCAGGCTGGTGCAAAAGGTGTTCATAAAGGCGGCAAGGGCTAGGGGAGCAGTGTACGCGCGAAGTGGCCCTAGGGTGCCCAAAGCTACTTTAAGCCAGCTGGGCCGGCTCGGCCAGCACGCTCAGGGCCGCGCAGGCCACCCCCGACACCGGTTTTTCGAGCACCAGCAGGTGCAGCGGCTGGCGGGGCTCGCCGGCCCCGGCGCCGGCCGGGAAGGGCTCTACGGCGCCGGTGGGCTGGTAGCCGCGGCGCGCATACCAGGCCAGCAGGTCGGGGCGCTCGGCTAGCACGGTCATGCGCAGGCGGGTGCAGCGCAGGTGGCGGGCCTGCAAGTCGGCGTGCAGCAGCAGGTAGCGGCCCACGCCCAGGGCCTGCTCTTCAGGGGCCACGGCCAGCAGGCTCACGTGCATTACCTCGCCGGGCGGGCGCGTGAGGCACACGCTGCCCACCAGCCCTAGGGCGGGCTCGTGGCAGCACCAGAGGCGGGTGTAGGGCGCGCGCAGCAGCGCCCGCAGGCTGGCCTCGTCGGTGCGTGGGCCGTCAAACAGGTCGGCCTCGGTGGTCCAGCCCCGGCGCGCTGGCCCCCGGTAGGCCCGGTTGATAAGCACCACCAAGCCCGGCACATCGGCGGGGCGGGCGGGGCGGGTGATGAGCAGGTCAGGCATGGCAACGCGGGCGGCCGGCGCGCGGCCGGAATAAGGGGGCAGGGCTGGCTGGTGGCCGGCCCCTGGCAAGCAGTAACAATTCACCGGCCCATCTGGCTGGTTAAGCAGGCTCCAAAAATACTTTTTTCAAGCTAATACTATCGTAACGAAGCCGATAGTTGGCGCAAGCTGGGGGCTTCTATCTTGCAGCGCAACTCGTTTCCCGCCTTTCCTTTTGCTGTTTATGTCCCACGCTCTCGCTTCGCGTCGCTGGCTGCTGGCCGCGCCGCTAGCCCTGGCCGCCTGCCAAAGCTCGCCCACCCAAACTGCCGCTACCAGCGGGACCGCCGCGCCCACTACTGCCGACTCGGCCGCCGCACCGCACTACCTCAGCCAGCCGCTGCTGCGCGGTATTTACACTGCCGACCCGTCGGCCCACGTATTTGAGGATAAAATTTACATTTATCCCTCGCACGACATTGAGGCGGGCATCCCGGAAAACGACAACGGCGACCACTTCGCCATGCGTGACTACCACGTGCTGTCGCTCGACAGCGTGGGCGGCAAGGTAACCGACCACGGTGTGGCCCTCGACCTCAAGGATATCCCCTGGGCCGGCCGCCAGCTGTGGGCCCCCGACGCGGCCTTTAAGAATGGCACCTACTACCTGTACTTTCCGGTGAAGGACAAGCAGGACGTGTTTCGGCTGGGCGTGGCTACCAGTAAGTCGCCCAGCGGCCCCTTCAAGGCCGCGCCGCAGCCCATCAAGGGTAGCTACAGCATCGACCCGGCCGTGTTTACCGACACCGACGGGCAGGCGTATTTGTACTTTGGCGGCCTGTGGGGCGGGCAGCTTCAGCGCTGGAAAACCGGTACCTACGACCCCAAAGCCCCCGACAAGGAGCCCGCTGGCCACGAGCCCGCCGTGGGCGCCCGCGTGGCGCGCCTCACCCCCGGCATGACCGAGTTTGCCGGCCCCGCCAAGGAAGTCGTCATCCTCGACTCGCTGGGCAAGCCCCTCAAAGCCAGCGACAACAAGCACCGCTTCTTCGAGGGTGGCTGGCTGCACAAGTACCAGGGCAAGTACTACTTCTCGTACTCGACCGGCGACACCCACTTGCTGGTGTACGCCACGGGCACTTCGCCCCTAGGGCCCTTCACCTATCAGGGTGTGGTGATGAAGCCCGTGCAGGGCTGGACCACCCACCACTCCATCGTCGAGTTTAAAGGCAAGTGGTACATCTTCTACCATGACACCCAGCTCAGCGGCAAAACCTGGCTGCGCAACGTGAAAGTGACTGAGCTTAAGCGCCGCCCCGATGGCAGCATTATCCCCATCGACCCGGCTGGGTAGTAAATGAGTAGATGAGTAAATAAGCTGGTCATGCTGAGCTTGCCGAAGCATCTCTACCGCATCGTCCGGATGACCCTAGGCGGCGTGGTAGAGATGCTTCGACAAGCTCAGCATGACCGCCTTTTCCTTACTAACCTAATCACCTACTTACTTACATGCTCAACCACCTATCTGCCTACCGCAGCACCGCGCCGCGCGCCAGCAAGTCCTGGCGGGCGGCGGCGATGGTAGCGGGGGCAATACCGCGGGTAAGCTCGGTGAGCACTTCCACGCTGAATCCTTCTTGCAGGGCATCCTTGGCCGAGAAGTAGACGCAGTAGTCGAGGGCCAGGCCCGCCACGGCCACTTGCGTAATGCCCCTGGCCCGCAGGTAGGCCCCTAGGCCCGTGGCGCGGCGGTGGCCATTGTCGAAAAACGCGCTGTAGCTATCCAAGTCAGGGTCGGTGCCTTTGCGAAAGATGGCTTCCACTCGGTTCAGGTCGAGGCCGGGGTGCAGGGCGGCGCCGGGGCTGCCCTGCACGCAGTGGTCGGGCCAGAGGCGCTGGGGTAGGCCCTGCCACTCGATTTCCGAAAAAACCGCCTGGCCGGGGTGGCTGCTGGCAAAGCTGCGGTGCCCTAGGGGGTGCCAGTCCTGGGTAGCTACCACCAGGTCGTAGTGGGACTGCAGCTCGTTGAGGCCCGCCACGATGGCGTCGCCGCCAGGCACGGCCAGCGCGCCGCCGGGCATAAAATCGAGCTGCACGTCGATAAGCAAAAGGGCGTTCATAGGATAAATAAACTACGCTGGAGCCTAATTTTCCAGTTGCAGCACCTGGGCCGAGTGGCGGCGCACGGCGGCCGTAAGTGGCGCGTTGGCGGCTAGCGACTGGCCGAAGGAAGGCACGAGGCGGTGCAGCGTCGCCTGCCACTCGGGCGTGGCGGCCTGCTCGGGAAAGCAGCGCTGCACCAAATCGAGCATGATACTGACGGCGGTGCTGGCGCCCGGCGAGGCCCCGAGCAGCGCCGCCACCGAGCCATCGGCCGCCGTTACTACCTCGGTGCCAAACTCCAGCACGCCACCGGCCTTCTTATCCTTTTTAATGACCTGCACGCGCTGGCCGGCCGCTTCCAGCTGCCAGTCCTGGGGCTGGGCCTCGGGGTAATACTCGCGTAGGGCCGCCACGCGCTGCTCGGGCGTTTGCATCACCTGCCCAATGAGGTAGCGCGTGAGCGGAATGTTGCGCGCCCCGGCAAAGAGCAGCGGCCGGATGTTGCCCAGCTCGATGGAGCGGAACAAGTCGGAATACGAGCCCTGTTTTAAAAACTTGGTCGAGAAGCCCGCGTAGGGCCCAAACAGCAGCTCGCGGCGGCCGTTTATTTGGCGCGTGTCGAGGTGGGGCACCGACATGGGCGGCGAGCCCACCGAAGCCTTGCCGTACACCTTGGCATCGTGGCGCTCAATGACTTCGCGGTTCAGGCACTTCAGCCACTGCCCGCTCACCGGGAAGCCGCCGTAGCCGCTGGCCTCCGGAATGCCGGTTTTTTCGAGCAGTGGCAGCGAGCCGCCCCCCGCCCCAATAAACACGAACCGCGTGCGCGCCTTGCGGCTCTTGCCGCTGGCCACATCGCGGATTTTCACCCGCCACAGCCCGTCGGGCTTGCGCCGAAAATCCACGATTTCCTGCCCCAGCTCGAAGCTCACGCCGGGCTGCTGGCGCAGGTAGTCGAAGAGCGAGCGGGTGAGGGCGCCAAAATTGACGTCGGTGCCGATGGCCATGCGCGTGGCGGCCACGGGCTCGGCCGGGTTGCGGCCGTCCATCACCAGCGGCACCCACTGGTCTATCTCGGTTGGGTCGGTGCTGTACTCCATGCCCGCAAACAAAGGCGAGTGCAGCAGGGCCGCGTGGCGCTTGCGCAGGTACTCCACGTTGGCTGGCCCCCACACGAAGCTCATATGGGCAATGCTGCGAATGAAGCTGGCTGGCTCGGGCAGCTGCCCGGCGGCTACCAGGCTAGCCCAAAATTGCTTGCTTTGCTCAAACTGCTCGGCAATTTTGTCGGCCTTCGCGATGTCGATGCGGCCGTCGGGCAGTTCGGGGGTGTAGTTTAGCTCGCAAAAAGCCGAATGGCCGGTGCCGGCATTATTCCAGGCGTCGGAGCTTTCGGCGGCTACCGCGTCGAGGCGCTCATAAATGGCGATGCGCAGGCTGGGGTCCAGCTCCTTAAGCAGCACCCCTAGGGTGGCGCTCATGATGCCCGCCCCGATGAGCACCACGTCGGCGGTCAGCGGTTTGGCGGGTGTAGTCAGTAAGTTCATATGGTAAAATCAAGAATCAACCGGTCATATTACGGTATTCGTCTGAACGGGCTGCTTTTCACTCGCTTTTTTCTAGCGTATCATCCTGGCTAGGCGCTACCTTTAAGTTGCCAAGCGCACCGCGAAAGTTTATTTGCGGCTATTACGTAGGTGCTAACAAGTGACGCAACACTGCATTATCTATATGAGCGAAGCCACCGCCAACCTCAGCGAGGCGGCGCTGCTCACGCTATTGCAGCAAGCCTGGGCCGAGCACCAGCGGGCGCAGCTAACCGGCCTGCTGCTGTACCGCGACGGGCGCTTCCTGCAAATTCTGGAAGGGCCCGAAACGCCGCTGCGGGAGTTTTTCAGCCGCGTGGCCGCCGACCCTCGCCACGGCAAGCTTGAGCTGCTGGCCGACGGGCCCAAGCCCGTTTCTGACTTCCAGGACTGGCACATGAGTTTTGCCTGCACCGTGCCCGGCCAGTGTACCCAACTGCCTGGCTACCTGCAGCTCGAGCACCTGCTGGCCCTGACCAAAAGCACCTCGGTGCGGCACTTGCTGCACGAGTTTCTGGTGGCCGACTACGTGCCGCTGCACTAGCCGCCCGCCCCAAACCGCCACTGCTGCCGCGCCTCCCAGGGGCCGCCCCGGTAGGCCCACAGCGCCAGACCCGTGCCTAGGGCTGCCCAGGGCTCAAAATCTGCGGCCAGCTGCGCGTGCAGCGCGCGGGCCTCGGCGGGGTCCACCTTGTTTTGCACCGTAATGTGGGGGTGCAGGCCCTGCTGGTCCTGGGCCGTGAGCGCCAGGGGTTGCCAATGCTGCTGCCAGCGCCGGTGCAGCGCCCCCAGCGGCGGGCAGTCCAGGCTATACATCACGCCCCGGCCCATAAACTTAACGCCCGTCACGTCCAGGTCTAGGGGGGGCAGGCGGGCGGCCTCCTGGCTCAGGTAGGCAGCAATGGCCGTTTCCTGGTCGCCCGGCAGGGCGTGAAACAGCGTGAGGTGGGCGCCGAGGTAGTTGCGGCTGGGCGGAAAATAACGGCGGCGCTGCTCGTCGAAAAATGCCTGGCTAGCGTCGTCGAGCGTGAGGGTCAGGATAAGGGGTGCGGGGGTAGTCATGCCCCGCATACGCAAAGGCGGCCTAGGTGGCTTGCTCCAAAGCCACGAGGTCGGTGCCGCAGATGGCGGCCAGGTGGCGGGTGATTTTGGCGGCGTCCCAGTGCCACCAGGCCACGGCCAGCAGGCGCGCCACGGTGGCCTCGTCGTAGCGGTGGCGCACCACCGTGGCGGGGTTGCCGGCCACGACGGCGTAGGGCGGCACGTCCTTCGTGACCACGGCGCGGGTAGCTACGATGGCGCCGTTGCCCACGCGCACCCCGGGCATCAGCAGGGCATCGTGGCCCAGCCACACGTCGTTTTCCACCACCAAGTCGCCCTTGCTGGGGAAGGTAGCGGGGTCGAAAGCATCTTCCCAGCCCTGGCCGAAGACCGGGAAAGGAAACGTGGTGAATAAGTCGGTGCGGTGGTTAGCTTCGCTGAACTTCGTTTGCCGCCATTCATAACAAATTTCACCCCCGAGGCGATTTGGCAAAAGCGCCCAATGCGCAGCCGGTCGCCCACGAAGGGAAAGTGGTAGAGCACATTGCGCTCAAAATTGCGCACATCGTCGAAGTCATCGTAATAGGTGTAGTCGCCCACCTCTATGAGCGGGTTCGTGATGCTGTTCTTCAGAAATACCAGCCGCTCGTGGCCAGCTAGGGGGTGCAGCAGGCTGGGGGCCGGGCCAGTGGGGGTAGGGGTGGGAGGCATGCAAAAAAATAAGAGGCAAAATGCGCAAAGTGCTGGCAGCCAAGGAGCCTAATAACCGCCAAAGCTAGCTTGAAATGACTTATTTGCGGCCCTAGGGTGTTTACTATGTAATGCAACTCGACCTGCTGCTCCCCGTACTGAACGCCCCTGCTTTGCCCGCCGCCCCGGCCCTAGGGCCCGCGGCCGGCGCTACCCTGGCTGCCCCCGGTGCACCCCGCGCCCACGGCGCCAAGCTGTGGCTGCCCAAGCGCGTAGTCTTCACCCCCGATGCCCTGGATGAGGAGTATGGCCAGCGAATCTTGGCCCGCACCACGGCCCTGGGGCTGGACATTGAGCTACTAAAAAGCAACCGCCTCACCAACCTGCGCGGTGCTGACGAGCGCGCCACTTACCGCACCGCCAAAAGCACCCTGGCCGTGGTGAAAGCCCCCGCCGGCGCCCTGCGCCTGCAGCCCACGCCTCCGTCGGCCGACTACCAGCTCAACCTGGCCGAGGGCTGCCCCGCCCACTGCCAGTACTGCTACCTGGCCGGCAGCCTAAGCGGGCCGCCCGTGGTGCGCGCCTTTGCCAACCTACCCAAGCTGCTCGAAAACACGCAGTTGTACGAGCGCCCCGGCCAGCTGGTGAGCTTCGAAGCCAGCTGCTACACCGACGTGCTGGGCATCGAGCACCTCACCGGGGCCCTGGCTGAAACCGTGGGTTACTTCGCGGGCCGCGAGGGGGCTCGGCTGCGCTTCGTGAGTAAGTACGACCACATGGGCAGCCTGCTGGGCTTGCCCCACCAGGGCCATACTCGCGCCCGCGCTTCGCTCAATGCCGAGCCCCTGGCCCGGCAGCTAGAAGGCGGCACGGCCAGCGTAGAGGCGCGCTTGCAGGCCCTACGCCAGCTGGCGCTGCCGGTGGCCCTAGGGGGCGGCGGCTACCCGGTAGGCGTGGTGCTGGCCCCCATCATGCCGCTGCCCGACTGGCAGCAGCACTACGGCGAGCTGCTCGACCGGCTGCACGCGGCCCTCGCCGACGTGCCGGGCCTCGACCTCACGGTGGAGTTTATTACCCACCGCTTCACGCCCGGCTCGAAGGAGGTGCTGCTGGGCTGGTACCCCGCCACCACCCTCGACCTGGAGGAAAGCACCCGCGCCCAGAAGCGCAACAAGTTTGGGGGCGTGAAATACGTGTATGACCGCCCCACCATGCAGGAGCTAAAGACTTGGTTTTACGCTGAATGGCAGCGCCGCTTCCCGCAGGCCCCCATCCAGTACTGGACGTAAGCTAGGGATTAGCGCGCAGGGGCTAGGGCCGTTCAATGACTGGGTGTAGCGACGTCTCCTTGCGTCTCGTCGTTGTTCAATAAGCCCGGCGATTAGACGCAAGGAGGCGACGCTACACTCAGCTGTATCCTGATTCCGAAAGCGCTGTCGCTGAACGGTTTTAGCCCCTGCGCGTTACCCTAGGCGTCTTTCCAGAAGCGAATCAGCTCGCGCACTTGGTTGAGGAAGCGAGCATCTTCGGAGAGGCGGGCTATTTCCGTCACGGTTTGGCGGGTTAGCGCTTCGTGGTCGCGGGCGTTCTGACGGCTCAGTTCTTCCAGGCGGCCGTCGGTGCGGTCGATGGCCTGGCGCAGGGCGGCCAAGCTCTGGCCCTGCAAGCTTGCCCAAGAGCCTTCGCGGTCCACGTCAAGTTGTGCAGCAAGGGTTTTCTGCCCGGTTTCCAGCTCGGTCACGCGGGTGCGCAGCTCGGCTACGTCCTCGCGGGGGTAGCGGATTTGCTGGCCCATGTTGCGCAGGCGGGTAGCCAGGTGCTCGTAGGCCCGCTCGGCGGGGCGCACCAGCGTGAGGGCCAGCGCTATCCCGGCGGCCCAGTAGCCCAGCGGCACCAGCCCGAAGTAGGCCAGCCCGAGCAGCACCGCCGCCGTGGCCAGGTGCAGCCCCACGGCTAGCTGCCGAAACCGCCGCGCCACGCGCTGGGCATAAGCCACCGTATCGGCAGGCACGGCAATGCCCTGGGCGGCAGCATCGCGGGCCTGCTCTACCACGTCGAGGGCGGCGAAGTGGGCGTTCCAGGGCAGGATGAGCACCACCGCGAACCACCAGAGAATAGCCACGCCCGCCACCCAATCGACTAGCCGCCCCGTGCCCACGTGCAGCCACTGCAGCCCCAGAAACACCAGTAGCACCGCTCCGGCGAGCAGCAGCAGCGAAAGTAAAAATCCCCGAAACGACATAGGCAGTTGGAGCGAACTGCTAGCGCAGCCGCGCTAGCCTAGGCCACAAACCTACTGACAGTCAAGCGCGCGGGCAACACCCGGCCGCGCTTGGCTAGCAGCCGCAGCGAAAGTCGGGGTAGTCGGCAAAGGCCGGGGCGGGCGTGTCGTCGAGCCGAATAATGCGGTCGAGGCGGATTTCCTCGCCCGAGGCCAGGATGGTGTACTCGGCCCCCTCGCGGGTAACGAAGGTTTTGAGCGTGGCCGGACCCTGGCGCAGCTCGCGCAAGTCGCTGAAATACTGTAGATACACTTGCTGGTGGCGCGTGGCGGCCGCCTCCAGCACGTCGTAGAAGTGGCAGTCGATGGGGTGATAATCGGTGGTGGTTGGCATAGTGAATAAGAGTAGGCGTAATTACTTTCGGGTAACAGCGATGCAGCTAAAGCTGCCCTAACGTCTCCTCCCTTTAAAACCAATGGCAAATCTGTTTTCAACGCTGCTGCACACGTATACGCTACAGGTGCTAGTGGATACTACGCCGGGCCAGCCGGGGTTTCGCATTGTGGCGCCGGGCCTGTTAGGGAAGGAATATATCACGTCGCCGGCCCTCACGGCCCGCATCTTGGCTTCGCCCGAGTTCGACCAGCTTTTTGGTGCCGAACGGGCCCAGCGCATTCTGGAAATGGCGCTGAACTTAGCAGAGCAAGCGGGTGAGTAGCCAGCACTAGCCCCTAGGCCCCCAGCCGGCGCAAAGCCAGCAGGCACAGCGCCACCGAGCCCGATACCCGGATGTCGCCGCTCAAAATGCGGGCTTCTACGTCGGCCAGCGGCACCAGCACTACCTCAATGTTTTCGGTTTCGTCCAGGTCCTGAGCGGCCACGGGGCGCACGTCGCGGGCCAAAAAGAAGGAAATTTGGTTGGTGTCTTTGGTGGGGTTGTCGTAGGTGTCGAGCAGGTGCTCCAGGGGCTGGTCGGGGGCGTAGCCGGTTTCTTCGAGCAACTCGCGGCGGGCAGCTTCGGGCACCGACGTTTCGTGGGCATCGACTACGCCGCCGGGCAGCTCCAGCAGAATTTCGCCGGCGGCGTGCTTGTACTGGCGCACAAAAACTACTTGGTTGTCAGCAGTCAGCGGAAAGGTGAGTACCACGTGGGGCCGCACGCTCACAAAGTAGTCGTCCAGCTCCTGGCCGCTGGGCAGGCGCACGTGGTCGCGGCGTAGCTGGTACCAGCGGTGGGCGAAAACTAATTCGGAGGAAAGCGTTTGCCAGGATTCAATCGGGGAGGGCATGGGTGAGGAGCAATGAGCCATGAGCAACAAAGAACGTCATGCTGAGCTTGCCGAAGCATCTCTCCCGCACGATGCCCTAGGGGCGTGGTAGAGATGCTTCGACTGCGCTCAGCATGACGTTCTTTGTTGCTCATGGCTCATTGTTCATTGCCCTCGTCCTGGCCGGCCGTCACCTGGGCGTGGTTGAGGGCGGCCACCAGCGACACCCCGCCCAGGATGTTGCCCAGCAGCGCTGGTACCGTGAAGCCGCCCAGCGCCGCCGCCCAGGTGGTTTTGCCCGCGGCGGCCAGCGTAAACACCTCCACCGACCCCGCAATGACGTGGCTGAAATGGCCGACCCCAACCACGTAGGTCAGGAAAATAATAACCCAGATGCGGCCTTCCTCGGCAAAGGGCAGCAGCCACACCATGAGGGCAATAAGCCAGCCCGCGAAGATGCCCCGCAGCAGCACCGTGCCGAAGCCGGGGGCCAGCGCCAACTTCCCCATGTGGACAAACGCCGCCTTGGCCTCGGCTTCAAAAACTGTGGAGTGCACTACGACCAGGCTCAGTAAAAAAGCGCCCACTAAATTGGTAAACAGCACAATGCCCCACAGCCGCCCCACGTTGCGCAGGCAGGCCCAGGTGGGCTGTTGCAGCAGCGGCAGGATAGGGGTGAGGGTATTTTCGGTGAACAGCTGCTGCCGGCCCAGAATGACGATGAGAAACCCCACGCTGTAGCCTAGGTTGGCCACCAGCGGCCGCCAGGGCGCCTCGGGCAGGTAGCGCTCCAGCAGGCCCTCGGCAATCATCGAGAAACCCATGGAAAGGCCCGCCGCCAGCCCCGACCAAAACAGGGCGGCCGACGGGCGCTCCAACTCTTCCTGGCCCTCGGCCAGAATGGCGCGGTATATCACTTTTCCCGAGGGCGCACTGCGTTCCTGCGCCTCCTGGCTATCTTGTTTTTCACTGGCTTGGTCTGGCATAGTGCCTTCAACGCAAGAGCGCCCGCACGCGGCTGAAGCTGAACGCCGTACGGCCCATAATAAAGTTGCGCTAAGGCTTGCGTAGTGGTACTTAAACCAGCATATTTGTGCTTATACACAGTCGAGCTAACCTCAACTGCGTAGAAGGCCGCATGACCCTGCCCCTGTACCAAGTAGACGCCTTTGCGCGCCGGCCCTTCGCTGGCAACCCGGCCGCCGTGTGCCCGCTGCCCGCCTGGCTGCCCGCCGAAACCATGCAGCTAATTGCGGCCGAAAACAACCTGGCCGAAACCGCCTTCTTCGTGCCTTTGCCCGCCGAAGCGGCGGCCGATTTTCACCTGCGCTGGTTTACGCCCACCTTCGAGATTGACCTCTGCGGGCACGCTACCCTGGCCACGGCCCACGTGCTGTGGCAGGAGTTCGGCTTTGCCAAAGCCGAGGTAACGTTTGAGAGCCAGAGCGGCTTGCTGCGCGTGCGCCGCGAAGTCGACGGCCGCCTGGTGCTCGACTTCCCCAGCCGGCCCCCTAGGCCCCTGGCCGCGGTAGAAGTACCCCCGGCCCTCACCGAGGCCCTGGGGCCCGGCGCCGCCCAGCCCCTGGCCGTGCTGGCCGCCCGCGACTTGGTGGTCGAGTTTGCCCACGCCGACGAAGTGCTGGCCCTGCGCCCGCACTTCGCGGCCCTCGAAAAGCTGGGCTACATCGGGGTAGTCGCCACGGCCCCCGGCCCGGCGGGCGTCGATTTTGTGTCGCGCTTCTTCGCCCCCGAAGTGGGCGTGCCCGAAGACCCCGTCACGGGCTCGGCCCACAGCACGCTCATCCCCTTCTGGGCCGCCAAGCTGGGCAAAACCGAGCTTTTTGCCCGCCAGGAGTCGGCCCGCGGCGGCGAGCTGTGGTGCCGCCTGCGCGGCGACCGCGTGGATATTGGTGGCTACGCCGTCACCTACCTGCGCGGCCAGATTGACGTGCCCGACGTGCCTTAGCCTTTTCGGCCGCCCTGGGCGGCTTTTCATTCCCCCACTCTACCACTCTACTACTATGAACAAACTGCTACTCTCGCTGCTGCTGGCCGCTACCCTAGGGGTGGCCCGCGCCCAAACCCCCGCCCCAGCCGATGCCCCCGCTACCGCCTCGGCGGCCGAGCTGGTGCGCGATGGCATTGGCCTCTACGACGCCGGCCGCTACACCGAGGCCCTAGCCAAGTACCAGCAGGCCCTCGACCTGGCGCCCACTAGCCCCCTGGCCCGCGCCGAGCTGGCCATGGCCTACAATGCCCTCGACCGCAACGACGAGGCCGCCGCGCTTTGCCAGCAGCTGGTGCAGGAGAATCCCCGCGTGAGCCCATTCGTGTACGCGGTGTATGGCCGCAGCCTGGCCGATAGCCGCCCCGCCGAGGCCCTGGCGGCTTATCGCCAAGGTATTCAGTACTTTCCGACCGATGCCAACCTGCACCTCAACGAAGGGATTGCCTTGGCCGGGCAGCGCGACTACGAGGGGGCGGCCGCCAGCTTTCGCTACGCAGTAGCCTTGCAGCCCGACCAGGCCAGCGCGCACATGCTGCTGGGCATCACGCAGTTGCAGCTGGGGGCGCGGGTGCCGGGGCTGCTGGCCATGGCCCGCTTCCTGGTGCTGGAGCCCACTGGCCCGCGCAGCCAGCAGCGCCAGCAGTGGCTCGACCAAGTGATGCTGCAGGGCGTGGCCGCCCAGCCCAGCGGCAACCACGTGCAGCTAAGCGTGCCGGCCTCGGGCCTGCGCGCCGATGGCGGCCGGGTGGGCGATGACTTCGGGCCCGAGGAAGTGCTGCTGGCCATGCAGGGCGCTTTTAGCTTGAGCGACGCCAGCCAGCACAAAACCAAGCTCGAGAAATTTATCGACCAGTTTGGGGCGCTGTGCCGGGCCCTGGGCGAGCGCCAGCCCCAGGCCGGCCGCGGCTTTGCGCGCACCTACTACGCGCCCTACTTTGCCGAGATGGAGCGGCGCGGCTTCGTGCCGGCCTTCGCCTACCTCACCCACAGCGCCCAGCCTAATGCCCCCGAGGTGCGGCAGTGGCTGGCGGCCCACCCCCTCCAAGTACGCGGCTTCCAGGAATGGTCGCGCAGCTACCCCTGGCCCAAGCTGAAGCAGCCCAAGCCCTAGGCCCCCGGCGGCTGGCAAGGCGTCGGCCCCCGGCGGGCGCCGCAAAAGAGGCGAGTAAGCGAAAGTTTTTGGCCGGGCATAGCGCTGGCTATAAAATGAGTAGCTTAGTGCCAGCGCTCAGGTGAGCGCGGGGCCTAGGGCGGGCGCAGTCCTGGTCGGGCAGTATCCCGTAGATGCGGCCGACTGGTGGTAGCTTGCAGCTGCCAACCACCAGCCGTTGAGAGCAAGTCCGCGCTACCGGCTTGCTCGGTACCTTTCTTTGCTTATGAGTGTTGCCCCGCTTGCCTGCGTCATCGTCGATGATAATGAGATTAACCGCCTGACCCTTGAGCATCTCGTGGACTTATCGCCCGAACTGACGCTGACGGCTTCGCTGGCCAGCGGCCTCGAGGCCCTCGAGTTTTTTCGCCAGGGCGGGCACTGCAACTTGCTGCTGCTCGACGTGGAAATGCCCATGCTCAGCGGCCTGGAGCTGGCCAAACTGCTGCCACGCCCCGGCCCCGCCATCGTGCTGGTGACCACCCACCGCGAGTTTGCCGTGGCAGCCTTCGACATTCAGGCCGTCGACTACCTGGTAAAGCCCGTGGAGTTTGGGCGCTTTCAGCAGGCCGTAGCGCGAGTGATGGCCGCCCAGCCGGCCGCGCCCACTCCGCCCCCACCTGCTACGCCCGCCAGCTCCGAGCTGTTTGTGAAAGTGGGCACCAAAACCGTGCGCGTCAACTTCGATGAGGTGCTCTACATCGAAGCGCTGTCAACGTACTCGGTGCTGGTGACGCCAACCCACAAGCACATTGTTTACCTCACCCTCAAGGCCCTGAGCGAGCGTTTGCCCTTTGCGCACTTCGTGCGCGTGCACCGCTCCTACATCGTAAATACTCGCCGCATCGAGGCCATTGAGGATGGTCTGCTCAAACTGATGCAGTACGAGATTCCGATAGGCAAGTCGTACCAGGAAGAGTTTATGCGCCGCCTCGAAAGCTTGTAGGAGTAAAGAATTAAACAGGGGCTCAGCAGGCCCCCTGTTTAATTCTTTACTCCTAGCTCCTAATCCCTCCTGGTAGCTCGTGGGGCAGTTCGGCTAGGGCTAGCTCGCCTTGCATAAGTAGGCGCAGGGCAGCGGCGCGCAGGGCGGCGTGGCTATCGGCCGGGGCGGCCTCCAGCAGGCGCACGGCGTCGGCCACGTCCACCAGGCCCAGCGACTCGAGGCTAGGCTTGATGTGGTGCGTGATTTTGGCCGCCTCCGTCCAGTTGGCGCTGTCCATGGCTTGGCGCAGGGCAGCCAGGCTACCCGGCATATTGCGCAAAAACGAGCGGATAATCTTCACTACAAATTCCTCGCGGCCCCGCGCCATCTGGCGCAGCCGGGTCAGGTCGAAGCTGCGCGGGGTGGGCAGCACGCGCAGCAGCGTGCGGTACACGTCCTCCTCCTCAAACGGCTTCGAGAGGCAGGCCTGCATGCCGGCCCCCAGGTAGTGGTCGCGGTCCGACTTAAAGACGTTGGCTGTGAGGGCCACGATGGGCACCTGGGCGCGCTCGGCGTCGGGCAGGGCCCGGATGGCGGCCGTGGCATCGAGGCCGTTGAGCACGGGCAGCTGAATATCCATCAGCACCAGGTCGTAGGGCGCGTCGTCGCGCACGCGGTCCACACCGGCCCGGCCATCCTCGGCTTCCTCCACTACCACGCCCCAGTCCTCTAGCAGCAGGCGGGCCACAGTGCGGTTTATCTCGTTGTCTTCTACCACCAGCACGCGCCGGCCCCGCAGCGCGCCCGTGTCGTAGGGGGCCGTGGGGGCGGGGGCTAGGGGCGAGGGGGCCTTAGGCAGCGTGAGCACAAAGGCGAACGTGCTGCCTAGGCCCGGCTCGCTGCTCAGGCGCAGGCTGCCGCCCAGCTGCTCTACTAGCGCCCGCGAAATGCTGAGCCCTAGGCCCGTGCCGCCGTAGCGCCGCGTGGTATCGGCGTAGGCCTGGGTGAAGCCGTCAAAAATAGCTTCCTGCTTGTCGTAGGCAATGCCAATGCCAGTATCGGCCACGCTGAAGCGCACCGTAATGGTGGCCTCGGTTTCGGCCAGCAGTTGGCCCACTATCACAATGCGCCCGCCTGGCTCGGTAAACTTGATGGCGTTGGCCACCAGGTTCAGCAGTATCTGGTTGAGGCGGTAGGCGTCGCCCAGCACCCAGGGCTGGGGGCACGATTTCTGCAGGCGGGTGCCCGTTACCTCGATGCCTTTTTCCTGGGCCTGGGCGACCAGCGGCTGCAGGCACTCGTACATCGAGTCGCAGAGATTGAAGGGCTGCGACTCCAGCTCGAGCTTGCCCGACGTGATTTTGGCCATGTCGAGCACGTCGTTGATGATGTGCAGCAAGTGCTGCCCGGCGTGGCGGATGGTGCTCAAAAACTCCTGCTGGCGGCTGTCGAGGGCGGTGCGGGCCAGCTGCCCGGCCATGCCCAGCACCCCGTTGAGAGGGGTACGAATCTCGTGGCTCATATTGGCCAAAAAGTTTTCGCGGGCCTTCACCGCCGCTTCCGCCGCATTTTTAGCCTGCTTCAGGGCGCGCTCGGCCTCAATGCGCTCGGTAATGTCCTGCCCGTAGCCCACTACGTAGGGTGCCTGGCTTTCCTCGCGCACCAAGTGCGTGTGGTAGAGCACGTAGCGGGGCTTTTCGTGGCCGGGCGGGGCTAGGGCCATCACGCCCTGGTGCCCGCCCTGGGTGGCTACCTGCTGCAGGTAGGCAGCCACCTCGGCGCGGTAGGCGGGCAGGGCCCCCTCGGCCAGGTGTACGCCCACCATGGCCTCGGCGGGGCAGCCCACCAGGGCGGCCCCGGCGGGGTTCACGCTCAGCAGCTTGCCCGCCAGGTCGTGGGTAAAGATGAGCGCCTGCGAGTGCGCCATTAGGTCGCGGTACTGCTGGTCGCGCAGCTCCAAGCCGCGCACGGCTACGCGCTGGGCGGTAATGTCGGTGCTGATGCCCAGCACCTGGCGCTCGCCATCGGGGCGCACCAGCAGGCGCCGCACCGTGCGAAACCAGCGCTGCTCGCCCGTGGCCAGCGTTACCGGCCCTTCGCTGGTGAGTTGCTCGCCGGTGGCCAGCACGTGGGCGTCATTGGCTTGGTAGCTAGCTATTTCCTGGGCCAGCGGCGGGGTGGCGGGCTGGGCGTGGGTGGGGTGCAGGTGGCTGGTTTGGCTGCGTAGCTCCACCGAGGCCCGGTTGGCAAATACTATCTCGGCCTGGGCATTGCGCACAAATACGGGGTTGGGCGTCGTGTCCAGTATCTGCTCAATCAGGCTGCGCTGCTCGGCCAGCTGGCGCTCGGCTAGCACCTGCTCGGTAATCTCGACCAGGTACAGCGTGAGGCTGCCCGCCGGGGGAACCGACGCCACCGCCTGCCCCCGAAAAAAGCGTTCGCCCACCTCAATAAGCGGGCTACCCCCCGCCAGGAGCGCCGCGCTTAGCCGCTCGCTCACCAGCGCTTGCTGGGCCGGGGCCAGGCCGCCCAGCAGTTGCCGGGCGGCCTGGTTGGCATACAGCTGTTGGCCCTGGGCGTCGAAGCGCAGCACGGGGTGCGGGTTGAGGTCGGCCAGCAGGCGCAGGGCTTGCAGTTCGGCTTCTGCTGGCAGCGGCGCAGCGGGTTCGGCAAAAATAAGCGGCATAGCTTGCAGCACCTTGCGGCGCCAGTCAACCAGGGCTGGCCGCTTGCTACTAGGCCAAAGATAGCCGGAATGGGGGCGACCCGCGTTTCACTGCAAGCTACTATTAAAGCCGTAAAAGGCCCTTTCCCGCCGAGGGAAAGGGCCTTTTTTCTGGCCGTACTCCGGCAAAAACTTAGCGGCCTAGGGTCAGGCGCAGCGGCTGGCCGCTGGGCTGGTCGAGGGCCAGGCGGGTGCTACCCACCCCGAAGTAGTCGGCCTTGATGGCCACGGGGTTACCCGCCGGCACCGCCAGCGAAAACTCGCCGCGGGCGTTGGTTACTGCCAGCTGGCGCGGGGCGTTGGCCATAAATACGCTGGCGCCGGGGCAGGGCTTGCCGTCAGTTAGCAGCACCACGCCCGTGAGCACTACCTGCTGGGGAGCGGCCGGGGCGGCGGCGGGGACCACTGCGGCGGGGGCCGCGGCGGCTTTGGCGGCGGGGGCGCCCAGGGCCACGGTGCGCTTGGCGGGGGCCTTCGGGGTCTTCAGCGTTTTGGCGCTGGGCTCGTGGCTGGCCGCCAGCGAAGGCAGCGACAGCATGAAGGCGGCAGAAGCGATGCAGAGGCGGAGAGCTGGCGAGAGGCGCATGAGTAAAAAGGTTGTTTTCGGTTGAGAAGAAGTAAGGAAGGCAGAAGGAAGTAGCGGGGTAGTTTTTAGCTTAATAGAAGACGGCGTGTTATTTTTCTATTGCAAAGATAAGACAAGAAAAACCACGACTGTTACAAACGCCAATCGATTATTTAATAAGTACAAACGATAATCCCAAACCAGGGGGTTTCTGGGTTAAAATTCCTCGAAAATTGCTGAATGCCAAGGCCGAGTTGGACTGCTTAGCGCGGGGTTTTGGCGCCGGGGCGGGCGGGCTTGGCGGTGGTGGCCAGCGCCCGGGCGGGGTTGTCGGCCAAGAACTTGTCCCAGCTTTTGGTGCCCGCCTTGGCGTTGTTACCCTGCTGGTAGTGGTGGCACAGGGCTACGGCCAGCGCATCGGTGGCGTCCAGAAACTTGGGGGCTTCCTCTACGGGCGGCAGCGCCAGGGTTTGGCGCAGCATGCGGGCCACCTGCTCCTTATCGGCCGAGCCCGAGCCCGTAACGGCCTGCTTTACCTTGGTAGGGGCGTATTCCACGAATGGGATATCGCGCGAGAGGCAGGCGGCAATGACCACGCCCTGGGCCCGGCCCAGCTTGAGCATACTCTGCACGTTGACGCCGAAGAAGGGGGCCTCGATGGCCAGCTCGTCGGGCAGGTACTCGTCAATCAGCTCCAGCATCCGCGAGAAGATGCGCTTTAGCTTTACGGCATGGTTGGTCCCGAGCGACTTCAGGTTGAGCACGTCGTAGGTGAGCACGTCCACGCGCTGCCCGCGCACCTCGATGAGGGCGAAGCCCAGAATCTGGGTGCCGGGGTCGACGCCCATGATAATCTTCTCGGCGGGCGGCTGCCGCGGGGCGAGGGGGGCGGGAGTGCGCGGGGCGGCCATACCACGCAAAGTTACGCCCCACCGCCCCGGCGCCCCCGCCGCACCGCCTGGGTGGGCTGGGCCAAGCTAGGCCTCACGCTGCTCACCCTAGGCCTGCTTTACCGCTCGGTGTTTACCGCGCCCGACACGGCGCGGGCCTGGCAGCAGCTGGTGGCCGCCACGCTGGGCGGCGCGGGGCGCGGCCCGGTGCTGGCGGCCCTGGCCCTGGTGCCCCTCAACTGGGGCCTCGAAGCCTGGAAGTGGCAGCGCCTGGCCAGCCACCTGAGCCCTAGGCACTCCTTTGGGCGCAGCCTGCGGGCGGTGCTGCTAGGCCTCACGCTGGGCTTCGCCACCCCCAACCGGGTGGGCGACTACGCCGCTCGCATCCTGACCTTGCCCGGCCGGCGGCGGCTCGATGCCGTGGGGGCCGTGTTTTTGGGGCGCTACGCGCAGCTGGTGGCCACGGTGCTGGCGGGCGGGGCGGGCCTGCTGTACTTCGCGCTGCGGTTTTACCTAGCGGGCTACCCGGCGGCGCAGGCGGGCGTGCTGGTGGCGGGGGCCCTAGGGGCGGCCCTGGCCCTGCTGCCGCTCTACCGCACGCGCCTGCTGCTGGCGGCCCTGGCTCTGGTGCGGCCGCTGCGACGCTTCCGGCGCTACCTGGCCGTGATGCCCACCTACACCAGCCGCGAGCTGCATGCGGTGCTGGCCTTGTCGGGCGCGCGCTACGCCGTGTTTTGCGGGCAGTTTCTGTTGCTGCTGCACGCCTACGGGGTGCGCGGGGCCCTGGGGCCGGCGCTGGCGGCGGTGGCGGGCACGTTCCTGTTCAAGTCGCTGGTGCCCTCGCTCAATGCTCTGGCCGACGTGGGCGTGCGCGAGCTGACGGCCACCCACCTCTTCGGGCTGCTGGGTGAGCCGGCACTGCCGGTGCTCAGCGCCAGCCTCAGTTTGTGGGTGCTTAACATTGCGCTGCCGAGCGCGCTGGGGCTGCTGCTGCTGCCCGGCCTGCGGGTGCTGCGCGCAAAGCGCCGCCGCTAGCATGGCCGCGCTGATTGGCGGCAGCCTGCTGCTGGTAGCGGCCCTCTACGCCGGCGTGTGGGCCTGGCTGCGGGCGGCTTTCAAGAAGCTACAAGTTGACGCAGGCGTTGGGTTTGCAACCCACACCTGGGCGCCAAATCCTACCCCCGGCCCCTCCCCTCCGGGAGAGGGGAGCCACGGCGGCGCGGTACTGAACTCGTCAGGCTCCCCTCTCCCGGAGGGGAGGGGCCGGGGGTGGGGTGAGCGCCAAGGCGATGACGCGCCCCAAGCTGAAGGCAACTCTGCTGGCCAGGAGCTGCTTTTCTCGGTGCTCGTGGCGGCCCGCAACGAGGCCGATGCGCTGCCCACGCTGTTGGCGGCCCTAGGGGCGCAGTCGCTGCTACCCGCTTGCTTCGAGGTGCTTGTGGCCGACGACCACTCCACCGACGCCACGGCGGCCGTGGTGGCGCAAGTGGCCCGCACCGCGCCGTTCAGCCTGCGCCTCGTAGAGCTGCCGCCCGGCCACGCGGGCAAGAAAGCCGCCCTCACGGCCGCCGAAGCCCAGGCCCGCGCGCCCTGGGTGGTGTGCACCGACGCCGACTGCCGCCCCGGCCCCGGCTGGCTGGCCGCCTACGCTACCTTGCTGCAAACTCACTCCTTCAAGCATTCACCCATTCACTTCATCAGCGGGCCGGTGCGCCTCACGCCGGGCGGCGCGTGGTTTGACGGGCTGCTGGCACTGGAGTTTGCGGGGCTGATGGGCGTGGGGGCGGGCTGCATCGGGCGGGGCCGGCCCACCATGTGCAACGGCGCCAACCTGGCTTTTCGACGCGCCAGCTTCCACGCGGTGGGGGGCTACGCCGACAATGCCCGCCTGGCCAGCGGCGACGACGAGTTTCTGCTGCACAAGCTGCACCAGCGCTACCCCGGTGGCATCCGCTTTCTGGCCGACGCCCGCGCCGTGGTCGATACGCCCGCGCCGGCTACCCTCGGGGCCCTGCTGCGCCAGCGGGTGCGCTGGGCCAGCAAGTACCCGCACTACCGCCCGGCCGCCCCGCGCCAGTTGGCCCTGCTGGTGCTGGGCACCAACGTGGCCTTGGCGCTGGGCCTGGCCCTAGGGCTGGCCTGGCCGGCGCTGCGGCCCTGGGTGGCCGCCACTTGGGTGCTCAAGCTAACCGCCGATGCCTGGCTGCTGGGGCCGGTGCTGGGCCTGCTGCGCCGCCGCCGCTGGCTGGCGTGGCTACTGCCCCTGCAGCTGCTATATGCGCCCTACGCGCTGGCCGTGGGGCTGGCCGGGCGCGGGGCCGGCGGCTACCGCTGGAAGGGCCGGCAGGTGCAGTAAAAAACAGTGATTTTTTGATGAAAATATTCCTTCGGCAGTAAGCAAAAAGCGCGGCCGCTGGTTGTACTTGTGGCCTGGCTGTCACTAGCGAAGCCAGCCCGCGCTATGCGTACCAACTACTCCGGCTTTGCCCTGGCCGTTAGCATGGGGCTCATTGTTTTACTGCTTGGCTTTGTGGCCCTCAGCGCCGGCGGCTTAGTGCAGCTCGCACCAACCGAGGAAACAGCGGCGATGCCGATTGATAGCCTGGGTAAAGCTGGAATGGGTGACTCGTTACGGGCGACGGTCGTGGCCTACGTGCCGGCCAACCCGCAGGAAGCCGCCGCCATTGCGGCCGGCGATGCGCTCTTCAAAAGCAACTGCGCCCAGTGCCACGCCGTGAATGAGAAGGTGGTAGGACCCGCACTGGCGGGCATTACCAAGCGCCGCTCCATCAACTGGATTATCCCTTGGGTGCATAACTCGGCCAAGGTTATTGCCAGCGGCGACGAGTACGCCGTGAGACTTTACGGCGACTACAGTAAGCAGCAGATGCCCGCTTTCCCTAACCTTACTGACCAGAATATTAAGAATATCGTGGCCTTCGTATCGGCGCAGGAAGGAAGCTCCGCAACAGATTCAGCTCCAGCATTAGCAGTGCAGTAAAACTGGCGGTCATGCTGAGCGCAGCCGAAGCATCTCTACCGAACAATCCAGGCGGCGCGGTAGAGATGCTTCGGCAAGCTCAGCATGACCGTCTTCACCGGCTTCTATTACTGCTTTAAAATCAGCGCCGAGCAGGCGGGCACGCTGATGCCCGCGGCAGCTACCCCTAGGGCCTCCTTGGCCAGCAAATCGACCCCTAGGCCGCGCAGCACTACCTGGTACTGGCCGGCGGGCAGCGGCACGGTAGCGGCCTGGCGCAGGCCGTTAAACACCAGCGTAATGGTTTGCCAGGCGTCGCCGCCCGCGTGCGCGCGCAGCTGGTAGGCGATGGTGCCGGCCGGCGCGCCGGGCAGGAAAACCAGGTGCTGGGCCACCTCGGCCTGGGTGCGCAGCCGGAAGGCGGGGTGCGCTTTGCGCAAAGCCAGCAGCTGCTGGTAGAAGGCAAACACCGCCCGGTTTTTAGCCTTCAAGGCCCAGTCCAGCTCGTTGATGCTGTCGGGCAGGTTGTAGGAGTTACTGGCGCCCTTTTTGGTGCGCAGAAACTCGTCGCCTAGGGGCAAAAACGGGATGCCTTGAGCCGTGAAGACGATGGTGTTGCTCAGGGCGTCCATCTGCGTTAGCTCCTGCTCGGTGGCGGTGGGGTGGGCTACGCGCATCTTGTCCCACAGCACCCGGTCGTCGTGGCAGGCTACGTAGTTGAGGGCCTGGCCGGGTTGGGTGGCCCAGGGCGCTTTGCTGTAATTAACCTTTTGGTAGTCAAGCTGCGGGTGCTGCACGGCGCCCACGATGCCGAACTTTACGCTCTCTTCCAAGCCGGGCTGGCCGCCCACGAAGCCGCCCTCGGCCTGGCGGGCGTAGTGGCCCTTCACGCCGTCGCGCAGCTCGTCGCCAAACGCCGCGATGCCCGGCAGCTGGGGCAGGTTGGCCTTCACGGCGCGCTGGGCTTCGGGCAGGGGGCTAGGGCCAGCCGCCCAGCCCTCGCCGTACACCAGCAGCTGGGGGCTCACCGCATCCAGCGCCTGGCGCACGGCGCGCATGGTGCCCATATCGAGCACGCCCATGAGGTCGAAGCGGAAGCCATCGACGTGGTAGGCGCGGGCCCAGTAGCTTACGCAGTCCACGATGAGCTGGCGCACCATAGGCCGCTCCGACGCCACCTCGTTGCCGCAGGCGGTGGCGTTCGAGAGCTTACCATCGGCAGTGTGGCGGAAGTAGTAGCCCGGCACCAGCTGCTCGAAGGCGCTGGTGCCCGCGTCGGCCACGTGGTTGAACACCACGTCCGCAATGACCCCGAGGCCCTGCTGGTGCAGGCTCTGCACCAGCAGCTTATACTCGCGGATGCGCACGGCCGGGTCTTGGGCATCGGTGGCGTAGCTGCCCTCGGGTACGAAGTAGTTGAGCGGGTCGTAGCCCCAGCTGTAGCGGTCGGGGCTGGGTGGGCGGGCTTCGTCGATGGCCGCGAAGTCGTTGGTGGGCAGCAGGTGCAGGTGCGTCACGCCCAGGTCCAGGGCGTGCTGCACGCCGGTGCTCACGCCGTCAGGGCCGCTGGTGTGGCGCTCGGTGAGGCCCAGGTACTGGCCCCGGTGCTGGATGCCCGCGCTAGCCGCCGCTGACAAGTCGCGCACGCTCACCTCGCCGATTAGCGCGTCGGTGGGGTGGGCGAGGGGCGGGCGGCGGTCCTGAGCCCAGCCGGGCGGCGCCGCCCGGCTGGGGTCGAGCCAGGCGGCGCGGCGGCCGTTTACGCCCACGGCGCGGGCGTAGGGCTCGCACACCTCGGCCATCACCCGCTGGCCAATAGTAGCCTGCACCGTGTAAAAGCCGCTGGTGCCGGGCGGCAGGCGCAGCACCCAGGTGCCCTGGGGGCCGCGTTGGAGGGCGTGGGTGGCCCTAGGGCTGCCGCCGCTGCCGGCCGCGTACAGGCGCAGGCGCAGCGCGGTGGCCGTGGGCGCCCACACCCGCAGCGTGCCCGCGCCGGTGCGCGCCTCAAAAGTCAGGCCCAGGTCGGAGCCGGCATAAACGGGGTACTGGGCGGGCGAGAAATCGGGCACGGGCGCGGTAGCAGAAGAAGCGGCGGGGCGGGTGGGCGGCGGGGCCGCTGGCGAAGCGGGCAGCTGCGCGGCAGCTGGCCCCGCCAAAACGAGCGGCAGCATAAAAAGCAAGGCCGCCGAATACGTCGGCCCCGACTGGCCGCCCAGGGTGCGCCCCGCGCCGGCCAGCGGCGCCCGGCCGGCGCGCGAAGAAACCGCCCGCTTGGCCGACTGAACCACCGGATTAGCCGAGCGCGCCCGGCCGGCGTGCCACCCTAGGGGCAGTTTTGGACTCTGGCTAGGGTGAAGGCTGGTAAACCAGGCTTCATGCAATGCTTTTACAAGGCCGCTAAACTTACCAACGAACAACGAGTCAGACTGCACTGGATGGGGGAAAACTACGTGAACACGACCCGGCCCGCCCCTTGGGGCGCGCCGGCCATTAGCTAGTAAAACTACTGCCACTGATTTTGCCATGACGCCCTTCACCCCCGCCGCCGTCCCCGATTTTCTGGCCCTCACCTACCGGCCCGATTTGCACTTGCTCGTGTGCCGCTGGCGGCGGCCGGTATCGGGCGCCGAGTTTCGGGTAGGCTACCGCGCCATTTTGGCCCTGGCCGTGGCCGTGGGCTGCCCCTACTGGCAGGTCGATTTGCGGGGCTGCAACGCCGCCGAAGCCGAAGCCCGGCAGTGGCTGACCGACAAGTTCTTGCCGCAGCTGCCTGGTGCCCTGGCGGCCCCCGTGTACCTGGGCTACCTGCTCTCGCCGCAGCTGCTGCGCCAGCTGCCAAGTGGGCTGAGCAGCGCCGTGCCGCCCACCGATGCGCCGCCCAGTGCCGGGCACCGCGCGGCGTTTTTTGCCGAGGAGGGTGCCCTCACCGCCTGGCTCAGCCAGTGCCAGCACCGCGGCCCGGCGGCGCTCGCGCAGGCGGGCTTTACGCGGCCGCTGGCAGCGTAAAGGTGAAGCAGCTGCCGTGCCCCGGCTGGCTTTCGACCCACAGCTGCCCGCCCTGGGCCGTAATAAACTCGCGCGAGATGCTGAGCCCCAGGCCCGAGCTGCCCCGCGCCGGTGCCCCGCCGCCCGGCGCCCCTAGGCTGCCAAAGCGCTGAAAAATGCGCTGGTGGTGCTCCTTGGCAATGCCGGGGCCCTCGTCCTCTACACTTACCTGCACCATCTCGCCCCAGGGCACCGCCCGCACCGTGAGCGCCGCGCCGTGGGGCGAGTAGCGGATGGCGTTGGCCAGCAGGTTGATGAGCACCCAGGTGGTCTTTTCCACGTCGGCCAGGGCGGCGGGCAGCGGCTCGGCCAGCTGCACGTGCAGTTGCAACTGCTTGTCGGTGAGCTGGGCGCGCACCGTGTCGGTGGCGTAGCGCACCACCTCGGGCAGCGGCACCGGCCCTAGGCGCAGTTGAATCTGCTTGCCAGCGTCGAGCCGCGCCACCTCAATGAGCTGGCCCACCATGCCCAGCAGCCGCTGCGTTTCCGAACGAATGCCGTCGGCAATTTCCTGGCGCCGCTCGGGTTCTAGGCGCTCGTCGCGCATCAGCATCAGGCTGAGGTTGATGCTGGCCAGCGGCGTCTTCAGCTCGTGGCTCACGGTGGCCAGAAACTCCGATTTCACCTGGTCGAGGTTCTTGAACACCGACACGTCGCGTAGGCAGAGTACGTGCCCGGCCGGCACGGCCCGCTCTAGCTGCTCGTTGTACTCCTGCACCGGGCTGATGCTGAGTTGGTAGTGTTTATTTTCGCCGTGGGGCCGCACCGTGAAGATGGGTCCGCCCGCCTCCAGCAGGGCCGCCTCGTCGGCGGGGTCGGGCGTGGCCCAGGCCGCTTCGAGGGCGGCCAGCGTTTGCAGCCACTCGTGCAGCATGGGGCAGTGGGCGGCCACCTGGGCGGCGGGCTGGCCCAGCAGCGCCGGCGCCGGCAGCCCCAGCAGCTGGCAGGCCACGGGGTTGGCCAGCACCACGAGGCCGTGCTGGTCGATGAGCAGCAGGCCCTCGTCGAGGCCGCGCACGAGGCTATTGGTGCGGTTTTGCTGGGTTATCAGTTCGGCCAGGGTGGCGCGGCGCTCGTCTTCGGCCTGGCGCAGCACCCTGTTGACGGCGGCGGCCACGGTGCCCACCTCGTTGTTTTTGACCACCGCCACGCGCGTAGCCGGCCCCGGCCCTGCCACGCGCTCCACATCGGCCGTGAGGCGGTGCAGCGGGCGCGTCACCAGGCGCGGCAGGCGCACCATCAGCGTGATGCCCAGCAGCGTGCTAATGCTCAAAAACAAGAAGACCGCTTGCTGGGCCAGCCGCGCATTGGCCGCCTGCACCGGCGGCGCCTCGCTTTCAAGCTGGTGAATGGTGAACACCACGTAGCTGCCCAAGCTCAGGAGCAGGCCCAGCATAATGAAAACGCCCAGGCGAATCTGCGTTTTTAAAGACATATCGTTTCAACGTTACGCTACACTACCAGCGCGAGCTTGCGAAGCAATCGCAACCCAGACGAGACCCTAGAGCGTTGTTCGGATTGCGATTGCTTCGCAAGCTCGCCATGACAGCCGTAGCGTACCATTCAGAACCTACTTATCGTTTTTGCGGCCCGGCCATTACAGCGGTAGCTCCAGGCCTTCGCTGGCCACGTGAAAGCCCAGGCGCTGCACCTCGCGCCGCTCGGCGCTGCCGGGGTCGAGCAAGGGGTTGGTGTGGTTGAGGTGGAGGAAGTAGACCTTGGCGCGCTCCCTAGGGGGCAGGTCGGCCAGCAGGCGCAGAGTTTCTTCCACGAAGGGGTGGGGCACCTCGGCCATGTCACGCGCAATTTCGCCGTTGCGGTAGAAGGTGCCGTCGAGCAGCACGTAGTCGGCGTGTTTGATGACTTCGGGCAGGCGCTGGTCCCACCGGCTCCACTTATCAATGTCGGGGATGAAAATGGCCGTTTTATGCTGACCCTGAATAGCATAACCCACGGTTTCGGTAAACTCGTCGCGGTGCGGCACCAGGAAGGGCGTCACGCGCAGCTTGGGGTTCAGCACCATCGCCTGGCCGGCCGCCAGCGGCTGCAGGGCAATGTTGCGCAATGCCACTAACTGGCTCCAGGGAGCGTTGCGGGTCAGGAAGTCGGCCATGCGCGGCATGGCGTACACGGGCACGGCGCTGGCCCCCAGCGCTTCGCGGCCCAGGTGCAGCAGCCCCGTATAGTGCCCGATGTGGCCGTGGGTGAGGAAGATGCCGGTAGGCAGCGTGCCCGGCGTGGGCAGGTACTGGTTGAGGGCAAAGAGCTGGGCCGGCAGGTCGGGCGTGGCCTCAAACAGGAATTTCTGCTGGGCGGCCTCGTCCACCACCCCTAGGGCCACCACCTGCTGCCGCTGGCGCAAGCCCAGCGCCACGGCCGCGTACTCGCCGGTGGCGCCCGCCTGGGGGTAGCCGCCGTCCTGCGCTACGCCCAGCACCACCAGCTGCTGCTGGGCCAGGGCCGGCAAGGCGAGCAGGAGCAGCAGGAATGGCAGGAATGGCAGGAGCAAATACTTCACGTTGAGGGTAGTTGAAACGGCGCGTAAAAAACAGATTTACATGCTAAACGCTATCAATAGCATCAGCCCAGCCATTTACTTTGCGCACAGAGCTAGGAGGGTTAGGTGCTGGCGTAGCCTGCGCTACGAGCAGCACAGGGGCCGTAGCTGTTTTCTCCTTAAGCGCATACACCATGAAACACCTGCTACTGATTGTTCTGCTGCACCTCGCTTTTCAGGGAGCAGCTCAGCCCAATGTGCTGCGCGATACGATTCCCTTCAAAATGAACGCGCAAAATAATATGTACGTGCGGGCGGTATTCAACAAAGCGGATACGCTAAACCTGAACTTCGACACGGGCACCACGGAGTTGGTGCTAATAAATAGCGTGCGGCAACACAAGCTCAAGTCGGCGCCCACGCTCTACAGCACGGTGTACGACCTGAAAATCGGCGCGACTACCTACCGCACCAAAGTCTACGACGCCGAGCTGACGGCGCACGAAACGGATGGCCGCTTCGGCTGGGACTTGTTTAAGGGCAAAGTTGTGGAGCTGGACTACGACAAGAACCTGCTGATTGTGCACGCTGCCCTGCCGCCCAGCGTAGCCGAGAGTAAGCGCTACACCAAGCTGCCCCTTGCGTTTGAAAAGGACTTGCTGCTGATTACCGGCGCGCTGAAGCAGAGCGGCGTGGTAAACACCGCCTCCTTTTTATTCGATAGCGGCTACCAGCGCACGGCCATGCTGGACGACGAGCTACTAAAGCAGAGCACCTTCCCAACGGACCAGATGCCGCTGATAAAGAAGGTGGTAATGCACGGGGCGCAGGGCAACGAAATTCCGGTGCTCACGAAAAACCTGGCCGTTTTGCAGCTCGGAAAATTCAAGCTCAAGAACGTGCCTGTCCAGCAGCTGACTGGCAGTAAGCTCTTCAAAAACAAGCACCTGCACATCCTGGGCAACGAGGTATTGAAGCGGTTCAACACCTTCCTCGACCTGCAAGCGGGCGTGGTGTACCTGAAGCCCAATCACTACTTCCGCACCGGCTATATCGAGCGTAAGCCAGCGGGCGCGTAGGGGGCTAGGGTTCAAGTGGAACCAGGTGCAGCAAAGCCGTCAGGCTGAGTCCCGCGAAGCATCTCTACCGCGTCTCTAGGAGTTCCGTTCGGTAGGGATGCTTCGCGGGGCTCAGCCTGACGGCCTTCTTTGTTGGCCTACTAGCTGTACTGCTTAGCGCAGGGCTTTATCGAGCTTCACAAAATAGATGCGATTGACATCGACCTTGCCGGTGGCGGGCAAAATTTTGGGCGCGAAGCCATTGCTGCCGTTATCCACCACGCCAAAATCGTCGTCGTTGGAAATAGCCAGTACGTCGTTGCCGAGGAGGGCCAGGCCCTCGGCCTTGTCGTGCGGGTACACCGGCGAAATGGCCGAGCCCAGCAGGTCGAGCACCAGCGTTTTGGTGACGGGCACCACGCCGGCCGCCGCCAGGCCCGCCTGGTCTTTGAGCTGCTCCACGGTCTGGCCATTGTAGAGCTTGCCGGCGGCCGCGTTGCTGGCATCCGAGATGTCGGTGGCGCCGGCCAGGTCAAATTTGTACACCCGCTTGAGGGCGGCCGGCTTGCTGGCGTCGCCGCCGTAGAGGCCGTCGCGCTCCAAGGCCAGGAAGGTGGTGCCGCTGATGGCCGCGATTTCGCTGCAGCCCGTTAGGCTGGCGTTTTCCATCAAGTAGGCGTACTGCTTGGTGGCGCCGCTGGCCAGGTCGAACGTGACCACCCGCAGCACCGTGGAGCCGCTCACGGCTGAGGAGGACGGGTTGTAGAGCGGCGACTGCATGAGGCCCACCAGCGTTTTGCCGTCGGGCGTGAGGCAGAGGCCTTCCATGCCGCGGTTGGGGCGGCGGCGGGCCAGCACCAGCGGCAGCGTGCGCCCGCCCTGGCCCGTGCCGAAGGGGTTGATGCGCTCGAGCTGCTTGCCGGTGGCGTCGAAGTGCGCAATATGCGGGCCGTACTCGTCGCTAATCCAGAACGTGCCATCGGGGGCCAGCACCAGCCCTTCCGAGTCGATGCCGTCGGCGCTGGTGCCGAGGGCGTTGCCGCTCAGGTCGAGGGCGGTTTCGCCGGTGCTGCCCTGGCCGGCGGGGTTGGGCAGGCCGGTGAGGGGCAGGCCGGCCGAGTTCTTCAGCAGGATGGTTTGCTCCAGCGTCAGCTGGTTGTCCTTGAGCCGGAACTTGCCAATCTGGGGCGTGAAATCGGCCTTGCCAAACACGATGGAGTTGGGGGCCACGCCGGCCGCGTTGGGGCCACGGTCGGTGAGCAGGTAGAATACGGTGGGGTCGCTGGGGTCGGGCGCCAGGGCCGAGCCGAAGCCGCCGTTGTAGAGCACCGTGCCGTTGGGGGCGGTGGCCAAGGTTTTGGGGTTCGAGGCTTCGGCGTAGGCGGGGTAGCTGGCGGTGGCCGGGGCGTCGACATCCTTCTGGCAGCTGGCCAGGGCGGCGGTGCCAAGGAGGAGGGCTAGCAGCGGGTAGTGCTTAGGCATTTTACAGGGGATGGAGCTGGAATTAGCCGGCAAAATTCCCGCGCTCGTATTACCCCAACATTGCCCCTAGGCTACGATTCCGTATATATTAATTGAATTGAAAAGCGGTCATGCTGAGCGCAGCCGAAGCATCTCTACCACGCCCCCTGGGGTGTCGTTGTTCGGTAGAGATGCTTCGGCTGCGCTCAGCATGACCGCCTTTACTGCTTCACTCCACCCCGTACTCCTGCAGCTTGCGGTAGAGCGTCGTCAGACCGATGCCCAGGCGCTTGGCTACTTCGGGCTTGTTGCCCAGCAGCTCGCCCATCAGGCGGCGGATGTGGCGCGCTTCGAGGCCGCGCAGGCTTTCGTCGTCGGCAGGGGGCCTAGGGCTGGTGCCGGCGTGAAACTCGTCGGGCAGGTAGGCGGGGGCCAGCAGCTCGCCGGCCGGGGCCAGGATGGCGGCGCGCTCCAGCACGTTCTTCAGCTCGCGCACATTGCCGGGCCAGGGGTAGGCTTGCAGCAGCACCAGCGTGTCGGGCTCGAAGCCGGGCAGGCGCTTGGCCAGCCGGGCGGCGAAGTGCTGCAAGAAAAACGCGGCCAGTAGCGGCACGTCGGTGCGGCGGTCGGCCAGCGGCGGCACCACGATGGTGAACACCGAAAGGCGGTAGTACAAATCGGGCCGGAAGCGCCCCTCGGCGGCCTCCTGCTTAAGGTTGCGGTTGGTGGCGGCCACCAGCCGCACGTCCACCTTGGTCGGCTTGGTGTCGCCGAGCTTGGTAAACTGCTGCAACTCCAGCACCCGCAGGAACTTGGCTTGCACGTTCAACTCCAGCTCGCCGATTTCGTCCAGAAACAGCGTGCCGCCGTTGGCTTCTTCCAGCAGGCCCTTCTTGTCGGCCAGCGCCCCCGTAAAGGCGCCTTTCTTATAGCCAAACAGCTCGCTTTCGAGCAAATCCTTGGGGAAGGCCGAGCAGTTGACGGCCACGAAGGGCTTGCTTTTGCGCCCGCTGGCTTGGTGCAGCGCCTGGGCAAATAGCTCTTTGCCCGCGCCGGTGGGGCCTTCGAGCAGCACCGTGCTGTCGGTAGGCGCCACCTGGCGGGCCAGGGCTTGGGCGCGGCGCAGGGCGGGCGCCTCGCCAATCATACTGTCGAAGGTGTGGCCCTGGCTCATGCGCTTTTCCAGCTCGGCCACGCGGCGGCGCAGGCGGGCTTTCTCGGCGGCGCGCTCCACCACTACCACCAGCTGCTGCTCAAAATCGCCCTTGGTGAGGTAGTCGAAGGCGCCCTGCTTCATGGCCCGCACCCCGTCGGGGATGGTGCCGTAGGCCGTGAGCAGCACCACCTCGGCCTCGGGCGCCAGCGCCTTGAAGCGGGGCAGCAAATCGACGCCGTGGGCATCGGGCAGCTTCACGTCGCTGAGCACCACCAGCACCTCCTGGGCGTGCTGCCCCAGCAGCCCTAGGCCCCGGTAGGCATCCGGCGCTTGCAGCACGGTGTAGCCTTCCAGCTCCAGCACCTGGGCCAGCAGCTGGCGCAGCCGCGCTTCGTCGTCGATGAGGAGCAGGGTTCCGGTGGGCACTTTGCTAGTGGCTTAGGTTAGGAAGCCAAAGGTAGGAGATGGGTAGGTCGGCTAGGCATAAGCGGCCGGCCGTACCCTAGGGCGCGGCTACCCCACTATTTTCGCGGTCCTATGACCACACCCATTCGCTGGATCACCAAGCCCTTCGCCGCCCTCACCCTGGCCGAACTCTACGCCCTGCTGCAACTGCGCAGCGAAGTATTCGTGGTAGAGCAAACCTGCGCTTTCCAAGACATCGACGGGCACGACCAGGCCGCCCTGCATCTGCTGGGCCATACCGAGGCGGGCGAGCTAGCCGCCTACGCCCGCCTGTTCGAGGCCGGGCGCAGCTACGCGCAAGCCAGCATCGGGCGGGTCGTGACCTCGCCGCGCCACCGCGGGCAGGGCCTAGGGCGGCAGCTGCTGCACGAGGCCATCGCGCAGTGCGAAGCGCAGTTTGGCGCGCAGCCCATCAAGATTGGGGCACAGCAGTACCTGCTGGATTTCTACCAGAGCTTCGGCTTCGTGGTGGAAGGCGAAGGGTACCTGGAGGACGGCATTCCGCACGTGCACATGGTGCGGCCCTAGGGCTTCGCCCGCAACCTGCGCACCAGTGGCTCCGTGCCCTCAGTCAGCTAGTGAATATCTCCGGTGGCATTCGCAAGGCGCCGGGGCTTGAGTAGTTTATCTTTGAACTATGCTAAAACGCCTCCATTTACAGAATTTCACTGTCTTTGCCGATGCCGAATTTGAGTTTGGGCCGGGGCTAAATGTGCTTGTTGGTACCAATGGGACCGGGAAGAGCCACGTGCTGAAGGTGGGGTATGCGGTAGAAACTACTAGGTATGATATAAATAAACGATACGGTTCTGTTTCTAAATCATCGCTTGGGGCTATTTCATCGGCTTGGGCTGAGATGCAAGACGTCTCACTCAGTCGTATTTTTTCGGTAGCTCAGCTGATTCAACTTTTTAGGTGGGGAGGAGAAGGTGAAGCAGAAATTGATGTGAAATTTGAAACAGATAGAGGCGTTTTAATAGAAATTGCTTCGGCAACAATTCAAGCTTATGTTGGCTCGGCGGGCATAAAAGTAGATAGTGCGCTTGAAAATGAAGCCCTGATAGCGAAACCTGTATTTATTCCAGCAAGAGACGTGCTTACACTTAGTTGGATACTACCTACAATAGAGCAATTAATTATTCCGGTAGAAAAAAATTACTTGGATTTACTTAATCAACTTAGGCTTTTACCGCTTCGTAGTTTAGAAAAAAATAGCGTTATTACTGCTCTGAAGGATATAATAGGCGGGGAGATACAGGCAGAAGGTGATATTTACTCGCTAATTGATAAAAGTGGGCGTCGAGTATCAACTAATATGATGGCTGAAGGACTTCGTAAATTCGGTACGCTGCAGAAGCTGCTTGCGAATGGTAGTCTCACTAAAAAAAGTACTCTGTATTGGGACGAGCCCGAGGCTAACCTAAACCCCGCGCTTCTCCAAAAACTCGCCGCTATTTTAGCCGAATTAGCTCGCCAGGGATTTCAAATAATTCTGGCCACGCATAGCACAGATTTACTAAAAGAATTTCATATCCTTTCACGTCAAAAAGACGCTAAGCCATTGCCGATAAAATACTTTGGTTTAAATGCTCAGCCGGGCAAGGCTACGACAGTAATTACCACCGATAATTTTGAGCATCTGCCCGACGTGGTAGCGTTGGAAGTGGAATTAAAGCAAGCGGAGGAGTTAGAGGAAATTTTTATCCGCGAAGACCGGGAGTATTATGCCAACCATCCAGGAGAACAACCTAGCCTTTGATTTTCCGGCCAACTGGTATGCAGTAAAATACGACCACGATGCAGAGCCAGCCAGCGGCGAGCCAGCTGGATTTTACCGGCGGATTATTTTGAGCGAGGGCGTGCAGCAGGTGCGTGGGATGGACATTGTATGCCGGCTACCGGGCGAGTCTAAGTGCTTGCAGCTTATCGAGGTAAAGGATGAGCGCAAGCGTGACCCTGCCACCGATATTGCAGTGCGCCACGAGGAGCTTCGGCAGACGATGCTGCGCAAAACGCTGGGTACGCTGGCTAGTCTGGTGCTGGCCGAGCGACTCGGCAATGCTTCGTTGCGGCCGGTGGCTTGCCTCAGCCAGCAGCCGCTGATTGAAGTAGTGCTTTTTTTAGAGGAGACCCCGCTAGCCCCGCAGCGCAGCACACTGCTGCGCAAAGTGACGGAGAAGGACCGGAAGAATATCCTCGACCAGAAGCTCACGGCTAAGTTCTATCAGTGGGGTATGCCATTCTTTCTGTATGATTTGGATAAACGCAGCCCGGCGCTCTGGCAGGTACGCGATTTAGTTTAGCTTAGCTGTACAGCTACCACGCCAAACCTAGGGCGCCACTAGTGGTTAGAGGAAGCAACTGCTCGTTTCCGCGTGAAAAATCTGTTTTATCCTGCTTCAAACCAAACCACTACCTGCCTAATGGCTGAAATAAAAGCCCTGGCTGCCAGCGTCGCCCACGGCCAGCTCGAACCATTTAGCTACAACCCCGGTCCCCTAGGGGCCGAAGAAGTAGACATTGCCGTGGAGTACTGCGGCATCTGCCACTCCAACCTCTCGATTATAATCTAGGGTTGTCACTTACCAAAAACGGCCTCATCGCGGAGCGGTGAGGCCGTTTTTTTGTGCCTAGGCTCCCACGACCAGCGTTCTAAAGCTGCCGTAGTTCGGGCCCCACGCTGGCAAACTGAATACCTGTGCACTAGCGTGCAACGTCGTGCTTAATTTGGTGGCCTCAATGCCAGAGATATGCCAGTACGTTTTCGGAAGCTAGCGGAAGCCAGCCGCGTGGGCGAGCCGCCGCGCACCCAGCGGTTCAGGGCGGCCGTGCGCCAGCGGCGGCAGCGCCTCGATGGGGCCGTGGCCGAGTCGGCGGCGCGGCTGCTGCCGTTGGTGGCGATAGTCGCGGCCCTGCAATCCCCGCCCATCCAAGAATCGGTGTTTCGCACCTGGCGCAAGAAGCTGCGGGCGCACTGGGACACGGCCTACGCCGCGCTGCAAGCCGCCCCTTGCGGCCCCGCCGGGCCCGGCCACCACGCCCTGGCCCACGCCCTCCACACCCTGGCCGAGCTGCTGCGCGACGAAGCCCGCGATATCAGCCCCGAGGAATGGCAGCGCGCCGCCAAGGAGCTAACCCTGGCCACGCTCAAAAATGCGCCGGGCCTCATTAGCGCGGTGCAGCAGGCGCAGCGGCTGGCCTAGGGGCCTGTAATTGAAATGGGCGTTGCGCGATAATGCGTTAGGTTTGTTGCGCAGGGCGCCGTAAGCCCGCGGTAGTCGCAGTTTTCCGGGTTTTCCTTTCACTATTTCTGCGTTATGAACATCTTGCAGCGCCTCTTCAAAGTAGGGCAGGCCGAAGCCCACGCCGCCGTCAACCAGCTCGAAGACCCCATCAAGCTCACCGAGCAGGGCCTGCGCGACCTGCGCCAAGACCAGGAGAAGGCCCTGCACGCCCTGGCCGAGGTGAAGGCCACCGCCATTCGGGCCCGCACCGAAGCCGATGGCTACCGCGCCAAAGCCACCGACTACGAAAGCAAAGCCGTGCTCCTGTTGCAGCGGGCCCACCGCGGCGAGCTACCCGCCGCCGAGGCCGACCGCCTGGCCACCGAGGCGCTGCTTAAAAAAGCCGAGAACGAAACCCACGCCACCCGCGCGGCCAGCAGCCAGGCTACCTTCGAGCAGCAGGCCAACCAGCTCGACCAGCGCGTGCAGGAGCTGAAAGCCACCATCGGCCAGTGGGAAAACGAGCTGAAGTCGCTGAAGGCCCGCCTGGCCGTGAGCACCGCTACCACCAGCATCAACAAGCAGCTGGCCCAGCTCGACTCGTCGGGCACGGTGGCCCTGCTCGAGCGCATGAAGGAGAAAGTGGCCGTGCAGGAGGCCCTAGGGGAGGCCTATGGCGAAATTGCCCAGCAAAGCAAGAGTGTGGACGCCGAGATTGACAAAGCCATTGGCCGCCCCGGCGAAGCCCAGGCCAACGAGGAGCTGGCCGCCCTCAAAGCCAAGCTCGGCCTCAATGGCTAGCGCGGCCCTAGGCGGCCTGTAATTCCCGCCCAGCCCTACCGATATACCCCCCATGAACGACTTGCTGCGCGCCGCCGTGCTGCCGCCCAACCTGGTGCCCACCGGGCTGCTGGTAGTGGTGCTGCTGTACTGGCTCACGGTCATCGTGGGCTTGCTCGACTTCAAAACGGTAGATTTCCACGCCGACGCGCACCCGGGCGTGCACCTAGATGGCGCCCACCTCGGCGCCGGCCACTCCGACTGGCTCGACGGGGCGCTGGCGTTCTTCAACATCGGCCGCGTGCCGGTGATGCTATTCGCGAGCTTCGTGGTCCTGCCGCTGTGGGTGGGCAGCATTCTGGCCAACTACTACACCGGCAACACCTCGCTGCTGCTGGGCCTGGCCCTGCTGCTGCCGCTGGGGCTAGCTAGCCTCTTGGTAGCCAAGGTGCTGACTACGCCGTTCGTGAAGCTCTTTGCCGTGCTCGAACAGGATGCTACCGGCGCCGCCAGTGCCCTCGGCAAGGTGTGCACCGTGCTGCTGCCCACCACCCCCGAGCGCCTGGGCCAGGCCAGCGTCCGCATCGACGGCGCGCCGCTCATGCTCAACGTGCGCGCCCTGCGCGGCAGCCTCCGCAAAGGCGAAACGGCCCTGGTAATCGACTACGACGAGCAGCGCCGCTGCTACCTGATTGAGCCTTATGCAGCGTGACCCCCTAGGGCCCCACTCTTCACTCATGCGCCGCGCTTGGAAAAAGGCGCTGCTCGAAGCCGCGCCACTCGTCCTAGAAGTACTGGCTAATAGCTGGATATAGCGGAGTTTCGCTGCGGCTGAGCTTACTTTACCACATTTTCATTTCTATACATCAATTAATTTCTACCCCTTTTATGGTTGCACAACTATCCTGGGCCGTATTGGTCATCCTGGGCGTTCTGATACTGGGCTTTCTGGCCATCGTGTCGCGCATGTACCAAAAGGCCGTGCAGGGCGAAGCGCTGGTGCGCACCGGCCTGGGCGATACCAAGGTGTCCTTTTCCGGCATCTTCGTGGTGCCGGTGCTGCACAAGCTGGAGGTGATGGATATCAAGCTGAAAACCATCATCATCGCTCGCTCGGGCAGCGAGGGGCTGGTGTGCAAAGACAACCTGCGGGCCGACGTGAAGGTAAACTTTTTCGTGCGCGTCAACAAGACGCACGATGACGTGGTGAACGTGGCCCAGAGCATCGGCGCCCACCGCGCCTCCGACCCCGCTGCCCTGGAGGCGCTGTTCGATGCCAAGTTCTCGGAGGCCTTGAAAACCGTGGGTAAGCACTTCGATTTCATAGAGCTCTACAACTCGCGCGAGCAGTTCAAGCAGGAAATCCTGCGCATCATCGGCACCGACCTCAACGGCTACGTGCTCGACGACTGCGCCATCGACTACTTGGAGCAAACGCCGCTTTCGGCTCTTAATCAAGATAATATTCTCGACGCGGAGGGTATCAAGAAGATTATCGCCCTGACTTCGCAGCAGAAGATGCAGGCCAACCAGATTCAGCGCGAGCAGGAGAAAACCATTAAGAAACAGAACGTGGAGGCGCAGGAAACCATCCTGCAGCTGGAAAAGCAGTTGGCCGAAAACCAGGAAAAGCAAACCCGCGAAATCGCCAGCATCCGGGCCCGCGAGCAGGCCGAAACCGAGAAGGTGCGCCAGGAAGAAAAGCTGAAAAGCGAGAAGGCCCGCATTGCCACCGAGGAAGAAGTGAAGGTAGCCGAGCAAAACCGCGACCGGCAAATCTTGGTGGCCGAGCGCAACAAGCAGCGCACCGACGCCATCGAAACCGAGCGCGTAGCCCAGGCCCACGCCCTCGAAGCTAACGAGCGCGAGCGCATTGTGGCCCTAGCCCAGATTGAGAAGGAAAAGGCCCTGGAAGAAGAGCGCAAGAACATCCAGGTAATTATCCGCGAGCGCATTACAGTGGAGAAAGCCACCGTGCAGGAAGAGGAGCGCATCAAGGACACCCGCGCCCAGGCTCAGGCCGACCGCGAAAAGCTGGTGGCCCTCACCGCCGCCCAGAAAGCCAACGAAACCAGCACCATCACCTTCGTCGGCAACGCCGAGATGGAGAAGCAGGCCGCCGAGTTCCGCGCCAAGCAGCTGCTCATCGACGCCGAGGGTGAGCGCGCCGCCGCCGACCACCGCGCCCAGGCTATGCGCATCTTGGCCGAAGCCGAGGCCAGCAAGGCCGCCGCCGTGGGCCTGGCCGAAGCCCAGGTGATGCAAGCCAAGGCCACCGCCCGCCAGAAAGAGGGCGAAACCCAGGCCAACGTGCTGCAACTCACCGCCACCGCCGAGGCCCAGGCCATCCAGGCCAAAGCCACCGCCCAGGCCGAAGCCGACGAGAAGCTGGGCGTAGTAGCCGCCAAGGTAAACCGCGAAAAAGGCCTGGCCGAAGCCGGCGTAGTCGAAGCCCGCGCCGCCGCCGACCAGAAGCGCGGCCTGGCCGAAGCCGCCGTCAACGAGCAGAAGTTCACGGTCGAGGCCAAGGGCATCGAGGCCAAGGCCGACGCCATGAAGAAGCTCGACGGCGTGGGCAAAGACCACGAAGAGTTCAAGCTGCGCCTTGACAAAGAGAAGTCGGTGGAACTGGCCCAAATCGGCATCCAGAAAGACATCGCCGCCGCCCAGGCCGACGTTATCGGCGCGGCCCTGAAAGCCGCCAAAATTGACATCGTGGGCGGCGAAACTATGTTCTTCGACCAGATTATCGGCTCCATCGCCAAGGGCAAGGCCCTGGACCGCACCGTGCACAACAGCGAGGTGCTGAGCACCGTGAAGGACACCTTCTTCGGCCCCGACGGCGGCGGCGACTTCAAGACCAACCTGCACAAGTTCGTGCAGCAGTTCGGCATCAGCAGCGAGGAAATGCGCAACCTGAGCGTATCGGCCCTGCTGCTGCAATTGATGAACAAAGCCAGCGACGACAAAACCCGCGGCACCCTGGCGCAGCTGGCCAGCACGGCCAAGGCGCTGGGGGTGGGGGATAAGCCGGTGCGGACGATTTAGGACCGCCCTCCGCGGGGCGCCTCACCCCCCGGCCCCCTCTCCTTCAGAGAGGGGGAGCCTGACGTCTTTTGATACAAAGCCAACGGCCAGACTGCCGTGGCTCCCCCTCTCTGAAGGAGAGGGGGCCGGGGGGTGAGGCGCCCCGCGGAGGGCGACCTATTTTGCAAGCACTAATGCAACCCACCCCCCAACTCGAAGGCGGCACCTACGACATCCTGCGCACCCGCCTGCAGGCCAGCGGCGCCGACCTCCAAACCCGCCTCTCAACGCTCAATGCCGAGCGCAAGGCCGTGTATGGCGCCATTGATACGCACCTGCTGGGCACCAGCCGCATCACCACCACCAACAACTGCGTGCCGTGGGACATGGTGGCGGTGGGCCGCCGGTTTATCTTCGGCTTCAACGTGGTGATTGGGCTCAAGACCGAAACCGAGCTGGGCGACGTGTTTGGCGTGTACCAGTACGCCGGCCGCGAGTTTCAGCCCCTAGGGCTGGAGATGCTGCAAAACCCGCAGTTTCTGGAGGAGTTTCGCAACTTGTACCGCTACTACAAGAACACGCAGTTCGTGAAGTTTGCGGTGCGCGGGCCATACCTGTTCATGGTGTTTCGGGTGGGCAAGAGCGCCAGCGACATCAAGACGTTTAAGTGGCTGCTGGACGAGGAAAATGACACGCTGAGCTACCTCGACAACCGCAGCGACCACGAGTACAGCTACCCGCCGCAGCAGGAGTTCGTGTGGAAGCGCGCCACCCGCGACATGCAGGTGGCCGGCAAATACCCCCACATCAGCATCGAGGACAAGGTATTCGTGGAAACCATCGGCGGCGACCTCACTATCAAGGTCGAGAACAACACCGAAACCGGGCGCGGCATCCTGGCCGAGCCGGTGGCCGATAAGGACCAGACCCTCGACGACTCGGAGGTGTACTACGCGGTGCTCGACAATCTGGTGCTGCTGAAAATCAAGCCCTATCAGGAGCCCGACTACCGCTACTTCCTCTTCAACGCCAAGCTGCGCACCGCCCAGCGTCTCGACGCGCTGGCCGAGGCCTGCGTGCTGCTGCCCGATGGTCAGGGCCTGATTTTCCCGCACGGCTTCTACCTGCAAACCGGCGCCAGCAAGCTCTTCGAGAACGGCCTGCGCAACATGCACTTCGAGAAGCGGTTGGCCTCGCCCAACGGGGAGGACTTCCTGTATGTGTTCTACAACCGCGAGGACGGCACCTACCTGCTGCTCTCCTACAACCTTATTGCCCAGCGGGTCGATAACCCCATCATCTGCCACGGCTACGCGCTGTTCGAGGATGGGGAATTGTGCTATTCTCGGGCCGACGACGAGCCCAAGAAGCACCACGCCGTGCAAATCTGGCAGACGCCCTACGTGGCCCCCGACTTCGAGCTGCCTCAGACCCAGGAATCGGCCCTCTATAAGCTGGGCAACAAGGAGATAGTGCGGGCCATGGCTGAGGTGCAGGAGGTGCTGACGCTAGCCGGCAAGGAAGACAGCTACGCCGGCCTCTACCTCGACCTGGTGCGCCGCACCACCACCCTCGCCGACGCCTACCACTGGCTGGCTGACCCCGCCGCCCAGGCCCTGGCCGAGCCCCTGGGCGAGATACGCCAGACGGCCACGGCCGCCATCGAAGAGTTTGATAAAGTGCGCGCTATCCGCAAGAGCACGGCCGACGCTGTGCAGCGCGGGCTAGCCCAGGCCGACGAGCTGCGTGCCCGCATTGCCCGGCTGCCCGACGTGACGGATGTAAACGACTACGTGCGCCTGCTGGCCGAGCTGCGCGCCACCCGCGGCGAAGTCATCTCCCTCAAAGAGCTGCGCTACGCCGACCTGCCCGCCATCGAACGCGCCGCCGCCGACCTGGCCGAAGTCAGCCAGCAACTGGCGGGGCAGACGGTGGAGTTCCTGCTGCGGCCCGATGCCCTCAAGAGCTACGCCACGCGGGTGCAGGCCATTGCCGAGGGGGTGGAGAAAGTGCAAAAAACCACCGAGGCCGCCGAGCGCGAGAAGGAAGCCGCTGCCGTGGCCGGCGAGCTGGAATTGCTGATTGAGGTGGTCAATAACCTGCCCCTCGACGACCCCACGCAAACCACGCGCATCATCGACAGCATCTCGGGCATCTACGCCGGCTTCAACCAGATTCGGGCGGCCCTTAAAAGGCGGCGGCAGGCGCTGGCCGGCACTGAGGCCCAGGCCGAGTTTACGGCCCAACTCAAGCTGCTGGAGCAGGCCCTCGTCAACTACCTCGACCTGAGCGACACGCCCGCCAAGTGCGACGAGTACAGCACCAAGCTCCTGGTGCAGCTGGAGGAGCTGGAAGGCCGCTTCCCCGACTTCGACCAGTTTCTGAGCACGCTGGCCGAGCGCCGCGAGGCCGTATCGGAGGCCTTCGAGTCGCGCAAGGTGAGCCTGGTGGAAGCCCGCAACCAGCGCGCCTCGGCCCTGGCGCAGTCGGCCGAGCGCATCATCAAGGCGGTGCAAACCCGGCTGGCCCGGCTCGACACCGTGGCCGACATCAACGGCTACTACGCCGCCGACCTGCTGGTGGAGAAGGTGCGCCAGACCGTGCAGGACCTGCTGGCCCTAGGGGATACCGTGAAGGCCGACGAGCTGCAAAGCCGCCTCAAAACGGTGCGCGAGGACGCCGTGCGCCAGCTCAAGGACCGCAGCGAGCTGTTTGCCGACGGCGGCCAGGCCCTGCGCTTCGGTTCCTACACCTTCACCGTCAACACCCAGCCCCTCGACCTCACCATCGTGCTGCGCGACGGCGAGCTGCACTACCACCTCTCGTGCACCAACTACTTCCAGAAGCTGACCGACCCCGCCCTGCTGGCCGCCCGCCCGGTGTGGGAGCAAGCCCTGGCCTCGGAAAACGCCGCCGTGTACCGCGCCGAGTACCTGGCCTGGCTGGTGCTGCAAGCCGCCGAGCACCCTAGGCCCGCCCAGGCCGATGCGCCCGCCGTGCTCAGCCTCAGCGAATTAGCCAAGCTCACCCCGCCCGAGCTAGCGGCCTACGTGCAGCAATTTATGGCCCCGCGCTACGCCGAGGGCTACCTCAAAGGCGTGCACGACGCCGACGCGGCCCTACTGCTGGCGGCCCTGGTGCGCCTCACCGCCACGGCGGGCCTGCTGCGCTACCCCGCGCCCGCCCGCGCCGCCGCGGCCCTCTACTGGCTGCGCTTCGCCCCCGAAACTCAGCGCGCCAGCTGGCAGCGGCAGCTGCACGGCATCGGCGTGCTGCTGCAAGTATTCCCCGATGCCCGCGAGTTTGCCGGCCTCATGCAGGAGCTGCAACAGGCCATGGACGCCTTCGCCAGCCATACCGGCCTCTTCACCCCGGAGGAGGTGGCCGAGTCGGGCGAGTACCTGTTCTACGAGCTAACCCGCGGCGAAACCTTCACCACCTCGGCCGAAGCCGCCGACCTGCTCGACCGCTTCCAGCAGGCCCTAGGGGCGCGCAACGCCACCGAGCCCTACGAAGCCTCCGTAGCCGCCCTCGCCGACCAACCCGCCGCCCAATACCAGCTGGTGCGGCAGTGGCTGGGGGCGTTTGAGCCCGCGCCAGGCTACCCCACCCCCAGCCCCTCCCCTCCGGGGGAGGGGAGCCTGACGACTGCGGGCGTCAGCCATACGGAAAGCACTAATACAGATGGTCGCGCCGCCGTGGCTCCCCTCCCCCGGAGGGGAGGGGTCGGGGGTGGGGCTAACGGCGCCGGGGTCCTAGAGGCCGCCGTCCTATTAACTACCCACACCTACGACCCCGCCCGCGTGCTGCGCACGCCCCTGCGCGAAACCCTCACCGGCCTCCAGGGCACGCACCCGCGCATCCAGGAGCAGCGCCTGGAGCTGGGTTTACCAGAGTTTCGGCACCGGTTGGGGCAGTACGCGCGCACGGTGGTGCCGCGCTTCGAGGCGTTTCAGGCGCAGAAGAAGGAGCTGCTAGCCCGCGCCGCCGAGGAGCTGCGCCTCAGCGAGTTCCGGCCGCGGGTGCTGGCGTCGTTCGTGCGCAACAAGCTCATCGACGAGGTGTATCTGCCGCTCATCGGGGCCAACCTGGCCAAGCAGATTGGTACGGCGGGGGCCGACAAGCGCACCGACCTTATGGGGCTGCTGCTGCTGGTTTCGCCGCCCGGCTACGGCAAAACCACCCTGCTGGAGTACGTGGCCAACCGCCTAGGGCTGATTTTTATGAAAATCAACGGCCCGGCCATCGGCCACGCCGTCACGAGCGTGGACCCCGCCCAGGCCCCCAACTCGGGCGCCCGCGAGGAGCTGCTCAAGCTCAACCTGGCCTTCGAGATGGGCGACAACGTGATGATATATCTGGATGATATTCAGCACTGCCACCCCGAGTTTTTGCAGAAATTCATCTCGCTCTGCGACGCCCAGCGCAAGATTGAGGGCGTGTACCAGGGCCGGGCCAAAACCTACGATTTCCGGGGCCGCAAGGTGGCCGTGGTGATGGCCGGCAACCCCTACACCGAGTCGGGCGAGCTATTCCGCATCCCCGACATGCTGGCCAACCGCGCCGACATCTACAATCTCGGCGACATCATTGGCGACACGCGGGCGGCCTTCCTGCTTAGCTACGTCGAGAACGCGCTGGTAGCCAACCCCGTGCTGGCCCGCCTGGCCGCCAAAAGCCAGGCCGACGTGTACCCGCTGCTGCGCCTGGCCGAAACCGGTGACAGCACCGGCCTCAGCTTCGAGGCCGCCCACTCGCCCGAGGAAATCGCCGAGTACGTGGCTGTGCTGCGCCAGCTGCTGGCCCTGCGCGACGTGGTGTTCCGGGTAAACGAGGCCTACATCCACTCGGCCGCCCAGGCCAACGACTACCGCACCGAGCCGCCCTTCAAGCTGCAAGGCTCGTACCGCAACATGAGCAAGCTGGCCGAGAAGGTGCGCCCCATCATGAACGAAGTTGAAATCCGCGCCCTGCTCGAAACCCACTACACCAGCGAGGCCCAGACCCTAACCAGCGGCACCGAGGCCAACCTGCTCAAGCTGCGCGAGCTGCTAGGCTGGCTCACCCCCGCCGAAGCCGCCCGCTGGGCCGACATCAAGGCCACCTTCGTTCGCAACCTGCGCACCAGCAGCAGCGGCCAGCTCCTGCAAGTGCTCACCCAGCTGGAAAACATCGCCGGCGGCATCGGGGGGATAAAGGAGGCGCTGGGGCGGGGGTGAGGGAAACTGATTATAAATCAAAAATTTGTTAGGCTTCGATATTGTCGAGGTATAAGATACGGTCAATATTGCAAATTACTTTTCTAATGAGAGTTGCTTCAGATGATTTCATTATAGAAATAAGAGAATATATTTTCTTGGCTTGTTCTAATACATATTCTTTGTTCTGAATAATAAAGTCAGCACTCAGATGACTAGAAGCTTCAATTATTCGCTTTAAATGGTCTTCATATAACTCATCAGCAATATTGGTTTTATTTATTAAATTATTATATGCAAGTGTGCGAATAACCTTTATCTTGTCAGACGGCTTTATCTCATTATGCCTTTCAAATGCCAATTGTATTGTTTCATCTAGAGTTTTTCCAACTTCAATATGGAGCTGTAATGACGTTATCAATACACCTTCTTGGTAAAGCTCGTCTTTACTATCATGCTCAATTCTTCTTAAAACTTCGTTCTTTGTCTTAATAACAACGTCTGCGCCTTCAATGCTATTTATTAGTTCTATAGCAGTTGTTTTTGTTAAGTCTGCTTTGTAGATAAGAAAAAATAATGGGTTATACTGACTGGAAGAAAAAGTCAGTTGTTGTAGCATTAAGTTTGGATGCTCACACGTTTGATTAAAGAAGCTTTCATAAATATCAGCTTCTTTAGATAAGACAGGTTTTGCTGTGGCTTCAACTTCAATCTCACCCTTTACTACATATGCTGGGGCTCCATCTCTATCTACTAGTTTCCCATGTTTGATTAAGTTTAGTTTCTTAAGTGTATCCTCATGTAATACAAGCTTTTGATTATTCTTACTTCCTAAATCAACTTCTCCGCTCTCAGTATTAACGAAGGCTACGTTGTCAATACCTATATCCTTTATTTTTTGCATCGATTCAATAAATTTATTGACTCTATTCTGAACTTCTTCATCTAGTATTTTTCTAAGGTCAGCAGATTCGATTTTAGTAACTTGTGCCGGATAGCGGTAATATATCTCGCCTCTCTTAACTGGTCCTGAGTCTACTTTGACAAGCACTGGCTTGCTATTGGCTTTACTTATGGTTAAAAAACCTATTAGCAATCCGACGTATCTATTTGTGTAAAATATATAATCAATATTTCCATCTAAGCCATTTCTAATTGTAGTGCTAACATATCTATTATCAAGATTTTCATACTTGTCTTTTATGCCTACTAATTCATGTGTGTCAGGGTCTATGCCAAAAATAATTGTGCCTCCTTCATTATTAGCAAAACCTGCAATTGAGGATAGGTAAGCTTTGTCTATAGTTTCCCCATTTGTATGAAGTGACTTCTTGAATTCAAGAAAGGAACTTTCTTCAATTCCAGTAACGAGCTTAGGCTTTTCTACGTCGACACTTGCTTTGAACAAAATGAGCATCTCTGATTTTGCGTTATCAATCATGTGGTTGCGTAATGATGAGATGTGAGACTGTGATGCTAAGTAAGCCCTAACTCCCCCTTATCTCCTGCTTAATGCCCTCCACGAACTCGACGAACTCGGGTTCGCTTTCCACGTCGGGGTGCCAGGCCAGGCCGAGCTGGGCCAGGTTGTACTGGTGGCGGGGACTGAGGGTGGCGCCGGGCAGCAGCTGACCGGTGTCGGGGCTGCGCTCGGGGGCTAGCAGCCAGAGGCGGTCGGCCAGGGCGGTGGTGGTGGCAATGTCGTGGCTCACGATGAGCACGGTGTTCAGCTCGTCGAGGGTCGTCACCTCCACGATGAGGCGCTTTACCTCGTCAATCATGGCCACGTCGAGGCCCGAAAACGGCTCGTCGAGCAAAATTAGGTGCTCGGAGCACAGCAGCTGCTGGGCAATGGCCGCCCGCTGCCGCTGTCCGCCCGAGAGGTGGGCCGGGTACTTGCGGGCGTGGGCCGCCAGCCCAAACCGGGTAAGGAAGTGCGCCACCCGGTCGCGGGCCTCGGCGGCGGGGTGCCGGCGGCGGGCGGCCAGCAGCAGGTTGCCCTCTAGGGTGTAGTGCCCGAACAGCGGATATCGCTGCTGCACGTAGCCCACCATGCCGGCCTGCACGGGCTCCTGGGCTTCGCCCACCAGCACCGTGCCGGCGGTGGGGGCCGCCAGCCCCGCCAGCAGCCGGCACAGCACCGACTTGCCAATGCCCGAGCGCCCGTAGATGCCCACCACCTGCCCCTGGCTCAGGCCGGGCCGCACCACGTCGAGCACCTGGGCATTGAGGTCGCGCAGGATAAGGTCAGGGCCGTAGCGCATCGACACGTGGTCGAGCGTGAGCAGGGGCGATTTGTAGGAATAGGGAAGGGGATGCATGGTAGTTCCGTTTACCCCACCCCCGGCCCCTCCCCTCCGGGGGAGGGGAGCCACGGCGGCGCAGGTGCCAGCGGCAGGCAGTTTTTAATAAAGAGCAAATTAATTTTCAGGGCTATTAGGCTCCCCACCCCCGGAGGGGAGGGGCCGGGGGTGGGGTAGAACGTCAGGCCTTCCCCAGCCCCGCGTACGGAAACAACGTCCGCCTAATACCTTCAAACGCATAGTCCTGCGCCACCCCTAGGGCCAGAATCACCAGCTGGATGGCCAGCACGCCGTCGAGGTGCAGGTAGCGGTTTTGCTTGTAGAGCAGCAGGCCGAGGCCGCCCTCGCTCTGGTAGAGCGTTTCGACGAGCGTGATGAGGGTCCAGATGATGGCGAAGTTCTGGCGCACTACTTCGAGCATGTCGGGCAGCTTGCCGCGCACCACCACCTCCCAGAAGCTGCCCCACTCGCCCAGGCCCAGCGTGCGGGCGTGGTCCAGCTCCTCCTGCGTGGTGCCCAGGATAACCTGGGTCATGCCCGTGACCAGGTACACCGTGGCCCCGAACACCAGTACCGAGAGCTTCACCTGGTGGCCCGACGAGAGCAGCAGGGCCATGAAAAACGTGAGGCCCGTGAGGGTGAGGTAGCGCAGCTTGGAGGCCGCAAACGCCAGCGGCCGGAAAAACGGCAGCGCCGTGAGGTAGGCGATGCCCAGCGCCAGCAGTGTGGCCAGCCCTAGGGCCTGCCAGGCAGTGGTCAGGCTGGCCCACAGCTCCTGCAGTAAGCCTTGGCTGGTAACAAGGTCGCCGAGCGCCCGCAGCACCTCGCTCAGGCTCGGGAACAGGCGCAGCGGCAGCCACAGCCACAGCGCCAGCAGCACCAGCGCCTGGGCGGTTACCAGCGCGGCCAGGGTGGTGCGGCGCGGGTGGGCATTGGGGGTGAAAAGGACGCCAACCCCACCCCCCGGCCCCCTCCCCGATGGGGAGGGGGAGCCTAACGAATAATCGGGCTTGGATTTGAGGAAAAAGGCGAGTGCATGCATGATAGCATCGAAGAAAAAAAGGGTGGTAGCGCCTGTGCTGCCTCGGCTCCCCCTCCCCATCGGGGAGGGGGCCGGGGGGTGGGGTTAATTACCCAGCACTACTTCCACGCGGCGGTTCTGGGCTTTGCCGGCTTCGGTGGCGTTGCTGGCTACCGGCTCGGCGGCGCCGTGGGCGTACACCTGCACGCGGCCCTGGGGGAAGGCGCTGTGGCTGCGGGCTTCGAGCCAGTGGGCCACGGCTTCGGCGCGGGCCTCCGAGAGCTGCTGGTTGGCGGTGGGCAAGCCGGTGTTGTCAGTGTAGCCGTGCACGGCCACTTTGAGGCGGCCGGCCACCACCAGGTCGTCGAAGAGCTGCATGAGCTCGCGCTGGGCGGCGGGGGTGAAGGTGCTCTGGCCGGTGTTGAACTCGATGTTCCAGGCGCGCTTGCTCACGCTACGGCGGATTTCATCGTCGGCGGCAAACTGCTGGGTTTCGGCCGGGGCCAGGGTTTTGCCGGCGTACTGCTTTTGCAGCTCACGCAGGGGCGTCAGGTCGAGCATCTGGGCGAGGGGCACATAGCTGGGCAGCTCCTTGGGGTAGAGGTGGCTTTGCACGTCGCCGAAGGTTTTGTACACGGCGGCGTAGATGTTGGTGCCGCCGTTGTCGAGGCCGAAGAGCGTGAGGTTGTCGCTGAAATTGAAAGCTTTGCTGCCGCCCAGCTCCACCACCTGGCCGGTGCGGTCGGCCTCGGTGGTGCCTTTGTAGTACTTCAGCCAGTAGGCGCCGGGCTTGTCTTTGTCGCCGTACACCTGGGCCGAGATGTCGGCGGCGCGCGCCAGGGCCTCGGGGTGGCTTTTCACCTGGTCGCCGGCCACGGCCAGGGCGGTTATCAGGGCTTTCACGGCCTTGGGGTGGGCGTCGTACCAGCGCTTGGTCGTGACCATGATGTTGGGCATCTGGTTGCTGTAGTCCTTGGTGCTCACGATGTTAACGAGGCCGCCTTTCTGCTTGGCGATGTTCACGTCGCCGGGCGTCCAGGTGGCTACGGCATCGGCGGTTACGTCCTGGGTGGTGCCGGTGCGGCGGCCGTTCACCACCTTCTGGCGGCTTTCGGGCTGGCCGGTGATGTACTTCTCGGCGGCTACCAGGAAGTCGCTAGCGGCCATGAAGTTCACAGCTTCAGGGTCGTAGGTCGTCTCGTCCGGATTCACTTTCAAGCCGTTGTCGGCGCACCACTTCAGGGCGATGTTGTGGTCGCCGTCGCGCAGGTAGCAGGCTACCGTGTGGCCTAGGGCCGCCTTGGGGTTGTCGAGCCACTCCTTGGGTCCCATCAGCTTGTCCTCGCCGAAGCTCTTGCCCACCGAGTAGGGGATAATCTGGAGCTGGGTGCCGGCCTTTTGCAGCTCGCCCTGCACGGCCGAGAAGGCGGGCAACCCGTCGCCCATGATGCTGACAATCAGGCCCGGCGTAGCGGGGTTGCTTTGCAGGTCGAGGGCGTTCTTCACCAGGTCGGCCTGCATCTTGCTCACGTCGTCCTGGCGGGTAATTTGCATGTCTACGCCGTTGGCAGCCAGGGCCGAGCCTTGCGTAGTGCGGGGGCCGCCGTTGGCCAGCATGCCGGCCATCTGTGAGTTCCAGGCCATCACCTCCCACACGATGGGCGTGCCGCTCTCGGCCAGGGTGGTGCCCGGCAGCGGGGCTAGGGGCACCACCAGCGTGGCGCGGCTGCCACCGGTGCTGGCCGGCAGCTCTATCGAGCTGAGCAGCACCGATTGGGTGTCCGCCTTCTTGAAGAATTTATTGCTGGCAATCAGCTTATTGAGGCCAAAGTAGAGCAGGGCGAACAGGATGGCGCCGAGCACAATTTTACCGCGGGTTGTCATAGTGGTAAAGTATCGTGGACTCTGTGAGTCCGCGAGTTTGGGGTTTAAGTGGTTGAGTAGGTTAGGTCGCCCTCCGCGGTAGACCCCACCCCCCGGCCCCCTCCCCTCCGGGAGAGAGGGAGCTACGGCGGGGCGGGCGTCAGCAGTCGGAAGGCGAGCGTCAGGCTCCCCCTCTCCCGGAGGGGAGGGGGCCGGGGGGTGGGGTCTGCCGCGGAGGGCGACCCACCCGCGCGGACTGAAAGTCTGCGCTACAGCAGGGCGGCCCCGAGCAGCAGGGCTAGGCCGCCGCTAATCAAGCAGGCTAGAATAGGCATCGTTGGTGGCTTTGCGAGTGGCGGCTACCGAGGCAGTAGCCGAGGGTTTGGCGGGGGTGTTGAGCAGGGCATTGAAGTCGCCTTTCTGGTATTTCTCTAGCAGGCGCTGGCCCTTCTCGCTCATCACGCCGTTATTGATATCCATCTCTTTGACAAACTCTTGCGAGTAGCGCATGGCCTGCTTTATCTGGCCGAGTTGCTGGGCCATGTCCTCGGCCACGCGGTCGGTGGCCAGGTCGAAGAAGTACTTCTTGTCGGGGTCGCCGCGCAGGATGTTCATGGCGGCCCGCATGCCCGAGCTGGTGCGCTTCACCAGCTCGTACTCGTCTTTCAGGAGGCCCACCTTGAATTTGCTGCCGTCAATCTGGCGCAGGGCGGCTTTCAGGATTTGGCGCATCACCACGCTCACGTTGGCCGTGGTTTGGGCCATGGGCTGCAGGCGCTGGTTGTAGTCCTGGATTTGGGCGGCGCGGCTGGCATAGGCTTCGGCGGCATCCTTCTCGTTTTGGCGGGTGGCCGAGTCGGCCAGGGCCAGGTACTCGCGCATCTGCTGGTCGTTGGCGGCCAGCTTGCGCTTCACCAGCTCGTGGGCGCCCTCGATGTGGCCCACTTCCGCCTCCATGTGCATGGCCTCCTTCTCGGTGGTGCGGATGTAGTCCTCCATGATGCCGATGGGGTCGGTGTTGACGAAGATGCCCGCGAGTGTCCGCAAAACGCGCTGCCCGGCGTACCATAGCCCGGCGTGAATGCGCTTGTTGGTGAGCAGCAGAAAAAGCACGAACAGCGCCCCGATGCCGATGCCTAGCTTCACGCTATCGAACACGATGTCAACGAGGTAGGGCACGATTTTGCCCCAGTAGTACACGCCGGCGCCGGCCCCGGCCGCCAGCACCGCCCAGCCGGCCACTTTTTCGGGCTGCTGCCACTTGGGCAGGCTAGGGGAGAGGTTGTCTGCAAGAAGCGTTTTCATAAGTCTCAGAAAGGGTTAGTGGTTGAGTAGAAAGGTTTTGGTGGCTTGCTGGTGGGCTGCTAGCTCGGCCACGGCGGCGGCGTGGGCCAGCTCGTAGCTGGCGAGGGCCGACTGGGCTTTGGCGCTTTCCTGCTGCAGCTGCTGCTGGGCTTCTTGCAGCTGCTGAGTTTTGTCGGCCAGCTGCTGCCCGAGGGCCGTTACCTCGGCTTGCAGACGGGTTTCCTGCTCGCGCAGCCGGGCTAGGGCGCTGGGCGGGCCTTGCAGCGGCACCGTGTCGCCCATTTTTTCGCGGTGGCGCTCCTGCACCCGGGCCCGGTCGTCGGTTAGCTTCTGGCTCAGCTCGTCGGCCGAGGCTAGCAGCGAGTGCAGGTCTTGGCCCGTCACGGCGGCGAAGGCGTTGAAGGCCGTTTGGTAGAGCAGCGGGCCGCTGAGGCCACTGGCGGCCAGGCTTTTCACCATTTTGGTGAAGGCGCCGAAGTCGCGGCCGTCGCCGGCCAGCACTTGGGCAATGTGGTCGAGGTGGCGCTGCTCGGGCTGGGTCATGCCCGCCGGGAGGCCCGCCAGCGGCGGGGCCGGGGCGGCCGGCGGCCGGGCGCTAGCCGGCGCGGCGGAGGTGGCGCCCGGCTCTTCTTCGAGGAAGAAGTCCTTGACGCCCTTAGTCAGGCTATCGAAAATGGGCATGGTGTAGGAGGCAGGTTGGTAAGCGATGGTTACCTAATGCCAAGCCAGATGCCGATTCTGAAAAGAAGCTAAGCTGTGGTGCGTAATATGCTGATAGAGTTATGGATAAAGAAAAATGCCGCCCGGCGCGAGGCCGAGCAGGAGGTGGTTTTTTTCAAAATGGAAACTCGTTTTTTGCCAAAAAGAAAAACGAAGCTTGACCATAGCACCTAGCCATTCCCTGTTCCGTTACCTCGGAGCCTCGGCACGTTGAAGCACCAGGTTGCGCGCCGCAAGCACTCGTTGCTGTGCTTGCCCTAGGGCGCGGGTGATACCGAATGCCTGGCCGCCGAACAACTTGCCGCTGACGGAGTTGGCTTAGTAGCTGCCTTGCCTATGTCTGCCCTTACCACCTCCCTGCCCACCGCCGAGCTCTACGGCCGCCCGGCCGTCGAAGCCAGTGCCGCGCCGGTTGGCCCCGAACTGCGCTTAGAGCGCTTTCAGCTCGATGCGATGGCCGTGCCCGCGCATTTCCACGCCGAGCATTTGCTGCTGCTGCACCAGGGCCCGCAGCCCGTGCGCTCGCGGCGGCAGACTGGCAGCCGGGTGGAGGAAGACCTGTTTAGCTACGGCGATGGCGGCTTGTACCCGGCCGACGAGTATGGCCCCCTGGCTTGGGATGGCCCCGCCGACGTGCTGCACCTGCACCTGAGCCCGGCGCTGCTGGAAGCCCGCGCCCGCCAGGGCCTCGACCTCACGCACTTCGCCCTGCGTGACCAGTTTCGGCTGGAGGATGGGCTGCTGACGCAGCTGGGCCGGCAGCTGCTGGCCGCTACCGGTGCCGCGCACCCCCTAGGGCAGCTCTACGCCGAGTCGCTCACCGCGGCCCTGAGCCTGCACCTCATCACGCACTACGCCCGCTACGAGCGGCGCATCGCGGGCGGCGGCCCCCGGCTGCCGGCGGCGGTGCTAGCCCGCATCGACGCCTACCTGGAGGCCGCGGCCGAGCAGGTCATTACCCTGGAGGCGCTGGCCGACCTGGCCAACCTGAGCGTGTTTCACTTCGCGCGCCGCTTCAAGCAGACCACTGGTCGCGCGCCCTACCAGTACGTGCTGGACTGGAAAATCAGGCGGGCCCGGCAGCTGCTGCAAGCCGGCGAGCAGCCCGTTGCGGCCATCAGCGACGCGCTGGGCTTTGCCTCGCCCGCGCACTTCGCGGCGGCCTTTAAGCGGGCGGTGGGCCAGAGCCCGCGGGCGTTCCGGCAGGCCTAGGGCCGGCGGCAGAACCGCAAGAATTTGTAAGAACTGCGCAAGAACCAGGCAGGCCGCCGGGTGGGGAAGGACGGAATTTTGCCAACGCAAACCAGTGCTGGTTTGCGCCAAGAAATCTTCCTTCCCCTCCAGCCTTTTATGAACCTGCCCATTGTAGTAGCCGGCGGTACCGGCAAGCTCGGCCGCCTGATTATTGATGCCCTGCTAGCGCGTGGTGCCGCCGTGCGCGCCCTGGTGCGCCCCGAAACCGACCCCGCCAAAGTAGCCGTCCTAACCCAGCGCGGCGTCGAACTAGCGCGCGTGGACCTGGCCGACGCGGCCGCCCTCACCCAGGCCTGCGCGGGCGCCGGCTGCGTGGTATCGGCCCTGGCCGGCCTGCGCGACGTTATCGTGGATGCCCAGTCGGCGCTGCTCGACGCGGCGGTGGCGGCCGGCGTGCCGCGCTTCATCCCGTCCGATTTCTACAGCGACTACACCCAGCAGCCCGCCGGCCAGAACCGCAACTTCGACCTGCGGCGCGAGTTTCAGGCCCGCCTCGACCAGGCGCCCCTCGCGGCCACGTCCATCCTCAACGGCGCGTTTGCCGAGGTGCTCACCTACAATATTCCGCTGCTCAACTTCCGGCAGCACCAGGTGGGCTACTGGGAAGACGCCGACTGGCAAATCGACTTCACGACCATGGCCGACACGGCCGCCTTCACCGCCGCCGCGGCCCTCGACGCCGCCGCGCCCCGGTGGCTGCGCATCGCCAGCTTCCAGCTGAGTGCGCGCGAGTTGGTGGCCGCCGCTGCCGAGGCGGGCCTAGGGCGCTTCGAGCTGGTGCAGCTCGGCACGCGCGCCGACCTGGCCGCCCGCATCGCGCAGGTCCGCGCCGCCAACCCCGCCGGCGAGCACGAGCTGTACGCCGACTGGCAGCAGCTGCAGTACCTACGTAGCATGTTCAGCGTGCAAAACCACCCGCTCGACAACCACCGTTACCCCGACCTGACCTGGACCAGCGCCCCCGCCGTGCTGGCCCCCGCCGGCCAGGCGCCCACCGGCGCACCAGTTCTTGAGGCCCCCGCCGGCCCGGCCGACGCAGCCGCTTACAGCGACGAGGAGCTGGTGAAAAAGCTGCCCGGCTTCACCAATCACTACGCTACCGTGAACGGCGTGCAACTGCACTACGTGGCGGGCGGCAGCGGCCAGCCCCTGGTGTGCCTGCCCGGCTGGCCCCAAACCTGGTATTCCTTCCACCCCATTGCCCCCACGCTCGCGCAGCACTACCGCGTCATCATCGTCGATATCCGCGGCATGGGCAGCTCCGACAAGCCCGCCACCGGCTACGACAAAAAGACGATGGCCCAAGATATTCACGCCTTGGTGCAGCACCTGGGCCTAGGCCGGGTGTCGCTGCTGGGCCACGACATCGGCGGTATGGTGGCCAGCAGCTTCGCCTTCAACTACCCCGAAAGCACCCACAAGCTCCTCCTCGCCGACGGCGCCCACCCGAGCGCGGGCCTGCGCTATATGTCGATGCTGCCCGCTCCCGGCGCCTTCACCGCCAAGATGGATGGCCACCAGCCTTACGTGTGGTGGATGGCCTTCAACCAGGTGCCGGGCCTGCCCGAAAAGCTGCTGGCGGGTCGCTTCCAGCACCTGCTCGACTACCTCTTCGCCTACGTCATGCTGGACGAGCGCCGCATGTCGGCCTTCGACCGGGCTGTGTACGCCGCCGCCTACAACCAGCCCGAAAGCATCCGGGCGGCCAATGGCTGGTATCAGGCCTTGGGGCAAGACATTGAGGATGCCAGCACCTACGCGCCCCTCACCATGCCCGTGCTGGGCATCGGCAGCTACGTCTCCTACGAGTTTCTGCGCCAGGGCCTGCCCAGCGTAGCGCCCGGTGCGCAGGTAATCGGCCTGCCCGAAAGCGGCCACTACCTATTCGAGGAAAAGCCCGACCAAGTACTGGCCGCCGTGCTGGAGTTTTTGCAAGCTGAATAAGCGAAGACCTAGCTCCGCGCCGATGGTGCGGAGCTAGCTCCTGCGACCTGAAAAGCCCTTCTTGCCGAAAAAGAAAACGGGTGGCTTATCTACGTGGCAGCTTCGAGTAGCCCGTAATCGGCACAAAAGAGGGCTAGGCTTATTGCATTTTTCCGAAGCCGTAGCGCAGCCCTAGGGCCAGTGAGCTGCTCAGGCCCGAGAAATTACCTCGCAAATCGACGTTGGCCGTGCCCTCGAACGTGGCATCGAGGCGCGGCACCAAGCGGTAGCGCAGGGCGGCGCCCGCTGTGAGCAGCACGCCCACAACCTGGCGGTGGGTATAGCCGGTGAGGTAATACACGCCTGCGCCGTTGGGAGCATCGCTGTAGTTACCGCTAATGAACCATTGCTTTACCAGGGTGGCGCCCCCCAGGGCATCTGCTTGCAGGCGCCGGGCTGCCTTGCGCGTGAGGGTGTAGCGGCCCAGCCCGGCCACCGATAAATTGCGCCGGGAGGAAGTGAGTACGAACTCGGTAAACACGTCCGGCAGCGGCGTCGGGTAGCTTGCAGGTTGGCTGTAGCCGCTTTGGTACCCGCTATAGGCGGCGCTGCCTTGCACCGCCCAGCGGGGCCGCAGCTGGTAGCCCACGGTCAGCTGCACCGGCAGCAGGCGTTCGGCGTATCGGGTAGCGTCGAAGCTAAGAGGCTGGTATTCGCTGATGTAGAGCCCTAGCCCGACGTAGACCCGAGGCGCCGGCAAGGTAGCGGAGTCTGGAGGGGTGGCGGCAGGAGCTTGCCCGTAACTCAGCAAGGGCAAACCCAGCAGGTAGGCGACCAAGACAGCGGTTTTAGGCATAAAGACGACGCATTATTGGTAGGATAAATCGGTCGGCTGAAGCGTTGCAGCGCGGGCCACTGGTAAGCATCGGGCCGCGGCCTTATCCCCACGCGCCCAGCAGCTTGCGCAGCAGCACAATCTCGCCGGTGTGGTAGCTGTTGTGGTCGCCGATGAGCAGGGCCTCGCGCAGGATATTCTGGCCGCTGCCGTGGGGCAGGGGGGCGAAGAAATCGGTGGTCGGGTCGTGGAGCAGCTCGATAAAGCGCCGCTGGTCGGCGGCGATGGCAGCCAGCGTGGCGTGCCAACCGGCCTCGTCCACGGGCGCGGCCGGGTCGGGCCAGTAGGCGGCCGGCCATTCCAGCTCCACGTACTGCGGGTTGAGGCAAAACTCCAGGATGTCGGCCTGCGCGATGCGCAGGTGCTCGGCCAACTGCCAGATGGTGTAGGGCGCGCCGGGCACGAGCTGGTTGCGCAGCGGCGCGGGCAAGTCGGCCACGGCCTGCTCGAAGGTGACGTGCGCCTGGCCGGCTTGCAGCAGCGCGGTGAGTTCTTTAATTAGGGCGGTGCGGGCTTGTGGTTCCATGCACCAAAGTAAGCAGGCTAGTGGCGGCCGAAGCGGTACTGCACCCCTAGGGCCATGCTGGCGCTGGAGCGGTAATAATAGCTGTTGTGGTTGTCGAAGCCCGCCAAGCCGGTGCTGAACAGCCAGTTGTAGGTGGCTTCCAGGTGCGGCCCAAAGCGGTAGCGCAGGCCTGGCCCGGCCGTAACGAGCAGGCCCGTGGAGGCGGTAGAATAGCCCGCCGCCACCGGCGCGGCGGCGCTGTCGGTGCGCACGGAGTTGTATACGTACCCTATGCGCTCGAGCGTGAGGCCGGCCAGCAAATCGAACTGCAGGCGGTGCGCGGCCTGGCGCGTGAGCGTGAGGCGCGTGAGCACGGCGGCCGACAGCGCCCGGCGCCGGCTCACGCCGCTGATTTCGTAGGCCGGGCCCACCTGGCCGTTGGCAAAGTAGTCGCGGTTGGTATAGGTGTAGGCGTAGGCTCCGCCCCGGTAGGCCACGCTGCCCTGCACCGCCAGCCGGGGCCGCAGCTGGTAGCCCACCGTGGCTTGCAGCGGCAGCGGAAACCCAGTTTCCGGCCCCGAGCCAATGGATTGGAAAGAGCTGACGTAGGCCGCCAGCCCCCCGTACAGCCTAGGCAGGGGAGTGGGGGCCACCGGGGTTTGGGCCCGGCTGAGGAGGGGGGCGCCCAGCAGCAGCGCCGCTAGTATAGTAGGCCTAGGGGTCATCATGGAAAGAAGATAGGAGTAGCGTTATTGGTAAGAAGCAGTTAGCCGCCAAAGCGTTGCATGGGGTGCTTGCAACCGGGCGGCCAGGGGCGCGCGGGCCGGCCTTGGGCCCGGCAGCAGGCCCTAGGCCGCCCCGCCCAGCAGCCCCAGCCGAGTGGCAAATACACGCCCGGTGTGCAGGGCCTGGCGCTTGGCTAGCTCGGCCGTGGGCCCGGCAAAGTGCGCATCCACGGCTTCAAAAAACAGCGCCAGCCACCGCTCAAAGTGCCCTAGGCCCAGGGGCAGCGGAAAGTGCTTGCGCATGGGGAAGCCCCGGTAGCGGCTGGTGCCCAGCAAGATGCCGCTCCAAAAGTCGTAGAGCTGCGGCAGGTGGTGGCTGAGGTCGATGTGGGCGAAATCGACAAAGACTGGCTTGAGCAGCGGGTCGGTCAGGGCGCGGGCGTAGAAGCTATCAACCAGCAGCTTGATGTCGTCTTCGGTGGTGATGTCGGGTTGGAGGGGCACGTTAGATACGTCTGTCATGGCGAGCTTGCGAAGCCATCGCACCCGAACGCCCCAGGCGGAAGTCGCTCGGGTGCGATGGCTTCGCAAGCTCGCCATGACAGACGTATTCGCTGCTTCCCGCATGAACGACCCCGAAATTCGCGCCCGCCTCTACCCGCTGCTGCTGGGTGGCGTGTACATCGACGAGCTGCCCACCGGCACCACCCGCGCCGACGTGGTGCACGTGACCGACAGCTTCATGCACGGCTACGAGGTGAAGGGCGACGGCGACACCCTAGCGCGGGTCGAAAATCAGCTGCGCTGCTACGCCGAGGTCTACGACTTTGTCACCTTCGTCGTCACCGAAAAGCACCTAGCCAAGCTGCTGCCCCGCCTGCCCGAGTGGGTGGGCGTGCTGGTGGCCGAGGGCGAGGGCCTAGGGCTGCGCCCGCACCGCGCGGCCCGCTACAACGCCACCGTGCAGGCCGCCCCGCTGGCCGCCCTGCTCTGGGTCGAGGAAATCAAGCAGTTTCTGCTGGCGCGGGGCCTGGCTGGCGCCAGCACCCTGCGGCAACGCGAGGTGGCCCACTACCTGCGCACCAGCAGCACGGTGCCGCTTTCCAGCCTGGCCGGCTACGTGCGCGAGCGCCTGCTGGCCCGCCTGCCCGAGCGCCTGGCCCAGCGCGAGGAGCGCCGCGCCGAGCGCCAGCGCCTGGCTGCCATTCGGGCGCGGCGTAAAAAGCCCCGGCGCTAACCCTGGCGCGGCCGGGGGCCTAGGCCCCCCTGCGGCCCACTTCTGCGTAAAGGGGCTAGCGCGGCTGCTCAGCACCGGGGGCCGGCCCTCTTTCTACTTATGCAAAAGCTACGTTTCCTCCCCCTGTTGCTGCTTGGTTTGGTTGGTTGGCTGGGCCGGCCCCAGGCGGCGCCCCGCCCCGCCGCCGAGCGCCCGGCCTACTTCGAGCTAAAGGTATACCACCTAAAAACCGCGCGCCAGGAAGCCTTGGTAGACAGCTTTTTGCAGCGACAATATTTGCCGGCGCTGCACCGCGCCGGCGTGGCCACCATCGGCGTGTTTAAGCCCATCGGCAACGACACGGCCGCCGACCGGCGCGTGTACGTGTGCACGCCCTACGCCTCATTGCGGCAGTGGGAGCAGCTAGCCAAAACCACCACGCCGCAGCTGCAAGCGGCCGGCGGTGCCTACGAAAACGCGCCCTACAACCAACCCGCCTACACCCGGCTGGAAACTATTTTCCTGCAATCTTTTCCAGCTATGACCAGCCTGCGGGCCCCGGGGCTCGACGCGCCCCGCGGCGAGCGCGTGTACGAGCTGCGCAGCTACGAGGGCGCCAGCGAAAAAATATTTGCCAACAAGGTGCAGATGTTTAACGCGGGCGGCGAAATCAAGCTCTTCGACCGCTTGGGCTTCAACGGCATCTTCTACGGCTCGGTACTCTTCGGAGCCCACATGCCCAACCTGATGTACATGACGGCCTTTGCCAACATGGCCGCCCGCGAGGCGCACTGGAAAACCTTCGGCGCCGACCCCGAATGGAAGCAGCTATCGGCCCGCCCCGAGTACCAAAACAACGTGGCGCACATCGATATTGCTTTCCTGCGGCCCACGGCATATTCCGACCTCTAAGGTGTAAAGTGCTCAACTAGCAATAAACCAGAACGTCATGCTGAGCCCCGCGAAGCATCTCTCCCGCGCCGTATCGTTCGGTAGAGATGCTTCGCGGGGCTCAGCATGACGTTCTTTTTTAAGGATACTAGTATAAACAGGCTAGCTCGATAGCGCCAGGCCCTGGGTGGAGTTGGCCTGGGGTGGCATATCGGTGTGCACGGCCGGCAGCTTGTGCAGCTCGCGCCAGTGCAGCCCACCCAGCCCTAGGGCCAGCAGACCTTGCAGCAGCACTGTGTTCTGCACCCCGATGCGCTGCGAAACCCAGCCCACCAGCAGGCTGCCCAAGGGCACCATGCCCGTGTAGGCCAGCACGTAGAAGCTGATGACCCGGCCCCGCATATCGGGCCGCGCCTGGGTTTGCAACAGGGTGTTGGAGATGGTAATCTGCGACATCATCCCGAAGGCCCCTAGGGCAATGAACACCAGTGCCAGCCAGTAGGTGGGCGCGTGCGAGAACAGCATGAGCCCGGCCCCGAAGATGAACGTGTTCAGCATCAGAATCCGATTCAGGTTGGTGCCGGGCGGGCGCGAGGCCAAGTACAGCGCCCCCACAAAAGCGCCGGCCCCGATGGCGCTGTCAATCAGCCCGAAGGTGGTGGCCGTGCCGTGAAAAATATCCTTGGCGTACACGGGCATGAGCGTCGTAAAAGGCAGCGCTAGCAAGCTCACCAGGGCCAGCATCAGCACCACGAACCGAATGTTGTGGGTGGCGCGCAGGTACCCTAGGCCCTCGCGCAGCTCGCCCAGGATGTTTTTTTTGTGCACCGAGGCCACGTAGGCCGGCAGCCGTAGCGCCAGCAGCGAGCCAATGACGGCCACGAAGCTCAGGGCATTCAGCCCGAAGCAGGCCGTGGCCCCTAGGCCCTCAATGGCCAGCCCCGCCACGGCCGGCCCCAGCAGCTTCGAGAGGTTCACCATCGACGAATTGAGGGCCAAGGCGTTGGGCAAATCATTTTTGTCCTCCACCAGCTGGTGCACCAGCGACTGCCGCGCCGGCACGTCGAAGCCGTTGATGATGCCCAGCAGCGCGCTCAGCCCAATGATGCCCCACACCCCCTCGGGCTGGAAGTACACCCAAGCCGTGAGCAGCGCGGCCTGCAACATGGCCAGCACCTGCGTAGTCAGCAGCACCCGGTAGCGGTTGTAGCGGTCGGCCACGCCGCCCCCCACCAGCGAGAACGCCGCTGCCGGAAACATGGTGGCAAATACGCTGAGGCCCAGCATTAGTTTGGAGTGCGTAGTGGCGTAAATAACCCAACTCACGGCCGTTTTCTGCATCCAGGTGCCCAGCAGCGACAGGGCTTGCCCCACAAAGTAGAGGCGAAAGTTGCGGCTTTTCAGCGCGCGAAAAGTGCTTAAATTCATGTTGTGATATAGCAGCCGCCGGGGCCTTAGTCAGCGTCAACCAGCTTGCTTAAAATGGGAAGGGCCTGCTGCAGGCAAGCCAGCTCGGCGGCCGAGCACGTTTGCTGCAGGGTTTGGTGCAGCCACTCGTCGCGCTCCTGGCGGGCGGCCCGTAGCAGCGCGCGCCCGGCGGGCGCCAGCGCCACCAGCACCTTGCGCCGGTCGGTGGGCGAGGGCTGGCGCGTGAGGTAGCCCCGCGCGGCCAAGTGGCGCAGTATCTGCGACATGGCCTGGGTGGTTACTTTCTCGCGGGCGGCCAGCTCGCTGGGCAGCAGGTGCGGGTGCTGGTCGAGCAGGCGCACCACCGAGCGCTCGGTCAGCGAGAGCTGCTCGCGGCTGGGCGAGTGGGTGCGCAGCTTTTTAACCAGGCGCGTCACCACGGTGCGCAGGTCGGTGGCTAGGTGTGGAGCAGGGGGCATAGTAGGAAAGCTACTTTAGTAAGTTACTTAACTACTATACTAGACCGCCTAGGCCCCTAAAAGGTTCTCGGCTGGCGGCGCGGCGCCGGCCGCACGGCCCAGGAGCCGCAAATTTTTGTGCCGTACTTTTACCTTGTTTCGCAAGCCTCTAAGGGCTTCACCTCTACACCTTATGTCCTACTCCCAGCCGCCGGCGGCGCCCCCGCTGCCGAAGCTGCCGAAGGCCCCCACGGGCATCGCGGGCCTCGACGAGATTACCGAAGGCGGCCTGCCCCTAGGCCGCCCCACGCTGCTGGCCGGGGCCGCGGGCTGTGGCAAAACCCTGCTGGGCATCGAGTTTCTGGTGCGCGGGGTGCTCGACTACCACGAGCCGGGCGTGCTCATGACCTTTGAAGAAAGCGCCGATGAGCTGGCCGCCAACGTCGCCTCGCTGGGCTTCGACCTGCGCGGCCTGGAAGCCAATGGGCAGCTCGCGCTCGACCACGTGCAGGTAGACCGGGCGCAGCTGGCCGAGGCCGGCGACTTCGACCTGGAGGGGCTCTTCATTCGCCTGGGCTACGCCATCGACCAGGTGGGGGCCAAGCGAGTGGTGCTCGATACGCTGGAGGCGCTCTTTGGGGGCTTTCACAACGAGGCCGTGCTGCGCTCGGAGCTGCAGCGGCTGTTTCGCTGGCTCAAAGACCGGGGCGTGACCACCATCATTACGGCCGAGCGGGGCGAGGGCCACCTCACCCGCCAGGGCCTCGAAGAGTACGTGTCGGACTGCGTTATTGTGCTCGACAACCGGGTGGTGGACCAGGTGACGACTCGCCGCCTGCGGGTGGTGAAGTACCGTGGCAGCACCCACGGCACCAACGAATACCCCTATATCATCACCGAAACGGGTATTTCGGTGCTGCCCATCACGTCGCTGCAGCTCGACTACCCGGTTTCGTCTGAAATAATATCGTCGGGGGTAGCGGGGCTCGATGAGATGTTTACGCGCCGGGGCTGGTACCGGGGCAGCAGCGTACTCATCTCGGGCACGGCGGGCACCGCCAAAACCACGCTGGCCGCCGCCTTTGCCCTGGCCGCCTGCCAGCGCGGCGAGCGCACGCTCTACTTCGCGTTCGAGGAGTCGGGGCCGCAGCTCATCCGCAACATGCGCTCAGTGGGGCTCGACCTGCAGCCGGTGGTTGATAGTGGCCTGCTGCACATTGAGGCCTCGCGCCCCACGCTCAACGGCCTGGAGCGCCACCTGGTCACCATTCACAACCGCCTGGCCGAGTTTAAGCCCAGCGCCGTGGTGGTAGACCCCATCAGCAACCTGGTGTCGGTGGGCTCGCTGCTGGAAGTGCGCGGCATGCTCACCAGGCTCATTGACTACTTAAAAGTCAATAACATAACGGCGTTGTTTACGGCGCTGGTATCGGGGCGCCTAGGGCAGGAAATGACCGAAGAGGGCATTGCCTCGCTGGCCGACGTGTGGCTGACCGTGCGCGACCTCGAAGGCGTGGGCGAGCGCAACCGCGGCCTGAGCATTTTGAAAGCACGCGGCATGGCCCACTCCAACCAGGTGCGCGAGTTTTTGCTGACCGACGATGGCGTGCAGCTGCTCGAGGTAGTGCTGGGGGCCGGCGGCATCATCACCGGCACCGGCCGCCAAGCCCAGCGCCTGCTAGAAGAGCGCCAGGCCCAGGCCCACGCCCACGAGCTGGCCCGCAAAGAGCGCGAGTTAACCCGCAAGCGCCTGGTGCTGGAAGCCTCCATTGCCAACCTGCGCACCGAGTTTGAGTCGGTAGAGGAGGAACTGCGCCAAAGCAACCGCGAAGCCGAAGCCCAGCAGCACGCCCGCCAGGGTTTGGCGTCGGGCCCGGCCAGCCTACCTTCCACACAACCGCTAGGGTAATCCTGCGTACATGCGGCCATGATGAGGAACCGGCGGGACGACACCACGACGACGCTAGCGGCCACCCCGGCGGCGGCAAATAGCCAGCCCTGGCAGCTGTGCCTGTACGTAGCCGGCCCCAGCGACCGGGCCACGCGGGCCCTGGCCAACCTGCGCGGCTGCTGCGAGCAGCACCTGGCCGGGCGCTACGCGCTAGAGGTGGTTGACGTGCAAGCGTTTCCGGAAGTAGCCCGGCGCGAGCAGCTGCTGGCACTGCCGGCCCTGGTGCAGCGCGGCCCCGGCCGCCGCAAGTGCCTGGTGGGCGACTTATCCAACCCTGAGCAACTGCTGCGCAGCCTTACCGCTGAGGCAGCATGATAGCTTCTCCTAGGCCCCCCAACTCCGATGAAGCGCCGGAATTTATTTTTCAGCTCTTCATCACCGGCGCTACTCCCAACTCGGCGCGGGCAGTGCGCAACTGCAAAGAAATTTGCGAGCACTACCTGGCCGGCCGCTACGTGCTGCACATCGTAGACATATACCAGCAGCCCGAGCTGGTGCGTGAACACCAGATACTGGCGGTACCCATGCTGCTGCGCATGGAGCCGCTGCCCCACCGCCGCATCATCGGCGACTTATCGGCCCGCGAAAAGGTGCTGGAAGCGCTGGGCCTGCCCCTACTACCGTAATTTGCCGGTGCTATCCCTGCCGCTATGCTTCCCCTTACTTCGGCCGACGACCTAGCCCGCGAAAACGAAGAACTGCGCCAGCGCCTGCGCGAAGCCGAGGAGCTAGTAGCGGCCGTGCGCAGCGGAGCCGTCGATGGCCTGGCCCTGCCCGACGCCGGCCTGGGGCCCCGCTTTGCCACCCGCGAGGGCGCCGACTACAGCTACCGCGTGCTGGTAGAGCAAATGAGCGAAGGCGCCGCCCTGCTAAGCGCCGAAGGCCTGGTACTGTACGCCAACGTGGCGCTAGCGCAGTTGCTGGGCTACCCGTTGGCCACCGTGCTGGGCGGCGAGCTGACGCCCTACGTGCCGGCGCAAACCCAAGAGTATTGGGCGGCCCTGCTGCGTGAAGGTTGGCAAAACCCCACGCGGGGCGAGGTGCTGCTGCGCACGGCCGCCGGCGAGCTGTTTGCCTGTGTAGTATCGGTGAGCGCACTTTTCCTTCACGAAACTAAGGTGCTGGCGGTGCTGGTAACCGACCTGTCGGAGGGGCGGCGGCTGCGCACCATGCAGGCCCAGGTAGCGGCCCAAAGCGACCAGTTGAACCGGCAAACCGAAGAAATTGCCCAGCAAAAGCAGGTAGTGGCTGATACCAGCCGCATTTTGGAGGGCATTCCGCAAATTGCCTGGAGCGCCGACGCCACGGGCCACAACTACTACGTCAACCAGCGCTGGGTTGATTTTGCGGGTGATAATTCCGCCAGCTTTGCCCGCCAGCTGCGCGAGCGCACCCACCCCGACGACCGGGCCGCCGTGCTGGCTCAGTGGCTGAGCTGCGTCCGCACCGGCGAGCCCTTCGAGCTGGAGCTGCGGGTGCGCAACGCGGCCGGCGAATACCGCTGGCTGCTGGCCCGCGCCCTGCCCTCGCGCGATGAGCACGGCTGGGTGCGGCAGTGGATTGGCACCTACACCGACATTCACGAGCACAAGCTGGCCCAGGCGCGCTTGCAGCTGGCCCAGCGCCAGCTGCGCGATAAAAACAACCAGCTCAGCCGCGTGAACGTGGACCTCGACACCTTCGTGTACGCGGCCTCGCACGACCTCAAGCAGCCCGTCAACAACATCGACGGGCTGCTGCAAGCGCTGCTCGACGAGCTACCCCCCGAGCGCTCGGTGCCGGTGCAGGATATTCTGCGGCTGATGCGCAGCTCGATTACGCGCTTTCAGCATACCATCGACCAGCTCACCGACGTGACGCAGGTGCACCGCCAGCACAGCGCGGCGGCCACGCCCGTGCTGCTGGACAAGGTGGTGCGCGGCGTGGCCCTCGACCTGGCCCCGCTGGTGCAGCGCGCCGGGGCCGAGCTGGTGCTCGACGTGCAGGACAGCCCCCCGGTGCTGTGCTCCGAGAAAAACCTGCGCGGCGTGATTTACAACCTGCTCAGCAACGCCCTCAAGTACCGCTCGCCCGACCGGCCGCCGCGGGTGGTGCTGCGCGCCTGCCCCGCCGGCGACTACGTGCGCTTGAGCGTGGAAGACAATGGCCTGGGCCTGGATGCCGCCAGCCAGCAAAAGCTCTTCGGCATGTTTCAGCGGCTGCACGCCCACGTGGAGGGCGCCGGCATTGGCCTCTACATGGTGAAAAAGCTGGTGGAGAACGTGGGCGGGCGCGTGGAAGTAGCCAGCGAACTAGGCGTGGGCTCTACCTTCACCGTGTACCTGCCTAGGCCCGACGTGGGCGAAAAGGCCAGCTCCGCGCCGGCCTAGCGCGGCGGGACCGTTCTTTGCGGCTCCCTTCGTTTTTTTTCATGTCCGTACCCCACGAAATAGCGCAGCTGGAGCGCCGCCGCTTCGACGCCCAAATTGCCCGCGACACTGATGCGCTGGCCAACATCCTGGCCAACGACCTCATCTACACCCATTCCAACGGCCACCAGGATAGCAAAGCCAGCTACCTGGCTTCGGTAGCCAGCGGCCAGAGCCGCTACGACCACGTTGACATCGAGGCCCTGACCGTGCGGCCCTACGCCGACGACCGTACGGCTGTGGTCAACGGCCAGGTGCGCATCAACCTAGGCCCCGGCGCCGACGGGCAGCCCAGCTTCATCCGTATCAAGTACGCCGTGGTATACGTGCAGCAGCCCGAAGGCTGGCGAATGGTGCTCTGGCACGCGCAGAAGCAAGCCTCGGCCGACCCGCTTACTTAGTAGGCAGTAGAAACAGGCCCGACAGCATAAAAAAGGCCGTCATGCTGAGCCTGTCGAAGCATCTCTACCGAACAATACGGCGTGGTAGAGATGCTTCGACAGGCTCAGCATGACGGCCTTTCTTATGCTATCGAGCCTTTACTGCACCGGCAGCACCACCCGCGACGCGTAGCCCGGCTCGTGGTACAGGCGAATGGTGGCGGGTTTAGCATCGGCCGTGCCCGCTGGTGCCGCGCCGCCAAACTGCTGCGGATTCAAATCAACCAGCGGAAACCAGGTGCTTTGCACCTGCACCATGAGGCGGTGGCCGGGCTTGAACGTGTGCAGCACGTCGTTGAGGGCAAATTTTACTTCGGTAGGCACGTTGGGTTGGAAGGCCTCGGGCTGCTCGAAGCTGTTGCGGAAGCGCCCGCGAAACACCTCGGCCCGCACTAGGCGCTGGGCGCCGGCCGGCAGCGCCCCGCCGGGCGCGGGCGTGGCGGCGCTGTCGGGCAGCACGTCGATAAGCTTTACGATGAAGTCGGCGTCGGTGCCGCTGGTGCTCACCCAGAGGTCAGCCCCTAGGGGCCCGGCCACGGTCAGGGGCTGCGCAAGCGGCTCGGTTTGGAAACTCAGCACATCGGGGCGCTGGGCGGCAAAGCGCTGGTCCTCTACCATATACTCATTGTTGCGCCCGCCCTGGATGGCGGCTGTGTAGGGCACCGGGTGCGCGGGGTCGCTGCGGTATTCGTCGGCCGGGCTGGCGGCGGGTGCCGCGGCTAATTGGCCTAGGCCATTGAGGTAATAGGCCCGGCTCTGCGCCTCTTTGGGCGGCCAGGCCGCAAAGGTCTGCCACTGGTTGGTGCCGGTGTCGAATAGCGTCGCTTCGGCGGGGTTGAAGCTGCCTTTGTCTTTGAGGTAGTAATTGAAAAACGGCGTTTCCAGTGTGCGGCGGTAATACTCAGCCGTGTTCTGGCCGAAGCTGAGCGGGCCAAACTTGCTCCAGTCGGTGCGGCTCCAGGCGCCGTGGGTCCAGGGGCCCATCACCAGGCGGTTGGTAGCCCTGGGGTTCTGCTGTTCGATGGCCTGGTAGGTGTGCAGCGCCCCAAACAAGTCCTCGGCGTCGAACCAGCCGCCCACCACCAGCACGGCCGGGCGCACCCCCGTCAGGTGCGGCCGAATATTGCGCGCCTGCCAGTAGGCGTCGTAGGTGTTGTGGGCTAAGTACTCGTTCCACACCTTAGCCCGGCCCCCGAAGTACTGCGGCTGGTTGGCATTTTGCAAAGGCCCTAGGGCCCGGAAGAAGGCGTAGCTATCGGTGATATTCAGCTTGAACAGCGGCTGGTAGCGGGCCGTGGGCTGGGGCCGGGGCACATCGAAGAAGTTGGTGAAATCGAAGTTGTCGAGCAGGAAAAACGCGCCGTTGTGGTAGGCATCGTCGCCCATAAACTCGTCGGTGACCGGCGCCTGGGGCGATACGGCCTTGAGGGCCGGGTGGGCGCCGGGCAGGCTAGCCGTAGCATAAAAACCTGGGTACGAGATACCCATGATGCCCACGCGGCCGTTGTTGCCGGGCACGTTTTGGAGCAGCCACTCAATGGTATCGTAGGTGTCGGTGCTTTCGTCGTGGGGCGCGGCCGGGCCTCTAGGAATACGGCGCGCCTTATTCGCGGCGGTGGGCCCTAGGGCGGGCGTCATCTCCTCAAACTGCCCCTCGCTGAGGTAGCGGCCGCGCACGTCCTGATACACGAAAATGTACTTTTCCTGGCTTAGCTCGCGGCTGGGGCCGGGGCCGCGCAGGGGGTAGTGGTCCTCGCCGCGCGGGCCGGCGCCGTAGGGCGTGCGCTCCATAATAATGGGGTAGGGGTGGGCGCGGTCGGCATCGCGCGGCACGTACACGATGGTGGCGAGCTTCACCCCGTCGCGCATAACTACTTGGCGGTCAAGCTTGCGGTAGTGCTGGCGCACAAAGGCTGAATCCTGCGCGCGGGTGGGCGCCGGGGCAGGCGACTGGGCCAGGGCGGGCAGCGCAGCGGCCAGCAGGCCTAGGGTCGGTAAAAAGCGGAAAGACATAGAAAGGAGCGTTGGTAACTCAAGTTGCGGAGTATAGTCAGGCGGCGAATTCCCCTCCTTAGCCAAGGAGGGGATGTTGGCGCGGCGCGCCAACGGGGGTGGTTGCGGGCGTTGCACGAGTTAGCGGGCGAGTCGTTCAACGCCCGGCAACCACCCCGCTTCGGCTTCGCCGAAGCATTCCCTCCTTAGCCAAGGAGGGAAATTGATGACCTGATTATACTCCGCAACTTGAGCTTGGTAGACTACCTGGCCCCCAAGTACGGCACGGGAAGCCTACTTTTAACCTCCCTTCCGCGCGGCTAGTTGTAGCCCCGCATCTCCTTTGCCACCCCCTTCTCCACTCATGAGCTACCAACCAACCCTCACCCGCTACGACCACATGAGCTACCGCCGCAGCGGGCGCAGCGGCGTGCAGCTACCCGCCATCTCGCTGGGCTTGTGGCAAAACTTTGGCGAGCGCGATGCCCTGGGCAACTGCCGCACCATGCTGCGCACGGCCTTCGACGCGGGCATTACGCACTTCGACCTGGCCAACAACTACGGCCCGCCCCCCGGCGCCGCCGAGGAAACGTTTGGCCAACTGTATAAGAGCGATTTCCGGCCCTACCGCGACGAGCTGTTCATCAGCTCGAAGGCGGGCTACGGCATGTGGCCCGGCCCCTACGGCGACGGCGGCTCGCGCAAATACTTGATGGCCAGCTTAGAGCAAAGCCTGCGCCGGATGGGCCTCGACTACGTGGATGTGTTCTATCACCACCGCCCCGACCCCGATACGCCCCTGGAGGAAAGCATGATGGCGCTGGCCGATATGGTGCGCCAGGGCAAGGCCCTGTACGTAGGCCTGAGCAGCTACAACCCCGAAGAAATCCGCCGCGCCTGCGCCCTGCTGCGCGAGCTGGGCACGCCTTGCCTGCTGCACCAGCCCAAGTACTCGCTGCTGGTGCGCGACCCCGAGCACGGCCTGCTCGACGCGCTGGCCGAAGAAGGCGTGGGCTGCATTGCCTTTTCGGCCCTGGCCCAGGGCGTGCTGACCGACAAATACTTGCAGGGCGTGCCGCCCGACTCGCGCGCCGCCCGCCAGCTCGGCAACGGCGCCATTGAGGAAAGCCAGCTCAACCCCGCCAACATCGAAAAAGCCCGTCAGCTGAACGAGCTGGCCCAGCAGCGCGGCCAGTCGCTGGCCCAACTGGCGCTGGCCTGGGTGCTACGCGACCCACGCATGACGTCCGTCATCATCGGGGCCAGCAAGCCCGCTCAGATTACCGACGCGGTGGGCAGCCTGGCCAAAGCGGATTTCAGCGCCGACGAGCTGGCTCGCATCGAGGAAATACTGGCCTAGGGGTGGTTAACGAGGCTTTCTAAGCTAACATAGAAAAGTCGAAACAACTCAGAAAGCACGTCATGCTGAGCGCAGCCGAAGCATCTCTACCGCGCCGCCTAGGGCCATTGTTCGGTAGAGATGCTTCGGCTGCGCTCAGCATGACCGCCTTTTTTAGTTGTCTTTTCCTGTCTTTTTACCAACAACAACCCCTAGGGCGTATCGGCGGTGCTGGTAGCGGGCTGGGCGGGCGAGGCCGTGAGGGGCGTGCGCGGCAGCAAGTGCAGGGTGGTGTCGAGGCGCTGGGTGAGGATGAGCAGGTGGCTTTGGCGGCGCAAGATGGCCTGCTGCTGGCGCTGCTCGTTCTTCTGGAAAACGCGCACCTGGTACTTGGTGTGGGGCTGGGTGCGGCTCAGGTTCACGTAGGTGAGCTTGGTAGCGTGGCGGTTCACTTCTTCGCCGGCCTGGATGCGGGCAATGCGCTTTTGGTTGTTGCCCAGCAGCGCGTGCACCGGGTTCATGCCGATGAAGAGGTTGGCGCGGCCATCGAACCCGTAGCGTCCGCTCACTTGCAGCTCGGTGAGGTTGCTGTCGAGGCGCAGGTCGGGGATGAGCAGCTGGCCCTTACTAAGCACAAACTCGGTGGCAACGGGCTCGAAGTAGAGGTGGTGCGTGCGCTTCTTCACCAGCTTAAAGGCATCTTCGAGCGCCTCTACGTCAATCAGCTCCAGGTTGCGAATGTCGGCTTTGAGGTAGCCGGTGGTGTAGTTGAGGTTGGGTAAAAAGCGCGCGTCAAGGTCGGTGCGCAGGGCGGCGGCGCAGCGCAGCGAGCCCCGAATATTGTTGGCCGTGAGCACGTTCAAGTTCACGTCGGTAAACGTCTGAAATAGCGTGGGTAGGTTGATGTCCTCCAGCAGCGCCTGCACTTGCAGCGGGTGGTGCTGGCTGCCGGCGTTGGTAATGAGCTTGCCGCGCAGCGAGATGCGCCCCTCTTGCGTGTTGAGGGTGCATACGTCGAGCAGGGCCTCGCCCTCGCGCAGCCGCGACACCAGCCGGAACGAGCCCCCCGTCACGCCGCCGTAGCGTACTTGGTCGGCCTCCACGCGCAGCAAGGCCGTAAACTGCCCGTTGGTGAGCATGGAAGTGGGCCGCTGGCCGCCATTGCGGGCCAGGCGGCGGGCTAGGCGCGCGGCGCGCAAAGCGGCACGCGCGGCCGAGTCGGCGGGCTGGGGTGGGGCCACGCTGGCCATTAATTGCAGCAGGCGCGGAATATCGAGCTGGGCGTAGCGCAAATCCAGCGTGGCGTCGGCGGCCACAATGTGCAAGCCATCGAGCAGCACCAGCGCCTGGCCCCGGCCCCGCCCGCCCTGGGGCGCCGTAAAGCGCATTTCGGGCATGTTGAGGGCGCTGCCATCCTTGTCGAGGCGCAGGTGCACGGCGCGCAGGGCTTCGCCGTCGGGCAGGGCCAGGGTGTTGATGTCGTAGCTCAGGTGGCCATTGGCGGCCAGCAGCAACTCGCGCACGGCCGGGCTGGTGGGGCGCTTGGCCGAATGCTTGGGCGGGTGGCTGAGGCGGCTCAACAAGTACTTGTAGCTGAGCGTGTCAAACTTAAACGCTACGTTGTAGCTCACCGGCGCCACGGCATTGGTCGAGTCGGTGGGCCACTGCACCCGGCCACTTACTGCGCCATCCCAGAGGCGGCCCCGGATGCCGGTAAGCTGCACCAGCCGCCCATCGTGGCGCACGCGCACGGCCAAGTCGCGCAGGGTGTCGGTGGCCAGGGCCAGCTTGCCTAGGTGCAGGGCCACGTCGAGGCGCAGGCCGGGCGGAATGAGGCGGCGGCCCAGGGTGGCGGCCAGGCGGCGCTTTTGGGCGGTGGTGCGCGCCGTAGGGCTAGGCGCGAGCACGCTGCCTGGGCGGCGAATTAGCTCGCGCAGCTGCCCTAGGTCCAGCTCGTTGAGGTCGAAGGTGCCCGCGATGCGCGCCGTTTCGCTTTGGTCGGTAAAGAAGTCGAGCAGGTGCACCGTGCTGGCCGAGGCCTTAAACCGCATACCCTGGCCCAGCACGCCCGAGGCGTTGGTGAGCTGCCACAGGCTATCGCGCAGCCCAATCTGCACGTTGAGATGCTGCAAGCCGGTGCGGCGGTTCTTGAGGCGCAGGGTTACGTCGTGCAAGGTGGCGGTGCCAAACACCGACATGTTCTTGCGGAACTCGCCGGGGTGCCTAGGGCCCATCATGGGCAGCAAGCCCCGCAGGCGCACGTTGAGGTCGGCCACGCCCTGGCTGGCGTGCCAGCGGCTGCTGGGCAGCACCACGGCCAGGGCCGGCAGGTCGGTGCGCCCGTGCAAATGCCCTTCCACGTAGGGCCGCCGGAAGTCGCGCAGCAAAAAGCTCACGTCGAGCTGGCCCACCGGCGAGTACACCCGGCACTGGTTGAAGCGCACGCGCATGGTGCTGGGGTCGTGGGCCGGGCCGTTGTCGTAGGTGGCCTGCAAGTCCCAGCGGTCGATGCGCCGCGCCGAGTCGGGCCACTGAATGCTGGCCCCGCGCAGCCCAAAGTTCATGATGATGCGCGGCCGCACCCTAGGCCCGCTGAGGCCCGACATGGTGTACACCAGCCGCGCCTTGCTGGGGCTCACGGCGCCGGCCATGTACTGCTTCACCACCGGGGGCAGGGCGGCATCCAGCACTTCTACCAGCGGCTGGTTGCCCGAAAACCGCAGGTTGAGCCAAGTGCCGCGCGGCGCCCCGCCGGTGTGCACCGAGTCGGCCCGGTGGGTGCCCACCAGCGTAATCGTGTCGCCGTTGAGGGTGGCGCGCGTGCCGCCCAGGAACGTGCCCCGGCGGCGCTCAAACTCGTAGCGGTAGTGCACCCGGCCCTGCACCGGCTCGTGGGCCAGCAGCGTGCCACTGCGGTTGCGCAGCTCATCGAGGCTGCCCGCAAAGTGGCCGCGCACACTCATTTGGCCGGCGTGCACGGCCAGGGCCAGGCGGGCGTAGCGGGCCGAGGCCGCCAGGGCGCTGTGAATGTAGTCGTTATGGGTAGTGATGCGCAGGTTGTAGAGCAGCACCGAGTCCACGGCCACCTCCAGGGCCGGGGCGTGGCCCTGGGGGGTGGGGCGCTTTTTGCCGCGTAGGCCCCAGCTGCGCCCTAGGGAGTCTACCTCCTGGTGCACCAAAATATCGCGCACCGTGAGGCGGGTGACGCGCACGCGGCGGTGCAGCAGCTCGCGGGCCACCAGGCGCAGGTCCAGCTCGCCGATTTGCAGCACCGGCACCGCCCGGCCGTGGGTGGTATCGGTGAGGGCCAGGTGGCGCAGGGTGGCGGTGGGGTAGGGGAAGTCGCGGAAGATAGAAAAATCGACCTCGAACGGCGCCAGCGCCAGCTCCGACTCGCCGGTGAGCGCCTTCCTGATTTCGCGCTGGGCAAAGGGCTGAGCATAGCGCGCCAGTAGTAGCCAAACCGCGCCCGCGCCCGCCAGCACCAGTAGCAGCAAGCTCAGGCCCAGTACACGCCACCAGCGAATTGGCTTCATATCAGTCGACTACTACAGCCCGGCCACCCGGCCGGCAATCGGTTTTAGGAACGTCCTACGTAAGTTGCTTAGTGCCCGGTCGGGTTTGGGGGCCGATTGTTGCCAGCCCTGGTGCAATTTTACTGTTCCTAAGGCTAACAGAAAATGCCTAGTGGGCTGGTAGCCAAGTTAGCCATTACTTTTCGTTTGCCAACCGTTGGGCTTAGGCCGGGCCGCTGCCCTGCTGGCCGCCGCTCTGTTATTCCTTTATTTCTGCTAGTATGAACCGCCGCGCCTCCATTACCGACCTCGCTAAAGCCCTAGGCCTCTCGCCCTCCACCGTGTCGCGCGCCCTGGCCGACCACCACGAGGTGAGCGCCGCCACCAAGCTGCGCGTGCGCGAGATGGCCCAGCAAATGCACTACCGCCCCAACCCGCTGGCCGCCGGCCTGCGCCGGGGCCGCAGCAATACCCTAGGGGTGCTGGTGCCGCACATCACCGGCTTCTTCTTTCCCGAGGTTATCCACGGCATCGCCACCGAGGCCAGCGCGGCGGGCTTCAACGTAATGATTTGCCAGAGCAACGAGAACGCCGAGCAGGAAAAGCAAACCATCGAGCTGATGATGAACGCCCAGGTGGCCGGCATCCTGGTGTCCATCGCCGATACCACCCAGGATTTCGGCCACTTCGAGGAGGTGCGCCAGAGCGGGGTGCCGCTCGTGTTTTTCGACCGGGCCGTGGAGGGCTTCAAGGGCCAGCAGGTGAGCGCCGTGACCCTCAACGACTACTACGGCGCCTACCAGGTAACCGAGCACCTTATTGCGCAGGGCTGCCGGCGCATTGCCCACCTCACCGGGCCGCCGCACCTGAGCATTCTCAAGCACCGCCAGCAGGGCTACCTAGATGCGCTGGCCGCCCACGGCCTGCCCGCCGAGCCGCGCCTGCTGGCCCAGTGCGAGCAAAACCAGGCGGGCGGTGCGGCGGCCCTCAAGCGCATGCTGCGCTTCATTCCCAGCCACCGGCCCGACGGCGTGTTCTGCTCCAACGACCTGACGGCGGTGGGCGGCCTGCAAATGGCCAAGAAGCTGGGCTTCCGCGTGCCGCAGGATTTGGCCATCGCCGGCTTCAGCAACGAGGTCTTCACCACCCTCACCGAGCCGCCCCTGACCAGCGTGGACCAGCGCTGCCAGCAAATGGGCCAAACGGCGGTGCAGTTGCTGCGCAAAATGCTGCCCGGCCCCGACCAAAGTAAGCACTCGCCCCGGCCCATTGTGCTGAAGCCTAGGGTCATTGTGCGCGAGTCGAGCCTGCACAGCGACGCACCGGTGGCGGAGGAAGTAGCCGAAGACTAACCGCGCCACTCAGCCATGACCCTCGACTTGCAAGGCGTCACCACCAAGGCCGGGTTGCACGCTCTATTTAAGGAGCGCCTGCACTTCCCCGATTGGTACGGCGCCAATTGGGACGCCCTTTTCGACTGCATCGTGGCCATCGTGCCCATGCCCGCCGAGCTGCGCCTGATTAACTGGCAGGAGTTTGCCGCCGCTGCCCCGCGCGATATGGACATCCTGCGCCGGGTAGTGGTGGACTACGCGCAGGAAATGCCGGGCTACCGCATTGTGCTGGGGTAGCTGCCTGGCCAGCGGGGGCCTGGGTGGGTTCGGGGCGGGGGGCCTAGGGCCGGTTGGCATGGCAACGTGACATAAACAACCCGTTGTTTATTCTGCCACGCGGGGCAGCTGGGAATAGCTTGCCGTAGCCCCAGGGTATAAATCGCCCTCGGCGTGGGACCCCACCCCCATCCCCTCCCCTCCGGGAGAGGGGAGCCTGATGATTACCGCCTAGGGCCGCCGTGGCTCCCCTCTCCCGGAGGGGAGGGGCCGGGGGTGGGGTCCCACGCCGAGGGCGACCCGGATACTGTTTCCGAAACCGCTCTAATTTGCTGCTTATCGCCTTCTTTTGCCGGTCAAAAGCTTGCTAGTCAGCTGGGGCGCTTCTGCCTTCGCAATCCGCTGCCAGTTTTCGCCGGGTCGGTAGCTTATCACTATTCTCATGAAAAACATACTTATCCTACTGCTGGCCTTGGGGTTGCTGCCTGCTGGCCGCGCGGCGGCGCAAGTGCGAGTGCAAAGCCTGCGCTGCGAAAACCTGACCAACCCCCTAGGGCTGGACGTTACCCAGCCCCGCTTTAGCTGGCAGCTGCGCGCTCCCCAAAACCGGCGCGGCGTGCGCCAAACGGCCTACGAGCTGCGGGTAGCCGCCTCGGTAGCCGGGCTGGGCACGGGCAAAAAGGCGGTTTGGCAATCGGGCAAGGTGGTTTCCGACTCGTCGGTGAACGTCACGTACGCGGGGCCGGCCTTGCAGGCGCAGCGGCGCTACTACTGGCAGGTGCGCGCCTGGGACAATGCCGGCCACCCTTCGGCCTGGAGCGCGCCCGCCTACTGGCAGGTGGGCCTGCTGACGCCCACCAACTGGACGGCCAGTTGGATAGCACCGGGCTACGCCGAAGACTCGGTGCAGCGCCCCAGCCCGGTGCTACGCAAGGAGTTTGTGGTGCGCAAGAAGCTGGCTTCGGCTACTGCCTACGTCACGGCCCACGGCCTCTACGAAGCCCAGCTGAACGGCCACCGCGTGGGCGACGCCTACCTGACGCCGGGCTGGACGAGCTATACTAAGCGCCTGGCCTACCAGACCTACGACGTGACGAACTTGCTGCAGCCGGGCGCCAACGCCGTGGGCGCCACCCTGGCCAGCGGCTGGTACCGCGGCTTCGTAGGCTTCGACAACGTGCACAACATCTACGGCCGCGACATTGCCCTGCTGCTGCAGCTGCACCTAGTGTACGCCGATGGCAGCACCGAGGACATCGGCACCGACGCGACCTGGCAAACCAGCGCCGAGGGGCCCATTCGGCGGGCTGAGCTGCAGCGCGGCGAAACCTACGACGCCCGCCGCGCACAGCTGGGCTGGGCCCAGCCCGGCTACGCCGCCCTAGGCTGGGTGGCGGCCCAGGTGCGGCCCTACGCCAAAGACGGCCTGTTTGCTTCGTTCAACGAGCCCATCCGGGCGCACGAAACTTTTACGGCGTTAAAGGTCAGTAAGTCACCTAAGGGCGAAACCATCCTCGACTTTGGCCAGAACCTGGTGGGCTGGGTGCGCGTGAAGGCCCGCGGCCGGGCCGGCGACAAAGTCACGCTCTCGCACTCGGAGGTACTCGACAAGCACGGCAACTTTTACCTGGCCAACCTGCGCTCGGCCACCGCCGAGGACACGTACTACCTGCGCGGCACCGGCCAGGACGAGGCCTTCGAGCCGCACTTCACCTTCCACGGCTTCCGCTACCTGCGCCTCGACGCGTATCCCGGCCCGGTGAACCCGGCCGACTTCACGGCCGTGGCCCTGTACTCGGACATGCCCGCCACGGGCTCGTTCAGCTGCTCCAACCCGCTCGTCAACCAGCTGCAAAGCAATATTCAGTGGGGCCAGAAGGGGAACTTCCTGGACGTGCCCACCGACTGCCCCCAGCGCGACGAGCGCCTAGGGTGGACAGGCGACGCGGAGGTGTTCAGCGCCACGGCGGCCTTCAACCGCAACACCAACAGCTTCTTTGCCAAGTGGCTGTGCGACCTGGCCGCCGACCAGGGCCCCGATGGCGCCGTGCCCTTCGTGGTGCCGAGCATGCCTTTCACCTGGGGCAAAAACCTCATCGGGGCCGCCGGCTGGTCCGACGCGGCCACCGTCATTCCCTGGGATTTGTATACCGTGTACGGCGACCGGCGCACGCTGGCCGTGCAGTACCCCAGCATGCAGCGCTGGGTAAAATACATCGAGGATAGAAGCCGCAACGGCCTCTGGGACACCGGCTTTCAGTTTGGCGACTGGCTGGCCTACGACGTGGACGACGACAACGCCGGCCGCTCGGCCGTGACCAGCCACGGCTTGGTGGCGCAGTGCTTCTGGGCGCGCTCGACCCAGCTGCTGCTGAACGCGGCCCAGGTGCTGGGGAAAACGGAAGACGCGGCCTACTACACCGCGCTACTGGCGCGCATCAAGGCCGCGTTCGTGCGCGAGTACGTGACCGGCGGCGGGGCCCTCATGTCGAACACCCAAACGGCCTACGTGCTGGCGCTGCAGTTCGATATGCTGCCCGAAAACCTGCGCGCCCAGGCCGCCGACCGGCTCGTGCAGAACGTGGCTGAGTACAACAACCACCTCACCACCGGCTTTTTGGGCACGCCCTACCTGTGCCAGGTGCTGAGCCGCTTCGGCCACGCCGACGTGGCCTATAAGCTGCTGCTGCAAAAAACCTACCCTTCCTGGCTGTATCCGGTCACGATGGGGGCCACCACCGTGTGGGAGCGCTGGAACTCGATGCGGCCCGACAGCACCTTCGCCCCGCCCTCCATGACCTCGTTCAACCACTACGCCTACGGGGCCATCGGCAACTGGCTGTATACCAGCGTGGCGGGTCTCACGGCCGAGGCGCCCGGCTACCACAGGTTCGCGGTGCGGCCCCAGCCCGGTGGCGGCTTCACCCAGGCCAGCGCCCAGCTCGAAACCGTGTACGGCCCCGCCCAGGCCCGCTGGCAAACCAGCGGCACCCAGCTTGCCCTCGACGTGACCGTGCCGCCCAATACGACGGCTACCGTGTACGTGCCCGCCGCCAGCCCCGATGTGGTGCGCGAAGGCCTGCGTAAGCTCGACGCCAGCCTCGGCACCCCGACGGGGCCGGCCGCCGGCGGCTACGTACCCATCACCGTGGGCTCGGGGCAGTACCACTTCACGGCGCCCTGGCCCGCCAAGGCTACGGCGACCCTAGGGCCCCAGTAGGCGCGTAATAGTGCCGAAAGATTTGTTTTACAATTTGCTTTCTTCTCTGCTTTGATGGTTATATTTCGCGTTCCGTTTGCTGGTTGGGGTTGGTTGTTGAGCTGCGCTAGCTTGCTAGCTATCAGCTGGTTGCTGGGGTCCCAGGCCGCCGCGGCCCAGGCGGCCGGCACGCCCGTGGGTTTGCGCTGCGAGTACCTGACCAACCCGCTCGGCCTGGATGCGCCCCGGCCCCGCTTCACCTGGCGCCTACACGACGACCGGCGCGGGGCCGCGCAAACGGCCTATCAGCTGGCGGTTGGCACCGACTCGCTGGTCGTGGCGCGCGGCGGGGCCGGCACCTGGGCACCGGGCAAGGTCGCGGCGGCGCAGCAGCTAGTGACGTATGCCGGGCCGGCGCTGCAGCCGTTCACCAAGTACTACTGGCGCGTGCAGGCGTGGGGCAAGGCTGGGGGCGCGGCAGCCGGCCAGGTGGCCAGCTTTGAAACCGGCCTTCTGGACCAAAAGAACTGGCAAGGCACCTGGATAAGCGACACGCGCGACGTGGCCCTGAAGCCGGCGCCCTACTTCCGCACCACGTTTGAGGTGCCTAGGGCCCTGCAAAAGGCGCGGGCATACATCGCGGTGGCGGGCCTCTACGAGCTGTACATCAACGGCCGCAAGGTGGGCAACCACCGCCTCGACCCCATGTACACGCGCTTCGACCGGCGCACGCTCTACGTTACCTATGACGTGACGCCCTACCTGCGGCCGGGCCGCAACGCGGTGGGCGTGCTGCTGGGCAACGGCTGGTACAATCACCAGTCCACGGCCGTGTGGTACTTCCACGAGTCGCCCTGGCGCAACCGCCCCGCCTTCTGCCTCGACCTGCGCCTAACCGGTGCCGACGGCCACGTGACCACCGTCACGTCGGGCACCGACTGGAAAACGGCCCTAGGGCCCCTGGTCTTCAACAGCATCTACACGGCCGAGCACTACGACGCCCGCCGCGAGCAGCCGGGCTGGAATACAGTTGACTTCGATGACGCGAAGTGGCAGCCCGTTATGCCGCGCGCCGCGCCCTCCGGCCGCATCGTGGCCCAGGCCCTGCCGCCCATCCGCAATGTTGAAAAGATTCCGACCCAAAGCCTGGCCAAGCTCAACGACACGACCTACGTGTTTGACCTGGGCCGCAACATTGCGGGCGTCAGCGAGCTGCGGGTGCAGGGCCCGGCCGGCACGGTGCTGCACCTCAAGCACGGCGAGCGGCGCTACCCCAATGGCCACGTCGACCAGTCGAACATCGACGTGCACTACCGGCCTACCGACAAGAGTGACCCGTTTCAGACCGATATTTTCACCCTAGGGGGCCGGGGCGAGGAAACGTTCATGCCCCGCTTCAACTACAAGGGCTTTCAGTACGTGGAGGTAACCAGCAGCCAGCCCGTGGCCCTGAGCGCGGGCAGCCTGACCGGCTACTTCATGCACAGCGACGTGGCGCCGGTGGGGCAGGTGCAGTCGAGCAACCCGACCATCAATAAAATCTGGTGGGCCACCAACAACTCGTACCTGTCCAACCTGTTTGGCTACCCCACCGACTGCCCCCAGCGCGAGAAAAACGGCTGGACCGGCGACGCCCACATCGCCAGCGAAACCGGCCTCTACAACTTCGACGGCATCACGGTCTACGAGAAGTGGCTGGCCGACCACCGCGACGAGCAGCAGCCCAACGGCGTGCTGCCCTCTATTATTCCCAGCGACGGCTGGGGCTACGAGTGGGGCAACGGCCCCGACTGGACCAGCACCATCGCTATTATTCCCTGGAATATCTACCTCTTCTACGGCGACGCTAAGTTGCTGGCCGACTGCTACGGTAACCTCAAGCGCTACGTCGACCACCTCGCCGAAACCAGCCCCGGCGGCCTCACCAGCTGGGGCCTCGGCGACTGGGTACCGGTCAAGTCTAAGTCGCCCGTCGAGCTGACGTCCTCGGTGTATTACTTCACCGACGCCAGCATTCTGGCTAAGGCAGCGAAGCTGCTGGGCCACCCCGCCGACTACGCCCATTATTCGGCGCTAGCCCAGAAAATTCGCGCGGCCATCAACGCCAAGTACCTGAACCGCCAAACGGGCCTCTACGGTAGCGGCGTGCAAACCGAGCTGAGCGTGCCGCTGTACTGGGGCGTGGTGCCCGACGAGCTGCGGGCGCAAGTGGCCGCCAACCTGGCCCGCCGCGTGGCCGCCGACCACTACCACCTCGACGTGGGCCTGCTGGGTACTAAGGCCATCCTCGGGGCCCTGAGCGACAACGGCCAGGCCGACGTGGCCTACCGCCTGGCCGCCCAGGAAACCTATCCTTCCTGGGGCTGGTGGATGGCCAACGGCGCCACCACGCTCTACGAAAACTGGCCTATCGACGCCAAAAGCGACATCTCGATGAACCACATCATGTTCGGCGAAATCGGCGCCTGGCTCTACAAGGGCCTAGGGGGCATCAAGCCCGACCCCCAGCAGCCGGGCTTCAAAAACGTGCTGCTCACGCCCCATTTCGTGGCCGGGCTCGACCACTTCGAGGCCAGCCACGAAGGGCCCTACGGCCTCATTAAGTCGGCCTGGACGAGAAACGGTGCTGCCGTAGTCTACAACGTCACGGTGCCGCCCAACGCCACGGCTACCCTCACGCTGCCCGTAGCCGCCGGCCAAGCGGTATCCGAAGCCGGCCAGCCGCTGGTGGCCTCGCGGGCAGGTATCCGGGTGGTGCAGGCCACGGGGCCGCTGCGGCAATACCAGCTAGCGGCGGGCGCGTATCGGCTGGCTATCAGGTAGTAGGCTGGGCAAAGGGTTGTGCGGTCGAAGCCAAATTGCTTGTTGACGGCAACTGCAGCGTGGCGCAAAAGCTAGGAGCAAGTTGTACTTGCCTTCCACCCCTAGGGCAAGCCACTGAGCAGAATAGGGTTGCGCAGAATAGGAGGAGAAAAATAATTTATTTACGCTGTAATGAAGTTAGAAAGTGAGCTATTAACTAACCCGCAGCTACCCCATTTCAAGCGGCTTGCACCTTATTTTCAGCGCATTATCTTCTCTTATGCTGTCCTTTCGCTCCCAGCGCCCGGCACCTCATGCCCAACCTCCGCAGCCCAAAAGTCAGTCGCGGGAGTGGCTGAATTCGCTGGTGTTTGCCGTGGTGGCGGCCACCCTCATTCGCTGGTCGGCGGTAGAGGCCTACGTCATTCCGTCGGAGAGCATGGAGCACTCGCTACTGGTGGGCGACTACCTATTCGTGAGCAAGCTGCACTACGGCCCCACCACGCCCCAAACGCCCCTGCAAGTACCCCTCACGCACCAGACCTTGCCGGGCCTAGGCTGGCCAAGCTACTCCGACCTCATCCAGCTGCCCACCTACCGGTTTCCGGGCTTTAGCTCGGTGCAGCGCAACGACGTAGTAGTTTTTCACGTGCCGCACGAGCAGCAGCGCCCGGCCGACTTGCGCACGTTCCTGGTTAAGCGCTGCATTGCCGTGGCTGGCGACACCCTCACGATTCGGCAGGGGCAGGTATTTCTGAACGGCCAGCCCAGCGTTGTGGCGGGCCAGCCCCAAACCACCTACTTCATGGCCGTGGCCCACCCCAACGACGAGGTGCGCCAAGCCCTGCACGACCACGGCGTAGTTGACTACACGCAGCCCGACGGCCTGCCCGCCGCTGTGGTAGACCCCGAAACGGGCACAACGGGCTACGTTATCAGCTGTCCCGCGCCCGTAGCCGCCTATTTCCGGCAGCAGCCCTACGTGCAGGCGCTCACGGTGGCGGGCGGCGTCCTCCCGGCCAATACCTTATTCCCCGATGCGGCCGATTTCCACGTGTCGGGCGCGCTAAGCGCCGCGCCGCGCGGCTGGCAGCTCGACAACTACGGCCCGCTGCCGGTGCCCAAGAAAGGTCAGACCATCCAGCTGACGCCCGCCAACGCCGCCATCTACTACAAAATCGTGAGTCAGTACGAGCACAACCAGGGCATTACCTGGCAGAACGGCATGATAGCCCAGCATGGCCGGCCGCTGACCAGCTACACCATCAAGCAGAACTACTACTTCATGATGGGCGACAACCGCCACAACTCGGAGGATTCGCGCTTCTGGGGCTTCGTGCCCGAAGACCACGTGGTGGGCAAGGCCGTGCTCGTCTGGTTTTCTCTAGACCCCTACGCCGACCTGCTGCACAAAATTCGCTGGAGCCGCCTGCTACGGCCGGTGAGCTAAAACAAGTTCAGCGTCAGTATAGGGTAGGGGCAGAGCTTATCTCCGCCCGTCGTTGCACGACCACTGTTGAACTGGCGCGACCGGCGGGCGGGGCAAGCCTCTAAACTGGATACTGACTACGAATTCGCTGTAAGTACGTAGAATAGCAAAATGCAAAGCAAATTCCCCACGGCGCAGTAGGGATTTAGCCGCACGGGGAAGCCTAGGGTAGGTTGTGCGGCTTAGGAAGTATGGTTACTAAACTGGTTTTCCGAACCCACTTCTTGAATCACTACTAAGGCCCGCCCAGTAGCGAATCATTAAGCTGGTTTTATAGGTCAGCCACTGCACCTTTTGAAACCTAGTTAAAACCCCAATTTAGTTTATTTGCCGTAAAGCGCGCTGCTCAAACTACCAGGGATGAAGTAACGGCCGGCCCACCCAGCCGGGCTACTCGCCGCCCGTGACCAGGGCCGTGCGGGCGTGGCGCAGCAGCTCGACGGTGGCTTCGGCCAGCAGCTCGTTGTGGGGAGTTAGCCCGTCGAGAAGTTCCAGCCAGGGATTCAGCCGGCTCAGAAAATCGCGGGAGTACAGGCCCAGCGCCCCGGCGGCCGGCAGGTAGTCCCAGGGTAGAAACGTGTTGAAGCGCTCCACCTGGTGGCGAAAGCCTGGCGGCAGCTCGCTGGCAGCGGGCAGCAGCACCCCATAGTCGAACTGCCAGCGCAAAGGGGCCTCGTAGAGGGCGGTGCACACGCCGGCGCGGTGGGTGCTGAAGGCGTAGGAAACGCCCCCGATTTCGCGGTCTTCGTTGCGGTCGCAGCCCAGCACAACCACTTTTAGCTGGCCTGGTCCGATGCCTTCGGCCCGCAGCTGCGCCAGCAGCCGCGGCACGGCCTGCGCCAGCGAGCGCCGGCACGCGGCCACCAAATACGCGAGGCGCGGGGCCGGGCGGGCGGCGGGCGGCGGAATCAGGCACAGGCGCTGCCGGGCAGACAGCTCATCATCACTGCACCCGAGGGGCATCCCGCCGAGGGTTTGCTGCCAGGTGGAGCGGGGAAATGGGCTGTGCTGAGTTGGCAGCAGGGTAAAGGCGGGGTCGGGGCCTAGGGGGCCGCGCACCCAGCGGCCCGCCTCAAAGTGGCAGCAGCCAGTAAGGCGGCCATCAAGCTGCAAGGTCAGCGGGCCCACCGGCACCACCCGGAAGCTGGCGCAGGTATCCAGCACGCGCCCCAGTAAGTGCGGCACGCCCACCAGCCCAGCTACGTCGACGCCGGGCGTCAGGGCCAGGGCGGGCGTGGGCGAGTGGGTAAGGAGCCCGTCGGGGCCTTTTGCCGGTAATGATAGCCTAGGCATGGGCGCTAACAAATGGGGGGCGTGAAAGAAGGCCAGCCGGGCGCGGCGGCGAAAAGCCGCTAGGCTGCCACCAGCTCGGGGCGGGGCAGGCGCTGGGTGCGGGCGCGCAGCAGGGCCGTAACCTGGGCCTCGGTGCGGGGGATGGGGCGCAGCTCCACGAAGTGGCGGGCCAGCAGGTCGTAGCGCTTGGCCATGAGGTAGCAGAAGACGTGCAGAAAATGAATGCCATCGAACACAATGGCTTCATTATCAATGTAAATTTGAATGTTCTGCCGGAAGCTGCGGGGGTGCTCGGTCCAGTGCAGGGCGGGGCGCAGGTGGTGGCTGACGTGGTAGCCATCGTTCCAGCACTGGTGGTTGTAGGGGGTGTTGAGGCAGGTGATGCTGCTGGTGTAGCAGTTATCGGGGCTCTCGGGCGCGATGAAAGCGTGCTGCGCCCAGTTGCCGAGCATCATGATGAAGCGCGACACCACGAACGGCACCGCGCACACGGCCAGCGTGGCGGGCAGGTTCAGCCAGGCCAGCCCCAGCGCCACGGCCAGGTAGGCCAGCTCGCCGCGCAGCAGGCGGCGGCGCAGCGCCAGCCGGTGGCGCCGGGTGAGGTAGCCCCAGAGCCGCACGGCCGCTAGCAGGAAAAAATCGCCGAAGTAGCGCAGAAAGCCCAGTGCCGAGTCGCGCTGGTAAAACATGGTCGAGCTTTCGTCCTCGGGCAGGTTGTTTTCGGCGTGGTGCATGCCTAGGTGGTGCACGAAATACGTTTCGGGCGTTTGCCCAAACAGCGGCCCTATTACCCACGGAATGTAGTAGTTAAGGTAGCCGTACTGCTTCTTGAACAGCACGCGGTGGCTGGTGCAGTGCAGCATCAGCCCAAACGGCCCCTTGTAGCGCAGCAGGCTCAGGTACCAGAACGCCGCCAGCGCCGCCCACCACGCCCCACCCCGCAGGGCCGGCACAAACAAAGCCACCGCCAGCGGCAGCACCGTGGCCGAGAGCTTTAGCAGCAGGTAGGCAAAGGGCAGGTCGCGCCGGTCTTGCAGGTAGCGCGCCAGGAAGTGGTCGAGCCGCGAGGGCACCGCCGGTTCTTGGTAGCCGGGGTCAGTGCAGGTGGTGAGTGCCTTCATACGCGCCGGTCAGGTAGAGGCGCACCTTTCGCGCGGCGGTCGGGCAGGGCACTGTAATCGGGGTGCGGCAGCGGGCTAAGTTGAGTGCGCCGGCCGGCCGGCCAGCGAGCTAAAGCCGGGCTAGCCCCTAGGGTAGCCGGGCCGGGTAGGTGGACGAGAATAAGCATACGAGCGGATAGGAGTAATTTGCTTTCGCAAAGCAACCTTGCCCGCTCTCCCTTTACCACCGCTAAACTACCCGTTTTGCGGGTGGCGACTACGAGATTCATTACCGTATTTATTCTCGGCAGGGTGCTATAAATACGGTGAATAATTATGTGGCTGCTTAGGGTTTTGCTATGAGAGCGAGTTGCCAAACCGCTTAAACAGGGAATCCTAAACAGCCTCATAAAAAAAGGAGGCCAGGGAATAAAATTCCCTGGCCTCCCCGTCAGCTCAAGCCAGCGCCCTAGGGGCGGGCAGGTTATTTACAATAGCTTGAAAAAGTACAGCGCCGCGCTAACTATCAGCAAGATGATACTCAGCGTAACCGTAGCAACTGCCGCAGGGGGCGTGGCGTGGGGAGGCGCTGCCGGCGTGCGGGCCACGGGTATAGAGCCCAGGTAGGCGGACGCTTTCGATTGAAAGGAGTAGTCGGCGCGGCCGCACGAGCGGAGCGTGGCGGCTACCAAGCCTAGGGCCACAAAAACAAAAGGAGAGCGAAACTTTTCAGAGGGATAGGGATGGGAAGAGTTGGATTGATGGTACTTGTTACAAGGACGGGACTCGGACGGACAGCTGCTAGTAGCTAGCTGCTTTTTCGACGTGCGGCCCGGCGCCAGAGAGCTGGAAACGAGCTACCAGCCTAGGCGAAGGAATTCACAGCTCAGAAAGGAAGGGTTGACTCCGACGAGGGCCCGGCCGCTGGCGCGTCGGCGTCGGGTGTGGTCAGGCGCTCATAGTGCACTTCTTCGTGGCGCAACTCCACGGTTTGAAGGTCCTGGGTGGTGAGCACCTGGGTGCGCACGTGCAGCTCCTCCACCAGCAGCAGGCGCTTGGTAACTACCAGTTCTTCGCGCAGCACGGGCACAATCATGGTGTCGCCCTCGTGGCGCACGGCGGGGGCCTCGTCCACGTAGCGGCCTACAGCGATACGCTGCACCTGCACCTGCTCCTGGCGCAGGGGCACCGCCACGGTTTGCGTTTCTACGTGCACGGTTTTGTGCAGCACCACGCGGCCGGTTTCCACCGTTTGCTTGTCCACGCGCAGCGTTTCGGCGACGACCGGGATGGTCTGCGCCGGGGCCGCGTCGGCGGGTGGCAGGGGTTCGGAGGGTTGCATAGGTTGGGGTAGGTAATGAGGAGCCGGCGGCGGCTTCCCCCAAAAAGGGCCTGTTCGGCAGGCGGGTAGCGCCAGGCTGGGACAGGCCCCAAAAGGCTGCCGCGCTTGCCGCTCAGGCCCTTTTTGGAGGAAGCTAGCTTACCTGCGTATCCGTTTCGGCGGTGCGGTCGGGGGTGGCAAGCCAGCCACCCGCGGCGGCGGCGGCGGCCCCCAGGCCCAGCCCTAGGGCGGCCAGCAGGGCGGCTTTGGACAAGCCCTCGGCGGCGGCGTCGCCTACCTGCCGGGCTTGCTGCCCGGCCTGGTCTTTCAGCTTGCCGAGCTTGGCCTGTGCCTGCTTGGCGGTTGAAATCCAGTTGTCGACAATCTGCTCCGACTCGGCGCGGCTCTTGCCGGTGCGCTGCATCACCACGTTCACGGCGGCGGTGCGGTCGGCGGCGTTACCGATGTTATCGGCCCGGCGGGTGAGGTTGTCGATGACGTCGTCGAAGTTGTCGCCGGTATTCTGGGGATTGGTGGCGCTTTGCTCGGCCCCGGCTTGCGCGTCGCGGCCGGCGGCGCGGGCCTGGGCTTCGAGGTTGTCGGGGTTGAGGGCGGGCTTGCCGGTCTGGCGCAGCAGCAGGCGGGCCTGCTGCTTAAGGTCGCTCAGGTCGATGCCCTGGCGTTGCAGCTCATTCTCAATGGCTTGGCCCGCCTGCGGGGCCACGGCCGCGATGCCCGAGCCCACGCCCGACAGCGTCCGGCCCACGATGCCCGTAACGCCGCCCACGACGCGGCCCACGGCCGTGGTGAGCAGGTAAAAGGTGAACAGCGTGACCACCGACCACGTGAGCAGGCCGTGTAGCATTCCGGTGGAAGACCGGGGCATCCCGGCCAGGCGGCCGGCCACGGTGGCCCCCAAAAAGAGCGAGCCCAGCATGGTAACCACCCACCAGATGGCGGCCCCCATGCCGATGCCCGACATGGGGTTTTGCTCGGTGAGCGGGTCGATGGTACCCAGGCCAATGCCCAGGCCCAGCAAGCTCAGGGCCAGCTGCAAGGCGATGGCCAGCACCGTGCCCGCCAACACCGCGCCCCACGAGATGCGCTTCATAGCCGGCAGCCGGGTGGGCGCGGCCACGGGCAGCGGCTCGGGCGGGGAGAAGGCCGCCACTACCGGCGGGCGCTCCAGGTTCGAAGAGTTAGAAGTAGGAGTCATAGTAGTAAGTAACAGTTAACTAAAAAGCTCCCCACCCATCCCAGCGGGACGGATAGGGAGCTTTTAAAAAATTAGGATTGCTTGGGGTTGCCCTGCTGGTTAGCGGGAATCTGCTCCACATCTACTTCGGTGTTGCGCACCGTTTCGTGGATGGTTTCTTCGCGCTCGGTCACGTTTTTGCCCAGCAATACTTCTTCCACCACGTGGGCTTCTTTGGCCACCACGGCGCGCTCGGCGCTTTCGGTCACGGTCAGGTCGCCTTCCTTAAAGGCCTTGAAATCGGCCTCGGTGGCGGGGCGGTTCACGGGGGTGCGTTGCACCGTTACGTGCTCTTCGCGCAGGCGCACGCTGGCCTCCACGGGCTTCTCCACGATGCGCGAGCGCAGGCGCACGCCGCCGGTTTGCTCGGTGCGCTTGCCTACTTCCAGCTTCTCTTCGATGACCTTGGCCGTCATGCCATCGGCCTTATCCTGGGCGGCTTGGGTGGCTTGGTTGCGCTGGTTGTCGTCCTGGCCGGCGGCGTAGTTCTTTTGCAGGCCGTACTCGGCGGCCTTGCTGTTCACATCGAGCGCGCCGGCATCGTCCAGGATATCAGCGGCCCGGTGGGCCTGCTCGGCGGTGTCCACGTGCACGGTCACGACCGAGTGGCCGCTGCGCGCTACTTCGGCATAGGTGCGGGCCTCGTCGTCGTCGCCCCCGAACAGCGAGCTGAAGAAGCCGCTGATGCCGTCATTATCGTCGTGTTGGCTAGGCTGGGTGCCAGTGGTGCCTGAGGGGCTGGTGCCGGGTACGGCCTGCGATATATCGACATAATTGCGCTCAAAACCGGCGGTGGAAAGTTTTTGAACGGCTTGCTTGGCTTCGTCAGCGGTGTTGAAGATGCCTACTACGGTTTGGTTTTTCATGCTAAAAAAACGGGAAAAGGGGGTGGAAATGAGAAGTGCAAGCGGCTGCCGTTTGGCGCAACGCAGCCACTCTGCCTGCCCCGGTGCTCGCTGGCGACTGGCGGCCCCTACCTAGCGGGGCCATTGCTGCCAGCGCCAACCCGGCCTGGGAGACTGCCTCAAAGCTACCGGCACTTAACCACGACCAAACATGACAAAACGCAGGCACAACCCATGACATTTGTCAAGTGCCGGTATGGGCGGGCGAGGTGCCTCACGCCATAGCCCCTAGGGCTGTTACGTTCTAGTTACTCGCCGGGCGTCAACCTCACCCCCTAGCCCCCTCTCCTTAGGGAGAGGGGGGACTAGCTTTAGTTTCAGAAACGGCGACTAGAATTTTAGAGCTAGAAGCTAGTTCCCCCTCTCCCGGAGGGGAGGGGGCTAGGGGGTGGGGTTGACGGGCGACGAGAGTCGGCCACGCTAGCGCCCCGCCCTCAATCCTCAGCGGGGGCGTATGGAATGGTCACCGTGAAGGTGGTGCCCACGCCCGGCTCGCTGGTCAGGTCCACGCTGCCGCTCATCAGCTCCAGGTACCGGGCGATGATGTAGAGCCCTAGGCCGGTGCCGGGCACGTAGGCGGTGGCACTAGCGCGGAAAAACCGCTCGAACAGGTGTTCCTGGTCTTCGGGCGCAATGCCCACGCCCTGGTCCTGCACGCTGAGCGTGAGCTGGTTGGCGCGGCACTGGGTGCGCACCGTCACCACCGAGTTTTCGCCCGAGTACTTGAGGGCGTTGGAGAGCAGGTTGAGCAGGATTTTGCGCAGCAGCGAGGCATCGAGCAGGATGGGGTCGGGGCAGTCGGCGTGCTGCACGATGGTTTGGCCGGGCTTGCAGAGGCCCTGCACAGCGGCCACGGTTTCGGCCAGCAGGGTGGCCGGGGTGAGGGGACCGGGGTGGGTTTCCAGCTTGCCTTCCTCGATGCGGCTCACCGACAAAAACTCCTCCAGCAGGTCGTTGAGTTGCGCCACGGCCGCGCCGATGTGCCCGAGGTGGCGCAGGCGCTGGGGCTGCTGGTCGGCGGTGGGGTAGTCGGCAATCAGCTCGGCCGAGGTGAGCACGGTGGTGAGCGGGGTGCGGAACTCGTGCGAGGCCATGCTCACGAAGCGCGACTTCAGCTCGCCCAGCTCCTGCTCGGCCACCAGGGCCTGGGTTAGGGCCTGGCGCTGCTTTTCCAGCTCGGTCATGGTCACGAGCAGGGCGTGGGTGCGATCGGCCACCTGGTGCTCGAGGTCGGTGTTGCTCAGGCGCAGCTGCTCCACGGCGGCGGCCAGCTCCTGGTTTAGCTCCTGCACCTGCTGGCGGGCCCGCACCAGCGACGTCACCTCGGTGGCCACGATGAGCACCCCGCTCACCAAGCCGGCCTCGTCGCGGATGGCCTGGAACATCAGGTTGTAATAAAACGGGTCGGGCCGGCCCGAGTTGGTGCGGTCCAGATGCACCAGCAGCTCGTCGGCCCGAAACGGCTCGCCCGTCCGGTACACCTCGTCGAGGCGCTCGAACAGCTGCTGGCCGGCCAGCTCCGGGGCGGCTTCGCGGCAGGGGCGGCCCAGCAGCGGGCGGTAGCCAAACGCCTGCCGGAAGCCCTCGTTCACCAGTTCGAGCAAGTGCTCGGGGCCGTGCAGCATGGCCAGGATGACGGGTGCCTGCGCAATGAGCCCCAGCAGGCGGCGGCGCTGGCTTTCGGCCGCCACCCAGGCGCTGCGCTCCTGGGCCTGGCTGGCCCGCAGCGCGGCCTCTACCGCGCTGCGGGGCTGCTCGGCGGTGTCGGTAAAGCTCACCAGCAGCCACGGCCCCTGGCGCTCGGCGGCCACGTAGAAGTAGCTATCGAGGCCATCGGCCTGGTAGTGCACGTTGTAGCGGCCCGCCTCGCCGGTTTCGTACACGCGGCAGTAGAAGGCCAGCACCCCGCTCTCGCCCAGGTGCGGGAAATGCGTGAGCAGCGTGCCACCCGGCCGCTCGGGCTGCCTGAGACTGCGCCGCCCGGCGGGGTTGAGGTACTCGACCGTAAAATCGACCAGCTCGCCCCCTTCCGGCGCGTACACCGGGCGCAGCAGCAGCACGGCCGCCAGCGACAGGTGGAGCAAAGCGGGCAGCAGCTCGGCCGGAAAGGCCGCGCCGGCCGGCAGCGGGGTAGTAGGAGTTGGCATAAAGGGCAGCGGATGGCCAGCAGGTGGCCCTAGGTATACGGGCGGCCGGCGATTCTGCCGACAAAAGCGCGATTGGCGGCCCGCGCCGGGGTACTTGACAAACGTCACGCTTCGGCCCCTTGCGCGTCATGTGAGGCTGCTCGCAGCAGCGGTTACATTTGGGCTTACACCTCGCTTCCGCGCTTATGCCCCTAGCCTCGTCCCCTGCCTTGCTCCCCCCCCAAGCGGCGGTGCTGCTGGTGCTGCTGCCCCTGGTGGCCGGGGGCCTGCGTCAGCAGGCGTGGGCCACGGCCACCAAGTTGCGCACGGCGCTTCAGCACCGGCTGGGAGCCGCCATTCAGGTGCTGGTGGTGGAGGAGGAAAACGACCCCGTGGTGGTGCGCAGCTTTCGGGCCGCGTCGCTGCCCACGTTTGTGCTGGTGCGGCACGGCATCGAGCTGTGGCGCCAGGCGGGCCTGCCCGAAGGCGAGGCCATTGCCGAACAGCTCTTGCGCCTGGCCGGCAGCCCACCCACACCCGGCAGCCTTGTTTAATGACTGGTGGTTGCGGGCAGCCCTAGGGTGGGGCCTTATGCCCTAGGGCCACCCAACACTCCCTAACCCAGGCTGACCAAGGCCGCCTTCGCTTGCAGCGCGGCGACCAGCAGGCCCGCCCCGGCTTCGGTACCGTCGTGCACTAGCGTGCCCCGCAGGTTGAACCGGGCCGAGAAAATGGCATAGACTACGGTATGGGGGGGCGCGTCCGCCGGGTGGTAGTGCCCGGTCACCTCAAACTCGTGGGCACCTAGCAGAATGGCCGAGCGCTGACCAGCCAGGCAGTCGGGCCGCAGGGTGAAGGTTTCGGTGTAGCCCGTGCGCAGCAGGGCCGCCAGGGTTTCGGAAAGGGTAGCAGAGTGCGTCATAAGTCAGGAAAACCGGGGTAAAAGGAGCTGGCGGGCCGGCGCAGCCGGGGCCGCGTAGCGGGGCAAGCACCCGCCCGCACCAAACCAGCACCGAATGAGGAGAAAGCAGGTCATCCTTAAAATTCGGTCCGCAGGCGCACCCTCGGCCATGACTTTAATTGTGTGATTCGATGATTTTTGTCAGGGCGCGCGGCCTGGGCGGGCCGCTACTTTTGACCTAGTCAACCACTAGCGCCGCAACTTTTGCGCCGCTCGTCACCCCAGTTGCTTTAGCTGGCTGGTGGCCGGCCCCCACCTAGGCGGCCACCCCATTCCCCCTCCCGCAAGCCGTGAAAAAACCTCATTCGCTGGCCGCCGCACTTTTCAGCGCCGCCGGTGCCCTGCTGCTGGCCGCCTGCAACGGCCCAGCCCCGGCCCAGGTAGCCGATGCGTCCACCCAGACCGCGCCCACCAAAGCGCCCATACCCGATTCGGCGGCCCCCGCCGCAGCTCCCTCCAGGGCTACGGGGGCCGCCGTGCCCTTCGTGGGCCAGCCGGGAGTAGGCGCGGCCCTGCGCGCGGCGGCGGCCAAAAACCACTAGGCCCGCTGCCCGGCCAAACGCCGAATCACAAGCTAATAAACTCATAATCAATAGTTTTTTTTCGGGGAAACAGCATTCGCTCGACACGGGCGCGCGGTTGCCCCCAACCCTCACGTAACATCTCCTTCGGCATGAAACACCATCTTTATACAGCGGCCCTGCTTAGTCTAGGTGGGCTGGCCGCCTCTCCGCAGGCGCAGGCCCAAACCGCCGAGCGCAAAACCGCCATCGGCCTGCACGCCAATGCCACGCAGTACCGGGGCGACCTGGGCAACCGGTTCTGGAACTTCCAGAACATGCCCTATAGCGGCGGCATCGACATTACCCGCTACGTGGGCAAGGTGCTCGATATCAAGCTCGACCTCGACTACCTGCGCCTGCGCTACCCGGCCGATGAAAACAACGCCGGGGTTGGCCCGCGCTTCCGGGCGCAGCTGTACCAGGCTGGGTTAGGCTTCAAGATTAAGGCCCCCATCAACGACAACTTCTTCCTGCACCCCTACGTGCTGATTGAGCCGGGCTTTGCCTGGGTGCTGGCCGACCGCTACGCTAGCACCACGGCAGCCAACAACTTCACCCGCTTCGGCAGCTTCACCGGCCAGCTGGGCGGTGGTCTCGATTTTCACCTTGGCCAGGGCGCCGTACTCTTTTTGCAGGCTACGCAAGGCTACCTGCAAACCACCGACGACCGCCTCGACGGGATAGATAACAACGCCACTACCTTCTGGGATAAGAAGGACCGCTACCTCAACTTCTCGGCCGGCGTGCGCGCCAACCTGGGCCAGGCCCAGGATACCGACGGCGATGGCGTATCGGACAAGAAAGACAAGTGCCCCGGCACGCCCACGGGTGTAAAAGTGGACTTAAACGGCTGCCCGCTCGACCGCGACGGCGACGGCGTGGCCGACTACCAGGACAAGTGCCCCGATGTAAAAGGCCTGGCTGCCCTGCAGGGCTGCCCCGATACCGACAACGACGGCGTGGCCGACAGCGACGACAAGTGCCCCAACACCCCGGCCGGCGTGCGCGTCGATGCCTCGGGCTGCCCGCTCGACTCGGACGGCGACAAGGTGCCCGACTTCCAAGATAAGTGCCCCAACACGCCCAGCGGCGTGCAGGTAGATGCCAGCGGTTGCCCGCTCGACCGTGACGGCGACGGCGTGCCCGACTTCCAGGACCGCTGCCCCGACCGCGCCGGCCCGGCCAGCAACAAAGGCTGCCCCGAGATGAAGGCCGAGGCCAAGAAGACCCTCAACGAGGCCACCAAGTATATTCAGTTCAACTTCGACAAGGCAACCCTGAAGCCCAGCTCGTATCCGAAGCTGCAGCAGATGGTGCAGATACTCAACGAGTACCCCGACTACTCGCTCAGCATTGCCGGCCATACCGATAGCAAGGGCGATGACAACTACAACCTGCGCCTGAGCTACGAGCGAGCCACGACGGCCCGCACCTACCTGCTCAGCAAAGGCATCGCCGCCGAGCGCATCGAGGCCCGCGGTTACGGCGAAACCAAGCCCATCGCCACCAACGACACCGACGCCGGCCGCGCCCTCAACCGCCGCGTCGACTTCGACCCCTACCTGACCGGCGAAGCCAACGCCGCCGAGGCGAAATACGGCCCCGCCCCCACGGTAGCCGAGTTGCTGCAACAAGGCAAAACCTCGCCCGCCCCCAAGAAGGCCCCGGCCAAGAAAGCCGCTACTCGCAAGCCGGCCGCCCGCAAAGCCCCTAGGCGCCGCTAAGCGCTAGCCGCTAGCCCCTTGCCCTAGGCCCCACCTGCCCCGTTTCAGCGGCGCGCGGGTGGGGCCCTTGGCTTTGCGGGCCGCGGGCCCGTAGGGGTAAAATGGAGTGGCCATCTATTCTACTACGCAGGCATACGATTCTACTTTCTTACTCAGCAGCTTGCTACGGGAAATCTCTTTTTCACCAGCTGAACCAGCCTGGGCCGCGGGCTTCTGGCTGCTGTCCCTCGCCTGACCTAGGCGCAGCGCCCTGAAAACGCCCGGGCGGCCTTCCCTCGTAAAGACAAAAACCTGCCAAAACCTGCCTACTTCCCAAACAGGTTTCTTATGTAGTAAGTACGTATGAAGAAAATACAATCGACCACCGGGCTGCTGGCCGGTATTTTTGGCGCGGCGCTGCTCCTAGGGGGCTGCTCCGGCAAAACCGGCAAGCAAGGCCCGGCGACGGCCGGAGCCCCAGCCCCTACCACCGGGTCGCCTTTGCAAATAACCACTGCGCCGGCGAGCAGCGCGCCCAGCCCGATGGCCGATTTTGTAGTAGCCGCCCGCGTGGCCAGCCCCGCTGTGGTGCACATTAAAACCACGTATGCCGCGACCCCGGAAACCGAGGCCTACGGCCAGCCCTACGGAGCACCCGGCGGCGAGCGGGTGGCGCGGGCCTCCGGCTCGGGCATCCTCATCACCCCCGATGGCTACATCGCCACCAACAACCACGTGGTGGAAAACGCCAGCGCCATCCAGGTCATTCTGCCCGACAAGCGCCAATTTGCGGCCGAGTTGGTGGGCCGCGACCCCAACACCGACCTGGCCCTGCTTAAAATCGCCGCTACCGAGCTGCCGACGCTGCAGTTTGGCAACTCCGACAGCGTGCAGGTGGGCCAGTGGGTGGTGGCCGTGGGCTACCCCTTCTCGCTCAATACCACCGTCACGGCCGGCATCGTGAGCGCCAAGGCCCGCAGCATCGGCATCATCAACCGGCCCCGCCGCAGCAACGACGGCGAGCCGGACCAAGCACCCGCCGGCAACGCCGGGGTTGAGTCGTTTATCCAGACCGACGCGGCCATCAACCCCGGCAACAGCGGCGGCGCGCTCGTCAATACCCGCGGCGAGCTGGTGGGTATTAACTCGGCCATCGCCTCGCAAACCGGCAGCTACGCGGGCTACGCCTTTGCCATTCCGGTGAACCTAGCCAAGAAGATACTGGGCGACTTGCAGCAGTTCGGCACGGTGCGGCGCGGGGTGCTGGGGGTGGCGTTTCCGGCCCCGGCCGCCGAAGAGCAGTACCTCCGCCAGCAAGGCTTGCAGCCGGGCGCGGTGGCGGGGGTCTACATCACGGGGGTGCTGCCGGGCAGCGCCGCGGCCACAGCCGGCCTGCGCGAAGGCGATGTGATTCAACGCATTGATGGGGTCACGCTCAGTTCGTCGGCCGAGTTTTCGGAGCGCGTGGCCCGGCACCGCCCCGGCGACGTGGTGCAGCTCACTTACCTGCGCGACCGCACCCCCAGCACCGTGTCGGTGACGCTGAAGGGCGAGCCAACTACGGCCGAAGCCCCCAGCAATACGGCCGCGCTGACTACTATCCGCGAGAAGCTGGGCGCGCGCTTCGCGCCGCTCCCCGATGCGCTCCGGCAGCGCTACCAGCTGCGGGCGGGGGTGCTGGTGGCGGAGGTGCGCGAGGGCGGCTTCTTCGCGCAGCTGGGCGTGCCCAGCGGCACGGTCATCGCCTTCATCAACGGCCAGTCCATCGCCACGCCCCAGGACATCGACGCGGCGCTGCTAGCCGCCCAGCGGGGCCTGATTCAACTGCTGGCCATTGCTCCCGATGGCTCCAGGGTGGTCTTCAACTTCTCGCTAGGCACGTAGTAGCTCGGCCTGTAGCTTGAACTACAAAGTCCAAACTACATCAGTTGCCACTCGGCCGGTTATACCGGGTTATCGGTGTTGCTGATTCTCGCTTACTTCTGCCATTCAGCGGCTGGTGGGGCGGGGCGCCTGACTGTTTCACGTCAGGAAGCAGCCTAGGCCCCCTTTCGCCACTTGATGGATGTCATGCCCGGTGGCGGGGTTTGTCATGGAGCCGGCCACCGCGCAGGCAGAATTTTAGGGCAATTCAAATTCTGGGTCATCCACCACGCCGACGGCACTCGCTTGCTCGCCGCTCCGCTGGCCTAGGTGCTTGCGCCTCTTATTACTGTTTGCCATGGAATTTTCTGACCCGAAAGTCTACCTCATACCGCTGGGGGCCGCTTTTATCTTGCTAGAGGTGGTGCTGAGCGCCCGCCACGACGAGCACCTCTACGACTGGCGCGACTCGGCGGCCAGCGCCAGTATGGGCCTGGTAGCCACCCTCATCGGTATTGTCACCAAAGCCGGCACGCTGGCTGTTTTCTACGTTGTGTTCACGGCGCTGAGTTCGTTGCGGCTGCGCTGGCTGGGCTACGACGCGCTGAGCGCCACCTCAGTGGGGGCGTGGGTGCTGCTGCTGTTCGGCGACGACCTGAGCTTTTACTGGCACCACCGGCTCAGCCACACGGTGCGGGTGCCGTGGGCGGCGCACGTGGTGCACCACTCGTCGCGGCACTTCAACCTGGGCACGGCGTTTCGCAACGGCTGGGTGGTGTTTTTCTACAAGCCCCTGTTCTGGCTGTGGCTGCCGGCGCTGGGCTTTCCACCGGTGATGGTGGTGCTGGCCATGTCGCTCAGCTCACTCTACCAGTTTTTTCTGCACTCGCAGAAAATTCCGCACCTGGGCTGGGTCGAGAAAGTGTTTAATACCCCGCAGCTGCACCAGGTGCACCACGCCTGCAACTGCGCCTTTCTCGACAAAAACCACGGCGGCATCCTCATCGTCTGGGACCGCCTTTTTGGCACTTACCTCGACAGCCGCCACCCCGAGCCGCGGCAGTTTGGGGTGCTCTCGCCGCCCGCCTCGCACCACCCCTGGGCCATTTTTGCCCACGAGTTTGAGCACCTCGGGCACGATGTGCGGCAGGCCACCTCGTGGTCCGATAAGCTGAAGTACGTGTTCTACCCGCCCGGCTGGGCCCCCAATAATGCGGGCCAGACGGCCCGGCAGCTGCAACAGCACCTGGCACCCTCAAGCCCTGGCGTAGCAGCAAAGGCATAGCGGGAGCTGTTGCAACAAGCTGGTTGCCCTGCAGGCGTGCGCAAGCCAGGCCTAGGGCAGTTGTTGGGTTGCCGTATCGTACTGTGGGCCAGCAGGCTAGCATTGAGTGCTACTCCTTGCTAGCCTGCTGGCCCACAGTCCGTATAGTAGAGCAGTGCGGCCTTTTGGTGCGCGCGTTATTCGTAATTGGTGCGCACGCCCCTAACACCCGCGCCCTGCCTGCCCGGATTACCAGGGCCCGCGCTATGGTCCTGCGAACTCCAAAATTATCCTAAAATATAACCAAAAAGTTATCGCCCGCCGCCGCCGGGCCGTATGACACCTGGCAGGTAGTCGGGGTGATGCTAGTGAGGTCCGGTTGCCCCCTAGGGTCTGCGGGCGGCTAGGTACGTGGACAGGTTGCCGCTTCTGGTTGCTTGCGCGGCCGGGCTGCGCCGGGTTGCTTTCGGCCAAGTGGCTCCCCCTTTTTAGCTTATGCTTGCCATGTCCACTATCCTCCTTATTGAAGACCACCAAATCATTCGGGAAAACACCGCCCAGCTGCTGGAGCTGGCCGGCTACACCGTGCAAGCGGCCGAAAACGGCGAACTGGGCGTGCAGCTGGCCCTGGCCGCCCGGCCCGATTTGGTGATTTGCGATATTATGATGCCCGTGCTCGACGGCTACGGCGTGCTCCAGATTTTCAATCAGCACCCGCAGCTGCTGGGCGTGCCCTTCATCTTCCTCACTGCCAAAACCGACCTGGCCGACCGGCGGCGCGGTATGGCCCTGGGAGCCGACGACTACCTAAGCAAGCCATTCAAAAAAGCGGATTTGCTCAGCGCCGTGAGCGGGCGGCTCAGCCGCTTCCGGCAGCTGCACCCAGTGCCCGGCCCCGGTGCGGAAAGCCTGCCCGCGCTGCCGGATGAAGCCCCGCCCGCTGGCGACCTGGCCGACCTGTCGCTGGACCGCAAGGCCCACCTGATTCGCAAAAAGCAAAGCATTTACCTCGAAGGCGACGAATCGACGCGCCTTTACTTCGTGCAGCGCGGCCGGGTGAAAATCGTGAAAACCACCGCCGCCGGCAAGGAGCTGATTGTGGGCCTGCACGGCCCCGGCGAGTTTTTCGGCCACCTGCCGCTGCTGCAACACACCCCGCACACCGATTCGGCCATCGCCGTAGACGAGTCGGAGCTGCTTTATATTCCGCAGGAGGAGTTTACAGCGCTGCTGCGCAACCCGGCGGTGGGCCGGCAGCTGGTGCACCGGCTGGCGGGCCAAGTGAGCGAGCAGGCCGAGCAGCTACTGGCCCTGGCCTACAACTCCATTCGCCGGCGCGTGGCCGATACGCTGGTGCAGCTGCACGAGCAGGCCGGCGGCGCGGGGGCCGACGCCACCATCCAGCTCACCCGCGACGACATGGCCGCCCTGGTGGGCACCGCCCCCGAGTCACTGAGCCGCACGCTCAACGAGTTCAAGCACGACGGCCTGATTGCGCTGACACCCAACACCATCCATGTCCTGGAGCCCGAGAAGATGCGCCGGGCGCGCTGGTAGGCCCGCTTTGAACGAGTACGGTGCGCAGGCGTTAGCGCGCGTAGCAGCTTAGTGGTGAGTCTTAGGCAGCCGGTTGTCAACCAGCCCGCGCTATTCTACGCGTCTGCCAACGCGGCTACTAACGGTAAGGGCGACGCTGGCCCCGGTAGGGTGAGGCCAGGAGTTATTACACGCAGCAGACACAACCGCTTGGCTTGCTCGGCGCGACAAGCCTTATCCGTGCGGGTGAAAAAGCGCAGTCCCTTGAGCCACTCGGCAATATAGGAGTAGTTAAAGCCTTTCTTGCACAGCAATGGAAGGCACGCCGCTGCCCGCTCGCTATGCTCATGGGCCAATTTCTGGTTTCGTCTCCGCTGCGTGGCTGCCGGCATGAGATTAGCCGGCGTACTGGAGGATGGTCTTTTTTTAATTCCGTGGTTTCATTCCTTGACATAAGGTCTGTTCCCAGGCAATCCTTAGAAAAAATAATAGGATTTGGCTCTTCAATACTACACTTGCTCTGCTATTTGTAGAGGGTGCAATGCTAGTAACGCACTGCTCACCATCACGCAACAAATGTTATTGACTACTGCTACAGCATCTTCGCAAAATTCACTTTAATTTTCAATTGGAAATCCTCTATTACCTTGAAGATTTCTTTCAGCGTCACGCGCTCCACTTTCGTTAAGGTTTTGGGGTCTAGGTAGTTGTCGGGCGGCTGCTTGGCGTTCATCATCTGGGTGGCCTGCTTTTTCAGGCGCATGCCCATCAGGTAGTAGTAGGCCTGCACCAGCTCCTGGTATTCCTTCTCGCTGAACACGTCGAGCTGGCGCAGGGCCCCTAGGCGCTGGCCGGTGTTGGTGGCGAAGACGCGGTTTTTGAGGGCGAATACGCGCACCAAATCCACGATGGGCGACATGACGCGCTTGAGGTTGATGACCTGCTGGTCGCCCACGGCGAAGGTGCGGATGTTGTTGAAGAAGGTGAGCGGCGGTTGGTACTGCAACGCATTGGTGGCCATGAAGTGCAGAAAGCGGTCGAGCGGCTTTTGCAGCTCGGCATCCAGAAAGTCGCGCAGCTCGTCTAGGATGTCGGCCTCGCCGTAGAGGTAGCGGATGTCGAAAAACGCCGCGAAGCGCATCACGTTCTCGGGGTTCGACTCGCGCAGCCAACCCTGGTAGTTGCGCTTCCAGTGCGAGAGCGAGTGCGTCCACTTCGGGTTTTTGGCCATCAGCCCGCCGTCGCAGAAGCTGAAGCCAATGCCGTCGAGGCGGTCGCTCACCTGCTCGGCAAAGGCCAGGAAATACGCGCGCACTTCCTCGCGGTGCTCGTTGGCCTTGTCTTCGTAAATGATAGCGTTGTCTTGGTCGGTGAGCAGGGTTTGCTCTTGCCGGCCCTCCGACCCTAGGACCACGAACACGAACTTGGCCGGCGGCGGCCCCATCTCCTGAATCACCGTTTCAATGACCTTCAGGGCGATGGTGTCGGCCACGGTGGTGATGACCTGGTTCACGATTTCGGGCTTCACGCCGCGGTCGAGCAGCTGAAACACGATGTCGGGCACCTTCTGCCAGCGCAGCTTCAGCTCGCGCCCGCTCACGGCCTGCCTCACGCCCTGAATAAACAGGAATGGCGACTGCGCCTGCTCGGCCAGCAGCTTGTTGCGGCTGATGAACCCTAGGTACTCGCCGCCGCGCGCCACCAGCAGGTAGCGCGTCTTGGTGCGGAACATCAGCAGCAGGGCCTCATACACAAACGAGTCGGCGCTGACCTCGCGGGTGGGCGCGTCGAGGTAGGTGGCGATAGGCAGGCGCGCATCCCCTAGGCCCGCTACCACCTTGTCGCGCAAGGTGATATCCGTGACGTAGCCCACGATGGTGCGCTCGTCGTCGCCCAGCACGAAGTAGCAGCTGGTGCGGGCGCGGGCCATGAGGCGGGCTACCTCGTGGGTGGGGGTGTGGCCGGGGCAGGCCAGCACCGGACGCAGCTCCACGGCTTCCATGCGGCGCGAGTACAGCTCGTCGGCCGCGATGAAGTTTTGGGGCGCCTGGGGGCCCGGCTGCACCAGGTCGGCGTACTCGGGGTCGAGCATCAGCCGGCCGTAGCGGCTGGTGAAGTAGTGGAAAAACGCCTCGTAGCCCAGGCACAGCCCCCGAAAATCGTGGCGGTGCAAGAAGTACACCCGCGTGCCGGCCCGGGCCCGCACCGTGCGCAGCGAGCGCTTTTTATTGAGCAGCACCGACACCCCGCCGTAGCACTCGCTGGGCCCGTACACCTCGGGCAGGCGCTGCTGCTGCTGGGCATCGAAGAAGAACGTGTCGTAGGCCCCGCTCACAATGAGGTCCACGCCGCGCAGCTTGCTTTCGCCCTGGCGGTAGATGATGGTTTCGCGCGGGTGAATGACTTCGACGAGCAGACTGGCTACTTCCTCCTGCACCTCGGGCGGCAGCAGGTTAAAGGGCGCTACGGTGCGCAGAAAAGCAAGACGCTCCATTAGTGACTAACTACTAGTGACTAGTGACTAATTTTTAGGGGTGCTGGTTAAAGCCGTTTTGGCAGTCTTAATGGAGCTAGTTAGCATTTTTAGTAATTCCGTGGCATCTAGGTGAAGGCTCTCAGCTTGGCGAGGCGTACTAAGGTTAGTACTTACCAGCAATTCAAGCCCGTAAAGGGTCTCATTAGCCTCTTTACGGGCGAGAGCCATTTTATGAATAAAGTCGGGCTTAGTTTCTGCATACTCAGCTTCCCGCACCAGCGCACCAATAGCCGTTCCGCTACCCAATAATTGCTTTGACAGCACAAACTCGCGTTGCTGCTCAGCTAAGTAGCGACAGGCTTTAACTACCCTGCTCGCAAAAGCAAAGCTCTTGTCCCTTAGAATATTACTCATTAATTATTAGTCACTAGTAGTTAGTCACTAATCACTAAGATATACCCAGCCAGTATTTCCAGAAGGGCCGGGTAGGCGGGTGGGTAGCGCGGGGCCGGCCGGTGGGCGGGGCCAGGCGGGGCTGGCTGGCCAGGGTGGCCTCGGTGATGTCGCCGTGGCGGCGCAGCTCAAAGAAACACTCGGCGGTGGCTTCGGCGTCGGCCAGGGCGTCGTGCTGCCTAGGCATGAGGCGGTTAAACAGGCGGTCGTACAGCTCGCCCAGGCGCAGGTAGCGGCGCTGCCAGGTTTGGCTAAAGCTGCCGCTCAGGCGCATGGTACAGAAGGTATTGAGCCCCAGGAGCGCGTTGGGCAGGTCGGCCCGCTGGAAGCTCACGCCCACCATGTGGTAGTCTAGCTCCACGAAGTGGCCCACCACCAGTGGGCGGTAGCGCAGCAGGTCGTCGTGCAGGCGCTGCATCACCTGGCGGCGGGGCTTGCCGTGCTCGTGCAGGTAGGCCAGCGTGAGGCCGTGCACCTGCACCGAGGCGGGCGTCAGGTCGTAGTCGCTAGGCTTGATGTAGTGGTTTTCGCGCTTCAGCAGCTCGCCCTCCGCCGTGTAGAGCAGCCACGCCACCTGCGCCACGTGGGGCCAGGCGCCCGGCTCGGCGTAGGGCCGGCGCCAGTCGGTGGGCAGGCCCGACGTTTCGGTATCAACGAATAACAGGTAGTCGGGCACGGCCAGCGGATGGGAAAAGCGGGTAAAAATAAGGAATTATTATCTTTTCCCGTTCCCGAACGCTGGTGGTAATTTATACTAAGCCATCTAGGCCGTCATGCTGAGCCCCGCGAAGCATCTCTCCCGAACGGTGCGGCAGAGATGCTTCGCGGGGCTCAGCATGACGGTCATTAAATCACCAATGACTGAGGCGCAGCTTACTACTTGCCTAGCGGCTGCAAGTACAGCAGCGTGGTTTGGTAGGGCTTACTGGGTGAGTACTTGTCGTTGATGATGAAGTAGCCGCCCTGGTAAGCCGCAATGCCCTCCCAGTTGTAGCTGCGGTACTGCTCGGGAAATTCCCACAGCGGCTGCCAGCTGAACTGGTTGTTTTTCAGCTCGATGGTTATCAGGCGGCAGTAGTTCTTGTAGCCGCTCTTGTCGGCTTTGTCCACGATGAGCGCCGCGTTGGCCGTTTCGCTGGCGGGCGTGCGGTACACGGCATCGCCTCCGTCGCCCTTAAAGAAGTAGTTGATGCCCACGAAACGGTCGCCGCCCGCTGGGGTCAGGTCCGTAACGCGGAAGGGCACCTTGGCAATGGGCTGCTGCCCTAGGGGGCTGTAGTTGCTTAGGCGCCGCTCGTTCAGCTCATAAACCGAATTAGCGGTGGGAAAATAGTTGTACTCAAAAAAAGCGTACAGGCGCTTGTGGACGGCGGCCAGCGCCTCAAAGCCAGCGTTGTAGATGTGGGCGCCCCCCGGGGCCAGGGGCTTGGGCAGCGGCACCAGCACCGTCGTGTCCAGCACCACCGCCTTGGGGCCTAGGGTGCCTTTCAGCAGGTAGCAGTTGGTAGAGGGCGTGGCCGTTTCGACCGAGAAGTAAATGGTAGCTCCATCCGCTAGCATGGCCTCCAGCCCTTCGTAGCTCTGGCCGGCCTGGTGCATCCGGGCGCGCAGCTTCTCCAGGTGCTGCAGGGGTAGCTTCTGGTAGGGCAGCGCGAAGGTAGAGTCGCGCAACTGGTGGTCGAGGTCAGCTAGCTTCACCGTGTAGAGCTTGGCCTCGGCCTTGTCCTGAAGCCGGCTTTCCGACATGATAATCAGCTGGTTGCCACTGATGCTCAGCCCCGAAAACTGGTTGTCGTAGTACGCCAGCTCGGGGGGCAGCCGGAGCCGGCGCACCGCAAAGCGTGGCTGCTGGCCCAGGGCCGGTAGCAGGGAAAACCAAAAGAGCAGCGCCGCAAAAAACTTCATCAGGCCAGGGAATTGGGAGGGAAGCCGGGCCCTAGGGCCGGCCAAACCACAAACCTAGCACCGCGCCGGGGCAAGGCGCCCACCTAGTGATTGATAGGCGCCTCAATCAGCAGAAACCGGGTGCCCGCCGCTACTTCGATGGCCACCCGGTCGGTGTCCCAGATGCCAAGGCTGTCGCGGGTGCCCACCGCCTGCCCCGCCACTGTGGCCGCGCCGCTGATGACGAACAGAAACAGCAGCTTATTGAGCGGCTTGAATTGGTAGTCAATGGTTTGGGCGTCGGTGTAGTAACCCAGCGAGAGCTTGGCGTTCTGGTTTATCCAGCAGTGGGCCTGGCCCTCCTCGTTGCTGACGATGGTGGTGAGCTGGTTTTCGCGCTTAGCCTCGGGAAAGCTGCGGCGCTGGTAGCGCGGGCCCACGTTTTGCAGCTTGGGCTCAATCCAGATTTGCAGAAAATTCACGGTATCCTCGCCCACGTTGTGCTCTTCGTGGCGCAGGCCGCTGCCGGCGCTCATTATTTGTACCCAGTCCTGGTGCACCACCTCGGTGTAGCCCAGGGTGTCCTTGTGGTTCATACTGCCGGCCAGCATCACCGAAATGATTTCCATGTTGGCGTGGCCGTGGATGCCGAAGCCGCCGCCGGGCTGCACAAAATCGTCGTTGAAGACGCGCAACAGCCCGAAGCCGCTGCGCTCGGGGTCGGCGTAGGGCCCGAAGCTGAGCGAGAAATTGCTTTGCAGCCAGCCAATGTCTTTGAGGCCGCGGTCGGCGGCGCGGGTAAGGCGGGTTTTCATAGATTGATGGGAAAACGAAATAAAAAAGAGTTAAAAGCGGCCGTTATGCTGAGCTTGCCGAAGCATCTCTCCCGCGTAAGTAATCCTAACGCTTGGAGTTACTTACGCGGGAGAGATGCTTCGGCAAGCTCAGCATGACGGTCTGACGCTTCATTGAAGAAGTTAAAACTGCATCGGTACCTCCATCAACAGCAGTTCGGCCTGGCTATCGGCTTTGATGTCAAGCTTATCCATTTCCCATAGCCCTAGGCCGTCGCGGCGGTGCAAAGCCTGGCCGTTGATGGTGACGTCGCCCTCCAGCACGAAGGCGTACACGCCGTCGCCGGGCTTTTTGAGCTGGTAGTCCGTGGTAAAACCCTGGTCGAGGTTGCCCAGGTGGAACCAGGCGTCCTGGTGAATCCAGACGCTGCCCTCGGCGGCGCTGGGGCCCACTACTTGCAGCAGGCGGTTGTGGCGCTCGGCGGGCGGGAAGCTTTGCTGGGCGTAGCGCGGGGCCACGCCGCGCTGGTTCGGGAACACCCAGATTTGCAGAAACTTGACGGCTTCGCGCGGGCTGTGGTTTTTCTCGGAGTGGGCCACGCCGGTGCCGGCGCTCATCACCTGCACATCGTTTTGGCGGATGATGGCCTGGCTGCCTAGTGAATCCTGGTGCTCGAGGGCGCCGCTCAGCGGAATGCTGATAATCTCCATGTTGTCGTGCGGGTGCCGGCCGAAGCCCATGCCCCCGGCCACGGTATCATCGTTCAGCACCCGCAACGCGCCAAAGTGCACGCGGCTCGGGTTGTGGTAGCCCCCGAAGCTGAAGGTATGGTAAGAGTCGAGCCAGCCGTGGTTGGCGTGGCCCCGGCTAGCGGCCGGGTGCAAAACAGATTGGGCCATAATAGGGGAAGTGGCGTTCAATAATAAGACAATTAATGTAGGTACATTGTTATAGTGTAGGTAAGAAAAAAAGAACGTCATGCTGAGCTTGCCGAAGCATCTCTACCGCGCAATACAGGCGGCGCGGTAGAGATGCTTCGGCAAGCTCAGCATGACGTTCTGGTTACTCTTTTGGCCCCTGCCTATACCCTAAGGCCCTAGGCTAGCCGCCCGGCACAAAGCTGCTGGGGATGCCCTGCCAGCGAGTTTCGGCTGGTAGCTGCTCGCCTTTCATTAGCAGCGAAAGGCTTTTGAGGGTGGCGCCGGGGCCGATAACCGAGTCGTAGAGCACCACCGACGAGGTGCCCACGGTGGCGTAGCGCCCGATGCGCAGGTTCGACATCTTCATCACCCGGTCTTCAAAGAGGTGGGTTTGGATGGTGGCGCCGTTGTTGAGCACGGCGTGGTCGGCCACCCAGGCTAGGTCAAACTCCGTGATTTCGGTGGTGTCCATGTACACCGAGTGGCCGAAGTGGCTGCCCATGAGCTGGAAAAACCAGGTGGCGAAGGGCGTGCCCGACAGCGCCGCCTGCCAGTACACGTACACATAGCTCTCGCACAAGGAGTTGACTAGCTCGTTGCGCCACACAAACGACGACCACAGCGGCCGCTCCATGGGCCGGTAGCGCCCGATAAGCACCCACTTCAGCAAAGCCGTGAGCAGGCAGAAGCCAAAGATGAGCCCCACCAGCGCGCCCGTGCCCACGCCCACACTGCTCCAAAACGAGTAGTGCTGCAAGTGCCAGTGCACGTAGTGATACAGCACAGCAAAGGTGACGAACGAGAACATGAAGGGCAGCCCAATCTTGAACACCTCGATAAGCCCGCGCGCCCATATCAGCCGCCTAGGGGGCGCAAACGTCAGCTCGGGCGCGAAGGCCTCGGAGGGTGGCCGGTTGGGCAGCAGAAACGCGGGCGAGCCTACCCAGGAGGTGCCATCGGGCGGCGTGGTGGCGGGCGCCACCGTCAGCGCGCCCACCAAGTTGTTGGTGCCCAGCACGGTGCCGCCCGCCAGCACCGCGCTGTTGCCGATAAACGTGCGCGGGCCCACCACCGTGGGCAGCACCTCTACCAGCCCCCGCCGCACCCTAGGGGCCCCTACACTCACCGAGTCGGCCAAGAAGGCGCCCGGCGCCACCGTGAGGTGGTCGGCCGAAATGTGGTTGAGGGTAGAAATCTCGGCCCGGTGGCCGATGTTGGCCCCCAGCAGCCGCAGCCAGGCGGGCGTGTAGATGGTGGCGTAGAGCGACTTGAGCAAGGCCAGGCTTTGGGCTAGCACGGCATCGGCCACCCAGTGGCGCACGTAGGCCAGGCTGTAGAGCGGCAGCGTGCCCGCCGGCTGGCGGCCGGCTACCACACGCTTGATGAGGGCCAGCGCGGCCATCAGCAGCAGCACGTAGAGGCCCGAAAGCGGCAGGAGCGTGAGCAGCGATGGTTCGGCGCCGAAGCGCTCGACGCTCCAGTACAGGATGCCCAGGCAGGGCAGCAGCGCCACCGAAGGCACCAGCAGCATGAGCCCGATGGCCGCTAGCTGGGCCACCAGGTAGCCCGCGCCGGGCACGGCCGGGCGCAGCGGCGCGGCGGGCTCGGCGGCGCGCACGCGCTGGGCGGGCGAGCCCAGCCACACCTCGCGGGCGGGCACCCGGCGCCCGGCCGGCAGCACCGACAGGTCGTCCAGCTCGGCTTCGTCGCCTAGGGCCGTGCTGCTTTCCAAGATGGAGCGCAGCCCCACGTAAGCCCCGCGGCCCACCTCAATGGGCCCAATGATGAGCCGGTCGCGCTCGACGCGGTAGCCTAGCAGGCCGGCCTCGCGGGCCACGCTGGCCTCGTCGCCAATGCTGAGCAAGTCGAAGCACATGAGGCGCGTCGAGCCTAGGTACACGTTGTCGCCGATGCGCGCGCCCAGCAAACGGTAGAACACGGCCAGGAAGGGCGTGGCCGACAGCAGCTGGGTGGGGGCGGCCTCCACCAGCTTCTTCACCACCCAGAAGCGGTAGTAGTAGAAGCCCCAGAGCGGGTACTCGCCGGCTTGGAAGCGCCCGATAACCAGCCACTTCAGGGCCACTACCAGCAGGCAGGCCAGCGGCACGTACAGCACCACGGCCAGGGCGCTTACCACCAGCGTTTCGGTGAGCGGCCAGCTGGTGACGCTGCGGCGGTAGTGTAGCGAGAAACTGAGCAGTAGCACCGGCACGGCGTAGAACAGGGCGATGCTGAGCAGCTGCAAGGCCCCGGTAACCACGCGGGTGAGTGGGCCGGCCGGGCGCAGCGGCACGGCGGGCGGCTGGTCGGCCGGGGCGCTGGGGGTGGCGCTGCCAAACGTGCCCGTAGCTACGGCCGCCGCCAGCGCCTCGATGCTGCGGCGGGTGTACATCTCCTTCACCGAAAGCCCCTGGAAGTCGGGCTGTTGGCGCAGCTCCGAGATGATGAGCGAGGCCAGTAGCGAGTTGCCACCCAGGTCGAAGAAGTCGTCGGTAACCGACAGGTCGCTGGTGTCGAAGCGCTTCTGCCAGGCGGCGTAAATGGCGCTCTCGATGGGGTTGCGCGGCAGGGTCAGCTCGCGGGTGGGGGCGTGGTCGCCGCCCACGGGGTAGGGCAGGGCCTTGCGGTCCACTTTGCCGCTGGTGAGCAGCGGAAACGCCCCTAGGGGCACCAGCGCGGCGGGCAGCATGTAGGGCGCCAAGCGCTCGCGCAGGTAGGCGCGCACGGCTTTCTCGTCCAGCAACTGGTGGGGGTCGAGGATGAGGTAGGCGATGAGCTTCTTCACCCCGTCGGCGCCTTCTTTAAGGGCCACGGCCGCGTTGCGGATGCCGGGCCACTGCAGCAGCAGGCTTTCAATCTCGGCCAGCTCTACCCGAAAGCCCCGGATTTTCACTTGCGTATCGATGCGGCCCAGAAACTCGATGTTGCCCTCGGCATCAAAGCGGGCTAAGTCGCCGGTGCGGTAGAGGCGGCCGGCAAAGCCGCCCGGCAGCTCGGCCACGGTATTGAACTTAGCGGCCGTCAGCTCGGGGCGGTTGAGGTAGCCGGCGGCCAGCGCGGCGCCGCCCAGGCACAGCTCGCCGGGCACCCCTAGGGGCACCAGCTGGCCCAGCTGGTCGAGCAGCAGCGCCTCGTAGCCCGCCAGCGGCCGGCCGATAGTGAGCTTGCGGCCGTGCACGAAGTCGTCGGCGGTGGCCACGACGGTGGCCTCGGTGGGGCCGTAGGTGTTCACCACCCGGCACTGGCGGCTGGCCCACTTGGCCAGCAGCTCGGGCGGGCACACCTCGCCGCCCAGTATCAGCAGGCGCAGGCTGGGCACGGCGGCGGGCAGCAGCGAGAGCAGCGTGGGCACGGTCGAAAACACCGTGAGGTGGTGCTCGTTCAGGAAGCTCGGCAGTGCGTCGGGCGCTTTCATAGTGTCTTCGGGCACGGGCACCAGAGTGCCGCCGCTGCCCCAGGCCAGCCAGATTTCCTCCAGCGAAGCATCGAAGGCCACCGAAAAGCCCTGAGCTACTTTGTCTTGCGGCGTGGGCTGAAACAGCAGCTGCTCGGCCCGCACCAGGTGGCAGATGCTGCGGTGCGGCAGCAGCACGCCCTTGGGCAGCCCCGTGGTGCCCGAGGTGTAGATGACGTAGGCAATGGCGTCGGGCCCTAGGGCCACGGGGGCCAGCCCCGCCGGCGTGGTTGGGGCGGGCGAGGCGGGCGCGCTCAGGTCCAGCACCTCACCCGGCCACCCCGCAAAGCCCTCGGGCAGCGGCCGGTTGGTGAGCAGCAGCCGGGCCCCGCAGTCGCCCAGGATGAACGTCACGCGGTCGGCCGGAAACGATAAATCGAGCGGCACGTAGGCGGCGCCGGCCTTGAGCACGGCCAGCATCCCCACGTACAGCTCCACCGACTTAGCCAGCAGCAGGCCCACGAAGTCGCCGGCCCGCACCCCTAGGCCTTGCAGGCGGGCGGCCAGCTGGTCGGCGCGCTCGTTGAGCTGCTGGTAGGTGCAGTTTTCGCCCAACCAACTCAGCGCCAGCTGGTTGGGGTAGAGCCGGGCGGTTTCGGCAAACAAGCCGTGCAGCAGCTGGGGGCCGCCCTCGGGCACGTGCTGCGGCACCGTGCGAAACTGCCGCAGCAGCGCTATTTCCTCGTCGGCTAGAAACTGCACGTAGCCCACCGGAACGGTAGGGTGGCTGGCCAGCTGCGCCACCACGCGCTCCACGTGGGTGGGCAGGTAGGTGGTGCCGGGGGCATTAGCGCCGTCGCGGGTGCAGGCAAAGCTGGCTTGCACGCGGGCATCGGGGGCAAAGTCCAGGGTCAGGCACCACTCGTGGTCGGGGCTCTGGGCCTCGGGGGCCGGAAACGACAGCCGGTAGCGCGTGATGGCGGCGCCCAGCTCCTCGCCCACGCCGGCCAGGCCCATGCGCAGCTGGGTGGCCGCCTCGGCCCGCACCTCGGCCAGGGTCAGCACGTCGGCCAGGGGCAGCTGCACGGCGGCGGTGGGGAAGAGGGCCTCGGGGTTTTCGCCGCGCAGCGTAGCCGTGAGCTGGGTGGCGCTGCGCTCGGCCGGCAGCCGGTAATACACGATGGCAAACGCGGCCAGGTAGTCGGCAATCAGGCTTTTCTTATGCTGGAAAGCCAGGCCCAGCTCGGCCGTGGGCGCGGGCAGCGGCTCGGGGCCAACGGCCACGGGCAAGTCAAAAGTCGAAGTCATCGCGGGGGCGGCGGGGCGCCGGCTGAGCAGGTAAGTAGTGCGGCCAAGTAAGGCCCTGGGCGTGAACGGCAAGTGAGGAAACGCGGCGCAAGCAAGCGGCTTGGCAGCGCACAAAACCCACTCGCCCAATCAGGCGCGCGCACGCATTTCGCGCGCTGGCCCAGGTTCCTTGGCTTAGGCAAACCCTACGCTAAAACCACCCGGCCAGATGCAAAAAACCGGTTCGCACCTCAGACTTAGAGGCGCAAACCGGCAGGGAGTTTAAGCAGTTAGGCACTTGCCCCCTCAAGCAAGCCCTAGGGCCCCAGCTACGGCCTAGGGCCCTTCCGCAAGCTTGGTGCGCAGGCTCACCGCCACGTCGTTGGCCAGCACCAGGCTGCTCTTGCCAATGCCATAGTCGAGCCGGTTGAGGTGAAAGCTGCCCTGCAGCTCGCGCGCAGCCGACACGGTGAAGGGCACCCGCACCTCGTGCGAAATACCCTTGATGGTAAGTGTAAAGGTGCCCTCGTACTGCCCGCCGCCGAGGCTGCGAAACGCGGTAGACTGCATACTAAGCACCGGAAATTGCGCGGCGTCAAAGTAGTCGGGCTTTTGCAGGTGCTTGTCGCGCAGGCTGATGCCCGTCTGAATGGTGCTCACCGGCACCGTGGCCCGGATGTGGGCCTGCGCCAGCTGGGCGGGGTCGAACTGCCCCATCGCCTGCAAGCCCCCTAGGGTGCCCTGCACCGTAAAGCCGGCGTTCACAATCTCGAAGCGCACGGCGGGCTCGGCGGGTTGCTGGGTGAACTGGCCGCCAAGCTGGGTCAGCAGCCAGCTCCAAAGCAAGAGTAGGGGCATAGTAGACTGGGTTACAAGATTTTGAGGAAGGCAACCAGGGCCGCGCGGTCGGGCGCGGGCAGCGCCAGCCCAAACTCGTGGCCGCGCACGGCGTGGGGCGCCCCGCTGGCACCCCGAAAGCCGGTGGGCACGTAGCCGGCGTCCAGGCGCCTAGGGTCTAGCATATCCTCCAGGGTGGCCAGCGAGCCGTCGTGCAAGAACGGGCCCCGGTACCACACCCCGCGCAGCGAGGGCACCTTGTAGTAGCCAGTGCCGCGCCGCGTTTGCAAGGTGTAGCCAGGGTCGGTGCCGATGGAAATCTCAAACACGTCGTATTTCTGGCGGTGCTCTTCGGGCACCTCGAAGCCGTCGGCGGGCGTGAGCATGTTGTTGGTGTAGAGCGGCGGCGTGTGGCAGCTCACGCAGCCCTGCTCGACGAAAAGCTGGCCGCCGCGCTTGGTTTGGGCGGTGGGCTGGTGCGGGTTAGTGGGCGGCCGCAGCGAGTACACGTACTTGGCCAGGGCAAATAGCTGCGCCTCGGAGTAGCGGTCGAAGGTGCCGACAAAAGCAGATTTGCCGGGTGGCGGCAGGGTTTTGTGCGCCTTGCCGGCCGGAATGTACGCGTCGTAGCTCGCCATAAAATCGAGAGCCTGGTTGATGGCGATGTAGCGCATCATGTCGCCAATGCTACGGTGGCGGGCCAGGCCGCCGTGGTCGAGGTAAGTGCGCTGCTGCACGCCAATAAGGTCGGGCACCGAGGGCGGAAATAGGATGCTGGTGCCCTGGCGCCCGTTGGTGCCGGGCGGCAGCGACTCAAACGCCTGGGCAATCTTTTCCTTGGGCTGGCGGCTAAGCTGCGAGTTGGGGTCGTTGGGTACGAAGGGCGCGTCGAAGAGCACGCCGGTTACGTACTGCACGGCCGGCTCCGGGAAGTTGGGGTCGTGGCGAATATTCCAGGCAGTGGCCGGGTCGCCGGGAAAATTGCCCTGGGCCCCTTTCAGCACCACGCCGCCCTGCTCAACGCGGGTGTGGCACATGCCGCACGAGAGGTTGCCCAGCAGCACCTTGCCCTTTTCCTTCACCACGTAGCGGGCGTAGGGCATAATGCCGTCCTTGGTCAGCGGCACTTTCACGGCAGCGTAAAAGGCCGGGTCGCGCACGTTGTCCAGCGTAATAACGGCGCCATCCACGTCGATGGGCATGTCGAAAAGCAGCTCGCCGGCCTTTATCCAGTCGGCCTCGGTGTGCAGCTTGGCGGGGTCGAACACCACCTGGGGTTCCTGCTTTTCCAGCCACTGCCAGTAGCCCTTGGGCTCGCGGCCGGGCGCGTACACCGGGTAGTTTTTGTAGGCCACGCGCTCGGGCAGCCCATAGTAGTAGGCGGCCGGTACGTGCCGGGGCGAGGCGCTGGGCGTGGCCAGCGGCAGCTCGGCGGCCGCCAGCGCGGTGCTGTCCCAGGTGCGCGGAATAGTGGGGGTGTAGGGCAGGGCAAGGCGGGCCCCCTCGCCGCTGCTTTTGGTAGTGGCCGCGGCTAGCCCCACGAGCAGCGCGGCGGGCAGCCCATACGCGGCCCACAGAGTAGGTTGTTTCATAGCAGTAAAGTGCGAGTAGCAGGGGCGCCGTGCCGCCTGCCAGACAAGCAAGTTACTGTTTTTCAGCTTATAGAACAAGCACCCCCCTAGGGCCCGGCCACTGCCCCCTAGGGCGGCTGGCGGGGCCCTAGGGGGCGGTGGCCGGGCCCAGGCCGGCGAAGCCAGCCGGCTGGCCCGCCCGCAAAAAAGGCACCGCCGAAGCGGTGCCTTTGGTAGCTGATTAAGTTTGGGACTCGCTAGCTTTTGTATTGGTAAAACCGAACGTAGTCAACCAGCATTTGCTGGGGGAAGGTGGTAGTGGCATCGGGGTTGCCCAGGAAATTGCCGCCCACGGCCACGTTCAGCACCACGAAGAAGTTGTTGTTGAACGGGTACGGATACTGCGAGATATTGCTCTTGGTCAGCGCATAGTACTGCTGCCCGTCGAGGTAAAAGCGCGTCTGGTCCTGGCTGCGCACTACGCTGAACACGTGGAAGTCGTCGGCGAAGCTGGCGTTGTTAGGCAGCTTCACGGCGTCGATGCCGCTTTGCTGGTGGCTGCCGCCGTTGTCGGCGTAGTGCATAGTGGTGAGTATCTCCGTGGGCTTCTGCCCACGCAGTTCCATGATGTCGATTTCGCCACACTTGGGCCAGTTATTCGTATCGATGTCGCTGCCCAGCATCCAAATGGCGGGCCAGATGCCCTGGGTTTTGGGTAGCTTGGCCCGCACGTCGATGCGGCCATACTGAAAGTCCTTGCGGCCCTTGGTGAGCACGCGCCCCGAGGTGTAGGTATAGTTGGGGCTGGTGCCCTGCCGGATGGGCTGAATCACGAGGTTGCCCCCGGTCTGGTTCACGTTGTCGGTCGAGGTGGTGTATACTTCCAGCTCCTGGTTGCCCCAGCCGTTGTTGTTGCCCGTGTTGTAGTCCCACTTGGCCGGGTCTAGGGCCCCGCTGCCGCTAAACTCGTCGCTCCACTGCAGCTCGGTGTACTGCGCAAAGTCGCGCGTTTCGGAGTTGGTAACGGCAGGCGTCGGCGTGGGCGTCGGAATAACCGCGTCCTTCGATTCGGTGCAGGAGCTGAGTAGCAGCGCCAGCAGCAGGCCAGCGGTAGCGGGGTGGGAGGGGTGGAGAATTGCCATACGAAAGAGGGAAGAAAAATGCCCAACGAATAGTTCATTGGGCACTTAGCAAGCAGCTAATCAGGGGAAAAGGGAAAAGGTTGCTAGCTAGTAGCAGCCCTAGGGCCCGGTGCCGCGCGGCCTGGGCCCTAGGGCTGCTAGGCTACTTGGCAATAAGCTTCATTTGAAACACCAGGTTGCCAGTAGCCGAGCCGGCCTTGAGCACCATGTTGGTGGCGCTAATGCTCACGATGCGGTAAATCTGGTCGGGCGCGTCAGTGACGCCAATGAACGACTTAAAACCGCCTGAGTTAGGCGTGCTCAGTACGAACTGGGCCAGGCCCGATGAAGTAGAGCCAAACGTATAGGTGCCCGTGCCCGACCGGGGCGCGTCGCAGCCAGTGCCGCCCGCCACGAAGGTTTGGCCTTTGGCATCGTAGGTGAACGCATTGGCGTTCGAGAAGGTGTACTCGTCATCGGCCTGGCAGGCGGGCAAGCTGCCGGGCTGCACGGTCATGCCGCCGGGGTAGTAGCTGCGCGGGTCGCTGTCGCTGGGTCCCACGGTGATGGGGTCGGTGGTCGTGTTATCCAGCTTCCACGTTTTCGAGCCCGTGGCAGTCGCGCTGCTAGTACCAGTTAGCAGTTGCTTCACAATAACGCTGGCATCAGGCAGCGTGATGGTTTGCACGGCCGAGAAGCCATTGCCGCCCCGCGCAGAGGCTAATAGCTGCGCCTGCTTGGTGCCGCCGCCGGTGTAGGTGTGCGTCACGGTAGCCGACGAACTGTTGATGCGGGTGCCGTCGCCAAAGTCCCACTCGTACTGCACGATGCCAGGCCCCGAGTAAGCGGTAGTATTCGTGAAGGTCACGATGCTGTTAAAGCCGTCTTGCTTGGTGGCGTAGGTAAACGTGGGGGAAGGCAGTGGCCCGTCGAGTTGGCCGTTGTCGTTTTTCTTACAGTCGGTCAGGAGCAGCGTGCTCGCTAGCATGCCCCAGGCCGCCTTGGTCCAATAAGTTTTCATCTGTGTTCAGCGTGAGTCGTTGGGTGGGAAAGGGCCTAGTATCCAGGGTTTTGAACCAGACCAGGGTTGGTGTCAATCTCCGACTGTGGAATGGGCAGCACCAGCGTGTTCTGGGTCGGGATGCCGTGCACGTTAGGCAGTTTGCCCTGCAAAAAGGCTGCCTGGGCCGTCATGCGCGGAATCAGGGCGTGGTCGGTCAGCGTGGGGTACAGCGTTTGGGCGCGCTTCATGTCAAACCAGCGGTCAAACTCGAAGGCCAGCTCGTACTTGCGCTCGCGCAGCACGGCGTTGATGAAGTTGGGCGTCGAGGCCGTCAGGTCTACGGCCGTTGAGGGGTTGTTGTAGTTGAGGCCGAAGGCGCGGCGGCGCACCTTGTTGATAGCTTCCAGGCCTTCGGTAGTGGGGCCCACGGCCTCGGCCACAATCAGGTACATCTCGGCCAGGCGAATTACGGGCACGTTCAGCGGCGAGTCCCAGATATTGGTATTCACCTTGCCCACAAACCACTTCTTGCAGAAGTAGGCGTACGGGGAGCCCGTGATGGGCGTGCTCGGGTCCTTGCTGCCATCGGGAAACACGTCGCCAGGCACCCATGCGCTCACGGCCCGGCGGGTATCGCCGCTTTCGTAGCCGGCGATAAAGTCGGGGTCAGGCACGTTAAAGCCGTAGCCGCTGCCGGGAGTTTGGTTCAGACCCCTAGGGCCGAAAAATTCGTTCATGGCCGAGCCCACGCTGTTGCGGTCATACTGGTTGCGGCCATTCACAAACTGAATTTCGAAGAGCGACTCCTTGGCGTTGTTGTTCTCGTTGGCTACCACGAAGTTGTCGCCGTAATTGGCCCACATCGTCTTGCCCGAGTTGTTGATAACGGTGCGGGCCCACTGAGCAGCTTCTGTCTTTTTACCTTCCGTGATGTACACCTTGGCCAGCAGGCCGGCGGCGGCCCACTTGGTGGCGCGGCCCAAGTCAGCGCCCGAGTAAGAAGCTGGCAGAATGCTGTAGGCGTCGGCCAGGTCTTTCTCAATCTGAGCGTATACCTGGGCGGCCGGCGTGCGCGGAATATTAACGGCCGACGGGCTGGCCGGCGGTGCGGTAAATAGGGGCACGTCACCGTAGGCCCGCACCAGGTCGAAGTACATCTTGGCCCGAATAAATTCCGCTTCTCCAATGCAGCGCTTCTGGATGTCGGCACTGATGTTGGTGATGAGCGGTACCTTCTGTATCACCAAGTTGGCCCGCTGCAGCGCCACAAACGAGCCGCCCCACAGGCGGGTAGCAATGAAGTTGGTGGTGGGAATGCTGTAGGCTTCGAGCTGCTTGTACTCGATGGCGTCGTTGCCCGAGTCCCCGCCCGAACTCGACACGTCCGACCAGATGTCGAAGGCCCACATGGCGGCGTTATACTGGCCTTCCTTAGTCAACTCGCTGTAAGCGGCGTTGGTGGCCTGAATGGCGTCGGTTTCAGTTTGGTAGAAGTTGGCGTCCGTAATCTGGTCGACGGGCGCCTCCGCTAGAAACTTCTCGGTGCAGCTGGACAGGATGCTTAGGGCCACTGCGAGCACCCCGAGCGTGTATTTAGTAGCTTTCATGCTAAGTAGTTCAGCTATAGATTATTAAAACCCAATGTTAATGCCGCCGATGAGCGTGCGCACCTGCGGGTAAACGCCCTGGTCAATGCCACTCACGCTCACTTCCGGGTCAAAACCCGTGTAGTGGGTTAAAGTCAGCAGGTTATAGCCCGTGAAGTAGACCCGAATCTGGGAGGCGGTGATTTTGTTGAGGATGCTGCGCGGCAGGGTATAGCCAAAGGTGAGGTTTTTGAGGCGGATGAAGGAGCCATCCTCGATGTAATGGGTCGAAACACGCAGGTTGTTGTTGGGGTCGCCCACAATGGCGCGGGGCACGTCGTTGCTAGTGCCTTCGCCGGTCCAGCGGCTCAGGATGTGGGTGGTGCCGTTAGTGGTGCTGTAGAGGGCCGACTCGGTGATGTAGCGGTTGAGGTTGTACACATCATTGCCCTGCACGCCTTGAAGAAAGAAGCTCAAGTCAAATCCTTTAAACGAAAGTGTGTTGGTTACGCCGAACGAGATATTCGGGTAGGGGTTGCCGATGAACACCCGGTCCGCATCGGTGATAACCCCGTCGCCGTTGGTATCGCGGAACTTGATGTCGCCGGGCGCCGTGCCGGCGTTCTGGTAGTAGTTAGCTTTAGCCGAGCCCGACTTCGCGCTGGCATTCAGGGCATCCAGCTCGCCCTGGGTCTGGATGAGTCCGTCGGCGATGAAGCCGTAGAAAGCACCTACCGGCTGATTGGCGTCGTAACGAACAATAGTACCGCTTAGCGAACCCTGACCGTTGTAAGGAATGCCGGCGCCCAGCGATTCGAGGCGCGACTTGAAGCCTGATAGGATTACGCTGGTCGACCAGTTCAAACCGCCGTTGCTGCCCACGAAGTTGTGAGTGGTCAGCGAGAGGTCAAAGCCCCGGTTGTAAGCCGAGAAGGCATTGCGGTTCACTTGCTCATAAGTACCTGACACCAGCGACACAGGTACGGGGGCAATTAGGTTAGGCGAACGGCGGTCGTACAGGTCGATGCTCGCCTCGATGCGGTTGTTGAGGAAGCCTAAATCCAGGCCAAGGTTGAACTGACTGTTACGCTCCCAGCGCAGGTCCGGGTTAGCCAGGCGGGTGGGCGCCGCCCCCTGGTTGAGGGCGCCGTCGGGCCCGAAGGGGTAGTTGATACCGAAGTTGATGGAATACAGGTAAGCAAAGCGACCAGCATTCAGCTCGTTGCCCACAATGCCATAGCCCACCCGCAACTTCAGGTTGCTGACCGAGCTACTGCCCTTGAGGAAGTCCTCCTCCGAGATACGCCAGCCGGCCGATACGCCAGGAAAGAAGCCAAACTTATGAGTTGGCTCGAAGCGCGATGAGCCGTCGAAGCGTCCCACGGCCTGGAAGATGTACTTGCCGGCAAACTCATAGTTGAGGCGGCCGAAATAGCTGGCGAGGCTACGCGAGGGGTCAACGGTACCGCCGTTGGCCAGCAACGTGTTGATGGGGCCCGCGTTGATAGTTTGCAGGTCGTTGCGCAGGTACTGCGCGCGATAGGCACTTACATTACTGAAATTAAATTGCTGGGCCGATTGGCCCACCAGCACCGTAAACTGATGCTTGTCGGCAACCAAACGGTCGTAGGTAGCCGTGTTCTCGATGAGATAGCTCGGCGCGTAGCCAGAAGATGCTGAGGCATCGGCCGTGATGTAGCGCTGCGTGTACCCAGCCAGCTCAGGACCCCTAGGGCTGAACGCGTTGAAGTTTTCAAAAATCAGGTCGGCGCCGATGTTGGTGCGGAGGCGCAGGCCTTTGAGGGGCTCTAACTCGGCGTAAAACGTGGTAGTGGCCCGGTTGCGGTAGAAGCGCTGGTTAGTGCGCTGAGCTACAGCCAGTGGATTCTCCTCCGTAAAGTTGTCTGATTGGCTATTGGGTTGGTAGTAGTAGCCATCGGGTCGGTAAGGCTGCACCGTGGGGGGCATCCGCAGTGTAGCCTGCACAATGCCGTATTCCCCATTATTGGTCGAGTTTTGGCGGTCGCTGTAGCGCGTAAGTGAAAGGTTGTTACCAACCTTGAAGTACTTATTCAGCTGGATGTCGCCGTTGGCCCGCAAAGTAAAGCGCTCGGAGTTGGAGCCAATAATAACTCCATCCTGCTGGAAGTAAGTAGCTGACAAAGCGTAGCGGGCCTTGTCGCTGCCCCCGTTAGCTGAAAAAGAGTAGTTCTGCTGCTGTGCCCGACGGAAAACCAGGTCTTGCCAGTTAGTGCCCACCCCTAGGGAGGCCGGGTCGCGCAGCTTGTCGAGCGCGATAGGCTGGCCGGCAGCGATGCGCGCCTCGTTGTTGATGGTCGCGTACTGCTGCGCGTTCATCATGTCGAGGCGCCGAGATACACTCTGGGTCCCGGCGTAGCCGTCAAAGTTGATGCTGGTCTTGCCGGCTTTGCCCCGCTTGGTGGTAATAATCACCACGCCGTTAGCGGCGCGCACCCCGTAGATGGCCGTGGCTGAAGCATCCTTCAGGATGTCAATGGTTTCAATGTCGTTCGGGCTGATGGCATTCAGCTGAGCGTCGCCGTTGTCGGGTAGCGGGAAGCCGTCAACTACAAAGAGCGGGGTGTTGTTGCCCGCCGACGAGATGCCCCGGATGCGGATGGCCGTGCCGGCTGCCCCGCCTGGCGCGCCCCCACCCGAGGTAATTGTCACACCCGATACTTTGCCTTGAATAGCTTGTGATACTTCGGCCACCGGCTGGCGCGTAATTTCAGCTGCGCCTACGGAGGAGATAGCGCCCGTCACGCTGCCGCGCTCCTGGGTGCCGTAGCCCACTACCACTACCTCGTTCAGGTCCTGGGCGCTTTCACGTAGAGTTACGCTTAGATTGCTGGCGTTGCTAGCATTTACCACTACAGCCTGCGCGATGAAACCCACGTAGCTAAAGGAAAGTGTGCTGCCTTCGGGCGCATCGAGGCTGAAACCACCATCAGCGCCGGTAGTGGTGCCTAGGGTGGTGCCCCGCACCACGACGGTAACGCCTGGCAGGCCGCTGCCATCGGCGCCCACTACCCGGCCCCGCACTGGGATGGTAGCTAGCGGACGGTGAGCCAAGCGATAGGGAAGCTTGCTAGTGTGAGGAGCGGCCAGCGTGAAGCTGACCGGTAGTCCGGCAGCCAGTAACACTGCCGAGCAGCGAAACAGCCAACCCACTGGGTAGAATTTTTTAGCCATGAAAAGTGGATGGGGAAAGATTGATTGAACAGCAAGTAGTGGTCAAAGCTAGGGGGCCTTGTTTAGCAAATGCAAGCTGGCAAAAGCCCCTAGGGTGCTGCAAACGGCTCTTTCGAGTGGATATAATGGTTGGTGCTTACGGTTACAGCACAAGTTGGGAGCCCTAATTGTAGCGCTGGTGGGGCGGAGGGCACTATTGCAGAACCTGGTGCTAGGGCTAAAAAACAATGAGCTTTCAGTGACTTTTTTCTAAAAAAAGTGGGTGGGTGTTTACTCACTTTTGCTCACCACCTAAGTTTCCTGCAATCGTTGCCGGAAAAGATTTGATTAACCTAAGCTTGCTCAACTACTCCTGGTAGTTCTTCTACCTCTAGCTCGGCAGTGGCGTCCAGTAGCACATGGGTCCAGGCTTCCCCTTCCTCGTAATCGGGCGCTTGGCTGCGGCGCTGCAAGGCGGCCAGCACTTTTTGCGCAAAGGACCAGCTAGTAGCCGGACGTAGCTCCAGCACCCGCGCCAGTTCGGCGGGGGCAAAGCGGCCCCGGTGGGCGTGCAGCAGAAAAACGGCGTACAGCGCTTTTACGATGGGGAACTTACATTTTTGCAGCAGCGTGCCCGTGGTAGCCGACTCGACGTAGCGGCAGCGGGTGCAGCGGCGGGCGAAGGGCTCGCGGGCTTCGCAGCTTTTTTCGTGGCCGCACTTGCGGCAGTGGTAGCCGTGCTGCCATTTCAGGTCGGCCAGGTAGCGCAGGCACGCGTCCTTGTCGGGATAAAGCTGGCTGAACTCGCCAAAGTCAAACTCGCGGGCTTCCAGGCGAGCCTCCTTTTGGTCCTGCACCTCGCGGCTCAGGTTGCGGTTGAGCTGCTCGATGGCAGCCGACTGCAGCGCCAGCAGGCTATTGGTTTCGAGCAGTTCGCGGTTTTGGGCGGCAATGGTGTCGTTTTGCTGGCGCAGCTCGTCGGTGCGGCGTGCTACCAAGGCTTCTAGCTCGGTATTTAGCTGGTCTTTGAGGGCCTGGTTTTCGTGCAGCTTCTCTACCAGCAACTCCTGGGCCCGGTGGCGCTTGCGTAGTTGCTTCAGCAAGCGGTGCTGGGTGCGCAGCGTGGTGTCCATCAGGCTTTTAATCTTGTCGGCCAGGGCGTAGCTCAAAATGGCGATTTCCACCACGAAGGCCACGTTGAGGCTGTACACCGTATAGGCGTTGTTGTAAAACTCCAGCCCCAGCTTGCGCGCCACCAAGAAAATGAGGCTGGCGGCCACCAGCGCCTGGGCTAGCAGTAGGTAGCGGGCCGGGGCCAGCCCTTCGCGCCACACGCGCCAAGCCGCGTAGTAAAGCAGCCCGTAGGGCAGCAGGTAGAGCCAGAAGCCTGAGCCCGAGTGCATCAGCGCCGCGTCGAACACCAGCAGCGCCACGCTGCCCCCCACCACCCAGCGAATAAGCTGGTCGAGGCGCGGCTGGCGGCTACTGGTTTCCAAGAAAGTGCGGGCGTACTGGCTGAAGGTAAGCAGCAGCAGCACGGGGGCCGCCACCCCCACCAAGTGGTTGAAGCCCGGCCCGTCCGGCCACAGGTACTGAAACCCTAGGCCGTCTTCCGACAAAAAGAGCAGCGCCCCGCTCAGCACATACAGCACGTAGTAGAGGTAGGGCTTCTCCTTTAGAAAGAAAAAGAGAAACAGGTTGTATACCAGCATGATGAGCACGATGCCGTAGAAGCCGCCTAGCAGCCAGTACTGCAAGCCTAGCTGCGGAATGAGGCTGGCGCCGCTGTGCAGCATGGCCCGGAAGCTGGTGGGCGAGTCGGAGCACAGGCGCAGGTAGTAGGTGGCCGGGCCGGCGCCAGCGTGCCGGGGCAGGTCGAAGAGGAAGTTTTTGTAGGGCTGGGGCCGGGTGGCAAAGGGCAGGTTGGCCCCCGTCATCACGCTGTCGTAGCCCCCGCCGGCCAGCGGCCGAAACAGCGTAGCCGCCCCAATGTGCGGGTCGTACAGCTCGAGGTACCAGTCGGTAGCGGGCCCTAGGCCGGGGCGCACCGTGAAGCGCAGCCAGTAGGTGCTGCGCGGGTGGTGGTTATTGGCCGGGCGGCCGGTGCCGGCCAGCGTGGCAAAGCTGCTCGCGTAGGCGGGGCTGCGCACCAGGCGCAGCGGCAAGCGGTTGCTGGAGTCTTCTAGCACGCTGTAAAAGCGGCCGTGAAGAAACTGGGCCGGGCGGCTGGCCGTGGTGACCAGCGTATCTTCGGCGGCGGGCGGGGTAGCCTGGGCAGCTAGCCAGCAGCAGCCAAGCAACCAAGCCAACGCCCAAGGCCGCGCCTGCTGCCAGCAGCGGGCCCGTACAAGCCAAGGCAACATAGTAAAAAAACAGGGTGGGAGGATAGGGTAGGTAAAAATACACGAAATCTTTAATAAAGCTGGGCCGGAGCCAGCCGACTAAAGCTGGGGTGCGGTCGGCACAAATGGCCCGGTGGTCGGGGGCGGGCCCGCCAAGCCAGTAGGCGGCGGTATTTTTGAGTAAGCTGTTTTTTAGCTTTTCTATGCCCGCTACTACTTTTCAGCGCATTATTACCCCGCTCATCCACGTGCTGGCCTGGGGGCTGCTGGCCCTCACGCTGCTGGTGTTTCTACCCTCGGCGGGCCACGTGGTGCTGCCCACCCAGTACTGGGTGAAGCAGGTGGTGCTGCTGCTGCTGTGGGTGGCGGCCTTCTACCTCACGGCCCACGTGAGCGTGCCGCGGCTGCTGCTACGCGGCCACAGCGGCTGGTTTGTGCTGACGCTGGCGGGCGCGGCGCTGGTTATTATGCTGGCGGGCCGGGTGCTCGAGCAAGTGTTGCACCTGCCCGAACTCATGCGCCAGGCTTTCCACGCGGCCGATGCCGCCGCGGGGCGGCCGCCCCGCCCCGGCGCGCCGGGTGGAGGTGGCCGCGGTTACCGCTTCGATTTGGTGAGCCTGCTCATTACCCTGCTGGTGCTGGGCATTGCCACGGCCATTACCATGGTGCAGCACTGGCAGCAGGAAGCCCGCCTGCGCGAGCGCCTCGACCAGCAGCGCACCGAGTCGGAGCTGGCGCTGCTCAAGGCCCAGATTAACCCGCACTTCTTTTTCAATACCTTAAATAACATCTACTCGCTCACCCTCATCGACGGCGAGCGGGCTAGGGCGGCGCTGCATCGCCTCTCGCGCATGATGCGCTACGTGCTCTACGACACGGCCAATGGCGAGGCCCTGCTCAGCCAGGAAGTCGGATTTATTCAGGATTACATCACCCTGATGCAGCTGCGGCTCACCGACCGGGTGCAGGTGGTGTTTGAGCACCCCGAGCCGGTGCGCGAGGCGCGCATTGCGCCCATGCTGCTGCTGCCCTTCGTCGAAAATGCGTTTAAGCACGGCGTGGCCGCCACCCAAACCAGCCGCATCTACATTGCCCTGCGCCAGCCCGCCACCGGCCAGCTCGAAATAGAAGTGCGCAACACACTGCTGCCCGCCACCAGCACCGACCTGGCCGGCTCCAATGGCATTGGCCTGGTTAATACCCGCCGCCGGCTCGACTTGCTATACCCCGGCCGCTACGCGCTGCACGTTGATAAGCACACCCCCGAAAACGAGTTTGCCGTAGAGCTGGAGCTGCAAGTCGCCTAGGGGCAAAGCGGACGAAAAAAGCTGTCATGGCGAGCGCAGCGCAGCAATTGCAACCCGGACGACCCTAGGTGTTAACGTGCTGGTGCGATTGCTTCGCAGGCTCGCAATGACGACTGACTGTGGCGCAATTCATAATTTATAATTAATCAAAAGATGCCCATTACCTGCATTGCCGTTGATGATGAGCCGCTGGCCCTGGCTTTGCTCTGCACCTTTATTGAGCAAACGCCCTTCTTGAAGCTACTGGGCCGCTACGGCAGCGGGGTAGAGGCCCTGCAAGGCCTGCACGAGCTAACCGAGCCGGTTGACGTGGCTTTCCTTGATATTCAGATGCAGGAGCTGACCGGCCTGGAAATGGCGCGGGGGCTGAGCCAGCAGGCCAGCCCGCCGCGCATCATCTTCACCACGGCCTTCCCGCAGTATGCCCTGGAGGGCTACAAGGTAGATGCGCTCGACTACCTCGTGAAGCCCTTCAACTACGAGGAATTTCTGCGCGCGGCCAACAAAGCCCGCGCCTACGCCGAGCTAGCTCACGCCGGCGCCGCCACCCCACCCGAAGCGCTTCCCGCGCCCGAGGAGGATTACCTATTTCTAAAGGTTGAGTACCAGCTGGTGCGCGTGGCGCTGAGCGACATCCTCTACATAGAAGGCCTGAAGGACTACGTGAAGGTGCACCTCAAGAGCACCCCTAGGGCCCTGCTCTCGCTGATGAGCCTGCGGGCGATGGAAGAAAAGCTGCCCGCCCGGCGCTTCTTGCGCATTCACCGCTCGTTTATCGTGGCCCTCGACAAGATAGAGGCCGTGCGCCGCCTGACGGTGCAGATTGGCAGCGAGACGATTCCGGTGGGCGAGCAGTACAAGGAAGCGTTTCAGCAGTTCCTCAGCCGCTGGAGCTAGGCGCTGCTTGCCTTTCTATAGCTATACTATATTAAGTATAGGTGCCCTAGGGGGAAGCGAGGCAAGAAAGGCTGGCCTCGCGTGAGGCGCAACGTGTGCGCAACAACCAGCGTTGCAGGGCCGGCCGGTGCCTGAATGCCGCCCGTGCCCTAGGGTGCTGCCTTATAAAAAAGGCCTTTAGCACGCGCTAAAGGCCTTTTGGGTTGGTTCGCTGGTACTAGTACCTTAGTTGCTGGGCGCGGGGCGCTGGCCGCGCTGCGGGCGCATGGACTGGTACTTGGTGAATTGCTCGGGGGTGAGAATCTCCTTCATTTTGGCTTCCATCTCGGTGCGGCGGGCTTGCATGGCCTGGCGCTCGGCATCGGTGGGCGGGCCGCTGGGGCGGTTCGCCATGGCCGCGCGGTTTTCGCTCATCAGGGCCTGCACCTTGGTTTGCTGGTCGGCCGTGAGGTTAAGCTCCTTCATCATATCGGCCTGGCGGCCCATGCCCATGCCTCCGCGTCCCTGGGCGGGCGCCGCTTGGTCGGGGGTGGTGGTTTGGGCGTGGGCGGCGCTGGTAGCGGCCAGGCCGAGGGCGGCCAGTAGGCTTGCTTGGAAAATGAAACGAGTAGACATCGGGAAAAAAGGGGGAAAGGGTGAGAGCCACCGCGTTAGCCACAGCGGTTGACTAAAAGTAGGTATATACGCGCATGCGTCAATACTGGTAGTCGGCCAGCGCCCCCAATGTGCCGACCAACGCCAGCGGCGTGAAGAGTTGGTGAGAAAAACCCAATTTTCCAACCCGCGCCCGCCAAATACCGTCTAGCAGGGGGCCGGTGCGCCGGCCGCTATTCTCCAATCAAAACCCTTCTTTTGTATGCCTACTCCCGAGTCGTCCCGCCTAGCGGGGCAGTTTGCCTTGGTTACTGGCGCCAGTTCCGGCATTGGGGCGGCCGTGGCCAAGACCCTGGCCGCCCAGGGCGCGGCCGTGGTCGTCAACTACATCGGCAACCCCGACGCGGCCGATGCCGTGGTGCAGGAAATAGCCGCGGCGGGCGGCACGGCCCTGGCCATCATGGCCGACGTGAGTAAGGAAGACCAGGTGCAGGCCATGTTTAAGCAGGCTGTCGCGCACTTCGGTACCCTGCACATTGTGGTGGCTAACGCGGGCATTCAGGTCGATTCGGGCTTTGTGGACATGACCCTGGCCCAGTGGCAAAAAGTGATTGACGTGAACCTGACCGGCCAGTTTTTGTGCCTGCGCGAGGGCGCCCGCGAGTTCATCCGGCGCGGCCCGCAGCCCGAGGTAAGCAAGGCCCTAGGCAAGCTGCTGTGCATGAGCAGCGTGCACGAGGTGATTCCGTGGGCTGGGCACGTGAACTACGCCACCAGCAAGGGCGGCATCATGCAGCTCATGAAAAGCGCCGCCCAGGAGCTAGCGCCCCAGAAAATTCGAGTGAACGCCATCGGGCCGGGAGCCATTAAAACGCCCATCAACCACGATGCCTGGGCCACGCCCGAGGCCGAGGCCAAGCTGCTGACGCTCATCCCGTACAACCGCGTGGGCGTGCCCGAAGACATCGGCCAGCTGGCCGCCTGGCTGGTGTCGGACGAGGCGGACTACATCACGGGCCAAACCATTTTCATGGATGGCGGCATGACGCTGTACCCCGGCTTCGCCACGGGCGGCTAGCCCAGGCCCGCTGCTAGCGGCGCCGGGCCGGCGCGGCGTGCTGCGCACTAAGCGCTGCGCCGGGCCCTAGGGCCGGTGGCCGCGCCCAAGCCATCCCAAGGGATTTGGGCGGTGGCACTTGCGCAGTTATTCTATAAAAGGTTAACAGATAGTATTTTGAACGCCGAGCAGCAGCGCCTTCAGGCAGCGAATACCAACCAGAAAGATTGGCGCCACTACGGGCCCTACCTCTCGGAGCGGCAGTGGGGCACTGTGCGCGAGGACTACTCGGCCGGTGGCGATGCCTGGAACTACACCACCTTCGACATGGCCCGCTCCTACACCTACCGCTGGGGCGAGGAGGGCCTGGCCGGCTTCTGCGACACGCAGCAGCTGCTGTGCGAGTGCCTGGCGCTGTGGAACGGCCAAGACCCGTTCTTGAAAGAGCAACTCTTCGGCCTGAGCGGGCCCCAGGGCAACCACGGCGAGGACGTGAAGGAGCTGTATTACTTCCTGGACGCCACGCCCACGCACTCCTACCAAAAGCTGCTTTATAAGTACCCGCAGGCGGCTTTTCCCTACGAGCAGTTGCTGAAAGAAAACGCCGCCCGCGACCGTCTGGAGCCCGAATACGAGCTGCTGGACACGGGTATTTTCGACGAGGGCCGCTACTTCGACGTGTTCGTGGAGATGGCCAAGGCCGATGCCAACGACCTGCTGTTTCAGTACACCATCGTGAACCGCGGCCCCGAGGCGGCCACCGTGCACGTGCTGCCGCAGCTCTGGTTTCGCAACTCCTGGACCTGGGGCTACGACAACTACCGCCCGCAGCTCCGGGCGCTGGATGACCATACGGTAGCCGTGGCGCACCGCGAGCTAGGCGATTTGACCTGGTACGCCGACGGCCGGCCCGAGCTACTGTTTTGTGATAACAACACCAATGTGCAGCGCCTCGACCACCACCCCTCGGACGAGCCGTACTATAAGGATGGCATCAACAACTACTTGGTGGATGGCCAGCGCGGCGCGGTAAACCCCAGCCGCGTGGGCACCAAGGCCGCCGCCCACTACGTGCTGACGCTGCAGCCCGGCGAAAGCCAGCAGGTGCGGCTGCGCCTAGGGCCCACTGGGCAGGTAAGGCCCTTCGCCGATTTCGAGCAGGTGTTCGCGCAGCGCCAGCAGGAAGCCGACGAGTTTTACGCCGACTTGCAGCGCGACATCACCAACGATGATGCTCGGCTGGTGCAGCGCCAGGCCTTCGCGGGTATGCTGTGGAGCAAGCAGTTCTACGACTACGACGTGCCGCGCTGGCTGGCCGGCGACCCGGCCCTGCCGCCGCCCCCGTCCGAGCGCCTGACCGGGCGCAATGCGGAGTGGCGCAGCCTGACCAATTACGACATTATCTCGATGCCCGATACCTGGGAGTACCCCTGGTACGCGGCCTGGGATTTGGCTTTTCACTGCCTGCCGCTGGTGCAACTCGACCCCGAGTTTGCTAAAAACCAGCTGCGCCTGCTGTGCCACGATTGGTACATGCACCCCAACGGCCAGCTGCCGGCCTACGAGTGGCACTTCTCGGACGTGAACCCGCCGGTACACGCCTGGGCCACGTTCCGGGTGTTTAAGATAGACCAAAAGCAGCGCGGCGACGCAGGCGATATTGTGTTTCTGGAAACCGTGTTTCACCGGCTGCTGCTCAACTTCACGTGGTGGGTGAACCAGAAGGACCGCGACGGGCACAACATTTTTGAAGGCGGCTTCCTAGGCCTCGACAACATTGGGGTGTTTGACCGCTCGGCGCCTTTGCCTTTCGGCGGTACCCTAGAGCAGGCCGACGGCACGGCCTGGGTAGCCATGTTCGCGCTTAATATGATGCGCATTGCTCTGGAGCTGAGCCAGTCCAACCCGGTGTACCAGGATTTGGCGTGCAAGTTCTTCGAGCACTTCCTCTACATTGCCGAGGCCATGACCAACGTGGGCAACACGGAGCTGGACCTGTGGGACGACGAGGACGAGTTTTACTACGACGCCCTCAACAAGCCCGACGGCAGCCACGAGCTGCTAAAAGTGCGCTCGATGGTGGGGCTGATTCCGCTGTTTGCGGTAGAAGTGCTCGACGAGGACTTACTGGTGGGGGCACCCGTTTTCCTGGCCCGCATGAACTGGCTGCTCACCAACCGCCCGCACCTGGCCGACTTGGTGAGCCACTGGCAGGAGCCGGGCAAGGGCTCGCGCCGCCTGCTCAGCCTGTTGCGCGGCCACCGCATGAAGCGCCTGCTATTCAGAATGTTGGACCCGGCCGAGTTCTTTTCCGAGCACGGCATCCGCAGCCTCTCGCGGGTATACTTCGACCAGCCCTACGTGTTTGAGGAAGGCGATTCGAAATTCACGGTCAACTACCAGCCGGCCGAGTCGGAGAGCGACATATTTGGGGGCAACTCCAACTGGCGCGGCCCTATTTGGTTTCCGGTCAACTTCTTGATTGTGGAGTCGTTGCAGCGCTTCCACCACTACTACGGCGACGACTTTAAGGTGGAGTGCCCCACGCACTCGGGCCACTACGTCACCATCCTGGACGTGGCCGAAGAGATTGCCCAGCGCCTCAACCGGCTTTTTCTGCGTGATGAGCACACCGGCCAGCGCGCCTGCTTTGGCGAGCGCAAGCTGCTGCAAGATGACCCCCACTTCCGCGACTACGTGCTGTTCAACGAGTATTTCAACGGCGACACTGGCGAAGGCCTGGGCGCCAGCCACCAAACCGGCTGGACTGGCCTCGTAACCAAGCTCTTGCAAGCGCGCTACGATATTAAGTTTCACTACGAGGAAGAATAGCCCCTAGGGCTATGGTCATGAAGTACTAGCCACTAATCACTGTAAAAATGCCTGTTCCTGCTCCCTGGCTCGACGCCACCACCGCCATTCGCGACCACATGGTGCACTGGCCCGATAACCTGGGCGTGACCGTGCAGCGCACCCTGAGCCAGGACCGCGGCGACGCCGCCAACGTGACCGAGCTGCACCTGAGCGCCCACACCGGTACCCACGTCGATGCGCCGTTGCACTTTACGAGCGGCGCCGCCGACAGCACCGCCCTCAACCTGGGCCACCTGATGGGCCCGGCCACGGTAGTCGCTATCCAGGACCCTAGGGCCATTACGCTGGCCGAGGTGCAGCAGCTCAGCATCAGGCCGGGCGCGCGGCTGCTGTTCAAAACCCGCATCTCAGACAGCGAGTGGAGCACCGCGCCGTTTCAGCCCGACTTCGTGGCCCTGGATGGCGACGCGGCCCGCTACCTGCGCGACCAGGGCGTGGTGTGCGTGGGCGTCGATTACCTGTCGGTGGGCAAGGCCGATGCCCACCACGCCCTGCTCGACGCGGGCGTGTGCGTGATTGAGGGCCTGGCCCTGCAGCGCATTGCGCCCGGCGAGTACGAGCTGCTGTGCCTGCCCCTGAAGATAGTGGGCAGCGACGGCGCCCCCGCGCGGGTACTACTGCGCCCGCTGTAACCATTTATAAGCTACTGGCTAATAGCTATTAGCTAATGACTTTTATTTCCTCCAATTGTTAAAAAACTAGCAGCCAACAGCCACTAGCCAACAGCTAAAACCATGAACCACCCCCTTATTATCCTGATGGGCGTATCGGGTAGCGGCAAGTCCACCATCGGCAAACTGCTGAGCCAGCAGATTAACGTGCCCTTCTACGATGGCGACGACTTTCACCCCGCCGCCAACAAAGAGAAAATGGCCAGCGGCCAGCCCCTCACCGACGACGACCGGGCGGGCTGGTTGGCCGACCTGGCCCGGCACCTGGGCGAGTGGGAGCAGCAGGCGGGCGCCATTCTGGCTTGCTCGGCCCTTAAGGAAAGCTACCGCACCACGCTGCAAGCCGGGGCGCAAGCCCCGCTGCACTGGGTGTTTTTGAGCGGCGACCCGGCCCTGCTGCGCCAGCGCATGGAGCACCGCCAGGGCAGCTACATGCACGCCACCATGCTCGACTCGCAGCTTGAAACGCTGGAAGTACCCGCCTACGGCCTGCACCTCGACGTGGCGGCCACCCCGCAGCAGCTGGTAGACCAGATTAAAGCCTGGCTGCCGACCGACGTGGCGGCTGCCTCGCCCGGCGCCTAGGCCCTAGGCCCCCGCCTACCAGAAAGTGCGGCTCACGGCCAGCGTGCCGTAGAAGAACGAGCGGTCGTCGCCGCCGGTGGGCACGTGCAGCGGCACCAGGTAGCTGGGCGTAGCCGCGAAGCTGAAGCGCCCGGTGCGGTAAGTGACGGGCAGCGAGAACGTGTACCCTAGGGCTGCGAAGCCCGGTGAAGCTGGCACGTCAAATACGGTTGTGGTGGTGCGCTTGCGCACCTTCACGGTGCTGGTTTTGCCCAGCGAGTTGGCGTAGAAATGCTGGCTGCCGGCCCCAAATTCTATGGTGGGCTCGAGGGTGAGCGTGTCGTGGGCCAGCACTGGCAGCTGAAACGGATGACTCAGGTCGAAGGTGAGCACGAAGTCGTTGGTGCCGCCCACAAACCAGTCGGCGCTGGCGCTGGCCGTGGCCAGGTCGAAGAAGTGCGTGACGCTGGCGCTGAGGTCGTTGCGCAGCGAGGCTTGCACCAGCGCGCTCTCGCCATACACAAATAGGCGCGTATACTCGACCACCCAGTACGTAGCGGAATTGCTGGTAGACTGCCAGCCTAGGGTGCCCTCGCCAAAGTTGATAAACGGCTCGCTCAAAAACGTATAGGCGTAGGAGTGGTTGAGGTAGCCCGAGGCCAGGAAGCCGCTGGGTGCCTGGTAGGTAAGCAAGGTGCCGAGGTAACCCCGGTCGTCGGCCGACTGGGGCGCCCGCTGCAAGTACACCGTGCGGTTGGCAGTGCTGAGGGTGGCCGTGAGGCGGGGCAGGCTAGGGTTAGGCACGAAGGTGCGGCTGGTATCGGCAGGCAGCGGGGCGGCGGCAGTGAGGCTAGGCAGCGGCCCAGCCAGCAGCGCCACCCAAAGCAGGCAAAGCATAAAGAAAGTAGGGGCGGAAAGAAGCTGAAAAGGTGAGCGCTAAGGGATGTGCGCCGCGTGAAGGCCACCACCGCCGCGCGCCGCGCACCGCTTGGCGCCGCTAAGTTTGGCACAATTGCTGGGCGGCTGCCGGCTTGGACTGCGCCGGAGCCCTAGGGTTTAGTGGAGCTTAAAAACCGCCGATACTGCCGGAGGCTTGGCGCAAGCCGTGGTTAAGGTGGACATTTGCACCCGTATGAAACTACCTCTTTGGCGCGGCCTGGCCGTTTTAGGGTTGTTGCTGGCCAGCCTGGGGCCGGCCTGCGCCCAGGCGCCGCTGCTGCGCTCGCTCTCCCTCACGCTCGACACCACGCGCTACACCCTGGGCGAGCAGATGCTGACAGTGGCCGGCGAGCCGCGCCTGTATTTTTACTACCATCTCGACGACCAGGCGGCCGAGCTGAGTGTGGTGCCTACCGTGCCCGGCCGGCCCCCTAGGCTGCTGCCCTCGCCCGAGTTTGTGCTGCAAGACTCGCTGGTGCTGGGGGCCAATGGTGAGTACCACGGCACGCTGCGCTTCCGCAACCTCACGGGCTCGCCGTTTGTGCGGCTGGCCTTTGCCCCGGCGGCCGACTCGGCGGGGGGCGTGGCGCGGGCCCGGCAGGTGGTGAGCTTGCTGCCGCTCACCAACACAGCACTTGATGCGCACCTGACTGATAATGAGCTGTATATTGGCGAGGAGCGGGTCATTGAGCTGAGCAGCGACAACATCGCCAACGTGCGGCCCATGGCCGAGTGGACCAAGGGCAAGGACATCGACCACAAGCTGGTGCGCGAGAAAAACGGCCTGTTTCTGCACGTGGTGCCCAATAGCCTGGGGCCACACTCATTGGTGCTGCGCGCCCAAACCGAGCGCCCGCGCCTCGACGACGCCGGCCGCCTTACCTACCAGCTGGCGCCCCTGCGCTTCGATTTTGTAGTGAAAGCCAGCCGCCTGCGCTTCCTCACACCCGAGCGCAAAGACGTGGTGTACGACGAGGCGGGCCGCACCCAGGGCACCGAGTTTGTGCTCGACGACGGCCACAACTTCGAGCTGCGCCACACCTACCGCATCGAGGCCCAGCAGGAGCCCGGCGGCGCCCTCGTGGCCGAGCTGTTTACCCGTAGCTACTTGAGTAACGACCGGGTACTGTGCACCTTGCGCGTGTACAACACGCACCGCCAGAGTGAGGGCTACCTCTTCATCAAGGATGGCGACCTGGCCCGCTATATCACCAACTTCGATATTACGCCCCGCCCGCGCATCGCGGTGCTAAGCGTGCTGCACCGCGGCGGCGACTGGAGCCAGAACTCCACCGTGAGCCCCGGCGAAACCGTGGACGTGCGCCTGGAGGGCGAGTCGCTGCTCAAGGGCCGCTACCACTTCGACGGCGCCAACATCATCCCCTCCGACTCGTCCACCCGCTCCGAAAGCGCCGTTATCTACCGCGTGCAGGTGCCTTTGAGCATTGTGCGCAAGCGCATTGTCATCTTCGATGGCAGCACGCCCACCAGCTTCGGCCTGAACGTGCAGGAAGCCAAGCGGCCCCACCAGCTCAACTTCGTGCAGGTAAACTACGGCGCCGGCCCTAGGCCCATCACCCAGCTCAACGGCCCGGTGCTCTACGACAAAACGATTTCCGACGTAGTGTTCAGCTTCAACACCAACGCCATCGACGAAAGCGGCAGCCTCTACGGCCGCCAGTACCTGGCCATGGACGTGCGCACCGTGGACGACAAAGGCAACCTTATCGACCAGCGCACGGTGGACCAACTGGTTATCTGCCCCGGCGAGGCCTCGCCGCGCTACGCCTACTACCAGGGCAACGACTGCCAGGTGGGCAATTTCAGCCTCAACAGCATCCTGGGCCGCAAAACCTACGACCTCGACGCCTGGTACCGCATCATTATCACCGTGCGCGACATTGCTGGGCAGTACAGCGAAAAGGGCTACTCGCAGCAGATTGAGCTGGTGCTGCGCCGCCACATCAGCTTTGATATCAGCGTGAGCTTCCCAGCCGGCTTGCTGCTGAAATCGGTAGACGAGCCTGGCTACGGCAGTTTTAGCGGTATTAGTTTAGCCACCCTAGCCCAACTCAGCTTCTATGCTCCCGACCGTATCAATAAGTTGCGTCCTTATAAAATAGGCGCGGGTTTTGTAGCGCTCAATGCCTTTAATTTGGCAGAAAACGCCACTGGTCGCGACTTAGGCTTGGTAGTAATCGGGTCAGTGACACCCATTCGTCCGAATGCAAAGCTGACGTTTCCGCTGTATTTAGGAGCGGGTTACCGTTTATCAAAAGGAGATTTATTTTTCTTACTGGGGCCAGGCATTGGCGTATCTTTTTAGAGGCTAGTCCTGTTGCAAATGCTTTAGCGGGGCAACTGCCCCAGCCACCCTGCTACAACCTGCTGCCACTGCTGCGGGTGGCGGCGCCAGTAGGGCTCGTGGCCCGACCCTAGGAAATCGACGCGCTGCTTGGGGCCAGCCAGGTGGGCGAAGATGCTGTCGGTTTCGGCGCGCAGCACGCGGCGGTCGGCGGTGCCCCACAGCAGCAGCGTGGGCGTGTTGATGCGGCGGGCGTAGGTTTCGGGGTTGAGGCCGTAGGCCCAGAAGCCGTTTTGCACACCGCCCCAAAACAGCAGTAGGTCGGCCACCGGGTACACCGGGGCGTGCAAGAGGCGAAAACGGTTGATGACGGCCTGGCGCATGGTGCCGTAGGGGCACTCCAGGATGTTGGCCGTGGGGCGCACGCCCAGCTCGGCCTCGGCCCGCGTGATGGCCGCGGCGCCCATGCTCACGCCGTAGAGCACTAGGGGCTGGGCGGGCCCAGCGCCGGCCCGGCCGCGCAGGTAGCGCACGGCGGCGGCCACATCTTCGGCCTCGCGGTAGCCCACGGTGGTGCGGCTGCCCGCCGAGCCGCCGCTGCCTTCCTCATCTACCAGCAGCACCGCCCAGCCCAGGCTGCGAAACGCCGCCGCCTCGTGGCGCAAGTGGCTTTTGCTGCCGCCGTAGCCGTGAAACAGCGCCACCGTGCCTCGCCTCGGCCCTAGTGGCGCGGCATACCAGGCTTCCAGCAGCCCGTTGAGGCTAGGGAAACGCACCGTTTGAAACGGAAAAGCAGGCAGCGAGTCGTTGCGCGGGCGCGGGGTGGGCAGGCCCGTGAGCGCCAGCCGCAGCCGCTGCACCGCCGACAGCTGCTCGGGTCGCGGCGCGCGCGGCCCGCTTGCCACAAAGTGGGTAAGCCGCCAGGCCTGCATAAAGGCAATTGCATTTAGGCCTACGAATAGCAGCAGGACGAGCACCAGCAGGCGGCGCGACCAGCGGCGGCGGTTGTTAGGTTTCATCGGGGGCGGAAGGGCCGGCGCTTGGCTGCCGGCTGGGTGGTGGGGTAGGGGCGCCGGCCCCCCGCCACCGGGCCGGGGGCCGGTGCCTGCCCTAGGCCGCGCAGTGCCTGCACCTCGGCGGCCGTTAGCTCGCGGTACTGGCCGGGCGCCAGCTCGCCCAGGCTCAGCGGCCCTAGGGCCACCCGCACCAGGCGCAGGCAGGGCAGCCCCACGGCGGCGCACATCTTGCGCACCTGCCGGTTCATGCCCTGCGAAATCGTGAGTTCCAGCCAGTCGGTGGGGATGGCCGCCCGGTAGCGAATGGGCGGCGTGCGCGGCCAGGGCCCGGCCGGGTCGGCCGCAGGCAGGGCCTGGGCTTCGGCCGGCAGCGTGAAGCCGTCTTTAATCTGCACGCCCTGGCGCAGCTGCCCTAGGGCCGCCTCGCTCACTAAGCCCTCTACTTGGGCGTGGTAGGTTTTGGGCACCTTGAAGCGCGGGTCGCTCAAGCGGTGCTGCAGTTGCTTGTCGTCGGTGAGCAGCAGCAGGCCCTCGCTGTCGTAGTCGAGCCGCCCCACCGGGTACACGCCCGGCACCGGCACGTAGTCCTTGAGCGTGGCGCGGCCGTGCTCGTCGGTGAACTGCGTGAGGACTTCGTAAGGCTTGTTGAGGAGCAGGGTGGGCATGAAAAATAGGTGCTTACCTGGCGGAAGCTAGTTGCTGTAGCTGTGTTTGAACGGTCATAACCCACGCTGTATTAGTGGGTTCAATCTGGACGACAGGAAAGCCAAAACGTTGCCCTTCTAACTCAACGCCCTTTGAGTCGTCTATCAATGCATTAATGCCAAACGTTGGGGGATGCTTAGTACTTCGAACCTGCACCTGCTTGTTATGACGCGCCTGATTGATAATGCCATCAGCTCGCAAGCCATACGTCCACAGCATCTTGCGGATATAGAAAGAGCTGCGGTAAGAGGTTGTGTAAATCCAGACCTCCCAGCCCTGCTGGCGGCAGTAAGCAAATAACTCTTGCACACCCGACCGCAGTAACTGGGTGCTCAGCATCCTTTGCAGCAGCGGGTACTTTGCCCGCGCTAGTGGGAAGTCGAAGTCATTGCGGATTAGTGTGTTATCAAGGTCGAACGCAATGCGCATATCCGTTTTCCTACACCCCGCCCTGGTACTTGCGCGTGGCCCACTCGGCGCCGAGCAGTGCCAGCAGCGCGAAGAACAGCCACTTTATGTTTATTAGCTCTTTGAGGTCTTCCTCGCTGGAAATAACGGGCTTGAAGTTCGCCTTTTCGATAGCTTGCGCTAGTTGGTCGAGTTGGCTAGGGTAGTAAAGGTGGCCGCCGCTGCGCTCGCTAAGCTGGCGCAGCAGGCGCAGGTCGGCGCGGGTTTCCTGGGCCTCCAGGGGCTGGTTTTGCACCAGTAGCTCGCCGCTGGCGGTTTGGGGCTGGCCGCCTAGGGTGGCGCGGGCCTGGTAGCGGTAGGTGCCGGCCGGCAGCGCCCCCAGGTGCAGCGGTGCCCCATCGGCGGCGCTGCTGAAGCCGACGCTGCGCACCGGGCGCCGGGTTGAATCGGTGAGGGTGAGCGTGATTTTCTGGTCGTAGATGCGCTCAAATACCGCGTTGTAGGTTTCGGCGGCCAGCGTCACGTCGTCCTCGGTGCCGAAGGCGTCCTGGGTGGGGTACACGTCGAGGCGCTTGCGGTTGGCATTCTGGGTCAGCAGCTGCAAGGTACGGCCAATGAGGCGGTCGTAGGCCTCGGGGCGGTCCTGGTGGGCGGCGGCCTCGGTGAGGCGCCACTGCCAGGTATTTTCGGCCAGCAGCGTGGCCGTGCGCACGGGTGCCGCTGCCCCGCTAATGGCCAGCAGCGGCTTCTGAGTGGGCAAGCGGCCCACCTGCTGCCACAGCGCCGCCTCGGTGCCGCCACTCAGGCGCAAGTCGCCGAAGGGCACCGGTGCGGGCGGGTAGGCGGCAAAGCGTCGCCGCGTTTCCTCGTCGAAGCTGAAGCGCGAAAAGCCGGGGTTGATGAGCGGCGTTACCTCGTCGGTCTGGGTGCCGCGGGGCTGCACGGCCAGGCCCGTATTCAGCTGGTTATAAGCCCCTAGGTCACTTTGCGCGCCCAGCACGTACAGCACGGGCACCCGCGCCGCCCGCACCCGCGCTAGCAGCTCCTGCCCGAGGCCGCCGCGGGCCGGCAGCTGGTGCAGCACTGCCACGTCGAAGGTGGCGCTGGCCGGCAGCGGGGCGCCCACGCCGGCCACGGCCAGCGTGAGGTCGAAGTTGTCGTTGGCCAGGATGGCGGCCCGCAGCGCCTTGAGGTCGGGGTGGGGCGCGGCGCCGGCCAGCAGCACCCGCAGCTTGCCCTTCACCACGTCGATAAACGCGGTGCGCGCGTTGTTGAGGGTCGTGAACTCGCCCGCCTGGGGGCGCACGCGCACCTCGTAGCGGCGCCGGCCGGGCGCGGGCGCCAGCAGCTGAAACGCGGTGCGCACCAGTTGCCGCCCGGTGGGCAGCGCCACCACCCGGCTTTGCAGCACCCGCCCGCCTTCGCGCACTTCCACGGTGGCCGCGCCACCGGCGTAGCCTTCGTAGCTGACTTCCACCTCCAGCGGAAACTTGTTGCCGCTGAACGCTACGCGGTTGTAGCGTAAGTCGGTCAGGCGCAAGTCCTTTTTGGCAATGCTGTCGCCGAGAGCCACCCCGAAGATGGGCACGCTCGACTCGCCCGGCTGGGGCTGCTGACCCTGGTTGACCAGCCCATCGGTGGCCAGCACCACGGCGGCCAGGTTGCGGTCGGCGTTGGCCTCGCGGCTGTCGGCCAGCAGCCGGCCCAGGTCGGTGCGCGAGGCCGTGAAGCGGAGCGAGTCGGGCGCAGCCTCGGCCTGGGTGAGGGTGCGCGTTTCAACCCGGAAGCCCTTATCGCGCAGGGTGGCGGCCAGCTGCGGCAGCCCTGCCGTAAGCTGCCCTAGGGCCGGCGCGGGCGTGAAGAGCTTTATGGACTGCGAGTTATCGACGGCTAGCACGACCGTAGGCTGCTCGGTGTGGGTGGTGCGGGTTTGCACGAAGGGCGCCAGCAGCAGGTAGCATAGGAAGCTCACTACTACGAAGCGCAGTGCCGCTAGCGCGTAGTTGACGCCCCGACTCCAGGGCGCCCGCGCCGAGTAGAGCAGCGCCGCGTAGCCCGCGCCCACGGCCAGGCACAGCAGCAAAAACCAGGGAGAATAGGCGGTCGAAAGCAAGGAGAAGGCAGGTGGCCCGGTGGCCGGCGGTTCGTAGCAAATGTAAGCGCCCCGGCCGCCCTAGGGGCTACGCAGGCGCGGCAGCCTTCCCAACGCCCGCCGCCGCGTTTTAGTTGAGCGGCCTACTACTACGGCCGAGCTTGCCGCTACCTTTGGCCCACCGCACGGTTATCCCGCCTCACCACACGGCTGCCCCTGAAAAGGCGAAGCCCCCGGTGCAGGAACACCGAGGGCTTCTGGAAGTAGGTGGTTGCACACCTAACTCCAATCCCATGAGAAAGATACGTGCGAAGGTACGGAAAAACAAAAAATCCGTGCCGCCTAAACCGCCAGAAGCCGGCAAAGGTTTCTGGCTCTGGCTGCTGCAAGAGGCGCTGCATACGGCACTGGCCGTCGCGGCCTGCCACTGGCTCGGCTAGCAGGTTGGCAGGGGGCCGCGCCGGGAGGGGTGGCTCCCTGTTTGGCGCGCGGCGTACCCTAGGGTTGCTTTTCTACGTGATAAGCTTGTAGCCCACGCCGCGCACGTTCAGGATTTCCAGCGTGGGGTCGGGGCGCAGCAGCTTGCGCAGGCGCGAAATGTAGACGTCCATTGAGCGGGCGGCGAAGAAAGAGTCGTCGCCCCAGAGCTGGCGCAGGGCCGCGCGGCGGTCGAGCACGCCGTTGCGGTACTGCACCAAGAGTAGCAGCAACTCACTTTCGCGCGCGGAAAGTCCCACCACCGATTCGCCGCGGCGCAGCTCTTGCCGCCGCGGGCTAAACTCAAACTGCCCTAGGGCCAGGCACTCGCCCAAGGCGGCGGGGGCGGGCGGCTGGCGGCGCAGCAGCTCGCGCACCCGCACCAGCAGCTCATCCAGGCTGAAGGGCTTTTTTAGGTAGTCGTTGCCGCCCGCTTCGAAGCCCTGCACCACGTCGGCCGGGGCTGAGCGGGCGGTTAGGAACAGCACAGGCAGCCCGGGCAGCGTTTGGCGCAGGGCGCGCACCACCGCGAAGCCGTCTAGCCCCGGCAGCATCACGTCCACCAGCAGCAAGTCGGGCGGGTGTTGCTGGCAGGCGCGCAGCCCGGCGCGGCCATCGGCGCAGGCCGTGGCCGCGTAGCCCACGCGGGTGAGGGCATCTACCACCAGGCGGGCCAGGGCGGGCTCATCCTCAAGTACTAGCAACTGGGCAATCGGCATGCAGCAACGAAATAGGGTGGGGGCTGGGCGCCGCCGGGGCCAGGGGCAGCACGAGCGTGAAGGTGGTGCCGCGGCCGGGCTGGCTGCGCAGCGTGAGCGCGCCGCCGTGGGCCGCCGCCACCTGGCGGGCGTAGTGCAGGCCCAGGCCGTAGCCCTTCACGGTGTGCACGTTGCCGGTGGGCACCCGGAAAAACTGCTCAAATACCCGCGCCTGGTACTCGGGCGCAATGCCGGGGCCGTCGTCGTGCAGGTGCAGGGCCACAGTGGTGGCATCTATCTCGGCCCCTAGGGTAACGTGCGGGCCGCCGTACTTCAGGGCGTTATCGAGCAGCGTGGCCAGGGCGCTGCCCAGGTGGGTGGCGTCGCCGAGCACGGTGGCTGCCTGTCCCGCGGGCACCCCGCGCAGCTGATGCCCGGCCCGCGCGAAGTGCGGCTGGTGGCGAGCTGCCAGCTCGCTGGCCAGCGCCAGCCAGGCTACGGGCTGCCGCACCAGCGGCAGGGTGGCTTGCTCGAGTGCCACGCCGCGCAAAATGCGGTCGATGAGCGTACCCAGCCGCCCGGCTTCGGCGCCGATGAGCGCGGCGTACTCGGCGGTGGTGGCGGCGTCTAGCTCATACTGGCGCAGCGAGTCGGCCGCCAGTTGGATGGCCGCCACCGGCGTTTTCAGCTCGTGGGTCATGTTGTGGGTGAAGTCGGCCTTGAGGGCGGCCAGGCGCTTTTGGCGCCGCATGGTGCCCACGGCGTAGCCCGCGCCGCCCAGCACCAGGGCCAGCAGCAGCCCCGACGCCAGCAGCACCCCTTGCAGCTGGCGCAGCACCACGCCCGGCGCGGCCGGCAGCCACACCCGCGCCACTTGTTTGCTGCGGTCATACTGCCCGAAGCGCACCGGCGCCAGCGCCAGCGGAAAGCCCGCCGGCCCCGGCTGCAGTGAGTCGGGCGCGCCGGCCTCGGTTAGGCGCACCCGAAAGGGCAGCTCGGCCAGCCCGCGCCGCCGCAGCTCGGTGGCTAGCAGCTGGCCGAACTCAGCCGGGGAGGTGCGGATGCTGCGCTGAGCGGCGGCCAGCTGCGCGCCCAGCCACTGAGTATGAAACACCACGAAACCTTGGTTAAGCTCGCGGCGCACGGTGGTGTAGGCAAAGCGCCGGATAAACCAGGCCCGCGCCGCCGGGGTAATGTGCGCTAGCCGGGGCGTAAAGTCGTCGAAGCTGATGCCTGAGCGCTCGCCGGGCCGGGCCGGCACCCCCGCCACCGTAAACTCGGTGCGGTAGTAGCGCGCATTAATGTGGCAGCTGATGCGGATGTGGGTGCTGTCGCCCAGCCAGCCGGCGTAGCGGGCCAGCAACTGGTTTTGCTGCCGGGCCAGCGCCTGCTCGGTGGCGGCCACCAGCGCCGCCTGGCTGTCTTGGCGCAGGCGCTGGCTGGCCTGCTGGTAAGTCTGCTGCGTCCAGTACGCCTGGAAGGCCACTACCCCTAGAGCAGCCAGCAGTACCAGGCCCGTGGCCAGCCAAATGCGCCGTTTCATGGGGCCAAGGTAGGGGCCGCCACCCGACTAAAAAGCAGTTTTAACACTCGTTAACAGTAGTTAAGGGTAGTTAACCCATTTTCTGGGTGGGGCGCCGGTGTTTTGCAGCATCCTATTACCCTAGCCCCCTTCCTGATGCTAAAGCCCTTTTTGGTGCTGGCCACCCTAGGCCTGCTGCCCGGCCCCGGCCCGCGGCCCGCCACCCACCCGAAGCCCGCCGCCGTGGCCCCCGCCCCCGATAGCACCAGTGTGCGCCTGCGCTACGGCTCACCCAGCGCCGAGCTAAACGAATTGATGGGCCGGGTGCTCAGCATCGAGGAGCACCGCCTGGAGCTGCACGACCGCCGCCTGGCCGGCCGCCGCCTGCACCTCACCTGGCAGGAATACCGGCGCGGCGTGCCCGGCCCCGAGAAAGAGCTGACCACCGACGCCAGCCTCACCCGGCTCGACTCGGCCGGGCGGTTTCGCTTCACCATCTACGCCCGGCAGGCAACCCCCGAACAGGTAGAAAACAAGTTCATCTTACCCCGCGCCAGCGTTACCCGCTCGTTTAAGGCCGCCGCCAGCCAGGCCGACAAGTACAGCCTGCGCTTCGACATCCACCCCACCCGCCGCGCCGCCGACCAGGCCGGCGCCGCCCCCAACAGCCCCGCCGAGGAGTTCAGCCTCCCCCTAGGGGCCAAAACCATCCTGGCCGTGTACACCCTGCCCTACGAGCACGAGGGCATGTACCTCTACTGCGGCCTGGCCCAAAGCCGCGTGCCGGTAACCGAGTGGTACCGCCGCTTCCAGGTGCCGCACTTCGTGGTGTACCGGGCGCGGGTCGAGTAGGGGTAGGCCTACCGCGCCAGTACGGTTACCAACTGCGGACTCTCAAAAACGGCTTGCGGCGAAATGACGGGCTCATCGAGCGGCAGGTGGCGGCCGTAGCGTTCGCGCAGCTTGGCTTGCACGGCCGGGTGGCGCAGGTCGAAGTCGCGCAGGCGTTGTAGGCGGCCCAGCTGCTGGTGCAGGCCCCGGTCGTACACCTTCCAAATTAGCTCCGAGCAGTAAATCTGCTGGTCCGACCAGTTGAAGGCCAGGTCGTAAGGCCGGCCCAGCAGCGGCTGCCCGGCCGCCCGCAGGTGCCCTAGGGCCACGGGCGTCAGCACCGCATCCGCGTCGCGCAGCCGCTTCACCACGAAGTGCTGGCCCTGCCCCCGCGCCACCCAGCGGGCCAGCGGCGTCAGCTTCACCGGCTGCACGGCCTCAAAAACCTGCCCCCGCCGCCGGTTTTATACAGCAGTCCACAATGGCTATAGGGCGAGTGCGTGGCTAGCTGAATGGCCTGGCTTTGGGCCGATTGGGAGGTGTGGAAAATCAAGTCGCCCTCGCGCAGAGTAGGGCCTATGGGCTGCACGGCGGCGGTAGCTTGGCGCAGAGCCTGCCAGCGGTATAGCTTGGCGGAGAGGCGCGGATAGGTGAAGAGGCCGACCGCGCCAAGTAACAAGGGAGTAAGTAATAAGCGCAGAGGATTCATTACTAGCTATTCGTACACGGTAGCGCTCCGTAGCATATCTGCAAAAACGCGCCAAGAAGCCGTGTCAGCATCGATTTCTTCTCCACCGGCTTTTGCTAGATTTTGATAGTAGCCATCTACGTCGGCTGCGTAAGAAGCCAGTGCTTCTAAAAAATCTCTCAGATTCTGGTTCTCCCAATTCTTGCCAGTTTTCTGGTAATCTGTTAGCAGGTTGTTTAGAAATTCAATAAAGTCATGACGACTCTTGACTGCTGAAGTTTCCGAGGAATACAAGTCGAGGTCGTTCATGGCTGTTTTGATTTAAGTTCGTTTTTTACGTCAGCATCCCGCCATCCACTTGCAGCACCTGGCCGGTGATGTAGCTGCTGTCGTCGGAAGCCAGGAAAGCCGTGGCTTTAGCCACGTCGTCGGGCGAGCCGCCGCGCTTGAGGGGGATGGCCTTGCGCCACTCGTCCACCTGCTTGGGGTCGAGGGCGTCGGTCATTTCGGTTTCGATGAAGCCGGGGGCAATGGCGTTGCAGCGGATGTTACGCGAGCCCAGTTCCAGGGCCACCGACTTGGTGAAGCCGATGATACCGGCCTTGCTGGCGGCGTAGTTGGCCTGCCCGGCGTTGCCCTTGAGGCCCACCACCGAGGTCATGTTGATGATGCTGCCGGCTTTGGCGCGCATCATGGGTTTGGTGGCGGCTTTGGTGAGGTTGAATACCGACTTGAGATTGACGTTGAGCACGTTATCCCACTGTGCCTCAGTCATGCGCATTAGCAGACCATCTTGCGTGATGCCGGCGTTGTTGACCACGATGTCGAGCTTGCCAAACTCCTTCACCACGTCGTCCACTAGCTGCTCGGCCTGGGCGTAGTCCGAGGCGTCGGAGCGGTAGCCCTTGACTTTGCCGCCGTGGGCGGCCAGCTCGGCCTCCAGGGCCTGGCCCTTCTCCACCGATGAGAGGTAAGTAAAAGCCACCTGCGCCCCCTGCTGGGCAAAGAGGGTGGCAATGGCGCGGCCAATTCCTTTCGAGGCCCCGGTCACGAGGGCTACTTTTCCGGCTAGGGTCTGATTCATGCCGCAAAGGTAGGGGCGCGTCGCACGCGCCCGCCGTCCGCGCCGCCTGGCTGGTTGTGCGCGGCCGGTGCCGAACTAGTTTCGCGCCGCTGCTGCCGCCGGGCTAGGTCTGTGCGGGCGGGCGCGTGCGACGCGCCCCTACCTTTGCCGGGCATGGACATTTGTATTCTTGGGGCTGGGCCGGGGGGCGCCATCGCGGCCCTGCACCTGGCTAAGGCCGGCCACCGCTGCTTGCTCCTCGACCGCGCCGCTTTCCCGCGCGACAAGATTTGCGGCGACGCGCTCTCGGGCAAGGTGCTCAGCGAGCTGCGCCACCTGGGCGGCCCCCTCACCGAGCGCTTGGCCGAGGCCGGCCGGGGGGCGGCCAGCTGGGGCATCACCTTCGCCGCCCCCAGCGGGCAGCTACTGCGGGTGCCCTTCAAAAAGGCCGCCGACATCGCCCACGCCCGGCCCGATGGCTACGTGCTGCCCCGCCTCACCTTCGACAACCTGCTGGTGGAGGAAGTGCGCCGCCAGCCCCTGATTGAGCTGCGCGAAAACTGCGAGGTGGCCCGCACCGAGCGCGGCGGCCTGGGCTGGCGCCTGCTCGATAAGCAGGGTGGCCTGCTGGCCGAGTGCCGCCTGCTGCTGGTGGCCAACGGGGCGCAGTCGAGCTTTGTGCGGCAGGTGGTAGGGCGCGAGCTGGAGCCCGCCGCCCACTGCGCCGGCGTGCGGGCCTACTACCGCGGCGTGGCCGGCCTCGACCCCCAGCACTTCGTGGAGCTGCACTTCCTGCCCGAGCTGCTGCCCGGCTACCTCTGGATTTTCCCGCTCGCCGACGGGGGCGCCAACGTGGGCCTGGGCATGCTGAGCCAGGACGTGGCCAAGAAGCGTCTCAACCTGCGCCAGCGCCTGGAAGAGCTGGTAGCCACCCACCCCAGCCTGCAGGCCCGCTTTGCCCAGGCCGAGCGGCTGGGGCCGGTGCGGGGCTGGGGCCTGCCGCTGGGCTCGCGCCGCCGCCCGCTCTCGGGCGAGGGCTACCTGCTGCTCGGCGACGCGGCCTCGCTCATCGACCCCTTCAGCGGCGAAGGCATCAGCCACGCTATGGTGAGCGGGCGCCACGCCGCTGACTGGGCCGGCCGGGCGCTGGCCACCAGCAACGTATCGGCCGGCTTCCTGGCCGGCTACGACGCGGCCGTGTACCGCCGCCTAGGCCAGGAGCTGCGCCTGAGCACGGCTATGCAGCGGCTACTGCGCTGGCCCCAGCTGTTCAACTTCATCGCCAACCGGGCCGTGGCTAACCCCACGCTGGCCGAAACGCTGTCGGCCATGTTCCTCGATATTGACCTGCGCGCCCGCCTCAAGCAGCCGGGCTTCTACTTGCGCCTGCTATTTGGGCGTGGTAAGTAGGGGTGGGGCTAGCCAGCCTCTCCAACAAGCAAGCCGCCCCAGCCAAAGCGCGTAATGATGCTTTAGCTGGAGCGGCTTGTTGGTAGTCGGGCTGGCTAGCCCCTAGGGCCCTACACTTCCGACAAGGGCTCGGCGGCCAAGTGCTGCAGGCCTGCGGGGCCATCTTCCTGCTCCACGCGCTTGGCGGCGCGCACCAGCGACGACGAGAAGATAAACTCGCGCAGCTCGGGCACTTCGGCGTTCAGGATGTGCTCCTTGTCGCCGTCCCACAGCTTTTTGCCTTTGTGCAGGAAGATAATGTGGTCGCCAATGCCCACTACCGAGTTCATGTCGTGGGTGATGATGGTGGTGGTGATGTTGTATTCGTGCGTGATTTCCTGAATCAGCTCGTCAATCTTGATGCTCGTGGCCGGGTCGAGGCCCGAGTTCGGCTCGTCGCAAAACAAGTAAGTGCAATTGGGGGCGATGGCGCGGGCAATGCCTACGCGCTTCTTCATGCCGCCCGAAATCTCGGAGGGCATCTTGTTGCCCGCGTTTTCGAGTCCCACGCGCTTGAGGCAAAACTCCACCCGGTCGCGGCGTTCCTCGGGGGTCATTTCGGGCGTCAGCATTTCCAGAGGGAACTCCACATTTTTGGCCACCGTCATCGAGTCGAATAGTGCCGAGCCTTGGAAGAGCATCCCGATTTTGCGCCGAATTTCCTGCCGAATATCCACCTTCGAGTTGGTGAACATGGTGCCGTCGAATGTAATGGAGCCGATATCGGGCTTCATCAGCCCCACAATGCACGAGAGCAGCACGCTTTTGCCAGTGCCCGAGCCACCGAGCAGCAAGTTGCACTTGCCGGTTTCGAGGGTGCACGAAATGCCTTTCAGCACTTGGTTGCCGTCAAACGATTTTTCGATGTTGGATATCTCAATCATTAGTTGTAGCAGTTAGCTAGTAGCTTCTAATAAGGCTAGACGGAAAGGATGCGCTGCCGATGCGTAGCCACCGGCTAGTCGCTGTTACCGTTAAATTAAAGCAGCACGGCGGCCAGCACGAAATCGGCGATAAGGATAGCGATGATGGAGTTGGTAACGGCATCGGTGCTGGCAGTACCAACTTCCAGAGCGCCGCCTTCGGTATAAAACCCTTTAAACGCCGACACGCCCGAGATGATAAAGGCAAATACCACGGCCTTGATGAGCGCAAACAAAATATTGTAGGGCACAAAGTCGCTGCGAATGCCCTCAATGTAGTCTTGCGGGGTGATGTTACCAGTCAAAGTACCAGCCAGGTAGCCGCCGATGATGGCAAGCGCCATGGCCAGAATAACCAGCAGCGGAAACATGAACATGGACGCCAGAATGCGCGGCAGCACCAGGTAGGAAGAGGAGTTGATGCCCATTACTTCCAGGGCCGAAATCTGCTCGGTGATGCGCATCGTGCCTAGGCCCCCCGCAATGGAGGAACCCACTTTACCGGCCAGCACGATGCTGGTCAGCGTCGGGGCCATTTCCAAAACGGTCATCTCGCGCACCATGTAGCCGATGGTAGATTTCGGGATGAGCGGGTTAGTGAGATTGTAGGCAATTTGCACGCAGGTAACGGCCCCGATGAAAACGGCTACCAGCCCAACCACGAAAAGCGAGTTAACCCCAATATTGGTAGCCTCCTCGAAGAAGCGGCGCCATAATACTTTGAAGCGCTCGGAGCGCGACAGCATGGATTGTAAAAATAGTACGAATGAGCCGAGAGATTGAAGCATAAAAGACGTGAAAAATAACCTTGGCTGTTGCGCCTGAGCCGGCCGGGTTTGGCGGCGGCGGGGCATCTTTGAGCCTCATACGTAACTACGCTGAAAATAGTGACTTCCTTTTCTGACTTAGTGGTGGTAACGGGCGGTAGCCAGGGCATTGGGCGGGCGCTGGTGCTGCGCTGGTTGGCGGCGGGCTACGCCGTGGCCACCTGCGCCCGCCAGCCCGCCGCCTTGGCCGAGCTAGCTGCTGAGGCCGCCCGCCTGCACCCCGCCGCGCCCCTGCACACCCTGCCCGCCGACCTAAGCGAGCACGCTGGCTGCCAGCAATTTGCCGGTTTTGTGCTGGGCCTAGGGCTGCCGCTGGCCGCCGTGGTGCACAACGCCGGCGCCTACGAGCCCGGCCGCTTCCAGGACGAGCCGGCCGATGGCTCGCAGCTGCGAGCCATGCTGGCCGCCAACCTGCTGAGCGCCTACGACCTGACGCGCGCACTGCTGTCCACGCTGCTAGGGCAGGGGCGGGGCCACGTGTTCACCATCTGCTCCACGGCCAGCATTATGGCCTATCCCAACGGCGGCTCCTACAGCGTGGCCAAGCACGCGCTGCTGGGCTTCACCAAAACGCTGCGCGAAGAAGTAAAAAACCAGGGCCTGCGCGTGACGGCCGTGCTGCCCGGCGCCACCCTCACCCGCAGCTGGGCCGGCGCCGGCCTGCCCCCCGAGCGCTTCATCAGCCCCGACGACGTGGCCGCCGCTGTGCTCGGTGCCTTCCAGCTCTCGGCCAGCGCCGTAGTCGAGGAGCTGCTCATTCGGCCGCAGCTGGGGGATATATAGGACAATGAGCAATGAGCACTAAAGCCCGTCATGCTGAGCCTGTCGAAGCATCTCTACCGCATCGTTCGGGTGGCGTTTGGTAGAGATGCTTCGACAAGCTCAGCATGACGGGCTTTAGTGCTCATTAATTACTATTGCTCCCTCACCAGCCGCTGCTTGTTGGGCCCGATGACGTCAATGTAGGCTGGCGGGCCGCTGTAGTAGAGCGTGCCGCTGCCGTTGAGGGTGCCGCCTAGGTTGCCGCGGGTGCGCACGTAGGCGTTGCCCACCCAGCTGGGGTAGGTGTAAAAGTAGCAGAAGTCGGTTTGTAGGGCGCTGGCAAACAGGAAGCCGTTGGAGCCCAGGTTGGGGTGAAAGTCGTGGGCGAAGCCGCTCAGCGTGAGGTCGCCCGCGTCGTAGCTGTCTACGTAGAGGTAGGTGGAGGTGACGTTCAGGTTTACGTCGCCGGGGCTGAGCACGCGCACGAACAGCGTATCCTGGGCCCACTGGCTGGCAGTGGTTAGTAGGCCGTAGCCGCGCTGCTCCACGTCGTGCAGGTAGGGTAGGTGCAGGCGCACCTCGCGCGGGGTGTTGTAGCTGCGGGCCCAGTTGCAGCGGCTGGTGTTGCGGATAACGAGCTGGCTAGGGCCAGCGGGGGTCGAAAACTCGATGTCGTCTATCACGTTTTCGCCGGCCCGCACCTCGGCGTAGCTGGCCGTGTCGGGCACGATGGTCACGTCCACGTTGTCATACACGCGCAATTGCCTGAGCTGGCGGCTAATGGCGCGGCGCTGCACCACCACCGCGCCGTTGCTTTTCAGGCAATCGGCCTCGTGGCCCGCGCCGCAGCCGCTCAGCAGCCAGGGCCCTAAGGCCCCTAGGGCCAGCCAGAAGCTGCCAACCAAGGCGCGCGGCACTACGTTAGGAAATACACTCATTCAACCGGGCTTTGCCCCAAAATTACCCCTAGGACTACTATGGACCTGACCGGCAAAGTTGCCATCGTAACGGGCGTGAGCAGCGGCATCGGCCGCGCCACCGCCGAAGCCCTGCTGGCCCACGGCGCCGCCGTAGCCGGCTGGGGCCGCCACGCCCCCGAGGGCCTCGACCACGACCGCTTCCAGTTTTTCGAGTGCGACGTGCGCGACGAGCACGCCGTGGCCGAAGCCTTCACGAATACGCAGCGCGAGCTGGGGCCGGAAGTGCACGTGCTGGTCAACAACGCGGGCCTCGGCATCTTCGGGCCCATCGACGGTTTTAAGAGTGAGGACTGGCACACGATGTTTGATACCAACGTCAACGGCTTGTTTTACTGCACGCGCGCCGTGCTGCCCCAAATGAAAAAGCAGCACGAGGGCCACATCATCAACATTGCCAGCCTGGCCGGTACCGCGGGCACGGCCAACCTGGCGGGCTACTGCGCCACTAAGTACGCGGTGCGCGGCTTCTCCGACGCCCTGTTTAAGGAGCTGCGCCCCGACGGCATTCGGGTAACGTGCGTGATGCCCGGCTCGGTGGAAACCCACTTCAACGGCAAGGAGCCCGGCCCCGAGCCCGACCCCACCAAGATGCAGCCCCAGGATATTGCCGACGCCATTGTGCACGCCCTGGAGGCCCCGCAAGCCACCATGATTTCGGAGATGCAGCTGCGCCCTACCAACGTGAAATAGTCGGCGGCTGGCCCAGCCATACCAGAATAACAGCGAATAGCGCGAACTTTGTGGGGTGCGGGGCTCGTCCCCGCCCGTCGTTCGCACCCGGTAAGCGGTTAGCGTTCAACGACGGGCGGGGGCGGGCCCCGCACCCTACGCTTTGCTATATGGTTGAAGTTGAACACTTAGTGAAAACCTACGGCGCCCAGCAGGCCGTGGACGACATCAGCTTCCGGGCCGATAAGGGTGAGATTGTGGGCTTCCTGGGGCCCAATGGCGCGGGCAAGAGCACGACTATGAAAATGGCCCTAGGCTACGTGCCCCCCACGGCCGGCACCGTGCGCGTGGCCGGCTTCGACGTGCGCGAGCAGCCGCTGGAGGTGCGCCGCCGCGTGGGCTACCTGCCCGAGCATAACCCGCTCTACCTGGATATGTACGTGCACGAGTACCTCGAATTTATTGGGGGCGTGCACGGTCTGCGGGGGCGCGAACTGCGCCAGCGCGTGGCCTGGCTGGTGCAGCGCGTGGGCCTCACCCGCGAGCAAAACAAGCAGATTGGCGCGCTCAGCAAGGGCTACCGCCAGCGCGTGGGTTTGGCCGAAGCCCTGGTGCACGACCCCGAAGTGCTCATCCTTGATGAGCCCACCACCGGCCTCGACCCCAACCAAATCAGCGAAATCCGCGACCTCATCCGCGAGCTGGGCGAGAATAAAACAGTCATTTTCAGCACCCACATCCTGCCCGAGGTGGCCGCGCTGTGCTCTAGGGCCGTCATCATCAGCCGGGGCCGGCTGGTGGCCGATGCACCGGTGGCCGAGCTGGCCGCCCGCGCCGCCGGCGAAACCGTGCTGCGCGCCGAGTTTGAGAACCCGGTGGCCCTAGGGCCGCTGCGGGCCCTGTCCGGCGTGCACCGCGCCGAGGCGGGCGCCACGCCCAGCACCGCCCTCATCTACACCGCGCCGGGCACCGACGTGCGCGCCGCCGTGTCGCGCCTGGCCGTGGAACAGGGCTGGCTGCTGCTAGGCCTGCGCCAGGAGCAGCAGAGCCTGGAGGCGGTATTCGGGGAGCTGACGCGGTAGCTGATGATGCAGGGCTGGAGCAGAAAGCGGCGTATGCTAACCGCAGCATTAACCCTGCTCGGTATTAGTGTGCTCTGGATTTACTTCATTGCCAAGAGCTTTATTGACGAAGAGAATCTAGAGCTTCGTAGTATTTATATCAAGGCCGCAGTTACAGGAAAAGAACATTTGCACTATGTTAATGCGGGAGCGGAAAGGTATAATTTACGCTACTTGCGAAAAGGGACTGTTTACACCAATGTCGTTCAAACCGGCCTGTATAATTTCAACGTGGGAGACTCTATTCAAATAAAAATTGATTCCCGTAACCCAGCAGCTTACTGCGAACTAGTGGACTAAGCTTAAATAACTAAACCATAATCAGGTCGTCATGCTGAGCTTGCCGAAGCATCTCTACCGAACAACGGCCCTAGGCGACGCGGTAGAGATGCTTCGGCAAGCTCAGCATGACCGCCTGACATATCATGCTTACCATCCTTAAAAAAGAATTTAACGCCTTTCTCAATTCTCCCGTGGCCTACGTGGTCATTGGGGTGTTTTTGGTGGCTACCGGGCTGTTTGTGTGGGTATTCCCCGACAGTAGCGTGCTTGACTACGGGTACGCCGATTTGCAGTCACTCTTCAACCTCGCGCCCTGGATTTTCCTGCTGCTAATTCCGGCCATCACTATGCGCTCGTTTGCCGAGGAGAAGAAGGCCGGCACCCTGGAGCTGCTGCTGACCCGGCCCCTCACCGACGGGGCGCTGGTGGGCGGCAAGTACCTGGCCTGCCTGCTGCTGGCCCTGCTGGCGCTGGTGCCTACGCTGCTCTACTACTACTCGGTGTACCAGTTGGGCACCCCTAGGGGCAACATCGACTCGGCAGCTACGGTGGGTTCGTACCTAGGCCTGGGACTGCTGGCGGCGGTGTTTGCGGCCCTCGGGGTGCTGGCCTCGGCCCTCACGCGCGACCAGATTATTGCCTTCGTGCTGGCCGCCGTAGCCTGCTTTCTGGTGTACGCGGGCTTCGACTCGCTGGCCTCGGTGCTGAGCGGAGCGCTCGCCTACTACGTGAGCCAGCTGGGCATTGCGGCCCACTACCGCGACCTCAGCAAAGGCCTTATCGACTCGCGCGACGTGCTCTATTTCCTCACCGTGGTGGCCGTGGCGCTGCTGGGCACCCGCCTGGCTTTGCGCAGCCGCACCTGGTAGCTTTTTTTGAACGACCTCTGCGCTCCTTCTGCGAACCCCTCTGCGTCTTCTGCGGTGAAAACACCCTAGGGCGCCAATTACGCTTAAATGACTCCCAACCAAGAGCCAACGGCCACCAGCCCACCGCCCACCGCTAAAAACCGCGATTTGCTGCGCTTCGCCGCCCTCGTCGGCGCGCTGCTGCTGCTCAACTTCGTGGCCCAGCGCTTTTTCTTCCGCCTCGACCTGACGGAGGAGAAGCGCTACACCATGTCGCCGGCCACCAAGAAGCTGCTGGGCCAGCTCAAGGAGCCGGTGAGCGTGACGGTGTACCTGACCGGCGACTTCCCGCCCGCGTTTCGGCGGCTGGAGCAGGCCGTGCGCGAAAACCTGACCGAGATGCAGATTTACGGCGGGGCCAATTTCAGCTACGTCTTCCTCGACCCCAGTGCGGCGGGCACCGAGGCGGGCCGCAACCAATTTTACCAAACCCTGCTCAAGAAAGGCCTGCGCCCTACTAACCTGGGCAGCAACGAAAACGGCAAGCGCGTCGAGAAGCTGGTGTTTCCGTGGGCGGTGGTGCAGGGCCCCGGCGGCCAAACGCGCAACGTGCTGCTGCTGCGCGGCAACCAGGCCGTGAGCCCCGAGCAGCGCCTCAACCAAAGCATTGAAGGGCTGGAATATGAGTTGGTGAGCGCCGTGCGCCAGGTGAGCCCGGCCAGCGGCGGGCGCCCCAGGCTGGGCATTATCGACGGGCACGGCGAGCTGCCCAACATCGAGCTGGCCGACATCCTCACCGCCTGGAGCCAGAGCTACGACGTGTTTCGGGTGGACTTGAGCAAAGTGCCCGACTTGCGCGGCAACCTGAGCGCGGTGGTGATTGCCAAGCCCACCCGGCCGTATTCGGAGGAGGACAAGTTCAAGCTCGACCAATTCATCACCCACGGCGGGCGGGCGCTGTTTTTCGTGGATGCCCTGCGCACCGACCTCGACAGCGTGAGCCGCAACGGCGCCGCCCTGGCCACGCCCTACAACCTGAACCTCGACGACCTGTTTTTCCGCTACGGCGTGCGCCTGAACCCCAACCTGCTGCTCGACCTCAACTCGGGCCAGATACCGCTCGTGACGGGCATGGAAGGCAACAAGCCCAAGATTGAGCCGCTGCCCTGGCAGCTCTACCCGCTCATCAACCGCTTCAACCCCACCAGCCCCATCACCCGCAACCTCGACGCGGTAATCATGCGCTTCGTGGGCAATATCGACACGGTGAAGGCCCTAGGGGTGCGCAAAACCTCGCTGCTGACCACCTCGCGCTACACGCGCGTGCTGCCTGCGCCGGTGCCCATCAACTTCAACGACGCCCGGCTGGAGCCCAATCCCAAGAACTACCAGAACCCGTTCCAGCCAGTGGGCTACCTGCTGGAAGGGCAGTTCCGCTCGCTATTTTCCAACCGCGCTCGGCCCGGCACCACCCAGTACCAGCCCGACCAGGACCCCACAGCCAAACCCGGCAAGCTGCTGGTTATCAGCGATGGAGACTTTTTGCGCAACGACGTGGATACCCGCGCCAACCCCCCTAGGCCCCTGCGCCTGGGCTACGACCGCCTGGCCAGCACCGAGTTTGCCAACCGCGAGCTTATCCTGAACGCCACCGACTACCTGCTCGACGACACGGGCCTCATCGCCGTGCGCGGCAAGCAAATCACCCTGCGCCCCCTCGACAAGGTGCAGCTGGCCGAGCGCCGCAGCTTCTGGCAGGCCCTTAACCTGGGCGCGCCGCTGGCTTTGCTGGCCTTGTTTGGCCTAGGGCGCGCTTGGTGGCGCAAGCGCCGCTACGCCCGGTTTTAGGGGCTACAACGAACCCGACTCGGGCCAGTGCCGCCAGTGCGTAGTAGCGGGCAGCGTGGGCTGGTAGTGATGCACATCGCCAGTGGCTAGCACCTGGGCCAGCTGCTGCCAGGTTTCATAGCTGCTGGGTCGGTTCTGCTCCCATTCGGCGCGGTTTTGCTGCGCTTGCCGGGCTTGCTGCACCTGCACGAGGGCCGCCAAGCCAGCTTGGTCGATGCCAGCCGCCGCTAAGCTGGCCTGGCTAAGCTGATAGGTAGCAGCCAGCGATTCATCAGAAAGCTCGATAGGCGCCCGCTGGTCAAAGTCGCGGTGGTACCATTCGTCCAGCACCATAATTTTGCGCAAGTGGGCGGGTAGCGACTGGTACAGCTCCGAGTCGGTGGCTCGTAGTAAGTGGGCGTGCTTCTGAATGAGGAGACGGCCAACCTCGTGAAGCGAAATGCCGCCTGGTTCGTACTCCACCAACTCAATGCCCGCTTGGGCATAAGCCGCTGGGTCGTGCGTCAAGGGCACCAGCGTATCGCGGATAAGAATAGTTTTGGCGGCTGGGTCCAGCAGCTCGTCAGTAAGCAGCGCTTGCTGCGCTTCCCAGTCAATGGGGGTTCCCGCTTGCACGTTGGTCGTGCGGTTGTTGTACTCGGGCAGATTGCGTAAGCAGTTGCCATAGTAAAATAACTCAAGCTCGATGCTGCCACCGCGAGGCGCGTAGCCCAGTCGCTCTACCACTACCGCCCACTGCTCTTCAGCTCGAAATAGATTGAGCCGGCTATCGATGAGGTAGGAGTAGGGATGGCCCAGCGCCACGAAAGAATGATAATAGCCGTCGTTGGAATAATCGAGTGCGTGCAGAATAGCTTGCGCGGTAAGCATAAGGAGGACGTGCGTGCGAAAAGTATAAGTTGTTGGCTGGATGCAACCACCGTCGCTAAGCTACTTCACCGCACCTATAGTCGCTAGGATGCAGCAGCACAAGTAGCTTTGCTGCTCGTTATTTTGTTTCTGCTCATGCGTATTCTCCCTCTCAGCCTTGCCGCGCTGTCGGCGGCCGCCCTGCTGGCCGCCTGCGCCCACAATGCCGTGCCCACCGCCGCAGCCGATAAAGCCGCCGATGTGCCGGCCAGCGCCGTAAGCAGCCGCTTTATTGCCACGCCGCCCACCATCGACGGCAAGAGCACAGACTGGGGCAGCGATTCGCTGAAATACGACGCCAACAGCCGCTTGCAGTACGAGGTGCTCAACGACACGCGCACGCTCTACGTGCGCCTGCGCTCGGCCGACGCCAGCACTCAGGCTAAGCTGGCACTGCTGGGCATGGTGGCCTGGCTCGACAGCACCGGCCGCAACCAGCAGCAGTTTGGCGTGCACTACCCGCTGCCTATCGACCTGAGCACGCTGAAAAACCAGGCCGACCAGCGCCCGGCCGGCGCCATGGGCCCCTCGGCCGCCGAGCGCCAGGCCATGCACGTAGCCCGCTTGCGCTCGGCTATCACCGACGCGCGCACCGTGGAACTGCTCAAGTTTCGGGGTAGCAAGCAGCCGGTGCTTACCGACTCGGACGCGCCGCTGGGGGTGAAGGCGGCCTTAGGGCTGGACGAGAAGGATAACCTGATTTACGAGCTGGCCGTGCCGCTGCGCCTCATTTATAAGAAGGTACCGGCCCTGGCTACCGGGCAGCGCGCCGCCGTGGGCGTGTGGATGCTAGGCGACAAGCTCAAGCCCGAGCCCGGCAGCAAGCAGGAGCCCGACCAAAGCATGATGCAGGGCGGCGGCCTAGGCAGCTACGGCGGGCGCTACGGCGGCATGGGGGGCTACGGCTACGGCGGTGGCATGGGTCGTGGCTACCGCGGCGGCAGCGTCAACACCTTCCAAACGTTCTCGCTCAAAACCAGCGCGCAGTTGGCTGGGCAGTGAGGTTTTTAGGTTTTGGGATGGTTAAGTGGTTTGGTCAAAAAGGCGGTCATGTTGAGCTTGTCGAAGCATCTCTACCGAACGACACCCTAGGGGCGCGATAGAGATGCTTCGACAAGCTCAGCATGACCGCCTGATTTTACCTAACTACTCAATCGCTCACCCTACTTCACCACCTTAAACAGCGTGCCGGCCGGCAGCTGGTCACCGAGCTGCATGCCGTTCACGATGGCCAGCTCTTCGAGGCGGCCGCTGGCTACGCCGTTGGCCGTGAGGGCCTGGCGCAGGGTAGTGGCGCTCTTGGCCTGCCGGATGCTGATGCGCTCGGCCTGCTTGTTGAGCCGGCTGGCGTCGGTGAGGCGCTTATAGCCCTGGGCCACCTGGTCGAACTGCGGGGCGTAGGTGCCGAACGAGGCCGTGGGCGCCAGCCCGAGCAAGGCGAAATTGCTGTTGCCGTCCTTGATGACGTAGCCCCGCACCCGCGCCGGCGTGGAGGAAGAGGAGGACGACGAAGCCGCCTGGTCGCCCTCAAACGCTACCGCCGGGAAGCCGTTGATGGTCGTGTTCTGCGCCTGCGCCGCGCTGATGCCCAGCTGCTTCGCCACCGTTTGAGCGGCGGCTTCGGGCGTGCCCGCGGGGGCAGCCAGAAACACCAGTAGTGCCTTGCCATTGGGCTCGGCCATCTGGAATTGGGCGGGCGTGTTCTCGGTTTTCCAGCCGCTGGGCACCGGCAGGCTGAACTTCAAGTCGGGGTGGTAGAACACGTTGCCAGCCACGTAGCCCTGGCGCGGGTCGTTGCCGTACACCAGGCCCTCAATCGAGCGCAGGTAGCTGTCACGGTTCACCTTTAGCGTGGTCTTACCCAGGCTCTGGCGGGCTTGCGCGGCTAGCTGTTTCACGCGCGTGTAGCGGTCGGCCGAGTTGGGGTGGGTGCTCAAAAAGCCGGGCGTGTCGGCGCTGCCGCTGGCTTTCTCGGTGCGCTCCAGCGTCTGGAAGAAGTTGGCCATGTGCGAGGCGTCGTAGCCGGTCTTGGTCGAGTAGCGTACCCCTAGGGCGTCGGCCTCGTTCTCGGCGTCGCGGCTGTACTTAAGCAAACCTAGCTGCACGCCGCCCTGCACCACGTTGCCCACTACCCCCTGCATAAGGCGCGGCGCCGCTATCGAGCCCACGCCCATCAAAATGCTGGCAATGGTGGACTTGGTTTGCTGCTTCTGCCCATGGCGGGCCGTAATGTGGCCCAGCTCGTGGCCCAGCACGCCCGTAAACTGCGCCTCGTCGTTGAAGTACGCCATAATGCCCCGCGTGAAGTACACGTGTCCGTCGGGCGTGGCGAAGGCGTTGATAATGGGCGAGTCCACGATGGTAAAGCCGTAGTCGCCGGGCCGGTCGGAGATGGCCGTCATGGCCTTGCCCTGCTTGGTGATGTAGGCTTGCAGCGGCGCGCTGTTGTAGAGGCCGAACTGGGCGATAACCTGCGGGTCGGGCTTGGCGCCCTGCAAGGGGCTGGAGGAAGGCACGGCGGCCGCCAGGGGTAGCAAAGCTAGCAAAGCGGCGGGCCGCAGGGCCCGGCGTAACGAGAAAGACATAGAAGGATGGTGGGTGTAAAGCCAAGCGCCAGCCTGGCCAGTCGTTAGGGTAGTTGCCTCGTTACTAAACAAACCGGGTGCCAGTAGTGCAACGCAGCGCCCAGTTGGAGCCGGGCGCTACAAAAAAGCTCCACCGCCCTAGGGGCAATGGAGCTTCCAAACGACGGCGCCGCGTGAAGGTTGCGTGAGCTTACTCGCGCAGCAGTTTGTCTACCGTATTGTTGAAATGGGCGATTTCCTCGTCGTAGTATTTGCCCGTGCCCGGCCCCGAAAAGCCCGTGCGAATGCTGCGTACCACGCCTTTCCGGTCGAGAAAAATGGTGGTGGGAAAGCCCAGAAACTTCGCCAACTGCGGAATGGATTTGGCTACCGAGTCTTTATTGGAGGTGCCCGCCACGGCCAGGTCGTAGCCAATGCTATAGCGCTGCCGCAGGGTGCGGAGCCGCGCCGCCGCCTGCGCGTAGTCGGGGCTGCGCTCGTAGCCCAGGCCGATTATTTCTACGCCGCGGCTGCGGTTTTTGGCGTACCAGGGGGCTAGGTAGGCGGTTTCGTCCATGCAGTTGGGGCACCACGAGCCCAGGATTTGCAGCACCACCACCTTGCCCAGGTAGCGCGGGTCGGTAAGCGAGATGCGCCCGCCCGGCTGGATGCTCGGGAAGTTGAAATTCAGCCGCGACTCGCCCTTCTTTAAATAGGTTAGCGTGTCGGCATCGGGTAGCTTGGCGCTGGGGTCGTAGGTAGCCGTCCAGGTTTCGTGCCCCCCTAGGCCGGAGTAGTAGTTGCCGCGCAAGGTTTGGTGGCCCACGTAAGCGCCGGTAAACAGAAAGGCGTGGCCGCCATCGAAGGTGCTCAGGCGCAGGCGCAGCGTGTCGTTTACCGTTTTGAGGCTGCCCGCCAGGTAGCGGTAGTCGCCGGTGGTGGTCAGGAAAGTGCCCGTCAGCGCATCCTGGCTAGCCCCTTGGTTGTATTTAAAAATGCCCACCGCCGGGTAAGACCCGCCGTCCTTGTAAAAGAACGTGGTTTTGTAAGTCGCGCCCTTCAGCAAGTCCTGGTGCAGGACGGGCAGCACGTCGCCCGCCGTGCCGTTGCTGTCAAATTGCAGCGGCTGCTGGCCCGCCGTGGCTACCAGCGGCACCCGGTACGGCGTCTTGGTATCATATTTCACCCAGGTGCCCTGCAGCTTGCCCTGGCCCGCGGCGCGCACCACCAGCGCCGCGTCGAACACGTGCAGGCGAATGGTCACCGAGTCGCCCGCGGCCGAAATAGAGTCGCAGCGCAGGCGCTCTTCGCCGTTCAGGCCCTTGTTGAGGAGGTAAACGACTGGATTGTTAGCTTCCGTCTTGACCTCGAACAAAAATGGCAGCTGCTGGCCCTGCATGGCCAGCTCGCCGCGCCAGGGGCCGGGCGTGAGCAGCGCCGCCACCGAGGTGGCGGTAGTAGCATCGGGCTTGGAGTTGCAGGCGGCCAGCAGGCCTATGGCCGCCAGGGGTAGCTGCCGAATAAGGAAACGCATACGCGTGAAAATCAAGTAGTGGCTTAGGGCAGCCGTAGCCGCCAAATATAAAATGGTTTGCCGGCCGAAGCGCCGGGGCAACTTGCCGTCGCTGCCGCGAGCGGTATCGTGCGCTCATAACCACCACGCAATTCAGACTGTTTCTAAGTATGCGCGTAAACTAGCATCCAGCCCCCCGGCGCGTTACTTTTGCTCCCAAGCTACATTTTCCCCACTCTACTATGGCGTTTGACCTTGATATGATTCGGGCCGTGTACGCGGGCCTCGGCTCGCGCATCGAAGCGGCCCGCACGGCCGTTGGCCGCCCGCTTACCCTGACCGAAAAAATCCTCTACGCCCACCTCTACGGCGGCAAGCAAGGCGAAGCTTTCCAGCGCGGCGTGAGCTACGTGGACTTCGCGCCCGACCGCGTGGCCATGCAGGATGCCACCGCCCAAATGGCGCTGCTCCAGTTCATGCAGGCCGGCAAAGCCTCGGCCGCCGTGCCCAGCACCGTACACTGCGACCACCTCATCCAGGCCCGCGACGGCGCCACTGAGGACCTGGCCGAAGCCAATGCCGAAAACAAGGAGGTATACGACTTCCTAGCCTCGGTTTCCAATAAGTACGGCATCGGCTTCTGGAAGCCCGGCGCCGGTATTATCCACCAGGTGGTGCTCGAAAACTACGCCTTCCCCGGCGGCATGATGATTGGCACCGACTCGCACACCCCCAACGCGGGTGGCCTGGGCATGATTGCCATCGGCGTAGGCGGCGCCGACGCCGTGGACGTGATGGCCGGCATGCCCTGGGAACTGAAGTTCCCGAAGGTGATTGGCGTGAAGCTCACTGGCAAGATGAGCGGCTGGACGTCGGCCAAGGACGTGATTCTGCGCGTGGCCGGCATCCTGACCGTAAAGGGCGGCACCGGCGCCATCGTAGAGTACTTCGGCGAAGGGGCCGAGAGCCTGAGCTGCACCGGCAAAGGCACCATCTGCAACATGGGCGCTGAGATTGGGGCTACCACCTCGGTATTCGCCTACGACGAGAAGATGGGCGACTACCTACGCAGTACCGACCGCGCCGACATCGCCGACTTGGCCAAGGGTCAGTGGGACCACCTGCGCGCCGACCCGGAGGTGTACGACAACCCGAAGGATTTCTACGACCAGCTCATCGAAATCGACCTCAACACGCTGGAGCCCTACGTAAACGGTCCCTTCACGCCCGACGCGGCGTGGCCGATTTCGGAGTTTGCCGCCGCCGTGAAAGAGCACGGCTGGCCCGAGAAGCTGGAAGTAGGCCTTATCGGCTCGTGCACCAACTCCAGCTATGAGGACATTACCCGCGCCGCCAGCATCGCCAAGCAAGCTGTAGACAAGGGCCTGCACGTAGCCGCTGAGTTCACTATCACGCCCGGCTCGGAGCAGGTGCGCTATACGGTGGCCCGCGACGGCCTGCTCGACACGTTTGCCGAAATGGGCGGCGTGGTGCTGGCCAACGCCTGCGGCCCATGCATCGGCCAGTGGGCCCGCCACACCGACGACCCCAAGCGCCGTAACTCCATCATTACGAGCTTCAATCGCAACTTTGCCAAGCGCAACGACGGCAACCCCAACACTCACGCCTTCGTGGCCTCGCCCGAAATCGTGACGGCCTTCGCCATTGCCGGCAGCCTGGCCTTCAACCCCGTTACCGACACGCTGCCCGGTAAAGATGGTCCTGTGAAGCTCGACGAGCCCCAGGGCATCGAGCTGCCGCCGGCTGGCTTCGCCGTGGAAGATGCGGGCTTCCAGGCCCCGGCCACCGATGGTTCGGGCGTGGAGGTGCTGGTGAGCCCCACCTCGCAGCGCCTCGAACTCCTAGCCCCCTTCGCGGCTTGGGAGGGCACCGACCTGCTAGGCCTGCGCCTGCTCATCAAGGCCCAGGGTAAATGCACCACCGACCACATCAGCATGGCTGGGCCGTGGTTGAAGTTCCGCGGGCACTTGGACAACATCTCCAACAACATGCTCATCGGGGCCACCAACGCCTTCAACGGCGAAACCAACTCGGTGAAGGACCATGGCACCCAGGGCGAGCCCTACGTGCCAGTGCCACAAGCCGCGCGCGTGCTCAAGAGCCTGCACATCGGCTCGGTAGTGGTGGGCGACGAGAACTACGGCGAAGGCAGCTCGCGCGAGCACGCCGCCATGGAGCCGCGCCACCTGGGCGTGCGCGCCGTGCTGGTGAAGTCGTTTGCCCGCATTCACGAAACCAACCTGAAAAAGCAGGGTATGCTGGCCCTGACCTTCGCCAACAAGGCTGACTATGACCTGATTCAGGAGGACGATGTAATTGATATCTTGGGCTTAACCAGCTTCGCGCCCGGCCAGCCGCTGCAAGTGCGCCTGCGCCACGCCGACGGCGACACGGACCTCATTACGGTGAACCACACCTATAATGAAGGCCAGATTGGTTGGTTCAAGGCCGGTTCGGCACTGAATTTGATAAAGCTGCAAGAGGCCGGGCAAGCCGTGTAGGAGGAGTGCCCGTTCAGCCTATTGAGAAACGGCCGCCCTGGTTTCCGGGGCGGCCGTTTTGCGTTTGTTCCGCCTAGCTAGCCTGGGCGGCATCGAGACGCTGCTGGTGCTGCTGGCCCCACGCTCGCAGTACATCGATAACGGGGTCGAGGGTACTGGCATATGGGAGGGCTTCGTACACCACAACTATCGGTGGGCCGGGGTGCACGGTGCGCTGAATGAGCTGATGCGCTTCCAGGTCCTTCAACTCCTTGGCTAGCACCTTGGTGGAAATACCTGGTACGCTGCGCTCTAGGCCGCGAAAATGCCGGGCACCCGAGAGCAGGGCCACTAGTATTTGCAGTTTCCATTTGCCGTTGAGAACGACCAGCGCGCTGCGCAGGGAATTGATAGTGGCGGTACACTGGGTGGCATCGTGGTGTGGCATGGCGGTCAGCTGGGAGAAGTAGGGCTACTGATGAGCTGCTTACCAGCAGGTAATCATACTACCGGTAGGTAATCTGTAGTTGGTGTAAAGGTAGAACAAACGGGAATCTGATTACTTTCTGTAATCAAGCTGCCAGTGCGATTGGTAGCAACCGAGCGGGCCTAACCGCCCAAAAGTTTCACCTTTTTAGTTAACCACTCATGCAAATTTTGCAAATCATTTCGAGCGCCCAAGGCGCTAAGTCCTACAGTACTCAGCTGAGCCAAGGCATCATCGATAAGCTGCTGGCCGCGCATCCAGGCAGCCAAGTGGTAGTGCGCAATCTGGCAGCCAACCCGCTGCCTTACCTAGAGGAAGCCCATTTGCAAGCCTATTTCACGCCCGCTGAGAGCCGCTCTGCCGAGCAGCAAGCCGCCGTGCACCACTCCGATGAAGCCATTGCGCAGGTGCAGGGCGCTGACGTGCTAGTCATTGGAGTACCGTTTTACAACTTCACCGTGCCCGCCTCGCTCAAGTCGTGGCTCGACCATCTGACGAGGGCGAACCTTACCTTTCGCTACACCCCCACCGGCCCCGAGGGATTGATTACCGGCAAAAAAGTGTACCTAGCCATTGCCAGCGGCGGCATCTATTCGGCCGGGCCGATGCAGGCCAACGATTTCGCCGCTCCTTACCTGCGCTGGATGTTGGGCTTCCTGGGCATGACTGATGTAACGGTAGCGCGGGCCGAAGGCGTGAAGCTACCCGAATTGCAAGCTCAGGCTGTGCAAAAAGGTATTGATAGCGTAACGGTGTAGAGTAGCCGGAACTTCCTAGCTGCTTCGCTGTTACACTCCTGCATACCATGCAAGCCATCCGGCCCCGGCTGGAATGTTGCAAGCCCGACCCGGCAACGGGCCGGGCTTTTTTGTTATCCTCCTGATGCTCCACTGGCGCGATATCCTCACCTACGCCCGCTATAGCAACCCCGAACCCCCTATGCGGGTGGTGCTAACCGAAGCCGAGTGGCAAGCGCGCCTGCCACCGGCGCAGTACCGGGTGCTGCGCCAGCAGCACACCGAGCCGCCCTACCGCAATGCCTTTTGCCGCAGCTACGAGCCAGGCGTGTATGCCTGCGCGGGCTGCGGTAGCCTTCTGTTCGACTCCGCCACCAAGTACCACGCTATCTCGGGCTGGCCCAGCTTTACGCAGCCGCTGGCCAAAAATGCCCTAGGGTACTATTTCGACGACAGCCACCGTATGCAGCGCGTGGAGGTGCGCTGCAACGTGTGCGGCGGGCACCTGGGGCACGTTTTTCCCGATGGGCCGGCACCGAGCGGCGTGCGCTACTGCCTGAACTCGGCGAGCTTGCGCTGGCTGGCGCCGGGCGCCGGGGCCTAGGCTTCCGCCTCGGCCGGCTTGGTAGCCGCGAGCGCCCGCTCGATGCGCGGGTCGGGCGCCAGCCAAAGCAGGGCCACCAGCACGTAGCAAGCCCCCGATACCCACGTATTGAAGAAGCTGCTGCCAATGCCCACGCAGTACAGCAGCGGTGAAACCTTGCCTTTCCAGTCGTGCCCAAGTGCTTGGCCCAGCGTAGAGTTGCGGCCGTTTACGGCCAGCAAGCGGTTTTGCAAAATACTGAAGGCCAAGGCCGACATCAGCAGCACTACGCCGTAGAGGGCCAGTGTGGCCGGGGCAAAGTGGTTTTCGCCCATCCAGCCCGTGGCCACCGGCGTCATCGAGAGCCAGAACAGCAAGTGTAGATTGGCCCATAGCACGCCGCCGCTGATGCGCGTCACGCCCGTCAGCAAGTGGTGGTGATTGTTCCAGTAAATACCCACGTACACAAAGCTTAGCACGTAGCTCAGAACCACCGGCAGCAGTGGCCGTAGCGCCGCGAAGCTGTCGCCGTGCGGCACCTTCAGCTCCAGCACCATGATGGTAATGATGATGGCAATAACCCCATCACTAAAAGCTTCGAGGCGGGTTTTGTGCATGGCAGCGGTTTTGTTGGCGAAGGTAGGCGGATTTGGCAGCGCGAAAAAGCGAGCCAGGGGAGAGTCCTACGGTAGAAGTTTATGACGTATGTTTGCGTCATACTTAGCTAGATCGTTTGTGACTTACGCCAAGACTACCGTTTTTACCGAGCAGCAGCAGCAGCTGTCCCGCGTGGCTAAGGCCCTAGGGCACCCAGCGCGGGTGGCCATTATTGAACTGCTGGCCGGCAAGACCACCTGCATTTCGGGCGACATAGCTGCCGAGCTGCCCCTCTCGCGCACCACCGTGTCGCAGCACTTGCAGGAGCTGAAGGCGCTGGGTCTGATACGAGGTGAAATTGATGGCCTCACCATCTGCTACTGCCTCAATACCGAATTGCTACGCCAGGTGCAGCAGCAGTTCGCAGCCTTTTTTAGCGCGGCCACCGCTACCAATGCGTGCGGACCTGCTACCGATGCCTGTGCCTGCTGATTAACTATTGCTCTCCCTGCCTACTAGAAATTTATGCGTATCGCCGAAATGAAGCAGGCCCTGGTGGGCTTGGCCGCCGTAAGTTTTAAGCTGCCAAATGGCACGTACCTGCCGCCCCATTTTCACGTGACGGAAGTGGGCCGGGTCACCAAGCATTTTATTGACTGCGGCGGCGTGGAGCGCTTCGAAACCCTAGCTAACTTCCAGCTTTGGGAAGCCGGCGACTACGACCACGGCTAGCGCCGCAAAAATTCCTGCATATTCTGCACGTAGCGGAGCGAATCTTGGGCAGTGAGGAGTTGGGTATTGAGGTAGAATACCAGCAAAATACCATTGAAAAGTTCGGTCTCGACTTCGACGGCACCGACTTTCTGCTGGTGCCCAAGCACACGGCCTGCCTGGCGCCAGATACCTGCGGGCTCTCGGGCAGCCAGTCGCTGGCGCTGCCCCAGCTGCAAGTAGCTGGCTGCACACCGGGCGCCGGCTGCTGCTAGAATCCAGTTGCGTCGTTTGGCTGGCCGCCCAGGTCCGGCTCTTATTGCTTGCAAGCAGGCTTTTAACCCCACCGCTTCTGCCATGACGCAGCTACTGCCTTTGCTACCTGCGCACTGGCCCGCCGTGCGCGCCATTTATGAGCAGGGCCTGGCCACCGGCCAAGCCACCTTCACTACCGCAGCACCTAGCTGGGAAGAGTGGGACCGTAGCCACCTAACCCACTGCCGCCTGGTGGCCGTGGCCGACGCGGGGCCGGTGCTGGGCTGGGCGGCGCTGTCGCCCGTGTCGAGCCGCCACGTGTACGCGGGCGTGGCCGAAGTCAGCATCTACATTGCCGCCGCGGCGCGGGGCCGGGGCGTGGGGCGGCAGCTGCTGGCGGCGCTGGTGGCCGAGTCGGAAGCGCAGGGCCTGTGGACGTTGCAAGCCAGCATTTTTCCTGAAAACCAGGCTAGTGCGCGGCTGCATCAGGCCCTCGGGTTTCGGGTGGTGGGCCGGCGCGAGCGCATCGGCTGCCTGGCCGGCACCTGGCGCGATACGCTGCTGCTGGAGCGCCGCAGCCTGCGCGTAGGCGTGGCTTAAAAGCTTATAAACATGGAGATTACGCAACAAGCTGTCCCGCCCGCCACGGCGGTGGCCGAGAAAAAACTGTCTGGCCTCGACCGGGGCCTTACGCTCTGGATTTTCTTGGCGATGGCCCTAGGGGTGGCCCTGGGTTACGCTGTGCCGGGCATCAACGGAGCCATCACGTACTTCTCGGTGGGCACGGTAAACGTGCCGCTGGCCCTCGGGCTCCTCCTAATGATGTATCCGCCGCTGGCCAAGGTGAAATACGAGCAGTTGCCAGTGGTTTTTCGCAATACGCGCATCATCGGGCTCTCGCTATTTCTGAACTGGATATTGGGGCCGCTGCTGATGTTCTTGCTGGCCATTTGGCTGCTGCCCGATAAGCCAGAGTATAGGATGGGGCTGATACTTATTGGTAGTGCCCGCTGCATTGCGATGGTGCTGGTTTGGAATGACCTAGCCGACGGTAGCCGCGAGTACGCGGCCGGGCTGGTGGCGCTCAACTCCATCTTTCAAGTGCTGTTTTACTCGGTCCTGGCTTGGCTGTTTATCACCGTGCTACCGCCTTATTTTGGGCTGAAAGGCTACGCGGTGAACATCGGCATCGGTGACATTGCCCAGAGCGTACTCGTTTATCTGGGCATTCCCTTCGCGGCGGGTTTTCTCTCGCGCCTCGTGCTGCGCCGCCTGAAGGGCGATGCGTGGTACGAAAACGTCTACCTGCCCGCCATCAGCCCCGTTACGCTGGTGGCATTGCTACTGACTATCGTGCTCATGTTTAGCCTGAAGGGCGCAACCATCGTGCGCATTCCGCTCGACGTGCTGCGCATTGCCCTGCCGCTAGGTTTATACTTTGGCAGCATGTTCGTGTTCAGCTTCGCGGCGGGTAAGTACCTAGGGGCCAGCTACGCCGAAAATGCCAGTATCGCTTTCACGGCCACCGGCAACAATTTCGAGCTGGCCATTGCCGTGGCTATCGGGGTGTTTGGCCTGAACTCGGGTCAGGCTTTCGCCGGCGTCATCGGTCCGCTGATTGAAGTGCCGGCGCTGATTGCGCTGGTCAACCTGGCGTTCTGGTTCCGGCGCCGCTGGTACCCGGCGTAGCGCCCGTACGAGTGCCCTAAGACTGTCAGGTTATGCAGAGCATTTGCGAACTTTTAAACGAACTCAGTATCAGCTAGATGAATCCTAAAAATATCCTAGTGCTCTGCACTGGTAATTCCTGCCGCAGCCAACTGCTGCACGGCTACCTGCAGCAGTTGCTGGGCCCTAGGGCCCGCGTGTACTCGGCCGGGGTGGAGATGCACGGCCTAAACCCCCGCGCCGTGCACGTGATGGCCGAAGACGGTGTAGACATTAGCCAGCATACCAGCAACCACGTCGAGGAATACGCCGCCGTGCCCTTCGACTACGTGCTCACCGTGTGCGACCACGCGCAGGAGGTGTGCCCGGTGTTCTCATCCAGCGCCAAAAAGCTGCACCACAACTTTCCTGACCCTGCTAAAGCCACCGGCAGCGAAGAAGACATTATGCAGCAGTTTCGAAGTGTGCGCGACCAGGTGAAGCAGTACGCGCAGGCCTTCATAGCAGCTGATTTTTTAACCGTTTATTACCCACAAAAAAACGCCGCCCCGTTGCCAGGGCGGCGTTTTTCAAGCTAGTTAGGCAGTAATTACGCCTTCTTCAAATCAAAGCGGTCGGCGTCCATCACCTTGGCCCAGGCGGCCACGAAGTCGTGCACGAACTTGGCGTTGGCGCGGTGGGTGCCGTACACCTCGGAGATGGCGCGCAACTCCGAGTTCGAGCCGAAAATGAGGTCCACGCGGGTGCCGGTCCATTTCACCAGGTTGGTTTTGCGGTCGCGGCCTTCGAATACCTGGTCGGCGTCGGAAGTGGCTTTCCAGGTGGTGCCCATGTCGAGCAGGTTCAGGAAGTAGTCGTTGCTGAGCACGCCAGGGCGGTCGGTGAACACGCCGTTTTTCGAGCCGTCGTAGTTGGCGTCGAGCACGCGCAGGCCACCTACTAGCACCGTCATTTCGGGGGCGGTAAGGGTCAGGAGCTGGGCGCGGTCGATGAGCATGGCCTCGGGCGCAGCGGCGTGGTTGGCCGCCAGGTAGTTGCGGAAGCCATCGGCTTGCGGCTCCAGGGCCTCAAACGACTGCACGTCGGTTTGCTCGTGGGTGGCGTCGGTGCGGCCGGGGTGGAAGGGCACTTGCACGTCGAAGCCGCCTTCCTTGGCGGCCTGCTCGATGGCCACGTTGCCGCCCAGCACGATGAGGTCGGCCAGCGATACCTTTTTGCCGCCGGTCTGGGCCGCATTAAACTCGTTTTGGATGCCGGTCAGCACGTCGAGCACTTTGCTCAGCTCGGCCGGGTTGTTGGCGTCCCAGTACTTCTGGGGGGCTAGGCGGATGCGGGCACCGTTAGCGCCGCCGCGCTTGTCGGAGCCGCGGAAGGTCGAGGCCGAGGCCCAGGCCGTGCGAATGAGCTGCGCGCCGCTGAGGCCGCAAGCCAACAGCCGGTCTTTCAGGGTCTTGATGTCCTGCTCGTCAATCGGCGCGTAGTCGGCGGCGGGCAGCGGGTCTTGCCAGATGAGAACTTCGCCCGGCGTCTCGGGGCCTACGTAGCGCGAGAGCGGGCCCATGTCGCGGTGCGTGAGCTTAAACCAGGCGCGGCTGAAGGCATCAGCAAACTCCTCGGGGTTTTCGTGGAAGCGGCGCGAAATCTTCTCGTAAATCGGGTCTTCGCGCAGGGCGATATCCGAGGTTAGCATGAAGGGCTGGTGCGACTTGTTGGGGTCGTGGGCGTCGGGAATCATGCCCGCGCCGGCGTCGCCCTTGGGCTTCCACTGGTGCGCCCCGGCGGGGCTCTTGGTCAGCTCCCACTCAAAGCCGAACAGGTTGTTGAAGTAACCGTTGCTCCACTTGGCGGGGGTAGCGGTCCAGGCGCCTTCGAGGCCGCTCGTGATGGTGTCGCCGGCGTTGCCGGTGCCATACGAGTTGAGCCAGCCCTTGCCTTGCTGCTCGATGCCGGCCGCGGCGGGCTCGTGGGCGATGTACTGGGCGGGGTCGGCGGCGCCGTGGGTTTTGCCGAAGGTATGGCCGCCCGCAATTAGGGCCACCGTTTCCTCGTCGTTCATGGCCATGCGGCCGAAGGTTTCGCGGATGTCGCGGGCCGACCCTAGGGGGTTGGGGTTGCCGTTAGGGCCTTCGGGGTTCACGTAGATGAGGCCCATCTGCACGGCGGCCAGCGGGTTTTCGAGCTGGCGGTCGCCGGTATAGCGCTTGTCGCCGAGCCACTCACGCTCCGAGCCCCAGTACACTTCCTCCATCGGCTCCCACTGGTCGGCGCGGCCGCCCGAGTAGCCGAAGGGCTTGAGGCCCATCGACTCCAGGGCGCAGTTGCCGGCCAGAATCATGAGGTCAGCCCAGGAAATTTGCTCGCCGTACTTCTGCTTGATGGGCCACAGCAAGAGGCGGGCCTTGTCGAGGTTGGCGTTGTCGGGCCAGCTGTTGAGCGGAGCAAAGCGCTGCATACCCGCGCCCGCGCCGCCGCGCCCGTCCGAGATGCGGTAGGTGCCGGCCGAGTGCCAGGCCATGCGGATAAAGAACGGGCCGTAGTGGCCGTAGTCGGCCGGCCACCAATCCTGCGAGGTGGTCATCAGCTCAAACAGGTCCTGCTTTACGGCGTTGAGGTCCAGCTTCTTGAACTCCTCCACGTAGTTGAATTCGGCGCCCATGGGATTGGATAGCACCGAGTGCTGGCGCAGGATGCCGAGCGGCAATTGGTTGGGCCACCAGTCGCGGTTGCGGGTGCCGCCGCCGGCCGTGTGCTGCTGCGCCATGCCCGACAAGAAAGGGCACTTGGCCACCGAGGCATCGTTCATGAAGTGCTCCGTGGTGTTGGACGCGGGCGGGTGTTGGTTATGCTCGTCAGCCATTGGGTAGGTGGTAATAGGTTGAAAGTTGAAAATAAATAATTGGGTGCGGCCGTAGCCGCGGCCTAAAAAAGTAAAGGCAAGCCGCGCAGATTACCGGCAACCGACGCGTAGGTTTGGGAAAAGCCAGTAAAAAATTTTGGCATTTTGGTAAAAAGCCGGCTGGGTAATGTACAAGGCCACTGGGCCTTGTTTTGTTTAACAAAAGTAGTATAAATTCTCAACAAACTGCACGCCCGCCGTTTTTTTGCTACCTTTTGTTGAAGCTATTGCTACCGCGCGCCGCTTGCGCCCAGAGCCTTAGTAAACGTTAGCCCGCCGTTTTTCACTCCATGCAAACCCGCATTTCCGCCGCGCTGGCCACCCTCGAAGCTGAGCGCGGCATCCGCATCCTCTACGCCTGCGAGTCGGGTAGCCGGGCCTGGGGCTTTCCCTCGCCCGATTCCGACTACGACGTGCGCTTTATCTACGTGCAGCCGCTGGCCTGGTACCTAGGGCTCGACGAAGGCCCCGACACCCTCAACTTCCCCGTTGATGACGAGCTGGACCTGGCCGGCTGGGAACTGCGCAAAACGCTGCGCCTGCTGCGCGGCAGCAACGCCGCCCTCTTCGAGTGGCTGCAATCGCCCATCGTGTACCACGAGGCCCTGGGGTTTCGGGCGCGGCTAAAGCCGCTGCTGCCGCTAGCCTTCAACCTGAAAGCGGGCCTGCACCACTACCTAGGGCAATTGCGGCGCGGCGTGGAGGAAGATTTAATTGGCGAGGAAGTGCGCCTGAAACGTTTGTTCTATGCCCTGCGCTCGGCCCTGGCCGCCTGCTGGATACGCGAGCGGCACGCGCTGCCGCCGATGGAGTTTCAGCCGCTGCGGGCGCTGCTGCCGGCCGAGCTGCAAGGCGCGATAGATGAGCTATTGGCCCAAAAAGCGCATTCCAATGAGAAAACGACGGTGCCTAGGGCCGCCGCACTGGTCGAGTTCCTGGCGGCGGAGTACGCGGCCGGACAGGCGGCGCGGGATAGGCTGCCCGCAGTTCGCCCGGCGGGACTGGGCGAGGCGCTGGATGCGGTGCTGCGGGAGTGGGTAGCTTAGAATCAAATAGTTTAAGCTATAGTGTTACTGCCCGAAGCGCCAATTCAGCGACAGGTTTACCACCCGCCCTTCTACCGGCGCCCACAGCTCGCGGAAAATGGGGCTGCGGAAGCTGCCGCCCACGGGCAGCACCACCCGCTCGCGGCGCGTTTGGCGGTAGTCGAAGACGTTTTCGGCGTTGAGCACCACCGTCCAGGGGCCGGTGCGATAGCGCAGCAGCGCCGCCACAATAGGGTAGCCGGGCGTGGTAGTGCCGTCGCTCAGGTACTGCTGGCCGGTGTAGCTGGCCTCGATGCCGCCGCCAAAATGCTCGCCGAACTCCTGCACTAGCACGGCCGCCAGCTTGTGGCGGGCCGCTAGCTCCACGTTGGGGTTCGCGGCATCGTAGAGGCGGCGGGCGTAGGTAAAGACGTAACCTAGATAGAGTTCTGTTTCATTAGCCCGCAGGCGCAGGTAGGTTTCGAGGCCCTTGGTGACGACGGGCGCGGGCGCGTTTTGCCAGGTGAGCGGGCCGCTGCCGGGCTGGTAGCTGGCCGCGCCGGGGCCACCCACAATGCCGCCATCGGGCAGGATGAGCGGGGTTGAAAGGCGCGTGTAGAAAAACGATTGGTTGAGGTTCAGCACCGTTTTAGGGCCTAGGCGGCGCTCGTAGTTCAAGTCGCCGTTTAGGCCCTGCGAGGTTTCGGCCGTCAGGCCGCGCAGCGGCTGCACCTGCGGGTAGTCGCGCTCGTCGAGGGCATTCACGTAGGGCACGGGCACGCGGTACCCTAGGCCCCCATTGAGGCGGGCCGTGAGCTGGTCGGTGAGGTGCCAGAGCACCGCGAGGCGCGGCAGCACGAAGCCGCCGTACTGGTTGTGGTGGTCGTAGCGCAGGCCGGCTTGCAGGTTGAAGCGCGGCGAGGGCGTCCAGTTATCCTGGGCAAACACCCCTAGGGTCTGGTAGGTGTAGGGGCTGAGCAGGGGCGTGGCGCTGCCGTCGGCAGTGCGCAGCAGCTCGCCGTTGAGGTTGGCGCCGGCCACGAGAGTATTGTTGTGGCCTAGCTCGTGCAGGTAGTTGGCTTCGGTGTAGTAGGTGGTTTGGTAGGCCTTAAAAGCCACCGTGTTGGTTTGCACATCGCGCCCGAAGTTGGTAACCGCCCCCTTGAGCGTCAGGCGGCCGGTTCCCACGCTGTCATTGGTGTACACGGCATCGAGGGTGTGGCGCTGGCTGGTGTTGTTGACGAAATAGGCCGGCCCGCCCAGCGTTTCCGCGTCGTCGCGCAGGGCCTGCTGCTGGCCGCCGCGCCGGCTTTCGAAGGTGCCGGTGTAGCCCACGGCCAGCTGGCTATTGGCGTTGGGATAATAAAATAGCCTAGGGTGCACCGTGAGGTTGCGCACGCGGGGCACGTCCACGAAGCCGTCGCCGTCTACGTCCACGTCCTGCTGCCGCGTGAGGCCGGCAAACACCGAGTAGCCGAAACGCTGGTTGCGCTGCGCCGCAAAGCCGTTGAGGTTGGTTTCGTTGAGCGTCGTTTGGTTGAGCGTGGCCGTAAACTGCGGCTTGCTGAGCGTGGGCGTCTTGCTCACCAAATTCACCAGGCCCGCGATGGCCCCGCCCCCAAACAGCGTCGAGTTGGAGCCCTTCAGCAACTCAATCTGGCGCAAGTCGAGGGGCGGCACCGACAAAATGCCGAAGCTGCCCGCGAAGCCGCCGTAGAGCGGCAGCCCGTCGCGCAAAATCTGCGAGTACTGCCCCTGCAAGCCCTGGATGCGCAAATCGGCATTGCCGGTAGTGGGCGAAGTCGGCTGAATCTGGGTGCCCGCGATGTCGCCGAGCAGGCTGGCGATGTTGCCGGGCTTGATGCCGTTCTCCTCCTGCATCTCCTCCTCACCCAGCACCTCCACGCGCTCGGGCTGGTCCTCGATGCGCGAGTTGGTGCGGGTGGCCGTGACTACTACTTCGTCGATTTCGGCAGCGCTGGGGGCTAGGAGCAGAGTAATGGGCGCGCCGCCGGGGGCGGGAGCGAGTAGAATACGGGGCTTATAGCCAAGCGCTTCGACCCGCAGGCGAGTGCCCGCGGCCGGCGCGGGCGCTAGCTGCACCGCCCCCTGGGCATCGGTGGTGCCGCCGATGCCGGTGCCCGGCACGCCCACGCTGGCTCCAACGAGCGGCTGGCGGCTGACGGAGTCGCGCAGGGTAAAGCGCAGGCTCTGCGCCAGCAAGGTGGCCGGTAGCAGCAGCAAAAGCGCGAATACAAAACGATGCAGCATAGCAGAGGCAGAACCGGCTTTAGTGAAATCCAGGTGTTTTTTTGGCAAAGCACGGCCCACAGTCTGGGTAAAAGCTGAATTTTGCCTGAAAGTAGCTTGGGGCGCAGCGCCTGGGCTACTTTGCGCCCATGACCATTGCCGACTTGCGCCAGCAGCGCCTGATTCTGTTCGAAGCCATCAGCGGCAGCCGCGCCTACGGCACTAACTTGCCGCACTCCGATACCGACCTGAAGGGCGTATTCGTGCTGCCCGAAAAAGACTTTTTTGGCCTCGGCTACGTGCCACAAGTGGCCAACGAAACCAACGACGAGGTATTCTACGAGTTGCGCCGCTTCGTGGAGCTGCTGCTCAAAAACAATCCCACCGTGCTGGAGCTGCTCGGCACGTCGCCCGACTGCATCGTCTACCAGCACCCGCTGTTCAACCAGTTTCGGCCCTCAGACTTTCTCTCCAAGCTCTGCCGCCAAAGCTTTGCCGAGTATGCGGTGGCGCAAATCCGCAAGGCCAAGGGCCTGAACAAGAAAATCAACCACCCCGAGCCGCCCGGCCGCAAGTCGGTGCTGGACTTTTGCTACGTGACGGTGGGCGCCGGCGCGCAGCCGGCCGAGGTGTGGCTGGGCCGCCAGGGCCTGCGCGCCACCCAGTGCGGCCTGGCCAATGTGCCGCACCTCACCGACCTCTACGCCCTGTTTGTGGATGGCACGCCGAACCAGGCCCTAGGGTACCGCGGTCTGGTGCGCGACCCCGATACCAGCCAGGACGTGCAGCTCTCGGCTGTGCCGAAAGGGGAGGCGCCGGTGGCGTACTTGTCGTTCAACCGCAACGGCTACAGCTCCTACTGCCGCGTATTTCGCGAGTACTGGGAGTGGGTGGAGAAGCGCAACCAGGAGCGCTACGCCAACACCGTGCAGCACGGCAAAAACTACGACGCCAAGAATATGCTGCACGTCTTTCGCTTGCTGCAAATGGCCGAGGAAATTGCCTTGACCGGCCAGCTCCAGGTGCGCCGCCCCAACCGCGAGTTCCTGCTTCAAATCCGACGCGGCGAGTTCGAGTATGCCGAATTGGTAGCCGAAGCCGAGCTGCTGGTGGCGCGGGTCGAGGCCGCCTTTGCCGCCTCGCCGCTGCCCGAAACGCCCGCTGCCGCCGCGGCCGAAGAAACCCTGCGCCGGGTGCGCCAAGCCTTTTACGCCGCTCACCCGGCCTAGGCCCCTTGCCGGCGCTAGCGCGTTTTGGTAGGCAGCACCACGTCGGCCACCACCGGGAAATGGTCGGATGGGTAGCGGCCGCGCAGCGAGTCGGTGAGCACGCCGTAGGTTAGTACCTGGCTGCCGGGACTCACGAAGATGTAGTCGATGCGGTCGGCTAGGGGCGCGGCCAGGTCGAAACCCTGGAAGGTGCCCACCGGGCCATAGGGCGGGGTGGTGCTGCTGGCGCGGGCGTCGCGCAACGGGCCTTGCATGGCTTTAATCTGCTCGGTGTCGGGCGTCGAATTGAAGTCGCCGGTGCAGATAACGGGCGCGCTACCGGCGATTTCGGCAATCTTGCGCACCATCAGCTTGCCCGACTCGCGCCGGGCCACCACGCCTTGGTGGTCGAAGTGCACGCTGAAAAAATAGAACTCCTGCTTGGTTGCCAGGTCTTTAAACTGGGCCCAGGTGCAGATGCGGTTGCAGCAGGTGGCGTCCCAGCCCTTGCCCGGCTTGTCGGGCGTCTCGCTCAGCCAGAAGTCGCTAGTTTTGAGCAGCTGCAGGCGGCTTTTGCGGTAGAAGATGGCCGAGTGCTCGCCCGCCTCGCGCCCGTCGTCGCGCCCGCGCCCCACGAAGGCGTAGTCGCGCAGCTCGGCAATGTCGTTGAGCTGGTCCCGAAAGCCCTCCTGCGTGCCAAACACGTCGAAGTGGTGGTAGCGCACCAGGTCCTTCACCATCTCCTTGCGGTTGGGCCAGGCATTGGGGCCATCGCTGGCCGTGTTCATGCGCAGGTTGTAGGTAGCCACGCGCAGGGGCGGCGGCGCTACTCGCCCTAGGGCCAGCTGGCTGGTAAAGAGGCAGGTAAGCAAGTAGCTTATCCAAAGAAAACGCAAGTTCATGCTACGGGTAAATGCTGGTGGAAAAGTAGGTAGGTGGTGGCTGGCAGGTTATTTCTCCCAAATCGACTTCATGCCCATCACCTCCACCACCGGTAGCTGCAAGCCCTTCGCTTGCAGCGCCAGGCCGGTAAAAGGCTGGCTGGGAAAGAAGATGCCCGTCAGGCAGGTACGCCCGCCGTCGGCAAACAGCTCCACCGAGGCCGCGTCGATAACCAGGCCGATTTCCTGCGCGTTGCCGCGCGCCTGGCGGGGCGCGTAGGCCACCCGGGTAAAGCCCTTATCGGCCGGCGCAAACGTGACGTTGCCCGACTGGCTGCGGTCGAAGTAATACTGCTTCTTGGTGTGGTCGTAGCCAATGAGCACGCGCTCATTCTTACCGTTGCTCAGCTCCACCGCCCAGGTTTGGGCCCGCGGCACGTTGAAATGCAGCGTGTAGCGGCCGGTGGGGTGCTTGAGGTGGCGGGCCAGGTCGTAGCGGCCCTGCACCTGCACGTTGGGCAAGCTCACGAAATCCTCGGCCAGGCGGCCCACCAGCCCTTCCACAGGGCGCGAGGTAAGCAGCAGCTCGCTGGCCCTAGGGCCGGGGCGCAGCGTGAGGGTACGCGGCACGGTCATGGCGCTGCGCCAGGGGCTGGTGGGCACCTGCTGGCCATATTCCCAGTTGCTCATCCAGCCAATGTAAGTGGGGCGGCTGCCCTTCGGCAGGTTGGCCCAGGTCACGCCCGCGTAGTTGTCGGGGCCGTAGTCGAGCCAGCGCGTGCCGGGCTGGCTGGTACTGAACGTCTTGCCATCAAACTTGCCCACGAAGTACTGCGTGGCCGAGCCGCCGTTGGGCCCGCCGGGGTTCATGTTCACAATCAGCACCCAGTGCGGCAGGCCCGCCGAGTCGGGCACCGCCACCAGGTCGGGGCACTCCCACACGCCGCCGTGGGCCCCTAGGGTTTGGCCAAAGTCACTGAGCTTCACCCAGCTGGTCAGGTTCTTAGAGGCGTAAAACTCCACGTGGTCGTGGGCCGACAGCGCCATTACCCACTGCTTCTGGGCGGGGTGCCAGCTCACCTTGGGGTCGCGGAAGTCGCGGCTGCCCTGGTTTTTCAGCACCGGGTTATGGGCGTACTTCGTCCAGGTCTGGCCGTGGTCGAGGCTGTAGGCCAGGCACTGGCTTTCCACGTCCTGGCGGTTGGCCTTCTCCTTTTCGGTGCTGTGGGCCGTGTACAGCGCCACCAGCGGGGCGGGCTGGCCGGGCCGCCCCAGGCCGCTGGTATTGGCCGAGTCGAGCACCGCCGAGCCCGAAAAAACCAATCCTAGGCTATCGGGCGCCAGGGCCGTGGGCTGTGGCTGCCAGTGCACCAGGTCGGGGCTGGTGGCGTGGCCCCAGTGCAGGTTGCCGGCCACGTTGGCGGTGGGGTTTTGCTGAAAAAACAGGTGGTACGTGCCGTTTTCGTACACCAGCCCGTTGGGGTCGTTCATCCAGTTTTTGGGCGGCGAAAAGTGAAATTGCGGCCGGTATGGCTCGTTGTAGAGAGCACCGGGGCTAGGTGCCGCCGCTGCGGGCGCGCTAGTCGACTGCGACGAAGTGGGCGACGACTGGCAGGCAGCTAGGGCCGCCAGGGCCAGGAGCGCGGCCGCGGTAAACTTGAGCATGAGGGTAGGATAAGGCGGGGAAAATTAGTCCCGGCCGCGCACTTGTTGGCGTAGCCGTTGGGCTTTTCTTCTTAAAATGCCTTAATCCTGTACCCAAAAAACTCAACTAAAAACAGACCTTCGCGCGTTCTTTCAGCTGCCGCTCATCTGCCGCTTACTCTACTATGCTTATCTCCGACGAACTACTTATTTCCCGTGGCCACGTTCTCGAACAACTCGAAGGGTATCTAAAGGATAACATCTATACCTTTCTGAAACCCGTTGAGGACAGCTGGCAACCCGGCGATTTCTTGCCCGATTCGCGCCGCGATACCTTCTTCGCCGAGGTGAAGGAGTTGCGCGAAAAAGCCAACGGCCTGAGCTACGACCTGCTGGCCGTGCTCATCGGCGATACCATCACCGAAGAAGCCCTGCCTAACTATGAGGCTTGGTTTCATGAGCTGGACAACCTAAAGCGCGACCGCGACAACGGCTGGGCCAAGTGGATACGGGGCTGGACGGCCGAGGAAAACCGTCACGGCGACTTGCTCAACCGCTACCTCTACCTCTGCGGCCGCGTCAACATGCGCGAGATGGAGGCCTCGACCCAGCACCTCATCAACGACGGCTTTGACCTGGGCACCGCCCACGACCCGTACCGCGCCTTCGTGTACACGAGCTACCAGGAAATGGCCACTAATGTGTCGCACCGCCGCGTGGGCCAGCTGGCCCGCCAGGCCGGCGACGACCAGCTCTCGAAAATCTGCGGCATGATTGCCGGCGACGAGAACCGCCACGCCAAGGCCTACAAAACGTTTATCTCGATGATTTTCGACCTCGACCCCAGCGAGATGATGCTGGCTTTCGAGGATATGATGCGCAAAAAAATCGTGATGCCCGCCCACTACATGCGCGAGCTGGGGGTGGACATGGGCAAAACCTTCGGCCACTTCACCGACGCCGCCCAGCGCATCGGCGTCTACACCAGCCAAGACTACACCGACATCTTGGATACGCTGCTCGACGAGTGGAAGATAGCCAGCCGCACCGGCCTGACCCCCGCCGCCCAAAAAGCCCAGGACTACGTGATGAACCTGCCCGCCCGCCTGCGCCGCGTGAGCGACCGCATGCCCGTGCCCAAACTCGAGTACCAGTTCAAGTGGATTAGCTAGCCCTAGGGGTAGTTTATACAAAAAGCCGCTTCTCTGCTTAGGAGGCGGCTTTTTCGTTTGTTGCCCGTTGCGATGCGCGGGACCCTAGGGCCGAAACTGCTAGTAACACGCTGGTAGCTGAAGCCGGCTACTGCTCAATCTTCACGCCTTTCCAGAAGGCTACCCGGCCTTTAATATTGTCGGCGGCCGGCTTGGGGCTGGGGTAGTACCAGGCAGCATCCTTGTTCAAGTCGCCGTTCACGCGCAGCGAGTAGTAGCTAGCCTGGCCCTTCCAGGGACAGGTAGTGTGGGCAATGCTGTCCTCAAAATACTCTTGCTTGAGGGCGTCGGCGGGGAAGTAGTGGTTGTTCTCGACCACTACCGTGTCGTTGCTTTCGGCTACGACGGTATTATTCCAAATGGCTTTCATAAAAAAATAAGGTCCTAGGGCCCGGTTACGTAATGGCTGAGTAGCAACAGGCTAGTTTGGCGCGGCGCGGTTGCTGATGGGCCGCCGCGCTGGGCTAGGCTGCTTAATTGAACATTGCCGCGCCGCGCCTTGTTTTCCTAGCCACTACGTACCTTGAGGAAACTATGGCTATTGGCGTTCGCTTTCGTGATTTTGTGCCCGATGAAAACCAGGGCGAGCAGGGCTTTGAGCAGCTCTTTAAGCTTTTTATGCAGCTCGTTACCATTACGAGCGGCGATGTGGGCGAGGCGCTGCAGTGGCTCAATGAGCTAGATAAGCAGTACGGCCTCACCAATGACGACTACGGAATGGGCAATTTCATCGAGGACCTGAAGAAAAAGGGCTACATCGATGAGAACGAGCAGGAGCGGGGTGAACTGAAAATCACTCCCAAAACCGAGCAGAAGATTCGCAAGAATGCGCTGGAAGAGGTGTTTGGCAAGCTCAAGCGCGGCAACACCGGCAACCATCGCACGCCCCACACCGGGCAGGGCGACGAGCAAAGTACCGACCTGCGCGAGTTTCGCTTCGGCGACTCGCTGGAGCAGATTCAGATGACCGAATCTATCCGCAATGCGCAGCTAAATCACGGCATGGACGGCGATAACTTCATGCTGACCGAGGGCGACCTGGAAGTGCGCGAGAATGAGCACAAGTCACAGACCAGCACGGTACTGATGATTGACATCTCGCACTCCATGATACTCTACGGCGAGGACCGCATCACGCCTGCCAAAAAGGTAGCTATGGCCCTGGCCGAGCTGGTGAAGCAGAAGTACCCCAAGGATTCGCTCGACGTGATTGTATTTGGCAACGACGCCTGGCAGATTGAGGTGAAGGACCTGCCTTACCTGCAAGTGGGCCCCTACCACACCAACACGGTGGCCGGGCTGGAACTGGCGATGGATTTGCTGCGCAAGCGCAAAACGCCTAACAAGCAAATCTTTATGATTACCGATGGCAAGCCTACGTGCCTCAAGGAGCCCGGCGGCTACTACAAGAACTCGTTTGGGCTCGACCGCAAGGTGGTGAACAAGACGCTGAACCTGGCCGCCGCCGCCCGCCGCATCAAAATCCCGATTACCACCTTCATGATTACCTCCGACCCGTATTTGCAGAAGTTTGTGGAGGAGTTTACGGAAGTCAACCAAGGCAAGGCCTATTACTCGGGCCTGAAGGGCCTAGGGCAGCTGGTGTTTGAAGACTACAAGAAGAACCGCCGCAAGTCGCTGTAGCTAAACAGGCGGCGTGCCCCGCGTTGCTACGCATGGAGTCCCCGGAAGTACGTACTTTCGGGGGCTTTCTTATTGCTGCTCTGCTATGCGCTACTTCCTATCCATCCTTTTGTTGCTAGGGGCGGTGCTCACTGGCGGGGCTCAACCTATTTCGTTGGCGCCGGGCGGGCGGCCCAGGCCAGCTACTGGGTCGCCGGTAGTGCCGTTGGCCAAGGGTATGGCAGCCCCTGCCTTCCGACTGATAAATACCAGCGGCCAGGCGGTGGCCCTGAGTGACTTGCGGGGCAAAGTAATGTACCTGGATTTTTGGTTTGCTGGCTGCAAGCCCTGCCTGGCCGAAGCCCCCGCGGCGGCCAAGCTGAAGCAGCAGTTTGCGGGGCAGGAGGTGGTATTCGCTTACATTTCCACCGAAACCAACGTGGACGACTGGAAGCGCAGCATTGAGCAGCACGGATTGGCCGGGCCCACCAGCGTGCACCTGCTCGACCCCGAAGGGCGCTACGCCACCCGGGCCTACCACATCGACGGCTTCCCGACCTACGTGCTGCTCGACCGCCGGAGCCGCGTGTGGAGCGGCAACGCCCCGCGCCCCTCCGACGGCTTGCCAGCCGTAAAAATGATTGCCCAGGCCTTGGCGGCCCGTTAGGCCCTAGGGCTTACTTAACGGCGGGCAGCCTCGGCACCGACTGCAGGTAGGCGTAGATGGCTTGTACTTCCGCGTCGGTCATGGCCGAGTACTTAGGCATGGGGTAGCGCACGGGGCCGTGCGGGCCCTGCCCGAAGCGCAGCGTGGCCGCCAGCTGGGCCGGCGACCAGCCACCAATGCCGGTGCCGGTGATATTGGCCGAGCGGATGGGCTGGCCCTGCTGGTCAAGCAGCAGGTTGCCGCCGCCCAGGTAGCCCGCCGATTTTTCCGGCTCTAGCGCGTTGTTGCTTTTGAAGTCCTTGGAGTGGCACTCGTAGCAGAGGTAGCGGCCTACCACCAGGTAGCGGCCATAGGCTACCGGGCTGCTAGCCGCCACAGGCCGCGCAGTGCTGGCGAGCAGCGGCGTGGGTTTCATCACGGTATTAGTGAGTGCCTTTAGCAGAAACGAGGGTTGCTGCGCGCGGCTAGGGGTAGGGTCGGCCCGCACCCACGGGCGGTCGGAGTGCAAAAAGGTCAGGATGGCCGCCAGGTCGTCGTCGGATAGGTAGGTGTAGTGGGGCATGATAAGCCGGTAGCGCCCATCGCGCCCCACTCCGGTGCGCAGCAGCACCGCTATTTCCGCATCGGTCCAGGCCCCAATGCCGTGCTGCTGGCTTTGCGTGATGTTGGACGAGTAGAGCGCGCCAAACTCGGTGGGCGTGTCGAGCAGCTGGTGCCCGCTGAGGCGGTTGGTTTGCTTGTTGAGGTGGCATTCGGCGCAGCTGGCGCGCACCAGATGCTCACCTAGCTCCACCTGGGCCGGCGTGTTGGTTAGGGTTGGCGCGGCCACTACGGGCACAGCGTAGTGCGGAACGCCGCGGGCAGCCACGAAAACAGCGAACCCAGCCAGTAGCAGCAGGCCAAAACCTAAGGCAATGCCCAGCCAACGTAAAGTCGGTTTCATGGAGCAGATAAACTAATTTTTGCTTGCAATTAAAGGTGAAAAAATAGCTTTATATTCAGGCGTTTTTACGTGTTTTACTCCTCATCTCAAAAAAAATATTGCACCTAGAGCCTTGATTGCGTGCTAGTAAGGCCTCTTATTCCGGCCAGGTGCGCGCTGCCCCGGTTGGTTGAGCTGCGTGCTACCCGGCGCGCGGTGCGTGCTCCTAGGCCCGTCGCTTCGAAAAAGCCCCTTCCTCACCCTCCTTTTTTAGTCTATGAAAAACTCTACTTTTACCCGCATCCTACTGGGGGTGCTAGTGCTGGCGATAATGGGCATGACCCTGAAAATAGTCAGCAGTAAAGCCGCGAAGCCCACTACCACCCTGGTGGAGGAGCCCGCGGCCGATACCGCCCACCCCGCGAAAGCTAGCGCCGCGCTCCACCCCGAGCAGGTATTCAACTACGTGCCCCTGAAGCCGGTAGGCGGCAAGCTGCGCGGGGTGGTGGAGCTGGGAGCCAGCGGATTCAACTCGTTTATTGTGCGCACCGATGCGCTTCACAACTGGCAGCTGCAAAAAGCGGAGTATGACAACAGCCTGATAATGGAGAACATGGCTTCCGACGAGGATATTCGGCGGGGGCTGCGCGCCTACATTACCAAGATGCTGGACTACGGCGTGGCCGGCCGCGACATTCACTTCGTGGTAAGCTCGGGCGCCCTGAAGGTGCTGGCTACCCACCGCATTGTGGCGCAGCTGGCGCACATGCACTACGTGGTGAACACCATGACGCCGGCCAAGGAAGCGGCCCTGGGCCTGAACGTGGCCCTGCCGCCGCTGTTTGGCGACCGGGCCTTCGTGGTGGATATCGGCTCGGGCGGCACCGAGATTTCGTGGCAGCAGGCAGGCAAAACGCAGTCGGTAGATACCTACGGCTCGAAATACTACGAGCACGGCGTGGCCGACGACGTGGTGGCGCTCGATGCCAAGCACCAGGCCGAGCAGGTGCCCATTAGCGTGTCGCAAACCTGCTTTATTATGGGCGGCGTGCCGTTTGAGATGGCCAAGCAGGTGCGCAAGGGCAAAGAGCGCTACACCGTCCTCAGCCCGCCGGATGAATACCAGTTTGAGAGCGCCAAGGGCAAGGCGGGGGTAGTTATTTATAAGGCAGTTGCGCAAGCTACTGGCTGCAAGAAGTTTATATTTGACTGGGACGCCAATTTTACGATTGGCTACCTGCTGTCGCTACCGCAGTAGGCGGGGCGCCGTGGGCCAGCCGCTGGCCCGGCTGGCGGCCCCTAGGGCGGCGGCCAGGCCCCAGGGTAAAATCTTGGCCGGGAGCGGCTGAACCTCAAGGCGCCCGTGGGAGTTTACTACCTGATGAAACACGACGCTATCCGCACCCTGGGCCAATTGCGCGCCAGCGGCTATCAACCCCGCTCCGTGAAAGAGGAATTGCGGGACAACCTCATTCAAAAACTTAAAAACAAAGAAGACGTTTTTCCGGGCATCTACGGCTACGAGGAAACGGTGATTCCGGAGCTGCAGCGCGCCATCTTGGCCGGGCACCACATCAATTTGCTGGGCTTGCGCGGGCAGGCCAAAACCCGCATCGCCCGCCTGCTCATCAACCTGCTCGACCCCTTCGTGCCGGTAGTGAAAGGCTCGGAGCTGAACGACGACCCACTGCAGCCGCTCTCGATTTACGCCAAAAACCTCATTGACGAGCGCGGTGACGATACGCCTATCACCTGGCTGGGCCGCGACGACCGCTACACCGAGAAGCTGGCCACGCCCGACGTGACCGTGGCCGACCTCATCGGCGACGCCGACCCCATCAAGGCCGCCACCCTCAAGCTGCCCTACAGCGACGAGCGGGTTATCCACTTCGGCCTGATTCCGAGGGCCCACCGCGGCATCTTCGTCATCAACGAGCTGCCCGACTTGCAGGCCCGCATTCAGGTGTCGCTGTTCAATATCTTGCAGGAAGGCGATATTCAGATTCGCGGCTTCAAGGTGCGGCTGCCGCTCGATATTCAGTTCGTGTTCACAGCCAACCCCGAGGACTACACCAATCGTGGTAGCATCGTGACGCCGCTCAAGGACCGCATCGACGCCCAAATCATCACGCACTACCCGAAGTCAATTGAGATTGGCAAGCGCATTACCAAGCAGGAAGCGCGCATTCGGGAAGAGCAGAAAGGGATGGTGACGAGCAACGAAATCGTGCACGACTTGGTGGAGCAGATTGCCATCGAGGCCCGCGGCTCGGAGTTTGTGGATGCTAAGTCGGGCGTGTCGGCCCGCCTCACCATCTCGGCCTACGAGCAGGTGGTGGCCGCCGCCGAGCGCCGGGCGCTGATTAACGGCGAGAAGCGCACCTACGTGCGCGTGGCCGACTTCGTGGCCGCTGTGCCCGCCATTACGGGCAAGGTCGAGCTGGTGTACGAGGGCGAGCAGGAGGGCGCGGGCATTGTGGCCGAGAAGCTCATGGGCAAGGCCATGCGCACGCAGTTCCTCAACTACTTCCCCGACCCCGACAAGGCTAAGAAGCTCAAGGGCCGCCCCAACCCCTACAAGGCGGTGCAGGACTGGTTTGGCAGCGGCAACACCCTGGATTTGCTGCACGACGGCCACGTAAACGACTACCGCGCCGCCCTCGACAAGGTGCCCGGTCTGCGCGACATCGTGAAGGAGCTGCACCCCAAGGAAGACGCCGATACCACGTACTTCCTGATGGAATTCCTGCTCTACGGCTTGGCCGAATACAGCCTCATCTCGCGTAATAAGCTCACCGGCGGCGCGCAGTTCAAGGACTTGCTGGCCAGCATGTTTACTATGCCCAGCTTCGGCGAGGATGATGACGACGACGAGGACGAGAAGCCCCGCCGCCGTCGCTAGGCCCTAGGGTACTAAGCAGCAAAAAGCCCCGCGCACCAATCGGTGCGCGGGGCTTTTTGCTGCTTAGTACCCTAGGGCTCAATAGCCGGTTTTCACTTGCTGCTTACGGGCTTTTAGCTCCTGCTTAGCGCTTTTAATCTGGTAATCAATGGCTTTTAATTTGGCCTTCTCGCTGTTCACTACGGCTTCCTGCGAGTTGCGCTGGTTTTCCAAGTCTTGCACGCGGCGGGCCTGCTCAGCAATAATAGGATTGGGCGAGTTGACGTCGGAGCGGAAAACCGAGCAGCTACCCAGCGAGCAGCTAGCTGCGGCCAGCAGCGTAACGAATCTTAACGAGTATCTCATGTCAATAGAGGGGTTTTGGCGAAGCGGCCGGCCCTAGGCCTACTAGTCGGCGCCAACTACAAAAACGCTACTAAATAGGTAGCAGGGAACTGCCCAGCTATACGGGGCGCGGCGGCGCCCGACTGAAAAGCACAAAAAAAGTGACCGGAATTTTCCGGTCACTTTGGGTTACCAGTGCTGGTAGCCAGGCAGCTAGCTGCTGGCACGGCGGCGGGCCTAGGCTGCGTCGTCGTGCACTACTATCTTGGTAATCTCGTCGTTGCCGCGAATCTGGTCGATTACGTCCAGGCCATCCACCACTTTGCCGAACACGGTGTGCACGCGGTCAAGGTGGGCGGTGTTCTGGCGGTCGTGCACGATGAAAAACTGCGAGCCGCCGGTGTCTTTGCCGGCGTGGGCCATGCTGAGCACGCCGCGCTCGTGGTGCTGGTGGCCGCCGCTGGTTTCGCACTTAATCTTGTAGCCGGGGCCGCCGGTGCCGGGCATCCCCTTGGCGCCGGGCTTGGTGTTGGGGTCGCCGCCCTGAATCATGAAATTCGGGATGACGCGGTGAAACTTCGTGCCGTCGTAGAAGCCTTTGCTGGCCAGGTCGGTGAAGTTCTTAACGGTATTGGGGGCGTCCTCTTCGTAGAACTCAACTTTCATAACCCCCTTGGGGGTGTGGATTTCGGCAGTTTTCATAAAAACAGCTTGGTGGGAAAATGGAGCCCGCGACCGGGCCTAGGGTAAGGTACGGCGCGGCCCGTGCTAGGGGTTCAGCAACCCCGCCTAGCCGTTGCTGCGTACAGGGGGCGTACCATTTTCGGTTTTTCTCCCTTTATGTCCAAACACCTTCTTTCCTTCGCTGCGGCCTTGGCTTTGTCGGCCAGCCTCGCCAGTTGCGGCGGCAGCGACAACACCGCCGAAACTACCACTACTACGCCCAGCACCGCCAACCCGGCCGACTCGGTAGCCGCTATGGCCGGCGACTCGGCCCGCATGGCTAAGCCCGGCGGCGTAATGGTGGACGGCGTGGCTATGACGGCCGATAAAAACATTGTGCAAAACGCAATGGGCGCCAAAAGCGTGAGCACCCTAGTAACGCTGGTGAAAAGCGCTGGCTTAGTAGAAACCTTGTCGGGCCCCGGTCCCTTTACCGTATTTGCCCCCACCAACGCCGCTTTCGCCAAGCTGCCCAAGGCTGCCCTAACCGAGCTGCAAGCTCCCTCCAACGTGGCCAAGCTTAAGGGCGTGCTTACCTACCACGTCATTCCGGGCCGCCTGGTGGCCGCCGACCTCAAGGATGGCCAGGAAATCACGACCGTGAACGGCGAGAAGTTGCACGTGTCCATCAAGGACGGCAAGGTGATGATTGGCAACGGCAAGGACGCCCCCGCCACCGTGCAAATTCCCGACGTGATTTCCAGCAATGGCGTCACCCACGTTATCGATACCGTTATTCTGCCCCTGCCGGCCAAGTAAGCCAGTAGCGTAATACTGAACGTCAGGCTGAGTTGCTTCACCAACTCAGCCTGACGTTTTTTAGTGGTTGCCAGGCATCTATTTTCCTGCGAGGCCCGCGTCGTCCGACACGCGCTGGGCGAAGCTGGCCCAGTCTACGTCGGGCTCGCCTAGGGCCACGGTCGCGGTGAGGCGGTCGCGGATGATATTGGCGAAGGGCATGGGCATGTCGTTTTTATAAGCTTCCTGCACCACCAGGTTCATATCCTTGCGGATGATGGCGGGCGGCGCGCCCACCGGCTGGTAGTGCTGCTCGGCAATGAGCTTGCCGTAGCTTTTGTAAATGGGGTTGTTGAAGAGCGTGCTGGTCAGCATCTCGTAGAAGCCCACGCGGTCGAGGCCGCATTTCTCGGCCAGGGTCAGCGCCTCGGCCATCCCTTCGATGACGGTGCCGAGCAGGAAATTGCCGCACAGCTTGGCTACGCTGGCCGCGCCGGGGTCGTCGCCAAAGTCGTGGATGCCCTGGCCGATGGCCGCCTGCGCGGGCGTGAGCTGCGCGCGCACCTCGGCCGTGGCGCCCGAGCTGCCCACCCACAGCTTGCCCGCCGCCGCCACATCGGGCTTGCCAAACACGGGCGAAGCCACCAGAAATGAGCCGTGCGCCCGGTGCGCCTCGGCCAGGCGGCGGTTGGTATCGGGCGCTACGGTGCTGCACGAAGCATGAATGGCCCCTAGGGGCAGCGTGCTGAGTATACCGTCGGGGCCGGTCGTAATTTCTTCCAGCGCCTGGTCGTTGGTTACCATCGTGAAAACGAGGTCGGCCGTGCGCACGGCCTCGGCGGGGCTGGCCGCCACGGTGGCGCCCAGCTGGCGCAGGGGCTCGGCTTTGGCGGCGGTGCGGTTGTAGACGGTGAGCGGAAAGCCGGCTTTGAGCAGGTTAGTAGCCATGGCAGCCCCCATGCTGCCCAGGCCCAGAAAAGAAATGTTCATGCCCGCCTAACGAGCACGCGCAGGCAAAAGATGCTAAAAATGCAACTGCCTGGGGGCTGTATGTTACTTTTAGCGCACCAAGCTTTTGTAACCCACTCGCCTTTTCCCGCCCATGCCACTCCTTCGCACTGCTTGGCTGGCCGCCTGCCTGGCCGCCCCGCTGCTTGCTACCGCCGCTACGCCGCCGGCCGGCACCTGGCAAAACCTGTTTGATGGCAAGACCCTGACCGGCTGGAAGCGCCTAGGGGGCACGGCCACCTATAAGGTGGAAAACGGCGCCATCGTGGGTACGACCGTAGCCAATTCGGGCAATACCTTTTTGGTGACGGAAAAGGAGTACGGCGACTACGTGCTGGAGCTGGACGCCAAGATTGACGACCCCACCAATAATTCGGGCGTGCAAACGCGCAGCCACTTCGGCGGGGCCGCGGCGCCGGGCAAGGTCTACGGCCGCCAGGTCGAGATTGACCCCTCGGCCCGGAGCTGGTCGGGCGGCATCTACGACGAGGCCCGCCGCCAGTGGCTCTACCCGCTAGACTTGCACCCGCAGGCCAAAACGGCGTTCAAGGTGGGCGAGTACAACCATATAAAGGTGGAGTGCCTGGGCAACGAAATGAAGACCTGGGTGAACGGCGTGCCCGTGGCCTACGTGGTGGACCCCGTAGACCCTAGGGGCTTCATCGGCCTGCAGGTGCACGCCGTGAGCGAGGCCGCCCAGGCCGGCCACAAGGTATATTTCAAGAACATCCGCATCAAGACCACCGGCCTCACGCCCAGCGCGTTCCCAGCCGATATCTACGTAGTCAACTTCGTGCCTAACTACCTGAATGCCTACGAAAAGCAGCACGGCTGGCAGCTGCTCTTCGATGGGAAAAGCCCGGCGGGCTGGCGTAGCGCCAAAGGCCCCACCTTCCCCGCCCATGGCTGGGAAATAGCCGACGGCACGCTCACCGTGCTGCCTTCCGAGGGCAAGGAAGCGGCCAACGGCGGCGACATCGTGACCCAGGCCGAGTACGGCGCGTTCGACTTATCGTTCGAGTTTAAGCTGACGCCGGGCGCCAACAGCGGCGTGAAGTACTTCGTGACGCTGGCCGAAAAAACCGACGCCTCGGCCATCGGCCTCGAATACCAGGTGCTCGACGATGCCCTGCACCCCGACGCCAAGCTGGGCCGCGACGGCGACCGCACCCTGGCCTCGCTCTACGACCTGAAAACCGCTAACAAGCCGCCGCGCTTCGTGCACCCCATCGGCGAGTGGAACGTAGGCCGCGTGGTGGTGTACCCTAACAACCACGTGGAGCACTACCTCAACGGCACCAAGGTGCTGGAGTACGAGCGCGGCTCCCCAGAATTTCGGGAGCTGGTAGCCCAGAGCAAGTACCACGTCTGGCCCAATTTCGGCGAGGCCAAGGCTGGCCACCTCTTGCTGCAAGACCACGGCAATCGCGTGTCGTTTCGCAGCATCAAGCTCAAAGAGCTGAAGTAAAACTGAATCTAAAAAAGACCGTCATGCTGAGCTTGTCGAAGCATCTCTCCTGCGTAAGTAATTCTAACGATTGGAGTTAGTTACGCGGGAGAGATGCTTCGGCAAGCTCAGCATGACGTTCAACTGGTTGCTTTTAAACTCTAGCTACTATATCCCACCCATCTCATCCTAGCCATGTCGCAGCCTCGTCGTCAGTTTCTTCAGCAAGTGGCCCTAGGGGGCGCCGCGGCTCTGCTACCGCGCCTGGCCTGGTCGGCCAGCAGCTACAAGCGCATTATCGGGGCCAACGACCGGGTGCGGGTGGGCGTGGTCGGGTTTTCGGACCGGCACCGCAACTCGCACATGCCCTGCTTTTTGCAGCATTACAAGGCGCTGAATTTCGACGTGGTGGGCGTGTCCGACATCTGGAGCAAGCGCCGCGCCGAGGGCGCCGCCCTGTGGCAGGAGAAGCTCGGCCACCCCGTAGCCGCCTACCGCAACAACGACGAGCTGTATGCCAGCAAAAGCGTGGACGCCGTGTTCATCGGCACCGCCGATTTTCAGCACGCGCTGCATGCCATCGAGGCCGTGCAGGCTGGCTGCGATGCCTACGTCGAGAAGCCGTTTGCCGAAACGATGGCCGACAATCGCGCCGCCCTCAAGGCCGTTAAAAACTCGAAGCAGATTGTGCAAATCGGCTCGCAGCGCCGCAGCGGGGCCAATTACCTGGCCGCCGAGCAGTTCATCAAGTCGGGTAAGTTTGGCCCCATCACAATGGTAGAGCTGACCTGGAACGTGAACCAGCCCGGCCGCTGGCGCCGGCCCGAGCTGGTAGCCCAGCTGCGCGAGGCTGACGTGGACTGGAAGCGTTACCTGCTGAACCGCCCCTTTGAAGCCTACGACCCGCGCAAGTACCTGGAGTACCGCCTGTTCTGGCCCTACTCGTCGGGCCTGCCGGGCCAGTGGATGAGCCACCAAATTGACACCGTGCACTGGTTTACGGGCCTGCCGCACCCGCGCAGCGTGGTGGCCAACGGCGGCATTTACATGTGGAAGGATGGCCGCCGCAACTGGGATACGCTGACGGCGGTGTTTGACTACGGCCCGCTGCAAGACCCCAGCAGCGGCTTCCAAGTCACGTTCGCCTCGCGCATGCACAACGGCGACGAGCACCCGGCCGAAATCTACTACTCCAACGGCGGCGAGCTGAACCTGATTACCAACCGCGTATCGCCCACCGGCGGCCTCACCAAGCAGCACGCCGAGGCCATGCACCTGCCGCCCAACCTGCTGCCCGAGTTCAACCTGGCCAGCGCCGAAGCCGTGGTCGCCTCGGCCAATACCGGCGGCGACGTGCTCACCTCCAACCACGTGCGCAACTGGATGGAGTGCGTGCGCAGCCGCCAGCAGCCCCACGCGCCCGTCGAGGCCGGCTACAGCCACTCCATCGCCAATATCATGACTACGGCCGCCGCCCACACTGGCCTCAAGGCCACGTTTGATGAGAAAACCCAGGAAGTGATGGTAGGCGGCAAGGTGTTCACGTATTAAGTCAAGTAGGGGTACTACGCAACAAAAAAGGCGGTCATGCTGAGCTTGCCGAAGCATCTCTACCGAATAATACGGCGCGGTAGAGATGCTTCGGCAGGCTCAGCATGACCGCCTTTTTTGTTGCGTAGTACCCCTAGGGCCTAATGCCGGTTGTCCTCGTCGGCGAGCATGCTGAGGTAGCTCTCGTAGCGCGGTACGGCCAGCTTGCCCTGGTCCACGGCCTCGCGCACGGCGCAGCCGGGCTCGTGCACGTGCTGGCAGTTGTGGTAGCGGCACTGCCCCAGCAGGGCGCGCATCTCGGGGAAGTAGCCGGCCAGCTCGGCGGGCGGCACGTCCACCAGCCCCAGCTCCTTGATGCCGGGCGTGTCGATAAGGTAGGTGCCGGGCACTACCTCCAGCATTTCGGCGAAGGTGGTGGTGTGCTTGCCCTTATCGGAAAAAGCGCTAATTTCGGCCGTTTTCAGGTCCAGGTCCGGCACCAGCTCGTTGATGAGCGTGCTTTTGCCCACACCCGAATGGCCTGACAGCAGCGATACCTTATTGGGCAGCAGCGAGGCCACGGCCGCCACGTCGGCGCCCGTTTCGGCCGAGCACAGCACGCTCGGGTACCCTAGGCTGGCGTACATGTCGGCTACCTGCGCCTGGTAGTCCAGGGTGTCCGCGTCGTAGAGGTCGGCTTTGTTAAAAATCAGTCTGGCCGGAATGTGGTACGCCTCGGCCGTGACCAGGAAGCGGTCGATAAACCCGAACGAGGTAGCCGGCGACACCAGCGTAACCACCAGCAGCGCCTGGTCGAGGTTGGCAGCCACGATGTGGGCGTGCTCGCTCTTGTGCACTGAGCGCCGGATGATGTAGTTGCGGCGCGGCTCTATGGCGTGAATCACCCCCGCGCCCTCCGACTGCTCGGGCACCTCAAACGCCACCACGTCGCCCACGGCCAGCGGGTTGCTCACCTTCAGGCCCTGGTTTTTGAACTTGCCCCGCAGCCGGCAGCGGTGCAGCTGGCCGGTGCCGGCCTCGCGCACCACGTACCACGAGCCGGTAGATTTAACGACGGTGCCAGTCATGCAAGAGGAACGTTACGAATTAAAAAAGAGCATCAGGCTGACGCTCAGCAAGCGCTGATTGCTAACTCCTTCAGGATGCGGCCCGTGGCGCCCGCGTGGCTGTGCACGTAGTCGAGGCTGGTGTCCTGCACCTTCAGGCGGGCTTCCTCATTGTAGTACAGCCGGTCGAAGGCCGCCTCAAGCTGCTGGGCCGACTGCACCGGGAAGGCGCAGTGCAGCGCCACTAGCTCCACCGCCTCCTGAAACCGCTCGTAGCGCGGCCCAAAAAACACCGGCAGCCCAAAGGCCGCGGCTTCCAGCGTATTGTGCAGCCCCGCCCCAAAGGCGCCGCCCACGTAGGCAAAGCGCCCGAAGCGGTAAAGCTGGCTCAGCAGCCCCACGTTGTCGATGAGCAGCAGGCGGGCCTCGGCCACGGTGGCGGGCGTGGCCCGCGAGTAGCGCACCGTGAGGCCTGGCAGGGCAGCCTCTACTTGCTGCAAATGCGCTTCGCTGATTTCGTGCGGAGCCACGAGGTAGCGCAGGCCGCGGGCGTGCTTGCGCAGCAGCGGGGCCAGGGCGGGCAGGTCTTCGGGCCAGGTGCTGCCGGCTATCAGCAGCGGCGCCCCATCGGCCACGAAGGCTTCGACCAGCGGCAGGGCCCTAGGGGGGGCCGAAGCCGTCGCCGCCACCGTGTCGAAGCGGGTGTCGCCGGCCACCGTCACGCGCGCCAGGCCCAGGCCGCGCAGTAGCTGCGCCGAGGCCTCATCCTGCGTAAAAATGTGGTGCAGCTCGCGTAAAATCTGCCGAAAAAAGCCGCCCCAGGGCTTGAAAAACACTTGGCTGGGCCGAAAAATAGCCGCCACCACCACGGCCGGCACGCCTTGCTGCCGCAACTCGCGCAGGTAGTAGTACCAAAACTCGTACTTCACGAACACGGCCAGGCTAGGCCGCACCAGGCGCACAAACGCGGCCGCGTTGGCGGCCGTGTCGAGCGGCAAGTAAAACACGTAGTCGGCGCCCGGCCAGTTTTTGCGCACTTCGTAGCCCGAGGGTGAGAAGAAGGTGAGCACGATTTTGTGGCCGGGGTACTGCCGCCGCAGCCCCTCCAGCAGCGGCCGGCCCTGCTCAAACTCGCCCAGCGAGGCGCAGTGCATCCAGAGGCGCGGGGCGGGCTCGGCGGCCAGCGCGGCCTCGATGCGCGGCAGCAGCCCCTGCCGCCCCGCCACCCAGGCCGCCGCCTTGGCATTAAACGGCGCGGCCAGCCGCACGGCACTTGCATACAGCCCTAGGCCGGTTGAATACAGAAACTGCAAAAAAGAAAGCCGCGCCCGGCATCAGGCCCGGCGCGGCTACAAAGTTAAGGAATAAGCCAGCCGAGCATGACCGTCTGGCTGCCCCTGGCTTAGCCGTCGGCTTCCCAGTCGGCGGGGCAGGTTTCGCCGTGCTCCTCCAAGTGGCGCAGGGCATCTACCATGCGCAGCGCGTCGGAAATGCGGCGGCCCAGGGGGCGGTCGTTCACCAGTTGGTGACGCACAATGCCATCGCGGTCAATCAGAAACAAGCCCCGGTAGGCCACCGGCGCACCAATAAAGACCATTTCGCCAGTTTCGCTGTAGTCGAAGTGGCCAGCCAGCACGTCGTAATTGGCCGAGATGGTCATGGTACTATCGGCTACCAGCGGGTAAGTGACGCCCTCAATGCCGCCCTCGCTGCGCGGAGTGCGCAGCCAGGCCTTATGCACGTTAACCGAGTCGGTGCTGCAGCCTACTACGGCCACGCCACGCTCCTCAAACTCGGCCAGCTTGGCCTGAAACGCCAGCAGCTCGGTGGGGCAAACGCTCGAAAAATCAGAGGGCCAGAAGAAAAACAGTACGTAGCGCTTGCCGAGGTAGCGGTCAAGCGAAAATTCTTCCTCTACCTGGGTGCCGATAACGGCCGCGGCCCTAAAGGAGGGGGCGCGCTTACCAACGAGTACGGGCATTTTTTAAATTATGAATTATGAGTTATAAATTATGAGTGAAGCCACTAGCGCTCTGCGTCCTCTGCGAAAACACTGCGTCTTCTGCGGGAAATCTTTCCCGCGCCGCCTGTCCCTCATACTCCAAAAACGCCCGCCCGGTTATTCGCGCACCAAAAACTGGAAGGTGCTGCGGGTGCGCTGCTCCAGCAGCAGCGGGCGCCCGGCCGTGAGGCGCTCGATGCTGGCCTGGTCGTAGTGCTTGATGGTGAACAGCGTGAGCCCCGCGTTGTAGTGAATGGTAAACTGCCCCTGCAGCAGCGCCAGCAACTGCTGCACCCGCGCTTCGTGGTAGTCGGTAGCCACCGAAAAGCTGATGGCCGAGTTCTGCATCACGTTAAGCTTCAGCCGCGCCTGAGCCAGGGCGCCAAAAATCACCGCCAGGTTTTCTTCCGAAATAAAGGCGAAATCCTTGCTCTGAAATGACAGCAGGCACTGCCCACCCTTGCGGATGTAGGCCGGGGCCAGCGCCGGGTGCCGGCAGTCGTGGATGAGCGTACCGGGCGCCCTAGGGTCTAGAAACGACTTGACGTAGAGCGGAATGCCGCGCTCGGCCAGCGGCTGCAAGGTCTTGGGGTGAATGACGCTGGCCCCGTAGTAGGCCATCTCAATCGTCTCCTGGTAGCTGATTTCGGAGTACAGCACGGTGTCGGCAAAGATGCGCGGGTCGGCGTTAAGCAGCCCCGGCACGTCTTTCCAAATCGTCACGCTCTCGGCCCCCAGGCAGTAGGCAAAAATGGCGGCCGAGTAGTCGGAGCCCTCGCGCCCTAGGGTGGTGGTGCGTTCCCTGTAAACAGTTTCGGTTGAATTCTGAGTTTTAGGAACGCCGTAACTAGTGCCGCCTAAGAATCCTTGCGTTACCACAACTCCTTCTTTTAAGAGTGGTGCGAGCCAGCTGTACGAATTGACTTGTGTCTTTTGCCAGTCTACTTTTCCTTCGCGCCAAGTGGTATCTGTTTGTATAACCTGCTGGCAATTGCATGACTGCACACCAAGTGTATGAGTAAGCAATTGTGAAGCTAACATTTCGCCAAAGCTGATTATTTGGTCATACTGTTCGTCGTATTCCTCGCTACTAGATTTTATTTTCTGCAGACGTTGCCCAAGCTGCAGAAGCAGCTTATCGAAGTAAAACCAGCCGGTCGATTCTGTAGTTAGCCCTAAACTAGACGCTATACTCCGATGGGTATCTTCCAGTACCTTCAACGGCTCCGCGTAATCCTCCCCCCGCCAGGCCAAGTCGAAAATCTCCTCCAGCGCATTGGTCGTCTTGCCCATCGCCGACACCACAATGAGCAGTGGCTGCCCTAGGGCCGTTTCCTGCACGATGCGGCAGACGTTGAGGATGCCGGCCGCGTCCTTCACCGAGGCGCCGCCAAACTTGTAGACCCGCAGGCCCGGTACTACGTTGCTCATAGATGCCAAAACTAGGGCGCGGTCGGGAAAGCCCGGCGGTGCGGGGGGCTTGGCGGCGCCCGGCCTGGGGCCTGCCCGGCCCGAAAGCTTCCGTAATCGTTTGCGGAAATGTTGCTAGGCTGCGCGCCGGGCTTAGAGTAGCTTTGTAGCGGTTCATTTTATACGCATCCTCATGGACGCCAGCAAGCTTGCCCTGCCCGTCGGCACTACACTCGACCGCTTCATCATGCGCAAGCAGGAGGATTTTCCCTATGCTACTGGCGAGTTGAGCCAGCTGTTGCGCGACATTGCCTTGGCCGCTAAAATCGTGAACCGCGAAATCAACCGCTCGGGCCTCATCGACATTGCCGGCGCCTACGGCAACCAGAACGTGCAGGGTGAGGAGCAGCAGAAACTCGACGTAGTGGCCAACATCCGTTTTATCCGCGCGCTGCGCAACGGCGGCGAGGCCTGCACCATCATCTCGGAAGAAGACGACGAGGCCATTGATACCGGCAACGTGCAGGGTAAGTACATCGTGGCCATTGACCCGCTTGATGGCTCGTCCAACATCGACGTGAACGTGAGCATTGGCACCATTTTCAGCGTGTACCGCCGCGTGTCGCCCACCGGCCAGCCCGGCACCGCGGCCGACTGCCTGCAGCCCGGCACCCACCAGGTAGCGGCCGGCTACGTCATCTACGGCTCCAGCACGATGCTCGTCTACACCACCGGCAACGGCGTCAACGGCTTTACCTACGAGCCGAGCCTAGGGGAGTTTTTCCTCTCGCATCCCGACATTCAGACGCCCCGCACCGGCACCATTTATTCCATCAACGAGGGCTCCAGTAACTCGTTTTCGCCCGGCGTAGCGGCCTTCGTGCGGCACTGCCAAGACGCGCAGTTTTCGGCCCGCTACATTGGCTCGCTGGTGGCCGATTTTCACCGCAACCTGCTCAAGGGCGGCATCTACCTCTACCCCGCCACGGCCAAAAACCCCGCCGGCAAGCTGCGCCTCATGTACGAATGCAACCCGCTGGCTTTCATCGTGGAGCAGGCCGGCGGCCGCAGCTCCAACGGCTACGCGCGCACCCTCGAGCTAGAGCCCGCTGCCTGCCACCAGCGCTGCCCCTTCTTCATTGGCAGCCCCGAGTTAGTGGCACTGGCCGAGCGCTTTTTGGCCCAGGAAACGGTGCCCGCAGGAGTATAACAAGCTGTATCGCATTAGCTTAATAAGTAGGTCTGGCCACGCTTACGCGGCCGGACCTGCTTATTAAAATTGGTTGGCTCAGAAAGCTACCGTGTTACCTCCGGGTTGCCGGCGTCGGTGGGGCTAGGGTCGGTTTCGCCGATAACGCCGCCGGTGCTCAGGGGCTCATCGGCGGCGGGCTCGTCGGCTGCCGCTGCTTGGTAGGGCACGTTTTTGCTCACGATGCCGTACCAGGTAGCCAGCTTTTTAATATCGGACTGGTACACGCGGTTGCGGTCATACTCGGGCAGCACCTCGCCCATAAAGCTCGTTAGTTCGGCCTCGCCCGACTTGCCCGTCACGGGCAGCTCGGCGCCGTAGCGCTGGTGAATGCGCTCAAATACCTCCGTCAGCGGCACCGTCTCGTCCGAGTCCTGCGTGTAGATGCCAATCTCGGTTAGCAGCGAAACCTTGTTGCTGGCCGGTGCCAGCGAGCGGGTGCCTTTAGCATCCAGGCTTTCGACGAGCACACCGTGACGGGCGGGCCGCACCAGCCGAAACAAACCACTTTGGCCACTAATGGCAGCCAGCTCTTTCAAATCGTAGGGCATTGGGGAAGAAGTAGAGGAATAGATAGAATGTGAGAATGGGTAAAATGTGAAGATGTAAAAAGGATGGTATGTGCCGAGCAATGACAATATTACATGTTACATCTTTCTACATCTTCGCATTTGTCACATTACAAAAATCAGTTTTGGGTAGTGTTGGAAGTCGGCCGACTAATCTTGAAATCCATCGGCATCTTCAAGATGATAGGGTTGTCAGGGCGCTTGAACTTGATGAGGCGCAGCAGGCGCGTGGCCTCGTCGCCGATGCCGCCGCCGGGGTTCACCAAGACGCGCACGTTGCTAAGCGAGCCGTCGGCGTTGAGCGTAAAATCGAGCAGGCAGCGGCCCTGCTGCCGGGTGCGGTAGGCGAGGGCCGGGTATTTCACTTCCTGCGCCAGAAAGGCATAGAGGGCCTCCTGGCCGCCCTCGTAGTAAGCGGCTACCGGCAGTGCTTCGGTGGGGCGCACAATGGTGCCTATGCTTTTGGAGGCAGTCGCACCTGGAGCGGGGGCCGGCGTGGTTTGTGCCTGGGCGGCTGTAGCCAGGCCAGCCAGCGCCAGCAGGGTAAACAAGGATTTTTTCATGTACTAGTTGTAAATAAGGGCAGGCAAACCCCGCTAGCCAGCCCTAGGGGCAATCGGCGGGCCAAAAGTAGCTACTTGCTCGGCGCTTCGGCCGCCAGCTGGCGGTTCACCTCGTCCACGAAGCCCAGCACCGCCTCGCGCCCCGCCCCGGTTTCGGCCGACGTGATGAAGTGGCGCGGCAGCTCGTCCCACTGCTCCTGCATTTGGCGCAGGTAGGCGTCCACCAACTCTTGGGTGCGCGTGGCCGACTGCTTATCGGCCTTCGTAAAAATCATGACGAACGGCACGCCCGCCTCGCCCAGCCAGGCCATAAACTCTAAATCGACGGCTTGCGGCGCGTGGCGCGAGTCGAGCAGCACGCACACGCAGGTCAGGTTTTCGCGCTTGGTGAGGTAGGCCTTTATCATCTTGCCCCAGTCGGCCCGCGAGCTTTTGCTGACGCGGGCGTAGCCGTAGCCCGGCAAGTCAACCAAGTACCACTCGTCGTTAATCATAAAGTGGTTGATAACCTGGGTTTTGCCGGGAGTGCTCGATATTTTGGCCAGCGCCAGGCGGCCCGTCAGCATATTGATGAGCGACGACTTGCCCACGTTGGAGCGCCCGATAAAAGCGTACTCGGGGCGGTCGGGGGCGGGGCAGGCGGCCACCTGGGTGTTGCTGCTCAAAAAACTTGCTTCGCGAATGACCATGGCGGGTTACCTTCTAAACAGTGCGGGTACAAAGATGCGGCGGGCTACGGGCGCAAGCGGCACCCTAGGCCCATCAGCAAGGCTAAGGTGGTAGCGGCTTGCGGTTTAGTGGCTGCCGCTATCTTTGCGGAGTGCCCTGGCAAAGGCGCACCAGCAGTAGGGGAGGCCGCTGGCTAACCCCTAAAGCCGAGCTTAACCCCAAGTATTCAATATATTTGTCGGCCTATTAGCTGAAGCCCTAGGCTGCCAGGGGCTAACCCTGCGGCTAGTTTACAGTATAAGTTGCCAGTTTTTACGCGTGGCGCGGCACTGGGCGGGCGCCCGCTACTCACTTATAACTACCGTCCTTCCTTAAAAAATTCTTCAATCACTTCCTTTTTTCAATGGACAACCTATCCAAACGGCTGCTGCAAGCTTCCTGCGCGCTGACGCTGACGGTGGCCGTGAGCACCTCGGCCGACGCTCAAAGCGTGCGCAAGGACCTGCAAACGGCAAACAAGCTCTATAATCAGGAAAACTACCGGGCCTCTATTCCTTATTACGAGCGCGTACTGGCCAAAGACCCCAATAACGCTACGGCGCTGTTTCGGGCCGGGGTAGCTTACCTGTCCTTTGATAAAGAAAAGGCGAGCGACTACATCTACAAGGCGCAGAAGGTGAAGCCTAAAGTGTCGAAGGATGTGGAGTACTGGCTGGGCCGGGTGGACCACCTCAACTACAATTTCGACGAGGCGATTACCCACTACCAGAACTACAACGCCACGCTGAAAAAGAAGAATGACTCGCGCCGCGAAGAAGTAGCGCAGCTCATTCAACATAGCAAAAACGCGAAGGTGCTGTTCAACTCGCCCAAGGACATCTTCGTGAAGAACTTGGGCCCCACGGTGAATACGCAGTATTCGGAGCACAGCCCGGTTATCTCGTCGGACGATAAGACGCTGATTTTCACGACCCGCGCCAACCCCACCGACATTCCGGGCCTCGACACCAAGCGCCGCGACAAGACGGCCGCCGATGGTGAGTACTACGAGGGCATCGTGGAAACGCACCGCATCGACGCCGACAACTGGGAGAAGCCGCGCTCGCTGTCGCAGGCACTCAACAGCAAAGGCCACGACGCCTCCGACCAGCTGTTTGACAACGACACCAAGCTGCTGATGTATCGCAGCGACGAGGACGGTGACGTGTTCATCGCCTCGAAGGCGGCGGGCGGCGACTGGCAGGCCCCGGTGAAGCTGAACAACAACATCAACTCGAAGCAGTACGAGGGCGACGCCTATATCACCCCGGACGGCAACACGCTGTACTTCTCGACCGCCCACTACTCGGAGGACGGCAACCTGGACCTCTACTACAGCACCCGCACGCCGGGCGGCGACTGGGGCCCGGCTAAGTCCCTAGGGGGTGTTATCAACACCAAGTACGACGAGGATAGCCCCTACATCAGCCGCGACGGCAAGACGCTGTATTTCAGCTCGCGCGGCCACAACACGATGGGCGACTACGACATCTTCAAGTCGCAGTACGACAGCATCGGCCACAAGTGGGGCCGGCCCGAGAACATGGGCTACCCCATCAACACGCCCGACGCCGACTCGTACTACCGCCTGGCGCCCGATGGCACGTATGCTTACCTCAGTTCGTACCGCATTGGTGGCTACGGCGAGAAGGACATCTATACCATCAGCTACATCAAGAACATCAACATCAAGGGCCAGGTGTTCTCGAAGCGTGATAGCACCACGGCCATTCCGGGCGTTGAGCTGGTGTTTAACGGCACGCAGGCCGACAAAACGGCCATCAGCTTCCGCGACATCACCAAGGACCCCAACGGCGACTACAAGGTGAGCGTGCTGTCGGGCCGCACCTACCAGGTGGTGGTAAACAAGGACGGCAAGAACATTGAGACGCAGGAGTTTGCCGTGCCGGTTTCGACCAACGACTCGACCAGCATCACTAAGAACTTCTACGTGAACTACGTGGATACCCTAGGCCTGGCGTTCCAGCCCGGCGGTGCTAATAACGTGATGAAGTCGATTTATTTCGACACCGATAAATACAAGCTGCGCGCCGAGGCCATTAAGGTGCTGAATGCCAACGCGAACTATTTGAAGGCTAATCCTGGTGTCAACGTATCGGTAGAAGGTAACTGCGACTCGCGCAACACGGATGAGTACAACATGGTACTCGGCCAGAACCGCGCCGACGCGGGCAAGAACTACCTCGTGAAGCAAGGCATTGCCGACGCCCGCATTACGACCGTGAGCTTTGGCGAGCGCAAGCCCATTGCGCCGAACGATTCGCCGGAAAACATGCAGCTTAACCGCCGCGATGACTTCCGCCCCATCCGCGTAGCAGGCCCGGCTCCTATGCCGCCCGCGCCCACCGCTACTGGCACCACGACGACTACCACGGTTATTGCTGTGCCCGTGGAAACTGCCCCGCCGCTGCCCGGCAAGAGCAAGGTGAAGATGGCCGACGGCTCGAAGGTGAAAACCAAGGTGGACGAGGACAGCGACAAAGTGAAGGTGAAAACCAAAGGCGCGCAGGGTTCGAAGTCGAAAACCGTTTCGAAAGACGGCGAGTTAGATTCGAAAGCCAAAGACGCCTCGGGCGAGAAGGCCAAGGTGAAAGCCAAAGCCGAGTAACCCTAGGGTAAGCTTCATTGAAAACGGCCGGACAAACAGTCCGGCCGTTTTTTTGTCTGCTATGCGGCGGGCCACGTGGGCCGGCCACTTCCGCGCATTGCGCAATTTTCGCGGCCTCGTGCCGTTCTTTGCACCCCGCTATGGCCGTAGTACCCTACAAAGAAGACGCCGCCGATAAGAAATCGCAGGTGGCCCGCATGTTCGACAACATTGCCGGCAAATACGACTTCCTCAACCACTTTTTAAGTGCGGGCACCGATATCTACTGGCGCCGCCAGGCCGTGAATGAGTTGAAGGCCCTGCGCCCAGCTCGCATTCTGGACATTGCCACGGGCACGGCCGACTTCGCGATTGAAACGCTGCGCACCGCCGCGCCCGAAGCCCAGGTGACGGGCGTAGATATTTCGGCTGGGATGCTGGCGGTGGGCCGCCAGAAGCTGGCTGCCAAGGGCCTAGGGCACCGCATCCAGCTAGAGCTGGCTGACTCGGAGAGCCTGCCGTTCGCCGACAGTACGTTTGACGCGGTAACGGCCTCGTTTGGGGTGCGCAACTTTGCGCATCTGGAAAAGGGGCTGGCTGAGATGTACCGCGTGCTGCGGCCGGGCGGCAAGCTCGTCATTCTGGAGTTCAGCAAGCCCACGGCTTTTCCGCTCAAGCAAGCGTACAATTTTTATTTCAGTCGGGTACTGCCGGTGTTTGGCAAGGTTATCTCCAAAGACCAGAGCGCCTATACCTACCTGCCCGCCTCGGTGCAGGCGTTTCCCGACGGTGCCGATTTCGTGGCTATTCTGCGGCGCGTCGGCTTTAGCAATCCCACATGGCAACCACTTACGTTCGGCATCAGCTCCATTTACACCGGCCACAAGTAGGAGGGGGGCGCGGGCTGGTGCTGCTGGGGCTGCTATTGCTGCTGGCCGGGCCGGCCCTGGCCCAGCGCAAGCGCAGCGACGACATCGACCGCAACCGCAAGGGGCACATCCGGGGCGTGACGGTAGACAACCTGCCCAACTACAACCAGCGGTTTTTTCGGCCCGGCCTCTACATCGCGCCCAATTTCTCGCGCTTTTTCATCGAGCAGTCGGCCGCCTACGTGCAGGCGCTGCAATACGGCCGCGGCCTAGCGGCTAATGCCATCATTAGCGGCGGGCTGGCCGTGGGCTTCATCGGTGATGTTCGCCTAGGACCACCCGAAACGCCGCTGCATCTGCGCTTTGCGCCCGGCCTGAACTTTATGGCGCGCCGCGTCGAGTTTCAGGGGCGCGGGGTGGGGCAACCCGATACCATCCGTACGCAGGAGGTGAACACCACCCAGCTGGAGCTGCCGCTGCTACTCAAGTACCAGTCGAACCGCCGGCGCAATACCCGCGTGTACGCCATTGCGGGCATCAAGCCTAGCTTCGCCGTGACGCAGCGCCAGAACGTGCCGGCCATCAACCAGCTGACCATTAACCGCAGCGACATTATGCTGGAGTATGGCGTGGGGCTGGACTTGTTTTACCCCTACTTCAAGTTTGGGCCCGAGCTGCGCTTCTCGCACGGCCTGCGCAACATTCTGGTGCCCCAGAACAATACCTACAGCAACAGCCTGCAAAGCCTGCGCACCAACACGGTAACGCTGTATTTAAACATTGAATAGCTTCTTTAGCTGTTAGACTTGTTCCTGAATTAAACTTCTCAAAAAAGAACGTCCTGCTCATCTGACGTCCGCCTGTCGAAGCATCTCTACCGCATAATTAACTCCTGACGTTAGAATTACTGTCGTGGTAGAGATGCTTCGGCAGGCGGACGTCAGATGAGCAGGACGTTCTTTTACTATTCAAGAGAATTTAACATGAAAACGGCATTCGTAACCGGCGCCTCGTCGGGCATTGGGCAAGCCACGGCGCGGGCGCTGGCGGCGGCGGGCTTTCAACTCATAATAGCCGGGCGGCGCCAAGAGCGGCTGGCGGCCCTGGCGGCCGAGCTGGCCCCCGTGCCAGTGCATGCGCTGGCGTTCGACGTGCGCGACCGCGCGGCAGTAGAAGCGGCCGTGGGCGGCTTGCCGGCTGAGTTTGCCCGCATCGACGTGCTCATCAACAACGCGGGTAATGCCCACGGCCTGGCCCCAATTCAGGACGGCGACGTGGCCGACTGGGACGCCATGCTGGATGGCAACGTGAAGGGCCTGCTCTACGTGAGCCGGGCGGTGCTGCCGCGCATGGGCGAGGGCGGCTTTATCGTCAATATTGGCTCGATTGCCGGGCACGAGGCCTACGCCAACGGTAACGTGTACTGCGCCTCGAAGGCGGCCGTGGCCATGCTCACGCGCACGATGCGGCTCGATTTGCTGCCTAGGGGCATTCGGGTGGCCGAAGTGGCGCCGGGCATGGTGGAGACCGAGTTTTCGGAAGTGCGCTTCAAGGGCGACGAGGCCCGGGCCGCTACGGTGTACAAGGGGGTGCAGCCCCTCACGGCCGCCGACATTGCCGACCTCATCCAGTTTATGGTGACGCGCCCACCGCACGTGCAAATTGCCGAAGTCATCATTTTTCCGGCCGCGCAGGCGGCGGCAGCTACCGTGCGCCGCGACGCCTAAGCTGCATGCTTAGGGATGCTTCGTCAGTTTAAAATTACTTGTTAGCACCTTTCGTGACGTGCCGAAGCTTGTTCCTGCTGGTCTTTAAGTAAGTAGCCGCGTGAACGATTTGGTAGGTTGGGTTGGCTGCGAAGAGTTCTTCTAGCACCCCAACGTGGGCTACTCCAAACAAGACGAGTATGCGCTGCGCCTGGCTTTGCTGCTGCGCCCGCAAAATATTGGAATAAATTTTAAGATTGCGGTTGTAGAACAACGTAATAAAATGAGCACCAATATATTCGTTATCTACCTTACCTAGGTTTACAGTATTTGTACCGTTCGCTGCAAATGTGCCATTCATTACCAGAGCTGGGGTATTGAATTGAACTCGGTGAACCAAAGCAATCATGGCGGGTTGGTTGACCAGCGCCAGGTAGTCATAAAGGGAGAGGCTATCGTGCTGCACTAATCTGCGCAAAGGGCGCGCGGTGATTTGCAACTGTTTGAGAGCTTGCGTAAAGGCTTCGATATTAGTGCCCGTACTCAGCAGCGATTGGGACGTTGCGGCATAATAGTCTACTGCCCTAGGGCTGGGTAACCCGAGTTGTTTGGCTAAGGCCAGGCCCACTTGGTACCTCTCACTGCGCCCAGTGGGTAGGTTTGTCAATTGTAGGTCGCCTTTTAAGTAGCGGGCATACAGACTATCAAGTTGCCCCTGTTCCTTAGGCTCGGCCTCCAGCAAGATGATATTAGGACGAAACCGCGCGAGCTGCGCTCGTACTCGCGCTAGTTCTGCCTGCTTCTTAGGACTGAAGACATCGGACTGCGGTTGGTTATTGTAGAGCTGCTGGAGGTGGTCGGAGCCCATTATCATAATTTGAATGGGAGCAGGTGGTCTGTGCTGCGCTATGCTCGCCAGCGGAGAACAGAGGGCTAGTATAGATTTGAAAATATATAGAAAGCGCATGCAGGGTGGTTCGGTAAGGCGGAGAGATAAAGATGCCAGCAGGTATAGGGCTAGGCCTAGGTGCGGCTGCCGAAAATGGCGCTGCCTACCCGTATTAGGGTGCTGCCCTCGGCCACGGCCAGGGCATAGTCGGCGCTCATGCCCATCGATAGCTCCTTAAACTGCGGCTGGTCAGCAAAATAGCCGGCCTTCAGATGCTCGAAATACTGACGCAGCTGCCGAAACTCAGCGCGCACCACGGCCTCGTCGGGCGTGTAGGTGGCAATGCCCATGACGCCGGTTAGGCGCACGTGGCGCAGCTGCTGGTAGGCCGGGCTTTGCAGTATTTCCTCGGCTTCGAGTAGAGTTAGGCCGGTTTTGGTTTCCTCCTGGGCAATGTGGAATTGCAGCAGGCCGTTGATAACGCGCTGGTGCTTAGCCGCCTGCTTATCTAGCTCTTGCAGCAGGCGCAAGCTGTCTACGCTTTGCACGGTGTGCACGAAGGCGGCCAAATACTTCACCTTGTTGGTTTGAAGCTGGCCAATCTGGTGCCACTCCACATCGGCGGGTAGCACGGGCTGCTTGGCAGCCATTTCCTGCACCCGGTTTTCGCCAAACAGGCGGGCACCCGCGGCGTAGGCTTCGCGCAGGCGCTCCACGGGGTGGGTTTTGGTGACGACAACTAGGCGGGCGGCGGTGCCGGCTAGCTCGGCCTCGAGGGCGGCAATAGTTTGGACAATGGACATAGGGCTGCAACGGGCCCGCGGGCGGCGGGTTGGCAAAAATGGCTCGGCGCCCGGCAACGCACGGCGGGCAACCACCTAAAACGGCTGGCTAAGAGCGGCGCCTAGGACCAGTTGCGAGCCCGAGCCAGGCGCGATACGGCTGAGCAAGGCAACAGAATGTTGACATCAGCGTGTAAATTTTAGCCTATAAATCAGCTATATAGATGATTTAATTTATTATAACGCCTTGCGCACATAGGAAAGAAAAGTATTGTTGGGAGCTAGCTGGCTTGGCCAAAGCCATCCACCCCCGCAAGGGCCTGGCCCTGGTAGAAGTGCAGCACGCAGAAGCTAGCGCCCTTGCCACTGGGGGAGAGGCTACTATTAGCAGCTCGCTGGCGGTCTGTGTGGGCGCGTGCGGGCCCGGCACTGCGCAGCTCCTCAACGGGCTCTACGACTGTCACCGCAACCACCTGCCGGTGCTGGCCATTGTGGCCCAAGTACCGAGCTACGAAATTGGTAGCAGCTACTTCCAGGAAACGCGCCCCGAATTGCTTTTTCGCGATTGCAGCCACTACTGCGCCACTATTGCGGTGCCCGCGCAGGCCGTGCGCGTGACTGAAGCGGCCGTGCAAGTAGCCCTTGGCCGGGGCGGGGTGGGCGTAGTGGTGCTGCCCGCCGATGTGGTCGTGCACCTGGCCGCGCTAGCCACCGCGCCGCCCGGTGAGGCAGCGTTGCGCGCTGCGCACCTTGCCCACCTGCTCAATTGAGCTAGGCACTGCCGACGCCATTTTTGCCTGCGACACGGGGGCACCCTTGACCTGGGCTAGCCGCTACCTGCACATGAACGGCCGGCGCCGGCTACTCAACTCTATCGTGCACGGCAACCTGGGGGCCGCGCTGCCCCAGACCATTGGGGCGGCCCTGGCGGCGCCCGGCCGCCAGGTGGTGGCCCTGTGCAGCCCCTAGGGCTTCGCCATGCTGCTGAGCGAGCTGCTCACCCTGCGCCAAACGCAGGCGCCCGTCAAGGTTATTGTGCTCAACGACAGGAGCTACCGCCACGAAGCCCAGCCGGCCGCCGGCTCCGAGCTATCTGCCCCCGACTTTGCCAGGCTGGCCGAGGCTACTGGCCTCAAGGGCCTGCGCGTGCGCGACCCGGCCCAGCTGGCGGCCGTGTTGCGCGAGGCGCTGGCGCACCACGGACCCGTGGTGATAGATGCCGTAGTGCGCCACGAAAAGCTGCTGCCCCTCGCTGCCGACGAGGCCTGGGGCCAGGGCTAGCCCGCTGGGCAGGCGCTGCTGAGCGGGCACGGCGGCAAGCTACTGGCCCAGGCCAAAATCAGGCTTTTTGACTAAAGCTGGCGTAGAGCTGGAAGTTGGGCCCTAGGGTATTAGGCGACCCAAAACGCTAGTCAGTCAATTTAAGCGAACAAAATGGGTAGTTGCGGGTGTTAAATTCGACCCGCTTCCGCCGGCGGGAGTGACTTGCCTGCATGACTACCAACGAAATCAAAGCCCTTATCTCGCTGCTCGACGACCCAGAGATTGCGCCCCAGGTGCAGGGCGAAATTCAGAACCTGGGCGAAGCCATCATCCCGTTTTTGGAAGAGTCGTGGGAGGAAACCCTCGACCCCCAGCAGCAGCGCCGCCTCGAAGACCTGATTCACCAGCTCCAGTTTGAGGGCTTGCAGCAGCGCCTGCGCGTATGGCGCGACAGTGGCGGCCAGGACTTGCTGGAGGGCATGTGGCTGCTCAACTCGTACCAGTACCCCGACGCCGACTTGCAGGCCCTAAACCGGGCCATCGAGCAGCTGCGCTTTGAGGTGTGGACGCTGCTGCGCGCCGACATGCACCCCGCCGACCAGGTGCAGGTGCTCAACCACGTCATTTTTCGCAACCATAAGTTTGCGGCCAATACCCAGCACTTCCACTCGCCGGCCAACTCGATGCTGCACCGGGTGTTCGAAACCAAGCGCGGCAACCCGCTGTCGCTCTGTGTGATATACCTGCTGGTGGCCCAGCGGCTCGACCTGCCCATCTTCGGCGTCAACCTACCCAACCTGTTCGTGCTCACCTACCAGCCCGAGGCGCCGGGCGCTACCCCGTTCTACATCAACTGCTACAACCGGGGCGTCACGCTTTCCAGGGCCGATATTGAGCACTACGTGGGTCAGTTGGGCATCACCTCGCAGGAAAGCTTCTACGAGCCCTGCGCCAACCTCGACATCGTGCGCCGCGCCATGCGCAACTTGCAAGTAGGCTTCGAGAAGCTGCAGGAACCCGCCAAAGTAGAGGAAGTTGGGCAGCTGCTAACTATCCTGACCGCAGATTTAACGGATTCAACGGATTAAAACGGATACGCCTGGCGATGCCAGGCTGACTACGCGGACGAGCAGCGGCCTTCGGCTCGCACCTTATCCCTAAGGGCAAGAGGCAGGCGAAGCCGCCCTACCGTCCGCGTAGTCAGCCTGGCATCGCCAGGCGTATCCGTTTTAATCCGTTGAATCCGTTAAATCTGCGGTCAGCGTTTAATGAGGCAGCCTGCGGCGCGGGTGTCGCCCACGCCGGCAGGGCGGCCGGCCAGTAGGTTATCGAGGGCTTGGCGCAGGTAAGGCTGGCGCACGTCGCTGGCTACCTGGGGGTTATCATCGATGGCGCCGCGGTAGCGCACGGCGAAGCTGCCGCCGCTGGGTTGCAGCACTACGGCCTCCGTAGTTTTGCTGACCCCTAGGGCGGCGCTGGCGGCCCCGCCGTCGGTAAAGGTGGCTAGGTTGGCTCCGCCGCCGTCGCCCGCGTCGAGGTTGATGGGCACGTTAACGAACATAAATGCCACGTCGCGGCCTTCGTAGGCGCTGCGCAGGGCGCTGAGGCGCTCTTGGTAGAGCCGCGAAAAGGCGCAGCCGGGGTTCACAAACACCACTACCACCGCCTTGCGGTCGGCGTAGGCGCTCAGCGAGGCATCGCCGCCCCCGGTTTTCTGCACCGTGAAATCGCGCACGGGGCTGCCCTGAGCCCGCGCCACGCCCACCGCCACGGTAGCCAGCAGCAACCCGGTGGCTACTATAATCGAGAGTTTGTGAAAACGCATAGGATGAGCTAAAAACGAGGTAAAAGTCTGATTGGCTGGCGAGTGACGAAGCCGGGTGGCCCTAGGCCGGGCCTACGCAATACGTAAGCACGTAGCCGGGAGCGGGCTCGAAATAACAAATCTGGTGCCGCGTTTCCTGCCCCGCCAGCCAGAGCCGGGCGGGCAGGGTGCCGGCAGGCGGCCAGGGCCCGGGCGGCAGGTCGAGCAGCAGGTTTTGGCGGAAGATAATACCGGCGCGGCCGCTGAGCTTAAACAGGGTTTCCTTGGCGCTCCAGAGCAGGGTATAAAGCGCCTCAGGCGCCGCGCCTCGGCCAATAGCCTGCTCGCTAACGGCCTGCTCGGCAGCGGTCAAAAACTTGGGCGCAATGCGCTGGGCTTTGGGGCGCACGGCCTCCACGTCGAGGCCGGCGCCGCCGCCGGGCGGGGCCAGCAGCGCGGCCACCCAGGCCCCGGCGTGCGACAGCGACACGGTGGGGCCTAGGGTAGCGCCCAGCAGGTAGGGACGGCCGCTGGCCTCGTTGCGCAGCGGAGCCGCCGGGTAGCCGGCCGCCGCCAGCAGGTGCTGCACCAGCACGCGCCCGGCCAACCACTGCGCCTGGCGCGGGCCGGCGGTGCGGGCGGGCAGCAGGGGCGCGTAGGCGGGGGCATCGGCCAGCAGGGGCCACAGGGCGGCGGGGGCTTCGAGCAGGTGCCAGCGGCCCAGCCAGGCCCCGCCAGGCAGGGGCTGAAGTGAATGGAGCGGCATAAAAAGGAGCGGGCGGCGAAGGTAGTGCCCCGGCGCGGCCCGACCTTTGCCGCCCGCCCGGCGCCTTAGCCAACCGGGCTCGTTGCTTATGCTCGCCGCCGCCGCTTCGTTTTCTCGCCCTACCGCGCACCGCCTCGGCACGCTGGCCGGGCACCGCGACGCGGTGTACGCGCTCGCTGGCCGACCCAACGCCGACCGGGTGTTTTCGAGCGGGGCCGACGGGCTGGTGGTGGCCTGGAACGCCGCCGACCCCGCCCAGGACGGCCAGCTGCTGGCCCAGGTCGAAAACTCGGTGTACGCCCTGCGCGAGCTGCCAACCCTCGGGCTGCTGGCGGTGGGCCACAACTTTCAGGGCGTGCAGCTGCTCGACCTGGCCTCGCGCCGGCTGGCCTACGCCACGGCCCTGCCGCCGCTGGCTATTTTCGATATGGTGTACGCGGAAAGCCGCCAGCGCCTGTACTGCGCCCTGGCCGATGGCACGCTGGCCGTGCTGGTGGGCCCCGAGTTCCGGCTGGAAAAGCTGCTGCGCCTCAGCGAGAAAAGCCTGCGCTGCCTGGCCCTGCACGAAGCGCGCGGCGAGCTGGCCGTGGGCAGCTCCGACTGGGTTACCTACGTGCTCGACCTCGACTCACTGGCCGTGAAATTCCAACTGGCCGAGGCTACCAACTCGGTATTCGCCCTCACTTACTCGCCCGACGGGGCCAGCCTGCTGGCCGCCGGGCGCGATGCCCACCTGCGCCGCTATGACGTGGACCAGGACTACGCGCCAGGCCTGGTAGTGGTGGCCCACATGTACGCTATCAACCACCTAGCCTTCAGCGCCGACGGGCGCTACCTGGCTTCGTGTTCGCTCGATAAGAGCATCAAGCTTTGGGATGCCGCCACCCTAGGGCTGCTGCGGGTGCTGGATAGGGCGCGGGCCGCGGGCCACGGCACCTCCGTCAATAAAGTAGTTTGGCCGGGCGGGCAGCACCGGCTAGTTTCGTGCAGCGATGACCGCAGCCTGGCCGTGTGGCAGGTGGTAGAGGGTGCCGCTAGCTTATAGCGGTTGGCGGTTGGCTTTCGTTGTAGGGCGGGCCAGGGAGTGGCTAGCTTATTTCTGTTTATACTTTAAAACTAAAAAGCTACTAGCTAACTGGCTAGCGGCTAACTGCTTCGCAAGATGAAAATTACCGCCCTGGATATTCGGCAGAAAACGTTTGAGAAATCCTTTCGGGGAGTTGATAAGGATGAGGTGCAGGCATTTTTGAACATGCTCTCGCAGCAGTGGGAGCGCATGGGGGAGGAAAACCGCGAGTTGCGCCTCAAGCTCGACCATACGATGCACGACGTGCAGAAGCTGCGCGAGGTGGAAAGCTCCCTGTACCGCACCCTCAAAACGGCCGAGGACACCGGCAACTCCATTACCGAGCAGGCCCAGCGCGACGCCGACCTGCGCCGCCGCGAGGCCCAGCTGCAAGCCGAGCACACCCTGGCCGATGCCCGCCAGCGGGCCCGCGCCATTGTGGACGAGGCCTACCAAACCGCCGCCGCGACTGTGGCCGACATGCAGAAGGAAGTGGGCGGCCTGGGCCAGGAGTGCCAGCGCCTCGAGCAGCAGCTCGACACGCTGGTGCACAGCCTGCACCACCTGGCTACCGAGGCGCTCGACAAAGCGCAGCGCGCCGGCGCGCGCCCCAAAAATGGGGCGGCGGCCATCCTTTCGCGGGCGGCCAGCGTAAAGCCAGAGCGGCCCTCAGAACCGGCCGAACCTACGCCCCCCAAGCCTGCCCCTGCCATGCAAATAACTGCCCCCACTCGCCCCGCCGCTGCCATGCCCGCCGCCGCGCCTACCGCCTACAACCCCAAGCCGGGCCAGCAGCCCGACCCCCGCAACCCCAACCAAGCGCCCGGCCCCGACATTGAGCGGCCCCAGGCCCCGCGCGAAAACCCCGGCATCTCGCCCGCGCCTTTCGTGCCCGAGCCCGGCCCCGAAACCGTGCCCAACTCGCCCTCGCCCTATGTGGAGCCCGCCCGGCCCGAAATCGCGCCCATTGGCCCCGACCGCCCCGATATTCAGCAGCCCGAGCCCATCACGCATCCTGGCATGGCTGCCGCGCCAGCAGGGGAAAAGTCGTTCTTCGACGAGCTATAAGTGGGCGCCCTAGGGCAATTGACAACGCAGAAGGCCCCGCACTGGCGGGGCCTTTTGCGTTGTTAGACCGTCCTGCTGAGCTGGCCGAAGCATCTCTACCGCACCGTTCGGGCATCGTTCGGTAGAAATGCTTCGGCCAGCTCAGCAGGACGGTCTTTTTTGCCAGATATATTTCTAGCAAGGCTACAGCAGCCCTTTAATCCAGCCGCCATCAACGGCCGTGGAGGTGCCGGTGATGTAGCTAGCGCGGGCCGAGCACAGAAAGGCGGCCAGCGCCGCAAACTCGGCCGGCTCGCCCAGGCGCTGCATGGGGATTTCCTGGGTCCAGCGGGCGGTGGCAGCTTCGGGGCTGATGTCTTCGCGCGCGGCGGCGGCCTGGGCCAGCTGCTCGACACGCTCGGTGCGGGTGTAGCCGGGCAAAATAGTGTTGACCGTGACGCCGAACGGCGCTACCTCGGTGGCCAGCGTGCGCACCAGGCCCGTCACGGCCGCCCGCAGGCTATTGGACAGCAGTAACCCCGTCACCGGCTGCTTAACGGCAATGGACGTGATGGTGAGGATGCGGCCCCAGCCGCGCGCCTTCATGCCCGGCAGCACGGCCCGCGTCAGCTCGACCACGCTGCCGAGCAGCAGTTGGGTGGCCGCTGCCCACGCGGCCGCGTCGTGCGCCTCGAAGGGCCCGGCCGGCGGCCCGCCCGAGTTCGTGACCAATATATCGACCTGCCCGAAGCGCCCTAGGGCCGCCTCAGTCACCTGAGCCACGCCGGCGGGCGTGCCTACATCGGCCACTACGGGCAGCACGGGCACGCCGTGGGCGGCCGCTATTTCGGCGCAGGTGGCGAGCAGCGCCGCCTCGCCGCGGGCGCACAGCACGAGCGACGCGCCTTCGGCGGCCAGCTCCTCGGCCACGGCGCGGCCCAGGCCCTTGCTGGCGGCCGCCACCAGCGCCACCTTGCCTTTGATGCCTAAATCCATAATGAAGGGCCTAGGGGTTTATTTCTGGCGCAGGTAAGCGTCGCTGCCGTCGAGCCAGTCCTGGCGCGGGGGGCTGAACACATCCACGTCGAGCGTGTCTTCGAGGGCTTCGGCCTGGTGCGGCACGTTGGACGGGATGCAGAGCACCTCGCCGGCCCGCACAATTACTTCTTCGCCGTCGCCCTCGCCCACCCGGAAGCGCAGCGCGCCCTCCAAGATGTAGGTTATCTGCTCGTTGTGGTGCTGGTGGCGGGGCACCAGGGCGCCTTTTTTGAGGTAGACGTGGGCCAGCATCATGTCCTGGCCCGTGATGAGGCGGCGGCCGATGGTGTCCGAAAGCTGGTCGACGGGCATGTCGGCCCAGCGGTGCAGGGTGGCTTGGGGAGGAGTGGGTTCCATGGGGGAAAAGGGTTTAGCGCCAGCTAAAGTAGCCGCTGCGCCGGTGCCGCCACCGCGGGCGCGGCGCCGGCGCCCCACCTTTGCCCTGGGGCCAGGTGCCGCGCCCTGCTTTTTCTCACTCATTTACTACCACACCAATGGGGCAAATCGCACTCGAAGGCCTGGAATTTTTCGCCTTCCACGGCTACTATGACGAAGAGCAAAAAATTGGTAACAAGTACGGCGTCGATATCTACCTCACCACCGACCTCTACGCCGCCGGAGCTTCCGATAAGCTAACCGAAACCATTGACTACGAAGTGCTTTACCGCCTAGTGCTGGCCGAAATGCAGCAGCCCGCCCGCCTGCTCGAACACCTGGCCCACCGCATTCTCGACCGCGTGCTGGGCGAGCTGCCGCCGGTGCGCCGGGCGCGGGTCAGCGTTTCCAAATTCAACCCGCCGCTGGGCGGCATTTGCCAGCGGGCGCGGGTCACGCTCAGCCGGCGGCGCCAGCCGCCCCTAGGGCAGTAGCCGGCCAAAACTGGCGCGGCGCGGAATCTTTGGGAGCCGCGGCGGGTTTGGAGCCGGCGGCCACGGCCAGCGGCTACCTTTGGCCGTAAATTTGCCAGGCCTGCTCGGCACCCTACTTTTGCTACCACTCATTCCTTCAACCATCTACTTGTCATGACGAAAATGCTGCTACTGGCCGCTGGCCTCGCTTTTGCCGCCACCGCCGCCCACGCCCAGGCTCCGGCCATGAAATCGGCCAAGGCTACCAAAGTTGCCGGTCCTCAAATTGAGTTTTCGGAAGTGAAGTACGACTTCGGCTCCATCAAGCAGGGCGACATCGTAGACCACACCTTCAAGTTCAAGAACGTGGGCACCCAGCCGCTCGTGATTTCCAACATCGGCGTGAGCTGCGGCTGCACCACCCCGGCCTGGACCAAGGAGCCCGTGCAGCCCGGCAAGATGGGTACCATCTCGGCCAAATTTAACTCGGCCGGCAAGGAAGGCATGCAAAACAAAGTGCTGACCATCGACTCGAACTCGGTAGGTGGCAGCACCACCGTCTCGCTGGTGGGCGACGTAAAGTCAGCCGCTACCGCCACTACCCTGAAGTAAGCAACGCTAAGCTCTACTGAAAAAGGCCCGCAGCACTAGCTGCGGGCCTTTTCTTTTTGGCTACCGTTTAGCCAGCGTAACTACGCCGGCTGTTTGCGTTACAGCTTGCTTACGGCGAACAGCAGACGCACCCAGCCGGCGATGAGCAGCAGGCCGCCTAGGGGCGCCACGGCGCCAAACTTGGTGATGCCCGTGAAGCAGATGGCGTAGAGCGAGCCGCTGAAGATGACGACGCCCGCCGCCCACAGCAGCGCCGCCGTGTCGAGGCCGCGCACATCGGGGCGGACGGCGGCCAGCACGCCCAGCGCCAGCAGCGCCAGGGTGTGGTAGAACTGGTAGCGCACGGCCGTTTCGAAGGTTTCGGCGCGGCCGCTGGCTTCGAGCATGGGCCGCAGCCCGTGGGCCCCGAAGGCGCCGATGGCCACCGTGAGGGCCCCTAGGACGGCAGCTAGTTGAAGAATAAGGCGGGCAGACATGCGGTGGAGAAAAGTTGGGAAGAGTGAGTTGAAAGCCTAAAGAACGTCATGCTGAGCTTGCCGAAGCATCTCTCCCGCACCGTTGAACGATTCAAACGGTGCGGGAGAGATGCTTCGGCAAGCTCAGCATGACGTTCTCTTTACCCTTACCGTCTCATCCTACAGCCTACAGCCTAGGGGGTAAGTCGCTCTGCGAGAAGTGGAAGGGGAGCAAGTCGGCCAGGCGCTCGAAGCGCAGCACGGTGCCGGCCAGGCTGGGCAGCAGCAGCCAGATGGGCGCGCCCTGGCGCAACTCGTATTCCAGCATCACTTGGCGGCAGGCCCCGCAGGGCAGCGCGGGGCTGAAGTCGCCGGTGGTGGGCCGTCCGGCCACCGACATGCCCACGATGCGCGGCGGCTCGCCACCCGCCCAGCTACCAGCCAGCCCAAACAAAGCTGTGCGCTCGGCGCAGAGGCCCGAGGGGTAGGCCGCGTTTTCCTGGTTGGTGCCCTGGTAGAGGCTGCCATCGGCCAGCAGCAGGGCCGCGCCCACATGGAAGTGCGAGTAGGGCGCGTAGGCAAACTGGGTGGCCGCGCGGGCGGCGTCCCAGGTGCGGCGCTCGGCGGGCGCCAGCAGGTCGGGGCTGGCAAACTCGTCGTAGGCCAGGCTGAGCTGGCGGCGGGTGGCGGAAGGCGGACTGGCGGCGGCCATGCGGATGGGCAGGGAAATGGGGCGGCAAAGAACGGCAAAAATTGGCCAGCACCGCTCTAGGTCTCGTTAGCTGCCGAAGCTGCTCGCCGGGTAGCCGCTACTTTTACCCGCCTTATGACTTCCTCCACCCGCTTGCTGCTGCTGGGGGCCGGCCGCTCGGCCTCGGCCCTGATAGAATACTTACTGCGCCACGCCCCCGCCGAGCACTGGTTTCTCACCATTGCCGATGCCCAGGCGGCGCACCTGGCGCCGGCCCTGGCCATGCACTCGCAGTACGTGCGCGTGCTGCCCTTCGACGCCCACGACGCCGCGCAGCTCGACGCGCGGGTGCAGGAAGCCGACTTGGTTATCTCGATGCTGCCCGCCGCGCTGCACCCGGTGGTGGCCGCCGCCTGCCTGCGCCACCGCCGCCACCTGGCCACGGCCAGCTACGTGAGTGCCGAAATTCGGGCGCTGCACCACGAAGCTGCCGGGGCCGGCCTGGTTTTTTTAATGGAGTGCGGCCTCGACCCCGGCCTCGACCACATGTCGGCCATGCAGGTTATCAACGAGCTGCAAGCGAAAGGGGCCAGCATTACGGGTTTCCGCTCGGACTGCGGGGGGCTGGTGGCGCCCGCGAGCGAGGGCGACAACCCCTGGCGCTACAAGTTTAGCTGGAGCCCGCGCAACGTGGTGCTGGCCGGGCAGCCCGGCCCCGCGCGCTACCTCGACAACGGGCGCGAGCAATTCCTTGCCTACGATGAGCTGTTTGCCCGCGCCGAAACCATAGCCGTGCCCGGCCACGGCCACTTTGAGGCCTACGCCAACCGCGACGCGCTCACCTACCAGGCGGCGTATGGCCTGGCCGGCGTGCGCACCCTGCGGCGCGGCACCCTGCGGCGGCCGGGCTTCTGCGGGGCCTGGCAGGCGCTGGTGGCCCTAGGCCTCACCAACGATGAGGAGCCTACCCACTACCTCGCCACTACGCCCTGGCGCGAGGTGCTGCAAGACAGCTTCAACCGCCCCGCTCCCCTCATCGACGACGTGGCGGCTTATACCGTGCAGGAGCTGGGCCTCGACCCGCACGGCCCCGAAATGACCCGCCTAACCTGGCTGGGCTTGTTTTCGGAGCGCCCAGTGGGGTTGGCCCACGCTACCTGCGCCCAGCTGCTGGAGCACCTGCTGGCGGCCAAATGGGCCCTAGGCCCCCACGACCACGACCAGGTGGTGATGCAGCACCAGTTCGATTACGCGCTGGCCGGGGAAGCCCGCCGCCGCACCGCGTCGCTGGTAGTAACTGGCGCCGACGGCGGCCACACGGCCATGGCCCAAACCGTGGGGCTGCCCCTGAGCATGGCCGTGCGCCGCCTACTGCGCGGCGAAGTAAGCGCGCGCGGGGTCGTCATTCCCACCGTGGCCGAGCTGTACGAGCCCATCCTGGCCGAGCTGGCGACCGACTACGGCATTGCCTTCACCGAGCACGATGCCCCCGCCTAGGGGGTAGCGCGAAGCTCCGGCTTCGCGTTTAGTTGAGCGACGCAGGTACCAAGCGGGCGGCGCGAAGTTGGAGCGCCGCGCTACAGCGCCAGGTAAAAGCCCGCCAGCAGCGCCCGGAACTCAGGCGAGTAGCTGCCATCAGCCGCCTGGATAACCAGCTCGGTTTGGGGCGCGGCAGGCCCTAGGGCACCAAACTGGCTGATGCAGCGCGTGAGGCGCCCACCCGGCCGGTGCCGCACGGCCAGCCGCGCCTGCTCGGCGAGGCCATGCGTCTGCGCCTCGCGGGCGAACTGCTGCATTTCGGGCGGGGGCAGCAGCACCGTAAGGGTGCCGCCCGGCGCCAGGTGCGCCGCCGCAAAGGCCGCCAGTTCGCCAAACGTGAGCGAGTGCGCGCCGGTGTGGCGCGCGGCGGTGCGGGCCGCATCGGGCGAGGCCAGGCTGCGCCGGAAAAAGGGCGGGTTGCAGATGATGTGACTAAACGAACCCGGCTGGGTGGCGGCATAGGCGGCCAAGCTTAGCGCGTGCACCGCCACGCGCTCGACCCAGGGGCTGGCTGCCACGTTGGCCGCCGCCTGGGCAGCGGCGGTGGCGTCAATCTCGATGGCCTCGATGTGGGCCCTAGGGGTGCGCTGGGCCGCCATGAGGGCCAGCAGACCGGTGCCCGTGCCCACGTCCAGCACGCGGGTGGCGCCGCGCAGGTCGGCGGCCGCGCCCAGCAGGCAGGCGTCGGTGCTCACCTTTTGGGCGCAACTGGCTTGGTTGATGCGGAACTGCTGAAACTGGAAGTAGTCGTTGGGCACGGCTTGGTGCGGCTACGCGATGGCGAAGGGCTGGAAAAACTTGGCACGTAGCCAGTCAGGCCAGGCAAGCGCGGCCACATGAGCGCCCCCCTCTACATCTAGCAGCGTTAGGTAAGCAACGTAGCGCACCCGCCAGTTAACATCTCGTTGCAGGGCTTGCATGTCCTGCATAACAACCCTATCGGAGCTGCTAACAAACTCGCCCAGCAGCTGAACGGCGTGGAAGCGGAAAATCGGATTCGCGTGGCGTAGTATCGGCCCAAATAGCGCCACAAGCTTTCGGCGGTGCGAGAAGCCGGTAGTGCTCAGGAAGGCAAACTCGCGCAGATGAGTAAGAACCTTGGCGGGTTCAGCTACTGAACTGGCCGCCGCGAGCAGCCGCTGGGCCTCCGCTAAAAAGAAATCAGACCAGCGGTCGGCTCCCTGAGCAAGCGCCTCATAAAAGACCGGGAGATTATTTAATTCATTAAATGGCTCCTGCTCAACCTGCTGCACAAATCCCGCTGGGTCGGCGTCGGCGGCTATCAAAATATCCCGCAATACCGCTCGCTGCTCGGTTTGGGCCAAGTCATAGTAAGTTGCTGCACGGACCAGTAAATCAGGCGATAACTTGCTCATAGCGAAAATTACCCCTGCTGCTCATACCCCTCATCCACCAATAAGCCCTTCCCTAGGGCACTTTGCACGGCTAGCACGTCACAGCGCTCGTTTTCGGCGTGGCCGGCGTGGCCTTTTATCCAGTGGAAGCTGACTTTGCGCTTGGCGTACACTTGCAGAAAGCGGCGCCAGAGGTCCTCGTTGGCCTTCTTACCAAAGTCGGGCTTCTGGGCCCAGCCGAATACCCAGCGGCGCTCCACGGCCTCCACCACGTACTTCGAGTCGGAAATGACTTGCACCGGCACCTCGGGGCGCGTGATGGCCTCTAGGCCCACTATCACGGCCAGCAGCTCCATGCGGTTGTTGGTGGTGCGGCGAAAGCCCTGGCTCAGCTCCTTCTCGTGGGGGCCGTAGCGCAAAATGGCCCCGTAGCCCCCGGGGCCGGGGTTGCCGCGTGAGGAGCCGTCGGTGAACAGTTGAATCATGGGGTGGGGGAGGGACGAGAAGAAGATAAATAACTATATAAGAACGTCATGCTGAGCTTGCGAAGCATCTCTACCGCGCCATTGCACGATGCGAGAGGCGCGGTAGAGATGCTTCGACAAGCTCAGCATGACGTTCTTTTTCAAGTTAGGGCTGCCCTAGGCCGACACTGCCGCCCGCGCTTTCTCCAGAAACTGCACCAGCGCCTCGAAGGCAGCGTCGGGCACGGCCGGGAAGTTGGCCAGCCGGAAGCTGGTGGCCTTGTGGTCGCCGTAGCCCGAACCCAGCTGCAAGCCGGCCTCGTCGCGGGCGCGGCGCTTCACCTCCTCGATGAGGGCGGCCGGGCCCTGCACGCCCACCACGGTGACGGAGCGCGCGTCGGGGTTGTCGATGAGCGGGCGCAGGCCTAGGGGCTGCACCTGCTCGAAGTAGTCGTAGAGCTTCTGGGCGCGCTCCTGCAAGTGCGGGGCAATGGTTTTGATGCCTTCGCGCTGAGCAATGACGCGGCTCAGCAGGTAGATGTCCAGCACGTTGGGCGTGTGGGTGGTTTGGTGGTTGAGCATGTTGGTAATCATGCTCGTGAGGCTGTTGTAGTGGGCCTTCTCGTTGATTTCGCGGGCGCGGGCCACGGCGCGGGGCGAGAGCACCAGCAGCCCTAGGCCCGCCGGCAAGCCCAGGCACTTCTGCACCGAGCCGTACCACACGTCGGCCTTGATGAACTTGAGCGCCGCCCCACCTAGCGACGAGGTAGCATCCACGGCCAGCAGCGCCGGCCCGATGCGGTTGAAGAGGTTCAAAACGAACTGGTCGCGCAGCTGGGTAGCGGTGCTGGTTTCGTTTTGGGTGATGCACACCAGGTCCGTCTCGGCGGGGTCGAAGGGCAGGGTGGCCGCATCGGGCACGTCGTTGACGTCGAAGCGCAGGCCGGTGCAGCCGGGGCGCAGGGCGCGGGCGTAGTCAAACCACTTCTGCCCAAACGAGCCGTTGAAGAGGTGAAACGAGCGGCGCGGCGTCAGGCTCTGGGCCAGGATTTCCCAGCACTCGGTGGCCGACGACGTGAACAGGATGGTATAGTCCTGCGGAATGTTGAGCTTGAGGCGCAGGTTTTCGGTGCACTGGCGCACCATGGCCTGGAAGCGCTCGCCGCGGTGCGGGGCCGACAGCCAGCCCTCGTCGTAGGCATCGAGCAGGTACTGGCGCACCTCGGGGTACACGGCGGCCGGGCCGGGGTTGAAGGTGAATTGCGGATTCATAAGGCCGGCAAAGGTAGGGGCGAGGCTAGGCCGGCCTATTAGGGTTGGCTACTAGAAAAAGTAAAAAGCACGTCATGCTGAGCTTGTCGAAGCATCTCTACCACACCCATCAGGATTAGTAAACCTAACGGCGCGGTAGAGATGCTTCGACAAGCTCAGCATGACGTGCTTTTTTATTCCTTACTGCCTGGACCAACTCTAGTGCCCTAGGGTTCTACTCCACCGTGAGGCGCTGGCGGTTGAGGCCGGTGCCGCCGTCCCACTCCAGCACGTAGAGGCCGGCGGGCAGGCCGGCCAGGGGCAGGTCGAAGGTGGCTTGGTCGGCGGGGCCGCTGGTTTGGCGGGCCACGCGGCCTAGGGCATCGAGCAGGCGCACGCGGGCCGTGGCGCCGGGGGCCAGCGGGCCGCTTAGGTGCACCTGGCCAGTAGCCGGGTTGGGGTAGGCGGCCAGTGCAAGGGTCTCGGCCCCTAGGCCCTGCACGGCCACGGTGGCCGAGTAGTGGCCGGTGCCGTCCTGGTCGAGCTGGCGCAGGCGGTAGTAGCGGGTGCCGGCCAGCGGGCGCGCATCAAGGGCGGCGTACTGGCGGGTGGTGGCGCTGCTGCCGGCGGCCGGCTGGCGCAGCACGGCTTGCCAGGGCTCGTCGGCGCCGGCCTGGCTTTCCACCACAAACTCGGCCGACTGCCGCTCCGAGGCGGTCGTCCAGCTAAGGGCGGTGCCCTGGCCGGGCACGTAGCGGGCGCCGAAGGCCACCAGCACCACGGGCAGCGGCGCGGCGGTGCTGCTAGGAGCATAGCTGGCCAGGTTGCAGCGCTCGGCGGAACTGGCGGCGGTGCCGTAAGTCGTCATGTCGCGGGCGGCGGCCAGGTCCGAGTCGGCACTGAGGGTGCGGCGGGCCTGGCCGTTGCCGATGGCGTAGTTCATGGCGCCGGTGGCCGAAATAATGTGGGCCAGCTGCAGGCCGTGGCCCAGCTCGTGCAAAGCCACGCTCTGAAAATCGTACTGGCTCGCGGCAGGGCCGCCGCTCCCGAAGTTCCAGTTGGCGCTGGCCGAGAACACGTAGTCTGTTTCCATGAGCACCCAGGTGAGGATGCCGCTCATGGTGCAGCCCGAGTAGTAGCTGTAGGTGCGGCCCAGCACCCCGGCCGGCAGCGCGTCCACCAGGTTGTCGAAGCGCACGATGCTCTCATTGTCGCGGTTGGTGGCGTCGGTGGTGGTGGCCGCGCCCACCGAGCGGTTGGCGCCGGCCTGGTCGCGCCAGCTACCCAGGGCCGCCTCAAACGAGGCCTGGGCCGCGGCGGGCAGGCTGGGGCTGTAGTGCAGGGTGTAGCCCCCATTCTCCACGCCCACCAGGTGCACGCGGTAGGGGTGGGTGGGGTCGCTGTTGGGCAGCACCGTCGAAAGGGCGTAGCTCACGGTCAGGGGCTGGCTGCTGGTAGCCAGGTTGCCGTCGCCGTTCACCACGCGCACCAGCCCCGTGCCGGCCGCGTTGCCGCTGGTGCTGAGCGAGGGCACGCGCACTACCACCTGGTTGTCGCCCCAGCTGAGGTAGTCGCCGGCCTGGGGCCGCACGTAATTGGGCGTCGCGTCGGGACCGGGGTTGTCGGCATTGCGAAACTGCACGTAGCCCGACCCCTGGCTCGCGCCAAACCCCGCGCCGCTGATGGTGAGCACGCCCGCCTGCGAGGCATTGGTGCTGGTGCTGGCGCCCGCCGCCACGGCCAGCGGCGCCAGGCTGCTGATGGTGGGCGTGGCGGCCAGCGCCTGCTGGGCGGCCGGGCGGGCTACCCGCGCCGCCGCGGCCACCCCTAGGGCCGGGGCAGGCTGCAAGGCCTGATAAGCGTGCCCGGCCAGGCTGGCCAGGGTGGGGTACAAGCTGGCCTCAATGGCCGGGTAGGTGCCAAACGGGTCGGTGGCTACCCCGCTGGCCGCGTCGTAGCCGATAAAGCCCTGCGGGCCCGCCGCCAGGCGGTAGGCGCCGGTGGGGCCGGGCTCCAGCAAGAAAATGCCCTGCTGGCCCGTGGGCAGCACCACGCCGTCGCTCACGGCCTCGTGCAGCAAGCCCAGGGTGCCGCCGGGCGTTAGCACGCGCAGCGGCCCGGCGGGCAGCTGGCCCTTAAATACTTTATAGACCCCTAAGGTGTAGCTAGTGGCTAAGTGGCCGCCGGGTTGCTGCTCGGCCTGCTGGCTGGCCACCCGCGCCTCCACTACCAGCGTGGCCGCTTGCATGCGCTGGGCTAGGGGCACCGGCACCAGCAGGCAGGCCGATTGGGCTGCTGCGCTGCTGGGTAGCAACCAAAATATCCAAACTAAAAAACTAGTAATAGTGCAAAATATTGCTTTGTAGTTCATAACGATAAAACCTTATTGAATAGCGTATTCAGTAAAGCTATACTGGCGCTATTAAACAAGTATTATCCGTTGAATGAAAATTGTACAGTTCAGTTTTAAAGAAAATTATTTATCCGATAAATGCAGAAAAGCCTACCGAAGTCGGCAAGTCAACCCCGTAAAAACACAAAAACCCGCGGGCGGCCCCCGGTTAGGAAGGGCCGCCCGCGGGCTGGCGGAATAAGGATGGGAGCGGGCTTAGCGCCGCCCGAAGCCCAGCGGAGCCCTAGGCTTTTGGCGCAGCAGGTAGTGCAGGGCCAGGCGGTAGCTTTCGAGCCCGAAGCCGCTGATGCTGCCCACGCAGTGCTTGGCGATATAGCTGGTGTGCCGGAATTCTTCGCGCCCGGCCAGGTTGCTCAGGTGCACCTCCACCACGGGCAGGCCCGCGCCGGCCACGGCCGCCACGGCATCACCCAGCGCCACGCTGGTGTGGGTGAAGCCGCCCGCGTTCAGCACCACGGCCTGGCTGGCCCCGTCGGCCCCGGCATCGCCCCAGCCCGCAGCCGCGTGCAGGCGGTCGAGCAGGGCGCCCTCGTGGTTGCTTTGAAAGGTAGTGAGCACGAGGTCGGGAAAGTCAGCTTGCAGCTCGGGCAAAAAGTCGTCGAACGAGCGGTGGCCGTAGATGTGCGGCTCGCGGCGGCCCAGTAAGTTCAGGTTAGGGCCGTTGAGAATGAGGATATTCAAGGCAGTAGCGCAGAAATTGAGAAAGCGCAAAGAACGTCATGCCGCGCGCCCGTGCGCTACCCCAAGCAGCGCGGTGGGCGTGCGGCGGCCCGCGCGGCAGAGCGTTCTTTGTGGCATAAGATGCCTTTATTTCACTATGTCCCTCACTTGGCCCCAGGCAATCAGGCAGTTTAGCGGGTATTTGCAGCTCGAAAAGTCGCTCTCGCTAAATTCCATTGAGGCCTACGTGCGCGACGTGCGCAAGCTGCAGCAGTGGCTGGCGCTGGAGCGGCTGCCGGCCGGGCCGCTGCAAGTAACCACCCGGCTGCTGCGCGATTTTCTGGCCACCCTCACCGAGCTAGGCCTCTCGGCCCCCTCGCAAGCGCGCACGCTCTCGGGCATCCGTGCCTTCTACGAGTTTCTGCTGCTGGAAGACCTGCTGAAGGCCGACCCCACCGACACGCTCGAAAGCCCCAAGCCCGGCCGCCACCTGCCCGATACCCTCGCGTACCCCGACGTGGAGCGCCTGCTAAGCGCCATCGACCTGAGCACCACCGAGGGTCTGCGGGCGCGCGCGGTGCTGGAGGTGCTGTACTCTTCGGGGCTGCGCGTGAGCGAGTTGTGCGACCTTAGGCTGTCCAATATCTACTTCGAGCAAGGCTTTATGCGGGTGCTGGGCAAGGGCAATAAGGAGCGCCTGGTGCCCCTAGGGCGCGAGGCGGCCAAGCACCTGCACTTCTATCTGGGCGGCGTGCGGCAGCACCAAACGGTGCAGCCCGGCGCCGAAGACACCGTGTTTCTGAGCACGCGGGGCCGGCCACTTTCGCGCATTACCGTCTTCACTACCATCAAGGCGCTGGCCGCGCAGGCGGGCCTCACCCAGAATATCAGCCCCCACACCCTGCGCCACTCTTTCGCCACCCACCTGCTGGAGGGCGGCGCCGACTTGCGCGCGGTGCAAGAAATGCTGGGCCACGCCTCCATCACCACCACCGAAATCTATACCCACCTGGATAGGGACTACCTCAAGCAGGTAATGACCGAGTTTCACCCTAGGAGCTAGCCGGCAGTAGCTAGAACGTCATGCTTATCTGGCGTCCGCTTGTCGAAGCATCTCTACTGCATCGCCTGGACGACTACCAGATAGCGCGGCAGAGATGCTTCGACCAGCTCAGCATGACGTTCTTTGTTAGGCTACTTATTCACGACGAATTCGCTTGAAACCCCTCCACTGGGCCCTGCTAGGCCTCTTTGTTTTTCTACTACCGGTGCTGCTGCTGGGCCGCCACGCCTACGTGCTCATCCACGACTGCCTGGACACCGAAATCAGCCTGGTGTACCTGCTAGCCAAGCGGCACCTGGCGTTTGCCTACGGGCCCGGCATGGTGGTGCCCGAGGTGATGAATGGTATTCCGCGCAATGCGCTGCGGCCGGGGCTCAGCGCTACGATGCTCATTTATAGCCTGGTAAGCGAGCCGTGGCGGGCCTACTTGGTGCAGCAGGCGCTGGTGCGCCTAGGGGGGCTGCTGGCTATGTACTGGCTGCTGCGCGGCTACGGCCTGCGCCAGCCGAGGCAGCGCGGGCTGGCCGCCGCCGTGGCCCTGGCCTGGGCCACGCTGCCCGTGTACAGCATCTACGGCCTCACGGTGCTGGGGCAGCCGGCGCTGCTGCGGGCGGCGCTAGACTTGCGGCGCGGCCGGCACCTAGGGGTAGCCTACGCGGTATGCGGGGTGTTTCCGCTGTGGTCGAGCTTCGTGTACGTGGGGCCGTTTATCGCGGTGGTGTGGGGCGGGTTTCTGGCGCTCGACGTGGGGCGGCGCGGGCGGGCGGCCTGGGCGAGCACCTGGCGCGGGGCAGCGGGCCTAGGGCTGCTGCTGGCCGTATACGTGGTGGTAGAGTGGCCCCTATTTTACTCGCTGCTGGTAGCCAAGCAGTTCGTGTCGCACCGCACCGAGTTCGATTATCAGCGCCTGGTGCCGCACGGCGTGGGCGTGGGGCTGCACGAGGCCGCGCGGTTTTTCTTGGTGGGGCAGTACCACGCCAGCCCGTTCTTTCGAGGCGTGGTGCTGCTGGCCCTCGGGCTGGCCTGGCGCCAAACCAGCGGCCCGGCGCGGGCGCAGCTGGTGCGCCGGGCGGGCGCCTTGCTGCTGGTCATGGCCGGGCTGGCGCTGTTTTGCGGGTTTGCCCTGCAGCTGGCGGGTGCCTGGCAGCACCAGTTGCCGCTGCTCACGGCCTTCAACTTTAACCGCTTTCACTTCCTGTTTTCGCTGGGCTGGTTTATGGTACTGGTGCTGAGCTTGCGCGAGCTGCCGCTGGGGCAGCCGGGCGCGGCGCGGCTCGCCTACGGGCTGGTAGGGCTGCAATTCTTGGTGGCTCTGCCGCTCAATGAGGAATATATCAACAATTTACGCCTGGCCCTGGGGCGCCCCAACCCGGCCGCGCCCAGCTACGCGGCCTTTGTGGCGCCCAAGCTGCTGGGGCAGGTGCGCGCCTTCATCGAGCGTCAAACCGGGCAGGCGCCGGCCGCCTACCGGGTGGCCAGCCTGGGGCTGCCGCCGGCCGTGGCCCAGCTCAACGGCTTTTACACCCTCGACAGCAACCAGAACAGCTACCCGCTGCCCTACAAGCACGCCTTCCGGCCCCTCATCGCCGGCGAGCTGGCCAAGAGCCCCGAGCTGGAAACCTACTTCGACGCCTGGGGCAACCGCTGCTACGTGGAAGCCGCCGAGCTGGGCCGCCACTACCTCATTGCCAAGCAGCCAGCACGCACGGTGCGGCACTTTGCCTTCGGGGCCGCGCAGTTTAAGCAGCTGGACGGGCGCTACCTGCTGGCCGCCGTGCGCCTCGAAAATCCCGCCGAAAGCCACTTGCGCCTGCTGGGTGTGTTCGACGACTCGGAAGCCTACTGGCGGCTGTATCTATACGAGGTGGCCCCCTAGGCCCGCCCGCAGAAGTAACGCAGTTTCGCCGTAGTGGTGGGGCTATGGGGCCACCCCTACGGCATACTTCCTCTTTTTGCTCGGTAGCGGCGAGGCGGTGCGCCCAGCGCCCAGCCGCTACCAGCCGGCGGTGCAGGCGGTAGGGGGAGATAAGCCTGCTCCGCGCTAGCCTCTCGAAAGGGCCCTAGGGCTGCTCATGTCAGTCGCGCAACAACGAGCAAACCAGCTTCCTGAGCTACTGACCTGGCCTGAGGCACCGCCGAACCAAGCGCCCGGCGGCCGCGGCGCACCCCGGCCGCGCCGCCCCCAAAACCGCCGGGGCTGGCGTAGATTTGGGTTTTCTGCTTCGACTTTTCGCGAATGGCCACCAATAGCTACCGCAACCCCGCCAGCGGCCCCGCGCCCGCCAACCGCCCCGTGCCGCCGGCCGGCAGCGGCGAGCCCGCCCGGCCCCGCGGCAATACGCCCCGCCCGGCGCCGGGCCCGGCGGGCGCCCCGCCCCGCGAGGAAGCGCCGGCGCCCAAAGCCGCCCGCGCCGCTGCCCCGCGCCCGGCCCCTAGGCCCGCCGCCAGCGCCAAAGCCGCGCCCGCTAAGGCCGCCGCCCCGCGCCCGGCCCGGAGTGGCCCGCCCGCCTTCGTGCGGCAAGTAGGGGAGGTGCTGCGCGACCGGCGCTTTCACCTGCTCATCGGGTTTGGGCTGCTGCTAGGCTCGCTCTACCTCACCATTGCCTTCACCTCGTTTCTGCTGAGCGGGCGCGCCGACCAGAGCGTGGTGGCGGCCCTAGGCACCGTGCCCGTAAAAGAAGCGGGCGCCGAAACCAGCAACTGGCTGGGGCTGCTCGGGGCCTGGCTGGCCGAGAAGATTATTTACCGCGGCTTCGGGGTAGCGGCCTACGCGCTCATTCCGCTGGTGTTCTTCCTAGGGTATAAAATAGTGTTTCGGCGAGCGGGCGGCTCGGTTAGCTACGCGCTGGCGCTCAGCTTATTCAGTATCCTTTGGGCGAGCACGTTGCTGGGCTACGTGGTGGTGCAGCTGGGCCAGCCCGACGCGGCCGGCAGCCTGCCCGACCCCGGCCAGGCCCACCGCCTCGACTGGCTGAGTGGCGGCGCGGGCTACGAGCTGGCTTCGTGGCTGTACTCGCTGCTGGGCTGGGGCACGGTGCTGCTGCTGGCCTTTGGGCTGATAATGTTTGTCGTCTTCTTCTTCAACGTCACCAGCCTCAACCTGGGCCTGGGTAGCCGCGAAGAAGCAGAAGACGACCTGGAAGACGCCGAAGCGGAAGTGCCCGCCGAAGCGTCTCGCCCGGTAGCCAGCCCCGCGCCAAGCTACGCCGCCCCGGCCGCCAGCGCCCCCGCCGCTGCCGCAGCCACCGATGCCCCGCAGGAGTTTGAGCCGGCGCCCCGCCCCGCGGCCCCTAGGGCCCCTGCCGCCGCCCCGGCCCTGAGCCTGGAAATTGCCGAGCCGGCCGCCGAGCCAACACCTGTAGCGGTGCCGCTGGCCGCGCCGCTCGTCGCCGCCGCGCTGGCGGGCGAGGCCGTGGCGTTGTCGCCCGCGGTGGCCCTAGGGCCCCTGGCCGCCACAGCCGCCGCCAGCTCCGGCGCTGCCAGCAGCGGTCCCGCATTCTCGTTTGAGCTGCCCACGCCCGAGCCGGAAGTGGCCCCGCTGGCCGCCAGCATTCCTACCCCGCTCTCGCTGGCCGACTTAGCCGATGGGCCCCTGCCGGCCCGCAGCTTGCCGCTCGCCCCGGCGGCCGGCGCGCCCGCGGCCAAGCTGGAAATCACCATTCCGAGCCGCGACGACCTCGACCCGAACGCCGGCGCCGACATTGCGGCGGTGGCCGACGAGGACGAGGACGCCGACGTGATGCCCGACGTCAACTACGACCCCACGCTCGACCTCTCGCGCTACGTGTACCCCACCCTGGACTTGCTCAACGACTACGGCGTGCCCAAGGCCCAGGTGACCAAGGAGGAGCTGGAAGCCAACAAGGACCGCATCGTGGAAACGCTGGGGCACTACGGCATCAGCATTGCCAGCATCAAGGCCACCATCGGCCCCACGGTCACGCTCTACGAAATCGTGCCCGACGCCGGCATCCGCATCTCCAAAATCAAGAGTCTGGAGGATGATATTGCCCTGAGCCTGGCCGCGTTGGGTATTCGCATTATCGCGCCCATTCCGGGCAAGGGCACCATCGGCATTGAGGTGCCCAATACCAAGAAGGAGATGGTGAGCATCCGCTCGGTGCTGGGCTCGGAGAAATTTGCCCGCACCGAGATGGACTTGCCGGTGGCCTTCGGACGCACCATCACCAACGAGGTGTTCGTGGCCGACTTGGCCAAGATGCCCCACCTGCTGATGGCCGGCGCCACGGGCCAGGGCAAGTCGGTGGGCCTCAACGTCATCCTGGCCTCGCTGCTCTACAAGCGCCACCCCGCGCAGCTCAAGTTCGTGCTCGTCGACCCCAAGAAGGTGGAGCTGAGCATCTTCAACAAGATTGAGCGGCACTTTCTGGCCAAGCTGCCCGATGTGGAGGAGCCCATCATCACGGACACCAAAAAGGTGGTGCACACGCTCAACTCGCTGTGCATGGAGATGGACCGGCGCTACGACCTGCTGAAGGAAGCCGGCTGCCGCAACCTGAAGGAGTACAACGCCAAGTTCGTGGAGCGACGGCTCAACCCCAAGAAGGGTCACCGCTTTTTACCTTTCATCGTGCTGGTGATTGACGAGCTGGCCGACCTGATGATGACGGCCGGCAAGGAAGTGGAAACCCCCATTGCGCGCCTGGCCCAGCTGGCCCGCGCCATCGGCATCCACCTCATCGTGGCTACCCAGCGCCCTTCGGTGAACGTGATTACGGGCATCATCAAAGCCAACTTTCCGTGCCGGATTTCCTTTAAGGTGACCAGCAAAATCGACTCGCGCACCATCCTCGACACCGGCGGGGCCGACCAGCTCATTGGGCAGGGCGATATGCTGTTCTCGGCCGGCTCCGACCTGATTCGGGTGCAGTGCGCCTTTATCGACACGCCCGAGGTGGACCGCGTGTGCGACTACATCGGCGAGCAGCAGGGCTACGCCGACGCCTACCTGCTGCCCGAAGTGGCCGGCGCCGACGGCGACGAGGGCAGCGGCAACGAGGAGCTAGACCCCAGCGAGCGCGACTCGATGTTTGCCGAGGCCGCCCGCTGCATCGTGCTGCACCAGCAGGGCTCCACGTCGCTCATTCAGCGCAAGCTCAAGCTGGGCTACAACCGCTCGGGCCGCCTCATGGACCAGCTGCAGCAAGCGGGCATCGTGGGGCCGTTTGAGGGCAGCAAGGCCCGCGCCGTGCTGGTGCGCAGCGAAGACGAGTTGGAGGAACTGCTGAAAATTATTTGAGCAGCGGCCCAAACCAGCACGGCCGGCTGAGCTTCACTAAGCTCAGCCGGCCGTGCTGGTTTGGGCCAAACACTTTGGCCCCGCTTTTGCGTATGCTAGCCCGCCCCGGCCCCCAACCCGCCGGGCTTTTTTCCTGAACCCATGACCAAGAACTTTTCCCTGCTGGCGCTGGCCGCTACCCTAGCCCTGCCCGCCGCCGCGCAGCAAGACCCCGCCGCCGGCAAAATCCTGGACGCGGTAAGCGCCAAGTACACCGCCCTCAAGTCGTTCCAGGCCGGCTTTACCCAAACCCTGGAAAACCCCGCTGCCAAGCTCAAGCAGAACCTGAGCGGCGAAGTGACGGTGAGCGGCCAGCAGTATGCCCTGTCGGCCAACGGCCAGGAGGTGGTGAACGACGGTAAAAACACTTACACCTACCTCAAAAACGAGAACGAGGTGAACATCACCGAGTCGGACCCCAAAAACCAGGATATGTCGCCGGCCCAGATGTACACCATGTACAAGAAGGGCTATAAGTATCAGCTGCTCAAGCCAGTGAAGGAAGGCGGCATCACCTACGACCAGATTGAGCTGACGCCCGACAACAAAACCAACGACGTGTTTAAGGTGGATATCTTGGTGAACCGGGCTGATAAGGCTATTAAGAGCGTGAAAACGTTCAAGAAGAACGGCACCCGCACTACCTTCACCCTCAAAAACTTCAAGCCCAACGTGCCCGTGACGGCCAGCACCTTCACCTTCGACAAAGCCAAGCACCCCGGCGTGAAGGTGATTGACCTGCGCTAGTATCGCTTAGCTCCTGGCAAATTCCCTAGGGTAATTCCAGCCGCAAAGGGCTCGCTTCTTCGGAAGCGGGCCCTTTTTTTGGGCGGCTTGGTAGCCGGGCCCTGGCTGCTGGCGAGCGGCCGCGGGTTACATTTGCCCTCTATGCGCGAGGATTTTCTGCACTACGCCTGGCAGCACCAGTACTTCGATAAAACCGACCTGCGCACCACCGGTGGCGAGGAAATCCAGGTGCTGCGCCCCGGCCAGCGCAACGCCGACGCGGGCCCCGACTTTCTGAACGCGCGTCTGCGCCTGGGGGAAGTGGAGTGGAACGGGGCCGTGGAAATCCACCTGCGGGCTTCGGACTGGCAGCGCCACCACCACCAGACCGACCAGAAGTACGACCAGGTAGTATTGCACGTGGTGCTGACGGCCGACGCCGATGTGCGCCGCACCAACGGCAGCCTGATACCAGCCCTGCCCCTAGGGCCCCGGCTGGCGCCCGACCTGCTGGCGCGCTACGAGGCGCTGGTGCAGGCCCCGCCGGCCGCCGCGCTGCCCTGCGCCCCGCTGCTACCCCAAGTACCCATGCTGACGCGCACCATGATGACCGAGCGGGCCCTGCTGGAGCGCGTCGAGCGCAAGGCCGACACGCTAGCTACGCTGCACGAGCACCTGGGCCACGACTGGGAGGCTACCGCCTACCACGCCCTGATGGCGGCCTTTGGCTTTCAAAAAAACAGCGAGCCCCTGGGCCGCTTGGCTAAGGCCGTGCCGCTGGCCGTGCTGCGCCGCCACCGCCACGACGCGCGCCAGTTGGAGGCGCTGCTGTTTGGGCAGGCCGGCTTTTTGGTGGAAAATGAAGAAACCCAGGGCGACGCCTACCTAACCGACCGGCGGCAGGAGCACGAGTTTTTGCGCCACAAGTACGGGCTGGCCGAGGTGGCGCTGGCTGCCCACGAGTGGAACTACCTGCGCCTGCGGCCGGCCAACTTCCCGGCCGTGCGCCTGGGGCAGCTGGTGGGGCTGCTACACCGCCGCCCGGCCCTGTTCGACGCCCTGTTGACGGCCACCAGCGTGGCGGCCCTGGGGGAGTTTTTTGCCGGCGCCCCCGCCCCCGACTACTGGCGCCAGCACTACCGGCCGGGCCGTGCGGGCAAGGTGCCGGCGCTGGGCAAAAGCAGCATTGAGCTGCTCATTACCAACGTGGTAGTGCCCCTGCGGGTGGCCTACGCCCACCACACCGGCCAGCCCGAGCTGGTGGAAAGCAGCGTAGGCCTGCTCAGCCAGCTGCCCGCCGAGCACAACCAGTACACCGACCTCTACGCCAGCCTAGGCTTCGAGCACCGCACGGCCGCCGACTCGCAGGGGCTGCTGGCCCTGCACCAGGGCTACTGCCAGCCGCGGCGCTGCCTGCATTGCGCCATCGGGGCTAGGCTGGTGGGGGGCAGCGCGGGCCAGCTGCGCGTGGTGCGATGATACCCTGGCTGTTGCTGGGGGGCCTTGGGCTGCTGCTGGCTTTTGCGGCCTGGCTGCGCTGGGCCTACCGCCAGGCCCCGCCCGAACTGCAAGGCTGGCTGCTACCGGCCCTGGCTGCGCGCCTGGCTGCCACGGCCGCCGCGGCCTACTGGCCCAGCCAGGATGCCCTGCACGCTAACGAGCAGGGCCAGCTGATTGCGGCGCGGCTACTGGCCCATCCCGGCCAGGCGCTGGCCCTATTGCAACGGCCTCGGTTCTACCAAAGCCTGACCGACACTGGCCAGGAGGTGTACCGCTGGAGCCAGACGCTGTTCTTCGACAAGCTGGTAGCGTTAGTTGCTCTGCTCAGTGGCAATGGCTTGTGGGCGAGCGCTGTATGTATAAGTATAGGGTGCTTTGTAGGGTGCTGGAGCCTGGTGGTGGCCGTGCGCCGGGCCCTGCCCCAGGCCACGCCGCCGGCCGCCGTGCTGGCGTTTTTGCTCTGGCCTACCGTGCTGTGGTGGACGGGTGGACTGAATAAGGAAACCGTGCTGGTGGGGGCCGGGGCGGGGGTAGTGGCGCTGGTGTTGCCCCACCTCTACGGCGCGCCCGGCCGGGTGGCGCTGGGGTGGCCCCGGTGGCTGGGGCAGGTGCTGCTGGGCTTGCTACTGGCCTGGGTAATGACGCGGGTACGCTATTTTTTCGCGTTGCCCCTGCTGGGTGGGCTGGTGGCGCTGGCGGGCGTGCGCGCCGCCACCCGGCGCCATTGGCTGGGTGCCAGCTGGCTGGCCCAGGTAGGCGGCCTGCTGCTAGCCTTGGCCCTGCTGCTGGGCGTGGCCAGGGCCCTAGGGGGTGAGCTGCTGACTACCAGCTACTTCATGCGTGAAGTTAACCTCAACTACCACCACGGCCTGGCTACGTCTGGTGGCCGCCCTCACCTCGCATACGCCCACTGGCAGCCGACCGCGCTGGGCCTACTGGCGCACGCGCCCCAGGCCGTTGTCGAAACCCTGACTCGCCCCTGGCTGGGTGAAGCCGCCTGGCCTCAATACGTGGGCGCGGGCCTGGAAAACGCCCTGCTTACGGCCCTGGTACTGCGGGCTTTGTGGGCCGCCGCCCGCGGGCGGCCAGGCCCGCTGCCGGTAGCGCTGGTAGCCATGCTACTGATTCACTGCGTGTTGTTGGCCGCATTCATTGGCCTAAGTACTCCCAACCTGGGTACCCTCAACCGCTACCGCTCGGTGCTGCTGCCCTGGCTGCTGTGGCTGGTACTGCAAGCGCCGGCGGCGCCCGCCAAGCAAGCAACGCACTAGCTAGAACGTGCCTAGGCCCTAGGGGCACCCGTAGGGCTAAGGCTGGCTCGTTAGCGTGCGGGCCGCACTCCAGAGTCGTAGTCGTAACTTTGGGGTTTATGGAAAATCCGGTTATCATTCTGGGCGGCCAAGCCGTGGGCACGGCGGCGCTCGATGCTTTTTTGTCGAACGACGTGGTGGTGTATTGCATTCTCGACGACGACCCCAAGCTGCACAGCACCGAACTGCTCGACGTGCCCGTGATGGGCAACACCGACGACGGCGAGCTGCTGAAGCTGCTGGGCAAGAAGTGCGAGGTATTTGTAGCCACCGACGACGCGGCCAGCCGCCGCAGCCTCACCAAAATGCTGCACGACGAATACGAGGTGGTGCCCGTCAATAGTATTCACCAGCGCGCCAGCGTATCAACCCACGCCGAAGTGGGCCACGGTATCTACGTGGGCCCCAACGCGGTAATTGCGGCCACCGCCAAGCTGGGCCAGGGCGTGCTGGTGGGCCCCAACGCCGTGGTGGAAGGCCGGGCTACGATGGGCGACTACGCCCAGCTGGGCACGGGCGCCCAAATCGGGGTAGGGGCCTCGGTGGGCGAAAACGCCTTTGTGGGTGCGGGCGCCGTGGTGGTGGCCGGCGTGAAGGTGGGCGACAAGGCCCGCGTGGGTGCCGGCTCGGTAGTGGTGGCCGACGTGCCCAAGGGCCAAACCGTATTCGGCAACCCCGCTAAGCCCGTTTAATTAAAAATTGGGAGTTACAACTTATGAATCGTCTTGCGTTGTCACTTAAGGCAATTATCACTTCATAATTTATAATTCAAAATTCATAATTAAAGAAATGCAGGTACTGCTTTATTACTGCTATACCCCGATTGCCGACCCTGCGCGATTTCGCGACGAGCACCACCGGCTGTGCCTAGCCCTAGACTTGCGCGGGCGCATTATTGTGGCGGCTGAGGGGCTGAACGGCACCGTGTCGGGCACGCCCGCGGCTTGCACGGCCTACATGGCCGCCGTGCAAGCCGACCCGCGCTTTGCGGCCCTAGAGTTTAAGGTGGACGAGGCCCCGGCGCACGTATTTCAGAAGCTGCACGTGCGGCTGAAGGATGAGATTGTGCACAGCAGCCTGCGCCACGTGCGCCCCCACGAGCGCACTGGCCAGCACCTGAGCCCGCAGGAATTCAAGGAGCTGAAGGACCGCGACGACGTGGTGGTGGTGGACGTGCGCTCGGACTATGAGTATACCCTAGGGCGCTTCAAGAACGCCATAACCCTGGATATTGAGAATTTCCGCGACTTCCCGGAGCGGGTAGAGCGGCTGCGCGAGTTTGAAGGCAAGAAGATTTTGACCTACTGCACGGGCGGCGTGAAGTGCGAGAAAGCCAGCGCTTTTCTGCTGGAGCAGGGGTTCGAGAACGTGTACCAGCTGCACGGCGGCATTATCAAGTACGGCCAGGAAGTGGGCGGCGAGGACTTCGACGGCCAGTGCTACGTGTTCGACAACCGCGTGGCGGTGGACGTGAACACGGTGAACCCCACCGTGATTGCGCGCTGCCACCACTGCCAGCAGCCCTCGCCCCGGCTAGTAAACTGCGCCAACCCGCATTGCAACGCCCACGTGCCGCTCTGCGAACCTTGCGCCGAGCAGCTACAGGGCGCTTGCTCTACCAGCTGCGCCGAGCACCCCGATAAGCGCCCGTATGACGGTACGGGCACGTACCCCAGGCAAAGCAACCATTACACGCCGGCCCAGGGCTTGGCCTCGTATAAGGCCGCATAAGCCACTAGTTGAGCGTCATGCTGGGCCTACCGAAGTATTTCTACTGCGTCAGTAACTCTTGCCGTTAGGGTTACCGACGTAGTAAAGATGCTTCGGTAGGCCCAGCATGACGTGCTTTTTACTTCTTAAGTACTCCCATGATTCCTGAATCCGAGCTTATTCTGAACGCCGACGGCACGATTTACCACCTCAATCTGCTGCCCGACCATATTTCTGATACCATCCTGACCGTGGGCGACCCAGCGCGGGTGGCGCAAGTGAGCCGGCATTTCGACTCCATCGAGTTTGAGGGCACCCACCGCGAATTTGTAACCCACGTGGGTTACTACCGCGGCAAGCGCCTGACGGTACTGAGCACCGGCATGGGCACCGACAATATTGATATTGTCATGAACGAGCTGGATGCGCTGGTCAACATCGACTTTATGTCGCGCACGGTGCGCCCGCCCGAGGAGCGCTTGAGCTTACGCATCATCCGCCTGGGCACCAGCGGCAGCCTGCAGCCCGACGTGCCAGTGGGCGCCCTGCTGGCCAGCCAGCACGCCATCGGCCTCGACTCGCTGATGCAATTTTACCCGTTGGTGGAAACCGGTCTCGAAACCCAGGTGGCCCGCGACTTGCAGCAGTCCCTAGGTCTGCCTTTCGCGCCCTACGTGGTGCGCGGCTCCGACCTCTTGCGCGAGCAGCTGGCCGCCGACCTCCTTGTTGGCAACACCGTAACCTGCCCCGGCTTCTACGGGCCGCAGGGCCGCCGCCTGCGCCTCGACCTGCGCTCGCCCGACTACATGGAGCGCCTGCAAAACTTCCGCCACCAAAGCCCAGAAGGCGATTTTCGCCTCGCCAACTTCGAGATGGAAACCGCTGGCTACTATGCCCTAGGCCAGCTGCTGGGCCACGAGGTACTGAGCCTCAACGCCATCGTAGCCAATCGCGCCACCGGCGAGTTCGCCAAGGACACCGGCGAAATCGTGGAGCGATTGATTGTCAGAACCCTGGCGCTCCTTTAACCGCAGATTTAACGGATTTAACGGATTTCGCAGATACGCCACCTGCGGTGGCTGACGACGCGAACGGCGTGTATCGCTGCATTACTTGCTTCGCTTGCCCTAGGACAGCAGAATGAGTAAAGCAGCGTACACGCCGTTCGCGTCGTCAGCCACCGCAGGTGGCGTATCTGCGAAATCCGTTAAATCTGCGATTAACTGTCGATGCCCAGCACCGCTCGGATGGGCAGCTGGATGTCGCCCTTGAGGGTGAGGTACTGGCTGTGGGCGGTGAGGACCTTGGCGCGCACGCGCTTGGTATGGCCGTCGGCAGTGCGAAAATAGATGGTGGTTTTGTTGTCACCGTGAGTCAGCAGCACGGCGCGCTCGGCGTCGGCCCGGCGGCGGCGCTGCTCGGCCGGGTGCCCTTCCAGCACGTCGTCGTGGTTGAAGTGCAATGCAGCAAGGTGTTCGCGGTCAATGGTTTCAATAGCCTCGTTGGTGGGTAGGTAGAACATGCAAAAAGAAGCGTGAAGTAAATAATCTACTAAAAAGACGACCAGCCTGCCCCGCAGGTTGCCCTAGCCCCGCCACCCGCGTAGCCAGCCACCGCAGGTGGCGTATCTGCGAAATCCGTTAAATCCGTTAAATCTGCGATTAAAGCTCGGCCGCCAGAAATTCCATCGTGTCGATACCGTCGGCGTAGTCGGCCACACTGGGAGCCTGAGCCCGGCCAAAGGGCACCGAGCCGGCAAAGCGCCCGCCGGCCGACACCAGGCACTGCGTTTGGGCCGCCACGCCGGTTAGCTGGTCGAGCAGGTCTACTTCGCTCGCGTACTGGCTGTAGTGCACCACCGAGATGGGCGACACCACGGCCGTGCGCTCGGTGAGCAGCAGAAAGCCCGTGTCGTAATGCGGCACGGCGTTTACCAGCAGGATGCTCTTGTTATAGTCGTAGTTATTTTGATACTTGTGGTGGTCGAGCACGTGCGCGCACACCTGCAGGGCATTGAGCAGCGGCACGAAGTCGTAGCCCTCAGGTACGTAGAGCTTGCTCACGTTACGGCACCCTAGGCCGTAATACTGGAAAATATCGGGCCCGAGCAGAGCTAGCTCCGCCGCCGACTCGTGGCCCGTGAGGATACCCAAGCTGGTGCGGTTGCGTCGGATAAGGTGAGGCTTGCTCTTAAAGTAATACTCAAAGTAGCGAGCCGTATTGTCCGAGCCAGTAGCAATGAACGCATCGGCCGCGTTGAGGCGCTCCACGAACTGGATGCGCTCGGCGAAGGCCGGCTCGATAGCGGTTAGCTCCTGGACAATCCACAGCATGAGCACCGTGTCGTCCTTGCTGGGCTTGGCCAGCAGCGTATGGCCGCTTAGCAGTACGCACAGCAGGTCGTGGAAGCCCACCAGCGGAATATTACCGGCCATGACCACGCCCACCTGGCGGGGCTGGGTGGGCTCGGCGGGGTAGCGGCCGGCCCACTGGCTAAGCGCGGGCTCGGCTAGCAGGTGGGCCACGCCGGCCAGGGCGGCCTTCACGTTGGGGCGGTCGAACCAGCCGTTGCGCGAGCGGGCGCGGGCGGCCAGGTCGGTGATTTCGTCGTCGGAAAGAGTAGCGAGGCGGCGGCCCAGGGCGGCAAAAGCCGCCAGGCGAGCGGAGTGGTTGAACATCTACTGATTGATGTGAGAGATGTGGAAATAGGGCATGAATGTGAAAATGGATAGTTTTGAAAAACCGTGCGGCATAGCCACCAGCTCCTTTTCACATCTTCACAGTTGCCTTGCTTGCCGCATTCGATAGGTACCTTTGGGTGTGGAAACGACAGCCCTAGCCACCGCAGTTGCGTATAGGCGGGCAGTTTCCTAACGTAAAATTACCCTTTTAGCTCCCTGCGAGCTGCGCCCGCCCTATGGCTATCATGATAACCGACGAGTGCATCAACTGTGGTGCCTGCGAACCCGAGTGCCCCAACACGGCCATTTACGAAGGCGGCGCCCAGTGGCGCTGGGCCGATGGCACCACCCTGAAGCAAGTAGAAACCCTCGACGGCAAGCAGGTAGGCGGCACCGACCCCCAGCGCCCCGTCAGCAACGAGTACTACTACATCGTGACCGATAAGTGCACCGAGTGCGTGGGCTTCCACGAAGAGCCGCAGTGCGCCGCCGTGTGCCCGGTAGACTGCTGCGTAGATGACCCCGACCACCGCGAAAGCCGCGAGCGCCTCACCCAGAAGCAGCAGTGGCTGCACAAGGCGGCCTAAACGTATCGTGGACTCTGTGAGTCCGCGAGGAAAACAATAGAACGTCATGCTGAGCCTGTCGAAGCATCTCTACCGAATAATACGGCGCGGTAGAGATGCTTCGACAGGCTCAGCATGACGTGCTTTTTTAAAACAACATTCGCGCCTCGTCCTGCTCCGCCGCCAGCAGATGTAGAAACTCGGCCCGCGAAACCTCCTCGGCCCCTAGGGCAGCCATGTGCGGCGTTAGCTGCTGAATATCGAACCAGCTAGCGCCCCGCGCCCGCAGGTGCTCGGCCAGCGCCAGCACGGCCAGCTTGGAGGCATTGGGGTGGTGGTGAAACATGCTTTCGCCCGCAAATACCCCTAGCACGGCCACTCCGTAGAGGCCGCCTACCAGCTCGGGACCGTCCCATACTTCCACGCTGTGGGCGTAGCCGGCGGCGTGCAGCGCCGTGTAGCCACGTAGCAGCTGCGGGGTAATCCAGGTGCCATCCTGCCCCGGCCGCGGCTGCGCCTGGCAGGCTCGCATCACCGCCCTAAAGTCCTCGTCGAAGCTGATGCGCCAGGGGCTTTGGCGCCGCGCCCGCGCTAGGCTGCGCCCTACGTGCAGCCCGCTAAACCGCAAGATGCCGCGCCTAGGGGGGCAAAACCACGGCAAGGGCAGCCCTTCGATGGGCCACGGAAAAATGCCCCGGCTGTACGCCGCCAGTAGGTTTTCGACCGTGGGCTCGCCGCCGAGCAGTAGTAGGCCGTCGAGGTCGTCGCGGGCGGCGGTGGGTGGGGGGAAGGCGAGGGGCACCGGGTAGGAAACAGGTGGCTGCTTAGTTCGTGTTGGCAACCGGCACGTTGGCGAAGGTGCCAGTTAGGGTCAGGTCGCAGCGGCGGGTGCTGAACTCGGTGCTGGATGCCCTAGGGTCGTAGGTGCCGGTTAGGGCCAGCTGGAAGCGGCCGCTGAGCAGCTGCCGTTTGGCATCGTAGGCGGTGATGTCTAGGGCGCCCGTCACCGCACCCGTGGAAGTCAGCCACCAGCTCTCGTAGGTCCAGGAGTTGCTGCCCGATGGGTCGTTGGCGGTATTCACCCAGTAGCGGTAGTTAGGGCCCTGGCCGGGATTGATGGGCGCCCGGAAAGCGTAGCTGCCCACGAAGCCGGGCGTCAGCTGCGCCCGCGGAACGCCGAAAGCCAGTCCCGCTTTGCCGGTAGCGGCTTGCAGAAAGACGACGCAGGACTTGGCGTCGAGCTTGGCCGTGGCTTGTAGCGTGGACGCTTGGTAAGTGGTATCGTGCCGGGCCGGCTGCGCTTGGTCGAGGTACACGACCGTGCGGCGGTAGCTGGCTTCGGAGCTAGGGGTGGCCTCATCGCGCGAGCAGCTAGCCAGGGCTAGGGCGCCGCCAGCCAGCGCGAGAACAGATTTCGAGAGAAAAAGTGTTGCCATGGAAAAGGAGGTTATGAAGTAGCTGACCGGCCTAGGCCGCCGGTGGTTGCGTGCCCAAAGTTCACGCCAAATTCAGCTGCCGCAAAGCCGCGATTTGCAAAGGCCCCGGCTGTACGCCGCCAGCAGGTTCTCGACCGTGGGCTGGCCGTTGAGCAGCAGTAGGCCGTTGCGGGTGGCGGTGGGTGGGGGAAGGTGAGCGGGGCATTAAATACTCTTTAGGATTTTAACAACACCTTCGTACTCCGATAAATAAAAGCCATTAGAAAATTGCTGATAGTATTCTCGATATTTCTCTTCTAGTTTATAGTAATTGGGATTATCGACCAATTTAGCAAGAATAATTCCTAAGTTTCCCTCGTATTTAAGGCCGGAAAATAAGCTTTTTCTACTGATTATATTTACTTCTTTGTCAAGTTCATCCAGCCTGTCATATTTCTCAAAAAATGGGATGGCAACATTTTGAAAAAGGCCTGCTAAACGGTTGTGACAGAAAGTAATATCTTCTTGTCTAGCAAGCTGAAGACGATATGGATTGCCATCATTATTAAAATTCTCTAAAGCAATACCAATTGTAGGGGTTGTTTTGTGGTATTTAACTTCATAATAAGATGCCTTGTGATAAATATCTTCTACTACATTTTTGCGTAATAGCATTACTGGATTGATTTCCCAGCTTTCGCTGCGCACGAGGAAAATTAATTGAAATTTTCCTCGTGCCATCATTTGTCTTTTTAGTGAAAATTGACTGTGCTTTATTAAGCACAAAACCATAAGGCCGAAACTCTAAAGCCAATAGTGCTAGTAGCGAGTTACGTAATTCTCGGTTCGTCATGTTGTCAAGCAGGCCAAGCCACTAACAAAAGTAAAGAGCAGGTGAGCCTTATACCACCAACCCAGCCTGCTGTACTTTTGCCCCTTAGTAGCCGCCAAACCTAGATATGTCCCTCGCCAAAACTTATTCGCCCGCCGACGTAGAAGCCAAATGGTACCAGCGCTGGCAGGAAAAGGGCTTTTTTCAGGCCCACGTTAACCCCAAGAAGCAGCCGTATACTGTCGTTATCCCGCCGCCCAACGTGACGGGGGTGCTCCACATGGGGCACATGCTCAATAATACTATCCAGGATGTGCTGGTGCGCCGGGCCCGCATGCAGGGCAAGGAGGCCTGCTGGGTGCCCGGCACCGACCACGCCAGCATCGCCACCGAGGCCAAGGTAGTAGCCATGCTCAAAGAGCAGGGCATCAATAAGAAAGACCTCACGCGCGAGGAGTTCCTAGGGCACGCCTTTGCCTGGAAGGAGAAGTACGGCGGCATCATTCTGGAGCAGCTCAAGCAGCTGGGCGCCTCCTGCGACTGGAGCCGCACCCGCTTCACGATGGAGCCCAAGCTGACTGAGGCTGTGCTGCGCGTGTTCGTGGATTTGTACCGTAAAGGGCTGATTTACCGCGGGGTGCGCATGGTGAACTGGGACCCCCAGGGCGGCACCGCCATCTCCGACGAGGAGGTAATTGCTAAGGACGTGCAGGGCAAGATGTTCCACCTGCGCTACGAGCTGGTGAGCGAGCCCGGCCACTACCTCACGGTGGCCACCTCGCGCCCCGAAACCATCATGGCCGACGTGGCCGTGGCTGTGAATCCCACCGACCCGCGCTACGCGGCGCTGGTGGGCCAGCAGGTGCGCATTCCACTGGTGGGCCGCGAGGTGCCCATCATCACCGATGAGCGCGTGGCCGTGGACTTTGGCACCGGCACGCTGAAGGTGACGCCCGCCCACGACCTGGTGGACTACGAAATCGGCCTGGCCCACAACCTGCCGGTGATTGACGTGCTCAACGACGACGGCACGCTTAACGAGCAGGCCGGCGCGCGCTACGCGGGCATGGACCGCTTTGCTGTGCGCCGCCTCATTGCCAAGGACTTGCAGGAGGCCGGGCTGCTCGATAAAATCGAGGAGTACGCCACCATCGCCCAGACCTCGGAGCGCACCGGCGCCGTAATTGAGCCCAAGCTGAGCTTGCAGTGGTTCCTGAAAATGGAGCACCTGGCCAAGCCGGCGCTGGAAGTGGTGGAGAATGACACGATTAAGCTGCACCCGCCCAAGTTCAAGAACATGTACCGGGTGTGGATGGAAAACGTGCGCGACTGGTGCATCTCGCGGCAGCTGTGGTGGGGCCAGCGTATTCCGGCCTACTACCTGCCCGATGGCTCGTTTGTGGTGGCCTTGAGCGCCGAGGAGGCCCTAGGGCTGGCGCGCGAGCAAAGCGGCAACAACGAGCTGCAAGCCAGCGACCTGCGCCAGGACGAGGACGTGCTCGATACCTGGTTTTCGTCGTGGCTGTGGCCCATCTCGGTGTTCGACGGGTTCGACGACCCCGACAACGCCGACATCAACTATTTCTACCCGACCAACGACCTGGTGACGGCCCCCGAAATCCTGTTTTTCTGGGTGGCGCGCATGATTATGGCCGGGCTGGAATACCGCCAGGAAGTGCCCTTCCGCAACGTGTACCTGACTGGTATTGTGCGCGATGCCCTAGGACGCAAGATGAGCAAGCAGCTTGGCAACTCGCCCGACCCGCTCGACCTCATCCGCGACTTCGGGGCCGACGCCGTGCGCACGGGCATGCTGTTCTCGTCGCCGGCCGGCAACGACCTACTCTACGACCAGAAGCTGATTGACCAAGGCCGCAACTTCACCAACAAGCTCTGGAACGCCTTCCGGCTGGTGAAGGGTTGGGAACCCGACGCCACCCTAGGCTTCGCCAACGCGCAGGCCGTGGCGTGGTTTGAGGCCAAGCTGGCCGAGGCCGTGGCCGCGCTCGACGAGCACTTTGAGAAATTCCGGATGAGCGACGCCCTGCTGGCGGTGTACAAGCTGGTGTGGGACGACTTCTGCTCGCAGTACCTGGAGATGGTGAAGCCCGCCTACCAGGCGCCCATCGACCCCGAAACGCTGCGCCGCACCGTCGATTTTCTGGAAACGCTGCTCAAGCTGCTGCACCCATTCATGCCCTTCATCACGGAGGAGCTGTGGCACGAACTGGCCGAGCGGGGCCCGCGCGACTATGTGTGCGTGGCCCACTGGCCGGTGCTGACGGCGCCCGCCGGCGCGGCCGAGGCCCTGGCCGATATGGCGAAAGCCCAAGAGATTGTGGCTGGCGTGCGCAATATTCGGAACCAGAAAAACATTGGCCCTACCAAGCAGGTGGCCCTGGCCGTGAAGACCGACGACCCCGCTCTGGTGCAGGCCTACGCCCCGCTTATCAGCAAGCTGGCTAACCTCAGCGAGCTGACGTTTGTGCAGGCCGCGCCGGCTGCCGCCGTGGGCTTCGTGGCCAGCGGCAGCGAGTTCTTCGTGCCCCTCGACGGCCAAGTAGATGTTGCCGCCGAGCGCGCCCGCCTCGAAAAAGAGCTGACCTACGCCCTAGGCTTCCGCGACTCGGTAAACAAGAAGCTGGGCAACGAGAAGTTCGTGGCCAACGCCAAGCCCGACGTGCTGGAGCGCGAGCGCCAGAAGCTGGCCGATGCCGAGGCAAAAATCGCCGCCCTGGAGCAAGGCCTGCAAGGAATGGAGTAGGGGTAGTAGCACCCCGCCGCCAGTCGTCATGCCAAGCCCCGCGCAGCAGCTCTACCGCGCCGTTTAAACAACAGTTGGTAGAGTTGCGGCGCGGGGCTTAGCATGACCGCCTTTTGATGAGCAGCTACTATTTAAAAGCCTGCGCCATACCCCACTCCTTTATTTTGGTGGGTGTACTCAACCAGCAACTTCACGAATCTTTGCTTTGGCAAGTGCTGACAAATAATATAAAGAAAAATAGGTTTTTCTAGCTTTATTTGGGCTGGCCAACCAACTGCTTGCCCGTATGAAAACACTTGCTACTTTCTGGCTTTGCTGCCTCAGCTTAGGGGCCACGCTACCCGCCCTGGCCCAGCAGCCTACCCCACCCCCCGCCATGCTTACGCCCCCCGTTGCGGCCGTCAAGGCCAAGCAATTAGTGTCGCCCTACGGCACCCGCACCGACAATTACTACTGGCTCAACGAGCGCGAAAACCCGCAGGTGCTCGACTACCTCAAGGCCGAAAACAACTACTTCGACCAGCAGATGGCGCCCGTTAAGGGCCTGGAAGACAAGCTCTACCAGGAAATGAAGGGCCGCATCAAGGAGCAGGACGAGAGCGTGCCGGTGCGCGACAACGGCTACTACTACTACACCCGCTACGAAACCGGCGGCGAGTACCCGCTCTACTGCCGCAAGCCCGGCAGCCTGCAAGCCACCGAGGAGGTGATGCTCAACGGCAACCAGCTGGGGCAGGGGCACAGCTATTTTGCCGTAGGCGGCGCCACCGTGAGCGACAACAACGAGCTGCTGGCCTACGGCGTGGATACCGTGAGCCGGCGCTTGTACACGCTGCGCTTCAAGAACCTGAAAACCGGGCAGCTCTACCCCGAGAAAATAGCCAACACCAGTGGCCATGCCGTGTGGGCCGCTGATAACCAGACGGTTTTCTACGCCAAGAAGGACGTAACGACCCTGCTGTCCTACCAGGTGTACCGGCACACCCTGGGCACCGACCCGGCGCAGGACGTGCTGGTGTACGAGGAGAAGGACGATACGTTTGGCCTGGACGTGAGCCGCACCAAGTCGAAGAAGTACCTGGGCATTGAGCTGAGCAGCGCGTTCTCGTCGGAGTACCGCTACCTCGACGCCACTACCCCTAGGGGCGAGTTTAAGGTATTTGCGCCGCGCACGCCCGACTTGCTCTACGACGTGCAGGACGCCAACGGCAAGTTCTACATCTTCACCAACTGGGAGGCGCCCAACTTCCGGGTGATGGCCGCCCCGCTGGCCGCCACCGACCGCGGCCAGTGGCAGGAAGTGATTCCGCAGCGCGAAGACGTGTTTTTGGAAGGCATGGAGCTGTTTAAGAACCACCTGGTGCTAAACGAGCGCGAGGAAGGCATCCGGCAGGTGCGGGTCATCAACTTCAAAGACCAGATTGGCCACACGGTCGATTTTCGGGAACTGGCCTATACTACCTACCTAGGGGCCAACCCCGAGTTCGACACGCCCACGCTGCGCATCATCTACACCTCGTTTACGACGCCCACCAGCACCTACGACTACAATATGGCCACCCACAAGCTGGCGCTGCTCAAGGAGCAGCCGGTGCTAGGCGGCTTCAACAAGAACGACTACGTGACGGAGCGCAAGTTCGTGACCACCCGCGACGGCAAGCAGGTGCCCGTGGCGATTGTCTACAAGAAGGGCTTTCACAAAAACGGGCAGGGGCCGCTGCTGCAATACGCCTACGGTAGCTACGGCTACTCCATGGACCCCACCTTTTCGAGCGCCCGCCTGAGCTTGCTCAACCGCGGCTTTGCCTACGCGCTCTGCCACATCCGGGGCGGGCAGGAACTGGGCCGCCAGTGGTTTGAGGACGGCCGCATGATGCACAAGATGAACTCGTTTACCGATTTTATTGACTGCTCGGAATACCTCATCAAAAACCACTACACTTCGCCCGCCAAGCTCTTCGCCGAAGGTGGCAGCGCGGGCGGCCTGCTCATGGGTGCGGTCATCAACCTGCGGCCCGACCTTTACAAGGGCGTTATCGCGGCCGTGCCGTTCGTGGATGTAGTTACGACCATGTCGGATGCCAGCATTCCGCTCACCACCGGCGAGTACGAGCAGTGGGGCAACCCCGCCAACAAGCCCGCCTATGACTATATGCTCTCGTACTCGCCCTACGACAATGTGAAGGCCCAGAACTATCCCAACCTGCTCGTTACCACCGGCTTGCACGACTCGCAGGTGCAGTACTTCGAGCCCGCCAAGTGGGTAGCCAAGCTGCGCGCCACCAAGCAAGACCACAACCTGCTGCTGCTGCACACCGACATGGAAGCCGGCCACGGCGGCGCCTCGGGCCGCTTCAAGGCCCTGCACGACGTATCCCGGCAGTACGCCTTCATGTTCCTGGTGCTCGGCGACAAAGCATTGCTATAGTAACACCCGCTCCTAAAAAAGTCCGGCCACACTCACGTGGCCGGGCTTTTTTGGGTGGGTCAGACTTGGTGGCTGCTGGGGGCCCTAGGGCTTCTTGGCGCCGGCAGTACTGGCTTTGCTTTCCTCCGTGCTCAGCTGGTTTTGCAGCTGAAACGTCACCTGCTGGCAGTCGGCGAAGTGCTGCTCGGCTACTTTTTGGGCCTGGCTGGCCGCCGTGAAGCGCTGGTAGAGAAAGATATTGAGGCCCGCCGAGATGGCGAGGACCAGCAGGAATAGGATATTTTTCATGGTGAGGGTAAAGCGTTAAAAAAGAACGTCATGCTGAGCCTGCCAAAGCATCTCTACCGTACGATACGGCGTGGTAGAGATGCTTCGGCAGGCTCAGCATGACGTTCTGGATAAATACGCGGCGGCAGCGCTACACCGCCGTATTGGGGTCGAACTGCTCGAGGTAGTCGGCCACGCGGCGCACGAACATGCCCCCTAGGGAGCCATCGACCACGCGGTGGTCGTAGCTGTGGCTGAGGAACATAAACTGCCGCACGCCAATCAGGTCGCCCTGGGGCGTTTCAATCACGGCGGGCTTCTTCTTGATGGCGCCCACGGCCAGGATGGCCACCTGCGGCTGCATGATAATGGGCGTGCCCATGACGTTGCCAAACGAGCCCACGTTGCTCAGCGTGTAGGTGCCGCCCTCCAGGTCTTCGGGCTTGAGCTTGTTCTGGCGGGCGCGGTTGGCCAGGTCGTTTACCTTCTTGCTCAGGCCGTTGAGGTTGAGCTGGTCGGCGTTGTGAATGACGGGTACGATAAGGTTGCCGCTGGGCAGGGCCACGGCCACGCCAATGTTGATGTCGCGCTTCTTGATGATGTAGTCGCCATCAACCGACACGTTGATGGCCGGGTAGTCCTGAATGGCGCGGGCCACGGCGTGCACAAAAAGCGGGGTAAACGTCAGGTTTTCGCCCGTGCGCTGCTTGTAGACGTCCTTGTGCTGGTTGCGCCAGTTCACCAGCTCCGTCACGTCGGCTTCCACGAAGCTCGTCACGTGCGGCGCAATGCGCTTGGAATCCACCATGCGCTGGGCAATCAGCTTGCGCATGCGGTCCATCTCTACCAGCTCCTGTCCGCCCGATACCGAGGGCGCGGGCTTGGGAGCCGGCCGAGGGCTAGGGGCCGTCGGCGCAGCACTGGGGCGAGGGGCGGGCTTCGGCGCATCAAGCGAGGCTGGCGCGTTGGGCGCCTTGGCCTGCTGGCCGTTGGCCGAGGGCTGCGGGGCGGGGGCGGGCGTCGGCTGGGCGGCTGGGGCGGCCTGGGGCACCAGCGGTTTTTTGCCGGCGGCCACGTAGTCCAGAATATCCTTTTTAGTGACGCGGCCTTCCTGGCCGGTGCCGGGCAGGCGCTCCAGGTCGGTCATGGCAATACCTTCTTCGCGGGCGATGCTGAGCACCAGGGGCGAGTAGAAGCGGCCGGGCAGCACGGGGTGCTCGTCGGCGGGGGCGGGGCCCTGCTGGCTGGCGGGGGGCAGCACGGCCGGCTGGCCCGGCGCGGGCGCAATGGGCGTGCCTGGCGCGGGCAGGTAGGGCACGCCGTCGGTATCGGGCGGCGCCACCGGCAGGTCGGGCACGTTGTCGGGGTCGGCCATGGGCGGGTTGGCGCTGGCTTCCTCCAGGTCGTCCTCGTTTTCGGCGGGCGTGGGCCTAGGAGTTTCCTGGCCGTTGCTGGCATCGGTGCTGATAACGGCAATGGGCGCGCCCACGGCCACTACGTCGCCTTCCTGCACCAGTATCTCGGCCAGGGTGCCGGCGTGCAGGGCGGGCACCTCAGTGTCCACCTTGTCGGTGGCTACTTCCAGCACCGACTCGTCTTGCTCAATCACGTCGCCGACTTGCTTTAGCCATTTGAGCACGGTGCCTTCCATAATGGATTCGCCCATCTTGGGCATGGTCATTTCCAATCGGGCCATAAATAAGGGCAGGAAAAAGTGGGGGGGGGTGGGAGGGATGGGGGTAGAACTACGGCGCAAAGGTAGCGCGGCGCCCGGGCGGCCCGGGCTACGAGCCTCGGGCGGACGACACCCCCTAGGCCGGTCGGTTGGCTGGGCTGCTCAGCCGCAGGCACAGCAGCCCCACGCCCGTCATCACTAACCCAAATCCCCACGCGAAGGTTAGCTTCATGCCCTGGCCCAGAAAGCCGCCCAGCTGGCCATCCCAGGGCCGCGCGGGGTCGTAGTACACCGTCACGCGCTGGCCCACCTGGTAGCTGGCCGGGCGGCTGGCCCCCGCCGTGCCTACTATCTGGTAGCTGTTGCCCTTGGCATCGGAGAAGCGCACCAGCAGGATAAAGGCAGTAGTGGAGCGGCCGCCATTCCCCGGGTGGGTGTCGCGGCCTAGGCCCTCCACCACCCCCTGGGCAGTACTAGCCCCGGCCCGAAATTGCCGCTGCTGCTGCGTGAGGTGCCAGGCCAGCACCAGCAGCAGGGCGCCAACGAGCGAAAAAACTGCTCCGCCCAGCCGAAAAGCGGTGGGAGAGCCCTGAACGCGTACAGTTGCCATCGGCCAGCAGAAGGGAGGGAACTGCTCCCTTTTACGCGTAAACTACCGCCTAGGGCTGGGCTTTAGTCAGCTTCGTCGGCAAAGTGCGGGCGCTCGTCGGCAGTGGCCCTGGGGCGCCGGTTTGTGGCCGGGCATTTGCAAAACGGGTAGCAGGCCGCTGGTTGGTGGCCCGCCCCGGCCGGCTAGTTCTATTCCGCTTTTCTCTCCTTTTTTCTGCTTCCAACACTCATGAAATCCTTCTCGAAAACCGCCCTGCCCCTGCTGGCTGCCCTCTCGCTCACCTTCGGCGTGGCTTCGGCCCAAACCACTGCTGCCCAGGGTCCCGGCCCGCGCCGCCAGCACTCGCCCCAGGAAATGGCGGCCCACCAAACCCAGCGCCTCAGCAAGAAGCTGGGCCTCAGCGCCGACCAGTCGGCCAAGGTGGCGCAGATAATGCAGCAGCGCGCCCAAGACATGCAGGCTATGCACGCCACCGCCTCGGCTAGCCCCGACCGCCAGCAGCTGCGCCAGCAAATGCAAGCCAACCGCGCCAAATACGACGAGCAGCTGAAAGCCGTGCTCACCCCCGACCAGTTTGGCAAGTACACCGCCATGCGCGAGGAGCGCCGCCACCACGGCATGCGCCCCGAAGGCGCCGACGGCAAGTTCAAAGCCAAGGACGGCGACCTGAAAATCAAGTCGAAGACCTCGCAGAGCTAAGTGCTCGCTGCCTCACGCAAAAAGCCCCGGCCAAGCGGCCGGGGCTTTTTTTATAACAGGCAATAACGGATGCGGTGGTTAGGATAAGTCAAGAACCCAATAGATGGCAGCGGGGCGGGGCGGCTGCCGCCCCCTAGGGCCCAAGTGGCCCCTAGAGCGTGGTGCGCGAGCGGCGCGGTGCGGCGTGGCTGGGCGAGCCCGCCTGGCGGCGATACGTGACGCCGGGCTTACGCTTGCCAAAATGCAGGAAGCTGAAGAAGCCCCTGCGCTCGCGGCTGTGGTAGCGGTACGAGGCGTAGTTGGGTTTAAAGTTGCCGGGCATGGTGCGCCGGGCGGCGCGCTCGTGGCTGTGCAGGCGGTAGGTGCCGTACACCGGCCGGAAGTCGCCCGCCATCTTGCGGCTGCCGTGGCGCTCGGGCTTCGAAAGCCAGAACCACCAGGTGGGTTGGGCGTGGGCCGGGGCGAGGGGCAGGGCCAGCAAAGCCAGCAGGCAAAAGGAGACGGCAGTTCGCAACATGGGTTTTGGCAGCAAAAGAAACCAGGATGCGCAGGGCCGGGCCCCGCGGGCAGCGCCCTGCTGCCGGGGTACTAACTGCCGGGTGCCGCAAAAAAGTACGTGTCCTTACCCCGGTCATCGACGGTGGCCCCGCTGCATTCGCCGGGTGGGCCCTTTCACAACCCCAGTGCCCCGCCGCGCGTGTAGCTGATAGCCAGCGTCTAGCTGCGGCCCTAGGGCCGGGCCAGCGGATGAAAGGCAATGAAATTAAAAATGGTATTTGTGCATGAGTCTTTGGGAAATTATCAAGCGCCTGCTGCCCTTCGTGCGGCCCTACCGCCCGCTGGTTATCGCCACGCTGCTGCTTACGCTGGTGGGCTCGCTGGCCGCCCAGGTCAATCCGTTTGCCCTGCGCTACACCGTAGACACGGTGCAGCGGCTGCTGAGCAGCGGCCAGGGCCTGGCGCAGGGCTGGCACCTGCTGCTGTGGGTGAGCGTCATCTTGCTGGGCAAGGAAATTCTCAACGCCGGCATCACCTTCGGCCAGAAGTACTTCGGCGAGAAAATCCGCATCAGCGTGTCGGGCGCCCTTTCCGAAACGGCGGTGCTGCGGCTGCTCAGCTACCAGCTCGGCTACTTCACTGATGCCGGCAACCAGGCCGGGCGCTTGCAAACACGCATCGACCGGGGCGTGGAGAGCCTGATGAAGCTGGTGCAGAACTTCTTTATCGATATTCTGCCGCTGTTTGCCAACGCCCTGGTGGCGCTGGTGGTCATGTTCGTGGCCAACCGCTGGGTGGGGCTGGTGGCCCTAGGGGTGCTGCCGGTGTACTTCTGGCTGAGCTACCGCCAGGCCGACCGCCTCAACGGTACCCGGCGCCGGCTGCGCGGCCTGCGCGAGGAAAAAAACCACGGCCTGTTGAGTTTGATTGACAACATTACTGTCATCAAGAGCTTCGTGCGCGAAGACTACGAGGCCGACAAGCAGCTGGCCGTGCAGGACCGCCTGGAGGAGGCCCAGTTGCAAACCCGCAAAACCAACTTCCGCTACGACGGCGTGAAGACGTTTGTGGAACAGATTGGCGTAGTGGCTATTATCGTACTCACGGCCTACCTAGTGTTGGCCGGCCAAATGAGCATCGGCGCCATCATGTTTCACGTGCTGCTGTTCAACAACGTGTCGGCCCCCATCCGCCAGCTGCACCGCATCTACGACGAGATGAATGAGGCGCTGACTTACGCCGAGGGCTTCTTCAGCATCCTCGACGCCCAGGACCAGGCCGAACGGCCCGGCCGCCTGCGCCCCGCCCAGTTGCGCGGGCAGTTCGAACTGCGCCGCGTCGATTTCACGTATCCCAGCGGCACCAGCGCCCTGCGCGGGGTGAGCCTGACCATCGAGGCCGGCCGCACCACGGCGCTGGTGGGCCTCAGCGGCGCCGGCAAAAGCACGGTGCTCAACCTGCTCTGCGAGTTTTACCGCCCCAACGCCGGCCAGCTCTTGCTCGATGGCCACCCCCTAGGCGATTACGACCTGCACTACCTGCGCCAGCACATTGGCCTGGTGCTCCAGAAAAATCACATTTTCAAGGGTACCATCGAGGAGAACATCCGCTACGGCAACTTCCGGGCTACCCAGGCCGACATCGAGGCGGCTGCCCGCCAGGCCTACCTGCACCAGCAGATTCTGGACTTGCCCCTAGGCTATGGCAGCGACGCGCAGCAGCTCAGCGGCGGGCAGCAGCAGCGCATCGCCATTGCCCGGCTGTTCCTCAAAAATCCGCCCATCATCTTCCTCGACGAGCCTACCGCCAGCCTCGACGCCATCGCCACCGAGCAGATTAAGAACTCGCTCGACGCCATCAAGCAGGGCCGCACGGTGGTCATCATCTCGCACTCGCTGGCCCAAATCTTCGATTCCGACTGCATCTACGTCCTTAAAAAGGGCGAAGTGGTGGAGCACGGCACCCACGGGCAGCTCTACGAGCAGCGTGGCACCTACCGCGAAATCTTCGACGCCTCGGCCCGCAGCCTCAACATCGGCCGGCTGGCCAAAACCCTGGCCGACGACGGCGACGACGTGCTGGATACGGCGCTGTGAGGTAATTCATAGCACAGTGAATTACTCATTAGACAAATACGAATTAACGGGTACTTTAAAGCGTTCAGCAAGCTGATTAGCAAACTCCGTTGCTTGTTCGGGCTTATCTATTGAAAAACGGCCCATAATTATGCCGTTTGTAGAATGTTTTACGGAAAGCATTACAATTAATTCCGCATGACGAGTCGAAGACGAATTCCAAATACCCGCACTGTATTTTGAATCGTTTTTTATCATCTCGGAGAACTGCTTGATAGTAACGCCAACAACTGGTGGTATTTTCTCCCAGCGTCCGATTTTAATTCCGAAAAGACCATGGTAATCCCTCATGCGAAGCCCGTCCTTGCTAAACTCAAACCCGGGGTAAGTGGTACAGGCAACTAGCCAACTAGCTAAGCCCACTAAAATAGAAGTCCACGCATCAAAGCCAAGAAGAATGGCAGCCCCGACTAGTAGTGCTGATAAAGTCAGATAACCTACTTGAAAGCGCGGGTTGATTCGTAGCATATATGAGGTAGTGTTACAAAAGCTTGTTTATTTTATAATAAATGCTTAAAAGATATTTAAGCTATAAAAGTCGCCTTTTTATTGCTTAACGTGGCCCATTTGCATGTGGAATGTCCTAGGGATACTTACCGGCTCCCATATTGCTGCCAGGCCCAATAGGCGCCCGCTAGCAGCATCAGTGGGTGAGTAAATTTCTGCCAAGATGGGGTGTATGTTTGTCATTATCAAGGTACAAACAGCTCTTGGTCCCTCTTATGAAAGTGATGCTCTCCCTGGCTGGTAGCCTGGCCCTGGCTACCCTGCTGCAGCCCGCCCGCGCCCAAACTACGCCCGCCGCCGCGCCGCGCAACCCCACGCCCGCCCAGGCCAAAACCATCCGCGCGAAAACCGCCGAGCGCCGCGCCGACTCCTATCAGGGCCCTAAGGTGGTGCAGAATAGCAAAGAGTTGGGCCAGAAAATGATACAAAAAAAGCAAGCCCGCCGATGCGATTAGAATGCGTGTGTCCGACCTGCCGACCAAAGTGAAGCAATAGAGTGGCGCACGGGCGGTTAGCAATGAGTTGCGCCCCTAATTACCAGCGTGCCCCGCCAAGTATTACTAGGTAGCGCAATTAAATTTTGCAGCCACTACGCAGGCACGCTCACAATCCTAGCTCAGCTTATACGCGGGCGCTCTAATGTCCCGAGGGTACCCTACCTACCGCCATACTGCTGCCACGCCCAGTACGCCGCCGCTAGCAGCACCAGGCCCAGCAGCACCAAGAGCGCTACCTTCCAGGCGGAGGTAGGGCGCGAGCCGCTGATTTTGCCGGTTTGGCCGTTGATGAGAAAGTGGTGGAGCCTGCCCCGGTACACGTAGGCGCATAGCCACAGCGGCAGCAGCAAGTGCTTGAACGACTCGTTGCTAAGGGTCGTGCGCACCTGCAGGTTGCGCTGCTCGTCGCCCCCTAGGGCCTCGGCGCAGGCCTCCTGCTCCCAGGCCCGCACGGTGCGGCGGGCCTGCGCCAGGCCGTCGTGCAGGTCGATGCTATACACTTCGGCCTCCCACCCCAGCAGCACGCGCGGGTCATAGTCCACTACTTCCGCCAACTGGTACTGCTGCACCTCGGCCAGGTACGGCTGCTGCGGGGCCAGGCTGCGCGAGGCCGCGGCTAGCACGTCGTCGTAAAACTGCTGGCGGGTGCCGCTTTCGTAGCTCCAGCGGGTGCGCCGCTCCTGGCGCGTGGTTTGGCGGCCCTGGCCGTCGGTGCCCGTCACGGTCACGTAGTAATGCGTGCCCCGCTCGCCGTGCCAGGCCGAGTGCGCCTGGGCATCAAACGTCCAGAAGGGCAGGTAGATGCCGTGCAGATTATCCAGCACGGCGCCGGCCGGCAGGTCGCTTGGCGCCAGCCACTTACTGCCAATCCAGCGCTGAAACACCCCTAGGGCCGCCTCGCGCCCCAGCCGGAACGGCAGCACCCCGGCCGGCGCAATCAGGCGGGTGCGCTGGGCCTCGGGGTTGATGGCCCGGCTGCCGCAGAAGCCGCAGCTCAGCGTGGGCTGCTCGGCGCTGACGCGGGTGCGCGCCCCGCAGCTGGGGCAGCAGAATAGCTGCTCCTCCACCACGCGGCCGGGGGGCAGCTCGGCGCCCACGCCAGCCGGGCCGAGCGGATGCTCCTGGAGCTTAGTGCGGGTGAAGGCCAGGGGCTGCGTGGCCCCGCAGTGGCCGCACGCCAGCTGCTGGGTTTCGGCCCGAAACGTGAGCTGCGAGCCGCACGTGGCGCAGGGCGCCCGCAGCAAATCCTCGGTGCGCAGCTGGCGTAGGGCGCTTTCGGTAGCGGCATCCATGGGCGGGGCGAGCTTAGAGGCGGGCCAGCAGCTCGGTTTTTTTGGCGTTGAACTCCTCTTCCGTCAGCACCCCCTCGGCCTTGAGCTGGCCCAGCTCGCGCAGGAGTTGCATGGTTTGGGCGCGGTCGGGGCCGGGCGCGGGGGGCGTGGGTGCGGCGGTTGCGTTCAGCATCGAGCCCAGGCCCCCTAGTAGCACGGCCGCCCCGCCCACGCCGCTCGGCTGCTCGGCCGCTTTCTCCACGGCCAGCCCCGCCTGAAACTGCTGAAAGCGCGCCATGTCGCCGGCCATGCCCAGCTGAGTGGTCTTGTCGAGGAACGCCTCTACCTCGGGCGGCAAGCTGGCGTTTTCGAGGTAAAAGCGCGTCAGCTCCAGCCCGTAGGCCCCAAAATCGTCTTGCAGCAGCGGGCGCAGGCGCTCGCCCAGCTCCTGGTAGTTGCGTGCTAAATCGAGCACCGATACGTTGGCTTCGGCCAGCGTGTCCGAGAATTTATTGACGATGGCCGAGCGCAGCTGCCCCTCCACGTCGCCGATGCGCACCACGGGGTTGGTACCGGCAAACTCGGTCAGGAACTTGGCGGCCTCGCGCACGCGCAGCGCAAACGTGCCGAACGCCCGCACCCGCACCTGCTTAAACTCGGGGTCGCGCAAAATAACCGGGTTGGGCGTGCCCCACTTGAGGTTGGTAAACTGCCGGGTCGATACGAAATACACATCCACCTTGAACGGCGAGTCGAAGCCGTACTTCCAGCCCCGTAGCGTGGTGAGCACCGGCAGGTTGGGCGTGCTCAGCTCGTGGCGGCCGGGGCCAAACACGTCGGCCACCCGGCCCTGGTCGAGCAAAATAGCCACCTGTGACTCGCGCACCGTGAGCTGGGCCCCGTTCTTGAGGTTGTTGTCGCGGTCGGGAAATTTCCAGATAACGGTGTCGGTAGACGCATCTACCCACTCAATCAGCTCCAGCAGCTCGTTGTGAATGAAATCGAATAGTCCCATAGCCAGCGGGTAGAAAAGGTGAAAAGCAGCCGCAACCTAAGCACGGCGGCTAAAACCTGCCGCCCCTAGGGCTTACTTCGCATCAAGGGGCTGACTCATTACAGCCGCGGCCAGCCAAAAGGGCCGCCCCTCCCAGCGGAGAAGCGGCCCTTTTGGTTGCCTTTTAGCTCAGGTACCCTTATTTGCCCCCCAGCAAGAAGCCGATGTAGGCCTGGAAAGCCGAGTTGCGGGCGTTGCGGAACTCGTTGTTGCTATAGCCGTCCTTGGCAAAATCGGTGAACGCGCCGTTGTAGCGCACGCCAATCAGGAAGCCTTGGTTGGCCTGGAAGCCCAGGCCGGCGGCGTAGCCCAGCTCGTTGCGGTTCACGTTGTCGAGGTTGCTGGTGCCCGAGCCAGCCGTGCCCTGCACATTGCCATTCAGCGTCTGCTGGCGGTTGGTCGTGATGTTCATCAAGTAGCTATACTGCGGGCCGGCCTCGAAGAAAACGCCCTGGGTTTTGATTTTCAGCAGCACCGGCACGTCGAGGTAGTCGTAGCGTACGTTGCCGCTGTTGCGGTAGGTGTTGCCCAGCACCGTAAAGGACTGGTCGGCGTAGCGGAAGCCTTTCTGCGAGTACAGCACCTCGGGCTGAATCGAGAAGAAGTCCTTGTCAACCAAGCCAATATTGAGCATCACGCCGCCCTGAAAGCCAAAGCGGTTTTTGTACTGGTCCTGGTTGGTGAGGTTGCCGGACAGGTTCGAGAGGTTGGCGCCGGCCTTGAGGCCGAACTTGAGCGACTGGGCCTGGGCCGAGCCAGCCAGTAGGCCAGCCGCCGCGAGGAGCAATAATTTTTTCATAAAAATACTTAGAGGTAAAAAATAAGGACGTTTCCCCGGCCCTAAGCAAGGTAGCCAGCAGAAACGGTTGAGCTTAACACAAGTCGTGCCAGCTTGCCGGGCCTGCCAGGTGGGCGGGTTGCCGCGCTCATACGCAGCCCATACCGCGCAGGTTATAGCCGCATTGGGGCCTAGGCATCCCCTAGGCCCTCGCCCCGCACCAGGGCCTCGACGGCGGCCTCGAAGGTGGCGCGCTCGGCGGCGTGCTGCGCCTGGGTGGGCGGCGCGGCGCGCACCGTGCAGTCGGGCAGCAGGCAGCGCTCGCAGGTTTCGTTTACTACCACGCTGGCCAGGGCTGGGTCGGCCAAGAAGCTGACTTGCTGGCGCAGGTTGTCGTCGCAGCGCAGGCCCACGGTCACGCTCATGGCCGGCTCGTGGGCGGCCCCCACGCGGGCCAGCGACAAGCACAGGTACTCATCGGCAGTGCCCAAATACTGCGAGCGCTGGGCGCCGGGCAGCACCAGGGTAGTGCCGGCCGAAAACGCATTGGCGCGGCCCTCGGCCAGCAGGCGCAGGCCCACCCAGCGGCGGCAGTAGTGCTCGTGCAGGCCGCGCCCGTGCGAGCGGTGCCGCCCGCCCAGGTGCAGCTGCTTGGTGAGCTTGTACGGGGCGGCCACCGTAGCCTGGTCGAAGCGCAGAAAAAATACGTCGCTCAGATGGAAGTGCTTGGGCAGCAAGGTGGTGAGGCGCTGCATCAGTAGCTCGGGGCTCACGGCGTAGCGCGCCAGCAGGGCGGGCAGCGCCGCCGGCTGCCAGGTGGGCGCCGCCAGCAGCGCGCGCAGGTCAGGCACCAGCTGCTCCTCGGCCAGCAGCAGGGCACTGGCAAAGTAGGAGGCCTGAAAATTGTTCAGCGCCTCCTCAAACGAGCGCACTTCCAGCGGGTTAGGGCTGGCGTAGTGCCGCTCGGTGAGGCGCAGGTACTGGAAGCCCAGCTCGCGGCCCAGCACAAAGTTTTGCTGGCCCCGGCTGAGGGTGGGCAGCAGCAGCAGCGTGTTGGTGGCAGGCCGAAACACCGAGCGCAGCCGCCGCGCCACCGCCACGGGGTGCGCGGCCAGCGTGGTGCGGTCGATGGTATAGCCGTACTCCTGGGTCAGGATGGCTTCGAGCGCGGCCGGGTCGGGGGGCGCGGCGGGGTCGAGCTGGTGGCGGGCTCCAAACGCCCGCGCCGCCTGCTCCAGGTCCTCGAAGTAGTTGTCGTGCATCTCCTGGTAGGCGCGCAGCGCGGCCACCAAAAACTGCTCTTGGCGCAGCTCGTAGTTGCGGGCAATCTCGATGAGCGTGCTGATAAAGGCCATCACCTTGGTTGGCGCCGTGGCAATCATGTCAAACAGCCGGGCCGGCTCCAGGCCGTACAGTTCCAGCGGAAACTCTTGCAGCACCTGCGACTGCAGCAAGTCGGCAATGGGCTCGAGGCGGCGCGGCAGCGTGGTAGCCGTCAGCTGGTCGTAGCGCACCCCTAGGCCCTTGCTGAAAGCCAGTATCTTATCGGCCTTAGGATACTTCTTGCCCTTCTCAATCTCGTTGAGGTAGCTCACGCTCACCTCGCAGCGGCGGGCCAGCTCGGCCGGGCTCAGGCCCCGCTCCTGGCGCAGCTCGCGCAGCTTCAGGCCAAAAATCAGGCGCACAATCTGGCCGTGGGTAAGCATGAGGGGTGACGTAAAACGGCCGGTTGCTCAGCCAGCGCATAAAAAGTTTGAGCAGCTAAAAAACAATAAAAAGGCCTTTGCTGCCACCGCAGACTACTTTTTGCGGCCGGGCAAAGATAAGGCGTCAAGGCGAATCGAATCAATTAGCGAAAATTCGCTAATTGATTCGATTCGCTGTCGTAAGTTTGCTAGCGTCCTCCGCTTATCCCACCCAGCTTGCGGGCCTTGGTCCTTTTTGCCAAAAGGCTCTCGCATTTTGATAGAAACACTTCGCCCACATCAGGTCACTTAGCCATCCCCTCATGCCTATGCGCCACGCTACCTCAAGCCGCCTGCAACCCTTAGGGTTCGCGCACCTTCCCCCGGAAGCTCACCTCAACCTGCCGCCCGCGGCCCTCGTGGAGGCGGCGCTGCGCCGGGGCGAGGGTACCCTCACCGATACCGGCGCGCTGATGTGCGACACCGGCCAGTTCACGGGCCGCTCGCCCAAGGACCGCTTTATCGTGCGCGATGAGCTGACGGCCGCTAGCGTGTGGTGGGGCGACATCAACCTGGCTTTTGACCCGCAGCAGTTCGACCAACTGCAGCAGAAAATGGTGGCTTACCTCGCGGGCAAGGAGTTGTTCGTGCGTGAGGCCTACGCCGGGGCGCACCCCGCCACCCAGCTCAAGCTGCGCATCGTCAATGAGCTGGCCTGGCACAACTTGTTCTGTTGCAATCTGTTTCTGCGGCCCGAGGCGGGTGCCGATACCAGCTGGGCGGCTGACTTTAGCATCATCTGCGCCCCTGGCTTCGAGGCCGACCCGACCGTGGATGGCACCCGGCAGAAAAACTTCGCTATTCTCAATTTCAGCAAAAAGGTGCTGCTGATTGGTGGCACGGCCTACGCGGGCGAGATGAAGAAGGGCATTTTTGGGGTGCTCAATTTCCTGCTGCCCACCCAGCACGATACGCTGCCCATGCACTGCTCGGCCAACGTGGGCGCCGCGGGCGATGCGGCCATTTTCTTCGGCCTCTCGGGCACCGGCAAAACCACGCTTTCCACCGACCCCCACCGCCACCTCATCGGCGACGACGAGCACGGCTGGCTGCCGGGCGAGGGTGGCCTCTTCAACTTCGAGGGCGGCTGCTACGCCAAGGTCATCGACCTGGCCCAGGAGAAGGAGCCGGAAATCTGGCAGGCCATCCGCTACGGGGCCATTGTGGAGAACACGCGCTTCGTGCCCGGCACCCGCACCGTGGACTACGCCAACAAATCGGTAACGGAAAACACGCGCACGGCGTATCCCATCGACTATATCCCGAACGTCGCCCGGCCTAGCGTAGGGCCGGCCCCTAGGCACATCTTCTTTCTCACGGCCGATGCTACCGGGGTGCTGCCGCCCCTGAGTTGCCTCGATAAGAGCCACGCCATGTACCACTTCCTGAGTGGCTACACGGCTAAGGTAGCGGGTACCGAAATGGGTATTCTGGAGCCGCAGGCCACGTTTTCGGCGTGCTTCGGGGCGGTGTTTCTGCCCCTGCACCCCACCCGCTACGCCGAGCTGCTCGGCCGCCAGCTCGATGAAAATCCCGCCGCGCAGGTGTGGCTCGTGAACACCGGCTGGACGGGCGGCGGCTACGGCGTGGGCCACCGCATGCAGCTGCGCCACACCCGCGCCTTGCTTACGGCCGTGCTCACCGGCCAGCTCGCCGAAGTGAAATTTCGTCCCCACCCGGTATTCGGGGTGCAGATGCCCGGCGCCGTGCCCGGCGTGCCTACCGACCTGCTCGACCCGCGCCGCACCTGGGCCGACAAAGCCGCCTACGACCAGGCCGCCGCTACGCTGGCGCGCAAGTTCGTGACCAACTTCGAGAAGTACGCCCCCGCCGCCAGCCCCGAAATACTGGCCGGCGCGCCCCTGCTAGCCAGCCCAGTGGCCGAGCCGGCGCTACAGCTGGCCTAGGGCTTAATGGGCCTGCAAAAGCGCCGAAAGAACTATAACTGCTATTCATAGTTCTGTCGGCGCTTTTGTAGACCCATCAGGCCCTAGGGGCACTTAGGGTAATGCATTTTCACACCTTTAGCAGGCTAGCTTCCTGGTGGCCGGCCAGCTGCTGCCACAGCAAAATGAGCACGGCCTGGGTGGTATACTCGATGTTGGTTTGGCGGCCGCGGTCAATGCTGATTTGCCGGCTTACGGTGCCGCTAGGGGTGGCGCAGGCGATGAAGATGGTGCCCACCGGCTTGAGGGGCGTGCCGCCGCCGGGCCCGGCAATGCCGCTGGTAGCCAGGGCCACGTCGCAGCCCAGGCGGGCGCGGGCGCCCTCGGCCATCTCGCGCACGGTGGCTTCGCTCACGGCGCCGTGGGTGCCTAGGGTTTCGGCATTCACGCCCAGCAGGCTCTCCTTGAGGTCGTTGTCGTAGGCCACCACGCTGCCCCGGAAGTAGGCCGAGCTACCCGGCACGCTGGTAAGGCGCTGGGACACGGCGCCGCCGGTGCAGCTTTCGGCGGTGCCGAGCTGCCACCCTTTCGCTTGCAGCAGCTGGCCCACCACTACTTCGAGTGGCGAGTCTTCCTCGGCAAAAATGTAGCTGCCGATGCGGGCGCGCAGCTCGGGCAGCAGGGCCAGCATGCGGCCGCGCAAGTCGGGCTGGCCGTCGGGCTGGCCAGTGAGGCGCAGGCGCACGCTGCCCAGGCTGGGCAGGTAGGCCAGCTTCACGTGGGGCGGCAGGGCGGCTTCCCAGTCCTTTATTTTCTCGGCCAGAAACGACTCCCCTAGGCCCGCCGTCATCACCACCACGTGCTCGATGGGGGCCAGGTCGAACTTGCGTTGCAGGCGGGGCAGCACCTCGTCCTGCATCAGGCGCTTCATCTCAAAGGGCACGCCGGGCATACTGATGAACACCGTGCCCTGGTCTTCCAGCCACATGCCGGGCGCGGTGCCCACGGCGTTGTGCAGCACCTCCGTGCCTTCGGGCACCAGGGCCTGCTGGCGGTTCACGTCGAGCATGGGGCGGTTGAAGCGCCGAAAAATCTCCTCCACGTGGCGCAGCGTGGGCTCGTGCAGCACCAGCTCGCGGCCGAAGTAGCGGGCCAGCACGTGCTTGGTCAAGTCGTCTTTGGTGGGGCCTAGGCCGCCGGTGGTCAGAATGACGCGGGCGCGCTGCCGGGCCTGGTCGAGGGCCGCCACAATCTCGTCGGCCTGGTCGCTCACGCTCGTTATCTGGCGCACGCGCAAGCCCAGGCGCCCGAGTTGCTGGCCCATAAAGGCCGAATTGGTATCGACCACCTGCCCGTAGAGCAGTTCGTCGCCGATGGTCATGATTTCAACGTCCATAAGAAGCGGGGCGGGAAATTTGGCAAGGTTTTGTAGGCACCTTTGCGCGGTAGTATCAGACAGCCGCACCGGCCATCTGGTTTGCTGGCTTGCGTTATTTCCTCTCTCCCTAATGAAAAATTTGCTACTCGCGGCCGCCCTGCTGGCTGCCGTTCCTGCCCTGGCCCAAACTAAAAAGCCGGCTACGACCAAAAAAACCACCAAAACCACCACGACCAAGAAAACTACTGCCCCGGCTAAAAAGACAACTACCACGACCAAAACCACCGCCGCTGCCGCCCCGGCGGCCCCCGCGCCCGCTCCGGTTCCCCTTACCCAGGACCTGGCCGCTTCCGGCCTGCGCGAGGCCCTGACCACGGGTGTCACCAAGGCCGTGCAGTTTGCTTCGGAGCCCGACGGGTTCAGCCTCAACGATGATATCCGCATCGGTTTTCCGCCCGACGCCCAGCTGGTAGCTACTACCCTAGGGGCACTGCCGGGTGGCAAGTTTGCCGTCGACCAGGTAACCAACCTGCTCAACCGCGCCGCCGAGGCTGCCGCGCCCCAGGCCAAAACCATTTTCCTGGATGCGGTGAAGAACCTTACCCTCACTGATGCCGTGGCCCTGGCCACCAGCAGCCAAAAAGACGCGGCCACCCAGCTGCTGCGCAAAAACTCGGAAGCGGCCCTCACGGCCGCCCTGCGCCCCAGCATCGTGCAAAGCCTCGACCAGGTAGGTGCCGAGGCCGCCTACAAAAAGCTTATCGACCGCTACAACAAGATTCCGCTGATAACGCCGGCCAAAACCGACCTGACCGATTACGTGACGGCCCAAACCGTGGATGGCCTCTTTATCCTGCTGGCGCAGCAGGAAGCTAAGATTCGCCAGAACCCGGCCGCCCAGACTACCGCCATTCTGCAGCAGGTATTCGGCCGGAAATAGTAATTAGTGATTAATAACAAATGCCGTTCTGATAAGCGCAAGGCTTGCCAGAACGGCATTTGCTATTAATCACTAATCATTAATTACTACCCTAGTAGTCGCTGTCGTAGTCGTCGCTGCGGCCACTGCGGCGCGAGCTGCCACCGCCATAGGCTTCCTCGTCGTCATCGTCGTCGCCGCCTAGGTCGTCGTCATCGTCGAGGCGGCCTAGGCCGCTGCTTCCGTCGGGGTCTTCGGCCGCTTCGGCAGTCGTAAATTCTTCCTCCGTCATGGAAGCCAGGTCCAGGGCCTCGTCGTGCGAGGAGCCCGTGTCGCGCCACATCAGGTAGTCGGCGTACTTGGCCGACAGCTGGTCCTCGCCCGAGCCACGGGTTTTGGCGCCACCCGAGCGGGCGTAAGAATCAAGGCTGTCGTCGTCGAGGTCGTCCTCGTCTAGGTTATCGTACTGTCTCATGGCCAATAGGGCAGTAGAAGGGTGAAGTAATAAGGAATATCCGGGAGCGGCGAAGATACGCGGCGCCCCGAAAATAGGTTAAGCCTGGCCGGAGTGAAAAGCAGCAACTAGGTGCGCTTGAGGGCTTTTTACTGAAAGTCGGTAATGCGCACGGCCGCCTCGCAGAAGCTGTACTCGGCCGGCACATTGGACGATACGACCACCACGCGCCCCGCATCGGCCCGGCGGGCCTCGGCCACTTGCGCCTGGTACCAGGCCGCGCCAGTGGCGTCGAGGTTGGTGGTGGGCTCGTCGAGCAGCAGCAGCGGGGCGGCCGCGTATAAAGCCAGCCCCAGCTTGAGGCGCTGCTTCATGCCCGACGAAAACGTGCGCACCGCCTGGTGCCGCGCCCGGTGCAGGTACATAATATCCAGCAGGTCGGCCACCGACACGCCCGCCCGCAGCGGCTTGAGTCGGGTATGGAAGGCCAGTAGCTCCAGCAGGGTGAACTCCTCGGGCAGCTCAAGATAGGGGGCGCAGTAGGCCAGCTGGCGCGGCATCTCGGCCACGGGTAGCGGCCGGCCGGCCAGCGCATAGCTCACCCGGCCCTCGGTAGGCAGTAGCTGGCCCGCCAAAATGCTGAGCAGCGTGCTCTTGCCGGCCCCGTTGGGCCCCAGCACCGCCGTGGCCGAGCCCGGCGTCAGGGTGCAGCTGAGGTGGCGAAATATCCACTGGCGGCCGTAGCGGCGGCCCAGGTCGTGGGCGGCAAGGTCAAGTGCGGGAGCCATTAGCTGCTTGCCGCGACACGGGCGCCCGCAGCTACTAGCTGGCGGCACCGGCCCACGGCCAAAAAAATTACTCGGCTTCCTCGCTTTTGCGGCGGCTAGGGCCCTTGATGATGCCCCGGTCGGCGGCGGCGGCCCGCACGAAGGTCACCACGTAGTCGCGCTCGGCCGAGGCCGGCACTTCGGCCTCAATGCGCCCTAGGGCTTCCTGCTGGGTGCTGCCGCTCAGGTACAGAATGCGGTAAAGCTCGTGCATGGCCAGGATTTGGGCTTCGCTAAAGCCGCGGCGGCTCATGCCCACCGTGTTTACCCCGGCGTAAGTGAGTGGCTCGCGGGCCGCTTTCACGAAGGGCGGCACGTCGGAGCGCACCAGCGAGCCCCCGGCAATAAAGGCGTGCGCCCCAATCTTGGTGAACTGGTGAATGGCCGTGGTGCCGCCAATGATGGCCCAGTCGCCCACCTGCACGTGCCCCGCCATCTGGGTGGCGTTAGAGATAACGATGTGATTGCCAAGCAAGCAGTCGTGGGCGATGTGCACGTAGGCTTGCAGCAGCACGTGGCTGCCCACCACGGTGCGCCCGCGCTCCACGGTGCCGCGGTTCACGGTCACGCACTCGCGCAGTACGGTGTAGTCGCCAATCTCGGCCGTCGTTACCTCACCGGCAAACTTGAGGTCTTGCGGCACGGCCGCTACCACCGCGCCCGGAAAAATCTGGCAGTGCGCCCCAATGCGGGCCCCGTTCATAATCGTGACGTTGGGGCCAATCCAGGTGTTTTCGCCAATCTCCACGTCGCCCGCGATGGTTGTAAACGGTTCGACGGTAACACCCGGCGCAAGCCGGGCAGCGGGGTGGATATGGGCGAGGGGGGAAATCATTTTTGGAAATTGTGAATTACAAATTATGAGTTGTGAATTACATAAGTACAGGTCAGGCAAGTGGTTACGCCGGGCACTAACTCATCATTCATTACTTCATGATTCATAATTAAAACTAAGCGTTTTCTTTTCTAACGATGGCGGCGCTCATTTCAGCATCGCACACCACTTTGCCATTCACAAAAGCCTGGCCTTTCATCTTGGCGATGCCGCGCTTGATGGGGGCAGTAAGCTGGCAGTGGAACACGATGGTGTCGCCAGGCGTCACGCGCTTGCGGAAACGGGCATTCTCAATGCCCAGAAAATATTGCCAGTAGTTTTCCGGGTCGGGCACGGTGTTCATCACCAAGATGCCGCCAGTTTGGGCCATGGCCTCAATCTGGAGCACGCCCGGCATGACCGGGTTGCCCGGAAAATGACCCTGGAAAAATTCCTCGTTCATGGTCACGTTCTTCACGGCCGTCACGGAGGTGGCATCCAAGTGAATCACCTTGTCGAGCAGCAGGAAGGGGTAGCGGTGGGGCAGCACCTGCATAATGCGGGTCACGTCCATCACCGGCTCGCGGGCGGGGTCGTAGGCCGGCACGGGGCTGGTGCGGTCTTCCAACATCTTCTTCTTGATGCGCTTAGCAAACGCCACGTTGGCGGCGTGGCCGGGCCGGGCGGCCAAAATCTGGCCCTTCAGCGGGCGGCCTACCAGGGCCAAGTCGCCCACTAGGTCGAGCAGCTTGTGGCGGGCAGGCTCGTTTTTGTGGCGCAAATCCACGTTGTTCAGGATGCCCTCCTTCTTCACCGATACCTTGGGCTTGCCCAGCATGGCAGCCAGCTCGTCCAGCTCGTGCTCGCCCACCACGCGGTCTACCACCACAATGGCATTCGAGAGGTCGCCGCCCTTAATAAGGTTCGATTTGTAGAGGTGCTCCAGCTCGTGTAGAAAGCAGAAGGTGCGCGAGCTGGAAATCTCATGCTCAAACTGCGCAATGTCGGTGAGCGTAGCGTGCTGCGAGCCCAGCACCGGCGAGTTGTAGTCCACCATCACCGTGAGGCGGTAGTCGGCCAGCGGCAGGGCGGCAATCTCCACGCCCCGCGCGTTGTCCATGTAGCGGATGGTGTCGGGTATCTCGTAGTAGTTGCGCAGCGCGTTCTGCTCCTCGAAGCCCACCGTGTGCAGGGCCTTGATAAACTCGGCCGACGAGCCATCCATGATGGGCGGCTCGGGGCCCGAAAGCTGAACGAGCACGTTATCAAGCTGCAAGCCTACCAGGGCAGCCAGCGTGTGCTCCACGGTGTTCACGCGGGCGCCGTTCTGCTCAATGGTCGTGCCCCTGGAGAGGTCCACCACGTTGTCCACGTCGGCATCGACCAAGGGTTGGCCGGGCAGGTCGGTGCGCTGAAACTTGTAGCCGTGGCCCACCGGGGCGGGGCAAAAAGTCATGGTGGCTTCTACGCCGGTGTGCAGTCCCACGCCCCGTACCGTCACAGGAGCCTTAATAGTATGTTGCTTATCGTTCATTCTGTAGCCGTTAGCTGCTAGCAGGGACCTTTAAGCGGCCCTTAGCTGTTAGCTTTTTGAAGAGGGGAGTGCCTGACTGCCTGCTTGAACAGGGCTAACAGCTAAAGGCCGCTTAAAGGCCTCTGCTAGTAGCTAACAGCTCAAACGAGGTGCAAAGCTAGGACTTTTCGGGCGCTGGCGCGTTTTTTTCGAGCGCCGCGACGCGGCGCTCCAACTCGGGCAGGCGGCGGTAGATGACGGCCGACCGCTGATTTTCGACCAGTGGGAAAGCCGGGTAGCCCTGCAGCACTTGTCCTTCCTGACGCACTGACTTCTGCAAGCCGGTTTTGGCGGCCAGGGTGGTGCGGTTCGCTATTGAAATATGGCCTACCAGGCCCACCTGGCCCGCCAGCACGCAAAACTCACCCACTTTCGAGGAGCCCGAGATGCCCGTTTGGGCCGCAATAACCGTGTGGCGGCCAATTTCCGTGTTGTGGGCTAGCTGCACCAGGTTGTCGATTTTGGCCCCCTGGCGCACCACGGTGCTGCCTAGGGTGGCGCAGTCCACGGTGGTGTTGGCCCCAATACTCACGTCGTCTTCCAGCACCACGTTGCCAATCTGCGGCACGGCCTTGTAGGAGCCGTCGGGCTGGGGGGCGAAGCCGAAGCCATCGGAGCCCACCACGGCCCCGGCCTTCACCACGCAGCGCTGGCCAATCACGGTATCGGGGTAAATCTTGGCCCCGGCGTGGATGATGGAATTATCGCCGATGCGCACCCGGTCGCCCACGTAAGCATGCGGGAAAATCTGCACGTTCTCGCCCAGCACGCAGTTTTCGCCGATGTAGGAGAAAGCCCCGCGGTAATGATTGGGCCCGATAGTGGAGCTTTCGCCCATAAAGGCGGGCTGCTCGACACCGCGCCGGCCGGTGCGGGTGGCCTGCTGGTAAAACTCGAGCAGTTGGCTAAAGCCCGAGTAGGGGTCGGCCACCCGAATGAGAGTGGTGGCCACCGGCTGCCGCAGCACCAGGCCGTGGCTGACAATGACGGCCGTAGCCCCCGTCGTGTAGAGGTAATGCTCGTACTTGGCATTCGCTAGGAAGGCCAGCGCACCGGAGCCGGCTTCCTCAATCTTTGCCAGACTGGCTATCTCGGCAGAGGCGCTGCCTTCGACGATGCCGCCGAGCACCTGCGCAACTTGACCAACGGTAAACTTCATAATTGAGGCAAAAGTATCGCAGATTTAACGGATTTAACAGATTGCGCCGATACGCCCGCTGCGCGGGCTGACTACGCGTTTGGCTAGAGCATTAGCTGCTCTACTCCCACGTAGCCAGTCCGCGCAGCGGGCGTATCGGCGCAATCTGTTAAATCCGTTAAATCTGCGGTTCTAAATAAGCGAGCAGCTGGGCCCGCAGCCGCGCCACCAACGCTGGGTCGCCGTGCCGGTACTCGTCGGGAATGCGCAGGTTGATGAGCGGCTTGCCGCGCAGGGCATCGCCAAACTTGGCGCGCAGGCGTTCCGCATGCCGCTTTTCCATCACAAAAATTACCTCGGCCCACCCCAGGTGCCCGGCCGTGACGCGCACCCGCGCGCCCGCCTCGGTGCCGGCCGAGCGGGCCTGCACCCTAGGGTGCTGGGCAAATAACTCTTCGGCCGTGAGGCTGCGCCAGCGGTTTTGGCTGCAAATGAACAGCAGGCGGGTGGGCAGCTCAGGGTCGGGCATGGCCGGCGCGCAGGGCTAGGCGCGGCCCTGGCGGGCCAGCACGCGCATGGTTTCGCGGTGGCGCTCCTCGGCCAGGTCTTCGCGGTACGAGGCCACGGCCCAGATGGCGGCCGGAATCCAGCCGATGAGCGTGAGGTGCAAAATGCCGCACACAAGACCCTTGAAGATGTGGCCGCGGAAAATCATGGAGATGCCGGGCAGCAAAATGGCGAACAGCATGGAGCTAGGAGATAGTCAGCTAAGTATATCGCAAAAGGTAGCTAAGCGTTACACGCCGGCAACACCCAGCGCGAGCCAGGGGCTACTCCACCTCCGTTACGCGCACTTTCACGCCTTTCACCTTGGCGCCGTTTAGCTTTTCGAGCAGGGCAGGGGCCTGCTGGCGCGGCACGGCCACGTAGCTGTAGAAGTCGAACACCTCGATGCGGCCCACGGCGTCGCGCCCTAGGCCCCCCACGTTCACGAAAGCCCCTACCAGGTCGTGGGCGCTCACCTTGTGCTTCTTGCCCGCCGTGACGTGCAGGGTAACCGTGGTGGGCCTAGGGGCGGGGGCCACGCTGGCGGGCGGCAGGGGCGGGGGCACCAGGCGCTTCCAGGTAGCGCCTTGGGCGGCGGGCCAGGCCTGCACCCGCGCCTGCTCGGGGGGGGTGGCCAGCAGGTGGGCCGCGCCGGCCTGGCCCGCCCGCGCCGTGCGCCCAGCCCGGTGCTGAAAGGTTTCGGCGTCGTGCGGCAGGTCGTACTGAATAACGGTATCGAGCGAGGGCACGTCGAGGCCGCGGGCGGCTACGTCGGTGGCTATTAATACCTGGGCCGAGTTGTTGCGCAGCTTCATCAGGGCCTTGTCGCGCTCGGGCTGGGGCAGCTTACCGTGCAGCACCTCGGCCGCCACGCCGCGCCCGCGCAGGAAGCGGGCCAGCTCCTGCACCCGCTCGCGCGTGCTGGCAAACACCAGCGCCTGGCCCGTGGCCGGCTGGCGCACCAGGTGAAACAGGGCGGCCGGCTTCTCTTCGGGGGTGCTCAATAGGTGGCCGTGCAGCGTGAGCGAGGCGGGCAAGGCCGCCGCGCCGCCGGCTTCGGCGGCGCCGGGCACCAGGCCGCCCTCGGCCGTTAGCAGGCGCGGGCGGGTCAGGTATTCGCGCACCAGGGCCATCACCTTGTCGGGCATGGTAGCCGAGAAGAGCAGCGTTTGGCGGCGCCGGGGCAGGCGGCTCACGATGGTAGCCATCTCCTGCTGAAACTTGAGTTCCAAGAGCTTGTCGGCCTCGTCGAGCACCAGCAATTTGAGCTGGTTGGGCACGATGTGGCGCTTTTCGAGGTGGTCGAGCAGGCGGCCGGGGGTGGCCACTACCACGTGGGGCGTCTGCTGCAAGGTTTTCACCTCGTCGCGCATGGGGTGGCCGCCGTAGAGCACCGCCACGCGCAGGCCGGGCAGCTGCTTGCCCAGGTTCTTGAGGGCCTCGCGCACTTGCAGGGCCAGCTCGCGGGCGGGCACCAGCACCAGCGCCTGCACGGCCGCCACGGTAGGGTCTACCTGGGCGAGGGCGGCCAGGCCGTAGGCGGCGGTTTTGCCCGAGCCGGTGGGGGCCTGGCCGGCTACGTCCTGCCCGGCCAGGGCGGGCGGCAGCACCAGCGCCTGCACCGGGGTGGGCTGGTCGAAGCCTAGGTCGGCCAGAGCCTGGAGGAGCGGGGCGGGAAGGCCGAAGTCGGCGAAGGAAGCGGAATCTTGCACCCCGCAAAGGTAGCGGGGCCGGCGCGGCGGTGGCCGCGGCCGCGCAGCTGCCTGGCCGCAAACCGCCCGGCCGCGGCCAAGCAGGCTTTTTTAAGCAAAGCACCCCTAGGGCCGGCCAGCTTAAAAAGACGGTGCGCAGCTAAAAGACCCTAAGCTTTTTAGGTAGCTGCAAGCTAGGCCGCGCCCGGCTCGCTGGCGGCTTCGGCGGCTTTGGGCGGGGCATCCAGGTCGTTGATGTTGACCAGGCGGTAGCGCACGGCCGACTTCTTGGGCCGAATATCCAGCCCCACGTGGTGGGCGTAGGCCCAGGTGTAGGCGGCGCCGAAGTAGAAAATCATGGCCGAGTAAAACACGAACAGCAGCACCAGCACCAGGCTGGCAGCCGGGCCGTAAATGGGCCCTAGGTCGCGGCTCACCAGCAGGTGGTCGAGCACCCACTCGCCCGCCCCAATGAGCAGGGCCGTGAGCAGGGCCCCGCGCCGCACCGCCCGCCAGGGCACCTTGGCCGCGCTGAGCGTGCGAAACACGAAGCCGCACCAGCAGCCCAGAATCAGCAGGCTTACTACCTCGTTGAGGGTGCGCACGGCGTAGTAGGCAAAGGTGGCGTCGAAGTCGGCGATGAGATCGGCGAAGAACCCTAGGGCCGCGTCGGTGCTGAAGGCCAGCACCGACAGTACCGCCGTGGCCAGCAGCACGCCCGCCGAGCGCAGGCGCTCGTGCAACGCCACCTTCACCTGGCTGACCTGGCGGCGGGGCCGCACGTGCCACAACTGGTTGAGCGAGTGCTGAATGACGGTGAACAGGGTAGTAGCCACGAACACCAGAAACCCGAATCCCAGCCAGGTAATGAGGCGGTTGCGGCCGGCGTTGGCTACGTTCACCACGGTTTGGGCCACCATGGCGGTGGCCGTGGTGCCGATGAGCCCGCCTAGCTTGCTCAGCAGCATGGCGCGGGCCCAACTGGTAGAGTAAACCGAGCTGAGCAGCTGCACCAAAATGATGAGGATGGGCGGCAGGGCAAACGAGGTGAAAAACGCCGTGGCTGCCCCCAGGCGCAGCGGGTCGTTGGCGGCCAGCTCACGGGCGGCGCGGCGCAGCAGCAGCCACTGCTCGAGCCACCACGGGCGGTAGTGCCCGGCCAGCGGCGCGGCGGCGGCAGAAGGAAGGGTAGGCGAAGCCATTAAGTAAACTTACGGGGGTGGCCGACAACATTCACGTCCCGAACGGGGTACAACGCGAGTTGGCAAGCCGACCAACGGGCAACCTCCGGGCGGGGCGGCTAGTTTCCGGCCGTGCCCTTTTTGCCTTATGCCCACTACCAGTATCTCCTCCGCCGGGGCTAGCACCGAGCCTACGCCGCCGCCCCGCACCTGGGTGCAGCGCCACCTGCTCGACCCGTTTCTGAGCTTGCTCAAGGCGGGCCTCTCGCCCGGCAGCCTAGCCCTGACGGTGGGCCTAGGAGTGGCCCTAGGGGTAGGTCCCACCCTAGGCTTCACCACCGCCCTGGCCGTGGCCGTGGCGCTGCGCCTGCGCCTCAATGTGGCCGCCATGCAGCTGGTGGTGCATTTGCTGAGCCCGGTGCAACTGCTGCTGCTGCTGCCGCTACTGCGCTACGGCGCGGCCCTGCTGGGCCACGGCGCGGCCGTAGCCAACCTCACCCTAGCCCAAATCGAGTTCATGTTGAAAAACGACCTGGGTCAGCTCTGGCGCCTGCTGTGGCGGGCCGAGCTAGGCGCGCTCGTGCTGTGGCTGCTGGGCTCGGTGCCGCTGGTGGCCGCCTGCTACTTCGGGCTGAAGCCACTCTTCAAGCGAGTGCTGGCGCGGCAGCAGGCGGGCGTGGTGCGCGACGTGGTAATTGAGCCTGCTGAGTAAAGTCGTAGATAATTACCTAAAACAGGCGGTCATGCTGAGCCCGCCGAAGCATCTCTACCGCGCCTCATAGTTCGGTAGAGATGCTTCGGCGGGCTCAGCATGACCGCCTGTTTTAAGTAATGATACCCCTAGGCCTGGTACACGGGCTGCACCTCGGGCTGGCGGAAGTAGGGGTTCACGCCCTCGTCCGAGTTCATATCCAGCAGCATCAGGTCTACGTGCTGGTAGGGGCCGGTGCGGCCTTCGAGGGCCGGGCCCAGGTCCTGCATAAAATCGGGATTCTGGTCGGTGCTCACGAAGCCGAGCAGCAGGCGCGCTGGCTCTTCGGGCGGGGCGCCGGCCAGCTGCATCTGGGCCAGGTAGATGGCCGCCAGGGTGGGGTGCGCGGCGCCAAAATCGGTCAGCGCATCGGTTAGGCCTTCGGGCAGCTCGGCGGGGGCGCTCAGGGTCACCTGGGCATCGGGGGGCAGGCCGGCTTGCTGGGTCAGTTCGCCGCGCAGCAGGGCTTCCAGCTCCTGCTTGGGCAGCAGCTTGCCGGCCGCCGAGAAGGGGTTCAGCACCGCCTCCTGGCCCGCCGTCATGCTGAAAAAGGCGTGGCCCGGAATCCACACCCAGCTCATGCCGCTGTGGTCGAGGCCGCCGTCGTTGAGGCGGTCGGGCGAGGTGAAGATGGGCAAGCGGCCATCCTGTAGCACTTGCAGCTGAATCTGCTGGCCCTCGGCCAGCTGCACTTCGCCCGGTGCCAGGCCTTCTTCGGGCGCCAGCACCATAATCACGTTTTCCTGCAGCAGCGCCTGATAAAAGGCGGGGCGGGCCTGCTCTTCGGTGCCGGCCAGCAGCAGCAGCTGCTCCAGCACGTTCTGGGGCTCGTAGGGCAGCTCGGGCACCGGCGGCGGGGCCGGCTGCTGAAACTGCGGCGGCATGGGCGGCACCGGCATGGGGGGCTCCGCGGGGGCCACGTAGTTGGAGCCCTGGTAGCGGGGACCGGTTTTGGGGGCGGGGGTTTCGCCCGCGGCGGGGGCAGTGGCGGGAGCGGGAGGCGTAGCCGGGGCGTCCGGCTTGTTTTTCAGAAAATCAAAAAGGCCCATCGGGTAGGAGAGGAGAGGATTCGGAACGGATAGCGGGTGCGAAGGTAGGGCGGCGCGGCAAGTGCTGCCTACCACTCGGTGCGCCTAAGTAGGTTTTTGGGCCGCACTAGGAGAAGAGGCCGCGCCCTAGGGGTAAGTTACTACAAAAGGCGCGCAAGCAACTGCGGCCGCCTGGCGGCGGTGCGAGCGGGCCACCAGAATAGCTGGTTTTTAACGACTTGCTGGCAGCGCAAGCAGTTGCTAGGCAGGCCGGCACCCCTAGGGCTACTGCCCAGGGCAGGCGCGCAGCAGCGCCTCGGTGCCGGCAATGGTGCGCGGGCCGCCGGGGCCGGGGTGGTTGCCCCAGTGGCTTTCCAGGTAGTTGAGCAGGTTGGTAAGCTGGGCGGGCGACAGCTTTTTGTGGGCCGCCGTGTCTTGCACGCCCAGCATCCAGCCGTCGTAGCCCACGCCGTTTACCACGATGGGGCCGCGCAGCCCGCGCCGGATGAGGCAGGGCAGCTCGGCCGAGTGGGTGGCCAGGTAGTCGGCGCCGGCCAGCGGCGGCACCAGCTGCCCCAGGCCCTGGCCCTGCTCGCCGTGGCAGCTGGCGCAGTGCTGCCCATACAGCTTCTCGCCCTGGTGGCCCTTATTGGTGAAGCAGCCCCCTAGGGCCAGCAGCCCCGCCAGCGGCAGGGCTTGCAGCCAGCGCGCCGTGGCGCGGGCAGCCGGGTAGTAGCGCATAGGCGGCTAGCGGCTGGCCGTGGCCGGCTGGCTGGGGCGGGCCTGCACCTCGGCCAGCAAAAGGGGTAGGTCGTGCAGCAGCAGCGCTATTTGCTGGGGATTCAGGCTGTCGTAGAGGCCGCGCACGTGGCCCTGGTCATCCACCAGCGCGAAGGTGCCGCTGTGGGCAATGCCGCCCGGCGCCGCCTTGTCGGGCATGGCCCCGGTGAAGTAGGCCCGCGCCAGGGCGTAGGCCGAGTCGCGGCTGGTGCGGGCAAAGCGCCAGTTGGCCCCGGCCGACACCGTGAGGCGGCGGGCGTAGTCGCTGAGCACCGCCTGCGTGTCGTGGTCGGGGTCGATGGTGTGCGACAGAAACACTACCCGCGGGTTGCTGGCGTACTGCTTATACACCTTCAGCATTTCGCCCTGCTCCTTGGGGCAGATGCCGGGGCAGGTGGCAAAGAAGAAATCCGTGACGTAGACCTTGCCCGCCAGGCTTTGGTTGGTGATGAGGTGGCCGTCCTGGTCGCGCAGCCGGAAGGCGGGCACCGTGGGGTAGCGCGTCAGGGTGTCGTGGCCCGGCACGGCCACGCGCTCGGCCTCGCCCAAGTAGGGCAGGCGGCCGGCGTTGGCCTCGGGGCCGGCCGACGCCGACGAGTTGCCGCCGCAGCTGCTTAGGGCCCCTAGGGCCAGCAGCGCGACGGGTAGCACATTGCGAAGTTTCATAAGGCAAAAAACCGGCTAGGCGGCTAGTTTCAACAGCCGAGCGGCCGGACTCGTTCGGCGGGACTACATCTTCATTTTAGGGTCCATCCGCATCTTGGGGGTGGCGGCGGGGGCTGCCGAGTCGGCGGGCAGCTGGCGGGCCACGGCCGTGGCCGAGTCGAGGGCCGCCGTGAGCTGCTGCTCAATGCCGGCCAGCTGGCGCTGCTGGGTTTGCAGGTAGGTGAGGCGCTGAGGGGCGGGGGCGGCGCTGTCGGGCGGCGAGTATTGGTGCATCCAGCTCATCATGGCATTGTCGGCGGCTTGCATGCGGGCCAGCAGCGGGCGCGGGGGCGTGGGCGAGGCCTGCAGGCGCGCGGCCAGGGCAATGAGGCGGTCGGCCTGGCCCATCAGGCGGTCGTGGTGCGCCATCAGGCTATCCTGGGCGGCTTTGGCCTGGGCCTCGGGGGTGGTGGGGGCGGCAGTGGTGGCGGCAGGGCCGTTGCAGCTGGCCAGCAGCAGGGCCGCGCACAGCGGCAAGGGCAGCAGTTTCTTCATGCCGCAAAGGTCGGGGCAGAAGGAGAAAAATGTAGCGAATGTGGAAATGTAATAATGTAAGGAATGTAGGAAATGGGAGCGCTCGCGCTGCATTAGCATCAGCGGGCCGTGGAGCAGGAACAAAAGCGGCAGCCGCTGTTTGATGCTAGCGTGGCGCCGACTGCCGAACTAGGGCCTGCTTCGCACCAGCGCGCCCTAGGCTACGCATTTTCACATTTCTTACATCTCCCACATTTCCACATTCTCCCCTATGACTACTCGCCAATTAGGTAAATCCGGCCTCACGGTATCGGCCCTCGGCCTGGGCTGCATGGGCATGTCCGACTTCTACGGCCAGCCCGACGATGCCGAAAGCCTGCGCACCCTGGCCCGCGCCCTGGAGCTGGGCGTCACCTTCCTCGACACGGCCGATATGTACGGCCCTTATCGCAACGAAGAGTTGCTGGGCCGCTTCTTCAAGGAAGACAAAACCCGCCGCGGCCGCGTGCAGCTGGCCACCAAATTCGGCATCGTGCGCGACCCCAACGACCCCAGCAAGCGCGGCATCAGCGGACGGCCCGACTACCTGCGCCAGGCCTGCGAAGGCAGCCTCCAGCGCCTGGGTACCGACCACATCGACCTCTACTACCAGCACCGCGTGGACCCCAGCGTGCCCATCGAAGAAACCGTGGGCGAGATGGGCCGGCTGGTGGAGGAAGGCAAAGTGCGCTTTTTGGGCCTCAGCGAGGCGGGCCCCGACACCATCCGCCGGGCGCAGGCCACCCACCCCATCGCGGCCCTGCAAACCGAATACAGCCTCTGGAGCCGCGAGCCGGAAGTGGACATCCTGCCCGTGCTGCGCGAGCTGAGCATCGGCCTAGTGCCGTACTCGCCCCTAGGGCGCGGCTTTCTGACGGGCGAAATCCAGAAATTCGAGGACTTCGCGCCCGATGACTACCGCCGCCACTCGCCCCGCTTCCAGGGCGAGAACTTCGACAAGAACCTCAAACTGGTGAACCACTTGCGTGAGCTGGCCCAGGCCAAAAACTGCACCGCCAGCCAGCTGGCCCTGGCCTGGGTGCTAGCCCAGGGCAACGACCTGGCGCCCATCCCCGGCACCAAGCGCGTGAAGTACCTCGAAGAAAACGTGGGCGCCCTCGACGTAGCGCTCAGCCCCGACGAACTGCGCCAGCTCGACGAGCTACTGCCCCTGGGGGCCGCCGCCGGCCAGCGCTACCCCGAGGCCATGATGGCCACCGTGAACCGCTAAAATCACGGATTAGCACGGATTTTACGGATTTCGTAGACGATTGAGGGGAGGCAGGTAGCTTAGTTGAGCTGCCTGCCTCTTTTCTTTGGCGCCGCTCCGGAGTTGTGTCAGCAAGCCAGCCGCGCCGTCCACAAAATCCGTGCAATCCGTAAAAATCCGTGTTAATCAGTGGTCTATCCTGTTGAGCTAGCCCTAGGCCGCTTCCACCTGCCCGTGCATCTGCTGTGCGAGGTGCTAGCGTATTCGCTGGGCTACCGCCTCTACCTGGCCCTGCGCGCCCGCTCGGCCGACCGCATCAGCGACCAGGGGCGGCAATGGATATTCGTGGGCGCGGCCCTGGGGGCGTTGCTGGGCTCGCGGGCCCTAGGGCTGCTCGAGCACCCGCACGAGCTGCTGCATCCGCCCGGCGGCTGGCTGTATTATTTTACCAATAAGACCATTGTGGGCGGCTTCTTGGGCGGCCTGGTAGGGGTAGAACTGACCAAGAAATACCTCGGCATCCGCACCAGCAGCGGCGACCTGATGGTGTTTCCGCTGCTGCTGGGCCTGGGCATCGGCCGGCTCGGCTGCCACCTCAGCGGCTTGCAGGATGGCACCTTCGGCACGCCCACAAGTCTGCCCTGGGGCATCAACTTTGGCGACGGCATCCCGCGCCACCCCACCAACATCTACGAAATCGCTTTCCTGGCGCTGCTGGCCCTAGGGCTGTGGCTGCTGGGCCGCCGCCAGCCCCTGCCCGATGGCCGCCGCTTCGAGCTGTTTCTGGCTGGCTACCTGCTGTTTCGAATAGGGGTAGAGTTTCTCAAGCCCGCGCCGGCTGTGTGGCTGGGGCTTACGGCGATACAGTGGGCTTGCGTGGCAGGGCTGGGGTATTATGTTTGGCTGTGGAAGAGCAAGTCAACTATGAGTATTTATAAGTAATAAATAAAACTCGAAGTAATGGTACCAATTATTGTTTCAATTATTGTTCCGCTGCTGCTGTATTTGCTCAATAGGTCGAGCAAGCAAAAGGTGACTGCCTTAGATAATGGAGGTTACGAACTGCGAATGAACAAAGCCTATCTAATAATTGGTATAGCGGGTGCCGTAGTAGGCCTTTTATTCCTGCTGATGCCAATTTTGGCGGATGAATATTCCTTGGAGATATTTATCGCATCAGGCGTTATGTTTTTGTTAGTTATGGGTTTTACAGTACCTTGTATTATGTGGTATAAAAATCATAGTTTATTTTTTGGTGAGCAGGGTTTTATTACCGAAAATGCGTATGGTAAAAGGCAGGATATGCAGTGCGGTGATATTAGCCAAGTAAGCTTTAGCTCGTTTGCAGGGGTGGTAAGCGTAGTTGACAAACAAGGTAATGTTGCAAAGGCGCATCAGCATTTAGTTGGCTTTTCATCTTTTGTAAAAATGCTCATGGCTCAAAGAGATAAGTATCATTTCGATACAAAGTCGCTTTCTTTGAAAACGCTTGGTTTAAATAATTATTAAGTAAAAATATCCCATGCCCGAACGCCCCTACACCTACTACGACTTCACCCTGAGCCTCTGCCCGCATTGCCTGCGGCGCATCGAGGCCAAAATCGTCTTTGAAGACGGGGGCGTGTACATGCTCAAGCGCTGCCCCGAGCACGGGCGGCAGAAGGTGCGCATTGCCACCGACATCGAGTACTACAAAAGCATTCGCAACTACGTGAAGCCCAGTGAGACCCCTAGGCGCTTCAACATGGCCACCCACTACGGCTGCCCCTACGACTGCGGCCTCTGCACCGACCACGAGCAGCACTCCTGCCTCACCGTGATTGAGGTAACCGACCGCTGCAACCTCACCTGCCCTACCTGCTACGCCGAAAGCAGCCCCACCCACGGCCGCCACCGCACCCTCGCCGAAATCGAGGCGATGGTGGACCTGGTAGTGGCCAACGAGGGCGAGCCCGACGTGGTGCAGCTCTCGGGCGGCGAGCCCACGCTGCACCCGCAGTTCTGGGAAATCCTGGACATGTGCAAGCGCAAGCCCATCAAGCACTTAATGGTGAATACCAACGGCGTGCGGCTGGCCAAGGACGAGGCCTTCGTGGCGCGGCTGGCTACCTACTCCGGGGCGTTTGAGGTGTACTTGCAGTTCGATTCTTTCCGCGAAGACGTGCTGCTCACCATGCGCGGGCGCGACTTGCGCGCCGTGCGCCAGCAGGCCCTAGCCCACCTCAACAAGTACAACCTGAGCACGACGCTCGTTGTGACGCTGCAAAAAGGCCTCAACGACGACGAGATGGGGGCCATTATCGACTTTGCCCTCAAGCAGCGCTGCGTGCGCGGCGTCACGTTTCAGCCCACCCAGGCGGCCGGCCGCATCGAGCACTTCAACCCCGAAACCGACTCGTTTTCGCTCACCGAGGTGCGCCAGGGCATCATCAACCAAAGTAGCGTCTTCACGGCCCAGGACCTACTGCCCGTGCCCTGCAACCCCGATGCGCTGGCCATGGCCTACGCCCTGAAGCTCGACGGTGAGGTATTCCCGCTTACGCGCTACATCGACCCGGCCGACTTGCTGCAAAGCGGCGGCAACACCATCGTGTACGAGCGCGACCCGCGCCTGCGTCAGCACCTGCTAAAATTGTTCAGCACCGCCAATACCGTCGATACCGTAGTGCCCGAGATAAACCAGCTGTTGTGCTGCCTGCCGCAAGTGTCGGCGCCCAATTTGGGCTACGAAAACCTGTTTCGAATAATTATTCTGCAATTCATGGACGCCTGGAACTTCGACGTGCGGGCCGTCAAAAAATCCTGCGTGCACATCGTCAGCAAGGACTTGAAAATTATTCCCTTCGAAACTATGAACATCTTTTACCGCGACGCCGAAAAGCGTATTCGGCTGGAAGAATTACGGGCCGAAAGGGTCGGAATTATATGAGCGACGAGCCTCTGCCATCCTTTGATGGTTCGCCTAAGTTCGGTTGCTTCTGGGCCGGGCTGTTGGTATTATTGGTGCTCGGTTTAATTGGCTACGGCATGTGTAGCCAGATGTAGCCTAGCCGCGTTAGCTACCACCGCTTTATCCTGGCCGACTATGGAACCCCACCAGCCAACTCCCGCCAACCATGTGCTGCGCAACAATCTGCTGGGCGTGCTGGCGGCGGCGGTGCTCCTAGGGGCCCTGGCGCCCAGCACCCAGGGCGGCAGCGCCTTTCTGTTTGCCGGTATCTATGGGGTGCAGGTAGTGGTAAACCTTGTTCTGGGCTTCACCCACCTGGGCCGCCAGCCCGCCCCCTACTTTTTGAGCGCGCTGCTGGTGCTGCTTATCGGTTTTGGCGCGTGCAGCTATATGGTAATGAGTAACTTAGGTAATATGCACTAGCCCCCTGCTAACTACCCTAGGCCGTTGCGGGCGGGGCCGGCTGGCACTTGGGGCAGATATAGGTGGCCCTGCCGCCCACGTAAAACTTCTCAATCCGGGTGCGCGGGTGCCTGGGGCAGTGTTCGTGCGCATCGGTGCCGGGCGTGGCCGACTCGTCCCACTCGCGGGCGTGAATGAGGAAGGACTTGGGAAAATGGCGGTAGTTGGCTTCGTGCTGAATAGCTGTTTTCAGCACCAGCTGAATGGCTGCGTGCAGGGCCGTTGTTTCTTTGTCCGTCAACGAGTTGCCTAAGCGCTCGGGATGAATCTTGGCCTGGAATAGTACCTCGTCCACTATCCAGTTGCCGAGGCCAGCGGTCAGGCTCTGGTCGAGCAGCAGTGGCTTCACAAACACCTTGCGGCGGCTGAGCTTCTGGTGCAGCTCGGCGGCGGTTATTTGCAGCGCATCAGGCCCTAGCTTCTTGGCTTTCTGGTAGGCTTCGGCGCTGTCGGCCAGCCGGATGCGGCCAAACTTGCGCGGGTCGATAAAGGCCAGGTTCAGGCCCGAGTCGGCCAGCTGCCAGGCCACGCGGGTAAAGCGCGGGGCATCGGGCGCGTCGCGGAAGGCGCCAATATCGCCCGTCATGCCGAAGTGCAGCACCAGCAATCGGCCACTATCCAACTCCACGAAGCAGTTTTTGCCCAGCCGGCTAGTGCCGGTAATGGTGCGGCCCACCAGGGCGGCGCGCAGCTCCTCCTCGGGCACGGCCAGCACGTGCTTGTCGCGCACGTCGAGGCCGGTAATCGTTTGGCCCACGGCCACTTCCTCAATAAATCGCCGGTAGGTTTCAACCTCGGGTAACTCGGGCATCCTGTTTAATTATGAATTATAAGTTATGAACTATGAATTAAAAAGAACGTCCTGCTCAGCTGGCGTCCGCTTGCCGAAGCATCTTTACCGAACGACATACCCTAGGGGCGCGGTAGAGATGCTTCGGCAAGCGGACGTCAGCTGAGCAGGACGTTCTTTTTAATTCATTACTCACTCAATCGTGCAACTCAGCTACGCGCTGGCCGCTTGAGTTATATACGTCGCCGCGCGCGTTGACGAACAACTTGTGCCGCCGGCTATCTTCCAGAATGAAGGGAAACGCGGCATCGCCGGTGCGGTGCAGGCGGCCCACTACCTCGGCCTGAGCCAGGCGGTTGGCTGCCTCGGTGTCGTCATCGGCCTCGGGCAGGCGCACCACCGTTAGCTGGCTGGTTAAATAAAACGGCGCTTCAGGATTGTCGCGGAAGGTGAGCTGGCCCACCAGGCTCATGGGCGCGGCGGCCCCCGTGCGGGCCAGCGTAGCTACTGGGGCGGGGGCCGGAGCGGGGCTAGCTACCGCGGCCAGCACCACCGGCGCGGCCGAAGGCTGCGTGGCGCCAGGGCCAGCAGTGGCCGCAATCTGGGTTTGGGCGCGCATCCAGCCCTGGCTGATGGCGGCCAGGCGCGGGGCGCGGCCGGGGTGCGTGGCCGAGCCTTGCTCGGGGCACACGGCGGCCAGGGCGGCCTGCGCCTGGGCCAAGCTGGCCCCTAGGCGGCGCAGCACGAAGCCCGAAAACTCATCGGCCTCCAGCTCATCCTCCGGCTGCGAGCCGCCGCCGCGCAGGGTATGGCCGTTGAGGTGGTGCCCCATCTCGTGGGCCAGAATACTAATGCCCGCCCAGTCGGTGCGCCCGGCGCGGTTCACCGACGCCAGAAAGGTGGGGTTGTAGAGCAGGTAGCGCCGGCCGTTGTACACCACGGCCGCCGCGTTGTCAACGAGCGGCGTGGCGCGCAGCTCGAAGCGCGGCTGCAGGCCTACGGCGTCAGTTATTTCCTTGATGATGCCGACTGCCTGGCTGGCGGGCAGGTCGGTGGCCGGGGTTTGGGCGGCGGCGGGGCCTAGGGCCGCGCCCAGCAGCAAGGCCGGTAAGCTGGCCGCCGCAGCCAGCCGGCGGAAAAAGCGGGAGAGGGAAGCCATGAGGAAAGGGGAAAGCACAACCAGCAAACGCAATTTCGGCGCCAAAAATGCCCGCCGGGCGGGCCGCTGCGCAGTGGTAGCACAACGTTACGGAGGCAGTTTTTCGTTTAATAGTTTGGCCGCTTTTCACTTTTACGCGGCTACCCGTTTTAATGGCTTCTTCCCACTCCGCCGCCGATGCCTCGGTGGCCCCGGCCGCTACCCTCGTGCGCCCCGGCCAGCCCCTGCGCCTGGCCGACATCGACCCGGCTCCTTCCGTTCAGCACAAGAAAAAACTCAAAAAGCGCACCCACGAATTACATAAGCAGCTGAGCGACTACCAGGAGAAGCTGTACGCCGAGCACCGCCGCAGCCTGCTATTGGTGTTTCAGGCCATCGACACGGGCGGCAAGGACGGCACCATTCGGGTGCTGCTGACGGGCGTGAACCCGGCCGGGGTGGAGGTAGCTGCCTTCAAGCGCCCCAGCGAGGAGGAGCTGAACCACGACTTTTTGTGGCGCATTCACCAGCGCACGCCCGGCCGCGGCCACATTGGCGTCTTCAACCGCTCGCACTACGAAGACGTGCTCGTGACGCGCGTGCACGGCCAGATTGAGCCCTACGTGTGGCAGCAGCGCTACCAAGACATCAATAATTTTGAGCAGCTGCTGACCCGCAACGGCACCCGCGTCCTCAAGTTTTTTCTGCACATTTCCAAAGACGAGCAGGCCCGCCGCCTGCAAGCCCGCCTCGACAACCCGAAGAAGCGCTGGAAATTTGAGCCCGGCGACCTCAAAGAGCGCCAGCTGTGGGATTCATACCAGGTGGCCTTTCAGGAAGCTCTGACGGCCACTTCCACGCCCGACGCGCCCTGGTACGTGGTGCCGGCCAACGATAAGAAGCTGCGCGACCTGCTGATAGCCGAAATTGTAGTAGCCGCCCTGGCCCAGATGAACCCCCAGGCGCCCAGCGCCGACTTCGACGTGGCCGCGCAGGTAGTCGAATAAATGTGAAAATGAAGAGGGATGTAAGCGATGTAGAAATGTTGTTCTAAAACATTTCTACATCGCTTACATCCCTCTTCATTTTCACATTTACAAGGTTAGTTCATCCACAGCGTAGCAATGGGCTCGAAGCGCTGGGCGGGAAACGCGCCGCCGGGGTGCTCGGAGTAAAAGCCTAGTACTTTCACCTGGCGCTCGCCGGTGCGGCCGTAGCGCTGGGTGCGCACGGGGTACACCCGGCCGGCCTGGGGCCATTCGCCCACGTAGCCAGCGGGCCGGTTGGTATCGTCGATGCAGCGGGCAAACTGTTGTACGGGCAGGGGAGTTGGAAGCTGTGTCTTACGCATACCCAAAGATACGAAAATTAGCCCGAAAACTAAAATTATTAGGAAGGTTTTTCCGTTTGTAAATGGCCTATTTTATCGATTAGCGCTACAATAAAAAAGCTTCTCGCTCGTTTAGGGCGAGAAGCTAAAATTCATGGCTAACACACGTTAGTATTAGTGCGCTCAAACCCAAGCCGACCCATCTATTTCTCGCGGGCTGGCTTGGGCTTGAGTAGGGCCCTAGGGCCCTAGCGCTTGTTGAGGTCGATGCTTTGATAGGCAATCAGCAGGTCGGCGCGGGTGCCCGGCGGGCGGTAATACACCAGCAAATCGTACTGGTTTTCGGTTTCCTGGTGGGTGCCCTCAAAGGTTATCTCATCGGCCGGGGCCCCGGCAGTCTTGGGTGGCACGGCGTAGTCATAATTGTAATATCCCTGCTTAAGCAGTGCCTGCCCCACGTAGCGCTGCTGCACCGAGTCGTAGCGCAGCCGCAGCTCATCCTTGAGCTGCCAGTCGCTGAGGGTCCCAAAGATGTACACCGGCCCGGCCACCGGCTGCGGGGCATTGAGCGTGAAGCTCACCTGGGCGTAGTCGCCATTTACGGCCCCGTTGCCATACTCGCGGTTGTCGAACACGCGCTGGCCGTTGGCATCCACGTAGGCGTTGTAGGCCAAGCCGTTGCGGCTGGCCTCGGGCACCAAATCGACCTGCACGGGGCTGGCCTGGCGCAGCAGCCGGCCCACCCCTAGGCCATTGGCTTGCAGCGAGCGGGTGTCGAAGTAGCGGTACTCGCTCAGGCCCGGAAAGGCGTTTTCGTAATTGAAATACTGGTATTCCAGCACGCGCTCGGCATCGCGCACGAAGGTGGGGCGCAGGTTGTAGCGGGCATTGTCCCAGCGGAAGTTCTGGCGCAGCACGGCGTGCACCTCCACGGCGGGGTTCACCAGCTCCACGGCGCTGTAGTTGATGCGAAAATTGACCTGCTGGTAGGCGTAGCGCGCATCCACGCCGCCGGCCAGCACGCCCTGCTCCAGGGTGGCAATTACCTGGTTTTCATACACTAGCACCCGGCGCGACACCAGCGGCTGCCCGGCCTGGTTTTGCACTACCACCAGGTAGTTGCCGCTCAACTGCACGCGCGGCATCTGCCAGCGGAAGTGGTAGTAGGGCACCTTGGTGTTCACCGAAATCTGGTAGTCGGTGAGCGTAAACTCGTTTATCTGGTTTAGAAACTGCGTGTCAATCAGCTGCGAAGGCTGCCAGCCCAGGTCGCAGTGAATGAGCTTGGCCGTGAGGCGCGGGGCCTGGTTGCCCAGCAAGTCAAATTCCAGGGTGATGGGCTGCTCCTGGCTGAGCGGCACGATGGGCGGGTTCAGAATATCATTGACCTGAGTAGTAGGCACGTAGCACTGCACGCTGCGCACGCTAGGATTGTAGATGTAGTCGTAGTAGCGCAGAGGCTGGGCGGCGCGGGCGGCCACCGGCTGCCCCTGCTGGCTGGCCGGCAAGCTAGGGTTGGTGATGGGAGTACCCAGCGGCACGCAGCCGGCTGCCAGCAGCAGGCTAGGGTAGGAGAGGAGGCGAAAGCGCATGGAGCGAAAGTACTAGCCAGCGCGCCAGGCGCGGCGGCCCTAGGCCCTACATTCGCCAACTAGCCGGGCCCGCGCGCCGCCCGCCCGGCCTACCTTCAGCCTACTTCCCCTAGTTAACTATGAACTTAAAAATCAATCGTCTGCAACATATCGGGCTACCCGTTACGCACCTGGAAACGTCGCGGGCATTTTACCAGCGGCTTGGCTTTGAGGTAGTCATGGAGGCCACCTTTCCGCACGAAGGGGGGCTAGGCCAAGTGCTGATGCTGCGGCGCGGCGACTTGACGCTGGAGCTGTACCAGCTGCCCGAACCCGAGCTAAGCCGGGTAAAGCAGCGCGGTGATGGCCGCATCGACCACATCGCCTTTGATGTGGACGACATTGACGAAGCCTACGCCACGCTGCAGGCGGCGGGGTTTACCATGCTCGAGCCGCAGCCTAGCTTCCTGAACTTCTGGGACCGCGGGTGCCGGTTTTTTAACATTGCCGGACCCGATGGCGAGCGACTGGAGTTTTGCCAGATTTTGTAAAGAGCCCGGCCGCGGGCTCACCGCTTCGCACCAGGCCACCGCCCTAGGGGGCAGCTGGTGGAAAAGGTGAATTGATAAGGTAAAAGTTGACCGTAGCTGGTAGCCGTAGTAATTTGCTTACTTACTGACCATCAAGGCACTGAAATATACTTTTGCCTCTAATCAATAAGATGGAAGCTAGCCAGCCTGCCAGCCAGGAGTTTGTAAACCACGTGTATGCCTATGCGGCCAACCTGCTCGTGAAGATGAAAAAAAACTCGGCCGAGGTAAGGCAATTACTCATTACCCAAGGCCTCGATGCGGAAAGCGCCGCCGTGGTAGTCAGTAATTTAGAAATCGAGCTACGCGACGTAGAACAGGCCCGGGCCAGGAAGGACCTGCTGCACGGCGGCCTCTGGTGCGCCGGGGGCGTGGCCCTGACGGTGGCCGATAGTGGCTTTATTTTCTGGGGCGCCATCATCGTGGGCGGCATTCAGTTCTTCAAAGGCCTGATTAATTTGAGGTAACAGCTGCGAGCTGCCAGGAGGGCTAGGGGCTGGTAGCGCACTGTGGCCCTGCCAAACCCTAATGCGGCAAACTGGTTTAGTTGGCTGTAAGCGACTCGGCAATCAGTTCAACTATGACTTCTGTGACAGTTAAGGAAAGCTCCTCACAAACCTGGGAGCAGGTGAGCGAAGGTGTGACCCGTACCAGCCTGCGCGCCGAGCCGGGCGAGAAGCGCGTGCTTATCAAAATAGAGGCCGGCCGCACTTACCCGCAGCATAGCCACGCTACCCCCGACGAGGTGTTTGTGGTGGCCGGCACCTACTGCGACCCCGGCGTGGAGAATGGCCGCGAGTTTCCGGCTGGCGCCTACCTCTACTACCCGCCCGGCTCCGAGCACCGCGCCAGCAGCCCCGCCGGCTCCGAGGGCTGCACCATCCTGGTGTGGAACTCGGGTAAGTAAGCCGGCTAGCCGGCTGCCCATTGCCTAGGGCGGCTCTGCGGCTAAGTGGCCAGCGATTAAGTGAGGCGGTGCGACCTTCCGGGCGGCGCTGCGTCGTTAGGAGCGAGTGCTTGGCCGGCAAGGTTGCCGCCGCTCAGCCTGCCTCCTGCCTATTATGACTAACATTCTCTACTACCTCCCGCTCGGCGCGGCGTTGCTGCTGACTTCGTGCGCCGTGCAGCTGGCGCGGGTGCCCGACCAAACGCCCGCGCAGATGCAGGCGGCCTACCGCGTAACCAAGGACGTGGCCTACGGCGCCGACCCGGAGCAGAAGCTCGACATGTACCTGTCGCCCACGGCCAACCACCTGAAACAGAAGAACTACACTATCGTTTTCCTGCACGGGGGTGGCTACTACGTCAGCGATAAGACGCGGGAGGAGCGCTACATTCAGCCCTACCTAAAAAAGGGACTGAACGTGGTGAATATGAACTACCGCATTAAGCGCGGGGTGCCGCTGGCTACGGAAGACCTGACGTATGCCCTGAACTTCCTGCAAGCTAACAACGCCACCTACCACCTAGATTTGAGCCGGATAATCGTGACGGGCTTCTCGGCCGGGGCGCACATTGCCAGCCTAGTAGCCGTCACGGCCAACGACCCGGCCTATACGCCCAAGCTGGACAGCGGGCTAAAAATCGCGGGCGTCGTCAATTTCTCGGGGCCGGTGGACGGCCTAGACGTGGTAGAGAAGGTATTTATGAGCAACGACGTGCCCGTGATGAAGGCCATCGGCGTGGCCCTCTTCCCGGAAACCACCGACTACGCGCCCAAGGACTACATCCGTAAATTCGAGCCCATCACCTACTTCGATAAGAACGACCCGCCGTTCTTCATCTGGCAAGGCGGAAAGGACGACCAGGTGCCGCCCGTCACGTTTGAGAAATTTGTGGCCCTGCTCAAGCAGAACCCGCAGAAAAACGAGGTGCTGTTTGTGCCCGACGGCCAGCACAGCCCCAGCGCGGCCGAGCTAGCCAACGCCTACCAAGCCATCTTCGAGTTCTTGGATAAGAAAGTGAAATAGCGACCCTAGGGTGGCCCCGCGTGCCCATGGCCCAGCCAGCCAGCAGTGGGGCGTGGGCACGCGGTAGCTTTGCCCAGCGGCGCCCGCCGAAATGTAGAGGTGGTGCCGCGTGAAAATTATAGCCGATGGATTGGTTTATTTTAGTGATTGCCGGCCTGTGCGAAGTGGCGTTTGCCTCTTGCCTGGGCAAGGCCAAGCAGGCGGTGGGCACGGAGGTGTACTGGTGGTACGGCGGCTTCCTGCTGGCGCTCACCATCAGCATGGTGCTGCTAGTAAAAGCCGCCCAAAACCTGCCCATTGGCACGGCCTACGCGGTGTGGACGGGCATTGGCGCGGTCGGCACGGCCCTCATGGGCATCCTGGTGTTTAAGGACCCAGCCACGTTCTGGCGGCTGTTCTTTCTCACTACGCTCATTAGCTCCATTATCGGGCTCAAGGCGGTTTCGCACTAGCACTTGCAAAACTGATTAAACGTTTGCCAAACCAAAACTCTACGCCTTACAAGATATTCAGAACCTACGTGTACAAGACCCTGCCTATGACCAAACAGAAGTAAGCTGGCGTTTCAACCTAACTACTCCTAGGGGCATCGGTATTATCCGGTTCGACTACGGCTTGCAAACAGTAAATTTTGCTAGCGGAGTTGCCGAAGCAGAAGCCACTCACCTGCTTGCGTTACTCCGTAAAAAGCGTTTACTTACCGATAAAAATTTTACAGTAAGCGCAGAGTCTTACCTTCATTAAAAAGCCCCGTCAGCAGTAGCTGACGGGGCTTTTTTGTTGAAAATGGCCCTAGTGCTACATCTCGGCCAGCATCTCCCAGCGGTCGTTGAGGCGGGCTAGCTCCTTCTTCACCTGCTCAAATTTCACGGTGGCGTCCTTGAGCTGGGCGGCGTTGCCGTAAATCTTGGGGTCGGCCAGTTGCTTCTCGTACACGGCCAGCTCCTTCTCGGCTTTGTCGATGCTGGCTTCTACCTCGGCCAGCTCCTTGAGGGCCTTTTTCTGGTCGGGCGAGGGCGTTTTGTTGATGGTGGGCGCGGGCGTTGACTCTACTTTCTTGGGCGCCGGCTTAGCGGCTGGCTGGCTGCTGCCGTTGGCCTTGGCGGCCTTGGCGCGCTCGTCCTGCCACTGCTCGTACTCGTGGTAGGTGCCGGGGTATTCCTTCAGCTGGAAGTCCTCGATGTACCAGATTTTAGTGGCCACGTTCTCCACGAAGTAGCGGTCGTGGCTGATGACGATGAACGTGCCCTCGTACTGCTCTAGCGCCTGAATGAGGATGTTCACCGACTGCATATCCAGGTGGTTGGTCGGTTCGTCGAGCAGCAGGAAGTTGGCCTCCGAAATCAGGGTTTTGGCCAGCGCCACGCGGCTTTTCTCACCCCCGCTCAGCACCTTGATTTTCTTATATACTTCGTCGCCGGTAAACAAAAACGACCCTAGGACCGTGCGCAGCTCCATCTCGTTGCGGCGGCTACCGGCCTCGTTCATCTCCTGCAAAATCTCGTTTTCCACCGTTAGGCTTTCGAGCTGGTGCTGGGCGTAGAAGGCCATAATCACGTTGTGGCCCAGCTGGTGCCGGCCGGCGGTGGGCTGCTCGGCCCCGGCCACCAGGCGCATCAGCGTCGATTTGCCCTTGCCGTTGGCGCCGATGAGGGCAATCTTGTCGCCCCGCTCGATGTGCACGTGCGTATCGCGGAAGATGAGCTTCTCGCCGTAGCTTTTGCCCACGTGCTCCATGCGCAGGATGTGGCGGCCGGGCTGCTGGGTAAAATTAAACTTGAAATTCACCTTGGCGGCATCGGGCGCCACGGCGTCGATGCGCTCCAGCTTGTCGAGGGCCTTGATGCGGCTCTGGGCCTGCTTGGCCTTGCTGGCGCTGGCCTTGAAGCGCTCGATGAAGCGCTCGGCCTGCTTGATGGCGGCCTGCTGGTTGTCGTAGGCGCCCTGCTGAATCTCGGTGCGCAACACCTTCTCCTCTTGGTAGAACGAGTAGTTGCCGGCGTAGGGGTTGAGCTTGCCGCCGCTCACCTCCACGGTGGTGTTGGTGGTGCCATCCAGAAACTCGCGGTCGTGGCTCACGATGATTACCGCGCCCTCATAGCCAGCCAGGTAGTTCTCAATCCACTTAATGGAGGGCAGGTCCAGGTGGTTGGTGGGCTCGTCGAGCAGCAGCAGCGAGGGCTGTTGCAGCAGAATCTTGGCCAGCATCACGCGCATGCGCCAGCCGCCCGAAAACGTCTTGAGCGGTTTTTGTAACTCCTCGGTGGTGAAGCCCAGGCCCTCCAAAATCTCCTCGGCCTTGGCTTGCATGGTGTAGCCGCCTAGGGCCTCAAAGCGCTCCTGCAGGGTGGCCAGCTTGTCCACCAGCTCGTCGCGGTAGTCGGTTTCGAACTCGGCCAGCACCTCGTCAATCTTGGTTTGCAGCGCCAGCGCCTCCTCAAAGGCCTGCAGGGCCACGTTGAGAATGCTCTCGTGGGTGTCGTAGCTCAGCAAATCCTGGTTGAGGAAGCCCAGGCTCACCTCCTTGCTCATGGAGATGGAGCCGCCGTCGGGCTTGTACTCGCCCACCAGCAGGCGCAGCAAGGTCGATTTGCCAGTGCCGTTGAGGCCCACCAGGCCAATCTTGTCTTTGGGCTTGATGTGCAGGTTGGCCCCGTCGTAGAGGGTACGCGAGCCGAAGTGAAAGTCGAGGTTGGAAATAGAAATCATCCGTGGGGCCGCAGCGGCCGAAGTAGCTGGTTGAAAGCAGCTGCCTAATTCCAGCAGTCCGCCCGCCATAAAGGCGAGGCAAAGGTACAATCGGGCGAGGGCAGCAGCTTAAAACACTACCAAAGGCAGGAAAATTTCCTGGCAGTCAGTTAGCCCCCTGCGCAGCAAGGGCAGCCCAAACCCGCAAGTAGCCTGCCGACTTGGCGCGATGTCCGGTCCTGCTTCGCCGTTGCCCTAGGGGGCTAGCTCCAGCAGTAGTACCAGCGCATTGTTACTAAGGGCTTCCAGCTCAACTTGGGCGCAGTGCGTTAGGCCCAGGCCATCGCCAGCGTGGAGCAAACGGTTTTGCAGCTCAAAAGCGCCCGCTAGTACAAAGGCAAATAGCTGGTTACCACCTGGCTGGGTAGTATACTCGGCCTCGCAGCGGCCCTGGAAGCAGCCCAGGTGCAGCCCAGCTGGCAGCGCCCCCCCTAGGGGCACCAGCTTGGCCAATTGGTTGTTGAGCTGCCCAAAGCTATAGGTGAACGTGCGCGCGGCAGCGGGCACGGCGGCGGGCGCCAGCCAAAGGTGCAAAAAGGTGATAACTGCGTCGTCGTAGGGGTTGTGCAGGTGCACCGTGCTGCCCGCCGGCAGGGGCAGCACCAGCACCTGCTCCACGTCGGCGGTGCCGGCCGGGCCGGCCGGCACCCGGTAGCCCACGGCCCCGGTGATGGGTAGTAGCACCAGCAGCGTAGCCTCGGCCACGGGCAGCGCAATGGCCTGCCCCGGCGCCAGCGATTCTTCATTGAACGCGCGCAGGCGGCCGAACGCCGCGCGTCCTTCGGCCTCGTAAGCGCCAAAGTTGAGCGTGCTCAGGCGCTGCTGCTGCGCCGTAACCAGCCGCCCGCGTTGGTCGGCCAGGTAGATGCGGGCGGAAGGAAAGGGGGCAGGCAAGGCGCAAAAAGTAAAGTGCGGATAGCAAGGTTGCCCTAGGGCAGCAGCGCGTGAATAGCTAGGAAAGGCTGCAATTGCAGCAGGTGCGTAAGCTGCTCGCCGGTGGTTGCGTCGGGGGGCGCCGGGCTTAGCAGCAGGAAGGGGCCTAGGGCCGGCTCGTGCCAGTAGAGCGGGTCAGTAAAAAAATTGATTGCTATGCGGTGCTGGCTCTGGTCCTGCAAATGGGAGTTCACGATTTCAAACCGAAAATTTTCGAACCGCAGAAACCGCCGGCCCAGGTTGTCGGCCAGGTCGGGCACCAGGCCGTCCAGCTGGCGCAGGTAGCCCAGCACGGCCCCGCTCACCAGCCCGTGCAGGCGCTCGGCGGCGGGCACGTGGTGCAGCAGCTCGCCAAAGGTGCGGTGCTGCCCGGCGGGGTTGAACTGCTGGGCCTGCAGCCGCAGCTCGCGGTAGCTGTCGGTAAACACGAGTTGGTCCCAGGGCCGGGCCGACTGGGCATCAATGAGCTTGCGGTAGCAGAGAACGACGCGGCGCATAGGCTGGAAGTTATGAGTTGTTGCTAACTGGTGAGCGCACCACAACGATTGCGGCCTAGGGCCTTCCCAGCGCTAGCTACTTCGCTGATACTCGCTTTAACCAACTCATAACTCATAATTAAACTAAGCGGCTACGGCCAGCGTGATATTGAGCACGAAGCCGTCGGTGGTGTTGCCCGTGACGGTAGCCAGCTCCAGGCTGTAGCCGTCGCTAAATACGTTGTCGTTGGCGTTGGTGGTGTAGCCAGTCAGGCCCTTGCTGTAGCCGTTTACGGCGGCCACGGCCGAGCCGGTGCCTTCGGGGAAGGCTATTTGCGTCACTTTCAGCGAGGTGCCGCTGGCGTTGTAAACGTGTACGTGGATGTGGGTGGCGCGGCCGCTGTACCAGCCGGGGAAGATGCTGGTGAACGAAACCAAGCCGGTGCTGTCGGTGGTTTGGCGGCCGCGCAAAAAGTGCACGCTCGTATAGTTGGTGCTTTGCATGCTGGTGCCGCCATACTCCGAGTAGTTGCCCGCCGCGTCGCAGTGCCAAATGTCAACCAGCGCGCCGGCCAGGGCGGCGCAGCTGCTCTTGCTATTGGTTACGTTGATGTTGATGGTCAGCTTGTAGCCCGTGCGGTCGTCGGTGATGTTGGCGCGCACGTAGCTGGCCGGCGTGTGGGTGGGGAAGGGCCCCTCGGTTTCGGTGGGCGCCTCGGTGCAGCTGCCCGACGTGGTAGTAGTGGTGCCACCCGTGGTGGTCGTGGTGGTGGTGCCCGACGACGAGGAAGTGGGCGATACGCTGTCTTTGCTGCAAGCAGCCAGCAGGGCCGGCGCCGTGACGGCCCCGGCGAGCAGGCTTTTCAAAAAGTTTTTGCGTTCCATAAGGGTGAGCGAGTAGTAGGGGGTGAGGATTAGCGGATTACTGCGTCAAAAGTGGAGCGCTGCGGCCCTGGGTGAAAGTGCAATCGGCGGTTGGGGAAGCCAGCTCGACAAATGGCGGATTTAACCCAACTTTCACCCAGCCCCAACCCTAGCCCCCGCCCCGCGCGTAAGCAGCCCTGCGCTTCCTATGCCCTTCGCTCCCATGCCTACTTTTACCTACCCGCGCCTGCTGCTGGCCGCCCTGCTACCCCTGGCCGCCGCCTGCGACCACGACGTGACCCCCGACCTGTACCCCACGCAGGTCACCTTCACTCAGGCTGGCCTTTACCCCGAAGGCAGCCAGTACGACAACCAGAGCCGCCGCTTTTTGGTCAGCTCCCAAACGGCGGGCCGCATCGGGCAAGTAGACCTGGATGGCAACTACACCGCCTTTGCCGACGATGCCAGCCTGGTATCTACTATCGGCCTCAACCTCGACGTGCCCCGCAGCCGCCTGCTAGCGGCCGTGTCGGACCCCGGCTACAACACCGCCCGCACCAGCGCCACCACCAAGGGCAAGCTGGCAGGCCTGGCCAGCTTCAACCGCAGCACCGGCGCCCTGCTCAGCTACGTGAGCCTGGGCAGCCTGCGCCCCGCCTACGCCGGCCACTTCGCCAACGACATTGCCGTCGATAACCTGGGCAACGCCTACGTGACGGACAGCTACGCGCCGCTCATCTACAAGGTAGATACCCAGGGCACGGCTACGGTCTTTCTGGAAAACGCGGCCCTAGGGGCGCCGGCGGGCACTTTTGGCCTCAACGGCATCGTGTACCACCCCGATGGCTACCTGCTGGTGGCCAAGTCCGACGAGGGCGCCCTGCTCAAAGTGCCCATCAATAACCCCAGCGGCTTTAGTAAAGTAACCGCTACCGGCCTCAACCTGAGCGGCGACGACGGCTTGCAGCTCTACGACAACCAGACGCTGCTGGTGGCCTGCAATGCCCAGGGCCAAGTATATCGCCTGACCAGCGCCGATGGCTTTGGCAGCGTTAGCCGCACGGGCAGCTTTGCCACCGGCGCGGTGTACCCCACCACGCTGCCGCTGCTGGGCACTACCAGCTACGTGCTCTACTCGCACCTCGATGCGCTGCAAAAGATGCAGAGCCCCGCCGTTAGCCAGTTTGCCCTGGCGCGGGTGCAGTTTTAGGCTGTTGCCGGGGCCTAGGGTGCTAGGCGCTTCCTAGGCCCCGGCGTGGCTTCTAGCTCCGCGCCCTGCCCGCGCCCGCCAATCCTTACCTTTACCGCGCTCCCGCGCCTTCGGAGCCGCCCCCACCAATGCTCGCTATTACGTCGCTCCTTGCCTCGCCCGCTTCCGACCACATCAATTCCATTATCAAGGGGTTAGAGCAGGAATTTGGCTTGACCGATGTGCAGGCCACGCCCGAGCCGCACCTCACCTACCAGCTCGTTGAGCCCACCGACCTCGACGAGCTAAAGCACAAGCTGGCGGCCGTGGCTACCATCTCGGAGCCGTTTGTGGCCCACACCACTGGCCTGGGCATGTTTCCGGGCGACAGCCCCGTGATTTACATTCCGGTGCTGCGCTCCGACCACCTCAACAGCCTGCACCACCGGGTGCTGGAAGTGGCCCAGCCCCTGTGCACCCGCACCGACAAGTTTAGCGCCCCCGACCTGTGGCTGCCCCACATTTCGCTGGCCCTACATGATACCACGCCCGAGCTGCTGGGCCCCGTGCTGCGCTACCTCAACAACCAGACCTTCAACCTAGAGCTTACCATCGCCAACCTCACCCTGCTGCGCCCCGATGGCAACCTTTTCGTGCGCGAAGAAGTGTTTGAGTTTGGGAAGTAGAGAATTATGGAAAGAGGAACGTCATGCTGAGCTTGCCGAAGCATCTCTACCGAACGACCCCTAGGCGGCGTGGTAGAGATGCTTCGGCAAGCTCAGCATGACATTCTTTTTTAATCTAGCGGTTCAGAATCGTTTTGTTGCGGTTTAGCTTGAGGTCTTGCAGCAGGCTGCTCTTGGCGGCCAGCGTGAAGAAATAGCCGCGGTAGGGCCCCACCGGCGTCCAGGTACCCGAAATCTGCCAGCAGTGCAAGTCACGGTAGAAGCTGACTTGCGGGTAGGGCAGGGTTTTGTTCACTAAATCGAAGCTCAGGGTGCTTTGCAGGCGTAGCTCCTTAGTGAGCTTGACCGAGCCGCTGGCCGTGACGGAGTTGCCCGATAAAAAGGGTAACTGGTTGTAAAGCAGCGGCCGCAGCTGGTACTGCGCGGTGGTGTAGGTGGCCGTGTACGCCACCGTGGCCTCCCACGGGATGTCGAAGTCGATATAGTCGGCGTACACGGAGGGGGGCAGCGGCGTACCCAGCACCGGGTCGTTGGTGGGGGCGGTGGCGCGCGGCACGTTGCTGGCTTTTTTGGGCCGGGCGGCGGGGTTAAACTGGTAGCCTAGGCTCAGGTTGGCGCTGGCAATGCGGGCCAGGCGGCGGCTGTTGTTCTGCTCCCAGAGGTAGCGGTTGATGAGGCGGCCCGTCGAGTCGCGCTGGTAAAAGATGAACGTGCTGGTGAAGTTGACGTTCAGCTTCTTGGCGATTTGCACGCGGTAGTTGAGCGTGAGGGGCGAAAGCTTGAGCGTATCCAGCGGCCGGCCGCGCGCGTCGCGCCGGCCCGTCCCAAAATTATAGGATACCGCTACGTCGAGGCCGTCGGCGAGGCTCACCTTGCGGGTAGGCTGGTTGCCGGTGGTGTCCTGCGAGTTGCGCACCTTCATCTCAATCTGGTTTTGGATGGTGAAGGCAATCTGATTGACCGCGGCGGTAGTGGGCGTGCCGTAGGCAAAGCCCTGGTAGCGCGCAAATAGAGCCGGGTCCAGAATCTGGTTGCGGTTGCGGGACGTGCCGTAGTAGGCGTCACTAACTTGATTAACGAAGTCGGAGTTAGGATTATAAGCGAGGTAAGCCGCGTTTTTCGATAGGTCGGGCGAATAAGAATAACTGAGGCTAGGGGTCACCTTGTGGCGAATGGCCTTCACGTAGTGGTCGCCCTTGAAGACGACCGTGCCGTAGAAGTTGGTAGTGGCCGTGGCGCCGCCCGACACGGCGTAGGCCCGGTTGAAGCCCCCTAGGGTATCTACCCGGATGGCTTTGGCTAGCGGCTCATAGCTGTAGCTGAGGCTTTTGGCGTACCAGGTTTCGCCGTACTGGATGCTGGGCTGAATCTGGATGTGATTGCCCAGCACCGCCGCCGAGGGCAGCGTAATCTGGAACTGGTGCTGCAAGCCGTTTTGGGCATTGCGCAGTAGGCTGCCCGCGCTTTTTAAGCTCACGGGTAGGTAGTAGGCCGTCGAGTTGCCGCCCAGCAGGGGCAGCCCGCTGGCGAGCGTCGTCACGGGTACCAGGTTGCTGATGCGGTTTTGGCCCACCAGGCTGTAGCTCACCGCAAACTGCTCGTACCAGCGCCCCCTAGGGCTGATGCCGAACCACTGGTAGGGATACTGCCGGGCCACGCCCACGCTCAGGTTGGGTAGCGTGAAGGTCATCTCGCCCGTTTGCACGTTCTGCGTTTGCGAGGCTTGCAGCGAGTAGTTGATGGGCAGCCGCCGCAGCTGCTTGCTGTAGCTGATGTTGGAGTTGAAGGCCGCCGACAGCAGCTGGCGGGCATTGAGGGTGTTGACGCGGTTGTAGGATGAGGAGCCTGCCTGCACGCTGGCCGAGAACACGCCGCCGCCCGGCAGCGGCGTGGGCGTGTGGCTCCAGTTTATCCAGAAGGTGTTGATGGAATTGGCGTACACGTTGTCGCTGTTCAGCGCCGTGGTCGTGTTCAAGATGGGCGTAACCGGCTGGTTGGCAAACGATAGCCGGAAGCTACCTGTGTACTTGTAGCGCTTGCGGTAGCTGATGTCGGCATTCAGGGCCCAGCCCCCGAAACGGTCGGCGTTGCCGGCGTAGATGTCGCCCGTCAGGCGCACGCCGATGTAGTCGTTGGGCGCCCAGTAGTAGCCGCCGTTCGAGAGCGAAAAGCCCCGCTGCGCGCCCTGCCCAAACGTAGGGATGATGATGCCCGAGCCCCGCCCGTTGTGCGGCGTGGGGAAGTAGCCAAACGGCAGCCCGATGGGCAGCGGAATGCCCGCAATAACCATGTGGAAGGGTCCGGTAATGACTTTCTGGCCCGGAATCACCTTCATCTTCTTGGCCTCGATGTAGAAGTGCGGGTCGGCCAGGTCGCAGGTGGTGTAGCGCCCGCGCAGGCCGTAGGTGTCATTGTTGGGCATTTTCTTCACCACCTCGGCGTGCACGATGCCCTCGCCCTGCTTGGTGATGACCTGGCCAATCTTGCCCTTCTTAGTTTTGAAGTTGTAGGCAATGCGCTCGGCCTGGTAGGTGCCCGCCTCATCTTTCATCACGGGCGTGTCAACTAGCTTGTGTTTGACGGTATCGCGCTGGCCGGCCGCCTGCACCGTGTTGGCACCGTAGTTAACGGTGATGAGCGCCGCGTTCAGGCTCATCGCCCCATAATCAACCGCCGACTTATTGTAGAGTCGCGCCGTTTTCGAGTCGATGTCGAACTGAATCGAGTCCTTGGCCTTGTACTTCACGGCCGTCTCCACCTGGCTGCGGCGCTTGAGCATCACCACGTTGAGCGAGTCGCGCACGCGCCGGCTGGTATCGGCGATGGCGGTGGGCGCAATCTGGCGCGAGGCCGCGCCCGACGAGGGGCGGCCGGGCTCGGCCACGCCGGGCGGCGGGGCCGCTTTGGGCGCGCTCGGGTCGGGGGTGATGAAGCGCACGGGCGGGTGGGCCACCGTGCGGGTGGTGTCGGTGGTGGTTTGGGCCTGGGCACGCGGCAAAGCCAGGCCTAGCAGGCCCAGCCACAGGCTCAGCAGCAGCAATAGCCTAGGCCCCTGGCTGCCGCCAACCCCCGAAAAGAACGTCTTGAAAGAAAGCAATTTTACTAAAGCCACCGAGCGAAGTACTTTTGAGGCTTACTACAAAGATAAGAGGCTGGCCCCCCGGCTAAGGGTTGCCTAGGCTCCCGTTTTTCCCCCAACGACCGCCGTGCGGAATATTGCGTTTTTGCTAGCTGTTAGCTGCCAGCTGTTCGCCAGTAGCTCGCCCCTAGGCCTGCTGCCGCGGGGCAAGCGGCCCGCCCCGGCGCCCCCGGCCGCCAGCAAAAAGGCGCCCCGCCACCCGCTACCCGCTGGTCGCCCAACCGGGTATCGCCTGCGTACGGTGGTGCTCGATGCCGGGCACGGCGGCAAAGACATTGGCTGCCAGGGCCAAGACAACCACGAGGCCGACGTGACCCTGGCCATTATCAAAGACCTGGGACGGCAGATTGAGGACTCGATGCCCGGCGTGCGGGTGATTTACACGCGCAAAACCGACGTGTTTGTGGAGCTGGACGAGCGCGCCGCCATTGCCAACCGCAACCACGCCGACCTCTTCATCTCGGTGCACTGCAACGCCGGCCCTAGGCCCATCCACGGCACCGAGGTGTGGACGATGGGCCTGCACAAAACCGACGCCAACCTAGGGGTAGCCCAGCGCGAAAACTCGGTTATCCTGCAGGAGAAGGATTACCAGAGCCGCTACGACGGCTTCGACCCGCGCTCGCCGCAGTCGCACATCCTGTTTTCGCTGTTTCAGAGCGCCTACATCACCAATTCGCTGCGCCTGGCCCAGCGCATCGACCAGTCGTTTCGCACCAAGGTGGGCCGTGCTACGCGAGGCGTCAAGCAGGCGGGCTTCATCGTGCTCTGGAAATCGACCATGCCCTCGGTGCTGGTCGAGTCGGGCTTCTTGACCAACCCGACCGAAGAAAATTACTTGGCCAGCCGCACCGGCCAAAAAGCCATTGCCAGCGGGATTTTCCGGGCTTTTAGCGCTTATAAGCACGACTTGGAGGGCGGGCCGGTAGAGTAAGCTAAGTTGGGCCCAACATCCGGCGCTCATTTGCCGTTAAGGGCCCTAGCTGCGCCAATTTTAGGCGGCAGCGCTCCCTATCGTACGCTGCTAATTTACTCTTCCCGTGTCTAAAGAAATAAAAGTAGGCCTGTTGGCCGTTGTCGCGCTTATAGCCCTGGCCGTCGGCTTCAACTTTCTGCGAGGCAGTAATTTGCTTTCCAACGACCATACCTTTTACGCGGTGTACCCCACCGTGAATGGCCTGAACGTAGGCGCCCCCATCATGCTCAATGGCATTAAAGTGGGGCAGGTGAAAAACCTGGAGCTGCAGCCCGAAAACGGCAACTCGGTGAAAGTGGCCCTTGAAATGGAAAAAGGCGTGAAAGTAGGCGACTCCACCACGGTGCGCCTGGTAGGCTCGATACTGGGCTCAACCACCCTCACGCTCAAAGTGGGTAATAACACCAAGGAGTATAAGGGCGGCGAAACGCTGCGTACCACCTCGGCCCAGAGCCTGAGCGACCTCGTGCAGGCCCGCGCCCAAACCACCCTCGACACGGTAAACTCCACGCTGTCGCACATCAACGGCTTTTTGAACAAGGACGCCCAGACTAACATCCAGGGCACGCTGCAAGGCGCCCGCGAAAGCACCGTGGCCCTGCAGCGACTCATTGCCAGCAACCAGGCCAACATCAACGCCATCACGCGCAACCTGGCCCAGATGAGCGCCGCCCTCAATAAAAGCACCGGCAAGCTCGACCGGATTGCCAGCAACTTCAGCCAGCTGTCGGACTCATTGAAAAACGCACCCGTGGGCCCGGCCCTGCGCCGCCTCAACAGCACCATGGCCGAGGCTCAGCAAACGATGGCCGGCGTCAACCGCGCCCTCACCGACCAAAAGGGCTCGCTGGGCAAGCTCATCAACGATACGACGTTGTATAATAACCTGAACGCTACGGCTTCCAGCTCCAACTCACTCATCCAGGACCTGCAAGCCAACCCCAAGCGCTACGTGCACTTCTCGGTGTTTGGCGGGGGTGGCAAAAAGGAAACTAAAACCACTACCGTGAAGCCCAGCGGTGCCGTGACTACCAAAACTCAAACCGAGCCGGCCCCGGCCCTGGTGCGGCCCTAGCTTCGGCCCCGTCGTACTTTTGAAACCCGCTTCGCAAGGAGCGGGTTTTTTATTGGCTGCGCGCTCCGCGCGGCCGGCCGCGTCCCATTCTTACCCTGCTACTCGGGGGCGCGTAGCGCCCACGATACCACTTCCCACCCATGAATATCGAGTTCAACCGCAACGAAGACCATCTGCAGCAGCTCACCTACCAGCTGCGCAAAAAGCTAGAAAAAGTAGCCCTAGGGGGCGGCGAGAAGCGCATTGCCGCCCAGCACGCTAAAGGCAAGCTCACGGCCCGCGAGCGCATTGCCTACCTCCTGGATAAGGATGCGCCGCAAGTGGAAATTGGGGCCTTTGCCGGTGAGGGTATGTATGCCAGCGAGGGCGGCTGCCCCAGCGGCGGCGTGGTGGTAGTAATGGGCTACGTGCAGGGCCGCCAGTGCCTGGTGGTGGCCAACGACGCCACCGTGAAGGCCGGCGCCTGGTTTCCCATCACGGCCAAGAAAAACCTGCGGGCCCAGGAAATCAGCATCGAAAACAAGCTGCCCATCATTTACCTCGTCGATTCGGCGGGCGTGTACCTACCCATGCAGGACGAGATTTTTCCCGACAAGGAGCACTTCGGCCGCATTTTCCGCAACAACGCCGTGATGAGCAGCCTGGGCATCGTGCAGATTGCCGCCATCATGGGGCCTTGCGTGGCGGGCGGCGCCTATCTGCCCATTATGAGCGACGAGGCGCTGATTGTGAATGGTACCGGCTCGGTATTCCTGGCCGGGTCGTACCTGGTGAAGTCGGCCATCGGCGAAAGTATTGATAATGAGAGCCTAGGGGGTGCAGCTATGCACTGCGAGATTTCGGGCGTAACGGATAATAAGTTCGACTCGGACGAGGCGGCGCTCGACCACATCCGGGGCATTTTCGACAAAATGGGGGCTAGGCCCACCGCCGGTTTCAGCCGCGCGGCGCCCGCCGCCCCCAAGCTCGATGCGCAGGAGCTACTGGGGCTGCTGCCCGCCGACCGCACCAAGCCCTACGACATGCGCGAGGTGGTGCTGCGCCTGCTCGATAATTCCGAATTTGACGAGTACAAACCGGAGTACGGCCAAACGATTTTGTGTGGCCTAGGGCGCCTCGATGGCTGGGCGGTGGGCATTGTGGCCAACCAGCGTAAGATTGTGAAAAGCAAGAAAACCGGCATGCAGATGGGCGGCGTCATCTACTCGGACAGCGCCGACAAGGCCGCGCGCTTTATTATGAACTGCAACCAGCAGCGCGTGCCGCTGGTGTTTTTGCACGACGTGACGGGCTTCATGGTGGGCTCGGCCAGCGAGCAGGGCGGCATCATCAAGGACGGCGCCAAGATGGTAAACGCCATGAGCAACAGCGTGGTACCCAAGTTCACGGTGATAATCGGCAACAGCTACGGCGCGGGCAACTACGCCATGTGCGGCAAAGCCTACGACCCGCGCCTGATAGTAGCCTGGCCCAGCGCCCAGCTAGCCGTAATGAGCGGGGCTGCCGCCGCTAACACGCTGCTGCAGATACAAGTAGCCGCCGCCGAGGCCAAAGGGGAGAAGCTTTCGGACGAAGCCAAAAAGGAGTTGCTAGACAAAATAAAAGCCCGCTACGACCAGCAGCTGTCGCCCTATTACGCCGCCGCCCGCCTCTGGGTCGATGCCATTATCGACCCCCTAGAAACCCGCCGCGTGCTGGCCGAGGGCCTGGCCGCCGCCAACCACGCGCCGATTGAGCGGGCGTATAATGTGGGGGTGATTCAGGTGTGAAACCAAAATGGCAGCCTAGTGGCTGCCATTTAAACCTTACTTAAAAGTAAAGTCGCGGAGAGAAGGGGATTCGAACCCCTAAGAAACTTGCGCCTCTGACGGATTTTCAATCCGTTGCCTTAACCATTCGAGCCATCTCTGACTAGGCCATTAGTAAAAGACTGGTCAGAAATATATTGTGAAGTTATGTGAGCTGCGCACAATAAGCAAATGTTATGATTAGGTAAAGATTGCTTATTTTTGTCGTTAGTAACGCAGGTCGTTAGTATGATTAAATCATTCGGCTCGAAAGAAACGGAGAAAATCTGGCAGGGTGAGCAGGTAACCAAATTGCCAATCGAAGTGCAGAAAATAGGTCGCCGCAAGCTGCGAATGCTGCATAATTCCCAGAACATTGCCGACTTGCGCATTCCGCCCGCTAACCGTTTAGAGAAGCTCCTAGGTAACTTAAAGGACTTTTATAGTATTCGCATCAATGACCAGTGGCGAATTATTTTTCGCTGGGCTGAAGGCCAAGCAACTGAAGTTGAGATTGTAGACTACCATTGATAAGCCGGATGGCTGTTTTCCGAAACTCAGTAAGATTAATCGGCGCAGCCCCGTCTGGCTGCAGCTAAGTATGGACCTATTACCTAACATTCATCCAGGCGAGGTTTTGCAAGAAGAGTTTTTAGCCGAGCTTAACCTGACGGCCTATCGGTTGGCTAAGGGTATCAGTATTCCACAGACCCGCCTTTCCGAGATTCTGAAAGGCAGGCGTCGCATTACCGCCGACACGGCCCTGCGGCTAGCTCGTTATTTTGGGAACTCGCCTAAATTCTGGCTTGGGTTGCAAAATGATTACGACTTAGAAGAGGAACAGCGGACGCATCAAGCTGATTTCGAAAATATTCAGCAGTTTGAGTAAGCAGCCTAACACCAAAAAGCCCCGCCAGCGCAAGCTGGCGGGGCTTTTTAATATAGAACAACCCTAGGCCTTATGCAGCCGGCTGGCCCATCTTGTCTAGGGCTTCCATTACCTCCTTCACGTGGCCGCGCGAGGTTTCGAGCAGCGCTTTCTCCTCGTCGTTGAGCTGCAGCTCAATCACGCGCTCGATGCCGTTCTTGCCCAGGATGACCGGGGCACCCAGGTACACGCCGTTGATGCCGTACTCGCCCTGCAGCTCGAGGCACACCGGGAACACGCGGCGCTGGTTGCGCACGATGGCTTCTACCATTTGGGCGGCGGCGGCGCCGGGCGCATACCAGGCGCTGGTGCCCATGAGCTTCACCAACTCGCCGCCGCCGTTGATGGTGCGGTCAACAATGGCATCGAGTTGCTCTTTGCCAATCAACTCGGTAACGGGGATGCCGCCCACGGTGGTGTAGCGGGGCAGGGGTACCATGGTATTGCCGTGGCCGCCCATCAGCACCGCCTGGATGTCCTTGGGGCTCACGTTCAGAGCCTCGGCCAAAAAGGCGCGGTAGCGGGCCGTGTCGAGGATGCCGGCCATGCCGAACACCTTTTCGCGGGGCAGCTTCGAGGTGAGGTGCGCCTGGTAGGTCATCACGTCGAGCGGGTTGCTCACCACGATGATGATGGCGTTGGGCGAGTGCTGCACCACCTGCTCGGTCACCGACTTCACGATGCCGGCGTTCACCGAAATCAGGTCGTCGCGGCTCATGCCGGGCTTGCGGGGCAGGCCCGAGGTGATAACCACCACCTCCGAGTCGGCCGTGCGGGCGTAGTCGTTGGTGACGCCCACCGTGCGGGTATCATAGCCGATAATGGGAGCTTTCTGCCAGATGTCGAGGGCTTTGCCTTCGGCAATGCCTTCCTTTACGTCGAGCAGCACAACTTCATTGGCGATTTCGCGGGTGGCGAGCACGTCGGCGCAGGTAGCGCCCACGTTGCCAGCCCCAACTACGGTAACTTTCATGGTGCGGGGGGATGAGGATACGAAAACAGCCAGCAACTCTGGCGCGGTAAAAGTAGGGCTAGGCGCCTGACATTTTGCTGAACGCTTGGCCTAGGGACCCGCCGCCCGCCCCAGCCTAGCCAATTGGCGCCGGCCCTGCTACAGCCGCTGCACTTGCAGCACCCGCGCGGTTTCGTCGGTTACCTTAAAGCGGTCGTCTACGCGGAAGCCTACCACCCAGCAGATTTTGCCGTCGGCCGAGGTCAGCACCCGCACCTCATCTTTCAGGTTCAGTGGTACCTTCTGGTCAATCAGAAAGTCGCTCAGGTGCTTTTTGCCGCGCATGCCCAGGGGCATAAACCAATCGCCCTCGCGCCAGCGCCGCAGCGTGAGCGGAAACTGCAGCTTGTCGGCATCGAGCGCGGCGGTGCTGCGTGAGCGCGGCACCTCGTAGCCGGCCCTAGGGTGCTCGCTGGCGCGCAGGCGCAGGCCGTCGGCCAGCAGGTCGGCCTGGCCCTGGGTGAGCTGGAAGGTGCCGTACTGCGCCAGCCGGCGCGGCGTCACTACCAACTGGGCCCGGTCCTTCACCAGGCGGTGGGTGGGCGAGTCGAACTGCTTGCCCGAGAGGCTGTTGAAGCTGCCCGCAATTTCCTTGCTCACCGCCCACGAAAAGCCGAAGGGCCGCAGCAGCTCGTGCAGCACCAGCGCCGTAGCGGCCGTGTTCTGCAGCGTGGCAATGTTGAAATAAGTGGCCTCGGGCTCGTCGCGCCGGGCCTGGGCGGCGGTGTCGGCCACGTAGCGGCGCACGATTTCCTCGGCCCCGCCCACGCGCTCGGCCGTGGCGGCCAAGGTGTTATCGAGGTTGGGGTTGAGGTCGCGCAGCACGGGCAGCGCCTCCAGGCGCAGGCGGTTGCGCTGGTACACGGGGCTGTCGTTGCTAGCATCTTCGCGCCAGATGAGGCGATTTTCGACCAGGTAGTCGTAGAGGTCGTCGCGGCCCAGGCCCAGCAGCGGGCGTACCACATGGCCGTTTTTGGGCTGAATGCCGTGCAGGCCCGCCAGGCCGGTGCCGTGGGTCAGGTTGAGCAGCATGGTTTCGGCCTGGTCGCGGCGGTGGTGGGCGGTGGCCACGGCCGCGTAGCCGTGCTGCTGGCGCACCTGCTCAAACCACTGGTAGCGCAGCAGCCGGGCCGCCATCTGGGTTGAGATGCCCTCCCGCTCGGCAAAGGCCTTGGTTTGGAAAAATTCGGCGTGGTAGGGCGCCTCGTACTGCTTGGCCAGCTTGCGCACGAACTGCTCGTCGGCGTCGGCCTCGTCGCCACGCAGCCCGAAGTGGCAGTGCGCCACGGCCAAGCGCACTCCTAGGCGGTGCAGCACGTCGAGCAGCACCACCGAGTCGAGGCCGCCGCTCACGGCCACCAATACGGTGTCGGTAGCGGGGTCGAAGAGGGCGTGTTGTTGGATGTAGTCTTTTACTTGGTTTAACATCGGCTGGAGGAGGTGCGGCGGCCCTAGGTACATTTCCCGCTGAGGTACGCAGTGGGTAAAGCCGCAGAGGTGCGCTGAGCGAGGCTGGCGCTGTAAAGTTTGCACCTTTTCCAGCACCGCCGCCAAGCGCTCGGCCACCGTCAGGTCGCCGCGCAGCGCCAGCACCGGGCAGGCAAAGCGCCCGAGCCAGGCGGTGTGGTTGGCCAGGGTGCGGGTGCCGCCGGTGCTGCTGTCGTCGTAGCCCGCCGCCCATTCCAGAAAAGCGGCCGTGCGGGCCGCCTGGGCGGGGTCGGTGGCCAGGGCCGCGCCGTAGCGCTGCTGCTCGCGGGCGGCCAGGCGTTGCAGCCGCAGCGTGGGCGGCAGCCACAAAAACACCACCAGGTCGAAGGCCGTCCACCAGCTATCGTCCCAGCCGCCCACTGAGCCACCTAGTATCCAGCTGGGCAGCGCGGCCAGGTCATGAGCGAGCAAGGCACCGCGCGCGGCCGGGGGGGCGGTGGGTGAACTCAGGCTTGGTGGGCAGCCAGAAGTAGTCGTCGCTATCGAAGTAGGGAAGCCCTAGGGCGGCGCTGAGCGCGTGGCCCAGGGTAGTGACGCCCGCGCCGGACGCGCCAAATACGTGCAGTTTCATGGCTGGCAGGGAAAGGCACTAGGTTACAAAGATGCGCGTTAGGTGCCGGCCGTACCTTTGCCTTGCATGTCGCTTCTCCGTTTTTTTGTATTGCTGCTGGGGCTGGCCGGTCCCCTAGGGGCCGCGTGGGCCCAAACCCGCCCGGCCGCCCCCGCCACCCGGCCGCCGGCCGCCGAGGCACCCGCCCGGCCCGGCGCGGCCACGCCCAAGCCAGCTACTGGCGTGCCGGTAAAGCTGCTGCACGCGGGCATTCTGCGGGGCGGCGTGTTCAACGGCATGCCCATTCGCAAGCTCATCGACACCGTGAGCTTCCAGCAGGGCGACGTGCTGCTGTACTGCGACTCGGCCTACCAGTACCTCGACAAAAATCAGATTGAGGCCTTCAACCACGTGCGCATTGTGCAAAGCGACACGCTGATCATTACCGGCAACCACGGCGCCTACGACGGCAACCAGCGCACGGCCCGCATTACGGGCGACGTGGTGATGACCGACCCGCGAATGACCCTGACCACCCAGGCCTTAGACTATGACCTGGACCGCAAAACCGCCTTTTATACCGTGGGCGGCCACCTCGTAGACCCCAAGAATACCCTCGACAGCGAGCAGGGCTTCTACGACACCAACAGCAAGGTGTTCGACTTTCGGCGCAGCGTGCACCTGGTGTCGCTCAACGAGAAGGGCGAGCGCACCGACCTGCGTACCGACCAGCTGATTTTCAATACCATCAGCAAGCTGGCCACCTTTGAAGGACCTACCTACATCCAGGACCAACAGAGCGAGCTGTACGCCGAGCGCGGCACCTACAACACCATCACGCGGCTGTCGAACTTCGAGCGCAACGCCAAGATTACGACCCCCAACTACTTGCTGGGCGGCGACCAGCTGCGCTACGACGAGAAGCGGCTGTATGGCGAGGCCAATGGGCACGCCACGCTCATCTCCAAGAAAGACAACGTGGTGCTGCGCGGCGACCAGGGCCGCTACTGGCGGGCGCTGGGCCGCACCAAGATTTTTGGTACCCGCCCGGTGGTGCGCAGCATCTCGGGCCGCGACACGCTGTACCTGGCCGCCGACACGCTGCTGAGCGTGGAAAGCCGCCCCAGCAACCTCAAGCAGCGCCCCATCCTCTACGCCTGGCCTAGGGCGCAGCTAGTCCGCGGCCGCGTGCAGGGCCGCGCCGACTCGCTCACCTACGACCGGCAGGACAGCGTGATTTACCTCAACCGCGACCCGGTGCTGTGGCAGGCCCGCAACCAGCTCACCAGCGACTCGATGAACATTCGCTTTTTGCACGGCCAGCTGCACAAGGCCCTGCTGCTGGGTAATGCCTTTGCCATTCAGGAAGATACCATTGGCGATTACAACCAGGTGAAAGGCCGGCGCATGGTGGCCTACTTTCAGCAAAGCCAACTGCGGCGCATCGACGTGCTGGGCAACGCCGAAAGTATCTACTTCACGCTGGAGGGCGATTCGGTGATGTCGGGCATGAACAAGTCGGTGTCGGCCAGCATGACGCTGCGCTTCGCCGATAACAAGATTAAGCAGCTCACGTGGGTCACCAACCCCGAGGCTAGCTACACGCCCCCCGCCGAGCTAAAAGCCGAGGAAAAGCAGTTTAAAGGCTTTAAGTGGCGGGCGGCCGAGCGCCCCACGCGCCGCCAGGTGCTGGGCAAGCACTTTGCCAGCGATTTGAAAAAAGCGCCCGCCAGGAAACCCAGAAGCAAGCCCAAAGCCAAGCCCAAGGGCAAAGCCAAAACCGCCCCTAGGCCCCGCGCCAAGCCCAAGGCCGCCCCCAAGCTGCCGCTGCCCCAAGCCCCGGCCGGGCCGCCCGTGGCCCCGGCCGCGCGCCCCTCGGTGCCCGCGGCCGCTGCAACCCAGCGCTAGCTTCTAGGCTCCTAGGGCAGTGAGTAGCAGATAGAACTACTTATGCCCTATCTGTTACTCACTGACCGCTACTCACTACCTTTGCCCTTTGTATGCGACTCTCCCGTTTGATTTCGGCCTTCCTACTTTCCAGCGCGCTGCTGCTGGGCTCGTGCACGGGCTACCAGAAGCTGCTGAAAAGCACCAACGTAAACGAAAAATACGAGGCGGCCATTAAGTACTACGACAAGGGCGACTTCTTCCGCGCGGGTACGCTGCTGGAGGAGTTGATACCCCTACTCAAAGGCCGCCCCGAGGCGGAGAAGGCGCAGTTTTACTTCGCCAACACCAACTACAAGCAGCGCAACTACGTGCTGGCCGCCTACTACTTCAAGCAGTTCGTGGATACCTACCCGAACTCGCCCCAGGTGGAGGAAGCCCAGTTTTTGCGGGCCCGCTCGCTCTACCGCGACTCGCCAACCTACGAGCTGGACCAAACCAACACGGTGACGGCCCTGGAAACCATTCAGGACTTTTTGAACAACTACCCCACCAGCCAGTTCCGCGCCGATGCGGAGGGCATGTCGCAGGAGCTGCAAAAGAAGCTGGAAAACAAGGCCTTCACCAGCGCCAAGCTTTACTACGCCCTGCGCTACAACCAGGCCGCCGTCACGGCCCTAGGCAACTTCAACGTGCAGTATCCCGGCTCGGCCTACGCCGAGCAGGCCGACTACCTGCGCCTGGCCGCTCAGTACGCTTGGGCTCGGGAAAGCATCGAAAGCAAGCAAAAGGAGCGCTTCACCGAAGCCGTCAACATCTACCAGCATTTCGTTGACACCTACCCCCAAAGCAAAAGCCTACGCGCCGCCCAGGATATGTACGACGATAGCCGCGCCGAGATAAAGCGCCTCGATGCGCTGCCCACCGAAGCTACCGGCACGGCCGCGAATTAATTCCGTCACTTGTTGGTTCTCCGTGCTTGCCGGCCGGCGAACACTGGCAGCCAGCAATGAATACCTTTTAACCGACTAACGCACACCCCCATGAAAACCACTGCCCCGGCCTCCATCGTGACCCGCAATCTGGCCGACATCGCGACCGAAGGCGGCAACGTGTACGAAGCCATCTCCATCATCTCGAAGCGCGCCAACCAACTGTCGGTGAAGCTGAAAGAGGAGCTTGCCGACCGCTTGTCGGAGTTCGCCACCACCGTCGACAACCTGGAAGAAGTGTTTGAAAACCGCGAGCAAATCGAGGTTAGCAAGCAGTACGAGCGTATGCCCAAGCCCACCAGCCAAGCCATCGAAGAGTTTATGGCCGGCGAGCTGACCTACGAAACGCCCGAAGCCGCCCCCGTAGTAGTGCCCCGCGAGCTGTTCTAAGTCGCGCTAGGTACTAAACAATATTGGAACAGAACGTCATGCTGAGCCCCGCGAAGCATCTCTACCACGCCCCTAGGGTATCGTTCGGGAGAGATGCTTCGCGGGGCTCAGCATGACGTTTCTGCTAACTAGCTAACGTGCGCTGTTCTTTTCGCCCCATGCCAGTCCCTAGCCCCCCGATTGACGCGGCCAGCCCGGCGCCGCTGGCTGGGCGCCGCCTGCTGCTGGGCGTCAGCGGCAGCATTGCGGCCTATAAGGCGGCGCCGCTCACGCGCCTGCTGTTGCAAGCCGGGGCCGAAGTGCAGGTAATACTAACCGAGTCGGCGGCGGCGTTCGTCACGCCCCTGACCCTAGGCACGCTATCCAAAAAGCCGGTACTAACCAGCTTCCTGCGCGATGCTGCCAGCGGCCAGTGGCACAACCACGTGGAGCTGGGCTTGTGGGCTGAAGCTTACGTAATTGCCCCCGCCAGCGCCAATACCTTAGGGCAGCTAGCCAACGGCCTCTGCCCTAATTTACTAAGCGCGGTGTACTTGTCGGCCCGCTGCCCGGTGTTTCTGGCTCCGGCCATGGACCTGGATATGTACGCCCACCCGGCGGTGCAGCAAAACTTGCAACGCCTGCGCAGCTTCGGCAACCACGTGTTCGACTCGCCGGCTGGCGAGCTGGCCAGCGGCCTCAGCGGCCCCGGCCGCATGCTGGAGCCCGAGCAGATTGTGGCCGCGTTAACCACTTTTTTCAGTAAGGCCAAGCTCCAGCCTGGTGCGTCGTTGAGCGAGCCGGCTGGCTAATTCACCAAGCTAGAGCTTGGTGCTACCACTCCCCATGCACGTTCTGCTAACCGCTGGCCCCACTTATGAGCCCCTCGACCCGGTACGCTTCATCGGCAACCGCTCGACGGGCAAAATGGGCTATGCGCTGGCCGAAGCCTTTGCCGCTACCGGCGCCAGGGTAACGCTGGTGAGCGGCCCTACCGCGCTGCCCACGCCAGCTAATCCGCTTATCGAAACGGTGCGCGTCGAGACGGCCCAGCAGATGTATGCGGCGGCGGCCGCGGTGGCCCCTAGGGCCGACGTGTGGGTATTTGCCGCGGCCGTGGCCGACTACCGCCCAGCCGAAGTGGCGACTGAAAAGATTAAAAAACAAGGCGATACGCTGACACTGACGCTAGTCAAGAACGTGGATATTGCGGCCACGCTGGGCGAAACCAAGCGGACCGAACAATTTTCGGTGGGTTTTGCGTTGGAAACTACCAACGAGCTACTGCACGCCCACGACAAGCTGCTGCGCAAGAACTTCGACTTGGTGGTGCTCAACTCGCTGCGCGATGCCGGGGCCGGCTTTGGGCACGATACCAACAAGGTAGCGGTGCTTGATAGGGTAGGGCAGGTGCTTACATTTGACTTACAAGCTAAAACCGAGCTGGCGCACCGGCTGGTGCAACTCATCCTTTCCCGCTTTACTGCCGTGTATGCGTCGTAATATCTTAACGCTGATTGGGTTGCTGCTTGGACTGCTGGCGGCCGCCCCTAGCCAGGCTACCGAGCTAAACGCTACGGTGGAAATCTCGCTGCAAAACGTGACGATTACCGACCAGAATATTCTGGCCAGCATGAAGAAGGACATGCAGGACTTCCTCAACACGCGCACCTGGACGCGGCAGCCCTACCGCGTAGAAGGGCAGATTGATGAGCGCATCAAGGTGCGCATGTTCGTGGGCATTACGGCTATTCCACAAAACGGCAGCTACCAGGCTACCATGCGCCTGATTGCCACGCGACCCATCTACGGCACTAGCTACGAAACCAACCTGTTGAATATCAACGACCGCAGCTTCAACTTCAACTATACTCCTACCACGCCGCTCGACTTTTCGCCCAATAGCTTCGTGGGCAACCTGGCCTCGCTGCTGGGCTTTTATGCCTACATGGTAATTGGCACCGACCAAGACACGTTTGCCCGCTTCGGTGGCTCGCAGTACTACGACCAGGCGCGCATCATTGAGCAGTACTCGGCCCAGCAGAACGTGACGAATGAGAGCGACCCTGGATGGACCGACGCGGGTACGCGCAACCGCTACTGGCTGCTCGAAAACCTGACCGCGCCCCAGCTCGAAGGCTTCCGCACGGCGCTCTACGGCTATTACCGGCAGGGTATGGACATTTTTATTCAGAAGCCCGATGAAGCCCGCGCTTCCATTATGACGGCCCTAGGCAACATTCAGAAAGCCAACGTGCAGCGCCCCCAAACCCTTTTTGTGCGCGCCTTTTTCGACGCCAAGGCCGACGAGATTACCAACATCTTCCGCACCGCGCCCGACGCTGCCCAGAAGCAACAACTCATCACGATGATGACCGACGTGGACCCCGGCAACCTAGAGAAGTACCAAACCATAAATCGCTGATTTAACGAATTTAACTGATCCTGGGGATACGCCGCTTTGCGGCTGACTACGCGAGTGGCGCAGCAGTTGCGCGAGGCTTGGCTAATGTGGCGGGGGAAAAGGGCTAGGAGCCGGTAAAGGACGCGTAGAGCTGGTTCGCAGCGGGGACAGCGAGGAGGGGAAAGCGAAGAAAAAGAGCGCTGCCAAACGCATTAGGAAAATTATTCGCCGGGCAGCTACTAATTTTAGTGTAGCATTGCCCCTAGGCTTCCACTTGAAAGCCGGCCGGCACCATGCTTCCTCAGAAGTAACGGCCCGTTCAGTAGCGTAGCCAGCTTGCCACCGGCAAGCGTATTCGCGAAATCCGTTAAATCCGTTAAATCTGCGATTCATGTTAGTTGATTTACGTATTCAGAATTACGCGCTCATTGAGCAGCTGGAGCTGCGGCCCTCGCCGCTACTTAACATTATTACGGGTGAAACGGGGGCAGGCAAATCTATTATGCTCGGGGCTATCGGGTTGCTGCTGGGCAACCGGGCCGACTCGCGGATGCTCTTCAATACCGAGCGTAAGTGCGTGATTGAGGGGCAGTTCGACATCTCGAATTACCAGTTGCAGGATATTTTTGAGTCGGAAGACCTGGACTACGACGCCCAGTGCATTCTGCGGCGCGAGATTAGTCCCTCAGGTAAGTCGCGGGCCTTCGTGAATGACACGCCCGTGACGCTGGAAGCCCTGCGCAAGCTCGGCGCCAACCTGATGGACATTCACAGCCAGCACGATACGCTGCTGCTCGGCGACGCGGTGTTTCAGCTCAACCTGCTCGACCTTTACGGCGGCCTGGTGCCGGCTCGCACGCAGTACGGCGCCGCCTACCGCCAGTACCGCAAGCTGGAAAGCGACCTGAAAACGCTGGAGGACCAGAGCGCCCAAGCCAGCAAGGAGCTGGACTACAACAGCTTTTTGCTAAGCGAGCTGGAAGAGGCCAGCCTGGATAAGGAAGACCAGGACGCACTGGAGCAGGAAGTAAAGCAGCTCGAAAACGCCGAAGAAATCAAATACAAGCTCGGCCAGGCCCTGCACGGCCTGCGCGACAGCGAGTACTGCGCCACCGGCAACATCAAGGATGCCGTGGTGCTGCTGGGCCAGGTATCGGGCTACGCCGACGCCTTTAAGGAGTTGAAGCAGCGCCTCGACTCGTGCCTGATTGAGCTGCACGATATTGCCGACGAGGTAGAAACTGCCGAGCGCGACACCGAGGGCGACCCCGCCCGCGCCGAGGAGCTGCAGGCGCGCCTCACGGTGCTGTATAACCTGCAGCGCAAGCACCAGCGCCGCGACTTGACTGGCCTGCTGGCGGTGCGCGAAGAGTTGCGCCAGAAAGTAGGCTCGGTGCTGAACCTGGACAAGGAAATCAGCCGCCTGCGTAATGCCTGCGATACGGCCCTGGCCCAGGCCACCAAGCAAGCCGCCCGCTTGGCCGAGAGCCGCCGCAAGACTTTCCCGCTGTTCGAGAAGGAGCTGAGCGCCCTGCTGGCCGACCTAGGCATGCCCCACGCCCGCATTGTGGTGGAGCACAAAGCCGGCCCGCTGGCCGCCAGCGGCACCGACGTTATCAGCATCCTGTTCACCGCTAACAAAGGCGCCCAGCCCCAAACGCTGAGCAAGGCGGCCTCGGGCGGGGAGTTTTCGCGCCTGATGCTGTGCATCAAGTACATGCTGGCCGATAAAACGGCGCTACCCACCATTGTATTCGATGAGATTGACACCGGCATTAGCGGTGAGATTGCCGTGAAGGTGGGCCGCATGATGCAGCAAATGGCCCACAAGCACCAGCTGGTCGCCATCTCGCACCTGCCCCAGATGGCGGCGGCCGGCGACACGCACTACTTCGTGTATAAGGAAGACCGGACTGACCGCACCGTGAGCCGCATCCGGCAGCTCAGCCAAGACGAGCGCATCAAAGAAATCGCGCACATGATTGCCGGCGCCAAGCCCAGCGAAAACGCCTACCAGAGCGCCCGCGAGCTGCTGGCGTTGCGCGGGGAAGAAGTTGCGGGGTAGCGCGCGTTGGTGGCCTGCCAGTGCCTTCAGGGGCCTAGGCGCTACTTGCGCGTGGAGGGGGCAGTTGCCAGGGGCCAGGCAGGCGCCTTCTGCGTCGGTATGGCGGATGGTGTACTTTTGCGCCCGTAACCCTGACGATTTCCCATGTCCAACAACCTGCTTGCCGGCAAAGTCGGCATCATCTCCGGCGCCCTCAACGACAAGTCCATTGCCTGGAAAGTAGCCCAGAAGGCCCACGAGCAAGGCGCCCGCATCGTGCTCACCAACGCGCCGCTGGCCATGCGCATGGGCGAAATCAAGACCCTGGCCGCCGAGATTGACGCCCCCATTATTCCGGCCGACGCGACCTCAGTGGAGGAGCTGGACAAGCTGTTTACGGAAGCCCAGGGCCACTTCGGGGGCAAGATTGACTTCCTGCTGCACTCGATTGGCATGAGCGCCAACATCCGCAAGGGCAAGAGCTACGGCGACCTGGACTACAAGTTCTTTCAGCAGACGCTGGACGTATCGGCCCTGAGTTTGCACAAGATGCTGGCCGTGGCCGAGAAGCAAGACGCCTTCAACGAGTGGGGCAGCGTGGTGGCCCTCAGCTACATCGCCGCCCAGCGTGCCTTCCTCGACTACACCGATATGGCCCAGGCCAAGGCCGTGCTCGAAAGCATTGCCCGCAGCTACGGCCAGCGCCTGGGGCACCAGCGCAAAGTGCGCGTAAATACCGTGAGCCAGTCGCCCACCAAGACCACGGCCGGCACCGGCATCGCCGGCTTCAACGCCTTCTACGAGTACGCCCAGAAGATGTCGCCCCTCGGCAACGCCCCCGCCGAGTCCTGCGCCGACTACTGCATCTCGCTCTTCTCGGACCTGACCCGCTACGTAACCATGCAGAACCTGATGCACGACGGCGGCTTCAGCACCACCGGCATCTCGCAGGAAATGGCCGATTTGATGGAAAAGGCGGGCGAGTAAGCACTGCTCGTAACCGGTTAAAAAAGACCGTCCTGCTGAGCTTGTCGAAGCATCTCTACCACTCCCCTAAGGGGTTGTTCGGTAGAGATGCTTCGGCCAGCTCAGCAGGACGTTCGTTTATAGCCCGCTACGAAGGGCCCTAGGCCCCGGCGGGCGTGGCACCCTGGGGCGGGATGCCGCCCTCAGCCTCTTCCTGTTGGTGCTCGTCCTCCTCGGGCTTGTAGTTTTTCTCCAACTCAGCCAGCTTCTCCTTGCCATAGGCCAGGCGGGTGATAAGGACGTAGAGTACCGGCACGATGAAGATGCCCAGGCCCGTGGCGGCCAGCATGCCGCCGAGAACCGTCCACCCTAGGGTCTGGCGGCTTTGGGCGCCGGCGCCGCTGGCAAACACCAGCGGCAGGATGCCCAGCAGAAACGCCAGCGAGGTCATGATGATGGGGCGCAGGCGCAGGCGCACGGCGTCGAGGGTGGCTTTGAGTAGCGGCATGCCCTTATCAACGCGCTCCTTGGCAAACTCGATGATGAGGATGGCGTTCTTGGCCGAGAGGCCGATGAGGGTCACCATGCCAATCTGGGCGTACACGTTGTTGGTGAGCTTGGGCAGGAAAAACAAGGCCAGGATGGCCCCGAAAATGCCTACTGGCACCGCTAGCAGCACCGAGAACGGTACCGACCAGCTCTCGTAGAGCGCGGCCAGGAACAGGAACACGAACACGATGGACAGGGCAAATATGTAAATCGTCTGGCCCCCGGCCAGCACCTCCTCGCGCGTCAGGCCCGAGAACTCGTAGCCGTAGCCCTGGGGCAAGGCCTGGGCAGCTACCTCCTGCAGGGCCTTGATGGCATCGCCCGAACTGTAGCCGGGGGCCGGCAGGCCGTTGACCTCGGCCGAGCGGAACAGGTTGTAGTGCGAGATGAGCGGGGCGGTTTCGGTGCGCTCGTAGCTCGTGACGCTGCTTAGGGGCACCATGGTGCCGGCCTGGTTGCGCACGTAGTACTGCCCCAGGTCGGCAATGTCGCCGCGGTAGCTGCTGTCGGCCTGGGCCACCACCCGGAAGGTGCGGCCGTAGAGGGTGAAGTCGTTGACGTAGGCGCTGCCTAGGTAGGTGCGTAGTGCGTTGCCGATGTCGCCGATGCTCACGCCCAGCTTCTTGGCTTGCTTGCGGTCGATGGTGAGGCGGTAGCCGGGGGTGTTGGCCGTGAAGAACGAGAAGGCTGAGGCAATTTCGGGCCGCTGCCGCATGGCGGCCACCGTCTTCTGCACCGTAGCGTCGAAGGTGTGCACGTCGCCCACGTTCTCGCGGTTCTCGATGATAAACGAGAAGCCGCCCGAGTTGCCGAGGCCCGGAATGGCCGGCGGCGAGATAACCACCACGGTGGCTTCCTTGAAGCGCGAGAGGTTTTTTTGCAGCGTAGCAATCAGACCCTGCAGCTGCAGGGCCTTGTCCTCGCGCTCGTCCCAGGGCGCAAGCTGGCAGAAGATGGTACCCGAGTTCGACTTAGAGGAGAAGTTAATGGCGTTCAGGCCCCCTAGGGCCGCAAAGTGCGCAATGCCCTTGGTGCGCTTGAGCTCGTCCATCATGCCGCTCAACACGTCCACGGTGCGCTGCGTGGAGGCGCCCTCAGGCAGGTTGAAGGTCACGTAGATGCGGCCCTCATCCTCGGTGGGCAGAAAGCCGCTGGGCTTGCTGCGAAATAGCAGACCTGCCCCCACCACCAGGCACACCAGCAAAATAACCACGAAGCGCGAGTGCTTGATGGCCCGCTGCACCCCGTTGCCGTACTGGTTAGTAACGCGGGCAAACCAGTCGTTGAATTTCTTGAAGCCCTTGTTGATGAATCCCTTATTGGCCTGCTCGGGGTCGTGGGGCTTGAGCAGCAGCGTGCACAGGGCCGGCGTGAGCGACAGAGCCACGAAGGCCGAGATGAGCACCGAGATGGCGATGGTGATGGCAAACTGCTGGTAGAGCCGCCCCGTGATGCCCGGAATGAAGCCCACCGGCACGAACACCGCCGCCAGGATGAGGGCGATGGCGATAACCGGCGCCGAAATCTCGCGCATGGCCTCCAGGGTGGCGTCCACGGGGCTCATGTGGCGCTCGTTGATGTTGACCTCCACGGCCTCCACCACCACGATGGCATCGTCCACCACGATGCCGATGGCCAGCACGAAGCCAAAGAGCGTGAGGGTGTTGATGGTAAACCCTAGGGGTATAAAGGCGATGAACGAGCCAATGATTGACACCGGAATGGCTAGCACCGGGATGAGTGTGGTGCGCCAGCTTTGCAGAAACACAAACACCACTACCACTACCAGCGCCAGCGCCTCCAGCAGCGTGTGCACTACCTCCTCAATGCTCACCTTCACCACGCTCGCCGCCTCGAAGGGCACGATGTAGGCCAAGTCGGCCGGAAACTGCTTCTTGAGCTGCTCCATGGTGGCCAGCACGTTGTCGTAGGTTTCGAGGGCGTTGGCGCCGGGCGCCTGGTACACCAGCAGGTAGGCGGCGCGCTTGCCGTCGACGTAGGAGTTGTTGGCGTAGTTGAACTTGCCCAGCTCCACGCGGCCCACGTCCTTGAGGTACACCAGCGAGCCGTCCTCGGGCCGGGTTTTCACCACCACGTTCTCGAACTGCTCGGTGGTGGCCAAGCGGCCCTGCACCGTCACAATGTATTCAAAGGCCTGGCCCTTCTGGGCGGGCGGGGCGCCCACCGAACCAGCCGCAATCTGGGCGTTCTGCTCGTTGAGGGCCGCCTGGATGTCGCCGGCCGTCACCCCTAGGGCCGCCAGCTTGTCAGGCTTCAGCCAGATGCGCATCGAGAAGTCGTCGGCCCGGCTCACGATGTCGCCCACGCCCTTGGTGCGCAGTAGCGCGTCCTTCACGAATACGTTAGCGTAGTTGTCGAGGAAGGTAGTGTTGTGGCTGCCCTGGGGGGCGTACATGGCCACCAGCATCAGGATGCTGGGATTGCGCTTGCGCGTGACGAGGCCGATGCGCTGCACCTCTTGGGGCAGGGTGGGCAGGGCAATGCCCACGCGGTTCTGCACGTCGAGGGTGGCAATGTTGATGTCGGTGCCCACGTCGAAGTTCACCGTCATGCTCATCTGCCCGTTGGCGGTGCTGTTGCTTTGCAGGTAGGTCATGCCAGGCGTGCCGTTCACCTGCACCTCCACGGGCGTGGCCACGGTCTGCTCCACGGTCTGGGCATCGGCCCCGATGTAGGTACCCGTCACCGACACGGTGGGCGGCGTAATGTCGGGGTACTGCCCAATGGGCAGGCTCCGCATGGCCAGCAGCCCCACCAGCACAATCACCACCGAGGCTACGATGGCCGTTACGGGCCGGCGGATAAAGGTTTCTGCAATCATTTTCTAGTTTCTAGTTGCTTGTTTCTGAGTAAGGCAGCTTGCTCAAAAAGAACGTCCTGCTGAGCTTGCCGAAGCAGGACGTTCTTTTCGCGGCTACTTGCCCGCGCCGCCGGCGGTAGGGGCCGCGGCAGGCATGGTGCCCGGCGCGCTTACTTGAATCTTGGCGCCGTCGCGCAGCTTTTGCACGCCGTCGATAATTACTTTCTCGCCGTCTTTGAGGCCGCTCAGTATCACAATGTCATCGCGCAGGCGGGGGCCCAGCTGCACCTTCTGCTGCTGGGCGCTGTCGCCGCGGGCCACATACACGAAGTTTTCGCCCATCTGCTCAATAATAGCCTTGTTGGGAATCACCAAGCGGTTGCCCGACTGCGTGTTGAGGACCTTCACCACGCCGCTCAGGCCGTCCTTGAGCCGGCGCTGAGGGTTGGCAAACTCGGCCCGCACCGTGATGGTGCCCGTCTGCGGGTCTACCCCCCGGCCAATGACCGCGATGCTGCCCGGCTGGTTGTAGGGCTGGCCGCCGGGCATGATAAAGCGGATGGTAGAGTCGGCCGTGGCGCGCCGGCCCTGGTTTTGCAGCTTCTCAAACCGCACGATGTCCTGCTGGTTGACCGCAAAGTCCACCCCAATCGGGGTTTCGGTCGAGATGGTGTTGAGCAGGGTGCTGCCCGCGCTTACGGGCTGGCCCAGGCGCACCTGGGAGATGCCGATGCGCCCCGCAAAAGGCGCCCGGATGGTGGCAAAGCTCAGGTTAGTTTTGGCGATGTTGAGAGCGGCCTGGGCGGCAGCCACTTGGCTGCCGGCGGTGCTGGCGGTGGTCACGGCGTTTTCGGCCAGCTGGCGGGCCACGGCGTCTTCCTCTAGCAGGCGCTGGTAGCGGCCTTTGTTTACCTGCGCGTTCTGGGCCGAGGCCTGGGCGCTGCGCAGGTTGGCCAGCGCCTGCTGATAGGCGGCCTCGTACTGGCGCTTGTCAATCTCGTACAGCACCTTGCCGGCCGGCACCAGGTCGCCTTCCTGAAAGTTGAGCGCCGTGATGTAGCCCGATACCTGCGGGCGCAACTCCACGCTTTTCAGCGCCACCGCCGTGGCCGGGTACTGGTCGTAGTACACGGCATCGGCCACGTGGGCCGTCACCACGCTCACGGGGGTGGGCGGCGGGGCAGCGTTCTGTTTCTGGTCGTCTTTCTTGCCGCAGCCGGCCCCGGCCCCTAGGGCCAGCGTGGCGCACAAGGCCAGGTATTTGGTGGTCATCAAGTTAGCAGTGATGAATAAAGAAGAAGGCGTTTGTCACTGCGAGCCTGCGAAGCAATCGCACCAGAACAAAATCGTGCGGATGCGATTGCTTCGCAGGCTCGCAGTGACAAACGTTTTTAATAAGTAATGGGCAGGGTGCCTAGGGTGCGCAGCAGCTCTACCTTGCTGGTAAGCACCTGAAAGAGCGCGCTGTAGTAGTTGAGCTGCGAGGTGCGCAGCGTGGTTTGGGCCACCAGCAGGTCGAGGTAGGCCTTGATGCCTTCGCGGTACTGAATATCCACTACGTGGTACACCTGGCGCGAGAGGTCGAGGTTGCGGCGGCTCTGCACGTAGGCTTCATAAAAGCCCTTGTAGTTGGCCAGGGCCGTGGCGTATTCGGTAGTCACTTGGTTGCGGGTACCCAGCAGGTCCTGGTCGATGCGCTGGTCCTGCAGGCGCGCCCGGCGCAGGTTCTGGGTACGCCGGAAGCCCGTGAAGAGCGGCAGCGCCAGCTGCAGGCCCGCGTAGGAGTTAGGAAACCGCTGCTGGTACTGCTCGCGCACGGTATTGGCCTGGTACACCGAGTTGTAGTTGCCGAAGGCCGAGAGCGAGGGCAAAAACCCGAGCCGGTAGTAATCCACCGTCTGGCCTTGTAGGGTCTTCTGCGTCAGCACCTGCTGAAACTCAATGCGGTTGGCCGGGTTGAGCTGCTCCAGCGTATCTACCACGGCCTCCTGCTCCAGCTGCAGCGTGTCGTACTTAAGCTGCACGAGCTGGCCGGCGGGCAAGCCCATCAACTGCTGCAAGTAGGCCGTATTGGCATTCACGGCTTCCAGCGACTGCTTGCGGCTGGCCTTGGAATTGTTGAGCGAGATTTCGGCTTGCAAAAAGTCGGTTTTATCCACTATGCCGGCGTCGTAGCGGTTGCGCGCATCCTGGTAGTTGCGGCCCAGGCGCCGGATGTCCTCGTCGTACACCTGCGCCTGGCGCTGCGAAAGCAGCACGCTGTAAAACGCCTTGCTCACGTCCGACACGGTAGCAATCTTATTGTACACCGTGTTTTGGCCGGCGGCCAGGCGGTTGTAGGGCGCCTGGCGGGCGGCCAGCAGCACGTCGTTGTTGTAGATGGTTTGGGTGCCGGCCAGCCCTAGGGTCGTCACGTTGCTCACGCCCAGCTGACGCGGGGTGTAAACGCCCGTGGTAGGGTCGGGGAAGATGGTGAAGGGTAGCCCGAAATAGTGCTGGCCTACGGCCGTGCCGCTTATCTGCGGCAGCCAGGCCGACAGGGCCACGCGGTTGGCGGCATCGGCAATGCCCTCATCGAGGCGGGCCTGGCGCACCAGGGGCTGGTAGGCCAGCGCGTAGCTCAGGCACTGGTTGAGGGTAAGCGGACCCGGCGGCGGGGGAGGGGGAGTAGCCGGTAACTGGCTTTGGGCGCGGGCCAGGGCCGGTAGCAGCAGCCAAACTACGAGCCGTAGCCGCCGCCATGCCCGGGAAGCGTAGCGTAATTCACTCATAAGCCCCCATAACCGGAATTGCCTGGCAAAGGTTATGGGGGCCAGGCAGTGCCCTGCGCGCTGGGCAGGCCGGCGGCCCTAGGCCCGCCTGCCCGCCGCGGCAGCAGCAAAGAAGCCCAGCCAAAGCGGCCGGGCTTCTTTAGTAACTCCTTGAATAAAAAGACTTTTTAGTGTGGTTGGTACGCGCGAAGGCTGCCTAGCGGGCGCTTTCGTCGCCGTCTACCGGGGCACTTTGCTTGTGCACCACGGCGGCCAGCACCGGGTCGGGCAGCACATTGCTGATGGCTACTTGCACGTTGTTCATAAAGCCGGCAATCACGCGCTTATCGCCATTCATTAAGGCCTTGTAACCGTCCTTGGCTACATCGGCGGCGGGCATGGCGCCGCCCTCGGCCACGTTTTTAGCCTGGGTCATGTGCGCCTTATTGAAAAAGTCGGTATCGGTGAGGCCAGGCAGCAGGGCCGTGATAGTTACGTAGCTGTCCTTGTTTTCTTCCTGAATGCTCTCGGTGAAGCTCAGCACGAAGGCTTTGGTGCCGTGGTACACCGACTGCAGCGGGCCCGGCAGCTCGCTGGCTAGGCTGGCCAACTGCAGAATCTTGCCGTCGTTGCGGGCCACCATCTCCTGCAAATACAGCTTGGTGAGCACAATAAGGGCCCCAATGTTGAGCTGCACGATGTCTAGCTCACGGTTGATGTCGGTGGTGGTAAAGGTGCCGTACTGGCCCTGGCCGGCGTCGTTCACCAGCGCGTCAATCTGGATGCCTTTGGCCTTGATTTCGTCGTATACCTCAAACGGCGCTTGGCGCTGCATCAGGTCTTTGGCGATGGTGGTTACCTGCACGCCGTGCTGCTGCAGCTCCTGGGCGGCTTGGGCTAGCTCGGGCTGGCTACGGGCCACCAGCACGAGGTTGTACTTGTCCTGGGCGAAGAGCTTGGCTAGTTCGCGGCCGATGCCGCTGGTGCCGCCCGTAATGAGGGCGGTTTTAGGTTGGTCTGCCATAGGTTGGGAAAAGGAAAAATGAGAGCGGAACGTCCCGGCATAACGTGCCCCCGCCCAGGCTGGTTATGGCCCAGGTTGGCCCCTAGGGCCCTCTTTAGGCTACTAGCGCATTGCGCTGCAGCAGCACGGTATGGGCCGCCCGTTGATACCAGTCGTTGAAAACCAGTTCAATAGTGCCTAGCTCGAAGTCTCCGATGGGCACCTGCGCGTGGCGGCGCAGCCAGGCTACCAGCCGGGCCGGGTGGCGCAGCGGCGCCCGAAACCGCACGAGGGTAGCATGCGCCGTTTGGATGCGGTAGCGCTGGTCGATGGACTGGGGCAGGCCCGACGCCTGAAAGGCTACCCGCAGTTGCTGGCGCAGCTCGCCCAGGCCCTCATCTAGCGGGAAGCCCTGCACCATAATGCCCGCCGCCGAAGCCGTGAAACCCGCAAAGCGAATGCGCAGCGGCGGCACGTGGCGCAGCAGCTCGGCCACCAGCCGGGCGTAGGCGGCGGGCTCGATGTCGGCCAGCTGGAAGCCGGGGTAGCAGGAGATGATGGACAGAATAGTGAGGTGAATGTCGCTGGGCGGGTAGTAGTACTGCGCGGGCTCCAGGGCCGCCAGCTCGGCCATACGGGCCGCCAGCGCCGCCACCAGGGGCTGCGGCGGCCGGGCCAGCAGCGTAAGGCCCCGGCGCGTATCGGCGGCGGGGTGGTCGAGCAAGGTATCCAGCTCGGGGTGCCCTAGGGCGAGGCGGGGCAGGGCCGCTTGGCGCATGGCAGCGTAGTGCGCCCCTAAATCGGGATTCATGGGGGCAAGTATACCTTGGTAGCCCCCAATACCCTAGGGCCCGGCGGGCGCAACGCCCGGCGGCATTTGGTGTCTGTAGCTATGAAGTTTCTGTTATCTCTGGCCAAACCTCCTGTTTCATGCAAAAACGCTTCCTACTACTAGCCGCTACGTCGCTGCTGGCCGCCTCGTCGGCGCAGGCCCAATCTGCGGCCAGTGCCAGTTCCGCTGCTCCGGCCGAAAAAGTTGACGCCGCCGCGATGGCCAAAATCCGCGATGAGGGAATGAACCGCTCGAAGGTGATGGAAACCGCCTTTTACCTCACCGACGTGAGCGGCCCGCGCCTAGCCGGCTCCGAAGGCCTGGCCCGCGCCAACGCCTGGGCCAAAAAACGCCTCACCGACTACGGCCTGGTAAATGCCAACGTGGAGCCCTGGGGCGACTTTGGCCGCGGCTGGGACATCGACAAGAGCTACGTGGCGATGGCCGCGCCCTACTACCACGCCATGATTGGCGTGCCCAAGGCCTGGACGCCCAGCACGGCCGGCCCCGTGCGCAAAGCCGTGGTGTACGTGAACGCCAAAGCTGAAGCCGACCTGGACAAATACAAAGGCCAGCTGCGCGACAAGATTGTGCTGCTGCCCGTGCCCGAAACCAGCCTGCCGCACCCCAACTTTGAGCCCGACGCCAAGCGCCTGACCGCCGACGAGCTGCAAAAGATGGCCGATGCGCCCGCCGGCGGCGCCCCCACCGCCGCCAACCGCCCCCCGGCCGGCGACATGGAGGCCCGCCGCGCCCAGCTGCTGGCCGCCCGCGCCCTGCGCCAGAAAATGACCGACATGCTGCTGACCGAGGGCGCTGCCGCCGTGCTCAGCGCTGGCCGCGGCACCGACGGCACCGTCTTCACCACCAACGGCGCCCCCTACGCCGCTGACGCCAAGCCGGTGCTGCCCGAGCTGGAAATGAGCGCCGAGGACCAGCTGCGCCTGATTCGCCTCGTAGAAGCCGGCATTCCGGTAGAGGTGGAGATGGAAACCAAAACCCACTTCCAAACCCAGGACCTGAAGGGCTACAACGTGGTGGCTGAAATACCCGGCACCGACCGCAAGCTGAAGAGCGAAGTGGTGATGCTGGGTGGCCACCTCGACTCGTGGCACGCCGCCACCGGCGCCACCGACAATGCCGCCGGCTGCGCCGTAATGATGGAGGCCGTGCGCATCCTCAAAGCCACCGGCCTCAAGCCGCGCCGCACCATCCGGGTGGCGCTGTGGGGCGAGGAGGAGGAAGGCTTGCACGGCTCGCGCAACTACGTGAAGAATCACTTCGCCGACCCCGCCACCATGCAGCTCAAGCCCGACCATGAGAGGCTGGCCGCTTACTTCAACCTCGACAACGGGGGCGGTAAAATCCGCGGCATCTACGCCCAAAGCAACGAGGCCGTGAAGCCCATCTTCGCCGCCTGGCTGGCGCCCTTCAACGACCTGGGGGCCACCACCGTGACGCTGCGCAACACCGGCAGCACCGACCACATTGCCTTCGACGCCGTGGGTTTGCCCGGCTTCCAGTTCATCCAGGACGGGCTCGACTACTTCGCCCGCACCCACCACTCCAACGAGGATACCTACGACCGCCTCGTGCCCGACGACCTCAAGCAGGCCTCGGTAGTAGTGGCCAGCTTCGTGTACGACGCCGCCATGCGCGACCAGAAGCTGCCCCGCAAGCCCCTGCCGGCCGCCACGCCCCCTAGGGCCCAGTAGCCTTAGGAAACCCTAGGGTACATAGCATAAAAAAGGCGGTCATGCTGAGCTTGTCGAAGCAGCTCTCCCGCGTCGTTGAACGAATCCGAACGACGCGGGAGAGCTGCTTCGACAAACTCAGCATGACCGCCTTTTTTGCTTAATTAAGCCTAGGGCTCCCTACTGCACTACTAGCTTCTGCACCGACTGGCCGCTGGCGTCGGACACCTGCACCAAGTAGAGGCCGCTGCTTAGGCGCAGGGCGGGGGCGACTTCCACGGTGGCGCTGGTAGCGGTGGTGCGCCACACCTCGCGGCCCTGCGTGTCGAGCAGGCGCACCTGGGCCGGGGCGGCGGCATTGAAGGTGGGAAGTGCCAGCTTTAAGGGCTCGCCGGCACGCTGCGGGTTGGGGTAGAGGGTGAGACCCGAGGGCGTGGCAGCGGCATTGGTAGCCAGGGCCTCGCCCACGCGGGCCGTGCCCTGCTTGGTAATGCGCACCCAGTTAAGGTTGTAGCCCCCGGTTTGGGCATACACGCCAAAGTTGTAAGTACCCGCGTTCACGGTCACAGTCTTCGAAACGGTGGTCCAGCTTTGCCAGCCGCCGGTGCCGGGGATGCTGGTGTTGCCCAGCTGGGTGCTGCCCGCATTCAGGTCCGAGGAAATGGTGCCGCCGTTGGCGCCGCTGGCCACCCGGTACTCGATGAGGTAGGAGCCGCTAGTGGGAAAGTTGACGTTGTTCCACACCAGGTAGTCGCCCTGGTCGATGTAGCCCATGTCCTGCCCGCCGCCCGTGTCCGAGCAGGTTTCGACCTGCATGCCGCTGTTTACGTTAGCGCTTTCGGCTTGCAGTGTTACCGACGACGCAGTACTACCGCTAGTCAGCTGATACACCCGCACGTAATCGACGGACAAGGTGGCGGGCAGCTTGCTCTCGTCGATGCTCTGGCCGGGCAGGTTGCCACCCACGGCCAGGTTAAACAAAAAGAAGAACGGATTCTGAAATTCCTCGGTACTGCCCGTGCCATTTGTAATGTCAATAACGCAATACTGCGCGCCATCCACAAACCACTTGATGTAAGTGGGCGTCCACTCCACGCTGTACACGTGCCAGTCGGCGGGGTTGCTCACGGTGGTCGTTTTGCCGTACTGCGCGTGGCCGTTGCTGTCCCAGTGCGCCGTGCCGAAAATGGTGTTGTCGGCATTGACGTGCTCCATAATATCAATTTCGCCGCACTTGGGCCAGCCCACCGAGCTGATGTTACTGCCCATCATCCAGAAGCCCGGCCACAGGCCCTGGCCCAGCGGCAGCTTCATGCGCGCCTCCATGCGCCCGTACTTAAAGTCCTTGAGGCCTTGGGTTTTCATGCGGGCCGAGGTGTACTTAAATCCGCCCACGCTTTCCTTGCGGGCCGTAATCTGGAGCACGCCGTTGGTCACCGTGGCGTTGGCCTTCTGGTAGTATTCCTGCTCGCTGTTGCCCCAGCCGTTGTTGTTGCCGGTTTCGAATTGCCAGCTACTGCTAATGCCATTCGTGAATTCGTCGGACCAGACCTGCTGGTAGGTTTGGGCGCTGGCGCGGGCACTGCCCAGCAGCGCCGCTGCTCCGAGGAGCAAAGAAGGTAGAAAACGCTTCATAAGAAAAGGGGTGGGAAAAAGGATAAGTGGAAAGACCCCGCCAGCTGCCCCTAGGGCCGCTAGCGACACCTGAAAGTAACCGACCGGAAACGATTGCGAAAGCGGCCTGGAGCAGCATCAGTGCCCGGCTGGCGCTGGCTTTTACGCTTAGCACACATATCACCTGGCCGCGGCACAAGCAGTTGAGCCCTGGCGGAATCGTCCTACCGCGCTAGCTGACACGTAGAAATACGTGGTAATGCCCGAATTTTACACCCCACTGGCACGCGGCTGGGCGCTGCGTTATGAGCAGGGCAGCCAAGTTGCGGGCCGGCGCCTGCCCAGGCCCGGAACCCCTAGGGCCTACCTGGGCGTAGAGGGAAACGCATCCTTTTCCACCCGTTGCCTTTATGCAAGCTCCCCTCATTGGCCAGCCGCTCCGCCGCGTGGAGGGCCGCCTGAAAGTAACCGGCCAGGCCCGCTTCGCCGCCGAGCATTCGGTGCCCGGCGTGGTGTATGGAGCGCTGGTTATCAGTACTATCGCTAAGGGGCGCATCACGCACCTCGACGCCGCCGAGGCTGCCCGGCTACCCGGCGTGCTGGCCGTGGTGTCGCACCTCAACAGCCCTAGGGTGCCCGGCTACGACAACCCCCAGCCCGACAAGCGCGTGGATGGCCAGCAGTTTCGGGTGTTTTTTGACGACAAAATTCACTTCGGCCACCAGCCCGTGGCCCTGGCTATTGCCGACACGCCCGAGCGGGCCCGCCAGGCCGCCCACCTGGTGCGCGTGCAGTACGCCGCCGAAGTCCCCGAAACCGACCTGGCCGCCCACCTCGGCCGCGCCATCAAGCCCAAGAAAGCCGACGACTCGACCCGCGGCGCGGGCGCCCCAGCTGGCCCGGCGGCCGTCGAAATCAACCACGAGTACCGCACCCAGCTGCAGGTGCACAACCCCATGGAAACCCACTCGGCCATTGCCCAGTGGCAGGGCAACAACCTGACGGTGTGGAACAAGACCCAGGCGCCCACCCTGGCCCGGCAGGATTTGATGAAGCTCTTTGCCCTGCCCGAAACGGCGGTGCAGGTGCACTCGCCCTACGTGGGCGGCGCCTTCGGGGGCTCGTCGCGCATCTGGCCCGCCCAGATGGCGGCCATCCTGGGGGCCAAGGTGGTGGGGCGGCCGGTGAAGGTGTTCAACCAGCGCGAAGACGAGTTTAATATGGTGGGCTACCGGCCGGCGTCGGTGCAGCGGGTGCGGCTATCGGCCCAGGCCGATGGCACGCTAGTACACCTGGAGCACGAGGCGTTTGGGCTCACCTCGCGCTACGAGCAGTTCACCGAGCGCATCCTGCACCCCACCCGCCACGGCTACCGCTGCCCCAGCGCCAAGCTCAGCTACTCGCTGGTGCCGCTTGACATGAGCACGCCCTGCTGGACGCGCGGCCCCGGCGAAACCACCGGCAGCTTCGCCATCGAGTCGGCCATGGACGAGCTGGCCTACGCCCTGAAGCTGGACCCACTAGCGTTGCGCTTGCGCAACTTCGCCGAGCGCGACCCCGCCGACGACCGCCCCTGGAGCAGCAACTACCTGCGTGAGTGCTACGCCCTAGGGTCCGAGAAGTTCAACTGGGCCCGCCGCCCGCAAGCCGTGGGGGCACTGCCATCCACGCCCCAGGGCTGGCTGGTGGGCCAAGGCATGAGCATGGGCATCTACCACGCCAGCCGGGCCGAGTGCAGTGCCCGCGCCCGCCTGCTGCCCGATGGCACGCTGCTGGTGCAAAGCGCCACCGCCGACGCCGGCCCCGGCACCTACACCGTGATGACCCAGATTGCTGCCGACGCCAGCGGCCTGCCCGTCAGCGCCATCCGCTTCGAGCTGGGCGATTCCAGCCTGCCGCCTGCCCCCGGCCAGTTCGGCTCGCACACGGTGGCCTCGGTGGGTGCGGCCGTGCACCAGGTATGCACCACCCTGCGCCAGCAGCTGCTGCAACTGGCGGCTACTGCCCCCGGCACCCCCCTAGGCAAAGCGCCCGCCGCCGAGCTAACGCTGGCCGGCGGGGCGGTGCAGGTAGCCAAAGGCTTCCAAAACCTGCCAGTGGGCGAGGTGCTGCGCCGCCACAACCTCCCTGCCCTAGAGCTGACTGAAAAAGCGCCCGCCGTGAATGAGAAAGGCCCGTACTCGGGCTACTCCTTCAACGCCAGCTTCGTGGAGGTGCACGTGCACCCACTCACCCGCGAGGTGCGGGTGGCCCGCGTGGTGTCGGCCATCGACGCGGGCCGGGTGATGAACCACCAAACTGCCCGCAGCCAGGTGTACGGCGCCATCACCTGGGCTATTGGTTTGGCGCTCATGGAGGAAGCCGTGGTAGACCACCATCTCGGCCGCGTCACCAACCATGACTTGGCCAACTACCACGTGCCCACCAACGCCGACCTGCCCACCGCCATCGACGTGTTATTCGTGGACAAGCCCGACCCCCACCTCGACCTCATGGGCGCCAAGGGCCTGGGCGAAATCGGCATCGTGGGCCTCACCGCCGCCATCGCCAACGCCGTGTACCACGCCACCGGCAAACGGGTAAGGGAGTTGCCCATTACGCCGGACAAGCTGCTGTGAGTGGCTCTATGGCTGCTTGAAAAGCGGAATATCTGCAAAGGCAACGTTGTACTCGCGTTGCATGTATTCATTTAATGCAAGCAGGAAGTTTTCGAAACCGGCTGTTACGTCAGGTAAACTCACTACCGGCGCAATGGGACTTTCAACCCAAGCCGAATGCACAGCAAAATGAGCGATAGCGAGCGGTGTGAGGTATAAAACCGGATTGTCAGTAGAGTCTTCTGGTGAGTAATCGAAGTGTAAGAGTACGCTGGTTTTTGCTGCTGAATGCAGCCAATGCTGTACTGCAAGCGCGAAATCTAGTAGCGCAACACTTTCTAAAAAGAAGGTGGTATCGTTAGCAGTAATAGTTAAATCACCATCTAGCGCCGCATAAGGATATTTTAAGAGAAGCCCTCTGTTTACCTCTGTGATAGTAAATACGAGCGTCATCGTTTATCCCGGTTTTTCTTTAAAATTCCTTATGGCTATTTTGGCTTCACTACTGCTATGAGCAAGCGCACTTACAAGCTACTTATTAGGACGGATAGGTTGAAATTACTAGTTCTGGAAATTGCTGAGCGAAGTCACGAAGCTGCTGGATGGCAAAGCTGCCAGTGCCTATTAGAATGTCGTGATGGTTCTCGCAAAGAAGCCATTCGAACTTCTTGGATATGAGATAATACTCATCCATTATATAGGTTAACTCCGGGATAATGCGCTGGATAACTGTGACTTTTCCTTCATAAAAAAAGAAGTTGCTACCATCGTAAGCCATTAGCCATACTGTTTCGTCAAGCGGTATTAAGTGATGCAGAATAGCGAGTGATAGTACCTTAAGTTGCAAGCTCTGAGTTTGATGCTTAAAGCTTTCCCATAGCCAGACAGGCCGCGCTTTTCCCTCGATGTGGTAAAAGCTGTGGTAAATCCGCTCTTCTAGCTTGTGCCAGTCTGTTGTGAAAGGCAGCGGTCTAAAGTCAGCATCTGGAATTTGCAGTAGCTGGCGAGCCGCATCTAGTTCATTTAACAGTGCTTTTCGCATTACCCTAGCTTCTCCTTAAACAGCCCTAGGGTGCGCTCCCAAGCCAGCTTGGCGGCGGCGGCGTTATAGCGGGCAGGTGAAGTGTCGTTGTTGAAAGCGTGGTTAACGCCTTCGTACATAAACAACTGGTAGGGGATATGTGCGGCCTTGAGCGCCGCCTCATAGGCCGGAATGCCCGCGTCGATGCGCTCGTCGAGGCCGGCGTAGTGCAGCATGAGCGCGGCCTTGATGTTGGGCACGTCCTGAGCGGGGGGCTGCTGGCCGTAGTAGGCCACGGCGGCGTCGAGCTTAGGGTCGTGGGTGGCGAGCTGGTTGGCCAGGCCGCCGCCCCAGCAGAAGCCCACGCAGCCGGTGCGGCCATTGCAGTCGGGCCGGGCGCGCAGGTAGGTGAGGGCCGCTAGGTAGTTATGCAGGTTCTTCTGCGGGTCGAGCTGGCCGATGAGCGTGCGGCCCTGGTCCTCGTTGGTGGGGGTGCCGCCCACCACGCTCAGCGCATCCACCCCTAGGGCCAGGTAGCCGGCCTGGGCCACCCGCCGCGTTACGTCCTTGATGTGCGGCGTCAGGCCTCGGTTTTCGTGGATGACGACCACGGCGCCGCGCTTTTTCTTGCCCTTGGGGTGCACCAGGTAGCCGCTCACGGTGGCGCCGTCGCCGGGCCAGGTCACGGTTTCTTCCACCAGGTTTTCGGCCAAGGGCGCCACGGTGGCGGCGTGGGCGTAGCCGGGCTCCAGCACCGCCAAGGCACTGGTGGCCAGCGCGGCGCTGCCCGCCAGCTTCAGCAGCCGCTCCAGAAACTCGGCGCGGGCCAGGGGGCGGTGGGTGTACTCGTCGAAGAGGTTGATGATGCGCTGGTCCATAAGAGAGGGCTAGGGTAGGGGGCGAAGCCGCAAGGTAGCGGCAACTTTTTTTCGGTTGGTAAAATACGGCCGGGTCGCCGGGCGTCTACTGGGGGCGGGCCGCGCCACCACGCGCCCGGCGACCCGCTCAGGCGACAGCAAAACCGGGGGTAAGGGCTGGCCCCCGCCCGCTGGCCGCGCCGCCTGGCCAAGTCGAGCAACTCCGGGCGGCTACTGATGGCGCGGCTCGTACATCCTGAAAACTACTCTTATGAACCTGTTAACCAACAAGCAACTAGCTATTATCGGCGCCGGCCCCACGGGGCTGATGCTGGCCGTGCTGCTGCAACGGCGCGGCGCTGCCGTCACGGTGTACGAGCGCGACGCCGGCCCCGAAACGCGCATCTGGGGCGGCACCCTCGACCTGCACCGCAACAGCGGCCAGCGCGCCCTGGAGGCGGCCGGGCTGCTCCAGCAGTTCTACCAGCTGGCCCGCCCCACCGCCGAGCGCACCGCCGCCCCCGACGGCAGCATCCTCGAAGACGAGCCTGTAGAAGAAGCCACCGCCTACTGGCGCCCCGAAATTGACCGGCCCGACCTGCGCCGCCTGCTGCTGAGCGCCCTAGCCCCCGGCACTGTGCGCTGGGCCCACGCTTTCGACAGCCTCGATGAACTGCCCGACGGCCGCCTGCAGCTGCACTTCGCCGGCCAGCCCGCCCAGCTGGCCGACGTGGTGGTGGGCGCCAACGGTGGCCGCTCGAAGGTGCGCCGCTACGCGGGCGGCGCCGAGCCGGTGTACTCGGGCACGGTGTACGTGCAGGGCGACCTCACCGACCCCGCCCACCACGCGCCCGCCTACGCCGCCCTAGTAGGCGGCGGCAACCTGATGGTGCCTGGCGGCCAGCACCTGCTGGTGAGCCACACCAAAGCCGACGGCACCCTCGAAATGGGCCTCACCTTCCGCGTGCCCGAAACCTGGATGGCTGAGCGCGGCATCCGCGGCGAGGAGCCCGCCACCGTGCGCCAGCTGCTGCGCGACACCCTGGCCGACTGGGCGCCGGTGTATCAGCAGGCTTTCGCGGCCACCCAGGAGTGGCGGGTGCTGCCCATGTACTTCGTGCCGCTGGTGCCGGGCCGGCCCGTAACCCAGCCCATCACCCTGGTCGGCGACGCTGCCCACCTCATGCCGCCCTTCGCCGGCGTGGGCGTCAACATCGGTCTGCTCGATGCCCTGCACCTGGCCGAGGCCCTAGGCAGCACCCAGTACCCCAGCCTCTGCACTGCCATCGTCGCCTACGAGCGCACCATGTATGCCTACGCCCACCACGCCCAGCAGATGACGGCCCGCGCCGAGCGCAGCATCCACGGCGAACAAGACGAAACCCCCGGTGCCGACCGCCGCGCCGAGCACGCCGCCTGGAACGCCTTGTTAATGGGTGAGTAAGCGCCCGCCACGACAACCGATAAATGTATTAAAAGTGCTCCAACAAGCAGTTATGCTAAACTTGTCGAAGCAGCTCTGCTGCGCCGCCTAGGGTGATTGCTTGTGCATCAAGCAACGGAGCGGTAAAGCTGCTTCAACAAGCTCAGTATGACCACCTATTGGCACCAATGAAGTGCTAGTAGGCTCGCTTAGCCTACACTTCCACCACCTCGCCCGAGCCGAAGTAGTAGATAACCCCCAGGACCCGCCCATAGCCCAGCTCCCGAAACAGGCGGCCGTAGTCGCGCAGGCGGGTTTTGTCGGCCTCGCGGGGCGGGGGCAGCTTGAAGTCGAGCATGGTTACGGTCTGCTCGGCGCGGCTGGCGGCCAGGCTGAACACGATGCGGTCGGGCTTATAGGGGCGTACCGTGTGGCCGCCCACCAGTATCTCGCGCTCGGTTTCCACGGCCAGGTTATCGGCGAAATAGGGGGCTAGGCGCGGGTCGGCCAGGATGGCTTGCAGGCGCGTTTCCAGCGCCGGCCGCTCTTTCTGGTTGATGATGCCCTCGGCCACCAACTGGCGCAGGGCGCGGCCTAGGTCGCGGGCGCTCAGCAGGCGGCGCAGGGCGTAGTGCAGCTTGCGGTTCAGCTCGCCCAGGCGCTCCTGCTCGTCGAAGTCGAATACCGTGGTGGCGTGGCGCCGCAGCCGCAGGCGCTGGTGCCAGTCAGTGCTGGCGAGGTTGGTGAGGGGGAAAGTCCGCTTTTCGTTGTTCGTTGCTCGTGCTTTAGCGTGGCTGCCCTCGCTCAGCACGAAGCTCGTTTGGCCGTCGTGCCACTGCCCTAGGGTGCGCAAGTAGCCGCTAAGCAGGGCGGCCACGTCGCGGGCTTCGCCCTGCTCGGTGGGTAGCTCGGGCGTAGCCGCCGCCGGCAAGCTACTGGTGCGCGGCGCCTCGGCCGGCACCTTGCTGATGACGTATAGCCGGTGCCGGGGCCGCGTAAAAGCCACGTACAGCGTGTTCAGCCCGTCGAGCAGCGTTTTCTCTACTTCTTCTTCGCGCTGTGCTGCCAAGGGCGTGAAGCTCAAGGCTTTATTAAGGCGCACCACGGCCACGTCGGGCAGGCCAGCCAGGGGCTTGTCGGCGCCACTTAGGTTTCCCCACAGCTTAGCATCGCTGCGCGGCACCAGGTCCCAGTCGGCAAAGGGCACCAGCACTACGCCGTAGGCCAGGCCCTTGGCCTTGTGCACGGTCGTGATGGTGATGGCATCGGTGCCGCCCGGCGCGTTGATGCTCAGCACGCCCTTACGCTCGTCCCAATAGGTGAGGAAGTTGCCCAGGTTGTTGCCGTATTTCAGGCTGAATTCCAGGGTCAAGTCCAGGAAGCGGAACAGGTAGTCGCTTTCCGCCGCGGCTTCCAGCAGCCCAAAAATGCCGATTAGCCGCTCCGTCAGCTCATACAGCCCCAGGTTGCCGGTTTTGTGCTCGTCCAGGTCGTAGCCTAGGGCCCGTAGCTCGTCAAAAAACGGCGCGCCGGTTTCCGTGTCGTTCGCCACGGCGGCCAGGTGCCGCGCCCGTGCCGGGGTAGGGGCCCGCCGCCGCACCACCTTGTCCACGAGCAGCAGGGCTTCGGCGCGCGCCAGCGTGTCGGCGCTCTGCTGCAGCACCCGCATCAGGGCCACCAGCAGGTTCACCACCTCCGCAAACTGCAGGGCCAGCGAATCGGCCGAAATAATCGGAAAGCCTCTTTCTTTCAGAAACTTAGCCAGCAGCCGGCTTTGGCCCCGCGTGCGGCACAGCACCGCCACATCGGCCAGTTGGTAGCCGTCGGCCAGGGCCTGCTCTACCAGCGCCAGGCACAGGTAGCAGGTGCTCTCATTGTAGTCGAGCGCGGCCCCGTCGCGGTAGCCCGGCAGCGTGGCGCCGTACTCGCCGGTGGCGGGGTGGTAGCGCCGGGCGGGCGCCTCGCGGTGGGTGAACAGCAGCTCCACGTGGCCTTCCTGGGTCAGCAAGGGCCTAGGGAAGGCAGTAAGCGCGGCGGGACCATCGCCATCCGAGCCGTCGGGCACGGCCTGCTCAAATCCCGCCGCGAAGATGCCGCCCACCAGCTCGCCGCCCGGGTTGCGCGCGCGCACGTAGCCAAAGAACTGATTGTTAAAGCCTACGATGGCCGGCGCGCTGCGGTAGTTGATGGCCAGCGAGTGCGGCTCCAGGTTTTGCTGCAGCGTTTGGTAGCGGCCGGCCAGCAGCCGGCGCAGTTCGGGCTCGCGGGCGCGGGCGGCCAGCGCGCTGGTATCGCCCTGGTAGAGGCGCAAAATCTGCTCTAGCTCGCCGCCCCGCCAGCGGTAAATAGCCTGCTTGGCATCGCCCACGGCCAGCGAGAGGCCGCCGTTGCCCACCGCGTTCTCCACTAGCGGCAGCAGGTTATTCCACTGCAAGACCGAAGTATCCTGAAACTCGTCAATCAGCAAGTGCCGGTACTTCTCCCCTAGGCGCTCGTACAGAAAGGGCACCGGCTCGCGCAGCACAATGGCCGCAATGCGCCGGTTAAATTCCGAAATTAGCACCACGTTGCGCTCGCGGCTGATGTCCTCCACCAGCTTGTTCAGCTCGCTCAGCAGCGAGGCATGAAACAAAAAAGGCTGAATGGCTTTGAGCAGCAAGTAATTGGGCAAGTGCGCGATGCGCAGCTCCAATAGCTCCTGAAATGCTGCCGCCAGTTCGGGCTGCGCGGCTTCCACGGCCGGTACCAGGCCGGCCTTCTTGGCCTTGTCGCTCCACCACTTGCCGCTTTCCACCACCTTGCGGGCCGTGGCCGTCGGAAAATCTGCCTTGGCATCGGGCGCCCCCAGCCAGCGCCCCCAGCTGCGAAAGTGCCCGTGAATGCCATTGGTCCCGCCCGCCAGGTGCTCGGCCTCGATGCCCGCGCCGGCCAGCGCCGCCAGTGCCCGGTCGGCGGGCGCCTGCACGGCCGCCTCCACCTCGCGCAGCTGCTGCCGTAGCTGCTGGTCGAGCGCCCGAAAGTCGGCCATCGTTTTTTGCCCCAGTTGCGCCACCGCCTCGTGCACGCTCTCACTAAACAGGGCCCGGCCAAATTCCAGCAGCTCGTCGGGCAGCCGGTTCCAGCTGCGGCCCTCCTCGGCCTGCCCTAGGGCGTAGTCGGCCAGCGTTTGGCTTAGCAGCTGGCTATCGGCCTGGCGGTTCACCCGGTCTAGCAGCCCCGCCACCGCCGAGCGCAGCACGCTATCGGTGTCCAGCTCTACCTCAAACGAGGCCGGCAGCCCCAGCTCGCGCGTAAAAGCCGTCACGATGCGCTGCACAAACGAGTCAATGGTGCTCACCGCAAAGTCGGCGTAGTGGTAGAGCACCAGCCGAAACGTAGCCGCTGCCCGCGCCCGCACCTCGCGCTGCCGTTCCTCGGCCGTGCCCAGCCGCGGGGACAGCTGCCCCTCGGCCGCCAGCTCCGCGGCTACCTCGGCCAGCAGCGCGTCGTTCCTAGGGTCGCCGCCCTGCGCAAAGCCCCGCAGCGCCCCCACGATGCGCTCCTTCATCTCGCCCGCCGCGTCGTTGGTAAACGTAATGGCCAGGATACTTTTAAAATAGCTCGGGTTGTAGCTGCGCTCGCCGGTAGGGTCGGCCGGCTGCGGGTACCCTAGGGCCAGCTTCAGGTATTCCTTCGTTAATTGATACGTCTTGCCAGAGCCCGCCGAAGCGGAATAAATGCGGAAAGGAGCGGGCATTTTTAATCGTTAAAGCAGTATTGCTGAAAGCACTAATAATCTATGACTTGGGAAAAGCTAAGAAATGAAATTTACTACATAGATGGCTCTTGGCGTGATATCTATGTGCTAGATGTAAATCAGAAGGACTGGCAGCAATGGACTGATTATGTAAACGAGAACTATGTTATAGACTGGTTCGCTGTGGGATGTGACAATGATATTACTCAAGAAAGAATCGATTTTGAATTCATCGCTAGCAAATGGAATTTGGGATATTATCCGACCACTGCAAGAATCTACTTAGCTGAAATACAAATCAATTGTCACTTTTTTACTGATGAATTAATAGAAAACGATATCGACCCAAGCCAAATTAAGTCGATAGATGACCATGATAGGTTAGTCAGTTATATGAAATCAATTTCCTATTTATTGAACAAAGAAGTGATATTGACAGCAGAGAATATTCGTGAAGCAATTCTAATCAGGATTAATTGCGATAGGGTAGATTTTATGGAATATAGCTAGCTTTTAAGCAGGCAGCAACCGCCCCGCTACCTCTGCCGGCACGCGCACCGGCCGGCCGCTACCTGCATCCAGCAGCACCCACTGCGTTTCGGCGGCGCATAGCAGCTGGCCGTCGGCCACGCGCTCGATGCGGGTGAGGCGTTTCGAGCGGGCACCGTTCACGTCGGCCACCCAAGTGAGGGCGCGCAGCTCGTCGCCAGCGTAGGCCGAGCGGTGGTAGCGAACCAGGTGCTCCTGCACCACCCACACTTGGGGCGGCTGCGCGGGGCTAGGGGGGTAGAGGTAGTGCCAGTGGGCGGCGGCCACGTCTTGCACCCAGCGCACGTAGGCCACGTTGTTGGCGTGGCCAAGCTGGTCAATGTCGCTCGCCTCTACTGTAAAGTGGTGAGAGAAAGCGTGTGCCGGGGCCGAAAGCGGGTCCATAGAAATTTTTAAGTATTAGTGAGATTTAGGAATTTTGTTTATCTTTGGCGCAACTCGAGGCTCTGTGGTGCTGTTCCGGTCCGCTCCGGTTTGGTGCATCAAGGTCCCCCAGCTTTCGCCGGGCCCCGATGACACACCACCTATTTTATTTTTTTTATGCCGACCGGAACGGTAAAATTCTTCAATGAGACCAAAGGTTTTGGTTTCATCAAAAACGACGAGACGGGCCAAGACATTTTTGTGCACGTAACCGACCTCGTGGATGCCAAGACGCTTCACGAGCGCGACCAAGTTCAGTACGAAGAAGCGCAAGGCCGCAAAGGCCCGAATGCAGTGAAAGTATCGGTGATTAGCTAATTAATCTCAACGATTTCGTACCTATAAAAAGTGCGTTCCCATGGCGGGAACGCACTTTTTTGTTTTATCCTGTCCCGCTGTCTCCTTTTGCAGGGCCGCTAGGCGCGCTGGCTAAGCAGCCGCTGCCTACCTTTGGTTTAATTCAAGGGTCAGTAGTGCTTTTCCGGTCCGCTTCGGTGTGCTTGTTTACATCTTAGGTTCCTAGCTTTCACCGGGCTTTGAAGACACGTAGTTTTCATTTTTTTATTATGCTGACCGGAACGGTAAAATTCTTCAACGAAACCAAAGGCTTTGGTTTCATTACCCCCGAAGGTGGGGGGCAGGACATCTTTGTGCACGTAACTGACCTTGTGGATGCCAAGACGCTCCGTGAGCGTGACCGCGTGCAGTACGAAGAAGCGCAAGGTCGCAAAGGCCCGAACGCCGTGAAAGTATCGGTGATTAGCTAAGTAGCGGCACCGCTTGCTTTAATAAAAGCGCGTTTCCTCCCCGGAAACGCGCTTTTTTATTGCCAGCTGCTTGGCCTGCGCCCCAGCTCCCTAGGTCTGCCGAGGCCAGTGAAGCGACGAAATAGTGAGAATATGCTGGTTGCAAGTAGCTTTTTCAATTTAAAATGCGTACCTTTGCACCCGCATTTGAGAACGGCCCCATTTTAGTGGCCGGGGTGGCCCAGAGTTAAGAGATTGGCTGCCGAATAGTTCCCGTTAAGTACGGTCGTATTTTTTCCGCCTTCGTTAGTTAGGAAAGGTTAAGGGGGAAGAAGCGCCGCCGCTGTTGAGCCGGCTGTTTTCAGAGCGTAGTCTCCTTCCCCTAGCCACCCAGGTTTTGGAAAACCAGGTGGCTTACTAACCTATTCCGTTCCAACATGGAAACCGAAAAAGTAGAAGTGGCCGATAAGGCCAAAATCCGCTTCGACGAACTCAACCTCTCGCCCGAAGTACAGCGCGCCATCACCGATATGGGGTACGAGGAAGCCTCGCCCATTCAGTCGGCCGCTATTCCGGCGCTGCTCGCCGGCCGCGACGTGATTGGCCAGGCCCAAACGGGCACCGGCAAAACCGCCGCCTTCTCCATCCCCGCCATTGAGGGAGTAAACGGCGAAAGCCGTGACGTCCAAGTGATTGTACTGTGCCCCACCCGCGAGCTGGCGGTGCAGGTTTCGGGCGAAATCCAGAAGCTGGGCAAGTATAAGAAAGGCTTAGCCGTGGTGCCCATCTACGGCGGCAGCAGTTACGACCGCCAGTTCCGCGCCCTCGAGCGCGGCGTGCAAATCGTGATTGGCACGCCCGGCCGGGTGATGGACCACATCGAGCGCGGCACGCTGAAGCTCGACAAGGCCACCAAAATCATCCTCGACGAGGCCGACGAGATGCTCGACATGGGCTTCCGGGAGGACATTGAGTACGTGCTGAGCAAGATGCCCGAGGAGCGCCAAACGGTGTTTTTCTCGGCTACGATGAGCAAGCCGATTATGGATATGACCAAAAAGTACCAGCGCGACCCGCAGGTAGTGAAGGTCAACCATAAGGAAATGACCGTCTCGAACATCGAGCAGAGTTATTTCGAGGTGCGCGGTCCGCAGAAAAAGGATGTGCTCACGCGCATCCTCGACATGTACAACCTCAAGTCGACCATCATCTTCGCGAATACCAAGCGCATGGTGGACGACATCGTGGCCGACCTGCAAGCCAAGGGCTACTTCGCCGATGGCCTGCACGGCGACATGAGCCAGGCCCAGCGCCAGAACACGCTCGATAAATTCCGCAAGAGCACCCTAGAGATTCTGGTGGCGACTGACGTAGCCGCCCGCGGCATCGACGTGGACAACGTAGAGGCGGTATTCAACTACGACCTGCCGGCCGACGAGGAGTACTACGTGCACCGCATTGGCCGTACGGGCCGCGCTGGCAAGAGCGGCCGCGCCTTCACCTTCGTGAGCGGCCGCGACATCTACAAGCTGCGCGACATCATGCGCTTCACCAAGGCTGATATCAAGCTGGAGCAAGTGCCGTCGTTTGCCGACGTATCGGAAGTGAAAACTACGCTCTTCCTCAGCCAGATTAAGGAAGTGGTGGATAAGGGTGGCCTGGATAAGTATATCGGCCGCGTGCAGCGCCTGCTCGACCAGAGTGAGGATATTACCTCGCTCGACATCGCGGCCGCGCTGCTCAAGATGACGATGAAGGAAGACAAGCGCAACGAGCAAAGCCTCGATGCGGGCCGCGAGAAGGGGGCCAGCCGTCCCGGCTACACGCGCCTCTTCATCAGCATGGGCAAGAAGGACCGCCTGCACCCGCGCGACGTAGTGGAGTTGATTTCGGAAAACACCGGGCTGCAAGGCAACAAGGTGGGCGACATTGCGCTCTACGACAAGTTTAGTTTCGTGGAAGTGCCCGCCGAGTTTGCCGATGAGGTAGTGGGCCAGCTAGGCCGCAGCAGCATCCAGGGCCAGCCAGTTACGTTCAGCATCGCCACGCCGGTGCAGGATGCGGCTGCCAAAGAAGAAGGCCTGAACCGCCCCGAGCGCCGCGGTTTTGGCGACGGGGAGCGCCGCAGCTTCGGCGGTGGCGACCGCCGCGAAGGAGGCCGCCCGCCTTATGGCAACAAAGGGGGCAGCTATGGTGACCGTCGCGAAGGCGGCAGCTACGGTGGCGGCTACAAAGGCGGTCAGGGCGGCGGTAGCAGCTACGGCAACCGCCGCGAAGGTGGTAGTAGCTACGGCAGCCGCGAAGGCGGCAGTGGCTACCAGCGCGGCGGCTACAAAGGCGGCCAAGGCGGCGGTAGCAGCTACGGCAACCGGGAGCGTGGCAGCTTCGGCGGCAAGCGCGAAAACTTCGACGAGTAAGACCACTGATTAGCGCGAATTTTAGCGGATTTCGCGGATTTTGTGGCTGACACCCGAAAGGGTGGTCTAAGTGAGCAATAAAAAGGGCTACCCAATGGGTAGCCCTTTTCAGTAGTGGAAGCGTACTTATTCAACTAAAAGAGGAGGATGCTGTTGAGCATCCTCCTCTTTTAGTTGAATAAGCATCGTTCACGAAATCCGTGAAATCCGCGCTAATCGGTGGTTTTACTTCGATGAGTCGCGCAAGCCACGGATTTCGTCATGAGCAGCTTTCACGCCCTGTGCCTGCTTTTCAATAATTGATTTGAGGTCGCCGGGGAGGTCCTGCACTTTTTGGGCTTCCTCGTAAGCCTTCTTGGCTACGTCTTCGCCGCGCTCGCACTCGGCCAAGATGGCGTGGTTGTCGTGGCCGGTTACGGCAGCTTTCAGGTCAATCCAGGCGTGGTGAATGGCACCTACTACCGACGAGCCTTCGTTGGTATCGGGGTGCAGGTCGAGCTTGAACATTTGGTCTTCCAACTCGGTGATGTAGCCTGCGCGCTGAGCAGCGTACTTCTTGAATAGGTCTTTCAGGTGCTGGTCCTTCACGTCGGTCATCGCGTCGGCGTAGCCTTTTTGGCCATCTTTGAGGACGGTGATGAGTTCGTTGAGGGCGGCTTGGGTGGCTTTGGCTTCCATGATTGGAAAAAGGAAATTAGTGAGGAAATGTACCCGGTTTACTAGCCAAAAGCCCGCAGGGTTACGGCTTTACCCAAGAAAGTAGCATTTTATTGACCAGCGGGGTGGCTGCCCGGCCTAGGGCTGGGCCAGGGCCAGACTGCGCCCCGCTAGCCAACCGGTAGTCCAGGCCGCCTGGAAGTTGAAGCCACCCGTAATGCCATCGATATCAAGTACCTCGCCAGCAAAGTAGAGGCCCGGTACCCGGCGGCTTTCCATGGTCTGGAAATTAATTTCGGCAAGTGGAATACCACCGCAAGTTACAAATTCTTCTTTGTGGGTGGTTTTGCCTTGCACTTGCAGTGGGGTGCGCAGCAGTAGCTCCAGCAGGCGGTTTTGGGCTTTGGCCGGTACTTCGCTCCAGCGAGCGTCGGCGCCTAGGCCTGCTTCGGCCATCAAGGTGCGCCAGAGGCGGGTAGGCAGCCCGAACTGCGGATGCGCCGCCACCTGCTTTTTGCCGTTCTCCTGCCGATACTGCTGGGCCCAGGCCCGCAGGGTGTCGTCGGTGTGGGCGGGCACCCAGCTGATGAGCGCCGTGCCGTGGTAGGCCAGCTCGTGCAGGCGGCGGGCACCCCAGGCCGAGAGCTTGAGCACGGCCGGCCCACTCACTCCCCAGTGCGTGACGAGCAGCGGGCCCTCATACTGCAGTTTCTCGCCGGCCAGCACCACCCGGGCGTGGGGCACGCTCACGCCGGGCAGTTCGCGCAGGGGCGAGGCGGGCACGTTGAAGGTGAACAGCGAGGGTACCGGCGGCGCCACGCTGTGCCCTAGGGCCCGTAGCCAGTCGTAGGCCTCGGCCTTGGCGCTGCCGCCGGTGGCCACCAGCAGCTGGCCCACGCGCAGCGGTGAACCTAGGCGGGTATTACCTTCGCCGCTGAGAATCAGCTCGAAGCCGCCGGTGGGTAGGGGGGTAATACGCTCGACGGCGGTGCGGGTGAAAACGTGCACCCCGGCCTGGCGCGCGGCGCTTTCCAGGGCCTGGGCAATGGTTTCGCTGCTCTCGGTGGTCGGAAACATGCGCCCGTCGGCTTCCGTCTTGAGCTGCACGCCGCGCTGGGCAAACCACGCCACGGTGTCGGCCACGCCAAATCGCTGGAAGGCTTCTTTCAAGCCCCGGCTACCGCGCGGGTAGTGCTGCATGAGCTGCGCGGCCGACTCGCAGGCGTGCGTTACGTTGCAGCGCCCGCCGCCCGACACGCGCACTTTGCTCAGCAGCTTCGGGCTTTTTTCCAGCAAAAAAACCGGCTGGCTGGGGTTAGCTTCAGCGCAGGCAATGGCCCCGAAAAAGCCCGCGGCCCCACCCCCAAGCACCGCCACGGGCAGCGCGGCACTGGAAGGCGCGGCGGCAGGTACGGCCGTAGCGGCAAGCACGGAGGAAGGGGAGGACATAATGCAAAATTACGCCCTAGGGAGTGTCTCAGCAGAAAGGCAGGGCCGCCAGCACGTCGTCGTGCACGAAGGTGTAGGGTACCACCCGCCGCACCTGGCTGCTATCGATGAGCTTGCCGCCGCCCTCGTCGGGCTGGAAAGTGGGAGGGACTAAGCCAATAAAAAGCGCGGCGGCTGGGTAAAACTCGTGCCGCAGCGGGTGCTCGCTGGCACACACGTTCAGAGTGTGGCCCCACAGGCCCTGGGTGATGATGGTGCGCAGCACGCCCACCGCATCGGTGAGGTGCAGCAGGTTGGTGGGAGCGCTGCCGTGGGGCAGGCGTTGGCGGCCCGCCAGAAAGCGGCCGGGCGCGCGGCCAGGCCCAATAAGACCCCCTAGGCGCACTACCGTGCTGTGCCACTGCCCGTAGCGCGGTACAAAGTGCCCCTCGGTACGCAGCACGTCCGACGAGGCATCGCGGGTGCTCAGGGCATCGGTTTCGCGCATGGGGCGGGGCGCGTCGGGGTACACGCCCACCGTAGAAACAAACAATACTGCCTTGGTGCGCGCCGCCGCCACGGCCCGGTGTACGGGGCGCAGCAGCTGCGGGTAGCCACCGGCCACGGCGGCACGGGGCGGCACGTTGAGTACCAGCACATCGGCCTGGGTTAGCCAGGCGGTCAGGCCCTGCTCGTCGGCCGCCGAGAAATCCGGACCGAGCTGCAACAGCAGGGGCTCGATGCCAGCCGCGGCCAGCACAGGCAGCTGCTCGGGGGTGGTAGTGGTGCCCAGCACCCGGTGGCCCTGCGCCAGCAGCTCTTTGGCCAACGGAAAACCTAACCAGCCGCACCCTAGCACCGCCACGGTGAGGCGGCCGTCAGCTAGGTTTTGGACAGGAATCTCAGACATAGAAAACAGGTGAATTGGAAGCTAGAAAGGCAGCAGAGCGAGTGGTGAGCGAACCCCAGCGCAGGCAGCTAAGCGCCGGGCAGTGTTAGGCAAGCCGAGTAGGAGCGTGTGGTGGTAGTATCTTCGGGCGTTGCTATAACCGGGGTTTTGCCCGGTTATGTTGCCCGCTTATGTCAGTTATGTCAGCTTTTGCCCAGCCCATGCTTCGCGATAATGCCCTCGCGGGCAAAACCATCATTGTCACGGGTGGCGGCACGGGCCTTGGCCGCGCCATGAGTACGTATTTTCTGCAATTAGGGGCAAATGTGGTAATTACCAGTCGCAAACTCGCCGTACTGGAGCAAACCGCGGCCGAACTGCGCCAGCTAACGAGTGGCCGCGTGCTGGCCCTGGCCTGCGACGTGCGCCGCTACGACGAAGTAGAGGCGGTGCTAGACCGTGCTTACCAAGAGTTTGGGCGCGTGAATGTACTGCTTAACAATGCGGCCGGCAATTTCATTAGCCCCACCGAGCGTCTGAGCCACAAGGCCTTCGACGTGATTGTGGACATCGTGCTCAAGGGCACGTACAACTGTACGCTGGCCCTAGGCAAGCGCTGGATTGCCGACCAGCAGCCCGGCACCATCCTCAACATCGTCACCACGTACGCTTCGGTCGGGTCGGCCTTCGTGGTGCCCTCGGCGGCGGCCAAAGCGGGCGTGCTGGCCCTCACGCGCTCGTTGGCCGTAGAATGGGCCAAGTATGGCATCCGCTCTAACGCTATCGCGCCCGGCCCTTTCCCCACCGAAGGCGCCTGGAGCCGCTTATTTCCTGAGCCGCTGGCCAGCCAGCTTGACCCCGCCGCCAGCGTACCGCTCAAGCGCGTGGGCGAGCATCAGGAGCTGGCCAATTTAGCGGCTTACCTAGTGTCTGATTTTTCGGCTTACATCAATGGGGAGGTAGTAACCATCGACGGGGGCGAATGGCTGAATGGTGCCGGCGAGTTCAATAAGCTGCAGGCCCTAACGCCTGCCATGTGGGACCACATTGAAAAAACCATGCGCCGCTAGGGCCGGCAAGCCCAAAGCACCAGTTCTGAATTAGCAGAAAAACTTGCTAAAAGTAGCTTTTGGCTAGCTTGCTGAAGTAGGCCGCCGACTGTAAAAGCCGGCTGCCATACCAGCTGAATAGCTCGCCGTCGACCACCTGCACCCGCGCCGCGGGGCAAATGGCTTGGAATTCAGCCAAGTGTTTCTCCTTGAACGGATACGGCTCGGACGACAGGAAAATGCGCGTCGGCGCGGCGGCTTGCAGCTGCTCGGGGCTTACCTCAGGGTAGCGCCCTAGGGCCCCGAATACATTGGCAAAGCCCGCCCGGCGCAGCATATCGTCAATGAACGTGCCGCCCGCTGCCACCATGTAAGGCCGGCGCCAGATGAAGTAGGCAGCCGGAATGGGCGGCCCTAGGGCTGGTAGCGCCGCAAAGGCTTGGTCAATGGTAGTGGCCAGCGTTGCGGCGGGCGCGGCCACTCCCGTAAGCGCGCCAATCTCTTCAATCATGGCCAGCGCGGCGGGCAAATCGGCAATGTCGCTGACCCACACTGGGTAGCGCTGCGCTAGCTCCGCGATGCCAGCCTGGTAGTTTTCCTCTTTGTTGCCAATAAGTAGGTCGGGCTGCAGCGCGTGGATTTTAGCGAAATCGAATTGCTTGGTGCCGCCAATCACCGCAGCCTGCTGCCGCGCCGCGGCCGGGTGCACGCAAAACTTGGTGACGCCCACCACTCGCGCCCCCAGGCCCAGGTCGAAGAGCAGCTCGGTTTGCGAGGGCACCAGCGATACGATGCGTTGCGGCGGATAGGGCAGTACTATCCGCCGGCCCAATTGGTCGGTTACCGGGAGTGAGTGCGCGGGCGGGGAGGCAGACATGTGGGGGCGGGCACCTTACCAAAACGGCCACCCCTAGGGGCAGCCGCGGTGGTAAAAGGAAAAGGATGCTTAGCTGAAATACCGGAAGTCCTGGCCGTCCTCGATGCGGAGCAGGGTTTCGTAAATCAGGTTGATAACGTTTTGCACGTCATCCTGGTGCACGGTTTCGACGGTGGTGTGCATGTACTTGAGGGGCAGCGAGATGAGGGCCGCCGCCACGCCCGCGCCCGAGTAGGCAAAGGCGTCGGTGTCGGTGCCGGTGGCGCGGGTGGCGGCGGCACGCTGAAACGGAATATCGGTTTCCTTGGCGGTGTTGATGATGAGGTCGCGCAGGTTGTTTTGCACGGCCGGGCCGTAGGTGATGACCGGGCCTTTGCCGCAGGAGATGTCGCCGGCCGTTTTCTTCTCGTACATCGGCGACTGGCTGTCGTGGGTCACGTCAGTGATGATGGCCACGTCGGGATTGAGGCGGTGGGCTATCATCTCGGCCCCGCGCAGGCCAATCTCCTCCTGCACCGCGTTCACGATGTAGAGGCCGAAGGGCAGCTGCTTGTGGTTCTCTTTCAGCATCCTAGCCACCTCGGCTACCATGAAGCCACCGATGCGGTTGTCGAGGGCGCGGCCCACGTAGTATTTGTTATTGAGCACCGTAAACTCGTCCTCGAACGTAACGACCGAGCCCACGTGCACGCCCATTTCGGCCACCTCGTCGGCGCTGCTGGCGCCACAGTCCAGGAAAATGGTTTCGATGGTGGGCGCCTTGTCCTGCTCTACCTTGCGCACGTGGATGGCCGGCCAGCCGAACACCGCCTTCACGATGCCCTTTTCGCCGAAGATATTGACGCGCTTGCTAGGGGCTACCAGCGCATCGGAGCCGCCGTTGCGGCGTAGGTAGAGATAACCTTCCTTGGTGATGTAGTTGACGAAGTAGCTGATTTCGTCGGCGTGGGCCTCAATCACCACCTTGTACTTCGCCTCGGGGTTCACGACGCCCACCACCGTGCCGTAGGTGTCCACGAAGTAGCTGTCGATGTAGGGCCGGATGTAGTCGAGCCACAATTTTTGCCCTTCTTTTTCGAAGCCAGTGGGCGAGGGGTTATTCAGGTAAGTGGTGAGAAACTCGAAGGACTCGGGACGCATGAGCAGTGAGATAGAAAAGCTTAGTAGTAGCGGGCGGCACCCCGTTCTAGCGCGGTAGCGCAGAGCGAGGTGAGGGCCACAGTCAAAACAATAAAAAGCAAGGAAACGGTACCAGCTAGTACGCCACCCCCAATCAGCACCAGGCCCATCAGCAGCAGGCAACTGCCCACCCACTTGTTTAAGCCTGTTAGATTCTGCGCCTTTTCGGGATAATAGCCCTTAATAGGCAAGCCGCGCAATTTGTTTTGCCAAATGCGGATGCCAAAATAAATGGGTACCATTCCGAGCAGGCTCCAAAAGAAAATGCCCGCTGCCAGCGCCACTTGCTGAATACTCATACCTGCGGCCGAAATAGGTTACAACGGAATATTCCCGTGCTTTTTGCGCGGCAGGGTGGCTATTTTGTTTTCTAGCATCTTGAAGGCGCAGATGAGCTTTTAGCGGATTTGGGTTTCAGAAAGGGCTAGCTAGCCATCCGCCAACGGCTAACCTCTACTTCGGCGCCTTTGGCAATGGCAGCTTCGGCGCGCTCATACAGCTGCTCGGCCACGTCGGCGCTCAACTGGTAGTCGCCGCAGTTTTGGCACACGCGAGCTGGCACCAGCTTGAACACGACCACCGCACCATTGTGCTCCAGCGTAACGGTGGCGTAGCCGGGTTCCAGTTCGCCGGTTTTGCAGAGAGTACACAGCATAAAGCAGTTACGTTATTTTTTGGGTAAAGGTATTGTCCCACCGTAGCGGGCCGGGCCGATAGGCGGTTATAACTACGCATAAGCCGTTGCTAGCATTCTAGGCAACTACTACGTGCAACGGCTGCTGGTTGGGAAATGCCAGCAGCAGAACACTAGGATAGGGCTTATCAGTGGGATAAGAGGCGATTTCCTGCCCATGCTCCACTGCAAAGCGCACGTCAGCAATAGGAATCTGCCGGCTAAACAGCCGTTGCACCACGTGCAGGGTGAGGTCGAGGCTGCTACACTGCATCGCTGCCTACAACGGAATATTCCCGTGCTTTTTGCGGGGCAGCGTAGCCACTTTGTTTTCCAGCATCTTAAATGCGCGGATAAGCTTTTGGCGGGTCTGCGCGGGCATAATTACCTCGTCCACGAAGCCGCGGTGGGCGGCGCGGTAGGGCGTGGCGAATTTCTGCTGGTAGTCGTCTACTTTCTCTTGCAGCTTGGCGGCGGGGTCCTCGGCCTGGGCAATTTCGCGCTTGAAAATGATTTCGGCCGCGCCCTTGGCGCCCATCACGGCGATTTCGGCCGAAGGCCAGGCGTAGTTGAGGTCGGCGCCGATGTGCTTGCTGTTCATCACGTCGTAGGCACCGCCGTAGGCCTTGCGGGTGATGACGGTGATGCGCGGCACGGTGGCCTCGCAGAAGGCATAAAGCAGCTTGGCGCCGTTGGTGATGATGCCGCGCCACTCCTGGTCGGTGCCGGGCAAAAAGCCGGGTACATCCTCCAGCACCAGCAGCGGGATATTGAACGAGTCGCAGAAGCGCACGAAACGGGCGGCCTTGGTGCTGGCATTAATGTCGAGCACGCCCGCCAGCACCGCCGGCTGGTTGCCCACAATGCCGATGCTGCGGCCCCCTAGGCGGGCAAAACCCACCACAATGTTTTCGGCAAAGGCGGCGTGCACTTCCATAAACGAGCCCGCGTCCACGATGCCTTCCACCACCTCGCGCATGTCATAGGGCTGGTTGGCATTGTCGGGGATGAGGGTGTCGAGCGCCGGGCGGCTCTCGTCCTGCCCTAGGGCGTAGGGCAGGCTAGAAGCCGTTTCCTCGCAGTTTTGGGGCAGGTAGCTCAGTAGCTGCTTGAGCTGCTGGATACACACTACCTCGTTGGCCGCCGTGAAGTGCGTGACGCCGCTCTTGGCCGAGTGGGTGCTGGCGCCGCCCAGCTCCTCGCTGGTCACTTCCTCGTGGGTCACGGTCTTCACCACGCTCGGGCCGGTCACGAACATGTAGCTCGTGTGCTCCACCATCAGAATAAAGTCGGTGATGGCCGGCGAATACACCGCGCCGCCCGCGCAGGGCCCCATAATGGCCGAGAGCTGCGGCACCACGCCGCTGGCCAGGGTATTCTTATAAAAGATGTCGGCGTAGCCCCCCAGGCTCACCACGCCCTCCTGAATGCGGGCGCCGCCCGAGTCGTTAAGGCCAATCACGGGCGCCCCGTTCTGCAGGGCCAGGTCCATGATTTTAACGATTTTCTCGGCGTGGGTTTCGCTCAGCGAGCCGCCAAACACCGTGAAATCCTGCGAGAACACGTACACCAGCCGGCCCGCAATGGTGCCGTAGCCGGTCACCACGCCGTCGCCGAGGTAGTGCTCCTTGTGCAGGCCAAAGTCGGTGGCGCGGTGCATCACAAACTTGCCGATTTCCTCGAACGAGCCCGCGTCGAGCAGCAAATCGAGGCGCTCGCGGGCCGTCAGCTTGCCTTTTTTGTGCTGGGCTTCCATGCGCTGGGCACCGCCGCCCAGCAGGGCTTCCTGGTTTTTGGCGGCCAGCAGGTCAGTTTTCGAAATCGTGGGGTTAGCGGCTACGTGGGGGTCGGCCATTGGGGGAGGGTGGGAGGGTAAGGGGGTAGGAGTTGGGACGGGGTTGGCTGCTCGCAAACTCTGCCCAAAGGTAGGTCGAGCGCAAAAATACCCGCTTAAACCCCTGCCCCCCTTACCCTCCTAAACTCCTGCTCCTTCCCAGCCCATTTCCTGGTTGGGGCCCGGCGGGTTGTCGAGCGAGCGCCACAGGTACTTGCAAGCCAGGGTGCGGTAGGGGCGCCAGCTTTCGGCAATAGCCAGCATGCGCTTTTGCAGGGCCCGGCCGGTTTCCTCCAGCTGGTAGTGCTTGCGCATGGCGTTCTGAATGCCCAGGTCGCCCTCGCTGAACACGTCGGGCTGGTCAAGGGCGAACATCTGTAGCATCTGGGCCGTCCAGCGCCCCACGCCCCGAATGGCGGTCAGGTGTTGGGTAAACGCCTCGGCGTCGAGCTGGCTCAGGTGCTCATAGTCGAGCAAGCCGCGCTCCTGGTACTCGGCAATGGCTTTCATGTAGCCAATTTTTTGGCGCGAGAGGCCCGCCTCGCGCAGCTCGTCCTCGCTCAGCAGCAGCACCTCCCTAGGCTCGGGATAGCCATCGGGCCGAAACAGCGCCGCAAAGCGCCGCCAGATGGCCGCCGCCGCCTTGGCCGAAATCTGCTGGCTGACAATGGCGCGCAGCAGCGCCAGGTACAGGTCTTCGTGGGCGGCCGGGCGCACCGGGCCGTTTACGCTGGCGATGGCGTGGGCCAGAATGGGGTCGGCCTGGCGGAGGTGGGCGAGGGCCGCCGCATGCCAGTGGGGTTCGGGAGGTGAGGAAGGGGTTTCCAAGGTAAAAACGGGCTAGGCGGGCAGCGGGCGCGGCCAGAAACTGAGCGGGCCCCGCCTAGGCCTCATATATCGGTGAGATAAGTAGCTACGGCAACAACTTCGAGTATCTCGCCGGTTTCACTCAGGCGCAGGCCGGTGAGGTGCCCGCCCATTGCGGCCCCGGTATCGAGGTAAATGGCGTTGGCCGCCACGTCAAAGTACGGCTCATTATCGTCGGTGGGCGTGTGGCCCACTACCTGCAGCTTGCCCAGGTTTTGCAAGGGGCCGCGCCGCCACAGCACGCCCTCGCCGTTGGTCGGGTCGGTGGGGCTGGGCACGTCGGCAAAGCCCGCGTGCGAGAACAGCAGGTGCTCGGTTTCGTAGAACAGCGGGCGCCGGCCGAGCCACGCAGCGTGGGCGGCCAGCAGGGTGGGGTGGCGCCGGTACTGCTCGAGCGTGGCCCGGCCGCCCCAGCCCAGCCAGGCGCGGTAGGGGCCGCTGGGCCCCACGTGCTCGGCCATGGCCCAGTCGTGGTTGCCCTGCAGAAACACGGTGCGGTCGGGAAAATCGCGGCTGAGCTGGCAGCACAACTCCACGGTTTCGGGCGAGTAGTTGCCGCGGTCTACCAGGTCGCCGAGCTGCACTAGCACTTCTTCGGCGGGGCGCCAGTCCGCTAGTAACTCGCGCAGGGTGTGCAGGCAGCCGTGCACGTCGGCTAGTACAAAATACTGCATAGCATAACTGGGAAGGTAGCAAGTGCCCTAGGGCCAGTTGGGAGGGCCTAGGGGGCCGCGGTAGCGCGGGTAGGGACCGCGTCTGAGGAGGCGTTGCCCACGCCCAGCCGGCGCACCAGCGGCCCAATGGTGAGCCCTTGGCCGATAATAGAAAACACGACAATCACGTACGTAATGCCCACCAGCAGCTCGCGGGGGGCGCTATCTGGCAGCCCGAGGGCCAGCGCCACCGACAAGCCTCCGCGCAGGCCGCCCCAGGTGAGCACGGCCACGCCGTGCTGCGAGGGCCGGAACAGCTTGCTGCTCTTGAGAATAGCCAGCGACGACGATACGGCCACCAGTCGCGCCGCCAGCACCACCGCAATGGCCACCACGCCCGCCCCCATAATGCGCCCCGTGATGGGTAGCACCAGCGCCTCCAGCCCCACCAGCACAAACAGCACCGCATTAAGCACCTCGTCCACCAGCTCCCAGAATTTATCGACGTAGCTGCGCGACTCGGGCGAGAAAACGGCCCCCGAGCGGCTGAAGTGACCCACCAGCAGCCCGGCCACCACCATCGCCAGCGGCCCCGACGTGTGCAGGTGCCGGGCCAGGGCGGTGCCCCCAGCCACCACGGCCAGCGTGAGCAGCACCTCCACCTGGTAGTTATCGACGGCGCGCAGCAGCCAGGCCGTGCCCAGGCCCAGGGCCGCGCCCAGCGCCATGCCCCCTAGGGCCTCCTGGGCAAATACGGCCAGGGCGTGGGTTAGCGTCACCTCGCGGGGCCCCAGCTGCGCGATTTCCAGCAGCACCACGAACAGCACGACCCCCACGCCATCGTTGAAGAGCGACTCGCCCACAATCTTGGTTTCCAGGTTCTTGTTGAGGCGGGCTTTGGTCAGGATGCTGAGCACAGCCACGGGGTCGGTGGGCGAGATGAGGGCGCCGAATACCAGGCAGTAGCCGAGGGAGGTGGGCAAACCCAGCAGCGGCAATAGGTAGTACATGGCCCCGCCCACCAAGGCCGTGCTAAGCAGGGTGCCCACCAGCGCCAGCGTGCCCACCGACCAGCCCAGCTTGCCCAGCCGGCCCGTATCGACGTGAATGGAGCCGGCGAAAAGCAAAAAGCCCAGCATCACCTGCATGACCAGCGCGTTAAAATCAATTTTGCCCACTATCTGGGCTAGGTCGAGTACGGGCTGCACGCCCAGCCGGGCCAGGCCCACCAGGCTGAGGGAGGTCAGTAGCCCCAGCACCATTAGGCCAATGGCGGGCGGCATTTTCAGCCAGCGGTGGTTGAAGTAGGCGAAGGCGGCGGCCAGCACCAGCAGCAGCGCCAGAGCATCGTATAAAGGCATGGGGTAATAGCAAAGAAAACAAAGAGTCGTGGCGCGGCTTATGCAGCCCAGGGGCGCCGCAGCCGGGCAGCCCCGCTAGCGCAGAGCCGTAATGACTTGCGCTAGCTGGGCATCATCCACGTCGAGGTGCGTTACGAAGCGCACCCAGCTGCCCCCAAAGCCGCTGGCCCGAATGCCAGCCGCCTCCAGCCGGGCCAGGAAGTCGGCCACCGTCAGGCGGCTTTCATCAAGCCGGAAAAGTAAGAGGTTGGTTTCCGGCTCCAATATTTCGGCTACGTAGGGCAGGGGCCGCAGCGCCTCGGCCAGGCGGGCCGCGCGGGCGTGGTCGTCGGCCAGGCGGGCCACGTTGTTTTCCAGCGCGTACAGGCCGGCGGCGGCCAGGTAGCCCGCCTGCCGCCACCCGCCGCCCATGAGCTTGCGCAGCCGCCGGCAGCCGCCGATAAACGCGGCCGAGCCCAGCAGTACCGAGCCCACCGGTGCCCCTAGGCCCTTGCTCAGGCATACCGAGATGGAATCGAACAGCTGCCCGTAGTCCTGGCTGCGCTGCCCGGTGGCCACCAGCGCATTAAAAATGCGGGCCCCGTCGAGGTGCAGGGCCAGGCCTTTTTCCTTGGTGAGCGCGGCAATGGCTTGCAGGTCGGCCCACGCGTAGCAACTGCCGCCGCCCCGGTTGTGGGTGTTTTCGAGGCATACCAGCCGAGTGGTGGGGTAATGCACGTTGCCGGTGGGCCGAATGGCGCCGGCAATTTGCGCGGCCGTGAGGCGGCCCCGCTCGCCGGGCAGCAGCGCCACCGAGGCGCGGGCGTGGTGCATGATGCCGCCCACCTCCCAGAGGTACACGTGGGCCGAAGCCTCGCACACCACCTCCGATACCGGCGCGCAGTGCGCCATGATGGCCAGCTGGTTGGTCATGGTGCCCGAGGGGCAAAACAGCCCCGCCTCGGTGCCGAAGCGGGCCGCCAGCGTAGTTTCGAGCTGGTGCACGGTGGGGTCTTCCTCGTACACATCGTCGCCCACCGGGGCGGCCTGCATGGCGGCCAGCATGGCCGGAGTGGGGCGCGTAATGGTGTCGGAGCGCAGGTCTATCATGGAGAGTGGTAGGTTAGGATTGGCTGTTGGCTAACAGCTGCCTAGGGGCTAGGAGCAAGCAAAAGCGGCCAGGCTAAAAAGCCAACCATCAACAGCCAAAAGCCAGCAGCGCACAGTAAGGTTTGGAAACTCAAAGGTAAAGCCGTATTTTTGCGCCTCATTTGCCAGAATCTCAACCGCCCCGGTACTCATGTCCGTAACCCGCCTCAAGCGTAAGCACCGCAAGAATATTGCCCGTGCCAACAACGAAACCAAGAAAATCAAAGACTTGCTGCGTACCCCCGTGTTGAAGAACGTGGATTTGGACGAGCTGAAGTCGCGCTTTGGCCAAGCTGCCCCCGAGGCCGCCGCTGATAAAAAAAAAAGCCTGAGCCTGGCGTAGCGGCCCCCGCTGCCCAAAGCCAGCAGCCCGCCGAAGCCAAGCCGGAAGGCCTGCTTGATAAAGTAGCCCACGCCGCCTCAGCCGCCGCCGAAGCCGTGCGGCACGCCGCCACCGACGCGGCCGATGCCGTAGCCCACAGCAGCGTGGTAGAAAAGGCCAAAGAGGTAGCCACCCAGGCCGTTGATGCCGTGACGCACAGCGCCGCCTTCGAAGCCGCCCAGCAGGCCGCCCACAACGTAGTAGAGGGTACTAAGCAGGTGCTGAACACTGCCGAGAAGCCCGAACCGGCCGCCGCTCCTGCCGAGGAGCCCGCTGCCGAGCCCGCCAAAAACGAAGAAGCCAAGGTAAACCAAACCGGGACCGTGGGCTTTGACGAAGCGGAGGCCGTAACCAAGCCAGTGAACCCCGACGGCCAGCCCGGCGAGCACCCCAAGCCCGAGATTGAGCTGTAAGGCCACTGCCTAGCTCCCACAAAAGCCTTCCGCTGCCGCAGCCGGAAGGCTTTTTTGTGGCCGCGGGCCTAGGGGCCTGGGCTAGGCGCCCACGTCGAGCGCCGTGGTGCGGGGGCCTAGCTCCACCACTTGCATGTCCACCACCTTGCCGCGGTCGATGCCAAAGCGCAGCATGGTGCGCACCTTATGAAAGCCGTGGCGCCCCGCCGCGCCGGGGTTAAGCACCAGCAAATTGCGCTTCGTGTCGGGCATGACGCGCAAAATGTGCGAGTGGCCGCATACGAAGAGGCCCGGCTTGGTTTGGGCCAGCAGCTGCTGGGCGGCGGGGGCGTAGTGGCCGGGGTAGCCGCCAATGTGCGTCATCACCACGCGCAGCCCTTCCACCTCGAAGTCCTGCACCAGGGGCTCGGTGCAGCGAATATCGCCCCCGTCGATGTTGCCATACACCCCCCGAAAAGTAGGAGCCAGCGCTACCAAATCCAAAATCAGCTCGTTGGAGCCAAAATCACCCGCGTGCCAGATTTCGTCTAGCCCGTGTAGGTGGTGCGCCACGCGCTGGTCGAAGTAGCCGTGGGTATCTGAAAGCAAGCCAATACGCGTCATAGCGCCGCAAAGATGCAACCCGCGCCCCAACTCAGCCGAAAACGCGGCCGCCCCGTATCTTGCGCAGCGGCCCGCCCTCGGCGCGGGTAGTTGCGTGGTCGCGGGGCGGCAGCTACGACTTTTCACCCGAGAATCTTTCCGATGAACGTATTCATCAACGATATACCGCTGATTATCAAGAAAACCAGCGATAAGGTATACAAGCACAAGTACGACTTGGTGCTGGCTGCCGACACGGAGTTTACCAGCAAAGACCTGGTGGGCGACGTGCTGGTGCGCGACGCGACGCCAGCTTTTCTGGACCGCGTGCTGCGCCTGATGGAAGTGAAAAAGCTGAAAAAGCTGGATTCGCTCACTCTGCTGGCCAAGAAAAAAAAGTACCTCATTCTACACCTTAAAGACCAGTTCAAAATTGCCAAAGCGGCGGGCGGCCTGGTTGTAAAAAACGGGCAGGTGCTGATGATTTACCGCCTGGGCAAGTGGGACTTACCCAAGGGTAAGCTCGAGCGCAACGAAGAAGTAACCCTAGGGGCCGTGCGCGAGGTGGAGGAAGAGTGTAATATTAAAGTAGAGCTAGGCGAAAAGCTGCCAAGCACCTGGCATTCTTATGCTTATAAAGGCAATAAGATGCTCAAGAAGACCAGCTGGTACGTCATGCGCTGCCTCGACGACTCGGTGATGCGCCCGCAAACCGAGGAGTACATTGAGGAAGTGCGCTGGATGTCGCCGCAGGAAGCCCTCACCCACATCGAAGATTCCTACGCCTCCATTGCCCTGGTGGTGCGCCACCACCTGCGCAGCATGGTGAGCCAACCTACCAAGGCCACCTCGGCCGACTAAGCATTATGGCCGTTCCGTCTTTGGTGCGCAGTACGCGCGGCTGGCTGCTGGCGGCGGGCCTGGCCGGGGGTGGGTGGCTGGCAGGTAGCTGCTCGGGCGCCCACGAGCCGACGCAGCACGGCCCCGAAGCGGGCCACCTGCGCCCCGAAATCAAGCCGACAACCAATGTGCCGGTGCTACTGGGCAAGTCCATCGAAGAGCTGCGGCAGCGCCTAGGGCCGGCCCAGCCGCTACCCTCGATTTTTACCGACTTGGCCCTCTACGATAACCTGGCGCCGCAGCCCACCGATTCCGTTATGGTGTTTCGGACTGGGGGCCTGCTGCTAATGGCTAGCTACAACATCCATAGCCGCCACGTCAACGACCTGCTTCTCTTCGGCCGCCACGAAGACAGCCTCATGCACCGGGCTACCTTGCGCGCGGATGCCCCTAGCTACCTCATTGTGCCCCTGTTTCATCCGAAGCGGCCCGGAACCTTACTGGGCTTGCGCGTGATTCCGGCCGAGCGCCAGTAGCTAGGGCCTGCCGGCTGCCGGGCGGTGCTACTTCAGCCACTAGTTTCAACGCGTAGCCGTAGGTCATTACTTACCAAGCAGAAGCAGATGGTAAATACCTGGTGGCCCATAGAGGACCTAGGCCACCACTGGCGCTGGTAAGCTGGCAGGCATAGGCGGTGGGCGCACGGGTAGGTAGGCGGCGCCAGGAGCATCGCAAGCCACCCTGGGGGATGCTGGCCGCTGGGGGAGGCAGTCCGTTCGCTATTCCCCCAAACCATGCTTAGCTTTACCCGTCCCCCCTTGCGGGCGGGGCGCCTAATAATCTTTCTTCCTCCCCGTTTACCTGCCCATGCATCCTACGCCCGTCGACATCCACGACTCGCCGCCCCACCTCGAAGCCACTTCCGCCAGCCACCCTAGGGGTCTGTACCTGCTCTTCGCCACCGAAATGTGGGAGCGCTTCAGCTACTACGGGATGCGGGCCGTGCTGGTGCTCTTCCTCATCGATGCCATGCGGATGGACAAGGCGTTCGCATCGAAGTTCTATGGCGGCTACACCAGCTTAATCTACCTCACGCCGCTTATCGGCGCCTACATCTCCGACCGCTACTGGGGCAACCGGCGCTCCATCCTCACGGGCGGGTTGCTGATGGCGCTGGGGCAGTTTACCCTCTTTTTCTCGGCTAGCAACTACGGCAGCATCCAGGACCACCCCCTTAGCCACTGGCTGCTCTACCTGGGCCTAGGGGCCATGATTGTGGGCAACGGCTTCTTCAAGCCCAATATCTCCAGCATGGTGGGCACGCTGTACCGGCCCGACGATAAGCGGAAGGACGCGGCCTATACCATTTTCTACCTGGGCATCAACCTCGGCTCGCTCATCGGCAATACCATCACCAGCACCGTGGGCGACACTGGCCGCCCCAACGACTTTCGCTGGGCTTTCCTGGCCTGTGGCCTCGCCATGACCCTAGGTACCGTCATTTTCAACTGGGGCAAGGGCAGATACCTGCACACCCCCGACGGCCGCCCCGTGGGCGAGACGCCAGCCGGCTCCACGCTGGTCAATGGCCTGTTCGCGCTGCTTCCAGTGCTGCTGGTGCTGGTGCTGGGCATCCTTTACCTCGACTCGGCCAAGCTTCCAGTTATTGCCCCGCTGCTGGGCCTGGCCGTGGTGGGCATCGCCCTGCTCATCTTCACCGATAAGTCGCTCACTGCATCCGACTTGCAGGGCGTACTGGTCATTTTTGTGGTGTCGTTCTTCGTGGTGTTCTTCTGGGCGGCTTTCGAGCAGGCCCCGGCCTCGCTCACGTTCTTCGCCAAAGACAGCATGGACCGCACCATCTTCGGCCACGAGCTGCCCCCGAGCTTGTTCCAAAACCTCAACGCCTTCTTCGTGGTCACGGGCGCCCCCATCATGGCCCTGGTGTGGACAGCCCTGGGCAAGCGCGGCCTCGAGCCGCCTTCGCCCGTCAAGATGGCCCTAGGGCTAGCCCTGTTGGCGGTGGGCTACCTCGTTATGTGCTTCGGAGTGAATAACTTGCAGCCAGGCGTGAAGGTGAGTATGTTCTTCCTAGTGGCCATGTACTTCTTCCACTCCTACGGTGAGCTATTTCTGTCGCCCATTGGCCTCTCGCTGGTCAATAAGCTGGCCCCCGCCAAGTTCGCTTCCCTGCTGATGGGCGTGTGGTTTCTGGCCAACGCGGGCGCCAACTACCTGGCCGGCTACATGAGCAGCCTCTACCCCGACCCCACCTCCACCGCCCCCAAGCCCGTGCTACTGGGCTTCCACATCGACAACCTCTACGACTTCTTCCTGATTTTCGTGGTTTCGGCCGCCGTCGCCGCCGCCATCCTACTCGTTATCAGCCCCAAGCTCATTGCTATTATGAAGGCTCGGGAAGTAGAGCCACAGATGTAACGGATTTACCTGGTTTCGCGAAAAACCCGCCGTACCACCTGGGTGCGGCGGGCTTTTTTGTAGCAACAGCGACCCACTGCACGCACAAAAAGCCCCGCCGCGCAACGCGCGACGGGGCTTTAAGTTATTACCAACAAATCTAACATCCTGCGTAGTCAGACGCGAAGCGGCGTATCCACGAAATCAGTTAAATCCGTTAAATCTGCGGTTTACATCATGCCGCCCATGCCACCCATACCGCCCATGCCACCATCACCGTGGCCGGCGCTTGCCTCCTTAGGCTCGGGCTCGTCCGAAATCACGGCTTCGGTCGTCAGTAGCAGGCCAGCGATAGAAGCAGCGTTTTCGAGGGCCAGGCGGGTTACCTTGGTTGGGTCGATGATGCCAGCGGCCGTTAGGTTCTCGTACTTGTCCTCGCGGGCGTTGTAGCCGTAGTCGCCTTTGCCGTCACGCACTTTCTGCACCACTACCGAGCCTTCGCCACCAGCGTTGGCCACGATGGTACGCAGCGGAGCCTCCAGGGCCGTGCGGATGATGTTCACGCCGGTGCGCTCGTCACCGTTCAGGGTGTCGATAGCATCGAGCGAGTCGAGGGCGCGCACCAGGGCTACGCCACCGCCGGGCACCACGCCTTCCTCAACGGCGGCTCGGGTGGCGTGCAGGGCATCGTCCACGCGGTCTTTCTTTTCCTTCATTTCCACCTCGGTGCTAGCACCGATGTAGAGGATGGCTACGCCGCCGCTCAGCTTAGCCAAGCGCTCCTGCAGCTTCTCCTTGTCGTAGTCCGACGTGGTAGTTTCCATCTGCGCCTTAATCTGGTTGATGCGGCTCGTGATGTCTTCCTTCTGGCCCTTGCCGTTCACAATCGTCGTGTTGTCTTTATCCACGATGATTTTCTCGGCCTGGCCCAGGTATTCCAGGGTAGCGTTCTCCAGCTTGTAGCCGCGCTCTTCCGAAATAACCGTACCGCCCGTCAGGGTAGCAATGTCTTCCAGCATGGCCTTGCGGCGGTCGCCGAAGCCGGGAGCCTTCACGGCCGCAATTTTCAGCGAGCCGCGCAGCTTGTTCACCACCAGGGTGGCTAGGGCCTCACCGTCCACGTCTTCCGAGATGATGAGCAGGGGCTTGCCGGTCTGGAGCACTTGCTCGAGCACGGGCAGCAACTCCTTCATAGTGCTCACCTTCTTGTCGTAGATGAGAATGTAGGGGTTGTCAAACTCCGTCTCCATCTTCTCGGCGTTGGTCACGAAGTAGGGCGACAGGTAGCCGCGGTCGAACTGCATGCCTTCCACCGTTTTTACTTCAGTTTCGGTGCCGCGGGCTTCCTCTACGGTGATAACGCCTTCTTTACCAACTTTATCCATGGCATCGGCAATCATCTTGCCAATCTCGGCGTCGTTGTTGGCCGAGATGGTACCTACTTGAGCAATTTCGGCGCTGCTGCCAATCGGCTTCGACTGCTCTTTCAGGTTAGCTACCACAGCCTGCACGGCCTTGTCGATGCCGCGCTTCAGGTCCATCGGGTTAGCCCCGGCGGCCACGTTCTTCGAGCCGGCCGTGTAAATGGCCTGGGCCAGCACGGTGGCGGTGGTGGTGCCGTCGCCGGCCTGGTCGGCCGTCTTGCTAGCTACCTCTTTAACCAGTTGGGCGCCCATGTTTTCGATGGGGTCGCGCAGCTCAATCTCTTTAGCTACCGTTACCCCGTCCTTGGTGATGCTCGGGGCACCGAACTTCTTGTCAATGATAACGTTGCGGCCTTTCGGGCCGAGGGTTACTTTAACGGCGTTTGCCAGCTTGTCTACGCCACGCTTCAGGCGGTCACGGCCATCGGTGTCGAATTGAATGTTCTTAGCCATTTGGGTGGTTAAGTGAGAGTGTTAAAAGAAGAGGGGAGGTGTGATAGACGGATTAGGGGTGAGATGCGAGAATCAGCGGAATAGCTTAATTAAAAAGCTTGCGCGCAACTCGCAGATTACTACCTCATTTAGGCCTACCACATTAAAATAACGGTTAGCTTAGAGAACAGCGAAGATGTCCTTCTCCTGCATAATGAGGTAGTCCTCGCCGTCGATGGTGATTTCGGTGCCGCTCCACTTGCCATACAGCACCTGGTCGCCTACCTGTACCTCGGGCTTGATGGCGGTGCCATTATCGGCCGTTTTGCCGGCGCCTACGGCCACCACTTCGCCGCGCTGAGGCTTCTCCTTCGCGGTGTCGGGGATGATGATGCCGGACTTGGTGGTCGATTCGGCGGCGGCGGCTTTCACGACTACGCGGTCGGCCAGCGGTTTAATGCTCAGTGCCATTGCTTAAAAAAATGTGGGAAGAATGTTTTGGGTAAACGAAAAAACTGCAACCAGCATTGCTGCCAGTAGCGGGTGACACGAAATGTGCCAAGGCGCCAAACTCTGCCAGAATAGGCGCTATTCGGGCCGCTTTGGCAGGCTAGGGCGCCCAATTGGCGGGCAAAGGTAGCGAGTTGCGGGCGGCCATGCCACCTTGCCCGTAAAGCCAGCGGCCCCCGCTCCGAAAGGAGCGGGGGCCGCTGGCTTTATTCTTAACTTAAAATGCTAAACCTACTTAGCCGGATTAGCTGGGGCTGGGGCGCTACCAGCTGGAGGGGTAACGGGTGCTTGGACGGGGGCGGCCGAGCGGGTTTGCTGCGCGCGCTGCTGGTTGATGCTGCGCACGGCATCGCTGCTGCCCTGGCCCAGCATATGGGTGGCCAGCGAGAGCACCATCAAGGCAATAGCAAAGCCCCAGGTTAGCTTCTCCAGCAAGTCGCCGGTACGCTTCACGCCCATCAGGTTAGCTGCGCCACCCGCACCAAACTGGCTGCTGATACCGCCACCCTTGGGGTTTTGGGCCAGCACCACGAGCGCCAGCAGAAAGCTCACCAGCAGCATCAGAATAATCAGGAACGTAAACATGAGTCGTAGAAAAAGCTGGGCCTAGGGGCGTAGTAAGTCAATTTGGGCTGCAAAGTACGCTAATTTCTCCGGGTTTTTCACCATTAGGCGTTCATAAATTGCGATGGCCTGCTCTATTTTACCTTGTTGGGTTAAGATTTTAGCCAGGCTTTCGGACGCCAAATCGGGTGCGGCGCGGGTACTGCGCACCGACAAGTCGGCCTGCTCGCCGGTTTTGGGTGGCGGCTGGGCGCGGCGGCGCGGCTGGCTGGGCTTGCGCTGCAAAAAGCTGTTAATAAGGTCGGTAGTGCTGCTGGTGCTGGGCGCGGGCTGCGTGGCAATGTGCGCCAGCACCGAGGCGTCGGGGGCGAAGAACTCACCGGTTGGGGGCAGAATAGCCGCGGGCATCAGGGAGGCCGGGACCTCGTCGGCAAGGCCTAGGGTGACCGGTACCAAGCAGTAGCCCAGGCGGCTACCCTCGCCGGGCGCATAGGCTACCTCTGCCACGCCACCAAAAGGAGGTAGGCGCGGGGTCGCGTCGGCTGGGCTAAGGGGTATTGTAATGGCTAGCTCAAGCTCCGGCAGTTGATAGGCGGTTATCTCGGTCGGCTCGGCGGGGCCAAGGCCAAACTCGTGCTGCGCGGCTTCCGCCTCGGCCGGCGGCCGAATGGGGGGAGCCTGCGGTGGCAACTCGTCCCCTAGGTCCGGCGCCCCGGCTCCATCTGCGCCGAAGCTATCGGTGTCGGCTAGGGCCGTTGGGCTAACTATTGCTGGGTCAGCTATTTCTTCGCTGGCGGGCAAAGCAGGCTCAGCCGCCGCGTCCGATAGCGCGGGAGCCGGGGCAGCGGTGGGCAGTTCGGCGGTTGGGGCGGGGTGGACCGGCTCGGCCTCAGTTGGTACGGCTGCTTCCGTACTGGCCGCCGGTAAAGTAGCCGCGTCGAGGCTGGGGTCGGAAGGGTCAGCCACCGGTGCCGCCGTGGCTGGCTCCTGGGCCGCCACCGGCAGCCCTAGGGGGGGCAACTCATGGAAAGCGGAGTCAGGCGCGGGCAGTTCAACTAACTCAAGCGGGGCGGCGGCTGCGAGCGGCGCGGCCTGCTCGGTAACGGCCTCCTCGGCCACGTAGGGGCTAGGGGCGGGGTTGATTTCCTGCGCCGGTTTGTCTTCCAGCAGTAAGGGTGCGGGCAGCGGTGCCGCGGCAGGAGTTGGCGTATGCGGCACCGCCTCGAACTCGGCGCCGTCTTGACTACCAGCGTATTCGGCCGCGCTAGTCGTAGCCGGAAGGGCGGCGGCCAACTCTTCCACCGGAGCTGCTTCGATGAGCTGGCGCAGCAGGGCGCGGTCGGCGGCGTAGGTAGCGGCCCGGCGCAAGCGCTGGTCGGCCAGCATTGAGCCCTGGTCGTGGGCGGCCTTGGCCAGCAGCAGGTGGGCCGTTTGGCAGTACGGAAAGGCCTCGGCTAGCTCTTCCAGCGCGCGCACATCGGCCCCGTTAAGGGCGGTAGAGTGGGCAAGCAGGCGCAGGAGCGTAGCGCGGGTCATGGGAAGAAGCAAAAGGAAGCGCCGGATTAGGGCAGAAGCGTATTCAACCGGCAAGAATACGGTGCTGGCAGCAAAGTCAGCCGCTGCCCCCCGCTGCCGGGCGGCGGCTTTAGCCAGGTGCGTGGGGGCCTAGGGCCGGGCTGGCGGATAGCACCAGCGCGATAACTACCAATTAGCTACCGACTTGTTGAACATGTCGGTGATGATGTTGCGCGTCACTTCCCGCAGCGAGGTTGGGTCGTTGTTTACGGAAGCTAAATCCTGGGTCGATGGGAAGTCCTTCTGACTTTGGAAGGTTTGCTCGAAGTCCTGCTTGCTATCCTTGGTATTGGTGAAGCGCAACTGCACCTGAATAACCAGGCGATTGACGCCGGCGCTGGGCAGGCCGCTGGCCTGGCCGCTCTGCTGAATAGCCGCCGGCGAGAAGTCGTAGGCCGCGATAGTCCCATCGAATTGCAGGTCGCCGTCGCGCGGCACCAGTTTCAGCGTCGTGTTGCGCTGAAAATAGTCCTTGATGTCTTCCGTAAAGCGCTGCGAAAGGGCCGCCGGGGCGTTAGGCGCGTTGTTCTGGAAGGTTTGGATAGAAATGGTTTTTACCGACGGGTCGATGTTGGTGCCGTTAAACGAGTACACGCCGCACCCCCCCAGCAAAAGCAAAGGCAGCGCCAATAGCCAGGCTAGCAGTGCGTTAGGCCGATTCCAAATCATATTGCTTGAGCTTGCGGTACAGGGTGCGCTCCGAAATGCCCAGGTCCTGGGCCGCGTACTTGCGCTTGTTGTGGTGCTTTTTAAGCGCCTTCAAAATCATCTCTTTCTCGATGGCGTCCAGCGATAACGTTTCCTCTTCGGTTTCGTGCGTAATGTCCTCGGTGGGCACCGCGTCTTCGTCCTCGTCGGCGTAGTTGCCAGCCGATACGTCTACGCGCAGCGGGGCAGGCGGTGGCAGGTAGTAGCCGTTGCCTTCGGCGGCACCGTCGGGGCTAGGGTAGGGCGAGGTCTCACCTAAGTTGCTGAACAAGTGGCTGTTTTGGCGCAGCAGCTCCTGGGCATCGGGGCTGGCGGCGCGGGTGCCGGTGGCCAGTTCCAGCACCACCTTCTTGAGGTCCGTCATGTCGCGGCGCATATCAAAGAGCAGCCGGTACAAGATGTCGCGCTCCGAATACGAGCCGAAGCTGCCGGCGCCGCTGCCATCGCCGCCCTGGCCGTGGCCGGGCAGCAACGCCGGCAGCTGCGAGGTTTGGGCGGCGGGCAGGTAGTGGGCCAGGCGGGCGGCGTCCACCTCGCGGTCCAGCTCCAGCACCGAAATCTGCTCGGCTATGTTCTTGAGCTGCCGGATATTGCCCGGAAACCGAAAGCGCGTGAGCAGCCGCACCGCGTCGGGCGTGAGGCTGATGGGCTTGACGCGGTGCTTCTCCGAAAAATCGGCCGTGAACTTGCGGAACAGCAGGTAGATATCATCGCCCCGGTCGCGCAGCGGTGGCACCGTGATGGGCACCGTATTGAGGCGGTAGTACAAGTCTTCGCGAAACTTGCCGGCCTGCACCCGGTCCAGCAAGTTCACGTTGGTAGCGGCCACCACGCGCACGTCGGTTTTCTGCACCTTGCTGCTGCCGACGCGGATAAACTCGCCGTTTTCGAGCACGCGCAGCAGGCGGGCCTGGGTGCCTAGGGGCATTTCGGCAATCTCATCTAGGAAGATGGTGCCGCCGTCCGTCACCTCAAAGTAGCCCTTGCGCGCGTCGTTGGCACCCGTAAAAGCCCCTTTTTCGTGTCCAAACAGCTCTGAGTCGATGGTGCCCTCCGGGATGGCGCCGCAGTTGATGGCGATGAACTGCCCATGCTTGCGCGGCGACAGGGCGTGGATAATCTTGGAAAAGGATTCCTTGCCCGACCCGCTCTCGCCGGTGATGAGCACGGTCATATCGGTGGGTGCCACCTGGCTAGCCACCTGAATGGCGTAGTTCAGCGCCGGCGCATTGCCGATGATACCGAAACGCTGCTTGATACTTTGAATCTCTTGATTTGTCAAGTTCTTAACTAGCTATTAATCCAGTTTGACATTAAAAGCTGGATTGGTAGGCACATATTTTATTTTGACAATATCGCCAATCCTGCACTTGGAGTCGCGAGTATTACCAGTATATTTTTTGCCGTCTACTACAAACTCATAGGAGTAAGAAAATTCTTGAGAAACGGGGCTATTTCCGAAGTAATTTTTCTTGTCTATGACCACAGCTTGAGTAATAATGCTTTTTGCCTCCAATTGCTTCTGTCTAATGGCTCCTGTACTGAGTAAATAAGCGAAGTACCCGAAAACAGTGAGTATAAGTATGATGCTCAAAAGGCTGGAAAAAGAAAAGGACTTAATTTTCTTCTTTTTCCATGGAGTCTTTTGCGCTTTCACAACGAATAACTACCTAAACTGCCTCGCCCAGTAGCGCCCCGCCGGTTGTGCTGGTCACGAACACATTCACGTAGTCGCCTTTGACGAAGTTTTGCTTTGGGAAGATGACGACCTGGTTTTGGCTGTTGCGGCCGCTGAGGTGCTCCTGCGAGCGCTTAGACGTGTTCTCTACCAGCACCTTGTGCACGCGGCCCACCATGCGGGCGTAGCGGGCGCGGGCGTGCAGCTGCTGGCGGTCGATAATTTCCTGCAAGCGGCGCTTCTTGGTTTCCAGCGGAATATCGTCGGCCAGCTTGCGGGCAGCCAGCGTGCCGGGGCGCTCCGAATAGAAGAAGTTGTAGCCCATGTCGTACTGCGCGAAGTCGATGAGGCTCAATGTATCCTGGTGCTCCGCCTCGGTTTCCGAGCAGAAGCCGGCAATCATATCGGTCGAGATGGCGCAGTCCTCGCCCAGAATGCGGCGGATGGCTTGCACGCGCTCTTCGTACCAAGGCCGGTCGTAGGTGCGGTTCATCAGTTCCAGCACCCGCGAATTGCCGCTCTGGGCGGGCAGGTGGATGTACTTGCATATGTTTTCGTGGCGCGCCATCGTGTGCAGCACCTCGTCGGTAATATCCTTGGGGTGCGAGGTGGAGAAGCGCACCCGCAAGCCGGGGCTCACCAGGGCCACGCGCTCGAGCAACTGGGCAAAATTGACGCGCTCCTGGCCGTCTTCGCTCGCCCACTTGTACGAGTCCACGTTCTGCCCTAGGAGGGTAACTTCTTTGTAGCCAGACGCAAATAGCTCGCTGGCTTCGCGCACGATGCTGTGGGCGTCGCGGCTGCGCTCGCGCCCACGGGTGAAGGGCACCACGCAGAACGAGCACATGTTGTCGCAGCCGCGCATGATGCTGATGAAAGCCGTCACGCCATTCGAGTTCAGGCGCACCGGCGTGATGTCGGCGTAGGTTTCCTCGCGGCTCAGCAGCACGTTCACCGCTTTCTGGCCGCCATCTACCCGGCTGATAAGCTGAGGCAGGTCGCGGTAGGCGTCGGGGCCCACCACGAGGTCCACGATTTTTTCTTCTTCCAAGAACTTGCTTTTCAGGCGCTCGGCCATGCAGCCGAGCACGCCCACCAGCATGTCGGGCTTGCGCTTCTTGTGCGAGTTGATTTGTTTGAGGCGCATGCGCACCGTCTGCTCCGCCTTCTCGCGAATGGAGCAGGTGTTGAGCAGCACCAGGTCAGCGCCCGCCAAATCGTCGGTCGTATCAAAGCCCTCGGCGGCCAGGATGCTGGACACAATCTCAGAATCCGAGAAATTCATCTGACAGCCGTAGCTCTCAATATACAGCTTACGCCCGCCGCCGGTGCGGGTGGGCGCACTCACGCGCACGTCGGCCGGGAGGGCCTCGGCAGTGGGCGCTTTATCTAAAAAATCTAACGTAATCAGGGGCTGGGACATAGCAACGAAACCCCGCCGCACCAGGCCAGGGGTACCAACAAAGATACAACCCCCGTGACAGAATGGCAGGTGATAAGGAGTAAGGATTAGTATTTAGTGATTAATAGGCCAGCGAAGCCTAGTAGGCTTATTGCTGAGTGTTAACCACTAAGTAACTCAAGTTGCGAGGTAACGTCAGGCAGTCGATTCCCCTCCTTAACCAAGGAGGGGACGCTTCGGCGAAGCCGAAGCTGGGGTGGTTGACGTCGTGGAACGACCGGCTACTGGAGTGGCCGTCGACTCGTTTAATGCCCGCAACCACCCCCGTTGGCGCGGTGCGCCAACATCCCCTCCTTGGCTAAGGAGGGGAATCGACTGCCTGACGTTACCTCGCAACTTGAGTTAAGTAGTAATCGCTGTTCACTGCGTTCAGCGCCTACTATCCGTCCTAATCCTCACGCACGGCCTACTACTTCTGCTCAAGCAGTAGGAACCCGCTGGCCACCTGTAAGTACCCGCGCCGAGAATGAAGTTATCGGCGGGTGCGGGGCCTGCGCCTCGGCAACGGGCTTGGGTGGGCGCTGGCACCCACCTAGCCTCGCGATAATGGTCGCAACCTTACAGCTGCCGCAGCGCCAGCTTGGCTTTTTGGTCGGTGCTGTTCTTGTATTCGTGCTTGGGGTAAGCCATTGCCTGCTCGAAGTAGGCCTGGGCGGCCGCCTTTTGTCCGGCGGCCTGGGCCAGGTAGCCGAGCTGCAAGGCGGCCTGGGGCGCGAAGTAGTAGGGCGGCTCGCCCAGGGTCGCCGCCCGGCGCAGGGTGCGCTGGTAGTCGGCCTGGGCCGAGTCGGGACGGCCTAGGCCCTGCCACACGCGGGCCCGCCGGTAAGGCGCCTCCAGGCGGTCGCGCACGGGCGTAGCAGCAGTTAACTTAAATTGCTGCAAAATGCTTAGGGCCAGTGAGTAATAGCCGCCATCCGTGAGCAGGCGTGCGCGCGTCAATTGGGGGTTGAGGGCCTGGGCATCGTGGTAAAAGCGCTGAGCGTACACGTCCTCCTCTACCACCAGCGGCCCGGCCTGGTTGATTTGCTGGCGGTAGCGGTCGAGCGTGGCCAGGGGCTCGGCGCCCAGCCAGGCGGCCAGGTAGAGCTTAAAAGCAGCGTCTTTGCGGTAGTGCTGGCCCCGGTACTCGCGCAAAAATTGCTCGTTCTCGGCTTCCGAGGCAGCATAGTCGCCGCGGTACAGCAGCAGGTCGCCGGCCAGGTGGTGCAGGTAGGCCAGGGGCACGTAGCCGGGGCCGGTGGGGCGGGCGCGGTAGGCGGCCAGCGCCGCGTCGCCGTGGTGCTGGCGCTTGTTGAGCGTTATCACCAAGTAGCTGAACAGCAGGTTGTCGGGCTGCTCGGCGCGCAGGCGCTCGGCCAGGGCCAGGGCCTCGGGGCCGCGCTTATAGTAGGCCTCGCCCACCAGGGCCTGCAAAATCTCACTTTCCATTTGGAAGTCATTGGGCTGCGTGGCGGCCAGGCGCAGGTTGCGCAGGCCCTCCTCCACGCTGCCCCCTAGGCCCAGCAGGCGCAAAAACCAGTGGTAGCCGCTGGGCAGCGACCCAATGCCGAACTGACACAGCCCCAGTGTTTTGCGAGCCGGCAAAAAGGCTGGATACCGCGCCACCACGGCCGCCAGGCGCCCCACCGCTTGGCGCAAGTTCCAGGCGCCGCGCACCTCGTGGCCAAAGGTGAGCTGCGCCACCGCCTCGTGGGCTTGAATCTCGGCCTGGGCGTAGTCGCGCAGCGGGCCCGGTGGGGCGCGGTCGAGCACCGCCAAGCGGGCTTCTTGGGCCCCTAGGGTGGCCTCGTAGCGGCTGGCGTCCTGCGTCACGAGCAGCTCTACGAAGTCGGCGCAATCGGCTACCAGCAGGGTGCCGGGGGCGGTAGCGGGCTCGGCAGCCAGCAGCTGGCGGGCCGGGCCGGGGCGCAGGCGCAGCACCTCGGCGTAGGCCCGGCGCTGGCCGGGCGTGAGGGTGCTGGCCGCCGCTATGGCCGGCGGGGTGTCGCGCTGGGCGGGCTCCGCGGGGGCGCCGAAGCCAACGCCAGTGGCGCCCAGCCACGCGGCCGCGCTCAGTGCCCCTCGGCAAATAATTTGGCGTACCTCAGCGGGAAATCTCACCTGCGTAGCATTACAAAAAAAGGAACGACCCTAGGGCCGTTCCTTTTCTGCAGCAAAGATAAGCGCAGCCTTACGCTGCTTGCTTGCCATCCACGTCGGCCAGAATGCGGCCGCAGTGCTCGCACACGATGATTTTTTTGTGCGAGATGATGTCGGCCTGGCGCTGGGGTGGCACCGTGTTGAAGCAGCCGCCGCAGGCATCGCGGCGCACCAGCACCACGGCCAGGCCGTTGCGCATGTTGCTCCGAATGCGGTTGTAGGCGGTTAGCAGGCGGTTTTCAACCAGCGGCGTAGCGGTTTCACGCTCGGCCGACAGGGTTTTTTCCTCGTTCTCGTTTTCGGCCACAATGCCGTCTAGTTCGCTCTTCTTGGTTTCCAAGTCCTTGCGGCGCTCGTCGAGGCGCTGGCGGGTGCCACCGGCCTCGGTGTTCTTCTGGTCAATCTGGTACTGCGCCTCGCGGATTTTTTTGTCCGAAATCTGGATTTCCAGGCGCTGCAACTCGATTTCCTTGGCAATGGCCTCGTACTCACGGTTGTTGCGAACGTTGGTTTGCTGGTCTTCGTAGCGCTTGATGAGGCCCTCGGCCTCCTTGGTAGCGGCTTTGCGCTGCTTAATCTGGTCGTTGAGGCCAGCGATTTCGTCGTCGAAGCGCTTCACGCGGGCTTCGTAGCCGGCGATTTCGTCCTCGAGGTCGCGCACTTCCTCGGGCAGGTCGCCGCGCACGCGCCGAATTTCGTCGAGCTGCGAGTCGATGCGTTGCAGGTTAAGCAGCGCTTCGAGCTTGGTAGCTACGGGCACGTCGGCCGGGTTCGCAATGGCAGCGTTGTTAGCAGTCATAAAAGACGGGATTCGTGGGGGTTTCAGCGAATAAGACCGCAAAAGTACGACCGAACGTTCCCAGCAGCAAATCGCGGAAGAGTTCGCCCGTAAACTGCTCGCTCTCAAAGTGCCCTACGTCGCACAGCAGTAGCTGGCCCTCGGGGGCAAAAAACTCGTGGTACTTCACGTCGGCCGTTACGTAGGCGTCGGCCCCGGCCCCTAGGGCTGCCTCGGTCAGAAAGCTGCCCGCCCCGCCGCACAGCGCCACTTTTTTGATGGGCCGCGCAAAGGCCGTGTGCCGCACCACCGGCACGCGCAGCGCCGTCTTCAGCAGGCTGCGAAACTCGGCGGCCCCTAGGGCCTCGGGCAGCTCGCCCACCAGGCCGGCGCCCACGTCTTGGTGCTGGTTGGCCAGCTGCACCAACTCGTAGGCCACTTCCTCGTAGGGGTGGGCCTGGCGCAGGGCGGCCAGCACGGCTGCTTGCCGATGCAGGGGCAGCAGCACTTCGAGCTTGGTTTCGGCTACGCGCTCGGCTTGGCCCACGGCCCCTAGGGCCGGCTGCGCGCCAGCCTCCGGCGTAAAGGTGCCCAGCCCAGTGGTTTGGAAGCTGCAGGCGCGGTAGTTGCCCACCTGGCCCGCCCCGGCCGCGTACAGCGCCTGCAATACGCTGTCGGCCAGACTAGTGTCGGCGGCGGACCCTAGGGGCACGTAGGTGCTGAGGCGGGCCAGCGTGCCGGCTTTGGGCGCTAGAATGCGCGTATTCACCAGCCCTAGCTTTTCGGCCAGCTTGGCGTTTACGCCCTGCCGCACGTTGTCGAGGTTGGTGTGGGCGGCGTAAATGGCCACGTCGGCCCGCAGCGCGGCCATAATGGTTTGCTCGACCAGGCCCTGGCCGGTAAGGCGCTTGAGGGGCCGGAAAATGACCGGGTGGTGGCACAGCACCACGTTGCAGCCCCGGCGCGCCGCCTCGGCCACCACGGCCGGCGTGCAGTCGAGGGCGATGAGCACGCCGGTAATCTCGGCGGTGGGGTCGCCGCACTGCAGGCCGGCGTTATCGTAGCTTTCCTGGTAGGCGAGGGGCGCGGCGGCCTCCAGGGCGCGGGCCAAGTCTTTTACAGTTATCATTTGGCAGTTATCAGTTATCACAACAGCTCGCCCAGCGTCTGCACGTAATGCTGCACGTTTTCGGCCAGGTGCTTGCGGCGGTATTGCATCAGGAAGCGCGGGTGGTCGAGGGCGATGACGCGGTCGAATAGCTTTAGCTCGTCGTTCAGCTTTTGCAGAAATTCGCCGTTGCGGCGGCCCAGGCTCACGGCTACGTCGCGGCGCAAGCCTAGCTGCTCGGTTTGGGCTTGCAGCGCGCGGCGCAAATCGGGCCACAACGCCTTGGTTACGGCGCCGTTATCGTAGTAGTTATAATTGGTCCCGCCGCGGGTTAGCTCCAGGGGATAGAGCGAGCTGAGGAAAAAATGCCGGTAAAACTCGGCCGGGCCGCCTAGCTCGGCAATGAACTTGTACACGAATTCGCTCGACAGCTCGCGCCGCCGGCCGGTGAGGGCATGGGCGATGCCGCATATTTCGGTTAGCGCCACCGGGTCGGTGAAGGCCACGCCGGTGCGCCCGCCCCCGAAGCGGCCGGGATTGATGCCGAAGATGCCCACCCTGAGCACGTCGGCGGCGTAAAACTTCTGCGCAAACTCCTCAAAAATCTTGGTCACGGCCGGGTCGTGGTACGAGTTGCGCACCTGCACCTCGTGGGGCAGCGGGGCGGCGGGCAGCGGAAACGTGCGCAGCAAGTGCAGCAGGCGGGCGGGAAACGGGGTAGCAGACATGGGGCAGGGTAGCTGGAAAAAGACTTTTGCGCGCTTACCGGTCCTAGGGCCGGGGTAAAGCCGCAGCGGTGGCCTAAGCAGCCGTAAAAGTAGACCGCCCGCCGGCCCGACCTTTGCCCGTATGCTCCCCAGCTCTCAACCGCCCGTCCCGCCCACTACCACGCTGCTGCTGCCCCTAGCGGGCCTGTATGCGGCGGTGGCGGCGGGCCGCAACTGGCTCTACGACCGCGGCTACAAAACCTCGGCGCCCGGCTGGGTGCCGCTTATCGGGGTGGGTAACCTGCGGGTGGGCGGCACCGGCAAAACGCCCCACGTGGCTTGGCTGGTAGAAGAACTGCTGCACCAGGGCCACCGCCCGGCCATCCTGAGCCGGGGCTACGGCCGCCGCACCCGCGGGCCCCGCCTGGCCGGCCTTGCCGACTCGGCCGCCACGGTGGGCGACGAGCCCTGGCAGTACTACGGCTGGTTTGCCGGGCGCGGCGTGGCCGTGGCGGTGGCCGAAAACCGCCAGCTGGGCCTTGCCCTGCTGCGTCAGCACAAGCCCGCTACTACGGTGGTGGTGCTCGACGATGCCTACCAGCACCGCCGGGTGCAGCCCACGCTCAACATCCTGCTCACGGAGTGGGCCCGCCCCTTTTACCACGACCAAGTGCTGCCCGCCGGCCGCCTGCGCGAAAGCCGCGCCGGGGCCGCCCGCGCCGACGTAGTAATTATCACGAAGTGCCCGCCCGCACTGCCAGCGGCGGCGCAGGCGGCGGCCGTGGCCGCGGTGCGGCGCTACGCCCGGCTGGCGGTGCCGGTACTTTTCTCGCGCTACGCCTACGCCCCGCCCCAGCCCCTGACGCCCGCGGCGGTGGCGGCAGGCCCGCCCGCGCCGCCCGGCCCAGTGGGCTTGCTCACGGGCATTGCCCAGCCGGGGCCGCTGCGCGCGCATTTGCAAGAGGCTGGCTACCAGTTGCTACGGCACTTCGAGTTTGCCGACCACCACGCTTTTACGCCGGCCGAGCTGGCGGCGGTGGCGGCGCAGCTGCCGGCGGGCCTAGGGCTGCTTACCACCGAAAAGGATGCCGCCCGGCTGGCGGCGCCCGAATTGCGGGCGGCGTTGGCGGGCCGTGCCGTGTACACGATTCCGGTGCGGGTGGCGTTGCTGGGGGCGGGGGCCGCCGAGCTGGCCCAGCTGGTGGCGGCCGCGGCCGGGCCGCCCGCCCAGGGTATTTTTGTAGCTTGATGCAACGGCCGCCGCGCGCCGGGGCCCTACTATTCGGAGTGTACGCAAACTATTCTTTCTATTGGAGCCCCGCCGCCCGGCGCTGGCTGCTGCTGCTGCTGGGGTTGCTGCTGGGCAGCGCGGCGCGGGCCCAAATCGTGGACGACTCGACCAAAACCGTGTACGGCCCTAAAACCACCCGCGTGATTTACGAGCGCGAGGTGCGGCGCGACTCGGTGGGCGGCACCATCATCGACACCACGCTCACCAAGTTCTCGCAGGAGCGGTTTTGGGCGCACGATACCACGTTTCAGCAAAACCTGGGGGCCCTGGCCACGGCTTCGCAGCCGCTGCTTTACCAGCCCAACCTGGCCCTAGGCACCCGCTTTGGGCGCCACGCTTTCGACCGCAACACCCCGGCCGGCAGTGAGGTGCCGTACTACGACAGCCGCTCGCCGTACTCGTTTTTTCGCTTCATCCAGGGCTCGCAGGGCGAGCAGGTGTTTGAGATTAGCTACTCGCGCTCGTTCAAGAAGAACTTCAGCGTGGGCATTGACTACGAGCGCATTGCCTCGAACCAGGTGCTCAATACCGGGGGCAACCAGTGGCTGGCCGAGCACAATAACGTGACGTTCTTCACCCGCTTCCAAACCGAGGACGGGCGCTACCACCTGCTGTTCAACTACATCGCCAGCCGCCAGCGCACCCGCGAGCAGGGCGGCATCTGGCCCACCGACGACGAAGTGGCCCTGATTAAGGGCAACGGCGGCAACCTGGGCAATATCCTGTTCGACTACTCCAACGAGCGCACCTACCTCACGCCGGGCATCAACATCGACGACCGCGACCAGGTGCATTTGTTTCAGTCGTACCGGCTGGCGCGGCGCGGCTTCACGGCCTACCACGTGCTGGATGCGGGCCGGCAGTACAACGGCTACAACGACGATGCCCTGCCGCGGGCGGCCGATGATGCGCTCTTATTTTACCCCAACCCGCCGGGCCTGCTCAACGGCCGCCAGCGCGGCGTGTACCGCAACGCTACCGCCACCAGCGACCGCGCCACGTACCGTCAGGTAGAGAATACGTTTGGCCTGCTGGGCCGCACCGACCGGGTGGAGTACAACCTCTATGGCCGGGCGCGCAACGCCTCGCTACTGGAGCTAAGCACGCCTTCGCCCAGCCGCACGGCCACCAGCCCCACGCCCGTGCTGCGTTCGGGCGTGGGGCTGCCGCTGAAGCCGGTGTATCAGCAGACGTACTTCGATGGGTTTGTGGGCGGCTCGGCGGCCTTCAACTACCGCACCATCTACGCGGTGGAGGTGGCCGGCGAGTATAAGTTCTTCAACGAGTATTACTTGCGCGGCAGCATCCGCACCGGGCCGCTGTCGGCCGAGCTAACCACCGCTTCTTATTCGCCCACGCTCACGCAGCGCAAGTTTGTGGGCAACCACTACCAATGGCCCGACTCGTCGCATAGCAACGTCAACTCGTTTAGCAACACGCTGGCCAACCAGGTGTCGGTGCGCCTGCAGCAGCGCCTGCCGCTGCTGGCCGGCCACAGTATTGATGCGCGCGTTTCGGTGGTCAACCTGAACAAGTATATCTACTACGATACCCTAGGCCGCCCCACCCAGGACAACGCCAGCCGCACGCTGCTAATCGTGTTTGCCCGGCATCGCTTCGAGCTGGGCAAGTTTCACTTCGACAACCAGGCCACCTACACCCGCGGGGCCGACAAGGACAACGCCGCCCTGCGCATCCCGGCGCTCGTCACCGAGTCGCGAGTGTACTACCAAACCAGCGTGTTTAAGAGCGCGCTTTTTGGGCAGGTAGGGGCCGAGTACACCTACCAGTCCAGCTGGTACGGCTACAACTACGCGCCCAGCACCCAGCAGTTTTACGTGCAGAATAGCTTCCTGCTGCCTGCCTACGGCGTGGCCAACGTATTTGTGGCCGCCGACATCAAGTCGGCCTCCATCTTCATCAAGGCTGCCTACGTCAACCAGGGCCTAGGGCCCAACGGCTACTTTACGGCCCCTTACTACACTGGCTACCCGCGCCGCCTGCAGTTCGGCGTGCGCTGGCGCTTCTTCAATTAATCGCAGATTTAACGGATTTAACGGATTTCGCGGATACGCCCGCTGGCGCGGGCTGACTACGCGGCTCCGCGCAGGCTGTAATAAATTTGTTTGGGCTTGGCTTGGGACTTAGGCCTTGGGGGTTAGTGCTGCGGCTTGACTTGCGCTCTAGGCCCTAGGCGTACCAGCCGCTTCCCACCTTTGCATGCTCAACTTCGCGTCGTCAGCCCGCGCCAGCGGGCGTATCCGCGAAATCCGTTAAATCCGTTAAATCTGCGATTTGAAAACCATCCTGAAGCTCAAGCTCAATACCGACCCGCGCTGGGTGGATATTGCCAGCAAAAACCTGGAGGAAATCCTGGTAGACCACGCCTACTGCGAGCAGAAAGCGGCCAGCACCGGCATTTCGCTCATCGTGCACTACCCCGAAAAGGAGCGCCTGGTAGACGAGCTAACCGCGCTGGTAGCCGAGGAGTGGGAGCACTTTGAGCGCGTGGTGAAGGAGCTACGCAAGCGCAACCTGCCCCTGGGCCGCCCCCGGCGCGACGAGTACGTGGTGCAGCTGATGGCCCACGTGCGCAAGGGCGGCCCCCGCGAGCGCCAGCTCATGGACCAGCTGCTGGTGTCGTCGCTCATTGAGGCGCGCTCCTGCGAGCGCTTCAAGCTGCTGTGGCTGCACCTGCAAGACCGCGACCCCGAGCTAAGTCAGTTTTACTACGAGCTGATGGCCAGCGAGGCCGGCCACTTCGTGAGCTACGTGGACCTGGCCAAGGAGTACTGCGACCCCGCCGAGGTAGATGCCCGCCTACAGGAGCTGCTGAAGCTGGAGGGCGAGATAATCGTGAGCCTGCCCGTGCGCGACGACCGGATGCACTAGAGGAGCAGCGTAGCAACCACAACTAGGGCGCCAAGCTCGGCTGCTGGTTGTATATCCTGCTAATTACAAGATCATTATTAAGTGTTTTGGTTCGGTTAACAGCGTGCGCCGTCGTAGCTTTGTAGCTCATCAACTGTTGCCACTTGCCACTTGCGGACCTACTTATCAGCAGCTGGCCTTGCGTATACCGGCTGCGCGTGGTAAATAGGGTCATATTCAGGGTGATACGCAGCACGCCGCCTGACTGAAACGCTTATGAGGATTCTTTTACTTGTGGTGGTGGGTTGCCTACTGGTTGCCCACTCGGCGGCGGCGCAATTCGCCGATTCTTTGCAGCTGGCCGCGGGCGTTGTGGGCACTGCGGCCACCAAGGGTTACCAGCCCCTCTGGATAATTGCCAATCGCTACGGCACTATTTCCGACCAACAGGTTGACGCCGCCGTGTACCTGCGCGTTAGCAACCAGCACGTCTTTGCCAAAAAGCAGCCCGCCGAAACCCCAGGCCAAGTGCGTAAGCCGGGTTTTTACGTGGGGTACGGGGCCGCGCTCTACAACAACAATCACCTCGGCAGCACCTTCCTAAACCAAGGCTACGTGCAGGCCGGCTACCGCACCTGGCAGCTGCGGGCGGGGCGCCAGCGGGAGTACACGGGCGAAATTGACCAATCGCTCTCCAGCGGCTCCTTCGGTATCAGCGGCAACGCGCTGCCAATTCCCAAGATTACCCTGGCCGTGACGGACTATACGCCCATCCCCTTTACGCACGGCTGGGTGCAGTTCAAGGGGCAATTTGCGCACGGCTGGCTGGGTGATGCGGAGGGCATTACGAACGTATTTCTGCACCAAAAATCGCTGTACCTGCGCGTGGGCAAGGAGCGCTGGAGCTTCTACGGCGGCCTGACGCACTTCGCCCAGTGGGGCGGCACCTTCCCGTCGGGGCGGGCCCCCAGCCGTTTCAGCGACTACCTGCGCATTGTGGCGGGGGCGAGCGGCAACGATGCCGACCCCGTTTACCACCAGGGCCCGATTGATATTGACAATGCGGTGGGCAACCACCTGCTTATTCCCGATTTCGGCGTCACCTTCCGTAAAAACAATTCCACCTTCCGGCTCTACACGCAGACTATCTTCGACAAGGGCGTGGGCGACAGTGCCAACGCTAGCCAGCGGGACCGGCTCGCGGGCCTGAAAATCTTGTGGCGTGACCGGCTGGTGGGTTTCAGCTGGGAAACCAGCCGCCGCTCGCTGCTGCAGAAGGTGCTGGTTGAGGGCATCTACACCAAGTACCAGGGCGGCCCCGTCATCTATCAGGGCCGCGATAACTACTACAACAACGGCACCTACATCATGGGCTGGCAGTACCAGGGCCGCATCATTGGCACGCCGTTGTTCATCAACCGGGCGGCGGCCGAAAACTACGGCTTCGACCTGAACGCCAATGCTATCAGCGGCTGGAATATTATCAGCAACCGCCTTATTGGGGTGCACCTAGGGGCCAAGGGCAACTTGAGCGAGCGCCTGACCTACCGGCTGCTAGCTACGCACGTGCTGCACTACGGCAACTATTATAACACCGCCTACTTCACGCCGGCCAAAAACCAAACCCATCTGCTACTAGAGCTGCCCTACCGCTTCCCACACTTTGCGCTTGCCGTGGCCGCCGCGAGCGACTTCGGCGATTTGTCGAATAACGCGGCCGGTATGCTGCGCTGCGAATGGTTTTTGCGCTAATAAAACAGGGAAAGGGGCCTAGGTGGTAGCTGCGGTAAGCTTTTCCGGGAAATTATTCCTCCTCATAGTTGGAAGCCCGCCCGTAGTTGCCTGCCGCCCGCCTCACTCGTTTGGCGATAGGCAGGGGCCCGCTGCGTACCCCCCGCGCTTTGCACCACCCACTTCGGGAAGAGTATAGGAGGGCCAGCAAGCTGAAGGAGTACTTTTGCAGGCGGGCCAGCACCGCCGGCCCTAGGCCCCGTCGGCACCTGCTGAAAGCCCTAGAACCGGCGGTGCTGGCCCGCCTGCAAATTGAGGACAAAATAGAAGTTAGTTAATGGAAATTCCTATTCCGAGCCTCGCGGCTGTGCCCGAGGCGGCCCAACAGCTAGCGGCGGCCATTGCTGCGAGCGGGCAGTCGGTGGTGGCGCTGGAGGGCGAGATGGGGGCCGGCAAAACCACGCTCGTCCGGGCGCTGTGCGCCACCCTAGGGGTGCTGGACGACGTGAGCAGCCCGACCTTCGCCCTCATCAACGAGTACCGCGACGGGCTGGGCCGGCCGGTGTACCATTTCGACTGCTACCGCCTCGACTCGGCCGAGGAGGGCGCCCGGCTGGGCCTGGCCGAATACTTCGATTCGGGGTATCTTTGCCTAGTGGAGTGGCCCGCCCGCGTGGCAGAATTATTGCCGCCCCAACTAGTACGCGTGGAGCTGACCGTGACCGGTCCGGAATCAAGACAATTAGTAATTAACAATGAACAGTGAGCAATAGACAGTGAGCTACGGGCAGCAATCGCTCCTGGCTCCTTGTTAATTGCTCATTATCCCTTATGGCCGAACAGCTACCCACCGGCTTCGGTGCCCTGGCCACGGGCCGCGCCTACATCACCCAGGAGTCGATGCTGGCGGTGGAAACCCGTAAGCGCCGCCTCTTCATCGGGCTGCCTAAAGAGTCGTCGCTGCAAGAAAACCGCCTAGGCCTCACGCCCGAAGCCGTGCAGCACTTGGTAGGGGAGGGCCACGAAGTAGTGCTGGAAAGCGGCGCCGGCGAGCCCAGCAAGTACTCCGACCACGCCTACTCCGAGGCCGGCGCCAGCATTGCCTACTCGACCGAGGAGGTATACAAGGCCGACATCATCCTGAAAGTGGCGCCGCCCATGCTCACCGAAATTGAGCTGATGCACCCCAATCAGACCCTGATTTCGGCGCTGCAAATGGGCACGCTCACGCCGGAGTTCATTGCCGCGCTAGCCCGCAAGAAGGTGAACGCCATTGGCTTTGAGCTGATAAAAGACCCGAGTGGCGCCCGCCCCGTGGTGCGCGCCATGAGCGAAATCGCGGGCTCGACGGTGATGCTGGTGGCGGCCGAGTACCTGGCCCGTTCCAACGAGGGCAAGGGCATTATTCTGGGCGGCATTACGGGCGTGCCGCCCTCGCAGGTGGTGATACTAGGAGCCGGCACGGTGGCTGAGTACGCCGCCCGCGCCGCCCTAGGCCTCGGGGCCGAGGTCCGGGTGTTCGACAACCACCTCTACAAGCTGCGCCGCCTCAAGCACAACCTGGGTGCCCAGATTTATACCAGCACCCTCGATACGTTTGCCCTAGGGCAGCAAATCCGGCGCGCCGACGTGGTTATCGGCGCCCTGGCTGTGGAGGAGGGGCGCATCCCGTTTATGGTGCCCGAAGACATGATTTCGAGCATGGCCGCCGGCTCCATCATCATCGACGTGAGCATCGACCAGGGCGGCTGCTTTGAAACCAGCGAAATCACCAGCCACAACCGCCCGGTATTCCGCAAGTACGACGTAGTGCACTACTGCGTGCCCAATATTGCCTCCAGGGTGCCGCGCACGGCCACCAACGCGCTGAGCAACATCTTCACGCCCATTCTGCAGGAAATCAGCCAGCAGGGCGGCATCAACGAAACGTTGTTTACCAACGAGCACTTCCGCTCGGGCGTTTACATCTATAAGGGCTCGCTCACTAACGCCGCCATCGCCAAGAAATTTAACCTGCGCTACAAGGAGTTGGGGCTGCTGATTGCGGTGCGGAACTAAGGAAAATGCCACGCAAAACTAACAGCGCAGCACTAGCAACCTGTGCAAAGCAGGCCTAAACGGCATCTAATGACTATGACGAAGCTCGTTTTAGCATTGCTGTTCATGGCCTGGCTACGGCAGCCAGCCTACGGCCAACGCCCGGATACGCCAGCGGCCTACCTAAGCCGAATGCAGCCCATTGTGGAGTCAGAAAGCCTAGGCAGTCGCTTGGCCCAGCGGCTGGATAGCTTGCAAGCAGCGTGTATTCCGTCGAGAAGTTACGCAAATGTTCTTTTTAATCGAGCTATCGACGTAGGGTTTACGCAGCGCCGCTTAGAAGTGAGCCTAAATTTTTACCGATTTCAAGTCGACCTTCTATGCCGCAACGATACCATCTTTTCGCGCACTATCGCGTCACAGGATGATGCGCAGTGTGCTTATCGCTGGTACAACCAAGCGGTAATCGGGCAGTTCTTGCGGCAGCGCAACCAGCTGTATAAGGTGGAGAAAACAGCCAACGAGCTACTTGCCGAATTGGCTACTCCCAGCACGTATGCCTTCAACTGCGGCGATGGGGCACCCCCAACCGCGGAAGGCGTGGCCATTGAGCGATTGGTGGCCAAGCATAAAACTGCGCCGCTACTGGCGATGCTAACTAGTTTCAACTGCGAAACCCAGGCTTTTGGCGTCGCCGGACTACAGCGGTTGCAGCAGCGCGGCTACCGGCTGTCGCCGGCTACGCAAGAATTGATAGCGCATGTCGTAAACAGAAACGCGGAGTTGGTCACCTGTTCGGGCTGCTTATCGGGGCTTATAGAAAAGATATATCCGTTGCATTAGCAAGCAAACTACAAGCAACAGTATATCCCACTATTTCACCAGCAGCACCCGCCAGGCCTCTGCCACGCGGCCCTCGCCCAGCCACTGCTGGGCCAACTGGGCTAGCTGCCGCCGCTGCTCGGCGGGCTCAGCGTGGTACTTGTTGAGTAAGTAAGCTGCCATCGGCTCCTGGCGGATTTCCTCGATTTGAGCAGGGGTGGGCAGCGCCTCGGCTTCCACGTTGGCGAGCTTAGCCAGGTCGTTGCCAGTGAGCACGCTGCTTTCGCGGATGTGGGCGGGGAGCGCGTCGAAGCCGATGCCGAGGCGGCGGTTGGGGCGCGATACAGTGAACAGGTTTTCGGGGCGTAGGCGGCTGTACCAGTCGCCACCCAGGCGCGACACGGCCTCAAACTTGTGCGGGTCGATGCCGGGCCGGCCAGCCAGCAGAATGTCCTCGCGGAAATGGCCGCGCAGCACCCGGCACACCACCAAATTGCCGTGGCCGGGCCCGTCGCCGAGGACAATAACCTGCTCGACGGCGCACTCGAAGGCTACCGGGCACTCGGCCACCCTAGGGGGGCGCACCTCGGCCGAGGCCGCCTCAGTGAGGCCCGCCTTGCCAAACTCGCTCACGCCCCTAGGGTACTCGGCGCTGGCCAGCGAAAGCTGCTCTACCAGCGGGTAGTCGCAGAGGTTGACGACCACCTCGGGCACGGCGCGCACGTTCAGCAGGGTATCTTTTTCGGAGTTATCGCGCCCGCGGCTAGTGGGCGAAAACACCAGAATGGGCGGGCTCTGGCTGAAGACGTTGAAGAAGCTGAACGGGCTGAGATTGACTTGCCCCTCGGCGGAAATGGTGCTAATGAAAGCAATGGGCCGGGGCGCCACCGCACCGATAAGAAACTGGTAGAAGTCGACGGCCGACAAGTCGGCCGGGGCAATAGTGCGGAACGCGGGCGCGGGCATGGGGGAGGGGCTTAGCGGCGCAAAGCTACCCTAGGCCGCCCGGCCCCCACGGCAGCGCGAAGCGGCCTAGGGCTGCCGGCCGGCGCCAAAGCCTGAATCATTGCTAATTAGCTGTAGGTTTGCTGAAAAGCTATAGCTTTACAACTCAGCAAGCCTTCTCCTTCACGTTATGGCAAATGTAGCCTGCCCGAAATGCGACTCGAAAGAAGCCACCAAAAGCGGTATTATTAATGACCGCCAGCGATTTAAGTGTCAAAATTGTGGTTATCACTACACCGTAGCCAAGGTGGGCCGCGAAGTAAACCCTTACTACGTGGTGAAGGCGCTGCAACTCTACATCGAGGGCGTCAGCTACCGCGAGATTGAGCGCCTGCTGGGCGTGAGCCACGTGAGCGTAATGAATTGGGTAAAGAAGTACGGCGTGAAGGCGCCGCGGCAAACGGATTACCACCCCACCTATAAGATACTAAATCAAAAGGAGTTAGCTGAATTTTTTCAAAAGTCCGAGAACCTGAAAGGCGCCGGGCTGGTGGTGACGGAGCTGGGCGATAAGTACATGATGATACGCTGGGAGCGGTTTCGGGACTAGCCAGCTATAGCACTGCGCAAAACTATAGCACGGGGGTAGCGCGGGCCTGGGGCGGGTTGCTATTTGGCAGTCCCAAGCCCTAGGCTGCGGGAAATCCATTCTTCTTTCCATCTACATTCCCACCATTCGCATGAAGGTTACTCGCTACGTACTGGCCTTAAGTAGCTTGCTGGCTGCCGGCCCCGGTTTGGCGCAAGTGACGCCGCCCGCCCCCAGCGGGCAGGCCCCACCGCCCGCCGCTCCGGCCCCGCCGCCCACGCCGCCGGCCCCTACCAAACCAGTGCCCTACGGCTCGGGCATGAAGTTCAACCTCTCGCCCGATGGCCAGAAGTACGTGCGCCTCATGGCCTGGACCCAGGTGTACGTGCGCTATAATGAGAACAACACGGGTACCCTGCGCGGCCCCAACGAGCCCAAAAGCAACCAGTTCGACTTTGGCCTGCGCCGCTCGCGCATGGTGCTGCTGGCCCAGCTTAGCCCGCGCTTCCTCATTTATACCCACCTGGGCATCAACAACCAGAACGGGGTGAGCGGCGGCGTGGCGCCTACCACCGACGGCAAGAAGCCCCAGTTCTTCATCCACGAGGCCGTGACCGAGTACAAGGTCAATAAGTACCTTAACCTAGGGGCCGGCCTGCACTACTACAACGGCATCTCCCGCCTCACCAGCGCCAGCACCACCAGCATCTTGCCGATGGATTTGCCGCTGACCAACTTTCCCACCATCGACGCGCTCGACCAGTTTGCGCGCTGGCTGGGAATATATGCCAAGGGCCGCATCGGCAAGTTTGACTACCGCCTGTCGATGAGCGACCCCTTCCTGACCAACCTGCCCACCAACACCGCCTACGTGGCGGGGGGCGTGCAGACCGGCAACCCCCTAGGGCTGGGCTTCAACACCACCAGCGGCGGGGTCACGACCAACACGGGCTTCAACGTGGCGCAGTATAACCCGCAGAACGACAGCCACGTGTACCAGGGCTACTTCAGCTACAGCTTGCTGGATACCGAGCCCAACCTGCTGCCCTACTACCAGGGCACCTGGCTCGGGGCGAAGCGGGTGCTCAACATCGGCGGCGGCTTTTTGTACAACCAGAACGGCATGTTTTCGCGCGCTAGCAACAGCACCGTCAACCTGAGCACCCTGGCCACTGGCACCGACCTCTACGCAGCCGTGCCCACCCAAAAGCACGACATCAAACTATTCGGGGCCGACGTGTTTTACGACACGCCGCTCGACACGGCCAAGCGCACGGCGCTGACCTTTTACGGGGTGTACTACAACTACAACTTCGGGCCCAACTACGTGCGCTTCGTGGGGGCCGAAAACCCCGGCTACGGCACCAACCCTTATCGCGGTAACGCCGTGCCGCAGTCGGGCACCGGCAGCTCGGTATATGGGCAGCTGGGCTTCCTGACGGGCAAGAACACCCTAGGCAGCAAGGTGCGCCTGCAGCCCTACCTGGCCTACCTCTACAGCGGCTACGACGGCCTGCGCAACCTCGCGGGCGAAAGCCAGGGGTGCAGCATCTACGACGCGGGCCTCAACTTCCTCATCGATGGCCACAACGCCAAGGTGACGCTCAACTACCGCCTGCGCCCCGACTACAACATCCAGACCATCAATGGTGTGGGCGTAGCCACTGACCCCACGCGCCGCTCCGAAATTACGCTGCAAACGCAGGTATTCCTGTAAGACTACGTGCCTGCCTGCCACCAATCGATGCCTGCGCCAGCCTGGTCGCTGGTTGCTAGCAGGTGGGTACCAAGCGTCAAAAACCAGTCACTACTATTCCCACCCAACCTCCATGGAACAAAGCCTAGACCCCCGCGCGGCGGCTGCTTATCGCAACGACCCCGATGCGCCGGCCGCGCACGACAACAACCAAGTTGATTCCAAGACCATCTGGCAGGTGATTACGGCCTCGTCGGTGGGCACGGTCATCGAGTGGTATGACTTCTACATCTTCGGCTCGCTGGCGGCCATTATTGGGCCGGTGCTGTTCGGGCAGTCCGGCGACTTGACCAAGTCGCTGCTAGGCGCCCTGGCCATTTTCGGGGCCGGTTTTGTGGTGCGGCCATTCGGGGCCCTGTTTTTCGGCCGCATCGGCGACATGATTGGCCGTAAGTACACCTTTCTGGTAACGCTACTCATCATGGGCGGGGCCACGTTCGTAACGGGCCTCATTCCCAGCTACGACTCCATTGGTATTGCGGCGCCCCTCATTGTGGTGGTGCTGCGCTTGTTGCAGGGCCTGGCCTTAGGGGGCGAGTACGGCGGGGCGGCTACCTACGTGGCCGAGTACGCCCCCGACAGTAAGCGGGGCTACTACACCAGCTTCATCCAGATTACGGCCACCGGAGGCCTCATCCTCAGCATCCTGGTAATTGTGATAACCCGCAAGTCGATGGGCGAGCCCGCCTTCAAGGAGTGGGGCTGGCGCATTCCGTTCCTGCTGTCGGGCTTCCTGGTTATCGCCTCGTACTACATCCGCCGCAAGCTGCACGAGTCGCCGCTGTTTGCCAAAGCTAAAGCCACCGGCACCACCAGCAAGAGCCCCCTGCGCGACTCGTTCGTGAACCCCGTGAATCGCCGCTTGGTGCTGATTGCGCTGTTCGGCGTGACGATGGGCCAGGGCGTTATCTTCTACACCAGCCAATTTCAGGCCTACACCTTTATGAACGCCGTGCTCAAGCTCGACATCGTCGATTCGAGCACCGTGCTGGTGGTAGCCATGCTGGTGGCCACGCCGCTGTTCGTGTATTTCGGCTCGCTCTCCGACCGCATCGGGCGCAAGCGTATCATCATGACGGGCATGATTTGCGGGGCGCTGTTCACCATTCCGCTTTTCTACGGCCTCAAGGCCTACGCCGGGCCGCTCACCGAGATTACCCCCGCCACTGTGGATGCCGCCGGCAAGGCCGTGCCCGCCGTGATGAAGGCCTTGACCCCTAACGTGTTCATGATGACGGTGCTCACCTTCTGCCTGGTGCTGTTCGTGACGATGGTTTACGGCCCCATCGCCGCCTACCTCGTCGAGCTGTTTCCGACCAGCGTGCGCTACACCTCGCTCTCGGTGCCCTACCACATTGGCAACGGCGTGTTTGGGGGCTTCGTGCCGCTCATTGCTACCTCCATCGGCGTGTGGGCGGCAGCGCAGCCCGCTGGCACCTTCGCCAACGAGCACAAGAGCCTGCTGGGTCTGGTTTACCCGGTGGTTATCGCGCTCATCTGCTTTTTCGTGGGCATGGCTCTCATGAAGGACACGCGCAACGTGAAGCTAATGGACCAGTAGCGCCGGCTACCCCTAGGGCCCAAAAAACCCGCCGAACGCGCCGTTCGGCGGGTTTTTGCTGAAAAACCGCGACCTTGCTTCATGCCTAACTCGTCACCTGCCCCGGCTGGCCCCGGTGGCCAGCAGCGCGGCCCGCGCCTCTTATTTGTGGCGGCCCTGTTCGCGGTGCTGCTCAACTTCCCGCTGCTTGGCGCCTTCGACCACGGCGGGCGCCTAGGGGGCGTGCCGGTGCTCTACCTCTACGTACTGCTGCTGTGGCTGCTGCTGATTGGGGCCACATGGTGGCTAAGCAGGTGAGGTAGCGCCCGGCGGAGTGACGCGCTTTTTCAACCAGCAACCAATCCCCTTTGAATAAACTCCTCGTCATAGCGTGCTCGGTGGGCTACCTGCTGCTGCTGTTTGGCGTGGCCTACGCGGCCGAGCGCCGCTCGGCCGCGCGCAAGAGTTTGGTAGCCAACCCCTACGTGTATGCCCTGAGCATGGCCGTGTACTGCACGGCCTGGGCCTACTACGGCTCGGTGGGGCGGGCGGCGGCGCAGGGGCTGAGCTACGTGGTGATATACCTAGGGCCGGGGCTGCTGGCGCCGGTGTGGTGGCTGCTGCTGCGCAAGATTATCCGCGTCAGCCGCCAGCAGCGCCTCACCTCCATTGCCGATTTCCTCTCGGCCCGCTACGGCAAAAGTGCGGGCCTAGGGGCCCTCGTTACGGGGGTGTGCGTGTTGGGTGTGGTGCCCTACATTGCCTTGCAAATCAAGGCCGTAGCCAGCTCGTTTGTGGTGCTAACGGGCGGCGGGCCCACGGGCAGCGTGAGCGCGCGGGCGGCCGCCCTGGTCACGGCGGCGGTGCTGGCGGTGTTCACCATCCTGTTTGGGGTGCGCTCGGTCGAGGCGACCGAGCGCCACGAAGGTATCGTGCTGGCCGTGGCCCTCGAAAGCCTGCTCAAGCTGCTCGCGTTTCTGCTGGTGGGGCTGTTCGTAGTGTTTGGCTTGTTCGGCGGCTTTGCCGACTTGTTTGACCAAGCGGCTGCGGTGCCGGCTTTGCGGCAATTATTCACCCTAGGGGGCGCCGGCACGGGCGGGGCCGAGTGGCTCACGCTGCTGCTGCTCAGCATGTCGGCGGTGCTGCTGCTGCCGCGCCAGTTTCAGGTGGCCGTGGTCGAAAACGTGAGTGAGGACCACCTGCGCCAGGCCATGTGGCTATTTCCGCTCTACATGCTGGTTATCAATTTGTTTGTGCTGCCAGTGGCCTTCGGTGGGGTGCTGCGCCTGGGCGGGCGCGGCTTCGATGCCGATACGTTTGTGCTGGCCCTGCCGCTGGCCACGGGCCACCCCTGGCTGGCGCTGTTCACCTACCTGGGGGGACTATCGGCGGCCAGCAGCATGATTATCGTCGAAACCATTGCCCTGAGCGTGATGATGAGCAACCACCTGCTGATGCCGCTGCTGGTGCGCGTGCCGGCAGCCCGGCCCGACGAGCCGCACCGGCAGCGCCGCTGGTTTGCCTACCTCAGCCGGGTGGCGCTGCAAAGCCGCCGCCTGGCCGTGCTGGCGGTGCTGGCCCTGGCCTACGGCTACTACGGGGTAGTGGGCCACACGCTGCCCCTCGTTAATACTGGACTAGTGTCGTTTGCGGCGGTGGCGCAGTTTGTGCCCGCCGTGCTGGGCGGCCTCTACTGGAAGGGCGGCACCCGGCGCGGGGCTACCCTCGGGCTGCTGGCGGGCTTCGGGGTGTGGTTTTTTACGCTGGTGCTGCCCACGCTGGTGGGGCCGGGCCTGCTAGCGGGCAGCGTGCTCACCCACGGGGTGGGGGGCCTAGGCTGGCTGCGGCCGGGCGCCCTGTTCGGCCTCACGGGCCTGGATTACCTCTCGCACGGCTTGTTTTGGAGCTGGTTTTTCAACGTGGGGCTCTACGTGGGCGTGTCGCTGGCCTGGCCGCCCTCGGCCCTGGAGCTGCGCCAGGCCGACGTGTTCGTGGACGTGTTTGCGCGCCACAGCCTGGCCGAAGAAATTGCCGGCTGGCAGGGCCGCACCCCGCTGCCCGACGTGCGCGCCCTGCTGGTGGGCTTTTTGGGCAAGAAGCGCACCTACCAGGCCCTGCGCGCCTTCACCGAGCGCTTTCCCGATGCCCTGCCGCCCGCCCCCGGCGTGGCCGACCCGGTGAGCGAGAAGCTGAGCGAGCTGCTGGGCCAGCCCCCCGCGGCGGCCGACCCGCGCCTGCTTACCTACGCCGAAAAGCTGCTGGCGGGCACCGTGGGGCCGGCCAGCGCCCGGCTGCTGCTGGCGGGCGTGGCCGGCGAAGAGCAAATCAGCTACGGCCAGGTGGTGGGCATTTTAAAAGAAAGCCAGCAGCTGCTCGAAGCCAACCGCCAGCTGCACAAGCAAAGCCGCCAGCTGCAGCGCCTCACCACCGAGCTGCGCCAGGCCTACGAGCAGCTGCAGGCCCTCGACCAGCAGAAGGACGAGTTTCTCTACACCGTGACCCACGAGCTGCGCACGCCGCTCACCAGCATCCGGGCGCTGGCCGAAATCTTGGCCGATAACCCTGATTTAGAGCCCGATGAGCGCCTGCGCTTCCAGCTCACCATTGGCCGCGAGGCCGAGCGCCTCACCCGCCTCATCTCGCTGGTGCTCGACCTGGAGCGGTACGAAAGCGGCCAGGCTAGCCTCGAGCGTGCCCCCCTAGCCCTGGCCGAAGTGGCGCAGGAGGCCCTGGAGGCCGTGGGGCAGCTGGCCCGCGAGCGCGGCTGCGAGCTGCGCCTCGCCGTGCCCGCCACCCTGCCCCCCGTGCCCGCCGACCGCGACCGCCTCATGCAGGTGCTCATCAACCTGCTTTCCAACGCCATCAAGGCTAGCCGGCCCGGCCAGCCCGGCCGCATCGCGGTGCTGGCCTGGCCCTCTGCCGATGCCCTGCTGCTGTGCGTGGAAGACAACGGCAAGGGCATTGCCGCCGCCGAGCAACCCCAGATTTTTGATAAGTTTTACCAGGCCCGCCACCAAACTATGCGCAAGCCCGAGGGCTCGGGCCTAGGCCTGGCCATCAGCAAAAAGATTGTCGAGCTGCATCAGGGCCGCATTTGGGTGGAAAGCGCCCCTGAGCAGGGCGCCCGCTTTTTCGTCGAGCTGCCCCTCGCCGCCCCGGCCCGCGTGCCCGTTCCCTTTTCTTCTTCTCTCGTCGATTAATCCTTACCGGCCGGCCGGGGCCTAGGGCCCGCCCGCTACCTACGTAGTCCGTTATATAAGTGCCTAAGTGCTAGCTGCTATGCCAACGCCCCAGATTTTATTGGTTGATGATGAGCCCAACATCGTGATGTCGCTGGAGTTTTTGATGCGCAAAAACGGCTACGGCGTCGGCATTGCTCGCAACGGCCACGAGGCACTGGCCGCCATTCAGGAAACGCCCTACGACCTGGTGCTGCTCGACGTGATGATGCCCGACGTGGACGGCTACCAGGTATGCCGCCAGCTGCGCCAGCGCCCCGACCGGGCCAGCACTAAAGTTATTTTTCTCTCGGCCAAAAGCCAGCCGGCCGACGTACAAAAAGGCTACGAAGCCGGCGCTGACCTCTACATTCCCAAGCCCTTCAGCACCCGCCAACTCATGGAAAAAGTCCGCGAGCTGCTAGGTAGGGTATGAGGGTAAGTGGGTAGGAGGGGCTGCACTTGTGTCACGCTGCCGCTACTCTTTATCCGCTGCCTGCCCCTTAGTCCTCCTGCCCACCCTCCTCCTTACCCTTATACCCTTTCAAAAATGTCCGCCGTTCGCACCCGCACCCTAGAAGAATACCACGCTGACTATCAGCAATCAGTAGAAGACCCCGACGCCTTTTGGGCCGCCGCCGCCGAGCCCTTCACTTGGTACAAGAAGTGGGACACCGTGCGCGGCGGCGACTTCTCGCCGGGCGGCACCAGCACCTGGTACGCGGGCGCCCAGCTCAACCTAACCGAGAACTGCCTAGACCGCCACCTTGAGCAGCGCGCCAACAAGTTGGCCATCATCTACGAGCCCAACGACCCCAAAACGCGCCACTCGCGCCTCACCTACCGCGAGCTGCACGAGCAGGTGTGCCAGTTTGCCAACGTATTGAAAAAGAACGGTGTGCGCAAGGGCGACCGCGTGGCCCTCTACGTGCCCATGGTGCCGCTGCTGGCGGTGGCGGTGCTGGCCTGCGCCCGCATGGGGGCGGTGCACTCGGTGGTGTTTGCCGGCTTCTCGGCCTCAGCCATCGCCGACCGCATCAACGACGCCGAGGCCACTTGCGTCATCACGGCCGACGGCCTGAACCGCGGCGCCAAGCAAATCCCGGTCAAGAGCGTGGTGGACGAGGCCCTGGCCAGCTGCCCCTCGGTGCAGCGCGTCATCGTGATTGAGCACACGGGCTGGCCCGTCGATATGCAGCCGGGCCGCGACGTGTGGTACCACGAGGAGGTGCAGGACGTGGAGAAAACCTGCGCCCCCGAGCCCATGGCCGCCGAAGACCCGCTGTTCATCCTCTACACCAGCGGCAGCACCGGCAAGCCTAAGGGCGTGGTGCACACCCAGGCCGGCTACATGGTGTGGGCCGACTACACCTTCCGCAACGTGTTTCAGGTGGAGGAAAATGACGTGCACTGGTGCACCGCCGACATTGGCTGGGTAACTGGGCACACCTACGGCGTGTACGGCCCGCTGCTGGCCGGCGCCACCACGCTGCTGTTCGAGGGCGTGCCTACCTACCCCTCGCCGGGCCGCTTCTGGGAAGTGATTGACAAGCACCACGTCACCATCTTCTACACCGCGCCCACGGCCATCCGCTCGCTCATGGCCCACTCCGTCGACCACGTGCTGGCTTATTCGCTCAGCAGCCTGCGCGTCCTAGGGTCGGTGGGCGAGCCGATAAACGAGGAAGCCTGGCACTGGTACGACCAGCACGTGGGCAAGGGCCGCTGCCCCATCGTGGATACGTGGTGGCAAACCGAAACCGGCGGCATCATGATTTCGGCCCTGGCCGGCATCACGCCCTCGGTGCCGGCCCGCGCCGGCCTGCCGCTGCCCGGCGTGCAGCCGGTGCTGCTCAACCAGGATGGCAGCGAAATCGAGGGCAACGACCAGGAGGGCTACCTGGCTATTAAGGCCAGCTGGCCGGGCGTCATCCGCACCACCTGGGGTGACCACGAGCGCGCCCGCCAGACGTACTTCACGCCCTACCCCGGCTATTACTTCACCGGCGACGGCGCCCGGCGCGACGAAAACGGCCTCTACCGCATTATCGGCCGCGTCGACGACGTGATAAACGTGAGCGGCCACCGCTTCGGCACGGCCGAGATTGAGAACGCCATCAACCAGAGCGACTACGTGGTGGAAAGCGCCGTGGTGGGCTATCCGCACGACGTGAAGGGCCAGGGCATCTATGCCTACGTCATTTGCCACAACGGCGTGCCCACCACCGACCTCGACAATCAGCGCACCGAAGCCAGCATCGTGGAGGCCGTAGTGGCCGCCATCGGCCGCATTGCCAAGCCCGACAAGATTCAGTTGGTGAGCGGCTTGCCCAAAACCCGCTCGGGCAAAATCATGCGCCGCATTCTGCGCAAGGTGGCCGAGGGCGAAACCCAGGCCCTAGGTGACACCACCACCCTGCTCGACCCCGCCGTAGTGGACGAGATTGTGGCCGGGCGGAAATAGACTTGTTCCTACAACAAGGAAAACCAAAAAAGCCCGTCCTGCTAAGCCTTGCGAAGCAGGACGGGCTTTTTCAAGAAGTTTAAGGTGGGGGCGGCCCTAGGGCCGCGTGGCCCCAGGCTACCCGTTAGTTTAGCGCTGGTGGTAGCTGCTGCGCCACTTCCCGAATGTCGTGGAGGTGGCGGGTGGTGTGGTGCAACAGGTAATACAGCCAATCGGTCACGGTCATTTCGCCCAGGTAGGGGTGCTTATGGGCCTGGTTGGTGATGAGGAGCTGGCCGCTGGCGAGCTGCGAATCCAACTGTTGCCGCTGGGCCAGGAAGCACCGCTCGAAGGCTGCGGGCGTAGTAGCCAGGCCGGTGAGAGCGGCCGTTTCGAGCTCTGTAAGCCTGGGCAACTCCTTATAATCAACGAGAATCCGGTGCAGATTTTTGTCGCCGTATATCTCTTTTATCGGGGCTACCGGGCCCGACTGGCTGCTTAGCAGGTGCAGCGTGCGGCCATCCACCAGGCAAATGTGCTCCAGCAAGTCAGCGATGCTGCAATCGTCGGCGGACCGAAAAGACAATTCTGCGGGCGAGTATTGGCGAGCTAAGTTTATGGTTGTTTGGGTATTAGCCGCGAGCGCTGCTAAATACTGCGGAACGGTCATAGCAAAATAAGAATAGACTTTAGCCAGCACCGGTGGGCGGCGGGTAGCTACAGATAATAGGAAGGAGGATAATAGATAAGCAAATTACAGCGCGAATAGCTATAAATCAATAGCTTGCTGGCTATTTGCTGTCAAGGCTATTTTTTGTTCAGGCACTTTTGCACCATCCCCCTTTCGCGCAGCTTACCAAGCTGGCTAACGTTAACTTGGATTTTTTCATAATAGTATCTGGACCGCCGCGGGCCCTAGGCCCGCGGCGGTCCGGAGGCAGTGAGCGCGGCTCGTGGCCCGACGAGCGCCGGCTACTCGGCGGCTGGCAGCACCGTGCCGCGCACCTCGCCCAGCCCAATGCGCAGCCCTTCGCGCGCCGCGTAGCCGCGCATGATAACGGTATCGCCATCGGCCAGCCAGGCGCGGGAGCTGCCGTCGGGCAGCGTCAGGGGCTGCTGGCCGCGGCGGGTTAATTCCAGCAGGCAGCCCAGCGCGTCGGGCGCCGCGCCGCTGATGGTGCCCGAGGCGCAGAGGTCGCCCACCGCCAACGGGCAGCCGTTGCTGGCGTGGTGAGTTAGCTGCTGGGCCATGCTCCAGTACAGGTGTTGCGTGTTGGTGCGGCAAAGCAGCGTGGGCTCGGGGGCCTCGGCGGGTTGCAGCAGTACCTCCAGGGTAATGTCGAAGTGGTGCGCCCCGCTGGCTTGCAGGTAGGGCAGGGGCGCGGGCTCCTGCGCCGGGCCAGGCACCCGGAACGGCTCTAGCGCATCGAGGGTAACTACCCAGCCCGACACACTGCTGGCGAAGCTTTTGCCCAAAAATGGCCCTAGGGGCTGGTACTCCCAGCTTTGGATGTCGCGGGCGCTCCAATCATTGAACAGCAGCAGCCCGAAGATGTAACTCTCGGCCTGCCCCAGGGGCACGGTGCTGCCCAGGGCCGTGCCCTGGCCCACCACGAAGGCCATTTCCAGCTCAAAATCCAGCATTTGGGTGGGGCCGAACGTGGGTGCCGTAGCGCCGGCGGGCAGGTACTGGCCCTGGGGCCGGCGCACGGGCGTGCCGCTGGCTACCACGCTGCTGGCCCGGCCGTGGTAGGCCACCGGCAGGTGCCGCCAGTTGGGCAGCAGCGGGTTGCCGGGCCGAAACAAGCTGCCGGCGTTGGTAGCGTGCTCGAGGCTGCTGTAGAAATCGGTGTAGTTGGTGGGCTTGACGGGGCGCAGCAGCTCCACCTCGCTGCGGCGCAGCAGGCAAGCGCGCACGCCCAGCTCGCTGTCGCGCAGCGCGGGGTTGTCGTAGCGCAGCAGCTCGGCGCAGCGCTCGCGCACGGCCAGCCACACCGGCCGCCCCAGCTTGAGCAGGGCATTGAGCGAGCGGCGCCGGAACACCCGGGGCAGCGCCGCCCCCAGCGTCGGCAGGTCGTCGGCCAGCGCGTCGAAGTAGCCCAGCTGCGCGCAGGCGTATAAATCGAGGGCGTAGCCGCCAATGGCCACGGCCACCCTAGGCCCGGTATCCGGCGTCGAGATTATCCCAAAGGGCAGGTTTTGAAGCGGGAAATCGTCGGCGGGCTTGATGTCAATCCAGGAGCGGAGCGCGGGGTCGATGGGCATAGGGCGGTGGGGTAGGGCAGCTGAAAATCAGAACGTCATGCTTAGCTGGCGTCCGCTTGTCGAAGCACTTCTACCAAATCAACCCCTAGGGCGTGGGAAAGAGGCTTCGACAAGCGGACGCCAGCTAAGCATGACGTTCTACTAAGCGCAAGAACTAAAGTTTACTTCGCCTCCACGGCGGTAATCTCGGGCACGGCCCGGCGCACGGTGTCTTCGAGGCCGGCGCGGGTCATGGGCGACATGGGGCAGGCCCCGCAGGCGCCTTCCCATTCCAGCTTCAGCACGCCTTCGGGGGTTATTTCGGCCACGCGCACGTTGCCGCCGTCGGTGGCCAGGTACGGGCGCAGCCCATCCAGGGCCTGCTCCACACGGTCGAGAACGGAATTCATATAAGTCAGAGTGGGAAATGTAGGAGTAGAGAGAGAAGTGGCAGCCGGCCCACCGCGGGCGGGTTTTGCCCGCTACCGGGGCTAGGAAAACCGCGGGGCCGGCCGGCTTAGTTCTTCATAGTCACAACTTGGGTTTTGGGTGCCACGTTGTTGCGGATGCTGACCTGACGGGCCAGGCTCTCGGCCAGGACGCGGAACGTAGCCGCCTCGGGCGAAGTTACGTCGGCCAGCACGGCGGGGCGCCCGTCGTCGCCGGCTTCGCGCACGGCCTGCACCAGTGGCAGCTGCCCCAGCAGCGGCACCTCGTGCTTGTCGGCCAGACGCTGCCCACCGCCCTTGCCGAATATATAGTACTTGCTATCAGGTAGTTCGGCGGGCGTAAACCAGGCCATATTCTCCACAATACCCAGCACCGGCACGTTTATCTGGGGCTGCCGGAACATTTGCAAGCCCTTCTGCGCATCCAGCAGCGCCACCGGCTGCGGCGTGGTCACGATGATGGCGCCCGTCACGGGCACGGTTTGCACCAGCGTCAGATGAATGTCGGAGGTGCCGGGCGGCAGGTCGAGCAGCAGGTAGTCCAGTTCGCCCCAGTCTACTTCCGTAATGAACTGCTTGAGCGCCGACGAAGCCATGGGCCCGCGCCACACAATGGCGTTCTCGGCGGGGGCCAGAAAGCCGATGCTCATCAGCTTCACCCCGTACTTGACGATAGGCTGGATGAGGTTCTTGCCGTTGGGCCCCTGAAACACGTGCGGCCGCGCATCCTCGACGCCAAACATAGTGGGCATGCTGGGGCCCGAGATGTCGGCATCGACCAGGCCCACCTTAGCGCCGCTGGCGGCCAGGGCCACTGCCAGGTTGGCCGTCACGGTACTCTTGCCCACACCGCCCTTGCCCGACGCTACGGCGATGATATTCTTCACCCCCGGCAGAATCGTGTTGTTGTTGCGCATGGTCGTCACGCGCGACGTCATCTGAATTACCACGTTTGCGTCCTTGTCCACCATCGTGTGCACGGCCCGCTCGCAGGCGTCGTGAATCAGCTGCTTGAGCGGGCAGGCGGGTGTGGTCAGCACCACGGTAAAAGACACGGTACGGCCTTCTACCACAATGTCTTCCACCATGTTGAGCGTAATCAAGTCCTGGCCCAAATCGGGCTCTTCCACGAAGCTCAGGGCGTGGCGAACGGCGTCTATCGTTATCTCGGGCATACTCGGTAAGGCGGCCCTAGGGGCCAGTTGCAAAGATAACCCGCGCCAAGGGGTGGGGGTTTCCGGCCGCTGACTAGGTGGTTAGGGCCAGCGCCGCCAGCCTTAGTCCGTGGCTTTACCTGCAGGCGGACCCCTAGGGCCGGTAAAGCATCGGTAGCAGCTAGCTAAACTAGAAAAAAATGGGTCAGCAGTGAAATAGGAAGCAGCTAGTACGTGCTGGTGGGCTAGCTGAAAAAGAGCCTAAGTAAACTCTTTATAAACTGCTATTTATTAGCAGGAAATTAAGGTGAGATATGCCAATAAACTTGAACCTGTACAATCAATAATATTTAAATACAATAGTAGCAAATTAAATTCAGTATAGTATTTTTTTGTGGGTTGATAGAAATTACTAAAACTTTATAAGAAAAATGTTTTTGGATTGTCTTTTACGAGCACTAAATCCGAAGTAATATTGAAAAGAAATTGTTTTAGCGGCGAGAAATATAGGCGTATTAAAATAATATATTCAATAAGAAAAATTCAATTTATTGCGTACTATTCTTACTTTTTTCAAGACAAACTTGCCTTCTTTTCCCCTTTCACCTTTCCCTCTTTTCATGCGCATGAACTTCCTACTTAATCTTCTTCGCTCGGCTGCGGCAGTTTGCGTGCTGTCGCTGCTAGCCTCTTCGGCTTACGCCATGGACACTCTGCCCACCGTACCGCGGCAAGATGTGCCCAGCCCAACCGGGGTGCCCATCGACGGGGGCGCGTCGCTGCTGCTTGCCAGCGGAGCGGCCTACGCCGTTCGCCGCATCCGCGCTGCCAAGCGCTAAGGTATTTTTGCCTCCTGAAAGAATAGCCCAGCAACTTGCTTGGGCTATTTTTTTAAGGTTTATTTGTATTCGCACTCCTTGTCCGCTAGTATGCCAGCTTCTTCTATCTCAGCTAACCGCCCGCTATTGTATTTTACAGTTGTAGCAGTTAGCCTCTATTTACTTTGGTTTTTTGGCTATGAGAAATATCTAGAGCCCGATGGCCGCTTAGACGCTTTTCTAACGCATAATATCGCATCTGCGAGCGCAATGATACTGCGCTGGCTTGGTTTTGCTGCTACCGTGCCCAGCACGCAACCTAATATGATTTTACTCGCAAATGTGCCAACCGTAGTTATCGGGCCTTATTGCGACGGTATGGTGCTTTACGCTTTGTTCAGCGGGTTTATTTTGGCTTTCCCAAGTGGCACCGCCGGGCGGAAGCTTTGGTTTATTGTGCTGGGAAATATATTAATATACGCCGTTAATATTGGGCGCATTATTGCCCTCTGTCTCAATCATCACTATTCGCATAAAACGGTGGAGTTCAACCACCACTATACCTTCGCGGTAATCGAATACAGTTTTATTTTCTTGCTTTGGATATGGTGGTCTTCCCGCTTGGCTCTGCCCGGCCGGTCGGCTGGCCACTCCGCCCCGGCTGCGCAGCAAGTTTATGGATAAGCCCGTTTCTCCCGTATTACCAGCGCCCGCTACTCACGCCCCGGCCGATAGCTGGGGCCGGTGGGCCATGGGCGCAGTGCTGGCGGGCCTGCTGGTGGGCGCTACCTTCTGCCACGAGGAGCTTTATGCGCTCTTCACGCCGTGGAGCCAGCGGCTGCTGGAAGCCCTAGGCCTAGCTAAGCAATTGCCGGCTCTGCAGCAAGGGCCCATTACGCAGGTGATGGACAACCCGCACAGCGTGCCCCCCATCTTGCTATACAGCGTGTTGTACCTGGCCATCTGCGGGGCTTTGCTGCTGCTATTGCTGCCGCTACCAGCTCAGCGGCGCCTGGTTTTCAAGTTTTATGGGCTGGCGGGCCTGGCGCTGGTGCTGCTGGTGCTGGGGGGGCGGGTGGCGCACAGCGCCTCGCTGTTACAGCTTGGCAAGCAGCTGGTGCATTTTATCGTATCGCCCCTACCCGTTATCGTGCTGGTACCCCTGCTGCGGTGGCATCTGCCCCTCGCTAAGCCAGCGGCCTAGGCCCTAGGGCTAGCGGTTGCTCAAGTACTGTATCTACCCTAGGATGGGTGCTTTTACAAAGCTCAGGGCGTGGCGAACGGAACCTGCGATTACCTCAGGCACCCTAGGCCGGGCTACCCTAGGGTTAATTGTAGGGTAGTCCACGTTAAGAAGCAGAAATTTTTGGAGGTACGTATACCTTGCATCTCAATAAAGGAAACCTAAAGTGTTCCCGCATTGAAAGGTTATATTGCTACGTATGAATGCTCAAATAGAATCTTAGGTAATAGGTAGCCTCACTCAGGATAAAAACTTTTCGGACTGGTGGAAAAGCAATAAAATCTCTATTCCATTTTTTGATAATAAGAAATTACCTATAACATTCACGGGCTATGAACCCAGCGATGATAAAGAGTTTCTAACAGAAGCAGACGCAGCACTGACTAGTTTTCTTGCACTTGATAAAACAGCCAGAGAAGGTATCTCTTATCTGGTTTATAAAAACTGCATCGAGTTCTTAAAAATGGTCGATTTTATTGAAGAAGACCAGCCACTAAGAGATATAAAAGACGAAAATGAAATCTGGAAATTTGTCTGGCCAACTGATATCTATGTATCAAGAAGGCCTTATAATGAGCCAGATATATACGTCCAAGTTACCTGCGAGTGTGATTGGGAGCAGGAGCACGGTCTCCAACTTGTTTTTAAACAAGGTAAAAAAATAACGCGCGTAAGCGAACAAGACGGGCATCTGACGCATATAGTAAGCCGGACGAAGAAGATGAGTTGTTATCTAAATTTTAATTAATATAGGTATATAGTTTATTATAAAATAAACTAACCAAATAAAAAAGTCTCAGCTATTGTAGCTGAGACTTTTTTATTTGGTAGTAAATGGATTAGCAAGGCTTATCGTGGCTCCGCGAATTGAGCAGCCCGGCTGGCACATCCAGCTTGCCGGTGTGGAAACCGATGAGGCCGTTGCGCTCATCCTCAATGTTGGTGGCTTGGGTGTACACGTCGCCCGCGATGGGGCGGGCGCGCAGCTCGCGCTTGAAGTCGCGGATGCTGTTGGTGCGGGCCTCGGCGTCCTGGGGGCCGCCGTAGTCCGAGAAGCCGAAGCCGCCCCACTCGCTGACGATGAGCGGGCGCTGGCCGCGGTAGAAGTAGGGGTCGCCCACTACCAGCGGGAAGGCCGCCGTGCCCTCCAACTCGCCGCGCACGAGGCGGTCGAGCAGCTCGCGCCAGCGGCCCAGGTCGGGCGTGTAGAGGTGGGCCGTGAGCAGGTCGGTTTTCAGCTGCCCGTGGTACGAGATGTGGTGCCAGCCGTCGTTGTCAATCACCAAAAACTGGGGGTGCGCCAGCTGCATGAAGTTGTAGGTATTGGTGATGTAGCGCTGGGTAGCCGGGTTGGTGGCAATGTCCTGGGCGCCCCAGTCCTCGTTATAGAGGCTCCAGATGACGATGCTCGGGTGAGTTTCCATCAGGCTGAGCATGCGCTTCAGCTCGGCATAGTGGTTTTCGCGGCTCCGGGGGGTGCTGGCGTGGGGGCTGGGTACTTCCACCCACAGCAGCAGCCCTAGCTCGTCGGCTAGGTTGTAGATGCGCGGGTCGATGCCGGCAATGTGCACCCGCACTAGGTTGCAGCCCAGCTCCTTCATAGCGTACATGTGGCGCTGCATCTCGGCAAAGGTGGCCGTGCCGGGCTGATAGAGGATGCCGTCGAGGTAAATCGCCTCGTTGTTGAGGTACACCTTGCGGCCGCGGGCCTCAATCTTGCGCAGGCCGAAGCGGGCTTCAATCTGGGCCGCGTAGCCCGTTTGGTCGATGAGCTGAGCCACCAGGCGGTAGCGGTGCGGGTTTTCGGGGCACCACACCTCGGCGCCGGGCACCTCCAGCACCAGGCGTTGCTCATGCTGGCCGGAAGTGAGGTGCAGCGGAAAATCGGACTCGGCCAGCGGGGCGATATTGGGGGCGGCGTCGGGCTCAAACACGCGCAGGCGCACCGTGTAGTCGGCCGCATCGTGGATGCGCAAGGTCAGGTTGAAGCGCACCAGCTTGTCCTCAATCACGCTATCGACGCCCACCCGCGAGCGCAGGCGGTTGCGCTCCACGCTCTCGAGCCACACCGAGCGCACGGCCCCCGTAAAGGTCTGGTACCAGATGCCGCCGCGCTTATACACGTGCGACTCCTGCTTGCCGCGGGTGGTTTCGGCGTCCATCGTGTCGGCAATGCGCACCGTGAGGCGGTTCACTAGGTGCAGGTTCTCTTCGGGCAGCTCGTAGGTGAAGGACGTGTACTCGCCGTAGTGAATGCTCTCGCCCTCAATGGTTTCGAGCAGCTGGCCGTTCAGCCATACCCGCGTTTCGTAGCCGCAGGCGCCGAAGGTGAGCTGAATGAGCGAGCGGTTGCGGGCCCGGTCGCCCACCACCTCGGGCAGGTCGAAGGTGCGCTCGTACCAAGCCACTACCTTGTCTTGCCAGCCGGCGGTGGTGGTGGCGTGGGCGGCGGCAATGTGCTCCTCAATCGAGCCCGGCCATTGGGCTACGTAGCGGTAGTCGTGGCCTTCAAACCACTCCTCGTTTAAGCCCAGGTCGTCGGGGTCGAGGGCAAATTTCCAGCTGCCATCCAGCAGCAGGTGGGTGCCTTGGCGCAGCACCGCGCGGGGCAGCGAGTTGTCAACCTCAACGGTAGGATTGTCTTCCGGCGCAGCCGAGAGGCCATAGTTGGCAGCAGTGAGTTCTTCTAACATAATACAACAAGCAAAACAGCGGCTAGAAATAAGGGTGGGTTGGAAAAATGATGAGCGGCCAGTGTCTAAACAACGAGGCCTGTCACTAAAAATTAGGTTGTTAAACAGTAAAAATTCACAAACAATAGGCTGTTGGTGCCGTGGTGGGTGGTAATGAAGTGGCTACTCTGGAAAGGTACTTTAAAAAGAATTAGGGGCCGTTGACTGCCCAGGCTAAGGAGCAAGTTAAAGCGGCTTGATTACAATTGCAACCGCGATTTTACGCAAAAGTATGCGAATGGCCTAGAAATTATCCAGATTTTTGTGCGGTAGCCGTTTTTTGTAGCAATACCGGGCAGGGCGGACTGGCCTCTACCTTTGCCGCTGCCATGACCATCCTCCCTTTGCCCGCTGCTGCTCCGCCCGCGTTCGACGTGGCCATTGTGGGGGCGGGGCCCGCGGGCGCGGCCTGCGCGCTGGCCTTGCGCGGCAGCGGCCTGCGCGTGGCGCTGCTCGACAAGGCCCGTTTTCCGCGCGATAAGGTGTGCGGCGATGCCGTGCCGGGGGCGGCCCTCACGGCCCTGGCCCGCCTCGACCCGGCCTACCGCGCGGCCCTAGGGGCGCTGCGCCCCCAAAGCCCCGCCCGCCACAGCCGCCTGGTGGCGCCCAGCGGCCGAAGCCTGTGGCTGCACTGGAAAAACCCCAGTTTCAGCAGCCCCCGGCTGGCCTTTGACAATGCACTGCTGGCGCTGGTGCGCCAGCATACCGACACCGAAATTTGGGAGGAGGCCGCCCCGCAGGCGCTCGGTGGGCAGCCCGGCGCCTGGCAGCTGGCCACTACCCTAGGGCCCCTGCGCGCCCGCCTGCTGGTGGGCTGCGACGGGGCGCAGTCGTGGATGCGGCGCCAGTTGCTGCCCGCCCCCGCCCGACCCCACGCCGGGGTGGCCGTGCGGGCCTATTTTGAGCACGTGGCCGGCTGCCAAGAGGATACGACGGAGTTTTTCTTTAGCCGCGATTACCTAGCGGGCTACTTCTGGCTGTTTCCGGTGGGGGCGGGGCGCTACAACGTGGGCCTGGGCATGCTCAGCGAGCTGGTGAGCCGGCACCACCTGGATTTGAAAAAGCTGCTGCACGAGTGGGTGACGGCGCACCCCACCCTAGGCCCCCGCTTTGCCCAGGCGCGGCAGCTGGGGCCCACGCGGGGCTTTGGGCTGCCGCTGGGTGGCGCACCCGGCCCGGCGGCGCCCATTAGCGGGGCGGGCTTCCTGCTGTGCGGCGATGCGGCCGCCCTCATCGACCCGCTGCAGGGCCACGGCATCGATACGGCCGTGCGCAGCGGCATTTTAGCGGCCCAGCAGGTGCGGCAGGCCTGCGCAATGGGCGAGTTTGGCGCGGCGGCGCTGGCGGGCTACGACCGGGCCGTGCGCCAGCAGTTGGGGCCCCAGCTGGCGCATAGCCACCGCCTGCTGCGCCTGCTGGGCACCCGGCCCTGGCTGGTGAACGCGGGCGTGCGCCTGGCGCAGCTGCCCGGTATGCGCGGCCTGGTGCAGCGGCTGGTGGGCTAAGCGCTACTTAAAGTATTGGGTGAGCCTTTTCGTTTACTCCGGTATGCCTACTATCACCATCAAAAACCAGCTGCTGACGCTGATTAACGTATTTACAGTAGAGCCCGCCCAGCAGCAGCGCCTGGTGCAACTGCTTGCCCTGGCCACGGCGGGCAGCGTGCGGCAGGTGCCCGGCTTTGTGTCGGCCAGCCTGCACCGCAGCCTCGATGGCCGCAAAGTGACCATGTACGCGCAGTGGCGCAGCCGGGAAGACTACGAGCGGATGCGGGCCAACCCCACGGCCTCGCCCTACTTGGAGCAGGCCCTGTCGTTTGCCACTTTCGAGCCGGGGATGTACGAAGTAGTGGAAACGTTTGAGCCCGCTTAGAATCGGGCCCGGCTTCTAACTTGCGGCCATGCGCCTTTTTCTTCGCCTGCTGGCCCTAGGGGTCGTGCTACTGCTGGTGGCCGTACTGGTAAACACGCTGCGCCTGCCCAACCGCCAACTGGGCGCGGTGCCGCCGGCGCCTACCCTGCGCCTGCCCGCCGACTCGGCCACCGCGCACCTGGCGGGGGCGCTGCGCCTGGCTACCGTGTCGCGCACGCGCTACGCCGATACCGATACAGTACCCTTCGACCAGCTGGCGGCTTACCTCGCGCGCACCTTCCCTAGGGTGCACCAGCAGTTGAAGCTGCAAACCGTGAACCACTACGGGCGGCTCTATACCTGGGCCGGAACCGATGCCCGCTTGAAGCCGCTGCTGCTGCTGGCCCACCAGGACGTGGTGCCCGTGCTGCCCGGCACCGAGGGGCAGTGGGCGCGCCCGCCCTTTGCTGGGCAGCAGGCGGGCGGCTACCTCTACGGCCGCGGCACCCTCGACGATAAGATGAACCTGCTGGGGCAGCTCGAAGCCGTGGAGTACCTGCTGGGCACTGGCTACCAGCCCCGGCGCACGGTGCTGCTGGCCTACGGGCACGACGAGGAAACCCTGGGCCAGCGCGGGGCCGGCTCCCTGGCTGCGCTCATCCGGCAGCGCTACCCGGCCCTGGAAATGGTGCTCGACGAGGGCGGCACCATCAAAACCGATGGTGTGGCGGGTTTGGCGCAGCCCGTGGCGCTGGTGGGCATCAGCGAGAAGGGCTATCTGAGCCTGGTGCTGTCGGCCACCGGGCAGGGCGGGCACTCGTCCATGCCGCCCGCGCTCACCAGCGTTGGGCGGGTGGCGGCGGCCGTGGCCCGGCTGGAAGCCGCGCCGTTTCCGGCCCGCCTGGATGGCGGCATTGGCAGCACGCTTGACTACCTGGCGCCGGCCGTGCCCGTTGGCCGGCGGCTGGTGTTTGCCAACCAGTGGCTGTTTGGGCCGCTCATCAAGCGCCAGTTGGCCGGGGCGCTTTCCTCCAACGCGGCCATTCGCACCACTACCGCGCCCACCATCATGGCGGGCGGCGATAAGGACAACGTGCTGCCCATTGATGCTTCGGCCACCGTCAACTTCCGCCTGCTGCCCGGCGACTCGGTGGCGGCGGTGGTGCGCCGGGTGCGGCAGCTTATTCAAGACCCTTTGGTGCAGGTGCGCCCCCTAGGACCGGGGCGCGAGGCCGCGCCCGTGTCGCGCACCGACAACGCCGCCTTTGCCACCTTGCAGCGCACCATTGGCAGCGTGTTTCCGAGGGCGCTGGTGGCGCCCTACACGGTGCTGGGCGCCACCGATGCCCGCACCTACGCCCCGCTGTGCCCGCAGGCTACCTACCGCTTCGCGCCGGTATTAGTTGACCAGGCGGCCATCGAGAGCATCCACGGCACCAACGAGCGCCTCGGGGTGGCCGATTACCAGCAGGCCATCCGCTTCTACGCCGCGCTTATTCAAAACATGCAGTAACTGGCTGATTCTGGGAATGCTATAGACTACGTGCCAGGAAGTTTCCGCTGAGGTACGCAGTGGTAAACCGCCGAGGTACGCTGAGTTCAATGAGTTTGGAGGAGTAGTTCATTAAGCACATCCAGGGGGCGCCGCCCCTAGGGCCCAAAACAAACCGCGTAGCCAGCCGCTTTAGCGGCGTATCCGCGTAATCCGTTAAATCTGCGATGTCTTTCACTTCCTCCCAGCCCAACGACCTGCTGTACGATGCCGCCCGCCGCGGCGACGTCGCCGAAATCAACCACCTCCTAGCCCAGGGCGCCGACCTGAACGCCCAGAACGGCAAGGGCCACTCGGCCCTCATCCTGGCCACCTACGACGACCACCTGCCCGCCGCCGAGGCGCTTATCGACGCCGGCGCCGACCTTAACCTGCAGGATGCCAGCGGCAACTCGGCCCTGATGGGGGTTTGCTTCAAGGGCTACGCTGCTATTGCCCGCCTGCTCATCGCGCGCGGTGCCGACCTCAACCTCACTAACGGCAACGGCGGCACCGCCCTCATGTTTGCCACCCTCTTCGGCCGCAACGAGCTGGTTAAAATCCTGCTCGAAGCCGGCGCCGACGCCACCCTGCGCGATGCGCGTGGCCTCACGGCCCTGCACCTGGCCGGCCAGCAAGGCAACGAGGAAGCCTGGCAGCTGCTGGGCGGGAAGGAAGAATAATGTAGAAATGTGAAGATGTAGAAAATGTAGAAGTGTGGGGGATATGGAAAAGGCGGTCATGCTGAGCTTGCCGAAGCATCTCTACTGAACAACCCCTAGGGGCGCGGGAGAGATGCTTCGACAAGCTCAGCATGACCGCCTTTTCCACATTCCCTACATTTTTACATCTCCCACATTTCTACATTAAAAGAATTAGTCTTGCGTGAGGGCGTAGGCCACTAGGTTGGCGCCCATTTTCAGGGCGGCTTCGTGGATGGCGGGGGTGTCTTCGGGATAGGTGCCCACGTCTTCCCAGCCGTTGCCCAGGTCGCACTCGTAGGTGTAGAAGCACACCAGCCGGCCCTTGTAGAGCAGGCCGAAGCCCTGGGGGCGCTTGCCATCGTGCTCGTGTACCTTGGGCAAACCCTTCGGAAACTGGTACTTCTCGTGGTAGATGGGGTGCGAGTAGGGCAGCTCCACAAACTCCAGCTCGGGAAATACCTTTTTCATTTCGGGCCGGATAAACTTGTCGAGCCCGTAGTTATCGTCGATGTGCAGAAAGCCGCCGCCCGTGAGGTAGCGCCGCAGGTTCTGCGCCTCGGCCGCCGTGAAGTTCACGTTGCCGTGGCCCGTCATGTGCACGAAAGGGTAGGTCAGCAGCTCGGGCGAGTCCAGCTCCACGGTGGCCTCGTCGGGCGCCAGGTTGGTGTGCAGCGCCGCGTTGCAGAAGCTGATGAGGTTGGGCAGGCTGGTTTTGTTGGCGTACCAGTCGCCCCCGCCGCCGTAGTGCAGCTTGGCCAGCTGGTTGCTGGGCGCGGCGGCCCTAGGGGGCGCAAAGGCGGTGAGAAGCAAGAGGGAAGCGGCGAGCAGAAAGGGACGAAGCATGGTAGAAAGCCGGGTGGGGCGGCTGGTAACGCAAAGGAAGCGGTAGGGCGGAAAGTTTCGAGGGCCAGCCAACTGCTTTGGGGCCGCCACCATAGCTAGCGCCTACTGCGCAACTTTAACGCAGACATGGCCATCCTTGGTGCCCTCTGTCACTATCGCCAACCAGTCCTAGCAACACCACCAATGACGCACCACTATCTATTCTTCTTGTTTTTTTTAGTGCCAGCGCTGGTTTTTGGGCAGAAGCCGCGGGCCCGGGATATTGGCATTCCGTTCACCGGCACACCGGGTAAATTCAATGCCATCACCGACGTGCGCGGCGTAGAAGTTGGCTATAGCACCATCATTTCGGGGCAGGGGAAGAATGTCAGGGGCAAGGGCCCAATCAGGACGGGCGTAACGGCCATTTTGCCCCGGGGCAAGCACAACAATCCGGTTTATGCCAATTGGTACGCCCTAAATGGCAACGGCGAAATGACGGGTACTACTTGGATAACGGAATCGGGCTTTCTAGAAACGCCGATAATGCTGACCAATACCAACAGCGTGGGCGTGGTGCGCGATGCCGTAACGAAGTGGTTTGTGAAAACGGGCTGGCACAAAGACGATTTCTGGTTCGCCTACCCGGTGGTGGCTGAAACGTATGATGGTTTCTTGAATGACATTTACGGCTTCCACGTGAAGGAAAGCAATGCCTTTGAGGCCTTGAACACCGCCGCGACGGGCTCCCTCAAAGAAGGCAACGTGGGCGGCGGTACAGGCATGCTGACGCTAGGCTTCAAGGGTGGCACGGGCACGGCCTCGCGGGTGGTGCAGGTCGGCGATTCTACCTATACCGTTGGCGTATTAGTGCAATCAAATTTCGGTAAGCGACGCAATTTCACCATTGCGGGCGTGCCCGTTGGCAAGGAATTGAAGGATACGCTGGAGTATAAATTCAACGCGGCGCCCTCTTACCGGCAGGAGGGCGACGGGTCGATTATTGTGGTAGTGGCCACGGATGCGCCTGTATTGCCGCACCAGCTAAAACGCATTGCCGCCCGGGTGCCCATTGGCATGGGCCTGGTGGGCGGACGCGGCGAAAATGGCTCGGGCGACATATTTATTGCCTTTTCCACGGCCAATCAAACGGCCTTTCAGCGCAAGGATTTTGTGAAGGTGGAGCAGTTGCCGAATGATTTAATCGACCCCCTGTTTGACGCGACCGTGCAGGCAGTAGAGGAAGCCATCATTAACGCAATGGTAGCGGCCGAAACGATGGAAGGTATCAACGGCAACACCGTGTACAAGCTGCCGCAGCAAGCAGTGCTGCGGATACTCCGGAAATACCAGCGAATAAAGTAGCGGGTAAGAACTAGTTGCGGGCAAAAGGCACGTTGCTGGAGACTGCTGGTAGGTTCACGTACTACATTCGGCCAGTAAAAACTATTTGCCCAAACTTTATGCTCACCGGCCAAGACCTCATTGCCCTAGGCCTGCGCCCTGGCAAATACTTCAAAGACGCCCTCGCCCACATCAACGCCCACGGCCTGGCGGGCGAGGCGCTGGAAGCCTACGTGGCGCAGTTTCGGGCGCCCGCGCCGCTGCCCCTGCGCCCCGAGCCGCTGCCATTTCACGAAAATATTCGGGCAGTCTCGGCCGTGGAACAGCAAAATGTGGAGCAGGTGCGGTTGTCGATGCAGCAACTCATGCGCGTGCCCACCGTGGTAGCCGGCGCCGTAATGCCCGATGCCTGCCCGGCCGGGCCGGTGGGTACCATTCCGGTGGGCGGGGTGGTGGCGGCGCGCCAGGCCATTCACCCTGGTATGCACTCGGCCGATATCTGCTGCTCGGTGATGCTCACCAACCTGGGTCGCCAAGACCCTAGGGCCGTGCTCGATGCGGCGCAGGCCATCACGCACTTCGGCCCCGGCGGGCGCCCGCCCGAGCGGCAGTTTGCCCTGCCGGCCGATTTGCGCGCCGAGCTGGCGGCCAACCCCTACCTCAACTCGGGGCGCGGCCTGCAGCTGGCGCAGGAGCACCTGGGCACCCAGGGCGACGGCAACCACTTCTTGTACGTGGGCACCCAGGCCAGCACCGGCGACACAGTGCTGGTGACGCACCACGGCTCGCGCGGGGTGGGGGCGCTGCTCTACAAAGCCGGGATGCAGTTGGCCGAGCGGTTTCGCCGCGAGCGCTCGCCCGACACAGCGCCCGCCAACGCCTGGATTCCGGCCGACACGCCCGAGGGTGAGCAGTACTGGGCCGCCCTGCAAACCGTGCGCCGCTGGACCAAGCTCAACCACGAGGTGCTGCACGATGCTTTGGCCACGCGCCTAGGGGTGGCCGCGCCCACCGAGCGGTTTTGGAACGAACACAACTTCGTGTTTCGCGACGGCGACGTGTATTACCACGCCAAGGGCGCCACGCCCCTGGCCGCCCACTTCCTGCCCGATGCCCGCGATGCCCGCCGCATTATTCCGCTCAACATGGCCCAGCCCATCCTCCTCGTGGAAGGCGAGGTGACGGGCAATAACCTGGGCTTTGCGCCCCACGGCGCCGGCCGCAACCTGAGCCGCACCCAGCACAAGCGCCAGCTCGGCCGCGTGACCGACGAGGCGCAGTACGCCCTCGAAACCCAGGGCATCGACGCCCGCTTCTTCTTCAACCGCATCGACACCTCGGAGCTGCCCAGCGCCTACAAAGACGCCGCCGAAGTGCGCCAGCAAATCGCGGAGTTCAAGCTGGCCCGCGTGGTCGATGAGATTCGCCCCTACGGCTGCCTCATGGCCGGCGACTGGGAGCACGACGCCCCCTGGAAAGCCAAGCGCCGGGCCAAGCTCGCCGCGCAAGAGCCCGGCGGCGAGGACCAATTCGTGACGACGTAAATGATTATATTAGAACGTCATGCTGAGCTTGCCGAAGCATCTCTACCGCAGCAGTAATTCTGACGTCAGGAGTTAGTTACGCGGTAGAGATGCTTCGGCAAGCTCAGCATGACGGGCTTGTTTTCTGCTCAACCACCACCTGGGCCGTGAACACGGCCGCCAGTGCCGCCGTTTCCGTCCGTAGCCTAGAAGACCCTAGGGTGACTGGGCGCACCCCGAGGCCTAGCGCCACCGCGATTTCGGCGGGCGAGAAGTCGCCCTCGGGGCCGATGAGCACGCAGGCGCGGGGAGCGGCGCCAATAATCTGGGCTAGGGGCAGGCGCTCGCCCGCGTCGAGGTGGGCGATGAACGTGGTGGCCGGGTCGAGGGTGGGCAGAAGTTTATCGTAGTCTACCAGCTCGTCGAGCTGCGGTAGCCACGCCTGACCGCTTTGCTTGAGGGCGCTGACGGCGATTTTCTCCAGCCGCTCCAGCTTCAGCTCGCGCCGCTCGGAGCGGGCGCAGCGCACGAAGCTAAGGCGCTCGATGCCCACCTCCACGGCTTTTTCGACGAGCCACTCCAGGCGGTCGAGATTTTTGGTGGGGCCTAGGGCCACGTGCAGGTAAAAGGGCCGGCGCGGCACCAGCTGGCGGTTTTGCAACTGCACTACGCAGCGCTTGGGGTTAGCCTCGGCAATGGTGGCCTGGGCCAGCGTGCCGCGGCCATCGACCAGCAGCACGGGGGCGCCGGCACCCAGGCGCAGCACCCGCACGGCGTGCTTGCTTTCCTCTTCCGAAAGCTGATAGGTGGGCTGGGTAGGAGTGAGGTCGGGGGCAAAGCAGGTGAGCATAACGATTTCAGGAATTTTTTTAAGTAAGCCACGCAACCGTTGCGGGCCCCCGGCCATCAGGGCTATACGGGCCCCGCGTGGGCCCACGGACAGCCCGGCCGGGGGCTGGGATAGAGCCGCTAGGTAAGCGCGCCATTTATTTTTTACGGCTGAGCTAACTATTTTTTATTGAAGCTCAGCAGTATAACAAATAAATAAAGGGGTAATAGGTAAAAAATAAGCTTTTTAAGGACAAAATAAAGCTCAGGTTATTGGAACTATGGCGCAGCTTAGATAAGTTTGTATCGCGGGTGGCACTGTTGTGCTTTTCGTCTCACTTTCATCCTAACCAAGCTATGACACTCAAACCCCTGTTGCTCGTTGCCGGCCTGCTGGCGGCCACCGCCCCTAGCTTTGCCCAAACCACCCCCGCCGCCGTTGCCGCCGCAACGCAAACCCGCGAAATGGCCGAGCGCCTCAAGCTCAACGAGGCCCAGTACATCCGCCTGCTGCGCGTGAACCGCACCCGGCTGGACCGCCAGCAAGAGATCGAGTTGGCCAACAAAACCAACCCCGCGCGCCGCTCCACCCTGCTGGCCGAGTTGCAGGGCCAGTACGAGCAGGAGTGCAGCCGCATTCTGTCGCCCAGCCAGCTCAGCCAGCTGCAGCAAGATGGCAGCCTGCCCACGGGCGTGGCCAACGGCAACGGCTAAGCAGCCCAAGCAGCCAAGGCTTTACTGAAGCGCCGGCCCCCTAGGGCCGGCGCTTTTTTGCTAGGGGGCCGGGGCGGGCAGCGGCTCGGCCTGCACCTCCGTCACGGTGCCCAAGGGGCCGAAGCGCAGCCGCAGGCGCGGCGCGGCCGAGCGCGGGTGGCGCGGGCCGCACTGGGCGCCCGGCAGCAGGTAGTAGCTGTATACCTTTTCGGTTTGGGCCAGCAGCTCCTCCTCGTCGGGGTGGCCGAGCAGGGCGGTCACGTCGTCGGCGCGGGCGTCGTAGAGGCGGGCGCGGGCGGCCAGTAGCGGCGGCAGCAGGGCGGCGCGGCGCCCCAGGCAGGCGTAGGGGTCGGCGCGCCAGGCGGCGGCCGCAAAGCCGGGCACGTTGGGCAGGGCGTGACCGCAGCCCGCCAGCAGCAGGCCCGCCAGCAGCGGCGCGGCCAGCCGGGAGGCGCGGTGCGGAGAAATTCGAAAAAACATACGGTAGGGAGAAGCGCAGAAACTGGTTGCGGGCGCGAAGCTAGGGCCCGCCGCGGCGGCGCGATAACCTGCGGCACGGCGCTGCGTTTAGATTGCGGCTACGCGCCCGCCGCCTAGGCCTCTTCACTCACTCTTGCTACCCCCATGCGCCTCAACACCCAAACTATTATTGGCATCATCATCGCGTTGGTAACGCTGATTGGCTACTTTTTCAATACCTCGACCAACCCCGTGACCGGCGAGAAGCAGCACGTGAACATGAGCGCCGAGCAGGAAATAGCCCTGGGGGTGCAGGCCGCCCCCGCCATGGAGCAGCAGTACGGCGGCGAAAGCACCGACGCCCGCGCCACGGCCGCCGTGCAGCAGGTGGGCCAACAAATTGTGCGCGCCAACGGCCTCGACCAGAAAACGAAGTACCAATTCAACTTCCATCTGCTGGCCGACGACCAGACCATCAACGCCTTTGCGCTGCCCGGCGGGCAGGTGTTCATCACCAAGGGCCTGCTCGATAACCTCACCAGCGAGGGGCAGCTGGCCGGGGTGCTGGCCCACGAGATTGGCCACGTCATTGGCCGCCACTCGGCCGAGCAGGTGGCCCAAAGCCAGCTGACGCAGGGCCTGAGCGGGGCCGCCGCCATTGCCAGCTACGACCCCAATAACCCCGGCAGCAGCGTGGCCCGCGCCGCCGCCGCCGCCATGATTGCCAAGCTGGTGGGCCTGCGCTTTAGCCGCAACGACGAGCTGGAAGCCGACAACTTCGCCGTGAAGTTTACCCCCGCCGCGGGCTACAATCCCGCCGCCATGCTGCAAGTGATGCAGATGCTGGGCCGCAAAGCCGGCAGCAGCAACCCGCCCGAGTTCCTGAGCACCCACCCTAGCCCCGGCAACCGCATTGAGGAGTTGCAGAAAGACATCCAGCAGGATTATCCCCAGGGCTTGCCCGGTGGGCTAAAGTCGTAAGAGAATGTAGAAATGTAGGAAATGTGGAGATGTAATTGGCTGTATCTTCATTTCCCACATTCTCCGTATCGTGCTTCAGCAGTTTAGGAGCTGATATAGTTGCTTTATGTACTCGTGCGTAGTAAGCAGGTACTTAAAAGGCCCGCTGGCAGCTTGCCAGCGGGCCTTTTTTAGCAGGCCGGGGCCTAGGGCGGGCTACTCTACCCGCAGCTGCTTGGCTACCGAGCCGCCGCTGGTAGTGGCGCGCACGGTGTAGATGCCGGCCGCCAGGCTGCTCAGCGGCAGCTCTACCTGGTCGGAGCCGCCGGCGGCTACGGTGCGGCGCAGCACCACCTGGCCCAGGGCGTTGAGTAGTTCGACCTCGCTGGCGGCCTGGCCGCGCAGGCTGGTGGGCAGCAGCAGCACGGCCGCGTGGTGGGCCGGGTTGGGGTACACGGCCACCAGGGCGGCCAGGGCGGCGGGGGCCGTGGCTAGCGGGGCGCTGGTGCCAAACACCACGGCGAAGCGGCTGGTAGCCGGGCCGGCGGCCAGGCTCACCGCCACGCGGGGCGTGGTAGCCAGGTCGGTGTAGGTGTTCAGAGTAGCATCGCGCAGGTAGGCGTGGTAGCCGGTGGGCAGGTTGGCCAGGTTGGCTACCCCTAGGGTGTAGGTGCCGCTCGTAGCCACGGCCACGCGCAGCGGCACCGTAGAGGTGCCCGCCAGCTCCGGCTGGCCGTTGATGGACAGTAGGTTGGCGCCCGCTTCCGATAGCAGCACCAGGCCGTTGCTGGTGGGCAGGGCCTCGGCGTCGAAGGTGGCGTCGAAGGCAGCGGTGGCGCCGCGCTCAAAGTAGATGTCGGTTTGGATGGCCGCGGTGCCATTGCTCAGCTCCAGCAGCAGCTGGGGGCGGGTGTCGGCGGTGGTGCGCTGGAAGGGGGCGGTGGTAGCGCTGGTAATGCGCTGGCTGTTTTGGAAGTTGAGGCTGCCTTGGCCGCCCACCATGCTGGTGCGCACGAAGAAGCCCTGCGCCAGCGGCACTACGTTGGTGCCGCCGTTGGCGGGCTGGCCGTTTACGTAGCTGGCGTAGGTGCCCGTGTACCGGCCGGTGCTCTTGTACACAAACAGCGCATTATTGAGGCCCGCCAAGCCCGTGCTGACCACCTGGTCCCAATCGAGGGCACTGGGGTAGGGGTTGCCCAGCAGCTGCCAGCCGGCGTTGTCTTTGGCGCTGCGGCCCTGCGGGGTGGTGCTGATGTTGCCGTTGGCCAGCGTGCCCACAAAATCCACCACCTCGTTGTTCGGGATGTTTACCGAGTAGCCCGTGCCCGATACCCAGGGCGTAGTGGCGGTGGGCGAAAAGTAGCCACGGTCAAAGTCGGTAGTGATGGTGACGGCCGGCGAGCTTTCGTACATGCGCTGGCTGTAGCCATACACCGTTGGAAAGGGGGTGGTGGCGTCCGGCGTGGTGCTGGTATTATAGGCCGGATTGAACACGGGCGTGTACGTGGCGGTCGCGATGTCGCCCACCGTGGTGTTGGTAACCGGCGCCGAGTAGTGGCGGTAGCCGATGCCCTGGCCGTTGAGGCTGCCGTCGATGGAGCGCTGCACCGTGGCTGTGCCTAGCAGCGTGCCGCCGTTGTTCACCACGTAGGCCGTGCCGGTGGTTGCGTTCGAGCGCAGCGTAAACGATTGGTCGGTCACCGTCAGGTTGCCGGTTAGCGTGAGGCCCGCCTCCACCGACACGTCCGCGCTGGTGAAGGCCCCTGCCGTGCCCACGCTCAGGTTGCGGAAGTTGGAGGCACTCCCGCCCGCAATCTCTTGCCGGGTAGTGCCTACCAGGGCTATCCGGCCGCTGCCGCTACCGGCTACCGTGCCGTCGTTGTTTACAAAGTTGCCGTACACGCTCAGCACGCCGCCGTCGGCCGTCGTTAGCACGGCGCCGTTGCCCAGCGTCACCGACAGCGCCTGCTTGGTGGCCGCTGAGCTGCCTACTACGGGCTGGTTGGCGGGCGTACCCGGAATGAATACGTCGTCAGTTGCAGAGGGCGCGGTGCCGCCAGTCCAGTTGCCGCCATCTTCCCAGGCGGTGCTTACCGCGCCCGTCCAGGTCTTGGCCAGCGAAACCGAGGCCGCGATGTCGTACAAGAAAACGGGTATTGCCCCGAAGAGATTTTTACCCGTTGCCTTGCCCGTCGTCAGGTCGAGCGCGTAAAAGTTGCTGGCGTAGCGGTCAGCTACCGCCGGGTCGTTGGAGTAGCGGGCTTCCAGCAGGAAGGCCAGGTTTTGCGCGGCCACGCGGTCATAGGCGATATCCAGGGAGAGGGCAATGGTGGGGGAGGCCAGGGGGTAGTACGTAGTAGCCCCATTGACGGCAAACGTGACGGGGGCCACCGGGTTGAGCACCCCATCGTTGGGCGGCGCTTGCGTCGAGAGCAACCCGTTGGTGTTGGTCAGGTCAATGTCGTAGAGCGTTGTGCCTAAGCCACTGAGCACGGAATTGGTATAGGCCGCCGTGCCGATGTAGGGCGCGTGGCCCACCGAGCTGCCTGGCGCGTAGGTTAAGGTGCCATCGGTGGCCACGAGGGCCCCGGTATTGGGGTTGAGGCGGTAGTTGGTGCCATTGGGCGCCACCACCCGCAGGCGGTCTACCCGCGGGTTGAAGTCAAAGCCTACGTTGGTCACGAAGCCGTAGGTATTCGAACGATTCGCATCCTGCAGGTTTAAGGTAAAGCCCGTGCCAACCGGAATGGCCACGGCAGCGGTGGAGCTAACCGCGAGCGTATACAGCTGCGCCGCGCCCGAAGCGGCCGCGTAGCCCAGCGCGAAAAGCTGGCCCGTACTCGGCCGCGCATCAATACCCACCAGCTGCTGGCCGGCCGCTACGCCCGCAACGGCGACGAGGCTATTGGGGGTGTAGGCCTGCGTGGCTGGGTTAAATTGGGCGAGCAGCTGGGCACCGGCCGCGAAGCCGCCATACGCCTGCGTAGTAGTGCCCAGCGCGTACACGGTGCTGGGGGTGGTTTGGGCGTGCAGCGTGGTGGCCGAAGCCAGGAGCCCGAGCAGCCCCCAAAAACCATACCGGCGGGCGCCGGGGCGGTTGCGTAAACTAAGTGGCATAAAGCTGTGCAATAAGAGAAGATAGGGGGTGGGAAAACGAAGAAAGCCTAGGCCTGCACGTTTGGGCCTAGGTACGTAAATCCTAAATAATAAGGTGGAGCTGCCGACCGCTTAGAAGGTAGGCGGCTTCAGGTTTTTGAAGTGGCCGTTCTGCTTCACCCGCTCCTTGAGGCGCTCGGCCTCGAGCACGGCGGGCAGCAGGCGTTCGAGGTGCTCGCGCACCAGCTCCTGGCGCTCGTGCTCGGCGGTGGTGCCCAGCAGCTGAAATTCCTGCTCGGTGCTGAGGCCAATGTGGTGGGCCACGTCGAAAATGCGGAAGTCGGTTTTCAGCTCCAGCAGTAGCTTGTGCAGCCCTAGGGCCTCGTAGAGGCGGCGCACTTGGGCGGCAATGACGTTGCTGAGCACCGGGTCGGTTTCCTCGTCCTGCCCTACCTCCTCCACCTGCCCGGCGGCGTAGAGCTTGCCGGGAGCCTGGCGCATAAACTGCTCGATGCGCACCACCCGCACGCCCTCGGTGCGAATGTCCATCTCGCCGCCGGGGTGCACGCGCTCCACGCTCAGCAGGCGCATCTCGGTGGCCAGCGGCTGCACCGTATTGTCGAGGTAGGGCGGAATGCCAAACGTGAGGCCCTCGCTGAGGCAGTCGCGCACCAGCTGGCGGTAGCGCGGCTCGAAGATGTGTAGGTTGAGCTTCTCGCCAGGAAAAGCGACGAGGCCAAGCGGGAAGAGCGGAAGTTGTCGCATAAGTAGGCCAAGAATACGACGGGTGGGCAAATGTTTCGGTTCCGGCGGCCTTTAGGTCCGCCCGACCCCTAGGGGCCGGGCCAATCTTAAGTCAATTTTAAGCCCTAGGCCGGGCCGGGCGCTCAACCTTTAACTTTGCCCCCGCGTTTGGCTTGAGTGCGTATGAAAGCGGTTGTTTCCTTTTGCTTAGCCTGCCTCATGCTGCTGGGGAGCTTCATTCCGCAAAACGACCTCGCGGAACTGGGCAAGCTGCCCCAGCTGCTGGAGCACTACCGCTACCACCACTCGGCGGCGGGCGGTGGCTTGTCGTTAACCGAGTTTCTGGCCGAGCACTACGGCGCCGGCGCCAAGCACCTGAGCGGCTGCCACCTGAGCCCTCAGCACCAGAGCGACCACCACAACCTGCCCCTGCGCGACCACAGCAACTGCCCGCAGGTGGTGTTTTTGCTGAGCGCGGGCCGCCCAGCGCTGCCGCTGGCCCAGCCCGGCAAGCTGGCCGCCCGCCTCTACCGCGCGCTGGCGCCCCCGCGCTACCTCGGCGGCCCCGGCCTAGGGCTGCTGCAGCCGCCCCGAGCCTAGCCACCCGCCGCCCCTAGCCGCAGTGCGCCCGGCTGGCTCCTGGTTATTTTATTGGTAAATTATTGGCTTTATGGGTATTAAAGCGCCAAGTAGTATCTGCGCGAAGCGCCGGCTTGGTGAGCTGCCCGCGCCCCTAGGTGGCGCTGCGTAGTGCCGCCTGGCAGCGCGCCCGGCGGCTGCCGGCTCTGGCTGCCCCGCCCCGGCGCCTAGGCCCCGGCCGCGCCCCAAAGCCCTCATCCCCCCTGACTTCATGCTTTCAACCATCATCGCGGCCAGCGTGCGCAACAAGCTGCTAGTGAGCTTGCTGCTGCTCGCCCTCATGGCCTGGGGCGGCTACTCGGCGGCCAACCTGCCGCTCGACGCCATCCCCGACGTGACCAACAACCAGGTGCAGGTTATCACGCAGAGCGATGCGCTGGCCGCCCAGGAGGTGGAGCAGCTCATCACCGTACCGCTCGAGCTGCAGCTGCGCACGGTGCCCGGCGTCACGGAAATCCGGTCCATCTCGCGCTTTGGGCTCTCGGTGATTACCGTCGTTTTCCCCGATGATATGACCACCTACCAGACCCGCCAGCTGGTGGCCGAAAAGCTCAAGGCCGCCGAGGCCGACCTGGCCGCCGGGGCCGGCACGCCCACCATGGCGCCCATCACCACCGGCCTGGGCGAGATTTACCAGTACACCATCCGGGTGCTGCCGGGCTACGAAAAGCAGTTTTCGCTGGCCAAGCTGCGCGATGTGCAAGACTGGCTCATCAAGCGCCGGCTGGCCGGCGTGCCCGGCGTGGTGGACGTGAGCAGCTTCGGCGGCTACCTGCGCCAGTACGAGGTGAGCGTAGACCCCGCCCGGCTGGCTTCCAACGGCGTGACGATGGCCGAGCTGTACCAGGCCTTGCAGGACAACAATGCCAACACCGGCGGCGCCTACATCGAGCGCGGGCCCAATGCCTACTTCATCCGGGGCGAGGGCCGAGTCGCCTCGCTCGATGATTTGGGGGCCACGGTCATCAAGCAGGCCGCGACCGGCGTGCCGCTGCTGGTGCGCGACGTGGCCACCCTGCGCATGGGCCACGCCGTGCGCTACGGCGCCATGACCCGCAACGGCCAGAGCGAAACCGTGGGCGCTGTGGTGCTGATGCTGAAGGGCGCCAGCTCCGAAAACACCATTAAGAACGTAAAGGCGCGGGTGGCTGAAATCCAGAAAACGCTGCCCAAGGGTTTGGTCATCACCCCGTTTCTGGACCGCACCAAGCTCATCGACAAGGCCATTGCTACCGTCGAGCACAACCTCATCGAGGGCGGCGTAATCGTGGTGGCGGTGCTGCTGCTGCTGCTCGGCAACTGGCGCGCGGCCGTGGTGGTGGCTCTTATGATACCCTTGTGCATGTTGTTTGCCCTAGGCCTGATGAACGTGTTTGGCGTGTCGGCCAACCTCATGAGCCTGGGGGCGCTGGACTTCGGGCTGATTGTGGACGGGGCCGTCATTATCGTGGAGGCCGTCATCTTTCACCTCGTGCACCAACGCCAGCAGGCCGCCCACGAAACCATGGACGACATGACCGAAAGCGCCGCCACGCGCCTCATGTCGTCGGCCTTGTTTGGGCAGCTCATCATTCTCATCGTGTATTTCCCCATCCTCTCGCTCACGGGCATTGAGGGTAAGATGTTCCGGCCGATGGCCCTCACGGTGAGCTTCGCCATTGTGGGGGCTATGCTGCTGTGCCTCACCTACGTGCCGGCCGCCACGGCCTGGGCCCTAAAGAGGGATATTAAGGAGGAAGGCACGATTGCCTACCGCATTATGAAGTTCTTGCACCGCGGCTACGACCCCGTCATTCGGGCGGCGCTGGGGGCGCGCTGGGTAGTGGTGGGCGCGGCGGTGGCGCTGCTGGTGCTGGCGGGCTTTATCTTTTCGCGGATGGGCGGCGAGTTCATTCCGCAGCTCGACGAGGGTGACTTCGCCCTGAACGTGACCCTAGCCCCCGGCTCGTCGCTCAGCCAGACCATTGCCACCAACCTGCGCGTGCAGCAGATTTTGCGCCGCAAATTCCCCGAAATTGAGCAGATTGTGGGCAAGAGCGGCACCTCCGAAATTCCGACCGACCCGATGTCGCTGGAAGACAGCGACGAGATGATTATCCTCAAAGACCACAGCCTCTGGACCTCGGCCCACTCGCGCGAGGAGCTGGCCAATAAGATGCAGGCCGCGCTGGCCGGCGTGCCCGGCGTGACGATGGAGTTTCAGCAGCCCATCCAGATGCGGTTCAACGAGCTGATTTCGGGCGTGAAGTCGGACGTGAGCATCAAGATTTACGGCGACGACCTGGGCGTGCTCTACGAGAAAGCCAACGACGCGGCCGCCCTCATTCGGCCCCTTGCCGGGGTGGGCGACCTGAAAGTGGAGCAGATTGCGGCCCTGCCCCAGATGCGCGTCACCTACAACCGCCAGAAGCTGGCCCAGTACGGCCTCAAGGTGAGCGACTTGAATACGATTTTGCGGGCGTCCTTCGCCGGCGAGGTGGCGGGCCAGGTGTACGAGGGCGAGCGCCGCTACGACCTGGTGATGCGCCTCGACAGCACCCACCGCGTGGGCCTCGCCAACCTGCAAGACTTGTACGTGGACACGCCCGGCGGCCAGAAAATCCCGCTCGACGAGGTGGCCACCGTGGCCTACCAGAACGCGCCCATCCAGATTTCGCGGGATGATGCCCGCCGCCGCATCAACATCGGCATCAACGTGCGCGGGCGCGATGTGCAGAGTCTAGTGCAGGAAATTCAGGGCAAGCTGAGCCACAGCCTGAAGCTGCCGCCCGGCTACAGCATCACCTACGGCGGGCAGTTCGAGAACCTGAACCACGCCCTCAAGCGCCTGAAGGTGGCCGTACCGGTGTCGCTGCTGCTGATTTTTTTGCTGCTTTACCTCTCGTTCCGGTCGGTGAAGCAGGCGCTGCTCATCTTCACGGGCGTGCCGCTGGCTACCATCGGCGGCATTGTGGCGCTGTGGCTGCGCGGGATGCCATTCAGCATTTCGGCGGGCGTCGGGTTCATTGCCCTCTTCGGCGTGGCCGTGCTCAACGGTATCGTGCTGCTGGCCAGCCTCAACGAGCTGGCGGCCGAGGGGGTGAAATCGGTGCGCGAGCGCGTGCTGCGCGCCACCGAAGAGCGCTTCCGGCCGGTTATTCTCACGGCCAGCGTGGCCTCGCTGGGCTTTCTGCCGATGGCGCTCAGCACTTCGGCCGGCGCCGAGGTGCAGAAGCCGCTGGCGACGGTAGTCATTGGCGGGCTGATTTCGGCCACGCTGCTCACGCTGGTGGTGCTGCCGGTGCTCTATATGCTCTTTACCAAAGACGGCGAGCCCAACCCTAGGGACGCCGCCAAGGCCCAAGAAGATGCTAAGCACGCCGCCGAGAAAGGGGAGGAGCCCGGCCAGTCTCCTAACGGCCAGCCAACCGAAAACGCCGACCAAAACGGCCAGCCTAGGGGGCCGGCGCCGGCCAGGCAGCCCGCGCCCGCCGTGGCTACGGCCGTGCTGCTTTTGGCGCTGCTAGGGGGCCTAGGGCGCCCGGCGCTCGCCCAAAACACGCTCGGCTCCACGGCCGGCCAGCCGCTGAACCTGAGCCAGGCCCTGCAAGCGGCGGGCGCCCAAAATCAGTCGCTGCGCAACGCCGGCCTGCAAACCCAGCAGCAGCAGGCGCTCATTCGCACCGGCATAGAGCTGCCGCGCACGGTGGTCGATTTTCAGCTCGGCCAGGTGTCGAGTAACCTCACCGACCACACCTTCAACATCATTCAGCAGGCGGCTTTTCCGGGGGTGTACCTGGCCCAGCGCAAGCTGCTGCAGGGCCAGGGCGCCACGGCCGAGCAGCAGGCCGCCGTGGGCCGGCGCAGCCTGGGGCAGGCCATCCGTAGCAACTACTACGCCTTGCTGGTGAGCTACCGCCGGGTGGCGCTGCTGCGCCGCCAGGATAGCCTGTACCGGCGCGCCGCCCGCGCCGCCCGCGTCCGCTACCAGGTGGGCGAAACCAACCGCCTGGAGCAGGTAGCCGCCGAAGCCAGGGCGCTGGAACTGGAAAACCGCCTGCTCACCACCCTCACCGACCTGGAGGTGCAGCGCGAGCAGCTGGGCCAATTGCTGGGCAGCCCCCAGCCGGCCGCCATCGACACCACCCAGGCGCTGCTGGCCCCGCTCGCGGCCGCCGACACGGCTGCCCTCTCGCCCGCCAGCAACCCCACCCTAGGGCTGCTGCGCCAACAAATAGCCGTTAGCCAGCTGCAAGTGCGCGTCGAGCAGCTGCGCCGCCTGCCCGACCTGCGGGCTGGCTACTTCCAGCAAACTATCCGGCCCGAGTTTAACGCCCTGCGCGTGGGACAGCTGGGGCTGGCCATTCCGCTGCTGGGCCAGGCCGGGCGGGCGCGGGTGGCGGCCGCCCGCCTGGGCGAGCAGGTGGCGCAGGGCCAGCTGGCCTACACCACCAGCCAGCTCAGCACCCAGCTTAGCACGCTGCGCCGCCAGCTGCGCCGGGCCCAGGCCTCGCTTGACTACTACCAGCGCACGGCCCTGCCCCAGGCCCGGCTCATCCTCGCCGCGGCCGAAAAGAGCTTCCGCGCCGGCGACATCGACTACGTGACCTACGTGGTGAACACCGACCCGGCCTGGCAAATCCAGAGCAACTACCTCGACCAGGCCCAGCGCTACAACGATTTGGTAGTGAGCCTGCAGGCGCTCACGGGCCCGGATATTCCGCCGGGCGCCGCCAACTAACTGCCGGGCGCCAGGGGCAGCCGACTAGCTAGCCCTCGCCCGTATTTCTTTCCGACTCGACCTCCCCCTAATGTCTTTTAATCCCTCTCTCTACGCCCTGGCGGGCGCCCTAGGGCTGCTCGCCGCCTGCAACTCGAAAGGCGGCGACGCTGCCCAAAAAGATGCGCCTGGCAAAGACAGCAAAGCCGCCGCCCCGGCCGCCCCCGCCAACCCCGACCAGGTGGCCGTGAGCCAGGCCCAGGAAAAAGCGGCCGGCATTGTCCTAGGCACCTTCGAGCGCCAAAACATGACTACCGAGGTGCAGGCCAACGGCTCGGTGGAGGTGCCGCCCCAAAACCGGGTGTCCATCACGGCCATTATGGGTGGCTACGTGCAAGCGGTGGCCGTGCTGCCCGGCCAGCGCGTGGCGGCCGGCGCCACGGTAGCCACCCTGCGCTCGCCCGAGTACCTGACCATGCAGCAGAACTACCTTCAGAGCAAGGCTAAAGTGCGCTTTTTGGCCGAGGACTTGGAGCGCCAGCGCATTCTGGACGTGGAGGACGTGGGCGCCAAGCGCAAGCTGCAGCAGGCCCGCGCCGACTACGCCACCGAGCAGGCCACGCTGCGCGCCACGGCGGCCCAACTGCGGCTGCTTGGCATCTCGGTGGCCCGCCTCGACGCCACCGGGCAAATCGTGCCCAGCGTGGCGCTCACCACGCCCATCGCGGGCTACGTGAAGGCCGTCAACATCAACCCCGGCCAGTTTGTGAACCCCCAAGACGTGCTGGTGGAGGTGCTCAACCGCGACGACTTGCACCTGGAGCTGAAGGTGTTTGAGAAGGACGTAACCCAGGTGAAGCCCGGCCAGAAAATTCTGTTCAGGGTGCAGAATGCCAACCGCGACGAGGAGCTGACGGCCCGCGTTTTCTTGGTGGGCAAGGCCTTCGACGACGATGCCCGCACCGTGCGCGTGCACGCCCACCTCGAGCCCGAGCGGCGCGACTTGCTGCCCGGCCAGTTTGTGGCGGCGCGCATCCAAACGGCCGGCGCCAGGGTGCGCACCCTGCCCGAAGCGGCCCTCATCCAGGCCGGCGACCTGAGCTACATCTTCCGGCGCGTGGGCCAGGACTCGGGCCGCACGGTGTTTCGGCGGGTGCGGGTGCGCGCCGGCCAGCCCCAGCACGGCGACGTGGCCCTGACCGTGCTCGACCCGCTGCCCGACACCACCCAGCTGGTGCGCCGCGGCGCCTACTTTCTGGATGCCGAGCTGCGCAAAGGGGAGAGCGGCGACTAAGCGGCGCGGGTAGTGCTACGCAAACAAGCCAGGATAGCGGGCTACTTACGCTCAGGCTAGTAGGGGCGCGGCTGGTTGAGTTAAGCAAATTTTAAGGCAACTTGAAGCTAGCGACTGAGTATGGTAATGAGTTGATTTGCAAGAAGTAAATCGGGTGCCGCCAGCTGGCGGTTGGCGCTGGTGCCGGGCGGCGCTGGCCCGTACTTTTTCTCGCCTTGTGTTCTCGCCCATGAAACTTGCCTACCTACTAGCTGCCCTACTGAGCAGTGGGGCCGCCGGGGCCCAGCACCTGCCCGCCCGGCAGGTGCCCGCGCCCGCTGCCACGGCCTTTGCGCGCACTTTTCCGGCCGCTACCAACGTGAGGTGGCAGCAGGAGAATGCCACTTACACTGCCAGCTACGAGCTGCCCCAGGCGCCGGGCACGGCCGTGTTCGACGCCACCGGCGCGCTGCTCGAAACCCGCACAATTATCTCCGACCACCGCCTGCCGGCGCTGGCTCGTACCTACATGGCCGAGCAGTTTCCGCACCGCGAGGTAGACCAGATACTGCGCCTGGTGGATGCCGCGGGCACCGTCACCTACGCCGCGCAGGTGTGCCGCGGCAAAGCCCACGACTGCCAAACCACCTACTTCGACCAGGACGGCCGGCCGCTGCGCAAGGAGCCCTAGGCCCCCAGCGGGAAGCGGAGCGTGAACGTGGTGCCGTGGCCCAGCTCGCTTTCCACCCCTAGGCCCACGCCGAGCAGCGCGCAGGCCTTGGCCACGATGGAGAGCCCTAGGCCACTGCCGGAAATGTGCTTGTGGGCCAGTGAGTTGGACCGGAAGAGGGGCTTAAAGATATTATCCAGGTCGTGGCGCGCGATGCCGATGCCCTGGTCGGCCACGGTGCACACCAGCTGCCCGGCGCTGGCCGCCAGCCCCACGGCAATGGTTGACTCGACGGGCGAATACTTCACGGCGTTGCTGAGCACGTTATCCAAGATGAGGCCGGTTAAAAACGGGTCGGTGGTAACGAGCGCATCGGCACCGGGGGCGTCTGCCACGGCCACGCGAATGCGCTTGGCGGCCAAACTCAGGCGGTGGCGGTGCAGCACCTCGTGCACGCACGCCAGCAAACTCAGCTCTTGGCTGGCGCTGCCCTGGGCGTGGTTCTCGAAGCGGGCCAGCAGCAGCAGCTGCTCGACCAGGTGCGTGAGGCGGTCGATTTCCTGAATGCCCAGCTGGATGTGCGCCTCGTACTCGGCCGGCGTGCGCGGCTTGCGCACCAGCACTTCGAGCGTGCCCCGGAGCACGGCCAGCGGCGTGCGCAGCTCGTGCGAGGCATCGGCGGTGAACTGCTTTTCGCGCTCCACGGCCTGCTCGATGCGCGCCAGCAGGCGGTTAATGGCACTGGCCAGCGTGTGCAGCTCATCGGGCCGGGCCGGCAGGGCAATGCGCTCGGCCAGGTTGCTGCGCGTGATGCGGTTGGTGGTGGCCGTAATCTGGGCAATGGGCGCGATGCTGCGCCCGGCCAGCAGCCGCGCGCTGGCAAACAACGCCAGCAGCACCACCGGAAACGAGGCCAGCAGCGCCAGCCGCAGGCTAGCCAGCACGTGCTGCGCGGCCTCCGACGAGATGCCCGCCAGCAGGTAGGCCGCCGGCCGGCCTTCGCGCAGCACCGGCACCTGCACCTGCCGAATGGCCTGGCCCCGCAGCGTGGAGTTGAGCGGCGCGCGGCCGGTGGCGGGGTCGGCCAGCGTCAGCTGGTCGCCCAGCAGGTTGGGCGAGCGGTCGAGCAAGTGGCCGCGCAGGTCCATGACCTGAATGAAGACGGGGTTGACTTGCACCTCGCGGTGCTCGCGCTCCTGCCACTCCTCCTTGTTGGCAAAGCGGATGAGCCGGCCGTCGCCGGTTAGCTCGCCCATGTGCTTGGCGGCCTCGAAGCGCAGGTTGGCGTCGAGGTCGGTATACACCTGGTGGTGCACCACGCCAAACACTACCAGGTAGGCCGCCAGTATCAGGGCGGCCGTGGTGAGCACATAGTACAAGGCAATCCGGTCTTTGAAAGGTAAGCTCATGGCTAAGGGGCTAGGGCCGGGCGGCTGCTTAGTCGCGGGCTACGTAGCCAATGCCGCGAATGGTTTGCAGGTACTCATCTTCCTTGCTGAGCTTGAGCTTCTTGCGCAGCGCCGTCATGTACACGTCAATCACGCTCGTGCTGTACTCGAAGTGAATGTCCCACACGTGCTCGATAATGCTTTGGCGGCGGCACACCTTGCCCTTGTGGCGCAGCAGGTATTCGAGCAGCGCAAACTCTTTTTGGGTAAGCGCGATTTCCTCGCCGTCGCGGTGCACCTGGTGGGTGGCCACGTTCAGCACGATGGGGCCCACCGCGAAGCGCTCGGCGGGCTCGGCGGCCGGCCGCAGCTGCACCCGAATGCGCTCGAGCAGCTCCTGGAAGTGGAAGGGCTTCTTGATGTAGTCGTTGGCGCCCGCCTGCAAGCCAGCCACGGTATCGGCCACGGTGTCCTTCGAGGTAAGAAAAATGAGGGGGGTGCCGACGCGGGCCGCCCGCAGCTGCTGGCACACCTCCAGGCCCGTTAGGCCGGGCAGCATCCAGTCTACCAGCAACAGGCTGAAGGCTTGCTGCTGGGCCAGGGCCAGGCCTTCGGGGCCGGTGGTGGCCACGGTCACCGTAAACGCTTCTTCTTCCAGGCCTTGCTTTAGAAAGCGGGCAATGCCGGGCTCATCCTCAATAACCAGTAGCTGCATGGGAAATAAAACGGGCGCGGCGGCAGGGGGCACCCGCGCCAAAAGGAAGCGGGCCGGGGTGGCCCAACCCGTGGGCCTAGGCCCTGAACGCGGAAACAGGCGCCGGCGGCCGAGTCTTAAGCTGATTTTAAGATGGGCTTAAGCAAAGCCTAAGGCGGGGGTTCGTTGAAGCCCCATTCTCTCTCCCAGGCAGCCAGCGTACCCGCCCGCGGCTCAGGCTGACGCTTTCTTTTCCCAGTTTTTATGAAAGTTACCTTATTGGTGGCGGCCAGTGCGCTGTTTGCTTGTGCGGCCACCCAGCAGGCTCAGGCCCAGCGCCGCAACGGCCAGAATACGGCCCCCGCGCCCGCGCCCATCTCCAACACCTCGACCACGCCGGTAAACACCGATACGCCGCCGCCCGGTGAGAGCAACGGCCGCCTCGACTACCGAAACCCCGCCGCCGACGACCTCGTGGCCCTCGATGCCAGCAAGCGCCAGACCGTGGCCGATGACCTCGAAGCCACCGTGGTGGAGCTGCTGGAGCTGTACCACGATACCAAGCAAAGCCACTGGAACCTGCGCGGCCCGCTCTACCTCAGCCTCCACGAGCAGCTGCAAGACAACGCCTCGCTCTACCTCAAGTACGCCGACATCCTGGCCGAGCGCTCGCTGCAAATCGGCCGCCCCATCGACGGGCGCACCAGCGTCGTCACGGCCAATGCCAACCTCGGTGGCTACCCCGGCGGCTACCTCTCCGATAAGCAGGTGCTCATCCTGCTCGACGAGCGCATCAACACCGTGTCCAAGCGCGTGCGCGAGCGCATCGCCCACCTCGACAACATCGATGCCGTGACCAGCAACCAGCTTCAGGACCTGGACTACTACCTCGACAAACACGTGTGGAAGTTCCGCGTGATGCAGCAATAACAACACTGGCCTAGCTATTCTTCACACGCTGAAAACAAACCTAGCCCTTAGGGGCGCTCCGCTCCTTAAACCCCCGGTTTTTCGCATTGCGCGGCGGCCGGGGGTTTTTTGCTGCAGCCTAGCGCTTAGTCAAGCTCAGTAGCGTCGCCTCATAGTAGCGCCTGGCTGGACACTTGGCTACTAGGCCGACGCCAAAAGGCCCCTAGGACTTCCCTCGCCCGCAAAGAGGTAGGAGGGAAACCCTAGGGGCCTTTTGGCATTTAAGAGAACCTAGGCGGGCACGGCCTCCAGCTCGCGGCTGAAGAAGCGATGCTGCTTGATGGCGGTGGCAAACTCTTCGGCTAGCTCGGCCACGTCAGTGCTGTCGCTGGTTACCACGCCCTCGGCATCTAGAATGCCCTCGGCGCCGGGGTAGGCAGCGGCTTGCAGTAGCTCCACGCCTTCGGCCGAGGCGGCCAGGGGCTTGCAGTGGCGGAAAGCCTCGTTGACGAAGCGCACGGCGTCAAAGTCTTGCTTAAGCTTGCGCACGCTTTGGGCGCCGGCGGCCACGTATACAGCATCGAATAGGGCCGATGAGGTGCTTTGGAACGTCCAGTTAATCAGGATTTCCTCACCGCCCTTGCCCTTGAGCGTACCCAGGTGGGTAGCGACAATGGCCGTTTGAGCCCCTTGCTCCATAAAGGTTTTCATTAGCTCGCTAATGGCGGCCACGTCGGCACCGTCGGTGGCCAGAATGGCAATCTGGCGGGTTTTTACGCTGCCCTTGTCCTGGTTGATGGGGCTGTCAGCGGCTAGGCTCAGGTGGGGCGAGCTGCCCACGTTATCCTTGGCTGGGGCCGACTGGAAATCGGCCGCTTTGTCGTCGGCCCCGATGGCGCCGTAGTTGAGCTGCATACCTTCTGTGGAAGGCACGTCCATGCCCAGGCCCTCAGCCACGCGGCTGGCCAGGTCGTGGTCTACCTGGGTTAGCTGCGCCAGCGTGCGCTCCCTAATCCACGGGGTTTGCACGTGGCTCAGCTCAAAGCGCAGAGCCTTGACGATGTGCGCCTTTTCGGGCTCACTCTGACTGTTCCAGAACAGGCGGGCCTGGCTGTAGAAGTCAATGAAGCTCTTGCTACGGCGCCGAATCTTGGGGCCTTCTACGCGCTCATACACCGACGAGAAGCCGCCTTCGCTCTGCGGGGCTTGCTTGGGGTACTGGTCGTTGAGCAGGTTAGGGCCGTAAGCCACCTGGCCCTTGTTGATAGTCTGGCGCATGTGGCCGTCGCGCTGGTTGTTGTGCACGGGGGCCAGCGAGCGGTTAATCGGAATCTCGTGGAAGTTGGGGCCCCCTAGGCGCTTGAGCTGGGTGTCGAGGTACGAAAACAGGCGGCCTTGCAGCAACGGGTCGTTCGAGAAGTCGATGCCCGGCACGATGTGGCTGAGGCAGAATGCCACCTGCTCGGTTTCGGCAAAGTAGTTGTCTACGTTGCGGTTAAGCACCATTTTGCCAATCAGTTGCACCGGCACCAGCTCCTCGGGAATGAGTTTGGTGGCGTCCAGCAGGTCGAAGTCGAACTTGTGCTCGTCCTCTTCCTCTACTACCTGCACGCCCAGTTCCCACTCGGGGTAGGCGCCCATCTCGATGTTGGCCCACAAGTCGCGACGGTGAAAATCCTGGTCCTTGCCCGAAATCTGCTGGGCCTCGTCCCACAATACTGAGTGCGTACCGAGCTTGGGCTTCCAGTGAAACTTTACGAAGCGCCACTTGCCTTCGGCGTTTACGAAGCGGAAGGTGTGCACCCCAAAGCCCTCCATCATGCGCAGGCTGCGCGGCAGAGCGCGGTCGCTCATCGCCCACAGCAGCATGTGGGTGGCTTCGGGGTTGGCCGAAATAAAGTCGTAAAACGTATCGTGGGCCGAGGCGCCCTGCGGAATCTCGTTGTGTGGCTCTGGCTTCACGGCGTGAATGAAGTCAGGAAACTTAATCGAGTCCTGGATAAAGAACACCGGCATGTTGTTGCCCACCAGGTCATACACGCCCTCCTGGGTGTAAAACTTCACCGCAAAGCCGCGCACGTCGCGGGCCAAGTCGCTAGCGCCGCGCGAGCCGGCCACCGTGGAGAAGCGCGTAAATACCGGCGTCACCACGCCGGGCTGCAGAAAGTGGGCCTTGGTCAGGTGTGTGGCGTTGCCGTAGGCTTCGAAGTAGCCGTGGGCCGCCACGCCGCGGGCGTGCACCACGCGCTCGGGAATGCGCTCGTGGTCGAAGTGGGTCATCTTCTCGCGGAAGAGGAAATCCTCCAGCAGCGAGGGGCCGCGCTCGCCGCCCTTCAGCGAGTTCTGGTCGTCGTTGACGCGCAGGCCTTGATTACTGGTGAGGTACTTGCCGTAGCCGTCGTCGCGGTTTTTGGCCATTTCTTCGGTTTTGGGGTTGCTCACCGCATCTTCGTGGGTTTGCTTGCCTAGGGGTTTGTCGGACATAAAAAGGGAATGGAAAAGGGAAACTTACCGGTAATGCGCTAAGTGGCTGGCCGCCAGCTAAGCGAGTTAAAAAGCCAGTTTATATAAGCGAGTAGCTATGTTTTTATAGCTTACCCATACGCTAGACTACCGGCCGCGGCCGCCTTTCTTTCTTAAAATTTCCTAATAAAACCCAGTATTCAGGCGTAGTCCAGCGGGTCGGGTCTACCTTTCATTTAGTTACTGCCTCTTAGGGGTGGCCGAAATTTTAGTTGCCTGCGCGTAGGGGTGGCCGGCCAGCTGGGTATTCACTCGTTAGCCGGCCCCGTGCGGGCGGCTTTGTTCGTTGTTTCATTCGTTGCTATGCGTTATACTCTGCTTGTTGGCCTAGCCCTGGCTACTGCGCCAGTTCTGGCCCAAACGGCCCCCGTTTGGAACACGTCGCTGCCCGCGGCCCTAGCCCAGGCCCAGGCCACGCAAAAGCCGGTGCTGGCCGTGTTTTCGGGCTCCGACTGGTGCAAGCCCTGCATGCAGCTCAAGCAGGAGGTGTTCGACCAGCCCGAGTTTGCGCAGTTTGCCCAGGACAAGCTGGTGCTGGCTCGCTTCGACTTTCCGCGCAACAAGAAAAACCGCCTCGACCCCGCCCAAACCAAGCTGAGCGAAGCCGCGGCGGCCCAGCTCAACCGGGAAGGCGCGTTTCCGGCCGTGGTGCTGCTCTCGCCCCAGGGCCAGGTGCTGGCCCGCACCGGCTACCGCCCCGGCGGGGCCAGTGCCTTCGATGCCTACCTCACGCAGCTGCTGGCTAAGCGATGAGCCCAATAGCAGACCCGCGCACCCGGCACTGGGCGGGCTCGGGGCTGCTGGCCCTGGCCCTGCTGCTGATGGCGGCCAGGCTGCGGCCGGCGCAGGCCCCGCCCACCCGCGCCCGCGCCTACACCCGTGCGGCCCACCTCATGGGTTCGCAGTTCACCTTCACCGCCGTGAGCAGCGACGACTCGCTGGCCTGGCGGGCGCTGCGCGCCGGCCTGCGCGAAACTCAGCGCATCGACCACCTTTGCTCGTACTGGGATTCGACGTCGCAGGTGGTGAAAATCAACCAGCTAGCTGGCATCCGGCCGGTGGTGGTCGACCAAGAGGTGTACGACCTTATTCAGCGCACGCTAAAAATAGCGGCGCTCAGCGGCGGCGCGTTCGATATCACGTTTGCCAGCGGAGACAAGATTTATAAATTTGACCGGCTGGCGCACCCTAGCCTGCCCGACTCGGCCACGGTGCGCCGGTCGGTGCGGCGCATTGGCTGGCAGAAGGTGCAGCTAAATGCGGCCGCGCACTCGGTGTATTTGCCCGAAAAGGGGATGCGCATCAACTTGGCCGGCATCTTGCAGGGCTACGGCGTGCGCCGGGCTTCGGAGGTGATGAAGCGCCTGGGCATTGCGGGCGGACTGCTGAACGGCTCGGGCGACGTGTACTGCTGGGGCCGCCAGCCCGACGGTAGCCAGTGGCGCATTGCCATCGGCGACCCGGCCCGGCCCCGCACCGTGTCGTCGTGGCTCACGGTGAGCGACTTGGCCGTCGTCACGGCCGGCAACTACGAGCAGTACTTCACGGTGGGCGGCCGCTACTACGGCCACATCATCAACCCCCACACCGGCTACCCGGCCACGGGGCTGCGCTCGGTCACCATCATCTGCCCCGACGTGGAGCTGGCCGACGCCCTCGACGACGCCGTGTTCGTGCTCGGCCCCACCGAGGGCCTAGGCCTGATAAACCGCCTGAAGGGCGTGAGCGCTACCGTGATAACCGACGACGGCCAAACGCTGGTTTCCAAGGGCTTGCAACTCAACTCGTACCACAGCGCGGCCCCGGCGGCCGCGGTTTCCCCGCCGTCCAATCCATGAAGCAACGCGCCTTTTTTCGCCCACTGGCCCTAGGCCTGCTGCTGGCCGCCGGGGCCCTGCTGCCCGGCTGCGTGTCGGTGGCGGCCTACCAGAAGATGTACCTCAACGACGAAGACATGAAGCTGGCCACCCGCAAGGTGGAGGCGCCCGAAGTCAACTTCGAGAGCTACCGCGAGGGCGGGGCCGGCGCCAATGGCGGCAAAGTAGGGGGCGGCTGCGGCTGCAATTAAGTGCTTGCTAGTGAAGATTATTCTAATTATTTTTAGCGTCCTGGCCGTGCCCCTGGCCGCTTTTGCCCAGGCCACTCCCACCCCCAACCGCCTCGACAACTCGGGGCTGGCGCCTAATGCCTCACAGTTGCCGACGCCGGCCCGCAACGGCGAAACGGAGGTGGATATTCTGGGTAGCTACTACCAGCAAAACGGCGACCACTCGGCCGTGGAGGGCGGCATTGGCAGCCAGCACCTGACCGACGTAGCGCCCACGATTTTGCTGAACGTGCCCCTGGACTCGACCACCCGCTTGGCCGCCAACGTGGGCATCGACTACTACGCCTCGGCCTCGTCGGACAAGATTGACCAGGTGATGTCGTCACCCTCGGCGTCTGACGTGCGCTACCACGCCGACTTTGGGCTGGCCCGCGCGCTGGCCGACAAGCAAACCACCCTAGGGGCCGGCGCGGGCGTGTCGAAGGAGTACGATTATCTCTCGTTCAACCTGCTGGCTTCGTGGGCGCGCTCCTCGGCCGACGGTAACCGCCAGTTGGCGGTGACGGGCCAGGCATTTCTCGACCAAATCACGCTCATTACGCCGGCCGAGCTGCGGGTGGGCGGCACCCGCAACCATAAGTACGGCACCGATAACCGCCAGAGCTTTACGCTGTCGCTAGTGTATGCGCAGGTGCTGGGCAAGCGCCTACAAGTCGCCCTCAGCGCCGAGCCCGTGGTGCAGCGCGGGCTGCTGAGCACGCCCTTTCAGCGGGTGTACTTCTTCGACTACGCGCCCGGCGGCCTGGAGCCCGGCGAGCTGGGCACGGCCAAAGCCGAGGTGCTGCCCCGCCTGCGCGTGAAGTACCCCGTCAGCTTGCGCCTCACCTACTACGCCACCGATTTGGTGCAGCTGCGCGGCTTCTACCGCTTCTACAACGACAACTTCGGCATCCGGGCCCACACCCTGGAGCTGGAAACTCCGCTCAAGCTCACGCCCTTCTTTACGCTTTATCCCTTCTACCGCTACCACACCCAAACGGCGGCCACCTACTTCGCGCCCTACCTGGTCCACTCCGTCGCCGACGAGTACTTCACCTCCGATTACGACCTATCGGCCTTCTCGGCCAATAAGTTTGGCCTTGGGTTTCGCTACGCGCCGCTCTACGGCCTCAGTCGTTTCAAAACCCCCTTCGGCGGCCGGGTGGCCAAGTTCAAGTCTCTGGATTTGCGCTACGGCTACTACCGCCAAAGCACCGGCCTCACGGCCAACGTTGTGAGCGCCGACCTGTCCTTCGTGCTACCCTGACTTGAGTTAGGAGTTATGAATAACTCCTAACTTTTAATTCCTAACTCCCCATGACCCCCGCCACCGTTGCCCCGCCCGAAAAGCACCTGACCAGCTCGGCCGTGCTTCAGGATATTGTGATTGGCTTGTCCGATGGCCTGACGGTGCCCTTCGCCCTGGCCGCCGGCCTGAGCGGGGCCGTGCAGTCGTCGGGCCTGGTGATAACGGCGGGGCTGGCCGAAATCGTGGCGGGCTCCATTGCCATGGGCCTAGGGGGCTACCTGGCCGGCCGCACCGAGGTAGACCACTACGCCGCCGAGCTGGCCCGCGAGCACGAGGAAGTGCGCACCGTGCCCGCCACCGAGCGACAGGAAGTGCAGGACCTGCTGCGCGAGATGGGCCTCTCGGACGCTACCGCCGCCCAGGCCACCCACGAGCTGGTGCAGGACCCCGAGCAGTGGGTGAAATTCATGATGAAGTACGAGCTGGGGCTAGAGCAGCCCGACCCCCGGCAGGCGTTTAAGAGCGCCTTCACCATTGCCGGGGCCTACGCCGTGGGCGGCTTGGTGCCACTGAGCGCCTACTTCCTCACGGCCACGCCGCACCAGGGCCTGCTGTGGTCGGGGCTGATTACGCTGGTGTGCCTGCTGGTATTTGGCTTTTTTAAGAGCCGCCTCACCGGGCAGGCGCCGGTGGCGGGCGCCCTCAAAATGGCGGCTACCGGCGCGGCGGCCGCGGCGGCAGCCTTCTACGTGGCGCGGCTGGTGCAGGGCCACGGAGCCTAAGGGCCGCGCGAACTAGCTGGAGGCGGCCACAAAAAAAGGCCTTGACACATACGTCAAGGCCTTTTTTAGGTAGTATGCTCGTTTCTGAATTAGAAAGAATCAGGAAACCTGACCGTCATGCTTCGACTTCGCTCAGCATGACGGTCAGGTTTCTCTAGCTAATCTAGGAACAAGCCTATTTGCCCGCGGGCGGGCCCTAGGCGTGGGTGGTCGTGGTCAGGCTGACCTCGATGTTGCCCTTGGTGGCGCGCGAGTAGGGGCAGATGCCGTGGGCGGCCGCTACCAGCTCCTCGGCTTGCTGCTGGGCCAGGCCGGGCAGGTTCACGTGCAAGTCGGCCGAGATGCCGTAGCCGCCGTCTTCGGCCTGGCCGAAGCCGATAAGGGCCTCCACCGTTACTTTCTCGAGCTTAAGCTTGGCCTGGCGTGCCGCTACGCCCAGGGCCCCCTCGAAGCAGGCCGCGTAGCCGGCGGCAAACAGCTGCTCGGGGTTAGTAGCGCCCGCCTTGCCCGTGCCGCCCATCTCCTTGGGGGTGCTCAGTTGGAGGTCGAGCGCGTCGTTGCTGGTCGTGATGTGGCCGTCGCGGCCACCCTGTACTTTGGCTTGCGCCGTAAAAATTTTCTGGATTTTCATCAGAAACTAAAAAAGAAAAGGGAAACTGAAAACGGGTGAAATAGCGGCTACGAGCCTGCCGCGCCTAGCTGCGCGAGCAGCTGCGTCAGCTGCGTGTGCAGCGCCGCCAACTCGGCCGCGCTCAGCGGCACGCTGGCCAGCAGCTGCGCCGGAATGTGGCTGGCCTGCACCGCCAGGGCCCGGCCAGCCGGCAGCAGCCCCACCAGCACCGAGCGCTCGTCGCGCGGGTCGCGGCGGCGGCTCAGTAGCTGCTTTTGCGCCAGGCGCTTGAGCAGGGGCGTGAGCGTGCCCGAATCTAACAATAGCCTGGTGCCCAACTCCTTCACCGTTAGCTCCTGGTGCTCCCAGAGCAGTAGCAGCACCAGGTATTGGGGGTAGGTGAGGCCTAGGGCCTGCAAATGGGGCTGGTAGGCTTTGGTGAGCTGCCGCGAAATGGCGTAGAAGGGGAAGCACAGCTGGTTTTCCAGCTTTAGCAGCGTAGCGGGGTCGGGAGCGGGAGTAGCCATAGCAGGTTGCTGGCGTAGTAAGCCGATTTGGCTGCGCAATGTTTAATTGTGCGCAATGCATTTTTAATATAAATTGACAAGCTGCTGCTAATCAATGAAAAAGGATGAATGCCTCGGCGGTACTTCATCGCGCCTGCAGCTGCGGACGCTATTTTGCAAACTTTGGTGCGCTACTAAGCTCTGCTGGGTCGCCCGGCGCGGCCGGGCTTAGGCCACCTTTTCTCCCTCATGCCCGAATCCGAAATCACTTCCCGCTACGCCCGCGCATTGGCCTGGCTCGACCAGCACCTGTTGCGCCAACTCTATACCGAGCAGGTGCGGCGGCTCATTTTGCGCAGCTTCCCCTTTTGGGTGGCTTCGCTGCTCACGGGCCTGATGGCCGTGGGCTACGAAAAGGTATTTAGCTGGGCCGAGCAGGTCAGTTTTACTTGGCTGCAGCAGCTGCCGCCGCTGGCTTTCGTGCTCACGCCGCTGGCCTTCGTGGGCTCGTGGGCGCTGGTGCACTTTTTGGCGCCGGCCAGCCGGGGCAGCGGCATTCCGCAGGTGATGGCGGGCATCGACCTCTCTAGCCCCGCCCACTACCGGCGCACCGGCTACCTGCTGGGCCTGCGGGTGGCCGCCGTCAAGATAGTGAGCAGCGTGGTGCTGCTGCTGGGCGGCGGCGTTATCGGGCGCGAGGGGCCCACCATTCAGGTGGCGGCGGCCATCTTCCGGGCCATCAATAAGCTGCAGCCCGCGGGCTGGCCCCGGCTCTCGCGCCAGATTGCGCTAGTGACGGGCGGGGCGGCGGGGCTGGCAGCGGCCTTCAACACCCCGCTCGGCGGCATCGTGTTCGTGGTGGAAGAGCTGACCCAGATTCACTTATCGCGTTTTCGCATGGCCGTGTTCACGGCCGTTATCATTGCCGGCCTCACGGCCCAGCAGTTCCTAGGGTCGTATCTGTACCTGGGCTACCCTAGGGTCACGTCGCCGGGCGGCTGGTTTCAGGTGCTGGCCATGATGGCGGCGGCGCTGTGCGGGCTGGGGGGCGCGCTGTTTGCCAAGGTGCTGCTGGGCCTCAGCCGGTACCGCAAGCGCTTCACGACGCTGCCGCAGCGGGCGGGCTGGGTGGTGTGCTGCGGCCTGGTGCTGGCCTGCCTGGCCTACGCCATTGGGCCGGCGGCCGTGGGTACCGGCAAGCCCCTTATCAACACCCTGCTCTTTCAAAACAACGGCCACACGCCGGCCTACCTGTTTCCGGCGCGCTTCGTGGGCATGGCCCTCAGCTACAGCAGCGGCGGGGCGGGCGGCGTGTTTGCCACCTCGCTCAGCGCCGGCGCGCTGCTGGGCGACGGCCTGGCCCAGCTATTCAACATTGCCGTGGCCGACCGCAACCTCATCATCCTGGTGAGCATGGTGGGCTTCCTGACCGGCGTGGTGCGCTCGCCCTTCACGGCCGCCATCCTGGTGCTCGAAATGACCGACCGGCACTCGGCCATCTTCCAGCTGCTGCTGGGCGCGCTGCTGGCCCAGGCCGTGGCCGCCCTTATCGACCCGCACTCGCTCTACGAGCACCTCAAGCACGAGTTTGCCCGCGAGGCGCTGGATGCTCCCGCCCCAAGCCGCCCCACCCGCACTGTGCCCGAGGTAGCGGCGGATGTGGAGGATGCCGCCTGAGTAAGCAGCGTGGACCCTAGGGTCGCTAGCGTGACGAAGCAGAAGGTACGCAGGCCAATCGTACGCCGCCCTGCTAAAATACGTCGCCCAGGTTGAAGAACACGCCCTGCGAGCCTTCCAGCCCCACGGCGTAGTCCACGGCCAGGTAGGTGCCCACTTTCTTACTGAGGGCCAGCCGGATGCCCGCCCCGCCGGCCGGCGCCACGCGGCCAAAGCCGGTGTCGGGGTTGCGGGCGCTTTGGCCGTTGGCGAACACCACGCCCCCCAGCACCCTGGAGGGTGTGAGGTTGAAGCGGTACTCGGCCTCGCCATACACGAGGCTGGTGCCCCGGAAGCGCCCCTGAATGTAGCCCCGGCCCGTGACGCTGTAGGTGTCCCAGCCGGTGGCGGGCAGGTCGAGGTAGGGCGCGGCCGAGCCCTGGGCAAAATCGCCGTATAGCCAGAAGGCCAGCACGTTGCCCCTGGGCCCGGCCCGGAAGTAGCGGCGCCCGTCGAACTGGTAGAAGCGGTAGTTGGCGCCCGACCCCAGCACCTGTAGGTTGGTGCGCACGGCCAGAAAGAGGTAGCTCTCGCCGGGGGCGGGGCGCAGCTGGTTGTCGCGGCTGTCGCGCAGCACGCTCAGCACCAGGCCCGAGGAGGTCGAGCGCCCGCTCACGCCCGGCCGGTAGCCCGAGATGACGTCAATCTGCTCGCCGCGCCCGTTCACGGTTTCGATGTTCCAGCGCGTATCCAGGAAGTAGCCCACGCCGGCGTAAAGCGGCCCGGTGCGCCCCACGCGGTGGTAGTAGCTCTGGTGCACGCGCAGCAGGTCGTAGTCCATGCCTAGGGCGTCGCTCATGTGCGAATCGCTGCCCAGGCCAAAGGTTTGCTGCGGGTAGTGCAGCAGGCGGTAGTCGGCCAGCCACAGGCTGTGGTTGTTGCGGGTCCAGAGCGGCCCGTTCACGGCCAGGATAAGCTGCTGGTTTTGGGTATAGGTAAGGGTGGTAGAAATAGCCGATAGGTTGGCCTCGGACCGCTGAAACGACACGCTGGCCGTGAGCGTAGCCAGCAGGCGCGCCTCCAGGGTGTAGGCAATAGCGGGCAGCACTACCAAGCTGGTGCTCTTAGGCTTGCGCGGCGGCTTGCTGGGCGGCGCGGGCGCCAGCGAGTCGGCCGCCTGCGCCGCCGAGTCGGCGGTGGCCTGGGCGCGGCGTGGGTGGGCAAAGTGGGGCAAAATGCTCTTCACCAGGTCGCCCAGGTCTTTGGTAGGCAGCGGCGGCCGGCTGTCGGGCGCCTGGGCCCAGCCCGGCGCTGCCAGCAGCAGCCCACCCAGCAAGCCCAGCCAAAAACGTAAAATTCTCATCAAGCAGTAAGAAGCAGCCAGGGCGGCAAATGTTGCAAGCCCTGCGGCGCCGTGGGCCAATAAGCTGCTAATGAGCTATAAAAACCGCCGGCCAGCGCCTACCAAAAACCTTGCCGCGCGCCGCCTTCTGCCAGACGCGTCGGCGCCCGCAATACTTTAGGCTGCCAACTGGGGCACCCCCTAGGGCCGGCCCTAGGGGTGGTAGCCCGCCCCCAACGCCGCGGGCGGGGCATCGAGGGCCCGGATTTGCGCGCGCCAGGCGGGGGGCAGCAGGCTGGTGCGCAGCCACTGGCTAACGCGCCGCCCCTGCGTGCGCCGGTACACGGCCAGCGCCAGCGCAAGGCCCAGGCCCCGCCGCAAACCTAGCAGCTGGCGCACCAGCGGCGGGGCCACCAGCCACTGGGCCTGGCGCAGCAGCCAGTAGCGCAGCCCGCCCAGGTGGCGCCGGTACTGGCGATACAGGTCGGTGGTGTAAGGGCTTACCTGCACGTGCTGGGTGAGGTGCCGGGCGCGGTCGGCTAGCCAGGCGGGATAGTCGGACGGCAAATCCGGGATGCCCATGCGTCGGCCCACGCGCAGAAATACGTCGGTTATCTCCGCTTTCTCGGGCAGCGTGAGGGGTCGCTCCAGCGCCTCAAACGCCGCGATGGAGTAGGCAATGAGCATGTAGAGCACGTCGCGGTAGGCGCCGGCCGGAATAGCTTGCCCGCGGCTGGCCTCCACCGCCGCGTGGATGGCGGCCATGCTGTCGATGGCCCGCTCGGCCCCGGCGCGGTCGGCAAATACAATGCGCCGCGCGTACTCCACCGTCGAGAACAGGCGGGCCAGCGGGTCGGCCGGCAGCCGCCCGGTGAAGTACAGCCAATCGACGGCCTTGTTGAGGGCAAACTCGGCCGCCGCGCCGGCAAAGATGAACAGCACCGTATCGGCCGTGCCCCAGATGCGGCGCACCACCGAGCCAGGTTGCACAAAGTAGGTTGAACGCGGGGTACGGGCGGTGGCAACTTGCATGGTTGGAATTTTATAAAGAACTTTGAAATGCAAAGTTAATGTCACTTGCGTCTTGAAAACACCCCCATCGCCAAACTTAGTTGCGCCCCTTGGGCCCGTACGCACCCAGTCCATTCGCCCTAGGGGGTGGTTTCTGGGCCTAGCGGGTTGCACAATGGGGCTGGGCCTAGCCTCGCGCCGCTACGCCGCCGGGCTACCCGCCTGGGTGGGGGCCTACGCGGGCGATGCGCTGTGGGCGCTGCCGGTATACTGGCTGGTGGGGGCGCTGCAGCCCGGCTGGGCGGTGCGCCGCCGGGCGCTGGCCGCCGGCATCTTTGCCACCGGCATCGAACTCAGCCAGCTGTGGCAGGCGCCTTGGCTGCAAGCACTGCGCCACACCACCCTGGGGGCGCTGGTGCTAGGCCAGGGCTTTTTGTGGAGCGACTTGGCGTGCTACGCCGCGGGCATTGCGGTGGGGGCGGGGCTGGAAAAAGTGGTGCGTTGGGCTGCCAGCGGAGCCTCGGCGCACTCCGCTGCTAAGCACTTCAGAGGATGAGTACCAGCGTGCCGCCCACAATGAGGCCCGCCCCTAGGGCTGTTTTCAGCGTCAGCGTTTCGCCCAGAAAAACGACCGACAGCACAATGGCGAGGGCCACGCTCAGCTTATCGACCGGCGCCACCTGCGACACGCGGCCCAGCTGCAGGGCCTTGAAGTAGCACAGCCACGACAACCCGGTAGCCACGCCCGACAGCCCTAAAAAAACCCAGGTGTGCGCGCTGAGGTGCCACACCTCGGCGGGATGCCCGCGGGCCAGGAAAATGCCCCAGGCTACCACCAGCACCACCACGGTGCGAATGGCCGTGGCCAAATCCGAGTTCACGCCCTGGATGCCGACCTTGGCCAGCACCGCCGTGAGGGCCGCAAAAACGGCCGAAAGCAACGCGTACCACCACCACATAGGATTAAGCTAGGAGTTAAAAAGTAGGCGCTGCGCGCATGGGTAACTCATTAGACTTATTCTCAAACAAGAAAAAGTAGAAAGAACGTCATGCTCATCTGGCGTCCGCGCAGTCGAAGCATCTCTACCGTGTAACTGACTCCAATCGTTGGGATTACTTAGGCGGTAGAGATGCTTCGACTGCGCGGACGCCAGATGAGCATGACGTTCTTTTTCGAGAAGTTTAAGTTAAGAATAAGCCTATTTTATAATTCCCCCAGGGTGCGGCCGGTGTGGCGGCCCAGCAGCGGGTGCTTGGCACCGCCCACGCGCTGCGAGCTGTAGATGCCCTGGTGGCCCGAGAAAAGGTAAGCCACCACGCACGCCAGCCCCAGGTACACGCCCGCCCGCGTGCCAAACAGCTCCAGGCCCATGAGCACGCAAGCTAGGGGCGTGTTAGCGGCCCCCGCAAACACGCCCACGAAGCCCATGCCCGCCAGCACCGCCACCGGCAGCGGTAGCAGGCCCGCCAGGGCGCTCCCTAGGGTGGCCCCGATGAAAAACAGGGGTGTCACCTCGCCGCCCTTGAAGCCCGCGCCCAGCGTGAGGGCCGTGAGTAGCAGCTTGAGGGCGAAGTCCTTAGCGCCTAACTGGTGCTGAAAGGCCTCGACGATAACTGGCACGCCCAAGCCGGTGTAGCGCATGGTGCCCAGGCCCGCCATGGCCAGCGCCACCAGCGCCCCGCCCACCACCGGGCGCAGCGGCGGGTAGCCAATGCGCCGAAAAATGCCCGTAATAGCGTGCGTGAGCTGGGCAAACGCCCGCGCCGCCAGCCCAAACAGCGCCCCGGCCAGCAGCGCCGCCCCCAGGCCGCCCGCCGTGAAAGCCACCGCCGGCAGCGCTGGGTAGGCGGTGTGGCCCACTCCCCAGGCCCGCGTCACGGCATCGGCCAGTACGGCGGCCAGCAGGCTGGGCAGGATGGCCTGGTAGCTAACGGCCCCAAACACAAATACTTCGAGCCCAAACACGGCCCCCGCCAGCGGCGTGCCAAACACCGAGGCAAAGCCCGCGCTCATGCCCGCAATGAGCAGCAGCCGGCGCTCGCGCCGGGGCAGCCAGCGCGAGAACTGGTCGGCTAGGGCCGCGCCCATTTGCACGGCGGTGCCCTCGCGCCCGGCCGAGCCGCCGAAGAGGTGCGTGGCCAGCGTGCCGCCCAGCACCAGCGGCACCAGCCGCAATGGAATCACCTCGCTCGGGGCGTGCAATTCATCGAGTATCAGGTTGTTGCCCTTCACCACCCGGTTGCCGAAGTAGTGGTAGGCCAGGCCCACCCCTAGGCCCCCCACGGGCAGCAAAGCGAGCGCCCAGGGGTGCTGGTCGCGCCAGCGCGTCACCCACTCCAGGCTGCGCAGGAAGCCAGCCGAGGCCGTGCCGGCCAGCGCGCCCACCAGGCTCGCCAGCAGTAGCCAGCGCAGGGTGAAGAGCCACGTGGGCCCACTAAAAAAAGCGAGTAGCCCGGCCACCCAAGGGCGCGGGGCATGCGAGGGAGTACGACTAGCCACGGCGCGAAGCTAACCGATGATGTGGCCGGGTGGCGCCCGCGGCCGCCCGGCGCGGCGGCCCCGCCCGGCCAGCTGGTGCCGGAAATAGATGTGGTAGTTGGTTATTTAGCTGCTGAATAGGCTGCTAGCACACGAAGCAACGCCGCCAAGCTGGCTGGGGCACTGATAGTTAGGTAATGAAACGCGGTGCTGGCGGTAGGCCCGGCGATTTAGCCCGCTGGTGGGCTTAGCAAACGACCCGCGACCAGCCGCGAGCCGGCTGTGCCTGCAAAGAAAGCGCGTTTTTTGCCGCTGAGCCAGGGGATGGGGAAGCTTTCTGGCAGGTTGGCTTGGCCGGGTGCCCCGCCCAAACCAGCCCGCTGGCGTAGCTTGGGGACATGAAACCACCGCGTCCCCAGTTATCCCGCTGGCAGAAGCTCTCCGGCCTAGGCAAAGCGGTTGTGCTGGCGGCGGCGTTTTTTGGCTTGCTGGGGGTGGTAGAGGTGGCGTTGGACGTCAAGAAGCTGCGCCGCCCCGCGGTTCCGGTCGCGGCGTCCGTTGCCACGGGTCAGGTGACGCTCACCACCTACGCCTATCTCACGCCCGGCCTGCTCTATACCCAAGCCAGCGAGCTGCTGGGTGGCCCAGGGGTGCTGGTAAGTGCGCGCGACAGCGGCGGCGTGCATGCGGTGGTGTATAAGTGGGGCGGGCCCAACGGGGCTTTTATGCAAGCCGTTTTTCAAAACGACCGGCTGGTTCGCAAAACCGAGGTGGGCTTGCAATAGTGCCTACCATATCAGTCTAGCCGTTTTGCAGCCGGTAGCCCCAGTTAGCGCCCGCCGGGGCCTAGGCCACCTTAGCGGGCGCTCGTCGCGCTAGTTTCCTTTCACAAACCGTACGCTTTGGCCGGTGCTGGCTTCGCGCAGGTAGTACACGCCGGCGGGCAGGCTGCTGACATCTACCTGCTGGGGGCCGCCGGCCAGGGTAGCGCTTTGCTGCAAGCGGCCTAGCTGGTCGAAAATAGTGACTTGCGTAGCCGCGGCGCTGGCCACGGTGAGCGTAGCGGCCGCCGGGCTAGGGTAAGCCGCCAGCGTTTCGACCCGCCCGCTTTGCACGGCTACCACGGGGCTGTAGCTCACCCGGCCGGTGGTCGCGTCAACCTGCCGCAGGCGGTAGTAGCCCAGGGCGAGCGGCGCGGCATCGACATACTGGTAGCTGTGGGTCTGGGGGCTGCTGCCCGCGCCGGCTACCTGGCCCAGCGCCGCAAAGCTAGCTTCGCCACTGGCCGCGCGCTCTACCACGAAGTGGCTGTTGTTGAGTTCCGAAGCCGTTTGCCAGTTTAGCTGCACGCCGGTTGCGGTGGCCTTGCCCGCGAAGCTCACCAGCTGCACCGGCAGCGGGGCGGGGCTAGGGCCAAAGGCCTCAAAAAAGCTCACCGAATACGCGCTAGCCGCGCTGGCTGCGCTCAACTCCAGCTGGTTAAAGTCTGCGCTGGGGGCGGGCGCTAGCATAACGTCGGTTTGCTGGCTGGGATTCAGCACATTCAAATTAATCAGATTACTAGCCTGCCAGGTGCCCTTAAGCACACCATTGAGATAGGCCTTGATAGTAATATTGCCTAGTACCGACAACATCACCAAGTTGTTAGCCACGTTATTTATGCGCATGGACAAACCAGTATTGGTGCTGTTCGCTGGAATGACAGAAGCAAACTGAACCCGCTCGACTGCGGTGCCGGTCTGCGTTAAGCCGGGCTGCAGCGTGGCCGCCGTAGTCGGGTCTTGGTCGGCGGCATTGGCTGCGTCGGCCGTATTCACTGGCGTAGCCGCAACGCTTCTCCCGTATTGCGTTTGAGCCGCAACAGGACTGATGGCTACTAAAGAATAGAATAAAACAAAGGTGAAAGTACGAGTGAGTAGCGTAGAAAGTGACATATACTAGCTGACTAGATGGAATGCTAACACCTCATCAATTAGTTTGCCAGTAAGAAACAAATTACTTAATCATCTATAAATCAAAAATATAGTTAAATACTTATTGCCAATGTAGTTAATTCATTTTTAGAACTTCATCCTAAGCTGGGAGAAAAGCCAGCTTCACGGCAGAAAGTGAATTTTGCTAACAAAGAAATCCCACTATTTTACAAGCAGGCTACCCCGTAGCATATGCATCCCGCAAGTAAACTCGAACTGCCCGGCGTGCTGCGGCCGCAATTCCACGGTGGTGGTCTGGTAGGCAGGTAACGTGCGCCGCACCTGGAAGTCGGGTATCAATAATTCTTCCGAGCAGCTGCTGTCCTCGGCGCGGTGAAAGCGGAGCTGCACGGGCTGGCCCCTGCGCAGCTCAATCACATCGGGCGAGTAGCCGCCTTTTACTTGAATGTCAACCTGCTGCACGCCATCGGTGGTGAGGGTGGCGGCGCCCACCCGATGCGGCGCCCAAAAGAAAAACCAGGCTACGAAGGCCAGCAGCCCTAGGCCCCCGAGCGTAACGAGAAGCTGCGAAATATCCATTTGCTAAGAAAAAATATTTTTCGATGAAATACGGGCTTTGCTATGCGAACGCAGTTGCACTATGACTAGAAAAATTGACTTAACGCAAGTTGGCCAATCACTTACTGCTTAAGTGCAAAGCCGCGCAGCCGTAGCGAGTTGGTGAGCACCGAAACCGAACTGAGGGCCATGGCGCCCGCCGCCAGCATGGGCGAGAGCTGCCAGCCAGTGAAGGGGTACAGCAGGCCCGCCGCCACCGGAATGCCCACCACGTTGTAGACAAAGGCGAAAAACAAGTTCTGCCGGATGGTGCGCATCGTTTGGCGCGAGAGGGCCAGGGCGCTAGCCACGCCCCGCACGTCGGCCCGCAGTAGGGTGATGGGGGCGGCAGCCACGGCCACGTCGGTGCCGCTGCCCAGGGCCAGGCCCACATCGGCCAGGGCCAGGGCCGGCGCGTCGTTGATGCCGTCGCCCACCATAGCTACCACGCGGCCCTGGGCTTGCAGCTGCTGCACCTGGGTAGCCTTGTCCTGGGGTAGCACCTCGGCCACGAAGCGCTTGATACCCAGCGCCTGGGCCACGGCGGCGGCCGTTTGGGGGTTGTCCCCGGTCAGCATCACCACGTCGAGCCCCAGGGCCTGCAGCTCGCGCACGGCCTGGGCCGAGGTGGGACGCAGCTCGTCGGCGAGGCCTAGCACGGCGGCCGGCTGGCCCGCCACGGCGGCGTAGAGCACAGTTTTGGCCTGGGCGAGCAAGTCGGCGGCCGCCTGCCGGGCGGCGGGTGGCAACTCGATGCCGGCTTCGCGCAGCAGGCGCTCATTGCCGAGCAGCACCGCTTGGCCCTGTACGGTGGCGCGGGCCCCTAGGCCTTCCACGGCCGCAAAGTCGGTGGCCGCGAGCGATGGCAGCGGCGCGGGCTGGCCGTCGGCGTAGCGCACCACGGCGGCGGCCAGCGGATGCTCGCTGTGGCGCTCGAGGGCGGCCAGCAGGGGCAGCACCGTGGCTTCCGAGTAGCCAGGCAGGGGCTGCAGGTCGGTGAGGGCGAACTGCCCCAGGGTGAGCGTGCCGGTTTTGTCGAGCACCACGGTATCCACTTGGTAGGCTTTTTCGAGGGCCTCGGCGTTGCGAATCAGGATGCCGTGCTCGGCGCCCTTGCCGGTACCCACCATGATGGCCGTGGGCGTGGCCAGCCCCAGCGCGCAGGGGCAGGCAATAATGAGCACCGCCACGAAGCCCGTGAGCGCCAGCGGCAGCCGCGTGGCCGCCGGCGCCAAATCAAACCACAGCACGAAAGTGGCAATTGCCAGCAGGATAACCACCGGCACAAACACGCCGCTGATTTTATCGGCCAGCCGCTGAATGGGGGCGCGGCTGCCCTGCGCATCCTGCACTAGCTGCACTATTTGGGCCAGCACGGTGCCGGCGCCCACCTGCGTCACGCGGAAGCGGAAGGCGCCGGTCTTGTTGAGCGTGGCGCCAAAAACGGGGTCGCCGGGCTGCTTGGCTACCGGCAGGCTCTCGCCGGTCAGCATGCTCTCGTCGAGGGTCGAGTGGCCTTCGAGCAGCTCGCCGTCGGTGGGTACTTTCTCGCCGGGACGCACGGCCACCAGGTCGCCCACTTGCAGCTCCGCCACGGGCACATCCTGCTCGCGGCCGTCGGGGCGCACCACGCGGGCGGTTTTCACTTGCAGGCCCAGCAGGGCCCGCAGCGCCGCCGAGGTTTGCTGCTTGGCGCGGGCCTCCAGCACCTTGCCCAGCAAAATGAGAGCGATGATGGTGGCCGTGGTGTCGTAGTACACCACCGGCGCAATGCCGTGCTGCCGCAGCAGCCCCGGCCCTAGGGTGGCCACCAGGCTGAAAGCAAACGCCGCGCCCGTGCCCACGGCAATCAAGGTATCCATGCTGGCGGTGCGGTGGCGCAGCCCGTTCCAGGCCGATACATAGAATTCGCGCCCGCCCACCAGCAGCACCGGCACCGTGAGGGCCAGCAGCACGTAGTTGAGCAGGGCTTCGGGCACGCGGGTCCTGAAGGCGGGCCACAGCATGAGCATGCTCAGGGCCATGATGACAGCCGCCAGGCTGGCCGTAAGCCAGAAGCGCTGCCGCAGCTGCTGGTAGCCCCGCGCCTTGCGGGCCGCTAGCTCGTCCTCGTCGGTGGCCAAAGTGGCCGCGGCGCCGTGGCCGGCAGCACTGGTAGCGGCGGGCTCGGCTACGTGGTAGCCAGCGGCTTCCACGGCTGCTTTCAGCTGGGGCCGGCTGGTGAGGGCGGGGGAAAAGCTGACGGTGGCCTTTTCGGTGGCCAGGTTCACCTGGGCGCTTTGCACGCCGGGCGTGCGGCTGAGGGCGCGCTCCACGAAGTTGGCGCACGAGGCGCAGCTCATGCCCTCGATAGCCAGGGTGGCCGTGTGCACCGGGCCGGTAGCCGGGGCAGGGCCAGCCGGTGGGGCAACGGGCGCAGAGGTAGGAATAGGGGCAGAATTCATAAAAATAAAAGCAACAGGAAAAGCGCCCTAGGCCCGCGTAGCTCGAAAAGGCCGGCCAAGCAGCGGCGTAAAGCTGCCGGGCTGGCCTGGGGGCTGCTCGGCCACGGCTGGCAGCAAGGGATAGACGAATGGCCCTTTAACTAGGTAGTTAAAAGCAGGCTACCCTTTATAACAACGAAACGCTTGCCGCGTTGCCGCTAGCCGGTATATAATTGCGCTGCCAAGCCCCTAAGATTTAGCTCAGCCACCAGGCGCGCCCCCCGGGCAAGCCATTGCCGGAAGGCATAGGGCGCTTTCTCTGTTGCTTTTAGCCTTTCTACTTTATGCGTGCCCTAGCCGTACTCACCGCCGCCCTGGCGCTTACCGCCGCGCTGGCCGCCGCCCAAACCACGCCCCGCGGCGTAGCCAGGCAAGCCCGCGCCGACCGCAAAATGGAGCGCGCCCACACCATCCGGCACGACGAAAGCCTGAGCCGCGAGCCCAAGCTGGTGCGCAAAGAAGAGAAGCTCGACCACCACCAAGCGGCCAAGCCTAGGCCGTAGTGCCGGCCCTAGGGCCCTGGGCGGCGGCTACCGGCGGCATTCCTCAATTTGGCGGGCGTGGTAGCGAAAGCGCAGGTAGCCAACGAGTAGCAGCAGCGCGGCCATGCCCAGCGCCCCCAGCCCCAGCACGTGGGTGCGGCGCGGTGCCAGCTGCAGCAGCGCCAGCCCAAAGCCCGTGAGGGCCAGGCTGGTGCGCACGTACGTGAGCAGGGTGCGTTCGTTGGCGAAGCGGGTGCGGGCGGCGGCTAGCAATTGCTGGTCGTAACCAGATTGAGGCGGGCGAGAAGGAGAAGTCACGGTCAGGGAGGTGTACGCGCAAAACGGCTGCGGGGCTGCCCTAGGGTGTAATGCCGCGCTGGGGCCGGCGATGTAGTACGTAACGTGCTTCGGCCACTTAACTTGCCGGGGCATCAAGCACTTTACTCCACCTTGCCGGCCGGCCGCGGCCACCACCTTATGGGCTCCCTTATTTTTCTAGGCCTCGTGCTCCTCACCCTTTTCCTGAGCTACGTCATCGTGCCCACGGGCTCGGTGGCCGTCGTCACGGTTTTTGGCAAGTACCGGCGGGTGATGCTGCCGGGCCTCAACTTCAAAATCCCCTTCGTGGAGGCGGTCTATAAGCGCATCTCCATCCAAAACCGCTCGCTGGAGCTGGAGTTTCAGGCCATTACCAGCGACCAGGCTAACGTCAACTTCAAGGCCATGCTGGTGTACGCGGTGCTCAACCAGGACGACCGCACCATCCAGAACGTGGCCTTCAAGTTTGTGGACGAGCGCAGCCTGATGCAGGCGCTGGTGCGCACCGTGGAGGGCAGCATCCGGGCCTTCGTGGCTACCCAGCGCCAGGCGGCCGTGCTGAGTTTGCGGGGCGAAATCGTGCTGCACGTGAAAGACCAGCTCGACGAAACCCTCGAAAGCTGGGGCTACCACCTCATTGACTTGCAGCTCAACGACATTGCCTTTGATGAGGAGATTATGCGCTCGATGGCCAAAGTGGTGGCCAGCAATAACTTAAAGGCGGCCGCCGAAAATGAGGGCCAGGCCCTGCTCATCACCAAAACCAAGTCGGCCGAGGCTGAGGGCAACGCCATCAAAATCTCGGCCGAGGCCGAAAAGATTGCGGCCCAGCTGCGCGGCCAGGGCGTGGCGCTGTTCCGCGAGGAGGTGACCAAGGGCATGGCCCACGCCGTGCAGGAGCTGGCCGAGAACAACCTCGACCCTTCGCTGGTGTACTTCTCGATGTGGACTGAAGCCATCAAGCACTTTGCCGAGCAGGGCAAGGGCAACGTCATCTTCCTCGACGGCTCGAACGAGGGCCTCGAAAAAAACATGCAGCAGATGCTGGCCATGCAGCACCTCGACCGCCCCGGCGGCCCGCGGTAGGAGCGGGGCTGGCCGCGTGACGAATTAGGAGTTAAAAGTTAAAAGCCTGTCAAATTGCTTTTTAACTTTTAACTCCTAACCTTTAACTATTCCCTCGGCCGTAGGCCCTAGGGCGCCTACCGCAAGCATAAACCGCGTACTCCCTTTTCCACGCCATGCGAAACTGCTACTTTCTGCTGCTGGGTGCGAGCTACTTGCTGGCCGGTGGCGCCCGCGCCCAGGCGCCCGCCGACACCCTAGGGGCCGCCGCGCTGCCCAGCGCGCTGCGGGTCACCTCGGCCGTCGATTCAACCGGCGAGTGCACCGAGGTGCTGAGCTGGGGCACGGCGGCGGCGCTGGTGCGCACTTTCTACCCCACCGGCCAGCTGCACGAGTACCTGCCCTTTGCCCAGCTGGCCCTAGGGGTGCGCCACGGCATCAGCAGCACCTGGTATGCCACCGGCCAGGCCGAACGCCTGGAGCCCTACGAGCGCGGCCGGCGCGAGGGCGAGCTGTTATTATTTTATGAAAACGGCCAGCTTAAGCGCCAGGCCCGCTACCAGGCCGGCCTCGAGCAGAGCAGCCGCTGCTACGATGGCCAGGGCCAGCCCGTGCCCTACTTCCCCTACGAGCAAGCCCCCTTGTACCCCGGCGGCCTGGCCCGCCTCAACCAGGAGATAAACCAGCGCCTGCGCCGCACGCCCGCGCTAAGCCGCCTGTTCATGCCCGAGCCTATTGTCCTTAGCGTCACCTTTCTAGTAAACACGGATGGGCGCCTGAGCGAGCCCCGCGTAGAAGTACCCAGCCGCTGGCCGGTGCTCGACCAGGCCGTGCTGCGGGCGGTGCAGCAGCTGAGCCGCGCGTGGCAGCCCGGCCGGCGCGATGGGCAGCTAACTACCTTCCGCTACCGCCTGCCCATCGAGTTTAAGTCGCTGGTTATGGGCGGCTCCGTGCCGCGCCTCTAGGGGCTGGCGGGCCCCGCGCAACCTCTACTGAACCGTAGCCGTAAGGCTCGCGGCGTACTTTTGTGGCCGACTACCGAGGGCCGGCCAAGAGGGACGTAGCCGCGCAAGCTACGCAACCTGCCTTAGCAATTACTTGATTGCTAAGGTAATGCCAGGCTTTCGGCTGGTATTTTTCACTTATCCTACTTCTTCATGAAGCACCTACTATTCGCCACCTCGCTGCTGGGGCTGGGGATTTGCGCGGTTACGCCGCGTGCTGACGCCCAAACCCCCGATAAAAAATGGGGCTTGAGCGGCTACGTGTCCACGCTGCAATACCGCGGCGACCTGGGCAGCAACTTTTGGGATGCGCGCAACCTGAACTACGGCGGCGGCATTACCCTGAGCCGCTACATCTACGGCGGCCTCGACCTGAATCTGTCGGCCAACCAGGGCGCTATGTACTTCCCGGCCGATGGCTCGTCCTTCACGGGCACCGGCAACGCGGCCACCAACAACCGCCGCTTCTACGCCAACATGAGCACCTTCGGGCTGGGCTTCAAGTTCAAGCTCTTCCCCAAGTCGCCGGTGGTGCCCTACATCCTGCTGCAGCCGGGCTTTGCCTACATCTACACCAACCGCTACGCCAACGGCTCGACCGTTAACAGCCGCACCAACTACGGCTCGTTTGACGGGCAGGCGGGCCTAGGGCTGGATTTTCACCTCACGCCGGGCTTCGGTATTTTCGTGCAGGCTGGTCAGCACTACCTGGCTGCGCCTGACGACCGCCTCGACGGCGTGGCGGGCAGCGACGACAGCTTCTGGGACCGCTACGACCGCTACATGCAGTTTTCGGCCGGTCTCACCGCCAACTTTGGCAAGCCCAAGGATACGGACATGGACGGGGTGCCCGACCGCAAGGATAAGTGCCCCGACACGCCCCAGGGCGTGAAGGTAGACGAGAACGGCTGCCCGCTGGACACCGACGGCGACGGCATCCCCGACTACCAGGACAAGTGCCCCGACGTGAAGGGCATCGCCGCCCTGCAGGGCTGCCCCGACGCCGACGGCGACGGCGTGACCGATGCCGACGACAAGTGCCCCAACACCCCGGCCGGCGTGCGCGTCGATGCCACCGGCTGCCCGCTCGACGCCGACGGCGACGGCGTGCCCGACTACCTCGATAAGTGCCCCAATACGCCTGCTGGCGTGAAAGTAGACGCCAACGGCTGCCCGCTCGACCGCGACGGCGACGGCGTGCCCGACAACGAGGACCGCTGCCCCGACCGCCCGGGCCCGGCCAGCAACAAAGGCTGCCCCGAGATTAAGGCCGAGCAGAAGAAAATCCTGAACGAAGCCACGAAGTATATCAACTTCGACTTCAACAAGGCAACGCTCAAGCCCTCGTCCTACACCCGCCTCGACCAGATGGTAGCCATCCTGAACGAGTACCCCGACTACTCGCTCAGCATTGCCGGCCATACCGACAGCAAAGGCGCCGACGACTACAACCTGCGCCTGAGCTACGAGCGCGCCGCCTCGGCCCGCAAGTACATGCTCGACCACGGCATCCCGGCCGAGCGCATCGAGGCCCGCGGCTACGGCGAAACCAAGCCCATTGCCAGCAACGCCACCGCCGCCGGTCAGGCCCTGAACCGCCGCGTGGACTTCGACCCCTACCTGACCGGCGAAGCCAACGCCGCCGAGGTGAAGTACGGCCCGGCCCCGAGCATCGCGGAAATCCGCGCCGCTGGCCAGAAGCTGCCCGGCAAGAAAACCACCGGCACCGGCGCCCCGCGCTCGCGCAAGGCCCCGGTGAAGGCCCCCGCCAAAGCCCCGATGCGCAAGAAGTAATTCGGCGCCCCTAGGCAAGTAAGAAAGCGGCCCGCTCACTTCGAGCGGGCCGCTTTTTTGGTGGGTGGGCCACCAGCCAGGCGAAGCCTTTAGGAGCGGAGGGGGCCTAGGGGCCAAAAAATCGGGGTAACTTGCGGCCGATTTACTTTAGGAAGCTAACAGCCAGCCGCTACTAGCTAAAAGCTCAGAACAAGAAATGGACGACGCCACGCTTGCCAGCTACCAGCCCGTGATTGGCCTGGAAGTTCACGCCCAGCTGCTTACGCACAGCAAAATGTACTCGGCCGATGAGAACGAGTACGGCTCGCTGCCCAATACCAACCTTTCGGTGATTACCCTGGCCCACCCCGGCACCCTGCCCCGCGTAAACCGCACGGCCGTGGACTTTGCCATGAAAATGGGCCTGGCCACCAACTGCCAGATTCAGCGGGAAAACGTGTTTGCCCGCAAGAACTACTTCTACCCCGACCTGCCCAAGGGCTACCAGATAACCCAGGACAAGACCCCGATTTGCTACGGCGGCCACTTGGATATCCGGCTGGCCGATGGCAGCACGCGCCGCATCGGCATCACGCGCATCCACATGGAGGAGGACGCGGGCAAGAGCATGCACCTGGCCGGCGAAACCGAAACCCTGGTGGACCTGAACCGGGCCGGCGTGCCGCTCATCGAGATTGTGAGCGAGCCCGACATCCGCACCGAGGAGGAAGCCTACGCCTACCTGGCCGAAATTCGGAAGCTGGTGGAGTATCTGAGCATCTGCGACGGCAATATGGAGGAAGGCTCGCTGCGCTGCGACGCCAACGTGAGCGTGATGAAGAAAGGCGCCGATAAGTTCGGTACCAAGGTGGAAGTCAAGAACATGAACTCCTTCCGCAACGTGCAGCGCGCCATTGAGCACGAGGTGCGGCGGCAGGTAGCCATTTTGGAAAAAGGCGGCGAAGTGGACAGCGAAACCCGCGGCTTCGACGCGGCCAGCGGCACCACCAGCGGTCAGCGCTCGAAGGAAACCCTTAACGACTACCGCTACTTCCCCGAGCCCGACCTGCCCCCGCTGGTGATTGACGACGCCTGGCTGCACCGCGTGCAGGCCGAGCTGCCGGCCCTGCCCCAGCAGCTCTACGCCCGCTTCACCGGCGAGCTGGGCCTCGGCGACTACGACGCCTCGGTGCTGATTGACCAGAAGGCAGTGGCCCTGTATTTCGACGAGCTGGCCCGCCTGACGCCCGGGAGCGCCAAAGCCGCCGCCAACTGGGTGATGGGCCCGGTGAAGTCCTACCTCAACGAGCGCGCCCTCGACATGACCGACTTTCCGCTCGACCCCGGCCAGCTGGCCGGCATCATCGAGCTGATTGACGCGGGCAAGCTCAACTACTCGGTGGCCAGCAAGCAGCTCTTCCCCTATTTGCTGGAGCACCCCACGGCCAATGCCACCGGCGCGGCCGAGCAGCTGGGCCTACTCACTAAAACCGAAGGCAACGAGCTGGAAGGCCTGGTGCAGCAGGTGCTGGCCGCCAACCCCGCCAAAGTAGCCGAGTACCGCGCCGGCAAGAAGTCGCTGGTGGGCATGTTTATGGGCGAGCTGATGAAGCTGACCGGCGGTAAAGCCGACCCCAAGCAAGCCAACCAGCTGCTGCGCCAGGGCCTGGAGGCCTAGGGATGACAGTAATAAAAGAAATGAAAAGCACGTCATGCTGAGCTTGCCGAAGCATCTCTCCCGCGCCCCTAGGCTGTCGTTCGGGAGAGATGCTTCGGCAAGCTCAGCATGACGTGCTTTTGTGAACGTTAAAAACCAACTTTTATTCCGACCGGAACCCTAGGCCCCACTTGGTGTTTACCCAAGCGCCACCGTACCTGCCCTAGGGCTTCCTTTGCTGTAAATGACTATTCCCATGAAACCTGCCGTCGTCGCCCTCGCCCTGCTGGGCCTCACTAATGCCTGCCAGAACGCCAGCGCCGCCGAGGGCTACGAAATCAGCGGGCAGCTGCGCAACGCGGCGGCCGGCACTACCCTGCACCTGGCCGAGCTGACCAGCAGCCAGTTTGTGGAGCGCGGCACGGCCAAGGTTGATGCCCAGGGCCGCTTCACCTTCAAGGGCGTGCTGCCGGTGAAGGAGGCCGTGTACCAACTGAAAGTGGACGAGCCCAACCAGGTGCTGCTGGTGCTGGATAATAAAACCCACCTCACGCTGGCCGGCGACGCCAAAAACCTGCCCGCCAGCTACTCGGTAAAGGGCTCGAAGGACTCGCAGGTGATGCAGGAGCTGACCCAGACGCTGAGCGCCAGCCGCAGCCAGATGCAGCAGTTGGTGCAGCGCTACAACACCCTCAAGCAAGCCGGCCGCACCGATTCGCTGCCCGCCATTGAGGCCCGGGCCAACGCGGTGCAGCTAGGGGCTGCCCGCCAAGCCAAGGCTATTATTCGGCGCAATGCCACGTCGGTGGCGGCGGGCTTTGCCACGCTCACCTTCTTGAGCCCCGACGAGGACTTTGCCTTTGCCGACTCCATTGCCGCCGTGCAGCAAAAAGCCCAGCCGGCCTCGCCCTTCACCCAGGCCCTGGCCGAGCGCCTGGCCCCGCTGCGGGCCACGGCCATCGGCACCGAAGGCCCCAACATCGACCTGCCCACGCCCGCCGGCAAAAACCTGTCGCTCAAGAGCCTGCGCGGTAAGTACGTGCTGGTGGACTTCTGGGCCAGCTGGTGCGGCCCCTGCCGCCAGGAAAACCCCAACGTGGTGAAGGCCTACAACGAGTTCAAGGACAAAGGCAAAGGATTCACCATCTACAGCGTGTCGCTCGACCAGAAGAAGGAAAACTGGGAGCAGGCCATCGCCGCCGACCACCTGAGCTGGCCCAACCACGTGTCGGACCTCAAGTTTTGGCAGAGTGCCGGCGCGGCCGCCTACGGCGTACAGGCCATTCCGCAGTCGTTCCTGCTCGACCCGCAGGGTAAGATTATCGCCAAAAACCTGCGCGGCCCGGCCCTGGAGGCCAAGCTAGCCGAGGTACTGAAGTAAGCGGCAGCGTACGTTGCCGGTAGTACAGGCCCTGGGCCCGCGGGAAAATTACCGGCGGGTCCAGGGCCTGTACTTTTGGGCCGGTGCTTAATTTCAGTCAGCGCGTGCAAAGCAGGAAGCGGCAGTGGGCGAGAGGCAGTTGGCTGCTGCTGGGCCTAGGGGCGGGCTGCCGAGCTAGCTCGCCCGCGGTGCCCGCGCCGGCAGCCCGCGCGGCCGGGGCGCACCGCGTAGCGACGGCACAGCGGGAGTTTATAGATTCGGTGCACCAGCGGCGCATTCCGGTGCGCACGTATGCACCCGCCCGCGGCCCGACGGCGGGGCTGAAAGTGGCGCTGCTCAACCACGGCTACGGCGTCAAAAACAGCGCTTACTCCTTCCTGGCTCGCAACCTAGTGGCGCACGGCTACTTGGTGGTGAGCGTGCAGCAGGTGCTGCCCACCGACGCCCCGCTGCCCACCACCGGCAACCCCGCCGAAACCCGGCGCCCAGCCTGGGAGCGCGGGGTGCAAAGCCTGCGGGCCGTGCTGCGCGCGCTGCCCCGCGCGTATCCCGGCCTCGACCTAGGGCACACGCTGCTGGTGGGGCACTCCTTCGGGGGTGATGTGGTGATGCTCTTCGCGCAAGAATATCCTGCGGAAGCCGAGCAGGTTATCTCACTGGATAACTGCCGGATGCCGCTGCCGCGCCGTGCTGCCCAGTCCGGCCGAGCAGGCGGCCCTAGGGATGCGCGTGGTGCCGCTGCTCGCCACCCGCCACGGCGACATGTGCGACCGCGCTACCAAGGCCCAGCAGCAGGAAATTAATCGCTACATCAACGAGTTTCTGGTGCCCTAGGGCCTAGGGCGCGGCCAGAAGCCAATGGCGCGGGCTTTTGGGCGGGCGCGGTCAAGTAGCTTACCTCGCAGGCTAAAGCTGCGCTATTAGCTACTGAGCTGCCACTCCAAAGCGAGGCGGGGGGTTATAAAAACATGGCTTTGAGGCCGGCCCAGAGGCGCTTTTTAAGGCTGACGTCGTATTCGACCATCTCGACCTCGGCGGCGGCCAGGTAGGCTAGGTTCAGGTTGGGAAACAAAACGGGCTCATAAATCTGGGTGGTGCGCACGGCCACATCGAGCAGGTTTTTGCCGAAGGCCAGCACGTGGGTGGCGGCAATTTCGCGGCGCAGGTTTTCCAGCGCCACCGGGTAGGGGCCGGCCACGTTCACCAGCACCACGTCGGCCATTACCAGGCTGATGGCTTGCAAAAGCTTGTTGAGAAACACGTTGCGCGGCAGCTTCTGAAACTGAGTTTCGGGCAGGCGCACCAGCACCACCACGCCCTGGGCGTTGCTGCCTAGGGTGTTGAACTGGGTGAGCAGGTAGGGTGCCACCGGTGGGGTAGCCGGCGGCCCCGCGGCCGGCGCGGGCGCCGCTACCGGCGCCGGAGCAGCGAGCACCACTGGGCTAGCTGCCGGCGCCGGCCGAGCGGCTACCGGCGGCGTAGGCAGGGCAGCCAGCGACGGCAGTTTGCCGGCCGCCACTGGCAGGGGTGGGGTGGGTGCCGCAGCAGCCGGGGCCAGGGGCGGGGCAGCCACTGGCGCGGGCGGCCTAGGGCTTGCGCTGGCCGCAACGACTGGGCTGGCCGCGGCCGAAGCCAGCGCTGCAGCTGGGCTAGGGGCTACTGCTGCGGGCGCGGGGGCAGCAGCCGGGGCGGGCTCGGGCGTGCGCTCGGCAGCTTCGAAGGGCACGTAGAGCGTGATGTCGGTATAGAAGCTTTGCAAAAAGGCCAGCGTGCCAGCCTGCTGGTCAGTAGTCATTTATGCAAGAAAAATTAAGCTATTTCAAAGAGCGCGCGCAGTTCGGTGGCGTCAATGGGCTTCATGCGGCCGGCCAGCACCAGGCGCAGCTGGCGGCGGCGCAGGGCCCCGTCGTAGAGGGCAATTTCGTCGGCGGTTTCGGGCACGGCCTCGGGCACGTCGATGGGCCGGCCCGACTGGTCGACGGCCACGAAGGTGAAGAAGGCCTCGTTGGTTTTTACCTTGGTGCCGCTCGGAATATCCTCGGCCCACACGTCGATGTGCACCTCCATGCTGGAGCTGAACGAGCGCGTGACCTGGGCCTGCAGCGTCACGACGTTGCCCAGGCGAATGGGGTCGCGGAAGGACACGTTATCGACCGAGGCCGTGACGACGATGCGGTTGGAGTGCTTCTGGGCCGCGATGGCGGCGGCAATGTCCATGAGGTGCATCATGCGGCCCCCCATCAGGTTGTTGAGCGTGTTGGTATCGTTGGGCAATACCAGCTCGGTCATGATGACGAAGGAATCGGATACGGGGCGTTGCTTTTTCAAGTAGTTGGGCGTCAAGGTAGCAAATAGGGCCAGGAATAGAGGGTGGGAATAGATAGGGCAAAGGTAGCTGCTACGTTTGCCGTGCGCGCCGCGTGCAACGGTAGCGGGCCCTAGGGTGTCATCCAGGCACAACCCTTTGCGCAACCCCCGCAACTCTCTGGCATGAGAAAAATTCTGTACGCCTTATTTCTGGTAGCCGGTACCCGGCCGGCTTTGGCCCAGCACAGCGAGCTGCTGGGCCGGGCCGGCCTCAACCTATCTCATTTTGTGGGCAGTAGTGCCGAGCAGGAGTCCTTTATCAACTACAGCGGCGCGGGGCACGGCTACACCAATAATCCTTTTGGCGGGCGCCTGGGCCTAGGGGCCGGCGCGGGCCTGAGGCTGCTGCACGAAAGCCGCTGGCCGCTGCTGCTGGGCCTCGACCTGGGCTACGACTACCAGCGGGCCCGCACCGCCATTACTGGACTAAGCTACAGCAGCTATCCCACGTATTCTTTTTACGCGGCCGACGGCCACACATACCTGGCCAGCCAGCACGTAAGCTTATTCTTCGCCCTAGGCTACCGCCTGCACCTGGGGGCCGTGCGCCTCGATGTGCTGGCTGGTCCCGAGCTGGCCGCCGTGTTTGGCAAGCGCGAAGCGGGCCGAGGCACCTACTACAACAACGGCGACCAGGCCTGGGCTACCAACGAGGGGCGCGACAGCGGGCTACCCTTCGATGGCCTGCTGCGCGCCGACCTAACCGCGTGGCGGGGCCGCTGGGGGCTTAATGGCAGCTACGCCTGGGGTGGGGTCAATTACCGCTCGGGCCTGGTGGGCGGGGGGCCTTCGGAAGCGTTTGACCGCAGCCTGCGCCTAGGGCTGGTGTACCGGCTCAAGCCTCGCGCCACGCCCTAGCGCCAGCCCGCCGCCCCGCGCAGCGGCACGAAGCGGCAGTCGCCCAGCTCCTCGCGCACGAAGGCCGTCGGCCCCTCGCGGGTGATGCGCAGCAGCTGCTGGCGGCCGGGGTCGTGGCCGCCCACGGGCACTACCAGCCGCCCGCCCACGCGCAGCTGGCGCAGCAGGGCCGGGGGCAGGGCCGGCGCCCCGGCGGTTACCAATATGGCGTCGAAGGGGGCTAGGGTGGGCAGGCCCAGCGAGCCATCGCCCAGGTGCAGGCCGGCCGTGGGCAAGCCCAGGGCGGCCAGCCGGGCCCGGCCGCGCTCATACAGCGCCGGGTTGAACTCGATACTTTGCACTCCCCCGGCCAGCTGGCAGAGCACGGCGAACTGGTAGCCCGAGCCGGTGCCGATTTCGAGCACCCGGTGGCCGGGCTGCAGCTCCAGCAGCTCGGTTTGGCGGGCCACGGTGCTGGGCTGCGAAATGGTTTGGCCCTCGCCGATGGGGAAGGCCTTGTCCTGGTAGGCGTGGGCATCGAAGGCGGGCTCGAAAAACCAGTGGCGCGGCACCGCCCCCAGGGCCGCTAGCACGCGCTCATCCTGAATGCCGCGCTCGCGGCGCAGCAGCTCAACCAGGGCGCGGCGCTGGCCGCGGTGGCGGTAGGTATCGGGCGGTAGCAGGAGGCGGGGAGGAAGGGCCACTAGGCGAGCTAAAAGGGAAACCGGGCGGTTAGCGAGCCGGGTGGATGTAGCGGGGCGAGTACTTTTGCCCCACCTCGCCGCAAAAGTACTCGCCACCGCTTCCCCCTTGCTGCTCCGCCAACTTCAATTTTTCAAGCTCCTCGCGGCCGATTTTGGGGCGGCGCTGCTGGCCTGGGTGGCGTTTTTTTTGCTGCGCAAGTACCTGCTCAGCGAGATTACCGGCTACCACTTCACCGAGGGCGCCGTGTTTTACCTCTCGGGGGCGGCCCTGATGATTGCCTGCTTCTGGACGGCCCTCTACGCGCTGTTGGGCGAGTACCGCGACATCTTCCGCAAGTCGCGCCTCACCGAAATTATTCGCCTGGCGCGGGCGTCGGTGCTGGGCACGGTGGTCATCTTCTTCGCCCTGCTGCTCGACGACCAGGGCGTGAGCAACTACCACGCTTACTACAAGACGTTTGCGGCCTACTACCTGCTGCACTTCGGCATTACGGCGGTGCTGCGCATCTGGGCCGTGAGCAGCGTGCAGCGCCTGGTGCGCAGTGGGGCCATTTCCTTCCCCACGCTGCTGGTGGGTAGCAGCCAGCTGGCGCTGGCCACCTACCGCGAGCTGCGCCGCACCGGCCGCCACCTGGGGCTGCGGCTGGTGGGCTACGCCCCGGTGGGCGAGGCCGTGGATGCCGACCTGGCCGACCTGCTGCCCAGCACCGGCTCGTACCAGCAGCTGCCGGCTATTATTCAGGAGGGGCGCATCGAGCAGGTGATTATTGCCATCGAGCCCAGCGAGCACCGCCGCATCCAGGAAATCCTGAATTTGCTCGACGGCTCGGCCGTGCGCGTGAGCGTGCTGCCTGACTTGTACCAGATACTGCTAGGGTCGGTGAAGGTCAACCACTTATTCGGCACGCCCCTCATTGAGATAAAGCACGACTTGCTGCCGCCCTGGCAGCTGGTGCTCAAGCGGGCCATCGACGTGAGCAGCTCGGTGGTGTTTATGCTGCTGGCCAGCCCGGTGTACGTCGCCACGGCCGCCATGGTCAAGTCGTCGTCGCCGGGGCCGGTCTTTTACCGCCAGCAGCGCATCGGGCGCGAGGGCGTGCCGTTCGAGATTATCAAGTTTCGCTCGATGTACGTGGGCTCCGAGCAAAACGGCCCGCGCCTCAGCTCCGACCACGACCCGCGAGTGACGCCCTGGGGCCGGTTTATGCGCAAGGTGCGCCTGGATGAGTTTCCGCAGTTCTGGAACGTGCTGCGGGGTGATATGAGCCTGGTGGGCCCTAGGCCCGAGCGCCAGTTTTTCATCGACCAGATTGTGCAGCTCGCGCCCCACTACCGCCACCTGCACCGCGTGCGCCCCGGCCTCACCAGCCTCGGGCAGGTAAAGTACGGCTACGCCGAAACCGTGCCGCAGATGGTGGAGCGCCTCAAGTTCGACATTCTCTACATCGAGAATATGAGCCTGGCCATGGACTTCCGCGTGCTGCTTTACACGCTGAAAATCATCGTGGAAGGCCGGGGTAAATAGACCGCAGATTTAACGGATTTAACGGATACGCTTGGCTAGCGCCAAGCTGACTACGCAGGAGGGTAATAACTGGTGGCAGTAGCAGTTGCAGGTGATTGGGTGGTTGGGGCGAGGTACAGACTGAGTGGATTAACTTAATGCCAGCGCACCCGGTTGATAGCTTGGCCGGCCAGTAGAAGCAGCGCTCCTAGGCCCCGCGCGGGCCAAAAGGCGGCACACCCGAGCCACCCGCGTAGGCAGCTTGGCGCAGCCAAGCGTATCCGCGAAATCCGTTAAATCCGTTAAATCTGCGGTCCATGTTTACAGGTATTATTGAAGCCACGGGCACCGTTACGGCGGTCGAAACCCAGGGCACTAACCGCCACTTCACCATTGAGTCGCCCTTCGCCCAGGAGCTGAAAATCGACCAGAGCGTGGCCCACGACGGCGTGTGCCTGACGGTGGTGGCCCTCGACGGCGCGGCCGGCACCCACACCGTCACGGCCATCGACGAAACCCTGCGCAAAACCAACCTGGGCCAGTGGGCGCCCGGCCGCCACGTGAACCTGGAGCGCTGCCTGGCCGCCGGCGGGCGCTTCGACGGCCACATTGTGCAGGGCCACGTCGATGCTACCGCCGAGTGCGTCAGCGTGCAGGACCAGGACGGCTCCTGGCTGTTTCGCTTCCGCCACGAGCCGGGCCCCCAGCGCCTGACGGTAGAAAAGGGCTCGATAACGGTGAACGGCGTGAGCCTCACCTGCTTCGACAGTGAGCCCGATGGCTTCTCGGTAGCCATCATCCCGTATACCTACGAGCACACCGGCTTCCACCAGCTGCAAGCCGGCGAGCGCGTCAACCTGGAGTTCGACATTGTGGGCAAGTACGTGGCCCGGCTGCTGGGCAAGGGCTAGTTAAGAGATTAGGTAGTTAGGTGATTGGGCAAAAAAGGCGGTCAGGCTGAGCCTGCCGAAGCATCTCTACCGAACAACCCCTAGGGGCGCGGTAGAGATGCTTCGGCAGGCTCAGCATGACCGCCTTTTTTCAACTTATTTACTCAGCTACTCGCTTACCGTGCGCGGGTCGGGCCTAGGGGTCATCTGGTAGTCCTGGGGCGGCTCGGCGCCGGCCAGGTTGCGCACGAAGTAGTCCCAGCGGCGGCGCATCATGTAGGGCGAGTACGGGCCGTAGCCGTGCGCGGCGTTGGGAAATACCACCAGGTCGTAGCTTTTATTGGCTTTGGTGAGGGCTTCTACTACCAGCATCGTGTTGTAGGGTGGCACGTTGTTGTCCATCAGGCCGTGGGCCAGCATCAGTTTGCCTTTCAGGTTCTTGGCGTAGAAGGCGTTGGCTTGCGAGTCGTAGTTGGTGCTGCCGTCGGGCTGGCGCGTGAGCAGGCCAATGTAGCGCTCGCCCCAATCGTCCTCGTAGTTGCGGTTTTCGTGGTTGCCCGATTCCGAGATGCCCACTTTGAAGAAGTCGGGGTAGCGGAACATGGCCGCCGCCGCCGCGTAGCCGCCGCCCGAGTGGCCCCAGATGCCGGCCCGGCTCAGGTCGATGTAGGGGTAGCGCTCGGCCAGTTGGCGCATGCCGGCGGTTTGGTCGCCCAAGGTGTTTTCCATCATGTTGCCGTAGCAGGCATCGTGGAAGCTCTTGGAGCGCAAGGGGTTGCAGCTGCCTTCCAGCACCACCACCACGAAGCCCAACTCGGCCAGCGCTTGGTTATCGCCCCGCGCCGCCGCAAACGACCAGCTACCCACGCTGCCGCCCTGCGGGCCGGGGTAGATGTAGTTGATAATGGGGTACTTCTGGTCGGGGTTGAGCTTGGTGGGCGTAAAAAGCAAACCGTAGAGGTCGGTTTGCCCGTCCTGCCCTTTTACCGTGATGGGCGTGGGCGCGTGCCAGCCGGTGGCCAGCAGCCGCGAAATATCGGTTTTCTCCAGGGGCGTCACCAGCTTGCCGTTTAGGTCGCGCACCACGCTCACGGGCGGCACGTTGGGCTGCGAGTATTGGTCAACAAAGTAGCGGCCGGAGGGCGAAAAATCCACCTGGTGGTTGCCGGCCTCGGGCGTGAGCAGGGTGAGGTGCTTGCCGTCGAGGCCAATGCGGTAGAGGTGGGTGAAGTAGGGGTTGCCCGGCTCGCGCCCATCGGCCAGGAAGTAGAGCTGCCGCGCCTGCTCATCCACTTTCAACAGCTGCGTTACTACCCAATTCCCTTTGGTAATCTGGTGCTTGAGCTGGCCGTTGCGGGTGTCGTAGAGGTAGAGGTGGCCCCAGTTGTTGCGCTCCGAATACCAGATGGCCTCCTGGGTTTTGGGCAGGTAGTGCCAGTTGATGGCGTGCTGGCCCGACTCGTACTGCGTGGCCACGGTTTCCTGCATCACCTCGCGCACGGCGCCGGTGGCGGCGTTGGCAATGCGCAGCTTCTCCTGCTTGTGGTCGCGCGAGGTGCTCACGAAGGCCAGCTCCGTGCCGTCGGGGCGCCAGTCCACGTCGTCGAAGGTGCCGCTGCTCGAAATATCATCCGAGAGCGAGCCGCGGTGCGGGTCGGGCGGCACTTGCAGGCGCACCACCTTGGCGGGCTCCACCTCCACAATCACCCGCTCGATGGTGACGATGTCCTGGTCGCCGGGCAGCGGGTACTTCCAGGACTTCAACGTGGGGTGGCCCACGTTGGTGGTTACCAAGTACATATCGCCTGCCCGGCGTTCGTCCTGCTGAAAGGTGGCCAGCTTGCGCGAGTCGGGCGACCAGCGCACGATGGGCGCGTCGCTGCTGGTCCAGCCGGCGTTGTCGGTGGCGTAGCCGTAGTGCTCGGCGCCATCGGTAGTGAGTTGGCGCCGGGCGTTAGTCTTGGTGTCGCGCACCCACAGGTTATGCTCGTGGATGTAGGCCGCTAGCTGGCCGTTGGGCGACAGCACTTCCGGTGCGTCGTTGGCTCCTTTTGAGGGGCTAGGCGTGGTTGGCGTTTCGGCGCTCACCTGCCCGCTGGCCTGGTCATAGCGCCAGTGCTTGCCCGCCGCCGCGAAGCTGAGGCTGCGGCCATCGGGCGCCAGCTCGAAGCTGCGGAAAGGCAAGCGGTGGGCGTCGTAGGTTTTGCTGGTGGCGGCCCCTAGGGCCGCCGCCAGCCGCGCCTGGTCAAAGGCCGGCTGGCGCGTCTTGCGGGCGGGGTCAACCAGCACAAAATCGTTGCCCTGCGGGGTCGATACGCGGTACCAGAAGCGGTCGCCCGGCAGCCAGGTGGGCGGCCCCATGGTGTGGTCTACCAGCGGCTGGGTGTTGTAAACCAAGAAGCGCTCGGCCCGCGCGTAGTCGGCCGCCGTGCGGGCCGGCGGCGTTTGCGCCCGCGCCGCGCCAGGAAGCAGCGCGGCAACAGTGCAAAAAACCCGTAAATAGATATGCATAGCAGTGAAAAAAAGGCCCGGCAAAGGGCAAAAACCTTGCCCGCGCAAGGTAGCGCGCAAGCGCGGTTTGGCGCGGTAGCGGACCCTAGGGCCCGCTGGCGGCAACCTGCGGCCCGCGCCTGCGTTGGCTACCTATGAGCCTGCCCTTCTCTCACCAAGCAACCCCTTAGCCATGAGCCATAAACGCGAAGAAATCGAGCCCAACCCCGGCGATAAGCGCTACATCCGCCGCAATGACTAGGGCGAAATAGAAACATCCGTAGACCTGAACCGCTCGCTCTCGCAAGACGACCGCCACAACGCCAAGGAAACCAGCGAGCCCGGCCAAGGCGACCACGGCGACGGCCACACCGGCAACCGGCGGAGTAGATGGGTTAAACTAAATTGTCGTCGGAAATTAACTGAGTCCTACCATATATGGCCGGAAACAAGCTGTTTAAGCTGCACTCAGAGCAGATTGTCGATTTAGTAAGCGGGTATGGAGGGTGCATTGCTACGGATAGAATTACAGTAGATGGAGAACCCCTAGGCTACATGTATCGAGAGGAACCGCACAACGAACTTGATAGTGGCTGGCGATTCTTCGCGGGAACGGAAGACCAAGCCTATCTGGATAATTTGGCCTATTCGGAAGTGTATGACGTGAACACAATTGCCAACTATGAGCCGGCGATTATCGCGTACTTAGATTACCCCGTCGGCTCAGAGCTTGAGCGAAGAGTAGGGAGCAATAAATTTGACCTGCTTCCGGGTTAATAAGCTACTGATTTCAGTTAGCCACCACCCGCCCATCCCAGCGCCGGAACGTCCAGCCGGCACCAGCCCCTAGGGTGGCGCCCACCAGCCAGCCGCCCAGCACGTCGAGCGGGTAGTGGGCGGCCAGGTACACGCGGCTGTAGGAGATGACCAGCGCCCACAGAAACACGCCCGCTTTGAGCAGGCGGAAGCGACCGGCGGGCAGCGTGAACAGCAGAAAAACGGCCAGGCCTATGGCATTGGCGGCGTGCGATGACATAAAGCCGAATGCTCCGCCGCAGCCATCAGGCAGGTAAAGCTGCGCGGCCAGGTCGGCGGCGTGGCAGGGCCTCGGGCGGGCGGCCCAGGGCTTGAAGATGCGGCTGGTGATGCTGTCGGCCAGGGCCACGGTGGCGGCCAGCAGCGGCACCAGCAGCGCCGCCCGCCGCCGGAAGTGGTACACGAGCCAGCCCAGCAGCAGGGCATAGAACGGAAACCACACCTTTATTTGCGAGGCAAAGGTCATCACCCGGTCTAGGGCCGGCGCGCGGGCGTGGTTGATGACCAGCAGTAGGCGGTGGTCGAGGTCGGTGAGGGAGCGTAAAAATTCTGTCATTGCGAGACTACGAAGCGATTACACTAGGCTTGGATTAGATGAGCAAAAAAGGCGGTCATGCTGAGCTTGCCGAAGCATCTCTACCGAGCCGCATTGTTCGGTAGAGATGCTTCGGCAAGCTCAGCATGACCGCCTTTTTGCTCTTTGCATAACCCTTTACACCCACTCGACGCCCTTGCGCAGCCAGGCTAGGGTAGTGGCCTCGGGCGTGCCGGGGGCGGGCGGGGCGGGGTTGTAGTGCCAGCCGCAGCGGGGGGGCAGGCTCATAAGGATGCTTTCGGTGCGGCCGTTGGTTTCGAGGCCGAAGCGGGTGCCGCGGTCGAAGGCCAGGTTGAACTCGGCGTAGCGGTTGCGGCGCAGCTGCTGCCAGGCTTCCTCGGGCGCGCCGTAGGGCAGGGCGACGTTTTCGCGCATCAGCTGCACGTAGAAGGGCCCGAACAGCTCGGCTACGTCTTGCACGAAGGCGAAGAGCTGCTCCACGGTGCCGTCCTGGCCCACTGTCAGCCTATCGAAGAAGATGCCGCCTACGCCGCGCGTTTCGTGGCGGTGGGGCAGGTAGAAGTAGTCGTCGGCCCATTTATGAAAGCGCGGGTAGTAGCTAGGGTTGTGGCGGTCGCACACCGCCTTAAGCTGCTGGTGGAAGCGCCGGGCCTGGGTTTCGTCCACGTAGATGGGCGTCAGGTCGATGCCGCCGCCAAACCAGGCCTCGCCGTTGCCGGCCTCGAAGTAGCGCACGTTCATGTGGATGATGGGCACCCGAGGGCTGCGCGGGTGCAAAACGACCGACACGCCGGTGGCAAAGAAGTGCGGGTTGGGCAGGTGCAGCTGGCGGGCGGCAGCCTCGCTCAACTCGCCCTCCACCTGTGAAAAGCCCACGCCGCCCTTTTCCAGAATGGCGCCGCCCTCCAGCACCCTGGAATGGCCGCCGCCGCCGCCGGGCCGCTCCCAGTCGTCCTGCCCAAAGCGGGCCGGGCCGCCGTCGGCCGCCTCGAGCTGCTGGCAGAGGCGGTTCTGAAAAGCCTGGAGCCAGGCGGCAATATCGTGGCGAGTCATTAGGAATGAGTGATTTGCAATGAGCAATGAGCAATAAAGAGCATGGCTTGGTCTGGGCGGCAAACCGCCGCCTAGGGAGTGCCAGCACGTTTAAGCTAACTGGCAAAGTAGGCGGTAGGCCTAACTGCTCATTGCTCATTGAACTGCAAAGGTCGGCAGCAGGCGTAATTTTGGGTTCTGCCCTTCCTCCCCCTGTTTTCCTGCCCCCGAATGCCCCCGTTTCTGACTAGCGAGCCCACCGACGCGGCCTCGGCTCGGCTGGCCGCGGCTGCCGCTACGGCGGCCGCCGCTTTTGCCGCCCCGGCTACCCCCGCGCCCGCGCCGGTGGTGCCTACCAGCGCCCTGCTGCGCCGCGCCTACCTGCTCATGCACACCGCCGCCGAGCTGGCGGCCCTCTACGAAGCCCAGAAAGCCATTGCCGCCCGCTACGTGCACGCCACCGCCCGCGGCCACGAGGCCGTGCAGCTCGCCGCCGCTTTCCTGCTCACCGGCCACGACTACGCCACGCCCTACTACCGCGACGATGCCCTGCTGCTGGGCCTGGGCCTGCGCCCCTACGAGCTGCTGCTGCAATTGCTGGCCAAGGCCGACGACCCCTTCAGCGGCGGGCGCAGCTACTACGCCCACCCCAGCCTGCGCCGCCCCGGCCTGCCCACCATGCCCCACAACAGCTCGGCCACTGGCATGCAGGCTATTCCGGCCACCGGCATGGCGCAGGGCATCAAGTATTTAGAAGGGAATTATGAATTGGCAGGCGCTCAGAATCTCGAAGCGCCAAGCGAAGTAATTCATAATTCCATCGTCCTTTGCTCCATCGGCGACGGGGCCATGACGGAGGGCGAGGTGAGCGAGGCCCTGCAAATGGCCGTGCTGCACCAGCTGCCCATCGTATATCTGGTGCAGGACAACGACTGGGGCATTTCGGCCACCGGGCGCGAAATGCGCGCCATGAACGCCTACGAGCTGGCGGCCGGCTTTCCAGGCCTGCACCGCTTGCAGGTGGATGGGGCCGACTTCGTAGCCAGCTACGAAACCCTGGCCGATGCCTTTGCCCACGCCCGCCAGCGGCGCGGGCCGGTGCTGGTGCACGCCCGCGTGCCGTTGCTGGGCCACCACACCAGCGGCGTGCGCCGCGAGTGGTACCGCGGCCCCAACCTAGCCGAGCACCAGCAGCAAGACCCCCTGCCGCGCCTGCACCAGCAGCTACTGGCCCTAGGGGTGCCCGAGCAGGAGTTGACTGAGTTGGCCGCCGAGGCCCGCGCCACCGTGCAGGCCGACTGGATTGCCGCCCTGGCCGCGCCCGACCCTGACCCGGCCACCTTCGCCGACCACGAGTTTGCCCCGCCCGCCGTAACTGAGGAGGCCGGCGAGCGCGCCCCCGCCGGCGCCCAAAAATCCCTGATGGTAGATGCCGCCCTGCACGCGGTGGACGACATCCTGCGCGAATTTCCCGAGGCGCTGTTCTACGGCCAGGATGTGGGCGGCGAGCTGGGCGGGGTGTTTCGCGAGGCGGCGCTGCTGGCCAAGAAGTACGGCGACCGGCGCGTGTTCAACACGCCCATTCAGGAGGCCTACATCGTGGGCAGCACGGCGGGCATGAGCGCGGTGGGTGCCCGGCCCATCGTCGAAATTCAGTTTGCCGACTACATCTGGCCGGCGCTCAACCAGTTAGTGGAGGAAATCAGCAAGAGCTGCTACCTGACCATGGGTAAGTTTCCGGTGAGCACCCTGATTCGGGTGCCGGTGGGGGCCTACGGCGGCGGCGGGCCCTACCACTCGGGCTCCATCGAAAGCACGCTGCTCACCATCCGGGGCATTAAGGTGGTGTATCCGAGCAACGCGGCCGACATGAAGGGCCTGCTGCGGGCCAGCTTTCTCGACCCCAACCCCGTGGTGCTGCTCGAGCATAAAGGTCTGTATTGGAGCAAGGTGCCCGGCACCGAAGACGCCAAAACCCCGGAGCCGGCCGCGGGCTACGTCATCCCCCTAGGGGTGGCCGCCGTGGCCCAGGCCGCCGACCCGGCCAGGGTGAGCGGCGGCGAAAGCTGCGTAGTCATCACCTACGGCATGGGCGTGCACTGGGCCCGCGCCGCCAGCCGCGACTACCCCGGCCGGGTGGAGGTGCTCGACCTGCGCACCCTCAACCCCCTCGACTGGGACGCCGTGCAGGCCGCCGTGCGCCGCCACGGCAAAGCCCTGGTGCTCACCGAGGAGCCGTTGCTCAACAGCTTCGCCGAGAGCCTGGCCGGCCGCATCCAGCGCCACTGCTTCCGCCAGCTCGACGCGCCCGTTTTCACCCTGGGCGCTGCCAATCTGCCCGCCATTCCGCTCAACGTGGAGCTGGAAAAGCAAATGCTGCCCAGCGCCGCCAAGGTGTCGGTGGCCCTAGGGGAGCTGCTGAGGTATTAGTCAGTTTCAGTTATCCAGAACGTCATGCTGAGCTTGCCGAAGCATCTCTACCGAACAATCCCTAGGCGGCGCGGTAGAGATGCTTCGGCAAGCTCAGCATGACGTTCTGGATAACTGAAACTGACTAATATCCTAGTTGCAGTTCCCGCGTCACGCTGGCCGGAAACTCGTCGGGCAGGTGGCTGACGTACACCAGGGCTACGTCAGTGGCTTGGCAAATAGCGTCGAGCACGGCGCGGAAATACGCGAGCTGCCCGGCGTCGAGGCCCTGGGCGGGCTCGTCGAGCAGCAGCAGGGCCGGGCACTTGCTGAGGGCGCGGGCCACCAGGCACAGGCGCTGCACGCTGGCGGGCGCCTGGCGCAGGGGCGTGGCGGCGTAATCGGCCAGGTGCAGCACGGCCAGCCAGCGCTGGGCCAGGGTTAGTTGGGCAGCGGTGGGGCGCCCTAGGGCCAGCGTGTCGGTCAGGCCCGAGGCCACTACCTGCAGGCAAGTGGGCGCGCCTGGGAAGTATTGCAGCAGCTCGGGCGAGGCAAAACCCAGCTGCCGCTTCACGTCCCAGATGCTTTCGCCGGTGCCGCGCCGCCGCCCAAACAGCCAGATGCGCTGGGCGTAGGCCTGGGGATTGTCGCCGTTGAGCAAGCTCAGCAGCGTGCTTTTACCCGAGCCGTTGGGCCCGCGCAGAGCCCAGCGCTCGCCGGGCCGTACTGCCCAGTTGAGGTTATCCAGCACCAGGCGCTCGCCGTAGCGCACGGTCACGTTTTCGAGCTGGAGGAGCGGGTCGGCCGGCGCGGCGGTGGGTTGCCAAAGCGCCCGCAAGGCAGCCAGGTCGGGGAGGGGCGGCGGGGGCGGCGCGGCCGGCTGGTAGGCGGCGCGGGGCCCTAGGGCCACCAGGCGGCCAGCGGCCAGCTCGGCCACGTGGATAGCCAGGGCCGGCACCTCGGCCGGGGCGGTGGCCAGCACCAGCGTGGTGCCGCGGGCCGCCACGGCCGCCAGCAGCTCGTCGAAGCCCGCCCGGCTGGCGGCATCCAGGCCCACCAGGGGGTTGTCGAGCAGCAGGAGGCGGGGCTGGCGCAGCAACGCCGTGGCCAGGCGCAGGCGCTTGGTTTCGCCGTTGGAAAGCTGAATCAGGGGCTGGTCGAGCAGCGCTTCGAGGCGCAGCAGCGCCACCACGGCGGGCAATTCCCAGGCGGGTGGGCCAGCGCTGGGCGGGGCTACCGGCTGGGCGGCCAGGTGCTCGCGCACGGTGGGCACCTGCTGGGCAGCGGTGGCGTCGTAGCGCTGCTGGTAGTATAGCTCGCTCTGGCCGGGCCGGGCCCGAAACGGGGCCCTAGGCCCCACCAGGCACACCAGCCGCTGCCACGAGGCGGCAACGCCCGCCGGGGTTGGGGGCAGGGCGCGGGCCTCGGCCGCCAGCTGGGGCCACGCGGCGCGGCCACCCGTAGCGGGCAGCACCCCGGCCAGGGCCGCCAGCAGGGCACTTTTGCCGGCGCCACTGGGCCCCGTGAGGGCCAAATGCTGGCCGGCGTCGAGGCGCAGGCTGAGGTCGGGCAGCAGCACCCGGTCCCGGTCGCGGACGGTGACGTGCTCGAAACAAACAAGGGGCAATGACATACGGCGGCCGAACGGTAAGCGCGGGTTTCCGCGCCCGGTGCCTTAAGGCCGGCCGGCGCCCGCGGCTGCGATATTAGGCCCGCGCCGGAAAAATCTTTCTGGCCCGTAGCGGACGTGCCGAATCCACTAATACTTTTTTAGGTGGCGCGGCACGGCTGCGCGTGGTGGGAGTTGCTCGCCCGTAGGGGCAGTTTCGCGCGTTTTAGTTGTGCTTCGCGGTTGGCGCGCTAGTTTTTCGTGCTGCTTGGCTTATCCTAAACTATTTGACAAAACCTATCTCCGTTTCAGCTATGATTTTATACAAGTTGGGTGTTTTTGCTCACGAGTTTGCGAGCCGAGACAAAGTGCCAAGCTAATCCAGCCGCGACTAGCAATACTCCCAAAACGAGCAGCAGCAACCTGGTACCATGTGTATCCGGACTGAGGCTATAAGTGAAAATAGCTTTGCCGAATGAATCCTCGCCCTGTTTAAAATCAGAGCCCGCAGCTGGCATAACTACCTTTGCAACTTGCTGAATTAAGGCGCCTTGCGCATTATAGTTAGAAGTAAGTGTATAGACATTATCACTCAGCTTGGTAATATCTGGCTTTTTCATGTCCAAATCAAGCTGCCACAAGCCGTCATCATTCACTTTGGCCATGCCTAGGGCATCAAATGACAGTACGTAGCTGCGGTTCATGGCATCTTCCTTATAAGCGAAGTTTTGCAAATAATAGGAAGGCAAGGTTCGCTCCATCTGACGCTTGAGCAAATCCGTGTTATTGCCCATTACCCGTTTAAAATTATCCCACTGGGCGGCGGTAAAGCTGATAGCTAATTCAATATGACCGTCACCGAGGTTGTCGATATTGAACGTGAGATTCTGCTTTATCGGTTTTATTTCCTGCGCAAACAGCAGCGAAGAAAAACAGGTCAGCATTACGGCTAAAAACAGCTTTTTCATGGTGCTCGCTCTTAACGCACGGTTGAGAAGATTGAACTATAGATGTTGGCCATGGCGCCGTAATTTGAACTGCCACACGCTATGCCAGATATCCCCCCCGTAGCTTGGCGAAATACAGCTTGCCATTGAAACTGACCGCCACTGGAATTAGTGACGCCTTGGTAGAAGAAATATCCGTTTTTATCGCCTAGGCGCTGGTATTGCATGCTCTGCCCATTTTGCGCCAATAGCTGCTGGATGTACTGCACCGCCTGCTCGGGAGATGACGTCCCTGAAATGTTGTAGACTGAGATGGAAGAAAACTGGTTGGCTTGGATAAGGGCGGCCAGCGCAGGCACACCGGCAATTGGGTGGTTGAAACGTTGCCAGCCGGCGGGGTAATTGAACGTGATAGCTCCGGCATAGGAAGCCATACCTGATGTGCCCCGGCCCTCACCGCCGCCACCACTACTGCGGCGCGCACGGGTAACAGCGGGTTGGGCCCGCGGGCCTACGTTGTCCGCCGCCGGGCGATTATCAACCGGAGCCGCGCCCGGATTGAAAGCTACCGCAATCTCATCCACCTTTTTGCGCAAAAAATCATCATCCCTGAGTTCCATCGGTACTACGCCTTTGCCCTCCAAGGCATTGACGTCAATAATCATGTAACGGGAATCGCCTTGCTGGGCAGCTTGCACGAAGGTCTGCAAGTTCTTCATGCCTACTTTCAACGCATCATCTGGCCGGTAGCGGCCACCCAAGCCTTCGCCGTTTACACCAGTGGCCTCAATGGCATAATATTGCCCATTCACAAGTACCCCTGGATAGGCATGCCCCGGTATTAGAAAGATAATAGGGTGCAAGCCAGCGGCTTTCAACACGCTGCAATAAAATAGGGATAGCTCGATACAGAGGCCGGTATTCCCGGTTATCACTTCGCGCGGTAGGCGAATACTCTGCACCAGTGAGTTCACATCCCCCAATTTTTGCGGAATGCCTTCGGTGCCACTGTATACCATGTGGCTGAGGTATGTTCCGGCGTAGAGTTCCTCTAGGAATTTAACCGCGTCTTCGTTTTTATTGCTGACTGATGCTGCCTCGCCATGCATCAGTTTTTCTTGCACCTGCTGGGTGTAGTACTTTACTACGGGGTCTTCCGGCGTTACTAGACTGGGCAGCAACTGCGTGTTGTGCATCATGTCGGGGTAGCTGGTGGCTTCATCGGGCGGAATATCAGTATAGACAAACTGGTTGCGCCCCATTATATTGAACCCAAAGCTCTTGGTTTTTTCCTGCGAGCCATTGTATTCAATCTTGACTTCGCCTTTCTCTTGTGATTGCGTCATTTTATTGACGATATCATCCTTGAAATGCGGATAGCACCTAACTACCAGATGCTCACCAGGATATATAATTGGTACGGTTTCCAGCTCGGTCCAGTCTAAATAGTTAGGTACCTGATAGGAAACCTTGAGGTTCTTTAAAGGGGCATCACCATTGTTGGTAATGAGGGCCTTGAAGAAATAATATTCGCCATTTAGGGCATCAGGATTGGCATAGACTTTATAAGCGGCAGGCATAATGTAGTTGGCGTTCTGAATTTTAACGTCTACATTACCTGTCGCAAAAGGGTTAAAATAAATTAGGAGGACGACTAATCCGGCCAAAACTAATATTCCTGGCAGTAAAACTTTTTTCATCGTCATTTTGCTCTTAATGCGATTAAATTACTTTGACTAGGGCAGTTTCTTGGTGAGAGATATAGCTAATGTCAGTTTCTCGTTAAGCCAACAATTAATTATATAATTTGATGAAAAATTGATTGTTTTTATATTCGTTTCTGCTGTTATTGCAAATTAGAATTTTATCAATTGAAAATCGAATTAAGGTATTTGCGGCGTATTATATATTTTAAAAAAATGTCGTTATTGAACTGCTACTGTAATTGTCGTTTCAGATTTAATTTAAGTTGGCAACTAGTTGCATTAGTATATGCCATTCAGTACGTTATCTGAATCGTGTACAGTCATAGCAGTAATATATTTTATATTTAAAATATGTTATATTTTATACATTTATTTTAATGAAATCGTGACTTTTAGCTATCTTTTCTTTATAGTATTATTGCTTTAGATTCTTGTGTCAAAAATAGGATTGTAAATTATTATTATTTTGTGTATTACATAAGTGAGCTATCTGGCGTGACGAACGAGGTACTTGGCGTGACGAACGGTTCAAAAGCCTTGCTAAGTCGAGAGGCGCACGTAATCAATAAGGCGTATTTTATCGCAAATTTTACAGGCGATGAAGTTTTCTCTTTACAGGCTCAGCGCACGCAGTTTAGCGCTCTACACGGTTGTCTGGATGGCGGTATCATTCGTGATGATGTTCGCCAATTATGATTCTCAACAACCTGTATTGCCGCAATGGCTCAGCACTATGTTGGCCGTAGCGCTAGCGGTTCCAGCTAGCTACTATGCCGTTAACTATTTAGTGCCCAACTATTTATACAAAAAGCAGATATGGCAATTTGTTGGCCTCATTGCCGCCTTGACGTTTAGCAATGCGGTAGTTACTTACCTCGTTTCGTTGGCGGTATACCACCTTTTTACCGGTCTGCCCATGTTCCGGTCGCTGGAAATTGTACTGTCGCTAATCCTGGCTATGCACCTATTCGACTTCATTCTGATTGTTACCAGCTGTATTGTGAAGGTCATTGCCGACCGCTTCTTCATGGAACAACGGCTGCTAGAAGTGGAAACGGAAAAAATTTCTACTGAGCTTAATTTTCTGCGAGCACAAGTAAATCCCCACTTCTTATTTAATGTGATGAATACTATTTATTTTCAAATAGACCGGACCAATACACAAGCCCGTTCATCAGTAGGAATGCTGGCCGAAATGATGCGCTATCAATTATACGAATGCACTACTGACCGCATCGATATCGAACAAGAATTAGCCTATATAAAAAATTACGTGACTATGCAAGTCCTGCGCATGGAACCAGATTCGGATATCAAGATTTTCGTTGACAAGCAGCTGTCAGGTTTTCACATCGCTCCTTTACTAATGCAGCCGCTTATCGAAAATGCCTTTAAGCACATATCAAATTATGCTGAAGCCAGCAAGAATAAACTTTATTTAGCCATTAGTACAGAAGGCGAACGTGTTCTAGTAGTAAGAATTACTAATTCATATGACCCCCTGCTTAGTACAAAACAATTACTAGCTTCAGGTGGTATGGGACTTAAAAACCTAGAAAGACGGTTGCTGCTATTGTACCCCAGTAAGCACGAATTACTCATTGAGCAACAAGAGAGCACATATAATGTAACCTTAAAATTGCAGTATCATGATTAATTGCTTAATTGTAGAAGATGAACCTATTGCGCGCCGCGGTCTGCTCGAACATATAGAGCAGATTGATTTTTTAAATCCCGTTGCAGAATGCAAAAACGCAATAGAAGCTGGGAAGCTGCTGCATGGCCATCAAGTAGATTTAATCTTTCTGGATATTCAGATGCCTAGGATGAGCGGTATTGATTTTTTGAAGGGCTTACCCAATCCTCCGGCGATAATATTGACAACTGCCTTTTCTGAGTATGCCTTGACAGGCTATGACTTAAATGTGCTTGATTATTTGCTAAAACCTATTCATTTTGAACGCTTTTTTAAGGCGGTGCTCAAAGCGCAATTTTATTTGAATTCGCTAGCGAAGTCTGTATCAGAAGATGGTAAGCCTTATTTTTTCATTAAATCCAGTCACAAGATTGAGAAAATTGTAACGGCAGAGGTGATATATATTGAAGCGATGGCGAATTATGTAATTATCCACACCACCAGCCGCAAACATGTTGCATATATCAGCTTCAAAAGTATAGAAGCTCTACTGCCTAGTAAGCAATTTATGAAAATACATAAATCATTTATTGTTGCGTTATGCGCTGTTCAGTCTATAGATAATAACAAAATTACTTTAATCAACCAAACATTGCCGATTGGTAATAGCTACAAATTCGCCGTGATGAATCGTATCGAACATGATTTATATAAAAGATAATTTTTAAGTTCTGGAAGGAGTTGGATTGGGTTATGGGTGAAGAATAGTTGTGCCTTGTTCTGGCTCCGCTAATCGTCCGTACAATCTAGCGAGCCTGACCAGCGCCTAGCGGCTCAGTTTGGCAGTAGTGCAGTGAGTGGGCGTGGCTACACTGCCTACTGGTGCGCCAAGAATACGGGTTGGCGCAGCGTGGGGCTACCGCCGGCCCAGCTACAGCTCTGGGCCTAGGGGCTGCTACCCGTTAAGTCAAGGCGCTGTCGCATTGGCATCGGGCAGCGCTCGGCGGGGTAGGAGTTTAAGTTCCGGGCAGTGCAACTGGCGGCCGACGTGCGGTTTCAGCGGGCGGCGTTACGTTTGCGCCCGCCATGCCCGACCAGCCCTCTGCCGCCCCCGCCCCTAGCTCCCGCTACGCCCGCGGCCTCGTGGTGGGCAAGTTCAGCCCGCCGCACCGGGGCCACCAGCTGCTGCTCGAAGCGGCCGCGGCCCAGGCGGCCGAGCTGCTGGTGCTGGTGTACGCGCGCCCCGACGACCCGCGGCACCCCGCGCCCGCGCGTGCCGGCTGGCTGCGCGAGCTGTACCGGGGCGACGAGCTGGCCGCCGGCCTGCACGTGGGTGGCACGCCGGTGCGCTTCGTGGCCCTCACCGAGGCCGACGGTATTCCGCCCAATGCGGCCGACGACCACACCCAGCGCGAGTACCTGCGCCAGTGGCTGCAAGCGCACGGCTACCCGCCCGACGTAGTTTTTACCAGCGAAGCCTACGGCCCCGGCCTGGCCGCCCACCTGGGCTGCGCCCACGTGAGCGTAGACGAGGCCCGCACCCAGCTGCCCCTGCGCGGCCGCGAGCTGCGCCAGGCCCTAGGGGCGGCCGACCTGCGCCAGCCCTTGTTGGCCGCGGCCGGGCTGCATCCGTTCGTGGCGGCGCAGTACGGGGCCGTGGCGCCCGCCCCGGTGCCGCGCCTGGTGCTGCTGGGGGCCGAAAGCAGCGGCAAAAGCACCCTCGCCCAGGCCTTGGCCGAGGCTTTGGGCACTGCCTGGGTGCCCGAGTTTGGCCGCACCCTGCACGAGCAGAAAAACGCCCGCCTCGACTACGAGGACCTGCTTTACATCGGCCGGCGGCAGCTGGAAGCGGAGGACGCGGCCACGCCCCAGGCCCGCGGCTGGCTGGTGTGCGACACCAACGGCGCCACTACGGCCCTGTATTCTTACTATTACTACGGCCGCTGCGAGCCGGCCTTGCAGGCGCTGGCCGCCGCCTGCCGCCTGCGCTACGCCCGCACCTTCGTATGCCTGCCCACGGTGCCGTTTCAGCAGGATGGCTGGCGCGGACCCGAAATGCTGCGCCAGTTTCAGCACGGCGCCATTTTACTGCAGCTTGACCTGCTGGGCATTGCCTACACCCTGCTCGATGGCAGCGTGGCCGAGCGCGTGGCGCAGGTGCGGGCGGCGCTGGGGTGCTAGCAACCCCGAAGCTGCTGTAGCTTGCGTCAGCTTGCTTGCCATTCATGGGACTATTCGACTTTCTGAAGCGCCGGCCCCCCGCCGGCCCCTACGCCGACCCCAGCATCAACCGCCTCTACGAGCTGCTGTTCTGCGACAACCTCGACCTCTACCGCACTGGCGGCGAGCAGCCGCGCGCCTACCCCTTCGACGTCCTGCTGGCCGCTGCGCCCCCGCTCGCGCAGCTTGAGCAGCTGCTCGTCGACCCCCGCACCGAGCCGAGGGTGGCGCTGCTGGCTTACCGGCGCCAGCAGGCCCTAGGGCACCCCGTAGCTCGCCAGGAGCTGCTGGCCATCATCGTGGAGGTGGGCTTGGAAGACGGCCTCGACGTGCTGGCTTCGTTCCGCGACGGTACTGCCCGCTACTTCAACCAGGCCGGCAAGCTGCTCATCTGGGAAACCACCACCGACGCTACCGCCAACGAGCTGACAAACCGCCTCTTCGCCAGCGGGCGCGAGGTAGTGGCCCGCATCGGCCCCTGGACCGAGCCCCGCCGCCCGCACCCGGCGCGGGGAGTCACGCGGCTCACCTTGCTGGTGTCGGATGGCTTGTATTTTGGCGAGGGCCCCACCGACGTGCTCTTCGCCGACCCGCTGGCCGCCGCCACCCTCGGCACCGCCACCCAGCTCCTACGTTACCTCACCGAAACCGCCCTAGCCCGGCAGGACGCGCAAGCCCCCTAGGGGCAGTGGGACGGTGCCGTCCCGGCCGGGGCGGTGCCGGGCGGGCTACGTGCTTATTTCTGTCTTATTTCCGTTCAGAACTTGTAACGTAGCAACAGCTAAGCGGTACTTTCTTTGCCGAAGCCGACCCGCTACCCAGGTGCGGCGGACTTCCCCATGCGCGTACTCTTACTGAAAACTCGGCTGGCGCTGCTGCTGGCCCTAGGATGCTGCCTGGCTGCCCAGGCCCAGGCGCCCGCCCCCGAGCCGCCTTTCACGCTGGCTTGCCGCAGCGGCAGCCGCGTGGGCGGCGACAAGCAGCAGTTTTGCGAGGTGCGCGACCTGACCATGCCCGCGCCCACGGGGGAGCCGCTGCTTATTAGCGGCGCCAATGGGGGCACCACCGTGCGCGGCTGGGACGGCCCTGCCGTGCGCATCAAAGCCCTGGTGCAAAGCGGTGGCGGCACCGAGGCCGAGGCCCAGGCGCGGGTGCAGGCCGTGGGCATCACGGCCGCTGGCAACGCGCTGCGCACTGCGCTGCCCAGCCAGGAAGGCGAATACCTCGTGCGCTACGAGGTGTTTGTGCCCCGCCAAACGGCCCTGGTGGTGACGAGTGCCGGCGGCAACCTGCGCTTCGAAAACCTGCAGGGCCGCCTGGCGTTTCAGGGCGGCAACGGCAACGCTTACCTCGGCAGCCTAGGGGGGCAGGTGACGGGCAGCCTCAGCAACGGCAACCTAATCGTGGCCCTGACCGGCCGCACCTGGACGGGCGAGGGCCTCGACGTGCGCACTGCCAACGGCGACATCTCGTGGCGAATGCCGGCCGGCTACTCGGCCCGCCTGCTGATGAATACCACCAACGGCCGCTTCTACACCGGCCTGCCCGTGGTGCGAATGGGTAGTATGCAGCAGGTAGACGCCACCGTGGGCGAGGGCGGCGCCCTGCTCAAGGCCACTACCGTCAACGGCGCCATCACCTTCCGCAGCGAAGACGGGGGCACCCTGTTCACCCGCTCGGCCGAAGCGGTTAGCCCCGTCCAGCCCATTACGAACCTGAAAAGGGCGCTGGCCAAGAGTAGCCTCACCAACCCCGCCGCGGCCGACTCGCTGCTAACCCAGGCCCGCCAGCTGAACTACGCGGCCGGGCAGGTGGTGGCCCTGAGCCAGCTGGCCGCCGCCCAGCAGCCGGTGCAGCCCGCGCAGGCCGCCGCCCACTTGCAGGAAGCCACCCAACTGGCCGCGCAGCTGCGCGACGTGGCCGACGCCAGCTGGGCCCTGGGGCGGGTGGGCCAGCAGCAAAGCCAGCTGGCCCGCCGCTCGTCCGAGCTGGCCGACTTCTACGCCCCGCTGATGCAGGCCCTGGGTAACGCCATGAACGCCGGCGCCGCGTTTCAGGAAGCTCCGTTCAGGGAAACCGCGGGCGCCAGCGCCCTAGGGAGCAGCGAGCGGCGCCAGCTGCGCAGCCTGGCGCAGGCCTTCGGCAGCTTGCCGGCGGGAATGGCGGCCGCGCCGGGCCTGCCCCTGGGGCGGCTGCCGCTGCCGGGCTTCGGCCTGGCCAACAAGCTGCTGGATACGCTGCTAGCCGGGCGCCCGGCCACGCCGCAGGCCGCGCGCGAGCTGCGCGCCGCCCGCAAGCAGCTCGACCGCAGCCAGGCCCTGAGCACGGCCTTCGCCAAGGAGGGCGACTACGCCAAGGCCTACCAGTACTACGTGCAGTACACCGCCTACAAGGACAGCCTCACGGCCGAGGCCACCACCCGCCGCCTGGCCGCGCTAGAGTACCGCCAGAACCTGCTGCGCAAGGAAGCCCAGATTCAGCGCCTGACTAAGGAGCGGCTGCTGCGCGAGCAGGGCGCCCGCCGCCAGCAGCAGTTCGTGCTGGGCCTGGGGGCGCTGGTGGCGGTGCTGGGGCTGGTGGCCTTCGTGCTGAGCCGCAGCAACCGCGCCCGGCGCCGCGCCAACGCCCAGCTCAACGAGCAGAAAGAAACGCTGCAAACTGCCCTGGCCGACTTGCAAACTGCCCAAAACCAGCTAGTGCAAAGCGAGAAAATGGCGAGCCTAGGGGAGCTAACCGCCGGCATCGCCCACGAAATCCAGAACCCGCTCAACTTCGTCAACAACTTCTCGGAGGTGAGCGCCGAGCTGGTGGATGAGCTGCTGGAGCACCGCCAGCAGCCCAGCCCCGACCCAGCGCTGGAAGCCGAGCTGCTGACCGACGTGCGCCAGAACCTGCACAAAATCAGCCAGCACGGGCACCGCGCCTCGGCCATCGTGCGCGGCATGCTGGAGCACGCCCGCACCAGCACCGGCCAAAAGGAGCCCACCGACCTCAACGCTCTGCTGCAGGAATACGGCCAGCTGGCCTACCACAGCGCCCGCGCCAAAGACAAAGCTTTCCAGGCCCACCTCGCCCTAGCCCTCGACCCGCAGTTGGGTTCGGTGGCGGTGGTACCCCAGGACGTAAGCCGGGTGCTGCTCAACATCTTCACTAACGCTTTTTACGCGGTGCAGCAAAAAAGTCGCATGGCCGGCCCCGACTACCAGCCCGAGGTGCAGGTGCGTACCCAGCGCACCGCCGGCCAGGTCTGCCTCCAGATTCGCGACAACGGCCTGGGCATTCCCGAGGCCATCCGCCAAAAGATTTTCCAGCCCTTCTTCACCACCAAGCCCACCGGCGAGGGCACCGGCCTGGGCCTCTCGCTCAGCTACGACATCATCACCAAGGGCCACGGCGGCACCCTAGGGCTCGACAGTGTGGAAAGGGAATACACCGAGTTCACGATTACGCTGCCGGCGGCGGGGTAGCTATATAAATCAATAGACCGTCATGCTGAGCTTGTCGAAGCATCTCTATTGCATCACTAACTCTAAAAACTTAGGTGTACTTCTGCCATAACCAGTCTTAACGACTATGGAAATTGTTATTCCGCCGCCGCTCATTAGCTTTTTGACTCTTCGACTAGGACAGGTTTCTAAAACCCTTAGCCGCGAAGCAGGCTTGGAAGCAACTTATGGTATTGCCGGACTTGATACATTGCAGCTTTACCAAGATTTTGTAACTGAGTTTCAAATTGAAACACCTGCCGACTGGAATCTGAGCAGGCATATAACATCGGAACGACTGCAGCCACTGCACTCCTTACGGCAGCTATTTTCGACGCGTTACCGTATCACAAATTCCTATATAGACTTGACATTAGGCAACCTAGCGGACATGTTAGAAGCTGGCATTTGGCTAGCACCGTAACATAATAGTACGTTTTCAAACATTACCCCTCAAACTCCAGCACGAACGCCGTGCCGCGCCCCAGTTCCGACTCGGCGCGCAGCGTGGCCTTGTGGAAGGTGGCGATGGTTTGGGCGATGGGCAGGCCTAGGCCGTAGCCCTCGGGCGCGCTGGGGCCGGTGGCGTGGAAGCGCCGGAAGCGGTCGAAGAGATGGGGCAGGTTTTTGGCGGCGATGCCGGGGCCTTCGTCTTCCACCCGCAGGGCGTAGCCCCCGTTGGGGGTGGGGCGCCCCACAATTCGAATCTGCCCGCCCTCGTGGTTGTACTTGATGGCGTTGCTGAGCAGGTTGCGCAGCAGTGTGTGCAGCAGGGTGGTGTTGGCGCGGCGCACCACGTAGTCGGGCGCCAGGTCGATGGCCAGGCCGATGTCGCGCTGCTGGCGGCGGTCGTCCAGCTCCTCGGCCACGTCGTGCGTCACCTGGGTCAGGCTCACGCTTTCGTTGCGCAGGTACTGCTCATTCTCGATGTTGGCGATGAGCAGCAGCGTGCGCACGGTGTTGCGCAGGCGGTAGAGCGTGCGCTGGCTTTCCACAATCTGCTGGGCGTGGGGCTCGGGTAGGGTAGAGTCCTGCAGCATGTTCTCGAAGCGCGACTGCAAGATGCTGGTGGGCGTGAGCAACTCGTGGCTCACGTTACTCATAAACTCGCGCTCCTTCTCAAACGAGGTTTGCAAGTCGCGCATCAGGGCCGAGAGCGAGTCGTCGAGCCGCCGGAAGTCGGTGGTATCGGTGTCGAGCCGCTCAAACGAAAACTCGCCCGGCTGCCGAATGCCGCGCAGCTTGCGCGAAATCAGCTCGCGCAGGGGCCCCAGCAGGTAGTGGGCAAAGGCCGCGTCGGTGAATACCGTGAGCACGGCCCCCAGCACCAGCACCCACAGCGCCAGCCGGCGCAGCGTGTCGGTGAGCAGTTCCACGGTGGCCAGCGACGAGCCGATTTCGAGCCGGAAGCGCCTAGGGGTGCTGCCGTCGGCGGTGCCCCCAGGGCCGGCGGGCGGCACCCGCAGCGGCGCCACGTAGCTCAGAATGCGGAAATCCTCCACCTCCTGGTCTACCTGCCGGGGCTCCTCGAAGATGCGCTCGGTGGCCGCGCCCTCGGGCCCGGCGGGGTAGGCCGGCAGGGGCGTAATGGTGATGTACTCCTGCTTGAGAATGTTGTAGTCGGCATACGACTCGTTCTGCTCGACGCGCAGGAAATTGGTCAGGCCGTCGCGGTCAATAAAGCGCAGCAGCTCGCGCTTCTTGTCGTGCAGGCGCTGGTCGGTGTGGGCAATGGCCACGCGCTGCACCACAGGCGGAATAATAAGTGCCCCCAGCACCACCAGCAGCAGCTTCGAGAGGCCGTTGAATAAGCCCAGTTTGGTTTCGAGTCTCATTTTCTGGATAATCGAGTAACACAAAAGAACGTCATGCTCATCTGGTGTCCGCTTGTCGAAGCATCTCTACCGCGCTGTATTGTTTGGTAGAGATGCTTCGACAAGCGGACACCAGATGAGCATGACGTTCTTTATTTAGGTGGGCTGACCCCTAGGGCCCTTACACCGCCCGGTAGCCGATGCCGCGCACGGTTTCGATGAAGTCGGCCGAGCCGAACTGGGCCAGCTTCTTGCGCACGTTCTTGATGTGCACGTCGATGTAGTTCGAGTCGGAGTCGTCTTCGAGCACGTTGCCCCAGAGGTGCTCGCCCAGCTGCAGGCGCGTGAGCACCCGGCTGCGGTGCAGCAGCAGGTAGTGCAGCAAGTCAAACTCCTTTTTGGTGAGCGGCACCTCGGGCGTGTCGGGGCCGCCGTGGCGCACGGTGCGGGCCGTCACGTCCATCACAAAGCCGTCGCCAAAGGCTATTTCCGAGCGCTTGAGGCCAAACTTGCGGCGCGTGATGGCCTGCATGCGGCTGGTTAGCTCCAGCAGCGAGAAGGGCTTGGGCAGGTAGTCGTCGGCGCCCAGGTCGAGGCCTTTGATGCGGTCGTCGAGGGCGCCGCGGGCGGTGAGGATGATGAAGGAAGCCTCCTGCTTTTCGTTGCGGCGGCTCTCGCGCAGCAGCTCCAGGCCGTCGCCGCCGGGCAGGCCCAGGTCGAGCAGTACGAAGTCGTAGGAGTTGACGTAGAGCTTTTCCGACGCCTCGGCGTAGGTATAGGCCGAATCGACCAGGTACTGCGCCTGGGTCAGGAACTGCCGCACTTCTTGGTGCAGGCTTTTTTCGTCTTCAACCAGCAATACGTGCATGGGACAAGGGAAATGAAGGAGGAATGATGACGCAACGTTCGGGCACTACGGGTTAAATGAAGATGAAGATTTGCTGTTCATTTAATGAAGATGAAGATTTTTTTTGAAGTAAGCTTTTAGCGGTACTGCGCGGGGCAGCTTTATTTTGCCAACTACTTATGAAAAACTGGTTGCTCTCACTAGCCCTAGGGTTGCTGCCGCTGATAGCCCTAGCTGCCGCCCTGCCCGCCGCGCCGCCCACCGTCGTCTACCTCGTGCGCCACGGCGAAAAGGACATCACGCCTGGCCTGGCCGACCCGCTGCTGACGACTGCCGGCGAGGCCCGCGCCCAAGCCCTGGCCGACCGCCTAACCCGCGAGCGCCCCGCCGCTCTCTTCACTACCGACACCCGCCGCACCCGCGCCACGCTGGCCCCGCTGGCCCAGGCTCTGCACCTTACCCCGCTGACGTACAGCGCCAAAGAGCCCGCCGCCCTGGCCACTCGCATCGGCCAGGAGTACGCCGGCCAGACGGTGGTGGTAGTGGGCCACTCCAATACGCTGCTGCCCCTGCTAGCGGCCCTAGGGGTGCGCGAGGCGGTGGCCGACATACCGGACGACGAATACAGCAACCTCTACAAAGTGACCCTGCGCGACGGCAAGCCCGCCAAGCTGGAAGTAAGCCACTACGGCAAGCACCTCGAAGCCAAGCTGTAGCTTGCGGAAGTGAAAAACCTCTACCGTGCGCTGCTAGCCGGCGCGCTGCCGCTGCTGGCCGGCTGCCACGCCGAACCCGGCAACACAACGGCCACCCCACCGGCGCACCCGCCTCAAGCGGCGGTGCCTAGGGCTACTGCGCCCACCGCAGCCCCCGTTGCCGCAGCCCCGCCCTTCACCGGCTACCACCGCTACCGGGGCAGGGTAGGTGGCCGGCCGGTGACGGTGGTGTTGACTATTGATTCTACCGAAGCGTACCACGGCAAGAAGCTGGCCTGCACCGGCAGCTATTACTACGGGCAGGCCACTGGCGGCCTGCTGAACCTAGCGGCCAAGGGCACCTACCAGCCCCAGCAGCCGCTGCAGCTGCGAGAATCGGCCAGCGCCAGAGCAACAGGCACTTGGCAGGCCACCCAGCCAGCGGGGCCGCTGCTCAGTGGTACTTGGACGAGCCCGGCTGGTAAGCAGTTGCCGTTTGAATTGCGCGAGGACTACACCGATGGGCGGGGACACCTGATGGCCGTGCGCTACGAGGTGCTGGGAGAAAGCGTGGTGCTGCCTTGCCAGCTTGAGCACTATGAAGAAGAAACCAAGGAGGAATACCGTACCCGCCTTGAAAATGCGCCGAACGGCTACGACCTGCCGTTTCTGCACTTGCTTGGCCCCGATACGCTGCGCCGTAGCCTAGGGGCGCTCCAGTGCCCGGTGCCCCGCGAGCGCCGCCAGCTAGTGCGGGCACAGGCCAAAGAAAACGGCTGCAATTACCACAGCGAATCCTTGCAGGTCGATTACAACGACTACGGGCTGCTAGCCTGGAGTGGGGCCTGGACGGATGAATACGAAGGTGGCGCTCGGCCCGGGCATGGGCAAAGCGCTACGGTGTACGACTTGCGCACCGGCCACGTAAGTACAATGGCCGACGTCTTTCGCACCGGCGCTGATGCGCTGCTGCAGCGGCTTATTACCCAGCATATTCTGCACGACGACAACCCCGACCTAACGCCTACGCCGGGCCTGGCGGTGCCGGCCCGCGCCGACAACCTCGCTCCGCTGCCAAGCGACTTTAGTTTGGAGGAAAATGGTATAGCTTTCTTGTACAACATCGACGAATTGGCCCAGCTGACCGACGGGGGCGCTATCATCCTCTCGGTGCCGGTGCCTTACCGCGAGCTGCAGCCCCTGCTGCGCCCGACTTCGCCCGTGGCCCGGATGCTGCGCGAGCGGGGCTTGTGGCGCGGCCAGTAGGAAAAAACGCCGCTGGGCTGGTACTTTTGGCCGAACACCTTTTTCGGCACTTCTTCGCCCATGCGACTTCTTTCCTCCTTGCTGCTGGCGGGCGGCCTGCTGGCCCTAGGCCCCGCTAGCGCCCAAATGGCCCAATCTGCGGCGGCTACCAACACGGCCGACTCGCTGGCCATCCGCAAAATCTACGACGAGGCCCTGCTGCGCGGCCAGAGCTACGAAAACCTGCGCTACCTCTGCGAGCAGATTGGCCCGCGCCTCGCGGGCTCGGCCGGGGCGGCCAAGGCCGTGGAGTGGGGCAAGCTGACGATGGAAAAAGCCGGCTGCTACGACCGCGTGTACTTGCAGGAGTGCCAGGTGCCGCACTGGGTGCGCGGGGCCAAGGAAAAAGCCCTCGTATTTGGCAATAAGGGCAAAGGCCTGCCGCTGGCCGTGTGCGCCCTCGGGGGCTCGGTGGCCACGCCCGGCAGCAAGCCCCTGCGCGCCGGGGTAATTGAAGTAAAAAGCCTGGCCGAGCTGAAGGCGCTGCCCGACGCGGCCGTGCGCGGCAAGTTCGTTTTCTTCAACCGTCCCTTCAACGACGCCTACATCGAGCAGGGCCGCGCCTACGGCGAAGCCGGCGACCAGCGCCGCGCCGGTCCCGCCGAGGCCGGCCGCCGGGGCGCCGTGGGCGCGCTGGTGCGCTCGCTCACCTCGGCCCGCGACAACTACCCCCACACCGGCACTACCCAGTACGGCGACACGCCCACCCAGGTGCCCGGCGCCGCGCTCAGCACCCTAGGGGCCGACCAACTCAGCCAACTGCTGCAAGCCGACCCCAAGCTGGAGGTGGAGCTGACCATGAGCTGCCAAACCCTGCCCGACGTGACCAGCTATAACGTGGTGGGCGAAATCAAGGGCGCCACCCACCCCGAGCAGATTGTCACCGTGGGCGGCCACCTCGACTCGTGGGACCTGGCCCAGGGCGCCCACGACGACGGCACCGGCGTGGTGCAAAGCATGGAGGCCCTGCGCCTGCTGAAGGCCGCCGGCCTGCGCCCCGAGCGCACCGTGCGCACCGTGCTGTTTATGAACGAGGAAAACGGCACCCGCGGCGGCGAGAAGTACGCCCAGCTGGCCCAGCAAAACCACGAAACCCACCTGGCGGCCATCGAGAGCGACGGCGGCGGCTTCACCCCTAGGGGCTTCACGGCCGAAACTGCCCCGGCCAACCTGCGCAAGGTAGCCGCCTGGCAGCCGCTGCTAGCGCCCTACCTGGCCGGCCAGCTTACGCCCGGCCACGCCGGCACCGACGTGGAGCCCTTGGTGGCCGCCGTGCACCCCACTGCCCTCTTCGGCTACAAGTGCGACTCGCAGCGCTACTTCGACATCCACCATACGGCGGCCGACACCTTCGACAAGGTGAACCGCCGCGAGCTGGAGCTGGGCGGCGCCGCCATGGCCAGCCTCATTTATTTGCTAGGCAAGTATGGCCTTTAATCGCGGATTTAACGAATTGCGGGGATATGCCCGCTGTATGAGCTGGCGTGATAAGCGCACCAGCACGATTACCGCCTAGGGTCGTCCAGGTTGCGATTGCCTCGCTGCGCTCGCCATGACAACTGGCTGTTACTCACTACTCACTAACCGTTACTCATTAAGTATCACTCCAGCGCCAGCTCGCAGTAGAGGGGGAAATGGTCGGAACCAAAGTAGGCGAGGCGCTTTAGCTCGACCACCCGAAACTGCGAGCTGACGAATACGTGGTCGAGCGGCCAGCGCAGCAAAGGGATTTTGGCATCGAAGGTGGCGTAGAGGCCGCGGCCGACCCGCACGCTGTGCAGGTTGGCTTGGCTCTCAAACAGGCGTGTGGTGTGGGCCCAGGCCACGTCGTTGAGGTCGCCCACCACCAGCGTGGGCAGGCCGGGACCCTGGGTTTGCGCCTGCAGCAGGCGGCCCACTTTTACCAGCTCGGCCTCGCGCTCGTGCTTGTTGTAGGGGTGTTCGCTGGGCACGGGCGGCACCGGGTGCACGGCGCACAGGTAGAAGCGCTGGCCACTGGGCAGCTGCACGTTGGCGTAGAAGGAGGGCACGTTGGGGTGCTGCAAAAACCGCCGTACGGTATCGCTGAGCGGGTATTTGGAATACAGCAGCATGCCATAGGTATCGGGCAGCGGGCACAGCATGTGGTAGGGGTACGCTTGGCCCAGCGAATCGACGGCGTGGGCCCACCAGGCGTTGGTTTCTTCGAGCAGCACCACGTCGGGGTTTTGCTGGCGCACCAGGCGCAGCAGGTCCGCCGCGTGGCGATTGGACTGCAGCACGTTGGCTTCGAATAGGCGCAGGGTAGCCGCGCGGTGGGTTGCCTGGGCGGGCGTGGCCTGCGCCACGGCTAGCGGCACCAGCGGCGAGTAGGGCAGCACGATGGAGGCTTGCAGGCCCGCCGCCGACCCTAGGCCCAGCGCCAGCGCCCAGGTGCCCCAGTGCCAGCGCCGGGCCAGCAGCGGCAGCAGCACCAGGCAGCCCAGCGCCACCAGTAGGGTCTGCACCCGCGGAAAATCCAGCAATTTTAGCCACCACTCGGGCGTATTGGCGGGCAGCGAGAGCAGCGTGGCGGCCACCGACACCGTACCCAGCAGGGCCACCAAATACAAGGCGCCGGTGCGCAGCCAGCCTAGAAGAGAAGTAGACATCAGGTAAGAAGGTCAGCTAAGACTATAAAAAAGCCGGACCCGCGCAGGCCCGGCTTTGGCTTGAAAAACTATTACTACAAAAAAGACCCGTTGAATCCGCCAAGCATAGCGCAGTCAACTCGCCGCGTACCCAACGCGCCACCCGCGTAGCCAGCCCGCGCAGCGGGCGTATCCCCGAAATCCGTTAAATCCGTTAAATCCGCGGTCCTAGTTCGTGTTCAGAATCGAAAACAGCTCGTCGAGCTTGGGCGTGAGGACGATGTCGGTGCGACGGTTGAGAGCTTTGTCCTGGGGCGTGTCGTTGGCCACCACGGGCATGTACTGGCCGCGACCCGAGGGCGTCACCTGCGCCGGGTCGAGGCCAGCCGCCGTCAGCAGGCGGGTGATTTCGGTGGCCCGCAGTACGCTCAGGTCCCAGTTGTCTTTGGCCCCGTTCACCACGCCCTTGATGGGCACGTTGTCGGTGTGGCCTTCCACCAGCACGTTGATGTCCTTATTGTCCTTCAAAGCGTTAGCCAGCTTTACCAAAGCGTCCTGGCCCTTGGGGTCTACCTTGGTCGAGCCCGATTTAAACAGCAGCTGTTCGCTGAGCGACACGTACACCTTGCCGTTTTTGACGTTCACCTGCAGGTCCTGATTGTTGAAGCCGAGCAGGGCGTCGGCCACCTTCTTGCGCAGGGCGTTGGTGGCGGCCTCCTTCTCGGCCAGCACGCGCTGCAGCTCGGCCACGCGGGCGTTTTTGCCGGCCAGGTCCTGCTCGGTAGCCCCTAGGGTCTGGTTGAGCTGGTTGAGCTGGTTGTTTTTACTGAGCAGGGTCTGGTTGAGGTTGGCCTCGGTGCTGTTCTTGGCTTGCTGCAGGGCGTTCTTATCGGCCTGCAGCTGGTCGCGGGTGCGGCTCAGGTCGGTATTCTGCCGGGTCAGGTCGGCGTTTTGCTGCTGCAGGGCAGCAATTTCTTTTTTATTGCAGCTCGTCAGCCCAAGCAGGCTGCTGGCCAGCAGCACCGCCAGCCCCGATTTGAAGGGAATAGTCATAGTAAGAAAGGTGAGTTAGAGAAGGGTGAGAAACAAGCCGCCAGGGCACGTGCCGCGGCTTGAAAGGGCTAAACGAGCGGGCCAAGGCGCAGGTTACCACCCCGGCAGCGGTGCGAAGCGTACTTGGCCAATACTTTTGCTGCCTATGCGCGGTCAAGTTTACGTTTTCGGGGTGTTGCTGCTGGGGTGCCTGGCCCCCCGGCCTGGCCGCAGCCAGGTAGCCCCCGGTGCCACGGGCAGCTCTAACCGCTACTGGGTAGCCTTTTGCGATAAAGCCCCCCTAGGGCCGCGCGCCGCCCGCTGCCTCAGCCCGGCCGCCCTGGCCCGGCGCCGCGCCCAGGGCCTGCCCTTGTTAGAAGCCACCGACCTGCCCGTGCGCCCCGCCTACGTGGCCGCCGTGCGCGCCCACGTCGATACGCTCACCGTCGTCAGCCGCTGGCTCAACGGGGCGGCGTGCCGCGCCACGCCCGCCCAGGCCGCCGCCCTGCGCCAGCTGCCGGGCGTGGCCGAGGTGCGCGCCTGGCCCCTGGCCCAGCGCCTGCTGCCAGCCCGATATAAGGCTGGTAGTGATAAGGTTAACCAGGGTAGGGAAACTAAGACTTCACCTACTGCTTCCTGGCCTGGGCCGGCTGTCTCAGCGGCAGCTGCTTCGGCCGCCAGCCCAGCGGCGGCGGCCAGCCGGGCGGCCTTCGTGAGCCCGGCCGACTACCTGCTGGCCCGCCAACAAACGGCGGCCCTGGGCCGCGCCGAGTTGCGCCGCGCCGGGCTGGCGGGCAAAGGCGTGCGCGTGGCCGTGTTCGACGTAGGCTTTCGGGGGCTCGACCGGCACCCGGCGTTTGCGGGTCTGTTCAGGGAAGGGCGCGTGGCGGGTACCTACGATTTTCTGAAAAACCGGCCCGACGTGTTTCTGGGCGGCGCGCATGGCACCGAGGTAATGGGCTGCCTGGCCGGCCGCCTGCCCGGCCCCGACAGCCTGCGCCCCGGCCCGGCCCTAGGGCTGGCGCCGGCTGCCACCTACCTGCTGGCTCGCACCGAGGGCCTGGCCAGCGAGCGCTTCAGCGAGGAGGAGGCCTGGCTGCGCGCCGCCGAGTGGGCCGACCAGCAGGGCGCCGACATCATCAGCTCGAGTTTGGCCTACACCGAGCAGCGCTACTTTCCCGAGCAGATGGACGGGCGCCACTCGCTGGTGGGGCGCGCCGCCACGCTGGCCGCCCGCAAGGGCATGCTGGTGGTGAGCGCGGCCGGCAACGACGGCGACGACGACTGGGTGCGCATTGGCACGCCCGCCGATGCCGACTCGGTGCTGGCCGTGGGGGGACTCGACCCGGCCACCGGCTTGCACGTCAGCTTTAGCTCGGTGGGTCCCTCGGCCGACCGCCGCCTCAAGCCCGATTTATCGGCCTTTGGCATTGTGCTCACGACCACCGCCGGCGGCGGCTACGAGCGGGTGGAGGGCACCTCGTTTGCCGCGCCGCTGGTGGCGGGGCTGGCGGCCTGCGCCCGGCAGGCGGCGGGCCGGGCGCTGCCCGCCATGCAGCTGTACCGCCAGCTGCGCGAGGCCGGCGAGCTGTTTCCGTACTACGACTACGCCCACGGCTACGGTCGGCCGGGCGCGGGCCGCCTGCTGGCCCGGCAGCGCGGCCCGGTGCCCACCCCCGAGCCCACCTTCGACTTCGTCACTCACGACTCGCTGGTGGCCGTGGTGCTGCGCCCGGCGGCCACGCTGCCGCCCGCCCGCCCGCTGCCCCTGCTGGCCGACGACGACGAGCTGAGCGTGGAGGCCGCCAGCTGGCTGCGCCCCACCGAGGAGGCCGCCCGCCCGCCCGGCTCGCCCACGCCCACCCGCGCCAGCGTGGCGCCCGTGGGCCAGGAGCAGGCCGCCCCCGCCGATGCTGCGCCCGCCCTGCCGCCCTACCCCAGCTACCCGGCCCGGCTGTACTGGCACCTGGCCAGCGCCCGCGGGGTGCTGCGCCGCTACGAGGTGCGCGCCGCCACCCAGCGCCTGGTGCTGCAGCTGCCGCGCCGCCTGGCGCGGGGCGGCGACGTGCTGCGCGTTTATTACCAAGGCTACACGGGTACGTATTCCGAATGAAATTGACCCGAAGCTTTACTGCCGCTGCTGGCCCTAGGGGCCTGATGTTGATAATGGTATACTGGCTGAGCTGCCTGGGTACCCGCCCGGCGCAGGCCCAGCAGGTGCTGCTGCAAACCAACGTCGCCACCGATACCATTGCGCCCCGCACCGGCCCCAACCGGCCGTGGTTTGGGCACGTGTATTTGGGCTACGCGCCCGCCGTGGGGGCCAGCGCCCTAGGGGTGAAGTACGGCTTCGGCTCGGCCGAAACGCTGGTGGGCGGCCGCCTCAAGCGCCGCCTCACGGGCGGGCTGGCTCTGTGCGCCGACCTGCGCTACGGCTACCTGCGCTACCAGCTAAACCCCGACGCCAATCACCCCGCGCCCTTCCGCACCGACCCCGAGGCCGACCAGCACCTGGCCTACCACCAGGCCCAGGGCGAGCTGAGTTTGCGCCTGAATCCTGAGCGCCGGCGCGGCAACGTGCTGGGCCGCTACCTTGACGTGCTGGCTTATGGCGGCTACGCTCTGGGCACCACCTACGCCGCCGAGCAGCCGGCCCCCGGCGGCGGCCAGCAAGAGGTGGTGGTGCACCAGCCTCCCTACCTGGCCCGCTGGCTGGGCGGCGTGGGGGTGCGCGTGGGCAGCAATTCGCTGGCGCTGGTGGGCCGCTACCGCCTCAACGACGCGCTGCGCAGCCCCGCCTTCCCGGCCGAGCCGCCCCGCTTCACGGTGGGCGTTGAGCTGAGCTGGCTATAAGTGGCCAGCAAGCCCTAGGGGCCGCTTCCCCAGCGCCGAAGCCGCCGCGAGCCGCCCAGCGGGCCTAAACCCCCGGCGGCGGAGCCCGCGTACAAGGGCTGATAGGGTATAGCGCAGCTTAGCGCATCGGTTTGTGGCATATTGTAGCATGTTGTGGCATATCCAGCAATGAAATTCAGCCTACCTACTTCCGTCCGTGCCCCGTTGGCCGGCGCGGCCACCCTCAGCCTGCTGCTGGCTGCCGCCTCGTGCGTCAGCACCGAGCGCGAAACCTCGACCCCCGGCCGCAGCCTGCGCACGGTGTACACGCCACCCAGCGGCAAGGGCCAGCGCGTGAGCGGGGCCACCGTGCTCAATACGGTGCAGGCCGAGCACGCTTTTTCGGGTGCCGCACCCGACAAGTTTCAGTTGCAGTTGCGCGGGCCGCGCGTGCTCAGCGGCCGGCTGTACCTCACGGTGCTGAGCGCGCAGGGCGACACGCTGCACCGTGAGGTGCTGCCCGCCCGCGTGCTGCAAGACTCCACCGCTCTCACTGTGCGCGACCGAGAAATCAGCGTGTTACGCGGCATGAACGGCTTTTTCAACCCTGGCCGCTTCACCGCGCCGGCCGGGGCGGCGCCCGCCGCTCGCCCCGCCACTCTCAGCCCCACCGCCTGGAACACCCTGCGCACCGACCCGCAAGCCGTAGCCTTTGCCTATCCCACGGCCCAGGGCGAGCATCACCTGGTATACTCGCCCAAGCTCGGCCGCGCCGTAGTGCTGGCTGAGTAAAGGGGGCCTAGGGGGAGTTAAAAGTGAAGCATCAAAAATTGCCCATTGGGTTTTTTAAGTACCTGTGCATACGTAAACAGGCGGTCATGCTGAGCTTGCCGAAGCATCTCTACCGCGCCGTCTAGGGTCATCCTAACGGCGTGGTAGAGATGCTTCGGCAAGCTCAGCATGACCGCCTGTTTACGTATGCACGAGTACTTAACTCTTCTTTTTAACTCTTTTTGTCCCTTCTACAGCCGCGCCCAGGCGGCCTCGGCGCTGGGCCCGCGTAGCAGGGCGTAGCCGCCGGCCTGGCCTAGCACCGCCACTGTGGTGCCGGCCGGCCAGGCGGCCAGGGCCGGCGCGTTGGCCCGAGGGCCAGTTTGGATTTCGAGGGCGGCGGGTAGCTGAAGGCGGCGCAGGGGTTCGGCGGCGGCTACGGCGGCGGCGGGCAAGTAGCGGCGCTGGCCCTCGGGCGTTTCGATGCGCACGCGGCCGGCTTGCTGGCCCAGCACCAGTAGGGGCATGGCCGGGGGCAGGTTGGTGCGATGGCGCAGCGGGCGCACCCACTCGCCGCGGCGGTCGGGGCCGGCCAGGGCGGCGGGCACGGGGTCGGCGCGGTGCAGGAAGGGCCAGGGGTCGATGGCGCCGCGGCCGCTGCGGTAAATACCGAAGTGCAGGTGTGGGGCGGTGGTGCGGGCGTTGCCGGTGTTGCCTACCAGCCCCAGGGTATCGCCGGCGCGCACCTGCTGGCCGGGCTGCACTAGTTGCTTGCTGAGGTGGGCGTAGTAAAGGTGCTGGCCCGAGTGGGCGTCGGCCAGCCACACCACCAGGCCGCCGAGCTTGCTCTCGCCGGTGCGCGTCACGTAGCCGTCGGTGGCGGCCACGGCGGGCGTGCCGCGGGGCGCAAAAATATCCACGCCCTCGTGGCGGCGGGCGCCCCCGTCGCGCTCGTTGCCCCAGAAGCTGCCAATGGCCTGGTCGGTGCGGCCCTTCACCGGAAACAGCCCCAGGCCCGGCCCGCGCCACAGGCGCAGGGTGTAGCGCCCGGCGGTTAGCAGCTCGGGCTGCACGCGCAGCAGGTGCTGGCCGTCATCGGCCACGGGGTAGCTGTAGTCGTAGGTGCCGGCGGCGGTGGTGTCGGTGGCGGTCCACTTCAGGAGCTCGGGCGCGCGGCCGGGCCCTAGGGCAAAGGCATCCACGAACACCCGAGGGGCCAGCGCCGGGCCGGGCGCCAGCGTCAGGCGCACGTGCACCAGCTCGCCGGCCCGCACGGCGTAGCGGTAGCTGGCCGCCGTGGGCTGCTCGGGCCGGAAGTAGCCGGTTTCGAGCACCGGCAGCGTCACCACCAGCGAATCATGCAGGGCCTGCCGGGCCGCCTGCTGCCACTGCCGGCCCAGGGCGGCCTCCTGCAAGCCCGCCCGGCCGAGGGCGCGGGCGTAGTCTTCGTGCGGGGTAGTTTTCTGGAAAAGACCCCCTAGGGTCTGGGGCTTGCTGCACGCGGCCAGCAGGGCCAGCAGCAGCAGGACGATGCCGCTTCCGGCGCGGCGGCCGGCCCGGCCAGCGGGCAACAACGAGTAATGCATAGCCGCCCAACGCTGCCCGCCGCGGGCAAGTTCGGGCCCGGCCTCCCCGCTTGTTTCGGCCCCATTGCCCACCGCAGAAACCCCTAGGGCCACCTGGTGGCTCGGGCGCTCGCCCAGCTGCGCAGCCCGCCAGGTAGTGCTGCGCTGGTTGGCAGGCAAGGCCGGGTAGGGTTTACCTTCGCCCCGCTATGCTGATTCCCAACGTGCTACTTACCGAGTGCCCCCGCGACGCCATGCAGGGGCTGCCCAGCTTCATCCCGACCGCCCAAAAAACCGCCTACCTCCAGCAATTGCTGGCCGTAGGGTTCGATGTGCTTGATTTTGGCTCGTTTGTGTCGCCCAAGGCCATTCCGCAGCTGCGCGACACCGCTGAGGTGCTGGCCGGCCTCGACCTCGACCGCACGCGCACCCGCCTGCTGGCCATTGTGGCCAACCAACGCGGGGCCGAAGCTGCCGCCAGCCACCCCGAAATCAGCTTCCTGGGCTTCCCGCTGAGCCTCAGCGAAACCTTCCAGCGCCGCAACACCAATCAAACCATTGCCGAGGCCCTGGCCGACGTGGCCGTCCTGCACGAGCTGTGCGAGCGCCGCGGCAAAACGCTGGTGGTATACCTCTCCATGGGCTTCGGCAATCCCTACGGCGACGCCTACAGTCCCGCGCTGGTGGTGGACTTTGCCGGCCAGCTGGCCACCCTAGGGGTGCGCCTGGTGGCGTTGTCCGACACCGTAGGGGTGAGCACGCCCGCGCTGATTACCAGCCTGTTCACCGAGCTGCTGCCCGCGTTTCCGCAAATTGGTTTCGGGGCCCACCTGCACACCACGCCCACCGCCTGGCTCGAAAAGGTGCAGGCCGCCTACCAGGTTGGCTGCCGCCGCTTCGACAGCGCCCTGGGCGGCATCGGCGGCTGCCCCATGGCCGCCGATACGCTCACCGGCAACCTGGCCACCGAAAACCTGGTGGCATTTTTGGCCGCGCAAGGGGAGGAGCTGGGACTGGATATGGCCGCGCTGGCGCAGGCCCGACTGCTGGCGGCCGAGGTACTTTCGCCGGCCGTTTGTTAAGTTCTCTCCTGCATGACTACCCTGCCCGTAGCCTCCCCCCAAGTCGATATTTTCATCCCCTGCTTCGTTGACCAGCTTTACCCGCACACCGCCCTCCACATGGTGAAGGTGCTGGAAAAGGTGGGCTGCCAGGTGCACTACAACCCCGCCCAAACCTGCTGCGGCCAGCCGGCCTACAACGCGGGCTATAAGGCGGAGAGCCGCGATATCGCCGCGAAGTTTCTCACTGACTTCGCGGCCCCCGCCGACCCTAGGGCCTCGCGCTACGTGGTCAGTCCCTCGGCCTCGTGCGTGGGTATGGTGCGCAACGCCTACTCCCACCTGTTCGAGGGCAGCTCCGACGCCGCGCGCTGCCAGGGTGTGCAGGAGCGCACCTACGAGCTGACTGAGTTCCTGACCGACGTGCTGGGCCTGGGCGCCATCCCCGGCGCCGCGCTAACCGGGCGCTACACCTACCACGACTCATGCTCGGCCCTGCGCGAGTGTGGCATTCGGGAGGCGCCGCGCCGGCTGCTCGACGCCGTGGCGGGCCTCGAGCGCGTTGAAATGGCCGAAACCAGCACCTGCTGCGGCTTCGGTGGCACCTTCGCCGTGAAATTTGAGGCTATTTCGGTGGCTATGGCCCAGCAAAAGGTGGAGCACGCCCTGGCCACCGGCGCCGACTACCTCATCAGCACCGACGTAAGCTGCCTGATGCACCTAGAGGCCTACATCCGCCGCGAAAAGCTGCCGCTCAAAACCTTGCACATTGCCGACGTGCTGGCCAGCGGCTGGGAATAGATAACGGGTTATGGGGAAAGAAAAGCGGTCATGCTGAGCGCAGCCGAAGCATCTCTACCGCGCAACTAACTCCTAACGTCAAGATTAGTACTGCGGTAGAACTGCTTCGGCTGCGCTCAGCATGACCGCCTTTCAAGTACTTTCATTATCACCCATTACCCACTCCCGCCAGTTCCCCAATCGGCTGCTGGTTCATTTCCCGCAGGGTTTCGGCCAGCAGCTGGTAGGAGTGGAGGCGCGCCTGGTGGTCGTAGATGTGGGCCACGGCCATTAACTCGTTGATTTGCGTCTGGGCCACGAACTCGCCCAGCTCCTCCCGGAGCGTGGCCTTGCTGCCCACGAAGGAAGCCGCCAGCATCTGCCCCACGTACTGTGCCAACTCGGGCGTCCAGAACGCGCGCATCGAGGCGACGGGCGGCTGCATGAGCTTACGCTCGCCGGTGATGACGCCCAGCATCAGCTGCTGCAGGGTGGTGGCCAGGTAGTGCGCCTCGTCGTCGGTGTCGGCCGCAATCACGTTTACGCAGGCAATAACGTAGGGCGCGGCCAGCTGAGCCGAGGGCTGGAAGTTGCGGCGGTAGATGTTGATGGCCGACTGCAACTGGCCCGGCGCGAAGTGGCTGGCGAAGGCATAAGGCAGCCCCAGCTCGGCGGCTAGGTAGGCGCTGTCAGTGCTGGAGCCCAGCACGTAAATCGGCACGTCCAGCCCCTCGCCGGGGATGGCGCGCACGGCGGCCCCGCTGTTGGCAGCCGAGAAATAAGTTTGCAGCTGCTTGATGTCGCGCCCGAAGTCCTGCTCGGCCCCAAAGCGGCCGCCCCGGATGGCCTGGGCCGTGCGCTGGTCGGTGCCGGGCGCGCGGCCTAGGCCCAGGTCGATGCGGCCGGGGTAGAGCGTGGCCAGCGTGCCCAGCTGCTCGGCCACCACCAGCGGGGCGTGGTTGGGCAGCATAATGCCGCCCGAGCCCACGCGCAGCGTACTGGTGCCGCCCGCGATATAGCCCATCAGCACCGGTGGGGCCGAGCTGGCTACGCCGGCCATGTTGTGGTGCTCGCTCAGCCAGTAGCGGGTATAGCCCAGCTGCTCCACGTGCTGGGCCAGGCTCAAGCTGTTGCGAAAGGTGTCGGCCGGGGTGTTGCCCTGGGCCACGGCGGCCAAATCCAGCACGGAAAAGGCCAGGGGAGCGGTAAAATCAGACTGCGGTTGCATGAGGCGGCAAGGATGAGGCCGGCCCTAGGGCCCGGCCGGTGCTAAAACCCGCCTCCGCGCAAGCGCCGGAAGTAGGCGGGAAAGCATTAGAACAAGCCACCGCGCGAAATGATTGCTTGGGTTGCCGCCCCGCCCCTAGGCCCGCCGCGCTAGGCCGCCACCGCTGCCGTGCGGTACATGACGTCCGAGCGCAGTACGTATTTCACCCCTTGCGTCACTTCGCTGCCCTCGTGGTAAAGGCTATGCAAGAAAACAAGCGCCATGCCCTGCCGGGGCTGCACGCGCAAGCCCCGAAAGGTGGTGTCGCCGCCCTGAAAGTTGTCGTTCAAATACACCATAAAGGTGTAGTAGCTGGCTTCCAAATCGTTGCGCACGTAGCTTTCGTCGTAGTGACCCTTGAACTGATGCCCGCGCTGGTAGCGGTAGAAGCGGAATAGCTCGTTGAGGCCGATGGCGTGGCTGTTGCCCAACTGGGCTGGCGCAAAGGGCTGGAGCTTACGCCACAAGGATTCGGCTAGCTCCTCGCTGTTGTAAAAAGCGCGGCTGTTGTTGCGAATATCGGTGCGTACGCGGCTGCCTGAAGCGCTGTTGACTTTCGCCAATTCGTAACCCACGCCCTCACTGCGAACAATCTCCTGAAGGCACTCCTGGCGGGTCAGGAAGTCTTCGATGGTAAAAATAGAATCAGTTAGCTTGTTGAATTTCAAGAAATGGAAATGGTAAGGCGTTGGATTACAAAACAAATATAAAGCCCGTCATGCTCATCTGGCGTCCGCTTGCCGAAGCATGACGGGCTTTTCAGTATGACGTACTTTATTAATAGCAAAGGTATTAAGTTAGTTTACAGCAGCGCCTTGATGCGCTCGGTCAGCCCGGCGCTGGCGGGCACCAGGGGCAGGCGCACGGCGGGCTCGCAGATGCCTTGCAGCCCTAGGGCCGCCTTCACGCCCACGGGGTTGCCCTCCTCGTACATCAGTGGGTTGAGGCCCACGAAGTACCACAGCTCGCGCTGGGCGCGGGCGTAGTCGCCGGCCAGCGCGGCGCGGGTCATATCCGAAAAGCGGCGCGGAAACGCGTTGCCCAGCACCGAGATAATGCCCGCCGCCCCGCAGGCGATGAGCGGCACCGTGAGCATATCGTCGCCGCTGAGAAACAGGAAGTCGGCCGGCTTCTGGGCCAGGATTTGCAGGCCTTGCTCCACGTTGCCGCTGGCTTCCTTAATACCGATGATATTGGGGTGCTGGGCCAGCTGGAGCGTGGTAGTGGCGCTGAGATTAGAGCCGGTGCGGCCGGGCACGTTGTAGAGCAGCAGGGGCCTAGGGGCCGCGTCGGCCAGGCGCTGGTAGTGGGCCAGCAGGCCGGCCTGGCTGGGCTTGTTGTAGGCCGGGCTGGCCGAAAGAATAGCCGCAATGCCTTCTAGGTCAGTTTCGTGCAGCTGCCGCTCCACGGCGGCCGTGTCGTTGCCACCGATGCCGTACACCAGCGGCACGCGGCCGGCCACGTGGGCTTTGGCCTGGCGCAGCAGCTCGGTTTTTTCGGCGGCCGTGGTGGTGGGCGACTCGCCGGTGGTGCCGTTCAGGACCAGGTATTCGGCGCCGCCTTCGATAACGAAGTCGAGCAGCCGCTGCCAGGCGGGGTAATCTACTGCGCCGGCGGCGGTAAAGGGCGTAATGAGCGCCACGCCGGTGCCAAACAACTGATTCATGCGATGGGGAGGGTAGTTTTGTGCAAACATACAAGTACCGGTCCGCCGGCTTATTCTCCCTGCCTTGAAACACCTTCTTACGGTGGCGCCCGCGCTGCTGACTGCCCTAGGCCTGCTGGCGGGCTGCGACTCCAAAACCGCCACCACCGGCGAGGCCCGCACCCCCTCCACCACCGAGGCCGTTACCCCGGCCGACCCCGAAAAAGCCGCCACCTCGGGCGAGGCGGCCACCGCTACCGAAGAGGCCCGCGCCACGCCCGCCCCCGACCCCAGCACCATTCCGGCCGCCAAGGCTGGCGATGCGGCCGCCATCTACGCCCGGCCCCAGGTGCCCATCTTGTGCTACCACCAGATTCGGGACTGGACCGGCCGCGACTCGAAAGGGGCCAAGGACTACATCGTGCCGATTGCCAAGTTCAAGGAGCAGATGAAGATGCTGGCCGACAGCGGCTACCACACCATTCAGCCCGACCAGCTCTACGCCTACCTCACCACCGGCGCCAAGCTGCCGCCCAAGCCGGTGATGCTCACCTTCGACGATACCGACCTCGACCAATTTACCATTGCCCGGCCCACGCTGGCGCAGTACGGCTACAAGGGCGTCTACTTCGTGATGACCGTGAGCCTGGGCCGCCCGCACTACATGACCAAGGCCATGGTGAAGCAGCTCGCCGACGAGGGCAACCAAATCGGCTCGCACACCTGGGACCACCACAATGTGAAAAAGTACCAGGGCAAGGATTGGGAAACGCAAATCGACAAGCCTACCAAGACGCTGGAGGAGATTACGGGCAAGAAAATCAAGTACTTCGCCTATCCCTTCGGCCTCTGGAATCCCCAGGCTTTCCCCGAGCTGAAGCAGCGCGGCTTCGTGGCCGCCTTCTCGCTGGCCGAAAAGCGCGACCAGCAGGACCCGCTCTTCACCATCCGCCGCATCATCGCCAGCGGCTACTGGAGCCCCAAGACGCTGTCTAACAGCATCCGGCAGAGCTTTTAGGGGTCAAGCGTCTCAGGAAGGTGGTCATGCTGAGCGCAGCCGAAGCATCTCTGCCGCATAAGTAATTCTAACGTCTAGAGTTAGTTACGTGGTAGAGATGCTTCGGCTGCGCTCAGCATGACCACCTGATTTATTAATCAGCTATCCGTATGAGGAATGTTCTCGTTGAACTGGCCTGGCTGGCTGGTTGCTACGCGTTAGCCATTCCGGCTACTAGGGTACTGCTGGGTTCTTGGCTGATGCCGTGGGGCATACTGGATATCCAGATGCACAACACCTACTTCGTTATGCCTGGTTGGACTGGGCTACTGCCCCTGTTTCTGGCCGCGGCCACACCACTTACGCTGGTGCGGGCGGCGCAGGCACGTTTTGCCCAGCGCAGCACTAACCTGGCCCTGGGGGCGCTGGCGCTGCTATGGCTGCTGCTAGGGGCATTGGTGGGCTTTCGGGCGTGGCTGGGGCTAAGCGGGCACTAGGCACCGCAGGCTTTTCCGCTCGACAGTACCCCTAGGGCCCGCGCCGCCGTACACCCTTCGTATTTCAACCGCAATGCGCCGATAGGTGCCCGGCAACGTTTCGGGGCTTTTCTTTACGGCCGTATTCTTTCACTTTCCCCAATGAGCGATTCCAATCCGAACCACGTTTCGATTGACGAACTGAGCGTCAATACCATCCGCCTGCTGGCGGTAGATATGGTGCAAAAAGCTAATTCGGGCCACCCCGGCCTGCCGCTGGGCGCCGCCCCCATGGCTTACGTGCTGTGGTCGCGCTTTCTGCGCTTCAACCCAAAAGACGTGCACTGGCCTAACCGCGACCGCTTTATCCTCTCGGCCGGCCACGGCTCGGCGCTGCTTTATAGCCTGCTGCACCTCTACGGCTACGACCTGACCATTGACGACCTCAAGCAGTTTCGCCAAATGGACTCCAGGACGCCGGGCCACCCCGAGTCGCACATCACGCCCGGCGTGGAGGTGACCACCGGGCCGCTGGGCCAGGGCTTCGCCAACGGCCTGGGCATGGCCATGAGTGAGGCGCACCTAGGGGCTATCTATAACAAAGAAGGCCAGGCGCCGGTGCAGGACCACTACACCTACGTGCTGGTGAGCGACGGCGACCTGATGGAGGGCATCGCCTCGGAGGCGGCCTCGCTGGCCGGCCACTTGCAGCTCCACAAGATGATTTACCTGTACGACGATAACAACATCTCGCTCGACGGGCCCACCAACCTGACCTATACCGAGAACCCAATGAAGCGCTTCGATGCCTACTACTGGCATACGCAGCACGTGACGGACGGCAACGACCTCGACGCCATCGAGAACGCCATTAAGGTGGCGCAGTCAGTCACCGACCGGCCCTCAATTATCGCGGTGCGCACCATCATCGGCTTCGGCTCGCCGCTGGCCGGCACCAGCAAGTCGCACGGCTCGCCCCTGGGGGCTGATAATGTGAAGGCTACCAAGAAGTTCTACGGCTTCGACCCCGAGCAGAGCTTCCAGGTACCCGAAGAAGTGTACGCTCACCTAGCCGAGCCGGGCAAGCGCGGCGCCGAGCTGCAAAAGCAGTGGGAAGCCGACTTTGAAAAGTACGCCGCCGCGTTCCCGAAGGAAGCCGAAACCTTCAAGCTATCCTTCGACGGCAAGTTGCCCGAAGGCTGGGACAAGGACCTGCCCGTGTACACGCCCGCCGACGGCGAGCTGGCCACCCGCCAAGCTTCGGGCAAGGCGCTGGATGCCATCAAGAAGTCGGTGCCGTTTATGTTCGGCGGCTCGGCCGACTTGGCCAGCAGCAACGAGATGGACAAGTCGGGCAGCGACTCATTCCAGCCCGCGCACCCGGCCAACAGCAACATCTGGTGGGGTGTGCGCGAGCACGCCATGGGCGCGGCCATGAACGGCATCGCCCACCACGGCGGCCTGCGCACCTACGGCGGTACCTTCCTCACGTTCAGCGATTACATGCGCGCCGCCATCCGCCTCACGGCCCTGGCCGAGAGCACGGCCACGTTCGTGTTCACCCACGACAGCATCGGCCTGGGCGAAGACGGCCCCACCCACCAGCCGGTAGAGCAGGTGCTGGCCCTGCGCACCATTCCTAACATCGTGGTGCTACGCCCGGCCGATGCCAACGAGAGCACCGAGGCCTGGCGCATTGCCATGACCACGCCCAAGTCGCCGGTGGTGCTGATTTTCTCGCGCCAGAAGCTGCCCATCCTCGACCAGAGCAAGCTGGGCTCGGCCCGCGAGGGCGTAGCCAAGGGCGCCTACATCCTGAGCGAGGCCGACGGCGGCCAGCCCCAACTGATTCTGATGGCCACCGGCTCGGAGGTGAAGCTGGCCCTAGGGGCCCAGGTGGAGCTGCAAAAAGCCGGTACGCCCACCCGCGTAGTGAGCTTCCCCTCGTGGGAGCTGTTTGAGGCGCAGGACAAGGCCTATAAGGAGCAGGTGTTCCCGCCCACGGTGCGCAAGCGCCTGGCCATCGAGGCCGGCTCGCCCATCGGCTGGCACAAGTACACCACCGACGAGGGCGGCATCATCGCCATGAACCGCTTTGGCGAGTCGGCCCCGGCCGAGGAGCTGTTCGAGAAGTTCGGCTTCACGGTGGAGAACGTGGTGAAGCGCGCCCAGGGCGTGCTGGCCGGCCACCCCGAGGAGGAGCCCGAGAAAAAGCAGGTGGTAGCCCACGGCGACTAATCGGCCCTAGGCCTCTCGACTGCTAAATAGCCGCACGCAAAACCGTCGTGCTGCGCTAGCCTAACCAAGGTGCTCGCATCGTCATCCCAGGCGGTGCAGCGCTGGCGGGGCTAGGGTAGCACGACGGTTTCTTTGTGCCCAGGCCTCTCAACTCCGCCGCAAGCTGGCCCCCGCTACCAGGGCGGCGAGTGGCCCGTTGAGCAAAGCAACTTCGGCCTTTTGAGAAAAGTTGGCCGGTACAGGACTCGCTACTTTTGTGGTGTCAACGCCTCCCGCCGTAGCGAGCAACTCAGCCTCTTTTACGCCCTCTCTCCCATGACCGACAAGCAGCAAAACCGCTACGCCGAGCTGGTCATGGCTTGCAACGGTGACGAGCGCTACGGCCGGGAGCTCACCCTGGGCGACCCGGTGCTGGTGCGGGTGCTGGCCGGCGAACTAAAGGTGGTGCAAGCCAGCCGCACTCACTACAGCCAGGCCGGCGACACGGTGCTGCTGCCCCGCAACCAGCCGGCCACCCTGCTCAAATATCCCAAGGACGGCGCCACCTACCGGGCGGTGCTCTTGAAGCTGTCTACCAGCCTGGTGCGCGCTTACTACGCGCAGCAGCCCCTAGGGCCTGCCCAGCCAGCAGCACCTAACCTGCTTCACTTTCCACCTAGTCCGCTGCTGGATAGCCTGTTTGCCTCCTTGCTACCCTACCTGGACTTGAAGCAGCCTCTGCCGGAAAAGCTCCTGGCGGTGAAGGTGACGGAGGTACTGGAGATACTACGTAGCCTTGATAGCCGCAGCGACGGGGTACTGGCCGATTTCCGCGAACCCGGCAAGCTGAATCTGGTCGAGTTTATGGAGGCGAACTACATGTTCAACCTGCCCCTGGCCAAGTTCAGCTACCTGACCGGCCGCAGCCTCACCACCTTCAAGCGCGATTTTAACAAGGCCTTCCAGCTGAGCCCGCAGCGCTGGCTCACGCAGAAGCGGCTAGCGCTGGCCCACTACCAGCTGGCCGAAAAACAGCGCAAGCCCGCGGAGCTGTATTTGGAAGTGGGCTTCGAGAACCTCGCGCATTTTTCCACCGCCTTCAAAAAGCAGTTCGGCTACCCTCCTAATGCCCTGGCGGGGCCTAGGGTCAGCCACCAACCGGCCGCCCGCTAAGCAGGCGCTGCCCGCGCGACCACCGATACAAGCCGGGCCGCACTGGCGCTCGCCAGCCACGTGCTACCCCACCCCACCTAGGCACTCTAGCACTCGCATGCGAGCGGTAACCTCCTTGCCTTTCGGCTAGACCTTCTGAATATATCAAAATTCTTATAAAGCTCTTTCTGTCAATATTTTATACTTACTAACCATCTTTTAATTTTTCAGATGAAGTCTGCTTTAGTAACCGGCGCGAATAAGGGCATTGGCCTGGAAGTAGCCCGGCAATTGGCCCAGCAAGGGTTTTACGTATACCTCGGCAGCCGCCGGTTGGAAAACGGCCAGGCGGCGGTGCAGCAGCTAGCGGCCGACGGACTCACGACCGTCGAAGCCGTGCAGCTCGATGTAACTAGTCCCGAGTCCATCCGGGCGGCCCGGGCGGCGATTGGCGCCAAAACGGTCGCGCTCGATGTCTTGGTCAACAACGCGGGCATATCGGGCGGAGTGCCGCAGACTGCGCTGCAGGCCACCCTAGGGCAGTTTCAGGAAGTGTTTGTCACCAACGTGTTCGGTGTGGCAGGCGTCACGCAGGCCTTCGTAGACTTGCTGGCCAAGGCGCCTCAGCCGCGTATCGTCAACGTGAGCACCGCTATGGGCTCGCTGGCGCTGTCTGCCGATTTTGATAGCGCGGCGTTTGTATTCCGCGTGCCTGTGTACCAAGCCTCGAAGGCGGCCCTGAACATGCTCACCCTCAACCAGGCCTACGAGTTGCGCGACACCCCATTTAAGGTAAATGCCGTGTGCCCCGGCTACACCCAAACCGACTTTACGGGCCACCAAGGCACGAGCACGGTGGCGCAAGCCGGCCAGCGCATTGTGAAGTACGCGCTGCTTGGCCCCGACGGGCCGACCGGCCAATTCTTTAGCGAAGAGTACTTTCCGGCGCCGGCCACCTGCCCGTGGTAGGTTCGGCAAGGCGGTGGCTGCCTAGGGGCTTTTTTTGCAGTAGGTTTGGGCCGGGGCTCCTAGCCGGCCCGTCCTTCCTCACCTTATGCACTTTCCCACCTTCACCTTCCGCCTGGCCGCGCTGGCAGCCGGCCTCACCCTCACGGCCGGCTGCGCGGGCAGCCAACACAGCCTGGGCACCGGCCCCAGCGCCGATTTGCTGGTGTACATCGGCACCAACACCGGCACCGAGGCCCAGTCGAACAGCATCTACCTCTACCGCCTCAGCACCTACACCGGTGCCCTGATACCGCTGAGCGTGCAGCCGGGCGGCGCCCAGCCCACCTACCTCACCGTTGATGCCGCCCACCGCTACCTCTACGCCGTGAGCGAAACGGGCACCTTTAAGGGGCAGCCCAACACGGGCGGCGTGAGCGCCTTCCGCATCGACCCGCGCACGGCCTCGCTTACGTTGCTCGACCAGCAGCCCTCGGCCGGGGGCGGGCCCTGCTACATTAGCCTCGACCGCGCCGGCAAAAACGCGCTGGTAGCCAACTACGGCGGGGGCACCGTGGCCATGCTGCCTGTGCAGGCCGATGGGCAGCTGGCGCCCGCCAGCGCCTCCGACGTGCACCAGCCTCCCCTAGGGCCCCACGCTAACCAGGACCACGCCCACGCCCACTGCTTCCTCACCGACCCCGCCAACCGCTACGCCTTTGCCGTGGACCTGGGCACCGATAAAGTGTATGGCTACCGCCTCGACGCCGACCGCCACCGCCTAACGCCCCAGGCCTCGCCGGCCTTCAAGGCCAAGGCGGGGGCGGGGCCGCGTCACCTGGTGTTTCACCCCAATGGGCGCTTCGCCTACCTCGAAAATGAGCTGAACTCGTCGGTGACGGCCCTGAGCTACGACGCGGCCAGCGGCACGTTTACCGAGCTGGAAACGCAAAGCACGCTGCCCAAGGGCTTCGTGGGCGACAACTCGGGCGCCGACGTGCACGTGAGCCCCGACGGGCGCTTCCTCTACACCTCCAACCGAGGCGATAACTCGCTGGCCGTCTTCAGCATTGATACCGGCACGGGCCGCCTGGCGCTCATCGAGCACGTGAGCACCCAGGGTAAGACGCCCCGCAACTTCAACCTCACGCCCGACGGCCGCCTGCTGCTGGTAGCCAACCAAAACTCGGGCAACGTCTTCAGCTACTTCGTAGATAAGCGCACCGGCCGGCTGCGCCCCACCGGGCAGTCGGCGCAGGTGCCCACGCCCATGTTCGTGCAGTTTCTGCCCGACGTGGCCGGGGCAAAAGGAAAGTAGCCCGTAGCCTATGTAGACGCGTAAGACCGCCCTTGCGCAGCCGGCGCCCGCTTACCAAAGCAGTTCTACCGCACCTCTAGGGGTTGTTTGCTAGAACTACTTCGGCAAGCGGGCGCCGGCTGCGCAAGGGCGGTCTTACGCGTTTGCCAGCAGCTGTTTCCTACCGGCCCTAGGCCTTGCCGTCCTTTTGCAGCAGGGCTTTGTGCTCGGCCATCATGGCGGCGTGGTCGTCCACCAGCTTCTTGTGCTCCTGCTGAATTTGCTGGTCCTCGGCCTTCATTTCGGCGTGGTCTTTCTGCATTTGCTCGTCCGACACGCGGCCGCTCTCGTGGTTGGCTTCCAGCTCAGCGTGGCGCTTGATAACGGCGTCGTGGCGGGCAATGACGGCCTGGTGTTGTTTAATAAGGGCATCGTGGCGCTGCTCCAGGTCTTTGAAAGCGGGCGTATTGGTGATGCCGGCGGCCTTGGCGGCGGCCACGGCTTGCTGGTGGTCGGCCTCCATCACCGAGTCGGCCGACTGCATAATGCGGTGGTCGGCCTCCATTTTTTGGTGGTCGGCCACGAGCTGGGCGTGCGTGACGGTACCGCTCGCCGGGGCGGCCGCGGTGATTTCGGTGGCAGCCCCGGCGGGCTTGTCGGTGGCCGACTGGCAGCTGGCCGCGGCGATGGCTAATAGCCCTAGGGCACCAAGGAGGGAAGAACGCAAGGTGTTCATGAAGAAAATGAAAATGAGTGGAGTAGGGTAAGTAATAGTTTCAATTAAAGCATCTTTAGCTAGCGGCGCTGCCGGGCTGGCAGCGCTCGCAAATGCCCGAGAGCAGGCAATCGCGGCGCGTGACGTGGTAGCCGCCCGCCTCGGGCACGGCCGGCACTGGCACGTGGGGCAGGCAGTAGAGGTGCTGGCACACCAGGCACTTGAGGTGCACGTGCTCGGTGGGCGGACCAAGGGGCGGCGAGGCGGCACGCAGCGCGGGCGCCGCCGCAAAGCGCACGGTTTCGGTGTAGTCTACTACGCGGTGAATGAGGTGCTTCTGCTCGAGTAGGCGCAGGGTGCGAAACAGGGTAGCCCGGTCGAGGCTGGTTGGGGCCTGCTGCTCGACCTCGGTGCCGCTGAGGGCAAAAGGCGCCGCCACGAGCACCTCTAGCACCGCCCGCCGGCTGGGGGTCAGGCGCAGGGCGTGCGCACGCAGCGTTTGCGCAATAAACTCAGCGGTGAGCATGGCAGCAGCGGGTGAATCAGTGGTTGGGCGTGGCCGCCCCTAGGGCTAGTGGGACGAATGAAGTAATTGATTTTGCACTAGTGTTGCACCTGCTTAGTCAATCGGTAAATGCAACATTTGTGCAGGTAGCGTAAGCCCCGCAAACAAGCCCCGGCCAGGCGGCCGGGGGCTGTTTGCATTTTCTCTAAACCAAACCAGAGAAAGGAACTGAGCAAGGCCCTAGGCTAGGGCCGGCGCATAGTGGGCCGCCTACTTGCCGCCCAGCGTGAAAGCCAGGCCCAGCGTGGACGTGAAAGCGGTGATGGGCTGCTTCTCGGAGAGGCGGCCGGTAGCGGTGGTGCGGTTGTCGTTGTGGATGGTGGCGGGCGAACTGCCCTGGAATTCGCCGCGGGCCACTAAGCCCAGCCGGTCCGAGAAGTAGTAGTGCAGGCCCAGGCCCGCCGCGTAGCCGAAGGTGAGGCTGTGCGAGCTGCGCTGGGTGAAGGTGGTGGCCGGGTTATCCTCCAGCTGCACGGTTATTTCGGGCGTGCCCAGCAGCTGCTGCACGCCGGCCAGGCCGCGCACTTCCACCTTAAACTTCTGGGGGCCAAACATAAACGTGGGACCCACCAGCGCCGTGAGGCGGCGGTAGCGCCCGCTAGCCCGCACGGTGGAGTAATCCACGTCGAAGGCTTCGGTGTAGGCCGCGCCGAGCTTGGCGAGGTCATCGGCGAGCAGGCGGCCGTTGTCGGAGAAGGCTACTTGTCCGGCCAGGCCCAGGGGGCCGCCGCCGAAGAAGTGCGCCCCGTCGAGCGCCACGTGGAAACCCGTTTTGGCGAAGCCCGCCTGCTCGTTCTCAGCGTCGGTGCTGCGGAAGGTGCCGGTGGCGTACGAAGCCCCCGCGTTGATGCCGAAGTACGACTTGTTGGGAGCCGACTGGGCCAGGGCGGCCAGCGGCAGGCCGAGAGCCAGACTCAGCGTCAATACATTGATTTTCATATGCTTGCTATACTTAACTTGAATGAGCGCCTAGGGCTACTGCACGGCTACTTTAAAGCCGGCATCGAAGTCGGTCGAGCCGGGGGCGTAGGTGCCGTCTTTCACGTTGGGCTGGTGGCGCAGCACCACGCGCAGGTAGCCGGTGCTGGCCGCGCCGGTCACGAACTGGTCGCTGAGGCCCACGGGCAAGGCCGGGTTATTGGTGTCCCGGTCGGTGCGGTTTACCGTCAAATTCAGCGGGTTGCCGGTGGGCGCGGGCGTGGGGATGGGCAGCGGGTAGGTGTCGGCGCCGGTGGGGGCCGGAATGACGAGCGCCTGGCTGGTGGGCAGCGGCTGGAAGAAGAAGCTGTGGATATTGGCGCGCTCCTGGATTTCCTCGCCCACGTTGAAGGTGGGCGTCTGGGTCTTGTCGAGCAGCCCCACGGCCACGTTGTAGGTGGTGTTGGCCTTCAGGGTGAGGTTGGCCTGGCTGTAGTTGGGGCCGCTGGCTACGGGGTTGCCCTGGGCATCGAGCAGCTGCTCCCAGGTGGCGGTCTGTGTGTCGCTGGCGTTGGCGGCGTTGGTTACCGTCAGGGTCATAGTGGTGATGGCCTCGTTGGCCACGCTCGGCGCCACCACTTCTTCGTCTTTGTTGCAGCCAGCCAGCAGGCCTAGGGCCAGCAGCAGGGCCGGGCCGGTTAGTAGGCGGGCGGGGCGGTTACGGAATGCAGTCATGGGAGTGAGGTTAGGAAAATGGAAAAAGTGAAAAGAGCGAGGGGGTAGTGGGAAGCTGTTGAAAATCAGGGTTAAAAGGGCACCCGTAGGCGCAGTTGAATGTTCTGGCCCAAGTCGGCGGCGTAGTAGCGGAAGCGGTTGAGGTAGTCGCGGTACTCGCGGTTGAAGAGGTTGCTCACGGTCAAGCTCAGGTCGAGCACCCGAGGGCCGGCGTGGAGGATGGTGCCAGCTTCGGCACCCCAGAGGTTGTAGGCGGCCGGGGCGGGGGCGTAGTCGCCGCTGGCGGGGGTGCGGTTTTGGCGGGCCACCAGCAGGTTGTTGACCCCCACGTAGCTCTGGCGGAAAATGCCGGCGGGGCCGCCCAGATTCAGACGCACGCTGTTTTGCCAGCGGTTGGGCGGGGCGTAGATGAGGTAGTCATTGGCCGAGTAGTTCCAGGCCCAGAGCAGCGAGGCAGCCGAAGTCAGCGTCAGCCGCTGGGTGGGGTGGTAGCTCGCCCGCGCGTCGAGGCCCCGGAAAATCACCTCCGCCTGGGTGTAGTCGAACACCGGGTAGGCGCCCCGCACCGTGCGGATGTAGCGCCCGGAGGGCTCCAAGTACAGGTAGTTGCGGAAGTAGTTGACGTAGCCGCCCACCTCGCCCTCCAGCTGGGCGGTGGTGTAGAGCACGCTGGCGCTGGCGTTGTAGGCCTGCTCCTTGGTCAGGTCGGGGTTGCCCAGCTCGTAGGTGGCGGCGCTCTGGTGCACGCCGGCCGCGTACAGCTCGTTCACGGTGGGCGGGCGCCAGGCGGTGGCCAGGTTGGCCGTCAAACTCAGACTGGGCCCTAGGGCCAGCAGCCCGCCCACCGTGCCCGTAACGGCTTGGTACACGGTGGTGGGCTGGATAACGCGCCCGGTCGTGACGTCGGTGAGGAAGGCGCGCAGCCAGCGGTAGTCGTAGCGCAGGCCGCCCTCCAGGGTCAGGCGTTCGCCGCGGTGCTTGCCCAGCACGAAGGCCCCGGCCCCGTAGTTGCGGAAGTTGGGAATCAGGTACTGGTACTGCCGGATATTGGCCTGGGTCTGCCCGCTCAAGCCGGCCGTGACCGACCAGACCCCGGCTGCGGGTGTTAAGTAAGCCACGTCCAGGGTGTGCGAGGTGAGGCTCAGAAACAAGTCGGGCACGTCGCCCAGGGCCGGGTTGTAGGGCAGTTGGCTGCCGTACTCCGAGCGGGCGTCGGTTTGGCGAGCGTAGGTGGCCTCCACGCGCCCGCCGCCGGGCAGCGCCGCCGTGGCCTTGGCCTTGAAGAGCTGGTGCACCACCGCCTGGTAGGGCCGGCTGATGGCGTAGGTAAACTGGTCGGGCGTGAGGGGCCTAGGGCGCTCGATGGCCGCCAGCAAGTCGTTAATGGAACCCGTTTCGGAACCCGCGAAGATGCCCAGCTGGGTATCGAAACGACTGAAAAAGAGCTCGGTGCGCACAATGCCGCGGTGGTAGCCTAGCGCCAGCGAGTAGTTGCGCTCGGCCAGGCCGGTATTGGTGAGGTAGTAGTTGGCCGCGCGGGCGGTGCCGGCCCGGCGCAGCGTGCCCTGCACCCGGTAGCTGAGGCCGCGCAGCAGGCCTGCCCGCGGCTGCCCCCGCCCGGCCCCTAGGGCCGTATCGGCCGGAAAAGCCTGCTGCACAAAGGCCGAGGCCGCGCCCAGCCGGCCGTTGGTCATGCCCACCAGGTTCACTTCGCCGCCCACGCCGGCCGTGTCGGGCAGGGCGGCCGGCTCCACCAGCACCACCCCGCCGATGGCGTCGGCGCCGTAGCGGATGCTGGCCGCTCCCTTAATCACGCTCAGGCGGGTGGCCGTGAAGGGGTCAATTTCGGGGGCGTGGTCGTTGGCCCACTGCTGCCCCTCCTGTCGCACGCCGTTGTTGAGCAGCAGCACCCGGTTGCCGTACAGCCCATGAATCACCGGCTTGGCAATGGTAGGCCCGGTTTGGATGCTGTACACGCCCGTGATGCCCTGCAACGCCGTGGCCAGGTTCTGGCCGCGCGTTTGCTGCAAGGCCGCGCCGCTCAGCGTGGTTTGGCTTTGGCTGACGAGGGGCGTGGCGGCCGGCTGCTCGCCCGCCACGCGCACTTCGCCCAGCTGCCCCGGCGCCGCTTTGAGTTTGATATCCAGGGTAGTGAGGCGGCCGCGCACCTCCACGGCCAGCACCTGCTCGGCGTAGCCCACGAAGCTGGCGCGCACGACGTAGCTGCCCGCGCACAGCTGGTGAAAATGGTAGTGCCCGTCGGCATCGGCGGCTTCGGTGAGGGGGCTGGCGGCGCTGGGGCCGGCAGTGGCCCCAGCGGCACTCAGGCGCAGCACGGCGCCCGGCAGCGGCTCGCCGGTGCGCTGGTCGAGCACGCGCCCCGCCACGCTGAGCGCGCAGGCCGGGCCCGGGGCACCCTGGCCCCACGCCCGGCTCAGCCCGCCGCTTGCGAGCAGCAGCCCGAGGCCCACCAGCAGCCACCAGGCAGCGAGACCGCCTTGTGAACTACGTAGTTCCAAGAAAATGAGAGAATTGCGCCGCTCCGAGCGGGAGCAGCAGGTGCGGCCGCGGCCGGCGCCACCCTAGGTAGCCCGGCGCGCTAAAGCGGCCTTAGGTTAACGACGCGGATAGCCCTAGGCTACCGGGGGGGCCGCGCAGGGCCGAGCGCCGCAGGGCCGTGGCCGAGCTGGCTAGCTCGGTGGGCACGGCCAGGGGACGGTAGCTGGCTTGCAGCCGCGGCAGGGGCAGCACTACCGGGGCGGCCGCCTGAAAAGGCGCGTTGTAGAAGGTTTCCTCGTGGCAGTGCGTGTGCTTGGGCGTGAAGAGCGCCCGGTGCTTGCCCGCTACGGCGCGGGCCGGCCCCCTAGGGTGCGTAGCGAAAGCGGGCTCCTCGGTGGTGTGCTCGTGGCCGTGCAGGGCCAGCACCCACGCCTCCGGCAGCAGCGTCCGTCCGAGGCAGAGCAGCAAAAAGAAGGCGAGGAAGGGGCGGAACGAAGCGCGCAACACAAGAAAAGCAACGAGAGCCTACAAAACGCAAAGTGCCGGCGCAGGTTGCACCGGTGTTGCAAAAGTAAGGAGAAATAGAAAACCAAGGTAAATTATTTATGCAACTAGGTTGCATAAAAGAAAAAGCCACTACTTTTGGCTTCTCCATCTCCCATTTTCGTTTTTATGGCAACTTCTGCAACGGCGCCCGCGCGGCTGCCCGTCACCGTGCTCAGCGGCTTTCTGGGCGCCGGCAAAACCACCCTGCTCAACCACGTGCTGCACAACCGCGAGGGCCTGCGCGTGGCCGTCATTGTCAACGACATGAGTGAAGTAAATATTGATGCGCAGCAAGTAGCGCGCGAAGGTGGCCTCTCGCGCACCGAGGAGCGGCTGGTAGAAATGAGCAACGGCTGCATCTGCTGCACCCTGCGCGAGGACTTGATGCTGGAAGTAACCAAGCTGGCCCGCGAGCGCCGCTTCGACTACCTGCTCATCGAAAGCACGGGTATCTCGGAGCCGCTGCCAGTGGCCCAGACGTTCTCGTTCGTGAGCGAGGACGGCACCCTGGACCTGGGCCGCCACGCCCGCCTCGATACGCTGGTAACGGTAGTGGATGCCTTCAATTTCGCCCGCGACTTCGGCTCGCTCGACCGCCTGCCCGACCGCCCCCGCCTGGAGGCCGACCCCGACGACCAGCGCACCATTGTGAACCTGCTGACCGAGCAGGTCGAGTTTGCTAACGTCATCGTGCTCAACAAGGCCGACCTGGTGCCCGCCGCCACCCTGGGCGAGCTGCGCGCCATCCTGGGCAAGCTCAACCCCCAGGCCCGCCTCGTGGAGGCGGCCTTCGGCCAGGTGCCCCTAGGCAGTATCTTGAATACCAAGCTCTTCGACCTGGCCGAAGCCGAGCAGGGCGCCGGCTGGCAGCAGGAGCTAGCCAAGGGGCACCACACGCCCGAAACCGAAGAGTACGGCATTGGTAGCTTCGTTTTTCGCGACAGCCGGCCGTTTCACCCCGCCCGCTTCTGGCGCTACGTGAGCGAAAGCTGGCCGGGTGAGGTCATTCGCTCCAAAGGCCTGTTCTGGCTGGCCTCGCGCCCCAGCGATGCCCTGAGCTGGGGCCAGGCTGGCGGCTCGCTGCGGGCCGAAAGCGCCGGCTCGTGGTGGGCTGCTATTGAGGACCCCGAGCGCCACCCCGCCTTTCTCGAAAACCGCGCCACCATCCTGGCCCGCTGGGATGCCCGCTTCCAGGACCGCCAGAACGAGCTGGTGTTCATCGGCCAGGATATGGACGAGGCCCGCATCCGGCGGGAGCTGGCCGCCTGCCTCTGCACCGAGGCGGAAGTAACCCGCTGGCAGCGCGGCGGCGAGTTTGCCGACCCCTGGCCGCAGTTCTAGCTACGCGCCGCCCCCGAGCGCGCCGGGCCGCCCGCCCACCGAAACAGCCCCTAGGGCAACCTGGGTGGCGGCTTAGCAGTTAAGCTACGCCACGCTATTTCCCTTTTCCCTATGTCCAGCCAAGCTCGCCCCCGCGTCATTGCCCACATGATGTCGTCACTCGACGGCCGCATTATCGTGCAGCGCTGGGGCAAGAACCCGCCCGGCCGCGCCGACTACGAAACCACCGCCAACACCTACGACGCGCAAGCCTGGCTCTGCGGCCGCGTGACTATGGAAAAGGACTTTACCAAAGGCCGCCCGCCCCGGCTGAAGCCCGACACCCCGCCCCTCGACCGCCAGGATTTCGTGGCCGACCACCGGGCCGAGTCGTTTGCCATCGCCGTCGATGCCCACGGCAAGCTCGGCTGGAACGCCGCCCGCATCGACGACGACCACATCATTGCGGTGCTCTCCGAGCAGGTGCCCGACGCCTACCTGGCTGGCCTGCGCGAACTGGGCATCAGCTACGTGTTTGGCGGGCGCACAGAGCTGGATTTCGCCGTGGTGCTGGAAAAGCTCGGCCGCCTGTTTCCCATCCAAACCATTCTGCTCGAAGGCGGCGGCCACCTCAACGGTTCGCTGCTCAAAGCCGGCCTGGTGGATGAAATCAGCCAGCTCATCCTGCCCCTGGCCGACGGGGCCAGCCCCTCCGCCATGTCGTTTGAGCAGGGCCCCGCGCCCGGCCCCGCCCGCCACCTCAAGCTGCTGGCCCTGGAGCAACGTCCGCACGACGTGCTCTGGCTGCGGTATGAGGTAGGCAAGGAGGTGAAGGAGCAGGCCTAGGGCCACTGGTATTAAAAAGGCGGTCAGGCAGCGCGCAGCGAAGCATCTCGTTTGCGCCGTTTGAAGCACCCTAGGCGGCGCGGGCGAGATGCTTCGCTGCGCGCTGCCTGACCGCCTTTTTTGCGCGTCTGCCCGCAATACCCCGGCCCGCGGCGTAATTTCAAGGTTCCATTCGCCCCGCTGAGTTTGTCCGCGCCTACCTTTTCCCCCACCGACACTGCCCGCCTGCCGCCGGCCCTGGCCCAGGAGCTGGCCCGCCTGAACGAGGCGCAGCGCCGGGCCGTGACGCACCCCGAGGGGCCGCTGCTGGTGGTGGCCGGCCCCGGCACCGGCAAAACCCAGCTGCTGGCCGCCCGCGTGGCCTGGCTGCTGCTGCTGCCCGACGCCCGCCCCCAGGAAATCCTCTGCCTCACCTACACCGACGCCGCCGCCCGCAACCTGCGCCAGCGGCTGCTGCGCTTCATCGGGCCCGAGGCGCACCGGGTGGCTATCCACACGTTTCATAGCCTAGGGCAGCTGCTGATTCAGGAAAACGGCGCCGCCCTGGGCCGCCACGACCTGGAGCCGGCCTCCGACCTCGAAACCGAGCAGGTGCTGCGCGAAGTGCTCGACCAACTGCCCGCCGGCCACCCGCTGCGCCGTGATTTTGGCGACGTGTACTACGACCTGCCCTACCTCAAAAACCTGTTTCAGGTGATGAAGCGCGAGGGCTGGCCGCCCGACCTGCTGCGGGCCGAGCTAGAAGCCTACCGCCTGGGCCTACCCGACGACCCGACCTACCAGTACAAGAACCCCCCTAGGGAGCTGCGCGAGCAGGGCGTGCAGCCGGGCGACGTTATTGGCCACCGCCTGCGCGAGGAGGAAGCCCACATCGAGCGCGCCGCCGCGGCCGTCGGGCTGTTTGAGGCCTACCAGGCCGGGCTGGCCGCCCGCCGCCGCTTCGACTACGACGACATGCTGGCCTGGGCCACCCGCCTGCTCGAAGGCAACGAGCCCCTGCGCCTGCGCTACCAGGAGCGGTTTCAGCACTTTCTGGTCGATGAGTTTCAAGACACCAACGGCGCCCAGAGCCGGCTGCTGTATCTGCTGGCCAGCTACTGGGAGAGCCCCAGCCTGCTGGCCGTGGGCGACGACGACCAAAGCATCTTCCGCTTCCAGGGTGCCAGCGTGGCCAACGTGCAAGCCTTCACCAAGCGCTTTGCCCAGGCCACGGTGGTGGTGCTCGAAGAGAATTACCGCTCGTCGGGGCCGGTGCTGCTCACGGCCGGCGCCCTCATCGCCCGCAACCGCGAGCGCCTGATTGGCCAGGTGCCGGGCCTGAGCAAGGCGCTGTACGCCCGCCACCCGCGCTTCGCCGCCCTGGCCGAGCTGCCCCAGCTGCGCCGCTACGCTACCCCCCTGCACGAAGCCGCCGACGTGGCCGCCCAGCTGGCGGCCCGGCACCAGCGCGGCGACTGGCCGGCGGGCGGCGTAGGCGTCATCGCCCGCAACCACGGCCAGCTCGATACCCTGGCGCTACTGCTGCGGGCGGCCGGCGTGCCCTACGTACGCCGCCGCCCCATCAACGTGCTCGACGAGCCGCTGGCCCTGGCCCTGCACCGGGTGCTGAGCTACCTGGCCCCCGCCCTGCGCCCCGACGAGCAGCCCGCCGCCGACGCGGCCCTGTTCGAGCTGCTGCACCTGCCGGCCCTCGGGGTACCCCCGGCCGATATGGTGCGCCTAGCCGCCGGCCACCAGCACCACCGCCGGGCCGCCCACGCCGCCGGCCGCCCCCCGCAGCCCTGGCGCGCCTGGGCCGGCCGCGCCCTCGACCAGGTGGCCCAAGCCGCGCAAGTGGCCCTAGGGCCCGAGGTCGGCGCCGGCCAGTTGCCCGCCCTGTCCGAAGCCGGCGCGGCGGCCCTAGGGCACGTGCTGGCCTTGGTCGATAACTGGCTGCAAGCCGCGGCCGCGCTGCCGCTGCCGGGTTTGCTGGAGCGGGTGCTACTCGAAACCCTGCTGCCGGCCGCGTTGCCCACCGCCCAGCAGCCCGAGCACCTGCTGGCCGTGGCCCGCACCCTGCTGCAGTGGGGCCGCGCCGAAACCCGCCGCGCGCCCTACACCGGTCCGACCGAGCTGCTGCGCCTGTGGGAGGGCCTGGCCGCCACCCGCGAGGGCCTGCCCCTGGAGCAAACCACCGGCGAGGGCGAGGCCGGCCTGGAGCTGCTCACCGCCCACGGCGCCAAGGGCCTGGAGTGGGAGCACGTGTACCTGCTGGGCTGCCAGCAGCACACCTGGCGCCGCAAAACCCAAAACCGCGGCTTCCGCCTGCCGCCCGCCCTGGCCGCCCTGCCCGGCGAGGCCAGCGAGGCCGAAGAAGCCCGCCGCCTCTTCTTCGTGGCCCTCACGCGCGCCCAGGCCCAGCTCACCCTCAGCTGGGCCAACCTCGACGAAACCGGCAAAGAGCTAACGCCCTGCGAGTTCATCGCCGAGCTGGAGCAGGACGGCCTCCAGCCCCAAACCATCGTGGTGCCCGCCGAGGTGCTGGCCGCCGCCCGCCGTGCCGAGCTGGCCCCGCCGCCCCCGCCCGCCCCGGTGCTCGATGCCAAGCTGCTCGACGAGTTGCTGCTCGACTTCACGCTGAGCGCCACCACCCTCAGCGCCTACCTGGCCTGCCCCGTGGCCTGCTACTACGAGCAAATCCTGCGCGCCCCCGTGCCGCGCCACGAGAAGCACCTCTTCGGCTCGGCGGCGCACCAGGCCCTGGAGCAGTTTGTGCGGCTGGCCCAGCAGCCGGGCGCCAGCTTCGGCACCCCCGACGAGCTAGCCGAGCTGTTTCGGCGCTACTTCGCCCGCGCCCGCTTCGAGCTGGCACCCAGCTTGTTTCAGCGCCTAGCCCAGGCCGGCCCCCAGCTGCTGCGCGCCTGGTGGGAGCAGGCCCCCGTGCCGCCCAGGCCCGCCGCCCTGGTTGTCGAGCACGTGGTGCGCGCCGTGCTGCCCGATGGGGTGCGCGTGGTGGGCAAGCTCGACCGCCTCGACCTGGCCGCCGACGGCCGCCACGCCGAGGTGCTCGATTACAAAACCGGCCGCTTCGACCTGGCCAAGGACAAGCTGCGCCCCGCCCCCCCGGCCGCCGCCGATGCCCCCCTAGGGGCCTGGCTGGCCGATGCGCGCCTGCGCGGCGGCGACTACTGGCGCCAGGCCGTGTTCTACCGCCTGCTGCTCACCCACGACCCCGACCGCCGCTACGAGGCCAGTACCGTCAGCTTCGAGTTTCTGCAGCCCCTGCGCGAGCCCGGCAAGGCCCCCCGCTACGAGCGCCGCCGCGTCACGCCTACCTTCGGCGACGAGGCCGTGGTCCGGGCCCAAATCGCCGCCGTCGATGCCGCCATCCGCCGCCACGAGTTTAGCCCCGGCTGCGGCGAGTGCCGCTGGTGCCGCCTGCAAGCTCCCGCCGCTAGCTAGGGGGCTAGCAGGTGCCAGCTGCCACAACTAACGGCTTGACCGCCAGGCCAACCACCGAAGCCGCTGCTGTCTTCGCAGATACGCAGCCGCAAGGCCGATTTCTCGCTAACTCAGGTTGCAAAGTAGCGCCAGGCGGCAAGCTCCCCTCCTTAGCCAAGGAGGGGATGCTTCGGCGCAGCCGAAGCTGGGGTGGTTGAGGTCGTTGAACGACCTGCTACCGGTGTGGCCGCCGACACGTTCAACGACCGCAACCACCCCCGTTGGCGCGTCGCGCCAACATCCCCTCCTTGGCTAAGGAGGGGAATTGACCGCCTGCGACTACCTCGCAACCTGAGTTAGCTAGGGCTGGCCGATGGAACAGCCTGCTTTCTCTGCCGGCCTTTGCTCGCTGCTGCTTACTGCGCAAGGCCCAGCAGGCGGTCGGCATTGCCGCAGGCTAGCTGCACGATATCGGCGGGCGGCAGCTCCAGGCCGGCCAGAAATTTCTGCCCGGCCGCGTCGGGGGCGTAGGGGTAATCGACGGAGAACAGAATATTAGCGAGGCCAAACGTGGCCAGGGCGGCCATGAGCGGTGGGCGCGTGAAGATGCCGCTGGTGGTGATGTGCACTTGGTCGCGCAGGGTCTGGGCCACGGTGCGCGGCAGCTGGCTTTGCTCCTGCGGCACGGTGTTGTCGATGCGGGCCATCATTACGGGCAGGGTTTCGCCCATGTGGCCGATGATGAGCTTGAGGCGCGGGAATTTTTCGAGCGTGCCGCTGAAAATCAGGCGCAGGATGTGGATGGCCGTTTCGGCGTGCCAGCCGAAGCCGGCCATGCTCAGGCGCTCGCCCAGGCTGCCGGGCAGGTGGCTGTAATAGGCCTCGCGCACGGGCTGGGGCGGAATGCCGGGGTGCAGGTACAGCGGCACCCCTAGGGCCTCGGCCTGCGCCAGCACCGGCGCAAACTCGGGCGCATCCAAAAACTTGCCCTGGGTAGTGCCGTTGAGGAGCGCGCCCACGAACTGGTGCTCCCGCACGCAGCGGGTCAGCTCGTCGGCCGCGGCCTGGGGGTTGGTGAGGGGCAGGTGGGCGAAGCCGCGGAACCGCTCGGGGTACTTATCGATGCCGGCCGCCAGCCGGTCGTTGTACTCGCGGGCGAAGGCCGGCCCCTGGTCGGGGAGCAGCAGCTCGGCGCCGGGGCCCGAGATGCTGAGCACCTGCACCGTGATGCCGGCCGCGTCCATCAGCGCGAGGCGCTCGGGGCCGATTTCGGCTAGCTTCTTCGCGTACTCGGCGGTGGGCGAATCGGGGTTATCGTCGGCGGGCCAGCCGGCTTGCTGGCGGGCGGCTAGCGGAATGCGCTGCTGCAGGTCGGGAAAGCTGACGTGTTCTTCGAGCGCCACCACGCGGGGCGGAAAAAAGGGGGAAGGCATGGGATAAGCAGGAAAAGGAAGCAATTGCTCAACGAGGCGCCGGGGCGCAAGGTTAGCCCAGGCCGGCCGGGAAACCTTGGCTTAACCTAGGCTCGTTTGCGGCCCTAAACGAGCCCTAGGGGCCGCTCAAACCACACAATCGATTTTGTAGTGGAGCCGTTGCTGCACAGCTTTGCACCGGCGGGCTTTTTTAGTACCCAGCCGCCTGCCGCTGCCTCCTTGCTTATGTTCGCTCGCCTTGCCCTAGGGGCCCTGCTGCTGGCCGCCGCGCCCGTTCTCGCCCAAACCGCCGAAAGTCCCCGCCACGACTACCTGCTCCAGGCCGGCTGGAAGTTTACGAAGGGCGACCAGCCCGGCGCCGAAGCCCCCGGCTACCGCGATGCCAAGTGGCAGAGCGTGCGCATTCCGCACGACTGGGCCATCAGCGGGCCGTTTGGCCCCGACTACGACAAGCAGGTGGTAGCCATCGCGCAGAATAATGAGAAAGAGGCCACGGTTAAGTCGGGCCGTACCGGGGGGCTGCCCTTCGTGGGCACCGGCTGGTACCGCCGCGCCCTGCCCGAGGCCAAGCTGGCGGCCGGCCAGCGCGCTACGCTCCTCTTCGACGGGGCCATGAGCGACGCCCACGTGTTCGTGAACGGCAAGGAAGTTGGCTTTTGGCCCTACGGCTACAACTCGTTTTACTTCGACATCACCGACTTTCTGGCCCCCAACGGCGGGCCCAACGTGCTGGCCGTGCGCCTGCGCAACCAGCCAGAGGCCTCGCGCTGGTACCCCGGCGCCGGCCTCTACCGCAACGTGCATTTGCTGCTGACGCAAGACGTGCACGTGCCGGTGTGGGGCACCAGCCTGACCACGCCCAGCATCGGCCCCGGCTCGGCGCTGGTAAAGCTCAAAACCGACGTGGCCGGCACCCCCGCCGCCAGCCAGCCCCTGCGCCTGGATACCGAAATCCGCGACGCGGCCGGGCAAGTAGTGGCTAAGCTCAGCTCGCCGCTGGCCCTAGGGGCCGCGCCGGCCGGCCAGGTTGGCTTCGACCAGACGCTGGCCGTGCCCCAGCCCCAGCTCTGGAGCCCCGAAACGCCCGTGCTCTACACTGCCACCTCGAAGCTCTACGCCGGCAACGAACTCAAGGACAGCTACGACACGCGCTTCGGCATTCGGTCGGTGGCGTTTGAGGCGGGCAAGGGCTTCTTGCTGAACGGGCAGCCGCGCAAGTTCAAGGGCGTGTGCAACCACCACGACCTGGGGCCCCTGGGGGCCGCCATCAACGTGGCCGCGCTACGCCGCCAGCTACTGCTGCTCAAGGAGATGGGCTGCGACGCCATTCGTACCAGCCACAACATGCCCGCGCCCGAGCTGGTGGCCCTGGCCGACGAGCTAGGCATGATGCTCATGGACGAAACCTTCGACGAGTGGAAAACCCCGAAGGTGAAAAACGGCTACAGCCAGTACTTCGACGAGTGGAGCGAGCGGGACCTGACCAACCTCATTCACCGCGACCGCAACCATCCCTCGGTGGTAATGTGGAGCATCGGCAACGAGGTGCCCGACCAGAGCGCGCCCGGCGGCAACAAGATTCTCCGGCGTCTGCAGGATATTGCCCACCGCGAGGACCCCACCCGGCCCGTGACGATGGGCATGGACCGCTTCGAGGCCGACCTGAACAACTTCGCGGCCCTGCTCGACGTGCCGGGCTTCAACTACAAGCCCCACCGCTACCCCGAAGCCCAGGCCAAGCTGCCCCAGGGCTACCTCCTGGGGTCCGAAACGGCCTCCACCGTCAGCTCGCGCGGGGTCTATAAGTTTCCGGTGGTGCTGGCCAAGGACAAGAAATACCCCGATTTGCAGTCGTCGAGCTACGATGTGGAAGCCTGCAACTGGTCGCAGATACCCGACCTGGAGTTTGCGGCCCAGGACGACGACCCCTACGCCACCGGCGAGTTCGTGTGGACCGGCTTCGACTACCTGGGCGAACCTACGCCCTACGACGAGAAGTGGCCCGCGCACAGCTCCTACTTCGGCATTCTGGACCTGGCCGGGCTGCCCAAGGACCGCTTCTACCTCTACCGCGCCCGCTGGAACGCCGCCCAGCCCACCCTGCACCTGCTGCCGCACTGGACCTGGCCCGGCCGCGAGGGCCAGACCACGCCCGTGTACTGCTACACCAACTCGCCCTCGGCCGAGCTGTTTGTGAACGGCAAGAGCCAGGGCCGCCAAACCAAAAGCAAAACCGACGACCCGCGCACCCGCTACCGCCTCATGTGGCCCAACGTGAAGTATGAGCCCGGCACCCTCAAAGTGGTGGCCTACGACGCCACCGGCAAGGAAGTGAGCACCGAGCAGGTGCGCACCGCCGGCCCCGCCCACCACCTGCGCCTGGTGCCCGACGCCGCCCTAGGCCCCCTGCACGCCGACGGCCAGGACCTGGCCTACGTGACCGTGCGCGTGGAAGACAAATACGGCAACCTCTGCCCCGATGCCGCCCAGGAGCTGCGCTTCAAGGTGAGCGGCCAGGGCAGCTTCCGGGCCGTGGCCAACGGCGACGCCACCTGCCTGGAGCCCTTCCAGCAGCCCCGCATGAAAGCTTTCCACGGGCAGCTGGTGGTGCTGGTGCAGGCCGGCAGCCAGCCCGGCACCGCGCAGCTTACGGCCAGCGGCCCCGGCCTGAAGAGCGCCAGCGTGGCCCTAGGGGTGCAGTAGGTAGGGGAGAAGTTAGCTAAAAGTCTACTACAAAAGGCGGTCATGCTGAGCTTGTCGAAGCATCTCTCCCGCGTAAGTAACCTCTGACGTTAGGATTACTTATGCGGGAGAGATGCTTCGACAAGCTCAGCATGACCGCCTTTTTATGTACTAGCTCATCGCGTGGTTTGAACTAAACGGAATATTTACCGTTACTTTACGGTAAATATTCCGTTTAGTATGCTCGCCGCTCCCATTCACGCGCCCCTGCCGGCTGCCCTCGCCAGCCTCGAAACGGTGGTGGCTGATGCCTTTGCCTTGGTGATGCAGGCCCGCACCGGCGTGCCTGCCAAAACGGCCTTTGCCGTGGCAAACCTCTTGCAAGTAAGCACCGAGGAGCTGGCTGAGCTGCTGCACCTGACGCCTAAAACCCTGCGCACCTACCGCGAGACCAACAAGCGCCTGGCCCCCGCCGCCGGCGAGCAGGTGCTCAAGCTGCTAGCCCTGGCCCGGCTAGGGGGGGAGGTATTTGGCGAGGCCGCCGCCTTCCGCCGCTGGCTGGGCAAGCCCGCCTACGGCCTCGATAACCAGGCGCCCCTAGGCCTGCTGCAAACCAGCGGCGGCATCGACCTGGTGGCCGACGAAGTGAGCCGCATTGCCTACGGCGACTTCGCGTAACTACTTGAGGCTTAACCAGGCCGTCATACTCAGCTGGCGTCCGCTTGCCGAAGCATCTCCACCGAATGATACCCTAGGGGCGCGGGAGAGATGCTTCGCGGGCTCAGCATGACGTGCTTTTAAGGCGAGCAATTCAACATGGAAATTTACCGCATCTGCCTCACCAAGTACGCGGGCGAGCTGGTGGCCAGCGGCAACCCTGGGCGCTGGAACGAGCGCGGGCAACTGGTGGTGTACGCGGCCGGCAGCCGGGCCCTGGCCTGCCTCGAAAACGTGGTGCACCGCAGCGGTGAGGGCCTGCATAGCTTATTTCAGGTGCTGCGCATCGCGGTGCCCGACGCGCTGGCCGTGACGGAGCTAGCGGCCGCCGACCTACCCGCCGGTTGGCAGCAGCCCAGCGCCTACGCCCGCTGCCAGCCCCTAGGGGCCGCCTGGTACCGCCGCCAGGCTACGGCCGTGCTGCGGGTGCCCTCGGCCATTATCGCCCACGAGCACAATTACGTGCTCAATACCCGCCATCCTGATTTCGGCCAGGTTCGCATCGTGGGGCGCGAAGATTTTGTGTTCGACTCGCGTCTCAAAGACCCGGACCCCGCCTAGGGTTTGAACCCGCTGCTAGTGAAGTATATACGGCTGGACTAGCAGCGAACTACATTTTTCCTTCATTAAATAACAGGTAATCAAGGGCCCGCGCCCTAGGGCTAGCTGCCGGGCCAGGGCGTACTTTAGGAGGAATTTGACGAAGGAGCGAAACCCGCTTGGCGTTTAACCCCGACCATTTATGGCCACTGCGCCCCTCAACTACACGCCCACGGCCGAGCCCATTACGCACCACGTGCGGGCCCGGCAAATCCTCAAATCGCACCCCGAGGTGAAGCGCCTGATGGGCCGCAACGCCATGACGGCCGTCATTACGGCCGCCTGCGTAGCCGCGCAAGTGCTGGTGGCCTGGCTGCTGCGCGGGCAGGCCTGGTACTGGTCGGTGCTGGCAGCCTATGCCTTCGGCGCCTTCGTGTGCCACACGCTGTTCGTCATCATCCACGAGGCCACCCACAACCTGGTATTTAAGGGGCAGTGGGCCAACGCCAGCGTGGGCATTGCGGCCAACCTGCCCATGGTGATTCCCTCGGCCATGAGCTTTCGCAAGTTTCACCTCAAGCACCACTCGGCCCTCGGGCACTTCGAGCACGATGCCGACCTGCCCGACCACTACGAGGCCGAGCTGATTCGGCACTACGCCCTGGGTAAGATGGTGTGGCTGTTCTTCTTTCCGGTGTTTCAGCTGGTGCGCACCTTCCGCTGCAAAAGCGTGGTGCCCTTCGATAAGTACATTGCCGTTAACTGGCTGGCCCAGCTGGCTTTTAACGTGGCCATCTGGCTGTGGCTGGGGCCGGTGGGCTTTCTGTATCTGTTTGCCAGCTTCTGGTTTTCGGTGAGCCTGCACCCGGTGGGCGCCCGCTGGATTCAGGAGCACTACCTGGTGCTGAACGAGGAGCAGGAAACGACCTCGTACTACGGCCGCCTCAACGGCGTGCACCTCAACATCGGCTACCACAACGAGCACCACGACCTGCCCGGCGTGCCCTGGAACAAGCTGCCCGAGCTGCGCAAGCTGGCCCCCGAGTACTACGACACCCTGGAGCACCACACCAGCTACACCAAGGTGCTGCTGCGCTTCCTCTTCGACCAAGAAATCTCGCTCTACTCGCGCCTGGTGCGCGGCGACTTCTCGAAGAAGAAAGACCGGCCGCGCCCCGTCGAAACCGTGGCCGCGGGCGAGTAATCCTTCCGGAAAAGAATGTGAAAAGGCATCCACCAAGCGTGGGTGCCTTTTTTAGTGACCGGGGCCTAGGGCTGCCTCGTCCAGGAGGCGCAGTGCAAAGCGTAGCTGCGCGTCGCGGTTGGCCAGAAAATCGGCGGGCGACTGAGTAACGAAGTAGTCGGGCAGCACCCCCCTGCCAGCGGGCTGGCTGGCGCGGACGGGCACATCCTGCACCAAGTCGACCCAGGCGAAGGTGACTTGAATGCCCGAGTAGGGCAGGGTGTACGTGAGCGTGCCGTGGCCGGTGTGCCCGTAGTAGCCCCCCATGGTTTCCTCGCCAATAACGACGGCCGGCGTGTTGCCGCGCACCATGGCGGCAAACATCGACCCGGCTGAGGCGACCCTAGGGCTGATAAGCAAGTACAGCGGCCCGCGAAACCGCTTGGGCTGGGGTTGAAAAACCGGGTTGCCATGAGCATTTTCGCGTAGCTGGCCGCCGGGCCCCGTGGTGAAGCTGCGGCGTAGTTCCTGTGCAACGTCGGCCACCAAAGCGGCCCGCTCGGCGGTATCCTGCGCTACGGTTAGGTATTGGCGGTAGGGTACTTGCCGAAAACGCACGGTGGCCCCCCGGTTTTCGTGGAAGGGACGCCGGGCCAGGTAAGCAAACGTGTGCATGTCGTTATCATCGTCGCCCCCGCCGTTGTTGCGCACATCTACTAGTAGGCGGGTGCCAGGAGGTGCCCGGTGCAGCAGCGTAAAGCAGGAGTCCAGAAACCGCGCATAGCGCCGGTGCCCCGCCGTATTAGCCTCGCCCAGCTCGAACGTGTTGATGGTAAGCACGGCCGCGCGCTGCGCGGGCAACAGCTGGAAAGTATACGGGGCGGGTAGGTCCTCAAAAAAGCCGCGGTCGCTAGGCCGCGAGTGCCGGGCGGTGAAGGCCCGCTGGTAGGTGGTGTAGGGCACGGCGGGCCAACGCGCCGCCAGCACGCGGGCGGGGGCCGCCGGTAAGCTGTAGTGCACCAAGAAGCTAGCTCGCGGGCCATATTCCAGCCGGAAATATTCGGGAAATGAGGCAGCGAAGCCCACGGTTTTGCCAGTCAGGTTCCGCCCATCGGTGGTGTAGTACTTGCCCAGCTGCTGCACTAGCCGTGGGGCCGCCACGCCCTCGATGCGGCGAATAATGGTCCCCGCGGGCAGCGGCGCCTGGGTGGTATTGAGCAATACCTGGCCCGCGACGATTTTTAAGGGGTAGGGAAAAAAGCTGGCCTCGGCCCGTAGCGCCCGCCGCACCGAGTCGGGCAGGTCGGTGTCGTTGTGCAGGCTCCCCTCCAAGTCCGTGAGGCCCACCACCAGCCGGTACTCGTCCAGCACCGTGCGGGGGCCGGCCACGCAAGCGCGGGCGGCGGCAAAGGCGCTGTCGAGCTGCGCTTTGCGGCGGTACTTGTAGCTGCCAGCATGGGCTGCCTCTTTCAAACGCTGCAGCAAGACTAGGTCGGCCAGCACCTGCCAGGCGGGCAGGCGGCGCTGCTGCGGCAAAATCGGGGCGGGGGGCGGGGGCTGACATGCCCCCAGCAGCGCAACCACCAACGGGCCCGGCAACCAACGAAAACAAGCCATACCTAACCAGTAGAAGGGAACATAGTCGCTTCCTCGTCGGCGGCTACCGCGCCGGCCCCGCATTTGTTACCGCCGCCCCTAGGCCACCCGCAGCCCCCAATCGAGCAGAAGCACCCCCAGCAGCCCCACCACTGAGAGGATGCACTCCATCAGCGACCACGAGCGCAGGGTATCCTTCACCGAGAGGCCGAAGTACTCCTTGAAGAGCCAGAAGCCACCGTCGTTGAGGTGGGAGAGAAACAAGCTGCCCGCCCCGATGCTGAGCACCAGCAGGTTGGGCTCGGTGGGCGTGTGCTGCACGATGGGCAGCATGACGCCCGCCGCCGTGAGGCCCGCCACCGTAGCCGACCCTAGGGCCACCCGAATGCCGGCCGCCAGCAGCCAGCCCAGCACCAGCGGCGGCAGCCCCGTGCCGCCCAGGCTGCTGGCAATAACGGCGCTGGCCCCGCTCGCCAGCAGCACCTCCTTGAGGGCGCCCGCCCCGCCGATGATGAGCAGGATAGGAGCCACGTCGCGCACGGCCCCGGCGTAGATGCCGGTAACCTGGGCCAGGCTGCGGCCCTGCGCGGTGCCCAGGCTAAAGCCCGCCCCCACCACGGCCAGCAGCAGCACTACCTCGGGCGCCGCCAAAAACGTGAGCGCCGGCCCTAGCGCCCCGCCCGCCGGCAAGGCCGCCCGCAGCCCCAGCACCACCGCCAGCAGCGCCACCGGCAGCAGCGAGGACAGAAAGCTGTTGAGGCGCCCGGGCGGGTTGGCTGCGGCCGCCGGGGCCGCTACCAGGCCGGGTGGCGGGTGGGCCACCAGTCCGCGCAGGGTGCGGGCAAATACCGGCCCGGCCAGCACCACGGCCGGCACCGCTAGCAGCAGCCCGTAGGCAAACGTGCGCCCGATGTCGGCCCCCAGCTGCACCACCAGGGCCGTGGGCGCCGGGTGGGGCGGCAAAAACCCGTGCAGCGCCGAAAGGGCCGCCAGCGCCGGCAGCCCCACGAACAGCGCCGGCAGCCGGTACTGCTGCACCACCGAAAACACCAGCGGCAGCAGCAGCAAAAACCCCACGTTGTAGAACAGCGGCACGCCCACCACGAAGCCCGTGCCCAGCAGCGTCCACTGCGCGCGCCGGGTGCCGAAGGTGTGCATCATGGTGACGGCAATTTGGCGGGCGGCGCCGCTTTCGGCCACCAGCTTGCCTAGCATGGCCCCCAGCACCACCACCAGCGCCACCGACCCTAGGGTATCGCCCAGGCCCTTCTGCACGGCGGCCAGCACCCGCGCCGGCCCCAGCCCCAGCGCCAGCCCGGTGGGCAGCGTTACCAGCAGAAACGCCAGAAACGCATCCACCTTGGCCCAGCTGATGAGGGCGATGAGCGCCAGCACCGCCAGCAGGATGATAAGGGGGAGCATGGGGTGGGGAGCGAGTAGGTGTGGTAAATAAGAAAAACGAAAGAACGTCATGCTGAGCTTGCCGAAGCATCTCTACCGGGTAAGTAATTCTAACAATTGGAGTTACTTACCCGGTAGAGATGCTTCGGCAAGCTCAGCATGACGTTCTCTTAGGCTGACGTAGCTACCCCACGCCGAGCCGGTTCCGCCGCCAGGCCGACCCGGTTGCAGCGCCCGTTGCCTCCTCAGCTACCGCGGCGGCGGGCTGCTGCGTGTGCAGCAGCATGGCTACCAGCGCGGCGGCTACCTGCGCGGTGCTTTCGTCGGGCGGGGTGGGGGCTAGGGCGGCGGCGCTGAAGTGGTCGCGCACGAAATTGGTGTCGAAGTTGCCGCTCACGAAGGCCGGGTGCTTCAGCACGAAGGTGCCGAAGGGCAGCGTGGTTTCGATGCCCGTAATCTGGTACTCGGCGATGGCGCGCAGCAGCCGCTCGATGGCCTCCGGGCGGGTGGCGCCGGTGGCTACCAGCTTGGCAATCATGGGGTCGTAGTAAATTGGGATGTCCATGCCCTGCTCGAAGCCGTCGTCCACGCGCACGCCGGGGCCCTGGGGGCGCACGTAGGTGCTCAGACGCCCGATGTCGGGCAGGAAGTTATTCTGCGGGTCTTCGGCGTACACGCGCAGCTCGATGGCGTGGCCGCGCATCTGCAAATCCTCCTGCCGGAAGGGCAGGGGCTGGCCCTCGGCCACCCGAATCTGCTCCTTCACCAAATCCAGGCCCGTAATCTGCTCGGTCACGGGGTGCTCGACTTGCAGGCGGGTGTTCATTTCGAGGAAGTAGAAGCGGTGCTGGTCGTCGAGCAGAAACTCGACCGTGCCGGCGCCGCTGTACTGGCAGGCGCGGGCCACCTCCACGGCGGCGCGGCCCATCTGCTCGCGCAGCGCGGGCGTGAGCACCGACGAGGGCGCCTCCTCAATCACCTTCTGGTGGCGCCGCTGGATGCTGCACTCGCGCTCAAACAAATGCACGATATTGCCGTGCTCGTCGCCCAGCACCTGGATTTCGATGTGGCGCGGCCCGCTCACGAACTTCTCGATGAACACGGCCCCGTCGCCAAACGCCGAGGTGGCCTCGTTCACGGCCAGCTGCATCTGCTCGGCAAACTCGCCGGCGGCGTGCACCAGGCGCATGCCCTTGCCGCCGCCGCCGGCCGAGGCCTTGATGAGCACCGGAAAGCCCACTGCCTCGGCGATGCGGGTGGCCTCGGCCACGTCGGTAATGGCCTCGTCGGTGCCCGGCACCAGCGGAATGCCGTAGGGCTTCACCGCCTGCTTGGCCGAGAGCTTGTCGCCCATCAGCTCCATCGCCTCGGGGCTGGGGCCCACAAAAATGAGCCCCGCCGCGCGCACGGCGCGCGCAAACCCCGCGTTCTCACTCAGGAAGCCGTAGCCGGGATGGATGGCATCGACGCCCAGCTGGTGGCAGATTTCGATGATTTTATCGCCCCGCAGGTAGCTCTGGGCCGAGGCCGGCGGGCCCACGCACACGGCCTCGTCGGCGTAGCGCACGTGGGGCGCCAGGCGGTCGGCCTCCGAGTAGATGGCCACCGTGGCAATGCCCATTTCCTTGGCCGAGCGCAGCACGCGCAGGGCAATTTCGCCGCGGTTGGCTACCAGCAGCTTCGCGATTTTTTTCATGTCAGGGGTGGGAGGGAAGTAGTAAGCGACCAAGACCGTCACACTTATCTGACGTCCGCTTGCCGAAGCATCTTTACCGCGCCAGTAATGTTCGGTAAAGATGCTTCGGCAAGCGGACGTCAGATAAGCAGGACGGCTTGTAGTAGTAGACAGTACTGCAAAGAAAACCCTAGGGCGCTCCCCCACAGTAAAAGCTCCGCGGCGCGGGTTGCACCGATGCCGAAATTCTGCACATCAGCCAGGGCGGCTTATCTTTGCCAATTGCTGGTTTCTTCGGCAAGCCGCGTTACATTCGCTGGTACCGCACTTCTACTCTTATTCCCCCTACTTTCAGTGGATATTTTCGACCGCGTTTCCGCCAACCAGGGCCCGTTGGGTTCGCACTCGCACTACGCCCACGGCTACTTCACCTTCCCCAAGCTCGAGGGCGAGATTAAGCCCCGCATGATTTTCCGGGGCAAGGAAGTACTAACCTGGAGCCTGAATAACTACCTAGGGCTGGCCAACCACCCCGAAGTGCGGCAGGCTGATGCCGAGGGCGCCACCGAGTATGGCATGGCGTACCCCATGGGCGCGCGCATCATGAGCGGCAACAGCAGCTTGCACGAGCGCCTCGAAAATGAACTGGCCGACTTCGTGCATAAGCCCGCCGCGCTGCTGCTCAACTTCGGCTACCAGGGCGTGGTGAGCATCATCGACTCGCTGGTGAGCCGCCACGACGCCATCGTGTACGATGCCGAGTCGCACGCCTGCATTATCGACGGGGTGCGCCTGCACGCCGGCAAGCGCTTCGTGTACTCGCACAACGACATGGAGAGCCTGGAGAAGCAGCTGGAGCGCGCCAAGCGCCTCACCGACGAAACCGGCGGCGGCATCCTGGTCATCACCGAGGGCATGTTTGGCATGAGCGGCAACCTAGGCAAGCTGCCCGAAATCGTGGCCCTGAAGCAGAAATATAACTTCCGCCTCTTTGTGGACGATGCCCACGGCTTCGGCACCCTAGGGCCCACGGGCGCCGGCACGGCCGAGCATTTAGGCGCTACCGAGGGCGTAGACCTGATTTTTTACACCTTCGCCAAGAGCATGGCCAGCATTGGGGCCTTCGTGGCGGGCCCCGAGGCGGTAATTGAATATTTGCGCTACAACATGCGCAGCCAGATTTTTGCTAAGTCGCTGCCCATGGCCCTGGTTACGGGCGCCCTCAAGCGCCTGGAGCTGATTCGCAACCACCCCGAGTACCGCGAAAACCTCTGGACCATCGTGCGCGCCCTGCAAAGCGGCCTGCGCGAGAAGGGCTTCAACATCGGCACCACCGAGTCGCCCGTCACGCCGGTCTTCCTCAACGGCCAAATTCCCGACGCCACCGCCCTTACCTTCGATTTGCGTGAGAATCACGGCGTTTTCTGCTCCATTGTCGTGTACCCGGTAGTGCCCAAGGGCGTTATTATGCTGCGCCTCATTCCCACGGCCGTACATACGCTCGAGGACGTGCGCATAACTATTGCCGCCTTTGAGGCTATTTCGGCCAAGCTCGATAAGGGCCTCTACAGTAAGCAGGCCGCTACTGCCTAGTTTTCTGCTAGCTACGCCAGCCCACGGCCGAGTGCCGGCTGCCCCTGGGGTGGCCGGCACTTTTGTTTTTGCACTATTTGAAGGCAATTGCCAGCAGCAAAACTTCATCTAAGGCAAAAAACGGCCCTGCGAAGCTGGAAACGGCCATTTGAAATTCATCAGAAAAAGTTGCCCGCGTAGAAACTGCCTGTATATTAGGGCCGCGTAAGCACAATTTACTTTTTCTCACCCAACACCATTACTTTCATGGCTAACCCGTTCACCAAAATCAAAGACCTCGTAAACTCGCTGGAGGATGATTTTGAAAAGTCGTACGACAAAGGCAACGCCGCCGCCGGCACCCGCGTGCGCAAAGGCATGCAGGAGCTGAAAAACCACGCCACTGCCATCCGCAAGGAAGTGCAGGACATGAAGAACAACACCAAGACCACCGGCGCCGCTACCAGCGCTGCCCCCAAGAAGGCTGCCCCGGCTAAGAAAGCCGCCGCGCCGGCCGCCAAAGCCGCCCCGGCCAAAAAAGCCGCTCCGGCTGCCAAGAAGAAGTAAGCCCACCCCGGCACCCTAGGGGCGCCGGGCCTAGTTAAGGCGGTTTTACTGCCAAAAACGCCCTGCCGGTCGGCAGGGCGTTTTTGCGTTTAGGTGGGCTAGGGAAGTAGGGGCGGGGCTGGCCCCCGCCCGCCGGGCGCGCCTCCAGGCGGCGCGTCCATCGGCGGGGGCCTGCCTCGCGCTTACTCCCGTTCGGTGCCTCTAGGCCACTACGTGCACCAACGCGTAGTTCTTGCCCTTTTGCACCACCAGGTACTTGCCCAGCAGCAGCGGCAGCTCGGCGGCGGGCTGCTGGGCATCGGCCACGCGCTGGCGGTTGATTTTCAGGCCGTTGTTTTGCACCATCTTGCGGGCCTCGCCCTTGCTGCTGAAGATGCCGCCCCCGGTGCCTTCGCTGAGCAGGGTAGCCACGTCGGCTGCCCCTAGGGCCTCGGCGCTCACCGCAAAGCGGGGCGTGCCGGCAAATACGTCGAGCAGGGTAGCCTCGTCGAGCGCGGCCAAATCGCCACCGCCGTACAGCACCTGCGAGGCCGCAATGGCCGCCTCGGCCGCTTCGGCCGAGTGCACGCGGGTGGTCACGTCTTGGGCCAGGGCCTTTTGCAGAATACGCTGGTGGGGCGCCGCATCGTGCTCCACTTCCAGGCGCTCGATTTCCTCCTTAGGCAACAAGGTGAACACGCGAATGAGCTTCTTCACGTCGGCGTCGGCCGAGTTGAGGAAGAACTGGTAGAACTGAAACGGCGAGGTCAGGGCCGGGTCGAGCCACACGGCGCCGCTCTCGCTCTTGCCGTACTTGCTGCCGTCGGCCTTGGTAATGAGCTGGCCGGTAAGGGCATACGCCTTGGCTTCGGGGCCGCCCATGCGCCGAATCAGTTCGGTGCCGGTCGTGATGTTGCCCCACTGGTCGGAGCCGCCCATCTGCAGGGTGCACCCTAGGGTCTGGTAGAGGTGAAAGAAGTCGTAGCCCTGCAGCAGCTGGTAGCTGAACTCGGTGTAGCTGATGCCCTCGGCGCCGCCAGATTCGGCACTGCTGTCGGAGCCGCCCACCCGGCGCTTCACCGAGTCCTTGGCCATCATGTAGTTCACGGTCAGGTGCTTGCCCACGTCGCGCAGAAACTGCAGGTAGCCGAAGCCCTTAAACCAGTCGTAGTTATTGACGAGGACCGCGCCGGTGGGCGAGTCGTTGAAATCCAAGAACTTCTGCAGCTGGCGGCCAATGCCCGCCTGGTTGGCGCGCAGCGTATCCTCATCGAGCAGGTTGCGCTCGGCGCTTTTGCCGCTGGGGTCGCCAATCATGCCGGTGGCGCCGCCCACCAGGGCCACCGGGCGGTGGCCGGCGCGCTGCAAGTGCACCAGCAGCATGATGCTGGCCAGGTTGCCGATGTGCAGCGAGGCCGCGGTAGGGTCGAAGCCGATGTAGCCCGACACGGGCGCGGCGCTGGCCAGGTGCTCGGCCGTGCCCGGCATGGCGTCCTGGAACATGCCGCGCCACTTCAATTCTTCAATTAACATTTAACGAGTAACATTTAACAGTTTACCAAAACCCGGGGGCCTAGGGCACAGCGGGCAAAGGTAGCCGCTAGTACCTTCGTTTGGCTGTAGAACAACCGCGGTCACTCGCGGTAGTCGGCCCGTTGTTAACTGCTAATTGCTAACTGATAATTGAATACCGATGTAGACACCCTGCTGAAAGCCGTGGGGCAGCGGCAGTTTCAGCCGGTGTATTTTTTGCAGGGCGAGGAGCCGTACTTCATTGACCTGGTGGCCGATGCCCTCGAAGGCGCGGTGCTGCCCGAGGGTGAGCGCAGCTTCAACCAAACGGTGCTGTATGGCAAGGACACCGACGCGGCGGGCATCCTGGCCCAGGCCAAGCGCTTCCCCATGATGAGCGCCCACACGGTGGTGCTGGTGAAGGAGGCGCAGGCCGTGGCCGACCTGGAAAGCGAAAAAGCCTGGCCGTTTCTGGAGGCCTACCTCAAAAACCCGCCCCCGAGCACGGTGCTGGTTTTCTGCTACAAGCACAAAACCCTGGACTCACGCAAGAAGCTGGGCAAGCTGCTGGCCGCCGCGCCCGGCGTGGCCCTGCTGACCAGCAAAAAGCTCTACGACAACCAGGTGCCGCAGTGGCTGGGCGGTTACGTGCGCCAGCGCAAGCAGCAAATTACGCCCGGTGCCACCGCCCTGCTGGCTGAATATATCGGGGCCGACCTAGGCCGCCTGGCCAACGAGGTAAACAAGCTGCTGCTCAACGTGAAGCCCGGCCAGCCCATCGACGAGGACCTGGTGCAGCGCCTGGTGGGCATCAGCAAGGAGTACAACATTTTTGAGCTGCAGCGGGCCCTGGTGCAGCGCGACGTGCTGAAAGCCAACCGCATCCTGACGCACTTCGCGGCCAACCCCAAGGCCAACCCGCTCATTCCCAACCTCACGCTGCTCTTCAACTTCTTTACCCGCCTGCTGGCCCTGCACCAGGCCGGCCCCAATCCCTCGGACGGCGACATGCAGAAGCTGGGTATCAATAAGTTTGCCCAGAAGGAGTACCAGCAGGCGCTGCGCCAGTTCAGCGCCGAGCGCACGGTAGACCTGATTCACCTCATCCGCCGGGCCGACGCGCAAAGCAAGGGCATCGAGAGCGGCAGCCTCGACGAGGGCGAAATCCTGCGCGAGCTGGTGTGGCTGATACTGCATCCCGTGCCGGCCGCCGCGGTGGCCTAGGGGCCCTGCTGGGTAGGCAAGCAGGTAACGAGGCCCGCGCCGCGAGCGTAAAAGCGGTACCTCTTTCACGTTTAACCGACTTTCACCCATGAGCGATACCCCAAGCAACACCCTGGGCGGCATGATTGCCAGCCTGTTTCGCGGCAAAACCAACGACGACGGCAGCCGCGGCGGCCTCACGGGCACCCACAAGGCCCTAGGGGGCGCCCTGCTGGCCGCCGGTGCCGCCTACCTCTACCAGCGCACCAAAAACAAGCAAGGCGCCATCAGCAACCAGTAAGCGGGCCTGGGCTCGCTGCCAGCCCGGCCCGGCGCGCTAGCCAAGCGCGCTGGACCGGGCTTTTTAGCTGCTTTGCGGCCGGCACTGCGGCTGGAAAGCAGCAATGACGGGGGCGAAATGGATTATTCCGCCGTTAACCTAACACCGAGCGATGCCTTGCCGTAATAGGAATGTTATTCACCCAATTTTGAACTCCAGCAATGAGCTTGCCCGAACCTCTTTCCGACGCGGCCGACAAGGCCAAAGACCAATATAACGACGCCGCTAATAAAGCTAAGGAAGCGGCTAACAACGTGGCTGACAAAGCCAAAACGACAGCCACTGATGTGGCTAGCAAGGCGAAAGACCAGTATGGCGAAGTAGCCGATAAGGCCAAAAACCTTTACAACGAAGCCGCCGATAAGGCCAAGGACCTGGCCGGCAGCGTGCCGGACTCGGTGAAAGAAGCTAGCGACAAGGCCGTTGGTGCCTTCAATAAGCTGACTACCACCCAGAAAATCGTGGGCGGGGCCCTGCTGGCCGCCGGCCTCAGCTACCTCATCGCCCCCAAGAAAAAGGGCAAGGCCAAGCGCAAAGCGAAGGCCCTGGACACGCTGCTGCTGTACGTGAATGACCGCGTAGAAGGCTACAAGCGCGCCGCTGCCCAGGCCAAAGACAGCGAGCTGCGCAGCTACTACCAGGAGCTAGTGAGCCAGAGCCAGCAGTTCGCCAGCAGCCTCAACAACTACCTGACCACCAGCGGTGGTAAGCGTGAAACCGGCACCACCCTCAAGGGCAAGCTCTACCGCAAGCTGATGGACGCCCAAGCCGCCGTGACGGGCAACGACGAGAAAGCCATTCTGGCCGCCAACGTTTACGGCGAGCGGTGGGCCCTGAAGGCCTACAAAAAGGCGCTGCGCCGCAAAGCCCTCAAGGGCAATGCTCGCGACGCCGTCAAAAAGCAGTTCGCCCAGTCGAAGAAGACGTACAAGAAGCTCAAGTCGCTGGCTGCCCAGCCGGCCGCCTAGGGCTATCCCGCACTAAAAAGCCCCGCCAGTCATTCTGGCGGGGCTTTTTGCGTTTGATGGGGTCGGGGGCCTAGAGGCTACTGCGGCCGGCTCTTGAGGCGCACGGCCCGAAACTCGGAGCCAGGCTTCCACTGGGGGAAGGTGGTTTCGCTGGCCAGCTTCTGGCCGATGCGGAAGAGCAGGCGGGCATCCTGGGCGGCGCCGCGCAGGTCCCATTTCGGGTCGTACTGGTCGCTGGGCTGGTGGTAGTTGTTGGCCTCGAAGGCTTCGCGCTCCTTTTCGGCGAAGGCCTTGCCGTGCAGGCGGCTCTCAAAGGCCCCGCTGGCGTAAAGCGCGGGCACGCCCACCTTGGCGAAGCTGAAGTGGTCGGAGCGGTAGAAGCTGCCGGTTTCGGGGTGCTGGTAGGGGATGACGTAGCGGTTCTGCTCCTTGGCGGCGGCGCGGGCGTAGTCGTCCAGCTCCGACTGCCCGTAGCCGGTGATGGTCACGTCGCGCATCGGCCCGAAGGCCAGCAGCTCGTCCATGTTGATGTCGGCCACCGTGTTCTTGAGCGGGTACAGCGGGTGCGCGGCGTAGTAGGCCGACCCCAGCAGGCCCTGCTCCTCGCCCGTTACGGCCAGAAACACGATGCTGCGCTGCGGCTGGGGCTGGGCCTGCTTGAAGGCGGTGGCGATGGCCAGCAGCCCCGCGCAGCCGCTGGCGTTGTCGAGGGCGCCGTTGTAGATGTTGTCGCCCTTCACGGCTGGCCCGATGCCCAGGTGGTCCCAGTGCGCCGAGTAGATGATGTACTCCTGGGGCCGGGTGGTGCCGGGCAGCACGGCCACCACGTTCTTGGAGGTTTTGTAGGTGATTTTATTGTGCAGCGTGGTCGTCAAACTCAGCCCCAGGGCCTGGCCCTTGAAGCCGGCCTTGTTAGCGGCGGCGTAGAGGTCGTCGTACTTGAGGCCGGCGGCGTCGAACAGGCGCTTGGCCGCGTCGAGGGTCATCCAGCCTTCGAGGGCCACTTTGCTGGCGCCGTGGTCGGGGGTGGTGGGGTGCAGCTTGGCGCCGCCGTTGCTGCTTTGCACCACCGTCCAGGGGTAGGCGGCGGGCTTGGTGTCGTGGATGATGACCAGGCCGGTGGCGCCGTGGCGGGCGGCCTCCTCGTACTTGTACATCCAGCGGCCGTAGTAGGTCATTTCCTTGCCCTTGAACATCGTGGTGTCGTTGCCCGCGTTGCCGGGGTCGTTGATGAGCACCACCACGGTCTTGCCCTTCACGTCGAGGCCGGCGTAGTCGTCCCACTTATACTCGGGGGCCGTGACGCCGTAGCCGGCAAATACCAGCGGCGAGTCCTTGATTTCGACCGTCGGCTTTTCCTGCTCGGTCAAGAACATGTAGTCCTGGCGGTACTTCAGCGTCAGGCTCTTGCCCTTGCCCGCAATGGTGGCCGTGGAGTCGGGCTGCCCGGCAATCTCCACCAGCGGAACCGGCTGGAAGTAGCTGCCGCTGGGGCCCGGCTTGAGACCCAGCTTCTTAAACTCGGCCGCCAGGTAAGCCGTGGCCTTGTCCTCGCCCTTGGTAAACGGCCGCCGCCCCTCAAACTCATCCGAGGCCAGCACCTTGATGTGTTGCGCGATAAGCGCGGGCGTGATGCCGTCGTGGGGCGCGGGCACGCTGGCCGTATCGGCGGGGGCGGGCTCGTCGGTGGGCTGGCCAGCGGCGGTGGTAGCAGCGGTGGTGCTGGGGCTGCCCTGGCAGCTGGCTAGCAGCAGGGCGGCCCCTAGGGCCGGCAGGAGGGGGCGAATGGGTAAGCGCATGAAGAAAAAGAGTAGAGGCGGCGGTAGCCAGTGCAGAAGCTAGACCTTCTGCACTGGCTGGGGTTGCGAATGTAGCACCGTCGCCATGCGTTGCAGGCTACACCATAAGGGGCGAGGCCGCAGATTTAAAATCGGGATACTGTAGTGCGGACTTTTAGTACGCGAGTGTGGGGGTGGCTAGCTGCCTCGCGGACTAATAAGTCCGCGCTACTAACAGGCCGTACCCTGGTCCCTAGGGGGTACCGCGGCCTCACAGCCGCACGGGCTCGCCGGTGCGCACGCTCTCGTCGCAGGCCAGGGCAATGCGCAGGCTATTAACGGCATCGGCCAGGTGCTCGCCGAGGTCGAGCTGCTCGCGGATGGCTTGCCAGAACCAGCGCTGCTCGCGGTTGCACAGCTCCTGGTGGTCGGGCTCGTCGGTGAGGTCCAGCCAGGTATCGGGCTCGGCAAAGGCGCCGTCGGCCGTCAGGCGGGCGCGGTGAATGCGCATGGCCTGGGTTTGGGTATGAGCCGCCACGTTGGCCGAGTTGCCGGCCGCCCCCGCGTGCCGCGCCGTGATGGACACGCTGCCTAGCGGCCCCACCACGTCCTTCACGAAGAAGGCCGTTTCGCTCATCATCGGCCCCCAGCCCGCCTCGTACCAGCCCACCGAGCCATCGTCGAAGCGGATTTGCAACTGCCCGTAGTTGTACTGCCCGGCCGGGATATCGTCGGTGAGGCGCGCCCCGATGGCCGACACCCACACCGGCCGGGCGCGCGTCATCTGGCACATCACGTCGAGGTAGTGCACGCCGCAGTCCACGATGGGGCTCAGCGACTGCAGCAGGTTGCGGTGCACGGTCCACATGCGGCCGTGGCTTTGCTGGTTCAGGTTCAGGCGCATCACCAGCGGCTTGCCCAGTTGCCGGGCCTCCGCCACAAACCGCGCCCACGACGGATGCACCCGCAAAATATAGCCCACCAGCAGCTGCCGGCCCGCCTGCCGCGCCGCCGCCACTACCCGCTCGGCCCCGGCTAGGGTAGTGGCCAGCGGCTTTTCCAGAAACACGTGGCACCCCGCCGCCAGCGCCTGCAGGGCGTAGGCTTCGTGCGTGTCGGGGTAGGTGCCGATGCACACCGCGTCGGGCTGGGTGTGGGTTAGCGCCGCCGCGTAGTCAGTAAACACCGCATAGCCGCCGCCCAATTGGGCATTGAGCACGTCCTTGCTCGGGCCGGTCGAAACCAGGCCCACCAGCTCGAAGCCCGGCAGGGTGTGGTAAGCCGTAGCGTGGGAGGTGCCCATGTTGCCGCAGCCAACAACCAAAACGCGCAGGGGAGGGTGAGGCATAGCTAGGTATCAAGTAAGAAGATGGGAGTGGAAAAGTAAAAATCGCCTGTCATGGCGAGCGCAGCGTGGCAATCGCACTAGAACGTCTGACGTACGAACGACCCTAGGCTCATCGTTTTGGTGCGATTACCGCGTTGCGCTCGCCATGACAGATGAAGTTTATAGTGGTTACTAAAGTCAGATAATGATACTTATTATGTATTGAAAATAAAGTATTTAATGCTTGAAAGGCTGCCTTTGTAAAGTTTAAATTATGCGAAAGTCTGCTTTCTGAGGCTTCGAGGGACGCTCTACTTTTGAGCCGTCTACTTCACCTCTTAACCACCATGTCACCTGCTGCTGTTAGCACCGCCCGTCCTTCCGCCGCTTTCATCGCTGCCTCCTGGTTTGCCCTGCTGGCGGGCATGGGCGGCTTCCTCATCGGCCTCTGGAACGCCACCATGGCGCTCAACGAAAAAGGCTACTACTTCACCGTGCTTTTCTTCGGCTTGTTCGCCGCCATCTCCCTGCAAAAAACCGTGCGCGACCAGCTCGAAAAAATCCCCGTCACGGGCCTCTACTATGGCCTTGCCTGGTTTGCCACGCTGCTGGCCGTGCTGCTCCTGCTCGTCGGCCTCTGGCACGCCACGCTCACGCTCAGCGAAAAAGGCTTCTACGCCATGGCCTTTTTGCTCGGGCTGTTCGGGGCCATCGCCGTGCAGAAAAACACGCGCGATATGCGCCTGGCACCGGGTAGCGCTAACGCATCTGCCGATGCTAGCTAGCCGAGGCTGCCTAGCACCTCCGCGTAGAGCGCGGTGTAGTCGGCCACCATCGTTTCGAGCGAAAACAGTGCCTGGGCCCGGCGCTGGTTGTGGGCGCCTAGGGCCTGGCAGCGGGCGGGGTCATCGAGCAGCGCGATGATGATATCGGCCAGCTGCTGCACGTTGCCGGGCGCGGCCAACACCTCGGGCTGGGCTAGTATTTCGCCGAGCGCGCCCACGTCGTAGCCGGCTACGGGCAGGCGCATGTGCATGGCAAAGGGCGTCACCTGCCCAAAGCTTTCGCGGTACACCGGGGCCACGAACAAACTCAACTGCCGGTAGTAGGCGGGCAGCGCCTGGTAGGTAACCATGCCCGTAAACTCGATAGCGCCGCCTAAGCCCGCGGCGGCCACCTTTTGGCGGTACAAGGCATCAAACGTGCCCGAGCCCACGATAAGGGCGCGAGTGCGGGGCCGGCGGCGCACCACCTCGATAAACACGTCGATGGAAGCGGCATCGAGCTTATCGGCATCGAGCCGGTACACCATGCCGATGGTACCGGGCGGCGGCAGCTCGGTGGCGGGGCGGGTGAAGAGCTGAAAGTTGGACCCCGGATAAATGACCACGTTGCGGCCCACCGGGTCGCCGAAGTGGGTGAGCGCGTATTGGCTCACAAATACGTAGCGCGCTACGTGCGGGTGCAGGTAGGGGCCGGTGGGGTCGTTGCAATTTTCAACTAGGGGCAGGCCCAGGCGCGCGGCGGCCTCAAACACGTAATAATACCAGCGCCAGTGCTCGGCCGCCGCCGCCCGGTTACCCCAGTAGTGCACGTGCACCAGGGTCGGTGCTGCAGCAGTCAGCACGCGCATCATGGCTGCCACGCTGCGCACGTAGGGCACTGGCTGGGTTGGCACGCCCACGTAAGCCGGCATGCCCCAGGTGTGGCGGGTAATAATATGATAGTCAAGAATATGTCCTGTGGTTTCCATTAAGTCAACCAGCAGCTGCTGCGAGCCACCTACGGCTAGGTCGGGTATGGCGTGCAGAATGCGCGGCCGTAGCGCGCCCGGTAGCGGGGTCGGCAGTTTAATCTGGTACGGCTGGAAGTCGGGGTTTTGAGCGCGCCGCATTGCCCGTACCCGGCGCCCCACGTGCGGAAAGTATTGGTGGTAAAACTGGCGCGCATAAGCCAGCAGGCTAGCTCGTACTTGATGCCACAACTGCCGCCAGGCGTTGCGTACGCCCACGTGGCGCTCTAATTCTTCTTCCAGCTGCTGGCGCTGCCGGCGCAAGCGGGCTATTTCGGCGGCGGCCACGTCGGGGTCTTGTTGCATAGAATTGGGCTCTAGGGCGAGCCAGCGCCACCTTAGGGCCAGGCAAAATACCTACTTTCGCACAGGCTTGCTGCCCATCACAAACTCCAACGTGCCACCCTGCCGCACCGCCGCCACCGGCAAAAACGGGCGCGTCAGCAGCTTGCCGTTGAGCTTGGCCGACTGCACGTAGACGTTCTTATCCGACTGGTTTTTAACCGTGACGGCGAAGGTTTTGCCCTCGCCCACTTGCAGCACGGCGCCGTGCACCGCCGGGCTGCCCAGGGCATACTCGCCCGAGGCGGGGGCCACCGGGTAGAACCCTAGGGCCGAGAAGATGTACCAGGCCGACATCTGCCCGCAGTCGTCGTTGCCGCCCAGGCCGTCGGGACCCTGGTGGTACATCTTGTTTAGAATCATGCGGATGCGGGGCTGCGTTTTATAGGGCTGGTTGGTCCAGTTGTAGAGGTAGGCGGCGTGGTGGGCGGGCTCGTTGCCGTGCACGTAGTTGCCGATGATGCCGTCGCGGGTGATGTCCTCGGTTTCGGCGAAGAATTTATCGGGCAGGTGCATCGTGAAAAGCGAGTCGAGGTGGGGCACGAAGCGGGCGTTGCCGCCCATTTTGGCGATGAGGCCGGCCGGGTCCTGGGGCACGTAGAGGCTGTAGTTCCAGGCGTTGCCTTCGATGTAGGCCGGGTCGGAGGTCGTGAGCACGTCGAACTTCTCGCGGAAGCTGCCGTCGGCCAGGCGCGGGCGCATGAAGCCGATGCGCGCGTCGTACACGTTCTGCCAGTTGGTGGCGCGCTGGCTGAACTCCTTCTCAATGTCGGCCCGACCTAACTTCTTGGCCGCCTGCGCAATGCAGTAGTCGTCGAAGGCGTATTCCAGCGTCTTGCTCACCGAGGCGCCGCTCTGGTCGCTGGGCACGTAGCCCTTGTCCATATACAGCCCTAGGCCGTCGTACCAGCGCTGGCGGGCGGTGGTCACGCAGGCGTCGAGGGCCTTATTTTGGTCGAAGGGCGCGTTGCCGAGCACGATGGCATCGCACACCACCGGCACCGCGTGGTAGCCAATCATGCACCAGTTTTCGTTGGCGTAGTGCGCCCACACGGGCAGCATATGCTCGGCGCTCTGGTCGAAGTGCCGGAGCATGCTCTGGGCCATGTCGGCGTTGCGCTTGGGCTGCACCAGGTTGTAGAGCGGGTGCAGGGCGCGGTAGGTATCCCAGAGCGAGAAGGTGGTGTAATTGGTAAAGTCCTGGGCCGGGTGGTTGTTCTGGTCGAGCCCGCGGTACTGCCCATCGGTATCCTGGTAAGTGGTTACGCCGGTGAAGGCGTGGTACATGGCCGTGTAGAAGTTCTCCTTATCCACTCGGCGCGGCGAGCTGATGGTGATTTTGCTCAGCTCCTGCTGCCACTGCTGCTGCCCTAGGGCCTTGTAGGCGGCGAAGTCCCAGCCCGGCGCTTCGGCGCGCAGGTTGGCCAGGGCGCCGGCGGTACTCACCGGCGAGAGGGCCAGTTTGAGCTTCACCTGCTCACCGGCTTGCGTCGCCCCAAAGTCGAAGTGCAGGCGCAGCTGGTGGCCGGCCAGGTCGGGCCAGTTGTGCTGCTGGTCGAAGCGGCCCCAGAAGCCGCGGTAGGCCTCCTTCTTATCGTAGTTGCGGCTGCCGTAGGCTTTGAAGGGCCGCGAGAAACTCAGGGCGAAGTACACCACGCGGGTGCGGCCCCAGCCGTTGGTTTGGCGGTAGCCAGTCACTAGCGAGTCGTTCTCGACCCGCACGAAGGTCCACACGTTCTTGTCGGGATAGTTATAAATTCCGGCCATCATATCCAGGATGACGTGCGACTCGGCGGCCTGCGGAAACGTGTACTGGTGGATGCCTACCCGCGTGGTGGCCGTCAGCTCGGCCAGGATGTCGTTGTCGGCCAGCCGCACCTTGTAGTAGGCCGGCTCGGCCACCTCCGTCGCGTGCGAGTAGGCCGAGCGGTAGCCCCCTAGGGGCTTATCTGCCGTGCCGGGGTTCAGCTGCAGCTTGCCCGTGGTGGGCATCACCAGGAAATCGCCCAGGTCGGAGTGGCCGGTGCCGCTGAAGTGGGTGTGGCTGAAGCCCACAATGGTGGGGTCTTTGTACTGATAGCCCGCGCAATAGCTGTAAATCTCAGGGTTGTACTTGCCGTTTACCTCGTAACTCAGCGTGTCGGTATCGGGCGAGAGCTGCACCGCCCCGAAGGGCACCGTGGCGCCGGGGTAGGTGTGGCCCATCTTGGCGGTGCCCACCAGCGGGTGAGCGTACTGCACCAGGTTTTCGGGTTGGCTGGCGCGGGGCTTGGGCTGCGCCAGCAGGCCTAGGGGGCAAAGCAGCGTGGAAAGGAGGAGCGGAAACTTCATGCAGCAAAGTAAGGGAGGTAGTCGCCCAAAGACCCGCCGCTCGCTGCAAGGCCGCACGATAGGGCAACAATCCCCGCCAGGCTAACTCACAAAAAAGCCCCTAGGGATAGCTAGAGGCTTTTTGCAAAGTAGAATCAAACACTACGCCGCGTGCGCCGACGCGCTGCGCAGCCGCCAGCCCAGCACCATCAGCGCCACGCCCAGCACTACCAGCGCGATGGCCACCCATACCGTAGCCCCTAGGGCCCCAATGGCGGGGTTGGCCAGCACCATAAAGCCGAGCACGATGCCCAGCAAGCCCAGGGCCAGCGTCCAGCCCCAATTGCGGTAGCCCAGGCGGCGCAGCGTGAAGGACTTGGCCACCAGCGAGCCGCTGCGCAGCAGCAGCCAAAAGCCGATGAAGTAGGCCAGCGTGCCCGCCGCCACCCCCGGCGCGCTGAAGAGGTAGGCCCCCAGCGCCACCTCGGCCAGGCCCAGCACCAGCAGCCCCACCCAGCCACGCAGCCGGGTGCGGTTGCTGACGGCAAACAGCACGTTGCCCACGCCGTTGAAGAGAATGACGGCCGCGAAATAAACGGTTAAACCCAAAAAGGCTCCCGCCGGGGAGCTAAAGGCGTACAGACCCAGTAAAAACAGCGCCAGGCCTCCCACCACGTACACCCACCAGTTGGCCGCTGCCGAGCGCAGCGGGTTGTTCGTTACTTCCATCGTTGTTGCTTGCGTAAAAGAATAGAAAAGCTACGGCCCCCGGTCCCGGTCGGTTACGGCCGGAGCCGGGGGCCTAGGGAAGCGCGGGACTATCGAACTGGCTACAGGTTATCCAGCCGGCCGCCATCTACGCGCAGCATGGCGCCCTGCACGAACTGGGCATCGTCGCTGGCCAGGTAGGCGATGGCGGCGGCCACGTCCTCGGCTTTGCCCACGTCAGCGGGGTTGATTTTCTCGACGCCCGACTTCACGTTGGGGTTGTCCCAGAGCATGGGCGTGTCGATAGCGCCCGGCAGAATGGCGTTGATGCGCAGGCCCTTGGGCTTGCCCTCGATGGCCGCCGAGCGCGTGAGCGAGAGTACCGCCGCCTTGCCCGCCGCGTAAGGCGCCACCAGCGGCTCGGTTTCGATGGCGTGGATGCTCGACACGTTCACCACCGTGCCGCCCGGCTTCATGTGGATGAACGCCTGCTTGATGAAGTGGAACGCGCCCATCAAGTCTACGCTCAGAATTTTGTACCACTCCTCGTCGGTGAGCTGCTCCAGGGCCTTGAATTTCATCAGGCCCGCGTTGTTCACCACCACGTCCCAGCGCTTGTACTTGTTGAGCACGTCGTTGACGGTGCTCACCACGGCATCTTCCTTCGACACGTCGCAGACGCTGCCCATCGCATCGGGCGCGCCGGCCTGCTTTACCTCGGCCACGGCCTTGGCGATGGCTTCCTCGTTGATGTCGGCGATGACGACGCGCGCGCCCTCCGAAGCCAGACGCTTGGCCGTGGCCAGCCCGATGCCGCTGGCCGCGCCCGTCACGATGGCCACTTTGTCCTTAAAACGATTCATGCTAGCCATAGTCGGGAGGGGAGTTGGTTGGGGGTTTGGTACTGGTAAAAAAGTGGCGGCGGCCTAGTGGTTATCCGGCTGCTCGCTGTTGGTTATCTGGGCCTGGTAGCTTTCCTGGCTTTCGCGGGCCTTGTCCTGCAGGGCCGCCACGTAGGGCTTGCCGGTATCGTTGATGGGCACTAGCGGAATTTGCAGGCAGGCGCTTTGGGCGGGCAGCACCGCGCTCCACTGGCTGATGAGCTTCTTGTAGGCCTCACCCACGGGCCGAATCTTGCGCTGCAAGTCGTAGAGCCCTAGGGGGTTCACGGTGCCGTGGTTTTCGCGCAGGGCGGTGTCCCAGTCCACCTGGTCGGTAAGCGAGTACCAGGTAAAGCCCAGGATGGGCACCCCGTCGTTGCGCACGCGCATCACGTTGGCCCATTCCTTCCAGAGCCAGTTCACGGCCTCGTCGCCCTTAGGCCCCTGCCAGAGGTTGGTTTCGGTGTGCATCACCGGCAGCTGGTAGCGGTCGTGGTACTGGGTGGTGATGACGTGGTAGCCAAATATCTCGCCCGAGGCGGTAGTGCTGCCGTCGTCGCGCACGCGGTGCTCGTTGGTGCGGTAGTAGTCGTTGCCCATGATGCACTGGTGCTTGAGGTTATTCTCCAAGAAGAAGTGGTACTCGTCGCGCGTCATGCCGTTGTCCGTCAGGTACTCGTACATCTCCGAGTCCACGCGCCGGCCGTAGTTGAGGTCCAGGCTCAGGAAGCGCTTGGCGTTCAGGATTTCGGCGGGCTTGATGGCCGATGGGTTTTCGGCGTGGAAGTATTCGCTGCTCTCGCTTTGGATGAACAGCGCATCGGGCCGCACCTCCAGGATGGCGTGCATAGCCTGCACGTTGGCTTTCACAATGTTCTTGAGGGCCGTCACAAAGGCCTGGTCGGTGGCCAGCTGCTCGTTCCACCACCCGTAGAGGGCCGAAAACTCGGCGCAGATGTACATCTCGTTGACCGGCGTGTAGAGCTGCACCCAGGGGTAGCGCTGGGCGAAGGCCTTGCAGTAAGCCGGAAAGAGCTTGTTGAAGTCCAGGTTCTGAAAATTACCTAGCCAGTCGGGCACCCCGAAGTGGCACAAATCCACGATGGGCGTGATGTTGCGGCGGCGCAAATCGGCAAACGTCTGGTCGCAAAACTCCCAGTCGTACTTGTCCACGCCCAGCCAGGTTTTGAAGATGGGCGGCCCGTAGCGCAGGAAGCGGATACCCAGGTCCTCGACGCACTGAAAATCGGTTTGCCAATACTTGTAGAACCCGCATTTTTCCAGCTCGTCTACCCGGGTCTTGCCGTGGTCGATGGTGGGGTTGGAGTTTTCAATGCCGGTGGCGAACAAAAATTGGGATTCCATGCGGGCGGTAAAAGGACACGCCTGGTCTTACTCCCGAAGCCCGCATGAAGTTGTGGTAAAGCCGCTTGCGGGGCCCTAGGCCCACGCCGCCGGCCCTAGGCCCGCTGCACCCGGTAGCCGCGCAGGGCAAACAAAAACACCACCACGTAGCAGATAATGGGCAGGTAGTAGGCCTGGGCCACGCTGTGGTTGGCCACCGGCCCCATCACGAAGCGCGGAAACAAGGCCGCGCCCACTACGCCCATCACGATAAACGACGAGGCGAGCTGCTTGTGCCGGCCCAGGTCCTTGAGCCCCAGGCTGTAGATGGTGGGAAACATGATGCTGAAGCAAAAATTCAGCCCGATGAGCGCCCCGAACGATACCCAGCCCCAGTGCTGCGCCACCACCACGCACAGCCCCATGTTGGCCACGGCCACGGCCGCCAGCAGCCGGTTGGGGGCGATGAATTGCATGAGGTAGGTGCCCAGGAAGCGCCCCAGCATCATGCCCACCAGGCTCAGGGAAAAGAAATAGGCGGCCACCTCGGGGGCCAGGTGGGGCAGGCCGGGGGCCAGCGCCACGGTGCGGCTCAAGAGCGCGCCCACCTGCCAGAAGCCCTGAATGGCCGGCCCCGGCTGCTGCCCCATGTAGTCGGTGCCGTAGTTGATGAAGTAGGCCCAGGTGCCGCCCTGCGCCGCCGTGTTGAAGAGCTGCGCCACGCAGGCCCACACGAAGTGCCGGTGCTGAAACAGCTTTTTGTCGGCCACCAGGTCGGTGGGCGTTTCGCTGGGGGCGGCCAGGGGCGTTTCGGGCGAGTGCTCGGCGTTGAGCGGGGGCACCTTTACGAACGCAAACGCCAGCCCGATGCTGCCCACCACCGTGCCAATGATGGTGTAGAGCGTCTTCACCGCCGACAAGTCGCCGGCCGCGTGGGTGCCGCGCAGCACGAAGTAGCCCCCGATGAGCGGGCCCGACACCGCCCCGATGCCGTTGATGGCGTGCGAGAACGTAATGCGCCGGTCGGAGCTGGCCGGGTCGCCCAGGCCATCCAGAAACGGATGCGCCACGGCCTCGAGGGTGCCCAGGCCGCAGGCCAGCACAAACAGAGCCCCCAGCAGCAGCGGAAACGAAGCCGCGTTACAGGCCGGCACGAACAAAAAGGCCCCGAGGGAATAGAGCCCTAGGCCCAGCAGCACGCCCTTTTGGTAGCCAAAGCGCTGCATAAACCAGCCGGCGGGCAGCCCCATCACGAAGTAGGCCCCGAAGGTGGCGGCCTGCACGTAGGCCGAGTTGGCCTTGCTCACGTGCAGCACCTGCTGAAAGTGCTTGTTGAGGACATCGGCCATCGTGACGCCCAGGCCCCAGAGCATGAACAGCGACACCACGAAAACGAACGTGAGCAGATAACGCCGCTCGGTGAAGGGTGGGGGGGCTAGGGCAGCGGGCGAAGTAGACGTTAGGGGCATAAATAGGGAGGAAAAGGCTAGTACAACCCCCAAGGTAGGGCCCGGCGCCCGGCGGCGGCCGGGGCCAGCCCGCTGCCGGGCGCCGTACCTTCCCCGAATTGCACGGTTTTTTCTCTATGAAGCACTATTTACTCAGCTGTTCCCTGCTGCTGCTAAGCACCGCAGTAGCCCAGGCCCAAACGGCCACCTACCCGGCCGATACGGCCAAAGTGACGGTGTACGGCTACCTCGACGGCTACTACGGCTACGACTTTCCGCACCCCAGCAGCACCCAGCGGCCCGAATTCTTTTACTCCCACAACCGCCAGGACGAGTTTACCGTGAACCAGGCGCTGGTGGGCCTGCGCTACGACAACGGCCAAGTGCACGGGGCCCTAGGGCTGCAGGCCGGCACCTACCCCGAGGCCAACTACGCCGCCGAGCCGGTGCTGCTGCGCAGCATCTACGAGGCGTGGGCGGGCTTCCGGCCGTTCAAGAAAGCCTGGCTCGACATCGGCGTCTTTGGCTCGCACATCGGCTACGAGTCGGCCATCTCGAAGGACAACTGGACGGTGACTCACTCGCTGGCCGCCGAGGGCTCGCCCTACTACGAGGCCGGCGCCAAGCTCAGCTACGAAATCTCGCCTAAAGTAACCGTGACGGGCCTGGTGCTGAATGGGTGGCAAAATATTCGCGACAACAACCGCGGCAAGGCCCTGGGCACCCAGTTGCAGTGGCGCCCGTCCGAGAAGTGGCTGGTCAATAGCAGCACCTTCTTCGGCAACGAGCAGCCCCAGGACTCGGCCCGGCGCTACCGCTATTTCCACGACTTGTACGTGGTGTACATGCCCGATGCGCGCTGGTCGGTGCTGGCCTTGTTCGACATCGGCACCCAGCAGCGCGCCCGCCCCGATGCCCCCAACACGCCCTGGCACACCGGCCAGCTGGTGGTGCGCCGCCAGCTGGGCACCCGCTGGCACGTGGCCGCCCGCGCCGAGTACTACTACGCCGAGTACGGGGTGGTGGTGCGCTTTCTGGCCCCCACGCCCGCCCAGCGCAACTTCAACGTGCGCGGCGCCTCGCTCAACTTCGACTACGCCCCCAGCCGCCACGTGCTGGTGCGCCTGGAAGGCAAGTTCCTCAACTCCAAAAACCCCCGCTTCGACAACGACAGCGGCAGCCGCACCACCAACTACGGCAACCTGACCTCCACTGTAGCGCTGTCGTTTTAGCCGGCCGCGGCCCTAGGCCCGGTAAAGGCCACGGGGACGGGCCTAGGGGCGGGCCGAAACCGAGAGGCCGAGCAGCACCAGCAGCAGCCCCAGAAAGAGAAGGGTAAAAAGCTTGCTCATGAAGTTAAAAGCTAGTAGTGATAGGAGAGAAGCAAACGGATAAGGCCGGGTAAAAGCACCCTAGCGAGGGCCGGGCGGGGCCGTGGGCGGCACTGCCGCAGGTAGCGCCGGGGCGGGCGGCACCATAGGCGCGGCGAAGCCGGGTGGCACCACTGCGGGCGCGGCGGGCGCGGGCGGCAGCGAATCGGTAGGGGCGGCGGGGCTAGGGGGAGGCAGCGCGGGCAGCGGCCCGACGGGGGCCGGGCAGCCGCGGGTAGCCCAGGTGCCTTTTTCCTTGGGGCACTTGTCGTAGCGGTTGCTTACGCCGTCGCCGTCTTTGTCGCGGGGCCGGTAGCGGCGCAGGGCCAGGGCCAGCCCGAAGTACACATCGGCCCCGCGGGCCGAGGTAATGCCCAGCAGGCCCCCTAGGTTGTCGGAGCCCAGCACTAGCGGGCCCACCCGCAGCATGGCCCCCACCTGCAACTGCCGGTAGCCGTTGGCCCACACCACGGGCACGGCCAGTTCGGCGCGGCTAAACTCGACGCGCGGCGCCAGGGCCAGCAAACTGGGGGTGTGGCTGCCCAGGCTGCTGGCCGGCAGCAGGCTCTGCGTCCAGAGCAGGCCGGCGTAGAAGGGGCCCGCCAGGTGGTAGTCGGCCGTGAGGCGCAGGGCCGCCGGCAGGTAGGTGGTAAACTCGCGGCTGGTGCTGCTGAGCCCCACCAGCCGCTGCGCCGTGTTCTCTACCGACTGCAAGGTGCGGAACGTCAGCGTATCGAGCTGCCCCAGGCGGACCGTGGCCGTGCCCGCCAGCTGGCCCTGGCGCACGTGCTGGGCGCTGTTATAGCCCAGGGCCCCCAGGTCGGTAAGGGCCACGCCCAGGCGCAGGCGGTATTTGTTGCGGGTTTCGTCGGGCCGGGTTCGCCCGTCCATGTCGTACTCGTAGCGCGCGTAGTCGGGCCGCCACTCGTAGGTCAAACCCAGGTCGGCGCCGAAGCCGCGGCCCAGCTGCTGCGCGCCGTAGAGGTCGCCGGCCTTGAAGCCGCTTTGGCCGTAGAGGTTGAAGTCGGTGAGGCCATAGCTGAGCTGGCGGCTTTGCAACTCCACCGTGTTCTTATCCAGCACCCTGAACTGCACGCCCTCGTTGCGCACGTAGCCGCCCCCTAGGCCCACCAGGTACTTGAAGGTTAGGCCGCCCTTGAAAAAATGCGTGGTGTTGGGTGTGAGCGTGCGGGCGTAGCTGAGGGCAAACTCGTGGTAGGCGTTGGCCTCGAGGTTGAAGCTATTGTCGGTCAGCAGCCGGTCCGCCAGGCCCAGCTGGTTGGCCTCGCCCAGGCCGTAGCGCGCCAGCTGGGCCAGGCTGTAGCTGACGCCGGTAGCCTGGGCAAAGCCCCGCACCCGGCTGCTAAAGGCCACCGCCGAGCGGGGCCCCAGCGTGAGCATGAGCGAGGGCAGGCGCACATCGGCCGTGGCGGTGGCAAACTGCGGGCCGCTGCCCCCCGGCTGCTCCACCAAATACGCCTTACGAAACGAAAAACCCTTTTCCCAGGGCTTCTGGGGCAGGTTGAGCTGCAGGTAGGAATTGTAGAAGCTAGCACTGGCGCCGCCCAGGTTGAGGTAGGCGCTCAGGCGCGAGTCAGCCAGGGCGCTGGGGTTTAGGTAGGCGCCGTTGGTGCCGCCGTAGTTGCTGAGGGCCAGGCCCAGCCAGCCCTGGGCGGCGGCCGGCTGGCCTAGGGCCGCTAGCAGCCAAAGGCCGGGCAGCAGGCACGCTGCCGCCCGGCCCCGGTAAAGGGTAGCATTTGTTTTCATGAACTCAGAGTAGGAGGGCGCGGCTGGCGGCGGGCGAGGATAATTGCCTGACCGCCATCGCAAAGCTCCCGCGCGCTCCAAGCTGCCGCAATACCTACTTCCGGGTATTTTTGAGTTCAATCCTGCCTAGTTGCTACTACCCGCTATCCGGCTGGTATCACTGCTGGCTACTCCAACGGCCGCCCTAGGTCCCGCCTAGCGCCCCAGATAGCGCCCTAGCTGCGAGATACTGGCGATGCCTAACTGCCCGGCTTGGCCCTGGCGCATGAGTAGGCAGTAGTCGTTGTTGAAGCCCAGGGGCGCGCGCCACTCCAGGCCGTAGCGCCGGGCAAACTGGGCCCGCACGTACTGGTACACCGCCGCCGGCCGGCCCCCCAGCGAGTCGAGCACCGCCGCCGAGGGCTGCAGTAGCACTTGCAGGCCGGTGCCAGTGTACTCGGGGTACATATCAATTTTGCCGCCGCGTAGCGCCTCGAAGCAGATGGTGGTGCCGCCCAGCCCGGTTTTGGTTTGCACGCCTAGGTTGGTGTTGCCCCGAATGAGGGCGGCGTACATCTCAATCAAGATATACTGCTCAGCAAAAATCTTGGAGCCCAGCCGCACCACCGGCGCGCCAGGCGGCAAGGGGCGCGGCGCCCGGTATAGCCCGTGGCGGTGCAGCCACCCTAGGGCCACCGCCCGCGGCTCGCGGTGCAAGTAGTCTACCTGGTAGTTGAGGGTAGTCATGGCCGAATCGCTGAGCTGGCCGCTGAGCTGGTCGAATACCGGGCCCAGTTCGGGGTGGGCGCGCAGCAGCTGGGGCCGCAGCACGGGCGCGGCGAAGTAGGGCGGCAGCGCGTGGCGGTCGTCCTGCAGCACGCGCAGCCCGTAGGCCCGAATGCGCCCGTCGGTGCTGTAGCCGTCAATCACGTCCACGTGGCCGTCGCGGGCGGCCTCGTACACCAGGGCGGGCGCCAGCACCACGCTGGGCAGCCGGCGCAGGTGGTAGGTGCGCGTGAGGCCCGGCAGGCAGTCGGCCCGGCCCACAAACTCGGGGCTGAAGCCGGCTTGCAGCCGCCCGGTGGCCCTGGGCAGCCAGTAGGCGGCCGCCAGCAGGGGCAGGGCCAGCAGCAGCGCGCCGCCCGCCGCCCGCAGGCGCCGCGCCGATTGCCGCTCCAGCCACCCTAGGCCCCCGTCGAAGGCCAACGCCAGCGCGGCGGCGGGCACGGCCCCGGCCAGTATCATGGCGGGGTTGTTGAGGGCGATGCCGCCGAAGATGAACTCGCCCAGGCCGCCCGCCGCCACGTAGGCCGCCAGCGTAGCCACCCCCACGTTGATGACCGTGGCCGTGCGAATGCCGGCCATGAGTACCGGCAGCGCCAGCGGCAGCTGCACCCGGCGCAGCACCTGCCCGTCGGTGAAGCCCAGGCCGCGGGCGGCTTCCACCACGGCCGGGTCCACGCTCTCGATGCCGGCCACCGTGTTGCGGATGATGGGTAGCAGCGAGTACAACAGCAGCGCCAGGATGGCCGGCGCGGCCCCGATGCCCAGCAGCGGAATCAGAAACCCCAGCAGGGCGATGCTGGGCACGGTTTGCAGCACGCCGGCCGCCCCCAGCACCAGGCCCTGCCAGCGGCGGTGCCGCGTGAGCCAGATGCCCAGCGGCACGCCCACGGCCACGCCCAGCAGCAGGGCCGCCGCCGTCAGGGCCACGTGCATCAGGGTTTGCTGGCCCAGCTTGTCGAGGTGGTCGCGCCAAAAGGCGAGCAGCTCCGTCAGGGTCTTCATGCGGATTCGGAAGGGCTAGGGAGTTCGAGCCAGCGGCCAAACGCGGCTAGCAACTGCCCCTGGCCCACGGGCTGCGGCCAGCCGGGCAGCGCCAGCCCGCCGCCGGGCGCCTGGGCCAACTGAGCTAGCGCCTCGTGCACGCTGGCCGCCCACGGCTGGGCCACGTCCGCGCCAGCCCCGGCCACTGTGCCAGCAGCTTCGGGCGGCGCGGCACCCCCTAGGGGCGCCTGGGTTAGGTAAGGCCGCAGCTCGGCCAGGGTAGTCACGCGCATTTCCAGGCCCAGGCGCTCGGCCTGGAAGAACTGGCGCACGAAGTCGTTGGCGGGCTGGCGCAGCAGCTCCCTAGGGGTGCCCAGCTGCTGAATCCGGCCCTGGTTGAGCAGCAGGATGCGGTCGGCCAACTCGAAGGCCTCAGCCACGTCGTGGGTCACCAGCACCACCGTTTTGCGGCGCAGCTCATCCAGCTCCCGAAAGTCGCGGCGCACGGCGGCGCGCGTGATGGGGTCGAGAGCGCCGAAGGGCTCATCCATGAGCACTACGGGCGGGTCGGCAGCCAGGGCGCGGGCCAGCCCCACGCGCTGCTGCTGCCCGCCCGAGAGCTGGGCCGGCAGCAAGGCCCCGAAGCGGGCGGCTGGCAGGTGCACCCGCTCGAGCAGGGCGGCGGTGCGGGCCTGGGTTTCGGCCGCCGGGCGACCCAGCAGGCCCGGTACCAGCCCCACGTTTTGGGCCACGGTGAGGTGCGGCAGCAGCCCCACCTGCTGAATGACGTAGCCCAGGCCGCGCCGCAGCTGGGCGGGCGGCAGCTGGCGTACGTCCTGGCCGTTCACCTCAATGGTGCCCGCGTCGGGCTCCACCAGGCGGTTGAGGGTTTTGAGCATGGTGGTTTTGCCGCAGCCGCTGGGGCCCAGCAGCACCAGCGTTTCGCCCTGGGCCACCTCGAAGCTCAGGTCGTCGAGCACCACCTGCGCGCCGTAGCGCTTGCTGAGGTGGGCAACGCGGAGGGCGGGAACGGTGGGCAAGCGGGAGGGAGGCCTAGGGGTGGTTGGGCGGGCAAGGTAAGGCCAAAAGAACGTCAGGCTGAGCCTACCGAAGCAGCTCTACCGCTTCACCTGGGTCGTTCTGCGAAGCAGTAGAGCTGCTTCGGTAGGCTCAGCCTGACGTTCCAGCGTGGCAAGTTGCAAAATCCGGATTTGCTCCTAGCCAGCGCCTAGTACACCAAACGCCGCCCACGCCGCGTTTGCTTCCCCAACTGGCGCACCCCGCATTTTCGCCCTACTTTTGACCGCTGCCGGGCGGTGCCGCCGCCCGGCTCCTGCCTGACTGCCCTTTCGTATGAAGCAACTCCCCCGGCTGGCGCTGGCGGCTGGCCTGGCGGCCCCGCTGGCTTTGGCCCACCCCGCCGCCCACGCCCAGCAAACCCAGACCTTCGCCAGCGCCGAGCGCTTTTACCAGGAAGGCCTCGACCTCTTTGACCGCCGGCAGTACGGCGCGGCCCAGCAGGCCATGCAGCAGTACATGCAGCAGGTGCCCCCCAGGGCCAGCCTGGGGGCCGGTGAGCAAAGCGGGCCGCCCGAAACCACCGGCCGCCAGGAGCGCCTGGCCGATGCCGAGTACTACTACGCCGTGAGCGGCCTCTACCAGCAGCACCCCGACGCGGTGGCACTCATCCTGGCCTTTGCCGAGCGCCACCCTACGCACCCGCAGGCGGCCGTGGCCTACTTCGAGCTGGCCAAGTTCTACTTCACCAAGGGCGACTACGCGCAGGCCAGCACCTACTTCCAGCGCACGGCCCCCAGCAACCTGAGCGCCGCCCAGCGCTCGGAAACCGACTTTAAGCTCGGCTACAGCTACTTCCAGCTCCAGGACTACGCCAAGGCCAAGCCGCTCTTCGACCGCAACAAGCAGGAGGTGAGCGAGTACCGCCCCGCCAGCGCCTACTACGCCGGCTACCTGGGCCTGCAAAGCGGTGACTACGCCGGGGCGCGCAAGGACTTGCAGCTGGCCGGCGAAAGCGCCACCTACCGCTCCGTGGTGCCCACGCTCATCGCCCAGAGCTACTACAAGCAGGGCGACTACCCCGGCCTGATTACCTACGGCAGCCAGGCGCTGAAGCAAAACCCGCCGCCCCAGCAGGCCGGCGAGCTGGCCCTGCTGGTGGGCGACGCCTACTACCAGCAGCAGGACTACAAGGCCGCCGCGCCCTACTTCGACCAGTACGCCGCCGCCCACAAAGGGCAATTGGAGCCGGCCGTGCAGTACAAAATCGGCTTTGCCAACTACAAGCAGGGCGACTACCCCGGCGCCATCGCGGCGTTTAAGCCCGTGGCCAGCCGGCGCGACTCGCTGGGCCAGAACGCGGCCTACCACCTGGGCCTGAGCTACCTGCAAGCCGGCCAGAAGCCCCAGGCCCTGGCTGCCTTCGACGCCGCCCGCCAAAGCCAGCTGCAGAAGGACGTGGCCGAAAACGCCACCCTCAAGTACGCCCAGGTGGAGTACGAGCTGGGCAACGGCCCCGAGGTCATCGCCGCCCTGCGCGACTTCCGCCGCAAGTACCCGCGCTCCAAAAACCAGCCCGCCGCCGACCAGCTGCTGAGCGACGCCTTCTTGTCGAGCACCGACTACCAGCAGGCCCTAGGGTACCTGGAGAGCCTGGGCGACGAGCGCGGCACCACCCTCAACGGCACCTACCAGCGCGTGGCCTACGCCCAGGCCGCCACGCTCTTCAACGACGGCAAGTACAGCGAAGCGCTGCCTCTGCTGGACAAGAGCCTGCGCTACCCGCAGGACGATGCGCTGCGGGCCGCCGCCCAGGTGCTGCGCGGCGAAATCTACTCGGTGGGCCAGCAGTACCCCGAGGCCATCAACGCCTACGCCGCCGCCGCTCGCACCGCCCGCCAGGGCGGCGTGAGCGCCGACGAAACCCAGTACGTGCAGCTGGCCCGCTACGGCCTGGGCTACGCCTACTACAACACCAAGGCCTACGCCCAGGCCCAGCCGCAGTTTAAGGCTTACCTGAGCGACCCCAGCGCCACGCCCTCGGACCCAAACTACTACGACGCCACCCTGCGCCTGGCCGACACCTACTACGTGGCCAAGGACTACAACACCGCCCTAGGCCTCTACGACAAGGTAATTGACGCCAACGCGCCCCAGAAAGACTACGCCTACTACCAGAAGGGCGTGACCCTTGGGCTGCTGGGCCGCCGCGACGAAGCCAACCAAACGCTGGCCGCCTTGCTCAAGGCCGCGCCCGACTCGCGCTACGCCGAGCAGGCGGTATTTCAGCAGGCGCAGCTCGATTTTCAGGCCGGCGACTACCAGCCGGCCGTCGATGGCTTCACGCGCCTGATAACTAACCGGCCCACCAGCAGCCTCTTGCCCGAGGCCTACCAGCGCCGCGGCGTGGCCTACGCCAACCTGGAGCAGCAGGACAAGGCGGTGACCGACTTCCAGAAGGTGCTGACCGACTACCCGCGCAGCAGCGCCGCCCAGCAGGCCCTCTACAACCTGCAGGAAAGCCTGACGAGCCTCGGACGCACCGAAGAGTTTGACCAGGCCCTGGCCGCCTACAAGGCGCAAAACCCCAACTCGAAAGCCACCGAGAGCGTGGAATTTGAGGCCGCCAAGTCGCTGTACCTGGCTGAGAAGTACCAGCAGGCCCTGCCGCGCCTGCAGGCCTACTTGCAGCAGTACCCCGACAACGCCCTCTCGCCCGACGCCCGCTATTTGCTGGCCGACTCGTACCTGCGGACCGGCGACGCCACCAAGGCCCTGCCGCTGCTACGCGCCGTGGTAGACGAGAATAAGAGCGAGTACGTGAACCGCGCCGTGGGCCGGGTGGCCGACCTGGAGCTGGCTAACAAGAACTACCCCGAGGCCATTAAGTATTACCAGCGCCTGCGCTCGGCCTCGCAAAACCGGCGCGAGGTAGCCACCGCTACCCTAGGGCTGCTGCGCGCCTACTACGACGGCGGCAACTATACCCAGGCCCGCGCCACCGCCCAGGAGTTGAGCACCTTGGCTGGCGCCACTGCCAGCGCTACTACCAGCGCCCTGCTCTACCTGGGCAAGGCTGACTACCAGCTCGGCAACCTCGACCAAGCCGCCCAGGAGCTGCAAGCCACCGTGCAGGCCGCCCCCAGCGACGTGAACGGCGCCGAGGCCCAGTACCTGCTGGCCGACGTGCGCTTCAAGCAGAAGAAGTACGACGAGGCCCTCACCGAGGCCTTTAAGGTGAACACCAACTACAGCGCCTACGAGCAGTGGCAGGGCCGCGCTTTTTTGCTACTGGCCGACGTCTACACGGCGCAGCGCGACATCTTCCAGGCGCGGGCCACGCTCAACTCCATCATTGACAATAAGTTTCCGGTGCCCGAGATAGTGGAGGGCGCCCGCCAGCGCCTGCAGGGCCTGCCCGCCGGCGACGGCGACGAGCCCGCCCCGGCGCCCGCGCCCAAGGCCAGCAAGCCAGCCGCCGCGCCCGCCAGCGCCGCGCCGAAAACTGCCGCGCCCGCCGCGCCTAGGCCCACTACGCCGGTTAAAGCCCCCGTGCGCAACCAAAGGTCAGCGCCAGCTAAGCCGGTGAAATAAGTGGGGCCGGGACGGCGCCAGCGGTGGGCGGTTGCCTCATTAGTTTAGTACCTTGTTGGGTTAAAATAAGATAAATGAAAGGTTTAGCACGTAAGGCATCAAGCATTGGGTTAGCCGTGGGCCTAGGGGCTGCGGCCACGCTAGGCGCCCAGGCCCAGGGCCGGGGCAAGGCGCGGGGCACCATCCAGGATGCCGAAATCGAGGTGGTGAAAGACCGGGTGAACACGCTGCCCGAGGCTACCCGCAACTTCGAAAAGATAAAGCTGGCGCCCCCGCCCAAAGCTACCCGCCAGCTCACCTACAGCTACCCCGATTTCCGGCTGCCGGCCGGGCGCCTCAACCCCGTCAGCCAGGTGCTCACCGTAGCGCCCGAAACCCTGGAGCCCCTCACCGGCAACTACGCCAAGCTGGGCGTGGGCAACTACGGCACCGTGTACGGCCGCGCCCACCTGCACTCGACCCGCAACGAGCAGTATAGCTACGGCCTCGACTTGCGCCACCAAAGCTCGGCCAGCGGCCCGGTCGATGGCAAGAACTCGGCCGTGGCCCAAACCAGCGTGGCCGCCACCGGCGAGTACTACCTGGGTCAAGCCGCCTTAGGGGCCAGCCTCGACTACGCCCGCGAGCGCTACCACTTCTACGGCTACGACCCGGCGGTGCAAACCACGCCGCCCGACCCCAGCAACATCCAGCAAACCTTCAACCGCTTCGGCGTGCGCGGCTACGTGCGCAACCACGCGCCCGAGGCCAAATTCACCTACGAGCTGGGCGTGGGCTACAAGTACTGGAAAAACGACTTTGGCTCGTCGGAAAACAACTTCCTGCTCGATGGCAAAGCTGGCTACGCTTTGGGTGAAAGCAGCCGAATTACTGTGCAGGCGAATGGCTCGTTCATCACGGAGAAAGAAGATGATGAAACATCCAAATTGTTTCCGGTTTATTTTGCCAATCCTCGTCACCGCAACTTTGTGCAGGTGACGCCCGCCTACGAGTTCAACGCCAAGGAGGGCCTGACTTTGCAGCTAGGTGCCACCCTAGGCTACTCCAACGAGCCGCTGGGCAACGGCAAAAACCCCGATGACGCGGGCAAGGGCGCGGTGTACCCGGCCATTCGGGTGGGCTACAACATCGTACCTGAGAAATTCCAACTATATGCTGGCCTGGGCGGCGCCATCCAGCGCGTCACGCTCTACGACCTGACTCAGGAAAACCCTTGGCTTGCTGGGTATAGTAGTCAGCGCGTGGCCGACACGCGCTACGGCCCTAATGCCTACATAGGCTTTACGGCCGCGCCGGCTAGTGGCCTCTCGCTGGCCGCCCGCGCCAGCTACGGCCGCGCTCGCAATCTGTATTTCTATAATCTTGGAGGAAATAGTTTAGGAGGCTTCTCAGGTTATGGACTAGTCTACGACTCCACCAACGTGGGTGTGCTGAGTGTGCACGCCGACCTGCTTTACAGCCGCGCCGAGAAGTGGCGCGCCGGCCTCAAGGCCGACTACAACCACTACGGCCTCGATAAGCTGGCGCACCCCTACGGCCGCCCCGCGCTGGTGAGCACGCTCTACGGCACCTACAACGCCAGCAGCAAGCTGCTGCTCGGGGCCGACTTCAGCTACTACTCGCCCAACTGGGGCACCAACTACGTGGCGCGCGACGCCGGCTCGGTGTTTCCGCGCGTGCCGCAAGACCAGCAAACCACCGCCGTCGTAGACCTCAGCCTGCGCGCCGAGTACCGCATTACCCCAAAATTTAGCATCTTTGCCCTTGGAAACAACCTAGCCAACCGCCGCTACCAGCGCTTCCTCAACTACCCGGTGAAGGGAATCAACGTCATCGGCGGCGTCGGCTACACGTTTTAGTGACTAGTGACCAGTGACTAACGACTAGTGGTGCGCGGCTCTATTGCGGAGCCGCGCCACTAAGTTGGAGCTACTGCCCATTAGTCACTAGTCACTACCAACTAGTCACTGAAAAATGAATCTTGCCGACCACCTACGCCCCTTGCTCCGCGACCACGATTGCGTGATAATTCCGGACTTTGGGGGGCTGGTGGTGGAGTACACCCCGGCGCAGGTGCGCCCCGCCGGCCGGCACCTGCTGTTTCCGCCCACCCGCCAAGTAGCGTTCAACCAAGCTCTTACTCGTAACGACGGCCTGCTGGTAGATGCCCTGCGCCAGCATCTGGGCCTAGGCGCCCCCGAGGCCCGCGAGGCCGTGCGCCAAGCTGTGGCCACCCTGCACCAGCAGCTGCGCACCGAGCAGCGCACCGAGCTGCCGGGCATTGGCGTGTTTCGGCAGCTGCCGGGCCGCGGCTTGCAGTTCGACTACACCGGCACCGATAATTTATTGCCCGCCGCCTACGGCCTGCCCGAACTGACGGCCCACCCCGTGCGCACCCTCGACGCCCGCGCGGCCCGCGAGCAGCAGGCCCAGCTGGTGCCGCGCCTGCGCTCGGCGGGCCGGCAGGTGCGCTGGGCCCGCCTGGTGCCGGGCGCCGCCATCGGCCTGCTGGCTGGCGTGGCCGTGGCTACCGTGTACTTATTGGGCCTGCACCCCGACGCGGCTCCCGTGGCGCTGCGCAGCTACCTGCCGCGCTTCGACCAAGTTGCTAGCCGGCCCGCGCCGCAACAGGCTACCCTAGGGCAGCCTAGCTTCGCCCCGGTGCCCACCGTGCGCCCCGGCGCCAACACCGAGCCGGTCACCGAGCTGCTGCCCGCGGCCTCAACCGCCACCCCGGCATCAGCGGCCAACTCAACTGCCCCCGGCGAGGCGGCGACTACCGCCGCCGCTACCGTTCCGGCCGCTGCCACTGCCGAGACTGCTTGGGAAGCTTCGGCGCCCGCTACCACAGCAGTACCGGCTACCGCGACCAAGCAGCCGGCTGCCACGCTAGCGCCCGCAGTAACCAAGCCGCTGGCCGCAGCACCTGCGGCTAGCCCGGCCGCGGCACCCGCGGAAGCCCCGGCTGCCAAGCCGCTGGTCAAGGTGGCTGCAGCGAAGGCTTTGGCCAGCCCAGCCCGCCCCGGCACCGCCCAGGCGCTGGCCGCCGCCCATGCCCTAGGGGCTACTACCACAATTAAACGGCGCACCGGGCGTTTCTACGTGGTGGTGGCCGCCTACGACGACCTGGCCCACGCCGAAGAAGGCCGCCGCCGCCTGGCCAAAGCCGGCCGCCCCGCCAAGATTATTTTTCCCTACTTCGGCACCCGGCACTACCGCCTCTCGGCCGCCGACTTTCCCGATAAAGCCACGGCCAGCTACACCGCCGCCAAGCTGCGCCACAATCCCAATTTCGACAAAGCTTCTTCCGTATTGCCCTACTAGCTGCTGCGCGGTTTATCGCCAGCTGTTTAATAAGTCCTTGCTAAATACTAATTTAGCCTTGGCTTAATGAAGTAGTAGCTTAGTCGCCAGGCGGCGGCTGGAAGTTAGCCTCTGCGTTTGATTGCGCTGCCGGCCACTACTTGGCCGCGCGCTTGTTGCCTCGCTCTTCGTCTCGTTTTCCCCGCATTAATGTCCGTTCTTTTGCTGCAAGCCGCCCCGGCGCTCACCCCGGCGGTTACCGATACGGCCGCCGCCCGCGCCACTGCCCTGGCCAATGCCGCCCCCGGTCTCTCCTTGGTCGACTTGATTGGAAAAGGGGGGTGGATAATGCTCCCGCTCTTTATCCTGCTCTTTATCGCGCTCTACATTATGATTGAGCGCTACCTCACCATTCGCAAGGCCGGGGGGCAGCCCGAATCGTTTATGCAGGGCATCCGGGCCCTCATGGTGAAGGGCGACTTGCAGGGCGCCAAGCTCTACTGCGCCCAGCACCCCTCGCCGCTGGCCCGCATGGTGGAGAAGGGCCTGCGCCGCATCGGCCTACCCATCACCGAGATTGAGGCCAGCGTCGAGAACGTGGGCAAGATTGAGATTGCCCGCCTCGAAAAGAACATCAGCATCCTGGGCATCATCGCCGGCATCGCGCCCATGCTGGGCTTCGTGGGTACTATCATCGGGGTGATCAAAATTTTCTACGCCATTTCGAGCAGCGGCGAATTTGGCATTACCCAGATTGCCGGCGGCCTCTACACCAAGATGGTGACCTCGGCGGCGGGACTTATCGTAGGTATTATTGCCCACATCGGCTACAACTGGCTCAGCATCTTGGTTGAGCGCATGGTGTTCCGCATGGAAAACTCGGCCATTGAGTTCATGGACATCTTGCAGGATAATTAGTTTTAAATGTGGAAATGTGGGAGATGAAAAAATGTAAAAAATGGGCTAGGTGCTACAGCGTGCACTAAGTACTCATTCTTTGCATCTCTCACATTTTCAAATTTCCACATTCAACAACGTGAACCTCTCGCGCCGCCGTCATTCCAGCTCGCACGTCGAAACCAGCTCGATGAACGACATCATGTTTTTCCTGATGCTGTTCTTCCTGATTGTGTCCACGATGGTGAACCCCAACGTCATCAAGCTGCTGCTGCCCAACGCCAAGAGCACTAAGCAGGTGATGAAGCAGCCCATTACGGTGAGCATTAACGCCGCCGGCGAGTACTTCGTGAACAAGAAGCCGGTGACCTCAACCACCCTCGAGCCCGAGCTGAAAGCGCTCATTCAGCAGGAAAACCTGGACTTGCCCACCGTCGTGCTGCGCGTCGATAACTCGCTGAACGTGCAGAAGCTGGTGGATGTGCTGGAAATTGGCAACCGCCTGAAAATCCGCATGGTCATGGCCACCCAGGCACAGCAAGGGTAAATTATGAAGTAGAAATTATGAGTTATGAATTGGGTTTGAAACAATTCATATTTTCTGAATTCATAATTTTAAGTTCATACTTCATAACTCCAAAAGATGGCCCTGGATTATCCCGAAGAGCACCGGCGCGAGGCACTGCTTATCACCACCGCGATAATGCTACTGCTGGGGCTGCTGTGCTTTTTCCTGCGTTTCAACGGCCCCAACCCACCCCTCGAGCTGATGGGCGGCGACGGCGTGGAGCTGAACTACGGCCTTGACGAGGCCGGCGGGGGCGACGTGCAAACGATGGCTACCGCCAACGCCTCCCGCAGCCGCGAGGACTCGCGCCCGCCCGCCGCCGCCCGGCCCACGCCCCAGCCCGCGCAGCCGCGCACCGTGGCCACGCCCCCGCCGCCCGCCGAGCAAGCCAAGGTGATTACCAGCGACGCTGAGGAGGCGGGCGCCACCGCGCCGCCCGTAGCCAAGCCCAGCCCCAAAGCCGCCCAGCCCGCCCCCGAAACGCCGCCCGCGTCTACCCCTAGGCCCCGCGAGCAGCCCCGCACCCTGTACACGCCCAAGGGCAGCGCCACCGGCACGCCCGGCGGCAACGGCGTGGCCGGCACCAGCAACAACCCCACTGGCAACAGCAACGGCGACCACCCCGGCACCGTGGGCGACCAGGGCGACCCTAGGGGCTCGCTCAACGCCAAGGCCCTGTACGGCGAGCCGGGCAGCGGCGGCAGCGGCTCGCGCGCCGGCAGCGGCGGCGGCAGCGGCCTCGAAATGAGCGGCTGGGCCATCGACAACGTGCCGGACATTCCCAAAATCGACGACAACCCCGGCGTGGCCCGCTTTAAAATCGTGATTAACAACGATGGCGAGGTGGTATCGGTCACCCGGGTGTCGGGTAGCATCTCGCCCGAGCAGGCCCAGGCCGTGCGCAACGCGCTGCAGAACGCCTCCTTCCGCAATATCAACGGCAAAGACGGCGGGGCCACTGGCTACTACAATTTCCGGTATTCGGTGCGCTAAGTATACGCTAGTAGAAGGTGCAAACCATGAACGTCATGCTGAGCTTGCCGAAGCATCTCTCCCGCGCCCCTAGGGGTTGTTCGGTAGAGATGCTTCGACAAGCTCAGCATGACGTTTTTAATCATTGTCGATATTAATTGAGCAACTAATAAACACGATGAATTACTCTGAAACTCTGGCCTGGCTGTACGCGCAACTGCCCATGTACCAGCGGGTAGGAGCAGCGGGCTTCAAGAAAGGCTTGGGCAACACCGAGGCGCTGGCCGAAGCCCTAGGGCACCCCGAGCGGCGGTTTCGCAGCGTGCACGTGGCGGGCACCAACGGCAAGGGCAGCAGCTCGCATATGCTGGCGGCGGTGCTGCAAAGCGCGGGCTACAAGGTGGGTCTCTATACCTCGCCGCACCTGCGCGAGTTCACCGAGCGCATCCGCGTGAACGGGCAGGAGCTGGCGCCCGACTACCTGGTGCGCTGGGTGGCCGAGCACCGCGACTTGTTCGACACCATTCAGCCGTCGTTTTTTGAGATGTGCGTGGCCTTAGCCTTCGACTACTTCGCCGCCGAGCAGGTCGACGTGGCCGTGGTGGAAGTGGGCCTAGGCGGGCGGCTGGATTCAACGAACATCATCACCCCGCTGGTGTCGCTCATCACCAACATCAGCTACGACCACCAGGCGATGCTGGGCGACACGCTGCCCGAAATCGCGGGTGAGAAAGCCGGCATCATCAAGCCCGGCGTCCAGGTGGTGGTCAGCCAGAGCCAGCCCGAGGTAGCCGACGTGTTCAAGGCCAAGGCTCAGCAGCAGGGTAGTCCGCTCTGGTTTGCCGACCAGACCTGGGAGGCTCGGCTGGCCGCCAGCCAGCCCGACCCGGCCCTGACCGGCGCGGCCAGCCAGGTGGTGGACATCACCCGGGAGTACCGGCCTTGGCTGCGCGACGTGACCCTAGGCCTGCCCGGCGACTACCAGCGCCTGAACCTGCCCGGCGTACTGGCCGTGCTGGAAGCCCTGGGGCCGCTGGGCCTGCCCGTGCCCGAGGCCGCCCTGCGCCAGGGCTTGGCCGAGGTGACGCGCCTGACCGGCCTGCGCGGGCGCTGGAGCGTGCTGGGCCACCGCCCGCTGGTAGTGGCCGACACGGCCCATAACGAGGGCGGCCTGCGCCTGGTGCTGGCGCAGCTGGCGCGGGTGCCGCACCGCGCGCTGCACCTGGTGCTGGGCACCGTCAACGACAAGGACGTGGGCACTGTGCTGGCGCTGCTGCCCCAGACGGCCACCTACTACTTCTGCCAGGCCGACATCCCCAGGGCCCTGCCGGCCGACGAGCTGGCCGCGCGGGCGGCCGCGGTGGGGCTGGTGGGCCGGGCCTACGGGCCGGTGGCGGCGGCCGTGGCGGCGGCCCGCGCGGCGGCCGGCCCCGAAGACCTGGTATTTATTGGGGGCAGCACCTTCGTGGTGGCCGAGGTGGCCGAGCTGTACGAAACCCCCTAGGGCCGCTGGCGGCGGGCGCAGGGCTATAGTGAGCAGGTTGGATAGGCCCGGCCGGGGTTGACTAAGGCTACTTCAGGCCCTAGGCAACCCCGGCCGGGCGGCTACTTTTGCGGCCTCACCTGCCCGCTGCCCATTGCTGCCCCTCGCCGATACCAGCTTTCTGCACCGCTACGCCCCTAGGCTGGCGCGCCACCACTACAAGCTGCTGCTGGTCAGCCTGCTGGCGCTGGTGTTGGGCTCTGGCTTCGCGCCAGCCAGTGCCGACCCGCTCCTGTTTACGGCGCTGGTGCTGCAAAATATGGTGGTGGGCGTGCTGGTATTTTCGGCCCGGCGGCGCTGGCTACTGCTGCTGTGCCTGCTGGCGGCGGCGGCCCTCGAGGCGGGCGTGCAGGTGTGGGGCTGGGCGGCGCTGCGCAGCCTCACGGGTTTGGCCTACAGCGTGTTCTGCCTGGTTATCACCCTGCAGATTTTTCGCAAGCTGCTCTCGGCTGGCCGCGTGACGGCCGAGTTGCTGGCGGCCAGCATGTGCGGCTTCGTGCTGCTGGGCATGGTGGGCATGTTTCTGTTTATCGCCATCACCTTCTTTCAGGCCGACGCGTTTGCGGGGGTGCCGGTGGGGCCTACCAGCGTGCAGGCCCTCAACTACTTCAGCTTCACCACGCTGCTCACCGTGGGCTTCGGCGACATCGTGCCCCTCACCAACGTGGCGCGCAAGGCGACCGTGCTGCTGGGCCTGGCCGGGCACTTCTACGACGTGTTTGTGGTGGGCGTGGTGGTAGGCAAGTACGTGAGCCGCAGCGTGGAGGCCGCTCAAAACGAAGCGGCCCCGCCCGCAGCGGCGCAAGACAAGGCCTAGGCGTAGCTTTGCGGCCCGTTTTTGCAATAAATTCCCCCGCCCGCCGTGCCCCGCATCAAGCTCCAGCGCTTTGCCGAGAATGCCACCCGCCCCGACATTGTGGAGCCGGGCAAACCCACCTTCGGCCAATTGGCCGGCCGCTGGCGCCCCGAGTTTTTTGGCAACGACCACCCGCTGGTGCTGGAAGTGGGCTGCGGCAAGGGCGAGTACACGGTGGGCCTGGCCCAGCTTCATCCCGAGCAGAATTTCCTGGGCCTCGACATCAAGGGCGAGCGCATTTGGCGGGGCAGCACCCGCGCCGAGGCCCTGGGGCTGCGCAACGCGGGCTTCGTGCGCCTGCTGGCCCACCAGCTGGCCGCGCACTTTGCCCCCGGCGAGCTAAGTGAAATCTGGATAACCTTCCCCGACCCGCGCCCCCGCGACCGCGACATCAAGCGCCGCCTCACCGCCCCGCGCTTCCTCGACCTTTACCAGGCGCTGCTGGCGCCCGGCGGCGTGGCCCAGCTCAAAACCGACAGCGCGGGCCTGTTCGACTACACGCTGGAGGTGCTGGCCACCCGGCCCGGCGCCGCCATTGAGGTAGCCACCCGCGACCTGTACGCCGAAACCGACCCCGCCTTCGCCGCCGCCCAGGCCATTCAGACGCATTTCGAAGGTAAGTACCGGGCCCAGGGCGTGCCCATCAAGTACGTGCGCTTCCGGTTGGGGTAGTCAGTTAGCAGCCATCAAGTAGCAGTAGGCTTTAGGTGGCAGGCATTTGTCATGGCGAGCCTACTGCCTAAAGCCTACTGCTACTTGATACTCGGTAATTCCCTAGGCTTCTTCCAGGGCCTCAAATACGGCCTCCAGCTCGGTGAAGTCGCGCAGGCCGGGTTTCAGCTCGTCGCCGCCGCTGAGGATGAGGCCGGCTGGGTGCACTTGCTGGGCCGTGTCGGCGGCCTGGGTGGGGTCGGCGGGGGCGGCCAGCCAGAGCGGCGCCTGGCGGGCCAGCTGGTGGTAGTAGGCCCGGTCGGTGGCGTAGGGGCGCGGGGCTTCGCCAAACAGGGCAAAGCCGGCCGGGAAGCTGGCCGTGAGGTCGGCCAGGGTGGCCGCCAGGTGGTCGGGGTGGGTGAGCACCACTTCGGGCACTTCTACCAGCACCGGCACGGCCAGGCCCTGGGGCCAGGCCGGGCGCCCGCGGTCGAGGCGCAGCAGCACCCCCGACAAGTCGCACTCTTCCACCAGGCGGTTGATTTCGGCGCCGGCCACGTGCCCAAACTCGCCGATGATATCGACGCCGGCCACCCAGCCGGCCAGCTCGCGGGCCGTGGCCGCATCGAGGGCGCCGGGCAGCTGCTGGTCGAGGGTGAAGATGAGGCCCTGGGCCCCCATGCCCGCGCAATAGCGGGCGTCGGAAAGGTTATTAATGCCGCGAACGAGGACTGGAAGGGCAAGCATGGGTGCGTGGGTAAATGGTAGCAAGCGAGCGCAAAAGTAAGGCAGGCGCATGGGCGCGGCCGGCTACCACCTAGGGCCACCCCAGGGCGCGAAACAGCCAAGCGTGTTAGGAACTGTTAACGGTAGGCTAGAATAGTTTGAAGAGCATGTCTGGTAACCAAAAAGCCCGTCATGCTGAGCTTGTCGCAGCATCTTGGCAGGGCGACACCCGCACGACACCCGCCAGCCAAGATGCTTCGACAAGCTCAGCATGACGGGCTTTTTGGCTATCAGTAACCCCTTAGCCGGCGCGGGCTGGGCCCTAGGGCAGGGCGTTGTGCACTTTAAACACGTAGGCGAACGGCGACGGCACTTGCGCCGGCGTAAGGGCGGGCGGCTGGATGAGGAACTGGCCCCGCCGGCGCCGGCACTTAACGGGCACCGGGCTGCCCAGCAGCGTCACGGTGGGGTGGCGGCGGGCCGGCACGCCCGCCACTACAAAAGCCGCCGGCGGCCAGCGCGGGGCCAGCACGTACACGTCGCGCCCCTTGGCCGTGTAGTAGAGCGCCGGGGGCTGCGGCCCGGGTAGGGGCGCGCCGGGGGGAGCCCACGCGTGCGTGCCGTAGATGGCTTCGCCGTTGACGGCCAGCCACTGGCCGATGTCGAGCAGCCGCTCCTGCATGAGCACGGGAATCGTGCCATCGGCGGCCGGCCCGATGTTGAGCAGCAGGTTGCCGCCCCGGCTCACGATGGCGATGAGTTGCTGCACGAGCTGAGCTGAGGTGCGGTAGTCGTTGATGTTCTCGGCCCGGTTGAAGCCGTAAGACTCGCCCATGCCCCGGCTCTCCTCCCAGGCGTGGGCGGGGCCCACGTGCGCGTCGTCGCTGGCGTACTCGCTGGTGTAGTAGCCGCCGTGCTGGCCGCGGGTGCCCTGGCCCCAGCGGTCGTTCACGACCACCTCGTCTTTGTTGGGGGCGTAGTTGTAGAGCCAGGCCAGAAACTCGGGGCTGCGCCAGTAGGTGGCGGGGTAGTCCCACTCGCCGTCGGCAAAGAGCAGGGCGGGCTGGTAGCGGGTCACCAGCTCTTTAAGCTGGTAGAGTGAGTTTTGCGCGACGTACTGGCTCTCGGGTATTTGGTGACGCGCCACGTCGGCGGGCGGCAGGTAGTAGCCGCTCGGGCGGCGGCTGGTTGGCGTGCTTTCCCACTCCAGCAGCGAGTAGTAGAGGCCCATCTTCAGGTGGCGGGCGCGCACGGCCTGGGCAAGCTCGCCCACCAGGTCGCGGTGGGGGCCCACGGCGGCGCTGTTCCAATCCTGCTTGTAGGGCGCCGTGGTGGGCCAGAGGCAGTAACCATCGTGGTGCTTGGCTGTGAGCACCACGTAGCGGGCCCCGGCGCGCGCAAACAAGTCGGCCCAGCGGGCGGGGTCAAACAGCTCGGCCCGGAACAGGGGGCCGAAGTCGCGGTAGGTGAAGGAGGGGCCGTAATTCTTGTTGTGGAAGCTTTGGCGCAGCGCCGGGTTGCCGTACACGTCGGCCCCGTACCACTCGGCGTAGGTTTCATAGGGCCTAGGGCTGACGGGGCGGTAGGCGGGCACCGAATACACCCCCCAGTGAATGAAGATGCCAAACTTGGCCTCGGTGAACCACGCCGGCACGGGGCGCTGGTCGAGCGACGACCACGTGGGCGCATAGAGCGCCTGGGCGCGAGCGGGCAGGGGCAAGACCGCAGCAACGCCTAGGAGCGCAGGCAGCCCCCACCAGCGCCAGCAGGACGAGAAAGCCATCATATTAAAGGCTGTTGTGGTTAGTCCAGGGTAGGAAAGCCCGGTCGCGAGCGGCCCGGCCAGCCTTACAACGCGGGCCCTACCGCGTCGTAGATGACGACTTTCTCCCAGTAGCGGGCGTAGCGCTGCCGAAACTCCTCGTGCAGCGGGTGCTGCTGGTAGCTTTGCTCATCGGCCGCGCTGGCAAAGAAGCACAGCCAGGAGTAGGTGTAGCTGCGGTCGATGACGGCGCGGTCGGTGGCGGCGGGCGTGCCGATGTGGGCCAGCTTAATGCTGGGAACGCCGCGCAGCAGCTGCAGGCCTTCCAGCAGCTGGGCCTGGTCGGCCGCGCTGGCGCCGGCCGGGGCGTAGAACAAGACGTGGTGCACAAACAGGGTGGAATTGGGGACCATGGGGCGAATAGGAAAAAGCGAGAAACTGCGCCGGGCCGCGCGAGCTGGCACCGACGGGCGCAAAATACGGCAACTGGCCCCGCCCGGCGGCCCGGCGCCGCCTGGCCGCCGCCCGCGCCCCGCCGGCTATCGGGCCGCGCGCAGCCTGCTGCTGGCCCGCGGGCCCCGGCTGGTTTGGGCGCCGTATCTTTGCGGCTGGCCCCAGCCGGAACGTTCACCTCCCTAGGGTGGGTTGCCAAGCTAATGAACACCAACCAAGTGAAAGGCCGCGTCCTCGTGGCCATGAGTGGCGGCATCGACTCGAGCGTGGCCGCGGTGCTGCTGCACGAAGCCGGCTACGAAGTAGTGGGCATGACCATGAAAACCTGGGACTACGCCACGGCCGGCGGCTCGAAGAAGGAAACCGGCTGCTGCTCGCTGGACTCCATTAACGATGCCCGCGACATTGCCGTGCGCCTGGGTTTCCCGCACTATATCATCGACATTCGGGAGGAATTCGGCGACTACGTCATCGACAACTTCACGGAGGAGTACCTGGCCGGCCGCACCCCCAACCCCTGCGTGCTCTGCAACACCCACATTAAGTGGGACGCCCTGCTGCGCCGGGCCGACATGCTGGGCTGCGAGTTCATCGCCACCGGCCACTACGCCCGCATCCGGCACGACGCCGAAACCGGGCGCTACGTGGTGAGCAAGGGCCTCGACGAAAACAAAGACCAGAGCTACGCGCTGTGGGGCGTGAGCCAGGCCAGCCTGAGCCGCACGCTGTTTCCGCTGGGCGAGCTGCGCAAGTCGGAGATTTACGACGAGGCCCGCCGCCGCGGCTTCACGGCCCTCGTGAACAAGCCCGAGAGCTACGAAATTTGCTTTATCCCCGACAACGACTACCGCGGCTTCCTGCGTCGCCGGGTGCCGGGCCTCGATGAGCGCGTGGCCGGCGGCCGCTTCGTGGATAGCGCCGGACGCGACCTGGGCCCGCACGAGGGCTACCCGTTCTATACCATCGGGCAGCGCAAGGGCCTGGGCATTGCCCTTGGGTTTCCGGCCTACGTGGTGGCCATCCGGCCCGATACCAACGAGGTGGTGCTGGGCAACTACGACGAGCTGGCTTCCTCCTTCACTACCGTGCACAAGCTCAACCTGGGCAAGCTGGCCTCGCTGGAAGGGCGCGGCCTGGTGCCGGCCGTGGTGAAGGTGCGCTACCACCACGCCGGCACGCCCGCCTTGCTTGAGCAAGATGGTCCCGACCACATCCGCCTCTACTTCACCGAGCCGGTGCACGCCGTTACGCCCGGCCAGGCCGCCGTCTTCTACGACGGAGCCGATGTGCTGGGCGGCGGCTGGATTACGCGCCACGTCATTGGCGAAGCACCAGCGCCAGCGGCCGGGGTGGCCGCACTGGCCTAGGGAGTTAAAATAGGACGTTGGGCAGGCGCGGTCGCCCTCCGCGCGGACCCCACCCCCTAGCCCCCTCTCCCGGAGGGGAGGGGGCTAGGGGGTGGGGTCCGCGCGGAGGGCGACCGCGCCTGCGTAACACCACCCGCCCGCGCATACGGCCCAGTTGCGACCGGGCGTTAGTACCTTGCTAGCCGGTGCGTGCACCCGCTAGCAAGGTATTTTTATGCCGTTATTCTTTTGTATGATTCGACGTTTTAGCACAGCAGATAGGCTTACCGGCCGGGTACTGGCCCTAGGGGCAGCGGGCCTCGCGGCGGCCCTGGCCCTGGGCAGCTGCCGCCACGAGTCGGTGGTAGTGCCTGCCTACAGCGACTATTACCCGCTGACGCTGGGCGCCTACCGCAGCTACGTGGTGCAGGACTCGACCTGGAAGGCCGGTAAGGTGACTACCACCCAGTACCAGCTGCGCGAGCGCGTGAGCGAGCAGTTTAGCGACGCCGCCGGGCTGCCCGCCTACCGCCTGGTGCGCTCGCGCCGCGCCGACGCCAGCGCCGCCTGGACGGATGACAGCGTGCTGGTGGTGCAGCCCCTGCCGCGGGCCCTGCTGCTGACGCGCAGCAACGTGCGCACCGTGGAAATGATTTATCCGCCCGTGGCTGGCAAGGGCTGGAACCAGTACGCCCTCACCGTCAACGGCCAGGCCGCCACCTACCAGTTCGTCGATACCGTGACTAACCTGACGCGGCGCTACGGGCCCAGCGTGGGCGGGGCCTACACCACGCCCGCCGCCGGCCCGGCGGCCGCCAAAGCGTACGCCACCACCGCCACGGTGCTCGACATCCTGCCCGTGGGCCTGAACGACGGCATTTACCGGCGCAGCGGCTACCAGCAGGTGTTTGCCCTGGGCACCGGCCCGGTGCTGCGCCGCCGCTACTACTACGAGCTGTTCACGACCGGCAGCGGCGGCCAGCAAACCCCCACCAGCAGCATCCAGAACGGCACCTCGCGCCGCGAAACCCTGCTCGAAACCGGCACGCTGTAGGGGCCGGCTAACCCCGCTGCGGCTTGGCGCGGGCTTGGGGTGGCACCTTAGCGGCAGCGGGCGCGCCCAGCGCTGGGCGGGCGAGGGCCGCTCGCTGCCTTTTTACACAAGCGATTCACTGACTACCTGCATGAAACGTATTATTTGGCTGGCTTGGCTGCTGGTAGGGGGCCTAGGCGCCTTGCCGCGCGCCCAGGCCCAAACGACTACGCTGGCGCCGCGCCGCTACCTGGTTTATTTTCAAGACAAAGCCAACTCGCCCTACTCGGTGGCCCGGCCGCAGCAGTTTTTGTCGGCGCGGGCGCTGGCCCGGCGCCAGCGCCAGGGCATTGCCGTGCGCCCGCGCGACTTGCCCGTGACCCCTGCCTACGTGGCCCAGGTGCGGGCCGTGAGCGGTAGCCCGCAGGTGCTTTACACCACGCGCTGGCTCAACGGGGCCGTGCTCAGCTGCGACTCGGCCACCTACGCCCAGGTGCTGCAACTGCCGGCGGTGCGCAGCGGCCGCCCGCTGAGCCTGCTGCCCCCGGTGGCCCCTAGGGCCGCCCCGCCGGTGCTGCCCGGCCCGCCCGCCGCCCGCACCACCGAGGCCCGCGCCACCTACGGCGCGGCCTACGCCCAAAACCAGCTCATCGGCGCCGTGGCGGCCCACGGCGCGGGCTTCCGGGGCGAGGGCATGCAGGTGGCGGTGTTCGACGCCGGCTTTCCGGGCGTCAACCAAATGGCCGCTTTGCAGGCGCTGCAAACCCAGGGCCGGGTGGCCAGCACCCGCAACTTCGTGGACGGCGGCACCAGCGTGTACTTGCGCAACGGCCACGGCACCGCCACCCTGGGCTTGATAGCGGGCGAGCTGCCGGGCACCTACGTGGGCACCGCCCCCAGGGCCACCTTCCACCTCTGCATCACGGAGGACGTGAACAGCGAGTATCCCATTGAGGAAGCCAACTGGCTGGCCGCCGCCGAGTACGCCGACTCGGTGGGGGTGGACGTTATCAGCTCGTCGTTGGGCTACACCACCTTCGACCAGCCCGCCCTCTCGCACACCTACGCCGAGTTGAACGGGCGCACGGCCATCAGCAGCCTAGCGGCCCTGGGGGCGGCGCGTGTGGGCATGGTGGTGTGCAACTCGGCTGGCAACGACGGCGGCAACGCCTGGCACTACATCGGGGTGCCGGCCGACGCCGACAGCATCATCACGGTGGGCGCCGTCGACTCCTTGCGCCAGCACGCGGGCTTCAGCTCGTACGGGCCCACGGCCGATGGGCGAATAAAGCCCACGCTGGCGGCCATGGGCGTAGCCTCGGCCGTGCTCACGCCCGTGGGCACCGTGGTGCGGGGCAACGGCACCTCCTACGCCTGCCCCGAGCTGGCGGGCCTGGTGGCCGATTTCTGGCAGGCTAACCCCACGCTCACTGCCCAGCAAGTCATTGCGGCGCTCACGCGCGCGGGCTCGCAGGCTGCGGCGCCCGACAATACCTTGGGCTACGGCATTCCCGACTTCACCACCGCCTACAATCTGCTGCACCCCGGCCAGCCGCTGGCCGCCACGCCGGCCGCCCCCGCGCCCCCTACCGAAACGCTGAGCGTGTTTCCCAACCCCAGCCGCGGCAGCGAGCTGCTGCTGGGGTTGCCGCCGGCGCTGCGCGGCCAGGCCCTGCGCGTGCGCATCGTGGATGCGCGCGGCGCGCTGGTGGCCGAGCAGCTGGTGCCGCCGGGCGCGGCCCCGGTGCCGCTGCGGCTGCCGGCGCGCGGCCTGGCGCCCGGCACCTACCAGTGCGTGGTGCGGCCCGCGGCGGGCGGGGCCGGGCAGGTAGTGCGGTTCAGCCAGCAGTAGGGGCCTGGGGTTAAAGGTTAGCAGTAGTTTCGCCGACCTTTTAACTTTCCCCAGACAATAGAAATCTAATATGATTGGCTAAATATTTCTAAAAATATTGGCAAATATAATCGGTTGTCGTATCTTTAAGCCGTCATTCAACCGACGCACGCCATGTTACAGCTAATGACTACCAAGCGCATTGGGCGCCGCCAGTTCCACTTCACGGTGGAGGGCAAAAACTTTCACGAAGTGGTGGCCGAGTACGACCGCCTGAGCTTTCCCGACGTGGGGGCCTGCGGCCTCTGCGGCTCCGATAACCTCGACCTGACCAGCCGGGTGGCCCAGGGCAAGTTCAAGTACACCAGCATTAAGTGCAAGGACTGCAAGGGCGACCTCACCTTTGGCAAGATGCAGGAAGACGAGGATACGTACTTTTTGCGCCGCAAGCCGGGCGGCGAGCTTGACTGGCGCCCCATGGAAAAGAAGCCCGAGTAGGCCCGGCCTAGGGTCTTGCACCACCATGAAGCTTAACGCGCTTTCGCTGCGGCCGTTTATCGGGGCCCGGGACTTTGCGCAGTCCCGGGCCTTCTACGCCGAGCTGGGTTTTCAGGAAACCGCTTTGACGCCAACCCTGTCGCTGTTTGCCACTGAGGCGCTGGGGTTTTACTTGCAGGACGCCTACGTGCCGGACTGGATTGCGAATACCATGGTTTTTCTGGAAGTAACCGACGCCGACCAGTACTACCAGCAGCTGCGGGCCCTGGACTTGCCGGCCCGGTATGCGGGCGCCCGGCTAACGCCGGTGCAAACTTTTGCCTGGGGCAAGGAGTGCTACCTGTACGACCCCTGCGGCATCCTCTGGCACGTGGGCGAGTTTGCCCGCTAGCTGGCCGCGTTGTTGCCCGTCGGGCCTAGCCGGCGGGTTTCTACCTTTGCGGGCATGAGCGTACACCCCATTGCCGCCGGCCCCCCCCGCCGCGAGCCGCTGCTGGCCCCCTCGCTGCTGGCTAGCGACCTGGCCAACATTCAGGCCACGGCCGAAACCCTGGCCGGCGCCGAAGCCGACTGGCTGCACTTCGACGTGATGGACGGGTGCTTCGTGCCCAATATCTCGTTCGGGCTGCCCATCCTCGAAGCCCTCAAGCCCCACGCCAAGCAGCCCATCGACGTGCACCTCATGATTGAGGAGCCGCAAAACTACCTGGCTGCCTTCCGCGACGCGGGCGCCACCAACCTAACGGTGCACTACGAGGCCTGCCCGCACCTGCACCGCGTGGTGCAGCAAATCAAGGCCCTAGGGTGCGTGGCGGGCGTGGCCCTGAACCCGGCCACCCCGGCGGGCCTACTCGTGGACATTGCCGCCGACCTCGACTACGTGCTGGTGATGTCGGTGAACCCCGGCTTCGGCGGGCAGGCCTTTATTCCGCACACCCTGCAAAAGGTAGCCGAACTGAAAGACTTGCTGCTCGACGCCGGCTCGCCCGCCCTTATCGGCGTGGATGGCGGCGTGGACGACCGCAATGCCGCTGCCCTGGTGCAGGCTGGGGCCGACGTACTCATCGCGGGCAGCTTCGTATTTAAGGCCAGTGCCGGGCCGGTGGCCACGCTGGCCGCCCTGCGCCAGCAGCTGCGCCAGGCAGGGGAGGAGCGCGCGGCAGCGTAGTAGCGAGCCAGCGCCTGCCCGTCAACCCAATGTTCCCTAGGGCCTCGGCGCCCTGAAACAACGACCCCACCGCGCGGCCCGCCGTATTTTCGACCGGGGCTTACTAAAAACCGAAGGTTGGCGTTGAGGCGGCGACGTTCGGCCACTTGCCGTTCTTAGCCGCTTATCCCGTCCTGCCGCTGCTTGAAGTATCTACCGCTACTCGCTATTCTTAGTTTGCCGCTGGCCGGGCCCGTCCTGGCCCAGCAAGCGCCGGCGCCCGCCGCGCCCCCGGCGACCCCCGCCGTGCTGGTGCTCAGCGGCACCGTGCGCGACGCCCAGGGCCAGCCCCTGGAACTGGTGGTGGTGGGCCTGGAGGGCCTGCCCGGCGGGGCCACCACCGGGCCCGACGGCACGTTTCGGCTGCGGGTGCTGCGAGCGCTGGCGCCCGGCACGCGCGTGACGCTGGTGGCGCGGCGCCTGGGCTACCAGCCCCAGCGCCAGCTGCTTACCCTGCCCGAGGCGGCTGGCCAGCCTCTGCAGCTGCAACTGCAGCCCGACGCCCACGCCCTAGGGGGCGTGCGGGTGCGCGGCCGCCGCGCCGACGCCGACAGCCGCGAGCAAGTCAGCCTCACCCAGCTCGACCCCAACACGGCCAAGGTCATTCCCTCGCCGTTCGGTGATTTCAGCGCCGTGCTTAAGACCCTGCCGGGCGTGGTGAGCAACAACGAGCTGAGCAGTACCTACGGCGTGCGCGGCGGCAACTACGAGGAAAACCTGCTCTACGTGAACGGCATCGAGGTATACCGGCCGTTTCTGGTGACGCAGGCCCAGCAGGAGGGCCTAAGCTTTGTGAATCCCGAGCTGGTGCAGCAAGTGAGCTTCAGCACCGGCGGCTGGCAGCCCAAGTACGGCGACAAACTCTCGTCGGTGCTCGACATCCAATACAAGGAGCCCACCAAGTTCGCGGCCTCGGCCACGGCCAGCCTGGTGGGCGGCTCGGCCCACGTGGAGGCGCGCTCGAAGAACGAGCGCGTGAGCTACCTAGGGGGCGTGCGCTACAAAAACGCGCAGTACGTGTTTAATTCGCTGCGCCAAAACCAGGGCCAGTACAACCCCACTTTCTACGACGGGCAGGCCTACGTGAACATCGGCCTGGGCAACAAGAACGGCGACTTGCAGCGCACCAGTCTGGGCCTGCTGGGGGTGGTGGCCCACAACGACTACCGCTTCGTGCCGGTGAGCGGGCAGGTGACGTTTTCGACGGCCGTCAACCAGTTTGCCCGCGTCAGCATTGACTACCAGGGGCGCGAGCGGATGCAGTACGACACCTACCAGGGTGGCCTCGACCTCAAGCACAACGTGCACGCGGGTTTGCAGTTCGAGCTGCTGGCGTCGGCCCTGAGCACGCGCGAGTTTGAGTTTCGGGACGTGGAGGCCGGCTACCGCTTTGCCGACATCAACCGCGACCCCACCAGCGCCGACTACAACCAGCCGGTGCGCCAGCGCAGCATTGGCTCCTCATTCAGCCACGCCCGCAATGACCTGCTGGCCCGCGTGTACACGGCCGAGCTGCGCGGGCGTTGGAACCCCGGCGGTAACCCCCAGGGCCCGCACCTGCTGCGCTGGGGCGTGAAGACGGGCCGCGAAATTATCGACGACCGCCTGGACGAGTACAGCTTCGCCGACTCGGCCGACTACGTGCCCGACGCCCGGCGCACCCGGCTGGCCGCCACCCTGGGCCTGAACAGCCAGCGCACCCAGGGCTACGCGCAGCACAGCTGGGAAATCGACAGCCTGCGCACGCTCACCTACGGGGTGCGGGCCCACTACTGGTCGGTGAATAAGCAGCTGGTGTTCAGCCCTAGGGCGCAGTTTGCGAGCCGCGACCGGCGCCACCCCGACCGCAGCTGGAAGGCGGCGGTGGGCCTCTACGCCCAGCCGCCCTTTTACCGCGAGCTGCGCTCGCCCCAGGGGCAGCTCAACCTCGATTTACGGGCCCAGAAGTCGTACCACTTCGTGCTGGGCCGCGAGGTGGTGCTGCACCTGGGCGGGCGGCCGTTCCGCCTCAGCACCGAGGCCTACTACAAGCTGCTGCGCGACGTGGTGCCCTACGAAATCGACAACGTGCGCCTGCGCTACGCGGCCCAAAATAGCGCCCGCGCCTACGCCGCCGGCCTCGACGCGCGCCTCTCGGGCGAGTTCGTGCGTGGGGTGGAGTCGTGGCTGAGTTTGAGCCTGCTGACCACCAAGGAGCTGATTGCCGGCGACACCGTGACGACCTTCGACGCCCAGGGCAACCGCACCGGCGTGCAGCCCCTAGGGTGGATTCGGCGGCCCCAGGACCAGCGCCTGACGGCCAGCATCTTCTTCCAGGACCACCTGCCCGACAATCCCTCGGTGCGCGGCTACGTGAACCTGGTATTCGGCACCGGCCTGCCCTTCAGCCCACCCGGCCTGCCCCAGTACCGCGGCGACAACGCCCTCACGAGCGCCTATAACCGCGTGGACGTGGGCTTCAGCAAAGTAGTTAGCCTGCGCGCCGGCACCCCCAAGCCCCACCTGTCCTCGCTCGAAAGCCTGTGGCTGGGCCTGGAGATTCTCAACATCCTAGGGGCCAACAACGTGGCCAGCTACAGCTACCTGCAGGACGTGAGCGGCACCACCTACTCGGTACCCAGCTACCTCTCGCAAAGGGTGCTGAATATCAAAGCGGTAGCGCGATTTTGAGTGCTAAAAAATACCTAGAAATATAGCTAAAATACTTAGTTTTGGGGGTGGTGGCGGTATCTTTGCCGCAAGCGCGTTGGGTTATGCCCCACGACCAAAACGGGTTTCCTAAAAAATGAAACCCCAGCTGCCTAGGAACAGCCGGGGTTTCTGAAGTGTGGGGTTATGGTACAACCTCTACTTCATCGGGAAACATGAATAGGGAAAGCGCGACTAAACTACTGCAAGATGTCGGAAAGGCAATCTTGTTGGGGTTAGTAAGCGGGGCAGCCAAGGCGTTAGCCGCACTGCTCATCGCTCACTGGCTACGGTAGTTGGAAAGGGTGTTGGCCAAGTGGTCGGCACCCTTTTTTACGGGGCGAAGATAAGCTGCCTAACGCAATTATTGTTTGTTGAGTTCTTGCCTCAGGGGGCGCTGTACTTTGCTTTGCCGCTAAGTTGCGCTGACAGCTTGCTGCCCTATCAGCTTTCCTCTATGAAACGCCTGCTTTTGCTGCACGGCTACACCGAAAGCAGCGCAACCTTCGCCCCGTTGCGGCCGCTACTGCCGCCCGGGTTGCCGGTGGTGGCAATGGAGCTGGCCGAGGCCCTGGCCGACTGGCGCCCCCTAGGGCCGGTGAACGTAGCCAGCGCCGCGCGGCGCCTGGCCGCGTACTACCGTGTAACGGCGCACGACGTGGTGCTGGGCCACTCGATGGGCGGCTGGCTGGCGGCCTACCTCAAGCAAGAAACTGGCTGCACTGCCGTGCTGCTAAGCGGCTTCACCCACCAAAACCGCATTATCTCGCGGCTGCGGGGCCTAGGGGTGCTGCGGCTGGTGGTGCAGGCGGGCCTGCTGCAAAGCCGCTGGCTCAACGCCCGTTTCAAGCGCCGCTACCCCTTCGCCGAGTCGCGCGCCCTCTACGGCCAGCTGCTCGACGATACTCGGCGGCTGAGCCGCGCCTACCTCTACCAGCAGCTGCAAATCCTGTTCGCGCCCGCCCCGCCGCTCACCGCCCGGCCCGACCTGCGCCTGCACGCCCGCCACGACCACATCATTCTGCCGCCCACCGAGTTCTACGTCGAGATTGCCGGTGACCACTTCGGGCACTATTTCTACCCGCAGCAGGTGCTGGCCGCCATCCGCCCGCTGCTGGGCTAGGGGGCCCAGGGGCGGGCGGAGAATCTTTTGCGCACGTTCCGTTGTCATTTGCGCTGAAGTAAAGAGGTGGTCGAATCTCCCCCGCACTTCTGAAGCCCCAGACTATTCCTAGCAGTTTTGGGGCTTCCTCATTTTAACGCGAACCGCTGTAGGTCGCCGGGGCTAACCCCAACGTGCCCGCCAACTAAGTTGGCGGGTTTACGTTTCGCGGCCTACCTTTGCCCCGCAATGATGCTTTTCGCCCGCCTTTCTGCGCCCGCGCTCGCCGCCGCCCACCTGGTCCCCCTGGGGGGGCGGGTTGCCGCCGTGCATCATCACCACCACCGCTAGGAGGCCGGGCCACCGGGCTGGAGGCTACGCCGTAGCCGAGGCCAGCCGCCCGCGTCTCCACCGCCGCCCCGTTTTTCCGTTTGGGTTTTTTAGGTTGGCCCGCCTGGGGCCGCTTCGCCGCCGGATGATGCCCTAGGGCCGTCCGCACGTTACTTATTCATGCTTCGCATCGCCATCCAAAAGTCCGGCCGCCTATCGGACGACTCGCTGCAACTCATCCGGGAGTGCGGCATTAGCTTCGTTTCCTCGTCCTACAAGCTCAAGGTCGAGGCCAGCAACTTCCCCCTCGAAATCCTCTACCTGCGCGACGACGACATTCCGGGCTACGTGCAGGACGGGGTGGCCGACGTGGGCATCGTGGGCCAGAACGTGCTGGTAGAGGCCGGCGGCGCCCAGCTCGAAGTGGAGCCCCTGGGCTTCAGCAAGTGCCGGCTGAGCCTTGCCGTGCCGCGCGGGGCCGAGTACAACTCGGTGGCCGACCTGCAGGGTAAGAACATTGCCACCTCGTACCCGCGGCTGCTGGGCGACTACCTGGCCGGCCAGGGCGTGCAGGCGCACCTGCACACCATCTCGGGCTCGGTGGAAATTGCGCCCAGCATTGGGCTGGCCGAGGCTATCTGCGACATCGTGAGCAGCGGTTCGACCCTACTCGGCAACGGCCTGCGCGAGGTCGAAACCATCTTCCGCTCCGAGGCCGTGCTCATCGCCGCCCCCCGCCTGAGCGCCGAGAAGCAGCAGCTGCTCGACCAACTGCGCTTCCGGATGCAGGCCGTGCGCCGGGCCCAGCGCTCAAAGTACATCGTGCTCAACGCCCCGGCCTCGGCCCTGGAAGCGGTGAAGGCCTTGCTGCCGGGCATCAAGTCGCCCACCGTGACGCCCCTGGCCGAGGAAGGCTGGGTGTCGGTGCAGTCGGTGGTGCAGGAAGACCAGTTCTGGCATATTGCCGGCGAGCTGCAAGCCATCGGCGCCGAAGGCATCCTGGTGATGCCCATTGAAAAACGGATATCCTAAGCTGTTAGCCTTTAGCTGCTAGCTGTTAGCTTTTTCCTGCCAGGAAAAAGCGACGGGGGCGGTTTCAAAAAAAGCTAACAGCTACTAGCCAGCAGCCAATAGTCAAAATAGAGATGCAAATCTTCCGTACCCCCGCGCCGGCCCAGTGGCCCGGCTTGCAGCAGCGTCCGCAGGCCGAGCAGAACGCCCAGGTGCTGGCCCGCGCCGCCGCCATCTTCGACGACGTAACCCAGCGCGGCGACGTGGCCCTGCGCCAGTACGCCGCCCAGCTCGACGGCGTGCCCGACCTGGGCGCGCTGCGGGTGAGCGCCGAAGAGCTGGCCGCCGGGGCCGCCCAGGTGCCGCCCGCCTTGCAAGCCGCCATTCGCCAGGCCATCCAGAATATTACCACTTTTCACGCCGCCCAGCGCCCGCCGGCCGTGGAGGCCGAGGTCGAAACTATGCCCGGCGTTCGCTGCTGGCGGCGTAGCGTGCCGGTGCCGCGCGTGGGCCTGTACGTGCCGGGCGGGTCGGCCCCGCTCTTTAGCACGCTGCTCATGCTGGGTATTCCGGCCCAGCTGGCGGGCTGCCGCCAGATTGTGCTGTGCACGCCGCCCGGCCGCGGCACGGGGCAGGTGGCGCCGGTCATCTTGTTCGCCGCCCAGGCCCTAGGGCTCAGCACCATCATCAAGGCCGGGGGGGCGCAGGCCGTGGCCGCGCTCACGGTAGGCACGGCCTCGGTGCCGGCCGTAGACAAAATCTTCGGGCCTGGCAACCGCTACGTGACGGCGGCCAAGCAGCTGGCGGCCCAGCGCGGGGTGGCCATCGACATGCCCGCCGGCCCGAGCGAGGTGCTGGTAATTGCCGATGCCAGCGCCAACCCGGCCTTCGTGGCGGCCGACTTGCTCTCGCAGGCCGAGCACGGCCCCGACTCGCAGGTGGTGCTGCTCACGGACGCGGAGGAAGTGCTGAGCGGGGTACTGACAGAGCTGGACCGCCAGCTGCCGCTGCTACCTAGGGCCGACGTGGCCCGCCAGGCCCTGGCTGAGAGCCGCGCCATCCTGCTGCCCGACGTGGCCGCGATGCTGGACTTCAGCAACCAGTACGCGCCCGAGCACCTCATCCTGGCTGTGGCCGACCCAGAAGCGCTGGCCGCCGATATTTATAACGCGGGTTCGGTATTCATGGGCCACCTCACGCCCGAAGCCGTGGGCGACTACGCCTCGGGCACCAACCACACGCTGCCCACCGGCGGCTACGCCCGCAGCTACAGCGGCGTGTCGCTTGACTCATTCTACAAAAAAATCACCTTCCAGCAGCTCTCGCCGGCCGGCCTCACCGCCCTGGCCCCAGTGGTAGAGGCTATGGCCGAAGCCGAGGGCCTAGGCGCCCACGCCCACGCCGTAGCCCTGCGCCGCGAAGCCCTGGCCGCCCCGCCGGCGGCCCACTAACCATGCCATTGCTATCCATGCAGCCAATAGCTAGCAACTAGTAACTAGTTGCTAGCCCAGGCCCACTCGCGTAGCCAGCCCCGCGCAGCGGGGCGTAGCCGCGCAATCCGTTCAATCCGTTAAATCTGCGGTCATGTTTGACTTAGCTTCCTTGATTCGGCCCAACGTGCGGGCCATGAAGCCCTACTCGTCGGCCCGCGACGAGTTTCAGGGCGAGGCCCGGGTGATGCTCGACGCCAACGAGAACAGCCTGGGCAGCGCCGGCCCCGCCGAGTATAACCGCTACCCCGACCCGCACCAGCGCGCCGTGAAAGCCGCCCTGGCCCCGCTCAAGGGGGTGGCCCCGGCGCAGATTTTCCTCAGCAACGGCTCGGACGAGGTGATTGACCTGCTGGTGCGCCTGGTGGCCCGGCCGGGGCAGGACCGCATCCTGAGCACACCGCCCACCTTCGGCATGTACGAGGTGGCCGCCGCCCTCAACGACGTGGAGCTAGAGCGCGTGCCGCTCGATGCGGACTACCAACTCAGCGCCGAGGCCGTGCGGCAAATCGTTGCCTCGGACGCCAAAATTGCCTTTTTGTGCTCGCCCAACAACCCCACTGGCAACGCCCTGCGCCCGGCCGACGTGGAGGCGGTACTGCGCGGCTTCCGGGGCTTGGTGGTGGTAGACGAAGCCTACGGCGACTTTGCCGAGCAGCCGAGCTGGCTAACGCGCCTCGGCGAGTTCGAGAACCTGGTGGTGCTGCAAACCTTCTCCAAGGCCTGGGGCCTGGCGGGCATCCGCCTGGGGATGGCCTTCGCCTCGGCCGAGCTGATTGCCTACTTAAGCCGCATCAAGATGCCCTACAACGTGTCGGAAAATACCCAGCGCCTGGCCCTAGGGGCCCTGGCCGATACCAGCCGCTTCGAGGCCCTGCGCCAAGAGCTGCTACAAGGCCGCACCTGGCTGCGGCAGACCCTGGGGGAGCTGCCCATTGTGGACCACATTTTCCCCTCCGACGCCAACTTCCTGCTCACCCGCTTCCAACCCGATGCGGGCGCCGTCTACCAGCATTTGCTTGGCCAGGGCATTGTGGTGCGCCGCCCCAGCCAGGCGGCCTGCGCCGGCACGCTCCGCCTCACGGTGGGCACCCCGGCCGAGAACGAAGCGTTGGTAGCCGCGCTGCGCACGTTTACTAAGTAAGAGCCTTCACCGCACCCTGCTACCCACGCCAGCGGCGGAGTAATCCAGGCCGCGAAGTCCGCTAAATTAGTTAAATCCGTGATGAAAGTTCTCTTTATTGACCGCGACGGCACCATCCTCATTGAGCCGCCCACCGATTACCAGATTGATGCCTGGGACAAATTTGATTTTGTACCCGGCGCCATTACGGCCCTGGCCCAGCTGGCGCGCGACGGCGAGTACGAGCTGGTGCTGGTGACCAACCAGGACGGGCTGGGCACGAGCAGCTTCCCCGAGGCAACCTTCTGGCCCTACCAGCAGAAGATGCTCGACATTCTGAAAGGGGAGGGGGTCGAGTTCAAGGAGATTCTCATCGACCGCAGCTTTGCCCACGACCCAGCCCCGACCCGCAAGCCGGGCACGGGCCTGCTCACGCGCTACCTTGACCCGGCCGGTGGCTACGACCTAACCCACAGCTACGTCATCGGCGACCGGCTGACCGACGTGCAACTGGCCCAGAACCTGGGCTGCCAGGCCATTTTGCTGCACGCCGAGGCCGACGCGCGCGCCGCCCTCAGCACCACCGACTGGGCCCAGGTGTACGAGCATCTGCGCCGGCCCCCGCGCAAGGCCCACGTGATGCGCAACACCAACGAGACGCGTATCGAGATTATTCTCAACCTCGACGGCACCGGCCACACCGACTGCCAGACCGGCCTGGGGTTTTTCGACCACATGCTCGACCAGCTAGGCAAGCACAGTGGCTGTGACCTTTACGTGCGCACCCATGGCGACCTGCACATCGACGAGCACCACACGGTGGAGGATACGGCCATCGCCATTGGCGCCGCTTACAACGAGGCCCTAGGGGATAAGCGCGGCGTAAACCGCTACGGCTTTTTGCTGCCCATGGATGATGCGCTGGCCCAGGCGGCCATCGATTTCTCGGGTCGCCCCTGGCTGGTGTGGGCCGCCGATTTTCGGCGCGAGCGGGTGGGAGATGTACCCACCGAGTTGTTTTACCACTTTTGGAAAAGCTTCTCCGACGCCGCGCGCTGCAACCTTAACATCAAGTGTGAGGGCGACAACGAACACCACAAAATTGAGGCGATTTTCAAGGCCGTGGCCAAGTCCATCAAGCAGGCTGTGCACCGCGACCCCGCCGGGCAGGCCGTTATCCCGAGCACCAAGGGCATTTTGTAGATTTCTCAAATGGATAAATCTACAAAATGTCCTGTTAGCTCATATTTAACATTTGAATAAATAATGGAAATTGCCGTCATCGATTACCAGGGAGGCAACGTGCAATCGCTGCTCTTTGCCTTGGAGCGGCTCGGCATTAGCTCGGCCACGCTCACGGCTGACCCCGCCCGAATTCGCGCCGCCGACCGGGTGTTATTCCCTGGGGAAGGGGAGGCCAGTTCGGCCATGCGCTCGTTGCGGGCCGCGGGACTCGACCAGCTATTACCCACTCTGACGCAGCCTTTTCTGGGTATCTGCCTGGGCATGCAGCTGCTGGGCCGCCACAGTGCGGAAGGTCCAGCGGGCGGCACCGAGCTACTGGGAATACTTCCTTTCGACGTGCAGCGCTTTGTGCCGCAAGATGTTACGCAGAAAGTGCCGCACATGGGCTGGAACAACCTGCACGACGTGCGTACGCCGTTGTTTGCGGGCCTAGGCAGCCCAGCGCACCTAAGCTCCCCGCTGGCCGCCAACCAGGGGCTAACCCCCGCGCTCGGGCTGCCCGCTACCGACTACGTGTACTTCGTGCACAGCTACTACGCGCCGGTGGGCGAGTATACCATTGCCCAGGCCAGCTACCCCGCTGGGGTGCCGTTTAGCGCCGGGGTGCGCCACCGTAATTTCTACGGGGTGCAGTTTCACGTGGAGAAGAGCGGGCCGGTGGGCGAGCATATTCTGCGCAATTTTCTAATGGAGGCGGTTTACTAAGGCGCTATTCTTTCTTTATCCAAATGGATATAATTCCAGCTATCGATTTAATTAATGGTGCCTGCGTGCGCCTAACGGGCGGAGATTTTGCCCGCCAAACCACCTATGCAGCCGACCCGCTGGCGCAGGCGCAGTACTTCGAGCAGCTGGGCGCAACTCACCTGCACCTGGTAGATTTGGATGGGGCCAGGGCCCGCGAGCCGCGCCAACTGCCGGTGTTGGAGCGCCTGGCCCGTCACACTAGCCTGCACATCGACTTTGGGGGCGGAATTCAAACGACGGCGGCCGCCGAGGCGGCCTTCGCAGCGGGCGCGGCGCAGCTGACAGCCGGCAGCATTGCCGCCCGCGAGCCGGCGCTGGTGGGGGAGTGGCTAGCCCGGTTCGGGGCGGCGCGCATCATTATTGGGGCCGATTTTAAGGGGGACTACGTGGCCGTAAGTGCCTGGACGGAGCAGAGCACCCAGCGCCTACCTGACTTTGTCGCCGCTTACCTGGCGGCCGGGGCTACTACATTTATTTGCACGGATGTGAGCCGCGACGGCCAGCTGCGGGGCCCGGCCATTGCCACGTACGCCAGCCTGCGGCAAGACTACCCCGCGGCGCAGCTGGTGGCCAGCGGCGGCGTCACGACGGTGGCCGACGTGGCGGCGTTGCGGCAACTGGGCATGAGCGGGGCCATTATTGGCAAAGCGCTCTACGAGGGAACCATTACGGAGCACGAGTTGCGGGCCGAGCTGCACCCCTAGGGCTTGTTGGCTGCCCACTTATTGCTGGTGCTCCTTCTGCTTATGCGTATCCCAATAACAACTGTAGTCTTCGACGTAGACGACCCCACTCCTGGCTGCTATTATGCCCGGCTATCTTATCCGTCTATCAGCCCTAGACTCTAGATTACCCTCACTCTTATGCTAACTAAACGCCTTATTGCTTGCCTCGACGTGCAGAATGGCCGCACGGTGAAGGGCACCAACTTCGTGAACCTGCGCGACGCGGGCGACCCCGTGGCCCTGGCCGCCCGCTATGCCCAGGAAGGCATCGATGAGCTGGTGCTGCTTGATATCACGGCTACCGTTGAAAAGCGCCGTACCCTGCTGGAGCTGGTGCGTAGCGTGGCCCGCGAGGTCAATATTCCCTTCACGGTGGGTGGGGGTATTGGGGCCGTGGCCGACGTGGAGGACTTGCTGCTCAGCGGCGCCGATAAGGTTAGCCTCAACTCGTCGGTGCTGCGTGCCCCCGGCCTGATTGATGAGCTTGCCCGGCGCTTCGGTAGCCAGGCCATCGTGGTGGCAGTTGATGCGCGCCACGCGCTTACCCAACCCCCTAACCTAACTACTACCCCGGTTACCATCCCCGACGTGGGGGCACCCGCCGAAGCCTGGGATGTGTTCACGCACGGGGGGCGCCATCCCGCTGGGCGTGAGGCCGTGGCGTGGTGCCGGGAAGCCGCCGAGCGAGGGGCGGGGGAAATTCTGCTGACGAGTATGAGCCACGACGGCACCCGCGATGGGTACGCTCTTGGCTTGACTAGGGCGGTAGCCGCTGCCGTGGGGGTGCCGGTTATCGCGTCGGGGGGGGCCGGGTCTGCGGTCCATTTTCGTGACGTGCTGCAGCCCGGCGGGGCCGACGCGGCTCTAGCGGCCAGTGTGTTTCATTTTGGCGACCTTACGGTAGCGCGTCTCAAGGATTACTTGCTGGCCGAGGGCATTGCCATGCGCCCGGCTCGGTAGCTCCTAGTAGCTGCTGCTTGCCTGCTGCGGTGCCTTGGGTGTATTGCCGGTAGGGAAGCGGGGAAAGGTTCCGGTCCGGGCTACCACTTACCGTTTGCTGCTTAAGCTTTATCCTCACTGCTAGTCGGCAGTGCAAGCTTGTTCGTAATAGTTTATTTTCTCTGTTTATTACTTTATTCCGGCTGCTCCGTCTACGCCATGATTTTGAACTTCGCTAAAATGCCCGACCAGCTTGTCCCTGCTATTGTGCAGGATGCCGCTACCGGGCAAGTGCTTATGCTGGGGTACTTTAATGCCGAAGCCTGGCAATTGACGCAGCAGCAAGGGCGCGTCACCTTTTTCTCGCGCTCTAAACAGCGTCTCTGGACCAAGGGTGAGACCAGCGGTCACTACTTGGAGGTAGTGAGCCTACACCTCGATTGCGACCAGGATACGGTGCTGGTACTAGCGCACCCCCACGGCCCAACTTGCCACCGGGGCACCACCAGCTGCTTCGAGCCCTTGGCTGGTGCCGACACGGTGGATGCTCAGGGTGTACCCGCTGCCGCCTGGCCAGCTCCTGCCGTGGGTTTCCTGGCCGAGCTAGACCGTTTAATAGAGCAGCGGCGTCAACATCCCGAAGCAGAGCCCGGCTCTTATACCGTCCGGCTATTCGAAAAAGGTCTCGCCCGCATAGCGCAAAAAGTAGGGGAGGAGGCCGTGGAAACCGTCATTGACGCCATGGCGGGTAATCGTGCCGGCTTGGCCGGGGAAGCTGCCGACCTTGTTTACCACTTGCTAGTACTGCTGCGCATCAGCGGCTCTTCGCTAGCCGAGTTGCTGGTAGTGCTGCGGCAGCGCCACCAGCGCATCCGTGCTGGGGAACGCCGCCCCCTGCCAGAATAACGTGTATAGTCAAGTAGTAAGAGCTAGTTTTAAAGCAGTTCTTATTACCTGATTATACTTAACATAATTAATAAATAACCAAATAGGAGTCTAGTAGTCAGGTGATTATGCCCTAGGTCAAAATTGAAAGGGAGGCTTACTGATTACGTTTTAGCTGGCGTTCAATTTTATCTAATAACGCACGCACTAGCAGTAAATCGTCCGCATCCGATACCTCGAGCGTTGTTTCTAAGCCTGGGCCAGTTAGCTGCAAGCGAAAGAGTAGCTTCTCGGACTCGGTGGCCGAGCTAAGTGGCATTGGCTCTGTGCTGCTAGCAGGTTTGGTAATAGGCTTAGCTCGGTCTGTTGGAGTACCAGGCTGGGTTACTGCGGACGTGCTAGTGGTAGCTGATGCGAGGTCCGTTTGGTTAGCTGTAGCTGTTGAGCTAGGCGGATGGTTGGCGTTAGCCCCTAGCCCAAATAAATGGGCAATAGCATCCGTTGTTTCAACTGGGGCAGGGCGACTGGCTGGTAGCGGTAAATTTCCTCGGGTTAGTGGAGCGTTGGTGGCGGCTGTAGTCGCTTGTATTACTGCTCTTGGTTTAGCTATTTCCGTAGGTATTTCTTCACGGAGTAGTGAGTTACCGGCTGCATTATCACTTGTTTCATCGTTTTCCTTGGTATTGCTTGCTGCTTGGCGGAAATTGTTAGTTGTGGGCTGTGGGCTAGCTATTTCTCGCCGTGGCGGCTGTTGGGCGGCTAAATGGTCGACATCAGCCATTATGTTGTGCTCATCTAATAGCCCCACCATGCGTGCCCCGTCAGTAAATGCTTTGGCTACCCCTTGAGCGTTTATTTCTTCCACTCCAAATTCCCGAATCAGGAGTACGTCAAGCATAGCTACGGGTAGTTCGCGGGAGCGAAACTTGCGGCAGAGCTGCATAAATAGTGGCGGTGTTAGGAAGGCCTCCCGGTGAAACAGCAGTTCCTCTTGCTTGTCATATGCGTGTTTTATTCGCCTGAATAAGGTGGTTGTGGTAAGAATCTCTCGTTTACTGGTTAGTAACCCGAACTTGACTGCTGAGCCGACAATAGCTTTAAATGAGCCGCTTACCTTGCGGTTAAGCTTGCGAGCACAAGTTTCTAGGGCACTCTTGCCACCGGTGTCGTCAACTACTTCGGCCACTTCCCAGGCTCCAGGGTAGCTAGTTCGGGGGTAGTCAATTAGCTTTGGCATAAAAAATAGGTATTAGGTGGTGGGTAGTAACGGCATACTGATAACAAATATAGGGTTAGTTTATAACAAGTACTATAAAGTATAAAAAAGTAATAAATAATATTATATTTTTGTACTTTTTTATACTTTATAGTACTTGTTGGTAAGTATAACCCACTAACGTATTATATACTCATGCATCCTACTTCCCCTTTTACCATCCGTACCGTTGATGTATCACGGTACATATTACCACTCCGGGAGGGCGGCTCCTTGCCAGCTTTAGTAGAAGCATCTGATGGCTTCTACTATGTCTTGAAGTTTAGGGGAGCCGGCCAGGGTATAAACGTGCTGGTAGCCGAGTTACTGGTAGGGGAGGTGGCTCGGGCGTTGGGCTTACGCGTGCCGGAGCTTGTCTTCTGTGAATTAGCGGAAGCCTTCGGTCGCACTGAGCCAGATGAGGAGATTCAAGACTTGCTCCGGGCAAGTACCGGCTTGAATCTGGGGCTGCACTTTTTACGCGGCGCCAACACCTTTGACCCTTTAGTTACTAAAGTCTCTGCGGAAGAAGCTTCCTTGGTAGTCTGGCTCGATTGCTTTACCCTGAACGTGGACCGCACCGCCCGCAATACCAACTTACTGGTGTGGCACCAGGAATTGTGGCTTATCGACCACGGCGCCGCGCTCTACGTGCACCACACCGGCCCCGACTGGGCTAGCAGTTCGAAGCCGCGCGTTTTTCCGCAGGTGCGCGACCACGTGCTCTTGCCTTGGGCCAGCGAGCTAGCCGCCGCCGACACCCTGGCCCACCAGCGCCTAACGCCCCCGGTACTACAGCGGATTGTTGACCTGCTGCCGGATGACTGGCTGGAAAAAGCCGATGCCACCCGCCCGCCCGCTGCGCAACGGCAAGCGTACTACCACTTTTTGAGCGCCCGCCTGGCGGCCTCCGCTACTTTTGTTGCCGAAGCTAATGCTGCCCGCCGTGCACTTATTTGAATACGCTACCCTGCGGCTGGTACCCCGCCTTGAGCGGGAAGAATTTGTGAACGCTGGCGTTATCTTGTATTGCCGCGACCAACGCTTCCTAGGGTGTCGCTGGCTGCTACCCACGGAACGCCTGGTGGCGCTGGCCGGAGCAACTGGCCTTGACTTACCACTAGCGGAACTACAAGCCCGGCTGCAGGCAATTGAGCGCATCTGCACCGGCGGCCCGGCGGCCGGGCCCATTGGCCAGTTCGGAACTGCCGAGCGCTTTCGCTGGCTAACGGCCCAGCGCAGCACCAGCCTGCAGGCGTCACCCGTGCATCCGGGCTTATGTGCTGATGCACTCGTCACGCTCGAAAAACTTTTCGCCCAACTCGTCCTATAACTATAAGCTATTGCTATAACAAGTTGTCGTCACCCTGCGACAAAGCAGCTTTAATGGAAATGGAAAATGTAACAAGTGTTGAGCCAAAAACTATTATGCAAAAGCAAGCTAACTATTTGTCTTATAATTTATATTATGTTAAATAAGAATTTTAAAGAATGTTAAAGCTTGTTGATTTCGCTTTACTACTCCTTCCCTAGCCTAGGATACCCTGCTAATAAAAAGCCCCGGCTATTAGACCGGGGCTTTTTATGTTACTTCTTCAGCGCGGCTTGGCGTTCTTCCATGCGCTTGGCGTCGGCCGGCCGGTTGAGGCGAGCGTAGACTTTCTGCAGCGCGTACAGGGAGCTTTGGTCATTGGGATTAATTTCCAATGCTTTCTCGAAGTACGGCACCGAAGCTTCGAAGTACTTCTTCGCCTCGGCCTCAATCGGCTTGCCTTTGGTCTGATACGTTTTCAAGTCCATTTTACTGGCTTTAGTGAACAGCGTGGCAGCCTGATTGTAGTTATAGGTACCTAGGTTATACAAGGCATCGAAGTTCTTCGGGTCCAGGTCTACGGCCTTCTTGTAGTCGGCCATCGCAAGGTCGGTTTTCTTTTGCTTGTCGTAAATCCCCCCCCGCACGGCGTACAGGTTGGAATTATTGGGGTCGGCCAGAATCGCCTTGTTGATTTTATCAATGGCCCCGCTGCCGCCATCCGACCCGCTACCCATCGACTGGTTCAGGTCCTGAATGAGGAAGGTTTTGTTATTGGGGTACGCAGCCAGGGCCTGCTGCAGGACTTTCTTCATGTCCGCGTCGTCTTTGGTTTGCTGGTCAATCTGCAGCAAACGCGTGTAGACGGGTACCGACTTATAGCCCATGCCCAGCAGCTGATTGTAGGTAGCTTTAGCAGCAGTTGGGTCTTGCTTGGCTTCCTGGGCGTAGGCCGTGTACAGCACCGCCGTCGTATCGGTGGGCATCAGCTGCGAGGCCAACTGGTAGCTGGCAATGGCCTTGTCAAAGTCCTGCGGGTTTTCCTTGCCACTGTTGTAGAACTTCACCCCGTCATTGAAGGCCAACCCGTAGAGGTTCTTTAGGCGGTCGGGCACCTGCTTGCCGTACTCCCCAGTAGGGCCATCCAGTTCCAAGGCTTTCTTATACGACTCCGCCGCTTTCTGCAGGGCCTCCCCGGGCTTCATGCCGGCCGTCGACTTGCTGTACAGCGCCTGAGTGCTGGGGTCGAGCACCGTGTAGTACACCTCGCCGCGCGTAAACCAGGCCTTGGCGCTCCCCTTAGTTTTTTCGTTCTCAACCGCCTGGTTGATGCTGGTTACGGCTTTATCGTACTGGCTCGGCCCGGCTTTTAAGCTTAGGATAGCATTATTAACGGCCGAATTCTGGGCTTGGACCGACGTACTCAGGCCGAGGCCAAGGGTCAGGGCACCCGCTGCCAGCTTCAGAAAGGAATGTTTCATTGGGAGGGAAAAGTTGGAATAAAGACAGCGCAAAGCTACACGCCGGGCGCTAACCACTATTATGCCATTTTCTACGCAAGCACTGGTAAGCTGGTTTAAAGTCAAAAAAAGACCGGGCCCGCTGCGCGGGCCCGGTCTTTTCAGTTACAGCTAAGCCTAGGCGGCCAAGCCAAGGGGCCGGCCCTTACCAGCGGCTGGTTACTCTTCCTGGTCGCCGTCGGTCGCTGCGTCAACCGCGTCGTCTTCCAGCTCCAGGTCCGCAGCAGTGGCGTCGGCGGTCCGCGCCTCAGCCGCCGGCTGGCTTACCCCTAGGGCCTGGTCCGCGTCGAAGAGGCCCGCGTCGGTAGCTAGCGCGAGTTCCGGCTGCTCGGCATCCACCACCTCGGCGGCGGCTACTTTAGCCACCGACGAGATTTCGTCGCCGCTGGCTACTTTAAACAGCCGCACCCCCTGAGTGGCCCGGCCGATAGTGCGCAGCTCACCCATACTCAGGCGAATCGTGAGGCCCGAGCGGTTGATTATCATCAGGTCGTCGGCGTCCGTCACGGCCTGGATGCTCACTAGCTGGCCGGTCTTGTCGGTTATCTGCATGGCTTTCACGCCCTTGCCCCCGCGGTTGGTGATGCGGTACTCCTCGAGCGCCGAGCGCTTGCCGTAGCCGTTTTCGCTCACCACCAGCAACTCCTGACTGTTGTCGGCAATGCACACCATGCCCACCACCCGGTCGCCGGCGGCCGCTTCCTCACTCAGGCTGATGCCACGCACCCCGGCCGCCGTGCGGCCCATGGGGCGCACCTTGTCTTCGGGAAAGCGCACGGCCCGGCCCGAGCGCGAGGCCAGCACCACTTCCGAGTTGCCGCTCAGCAGCTGCACGTCCAGCAGGCGGTCGCCCTCGTTGATGGTAATGGCGTTGATGCCCGCCGCCCTAGGGCGCGAGTAGGCCTCCAAAGGGGTTTTCTTCACCGTGCCCTGCTCGGTGCAGAACATGAGGAAGGTATTCTCCAGGTAGTCGGCCGAGCGCAGGTTGCGCACGTTGAGCACGGCCCGCACGGCGTCTTCCTTGGGCTTGTCGATGAGGTTTTGCAGCGGGGTGCCCTTGCTGGTCTTGGCCGTTTCGGGCACCTCGTAGGCTCGTAGCCAGAACATGCGGCCCTGCTCGGTGAAGATGAGCAGGTACTCGTGGGTGGTGGCCACAAACAGGTGCTCCGTGAAGTCGTCCTGCTTCGAGCCGGCGCCGCGGGCCCCCACCCCACCCCGCCCCTGGGTGCGGTACTCGTCGAGGCTGGTGCGCTTGATGTAGCCCTCGTGGCTGACGGTAATGACCATCGCCTCGTCGGCAATCATATCCTCGAGCGAGAAGTCGCCGCCCGCGTGGTTGATTTCCGTGCGGCGCTCGTCGCCGTAGCGGTCACGCATTTCCAGCAGCTCGCTCTTGATGAGGGCGCGCTGCTCGGCCGGCGAGGCCAGGATGGCGTTCAGGCGGTCGATGAGGCGCATCAAGTCCTCGTACTCGGCCACCAGCTTGTCGCGCTCCAGGCCGGTGAGGCGCTGCAGGCGCATGTCCAGAATGGCGCGGGCCTGCACCTCGCTCAGCGCGAAGCGCTCAATGAGGCCTAGGCGGGCTACCTCCGGGTCACGCGACTCGCGGATGAGCTTGATAACCTCGTCGAGGTGGTCGAGGGCAATGAGCAAGCCTTCCAGGATGTGGGCCCGCTTCTGGGCCTCGGCCAGCTCGAAGCGGGTGCGGCGCACAATCACGTCCTCGCGGTGCTCCACGAAGTACTTGATGAGGTCGTGGAGGTTGAGCGTCTGCGGGCGGCCCTTCACCAGGGCCACGTTGTTGACGCCGAACGAAGATTGCAGCTGGGTGTACTTGAACAGGTTGTTGAGCACGACCGTGTTCAGGGCGTCGCGCTTCAGCTCGTACACGATGCGCATGCCGTCGCGGTCGCTTTCGTCGCGCAGAGCGGCAATGCCCTCAATCTTCTTGTCGTTGATGAGCGCAGCCGTTTTCTCAATCATCGAAGCCTTGTTCACCTGGTAGGGAATCTCGGTCACGATAATCTGCTCCTTGCCGCTGGGCAGGGTTTCGAAGTGGTGCTTGGCGCGCAGCACAATGCGGCCCCGGCCGGTTTCGAAGGCCTGGCGCACCCCCTCGGAGCCGTAAATTATGCCGCCGGTGGGGAAGTCGGGTGCTGAAATATACTCCATCAGCTCCGGGATGGTAATCTGCTCGTTGTCGAGGTAGGCCACGATACCGTTCACCACTTCCGTTAGGTTGTGAGGCGCCATGTTAGTGGCCATACCCACGGCAATGCCGCTGGTACCGTTCACCAGCAGGTTGGGGAACTTGGCGGGCAGCACGCTGGGCTCCTCCAGCGAGTCGTCGAAGTTGGGCTGGAAATCAACCGTGTCCTTGTCGAGGTCGCCCAGCAGCTCGTCGGCAATGCGCTTGAGGCGGGCCTCGGTGTAGCGCATGGCGGCCGGCGAGTCGCCGTCCACCGAACCGAAGTTACCCTGACCGTCCACCAGCGGGTAGCGCAGGCTCCAGTCCTGGGCCATGCGCACCATGGTATCATATACCGAGCTATCGCCGTGGGGGTGGTACTTACCCAGCACCTCCCCCACGATACGGGCCGATTTCTTGTGGCTTTTGGTATAGGAGACGCCCAGCTCGCTCATGCCGTAGAGCACGCGCCGGTGCACGGGCTTGAGGCCGTCGCGCACGTCGGGCAGGGCCCTGGAGATGATAACCGACATCGAGTAATCGATGTAAGCCCCGCGCATCTCGTCTTCAATATTAATAGGAATGATTTTTTCGCCTTCGGCCATGGTAGTTAGCGGTTCGCTGGCAGCGGTTAACTGCCAGCTCGTGGGGTAAAAGAAGGCATGAAGCAGGCGGGGCGGCCCGGCAAGCCACCCGAAGTCAGCGCCCTAGGGTATACGAACTACCGCCAGCTGCCAAGCTCCGCAACTGCTTAATGCGCGCGCAAGTTACGGCAAAAAACCCACTTTTCCTAGCTTCTAGCCAACTCTCGACCCCCTATCGTCACCCCCACGACAAAAGCGACTGCCTCTCCCCTAGCCCCCTTAAACGAGCTTTTTTAGTGATAAGCTCACCCGGCAAGGAATTACCTAGCGCCCCACCCCCCTCTGGTGGAGGCAGCGGTACTAGACCGACACCCAAACCCGGCGGACCCACTTGCCTGGATGCTTGCCACCTACTTCAGCGGCTTACTGTGGTCGCTGTCCTTGCGCTTGTTGTCGCCCTCGCGGTTTACCCTAATGCGCTCGCCAATGGCGGGGTACTGCATCCGCCAAATGGGCCGGGCGCGGTACTTCACCCCGTTGTGGTAGTGCGCCTTACGGATGTGGCACGAGTCCATGGGGCACGTGCGGCAAGCCCCCAGCAGCAGGGCCAGCAGCGGCACCAGAAACAACGGCCGCCGGTTGGCCGCCCAAAACGCGCGCATTATCATGGCGTAAAGATAAGCTGGCTACGGTTGGCCGCGGCTAGCTACCGGCCTGGGCAACGCCCACCGGGGGGGCCTAGGGCCAGCAGCTCCGCTACGGGTGGCAAGGGCGGCCGCCTGGCCTAGACCGGCTCTATTTTACCCTGACCAAGCAGCGTGGCCACGTCCGCGCTGTCCCACTCGGCCAGAAACTGAGCCACGAAGACTTCCATAAACTGGTGGCGCTGCTGGGCCAGCTGGCGGGCGGCGGGCGTGTGCAGGCGGTCCTTAAGGTGCAACAGCTTCTCGTAGAAATGGTTGATGGTGGGCGCGGTGCTTTGCTTATAGTGTTCGAAGTCCTGGTGCGAAACGGGGGGCGTGGCGGGGTCGTGCAGGGGGCGGTCCCGGTGGCCGCCGTAGGCAAAGGCCCGGCCCACCCCGATGGCCCCGATGGCGTCGAGCCGGTCGGCGTCCTGCACCACGGCCGCCTCGGGGCTGCTCACGGGCGTTGCCACCCCTAGGCCCTTAAAGCTGACTTCGCGAATCACCTGCTCGACGCGGGCGATGGTGGCCTCGGGCACTTGCTGGCTAGTTAGCCAGGCGCGGGCAGCGCGGGGCCCCGCCTCGTAGTCACCGCCGTGAAACTTCCAGTCGGCAATGTCGTGCAGCAGCGCCGCCAGCTCCACTACCTCTGGGTCGGTGCCGGGGGTTTGGGCCCCGAGGGCCCGCGCCACCTGCCACACCCGCCGGATGTGGGGCCAGTCGTGGCCCGAGCCCTCGGCCTGAAATTTCTCTTCTACAAAAGCGGCCGTGGCGGCGATAACGGGGGAACTCATGCAACAGGGCAAAAAGGGAGCAGTAGGCGCCCGGCTGGCCGGGATGACGGGCGCGGGTGGCGCAAAGATGCACCTTTCCCTTCTAGCTTGCGGGCTGAATTCCCCTTGCCTTGTGCCGGGCCCCCTAGGGCCCGGTTTGCTTCTATGGAAAAAATCGCCATGCTGGGCGGCGGCTCCTGGGCCACGGCCCTCACCAAAATCCTGTCCGAAAACGGCAACCGCGTGGACTGGTGGCTGCGCGCCAAAGACGACGTGCAGCACCTGCTGCGCACCGGCCACAACCCGCGCTACCTCTCCAGCATTCTCTTCGACCGCCAGCTGGTGTTTCCCACCACTGACCTCTCGGACGCCGTAGCCGAGGCCGACTGGCTGGTGCTGGCCGTGCCGGCCGCCTTCGTGCAGCCCGTGCTCGACAAGTTGGGACGCGACGCGCTGCGCCACAAGGCGGGGGTGGTTTCGGCCATCAAGGGCATGATTCCCACCCGCAATGTGCTCGTGACCGACTACGTGCAGGAGCGCTTCCGCCTACCGGCCGCCAAGCTCGGCGTGATTGCCGGGCCCTGCCACGCCGAGGAAGTAGCTCTGGAAAAGCAGAGCTACCTCACCATCGGCTCGCCCGAGGCTGGGCTGGCCCGCGGCTTCTGCGAGCTGCTGCGCTGCCGCTACGTGCAGGCCCACCCCGCCCAGGACCTCGACGGCATTGAGTACTGCGCCGTGATGAAGAACATCATCGCTCTCACGGGCGGCATCGCCCACGGCCTGGGCTACGGCGACAACTTCCTGGCCGTGCTGGTGAGCAACGCCGTGCAGGAAATCGGGCGCTTCCTGCGGGCCATCTCGCCCCAGCCGCGCGATTTGTCGGCCTCGGCCTACCTGGGCGACTTGCTGGTGACGGCCTACTCGCAGTTTTCGCGCAACAGAACCTTCGGGAGCATGATTGGCCGGGGCTACTCCGTCAAGTCGGCCCAGTTGGAAATGAACATGGTGGCCGAGGGCTACTACGCCGTGAAATCCATCCACGAGCTAAACCGCCAGCTCAAGGTCAACATGCCCATTACCACGGCGGCCTACAATATCCTCTACGAGCGCATTGCCCCCGCCGTGGAGCTGGAGATACTCAAGGAGAAGCTGCGGTGAGGAGACGCTCACCGCAAGCAACTATGTGAGCAGCCGCACCTACGTAACGCATGGTTATTCTACTTGATTTAGACGGGGTTTTAATTACTACGCCGTCTTGGCGAGCAGTAGAAAGCGAACCTGATGGTTTCTTTCGGTTTAATGCGCAGGCCACTGCCAACCTGACTACTATCCTCGCCGCTACCAACGCCGCCGTAGTTCTGACGACTTCGCACCGTATCAACTTCTCATTGTCGCAATGGACTGCCTTTTTTAATACGCGGGGTCTAGTTCCTGCTGCCATTACCAAGGTGAATGACCAAACAACGTTACCCGCGCCGGGCTCGCGCGCCAGTGAGATTACCGCGTGGGTAGCGCGGCCTGGCAACCCGACTAACTATGTGGTTCTCGATGACGACCCTTCCCTACACGGTTTGCCATTAGCTATTAAAAACCGCTGCGTTTTTACAAAACCTTTAATTGGCTTAGATACCGTCGCTACTCAACAGGTACTACATATTTTGCGCAGTAGTGCTCCCCCCTTGTCCCAATGTAGCAGTTTATCTGGTTAGAGGTAAAAGGGTGGCGCTTACCCCCACCCTTCTCGAAGCCTGGCGATTAGACGCAAGGATGCGTCTCTACACCCAGCCGTACACTGACTCTGAAAGCACTGTAGTTTCTCAGGCTGCGTTTTCCGTTCGCCCCCTTTAGTAGTGCCCTATGCCCACCTGGCTGCCCCTAGCCCTGCTCACAGCCCTGTGCCTGGCGGGGTATAATTTCTTTATCAAGCTCGCGGCCCAGCACCGGCCGTGGGCGCCGTGGTGCTGCAGCTAGTGGCGGCGACCTTGGGGGCCCTGTGGCTGCTGCGCCTCCGGCTGCAGGGGTAGCCGCTGCCCGTTACCGGCCGGGGCCTGGGGCTGGCGGCCCTGGCCGGGCTGGCCGTGGGCCTGGCCGAGCTACTAACCTTTGCCGTGTTCCGGCGCGGGGTGCCGGCCGCCGTGGGCACCCCCATTATCGTGGGCGGCTCGGTCTTGCTCACGGCCGGGCTGGGCTGGTAGTACTGCGCGAAAGCCTGACGCTCACCCAGGCGGCCGGCCTGGGGCTGGTAGTAGCCGGCATTGCGCTGCTGGCGCGGGGGCACTAGCCCCTAGGGTAGGTCAGTGCCACCTTTTTAGCCCTAAGCAAGTGCCAGAAGAAGGCAGTAAGCTACCTAGGGCCGGTGGGTGGCTACGGGCAGGATAAACACGCGCTGCCCGGCCTGAAAAAGCAGGGGCGCGCCGGGGGCCTGGGGCAAGTAAGGCAGCGCCTGCACCTCCCCCACCGGGCCGGGTCGCCCGACGGGCAGCGGCGCCGCTACCTCCACCAGCGGCAGCCGGGGCTGGCCGGCGGCCAGCGCGTAGTGGTGCCACACCAGCAGCCAGCCACCCGGCAGCACCCAGATGCGGCGCAGCGGCTCCCCCCGCAGCCAAGCGTAGGCCTGGCGCAGGGCCGCCGCCTCCGCCCGGCGCTCGGCGAGGATGCGCTGCTCGCGGTAGAGGCGGTAGCCCCCGTAGAGCAGCACCAGGCTGGCCGCCAGCGGCAGCGCCCCCCGGCGGCCCGCGCAGAGTAGTTTCCACCTCGCCATAAGGGGTGCCCCGTGCAGCCACGCCGCCTGGCCCAGCAGCGCCAGCAGCAGGAAAAAGGCCAGCAGCACCGCCAGCAGCGTGCGCGCCGGCGGGTACACGTGCTGCAGTAAAGCTAGCGGCAGCCACCCTACCAGCTGCCCGTACAGCAGCCAGCCCAGCTGCCGGCTGGGCACGGGCAGCCGCCGGGCAAGCCAGAGCCCTAGGGGCGTCCCCAGGGTCAAAGCCAGCCAGGCCAGCGCGCTCCAGCCCGGCCGGCCCAGCAGCTCGGTAGCCGTGCCGGTGAGGAAGGGGCCGATGGTAGCCCAGTAGCGCGGGCCCGGCGTGTGGGCCACGTAGGGGTTGGCCAGCAGCGCCGGCCAGCCCGACACCGCCCCCACGGGCGCGTAGAGCAGCGCCGCCCCCACGCCCACCACCGCGCTGGCCCCGGCCAGGTGCAGCAGCCGCCAGCGCCGACGCCGGTCGGCCTGGCTGGCCAGGGCTCCCAGCAAGCCCGCGCCCAGGGCCGCCACTACGTAGAGGTGACTGGGCACGGCGTAGAGCCCGGCCAGGGCACTGCCGCAAAACACCGCCCACGCCAGCCGCCGCTGCGGGCCCGCTACCGACCTAGACGCGGGTGCCGCCAGCACTAGCGCCGCCCCCAGCCCCGCCCAGGTTGCCAGCAGGGCCCAGGCGTAGCCGCGCCCGGCCACGGCGTAAAACACCGGCAGCGGCGACAGCCAAAACAGCCCCAGCCCCAGCAGCACTGCCGCCGGGCGCAGGTAGCGCAGCAGCCCGGCCGCTACCAGCGGCAGCGCCAGCAGCCCCCCTAGGGTGGGCAGCAGGCGCAAAGCCAGCGCCGGCGCGGCCTGGGGCAGCGCACCGTGCACCGCCCCGGCCAGCAGATTGGCCAGCAGGTGGTTGTTGGGGTAGGCGTACACGCTGGCCGTGACGGCCGGGCCGGGCAGCACGCTGTAGTCGTAGGAGGCCAGCTCGTCCAGGTTGAGCGGGTACCACCCGGCGTAGTAGAGGCGGGCCAGCGCCACTACCCCTAGCAGGCCGCCCAGCCAGGCGCGCGCACCAAGCGCGAGCTGCCGCCACGGCTGCCACAGCGCCCGCCAGCTGGCCCGCAGCGCCCGGCGCACGCCCCGCCGCGGTGCGGGCCGGGCGCTGCGGGCCAGGATTAGGAATAGCCCAGCTGCCAGGGCCACCCCGCCCAGCCCCAGGCGCAAAGCCAGCAGCCGCGGCGGCGCCAGGGCCAACGGCGCCAGCGGGCGACTCGGGCCGGTGGCCAGCTCGGCCAGGCGCTGCGCCAGGTGCCCGTAGGTGGTTAGGCTGAAAAGCAGCCCCAGGGCACCGGCCAGTGCCAGCGCCAGCCACGCCCCCAGCCGGCCAATGAAACGCATACGAATGGTTGAGAATACCCTAGGAACGCCCGCCGGGCGCCGGGCCGCGGGTGAGCATAAGAGATAAGAGAAGCGAAAGCAAGCTGCCTGGCCGCCGAAATTAGGGGTGAGCGTTGGGGTGGGTAGTATCGCCAGTAGCAGGGTCGTCAGGGTCGGAGAAATACCCTAGGGCCACCAGCCCGGCCCACACGCGGTGCGTGGGCAGGCCCATCACGGTGAAGTACGAGCCCTCGAGCCGCTCGATGCCCACCAGCCCCAGCCAGTCCTGCGCGCCGTAGGCCCCGGCCTTGTCCAGGGGCTGGTAGCGGGCCACGTAGTGCGCTATCTCGGCGGTGCTCAGGGCGCGGAAGTGCACGGTGGTTTCGTCGGCAAACACCAGCGGCGCCCGCCCGTCGCCGGGCAGCAGGCACACGCCGGTGTACACCTGGTGGGCCCGGCCCTGCAGGCGACCCAGCATGGCGCGGGCCTCGGCGGCATCGGCCGGCTTATTGAGCACCTCCTCGCCCAGGCACACGATGGTATCGGCCGTGAGCAGCAGCTCGTCCGGCGCCAAGTCGGGGCGATAGGCTTTAGCCTTGCGCCGGGCCAGGTACTCGGCAATGGCGGCGCGGCGCAGCTGGGGCGGGTAGCTTTCGTCCACCTCGCGCAGGCGTAACTCGTAGGGCAAGCCCATATCGGTGAGCAGCTGGCGGCGGCGGGGCGAGCCCGAGGCAAGAACTAAGCGCATCAGTAAAATAAGTAAGAGCGTCGTGGCTTCTGGGCAAGTGGGGGTGGCTGGGGCGGGCTTACCCGTTTCGGCCACCAAGAGCCATAGGGCTCCATGCAACCGCTACCTGTTTGGACGGCCAGTTACCCCTAAGGCCGGGCCGCCAGGCGAAAGCGCTAGCCGGGGGCCGGCCAGAACACCGAGTCGAACACCGACTGGTCGGCGGCCGTTTCCTCGTCGGCCACGCTGGAAAAGAGCAGGCCCCCGAGCACCTTGGGGTAGAAAAAGGTGGACTTGGGCGGCATCACGGCGCCCGAGTGGCAGACGGCTTCCACCTCGGCCATCGTGACTTCCTGGGTGAGGAAGGCCGCCGCGGCCTCGCCCTGGTCTACCTGGCGCAGGGCCTCGGCCAGGCCGCGCACGTAGGCCACGCCCGGCCAGGCGCGCTGCCTAGGGCCCAGCACCCCGATTACCCGCTCGAACACGAAGTAGTGCAGGCGCGTGAGGTCGAGGGCGCGCACGGCGGCGGGCATGGGCCAGCTTACTTGGTCGAGCAGCTCGGGGCGCAGGCGCAGCTTGTAGGCCGCCCCGCCCGGCAAGTACAGCCCGAAGGCCCCCGGCTTGCCGGCCAGCAGCTCGGGCAGGTCCTGCGCCTCGGCCTGGGGCCGCACCACGAAGTACTCGGCCAGGCGCGCCAGCAGCGTCTCGCTGGTCCAGCCCGCCGGCAGGGCGCGCAGCAAGCGGTGGGTGGGCAAGATGCGCAAGTCGTCGCTGGCCGCGTTGGTGAGGTACATCAGATGGTAGTGCCAGGGCTCGTGGCCGGTGGCGGCCCCCAGGGCCAGCTGCCGCGCCTGGCGGTAAGCCACCGAGGCCTCGTAGCGGTGGTGCCCGTCGGCCAGAATGACCGGCTGGGCGGCCAGCACCGCCTGAAACTGGCGGATGGCGGCCACGTCCTGCACCACGGCCAGCACGTCGCGCGCGCCCTGGTAGTCCTCCTCGGTCTGGCAGAGCGGGTCCTGCATGGCCTCGTCCATGAGGGCTTCCAGCGCAAAGCTGTCGTCGCGGTAGAGGCCGTGAGTGGCGCTGGTTTGCAGGCGCAGGGAAGCCAGCAGCTCGGCCCGGTCGCTGACGGCGGCGGGCAGCGTGTTTTCGTGGCGCAGCACCTGCCCTTCCGCCCAGGGCGTGGCCCGGATGTGGCACATAAAGCCCTTGCGGCAGCGCTCGCGGGTTTCGCCCGGCAGCCGGAAGTACTGGTAATACACGTAGATGCCCGGCAGCTCATCTTGCCGCAGCACGCCCTCGGCTTGCCAGGCAGCCCAGCGCCGGGCCGCCGCCGGGGCGGGCGCCAGGCCGTCTTCGGCCTGCGGCACCGAGAGGTGAATGGAGTTGAGCGGTTGCCGGTAGAGCGCCGCCCGCTGCCGAGCGCTCACCACGTCGAATAAGGGCGAGGTCACTTCCTCTAGTTGGGCACTCAGGGCGGGGTTGTAGCGCCAGCCGCGCAGGGGTTGAATATCAGCCAAAACAGGTTGCTCGCACCGTTAAGTAGTACTTGTTAACGTTTACCTGGCCTCACGGCGCCAGGCGGCTTATCTGCCAGCTGCCGTCGGCTTGCAGCTCGTACACCAGGCGGTCGTGCAGGCGGCTGGGGCGGCCCTGCCAAAACTCCACGCGCGTGGGCCGCAGCACGTAGCCGCCCCAGTTGTCGGGCCGGGGCAGCGGGTTTTGCCCGGCGAAGCGCGCTTCCACCGCCTGCTCGCGCTGCTCCAGCTCCTGGCGGCTGCCAATTACTGCGCTCTGGGGCGAGGCCCAGGCTCCGAGTTGGCTGCCTAGGGGCCGGCTTTGGAAATAAGCGGTTGATACCTGCGGGTCGGCTTTTTCCACGCGCCCTTCCACGCGCACCTGGCGCTCGAGGGCGGGCCAGAAAAAATTGAGGGCGGCCAGCGGCTGGCCCGCCAGCTCCTGGCCCTTGCGCGAGGCGTAGTTGGTAAAAAATAAAAAGCCCGCGTCGTCGGGCAGGCCCTTGAGCAGCACCACGCGCTGGCTGGGCTGGCCCGTGGCGGCGTCTACCGTGGCTAGGGTCAAGGCGCTGGGCTCGGGCACCTGGGCGGCCAGGGCCTCGTCGAGCCAGCGCCGAAACTGGGGCACGGCCTGGGGCAGCACGTCGGCTTCGAGCAACGTGGCTTGCGCGTAGGTTTGGCGCAGGCTGGCAAGGTCGGTATCGGTCATGGCAAAAAACGGGGCTAGGACAAGGCCGCCGGCAACGGCCGGCGGAACCACTCGGGGGCGGCCCCGTAAAATTTAGGGTTCTGGCGGGCGGCGCTGCAAAACTACTTGCTGCCCACTTTACGTTAGCTACCCGCCAGCGGCGCCCCGCCCGGCGGGCGCCGCTGGCCCGGCCGCCGCCGCCGGCCGCCTGCTCCAATCCCCGGCCGGCCCTCGTGGCCAGGTGCTGCGGGCGTTGGTTATCCTAGCTACCAGTTGTATGAAACCCGGCTCCCTTCTTATTTCCAAGCCTTTTTTGGGCGACCCTAACTTTGAGCGCAGCGTGGTGCTGCTGTGCCACTACGCCCCCGCCGAGGGCGCCTTCGGCCTGGTGCTGACCCGTCCGCTGGCCACCCTGCTTGGCGACGTGCTGGAGCTGCCCCTGGGGGCGGCCTCGCCCCTCGCCCAGCTGCCCCTCTACGAAGGTGGCCCCGTGCAGCCCGATACCCTGCACGTAGTGCATCAGGTGCCGGGCCTGCCCGGCGCCACCCCCCTAGGGGCCGATACTTACTGGGGCGGCGACTTCGACGAGCTGCTCGCGCGCCTCACCAGCGGGGCCGCCCCGGCCGCCGCCGTGCGCCTGTTTGTGGGCTACTCGGGCTGGTCGGCCGGGCAGCTGGAAAGCGAAATTGCCCAGGGCTCCTGGATTCAACAGCCCGCCTCTGCCGGGAAAGTATTTACTTTGGGTGCTGATTCGCTCTGGCAGGGCGTGCTGCGCGAAAAAGGCGGGCGCTACCGCGCCCTTTCCAACTACCCGCTCGACCCGCGCCTCAACTAACCCGCTCCTCTCCTTCCCCCTTTCCCTGGCCCCCCGGTGCCGGCGGTCGTTACTTCCCATCGCTTACCCGGTCCGCCGCCGGCTTTTGTTTCGTTTTATGCTGCCCGAAGAAGAAAAACCCGCCCCCTCCGCTGCCCCCGATGGCGCGGCCACCCCGGCCCCCGCGGCCGACCGCATGAGCATCCTGGAAGCCCGCCTGGCTGAGATTCGGTCCAAGCAGCCCGACGCCGCGGCCGCTGACCCGGCGGCTCCGCAGGCCGCCACGCCCGCCGCCCCGGCCCTGAGCGAAACCCCCGCCGATGCCGCCGAGCCGCCCGCCGGCGGGGCCACCCAGACCGAGATTAACCCGCTGCTGGGCGAGCCCGGCCTGGCCGCCGAGCTGGGCGTGCCCACCCCGGCCCCGGTCAATGCCCCCGGCGCGGCGGCCCCTAGCCCCCTGGCGCCCGCCGAAGCGCCGGCTCCCGGCCTGGCTTCCTCGCCGGCCCCCGCCGCCGACCCCATGACGGGTGCGGGGGCCCCCGAGCAGGCCGCGGCCGCCGAAACGGCGCAGCACGTGCCCGCCGAGGTGGCCGCCGAGCACCTCTCGGCCTCGCAGGCCCGCGCCGTGGCCCACTACGGCGACGCCATGCTGACGCCCGGCGAGGAAGCCGAGCCCCAAGCGGCCGCAGCACCCCAGCAAGCCCAGGCGGTAAATGCCGAGGGCGAGCCGGCGGCCCCAGCCGCCGACGCCGCGCCCGTGCACGCGCTAGCCCGCGCCGAGGACATCGAGGACGCCCCCGAGGGCGTTGCCACCCTGCCCACTTCCGATACCGAGTCGGCCGCCGCGGCCCACCAGGCGGAGGTAGCCCACTTGGAAGCGCAAAGCCCGGATGCCAGTGAAGGCGGCGAAGAAGGTGACGACTACGTGCCCGAAACGGCCGCCCCCGACTTTGCGCAGCTTGACCTTGACAGCCAGGCCCAGTACCTGATTGGCTTGCTGCGCCGGCCCGATGCCCGCCGCAACCGCCAGCAGATTTTTGAGCTTAACCGCCAGTACGAAACCCACGTGGCGGCCGCCCGTGCCGCCTCGCGCCAGAAGCTGGCCGAGGATGCCAACGCGCCCCAGGAGTTCAGCTTCCAGCCCCCCGCCAGCCAGGCCGAGCTTAACCAGGCGCTGCAGGAGTTTCGCGAGGGCCGCGCCCGCGATGCCAAGGCCGAAGACCAGAGCCGCACCCAAAACCTGACCCGCAAGCAGGAGCTGCTCGACCAGCTCCGCACCCTGGTCGAATCGGCCGAAACCAAGGACAGCTCGCAGAAGCTCAAGCAGCTGCAAGCCGACTGGAAGGCCACGGGGCCAGTGCCCCAAACCGACAGCCAAGAAACCTGGAATACGTACCACGGCCTGCTCGACCGCTACTACGCCAACCAGGGCCGCTTCTACGAGCTGAAGGAGCTGGACCGCCGCCGCAACCAGGAAGCCAAGGAAGCCCTCATCGGCCGCGCCGAAGCCCTGATGGCCGTGCCCGGCATCAATAAGGCGCTGGATGAGCTGAAGAAGCTGCACGACGAGTGGAAACACATCGGGCCGGTGCCCGGCGAGCACCGCGAGCCGCTCTGGCAGCGCTTTCTGGCCGCCTCGGAGGCCGTGCACCTGCGCCGCAAGGAGTTTGTGGACGTGCGCACCGCCCAGGAAACCCAGAACCTGACCGTGAAGCAGTCCCTGCTGGCGCGGGTGCTGCCCTTTGCCGACTTCACCACCGAGCGCGTCAACGAGTGGCGCTCGCGTACCGACGAGCTGCAGGAAATAAAGAAGGAGTGGGAAGCCGCCGGCCCGGTGCCCCGCGCCCAGGCCGACCAGCTCAACAAGCAGTACTGGAACGCCTACAAGGCTTTCTTCAATCATAAAAACGAGTTCTTCAAGGGTCTGGACTCGGAGAAGAACACCAACCTGCAAGCCAAGTACGCCCTCATCGAGCAAGCCGAAGCCGCCCAGCAAAACCCGAACTTCGACGAGGCCCGGGCCGTGGTCGTGCGCGTGCAGCGCGAGTGGAAAGACATTGGCCGCGTGCCCGAAAAGCAGGCTGATAAAATCTGGAAGCGCTTCCGCGCCGCCTGCGACGCCGTCTTTGAGCGCCCCAAGCAGGAGACTCGCCAGCGGGAAGACCGCCAGCAAGCCGCCAGCGCCGAGCAAACTACCCAATTGGATAAGCTCGGCCAGGCCGTGGCCGCGCTCTCGCCCCAGCAGCCCGGCACCTTGGAGGGTTTCCGCCAGCTAGCCGCTGAGTGGCAGGCCTTTGCCGGCACCGCCGACCAGCCCGGCGCGGGCACTACCGACCGGGGAGAGGAACAATTCCTTACGCTTATGGGTAAGTACCTGAGCCAAACGGCCGGCATTACCCCCGCCGACCAGGACAACTTGCTCTTCCAGCTGGAAGTTGCCCGCCTCAAGGCCCGGCCCCAATCGCAGCAAGCCTTTGCCCGCCGCGAAACCGGCCTGCGCCGCGAAATTCAGGAGCTGGAAAACGACGTGGCTACCCTGCAAACCAACCTGGACTTCTTTGGCCGCTCCAAGAATGCCGACCAGCTGCGCCAGGAATACCAAGGGCGCATGGACGAGGCTCAAAAGCGAATTGACAAGCTTAAAAAGCAACTCAAGCAGCTGCGCAGCTAAGCGTTACCGTTGCGCCAGTGTAACCACAAAAAAGGGGATGCCTAGGTAGGCATCCCCTTTTTTGTGACCTGGGTTGCTTGGCAATGAGTTTTTACCGTACTTTTGCCCCCGCATCAAGCCTCCATAGCTCAGTTGGTAGAGCTTCTGACTTGTAATCAGAGGGTCGTTGGTTCGAGTCCGACTGGGGGCTCTTGGCTTGTAAAGCCCGCTGTAATTCAAGTGATTACGGCGGGCTTTTTGTTGGGCGCTGCCATAACCTGAAAGAAGGCAAGAAACTACGTATTGAGCCACCCAGCCAGAAGGTAGTAGGTAGCTAACTCCGCTGGGTAGGTTATAAAGCGTACTTTCTTAAGCAAGAGAAATAGCTAGCCCTAGGCCCCACCCGCCAGCGGAGCTTTTTCGTAGGCAGCTAGCTAGGCTAAGCATCGTTTCTTATGAAAGCTATATTTCTGCTGCTACTGCTGCTGGCTAGTTGCACTACGCAGCACCTAACTCCGTCTATTAAGCACCGCCAACGGGTCAACCAGCGCAGTCGGGACCACTATCGTCAGCACGACCAGCGAATTCAAAAGCGTAATTTCTTTAACATCTAGTACATTTAGTACCAGTAACGCCCCACCTGGTCGCGAGTAGGGTTTTTGCGTGAACTGGGAGTATTTAAGCTCACCCTTTCTTAATTTAGCAGGCATGAAAAACCTGCTTTTTCCTATCGGATTAGTTGCTACTCTTGCTGGCTGCTCAAAGAAGGAAGAACCAGCACCGGCGCCCAATCCCTATCTTGGGCATTGGCAAAGTGAATCTGAAGTTGGGCGGTAAATCAATCTGGCGTTACGGTGGAAGCGGCGCAACCTTGGCCGCCCCCCTTTTTATCGCTAGGCTGGTAGCCTTAGCTTCTACGCGGGGCCCTAGGCGGCCACTGGCAGCGTAAAGCAGAAGGTGCTGCCGCTGCCCAGCTCGCTCTCTACCCACAGCCGCCCGCCCTGGGTGGTGATGAACTCGCGGGCAATGCTCAGCCCCAGCCCCGAGCCGCCGCGGTAGCCGGTTTTGTCGGGTATCTGGGCGAAGCGCTGGAATATCTTGTCGTGGTTTTCAGCCGCGATGCCGGGACCGTGGTCTTGCACGCGCACCTGCACGAAGCCACCGGCCACCGCCGCCCCCACCGTGAGCGCGGCCTCGGCCGGCGAGTAGCGGATGGCGTTGGCCAGCAGGTTGATGAGCACCCAGGTGGTCTTTTCCACGTCGGCCCGCACGGCGGGCAGCGCCGGGGCCAGCTGCAAGTCGAGGCGCAGGTGCTTGTCGGCCAGCTGGGGCTGCACGGTGGCCGTGGCGTAGCCCACCACCTCGGCCAGGTTGGTGGGTTGCACGTCGAGCTGAATGCCGCTGCCCGCGTCGAGGCGCGACACGTCGAGCAGCTCGGCCACCATGCGCTGCAGGCGCTGGGTTTCCTGCCGGATGTGGCCCGTGATGCGCAGGCGCTCGCCGGCGGGCAGGCGCTCGTCTTGCAGCAGCTTGGTATTGAGGTTGATGCTGCTGAGCGGCGTTTTCAGCTCGTGGCTCACGGTAGCCAGGAAGTTCGACTTCACTTGGTCGAGCTTCTTGAAGTCCGACACGTTGCGCAGCGTCAGCAGCTGGCCCACCAGCTCCGTTTTGTCGGTGGCTTCGTTGAAGGAAATTAAGTCCTGAATGGCCTCGCGGAAATACCCCTCCTCGCCCTGCTGGGTGATGCGCAGCAGGGGCGCCTCGGCCAGCGCGGCCGCGCGGCTGGGGGCGTCCAGGGGTTTGAGCAGGGTTTGCAGCAAGTCGTTTTCGAGGCGCACGATGCTGGCCGGCCGGCCCAGCAGCTGCTCGGCCGGTAAATCTAGCAGCTGACACATCACGGGGTTGGCCAGGATAATCCGGCGGTCGGCATCGAGCAGCAGCAGGCCCTCGTCGAGGGTGTTGACGATGCTGGCGGCGCGGTTGCGCGCGGTGATAAGCTCGGCGGCCGTGGAAGTGCGGTACTCGCGCAGCTGGCCCAGCATGCGGTTGAAGGCCCGCGCCACCTGCCCAAACTCGTCGCTGCTTTCCTGCGGAATGCTGGCCGAAAAGTTGCGCTCGGTGGCGTGGCTCAGGGCCGCCGTGAGCTTATGCAGGGGCTGCACGGCCGCCTCGGGCACGCTGCCCACCAGGGCCAGGGCCAGCAGCACGGCCAGCGTCAGGAAGATGACCTGGTTACGGTTGGCTTGGTCGGCCCGTTGGTTGGCCTGCTCTATCTTCTGGGTTAGGGCGCGGGTGTTGAGCGCCACCATCTGGTAGGTGAGGCGGCGCAGGGCGGCCACCTCTGCCGGCGCGGCACCTGGGCCGGGCCCTAGGGCCCGGCCCAGGTGCCGCTGCAAGTCCGCCACGAGCTGCTGTTCGCCGGGCTCGGTGATGTTGCCGGCCTCGGCGCGCAGGGCGCGGGCAAACTGGGCGGCCCCGGCCGTATCGGCGGCGGCCCCGGCCGGCCGGGCCAGCTGGTCGAGCGCGCCCAGCATCTGCTGGCCCAGCTCGACGGAGTACAGATTGGCCCGCAGCACCCCGCGCGAGGCCCGGTCGAGCTGCCGCAGCGAGTAGTAGGCGTAGCCCCCGGTGCCCAGCAGCAGCAGCAGCATGGCCACGAAGCCGAGGGTAATCTTGGTTTTGAGGTTCATAGTGAGAAAGAGGCCCTAGGGCGCGCGGGCGCGCCAAGCCAATAAAGTCCGTATCGTCAGTAGTTTACCAGGTACACGTCCAGGTCGCTGCCGTCGCGGGCCACGGCCCGGAGCAGGCCGTGGGTTACGCCGCCCCGGCCCAGCTGCTGCCACAGGCTCTTCTCGCCCGTGAGGCCGCACACGAGCAGGGTGGCGTGCTTCTCCTGCGCCACCCGCCGAATGGCACCCACGATGTCGTCGTCCTTCACCCGCAGGACTTGCGCCCCCAGCTGGGTGGCTAATTGCAGGTTATTAATAAGATGCCGCTGGGCGGCCAGGTTGATGCGGGCGGCGCTTTCGCGGCCGGTTTGCACGTAGAGCACGTACCAGGCGGCGGCCGAAAAGCGGTCGGCCAGCCGCGATGCCTTGCGAATAATTTCGGTGGCGGCCTGCTCGTTGGCGTTGATGCACGCCAGCAGGCGGTCGTCGTTGCGGCGCTGGCTGGGCACGACCGGGGCGCCGCCCGCGCCGGTTTCTACCTGGTGGCCCAGCAGTTGCGCCACTTCGCGCACGGCCAGGCGGCGCAGCTGCAGCAGGTTTTCGGCCTGGAAGAAATTGGCCAGCGCGGTTGGCACCTTGGCCGCGTCGTAAATCTTGCCTTCTTCGAGGCGGGCCCGCAGCTCGCCCACCGTCAGGTCGAGGTTGATGACCTCGTCGGCCTCGCGCAGCAGTTGGTCGGGCACGCGCTCGGTCACGTCGGTGCCCGTTATTTTGAGCACCTGGTCGTGCAGGCTTTCCAGGTGCTGCACGTTCACGGCCGTAATCACCGAAATCCCCTTGCTCACCAGCGCCTCCACGTCCTGCCAGCGCTTGGCGTGGCGCGAGCCGGGCACGTTGGAGTGGGCCAGCTCATCCACCACCACCACCTGCGGGCGGCGCTGCTCCAGGGCCTCCAGGTCCATTTCCTCCACCGCGTGGCCCTTGTAAAAGACCTGCTTGCGCGGCATGGCGGGCAGCTCGCGCAACTGGGCCACGGTGCCGGCGCGGCCGTGGGTTTCCACGTAGCCCAGCAGCACATCCACGCCGTGCTGGCGCAGGTCGTGGGCTTCCTGCAGCATGCGGTAGGTTTTGCCCACGCCGGCGGCCAGGCCTAGGTATATCTTGAGCGTGCCGCGCCGCTTGGCCTGCACCAGGCGCAAAAAGCGCTCGGCCGAGCGGTCGCGCTGGGCATCTTCGGGGGTGGGGTTCATGATAAGAACTGGTGGGCGGCGCCTCCCCTAGCCCGGCGCGCGTAGCGGGGCCTAGGGAAGAGTTGGCGGTAGCTTAGAACGACAGCGCAATGCTGCTCGTGAGGTTGCCGTAGTTGCGCGAAAAGCCGAAATCGTGCTGGAAAATGGGGTTTTCGCTGCGCAGGTAGCGGCCCTCGATGCGGAACGCGACGTGGCTGGTGGGCACGTAGTCGAAGTTGAGCGAAGTGCCCCCGGCGTAGAAATCCTGGTCGGCCAGGGCCGGCGAGATGCTGTTAATAAACACCCCGCGCTGGGCGTGGTAGTACTCGCCGCGCAGGGTGGTTGAGAACAGTTCGCTGAGCTGGTACTTGACGAAGGCCGAGCCGGTGTGCCAGGTGTCGTAGCCGTGGTGGCCCTGGCTCTGCTGCTTGCCCACGTCGAACACCAGGGCTAGATTGAGGCGCTTGGTGGCGGCGTAGGTGAGGTAGAAATCGTGGAAATAGCGGCGCCGCTTCAAGGAGTCCTGCGGCTGCTCGTTGCCGTAGAAGGTGCTGCTGTTGACCAGCAGCCGGCTGGTGGGCTTCCACTGAATTTGGGTGCCTAGGGCCTTGCCCTGGTTGTTCTCGCGGATGTTCTGCCAGCCGTTGAGCACCAGCCCGGTGAGCGTGAGCTTAGGGCCAACCTCGTAGGTGAAGCGGGCGCCCGCCTCGTAGTAGGGCGAGTTTTCGGCCATAATCGAGCGCGTGAGCGTCCAGTTGTCCTTGCTCATGGCCGACTCGAACCCGATGTGCGAGGCGAAGATGCCCGCGTCGAGCCAGGCTTTTTTAAAGGGCCGGAAGCCCGCCCAGCCCTCGTAGATGTGCTTGAGTACGGGGTCCTCGGCGGCGTAGTTGGCGCTCACGTAGGTGCCGGCGTGCAGGGCCAGCGCCCCGCGCACCTTACCGTCGTCGTAGCGAGCACCCAGAATGGCGTTGTTGACCGTAAACTCGTTCTGGCGGTTGTGCGAGTAGAGGAAGTAGGGCCGCGTGTTGCTGGGGCCGTGGTCGAAGTCGAAGCCGTAGTAGGCATCCACGAAGCCGTAGGTGGTGAGGGGGTTGGCCGGCGCGGCTGCGGGGGTGGCCTTGGTCGAGTCGGCTGGGGCCGGCGTGGTTTGGGCCTGGGCCGCCGGCAAGGCGCCCAGCAGCCAGCCGGCAAGGAGTAGCTTTTTCATAGAAAAGGTGGCCGCCCGCACGGGTGGCCGGTAGGCGCCCCCGCCACGGTGGCGGGGGCTTGCACAAGGGGATATATCGCAGAAGCTGCCCGCGCGTTACCGCAGCGCGTCGAGCGCCAGGTTTAGCTGGAGCACGTTCACCTTCGCGGGCCCTAGGGCGCTGGTTTCGACGTGCTGCTGCACCAGGGCCCGCACCGGCGCCAGTGCCAGCCCCCGCGCCCGCGCCACGCGCGGCACCTGCACCAGCGCGCCCTGGGGCGAGAGGTCGGGGTCGAGGCCCGAGCCGCTGGCCGTGAGCAGTTCGGCCGGCACGTCGGCGGCGCGCACGCCGGGGTTCCGGGCCAGAAAGGTGTCGAGCCGGGCCCGCACGGCTTGCAGGTAGTCGGGGTTGCTGGGCCCCTTATTGGAGCCGGCCGAGTTATCGGCGTGGTAGTCCACGGCCGAGGGGCGCGCGTTGAAGTAGCGGGCCTGGGTGAACTGCTGGCCCACGTTGGCGAAGCCCACCACGCGGCCATTCCGGCTAATTTGCACGCCCTCGCCGTGGCCGAGGGCCAGCTGGGCGGCGGCCCACACCAGGGCGGGGTAAATGACGCAGCACAGCACCAGCAAAACGGCGGTAAAGCGCAGGGCGGGCAGGAATTGGGTTTTCATGAGGGTTGATTTTTTTAGCACGTCATGCTGAGCGCAGCCGAAGCATCTCTCCCGCTTCGTTGAACCGCTTGGATGACGCGGGAGAGATGCTTCGGCTGCGCTCAGCATGACGTGCTTATTGGTTTTAAAAAACAGCTACAAAAACAGCCCGACCAGCATATCAATGACCTTGATGCCGATAAAGGGTACTACCACGCCCCCTAGACCATAAATGAGCAGGTTGCGGCGCAGCAGCGCCGAGGCGCCCACCGCCTGGTAGGCCACGCCCCGCAGGGCCAGCGGCACCAGCGCCGGGATGATGAGGGCGTTGAAAATGACGGCCGAGAGGATGGCCGACTGTGGCGACTTTAGCCCCATGATGTTGAGGGCCCCTAGGGCCGGAATGGCGACCATGAACAGGGCCGGCACGATGGCGAAGTACTTGGCCACGTCGTTGGCGATGGAGAAGGTGGTGAGCGTGCCGCGGGTCATGAGCAGCTGCTTGCCGATTTCCACCACTTCGATGAGCTTGGTGGGGTCGTTGTCGAGGTCCACCATGTTGCCGGCTTCCTTGGCGGCCTGGGTGCCGCTGTTCATGGCCACGCCCACGTCGGCCTGGGCCAGGGCGGGCGCGTCGTTGGTGCCGTCGCCCATCATGGCCACCAGCTTGCCGCCCTGCTGCTCGGCGCGGATGTACTGCATCTTGTCCTCGGGCTTGGCCTCGGCGATGAAGTCGTCCACGCCGGCTTTTTCGGCGATAAACTTGGCAGTCAGTGGGTTATCGCCGGTCACCATCACGGTTTTGATGCCCATGCGGCGCAGGCGCTCGAAGCGCTCCTGAATGCCGGGCTTGATGATGTCCTGCAGCTCGACCACCCCCAGGATGCGGTCGTTTTCGCTCACCACCAGCGGCGTGCCGCCGTTGCTGGCCACCGTGCGCACGTGCTGGCTCGTTTCGGGGGGGAAGGGCTGGCCGGCCGCGTGGGCCAGGCTGCCGATGGCATCGGAGGCGCCCTTACGCAGGCGCTGGCCGCTGGCCAGCGTCACGCCGCTGCTGCGGGTTTCGGCCGTGAACTTGATGGGCTCGCCGCCTAGGGCCCGCTGCTGCAGAGCCGGCTCGTCGAGGCGGCGCCCCTGCCGGGCCAGCTCCACGATGCTTTTGCCCTCGGGCGTTTCGTCGTGCAGCGAGGTGAGCACGGCGGCTTCCACCAGCTCGCCCTCGCTCACGCCGGGCGCGGGCCAGAAGTGGGTGGCCCGGCGGTTGCCGATGGTGATGGTGCCCGTCTTATCGAGCAGCAGCACGTCGATGTCGCCGGCCGTTTCCACGGCGCGGCCGCTCTTGGTGATGACGTTGGCCCGCAGCGCCCGGTCCATGCCCGCAATGCCGATGGCCGAGAGCAGCCCGCCGATGGTGGTGGGTATCAAGCACACGAAGAGGGCGATGAACGAGGCCACCGCGATGGGCGCGTGGGCGTAGCGGGCGAAGGGCTGCAGGGTGACGCACACGATGACGAACACCAGCGTGAAGCCGGCCAGCAGGATGGTAAGGGCAATCTCGTTGGGCGTTTTTTGCCGCGCGGCGCCCTCCACCAGCGCAATCATCTGGTCGAGAAACGACTCACCGGGGGCCGTCGTCACCCGCACCACAATGCGGTCGGAAAGCACCTTGGTGCCGCCCGTGACCGAGCTTTTATCGCCGCCCGCCTCGCGGATAACCGGGGCCGACTCGCCGGTGATGGCCGACTCGTCGATGGTGGCCAGGCCTTCGATAATCTCGCCGTCGGTGGGAATCAGCTCGCCGGCCTCGACCACGAAGACCTGGCCTTTTTGCAGCTGCGCTGAGCTGACGCGCCCGAAGCTGCCATCGGGCTGGCGCACCCGGGCGGGCGTATCCTGGCGGGTTTTGCGCAGCGAGTCGGCCTGGGCCTTGCCCCGCGCCTCGGCAATGGCCTCGGCAAAGTTGGCGAAGAGCAGGGTCAGAAACAGGACGACAAAGACCGTGACGTTGTAGCCGAAGCTGCCCTGCGTGGCATCGGGCCGGAAAAGCAGCCCTAGGGTCACCAGGAACATGACGGCCGTGCCCAGCTCCACGGTGAACATCACCGGGTTGCGGAACATAGTGCGCGGGTCGAGCTTAACGAAGGCCTGGCCCACGGCTTCGCGCACCAGTGCGGGTTGAAATAAGGAGGGAGAGGGGGTTGCCATGAGAAGTTGAAAATCAACAGGCGGTCATGCTCATCTGGCGTCCGCTTGTCGAAGCATCTCTCCCGCATCACTAACCTCATCGTTCAACGACGCGGTAGAGATGCTTCGACAAGCGGACGCCAGATGAGCATGACGTTCTAGGTAAGCCTGATTAATTAATAAAGGGTAAAATGCTCGGCCAGCGGCCCTAGGGCCAGGGCGGGGAAAAAAGCCAGCGCGGCGATAATCCAAATCACGAAAAAGACCATGATGCCGAAGGTGGCCGTGTCGGTGCGCAGGGTGCCGGCGCTTTCGGGGATGTACTTTTTGCGGGCCAGCAAACCGGCGATGGCCACCGGGCCGATGATGGGCAGGTAGCGGGCCAGCACCATCACCAGGCCGGTCGAGATGTTCCACCAGGGGGTGTTATCGCCCAGCCCCTCGAAGCCCGAGCCGTTGTTAGCGGCGGCGGAGGTGTACTCGTAGAGCATTTCGGAGAAGCCGTGGTAGCCGGGGTTAGCCAGCCAGCCGGCCAGCGCGGTGGGGCTATTGGCGTAGAGGTGGGTGGTCAGGGCCGTGCCCGCCAGAATGAGCAGCGGGTGCAGCAGGGCCACGATGATGGCGATTTTCATTTCGCGGGCCTCAATCTTCTTGCCCAAAAACTCGGGCGTGCGCCCCACCATCAGCCCCGAGATAAAGACGGCGATAATGATGAACACGAAGAAGTTGAGAATGCCCACGCCCACCCCGCCATAAAAGGCGTTGGTCATCATGCCCAGCAGCTCGTTCATGCCCGAAATGGGCAGGTGCGAGTCGTGCATGGAGTTGACCGAGCCGCACGAGATAACGGTGTTGGAGATGCCCCAGAAGGCCGAGGCGGCGGCGCCAAAGCGGATTTCCTTGCCTTCGAGCGACCCTAGGGGCTGGTTGATGCCCAGGCGGGTGAGGGCGGGGTTGCCGTGCAGCTCGTAGTACACAGCGGGGCCCACTAGCAGCAGGAAGCCCGCCGTCATCACCCCGAACACCATGTAGCCCAGCCGGGGCCGCCGCAGGTAGTAGCCCAGGGCAAATACCATGGCCAGCGGCAGCAGCATCAGCGCCCAGTTCTCCACTAGGTTGGTGAGGTAGGTGGGGTTTTCGAGCGGGTGGGCCGAATTAGCTCCGAAGTAGCCCCCGCCGTTGGTGCCCAGCTCCTTAATGGCTACCATCGCGGCGGTGGGCCCGCGGCTCACAAAAGTGCTGTCGCCCTGCACGGTTACTAGGGGGGCTTTGGCGGCCCAGGTCATGGGCGTGCCCTGGAAAACGAGCACCAGCGCCACCCCCAGCGACAGGGGCAGCAGCACGCGGGTCAGGCTTTTGAGGAAGTAGTTGTAGAAGTTGCCGAGCTTGTCGGTGGTGCCGTCGCGCAGGGCATTGAAGACGACCACGCAGGCGGCCAGGCCGGTGGCGGCCGTGCCGAACTGCAAAAACATCAGGCAGAACACCTGCGAGAAGTAGGTGGCGCCCGACTCGCCCGAGTAGTGCTGCAAGTTGCAATTGACCAGAAACGAGATGGCCGTGTTGAAGGCCTGGTCGGGTGCCATGCTGGGGTTGTGGTCGGGGTTCAGGGGCAGGCTACCCTGGCAGCAGAGCACGAGCATGGCCCAGAAAAACCACACTAGGTTGAGGGTGAGCAGCGCCCCTAGGTGCTGCTGCCAGCTCATGGGCCGGGTGGCATCGATGCCGCCGAGGCGGCAGAGCAGGCGCTCGAAGGGGGCTAGGAAGTCGGACCAGCTTTTATCGCCCCGGTAAATGGTGGCCAGGTAGCGGCCCAGGGGCAGCGCCAGCAGCACCGCCGCGCCGAAAAGGACGCCGAGGCCGAGAAGTTCTTTGTTCATGACGTGGGGGGAAGCGGCAGCCGGAAGCGGCCGCGGGCGTTAAAATTTCTCGGGTTTGAGGAGCACGTAACACAGGTAGGCGAACGTGGCGAGGGCGAGCAGCAGCAGGGCAAGCATCATGGCGCGAAAGCGGAAAAAATTAGAGGTGGTCGAAAAAATCAATCGACTTGTAGAAAAGCCAGAAGCTGGCTACGCCGGCGGCAGTAAGCAGCAGAATCAGCAGGACAGAACTCATGCGCGAGGGGGCTTGAAGGGAGGAGAGAGGACTTAGGAAAGCGCCGCAACGGGCGCGATTTCCCTAGCTACAACGGCCGGGCCCAACGGCCACCCACCACCCCAAAAAATCGCTAAGACCTTACTGGTCAGCACTAAATATTTCACCTAGGCCCCGCCCAGCCAGCCAGCCGGCAGCGGCGGGACTAGCGTTTCGCTAGTCCGTTTGTGCAGAATGCTAGGCCCGCTCTGCTCGCCCTCCGCGCTCACCCCACGAGACCCCTTTGGGGCATAGCCCCCTCCCCTTCGGGAGAGGGGGAACTAACCCTAGTTATTTCATTAACCCAAGGTGCGAAGTAGTGCCAGACGGCGCACTCCCCTCCTTAGCTAAGGAGGGGATGTTGGCGCGGAGCGCCAACGGGGGTGGTTGACGTCGGTGAACGAGTTGGCGGGCGGGTCGTTCACCGACGTCAACCACCCCCGCTTCGGCTTCGCCGAAGCGTCCCCTCCTTAGCTAAGGAGGGGAATTGACGACTTAACTATACTCCGCAACTTGGGTTAGTTATCTAGCTTTTTAGAGCTAAACACTAGTTCCCCCTCTCCCGAAGGGGAGGGGGCTATGCCCCAAAGGGGTCTCGTGGGGTGAGCGCGAAGGGCGAGCAGAATGGCAGCGGCCCAACAGCTACTGAAACCACCCATGCAGCCCGGTCACGCTGCGCCCAGGCCGGCAGCTTGCCGCCGTGCGCCCCTAGTTTCAAGGCCCAGCCCTCCCCTACCCGGTGCTTGGCATGGGGCTAAAGGCCGTACTCCTGAATTTTGCGGTAGAGCGTGGTGTGGGCCACACCCAGCACCCGGGCTGCTTCGGCCTTGTTGCCGCCGCAGGCCTCCAGAATGAGCTGCACGTGGCGGCGCTCGGCGTTGCGCAGCGTGCGCGGGTCGTCGCTTGCCGGCCCGCCGCTGCGCTGAATTTCTAGGGGCAGGTCTTCCAGGGCCAGCGGCTGGCCGGGCGGGGTCAGAATGGCGCCCCGCTCCACCACATTTTTCAGCTCGCGGATGTTGCCCGGCCAGTCGTAGTGCTCCAGCGCCCGCAGGGCCTCGGGGCTGATTTGCAGGGGCGGCTGCCGCAGCCGGACCCCAAAATGCTGGGCGAAGTGGCGCACCAGCGCCGGCACGTCGGTGCGGCGCGCGCTCAGGGGCGGCACGGCAATGACCACCACCGAGAGGCGGTAGTAGAGGTCGGGCCGGAAGTGTCCGGCCTCGCCCTGCTGCTTGAGGTCGCGGTTGGTGGCGGCCAGCACGCGCACGTTTACCCGCGTGGGGCGGCCGTCGCCGAGCTTGGTAAACTCCTGGGTTTCGAGCGCCCGCAGCAGCTTGGCCTGGGCGCCGCTCTCCAATTCGCCGATTTCATCCAGAAACAAGGTCCCCCCGCTGGCTTCCTCAAACAGGCCCTTCTTATCGGCCTGGGCCCCGGTGAAGGCCCCTTTGCGGTAGCCAAACAGCTCCGACTCGAGCAGCTCCTTGGGGAAGGCGCTGCAATTGAGCGCCACGAAGGGCTGGCGGCGGCGCGGGCTGGCCTGGTGAATAGCCTGCGCAAACAGCTCCTTGCCGGCCCCGGTGGGGCCCGTCAGCAGCACGGTGGCCTCGGTGGGCGCTACCTGCTGGGCCATTTTTTTGGCTTGCTCCAGGGCCGGGGCCGTGCCAATCAGCGCCTCGAAGCTGTGCTGGGCGCCCACCTTTTTTTCGAGGTCGGCCACCCGGTGCTGCAGCCGGGCCTTGGTGGCAGCCCGCTCCACCACCACCACCAGCTGCTCGTCGGCATCGCTTTTGGTGAGGTAGTCGAAGGCGCCGCTCTTCATGGCCTGCACGCCATCGGCGATGGTGCCGTAGGCCGTCAGCAGCACCACTTCGGCCAGCGGGGCCAGGGCTTTGTAGCGCGGCAGCAGGTCGAGCCCTCGGCCGTCGGGCAGCTTCACGTCGCTCAGCACCACCAGCACCTCGGCCGCCCGCTCGCGCAGCAGCTGCAGGCCCCGGTAGGCATCGGGCGCGGCCAGCACCGAGTAGCCTTCCAGCTCCAGGGTGCGCACCAGGGCGTGGCGCAGCAACTCTTCATCGTCGATAACCAGGATGGTGCCTTCGGGCATGGGCAGAAACCGGGCCGGCGAGAATGGCCGCGCGACCCGGCGCGCAAAGAACGGGCCCTAGGGGGTTTGCTGGCTTACCTGCTGGCAACCGGCGCGGCCCCGGCCAGCCGCGCCGGCGGGACTGCTAAGGGGCAGCTTGGCCGCCGGCGAATAGTTTACCGGGCGCCCCGCGGGGCCAGCCCCGGCAACGCGGGCACCGGCCGCGCGGGCCCCTAGGCCCACCCCGCCGGCTACAACGGAAGGAACCCCGCCCCTAAAGCCAGCCGGCGTTGTAGCTTGCCCGCATGAGAGCCCAACCCCTGCTGGCCGCCGCGCTGCTTTGCGCCGCCTGCGGCAAAACCCCCGAAGAACGCGCGAAATATAATGCCCTGCACATGCTGGCCCACGAGCGGCCGCCCATCAAGCCCGACTCGACTTCCCTCAAAGTCTACGATTTTCCCAAAACGCAGGTCAGCTACTACACCAGCGAGGTGGCCACCTTTGGCGACGGACACCTGGTCACCTACGCGCTGCCCGCGGGCGCGCCCGGCGCCCGGCGCGCGGTATACGTGGCCGACAACGACTCGGCGTTTTTCTTTCTGCCCGGCCGCCACGCCGCCGAGTTTGCGCGCCATTTTGGCGTGGGTGCACCGGCCGCCCCGCCCGATTCGGCCGCCCGGCCCTAGGGCCGGCGGAACCACGCCTGGAACGAGGCTGCCTAGGGGCAAGTAGTCATTTAAAGCCCGCGCCCGTATGTAACCTTTTCATTTTTCCGCTTTTGCATGCAATATGGTTTGTGCTTTGATGGCAGCGTAGTGCGCGGCTACGGCGACGAGAACCGCCCGCTTTGCTTCTCCAACACCCGCGCCACGGGCCACGTCGAGCACCTGGAGTTTCACTACCAGCGGGCCCGCGAAATGGGCATCACCCGCTTCCGCGACACCATTTTGTGGGATGAGGCCGCCCGCCAGCCCGACTACCAGTGGCTCGACCGCTTGGCGGCCGTCAGCCAGGGGCAGGTAGAGCTGGTACTCAACCACTACGGCCTGCCCGAGTGGCTGAGCGAAACGCAGTTTTGGAACGGCGAGGCGGCCGCCGCCCTGCGCGAGCTGGCCTGCGAGGTGGCCCGGCGCTACCCCGGCGCGTTTCGCAGCTACAACCTAGGGGTGGAGCTGGGCATCTGGACCGACTGGATTGCCGCGCCCCAGAGCCGGCAGTGGCCCTTCGGGGGGCGCAGCTGGTGGGACGTGTACCGGACCACCAGCGCCATCACCATCGCCATTGCCCAGGGGCTGAAAACCGGCGACCCCGCCTGCCGCACCGCCATGAGCGAGCCCTGGGGCTGGGACCCCGCCGTGCCCTACCCCGACCAGGCCCGGCCCTTCGCCACGGTGCTGGGCCAGTTTGATGCGGTGGCTGAGGCCCACGACTGCCACACCTGGCAGCAGGGCCGCCCCGATTTGCTCGACATCGTGGGGCTCAACATTTACTTCGACCACGACCTGCCGGCCCAGCTGGCGGCCGCCCGCCAGCTGTTTCCAGCGCAGCAAGTGGTGGTGGCCGAAACCGCCAACGTGTACTACCCCGACTGCAACCCGCCCGCCCGCTGGTGGGCCAAGTTTGAGGCCCTAGGGCAACCCGAGCTGGAAGTCAGCTGGAGCCCCGGCCTCACCATCCTCACCCACGAGCGGGGCGAGCGCATGGGCGGCCAGCTGCTGGGCGAAGACGGCACCCAGTTCTGGCGGCGCGGTAAATGAGTGAGTAAAGCAGCACGTCACTCCGAGCCTGCGAGGAATGACGTGCTGCTTTACTCACTCATTTACCGCGCCGCCGCCAGGCGCAGGCGCACGTGCAGCTGGCCTGCGGTTTCACGCAGGGCCAGCGGGGCACCGTGCAGCTCGGCAATGCGGTTGCTGAGCCAGAGGCCCAGGCCCGCCCCGCCGCTGAGCACGTCGGCTTGGTAGCGGGCAGTGGTCAGGCGCGCGAGGTCGCCCAGGGTGGTACGCAGGGGGTTGCTGACTTCGGCGTAGTAGTAGCCGGTGGCGGGCTCCTGCCCTAGGGCTACGCGCACGGCCGCCCCCGGCGGGGCGTGGCGCAGGGCGTTATCCAGCAGGTTGAGCACTACAGTAGTTAGCTTATCGGCGTCGGCCAGCACGCGGTAGTCGGGCACGGCTTCGTCCACGGCCAGCGTCAGCTGGCGGCCGGCGGCTTGGAAGCGCGGCAGCAGCTGGTCGGCGGCGGCCAGCACCAGTCCATCCAGGGCTACGGGGCGGTGCGTGAGGGGCAGGGCGTCGGAGCGCAGGCGGCTGACTAGCAGGAAATCTTCGACCAGGCGGCCTAGGCGCTCCAGCTCCTGGGCTTGCGCGTCCAGGGCGGGGCCTAGGCTGGCGGGCAGCTCGGGGGCCTGGCGCGTCACGGCCAGGCCGGTTTGCAGCACCGCCAGCGGGGTGCGCAGCTCGTGGGCCGCGGCGGCCAGGAAATTGTCTTGCAGCTCGGCGCCGGCTTGCAGGCGGTCCAGCATCCGGTTGAGGGCGTGGGCCAGCTCCTGCACCTCGTCGCCGGTTTGGGGCTCGGGCAGGCGCTCGGCGCCGGGCGTGGCCCCCATGCGGCGCGCGCCCTGGCTGATGCGCCGCAGCGGGCGCAGCACCCACCAGCCCAGCCCGGCGGCCAGGGCGGCGGCCAGCACCAGGCTGCCCGCCAGCGCTCCCCACAGCCCCAGGCGCACGCGCCGCAAGTCGGCGGCCACCGCCGCCGCGGGGTGGGCCAGCCACAGGCGCACCAGCACCGAGCGGCCGGCGTAGTCCGTGCTTTGACGCGTTAGCTGTACCCCGCGCAGGCCCGCCGGCAGCGCCCCGCCGGCCCGCAGCGCAAAGCCGGGCGAGTGAAACAGCTCGCGGGCGGGCGGGCCGCTGGCCTCCACCAGCACCCGCAGGCGCTCGCCGCGGCCCGGCAGCGGCACCACGGGCACGGCGCTGCTCACATCCACCTGCTCGAGCAGGGCGCGGGCGCGGGCGCGCAGGCGGGCATCGTCGCCCTGGTGCAGCACCCGCGCCACCTGCCGGTACTGCGCCGTGCCCACCAGCAGCGTCACGGCCCCGAAGATGAAGGCAAAGGCCAGCGCCAGCTGCCCCCGCAGCCCGGCCAGGGCCCTCACGCGGCGGGGGCCGGGTTGCGCAGCCGGTAGCCGTGGCCCACCACGGTTTCGAGCAGCGGCGGCCGGGTGGGAAAGGCGCGGTCGATTTTGCGGCGCAGCTGCGAAAGGTGCACCTCAATCACGTTCGAGCCCATGTCAAAGTCCACTTCCCACACCTTTTCGGCCATGTAGGTTTTGGTGATGACCCGGCCGGGGTGGCGCAGCAGCAGCTCAAGCAGGGCAAACTCGCGGTTGGTGAGCGCCAGCACCTGGCCGGCCCGCGCGGCGCGGCGGTGCACTAGGTCCAGCTCTAAGTCGGCCAGGCGCAGCACCGGGCTCTCGGTGGTGGCCGGGCGGCGCTGCACCGTGCGCAGGCGGGCCAGCAGCTCATCGAAGGCAAAGGGCTTGCGCAGGTAATCGACGGCGCCCGCGTCCAGGCCCTTAATCACGTGCTCGGTGCCGCTGAGCGCGCTCACGATAATAACCGGCGTAGCTAGGCCAAACTCGCGCAGGTTGCGCAGCACGTCGAAGCCGTTTTGGCCGGGCAGCATCAAGTCCAGCAAAATGACGTCGTAGGGCGTGGCGGCGGCCATTTCCAGGCCGGTGGCGCCGTTGTCGGCCGCGTCGGCCACGTGGCCGGCCTGGGTCAGGCCCTGGCGCATAAACTCAGCCAGGCGCGGCTCGTCTTCAATCACCAGAATGCGCATGGGGGCGGGTGGTCAAGGGAAATTGGGTAGCTGGTAGCGGGTGGGTACGGAGCTAGGCGGCCGCGTGCAAGTGAGCCTACGCCCACCTGCTACCCAGCCGCCTAGCTTGCTTACTTGGGGCCACTAGTTGCGCCTCCTTACGCTAAAACGGCGCGGGCGGCGGTCTGGCGGGCGCGCGGCCTAGGGCTGGCAGCGGACCTAAAAGCCCCGCCCTCCCCGCCGGCCGCGCGCCCGCCCATCTGCCTACTGCACCAGAAACTGCACGCCGTCGAGGGTGATGGTTTGGGCGCGCACCACGCGCACGGGCCGGGCGGCTACCTCGCCGGGGTGGGCGGCGCGCAGTGTGCCGGTGGCGGCCACGGTGGCGCCGGCTTTCAGCTTGTCGGCTAGCTGCTCGGTAGCGGCCGGGGGCAGGTGCAACACGGTGCCATCGCTCAGGGCCAGGCCATTGGTGCGGCCCTTAGGGTCTTGCAGCAGGCGCTGCACGGTGCCGCGCACGGTGGTGGTTTCCTCGGTGGGCGGGGTGGTAGGGCGCGCGGGCGGCGTGTCGCGCACGGTTTGGCCGCCGGCCGTCAGGCTCACCAGGTGCAGGCTGGCGCGGCCCTCGGGGTCAGTGTCGCGGAAGCCCGACACGGTGACGGTGCTGCCCGCCTTGGCGGCCGCTTGCAGGGCCTGGCCCAGGTGGCGCGGGAAGCGCACGGTTTCGGTGCCGACGCTGGTTTTCAACTGGAAGGCGTCGTACACCTGCTCGTCGTTGGCGGCCGTGTACTCGGTGAGCGTGCCGGTGAAATCGGTGAGGGCGCGCACGCCGCCGCGCTGGGGGCCTTGGCCGGGGCCAGCGGGCCTAGGGCCACCGGGGCCAGCCGGACCGGGACCGTGGGGGCCAGCGGGGCGGCCGGGACCATCGCCGGGCCGGGGGGCCGGGGGGCCGCCGGCGGGCGGGGCCGGCACGGCAGCGGCCAGGGTGCCGGCGGGCGGCACGGGGGCTTGCGCGCCAGCCTGGCTGGCTTGACTGGTTTGGCCGCGCTTGGTTTTTACCTTGGTTTTGGTGGACGAGGGAGTAGCGGTAGCAGGAGCGGCCTGCTGGGCCTGAGCGGCGGAGCCGGCGAGCAGCAGCGCGGCCAGGGCGATTTTAAATGCAGTGGGTACCATCGAAAAAAAGGATTTGAATGAGGTAGCGCAAGCGGTTCGTTCCGCTTACCTGATTCAAAGGTGCCGCGCCCCCCTGAGGACCACCTGAGGCTGAAATTAATTTTTCTTCAGCCCCCTTTACCCGCCGCCGCGGGCTGGCAGCCGCCCAGTGCCTAGGCCCCCGCTGCCGCAAAAAGCCCCGCCGACGGCGCACCGGGCGGGGCTTTTAAGCTAAGCAGGGCCCTAGGGCCGGCTGGCGCAACGAACCTAGTTGAGGTATTCGCGGCAGGTGATTTCGAAGCGGTGCGGGGCAAAAGCGTTGTAGTAGGGCGCCTCGCCGGTGAAGGTGAGCACGTGCACCAGCGGAATGCCTTCGAGGCGGCTTTCTACGATGCGCACGGGGTAAACCTCGCCCTTCACGGGCCAGTCACCTACGTGGTTGGCGGGGCGGTTGTCGTCGTCCACGCAGCGGGCGTAGTCGAGGTAGGGCGCGGCCGAAGTGGCTTCGGCCAGGGTGTAGCTGGCGACTTCCATGGGGCAAAAACGAACTAGTGGTACAACGGATAGCCCCTAGGGGCTACTGGTTTTTAAACATACGGGAAAACTGCCAGCAATGATTACCTATGGACAAGGCCATCAATACCTACCCTGTTCGGCTGGGGACGTAAAATCAATGCCCTCACCCCGGTCAAATTGCGCGTAAGCCAGCCGCAGGCCGGTGAAGTCGGTAAGTAGCCAGTGGCATCTTTGGCGGCTCCAGGGCGCTTAACCGGGCGCGAGTTTTGGGCAAAGGAGAGGCTGCGCAATACCTCCAGGGCGAAACTTACGCGGCCAGGTGACACGTCGAATACGATTTGCAGGGCTGTAAGTCTTGGCAAGCCTTTATCCCGCGGCGGCCACCAGCCCCTCGGCCTTGGCTAGGGCGGCCCCGAGGCCAGCCGCGTTCTTGCCGCCGGCGGTGGCGAAGAACGGCTGCCCACCGCCGCCGCCCTGGATGTCCTTGGCCAGCTCGCGCACCAGGGTACTGGCGTTGAGGCGGCCGGCCTGGGCAATGTCGTCGGCCAGCATCACGGCCAGCTGGGGCTTGCCGTCGAGGTCGGCGCCGAGCACGGCCACCAGGTTCGGCACCTGCTGGCGTAGGTCGTAGGCCAGCTTTTTAAGGTCGTCGGCCGAGCTGGCCTGCACCTGGGCGGCCAGGAAGTTGAGGCCGTTTACCGGCTTCACCTGGCCTAGGAGCTGGGTTTTTTGCTGGCTGAGACTTTGCTGGGCAAACTGCTCGATTTGCTTGCGCAGGGCCGCGATTTCCTCGGTTTGTTTGTCGAGGCTGGGCAGCAGGTGCTGGGGGTTGCCCAGGGCTTCGCGCACCTGCCCCAGCAGGGCGAGCTGCTGGTCCACGTAAGCTTCGGCCGCGCCGGCGGTTACGGCCTCGATGCGGCGCACACCGGCGCCCACCGCGCTCTCGCTCGTGATTTTGAAGTAGCCGATGCTGCCCGTGTTGGCCACGTGCAGGCCGCCGCACAGCTCCACCGAGTAGTCTTTGTCGAAGGTAATGACGCGCACGAAGTCGCCGTACTTCTCGCCAAACAAGGCCATGGCCCCTAGGCCCTTGGCCTCGTCGATGGGCACGTTCCGGCGCTCATCGAGCGGAATTTGCTGGCGGATGCGCTGATTCACCAGCTGCTCAATCTCGCGCAGCTGCGCGTCCGTCACCTTGGTGAAGTGGGAGAAGTCGAAGCGCAGCAGCTTGTCGTTCACCAGCGAGCCCTTTTGCTGCACGTGGGCCCCGAGCACCTGGCGCAGGGCGGCTTGCAGCAAGTGCGTGGCCGTGTGGTTGTTGCGAATGAGGGCGCGGCGCGCGGCGTCGGGCCGGGCGCGCAGCTCGGCCGTCAGGTCCTGCGGCAGCGCCAGGGTAGTGTGAATGATGAGGTCGTTTTCCTTCTTCGTGTCGATGACGCGCACCTTGTCGAAGTCGCTTTCCAGGTAGCCCGTGTCGCCCACCTGGCCGCCGCTCTCGGCGTAGAAGGGCGTCTGGTTTAGCACCAGCTGGTACTCGGTTTTGCCTTTCTTGTCCACCTGGCGGTAGCGCAGCAGGCGGGCGGGGGCCTCGTCCTGGTCGTAGCCCACAAACTGGTTGGGCGCGTCGGTGTCGGTCACCGTCACCCAGTCGCTCTGCTCGGTTTCCTGGGCGTTGCGGCTGCGGTTCTTCTGCTGGGCTAGCTCCTTCTTAAAGCCGTCCTCGTCCACCCCTAGGCCCTTTTCGCGGGCAATAAGGGCCGTCAGGTCAAGCGGGAAGCCGAAAGTGTCGCTCAGCTCAAAGGCCGTTTTGCCGTCAATCACGCCGCCGTTCTGGCGGGCGGTTTCCTCCAGCGCATCCAGGCGGCGCAGGCCGGTTTCCAGCGTTTTCAAAAAGGCAATTTCCTCTTCCTCAATCACGCGCATCACGAAGGCCTGCTGGGCCTTCAGCTCGGGGAAGATGCCGGCCATCTGGTCGGCCAGCACCGGCACCAGCTTGTAGAGGAAGGGCTGCTTCTGATTGAGCGACGAAAAGGCGTAGCGCACGGCCCGGCGCAAAATGCGCCGAATCACGTAGCCGGCCTTCACGTTGGAGGGCAACTGGCCGTCGGCAATGGTGAAGGCAATGGCCCGAATGTGGTCGGCAATAACGCGGATGGCAATGTCGGTGCGCTCGTTTTCGGTGGCGGGCTGGTCGGTTACCGTGGCCGGCGAGGTGCCGTGGTACTGCACGCCGGCTTCCTTGGCGATGAACTGAATAAGCGGTTGAAATACATCGGTATCGTAGTTCGATTTCACGCCCGACACGGCCATCATCAGGCGCTCGAAGCCCATGCCAGTGTCCACGCTCTGGGCGGGCAGCTTGATGAGCGACTTGTCAGCCAGGCGCTGGAACTCCATGAACACGTTATTCCAGATTTCGACCACCTGCGGGTGGTCGGCGTTCACCAGCTCGCTCCCCTTCTTCTGGGCCACCTCGCTTTCGTCGCGCAGGTCGATGTGGATTTCGGTGCACGGCCCGCACGGCCCCGTGTCGCCCATCTCCCAGAAATTGTCCTTCTTATTGCCGGGCAGGATGCGCTCCTCGGCCACGTACTGGCGCCACAGGCCCTGCGTCTCGGTGTCGGGGCCTAGGCCGTCGCCCTGGTCGCCCTCAAAATAGGTCACGTACAGGCGCTCCTTGGGCAGCTTATACACCTCCGTCAGCAGCTCCCAGGCCCAGGCAATGGCGTCCTTCTTGAAGTAGTCGCCGAAGCTCCAGTTGCCCAGCATCTCAAACAGAGTGTGGTGGTAGGTATCGTAGCCTACCTCCTCTAGGTCGTTGTGCTTGCCGCTTACGCGCAGGCACTTCTGCGTGTCAGCGATGCGCTTGAAGGGCGCGGGCTTGTTGCCCAGAAAGTAGTCTTTAAACGGGGCCATGCCGCTGTTGATGAACAGCAGCGTGGGGTCGTCCTTGACGACGAGCGGCGCCGAGGGCACGATGTGGTGGCCCTTGGAGGCGAAGAAATCGAGAAACTGCTGGCGGACGTGGCTGGCGGTAGGGAGCATCTGGCTAAGTATGAAGTATGAATTAGAAAGTATGCGTTGGCCTGAAGACCTTCTTTTTTCTAATTCCGGGCGCTAGGCGCGGCAAAGGTAACTTTCTTGAACACTAGCGGCGGCGCCAGGGTTCGCGGCAGCTTTGGGCCCTTAGGGGTGTCCTTGTAGCCCGCTCCGCAGCAGAACGTCATGCTGAGTCCCGCGAAGCAGCTCTACCGCGCAGCGACCCTCAGACGTTAGGAGTACATGTGCGGTAGAGCTGCTTCGCGGGGCTCAGCGGCTCTACCGCCTTTTTTCTGTCCCGTTATTCCTTCTATTTTCCACTCCTTGCTACCCATGCGCCACCTCCCCCGCCCTACCCGGCTCCTGCTGCCCGCCGCCTTGCTACTGGCCCTGCTGCTGGCCTTTGCCCCCGCGGCCCCGCGCCCCAAGCGCCTGGGCAAGGTGCTCGGGGCCGACATCTCCTTTCTGCCGCAGCTAGAGGCGCGGGGAATGAAATTTAGCGACCAGGGCCGGGAGCAGGACGCCATCCAGATTCTCAAGAACCACCATTTCAACTACATCCGGCTGCGCATCTTCCACAACCCGGCGGCCGACAGCGGCTACTCGCCGGGCAAGGGCTTTTGCGACCTGGCCCACACCCTAGGCATGGCGAAGCGCGTAAAGGCGGCCGGCCTCAAGCTGCTGCTCGATTTCCACTACTCCGACACCTGGGCCGACCCGCAGAAGCAGTTTAAGCCCGCCGCCTGGCGCAACTTGCACGGCGCGGCCCTGGCCCAGGCCGTGCACGACTACACCCGCGACGTGCTGCGGGCGCTGGCCGCCCAGGGCACCCCGCCCGACATGGTGCAGGTGGGTAACGAAATCAGCCACGGGATGCTCTGGCCCGACGCCAACACCCAGCTGCCCGACAGCGCCGCCCGCTACGCCACGCTAGCCCAGCTGGTGAAAGCGGGCGTGGCCGCCGTGCGCGAAACCAGCCCGCGCAGCCTCGTCATGCTCCACATTGCCCTAGGCGGCCAAGCGCAGCTCTCCAACGCCTGGCTCGACCGCATGCAGGCGGCTGGCGTGAACTACGACGTCATCGGGCAGTCGTACTACCCCAAGTGGCACGGCACGCTGGCCGATTTGCGCCAAAACCTAACCCAGCTAGCCCAGCGCTACCCGCAGGACGTGGTGGTGGCAGAATATTCTGAGCGCAAAAAGGAAGTCAACGATATCGCCTTCCACCTACCCGGCGGCAAGGGCCGGGGCACCTTCATCTGGGAGCCGCTCAACACCTGGGAGGCCGTGTTCGACAAGCAGGGCCAGGCCAACGCCCTGCTGCCGCTCTACGACGAGCTGGCCCGGGAATACAAGGTCGATTGAGTAGCTTTAGCGGCCCAAACCCCGCCGGCTATGCCCTATAAAGAACGCGACATCACCAAGCAGTACTTCACCATTGGCGAGGTGGCCGAGCAGTTCGGCGTGGCTACTTCGCTCATCCGCTTCTGGGAAACCGAGTTTCCGGAGCTGGCCCCGCGCAAAAGCAAGAAGGGCAACCGCCTCTTCACCCAGGCCGACGTCGATACTTTCCGCACCATTTACCACCTGGTGAAGGAGCGCGGCTACACCATTGCCGGCGCCCGCGAGATGATGAAGCACAAAGGCGGCCAGCTCAAGGATAAAATCGACGTCATCCAAAGCCTGGAGAAAGTGCGCAGCTTTCTGGTCAGCCTTAAAAAGGAGCTGGACGAAAAGTAATTTTTAATGTGCGGAACAGGACAGATGCGGAAATGTAAAAGATGACTCCCTAGCGCGAGACTGCACCGACAACCGGTTGATTTTTACATTTTTACATTTGTCATATTCCGCACATTAACTGAATGGACGACCTCCTCTACGAACTGGCCCTCACGCTCATTCCGGGCGTTGGCCCGCAGCTCACGCGGCAGCTGATGAGCTACGGCGCCTCGGCGCGCAACGTGCTGCACCTGCCGCCGGGCAAGCTGCGGCGCGTGCCGGGCGTGGGCGACGCCACGGTGCGCGCCCTCACCGGGCCCGCGCGCGGCCAGGCCCTCAGCCAGGCCGAGGCCAGCCTGCGCAAAGCCGAAAAGGAAGGCGTCGAGCTGCTCTTCTACACCCACAAAAGCTACCCGCGCCGCCTCAAGCTTATTGCCGACGCGCCCGCCCTGCTCTACTACCAGGGCCCGGCCGACCTGAACGCGCCCAAGACCGTGGCCATCGTGGGCACGCGCCAGGCCACCGACTACGGCCGCGAGCAAACCGAGGCGCTGGTACACGGCCTGGTGCCGCACCAGCCGCTGGTAGTCAGCGGCCTGGCCTACGGCATTGACATCCTAGCCCACCGCGCCGCCCTGGCCGAGGGCCTGCCCACGGTAGGCGTCATGGCCACGGGGCTGGACGTGATTTACCCCGCCGCGCACCGCAAAACGGCCGACAAGCTGCGCGAAACCGGCGGCCTGCTCACCGAGTTTCCCTTCGGCACTGGGCCCGACCGCTATAACTTCCCGGCCCGCAACCGCATCATCGCCGGCCTGGCCGACGGCATCGTGGTGGTAGAAGCCGCCGAGAAAGGCGGCGCCCTGATAACCGCCGAGCTAGCCCTAAGCTACGACCGCGACGTGCTGGCCGTGCCTGGCCCCCTAGGGGCGGCCACCTCGGCCGGCTGCAACGCCCTCATCAAGAGCCACAAAGCCGCCCTCTACCAGTACCCCGCCGACCTGGAGCAGCTGCTGAACTGGGATGCCGCCCTGCACCTGCCGGGCAAGCCGCTGCCCGCCCCTACCTACTCGCCCGACGATTTTTCGCCCGACGAGTTTGCCCTGGTGCGCGTGCTGGCCGCCGCGCCCGGCCGCGAAGCCCAGATGGATGACCTGGCCTGGCGGGCGCAGCTGCCCATCCACGCCGTGGCCTCGTTGCTGCTGGCGCTCGAGTTTCGGGGACTGGTGCGCGCGCTGCCGGGCAAGAAGTTTGGGCTGGTATAGGGCCTAGGGGCCTATGTGCCGGGAAATTCTCGGCTGGCGCGCTGGGTGTTGCCGCGCCCGGCGGCGCGCAGCACCAGCAGGCGCTCCCAGTCGGCCTGGTGGTGGTGCAGGTCGGCCTCGGTTACCTGGTGCTGGGCCAGCACCTGGGCCCGCGGTCCTAGGCCTAGGGCGAGGGCACTGAAGGCAATCAGCGACCGATGCAGGGTGGAAAGCAGTTGAGTAGGCACGGGGCAGGAACGTTAGCTAGGATAACCCTGCGAGTTACAATTCAAGTGCCAATTAAGCTGGACTATTAGCCCAACAGTAGTATCAACTCATTATCAAGCATAAAGGCACCTATCTTAGCGGACGCCCGGCCCCACCTTTCGTCCAGTTTTGGGGTTTGCCAGCTGAATGCGGCTGTTCAGTGAGCGAATTAATCTCAGAAAGGGACAGCGGCCGCGGGCCCTTGCTACCGCGTTTGGAAACGCATGGGCACCACCAGTGAGTCGAGCAGCGAGCGCGAGCGCACGAAGTGCAGCGCCCCCAGCACCCGTTGGGCTTCGGCGTCGAGGGCGCGGAGGGCGGCGGGCGGGTAGGCGCTTTCGGGCTGCTCCAGCTCGCGTCGGCTGATGCGCGGCGGCTGGCGCACGCTGCCGTCGGGGCGCACCAGCAGCACCACCAAAATGCGGCCCGTGGGCATGGCCGCCGCAGGCTGCGTGGCTGGGGGCTTGGCAGCCTCGGGGTACTGGGCCCGGGCCATTACCAGCTCAAAAAAGCGGTTGCGGCCGGCGGCCTGCCGCTCGGCGTCGCGCTCGTGCCAGAAGCGGGGCAGGTTGGCGGGGTCTTCGGGCGGCGGGCCGGGCGGGGGCAGCGGCCGGTGCAGCGGCAGCATCGGAAAGCCCGGCGCCGCGTACTGGGCGCGGGCGGGCGTGCTGGCCAACAGCCCGCCTCCAAGCAGCAACGCCCCGCGTAGTAGTTGGTGCCCTAGGCCCTGGCTCATGCAGCAGCTATACGGCAACGGGCGCCTTGATGGCGGGCCAGGGCGCGTAATTCTCCAGCTGAAAATCGTCGAACGCGAAGCTAAAAATATCCGTCACGGCCGGGTTGAGGCGCATGGTGGGCAAGGGACGCGGGGCGCGGGCTAGCTGCTCGCGGGCCTGGGCTAAGTGGTTGCTGTAGAGGTGGGTGTCGCCGCCGGTCCAAATAAACTCGCCGGGCTGCAGGCCCGTTACCTGGGCCACCATCAGCGTGAGCAGGGCGTAGGAGGCAATGTTGAAGGGCACGCCCAGAAATACGTCGGCCGAGCGCTGGTAGAGCTGGCACGAGAGGCGGCCATCGGCCACGTAAAACTGGAACAGGGCGTGGCAGGCGGGCAGGTGCATCTGGGGCAGGTCGGCCACGTTCCAGGCGCTCACCACCATGCGGCGCGAGTCGGGCTGGGTTTTCAATTGGTTGATTACCTGGCTAATCTGGTCGATGTGGCCGCCCTGGCCATCGGGCCAGCTGCGCCACTGGTAACCGTACACCGGCCCGAGGTTGCCCTGGGCGTCGGCCCACTCGTTCCAGATGCTCACCCCGTGCTCTTGCAAGTAGGCTACGTTGGTATCGCCCCGCAAAAACCACAGCAACTCGTAGATAATGCTCTTGAGGTGCACCTTCTTGGTGGTAATCAGCGGGAAGCCCTCGGCTAAGTCGAACCGCATCTGCGGCCCAAAAATAGACAGCGTACCCGTGCCCGTGCGGTCGGTTTTGGCGGTGCCGTGGTCGAGAATCTGGCGAAGGAGGTCGTGGTACTGGCGCATGGTAAGCGGGGAAAGCGGCTGCAAAAGTAGCGGCCACCGCGGGCGTGGCGCCAGTTCCTACTTCTGCCGCTGTGCCAGCAGGGCGGCTACGTCGGGGTGGTTGGCTTCTTTGGCCAGGGCCAGCGCATCCTTGCCGTCGCCGTCGCGCGCTTGCACGTCGGCGCCGCTGGCCAGCAGCAGCTCCACCAGGGCCTTGTCGCCCTTGCCGGCGGCCGTCATCAGGGGCGTCATCTTGAACCCGTCAGGCTGGTTGACCTGGGCTTTATACTTGAGCAGCAGCTTCACCAGGTCGACGCTGCCGTCGGTTACAGCCGTAATCAGGTAGGTGGTGGGCATCCCGGGCACCACTTCCACTACGGCGTTGGGGTTGGTGCCGGCGGCCAGCAACGCTTCGGCCGTAGCCAGGTTATTTTTCAGCACGGCCGTGGACATTTTCTTCTCCGGCGTCTGGGCCGTGGCCGCAAGGCCCGCGCACAACAGCGTGGCTACCAGCAAAATAATCTTTTTCATGTAACTATAGCGGAAAATCAATCAACGGATAGAGACACGAATATAGCCGAGCTATGTAAAACAATTGCGCGCGTGATGAGCCTATAACCTGCTAAGCCAGACCAGTTAGCGGCTAGGCTGGTGGCAGAAATTTCCGCCAGCTCTCGCCCTCAGCCATTTGCTTTAGCACGGCGCCCCGCTGCGTTAAGAAGTGCCGCAGGTAGCGCTTGAGCACCAGCGCATCGGCCAGCCGGCCCAGCACCCCTAGGGGTGAAATGAAGGCAAACACGTCGCGCATGCACGTGCCAGCACCAGCAGGTTCAAAGTAATGCTCGTGCCGCATGGTTTTGAAAGCGCCTTGCTGCATCGCATCGCAGAAGTAGGCCGGCGCTTGGTACTCGGTAATCTGGCTGGTTAAGGTCTGCCACACGCCGAAGTGCCGCGCCCGAAACGTCACTGCGTCGCCTAGCTGCAGCACGCCGCTGCGCACGCCGCCCACTACCTACTCGTGCGTTTGGCGCGTCGATTCGGCGTGCAGGTCCACGCTCAGAGCCAGGTAGAAACAGCGCGTTGGGGGCGCCGCGATGCGGGTGAGCACTTCAAGGGTGGGCATGGTAGCACTTTTACGGTTACCAAACTTACGGTTTTGCTTGCCTGCGTGCTCATCTGGCTCGTTCTTGTGATATGCTCACTCGCTACCGACCACTTATCCCAACATTGATTTTACTACTGGCATGCCTGGGCACGCTGCTAAACGTGCTAGTGACTTTCCCAGCCGAGGACTACCGCTACGCCCTTACTGCGCAGCAGTACGGAGGGCTTGCAGCAGTTGCCGCGTTGCTGGCTAGCTTCTTTTGGTTGCGCCGCTACTACAAGCACGTACTGGTGGCGTGCTGCCTGCTGGCGCTGTTCAGCCTAATCAGCTTCTTACCCGGCCAGTTTTCCATCGGCCTAGGGTTCGATGAGTTGCGCTTCATGCTAAGTATAGAAGGCCTGCTGCTGAGCCTCTTGGTTTACGGCCTGTATCGGCAGCGGGCCAATGCCTGGCTGGCGGCGGCCATCAGACCATCGGAGCAAAAAATCGCGCAAGCTTACCGGGCTGAGGTAGCCGAGTTTAGCGCCCGCTTTGAACGCAAGCCCACCGAAGAATTACAGCAAATCGTGGCCGCCAGAAAGTTGGTTCCAGCGGCCCTGGCAGCAGCTCAGCAATTGCTGCGCGAGCGTCAATCAGCAACCGAGCGCCCGTAGTAGCGCCGCTAGTTTCCATGAAAAAGGCCGCCTAATCCGGGCGGCCTTTCTTGTAGCAAACGGGCCCTAGGGCTACTACAGCGACTTTACCACCGGCTTGGCGGCCGAGGCAGTGGTAGTAGCGGCGGCGCGGGCGGCCATCTTGGCGCGGCAGCAGGCGGGCATGCCGTCCATTTTGGCGCTGGCAGTCATCATTGATTTGTCGCACTTGGCGGCGGCCATGCCGGTGCAGCCGTCGGCGCGCTTGCCGGCTTTGGCGGTGGGCTTGGGGCCGTCGGTGGCGAAGGCGGTGCTGGCGGAGGCCAACAGGGCGAGGGCGAGCAGGGTCTTTTTCATTGGTCCTAGGGAAGTGATATGGTGATAATTGCTTCTAATATACACGCGGCGAGTTACTACCGGCGCTAGTCGGCGGGCACGTACACGGCGTTGGGTAGGCCCGAGGTGGCGTCGTGCAGCACCAGCCGGTCGGCGCTCAGCTCCACCACGGTATCGGTAGAGGTGCTGCTGCCGGTGCGGTTGCGCACGGTGAGGGTACGGCTTTCCTCGTCGAGCAGCCACTGCCCCTTGGCCCCAAACAGCATAATCTTCACTTTCAAGGTGCCGTCGGGCTGGAAGGTGAAGCGCGCTTTCTGCAGCACCTCGCGCAGCTCGTCGGGGTGGCGGGCTACCCACTCAATGCCTTTCAGGCCCTGCCGACGGCCGCTCGCCAGCAAGTCCTGGGCCGCCACGTCGAGCGACTCGTCGGCTAGGCGCCAGGTGCGCACCAGCAGCTGGCGCACGCTGGCGGCGGTAACGGTCACTTCCCCAATCTGATACGTTTGCTCCTCCAGCACCACGTCGGCGCCGAGCTGGGCGGCGGGCACCTCGCGCGGCTGATAGCCCAGGTGCGACACCCGCAGCCGGGCGGCCCTAGGGTCGGTGCCGGGCGGCAGGGGCAGCGTGAAGCGGCCGGCCTCGTCGGTGCTGGTGCCGGCGCTTGCGGGCCCGGTGGCCAGGCGCACGGTGGCCTGGGGCAGGGGCGCGCCGGTGCCGCTGGCCACCACGCGGCCGGTGGCCGGCGCCTGGGCCCGGGCCAGCCCGGCCGCGCCCAGCAGCACGAGCAGCACCAGCCGCAGCTGCAAAAACCAAAGAGAAACTACGCGCATAGCCCAGAGCGCCGCGCCTAACCCGCGCAGCCGCCGCTAAAAGTAGCGCCCGGCTTTTGCCCGAACCCCGAACCCAGGCGTGGCGTTATGTAGGCTCTGCTTTCGTTTATGCCGCTTCGACGCCTCGCGCACCTCACGCTGCTGGTGCTGGCCCTGCTCACGGGGCTGGCCGGCTACTACGCCGCCCAGCTGCGCTTCAACTACAATTTCAACGACTTCTACCCCGCCGGCGACCCCGACTTGGACTACTACCAGGGCTACAGCCAGCGCTTCGGCAACGACAACGACTACCTGCTGCTGGGCGTGGAGGCCCCTAGGGGCGGCACCGTGTTCGAGCCCACTTTTGTGGCGCAGCTCGACTCGCTGGCCCGGCAGGCGCGCACGCTGCCGCACGTGCTGGGCGTCACCTCGCTCAGCACCCTGCGCAACCCCGTGGTGGAGGGCGTGGGGGTGTACGAGCTGCCCTACCTGCACCCCCAGGACCCCAGCCGCCGTGCCGCCGACTCGGCCCTGATTTTTCAAACGCCGGGGCTGGTGGGCAACGTGCTTAGCCGCGACGCCCGCGCGGCCGCCCTGGTGCTGCAGCTCACGCCCGACCTCAAGAAGCCGCCCGGCGACTCGCTGCTGGCGGCCCTGCACGCCGCCGCCGCTCGCGCCGGCCTGCCCGACGCGCGCCTACACCTGGCGGGCCGCGTGGTGGCGCAGTCGGTATTCGTGGACCGGCTGAAGATGGAGCTGATGGTGTTCATCAGCCTGGCGGTGGTGCTGGTGACGGGGCTGCTCCGGCTCACGTTCCGGACGTGGTGGGGCGTGGTGCTGCCGCTGGTGGTGGTGCTGGGGGCGGTGCTCTGGGGCCTAGGGGTGATGGGCGCGGCCGGCGTCAGCATCGACCTGATGACGGCCCTGCTGCCCCTGATGCTGTTCGTGGTGGGCATGAGTGATACCATCCACATCATCTCGCGCTACGTTAGCGAACTGGGCTACGGGGCGGGCAAGAAAGCGGCCCTGCGCACCACGCTGCGCGAGTCGGGCTTCGGCTCGGGGCTGTCGGCGCTCACCACCAGCATCGGCTTTTTCACGCTCATGACCAGCACCATCAAGCCCATTCACAACTTTGGGCTGTTTACGGGCGTAGCGGTGCTGCTGGCGTTTTTCCTAAGCTTTACGCTGCTGCCGGCTATGCTGGTGCTACTGGGCCAGCCGCAGCTGCGCGAGCCCCGGCGCCAGGGCCACAGCTGGGATGGGGTGCTGGGTGGGCTCTTTAGCGGGGTGCTGCGGCGGCGCTGGGGCATCTATGCGGCCAGCGGGCTGATTCTGGTGGTAAGCATTGGGCTGGCCACGCGGGTACGCATCAACTCCTCGCTGCTCGACGACCTAAGCAAGCGCGACCCCGTGCGGCAGGATTTCGCCTTCTTCGACCGGCAGTTTGCCGGCGTGCGGCCCTTCGAGCTGGAGCTGAAGCCCGCCGGCGGCCGCACCGTGTACGACCCGGCCGTGCTGCGCGAAACCGAGCGCATCGAGCACTACCTCACGGCCACCTACGGCCTGCAGTTTCAGGCCTCGCCGGCCACGCTGGTGCGGGCCACCCGCAAGGCCCTGCACGGCGGCGAGCTGGCCGACTACCGCCTGCCCACCGACTCGGCCGAGCTGGCCGGCCTGGTGGCGCGGCTGCGCCCGCTGCGCAAAAAGCCCGAGTTTCGGGCCCTGGCCCTGCCCGACGGCTCGGCCGGCCGCCTGACCGGGCGCATGGGCGACATGGGCAGCATCCGGGCCGACGCACTGAACGCGGGGCTGCGCCGATTTTTGCGCACTGGGGTGGATACGACTGTGCTGCGCACCCGCCTCACGGGTTCCAGCAACCTGATTGACAAGAACAACGAGAACCTAACCCTGAACATGATTCAGGGTATGGCCATCGACATCCTGATGGTGACCGTCATTGTGCTGGCCCTGTTCCGCTCGCTGCGCATGACGCTCATCGTGCTCGTGCCCAATCTCTTGCCCATCCTGGTGGTGGCGGGCGTCATGGGCCTGGCTGGCGTCAATATGAAGGTGAGCACTAGCATCATCTTCACCATCGCCTTCGGCATCGCGGTGGACGATACCATTCACTTTATCAGCAAGTTGAAACTCTCGCTGGGCCACGAGCCCAACTTATTCAAGGCCGTGCGGCGCACCTACCTGCTGGCGGGCAAGGCCGTTATCGTCACCTCGCTCATCCTGGTAGGCGGTTTCTGCACGCTGCTCTTCTCGCAGTTCGACGGCACGTTCTACGTGGGCCTGCTCATCGGCCTCACGCTGCTCTTCGGCGTGGTGGCCGAGCTGACGCTGCTGCCGCTGCTCATCCTCGACATCTACGGCCGGCGCAAGCGCGGCGCCCGCGAGGTGCGCGAGGCCGTGGTGGTGCCCTAGGGGCCTAGGGCAGCCAAGCAGGCGGTCATGCTGAGCTTGCCGAAGCATCTCTACCGAACGTCACCTGGACGATGCGGTAGAGATGCTTCGGCAAGCTCAGCATGACCGCCTGCTTTGTCTTTGTGCTTCTTGAAGTAGGTGAATTAGTCTAATTAGCATTTATTAACTTTTATTTTTAGCAAAACTAAAATTATTAGTAGAAGTATAACGCTCAGGGTGCATCTTTGCAGCGGTTGCAGCACGGGGCTGCGGCCACAAGCGCACTTTCTGAGCTATGTCTGAACTAACCTATTCCTACGCCGCGCCTTCGGCCCTAGTAAACCAGCCGGTGGGCCACGCCCTGCAGCTGGCGGCCTACGCCGAAGCCGCGGTTACCGGCGCGGCCACGTCGTTTTTCCGAGGGCAACTGCGCGATTCTTGGCTCACGGCGCGCGGACTAATCACGTTAGCTAAGGTGGTGGCTTCGCGCTTCGTGCCGCAGGCGGCCGTGCTGCGCGACCCCATCGTAACGGCCGGCGCGGGACAACTGCGCTTCGAGGCGTTTTCGTCGTGCAACGGCGTGTACGCCCGCCTCGACCTGGGGGCAGCCGCCCTGGACGGCGAGCTGACGCCGGGCACCACCAACGTGAACTTCAACGAGCCGATGGTGCACGCGCTGTGCGGCATCAATCGGCGCGAGGCGGTGGGCCTGGCCGTGGGCCAGCAGGCCGTGACGCTGGAGCGCAGCGCCGGCCACGTAACCGAGCGCAAGGTGGCCCTGCCCGAGCGCTGGCTGCGGGGCCTGACCGCCGCCCAGGGCTACCTGGCCCAGATGGACGAGGTGCTGCGCCTGGGCCGCGAGCAGGCCGCCCAGCTGCTGCACGGCCTGCCCCCCGGCGCCGCCAAAACTCCGCTCTACCTGGCCCTGCACGGCGGCCGCGTCAGCTACGAGGTGCTGGGTGGGCCTAGGGCCGTGCGGGTGGGCGGGGCGCACCGCCTGCGCCTGCTGGCCGGGCTGCTGCCCCTGGCCCCGGGGGCGCGGGTGTACGCCACGCCCTGCGCCCAAGCCATGGCCGTGGTGCTGGAGCTGGGCGGCGGCCACGAGTTTCTGCTGGCGCTCTCGGCCGAGGTGCGGCGCGGCTTCTCGGGCGAGGGCACGCAGCTGGGGGCCATGCTGGCGGGGCTTCCCGCCGAGTGGCTAGCCGGTGGCAACGCCCTGCTGCAAGCCGGCGAGGCCTTCAACCCCACCCTGTTCGGCCTGGCCCACGACCTGAGCCCGGCCACCGTGGCGCAACTCTGCGCTAGCCTCTCGGCCCTGGGGCTGCTGGGCTTCGACCTGAGCCGTAACCAGTATTTCTACCGCCGCCTGCCCTTCCGCCTCGACCGCATCGCGCGCCTGAACCCGCGCCTCAAAAACGCCCAGGCCCTGCTGGCGCCCGACGCCGACCATGTGCGCCTGGCCGCCCTAGGCCCCGACGGCCGCGCCGAGGTGCGCGTGCGCAGCTCGCACGTGTGGCACACGGTGGTGGTAGGCGGCGCCGGCCCCGCCCGCTGCACCTGCCAGTGGTACACCGACCACCAGGGCCAGCGCGGGGCCTGCAAGCACGTGCTGGCCGCCGAGCAGCGGTTTGGGCAGGGAATGAGCAGCTTACGATAAGCATTTTATCTTCAACTCATTTAGCGATTTATGAGCTTGTCAGTTACTGAGCAGTTTGGGTACATCATGAGCTGCCAGGGCACGCAGGAGCTGGTACCATTTTTACTGAAGCTATCCCCTAAGGACGTAAAAGCGGTCCGCGCGAAGGCCCTGGCGTTATTGCAGCACGGCATTCCCAATGCGCGCCCCCGGCCGGCCCGGCGCGGGTGGACGGTTTTTCCGCCCCTGGCGGCTAGTACTGGGGAGGCGCTGGCGGCAGCCCTACCCCCTCCTGCTCCGGCCGACACCTCATTTGCCGACACCCCATTTATAGACCCAACGGACGAGGAGGGCGCCTTGTTCTTCCTGACTGGGCTGGCTACTTACACCCGCAAAGAAGCCTTTGGCCGGGGCTTTCACTGGGCTGGCAGCCTGATGCACAACTACTTTAGCTCGCGCTGGGCCGCAGTGCGCGCCGTGTTGCAGCACGCCCGGCCGGCCTGGCTCAGCGACTGGCTCATGGGCGGCTTTGGTAGCAGCCTAGCCAACTACTGGCTGCTGCGCGAGCTAGAGGACGCTGGCTTCATCGAGTATCGCCCGCAGCAGTTTGCCTTCCAACTAGCCTGGCTGGCGCTCGACCAACGCCCCGGCCAGCTGGCCGAGCGCCTGGGAAAAGACGAAAAAGCGCTGACGCGCGACTTGCCGCTTCAGTTCGAGTACGAGGCTTCCATGGCGCGCCTCGACGGGCGGTCGGCCGCCAATTACGAAAAGCATACCTGGCAGCGCGTGCTGCTTGGGTTAGTTGAGGCAGGCCACCTGCACCGGGCCGACATCCGCACGCGCTGTCTGCTGGCGCTGCGCCGCGACTTCCGCCGCCCGCTGCTGACATGGTTCAAGGAGCTGTTTCTGAGCCTACAACCCACCCCGGCCGAATGCCTGGCGCACCAAGCCGACTTGGTGGAGCTACTGGCCCACGCGCAGCCGCTGGTAGTGAATTTCGCCCTAAACCTGTTGAAAGCCGTGTGGTTGGAGCCGGGGTTCGACTTGGCGCCACTGCTGCAAGCGGCCGATAGCCTGGTGCGGCGGCCCGAGCTGAAAACCGGCCTCCAAACGCTGCTTGCCTGCCTGGCCAGGCTGCCCAGGCAGGAGGCTGCCCACGCGCCGGCCGTGGCCCGGCTGCTGGCCGCCGCCCTCGCCCACCCCGACGCCGCCGTGCAGGCGCGGGCTGCCAAGCACCTGGCCGACCTGCTGAGTGCCAAAACGCTCCTCCTCCCTTCCGCCGACACCAGCGCAATTCTCGTCGCGCTGGCCGACCAGGCCGCGCTGCTAGGCCCCGCCGCCCGCGCCGCGCTGGCCCCCTGGCTGGCGGCCCCTAGCCCCGCACCCGCCCCCAAAGCCGCCACAGTCTACGCGCCACTCGCGCAGTTCGTGCCCGATATCTCGCCCGCCACGGCTATCGCGCCGGTGGCCGACTGGCACGAGCTGCTGTTCCTGAGCGCCGCCATGCTGCGCCAAAACGACCCCGTGGCCCTGGAGCGTTGGCTCGATGGCTTGCTACGCTTGCACGGGCAGCTGCCCGCCGATTACCAGCAGCAGCTGCAACCCTACATCAAGCGGCTGGTGCCCTGGCTGAGCAGCAAAAGCACCTTGGCCGAGGTGCTGGCCCACCTGGCCGAATGGCCGCCGGCCTGGGCTAAGGGCCTCTTCGAAGCCCTGCTGCTGAGCTGGTACGAAGGCTTTGCCAGCGCCCGCGTAAGCCAGATAGCCCTAGGCCGCCAGCCCATCGGGGGGGTTGGGCAGGCGGCTTACGCGTCGGCGGCCGACCCGCTGTGCTACCCCAACCAGCAGCGGCTGGCTTTTGCCGAAGTGCTGCTGGCCCAGCAAACCGCCCTGCCGCTGCTGAGCACGTTTACGCACCAGCCGCACTACGTGTCGCCGGTGGTGCTGGTCGAGAAGCTGCTGCGCTACCAGCAGTACGGCACCGCGCCCAATTTGGCCGACCTCACCATTGCCCTGGCCCGCACGCCCGCCGGGGGGCCCGTCGCCGAGGTCGCCCAGCAACTGCTTCCCGCTCTGGCCCACCCCGGCTTGCGCGAGCTGCTTGGCTGGTATTTTTCGCCGACGACAGTTTCGCCGGCGCCCCCTTGCGCGGTCCTGCCCCGCCTGGTGGCCTGGCCCACTACCCTGGATGCCGCCTTGCCGGGGCTGTGGGCCGTGGCTGCCCGCACCAAATACCCCGCGGCCCAGCTGCCGTGGCTGGCGGCGTTGGAGCAGGCCGCCGAAACCGCGCTGGCCGCTACCCCAGCGCCACCGCCGCCGCCCGCCTGGGCCGGCACTCCCCTGCCAGCCCCGCCCCTGGTTTTTACCTCGCCGCCGGGGGTGGTGGCGGGGCTGCCCCTCTACTCCGCCCACGCGGTGATGCGGCCGCGCCACCAGCGTGGGCCCGAAGGCTGGGATGGCTATGCGGCGCTGCGCACCGTGTATACCCAGCTGCACGCGCTGCTGCCCCAGTATCCGGCGCCACTTTATCGCCATACACTGCGGTGCGCGGCCCCGGCCGGCCAGTCGGCCGGGGCCAGCCGCGAGCTGCTGCAATCGGCACTTTACACGCTGCTGCCTGCCGGGCCCGTGCTGGCGGAAGAAGCCACCCAATTGCTTGCTACGGGCTTGGTGCACCCCGCTCCGGCTTGCCGGGCGCTGGCCCAGCAAGTGCTCGAGCAAACTATCAACCACCGACGCTTAATGCCAGCGGCCCTGGGGCAGGCGCTGGGGCAGCTGCTAGCCGCCGACGCGCCCGTGTCACGCCTGACCGAAGGCCTTGCCGCGCTTAGCCTGGGCCCACCCACCGCCGCTGCCCTGCGCCAAATCTTGGATGCGCTGCTGCCCGAGCTGCCCAGCGCCCCGCCGTGGGGCCTGCGCCGCCTGCTCGAGCTGTACGCCGACCTGCAAGCGCAGCTAGTCCAGCCAATACCCGCCGCCGTGCGCGAGCGGCTGGCCAGCTGGGATGCGGGCGTGCTCAAGCCCGTCAGCGCCGCGCTATTGGCGGCCGCCTAGGCCACCCGGCAGCCCTAGAAGCCAGCTCGGCAGTAGCTTGCCGATGGTCTGCCCCACCAACACTGTTCATTGCTCATTGTTAATTGCTCATTACTACCCATGGCCCTGCTTACCATCGTCGATGAAACCGCCACCGGCAGCGTGCTGGCCCGGCTGGAGCTGGAAATCACCCAGGAAACCCTGACCGTGCGCGAACTGATAACCCGGCGCGTGCAGCAGGAAGTGGCCGCCTACAACGCGCGCCAAACCGGCACCTTCCGCGGCCTAGTGCAGCCCACCGATTCGGAGCGTCTACTCAACGGCGAGAGCTACCGCCTGCGCCACCTCAAGCTGATTGACGCCGAAGAGCAGGTGTACCGCGCCCTGCAGGCATTCCAGCAAAACGGCTTCTTTCTGCTCTTCAACGACCGGCAGGTGGAAAGCCTGGACGAAGTAATCTGGCTGGGCGCGGGCGCCTCGGCCAGCTTCCTCAAGCTCACGCCGCTGGTGGGGGGCTAGGTTTCGTGGTTTCCTGGCAGCCCTATATAGTAGTTTTAGCCGCGCTTCATTCGCTACCGCTATGTCCGCTTCCCCTTATCCCCACACGCCGCTACCGGCCGATGCCCCAGCCAGCGACCTAGCCATGCAGCCGGTTATCGAAGAGCTAACCCGTGACATGGTTCAGCAGGGCTACGGCACCAAGCCCGGTGACCTAGTGGGCTTTCAGCAAGTAAAGCAGCAAGGCGCTGCCTACCAAGGGCAATTGGCCCTAGCCCTGGCAGCCACCATCCAAGCCGCTAACGAGCTTAAGGACAAACTCATTATCAGCGGAGCCAGATGGAAGCAGGGCGAGCTGCTAACGACCCTGATGCGCGGCACGTTGGCCCTCAGCGAATCCGATTGGGTGCGGCTGCTCACGCTCTACGGGCTGCCACGCACTGGTGCTGCTGGCCAACCAGCCCGCTACGAGTCCTGGTGGGGATTCTCTACTATCTTGACTTTTACGCAGCTGGCGCGCCACGCCAAAAAGCACCCCCTGCAACACCCGCCCCTACTGGAGCTGCTGCATCAAGTGCTAGCCGAGTGCCGCCCCAGCCGCCCGGAAGAAGTCAAGGTTCGCACGAAAATTCGCGAGATACTGGGCCTGGCTACCGACACCGACGAGCTGCCGGTAGTAGAGTTTCGGGCCGACGACGCCCTAAGCCGCCACTTAGCGGGGCTGGTGCAGGACCTTGACCGGAGCAGCCCCAGCGCTGGACCCTGGCTGCGACTGTGGCAACTCTGGCAGCGGGCTAGCGGCGGCCAGCCTACGGGCAAGTACGCCAAGGAGATTGCCGCCGAGGTAGCGGCCCTAGGGCCCGACAACGTGCGCGAGCAGGGCCGGGCGCTACTGATAACCCTAACCGCCATCCGGCCTGCCGAAGTGGCTTACACAACGGAGTATCAAGGGCAATACACCGAGGAGCAACTGCGCACATGGTACGGGACTGCCTTCGCCATTACCCCGCAAGGCTATAGCGTCACCCGCACCGACACCACCTACCTACCCGAGCCCACTATCACCGTGGCGAAGGGCCTCATCTGGACGCTGGCGCCGCTGCTCGATGCGCCGCTGGTTGGGCAGCTGGCCGACTTTGCCGCCCGCAGCTACCAGAAGATTCCGGGCCGGGGCCCGCTGGCGGCCGGCCTCGGCAACGCCGCCCTGTGGGCGCTGGCCCAGGCCGGGCTACCGGGCGTGTCGGCCCTGGCGCGGGTGCGCGGCAAAATCCGGCAGAGCAACACCCAGACCCTGATTGCCAAGTACATCGAGCAGGAATCGGCGAAGCTGGGCGTGTCGCCGGCCGAGGTGGAGGACCTGGCCGCCCCCGACGCTGGCCTGACCCTAGGCACTCTGCATGAGGAGCTAGGCGAGTACGCGGCCACCCTCACGCTGCGCGAGGGCCGGGCCGAGCTGGGCTGGACGAAAGCCGGCAAGCCCCTCAAAAGCGCCCCCGCCGCCCTCAAAGCCAGCCACCCCGACAAGCTGCAGGAGCTGAAGCTAGCCCAAACCACCGCCCAGCAGACCTACACCGCCCAGCGCGACCGCCTCGACCGCAGCTTCGTGGAGGGCCGGTGCATCGCGTGGCCCTGGTTCGAGCAGTACTACTTCGAACACGGCCTGCTCAGCGAGCTGGCCCGCCCGCTCATCTGGCGCCTGCACCACCCCGAGGGCGGCCACCACGACGCCCTGTGGCTCGACGGCGCCTGGCGCGATGCCCTGGGCCAGCCCGTGCCCGCCCCCATCGCCGACACCCAGCTGCAGCTCTGGCACCCCGTGCTGGTGCCAGCCGCCGAGGTACTAGCCTGGCGTCAGCTGCTCGAAACCAAGCAGTTGCGCCAGCCCCTGAAGCAGACCTTCCGCGAGGTGTACGTGCTGACGCCGCCCGAAGAACGCACCCGCACCTACTCCAACCGCATGGCCGCGCACGTGCTCAAGCAGCACCAGTTCAACTCGCTGGCCAAGCTGCGGGGCTGGCGCTATAGCCTGCTCGGGGCCTACGACAAGGGCTACGAAAACGAGGCGGCCGTGCTGCCGCTGCCGGCCCTAGGGCTGCAAGCGGAGTTTTGGGTGAGCGAGGTGAACGCCGACGGCGCCTGGAACGACACCGGCATCTACAACTACGTGAGCACCGACCAAATCCGCTTCGTACGCCCCGCCGCGCCCGATGCGCCCGTGCCGCTGCCCGAGGTAGACCCGCTGGTGTTCAGCGAGGTGATGCGCGACGTGGACTTGTTTGTAGGCGTAGCTAGCGTGGGCAACGACCCGCTTTGGCGCGACCAGGGTGGCCTGGCCCAGTTCCGCAACTACTGGGAGAGCTACAGCTTCGGCGAGCTGACGGAGGTGGCCAAAACCCGCAAGCTGGCCCTGGAGCGCCTGGTGCCGCGCCTCAAGATTGGCCGCGTGAGCGAGCTGAAGGGCAATTTCCTGCACGTGCGGGGCCACCGCCACGTCTACAAAATCCACCTCGGCTCGGGCAATATCCTCATGGAGCCCAGCGACCGCTACCTCTGCATCGTGCCCGACCGCTCGGCCCGGACCCTAGGGGCACCGGGCGTGTTCCTGCCCTTCGAGGGCGACGCCGTGCTCAGCATCATCCTTAGCAAAGCCGCCCTGCTGATGGACGACGACCAGATAACCGACGAGACGATTTTGCGCCAGCTGTAACCCCTAATAAGTCAGATCATCAGCTGCTTTCCCCCTTGATGGTGGCTTAGTCTTCCTTAGCCGCTCTATTACTTCCTTTTACGCATGGAAACCAACCAACTTGATTTGCAAGCCGCCGTCGAGGCAGCCGGCCTGGGCTTCTTATGGTCGCGCCTGGCCCCGCACTGCCGCCTTAGCGTGCGGGTGCTGACGCAGACGGCTCCTGAAGTTCCGCTGCCAGTGGGCTGCTCGCACCTGGGCGGCCTGCCCGACTTACCAGTCGCTGCTCCCTGGCCGACCTGGCAGGGCCGCAGCCTGAGCTTTTTAGCTCAACTAAACCTGGCCGAGCTGGCTGCTTTTCCGGCTGCGGCCCCGCTGCCGCCCGCCGGGGTCCTCTCGTTTTTCTACGATGCGCTGGAACAGCCCTGGGGCTACGACCCCGCCGACCGGGGCCGGGCCGTGGTGCTGTATCACCCCGTCGGCACCGAGCTTGCTCCGCGCCCCCAGCCAGCCGACTTGACAACCGATGAGTACGAGGCCTTTACAGTAGTGCCCCTCACCTTCGCGCCCGAGCTGACCTTGCCCGACCTGCGGGAACAGGACCTGGGCATTGCCGAAGAAGAGCTGAGCGAACAGCAATGGGATGCTTACTGGGATATCCAGCACCGGTACGCCGATGGTGCCAGCCGCGTACTAGGCCATCCCGACACTATCCAGGGCACCATGCGCGACCAGTGCGCCTTGGTAATGCAGGGCCTCAATACGGGAAGCGCGGAAGCGCAACAGGCTACGCAGCAGGCACTAGGCATCAGCGACGCGCAAGCTGCTACCTGGAAGGAGCAAGCCCTAACCGAGTGGGAACTACTGCTGCAGCTCGACAGCTACGAGGACGAAGCCGGCATGATGTGGGGCGACTCCGGTCGCCTCTACTTCTGGATTCCGCGCACGGCCCTATCGGCCCACGACTTTAGCCAAGTGTGGCAGGTGCTACAATGCTATTAAGGTGCATCTTAGTTGGTGAACAGGCCCTAGGCGCTACTGGCAGACGAAGCTAACAAAGCTGGACAACGTGCGCTTGCGGCGAGGCTTTACTGGTGGCTGGTGCGGGGGCGGGCTACTATCTTAGGCCGGCCGCCGCATAAGGCGGCGCTCCCCCTTTCTTATGCACTTCATCTACCGCTCCTTATTGCTGCTGGGCCTGCCGCTGCTGGCCGCCTGCACCCGGCCTACGGCGCCCACGGCGGGCGCGGCAGGCAGCCACACCTACTACCCCCCGGCCGGCGCCGATTGGGAGCACCAGAGCGCCGCCGCGGCGGGCTTCGATGAGAGCCGGCTGGCCGAGGCGGTGGCCTTCGCCCAAACCCAGGAAACCACCCAGATGGCGCCCGACTTCTCGACCCAGGAGGAGATATTTGGCAAGCTGCTGGGGCCCATGCCCACCAGCCGCGCCGCCACCAACGGGCTGGTGCTGCGCCACGGCTACCTGGTGGCCGAGTGGGGCGATACCCAGCGCCCCGACCCCACCTACAGCGTGGCCAAGAGCTTCCTCTCGACGCTCCTAGGGGTGGCCCTGGAGCGCAAGCTCATCACGGATATTCACGAGCCGGTGGGGGCCAGCATCCACGACGGCGGCTACGACTCGGACCATAACCGCCTTATTACCTGGGAGCACCACGCCCGCCAAACCAGCGAGTGGGAGGGCGAGCTGTGGGGCAAAAACGCCGACTTTGTGGGCCGCGAGGCCTTCGGCAAGGGCGAACGGAAGCCTCGCGCCCTGCAAGCGCCCGGCACCTACTTCGAGTACAACGACGTGCGCATCAACCGCCTGGCCTTGTCGCTGCTACGGGTGTGGCGCCGGCCGCTGCCCCAGGTGCTCAAGACCGAGATTATGGACCCCATCGGCGCCTCCGACATCTGGCAGTGGGTGCCCTACCCCAACGCCGTGGCCACCGTGGACGGCCGGCCCATGGCCAGCGTGAGCGGGGGCACGCGCTGGGGCGGCGGCCTGCGCATCAGCGCCCGCGACGAGGCCCGCTTCGGCTACCTGTTTTTGCGGCGTGGGCGCTGGGGCCGGCGCCAGCTGGTGGCCCCGCAGTGGATAGCCGCGGCCACTACCCGCGGCCCGGTGGGGCCCGACTACGGCTACCTCTGGTGGCTGAACACCGAGCGCAAGGCCTGGCCCGACGCCCCGGCCAGCAGCTACGCCGCCCTGGGGGCCGGCCAAAACACCATCTGGATTGACCCCGAGCACGACATCGTCATCGTGTGGCGCTGGCACAACGGCAGCCCCAACGAACTGATTAAGCGCGTGCTGGCCGCCCTTACTTCCTAGACTGCGGCGTAGCTTCGTGCCGCTATGCAGCAGCAGACTGGCCTTATCATCGGCGCGGGTATCGCGGGCCTCACCGCCACTATTGCCCTGCGGCAGCGCGGGCTGGAAGCAGCCGTAGTGGAGGCTGCTCCCCAGATTTTACCCCTAGGGGCGGGCATCTGGATGGCGCCCAACGCCATGCAGGTGTTCGAGCGCCTAGGGGTGGCCGCGCGCATCAACGCGGGCGGGGTGCCGCTGCGCGCCATCGAGATTGTGGATAGGCAGATGCGGCCCATCATGCAAACCAGCCAGGCGCGCATCCGGCAGCAGTTCGGGCACGGCACCACGGCCATTCGGCGGGCCACCCTGCAAGCTATTTTGCTGGACGCCGTGGGCCCGGCTACGGTGCAGCTGGGCAAGGCATGCACGGGTTTGCAAGAAGATGCCACGGGCGTGACGGCCACTTTTGCCGATGGCAGCACGCAGCGGGCGGGCTTCGTGGTGGCGGCCGATGGCATTCACTCGCCGGTGCGACAGGCCCTGTTTCCGGGGGCCCAGCCCGGCGGGCGGGGGCATTTGGTGTGGCGCGGCATGTCGGCGGTGCAGCTGGCGCCGCACTATAAGCGCGCCATCCGCGAGGTGTGGCACGCGGGGCTGCGCTTCGGCTTTTCCGAGATTGAGGACGGCGTGGTGGATTGGTTTGCGGCCGTGCCGGGCAGCTTCAGCAGCGAGCGGGCGGGGCTGCTGCACCGCTTGCAGCGGGCCTTCGACGGCTTTGGCTACCCGGTGCCGGCCATTCTGGAGGCGGCCACCGAAGCCGCCATCATCCGCAACGAGGTACTCGACCTCGACCCGCTGCCCGCCTGGCACCGGGGCCGCGTGGGCCTGATTGGCGACGCGGCCCACGCCACCACGCCCTACATGGGCCAGGGCGGCTGCCAGGCCGTGGAAGACGCCTACGCCCTAGCCCAGTGCCTGGCCGAAACCCCTACTGACCCAGCCGCCGCCTTTGCCGCCCTGCACCGCCTGCGCCACGCCAAGGCCCGGCACGTCACCCGCACCTCGCGCCTGATTGGGCGGGTGGGCTACTGGCGCGGCCCGGCGGCCACACTGCGCAACCTGGCCATCCGGGCCACCCCGCAGTGGCTGACGGAGCGGCAGTTTTGCGCGGTATATAAGCTGGGGTTTTGACGGCAGTTACTTCCATCATTCACCCTGAGCAGTATAGTATGAAAAACTTAGCTACCAGCCACTTACCCCTAGGGGTACTTTTGCTATTATCGGGCATCCGCTCTACTTGGGCGCAAGTCCCAGCCAATACTAACCGCGTTACGCTGCTGGCCCTCAATCAGCCGCCGTGCACGGTGCCCGCGGCGAGTGCCGTACTCACCTTCAAACTCGCCTATCAGCTGGCCGAGGCGGAGCAGTCGGCTTACGGCTTTGCGGTATCTGTGAAGTTTCAAAGCACCGACCCAAACCGCACGTTCTCCATAGGCCGGGAGGGCCAAACTACCATCACTGCCCGGCACGATACGCTTACCATAACCTACCCAATGGCGGCTGTTGCGCGGGTGCCAGGCTTGCTGCACCCCGTTACCTGCTACCTCTACCTGCACCGCTATACCGCGCCGGGGCGCAGTACGGTATTGGCTAAGACGCCGCCCATTGTTTTCCAAAACTGCCAGTAAGCTACGCTGCTGGCCCTAGGGGCACGCCCTTGCCCAAAAAGCCCGCAGCCGCTCCGCCACCTCCGCGGCCCGCGCCAGCACCATCCAGTGGGTGGCCTGGGGCAGAATTTCGAGCTGCGCGTGGGGCACCTGGGCGGCCAGGAAGTGCGCCTGGGCGGGCGGAAAGTGCTTGTCGCGCTCGGCCCAGAAGATGAGCGTGGGGCAGCGCACCTGCTGGTAGCGGGCGGGCAGGCGCGGCAGCTGGGCCTCGTAGCCGGCGCACATGCGCACCACGTAGTCGCGCACGGCGGGCTGCCGAAACGTGCGCCACATTTCGCGGCGCAAGGCCGGGCTCAGTCCCGGCCGGCCTAGGGGCAAAAACGTGTGCAAGGCCCGCCAATACACTAGCCGGGGCAAGTGGCGCAGCAGCAGCCGGTTCACGCCGAAGCGGCGCAGCCACTTGATTTCCCAGGAGGTAGCCTCCTGCCCGCCCACCAGGCTATTGAGCACCGCCAGGCTGCGCACCCGCTCGGGGTAGGCGGCCGCAAACACCAGCGCCGGCTGGCCGCCCATGTCCTGCCCCAGCAGGTGGACGCGCCCTAGGCCCCAGGCGTCGAGCAGGGCCAGCAAGTGCTTGGCTAGCACCACTGGCGTGGCGCCACCCGGCCAGGCGGCGCTATCGCCCAGGCCGGGCCAGTCGAAGGCAATGACTTCGTACTCAGCAGCCAGCAGCGGCGATAACTCGCTAAATACCTGCAGGTTGTCGGGGTAGCCGTGCAGCAGCACGACGGGCTCGCCCTGCCCTAGGCGCGCCACCCGCACCCGGCCGAGGGCGTGCGTTTCCAGTTGGGCGTTAAGCATGGGCCGGGCGGAAATCTTCGGCCAGGCAGTCGGCGGCCAGCACCCCGGCAATGGCGCAGAAGCTCACCCACTGGCCGGGGTGGGTGCTGCTGCCGGTGAGGTAGAGGCCCCGCACGGTGGGGCTGCGGTGGGCCAGGCGGCCCCGTAGCATCAGGCGCGAGGTCATTACCGGGTTCATGCTGTCGCGGTAGAGGTGGTAGTCGCGGCCCCACTCGAAGGTGGTGCGCCAGTGCAGCACCCGGTACTCCTGGATGCCCTCCCGCCACCAGCTTTCGGCCAGCTGCTCGGCCATTAGCTGGTGCTGGCCCTCGGGCCCTAGGCGGGCGGCGTCGGCGTGGGCCAGGGGCGAGATAAGGCGGGCCGGCAGCCAGCCAGCCTGCGCTAGCTCGGGGGCCAGCAAACCGGGCTGCACGAAGGCCGTGCAGCCGTGGCCGCGCAGCTTAAAGCGGATGTAATAGGGCGGCCGCGCGCCCCGCACCGCCAAATACACGCAGGTGCCCGGCGACTGCAGGGGCAGCTGCTGCAGCTGCTCGCGCTGGTGCGCTAGGCGCCGTACCAGCGCGGCATCCGTTTTACTGGTCGTTTCAATCAGCTCTACATAGGTACCAATGCCAGCCGCATCCGACACTACGGCATCAGCAACAATATGCTCACCGTCAGTTGTTTCTACTCCTATAACCCGATTGCCAGCCGTTACAATGCTTTTCACCTTGGTGTTGAAGCGAAACTGCACGCCCGCCGCCCGCGCCTCGGCCTCCAGCAGCTCGGGCACGGCGCGCATGCCGCCCCTAGGGTAGTACGCGCCCACGCCGTGAAACAAGCCCGGCACGAAGGCCATGGGCGCCGGCGCCTCGCTCATGGGCTGGCCGGCGATGTGCGTCCAGATACCAATGCTGGCTTGCAGGGCGGGCGGCAACTGCGCCTGGCCGAGCACCGATGCCAGCGAGCGCAGCATAAATGGGGCGCTGCCCAGCGCCCCGTAGCGCAGCAGCAGCCAGGGGCTCGGGTGCGAGTGAAACGTGAGGGGCTGCACGTTGGCGTGAATACCGGTCATCTTGGCCACAAACGCTTGATAGCGCGCGCCGCTGCCGGGGTGCTGGGCCTCGAAGCCGGCGGCCGTGCTGGCCAGGCTGCGGTCGAAGGCCGAGGTGCCGCCATCCTCGTGCAGCACGTGGTAGATGTGCTCGATGGGCGCGAGCGGCAGTGCCGCGGGGCTGATGCCCAGCTGCCCAAACGCCCACTCCAGCCCCGGCTTATCGAGCAAGATGTAGGGGCCCGCGTCGAACGTGAACTCGCCCGTCGCGAAGCCGCCCGCCAGGCCACCCGCCCGCGCCCGCGCCTCCAGCACCTGCACCGCGTAGCCCTGGCGGGCCAGCCGCAGCGCCGCGCTCAGCCCGCCCACGCCGGCGCCAATAACAATAACCTGGGAGAGCGGCGCGGCAGACATGGCAAGGCGAGTGGGTGCGGCCGCAAACATACGGTCGGGCTTCGACGGCGCCAGTTTATTTTTTACCAACGAACGGCCGGACGGCATTTTACCCAGCGCGCCGTTGCTGCTTACCGGAAAGGTGCCAGGCGAGCAGCAGGCCCTAGGGGTAATGCACCTAAAAAAGGCGGTCATGCTGAGTTCCGCGAAGCATCTCTACTGAACGATGCCCTAGGCGGCGCGGCAGAGATGCTTCGTAAAACTCAGCATGACCGCCTTTTTACTGCTCACGCTATTTAGCCCCTAGGACCCTACTCCTCCCCGTCCACGCCGCAGCGGCGCAGCAGGGCGGCGTGGTGCGGGGCGCGGCGCAGTACCTCTTCGTTGCCCAGCAGGATGAGCTGCTGGCGGGCGCGGGTCAGGGCCACGTTGAGCTTGCGGTCGACTTGGCCGGTTTCGTCGGGGCTCACCATCAGCTCCAGCTGGTGCTCGTGGTGGCAGCAGAAGCTCACGATGATGACCTCGCGCTGCGAGCCCTGGTAGCGCTCCACGGTATCGACGCTGATGCTCAGCAGCTGGGGCAGCCCTAGGGCCTGGGCCAGCTGGGCCAGTCGCGCCCGAATGCGGGCCGCCTGGTTGCGGTAGCTGGCGATGATGCCCAGCGTCTTTTCGGGGTCGAAGGCCGCGCCGTAGCCCTGGGCTACGTAGGCGGCGGCGCGGGCGGCCAGCTCGGCCTCCTCGCTCGACTCCTTCATGGAGGCATCGTCGGGCTGGCGGCGGGTGGGCGCAAAAATCAGGCGCTCGGTTAGCAGGCGCTGCTGCCAGGCGTCGGCCGGGGCGGGCCACTGGGGGCGCCCTAGGGGCTCGTGCTGCCAGGCTAGCGGAAAGCGCAGCAAGCCCTGGTAGAAGTCGTCGTTGACGAGCGCGGCCAGGTTGGCGTGCATGCGGTAGTGGTTGGCCAGCGTGCCGTGGGCGTGGGGCCAGTGCACCTCGGCCAGCTTAAACAGCCGCTCGAAATACGAGTTGCGCAGATTGCTCAAACCCAGCTCCCTCTGCAGCAGCTCGGCCACCGGCGCGGCCACGGCGCTGGCTTCGGGCTCCTGGGCCACCACGGCCGGCAGCTGGCGGTGGTCGCCGATGAGGATGAACTTGGGCACCTTGGCCAGCAGCGCCAGCATGGGCCCTTCCAGCACTTGGCTGGCCTCGTCCACCACCGCCAAGTCGAAGTTTTTCAGCAAAAACAGCTCGGGCTTGCCCAGCAGGCTGGCCACCGTGCCCACGTAGAACGGGCAGCCCGTGAGGCGGGCCCGCACCGTTTGGCGGTTGGGGCAGTCGCGAATCATGTTGTCGAGCAAGTACGGCCGGTAGGGCGCGGCCGTGCCCAGGCGCGAGCCCACCCGGATGAAGGGCAGCCCGGCCGCCACCAACTGCTCGCAAATCTCGTCCACCGCCCGGTTGGTATAAGCGGCCAGCAGCGCCTGCTTGTCGTCCTTATAGAGGCGCTCGGCCAGCTCGCGCAGCACGGCGCGGGTTTTGCCGGTGCCGGGCGGCCCGCAGAGCACAAACCAGTCGGGCGCGGCCAGGGCACGGGCCACCACCTCGGGCGCGTCGGTGGCGGGCAGCGCAACGGGGCTCCACCCTTCGGGCACCCTAGGGCCGCGGCGGGCCAGCAGGCGCTGGCGCCGCTCGGGCAAGAGGCTCAGGAAGGCCGACAGCCCCGCCCACTCGCGCCGAAACGTGTCGTAGGTGTCGGGCTCCAGGGCCCAGTGCGAGTGCCCGGCCAGGTAGCGCGGCGCCAGGCGGCGGTTGCGTACGCTCAGCACCACCAGCCCGTCGGCCGTGAGGTCCTCGGCCAGCGTCACCTTCACCACCTGCGCATCGAGCACGCTCAGGGGCGACCCGGGCGCCGCTGCTTTGTCGTTGGGGCGGGGCACGGCGCCGGGCGTCGTTGCCGAATTTTCCGGGGCAGTTTGTCCGGGCGTCAGGGCGGGGGCCAGCCCCGCCCCTGCTTTGCGCCTGGGGTATAGAATGAGCGTGTCGCCGGCCCGGAAGTTGACTTCGCGGCCGCCAGCGGGGCGCTTAAAGATGAGGTGGGGTCCTAGGCCCTCGCGAGCGTCGTCGGGGGCGTGGCTGTGGTCTTCGAGCAGCACCAGCTCGTCGAGCAAGCTGAAATTCTGCTGCTTGCGGGCGGCCGACAGCTGCCAGAGGCCGGCCTGGCCGCCCGCGTCGCCGGGCCGGGCCTCGTCGCCTAGCAGGGTCAGGCGCATTTCGCGGGCCACGAAGCGCACCATTTCCAGGCAGTAGGCGCGCTCCACGGGGTCGGCGGCCGCCCAGGCGCCTGCAATGCGCTCGGCCTTAACCCGGCCGAAGGGCGGCAGCGCTTGCAGGTTGGGCTGCAATACCGGGGCCAGCAGCTTTTCGACCTGCGCGGGCGTGGTGGCGCGGGCCAGCTGCAGCTCAGTGCCCACCAGCTGGTTGCGGGCGGCCAGCAGGCGGTTTACCAGCTCGGCGTCTTGGTCTACGCGCCGCACGGCCGGCTGGTCTTCGGCGGCGTTGCTGTAGAGGATGCTGGTGCGGCCGCGGCCGGCGGTTTCGCCATCGGCCCCAAACACCGACTCCAGCAGCAGGCGGTAGAGCTGGGCCTGGGCGGCGTGGTTGCTCCAGGGCTCGGCGTGGGGCACCTTGGTCGAGCTTTTCAGCTCCACAATGTCGTAGCCGGTGGGGCTTTCGTGCAAGAGGTCGAGGCGACCCTGCAAGCCGTAGGTGGCCGACAGAAAAGCGGGTTCCAGAAAGCAGTCGGCCACGCGCAGGGGCTGCTGCTGGTAGCCGGTGCGGCTGCCGGCCACGAAGCCCTGGGTTCGGCTGCGGCGCAAGGTTTGGTAGTGGCGGCGCAGGTCGTTGAGCAGCTCGGGCACCCCGTTGCGCGTCTGAAACTCGGGCAGCGCGCTGATGGTGAGTGGATTGGAGCGAAACAGCCGCTTCTTAAAAAACGCTTCCAAATCGAACTCCGTGGCAACTTCCTCGGCCAGCGGGGCGGCCCCCAACGGCGCCAGTAGCGGCGCGGCCGCCGGCGGGGTAGCCAGGGCGGCCGGAGCAGCCGCGCCTTCCGCCGTGCCGGCGGCCCTAGGCCCGTTAGCAGCTTCGGTTAGCTCCGTCTCGAAGCGCTGCCCGGCCTGGGTGAGGCCGTCGGTTACGCTCCGAAACAGCACCGGCCGACTAGCGGGCAGCGGCGCGGCGGCGGGTCCGGCCCACTCCTGCTGGCGGGCGGCGTGGCTCACCTCCTCGTCCAGTAGCAGGTTCACCAGGTTGCCCACCACCAGGGGCCGCGAGGTTTCGTCGGGCAGAAAAGCGTTGAGCAGGGCCCAGTCGGGGATGGTGCCGCTGGCCTGGGCGCACTCGGCGATGGTGGTCACGTTCACCAGGTAGTCGGGCTCGAGCACCACGCGGCGCGGCCGGTAACGGCCGTCGGGCTGCGGGGCGGGGTCTACCAGGTTCAGCAGCGGGTGCAGGGCGGCGGCCAGCGGCAGCAGGCCCGCGTAGGCGGCGGGCAGCACTAGGCCGAAGGGCGCAGCCGGGCAGCCCGGTGCGGGCGTGGCCATCTCCACCGTGAGCTGGCCGCTGGCTAAATCGGCGTGCAGCACCCGCACCCGCCAGGCCGGACTGGCGACCAGCGGCAGCCCTAGGGGCGCTGGGCTCGCCATCAGAGCGGTTTCATCCGCCGCCGCGGCAGCGGCCGGCGCCTCATCGGCCGCGGGGCTTGGGCTGCCGGCCGGGCGCGGCCCGGCGTAGGGCGGGCCGCCCAGGTGGCGCAGCAGCGCGGCCACGGCCCCGAAGCCGGTGGCTACCTCGGCGGCGGTGCCAGGGTAGCTTTCGTGCAGCACCAGGTTGGCTTGCAGGCGCAGGTTCTGCAGCTGGCGGCGCAGCAGCGGGGGCAGACCCTGGTCGTAGGCCACCAGGCCAATGGCCTGGCTGAGGTCGGCGAAGGGCGCCTGGCGGCGCTGGCACTCGGCGCGCAGCATCTGCTCGAGCAGCTGGCGCAGGCGCGGCAGCTGGTCGGCGGGCGCGGCGGCGGGGGCCGTGGCCAGGGCGGCGAGGCGGGCGTAAAAGGCTTCGGACGAAATGGGCGGCGGCATAGTGTACCTTAAAGGTAGCGTCCGCGCCCGCGTTGCGTTGTTTCTTCGCCCCATGAACCTGCTTTTACTGGGGCGCCGGCTGGCCCTGCTGGGGGCGCTTGGCGCGCTACCCGCCCAGGCGCAAACCCCGCCCGCCGCGCCGCCCGCCTCCTCGCCCCTGCCCCGTCTGTTGGCCGAGCGCCGCGTGCTCACCGAGCGCTACGCGGCGGCCAGCGCCCAGCGCCACGCCCTGTTTGGCCTCACGGGCCAGCCCAGCAAGAAGGACTTGCAACAGGTAGTAGATGCCCTGCAGGAGATTGTGGACAAGGACGGCGAGATAGTGGCCGCGCTCAACCAAACCGCCCAGCAGGCCCAAACCACCGCCAGCACCCTGCAAAACACCGGCCGCGACGACCGCAACCTCACCGCCCAGCGCCTGGCCGAGCTGCAAAACGACCTCCAGAACAGCCGCTTGCGCGAGCGCCAGGCCGCCGCCCGCCAGCAGGCCCTAGCCGCCGAGCTAGCCGAAGCGCAGCGCGGCCGCACCGGGCGCGACGCGCTGCTGGCCGCGCTGGCCGTCGCCTGCCTGGGGCTGCTGCTGTGGCGCCGCCGCTAGCGGCTGGCCAGCTCCCGCTGCTGCTGAGCCAGCCAGCTACCGGCCGCGCCCTCGTCAATAAACAAGGTCATCCGCACGGCCGCATCGGGCACGGGCACGCTGGCCGAGGCGGGCAGGCCATTCAAATAATCGGGCAGCACTAGAAAGCCAATGCGCAGCGGGGTGCCCAGCTCGCGCTGCACCTGGGGCAGGCAGCGGTCCGTCACCCACACCAGGCGGCTCAGGCAGCGGTTGAGGCAGCGCCGCGAATCGATGAGCCAGTTGCCGCAGTTGTAGTGCAGCGCCGCCCGGCGCAGGGCATCGTAGCCCTGGTGCATTTCGGCATCCGTGGTAGAGTACTGCCAGCGGCCCGTGAGCTGGTGCAAATCGGGGCGGTAGGCGAGGTCCAGAAAAGCGGGGGAGTACGTGTCTAGTGACATAAGCAGCAGCAAATCGGCGGCATCGTGGAGCGGGGCGCCGCCAAAATTACGAAGCTGAACGGACGACTAGTTTTAGCACGATTACTTTATTATTGACCTATTTTGGGTGGCATTTTCGGGCTAAAAATCCCGATTTAGTTGCCTACACGGCCCTTTTATTCATCGGTGCCAGCATTTCCATCAATAGTACAAAACGACTACTGCAATTGCCCAGCAAGGCTACGACCACCCTTCTGAACGTGGTACAATAGCCCGTTATTTTGGACGCACGCCGGAGGTTGATTGTCCAGCTGCCCGCTCAGTTTCTGTTGCAGACGAGGCAGGAATTAGCTAACCGCCCACTCGGGCCCGCTGAGGCTGCGCCTGGCGCGGCGGCACGCAGCCGCGAGCCAGTAGCGGCAGACAGGTAATGAGTTAAAAAACTGAGAGCGGAAGTCCTTAACGGTGAGCTTGGCTAGGGCAGCAAGCGAGGCGAAAGCTACGGCCGCACCCGGCCGGCCCCCTGCCGGGCGACTCTCAAATTGGATTTAGACAGGGTGCGGCCCCGGCGCTGGTTTGGCGCTGGTTTGCACCTAAGGGAGAAGCCTGAACTTTACCACCTAAAACCCATTCAAATTCAAGCAAAAAACCATCCCTCACACTAGCATTATACGCCACTTTGTGAGCATCTTGCGTAAGCGTGTCCACTTCCGCCCCATGACTCCCACCTATCCCTTCCGCATTGCCACCGCCAAAGCCCCGGCCGACCCCGCGCGGCAATACGCCATTGTGGCCGAGCTGTGGCAGTTGGATACCTACACTACCCTCTTCGAGGACTACGGCTACGGCGGCGACGGACTCTCGTGGCGCGAGCACATCGAAACCATTATCGAGGAGTATCAGCCTGGCTTGCTCGACCACCTGGAGTTTGCCGAGCGCGACGATGCCTTCGTAGCTTACGCCGACAGCCTTACCGCTATTCACCAGTTTATGCACTGGGTGCTACCTTATTTCGGCGACCTAGGCAAGCTGCGCAAATACCTCAGCCAGGCCGACCCCAGCGACTTTTTTGCGTAGGCAGCCCTAGGGCCCGCTGGCCGCGGCCAGGGGCGGCCGGCCGGCCCCAACAGCCGGGGGCGCCACTTGGGCGCTAATCGCGAAAAGGCTTGGCCCCAATGGGCAGCTTGTAGAGCTGCACCGGAAACTTCACCGTTTCAACGCCTTTTTGAAAGCCAGCCGTGCGGTTCATCTGGGGCACGGGCAGCCACAGGTTGCCGGCGTGGTCTATCCACATGGCATCCACCCAAATCAGGTCGGGGCTTTGCACCAGGGTGCTGCTTTCGCCGGCGGGCGTCACCTTGAGCACCCGCTTCTGGTTGGCATCGGCTACGTACAGGTTGCCGGCGGCGTCGATGGTGGTGCCGCCGCAGGTGGGCGAATTGAAGAAGTACGTGACGCGCGACGCAATTTTTGCCGAGGGCAGGCTAAAATTATCGAGATATTGCGTTTCGACGCGGTACATCGGGCCCGCCGCGGTTTGGAAATAGTAGTATTTCCCGTCGGGCGACACTTCCATCTGGTCGGCGTGTAGCTTCACCAGGCTGCCGTCGGGCTTCAGCATCACCTTACCCTCGCCCACCATGGGGCGGCGCGCGGTGGTCGTGCTGTCGTCTTCGAGCACGCGGCGGCTCTGGCCGGTTTTTTGGTTGAGCACGATGAGGGCCGGCGCCCCGGCATCGGTCACGTAAATCATATCGCCGTGGAAGCGCAGGTCGTCCACGAAGCTCTTGCGCTTCACCAGCTTATCGAGCGGAATGGACTTCACCAGCTGGTTTTTGGTGATGTCGAAGGCCAGCAGCTTGGGGCCGTGGGCAATGGGCGGGGCATCGCTTTTGGGCGTGCCCGTATCTACTATCCACAGCAGGCCGTCGGGGCCGAAGCGCAGCGAGTTAGTGCGCACGAACGCCGTGCGAGCCGAGTCACCCTCCTTGGTCCAGGCGTTCCAGGCGCGGGTGGGCCAGGGCGTCACGCGGCCGTTCTTCAGCTCGCCGATGCGGGTGCCGGGCGTACCCTCGTTGTGGGGAAACAGCACGAATACCCGGTCGTCGTCGCTCACGGCCACCCCGTTCCAAATAGTGTCGGAGGTAGCCACCGACACCAGCTGCCGGGCGCTGGCGGAGGTGGGCACGGCGGGCGGCGTGGCCGTATCGAACGATTTTTCGGTGCCGGGGCCGCCGGTGCAGGCGGCCAGCAGCCCGGCGGCGGGCAGCAAGCAAACGACGAGAGTACGCAACATAAGCAAGGTGAGGAAAGCGCGGGAAAAGGCTGGTTTTTTACTAGCCCCGCCCCCGAAAGGTTGGGCCCCGCCCGAGCCCGAGTTCCTTGGCCGAGCCAAGCAGCCGGGCAGCTCCCCAAACGTTTGGGATTACAGCCGGCCGCAATCCGAAAATTTTTACGTGTTTTTTAAGCGAAGGCCCTAGGGCCGGCCTGGCCCTGCCGGGGCCCTAGAAGCCAAAAAGCCGCGTGCGCCCTAAGCGAATAGCGCCCGCGATGTGCCCGCTGGCAGCCACCCCGCCGGCTTGCACTGCCCCAAAACCACCCGCTATTTTTGGCTTGTTCGGCTCGTGAGCCGCCGCATTATTGGGTGGCCCTGGCCTCGATTATCGGGGGATAGTGAAGGGCCGGGCCATTCAATAATCGTGGCGGGCCGAGCCCATCTTTTTCCTTTTCCCACCCTTTTTTTCTTGGTTATGCACCGTACACTTTTACGCGCCTTGGCGGGGCTGCTCGCCGTGCTCAGCACCTGGCTGCCCGGCCGCGCCCTAGCCCAGGGCAACAGCAACCTGCCCTTCACGATTAACAACAACTCGACCACGGCCGACGCCGACTTGTACGTGGCCATCGTGGGCATCAATACCAGCGGCGACCACGTGTGGGTGAACGCCGCCAACAGCCAAGTGCTGCCCATGAGCGCCAGCTACAACACCGTAACTGGGCCCACCGTGAACGGCAACACCGGCCCCGGCGGCAACTCGAAGTACGCGGCGTGCTTCACCCGGCTTAGCAACATTCCCAATCGCACCTTTGCGCTGCCGTTCATTGCCGGTTGCCGGGTGTACATCTCGCGGGGGCAGCAGCTGTACTTCTACTTCTTCGGGGCCAACGGCGCGCCCTCGGGCTACACGGCGCCTAACCCCCAGAATGCCAGCGACCCCAACACGGGCATCATTTACGAAACCATTGAGCTGACTAATAACTCGGGCGGCTTCTTCGGCAATACCACCCGCGTCGATGCCTTTAACTACCCGATGGGCCTGGAGCTGACCGGCAACAACTACTACAAGAAAACGGGCGAGCTAAAGTCGGCCGCTGACATTGTGAGCGCCTACAAGGCCAACGTGCCCACCGAGTTTCAGGGCACTGTTAACAGCTCGACGGGCGTCATTTCGTTTCCTTCCAAAACGCCTGCTTTCTACGATGGCAGCAACGGCACGGCGGCCGGGCAGTACGGCAACTACTTCAAGAGCTACCTGGATGCCATCTGGGCGAAGTACAAAAGCGAGGACTTAATTTTTAACGCTGGCAACGCGGGCGTCTTTAAAGGCCGGGTGGGCAGCGACAACCGCCTAGTGGTAGTGGGCCAGTCGGGCGCCTACAACGGGCGCACGGGCATCATCACCCGCGAGCCCACCACCCAGGAGGCCTTCGAGGGCAAAGGCGTGCTGGCCCAGCGCAACAGCGACGGCGATTGCGACCTGGTGGTGCAAGCTCAAATTACGGCGGCCGTCAATCGCCACGCCATCAGCACGGCCAGCGGGGCAGCTGGCCAGCAGGACTTCTACAACGTAAGCAGGTTCTACCAAACGGCGCCGATGAACTACTACGCCCGCTTTTGGCACCTGCCGGGCATCAGCGTCGATAACCTGAGCTACGGCTTCGCCTACGACGACGTGGCCGACCAGTCGAGCACGCTGCAAACGCCGCAGCCCACCAAAGTGCTGGCCACCTGGGGCGGCTTTGCGGGCCAGAGCGGCGGCACCGGGGGCGTAGCTACCTTCTACAAGGACTGCAACTACGGCGGCACCGCCGTGAGCCTGCCCGCCGGCACCTACACCCTCAGCCAGCTCCAAGCCAAAGGCATTGCCAACGACGACATCTCGTCCTTACAAGTGAGCAGCGGCTACTCCGTCACGCTGTATGCCGACGACAACTTTGGGGGCGCCGCGCTAGGCGTGACCGGCAACAACAGCTGCCTGGTTAACAACGCCCTAGGCGCGGGCAACTGGAACGACCAGGCAAGCTCGCTCAAAATCCAGAGCGGCGCGGGCGGCACCTTCAGCAAGCAGCTGGAGGCCGAGGCCGCCAACGTAAACAACGGGATGCAGGTCGAAACCTGCTCGGACACGGGCGGCGGCCAGGACATGGGCTACATCGACCAGGGCGACTACCTGGTGTGGAACAGCATCAACTTCCCCACCACCGGCACCTACCTCATTGAGTACCGCGTGGCCAGCGGGGCCAACGGCGGCACCATTTCGGCCGATTTGAACGCGGGTAATATCCAGTTTGGCAACACCAGCATCCCTGGCACTGGCGGCTGGCAAAGCTGGACCACCGTCTCGAAAACCGTCACCATCAACGCCGGCACTTACAACTTCGGCATCTACGCCCAAACCGGGGGCTACAACCTTAACTGGGTGCGCATCAGCAAGCAGGGCACGGCCCGCGTGGGCGAGGCCCTGGCCACCGCCAGCGCCGCCAACGACGAGCAGCTGGCCCTTTACCCCAACCCCACCACGGGCCCGCTCACGCTGGCCGTGGCCCCGGCCCTGGCCGGCCGGCCCTTCCGCCTGCTGAATACCCTAGGGCAAGTGGTGCGCGCCGGCCAGCTGGCCAGCGGTCCGCTCGACGTAAGCAGCCTGCCCGGCGGCCTATACCTGCTGAGCGTGCCCGCCCAGGGCGACCAGCCGGCCCTACTGCGGCGCTTCACCAAGCAGTAAGCCCGCGCGGCGCCTCCACCCCGTTTCCTTTTCCACCCGGCCCTAGGCCTCTTGTTACGCAAAAAAGGCCGCCCATGCTGGGCGGCCTTTTTTGCGGACCTTTGCGCCGGCTATTTCCAGCGTTTCTACTCCGTTTGCTCATGCCTACCCACCGCGCGTTTGTGCGCCACCCTACCTTGCTAGCCGCGGGCGCTGCCCTTGCGGGGCAGGCGCGGGCGGGCGCGGCGGCGCTGCCAGTGGTGCGCCCGGCACCGGGGCAGCGCCGGTTTCAGAGCGTCGCCGTGGAAGCAGCCATTGCGGAGTTTGGGGCCCGGGTGCCCGACCCGGAGCTGGCGTGGCTGTATGGCAACTGCCTGGCCGACACGCTCGATAACCACGTGCACTACGCCGAAGCGGGCGGCCAGCCCGACACGTTTGTGAGCGCGGGCGGGCCCGACTCCGACGTAATGAGTTTGCGCGGCAGCACGGTGCAGGTGTGGCCCTACCTGGCGCTGGCCCCGCGCGAGGCGGCCCTGCGCCAGCTGCTGGCGGGCGTCATTCGGCGGCAGGCGCGCTGCCTCTTGCTCGACCCCTACGCCAGCACCTTTTACCGCGACCCCGCCCGCGTGGGCCCGGCCGAAACCGGCCAGCCGGCCCCGCTCCCCGGCGTGCACGCCCGCCAGTGGGCACTGGATGCGCTGTGCTACCCGCTGCGCCTGGCCTACCACTACTGGAAAACCACCGGCGACACCCAGCCCTTTGATGCCGACTGGCGCCGGGCCCTAGGGCTGGCAGTCAGCACCATGCGCGAGCAGCAGCTGAAAACCGGCCCCGGCCCCTACCACTACCAGCGCGCCAGCCCCGATGCCGCCGACACCCGGCCCCTAGGGGGTTACGGCTACCCAGGGCGGCCCTGCGGCCTCATTACCTCGGCCTTCGGGCCCGGCGGCGAAGCCACGCGGCTGCCGTTTCTGGTGCCCAGCAACTTCCTGGCCGTCGTCAGCCTACGCCAGGTCGCGCTCATGCTCGCCGACGTATACCACGAGCCGGCCGGCTACACCGAGCTGATGCAGCTGGCCGATGAGGTAGCCGTGGCGTTGCGCCAACACGCACTGGTGCCCCACCCCACCCTAGGCCAGGTCTATGCCTACGAGGTAGATGGCTACGGGGGCTATTCGCGGCAGGATGAGGCCCCCGCTCCTAGCCTGCTGGCCCTGCCCTACCTCGACGCGCTGCCCCTCAACGACCCCGCTTACCAGCAAACGCGCCGCTTTAGCTTGTCCAGCGCCAACCCCTTCTTTTACCAGGGCCCAGTGGTGGCGGGCCTGGGCAGCCCCCGCACCGGGCCCGGCGCCGTCTGGCCTTTAGCTGTAGCGCTGCGCGGCCTCACCAGTACCGACGCGGCTGAAATTCGCGCCTGCGTGCAAGCCCTGAAAGCCAGCCAAGGCGGCACCGGCTACCTGCCCGAGTCGGTGAGCGCTACAGCGGCCGGCCCCGCCAGCCAGCCCCGCTGCGCCTGGGCCAGCGCCCTAGGGGCCGAGTTCCTGGGGAAAGCGCTTGTCAGTGGTTAGTGGTTAACCACTACCTAACCCCCTGCTCGGGGAAGCGGCCTTTTTTGGTGCGGTAAAAGGCTTTGATTTCCGCTAAATCCTTCTCGTAGTCGCCGGTGGGCCAGATTACGGGGCCAATGCCAGCTTCTTTTTTGGAATAGTCCAGAAAGGCCAGGATAATGGGCACGTGGGCGGCCTCGGCGGCGTAGTAGAAGCCTTTGCGCCACTTGGGCTGGTAGGCGCGGGTGCCCTCGGGGGTGATGAGGATAACCAGCTCGTCGTACTCGTTGAAGAGCTGGGCCATGCCCTCCACCAGGTTGTTGTTGCGGCTGCGGTTGACGGGCAGCGCCCCGATGGCCTTTACCAGCCAGCCCAGCCAGAAGTTATTGACCCACTCGCTCTTCACCGTGAAGCGCACGTCCACGTCCATGATGTAGAAGGCCGCCCGCGCCAGGATGATGTCCCAGTTGCTGGTGTGCGGGGCCGCAATCATCATGCTTTTCTTGATTTCGGGCGGAATCTGGCCGGTTTGCCGCCAGCCGGTGATGCCAAAAATAGCCTTGGCGATGTAGTACCAGAACGTAGAGGTTTTGCGGGCAGCCATGAACGCGAAGAAGTGGCGAAAGACCGCAAAGCTAGCCAATTGTTGGGAGCCGGGCGCCACCCACGCCCCGCGCTAAGCTGGTTGCCTAGCTGGCAAGTGCTGATGCTCAGGCCCTAAGCGCCCGCAACCAGGAGTCTACCGCCGCCCTAGGCCCCCGGCGCCAACAAGCCCCGCAACGCCGCCGCCTGCGCCAGCGTGTAGCGGTAGCCAATGGCAAACAGCTCGTCGGCCTTGCGAAAATCGAGCGGGCGGTAGAGGCGCAGCTCGGGCGGCTCGAGCAGCAGCGCGCACTGGGCCTTGCGGCTGGCCACGTTGGCGCTGAGCGCGATTTGCAGCGTGCGCTCGACCACCCGGCGCAGCGACGGAATGCGGCCCTCGCGGTTGATGGGGTTGCAGTGCACCCCCACCACGGGCGCCCCTAGGGCCAGCAGCGGCTCCACGGGCAGGTTATTTAGCAGGCCGCCATCCACCAGACGCCGCCCCTGGTACTCGATGGGCCGGTACAGAATGGGCACCGCCGACGAGGCCAGCAGCGGCGGCAGCACCGGCCCCTGGCTGAAGTACACCGACTCGCCGGCCTCCAGGTCGGTCGCCACCAGCGTGAGGGGCCAGCGCAGGTCCTCAAACTGCAAATCGGCCCCCAGGTGCCGGGCCAGCAGCTGGCCCACCGCCTCGAGGCCCAGCAGCCCGTTGCGCCCAAACACGGGGCGCGTCAGGCGCGGAATGCTGGTGCCTTGCAGCAGCCGCAGCACCTCGCGCGGCGCAAAGCCCGCGGCGTAGAACGTGCTGGCCAGCCCGCCCGAGCTGGCTCCCGCCAGCGCCCCCACCGGCAGCCCTAGCTCGTCGAGCGCCGCCAGCACCCCTAGGTGGGCAATGCCGCGCGCGCCCCCGCCCGACAAAGCCAGGCTGAGCCCGGTGGGCGGCGCGGAGTGGCTAGTGGGGGGCGCGTGGGTGCTCATGCGTGCGGTAGGCGGGCGGCCCGCCCGGTTCGCTCGTTATAGGTCACTGATTTTCAGCGTTTCTTTCAGCCTTACGCCCTTTTCCGTCACCTCCACCGTGCAGGCCTCGTGGGTGGCGTCGTGCTCGAGCAGCAGCACCCAGTTTTCCTGGGCGGCGCGCTGCAGCAGGGCTTCTTTTTCGGCCATCGTCACTAGCGGGCGCATGTCGTAGCTCATCATGTAGGGCAGCGGCAGGTGGCCCACGCTAGGCAGCAAATCAGCCATGTAGGCCAGCGTGCGCCCCTTGTACTGCAGCACCGGCACCATCATCTTCTCGGTGTGCCCATCGGCAAACACAATGTCGCGGAGCTGCGGCAGCTCGGCCGGCACCCCTAGGGCCGGGTCGATGAAGCGCAGCTGCCCGCTTTCTTGAATGGGCAGGATGTTCTCGCGCAAAAAGCTGGCTTTCTCGCGCGGGTTGGGGTGGGTGGCCCAGCCCCAGTGCGCCTGGTTGCTCCAGTAAGTAGCATTGGCAAAGGCGGTGGCGAGCTGGCCATCAGCCCGCCGCACCACCGAGCCGCCGCAGTGGTCGAAGTGCAAGTGCGTGAGCAGCACGTCGGTCACGTCGGCGCTGGTGTAGCCCAGCTGGCGCAAAGAGTTTTCCAGCGTCGCCTCACCGTGCAAGTAAAAGTGCCCGCGAAACTTCTCATCCTGCTTGTCGCCAATGCCGTTGTCGATGAGCAGCAGCCTAGGGCCATCCTCCACCAGCAGGCAGCGCATGGCCCAGGTGCACATGTTGTGGGCGTCGGGCGGGTTCAGCTTCTGCCACATGCTTTTGGGCACCACCCCAAACATGGCCCCGCCATCGAGCTTAAACAGCCCCGTATCGAGCGCGTGGATTTTCATTCAACAATCAGCATTTAGCACTTAACAATTTTCTATTTGTCAACTATTAATTGATAACTATTAATTGTTAAACACGCCCATAGCCGAAAACTTGTCGATGCGCTGCGAAATACGCTCCTCGGCGGGCACGGCATCCAGCTCCTTCAGGATCTTGAGCAAGGTTTTCTTCAGGGTCGCAATCATCTGGCTTTTATCAGTGTGCGCCCCCCCTAGGGGCTCCTTGATGATGCCATCGACCAGGCCGGCCTTCTGCATATCGGTGGCCGTGAGCTTGAGCGCCTCGGCCGCCTGCTCCTTATAGTCCCACGAGCGCCACAGGATGCTGCTGCACGATTCGGGCGAAATCACTGAGTACCAAGTATTTTCCAGCATCAGCACCTTGTCGCCGATGGCGATGCCCAGAGCCCCACCGCTCGCCCCCTCGCCAATTATGACGCAAATCACGGGCACCTTCAGCATAAACATCTCCTTGAGGTTGCGGGCAATGGCCTCGCCCTGCCCTCGCTCCTCGGCTTCGAGGCCCGGAAACGCGCCCGGCGTGTCGATGAGCGTGATGATGGGCACGTTGAACTTCTCGGCCAGCTTCATCAGGCGCAGGGCCTTGCGGTAGCCCTCCGGGTTGGGCATGCCGAAGTTGCGAAACTGCCGCTGCTTGGTGTTGTGTCCCTTCTGCTGCCCGATTATCATCACCGGGCGCCCGCCCAGCTCGGCCAGCCCGCCCACCATGGCCTTGTCGTCGGCCACAGTGCGGTCGCCGTGCAGTTCCACGAACTTGGTGGTCATGCCCTCCACGTAGTCGAGGGTGTAGGGCCGCTCGGGGTGGCGCGAGAGTTGCACGCGCTGCCAGCGGGTCAGGTTGGCGTAGGTTTCCTTTTTGAGGGACTTGATGCGGGCCTCTAGGGCGGTGGCGGCCTCATTTACGTCCACCTCGCTCTCTTGGGCCAGCTGCTGCATCTGGCGCAGCTTTTCTTCGAGGGCGGCAATGGGTTGTTCAAAATCGAGCAGCATAAGAACGGTGGGCTGGAAAGCGAATGGCGAGCTAAAAATGGCTTCGAAAGCCGGGCCGCAAAGGTAAAACATCCCTTGCCAGCCGCCGCACTCAAAATTTTTCAGCCTGACAAACAAGCACCAACGTGGTTGCCAGTCGTCGCCAAGGCACTTTTTTTAGCAGCCTGCTTGCAACGCCCATTTTTCTAGCCCTACCTTTGCACCACCAAAACGGAAAACGGCAACGCTTTCCGCCAAGCAAACGGTTTGGTAGTTCAGTTGGTTAGAATGCCGCCCTGTCACGGCGGAGGTCGCGGGTTCGAGTCCCGTCCAGACCGCAATTCGTTTGCAAAAACCCCTGTAAGTTAACTACTTACAGGGGTTTTTTATTTACCGGGAACGTCAGCAGAGACATAATTGCTAGTTGAGATGAATAAATTGATTTTTAGCAGGGAGTAAACAGGAAATCTCATTTCCCGCGATAAACAAGACAACTGAAAAGTTGGCATCTAGCGGGCCTAGGGGTGCTGGCACGTCGGGAAACAGCTGAGTATCAGCCTACCTATTGACGCTTGTTGGCGAGACTTAAACTGACATTCGCTGCGCCTGCGCAGTAGCCAGAAGTGCTTTACGGCCGACTGGGACAGCAAGCGTGAGCTGCTAAAGGATAAGACCGGCGCGGCCGGCCGCCAGGTGGATACTGTCAAACCTTTGCTGCTGTGTTTGCCCTCTATTTAGGTCCGTTCACCGAATAGTTGCGCTTGCGTACTGGCGTAAAAGGCCCTTGCCACTACCGGCAAGGGCCTTTTGCATTATAACACTATTTTAATGCTGAGCTTATAGGCAGAGCTTTGCGGGTACTAAGCTTGCCGCTTTCCCATGCACCTGCACCTGCTCTGCTGCGTCCCTCAAGTCAGCATCTATCACGACACCTGGAACGACTGGCTCTACATAGAGTGGGAGGGCGAGATTACCCTGCCCGTGGCGCAGCGAGCCTGCGCGGAGTTGGCGCGCTGCACCCTCACGCGGCCTTACGCGCGGGTGCTCAACAACAACACCTCGCTCACGGGCGTGGGCCTGGAGGTCGGCGCCTGGTTGGCCTTCCACTTTATGCCCCACCTGCCGCTGGCTGGCGTACGGCACATGGCCTGGGTGTGCTCGCCCGAACTTGCGGGCCTGACGCTCATCAAAACCGTGATGAATTGGCTGCCCCGGCTTGAGGCTACCATCTTCACGGATGTGGAAGACGCCGTGAGCTGGCTCATCCAGCGCCGGGACAGCCTACACCAGCCCGCTGCCCGAACGCCCGCCGCGCAGGCTAAACTCCAGGACGTGCTGGCCGCCCTCGAGCGCGCGGCCAGCGTTCACGCCGCCTAGCGGCTGATTTGCACCGGGTAGCGCCAGCGCGCGTACTTTGCCTGCCCCCCATATGGAAGTCATCCGCCAACTACTTACCGAGCGGGCCAGTCGCACCAGCCAGGCTCGCATCCAGCTCACCTTCTGCCAGGATTCGAAGTGCCTGCGCAGCGGCCAGAAGTGCTTCGCGGCCGACTGGGACGCCAAACGCGAGCCACCTAAGGCCAAAATGGGCACGGCCGGCCGCTAGGCAGACACCGCCAACGCCGTGCTGCAAGCCTACACCGACGCCGAGCACGCAGCCCACCACGAGGTCCTGCTTGCCGGCTAGCACCTGGCCCCAGCGCCGTGAAGACTGAGATTCTGCGCCGCTACGCCAGCTAACCACTCAGGTAGCGGAGTTGCCCCCGCTGCCGGCCCCGCCCCCACCCACTTTCACGAGCTACTACGACCAGTGGCTGGGCGAGCAGAGCCGGCAAATGGATTTGCGCACCGGCCAGCGCCTGAGTAAGGTCTACCTCGATAGCCTAGCCAACACCCTGGCCGTACTGCTGGAGTTTAGCCAGGCCACCGGCCACGAGCTGACGCTACTGGGCATGACCAAGGCCTTTTACCAGCGGGGTCAGGAGTGCTTTTTCCAGCAGCGGGGTCAGGGTCTTAACACCTTCGGCAAGCACAGCTGGGGCTTCAAAACTTTTCTGGCCTGGTGCAAGGACAACGGCCTGGAGGTAAGCAGCAAGTGGCACAAGCTTGAGGCGCCCGACGAGCCCACCGGCACCGACGCCCTCACCCAAGCCGAGTTGCTGGCCATCGCGGCGCTGGACTTCTACACGGCTGAGGCGCGCGAGTTGGTGTGCCAGGGCTTCGCTAGCTTTGATGAGCAGGCCAGCCAGCAGCCCCGCCGCCGAGGCCAACGCCGCAGCCAGGTGGCCGACTACCGGGTGCCGGAGCGCCTGCGCACGCTGGAGCGCGCCCGCGACAAGTTTTTGCATGCGCCTACCTGGGCCTGCGCATCTCCGATGCTAACCGCCTGGCCCCGTGCCAGCTGGACTACGTGCACCACGTCGTGCGCCTCAAGGCCGGCAAGACCCAGAAGGTGTGCGTAATTTTTTCCTTCGACGACGACGTATTCCGGCCGGTGGCCCTTATCGAGAAGTGCTGCCCCCTAGGCCTGGCCATAAGACGGAGAACAGCTTCAACCGCTACGCCGGTGGGGACGAGGTGGAACTCGTAGAAACCTACCGCAAAACGGCTTGGAAGGTGGCCAAAAATCCGAGCGCGACCCCACCCGATGCAACGCATTCGCAGGCAGCCTAATCCTTGCTTTCAGAAAGCCTCTATCCTACCACCTTTTCCTTTTCCCTATGCGTCTACGCTACCTCCTATTTCCCTTACTACTTGCCGGCGGGCTCAACGCCCGCGCCCAGGCCCTGCTCCAAAAGCTCGGCAGCATTTCGCTCCCGACCATCGGCACCGCGCTGGCCGTTGACGGCACCACAGCCTACGTGCTGACGGCCAGCGCCGGCGAGTCGCAGTTGCTCACCTACGACGTGAGCACGCCAGCCAGCCCGCGCCAGCTTAGTCGCCTTGCCTTGCCAACGGCAAATACGCCCCCGCTACCCTTTCGCTACGCCGTAGTTAGCAACCACACGCTCTACGTTAGCTCTTACCCCACCTCGTATACGACTCCCCATTCGGAGTCCACGCTGGCCCTCAACGTGCAAAACCCGAGTGCCCCCGCTCTCATTGGTCACGTACTAAGCGTGGGCGGGGACGAAACGCACTTGGCGGCCAGTGGCGATTACCTCTACACCGTCAGCGATAACGGCCTTATTTTGCGCGTCTACAACCGCACGGGGCCCATTTACAGTTCCTACCTGAGCGAGGTCAAGAACATCAACTTGCCTTACTCACTAAGTGGCATTTTAAGCCTGTGCGCTAGTGGCAATACGCTGTACGTGCAGTACGGCAACGGCGTGTTTGCCACGGTGGATATTACCAATCCTGCTGCGCCCGTCAGTTCGTCTGCTACGCGGGTTGGTACCATTAGCGCGGCCAGCGGGGCGCTGGCCGTGGGTCTGGCCCAGCCGCAGTACGTGGGCAGCGTGCCCAGCAATACCCTGCGCATATATTCACTGGCTACGCTCCTGCAGCCCGCCCTTATCCGCGAGTTGCCGGGCTCCTACGGTACGCGCGTGGCCCTGCAGGGGCAATTCGCTTACACCGTGGGCGAAACCAGCCCCTACATCCCGGCCGTAGCCAGCAGCCGCGAGCCCCTACGCGCCTACTACCTGCCGGCCAGCGGCGGGGCACCCATCGTGGCCACGGACCCTGCCAGCCAGGGCGCTAACGCGCTGGTCGCGGCTAACAACTTGGTTTATGCCGTGACGGATACGGACGTAAGTATTTACGCTTTCCCCGCTACTGCCCTGGCTACGCGCGCTGCTACCGCCACTGCCAATCTACCGCTCTACCCCAACCCCGCTCGTGGCCAAGTTCACTTGCCGCAGTTGGCGCCCGGCAGCCCGGTGAGCATCTTTGACGTAACGGGCCGCTGCTGCTTACAGGCCGCGGTACCCGCGCAAGGGCACCTTGACATTAGCAGTCTGAGCGCGGGCCTTTACCACGTGCGCGCCGGCGGTACCAGTAGCAAGCTAGTAGTGGAGTAAAAGCGGCCAAACGGGTAGTAAAAAGGGTGGCAACGGCCTGCCTAGCTCCGCCCGGTAGCGAGTAGCCGGGCGTGCCAAAAGAGCCTTGACAGCCTACGCAGGTTTTAGAGGAGGTTGGCGCGGGGAACTAAGCGAATAAACTCCCCGTCCAGACTACCACCACATGCTTGAAACGCCTTGTAAATCGTGTATTTACAGGGCGTTTTTGCTTACAGGTAAAACATGTAAACTACTATTCTCACCCAGCTTTTACTGCCTTATCCCTCACGTCTACGACGCTTTGATTTGTTAAAAGCATTGTGTTCCGAACACGTTGCTGCAGATTCTGCGATTTCTGGGTACACCAATGTGGTGGCGGCACACGCAAAAAATACCTATTCCTAGTATGTGCAGTTGAGAGCCCTAACGATAAATACGCTGCCTAATTTACACTTCTAGGGGTCGAGCGGGTCGAAAGGGTCGGGCTGGGCAGCTTCGGGCATGGGCAAGCAGCTATTGGCTGTTTCGGAAAGGCGCTGTAAGCTGCGGTAAGGCACGTAGCCCAGCTCGCGGCGGCAGCGCGCCTCCATGCCCAGAATGTAGCGGCTCTGGGCGGCATCGGTGACGACGAGCAGCGGCTGCGTGGGCGGGGCGCCCACGGCGGCCAGCAGCCGGGCGGTGTTGCGCAGGTTGGTGGTGGTGTGGCGGGCGTGGGGCTCGATGAACACGGCCGCGGCGGGCAGGCCCAGGGTGCCCACCAGGTACTTCTTCATCTCTACGGCCTCGCAGTAGGGCGTTTTGTTGGGGTGCACGTGCCCGCCCGACACCACCACGAATGGCGCCTGCCCTGCCCGGTAGCTGGCCGCCGCCAGCCGGCAGCGGTAGGCCCCGGCCGAGTCGAGGGCCATGCCCGGCTGCTCGGGGCCGCTGCCCGGCACCAGGATGGCCTGGTAGGGGTAGCGGGCCCAGGCGGTGCGGGCCGCCGCGGCGCTGGGCGCGGCATTGAGGCCGCCGCGCAGCGGCTCGTAGCGGGCGGCCTCATCGCGGCCGTTGAGGCGCAGGGCCAGCAAGGCAGCTTGCAGCGGCAGCGCGTAGAATAAGGTCGGCTTGCGGCGGCTGGCACTGACCAGCGGGGCTACTTGCTGGCTTACCTGCCGGGCCAGGGCGGCATCGTGGCGCGGGAAACTGCTGGAATCAATGGCCGGGTAGCGCGGGGCGGCGTTGGCCAAGTACACCCGCATGATGCGGTTGAGGCCTAAGGCGGCATCCTGCCAGGCGTGGCGCAGCACGGCGGTATCGGGCTGGCCGGCATACAGCGGGTAGCGGGCCAGCACCGGCAGCATCGCCGCCCGAAACGCGGGCTGGCCGCTGTAGAGCGCTTGCAGCTGCTGCCCCACCGCCCGCACCTCGGCTGGCTGCCAGGTGAGCGAGTCGGCGTAGTGCGAGGCTACTGGCTGGGCCAGGGCCCGCGCGCTGCGCTGCGCCTGCCGACGCGCCACCTGCTGCAAGCCCGGCGCGGCCCGCAGCGCCTGCTGCAAGGCTGGCCGGGCTTCAAACCACGCCAGCAGCGGAAAGGCCTTGGCAGTAATGAGGGAGTCGGCGCGGGCTGGGGCGGGGTGCGGCACGGCCGGCTGGCCGGCCCCCAGGCGGCTCAGTAGCAGCAGGCTAAGCAGCGCGGGTAGAAAACGTGGGGTCATCAGCGAAATGCGGGGCGCGGGCCAGCCGGCTGCTGCGCCGGCTGGCCCGCGCCCGCTACTGCCCACTACGGCCGCCACCTACGGTAGTTGAGCCTTTTGGGGGCGCCGACGCAAACATAACGGCGGGGCAATACCCGGATAAAGTTCAAGTAATCCCGGCTAAAGTCCTTTGCACCCACAAACGGCGCCAGCTAGTACGCAGAGCCACGAGCAGACGAACCGAGCGGAACGACCCTACGCAGCGCTAGCCTATGAAGCTACTCCTCCCCTTCCTAACCAGCCTGGCGGGCCTCTTTTCCTCTCTTAGCCCGGTCGCGCTTACCGTGCAGACTTCCATGACCGTGCCGGCCCTAGGGGCCTGCCAGGGTGCCAGCTACCAGCAGGGCCGGCTCTACCTCTACGGCGACCGGGAGGTGGGCGTCATTCGGGCCTACGCGGCCGGGCCCGACTCGCTGCGCTACACCGGGCAGGAAATTAAGCTGACGGTTGGCGGCCAAGACGTCATCAACCACCCCACCGGGCTGGCCTGGCACGGGCAGGGGCCCACCTTCCTAGGCAATAGCATCCGCCTCAACCCGGAGGGCACGCAGTGGCGGGCGGTTATCTACTGCCTCGACTGGGCGGGGCTGCTGCGCACCGGCACGCTCGATGGCAACCTGCGCCAAACCATTGAGGATGACGCGGCTATCCAGGGCTCGCGGCCCGAGTACGTGCAGTACCGGGGCAAGTGGTACGTGGCCACCGCCGACTACGGCAACCACGGCAACGAAGTGCGCCTCTACGACCCGGCCCGGCTGGCTCAGGCGCACCGCACCAGCGAGCCGGGCGTGCTGGCGGGCAAGTTCACCTGCTCGCCCTGGGTACAAAACATGCTGTGGGTGCCCGCCAGGGGCACGCTGGTGCTCATCCAGAACCAGGTGGAGGGCCGGCGCTGGCGCTTCACGTTCGTGGACTTGGCCCAGTCGATGGCGGCCGGCCACGAAGTCGTGCGCCAGGTCGTGGACGTGGACAAAACCGACGAGCTGGAAGGCTTCACGCTGCTCGGCGACGAGGCCCGGGGCCTGGCCGTCACCTCCTCGCGCACGGCCAATGCGCACTTCGTGCGCCTGGCCTGGTAGCGCGGTCCGCCCCCGCGCTCGCGGCGGCTCCACCCTTTTTTGCAACCTAACTCCCTCACTTTTATTGACATGCAACGCTACACCCGTGCCCTAGGCCCGCTGCTACTGGGGCTGCTTTCCGTGGGCAGCTTGCCCGCCGCTGCCCGCGCCGGCGGCATCCAACTCATCCGCCCGGCCCGGCCGCTGGTGCGCATTACCGGCACCGTGGTTGACGAGCAGAACCAGCCCGTGCCCGGCGCCAACGTGATTGAGAAGCAAACCCACAACGGCACGGCCACCGACGCAGCCGGCAAGTTCGCGCTCGAAGTAGCGCCCGGTGCTACGCTGGTGGTGTCGTCGGTGGGCTTCGTAGCGCAGGAAGTGGTGGTGGGTGCGCAAAGCCCGCTCACCGTGCAGCTCAAGGGCGACGTGAACCAGCTCAACGAGGTGGTGGCCGTGGGCTACCAGACCCTGCGCCGCTCTGACCTGACCGGGGCCGTGGCCGACGTGAAGGCCAAGGAGCTGAACACCACCGCCCCCACCCTAGGGCAGGCGCTGGTGGGCAAGCTGGCCGGAGTGCAGGCCTCGCAGGTGAGCGGCGCGCCCTACGTGAGCCCCAAAATCCGGGTGCGGGGCGTAGGCTCCATCAACGCCAGCTCGGACCCGCTCTACGTCATCGACGGCTTCCCGGCGGCCAACGACGTGTTTATCAACCCCAACGACATCGAGAGCATCGACATCCTGAAGGATGCGGCCTCGGCGGCCATCTACGGCTCCAGGGCCTCGGGCGGGGTGGTGCTCATCACTACCAAGCGCGGCAAAGAGGGCAAGGGTCGGCTCGACTACGAGTACCAGTTCGGCCTTAACCAGCTGGCACACAAGGTAAAACTGCTCGACGCCAGCGGCTTTGCGCAGCTCATGATTGACGGGCGCAACAACACCTACCGCGACCTGGTGCAGAACAGCGGCCAGCCCTGGACCGACGCCATGTTCTCGGACGACAACGCCACGCGCATCGCGCGGGTGGGCAACGCCAGCTCGGTGAGCATCCCGCCCGACATCTACAACTTCGCCACCCAGTCGCTGATTACGCCCAAGTACAACACCGACTGGCAGGACGAGCTGTACCGCACGGCGCCCTTCAACCGCCACAATCTCACGTTTTCGGGCGGCAACGCCGGGGTGCGCTACCTGCTCAGCGGCGACTACCAGACCCAGCAGGGCATCATCGTGGCCACCAAGCAGGACCGGGTGAACTTCCGGGCCAACATCGACGCCGACGTGAGCAAGCGGTTCAAGGTGGGCGCTAACTTGTTTGTGACCTCCACCAACAACCGCGAGGTGCAGGAGGGCCGTTTCAACCAGGGGCCCATCCTAGGGGCCCTGATTTACCCGCCTACCTTCCGGGCCTACGACGACAACGGCAACCTGGTGAAGAACGAGGTGGCCGCCCAGCAGTCGGCCTACGGCTACCAGACCATCGAAAACCCGGTGGCCCTGGCCCAGGAAACCAACATCACCCGCAAGGGCCTGCGCGGCACCTACAACGGCACGGCCAGCTTCGAGATTCTGCCGGGCCTGGTGGCCAAGGCCAACGTGGGCCTGCAAACCTACTCGGAAAAGTATGAGTACTACCTGCCCACCAGCCTGAGCAGCGGCAACAACCCGCCCTACTCGCCCCAGGCCATTGCGGCGGCCACGGCTACGGCCCTCACGCTCAACACCCAGAACGTCCTAGGGGAGTTCACGGCCACCTACGTCAAGCAGCTGGGCAAGCACAGCCTCAACGGCCTGGTGGGCTACACTGCCCAGCAAACCAACCTCGACCAGATTAGCGTGTCGGCGCAGGGCTTCCAGAACGACGCCATCCAGGAGATTACGGCCAAGGGCGCCGACCCCACCAACTTCTTCCAGAGCGCCACCACCAGCAGCGTGGGCTTTACGGGCACCGGCAAGCAGGAAGAAACGCTGCTCTCGTACCTGGCGCGGGTGCAGTACAACTACGACGAGCGCTACTTCCTGACGGCCGCCTTCCGCACCGACGGCTCATCGCGCTTCGGGCCCCAGAACCGCTACGGCAGCTTCCCCTCGCTGTCGGCGGGCTGGACTATCTCCAACGAGAGCTTCTACCACAACTGGCTGGGCGAGGCCTCCACGCTGCGTCTGCGCGGCAGTTGGGGCCTCACCGGCAACTACAACATTCCGCTCTACGGCTACCAGCAAACCATTGTCAGCCCCACGGGCGCGGTATTCGGCACGGGCACCATCCAGACTGCCTACTACCCCGGCGCCATTAAGGACCAGCGCCTAGGGTGGGAATCGACCTCGCAGTTCAACGTGGGCCTGGACCTGGGCTTGCTGCACAACCGGCTCAATATCATCTCCAACGCCTATCTCAGTCACTCCTACAACCTGCTGTTCAACCAGCCCATCTCGGCTATTTCGGGCACTACCAGCATCCTCACCAACCTGCGCGACTCGCGCATCCGCAACCAGGGCCTGGAGTTTCAGGTGGATGGCCGGGCGGTGGCCACCCAGGACTTCAACCTGAATTTGAGCGGCAATATCTCCTTCAACCGCAACCTGGTGCAGGACATGGGCGGGGCCAACACCATCACGGTGGCCGGGGCCGAGCGCTCCTACCTCACCCACATCACGCAGCAGGGGCAGCCGGTGGGCATGTTCTACGGCTACCGGGTGGTGGGCATGGTGCGCCAGGCCGACGTGGCCAACATCGCCGCCGACAACGCCGTGTACAACGCCGCCACCCAGTCGTTCCCGGCCGGCTACGAGCGCAAGGGCCCGCCCCGCTCCACGGCCTCCACGAACCCGCTGCGCCCCGGCGACCTGATTTTCCAGGACGTGAACGGCGATGGCGTCATCAACGACGCCGACAAGCAGGTCATCGGCTCGCCCTACCCCAAGTTCACCTACGGCTTCTCGCTGAGCGCCAGCTACAAGGCCTTGGATTTCAACGCCGGCTTCAACGGGGTGTACGGCAACCAGGTGCTCGACGGGCAAGACTACTACCTCTACAACATGGAGGGCTCGGGCAACCAGTACGCCGACGTGGCCAACCGCTACCGCTCGGAGGCCGAGCCCGGCGACGGGCGCGTGTACCGGGCCTCGCGCGGCGGCACCCAAAGCAACAGCACCCGCCTCTCGACCTTCTACCTGCAGAGCGGCTCGTTTCTGCGCTGCTCCAACCTCACCCTAGGCTACAACCTGCCCACCAGCCTGCTGAGCCGGGTGCGGGTGAGCGCCCTGCGCGTGTACTTGAACGCCAATAACGTGTTCACCCTCACCACATACAAGGGCTACAATCCCGAGGTGGACTATAACAACGGCGCCAACCTCGCCCCCGGCGTGGACTACGGCAAGTACCCGCTGGCGCGCGGCTACAACGTGGGCGTGCGGGTGTCTTTTTAGGGGGTGGGGTCCCGCCGCCTGCTTTCAGCCTGAACTATAAACAACTATACCCCATGCGCTTTCTACCTACTATCACCTCCCTAGGGCTGCTGGGCGGCCTGCTGCTGCTGGGCTCCTGTAAAAAGGACTTCCTGGTCGAGAATAACCCCAACGCCCTGCCCGCCGCCAGCTACTTCCAGTCGGAGAACGACGTGCTGCTGGCCCTCAACGGCGTGTACGCGGCCCTGCGCGACAACAGCGGCGTGGCCGAGGGCAGCGACTTGTACTCGGAGCAGCGTTCCGACAACACCGGCACCAACGACACCCAGTCGAACGCCGGCGAGCCCTTTCAGTTCAACAACTTCTCGCTGCTGCCCACCAACTCCTACCTGCAGTCGCACTGGACGGCCCTCTACCAGATTATCACGCGCGCCAACTTCGTGCTGGCCGGCTCCGAAACCGTGCCCTACGGCCAGCCCACCACCAAGGCGCAGTACCAGGCTGAGGCCAAGTTTGTGCGGGCGCTGATTTACTTCCGGCTGGTGCGCGAGTGGGGCGACGTGTCGCTGGTGACGCAGCCCCTCACCACCCCCGACGCCGTGCTGACTAACACCTTCCGCGAAAAGAAAGAGACGGTGTACGCACAGATTGTAAAGGACTTGCAGGACGTCATCGCCAGCCCCCTGCCCGACGTGCAAGCCGCTGCCAACACCGGCCGCGCCTCCAAGGTGGCCGCCAACGCCCTGCTCGGCAAGGTGTACCTGACCATGGCCCTGACCCTCGACCAGGCGGGCCGCACCACCAACCTCAACCAGGCCAAAACCTACCTCACGGCCGCCTACAGCAAGCGCAGCTTTGGGCTGCTGAAGGAAATTGCTTACGCCGACGTGTTCGACGTGAGCAAGAAGGCCAGCAACCCCGAGGCCATCTTCCGCATCGTATACCGGCAGGGCGACATCAATTACTCGTCGCGCATTGCGGCCAACTACCAGGCGCAGGGCGAAACCATTAACTCGCAGCGCACCAACACCGGCGTGGGCGGCAACGTGAAGCCCGACCTGGTAAAAGACTACGAAGCCGGCGACCTGCGCAAGGATTTCTCCATCAAGTACGCCAACGCGGCCGTGGTGAAGGACTACTTCATCACCAAGTACCGCGACGTGAGCGCCGCCGCCGGCACCAGCGGCTACGGCGGCAACGACTGGCTGCTGCTGCGCTACGCCGACGTTATCCTGATGCTGGCCGAAGTCAACAACTACCTCGGCGACGCGGCCACCGCCATCGGCTACCTCGACCAGGTGCGCAACCGGGCCGGGCTGCCCAGCTACGCCGCCGCCAGCGCCAACCCCGCCTACAGCGCCAAGTACCCCACCCTGCGCCTGGCCATCCTGCACGAGCGCCGCGTGGAGCTGGCTTTCGAAAACCACCGCTGGTTTGATTTGCTGCGCACTTTCACCCCGCAGGAGCTGACCGACTACTTCCGCGCGAAAAGCCAGGCCGACTACGGCGCCGCGCAGCTCAGCAACTTCGGCCTCAAGGACTACTACTACCCCATCCCCTTCAACGAGGCCAAGCTCAACCCCACCGGCATGTACCAAAATCCGGGGTATTAGTGAGTTGCGGACGGGCGAGCCGGGGTGTAACATCAAGCTCCAGCTTGGTGAATCGTTGAACGACTCGCCCTCCACGGGCTGCCAAGCTGGAGCTTGGCGCTACATCTCTCCGCGCTGAGCGACTACCACCACCTACATGCTACGTTCTTGTTATCTACTAGCGGCCGGCTTGCTGCTGAGCCTGCTAGGCGGTCCGGCCCTGGCGCAGCAACCGGTCCAGGCCATCATTCGCACCCTCAAAGACCCCAAGAGCAAGCAGGTGCTGGTGGTGGCGCACCGCGCCGATTGGCGCCACGAGCCCGAAAACTCGCTGCGCGGCATCGAGTCGGCCATTACCCTAGGGGTCGATATGGTGGAGATTGACTTGAAAAAGTCGAAGGACGGCGTGCTCATCCTGCTGCACGACCAAACCCTGGACCGCACCACCAGCGGCCACGGCCGCCCGGCCGACTACACCTGGGCCGAGTTGCAGCAGCTCACCCTCAAGAGTGCCCACGGCGGCCCCACCCGGCAGCGCATCCCCAGCTTCGAGCAGTGTATGCTGGCGGCCAAGGGGCGCGTGATGGTGAATATCGACAAGGGCTACGACTACTTCCAGGAAGCCTACGAGGTGCTGGTAAAAACCGGCACCGTAGACCACGCCGTCATCAAGTCGGCTTATCCCTACGACAAGGTAAAGGCCGAGCACGGCGCCCTACTCACCAGCCAGCTGCTGTACATGCCCATCGTGGACTTGCAGAAGCCCGAGGCCACTGCCGTGCTGCGCGAGTACGAAACCAAGCTCCGGCCCGTGGCCTACGAGCTGAACTTCCCCACCGACAGCGCCCTGCTGCACTCCGCCTACCAAAGCATCCCGGCCACGGGCTCCAAAATCTGGTACAATAGCCTCTGGGCTAGCCTCGACGCGGGCCACGACGACGAGCGCAGCGTGGAAGAAAACCGCCCCGCCGACGGCTGGGGCTGGCTGCTGGCCCACGGCGCCACCCTCCTCCAAACCGACCGCCCCGCCGAACTGCTGGCCTACCTGCGCCAGCGCAAGCTGCACCGCTAGCCCCACTGTCCGCGCCCGTTAGGCGACTTTGACGGGCGGCGGGCGTCTTTGGGCCACTTTTGCGCCCACGTGGCCCCTAGGGCTAGGGCCAGCGGTAATAAACCCGCCGGCTGAACTCATTGCCTCCATGACTACACAACGTACCGCATATGCCGGGGCCCTAGGGTGCCTGCTGCTGAGCCTGCTGGGCTGCTCGGGGCCGCAGCAAAAGCCCGGCCGGCTGAGCCCGGAGCAGGCCACCCAGCACAGCCTCTACGACGACAGCACCCTGCACAACACCCACCTGCCGGTGCTCATGCCCTACAACCGCCTGCTCGACCCCGCTGGCCACGTGGTCGCCTACGGCAGCGCCGACGTCGAAAACCACGCCCTCGACGTGGCGCTGGTGCCCGACACGCCGCTGCTGGCCGTGGAGGACCGCTACGGCGTGGCCATCATCGACACGGCGCGGCGGGCCGTGCTCACGCGCTGGACCTACGCCGACGACCCGCGCACCAAGGGCATGGTCACGACCTACGCGGGCCTGAAGGTGCTACGCGACGGCGCCACCACCCGCCTGTACTGGAGCGCCGACAACGGCCAAACCCGCCAGGGCGGCGTGCTGGAGGCCGAGTACGCCGGCGGGCGACTACATGTGCAGCGCGTGTTGCCAATGGCCCCGGCAAAGGCGCCGCTCGCCCTGCCTAACGACCTGGCCCTGACCACCGAGGGCGGCCGGCGCTACCTCTACGTGGTGCTCAATGGCAACAACCAGCTCGCCAAGCTCGACCTGGCCACCGGGCAGCGCGTCTGGACCCAGGCCACCGGCGTGGCGCCCTACGGCGTGGCCGTAGCCGGCGGCCGGGTATTCGTCAGCAACTGGGGCGGGCCGCTGCCCACCGATACCCTGCACCACGAGGTGGCGGGCGTGCCCTACGGCCGCGCCTACATCGACCCTAGGACCGGCGCCCTCAGCCAAGGCACCGTGACGGTGCTCAGCCAAACCACCGGGCAACCGGCCGGCGAGGTGCCCGTGGGCCTGCACCCCAACGCCGTGCTGGCCAGCCCCGACGGGCAGACGGTGTACGTGGCCAACGGCAACAGCGACGCGGTGAGCGTGCTCGACGCGGCCAGCCTGCGCGTGCGCGAAACCATTGCGGTGCAGCTGCTGCCCGGCCCACCCGGCTACGGCGGCGACTCACCCAACGCGCTGGCCCTGAGTGCCGACGGCCGCACGCTCTACGTCGCCAACGGCCTCGACAACGCCGTGGCGGTGGTGGCGCTGGGCCCGGCCGCCACCCGCGCCGGCGCGCCCGGCCCCAGCCAGCTGCGCGGCTTCATCCCCACCGAGGCCTACCCCGGCGGGCTGGCCCTAGGGGCCCATTCGCTGTTCGTGGCCAACCTGGAGGGCGAGGGCGCCCGCGTCGATACGCGCGCCATTGCCCGGGAGGGGGGCCAGCTGGAGGCACCCCTGCCAAGCGCCCCGGCCGCCTACAACTCGCACCATCAGCGGGCCACCGTGTCGCTGATTGCGCTGCCCACCGCGGCCCAGCTGGCGCGCTACACCACGCGGGTGCGCGAGCTGAGCTTCGCCTTCCGCAAGGAGCTGGCCCAGCAGCTGCCGCGGCCAGGCCAGGCGCCCGTGCCGCTGCCCGAGCGCCTGGGCGAGCCCTCGGTGTTCAAGCACGTGGTGTACATCATCAAGGAAAACCGGACCTACGACCAGGTGCTCGGCGACCTGCCCCAGGGCCGGGGCGAGCCGGCGCTGTGCGTGTTCGGCGACAGCGTGACGCCCAACCAGCACCAGCTGGCGCGCGAGTTTCAGGTGCTCGACAACTACTACGTATCGGGCAAGTCGTCGGCCGAGGGGCACCAGTGGACCGATGCGGGCATGGTGAGCGACTACGTAGAGAAGAACGTGCGGGCCTGGTTTCGCTCCTACCCCCACGTGCAGGAAGACGCCCTGGTGTACAGCCCCACCGGCTTTATCTGGAACCAGGCCGCCGACCACGGCAAGACGGTGCGCATCTACGGCGAGGCCAGCCAGCCCCACTACGACAACCGCCTGAGCTGGCTCGACATCTACCGCAACTACCAGGCTGGCAAGCCCTTGCAGTTTACCAACTCCAGCACCATCTCGCGGGTGCGCCCGCTGCTCTCGCCCAACTACCCGGCTTCGGACGAGCTGCGCATTACCGACCAGATTCGGGCGTCGGCGTTTATCAAGGAGTTGCACGAGTACGAGCAGCAGCCCGGCGACCACTTCCCCGAGCTGTCGGTGATGGCGCTGTCCACCGACCACACGGTGGGCACCCGGCCCGGTATGCCCACACCCGCCGCCATGGTAGCCGACAACGACCTGGCCCTGGGCCGGATGCTGGAAGCCTTGACCAAGAGCCGGTTCTGGAAAAATACGGTGGTATTCGTGACCGAGGACGACTCGCAGGCCGGCTGGGACCACGTGTCGGCCTACCGCACCACGGGCTTCGTGCTCAGTGCCTACAGCCACCTGCGCCGGCCGGTGCATAAAAACTACAACCAGACCTGCATGGTGCGCTCGATTGAGCAGATTCTGGGCATCCCGCCCATGAACATCGTGGATGCCACGGCCCTGCCCATGTTCGAGTGTTTCACGGCCCGCCCCGACCCTAGGCCCTTTCAGCACCGCCCCAACCGCGTGCGCCTCGACCGCCTCAACCCCAGCCTGAGCAAGCTCACCGGCGCGGCCCGGCGCTACGGCCGCCTCTCGCTCAGTTCCGAGTTCGACCACATCGACAACGGCCGCGACGACGTGCTGAACCGCATCATCTGGTTTGCCACCAAGGGCCGCCAGCCCTACCCCGCCGCCCTCACCGGCCCCGCCGATGACGACGATGATGACTAAAAACAAAGCCGCACTATGTTGCGGCGTTACACTTGCCTAGCTAGCTCAAGTTGAGTAGTATCGCCAGGTGGTCGATTCCCCTCCTTGGCTAAGGAGGGGATGTTGGCGCGAAGTGCCAACGGGGGTGGTTGCGGGCGTTGAACGAGTTGCCCAGCGGGTCGTTCAACAACTTCAATCACCCCCGCTTCGGCGTCGCCGAAGCATCCCCTGCTTGGCTAAGGAGGGGAATTGAGCGCCTGGCGATACTACTCAATTGGGATTAGATAAGCGTTTATTTTTTTGCGAAAACGACCCGCAGAACCGCCCTGCTCATCCGGCTTCTTGCGTTTCCTAACCCGCGCTTAAAAATTCGGGTCGAAGTTGAAGTACAGCGGGTTGGACAGGGCCAGCACCTTGCCTGTCAGCTTGAGCGCGGCGGGCACCTGGGGGCACAGCCGGGCTTTCCACTTCTACCCGGTTGTGGTGCGCCACGTCGCTGCTCACGTGGTTGTCGTGGTCGGTAATTCCCAAGTAATCCATGCCCACCGCCTGTGCAAAGGCGATAATCTTGCTCATTGGGTTATTCGAGGCACCCTTGTTGTGAGGCGAAGGCAGATGCAAGTCGCCTTTCAGCCACACGCCGCCGCTGAGGCTGGCCACGGAAGGCAGCGGCGCCAGCGCGGCGGGCACCCAGGGGTTGGTATGAGGGGCTTGCCCCAGGGCGGACAGGCGGGCGCCGATGAGCAGGCCTAGCGGGCCGGGCCGGCAAAGATTTCTCAACTACATACGCATAACGGGAAGCAACTTTTCAGAGCGTCAGGGGCGAGGAAAGTAGTAGAAAGCCCGTCATACTTCGGCAGGCGGACGCCAGATGAGCAGGACGGGCTTTTGTTACTTCTCAGCAACGCCCTACTGCTTGGCCAGCACCGGGTTGGAGCGGAAGTAGGTGCCGCCGGGGAAGCTGATGGCGTAGGGCGACTGGAAGTGCGTACTGGGCAGGTAGTAATCGGTGCTAATGATTTGGGCGCCCGACTGCTCGGCGGCCTCGAAGGCGCTGCGGTCGTTGCGGCGGGCTTCCTGGGTGTCGCTGTCGGCGCGGGTGCGGATGATGTAGCCCTTCTCCACCAGCGCCTTGATGGCGGCCTGGTCCTGCTTGGCGTTGTTGAGGATGTGGATGGCGGCCTCGGGCGTGCCCGGCTCCGAGTCGGTGAACAGCACGCGGCCCTTGAGCGAGGGGTGGCCCTGAATGTAGGCGGCGCGCTTGTCGCCCTTCTCGTCGAGTACGAACACGAACTTGCCCCGCGCGGCGCGTAGCGTGGGCCAGTGACGGTGCAGCACGGCGCTTTCGAGAGTGGCGTAGGAGCCGCGCACCTGGTCGGGCATGACGAGCTTGTCGGCCCCTAGGGTGCCCAGGATTTCCTTGTCCAGCGCGTCGAACACGGCGGCCGTGAAGGGCTCAGGCACCGTGAGGCCGGGCTGCTTGAGGGGCTCGTCCTTGGCGTTCATGGTAATGAATACCGGCTCGTGCGTGGGGTGCGCCGCCGACCAGCGCTTCAGCTCCTGCAGGGCCAGTTGGAAGGTGGGCGCGTTGCTGCGGAAGTCCAGGTCCTGGATGTGAAAGACCTTGAAGCCAGGCTTCCGCATGAGGCCGGCCGCGTCGTAGGCGGGCTGGCCGGGAGCCAGGTCCAGGCCCTTGGGGTGGGCGTACTTGCCGCCTTGGGCGTCGGCGTACACGTCGATTTCCAGGGCCCGCAGGCCCCGGTCGAGCTGCTGGCTCAGGGTCTGGTGCTCGTAGTCGATGCGGCTCATGCTTACCGAATCGGCCTTTTGCAGCGTCTTGAACAGCCGAGGGTCGATGGCCTGCTTATAGCTGTTATGCGAGCCGATGACTTGAATCTGGTTGAGCAGCAGCTCGGGGGGCGCCGGGGGGCCTAAGGGGCGCAGGGCCAGGCTGGCGGCGCCGGCGGCGAGGAGGAGCAGGATTTTCATAGGATAGGAAAAGGATACTGAAAGAACGTCATGCTGAGCTTGCCGAAGCATCTCTACCGCGCAGCTAAGTACAATCGTTAGAAGTGCTTACGCGGTAGAGATGCTTCGGCAAGCTCAGCGTGACTGCTTTTTAGAACGTTGTGTAATGCACAAGAGCCCTAGGGTTAGTAGCCTGGGTTTTGCACCAGGTTGGTATTGAGGCGCAGCTCGATGGTGGGCACGGGGTAGAGGCGGCGGAAGCTGCTCTTGTCCATCTTTAGCACGTCGTTGGGCAGGGGGTATTCCGCCTCGAACTGGCCAAAGCGCAGCAGGTCGTCGCGGCGCCAGGCCTCCCAGCTTAGCTCGCGGGCGCGCTCGTCGAGCATGCTCCCTAGGGTGATGCTGGTGGCGGTTTGGGCGCCGGCGCGGGCCCGCACCTTGTTGACCAGCACCAGCGGGGTTTGCAGCTCGCCGCCTACGCTGGTGGCCGGTGCGCCGCGCAAAACGGCCTCGGCCTTCATCAGCAGCACGTCGGCGAGGCGCAGCAGGGGCACGTCGTTGCTGTTGAGGCGGGTGGCCTGGATGATGTTGGCATCGGGGTAGTACTTGATGGAGCGCACGCCCGAGGCCTGGCTGGCCTGGGTGTTGCCCAGGTCCATGGGCTTGGGCGGCACCAGCGTCAGCACCGGGTTGATGTTGATTTGGGTGGTCGAGTTGGGGTAGTAGACCGGGGTGTTGGTGAAGCCGCCGTTGCCATCGGGCACGTACTGCGGGCCGGCCAGCCAGGTGGTGGTGCGGAAGTCGCCGGGCAGGTTGAAGCGGTTGTAGAACTCCGGCGTGGTGCTCATGGCGATACTCAGGCCCACGTTGAAGCCGTAGGCCTGGGTGAGGTAGTAGAAGAAGCCGAAGCGCGTGAACTGGTTGCCCGGAATCTGCTGGTCGTAGGGAATGGCGAAAATGGTTTCCTTAATCTGCGGGCCGTTATTGGGCAGGAAGATGTCGCGGTAGCGGGTGTCGAGGCTGTAGTTGGCGTTGGCCTGCACGCTGTCGGCCATGCGCACCACGTCGGGGTAGCGCGGGGTGCCGGTGTACACCTCCGAGTTGAGGTAGAGCTTGGCCAGCAGCGCGTAGGCCATGCCCTTGGTGGGGCGGCCATACTGCTGGATGTTGGTGGCGCTGTTGCCCGACTTGGCCGGCAGCTTGCCCGTCAGGCCCGTCAGCTCGCTCTCGATGAACTTGTATACCTCGGCGCGGGGCTTGGTGGCGGGCGAGGCGGGCGCCGGGTAGTCGGTGATGAGCGGCACGTTGCCGTACAAATCCATTAAAAAGAAGTAGTAGAGCGCCCGCATGGCCCGGATTTCGGCCAGCCGGTTGGCCTTTTCCTGGTCCGAGAAACCAAACGAGCTGGTGATGTTGAGCAGGCGGTTGCAGGTTTGGATGCCGCCGTAGGCCCACTGCCAGATGGTGAGCACGTTGGGATGGTCGGGCGTCCAGGTGTGGTAGTGCAGCTGGCGGTACTGCCCGCCGTCGTCGAAGTTGCCGTCGCGGGCCGGCAAAATGGCCTCGTCGGTGCTCAGCTCCTGCATGCGCCAGTAGGGCACGGCAAACTGCGACGACAGGTTGGAGTAGATGGCGCCCACCGAGGCGTTGTAGTCGCTGAGCGTCTTGGGGAAGTTGCTGCTCACAAACTGCGACTCTACTGGCACGTCGAGCACGTTGCACGAGAACGTGGCGAGCCCTAGGGTGCTGAGGGCGAAGAGGATATATTTTTTCATGATGGTTATTTAGAGAGGATGCCCAGGCGTGGACCCCACCCCCGGCCCCTCCCCTCCGGGAGAGGGGAGCCTGACGACTGCATACGGCAGCGCTGCCGTGGCTCCCCTCTCCCGGAGGGGAGGGGCCGGGGGTGGGGTCCACGCCCCTAAAAAGTCGCGTTCAGCCCGAGGGTGAAGGTGCGTGTCTTGGGGTAGTAATTGTTGTTGTCGATGCCGGGGGTAAGGCCGCCGATGTTCACCTCGGGGTCGATGCCGCGGTATTTAGTGAGCACGAACAAGTTGCTGCCGGTTAGGTAGAGGCGGATGCTCTTCACGAACTGGGTGCTGGGGCGCAGCGTGTACCCTAGGGTGGCGTTGTCGAGGCGCAGGTACGAGCCGCTCTCCAGGAAGCGGTCCGAAATCAGGTAAGCGTTGATGTCGTTGGGCGACTCGCCCAGGGTGAAGCGCGGGATGTTTTGTAGGCGCGCATCGGCCGGGTTGTTGAGGCCGGCCAGCGTGGCGTTCAGGATTTTATTGCCTAGCACGCCGCGCACCAAAAAGTTGAGGTCGAAGGCCTTGTAGCTGAAGTTGTTGACCCAGCCGTAAATCAGCTTGGGCTGGGCGTTGCCCACTTCCACCATGTCGGTGGTCAGCGGCTGGGTGGCCGTCACGCTGCCGTCGGCCTTCTGGAAGGTGCTCACGCCGGCCTCGTTCTTGCCCAGGTAGTGCCACAGCTTAAACGTCCCTAGGGCCGAGCCGGGCTGCACAATCTGGCTGTAGTTGCCGCTCTGGCCTTTGCCGCCCAGTTGCGCCGTCTGGATGTAGGGAATCGTGAAGCGGTCAGTGCTCAGGTTCTCGATGCGGTTGGTGTTGTGCGAGAAGTTCACCGACGAGCGCCAGGTGAAGCTGCCCGTTTGCACCGGCACCACGTTCAGCACCACCTCGATGCCGCGGTTGCTCATGCTGCCCACGTTGGCCGTGTAGGTGGTGTACTGAAACTCGGTGCTCGACACCGGCAGCACGTCGTCAATCAAGTCGCTGGTTTTCTTATAGTACACGTCCACCGAGCCCGAAATGCGGTTCTTCAAGAAGCCGAAGTCCACGCCGATGTTGGTGGTGGCGGTGCTTTCCCACTTCAGGTCGGGGTTTTCATTGCGCACGGCGTTCACCACGTTGGCGATGGTGCCGTTGTTGAGGTACTTGCTGCTGCCGGGCGGCGTGCCGTAGATGAGCACCGATGAGAAGGCGTCGAAGCCCTGGCTGTTGCCCGATACGCCGTAGCCGGCGCGCAGCTTCAGGTCGCTCACCGCCGGCAGGCTCTGCATAAACGGCTCGGCGATGATGCGCCACCCTAGGGCCGCCGTGGGGAAGTAGCCGTAGCGGTTGTTCACGCCGAAGGCCGACGAGCCATCACGCCGCAGCGACACCTGCGCCAGGTAGCGGTCGGCGTACTGGTACTGCGCCCGCGCGTACTGCGAGGCCAGCCGCAGCGTCGAAATCGGGTTGTTGTCGAAGGCAATCTGCGCCAGCGACGAGGGGTTCGACAGGTACAGGTTGTTGTACCCTAGGGCGTCGTTGGCGAAGCCCTGGGTCGTGATGCCGAAGCCATCGTTCACGCGGTCTTGCTGGTACGAGTAGCCGCCCAGCAGCTGCACGTTGTGCTGGCCGAAGGCGCGGTCGTAGTTGGCGTAGGCCTCCAGCACGGTGTTGGTGTTCTCGTACTCGGCGCGGCGGGCCACGCCCCCCAGGTTCACGGCCAGGCCCGACTGGCTGTTGAAGTAGCTGTTGGAGTTGGTTTGGGTGCGCTGGCTCGAGCCGCTCAAAGTCAGGCGCAGGCCCGTAATAACGTCGAGCTGCACCAGGCCGTTAAGCAGGGTTTTGTTGTCCTTGGTAACGTAGGTGTTGTTGTTCACCAGCGACAGCGGGTTCAGGGGGCCGCTGCCGGTGCGGGTGTAGTTTTCCTTGTAGCTGCCGTCGGCGTTGTAGGGGCTCACCGTGGGCAGGTAAAACAGCATGTTCTGCAGCACGTTGGTCTGCGGAATGTCGTTGCTGGTGGTCGAGCTATTGATGATGTTCAGCCCCAGCTTCAGGTGGTTGTCGAAGAACTTCTGGTTGATGAAGCCGCGCGTCACCACGCGCTCCAGCGAGGTGCGCCGCAGCACGCCGTTGTTGCGGAAGTAGTTGATACTAGCGCCGTAGTCGGTGGCGTTGGCCGCCCCGCTAAACGACACGTTGTGGTTGGTGGAGTAGCTGGTGCGCTCTACCAGGTCCTGCCAGTTGGTGTTCGAGCCGTCGTCGTCGGTGGGCTTGGTCAGGGGCCGGGCATTGTTGGTGGCCAGGTACTGGCGCAACTCGTCGCCGCTCAGCATGTCGATGCGCTTCGACACGGTAGCCACCGCGCCGTAGCCGCTGTAGGTGAGGCGCGTCTGGCCCGCCTTGGCCCGCCGGGTAGTCACGATAATCACGCCGTTGGCCGCCCGCGTGCCGTAGATGGCGGTGGCCGAAGCATCTTTCAGCACGTCGATGCTGGCGATGTCGTCGGGCGCCAGCAGGTCGATGCTCGCGCCCGGCACCCCGTCAATCACGTAAAACGGCTCCGTCACGCCCCCATTGAGGGTGCGGATGGTGCTGGGGCCGCGCAGCACCACCGAGGGCCGCTGATTGGGGTCGCCGCTCTTGGTGATGTTGAGGCCCGCCACCTTGCCTTGCAGCACCTCGGCCGGCGTCGTGAGCACGCCGGGGTTAAACTCGTCGGCCTTGATGGACGTCACCGCCCCCGTCACGTCCTTCTTACTCTGGGTGCCGTAGCCGATTACCACCACGTCCTTCAGCTCCTGCGCATTGGGCAGCAGCGTCACGTTGAGCGTAGTTTGGGTGCCGGCAATGACTTCCTTGGTCACCGAGCCCACGAACGAGAACACCAGCACGTCGGCCGAGCTGTTCGTCTTCAGACTGTAGGTGCCGTCGTTAGCCGTGGCGGTGGCCACGCTGCTGTCCTTAATGCGCACCGTCACGCCGGGCAGCGCCGCGTTCCGCTCGTCGGTGACGGTACCCTTGATGGTTTGCTGGGCCAGGGCCAGCGTGGGGGCCAGTAGCATACCCAGCCCTAGGGCCCCTGGGCGCCAGCCCGCGGGCGCGGGGCACACAATAGAATACTCGTTTTTCATAAGCGCAAATCCTTAGCGGGAGTGCCTGTTTTTGGCACCACAAAGCACTTGCAGGCTTATTATCGGAGTATGACCCTAGGGTTATGCTTTAGGATTATGAAAAGAACAACTAAAACTTAGGCGCCACCAGCGCTACCTAAATCATCGCGCAGTCTTCGGGTACGAGGAAGTGGTCGAGTAGCAACGGACAAGGAGCAGTCTTAACGTCCCTTGTCTATGCCCGAAAAGAAATCCGTTGGCGGTCAGTCCGTCACGCGCAAGAATTACACGCCGGCTTCCAAGGCCAAGTGCGTCCGCCAGGAAGTCGCCGGGGCGCGGCAAGCCGCCGGGGCCCGTGCGCCGGGCATCGCGCCCGCCCTGCTTGGCCGCTGGCAGCGTACGTAGCGCCTGGGAGCAGACCGTATCCAGCAGCGCCGAGCGCGAGGAAACCAACCAGTTACGCGCTGAGCTGAAGCGGGTGGAAATCAAGCGCGACCTTTTAAAGCTAGTCGGCGGCCGCTGGTGCTATTTGGCCACCTGGCGCGAGGCTGCGCGGTAGGCAAGCGCCCAGCTAATAGTAGCTGCTAGCCATCATCACGCGGCCGCTCGGGCCTCACTGCCCGGCGGCGGCCCCTAGGGGTGCGTAGCGCATGAAGAATTGCTTAAGTTCGCGAAACTTTTCGTTTTCCCTCATGCGCAGCGCCTTACTACTAGCTGGCTGGGCTGGCTCGCCACTTCTTTGCTGGGCGCAGGCAGCTCCCCGCGCGGTCATTCCTTACGTGGGCGCCAGCCTGTCGGTGCAAACCAGCCAGCCTTTTAACGCCTATTCCAGCACCCGGCTGGGCCCCGCCTTCACGGTGGGCGCCGAGCTTAACCCGCGGCTGGCCCTGCAGCTTGGTAGTGCCTACGTCTGGCGGCGCGATGCCTACCACGGCGCCTACACCACCAACGTGGGGCTGGTGGTGGAAGACAACGACACCCGGCTCCACACCTTCACCGTCCCTATTTTGCTGCGCGCCACGCTCACCAGGCCCGCTGGCCGCTGGCACGTAGACGGGCTAGCTGGCCCTACCATCTACTATTACGTTACGCACCGCAATTATTTGCAAACCACCCAGGGGCAAATCACGCGCAGCGGCACCGATAGCTACGTAGAAACGCAGGCCAGCCTTACCCTCGGGCCGGGCGTGCGCTACGCCCTGACGCCCCGCCTGGAGCTGGCGGCCAATGCGTTGGCGGAGCTCTACCTTTCCGGCTTTCCCTACACGCTGGCCGCGCCTCTCAGCAGCCAGTTATCCTCGCACCTGCTGGCGGGTGTGCAGTATCGGTTTGGGCAGCTGCGGCCCCCTAGGCCCCCTGCCAGCGGCCAACTGTAGGAGGCGCTTACCACCAATACTGGTTCATTCGGCGAGTCTTTTAGTTCGTACGGCCCCCAAAAAGGCCCTTGCTGCTAATAGCAAGGGCCTTTTGTATTTATTTACTTTTTTATTTATCAATTGCTTGCAAATAAATTGCAGAGCTTATTTTTATTTCTGGCAGGCCTCCCGGCTTTGCCAGCGCGGCGTTACTGCCGCCGTCTACGCTCTCTTACCTTCTACCTATTAAAGCAACTTTCATGGATACCAGTCACGCCCTCGACCACTATCCCGAACGCCGCGACCTCCTCAACGGCTTCCTGCTAGAGTACTCGCTGCTCACCACCGAGTCGCCCGAGCTTACCGAGCTGCTCAGCTTTGAGGCCTACGCGCAGTTCTGCTTCAGCTTTTTTGCCCTGCGCCAGCAGCGCAGCCAGCAGGCCGGCATCAGCCAGCAGCTGAAGCTGCTGCGCGAGCACCTGCCCCTGCCCGTGCCCGCCACGCTGCTAACCCTCTAAATCTTACTACACTATTCTGGTTTGTTCGCTATCCGTCCGTTATCCTTCTTCGCTTAATGCCGCTACAGTTACTCCGCGCTACGCCCCAAATTTCTATTTACTACGACAGCTGCAACGACTGGCTTTTTCTGGACTGGCAGGGTGAGCTGGATTTGCCCGCCCTGCAGCTCGCCTGCCTCGAGCTGGCCCTGGTGTGTTTGCCGCGCCACTACCCGCGGGTGCTCAACAGCCAGGCGCAGCTCACCAGCATCAGCTGGGATGCCTCAGCCTGGCTGGCGCGCTACTTTTTGCCTTACTTAGTGACGGCCGGCATCGAGCGCGTGGCCTGGGTGAGCGGGCGCTCGACCAGGGGCCACGACGTGGTGCACGACCTGCTCTACCGCCTGCCCCCGGTGCCTATCACCTTCTTCGACGATGTGGAGATGGCCGTGGACTGGCTGCAGCGCAGCCGGCTGGCGCGGCCGGGCCGCCCGCCCCGTCGCCCGGCCGGGGCCGAGGCGCAGCTGCTGCAGGCGGTGCGGCTGTTCACGCGCTGGGTGCTTGGGCAGCCCGCCCGGCCCGTGTTTGCGGTAGCAAATCAGCCCTAGGGCACCCACTGGCCAGTGGGTGCCCTAGGGCTGATTTGCCAGTAGCAGCCGGCGCTATACAGTCACGTTTTCCATGCCGTACTGCTTCAGCACGTCTGCGGGCACGCCCGTCCAGCGGTTGGGCGCGTTGCCGGCGTAGCCAATATCGGCAATGCCGATTTTGCTGGTGAAGAAACCCGAGGCCGTCAGGTCGCGCATGCGATTGAAGAAGCTTACGCCCTGCTTCAGCTCGGGCTTAGCCTTGGCCGGGTAGGCAATGGCCGTCACCATTTCCAGCTGCTGCGGGGCCGGGCAGTCCACGAAGGCGTGGCCGTAGCGGTCCGCGCACTGCAAGTCCAGCCAGCGCAGGCCCCCGCGCATGGGCAGCTGGTGCTCGGGAATGTCCTTGACGATGAACTCGATAAAGGCGGGCACCTTGGCATCGGAGGCGCTGCCGGAGTGCTCGTCTTTGGGAATAATAATATCGGCCAGCACCGTGATGGTGGCCATTTCGTGGGGCGTGAAGAAGGTTTCGGCGTGCAGCTTCTTGTCGCGCTCTAATTCAAACGCCTGGCGCCCGGCCGTCTCGGTGGGCGCTTCGATAACGGCCGCCTGCTCGGTTTGCTGGGCGGGCTCGCTTTTGCAGGCGTCGAGCAGCAGCCCCGTCGAGAGGGCCGTAAGGCCGATGGCCTTGAGGGATTCGCGTCTTTTCATGGCTAGAATAGGGCTAGGCGGGCACTTAAACGGAAAGCTTTTTGCGCTGGTCTAGGATGTACTCGCTGGTGCGCATGGCCAAGGCCAGGATGGTCCAGGTGGCGTTTTTGTCGCCCTGCTGCACAAACGGCGCGGCATCCACCACAAATAGGTTTTTGCAGTCGTGGGCCTGGCACCACTTATTGAGAGCCGACTTCTTGGGGTCGTCGCCCATGCGCACCGTACCTACCTCGTGGATGATGCGGCCCGGCGCTTCCAGCCCGTAGTTGGTGTCGGCGCCGTGCGGCTTTGAGGTCACGATGGCGCCCATCTCGTGCATGATGGACTGGAAGGTTTCCTGCATGTGCTTGGCCTGCTTGATTTCGTCGCTGGTCCAGTTATAGTGGAATTTGAGCACCGGAATGCCATACTTGTCCACCACGTCCTTGTCGATTTCGCAGTAGTTGTCGTAGCGCGCAATGGCCGTGCCGCGGCCCGCCATGCCCACCTGCGTGCCGTAGAAGCGGCGGTAATCGTCCTTGAGCGAGGCGCCGAAGCCGCCCGCTTCCTTGATTTTGCCGTCGCGGCCGGGTACCAGCCCGTTCAGGTTCTGGATGCCGCGCCCGAAGCCGTAGGAGGGCATGTTCATGCCCCCGCCGTACTCGATGTGGTAGCCGCGCGGGAAGTCGAGCTTCTTGTTATCCAGCCACCAGGGCGTGTAGATGTGCACGCTGCCCACGCCGTCCTCGTTGTAGCGCTTGCGGTCCATGAGCTGCGGCAGGAAGCCGCCCGCGCTGGCGCCGGTCGAGTCGTGCAGGTAGCGGCCCACCACGCCGCTGCTGTTGGCCAGCCCGCCGGGGTGCTGGCTCGATACCGAGTTGAGCAGCAGGCGGGCGCTTTCGCCGGCGCTGGCCCCTAGGATAACCATTTTACCCTTCACCTGGTACTCTTGCAGGTTGTTCTTATCCACGTACGAGACGCCGGTGGCCAAGCCGTTGGGCCCGGTCAGCACCTCGCGCACCATGGCGTTGGGCAGCACCTTGAGGTTGCCGGTTTTGAGGGCCGGAATCACCAGGCACGACGAGGCCGAGAAGTCGCCATATACCTTGCAGCTGCGCCCGCACTGCCCGCAGAAAAAGCAGGCGCCCCGGTCCTTGTTGCCCGGCAGGGCCTCCGTCAGCACCGAGCCGCGGCCCGGAATCACCTTCACGCCCGCTTTCTCGGCGCCCTGCTTGATAAACAGCTCGTTGAGGCGCGGCTTGGGCGGGGGCAGGAAGATGCCGTCGGGCTCGTTCTCTAGGCCCTCCACGGTGCCGTAAATGCCAATCAGGCGGTCAACCTTGTCGTAGAACGGCTTGACGTCGGCGTAGGTGATGGGCCAGTCGTCGGTCAGGCCGTCGATGTCGTGGCTCTTGAAATCCTTGGGGCCCATGCGCAACGAAATGCGCCCCCAGTGGTTGGTGCGCCCGCCCAGCATGCGGGCCCGAAACCAGTCGAACTTCGTGCCCTCGGCGGTGGTGTAGGGCTCGCCCTCCAGCTCCCAGCCCCCGTAGGCGGCGTCGAAGTCGCCGAAGGGCCGCACCGTGGAGGCGCCCCGGCGCGGCGACTCGTAGGGGAACTTGAGCTGCTGCGCGTCCTTGGCCGGGTCGAAGAACGGGCCGGCTTCCAGCATCAGCACCTTCAGGCCGGCGTGGGCCAGCACGTAGCCCGCCATGCCGCCCCCCGCCCCCGAGCCCACAATGATGGCGTCGTAAACGGTAGGTGATTTCTTGATTTCAAAAGTGCTCATCAGGTACTTAGGGGATGGGAAAAAGAGTGTACGGGCCAACCCATGAACGGCGGCCTGGCAAGTTACTGCCCACCGCCGACAAGTCAATCGCTCTGCTTAAACGTTTAAGCAAATTGCCGCAAAAAAGCCGCGCTAGGGGCGGCTTATTATTCCTAGAGCGGCGTGAGGGTGATGTTGCGGAACGCTACTTCGTGGTTGTGGTCCTGCAAGGCGATGTGACCTTTGGGGTAGGCGGCGAAGTTTTTCCAGGTCTTGAACTTGCTGTTTTCGAGCAGCTTGTTCCACTCGGGGCCGCCCATCTGGATGTCCACCGTCTGGGTGCCGTTCATAAAGAAGGTGAGGTGGCCGTTCTGCTTGCGCAGCTTAATGGCATTCCACTGGCCGGCGGGCTTGGCCACGTCCTTGGCCGGGGCCAGCATGTCGTAGAGCGAGCCGGCCAGGTGGGTGGGCTTCTTGTTGTCCTCGGCTTCCTGGTTGTCGAGCACCTGCATCTCCACCCCCGTTTCGTAGGTGGCGTGGAAGGCCGGGTCCTCGTGCACCCCGAAAATGATGCCGCTGTTGCCGCCCTTCGAGATGTTCCACTCCAGGGCCAGCTCGAAGTTCTCGTACTCCTTGTCCGTCACCAGGTCGCCCTGGCCGGGGGCCTTCGGGTCGAGCCGGAGCGTGCCATCAACGGCCGTCCAGGCGGGCTCGGCGGTGGGCTTGAGGTAGGTGTGCCAGCCCTTGGTGGTTTTGCCGTCGAAGAGCGACTGCGGCGCGGGCTTGGCCAGGGGCTTGTGGGCGGTAGCTACCTGGCTGCACACCGCGCCAACCGCCAGGGCCGTCAAAAAGAAACCTTTCATGATACTAGAAGTGGGAATTGTACAGCAGCGAAGGTAAGGGCCAGCTCTTTAGTGCGGCGCCGGGCTGCCGGGCCGGCCGGGGCCCTAGGGGCCAAGCTGGGCTAACAAGGATGCGGGGGCTGCCCGCACGTTGCACCAATGGGCGGCGTACCGGCCCCTGGTGCTTCTCGCCAGCCCTAGGGGCCTTCATTCAATAACCGTCTTGGTGGGCCGACTTTTGCGGCATGACGATTTTACTGGTTGAGGACGAAGCCAGTTTGGCCTCCTTTATTCAGAAGGGCGTGGCCGCCGAGGGCTACGACATCAAGGTGGCCTACGACGGGGTGATGGGCCAGCGCCTGTTTGCGCAGCAGCCCTACGACGTGGTAGTGCTCGACGTGAACCTGCCCGGCCTGAACGGCTTTGAGCTGTGCCGCTACATCAAGCGCCACTCGCCGCGCCAGGCGGTGCTGCTGCTTACGGCCCTGGATGGGCTGCCCGACAAGGAAAGCGGCTTCGGGGCGGGCGCCGACGACTACCTAGTGAAGCCGTTTGAGTTTCGGGAGCTGCTGCTGCGCATTCGGGCGCTGGCGCGGCGCAGCAGCGCCTACGCCGGCCAGCACGCCCTGCTGCAAGTGGCCGACCTGGTGATGGACACCGACGCGCGCACCGTGACCCGCGCCGGCCAGCGCCTCGAGCTGACTACCCGCGAGTACGCCCTGCTCGAATACCTGCTCGTAAACAAGGGCAAGACCGTGAGCCGCATCGACATTGCCGAAAAGGTATGGGACCTGCACTTCGACACCAACACCAACGTTATCGACGTGTACATCAACTACCTGCGCAAAAAAATTGATAAGAACTTCGACCAGAAGCTGCTGCACACGGTAGTGGGCATGGGCTACCTGCTGCAGGGCTAGCGTTAGCAACTATAAATGAACAGGGAGCAGGGAGTAAAACAGGCGGTCATGCTCATCTGGCGTCCGCTTGTCGAAGCATCTCTACCACGCCCCTAGGGTATCGTTCGGGAGAGATGCTTCGACAAGCGGACGCCAGATGAGCATGACGGGCTTTATTGCTCACTGCCCCTCGCTAAAAATGCAAATTCGCCATAAACTACTGCTTTGGTTCGCGGGGCTGATGAGCGGGCTGCTGCTGGCTTTTTCGGGCTACGTGTACGTAAACTACGCCGAGTTTCGGGAGCAGGCCTTTCGGCAGCGGCTAGTGCGCAAGGTGGCGCTCATGAACCAGGTGCTGGACGACAGCCGAGTGGCGCAGGCGCTGGCTACCCTGCCCGAGCAGGCCGGCTACGTATACGGCCCAGTTAACCAGCCGCTTTACGCCAGCGACAACTCCGGTGATTTTCAGCCTACCCCGGCCCTGCTGGCCCAGGCCCGGCAGCAGTGCCAGGTGGCGTTTGAGTTTGCCAGCCCTGGCCACGCCTACGACAAGGCGGGCGTGGCCCTGGCCTACCGCCGGGCCGGCCAGCCGGGCACCTACGTGGCCCTGGTAACGGCCTACGACCAAACGGGCCTGGAGCGGCAGCGCACGCTGTGGTGGACGCTGCTCTCGGGCTACCTGGGGGCCGTGGTGGTGGTGGTAGGCCTAGGGCTGCTGTTTGCGCGCTGGGCGCTGTTGCCCTTCGACCGGCTGATTGGGCAGCTGCGGCGGCCGGGGGCGGCCCGCACCTTCCGGCTGCGCCCGCTGCACCCGCACGACGAAGCCGGGGTGCTGGCCCAGGCCTTCAACGACTTGCTGGCCCGCCAGGAGGCGCTGGCCCAAAGCCAGCAGGCGTTCATTGCCCAGGCCTCGCACGAGCTGCGCACCCCGCTCACCACCATTAAGGGTTGGCTGGAAACCTCGCTCACCTACGACGCCGACGCCGCCAGCCTGCGCGAGGGCATGCGCCAGGCGGCCCAGGAGCTGGATAAGCTCACGGCCCTGGCCAACGGGCTGCTGCACTTGGCCCGGCTGGAGGGCCTAGGCACTCGCCTCGAGCGCCAGCCGCTGGAAGTGATGGACGTGCTGCTCGACGTCATTGATACCGTGCAGCATCAGCGGCCGGGCCAGCGCCTGGCCCTGGCGGTGGGCGAAGGCGTGCAGCAGCAGGCCGCCGCCCCCACCCTGCTGGGCAACCGGCACCTGCTGCGCACCGCCCTCACCAACCTGGTGGACAACGCCTGCAAGTACTCGGGCGGCCAGCCGGTGGCCCTAGGCCTCGAAATGCACACCGACCAGGCCATTCGCCTCACCATCGCCGACCAGGGCATTGGCATCGTGCCGGCCGACGCCGAGCGCATTTACCAGCCCCTCACCCGCGGCAGCAACGTGCAGCACATCAGCGGCTTCGGCATCGGCCTGACGCTGGCGCGCGAGATTGTGCAGCTGCACCAGGGCCAGCTGTGGCTGCGCCCCAGGCCCGGCGGCGGCACCGTGGCTGAAGTAGAGCTGCCACTAGTGCCGGGGGTGGGGCCATTCTAATAACTTCTAATCTACTGCTAATGCCAGGTTAATACCGCCGGGGGAGCTTTGCGGCATCATGCGCGTATTCCGTTTGTTTTTGGTGGGGTGGCTGGGGCTGCCGCTCGCGGGCTGGGGCCAGGGGGCCGCACCGCTCACCCTCCCCCAGGCCCTGCAGCTGGCCCGCACCAACTACCCCGCGCTGCGGGCCCGGCAGGCCGGCGTGGCCGCCGCCGCGGCCGACGTGCGCACCGTGCGCGCCAACTACCTACCCCAGCTCACGGCCCAGGCGCAGGCCCTGGATGGCACCAGCAACCAAGCCCGCGGCGCGCTGCTGGGCGGCGTGGGGCCCAACGTGTCGGGGGTGCGCGACTATACCAGCTACCAGGCCTCGTGGGCCAGCCAGGGCATGCTCTACATCGACTGGCCGGCCGTCACGTTTGGCCGCTACCGGGCCGACGTGCAGCGGGCCGAGGCCAGCGTGAGCGAGGCCCAGGCCGCCTACGACCAGGAGCTGTTTACCCACCAGGTGCAGGTGGCCGACGCCTACCTGCTGGCCCTGGCCGCCCAAAAAACCGTGGCCCTGCAAGCCGCCAACCTGCAACGCTCGCTGGCCCTGCGCCGCATTGTGCTGGCCGGCACGCGGGCGGGCATTCAGGCGGGCATCGACAGCTCGACGGCCAACGCCGAGGCGGCGCGGGCCCGGCTGCAGGTGCTGGCCAGCCGCCAGCAGGCCGAGCAGCAGCGCGTGCGCCTGGCGGGTTTGCTGGGCGTGCCCACCCAGTCCTTCACCCTCACCGACTCCACCCGGTTTTTTACGCGCCTGCCCGCCTTGCCCGCCGCCGCCGATACCGGCAGCCTGCTGCGCCACCCTACCCTGCTGGCCTACCAGCGGCGCGTGGCCACCAGCGACGCGCTGGCCCGCGCCCTGGCCGCCGGCAACCGGCCCACGCTGTCGGTGGTGGGCGCCACCTGGGGCCGGGGCTCGGGCGCGGCCAGCGCCGCCCGCCCCGACGGCACCTACGCCATCGACCCCGGCCTAGGGGCGGGCCTGCCCTTCAAGGTGTATAACTACGCCGTGGGGGCGGCCCTGACCTGGCGCCTCACCGAGTTGATTCACAGCCACCGGGCCGCCACCGCCCAGCTGGCCCGCTCCGAGCAGGCCCGCGCCGACTACAGCCAGCAGGCCCTGCAGCTGCGCACCGAGCAGCAAAATGCCCGCCTGCAGCTCGAGCTGGCCCAGCAAAGCGCCTTGGCCGCGCCCGCCCAGCTCGACGCCGCCCAGCGGGCCTACACCCAGGCCCAGGCCCGCTACAACGCCGGCCTCGACAACCTGGTGGTGCTCACGCAAGCCACGCTGGTGCTCAACCGGGCCGAAACCGACCAGGCCATTGCCACCAGCAACGTGTGGCGCGCCCTAGTGCTGCGCGCCGCCACCAGCGGCGACCTAGGCGAGTTTACCAGCCAGCTACCCTAGGGCTACTATAAATGAAAAGAGGCGGTCATGCTGAGCGCAGCGCAGCGGAGTCGAAGCATGACGTTCCATTATAAGCTACTAAACCTGCCATTATCATGTTAAAAGCCGCGCTTACTAAACCCATTGCCGTAGTGGTGGCCCTGCTGAGCATCCTCGTGTTTGCGGGGCTGGCCCTCACGCGCATTCCGGTGGATATTTTTCCGCGGCTCAACCTGCCCACCATCTACATTGCCCAGCCCTACGGCGGCATGACGCCGGCCCAGATGGAGGGCTTCATCGCCACGCGCTACCAAAACCAGATGCTCTACGTGTCGGGCATTAAGAACGTGGAGGTGAAGAACATCCAGGGTCTGTGCTTGGTCAAGTGCACGTTTTACGAAGATACCAACATGGCCCAGGCGGCCGGCGAGGTGGCCTCGCAGGTGAGCCGGGTACTCAACTACTTCCCGCCCGGCACGGTGCCGCCCATCGTGGTGCGCTTCGATGCCTCGTCGCTGCCGGTGGGCGAGCTGGTGTTTAGCAGCAGCACCGCCACCTTAGGGCAGATGCAGGACCTGGCTTCGACGCGGGTGCGCCCCCTGTTTTCGCAGATTCCGGGGGCCTCGGCGCCCTCGCCCTTCGGCGGCAACGAGCGCACCATCGTGGTGCGCGTCGACCCCGAGCGCATGAAAAGCTACCAGCTCACGCCCGACGAGATTGTGGCGGCCATCGTGCGCAGCAACCAGGTGTCGCCGGCCGGCGCCGTGAGCATGGGCAACTACACCGTGCTGACGCCCAGCAACACCACCATCAACCAGGTGCCGGATTTCCTCAATATTCCGCTGCGCCAAGGCGTGGGGCCCACCGTGTTTATCCGCGACGTGGCGCGGGTGGAAGACGCCACCGATACGCCCGTGGGCTACGCCCTCATCAACGGCAAGCGCTCGGTCTACATCCCCGTCACCAAGTCGGCCGACGCCTCCACCATGAGCGTGGTGGCGGCCCTGCGCGCCAAGCTGCCCGAAATGCAGGCCCTGCTGCCCGACAACATCCACCTGAGCTACGAGTTCGACCAGTCGGTGTACGTGACGCAGGCCGTGCACAGCCTGGCCTTCGAGGGGGGCCTGGGGGCGCTGCTCACCGGCCTGGTGGTGCTGCTGTTTCTGCGCGACTTGCGCTCGTCGCTCATCGTTATTCTCACCATTCCGGCCTCCATTCTGGCCGCCATCCTGCTCCTGCAGCTCACCGGGCAAACCATCAATTTGATGACGCTCTCGGGGCTGTCGCTGGCCATCGGCATCCTGGTTGACCAGGCCACGGTGGTGATTGAGAACATTCACCAGCACCTGGAAATGGGCAAGCCCAAGGCCCGCGCCATCCTCGACGCCAGCCAGGAGGTGTCGTTTCCGCTGCTGCTCATCACGCTCAGCATCCTGGCCGTGTTCGCGCCCTCCTTTCTGATGACGGGGGTGCCTAGGGGCATGTTTATTCCGCTTTCGCTGTCGGTGGGCTTCTCCATCATCGTCTCGTATCTGCTCTCGCAAACCTTCGTGCCGGTGGTGGCCAACTGGTGGCTGAAGGGCCACGCGCACGCCGCGCCGCACGCTGCTAGCATTTTGCCTGACTTGTCCGAAAGCACGGAGCACCAAGAAGAAGCCTACGAAACCACCCACCCCGAAAAGGTGGACGGCTTCGAGCGGGTGAAGCTGGGCTACCTGCGCCTGCTGGATAAGCTGCTGGCCCGCCGGGCCCTGGTGCTGGCAGTGTACGGCACGGTGTGCGCCGCCACGGTGGGGCTGTGCTTCTACTTCATTGGGCAGGACATGATGCCCAAAATCACGCACTCCAAGCAGTTTCAGGTGCGCATCGTGGCGCCGCAGGGCCTGCGCCTCGAGCGCACCGAGGCGCGCACCAAACAGATAATCAACATCATCAACCAGCTGGTAGGGCCGCAGAACGTGGCCATCACCTCGGCCTTCGTGGGCATGACGCCCAGCAGCTACGGCACCAGCGCGCTCTACGTGTTCAACGCCGGCCCCCACGAGGCCGACCTGCAAGTGAACCTGGCCGAGCACTACCACGTCCAGAACCTCGACGCGCTCAAGGACCGGATTCGCCAGGCCGTGGCCCGGCAGGTGCCCGACGTGCAGCTCAGCTTCGAGCCCATTGAGCTGACCGACAAAATCATGAGCCAGGGCGCCCAAACGCCCATTGAGGTGCTGGTGGGCGGCAAAGACCTGGGCGAGGGCGAGGCCTACGCCGAGCGCCTGGTGGCCAGCCTACGGCGCATTCCGTACCTGCGCGACGTGCGCATCAACCAGCCCCTGAGCTACCCCACCGTGCAGGTGCAGATTGACCGCGCGCGCGCCGCCCAGTTTGGCCTCACGCCCGACCAGATTTCGCGCTCGCTGGTGGCCGCCACCAGCAGCAGCCGCTTCACGGCCAAGAACTTGTGGCTCGACCAAAGCAAGGGCTTCTCGTACCAGGTGCAGGTGCAGCTGGCGGCCCGCGATATGAACTCGAAGGCCGACATGCTGAACATTCCGCTGGTGCCGGGCCAGCTGCGCCCCACCCTGGGCGACGTGGCCACCCTGCGCACCACCACCGTGCCCGGCGAGTACGACCGCATCGGCCCGCGCCGCATCGTCACGGTATCGGCCAACATTGCGGGCCGCGACCTGGGCACGGCCACCAAAGCCGTGCAGCGCGCCATCGACCACCTGGGCACGCCGCCCAAGGGCACGGTGGTGACGATGCGCGGCCTGGCCCAGCTGCTGCAAGAAACGCTCAGCAGCCTGCAAGCCGGCCTAGGGCTGGCCATCGTGGTCATTTTCCTGCTACTGGCCGCCAACTACCAGTCGTTTAAAGTAGCCGGGGTGGTGCTCGTGACGGTGCCGGCCGTGCTGGCGGGCTCGCTGGCGCTGCTGCTAGCCACGGGCCAAACCCTGAACCTGCAGTCGTATATGGGCCTCATCATGTCGGTGGGCGTGTCGGTGGCCAACGCCGTGCTGGTCGTCACCAACGCCGAGAGCCTGCGCCTGCGCTACCGCGACGCCGTGGCCGCCGCCCGCGTGGCCGGCGCCGCCCGCCTGCGCCCCATCCTCATGACCTCGGTGGCTATGATTGCCGGCATGCTGCCCATGGCCTCGGGCCTGGGCGAGAGCGGCGAGCAAACCGCCCCCCTAGGCCGCGCCGTCATTGGTGGGCTGCTGGCTTCTACGGTGGCCGCCCTGTTCATTTTGCCGGTCGTGTTCGCCGCCGTGCAGCGCAAAACCAGCTTCGTATCCGTCTCGCTCGACCCCGACGATGCCGCCAGCGCCACCTACGACGGGGCCGCCGTGCCCACCGCCGAGCGCGAGCTGGTGGCGCACTAAAAGGCCCGTAACACCAAGCTCCGGCTTGGTGCGCCGCCAGAACAAGTTGCTCAACGAGGCACCAAGCAGGAGCTTGGTGTAACGGGCCACCACCAAACACCTAGTCTATAATCTCTCTTCGTTATGCTTTCCCGCTCTCTTTCTTTCACTGGCCTACTGCTGGGCGCGGCCGTGCTGGCCGGCTGCTCGTCGTCCGATTCGTCGGCGGACGCCGCCACTGGCCCCGACGCACCCACCGCCGCCCCGGCGGCCAGCCGCCCCGCGGCCGTGCGCGTAACGGCCAGCCAGCCAGCGCAGTCGCTGAGCTTGCCCGGCGAGCTGGAAAGCTATTACCAAACCGACATCCTGCCCCGCGTGGGGGGCTACGTCAAGAAGCTCTATGTCGATATTGGCTCGCACGTGCGCCAGGGCCAGGTGCTGGCCGACCTCGACGCCCCCGAAATAACGGCGGCCCTCAACGAGGCCCAGTCCAAGCAACGGGCCGCCGAGGCTGTGTTTCAAGCCAGCCGGGGCACCTACCGCCGCCTGCGCCAAACGGCCCGCACGGCCGGCGCCGTGTCGCCCTTGCAGCTCGACCAAACCCGCGCCCAGGCCACCTCCGACAGCCTCAACGTGCTGGCCGCCCGCGCCCACTACCGCGCCGCCGCCCAAATGAGGGCCTACCTGCACCTCACCGCGCCCTTCGCCGGCGTCATCACCGAGCGCAACATCTCGCCCGGCGCGGCCGTGGGCGCGGGCACGCCCGGCGCGCTGCCCCTGCTGCGGCTGCGGCAACTAAGCCGGCTGCGCCTGCGCGTGGCCGTGCCCGAAGCCTACGTGGCCGACTTGCGGCCGGGCAGCCCGGTGCAGTTCACGGTCAAGTCGTATCCCGGCCGCACCTTCACCGGCCGCATCAACCGGCTGGCGGGCAGCGTGCAGGCCGCCACGCGCTCCGAGCAGGTCGAAATCGACATTCCCAACCCGCAGGAGGAGCTAAAGCCCGGCATGTTTGCCTCGGCCAACATTCCCATCACCCGGCCCCAGAGCAGCCTGTTCGTGCCCAAAACGGCCGTGGTCACCACCTCCGAGCGCACCTACGTCATTCGGGTGGCGGGCGGGCGCACCGCGCTGGTAGACGTGCAGGTGGGCGACGAAAACAACGGCCAGGTGCAGGTATTCGGCCCGCTTAAGGCCGGCGACGTGGTGCTCAAGGTCGGCAGCGAAGACGTGGCCGACCAGCAGCCCCTGCAAGTAGTCCTGGCGCAGTAGCCCACCCGCGTCCTCACGCCGCAGCCCAGGCCCTAGGCCCCGCCAGCGGCACCCCAGTCACCCCGGCCCGCGCCTACCCTGGCCCAGCCCCTGCCCGCCGCCGCGCCCCTACCTGGCGGCGGCGGGCAGGGGCTTTTTTGGGAGCGAAAAAACGGCAGCCAATAGCCGAGTTTAAAGCGCTATTTCTTACTTTTACCTCAAGAATAACCTAACGCCTAACTCACTCACCATCTGCCTTTTTTTAGTCTATTTACTTCTCTCTATGGTACCATCCGCTACGCAACGAACCAAATCTGAGCTTACTATTTTATTGCAACGCCTCACGCGCCTGATTCAGGAGATGGGCGACCGGGGCCTGGAGCCCGAGGCCTTTGAGCCGGCCAGCACGCTGCGGCCGCGCTACCTGCAGCTGGCCACCCAGGCCACGCGCCTGGCCCAGGCCATGGGCTTTGCCGAGGGCGAGTCGGCCGAATACATCAGCAACCTGCTGGTGGACAGCCTGCGCACCAGCAGCCGCGCCGAGCGGCGCGAGCGCATGACCCTGCAAGAGGCGCTGGGCGACTAACCGGGTTGCCCCCGCTGCGCTCGCCCAAAACGAACGCGCGGCCCCTAGGGCAGCTGGCTGGTCCGGCTGCCCTAGGGGCCGCGCCCGTTAGCTACCCGTCGTTGGCCGCCGGGGTGCAAGCTGACGTACCCGCGGAGGCCCTGCCAAACCGGCCGGGCCCTGGCTTAGCTTTGGGACAAGCTTTTGGTGAAAGCTAACGCGCTATGAAACACGTTCTTTTTTGGCTGGCTCTGCTGCTGGCCGGGCGGGCGGCCCTGGGGCAGCCCGTGCCCTACGGCCACAACCCGGCGGCCGGCCACTACGCGGCGGTGCGCGGCATCCGGCTGTACTACGAGAGCTACGGGGCGGGCCCGCCGCTGCTGCTGCTGCACGGCAACGGGGGCAGCATGGGCGATTTTCAACAGAACATCCCCTACTTCGTGGCCCACCACTACCGCGTCATCGCCGTGGACAGCCGCGCCCACGGCCGCTCGGCCGACCCGGCCGACTCGCTGAGCTTCGAGCAGCTGGCCGACGACTTTGCCGCCCTGCTCACCCACCTGCGCCTCGACTCGGCCTACGTGCTGGGCTGGAGCGACGGCGGCATTGGGGCGGTGCTGCTGGCTTTGCGCCACCCCGAAAAGGTGAAGCGCCTGGTGGCCACGGGCGCCAACTTTTCGCCCGACTCGCTGGCCCTGACGCCCGCGCTGTGGCAGCAGCAGCAGCGCGGCTACCTCGAAAACAAAAACCGCGTCTTCACCGACCCGGTTAAGCGCAACGAGTGGAAAGTATTTAAGCTGGACGTGTTTCAGCCCAACGTACCCCTAGGGGCGCTGCGCAGGGTGCGAGCCCCAGCGCTGGTGGTGGCCGGCGACCACGACGTGATTACGCTGGCGCACACGCTGGCCATTTACCGGCACCTGCCGCGGGCCTGGCTCTGGATAGTGCCCCACAGCGGCCACGCCACGCTGCAGGAGCACGCAGGGGAGTTTAACCGCCAGGTTGATACGTTTTTTCGGGCGCCCCGCATCCCGGCGGGGCCACACTAGCGGCCCTAGGGGCCCGGCTGAGGGCAGGGGCGTTTAAGCTCGGCGGTAGCGCGCCCGCTTCTTCAGCTAGGTAAGCAGGGCATTTAACTAGAATCCGGCGTACTTAAAACGAATGTAGCTACATGAGTGCTGGCCGGCCGCTTACTTTGCTGCTGCCTTTCGCTCTTTACTACTTTACCCTCTACCCCTTCTCTTTTATGGAATCGCAAACGACCCGCGCCACGGCCGTGCGCCAAGCACTGGCCCGCCGTGCGCGCACCGCCTACACTCCGCCCGAGCTGCAGGTGCTGACCCAGTACGTGCTCGGCCACCTCACGCAGCAGCAAGCCAACGAGCAGCTCCGCACCCTGGGCCTGACGCTGACCCTGGCCTCGTCGGCCGCCAGTCCGCAGCCCGCCTAGGGCCACCAGCACCAATCCACGGGGCCGCGCCAGCAGTTGTTCACGACTGCCGGCGCGGCCCCACTGCTTTTCCGGCCGCTTGGGTAGCCACGCCCTAGGTCGTGGCGGCGTGGGCCAACCGTTCGGCCAGCGCCTCAATATCGGGGCGGCGGGCCAGCCCGGCCCGCCACTCGGCCGGAATGCCGGCCTCGCCGTAGGCCAGGCCCGCCAGGCCGCCGGCTACCGCGCCGGTGGTGTCGGTATCGTCGCCCAGGTTCACGGCGGCCAGCACGGTAGCGGGGTAATTATCGTGGCGCAGCAGGCACCACAGGGCTGCCTCCAGAGTATGCACCACGTAGCCGCTAGAGCTGATTTCGCTTTCGGGCAGCATGGGCAGGCTGCCGTCGAGCACGCGGCCATACTTGGGCCACTCATAAAATACCGGTGCCTTTGCCTGCGTCTGCAGCCACTCGTTGGCCAGCGCCCGCAGCTGCGCGTAGGCCTCGGCCGGCCCTAGGCCCTGCAGCAGCCCGCGGGCCACCAGCAGGTACAAGAAGCAGCCCAGCGTGGAGCGCGGATGGCCGTGCGTGACGCACGCCACAGCTTCGGTGAGCGCCCAGGCAGCAGCCAGGTCCAGGGGCGCGGCCTGCCAGGCACGGTGAAAAGCCAGGGGCAGGATGCGCATGAGCGCCCCGTTGCCATTGTCGTGCTCGGAGCGGGGGCCGGCCTGGGTGGGCGGCGTGCCCCGGCGCAGGCGGTCGATGGCCGCGCGGGTGGCATTGCCCACGTCGAAGGTTTCGCCGGTGGCCGTCCAGTAGGCGTTATCCAGCCAGTTGATGGCCCGGCGGGCGAAGTCGGCCAGGTCGGGCGCGCCGGCCAGGCCACCGGAGCGGGCCAGGGTTTCGGTTAGGCAAAAGGTGAGCGAAGAATCGTCGGACCAGGTGCCGGCGGGCTGGTGATGGGTGCCGTAGGCGCGCAGGCCGAGCACCGGGTCGCGGCGGCGGGCTTCGCGGCTCGCAAACTCGACGGGCACCCCTAGGGCATCGCCCACGGCCAAACCCAACAGGGCAGCGCGGGCGGCGGTGGCAGTGGCGGGCATAGGCGGCAGGGTAGCGGGGCGTGAAGGAACCCAAAAATAGGGGCCGGCTGGGCCGGGCTACTCTTTTGCGGGTAATTCCGTATAAGCAGCCATACTTTACCGACCAACCAGGGGTTTTGGGCGGCACTATTCCGCGCCTAGTCGGTGTTTTTCTCGTATGTTGGCCGGGGCGATAGTTCTTGTTGCGCGCGGCCCCTACATTTGACTTTCTTACTCTCTCCCTTCCGAATGTCTCCTTCCCGCCTCAAAATTAGCACCTACGCCGGCCTGGTAACTGCCGTGTTTGGGTTGGCGTCGTACCGGTTTTACCAACGCAGCGGGCCCGAAGCCGTGCCCGGCAAAGAGCAGGTGCTGGTGGGCACCATCGTGCAGGGCCTCACCCAGGCGCACTACCAGCCCGAGCGCATCGACGATGCCTTTAGCAAGCGCGTGTTCGACCTCTCACTCAAGCGCCTAGATTACCGCAAGAAGTTTTTGCTGCAGTCCGACATCGCGCAGCTGATGAAGTATCAGACTGATATTGACGACGAAACCAAGCGCGGCACCCACGAGTTTCTGGACCTCAGCACCAAGCTGATGGCCGAGCGCACCAAGCAGATGCAGGCGCTCGCCCACGAGTTGCTGGCCAAGCCCTTCACCTTCGACAACGAGGAAACTTTCCAGAGCGACTGGGAGAAGGCGACCTTCCCGACCAACGCCGCCGACCAGCGCGAGCAGTGGCGCAAGCTGCTGAAATACGAGACCCTGGTGCGCGTGGCCGAGATGATGGACGAGCAGGACAAGCGCCACGACCGCAGCCGGGTAGCCAGCCTCAGCAAAGAGCCCGCCACGGCCGAGCCCGACCGCACCCCCGCCCAGATGGAGGAGGAAGCCCGCAAGCGCGTGCTTAAGTTCTACGACGAGCAGTTTGCCGACCAGCCCGACGCCAGCGAGGTGCTAACCAGCTACGCCAACGTCATCGCCAACACCTACGACCCGCACACCGAGTATTTTGCCCCTCGGGACAAGGAGGAGTTCGATATTCAGCTCACCGGCCGCTTCGAGGGCATCGGGGCCACGCTGCGCGAGAAGGATGGCCTGATTTACATTGATGACATCGTGCCCGGCTCGGCCTCGTACCGCCAGGGCGAGTTGAAAAAAGGCGACGCCATCTTGCGCGTGGCCCAGGGCGCGGCCGAGCCCGTGAGCATCGAGGGCTGGCACACCAACAAGGCCGTGACGCTCATTCGGGGCAAGAAGGGCTCGGAAGTGCGCCTGACGGTGAAGCGGCCCGACGGCTCGACCAAGGTTATTCCCATCGTGCGCGACGTGGTGGTGGTGGCCGAAACCTACGCCCAGTCGGCGGTGATTAACGACCCGAGCGGCGTGAAAATCGGCTACCTGCGCCTGCCGACGTTCTACGCCGACTTCAACGACAACGGTGGGCGCTCGTCGGCCGAAGACGTGAAGAAGGAGCTGGCCAAGCTGAACGCCGAGGGCGTAAAGGGCGTCATCTTCGACTTGCGTAACAACGGCGGCGGCTCGCTCAACGACGCCGTGGAAATGGCGGGCCTCTTTATGCCCAGCGGCCCCATGGTGCAGGTGCGCACCAGCCAGGGCATTACCAACGTGCTGAACGACAAGGACCCTAGGGTGCAATACACCGGCCCGCTGGTGGTGCTGGTGAACCGCTACAGCGCCTCGGCCTCCGAGATTTTGGCGGCCGCCATTCAGGACTACAAGCGCGGCGTGATTATGGGCTCGACCAGCACCTACGGCAAGGGCACGGTGCAGCGCATCATCGACCTCGACGAAACGTTGCCTACCGAGCTGAACTCGCTGAAGCCCTTCGGCTCGCTGAAGTTCACGATGCAGAAGTTTTACCGCGTGACGGGCGGCTCGACCCAGTTCAAGGGCGTGGCCTCCGACATCGTGCTTCCCGACGCCCTCTCCTACCTCGACCGGGGCGAGAAAGAGTCGGACTACCCGCTGAAGTGGGACGAGATTAAGCCCGCCAGCTACCGCCCCTGGGACGACCAGCCCAACTACGCCAAGCTCGAAGCCAACAGCAAAGCCCGCGTGGCGGCCAACCCGGCCTTCCAGCAGCTGGCTGAGATTGTGCAAACCCTGCGCAAGCGCAAGGACGAAACGGTAGTGTCGCTGAAGCTGACCACTTACCGCGCCTCGCAGCACCAGCTCAAGGAAGAGTCGGACAAGTACGACACCATCCAGAAGGCAGCTAAGCCCCTCACCATCCAGCCCCTGGCCGCCGACCGCCAGGCCCTGGGCAGCGACACGACCAACATCAGCCGCGCCATGCGCTTCACCAGAGGCCTCAACAAGGACCTGACCGTGAACGAGGCCGTGAACGTGGTGAAGGACCAGACCGCAAACTAAGCGGATTTAACGGATACGCCGCTTTGCGAGCGAGTAGCAAGAGCCACCTTTAGGGGTGGCTCTTTTTTTAGCCATTCACTTTAGCAAATAGCCATACCTTTCTCCCTTTCCCGCGTCGGGCGGCCCTAGGCTCAGCCACGCCCAAAACCGCGTAGCCAGCCGCGCCAGCGGCGTATCTACGCCATCCGTTAAATCCGTTAAATCTGCGATTATTTTTAGCAAACAAGAACTAAAAACCTTGGCCTAGGTGTTATCCTGGTATGACGACGAAACCCGAAGCCCGCATTATTCCGCTCATCCCGGCCGAAATGTATTCGGCCCCCGTGGAGAGCACCTCGACCCTGGCGGAAGCCATGCTCACGCCCGAGGAGCAGGAGCAGCAGCGCCAGGCCGACGAAACCTGGCGCCGCAGCATTCCGGCGCAGGTGTTTCTCAACTACTTCTTCGCTATCAACTACCATTTGCAGGACGAGGCCGGCGCCCCCCAGGGCGGCCTGGGCAACTTGCCGTACTTCCGCCAGCACCAAGCCGAGCTGGGCGACGCCGACGTGGCCGCCCTCACCAAGCTGCTGCACACCTGCTGGAGTACCGAGTACGCCCTGCGCGCCACCGCCGAGCTGGGCGATGAGAACTTCCTGCGCAACGCCCTGCACTGGACCTTCCCGCAGGCCTACCACACCATCCTGTCGGGCCTGCAGGCCTTTTTGTACACCACCGGCGTGCGCACCACCAATGCGCAGGTGGTGCGCCGCGAGGTGGGCCGGCTGGTGGTGAAGAACGCTTACCCACGCCCGGTATCATTCTACGCCGCCGGGGCCTACGGTGACTTCAGCATCCACCGCCTGCCGCTGGCCGGCTACAAGGCGGGGCTGCACATTGCGGCGCAGGAGATTGATGCGCAGGCCCAGATTGGCCAGTTTTTGCGCACTACGCGCAAGCAGCGCGCCATTGGCGTGCGCCAGCAGGTGCAAGCCAACCCCAATACCGCCATTCGGAGCCAGAAAACCGGCCGCCCGCTCGATAAGTGGACCGCCAGCCACTGGCAGCAGATTACCTGGCGCCTGGGCTACACCACCATCTTCGATTTGCTGGGCCGCCTGCGCATCTCGCAAACCAGCCGCGAGATTGAGCGCTACGTGGAGGCCGACATCGACTTCCGCCTCTTCCACACCTCGCTGCTCAACATTGTGAGCTACCTCAACGGCGTGCACGAAACCTACGTGGCCAAGGCCCTAGGGCTGGCGCGCTACGAGCAGTTGGTGCGCGAGCTGCCGTTGCACTTGCAGGGTGGCTTCGTGCAGGAGCGCCTGCGCACCCGCGTGCAGCCTACCCTGCTGGGCGCCGAGCCCACGCCCGAGCTGCGCATGGCCGCTTAAATCGCAGATTTAACAGATTCAACGGATTGCGCCGATATGCTTGGCTTGACAAGCCGGCTACGCAGTTTGTATTAAAGGCCACCTCGCTTCGGGGTGGCCTTTTTTTACACGTACTTTTGCGGCTCGCTTACTGGTAGGGAGTCTACAGGATGCCTAGGAGAATGCTGCAACTACTCCATAACCAGGCGCATTCCTCAATAAGCCCGCGCCATAAGCATAGTCAGCCTCGCACCAGCGGGGCGTATCTGCGAAATCCGTTAAATCAGTTAAATCTGTGGTCCTTAGCGAACAAGAACAACTGCGCCGCCACAAGCTCAACGAGCTGCGCGCCCTGGGCATTGAGCCCTACCCGTCGGAGCTATTCGATGTCAATTTCTCGGCCCAGGAGATTCTGGACAACTACCACCCCGAGCTGAACAACTTCCAGGAGGTGGCGCTGGCCGGCCGCCTTATGTCGGTGCGCGTGATGGGCAAGGCCTCGTTTGCCGAGCTGATGGACTCGTCGGGCCGCATTCAGCTCTACGTCAACCGCGACGAGATTTGCCCCGGCGAAGACAAGACCTTGTACAACAACGTCTTTAAGAAACTGCTCGACCTAGGGGACTTCATCGGCGTGAAGGGCCACGTGTTTAAAACCCAGGTGGGCGAAATCTCGGTGCACGTCACCGAGCTAAAGCTGCTGGCTAAGGCCCTGCGCCCGCTACCGGTGGTGAAGGAAAAGATAGACGAAGCCACCGGCGAGAAAGTGGTTTACGACGCCTTCACCGACCCCGAGCAGCGCTACCGCCAGCGCTACGTGGATATGGTGGTGAACCCGCAGGTGCGCGACACCTTCATCAAGCGCACGCAGCTGGTGCAGGCCATGCGCAACTACCTCAACGACAAGGGCTACCTGGAGGTGGAAACGCCCATTTTGCAGCCGCTCTACGGCGGCGCGGCGGCGCGGCCCTTCACCACGCACCACAACACGCTGGACATGACGCTGTACTTGCGCATTGCCAACGAGCTGTACCTCAAGCGCCTGATTGTGGGCGGCTTTGATGGCGTGTACGAGTTCTCCAAGGACTTCCGCAACGAGGGCATGTCGCGGTTTCACAACCCTGAGTTCACCCAGATGGAGCTGTACGTGGCCTACAAGGACTACGCCTGGATGATGGACCTGGTGGAGGAGATGGTGGAGCGCGTGGCCCTGGCCCTGCACGGCAAAACCGAGGTGCAGGTGGGCGACAACCTCATCAACTTCCAGCGGCCCTGGCAGCGCTACACCATGTTCGAGGCCATCGAGAAGTACACCGGCGAAGCCATCGGCGAGCTGGACGAAGCCGGCCTGCGCGCGGTGGCCGACAAGCTGCACGTGCACCTCGACCCGAGCATGGGCAAATCAAAAATCATCGACGAGATTTTCGGCGAGCATGTCGAGCCCAAGCTCATCCAGCCCACTTTCATCACCGACTACCCAGTGGAGATGTCGCCGCTGGCCAAGAAGCACCGCGACCGGCCTGGCCTGGTGGAGCGCTTCGAGGCCATCTGCAACGGCAAGGAAATCTGCAACGCCTTCTCGGAGCTGAACGACCCTATCGACCAGCGCCAGCGCTTCGAAGATCAGCTGGAGCTGGGCAAGCGCGGCGACACCGAGGCGATGGTGCTCGACGAGGACTTCCTGCGCGCCCTGGAGTACGGCATGCCGCCCACGGCGGGCCTGGGCATCGGCATCGACCGCCTGAGCATGATTATGACCAACTCGCACTCTATCCAAGACGTGCTCTTCTTCCCGCAAATGCGGCCCGAGGCGCTATAAGCGCAGCCTAGGGCCTGGGCGCCCGCGAAACCCCCAGGCTCCGCGCTACCCAACCAAGCCAGGTGTGGCGGTGCAAGCCGCGGCGCCTGGCTTTGCTTATGGGCCCTAGGCCGGGCTGAGGCGCGTGAACTTGCCAACGTGTATAATCGACCCTACTTTAGTATTTTATATTTGCTAAAGGCTGAGCTAGTAAGCGGCTTTTAGCTTCTTTTCAACTTAGTAGGCTTAGTAGATTTAGCACATGGAGTACGCCCGCGCGAAGCTGCTGAATGCCCTGCGCCGCGGCACCCGGCTGGCGGCCAGCGCGGCGGGTGTGCGCTTCTTGAGCAAGGCGCAGACGGTGGACTACCTGCGGCCCCAGGTGCTGCGGCAGTACCCTGGGCAGCAGCTGGCGCTACCAGCCGTGCCCGACGCCGTAGCAAGTTCGCAGCTGCTGCACGAGGCCCGCACCATTGTCACGGAGCCGCAGTACACGTGGCAGCTGGCGGCTGCGGCGGGGGCCGCCCTGCTGCGCAACGGGGGCGTGCGCGTAGGCCGCACGATACTTTGCCCCGATTATGCCATCCACGAGCTGGGGCGCCACTGCTGGCGCCCGGCCCCGCCCCGCGCCGCCACGGCCGATATACTACTAGCGCCGTTCAGCCACTACCAGCACCCGCTGCAGATATGGGGCTACTACGACTACCTGCTGCTGGTGGGTGCCAAGCTGTGCCGCCTGCTGGCGGCCCTGCCGGCCACGGCCGCCGCGCAGGCGCTGGTCAGCTACCCGCTCTTTCATACTACCTACGAGCAGGAGCTGGCGGCGGCCCTGGGCCTAGGGCCCGCTCAGCTCGTTGACAGCCGCACCCACCGGGTAGGTTTCAGCACGTGCGTGCTTGGCAATGGTGCCGGGGGGTACTACCCGAGCGCCACAGACGTGCACCTGCTGCACGACCGCCTGGCTCCCCTCATCAACCCCAACGCCTCCTCCGCTCCCCGCCTCTATATCAGCCGCAGGGGCCGCCGCCGCATCAGCAACGAAGACGCCCTCGTTCGGATGCTGCTCACCTACGGCTTCACGGTGGTGGAAGACCGGCCGCGCAGCCTGGCCGAGCAGCTTACCCTTTACCACGGCGCCTCCTTTATCCTGGGCCCGCACGGCGCCTCCTTTACCAACATCATCTGGTGCCGGCCGGGCACGCAGCTATTTGAGATTTTTTCGCCCGGCTACGCCCCCGACTACTTTCACTACCTGGCGCAGCTGCGGGGCGTGCGCTACGCGGGCTGCCGGCAAGCGCTGGCCCCCGGCCGCTACAGCCACCCTCTGGATGAGAACATTGTCGTGTCCGTCGATGCCATCGAGCGGGCGCTGGGTCCCTTGCTCTGCACCACTTAGGCGGTTGCCGCTGCCGGCGCCGGGAAGGCCTAGGTCTTACACGTCAAAAAGCCCGCTACCGATAGGGTAGCGGGCTTTTCTTTACCAAAGATGGGAAAAACAACTCACTGACAGAAGCTTGCGATGGGTCGTCTGATTTTACTGCGCGGAATGATAAACCAATTCCGCCAGAAGCTCCTACGTCCGGCAATTTTACAGCAGCGAAATTGGCAATTCCAACATCGTTTGGTAAGGTCTTTAACGGGGCGGGTAGCCTAGGGTTACGAGGAGCCCGTTATTTTTTCAACAAATCGCTTAACTTACTTATTTACAGAGAAATATTTTTATAGACGCAGCCTCATACCTCATCGCCGCCTACCGAGCGGCCGTTGCCGGCGCCGGCGGGGGCGGTAAGGTCGCCGGGCTCGGCTGCGCTCAGGCTCTGCAGCCGCTCGTCGGCGGCTTGCTTATCGGCATTGTGGGCGGGGGTAGCGGCGGCGGCACCGGTAAAGCGGGCCAGGGCGCCCTTCACCTTGTCGCCCAGGCTACCGCTCCAGAGCTTGTCGGCGCCCTGGGCCAGGGTTTTGCGGGTGTCCTCGCCGGTTTCGGGGGCTAGCAGCAAGCCAGCCACGATGCCGGCCGTGGCGCCCGCCAGCAGCGAGACGATGACTTTACCGTTGTTGTCTTTAATAGGCATGGTGGGTAAGGAGCTAAATGGGTAGAAAATCAACTACGGCGAATTTATATTCCGGGGTACCATCAGAGCGGGGTTTAGCTTACGTCCGTCAGTGAACGGTCAGCGTGAAATTGGCGCGACCAACGGGCGGGGGCCAGCCCCGCCCCGAAGGTACCCAGACTACCTGCGCAAGGCAGTAGCCTAGGCTGCTACGGCAAAAGCTGCGGGCCGGTTAGCCAGTTGTAGCAGCACAAAAAAGCCACCCTCCGTGGAAGGTGGCTTTTGGTTAGCGGTGTCTACTATTAGCCCTAGGGCCTTAGTGCGGCCAGTGGGAGCGCTAGTTCTATGCTTTGTTGGCCGCGTCTTTGGCGGTGTCGGTTGCCTTGCTCACAGCGTCTTTGGCTTTGCTGCTAAAATCGCTCAGCAGCTTCACAATATCCGACTTGCTTTGGCCGAGCTTCTGCTCGAGGCGGCCGAGCAGCTCGTCTATCTTGCCATCGCTGAAGTTGAGGTCCTCGTCCGTCAGCTGCGCATACTGCTGCTTCAGCTTGCCTTTAATTTCATCCCAGTTGCCCTTGATTTGCAGGTTGCTGGTCAGCTCGTCCACCTTGCCGCTGATGCCTTTGAATTTTTCTTCCAGGTCGGCGCTGTATTTCTTGTATTGCTCGCCCAGCTGGTCACCCAGGTCCTTGGCCGATTCTTTCCAGCTATCGAGAGTTACGGAGCCTTTATCGGGGGCCAGCAAAATGCCGGCAATGATACCAGCACCCGCGCCTGCCAAGGCGGCGAGCAGAACTTTGCCAGCGCTGTTGTCTTCTTTGTAAGCCATGAGAAAGAAAAATAATGAAGGTGAGTTGAAGTTCAAGCGAATAGCTGCCCTAGGGGGCAGCTAGGCTCGGCGTATGGCGGCTATACGGCGGCAGCGGCGGGGGGGTTGGCAGGGGCCGCAAAAAAGCGGGCGGCGCGGGGTTTTGGCCCGCTAGCCCTACCTTGCCACCCCTCCCCTAGCCCTTTTTATATGCTTTTTCTCCTTGTTTGCCGGGGTCACCGCCTGGGCCTGGCCGCCGGCCTGCTGGCCCTGGCTGCCTGCCAGCGGCCCGCGCCCACTACCAGCGCTTGCATCGACCCCGCCAAAGTAGACCCCACCGGCGTGTGCCCCATGGTGTACGAGCCGGTGTGCGGCTGCGACGGCAAAACGTATTCCAATGCCTGCGTAGCTGGCCACGCGGGCGTGCGCACCTTCCGGGCGGGCGCCTGCCCTACCCCACCGGCCTCGCGCTAGCCCGGCGGGCCTAGGCCGCAGTGGGCAGGCGCGCCCGCTATACGCTGTATTTCAACTTATTACTTATTTATTTAGCCGCATGGCCGCTACCAAAAACTACGTTCGCAACACCGCACCTTTCGTGGTGCCCACCACCGATGGCAAGCTCATTGAGGAGCACGTGGGCCTGGCCAGCACCGGCACCGGGCAGTACAGCGTGGCCCACATGGTGGCCCCGCCCCACTGGAGCGAGCCGCCCCAGCGGCCCGAGTTTGACGAGGTGACGATAGTGGTGCGGGGCCGCAAGCGCTTCGAAATTGACGGCGAAATAGTGGAGCTGGGCGCGGGCGAGTCGCTGCTGATTAAAGCCGGGGCGCGGGTGCGCTACGCCAACCCTTTTGCCGAGGAATGCGAATACTGGTCGGTGTGCGTGCCTGCTTTTAGCCCGGCCACCGTACACCGCGAAGAATAGCTCCTCACTGCCGCCCACCCATGCCCCAAACGCTCGCCGCCTACCCGTTTCTGAATTTGCTGCTTCACCCCGGCCCCGTACCAGTGCTCGAAACCGAGTGGCTGGGCTTTGCTGGCAGCGACGACTTCCGGACGGCTTTGGTAGAGGCGATGCGCCTGGCCCGGCTGCACAAAGTAACGGGCTGGGTGGCCGACGACCGCCGCCTGGGGGCCGTGCGCCCCAAAGACCTGGCCTGGACCCACGAGCAGGTGCTGCGGCCGCTCAGCGCGCTGGGCGTGCGCCGCTTTGCCCACCTCGAGTCCTTGGAAGCCCTCAACCGCCTCACCATCGACGGCTTATACCGCGCGGCCCTGCCGGACCTGGCCTACGAGTTCCGGCATTTTACCGACCTAGGGCAGGCGCGGGCCTGGGCGGCGGGCGCCTAGCCCGCGCGCTGGCCCTAGGCCACTGGCTAGGCAGGCGGCCAATCGCGCGGGCCTACCGACCTTTGCCCCCCATGAAGACCTTCTTGTTGACGCTGCTGGGCGCCCTGCCCCTGGCGGCGCTGGCGCAGCAGCCCGAAGCCACACGCCCGCCCGTCACGTACCGCGTGGGGCTGCGGCGAGCGCCCCTGTATCGGCGGGCCGCCGATACGCTGCGCCCCGCCGAGGTATTTGCGCCCAGCCAGGCGGCCGTGAGCGTGGTGGGCGAGCTGTCGTCCCGCTGGGTGGTGGTGGCGCGCGAGGGCTTCCGCTACCTGACGCCAGCCGCCGCGCTGGTGGGCTACAACCCCGCTGATGCCGACGCGCCGCCCCTTTCGGCCACCACCCACCGCATCACCTACGAGGGCGTGGTGCAGGTGCCCGGCGCCAGCCAGGCCGACCTTTTCGACCGGGCCCGCCGCTGGGTGAGCCAAACCTACAACCAGCAAAACGCCGAAGTAGAGCGCGAAGATGCGGCCAGCGGCCTGCTGCAGCTGCGCGGCACCCGCCTGGCGCAGGTGTACCAGGACTACCAGGGGGTACCGCGCGCCACCTACGCCGGTGTGGTGCGCCACTCGCTCAGCATCTACGTGAAGGACGGGCGCTATAAGTACGTGCTGACCGACTTTGTGCACGATGCCAAAGGGGTACCCAACCTGCGCTCAGGCGGCGCCCTAGAGCAGAAGCGGACCAGCCTGTTCGGCTACGGGGGCCTGGGCAGCTACCAGACGTGGACGGAACTGAAAACCGACGCCCTGCGCGACGCCCGCACCCTTGTGGCTGGCCTAGAGGCCGCCATGACGCTGCAAAAAGCGCGAATCCAGCGCAGCGCCAGCGACTTTTAACTGCCCTAGTGCGCGTAATCGCCCTAGGCGTGGGACCCGTACTTCGACCAGAAAATAACTATCTGAACTGCTGCGCCTAGGTTTCGGCCAGGTAGCGGTGTACGAAGCTGATGGCCGTGGCGCCCTCGCCCGTGGCCGAGGCCACGCGGGCCATGGCGCCGGCCCGCACGTCGCCGGCGGCGAAGATGCCGGGCACTGACGTTTCCAGCAGGTGCGGCTCGCGGGTGGGCAGCCAGCTTTGGCGGAAGTCGGCGTGCAGCTGGGCCTCGCGGCCGGTGAGCACGAAGCCCTGCGGCGTTTTAAGCACCTCGGCCGGCAGCCAGTCGGTAAACGGCCGGGCCCCGATGAACACGAACAGCGTGTCGGCGGGCACGGTTTCGGTGGTGTTGGAGCGGTTGTCGCGCAGGGTGAGGTGCGTGAGGTGGTCGGTGCCGGCCGCGCCCACTACCTCCGTAAAGTTGCGCACGGTAATGTTGGGGATGGTGCGGATTTGCTCAATCAGGTAAGCCGACATGGTGGCGGCCAGGCTCTCGCCCCGGATGAGGATGGTGACGTGGGCCGCGAATTGGGACAAGTACACCGCGCCCTGCCCGGCCGAATTGCCGCCACCGCTCACGTACACCAGCCGGTCGCGGCAGCTGTTGGCCTCGGTGGTGGCGGCCCCGTAGTACACGCCCGCCCCGGTGAAGTCGTGCACGCCCGGCGCTTCGAGCTTGCGGTAGTCAACGCCCGTGGTGATGATGACGCTGCGCGCCTGCAAGCTGCTGCCATCGCGCAGGTGCAGGATTTTGTAGCCGTCGCGCAGCTCGATGCGGGTTACTTCCTGGGGCATCAGGAACTGGGCCCCTAGGCGGGTGGCCTGGCTGGAAGCCCGCTGGGCCAGCTCGGCGCCGCTCAAGCCAGCCGGAAAGCCCAGGTAGTTCTCGATGCGTGAGCTGGTGCCCGCCTGCCCGCCGGGCGCGCGCTTGTCAATGAGCAGCGTTTTGAGCCCTTCGGAGGCGCCGTACACGGCCGCCGCCAGGCCCGCCGGCCCGGCCCCGATAATGACCACGTCGTAGAGGTCGGCCGGGGTGTCGGCGTGCAGCCCGATGCTGGCCGCTACCGCGGCCGGGGTGGGGCTGAGCAGGTAGCGGCCATCCTCCAGAAACAGCGCCGGCAGCTGCAGCGGGTCGATGGCGTTCAGCTCCACCAGCTCGCGGGCCTGCTCGCTGCTGGGGTATTCCAGCCAGCGGTAGGGCACGAGGTTACCAGCCAGGAAGTCCTTGAGGTCGTGGGCCTTGGGCGAAAACGCGTGGCCGATGAGTTTGAGGCCCACTAGCTCTGCGTTGTGGCTGAACTGCCAGAGCGCCAGCTGGTCGTCGAGCACGGGGTAGAGCTTTTCGGCGGGCGGGTCCCAGGGCTTCAGTAAATAATAGTGCAGCTGCACGTCGTTGATGGCCTTGATGGCGGCCTCGGTGTCGGCGTAGCCCGTCAGCAGTACCCGGCGCGCCTCCGGAAACAGCGCCCGCGCCTGGTCGAGAAACTGCACGCCGTTGAGGTCGGGCATGCGGTGGTCGCTGAGCAGCAAAGCCACCGGGTTGCCAGCCTTTTTCAGCTCGGCCAGCAGCTCCAGCGCCTCGGCCCCCGAGGCGGCGCTCAGCACCCGGTAGTCGGCGCGGTAGTGGTCTTTGAGGTCGCGCGCGATGGCCCGCAGCACGTGCGGGTCGTCGTCAACGCAGAGAATAGTGGGCTTAGCCATAATCGGGAAAGGAATAAAGGAAAAAGTGGCGCTGGCGGGGCCCTAGGCCTGCACGGCCGCCTGCCGGGGCAGGCATACCTCAAACTCGGTGTAACCCGGCCGCGACGTGGCTCGCACCGCCCCGCCGTGCTGGCGCGTAATGCGCTGCACCAAATCGAGCCCCAGGCCGGTACCCTGGCCGGGGGGCTTGGTAGTAAAGAAGGGCATGAACACCTGGCTTTGCAGCTCGGTGGGAATGCCGGGGCCGTTGTCGGTAATGGTGACTTGCACGAAGTTGGGGTCGTGGCGCGAGGCCACGCGCACCAGCGCGCCGGGCTGGCCGCGCAGTGCATCGAGGGCATTGTCGAGCAGGTTGGTCCACACCTGGTTTAGCTCGCCGGCCAGCACCAGCACCAGGGGCAGCGCGGGGTCCAGCTCTTGCTGCAGCTGCACGCCGGCCTCGCGAAACTTGTGGGCCAGCAGCCGGCAGGTGGTACGCAGGCCCTCGTTCAAGTCCACCGCCTGGGGGGCGGGGCTCTGGTCCATGTGGGTGTAGGTTTTGATGGAGCGCACCAGCTCGGCCACCCGGCCGGCGGCTTCGCGGGCATCGGCGGCCAGGCGCTGCAATTGCTGACCGTGGTAGGCCCATTGTAGCCCTAGGGCCAACTGGGCGGCGGGCACCTGCCGGGCGGCGGCGGCTAGCTGGGCCTCGGTGCAGCCCACTTCGGCCAGCTGCTCGGCCAGGGCCTCGGGCTGGGGCACGTCGTGGTCGAGCAGCCAGTCGGCCAGGTCTTCTTCGAGGGTGGCGCGGGCCAGGCGGCCCAGGGGCGCGGGCGGCGCGGCGGGGGCAAACAGGGCCTGGGCCACCCCTAGGGCCTCCGGCGCGGCGCGGGCGGCCAGCAGCTGGGTCGTCAGGTCGGGCAGGGCCTGGGTGTGGCGGCTGAGGTAGCCCACGGCGCTGGCCACGGCCCCAATGGGATTGTTCAGCTCGTGGGCCAGGCCGGCCGAGAGCTTGCCCAGGGCCACCATGCGCTCGTTTTGCTGGTGCACGGCGGTGGTTTCGCGCACCCGCGTGGTCATCACTCCCACCAGGGCCTGGGTCAGCTCGAAGTGCTGAGCGGCCATTTGCTGGGTGAGGCGGCGCGGCAAAGCCAGAATGGTGCTGGGCAGCACGGCCTGCGCCACGCCCTTGGCCGTGGTCATGCGCGAAAACGGCAGGTAGCCCGACACCTGGCCCGGCTCGTAGCGGATGATGCCGTGGCCGGGGTGCTGGGGGTCGAAGAGCCGCAGTTCGCCATGCAGCACCACGTGGGTATGGTCCACGGGGTCGCCCAGGCCGTGTAGCTGCTGGCCGGCGGCCAGCTCCTGCCGCTCGGCGGTGGCCAGCAGCCAGGCTAGCTGCGGCCGCGGTACCTGCGCAAACAGCGGGTAGCCGGCCAGCGTCGCCAGGTCGTCGTCGGCCGTATCAGGGACGGCGGCAGGGGTTGGTTCGGGGCTCATGCAGGGGCTAGGTGAGAAGTGAAAACAAGCGCAGGCCGGTGCCTTACAGCAAGATGTCGTTGACGGGCTGCAGGCGGGGCGGTAGGCTGCCCTCGGCCAGCATCTCGCGCAGGTCCAGCTCTAGGTTGCGGCACAGGGCCGTCATGGGCACGTCGTTGACGTAGTTTTCGAAGGGGTCCTCGCTGTTGTCGCCCACGATTTCGAAGGTGGTAAAAATCCAGGCTACCAGCACCGACACCGGCACGTTGAGCCACACCAGCGCCGTGGTGCCCAGCTTCGTGAACTCGCCCAGCATGCCAAAGGGCAGCAGCAGCACGAAAATCCAGACGAAGAGATTGGCGAAGTAGGCGTACTGGCGCGGGAAGGGCGTGTTTTTGATGCGCTCGCAGCCGCCCTGGGCCCCGCCGCACTCGCGCACGGCCAGCATCATGTCTATCTGGTAAAACTCGTCGAGCAGGCCATCGTGGCGCAGGTGGCCCAAGGCTATGGCCTGGTTTTTAAGCAGCTGCATGGCTGGGTTGCCGGTGCGCAGCACGGCCTCGTACTCTTCGGGGCTCAGGAAATCCTGCACCCGCGGCTCGTCGGGGTTGGCGGCGGTGGTGCCTAGGTCGGGGGTGTGGTGAATGTTGGCGCGGTCGTGCATGGTGGAGCGCCGCAGCTGCAGGCGCAGCATGTTGGCCCAGGCCAGCTGGCGGTACAGCACCTCGCGCCGCCGCTCCTGCACCTCCTCCTCGCTGAACTCGCCGGGGTGGCGCGCCCGCAGGTAGCTGAACGACTGCAGCGCCAGCGCCCGCGACTGGGTGAGGATGACGCCCCAGAGCTTGCGCCCCTCCCAGAAGCGGTCGTAGGACTGGCTGTTTTTGAATCCTAGGTAGAAGGACACCGCAATACCGATGGTACTTAAGGGCAGAAAGGGCAGCCGGATATCAATGCCGTGGGGCTGCAGCCACAGAAAGGCCCCGGTTACGAGGGCGGTCCAGAGGGTGAGGCGAAAGAGGTTTTTCCAGGCGAAGCTGAACCACACACCGAAGCGAATATTACGGCGAACGTACATAGGGAGTGAAAACGAGGAGGTAAGGAGGGCAACCAGGAGGCGGGGCGCCGGCCAGTTGCCCTAGGGCCGGCGCTGGCGGGCGCGGCAATCAAAAAGTCAATTCTTCCAGCACTTCCTTGGTATCGACGTCGAGGCGCTGGAAGCGGCGCAGCTCCTGGAAGGAAGTGAAGTCGCGGTCGGTATTGATGATGACGGCGCTCACCACGAACAGGTACTTGCCCAGGAAGGAGGTATGCTGGATGAGGTGGTCAATCTGCTTGTCCGAGGCTTCCAGAATCACCTCGGTGGCCTCGCGCAGGGGCTGCGCGGCGGCCAGCACCCGGTCGCGCTGGCCGTGCAGCAGGCTGGTGAGGGTGTGCTGCTGGTAGTTGTCGGCGGGCGGGGTGGCGGGCAGCGGCACCTCGTCGCGCACGTGCTGCAGGGCCAGGGCGGCGGCCCCGCAGCAGGCCGAGGCGCCCTGCTGGCCCACGCGCAAAATCTTGCCCAGCTCGCCCTGCGCCGTCACGCCGATGTGCGGGGCGTAGAAGATGAGCGCCGCCCCGTCGTCGGGCACGTGGTGGGCGAAAGCCAGCAGGCCGGTGAGCCCCACGAAGGGGTAGCCATCGAGCCCGCCCAGGTTGAAGGGGCCCAGCATCTGGCGGCCCTCCTCGGGGTAGGCAATTGCGTTCACGTCGTCGGAGCAGATGGAGTGCGCCAGCAGCACTTGGCGAGGCGCCAGCTGGTATCTGTCCCGCAGCACGTCCAGCGTGCGCTGCACAAACGTGCCCGAATCAATGGCCCTAGGGTAGTGCTGGCGTACTACGTCAAGCATCATAAAAGTAAGTGGTTAAGGGTGGGTAAGAAACTTGAAGAAGCTGGCGGGGCCTAGGCGCCGTTGTAGCGCAGCGTGAGCATGGTGATGTCGTCGAACTGCGCGTTGTCGCCGATGAAATTCTTGATGGCGTCGTAGGTAGCCTCGGTGATAGCCTGGGGCAGGGCGGCCGAGGTTTGGGCGGCCAGCAGGGCTTTCACGCGGGCCATGCCAAAGCGCTCGCCGGCTTTGTTATTGGCGTCGGGCACGCCGTCGGTGTAGGTGAAGAGCGTGTCGCCGGGCTGCAGCTGGAAGGTTTGCGCCTGGTAAGGGAAGTCTTCCAGGATGCACAGCGCCATGCCGCCGCGCTTGGGCAAGGACTCCACGGTGTTGTCTTTACGCAAAATCAGGGGCGCTTCGTGACCGGCGTCGATGTACTCGACCACCCCGGTTTTGATATCCAGGATGCCCACAAACGCCGTCACGAACATCATGGAGTAGTTTTCCTCGCTCAAGAAGCCGTTGATGCGCATTACCTCCTCCTGGATGGGCGCGCAGTCCTTACTAGAGAAGTGGCTCTTGAAAATGGCCTTGGTGATGGCCATGAACAGCGAGGCCGGCACGCCCTTGTCCGACACGTCGCCGATGAGGAAAAACAGGCGCTCTTCGCTCATCAGGAAGTAGTCGAACAAGTCGCCGCCCACCATCTTGGCCGCCCGCAGCATGGCGTAGAGGTCGAAGTCCGTGCGCTCGGGGAAGGGCGGAAACACCTTGGGCAGCATGGCCTGCTGAATTTCCTGCGCAATGTTGAGGTCGTTCTGGATGGCCAGCAGTTGGTCGTGCTCGCGCTGGGCCAGCATCAGCATCGACACGTGGTCGATGGTTTTGTTGAGCGTCGCCTCCAGGTCCTCGAAGCTGATGGGCTTGGTCACGAAGTCGAACGCCCCGCGGTTCATGGCCGTGCGGATATTGTCCATGTCGTTGAAAGCCGACACCATCACGGCTTTCAAAAATGGGTTCTTGCGGTCGTTGAGGTGGGTCAGGAACGTGAGCCCGTCCATCTCGGGCATGTTAATGTCGGAGAGAATCAGGGTGATGTCCTCGTTGGCATCGAGCTTATCGAGGGCTTCCTGCCCGTTGGTGGCGAAGATGAACTCGAAGCTCTTGTCCCGGATTTGGCGGCGAAAGCGCTGCGTGATGAGCATTTCCATGTCCGGCTCGTCGTCTACGCTTAATATTTTGATAGTCATGGCCCTAATAGGTTGTAGGAGGAGGAAAAGGGGGTGGCCGGCCAGCCCTAGGCTAGCAGCGGCAGCTGAATGGTAAACTCGGTGTAGCTGCCCGGCTCCGAGGCTACGGCCAGCGAGCCGCGGTGCAGGTCGGCCACGATGCGCCGGCTCAAAGCCAGGCCTAGGCCGGTGCCGGTGCCCACGGGCTTGGTGGTGAAGAAGGGCGTGAACAGCTTGGCTTGCACGGCCGCCGACATCCCCTCGCCGTTGTCGCGCACGCGCACCTCCAGGTGGTCGGCGAAGCGCTGCGACGACACGGTGATGGTGGGCTTGTAGGCGCCCGCGCTGCCGTCGAGCAGCTTCTTGCGGCGCTCGTTCACGGCGTAGCAGGCGTTGAGCACCAGGTTGAGCACCACGCGGTTGAACTCGTAGGGCGCCAGTTGCACCTCGCCCATGTTGGGGTCGAGCTGAAACACCAGCGACACCACAAACTCCTTGTCGCCGGCCCGGATACCCTGGTAGGCCAGCTTGGTAAACTCCTCCAGCAGCACGTTGAGGGCCGTGGGCTCGAAGTGGGCCGGCTCGTTGCGGGTTTGGGCCAGCATGCTCTGGATGAGGCGCTCGGCCCGCTGCGCGTTCTCCCGAATGCGGGTGATGTTGCCCCGGAGCATGCCCAGCACGTCGGTCAGCTCCGCGGCTTCGGGCGTGGCGGCCCACTTGGCGCTCAGCTCCTCCAGCTCGGTTACCAGGTCGGCCGAGAGGCGCGAGTAGTTGCTCACGAAATTGAGCGGATTCTTGATTTCGTGCAAAATGCCGGCCGTGAGCTGGCCAATGGCCGCCAGCCGGTCGAGCTGCGCCACCTGGGCCTGCAGGGCCGCTATATCAGCCGGCGAGGCGCCGGGGGGCGGGGCCGGCTCCGCTACTTGTACTTGGTTGGGGTCCATGGGGCGGCGAGGTAGAGGATGGGAATAGGGTAGTAGGTATTGGTTAGTAATCAAGTAGGGGGAGGCGCAGCACCAGCTCGGTAAACTCGCCTTCCTGCGATAGCAGCTCAATGGTGCCGCCGTGGGCTTCCAAAATATCCTTGCTCATAAATAGCCCTAGGCCCGTGCCCTTGGACGTAGGCTTGGTGGTGAAAAAGGGGCTAAACAGCTTGGCGCGCTCGCCAGGGGCAATGCCCTTGCCGTTGTCGCGCAGGCGCAGCTCGGCCTGGCCCGGCAGCCGGCTGGTGCTCACTTCCAGCACCGGGCCGTAGCCCGGCAGGCGGCGGCATTTTTCCTGCATGGCGTAGTAGGCGTTGCTGATAATGACTTGCAGCGCCTCGCCCAGCTCGAAGGGCAGCAGGCGCACCCGCAGCGGCGCGGCACTAAGCCGGGTATTCACCTGCACGTTCAAGTTCTTATATTCCGACTTTAGCTCCTGCTGCACGGTGCGCAAGCGGCTCTCCACAAAGATGTTGAGGTCGGTTTCGAGAAACTCGCGCGACTTCTCGCGCAGCAGCCGCTTCATGTCGCTCAGAATGCGGGTGGTGCTGTTGCTGTGCTCTAGCACGGTGGTGGCATTCAGGCGCAGGTCCTGCAAGTCGGTCAGCAGGTTTTGGTAGGTGTCGGGGGGCAGGGCGGCCTGCTGGGCCGTCACGGCGTCGAGCACGTCGGTCAGTATCTGGTTCGACGACTCGGTGAAGTTCTTGACGTAGTTGAGCGGGTTCTGAATGCGGTCGGCAATGCCCTTGGTGAGCTGGCCTACCGAAGCCAGGCGCTCCTGGCGCACCAGCTCGCCCTGGGTTTCCTTGAGGTCGTGCAGGGTGTGCTCGATGTTTTGCAGCAGCCGCGTCTTGATGAAGGCTGCAATCAGGTGCTCCTTCAGGTTGCCCACCATGCTCAAGTCGCGCTGGTCGAAGGCGTCGGTGCGGGTCGTATTCTCCAGGGTAATCAGGCCCTCAATCTGCCCCTGGTTGGCCAGCACGATGGTAATGAGCGACTTGGGCTCGGGCAGGTCGTCGGCGGGGTTGCCCAGCAGCTCGAAGCGCACGTCCTTCTTGAGGTAGATGTGCTCGTAGATTTCCACGGCCCCAGTGAGGTAGCGCGCCTCGGCCTGCTCCAGCGTCAGGCGGGCCTCGGCCAGGTGGCTGAGGTCCACGCTGGCGCGCAGGGCGTGGTAGCGAAAGGCCTGCTCCTCGTGGTGATACACCAAGAAGCTGGCGCTGTTCATGTTGCGGATGATGGAGAACTGCGCCAGGATGTTCTGGAAGAGGTGCGAGAAATCGACCTCGGCGTTGATGGACTGCACGATGAGGTCGATTTTTTCGAGCTGGTCGTTTTTCACCGCCAGCTCCTCCGACTGGTTTTCCAGCTCGGCTTTCTGGCTCAGCACCTCCTCGGTGCGCTGCTCAATCAGGCTTTCGAGGCTCTGCTTTTCCTGCACCAGCACCCGCAGGCGCCAGCGCACCAGCCAGTATACCAGGCCCGCACCTAGCAGCCCCAGCAGCCCTAGGGCCCACCAGTGCGCATACCAGGGCGCGGCCACCGCAAAGGCGTACTGCGCCTCGCGGCTCACGGTGCCGTACACGTTGCGCGCCCGCACCCGGAAGCGGTAGTCGCCGGCCGGCAGGTTGGTGTATTCCTTCTTGCTGGCCGGCCCCCACTCCGACCAGCCCGCGTCGTAGTTTTCGAGCTGGTACTGGAAGCTCAGCGCCTGGGTAACCGGGTAGGTAGCCGCCGCAAAATCGAAGCTGATGTCGTTGCCGCGCGGCGGCAGCGTCACGGTCGCCGGGGCCGCGCTGGTGGCGCCCGCGTACAGCACCCGGCCGTTCACGGTTTCGACCAGGCGCAGCAGCGCCGTGAAGGGCTGGGCGTAGGTTTTGGTAACGCGCTCGTCGTAGCGCACCAGCCCGTCGCGCCCCCCAAACCACACCACGCCGTTGCGGTCAGGGTATACCACGTTGATGGGCGAGGCCGCCACGGGCCGAAACGGCGTGGGCACCCCCACAAAGCGGCTGCCCTGGCGGCGGTACAGGGTGAGGCCCAGCTTGTTGCCGTTCACCGCCCAGAGGTTGCCGGTCGAGTCCTGCACCAGGTCGTTGAGCCAGATGGTAGACCCGGCCGCCGCCCCTAGGGGCGCGTAGGGCGCGAAGCGCTGCCGCAGCGTATCGAAGCGAAAGATACCTTTTTCGTTGCACGCCAGAACCCCCTGACTGGTGATGGCCAGGCGGTTGTAGAGCTGGGTGGGCAGGCCCTGAGGCCGGCCGTAGTGCGTGAGCTGCCCCGTGGCGGGAACGTAGCGGTAGAGGCCCGCCTTGAGGGTTTCCAGCCACACGTTGCCGCTGGCGTCCTCGTTCACCCCAAATACGCGCTCGCTCAGGGCGGGCACCGGGCGGTAGTGCGGCGCGCGGCCGGGCAGCACCGTCAGCACCCCCAGGCCCCGCTCGGTGCCCACGTACAGATGGGTAGCGTCGTGGCGCGCCGCGGCCAGGGCCAGCACGTAGTCGGTGGTCAGGGCCTGCTCGTGGCCGCCAGCTAGCCGGTGCAGGCCCTCGCTGGTGCCCACGTAGAGCTGCCCCCCCAGGCTGGCCAGCGCAAAGCTGCTGCCACCGGTAGAGAGTGCCCGCAAGCCCCCGTCGCCCAGGGCAAACAGGCCGTTGCTGGCCGCCAGGTACAGCGTATTGCCCAGGCGCAGCATGTCGTTGATTTCGCCCGTTTGGCGCGCCGCCTGGTCAAATAGCGTCAGCGGCGAGGGCAGCTCCAACTGGGCCAGGCCGTTGTTGAGGGCCACCCACAGGCTGCCCTCCTGGTCGGTAAAGAGGGCGTTGATGAGCTGGCCCGCCAAGCCTTCTTCGCCCTCCAGCACTTGCAATAATTGGCCGCTGGGCCCTAGGCGCAGCAGGCTGCCGCGCGCGGTGCCCAGCACCAGGCTATGGTCGCGCAGCACGGCCCCGGCCGTTACCTGGCGGCTGAGTAGGGCGGCGTTGGCGTTGCTGGCCAGCGGCGCCAGGGTGCCTTCCGCCAGCTGGTACAGCCCCTGCGAGCTGGTGGCCAGCAGGCGGCGGCCATCGGCCAGGGGCAGCAGGGCGGCGGCATCGCTGGGGCGGGGCGCGTCGGCGGCCAGCGGCAGGGGCTGCCAGCGGCCGGCCTGCCAGCGGCTGAGGCCCACGCTCGGCTGAAACAGGTACAGCTCCTCCCCCACCTGGAAAGCCGCCTGCACCGGCGCGCGCAGCGCCTGCTGGCGCAGGTGGCGCCCATCCCACCAAAACAGCACCTCGCGGGTAACGAAGCAGGGCCCGGTGGCGGTGGTCAGGATGGCCAGCACCTCGCTGAAGCGGGTGCGCACGTGCTCGCTCAGGCTGGCGAAGGCCAGGCGGCCGGTGCTGTCGGGGCGCAGGTAGCCAAACTCGCCGCTGGCGCCCACGTACAGGCGCCCGTCGCGCCCCAGGCGCAGGGCCGACACCTTGGTGATGTCGGTGGTGGGAATGCTGCGCCAGGCCAGGCCGTCGTACTCCAGCACCCCCGCAAAATTGCCCGCGTAGAGCACGCCGCGCCGGTCCTGCGCCAGGGCGAAGTTCTGGCTGTGCGCCTTGTAGAGCGTGGGAAGGTAGAAGCGGGTGGGCGGCGTGCCGCCGTCGGCCTGCGCCCACGCCGGCCCGGCCAGCAGGCCCACCAGCCCCAGCCAAAGCCAGCAGCCACGCAAAAGCAAACAACGGAAAGTCATAACGAATGGGAAGGAGAAAAGGCGCGGGCGGCGCAAACTGCCTAGGGCCCGGCAGGTGGCCTAGGGCCCGGCGAAGAGCCAGCGTAAGGGAATTTTCTTAGTGCTGACTGGCCTAGGCCGCCAGCTTGGCGAGGCATTGCTTTACAAGTAGTTAATAAGGAAAAAGCTAGATTTCGGACAGGGCGAGCACCGGGGGGGCGGACGCTTTGGCCACCGGCGCGAAGGGGGGCGGGGGCACTTTGTGGCGCAGCAGCAGCTCGGCTTCGGTGAGGCCGGCGGCCACGCGCTCGGCCAGCTGCTGGCCATCGGCCCGGTGGCGGTCGAGCGGCCGCAGCTGCTCGAAGCGGGTGGGGTTGAGCTGGTGCAGCAGGTAGAGCGCCGCCTCGGCCAGCACGGCGTCGGGGGTGGTGGCGGCGGCTACCAGCGGCAGGGTGGGGTCGGTGGTGAGGTGCTGGGGCAGGGCCAGCACCACGGCCGCCTTCACCCAGCTACCCAGCTTGTTGTAGTCCCGGTTGAGGATGTCGAGCAGCCGCTCCTCCACCGATAGCTGCTGCTGCGGGTAGTAGGCATCGGCGCGGCGCAGCTTCTCGGCCAGGGGCAGCGGGGTGAACAGCAGCAGGATGCGGTCGCGCACCTGGGCGGGCAGCGTGGTGCTTATCAGCTCCAGCAGGTAGCCGCGCAACTCGTTGTTCTGGTAGTCAATCAGCTCGCGGATGACGTCGCTCCGGTTGTCGCCGTAGAGGATGACGAGCAGGGTCACAATCTTGCTCATCAGCTGCGTCTTTTCGGCCCGCAGGCCATTGAGCACGTCCGAGTCGGAGGCGAAGCTGGCTAAATCGACGCGGGCGGCCATCAGCCACACCATCTGCTCGAGGTACTCATCCAGTTGCTGCCCCAGGTAGGGGCGCTCGGTGACGGTGGCGCGGTGGTGCAGCTGGGCCAGGCCCTCAAACACCGCCTCGCGGGTGCACTGGCGCGGGTGCTGCAAGTGGCCGCGCAGCAGCCGCAGCGCGGCCTCGCCGCCGATGGTAGCCGCCAGCTCCACCAGCTGCACCTGCTGGCCATCGGGCAGGTTGCCTTGCTTCAGCAAGCGGGCCAGCGAGGGCAGAATGGGGGCGCCCACCGCCAGCAGGGCCGCCACCGCCGCGGCCCGGTAGCGCGGCTGGCCCAGGTGCTCGAACAAGCGGGGCCACAGCTCGGCCCGGCCCAGGCGGCCGGCGGCCGTTATTGCCGCCTCGCGCACGGCGGGGTCTTCGTCGTGCAGCAGCAGCATGACGTGCTGGCAGGCGTGGTAGCGCCCCGAGTAGCTCAGCTCGACGGCGGCAGTGGCGCGGTCGGCCGGGGCGGGCGAGGCGGCCAGGGCCACCAGCGCCGGGAAAGAACGCGGCGCGGGCACGGGCGCGGGGGCGGCCGGCTGGCGGCCACTCAGCTGCTGGTACACGTGCTGCGCCGAGCGCATCACCGCGTCGTTGAGCATGGCGCGGTAGCCGTTCTGGATGCGGAAGGCCAACGTGACCCAGCCCAGCAGCAGCAGCAGAAACACGTAGCACAAATCGACGGGCGTCACGCTGCGGATGCTGTTGAGGGCCAGCAGCAGCAAGCCCGGCAGGATGTTGCCCAGCGCCTTGGGCCCGCCCTCGATGCGGCTCTGGAGCTGCGTGCGCTCGGCGGCCGGAATGGGCTGAAACAGCACCTGGAAGGCCGGGTCGCTGATGGCCCGGCGCACCGCGCTCATAAAAAACCGGCTCAGGGCGATGTAGGCGAAGAACAGCGAGGTGGCGCCGTAGGCCGCGCCGTAGCTGGCCGCCAGCCCGTAGCTGAACAGCAGCAGCACCGGCAGCAGCACAATGCCCAGCCGGACGGAATAGGCGCTGATGAGCTTGTTGTAGAGAAATACCTTGATGAACAGCTCGACCACCGAGCACAGCCCAAAAAACAGCCCTAGGAAGCTGGCCAGGCTCTGCTTGTCGGGGTACACCTGCTTGGACTGCACCGTGAACATGAACTCGACATATACCAGCCCGAACACGGGCAGCAGTGCCAGCACCGCCAGCAGGGCGTAGTAGGCCTTGGCAGCCGCGCTGACCCTAGGGGCAGCCGGCCGGCCGGCAGCGGCCGGCTGGCCCGCCGCCGCCGACGCGGGCTTGTCCGCTTCCAGCACCCCGCGGTAGCGCTGCCGGATGTAGGCCATGAGCACCGCGCACAGCGCCAGCAGCCCAAAGGCCAGCAGCAGCAGCCAGTCGGTGGAGATGACCCGCAGCAGCAGCGGCACCGAGAGGTAGCTGATGATGGAAGCCACCACCTCCCCCACCCCGATGAAGCCGAACAGGCGCTTGGACTGCTCCAGGCCAAAAACGCGCCCCATCGTGGTCCAGAATACCACGCCGTTGACGTAGGTGAACCCGCGGTTCCAGAGAAACAGGGCAAAGTAGAGCCACTTGCTGGGGTGCAGGGCGCTGGCCACCAGCAGCCCGCCCACCGTGAGCACCGTGGCCAGCAGCAGGCCCGCGTTCACGCGGCCGTAGGGCAGGCGCCGCTGCGCCCACTGCACCACTCGCCCTAGGGCATAGATGCCCACCCCACTGGCCACGAAGGCCAGCGGCAGCTGCTGGCGGTCGAAGCTGGTCAGGAACAGCGAGGTCGTGCAGGTGTAGTAGACGGCCATTACGGCGCCCATCAGCAGCGAGTACAGGCTGAACAGCAGCACCGTGCGTCCTTCGCCGGCCTGCAGGTTCAGCAGCCTATAGGCGGTGGGGCGCCAGGGCGGCAGGGTGGCTGGAAGAAGCATAGTAGACCATAAAATGCAGCGGCCAGTCGGGCCGCTCGGGGGCGTTGCGCAGCTCGCACAAGGTGCGGAAACCTAAGTCACTGAGGGCTTTCCGGCGAAAATTCAGCTGGGTGGCCCCGGTCAGGGCGGTGGCGCCGGCGGCCAGGGCGGCCGCCACCCGCACCTGGTCGAGCACCGCCGAAAAATGGTGGCCCCGGTAGCGCGGGTCCACCACCATGCGGCTTATCGAAGCCACCAGCTGGCCGGCGAGCGGCTGGTGGGCGGCGGCGGGCAGCAGGTAGGCGTAGGGCACGTCGGCCAGGCTGGTGTGCAGGCTGAGGCGGGCGGCGGCCACCACCTCGTCTTCGTCGGTAATCACCCAGTGCAGGGCGTGGTGGTCCAACTCTTCCACCCAGCTGGGGCGGGCAAAAAACAGGGGGTCGATGCCCCGCTCATTGCGCCACGACCGCACGCGCAGCCGGCCAATTATATCGCCATGCGTTTGAAAATCAACTTGCTGCAAGCTAAAGGGGGCTTCGGGTTGCAGGTCGGGCGGCGACAGGGTAGTAGTCATGTAAGCATTCATAGCGGAGCGTAGTAGCAGCAGGAAGGAAAGTGCGAGCCCCACCCCTACTTGGTGGGAGCCGTGGGCAGCGTGTAGTAGGCCCCTAAGGAGAAAAAGCGGCGGTCCTGCGGGAAGCGGGACGCAATCAGGATGTTGTTGGCTTCCCGGATGCCGGGCACGAAGTACTCTTTATCGAGCAGGTTATTGACGGAAACCTGCACCGCTAGGCCGTTGATAATCAAGTTGTGGTAGGTCAGGTTGGTATTCAGAATCAGGAACGGGTCGAAGCTGGTTTGGGGGTTGAGGCTGCCCGAGGTACCTGCCCCGGTGCGGCGCCGGCCCACCAGGTTGCCCGACAGGTACACGCTCAGCCGCCCTAGCTGGTAGTCGCCGCCCGCGTTGGCCGTGTAATCGGCAATGTCGCTGATGCGCAGACCGTTGGCCTGGTCGGTGGGATGGGTGTAGGTCGCGTTCCACCAGATGTTGAGCAGCGCCGACTTGTAGCTGCCCTCGGCCTGCAAGCCCCAGATGAGGCGGCTGCCAATGGGCTGAAACTGCTGGGTGAACGTGCCGTTTTCGAGCTGCACCCGCGCCGTGCCCACGGCGTTATCGTAGCTGGAGCGGTAGGCTACCAGGCTGGCCGACAGCTGCTTGGTGGCCTGGTAGTAGAGGCTGCTCTCGAAGTTGCGCACGCGCTCGGGCTGCAAAGTCGGGTTGGCCAGCGCGCGGGCCGTGGTGGTGCCGTACTTCTGCAGAAAGGAAGCATCCTTAAACGCCTGCGAGTAGATGCCCTTGAGCACGAACTTGCCGTAGCCGTAGATGGCCGCCAGCCTAGGGTTCGACACGGTGCCGTAGCCGCCATTGTCGCGCACGGCGTTATTATCGACGCGCACGCCGGCCACCAGCTTCAGGTTTTTGGCGGGCCGGTAGTTGGCCTGGGCGTAAATGCCGAGGTCGGTGGTGCGGAAGTTATTGCCCCCCAGCACCACCGCCGCCGAGGTCGGGATGGTGCCCGTCTCGTCGGCAAAGCCGGTGGTGGACGTGATATAGTTGCCCTGGATGAGGCCGCTGCGCACTTCCACGCCGCCGTTTATATCCAGGTTGGTGCGCGGCGACCAGAACAAACGCAGCTCGTTGCGCAGTTGGGTGGAAATGCGGTACTGGTAGGTGGTGATGGCGCGGGCCATCGAGTCGCGCGACAGCTCCAAGAAGCTGAAGCTGTTGTTGTAGTACCCGCGGTAGGTAACCAGGTTGGTGGCTCCGTCAATCTCGTGCAGCAGGTACGACGTCAGGTTCAGAATCGAGAACTTGTCGCTGAACTGCTTGGTGTAGGTGAGCGAGAAAGCGCGGTCGTGGGTTATCCAGCGCGGATTGCCACCCGCCGGCACGGTCATGCGGTTGGTGTACCAGGGCGTAGCGCCTTCGTCGGTTTGCCAGTTCAAGAACGAGATGGTCAGGTCCTTAAACTCCACTTTGCCCCGTACAAACCAGTCGTACTTGTTGTTGCTGAACCCCACCGGCTGGCCCCCGATGCTGTCGCCAAACACGGCATTGTCGAGCTGCGCGGCGCGGGCGGCCCCCTGCGGCGTGAGCCGAATGGCGTTGGCCGCGCCGTTGCTGCCGTAGCCGATGGTGTAGAGGCTGCTTGGGGGCAGCGCGCGCGTCTTCAGGTAGTCGCTGGCGGCGGTGCCCGTCAGGTCGAGCAGGCCCGTGTAGTCGTTGGCCGTGCGGGCGCTGTAGTTCCACTCGGGGTACACCGACAGGTCGCGGCTGCTGGAGCGGTAGGCGCGGGCGGTAAGCGAGATGGCCACGTCGGGCGTGCGGGCCGACAGCACGCCATCCAGGTACTGCGTGTTGTAGGTGCCGGCCCGCGTCTGGGCCGATACCCCAAACATGCGCGCCGGGCCGGGCTGGTTGCGGAAGCTCTTGGTAATGATGTTAATAACCCCGGTAAAGGCATTGGCGCCGTACAGCGTAGAGGCCGGGCCGTAGATGATTTCCACCCGGTCCAGGTCCGAGAGCGAATACTGCGGCGAAAGCAGCACGCTGCTCGACACCAGGTCGTTTTCCTCCACCCCGTCGATGAGAATTAGGGTTCGGTCGTTGGAGGTGGAGCGGTAGCCGCGCTGGTAGAAGTTGGAGTAGCCCACCCCGTTGCCCTTTATCACGTCGAAGCCCGGCAGGTCGTGCAGCATCTGCTCCATCGTCTGGTAGCCGCGCTGCTCGAAGTCGCGGCTGGTGAGCACCACCACCGTGGCCGGCGCAAACAGGATGTTCTCCGCTTTCTTCGACACCGACGTCACCTGCGTTACCTGCTCCTGGGTCGAGCGCACGTACTGAAACAGGGCCTTGTAGCGGGGCGGGTCGGCGTAGTCGGGCTCGGCCTGGGGGCTCAGCACCAGCAGCTGCCCAATGGCGCGCTGGCTCTGCGCCAGCGAATCGACGGCCAGGTAGCTCAGGGCCAGCAGCCGGTAGGCCTGCACCTGGCCGGTGGTGCTGAAGCCGCTGTTTTTGGCGCACGGCCCCAGCAGGGCAAATACGTCGTCGAAGTTGCCGTTGGCGTAGCGCTTCGCCGCTTCCGGTAGGGTCACGGCTTCGTCGCAGCTCTGCGCGCGCGCCGCCGGCCCGCCCACAGCCGCCAGCAGCAGCCACCAACCTATCAGGTAAAGCATTTTCATAAGGAAGCGTATCAAAGGCGGGAGCTACCGCAGCTTGGGAGGGGCCGCCGGCCCTAGGGCCCACCGGGGCGCCAAGGCCAACAGCTCGTACTTAAGAGCCAGTAAATCAGCGAGAAGAAATTATTTAGAGTTTTTGACTTCGGGATAAGGAATATCTTTGCCCACGTACTGCTCCCACTCCTCCTGGGTGAGCTGGCGGGTGAGCTGGCGGGCCACCTGGTTGTACATGTCGGGCATGTCGATGGTGCGGATGCGCACCGTGCGGTCGGCGCTGCTCCCAATCAGGCGCTTGCCGTCGGGCGTGAAGCAGATGCTCATCACCCAGCCCCCGAAATCGGTGAGCACCACCGGCGGCTGCTGGTCGAGCATGGTGGCCGTGTCCCAGAGGTGAATAGTCCAGTCGGCGCTGCAGCTGGCCAGCAGCTTGCCATCGGGCGAAAACACGAGGTCGCTGACCGTGGAGGTGTGGCGGCCCGACAGCAGCCGCCCCACCGTATCGGGCCGGCTGCCCGCCAGCTGCCACGCGTACACCAGCCCCCGGCTGTTGCCCGTAATGAGGCGGTTGCCCGTGGGGCTGAAGGCCAGTGCCGTCACGCGGCTGCCAAAGCCAGCGCGGGTGAAGATGGCCGGCCGCGCCCGCAAGTCCTTGGCGTCGAAGCTGATAATGCGGTTCTTGTTGGCGCCGCCCACTAGGCGCTTGCCATCGGCCGTGAAGCGGGCGCAGTACAGCGCCATGCCCGCCGGCGCCCGCGCGTACTGCACCGAATCGAGGCCGCCCCCGGCCCTAGGGCGCCAGCTGCGCACCGTGCCGTCGGCACTCACCGACACCAGCAGGCCGGGGGCCGCCTGGCTGGCGGGCTGCCACAGCAGCGTGTGCACCGCGCCGCCGTGGGCGGGCACCACCGCGGGCGTGGCCGTGGGCTGGCTCACGTTCCACACCAGCAGGCCGCCCGCCTCGTTGCCCGCGTAGAGGTGCTGCCCATCGGGCGCAAACAGCAGCGACCGGATGCCCACGGTGCCCTTGCGGGCGGCGCGCAGCACCTGGCCCGGCTGGCTGGCGCCGGCCACCGGCCCTAGGCGCACCGTGCCATCGTCGCCGCCCGAGGCCAGCAGCGGGCTCGCCCCGCCCGACACGGCCACGGCCCGCACGTTGTCGGTGTGGCCGCGCAGCACCACCTGCAGGTTGGCGGCTTTGGCCAGGGCGTTGAAAATATCGGGGTTGTTGAGCTGGCCCCCGTTGGTGATATTGAGGTTGAAGGCGGCCAGGGCCAGCAGGGCGGGCACCTGGGGGTCGGTGCCGTCGGGCAGCTGCACGGCCTCGATGGCCACGGTGCGCGCCACGGCCTTGGCCCGCTGGGCTTCGGCGTCGCGCTGGGCCGAGGTGGCAATTCGCCGCTGGGTTTCGGCCCGCTGCTGGGCCTGCTGGGCCTGCTCGCGGGCGGCCACGGCCCGGTTGCGCGAGGTTTCGGCTTGCTGCTGCGCCTCGGTGGCGGCCTGGCGCTGGGTTTCGGCCTCCTGGCGCTGCTGCTCGGCCGTGCGCTGCGCCCCTAGGGCCAGCTGGCGCTGCTGCTCGGCCGTGCGCTGCGCCCCCACGGCCAGCTGCCGCTGCTCCTCGGTCATCAGCCGCTGCTGGTTGGTGATGACCTCCTGCTGCTCGGCTATCTTCTGCTGCGTCACGGCTTCGCGGGTTTGCTCTTCGGCCCGCTGGCGCTCGGTGAGGGCACGCTGCTTTTCGCGCTGGGCCTCGGTGCTGCTTTGCTGGGCCTGGGTGCGCAGCACCAACGCCACTATCAGCGACAGCAGCGAGATAACCGACACGCCCCCCAGCACCAGCGCGTAGCGGCGGGCGCGCACCAGCCCCCGGCGCTGGCGCTCCTCGTTGCTGCGCATCGCAAAGTCGTGCTGCTTGCGGCTGTACTCCAAGAAGTTGACCGCCCGCTCCAGGTAGGGGTCGTAGCGGTTGGCCCAGGCCTGGGTGGGGCGGTTTTCGGCCAGCCACTTCAAGCCAATCTGCAAGTCGGGGTTGGTCCACAGCCCCGACTTGCCCTCGTGGTAGAGCGCGGCCGACTGGCTGAGCTGCAAGTAGAACTTGGCCGCGGCGGTTTCCTCGTCGGCCCACTGGCGCAGGCGGGCCCACAGGTCCAGGATGCGCTCGTGGGCAATGTCCACCACCAGGTTGTTATCGGTCGCGACGGCCAGCGGCGGCGTCAGAAAGTCCACGCCCGGCGCGCGGAAGTAGCTCAGCACGTCGAGCAGCAAATCGGCGCGCACGCCCACCACCTCGCTGATGCGGCCCACCGGCAGCGGGTGCACCCGCCCCGTGCTGCCGCTGCCCAGCACAATCAGGCCCCGAAACAGCTTTTCGGTGGCCAGCTGGCTTTTCTCGTCGGGCAGGCTGCGGTACACCTCCTCGGCGTGCTGTGAAATGGCGTTTTGAATGGTGCCAATGGCCTCGTAATCGTTCAGGTCGATGGTCAGGTCGTCGGGCCGGCGGTTGCGCTGCCAGTAGTTCCAGGTGCGCATCAGCGCATGCTGCAGCACGGGCAACTGCTGGCCCTCGCGGCCCAGGTCCTGGCGCAGGCGCTGGGTTAGCTCGTCCGAGAGGCTGGCCCCCATCAGGGCCACGGGGGTGGTGATGGCCTGCCAGATTTCGGCATCGCGCATCTGCGGCAGCAAATACGAGCCGCTGTTGATGGCATCGGTCAGGCCGGGGTAGGCTGTGCACTGGTCCAGGTAGTCGGAGCGCATGGTGAGCACCACGTAGATGGGATATTCCACGGCCCGGCTAAAGCCCAGAATGAGCTTGATAAACACCTTCGCATCGCGGTGGGTGCGCCCGTGCTGGTCGTAGCGAAACAGCTCCTCGAACTGGTCGATGTTGACCAGCAGGTTTTCGCGCACGCACCAGGTGGCCAGCACGGCCGGGTTGGTGCGCAGCTGCTCCTCTACCTCATCCAGGGTATGCTGCCGGGCAAAGTCGCGGTCGTGCTCAATAAACGAGTTGTAGAGCGCCAGCGCCAGGTTGCGGATGGGCGTCGACTCGGGCGTGAAGGTGACGATGCGCCAGCGCTCGTAGTGCGAGCTGCTGATGTTGTGGGCTACCAGCTGCGGGATGAGCCCGGCCTTAACCAGCGACGACTTGCCGCTGCCCGACGAGCCCACGATGGCCAAAAAGCGCGTGCGCGTCAGCCGCTCCTGCAAGTCCTGAATCTGGCGGTCGCGGCCAAAAAATAGGTGCGCGTCGGCCGTGTCGAAGCTTCGCAGCCCCGGAAACGGATTCCCCTGCACAGTTTGGGTCAGCACCTCCATCGTGTTACTCTTCCCTGATACTAAAAGCGGAAAATAGATTGAGAACTGAGTGGCTCGCCAACTCAGCAGCAGCTGGTCCGCAAGCCCTAATTATCTGTTTTATAGCTATATAACTTACCCGTCGCTGCCGGCTGGGGCCGGGGCGCGGGCGGCGCGGGCCTAGGGGGCCGGGGGCAGCTCGGGCACGTTCATGCAAAAAATATTGCGGTTGCGCCCGCCCAGGTATTCGTAGCTAAACTTATCTACTCCTTTGATGGTGAGGTGAATACCCATCCCCCCAATGGGCCGCTCCTCCAGCGGCCGGGCAAACAGCTCGTCGGTGGGCAGCTGGTGGTGCAGGGGGTCGAAGGCGGGGGCCTCGTCTTCGAGCACCACCGTAAAGCACTCGTTCGAGCAGTCGGTCAGCAGGTCTACCGGGCCGCTCAGGTTGTTTTCCTCGTAGCCGTGGGTGATGATGTTGGTAGCAATCTCATCCACGGCCAGCAGCAAGTTGTAGGTGGGTTTGCGGGCCAGGCCAGCTTCTTCGGCCTGCGCCTTCACCACCCGCCGAATGCCGTCGAGCGCATCGAGCGTGCCCGCGAAGGTGATTCGTTCCATAACTCTATCAGGCGTAATGGTTTATAAGTCACTTAGGGTCGGCGGCCCGCTAGCTAGCTCGGCCGCGCGGCCCGCGGGGTCGGGGCGGGCCGCGCGGCGGGGCAAGTAGCCTACAGGTAGTGGTCCACGATGTGGAGGCTGTTTTGCAGGCCGGTTTTTTCCAGCGTTTCCACCACCGACTCGGGGGCTTTCACGATGTAGAGGGCCAGGTGCGTGCCCATTTTCTGCTTGGCGAAAATGAGTACCCGCAGGCCCGCCGACGAGATGAATTGCAGCTGCTCGGCCTGCACCACCAGCACGTCGGGCTTTTCGGCGGCCAGCTTCTCGATTTCTTTCTGAAACTCGCGGGCCGATAGCGAGTCGACTTCCCCGGTGAGGGCGATGGTGGCTACTTTCTTGGTTTCGGATTTGATAGTCAGGCTCATGAGGGGAGATGAAAGAAGGGGTGTGGAAGAAGCGGTGCCGGGCACAAAGGCCGGCCGCAGCACGGCCTCGGGGCTCGACACGGTGGCGTAGAGGGCCGCTTGGCGCCGCTGGCCCTGGCGCCGGGTGTTGCTGGTGGTGGGAATGTGGTTTTCCATGACGGGTAAAAAAGTAGGGAGCTAGCAGAAACTGACCCTAGGCCCTTGGCCGGGGCGGAGGGGCCTAGGGGGGCAGCCGCCACTAGCCCCGCTTACTTGGCTACCAGGATGACCACGCTACGCGGGCCCACCAGGAAGCTGCTTTGGTTGTCGAGGTGCAGCTCGGTGCCGGGAGCGTGCACGTCGTCGGGCGCGGCCAGGGCGGTGTTGGCAAACACGTGCCAGTCCTGGTCTTCGGGCAGGCCAGGCAGCTCGAAGTCGAGGGCATCCCAGTACATGTTGAAGGCGATGTACAGGATGTTATCCTGCACGATGCCCTGCTTGGCGTGCTTGCCGCACAGCATAAAGGCAAAGGCGCGGGCGCCCGCACTACTATCGGGCTGCCAGGCACGGGTGCCGTGGAAGCTCACGTCGGGGTAGCCGCTGCCCACGTAGTCCTGGTGGCGGAAGTGCAGGTGACTGCGCAGTACCGGGTGCTGCCGCCGGAAGTGCACCAGGCTTTTGGCAAAGTTGAACAGGTCGGCGTTGGTTTTCAGGTCGTCCCAGTTAAACCAGTTTAGCTCGTTGTCCTGGCAGTAGGTGTTGTTGTTGCCCTTCTGGGTGCGGCCCACCTCGTCGCCCATCAGCAGCATGGGCACGCCCTGGCTCACCAGCAGCATGGCCAGCGCATTCTTTAGCTGCTTGTGGCGCAAGAAGTTGATGCTCTCGTCGGCGGTCGGGCCCTCCCAGCCGCAGTTCCACGAGTCGTTGTCGTTGCCGCCGTCCTGGTTGTTTTCGCCGTTGGCCTCGTTGTGCTTCTCGTTGTAGGCCGTCAGGTCGTAGAGCGTGAAGCCGTCGTGGCAGGTGATGAAGTTGATGCTGGCCGTGGGCCCGCGCTGGCTGTAGAGGTCGGGCGAGCCGGTAACGCGCTCCATCATGGCGCCCACCTTGTTCTCGTCGCCCTTCAGGAACTGCCGGGCGTCGTCGCGGAACTTACCATTCCACTCGGCCCAGCGCCCGTAGGCCGGAAACGAGCCCACCTGGTAGAGCCCGCCCGCGTCCCAGGCCTCGGCAATGAGCTTGCACTTAGCCAGGATGGGGTCGTAGGCCAAAGACTCCAGCAGCGGCGGGTTGGCCAGGGGGCTGCCATCCTGCGCCCGCCCTAGGATGGCGGCGAGGTCGAAGCGGAAGCCGTCGATGTGGTACTCCGCGGCCCAGTAGCGCAGGCAGTCGAGCACCATGTTGCGCACCACGGGGTGGTTGCAGTTCAAGGTGTTGCCGGTGCCCGAGAAGTTGAAGTAGTAGCCCTCCGGCGTGAGCATGTAGTACGTCTTGTTATCGACGCCCCTAAAGGAAATGGTGTGCCCGCGGTGGTCGCCCTCGGCCGTGTGGTTGAACACCACGTCGAGCAGCACCTCAATGCCGTTCTTGTGCAATTCCTTGATGAGCGTTTTCAGCTCGTCCACCTGCATGCCGAAGCGGCCGGTGGCGGCGTAGCCCGCCTTGGGCGAGAAGAAGTTGACCGTACTGTAGCCCCAGTAGTTGACCAGCGGCTCGCCGGTGAGGGGGCTGGTGCGGTTGCCCTCCCACTCGTCGAACTCGTAGATGGGCAGCAGCTCCACGCAGTTCACGCCCAGCTCCTTGAGGTAGGGAATCTTGGCGCGCATGGCGCTAAACGTGCCCCGGTTGCGCACCCCCGACGAGGGGTGCTGCGTGAAGCCCCGCACGTGCATCTCGTACACAATCAGGTCCTCGATGGGGGTTTCCAGCGGGTGGTCGTGCTCCCAGTCGAAGTCCTCGAAAGCCAGGCGCGAGCGGTAGGGGTACACGTTGTCCCAGTTGGGCGGGGCCATCCAGGTGTCGCGCCCGCCAATTACCTTGGCGTAGGGGTCGCTCAAGATAATGTCGGGGTTGAAGCGGTGGCCGGCCTCGGGGTTCCAGGGGCCGCTCATGCGGTAGCCGTACTCCAGGCGCTCGTAGTCCAGCTCGAATACTATCATGCTGTACACGTTGCCCACCCGAAACTCGTCGGGGAACGGAATTTCCACGAACGGCGCCTCGGCCCCGCGCTCAAACAGCACCAGCGTGCAGTCGGTAGCCGCCGCCGAGTAGATGCTAAAATTGATGCCGCCCGTCACCATCGTGGCGCCAAACGGCAGCACGTGGCCGCGCCGGAACTTGTAGCCTAGGTGCTCGTGGGTGGGGTAATAGTCGATGCGCGTTTCGCTGGCGCTGGCCGGGCCCGTGGGGGCGCTACTCGGGCCTAGGGGCGTGGCCGGGGGGGTATCGGTGGCGAGGGCCGCGGCTTCTACCACGGCCGGGGGGCCGGCCTCGCCGGGCACCTCTACCAGGGCGGGCTCGGCCGCCAGCACCTGGGTTTTGGGCTTGCGCGGGGCGCGGGGCTTGGGCGCGGGCTTAGCGTCGGCGCCGTTGGGCGGCGCGGGAGTGGGTTTCTTGGCCATTACTTCGCTTGCAAAAGGGCCAGCCCTTGGGCCAGCGTGTCAACCGTGCTGAAAAAGCTTAGGAAGCCGGTGTCGCTCATCACGTCCTTGATGTCTTCCGACGTGCCCACCAGCACTACCTGGCCATTCTTCGCCTTGAGCTGGCGGTACACCACCAGGAGCACGCGCAGGCCGGCGCTCGACAGAAAATCCACCTGCGTGAGGTCGATTATCACTTCGCGCTGCCCTTGAATAGCCGTCAGGGCCGTGCGCTCGAACTCGCCGGCCGTTTTGCTGTCGATGCTGCCCTCGGCCGTCACGACGGTAATGTCCTCGACCGTGCTTGTGGTTGCAGTCATAATAACTAGTAAAAAAGAGGTAGTAAAAAAGTGGCCTCCCCGAGGGCCCTGGCAGCGGCCAACGGCCCTCGGGGAGGCCAAATGCACCCTAGCCCGCCGGCGCCAGCAGCACCTTCACGCGCACCTGCTTGTCGGTGTCGGGCAGCTGCACGGTGAGGGCGTCGGCGTCGTAGTTGGCGTAGGGCTGGTCGTCGATGAAGCACTCCGCGATGCGCACGCTGCCTTTGGGCAGGATGTCGGGCGACACGTACAGCACGTTGTCCTTGAAGGCGCCGGGGTAGGGCTTGAAGTAGAAGTAGGTTGGCTTCTTGGTGATGAGCAGGTTGGTGTATACCGTCGAGAGGAAGCACAGCTCGGTGCTGTGGTAGGCGCTCATCGAGTGGCTGCCCTTGAAGCGCTCGGTGCCCAGCAGGTAGGGCATGCCGTTGGCCAGCACGTTGAAGTACACGCCGCCCTCGTCGGTGTCGAGGAAGAAGGCGTTGTAGAAGTTAGCCGACTCGCGGGCGTACTTCAAATACTCCTCATTGCCCAGGATGCCGTGCAGAATCATGTAGGCCAGGATGGCCTGCTCCTGCTGCCACCACGCCTTGCGGTCGTGCCACACAAACTTGTGGTGCTTGCCCTGCTTGTCCACGCGCTCCACCACGTCGTACCAGCCGCCGCGCTGCTGGTCGGAGCCGGCCTCGGGCATGATTTCGGCGATTTTGGTGGCGAAGTCCAGGTACTCCTGCTTGGGCTTGAGCGACTGCATGCGCATCAGGTTCCAGGCAATTTTGAGGTTGTGGCCCACCACGGCGCGGTTTTGCTGCCAGCCCCAGGTCTGGTCCTTGCTCCAGTCTTCCATAAACTTCTCCTGCACGAAGGGGCTGTTTTCGTAGTCGGGGAAGTACTTGGTGATGGTATCGAAGGTGTACTCCAGGAAGTCGGCGTACTTCTGCTCGCCGGTGGCCAGGTACAGGTTCACGAGGTAGGCCGGGGCGTGGTCGCCCACCGAGTTCCAGTTTTTGCGGGCCTGGTTGTGGGCCAGCGAGGGGTCGCGCGGGTCGAGGCCAATGGGCTCGAGGTGCGAGAAGTAGCCGCCCTGCTCGTTGTCCTTGTAGTACTTCTCAAACAAGTCAATCGTCAGCTCGATGTCCTTCAGAATGCGCTTGTCGCCGGTCAGGCGGAAGGTCTGGGTGGGGCCGGCCAGGGCGTAAATCTGCTCGTACATGGGTATCGAGTAGAAGTCGTCGCCAAATTCCGAGGTCAGCAGCTTGGTTTCCTGGTCGCCGTCCACCTTCAGGCCGTGGTACCAGTATATCAGGTTCTCATCCTGGTCGAAGAAGCGCAGGTGGTCGCGCAGGTACTCGGTGCCCTTCTCGGCGCCCTCCAGGTATTCGTCCTTGCCGGTGAGCATGTAGGCCGAGGCAAAGCCGTAGACCATGCGCGAGATGGTGTCGGTTTCCTGCAGGTAGTCGCCGTGCTTGGTGCCCCCCAGGTGCAGCATCGTGCGGTACTTGTGGTAGTCGATGGGCTCGGCCGGGTAGTTGAACTGCCACTTGAGGTAGCTCGTGGCGATGGACGAAATCTGGTTTATCCACCAGTCCTGGTTTTCCTGGCGGTACTCGCCGGGCTTGGTGCTCGGAAACACCAGCCACTGCACTTCAAACAAGGGTTCCGAGTCGCCATCGGCCGAATAAAACGTGCCGTAGGCGTGCACGTACTGGCCCTTGGTCGAGAGCAGTTCATACATCACCCCGCTGGCATCCTGCCACCCCTCGTCGAGGTTGCGCACGGTGCGGGCAAACACGCTGGTCGTCAGCACTGCCTTAAAGGGCCGCCCGTCCGAGGTTTCGAGGACGAACGTTTTTTCGCTGGGCGTAAACTCGGTCACGTAGCCCGAAATGGTATCCGAGAACGTGAAGTTGATTTTCATCGCCGGCGTGGTCGTCGTCGGGCCAGGATGCTGTTCGGTGGCAGTAAGCTGTTCGGTAGCCATTGCGTACTAGGTGAAGGAGTTAAGAGGAAGAAAAGACTAACTGGCCGGCCGGGGCAACGCTGCCCTAGGGGGTAGCCAGGGCGGGGTCGTCGGTGAAGCCCTGGCTGATTTCGACGATGTTGCCGTCGGGGTCGCGCACCCACACCGTGCGCCAGCCCGGGATGAAAGCGTCGAAGTCGAGCGGCCCTAGCGTTACCTCGGCCGCGGGCCCTAGGGCGGCCAGCGTGTCGTCCACGCTAGTTACCTGGAAGGCCAGGTGCCGCACGCCGGGGTAGTGGGCACCATCGCCGGTTAGCAGCGGCAGCCCGGCCGGCCGCTCGGCATCGGCCCGAAACAGCTCCAGGTACACGCCGTGGCTGTTTTTGAGAAACACAATCTCATTGCCCGCGCCCAGCGGAATCGCCCGCGCCCGGCGAAAGCCAAAGTGCTGCGCGTAGAACTCCTCGGTGCGGCCTAGCTCGGCGCACGAAAGGGCGATGTGGGAAAACAGGAGGTCGGCCATGAGGGGTAGCTAAGCGCGTGCAGCCAGGATGTCAATGATTTTGTGCGCAAACAGGTGGGCGTGCCCGCCCGAGCGGCCCGTTACCAGGTCGTCGCCGTCGGTCACCACGTCCTCGTTCACGTAGATGGCGCCGTAGGCCTTGGCGTCGCCCACCAGGTTGTTGTGGCACACCAGGCGGCGGCCCCGCACCAGCTCGGTGGCCGGGGCCGTGAGCCAGAGCCCGTGGCAGATGATGCCCTTGAGGATGGACGGCTCGGCAAAGGCGCGCTTCAGAAACTCGGTGGCCGGGGGTATCTTCTCCACGTCCTCGGTGTAGCGCAGGCGGTCGCTCACCATGCCCGAGGGCACGATGATGGCGTCGTAGCTGCGCAGCTCCTCGTCGCTCATATGCTCGAAGCTTTCCCAGCAGTCCATGGGCGCGCGGTACTCGTGGCCCAGAAACGTCAGCTTCGGCTGGTTCCAGAGGCGGCTCAAAAAGTGCACCTCGGCGCCCTCTTCCGGGAAGCGAAACTTGTAGTAAAATATCTCGTTCTCAAAATAATCGGCCTCGAACAGGATGCCGATTTTCTTGCCTTTTAGGCGCTGGGTATCAGCCATGGCGGGGGCTAGGGGGTTAGAGCGTGGCCGAGCCTTCGTGGTACTTGAGGTCATCCACGATGTACTTCGTGATGATGGGCGAGCCGTCGGGGCCGGCCTTCATTTCCCAGGTTTGGTAGGCGTCGGCGTTGATGCGCTTGCTGCTAGCTTCGGGAGCGTTCCACACGCTGGCTTCCCACTGCACCACCACGGCCACCGTGGCCGTGTCGCCGTGGATGGTGGCCTCGGCCTTTTTCACGGTGTGCACCTCGTCGAAGAAGATGCGAATAACGCGCTGGAACCAGCCCTCGAAGCCGGCCCAGCCGTACACGGTGGCTTCGGGAAACACCATTTCCAGCTCCTGGTCGGCCAGCATGGGCAGCACTTCCACCATGGGGGCGTGCACGTCGAGCTTGCGGTACCAGGCCTCGGCCATCGCCTGAATAGATTCTTGGGTCAGCATAGAAGTAATTAGTTGAACTGCTAGGGTTGGGAGAAAACGCTCCCCCTAGGGGGCGCCCGGCCGGCTAGGCCAGCGACCCGTCGGGGTGCTGCACCATGCCGGCGAAGTGGATGGCAATGCGGCCGTCGCGCAGCACCCAGCTATCGGCGAAGCGCATGTGGGCGTCGCCGTCTTTGGTGTGCATGGTTATCTGCTCGGTTATCATCAGCGTCTGCGGGTCCTCGGTTTCGGCCCAAAACACGATGTCCGTTTCCAGCCCCTCAATGCCCAGGATGCCCTGCATGTGCTCGCGCAGCTGCTCGCGGCCCTTGTAGATGATGGGCTTCTTCATGAAGCTGCTGATGAGCACCGCGTCGTCGGTGTACTGGTCGAGCAGGGCCTCGATGTTCTTGTCCAGAATAAGCTGGATGTGCGCGCGGTACAGGCGGCCCAGCGGGGTGTCGGGTACGTTGGTCATGGTAACTGAATATCAGGTAGGTTAAGGGGCGGCTACCGGCGGCGCCAGCGCTTCCCGCTGCCAGCGGTGCGGCAGGTTCAGCGGGCGGCTTACCGACCAGGCAGCCACCTGGCCCAGCGGCCGGCCCTAGGGGCGGTGGGCTTACTTCAACTGGTTAATCAGGCCCCAGTCGTCCCAGTTGGCCCAGGCCTCGGTCAGTTTGCCGTCCACCACGTGGTACATCACCAGGCCCTTCCAGGTGGCGCGGCGGCCGGTGCCCTCAATGCCCGCAAAGGGGTGCTGGTGGGTGCCGGGCGCCTCAAAGCGCACCACTACCTTGTCGCCCTCGGCCACCATGTCCACGACTTTCAGGTCGAGGTCGGGGAAGGCACCGTAGAGCATGTCCATCTGCGAGTGTAGCGCGTTTTCGCCCACAATGGCCTCGGGCACCGCCGAGCGGTCGATGTAAAAGCCGGGCGCCGTGTAGTCGGGAAATTTGCTGAAGTCGCGCTTTACCAGAATGGCGTCGACGTAGGCCCGCACCACGGCCTTGTTTGCTTCGAGTGACATAAGCTAGAGAAATTAAAAAAGAGAAATTGCCGGAAGTAGCCTAGCCGCGGCGGCCCGCCGCGGGGCCGCGCCAGCTGCCTAGGTTACTAGCTGTCGTACAGCATCTTAATGCCGTTAATTTGCTTCATCATGCTGATGACGTCGTTCTGCACCCGCGCCTCCGTGAATTTGCCGTCCTCGTTGAAGCGGAAGAAGGTCATGCCCTTGATGGCCACCGGGTTGTTGCTGGCCGGCACGTTGCGCCAGGTGTCGCTGTGCTTGGTGGTCGACATGTTCCAGAAAGCCGCTCCTTTCAGGTCGGTCGTCACGATGTCGTCGGGCGTCGTTTTGTAGGTGAGGTTTTCAAAAATGCGCCGGTTATTGCGCACCAGGTTTTTAAAGGCCTCCCGCCCGTCGAGGTGGGCAAAGGCCAGGATAAACTGAAACTGCGGGTCGCACAGCTCATCCACCGTTTCCATGTTGCCGGCACTCCATATCTCGTCGAAAAAACGCTGGATGTGCTCGGTATTCTCTTCAATGCGGTCCATAAAAGGCAGGGGCAAGAGGTGGGAAAAACGGGTCGGAACCGCGGGCTAGGCGCCGGGGGGCGGCGGCACCACGCCCAGCTGCTGCAGCAAGCCCAGCTCGTCCACGTTGGCCCAGCGCTCGGCAATCTTGCCATCGGCCATGCGCACGGTGGTCGTGCCGGTGAAGGTCAGCTGCTTGCCACTCGGGGGCATGCCCATCACGCCGCCCGTGTCGGTGCCGGTCAGGCTCCAGCGGTGCACTACCTTGTCGGCCGCGTATATCTGGTCGAGCATGGTGAGGTGGATGTCGGGCATGGCGTGCCGGAACATGCCCACGATGTGCTGGAAGCTGCCCACGCCGGGCTCCGATTTGGCCTTGCCGCCCACGAAGGAATGGTCGACCGCATCGGCCGTCAGCAGGTCGGCCCGCACGTTGCCCGTGTTCCAGGCAGTGTCAAAAAACTCCACGCACACGGCGTTGTTCTGTTCGGGGGTGTTAGCCATTGGAGAGAGAAAAAGAAGGTAAAAGTTTGTTAGTCAAGAGGTGGCTAATAGGGTTGGCGCCGGACCAAAGGCCGCATCAGTGGGCAGCACGCCGCTGAGCTGCCCCACCAGCTGCCGGCTCACGGGGCCACCTTCCGGCCGCAGCATCACGTCGTACACTTGGCGCTGGCCTAGGCTGCTGGCCACGGTGGCTTCAAACCACACGTAGTCGCGGTCGCTGGTGAGGTGCTGCACCGAAAGCGGCGTGAAGTCCGCCTCGCGGGCAAACAAGTCGGTGAAGAGCTGGCGAATGGCCGGGCGGCCGCTCACGTCTACCTGGCCGGTCACCAGCCGCGCGTCTGCGCTGAAAAAATCGTCGGCCAGCCCGTCGGCATCGCCCCGGCGGTGGTAGTCGAGGTAGCGCTGGTGAAAGGCGCGGGCCGCCTCAGTGGCCGCGGGCGGGGCGGGCAGCTGGGCGAGGTCGCCGGGCTGCCAGGGCGTGCCCTGGCGCAGCCCGAATAGCTGCAGGTAGATTTTACCGTCGCGCACGAACTTCACCTCGTACACCCGGATGGGCGCGGGCTGGCCCGGCTGCTCGATGCGCAGTTCCAGCCAGAGGTAGTCGGGGCCGGTCGCGAACTTCTCGACCTGCCGCGCCCCTAGGGCCGCCAGCCGCGCCAAATAGGTGGTGAGCACCTGCCCGATGGCCGCGTGCCCTTCGGCCCGCCACGCAAACGCGTGCAGCCGGGCATCGGGGGCGTAGCAGTGCGCCAGCAGGCCGGGCACGTCGCCGCGCTCCAGGTAGCCCACCTGGGCGGCCTGGAAAGCCTGGGCAGCGGCAGCGTCGGGAAAGGGAGCGGGCACGGCGGCGAGCAGTTGAAAAGTAAAAACCAGGCAGTTGGGGCGGGGGCTTTAGGCGGGCAGCATCCCTATTTGCCGCAGCAGCCCTAGGCTATCGCCCGACATCCACATCTCCACAATGCGGCCATCTTCTAGGCGAAAGAGGTTGAGGCCCTGGTCGGTAACTTGCTTTTGGGTGGCCGGCTGCCCCAGGAACTCGCCCGTTTGGGTGGCCTCGTATGACCAGCGGGCTACCACCTTGTCGCCCTCGGCCAGCAGGTCGTGGACGGTGAAGCGCACGTTGGGAAACGCCCGGCGCGAGGTAGTAAACCACTGGTGTAGCGTGGCCGGCTGGTGGGCCTGGCCCGGCGGAAAGTGGAAGCGCAGGTCGGGCGAGGTAATCTCGTCAATCACCTCTTCGCGCTTGTCGTTCCACAGTTCCTGCCAGTAGCGGGTTACCACGGCTTTATTCGCTTCAGTTGACATATTAATTACTGCTATTCAGGCGGTTAATACTGAACCTAGGACGGAATTACGCCCAGCTGCTGCATCAGGCCGAAGTCGTTCTCGTTCACGTGCACCGAGGCGATTTTGCCGTGGCGAATCGTGAAAATGTCAATCCCGTAGTCCTTGATGTGGTTGCCCGAAGCCGGGGCGCCCAGAAACTCGCCTTGGTGGGTGCCCTCAATCGACCAGCGGGCCGCCACCTTGTTGCCCTCGGCCAGCTGGCGCAGGGCCGTAAACTTGATGTCGGGGAAGGCGTTGCGCAGGTATTGCACGAAGCCCCGGAAGGCGTCGTAGCCCGTAATCGGCTCGGGCTGCGTGGGAATAATAAAGGCGAAGTCGGGCGTGAGGATTTCCTCGATTACCTCCAGCTTGCCCTCGCTCATAATGTCTTGGAAGTAGCGGCCCACCAGCGCCTCGTTCTGGGCGGCCGTGGTTTCGGCCTCGGCGGCGGGCGGCGCGGGCAGCACGCCCAGCTGCAGCATCAGCCCTAGGGTGTCTTCGTGGCCGATAGACTCCGTAATCTGGCCGTCCTTGATGGTGTGCCAGGTCATGCCGTCAATCTGGAAGAAGTTGCCGGTGGCCTCTACGTTGCCCTTCACCGTGAGCAGCGGGCCGCCGGTGTGGGTGCCGCCGCCCAGCCAGCGCGTAGCCACCCAGTCGCCGCCCGCCACCATGTCCTGCGGGTCGATATAGAAGTCGGGGAAGGCGCCGTGCAGCATCTTCACCAGCCCGATAAACCCGTCGGGGCCCTTGAACGGCTCGGGGTGAGTGGGCAGGGTGAACACGAACTCCGGCGACAGCAGCTCGTGCGCCACGGCCTCGTTGGCCTGGTTCATGATTTCGTGGAAGTAGCGGCGCGAAACCGCCTTGTTAGCATTGCCAGCAGCCATGGTAAAAAAGGTTTGTTTAGTAGCCCAGAAAGCTAATTTTTTTGATACTCAAGCCATCGCGGCCCGCGGCCTGGCGGCCGGCTGCGGGCGCAGCAGCATTTCGGCGGCGCGCTCGCCAATCATGAAGCAGGCGGCCACGGTGTTGCCGCTCGTCACGGTGGGCATCACCGAGGCGTCGGCCACGCGCAGGCCCTCGATGCCGCGCACGCGCAGCTCGGGGTCTACCACGGCGTGCGCATCCTGGCCCATGCGGCAGGTGCCGGCCGGGTGCCACAGCGTCGAGCCCTGGCTGCGGATAAAGCCGTCGGGGTCGCCGGGGCCGGGGGCCAGCTCGCCGCCGTTGAGCGGGGCGAAGGCCGCCGTGCCGGCCAAGTTTCGAATGAGTTCTAGGGCCTTGTGAAACACCTCCAGGTCGGCCGGGTCGCTGAGGTAGTTGGGGTTGACGAGCGGCTTATCGAGCGGGTCGGCCGAGGCCAGCTTCACCTCGCCCACGCTTTTGGGCTGCACCAGAATGGGCAGGAAAATGCACACCGGGCCCCCAAAGTCGGGCAGGTGCGGGGCCAGTGGCGCCGGGATACTGGGCGTGAAATTGAGCTGCAGGTCGGGCGCCGGCGCGTCGGGGTTGGTTTTCACAAACAGCACGTTGCCGGTGAGCAGCGTGGTCATGGGCCGGGTGCCCAGGCTGCGGAAAATCACCGGCAGCTGCACGTGGTCCTGCAGGTTCTGGCCCACGCCGGGCAAGTCGGCCTGCACGGCAATGCCCAGCTCCTGGAGGTGCGCCGCCGGGCCGATGCCCGAGAGCAGCAGCAGCTTGGGCGACTGCAGCGCGCCGGCGCTCAGCACCACCTCGCGGCTCACGTTCAGGCGCCGCAGCTCGCCGTCGCGCAGGTACTCTACGCCCACGGCGCGGCCGTGCTCCACCACGATGCGCGTCACCTGGGCTTGCGTGATGAGGGTCAGGTTGGGACGCTGCTGCACGGGCTGCAAAAACGACAAGGCGCTGGTATCGCGCTCGTTGCCCGGCGTGATGTGGAACTGCAAGAAGCCCGCGCCGTTTTCCTGGCGCTCGCCGTTGTAGTCCCAGCGCGGGCCGTCGTAGCCCAGCTCCACGGCGCCCTGCAAAAACTCGTCGGCGCGCATCACCTCGTCGGGGCAGTCGCGCACCCAGATTTCGCCCTGGTCGCCGTGGTAGGCCGAGGCCCCGCCCTCATAGTGCTCAATCTTCTTGAAGTAGGGCAGCACGTCGGCGTAGCTCCAGCCGGTAGCCCCTAGGGCCTGCCACTGGTCGAAGTTGGCCGGGTTGCCGCGCACGTACATCATGGCGTTGATGCAGGTGCTGCCGCCCACCACCTTGCCTTGGTTGATGGTGATTTCGCGGCCCCCTAGGCCCGCCTGCGGCGTGGTGGGCAACGCCCAGTCCACGCGCGAGCCCCACAGCTCCACGAAGCCGCCGGGGTTGGTCACGTCGGGCTCCCAGTCCCAGTCGCCCGCTTCGAGCACCACCACCTGCACGTCGGGGTTGGCGCTGAGCCGGTTGGCCACGACGCTGCCCGCCGCGCCCGCCCCAATAATGGCGTAGTCGCAAGTAGTGGGGATAGAGGTTGTTTTCATAGCCTGCATAAGCAGCAGTAGGGCCTCGAAGGCTACTGCGAGCAATTAGTTTTCACCCAGTCTTCGTGGTGGTTGCCCTCAATTACCAGGTCAATCAGGAAGGGCTTATCGTCGGCCAGCATCCGCTCGATGGCGGGGCCTATCTCGGCCTCGGTGGTGACGCGCACCCCGTCTACCCCTAGGGCGCGGGCCAGGCCCACAAAGTCGATGGCCGGGTACGAGAGGTCGAACGACAGCGGGTGGGCATGGGCCGGAATGCGGCGCTCCTGCCAGTACACGTCGATGTTGAGCTGCAGCAGCTTGTAGGAGCCATTGTTGCACACCACGAACTTGGCCCCCGCCCCGTGCCGCACCGCCGACCACAGCGCCTGGATGGTATACATGCTGCCGCCGTCGCCTGAGAAGCCAATTACGGTTTGCTTGGGGAAAGCCAGCTTCACGCCAATGGCGCCCGGAAAGCCGATGCCCAGCGAGCCGCCCCGCGTCACGAAGTACTGGCCGGGCGTGGTGGCGGGCAGGTAGCGCGTGAGGCCCGGCGAGCTGGTCAGCGCCTCGTCGAAGAGGATGGCGTTGGCGGGCAGGTGCCGGGCCAGCGCTTCGCCAAACTGGGCCATGCGCAGCGGGTGCTGGCCGCGCTGCTGGGCATCGGCGGCGCGCTCCTGGGCTTCGCGGGCGTCCTTGGCGGCTTTAATGGCCTGGATGCGCTGCCGGCTGGCGTGCTGAAAGCCAAACGAGCGCCGCGCTTCCAGGGCGTCGGCCAAGGCCCCTAGGGTCAGCTTGGGGTCGCTCACGAGGCCTAGGTCCACCGGGTGGTTTTTGGCTATCTCATAGGCGTTCAAGTCGATGTGCACCACTTTGGCGCCTTCGGCAAATACATCGCCTAGCTCGGGAAAAACCTCGGGCAGCATGTAGGTGCCCACCACCAGGTTCACGTCGCCCTTCTGGGTAATGGGCCGGCTGTAGCTGCCAAACATGTGCCCCGTAGTGCCCTGCCAGAGCGGGTGCGTGGTGTCGAAGATGACGTCGCCAAAATCGACGCCGTACACCTCGGCGCCCAGCAACTCGGCCACGCGCCGGGCCTCGTCGGTGGCGCCCGAGTAGGCCACGCCGTCGCCCAAATACAGCATGGGCTTCTCGGCGGCCAGCAGCATGTCCACAGCCTGGTCGAGCAAACGGTGGTCGGGCAGCACCCGCGTCGAGGGCAGCGAGGTGGGGTGCACGCGCTCGTGGTTGGGCGCGTCGAGCACGTCCATCGGCAGGCACACGTACACGGGCCCCATGGGCGGCGTGGTGGCAATCTTGATGGCCCGGCGCAGCGTGCGCAGCACCGACTCGGGCGAGTATACCATCGTCGAGTACTTCGTGACGGGCGCCAGCATGGCCACCAGGTCGTTGGCCATCTGGGCGTCCATGTTGGCGTAGCGCACGCCCGCATCCGAGCCAATGACTACCAGCGGCGCGTGGCCGCGCTTAGCCTGGTAAAGGGCCCCCACCGCGTTGCCAATGCCCGGCGAGCTGTGCAGCTGCACCAGCGCTGGCTTTTGGGTGGCACGGGCGTAGCCGTCGGCCATGAGCACGGCCACGCTCTCTTGCAGCGTGAGGATGTACTTCATGGCCGGGTACTCGGCCACGGCGTCCAGAAAGCCCTGCTCCACGGTGCCGGGGTTGCCAAACATGTGGTCGATGCCATCGGCCAGAAACTGCTCGATGATTTTCTGGTTGCCCGTTTTGGGCAGTTCCGCGCCGGCTGCGCTGGGCGCACCGGCCGGGGCCGGCGCTTCGGCCACCTGGGTTTCGTTACCAGCCATAGCGCGTGAGGCCGTGGTCCAGCACGTTCACAAACTGCTCGCCAAACTCGTGGGCGCATTGCAGCGAGCGGGCCGTAATGAACGGATAGTCAACGATAACCGACGTTTCCTTGCCGAAATTGCCGTGATACTGCCCAGTGGGCCCTACGGCGTCGGCCAGGATATACTCGAGCACGTACGGCGGCGGCCCCATGTTGAGGTCGGTGTGCAGAAAGCCCGTGCCATCGTGGTAGTCATACTCGATGCAGTGGCCCGTGACGTGCTTGCCGGCGATGATGGGCTTGCGCAGGTTGAAGTCGCGGGCAAAAACCAGCGGCGCCACGCCGTAGCAGATGGCCGCGATGGGCAGGTTTTTCTGGTAAAAACCCAGGATGATGTCGTGCACCCGCTGGTTGTTTACCATGTCGATGATGGGGCCGCTGCCCCCCACCAGCAGCAGGCCGGCGTACTCAGCGGTAAGGGCGTCCTGCGCCTTTTTTACGTCGGTAAAATAGTGCTCAAACTCGCGCAAGAAATTGGGTTTAGAGAAGTACGGCCGCTCGGGCACTTCAGCCGCCATATTGCGCCGTTCCTCCAGGCGGTTGGTGGCTTCGAAGGCTTTGACCAGCTCGGCATCGCCGGCCGTGGTCACGCACACCCCTAGGGGCGGGTCCACGTAGGTGGTGTCGTAGCTTGGGGGTAAGGCCTCAGCTTTTTTGCCGGTTGGCGTCATAAACTCGACGGTGTAGCCGGCCTCTTCCAGCTTGGCCAGCGGGCCTACTAGCTCGATGCCCCAGTAGCCATACTCCGAGAGGATAGCCAGTATTTTTTTAGACATGAAACGAAGAGATGAATGAGTGGCAGGTATTTTTTCGGTACGTATTAATACTTGGCTTACAAGTCAATAAGAAGCCGAGCAACTCCGCCAGCGGCGGTTTGCGGGGGGTGGCAGCCGGCAGGAAGTGCGGCCAGGCGGGGGCAGCAGCTCGCCCTGGCCCCGGCGAAACGCCGGGCCAAAAAGCGACTGAATACCGTTGTAGAAAAGGGTGCTAACTGGGTGAAAGCCGGTCGATGGTCAAAGATGTTGACTGGTTGCCCGCAGGCCAACAAAATGGTGTAAACGACCCAAGAACTCTTGTAAACAACCGATAAAAGGTTGTGAAGCGCGCGCCTTAATCCGCGCTTAAAGCAGGAAGTAGCAGGCCCGCCTAGCGATGCTAAATCAACTAGGCAACCCTACCCTATTAGTAGTCCGTAGGAAAATAAAATATAATTTTTTAGTGGTTAGTGGCTACATAGCGTTGGCGCAACCTCTACTTTTGCACCACGCTCTACTGCTCTACTTTTGCTATGTCTGCACCTACTGGCGGCTTTCATGTACTGTTAATTGAGGATGAAGCCGTGCTAGCCCTGGACTTGACCGATATTTTGGAAGCCGAGGGGTACACCGTGGTTGGCCCGGTGGCCAGCGGCCCCGAAGCCCTCGAACTATTTCGCCAGCAACCAGTAGACCTGCTGCTATGCGACGTGCGTCTGCAAGGCCCCTGGAACGGCATCGACACGGCCCAGCGGCTGTTGGCCGAGCGCGTCGTGCCCCTGGTTTACCTCACGGCGCTGGCCGACCGCGACACCCTAATGCAGGCCCTAGGTACCATGCCTGCCGCCTACCTCACCAAGCCCGTGAGCGTGGCGGGCCTGCGCGCCGCCATTGAAGTGGCGCGCCAAAGCAGCAGCAACCCGCCCGCGCCGCAGCCCCCAGCGCCCAGCCCCCGCCCTACCGGCGAGGCGCGCGAAATACTGCTACGCCGCGACGACTACATCTACCTGAAATACAACTACCAGTTCGTGCGGCTGGCCCTGGGCGACATTGTGGTGCTGGAAGCCGACAACACCTCGACCATTGTGGTGACGGCCGGGCCCCGCTACTCGCTGCGGCTGTCGCTGGCGGCCATCCTCGAGCAGCTGCGCTACCCCTCGCTGGTGCGGGTGCACCGCTCGTTTGCCCTCAACCTGGCGCACGTCACAGCTTTTAGCGATACGGAGGCCATTGCGCACGGCATATCGGTGCCGCTGGGGCGGCAGTACAAGGGGGAGTTTTTGCGCCATTTTCATGCCTAGGGCCCGCGGGGGGGCTAGGGTAGCCAGCCAGGCTTGGGGCCCGCTTTGTAGCTCGCTGGCAGCCGGGTAGGCGGGCGCAGCAGTGGCAGGGCCAGGCGTGGGCCAGGGGCATGTAACCTGGTTCAGCCCGCCGTTTCCGCAGCTCAACCCAGGCCAGAGCTTGTTGGTCTAACAAGGTGACGGGCGGGCTTTTATCCATCCCTAAATTTGCCGGTAGTATTTACTGCCTGCTTAGTATGATGTGGCGCGTTGCCTTCTGCTTATTACTGCTGTGCGGCGGGCTGCCCCAGGCCGCGCGGGCTGAGGCGCCGGCAGTGGGTCGTACCGAAAGCGAGCAAATTCAGCTGCTGCTCGGCCGCGACAATGCAGCCGCGCTGCGCCGCAGCCGGGCCCTGGTGGCCCGCGCGCAGCATGGCCCGCCGGCCGCCTTGGCCGAAGGCTACTGGCTGCTGGGCTGCGCGCTCCGCAACCAGAGCCGCTTCGATTCGAGTTTGTACTACGGCCAGCGCTCGCTTACGCTCTACAGCCGGCTGGGGCAGCCTACCGGCATGGCCAGCGCCTACACCCTGCTGGCCCAAACCTACAAGCGCCTGGCCGATGCCCAGCACGTAACCAAGCTGACCGAGCAGGCCCTGAACCTGGCTACCCTGGCCGTGGCGGCGGGCCAGCAGGCCCAGCCGCCGGCCGTGCTTAGCCGGGCCTACGTGCTGCAAGGCATCATTTACCGCGACCTGAAGCTGTACGACTCGGCGCGCGTCTGCTACCAGCGGGCCATGGTGGTGGCGCGCCGCTACCCGCTGCTGCCCTCGTCGCTGCCCGTGGCCTACGCCGACTACGGCCAGCTACTGATGGAAGCCGACCACCAGCCGGCGGCGGCCATCGAATGGTTTCGGCGAGCCATTCCGCTCTACCGGCGCGAGGACAACCGCAACGGCCTGGAGCACGCCTACCGCAACCTGAGCTGGGCCTACCAGAAGCTAGGCGATACCGCGCAGGCGGTAGCCACGGCCGATTCTAGCCTGGCGCTCGGGCGCGCCAGCGGCGACCCGCACCGCCTCAACAACTCGCTGGAGGTAGCCTACTCGGCCTACCGCGCCGCCGGGCGGCTGGCCCCCGCGCTCGACCTGCTGGCCGCCTGGAAGGAAAGCACCGATAAGCTAGCGTCGGCCGATATTGTGAGCGCGGTGACGGCAACGCGCGCCTCTTATGAGCTAGAGCAGCAGGCAAGCCGCATTGGGCGCCTCAATCGTAGCAACCAGCAGCAGAGGCGCCTGCTGTGGGACCTGGGGGTGAGCCTGGCGCTAGTGCTGGGCCTGCTGGGCTTGGTGCTGGGGCAGTACTGGGCGCTGCGACGCTCCAACCGGCGCTTGTCGGCCAGCAGCCGCATCATCGAGGCCAACCATACGCAGCTCACGGCGCAGTCGGAGCGGCTGGCGGTGCTGCTGCAGGAAGTGCACCACCGCATCAAAAACAACCTGGCCACGGTGGCGGGCCTGCTGCGCCTGCAGGCAGCCCGCCTCACCGACCCGGAAGCCTTGCGCGCCATGCGCGAAAGCCAGCAGCGCATCGAGGCCATCTCGCTGCTGCACCAAGGGCTCTACCAAACGTCCGACGTGTCGACCGTGGATATGCGCCGCTACATCACCGACCTCACGCAGAGTTTGTGGGCTACCCACCAAACCTCCAAGGAAATTGACTTGCAGCTGGAGCTGGCCACGGTGCACCTGGACGTGGAAGTGGCCGTGCCCCTGGGCCTGCTGCTGAACGAGTTGGTGACGAATGCCTTTAAGCACGCTTTCGACCAGGCCGACACCCCTAGGCTGCGCGTGGCGTTTGGCCCCGATGCCAGCGGCCGGCTCCTGCTGGAGGTGCAGGACAACGGCCCGGGCTTCAACCCGGCGGTGCAGGCTAATAATCGCTTCGGCCGGCGCCTTATTCCGGCCCTGGCCAAGCAGCTGGCGGCGCAGCTTTCGCTAAGCATCACCGACGGCACGCACTACCAGCTGCTGCTACCCTGCCCTACCTAGCTAATCAGCCCCAAACCCAGTTAGGGATAGGCCGGCCCCTAGGGGCCAGCTGGGCGGCGAAGTGCTTTAAAGTCCAGCGGCGGAGCTCGCACTGCCCTAGGGCCCTAAAACAGCCCTTGGGCAAACAAGTACAAGTTGTGGCGCCACACGGGCCAGGCGTAGCCACCGGGATACTCGCTGTATTCGTGTACTTGATGCCCAACTCATCCAGCCAGATGCGCATGGCACTTTAGTGGCGGCTAAGTCAATCACTCAAACCGCACCCAGTCAACGGCAACGGGCGCACTGGTTTTGGCGGCCACGACCAGCGCGTGCGTGCCGGGCTGGAAGCTGGCTAAGGGCGCTTTTATTTCCTGCCACTCGCTGCCTTTCGGCACGGCTACCTGGGCTAGCACCGGGCCGGTGGCGCCGTCGGTGCGCAGCTGCACTGTGGCGCCGGCGGCGGTCCGCACACGCAGCGTCACTGCCTTAAGGGCCTGCTTGCCAAAGGCTACGCCGTTGTACTGCACCCAGCCCTGGCTGTCGGCCAGCAGTGTTTGCCAGCCCAGGAAAGGGTTGGCCGGGTCTAGGAAGGCAATGGTGGCGCCGCGGCTGCTCAGGCGGCTGTAGCGGTCCACCTGAATTTTTTGGCGGGCCGCGGTCAGGCCCACGCCGCGCAGGGTGGGCACTACCTTGCGGATGGCCCCGTCGGGCTCAAAAAACAGGCTGTCCAGGCGAATGGACCGGCTTTTGTCGAACTGGGGCGACAAGTCGTTGTGGTGGTAGAACAGGTACCACTGGTTGCGGAACTGCGTGATGGAGTGGTGGTTGGTCCAGCAGCCGGTCGGCGACTCGTCCATGATAACGCCCCGCACGGTAAACGGCCCTAGGGGGCTGGGGCTGGTGGCGTATTCGAGGCGCTCCGTCTTGTTGGCCACGTGCGGGTAGGTGAGGTAGTAAATCCCCTTGCGCTCAAACATGTACGGCCCTTCCTTGAGGCCTTTGGTGGGCAGCTCGCCTAGCGTCACGGGCGCCGAGGCCAGCTCCAGCATATTGGGCTGGAGCTTGGCGGCGTAGAGGTGGCCCTGCGACCAGTAGAGGTAGGCCTGCCCGTCGCGGTCGATAAACACGTTGGGGTCGATGCCGTGCACGCCGCGGATGGGCAGCGGCTGCGGCACGAAGGGGCCAGTGGGCTGGTCGGCCACGGCCACGCCCACCCTAAAACCCTTGCCGTCAGTGGTATCCCTAGGGGTGCTCGGGAAGTAAAAGTAGTATTTGCCGTTGCGGGCAATGCAGTCGGGCGCCCACATGCTGTAGCTGTCGGGCTTCACCCAGGGCACCTGGTTCTGGGTCACGATGACGCCGTGGTCGGTCCAGTCGGTGAGGTTGGCCGACGAAAACACGTGGTAGTCCGCCATGCAAAACCAGCCCACGCGCCCGCGCCCCGGCGTGGCCAGGATGTCGTGCGACGGGTACACGTACACCCGGCCGTTGAACACGCGCGCCGACGGGTCGGCGGTGAATTGAGTGGTAATCAGCGGGTTTTGGGCTTTGGCGGCGGCGCCCAGCAAAAGCGCCAGTCCACTCAGCAGGTAAGGCAGTTTACGAAGTAGCATGGAGCTAGGGAGTTACCGGGGGCCGATAGTGGTGTTTGCAAGGCGGAAGTAGTCGAAATCGGCGTAGCCGCCGGCCCGCTTGGTGGCATAGTTGAACAGCCCGAACCGGTAGCCCATGAAGTGCGGCAGCGTATACGCCATTTTGAGCGGCACCCCGATGGCTTGCCATGCCTTGCCATCGAGGCTGTAGTAGAAAGTGGCCACGTCCCGGCGGTCCGTGAAGTCGCACGCGGCTTTGAAGTAGACGGTGTTCTGCGTTAGCGGCAGGCGCTGCAGCTCCACGGGCTTCTCCGATTCGGCGCTCACCATGACAATGAACTTCGCGCCGTGGCGGGCATCAACTCCCACCAGGCCGTAGCGCTTTTGCAGCAGGGCCAGGCCGGCAAAATCACCGTCCTGGAGGTGCGATACATCCAGGGCCGTAGTGCCGGCGCAGGTGGGCCCAATGGTGCGCTGCGTCAGGGTGTTACGGGCCAGCAGGAAGGTGGTATCCAGGCGGCCGGTTTTGAGGCGCAGGTAACCGGGGCGCTCGGCCACCGACCAGAGGGCGTTGTCGGGGTTGTGGTTCCACTGCCACACCAGCGGCAGGGCGGGCTCGCCCCTGCGCCGCGCAAACTCATCCGAAGCCACCAGGCCCGGCACCGGGCCGGTGCTGGGGGGCAGGGCCAGCGTGGCGGGCACTTTGCCGGCGGTGCCCAGCACCGGCCAGCCGTCGGCCCAGGCCACGGGCACCAGGTACGGAATGCGGCCTACGGCCCCAAAATCGCGAAATAAATAGGCAAACCACCGCCCGTCGGGCGTGTCGATGAGCCCGCCCTGCGCCACGCCCAGGTCTTGCAGCGCCACCCGGCCCTCGTAGGGGCCCGTGAGCTTGGCGGCCCGGTGCACCACCACCGTGCGCATGCCGCCCCTAGGCCACACAATGTTGAAAAGGTAGTACTGGCCCCTGATTTTAAACAGCTGTGAGCCCTCGGCGGGCAAGCTGATGTCGGGGCCGGCCGGGGCGCTGGCGTTCTCGATAAGCACCTGCGCCGTAGCGCCGGGCTTCACCCCCGACGCGTCGGCCGTCAGCTCAAGCAGGTGCAGCCGGCCGGCGCCGTACACCAGGTACACGCGCCCATCGTCGTCAAAAAACAGGGAGTGGTCGTGGTAGCTTGGCTTGAAGGAGGCGACTTTCCAGGGCCCTTTCTCGATATCTCGGGTGGAGTAAACGTAGGTTTTGCCGGTCGTTTGGGCGAAGGTCGTGACGTAGTACGTGCCCTGGTGCAGTCGCAGGCTGCTCGCCCACGAGCCCCGGCCGTAGGTGCTTTGGCCGTGGGTTAGCGTCAGCGCATCGAGGCTGGCCAGCGTGTCGTAGGCGTAGCTGACAAGGTGCCAGTTCACGAGGTCCGTCGATCTCATAATCGGCACGCCGGGGCTCAGGTGCATGGTCGTGCTGCTCATGTAGTAGGTCTTCCCTACCCGAATCATCGACATGTCGGGCACGTCGGCGAAGATGATGGGGTTTTGCGCCGGCCGCACTTGCGCCGCCAGCGGCGAAGCAGCCGCGGCGGCGAGGGCTATTGCGCAGCCTAAAGCACTGCGCTTGAGAGAGTAAGGCATGAGCCAGAAGTTAGCGGTGCGAGGGTATCAATTGCCGTTCGGCCAGGGCCCTAGGGCTGCACCACGAAGCCGCCGCGCGCGGGCAGCGTCAGGCTAAGCGAGCTGCCCGCCACGGCCCGCGTGCTGAAGCTGCGGTTGGTGGCGCCGTCGGTAATGAGCGTGCCGCCTTTCAGGCCCAGCTTCCCTAGGTCTACCTGAACGGTTTGGGGCGCGTCGGTGCCGTTGATGCCGGCCACGTACCACGCGCCGCCGGGCGCCTGCCGGGCCAGCACGGCGTACTGGCCGGGGTAGCCGGCCACAAATTTCACGTCAACCCAGCGCGGGGGCAGCTTTTTCACGAAGTCCTGCACGTAGGTGGGCTGGGCGGCCATGCCCTCGGGCACCTCGGCGTAGTGCTGAATGCCCGACTGAAACAGCACCGCCAAGGCCAGCTCGAAGGCATTAGAGGTGCGGCGCTGCTTACCTCGGATTTCCGAAAACGCCATCGGCGTGAAGTCCATGGGCCCCACCGCGTTGCGGGTGAAGGGCAGCGTGGCGCAGTGGGTGGGCTCCTGGTCGGTATTGGCCTGGTCGAAGGTCAGGAACTCGAAGCCGCGCACGGCTTCCATCGTCATCAGGTTGGGGTAGGTGCGGTTCCAGCCCCTCGGGATGGTGGTGCCGTGAAAGTTCACCAGCAGGCCGGCCTGGGCGGCGTCGGTCAGCAGGTCCTGGTAGTAGTTCATAAACGACTGCCCGTCGCCGCCGAAAAAGTCGATTTTCACCCCCGCCACGCCCATCTGCTTGAGGCGGGCGAATTCCCGGCGTCGGCTCCCGGCCTCAAACAGCACGTTAATCGGGGTTTGCGGCGCCTCGTTCCAGTGGCCGTTCGAGTTGTACCAGGCCAGCAAACCCACGTTTTTGGCGCGGGCATACTGGGCCAGCTCCTGCATCTTGTCGTAGCCTATCTGCTGGTCCCACAGCGCATCCACCAGGCAGTAGCGCCAGCCCATGCCCGCCGCGTAGTCGATGAAGCGGCGCTGCACGTCGTAGGTGGTGTTTTGGTCGCCGAGCAGCACCCACGACCACGCGGCCTTGCCCGGTGCCTCGGGCAGCAGCGCCGTTTGGGCGGGCGCGCTCAGGTCGGTCGTCAGCGTCGACTCGACAATGGTAGCTAGCGAGTTGCCCACCACCAGCACCCGCCAGGGTGTGCGCCACGGCAGGCGGCCTTCGGGCAGCAGCGCCGCCTCGGGCGTGGTTTTTTCGGGGGCCTGAGCAAAGGCCACGGCGTATTCGGCATTGGGCGACTGGTGCGCCAGGTGGCTGCCGCAGTAGCTGCGGCCCATGCCGGCCTCGGTTAGCAGCACCCAATGCCCGCCGGTTTCAAACAAGGCCGGAAACGACCAGCCTTCGCCCAGCGGCGAGGGCGTGCCGGCCGCCACGCCGCGCTGGTAGTACTCCTCGTACGACGGCTGCGTGTGGGCCCAGCCGGTTTGGGCCTTGGCGTGCGGGTGCAGCCAGCCCCTAGCCCCGGCCGGCAGGTGAAACGTGGTGCCCTCGGCCGTAATGCGCTGTACGTCTTGGCTTTTACCCTCCAGCACGTACTGAAACGCCACCCCGTCGTTGGACACCTGAAACACCACGCTGAGCCGCGGCGCCCCGGCCGCCCCGGCCTTGCTGGCGAAGTGCAGCACCCGCCGGTTGGCCCGGTAGCGGCAGTTGGCGCGCTTGTCGGTAGCCAGCTGGTAGTCGTCGGCCACGGCGGTTGGCGGGTCGGCTTTGGTGAGCTGCAGGCCCTGGGTGAGGTCGGCGCCGGCCAGCTGCAGCCCCAGGCGCGAGGGCCGCAGCAGCTCGGCCTGGCGGTAGCGCACGGCGTAGGTGGGCTGCCCTAGGGCCGTCAGGGCCACCGTCACCAGCACGGCCCCGTCGGGGCTGCTGATGTGCACGGGCGGGGCGGCCTGGGCGGCGGCCAGGGGCAGGGCCAGCAGGCAAATCATGGATACTAAACGCATAAAATGAAACGCAAAGCCAGGCACATCGCGCGCCTTATTGCTGGTACATCGGGTCGTGGCCTTCGTACTTTAAATACTTGAAGGAGGCAGTGTTGCGCGTGGGCTGCCCCCGGAGGTGGCGTACATCCCGATGAGGCAGCCAATGAAGCCGCCCGCCGTTTGGGTGCTCAAAAAGCGCGCGTCCACCTTGTCCTGGAGTGTGCGCCAGGCTCTGCCGTTTTCTGAATACGCGAAGCCATAGGTGTCGCCTTCGGTCAGTAGGCGCAGCTGCACCTTACCGGCCGCCGTTTGCAGCGGCGCCTGGGCCAGCAGGGTCATTGTGTTGGGCGCGTCGGTGCTCTTGTACAGCGCGAGCACGGGCTTGCCGCCGGCCATTGACTCGCAGAAGTAGTAAAAGTGCTTTTCGTCCTGAAACGCCACTAGGCCCGCCTGCTCTACCTCGCCGCGCGGCTCAAACGTCAGTTCGGTTTCGGCGCTGCCATGCAGGTGCTGCTGCCGCTTGCCGATGAAGGACGGGTTGCCTCGCTCCGCGCAGGTTTTGGGCTTTAGCTTTAGAGTCAGCCCCTTGGCTTTACTCAAGAAAAAGCTGCTGCTGTCTACCATGCGCAAAAACAGCAGTGCGGGGTCAAGCTGCTGCTCGAAGGTGAGGGTGTAGCCGAAGTTGCCGCTCTGGGGCCGGGCGCCGGGCTGCTTCACCTCGGGGTAGCTGGCCCGGTAGCGGTACTGCACGCCGCCGGGGCCGGGGTTCATCACCGGCCAGTCGTCTTTCCACTCCACGGGCGTGATAAACGCCTCGCGGCCCGTGTTATAGAAGTTGTCCTGGTAGGGCCGCACCGCCAAAAAAACGGCGTACGTCTGGCCATCCGGCCCCTCTACCAACTGCGCGTGCCCGGCCGAGGTAATGGGGTTGGGGCAGTATTTAGGCAATTCGCGCTGCGAGAGGATGGGGTTGTGTTCGTAGGGCACAAACGGCCCTAGGGCCGCCCGGCTGCGAAATATCACCTCGGTGTGGTTGACCGACGTGCCGCCCTCGGCCGCGTAGAGGTAGTACCAGTCGCCCCGCTTCAGCAGGTGTGGGCCTTCTATCCGAACGGGCTTTTTGTTGAGGTCCACGCCCCCGTTCACCACTATCCAGGCTTCGCCCACCGTCGCTAGCGTACTGGGATTTAGCTCTATCATCTTGATGGAGCGGTGCCCCTCGTAGAGCGGCTTGTTGTTGGGCGGGTCGCTGTTGTAGACTACGTAGGCCTTATCGTCTTCGAAGAACAGCGAGGGGTCGATGCCCCGCACGTCGGGCAGAAACGTAGGGTTGCTCCACGGCCCGGCGGGGTTTTTGGCCGTCACCACAAAGTTGCCCTGGTGGTCAATGAGCGTGCAGGTGACGTAGTACGTGCCGTTGTGGTAGGCAATGGCCGGCGCAAACAAGCCGCGGGTCATGCGGTCGCCCAGGAAGTCCAACTGCGCCGGCCGGCTGATGACGCTGCCCACCTGCCGCCAATTTCTGAGGTCCCGGCTGTGCATAGCCGGAAGGCAGGGGAAGTACGAAAAGGTGGCGTTGACCAGGTAATAAGTCGGCCCCACCTTCACGATGCTCGGGTCTGAATAAAAGCCCATTGGGATGGGATTACCCAACTCAATCGATTGTGCGAGCAACGCAGTGGTTGGCAGCCAGCTCACCCCTAGGGCGGCCAGCCAGTGTTTGGCTTTCATTGGCAATAAAGTAGGGCCCCTGTTTTGGTAGCGAAACAGCAGGCGCCGGGGCAGTAGGCTGGCCACTGCCCCGCGCTCGACCGGGCACGGAACTAAACTACAATACCTTTTTCAGTGCAACTACACCGATAGGTAGCACGCCCGCTTTTTCGAGCACCCCGAGCCGGGTAGTACCGCTGCGGTTTGGGGTGCTCAGCAGCACTACCCAGCCACGAGTACCCCTCCCCTAGGGCACAAAAAAAGGCCGCGCCACCCGGCACGACCTGAAACGGCCAATCTGAGCTGAATTGGCACTTTTGCAAAAACTAGTGGCAGATGTAGTGTCACTCTCTCTTCTAGTGTAACACCTTTTTTAACTGGCTGTAGGGCGCATACGTGGCCTTTAGCTGCTTCTGCAACGGCTCGTTTGGTACCGGATTCAGGAGTAAAAAGCGGGTAAAGCTGCGCTGCTCAGCTTCCGGTTGTTGATTGAGAAAAGCTAAGAAGAGCCTATCGGTCGTTGCGAGCTTGATGCAGTGGTCTTGCAGGTAGTTCAACCCGTCTGATTGCCACTGGGCGTGCCGAGCAATCCCGAGTAGTTTGCTAAATACTTCCGGGCGCGCTACTTGGCGCAGACTAAACAGGTGCTCGATGTACGGCCAGGAAGTCTCATACAGACAGCCAAACTGGACAGAAGTCGTTCGGCTGTCGCGTCCGCTATAGCCAAACACGCGCGTAAAGGTGGGATAAGTTGCCGGGAACGCGCGTAAGAAAGCTTGTTCCGCTGGCCGGGTATCTCGTTGTCGCAGCACGGTATAAGCCTTCTGCATCGCGGAACACGAAGGTGGTTGGTATTCACTGCGCTGCGCCCAGGTAGCCGCTGGAAACAGCATGCTAGCAAGCAGTGACACGAGGGCAAGCTTCATTCGGGAGGTTTAAGAAGGTAGCAGTAAGTACCCGCGCGACTACCTAGCGCGAAGCTAAGAGCTCCTGGCGGTAGCGCTTGACACTAGCGCGACTGATGCCGGTGAGCGTGACAATCTCGGCCACTGAGAGGCCCCGCTCCAAAGCTGTGGCCACCTTGGCTACCTTCTCGGCATCGCGCCCAGCTGGCCGGCCTAAGTGCTTGCCCTCCTGCTTGGCTAAGGCAATCCCCGCTAGGCTCTTCTGCCGGTTGTTCTCGCGCTCGTATTGATTGAACGAGGAGAACACCCCAATAATCATTTTACCGGCTGGTGTCCGGGAGTCGATGCTCAGGTCGAGGGCCCGGAAGTGCACACCGCGCCGGTTGAACTCCTCCACCAGCTGAATCGTGTGCACCGTGTTGCGCCCCAGCCGCGCCAGGCGGTTCACCACCACCACGTCGCCCTCGCGCACGGCCGCTAGTAGCTCGTCGAGCGCGTGGCTCCGGGTGCGAGTGCCGGATACCTTCTCCTGAAAGATGCGCGTGCACCCCGCGCGGGTCAGGTCTTCCAGTTGCGTGTCGAGGTTCTGATCGGTGGCCGAAACGCGGGCGTACCCAAAGGTGTGTTGCATGGCTCTGAAAGTATAGCTCACAAAGCTACGTTTCAGAACCCACTTCTTGACCCGCAAAAACAGGCTAAATCGGCGCTTTTGGGTATGCTGCAGAAAGGTGCAGTGGCTGTTGCAGAACTCCTGCCCCCATTCCTGCCTCTGGTTGCCAAGCTGGTTATGATAGCGGTAGTGCCTCCTGCAGCAGCGCAAAAGCTGCTGCGCAGGCGGTGGCTTAGGTAGGGTGATGGCCAAGCGGAGCGTCTTTGGGGCTGGTGCTTGAGCAGCTTCTTGAGATTGAACGCGATAGCAGTCAAGAGCATCGTCTTATGGGCACTACTGCGGCCCCGCGTGTTGACTCGTCGCAGCCCATAGTGCTGGAGCAAGCTGCCAAAAACAGGTTCTATCGTGCGCTGCCGCAGCCGACGCATACGCTGACCTTGCCGACTTTGCTGTCGAGTAAGCGCCCGACGGTAGTGGGCGGCGTAGGCGGTACGAATGAGCTGTCGCTTCTTGGCCTTCGGCGCGCAGGTTGGCTTATGGGCACAGAGACGGCAATCCCGACTGGCCGCGCGGTAGTTCTTAAGTAGGCCGCCATCCAAGTTCCGGTCGAAGCCCTTAAAAGGCAGCAACTTACCAGCGGGACAAGTGTAGCAATCAGTGTCAGCATGGTAAGTAAAGCCCTCCGTTTCGGCTTTAAACTTGCCGAAAACAGGAATCCAGGGCGTGATGCCCCGGGCTTCAAGCAAGGCGTAGTTCACCCCATTCGAGTAGTTGGTATCCGCCACCAGCTCCACTACCGGTAAGTCGAGGGTGAGCAAGCGCTGCTGAAGTGGCGCAACGATGCTCTCCAGCAGCACGCTATCGCGGTGGTCGGCAAAATCGGCCTGGATGTGACTGATAATCCCGCTGGCCTCATCCATGGCCATGCTGCATAGGTAATTAAGCGCCCGCGCTTTACCTGGCTTAACCGAGATGCGGGCATCGGGGTCGGCGGGGCTGTAGTGGGTCTTGTTGCTCAGCAGCCGCGCTTGCGGCCGGTCGCGCCCCAACGGACCACTATCATTCCGGGCGTAGCGGGCGTGGGCCGCGGCGACGCGCCGCAACTCATGCGCTGGGCTGGCGAGTAAAGCCGCTGGCTGTGTGACGGCTGCGTCCGGCGCCGACTCACCGGCTACGTGCATCAAGGGAGCAAGCACTTCGGCCGCCTGCTTCTCGCACAGGCTCTCGAGCGAGGCATTGGCCTTAACGGGTGCGGAGTCGACGGCCTGGGTGTGGCCCGTGACCAGGCCGGCGGCCATGCACTGGGCGAAGACGTGGTCAAACAGGTGTTCAAAAACGGTGGCTGGAAAGAGCTGGCGGGTACGGCTGATAGTGGAGTGCCAGGGTAGGTCCTCGTCCACTTCGTAGCCTAAAAAGTAGAGAATATCCAAGCGCAGGCTACAGTGCTCCACGAGACGGCGGTCGCTGACCAGGTTTTCTAACCGGCTGACGAGCATCAGCTTGAAGAACACGACCGGGTCGAGCGAGGGCTGCCCCGTGTGGCTGTAAAAGGGCTGCGTCTGCGCATACAGAAAATCCCAGTTGAGCAGCTCAGCGAGGCGGCGGTAGAGATTGTGCTTCGGCACGCGCTCCGACAACTGGAAGCGCAGCACGACTTTGTCGACGAACTGTTTATGGCCCTGCATAGACCTAAGGTACCGCGGGCTAGCCACCTACTTCTGCAACAGCCACTGCACCTTTCTGACGCAGCTAAGGTCCTGAAGTGTTTAATATTTCCCAACAACCTCAGTCCTCTGACTAGTATGCTATCAGCTTTGAGCAAGCAGTAACTAGATTGCTGGCAGCAGCTGGTAAACGAGCGGATAATTTCAATCCTCCACTCACCGGGCAGCAAGTTCCGCCAAGCATGGCGCACCAGCAACTGAGAATAACGGTGGGCAGCCAATCAGTTATCGCTCAGCTGGTAGCGAGCGAAACGACGCGGGACTTTGTGAAACTGCTGCCGCTAACCCTGCACCTGGAGGACCTCGGCGACCGGGAAAAATACGGCGCCCTACCCGCCAAACTATCCGAGGCGGGTACTATGCGTACCACCTACCAGGTGGGCGATATCGCCTACTGGCTGGGTGGGGGCGTCGCGGCCTTCTATTACCAGGACGGCCACCAAGTAAAAGCCGGACTGATTGTGCTAGCCAGGTTGCCGGAAGGCACTACGCTGTTTAACATTCCTGGCGCGCAAAAAGTCAGGTTTGAAGCTGTATAAAAGCCTTAAGTAGTCTACCTTAGCAGCTTGTTCCCCAGTCTACTAAACAGCACTTGCGCCGGGCTTGGTCTCCAGCCCATTCCATTCGCTAGCTCCATGAACATAAACACGCGATTATTAACCGGTCTGACTGTCCTCCTGACGACACCCATCCTCCCCATGCAGGCCCACCACACCCCGCCCGCCGGGCCCTTATCGGCCCGGCAGCAAGCCATTGTCACTATCTCCGCCCTGACGGCTACCGGCGATTTACCCCACCTGCACGACGCGCTGGCTAAGGGGCTCGACGCGGGCCTGACAGTGAATGAGGAAAAAGAAGAGTTAGTGCACCTGTACGCTTACTGCGGCTTTCCGCGCAGCATTAACGGACTAAACACGTTGCTGAAGTTGCTGGACGAGCGCAAGGCCAAAGGTCTCAAAAGTGAGTTGGGCAAGGAAGCATCTCCCATTGCCGAGAACGGCTCCAAGTACGAGCGCGGCAAAAAGGTATTGGAAACCCTCACCGGCCGTCCCGAGCCAGCCGTCAAAACCGGTTACGGGGCCTTCAGCCCGGAAATTGACCGCTTTCTCAAAGAGCACCTGTTCGCCGATATTTTCGAGCGTGACGTACTCACGTACCAGGAGCGGGAGCTGACCACCATTACCGCCCTCGTGAGCCTGGGCGGCGTGGAAGCGCAGCTGCAAGGCCACCTGGGCATCGGCCTGCACCTTGGGCTTACCGCCGCATAACTCCAGCAACTGCTGACCCTGACGGAAGCGGCTGTCGGCAAACAAAAGGCGGACGCTGGCCGGGCCGTATTGGTAAAGGTACTGGCGCCCTAATAAACCGGTTCGGTCTTCTTACTGGCAAGCGGCCTTTGAGCCGACTGGTCTTGTGAGCAACTAGCTGATGCAGTTCGTTTTAGTATTTCAGGCAGCTCGCTCTTTATCCTACACTTGCAGTTGCTCTATCAGGCAGCGTAGCGGCCGGGCACTACTCTTTAATGAGAGAGCGACTATTTAACAGGGGTATTAATCACCAGAATTGCTTCAGGATTGACGGCTTGCTTTGTGCAACCAGCTTACCACCTGCTGCCCAGTACTCATGAAACTACTACTTGTCGAAGACGAAGCCGCCCTGCGCAGAACGGTAGTAGAAGCTCTACGCCAAAATGGCTACGTGGTGGAGGTGGCGGTCAATTTTACGCAGGCCTACGAGAAAATTAAGCTTTACCGCTACGACTGCGTGCTGGTTGATTTGACGCTGCCCGACGGCGATGGCCTCGACCTGGTGCGGGCGCTTAAGTCCGATGGCTCGCCCGCCGGGGTGCTGGTGCTCACCGCCCGCGACGGGCTCGACGACCGCATCAAAGGCCTTGACCTGGGGGCCGACGACTATCTGGTGAAGCCGTTTCACCTCTCGGAACTGAATGCCCGGCTGCGAGCCATAATCCGGCGGCGGCAATTTCAGGGCCAGCACCACATCGTATTCCGTGACCTGCTGGTTTGGCCCGAACAAAATGAGGTAACCGTGCGCGGCGAGCCCTTGGCCTTGACGCGTAAGGAATATGATTTATTACTGTATTTACTAGCCAATCCGGGCCGGGTGCTCACCAAGGAGGCCATCGCGGAGCACTTATGCGGCGACCAGATTGACGCGGCCGACTCGCTGGACTTTATTTACACGCACCTCAAAAACCTGCGCAAAAAACTCCAGGAGCACGGCGCCGACAATTACATCCGCACGCTCTACGGGGTAGGCTATAAACTCAGCCTGGAGTAAGTCCGCCCCCTTATGAAACTACTCACCGCCACTACCCGCTACTATGTGCCGCTGGTGGCCGGCTTGTTTGCGCTGGCCAGCGGCCTGCTGCTGCTGCGCCTGAACTGGGCCCTGCGCCACGAGGCCGACGAGCAGCTTTACAGCGAGCAACTCTACGTGCAGCGCCTGGTAATGCGTGAGCAGCGCCTGCCACCCACTTTATTCGCCTATCAGCTTAGCCGCAGTACACACCCCCGACCCACGGGCTTCAGTGATACGCTGCTGCTCGACTCAGTGGAGCACGAGCTGGTACCCCACCGCCAGCTCACGTTTCAACTGCCGCTCGCAGCCGCCGGCCAATCGACCGAGTGGATTACTATCCGTAAGTCGTTGGTGGAAACTCACGACCTGCTGCGCGTGGTGGTGGGCGTGATGCTCGGAGCCTTGGTTGTGCTACTAGTCGGCGTAGTGGTCCTCAACCACTGGCTGGCCCGGCGGCTGTGGGGCCCCTTTCAGCACACGCTGGCCCGGCTGCGAGAGTATGACTTGCAAAAACACCAGCCGTTAAGTCTACCGGCCCCACCCATCACGGAATTCGCGGAGCTAAACCAGGCCCTCAACCAGCTGAGTGAGCGCCTGGTGGCCGACTACGAGAGCCTCCGCGAGTTTACGGAAAACGCTTCCCATGAAACGCAGACGCCACTGGCCATCATGCAGGCCAAGGTAGAGCAGCTATTGCAAACCCCCACCCTGACGGAAGACGAAAGGACGCTGACCCTGCTGGGAGAATTACACCAGGCTACCCGGCGGCTTTCGCGTTTGCACCAGTCCCTCACGCTGCTTACCAGGCTTGAAAATCACCAATTCGCACCGGCTCAAGCCGTGCCGCTGCCCCTCGACCAACTACTGCGTGACCGCCTGGCCATGCTCGAACCCCTGCTGGAAGCCCGTAGCCTGCACGTCACGCTGCACATTGCCGACAACCTGCCCGCCCGCACCATGCACCCCGGCCTAGCCGACTCCCTACTGCACAACCTCCTGCAGAACGCCATCAAGCATAATCAGCCAGGCGGCACCCTGGCCGTATCACTCGATAAGTCGGCGTTCGAAGTGAGCAACACCGGCCCGGCCGTTACCGGCGACCCCATGCGGTTTTTTGAGCGATTCCGCAAGCACAACGCGGCTTCCGACTCGTCGGGGCTAGGGCTGAGTATCGTGCAGCATATCTGCGCCTACTACGGCTTTCGGGTGCGTTATGAGTATGTGGCCGGGTCGAGCTGGCACACGCTACGGGTTGAGTTTACCTAGTTGTTTCAGCGCCCCCGGACAGTGGTTGTGACCGTGGTGCATAGACAACTCCTGGGTGGATTGAACACGCACAGCTTCGCAGCAGCCGAGACCGCCTTGCCAGCGAAACCTGCCCGCGCTCGGCTGCCAGCTGAGCGCGGGCAGGTTTTTTTCGCGGCAAAACGTCGCTGACGCCGAACAGGGTCCTAAAGCCAGAATATATTCAGAATCAGAGGGTAGTCTCGCGCTTTAATCAGTAACTCCCACTGGGTCTTTCCTAGCTGAGCAAGCACCAGCCCCTCCTTTTACCATGAGTTTCCCCCCGCTCCCTATTCTGCTGCGATTAGCCCGCCGTCACCGTCTGCTTGGGCTATTGCTGACCGTCATCGTGGGGTCCTGGGGTTTATTTTTGGAAGTAGCCCACGAGCTACGCGAAGACCGTCGGCAACCCGACCACGGCTTTCCTTTCGACCGGCCCATCCTCAATTACTTGCACCAGCACGAAGGCGGTACCCGCTGCGCCTTGGCGGACCAGCTCAGTGCGCTGCCACGCGCCCAGCGCCGCCAGGGCGTATACGCCCTGGCGGCGCTGGGCGCGTGGCAGCTGCTGCGCCGTCGGCGCTACCGGGAGTTACTCTTCGCGGTGGGCGCGGTGGGCGGCACGGTGGCCTTCAACCTGCTGGCCAAGTATCATTTTGAGCGCCTACGGCCTGATTTTTACCACCAGATATGCCGCGAAACCGTTCAGCAGCTCCCCGACCCTAGTTTTCCTAGCGGCCACACCATGGCCTCGGTGGCGCTGGCCAGCACGGTGGGCATTCTGTGCTGGGCCACGCGCTGGCGCTGGGTAGCTTGGGGCGCCGGGTCGTTGTTTGCGCTGGGGGTGTCGTGGTCACGCCTGTACCTGGCGGCGCACTACCCGTCTGACGTGCTGGCGGGCTGGTTCGCGACCGGGGCCTGGGTTGGGACGCTGTACCTGGCATCGTCGCGCTACCTTACGGAGTTGGGCCGGCTCCTGCAGCGCGTGCGAGGCGCGGGCCCACGCGAGTAAGGCAGGCGCGGGCAACTCGAAGGCCGGTTGTATCGCTCGTCCTCCCCACCGGCCCGCCGGTAAGCCCCTTCGCCGACTGGGCTGTAATAGTAGAATGACTGATTACTGTACTTAACCTGCGAATGGTGGTTTTCGCGTGACCTGCACCAGGCTAACCGAAACGGGCTGCAACCAGCCAGCGGTCGCAGCCCGATTTAGTGGGTATTTGCCAGGGGAAAGCGTCAGGATGCTACTGCATTAAATAGCCGTGCCAGGGTCAATAGCAACCGTTTCCACCGCTTCCGGCTTGCTGACGTGGTGATAAATCAGGCGCATGCCAGTGGGCAAAACGAAGAGCAGCATGGGCAGGGCTACCACGAAGCCGCCGATAACGGCTACGGCTAGCGGCTGCTGCATCTGCGCCCCTAGGCCGATGCCGAGGGCTAGAGGCGAGAGGGCCAGGATGGCCCCGATAGCCGTCATCAGCTTGGGGCGGATGCGCAGGGCGATGGCGTAGCGGATGGCCGTGTCCACGTCGCCGGTTTCGCGGAGCGACTCGTAGAACTGATGTACCGTGAAGATGGCGTTCTCGGCAATAATGCCCACGACCATGATGATGCCCGTGTAGCTGCTCACGTTCAAGGGGATACCCGCCAAAAAGAGCCCTAGCAAGCAGCCGGTAATGCCCATGACGGAAATGAAGAGTACCAGCAGGGAAATCAGCCACTCGCGGAACAGAAATAGCAGCACCGCGAATACCAAGAGGCTGGCCGTGAGCAGAATCAGCTCCAACTCGCGGAACGAGGCCTGCTGCTCGGCGTAGGCCCCGCCGTACACGATGCTGTAGCCGGGCGGCAGCGTCACCTGCCGGCTCACCCGCTGGCGAATGTCCTGGATGGCCGTGCCCAAGTCGAGGCCGTTGAGGCGGGCTGTAACCAGGGCCACCGACTTCAAGTCCTCGCGGCGCAGCTCCACGTTGCCCGGCTCGACGATAATGGTGGCGAAGAACGTGAGCGGGCGCACCGTGCCGTTGGGCAGGGCGATAACCTGACGCTCCAGCTGCGCCAGCGAGTTGTGGGTGAAATCGACGTAGCGCAGCAGCACCTGGCGCAGCTGCTCGCCGTCCTGCACCTGGCCCACCTGCGCGCCTCCTAGGGAGGCCGACTGCGCGGGCGAGATGCTGGCCTGCGGCCCGCTGCTGTTGCTCAGCACCTGGCCGCCCACCAGGTCGCCGAGCTGGGTTTGGAAGTCCACGGGCGTGAGGCCGTAGCGGGCCAGCTTGGCGATGTCGGGCCGGAACACGATGCTCGGGCCGGAAGGGATGAGGCCGTTGTTGACGTCGGCCACGCCGTTGACCTTCTCCAGTACCTGCCCCACCTGGTTGGAGAGCTTTTCCAGCGTGGGCTGGTCGTCGCCGAAAATTTTAATTTCGATGGGTTTGGCGCTGCTCATAAGGTCGCCCAGCAGGTCGGAGATGCGCTGGCCAAAGTCCACGGTCAGGGCCGGCTGGCTGGCCTCGATGCGCTGGCGCAGCTGGTCGATGACCTCGGGCGTGGTCAGCTTATGGTCGCGCTTGAGCTGGATGAGGTAGTCGCCGTACTCCGGCGGGCGGGTGTCGAAGGCCAGGCCGATGCCGGTGCGGCGCGAGTAGCTCTGAATTTCGGGGTGTTTGGTGATAATCTCACGCTCCACCTGGCGCAGCACGCGGTCGGTTTCTACCTGGCTGGTGCCGGGTGGCATGTGGTAGTCGAGCACGATGCTGCCCTCGTCGAGGTCGGGCAAAAAGCCGGTTTCGAGGCGGCCCGCCACCAGGTACGCGCCCACCCCTAGGCCCACCACCAGCACCAGGGCCAGCAGCGGCCGGGCAAATAAGTTGGTGAGCCAGCTCAGCTTGGCGGCCTGCTCCTGCGCCGCGTTGTGGGCGTGGGCATTTTTGCCCGCCCGGTAGCCGATAAACAGGTGCAGTACCGGCAGCAGCAGCCACGTCACCAAAAAAGAGCAGACCATGGTAATCTGCATGGTGTCAGATAATTCCTTGAAGAAGCTGCCCGCCAGCCCGCTCATCAACCGGAAGGGGAAGTGGATGACGATGGTGCTCAGCGAGGAAGCCACCATGGCCGGAAACAGCCCCGCGATGGCCCCGCGCACCACCTGGATGTTGCTGTGGGCGGGGTTTTCCTCGTGCTGCCGGTATATCTGCTCGATGATGACGATGGCGTCGTCGATAATCAGGCCTACCGAGGCCGCAATGGCCCCGAGCGACATGATATCCAAGGTGATGCCGAACAAATAGAGCACCAGCAGGGTGAAGCAAACCGTGACCGGAATAGTGAGCAACACCGCCAGGCTGGCCCGCCACGAGCGCAGGAAGACAATCATCACCAGGATGGCCAGCGCCAGTCCCTCCACGATGCTATGAATCACGCTGTCGATGCTGTCGGCCACGAACACCGACTGGTCATAGTAGGGCTTGAGCGTCATGCCGGGGGGCAACAGCTTGCGCAGCTCGGCCGCCTTGGCGTGGGCGTTAGCCGCGAAGGTGGCCAGGTCCACGCCCTGCTGCTTCACGAGGTCAATCAGCACCGCGGCGTGGCCGTTGGCGTTGATAAGCACGAACTCCTGCTGTTCCTGAATATCCACCGTCGCCACGTCGCGCACCCGTACTACCCGGCCCGAGTCGGCGCGCACCACCACCTGCTTCAACTCATCCAGCGACCCTAGGCGGGTATCGGTGAGGGTGAGGTAGAGGCGGCGGAAGCTGCCCAAATTGCCGGCCGACTGCACGAAGTTGGTGGTGGCAAACGCGGCTTGCAGCTGGGCTGGGGTGAGGCGCTGCCCGGCCAGCTTGGCCGGGTCGGGCGTGACGACAAACTCCTTGGCCTTGCCGCCGCGCACGATGACGTTGGAGGCGCCCGGCACCTGCGAGAAAATGGGGCGGGCCAGCAAATTGCCCGCGTCGCGCAGGGCGATGGGCGAGCGCGAATTGCTTTCCAGCGAGTAGCCCAGCACCGGAAACAGCGACTGGTTCATGGCCTCGGTGGCGATGGTCACGCCCGGCGGCAGCAGCCCCTTTATCTCGTTCACGCGGCTTTCGAGCTGCGCCTTGGTGGCGTACACGTCTACGTTCCAGCTGAGGAATACTTGAATCACGCACGAGCCGCGGCTGGTGCTGCTTTTGACCACCGTCACGCCCTTCACCCGCTTCACGGCCGCTTCCAGGGGCTTGGTCACGGTTATCATCATGCGGTCGATGGGCTGCTGCCCGGCGTCGGCGATGAGCGTGATTTTGGGAAAAGTGACTTCGGGAAACAGCGCCGTCTGCATCTGCGAGTAGGCGAAGAGGCCCACGGCCAGCAGCAGCAGCCCCAGCAGTACGATGGGCTTGCGCAGGGTGTATAAATAAGAGCTGTCGGCTGGGTCGGCGGGGGGCGGCGGCGCGGGCTGACGCGAAGCCAGCGGCGCGGGCGGAGTCTGGGTCGTTGGCTCGCTCATTTTACCACCTTTACTTTCGCCGTGTCAGCCAGCCCGTAGTTGCCCGCGCTCAAAATGCGGTCGTGGGGGCCGAACACGGGGGTTTTAATTTCAATCTCGTCGGGCTTCTGCACCCCCAGGGTCACGGGCACCTTCACGGCCGTCGAGTCATTCACCAGTTTCATCACCCAAAAGCTGTGCAGCGTCTCATCGGAGAGGACGCAGCCGGCAGGCAGCACCTGCGCGTTGGGCTGCCGCGTTTGCGTGAGGCGCACCTGCACGATGAGGTTTTCCGGGATTACCCCCTGGGGGTTAATTGGACGGACCAGGTAGATTTCCGATTGGCCGGGGCTGACGCTGGCCAGGGGCGACTCTACTCGTCCTTGCAGGCGGGTGCTGTCGGGCAACACAATCGTACACAACGGGTTGCCCTGCGCTATTTGATTGTACTCGTAAGGCAGGTTGAGCTGGAACACGAGCTGGCTGCTCTCGGCCACCGTGGCCAGCGGCGAGCCTTCGAGCAGATAGTCGCCCGACTGCTGGATGTTGAGCACGCTCACGATGCCCGGCGAGGGGGCCGTCACCGACACCAGCCCGAAGCCCTTGAGCGAGGGGTCGATGCGGGTGATAGAATTACCGAGCGCCCGCCGCTCCTTGGTTTCGAGCGTAAAGAGCACCTGACCGGCCGTCACCCTATCGCCGAGCCGCACGTTCACGCCCGTGATGTAGCCCGCCACCGGGGCGGTCACGGCGCTCTTGCGCGGGTAGGTCGAGGTGGCCGGGAAGGTGCGGTACTGCGTCAGGCTCTGCGTGGCGGGCTGCACCACCTGCACCTGGGCGCGGGGCGCCGGCGCGGCCGCCTCGTCGGCCGGGGCCGCCCCGTGGCAGGCAGCAAGCAACCCTAGGAAAGGCGCAGTAGCAAGCAATTGGGAAAAGCGCATGGGGAAGGTCGTTCGGGTTGGCACGGGGCGGCGGGCTACCACGTCCAGTAGTTGTAGGCGTTGATGAGCAGCAGGCGGCTGTTCTCCAGCAGCACCAGGTCGCGGGCGGCGGTGGCGTAGTTCTTAAGCACCTGCACGTAGAACACGATGGAGAGCTGCCCGGCAATACTTTCGCGCTTGTAGGAGTCGAGGACCTGGCGGTAGTTGGCAATCTGGGCCTGGGCCAGCCGGCGGCGTTCTTCCACCTGGCGCAGCTCGTAGAGCAGGCGCTGCTGGCGCACGGGATTGACGGTGGCGAAGTTTTGCTGGTAGGCGCGGGTGGTTTTGGTCAGCACCCTGGTGCGGTCGCGGCTGAGCTGGCGCTGGTGCCCGTCAAACAGGTACACGCTGAATTGCAGGCCCGCGCTCACCCCGAAGCGGCGCGGAATGTCGCGGTAGTCCACCGCCTCCAGCCCGCCGTTGGCAAAGCCGTTGACCAGCGGCTGGTAGCGCGTCTCGAATACCCGTTGGTTGGCCGCGTACACCAGGCTATCGAGCCGGTAGCGCTGCGTGAAGCCCGACAGGCTCGGCAGTACTCCCGGCTGCTTCAGCGGCAAATAGGGGGCGGCCAGCTGCACCTCCGTCGTGTCGCCGATACCGCAGAGCACGTTCAAATCCAACAGGTCGCGGTGATAAGCCGTGCGGTAGGTATTGAGAAACATCTGCTGGGTTTCCACCTCGATTTGCAGCAGCAGGTAGTCCGACTGCTTGAGCAAGCTGGCCGCCACCAGCTTCTGCACCAGCAGGCGCTGCCGCCCCAGGATGCCGAGCAACTCGCGCACGTAGGTCAGCTGGTCGAGGTCCTGGCGGCAGAGGATGTACTGGTCACCCACCAGCTTTTCCAGGTCGTGCAGCGAGAGCTGCGCGAGGTTCTGCTGGCTCAGGGCCAGGCTCTGGGCCTGGGCGGCGTAGGCCTGGTAGCGCTTCTGATTGAAGAGCGGCTGTGTGAGTTGCGCGTAGCCCTGGTAAAGCGAGCCGTTGCTCAGGGCCACGTCGTAGCCCTGATAGTTGGCGGTGCTGCCGTCGGCCGCGTAGCTCAGGCGGGTGCGCCCCCCGTCGGTGCTGAGCACCGGTACGGCCGTGTAGTTGCCCACCAGCGTGCCGGTGGCCTTGGTGTAAAAGGCCCGCAGGCGCTCGGTTTCGAGCTGGCCCGCCCGCCCCTGGTTGCGCGCGTCGGCGCTGAGTGGGCTGTTCTGACGGGCCTGAGTGAGGTAGTAGGTTAGGTCGCGGGTAGCGGCGGCAGGCGGCGTCTGCGCCCGGCCGGGTAGCCATAGGAGCATGCTGCCAGCCAGCGCCAGCCAAATAAGCAAGGTAGGAGGCAGCGCAACAGGCAATACTAAGCGCATAGCACTAGGAAAAGAGGTAGCTAGGATGAAAGCTTATCGAGGGCCAGGCAAACTGGGCAGCGCACCCGGGTATCGGCCACGCGCGTCGGTTCGTAGGGCCGCCAGTGGCCGCTGGCGCGCACGCGCTGGCCCTCGGGACAGTCGCTATTGTCGTGGTAGGGAGCGCGGGGTGGCCGGGTGGCTGGGGGAGTAGCCGCCGTTGGCGGGTCGTAATAGAAGGGGGCTATTCTCATCGGAAACCGGCGCGTCCGGCGCCTTACCGGACGGCAAGCTATCCGCCAATTCTGTGCATATTCTGGCGTTATTCAGGCGGGCCTGCTTTTCAGACTGGCTGGGTTAAGTTGCCGACTCTTCTTTGATGTCTACCGATTGCACGCGGCCGCCCGCGCTGAAGTACGCCTCGTAGTAGTGGCCGCCTATCGCCCACACCTCCTCCAGATTGAGCAGGCGCCGGCCCCGCTGCAAGCGGCGTACTTCGGCCTGCACCCTACGGGGCAAATCGCTGAAAGCTACCGGCTGCTCGATGGCGGGACTGTCGTTGATTTCCAGTTCCAGCGTGAGGCTGGTGCTGCGCCACCAGCCGGTTATCTCCAGGTTGTCGCCGAGCAGGGCGGTGCTGGCCCGCAGGTTCTCGGTAGTGCGCAGCTCCTGCCCGGCCCCGGCCAGCATAAATACCCCGCTCAACACCATCGCCGCGTAGCCGATGCGCTGAAACAGGGTTTCCGATAAGTACTTGACCAGCCGCTTGGCCCCGGTTGTGGCCAGTACTGCCGCCACGGCCACCACCGCGCCCGCTTGCCAGGCCGACCCCGTCAGCAAGCCCAGGTACAGGTAGAGCACCAGCTTGATGGCGTGCAGCAGCATTTCGTTGGCGGCGCGGGTGGCAATCACTTCGTCGCGGCTAAGGCCGTAGCGGAAGTAGAACTTTTTGAATAGCAGGCCCACCGCCCCCGTCAGGCCCGAGAGGAAGCCGGCCAAAAAGCCAATGGTGCTCAGCTTGAGCCAGCCGGCTCGCTCGGGGGCGGCGGCTTCGCTCGTCGGGTGGCTACGCTTGAGCGCGGCCGGCAGGTTAGAAAGCAGGAATAGCCCGATGAAGACTTCGAGGTACAATGGGTTGAGGTACTTGAGCAGGTAGGCCCCGAGCAGCACCCCCGGTACCGCCCCCGGCACAAAGCGCCGCGTCACGGGCCAGTTGATGCTACGCCAAAACAGGGCCAGCTTCGACACGGTGCCCGTGGCCGTGCCCACCGTGAGGGCCGCCGGCACGCTCGACGCCGGCAGCACCCGCGCCAGCACGGGCAGCAGCAGCAGGCCCGCGCCCCCGCCACTCACCGTACTGATGCCGAAAGCCACCAGCGCCGCCAGAAAAACCAAGGCTACTCCCATCGGTTAGTTGTCGCTGCCGCCCTCTTCGTCGGCGCTGCGGCGCTTGCGACTCTCCTGGCCCTGCCCGAAACGGTAGCTGAAGCCTAGGTAGGCAATGCGCGACTCGCGCTTGAAGTGGCTGAAGGTCGAAAACTCCGCGCCGTAGGCCGTGAAGTCGTAGTGCAGGGTGTTGAAGATGTCCGCTACCCGCAGCGTGATGGTGCCCCGGTCAGCGAGCACGTTGTACTTGGCCGCGACATCGACGTTGAAGTTGGCGCTGCGTGTGCCCTGGGCCGAGTTGATGGGCGAGCGGTAGTTGAGGGCCAGTTGGGCGTCGAGCTTTTTGCTGAGCGTGAACACGTTATTGAGGCGCGCCGTGTACACCTGGCTGGCCGTGTTGATTGGCGTGCTGGCCACCCCGCCCCTGATGAGGCGCCGGAACGTGGAGGCCGTGGCGTTCACTTTCCAGAACGCCGTGAGCGGGCTGGCGGCCACCACCTCCAGGCCGTAGGAGGTTTCCTGGCCCAGGTTGTAGCGCGTGGTGTTCGTGACCACGTTGCCCGTCAGCGAATCAGTGATTACCTGGCGGAAGCCCTGGGCGGTATTGGTTTCGAGGCGGTAGAAGGCCGTGCTGCTCAGGCTGCGCCCGCCGGCCCAGGTTACTTCGTGGCCCAGCTCCACCGAGTGCACGTACTCGGGCAGCAGCTGCGGGTTGCCGGTTTGCAGGTTCAGCGGGTCCGAGCGGTCAGTGAAGGGGTTCAGCTCGCCCGCGTCGGGCCGGCCGATGCGCTTGGAGTAGCCCAGGCGCAGCTGCTGGTCGTGGGGCAGCTCGTAGGTGAAGGCCGCGCTCGGAAACAAACTGAGGTAGCTTTGGCTGAAGGGCGGATTGCTGCCCGCCAGCTGCGTGCCGGTGAGGTTGGTTTGCTCGGCCCGCAGCCCTAACTGGTAGCCGAATTTGCTGACGGCGCCGGCATAGATGCCGTAGGCCGCCTGCACGTACTGCTTGTAAATAAAGCGGTTGGAGGGGTCGAAGCGCAGCGCCGGCTGGCTGGCGAATACGTAGTCCAGGTCGTACTGCCGCAGGCTGCTGCGCGCGCCCAGCTCGAAGCGGCTCTTCTCCCCGAGGGGGTGCACGTAGTCCACCTGCGCCGTGAGCTGCGTGGTGTGGTTGGTGGTGCGCTGCTGCTGCGTCACGAGGCTGTCGCGCGGGTAGAGCACGCGCGAGGCCACGTCGGTTTCGGCCAGCAGCGGCGTGTACACGGCCAGCGCCGTTAGCTCGCGGCCCTTGTGCTGGTCCCAGATGTGGCGGTAGTCCAGCGTCACGTCGGACGAGGGGAAGGTGCCGGTGGTGGCGTTCTGGCGGTTGCTGGTGCCGGCCGCTACCAGCTGGTCGCCGGCCGTCTGATTTACTTGCCGCGAGTCCAGCGTTTCCTGCTGCACCGAAGAGTTGAAGCGCGGCTGCACGGCCAGCGTCAGCGACTGCTCGGGCGTCAGGTCGTAGTCCAGCCCCAAGCGAAGGCCGTGCGACTGCGGCAAGCTCACGCCGCGGCGGTCCTGGCGCAGCAGCAGGGTGGCCCCGTTGGCCGCCGTAGTCTGGTCGAGGTAGCCGTCGATGCGCCGCCGGTCGCGCCGGTAGTCGTACTGCCCAAACAGGTTGAACTTGCCCTTGTGATAATTCAAGCTCAGCGAGCCGTTGGCCTTGTCGCCGGTACCGCCGGTGGCGCTCACCTGCCCGTTCCACCCGTCGCGCTTTTCCTTCTTCAGAATGATGTTCAAAATGCCGCCCGCCCCACTCGCGTCGTAGCGCGCCGAGGGGTTGGTGACCACTTCTACGCTCTGGATGCTGCTGGCCGGAATCTGGTCGAGCGTGGTGGTGGTGGGCTTGCCGTCGATGAAAATCGTGACCCCGCCCGAGCCGCGAATGCTCACCGCCCCGGTCTGGTCCACCGTCACGGAGGGCACGTTCTGGAGTACGTCCACGGCCGTGCCGCCGGTCACGGTCAGGTCTTTGCTCACGTCCACCACCTTCTTATCCAAGCCGCCGCTGACAAGCGGGCGCTCGGCCGTCACCACCACGTCTTTGAGGCGGGTGCTGGTAGCGGGCAGGCGCAGCACCCCCAGGGCTAGGGTCGGGGCGGCGCTGGTCAGGCTGATGGTGCGCCGGAGGGGGCCGTAGCCCACGGCCAGCACCCGCAGCCGATAGGTACCTAGTGGCACTCCGGCTACCTCAAACGCGCCGCTCTCGCTGGCCTGCGCGCCGGTTACCTGCGTCGAGTCGCTGGCCCCGGCTCGCAGCAGCACCACGCTGGCAAACGGCACCGGCTGCCCGCCCGTCTCCTGCAAGGTGCCGCGCACGGTGCCGGTCTGGGCCCAGGCGGTGGCCGTGCTCATCAACATTGTTAGCAAGGCTACCAGCCGACATCCCCTTCTCAACTTCAACATGTTACTTGATTTTTTTAGGCGGGTGTAAGCGCTGCCTAGGTATCTTTTTTGCGTCGGGTCCACTGGCTGCGGTGGCTTCTACTTATTCGCAGTTTCTCGTAATGCAGCGCGTTTATTTGCGCAAACCTACCGGTCGATTCTGGTGTCAATTTGTAGTTGGCACTGGTTAGGAAAAGTCAATAAAGGCCCTTCCTATCCTGCGTGAATCCGCCGGCGGAGAATAGGCGCTCGGCGCGAGCAGCTCCGCTGAGGCTTGACTTCGAGCTGCTCGAAGCTTGAAATTGCTGTAGGCGGTTAAAGCCTGGGAAAGGCAGTCGGCTAAAAAAGTCACTTCCAGATTTGCGCCAGAATTGCCCGCTAGGTTTGGACGCAAGCTGTGCGTAAGCGTCCGGCTTACCGGCCGGTAGCCAGCTATTCCTATCCGACCGCTTTTGCCGGCTATGCATCTTCCCTTGCTCCTACACCTACGGCTTCTGCTGCTAAGCGTCGGGTTAGCCATCCCCACCCTAGCGCAAGTGCCGCTCAATCCAGCCGCGCCGGCTGCACCGGCTGCGCCAGTCGATACCACGCATAAGTACGAAAATCCCCTAGGGGTGCCCGTGGCGGCTAGGCCCAAACCGTTTTTTCATAAAAAGCTGGTCAAAGCCCTTATCGTGCCTACCGTGCTCATTGGCTACGGAGCCTACACTGTGGGGGGCAACCGGGGCTTCTACACCAACCAGGAGGCTCAGTGCGACGTCCACCGCCTGTTTCCCTCGTCGCAGACCCGCGTGGCCGACCTGCTGATTTTCGCGCCCTACTTGGAACTGGGTGCCACGGCCTTACTGGGCGTGCAGGGCCGCAACGACCGAGTAAACGTGCTGCTGGTTATCGCCAAAAGCGAAGCCATTATGCTGGGCAGCACTTTCCTGGTCAAGTCGCTCACCCACGAGCAGCGGCCCGACGGGTCGGACAATCTCTCCTTTCCGTCGGGCCACACGGCGCAGGCGTTTCTGGCCGCCAGCATCGTGCACACCGAGCTGCGCGACAAAAGTCAGTGGTACGGCATTGGGGCCTACACTATCGCCACCAGCGTGGGGGTGCTGCGCATGGTGGTGGACAAGCACTGGCAGAGCGACGTGGTGGCCGGCGCGGGCTTCGGCATCCTGAGCGCCCACCTGGCCTACCTCACCCACCGCAACCGCTGGGGCCGCAAGCCCATCGGGCGCGACCTCGGCATCATACCCACCTTCTACGGCAATACGCCCGGCCTATGCCTGACCTGGCGTCCTCGCTAACCCTTTCTTTCACAGTTACTTGGTTGATACCATGAAAAAAATCCCCGAGGTTATGCTGCTGTTCTGGGTCATGAAAATCTGCGCCACCACCCTGGGCGAAACCGGCGGCGACCTGCTGGCCCAAACCCTCAACGTGGGCTACGGCGTCAGCTCGCTGCTGTTCATCGGGTTTTTCATCGTTACGCTGCTGGGGCAGCTGGCCGTCACGCACTACATCCCGGCCCTGTACTGGGCCGTGATTCTGGCCACGAGCACGGCCGGTACGACTATGTCCGACTACATGGACCGTACCCTAGGGCTGGGCTACGCCACCGGCTCGGCCATCTTGGTGGGGCTGCTGGTACTGGTACTGGGCACCTGGCGGCTCAGCGAGAAGTCACTATCAGTAAGCGAGATTACCACCCGCCGCGGTGAACTCTTCTACTGGACGGCCATCTTGTTTTCCAATACCCTCGGCACGGCCCTGGGTGATTTTCTGGCCGACGACTCCGGTCTGGGCTTCGGGGGCGGGGCCTTGCTCATTGGCAGCGTGCTGGCGCTGGTGGTGCTGGTCCACTACTTCACGCGCATCTCGTCGGTCCTACTCTTCTGGGTGGCCTTCGTGCTCACGCGGCCCTTCGGCGCCACCTTCGGCGATTTGCTCACCAAGCCCGTCGCCAAGAATGGCCTGGGCTTCGGCACCCAAGGCTCTTCACTGATACTGCTGGGTATGCTGGTCGTCCTCGTCGTGTACACCACGTTGCGGCCGCAGCCCGCCGAGCCGGTCACGGCTAAGGAGCCGGGCGGCCCCGTTTCCTGATTCAGCCTTTTCCCTTCTTTTATTTTCTCCCATGAAAACCTTGTTGGTTGTTGCCCCGCTGGCCCTGGCCAGCCTAGGCCGGCTGCCGGCTGCCCACGGGCAGTCGGCGGCGCCCGCGCCCTACCGCGTGCTCAGCACCATTCCCGTAGGCGGTGAGGGCGGCTGGGATTTCCTGGCCACCGATCCGGCCGGCGAGCGCCTTTACGTGGCCCACGGCACCCAAACCGAAGTCATCGACTTGAAAACCAAGAAGCTGCTCGGCCACATTGAGAATACGCCCGGCGCCCACGGCGTGGCCGTAGTGCCCGGCGCCAACCGCGGCTACGTCAGCTGCGGGCGCAATAACTACTGCGTCATCTTCGACCTGAAAACGCTGAAGAACCTGGGTACCGTCGCCACCGGCCCCAAGCCCGACGCGGTGTACTACGACGACTACTCAAAGCACGTCTTTGCCTTCAGCAACGCCGGGGGCAAGAGCACGGTGCTCGACCCGGCCACCGGCCGGGCCGTGGGCACGGCCGAGCTGGGCGGCGACGTGGAAGTGCCCGCCAGCGACGGCAAAGGCCACATCTTCGTGAACCTGGAAGACAAGAGCGAGGTAATCGAGTTCGACGCCAAGAGCCTGGCCGTGCTGCACCGCTACTCCCTGGCCCCCGGCGAGGAGCCCACCGGCCTGGCCTTCGACCCCAAGGACGGCCGCCTCTTCAGCGGCTGCGCCAACGAGAAGCTGGTGGTGACCGACAGCAAAACCGGCAAGCAGGTGGCCGTGCTGCCCATCGGGCCGGGCGTGGACGGCGTGGCTTTCGACCCCACAACTAATAACGTGCTCAGCTTCAACGGCGGCGACGGCACCATGACCGTCATCCACCAGGACTCGCCCGAGAAGTACACCGTGGTGGCCAACGTGCCCACCGCCAAGGGCGCCCGCACCGTAGCCGAAAACCCCAAAACCCACCATCTCTACACCTGCACCGCCGACTACGGCCCCGCCCCGGCTGCTACTACCGAAAACCCTCGGCCGCGCCCGAGCATCCTGCCCGGTACGTTCCGGGTGCTGGAAATCGGCAAATAACTCGACTACCTGGCAAACGCGCCGGCCACTTCGCGGAAGCGAGCTGGCCGGCGCGTTTCCTTGATTTTTAACCCCCGTTTACGCTATGTGGTGGATATACGCCCTGCTTTCCGCGCTCTTTGCCGCGCTCACCGCCATCCTGGCCAAAATTGGCATTAAAGGGGTCGATTCTAACCTGGCCACGGCCATTCGCACGGTGATTATCCTGCTGCTGGCCTGGGGCATTGTCTACTTCCAGGGCGGCCTCGATAAGCTAGGGCTGCTCACACGCACTAACCTGATTTTCTTGGGGTTGTCGGGCGTAGCTACCGGCCTGTCGTGGATATTCTACTTCCGGGCCTTGCAACTGGGCCAGGTGTCGCAGGTTGCTCCTGTCGATAAGCTGAGCGTGGCCATCGCCATCGTGCTGTCAGTCGTTTTCCTAGGCGAGAAGCTAACTTGGCACGCCAGCATCGGCGCCGTGCTGATTATCGCGGGCACGCTGGTGTTGATTTGGGGCTAAAAGTCACTGATTAAAAGCAAGCGCGCTCCCCAGCTGTTAGTGCCGCAAGTTGTTCGTTGTAACCTTGGTAGGAGAGCTTATGAATGTACTGCGCAAGGTGGTGCGGAGCGCTTTTTCACGGCACAATTCGGCCGTAACGCACTTATCAGGCAGTAGCCGCCACTATACTCTCAACTAGTGGTTGCAGTTGCTTCGGCGGCCAGCTTGACGCAGTAACTGCAGCGGGCGCGCTCCTCGCCCGGCCGGCCCAGGTAGTACTGCCAGTCGCCGCTTTTTTTAACGCTGCGACCGATGGGGCACTCGCGCCAGTCGTGGTATGGATAGCGCTCCGACTCGGGAGCGCGGGCCATAATGCCCGTAACGTGCTGAACGTGACGAAAAAACGGCTTGGTACGGGCCATAAACTATGGTTGGCCGCAACCCTTAGCTACGGCCGGATGATGAATATGCCGCCAAGCTAGTTTAGGATTTTGTCGAGATTCTGTAGCAATCAGCTGTTTTGACCTTATCCGCATCAAATCACAAACAGGTAGGCAGGGGTGGTGAATCAGTCTATTTTTCACTAAGGCAACCATCCTCAGACTAACGCCAGAATCAGGCAATAGCTTGGCCGGAAAGTTTCACTTTTTTCACCTTTACTACTTCCAGTCATGCAAAAACTGCTGATATCCGCCGCCCTGCTGGTGCTCGCGGCTGGCGCGGCCCAAGCCCAGAAAATGACGGCAGCGCAGGTACCCGCCGCCACGAAAGCCGCCTTTAAAACCAAATTTCCCACTGTGCAGCGCAACACCTGGGAAAAGGAAGGCCCTGCCTACGAGGCGGGCTTTAGTATGAACGGCAAAACGATGTCGGCTGTCATCACGGCCGACGGCAAGCTACAGGAAACGGAAACGGACATGACGTCCGCCCAACTACCGGCCGCCGTGCGCACTACCCTGGCCCGCGACTACAAAGCCTACCAGGTGCATGAGGCCGCCACCATCGTGCGGGCCGACGGGACGACCGTCTACGAGGCCAAAGTAGCTAAAGGCGGCAAGAAGCAGGACGTGCTCTTCACCACTAATGGTAAAGTGGCGCCTAAATAAAAGGGTATAATCGGTCTAGCAGGAGTGAGAAACTCCTGCTAGACCTTGAATTGCTTATTTGTGAGTCGCGCTCGAATTGATGCGGTAAGCGGTAGCCAATAGCGGAGCGCTGCCGGTCAAGGTGTATGCTTCCCCAACTAATAAAATAGCCACAAGTAGAGAGAGCGGATTCGCAAATAACACCCTCCTGAAAAAACGTGTCTTATAATTACTAGATACACTAAGCAAAGAGAGCTGCAGGTCGCTCGCGGCAGCGCTACGGCTTGGGCTTGTCCTCGCGTGGGGGTAACGATAAGGGGGGAACAGCCGGCAGCGTACTCGGTCCCACCGGGGCGGCAGGTGGGGTGACCTGTGCCGCGACGGCTTGCAGTAACAGCGCCCAGATGAGGGTTTCGGGTTTGGGCTTGGGACGGGGCTTGCGGGGGGACGCCTGCCAAGCGGTCTGCAACGAGGTCGAGACGCCCAGGCTCTGCCAGCTGCGCCTGGCGCCCAGCTACGTCGGCGTCGACGCCCTGAGCCAGGACGAACTGCTGCGCATCGCGGCCATCGACTTTGAAACCCCTGCTACTATAGGCTACCTGGCGGCCGCCTTTCCCGAGCTGCCCCCGCACACCGGGCGCGGCGGCCGGGGCGAGCTTACCAGCGCCGCCCACGCCGAGCGCTGCCGCTGGGCCAGGGACTTGTTTTTGCTCTGCACCTACACTTCTCCGCGCCACGGCGACGCGGCGACCCTCGGCTGGCAGCACGTACACCCGGAGCAGCGGCTAATTAAGAATCTGCTCAGCAAGACTGACATCGTGGCCCTGATTCCCTACCTGGACGACGATGTGTTTCGGCCGGTGGCCCTGCTGGAAAGCTACCGGCCCCTGGGCCTAGCCACCTGCCTGCCCTTCGTGCGCGACCCCTGGCTCTACTTGCCCCACGTGGCGGTCCTGGCGCGCCTCACCCGCCTCAAGCTCGGCCTGCACGTAGGCCGCAAGACTTACGCCACCTTGAAAGTCTACCAGGGCGTCCCGAAGTCGCTGGTGATGCTGGCCACTGGTCACCAGACCGAGGCGCAGTTCAACGAGTACCTGGGCATTAACGAGGCGGAGCTATTAGCCTCGCACGAGCAGACGGCGCGGCGCGTGAAAGCCGCCTAGTCCCTACCATTTTAGTGGCAGTTTTAGTGGCAGACTGACCTAAAAGCTGGCCGGGGCTGGCCTAGGCTGGCCGACGCCTACCCCCTTGCAGGGCACTAGAACGCGGTTTTAGCAGGTCAGACCCGGCTAGACATAAAAAAAGGCCGCGCCACCCGGCACGACCCTTTCCAAACCCGGACGCAGCGAGAATTCCCACCCAGCGCTGGTCCGTGGCTCCAACCCCTAGGGCTAGTGCCGGAACAATAGTTCGCGGTACTTTACCAGGGGCCAGTCCTCATCGGCCACCAGTAGCTCGAGCTTGTCGGCAGCTCGGCGGATGGCCGCAAATTTTTCCTTTACCGTGTCGCAGTACGCAATGGCCTTCTCGCGGGCATCTTCCAGCTTATTGGCCACTTTGCGGGCCTCAATCATGGCATCTACCGTTTGCTTGATGGTCGTTACGTAACCCGAAATGGCTTTAATCATATCTACTGTCACCTGGCTGTACTCGTCGTCGAGGCCTAGCTCGCGCAGGCCGCGCACGTTTTGCACCAGTTTGGTTTGGTAGGCAATGGCCGTGGGGATGACGTGGTTGATAGCCAAATCGCCGAGCACGCGGCTTTCAATCTGAATTTTCTTGGTGTAGTCTTCCAGCAGAATCTCGTGGCGGGCGTGCAGCTCCGAGTCCGAGAGGATGCCGAGGCGGGTAAACAGCTCAGCCGAGCTTTCGGTTACGAGCGCGTCCAGCGCCAGGGGCGTGGTGGGCACGTTGGCCAGGCCGCGGCGGGCAGCCTCGTCGCGCCACTCGTCGGAGTAGCCGTTGCCTTCGAAGCGAATGCTTTTTGAGTCAATCACGTAGCGGCGCAGCACATCTACAATGGCCACTTCTTTCTTCTTGCCTTGCTCGATAAGCGCGTCCACTTCGGTTTTGAAGTCAATAAGCTGGTCGGCTACAATGGCGTTGAGCGTGGTCATGGCCGATGAGCAGTTGGCCGACGAGCCTACGGCGCGCAGCTCAAACTTGTTGCCGGTGAAGGCAAACGGCGAGGTACGGTTGCGGTCGGTATTGTCGAGTAGGATGGCCGGAATCTTATCGATGCCCAGCTTCAGGTAGATGTTGTCGCCCTTGTCAAGCGGCACCTTGGCCGTGCGCTCCAGCTCGTCGAGCACCCCGTTGAGCATCGAGCCCAGGAACACCGACATGATGGCCGGCGGCGCCTCGTTGGCCCCCAGGCGGTGGTCGTTGCTGGCCGAGGCGATGCTGGCGCGCAGCAAATCGCCGTGGCGGTGCACCGCCTTCACGGTGGTGATGAAGAAGGTCAGGAACTGCAGGTTTTCCTTGGGCCGCTTGCCGGGCGCCAGCAGGTTCACGCCGGTGTCGGTGCTCATGGCCCAGTTGTTATGCTTGCCCGAGCCGTTGACGCCCGCGAAAGGTTTCTCATGCAGCAGCACCTTGAAGTTGTGTTTCAGGGCCACGCGGTCCATCACATCCATCAGCAACTGGTTGTGGTCCACGGCCAGGTTGGCGTCCTCAAAGGTGGGGGCGCACTCAAACTGGTTGGGCGCCACCTCGTTGTGGCGGGTGCGCAGCGGAATGCCTAGGGCGTTGGCTTCCTCCTCAAACTCGAGCATGAAGCCATGCACGCGGGGCGGAATCGAGCCGAAGTAGTGGTCCTCGAGCTGCTGGCCCTTGGCCGGGGCATGGCCAAACAAGGTGCGGCCGGTCATCACCAGGTCGGGGCGGGCGTCGAAGAGCGCCTTGTCCACCAGGAAGTATTCCTGCTCGATGCCTAGGGTGGTATTGACGCGATTAACGTCCTTATCGAAGTACTGGCACACATCCACGGCGGCCTTCTCGAGCACGGCCAGCGACTTCAGCAGCGGGGCCTTGTAGTCAAGCGCCTCGCCGGTGTAAGCCACGAAAATGGTGGGGATGCACAGCGTTTTGGCGCCAATTGTTTCGATGATGAAGGCGGGCGAGGTAGGGTCCCAGGCGGTGTAGCCACGGGCCTCGAAGGTGTTGCGCAGCCCACCGTTGGGGAACGACGAGGCGTCGGGCTCCTGCTGCACCAGGGCCGAACCCTTGAAGTTCTCAATGGGGCGGCCGTCGGAGTTGAGGTCGAAGAACGAGTCGTGCTTTTCGGCCGTGGCGCCGGTCAGGGGCTGAAACCAGTGGGTGTAGTGGGTGGCCCCCTTGGCCATGGCCCAGGTTTTCATGGCTGAGGCAACCGCGTCGGCTACCGAGCGCTCCACGGTCGTACCTTGCTTGATAGCCGCTTGCAGCTTCTTGAAGTATTCGCCGGGCATAGTAGCCCGCATAGCTTCGAGGTTGAACACATTCTGCCCAAACGAGTCGGAGCGCCGGTGCTTCTCGGGCTTAACGGTTTGCGCTTGGCGCTGGTCCACTAGCTCGAGAGCTTTGAAGCGTAAGATTGCCATGAAAAAATGAGTGGGGTATTATTTTCGATGCAAAAGTAAGTCTGAAGCGCTGATTTTCGCAGCAATACCCCTTCAATAAGCCTAGTTCGTCGGCAAAACATGCTAAAAATCTTCTAAAAGGGGTAAAGACACTTAGCTGCTAACTAATAAGCACCAACCCGCTTTGGCACGAAGTAAGCTGGCCGGCTGCGAGTTAGAAGCCAGCCAACACCCAGGGGCGGAGCCGCAGCCAACGAGCCCGCTTTACCCGCCTTTTGCCGCCGCCCAGGCCCTAGGGCTCCGCGTGCCGCCAAGGCGGCCGTTCGGTTGCGAGCTTGTGGCCGGCGCTACTCGCCGCGCGCGGTTGTAAATTTGTGGGCTTATGACTCCGCAAACTGTTGCTTTTTATACGTTAGGCTGCAAGCTCAACTTTTCCGAATCGTCGGCCCTCGGGCGGCAGTTTGAGGAGCGCGGCGTGCGCCGCGTCGAGTTCGAGCAGGGGGCCGACGTGTACGTGGTCAACACCTGCTCGGTAACCGACCACGCCGACCGCAAGTGCCGCCGCGTGGTGCAGCAGGCGCTGCGGCACAACCCGAGGGCTTTCGTGGCCATTGTGGGTTGCTACGCCCAGCTCAAGCCCCAAGAAATCAGCGAGATTCCGGGAGTAGGCGCCGTGCTGGGCGCGGCCGAGAAATTTCGGCTGGCCGAGATTATCAGCGAGCTGGAGCTGCCCGAAGTAGGCGCGGCCCCGACGCCGGGGCGCGTATTCGCCTCGCCCATCGCGGCGGCCCACGAGTTTCACCCGGCGCAGTCGCTGGGCGAGCGCACGCGCACCTTTCTCAAGGTGCAGGATGGCTGCGACTATTCGTGCTCGTTCTGCACTATTCCGCTGGCGCGCGGGGCCAGCCGCTCGGGCAGCGTGGCCTCGGTGGTGGCGCGGGTAGAAGCGCTGGCGGCGCAAGGCGTGCAGGAAATCGTGCTGACGGGCGTCAACCTGGGCGATTTTGGGGTGCAGGGCCCCGAGCGGCAGCGCCCGGAAAACTTCACGCAGCTGGTGCGGGCCCTGGATGCCGTGGCGGGCATTCGCCGCTTCCGCATCAGCTCGTGCGAGCCCAATTTGCTGACCGACGAAATTATTGCCACCGTGGCGGCCTCGCGGCGCTTTATGCCGCATTTTCACTTGCCTCTGCAAAGCGGCTCGGACAAGATACTGGGCCTCATGCGCCGCCGCTACCGCCGTGCGCTCTACGCCGAGCGCGTGGCCCACATCAAGGAACTGATGCCGCACGCGGGCATCGGGGTGGACGTTATCGTAGGCTTTCCGGGCGAAACGGAGGCGGATTTCCGGGAAACCTACCAGTTCCTCAACGAGCTGCCAGTGAGCTACCTGCACGTTTTCCCGTATTCGGAGCGGCCCAACACGCTGGCCCCCACCCTGCCCGGCCGGGTGCCTGAGCGCGTGCGCACCGAGCGCACCACGCAGCTGCGCAGCTTATCGGAAAAGAAAAAGCGCTTTTTCTACGAGCAGCACGCTGGCCTAGCTACCGAGGTGCTGTTTGAAGATGACATTACCGACGGCCGCGTGGAGGGCTACACGCCCAACTACATCCGCGTAGCTGCCAAGTATGACCCGCTGCTGGTGGGCGAAATCCGCCCGTTGCGCCTGACCCAAGTAAATGCCCTAGGGCTGATGGAGGCCGAAGAGGTGGGCTTGCTTGTTTGACCTGCTATGAGTCAGCGTTTTCAAGCACTAACGGCAATTTGCCTGTTGCCGCTACTAACAACAGCGTGCTGGTCGATTTATCGCACTAATGTTCAGAACGATACGGCTGAATCTTTATCGGTAGAGCTGGTTAATAATAAGCGGGGGCCAACTCTCAAGCCAGTCTTCCCTTGTGGGCCTACTTCACTTTATAGCGCGAAAACTGACCAGCGCAGCCTGCGAGAAACGTGTGAACTTGCGCCCGGTCAAACTATGTACCTGGGAAGTGCAACAGCATACTTCCAAACTGTTCCTTTTGACGGGGATACGCTGCTAGTGAGAAGTCCTACGGGTAGTATCAAGTATATTACGGCCAGCTCAGTTAGCGACTTCATTACCGATACTAGCAGCGAACACCTAGGCGTAGAAGGTCCGCTCGAAACCACTTACACCATTCGGCTGCGTTAAGCACTAAGCTTCGACCATCGGGACTACTGCACAAAGACTACTTTTAATTTAACGGTTTCGCAACAGCTCTACCATCTGCTGCAACAGCGCCTGCTGCTCCAGCAGATGCTGGTTGCGCTGCTCGGCCAGGGCCAGTTGGTGCTGCAACTGCTGGGCTTGCAGCAGCGCCGCTAGGTAGGCGGGGTCGGGCGGCGCGGGGGCGGGCCAGGCAGGTGTTGGGGGTGCCGACGCTTGGACGGGCGCTGAAGCCGGAGCGGCCGTTGGCAACGGGGCGGGCTCGGTAGCGGCTGGCGCGGCGGCGGGGCTGGCAGCAACGACGGGCCTAGGGGCTCCGACGGCAACTGGCTTTGCGGGCGCTACCGAAACAGCGTGACCGTGGCTGCTGCCGTTGCGCGGCTGGCCGGCTAGCCGCAGCGTGGCGGCAATATCGGCCGACTGTAGAAGGTTGCCGTTGCGGCGGCGGGGGGCGTCGGGTATTTCGTCTAGGTCAATGCCGCCGCGTTGGGGCGGGTTGGGCTCGCTAGGGGCTGCTTCATCAGCAAGGCGAACTGGGGTTTCGGCGCGCAGCATGGGGCCCCGGCCCAGCAGCAGCCAGTCGCTAGATACAGTTGGATAAACCTCTAGCACCTTGCTCAGCAGGTCGAAACCAGGCTTATTGCGCTCATCCACCAAATGCTGAATGACGGTAGCCGTTTTGCCCAGCGACTGCGCAAAGGCGTTCTTACTCAAGCCTAGCTGCTGAATAAGCTGGACGAAGCGCTGGCCGGGAGAAGTAGAGTCGGTCATTTGCACAAATGTAGACCGCAGATTTAACGGATTTAACGGATTTCGCGGATACGCTGCTTCGCAGCTGACTACGCGGGTGGCGCGCATGAGTACGGATTCTTGTTTGCGTAAGCTGGTTGGATTAATTGGCGGTTATTACCCACCCTAGGTCCCCAGCATGAGCGAAGCCGCGCCATTCGCATAGTCAGCTGCGAAGCAGCGTATCCGCGAAATCCGTTAAATCCGTTAAATCTGCGGTCCTTATTCGTAGCGCAGGCTCTCGATGGGGTCGAGGGCGGCGGCCTTGCCGGCCGGATAAGAGCCCGCCACCAGGCCCACGGCCACGCAAATGGTGAGCCCCACCCCTACCCACAGCCACGGCACCAGGAAGGAAGTACTGCCAGCCAGCGACGCCACGCCGTTGCCGGCCGCAATGCCCAGCAAGATGCCTAGCGAGCCGCCCAGCACGCAAATGACGATGGCCTCGATTAGGAACTGCAGGCGAATTTGGCGCGCCGTGGCCCCTAGGGCCTTGCGGATGCCGATTTCGCGGGTGCGCTCGGTTACCGACACGAGCATGATATTCATGAGGGCGATGCTGGCCCCGAGCAGCGCCAGCGTAGCCACCAGCGCCCCCCCAAATTGCACCTTGCCGGTGAGCGAATCGAGGGTGCCGCTGAGCGACTCGGGGCTTTGAATCTCGAAGGAATCTTCCTGGCCCAGGCGGTCGCCGCGCACGGCGCGCATCACGCCGGTGGCCTGGCTTTCCAGAAAGCTGAGGCCGCTGGCGGCCGGCAGGGCGCTCTTCACATCGTAGGTGAGCGCCCCGGTGCGGGGCAGCTGGTTGCCGGCTTCCAGGGGCACCAGCAGCAGGCGGTCGGCCCCGGAGCCCCCCATGGTGCTGCCGCTTTTCTCGAGCTGGCCTACTACTTGGAAGCGCTGCCCCAGCGCGTAGAGGTACTGCCCTAGGGCTGGCTGGCCAGGAAAAAGCTTGTCCTTGATTTCCTGGCCGATAAGCGCCACTTTAGCCCCAGTTTGCAGCTCGGCCGGGGCAAAGGTGCGGCCCTGGGCGAGGGCGTAGTTTTGGATGCGCAGGTAGTTTTCATCGCCGGCCACCACCTGCATATTAGGGTTGGTTTTGAGGCTGCCGGCTTTTATCTCGGTGGCGCCCGACACCTGGGCCGACACGCCCACCACGGCGCTGGGCTCGCGCCGGGTCAGCTCCTTTTTGTAGAGGCTGGCTTGCAGAAAGCTCAGGGCCGGATATTGCTTGTCTTGCACGCCGCCGCGCCGGAAGCGGTTGCCGTAGCCTTTGGCCTTGATTTCGAAGGCATTGGCCCCTAGGCTGGCGAAGGTATCGTTGAGCGAGTGGCGCATGGCATCGATGGCCGTGAGGATGCCCACCAGTGCAATGAGCCCGATGCTGACAATGAGGCCCGTGAGCACCGTGCGCAGCAAGTTGCCGCCGATGGAGCGCAGCGCCTCGCGAATATTTTCAAGTAACGTCATCGCAGATTCAACGGATTTAACGGATTGCGCCGATACGCTTGGCTGCGCCAAGCAGGCTACGCGCCTAGTGTGGGTGCAAAGGTGAGGCGCGCCGGCCACTGACGCGCATCGCTGCTGGCACTTATCGACGCCCGCCGGCTACTAATTACAGCCCTCGGCCCGTACCTTGAACTAGGATTACGGCGGCGCACGTTACGCGACTGGCTTTTATTTCTCGTGCTCCCTATGCTGCTCAAGCGCTTGCTGCTGGCTCTGGTGCTACTGGCCCCCGCCCTCGGGGCCCGCGCCAACCACCTCTTTATCCCGATGGACGAAACCCAGAAGGAGCACCTCAAGGCCTACGGGCTGTGCTACTGGGCGCTGAGCAAGCAGATTGAGGTTGACTGGCTGCTCAACTACCGCGGCGGCTCGTTTGCCTGCGAGGCCCAGCCAGCCGTGGAAAGCGAGCTAAGCGTGCGCGGCATCACGTTCCAAACCATTTCGGAGGCGCAGTACACCGGCATCTTGCAGCAGATAGCTGACCCCAACGCCAATATGGACGTGATGAAGCTGGAGAAGGTGCCCAAAATTGCGGTGTACACGCCCAAGGGCAAGCAGCCCTGGGACGATGCCGTGACGCTGGTACTGACCTACGCCGAGATTCCGTACGACCAGATTTATGACGATGAAGTGCTGGCCGGCGTGCTGCCCAAGTACGACTGGCTGCACCTGCACCACGAAGATTTTACGGGCGAATACGGTAAGTTCTACGCCAACTACCGCTACGCGTCCTGGTACCAGCAGCAACAGCGCGACTCGGAAGCCGCGGCCAAGCGCAATGGCTTCAAGAAGGTGAGCGAGATGAAGGGCGCCGTGGCCGTGAAGATGCAGGAATTTATTGCGGGCGGGGGCTTTATGTTCGCCATGTGCTCGGCCACCGATAGCTACGACATTGCCCTGGCGGGCTTAGGGGTGGATATGGTGGCCGACATGTACGACGGCGACCCGGCCGACCCAGCCGCCCAAAGCAAGCTCAACTTCAATCGCACACTGGCATTCCAAAACTTTCGCCTGCGCATGAACCCGATGGAGTACGAGTATTCCGACATCGACATGCAACCTAGCGAGCGCGGCCTCTACGAGCAAAACGATTATTTCCAGCTCTTTACCTTCTCGGCCAAGTACGACCCGGTGCCCACCATGCTCACCCAGGACCACGAGAAAACCATCCACGGCTTCATGGGCCAGACCACGGCCTTCCGCAAAAGCCTTATCAAGCCCGACGTGGTGATAATGGGCGAAACCAAGCAGGACGGCGAGGTACGCTACATGCACGGCACCCTGGGCAAAGGCACTTGGACGTTTTTCGGCGGCCACGACCCCGAGGACTACCAGCACATGGTGGGCGAAGAACCCACCGACCTCTCGCTGCATCCCAATTCGCCCGGCTACCGCCTGATACTCAACAACGTGCTATTTCCGGCGGCCAAGAAGAAGAAGCAGAAGACCTAGGGTCACGTTCTACGTTTTCTCAGGCAGGAACGTCATGCGGAGCCCCGCCAAGCACCTCTCCCACGCCCCTAGGGTATCGTTCGGGAGAGATGCTTGGCGGGGCTCCGCATGACGTTTCTGCTTCGGGGCCACTGCGCTTATTGCCCCAACGTGCAAAATTTCGCTGGTTCACGCGCCGCTTAGAATTTTTGCCTTACGTTTGCCAGCGTAAACTTTAGGGGTGCTGCATGTTGTGCGGCTGAGATGATACCCTCCGAACCTGAACCAGGTAATGCTGGCGAAGGGAAAAGTGCTAGGCTGCGCGCGGCTGCCCCCTTGGGGCGAGCCGGCCGCAGCTGCTCCTATCGTTTTACGACTCTATTCACCTCAACTACTGCTAGTTGCATGGTTTGCTACGTAAACGATACGCCCCAGCCGCTGGCCAACAACTGGCTGCTCGCCGACTTACTCGCCAGCCTAGGCCAAACGCACTTCCGCGGCCTGGCCGTGGCCGTCAACGACCAGGTGATTCCCCAGGCAGCCTGGGGGAGCTATGCCGTGCAGCCCCACGACCGGGTACTGCTCATCCGCGCTACCCAGGGGGGGTAGGTTTTCAATTATCAATGAGCCATTACCAATGAACAGTTGATAGGGCTTGGTTGAAATAATTAACTGACATTCTGGGCATCTCACTTTGGTAATTATCACACCAATGAAGAAAAAAGACCAAGCCCCCCAGCAGACGCTGGTGGAGCGCCAGCCCCTGACCGGCTCGCGCAAGATTTACGTGCCGGGTCAGCTGCACCCCGGCCTGCGGGTGGCCATGCGCGAAATCGCCCTGGCGCCCACCGAGCGCAAGTTCGACTTCGGCGCGCCGCCCGAAGAGAATCCGCCCGTGACGGTGTACGACACCAGTGGGCCCTACACCGACCCTAGGGTAAATATCGACCTCAAGCAGGGCCTGCCCCGCCTGCGCGAGGAGTGGATAACCGGGCGCGGCGACGTGGAGCAACTGCCCGGCATCTCCTCCGAGTACGGGCAGCAGCGCGCCGCCGACGCCAGCCTCGACCACCTGCGCTTCGAGCACATCCGGCCGCCGCTGCGGGCCCGCGCCGGCGCCAATGTGAGCCAGCTGCACTACGCCAAGCAGGGGATTATCACGCCCGAGATGGAGTACATCGCCATCCGCGAAAACCAGCGCTTCGACCAGCTGCCCGCCACCGACCCGCTGCGGACGCAGCACCGCGGCCACAGCTTCGGGGCGCGCACGCCGGAGGGGTTCATCACGCCCGAGTTTGTGCGCCAGGAGGTGGCCGCCGGGCGGGCCGTGATACCTAGCAACATCAACCACCCCGAAAGCGAGCCCATGATTATCGGGCGCAACTTCCTGGTAAAAATTAACACCAACATCGGCAACTCGGTGGTGACGTCGAGCATTGGGGAAGAGGTAGATAAGGCCGTGTGGAGTTGCCGCTGGGGCGGCGATACGCTCATGGATTTGAGCACGGGCAAGAACATCCACGAAACCCGCGAGTGGATTATCCGCAACTGCCCGGTGCCGGTGGGTACGGTGCCCATCTACCAGGCCCTGGAGAAGGTCAACGGCAAGGCCGAGGACTTGACTTGGGAGCTGTTCCGGGACACGCTCATCGAGCAGGCCGAGCAGGGCGTGGACTATTTCACCATCCACGCCGGCGTGCGGCTGCGCTATATCCCCTTGACGGCCAAGCGCGTGACGGGCATCGTTTCGCGCGGCGGCTCCATTATGGCCAAGTGGTGCCTGGCGCACCACCAGGAGAACTTCCTCTACACCCACTTCGAGGAGATTTGCCAGATTATGAAGGCCTACGACGTGTGCTTCTCGCTCGGCGACGGCCTGCGCCCCGGCTCCATCGCCGACGCCAACGACGAGGCGCAGTTTGCCGAGCTAGAGACCCTAGGCGAGCTGACCAAGATTGCCTGGGCCCACGACGTGCAGGTGATGATTGAGGGCCCCGGCCACGTGCCCATGCACCTGATTAAGGAGAATATGGACAAGCAGCTGCGCGAGTGCCACGAGGCGCCGTTCTACACCCTAGGGCCGCTAACGACCGACATTGCCCCCGGCTACGACCACATTACCTCGGCCATCGGGGCGGCCATGATTGGCTGGTTTGGTACGGCCATGCTCTGCTACGTGACGCCCAAGGAGCACCTGGGCCTGCCCAACAAGCAGGACGTGAAGGACGGCGTAATTGCCTACAAGATAGCCGCCCACGCCGCCGACCTGGCCAAGGGCCACCCGGGCGCCCAGTACCGCGACAACGCCCTGAGCAAGGCCCGCTTCGAGTTCCGCTGGGAAGACCAGTTCAACTTGAGCCTCGACCCCGACACCGCCCGCGAGTACCACGACGAAACCCTGCCCGCCGAGGGCGCCAAGGTGGCCCACTTCTGCTCGATGTGCGGCCCCCACTTCTGCTCCATGAAAATCACCCAGGAAGTGCGCGACTTCGCCGCCACCCAGGCCGTGCAGCCCGACGAGGCGCTGACGCACGGCCTGGCCGAAAAGGCGCGGGAGTTTGTAGAGAAGGGCAGCGAGATTTATCTGTGAACGAGCAGCCTCACGGAACCCCTCTGGGGCGGCCCCTCCCCTATGGGAAAGGGGAGCTGGCCGACAAGCAACGATGGCTGACGTCAGTGCACACCAGGCTCCCCACTCCCGCAGGGGCCGGGCCGCCCCAGAGGGGTCCCGTAGGGCTGCGCCCCTACGCCCTTACTATCGCTGGCTTCGACCCGAGTGCCGGGGCCGGCGTGCTGGCCGATGTGAAAACACTCGAAGCCAACGGCGTATATGGCCTAGGGGCCTGCACGGCCTTAACGGTGCAGAACGACGTAGCTTTTGAGCGGGTGAGCTGGGTAGCGCTGGACGACGTGCAGGACCAAATCGGGCTGCTGCTGGCGCGGTTTCAAGTTGAGGTAGTGAAAATCGGCCTGATTGAAAGCCTGCCCCTCCTGTGGAAGCTCATCGGTTGGCTGAAAGCGCAAAACCCGGCGGTGCTCATCGTCTGGGACCCGGTACTGCGGGCTACGGCCGGCTACGAGTTTCACCCGCAGCCCGACCGGGCCCTGCTGCAGCGCATCTGCGCCGAGCTGGCACTCATCACCCCCAACCAGCCCGAGGTGCGGCGGCTGTGGCCCGCTGCCAGCTCGGCCATGGCGGCGGCGGGCGCCCTTAGCGCCTACTGCCCGGTGCTGCTGAAGGGCGGCCACGCCAGTGGCGACCTGGCCACCGACGTGCTGCTGACCCACGACGCGCGGCACAAGCTGACGGCTCCGCGCCTACCGCACGGCGAAAAGCACGGCAGCGGCTGCGTGCTGTCGGCAGCCATCGCGGCGCAGCTGGCCCTAGGGCACCCGCTGGCCGAGGCCTGCCGCCTGGGCAAAGCCTACACCACCCAAGTGCTGGCCAGCAACGACACGCTGCTGGGCTACCATTATCAGAAGCAGTCATGACCATCAGCCCCCTCCACTATATCACCACCAACCCCCAGGACGCCGAGCTGGCCTGCCGCGGCGGCGTGCGCTGGGTGCAGCTGCGGGTGAAAAACACGCCCTACGCCGCCTGGCGGCAGCTGGCGCTGGACACGCAAGCCGTGTGCCGCCACCACGGCGCTACGCTGATACTCAACGACAACGCGCCGCTGACGCTGGAAATCGGGGCCGATGGGGTGCACCTGGGCTTGCAGGACCTGCCCACCGCCGAGGCGCGCGCGCTGCTCGGGCCGGCATACCTCATCGGCGGCACGGCCAACACGCTGGCCGACATCGAGCAACACGCGGCGGCCGGCGTGGACTACGTGGGCCTAGGGCCGTTCCGCTTCACCACGACCAAGGAAAACCTGAGCCCGGTGCTGGGGCTGGCGGGCTACGCGGCGCTGCTGGCGCAGGCGCGGGCGGCGGGCCTGGCGGTGCCGGTCGTCGGCATCGGCGGCATCGAGCTGGCCGATGTGGCGCCGCTGCTGGCCGCCGGCCTGCACGGCGTGGCCGTGTCGGGCGCCATTGGCAGGGCCACCGACCCTAGGGCCGCGGCGGCGCAGTTTGTGGCAGCCACCAAGACAGTAGTACCTACTTAATTATGCACACGCAACCCCTAGTAATCGCCGGCCGCACCTTTCAGTCGCGGCTGTTCACGGGCACGGGCAAGTTCAGCTCGGCGGCCCTAATGGAGGAGGCGCTGCTGGCCTCCGGCTCGGAGCTGGTGACGGTAGCGCTCAAGCGCGTGAACATGGCCACTGCCGACGACGACCTGCTGCGCCACCTCAGCCACCCGCAGCTTGGCCTGCTGCCTAATACCTCCGGCGTGCGCACGGCCAAGGAGGCGGTATTTGCTGCCCAGCTGGCCCGCGAGGCGCTGGAAACTAACTGGCTGAAGCTCGAAATCCACCCCGACCCCAAGTACCTGCTGCCCGACCCCATCGAAACCCTGCGCGCCGCCGAGGAGCTAGTGAAGCTGGGCTTCGTGGTGCTGCCCTACGTGCACGCCGACCCGGTACTGTGCAAGCGCCTGGAGGAAGTGGGCGTGGCCGCCGTGATGCCCCTAGGGTCCCCCATCGGCTCCAACAAAGGCTTGCTGACCAAGGAGTTTCTGGAAATCATTATCGGCCAGAGCCGGGTGCCGGTGGTGGTCGATGCCGGCTTGGGGGCGCCCTCGCACGCCGCCGCCGCGCTGGAAATGGGCGCCGACGCGGTGCTCGTGAACACGGCCATCGCCGTGGCCGGCCAGCCGGTGGTCATGGCCCAGGCCTTCCGGCTGGCCGTCGAGGCCGGCCGCCTGGCCTACGAGGCGCGCCTGGCCGCGCCCACCCCGCACGCCGAGGCGGTGGCCAGCTCGCCGCTCACGGCATTTTTGGATTGAGTTGGCTAAAAGGCGGTCATGCTGAACGCAGTGAAGCATCTCTACTGCGCCATTAAGTAATCGTTCAGCGGTGCGGTAGCGATGCTTCGACTGCGCTCAGCATGACCACCTCCAAGGCACTTGTCATTAATAATTAGTCACTACCCATGAGTTTTCGCCCCATCTTCGAGGCCCACCCGTGGGACGCGGTGCAGGCCAGCATCTACGCCAAAACGGCGGCCGACGTGGAGCGGGCCCTAGGGGCGCCGCGCCGCACCTTGGAGGATTTCAAAGCGCTGGTGTCGCCCGCCGCCGCGCCCTACCTCGAGCAGATGGCCCAGCTCAGCCACCAGCTCACGCGCCGGCGCTTCGGCCACACCATGCAGCTGTACGCGCCGCTGTATTTGAGCAACGAGTGCCAGAACATCTGCACCTACTGCGGCTTCAGCCTCGACAACCCGCTGCGCCGCCGCACCCTCAGCGCCGTGGAGATGCTGCAGGAGGCGGCCGTACTCAAAGGCTGGGGCTACGACCACGTGCTGCTCGTGACCGGCGAGGCCAACCAAACCGTGGGCGTGGACTACCTGAAAAAAGCCCTGCGCACGCTGCGCCCGCACTTCGCCCACCTCTCGCTGGAGGTGCAGCCGCTCGACGAGGCCGACTACCGCCGCCTCATCCCCGAAGGGCTGCACGCGGTGCTGGTGTACCAGGAAACCTACCACCAGGCCGACTATAAAAAGCACCATCCCAAGGGCAAGAAGTCGAACTTCTGGTACCGCCTCGATACACCCGACCGCCTGGGCCGGGCCGGCATCCACAAGCTGGGCCTAGGGGTGCTCATTGGGCTGGAAGACTGGCGCACCGACTGCTTCTACACCGCCCTGCACCTCGACTACCTGGAGCGCCGCTACTGGCAAACCAAGTACAGCCTGTCGTTTCCGCGCCTGCGCCCGGCCGAGGGCCTGCTGCAGCCCAAGGTGGAGATGAGCAACCGCGAGCTGGTGCAGCTCATCTGCGCCTACCGCCTGCTGAACGAGGAGGTGGAGCTGTCGCTCTCGACCCGCGAGGAGCCGGCCTTCCGCGACCAGGTTATCCGGCTGGGTATCACCAGCATCAGTGCCGGCTCCAAGACCAACCCAGGGGGCTACGCCGTGGCGCCCGAGTCGCTGGAGCAGTTCGAAATCAGCGACGAGCGCAGCCCGGCCGAGGTAGCCGCCATGCTGCGCCGCCAGGGCTACGAGCCGGTGTGGAAAGACTGGGACGCCGCGCTGGCCTAGCCGCCGGCTGCCGCTGCCTGCAGCGCGTGCCAGACCCCTAGGGGGTCGGGCGCCTGCCACAGCGCCCCCAGCACGGCCGCGCCCGCAAAGCCCGCCTGCTGCACCAGCGGCAGGTTGCCGGCCGCTACTCCGCCCAGCGCCAGCACGCGGGGCCGGTAGCTGGGGCGGGCCGCCAACCCACGCAGCACGGCCGGTAACTCGGTCAGGTCGTAGCGGCTTGCGTAATCAGTTTTGCTGATACTGTCGAAAACGGGGCTAAGAAACACGTATGTGTAGCGGCGGCGGTGCTGCCGCAGCTCGGCTAGACTGTGCAGCGAGGCCGATACGCTCAAGCCCTTCGCCCGGCGCAGCACCTGCGGCGTGGCCGGGTCGCGCCGGGCGGCCTCGGTGAGGTGAATACCCCCTAGGCCCAGCGCGGGCGCCAGTTGGTAGTGGCTGTGCAGCACCAGGCGGCAGCGGTAGCACTCGGGCACGGCCTGCACGTAGGCGGCCAGCTCGGGAGCCGCCCAGCCAGGCTTGCGCACGTGCAGGCGCGGCAGCCCAGCCGCAAACAGCGGCGGCAGCAGCGGTAGCTCGGCGGCCTGTGCGGGCGGGGTGATGGCCAGCAATTGGAAGGGCGGCGCTTGCTGGCTCAAAACGACAGCTGGTCCCAAAAAACAACCTTTCCCTCCTGGTGGTGTACGAACTGCACGCCGCCATCCTGCGACACCACGATGGCTAGGCAGTCGGGCGCGGCCAGACATACGCGGTAGGCGGCGCGGTGGCGAGTGCCGCCGTGGTCGACGGCTACCGGCTGCAGCTCGGTGCCTTCCATATTGAGGGCGCGGTACACCTGGTCGAGCGGTAGTTGGCTGGCCTGAATTTCCACGCCAAAGCCTACGATTTCCAGCTGCTGCGTCAGCACTAGGGCCCCATCTACCGAACCCATGCCGGTGAGGTAAGTGGCGAAGCGCTCGATGCGAGTTGTGAAGGCCAGCACTTCAGCGTCGCGCGACTGCTGAAAGCCCGCCCAGGTGGCCTCGCCCACGGCCAGCAGCCGGCGCACGATGGCCTGGGCCAGCAGCGGGTAGCGCGCGCCAGCTCCGGCCGCCACGATAGGGTATTTAGCGCGCAGTAGCTTATCGGTGCCTAGCAGGGCCGGCAGCCGAGGCGTGGGCACCAGCACGATAAGGGCACCGTGGCCGCTCTGGCGGCTGCCGGCCAGCGCCCGCCGCTGCATATAGAGCGTTAGCTGCACCATTAATTCTTCTTGCAAGGGCGGCAGCGGAGCTAGCCCTAGCAGCCCGCCGGCAATCAGGTGGTTTTCCACGAAGCGCCCCTCGCCCCACATCCTTGGGAACTGCAAGAAGCCAAGGCCCTCGATGCGCCCGCGCTGCAAGGTGAGCAACCGCCGAGTCCCGTGGTAAAATACCAGGCTGCCCGGCCCCACTACTTGCACTAGCAGGGCATTGGGTGCGGCCGCCGTCGTTTGGCGCGGCCCGTCGCCCCACATGTCCCACACGTGCTCGGCAAATAGCATTCCCCAGATGCGCAGTTCATCCGCTACCATTCCCACGGCCAGCAGGCTGCCGCGCGGCTGCACAGCCGGGCTGAGGCGGCGCAATTCCTGCTCGCTATAGGTGCGAGGCTGAACGAAGCGCAGAAAGTGAAAATCGGTGAGCGCGACGGGTTGGGCCTCCAGCTGCGCCGCAGTAACCAGCGCCGCGTGGCACTCCACTGGCCGGCCTTCTTCCTCTAGCAAGCTGGCCTGGTAGAGCACCGAAATGAACTCGGTAAGCAGGTCTAACGTGGGTAGCGGCGCGGCCTCGGCGGGCCAACCAGCCAGCAGGGCGGCGGCTAGGTCGCGCGGGTAGTAGTGGGTAGTCATGTGGGGTCAGGAGAGCTGGAAGAACACAAAAGAACGTCATTCCGAGCTTGCCGAGGAATCTTACTCGCGCCGCTAGAGTACTTCTAACGATGTGGGCGAGATTCCTCGGCAAGCTCGGAATGACGTTCTTTTGTGTGCTGTTTTGTCCGCTAACCCCTACCCCTTGGACGTGAGCGTAATGTAGGGGATAATGCACTCTTCCAGCGAGATGCCGCCGTGCTGAAACGTGTCCTTGTAATAGTTCACGTAGTAGTTATAGTTGTTGGGATAGGCAAAGAAATAGTCCCCTAGGGTGAAAACGTAGGCGGTGCTCACGTTTTCGCGGGGCAGGAAAATCTTCTCCGGCTTGCGCACCACGTACACGTCGCGGCTCTCGTCGAAGCCTAGGTTTTTGCCGTGCTTATAGCGCAGGTTGGTATTGGTGTTGCGGTCGCCCACAATTTTGTAGGGCCGCTTCACCCGGATGGTGCCGTGGTCGGTGGTAATAATCAGCTTGCCCTTCTTCTCGGCAATGGTTTGCAGCATCTCGTACAGCGGCGAGTGCAAAAACCACGAGCGCGTGATGCTGCGGTAGGCGCTTTCGTCGGCGGCCAGCTCGCGAATCATCGCCATGTCGGTGCGGGCGTGCGAGAGCATGTCCACGAAGTTATAGACGATAACGTTGAGCTTGTAGTTGTTGTGCAGGTTGCTCATCTTGCCTAGCAAGTCCTTGCCCGCTTGCAGGTTAGTTACCTTGTGGTAGCTGTGCTTGGCCTTCTGGTTGTTGCGCTGGAAATTGATTTCCATAAACTCCGACTCGTGCAGATTCTTGCCTTCCTCGTCCTCGTCCCACACCCACAGGTTCGGGTATTTCTTTTGAATATCGCCCGGCATCATGCCCGCAAAAATGGCGTTGCGAGCGTAGGCCGTGGTAGTGGGCAAAATGCTGTAATACAGCTCCTCCGAGTCTACCGTAAACAGCTCGGCAATAATGGGTTCCAGCACCTTCCACTGGTCGTAGCGCAGGTTGTCGATGAGCACGAAGTACACCGGCGTGTCGCCCGTTTGCTTCATCAGCGGAAATACTTTCTCTTTGAAAAGCTGGTGCGACATGAGCGGCGCATCCTTGTCCTGGCCGTTTACCCAATCCTCGTAGTTCTCAATAATGAAGCGGCCGAAATAGGTATTAGCCTCGTCCTTCTGCATGTTGAACACCTCGGCCATGCTCTTGCCTTCGGTTTCGTTAATCTCCAGCTCCCAGTAGGTCAGCTTCTTATACACATCCACCCACTCCGAGGGCGAGAGGCGGTCGGAGAGCTGCATGCCCAGCTGGCGGAAGTCACGCTGGTAGCCCGAATTAGTCGCTTCCGTGACGAGGCGCTTGTTGTCGAGCACCTTTTTCACCGACAGCAAAATCTGGTTGGGATTGACGGGCTTGATGAGGTAGTCGGCAATTTTGGCGCCAATGGCCTCCTCCATAATGTGCTCCTCCTCGCTCTTCGTTATCATCACCACCGGCACCGTGGGGCGGGTGGCTTTGATTTCGGTGAGCGTTTCGAGGCCGGTGAGGCCGGGCATATTCTCGTCCAGAAACACCAGGTCGTAGGTTTTGTCCTGTACTTCTTCCAGGGCATCGGCCCCCGAGTTGACGCCGGTTACATCGTAGCCCTTTTCTTTCAGAAACAGAATATGCGGCTTCAACAAATCAATTTCGTCGTCGGCCCAAAGAATGGAGTAGCGTTGCATAAGCAGAAAGCGCACCGGCCAGCGGCGCGAAAAATGAAAGTAAAAACGTTAGCGGCTCTCACCGAAAGGTCAGCGTAGCTAACGGCCGGGCTTGCCCCCTAGTATCGGGGGCGGCTAGCCCACCGTAGCTTTACCCGAAAAGCGCCCTTTTGGTTCGGTCCCCTACCCTTCAGTCGGCCAACGTGGGCAGGGCATCGGCCAAGCGGGACCTTAGGGGCCGCGTCCGCGCCCAACCAAGCTGCATCTTTGCGACGCCCCGCCCACCGGCCCACCCAAGCTACGCCGCGCCCGTTCTGGCTCAGCGACGTGGGGCTTCTACTTTTTGCCCGGCCTCAGCCGTATGAACAAGAAAAAAATATTCAACGACCCGGTGTACGGCTTCGTAACCGTGCCCACCGAGCTGCTGTTTGACCTAATAGAACATCCTTATTTTCAGCGGCTACGGCGCATTCAGCAGCTCGGGCTCACGGGCTTCGTGTATCCGGGGGCGCTGCACACGCGCTTCCACCACGCCCTAGGGGCCATGCACCTGATGCAGCTAGCCCTGCGCACGCTCAAAGACAAGGGCGTGCCGATTTCAAGCCGCGAGGGCGAGGCCGCCCAAATAGCTATTCTACTGCACGACGTGGGCCACGGCCCCTTGTCGCACGCTCTAGAAACCAGCATCTTCCAGGATATTCCGCACGAGCAGCTGTCCCTGTTTTTGATGGAGCGGCTCAACGCGGAATTTGGCGGGCGGCTAGGGCTGGCCATTGAGATGTTTCAGGGCAGCTACGCGCGCGAGTTTTTTCACCAGCTCATCAGCTCGCAACTGGACATGGACCGGCTCGACTACCTCAACCGCGACTCGTTCTACACCGGCGTGCAGGAAGGCCGGCCGGGCGCCGACCGCCTCATCAAGATGCTGCAAGTGATGAACGAGCGCTTGGTGCTGGAGGAAAAAGCCGTGTACTCGGTCGAGAATTTCCTGGTGAGCCGCCGGCTGATGTACTGGCAGGTGTATTTGCACAAAACGGTGACCAGCGCCGAGCAAATGGTGATTCGCACCATGCAGCGGGCCCGCGACTTGGCCCGCGCCGGCGTGCCGGTGCCGGGTAGCTCGTGCCTCACGTTCTTTCTGGGCCGCGCCGTAACCCTAGGCGACTTCGAAACCGACCCCAGCATCCTCAATCATTTTGTGGAGCTGGACGATACCGATATCTGGTCGGCCATCAAAAGCTGGAAAAGCCACGCCGACCCAGTGCTGAGCTTCCTGGCCAAGAGCCTCATCAACCGCCAGTTGTTCAAAATCGTCATCAGCCCCGACCCCTACGACGAGGAGTTCCAGCTCGGCATCGTAGAGCTGATTGCCGAGCGCTTCGGGCTAGCCACCGACGACGCGCGCGAGCTGATGATAACCGGCCGCCTGAGCAACACCGCCTACGACGCCGGCAGCAACGACACAATTAACATTCTCACCAAAGCCGGCAAAGTGGTGAACGTGACGGAAGCCTCGGACCTGCCCAACATCCAGGCCCTCAGCCAGAAAGTGCAGAAGTTTTACATTTGCTATCCCAAGGAAATTCTGCGGGATTAAGCGGTAAATCCAACCTGCCATCACCTTGCGAATGCAGCTCGAACCCTGGCTTCATCAGCTATAAGCAGCTGATAATCTTCATTTTTTGTGGCGGCCGCTACCGGTTGTGGCTTTTTGGCAGAGTTGAGCCAGCGAATGAGCTTGCCGTTCTGAAAGTAATACCGGTTTTCCGTAAGCTCGGCTTTTTTCAGGTCGAAAGCTTCAGGGTCGCCGTTGTTGCGAGCGGTTTTTTTATCGTAGTAAATCGGCCGATTATAGCGGTAGAGGGAGCTTAGGGCAAAAAACACCTGGCCGTTGTGGTAATAATAGTGGGCTTCCCGTTTGCCCATCTCCTCGTAGTGCACAACGGCCAGAAGTTTCATCTCTTTCCCCTCATAATAAGCCGTCCCCTGCCCACCTTCCCCAGATTCTCCATCTAAACTAATCGAACGAGTTTTGTAGGTGGCCCGGTTGCTCGAGATGCGCTGGTATTGGGTCTGAATGGCAGCAGTTGCTGCGGTAGTTGCCTGCCCGCAGCCAACCTCAGCCTTCACCGACCCTAGAAGCAGCAATAGTAGTACACGGTGGTTCAGCATAGCGATAGCAAATAGAAGCATCCGTCCATTCCTACGGCCGGCAGCAACTGTCTGCTTGGCGGTTTACACACTACGCCGCAGGGCATTGTTGCCAGGCACTACCTAGGGGCGAACTTCTTGCGCAGCTCCATTATTTGGGCCTTGAACTTATGGTCCGAGTCAATCAGGTCCGATACCGTTTGCACCGAGTGGATGACCGTGGCGTGGTCGCGGCCACCGAAGTGGAAGCCGATGGTTTTGAGCGAGTGACTGGTAAACTCCTTGGTGAAGTACATGGCCACCTGCCGGGCCGTCACAATTTCCTTCTTGCGGGTTTTTTCCTTCAGTAAGCCCACCGCCACGCCGAAATAGTCGGCCACCGTTTTCTGAATAAAGTCAACGTTTACTTCAGCCTCCACCTCTTCAATGATGTGGCGCAGGGCCTGCTTGGCCATTTCCAGGTCGATGTCGCGGCGGTTGAGGCTGCTCTGGGCCATCAGCGACACCAGCACGCCTTCCAGCTCGCGCACGTTGGTGGGCACCGAATGCGCCAGGTACTCCACCACCTGCGGCGTGATTTCCATGCCGCTCTGCTCGGCCTTATTTTGGATGATGGCGATGCGCGTCTCGAAGTCGGGGCTTTGCACGTCGGCCGTCAAGCCCCACTTGAAGCGCGAGAGCAGGCGGTCTTCCAGGCCGCTGAGCTCGCGCGGGGGCCGGTCGCTAGTCATGATAATCTGGCGGCCGCCCTGGTGCAAGTGGTTGAAGATGTGGAAGAACATCTCCTGCGTCTTACCCTTGTTGGCCAGAAACTGCACGTCGTCCAGAATCAGCACGTCCACCAGCAGGTAGAAGTTGGCGAAGTCCTGCACGGCGTTGCGCTGCAAGCTCTCGATGAACTGGTTGGTGAACTTCTCGGCCGACACATAGAGCACGAACTTCTCGGCGTTGGTGACCTTGATGTGGTTGCCGATGGCCTGCACGAGATGGGTTTTGCCCAAACCCACGCCGCCGTACACCATCAGCGGGTTGAAGGCCGTGGTGCCGGGCTTGTTGGCCACCGCGAGGCCCGCCGAGCGCGCCAGCCGGTTGCAGTCGCCCTCCACGTAGTTCTCAAACGTGTAGGAGTCGTTGAGCTGCGAGGGCACGATGTTGCGGTCCATCGTTTTGGCCGCATCGAAGGGGTTGCGCAGGGTGACGGCCGGGGCGGCCACGGCGGCCGCCGCCCCGCTGCCGGCCGCGCCCGCGTAGCCACGGGCGGGCGCGCCGCCGGCGCGCGGCGGCACGGCCGGCGCCCCGGTACCGGTGTAGCCGCGGGCAGGGCCCGGCGCGGCGGCGGGGGTACCGGGGGCTGCCTTGCGGGCGGGTGGCAGGTGCATGGCCCTAGGGGGTGCCTGGGCGTTGCCCTGGTCCACCACCACGCTGTACTCCAGGCGCCCCTCGGGGCCTAGTTCCTGGTAAATGGCTCGCTTTAACTCTTCTACGTACTGCTCCTCCAAGTATTCGTAGAAGTATACGCTCGGCACCTGGATGGTGAGGACTTTGCCTTGCAGCTCGACCGGCACGATGGGCATGAACCAGGTGCGGAAACTTTGCTCGCCCACTTCGGCGCGAATCACGCGCAGGCAGTTAGCCCAAACGGAGCGAAAATCCTGCGACATGTGAAGTGAAAAAATAGCGCTTCGGGCCCGCTGGCCCGCCCGGCGAAAAAGAACCCCAAACCCGACCGGCCGGGCTTGGGGGGAACAAATTTGCGCATAAACCAGCAGACAAAAAAGCCGGCAAATCCTTGCGTATATCGGCCGGCTAGCAGGTAGCGCCCACGGGCAGCACCAGCGCCCCGGTGGCCCGCACCGGCTGGGCGCCGCGCCGCAGCTCGTAGTCGATACGGCCCAGGTTAATGCCCGACCAGCCCACCTGGTTGATGAGCGTGACGTGGCCGGCCGGCCCCGTAATGGGCTCGGGCGCCGGCATAAACGTGTGGGTGTGCCCCCCCAAAATCAGGTCGATGCCGCCGACCTGGGCGGCGAGCTTGCGGTCGTCTATTTTTTCACCTTCGTACTTGTAGCCGAGGTGCGAGAGGCAAATAACCATGTCGCAGCGCTCCTGCTGCCGTAGCTGCTGCACCTGGGCCTGGGCCACCGCCACGGGGTCGCGGTACTGGGTGGCGCCGAAGTTCTTGTCGGCCACCAGCCCCTTCAGTTCGATGCCCAGGCCAAACACGCCAATGCGCGCGCCCGCCTTCTCAAACACCTTGTACGGCGCGAAGCGGCCGGCCAGCGGCGTGCCGCCAAAGTCGTAGTTGGCGATGAGAAAGGGAAAGCCGGCGTTGGGCAGTTGCTTTTGCAGGCCCGCCAGGCCGTTGTCGAAGTCGTGGTTGCCGAAGGTGCTGGCGTCGTACTTCATGCGGCTCATGAGCTTGTACTCCAGCTCGCCTCCGAAGAAGTTGAAGTACGGCGTGCCCTGCCAGATGTCGCCCGAGTCGAGCAGCAGCACGTGCGGCTCCTGGGCCCGCACGCTGTTGATGAGGGCCTCGCGCCGGGCCATGCCCCCTAGGCCCGCCCACTGCGGCGCCGAGTCGGGAAAGGGCTCGATGCGCGAGTGCATGTCGTTGGTGTGCAGGATAACCAGGCGAGCCGGACCGCTAGCCGCTTCGGCTACCAAACTGGGCCCCAGCACCCCTAGGGCCGCTGTGCCCAGCAAAGACTGTTGAAGAAAATGACGACGCTTCATCGCAAGTTTAGCGGGTTTAATGGAGGCGCGGGCACCAAAAGTTAAGCAGTAGGCTTCGACCAAATTTTCCCTACTAGCGCGCCGACGCCAACAAGGCCAGCCAGCATCCCAGTCAGTTGCATCACGTCGGCAAACCGCCAGTGCATGATTTTGAATAAGGCGCCCACCACTACTAGGAGTAGGCTGACAAGAAATAGCAGCGGCAGAAGGTTTCTTTTTATAGTCAATCAGGCAGGAAAACACTATGGCGGCTACTTTACCCGGCCTTCGACCTGGGCCGTAACGGGCTGGCCGGCGGCGGTGAGGGCCTTGATATGGTCGACGATAACGGTGCGCAGCAACAGGCCGGTGTGGCGCAGCGGGGCCGCTTTGAGAAACTCCATGTGGTCGCCGCCCCCGGCCAGGTAGTCGGAAAGGGCGATGGTGTAGGTGCGGACGGGGTCGAAGGGCTGGCCGCCGATGCGAATGTCCACGGGGCGCTTATCGGGGCCTACGGTATAGGTGGCGCCCGACACGGCCATGCGCACGGGGGCCGCGTAGTCGAACAGCTGCTGCACCACCGGGCCGGGCGCGTCGAGCACGATTAACTCGTTCTCGAAGGGCATCAACTCGAACACGTTACCGAGGGTAATGGGGCCGGCGGGCAGCTCCGTGCGGATGCCGCCATTGGTCATCACGCCCAGGTCGATGGGCTGGCCGGTGGCTTTGGCGGCGGCGGTGCGCTGCAAGTCGGCCATGAAATTGCCCAGCGGGTTTTCGCCAGCATGTTTGGTGAGGGCCACCGGCGCCGTGCCCAGCACGGTGCTCATCTGCTTTTCTACCTGCTCGTGGAAGGGCTGGATGTAGGCGGCCGCGCCGGCATCGGGAACGATGGCGCGGCCCACCGGCTGGCTAGTAGTGGGCGCCAGCCGGGCCGTGGCCTGCAGCGGGCCGCGCTGGCAGGCCACCGCCAGCACGCTCAACCCCACCGTGCTAACTAGCACCAACCAATACCTTGAAGCAGAAACAGTCATACGCATAGCCGGGTGAAACGCCGTCCCCATTGCCACAAAGATACTGGCGGCCTGCCCCTGGGCCAGCGGGGAAGGCTGGGGCCGGCGGGCAGCCCCGGCGGCGGGCGGGTGGCCCTGGGGGCGCCGGGGGTATGCAGCGGCCGGGGTAACTTGCAGCCCCCGCTGCTGCGGGGCGCACCGCCGTTTCTCATGCCCGATTCTCCTCCGACCCCACCCGTTTCGTTTCCCGAGTTTGCTCCCCTAGGGGCCGCCCAGTGGCAGGCGCAGCTAACCCGCGAGCTAAAAGGCGCCGACCCCGCCCGCCTGCGCTGGGAGCTGCCCGGCGGCGTGGTAGCCGAGCCCTACCACACCCGCGAGGCCTGGGCCGCCCTAGGGGGGCCGCCCGCCCCGCTGCCCCCGCGCCCCGCGCCCTGCCGCAACGTGGTGGAGCTGCCCGTGCCCGACGGCACCGATGGCCGCCTGCAAATAGCCCTGGGGGCCGATGCGCTAGCCCGCGGGGCGGGGGGGCTGCACTTCATCTTGCGGGGCGACCCCGCCACCTTCGCCTTTTCCGAGCTGGCCGAGCAGCTGCCGCTGGCCACCACCTGGCTGGGCTTCACGGTGCTGCAAGGGCCCGATGCCCTGCTCGAGCGCCTAGCCCAGGCGAGTGGCGGGCAGCCGCTGCAGGGGTTTTTGCGCTACCTGCCGCCGGCCGTGCCCGAGGGGGCCGAGCTGCAGCCCTACCGGGCCGCGCTGCGGCGCTGCGTGGCGCTGGCCCGCCCCTGGCCCGCCTTTTCGGCGCTCGCCATCAACGGCATGTACTTTGGCAACCGCGGGGCTACCCTGCCCCAGCAAATCGGCTTTGCCCTGAGCATTGCGGCCACCCTGCTGGCCGAGCTGCCCAGCACCGACGCTGGCCTCGACGTGGCCGATGTGGCGCGGGCCCTGCACCTCGACGTGGCCATCGGCACCAGCTTCTTCCCAGAAATAGCCCGGCTGCGCGCTACCCGCCGGCTGTGGGCCACGCTGCTGCACAGCTTTGGGCTGCCGCCCGCGCTGGCCCTGGCGCTGCCCATTCACGCCACCACCAGCACCTGGCACCAAACTACCCTCGACCCCCACACCAACCTGCTGCGCCACACCACCGAGGCCATGAGCGCCGTGCTGGGCGGCGCCGACTCGGTGCAGGTGGCGGCGTTCGACTGCCTCTACCAGGCGCCCAACGAGTTTAGCGCCCGCCTGGCCCGCAACGCCCCGATTATACTGCTCGACGAAAGCCACCTCGACTGGGTGGCCGACCCGGCGGCGGGCTCGTACTTCGTAGAAACGCTGACCGACGAGCTGGCCCGCGCCGGCTGGCTGGAGTTTCAGGCCCAGGAGGCCCTAGGCGGCATGCTGCAGGCGCGGGGCCGCGCCCTAGAGGCCGTGAGCCAGGCCGGGCTGGAGCAGTTTAAGCGCATTGCCACCGGGCAAGACGTGGTGGTGGGCACCAACCGCTTCCAAAATCCGCAGGAGAAATTCGATTTCAACCCCAAGCAACTGCTGCGCTCGCGCGAGTTTGACACCACCCGCGCCGCCTACCCCAGCGAGGTGCTGCGCCTGGCCACCGCCCTGCACTTCGAGCGCCGCGCCAACCAGGACAAGGCCGCCGCGCTGGTGCTGCTGGGCGGCCGCTCGGTGAATGAGGACATTGCCGCCGCCTTCTGGCATCTGCTGCACCCCGGCGCTCGCCCCACCGACCCGGCCCCCACCCCCGAGGGCATCACGCCCGAGAGCTACTCGGTACTGTTTTCAACCCCCGAGGAGGCCATCCTCATGTACGCCACCCCCGCGCAGTTCGAGCACCTGGCGCGGGTGGTGCAGCAGGTGCCCGCCAGCCACGTGTTCGACATTCCGTCTATTGTCAACTCCGACCTGGCTACGCTGCAGGAAGCCGTGCGCGTCTTTGGCCTCAAGGAGTTTGTGGTGGAAGGCCACCGCACCGAGGAGGTACTGGCCCGGCTGCAGGGAAGGTAGCCGTATTTTATTTAGAACGCCAGGCTCATCTAGCGTCCGCTTGTCGAAGCAGCTCTCCCACGCCGTTCAACGATGCGGGAGAGCTGCTTCGACAAGCGGACGCTAGATGAGCATGACAGATATTATTAAACTGAACTAGCTATGCGCCCCGACTTTTCCTCTATCGCCTACGACGCGGCCCGGCTGCCAAGTCCCATTAAGCCGGCCGACTACCCTAGCAGCGGCCCGGCCGTGTACACCGCCGCCGATGCGGCCGGCCTGCCGCACCTGGGCTTCGGGGCGGGCGCGCCGCCCTACCTGCGCGGGCCGTATGCCAGCATGTACACCGTAAGCCCCTGGACCGTAAGGCAGTACGCGGGCTTCTCGACGGCCGAGGAAAGCAACGCCTTTTACCGGCGCAACCTGGCCGGCGGGCAGAAAGGCCTGAGCGTGGCCTTCGACCTGGCTACCCACCGCGGCTACGACTCGGACCACCCTAGGGTGGTGGGCGACGTGGGCAAGGCCGGCGTGGCCATCGACTCGGTGGAGGACATGAAGATTCTCTTCGACCAGATACCCCTCGGGGAGATGTCGGTGAGCATGACCATGAACGGGGCGGTGCTGCCGGTGCTGGCCTTCTACATCGTGGCGGCCGAGGAGCAGGGCGTGCCGCCGGAGAAGCTGTCGGGCACCATTCAGAATGATATTCTGAAGGAGTTCATGGTGCGCAACACCTACATCTACCCGCCCGCGCCCAGCATGCGGCTCATTGCCGACATCTTCAGCTACACGGCCGAGCACATGCCCAAGTTTAACAGCATCAGCATCTCGGGCTACCACATGCACGAGGCCGGCGCCACCGCCGAGCTGGAGCTGGCCTACACCCTGGCCGACGGCTTGCAGTATGTGCGGGCCGGCCTGGCGGCGGGCCTCCAGATTGACGACTTCGCGCCGCGCCTGTCGTTTTTCTGGGGCATCGGCATGAATTTCTTTTTGGAAATTGCCAAGCTGCGCGCCGGCCGCCTGCTGTGGGCCAAGCTCATCAAACAGTTTAACCCCACCAACCCTAAGAGCCTGGCGCTCCGCACCCATTGCCAAACATCGGGCTACTCGCTCACGGCCCAGGACCCGTTTAACAATGTAACGCGCACCACGGTGGAAGCGCTGGCCGCCGCCCTGGGGGGCACCCAGAGCCTGCACACCAACGCCCTCGACGAGGCCCTGGCGCTGCCCACCGACTTCTCGGCCCGCATTGCGCGCAATACCCAATTGTATTTGCAGCACGAAACCGACATTACAAAAGTAGTGGACCCCTGGGGCGGCTCGTACTACGTGGAAAGCCTCACGGCCGACCTCGCCAACCAGGCCTGGGCCCTTATCGAGGAGGTGGAGGCCCTAGGGGGCATGGCCGCCGCCATCGAAACCGGCTTGCCTAAGCTGCGCATTGAGGAAGCCGCCGCCCGCAAGCAGTCGCGCATCGACACCGGCCAGGAGGTAATCGTGGGCGTCAATAAGTACCCCGCCCCCGAGAACGAGGAGCCGCTGGAAGTACTGCAGATTGACAACGATGCCGTGCGCGAAAGCCAGGTGGCGCGCTTGCAGAAAATCAGGGCCGAGCGCGACAACGCCGCCGTACAAGCGGCCCTAGGGGCGCTGCGGGAAGCGGCGGCGGGCAAGTCAAAAGTAAAGACTGATGCGTTAAAGGATGCACCGGCGGCCGCTGAAAACTCGCAGGAGTCAACTCAGAACCTCCTCGCCCTGGCCGTGACCGCCGCCCGCGCCCGCGCCACCCTGGGCGAGATTTCGGATGCGCTGGAAGCAGCCTGGGGACGCCACCAGGCTACCACCCGCACCGTGCAGGGCGTGTATCAGCAAGGCATGCAAGACAACTCGGAGTTTGCCCAGGCCCGGCAGGCGGCCCAGGACTTTGCCGCCGCCCAGGGCCGCCGCCCGCGGATGCTGGTAGCCAAGATGGGCCAGGACGGCCACGACCGCGGCGCCAAAATCATCGCCACCAGCTTTGCCGACGTGGGCTTCGACGTAGACCTGGCTCCCCTCTTCCAAACGCCCGCCGAGGTGGCTCGCCAAGCCGTGGACAACGACGTGCACGTGGTGGGCGTGAGCAGCCTGGCCGCCGGCCACAACACGCTGCTGCCCCAGCTCATCGCGGAACTGCAGCAAGAAGGCCGCCCCGACATTCTGGTTATTGCCGGCGGCGTCATCCCGCCCCAGGACTACCAGCGCCTGCGCGACGCGGGCGTGGCCGGCATCTACGGCCCGGGCACCGTCATCGCCAAGGCCGCGCTGGAGATACTGGAGAAGTTAGAAGATTAGTCTATATAATTACATGCGAGGTTCGCTCAAAAGCGATTATAACCACAACCATACCATGAATCTAATTGAAGCAAGAGAAATCATTGATAATAATTCCGATAAAATAAACTACCAGTCAAGGTATGTTTCCAGTGGCGCCGGCTCAAGTTATTATGAAGCCACAAATCTTAATCAATTAAGAAGAGGGCTATTGAATATTGAACAATTACCATATTTTCAAGATGAAATTAATTCTCTTAAAGAGTCATGGTTATTCAAATCTAAAGATGACACAGAACAAGTAGAATCATCCCTAGATACCAAAGTCTCAAATCTTGTTTACAGAATAAAAATTGGAATCCATTTCTTACAAAAAGCTATAAACGATAATCGCTACTCAACCATTAATGATATTATTTATATAAAGCTTCCAGAAATTAAAAGTTTTGAAACACTATCAAGGTATTCAAACGACCTGAAGAAGGCCATCGAAATACCGGTAGTAGAATCGAATAAGGGAGAAGTTGATATATTAACTGCTGAAAGCGGGTCTATCTGGTTAGTAGTATCTCTGGGAACAGCTTCTGCAGTAAATCTTGTAGCTGGTATCTGTTGGGCTGCTGCTGTCATAAGAAAAAAGCAGGCTGAAGCCAATATTTTCGAGCAACATGCAAAAACTTTAGAATTAAAAAATAACGCTTTAGATATTTTAGTAGAAGCTCAGAAGATACAGATAAACAATATTCTATCTAACGAAGCAGAAGCAATTGCCAACAAGCATTTTGATAGAAAAGAGCCCGAAACTATTGAAAGGCTAAAGCTATCTATCAATACTATATCTGACTTAATTGAGAAAGGGGCTAAAATAATTCCTTCTTCATCAGACTCTGAAGCAAATAAATTATTTCCTGACTATAATAGCCTAAGCTTAATTGAATCTAGTATCAAACAGATTATGAGTAATAATAGATAAGTGTTATTATATTACTCCTGTTCCAATGCCTCACCAGCATAGTAGCCCTCATTTACTGCTACATCGTGTGGCTAAAGATACCGGCCAAGCTGTGTCCGCCGACCAAGACGCTGGCCGGCAACCAAGAATTGTACAACGGATTTCTGGTGGCGGGGCTGGCGTGGGCGCTGCTCATCACCGACCCGCAGTAGCACCGCAATGTGGGCACATTCTTTTTGGGCTGCGTGACGGTGGCGGGGTTCTACGGCGCGGCCACGGCGGGCGTACGCATCCTGCTGGTGCAAACCATGCTGGCCCTAGGGGCACTCTGGCTGGCCTAGGGCCGCACGCAAATCAAAACGGCCGGGTAAGGGTTTAGAGAAGAACTATTCCTTTGCTCATGGACCTCCAACTCACCAATAAAACGGCCCTCGTCACGGGCTCTACGGCCGGCATCGGCCTGGCCATTGCCCAGCGCTTGGCGGCCGAGGGTGCTCGCGTTATCATCACCGGGCGCACCGAAGCGCGCCTCAACGAAGCCAAAGCGGCTATTTTGCAGCAGACACCCCAGGCCGACGTGCGCGGCGTGGCCGTCGATTTTGGCAAGGTGGACGAGGTGAACCGGCTGCTGCAAGCGGTGCCTAGGGTTGATATCCTGGTCAACAACGTGGGCATCTTCGACCCCAAGCCCTTTGCCGAGATACCCGACGCGGAGTGGCTCCACTTCTTCGAGGTGAACGTGCTGAGCGGGGTGCGCCTCGCCCGCCAGTACTTCCCCCTGATGCTGGCAGCTAACTGGGGCCGCATCCTCTTCATCAGCTCCGAGTCGGCGCTGCAGATTCCGGCCGAGATGATACAGTACGGCACGACTAAAACCGCCCAACTGGCCGTGGCCCGCGGCCTGGCCGAGCTAACCAAGGGCACGGGTGTGACGGTGAACTCGGTGCTGCCCGGCCCCACGGCCTCGGAGGGGGTCGAGGGGTTTCTGGAGAAGATGAGCGGCGGCAAATCCCGCGAAGCAGCCGAGAAAGAGTTTTTCGAGCAGGCGCGGCCGTCGTCACTGCTGCAGCGCTTTGCCACCCCGGCCGAAGTGGCTAATATGGTGGCTTACCTATGCAGCCCGCTGGCCTCGGCCACCAACGGCGCCTCGGTGCGCGTGGATGGCGGCGTGGTCAGGAGCATTGGGTAAGTTTATGGGGCGCGGTAAAAGCGCATCTTTGCGGTACTACCGCGCCCTATGTACATCATTAAACCCATCCGCACCGAGGCTGATTACCAAGCTGCGCTGACTCGCGCCAAAGCAATTTCTCAGCCCCAATCCGGCGAGCCGGAGTTTGACGAGTTGGATGTACTTACCACGCTGATTGAGGCTTACGAGGCACGGTATTATCCGACTCTGAAGCCTAATGAAGAACTTGGCGGCTTGCTGCACTGGCTACAAACCTGGTATGTCAGCATGTGTGATGGTGATTGGGAACACAGTTACGGCATTAAACTATTATCCATTGATAATCCCGGTTGGAGCGTAGAGATAAATGTAGAAGCTACGTTGGCTGAAGAAGTTTCCATTGCTTACCAGCTAGTTGAGAAGGCGAAAGATGACTGGTATGGAGTTTCCGTTGAGAAAGCGGTATTTCTGGGCATCGGTGACCCTTCGAAACTAGCGTTTCTGCTAGCTCGCTTTAAACAGCTTATTGAAACTGGTTCGTAACCCCATCTTTGCCACCTATTCGCCTTTTTCGTTGTTACCCATTCAACGAACCCAACGACCGACTTTTGACAACCGACACTACCCCTAGCCTGCCCCACGCCGAGCCCTATGCCATTGAGAAAGAGCTGCGCCGGGTGCAGGCCCTGCTCAAGCTAGAGCAGGAAGAAGACGCCGAGCAGTTCAAGCTCAAGAACGCGAAAGCCAGCATCCAGGAGCGCCAGCAGCGCGGGCTGACCTGGTACCCCGTCACCATTGCCAGCGAGGAAATCGGCTTTGGCGGCAAGGTGGTACTGGAGCTGGAGCGCCCCGCCGGGCAGCAAGGGCTGCACCTGTTTCAGGTGGGTAAGAACGCCAGCTTGTTTGGCAACCTGCCCGGCCGCTCGGCCACCGACCGGCCCACGCTCAGCGGCGTGATTACCAGCGTGCGGCGCAACAAGCTGACGCTGAGCACCAGCAAGGAAGACCTGCCCGACTGGGTGCTGGAAGGCGGCAAGCTGGGCATCGACCTCACCTTTGACGAGGTGAGCTACCGCGAGATGGACTACGCGCTGGGCAAGGTGATGGGCGCCTACGGCGACCGCCTGGCCGACCTGCGCGACATCCTGCTGGGCGCCAAGCCCGCCCGCTTCCGCGCCGAGCGGCCCGACGACGTATTCTACCCTAGCCCCCTCAACAACTCGCAGCAGGCGGCCGTGCGCCACGTGCTGGCGGCCCAGGACGTGGCCATCATCCACGGCCCGCCCGGCACCGGCAAAACCACCACACTGGTGCAGGCCATCCTGGAAACCATCCGGCGCGAGCGGCGGGTGCTGGTGTGCGCCCCCAGCAACACGGCCGTGGATTTACTGACCGAGAAGCTGGCCGAGCGCGGCGTCAATGTCATTCGCATGGGCAACCCCAGCCGGGTGAACGACCTGCTGCTCGACCACACGCTCGACGCCCAGGTGATGGCCCACAAGAGCTACGGCCAACTGCGCTCGATGCGCCAAACCGCCGAGCAGTACCGCGAGCAGGCCGGCAAGTACGTGCGCAGCTTTGGCTGGGAAGAGCGCGAGCAGCGCCGCCTGCTGAAGGAGGAGGCCCGCGCCCTGCACCAGGAGGCCGACGGCCTGGAGCGCCACATCACGGAGGACTTGCTGGAGCAGGTGCAGGTGATAACGTGCACGCTGGTGGGCGCCAGCAACCGCAATATCCGCCACCTCACCTACGAAACCGTGTTTATCGACGAGGCGGCCCAGGCCCTGGAGCCGGGCTGCTGGATACCCATTGCCAAGGCCCAGCGCGTGGTGCTGGCCGGCGACCACCAGCAGCTGCCGCCCACCGTGAAGAGCGACAAGGCCGGCGCCCTGCGCGAAACGCTGTTTGAGAAGTGCATCCGCCGCCAGCCCGCCGTGAGCCGGATGCTCACGGTGCAGTACCGCATGCACGAGCAGATTATGGAGTTTTCGTCGGAGCAGTTCTACGACGGGCGCCTGGTGGCCGACCCCAGCGTGGCCCACGCCGGCCTCGATGCCTACGACCTGGCCTTCGCGCCCGACCTGCCAGTGGAGTTTCTGGACACGGCCGGCTTTGGCATGCAGGAAATCACCATCCCCGAAAGCCGCTCCACGGCCAACCCCGAGGAGGCCGACCTGCTGCTGCGTCGCCTGGCCCAGCTGCTGGAGCCCTACGACCAGGCCGAGCACGAAGCCGACCCGCTCAGCATCGGCGTCATCGCCCCCTACCGCGCCCAGATTAACTACCTCAAGGACGCGGTGGAGGAAAACGACGAGCTGGCCGGCCTGCTGCTGCACCGCCAGCTCAGCGTGGGCACCGTCGATGCCTTCCAGGGCCAGGAGCGCGACATCATCGCCATCAGCCTCACCCGCAGCAACCAAAGCGGTGAAATCGGCTTCCTGAGCGACATCCGCCGCATGAATGTGGCCATGACACGCGCCCGCAAGAAGCTGCTGCTCGTGGGCGACAGCAGTACCCTAGGGGCCCACCCCTTCTACAAGGCCTTCCTCGACTACGTGGAGCGCGTGGGCGGCTACCGCACCGCCTGGGAGCTGCAGGAGTAAACAAACAGAACGTCATGCTGAGCCTGTCGAAGCATCTCTACCGCGTCGTCCAAATGACGTTCGGGAGAGATGCTTCGACAGGCTCAGCATGACGTTCTGTTTGGCGTTTGCTGCTATTTGGTCAACTTATGGCAAGTCCAGCACCGATTCGGTGTGCGGCGCGTCCGATTTCGTATTCACGAAGTGCTTTACCGGGTCGTCGTAGTCGGTCACGATGAGCTGCTTGCCCTTCAGGAGCACTTCCGAGGGCTGGTCGAGGCGGCCACCGCGGCCGTCGGTGTCGCCGTTGCGGGCCAGGATGGTGTGGGCGTTGGTTTTAAGGTCGATGACATCCACCGAGTTGAGGCGGGCGCTCGTCACGTAGGCCTTGTCGGTTTTGCGGTCGATGATGATGCCGTCGATGCAGGGGATTTTGGGGGCAGCCACGGGCAGCACCTCCTGCTTCAGCAGGCGGCCGTCGGGCCCTAGGGTCAGCTTGTGGAAGGTACCGTCGCCGAAGAAGCCGGTGTAGAGGTTACCCTGGCTGTCGTAGTCGAGGCCATCGGCGCCGTTGTCCACGCCGGTTTCGTTGACGGTGGTCGTGAACTGGGCCAGCACGTGCGGGTCCTTGGTTTTGGGCACCAGGTGCAGGGTAGTGCCGGGCTTTAACTCGCTGAGCTGGAACTGCATGATGGCGCTGCCCTTGTCATTGTCGGGCATGTCCCACTGGCTGTCGGTCACGTAGAGCGTATTGCCCTTCCAGACGGTGCCGTTGGCCAGGCCGAACTTATCGACGGCGGTTTCAATCTTCACCGGCTTGCCGCCCCGCATAATCACCCGCATCAGGCGCGACTTGTAGTCCTTGCTATTCTCGTACTGGTTTTCAGCGTAGTATAGGTTACCGTCGGGCCCGAAAGCCAGGTCCATGGGTGCGGCGTGCTTGGTGCTGGGCTCCACGGGTAGGCGGCTCAGGAAGGGCTCGTAGCCGTGGTCGGTGAGCACCACGATGCTGCACGGGTACTTGTTGTCGGCCAGGTTCGGGAACGAGAGCAGCACCCGCCCGTCGGGGGCCAGCGTGAGGCCGTCGGGGGTGTTGAGCGAGTCGGGGAAGGTGGTGATGAGCCGGGGCGTGAGGCCGCGCGTGGCCGTGTCGGCGGTTTCGGCGGCCTGGTCGGTGGCTTGGGCCACTTCTTGTTTCTGCTCGGACTGCTGGGGCCCGCAGGCGGCCAGCAGCCCGGTGCCGGCCAGCAGCGCGGCGGCGTAATACTTGATTTTCATGAGGAAAAGGGAGAAGGGAGTGTCCGGGGCACTACGGCCGGGGCCGCGCCAGAGTTGGCCGCCCGTGCGGGTGGCTGCGTAAAGCCCCTACCTTTGCCGCAAACCACACCCCGTCCCACCACATGGCTGCTATTGCCCAAAACTCGGTCGTAACCATTACCTACAACTTATCCGTCACCGACGACGAGCAGCAGAAAGTGCTGGTCGAAACCGCCGATGCCGAAGCGCCCATGGTGTTTCTGTTCGGCCACAGCGGCTTACCCGAAGAGTTTGAGAAACAGCTCGATGGCAAAAACCCCGGCGACTCGTTCAGCTTCTCGCTCACGCCCGAGCAGGGCTACGGCGACTACGACGAGCAGGCCGTGGTGCAGATTCCGAAAGACGTATTTCTGGTGGACGGCAAGCTCGACGACGAGATGCTGCAGCCCGGCAACTACCTGCCCATGGCCGACAACGAAGGCCACCACATGCAAGCCAAAGTGATAGAGGTGGGCGACGAGCAGGTAACCATGGACTTCAACCACCCGCTGGCCGGTATGGTCATGCACTTCGATGGCCAAGTGGCCGACGTGCGCCCCGCCACCGCCGAGGAGCTGGCCCACGGCCACGTGCACGGCGAAGGCGGCCACCATCATTAAGGAGTGGTGCGTGGCAGGCAATAACTGCCCATCACTTACCACATTTCGCCGGGAGCGGCCACCCAGGTGGGGCGGCCGCTCCCGTTTTAGCTGGCCGGCTACCCTAGGGACCGGCTTTTAGTTACCGACCCCTATGGATGTGACCACCTTACTGGGTACGTCGGCCGCCGTTATTACCACGGCGGGCTACGTGCCGCAGGCCTACCAGACTATTCGCACGCGCTCCACGGCCAGCCTCTCGCTCTCAGCCTATTTGCTGCTCACGGCCGGCACTGCCCTCTGGACGACCTACGGGATAGTGGCGGGCAACTGGCCCATTATTGTTTCCAACGGCATCACGGCCGCGTTGGCGGCCATTATCCTGGTGCTCAAGCTCACGGCCAAGCCCAGCGAAGAGCCGGTAGCCGACGGCGGGCACCCTACCAAGTAGGCGGCCAGGCCCTAGGGCTGCTGCGCCAGCTCGGCCGCCCAGGCTTGCAGCGCGGGGAAGAAGGCGGCAAAATCAGCTTGGTAGGCGGCATCGTGGCGGGCTAGCTCGTCGCCCGCGGTGGCCATGGCGCCGCCCGCGGTGGCGCGGCGGCTCAGGCCGCGCAGGGCCTGGGCTAGGCCCTCGGGGCGGGCGTAGCCCAGCAGCCAGTTGTGCTGCACCAAGTGCGGAAAAAACCGCTGCACGGCGGCCGGAAACAGGTTTTCGTGCGCCCCCAGCACTCCGTACACCCGCTGCGTGAAAGGCCCTAGGGCCTCGGCGGGCGAGTAGGCCTCAAAATCGCGGGCCAGCAGGTGGTCGTAGAACATGTCGGCCACCACGCCCGCGTACTTGCCCAGGCCGGCCGCGCGCAGGCGGGCGGTGGTGCGGCGCACCAGCGGGTGCTGGTCGGTAAAGGCATCGATGGCGCGGTGCGCCCGAATGCCTGCCTGCACGGCCGCCGGGTAGGCCAGCAGCTGGCGGCCGGGCACCGAGTCGGCAATAAACTGGCCCACCAGGCGGCCCGCGTAGTCGGGCGCCGCCGCGGGGCCGGCCAGCAAGAGGTGAGCCAGGAAATTCATGCGCGGCGGCAAGGTACGCCGCCAACCCCGGCCGCGGCCCGGCCGTAAGCACTAGCAGGGGCCGCGCGCCGCGGCGGCGCCCCTATTTCGTTTGTTTAAATTTTTGCTATCATGTCCGACCACACGCCCGTCACCCACGACCTCGATAAGCTGTTCGAGAAAATCAAGGATGTGCGCATTGCCATGCTCACCACCTTCAACGAGCAGCACCAGCTGCACAGCCGCCCCATGGGCACCATCAAGCCCGAGGCCGACGGCTCGCTGCTGTTTCTGACCGACAAGGAGTCGGCCAAAGTATTTGAAGTGAAGAAGGACAGCCAGGTAAACCTGAGCTACGGCGACCCCGGCAGCAACACCTACGCCTCGGTAACGGGCCGCGCCAGCACCTACCGCGACCAGGCCAAGATTGATGAGCTGTGGAACGAGTCGTTCAAGGCCTGGTTTCCCAAGGGCAAAGACGACCCCAGCATCACGATTTTGAAAGTAACCATCGACCAGGCCGAGTACTGGGACACGCCCAGCAGCCTGCTGTCGGTGGCCTACGGCTACGTGCGCTCGGTGCTGACGGGCAAGAAGAGCGAGGACAACGACGTGAACGAGCACGCCCAGGTGCAGCGCTAAGCCCGCCCCCGCCGGCCAGGGGCGGGGCCCCGGCCACACCGCGCTGGCCCCGCCCCTAGCCCCTTCCAACAGTAAAAAGGCCGCGCGGCGGCCTTTTTTTGTGCCTGCTTTGTTTTCCCGCCGTGCTCACTACGCTTTCTATCTTTACCCTGCGTCCCGGCTTTGGGCCCGCCCGCTGGGCGCTGGCCCAAATGGCCACGGCGCCCGCCCAGTTGCGCACCGTGCCGGGCCTGCACTTCAGCCAGCTGCTGGGCAGCGGGGCAGCTAACGGCTTTGGCTTCTGGCCCAACTGGCGGCGCTACGGCCTGGTAGCCACCTGGGCGGACGCGGCGGCGGCCGAGCATTTTTTTGCCACCAACGCCTGGTGGGCCGCCTACCAGGCCCGCAGCACCGAGGCGTGGACGGCCTTTTTGGCTCCCTTGCAGGGCCACGGCGCCTGGGATGGCCGCAACCCCTTTGCCGAAGGCGAAGCCCCTAGGGCCGCTAGTGACGGCCTCGCCACCGGGCCCGTGGCGGTGCTCACGCGGGCCAGCATCCGGCTGGGGCGGGCGGCGCGCTTCTGGCGCTACGTTGAGCCCACGAGCCGGGCCGTGGCGGGCGCGCCGGGCTTGCGCCTGGCCATTGGCCTGGGCGAGCTGCCGCTGGTGCGCCAGGCCACGTTCAGCATCTGGGACTCGGCGGCGGCCATGCAGGCGTATGCCTACCGCCACGCCGCCCACCGCGAGGTAGTGCAGCTTACGCGCCGCGAGGGCTGGTACTCGGAGGAGCTATTCGAGCGCTTTGCCGTACTCAGCAGCCGCGGCACGGTCGATGGGCGGGAGATAGTGACTAATGACTAATGAATAATGACTAATGCGCCGGTTCTTTTGGCGAGCCTGCGAAGCAACCGCCACGCGGACGCTCCTCGGCGGATTGTGCTGGTGCGGTTGCCGCGTCCCTGGCTTGATGCGCCACCTGCTCGCAATGACAGACGACATTAGACTAGTCACTAGTCACTAGTCACTATTTCCCTTGGCGAAGGCGGTAGTAGCGGGCCAGCCAGGTGGGCGTAGCGGTTTCGGCGGAGCTAGATAGCACGCGCACGCCGGGGCCGAGGTGCAGCAAGTCGGCGGGCGTGGCGTGCACGGTGAGGCCGGGGCCGGTGGGCTGGGTGGCGGGCTGCTGCCAGAACTGGTTGCGGCCCGCCCCGCCGTAAAGGTGCACGCCAAAACCCGGCGCCAGGCGGCCGCGCAGCTCAAACACGTCGTTGCCCCCTAGGCCGTAGATGCTCAGGCGCGTAGTGCGGCGCACGGCGTAGGCTTGCTCGCCCAGCAGGCTGTCGGGGCGCGGGGGGCGGCGGGCCCACACCCGCAGCTGCAGCCGGCCGGGCCCTAGGGCCCGCAGCTCGAAGCGCTCGGCGGCGGCGGTGCCCAGCAGCACGGGTTCAGCTTGCAGCACTTCGTAGTAGCGGCGGGCCACGGCGGGCAGGGCGTCGCGGCGCGCGCGCAGGGCGGGCAGCAGCGCCGCCGTGAAGCTGGCCCGCACCTCGGGGGGCGCGGCGGCCAGGGCGCGCCCCAGCACGGCATCGGGCAGGCGGCGCACGAGCGAATCGGCCTCGGCCACGAATACGGCTTCGGGCACCAGTGCCAGCAGGGTGTGGTCGAGGGGGCGGGCCGTGACGGTGAGGGCGCGCACGTCGGCCGCCACCAGGTGGGGATTAAAGGTTTGGTAGCGCGGGCGCAGCCATGAAATCACCCGCGTCAGCCAGCCATCGTCAAACCGAAAAAACGCCTGGTCCCGGTCGCGCGGAATGGGTTGAAACACGGTTTGGCGGCCGTCGGCCACGGCCGCCCAGCGCCACTGGTCGGCTCGGCGGCTCCAGTCGCCCACCAGCAGGTCGAGCAGGCGGGCGCGCAGGTAGGCGCGCGGCGCGGCGCGGGCGCCGGGCTGGGTCAGCACCGCGCCCAGCATGTCGCCCGAGCCTACCACCCGGCTAGCCGCCCCGAAGGAGGAGGCGGGCAGTTGGCGGCCCTCAGGCCGCTCTTCCAGCAAGTATAGGCCCGCCCGAAACCGCGGGCGCAGGGGCCCTAGGGCTGCCTCGGGCTGCCAATACACCAGGCGCGGATTGGTGTGGCGCACGCCCGCCGCGTGGGCCAGCTCGGCCGCCACGTAGGCGCCGTAGGGCGGGGCGGCGCAGGTTTGGTCGCGCAGCACCGGCGCCACCAGGCGGTCGAGCCAGTTATTGCCCAGGGTGCGGCTCAGGTCCTTATCCACCGAGCGCAGCACCAGCCAACGCCCGTCGGCCGCGCGCAGGCGCAGCACATTGGTTTGGAAGCTGCCGCCCACCCGCTCGGGCGTGAGGCCGGCCGCGCCCAGGCGCAGCACCGGAGCCGCCACGGGCGCGGCCCACAGCGTGCGGTAGTGCTGCCCCCACAAGCGCCGCCACCACCATCCGCGCCGGGCATAAGCGGCGCTGGGCGCCACCCGCACCACGCTGGAGTCAGCACTAAAAACGGGCGCCGCCGCCGGGGGCGCGGGCTGGCCGCAGCCCCCAGCCAGCATTCCCAGCGCCACCAGGCCCGCAACCACACCGAGCGGCCAGCGGCGACACAGCGCACGAAATCTTATTGGTGACACGCGGAAAAAGCAGCCCGTTCTAAGCCACGGCGGCCCAAAATGACAAATCGAATTCTACCAAAAATTGGCAGATTAGTGCAAGATAGGCGCCGAGCAACCGCCTACGAGCAGCCGGGACCCCTAGGCCCCCGCGCCGCGCAGTACCTTGCTGCCGCTTTATAGCGCAGCTTACGCCGTTGCGGTTACCCTGCCGCAAATGCGTAGGTCGGGTACCGTAAAGTAGGGGCTGGCCTGGCCGCCACCCGTCGCCTGCGCTGCTAAAGTAATTTCAGCACAATCGCTACAACGACGAGCGGCAGCCAACCCCGCTCCTACTTTACCCGGACCCTGAAACGGCTCGGGGCCAGCCGCCGGCCACCGGGGCGGGAAAGCCTGTTAAGCTTATCTTTTTTAAAATAGGCTACGTTAATACGCCACCTGCCCCGCGGGGCGGTTTCTACCAGCCTAACTTTCGCCTGCTTTGCGTACTGTTACGTTCTTGTTATCAATTGCTGGCTCGCTGGGGCTGGCCGGTTGCGCCAAGCGGCACTACTTTCAGCGCGATGCCGTGGTGCCCGCCCCCAGCGCCGCCCGCCCCAACACCGCCGACAGCGTATGGGCCACCGCCGGCCGCCAGTACGCCCAGCACGGCTTTGTCAACACCGTGCTGGTGGGCCGCCACCACCGGGCCGCCTGGGCAGCGCCGGTGCGGGTGCCGGTGCTTCATCTGGCAACGGCCTGGCCCACTGCCGGGCCCCTCACGCCCACCAAGCTGGGGGGCGGCTTCCAAACTACCAGCCTCACGCTCAAGGGGGCCGACGGCCGCAGCTACGCCCTGCGCAGCATCGACAAAGACCCCTCACGCATTCTGCCCAAGTTTTGGCAGCGCACCTTCGTGGCCAACGCCCTGCGCGATGCCACCTCGGCCGGCCTAGGCTATGGGGCGCTGGTGGTGGCGCCCCTGGCCCAGGCCCTGGGCGTGCCCCATACCCACCCGCGGCTCGAGTACGTGCCGCCTGAGGAGCAGCAGTTGGGCTCGGCCGAGGCCAACCAGCGCCTGCGCGGCAAGCTGGCGCTGCTGGAGGAGAAGTATAGCAGCAAGCGGGCCTACTCGCCGCTGCTGCCCCAGGCCACCGATTTCCTTAGTGATGAGGATATGCGCAAGCTGCTCTACGAGGACCCCCACTACCGCCCCGACCAGCCCGCCCTGTTGCAGGCCCGCCTGCTCGACGTGCTGGTGGGCGACTGGGACCGCCACGCCGGGCAGTGGCAGTGGGCCCTGAGCCCCGACCCGGCCGCCCCGGCCACGCGCCACCTGTTTGCGCCGGTGCCCAAAGACCGCGACCAGGTGTTTTTTCGCCTGGCCGACGGAACAATTCCCTGGCTGCTGACGCGCCGGGTTCTGGTGCGCCACCTCGTTACGTTTCGCCACCGCTACCACGACCTGGTGGCCCTCACTGGGCAGGGCCGCTACGTAGACCAGCGCGGGCTGAACGAGCTAACGCAGCGCGACTTCGTGGCTGCCGCCGAGCGCACCCGCCAGCGCCTGCCCGACTCGGTACTGGCCCGCGCCGTGCGCCGGCTGCCGCCCGCCGTGTACGCCCTGGAAGGCCCTAGGCTGCTGCGCGACCTGCAAGCCCGCCGCGACGCGCTGCCCGCCGTGGCCGCCCGCTACTATCGCCTCAAGGCCGAGCGCCCGGTGGTGGCCGGCACCAACCAGCCCGACCACTTCGTGGTGCGCCGCGCGCCCGACTCCACCACCGTGCAGGTGTACAGCCGCACCCTAGGGCCCGATTCGCTCTACTATCAGCGCACCTTCTACACCCGCGAAACCAAGCGCCTAACCCTGGAAGGCCTCGAAAGCCGCGACCTGTTTGAGGTGAGCGGCGCGCGGGGCCTGCGGCTGGTCATTCACGCCGGGGCCGGGCCCGACGTGCTGCGCGCCCCCTCGCGCCGCCGCCTGCGCTACGAGGAGGAAGCCAACGGCCGCCTTAACCGCCCCGAGCCCAAGAACAAGCACGAGCAGTTCTATCCGTATGACAGGCTGGAGGACGAGTGAGTTATAGTTGACAGTAAGTGGAAGGCGGTCATGCTTCGCGGGGCTCAGCATGACCGCCTTTTTTGCCCTATTCTTTAAACCTCCGCCAGCATTTCCAGCACCAGGTGCTCGGTGGGCGAAAGGGCGTCCTGGTCTTTGGGGTCGGCGTCGTGGCGGCGCAAGTACTCGATGAGGCGGCCCGACTTGAACAGCTCCACTACTTGGGGATGGATGTAGTATTTCGAGCACACGGTGGGCGTATTGCCCAGGCGCCCGGCCACTTCCTTCACTGATTTGCGGATGGCTTTTTCGGGCGCTAAGTCGGGCTCCGCATTAAGCACTTGCTCTAGGCACTCTACCATTTTTACGGTGCCGCCCCAGGTGCGGAAGTCCTTGGCCGATAGCTGCATACCCGTGTGCTGATGCAAGTAGTCGTTCACGTGGCCCGACTCCAGGGAGTGGTGCTGGCCGTCGGGGGTATAAAACTGAAACAGGTGCTGGCCGGGAATATCCTGGCACTTGCGCACCAGCTGGGCCAGCTTGCGGTCGTGCACCGTCACGTCGTGCGCCACGCCCTTCTTGCCCACAAACTTGAAGCGCACATCCTGGCCGTGAATCTCGGCGTGGTCGTCGAGCAGCGTGGTGAGGCCGTAGCTCTTATTTTTCTTGGCGTACTCCTCGTTGCCGACGCGGATAAACGACTGGTCCATGAGCGTGAGCACCAGGGCCACCACCTTGTCGCGGTCGAGGCCGGGGCGCTTGAGGTCCTTTTGCAGCTGCTGGCGCAGCTCGCCCAGCTTCTGGCCGAAGGCGAGCAGACGCGAGAACTTGGTGAGCGAGCGGGCCACGTCCCAGGCCGGGTGGTAGCGGTACTGCTTGCGGCCGGCCGCGTCGTGGCCCGTCACCTGCAAGTGAAACTTGGGGTTGGGCGCAATCCACACGTCGGTCCAGGCCGGCGGAATCACGAAGCTATGGATGCGGGCCAGCGTCTTTTCGTCTTCAATTTTATGGCCCTTAGCGTCGAAGTACGCAAACTCGCCCTTGCCCCCTAGGGCCTCGCGGCGCAGGCCGGGGCCGTGGTCGGTGGTGTAGCGCAGGCCCGCCAGCTCGGCCTGGTGGGCGGGGTCTTTGTATAGCTCGTGGGCCGCCAGGTCGTGCACGGGCGGCAGGTGTTTCTTGGGGGTTTTGGCCCTAGGGGCGGTGGGGGCGGCAGCGGTGGGCATTGCGGGTAGAACAGGCTAACGGATGGCAACGTGTACGTAAGCGGCGGCAACGGGTAGCAAAGCTTCGGGTGGGTGTCGCGGCCCCGGCCACTTCCGGCCGTAGCTGGGCCGTTGGTTGGCGGCCGTTACTTTAGCCGCTGCCGCTACCTTTTCGTTCTAGTTTTTGTCATGGCTTCCGTCCGGTTTTCCGTTGAGATGCAGCGCGTTATTGCCGAGTCGCGCCAGGTGGCCCTGCACCTAGGCTGCGACTACGTGTCGACGCTGCACCTGCTGCTGGCCGACTGCCAGCTGTACCCTTTTTGGTCGCTGCGCGACGTGCTTTTTGGCAATGCCCGTGCCCTCACGGCTTTTACCGAGCAGCTGCGGGCAGGGCCGCCCCTTGCGGCGGCCGGCAGCTTGCCCCTGCTCAAAGAATGCGAGCGGGCGCTGCGCAAGACCAAGACGGTAGCGCGCCACTACCGCGCGGCCGAGGTGCTGCCGTGCCACTTCCTGCTAGCCGCCGCCCAGGTGCCCAGTTCCTTACTGGCCACGTTGCTAGCTGAAAATCAAGTTTCTATTAGCACCCTGATGCAGCATTTTGAGCGTACCGGCCAGTTGGGCGCGCCGGCTGCCGCTGGCCGCTCATTCTGGCTCGCTAAAGTGCGGCACTGGCTGGCAGGCTAGCCGGGGCGGGCTACCAGCTACTCTTCGCCGGGCTCGAATGGCCCCGCCGGCCGTAGGTTTGCCGGATGGATGTACGGCAATGGCTATCGGATGCCTTTGAATGGGCCGACGCGGCCATCACGCGCTGGGCGGCCCGCCTGGGGCGCCTGCGCCCGCTGCACCTCGACGTGTACCGCAGCTACGGCACGCCGCACCGCCTCTACGTGAAGGGCCGCCTGCTGGCCGACCGCGGCCTGACGCCCCAAACCGAGGCCGACTCGCCCTGGCGCAACTTCCAGGCCATGTACCGGCGCTTCAACAGCCGCGAAATTCCGGGGGCGCGGGTGCTGCTATGCTTGCCCGGCGGCCACGATTACTACGTCACCACCGATTCGGAAGGGTATTTTACGCTGGTCATCGACCCGCCGAGCATGCCGCCGGCCCACGACTACCTCTGGCACCCGGTGCCGGCGCAGCTCAGCCGGCTGCCCTACCGCTTTCGGGGGCTGCACGGCACGGTGCGCGCTACGGCCGAGGTGCTCATTCCGCCGCCCACGGCCGAGTTTGGGGTTATTTCTGACCTCGACGACACCGTGATTGTGACCCGCGCCACCCACATGTGGCGAATGCTGCGCACGGTGCTGCTGCGCAATGCCTACTCGCACGAGCCTCTGGCGGGCGTAGCGGCCTTCTACCAGGCGCTGCTGCGCGGCCTTAGCGAGCGGCCCGATAACCCGTTTTTCTACGTCAGCTCCTCGCCCTGGAACCTGTACGACGTGCTGATTGACTTTTTACGGCTGCGCGGCATTCCGCCAGGGCCCCTGCTGCTGCGCGACACCCTCATCGGCCGCCCGGTGCTAGCCGAGGGCGAGGCGGCCCCGGCCTCCAGCCACCACCACCATAAGCTCAAGGAAATCAACCAGGTACTCGATACTTATCCGCACCTGAGCTTCGTGCTGCTCGGCGATAATGGCCAGCAAGACCCCGTTATCTACGCCGAGGTGGTGCGCCGCCACCCCGGCCGGGTGCGGGTGGTGTATATCCGCGACGTGGGCGTGCCCAAGCGCAGCACGCCGGTGGCGCCCATTGCCGCCGCCCTGCGCCGCGACACCGGCGTGGAGATGCTGCTGGTAACCGACTACCTGGCCGCCGCCACCCACGCCGCCCAGTGCGGGCTGATAACGGCTGCCGGCCTGGCGCAGGTGCGGGTAGCTACCACCAAAGATGACGAAAAAAGCCAGTCCTAGCCGCCTCGCGCACCCTAGGGCCCGTGTTAAGTACTAAGCTGTGCGTAAACCCCTTACCTCTCTTTTGCCTACCTGGCGCACGGCAGCGCGCGTGGGCCTGCAAAGCCTGGCGGCGCTGTTTCTGGTGTCGGTGGCCTGGGTGCTGCTCTACCGCTGGGTGCCGCCGCCCGCCACCTGGCTCATGCTCGACCGCCGCGCCCACGCCCCGGTGGGCCTGGGCTACATCGGCGTGCAGCCCGACCCGCGCCACGCCCACTACCGGTTCAGCACCCTCGACGAGGTGGCCCCTAGCCTGCCGCTGGCCGTGGTAGCCTCAGAGGACCAGCGCTTTCTGCTGCACCACGGCTTCGACGTGGACGGCATGTGGCGCGCGGCCAAGTACAACTGGAACCGCGCCGCCGGCAAGCCCGTGCGCGGCGGCTCCACCATCTCGCAGCAGGTGGCCAAAAACGTGTTTTTGTGGCAGGGCCGCTCCTACGTGCGCAAGGCCGCCGAGGCCTACTTCACGGTGCTCATCGAGCTGCTTTGGAGCAAGCGCCGCATCATGGAAATGTATTTGAGCGTGGCCGAGCTGGGCGACTGCACCTTTGGGGTAGAAGCGGCCAGCCAGCGCTACTTCCACAAGTCGGCCCGCGCCCTGAGCGCCCCCGAAGCGGCCCTGCTGGCCGGCGTGCTGCCCAACCCGCTGCGCTTCCGGGCCGGCGAGCCCGGCCCCCAGGCCCGCGCCAAGCAGCGCCGCGTGTTGCAGCGTATGCGGGCCCTAGGGGGCACAGCCTACGTAAGCGAGCTGCTGAAGTAGCCCTAGGGGCGGCGAGTGGTTAAAGCGAGCAATGAAAAAGAACGTCATGCTGAGCCTGTCGAAGCATCTCTACCGCGTAAGTAATCCTAACGGCCGGAATTAGTTACGCGGGAGAGATGCTTCGCGAGGCTCAGCATGACGTTCTTTAGGGCCGCTAGTGTACCGCTGGCTTACTCCTGTCCTTATGCTCAACGCCTTTGCCCTCAGTTTACTATTAGCCCCTAGGCCCCTGCCGGCCGCACCGCCCACGCCGCGCCAGGCCATTGCCCAGGTGCTCACCACCCAAACGGCGGCCTGGAACCGGGGCGACATTCCGGGCTTTATGGCCGGCTACTGGCACTCCGACTCGCTGGTGTTCATCGGCAAAAGCGGGCTGACCTACGGCTGGCAAACCACCCTGGCCAACTACCAGCACCGCTATCCCACGCCCGCCGAAATGGGGAAGCTCGACTTTAGCGGGCTGCGCATTACGCTGCTGGCGCCCGGCGCGGCGCAGGTGGTGGGCCACTGGCACCTGGCCCGGCCCGGCGTGGCCGCCGGCGACCTGGGCGGATATTTCCTACTAGTTTTCAAGCTCGTAAGTGGGCAGTGGGTGATTGTGGCCGACCACACCAGCTAGCCGCGCTGCATAGTAATTATATGGATATCCATCATCAGCTGGCCGACCTGCGCGCGTTTATGCAAGCAACTTTTGCGGCGCTGGCTACCTGGTTCGACCAACCGCCTGCGCTGCTGGACTACGTGCCGGCCGACCAGGGCTGGAGCGGCCGGGAAATCCTAACCCACGTCGGCCTTACCAACCACTATTTGCTAATCCTCATCGAAAAAGGCACTGCCAAGGCGCTCCACAACAGCCGGGGCCTGGAGTTGGCTGCCGAGCTGGCGGCCCAGCCCCTCAACCCATCGCGCCTAGCCCCCATTGGTTTGCTGCACGCCTTTCCCTGGCTGCGGCCGGCGCACATGGAGCCCCGCGATTTTCCCACCCCCTTGCCGCAGGTGCGCCAGCAGCTACGCAACCAGCTGGTGCAGGCCCTGGCTTGCCTCGACCGGCTGCCCGATGGGCAGGGCGTACTGTACCAAACCACCATGACAGTAAATGGCCTGGGCAAGCTGAACGTTTATGAGTATCTGTACTTTCTGGCGCAACATGCCCAGCGCCATTTGCTACAGCTAGCGGAGAATGCAACCGAATTTGCCGCCTTGGCTGCCTCGGAGAAGTAGGCTTGGCTGACTACCAACTACTCGGCACGCCTACTAAATTTACGCCCTCGTGGCGTATCTTTGCGGATACATCAACCCCCTTAACCCGATGAAAAAGACTACCGCTTTGTCGTCGCTGCTGCTGCTCGGCGGCCTGGGCTCACTCCGCTTGCTGAGCCTGCAGCTAGCTAAACTCGACCTGACCTTTCACCTGCACGGCGAACAGGATTATCACTACCTGTAAGCCGGGGCGGTCTCCCACCCTTGCGTGAGCCTCGCCTACCCGGCGGGGCTTTTTGCGTAAGAACGGGTCGTAGTGCCGACCTTCGCGGCCCTAATCTTCCACGCAGCCGTTCTTATTGAAGTCGGTTGCCTTAACGTTTTTCTTGTGACACTTGACACCAATCAGCAGCAGGTCAGCTACATAATTGGCCGTGACCTGGCCCGCAACTTCTCCCAGCAAGGCCTCGACCTGGATATTGACATCCTGACCGCCGCCCTCAAGGAAGGCCTGGCCGGCCAGCCCGTACGCCTCAGTCCCGACCAAATGCAGGCCGCCATGCAGCAGCTGCAAGAGCAGCTGGGCGGCGCCGAAGAAGATGATGACGACGATTCCTCAGACCAAAACTCCATGAACAATAACAAAGCGGAGGGCGAAGCCTTCCTGGCTGAAAACGCCAACAAGCCCGGCGTAGTGACCCTGCCCAGCGGCCTGCAATACGAAGTGCTGACCGAGGGCAGCGGTCCCAAACCCGGCCCGCGCGCGTCGGTAACCACCCACTACCACGGCACCCTCATCAACGGCAAGGTGTTCGACAGCAGCTACCAGCGCGGCCAGCCGGCTACCTTCGGCGTAAACCAGGTGATTGGGGGCTGGACGGAAGCCCTGCAGCTGATGCCCGAAGGCTCGAAGTGGCGCCTCTATATCCCCTCGGACCTGGCCTACGGCAAGCGCGGCGCCGGCCGCGACATCGGCCCCGATTCGGCGCTGATTTTTGACGTGGAGCTGCTGAAAGTGAACAACTGAGGGCCTGGTTGGGTGGCCGCGCCCACGCCTACTGCTGCTGCCCCCACCTGGGCTAGCAGCAGTACGGCGGGGCGGCTGCCCGCTAGCCCTAGCCCGGCGGCCGGCGGCCTGGCCACTAGCGACAACGCGCCGGCCCCCAGCAATGCTTCAACTACCAGTAGCCAAGCTATTAGCTCTGAACAACCTGTACTCGCGCAAGCTACCGAACCCTGGCCTGCCCCACCACCGCATGAACCGCTACCCCCAGTACGCAGCCCCGACGGGCGTTTCGTGCTAACCGATACGCAGCTTACGGTGCTGGGCCAGGCCTACAGCCTGCGCGAGCTAGAGCGAGCCGATGTGCAGCACGTGCGCTGGGTGCTGTGGGTGCTGCTGGGGGGCCTAGGGCTGTCCATGGTGCTAATTGCTTTTTTGCAGAACTGGCTGCGCACGCTGCCCGCCGCCGCGGGCCTGGTGGCCACGGCGCTGCTGCTGGCCTACGGGCAGCGCGGCACCAATCGCCTACGCCTGTGGCGCCTAGGGCAGCCCGCGGCCCACGCCGCCCTGCCGGGCGAGCTCGCAGGTTGGCAGCGCCTGATAGCCGAGCTAAATCGCCGCATTGCCCGCGCCCACGACTACGCCGCTGCCGAAGCGGCGCGGCTGCTGGCCGCTACTTCTCCTTCCCCACCCCCTTCCGATTGAGCACTTGGCTCGCGCGCCGTTTCCTGGTTTAGCTTAGGCGGCGCGCGGCGGTACCGGCTGGCCGCCTGGGTCGCCAAGCCGCGCTATTTTTACTTTTGGGTGCCCCGCGCCGGGCGGCGGTGGGGTCAGCTTTCTAGCGCTTATTTTTCCTTCGTATGAGTTCTTCTACCATTTCCCCCGAGCTAGCCACGGCCCACAAGGCGCACGACCACACCGCCGTATCGGGGGCGGGCCTGCTCATCGCGCTGGGCATCATCTACGGCGACATTGGCACCTCGCCGCTGTACGTGATGTCGTCCATCCTCAAGAGCGGGCAAACACCGGGCCTGATTGACCCGCTGCTGGTGCTCGGGGGCATCTCGTGCGTTATCTGGACGCTGACGCTGCAAACCACCATCAAGTACGTCCTCATTACCCTCAACGCCGACAACAACGGCGAGGGAGGCATTTTCTCGCTCTACGCCCTGGTGCGGCGGCGCGGGGCCTGGCTGTCGGTGGTGGCCATTGTCGGCGGGGCGTCGCTGCTGGCCGATGGCGTTATCACCCCACCCATCTCGGTTACCTCGGCCATCGAAGGACTCAAGGCGGTGTATCCGAGCCTGACGCAGAACTACATCGTCTACATTGTTATTGGCATTATTGCGGGGCTGTTTCTGCTGCAAAGCTTTGGTACCCAGATAGTGGGCAAGGCGTTTGGGCCAATTATGTTTTTGTGGTTTACCATGCTCGGGGTGCTGGGCACCATCTGGATTGGCCATAATCCGGTCATCCTCAAGGCTATCAACCCCTACTATGCCTACCAGTTGCTTACCCAGTATCCGAGCGGCTTCTGGCTCCTAGGGTCGGTTTTTCTGTGCACCACCGGGGCCGAGGCACTATACTCCGACCTGGGGCACTGCGGCAAAGGTAACATTCGCATTAGCTGGACTTTCGTCAAGGTTACGCTGCTGCTTAACTACCTGGGCCAAGGCGCGTGGCTACTTACGGAACAAGGCAAGCAGCTCGGCGACCGCAACCCGTTTTATGAGTTGATGCCCGGCTGGTTTCTACTCTTCGGCATCGGGCTGGCTACGGTGGCGGCCATCATTGCCTCGCAGGCGCTTATCACGGGTTCCTTCACCCTGGTGGCCGAAGCTATTCGGCTGAATATGTGGCCGAAGGTGCGCCTCAATTACCCCACCGACGTGAAGGGCCAGCTGTACGTGCCCAGCATGAACCGGCTGCTGCTCATTGGCTGCATCGGGGTGGTGCTGCACTTTCGCGAGTCGTCGAACATGGAGGCGGCCTACGGGCTGGCCATTACGCTTACTATGCTCATGACCACGATATTGCTCACTGTGTGGCTGCGCAAGGTCAAGCACGTGGCTACGCCGCTGGTAATGCTGTTCGTGCTGGTGTACGGCGTTATCGAAGGCTCGTTTCTGGTGGCCAACCTGCTCAAATTTCCCAAGGGCGGCTACGTGTCGCTGCTCATTGGCCTGGCCCTGATGGCCGTGATGTACGTGTGGCTGAAGTCGTACTACATCAAGCGCCGCCTCACCGACTTCGTGAAGATGGAGCCCTACATCGAACCCCTCAAGCAGCTCAGCAATGACGAGTCGATTGGCAAGTACGCCACCCACCTGGTGTTCCTGACGTCGGCCGAGCGAGCCAGCGAGATTGAGCAGAAAATCATTTACTCCATCTTCCAGAAGCGCCCCAAGCGGGCCGACATCTACTGGTTTATCCACGTCGATACCACCGACGAGCCCTATACCATGGAGTATAAGGTGACGGAGCTGGCCCAAGACGACGTGTTCCGCATCAACTTCCGGCTGGGCTTCCGGGTGCAGCAGCGCATCAACCTGTTCTTCCGCAAGGTGGTGGAGGACTTGGTGCGCAACAAGGAGGTGGACATCACCTCGCGCTACGCCTCGCTCAGCCAGCGGCACGTGGTGGGCGACTTCCGCTTCGTGGTACTGGAGAAGTACCTCTCGGTGGAAAACGAGTTCCCGACCCTCGAGAAGCTGGTGATGCAGGCCTATTTCTACCTCAAGCAGTTCATCTCGGGCGAGGCCCAGTACTTCGGCCTCGATACCTCGTCGGTGAAGGTGGAGAAGGTGCCGCTCGTTATTTCACCGGTGCGCCAAGTGGCTCTCACGCGGGTGCAATAGCTTTTTAGTGCCCGCTAAACACGTTCGCCCGCCGGGTGCCCCTAGGGGTAGCCGGCGGGCGAACGTGTTTAGCGGGGCTTAACTGATACTTTTCAAGCTATTGCGCCTATGCCTCTTCGCTTTAGTATGCCCCCGTTTTTTCGCCCCGCTTTATTAACTATTGCGGGCCTAGGGGCGATAGGGACGTTCGCACTGGGCTATCTGCTGTGGTTTGGCCCAGAAGCCCGCGCTGGCCGGCGAAATTGGCAAAACTCCTACCGCGTCCGGCCGGGCATGGGCGTGGCGCAGGCCCGGCGCGTTATGGGCCCACCCAGCAGGCGCTCAATTGCTTTTAATGGGGACGTTATCTACGAATATTCTTACGGGCCAGTGGCTGCTTCAAACATCTATTTCGGCCTGAACTCGGATGGCATCGTGGTGCGCGTCGGCCACGGCGAGTAGGTGCCCTTAGCGAGTGAAAATCCGCTAGCCTGCTTTTAACTATTCTTGCGCGGCGGCCGTTAGCCCCCAAAACTGCCGCTATGCCTATTCAGCACTACCCCACCCTAGGGGCTTACCTCGCCGCCAACCGCTGCGTAAGCACCGAGTACGACAACGAGCCGCTGGAGCTGCTGGAAGGCACCCCGCCGCCCGACCTAGTGGGCACGCTGCTGCGCAATGGCAACGGGCGCTTTGAGCACCAAGGTGTGGTGTATGAGCACTTGTTTGACGGCGACGGCATGGTGGCGCGCTTCGTGTTCGACGGGCAGGGCGGCGTGCGCTACCGCAACCGCTACGTGCGCACCCGCGAGTTTGTGGCCGAGGAAGCTGCTGGGCGGATGCTTTACCGCAGCTTCGGCACCAACCTGCCGGGGGGGCTGCGCGCCAATTTTGGCAAGATGCAGTTCAAAAACACCGCCAATACCAGCCTGGTGCAGCACGGCGGCCACCTGCTGGCCCTCTGGGAGGGCGGCCTGCCCCACGCCCTCGACCCAGCCACGCTAGCCACCCTAGGGCGCTTCGACTACGGCGGGGTGCTGCGCAATAAGTTTTCGTGGCTCGACCGGCGCATTACGCCCGAAATGCCGTTTTCGGCCCACCCCAAGGTGCACCCCACCACCGGCGTGCTGCACAACTTCGGCACCGTGGCGGGCACCACGCACCGGCTGGTGCTCTACGAGGTGAGCCCTGGCGGCCAGGCCCGGGTGGCCCACGCGCTGCCCATGCCCGCCGCCACCTTCGCCCACGACTTCCTGCTGACGCAGAGCGGGCACCAGATTTTCTTTCTCACGCCGGTGGCGTTCGACGTACTGCGAGCCTTCTCGGGCCTCACCTCGCCGGCCGCCTCCATCCGGGTCGACCGCACGCAGGGCACGCAAGTAGTGGTAGTGGCGCCCGATGGTACCGTACACCGCTTAACCACCGATTTCTGCTTTGTCTTCCACTTCGTAAATGGTTACCAGGACGCCGATGGCACGCTGGTGGCCGACGCGCTGCTGCTGGACGACTACCCCGACTCGCTCAGCATTCGGGCCTACCTCAAGGGCAACCTGCCCAACGATGCCATCCAGGCCCGCTTCACTCGCTTCCGGCTCGACCTGGCCGCCGGCACCGTGGCGCGCCAGCCGCTGAGCGATTACGAAGGCGAGCTGCCTGAAATAAACCCCACCCGCACCGGCCAGCCCTACCGCTACGCCTGGAGCATCGGCCGCCCGCCCAGCCACCCCCTGCCCCTGCTCGACCACCTGGTGAAGCTCGACGTACACACCGGCGAGGCCCGCACCTCCTACCAGCCCGCCACGCTGTGCAGCGAGCCCGTCATCATTCCACGCCCCGGGGCCACCGCCGAGGACGATGCCTACCTCGCCTACCTGCGCTTCGACGCCGCCACCCACACCACCGACCTACTAGTGGCCGACGCCGCCAGCCTGACCACGTTGGCCCGTTGGCGCCTGCCCCACAACATCCCCCTAGGCTTCCACGGCCTGTGGATTAATGATTAATGACTAACTACTAGTGACTAATGACTAGGGCCGATTTTTAGCACTTCCTAGTCATTAGTCACTAGTAGTTAGTCACTAGTAATTAGTCATTAGTTACTATTTCCCCAGCCACTTGGCCAGCAGGCGCTGCTGCTCGGGCGTGGCCTGGGGGTTGGGTTGAATTTGGTAGGTGCGCAGGGGGTCGGCGGTCAGCGTGAGGGTGAGGTCGTGGGTTTCGGCGCCGTGCTTGACTTGCATTTTCACTACCGTGCCCACCGGGCTGCCGTTCACCACCTGCTTCACGGCCTCGTCGGTGGGGGCGGCGCCGTTGAGCTGCAGTATTTCGTCGCCCGCGTTGAGGCCACCCGTCCAGGCCGCCCCGTCGCGCCGCACGGGAGTGCCGCCGGGGCGAGCCGTGGCCACCAGGTAGTGCCCGCCGCGGTTCACGATGCTGGCCCCTAGGGCCCCGTTCGGGCTGCTGGGGGCGCTGGTTAGCGTCAGGCCTACGTAGCCTAGGGCCGTGGCGTAGTCGGGCGTGCGGGTGCCGTACACGCAGTTCTGGAAGAAGTCGTCGAAGCGCCGGCCCGCCACCTGGGCCACGGCATCCTGGTACTCCTGGTCGGTGAAGCCGCGCTTCAGGCCCTTGTAGTACTTCTCGTAGAGCAGCCGGAATACGTCGTCCAAGTGCTTCTCGCCCTTGGTAGCCTGCACTATCAGCAGGTCCTGCATCAGGCCCACCAGTTCGCCCTTGTCGTAGTAGCTGATGCCCGAGTTGGCCGAGTTCTCATCGGGCCGGTAGTAGTTTATCCAGGCGTCGAAGCTCGACTCGCTTACCGCCTGCAGCTTGTTGCCGGGCGTGTTTTCTACGGCCGTCAGGGTCGTGGCCAGGTGGTCGAAGTATTGCTGCGGAGTGTAGAAGCCGGCGCGCTCGGTTATCTGGTTGGCCATGTACTCGGTCTGGCCCTCGCTCACCCACAGCATGTGGGTGTAGTTCTCCTTGTCGTAGTCGAAGGGCCCTAGGGCGATGGGCCGGATGCGCTTCACGTTCCAGAGGTGGAAGTACTCGTGGGCCACCAGGCGCAGAAAGTTCTTGTAGCCCACCTCGCTGGCGTAGGTGCCCGGCCGCGCCCCTAGGGTGGTCGAGAACAAGTGCTCCAGGCCCCCGCCGCCGGCCTCCGTGTGGTGCACGATGAACACGTAGTGGTCCAAGGGGTTCTGACCCACCACGCGCTGGGCCTCCTCGGTCACGCGCTTCATATCGGCCAGAAATTTGCCCTCGTCGGGCAGGGTGTAGGGCCCGTACATGGCCATCTGGTGCGGCGTGCCCTGGGTGGTGAAGCTCAGCACCTTCTGGTTGCCAATTTCAATGGGCGAGTCGGCCAGCTCGTCGAAGTTAGCGGCCTGGTAGGTGAACTTCTGCATGCCCGCCACCGGGCGCAGCGGGGTGCTCACGGTAGCCCAGCCGGCGGCGGGCTGCACCGTCACCTGGCTGGGCAGCTCCTTGGCGCCCGCCGGGTACATCAACACGCTGCTGGGCAACGCAAAGCCGTGGTCGGCGTCGATGTAGCTGGTGCGCACGCTCAGCTCGTTGGCATACACGCCGTAGCTGACGCGGAAGCTGCCCCGGCGCGGGTTGTACACGCGCCAGGTGTTCTTGTCGAGCTTCTCCACGCGCAGGGGCTGGCCGTCGGCCGAGGCCTGCAGGCGCTCCACGTGGCGCTCAAATTCCCGAATGAGGTACGAGCCGGGCGCCCACACCGCCATTTTCAGGTCAGTGTACTCCCTGGTGAAGCCCCGCAAGTCCAGTTGCACTTCGAAATAGTGCGTTTGGGGGGCGGGCATGGCCAGGGTGTAGTGCAGGCTGGCATTGCCTGGGGGGGCCGCCGGCGTATCCAGCGCGGCGGCGGGAGCGCCACCTTTGGTTTTAGTTTTGGTTTTAACGGTTTGGGCGGCAGCGGGTTGAAGGGCCGCCAGCAGGCCGGCCGCCAAGGCGGCGCGGCTCCAGGCAGAAGCAGTTGCAAACATCCTGCAAAGATGCACCCCGCGCCCGGCCGTTGCACACCCCGCGGCCGGGCGGCCCCGAACTTTGCCGCCCGCGCCGCGTTTTACCTTTTCATGCGCAGTATTTGGCTTGTATTTACTGGGTTGCTGGGAGCGCTGGGCCTGGGCTACCACCTCAGCCAGCCGCCAGCACCGGCCGCCCTAACCCAGCGGGCTGCGGCGGGTGCGGCCGGCCCATCGGCGCCCACTGCCCCTAGGCCCGGCCCCGCTCCTACCCGCGCCGATAGCCTCGTGCGCTTCGCCCTCGCTCAGCAGGGCACCGCCTACTGCTACGCTGGCACCAGCCCCCGCACCGGCTTCGACTGCTCGGGCTTCGTGCAATACGTGTTCGGGCACTTTGGCGTGGCTACGCCCCACTCCACGGCCCTGCTCATCGGCGTGGGCCGCCCGGTGGCGCGCGCCCAGGCCCAGCCCGGCGACTTGGTTGTGTTTGCCGGCACGGCGCCGGGCAGCACCACGCCCGGCCACGCGGGCATCGTTATTTCGGCCCTAGGCGAGGTGCCCCTGCGCTTCGTGCACGCCTCCTCGGCCCGGCGCGCGTCGGGCGTGAAGGTGAGCGCGGTAGAAGGTAGCGGCTACGAGACTCGCTTCCTAGGGGTGCGCCGGGTATTATAAGGTAGGTATTACTCGGCCAGCGCAGCCTTCACTGCGGCGGCTAGCTCTTCCAAGTTGCCACCGCCAGCATGAGTGGCTGCCACGCGCCCGTCTTTGCCAATAACGTAGTAGCGCGGAAAGCTGTCAACGCGGTAGGTGCGGGCAATGGCGGCAGTACCCACGAGATTAATATACCGGGCGTGCTGGCGCTGCAAAATTCCTTTCGCCCGCTCGGTATCGGCGGCATCGGTATCCAGCAAAATACCCAGCACCACCAGCTTGCCCAGGTGCTCATCTTGCAGGCGCTGCACGTGCGGCATCGAGCCGATGCAGGGAGCGCAGCTGGTTTCCCAAAAGTCCAGCAATACTACCTTGCCCCGGTAGCTGCTCAGCTTTACGAGGGCCTGGGCAAAGCTGCGCAGTTCGAACGCGGGGGCGGGCTGCGCCACCAGCGTGGGAGTGGGCGCGGGCGGCGGAGCTGGCAGCTCGGCGGCGTAAGTAGTTAGAAAATCGGGCTGCTGCAAATAAGCTGCGTCGGCGGGCGCATTCAAGCGTAGGTCCGTCAGCAGCTTGGTGGTCGTCCAGCGGCGCCCCGAGCGCACCATGGTAGTGCGGACCGTGCGCGGCAGGCCGGTGGCAGCGTCGAGCACCAGGTAAGTATGCTGGTTTAGCACATCTGCCTGGGGCTTGTCGGGGTAGCGCAAATGCAGGGTGCCGCCACCACCTGGCACGGGCTGGTACGTTACGCTTTGGTAAGTAGAGTCGATGGCGAGCAGCTCCTCCACCAGCATTTGGCCGGCGGGGCTTCCTAGCACGCTCGGTGCGTAGGGCGCGGCAGCCAGCTCAAACGTCTTGGCTTTGTCATCCAGTTCGAAGCCCACGTTGCCGTTGTAGTAATAGGTAGCCGCATTATCTACTTGGCTAACTCGAAACGCGGCCCCAAGCAGTTTGCTGCCCGCGCGGCGCTGCAACACCGCCCGGCCGCGATGGTTCCAGCTATCCCCATTGCCAAAGGTATCAATGCGCTGCACGGTGTAGCCAATGAGCGGGGCAGCTTGCAGACGCGCCTGGTACTTGGCTAGCACCTCGCGAGCGGTTTGGCCGGCGGCCGGCCGGCTTAAATTTCCCATGCCAAGCAGCAGCGACAGCGCAAGCAAACGAACATTTCTCATGCGGCAGGGTAAGTAGCGTAGGCAGCGCTAAGGTAGGCAGCAAACTTCCCGCACCGCCAGCAACGCTGGTGCCTCGGCTAACCTAAAAAAACGATGCCCGGTCGGCCTTAGCGAACCGCTCACGCGTGTCGCCGGGCCAACCGGGCATCTAATCCTTCAAATCTTACCGAGCGGCAACGCTGGGGTACAGCGCCGGCGTCTCACAGTAAGACCTGTCCAACGAAAGGGAGCCGCGATACCGCAGTGCCCTCCGCCGAGCTGTGTGTTAGGCGAGTACGGCGGTGACGCGTACTACATTGGACAGGCTCGGCAGGATTTGGTTGGGACTACTAGACATTTTGTACCTCCTTTCTTTAAAGTTCCACATAACCTCGTTCGCGCTTCCCAGCAACTTAGGGCGGCTTGAGCGGGGCCGTAGCACTCGCTACTGAGTGGTAAAGTTAGCAGCGCGCGCTTAGGTTCAAAATATTTTAGCTTTTCCTAGGCCCCGGCCTGGCCCTAGGGCGCCACCGTCCTCAGTATCAGTCCAATTATTTTAGCCAGGCGGCCGCCGCCAAAAGCGGCCCAGTGGCGGGGCTCTAGGGGGCAGCCGAAACGGCCACGTGCATTCTGGCCGTATAATTGCCTGGCTAAAACCGAGCAGGTTTTGGCACTACTCTTGTCCAACCTTTGTATCCTCATTTATTCTTCACCTTCTACCCCATGTATAAATCGCTGTTTTTCGTGCTGGCCCTGTGGCTTAGCGCGGCTTGCGGGGCCGCCGCCCAAACCCTCTCCCCCCTGGGCGTGTGGACGAACGCGGACAAAAAAGCCACCTTCGAGATTTACAAGTGCGGCGACAAGCTGTGCGGCAAAATCGTGAGCCTGACCGTGCCCAACGACCCGGCCACCGGCAAGCCTAAGCTCGATACCCAAAACCCCGACCCCAAGCTGCGCAACCGCCCGCGCCTAGGCCTGCCCTTCATGCAAGGCTTTAGCTACGAAGACGATAACAAGTGGGACAACGGCAAGATATACGACCCGGAGAGTGGCAAAACCTACTCGTGCTACATGAAGATGGAAAGCGCCAACTCGATGGAAGTAAAAGGCTACATCGGCTTCTCGCTCATTGGCAAGTCGCAAACCTGGACGCGGGTGAAGTAAGCTGCTGCCTCCTATCAGTCCCCACTATAGCCAGCGCCCTGCTCTTCACTGAGCGGGGCGCTGTTTTTGGTTGGTGCGGGCCTAGGGCCAGAAACTATTTGCCCAAGCCAGTGTTTTTTGTCCTACCACCCCTGCCCAGCTAAAACGGTTTTCGTGCTCGACTTTCTGCAACAGCTTTTTGCGCGCCGCCGGGCGCCGGCCGCTGGCTGGCAGCCCGCCGCCGAGCCCACGCCGGCCCAGGCCCAGCGCCACGCGGCCTGGCTGGCGGGGCGCGTGTATCGCAACTGGCTGGGCCCCTACTACAAGGCGTACCACTTGCTGAAGGGCGGCATAGCGAGCCGGCGCGGACCGCGCGTAGAGCTGCTGCGCGAGGAGCACCGGCAGGGCGCGCTTTTTTTTTACGAGCCCAGCATGGGTACTGGCAATTTTGAGCACCTGTTTCAGCTGCTGGGCACGCGCGTGGTGCAGTTGGGCTACTACCGCGCCTGCCACGACCACCGCCAGCGCGAGCAAGCCAACCTGCGCGAGCTGACGGTGAAGCAGCTCTTTAAGCCCCAGCCCACCGACTGCACCCACAGCGGCCGCTGCAACCAGCGCTTCGGTCTGGTGCACCTCGATTTGGTGCTCGTCAATGGCGAACCGCTCTTCATCCGCTTCAGCACCAACCCCGTGCACGAGGCGCACTTCACCCCCGCCCAGTCGTTCGAGGGCCTGCTGCAAGCCGTGTTCGACGAGCCCGCCGCCACCCCCGCCGAGCGGGCGCAGATTAAGGCCTTCGCGGCGTAGGCAGTAGCGCGAAGCAGGAACTTCACGCTACTAGAGGTAGCACTAGAAGAGGAACAGAAAATATCGGTAGGAAAAGACAACGTGGGCAACTGTCTCAAAAAACGGACGTTTTAGCGGCCCATTTACCTCTATTTCTCTAACTACGGATTAGGTATCGGAAATTGTCTCCTATTCTGTTCTCACCAAGCCACGTGTCGTTGACTTCTTGAGAATTTCGCCTAGTTTTTAGTTACGCCCGCGTCAGCACCGCTGATTACGAGTTGCACCTCCAGACCGATGCCTTGCAAGCTTATGGTTGTGCTGAAGTGGCGCAGGAAAAAGCATCGTTGGTATAAAGGGCGGCCGGCGCTACAGCACCTCTTGACCCGCCTGCGGCCGGGCAACGCGCTTGTGGTGTGGAAGCTCGACCGAGGCTGAATCTAAGCGCAACCTTATTAGCAAACGTACCAAAGCCGGCCTAACGACGGGGCGGACCCTAGGGCGCCAGGGAAGGCGGACCAGGCAGTCAAGACGCTCTATTTACAGCAGGACAAGACAGTAGCTGAAATCGGACATCGGCATCGGCCGGGCCACCATCTACCGTTGCTTAGCGCATTTCTATCTTTATGAGTGGAAATACATGAGCAACTCCTAAGTAGATAACGTAGGATATGCCCATACCCCTAGAAGGTAACTGAGCCGGGAAACCACAGCTGAAACGCACTGCCCGCCCCGGCCACGGAATGCACCTGAATGCTGCCCTGGTGCAACTGCATGATTTGCTTGGCCAGGCTCAGTCCAATGCCGGAACCGTTGGGGCGGGTGGTGAAAAAAGGAATAAAGATGCTGTCCAGCACATCGGCCGGTATGCCGCTCCCGTTGTCTTTTACCTCAATAATTACCCGCTCCTGCTCATCGGCCCAGGCCAGCAGGCTAAGGCGGGGGGTGGGGATTTGCGCGAGCGCCTGCGCCGCATTGAGCACCAGATTGATAAGCACTTGCTCCAGCAGGTGGCCGTCGGCGTGCAGGGTGAGGTGCGCGGGCCGTACGCTAAGAGTAACCTCGATGCCTTGTGCGGCTAGCTGCTCCGCCAGGAGCTGCCGGGTAGTCTGGAACAGTTCCTGCACGTAGAGGGTCGTGCGCTGTGGCGAGGCTATGGTGCTAAAGTCTCGGTACACCTGGGCGAAGCGCAGCAGCCCTTCGCTACGCTGCTGGATGATGCGGATGCCGGTGCCCACGTCGTCGAGCAGTTCGGTGGCAGCCTCTTGTTGCCGGGCGTGCTGCACGTGGCGGCCCAACGAATCCGCCAGCGAGGCAATGGGGGCGACTGAGTTCATGATTTCGTGCGTCATCACCCGGAGCAGCTGCTGCCAGGCGGCCGTTTCAGTATCAGCTAAGGTCTGGCTCACGTTCTTGCAGGCCAGGAGCGTAAACGCTTCGCCGCGCAGCTTAAACTGCGTGGCCGATACGAGCAGCTGCACCGTTTGAGGACCCACCGTCAGCTTCACCACCACGGGTTGGCCGGGCACCACCCGGCAGATGGCTTCGTAGAAAACCGGCTGGCGGGCTTGCAGCGCCCGGATGTTTTTCAGGTACGGCAGGTGCAGCGTCTGCTTAAACGCTTCGTTCACCCACGCCACAGCACCGGCCGCGTCGTAAGACACGATGCCCGTATCAAGCAGGGCCAGGATAGTTTGCAGGTACTGAAACTGCCCTTCCCGCTCGGCCCGCAGCTCCCGAAAGGTGGCGTTAACTTGATTAAAGGCCGCGTACAGGGGCCGCAGCGATGCCGGGACGGACTGCGCTGGGTACTGCCGCGAAAAATCCCGGTACTGGAGGGCCAGCGTAAAGTCGGCCAGCGCCTGCTGGCCGCGCGTCAAATAGCGGGTTAGCTCCAGAACTAGCCCTACCAGCAGCAGCAAGGACCCTAGGGCTAGCCCGTGGGCGTGGTGCAGCGCAGTGTACCCGCCCCCGCCTAGCGCGGCTACCAGCAGCACCAACCGTCCCAAAAGGCGGATATCCAGGCCATTAAATATCATGCTTATCGAGCCGACGGTAGAGGGCGGTGCGGGTGAGGCCCAATTCTTTGGCCGCTTTGGTGAGGTTGCCCTGGTGACGCGCAATGGCCTGCTGAATGGTGTTTTTCTCTACTTCCAGCAGCGGCAACGCAGGCTCAGCCTCAGTCGCCGCGGGCGTAGAAGCAGCCACCGACTCGGGGGGCCGCAACGAGAAATCGGTCGGCAGCAGCACGGGGCCGGCCCCTAGGATGACGGCCCGCTCCACGGCGTGTTGCAGCTCGCGCACGTTGCCGGGCCAGGGGTGTTCCCGAAGCTTGCGCAGGGCCGCGGCGCTGAATTCCGGCACGGGTTGTCGGTTGCGAGCGGCGTACATCTGCGCGAAGTGCTGGGCCAGCAGTGGCACGTCGTCGGCCCGCTCGCGCAGGGGCGGCAGCGTAATTTCGACCGTGTTGAGGCGGTACATCAAGTCCTGGCGGAAAGCACCGCGGGCTACCAGGGCGTGCAGCGGGGCGTTGGTGGCCGACACCAGCCGGATGTCCACCGGCACGGGGGTGTTGCTGCCCACGGGCACCACCTGGCGGTTTTGCAGGGCCGTGAGCAGCTTGGCTTGCTGCGGCAGGCCGATGTTGCCAATCTCGTCCAGAAACAAGGTGCCGCCGGTGGCCGCCTCGAACCGGCCCACGCGGCTAGCCTGGGCATCCGTGAACGCACCCTTGAGGTGCCCAAACAGCTCGCTTTCAAATAGCCCCTCGCTGAGCGCGGCCACGTCGGCGGCCACGAAGGGCCGGGCGGCGCGGCGCGACTGCTCGTGCAGGGACCTGGCCGCCAGCTCCTTGCCCGTGCCGTTCTCGCCGAGCAGCAGCACGTTGGCTTCGGTCGGAGCAACCTTTTCAATGATGGCGCGCACTTCCTGCATGGCGGCCGACTCGCCGAGTAGCGCAGTAGCGGCGGCCGGCGCAGCTGCTTTCTTCGGGCTACTCCCTCTTTTGCTGCTAGGTGTGGGTTGGAGGGCGGCGGCCAGCGTTTGCAGCAGCTGGTCGTTGTGCCAGGGCTTGAGCAGGAAGTCGGTAGCACCGGCCTTGAGGGCGCGCACGGCCGTGCGCACGTCGCCGTAGGCCGTAAGGAGGAGTACGGCCGTGGTGGGGGCGTGCTCCCGGATGCGGCCTAGCCAGTAGAAGCCCTCGTTGCCCGTCGCCTGGCCGCTGCGGTAGTTCATGTCGAGCAGCACGGCATCGAAGGGCTGCTGGCGGAGCAGGGAGAGCAGCAGCTCGGGGTTGCGCTCCGTCACGACTTCCCGCACCTCACTTTTGAGCAGCAACTGGAGGGCGAACAGCACGTCGCGCTCGTCGTCTACCACCAGGATGCGGGCGTGTTTAAGGTTCATGAAGCAGCGGCTTGGTAAAACGTAAAAGTCGGGGCTGGCAGTTACCCGCCCAAGGCAGGCCACATAAACCGTGCAGGCCTCGGAAAATATTGGGTTTCAGTCGGCCAGGCTGTTTTTGGTCTGGCAATGAATTCGGACTGTATCAGAACCGAACGGTCAACTGTGTCAGAACCGGACGCTTGGCGGAAGCTGGCAACCAGAGCTTAAAATTTAGACTTTTGATTAGCAATACTTTGCGAGTAAGGCATCATTCTTGGCACCTGCGGCCGATAGCTTTTTGCGGCTAGTGCCTGCGCCGAACCAAATGGATGTCCTGATACCAAAGAAAAAGTGGTCGTTTATCACCCGCTGGTGGTGGCTGGGGGCCCTGGTGCTGGCCGGCACGGGCGCGGCCGTGCGCTACTGGCCTAGGCCGGGGCAGCGGCTGCACGTGGCGGCTAGCCGACTGACTATCAGTTCCGTTACGCGGGGCAATTTTCAGGAGTTTACGGCTATCGACGGGGTGGTGCAGCCCCTGCACACCGTGTACCTGGATGCGCCGGAAGCCGGCACCGTGCAGCAAGTACTGGTGGAGGAAGGCGCGACCCTCACGGCGGGCCAGCCCCTGCTCCGGCTAGCCAACCCCGACCTGCAGCTGGAAATGGTAAACCGCGAAACGGCCGTGTACGACCTGATGAACAACCTGCGCAACACCCGCACCCAGCTGCTGCAAAACCGCATCCTGCGCCAAAACCAGCTGGCCGACATCGACTTCCAGCTGGCCGAGGCCCGGCGGGTGTTCGACACCAACCAGGTGCTCTACGACCAGAAGGTGATTGCGCGGCAAGACTACCTGCAAAGCCAGAACGCCTACCGCTACCAGCTGCGCCGGCGGCAGCTCACGCAGCAGACCCTGCGCCAGGATTCTATCGCCATGCAGCAGCAGCTGGGCACCATGCAGGAGTCGGTGCAGCGCATGACCAGCAACCTGGCCCTGATGCGGCGCCAGCTGGACGACCTGCTGCTGCGCGCCCCAATCGGCGGGCGCCTCAGCTCGCTGGCCGCCGAAGTGGGCGAGGCCAAAACCCGGGGCCAGCGCCTGGGGCAGATTGACGCGCCGGCGGGCGTGAAACTGCACGCCGCAGTGGACGAGTTTTACATTGCCCGTATCGCGGCCGGTCAAGTGGGCGAAGTGGTGGTGGAGGGCCAGGCGTATGCCTTGCGCGTGACTAAAATCTTTGCCCAAGTGGCCAAAGGCCTGCAAATTGACCTGGCCTTTACCGGCCCCCCGCCACCGGGCCTGCGGCGGGGCCAGACTTTGCCCATCCGGCTGGCGCTGAGCGCGAAGGCCCCGGCGGTGCTGCTGCCAAAAGGCGGCTTTTATCAGCAAACCGTGGGCAACTGGGCGTTCAAGCTAGGGGCCGACGGCACCCGCGCCCAGCGGGTGGCCATCCGGCTGGGTCGGCAGAACCCCGACTACTACGAAGTGCTGGCCGGCCTGCAACCCGGCGACCAGGTGGTAACGTCCAGCTACGAAGGCTACACCGACCAGCAGGAACTGGTGCTGGATAATGGCCGGCCCTAGGGTTTACTAAAGATTCAAATAGGTCGTCATGCTGAGCGCAGCGCAGTCGAAGCATCTCTACCGGTGAACTAACTCTTTACTACTAGCAACGAAGCGGTAGAGATGCTTCGACTGCGCTGCGCTCCGCTCAGCATGACAGCTTACCCTAAAAACATGAACCCCATGATTAAGACCGAAAACCTGGAAAAGGTGTACCGCACCGAGGAGGTGCAAACCAAGGCGCTGAACCACGTCTCGCTGACGGTGGAGCAGGGGGAGTTTGTGGCCATCATGGGCCCCTCGGGCTGCGGCAAATCGACGCTGCTCAACCTGCTGGGTTTGCTCGACGAGCCCGACGGCGGCAGCCTGCAACTGCTGGGCACCGAAACCAGCCGCTACTCCGAGCGCCAGCGGGCCGAGCTACGCAAGCGCAGCCTGGGCTTTGTGTTTCAGAGCTTCAATTTGATTGACGAACTGACAGTGTTCGAAAACGTGGAGTTGCCCCTGCGCTACCTCGGCGTGGGGGCCGCCGAGCGGCGGCAGCGGGTGGAACAGGTGCTGGAGAAGATGCAGCTGCTGCACCGGCGCAACCACTTTCCGTTGCAGCTCTCGGGTGGGCAGCAGCAGCGCGCGGCCGTGGCCCGCGCTGTGGTGAACGCCCCGCCGCTGCTGCTGGCCGACGAGCCCACCGGCAACCTCGACTCGGCCAGCGGCCACGACGTGCTGGGCCTGCTGACCGAGCTGAACGAGGCGGGTACCACCGTGCTCATGGTCACGCACTCCGAGCACGACGCCCGGTACGCCCGGCGCGTCGTCCGCCTGCTCGACGGGCAGGTGGTGCTGGAACACAGCCGCAGCCAATTCTAAAGCAGTTCTCAAGTCGCTATACATAGTCGCCCACCCCGGCAGACCCCACCCCCGGCCCCTCCCCTCTCCCGGAGGGGAGGGGCCGGGGGTGGGGTCTGCCGGGGTGGGCGATGTACACGAACCTGAGAACCGCAATAATTATCCCTCCCCATGCTGCCCTACCCCCTGCTGCTCCTCTACCGCAACTTCAAGCGGTTCAAAGGCACGTTCTTCATCAACCTGGTTGGCCTCTCAACCGGCCTGGCCTGCGCGCTGCTCATCTACCTGTGGGTAAGCGACGAGCGCAGCTTCGACCGCTACCACGTCCTGGACAGCCGTCTCTACCAAGTGCTGGAAAACCGCCGCACGGCCGCCGGCATCGAAACCCAAACCGGTACCAACCCGCTGCTGGCCGAGGCCCTGCGGCGGGAAATGCCGGAGCTTGACTTGGTAGCCACTACCACGCCGGTCCCCTTTTTCCCCGGCTTCACGCTGGCGGCGGGCGGCCAGCACCTGAATGCCGTCCCTAAATACGCGGACCCGGCCTTCTTCCAGCTATTTTCCTACCCCCTGCTGGTGGGCACCCCCGCCACGGTGCTGCGGAACAAAGACGCCATTGTGCTCTCCGAAGCCCTGGCTACTAAGCTATTTCGGTCGCCGCAGAACAGCCTGGGCAAAGCCGTGGAATGGCAAATGGCCGACCGCAAGCAGACCTGCCTGGTGGCCGGGGTGTTTGCCGACGTGCCCCGCAACTCGTCCGAGCAATTCGACTGCGTGCTGCCGTTTGCCGCGTTCAAAAACATGATGCATCTGGGCGAAGTCATCAAGTGGGACGACGACGGCCCCTTCACTACTTACCTGGCCTTGAAGCAGGGGGCCGACCTCGCGCAGTTTCAAGCTAAGCTGGCGGGCTTGCTGAAAACCAAAAGCGCGCAGGCGCAGGCCCAGGCCCAGGGGCGCACGCTGTTCGTGCGGCCGTTCTCGGCGGGGTACCTGCACGGCACCTACGAAAACGGCGTCGCTACCGGGGGGCGCATTGTCTATGTGCGGCTGTTTGCCCTGATTGCAGGGCTCATTCTGGTGATTGCCAGCATCAATTTCATGAACCTGTTCACCGCCAAGGCCTCGCGGCGGGTCAAGGAAGTGGGCATTCGCAAGGCCTTGGGGGCGAGCCGCGCCGCGCTGGTAATACAGTACCTGACCGAGTCGGTGGTAATGGCTTTGCTGGCCCTGGTCGTGGCCGTGGGGCTGGTGCAGCTCGTGCTGCCGCAGTTCAGCGCGCTGACGGGCAAGCCGCTGACCTTGCGCTGGGAGTGGCCGCTGGTGGCGGCCGGCCTGGCCCTGGCGCTGGGTACGGGGCTGCTGGCGGGCAGCTACCCCGCGTTCTACCTGTCGGGTTTCCAGCCGGCGACCGTGCTCAAAGGCAAGGTGCCGACCCGGGCCGGCGATGTGTGGACGCGGCAGGGCCTGGTCGTGCTGCAATTCACGCTCTCGGTGCTGTTCATCGTGGCCGTGGTGGTCGTCAACGCGCAGCTGGCCTTTGTGCAGCGCCAGCCGCTGGGCTACGACAAGGCCCACGTGCTCCGCTTCGATACGGGCGGCCGGGCGGCGCGCCAGCAGGCAGCGTTTCTGGCCGAGGTGCGGAAGTTGCCCGGCGTCGTGCAGGCGTCCAGTGTGTTGGGCGGCTTCCTAGGGGGGCGCCACGTGGAGGAGATGCGCTGGCGGGGCAGGCGCCTGCCCGTCGCGACGATGCTGGTCAATTACGACCTGGTGGAAACGATGGGCATACACCTGGTAGCCGGCCGCAGCTTTGCGCCGCAGTTCCGCGCCGACAGCGCCGCCATCCTCGTCAACCAGACCCTGGTGGCCAGCCTAGGCATGCCCGACCCCGTGGGCCAGCAGCTCGACGGGGGCCGCATCGTGGGCGTGGTCCGCGACTTCCACTACGAGTCGCTGCACGAAAAAATCAAGCCCCTGCTGCTCCAGCTCGACCCCTCGATAAATACGGTGCTGGTCAAGCTCCAGCCAGGCGCGGAGCAGCCCACGATTGCGCAGCTGCAGCAGCTGTACGCCGCCTACAACCCCGGCTTCACGCTCGACTACTCGTTTCTAGATGTCGACTACCAGGCGCAGTACGTGGCCGAGCGGCGGGTGGCGGTGCTCGCCCGCTACTTCGCCGGGCTGGCCATTCTCATCTCGGCCCTAGGCCTGTTGGGGCTGGCGGCATTCACGGCCGAGCGGCGGCGCAAGGAAATCGGCATCCGCAAGGCCTTAGGCGCGAGCGAGCTGGGCATCGTGTGGCTATTGACCAGCAGCCTGACCTGGCTGGTGGTCGCGGCCATCGCGCTGGCGCTGCCCCTGAGCTACCTGCTGCTGCAACGGTGGCTGGAGGGCTTCGCCTACCGCGTGGCGTGGCAGTGGTGGTACTTCGCGGCGGCCGGCCTAGGGGCCCTACTCATTGCCTGGCTCACCGTGAGCGTGCAGGCCTGGCGAGCCGCCCGCCGCCACCCCGTGCTGAGTTTGCGGGCCGAGTGAGAGGAAGTTAGGCTGTCTGCTCAGAATCGCCAATGGATAGGTGACTAACCCGATGAGACCTGCCAGCGGCGCATCTCAGTGCAGCTCAACCACGGCGATGGTCGCCACGCGCCGGCCCGTGCCGCCTTCTATGGCGAGAAAGGGGAACTGCGCCAGCACTACTGCGAGGGAAGGGGAACTAGTTAGGGGCGTTAGAACTAGCTGTGAACGCTTTGGTGCTGTGGAACATCCGCTATAGCAGCAGGCGCTGGAGTAGCGGCAAGCAACCGAAAAGTCCTGAACCCGGACGAGGTGGCGCGCCTCTCGCCATTGCTGCCTGAATACGTCAATAGGCTAGGCCGCTACGACTTTACCCTATCCGAAGCCTTTGCAGCGGGGCAACTTCGCACCTTGCGCGCCTTCTCTAATTGGGAGCGTCATTCAACGAATTGGCCTAGGGCTATTTTCTGTTCCCACTCTAGGGCTACCCCCACTACTGCCACCTACTCGGCGCGGGCGAAGCGTAGGCGGCCTAGCTCGGCGCCGTCGGCACTCAACAGGCGCAGCACGTAGAGGCCGGGGGCCAGGGAAGCCGTAACCAGCACGGGCGGCGCGGCCCCTAGGGGCTGGCGCAGCACCAAGCGCCCCAGGGCATCATACACCTCAGCGGCGACGATACTAGCTGGCAAATCGCTGATTTTCAACTGTTCGCGGCAAGGATTGGGGTAGGCGCCGAGCGTGGTGACCTGGGCCGGGCGGGTGGCCAGCACCAGGGTAGCATCGTGTTGCACGGGGCCGGGCAGGTCGGGCAGCCATCCGCTAGGGTCTACCACAATGCTTTGCACGGCACCGCCCACGGGCACGGTATAGGTTTGGGTGGCCTGGGTTTGGGGCAGGCGCAGCAGCTGCTGGCTGCCGTCCGCAAAGGTGAGCTGATACTCCACGTCGGTGCGGAAAAAGGGGGTGGCGGCGGGCGTAGTCACGGTTTCGGTAACTTGCAGGGCTAGGGTGCTGCCGGCCTGGTTCCAGCGCACGGCCAAGCTGGGGTAGCCCTGGCCGCGGTACCACTGAGCAAAGAAATAGTCGAGCGGGGTGCCCAGCTCGGCCTCAAACAGGCGCTGCAAATCGGCGGTGCGGGCCGTGCTGCCGCTGTACTGCTGCTGATACGTGCGCAGCACCCGGAAAAAGCGGGCGTCGTCCTGGCAGAGGTAGCGCAGCAGGTGCACCACGGCGGCGCCTTTTTTATAGGTCAGGTTGTAGTTGAAAATGCGGTCTGCGCTGGTGGTGTCGGGCACGAGCACGGTGCCGGTATTGTCGAGGTGGGCGCGGGCCTGGGCGTCGTCCATCCAGGCGCGGGCGGCGGCGGGCGTGTCGAAGGCCTGCAGCGACAAGTACTCGCCGTAGGAGGCAAAGGCTTCGTTGAGCCAGATATCCTGCCACGAGGCGCAAGTCACGTTGTCGCCAAACCACTGGTGGAACAGCTCGTGCGCGTTCAGCGTGAAGGTGAAGCCGTCCTGGGTGGTCATGGTTTGGTGCTCCATGCCGCCGCCAATGGGGGCTAGGGCGTGGCCGTATTTCTCGTCGGCGAAGAAATAGGTGCCCACCAGCCGCGAGTAGTTTTCGATAAAGCCCGGCGTGAGCGCGAGTTGGCTCTGGTAGTAGTCCAGGGTGCGCTGGTCGTAGAGGTAGTCGAGGACGGGCACCCTAGGGCCACCCGCGGGATTGGCGTAGCTCAGGGCCTCGACGTAGGGCGCCACGGCCACCGAAATGAGGTAGTAGTCAATGGGATGGCGGGTGCTCCACTCGTAGCGCACCTGGCCGCCGGGCAGCGCCACCGTGCGCCGCAGCAGCCCGTTGGAGCCCACCTTATTGGTGGCGGCCGTCGTCACGGACACGGCCGCCGAGTCGGCCTTGTCGGTGAGCACCTGCTTGCAGGGAAACCACTCGTGGGCAAAAAACGGCTCGGTCAGGCTGGCCGTCACCTGGTAGGGGTAGCTGGTGCCGCCTAGGCCGTAGGCGTTGTAGTGGCGCAGGCCGTTGCCGGCGCCCGGCGCGGCGGGCCCGGCGTAGGGCGCCGTGCCGTGGTAATACACCCGCACGTCGAGCACCGCGCCGGCGGGTGCGGGCTGGGCCAGGGCGGCCGTCACGGCCTGGCCCTGGCGCAAAATACCCGGCGAGCGCCGCCCACCGGCCACCACCGAGTCGATGAGCAGCGTGGGGGCCCCGGCCGCGGCCCCGGCCGGCGCCTGGTACAGCTCGAAGGCCACCGAGTCGAGGGCCTGCCGCACCCGCACCCGCAGCAGCCCCGAGCCCGCCACGCCGAGCGAGGTATTGGCGAGCGTCAGGTCGAGCTTGTACCACTGCACGTCGTAGCGGTCCATTTTTTGGCGGTGGCGCAGCGGCACCGTCGCGGCTGCGGCGAGGCGCTGGGCGCCGGCCACGCGGGCCTGGTAGCAGCCTAGGGCGTCGGCGCCCGCCGGGTCGAAGCCCACTCGCTGCGCGCCAGCCGGGGCGGCCAGCCAGCCGAGCAGCCCTAGGATAAAAAAGGTAAATTTTTGCATGGTGGGGGTAGCACTAAAAGGCGGACGGGCGGCGTTAGCGCAACGGGGCCTAGCTCAAGCTCCTGGTGCTTGCTAGCGCGGGGTTTAGCCGGGCCAAGTACCTAGGGCCAGCCGGCGCATTGGGCGCGGCCCAGCGCCTGGCCGTCGATTTTCAGGTTGCCGCATGTAATTTCTGACGGAAATTCTAACAATTTTACTGAACCGCGCGTGAGCGCCCAGCGCTGCCACGGCGCTGATGGCCCGCGCTAGCTTTCTCCTCTCGCTTCGCTATGCTACATCGCTACTTTAGGTGGATGACGAATTCCTGGCCGGGCGGGGGTAACTGGCGGCTGGGGTGGCTGCTGGCCCTGCTGCTGGGGGCCGCCCTGCGCGCCCAGGCCACCCACATCGTGGGCGGCGAAATGGACTTGCAGTACATCAGCGGCGACACTTACCAGCTGACGCTGAACCTGTACTTCGACGCCGTGAACGGCAGCCCCGGCGCGCTCGACGACGAGCTGACGGCCGGCATCTACGACAAGGCTACCAACCGGCAGCTGGCCACGCTGGTGCTGCCGCTCATCAGCAACACCTACGTGGCCTACACCAACCCGGCCTGCACGGTGGGCTCGCTGAGCACCAAGCAGCTGATTTACCGCAGCCGCCTAAGCCTGCCGGCCGGCATCTACAACGGCGCGCAGGGCTACTACGCGGCCGTGGAGCGCTGCTGCCGCAACGTGACCATCGGCAACATCGTGAATCCCGGCGCGGCGGCCCAAACGTTTTACCTGGAGTTTCCAGCCGTGGTGCGCGGTGGGCAACCCTTCCGCGACTCGACGCCGCGCATCTTTCCACCGCTGGCCGACTACGCCTGCCTGGGCGAGGTGTTTACGTATGATTTTGGGGGCCAGGACCCCGACGGCGACTCGCTGGTGTACGACCTGGTGACGCCCCTCAACGGCCACGCCACGGCCACCACGCCCAAGCCCGACCCGCAGGCCGCCCCCTACACGCTGGTGAACTGGAACCCCGGCCTGAGCACACTCAACCAGATTCCGGGCAGCCCGGCCCTTACTATTGGGGCGCGCACGGGGCGGCTGCAGGTGCGCCCCAGCCGCACGGGGCTGTTCGTGTTTGGGGTGCGCTGCCAGGAGTTTCGGCGGGGCACCAAGATTGGCGAAACGCGGCGCGACTTCCAGCTCCAGGTGCTGGTCTGCCCCGTCAACCACGCCCCTAGCCTGGCGCTGCTGCCCAGCCCCACCGGCAACGTGCTGTACCGCCCCGGCCGCGACACGCTGCACCTCACGCCGGGCAGTGCACGCTGCGTGCGCCTGCGCTTCACCGACCCCGACGCCAGCTCGCGGCTGACCCTCAGCCTGCTAAGCCGCGACTATACCGGGCCCATGCCCACCTTCACTACCGCCACCACGGGTACGGTGCACGTAGCCGGCCAGCCCGATACGCTGGTGGCCAGCCTCTGCTTTCCGGACTGCGCTGATACCCGCGGCCTGGTGCGGCACTTCGACGTGCTGGTGGCCGACAACGGCTGCTCGCTGCCTAAACACGACACGGTGCACGTGGCCTTCACGGCCGTGCTGCCGCCCAACGCGCCGCCTACCTTGGTGAGCACCGCCGCGGCCCAGCCCCTACACCTGCGCGTGGGCCAAACCCTGGCCTTCGACCTAACGGCCACTGACCCCGACGCCGACCCGCTCAGCCTGACCATGAGCGGGGGTGCGGGCGGCACCCTGGCCCTGGAAGCCCAGGCGGGCACCCGGCGGGTGGGGCACTTCAGCTGGCTGGTGGGCTGCTCGGCCGTGACCACGCCGCCGGGCCAGGTGCAAACCCTCACGTTTGGGGCCAGCTCGACTTCGGCCTGCAACACCACGCAAACAGCCGCCAGCCTCCGCGTGGCCTACGTGGTAGACTACGCCAACGCGCCCCCGGTACTCACGTCCACCTTTGCGGGCGCCGCTGCCAGCGGCAGCCCTAGCCCCCCGCCGCTCATTAAGGTAGCCCTAGGGCAAACCTACACGGCCACCCTGGCCGGCCTCGACGCCGACCGCGACGTGCTGGCGCTGAGCGCCGCCGGCGACAACTTCGACCTGGCGGCGGCCGGCATGCGCTTGGCTACCACCCCTAGCCCGGCCGGCCAGGCGGCGGGCACCTTTACCTGGCAGCCCACCTGCGACGCCAGCACCGTGTTGAGCGGGCAGGCGCAAATCCTCACTGTCACGTTCCAATTGCAGGAGACTACCTGCCGCCCGCAGCCCCAAACCCAAACGGTGCGCTTTCAGGTCATCAACCCCGACACGTCGCAGTTCAACCCGCCCAACCTTATTCTGCCCACCGGCGCCAACCTGGCCAACCGCCTTTTTACGATGCGCAGCCTGCCAGCTGATTTCTGCGACTCGCGCTTTTCCGAAATCCGCATCTTTACGCGCTGGGGCCGCCAGGTGTACCAGTCCGCCGACCGCAACTTCACCTGGGGCGGCGAGGGCACCGCGGGCATCTACTACTACCTCCTAATATACAGCACCGGCCGCCGCTACAAAGGCTGGGTGGAGGTTATCCAATAAATCACGGATTACGCGGATTTTAGCGGATTTCACGGATTTTGTGGACGGCGCTAGGGTTCGTACTTAGTTATTACTAAAGTAGGTCAAATTAGAAAAGACAGGAAAGACCGCTCCTTGGAGCGGCCTTTTTCATGCAGCGGGGGCCTAGGCGAATCATCCACAAAATCCGTGAAATCCGCTAAAATCCGCGTAATCCGTGATTAGTAGAGGAACAGAAACACGCTGAACAGCACGACCCACAGCGCGTCGATGAAGTGCCAGTAAATGCCGAGCAGCCGCAGCCGGCGGCGGTAGTAGGGGTTGCGAATGAACACTAGCGTCCGCACGCCGTCGCGGGCGGCGTAGGCGGTGCGCAGCAGCTGGGCCAGCAGCGCCAGCAGGCCCACCAGCACGTGCGCCACATGCAGGCCCGAAATAACGTACACGAACGTGCCGCTGCGCTCACCAGTGAAGAAAACGCCCTGCTGTATCAGCTCGCGCCAGCCCTGTACCTGCAGGCCGCTAAAAATGCAGCCCAGCAGCAGCGTAGCCGCCAGGCAGCGCACCAGATTGGGCAAGTCGTCGGCCTTGTACAGGCGCGGGGCCTGCGCCAGGGTGTACGACGAGACCAGCAGCACCACCGTGCTCAGCGAAAAGTAGCGCGGAAAGGGGTGCGTGCCGATGGGCAGCGAGCTGTAGCCCCGCGAGGCCGCGTACAGCGCCACCAGCACCCCAAATAGTATCGTAATGCCCAGCAGGGCCAGGTACAGCATTAACTGCAGCGGCGGCAGGCGCTCGATGCGGCTAAAGGCCGACTCGCGGGCGGGGTGGCGGCCGGCCCCTATGGGTTTATTAGGCTCATTATCAGGCGCGTTCCGCATAGCTGTACGTGGGAGCTAACTGCCGAAAATGGCAGCTCTAAAGCTAGTATATTTCCTATATCCTAAAGCTGCCCGGCCCCCAATAAGTTGCGGCGCAGCAGCCTTTTGCCCGGATTTTTTACCTAGGCCCCTACCCGCCCCCAGGGCCACGCTGCCACCCAGCCCGCCACCCGGCCTAGCTGAAGAACGAGCCGATTTTGCCCAGCACCGCGCTCAGCGTGATTTTGGGGCTGCGGCGGTCGGGCAGGCCAAACACGACGTAGGTTTTGCCGCCCACCCGCAAGTCGAGCACCAGCCCTAGGGCGCGGGCTAGCTCGTGCACCACCTGCAGCGGGTCGGGCCGGGGCGCCTTGGCTGGCTTGGCGGCCCTAGGGGCGCCCGGCGGGCCCGCCGTTATGAGGTCGAGCACCTGCTGGCTGGGCACGTTGAGAATGAGATACGAACCCGCCGCCGCCAGCTGCAGTTCGTGCCCGCCCGGCCAGGTTAGCACCAGGCTGGCTTCGATGTCGAGGCCACTAGCCACGCGGCAGCGCGTCGGAAGTGTTGGCGCCGAAGCTGGGCTGCGGCCGGCCGCTAGGCGCGGGCGGGTCGACGCGCACAGTAGGCGCAGCGGGGGCGGCTGGCGCGGGCTCGCTCTTGGTGCGGATGCGCAAGGCGCCGTTGAGCTTCCAGGTGGCAGCGGGGCCACCGGGCGTCTGCTGGTTGGGCACCTGCAGTTCTACCTGGTCAAACGACAAGTTCAGCTCGACCCCGCCCGAGAGCTTGGCGAGCAGGTTAAGGGCCGTTTCGGCCAGTGAGGTGGGTTGGTCGGGCATGGGAAGGAGTGGGTGGCTAGGTGAAAAATAGGGCTGGAAATTCCTGCCAGGTACGCAAAACAACGCCCTGGCGGCCAATCAGCCGGCTTGCTACCTACCCGCGACGCGTTTTGCCGTTAAACTACCCCTAGCCCTTTAAGTAGCCTACCATCCCGGCGGCGGCCGTAAGTTTGCCGCGTCACGTTGTTTAGTTTTTGCGTTATGAAGTTCTTCCTCTGGTTTGTCGCCGCCACCATCGCCTTTTTGCTCATCGCCCGCTTCAAGCCCCAGTCGCCGGCTGAGCCCATCATTCCGACCGAAGTCAAGGAGGCCCAGGGCCAGCCGGGCGCCGATGACAACGCGCCGCCCGCCCGCACCGAGGAGCAGGGTAAGAAAGCCGCCGAGCAAGGCGGCAGCAGCACCTACGTGCACCCCGCCTACGCGCAGCTGGTAGCCGTTAGCTGCTAGTTACCAGCGAATTTCTGAAACAAAAGAACGTCATGCTGAGCTTGCCGAAGCATCTCTACCACGCCATACGATGCGGTAGAGATGCTTCGGCAAGCTCAGCATGACGTTCTTTTGTTGTAGTCCCCTAGCCTATTCAGCCGCACCCCACCCAAAGCTAACGGCCAACTGCTACCAGCTAACAGCTTACTTACATGGAACCCCTAGTCCGCATTCAGGCACTCACCCAACGCCTGCATTACCTTAACAATCAGTATTATCAGCACGACATCTCTGAGGTGAGTGACCAGGAGTTTGACCGCCTGTTGGCCGAGCTTACTCAGCTTGAAAAGGACTACCCGAGCCTGGCCTCGCCCAACTCGCCCACCCAGCGCGTGGGTGGCACCGTCACCAAGCAGTTTGCCCAGGCTACGCACCGCTACCCCATGCTGAGCTTAGGCAACACGTACTCGGAAGACGACCTGCGCGAGTTTGACGAGCGCGTGCAGCGCGGCCTCGAAGGCGCGGCCTACGCCTACGTGTGCGAACAAAAGTTTGACGGCGTAGCGATGAGCCTAGGGTACGAAAATGGCGAGCTGCACCAGGGCGTGACGCGCGGCGACGGCACTCGCGGCGACGTGGTGACGGCCAACGTGCGCACTATTCGTACCCTGCCTTTGCACCTGCACGGCGAATTTCCGGCCGACGCCGAGGTGCGCGGTGAGGTGTTCATGCCCAATCAGGTATTCGACGACCTCAACCAGGAGCGCGAGCAAAACGGCGAGGCGCTGCTGGCCAACCCGCGCAACGCGGCCAGTGGCGCCCTCAAGCTGCAGGATTCTACCCTGGTAGCGGCGCGGCGGCTGCGCTTCTACGCCTACTCGGTGCTCACGCCGGGCCGGCATTTTGCCAGCCACAGCGCCGCCCTGGAGGCCGCCACCGCCTGGGGCCTGCCGGTGTCGCCCACCTGGCGGCGTTGCGCCAACCTGCAGGAGGTGCTCGACTACATCCACGAGTGGGCCCAGAAGCGCTTCGAGCTGCCCGTCAACACCGACGGCATCGTAATAAAGGTAGACGACCTGCGCCAGCAGGACCAGCTGGGCCTCACCGCCAAAAGCCCGCGCTGGGCCATCGCCTACAAGTACCCCACGGCGGCGGCCCGCACTCGCCTCAACGAAATTATCTACAACGTGGGCCGCACGGGGGCCGTCACGCCCGTGGCGCTGCTCGACCCCGTGCCGCTGGCCGGCACCATTGTCAAGCGCGCCAGCGTGCACAATGCCAACCAGATAGCCCTGCTCGATTTGCGCCTGGGCGATATGGTCTTTGTGGAGAAAGGCGGCGAGATTATCCCCAAAATCACAGGCGTGGACCTGGCCGCGCGGCCCGCCGAGGCCATCCCGGTGCGCTTCCCCACCGAGTGCCCGGCCTGCGGCACCCCGCTGGTGCGCCCCGAGGGCGAGGCCCACTTCCGCTGCCCCAACGAGCGCGGCTGCCCACCCCAGAGCAAGGCCCGGCTCGAGCACTACGTGTCGCGCAAGGCGCTGAACATCGACGGCTTAGGGGCCGAAACCGTGGGCCGCTTCTTCGACCTGGGCTTGGTGAATACACCCGCCGATATTTACGACCTGCCCCAGCGGCGCCCCGAGCTGGTGACCCTGGAGCGCCTAGGGGAGAAATCCATCGACAACCTGCTGGCGGGCATCGAAAAAAGCAAGACCGTGCCCTTCGAGCGCGTGCTTTTTGGCCTGGGCATTCGCTACGTGGGCGAAACGGTGGCCCAAAAGCTGGCTCAGCACTACCGCACCATGGCCGCTATTATGGCTGCGCCGGCCGCCGAGTTGGCGGCCGTGCCCGAGGTAGGCGGCGTGATTGCCGACTCGGTGGCGCTGTGGAGCCAGCAGCCCGAAAATCAGGCGCTGGTGCAGCGCCTGGCCGCCGCTGGTGTGCAGCTAGCAGCCAGCGGCGAGCCGCCTAGGGCCGTGAGCGACCGCCTGGCGGGCCTCACCTTCGTGCTGTCGGGCGTGTTCGAAAACTACAGCCGCGAGCAGCTACAGGACCTCATTCAGCAGCACGGCGGCAAAATCACGGGCTCTATCTCCAAGAAGCTGAGCTACCTGGTAGCCGGCGAAAATATGGGCCCCGCCAAGCGCGAAAAAGCTACCACGCTCAAGGTGCCCATCATCTCTGAGCAGGAGCTACTGGCGCTACTACCCACCGGCGGCGCAACCGACGAGCCTACCGATGAGCTACCGGCGGCCGGGCAGCAGGGCGAGCTTTTTTAGGCTAGGGCGAAAAGCCAAGCGGTCATGCTGATCCCCGCGAAGCATCTCTACCAAACGTCACCTAGACGATGCGGTAGAGATGCTTCGCGGGGCTCAGCATGACCGCCTTTTTAAAATACTTAATACTTTAAACCAAGTCACCCAACTCCTTTATCCCCAGAGTTCTCTCCACGGTAAATCCTTCGCCAAACTCCACCCCTATCAGGTGGCCAAACTCACGCGCCCGCGCTTCCATAAAGCGGTGAAAAGTATCACCAGACAAGTAAGTTTGCGGCGCAGCAGGGTCGGCATTAGGGTTAAAAAACTGGGTGCCGTAGGCGTTGATGCTGGCCCATTTGCCGGCCCAGTGCGGGGTAATATCCACCACAAAGTCGGCCACCAGCTGCCGGTCCTGGATGTAGTGGTACACGTGCTTGGGGCGCCAGGCGGCCTGGGGCTGCCCATCGGCCCCTAGGGTCTCAATCATGCGCAAGCCGCTCAGGAAGCAGGCGTCGGTGGCTAGTTGGGCGCCGCGCCCGTGGTCGGGGTGCCGGTCGCTGATGGCATTGCAGAGCACGACCTCGGGCTGGTAGCGCCGCAGCGCGGCAATGAGGGGCAGCTGGTGCGCCCGGTCATTTTGGAAAAAGCCATCGGGCAAGCCCAGGTTTTCGCGAACACTTAGCCGCAGGATTTTGCTGGCAGCGTCGGCTTCGGCTGCCCGGGTCTGGGGGGTGCCGCGGGTGCCCAGCTCGCCCCGCGTAAAATCGACGATGCCTACCTTTTTGCCCGCCGCTACGGCTGCCAGCAGCGTGCCCGAGCACGACATCTCCACATCATCGGGGTGGGCCCCAAGGGCCAGAATATCTAATTTAATCACGGATTACGCGGATTTTAACGGATTTCACGGATTTTGTGGATGGCCTTATACGCTGCTGTCATTCAGCAGTTTTGCTACGCGGCTAGCTAGTAGCCGGCACCTATAAGTAGCAGTTGCAGTAGCCGCTGTAATTAGTAACCATTGCCTTATTTGGCCAGGAACCACTGGCCGGCTAACAAATGGCTACTTTAAACCCATTTTCCGCTACTGGCGCTAGAAAAAGCAGAGCGTCCACAAAATCCGTGGAATTCGCTAAAATCCGCGCTAATCAGTGGTCTATTTAACCCGCAGCTTTTGGCCGGGCTGGAGCTTACCGCGCAGCTTCGGATTGAGCTTTTGAAGGGTACTGACGCGCACGCCGTAGCGGTCCGCAATTTCGGAGAGTGTATCCCCTGAGCGCACCCGGTGCAGGGCCACTTGGCGGGCGGCAGCGGGCTCGCGGCTCCGACTTCGGCTACGGCCCCGTCCGCCGCCTAGGGCCCGGTTGTAGTAATTGAACAGCGAAGAAGTGATGCGAAACGTCTCGCTCTTCAGCTTGTATTCGGGAAAGCTGTAGACGTAGGTCGGGTTGATGGGATTGCCCTCGTAGCGCACCTCGAAGTGCAGGTGCGAGCCCGTACTGCGCCCCGTGCTGCCGCCTAGGCCGATCACCTGGCCGGCCTTCACGAAGGTGCCCACCGGCACCAGCGGCTTACTCAAGTGCCCATAGAGGGTTTCAAGGCCATTATAATGGCGCACAAGCAGATAGTTTCCGTAACCGCCCCCATCCCACTTGCTGATGCGCATCACGCCATCAAATACCGCCCGCACCGAATCGCCGGTATTCAAATCCAAATCGACCCCAAAGTGCCAGCGCCCCCAGCGAAACGTAAAGCCTGAGGTAATGGGCGTGGTGGCCAGGGGCATTTTGGCAAAGCGCTGCCGCTCGTCATCGGTCAGGTGCAGCACCAGCGTATCGCGGATGCGGCGCCCATCCACCCGATAGGGATTAATATTATGCGTGTCCCAGATGGAATAGTAGCCCGCCACGCGCACCCACGAGGTATCAATCAGCACCTCGTCAGACATTTCCACTATCTCCTGCCCGCCCTCGTTGAGCGTGGTGGTGTCCTCGCTCACGATGCTGAGCTTGCGAGCGGGGTTAAAAATCGACTTGGCAGCGTCCGACTTTTCATCGGGCAGTTGCTCAGTTTCGATGATGGTAGTCGTGTCGGGGCGCACGTAGCGCATGGTGGGAGCCTTGGCCCGGAAAAAGTCGCCGCGGGCGCGCGGCGTACCAGCTCGCGCCCGCGGCTTGCGGTGCTGCGCCCAGGCCGACGGCCCCACCAGCAAGCAGGCCAACAGCAGAAGCAGGCCGGTAATGTGCTTTAATGAAGTCAAATCAAGCTCGCTAAACCGGCCGGGAGCGCTCATCAGGCAGTTCCCGGCCGGCAGTCTAGGGGGTAGTTAACGCGCAAAGGTCGCCGGCCGGTATGCGTCGGCTGCACCAGCTCAGCCTTTAGCTCTTCAGCCCAGCCAGGTAGCGCTCGGCGTCGAGGGCAGCCATGCAGCCGGTACCCGCGGCCGTTACGGCCTGCCGGTAGGTAAAGTCCTGCACGTCGCCGCAGGCAAATACGCCGTCCACGTTGGTCTTGGCGGTGCCGGGCAGGGTCTTCAAGTAGCCCTGCTCGTCGTGGTGCAGGTATTCCTGAAAAATCTTGGAGTTAGGCTCGTGCCCAATAGCTACGAAAAAGCCGTGCACGGGAATCTCCTTCTCCTCACCGCTCATCAGGTTCTTCACCCGCACAGCCTCCACCGCATGCTCCCCCAAAATTTCCTCCGTCACGGTATCGAACAGCACTTCAATCTTGGGGTTTTCCAGCACCCGCTTCTGCATAATCTTGGAAGCACGCATGGCATCCTTACGCACCAGCATATACACTTTCGAGCACAGATTAGCCAGGTACGAAGCCTCCTCGGCCGCCGTGTCGCCGGCGCCCACAATCGCCACGTCTTTACCGCGGTAGAAAAAGCCATCGCACACCGCGCAGGCCGACACGCCCGCCCCGTTGAGGCGCGCCTCCGAGGGCAGCCCCAGCCACTTGGCCGAGGCCCCGGTAGCAATAATTACCGCGTCGGCCGTTAGCTCCGTGGTTTCGTCAATGGTGATTTTGTGCGGGCAAGCCGAAAAGTCCACCTTGGTAGCAATGCCGTAGCGAATGTCGGTGCCGAAGCGCTCGGCCTGCTTTTTCAAGTCTTCCATCATCTCCGGGCCCATCACCCCATCCGGATAGCCCGGAAAGTTCTCCACATCGTTGGTGATGGTTAGCTGCCCGCCGGGCTGCAGGCCCATATACATAACGGGTTTCAGGCCGGCGCGCGCAGCATATATAGCGGCCGTGTAGCCCGCCGGGCCCGACCCAATTATCAAGCAATGAATATGTTCCATGAAAAAGTCAATAAAGTGGGCGTAAACCAAGCGGACGCCCTACAAAAAACCCCAACCTCACGGTCGGGGTTTTCAATTGCAAAAATAACGCGGAAGTCTTAGCCTAAGTACGGCTTCAGCGCCTTCGAACGCGAGGTGTGGCGCAGACGGCGGATAGCCTTTTCTTTTATCTGGCGCACCCGCTCGCGGGTTAGATTAAATTTCTCGCCAATCTCTTCCAGCGTCAGGGCAGCCTCGCCGTTCAGCCCGAAGTAGAGCGTAATTACGTCGGCCTCGCGCTTGGTCAGGGTCGAGAGGGCGCGCTGTACTTCCTTGCGCAGCGAGTCGTTCATCAGCCCCGAGTCGGGCGTTTCTTCGTCCTCGTTTTCGAGCACATCGAGCAAGCGGTTTTCCTCGCCCTGCACAAACGGTGCGTCTACCGACACGTGACGACCCGAAATTTTCAGCGTGTCCACCACTTCCGAAGTCGTCAACTCTAGCACCTCAGCAATTTCTTCGGGCGAGGGCTCGCGCTCGAATTTCTGCTCCAGCTCCGAGAATGACTTGCTGATTTTATTCAGCGAGCCCACTCGATTCAGGGGCAGGCGCACGATGCGGCTTTGCTCGGCCAAAGCCTGCAGAATGCTTTGGCGAATCCACCACACGGCGTAGGAGATGAACTTAAAGCCCCGAGTCTCATCAAAGCGTTTGGCGGCTTTAATGAGGCCTAGGTTGCCCTCGTTAATGAGGTCGCCAAGGCTAAGGCCCTGGTTTTGGTACTGCTTGGCTACCGACACCACAAAGCGCAGGTTAGCTTTAGTAAGCTTTTCGAGCGCTTTCTGGTCGCCGTCGCGAATGCGTTGGGCGAGCGTTACCTCTTCGTCGGGCGTCAGCAGGTCCACTTTACCAATCTCCTGGAGGTACTTATCTAGCGACTGGCTCTCGCGGTTGGTAATCTGCTTGCTGATTTTTAGCTGTCTCATCGGTAACGGCGCTAATTAACTAGTTTTCAAAGGGTAAGTGAGAACGCATAAATTCTCCAGCTTTCCGCCGGTTTAATAGTAAGCAACGAGCTTACGCGGCCGAAAGTTCTATTTTATATAGGAAGTCGTAAAGAGGCTTGGAAGTTACTCCATAGCCCTCGTTTTTGCTTGGAAAGTCGGCCTAGGGTGGGAAACTTTGTTAAAGCGTTTCCCACCCGCCGTATTTACTACTTCAGGCTCTGCGCCAAGCCCTAGGCGGGCTTGGCCAGCAGCACCTTGCGCGACAAACGGTACTTGCCGGTTTTCTTATCGATATCCACCAGCTTCACGTCGATGTCCTGCCCTACTTCGAGCACGCCCTCCAGCGAGGCAATGCGCTCGTGGGTGACTTCCGAGATGTGCAGCAGGCCGTCCTTGCCGGGCATAATTTCCACGAAGGCACCGTAAGGCTGGATGCTGCGCACCTTGCCTTTGTAGACCTCGCCCACCTCGGGCTGGGCCGCAATGGCGCGGATGCGGTCGATGGCACCTTGCATATCGGCTTGGTTGGCGGCATAGATGCTCACGTGGCCCTTCTCGTCCTTCTCCTCGATGATAACCGTGGCGTTGGTATCCTTCTGAATCTGCTGGATGACCTTGCCGCCCGGCCCGATTACGGCGCCGATAAACTCTTTGTCAATCAGCATCTTGTGTGAGCGCGGCGTATGGGCCTTCAGCTCGGGCGCCGGGGCGGCGATGGTCTTAGCCATCTCGCGCAGGATGTGCAGGCGGCCTTCGCGGGCCTGGTGCAGCGCGGCGGTCAGAATCTCGTTGCTCAGGCCCTGGATTTTGATGTCCATCTGGCAGGCGCAAATGCCTTTCTCGGTGCCCGTTACTTTGAAGTCCATGTCACCGAGGTGGTCCTCGTCGCCTAGGATGTCGCTCAGCACGGCGTACTCGCCGGTTTCCTTGTCTTGTACGAGGCCCATGGCGATGCCCGCCACGGCGGCGCGCACTTTCACGCCCGCGTCCATCAGCGCCAGCGAGCCGGCGCACACGGTGGCCATCGAGCTAGAGCCGTTCGACTCCAGAATGTCCGACACGATGCGGATGGTGTAGGGGTTTTCGTCGTCGGGCGGCAGCACTTGCTTGAGCGAGCGCATGGCCAGGTTGCCGTGGCCAATTTCGCGGCGGCCGGCGCCGCGGTTGGGCTTCACCTCGCCGGTCGAGTAACCAGGGAAGTTGTAGTGCAGCATGAAGCGGTTGTAACCCTTGGTCAGCGGCTGGTCGATGATTTGCTCATCGAGCTTGGTGCCGAGGGTGGCCGTGGTCAGGCTCTGGGTTTCGCCGCGGGTGAAGATGGCCGAGCCGTGGGCGCCGGGCAGGTAGTTGATTTCCGACCAGATGGGGCGAATTTCGGTAAGCTGGCGGCCGTCGAGGCGCACGCGCTCTTTTACCATCATGTCGCGGATGGCTTTCTTCTCGGCCGAGCCGTAGTAGCGGCTAAACATTTTCATGTCCAGCTCGGGCTGCTCAGCCACTAGCTTATCTAGGAACGCCTTTTTAACGCCCGAGAAACCTTCCTTGCGGCCGCTCTTGCTAGTGTTGCCCGAGCGGGCCACGTCGTAGGCACCCTGGTAGATACCCTCGTGAATGAGGGCCTTGAGCGCGTCATTTTCCTCGTACTTAGGATATTCGCGGGGCTGGGCGTCGGGCGTGCGGCCCACGGCCTCGGCCAAGTCTTTCTGCAGCTGCACCTGGGCCTTGATGGCCTCATGAGCGAAGGCGATAGCGGCTACCATCTCTTCCTCGCTCACCTCGTGCATCTCGCCCTCTACCATGGCTACTGAGTCGCCGGTGGCACCCACGATGAGGTCCATGTCGGCGCGCTGCAAGTCGCTGGTTTTGGGGTTAATCTGGAACTGGCCGTCGATGCGGGCCACCCGCACTTCCGAGATGGGACCGGCAAAGGGAATATCCGAAATCGAGAGCGCGGCCGAAGCGGCCAGGGCGGCCAGCGCGTCGGGCTGCACTTCTTTGTCGGCCGAGATGAGGTTAATCATCACCTGCACCTCGTAGTGATAGTCTTTGGGGAACATGGGCCGCAGGATGCGGTCCACGAGGCGGCAAATCAGGATTTCGTAGTCGGAGAGGCGGCCTTCGCGGCGCTGAAAGGAGCCAGGGATTTTGCCGGCCGAGCCGAATTTTTCCTGGTAGTCAACCGACAAAGGCAGAAAGTCAACACCTTCGCGCTGGCTGGGGGCCGATACGACGGTGGCCAGCAGCATGGTATCGCCGAGGCGCACTACGACGGCGCCATCGGCAAATTTGGCGAGCTTGCCGGTTTCAATGGAAAGCTGGCGGCCATCGGGCAGCGCCAGCGTTTTGGTAATCGCGTGGGGAGCGGGCATCAGTGGGGAATTAGACAAGAGACGTTTTAGACTAGACATGAGCGGGTGCGGTCTGGTTCGGCCAGGGCCCTAGGCCCGGCTTCCACGTCTCATGTCCGGGGCAGCACTACGGGGTAAAAAAAGAGCAGGGAACCTTCGGTGTGAAGGCTCCCTGCTGATTGGCGAAGGGCTTACTTACGGATGCCCAGCTCCTTAATGATGGCGCGGTAGCGGTTAATCTCGCGGTGCTGGAGGTAATCGAGCATCCGGCGGCGCTTACCAACCAGTTTCAGCAAACCCAGGCGGGTGCTGTGGTCCTTCTTGTTCACCTTGAGGTGCTCGGTCAGGTGCTGAATGCGGTGCGTAAACAGCGCAATTTGCGACTCGGCCGACCCGGTATCGGTGCTTGATTTCTGAAGGCTGTTTTTTTCGAAGATGGCCTGCTTGGCCTCGGTCGAGAGAATCATCGGCAGATAGGTTTGACCCCGTCTTAGATTGTGAAATAATAAGAAAAGCTCACCCCGCACCGCGAGGCGGGCGCAAAGGTACGTGAAAACTTTCACGATTCCAAGGCGCCCTAGCCCCCTGGCAAGCATTGGCCCGCGGTGTTGCTAACCCTGCGCGGGCTGCGGCAGCACCAACTGGCGCAGCTTGGGGAAGCGCGGCAGGCGCTGGGCCAGCCGCCGCCAGAAGTCGGTTTCAAGCAGGCCCGAGTCGTGATAGGCTTGGTAAAGAAAGAATAAGCCAAACGGCAGCAGCGCCGCAATGGGCAGGAAGGTACCGGTCCAAACGGGCAAAATAAAGTCCTTGGCGTACTTCTCGCCCATGGTCGTGAACACGTAGAACACGATGAAAAACACGATGGACACTAGAATGGGCACTCCAATGCCGCCTTTCTTGATAATGGCCCCTAGGGGTGCGCCAATCAGAAACATGAGCACGATGGCCAGCGACTGGGTAAACTTCTTATAAATCTCGATGCGGTGCTCGGCCGAGTCGTGGGCTACTTCTAGTAGCCGCGCCGAGGTAGCCCCTATAAAGCCTTGCGCGTTGCGCGCCCGCGACAGGGCCTGCTCGGCACCCTGTACCGTAAGGGGCGGTAAGCGGTTGGCTGCTACTTGCAGCCGCTCGGCCCGGCGGTTCTGGCCCCGCCCCGCCGTGTCGAACCGCATGTAGGTGTAGTAGCCACTTAGCTGCAGGGGCAGCAGGCGGCGCTCGTGCTGCAGCTTTTGCTGAATGGAATCGGTAGCGTGCCGAAGCTGCGGAATCGTCAGCATCATCCGGTTCGATTTAAACAGCTCTTTCTTGGTATTATTCAGGTTAAAGGAAGCCAGCGAAAACGTTATCACGTTCTTCTTAAAGCCCTCACGCGCAAAAGAGGCGGCGTTGCGGTCGCGGGTGTCGGGCTGCTCCACGTAGGTATGGCCACGATGCAGCTCCATAACCAGGTACTGCCCGCTGGCCCGCGTAAACATGCGCCCCGAGTCGGCCAGCATCATGGTCGAGTTGCCGCCCTGCTGCCGGTGGTCGTATATCATAACGCCCATCAGAATATCGTGCTCGGGCCCCACTTTCTTGTCCACCTTGATGGTGAAGCCCGGAATACCGTTGTAGAATACGCCTGGCCGGATATCGAGGGCCAGCTTTTTCTGTCGCACGTCCCAGAGCAAGCTATAGGCCCCCAGGTTGGCTTTCGGCACGATATGCTCATTAAACCAAAAGCCGCCGGCCGCCAGCCCCAGGCTCAGCAGCATTACCGGCCGCAGAATGCGCGTGAGGGCAATGCCCGACGACTTGATGGCCGTCAACTCGTGGTGCTCGCCTAGGCTGCCGTAGGTCATCAAAGACGAGAGCAGCACTGCCAGCGGCAGCGAGATGGGCACGATGAGCACCGCGAAATAAAACAGCAGCTTCACGAATACCAGCAACCCTAGGTCCTTGCCCACCAGGTCATCAAGGTATTTGAGCAGCGTTTGGGTCAAGAAAATAAATTCTACTACCGCAAACGTGAGCAGGAAAGGTCCGGCAAAAGCCTTAATTATCAGCTTATCGAGTTTTTTAAGCATAAGTAGCGCAGGGCCTAGGCCCGCTTCTCAACGCAGCGGTTGGACCGATAGTGCAGGGGCGACAAACTAACGGCGGTTGCCAGCCTCGCCGCTTACTTGCTCGCGCAGGCGGTGCACCAGGCCCTCCCACAGCTCCAGCTGCTCCTCGTCGGAGTGGCTGGAATAATCGGTAACTCGCAAAAACACTTCCTGCGTAATGCGTGAGGATTCGAGGGTCAAATCCAGGTAGCTAGCGTCGCTTTTCGGCTGCTTGTGCTCGTCCAGAAACACGTAGCGAATGCTGCGGCCGGGGCGCTCGGCGGTCACCTCGGCGTAGTGGTTTTGCTGGTCCCACACCAGGGTCAGGCGATGGTCGGGGTCGAGGCGGGCAGCATCGCAAAACCACTGCGCCAAACCCGAAGCAGAGGCAATGTAAGGAAACAGAATTCGCGGCGAGGCATTGATAGCGTATTCGCGCTCGAAGCGGCGCTTGCTGGTTACTAACTCAGGCATAGGTACTTTATAGAAAAGAGCCCGACCCTTACCGCTGCGAGAGTGGCCTGGTGGGCAAAAAACAAGAATTTATGCGCGCAGAGATTGGGAAAAGAGACAGTTTTTTCCTACCTTTGCGCTCCCAAACACCACCCGGCGGGGTAGCTCAGTTGGTTAGAGCACAGGATTCATAACCCTGAGGTCACGAGTTCAACTCTCGTCCCCGCTACTTTCAAAAGCCGTTTCAGCTTAGCTGGAGCGGCTTTTTTGCATTGCTAGCAGTAGCAGCAAGCTTGGCAGGGGGCTAAAAGCAAAAAACGCGCCTACCTCCTCCCAGGGGGCAAGCGCGTTTCAGATGCAGTTTGGGTGAGTGGCTCCCCGAGGGTGGAACCACTCGCGTTTACTTCACTTTCTCGACGATGCCCGCGAAGGCAGCCGGATGGTTGAGGGCGAGGTCGGCCAGCACCTTGCGGTTGAGGTCGATGCCAGCGGCTTTGAGGCCGCCCATCAGCTGCGAGTACGAGAGGCCATGCTCGCGGGCGCCAGCGTTGATACGCTGAATCCAGAGGGCGCGGAACTCGCGCTTCTTTACCTTACGGTCGCGGTAAGCGTACACCAAGCCTTTTTCAACGGCGTTTTTGGCGACGGTCCAGACATTTTTGCGCCGGCCATAGTAGCCTTTGGCGAGGCGCATTACCTTTTTGCGGCGGTGGCGCGAAGCCACGTGATTGACACTGCGGGGCATAGTAACCTAGTTGTTTTTTGGCAGCCGGCGCGCTGGTTCAGCAGCAGCTTGAGTTTCGGCCGGAAGCCGGGATGAAAATAATTATGAATTACGAATCAAAAATTATGAATTGATTTCGAGTCACTTAGCTACATCAAACTAGCTAACTCATGATTCATAATTTCTACTTCATAATTAAATATTGAGCATCTGGTTCACCCGATTCATGTCGGCGGTGCTTACGAGGCCGGCGTGGGTGAGGGCGCGCTTGCGCTTGGTGCTTTTCTTGGTGAGGATGTGCGACTTGAAGGCGTGCTTGCGCTTCACTTTGCCGGTGCCGGTGAGCTTAAAGCGCTTCTTGGCGCCCGACTTGGTTTTTACTTTGGGCATGGTTGGGGGTTGATTATTGATTGTTTGGAACTGACGCCGGCTCCTAGCCCTCGCTAAGGCGGCGGCAGTCATCAACAACCGGAGAGGTTGGGAGCTATTCGGTGGGTGTGGGAGCAGCCTCTTTGGCCGGGGCGGCGGGCTTGGCTTCCTTGCTGGCCGGCGCGGGGGCCGGCTTGGCCTTGGCCACTACCACGGCCTTGGGCGCCAGGTACAAAAACATGCGCTTGCCTTCGAGCTTGGGTAGCTGCTCCACTTTGGCTAGGTCCTCGAGGGCCTGGGCAAACTTGAGCAGCAGTATTTCACCGCGTTCCTTGAAGACGATGCTACGACCTACAAAGTGCACGTAGGCCTTGATTTTGGCGCCTTCCTTTAAAAACTCTTGCGCGTGCTTGAGCTTAAAGTCAAAGTCGTGGTCGTCGGTATTGGGGCCGAAGCGAATCTCCTTAAGAACAACTTTGGTTTGCTTAGCCTTCAGCTCACGAGTTTTTTTCTTCTGCTCGTATTTAAATTTCGAGTAGTCGATGACGCGGCAAACGGGCGGCGTAGCCGTGGGCGAAATCTCCACGAGGTCCAGGTTCTGGTCCTGGGCCATTTTGCGGGCTTGGTCGGTCGGGTAAACACCCTGCTCGACATTATCACCGACCAGGCGAACTTCGCGGGCGGTGATTTTCTGATTGATTTTGAACGGCTCCTCCACCTGCTGGCGGGGCACGTATCGACGATTCGGGGTAGCTATGGCGAAAGTCCTCCTGCTGAAATGTGGCTGGAAAGATGTTTTTAAGGGGAACGCCCGGCGGATGGCCAGGCGTTCGGGGGGCAAATATCGGAAAATTACTTGGTATATCCTAATCAAGCTAGCCCATAGCTTCGGCTACTTGATTTTGCACGCTTTTAATAAAGGCGTCGAGCGGCATCGAGCCAAGGTCGCCCTCACCGTGGCGGCGCACGCTTACCAAGTTGTCTTGCGCCTCTTTCTCGCCAACTACCAGCAAATAGGGCGTTTTGGCCAGCTCCGCATCGCGGATTTTACGGCCAATGCGCTCGTCGCGGGCATCTACGGTGCCGCGCAGGTCGGCCGCCTCCAAGGCGGCTTTTACTTGGTAGGCGTAATCAGCAAATTTGTCGGAGATGGGCAGCACCGTGAACTGCTCGGGCGAGAGCCAGAGCGGGAAGTTGCCGGCCGTATGCTCGATGAGCACGGCCACGAAGCGCTCCAAAGAGCCAAACGGCGCGCGGTGAATCATCACTGGGCGGGCGCGGGTGTTGTCGGGCGTCACGTATTCCAAGTCGAAGCGCTCGGGCAGGTTGTAATCTACCTGCACTGTGCCCAGCTGCCAGCGGCGCCCTAGGGCATCGCGCACCATAAAGTCGAGCTTGGGGCCGTAGAAGGCCGCCTCGCCCAGCTCCGTGACGGTGGTTAGGCCCTTTTCGGCCGCCGCCTGGATGATAGCGTTTTCGGCAATCGTCCAGTTCTCGTCGCTGCCGATGTACTTGGCTTTATTCTCCGGGTCGCGCAGGCTTACCTGAGCCGTGAACTCGGTGAAGCCTAGGGCCTTGAATACGTACAAGACCAAGTCGACGACTTTCTTGAACTCGTCGATTACCTGGTCGGGGCGGCAGAAGATGTGGGCATCATCCTGCGTGAAGCCGCGCACGCGGGTTAGGCCGTGCAGCTCGCCGCTCTGCTCGTAGCGGTACACGGTGCCAAACTCGGCCAGGCGCACCGGCAGGTCGCGGTAGCTGCGGGGCTTGGTGCGGTAGATTTCGCAGTGGTGGGGGCAGTTCATCGGCTTGAGGAAGAACTCCTCGCCGGGGTTGGGCGTCTTGATGGGCTGAAACGAGTCGGCGCCGTACTTCTCGTAGTGGCCGCTGGTCACGTACAGCTCTTTGGCGCCGATGTGGGGCGTCACCACAGGCTGGTAGCCAGCTTTTACCTGGGCTTTGCGCAGAAACTGCTCTAAGCGCTCGCGCAGGGCCGTACCCTTGGGCAGCCACAGCGGCAGGCCGGCGCCCACCTTCTCCGAGAAGGCGAACAGCTCCAGCTCCTTGCCCAGCTTGCGGTGGTCGCGGCGCTTGGCTTCCTCCAGCTTTTCGAGGTACTCGGTTAGGTCCTTCTGCTTGGGGAAGGTGATGCCGTAGAGGCGCGTGAGCTGCTTGTTTTTCTCGTCACCGCGCCAGTACGCGCCGGCCACATTCATGATTTTAGCCGCCTTAATGGGGCTGGTATCCGGAATGTGGGGGCCGCGGCAGAGGTCGGTGAAGCTGCCCTGGGTGTAGAAAGTGATGTTGCCGTCCTCCAGGTTTTCAAGCAGCTCGAGTTTATAGGGGTCCTGCTTCTCGGTGAAGTAGGCCACGGCCTCGGCCTTGGGCACCTCGCGGCGCTCGAAGCGGCTCTTGTTTTTAGCCAGCTCCAGCATTTTCTTCTCAATGAGCGGAAAGTCGTCGGAGCTGATGGTGCGGCCCTCGCCCAGGTCCACGTCGTAGTAGAAGCCGTTTTCGATGGCCGGGCCAATGGCCAGCTTTACGCCGGGATACAGCGCTTCGAGGGCTTCGGCCATGAGGTGGGCCGAGGAATGCCAATAAGCCTGCTTGCCGCCGGCGTCGTTCCAGGTAAGGATTTCCACCTGGGCATCTTGGGTGAAGGGGCGGTGCAGGTCGCGGATTTCACCGTTGACTTTTACTGCCAAGGCGTTGCGGGCCAGGCCTTCGCTGATGCCAGCGGCCAGGTCGTAGCCAGTCGTGCCGGGCTCGACCGGGCGGACCGAGCCATCGGGGAGGGTGATATGAAGCATGGGGTAGTCGCTGCGAAAGTCGCAAACGGGGCGGCAAGTTACTAGGGCGGTGGTTTTCGGCGGACTGGCGCTAACGGATTGCCCGCAGAGGGCGCGGAGCGCGGACGGCGCCAAAACGCCATCTTCCTAAACCAACCTACTCGCTTGATAGTGCCCTAGGGGCTAGCGGGACGGCAAAAGCGCCTCGGCGGCGGGGCGGGGCCTGAGGCTGGCCGGGCGTGGGTAGTAGCGCGGGCCGGTGCGCAGGCTGTCGGGCAGGGCGGACTGCACTTTCTGCCCCAGCGTCCACACCTTGTAAGTCCAGTGGGTGTTGCCGGGGTTTTCGAGCACCAGCATGCGGTATTGCCGCAGGGCTTCGGGCAGGCGGCGCTGGGCTTCGAGGGCTTCGGCCAGCAGCTGCCGGGCCTGGGGCAGGCGCGGGTTGCGGCGCAGGGCCCGGCGCAGGTGCGGAATAACGGCGGCGGGGCGCTGGCCGTGGGCGCTGGCGGCCAGCGCCAGCCGGTAGTCGGCCCGGTACTGGGTGCTGTCGAGCACCAGGGCGCGGCGGTAGTAGCGCAGGGCGCTGTCGGGGCGGCCCTGCAGCTCCAGCTGGCGGCCAAAATCGTAGTGCAGCGCCCCCGAGGCCGAGTCGAGGCGCAGCCCTAGGGTGGCGTAGCGGGCCGCATCGGTAGGCACCCGGTAGGCATTACTCAGAAAAGCCAGCTGGTGCAGAATCTCGGGCTGGCGGGGGTCGCGGGCCAGGGCGGCGCGCAGGTAGTCGAAGGCCTGCACGGTATCCTGGGTGGCGGCGTAGGCCAGACCTTTGTAGAAGAGGGCGGCCGGCTGGTCGGGGTCGAGGCGCAGGGTGCGGTCGAGGCTGGCCAGGGCGGCATCGTACTGGTGGGCGGCCAAGTGGGTTTCGCCCTCCAGCAGAGGTAGCTCGGGCGCGTTGTAGCCGGCGGCGGCGGCAGCGCGGGCGGCGGTCAGCGCCTCAGTTAGGCGCCCTAGGGCCCGCAGGGCGCGGGCCTGCAAGTAATACAAGTCGCCATCCTGGTCGTCGATGGCAAGGGCGGCCGATACGTCGCGCAGGGCGGCGGTGGGCTGACCGGCGGCCAGGCGCAAGCTGGCACGGCGAGCCAGCAGGGCCGTATTCTGAGGCTGCTGCCGAATGGCGCCATCTAGTTCGTCGGCCTGCACCCTAGGGCCGCTTTGCACGGTAGCCAGGTTCACCAGCGTGTCGGGCTGCTCGGCGGGCGCGGCCTGGCAGGCGCCCAGTAGCGCCAGCAAGCAGTAAAGAAGCAAACGCAGCGAGACGGGCATACGTCAAAATTACGCCCGGCCGGGCTGGTCAGCCTTTTTATCCAGACCCCGCAGGCGCGTTAGGCAGCCAAGCGTGCCTACTGTTGCCTTGCCCCGTGTGCCCACAGAGACCCAGGCTAAGGGGTAGCGCCGGCCACCACACTCTCTAATTGGCCTGACCGCTGGCAGCGTGGCCGGTGCGTGGCTTTCATTCATCTTTTCTTAATCCTTGTTGCTTTCAGCCTGGGCAACAAGTACTTTTACACATGAAGTACTGATGAAAAATAGTACACACCAAGTAGATTTTACCTACCAACCCATTCTTCTCTATGCCCCACCCGCTACCTGCTCCGGCACCGCTGGCTGCTGCTAAAGCAACTATTCCGCCCTCTCCCACTTCGCCTTTTGCCCACCTCAGCCAGGATGCGCCGGCGGGACTGGTAGTATTTCTGGTGGCGCTGCCGCTGTGTTTAGGCATTTCGCTGGCCTCGGGGGCGCCGCTGCTGGCGGGGCTGGTGGCGGGCATCGTGGGTGGGTTGGTGGTGAGTTTGCTGAGCGGCTCGCACGTGAGCGTGAGCGGGCCGGCGGCGGGCCTTACTATCGTCATGGTGTCGGCCATTGGCACCCTAGGGTCTTTTCCGGCGGTGGCGGCGGCTACGGCCGTGGCGGGCGTCATGCAGCTGGCGCTGGGCGCGGCGCGGGCGGGCATTATCGCGCTTTATTTTCCGGCGGCCGTTATTCGGGGGATGCTGGCGGCCATTGGCATCATCCTCATTCTGAAGCAGCTGCCGCACTTCGTGGGGTTCGACAAGGACTACTTCGAAGACCTGGAGTTTTTCCAGGCCGACGGGCGCACCACCTTCACCGAGCTGGGAGCGGCCCTGGGGGCGTTTAGTCCCGGCTCGGTGCTGATTGGGCTGGCATCGCTGCTTTTGCTGCTGCTCTGGGACCGCCCGGTGGTGCGGCGCCAAGCCTGGGCGCGGCTGGTGCCGGGGGCGCTGGTGGCGGTGCTGGCCGCGCTGGGCCTCAACCAGTTGCTGCACCTACTGGCGCCGGCCTGGCAGGTGCGGCCCGCCCACCTGGTGCACTTGCCGGTGCTAACGACCCTAGGCCAGCTAAGCCGCGAAATGACCTGGCCCGACTACTCGGCCCTGCGCCGGCCGGCCACCTACGGCGTGGCCCTCACCATTGCCATCGTGGCCTCGCTCGAAACGCTGCTCAGTATCGAGGCCGTAGATAACCTTGACCCGCAGAAGCGCCACACCCCGCCCAACCGCGAGCTGCTGGCCCAGGGCGCGGGCAACCTCGTCAGCGCCCTGCTCGGCGGGCTGCCCCTCACGGCGGTTATCGTGCGCTCGTCGGCCAACATTGCGGCCGGGGCGCGCACCCGGCTGGCGGCCTTTATTCACGGCACGCTGCTGCTGGCCAGCCTGTTGCTGCTGGGCCGCTGGCTGAATTTGATTCCGCTGTCGGCGCTGGCGGCGGTGCTGCTGGTGGTGGGCTTCAAGCTAACCAAGCCGGCGCTGTACCGGCAGCAGTGGCGCCTGGGCTGGGCGCAGTTCGGGCCGTTCATCTTCACCATCATCGCGGTGCTGTTCACCGACCTGCTGAAGGGCGTGAGCCTAGGGCTGGTGCTCGGGTTCTTCTTCATTCTCAAGGACAACGCCAAGGCCGGCTCGTATCTGCGCCGCGAATCGGGCGCCCCCGACGCCCCGCCCGCGCCCGGCGAACTGCTGCACCTGCGCCTGCCCGAGCACGTGTCGTTCCTCAACAAGGCCAGCATCGTGACTACCCTCGACCAGCTGCCCGCCGGCAGCCGCGTACTGCTCGATGGCAGCCGCTCCGATGTGATTGACCACGACGTGCTCGAAGCCATCGAAGCTTTTCGGCAGGCCGCCCCGGCCCGCGGCATCGAATTAGAACTGCGCGGGGTGCCGCAGGTGGCGCTGGCAGGGCACTAGCCGGCCTGGAAAACTGCCACGCTACCACGGCCTTAGGGCGCCGACCTGGGCGCGGCGGCGCGGCCGGCAAAGGCAGCTACCGGGCGGCAGCCCGCAGCTGCTGGTTGAGCAGAGCCTCGGCCCTAGGGGGCGGCAGGCGCAGCAAAGCCGCGAAATGTTGCAAAAAAGAGGCGTAGGTGTTCTCGCTTTCTTCGAGCTGCTGAAAGGCGCCCACGCCGGCGCGCTGAGCCACTAGCTCATACACCAGCCCCGCTGCTACGTAGCGCGGGTTGGCGTTGGTGGGGTAGCGGAACTTGCTGGTGTAGAGGTCCTCGAACGTTACGCCAGGGTGCCGCTGCAAATCGAGGGCCACGGCGCGCAGGGTTTCGCGGTAGGGCGTGTGGCCATCTACGCCGCCCAGGTAGGTGGCCAGGCCCTCGGCTAGGAAATAGTTTTTTACGGCGGGGTACAGCATGTGCACGAACTCGTGGCGGTGCTGCTCGCGGCCGCGGCTGGAGAAAGTGCGGTTGAAGGCTTTTTGGGTGAAGCCGGTATTGTAGGCCAGCCAGTAATCGAAGTTGAACAGCCGGCCTAGCTCTTCCTCCGAACTCATCAAGTAATAGTCGAAGGGCTGCGCGCCGGGCGGGTGCAGCAGCGCCACCACCGAGTCGCAGAAGGCGCTGGCGCGGCGAGCCTGCGCAGGATTGAAAGTGAAGCCAGGCGGGTAGTGGAAGCGTACCTAGGGCGTGGCAAACGACTGCCAGCAGGACGTTTCGGTGTTCCAGCAGTTTTCGCGTTCCCAGGTGCCAGTGGCGTCGCGCGCGGCGTAGTAACGCAGCCAAAACGGCGGGTTCTAGTGCGTTTCCTGCACCCAGCCGGCCGCTAGTGCGATTCTAGCAGCGGCTGCGGCACGGCGGCCGGGGCCATCTGAGTTACTGGTACGGCGTGCCCGGCAATGGCGGCCTGGTAGCGGGCCTCGTCAAACTCGCCCTCGCTTTTGGCAATGACCAGCGTGGCCACGCCATTGCCGATGACGTTGGTGATGGCGCGGGCTTCGCTCATGAAGCGGTCGACGCCCAGCAGCAGGGCCACGCTCTCGACCGGAATGGTTTTGGTAGCGGCCAGCGTGGAAGCCAGCACAATGAAGCCCGAGCCTGTGACGCCCGCCGCCCCCTTGCTGGTGACGATGAGAATGCCAATGAGCGTGAGCTGCTGGGTGAACGTGAGCGGGATGTTAAACGCCTGGGCCAGAAAGATAACCGCAACGGAAAGGTAGATGCTCGTGCCGTCGAGGTTGAACGAGTAGCCCGTCGGAATGACCAGACCCGCCACCGAGCGCGAGCAGCCCAGGCGCTCCAGCTTGTCAATCATGCGCGGCAGGGCCGACTCCGACGACGAGGTGCCCAGCACCAGCAGAATCTCTTCTTTGATAAAGCTCAGGTACGCGCCCAGGCGCAGCTTGTAGTAGCGCAGTATCAGGTTGAGCACCACGAAGATGAACAGGAACATGGTGACGTACACCACCAGCATGAGCTTGCCCAGCGGCAGCAGCGTGGCGATGCCGTACTTGCCGATGGTGAAGGCCATGCCCCCGAAGGCCCCTAGGGGTGCCAGCTTCATCACCAGCCCCAGCACCTGAAACATAACGGCCGACAGCCGCTCCAGCGTGCGCGTGAGCGGAGCCAGGGGCTCGCCCAAGCGATTGAGGGCCAGCCCAAAGAGCACCGCAAACAGCAGCACCTGCAGGATGTCGCCCTGAGCAAAGGCGCCCACCACGTTGTCGGGCACGATGTGGGTGAAGAACTCCACCCAGTTCATCTCGCCCGCCTTGTCGGTAAACTTGGCGGCTTCCTCGGTTTTCTTGCTGTCGAGCAGCACGGCCTGGGCCGTGGCTTGCACGCCGGCGCCCGGCTGCGTGAGGTTGGCCACGCCGATGCCGATGGCCAGGGCCAGCGTAGTCACGATTTCGAAGTAGAGCAGGGCCTTGCCCCCCACCCGGCCCACTTTCTTGAGGCTGCCCATACCGGCGATGCCCAGCACCACGGTCAGGAAGATAATGGGCGCTATCAGCATCTTTATCAAGTTGATAAAGGTGTCGGCCACGGGCTTGAGGCCGGCGCCGAGCCTGGGAAAGAGCGCGCCCACCAGCACCCCGAGGGCAATGGCCGTGAGCACCTGCACGGTGAGGTTGGAATACCAGCGTTTCATGGGTGAGAGGAGGCGGGAGAAGGTAGCGAAAAGAACCGGGGCCTAGGCTTTGGCGCCGGGGTCGGTAGTGAGGCGCGAGGTGGTGCGGGTTTCGGGCATTTGCACAAACAGCCGCAGCCACGTACCGGCGCAAGATAAACGGCGCGCCCAACGAGCAAGGCAGCCCCTAAGCAGTGGCTGGCGGCGGGGCCGCCGGCCGTAGCCCTAGGGCCCAGTGGCCCGCCAAGGGCGGCGTCAGCTCACGCCTCGAAAAAAATTATCCAGCAGAATGGCCGCCGACACGGCCACGTTCAGGCTTTCGGCGCGGCCGCCGGGGCCGTGCGGAATGTGCAGGCGCTGCGTGAGGGCCTGGCCAACGGCTTCGCTCAGGCCGTGGCTTTCGCTGCCCATCACCAGCACGCCCCTGGGGGCTAGGGCCAGGCGGTGCACGTTGTCGCCGTGCAGGTCGGCTCCGAATACCGCCGTTTCGGCCGGCAGCTCGCTTAGCCAGGTGGCCAGGTCACGGCCGGCCCACACCGGCACCCGGCCGAAGGCGCCCATGCTGGCGGCCACGGCCTTGGGGTTGAAGGGGTCGGCGCAGTGCTCGCTCAGCACCAGGCCGGGCAGGCCGTACCAGTCGGCCAGGCGCCAGAGGGTGCCCAGGTTGCCGGGGTCGGCCACGCCGTCGAGGGCCAGCACGAGCTGGGTGGTGGGCAAGGTGGGCAGCAGGGGCCCTAGGGCAGGCTGGCGTACTACGGCCAGGGCGGCGGCGTTAGTTTGCAGCGTGCCCAGCTGGGTTAGCTCCTCTTCGCTGGCCAAATGCAGCGGGGCGCGGGCGGCGGCCAGCTGCGGGGCGAAGGCGGGCGTGGCCACCAGGTGCTCGATGGCCAGGCCCGCGCCGAGCAACTCTAGCACGCTTTTGGCACCTTCGACCAGGAAGGCGGCGTGGCGCTGCCGATATTTGCGCTGGTGCAGCGACCGAATGTATTTGGCGAGAGCTTTTGAAACCATTGGACCCACAAAGTAACGACCACCCGCGGCGGCGTGGCGCGGCGGGCGGCCGGGGCCTACTGGCGCTGGTGGCGCTGTGGCTGGCCGTGGGCTGCTCGCCGCTGCGCCTGCTGGCGCCCAACGAGCGCCTGCTGACGAAGGTAACGATTGAGAGCGACGGCCTGACCACGGCCCAGCAGGAGCGCATGCTAACACTGGTGCAGCAAAAGCCCAACCGCAACCTGCCGCTGCCCCGACTGGCCATCTACCAGCTGGGGCACTCGTTCTACGACTCGGCCCGCATCAAGCGGCACATTGCGCGCATTCAGGCCAAGTACGCCGACAAGATTGCCCAGGCGGGCACCGACTCGGCCCGCGTGGGGCGGCTGGCCGACCGCCGCGACCGCCGCCTGGCCCGCAAGCGCACGGCTCTTAACAAGGGCAACGCCATTATGCGCCTCGGCGAGCCGCCCGTGCTCTACGACCCCACCCTGAGCGCCCGCACCGTGGAGCAGCTCAAAACGTACCTGCACTCGCAGGGCTACTTCCGGGCCCAGGTGAGCTACTTCGACACGGCCCGCGCCAAGCGCAGCCCCGGCGGCATCGTGCGCAACCTGCTGGGCAGCAAGCCCGTGCGAGCCACCCCCCTGCGCGATTCCCTGACCGGCCAGCGCCTGTACCGGCGCGTGGCCGTGACCTACGAGGTGAAGGAAGGCCCCGAGTTTACCCTGAGCCAGCTGGCGCGCATCGTGCCCGACTCGGGGGTGGCGCGCGTGATTGCCCAAAGCCAGACGGACGCGCTGCTGCACCGCGGCGACGCCTACAACGAGGACGCGATTGGGCTGGAGCGCCAGCGCCTCGAAACGCTGCTCAAAAACGCGGGCTACTACGATTTTCGGGCCCAACTGATTTCCTTTGAGGCTGATACGAGCTTTGAGAAGCAGCAAGTGCGCCTGCGCATGCTGCTAGCCAGCCCCCCCGGCGGCCTGCGCCGCTACCGCCTGCGCCAGGTAACGCTGCTGACCGACGTGAGCCGGGCCCGCGCCCTGCGCGCCACGGCCGGCGATACTGCCCGCCTGGGGCGGCGGTCGTACCGCCAGCAGCTGGCCGCCGACACGGCGGCCGCCCGCGTGGCCACCAACGCCAACCGCACGGGCCGCATCTCGACGGCCAACCTGCCGGCGGGCGTTACCCCGGCGGCCGTGTCCGACTCCATGACGGCCAGCCGGCTGCGGCGCACGGGCCGCCGCGTGGCCCCGCGCGATACCGTGCGCCAGGATTCGGTGCTGATTGCCAGCCGCGGGCCGCTCGAAATCAGCCCCAAGGTGCTGGTGCGCCAGGTGCCGCTGCGGCCGGGCCAGCTCTACAACCTCACCCGCACGCAGCGCGCCCAGCGCCAGCTGTCGGCCCTGGACATGTTTCAGTTCAACACCGTGACCTACCGCAAGGTGGCGGCCGACAGCCGGGTGAGCTTCGACAACGTGGCCCGCGACACCACCAACGCCGACGTGGCCCTGGCCGATACCCTGCGGCCGGCCCTAGGGCCCCCGCGGCCCCCCGCCGCGCTGGAGTCGCCCACGGGCTTTCTCGACGCCACCATCACCACCTCGCCTAGCCCGCGCTTTTCCGAAACCACCGAATTTGGCGGCACCTACGTGGCCGACAAGGTGGGGCCCTTCGGCAACCTGCGCCTGAAGTGGCGCAACCCCTTTGGCGGGGCCGAGGTGCTGGAGCTAAGCGCCCGCGCCGGCCTGGAAGGCCAGCTGGCCCGCCTCGACCTGAATGACGCCACCAACACGTCTTCCCTTTACACCCTGCAGTACGGCGCCTCGGCGGCCCTGGTGGTGCCGCAGTTTCTGGTGCCCTTCGGCCTCGGCAATTTCCTGCGCAACGACCAGCCGCGCACCCGGTTCTCGGTTTCCAACAACTACACCAAAACCCCTTACTACACCCGCAGCAACACGGAGGCCACGCTCGACTACCTCTGGCAACCCAGTGTTTACCAGCAGTATATCTTTACGCCCCTGGATATTGGCATCGTCAGCACGCCGTTTGTGAGCGAGGCCTACCAGGCGCAGCTGGATACGCTGCGCATCAAATTTGGCAGCCCGCTCTACCAGTCGTTTCGCAACATCTACGAGCCGAGCTTCAGCTTCAGCTCCATCTTCAACTCCAACGACATCAACCAGACGCGCTCGGCGCACTACTTCCGCTGGTTTGTGGAGCTGGGCGGGCTCACGCGCGGGCTCTACCGCGACGCCGGCTGGTTTAAGGACACCGGCTTGTCGGTGTATAACTTCTACAAAGTCACGGCCGACTACCGGCAGTACTACAAGCTGTCGCCCACCACCTACCTGGCCTGGCGCCTCAATGGTGGCATAGCCCAGGCCCTGACGGCCACGCCCCCCGCCCAGGCCGGCGACAGCGAGTATATTATTCCCTACGACAAGTTTTTGTTTGCGGGGGGCTCGAACAGCGTGCGGGCCTGGGCGCCGCGCCGGCTGGGCATCGGCTCCTTTGCCACCACCAAGCCCGACGGCACCCGCGACTACGTGACCGAGCAGCCGGGCAACGTGCTGCTGGAAGGGTCGGTAGAATACCGCTTCCCGCTGTACTCGTTCATCAACGGCGCCGTGTTCACCGATTTTGGCAACGTGTGGTCGCTGCAGCCTGACGACCGGCGCCCGGGGGCAAAATTCCAGCTCGACTCGTTCTACAAGCAGTTTGCGGTGGCGTCGGGCTTCGGCCTGCGCATGGATTTCACGTTCATCATCCTGCGCTTCGACATTGCCACGAAAGTGTACGACCCCACGGTGCCCGACGCCCCTTGGCGCCTACGCGAGGCCATTCGCACCACTACCAACCAAACGATTATCAACGTGGGCATCGGCTACCCTTTCTAGCCCGGAGGGGGCCTAGGGCCAGGCGGGTGCAATCAATTTGGGGACGGGCGGGTTGTAGAGGCTACGCCAGCGCCGCTTGGGCGCGGCCTTTAGCTTTCTTACTCATGGCTACCCAACGCTTCAAAACCACCATCAACTGCGCCAACTGCCTGCGGGCCGTGACGCCCACCCTCAACGCCGAGCCGGCCATCAGCACCTGGCAGGTGGACACCACCACCCCCGACAAGGTGCTGACGGTAGAAACCACCCTGGCCCCCGCCCAGGTGGCGGCGCTGGTGCAGGAAGCCGGCTTCGACGCCCGGCCCCTGTAGTAGCCCGGCCCCTAGGGCCGTAGCCTACCAAAAAGGCCCATCCCGCGCGGGATGGGCCTTTTTTTAGTCCGCAATTTTTTATTCCGCCACCTCGTCGCGGTGCAGCTCGCGGCCCTGGTAGCGCACCAGCAGGTAGCGGCGGCGAGCCCCGTCGTAGCGCAGGGCCACGCCGGTGCCGGTGCTGGGCCAGGTGGCCGGGGCGCTGGCGCTACCGGCCAGCGGGCGGCCCTGGCCAGTATAGAGCGTGACCTGGCCCGGCAGCGGCTCGGTAAGGGCCAGCACCTGGTGGCTGCCCCCAAAGTCAAACCACTGCACCGGCTTCTCGCCCGAGGTCAGCAGCTGGCGGCTCAGCAGCAACTCGCCGGTGGGGCTGAAGGCGCTGAGCTGGCCACCATCCTGCCGCACCACTACAAAGGAGCCGGCGCGGCGGCTGGCCTCGGGCACCAGCCGGAAGCTGGCCGTGCGGCTCCAGGTGGCCAGGCGGCGGCGGCTCGTCACGTCGCCGCTGAGGGTGAAGGCGAGCAGCTCGCCGTGCTGATTGACGAGGCGCAGCTGGCTTTTGGCCAGCGTGGGGCCGGCCGTGGCCAGCAGCGGCCCCGCCAGCCTAGCCCCCGCGCTCACCGGAAAGCCGGGGTAGCGCTCGCCGGCCTGGTCGAAGGCGTAGACGTAGCCGTTGCGCAGGGCCGCCACCACCACGTCGCGCCCGCCCACGGTGAGCAGGGCGGGCGGGCCGGCCAGCGGTGCTTCGAGGCGGCGGGGCCAGCCGGGGTAGCGCCGGCCGTTGGTATCGAGCAGCAGCAGGTCGGTGGCAGTGGCCACCACCAGGCGCGGGGTGCCGGGAGCGGCCACCACCGCCGTCAGGGTCGTGGTATCGGGTAGGTTGAGGGGGAAGCCGGGCGCCTCGCGGCCGTCGGCCACGCTCAGCCAGTGCACCTGGTGGGCGGTGGCCAGCAGCAGGCGGCCCCGCACCAGGCGCGGCCCGGGGCCCACGGCCGGGCCGGGCAGGCTATCCACCCACGGCAGGGCGCCGGGCGCGCCGGGCAGCAGGCGCAGCACCCCCGCCGAATCGGCCAGCACGGTGGAATAGGCGTTTTCGGCGGCGCTCAGCAGCAGCGGCTTACCGGCCAGCGCGGTGCGGAACCGGGTGCCGGTGCTGGCCGCCAGGGCCGAGTCGGCGGCCGTGGCTTCGGTGGCGCGGCGCAGCAGCAGCTGGGCGTAGTAGGGACCGGCCTGGGCGGGGCCGCCGGCCCTAGGGGCCGCGTCGGGTGGCAGCAGCTGCCAGGCCACCTGCGGGAAGCGGCGCAGCAGGCTTTCGTTGCGCAGCAAGCCGGCGCGGCGGTCTTCGGCCAGCGTACCCAGCAGCGCGTTCCAGCCCTGGCGCACATCGGCCAGCAGGGTGAGGCGGGCCTGGGGCAAGGCCTGCTGCACCAGCGCCACCTGCGTGGTGGAGCGGCTCCACACCCGGCCGGCCGCCACCTCGGCGGCGTATCGGCGCAGGCTGGCTTTCTCGCCCCACACCAAGTAGCTGCCCATGAGCACCGTGCCCAGCGGCACGGTGTCGGCCGGCGCAGGGCCGCCGAGGGGGCCCGCCAGCTGCGCCGCGCCCACGGGCGCCCCAAACAGCTCGAAACGGCCCACGCGCTCGAACGCGGGCGCCACCCGGGCGGCGCGGCGCAGGCGCGCCAGCCAGCTTGCCGCCCGGCCGGGGGCGCGGCAGCGCAGCACCAGCACCGGCGCGGGCGGCGGGCCGGGCGTGGGCGCCGCCAGCCAGGCCAGGGCGGCCCCCGGCAGCAAGCTGGCGCGCAGGCTGTCGAGGGCCGGGCGGGTAGCCGAGTCGGGGGCGGCGGCTAGGGGCAGGCGGCCATCTACGGCCAGCAGCAGGGCGGTGCGCTGGGGCAGCACCTCGGCCAGGGGGCGCAGGGCCTGGGTGGGCGGGCCGCTCATCTGCGCCTGCCAGGCGCCGGCGGCCGTTTCGGGGTTGGCAAAGCCGGTGCAGGTAAGCTGGCCGGGGGCCAGTTGCAGCCCCAGCCAGCCGTCGCGCACCAAGGCCAGGGCCTGGTCGAGGCGGGCGTGGGTACCGGGCTGACACAGCACATCGAGCAGCCCCGGCAGACGGCGAAAATTGATGAGTAGCGTGGCATCGAAGTCGCGCAGCCGGAACAAGTCGGTTTCGCCGAAGCCGGCGCGCACGGTGGGCGCGTCGGGGTGCGCCAGTCGGTGCACTACGGCTTCTACCAGGCCCGGGTTGGTACTGAACAGCAAGTGGTTGCGGTAGTTGAGCAGCGTCAGGCGCTCGCCGCCGCGCCGGGTCAGCTCCTGCAGCTCCTGGCCTTCGTAGGCACGCGCCCCTAGGGTGTAGCGCGGGTCGCGGCCCAGGGTTTCGAGCAGGCCCCGCGCCTGGCGGTACTCGCGCACGCTCAGCAGTGGCAGCTGGTAGAGCAGGTCTACCTGGCGCGGCCCCGTGACGTGCAAGGACGTCAGCACCAGCTTATTGCCGAGCAGGCTCAGTAAGCCGCGGCGGGGGCTGGCGCTGGGGTTGCCGCCGGTGGCCAGGCTGTCGGCCAGGGTCAACTGGCCGGCTACCTGCTGGTAGTAGCGCACGCCGGTGAGGTTGTCCCACACGCCGGCCTCCTGCAGGTGGCGCACCAGGGCGGGGTGGTTGCGGGTGGCCAGCACCAGCACCGCATCGTCGGGCACCAGGGCGTAGGCATCGACGGGCACGGCGGCCAGCGTGCGGCGGTAGTAAACGTAGGTGGCCAGCGACAGCAGCAGCAGCGAGGCCAGCAGCAGGGCCAGGAGCTTGCGGGACATGCGGGCAAAAGTAGCGCCTAGGGCGCAAGGGTCCCTAGGGCAGCTTAGCGCCCAAAGGTGAGCGTGGCGCGCAGCGTATCGGGCGGCCGGGCAGCGGGACTTTGCACCACCAGCGCCACGGCGGTGTCTTTGGTTAGCTGGCCCGCGGTGTTGCGCTGGTAATAGTGAAATTGCACGCCCACTGGCGGCAGGTAGTAGCCGCGTAGATAGGCCAGCGTATCCAGGTTGTTGCCGTGCAGGTAGCGGTAGTTGAAATCGAGCTGCTGGTAGCCGGTGTTACGGTTGCGAATGCGCACGGCCACGGTGCGCAGCTCGTTGGGCTGGAAATCGACGGTATTGGTTTGACCAACGGTTACTTCTTGGCTGTTAAGATATTGAAAAATACTAGCTTTAGGATTGGTGACAAAAGCCAAGCGATAGTACGGCGAAGACTTTCGCAAATCCAGCGGCTCGGCCGTAGCGGCATAGTACAGGCCCTTGCGGTTGCGAAAGCTCAGCTGATACTTACCCTGCCTATCGGTCCGCACCGAGTCGCCAGTGGCAATTAGGTAGGGCCTGCCAAATATGCCGCGCTGAAACGACTCAATGACCATCAGCACGCTCGCCAGCGGCCGGCCGGTTTCAGCACTCGTCACGGTGCCCTGCACTACGGTCAGCTGGTCGGGCTCGGCGGTATTCTCACACGCTACCAGGCAGGTGACGCAGAACAGGCTGACCAGGCAGAGTAGCAGCAGACGCATGGTGGCGGTTATTTTCCAGCGAGTAGGTGGTTTTTCTGAAGTCAGCCTGAAGATACTAGTGTTGCCCCAGAAGTTGCATTCAGCCCTAGGCCCGTTATTTGGCGAAAATCCTCCCTGAATGGCTTCTCCCACTACCTCCCCTCCTACTACCGACGCGCCCGGCCACTTCAAGCGCGCGCTTACGCTGTTTGATGCCGTGATGCTCGTCACGGGCTCCATGATTGGCTCGGGCATTTTCCTGGTGTCGGCCGACATTGCCCGGCAGGTGGGCTCGGCGGGCTGGCTGCTGGTGGTGTGGCTGCTCACGGGCCTCATCACCATGGCCGGCGCCATTAGCTACGGCGAGCTGGCGGCCATGTTCCCCAAGGTGGGCGGGCAGTACGTGTACCTGCGCGAGGCCTTCGGGCGGCTGGTGGCGTTTCTCTACGGCTGGACGCTGTTTCTGGTCATCCAAACCGGCGTTATCGCGGCCGTGGCGGTGGCCTTTGCCAAGTTCACGGGCGTATTGCTGCCCTGGTTTTCGGTCAAGCACGTGCTGTTCAGCCTAGGGCCCTTTCCCATTAGCTCAGTGCAGGTGCTGGCCATTCTGCTCATCGTGGCCATCACGGCCGTGAACGCGCGGGGCGTGCAGGCTGGCAAGCTCATCCAGAACGTGCTGGGCTCGACCAAGCTCGTGGCCCTGGCGCTGCTCATCTTGTTCGGCTTGTTTCTGGGGCTGAACGCCGACGCCGTGCAGGCCAATTTCCACGACCTCTGGCACGCTACGCGCTCGCCGGCGCCGGGCGTGGGCGGGACGGTGGTACCGCTCAGCAGCGGGGCGCTCGTTATTGGCATCGGCATGGCCATGACCGGCTCGCTGTTCTCGTCCGATTCGTGGAACAACATCGGCTTCGCGGGCGAGGAAATCCAGAACCCCGAGCGCACCTTGGTGCGCAGCATGGCCCTAGGCACGGCCATCGTCACGACGCTCTACATCCTCATCAACGTGGTGTATTTGCTGGTGCTGCCCCTGCAGGGCTCGCCCGAGGCCGCTACCCTAGCCGGCCGCGGCATTCAGTACGCCACCGACGACCGGGTGGCCACTGCCGTGGCCGAGTCGGTAATGGGCCGGGCGGGCGCTTACGTGCTGGCGGTGCTCATCATGCTCAGCACCTTCGGGGCCAACAACGGCATCATCCTGAGCGGGGCCCGCGCCTACTACGCCATGGCTAAGGACGGCCTGTTTTTTCCGGGGCTGGCCCGCCTCAACCGGGCTGGGGTGCCGGGCCGGGCGCTGTGGGTGCAGTGCCTGTGGGCCAGTTTGCTGTGCCTGAGCGGCAGCTACGGGCAGCTGCTCAACTACGTCATGTTTTCGGTTATCCTGTTCTACCTCATCACGATAATCGGCATTTTCGTGCTGCGCCGCACTCGGCCCACCGCGCCCCGCCCCTACCGCGCCTGGGGCTACCCGGTGCTACCGGGCATTTACGTGGTGCTGGCCTCGGCCTTCTGCATCATCCTGCTCATCGCCCCTGACACGGCCGAGTACTCGCGCTACGGCCTGGGCCTGGTGGCCCTAGGGCTGCCGGTGTACCTGCTGTTTGGGCGCCGGATGAGCGTGTAGGAAGTCAAAAGTGAGGAGTTAAAAGTTAAAATCCCCGGCTTCACATGGAGGCCGGGGATTTTAACTTTTAACTCCTCACTTTTGACTTCCTACTGAAACGCGGCCTTAAGGCGGTCGGCGGCGTGGTTTTGGGCGTCGACGGCGAGGGGCACGAGGTCGTAGGTACCAAAGAACTCGTGGGTGGTGCCCGCGTAGAGCGTGTAGTCCGTGCTCACGCCGGCGGCCGTTAGCTTGTCGCGCAGGCTCTGGCCCTCGGTTTGCAGCGGGTCTATTTCGGCGGCGATAATCGTGGTGGGTGGCAGGCCTTTGAGGTCGGCTACGTCCACCAGCGAAATGAGGCGGTTGTCGCCATCGGCCGGCGAGTTAAAATACAGGCCGCTGAAATACTGGATGTTGGCCTGGTTCAGGGGCATAGCATTGGCGTATTTCTGGTAAGAGGCCGTGGTCATGTTGTTGTCGGCCTCGGGGTACACCAGCAGCTCGTGCACGGGCAGGGCCAGGCCGCGCTCCTTGGCCAGCAGGCACACGGCGGCGGCCAGGTTGCCCCCGGCGCTCTCGCCCGCCACGGCAATTTTAGCCGGGTTCACCCCTAGGGCCGCCGCATTATCGCGCACGTACTTGTAGGCGGCGTAGGCATCCTCGTGGGCCGCCGGAAACTTGTTCATAGTTTCGGAAGCCAGGCGGTAATCTACCGAGAACACGATGGCCCCAGTGTTGTTGGCCAGCGCCTTAGCTGACGGCTCATACACGTCGAGCGAGCCAATGACGAAGCCCCCGCCGTGGTAATACACGATGGCCGGTAGGGTGCCGCTCGCGTTGGCAGGCTTGTACACCCGCACCGGCACGCCATCGGCAGCCGAGCCGGCAGTGTTTGTCTTAAGCACCATCTGACTGATGGTCAGGTTAAAAGACGAGGCAGCGCGGTTGTTTTTGGCAAGCAGCGCCCGCACGGCGTCGCCGCTCACGCTGTGCGTCATGCGGGCCTGGCGGGCCGAGAGCGTGGGCAATGCCGGGTCATTGAAGGCAATAAACTGCTCGATAACGGCCCACATCTGGTCGTTCTCGTTGGGCGCGTAGCTGGGCTTGGCCGTGGTTGGCTGAATGAGACTGGGCGACGAGTCGCTGTCTTTTTTGCAAGCAGCCAGCGGGCCGCCCAGGCTGGCGGCCAGGCCGGCCAGCACTAGCAGGCGGGGTAAAGGCCGGCTGGCCAGCCCGCGCGTGGAGGAAACAGTAATCATACGTGAAGCAGGGGGCTAAAATTTTATTTTCCCTACGCACGCCAGTACCGTCAATGTTGCAATTATTTATTCTTAACAACCAACTACTTAAGCCGCACTACGGGGCTTGTTAGCAAGCAGGCAGCCACTTAAGAAAGGCACGGTTGCGTCTTTCTTAAGTGGCTGCCCTAATGTTGCGGAGCGCGCTTAGCCTGCGTCTGCGCCCCATTTTCAACTGATGTTGCCCTGTTCCATCCTAGTGCCCCTAGGGCCTGCGTGCTCAACGGGGCGTTACGGACGAGCGGGCCGCCGTCGAGTCGGCGCTGGTACTTACCGCATCGGGGGCAGGGGCAGTTAGGCTGGCTTTCACCGAGTCTTGCGCTTCCGCGCCTGCGGGCAGCGTTACCGATGAGCCGGCTGGTTGGGTGGGCGAGTTGCAGCTAGCCACGCCAGCCGCCAGCAGGAAGGCTAGGGCACTTACCCCGGCCTTTTTTTTGAGTTGAAAGCGCACGATATGCAGCGAAATAAATAACCTGGCAGCGCAGGCTGGGCACCGGGCCACCTACTACGCTACTTGGTTGAGTGAAAAAAGGCCTAGGAGCAGCACTGCCCCTAGGCCACCATCGACTAGCTACCTCACTAGGCAGCAGCTAGTTGCTAGTTTCGTCCTGGGGCTTGCGGGCGGGGCCGCTGGTGTGGTCTTCGCCCAGGCGCTGGTCGTGCATCCGAATGCCGTCGCCCAGCTCGTAACTGCCTTCCTCGGTGAAGCCGGGGCCCTGGGCCTGCTCGCCGGCCGTGGCGTGGTTATTGCCGCCCTGGGGCTCGGTTTCCGAGCCGCCAATGTGCAGGTTGCTCAACTGGTCTTTCTGGTCGCTGCGCTGCGTATAGGCGTTGGCGCCGGTGTTGCGGGCGGCGCTGGCGTCGTTGCTGTCCTTGTTGTTGCTTTGGTCGCGCTGGTAGTCGCGCTGCTTCTCCAGCTCTTCGTTGTGGGCACCGGGCACGTTGTTCACCGGGTTTTGGTTGGAGCCCTGGTGTTCTTGCTCGCCCGTTTTGGGCTTGTTTTCGTCGAAAATCTCGTCGTTGAGTAACATATTAGGGGGAGGGAAAAGGGTAAAGGCTTGGGCGGAAAAGGCAGCCTAGGGCCCGCACCGGTAAACTTCGCGCGGGCCGCCGCCGTTGTTGCATACGCGGAGCCGGGGGCGGGGTTATCGTTGTTGCCTTCCCCAGCCCATCTTTTCGCCCCATGGAACTCGCTAAGCTCTACCGCCCTACCCGCTTCAACTCCTGGCAGTTCATCGCCTTCACCGGCCTGCTGATGAGCGCCGGGGCCCAGGTGCTCATCCGCTACGTATTTGCCCGGCCCCTGCCCGCGGGCTACCAGTGGCTCTACGTGTGTTGGGCGGCGCTGTTTGTGGTGGGCGCGCTGGTCAATTTATTCGGCAAGGAGCGGCCGGCCGGGCATCACCACCATTAGTAGTAACTAACGTTTGGTGAGTAGTGCTTAATGTCGCCTGTCATTGTCTGGTGCGCTACACGCTCGCGATTCTAGGCGACGTTAATCACTATCCCCCATCCGTGCGTATAGAGCCTTTAGCCGGTGAATTGCAGCTGTCTGCCTACTCTATACCGGCCAGCTGCTTCCAGCTTTGCACCTTTATACCTATGCGGAACAACCTGCCTTTTCTGGCGGCCGGCCTGCTGGCGCTGAGCCTGGCGGCATGCGGCGGCAAAAAGAAGGATGCGGCCCAGAAAGGCCCGCCCAAAATTCAAACCTACCCCGTGCTCAGGCTACGCCCCGATACGGTGACGCTGTTTCAGGACTACCCGGCCACCATTCAGGGCAAGCAGAACGTGGAAATTCGGCCCAAGGTGGATGGCTACGTGGAGGCCATTTACGTGGACGAGGGCGCCAACGTACTTAAGGGCCAGAAGCTATTCAAAATTAGCGCCCCGCAGTACGAACAAGAGGTGCGCACGGCCCGCGCCGGCATCAAAACCGCCCAGGCCGACGTGGATGCCGCCGAGATGACCGTGCGCAAGGTGTCGCCGCTGGTGGCGCGCGGCATCATCAGCAAGTACGAGCTGGAAGGCGCCCAGTACACCCTCGAAAGCAAGCAGGCCGCCCTGGCCCAGGCCCGCGCCACGCTGGCTAATGCCCTCACTAACCTAGGCTACACGGTCATTACCAGCCCGGTAGACGGCGTGGTGGGCACCATCCCCAACAAGATTGGCGCGCTGGTGAGCAGCACGTCCGCCGACCCGCTCACCACCGTGTCGGGCACGGCCGACGTGTACGCCTACTTCTCGCTCAGCGAGAAGGCACTGCTGAACTTTGTGCAGCGGCGGCCCGGCGCCACCCTGCAAGACAAGCTGGCCAACCTGCCCAACGTGCGCCTGGTGCTGGCCAACGGGGCGGTGTATCAGTACCCTGGCCGGGTGAAAACGGCCATCGGCTCGGTAGATACTGAAACGGGCGCCAGCACCTTCCGCGCCACCTTCCCCAACCCCAACGGCCTGCTGCGCAGCGGCGGCAGCGGCGCGGTGCGCACCGTGCAGCCCATGCGCAATGTGCTCGTCATTCCGCAGAGCGCCACCTACGAGCTGCAGGGCAAGCGCTTTGCCTACGTGGTGGGCCGCGACACGGCCGTGTACGCCGCGCCCATCACCGTCACGCCCACGCCCGATGGCCAGTCGTTCGTAGTGGATGCGGGCCTGAAGCCGGGCGAGGAAGTGGTGTTGCAGGGCGCCGCCAGCCTCAAGGACGGCACCAAGATTAAGCCCGTGGTGCAGTCGGCAGCCAAGGCCAAGGCGGACGTAAAAGGGTAACGCTGCTTTAAGGAGCGTTTGTCATGGCGAGCCCGCGAAGCAATCGCACTAGAATAGTGGCCCTAGGGTTTCATGCGGGTTGCGATTGCTTCGCGAACTCGCAATGCCAAACGATTAGCTACTAATTGCAATGCTAAAGATATTCATCGAGCGGCCCGTTTTATCAACGGTTATCTCCGTTATCCTGGTGCTGCTGGGGGCCCTAGGGCTGCTCACGCTGCCCATTGCGCAGTATCCCGATATTTCGCCGCCCACCGTGCAGGTGTCGGCCAGCTACGCGGGTGCCAACGCCGACGTGGTGCTCAAGAGCGTGATTACGCCTTTGGAAGAGCAGATAAACGGCGTGGAGGGCATGACCTACATGACGTCCTCGGCCACCAACGACGGCTCGGCTAGCATCCAGGTGTACTTCAACGTAGGGCGCGACCCCGACCAGGCGGCCGTGGACGTGCAGAACCGCGTGGCCAGCGCCACCAGCCTGCTACCCCAGGAAGTGACCCTGGCCGGCGTGACGGTGCGCAAGCAGCAGAGCAGCAACCTGTTGATTTTTGCGCTCTACAGCGATAACCCGGCCTACGACCAAACCTTCCTGCAGAATTACGCCCAGATTAACATCACCCCTAGGGTGCGGCGCGTGACGGGCGTGGGCGCCTCCAACGCGTTCGGCTCGCGCGACTACTCGATGCGCATCTGGCTGAAGCCCGACGTGATGGCCATCTACGGCCTGGTGCCGGCCGACATCACCGCCGCGCTGGCCGACCAGAACGTGTACGCCGCGCCGGGCAAGTTTGGCGAAAACTCCGACCAGAGCTTCCAATACGTCATTCAGTATACCGGCAAGCTCATAAATGCCGAGCAGTTTGGGGACATCGTGCTGCGCGGCACCGCCCAGGGCCAGCTGCTGCACCTGCGCGACGTGGCCCGCATCGAGCTGGGCGCCCAGGCCTACAACAGCAACAGCGCCACCTTCGGCAAGCCCTCGGTGGGCATCTCGGTCAACCAGACGCCGGGCTCCAACGCCCGCGCCGTGATTGAGAAGTCGGTGAAGGTGCTGGAAGACGCCTCCAAGTCGTTTCCGGCCGGCGTCAAGTACACGACGCTGGTGAACGTCAACGATTTCCTGGACGCCTCGATTGACAAAGTAATCCACACCCTGCTCGAAGCCTTCGCGCTGGTGTTTCTGGTGATTTTCATCTTTTTGCAGGACTTCCGCTCCACCATCATCCACGGGGTGTCGGTACCGGTGTCCATCATCGGTACCTTCTTCTTCCTCAAGCTGTTCGGCTACAGCATCAACCTGCTCACGCTGTTTGCGCTGGTGCTGGCCATCGGCATCGTGGTCGATGATGCCATTGTGGTGGTGGAGGCCGTGCACGGCAAGCTCGAAAGCGGCTACACCTCGGCCCGCAAGGCGGCCATCGACGCGATGGGCGAAATCAGCGGCGCCATCGTCAGCATCACGCTCGTGATGGCGGCGGTATTCTTGCCCGTTACGTTTATTGAGGGCTCTACCGGGGTGTTTTACAAGCAGTTCGGCATCACGCTGGCCATCGCCATTCTCATTTCGGCGGTGAACGCGCTAACCTTGTGCCCGGCCCTGGCGGCGCTGTTTCTGCTGCCGCCCGACCACGGCGACGAGCCCGCCAAGGTGGATGCCGACCCTAGGGCCCCGGCTGGCACCCCACCGCCGCAGCCCAAGCTCAGCTACCGGCAGCGCTTCAGCCGGGCTTTCAATGCGGCCTACGACGGGCTGGTGGCCAAGTACACGCGGGGCGTCGAGTTTCTGGGGGGGCACAAGGTACTGGCGCTGGCGGGCGTAGCAGGCTTCGGCGTGGCGCTGTATTTTTTGATGACGGGCACGGCCAGCAGCTTCGTGCCGGCCGAGGACATGGGCACCATCTTCGTGAACGTGAGCTTGCCGCCGGCCTCGTCGCTGGAGCGCACCACGGCCATCAACACGCAGGTGGACAGCCTCATCCGGGGTATTCCGGCGGTGCGGGGCACGCTGCGCATCTCGGGCCAGAACTTCCTGGCCGGCAGCGGCAGCAGCTACGGCATGGTGATTGTGCGCCTCAAGCCCTGGGACGAGCGCGACCAGGACAACGTGCAGGTTATCGACCAGATTAATAAGCTCACCAGCGGCATTCGGGGGGCCGATATTCGTAGCATCTCGCAGCCTACCATCACGGGCTTCGGGGCTACCAGCGGCTTCACCTTCCAGATTCAGGACCAGGGCGGGCACAGCATCGCCCAGTTTTACAAGGTGGCGCAGGACTTTTTGGCGGCTCTCAACCAGCGGTCCGAAATTCAGTTTGCTACCACGGCCTTCAACCCCGGCTTCCCGCAGTATCAGCTGGCCGTGAACGTGGCTAAGGTGAAGGAAGCAGGCCTGACGGAAGCCAACATCTTGAACGCCATGCAGGTGTACTACGGCGGGCTGTACGCCACCAACTTCAACGAGTTTGGCAAGCAGTACCGCGTAATGGTGCAGGCCGACACCAGCTACCGCGCCAGCCCGGCCGGCCTGAGCAAGATATTCGTGCGCACCAACACCAGCGAGATGGCGCCCATCTCGGAGTTTGTGACGCTGACGCGCATCTACGGCCCCGAAACGCTCAACCGCTTCAACCTCTTCACGGCCATCTCGGTGAACGGCTCGCCCAAGGAAGGCGTCAGCTCGGGGCAGGCGCTGGTGGCCATTCAGGAAGTGGCGGCCCAGAAGCTGCCGGCCGGCTACGGCTTCGAGTTCTCGGGCATCAGCCGCGAGGAAGAAGGCTCGGGGCGGCAGTCACTCTACATTTTCGGGCTTTCGCTCATTTTCGTGTATTTGCTGCTGAGCGCGCAGTACGAGAGCTACTTGCTGCCGTTCGCGGTGCTGCTCTCGCTGCCCATCGGCCTCACGGGCACCTACTTATTTGCTAAGCTACTGGGGGTGGATAACAACATCTACCTCCAGATTTCGGTGATTATGCTCATCGGCCTGCTGGCCAAGAACGCTATCCTCATCGTGGAGTTTGCCGCCCAGCGCCGCCTGCACGGCCTAGGGGTAGCCGAAGCGGCGCTGGAGGGCGCTAAGGCCCGCCTGCGCCCCATCCTGATGACCTCGCTGGCTTTTGTAGCGGGTTTGTTGCCGCTGCTTTTTGCCCACGGCGCCGGCGCCAACGGCAACCGCAGCATTGGCACCGGGGCCATTGGCGGCATGCTGTTTGGCACGCTGGTGGGCGTGTTTTTCGTGCCGGTGCTCTACATGGTGTTTGAGGGCTTGCAGGAGCGCATCAGCGGGCCGCCCAAAACCCAGGAGCAACTTGATAAGGAAGAGCAGGAGGGCGGCCCCAAAGGCCCCCAGAACGACGAGCAAAAGCAGGCGAAGGAAAACAAGCAGGCGCGCCCCGAGCCGGCCGAGGAACTGGTAAACCACTAAGCCGGCGCAAGTTGCCCTAGGGGCCTCTGCTGCTGTGGGAAAGGCCCTAGGGAACGCCCCTGCGCCGCCGCGCTTCGTATAAGCATTAAACTCAACGCAATGCGTTTTCAAGCTAGTTATAAGCTACTTACTCCTCTCCTGCTGCTGGCGGCCAGCGGGTGCGGCCTGCTACACCCCTACGGGCGGCCCGACACGGCCACCACCGGCCTGTACCGCGACGTGGCCACGGCTGATACCACCACCCTGGCCAACCGTCCCTGGCAGCAGCTTTTCACCGACCCGCAGCTGCAAAAGCTTATCGCCGAAGGCATTGCCAACAACCGCAACCTGCAGGTAGCCGATGCGCGCATTGCCCAGGCCCAAGCCCTGCTGGCCCAGAGCCGGGCGCAGTTTCTGCCCAGCCTCAGCGGGCGCGCCACCACCACGCTTACCCGCACGGGCGGCGCCTTTGTGAGCACCGGCGTAGGCGGTGGCACTACCACTACCGGCGGCACTGTGGGCGGCACTACCGGCACCGGTGGCACTACCGGCACTGGTGGCACCACCGGCACAGGTACTGGTACGGGTGGTACTACGGGCACGGGCGGCACTACGGGTACCGGCACCACTACGGGCACGGGCAGCACGGGCACCACCACTACCACCGACCAATCGACCATCGTGACGGGCGGGGCGGCCCACCAGTACTTGCTAGGCCTCAGCAGCAGCTGGGAAGCTGACGTGTGGGGCAAGCTGCGCAGCAACCGCCGCTCATATTACGCTGCCGTGCTGCAAAGTGAGGCCTACCGCCGCGTGGTGCTCACCCAGCTCATTGCCGACATTGCCGACAACTACTACGGCCTGCTGGCCCTCGATGCGCAACTGCAAATCACGCAGCAAACGGTGCAGAACCGCATTCAGGACGTGGAGGTGATGAAGCTGCTGCTGGAAGGCGACGTGGTGACAGGCGCGGCCGTGGTGCAAAGCGAAGCCCAGCGCTACGCCGCCGAAGTCACCATCCCCGACTTGCAGCGCAGCATTCGGGAAACCGAGAACCTGCTGGCTACGCTGCTGGGCCGCGTGCCCGGTCCCATTGAGCGCGGCACGCTGGCCGCCCAGGCCGCGCCGCCCGAGCTGCTCACCGGCATCCCCAGCCAGCTGCTGCGCAACCGCCCCGACGTGCAGCAGGCCGAGTACGCCTTCGAAAGCGCCTTTGAGAGCACCAACGCAGCCCGCGCCTACTTCTACCCCAGCTTCACCATCTCGGCCAACGCGGGCCTCACTAGCACCACCATTGAGAACCTGTTTTCGCCCACGGCCGTGTTTGCCAGCATCGTGGGCGGCCTGGCCCAGCCCATCTTTAACCAGGGCATCAACCGCGCGCGCCTGCGCCGGGCCGAGGGCTTGCAGCAGGAGTACTTGGCCACCTACCAGCAAACGATGTTCACGGCCGGCCAGGAGGTGAGCAACGCCCTCTTCGCCTACCAAAGCGCCCAGGATAAGATGCGCATCCGGGCCCAGCAGCTCGACGCGCTGCAAAAATCAGTAGATTACACCCACGAGTTGCTCCGCGCCGGCTTCGCCAACTACACCGAGGTGCTCACCGCCCAGCAGGCCCAGCTGCAAGCCCAGCTCAACGGCGTGAACGACCAGCTGCAGCAGCGCCAAGCCGTTACCGACCTCTACCACGCCCTAGGGGGCGGCTGGCGGTAAATGGGCAGGAAGACTAGCGTAAACCCAGAGTGGTGGGGTCGCGGCGAGCATCTACCACGCCCGCTACTTCGGTAACGTTCGGCGTCAGCCAGTAATACAAGCTAACGGCCGCAACGCTGGCCGCAGCACCAACACCGGGTACTTTCCGGTTGCAATCCAATCAGCTGGATTTTTTCCGCAATAGCGACAAGTAGGTTGGTGCGGGCGCGAGTTGAATATTGTCCGGCTGCCTATCTAGAGCTTCCAGCTGGGCGACAGCTTGCGGCGCAAAAATGACTGGCAGGCTCATGCGGGGGTGGCCAGCAGACGGGCAAGTACTTCAGCTGCCGGAATGCCTTTGCCTTCATCCAGCTCTTGCGTTGCCTGGTCTAGCCGGGTCTGCCAGGCCGGGCTCAGCTCGGGCGCGGTGGCTACTTGGGGTGCCAGCAGCGCCGTCCGCAGTATTTCCAGGTCCTGAATTTGGTCGATGAGCTCATGCAGTTGAGCCCGAAAAGGCAGCTAGTTTGGGGTGGTGGCGGCTTCCATAGTTTTTAAAGATACTACTATAAAGCGCTGACCCTATCGCGCCGGGTCGGGGGCGGGCACTGGCTTGGGCGCCTCAACTAGCAGCACAGAGGCTGGCAAAGTCTCAATTGAGTTGAAATGAGCAGGTGTCCCATTTAAATATGAGGAAACCATATACCTCGCCAGCTTGGTACGCCCATATTAGGACGCACGTGTAGCGGGTCTAGCGTGCTTACATCTACATCAACGATACTGCTGACTACGATGGGCGCTTGGCCGGGCGAATAGAATTCGGAATTCTGCAGAATAGCTAACACGTCGTTAAATGAGTAGCCGGTCACGCCAAAATACCGAGTTGCCGGAAAGCTGCTCATCGGATTTTCTACTTCGACCCAGTAGCGAGTTAAAAGTTTGGCTGGCAAAATCTTGTGTCTATTAAAAGGCTTACTTGCCGCTTCAGTTTTCACTAAATGCACTGGTTCTCTACGCCACTGGCAAGGCCGTTTTTCGCCATAACTATAGCTAACTACAGGTACCTATCCATAACCTGCATCAAACGCGCTCGCAGCTACCCTTTCGGCGCGGGCACCGGCTTTGTTGGCTCGCCCAGCAGCCGGAAATGGTGCTTGAAGAACACCAATAGCAGCGTAAAAAACAAGTTGATGCTGTTGCCGAACAAGATGGGTAGGTTGTGGAAGTACACGCCGTACACCAGCCACAGCATGCAGCTAATGGCGCCCACGGCCAGCATGGGCCCGCTCAGGCCGTTGGCCGAGCGGGTGCTCCAGGTGTGCACCACCTGCGGAAAGAAGGTGAGCGCCGAGAATCCAGCCGCTACCAAACCTACATCGCTAAAAACTGCTGCTGAAAGTGCCATACGTACGCGTTAAACCTAAACCTACCCCTAGGGCCTCGGCTGGCCGCTAAGACGCCAGTTGGCGCAGCACCTCTTTGGCTTTGCTAACGTGGTCGGTGGCCCCGGTCATAGAGTTGAAGATGTAGACAATTTTGCCCACCGCATCAAGTACGAACGTGACACGGCCCGGCAACAGCCCCAAAAACGCCTTGGGCACCTCGTAGAGCTTGCGCACCCGCCCGCCCGCGTCGGCCAGCAGCGGAAACGGCAGGCGGTGCTTCTGGGCAAACTTCTGGTGCGAGGTTTCGCTGTCGGAACTGATGCCTACCACCTGCGCCTCTAGGGCCAGAAAATCCTCGTACTGGTCGCGAAAGGCGCAGGCCTCGGCCGTGCAGCCTGGCGTATCGTCCTTAGGATAGAAGTAAAGCACCACTGGCTGGCCCCGCAAATCGGCTAGGTGGAAAGTGTCGCCGCTGCCAGTGGGCAGCGAAAAATAGAGGGCTAGGTCGCCAAATTGAAGCATGCTCTTAGTGAATAGCGATTAGGGCTCAGTGAGTAGTGGCTGATAGCTCAAGCGCTAATCACTAACTATTACTTTGTTAGCCAGCCGTTGGCGGCCAGCCACTCGCGCAGGCGCTCTATCCACTGGTCTTGGGTGGTCGAGTTGTTCATGCCGAAGCCGTGGCCGCCTTTGGGGTAGAGATGCATCTCGGCCGGCACTTTGTGGCGGGCCAGCGCCTGATAAAACGCCAGGCTATTGCCTACCGGCACTACGGTGTCGTCTTCGGCGTGCACCAGAAACACGGGCGGCGTTTGGCTTGTCACTTGCAGCTCGTTGGAATACTCCCGAATTTGGGCGGCGCTGGCCGTAGCCCCCAGCAGGTTATCGCGCGAGCCTTTGTGCATGAGGCTGTCCGAGAAGCTAATAACCGGGTAGAGCAGCACCGCAAAGGCCGGCCGCACCGACTCGGGGCCGGGGTTGCTGCCCACGGGCCGCGCAAAGTGGGTGGCCGCCGTAGCCGCCAGGTGCCCCCCGGCCGAGAAACCCATTATCCCGATGCGCTCGGGGTTGATATGGTACTGGCTGGCTTGCGCCCGCACCAGGCGCAGGGCCTGCTGCGCATCCAGCAGCGGGGCAATACTGGGGTCGGGCTGCGAGCGGGTATTAGGCAGGCGGTACTTCAGCACGAAGGCCGCCACGCCCATTTCGTTGAGGCGCTTGGCCACGTCGTAGCCCTCGTGGCCCATAGCCAGCCGGGCGTAGCCCCCACCGGGGCAAATGATAACGGCCGTGCCGGTGGCTTGGTTGGGGGCGGGCAAATACACCGTCAGAGTGGGCTGCACCACGTTGGCTACCGTGATGCGGTTGCCCTCGGTGGTACTGGTTTCCTGTACCTGGCTGGGCTTAGAGTCGGGCACCGAACCCGCGTAGAGCGGGAGCACGGGGTGCTGAATATCCTGGGCCAACACGGCGGCGGGTAGTGCGAGCGCCAGTAGCCCGGCTGCCAGCAGTGAGAAAGTAATTTTCATGCGAAGGCACCGGCTGATTGAATACGGGAAAGGCCGCCGGCGTGCCCTCCAACAACGTAATGCCACCCTTTTCGGTTAAGCGGCTTTGCTCAGGCGGCCACCCCTAGGCGCCGGGCCAGCACCTGCGCCACCTCGGCTAGGCGGCGGCCAATAAGCTGGCTGGTGGCGGGGTCGGCCAGGTCGAGGTGCGAGCTGCGCGAAGCTAGGTAGCGCGTGAGGGCCGCATTATCGTCGAGCGCCTGGGCTAGCTCCTGCTGCGCATCGTCCCACTCGGCGGGTTGGCTGGCCGCCAAGTATTGGTGACGTAGCTCAATGGTGCCGCTCACCAAATCGGCCAAGCGCGTGAGTACCGCGGCCTGCTCCTCCGAAAATGTCCGCTGCTGCTTGTCAATGATGGCCAGCATGCCCAGGCGGGCGCCGTTGCGGGCGTGCAGCTGCGCGCCGGCATAAAAATTCAACCCTATGGCCTGGGCCACGTCGGGCTTAATCAGGGTGCAGCTAGCGGGCTGGTAGTCCGACACTACTACCCGCTCGCTGACCAGAATGGCGGCCGCGCACATGCTTTCCTCGCGCACCAGCTGCGGCACTTCGGCCCCCACAATGGCCTTAAACCACACGAAATCGGCATCGACCAGCGAGATAAGGGCGATGGGCGTGCCAAAAAGCTGGGCTGCCCAGGTCGAAAAGTTATCGAAAATTAACTCGGGCGTGGTGTTGATAAGCTGAAACTGGTGCAGCGTGCGCAGGCGCACGGCATCGTCGGCGGGCAGCAGCGTTGCGGGGAAGGTGGGGGGCATTACTTAACTTAATAGTTGGCTTCGTCGCTGGGCAAGTCAAGCAACATAAATTGGGCGTCCTTGGTGGCCGTTATCTCCAGCACATCCTCGTTGCTGATGCGGGCCTGGTCGCCGGGGCCCAGCTCCTGGCCCAGCACGCGCACGCAGCCCTGCCGCACGTAGAGGAAGCTGAAGCGCAGCGGAAAGGTTTTAAACAGAATACTCTTGCCGCAGTCAAGATTCGCCCAGTAAACGGTGCTGTTCGAGTTCAGGTACACCACGTCTTCCAGCACGCGCTGCCCGGTGGCCAGCGGAATCAGCTCGTTGCTCGGGCCTTTCAGAAAGCCGGGGTCCTTTTGCTCGTAGCTGGGAGCTAGGCCCGACTGACTCGGCATGAACCAGAGCTGGTAGAGCTGCAGGGCTTTGTCCTGGCGGTTCATCTCGGAGTGCGCCACGCCGGTGCCGGCCGTCAGGCGCTGCACCTCGCCGGCCTGCGTGGTGGTGCGGTTGCCTAGGGTGTCTTCGTGCGTCACTTCGCCTTCCAGCACGAGGGTGATAATTTCCATCTCGGAGTGCGGGTGCTGCGGAAAGCCGTTTTGAGGCGCGATGGAGTCGTCGTTGAACACCCGCAGCGGGCCGAAGTGCACGTTGCCCTTATCGTAGTAATCGGCAAACGAAAACAGGAAATAGGAGCTGAGCCAGGGAGCGGGAGCCGCGTGGTGCCGGTCGGCGGCAGGGATGTAAGCAAGCATAAGTAAAAGGGGGAAGGCGGCAAGGTAGCCGCCAGTAGCGCACCCTGTGGCTATTCTTACGAAAACGCGCCCGCACGGTTAGCAACCGTCTTTAATCCTATTCACCAGCCATTATTTCGAGCCTTGTTGAATCCCAAACGTTTGAAAATTACTCAATACGTTAACGCGCTTTTTAACAATATTTTGCGCGAGACATAAGCGCCCTATTGCCTTTAGGAAAAGGAGGTGAATTTTTGATTAAGTAGCTCAGCAACAACACTTATTCAGCTTAAATAATCCAAATTATATGCTCAACCATGCGCGTGGTCGTTGTAACATTGCGGCACCCATTTCCCACCTCTACCCTCCTACCTATGCTACCTTTCTTTCGGGGTGCCGGGCGGCTTGGCGCCGCCGCTACGCTACTGCTAGCCACCAGCTGCGCCCACGACACTCTTGGCCCCACCGCCGGCCCGGCGCCAGCCAATGCCACCACGGCGGCCAACGCCACCAGCACCGTGCCTGGCACCATGATGCAGGGCTTTTACTGGGACGTGCCCGCCACTACCAACAACCAAACCTGGTGGCAGCTGCTGGGCAGCCAGGCCACCGAGCTGAGCCAGGCGGGCATTACGGCCATGTGGCTGCCGCCGGCCTACAAGGGCAGCGCCGGCGGCTACGACGTAGGCTACGGCGTGTACGACCGCTACGACCTGGGCGAGTTCAACCAGAAGGGCACCGTGGCCACGCACTACGGCACCCTAGGGCAGCTGCAAAGCTGCATCAGCAGCCTGCACGGCCAGGGCATTCAGGTATACGAGGACGTGGTGATGAACCACCTGACGGGCGCCGACTACCAGGAAAGCTTTACCTACAACGGCCAGAATTTTAACGTTTACACGGGTTTCAACTATCCCGGCCGCGGCACCACCTACAGCAGCTACCAGTGGCACTACTACAACTTCAACGGCGCGCAGCAGGGCGCCAATAACAGCTGGCTGCAGTGGAACCCCTGGGATTTTCAGCCCTACGACAATGGCGACGCCTACGACAACCTACTGGGCTGCGAAATCCGCTACTCCGACCAAAACCAGGTCAACGAAACCATTAACTGGGGCAACTGGCTGACCACCAAGCTTAATCTAGACGGCTACCGCATCGACGCGGCTAAGCACATGTACACGCCCTTCCTCAACAACTGGCTGGACAAGGTGAAGGGCACCCGCTTTGCCGTGAGCGAGGTATGGTTTAACAGCGTGAGCGAGCTAAATGACTACGCCTCGGCCACGGGCGGGCGCACCAGCTTGTTTGACGTGCCGCTGCACTACCTTTTTAAGGCCATGAGCGACGGCAATGGCAGTTGGGACATGCGCGGGCTGGAGTTTGCCGGCTTCACCGAAGCCAACGGGCCACTGTCGGTATCGTTCGTAGACAACCACGATACTGACACGCCGGGCGGGCTCAACTCGCCGGTCGTTAACCTCAAGCTGTTGGCCTATGCCTACATTCTGACCCGCGAAAAAGGCTACCCCTGCGTGTTCTACAAGGACTACTATACTTACGGCCTAGGGCCCCAGATTAAGACCCTGAACCTGCTGCGCCAAGCGCACGCCTACGGGGCGGGCTACGAGTACACCAACCAAGACGACGCCGACGTGTACGCCTACTCGCGGGCCGGCGACGCCAGCCACACCGGCCTGCTGACCATGCTGAACGACGGCGGCAGCAACGCCACCAAAACGCTGACCACCCCCTTCAAGAACGCGACCCTGACTGACTTGACTGGCAACACCAGCGGCACCGTCACGACCGATGCCAACGGCACCGGCACCTTCGCCGTGAACTCGCGCTCGTATGCCGTGTGGGTACCCAAGCCCACCACCAGCGTCACGTTCAACATCACGTATAGCAACACGGTAAGCGGCCAGGATTTGTACATCGTGGGCAGCACCGGGCAGCTTGGGGCTTGGAACACCAGCAACGCCCTTAAGCTGAGCGGCGCCGCCTACCCGAAGTGGACGGTGACCGTGCCGCTGACGGCCGGCATCGGCGTAAGCTACAAGTACTTCCGCCGCGACCAATCGGGCAATATCCTGTGGGAAGGCGACCCCAATAACACGCTGACGCCCAGCGGCACCACCCAGACGGTGAACGATACCTGGCACTAACCGGCATAGCTGCTGCCCCCTAGTCCGCCGTGCCGGGCTTGCCGAAGCTGCGCTCCCGCCCCCTAGGGGTTGTTTAGGCGAGCATTTCGGCGAGCCCGGCACGACGTTCTTTTGGGGACGTCCGTATGCTGGTCTTTACCCACTTCTCTCTTTCCATGACTGAACCCACCCGCCTCGAACACGATTTCCTGGGCGAAATGCCCATTCCCGCCTCAGCTTACTACGGCATTCAGACGCTGCGGGCGCTGGAAAACTTCCACATCACGGGCATTCCCATCAAGGCCGAGCCGCTGTTTGTGCAGGCGCTGGCTTACGTGAAGAAGGGAGCGGCGCTCACTAATAAGGAGCTGGGCGTGCTCGACCCGGCTATTGCCGACTACATCGGGCAGGCCTGCGACCGGGTGGCCGGCGGCGAGTTCGACGACCAGTTCCTGACCGACATGATTCAGGGCGGCGCGGGCACCAGTGTCAATATGAACGCCAACGAAGTAATTGCCAACGTGGCCCTGGAGCTGATGGGCCACCACAAGGGCGAGTACCAGTATTGCCACCCCAACAACCACGTCAACTGCTCGCAAAGCACCAACGACGCCTACCCCACGGCCTTTCGCATTGCGCTGAACAACAAGCTAGTGGGCTACCGCGATACCCTACGCGAGCTGGCCGACGCCTTCGCCGCCAAGGGCGAGGAGTTTCGCAACGTGCTGAAGATGGGCCGCACCCAGCTGCAAGACGCCGTGCCCATGAGCATGGGCGACGAGTTTCACGCCTTTGCCACCAACCTGCGCGAGGAGCTGCTGCGTATCGACGACTCGCGCCGGCTGATTGCCGAAATCAACATGGGCGCCACCGCCATCGGCACCGGCGTGAACACGCCGCCCGGCTACGCGGGTCTGGTTACTAAGCACCTGCGCCAGATTACGGGCCTCGACCTTAGTTTGGCCGGCGACCTCATTGAGGCTACTTACGACACCGGCGCCTACGTGCAGCTGAGCGGCGTGCTCAAGCGCACGGCCGTGAAGCTGAGCAAGATATGTAACGACTTGCGCCTACTCAGCAGCGGTCCTCGGTGCGGCATCAACGAAATAAACCTGCCTGCCCTGCAGCCCGGTAGCAGCATCATGCCCGGCAAGGTGAACCCGGTTATCCCGGAGGTCGTCAACCAAACGGCGTTCTACGTCATCGGGGCCGATACCACCGTGACCATGGCCGCCGAGGCCGGCCAGCTGCAGCTCAACGTGATGGAGCCGGTCATTTCCTTTGCCCTGTTCACCAGCATCAGCTACCTCACCAACGCCTGCCGCACCCTGCGCGAGAAGTGCGTGGTGGGCATTACGGCCAACGTGGAGCACGCCGCCAACCTGGTGTACAACAGTATTGGCATCGTGACGCAGCTTAACCCGGTGCTGGGCTACGAAGCCAGCGCCAGCATCGCCAAGGAGGCCCTGGCCACCGGCAAGTCGGTGCACGACATCGCCGTAACCGAGCGCCAACTGCTAACGCAAGCCAAGTGGGACGAGATTTTCACGTTTGAGAATCTGATTCGGCCAGTGTTTATGCAATAGGCGGCCCTAGGGATATAAAAGGCGGTCATGCTGAGCTTGCCGAAGCATCTCTACCGCGCCGCCTAGGGGTATCCCAATGGCGTGATAGAGATGCTTCGGCAAGCTCAGCATGACCGCCTTTTTAGTTTTGGCGGGGCCCTAGGCCTCCGGCGTCGGGTTTTCAATTTCGCGCGCCAGCTCGGCGTACCACGCGGCCCCGTAGCGGCGCTCTAGGGGCTCCTGCAAGAACTTGTAGACTGGCACGCCCAGCTTGGCCCCGAACGAGCAGGCCGGCGAGCAAATATCCCAGCGGTCGTAGTTGAGCGCCTCGAAGCCCTCGTACTTCGTGACGCGAATCGGATACAGATGGCAGCTAATGGGCTTTTTAAACGTGGTAGCGCCCGCTAGGTACGCCTCCTCAATGCCGCATTTCAGGATGCCTTTGCCGTCGTAGAGCGCATAGGCGCACTCCCGGTCGTTGATGGTGGGCGTGCTGTAGTCGCCCTCCCAGTCCTCGATATATAGCCCTTGTGCGGCGATGGCCGCCCGGCCCGCGTCGTTCAAGAAGGGCTCAATCTTGGGATATTCTTGCTGCAAGATGGCCAGCTCCTCGGTTTCGAGCGGCGCGCCTAAGTCGCCTTCCACGCAGCAAGCACCCTTGCAGGCGTCGAGGTTGCAGACGAAGAAGTTCTCGGCCACGTCGTCGGAAATAACGGTATTCTGGATAACTATCATCAGGCAGCGAATTTATCGGCGGGCAAATGCGGTTAGTAAGCGGGCGTGGCTAGCGTGGGCAACCACCACCTAGGGCTAATTTGGCTAGCACAAAGATACCGCCCCGCGCCCCCAAGAACTTATCTTTGCCGACTAGCCGCGGCGTGCTCTTCCGGCCCGGCTATCCCGCTCACGTATTTTGTAAAAGCTAACGGCTAGTGGCTAATAGCTAGCAGCTCACTTACATGGCTTTAGATTATAACGCGCTACTGAACCCCTCGCAGGCCGCCGCCGTGCTCCAAACCGAGGGCCCCTGCATGATTATCGCCGGCGCCGGCTCGGGCAAAACGCGGGTGCTCACCTACCGCATTGCCCACCTGCTCGAAAAAGGCGTGGACCCGTTTAATATCCTAGCCCTCACCTTCACCAACAAGGCAGCCAAGGAGATGCGCGCCCGCATTGAGAAGGTGGTGGGCCCCAACGCCAAGAACCTGTGGATGGGCACTTTCCACTCAGTGTTTGCCAAAATCCTGCGCTCGGAGGCCGACAAGATTGGTTTCCCGCGCTCGTTCACCATCTACGACACCCAGGACTCGCGCACGCTGGTAAGCCAGATTGTGAAGGAGCTGGAGCTGGACGACAAGCTTTACAAGGCCAGCACGGTCCTAGGGCGCATTTCGGCGGCCAAGAACAAGCTGGTGAGCGTGGCCCAGTACCTCAACGACCCCGTAATTCGGCAGGACGACGAGGCGGCGTTGCGACCCAAGATTGGCGTCATTTACCAGCAGTACCAGCAGCGTTGCTTCAAGGCCGGCGCCATGGACTTTGACGACCTACTCTACCAAACCAACGTGCTGTTTCGGGACCACCCCGACGTACTGAACAAGTACCAGAACAAGTTTCGGTACGTGATGGTGGACGAGTATCAGGATACCAACTACTCGCAGTACCTGATAACGCGCAAGCTGGCGGCCAAGGAGCGCAATATCTGCGTGGTGGGCGACGACGCGCAGAGCATTTACGCCTTCCGCGGGGCCGATATAAGCAATATTCTCAATTTTGAGAAGGACTACCCCGAGCTGAACGTGTTCAAGCTGGAGCAGAACTACCGCTCGACTAAGAACATCGTGTGGGCCGCTAACTCGGTGATTAAGAACAACCAGGAGCAGCTGCGCAAAAACGTGTTCTCAGAAAACGAGGACGGCAACCTGATTGAGGTGATTAAGGCGGCCAGCGACAACGAGGAGGGCAAGCTGGTGGCGCAGAGCATCTACGAGGACAAGATGAACCAGCGCCTCAGCTACGACGACTTCGCCATCCTTTACCGCACCAACGCCCAAAGCCGGGCCATGGAAGAATCGCTGCGCAAGCTCAACGTGCGCTACAAGATTGTGGGTGGCCTGAGCTTTTACCAGCGCAAGGAAATCAAGGATTTAGTGGCGTATCTGCGCCTCACGGTGAATCCCAACGACGAGCAGGCGCTGCGCCGGGTAATTAACTACCCCAAGCGCGGCATCGGCGACACCACCATCAGCAAGCTGATAAACGTGGCCGAGGAAAGCAACCACACCCTGTGGGAAGTGGTGAGCAACGCCGACCAGTTTATGCCGGCCCGGGTGAGCAATCCGGTGGTAGGCTTTGCCGAAAAAATCAAGAGCTACACTGTGGTGGCGGCCAAGGAAGATGCCTTCGAAGCGGCCAAGTTCATCGCCAAGAACTCGGGCATGATTGAGGAGCTGTACGCCGACAAAAGCATTGAAGGCCTATCGCGCTACGAGAACATTCAGGAATTGCTGAACGGCGTGAAGGAGTACGTGGACGACCCCGAGCGCGAAGACAAGTCGCTAGGGGCCTTTTTGCAGGATATTGCCCTCGTGACGGACTCCGACGTGAAGGACGCCGCCCAAGAAGGCGAGGCCGTGACGATGATGACGATTCACTCGGCCAAGGGCCTGGAATTTCGCAACGTGTACATCGTGGGCCTGGAGGAAAACCTCTTCCCCAGCCAGATGATGATAACCTCTAGGGCCGACCTGGAGGAGGAGCGCCGCTTGTTTTACGTGGCCATCACGCGGGCTGAGAAGAAGCTGACGCTCAGCTACGCTACCTCTCGCTACCAGTGGGGCAATTTGCGCAGCTGCGAGAAGTCGCGCTTCCTGGATGAGATTGACCCGCAGTTCCTGAACGTGAAGTTTGCGGCCGGCCCGGCCGAGCGCGAGCAGCCCTTCCAGCACGTGTTTGAACGCCGCTCGAACCTGGTGGCCGCCCCGCCGCGCAAGACCGTGGCCACCAAGTACGTGGCCCCGGCCGACTTCAAACCCTCGGACACCACTAACTTGCAGGCCGGCCAGCGCGTAGAGCACCCCAAGTTCGGCTTTGGCCAGGTGGCTACCATCGAAAAGCAGCAGGGCACCGTCAAGGCCATCATCCAATTTGAGGAGGTGGGCGAGAAAACTTTGCTGCTCAGCTTCGCCAAGCTGCGGGTGCTGTAGCGCGGAGTTGCGCAAAGTTGGCGAAGTTTCGCAGAGTTTTTCAACCATTCGCCTTTGCGAAACTCTGCCAACCCTGCGAAACTGCGCGCTAAAAACAAGTATACTTAAATGCAAGAAATACCCACCCAACTGCCCTTTCACCTGCAACTGCTGGTGCGTGAATACGGGCACAGCACCTACCAGCTCATCCAGAGCCTGGCCCAGATTGAGGACGTGGCCGAGCGCACGCGCCGCGCTGCCGGCATCGTGCAGCTGATGCTGCGCCTGCGCCCCAGCCTGCGCGAGGTGCCCGACGTGCAAACCCGCCTCTGGAACCACCTGCACGCGCTGGCCGGCGAAGACGTGGCCCTGGATGCGCCCGTGCCGCTATCGCCGCCGCGCCTCTATACCGCCCGGCCCAAGCGCGTGGAATACCCTAGGCAGGCGCCCAAGCTCAAGGCCTACGGCCGGGGCGTAGAGGCGCTGGTGGCCAAGGCCCTGACGCTGCCCAGCGACACCGAGCGTGAGCAGGCCGCCGTGCAGATTGGCCGCACCATGAAGTTTCTGTTTCGGCAGCACAACAAAGAAAACGCCAAGGATACCACCATTATCCGGCATCTGGCCGAGCTGAGCGGCGGGCAACTCAAGCTGGACGCGCAAGTGGTGGCCGACCAAGGCTTGTTTGAGCTGCCCGCTACTGCTGCGGCCAGCAACCAGCCCGCCTCCGGAGCCAGCCGTCCCGAGCGCAGTGAGCGCCGCCCGGAAGGCAGCTTCGGTGGCGATAAGGGCAACAAGAAAAATGGGAAGAAGCGCAAGAAATTTCGCAACGAGCCGCAGCAGCCCCCGCAGTAGGGTGCGGCCACCCCTAGGGCCTGTACTCGGCCTCAAGTCCTGCTGGGCTGGCGGCCCCGCCCACTGGGCGGGGCCGCTTTTTTAGCAACCCTAGGCGCCTGGCAGCTAGCTTTGCACCCCCCAATCGGCCCCACGGGGCGCCGTTGGCTTATTGATTATTGCTCACTGATAACTGATACTTGAAGTAGATGGCTGTTTTTGAAGTGCGCGGGGGGCGTAAGCTGCAAGGCGAGATTGTGCCGCAAGGCGCTAAAAACGAGGCGCTCCAGATTTTGTGCGCCGTGCTGCTCACCGGCGAGCCGGTTACCATCGGCAACGTGCCCAACATCCGCGACGTGAATAAGCTCATCGAGCTGCTGCGCGATATGGGCGTGAAGGTGGGCCAGGTGGCGCCCGACACCTACGTGTTTCAGGCCGAGGACGTGCGCCTCGACTACCTCGACACGCCTGCCTTCGTGGCCCAGGCCCGCGAGCTGCGCGGCTCGGTGATGCTGCTCGGGCCCCTGCTGGCGCGCTACGGCCGCGCCCAGTTGCCCAAGCCGGGCGGCGACAAAATCGGCCGCCGCCCGCTCGACACGCACTTTGTAGGCCTTGAAAAGCTCGGTGCCCAGCTCACCGTGGAGGGCACCGACTTCTACCGCTTACACACCGAGGGCAAGCTGCGCGGCGCCCACATGCTGCTCGACGAGGCCAGCGTGACGGGTACGGCCAACATTGTGATGGCCGCCGTGCTGGCCGAGGGCACCACCACCATTTACAACGCCGCCTGCGAGCCCTACCTGCAGCAACTCTGCCGTATGCTGGTGCGCATGGGTGCTAACATTCAAGGCATTGGCTCCAATTTGCTCACCATTGAGGGCGTAGAGCGCCTAGGGGGCACCGAGCACCGCATGCTGCCCGACATGATTGAGATTGGCTCGTTCATCGGCCTGGCGGCCATGACGGGCTCGGAAATCACCATCAAGGACTGCCAGATTCCGGAGCTGGGCATCATTCCCGATACTTTCCGCAAGCTGGGCATTCAGCTGGAGTTCCGGGGTGATGACATTCACATTCCGGCCCAGGAGCACTACGAGTTGGCTACCTACCTCGACGGCTCCATCCTAACGGTGAGCGACCACACCTGGCCGGGCTTCACGCCTGACTTACTGAGCATTATCCTGGTAGTAGCCACCCAGGCCAAGGGCACGGTGCTCATCCACCAGAAGATGTTTGAATCGCGCCTGTTCTTCGTGGACAAGCTCATCGACATGGGCGCCCAGATTATCCTCTGCGACCCGCACCGCGCCACCGTCATCGGCCTCGACAACCAAAAACAGTTGCACGGCATCACCATGTCGTCGCCCGACATCCGGGCGGGGGTGGCCCTGCTCATCGCCGCGCTCTCGGCCGAAGGCACCAGCCGGATTCTGAACGTGGAGCAGATTGACCGCGGCTACCAGCATATCGACGAGCGCCTCAACGCCCTCGGGGCCGACATCCGGCGCCTGTAGCGGCCTAGGGCCCTGGCTCACTAAAAAAGCCCCGCGTCCGGACTGGACGCGGGGCTTTTTTAGTGAGCCAGGGGTTTAGTCTACTAGCGAGTCGACTACGCTCGATACCAGCGACAGGGCCAGACTCAGAATAAGGGCGCTGAAAAAGCCTTCTACCGAGAAGCTGCTCATCAGATAATCGGCCAGCTTGATGATGATAACGTTGATAACCAGCAGGAAAATGCCTAGGGTAATGACCGTGATGGGAAAGCCGATAATCTTCAGAATTGGCTTTACGGTGGCGTTCAGCAAGCCCAGTACGATAACCAGAATGATGGCGCTGCCAAAGCCGTTGAGGTGCACGTTGGGCAGCACTTGGGCCAGGCCGTAGGTGAGCGCGGCCGTGAGCAGGAATTTGATGAGAAACTTACCCATGTAAAAAAAAGGTGTGTGAAAGAAACGAAGGTGCGTAGGCCAGCAAACTAAAAGCACGCCAAACCTTTGATTCGGCATGACGTGCTTTTCGACGGATTGGTTACTCCGGCGGTGCTTTAGGCGGCCGTTTCGACGCCCCTGGCCCCTAGGCGACCCTGCGAGGCGGCCATCCAGTTGCAGAGCTGGTAGAGCAGGCGGGCGCCCACGATGGCGTTCCACTCGGTGTCGCCAGGCGCTACCTCGTTGAGGTCGAAGCCGATAACCTGACGGCCAGAGCGCACCACTTGGCGCAGCAGGTAGGTGGCTTCTTCGTATTCGAGGCCGCCGGGCACGGGCGTGCCGGTGCCGGGGCACAGCTTGGGGTCGAGCCCGTCGATGTCGAAGCTGATGTAGACCTTAGGTGGCAGCTGGGCGATAATCTTGCCGCACACTTTTTTCCACGATTTCTTGGCAAATTTCTCGTCGCTCAGAAAGCGCTGCCCGAACATCGCCACCCGGCCGTTGGAGTGCTCGATAAGGTCGGCCTCCTGCTGGCACAGGTCGCGGATGCCCACCTGCACCAGCTTCTTCACCTGGGGCAGCTGCAGGGCGTTGTACATGATGCTGGCGTGCGAGTACTGGAAGCCCTCGTAGGCGGGGCGCAAGTCGCAGTGCGCGTCAAACTGCAGGATGCCGAAGCCATCAGGGTGGCGCTCGGCCAGGGCTTGGATATACCCTAGGGGGGTGCTGTGGTCGCCGCCCAGCACGCCCACGGCCTTGCCCGCGTCGAGCAGGGCGCCGGTCTTTTCTTTCAGCCAGTTGGTCAGTTGGTTGCCCGCCTGCGTCACGCGGCCCAGCACGGCGCTGTGCTGGCTGGCGTCCTCGGCCGGCCGGCCCTGCTCTACCCAGCCAATGTAGTCGGCGGCGGCGGGGCGCAGCTCGCGGCTGGTGGCGGCAATGTGCTCGTCGGGGTCTTCCATGGCCAGGCCCAGCTTCCAGGCGTCGGGCAGGTCGGGGTCGTAAAGGTCTACCTGCAGCGAGGCCTCCCGGATGGCTTCGGGGCCTAGGGCGGTGCCAGCGCGGTAACTCACGGTCACTTCCCAGGGCACGGGCACCACCACCACCTGGGCGTCATCGGGAGAAAAAGGCAGGCCAAATAAGCCCCCCTCGGCGGCGTCGCCGGGGGCGTTGGGGTCAAAGTTGGCAATTTTTTGCGCGCGGCTTTCGGCTGACACTGGCAAGAAACATTAGGGCTACCAGTTGGTAACCAGGTTAGAATATACTTAAAGAAAGCACGTCATGCTGAGCTTGTCGAAGCATCTCTCCTAAACAACCCCCTAGGGACGCAGTAGAGATGCTTCGACAAGCTCAGCATGACGTGCTTTTTAACTTAAACTTAGCGACACCTGCTTAGCGCGAAGCCTGGGTTTTACCCAGAAACTCATAGGTGCGGATGATGTCGAGAATCTTGACGAAGGTGGCGCGGTCGAAAAACAGCATCAGCGGCAGCTCCACCGAGTTATCCTTATCCGAAAACTGGGTGATGACCGAAAAGATGAGCGGCTGCAGGGCCTCCTGGTCGGGCATGAGGGCGTGCAGGGCGGCGCCCAAGTCACCGGTTGGCGCCTGGGGCGGCGCGCCGTAGATATTGGCCTTCAGAATGTTGGCCAACTGTGTTACTAGCGCGCCGGTGATGATGTTACTGATTTCGAGTAGCAGCGACTCTTGCAGCTCGTTGAGCTTGAGCGCATCGGTCACCTGCATCCGCAGGCACACTTTGGAGAGGCGCTGCACGTGCTGGCCCGAGAAGAACATGAACGTGGAGCCGTTAAAATCGCCCCGGATGTCGCTCTGAATAGCCACGTAGCTGGCCTGGTATTCGCGCACCCGCTCGATGATGCTGCTGCTGGGCAGCAAGTCCAGGTTGGGCACTTCCAGCATCACCCGCTCCTGGGCAATGACGGCGAAGCTATCCGCGGCCCGCGCCAGGCCAATATTCAAAATCTCGCGGATAATGTCGCGCTCCAGCTCACTCATGGATAGATTCATAATTACTCAGTGCGAAGGCGGCCAGGGCCGGCAAAGTAGTACGAAAAAAGGTAAGAACCGGCCCGCATCAGGGTCGTTTCGCTAAAAATAGCCGCGTGAGGGCGGGCACATCCAGCACCAGGCACAGCTGCCCGCTGCCAAGCAGCGTCACGCCGCCAAACAGGTCAATCGTGTCGAGCGGCTTGCTCAGCTGCTTCACCACGATATTTTGCTGGCGCAGAAAGCGGTCCACCACCAGCCCCAGGCGGCGACCATTGTAGCTCACCACCAGTACCTGCTGCTGCACGTCGGCAGCGGGCAAATCGGCGCGGGTGGCGCGGGGCAGCGGCTCGTCGCCCTCCAGGTACAGCAGCTGGCGCAGGGGCACCAGGGGCACGTTTTCGTCCTGCACGCGGGTCATCAGCAGGCCGCCCACGGCAAAAATCTCGTCGCTGCGCAAGGACAGCACCACGTCGGTGTGCAGCAGCGGCACGGCGTAGGCACGCTCGTCTAGCTCCACCAGCAGCGAGCCTTTTACGGCGATGCTGGTGGGCAGCACCAGGGTAAAGGTGGTGCCCTTGCCCAGTTCGGAGTTGACGCGCAGCCGCCCCCCTAGGCTATCGATGGCTAGCTTCACTACGTCGAGGCCCACGCCCCGGCCCGAAATGTCGGTAATCTGCTCAGCCATCGAGAAGCCTGGCTCAAAGAGCAGCGCCCACACGGCTTGCTCGTCGAGGGCGGCGGCTGCTTCGGCCGAAAGCATGTTTTGGCGCACCGCTTTCTTGCGCACCGCCTCGGTATTGATGCCGCGGCCATCATCCTGCACTTGCAGCAGCACATCGTCGCGCTCGGTGAGGGCCGAGATGCTGAGGCGGCCCACGGCGGGCTTGCCGGCCGCCTGCCGGTCGGCGGGGTTTTCGATGCCGTGGCTCACGGCGTTGCGCACAATGTGCAGCAGCGCGTCGGTAATCAGCTGCAGCACGTTACGGTCAATTTGCACGTCCTGGCCGCTCAGCGTCAGCTCCACCTGCTTGCTTTCGGCGCTGGCCACGTCGCGCACTACCCGCGGAAACTTATTGAGCAGTACGCCCGCCCCTACCAGGCGCACGTCCATCACCGAGTACTGCAAGTCATCGGAAATGCGGAACAGGTGGCGGGCGGTGGCTTGCAGGGCGGGGCTGCCCAGCTCGGTAGCCAGCGTCAGAATGCGGTCGCGGTCAATGACCAGCTCGCCCACCAGGTTCAGTAGGTTATCAAGCTTCTTTACTGGTATCGACACCAGGTCCGACAGCTCCAGCTTGCGAGCGGCGTCGGCATCGGCCTGCTCGTCGGTAGGCTCGGTCTGGGCCTGCACGGGCTCCTCGCCCTTGATTAAAAGGTCCAGGTTGTCGAGCAAGGCCTGCGCATCCACCGTTTGCTGGTCCGAGCCCACGGCCCGAATCATTCCCCCTAGGGTGTCTACGGCCTGGAAAGTCATGCCCACCAGCGCCCCGGTAAAGCTCCGCTCCTGCCCGCGAATCTGGCCGAAGAGGGTTTCCATCTTGTGCGCTACCTCGCCCATCTCCACAAAGCCCATAGCGCGGGCATTGGCCTTGAGGTTGTGCATGAGCCGGAACAGCTCATTGAGCGCGTTAACCTCCTGCGGATTGCGCTCCAACTCGCTCAAGTGCCGCGACATGGCGTCGTAGTACTCGAGCGCCTCGGCCATAAACAGCTCCCGGTATTCCTGCTCGCGTGATTTCATAGCGCAGTGGGCGTCAGGAAGCAGGCCAGCACCGGGCGCACCCAGCCGCCAACCCAAACCGGGAGGGGTGCGCAGAGTAGGTACGGGGACGGGAGCATGGCAAAAAGGGAAAAAGCGAGTAGCGGCAACCACCCGCGGTGGTGGCCTTGGGCCGCGGGTAGGGCCCTAGGGGCTTAGCTGAGGGCGCCGCCCACGATGTCGAGCACCTGCTCTTCCGAGAAAGGCTTCACGATGTAAGCCAGGGCGCCGTTCTCAATGGCCTCGTTCACAATAGTTTCCTGGCCCACGGCCGAGCACATGACCACCTTGGCATCGGGCTGCTGCTCGCGAATGCCCTTGAGCACATCGAGGCCGGTGTTGTCGGGCAGAATCACGTCGAGCGTAATCAGGTCGGGGGTGGTGGCTACGGCCATTTCGAGGGCCTGCTGGCCGTTGGCCGCCTCGCCCACTACGTCGTAGCCCGCGTCGGTGAGCATATTCTTGAGCATCGTCCGCATATAGAACGAGTCGTCGACGATGAGAATGCGCTTATTCATTGATAATCAAAGGAGAAATGGAAGGTAAGCTACAGCTAGCGGCAAGCGCTTAGCCCTCTACGGCTTTTGAGCGTCATTGGGTGTGGTTTGGGTGGATTTAGTGCTGGCCTCGGCGGTGCGGCCGGGCAAGCGCATGATTTCGGCGGGCGTCAGCAGCTTCGGCATGTCGAGCACGATGATAACACCGCCCCCATTGGGTAGCTTGGCAATGCCCTCGAGGTATTTTTCCTTCTGGCCGCTGTCCTGCACAAATTCGGGCGCGGGCTCAATCAGGCTTACGGGCAGCGTGAGGGGCCTAGGCACTTCGCGCACCAGCAGCCCCAAGGTGTAGTCGGGCGCCTCCACGGCCAGCGTGTACGACATGGCGGGCACGGGCCGGCCGGCCGGCCGCAGTTGAAAGCGCTCCTCCAAATCGACGATGGCGATGATGTCGCCCCGCAGGTTGGCAATGCCCTTAATGAAGGGCGGCGTCTTGGGCATCTTCACCACTTCGGGCGTGATGGTAACTTCCTTCACTTGCTCGATGCGAATGCCGTATTCTTCATCGCCAAGCTGAAACACAATGAGTTGCACTGTGGCTTCGGGCGGGGCGGGCGCCGGGCGGCCCAGCGCGACCGTGGTAGCGTCAGGCATGGCTTATTTCGAGCGGGGTTTGCGGGTGCGGGCAGAGGCAGCGGGCGCGGCCTCCTGAGATGGGGCAGTGGGCTTGGCCTTGGCGCGCCGCACCGGGGCAGCTGGCTCGGCCGCTGGCGCGGGGCTAGGGGCAGCCGCGGGGCTGGCGCGCCGGGCGGGGGCGGCCGCCGTGGTGGCCGGACGCCCACTGCTATTGCCCGTGCTCTTAGTGCCGCCGTGGCCATTGCGGCTGCCGTTGCTGTGGCCGTTGGCACTAGCGGCTGGGTAGCTGCTGGGGCGGGCGGGGGCAGCCGAACTACCGTTGGCACTGCTGGCGGGGCCGTTGGTGCCGGCCGCTACGGCGCGGCGCATCAGGCGGCGCGGGGGCTCCGGGATGGGCTCGGGTTCGGGCTCCGGCTCCTCGTAATACTCGAAGAGGCGGAAGGTTTCGAGGCCGCCCTGCAGGTCGTCGGCAATGTCGGAGAGGCGCTGCGACGAGCTGGTCAGCTCCTGCATGCTGGTGGAGAGCTGGCGGGCGGTGCCGGCCACCTGCTGGGTGCCGGTGGCCGTCTGCTCGGCAATGGCCACCACTTCCTCCACGTACTTCACCACGTCCGAAATCGAGTTCTGCTGCACCTCGGTGGCCGTGAGAATATCGCGCGAAGTGCGCAGCGTTTCGCCGCTGCTGGTGGCAATGTTCTTAAAGGCCGCGCTGGCCTCAAAGGTGGCGTTCTTGCCCTTCGACACCCGGCTTTCCATGGCCGAGATGGCCGCGGCGGCGCTGGTCGTGTCCTTGCGCACATCCTCTACCAAAGTGGCAATTTCGTTGGCCGACTTGCGCGAGCCCTCGGCCAGCTTGCGGATTTCCTCGGCTACCACCGCGAAGCCGCGGCCCGCCTCGCCGGCGCGGGCGGCCTCAATAGCGGCGTTGAGGGCCAGCAGGTTGGTTTGCGAGGCAATGTCGGTAATCACCCCTAGGGACTTGCTGATTTCGCCCGAGCGGGTGCTGAGCACCTCGATGGTGCGCGAGGTTTGGGTGGCGGCACCGGAGATTTCCTCCATGTTCTTCACCACCTCGGCCACCGTTTTCAGGCCCTGCTGCGACGTCTGCTCACCCATAATGGCGGCCTTGTTCACCACGTCGGCCTTGTTGGCCGTTTCCTTGGTGGCCGTCATAATCTCCTCAATCAGCTTGAACGCCTGGTCGGTTTTGAGGGCCTGGTTTTGAGCGCCCTCGGCCATTTGCTGCATCGCCAGGGCCACGTCCACCGTTACGCGGCTCATTTCCTGGCCTTTGTCCACCATCTCCTCCGAGTTGGTGCCCACCACCTGGGCCGAGTCGTTGATTTCACCGAGCAGTGCGTTGAGGTTCTCCACCGCTAGGTTCAAGGAGTTCGACATGGCCGTGATGTCGCCGGCCGTTTGCAGCTCCACCATCTGCGTCAGGTCGCCCTCCGAGATAGCCTGCACCACGCGGCTGACTTCCAGCACCGGCAGGGCAATGCTCTCAATCAAGGCGTTGAGGGTGTCCACCAGCTCCTTCCACGAGCCCGACACGCCGCCCACGCTGGCGCGCTCGGTAAGCTTGCCCTCGGCGCCGGCCACGCGGGCCACGCGGCTCACTTCCGAGGCCAGGCGGTTGAGGTCGTCCACCATGCTGTTGATGGTCTGCGCCAAGTCGGCTACCTCGCCGGCCGTCTCTAGAGTCAGTTTCTGCGTCAAGTCGCCCTGACTCACGGCCGTCACCACCTTCACCAGCCCCCGCACCTGCGTGGTGAGGTTGGCGGCCATCACGTTCACGTTGTTGGTCAGGTCTTTCCACACGCCGCTTACGCCGGGCACGCTGGCCTGGCCGCCGAGCTTGCCCTCGGTGCCCACCTCCAGGGCCACGCGGGTTACCTCGCCGGCGAAGATGTTGAGCGAGTCCACCATTTGGTTGATGTTGTCCTTGAGGTCGAGCAGCTCGCCGCGCACGTCCACCGATACCTTCTGGCTGAGGTCGCCGCGGGCCACGGCCGTCGTCACGTTGGCAATGTCGCGCACCTGGCTGGTCAGCGACGAGGCCATCGTGTTCACGTTGTCCGTCAAGTCTTTCCAGGTGCCTTTCACGCCCGGCACCACGGCCTGGCCCCCTAGGCGCCCTTCGGTGCCCACCTCGCGGGCCACGCGCGTCACCTCGTCGCCGAAGATGTTCAAGGAGTCCACCATTTGGTTGAGGTTTTCCTTGAGCTGCAGCAACTCGCCGCGCACGTTCACCGTCACGCGCTGGCTGAGGTCGCCCCTAGCCACAGCAGTGGCCACGTTGGCGATGTCGCGCACCTGGCTGGTTAGGTTGCTGGCCATCGTGTTCACGTTGTCGGTCAGCTCCTTCCACACGCCCCCTACCCTAGGCACGTTGGCCTGGCCGCCCAGGATGCCCTCGGTGCCCACCTCGCGGGCCACGCGCGTCACCTCGCCAGCGAAAATATTCAGGGAGTCCACCATCTGATTCAGGATGTTTTTGAGGTCGAGAATCTCGCCCTGCACATCCACGGTCATCTTCTGCCCCAGGTCGCCGCGGGCCACGGCGGTCGCCACGTTGGCGATGTCGCGCACCTGGTCAGTGAGATTGCTAGCCATCGTGTTCACGTTGTCGGTCAGCTCCTTCCAGGTGCCGCCCACGCCCGGCACCACGGCCTGGCCGCCGAGCTTGCCCTCGGTGCCCACCTCGCGGGCCACGCGCGTTACCTCGTCGCCGAAGATGTTCAGGGAGTCCACCATCTGATTCAGGATGTTTTTCAGCTCCAGAATCTCGCCCTTCACGTTCACCGTCATCTTCTGCCCTAGGTCACCCCTAGCTACGGCAGTAGCCACGTTGGCGATGTCGCGCACCTGGTCGGTGAGGTTGGCGGCCATGTTGTTCACGTTGTCCGTCAGGTCTTTCCAAATGCCCGACACGCCCGGCACGCTGGCCTGGCCGCCGAGTTTGCCCTCGGTGCCCACGTCGAGGGCCACGCGCGTTACCTCACCGGCAAACAAATTCAGCGAATCCAGCATCTGATTGAGGTTCTGCTTGAGCTGCAGCAGCTCGCCCTTCACGTCCACCGTCATCTTCTGGCTGAGGTCGCCGCGGGCTACGGCCGTCGTCACGTTGGCAATGTCGCGCACCTGGCTGGTGAAGGCGGCGGCCATCGTGTTCACATTCTCGGTCAGCTCCTTCCACACGCCGCCCACGTTGGGCACCACGGCCTGGCCGCCCAGCTTACCCTCGGTGCCCACTTCCTGCGCCACCCGGCTCACCTCGCCCGCAAACACGTTGAGGTTGTCGATGGTCTGGTTGATGGTTTCGGCCATCACCTTAAAGTCGCCCGACACGGGTATCTGGAAGCTCTCGTCGAGGTTGCCCTTGCTGATGTTCTTGAGCACCTTGCCCACTTCCAGCACCGGCACCGCAATGCTGTCCACCAGGCCGTTGATGTTGTTGAGCATGTCGCGCCAGAAGCCGCTGGCCCCTTCCGAGGAGGCGCGGGCCTTGAGGTTGCCTTCCACGCCCGCCACCTTCGAAATGCGCGACACCTCGCCCCCCACCCCGCCTATCATCTCCACCATCGAGTTGTAGGCCTCGGCGATTTCCGAGAAGATATCGTCGTTTTGCTTGGTCAGGCGCACACTCACGTCACCCTTCTTAAAGGCATCGAGGGCGAAGAGCACGCGGTTGAGCTGCTCGTTCACGTAGTCGCTGTCGGTGGTGGGGTCGAGTTCGGCCCGGCGGGCACCGCGCTTGCGGGTTTGGTCGGGGCGGCCCTGGTCGGCGGGCAGCGCAGCGGCGGCATCGGCCGCCGGCGCAGCAGCAGGGTGTTTGGCAGTAGCCATAGTATGCGGAGAGGTGGAAACGGAAAGCAGCCTGAGGGCCGCACCAGTGGGGAATAGCAAATGTATAACAAGGGCGCGGGTTGCCAGCGGGGTGGCGCCTAGGGCCCGGCAACTCCCAAACCGAGGGCCAAAGGCCACCGGGCCGCGCCAGAGCCCTAGGGCACCTGGGCGAGCGCCATCGGGCTAACTAGTGCATCTTTGTGCCCGCTTTCAACTTTTCGGAAGGTACTTGCGTTCTCTCGGTTCGAGAAAACTGTACCCGCCCCTCCCGCCCTTCGCATGGTCAAGAATCTAGTAATTGTCGAGTCGCCCGCCAAGGCCAAAACCATAGAGGGCTACCTCGGCCAGGATTACGTGGTGCGCAGCAGCTACGGCCACGTGCGCGACTTGCCCAAGGACAACAACGCCATCGACATCGCCAACGGCTTCAAGCCCACCTACGTGGTGGATGCCGACAAGCGCGAGCTAATTTCACAACTGAAGAAATTGGCCAAAGAGGCGGAAATGGTGTGGCTAGCGAGCGACGACGACCGCGAGGGTGAGGCCATCAGCTGGCACTTGGCCGAGACGCTTAACCTAAAGGACGAGAAGACGAAGCGCATCGTGTTTCGCGAGATTACCAAGCCGGCCATTCTCAGCGCCATCGACAACCCTAGGGCTATCGACTTGAATTTGGTGAACGCCCAGCAGGCCCGCCGCGTGCTCGACCGCCTCGTGGGCTTCGAGCTGAGCCCGGTGCTGTGGCGCAAGGTGAAAGCCGGCTTGAGCGCGGGCCGCGTGCAAAGCGTGGCCGTGCGCCTGGTGGTGGACCGCGAGCGCGAAATCAGCCACTTCAAAACCGCCAGCGCCTACCGCGTAGTAGCCCGCTTCGACGCCGGCCAGGGCACGACGCTGGAAGCCGACCTGCCCACCCGCTACAAAACTCGCGAAGAGGCCGAGGCCTTTTTGGAGCGCTGCCTAGGGGCTACCTACAGCATCGAGAGCCTGGACAAGAAGCCCGGCAAGCGCACGCCCGCGCCGCCCTTCACCACCAGCACCTTGCAGCAGGAGGCCTCGCGCAAGCTCAGCTTCTCGGTGGCCCAGACCATGAGCGTGGCCCAGAAGCTCTACGAGGCCGGCCACATCAGCTACATGCGTACCGACTCGGTGAACCTGAGCCAGGAGGCGCGGGCCGGGGCTAGGGCCGCCATTGAGGCCGCCTACGGGGCTGAGTACGCCCACGAGCGGCAGTTCAAGACCAAGTCGGCCAGCGCCCAGGAGGCGCACGAAGCCATCCGGCCCACGCATTTCGAGAAGTTGAAAGCCGGTGCCGACGGCCAGGAGCAGCGCCTCTACGAGCTGATTCGCAAGCGGGCTATGGGCTCGCAGATGGCCGACGCCCAGATAGAGCGTACCACGGCCGTGATTGGCATCAGCACCCAGCCGGGTACCACGTTCTCGGCCACGGGCGAAGTCATTACGTTTGAAGGCTTTCTGAAGGCCTACGCCGAAAGCAAGGACGACGACGACCAGCCGGCCGATGGCGAGAGCAGCTTCTCGCGGGGCCTGCCGCCGCTGCGCGTGGGCCAGCAGCTTCCTTTGCAGACGCTGACGGCCACCGAGCGCTTCTCGGCCCCGCCCGCCCGCTACACCGAGGCCTCGCTGGTGAAGAAGCTGGAGGAGATGGGCATCGGCCGCCCCAGCACCTACGCCCCCACCATCAGCATCGTGCAGAAGCGCGGCTACGTGGAGAAAGACTCGCGCGAGGGCAAGGAGCGCAAGTTTTACGTGCTGAGCCTAACCGATGGCGCGGTGAAAACCGAGCAGCGCACCGAAACTTACGGCGCCGACAAAGCCAAGCTCTTCCCGACTGACACCGCGCTGGTAGTCAATGATTTCCTGGTGGAGCACTTCCCGGCCATCGTAGACTACCAGTTCACGGCCAAGGTGGAGGACGAGTTTGACCAGATTGCCAACGGCCGCGAGGACTGGGGGCACATGCTGGCCGGCTTCTACGAGCCCTTCCACCAGAGCGTGGAGCGCGGCCAGGACATTGAGCGCAGCACCTTGAGCAGCACCCGCGAAATCGGCGTGCACCCCGAAACGGGCGAGAAAATCACGGCCCGCCTGGGTAAGTACGGCCCCTACGTAGCTCTGGGCGACACCACCGACCCCAACGTGAAGCCGGCCTACGCCAACCTGCGCAAAGGCCAGTTTATTGAGAGCATTACCCTGGATGAGGCACTCGACTTGTTTAAGCTGCCTAGGGTAGTGGGCGAGTTTGAGGGCAAGGAGATGCAGGCTAACCTAGGCCGCTTCGGCCCCTACATCCGCCACGACAGCAAGTTCTACTCGCTCACCAAGGAGCAGGACCCGATGAGCATCACGGCCGAAGAAGGCGTGCAGCTGATTGAGAACAAGCGCAAAGCTGATGCCGAGCGCCTCATCAAGGCCTTCCCCGAAAACCCCGAGGTGCAGGTGCTCAACGGCCGCTTTGGCCCCTACATCGTGGTGGGCAAGAAGAACGTGAAGATTCCGAAGGGCGAGGAGCCCGCTGACCTCACCCTGGAGCGCTGCCTGGAACTAGCCGCCGCCACCCCCGACAAGCCTGCCAAAGGCGGCCGCTTCGGCAAGAAAGCCGCCGCCGAGAAGCCGGAGAAGGAAGCCGACGCGCCCACGAAAAAGGCCGCCAAGGAGGCAGTGCCGGCCAAGAAGAAAGCGACCACTACGGCTAAAAAGAAGGAACCGGCCAAAAAAGCCGCTGGCACTAAAAAAACGGCGGCCAGCAAGTAGACGGCCGCCCCTGACGCAGCAGGCCCCACAAAAAAAGGAGTGGCAACCAGGCTGAGCCCGGTTACCACTCCTTTTTTATGGCCACACCCCTATGACTCTTCTTTGCTGCCGAAGCCGAAGAAGCGCTTGATGGCGGCCCAGGCACCCCCTATGGCCAGGATTATCACTTTCCAGAACTTGGCAATGAGCGCGAAGGCGCCGACTTTGGCCAGTACCTTGCCCGCCACCAGGCCGCCGATGGAATAGGCGGCTACTTCATCCAGTTTGGGGTTGAAGTCGCGGTACTGCTCGCCGCGCACGAACTGCACGTTGGCCAGCAGGCCGGGGATGCTCTGCTTGATTTCGGGCAGCTGGGCCGGGTCGGCTACGGCGTTGAAAATCAGCACGCCCTTGCGACCCAGGATGCGCACGTTGTAATTGAGGGTTTGCTCGAGGCCGCTGCCGAAGCGCAGCAGCTTGGCCCAGTGCAGCGTGTGCTGCTGCTTGTCGTAGTAGGGCTTGGCGCCCCAGCCGTAGACGTGCACGGCCTCGTAGCCGGCCTCTTCGCGGGCGGGGTTTTCCTCTTCGCTTTCCTTCTGCATGGTTTCCAGCAGCTCGTCGTAGTCGATGTCGTCGGCGTCATCATCCTTCACATACCCTAGGGCCTCGTACTGAATGATGTAGCCCCAATTGCTCTCGCTCAGCGGCCCCTTGTTGACCGGAAACAGCATTCCGAGATTGGTTTGGGGCGGGTTGTGCCAGAGCTTGTGCAGCACGTAGCCGCTCTGCGTCGAGTCGAGGTAGCGGAAGCCTTTCGGCACGGTCAACTCGCCCAGGCCGCCGGGCAGGGCCACGTGCCCCTGCTGGTAGTGGAAGGAGCTATTTACCGAGTCGGCGAACGCCCGGTAGAGCGCGGCTGAATCGACGGCCACCGCAGGCTTGGGCGGTGGAGTGGGTTTGGGCTTGGCGGCCAGGCCCGCAGTACTTAGCAGTAGAAAAAAGAGAGGCAGTAGCGTTTTTTTCATAAACTCCGCAACGAACATAGAATGAGGCGCCTAATGTACTAAGTGATATGCTGGAATGCCTCATTATTTCTTCACCACAGAGAAAAAGCAGCGGCCGGTACTTGGCGAATCAGTTAGCAACCGGCGTTGACGGGCAACTTGGCCCTAGGGCTGCTGCGCACAACAAATTGGCACTATTTCGTTTAGCAGCTTTCGCCTTACCGTGAACTACTTATTTCTTTTAGTGCTTAGCTTGCTGGCCGCGCCCGCTACCACGCCTACTTACCCCTGGCTACCGGCCGCGCCGGCGGCCGCCCACACCGTGGCCGCCCGTTTCGCGCCGCCCCTCGGGTGCCGCCGGGTGCCGGTAGCGGCCGGCTCGTGGGGCGAATGGCTGCGGGGGCTGCCGCTACGCCCAGCCGGTACGCCGGCGCGGCTCTACAACGGGCAGCTGAAAGACCGGCAGGACGTGGTGGCGGCCGTGGTGAACATCGACGTGGGCACCCAAGACTTGCAGCAGTGCGCCGACGCCGTGATTCGGCTGCGGGCCGAGTACCTGTTCAGCCAGAACCCCAACAGGGTGCATTTCCACCTCACCACGGGCTACGACTTCTGGTTTTTGGACTACGCGGCGGGGCACACGTTTCGGGTGAAAAATGAGGAAGTGCTCCCCGCCGCCAAGCCTGCCGAGGCACCCACTTACGCCGCTTTCAAGCGCTACCTGCTGCCCACGTTTGGCTACGCGGGTACGCTCTCGCTGCGCCGCGACCTGCGCCCGGTGCCGCTGGCCGAGGTGCAGCCCGGCGACGTGCTGCTGCACGGCGGGCGCCCCGGCCACGCCGTGCTGGTGGCCGATGTGGCCGAAAACCCGCGCACCGGCCAGCGCTATTTGCTGCTGGCTCAGAGCTACATGCCAGCCCAGAACATCCACCTGCTGCGCAACCTGGACGCGCCGGCCCTAGGGGCTTGGTTTGCCGTGCCAGGGCCCGAAGCCACCGAGTTAGCTACGCCCGAGTGGACGTTCGGTACGCAGGAGCTGGGGCGGTTTGAGTGAGTGGTTGGCAGTTGCTAGTTAGCAGTAAAAGAACATCATGCTGAGCCTGTCGAATCATCTCTACAGAATAACACCCTAGGGGGCGCGGTAGAGATGCTTCGGCTACGCTCAGCATGACGTTCTTTTTTTAGCAACTATGCTAAGGCAGGGCGGCAATTTTGGCGGCCGACAGCTCACTAAAATCACGGATGACCCTATCGGCCAGTTGCAAGTCCTGGCCTTCAGAGTGGGGGCTGGCGTAGCCGATGCAGTAGATGCCGGCGGCGTGGGCGGCGGCCATGCCGTTGCTGCTATCCTCGATGACGACGCACTCGGCTACGGGCGTGGCGGCCAGCTCGGCGGCGTGCAGGAAAATGGCCGGGTCGGGCTTGGAGCGCGCGAAGTCCTCGCCGCTGACGACGTGGGCGAAGTACGGCGCCAGCCCGAAGCGGTCGAACACGCGCTTGATGGTGGCCTTGGAGGCGCTGGAAGCCAGCACCAGCCCTAGGCCCGCCCGGCGGATATCATCGAGCAAGGGCCGCACACCGGGCAGCAAATCCAGGGACGGGTCGGTGTCGAAAATCTCGTTGAACAGCTCGCGCTTGCGCAGCACCAGGGCTTCGGGGTCTTGCGGCAGGCTGTAGAGACGCTGGAGCTGCTGCATCACGTTGCGAGTGGAGGAGCCCAGGAAGCTGGCGTATTCGGCGGCGGAAACCTGGATGCCCAGCTCGTCGAAGAGCTTGTAAAAGGCGGCGTGGTGGATGGGCTCGGTGTCGATAATGACGCCGTCCATGTCGAAAATGACGGTACGAATCATGCGCGGGGCTGGCGGAGAAAAAACAAAGGTGGCGCCCGGGCGGCGGCCAACCAGCGGCCCCGCCCGGGCGCCCGGCGCCGCCGGGGCCCTAGGGGCTAGCAGGCCAGCGTCGGCGGGTACCCCGCCGTTGTACTGTTAATTTGTGCGTTTCGCTGCTTTCCCGCATGAATTTATTTTCCTACGCCACGCTCTCGGGCTACGAGTGGGCGCACCCGCGCCTGCTGCTGCTGCTGGCGCTGGTGCCGCTGCTGCCGCTACTGCGGGCGCTGCTGGCCCGCCGGCGGCGGCAAGTGGTGGTGGCCCTAGGGCCGGGCGGGCTGCGCAGTAACTGGCGGGCGCTGCTGCGCTTCGTGCCACCCATCGTGCTGAGCGCTAGCCTGGCGCTGCTGGTGCTGGCCGCCGCCCGCCCTCAGCGCGCCGACGAGCACCTCACCCAAACCGGGCGCGGCATCGACATCGTGCTGGCCCTCGACGTGAGCGGCAGCATGGAGCTGGAGGACCTGAAGCCCACCCGCCTGGCCGCCGCCAAGCGCCTGGCCCGCCGCTTCGTGCTGGGCCGCACCGGCGACCGCCTGGGGCTGGTGGCCTTCGCCGGGCAGGCCTACTCGCTCACGCCCCTCACCACCGATTACGACCTGCTGCTCGACAACCTGGCCAGCCTGCGCCCCGGCCTCATCGCCGACGATGGCACGGCCATCGGTACCGCTATTGGCACCGCTATCAACCGCCTGCGCGACTCGCGGGCTAGCTCCAAGGTATGCCTGTTGCTCTCGGATGGCGAAAGCAACGCCGGCAGCCTCGACCCGCTGCTGGCCGCCCAGCTGGCCCACGCCTACGGCATCCGGCTCTACACCATCGGGCTGGGGCAGGATGGCTTCGTGCCCTTCGGCCGCGACAGCACCACCGGCAAAACCCGCTACGTGGAAACCCGCCTCGACGAAACAACCATGCGGCAATTAGCGCAAGCGACGGACGGCCGCTTCTTCCGCGCCACCGACAACGCGGCGCTAGGCGAAGTATTCGCCGCCATCAACCGCCTCGAAAAATCCGACATCCGCACCCAGCGCTACCGCAGCGTGCAGGATTTCTACCGCCCCTACCTGGGCCTAGGGATATTCTTCTGGTTCTTATGGCTGGCACTGAAAAGCACGTTTATGAGCAACGTGCTGGAGGATTGAAAAGGCATCATTTCTCCTGCTCAACTCAGTCGAACCGCTCTTCGGCGACGCGATGCTGGCAGCGAAATTATTATTTACTGGCTTGGCTCGGCTAGGGAAATAGCTTATAGATATCCTTGCGGTTGGCTATGCGCACAAATTCGACGTTGCCGTTTTCTACCACCAGCCCAATGCGAAAATCACCGACGCGGATGCGATAGGCAGTTTTATATCCCTTGAGCTTTTTCAGGTTGGCGATGGCCGCTAGGCTCGTGGCTTGTTCAACGGCAATGATTACGCCGGCCACTTCTGCTTTAACAGCGGCAGAGGTTAGCTTGCCTAAGTCTTTGAGGAAGTAGCGATTAAAAGTCGTCTTCACACCTGACCCAGCTTACGCATCACGGCGGCGCGCGATACGGAGGGCGCGCCGGCCGCTTCGCGGATGAGCATGGCTAAGCCAAGGTCCTCTTTCTCCTCATCGGAGAGCACCTTGGCCGCAATATTCATTTTTTTCAACAAAGCGGCCACTAGTTTGAGGTCGGCAGCCGAGGCGGGCGTAATGAGCAAAGAATCCATGGGCAGGCAGGGCTAGGCTAGCAGCCAAAGATACCACAAGCCGCATAGCCCTTTTTTAGTGCCCTCTACCTTTGCAGCCTGTTATGCCTCCCCTTAGCCCCATCCTCCTCATCCAAACCGCCTTTATTGGCGATGTAATCCTGGCCACGGCGCTGGTGGAGGAGCTGGCCCGCACTGCGCCTGAAGCGCCGCTGGATGTGCTGGTGCGGCGCGGCAACGAGGGGCTGCTGGCGGGCAACCCGCACATTCGGCAGGTGCTTATCTGGGATAAGAAAACCCGGAAATACCCTAACCTGCTGCGGCTGCTCGGCCAGATTCGGCGGGCGCGCTACGGGCGCGTCATCAACTTGCAGCGCTTTGCCAGCACGGGGTTCCTCACGGCGTTTTCGGGGGCGCCTGAGCGGGTGGGATTTGCCGAAAACCCGTTCAGCCGGTTTTTCACGAGCCGGGTGCCGCACGTCATCGGCGACGGCACGCACGAGGTGCAACGCAACCTGGCGCTGCTGGGTGAGGATGCCCTAGGGCCGGCAAGCGTCCCGCCGGGCCAGGAGGCGCCCTACGTGGCCGTGCATACAAACCTGCCTCGGCCCCACCTCTACCCCACCCCAGCCGATGAGGCAGCGGCCGAGCCCTACGCCGCTGTGGGCGAGTACGTGTGCCTGGCGCCTACGTCGGTGTGGTTTACCAAGCAGTACCCCGAGGCCAAGTGGCTGGAGCTGCTGGCGGCGCTGCCGGCTGGGCTGCCGGTGTACGTGCTGGGCGGCCCGCCCGACGCGGCCGCCTGCGAGCGCCTGGCCGCCGCCGCCAACCGGCCAGGGCTGGTGAACCTGGCGGGCCGGCTGAATTTGCTGGCCTCGGCGGCGCTGCTGCGCGGGGCGGTGCTGAATTACGTCAACGACTCGGCGCCGCTGCATTTGTGCTCGGCCGTGGATGCGCCGGTGTGCGCCATATTTTGCTCCACAGTGCCCGCGTTTGGGTTTGGGCCGCTGAGCACATTTTCGCGCCTCGTGCAGCACGCCCCCGGCCTGACCTGCCGGCCCTGCGGCCTGCACGGCCACGCCCGCTGCCCCCTGGGGCATTTCCGCTGCGCGTTGGAGATTGACACCATGCAGCTGCTAGCGGCGTTCGCGGACGCCCGCGCTCTGCGTACCTCTGCGTAAACCTCTGCGGGAACCGTCGTCCGCGCCGCCCGGCAAAAACGTATGCCCCGCACATGGCTAAAAACAACTTCGTGCAGGTGCGGGGTGCCCGCGAGCACAACCTGCAAAATATTGACGTCGATATTCCCCGCGACGCGCTGGTGGTGTTCACCGGCATTTCGGGCTCGGGTAAGAGCAGCCTGGCCTTTGGCACGCTCTACGCCGAGGCCCAGCGCCGCTACCTCGAATCGGTGTCGCCCTACGCCCGGCGGCTATTCAACCAGATGAGCGTGCCCGAGGTGGACAGCATCGAGGGTCTGCCGCCGGCCGTGGCCCTGCAGCAGCAGCGCGGCGCGGCCAGCACCCGCTCGTCGGTGGGCAGCGTCACGACCCTGGCCAACCTGCTGCGGATGCTGTACTCGCGGGCCGGCGACTACCCTAGGGGCCAAGGCATTGTGTACGCCGAGGGCTTCTCGCCCAACACGCCCGAGGGCGCCTGCCCCACCTGCCACGGCCTGGGCCGGGTGTACGAGGCCACCGAAGCCAGCATGGTGCCCGACCCCACGCGCACCATCCGCGAGCGGGCCATCGAGGCTTGGCCCCAGGCCTGGGGCGGCCAAAATCAGCGCGACATCCTGGTGAGCCTGGGCTACGACGTGGACGTACCCTGGCAGAACTTACCCCAAAAAACGCGCGACTGGATACTCTTCACCGACGAGCAGCCGCAGGTGCCAGTGTACCCTGGCTACTCGCCCGAGGAAACCCAGCGGGCCATCAAGCGCCGCGAGCCGCCCAACTACATGGGCACCTTCACGGGCGTGCGGCGCTACGTGCTGCACACCTTTGCCACCACGCAGAGCGCGCTGATGAAGAAGCGGGTAGCCCAGTTTCTGCTCAGCACCGAGTGCCCCACCTGCCACGGCAAGCGCCTGCAGCAAGCGGCCCTAGGGGTAAAGTTCGCCGGCCTCGACATCACCGAAATGCAGCGCCTGCCCCTCAAGCGCCTCTCCGACTTATTGCAGCCCTTCGCCGCTAAAGCCACCCTAGGGGCGCCCACCGACGCCGAGGCGCCCGAAAAAGCCATTGTGACCCAGCGCATTGCCGCCGACCTGGTGGCCCGCCTGGCGGTGCTGCTGGAGCTGGGCCTGGGCTACCTCGACCTGGAGCGCAGCACGCCCACTCTCTCGCCGGGCGAGCTGCAGCGCCTGCGGCTAGCTACCCAGCTCTATTCCAACCTATTCGGGGTGGTGTACGTGCTCGACGAGCCCTCGGCCGGCCTGCACCCGGCCGACACCGAGGCCCTGTTGCGGGCCCTCGACGGCCTGAAAGCGGCCGGCAACTCGCTGTTTGTGGTGGAGCACAACCTCGACGTGGTGCGCTGCGCCGACTGGCTCGTGGACGTGGGCCCGGCCGCCGGCGTGCACGGCGGGCGCATCCTCTACAGCGGGCCGCCCGCAGGCTTGCAAGACGTGCCCGAGTCGGCCACCCGGCGCTACTTGTTTGCGGCCGAGCCACCCGCCCAGCCCACCCCGCACCCACCCGCCGGCTACCTGCAGCTGCGCGAGGTGAGCCGCCACAACCTCCGCGGCCTCGACGTGGACGTGCCGCTGGGCGTGCTCACGGCCGTCACGGGCGTGTCGGGCTCGGGCAAGAGCACGCTCATCAGCCAGGTGCTGGTGGAGCTGGTGCTCGACGCCCTAGGCCAGCAGCTGCCCGAAGCCGACGAGGCCGACCCGCTGGAGCAGCCTGCCCCCGAAGCCACCGGCGGCTACCTCGCGGGCGGCCTCGGCGACATCAGCCGGCTGGTGCAAGTAGACCAGAAGCCCATTGGCCGCACGCCGCGCTCCAACCTGGCCACCTATACCGGGCTGTTCGACCCGGTACGAGCGCTGTTTGCCAGCACGCCACTGGCCCGGCAGCGCCGCTACGACGCCGGCCGCTTCTCCTTCAACGTGGCTAAGGGCCGCTGCCCCCACTGCCAGGGCGAGGGCCAGGTGATGGTAGAGCTGCTGTTTCTACCCAGCGTGTACGCCCCCTGCCCCGTTTGCCACGGCACCCGCTACAACCCTAAGACGCTGGAAATCACTTACCGCGAGAAAAACATCGCCCAGGTGCTCGACCTGACGGTGGACGCGGCCTGGGAGTTTTTTGCCGACGAACTGCCCGTGCGCCGCGCCCTCACCATGCTGCGCGAAGTGGGCCTAGGGTACCTGCGCCTGGGCCAGCCTGCCACCGAGCTGAGCGGCGGCGAGGCCCAGCGCGTGAAGCTGGCCACCGAGCTGCAGCGCGCCGCCCGCGGCCACACCCTCTACGTGCTCGACGAGCCCACCACCGGCCTGCACCCTGCCGACGTCGAGCGCCTGCTAACGCAGCTGCGCGCCCTGGTGGCGGCCGGCCACTCGGTGGTCGTGGTCGAGCACAACCTGCCCGTCATTGCCGCCGCCGACTGGGTGCTCGACATCGGTCCCGGCGCCGGCGACGAGGGCGGCCGCGTGGTGGTGGCCGGCCCGCCCGCCGCCGTAGCCAGCAGCAAAAAAAGCGCGCTGGCGAAATATCTGCGGGCTTATCTGAGCGAATAGCCGAGCTACATTTGCTAGGGTATCGCCCTCCGCGGGCGACCCCACCCCCGGCCCCTCCCCGAATGGGAGGGGAGCCACTGCGGCCCTAGGCGGTAATCGTCCGGCTCCCCTCCCTTTCGGGGAAGGGCCGGGGATGGGGTCGCCCGCGGAGGGCGGCCCATTACCACTTAATCCTATGCTACCTGCACTTCTCCTCGCCGCCCTGCTTACCCCTAGGCCCGCGCCCGGCCCCGTGCCGGTGGTGCCCGGCGTGTCGCGGGCGCTGGCCGAGGCCCGTAAGGCGCGCATCAGCCGGGTGGGCTACGAGCTGGACGTTACGGTGCCCGCGCAGCAGGACTCGGCCATCGTGGGCCGCGAAATCGTGAGCTTCCGGCTACGCGACGCCCGCGAGCCGGTGCAGCTCGATTTTAAGGCGCCGGCCGGCTACCTCTACAGCCTCAACCTCAACGGCCAGCCGGTGCCCATCGAGCACCGGGCCGAGCACCTGCTGCTGCCGGCCAAGGTCTTACGGGTGGGCGACAACGTGGTGCGCCTGCAGCTGCGCCTGGGCGAGCAGTCGCTCAACCGCAACGCCGATTACCTCTACACCCTGCTCGTGCCCGACCGCACCCGCACGGTGTTTCCCTGCTTCGACCAGCCCGACCTCAAGGCCAGCTTCACGCTCACGCTTACCGTGCCCCGTGCCTGGCAGGTGCTGGCCAACGCCAAGCCCGCCGGCCACATCGAGCGCGACCTCACCAAAACCATGCAGTTCCGGCCCTCCGATACGCTGAGCACCTACCTGTTCTCGTTCGTGGCCGGCAAGTTTACCCACACCTTCGAGCCGGTGCGGGGCCGCACCATGGCCCTGCTGCACCGCGAAACCGACTCGGCCAAGATTCGCCTGAGCACGCCCGTTATTTTCGAAACCCACGGTCGGGCGCTGGCTTTTATGGAGGAGTATACGGGCCTGAAATTCCCGTTTCAAAAGCTTGATTTCGCGGCCATTCCCGACTTTCAGTACGGCGGTATGGAGCACGTGGGGGCCATCGACTACAAGGCCAGCAGCCTGTTTCTGGACCAGGGCGCCACCAAAGACCAGCTGGTGGCCCGCCAAAACCTCATCGGCCACGAAACGGCCCACATGTGGTTTGGCGACCTGGTGACGATGCGCTGGTTTAACGACGTGTGGATGAAGGAGGTATTCGCCAACTTCATGGCCGACAAGCTGAGCGCCGGCACCGAAGACGCTGAGGGCCAGCTGCTCAAGTTCCTCACCGACCACTACCCCGCTGCCTACGCCGTGGACCGGACCCTAGGGGCCAACCCTATCCGGCAACCGCTTAACAACCTGCAGGATGCTGGCTCGCTCTACGGCAATATCATCTACCACAAGGCGCCCATTATGATGCACCAGCTGGAAACGCTGATGGGCGAGGAAAACTTCCGGGCCGGCGTGCGCGAGTACCTGGCCAAGTACGCAGGCGGCAACGCCAGCTGGCCCGACCTCATCACGATTTTGGATGCCCACACGCCCGCCGACCTCGCCGCCTGGAACCAGGTGTGGGTGAACGAGCCCGGCCGGCCGGTAGTGGATTATTCCCTAAAAACGGCCGGCGGCAAGGTTACTGAGTTAACGGTTGCGCAGTTTTCAGAGAACGGCTCGAAGCCACTGCCCCAGCGCTACTCGGCAGTGCTGCTATCGGCCACCGGGCAGGTGCTGGCGCGGGGTACTGTTCATGACGAGGGCAGCGCTACGCCGCTGCCGTGGGCCGTGGGCGTGCCCGCCCCGGCCTACGTGGTGCTGAACGCCGATGGACTGGGGTACGGCTTGTTTTCGGTATCGGCCGGGCTGGCGCAGCAGCTGCCCGCCTTCACCGCCGAGGGCTGGCTGCGGGGCCAACCCAGCCAGCGGGCCGCGCTCTACATCAGCCTCTATGAGAACATGCTGCGCGGTGCAGATAATACGCCCCGGCAGCTGCTGGCAGCCTACGCAACGCAGCTACCCCACGAAGATGCCGAGCTGAATATCAAGCTGCTAACCAACCAGCTCAGCGCCATCTACTGGCAGTTCCTCACGCCCGCCGAGCGCGCGGCGCAGGCCCCGGCCGTGGAGGCGGCGCTGTGGCAGGCCCTGCAGGCGGCAGCCACGCCGGGCGCGCAGAAGCTGTTTTTCCAGGCCTACCAGCGCGTGGCGCTTACCCCGGCGGCCCTAGGGCGCCTCTATGAGGTGTGGCACACCCAGCAGGCCCCGGCCCAAGTGAAGCTGACCGAGGACGACTACACCAGCCTGGCCCTGGCGCTGGCCGTGCACGACTACCCCGCCCCGCAGCCTATTTTACCCCAGCAGCTAGCGCGCGTGAAGAACCCCGACCGCCGCGCCCGCCTGGAGTACCTCATGCCCGCCCTCTCGCCCGACGTAGCCGTGCGCGACAAGTTTTTCGCCGGGCTGGCGCAGGAGAAAAACCGCGAGAAGGAAGCCTGGGTGACCTCGGCCCTGGGCTACCTGCACCACCCACTGCGCCAGGCCACCTCCGAAAAATACCTACCCCAGAGCCTGGCGCTGCTGCAGGAAATCCAGCTGACGGGCGACATCTTTTTTCCCGCCGCCTGGCTGCAAGCCACCCTAGGGCCCTACCAGTCGCCGGCCGCCGCCCAGGTGGTGCGCGACTTCCTGGCCACCCACAAAACCTACAACCCGCAGCTGCGGGGCAAGATTTTGCAAGCGGCCGACGACTTGTTTCGGGCGGAGAAGCTGGTGAAATAGCGTATAATAGGCGGTCATTCCGAGCTTGCCGAGGAATCTCGCTTGCGCCGTTTAAGTAATCGCCACAACGACCCATAGGCGGCGCGAGCGAGATTCCTCGGCAAGCTCGGAATGACCGTTTTTGCTACTATTCTCTCCACTAAGCGCGCCTCGACAAATGGCGCGGGCTTTCGGGCGAACTTTGCGCCCAGATTTTGTTATAGCTGCAATGGCTGATTATCATCAATTCGAGTACCCCAACGGCATCCGGCTTTTACACAAGGAGGTGCCGCACACCAAGATTGCCCACTGCGGTTTTTTACTGGATATTGGCTCGCGCGACGAGCGCACGCACCAGCAGGGCCTGGCCCACTTTTGGGAGCACATGGCCTTCAAGGGCACCCACAAGCGCAAGTCGTTTCACATCCTCAACCGCCTCGAAACCGTGGGCGGTGAGCTGAACGCCTACACCACCAAGGAGAAAATCTGCTTCTACGCCACGCTGCTCAGCACCCACTTCGAGCGCGCCTTCGAGCTGCTCACCGACCTGACCTTCAACTCGGTATTTCCGGAGCGCGAGGTGGAAAAGGAGCGCGGCGTAATTCTGGAGGAGATGAGCATGTACCAGGACGCGCCCGAGGACGCTATCATCGACGACTTCGACGCCGTGGTGTACGGGCAGCACCCCCTGGGCATCAACATTCTGGGCACCCGCGAGAGCGTGGGTGGCTTCCAAAGCGCGGACTTCCACGCCTTCTACAACGAGAACGTGCGCACCGACCGGCTGGTGTTCAGCTCGGTCAGCAACCTGCCGTTTAAGGAGGTGAAGCGGCTGGCCGACCGCTTTCTGGCGCCGCTGCCGGCCCGGCTGGGGTTGCACGAGCGGCTGCCCTTCGCCGGCTACCAGCGCCGCGACCACACCGAGCACCGCCCCATTCAGCAGGCGCACGCCTTGGTGGGCGGCCCGGCCTACGCCCTCTCCGACGAGCGCCGGGTGCCGTTTTTCATGCTCAACAACATTCTAGGCGGCCCCGGCATGAACTCGCGCCTTAACCTGGCCGTGCGCGAGAAGTACGGCCTGGTCTACACCATCGACAGCAGCTACTCGCCCTACACCGACACGGGTTTGTTCGGCATCTACTTCGGCACCGAGGCCAAGCAGCTGAACCGCACCCTAGGGCTGGTGCAGAAGGAGCTGAAGCTGCTGCGCGACAAGGAGCTGACCACCAGCCAGCTGCACGTAGCCAAAAACCAGCTGATGGGCCAGCTGGCCATGAGCGAGGAAAGCAACTCGGGCCTGATGCAGCTGCTGGGCAAGAGCACCCTCGACCTGGGCCGCGTGGAGCCGCTCTCGGAGATTTTTGGCCGCATTGAGCGCACCACCGCCGGCCAGCTGCGCGAGATGGCCAACGACGTGCTGAGTGAGGACAACCTGAGCATCCTGCAATACGTGCCGGAGAAGTAGCGGCTCGCGTAGTAGGTCAGTAGCATGTACACGCCCACTCGTCGCCTGATTGCCGAAGAAGCCGTTGCCCTATTGCAGACTGGACAGCCGCTAACCGACTGCTACATCAGCGGCGAGCTGGCGCTTGCTCCTGGCGAAACTTGGGAGCAGCAGGTAGTTTTGGAGAATTGCGTGGTCGAGCGCTTCTACTGCCCATGTACCAGCTTCAGCAAGGGCGTTGAACTGCGCAACTGCCGATTCCAGCAGTGCCAGTTTACGTTCAGCTACTTTCTGGGCGGTTTGATTGTGGACGCTTGTTACTTCGATAGCTACCTGGATTTTCAGGCGGGAGGGCACAACCAGCTGGGTAATCCGGTACGCATTACAAATAGTCGGTTTGCTAGCTTCGTCAATTTCTTTGATTGTTGGTATGAAAGCGCCGTGGTGATTACGGACAATGATTTTCTGGGCGGCACCAATCTGTTGGGCGCGCCATTTAATATTCCCGTTACCTTCAATATGCCCCCGGTGCTTGCTCGCAACAGCGGGCAGCTTGACGCGGCCGACGAGGGCCCCACGTCCTCTTTCAATGGCTAAATCGACTGCCATGTTCGGCCCCGTCCCCGGCATCCGGCCCGGCCACGAGTTTGCCTCGCGGCTGGAGTTGTGGGGCGCGGGCGTGCACCGCCAGACGCAGGCCGGCATCAGCGCTCGTCAGGGCGAGGGGGCCGAGAGCATCGTGCTGAGCGGCGGCTACGAGGACGACGAGGACCTGGGCGACACCATCCTCTACACCGGCCGGGGCGGGCGCAGCGCCGAGAGCCAGCAGCAGATAGCCGACCAGACCCTGACCGGCGCCAACGCGGAGCTGGCCCGCAACGTGCTGCTGGGCCTGCCCGTGCGCGTCACGCGCAAAGTCACAGAGGGCAGCCGCAGCTTCTACCGCTACGCCGGCCTCTACCGCATCGTGCGCTACTGGGCCGAGTCGGGCCGCTCGGGGCATCGGGTGTGGCGCTTTCAGCTGGAGGCGCTGCCCGAGCTGGCCGAAAGCTCGGCAGCCGGGCCGGCTACCAGCCAGCCCACCCCCCTAGGGCTGGTGCAGGCGCCGGCCGCCGGCTACGGGCCAGCCCCGCGCCGGGCAGCCTCGGTACTGCGCCTGGTGCGCGACACGGCCGTGACCCGGCAGGTGAAAACCCTCTACGACTACCACTGCCAGGTGTGCCAGACGCGCCTGAGCAGCCCAGCCGGCCCCTACGCCGAGGCCGCCCACGTGCAGCCCCTGGGCGCCCCCCACCACGGCCCCGACGTGCTGGCCAACGTGCTCTGCCTCTGCCCCAACCACCACGTGCTGTTCGACTACGGCAGCTTCGCCGTGGCCGACAGCGGCGAGCTGCTGGGCCTGCCCGGCCGGCTGCTGGTGGCCCCCCGGCACCCCATAGGGCCGGAGTTTCTGGCCTACCACCGCACCCGCTTCTACGAGCCCCAGCTGTGAAGCCACCAGCTCCCCGCTTCGGCCACGTGGGCACGGCCCAGCCGGGCGACTTGTTCCACTCGCGGCTGGAGCTATCGCTACTCGGGCAGCACCGGCCGCGGCGGGCGGGCGTGGCAGCCACGGCGGCCCTAGGGGCCGAGAGCATTGTGCTGGCCGAGGCTTACGAGGACGATGAGTACCACGACGACTACTTCTGGTACGCGGGCAGCGGCGGGCGCGACGCCAAAACCGGCCGCCAGATAACCGACCAAGACCCTAGCGATTACCGCAACCAAGGCCTTGTGCGCAGCGAGCAGACGGGCCAGCCGGTGCGCGTGTTCTGGCGCATCGCGCCCGCTGGCGAGCGGCAGTTCCGCTACGAGGGGCTGTGGCGCGTGGTGGCGCACACCTACGGGCCGGGCCGCTCGGGCTTCCAGGTATTCCGGTTTCGGCTGGAGCCGTGGCGCGGGTAGCGCGGACTGCAGCCCGCGCGTTTTCAGCGGCTCTTACTTGCGGGCTGCAAGTCCACGCTACTGCGCCAGGCATCCCTAGGGTGCACCTTTGCATCCATTTGCCCGCCATGCCCGCCGACCTAACCCAGGCCTACGCCGACCGCTACTCCGAGCCCGAGCCGCCGCTACTGCACCAGCTCTGGCGCGAAACCCACCTGCAGCTGCTGATGCCGCGCATGGCCACCGGCCACTGGCAGGGCCGCCTGCTGAGCATGTTTTCGCACCTGCTGCAGCCGCGGCGCGTGCTCGAAATTGGCACTTTCACCGGCTACGCTACCTTGTGCCTGGCCGAGGGGCTGGCCCCCGACGGGCAGCTGCATACTATCGAAATCAACCCCGAGCGCGCGAGCCGCATCCGGCGCTATGTGGCGGCGGCCGGCCTGGAAGGGCGCGTGCAGCTGCACCTGGGCGACGCGGGCGGCATTCTAGCCGGGTTGGTCGGTGAAGTGTGGGACTTAGTCTTTATCGATGCCGATAAGGTCAATAACGGCCGGTACTTTGAGCTTGTAATCAACCAGGTGCGTCCCGGCGGGTTGCTCATCGTCGATAACGTGCTGTGGGGCGGCAAGGTGCTGCCCGGCTACCCGCTCAAAGCCAACGACCACGATACCCGCGCCGTAATCGCCTTTAACGAGCAGGTGCGCCACGACCCTAGGGTGGTGCCGCTGCTGCTGCCCGTGCGCGACGGCCTGCTGCTGCTGCGCCGCGTCTGAGGCGATTACCTACCAGACTGCCTAACGCCTACTTACCTACCCCGAACATGCGTTTCTTACTCCTTGCCGGCCTAGGTTGGCTCTTGACCTTTAGCGCTTTTGCCCAAAGCGCGGTGCGCGGCAAGGTGCTCGATGCCAAAGACCAATCGCCGCTTATCGGGGCCAACGCGGTGCTCATCCACCTACCCGACTCGGTGAAGACGGGCACGGCCGTGGGCACCGACGGCAGCTTCGAGATAAGCGGCGTGGCGCCCGGCCGCTACTTATTTCAGGCTTCGTTCATCGGCTACCAGGACCAGCGCCAGCCCGTGACGGTGCCTACCGGCGGTGCGCCCCTCGACCTAGGGGCCGTGCGCCTGAACGTGGGCGGCGTGGCCCTGAAAACGGTGGTCGTGACCGGCCAAGCCGTGCAGCAAACCCAGCGCGGCGACACCACCAGCATCAATGCTAAGGCCTTCAAAGTCAACCCCGACGCCACGGCGGGCGACCTCATCGGCAAGATGCCCGGCATTCAGGTAGATGCCCAGGGCAAGACCCAGGCCCAGGGCGAGCAGGTGCAGCAGGTGCTCGTGGATGGCAAGCCCTTCTTTGGGACCGACCCCGACGCGGTGCTCAAAAACCTGCCCGCCGAGGCCATCGACAAGGTGGAGATTTTCGACCAGATGAGCGAGCAGAGCCGCTTCTCGGGCTTCAACGACGGCAATACCCAGAAAACGCTGAATATCATTACCAAGCCGCAGTTCCGCAACGGGCAGTTTGGACGGGCGGTGGCCGGCGCGGGGCCCGACGGCGGCGGCACCGGCAGCGGCACCCGCTACAAGGCCAGCCTGAACCTCAACGACTTCCACGACAACCGGCGCACCACGGTGCTGGCCCAGAGCAACAACGTGAATGAGCAGAATTTCTCGCCCGACGACCTGCTGGGCGTCATTGGCAACTCGGGGGGCGGTGGTGGCGGGGGGCGCGGCGGCGGCCGCGGCGGGGCCGGCGGTGGCGGGGGCAGCGGCTCGAACCCCGGCGACTTCCTGACCAGCCAGAACGGGGGCATCAGCACCACCAACGCGGCGGGGCTCAACTACTCCAACTCGTGGAACAACAAGCATACCGAGCTGACGGGCAGCTACTTCTTCAACCGCTCCAACAACCAGCTCAACAGCACCACCAACCGGCAGTTCGTCAACGGCACGCTCTACCAGGAGAACTCGGCCTCGAACAGCATCAACCAGAACCACCGGGCCAACCTGCGCTTCGAGCAGCGCATTGACTCGGCTACCTCGCTGCTATTTCGGCCTAGGGTGTCGTGGCAGCAAAACAACGCCAGCCAGGTACTGGCCGGCGTTACATCGAGCGAAGGCGCGGCACTTAGCAACCTCAACACGCTGTATAACAGCAACAACATGGCTGCCAACCCGGCCGGCGACCTGCTGCTGCGCCGCCGCCTGGGCAAGCGCGCCGGCCGCACGCTCTCGCTCGATATCACGGGCGCGCTCAACAACCGCAACGGCAGCAGCCTGCTGCGCACCACCAGCACCGGCACGGGCACCAGCACCAACCTCAACCAGCGCGCCGACCTTACCCAGCACAGCGGCACCCTAGGGGGCAACCTGGCCTACACCGAGCCCGTGGGCCAGCACGCCCAGCTGCAAGCCAACTACACCCTCAACTACGCCCCCAACAACTCCGAAAAGTACACCTACGACCTGAGCGGCAACGACCAGCAGACGCTGAACCCGGCCCTGAGCAACGTGTTCGACAACTACTACCTCACCCAGGGCGGCGGGCTGAGCTACCGCTACAACACGCGGCAGTTTCAGTTTTCGGTGGGCGCCACCGGGCAGGTGGCCCAGCTGCGCGGCAACCAGACCTTTCCCGTGGCCGGGCCCGTGCGCTATACCTTCGTGAACGTGCTGCCCCAGGCCAACCTGATGTACCGCATCGACCGCACGCACAACCTGCGCGTGTTCTACCGCACCAATACCAACGCGCCGAGCATCAACCAGTTGCAGGCCGTGGTGAACAACTCGAACCCGCTGCAGCTCACCATCGGCAACCCGGCCCTGCGCCAGGAGTACGCCCACAACCTGGTGGCCCGCTACAGCGGCTCGAACCCCGAGAAGAAGGGCAATTTCTTCGCCCTGCTCTCGGGCTCGTTCACCCAAAACCCCATTGCCAACCGCACGCTGCTGGGCACCCGCGACACCACCGTGACGCCCGAGGGCACCAACCTGGCCGTGCGCCTGCCCGCCGGCGGCCAGCTCACCCAAAGCACCAACCTTTCGGACCAGTACTCGCTGCGCACGCTGGGCAGCTACGGCCAGCCGCTGTTCGGCTCGAAGCTGAACCTCAACGTCAACCTAGGGGCCAGCTTTAGCCAAACCCCCGGCCTGGTGAACCTCGGCCTCAACTACGCCCGCACGCCGGCTTTTACGGGGGGCCTGACGCTGAGCAGCAACATCAGCGAGCGGCTGGACTTCACGCTCTCCTCCAACTCGACGCAGAGCTACGTGTATAATACACTTAATACGCAGCTCAATAGCCGCTACTTCAACCAGTTGACTCGCTTAAGATTAAGCTGGATAGTGGGGCCGGGCATCTCCATCAAGAGCGACGTGGCCCACCAGCTCTACCGCGGCCTGAGCAGCGCCTACAACCAGAACTACGCCCTCTGGAACGCCAGCATCGGCAAGAAAATCTTCAAGCAGCGCGGCGAAATCCAGCTCTACGCCTTCGACCTGTTGCAGCAAAACCGCGCCATCCAGCGCAACGTGAACGTGGCCTATGTGGAGGATGTGCAGACCACCGTGCTGCAGCGCTACTTCATGCTTATGTTCACCTACAACATCCGCTCGGCCAACATGACCCTGCCCGAAGCGCCCGAAGGTCCCGGCGGCGGCCGGCGCGGGCGCGGCGGCTTCGATGGTCCTCCTCCTGGCGGGGGGCCGCCCCCCGGCGGCGGGGGCTTTGGCGGCCCTCCGGGGGCCTAGGGCCGGCGGCGGGCGGGGGCAACTTGCCCGGATTAGCTGCGTTTCTACCTATCTTGCTGCCCCCATTTTTGCCAATACCCTGCCTCTCACCACCCTATGAAGCACCTGCTCCCGGTTTTGCTGCTGGGGCTGGCCACCCGCCCAGTTTGGGCGGCCACGCCGCCCACCGTGCCCGCCGCCCTCGACGCCCTGGGCCTGCACCTAACCCTCGACGAGGATGCCCGCCAGCTGGTGCAAGCCAAGGTCAACAGCCTGTGCCGCCACCAACCCTCGCTGGATGAGCGCGTGGCGCGGGCCGAGGCCGCCTTCCCCATCATCGACCAGGTGCTGGCGCAGGAAGGCCTGCCGGGTGATTTTCGCTACCTGGTGCTGCAAGAAAGTGCCCTGGTGGGCGACGCCGAGAGCAACCACGGCGCCGTGGGCTACTGGCAGCTAAAGCGCGAAACGGCCCTAGGGCTGGGCCTGGCCGTGAACAGCCAGGTAGACGAGCGCCGCCACCTGGCCGCCAGCACCCGCGCCGCCGCCCGCTACCTCACCCGCAACAACGCCGACCTGCGCAACTGGGCCGACGCCCTGCTGAGCTACAACCTGGGCCCCACCGGCGCGCTGGCCTACGTCGCCCCCGGCGACGCCGGCGCCGACGAGATGAATTTCACGGCCCATACCAACCCCTACCTGCTCGACTTCGTGGCCCAGAAGCTGGTGTTCGAGCCCGCCACGGCGGCGGGCACCGTGCCCTTTACGCCCTGGCGCGAGGTGCCCGCCACCCCCGGCCAAACCCTGGCCCAGCACGCCGCCGCCCTCGGCGCCGACCCCGCCGCCGTAGCCCAGCTAAACACCTGGCTGCTAGCCAGCACCGTGCCCGACGATGGCCGCCCCTACACCATTTTAGTACCCCTAGGGGCGGCCCCGCTGGCCAGCGCGCCCGTGCCAGCGCCAGCCGAGCTACCTACCGAAGTGCCCGGCCCGCCCGTGCGCGAGCTGCCCGCCGGCCGCCCCGTGGTGGCTGCCGCGCCGGTGGTAGTGCCCGCTGCCCCCGCGCCCCGCCCGGTGCCAGTGGTAGTGCGCCCGGCCGCCCCACCGGTCCCCGCCCGGCCCACCGCGCCCGTAGCAGTGGCTAGTCCGGCGCTCTACCTGGTGGCGCCGCACGAAACGCTGTATAGCCTGGCCCGGCGCCAGGGCGTGCGCCCCGCCGTGCTGGCCGCCTGGAACCACCTGCCCGCCAACGCCAGCCTGCAAGCTGGGCAGCTACTGCGCCTGAGCCCGCCCACTGCCCCGCCTGCTCCCTCGGCCGGCCAGTACGTAGTAGCTACCGGCGATACGTTCTACAACATTGCGCGCCGCTACCGCTGCACCGTGGCTGACCTACTGGCCCACAACGACCGGCCCGCCCCCACCCTGCGCGTGGGCGAAACCATTCGGGTGCCTCTATACTAAGCAGGCGGCAGCCCTAGGGCTGCTGCGCAAAACAGGGCGGGCCGCTCGGAGTAACTTGCTCCGCGCGGCCCGCCCTGTTTTGCGCACGCAATAATGCTACAGCTGACTGAGCGCCACGGCCTTATAAGCGGCGGCGCGGCCCACGGCGGCGCGCAGGTCATCTTGCAGGGGGCGGCTGCTGAGGTCGCGCGGGTGCAAGTCGAGCAGGGTGCCGTCTTCGGCGATGAGCACGGCGCTGGGCAGGCGGTTGAGGTTGTACGCCTGCCGCACGGCGCGCTGCTCAGCCAGCGGCACGTAGGCCTGCACCCCACCCAGGCCGGGCGTGGCCCCCGCTACCGATTGCTGCCAGTAGGTAGGGGCATCATCGAGGGCCGCCATCACCACCACGATGGGCTGGCCAGCCAGGTTTTGCACCAGCTCCTTGGCAAAGGGCAGCAGCCGCTGCCCGGCCGGGAAGCGGCTGTCCCAGAAGGTAATGTACACCAGCTTACCCTTAAAATCAGCCAGCGTAAGCTTGCGCCCATCAGTTGCGCGCAGCGTGAGCGGTGGGGCGGGGCTGCCAATGGCCAGCGACTGGTGGTCGGCAAAATCGCTGCGCAGCAGGGCCACCCAACTGGCGGGCACCTGGTTGGAGGCAGCGTAGGTTGCGAGCAAAGACTGGGCATGGGCCACGTGGCCCTGCTCAATGGTTTCGCGCACCACTCGGCCCAGCACAACCGGGCGCATGGGGCCAGTGGGTAGCAGCTTGTCGGCCAGGCGGTAGCACGTCAGGAAGTAGTCAGGGTCGGTGGGGCGGTGGCCCGTGGTGCGGGCCTGGTAGTGCACGTAGTCAAGCAAAAAATCCTGGTAGCGCGTGCTGGTAGCGGCGCTCTGCTGGCCCGGCACCAGGTTCACGTCCTGCAGAAAATCGTAGTAGTCGGCGGGTAGCTCGATGCGCGCCTGGCCATCCACGGTTTGCTCGCGCAGGTCGGCGTAGCTCAGGCGGTCGCCGGCGTAGGTGTAGGCGATGTCGGTACGGGCAAAGCTCTCGAAAGCCGGCGTAAAATGGCCCCGGCGGCTGGCTTGCTTCAGCAGCGTTTCCTCGTGCTCGCGCCGGTAATTCAGAAACGACAGAAAGCCGGTGGGTAGCAGCTTAATATTTTCGGGCAGTACCTGGTAGGCCTCGTTGTTGGTGAAGCGGCGCCCCTGCTCGGCCAGGTAGTTGTTGGCGGCGGCGGCCGGCTGCGAGGCCCCGCCGGCGGCCGCAAACTTAGCCGTGCTGGTTAGCTCGATGGCGTCGCCGCGCAGCTCAAGGTCATCGCCAGGCTCTAAGAAAACGGCCATTTCCTCATCGCCAAACGTGAGCTGAGCCAGCGTGGGCTGCTGCACCGGAATGCGAAGGCGAAAATTGCCATCCATATCGGGGTGCACCGTGCGCTGCTGCTGGCGGATGGCCAGCGGCTGGGCGCGCCAGCTAATCACCAGTGGGTCGCCGAGGGCGTTGTCGAGGCGCCCGCTCAGCTCGGCGCCGGTCGTAGATTGCGCAATCGCGGTGTGGGCTAGCAGCATTACTGCCAGGCCCAGCATCGGGTTTCTCATGCCTATTGAGTTGGGTAGAGTATAAACTACAGCCGAGCTTAGCAACGGCAGCAGTCTTAGCAACGCCCAAGATACACCCTAGGTTTCCCAAATTGTACTCAGCTTTGCACTTACAACCCGGCGTAAGTGCCATTTTTTCGTTCCATGTCGCAGCACAAAGAAGTTAAACTCGTTACCACCCACCAGATGCTGGCCATGAAGCAGCGCGGCGAAAAAATCGCCATGCTCACGGCCTACGACTATTCCATGGCCCAGATTCTGGATGGCGCCGGCATCGACGTGCTACTCGTGGGCGACTCGGCTTCCAACGTGATGGCCGGCCACGAAACCACCCTGCCCATCACGCTCGACCAGATGATTTACCACGCCCAGAGCGTGGTACGGGCCGTGAAGCGGGCTTTCGTGGTCGTCGATTTACCCTTCGGCTCCTACCAGGGCAATTCGTCCATCGCCCTGCAATCGGCCATTCGCATCATGAAGGAAAGCGGGGGCCACGGGGTGAAAGTGGAAGGCGGCGCCGAGATTAAGGAATCTATTTCGCGCATTCTCACGGCCGGCATTCCGGTGATGGGCCACCTCGGCCTGACGCCCCAAAGTATTTATAAATTTGGCACTTATAACGTGCGGGCCAAGGAAGAAGCCGAAGCCAACAAGCTTATCGAAGACGCGCATTTGCTGCAGGAACTAGGCTGCTTCGGGCTGGTGCTCGAAAAAATACCGGCCGCCTTGGCCAAGCGCGTGGCCCAGGAGTTGACAATTCCCGTTATCGGCATCGGCGCCGGCCCCGACGTGGACGGCCAGGTGCTGGTAGTGCACGACGTGCTGGGCATCACCAAAGAGTTTCAGCCCCGCTTTCTACGCCGCTATGCCGAACTGCACGACGTGATGACCCAGGCCATCCAGCACTACGTAGCCGACGTGAAAAGCCGCGAGTTTCCTTCGAGCGAAGAAGCGTACTAGGCGGCGCGGGTTGAATTTCTCGCAGAGGTACGCAGTGGTAAAGCGCCGAGGTTCGCTGAGGTTGTTGAACGACTCAGCGAACCTCGGCGCTCTACCACTGCGTACCTCTGCGGGAAATTTACTTTACCATGCGCCCTTTCAGCCTCGCTTTGCTCGCCGCCGCCCTCCTCACCCTGCTGCTATTAGTAGTAGCCGCCCCCGTGCAAGCCTGGGCCAAGGCGCTGCTGGGCTTCCAGCTGCCGGCGCTGTGGACGCTGCTGGCGCTGGTAGGCATTTTCCGGGCCGTGCGCGCGCAGCAGCCGGTGCCGGCGGCGCTCTACGTAGCCCTAGGGGTTACGCTGGTCAACTACTTCTACTTCGCCATCGTCTTTTCGGGCGGGCGGCACCTGCCCGGCGCCTAGGCCCTCGGCGCCGGGCAGCGTAGCACTCGAAGTACCGTTTATTTTTTTGGTAGTGGTTTTCTGCAAAGCGATGTTAGCACCTACATTTGCTTTGCATCTCAAAGTTCTTCTAAAAACTATGCAGCCCCTCGCCTCTCTACCCGCTCGCGCCAGCAGTTGGGCCCGTAATTCCGTGACGCTGAAGCTACTACTCATTGGCTTTTTGCTGCTGCTGCTACTCATTCCGAGCAATATGGTAGAGGGGCTGATAACGGAGCGCGCCGCCAGCCGCGACGAAGCCACCGAAGCCATCGGGGCGCAGTGGGGCGGGCCGCAGCTGCTACTAGGGCCGGTGCTGGTGCTGCCCTACGCCGCCACGCAAGTAGAGCAGGGACAAACCACAACCGTGACGCGCTACCTCTGCCTGCTGCCCGATACGCTCAGCAGCCGCGGCACGCTCACGCCCGAGCGCCGCCACCGGGGCATCTACGAAGCGGTGGTGTACCGGGCCCGCCTGCACGTGCAGGGGGTTTTTCAGGCGCCACCGCTCGCCGACCTGGGCGTGAGCCCGGCGGCCGTGCGCTGGCCCGAAGCCTTCGTGGCCCTGGGTATTTCCGACCTCAAGGGCATTCGCAACAGCCTGAATCTGCGCTGGGATGGGCAGGCGCATCCTTTCGAGCCCGGCCTGCCCAGTGGCGAGGTGCTGCCCGCCGGCTCGGCTCCCTCGGTAAGCACCCAGGTAAATACGGTGGTGGAGGAGCGCCACCGCTACGCCAAGTTTGCGGGCGGCAACGAGGAAGGCACTAACGAGAATGGCGCTACTGCCAACGGCCTCAACGCCCTGGTGCCGCTGCCCAACGCGGCGGCCCTAGGCCAGCGCCACACCTTCGCCTTCGACCTCGACCTGAACGGCAGCAACGGCCTGCTGCAAGCGCCCCTAGGCCGCCAAACCACCCTGCAGCTGAGCGCGCCCTGGGCCGACCCCAGCTTTATCGGCGCCTTTTTACCGGTGCGGCGCTCCTTGGGCGCAAGCCAGTTCGCGGCCGACTGGCGGGTGTTTCACCTCAACCGCAACTACCCGCAGCACTGGCGCACCGAAGACAGCCGCCCCAGCGTGGACGCCTCCACATTTGGCGTGCGCCTGCTGGTGCCAGTCAATGAGTACCAAAAAACCATGCGCGCCGCCAAGTACGCGCTGCTGCCGCTGGCGCTCACATTCCTGGTCTTTTTCTTCGTCGAGGTGCTGAACCGGCGCCGCATCCATCCCTTCCAGTACCTACTAGTAGGATTAGCGCTGGTCATTTTCTACGTGCTGCTGCTGGCCCTGGCCGAGCACATGCCCTTCGATGCCGCCTACGCCGTGGCCACGCTTACCATTGTGGGGCTGGTGACGGCCTACGCGGCGGCCAGCCTGCGGCAGCGGCGACCGGCGCTGGCTACGGCCGGCGTGCTGGCGCTGGTCTACGGCTTCGTGTTTGTGGTGCTGCAGCTGCAGGATTATGCCCTGCTGGTGGGCAGCCTGGGGCTGGTAGTGGTACTGGCGGCCGTCATGTTCCTCTCGCGCAATATTGACTGGTACACCGCCACCGAGCCGGCGCCGGAGGTGGCGTAGTGCGGCGGGGCAGTGTATATTTGCTCGCAAGGAGCGCGGGCCATTGGATGATTTCTGCCGATGCACGTGCCGCTGGCGGGCCCTGGGGCCGGCTGGCTCTCGCCTCCGCTTTCTCATTTCTGGTAGTAGCCTGGCCCTAGGGCCCCTTGCCCCCGCGCGTGAACCGTCCTAACCTGTGGTCGGAACAAGAAGAAATCTTGTTCGAGGATAACCATTTGCTCGTCATCAATAAACCCGCCGGCATTTTGGTGCAGGGCGACGAAACCGGCGACGAGCCGCTGTCGAAAAAAGCCGAGGAATACCTCAAATTCAAGTACAAGAAGCCCGGCGCGGCCTTCGTGGGCGTGTGCCACCGCATCGACCGGCCGGTGTCGGGCATCGTTATCCTGGCCAAAACCAGCAAAGCGCTCAGCCGGCTCAACGAGCTGTTCCGCGACAACCTGGTGAAGAAAACCTACTGGGCGCTCACCGGCAAGCCGCCCCAGGTTGAAAGCGGCACGCTGGTGCACTGGCTGGTGAAAGACCCCATTCGCAACGTGACCAAGGCGTACGCCGAGCGCCACACCCAGGGCCAGCGCTCCGAGCTGAGCTACCAGGTGCTGGGCCCCGCCGCCAACCGCCAGCTGCTGCAAGTGAACCCCGTAACGGGCCGCCCCCACCAGATTCGGGTGCAATTGGCCACCGGCCTGGGTACCCCCATCGTGGGCGACGTGAAGTACGGCTTCCTCAACCCGCTGCCCGACGTGAGCATTGCCCTGCACGCGCGGCAGCTCGAAATTCAGCACCCCGTTACCAAGGAGCAGCTGAAATTCGTGGCGCCCCTGCCCGCCGCCCCGCACTGGGATGCGGCCCGGCAGCTCATGGATACCAAGTAGGCCGGCTACTTCGCCACTGGCTTATACTCCAGCCCGAAGCCTTTGGCGTAGTCGGCCAGCGGCCCGAGGCCCATGCTGGCGCGGCGCTCATCCACGTGGGCTTCGTCGGCAATGGGGAAAAACTCGGGCTTGCCCATTGCGGCGTTATAGTGGTACTGGCTACCGTAGAGTTGGGGCTTGTTTTGGTCTGTTAGCACCCGGTCTTCCGTCAGCGCCAGGTTTTGCTTGGCCAGCTCGCCCTTGGCCGCTGCTTACCGCATGATGGGCAGGTATTTCTGCCTTGTGGCCAGGTTGGAGTGCTGAATGACAAAAAAGGCCGTCAGGCTGCCATCGCTGCCTACCAGGCTTTTGCTCGGCCAACCGTACTGGTCGATAATGGCCGTAACGCGGGGTAAGTTGCGGGCGTCGGCCTGCATAATCACCTGGTTCAGCGAATCCATTTGTGGCGACTTCAGGCCGAATTTCTTCATTATTGGCCTTATCTGGCGGCGCAGCCCCTGGTCTGACTCCAGGATTTCGGCCAGTTCGCGCTTCAGGGGCTGGTTGATGTTGGCCTCGGCCTGGGCCACGCGGGCTTCCAGCTTGCGCAGCATGGGTTGCCAGCGCTTGTCGGCGTGCAGTGCGGCCAGGTCACTATCCGTTTTGAGGTGCGTCACATCGTCCCAGCCGGCCAGGGTGGCGCGGTCAAGGTCCCGGAATGCCTTGGCCGGCTCGCCCGCCAGGGCCCAGCTGCACGCGGCGTTGTAAAAGTCGCCCGCCGCGGGCTGGGCCGCCGGCTGCCGAAAGCTTTCGTCGTAGCGCTGGCCCGACTCGCGGTATTGCTTGTTGTGGTAGGCCGCCAGCGCCTGCGTGCGCAAGGCAGCAAAGGATGCCTGCGCCTGCGCCACCAAGCCGTAGCCGAGCCCTAGGGCCAGGAGTAAGTAGTTTTTCATACCTAGCCTAACGCCCGCCTCCTAGCTGGCAGTACCTGCTCAGCTTGCATTTCACTTGCTGGCGGCGCACAGTTTTAGTGCCCACGGCAGACCAGCCGCCACCAGGGTGCGGGGCGCGGGGCGGTGTAACATTATGGCATTGTGCAGCCCTAGGGGCCTAGACGCTAAACAAGGGCCGTAAATTTGTATTACTGGTGAACCAAGCCCGAAGGGATTTCCTTAGTGCGGGCGGCACTCCACTCACGTTCTAAATTCATCGAATGGCCATCCTGGTTTTCTTCGTTGCCCACTACTACCTGTCGCTGTTCACCCAGACGTTTTACCTGCACCGCTACGCGGCGCATAAGATGTTCACGATGAACAAGTTTTGGGAGAAATTCTTCTTCCTGTTCACGTACATCTGCCAGGGCAGCTCGTTTTTGTCGCCGCGGGCCTATGCTCTGCTGCACCGCATGCACCACGCCTACTCCGACACGGAGCTGGACCCGCACTCGCCGCTGTTCTCCAACAACGCCTTCGACATGATGTGGAAGACGAAGAACATTTACAATGACGTACTAAACAACAAGTACGAATTGGCCGAGCGTTTCGAGGGCGACTACCCGGTGTGGCAGGCCGTGGAGGATTTTGGCGATAAGTGGTACTCGCGCCTGGGCTGGGGCACGCTCTACGTGCTGTTCTACATCCAGTTTGCCACCGCCTGGTGGATGTACCTGCTGCTGCCCATCCACTTCCTGATGGGCCCCATTCACGGCGCCATCGTGAACTGGGGCGGCCACAAATACGGCTACCAGAATTTCGACAATCACGACCACAGCAAGAACACGCTGGCCCTGGACTTCCTGGCTTTCGGCGAGCTGTTCCAGAACAACCACCACAAGCTGCCCATGCGCGTCAACTTCGGCGTAAAGTGGTGGGAGTTTGACCCCACCTACGTCGCCATCTGGACGCTCGACAAGGCGCGCATCATTAAGATTAAGCGCAAAAATGTGCAGCCGAAGCAGCGCACTAAGAAGGAGTTGAAGCAGGCCGCCTAGGCCGCCTTAACCTAAAAAAAAGCCCCGCTACCAACTCGGTAGCGGGGCTTTTTTACGCTCAACGCAATAGAAAATCAAGAACTAACAGGCGGTCATGCTGAGCTTGGCGAAGCATCTCTCCCGAACAGTACTGCGTGGTAAAAATGCTTCGGCAAGCTCAGCATGACCGCCTGTTATATGCGTCATTCATACACCCCTAGGGCTACTTCTGCAGCACTAGTACGCCATTAAGCAGGAAATTGTCGCCGGCAGTAGTAGTGAGATTATAGACCGGCTGCACGCCGCCCGCATACTCCTGCGTGCGCAACACTATGTGCGGCTCCAGGGTCAGCGTAGCAGGGTTTAGGCACAAAATCTGGTCGCCGACTGCTACCTCGCCGGCTGGTTTCGGCCCCGCTAGGGTTTGCAGCGGGTGGTTGGGGGTGGCTTCCAGCACGCGGCTGGCCAGGTGGGCCGTGGTGGCGTGGGCGCTGGCCTGCTCGCGCACGGCTACTACGTGCAACTGCGTGAGCGCATAGTTTTGAGCGGCGTGGGCGTGCACGGCGCACACCGTAGCGGCGGCCGGCTGCCCGGTGCGGGCATTGAGGCCCAGAATTTGGTCGCCGGGCTGCACCGCGTGCAAGGCGCGGTGGCCGCCGGCCGCCAGCGCCACCAGCTGCTCCCCCGGAAAGCAGATGTCGTTGCCATAGGTACCCGACTCAGCCGACAGATTCTTACCCTGGTTGAGGGCTTTAAATTGCTGGTAAGCCAGTTCCTTCGACAGCACGTAAGAGAGCTTCAGCACGAAATTCTTTTCCTCGCGGTCGATGGCGTGGATGTCCTCGAAGTACTGCGCCCACACCTTGCCATCGGCCGTGAAATCGGGCAGCAACGCCTGGTAGCGCTTGCCTTTTTCGTTGGTGTAAAACACCAGCGTGCCAATTTCCTGCATCCCATCCTTGGCCAGGAGCTTATAGAGGTCGATGCGCTTTTTCAGCCCGTCGTCGCCCGTGATGAAGTAGGGTTTGCGCGCCTCGTAGCGGTCTAGGATGTAGGCATTCTCGAACTTGACGTAGCTATCAGCATCCAAATCCTTGATGGCAAAGGTTTTGGCTTTTTTATACTCATCAAGCGTAAGCGGACGCGGATTGATAGTTTGGCCGAGGGCCGCGCTGCTGCCGCCGAGCAGAAGTAGGCCGGCTAGTAAGGTATTTCGCATGGAGTAATTGGTTATAACTACTAAATCAGAACGTTCTGCTGAGCTGGCCGAAGCATCTCTACCAAACATCCCCCTGGGGGCGCAGCAGAAATGCTTCGGCCAGCTCAGCAGGACGTTCTTTTGATTGTTACATAGAAGGTTTGAGGCCCTACGACACCTGCCCGAAGGCGGCGGCGAAGGCCTGCATCTCGTCCATTCGGCCAATGCTGACGCGGCACCACTGCTTGCCGGCAAACTGCCAGTTGCGCACGCCCACGCCGCGCTTCATCATCTCGTCCACGAAGCGCTTGCCGTCCATTTTCAGCGGAAACATCACAAAATTGGCCGACGACGGAATGTACTCGTAGCCCTCGCGCTTGAGCGTGTCGCAGAGGAATTGCCTAGAGGCCAGCGTCTTTTGCAACGCTTCCTGCATATAGGTCTGGTCTTGGTAGCTAACCAGGGCCGCCTGCACGGCCGGGGCCGAAATACTCATGGGACCTACCGCATACTGGCTCAACAGCTTGATGGTGTCGGGCTGGCCCACCACGTAGCCTACCCGCAGGCCCGCGAAGCCGTAAAGCTTCGAGAAGGTGCGGGCCACCAGCACGTTCTGGCCCTGCTTCACGGCGGCCATCATGCTGGCGCCGCGCGGGTCGGGCAGGTAATCGATGTAGGCCTCATCAATGAAAATAGGCGTCTTGGGCGACACCCGCTCCACAAAGCCCTTGAGCTTGGCCGTATCGAGCACGGTACCGGTAGGGTTGTTGGGGTTGCAGATGTATACCAGCGCCGTACGAGCGTCGAGCTGCTTTTCCATGGCGTCGAGGTCAAGCTTGTAGTCGGCCGTGAGGGGCACGGCCACGATGGGCGCCTTAAACTTCTCGGCCTTGCGCGTGAGGTCGGCGTAGGAAGGGTCGCCGGTCATGATGCCGCCCTTTTGCCCGTAGTGCATGGCGGCCGCCAGCAGCAGGGGGCTCGAGCCGGCATCCAGCAGAATGTGCTCGGGCGTGAGGCCTTCGTAGTCCGCAATTTTCTGCGCCAGCTCGCGGCTCTGCGCTGGGTACTGGTAGCAGTTGGCCACCGAGTCGGCAATGGCGCGCTTGGCTTTTTCCGACGGCCCAAAGGGGTTCTCATTGGCCAGCAGCCGGGCCTTGAGCGCGGGCGCGGCAGCCGCCAGCGCTTCCTGCTCGGTGAGCGGCAGCCACTCGGGGGCTATTGCTCCTAGGGGCTGCTGGGTTGGGCCGGCGGCCCCTAGAGCCTCCAGGCCAGTGGGCAACAGCGACACGCCTCCGGCCAGCAGCGCGCTGGACTTTAGCCAGTTACGGCGGTTCATGCGGGTTTCCATGGTGCGTACAAGTTGGTTGATGAAGCTAGGGAGAAATTAGTTGCTGACGGGTTTGACGCTGGGGTAAGCCACCCGCTGCTCGCTGAGGCGGCTGTGCACGGCGGCCACCGTGCTCCGGGCCGACTCGAAGGCGCCCGCCATCCAAGCGGTGAGGTAGGTGGTGTGCTCGCCGGCAAAGTACACGCGCTGCTCGGGGCGCAGCAGGGCCGGGTACAGCGTTTGGCGCTGCTCGGGGGTATACAGGGCCCAGCCCCCTAGGCTGTAGGGCTGCTTCTGCCAGCTCACGGAGAAGGAGTGCTCAAACTCCTTGGGGTACTGCGGGTGAATAAGCTGACCCTTGCGCAACGCCAGCTGCTCGCGCTCGGCGTAGGGCAGCTCGCCCACGGCTTTGGCCTTTTCGTTGAAGTTGTAGTAGCCAATCAGGATGCCCTTCTGGCTGAGGTAGTCGTAGGACGGGTAGAAAATTTGCGTCAGTTCGTTGTTAGTGTGGGTAATGCCCCCATAAATCTGCTCGTCCTCTTCCCAAAACCGGCGCTTAAACTGCAACCCAATCTTGCTGGTTTGGATGTAGGGCACGAAGTCGATGGCCCGGCTCACGTCGCCCGAAAAATTGTGGCGCACGTTGCTAAGCACCGGCAGCGGCAGGGTGCAGATGCAGAGGTCGGCCGTCAGCTCGTGGGTGCCCTGCGGGTCGCGGTAGGTCACCTTCACCCCGTCGGGCTGGTTCAGGATGTCCGTAACCTCGGCCCGCAGGTGCAGGCAGTCGGCCACCCGCTGCTGCAGGGCCTGCGCAATGCGGTCCATGCCCCCCACGGCCTGGAACATGGTCATTTGCAGCTCGTAGGTGTACTCGGCCACGTTGTAAAAGTCGGGGTCGAGCAGGCCCGACTGCACGATGTCGGCCAGCCGGTAGGGATTGGCGATTTTACCCACGCGCGCGCCGGCGCCGGGCGCTTCCACGTAGCCGCGCCGCGCCGAGGCCTTGTAAAGGCGGTCAATATCCAGCCCACCCTCGGCCCGCAAAAACTCCAGCACCTTGGCCGCGTCCTCCGGGCTCAGGCCGGTATCCACCTGGCTCGTGTGCAGCGCCTTGGCCAGCAGCTCGGTGGTGTAGCCGCGCACATCGTTGTGAATTTCGCGGGCCCGCACCTTTTTATTCGATAGGGGTCCCTTGCCTTCGGCAAAGTAGTAGCTGCCCTCGTTCACGTTATTATATACTTCCAGCGGCACGCCCAGCTCTTTGCAATAGTGCATCGTAAGCTGGTGGTGATGCGGAATGCGCGACGGCCCCGCGTTGAAATACAGGCCGTTGTCGAAGCTAGCGGTGTGGGAGGGGTTGGTGGTTTCTTGGGTGGTGCTGCCATTGCGCACGCTCCAGCAGCGCCCGCCCGCGCGCTCGCGGGCTTCCAGGATGGTGCAGCGGTAGCCCAGCTTGCGCAACTCGTAGGCGGCCGTCAGGCCGGCCAGGCCGCCGCCCAGCAACAGCACGTGCTTGCCCTGGCCGCTGCCCGGCTGCAGCTTAAAGGCGTGGGCGGGCGCCGCCGGCAGCAGATTGAGCGCCAGCATAGCCGGATAAGCTCCCGCCCCTAGGGTAGCGCTCTTAGTCAGAAAAGCTCGTCGAGAAATTGATTTTTGCACGTCTATAGCTTTTTGGCCCCAAAATTTAGGGCATAACTTTTATAATGTTAGCTAATTAGTCTAAAACACCCTAAAACTTTAGGTATTTTTGGGCAGAATATGGATTGTAACAATATTCATCCCCTCAATTTGAGAGGGGGTAATTTCTGGTTGTAGACTATTGATTTAGGTAGCTTAGAGGTAGCGCGACGGGTTAGCAAGCGACTTATTTTCGGGGAAGTGCTGATTTAGCGCACGTTGCCTCGTACCTTTGCGGCCCCAAAGCAGTTTTGCTTATTTCACAGACGCACGGGATGCGTCGCTCAACCCTACCCGGTTTATGGCAGTTAAAATCCGCCTCGCCCGCCGTGGCCGCAAAAAGGCCGCGATGTACGACATCGTAGTTGCTGACTCGCGCTCGCCGCGCGATGGCCGCTTCATTGAGAAGCTCGGCACCTACAACCCCAACACCAACCCCGCCAGCATCGACTACGACGGCGACCGCGCCTTCTACTGGGTGATGAACGGCGCCCAGCCCTCCGAGACGGTGCGCGCCATGCTAGCCTACCGCGGCGTGCTGCTGCGCCGCCACCTGCAACTGGGCGTAACCAAGGGCGCCCTGACCCAGGAAGTAGCCGACCAGCGCTACAACCAGTGGCTGGATGAGAAAAACAACAAGATTGAGGCGAAGAAAACCGGCCTCACCGACACCAAGGCCGAGGCCCGCAAGCAGCAGCTCGCCGCCGAAACCAAGGTGAAGGAAGCCCGCGCCGAAGCCCTGCGCAAGAAGCAGGAAGCTGCCCTGGCCGCCGCTGCCCCCGCCGCCCCGGCCGAAGGCGAAACCACCGCTACCGCCGAGGAATCGGCCGAGCACGCGGCTTAGTTCCAGCTGCCACCAGCTCAGCAGCCGTAAGCACGTCATGCGGAGCTTGCCGAAGCATCTCTACCGCGCAATGTGTTCGGTAGAGATGCTTCGGCAAGCTCAGCATGACGTTCTAATTTAGCGCGTTAGCACAATTTTTTCGTTGCCTTATGACCATCGACGACTGCTTTGAGCTAGGCTACCTCGTGAAGCCCCACGGCCTAAAGGGCCAATTCATTGCCGAGCTGGATGTGGATGACGCCAGCGCTTACGACGACCTCGAAAGGGTGTACCTGGCCCTACCCACCGCGCCCGATAAGCTGGTGGCCTACCCCGTGGAGCGTTTCAGCCCCCAGGGCGGCCTGCGGGTGCTGCTCAAGCTGCGCGGCATCGAGCGGCTGGAGGAAGCCGAGCCCCTGCGCAACGCCAAGCTCTGGCTGCCCCTTACCGAGCTGCCCGAACTAGACGAAGCCCAGTTTTACTTCCACGACGTTATTGGCTTTCAGGTAATTGACGCGCAGGACGGCCCCCTAGGGATAGTGGAGAATTTCTACGAGCTACCCCAGCAGGACGTGCTGGCCATGCGCCACCAAGGCCAGGAAGTGCTCATTCCGGTGGTAGACGAGCTGGTGAGCCACGCCGATATGGAAGCCCGGCAGCTGTTCGTGAACCTACCCGAAGGCCTATTGGACATTTACCTCAACCCCGGCGCCCACAAGAACCCGAACGCCGACTAGTCCCACTTAGGCCTCGCCAGTCGCCTCACTATGCTGGCAAGCATTCAGTCAGCCCGCGTAGCGGACGTATGCGCGCAATCCGTTAAATCCGTTAAATCTGCGATGCGGGTAGATATTCTCACCTGCCAGCCCGAGCTGCTGGCCAGCCCCCTAGGCCATTCCATCGTGAAAAGGGCCCAGGAGAAAGGACTGGTGGAGGTGCATTTGCACCAGTTGCGCGACCGGGCCATTAATAAGCACGGCCAAATTGACGACTACGTGTTTGGTGGCGGGGCGGGCATGGTGCTGCGCGTCGAGCCCATTGCGGCCTGGCTCGACGAGTTGCGCGCCCAGCGTCCCTACGAAGCCATTATCTACCTCACGCCCGATGGCGAGGTGCTGCGCCAGCCGCTGGCCAACCGGCTCTCCCTGCTAGGCAATATTATCCTGCTGTGCGGGCACTACAAAGGCGTTGACCAACGCATTCGGGATGAGTACGTTACCCACGAAATAAGTTTGGGTGACTACGTACTGAGCGGGGGGGAACTGGCGGCCGCCGTGCTGGTCGATGCCGTGGTGCGGCTGCTGCCGGGCGTACTCGGCAACGAGGAATCGGCGCTGTCGGACTCGTTTCAGGACGATTTGCTGGCCCCGCCGGTGTACACGCGGCCGGCCGAGTGGCGCGGGCGGGCGGTGCCCGAGATTCTGCTTTCGGGCAATACGCCCCGTATTGAGGAGTGGCGCCACGAGCAGGCCTTGGCCCGCACGCAGGTCCGCCGGCCCGATTTACTTCAGTAATACGCCAGTACGCGCTAGAAGCGCCGCGCTAGGGCTTGTTTATCTGCGTTAAATTCCTTATCTTTGCGCTCCGTTTCGCAAAATACCAACCTTCAGGGCGGCGGCGCCGCTCGTTTGTAATTTACTTTTCGCCATGAGCGTACTACTCGACTTCATCAATGCCGAAGGCCAGGAGCGCCGCGCCAGCTTTCCCAAGTTTGCTGCCGGTGACACCATCAACGTGCACGTAAAAATCCGCGAGGGCAACAAGGAGCGCATCCAGCAGTTCCAGGGCGTGGTTATCCAGCGCCGCAACCCCAGCAGCAACGGCGAAACTTTCACGGTGCGCAAAATCTCGAACCAGATTGGTACCGAGCGTATCTTCCCCCTGCTGTCGCCCAACATCGACAAGATTGAGCTGATTCGCCGCGGCAAAGTGCGCCGCGCCCGTCTGTTCTATCTGCGTGGCCTGTCGGGCAAAGCTGCCCGCATCAAGGAGCGCCGCCGCGACGTTCCGGCCGCAGTTGCCGCCTAGGTCCCTGCCTATTGCACAAGCATACACGGCTCTTTCCTCGCGGGAAGAGCCGTTTTTGTTGCGGTGCCCCTTAGGCCAACTACCACGTTTGCCCGGCAGTCCCACGCAGGCCAGGGTATCTTTGCGCGGCGCGCGGCGCTCACTCTTCCTTTCCCCTACTCCCCTACCCAATGCGAGTTTCCCGGCTGGCCGCCACCCTGAGCGGCTCCGAAATCATTCGAATCGGCAACGAGGTTAGCGAGCGCGTCCGCCAGGGCGAGGCCATCTGCAACCTCACCATCGGCGATTTCGACTCCCGCCTCTACCCCATTCCCGACGGCCTGCGCGACGGCATCGTGGCCGCCTACGAGGGCGGGCACACCAACTACCCGCCGGCCGCCGGCACCGCTGATTTGCGCCAGGCCGTGAGCGAGTTTTTGCAGGTCCGCTTGGGCCTCAACTACGCCCCGGCCGATGAGATTATGATTGCCGGCGGCTCGCGCCCGCTCATTATGTCGGCCTATGAGGCGGTGGTAGACCCCGGCGACCGGGTGGTATTCCCAGTGCCTTCCTGGAACAACAACCACTACTGCCACCTCACTGGTGCGCAGCCGGTGCTGGTGCCTACCACGCCCGAAAACCAGTTTATGCCCTCGGCGGCCGACCTGGCGCCGCACCTAGCCGGCGCCTCGCTGCTGGCCCTGTGCTCGCCGCTTAACCCCACGGGCACGGTGTTTACCAAGGAAGGGCTGGCGGAAATCTGCGACCTGGTGCTGGCCGAAAACCAGCGCCGCGGGCCCGACGAGAAGCCGCTGTATTTGCTCTATGACCAGATTTACTGGCTGCTGACCTTTGGCCAAACCGAGCACTACGACCCGGTGAGTTTGCGCCCAGCCCTGCGCGAGTACACCATATACATCGACGGGCTCTCGAAATGCTTCGCGGCCACCGGCGTGCGGGTCGGCTACGCTTTTGGTCCCAAGCAAGTTATCGAGCGCATGAAGGCGCTGCTGGGCCACTACGGCGCCTGGGCCCCCAAGGCCGAGCAAGTAGCGGCGGGCAAGTTCCTGCCCCAAGCCGCGGCCGTTGATGCCTATCTTACCCAGCTCAAAACCCGCCTGCAGGCCAGCCTCGACGCCGCCTATCGCGGCCTGCTGGCCCTGCGCGACCAAGGCTACCCGGTGGATGCCGTAGCGCCCGCCGGGGCCATCTACCTTACCGCTAAAATTGACGTGCTGGGCCGCACCACGCCCGGCGGGCAGGCGCTGGCCACGGGCCTGGATATTGCCACCTACCTCATTGCCGAGGCCCAGCTGGCGGTGGTGCCCTTCAGCGCGTTTGGCGCGCCGGGTACATCGCCCTGGTTCCGCTTCTCGGTGGGCGCCGAGCCAACTGAGGCTATTCAGGCCGCCCTGCCCCGCCTGCAAGCGGCGCTGGATAAGTTGGGGTGAAAGTGCGTAATTAGGTAAAGCAGAACGTCATGCTGAGCTTGCCGAAGCATCTCTACCGCACGATACCCTAGGGGCTGTTCGGTAGAGATGCTTCGACAAGCTCAGCATGACGTTCTTATGGTTTATTAGGCTTCTGTTTAAGGCCCTACACGCTGGGCTGTAGCGGCACGCGGCCGGGCGCTTGGCCATCCTCGGCAGGCTTAGGCGTCTTGTCGCGGCCCATCCATAGCGCCAGCGAGGCCCCTAGGGTGGTGGCGGCCACCAAGCCAGCCACCACGGGGTGCAGGCTGGCGGGCGTGTAGTAGGTTTTCAGGGTGTGGCCCTCGTAGTCGCCGCGCGCCTTGAGGTGGGGGGCGGTGGGGCGCTGCAGCGAGCCTTCGGGGTGGCGGGCGCGGGTGCCGGGGTGCACCTGCTGCTGGGCGCTGGTTTTCGAGGCCAGCCAATCGACGGTGCCGGGCGCGTATTTGTTCATGACGCTCATCATTTTGCCGCCACCGCCCACGTAGATGTCGCGCACCGGGTGGCTGGCCGCGTGCAGAATGGCGCTGCCTACCTCCTCGGGCGCGTACACGGGCGGGGGCAGCGTGGGCTGCTCGGGCAGGTAGTTGCGGGCGTGCGCCGGGAAGGGCGTGTTGATGGCGGCCGGCTTGATGAGCGTCACCGATACCGGCGCTTTGTCCTGGCCCAACTCGATGCGCAACGCATCGGTGAAGCCCTTAATGGCGTGCTTGCTCGACGCGTACATGCCCTGAAAAGGAATGGCTACGTCGCTGGCCACGCTGCCCAGGTTGATGAGCGCGCCGCCGTGCTGCTTGAGGAACTTAATGGCTTCGAGCGAGCCATTGACCACGCCCCACAAGTTGGTGTCGTAGAGGCGCTTGAAGTCGGCCAGGTTACCCTGCTCAATCTTGCCCCACATGCCCACGCCGGCGTTGTTGACCCAGGTATCGAAGCCGCCGAAGTGGCTGCGGGCGGTGTCGGCAATGTGCGCCACGGCGACGGGGTCGGCCACATCGGCCACTACGGTGGCGACGTGGCCGCCCAGCTCGCGGGCCACGGTTTCAAGGTCGTTGGCCGAGCGGGCGGCCAGCACCAAGCGGGCGCCGGCCTTGGCTGCCTGGCGGGCCGTAGCCAGGCCGATGCCGCTGGTAGCACCAGTGATAACGAGCACTTGCTGGTGTAGGGGTTTTAGTTTGACGGACATGCGGGTGGAAATCAATTCGTGCAAAAAGAAGCGTTATTGACTGTACGCACCCCTAGGGCAACTAGATATGGCGCAGGTAAGCTGATGGGCGGCCGACGCGGGCGGCTGGCGGCGAGCCCTACCTTTGGGGCGTATTTCCTACCCTAGTTTTTGAGTGGCTTCTTTTACAACTAAAACTCTGGCCCTGCTGGGCTCCACGGGGTCGATTGGCACGCAGGCGCTGGACGTGGTGCGCGAGCAAAAAGGGCGGTTTCGAGTGGCGGTGCTCACGGCGGGGCGGCAGTGGCAGCTGCTGGTGCGGCAGGCCCTAGAGTTCCGGCCGGCAGCCGTGGTGATTGCCGACGAGTTTTACCACGAGGTGCGGCAGGCCCTGGCTGAGCAGCCCGAAACCGAGGTGCTGGCCGGCGCGGCAGCCCTTGAAGAAGTGGTGCAGCGCCCCGAGGTGGAGGTGGTGCTCACGGCCCTGGTGGGCTACGCGGGCCTAGGGCCCACGGTGGCCGCCATCCGGGCGGGCAAGGACATTGCCCTGGCCAATAAGGAAACGCTAGTAGTGGCCGGCGAGCTGATTACCAGCCTCGTGCGAGAGCACAACGTGCGCCTGCTGCCCGTCGATAGCGAGCACTCGGCCATTTTTCAGTGCCTGGTGGGCGAGGACGCCAACCCGGTAGAGAAGATTATTCTCACGGCCTCGGGCGGGCCCTTTCGGGGGCGCACCGTGGCCGAGCTGGCGCAGATTACCAAAGCGCAGGCCCTGAAGCACCCCAACTGGACGATGGGCGCCAAAATCACCATCGACTCGGCCACGCTCATGAACAAGGGGCTGGAAGTAATTGAGGCCAAGTGGCTGTTTGCCTTGCAAAATGAGCAAATTGACGTGGTGGTGCACCCCCAGAGTATCGTGCACTCGCTGGTGCAGTTCCAGGATGGCTCGCTGAAGGCGCAGCTGGGACTGCCCGACATGAAGCTGCCCATTCAGTACGCCCTAGGGTACCCGCAACGGCTGGGGAATGAATTTCCGCGGTTTTCGTTTCTGGATTATCCCACCCTCACCTTCGAGGCGCCCGACTTGAGCACGTTCCGGCACCTGCCGCTGGCGTTTGCGGCCATGCAAGCGGGCGGCACCGCGCCGTGCGTGCTCAACGCGGCCAACGAGGTGGCGGTGGCCGCCTTTTTGCAGGACGAGGTGAGCTTCCTGAGCATGGCCGATGCGGTGGCGGCAACCCTGGAAAGGGTGCCGTATCTTGCAGCTCCAACCCTGGCCGACTACGCCGCCACCGATGCCGAAGCGCGGCGCGTAGCGGCGGGGCTGCTTTAACTAATTACGGCTCGCATCTGTCATTGCGAGCCCCGCGAAGCAATCGCATCAGAACGTCTGCCGTTTGCACGACAACCGTTCGGGTTTCGTGCTGGTGCGGTTGCTTCGCAGGCTCGCAATGACAGAAGATTACTTTTTAAATTCAGCTACTTCCTTTGGAAATTCTTGTGATGATTGGCCAGCTCGTGCTGGCGCTTTCGCTGCTCGTGGGCTTGCACGAGTTCGGGCACTTCGCCTTTGCTAAGCTATTTAAGATTCGGGTCAGCAAGTTTTATATCTTCTTCGACTTCCTGTTTCCCCTGCCCAACGTAGCGAATTTCAGTTTATTTAAGAAGAAGGTGGGCGAAACGGAGTACGGCATTGGCTGGTTTCCCCTGGGGGGCTACGTGGCCATCCACGGCATGGTGGATGAGACGCAGGACGCCGACGCGCTGGCCGGTCCGCCGCAGCCCGACGAGTTTCGGGCCAAGCCAGCCTGGCAGCGCCTGCTGGTAATGCTGGGCGGCATCATCATGAACGTGATTACCGGCATCGTGGTGTTTGCGCTGCTCACTTACAAGCTGGGCGAGGAGTACCTGCCGGCCTCGCAGGCGCGCTACGGCATCGTGGCCAGCCCGCTGGCGCAGCAAGTGGGCTTCCGCGACGGCGACCAGATTGTCAAGATTAACGGCCGGCCGTTCAACGAGTTCAACGACATCTACAACCCCGATGTGCTGCTCGACAACGAGAGCTACTACACCGTGGAGCGCAATGGCCAGCTCATCGACCTGCCTAAGCTGGGGCCGGGCTTCCTGGACCGCATTAGCAAGCAGGGCGACGAGCCCTTCGTGTCGGCGCGCGCGCCGTTCACGTTCGGCGAGGTGATTTCGGGCGGACCGGCCGCCAAGGCGGGCATCCAGGCCGGCGACCGGGTGGTGCAGATTGGCACCACGCCCATCACCTACGCCAACGAGCTGCTGAGCACGCTACCCAAGTTTAAGGGCCAGACGGTGCCCGTGACGGTGGCGCGCGGCGGGCAGCGCCTCACGCTGCCGGTGGCCATCAACTCGTCGGGCAAGATGGGCGTGGCCCTGAAGCCCGACCTGCACCTGAGCACCCGCTACTACGGCCTGGCCGAGTCGGTGCCGGTGGGCGCCAAGAAGGCTTTTAGCGTGGTCACGCTGCAAGCTAAGGCACTGAGCAAGATGGCCAAGCGCGAGATTTCGGCCGCCGACAACCTGGGCGGTCCGGTGGAGATTGCCCAGCAGTTTGGGGGCGTCTGGAACTGGCCGCACTTCTGGACGCTGGTAGGTATGCTGAGCATGGTGCTGGCCTTCATGAACCTGCTGCCCATTCCGGCCCTCGACGGTGGCCACGTGCTGTTTTTGCTTTACGAGATGATAACGCGCACCAAGCCCTCTGAGCGTTTCCTGGAAAATGCGCAGCGCGTGGGCACGGCGCTCATCCTGATGCTCATGTTCTACGTGCTGATTGTGAAGCAGGTAATGAAGTTTTTTTAACGCTCGCGGCTGGTTCGATTAGCTCAAAAGGAACGTCATGCTGAGCCTGCGAAGCATCTCTCCCGCAGCAGTAATCTTCAATTGTTAGGATTACTTGCGCGGGAGAGATGCTTCGCAAGCTCAGCATGACGTTCTGGTTTTATCTTATTTTCTAGTTCTACACTATGCCCCGCCTCCTGCCGCTCCTGGGCCTTTTGCTGGCGCTACCTACCCTAGGGGGCGCCCGCCACGCCTACCACAGCACCATCACCGAGCTGCGCCTAAACGCGCAAGCCAAGCAGGTGGAACTGTCGATGAAGGTGTTTACGGACGATATGGAAAAGGCCATCTCGCAGGGCCTGCCCAAAACCGTGAGCCTGCGCGAGCCCCGCGCCCTGCCGCTGGTAGAGCAATATCTGCACCAGCATCTGCTACTGAGTTTGCCCGCCTCGGCGCGCGCCGGCCGCCAGCCGCTCGATGTGCAGCTAGTGGGCCTGCAGCCCGATAAGGAGGCCTATTGGGTGTATGCCAAGGCCGCGCTGCCCCGCCCCACCACCGAGCTGCTGGTGCACCAGGGCGTGCTGCTAGAGCAGTTTCCCGACCAAATGAACATCGTGAATGCCGAGGGCAACGGCAAGAAAATCAGCGAGTTATTCCGCAACGGCCACGAGGAGCAGGTACTGAGTTTTTAATGACTAGGAGCTGTTGCAGTAGAATATTAGTCATAAAAAAGGCGGTCATGCTGAGCCCGCCGAAGCATCTCTACCACGCCGTATTGTTCGGTAGAGATGCTTCGGCAGGCTCAGCATGACCGCCTTTTTTATGACTGAGTACAGTTTCTAATTATTAATCATTAGTCACTGACCCCCAGCCACTGGCAGAAGGGGCCTAGGGCCTGCAGCGCCGCCAGGATGTGCGCCCGGAAAGCGGCTGGCGACAGCGCGCGCAGGTCGGCGTCGGGCAGGTGGTGGCTGAGCAGAAACTGCTTGTGGCGCAGCCAGTGGGCCTCGGGGTGGGTAGCTTCGTAGCCGGGCGGCATTTTCTTGAGCTGCTCGCCAGTCAGGCCCCGCGGGAAGAACTGCTGGGCGGCGGGCGCGGCCAGTAGCGCGTGCAAGTCATCGGCGGCGTAGTCGATTTCCTGGCGCACGGCGGCCAGCTGCTCTTTGGTGGGCTCGTAGAGGCCGCCGGCTACCAGCGTTTGGCCGTGCGGACCCACTTGCACGTAGCGGCCGGGGGCGGTACCGTGCTTGCCGCCGGGCGCGAAGTAGGCCGAGAAATGCGTTTTGTAGGGCACCTTCACCTTAGAAAAGCGTACGTCGCGGTAAATGCGAAAAATGCACTTGGCCGGGTCGAGGCCGGCCAGGGCGGGGTCGGCAGCGGCCAGCTCGCGCAGCCAGTACGCCACGTCGGCCTGAAAATCGAGGCGCAGCGCGTCGTAGCGGGCTTTGTGGGCCTGAAACCACTCGCGCTCGTTGTGGGCGGCCAGGTCTTGCAGAAAATCGAGGAGCGCGGCAGCATTCATGGGGCAAAGATGGGGCAAGCGGCGGCGGCTGGCCCCGGCGGGCGCCTGCTCCCCTAGGGCACCAAGTGAAGTTAAACCGCATACCAAAAACCGGGCGCTAGCGTTACGGCTGAGCTTTATTTTGCCTGTTGCGCGTGCGTACTCCCTTCTTTTTGTGGTGCTTTTTCGCTTGTGCGATGCTGCCGGCGCAGTCGCTACCGGCGGGCCCAGCCGGTTTTTGGGCGCAGCAGCTCGCCTACCCGCGGGTGCGGGCGGCCTACGCCCGGTGCTGGCCCGCGCTGGCGGCACAGCTGCGGGCGCAGGGGCTGGATTCGGCGCGGCTGGAGGTGTTTTTTCGGCTGCTGAAAACCCACCGCGAGCTGGAAGTATGGGCCCGCAACCAGGGTGAGGCGCCGTTTCGGCAACTGGGCGCGTGGCCGCTGGCGGCTACCTCGGGCACCCTAGGGCCCAAGCGCCGGGCCGGCGACGGGCAGGTGCCAGAGGGGTGCTACCAGCTCAACCGCTTCAATCCGCGAAGCCAGTACCACCTCTCGCTGGGCCTCGACTACCCCACGGCCGACGACGTGCTGGCCACCGGCCTGGCCGACCCCGGCGGCGACATTTTCATCCACGGCGGGGCCGTCACCGAGGGCTGCCTGCCCCTTACCGACGCGGGCATCGAGCCGGTGTACCTGCTAGCCGTGGCGGCGCGGGCGGCGGGGCAGGCGAGCATTGCCGTGCATATTTTCCCCTTTCCCCTCACGCCGGACGAGCTGCGCCCGCGCGCGGCCAGCCCACACGCGGCCTTCTGGCGCGGCTTGCAGCCCGCCTACGCGCAGTTTGAGCGGGCGCGGACGCTGCCGCCCCAGCCAGGGCCCTAGGGACAGGCGCTGGCCCTGACGTTGCGCCGGGCCGGCTGGTTTGCCGCGCGCCGCGCTACGTGGCAGCGTTGTTTTAGGGAGCGCTTGCTGCTTAGCGCCCCTGCCCAGGCGCCTCTCCCCATTCAGCCGGTTGCCAGGCCTAGGGCAGTTGGGCGCGGGTCGGCACGGTTTTTTCGAGGAGCTTTGTCCTGCCGGTTTTGTTTCCTTCTTGCCCTTTTGTTTTTGCCCATGCGCCCGCTGCTGCTCACTTGCCTAGCCCTGCTTTTCGCCGCTACTCTGGCCCGCGCCCAGCGGCCCACCGACTTGTGGTATTTCGGCCAGCGGGCGGGACTCAGCTTCGCCAATGGGGCGCCCACGCCGCTTACCAACGGGGCCATGACCACCTACGAGGGCTGCGCCGTGGCCACTACCCGGCGCGGCGAGCTGCTCTTTTACACCGACGGCCAAACCGTGTGGAACCGCCAGCACCAGCCCATGCAAAGCGGGCGCCACCTCATGGGCTCGGGCAGCAGCACGCAGTCGGCCCTCATCGTGCCCGACCCCGGCTCGGGCAACGTCTTCTACATCTTCACGGTGGCTCCGCAGGGCGCGCCCGAAGGCCTGCGCTACTCGGTGGTAGACATGACCCGCGACAACGGCCTGGGCGACGTGGCCCGCACCAACCTGCTGCTGGTGACGCCCGTGGCCGAGAAGCTGGCCGCCGTGCGCCACCCCAACGGCCGCGACGTGTGGGTGGTGGCCCACCGCTGGAACTCCAACGCCTTCGTGGCCTACCTCGTCACGGCCGACGGCGTGAGTGCCAAGCCGGTGGCCAGCAACGTGGGCGCCACCACCGGCGGGCCCGGCCGCAACGCCATCGGGGCGCTCAAGTTCTCGCCCGACGGCACCAAGCTGGCGGCCGCCCTCTGGCGCGAAAACAACAAGTTTGAGGTGTACGACTTCAACCGCACCACCGGGCAGGTGAGCAACCCGCGCAGCTTCGGGCCCTACCAGGAAGCCTACGGCGTGGAGTTTTCGCCCGACGGCACCAAGCTCTACGGCACGGCCAACGGCAACTCCTCGGCCAAAAATATTGCCGCCGGCGCCCTCGAAACTCAGGTGCTGCAAGTTGACCTGGCCACCAAAAAGGCGACCACCGTGGGCCACTCCAGCAACCACAAAATCGGCGCCCTGCAGCGCGGGCCCGACGGTAAAATCTACGTGGCCCGCGAGGACAATTCCTTCCTGGGGGTTATCGACAACCCGAATGCCAGCGGCGAGGCCGTGCGCTACCTCGACGACGGCCTGCAACTGGGCGGCCGCCGCAGCAAGCTGGGCTTGCCCGCCTTTATCGTGGAGCCCTAGGGCCAGGGCGCGGGGCGAGTGCAGCCTAAGCGGTAACTTTGCTTAAAACTTATCGCATGAAAAAGTATTTCGTTAGCCTTTCTCACCGCCTCGGCCTGGTGGTGCTGCTGGCGCTGGCCGGGAGTGCCAGCCTGAGCAGCTGCAGCAAGAAGGACGACCAGGTGACGGCCGACTACACGGCCACCGACGATGCCCTCATCCAGAAGTACATCGCCGCCAACAACATCACCACCGCCCAGAAGCAGACCTCCGGCCTGTACTTCGTGCCCACGGTCACCAACGCCACCGCGGCCAAGCCCACGAGCGGCACTACCGTGTCCTTTCTCTTCACCGGCACGTTGCTCGATGGCACCGTATTTGGCACCTCGGGCCAGGATAAGAGTAAGGCGGCCTATTTCGTGCTGGGCAACCCAAATACGATTTCGGGCCTGCAGGAAGGCATCTCGCTGATGCACCTGGGCGACAAGGCGACTCTGCTCATTCCATCGGGGCTGGCCTTTGGGTCGGCTGGCAACGGCGGCACCGTGCCGGCCAATACGGTCATTCGCATCGACGTGGAACTGGTAGATTTAAACTTCGCCGCCACCGACGACGCCCTCATCCAGCAGTACATCACGGCCAATAATATTACGGGCGCCCAGAAGCAGGCTTCCGGGCTGTACTACGTGCCGGTAGTGGCCAACGCGGCGGGCACTCCGGCCGCGGCGGGCAAAACGGTCTCGGTGCTGTATACCGGCAAGCTGCTCGACGGCAGCACGTTTGACGCCTCCTCGCAGCACGGCAACACACCCCTAACCTTCACCCTGGGGGCCAAGCAGGTTATTGCGGGCTGGGACGAAGGCATTGCCCTCATGCGCAAGGGCGAGAAAGCCACCCTGCTCATTCCATCGGCCCAGGCTTACGGCCCCAGCGGCGCGGGCACCGCCATTCCGCCCAATGCCGTGCTCCGCTTCGACGTGGAGCTGACCGACGTGAAATAGCCTTTTGCGGCCCCGCGTACCCTAGGGGGCGGTTGCCGGCGTGGCAGCCGCCCCTTTTTGGTGGCGCAGCGTCCCCGCAGCTTGCGGGTTAGCAGGCAGCATCAAGTGAGGAAGAGTTCCATGAAGACGTCGGCGCGGGCGTAGGGCGAGGCGGGCGGGTTGGCCACCGGCCGAAAGCCCAGCTTGCGGTAGAGGCGGAGGGCGGGCGTGAGCACGGAGTTGCTTTCCAAGTACAGCCGGGTGGCGCCCAGCTCGCGGGCCCTTTGCACGGCCGCTTGCCCTAGGCGGTAGCCCAGGCCCTGGCCCTGCGCGGCGGGCGACACGGCCATTTTGGCTAGCTCGTAGCCGGGCTCGTCGCGTAGCTTGATGAGGGCGCACGCCCCTACCACCTGCCCCGCGCTTTCAGCCAGCAAAATGCAGCCTCCGGGCGCCAGAATATAGTCTTGCGGCTGGTCGAGCGCCTTCAGGTCGGCGGGCTCCAAGGCAAAGTAGCGCGTTATCCACTCCACATTCAGCTGCCGAAAAATGGGCTGGTCCGCGGCCGTATAGTCGCGAATGTATTCGCCCGAGCTGACTCGCCGCTGCCGCGCCGCCGCCACGCGCTGGTGCAGGGGCTGCTGGTGCAGGTGCTGCTCCAGCGCTTCCAAGGCGGACCATAAGTGGGGCGCGGCCGTCGCCAGCAGGTCTTCTATGCCATGGCGCACATCGGCGGTTTGGGCCTGTAGCTGCGGCAGCAGGGTTTGGCCGCGAGCCGTAAGGTGCAGCAAGCGGCGGCGCTGGTCGCTGGCGCTGGGCTCGGCAGCCAGCAGCTCGCTCTTCACCAGTTCCTTCACCACCTGGCTTACGGCGGCGTGGGTGTGGCCAAGGCGCTCGGCTATCTCGTTGGCCGTGAGGCCGGGCTGCTGCGCAACCAAGTAAAATACCGGGTACCAGCGCGGCTGAAAAGCCAGGTTGTAGTCGGCGTAGATGAGGCTAGCCTCGGCCGTAAGCTGCTCGCTGATGCGGCGAAGGCGGCTGCCCAGGGCCACTGGCCCTAGCTGGTGAATGAAATCCACAGAAAAACTATGTAAGTACTTACACAAATATACTAACTGTCGGAAATCTTACCCCATGCTCCCTTGCGCTAGCGGGTGCTTCAAGTCCTGCTTAGCGCCGAGCATCCTTACTTTGCGCCCCGTGCCGCCGTCGCTTCCCTCCGTTACCGAATTTACCCAGGGCCTACTGGCCGGGCAGCGCGGCACCCTGGCCCGCGCCATCACGCTGGTTGAGAGCACCTTGCCGCAGCACCAGGCCCTAGGGCAGCAGCTGCTGCAGGCGGTGCTGCCGCGCACCGGCAGGGCCATCCGGCTGGGCATTACGGGCGTGCCGGGCGTGGGCAAAAGCACCTTTATTGAAGCCCTAGGGCTGTATTTGGTGGAAACCCTGGGCAAGCGCCTGGCCGTGCTGGCCGTAGACCCCAGCAGCCCCCGGGGCGGCGGCAGCATTCTGGGCGACAAAACCCGCATGCCGCGCCTCACGGCCCACCCTAGGGCGTTCATTCGGCCCTCGCCGGCCGGGGGCAGCCTGGGGGGCGTGGCCCGCGCCACCCGCGAGGCCCTGCTGCTATGCGAGGCGGCGGGCTACGACGTCATCTTCGTGGAAACCGTGGGCGTGGGCCAGAGCGAGGTGGCGGTGCACGGCCTGGTCGATTTCTTTCTGCTCCTGCTGCTGGCCGGCGCCGGCGACGAGCTGCAGGGCGTCAAGCGCGGCATCATGGAAATGGCCGACGCCCTGCTCATCACCAAGGCCGACCACGGCAACGAAGCCGCCGCCCGCCGCGCCGCCCGCGACTACGCCGGCGCCCTGCACCTGTTTCCGCCCACCGCCAGCAACTGGGCGGTGCCGGTAGCCACCTGCTCGGCCCTCAGCGGCCAGGGCCTGCCCGAAGCCTGGGCGCTGGTAGAAGCCTACCAAGCCCAAACCCAGGCCAGCGGCTACTGGCAGCAGCGCCGCGCCCAGCAGCAGCTGCAGTGGCTGGACGAGGCCGTGCGTGAGGGCCTCGAAAGCCGCTTCTACGCCCGCCCCGGCGTGCGGGAGGCCCTGCCCGCCGTGCGCCAGCAAGTGGCCCTAGGGCAGCTTACGCCCTGGGCGGCGGCCGGCGAGCTGCTGGGCGCGGAGTAGGCGCACCGCGCCTCGTATGGCCGCCAAGGCCATTTCTTAGCGCAGGGCATGTTCAATGGCTTGGCGCAGGTACCGCAGGTTGCCGACATAGCCTTCTTTGTCGTAGGTATAGCGGCCGCTGCGGTCGAGGACCGCCGTGGTGGGGTAGCCTTCGATACCAAACTCCTGGGCCAGCGCCGGGGGCAAGGGCAGTACGGCAAAGCCAAAATCACCTTTGCTAGCGATGTAGCGCCGGAGCCGCTCTGCTTCGTCGCGCGCGAAGGAAATGAATACCACCGCCGGATTAGCGCGGTAATCGCTGGCCAGCTGCTTGAGCGCGGGCATTTCTTGCTGGCACACGCCGCACTTGATAAACCAAAAATTCAACACGACCACCTTGCCGCGCAGGGCGGCTAGGCTGTACGACTGGCCGTTAATGTCCGTTAGAGTAAACGCCGGCGCGGGGGTCAGGTAGGCGCGAGCGGGTGACACCGCCTGCGTCCGCACGCTATCGGGGGCGGGCGCCGGGCGCAGCGAAATAGACGTGATAACGGCGTTGGCTATCTGGGCCTTATCCGTCACAAATTGATTGGTTTGCAGCTTATTTCTGTAGGCTTGGCGCGAAAGTACCGTCCCATCTGCGTCGGTGAAGACGGTAGCCTTCGTCACGCGCGGGCGCTGCGCAGCGGCCGTAAGCGAAACCACCAGCAGGCTCATAAGGGCAAAAACGCGCATCATAGCGGAGACTTGGTTAAGGATTGCGCAAAGTACACCGGCCTGTCTATTGCCAACCTAGTGAGCTTGTCGGCTTTCCCGCAAAGTAAGCTAGCCACAACTTGCGGCGGAAGCAGCGTAGCCACTGGCGCAGCAGCTACCGGCTAAGTAGCGCCTAGCCCTATCTTCCCTGTCGCAAACGCGTTGCCTCTACCTGCTCTTGCCCCATGAAGGATTTCCCACCCGCCGGCCGCTTGCCCAAGCGCTACTGCAAAACCCTGCAACTGCGCGACGACGCCACCCTGATTGCCGCCTACCGGCAGGCGCACGCGGCTGGCGCCGTGTGGCCGGAAATAACGCAGGGCATGCGCGCCGTGGGCATTCTGGATATGGAAATTTACTTGCTGGGCACGCAGCTATTTATGATAATGGATACCGAGCCCGACTTCGACCACGACGCCGCCATGCGGGCCCTGGCGGCCCAGCCGCGGCAGGCCGAGTGGGAAGCCTACGTGGCCACGTTTCAGCAAACGGCGGGCACCACTGCCGAGGCGAAGTGGCAGCTGATGGAACGGATTTACAAGCTAGCGGACTGACGGGCAGCGAACTTGCTACCTTGCCGGCCGTTGCGTGCTTACTCTTCCTGCTTCCATGCCCACCCCCCGGAGTCCGTTTTTTGCCGTCGCGCTCATCACCTCCCTGTTTTTCCTGTGGGGGTTTGCGCTCAACCTCAACCCCATCCTCATTCCGCACCTCAAGAAAGCCTGCCAGCTCACCGACGCGCAATCGGCCTTTATCGATTCGGCCTCCTACATCGCCTACTTTCTGCTGGCCCTGCCGGCCGGGCGGTTTATGAAGCGCCGCGGCTACAAGGCGGGCATCGTGCTGGGGCTGGGGCTGTTTGCCACCGGGGCTTTTCTGTTTTATCCAGCGGCGGCCGCGCGCTCCTACGCCTTTTTCCTAGGGGCGCTGTTTGTCATCGCCGCGGGCCTCACCTTCCTCGAAACGGCCGCTAACCCCTATATTACGGTGCTTGGCGACCCGGCCAGCGCCACCCAGCGCCTCAACTTCGCGCAGTCGTTCAACGGCCTGGCGGCTACGCTGGCCCCGCTGCTGGGCGGCGCGTTCATCCTCTCGGGCAAGTCCTTGACCGAGAGCCAACAGCTGGCCATGAGCGGCCCGCAGCTGGCCGCTTACCTCAACCACGAGGCCGCGGCCGTGCAGGTACCCTACCTGCTCATTGGCAGCGTGGTGCTGCTCCTTGCGCTGGTGCTGTATTTCACACGCCTGCCCGATATAGTGGAGGTTACCGACGCGGCCGGGCCGCCCCGCCCGCTGTGGCGCGAACGCAACCTGCTGCTGGGCGTGCTGGCGCAGTTTTTTTACGTGGGGGCCCAGGTTTGCGTCAGCAGCTTTTTCATCCGCTTTGCCAGCAAGGTGGCCGGCATTGGCGAAAAAACGGCTACCCTGTATCTGTCGGGGGCGCTGCTGGGCTTCATGGCCGGGCGCTTCATCGGCACCTTCCTCCTGCGCTACGTGCCGGCCGCGCGGCTGCTGGCCATCTACAGCCTGCTGAATTTCTTTTTGGTGCTGCTGGCGGTGCTGCTGCCCGGCAAGCTGGCGGTGTATGCGCTGGTGGGCGTCGAGTTTTTTATGTCTATCATGTTCCCCACCATCTTCTCGCTCGGCATCCGGGGCCTAGGGGCCGCCACCAAGGAAGGCGCCTCGCTGCTCATTATGGCCATCGTGGGCGGGGCCGTGTTTCCCGTGCTCATGGGCCGGGTGTCCGACGCCAGCACTATTCAGGTGGCCTACGCGGTGCCAGCCGTTTGCTTTCTGGTGGTGCTTTTCTTTGCCCTCAAAAATGCCCGCGTGCGGCACCTCACGCTTAGCACCGCGCACTAGTTGCCGCCCGACTTGCCGCCCATGAAAATCGACGCGCACCAGCACTTCTGGCAGTACGACCCCCAGCGCTACGCCTGGATAACGGCTGAGCTGGGCGCCATCCGGCGCGACTACGCCCCGGCCGACTTGCAGCCCTTGCTGGCCGCCGAGGGCCTAGGGGGCTGCGTGCTGGTTGAGTCGGAGCCCAGCGAGGCGGCCACCCAGCGGCTGCTGCACCAGGCCGCGCAGCACGCGTTCATCAAGGGCGTGGTGGGCTGGGTGGACCTGCAGGCGCCCGACGTGGCCGAGCGGCTCGCCTACTACCAGCAGTTCAGCCAGCTGAAGGGCTTCCGGCACGGGCTGCAAGGCGAGCCCGACCGCGCCCTCATGCGGCGGCCCGCCTTCCGCCGGGGCATCGCGGCCCTAGGGGCGGCCGGCTTTGCCTACGACCTGCTCATTTTGCCCGACCAGCTGGGCTACGCCACCGAGCTGGCGGCGGCCTTTCCGCACCAGCGCTTCGTGCTCAATCACCTCGCCAAGCCGCCCATTCGGGCGGGGCAGGTGGCGGCGTGGGCCGCGGCACTGCGCGCGCTGGCTGCCCACCCAAACGTGTGGTGCAAGGTATCGGGCCTGGTTACCGAGGCCGCCTGGCACCAGTGGCAGCCGCCCGACTTCCGGCCCTACCTCGATGTGGCCTTCGAGGCCTTTGGCCCCGCCCGCCTGCTGTTTGGCTCCGATTGGCCGGTGTGCGAGTTGGCGGGCGGCTACGCGGCCGTGGTGGCCCTGGCCCGTCAGTACGTGGCGGCGCTGTCGGTCCCCGAGCAGGCGCTTTTCTGGGGCGGCGCGGCGGCGGCCTGCTACCAGCTGGCCAGCTGAGCTGGCCGCCGCGCGCGGGCCCGCACCTCGTTTTTCCGTTGTTTCTTTCGCCCTCTTTACGCCCCTAGCTGCTGCCATGCCCGCTACCCCGCCGAGCTGCCCCGCCGCCGCGCGTCGCTTTCCGCAAAGCAACCCGGCCGCCAACGTGCTGATAGCGCTGCCCACCCGGCCCCCCGGTGGCCGAGCTGCCGGAGCAAGACGACTGCCTTTTTTGGCGGCGTGGCGTCGGCCCACAGCCCTAGGGGGTGCCCGCAAAGGCGGTCCTGCCAGCCGCCTTTTTCACTTCCCTACCCTATTCTTCGCAGCATGTTTTCATTAGCCAACAAAACGGCCGTAGTAACTGGGGGCGGCAGCGGCATCGGCCTGGCCGTGGCCGAGCTGTTTGCCCGGCAAGGAGCCGTGGTGCACATCCTGGAGCGCGACGCGGCCACCGGGCAGGCCGCGGTCGACCGCATTACCGAGGCCGGCGGCACGGCCCACGCCCACGTGGCCGACGTGGCCGACCAGGCGCAAGTACGGGCTGCTTTCGCGCAAATCGGCCAGCTCAACATCCTGGTCAATAACGCCGGCATTGCCCACGTGGGCAACGTGGAGAACACCACGGAGGCCGACTTCGAGCGGGTGTACCGGGTGAATGTGGCGGGCATCTACAACTGCCTGCACGCGGCCGTGCCGCTGCTACGGGCCGGGGGCGGCGGGGCCATTATTAACATGGCTTCCATCGCGGCCCACGTGGGCATTACCGACCGCTTCGCCTACTCCATGAGCAAGGGTGCCGTGCACGCCATGACGCTCTCGGTGGCCCGCGACTACCTGAGCGTTGGCATTCGCTGCAACAGCATCTCGCCCGCCCGCGTGCACACCCCATTCGTGGATGGCTTCGTGGCCAAGAACTACCCCGGCCGCGAAGCCGAGATGTTCGAGAAACTGTCGCGCAGCCAGCCCATCGGCCGCATGGGCACCCCAGCCGAAGTGGCAACCCTGGCCCTGTATCTGTGCTCGGACGAGGCCGGCTTCGTCACGGGCTGCGACTACCCGCTCGACGGGGGCTTCATCACGCTCAACAACTAATTCAGTACCTTACTCTTTCGTCTTATGAAGCTTCTGCGCTACGGCCCAGCGGGGCACGAACAGCCCGGTATTTTACTTAACGACCAGCCGGTTGGCTTGCCCGACTTTGGGCAGGACTACGACGAGGCCTTTTTTAGCGGCGACGGCCTGGCCCGCCTGGCCGCCTACGTGCAAGCCCACGCCAGCCAGCTACCGCCCCTAGGGCCCGATGAGCGCCTGGGGCCGCCGGTGGCCCGCCCGTCGAAAATCGTGTGCATTGGCCTCAACTACGCCGACCACGCCCGCGAAACCAACGCCGCGCCGCCTGCCGAGCCCATTATCTTTTTGAAATCGACCACCGCCGTGGTGGGCCCCCACGACGCCATCATGATTCCGCGCCACTCGGTGAAAACCGACTGGGAAGTGGAGCTGGCCGTGGTTATCGGGCGCCGGGCCTCCTACGTGGACGAGGCCGCGGCGCTCGACTACGTGGCCGGCTACGTGCTGCACAACGACGTGAGCGAGCGCGAGTTTCAACTGGAGCGGGGCGGCACCTGGGACAAGGGCAAGGGCAACGACACCTTCGCGCCCCTAGGGCCCTGGCTGGTAACGCCCGACGAGGTAGCCGACGTGGACAACCTGCGCCTGTGGCTGACGGTGAACGGCCAAAAAATGCAGGACGGCACCACCGCCGACCTCATCTTCAAGATTCCCTTCCTGATTTCCTACATCAGCCAGTTTATGACCCTGCTGCCCGGCGACATCATCTCGACCGGCACACCCGCTGGCGTGGGCCTAGGGTTCAAGCCGCCCGTGTACCTCAAACCCAGCGACGTGGTGGAGCTAGGCATTGACGGGCTAGGTACTGCTCGCCAGCCGGTGCAGGCCTACGCTGCGCCGGCAGGTTAAGAGAGTATAGCGAAAGTTCTAACGCGAAAAAGAACGTCATGCTGAGCTTGCCGAAGCATCTCTACTGCACCATGTGGCGTGGTAGAGATGCTTCGGCAAGCTCAGTACGACGTTCTAAGTAGTTCCTTAAAGATTTTTATCCCCCTCCTCCAATGGACCTCCAACTGCAAGACAAGGTGATTATCGTGACGGGCGGGGCCCTGGGCATCGGGGCGGGCATTTGCCGGGCGCTGGCCGCCGAGGGGGCGGTGCCGGTGATTGTGGGCCGCCACGAGGCCGACAACCTGGCCGCCGTGGCCGCGCTGGAAGCCGCCGGCGGCCGGGCGGCGCAGGTAGTGGCCGAGCTGTCGGACCCCGCCGCCTGCGGCCCGGCCGTGGCGGCGGTGCTGGCCCGGTTCGGCCGCCTCGATGGGCTGGTGAACAACGCCGGCACCAACGACGGCGTGGGTCTGGAGCACGGCGACTACGCGCGCTTCGTGGCCAGCCTGCACCAAAACCTGGTGCACTACTACCTGATGGCGCAGCACGCGCTGCCCGCCCTCAAGGCCTCGGGCGGGGCCATCGTCAATATCACCTCCAAAACGGCCGAAACCGGCCAGGGCAACACCTCGGCCTACGTGGCGGCCAACGGCGGGCGCAACGCCCTCACCCGCGAGTGGGCCGTGGAACTGCTCAAGTACAACCTACGGGTCAACGCCATTGTGGTGGCCGAATGCTGGACGCCGCAGTATGAAAGCTGGCTGCAGACGCTGCCCGACCCCGCAGCCAAGCTCCGGGAAATCACCGCCCGTATTCCGCTGGGCCAGCGCCTGACCACGCCCGACGAAATTGGCAGCACGGCCGCGTTCCTGCTCTCGCCCCGCTCCAGCCACACCACCGGCCAGCTCCTACACATCGACGGCGGCTACGTACACCTCGACCGGGCCCTGGCCAACGCGGGCTAATTTGGCCGCGGCTAACCCTAGGGTCGGGCGCAGCCAGTTACCCTCTTTAACTTTTCCTTTTCCCATGCGCCCTTCACTTGCCTTACTGGGCTTGCTGCTCGGCCCTGGCCCGGTTTGGGCCCAGGCTTGCGAGCAGATTAAGCTGGCCACCACTACCCAGCAGCGGGCAGTGCTCCGGGATTATATCTCGTTGTGCCACCAGCGGCATTTTTTCTCCAAGGACAAGGGCGTGGTCCAGCTCGTGGCCTACCAGAATGCCGAGGGCCGGCCCCGCTGGCTGCTGAGCGCCCTTACCGACGACCGCTACCGCGACGCGCCCCCGGCACGCTACGCCCGGCTTGGCCGCGACGTCATTCTAGTTTACCAAGGCGATGCCAACGGCAACGCGCTGCCCCTGGCGGGCGACCCAGCCGAGCGCGCCGCGTGCCTGAGCAAGGTGCTCGGGGACCGCCTTTACCACTACACCAAGGAGCCCCCCCGGTATATAATTGACAAGGACGCGCCAGGCGGCCCCCGGAAAATGGAGGCAAGGCAAGTGACTGGCGGCAGTTCCCACAACGACTTGATTATCGAATTCAATAAGGACGGCACCTTTACTAAGCTGGTGCCCGTTTAACTCGCTTCGCAGTCCAAGGTGGCACTAGGGCCGGGGGCTGGTTGGGGGCGCTGGTGGCTAACTCAAGTGGCGAGGTAGCGCTAGACGGCGCACGCCCCTCCTTAGCTAAGGAGGGGATGTTGGCGCGGAGCGCCAACGGGGGTGGTTACGGGCGTTGAACAAGTCGGCGGCCACTCCGGTAGCCGGTCGTTCAACGTCCGCAACCACCCCAGCTTTGGCTTTGCCAAAGCGTCCCCTCCTTGGCTAAGGAGGGGAATCGACTGGCTGGCGCTGCCTCGCGCCACTTGAGTTAGCTAGTTGCGGGCCAGGCGCAGCACCTGGCGGAACGCGGCCCCGTCGGCCTGCGGGCCCGTTATGAGCACCGTGTACAGGCCCGGCGCCAGGCCGGCCAGGTCGAGCAGCTGGGGCTGGCCGCCCGCCAGCTCCTGGGCTTGCACCGGGGCGCCGGTGGCGTTCAGCACCTGCACCCGGTAGCTGGCCGTGGCGGGCAGGGCGCTTAGGTCGAGGGTGGTGCTGGCCTGGGCGGGGTTAGGGTAAAGGCTGGCCTGGCTTACGCGCCCCGCTGCGAAGCTCAGGGTCCGCACCGGCGAATACACGGCGGCCCCGTCGGTATCTACTTGCTTGAGGCGGTAGTACACCGCGCCCCCGGTGGCCGGCAGCTCCAGGGCCTGGTCGGCAAAGGTGTAGCTGGTGCTACCGGCCTTATTGCCCTGCCCGGCTACACGGCCAATGGCGGCAAACGTGCTGCCGTCGAGGCTACGCTCTACTTCAAAATACGCGTTGTTCAGCTCCGAGGCCGTCGTCCAGGCCAGCTGGGCGGCGTGGCTGCCCGCCGCCTGGGCCGTGAAGGCGGTGAGCTGCACCGGCAGCGGCGCGGCAAAGGTGGCAGTGGCGCTGGCCGTGCGCTCCGACACGCTGATTATCCAGCCGTCGCCGATAAACGTGTTGGCAGTGGTGCCGTGCACGGTGCCGCCGGCCGCGGCCGGGCGCAGGTACAGCCGGAACACCAGCGTAGTAATGCCGGCGCTGGGGGTCGTAACCAGTATCGAGCCGCTGGCCGCCCCGCTCCCCGTGCCGCCATCGGGCGCGGTGGCGCTGTTCAGAATCTGGGTGTTGGTGATGCTCAGCTCGGTCGAGCCGCTGAGCTTGGAGAGCGTTACGCCGGCAGTTTGCAGGTCCAGCTCGGTGGTGAAGCCCGTTTTAACGCCGCCAGTGGTGAAGGAGCCGCCCAGCCCGGTAAGGTGCAGCACCGGGTTTACCAGCGCCTTGCTGAAGGTAATCGTCAAGTCGGCGAATTGGTAGCGGGCCGTATTGGCCGGGATAGTGGCGGGCAGCGGCTCGACCGAAGTAATGATTTCGGTGCCGCTGTTGGCGGCCACGTCGATACCGCCGGTTACGCCGCTGGTGGAGGTGTAGTTGCCGTTGCTAGAGCTGCCGATGGCGTTGAGCAGCGGAAACAGGGCCAGCGCCGGCACCGTACCGCTGGTAGTGCTGAGCCCGCCCCCAAACGCAACCCCCGTGCCGGTAGCGATGCGGTTGGTGGGCAGCGAGTACTGCTGGTTGCTGAGCGCAAACGTGGTGGTGACGGCCGGCGTGTAGGCCGTCATATCGTTGGTGGTGGGATTGGTAGCGTTGTTTTGGAAGGTGATAACCTGGTTGGCTACCGAGGGGCCGTTGGTGGTGGGGTTGCCAGCGCCGGGGGCAAATTCCAGGGTGGGCGTTTGGGCCAGGGCGGCGGTGCTGCCTAGGGTGCTTAGCAAGTAGATAAAGGTGCGTAGCGAGGGCGTCATAACGGGGGCGGAAGCGGTAAGCTTCCCATAAAAGGGCGAGTAAATTTGTAGGATTATTTAAAGTCAGGCGCCCGCCGGTTGGCAGCTTTAACGGCGCGGGCGGTTGTTTTTGGCAGACAGCTCGGGGCTTGTTCCCCGCTTACTGATTACCCTACAAAGGTAGATTTAGCCCTAGGAGCCCCGTTTTTTACTCGTTCAACCGGCCCGCTTCTCGCACCAAACCCTACTTTTCCTAAGCGAAAGTTGAGTAGTATTAAACCTGGCTAGCCTCGACCATACCAACAGGGCCGGCGCGGCCACACGCACAAAAGCCGCCGGGGCCTTCCCAAGAGGGAAAGCCCCGGCGGCTTCAATTTGCCCGCTGGGCGGCGCGGCTAGTGGGCGCTACCCGCGCCGGGGCCGCAGCGCCAGGTAGTCGAGGTAGTAGAGTATCTTGATGGACACGTTGTTGTTGTGGGGCGTATTGGCCACGTTGGTCAGGTTGTCGAAATAGAGCGGGGTGGCCTCGTTGCCGAGCAGCGAGGTGGCGCTGGCGTTTTTCCACACCAGGCTCACCTGCGAGCCGGGCGCAAACCACCACACCAGCGAGGCGTCCACGTTGAAGGCGTTAAAGCTGGTGTCGTGGTTGCGGTCGTAGCCGGGCAGCGTCTCCTCCTGGCCGCCGGGGTGCAGCCGCGCGAAGGCCCAGTAGTGCACCGTGCTCACGTAGTGGCGCACGCGCATGGTGAAGGACAGCCGGTTGGTGAAGGTGTAGTTGGTGGTGAGCGTGTTGGTGAAGGTGCTCACGTTGCGCCGGCCCAGCAGCACGTCGGGTCCCAGCAGGGCGCTGTACTGCTGGTCGATGGGCTGGCTCAGGTCGAAGCCGTCGTTGACGTAGCCCACCTGGTTCACCTTCAAGCTGTAGTCGAAGGTGTAGCGGAAGTTCAGGCGGTCGTTCACGCGGTAGCGCGGGCTTAGCGTGAGGCCGAAGCCGTAGCGCCGGGGCCGGCCCGCCACTTCGGGCCGCCCGTCGAGGGCGTAGCGGCGGATGCCGGCGTTCGCGTCGTAGGCCAGCTTCTTGCGGTAGTCGCTCGATACGAAAGCCCCCAGGTTGGCGCTGGTGGGCACCTGCACGTAGTAGGTGCCTAGGGGGTAGGTGCGCGGCTCGTAGTAGTCGTGCTTCGCCCAGTCGAGGTTGGCATTGAAGCCGGCCGTAATAAAGCTTTTGGTGAAGGTGGTGTTGGCCTGGCTATAGATACCCGCGTCCTGGTACATCAGGGGCCGAAACAGCAGCGACTGGTAGACGCCTAGGCTGGTGTAGAGGTTGTTAACCTTCCAGAAGGGCTGGTACTTGTTGTAGTTGACGGTGGCCGACTGGCTGATGTTGTTGTTGCCGAACAGGATGCCCAGGTCGTTGGGGTTATAGGTATCCGACTCGATGCCGTGGTCCACGGTCCAGAGCCAGTTGCCCGAAATCTTGCCCGCGTTCACGTAGTACTTGTAGCCGTTCTGGTCGTCGATGGGCGTTTCCGAGTTTAGCCCCACCCCGCGCCGGCGCGAGTAATTGGCTTGCCCGCGCACGGCGTACTCGTTCTTCTTGTCGGCAAACTTGAACAGGCCGGCCGTCACGTTGGCGTCGTAGGCCCGGCCGGCGCGCGTCACGTTGGTGTTGATGAGCGACACGTAGGAGTTGTGGGGCAGGCTTTGGTCGAGCACCACAATGTTGTAGTTGGTCAGCGGCTGGGTCAGAATCTCGCGCTGCTGGCCGCTGGCCGAGTCTTGCACCGTGGCGTACATGCTGGCCGACACGGCGTTAAACACCCCCACGCCCAGCCCCTTGCTGGTGCGGCCCGATACCTTGGTAGCGTTGTAGAGGCGCGCCACGCCGGGATTCTGCACGATGAACTCCCTAGGACCCAGCAGGCCCGGCACGTCGCCAAAGCCCAGGGGTTGGGCCCCCACCCGGCGCGAGTAAAAGAGGTTGCCCTTGTTGAACAGCTCGGTGCCTTCGGTGAAGAAGGTACGGTTTTCCTGGTACTGCACCTCAAAGGGCGAGAGGTTAAGCACCTGGTTATCACTGATAGTCTGGCCGAAGTCGGGCACCAGGGTGGCGTCGAGCGTGAAGCTCTCGTTGATGCCCCACTTCAAGTCGGCCCCGCCGTTGAAGCTGGCGCTGGCGTTGCGCTTGCCCTCCAGGTTATAGGGGTAGTGGTTGACGTAGGCACTCACGTAGGGCGTGAGCGAGAGGCGCAGCGGCGGGTGCAGGTCGCGCAGCTCGGTCAGCTCGCCCCACTGGTTCACGAAGCCATCGACCTGGGGCTTCACCTCGTTCCAGAAAAACTGCTGGTTGCTGGCCTTGCGCTGGCGCATCAGGTTGAGGCCCCAGGTTTGCACCGGCGTAGCCGCGAAGCGGATAGCCGAATACGGAATGCGAATTTCCACGCTCCAGCCCTTGCCGTCGGGCAGCAGCGCCACCCGGCTTTCCCACACCGCGTTCCACGAGTCGTCCTCGCCGTTGGCCGGCGAATAGCGCGCATCGAACTGCACGCCGGTGCTCAGCACGATGAAGCCGTAGCCATTGAGGTGGTCGCGGTAGGGGTCGAGGAAGATGCCAAAAAAGTCGGTATTGCCTATGCCGTCGCGCTGGGTCAGCTCGCGCCGGATGCTGTCGGGGCTGGCCTCGTGCAGCACCGCACCCACGTAAATAGCCGCGTCATCGTAGAGGATGCGAGCCTCGGTGGGCAGGCGCTCGGGCCGGCCGGGCTTGGGCCGCTGCTCGATGAAGTGGCTGGCCACCGGCGCCGTGGCCCAGGCCGCGTCGTCGAGCACGCCGTCGAGCTTGATAGGCGTGGCCGTGCGGGTAGCCGCCAGCTGCCGCTTGGAAGGCAGGGCAGGCGCAGCCAGGGCCTTGGCATCCGCTTTGGCGGTAGCCGGGGCCGACTGCCCTAGGGATACGTGGGCGCAAAAGCTAGCGAGCCACAGGCTTAGCAGCCCGCACCGCAGCAGTACAGTAAACATGAAAAAGGGGTGAGTAACGGATTCAGCGAGCCATAGACTACGCCGCCTCGTGCGGCGTTGCCTGGCAGCTGCACCTTATTTTTTATTAACGCCCTTACACTTGTATATCAGCACCTTGCCAAGAGCACACAGTGGTGCTATGCAGCCACTAGGCTTGCCCCGCGCCCTTAGGGCCCGGCGGCAGTCAGCACCGCGCTGGCCCGTCGGCCGCGCCACGTGGGCAGTTGTTGTGCCGCTGGTTGCCGGCCAACGCTGAGTGGGGCCCAGCTCCGCTCCTACCAGCTTGCGCGCTGGCCCTGCGCCAGGCCTATCGCTGGCGAAAAAATACGTCGCCGCTGATGCTGCTCAGCGATACCAGGGGGCCGCCCTCGGCGCGGCCGGTGTGCCCGCGCAGGCTGTAGCCCACGTAGCGCCGCTCCCGGCGGTTGCTAAAGGTCACGGCCGAGTCGGCGTACACCTCGCCGGTCAGGCTTTTCAGGGTCAGCTCGGCCTCGCGGGTGGGCGGCCAGCTGGCGTCCACGTTGCCGCTAATGGACTCGGCGCTCACCGGAGCGCGGCCGGGCAGGCCCGTGAGGCGAATATCGCCGCTGATGGCGCGGGCCTGCACCGGCCCGCTCAGCCCCGCCAGCTGCAAGCGCCCGCTGATGGACTTCACGGTCACGGCCCCGGTCAAATCCTGCGCGTCAATATCGCCGCTGACGGTGCGCAGGGTCAGGGGCGTGGCGGCGGGCAGGGTTATCTCGTAGTCGATGCGCAGGGCGTTGTCGCCGTCGGTATGGCGGCCGTCGTTGCCGTCGCGCCAGCTGTGCTTCCAGTAGCGGGCTATCTGCTCCTTGTCCAGCTTTTCTTCCACTTGCACCTCCGTGCTGGTGGTCGTCACGGCCAGGTCGTAGGTCTGGTCCAGGTCGTGGTCGGCAATGGTCACCTGGGCCTTGACGGTCAGCTCCTTGCCGGTGCCCGGCCGCACCCGAATCTGGTGGGCGTACTTCAGCTCCAGCGCCACGGCTTGGCCGGCCGCCAGGGGGGCGGTTTGGGTCACGAGGCGCTGGGCCTGGGCTAGCTGGGCGGCGCCTAGGGCAGGTAGCAGCAGGAAAGTCAGCAAGAGGCTTTTCATAGCAAAAGGGTCGTCAATAGAAGTTGAAAAACGATTTAGCTGGGTCTTTTGGGTGGGGCGGGCCCTAGGGGTCCAGGCCTCCCCTATCCCTATCTACTTTACCGGCCGGAAAAACACGTTGCCGCTCACCGATTGCAACTGCACTTGCGGGCCGGGGCCGGTGCCGTAGCTGCCGTGCAGCTCGTAGCCCACGCGGCTGTCGGGCCGCAGGTTGCTGAAGGTCACGGCCGGGTCAGTATACACTTCGCCCGAGGTGCTTTTAAGCGTGAGCGTCGCGGCGCGGCCGGCGGGCCAGCTGGCTTTCACATCGCCGCTCACGCTGCTGGCTTGCACCGACTGGCTGGCTAGCTGCCCGAGGGTCACGTCGCCGCTCACGCTGCGCGCCGTGACGGGGCCGCTGAGCTGCGCCAGCTCCACGTTGCCGCTGGTGCTGCGCGCCCGCACCGGGCCCGCCAGCTGGCGCAGGGCCAGGTTGCCGCTCACGCTCTCGGCCGCCACCTCGCCGCTCAGGCTGGCCACGTCCACGTCGCCGCTTATCGTGCTCACGCTCAAGGCAGTGCCGGCGGGCAGGGTCACGTCGTAGTCGATGAGGGCGCAGTAGCTGTAACGGTGGCCATCGCGCGAGCCGTTGTTGGTGCTGCCGTCGCAAGGGCCGCGGAAGTTGCTGTCGCGCAGCTTGTCCTCGTCAAGCTTTTCGACTACGCGCACCTCATCACCCGTTTGGTCGAGGTCGAGGCGGTAGGCGTCGTTGAGCTGGTTGTCGTTGATGCGCACCTGGGCCCGCACCAGCAGGCCCGGCCCGCTGCCCGGCCGCACCCGAATGTGGCGGCCAAACTTCAGGCGCAGCGTCACGCGCTGGCCGGGGCCTAGGGCGGCCGTTTGCGTGACTAGGCGCTGGGCGCGGGCGGGGGCTAGGGCAGCCAGCAGCAACCCCGCGGCGAGTAGAAAACGAGTCATGGGCAGCAGCGAAAAAGGGGTTTGAAAAAGGGGGCTGGCTAGGAAATGAGCGGGCCGGAGCTACTTGGTTTTGCGCACGAAAATGTCGCCGCTCACCGACCGGAGCGAGAAGGTGGTGCCGCCGCCGTTGGCGCGGCCCTCCACCGTTTGGCCGCCCACGTGGTGCAGGTTGCCGCCTAGCAAATTCAAGTCGAAATCGGTGTAGATTTCACCCGAGATGGAGCGCATGGACAGGCTTACTTTGGCGGCGGCCGGCAAACTCACGTCCACATCGCCACTCACCGAGGTGATGGCGCAGGGCTGGTCGGGCACGCCGTTAAACTGCACCTTCACGTCGCCGCTTACCGTGTTGGCCACCACCGGGCCGCTCATGTTGAGCAGGCGCAAATCGCCCGAATTTAAACTCACTTCCAGGCGGCCCGCCAGGTTGCGCACCGTCAAGTCACTCGACAAATTCCACTGGTTGCGGGTGAACGCCACATTGGTTTGGCGCGGCACGTGCACCGTGTAGTGGCCATCACCGTTGCTCGTGCTCACAATGCGCAGGGTGTTGTTGCCATCCGGCGTCACGCTCAGCCCTAGGCGGGTGTTATCGCCCCCGCTGGCGTAAACGGGCTTCAGACCACTAGCCAGCGAGGGCGGCGGCGCATAGTGGTAGCCGCTGGCCGTAATAAGCAGCTCGTCGCCATCGTAGCCTTCCACCGTCACGTCGCCCTGGCGCATGTCGAGCACCACCTTGCGGTCCTGGGTGCCGGCAAATTTCATCTTAAACTCCTGGGCGTGCAGCCCGAGGGGCAGCAACCACGCCAGCAGTAACAAATGCTTGGTATTCATAAAGATAAATTGAAAAAAGCGGAGAGAAAAATGGCCTGTTAGCGGAGCCTAGCCCCGCGCCGGGGGCCTAGGCCCGGCTGCGCCCCTACTGCCCAGCGTGCACCCTAGGCCGGTAGGTTAGCGATTGATGGTTAACAAAAACATATAAGTAAGTAGCGAATAATCACTAGATTAACTGACCTAGGCCGCTGGCGGCTTGCTGGCGCACGGCGGGCAGGGCCTGGGGCTGCTGCGAGAGCTGCTGCAGCTCGGGCACGGCGCGCTTTTCGCGCAGCGTCACCAGGGCGTCGATGAGGGTAATCTGCACGTTGGGGTCGGTTTGCAGGGGCAGGGCCTCTACTAGGGCGGGGCCCACGCGGGGGTCGGCGCGCAGGCGCACCAGGGCCTCGCAGGCCGCCAGGCGCACGTTGGGGTTGGGGTCGGTGTCGAGGGTGTGGATGAGGGTGAGCACGGCCGGGTCGCCGGGCTCGGTTACCAGGGCCGGGGCCTCGCTCACCAGGGCCAGGCGCTCGCTGGCCGAGGCTGGCTGCTGCCGGGCAGCAGCCAGCTGCACGCTCAGGGTGGGTTGGCGGGTGCCGGGGCTGGCGGCCGGGGCCTGCGCCACGGTGGGGCCGGCGCCGCTGCCGCGCAGCAGCAGCCCCAGCACCGTGCCCAGGGCCACCAGCGCCACGCTGGCCGCCACGCGCAGCCAGGTGAAGGTGTCGCGCTTTTTACTGGCTACTTCCAGCGAGTCATCAGTGCTTTGCAAGGTTTGGCCGCCGCGCTGCGCGGTCAGGCCACCGCCCAGGCCGCTGGGCGAAGCTGCCGCCAGCTTCGCCTTTTCCTCGTTCAGCATGGCTAGGAAATTATCGCGCAGCTCCAGGGGCGGCACCTCGGCCGGCAGGGCATCCAGGTCCTGAAACAGCTGGCGCAGCTCAACCAGCTCCTGCTGGCAGGCGGGGCAGGCGGGCAGGTGGGCCGCCAGGTGCGTGGCCTCGGGCGGCAGCGGGCGTCCCTCGGCCAGCTCGGGCAGCCAGGGCCGCAGCTCGGCGCAGGGCGGGCTAGGGTGAGTAGGCTTAGTGGAAAGGCTCATTGATAATTGTCGATTGCTGATTGATAATTGGCTACTTAGCTCAGGTAAATCTTACGTAGCGCGTCCAGCGCCCGGTGGGCTTTTACGCGGGCCGCGCCGGCGGTGCAGCCCAGCTGCTCGCCTATCTCGGCGTAGTCGAAGCCCTGGAAGCGGTGCAGCACCAGCACCTCGCGCTGGGCGGCGGGCAGCAGGGCCAGGGCTTCTTGCAGGGCCTGCTGCTCGTCGTGGCGGGTGCGGCTGGCCTGGGCCTGGCGGCCGTGGGCGGCGGTTTTCTCCACTTCCTCCAGGTCGGCGGTGGGGCGCTGGCGCTGGTAGTGGTCGGCCCACACGTGGCGGGCCAGCTGGTATACCCAGGCCCGAAACGGCTGGCCCGGCTGGTAGCTGGCGCGGTAGCGCAGCACCCGCATAAACACGTTCTGGGTCAAATCCTGGGCCAGGTCACGGTCGCCGTTGGCCAGCCGGGCCAAAAAGCCATACAGCGGCCCCTGGTAGCGCTCAAACAAGCCGGTGAGGCAATCCAGCTCGCCGTCGCGCACCCGCTCCATCAGGGCTTCGTCGCTGAGTTGGGTGGCGGTGGCGGGCATAGAAGCAGCGGCAGAAAGGTCAGGTAGCGGGGGGTTTGCTGGGAGTACCGACGGGGCGGCCATACGTTACAGCGGGAGAAGAAATTTGTGGTAAAAAAAAGGCCAGCCGCTTGCGCGGCTGGCCCCTGAGCGCCAGCTATCAGTCTAAAATGCTGACTGCTAACCAACTATTCGATACTCTTCAATGCCTGAGCAAACTCGTCCTCATTCACTTCCGGGCTGAGCTGCTTGGTTTGCTGGTCGAAGCGCTGCGGCATGCCGCCGATAATTTGCTGAATAACCCCGCTGCGATTGACAAACACGCTCAGGGGGTAGTTCTGGGTGAACTGGGCGCAGTACGCCGCAGCATCGGGTAGGTGCTGCCAGGTGAAGGACTGCTTTTGTAAAAAGGCTTGCACCTGACGGGCGGGCTCGTAGGTGAGGGCCAGGAACGCCACGTCAGGGTGCTGCTGCCGGAAGCGATTGAGCGCCGGAATCTCGGCCAGGCAGGGCGCGCAGGTGGTAAACCAGAGGTTGAGCACCACCGGCCGGCCGCGCAGGCTGGCCGCCGTCACGGGTTGCCCGGCCAGGTTGCGCAGGGCAAAATCGGGCAGGGGCTTGCCCACCAGGGCTTGGTAGCGCTGCTCGTTGGTGCGCACTGTGGCCGTGCTGGCGCGCAGGGTGTAGGTGTACAGCAGCGTGTCGTGGCGCTGCTCTTGCCCGGTTATCTTGCTTTCCAGCAGCATCCCTAGGGAGGCCAGCTTAACCGAGCGAGCCCGCACCACCGAGTCGAGCTGGGCGGCCGAGTACAGCGGCTTGCCGGGCCCGTTGCGGTAGCGCACCACTTGGGCGTGAGCGTGCTGCCCCCACCCTAGGGCCAGTAGCCAGCCCCCCAGCAGCCAGCGGGTAGCGGAGGAGTGGCGCGGGAAGAGTGCGGGCAGCAGCGGCATGGCAGCTAGTTTTCGTTGATGGTGATGCTGACCGTGCGGCGCCCCTTGCCCTGGCTGCTGGCGGGCAGCTGGTACAAGCGGCGGTATTTTTCGGCTTGGGCAGCGGTCAGCACCTTACCATTTACCCGCAGCTCCTTTTCATTTAGTTGAAAAGTAAAGCTGCGTTCGTCTTTACCCAGTAGCCCGTCGCGGCGCAGTTCCTCGCGCAGTTCCTGGGTGGTGGGGCCGGTGGGCGGGGTAGGCGGCGCGGGCAAGGCGGGGCCGGCTAGCCCCGGCGCCCCTAGGGGCAGCACGGGCGCCAGCGGCGGCTGCGGCGGGTGGGGCACCGCTACCCGGCCCCGGCCCGTAGCGCCGGCCCCATCCAGGGCGCGCAGCTCGGCCTCGGCCGAGGCAATGCGGGCTTCGAGCTGGGCGCGGCGCGCGGCGGTGCGGTCGACCCCGGTACGGGCGCCTACCCCCCCATTGAAGCGCGCGCGGGCCTCGGCCAGGGCTTGGCGGGCGTCGGCTTGCGCCTGGCGGGCGTCGCTTTCCGCCTGGCGCATATCGGCCTGGGCCTCGCGCTGCTGCGCCTGCATGTCGCGCTGGTACTGCTGCATCTCGCGCTGGTAGTCGGCCATTTCGCGCTGGTACTGCTGCATCTCGCGCTGGGTTTGTGCCAGGTCGGCCGGGCTGCCTAGGGCGTTGGGAAAGCTAAAGGTCATTCCTCGCTGCAAGGCCTGGCCGTCCAGGTTGAGGCGCAGCTGCTGCCGGTCGGGCGTGAGGCGCTTCAGGCCCTTGGTGCGGCTGTCGAGGCGGTAGGTGAGCGGGCCAGTTGGGCGGCTGCCTTCGTCGAGGCTGCGCTGGGCCTGCTCGATGGCGCGGCGCTGCTCGGGGGTTAGGTCGGGGTTGCGCAGCGACTTGGCCAGGCCAGCGCGGGCTTTACTCAGGGCTTTGTCTTGGGTGGCCTGCTCCTCCTCGGGCGAGAAGCGGAAGCGGAAGGAGTCGGGGTTCACCGTCAGGCCCCGCAGGTCAACGGTGCCCCACCCGGCCTGGGCGCGGGCCGGGCCGCTGCTCCAGCCGCGGTTGAGAGGCTGCGCGTTGCTCCAGCCGCGATTCAGGGAGCGCGCGTCGCCCCAACCCGCAGACCCGGCATTGGGCTCGATAATCTCGACGGTGCTGGTGGTTTTGCCGTGCTTGACTTTCTTGCCGGTTTCGCCGGTGGCTACGGGCTGGCCGTCCACGGTCAGACTCACTACGCGGCCCTTCTTGTCTTTCTCAAGTACAATGCGGCGGGCCGGGCGGCGAGGCGGCGCCTGGGCAGCCCACCCCCGCAGGGGCACCGGGGGCACGGGCGGCATCGCCAGCGGCGCAGCCGGCTCCGCTGGTACCGCGCTCGCATCAGGCTCGGCCGGGGCCGCCGGAGCCGGTGGGGCCGCCGGGGCAGCGATGGCCGGCGGCGCTGGCGGCGCGGGGCGGCGCGTGGTATCGGCGGGGGCGGTTTGCCAAGGTAGCCGGGCGGCGCTTTTGGAAAGCGGAGCGGCTATGGCCAGCCCGGTGCCCAGGCCCGCCACGCCCAGTAGGCACAGCACCCCCGCTAGCAGGCCTTCGGTGAGGGTAGGCGCCTGGGGGCGGCCTAGGGCCAGCCGGCGCACGCGGGCCAGTAGCGAGCCGCGGCCCCCTACCCCGGCGGCGGCCAGGGCTAGGCGCGGGGCCGGGGCAGCGGCCACCTCTAGTTCGGCCAAGGCCGCCAGGGCGCGGGCCACCCGCAGGGCATCGCCGCCGCAGAGGGCCGCCGCCTGGTCGTCGCAGCAGTTTTCGCGCTCGGCGCGCAGGCAGCCGGCCATAAACCACACCGCCGGGTGGTAAAAGAACACGGCTTCGGTGGCCGCCAGGGCCAGGTTAAGCACGTAGTCGCGGCGCACGATGTGGGCCAGCTCGTGGGCCAGCAGGGCTTCGAGCAGCGCCGGGGGCAGGCCCGCCACCGCCCCCAGGGGCAGCAAGATGGCCGGGCGCAGGTAGCCCAGCACCAGCGGCCCGCGCACCCGCCCCGACTCGAGCAGGGCCACCGGGCGGCGCAAGCCGGCGCGGGCGGCCAGCTCCGCCAGGCGATGCTGCCACTCGGCCCCGAGGGACTGGGTGCCCGCCCGACGCAGGCGGCCGGCGTACAGCAAGCCCCCCGCCAGGCGGCCGCTCATCAGCAGCAGCCCCAGCAGCCAAGCCGTTACCAGCAGCGGTAGGTAGGGCTCGGCCCAGCGGGCCAGCAACGGCAGCAGGTCGGTGGTAGGAGCCGGGGCGTGCGCTTGTATAGCCATGATGCGCTCCATCACCACTTGCTCGCGCAGCGAGTGCGCCGCTGGAGCCACCACCAGGGACGCCGCCGCGCCTTGGCTATAGTAGTAGCCGAAGGTGCCGCCCACGGCCAGCAGCAACCCTGCAATGGCCGCCGCGCTGGCCGCGTAGCGCACTTCGGGGCGGTGGCGGCGCAGCAGCGGCAGGGCGGCGGCCAGCAGGCCGGCCAGCACCGCTCCCTGCCACAGCGAGTGCAGCAGGGCATAGCCCAGCGCCCGCACCAGCGCGGGCGATAACCAGTTCTCAAGCACTTGGAGCGTTGTCATCGGCTTTTGCAGGGGTGGCGGGGGTGGGAGCGGTGGCGTTTTGGATTTCGATGTCGTTGAGCAGGCGCCGAATCTGGGCCAGCTCGTCGGGCGAAGTGCGGCGGTGCCCGAGCGCCTGCAGCACCAGCTTCAGGGCCGAGCCGCCGAAAGTGGCTTCCACGAAGCGGTCGAGCAGCAGGCCCTGGGTGTCGTGCTCGCGCACGGCGGCGCGGTACACGTGGCTGCGGCCTTCGTCGTCGCGCTGCACCAGCCCCTTTTCCAGCATCAGTTGCATGATTTTGAGGGTGGTGGTGTAGCCGATTTCGCGGCGCTCGCTGAGCTGCTCGTTCACGAGGCGCACGGTGGCGGGGCCGTGCTGCCAGAGTACCTGTAGTATTTCCAGCTCGGCGTCGGTGGGCTTTGGGGGCGGCTTGGGCATGGGCGGAGGCAAAAAAGTTTCCTACGAACTATTTCGTATCCAAAGATTATACGATGAGCTTCGTAGTTAAAAACTAAACCTACGAAATTTCTCGTATAATAATGCAACAAGCTGATTATAAGACTTAAAATTTTTACTTCTCCACCAAAGGCTACTTACTCCTTACAAACGGCCTAGACTATTAGGCGCGCCAAAAGCCCGTCTGTCATGCTGAGCCTGTCGAAGCATCTCTACCGAACAATGCGGCGTGTTAGAGATGCTTCGACAAGCTCAGCATGACAGACGGGCTTTTGGCGCATCCCAGCCCAACCCCTATGCCCCTCGCCTACTCGTCGGCCTGGCCGTTGGCCTCGGTACCCTCGCCTAGCAGCCGGGGCTGGAAGTTGAGCAGAAACAGCCGCTCCGAGGCCCGCGTGATGGCCGTGTAAAGCCAGCGAGCAAACTCGCCCCCTAGGGGCTCCTCGGGCTTGAGGTAGCCGTGGTCGACAAATACGGCCTGCCACTGGCCGCCCTGCGCCTTGTGGCAGGTGAGGGCGTAGGCAAACTTCACTTGCAGGGCGTTGAGGTAGGGGTCGCGACGCATTTCGGCGTTGCGCTCGCCCTTTTTGGTGATGTGGGCGTAGTCCTCGCCCACGGCCTGGTAGAGCTTCTCGTTCTGGTCGCGCGGCAGGGCGGGGCTCTCGGTGTGCAGCGTGTCGAGCAGCAGCTTCACTTCCAGCTCGGGCTCGTCGGGGTAATCTACCAGCCGCACCAGGGCCTGGGCGAAGCGGAAGCCGAACACTTCCTCGCGGCGGATAATCTTGCGAATCTGCAAAAAGTCGCCGTTGGCCAGAAAGCCCATTTCTGAGTTTTTAGGCACCCAGAAGTAGTTGTTGCGCACTACCATCAGGTAGTCGCCCCCTTGTATCTCGTCCTCGGCCTCGAACAGCACCTGCCGGATAAGCTGGTTGTACTGGTTGGCGTTGCGGTTCGAACGGCAGATAATAGTGGTGTTTTCGTGCCCGTAGTGGCGGTAGGCCCAGCGCAGGCCGTCCTCCAACTTGTCGCCGCCCATCTTAAAGATGTCCGGGAAGCCCTTGGTGTGCAAGTGAATGGCGGGCTCCTGCTGGCGCAACTCCTCGCGCAACTCGGTGGCATTCACCAAAATACCCGAGGCCTCGGCCTGGCGCATCACCTGGCGCAGCTCCACGCCCTCCACGCGGGCCCGGAAGCGCTCGGCCAGCAGCTGCGGGTCGAGGGCCGGGCTCAGCAGCTGGCCCACCGGCGGCAGCTGGGCCGTATCGCCGATGAGCAGCAGGCGGTTGGTGCTTTTCTCGAACACGTAGCCCATCAAATCGTCCAGCAGCCCGGTTTCGCCAAAGGCTTTTTCGTCCGATATCATCGAGGCCTCGTCCACGATATAGAGCATCTCCTCCACCCGATTGGGCTGGCGCTGGAAGCTCAGGCGCTCGGAAGGCGCGCCGCTGGTTTGGCGGTAAATCTTCTTGTGGATGGTGCTGGCTGGCACCCCGGCGTAGGCGCTCATCACCTTGGCGGCGCGGCCGGTGGGCGCCATCAGGGTGTACTTGCGCTGCATGCGGGCCAGCCACTGCACCAGGGCGCTGATGACGGTGGTTTTGCCGGTGCCCGCGTAGCCGCGCAGCACAAACACCTTGCGCCCTGGCAGCGGGTCGCGCAAGAAGGCGTCGAGCTGCGCAAATAGCTCCGCTTGGTCGCCGGTCGGCTCAAACGGAAAGTAGTCCCGCACGGACGGGAAGCGGGTTTTTAACACGGATTATCTTCGGTTGTATTCTTCTAATACGGGCTTAGCCTGGTAGTGAGCGCAAACCCTTTCCAGTTCCCGCTCAAATTGCGTAGTCATATCGCGCTGCCAATCCAGGATATAGCTCATTAAGCCATCTAGCTCATCAAAGTACGCGAAAAGTGTTTGCGTAGGAGAGCCTTCTACTGCCAGCCAACACCTCTGGTGCAACAAGCGATGCATAGCGTGAAGGGCTTTGTGCTCGTGAACAACCATCCCGGTAAATCAATTCGCCGGTGGGGCCTCCACTACGGCCATGGTAGCGGTGGCCTTGGCGATGAGCACCTCGTCGCACCACACCTCAGCCTCGCAGAAATGCAGACGGCGGCCGGCCTTGAGCACCCAGCCCACGGCCCGCAGCTGCGAGCCAATACCGGGATTTAAGTAGCTTACTTTCAATTCTACCGTCACCACGGGCGCCTGTACCAGGGCCACGCTGGCGAAGCCGGCCGCCAAGTCGGCCAGGGTAGCGATGAGGCCGCCGTGGGCGTAGCCCATTTGCTGCTGGTGCTGGGGCCCTAGGGGCAGGGTGGCTTCCACCCGGCCCGGCTCGATGCGGGTGAGGTCGGCCCCGATGAGGTGCATAAAGCCTTGGCGGGTAAGCCGTTCGCGAATACGGGCTTCGAGCTGGGCGTGGGTTTCGGCGGGCTGGTCGGTTGGCATAGGGCTCAAAGATATTGGCTGTACCTTACGGCCACCTTTTTCTACTGCCCTAGGCCATGGACCATCTTTCTACCTATCAGCTTGTAATGGCCGGGGCGCTGGGCCTGGGCTTGGCGGCCAGCAGCGGCTTTCGGGTGTTTGTGCCGCTGCTGGCCGCCGGGGTGGCGCACCGGGTGGGCTGGCTGCCCCCAGCGCCGGGCTTTGCTTGGCTGGGCAGCACGCCGGCCCTGCTGACGCTGGCCGCCGCCACCCTGCTCGAGCTGCTGGGCTACTACCTGCCGCTGCTCGACCACCTGCTCGACGCGCTGGCTACCCCGGCGGCTCTGGCAGGCGGGGCGCTACTCATGGCCTCGTCGCTGCCGCAGCTCGACCCCACCACGCGCTGGGTGCTGAGCGTAGTGGTGGGCGGCGGGGCGGCCGGCCTGGTGCAGGGCAGCACCGTGCTGCTGCGGGCGGGCACCACGGCCACCACCGGCGGGCTGGCCAACCCCCTTTTCGCCACGCTCGAAAACGGGCTGGCGGTGGGTGGCACCGCGTTGGCCCTGCTGCTGCCGCTGGTGGCCGCCGCCCTGGCCCTCGGGCTGCTCCTGTTCATGGGCAGCCGCTGGCGGCGCTGGCAGCGGCGCCGGGTGGCCGCCCGGCAGGCCGCGCGGGTACCCATCCCGCCGGGCTTTGCGTAAGCAAGGGCACTAGTCCCTTTCCACTCGCCCCGATGTCCACCGATTCCGATTCTTTAAGCAGTGCCTTATTAACGCCTTACCAGGGGCAAGTGCGGGTGCGAGTGGGCGGCCTGCTGGTGCGCGACGGCGCCATTCTGCTGGCCGCCCACCGCGGGCTGCTGCCCGGCGATGCTCCCTTTTGGTCGCCGCCGGGCGGGGGCTGGGTGTTTGGCGAAGGCCTGAAGGACGCCTTGCGCCGCGAGTTTGCCGAAGAAACCGGCCTGGCCGTGCACGTAGGGCGGCAACTGCACCTGCACGAGTTTCGCGAGCGCAACCTGCAGGCGCTGGAGATTTTCTTTGCGGTGACTGCCACTGACCCCACCGCCACCCCGCGCTTAGGCCACGACCCCGAGCACGGCACCGGCCCGCAGTTGCTAGTTGAACTGGCCTGGCTGACGCCCCGGCAGCTGCTGCAACTACCGCTGGCGCAGGTGCACCCCGTGCTGCGCGGCCTGCTCAGCCCCGACGACATCTTTGTGCCGCAGGTGCTGCTGGGGGCCTAGGGCCGGGGGCGGCCTTGGGGGTTACGCCCTACTTTTGCCGCGTGACTGCCCCTGCGCCTCCCCTTCTTGCTGCCCCCATTCCTGAACTCGTGCGCCTGCGCGACGAGGCCTTCGACCTGGCCAACCCCACGGCCTACCACCTCTACGCCCTGGCCGCGCCGGGCCGCCTACGCGTGGCCGTGCTCGACGCCGCCCGCCACAAGGTAGTGGCCCTCGACGACCAGCCCCTGAGCCACCCGGCCGACCTGCCGGTCCTGGCCGCCACCCACGAGTTGCTGGGCCGGCCGGGCTGGGCCCGCGTGCGGCTGGGCCTGGGCACCCGCGCCTTCACGCTGCTGCCCGCGCCCCTGTTTCGGCTGGGCGACGAGGCAGCCTACCTGGCGCCCCACCACACCCTAGGCCCCACCGAGGTGGCCCTGGCCTGCCCCCTGCCCCAGGCCGCGCCCGCTACCGATGTAGTGGCCCTGTTTGCGGCCGATGCGGGCCTGGCCCAGTGGCTGCACGACACCTTCGGGCCCGCCGCGCGCCTGCTGCCCCAGCCGGCGGCCCTGCTGGCCGGCTGGCTGCAGCAGCGCGGGCCGGCCGCGCCCGCGCGCCAGCTCTACCTCAGCCTGGCCGACCAGGAGCTGACGGCCCTGGTGCTGGGCAGCCGGCTGGAGTTCTGCAACGTCTTCGCCGTCAGCACTCCCGAGGACGTGGTGTACTTCACCATCCTGGTGATGCAGCAGCTGGGGCTGAGCCCCGACCAGGACCCGGTGACCATTTGGGGCGAGCTGACCGGCGACTCGGCCGTGTTTACCCTGCTGAGCACCTACGTGCGCCACCTGCGCCTCGGGGCCCGCCCCTTTGGCTTGCACTATACCTACCGCCTCAACGACGTGCCCGCGCACCGCCACTTCGACTTGTTCAGCCTGGCCCTGGCTGATTAGCAGTTACTAACCGCCTCCCCATGCCGCGCATTGCCCTTTTTCCTGGCTCCTTCGACCCCTTCACCACCGGGCACCTCGACTTGGTGCGGCGCGGCGTCGGGCTGTTCGACAAGCTCATCGTGGCCATTGGCCACAACAGCAGCAAGCAGCGCTACCTGCCCCTCGACTGGATGCAGGACCAGATAGCCCAGCTCTTTGCCGATGATGCGCGCGTGGCGGTGCTGCCCTACCAGGGCCTCACCACCGAATTTGCCCGCCAGCAGGGGGCTCGCTTTTTGCTGCGCGGCCTGCGCAATACCCTCGACTTTGAGTATGAGAATGCCATTGCCCAGGGCAACCGGCACCTCTATCCCGAGCTGGAAACGGTATTCTTGTCCCCTACCCCGGCCCTGGCGGCCGTGAGCAGCACCATCATCCGCGACATTCACCGCTTCGGGGGCGACGTGGGTGCGCTGGTACCCTTTGCGCTGCCGCCCGCCTCTGGGGCCTAGGATAGTACGCAACAAAAAGCCGGCCCCATGCGTGGTAGAGCCGGCTTTGCTTTAAGTTGGGGCCTAGGTTAGATGCGCTCGTTCATGTTCAGCGGGTCGATAGGGTCAGCCTTGTAGAATTGCATGGCCGTGAGCGCCGTCATCACGCCCGACATAGAACCCATCAGAATAATAGCCAGGAAGCCAATAATGGACGACATTTCGAAGCCAAACACGTTCTGCACCTGCGTTAGGTCCAACTTGCTAGGCACTATAGCATCGAGTATCAGAAAGCAGAAAGCCAGAATAACTGAGGCCACTATGGACGTTATAATGCCGGTGCCGTAGCCACCAAAATAAGGCATTTTTTCGCCGCGCACCATGCGGAAGTTGCGGATGGCCAGTACCGAGCCTAGCACGAGGATGAGCACATCGAGGGAACCAGCCGTAATATTCTGAAAGAAGCCCGCCACCACAGCAATAATGGTGTAGGCTACGAGTACGGCCCCGGTGTAGAGGCCGAAGCGGACGCCGTTTCTTTCGGGGGTGAGCACTGGCTCATTGGCAGCAGCAGTAGTAGTAGAAGGGGTAGCCATGTGAATAGGGGCTGAGGCGAGAGCGGACAAGGGAAATGAAAAGCAGGCTGGCCGCCGCAAGCCAACCTAGGCCGATATACTGGTTTTAGCCGCTTCGCGTTGCACTGCCAAACGCTGCTTTACGGGGCACGAAATAGCAACCAGGGCTGTTTAGCAGAAGTATAGCTGGGCGCGAGCGTATTTTTGCGCCTGAATAACTGGCTTTTTTTCCTCTGGTATAGATGATTTCCACGACCAACGTGAGCTTGCGCTACGGCAAGCGGGTTTTGTTTGAAGACGTAACGGTGAAGTTTCTGCCCGGCAACGTGTACGGCCTGATTGGGGCCAACGGGGCGGGCAAATCCACTTTTTTGAAAATACTCTCGGGCGAGATTGAGCCCAACACCGGCTCGGTGGAGTTGCCCGTGGGCCAGCGCCTGGCGGTGCTCAAGCAAAACCAGTTTGCCTACGACGACCAGCAGGTGCTGGCCACTGTGATTCAGGGCCACCAGCAGCTGGCGGCCGTGATGAAGGAGAAGGATGAGCTGTACGCCAAGTACGACCTGGGCACCGCCACCGACGCCGACGGCGAGCGCCTAGGGGTGCTGGAGGGCGAGTTTGCCGACATGAGCGGCTGGGACGCCGAGTACCAGGCGGCCGAGCTGCTGAGCGGCCTGGGCATCACCGAGGACAAGCACCAGAGCCTGATGAGCGACCTGGGCGCCAGCGAGAAGGTGCGCGTGCTGCTGGCCCAGGCCCTGTTTGGCAATCCCGACGTGCTGCTGCTCGACGAGCCCACCAACAACCTCGACGCCGAGAGCGTGCTCTGGCTGGAGAACTTCCTGGACAGCTTCGAGAATACGGTGATTGTGGTGAGCCACGACCGGCACTTCCTGGATGCCGTGTGCAACTACATGGCCGACCTGGACTTCTCGAAAATCACGATGTACCCCGGCAACTATTCGTTTTGGTACGAGAGCAGCCAGCTGGCTTTGCGCCAGCGCCAGGAGGTGAACAAGAAAACCGAGGACAAGCGCAAGGAGCTGGAAGAGTTTGTGCGCCGCTTCTCGGCCAACGCTAGCAAGAGCAAGCAGGCCACCAGCCGCCAGAAGCTGCTGCAAAAGCTGACGCTGGAGGAGATTAAGCCTTCGTCGCGCCGCTATCCCTACATTGCCTTCAAGCCCGAGCGTGAGGCCGGCAACCAACTGCTGAGCGTGGAAAACGTGAGCAAGAAGGTGGACGGCCAGTTCGTGCTCAAGAACGTATCGTTCAGCCTCGACAAGGGCGATAAGGTGGCCATCGTGGGCCGCGACGACCGCGCCGCCTCGCTGCTGTTCGACATCCTGTTTGGCGAAACCAAGCCCGACACTGGCGACTACAAGTGGGGCACCACCATCACGCCCAGCTACTTCCCCAAGGAAAACTCGGCTTACTTCCAGGCCGACAACATGAACCTGGTGGACTGGCTGCGCCAGTACTCGGTAGAAAAGGACGAGAGCTTCGTGCGCGGCTGGCTGGGCCGCATGCTGTTTTCGGGCGAGGAAAGCCAGAAGAAGCCCAACGTGCTGAGCGGCGGCGAAAAAGTGCGCTGCATGCTGAGCAAGATGATGCTGGAAAGCGGTAACGTGCTAGTGCTCGACGACCCCACCAACCACCTGGACCTGGAAAGTATTCAGGCCCTCAACAACGGCCTCAAGGACTTTACGGGCTCACTCATCTTCGCCTCGCACGACTTGCAGTTCATCGAAACGGTGGCTAACCGCATCATCGAGTTGACGCCCGACGGCATCATCGACCGGCGCATGAACTACGAGGAGTACCTGGCCGACGAGAACCTGAAGGCCCAGCGCCAGAAGATGTACCAGCTGGCCTAGGGCCCCATGGCACGCGAAAACCGACGGGTATTCGTTGAAAAAATCTCCCTGCCGGCAGGGAGATTTTTTTACGTCCCGGCGTTAGGTAGCCGCCACCAGATTTGGTCGGCACCGCCAGCTATTTTGCCGATTTTCGCCGGCCGCTTCACCTCCTCTTTTCCCCCCAGCCCTACCTTGGTTACGAATCCTTTGAATCCGCTCTTTATGCGCTATCTGTTGCTGCTGGCCCTAGGCGGGGCCGCGCTGCTGGCCCCTGGCCTGGCCCAGGCCCAGGAAAAACCCGTGCTCAACACGGCCCCCACGGTGCCCCAGCCCACCCCGGTGGCGCCGGCGCCCACGCGGCCCGCCCCGGCCGCCGCCGACACCTCCAACGTGGCCCCTACCATTCCGGTGTATACGCCGGGGCAGGCGCCCGCCCCCGCCGCTACGCCTGCGCCGGCCGCCCCCGCGGGTGCCCTGCCGGCGCCCACCTACGGCAGCCCCTCGGGCTTCGACCTGCCCGAGCGCGAGCGCAAGCGCCAGGCCCTGCAGCAGCACGCCGAGCAGTACACCAAAACCTTTGTGTACACGGGCTTAGGCCTGGGCTACAGCAGCTACTACGGCGTCAGCCAGTTCAGCTTTAGCATCTCGCCCGCCATTGGCTACCGCGTCAATGACAAGTTCTCGATTGGGCCGGGCATCAGCTATGCCTACAATAACTACGGCTTCCCGACCTCGCTCAACACGACCCAGCACATCAGCGCCAGCAACTTCGGGGTGAAGGTCTTTGCCCAATACATGGTGTATAAGCAGTTCTTCGTGCACGCCGAGTACGAGTCGACCCGTGCCGAACTGCTGGCCCAGGATATTAATGGCAACCTGACGGGTGGCACCATAGCCCGGCAGGTGCAAACGCCGCTACTGGGTGCGGGCTACCGCTCGCAAATCAGCAACCGGGCGGCGGCGGATATTTTGCTGCTGTATAATTTTCAGGACGACTACAACAGCATTTATCCGAATCCCGTCATCCGGTTTAATTTCCTGTTCAATATCGGCCGCTAAGTTGTCTTGACTGGGCAAAATAAAAAAACCTCGCTGCCTAGGGCAGCGAGGTTTTTTTGGCGGTATGCTAGCCGGCCCAACCACAAAGTAGCTGGGCCAGCGGCAGTTACTTATACGGCTCGGTTGCCGCTGATAACGCGCAGCAGAATAGCCACAATGGCAATAACTAGCAGAATATGAATGAGGTTGCTGCCGGCCAAGCCAGCGCCCAATACGCCGAAGAAACCCAGGGCCCAGATGAGAATGAGAACCACAGCGATGATATACAACAGATTGCCCATGAGTGAAAAAGAGTAGTGGTGAAAAGGTTGAACAGACCGGCAATAGCCGATTGGTAGGCATTGTACGGGACTGCTTAAAAAAAGATGAGCTACCCCTTACTTACCTGCTTCGGACTGCGGGGGCCTGGGGGCCGTAGCTTTGCGGCTCCCAGGCCCCCGCGGCCGTTTTCACCCCCTAGCTACCCCCCTCCCACCCATGCAGATTGCCGTAATTGGCTCGGGTACCATGGGCAATGGTATTGCCCACGTGTTTGCCCAGCACGGCTTCGCCGTGTCGCTCATCGATGTCAACCAGCCTGCCCTGGACCGGGGCCTGGCCACCATCACCAAAAACCTCGACCGCCAGCTGGCCAAGGGCACCCTGGCCGAAACCGACAAAGCTGCCACCCTAGGCCGCCTGCGCACCTTCACGGCCCTGGCCGAGGGCGTGGCCGGCGCCGACTTGGTAGTGGAGGCCGCCACCGAAAACGAGGCCCTTAAGCTCCAGATTTTCCGCGAGCTTGACCAGCACGCGCCCGCCAGCGCTATCCTGGCCAGCAATACGTCGTCCATCTCCATCACCAAGATTGCGGCCGCTACCCAGCGCCCTGCCCAGGTCATTGGCATGCACTTTATGAACCCCGTGCCGGTGATGCAGCTGGTAGAAGTCATTCGGGGCTACGCCACTTCCGACGACACCACCCGGCGGGTGATGGAACTGGCGCGCCAGCTGGGCAAAACGCCCACTGAGGTTAACGACTACCCCGGCTTCGTAGCCAACCGCATCCTGATGCCGATGATTAACGAGGCCATTATCAGCCTGTTTGAGGGCGTGGCGGGCGTCGAGGAAATTGACACGGTGATGAAGCTGGGCATGGCCCACCCCATGGGCCCGCTGCAGCTGGCCGACTTCATTGGCCTCGACGTGTGCTTGGCCATTTTGCGGGTGCTGCACGAAGGCCTGGGCCAGCCCAAGTACGCCCCCTGCCCGCTGCTGGTGAACATGGTGCAAGCCGGCCGCCTAGGGGTGAAATCGGGTGAAGGCTTTTACCAGTACACGCCGGGCTCGAAGGAGCTGGTAGTAGCTCCGAATCGCAGATTTAACGGATTTAACTGATTGCGCGGATACGCTTGGCTGCGCCAAGCTGACGACGCTGGCAATGGCAGCTAATAAGCTGAAAGCAGAACGATAGTGCGCCTTTTCACGTTATCTAAGCAGCCTGGAAACACTAAAAATGACTAATTAGCTGCTCGCAGCCGCGTAGTCAGCTTGGCGCAGCCAAGCGTATCCGCGCAATCAGTTAAATCCGTTAAATCTGCGATTATGGAACATGCAACGTTTGGAGCCGGCTGCTTCTGGTGCGTCGAAGCCGTTTTCCAAAACCTGAAAGGGGTGGAGAAAGTGGTATCGGGCTACGCCGGGGGCCGCATCAAAAACCCTACTTACCGCGAGGTGTGCAGCGGCATGACCGGCCACGCCGAGGTAATTGACATCACCTTCGACCCGGCCATCATCAGCTACGAGGAGCTGCTGGAGATTTTCTTCAAAACCCACGACCCCACGACGCTCAACCGCCAGGGCGCCGACACCGGCACCCAGTACCGCTCGGTTATCTACTACCACTCGGACGAGCAAAAGCAGCTGGCTGAGCAGTGGAAAAAAAAGCTCAACGACAACCACGCTTTCCCGAACCCCATCGTGACGGAAATCACGGCGGCCCCCGAGTTCTACCCCGCCGAGGACTACCACCAGAACTACTTCAACCTGCACGGCCACGAGCCCTACTGCCAGTTTGTGGCCCGCCCCAAAGTGGAAAAAGTAAAGCAGCTATTCGGCGAGAAATTGCGCGCCGGAGTGGCCTAGGGCTCACTTCGATTCATAACAAAAAAGCCCGCTGGTTAGCGGGCTTTTTTGTTGACATGAACATCGGGTTCTGTTTGCTTAAAAAGCAGTAAAATACCACTGATAATCAGTGGAATCACTGCTAGAAAAAGTATTGTATTCCAAGGAGGGCCTACTGGCTCGCCATAGCCTATTCCTCCGGCCAACCAGCCGGCGAAAATGAGTAGTATGCCCAGCATTTTTCTCGCAAATAGCCCGAGCTTTCTTCCCATACTTACACGCTCACCCCGAAGTTGCGTAGCGCATCATTGAGCGAGGTTTTCAAGTCCGTACTGGGCTTGCGCTGGCCGATGATGAGGGCGCAGGGCACTTGGTACTCGCCGGCCGGGAATTGCTTGGGGATGGAGCCAGGAATGACGACCGAGCGGGGCGGCACGTAGCCCTTGTACTCCTTGGGCTCGTCGCCCGTCACGTCGATAATCTTGGTGCTGCCGGTGATGGTGACGCCCGCGCCGATAACGGCCTCGGCGCCAATGCGACAGCCCTCTACCAGAATGCAGCGCGAGCCGATGAAGGCGCCGTCTTCGATGATGACGGGTTGGGCCTGTACGGGCTCGAGCACGCCCCCTAGGCCCACGCCGCCGCTCAGGTGCACGCCCTTGCCCACCTGGGCGCAGCTGCCTACGGTGGCCCAAGTATCGACCATGGTGCCCTCGCCTACGTAGGCACCGATATTGGTGTAGCTCGGCATCAGGATGACGCCGGGGGCCAGGTAGGAGCCGTAGCGGGCCACGGCGGGCGGCACCACGCGCACCTTCTGGGTAGCGTAGTCAGTTTTGAGGGCCATCTTGTCGTGGTACTCAAAAGGACCCACTTCCTGGGTTGCCATCTGTCGGATGGGGAAGTAAAGAATCACGGCTTTCTTCACCCACTCGTTGATTTTCCACTCGCCGCCGGGCTCGGTAGGCGGCTCGGCCACGCGCAGCTGCCCCTTGTCAAGGTCCTCTATCACGTGCTCAATGGCGGCTTGGGTGTCGGGCTGGTCGAGCAGGTTGCGGTCAACCCAGGCAGCTTCGATGGCCTCTTGGGCGGCAAAGCGGTCGAGCACGGGGCTGTGGTGGCTGGTAGTATCCATGAAAAGCGAAAAGCGGGAAAAACTGAATAGAGCGCAAAAATAGCCCCGCGCCCGTTTCGGTTTCGAGGAAGCAATAAGCGGGGATGGTTCGGCCTTGGGCCAGCTACCGGTTTGGGTAAGGCGTAGCATATTTGGCAGATGCTACCACCCCGCCCGCCGGCTTTGCGTTTCGAGTTTACCCCTAGGCTGGTACCCGACTCCTACCCGCTGCGCCCGGTGCTGCTAGCCTCCGTACTCAAGCCGGTAGACGATACCCGGATGCGGGAGAAATTTGCCGAAACCATCCTGCAGCGGCCCGACCTGCGCGTGCACGTGGCCGGCCGCGCCACCGGCGACGACCTGCCCCCGGACCTGGTAGAGGCTTTTCCGCGTCTCATGCACCACCCCATTTTCTGGGGCTCGCGCCTGAGCTTCAACCGCCTGCGGGCCCAGCTGCGCTACTGGCGCTTGCTGCGGGTGCTATGCCCGGCGCTGGTGGTGGTGCACGCCCCCGAGCTGCTTCCCCTTACGCTGCTGTGGCAGGCCCTGGGGCGGGGCCGACAGTTTATATATGATATTCAGGAGAACTACGCCCTCAACGTGGCCACCCAGGCCGTGTACCGGGGCTGGCTGAAGCGCGGGCTGGCCGCGGGCCTGCGCGGGGTAGAAAGCCTGGCTGCCCGCCGCGCCGCCGCCCTGGTACTGGCCGAGGCCAGCTACGCCGACGAGCTGCCCTTCCTGGGCCAGCTGCCCCCTAGGCGGGTACTGGTGCTCGAAAACAAATACCAGCCCGCCCTAGCCGAGGCGCTGCCCACCCAGGCCGCCCCGCGCCCGGTGCCAGGCCAGCCCCTGCGCCTGCTCTTCTCGGGCACCCTCTCGGAGCTGACCGGCGTGCGCGAGGCCCTGGCCCTGGCCGAGGCCCTAGAGGCGCGCTGGCCGGGCGGGGCGCTGCTCACCATCATCGGGTTTTGCCAGCGCCCCGCCCTGCTGGCCGAAATGCAGCAGTGGGCGGCCAGCGGCCGGCCGGTGCGCCTGGTGGGCGGCGCCCAGCCGGTGCCCCACGCCGACATTGTGGCCGAAATTAATCGCAGCCACCTGGGGCTAGTGCTCTACCGCCCCCACCCCAGCACCGCCCGCTGCCGGCCCACCAAGCTCTTCGAGTACCTGGCCCACGGCTTGCCCATCCTCACCACTAGCAACCCGCTGTGGGCCAGCTTAGTGCAGCACTACCAGGCGGGCCTGGCGCTGCTGCCCCGCGAAGCTCCCGCCGCCACCGCCGAGCGCCTAGTAGCGGCCCTAGGGCCGGGCGGACCAGCCTTTTACCCGCAAGGGCCCCCTAGGGAGGCGCTGTGGGCGAGCGAGGGCAAAAAATTAGGGCTTTTGCTGGAAAGCCTGCTGCCGGGCTGCACCTTTGCGCCTTAAAGCACCTAGGCCAGCCGGCCCGCTTAGCCCGCTAAAGCTGGTACCTTTGCCGTCCTTTTGCACCGTTTTGACCCTCGCTTGAGCGGTGCCTTGGCGCTACTTTCCCTCCCCACCCCCTTTCCCCACTGCTATGGCCTCTCCCACCACTTTGCGCCACGCCGAGATTGCCGGCACCGGCCACTACGTACCGGCCCGCGTGGTCAAGAACGCCGATTTGGAGCAGCTGCTGAACACCTCCGACGCCTGGATTCAAGAGCGCACCGGCATTCAGGAGCGACGCTGGTTTGAGGAAGGCAAGGACACCACCGCCGGCATGGGGGCCGAGGCCAGCCGCCGCGCCCTGGCCGCCGCCGGCCTGCAAGCTGATGACGTGCAGCTAATTATCTTCGCCACGCTCTCACCCGACTACTTCTTTCCGGGCTCGGGCGTGCTGCTGCAGCGCGAGCTAGGCATGAGTGGCGCCGTGCCGGCCCTCGACGTGCGCAACCAGTGCTCGGGCTTTATTTACGCGCTGTCGGTGGCCGACCAGTTCATTCGCACCGGCATGTACGATACGGTGCTGGTGGTGGGCTCCGAAATCCACTCCTCGGGCCTCGACAAAACGCCGAATGGCCGGGCCGTGTCGGTCATTTTTGGCGATGGCGCGGGGGCCGTAGTGCTGCGTCCGGCTCGCCAGGAGGGTCACGGCATTCTCAGCACCCACCTGCACGCGCAGGGCGAGTTTGCCGAGGAGCTGATGGTGCAAGAGCCGGGCTCGAACCGCGAAAACCGCACGGCCTACGCCCTGGAGCACCAGGCCGACATGTACCCACACATGAACGGCCAAAACGTGTTCAAGCACGCCGTGGTGCGCTTTCCGCAGGTTATCAAGGAGGCCCTCGACCAGAACGGCTACCAGCCCCAGGATATCGACCTGCTGATTCCGCACCAGGCTAATTTGCGCATCACCCAGTACGTTCAGCAGAAAATGGGCCTGGGCGACGACAAAGTGTTCAGCAATATCCAGCGCTACGGCAATACCACGGCCGCCAGCATCCCCATCGCCCTGAGCGAGGCCGTGCAGCAAGGCCGCATTCAGAGCGGCGACCTGGTGTGCCTGGCCGCCTTCGGCTCGGGCTTCACCTGGGCCTCGGCGCTGATAAAGTGGTGATTAGCAATGAACAATGAGTAATCAACAGTGAGCAATGCTCAGTGGTAGGTACCGTTCAAATTGCTCATTGTTGACTGCTCATTGTTGATTACCAGCTATGACCATTGCCGAGGAAAATTATTTAAAAGCTATTTATAAGCTGGCCGAGGCCGAGCCGGGCCAGGACGTGAGCACCAACCGCATTGCGGCGGCGCTGGCCACGCGGGCGGCTTCGGTGACCGATATGCTGCGCCGCCTGGCCGAGAAGGGCCTGCTGGCCTACGAGAAGTACCGCGGGGTGCAGCTTACCGCCGAGGGCCGGCGGCTGGCGCTGCTCACGGTGCGCAAGCATCGGCTGTGGGAAGTATTTTTGGTGCAGCAGCTGGGTTTTAGTTGGGACGAGGTGCACGAGGTGGCCGAGGAGTTGGAGCATGTGCAGTCGCCCTTACTGCTGCAGCGCCTGGATGCGTTTCTGGGGTTTCCGGCCTTCGACCCGCACGGCGACCCCATTCCGGCCGCCGACGGGGCCGTGCGCCGCCCCGCCCACCGCCTGCTGGCCGACCTGGCCGAAGGCGAGCGCGGCACGCTGGTGGCCGTGCGCGACACGTCGGCGCCGTTTCTGCAGCACCTCGACAAGCTAGGGCTACCCCTAGGGTCGGCCGTGCGCGTGCTGGGCCGCGTAGCCTTCGACAACTCGCTGGAGCTGTGCCTCGACAACGGCCGCACCCTCGCCGTCTCAGCCGAAGTAAGCCGCAACTTGTTTACAACCACTGATTAGCACGGATTTAAGCGGATTGCACAGATTTTGTGGACGAATCGCAATTACTTGTCCATGCTGTTATTCCGCGGCTTAGTATTCCGCTGTCTGTCAAATTATTACCTGGTCGCCTGTATAACTAGCCACCCATCCAAGCCGGTACAGCTAGCAATCGTCCACAAAATCCGTGCAATTCGCTTAAATCCGTGCTAATCAGTGATACGATAGTCGCTCTTTCGACCCCGCCCGGCGCGGGCGCGCTGGCCGTGGTGCGCCTCTCGGGGCCTAGGGCCGTGGCAGCGACGCAGGCGCTGTTTTCGATGCGCCGCCTGGCTGAGCAGCCTGGCCACACGCTGCACTACGGCACGCTGCGCGAGCCGGGCAGCGGCGAAATCCTGGACGAGGTGGTGGTGGCCCTGTACCGGGCGCCGCGCTCCTACACGCGCGAGGACGTGGTGGAGATTTCCGGCCACGGCTCCGACTACGTGGCCGCGCGCATCATCGCGGCGCTGCTGCGGCAGGGCGCGCGCCTGGCCGAGGCGGGCGAGTTCACCAAGCGCGCCTTTTTGAACGGGGCGCTGGACTTGGCGCAGGCCGAGGCCGTGGCCGACCTCATCGCCGCCGACTCGGCCCTGAGCCACCAGGTGGCGCTGCAGCAGCTGCGGGGTGGCTTCTCCGACGAGCTGCGCGGGCTGCGGGCCCGGCTGGTGCAGTTTGCGGCGCTGCTGGAGTTGGAGCTAGATTTTGGCGAGGAGGACGTGGAGTTTGCCGACCGCACGGGCCTAGGGCAGCTGCTGGCCGAGGTGCGCGGCGTGGTGGCGGGCTTGCTGCGCTCGTTCGAGCTGGGCAACGCCATCAAAAACGGCATCACCACCGTCATCGCCGGGCGCCCCAATGCTGGCAAATCAACCCTGCTCAACGCCCTGCTGCGCGAGGAGCGGGCCATTGTATCGGCCATTCCGGGCACCACGCGCGACTTTATCGAGGACGAGGTGAGCCTGGACGGCCTGCGCTTCCGCTTCGTGGACACGGCCGGCCTACGCGACAATCCCGCCGACGAGGTAGAGGCCATCGGCGTGCGGCGCACCCGCGAGCGCATCGGCCAGGCGGCCCTACTGCTGTATTTGTTCGACCTCAGCGAGTTGACGCCGGCCGACGTGCAGGCCGACATTGCGGCGCTCACGGCCAGCCTGCCCCAGCTGCCCGTGCTGGCCGTGGGCAACAAGCGCGACCTGGCCAGCCCCGCCCAACTGGCCGCCTTTGCCGACTCGTTTGCTGGGGCCTATCCCCTGGCCCTGATTGCGGCGGGCCCGCGCGCCGGCCTGGAAGAGCTGCAAGCGGCGCTGCTGGCGCAGGTGCGCGGGGCAGGCCTGGCCGGCACCGGCGCGGCCACCATCGTTACCAACGTGCGCCACGCCCGCGCTTTGGAAGAAGCCCTAGGCTACCTTGACGCCGTGCGCCAGGGCCTGGCCGTGGGCCGCGGCACCGAGCTGCTGGCTGCCGACCTGCGCCACGCACTAGCAGCCCTAGGCTCCATCACGGGCGAAATATCTACCGACGACATACTTACCAGCATCTTCACCCAGTTCTGCATCGGTAAATAGACCGCAGATTTAACGGATTTAACGGATTTCGGGGATACGCCTGCTGCGGTGGCTGACTACGCGGGTGGGCACTGGGGCAGGCCTAGGGGCGCGGCCGGGCAGCGGCTGACAAAAAGTTTTTGTGAGTGCGTAGCCTAATTGGCCGGGCAGGTTGTTATGCTACTACTTAGTTCACTTAGTCAACTTACTTTTAGGCTCCCAACATGCCCACGCTCCCGCGTAGCCAGCCGCGGCAGCGGCGTATCCGCGAAATCCGTTAAATCCGTTAAATCTGCGGTCTGTAGATTCGCGCCGGCTTAGGCAGCTCTTTACATCCCTATCCTACCCAACTCCAATGGCAGAAACTGCTGAACTTAACCTGCCGGACGGCAAGTCCATTTCCTTGCCCGTCTTCGAAGGCACCGAGCACGAGAAATCCTTCGACATCGGCAAGCTGCGCGATGCGACTGGCTACGTCACCCTCGACTCAGGCTATAAAAACACCGGCGCCTGCAAAAGCGCCATCACCTTCCTCGACGGCGAGGAGGGCATTCTGCGCTACCGGGGCTACCCCATCGAGCAGCTGGCCGAAAAGTCGAGCTTCCTGGAAGTAGCCTACCTACTGATTTACGGCGAGCTGCCCACCGAGGCCCAGCTCAGCGACTTTGCCGGGCACATTACCAAGCACACGCTGGTGCACGAGGACATCCGCAAGATTTTTGACGGCTTCCCCTCGGCTACGCACCCAATGGCCATTCTCAGCAGCCTGGTGTGCGTGCTCACCGGCTTCTACCCCGAAAGCCTCAAGCCCAACCAGAGCGCGGCCGACATCGACCTGACCATCGTGCGCCTGATGGCTAAGATGAGCACCATCGCGGCCTGGACCTACAAGAACGCGATGGGCCACCCGCTCAACTACCCGCGCAACGACCTCGACTACTGCGCCAATTTCCTGTACATGATGTTTAGCTTCCCCACCGAGAAGTACGACATCAACCCGGTGATTGTGAGCGCCTTGAATAAACTGCTCATCCTGCACGCCGACCACGAGCAAAACTGCTCGACGAGCACCGTGCGCCTGGTAGGCAGCAGCAACGCCAGCCTCTACGGCTCAGTATCGGCGGGCATCAATGCGCTGTGGGGCCCGCTGCACGGCGGCGCCAACCAGGAGGTGATTGAGATGCTGGAAGCCATCGAAAAAGACGGCGGCGATACTAGCAAGTTCATTGCCCAGGCCAAGGATAAGAACAGCGGCTTCCGCCTGATGGGCTTCGGTCACCGCGTGTACAAGAACTTCGACCCTAGGGCCAAAATCATCAAAAAAGCCGCCGACGAGGTGCTGCAAGCCCTGGGCATGCAGGATAGCCCGCTGCTCAAAATCGCAACCGAGCTGGAGCAAGCCGCCCTCACCGACCAGTACTTCATCGACCGCAAGCTGTACCCGAACGTGGACTTCTACTCGGGCATCATCTACAAGGCGCTCGGCATCCCCACCGAGATGTTCACGGTCATGTTTGCCTTAGGGCGCCTGCCCGGCTGGATTGCCCAGTGGAAGGAAATGCGCGAAAACAAGGAGCCCATCGGCCGCCCACGCCAGATTTACGTGGGCGCCACCGAGCGCGACTACACGCCGATGGCTGAGCGCAAGTAAGCGCGCCGCCCGGCAGCAAAAAAGCCAGCCCACCGCACGGTGGGCTGGCTTTTTTTGGGTTTCTGAGCTACGCCGACAGCTCCCGCTTGAGTGTGGTAAGCAAGCTGGTAGTTTGGCCATTGGCCGTGAGGCTGACCGTCGATACGACCTCCCAGCCCGCGCCGCCCAGGCGGTTGAGCTGGCTGGTCAGCTCCTTATAATCGACGCCCTTAAAAATGCCGCTGTTCGTTTCCAGCAGTAGGTATTCAAAATTTTTCATGGGAAAGCGCGCTGCGGATAATTGCCGCCGATATAGGGCACTGGCTACATCGGCGGCAGCTGCCCCGCATTACGTGCTACAGCTGGTGGGCGGTGAGGTTAGCGCGCAACTGGCGGTAGGCCAGGCGCTGGCTGGGGTGCAGCAGGTCGCTCAGCTCCTGCTCGTAGCGCAGCTGGGCGGCGGCCAGCTGGGCGTCGCGGTCGGCCACGGGGGCGCCGGCCATCGACAGCTCCAGCTCCTGGCGCTCGTTGAGGTAGCGCAGGTGCAGCTGCTTCACGCGCAGGTACTGGCCCTCGTTGAAGTGGATGCGGTGGGCCAGCGCCTGGGTAAGCGTAGTGGCCCGCACCTGAATGGCTTTGGAGTAGAGCACATCGGGGCCCTGGGCGGGGGCGCTGGTGGTAAGGCTGGCTACGAGGCAGGCGGTAGTGAGCAAGAGATGCATGGGTACTAAAAAAGTAGGGTGAAGTGAAAAAATGGCTTGTCTAAGAAGCCCGGCCGGGCACCTTACGGCCCCTGGCGGCTTGGCTTGTTCCAAACATACGCGACTTTTTCAGCTTGCATAAAAACCGGTCGTTTTAGCATTTTTTGGACCGAAGTGTTTTACTTTAATTTTTTCAACTCTTGATTATCAGTTGTTTATTTTAAATAAAAAAACAGCTTCTTTACTTAGGCTTTATCATATCCCCTTAACTTTCTATTTCATTTTATTCAAAAAACACAATTATATTTTTACCTCCTTAAAGCCTCACTTTAAGTAATTAGCAACGCTCAAGCACCTAGTTAAAGTATTGGTTTAAGTTGCCTGATTACTTATAAATCCGCCCGCCAAATGGCCTGGCAACGGCCTTTAGCCGCGCGTTAGACTGCGCAACCACCCTAGGGTTTCTTCAGCGAGCCACCCGCTAGGCGTCAGCCACCCCAGCTAGGCGAGTACTTTGCCTTGGCTGCCCAGCTTGGATAAGGTCTAAGCCGGGCTACTTGTACCATAGACGCCGCGAGTCCTGAGATATACAATACTCTCGCAACCGCGCTAAAAAGCCAGCTCCCGGCATAGCCAAATGGCGCGCCGGGGGCTGGCTTGTAACTGCGCAGAACGCAGCTAGAGAATGCGCAGCTCGATGCGGCGGTTTTGGGCGCGGCTGGCTTCCGAGTCGTTGGCGGTGAGGGGCTTGGTTTCGCCGTAGCCGTGGGCGCGCAGGCGGGTGGCGGCAATGCCGTGGCCGGCCAGGTACGTGAGTACGGCCTGGGCGCGGCGCTGGCTCAGGGTAAGGTTGGCGGCGGGCGTACCCACGTTGTCGGTGTAGCCGGCCACCTCTACGCGCAGGCTGGGGTCCTGGCGCAGAAACTCCACCAGGCGGTCTAGCTCGGTGCGCGAGCGCGGCTTGAGCACGGCCTGGTTGGAGTCGAAGAATAGGTTGTTGAGCACCGCGCTACGGCCGCTCTTGGCCGGGTCGAGGTAAATATCAAGGGTCAGCGGGTCGAACTTCTGCTGGCCTGAGTAGTCGAAGCTGAGGCTTTTGAGCAGGTAGCCGGGGGCGCTGGCGTACATGGCGTAGGCGCGGCCCTCGTTAAGCACGGCCGTGTACTGGCCGGTTTCGGCGTCGGACTGCACCTGCTGGCTGAGGGCGTTGGTGCCCAGGTCGAAGAGCTGCACTACGGCGTTGAGCGGCTTTTTAGTCACGGCGTCGAACACGCGGCCCTGGGCGTAAGTGCTGGTTTCGGCGGCGCGGGCGCTGGCGGGCGCCTCGCTGCCGTAGAGGCGGATGCTGCTGGGCTGGTTGCCCTGCGGCAGCTGGGTGCGGGTGCAGTACACGCGCCGGTTGTCGGAGCCGACGAAAATGGAGGCCTCGTTGGCGAAGGTATTGAGCGGATAGCCCAGGTTAGTAGGCGTTTGCCACTGGCCCTTGGCATCCTGGGTGGCGCGGTACACGTCGGCGCCGCCCATGCCGGGGCGGCCCTCGCTCACCACGTAGAGCGTGGTGCCGCTGGCGTGAATGAAGGGCGAGTAGTCGTCGCGGGGCGTGTTGATGGTGGGCCCCAGGTTGCGCGGGACCGTCCAGGTGTCGTCGGGCCCTAGGGTGGTCACCCACACGTCCATGCCCCCCAGGCCCCCGGCGCGGCTGCTGGCAAAGTACAGCGTGCGCCCATCGGCCGAGAGCGAGGGCTGCGAGTCCCAGCCGCGCGAGTTGACCAGCGCCCCCAGGTTGCGCGGCGCCGACCACACGTTGCCGCGGCGGCGCGAGATGTAGAGGTCGCACGAGCCCTGACCGCCGGGCCGCCCGCAGCTGGTGAAGACCAGTGTCTGGCCGTCGCCCGAGATGGTGGCCGCGCCCTCGTTGTCGCGCGAGTTGATGACGGGCGAAATGGACTGGGGCACGCCAAAGGCTCCGTCAGCCGCCACGGTGCTGATGAGCACGTCCTCGTTTTCTTGGCCCACTTTTTCGGGGCTTTGGCGCACCGTGAAGATGAGGAAGCGATTGTCGGCCGTCAGCACCGGGAAGTACTGGTCGCGGTACTGGTTGAGGGGCGCGGGCAGCAGCTCGGGGGCCGCGCCGGTGGGGTGCGCCAGGGCCTGGGCGGCAAAGTCGCAGTTGGCCAGTTGCAGCTTGGCGAAGGCAATATCGTCGGGCCGGCGGGGCTGAGTTTGCAGAAAATTAGTGAAAGCCAGGCGCAGCGTGGCGTAGTCGCCGGTGCGGGCGGCCAGCTTGCCCAGGGCCATGTAGTCGGGGGCGCGAGCGGGCTCCACGGGCAGCTTGCTCAGCCCCTGCTTCAGCGACTCGAAGGCGCCGGCGTTGTCGCCCAGCATGAGTTGCAGCGAGCCTTTGCGCAGGTAGGGCTCGCCCAGGTCGGGGTATTTGGTGGTCAGCTCCTGCCACACGGCTAGGGCCTGCTGGGGCTGCCGGTCGCGGTAATACAGGTTCTGGGCCTTCTCGTAGAGGCTGCGGGCCTTGCCGTCGGTGATACTGGCGGGCGCCTGCTGGGCCAGCGCCGGAGCCGCGGCGAGCGCCAGCAGCAAGCCGGCCGAAAGCAGAAATCGATGCGTCATATATAGCCGCTAAGGTAGCAGCCAGGCTTCCGAGCGAAGCCGGCCCTAGGCCCCTGGCTTGGCTAAAACGCACTTTTTCCCCGCATCGTGCAAGCTCGTGTTGGCTGGTTGGGGGATGTGGGTGGGCTAGCAAAACAAAAAGCGGTCATGCTGAGCTTGCCGAAGCATCTCTACCGAACGACCCCCTAGGCGGCGCGGTAGAGATGCTTCGGCAAGCTCAGCATGACGTTCCTTTACTATTTTAATAGCCTGAGCCCCTAGGGAATATCCAGGTATTTATGGGTTTGCAGCGATACCTGCCAGCGCGGGTTTGCCTTCACGTAGTCGATGAGGGCGGGCGTCATGCGGGCGGCGCGGCTCCACTCGGGCTGCAGGTAGAGGCGCGTGGTGCTTGGCACCAGCGCTACGTGCTCCTCGGCCCATTTGAAGTCGCTGTCGTTGAAGACGATGATTTTCAGCTCGTCGGCGTGGGCCAGCACGTCGGGCCGCGGGGCCTTGAACTTCTTGGGCGACACGCATATCCAGTCCCAATTGCCCGAGAGCGGGTGCGCGCCGCTGGTTTCAATCCAGGTTTGGAAGCCGGCCGCCTGCAGCGCCCGCGTGAGGGGGCCGCAATCGTGCATCAGCGGCTCGCCGCCGGTGATGACCACGTGGCGGCCGGGGTGCTGGCGGGCGGCGGCCACCAGGTCGGACACGGCTAGCCTGGGGTGCGCCTCGGCGTCCCACGACTCCTTCACGTCGCACCACACGCAGCCCACGTCGCAGCCCCCCAGGCGAATGAAGTAGGCCGCCCGGCCGGTATTAAACCCTTCGCCCTGAATGGTATAGAACTGCTCCATGACGGGCAGGGTGCTGGTGCTTTCGGGCGACGAAAGCACGGGCAAGGCGGCGAGGAAATCGGTAACGACGGACATAAGCAAATAAAAACCGGGCGCGACTAGCGTCAACGCCCGGAGCGCGGCCGGGGGTTCCGGCCGCTCAAATTTACGAATGGTTGTAACACCAACCGCAGGACAGCGAAGCTAAGCTCTGGCTTGGTGAATCGTTGGCCGCTGCTAGCGCGATAGCCACTGCTTTTCGGCGTGGCGATTCACCAAGCTGGGGCTTAGGGTTACTTGGGGTACACCTCGCCCTTTGCTGCGCGCAGCGTGTTGAGCAGCAGCATTGCGATGGTCATGGGGCCCACGCCGCCGGGCACGGGCGTGATGCGCGAGGCCAGCGGGGCTACCTCGGCGAAGTTGACGTCGCCTTTTAGGCTGTAGCCGCTTTTCTTGTTGGCGTCCGTCACGCGGGTCGTGCCCACGTCAATTACTACGGCGCCGGGCTTCACCATGTCGGCCGTCACGAACTCGGGCCGGCCGATGGCAGCCACGATAATGTCGGCCTGCCGCACTACTTCGGGCAGATTTTTGGTGCGCGAGTGGCATAAGGTAACGGTGCAGTTGGCCGTATCTAAGTTCTTGGCCAGCAATATGCTAACCGGCGTGCCCACAATGTTGGAGCGCCCGATGACCACGGCGTGCTGCCCGCTGGTCTTAATGCCCGCGCGGGCCAGCAGCTCCACGATGCCCGAGGGCGTGGCGGGCAGCAGGGCGGGTAGGCCGGCCACCATGCGGCCCAGGTTGGTGGGGTGAAAGCCGTCCACATCTTTCTCGGGCTGGATGGTTTCGATAACCTTTTCGGCGTCGATGTGCCTAGGTAGCGGCAGTTGCACGATGAAGCCATCAATCTCGGGGTCGTCGTTGAGGCGCTGCACTTCGGCCAGCAGCGCGGCCTCGGTGATGTCGGCCTCAAAGCGCAGCAGGGTGCTACCAAAACCCACGCGCTCGCAGGCCAGCACCTTGTTGCGCACGTAGGTTTCGGAGCCGCCGTCGTGGCCTACCAGGATGGCGGCCAGGTGCGGTACCTTCTGGCCGGCTGCCTTCAGGCGCGCTACTTCGGCGGCAATTTCTACTTTGATGTCTTCGGCAATTTGCTTGCCATCGATGAGGTGCGGGGCGTTTTCGGGCATGGAGAGAAAATAGTAAGTAGACTTCACTTAAACAGAACGTCATTCCGAGCTTGCCGAGGAATCTCGCTCGCGTCGGTGAACAATGGTACCCTAGGCGGCGCGGGCGAGATTCCTCGGCAAGCTCGGAATGACGACCTCGGGGCGCTTTCTTTAGTACCCCACCCGCGCCTACCGCATGGCGATGCCGGCGGTGGTGAGGCGCTGGTAGATGCCGGCCAGCAGCTCGCTTTTGAGGGCGTCTTCCTGGCGGATGTTGTTTATCCAGAACTGCACCTTGAGGTCGTAGCCGCTGGTGGTGATGCCGCTGAGCAGGATTTCGGGGGCGATTTTGTGCAGCGTGTTGGGGTTGGCCAGAATCTCCTCGCTGATGAGGCGGCGGGCCTCGGTCAGGTCGATGTCGGGGCCTAGGGCCAGAGCTAGCTCGGTGCGGATATGGTTGTTGCTAAGCGTCCAGTTGATGACGTGGTTGCTGAGCAGGTCGCCGTTGGGCAAGATAATTTCGGAACCGGCCTGCGAAGTAAGCTTGCTGGCCCGAATGCCGATGTCCTTTACGCGGCCCGTCTGGCCCTTCACCTCAATGTAGTCGCCTACTTGGAAGGGCCGCTCGAAAATGAGGATAACGCCCGACACCAAGTTATTAATGATGTTTTGGAGCCCTAGGCCGATACCCACGCCCAGGGCGCCCAGCACAATGGCAATTTTATCGACCGGCAGGCCCGAGGCCACCGTAGCCAACAGCAGGCCCCCCACAATAATGCCCAGCCTAATGACTACCAGCCACGAGCCCTTGCGCCCCGTATCGGCACTAAACTCGTCGTCGGTGACGCCAAACAGGTAGCCGATATATTTCTGCACCTGCACCGTAAGCAAGATGATGCCCCCGAACAGCAGCACGCCGCCCAGGGTAAACGTGGTGGTGCCCAGGTGGTGCGGAGCGGTGAGCGCGTGCTCGATGAGCCGGTAGAAGAGATTATAAAGGTTGAGATTGGTGGAAACCAGCATCAGCCACAGCACGCCCACCACCACCGTGAGGCCTTTGCGCAGGGCGCTTTCGAGCTGGCCAAAATTGAGGCGCCCACTTAGGCCGCCCGCCAGCCGGCTTTGCTGGGCCTGCAAGAAAAACGCCTCGGTGACGATGCGCACGAAGGCCGACAGGGCCACGGCTTGCGTGAGCGCCACCCCGGCCGTGGTGCTGAGCAGCTTGGCCAAACTCACGCGGCCGGCCGCGCCGGCCAGCACCGCCAGCACGTGCAGGCCTCCGTAGAGCAGCGCCACCGGCCGCACAAAGGCCGCCAGCAGCTTGGTTTGGCGCAGGTAGCGCCAGAACAGCCACCCTAGGGTGGCCGCGCCGCCGTTGAGCAGCAGCATCAGCCAGCGCGTGCCCAGGCCCGGCGCCCGGTTGGCGTAGGCAAAGGCGAGGGCCAAAAACAGCGCCACCACGCCCAGCCAAAACCGAAACAGCGGGCGCGGCCAGCTGCGCCCACCCAGCCAGGTGAGCGTAGCCAGCAGCAGCAGCTGCAGCAAGTCGGTGTAAGCGGCCGGGGGCTGCAAGTCGAAAAACGGAGCCAGGCTGAACACCACCAGTAGGGCCGCCGCCACCGGCACCGGCCGCAGGTAGCGCAGCCGCTGGGCCGGCAGCGCCAGCGGCTCGGCGGCCGGGGCGCCCGCCACCGGCGCCAGGGCAACTTGCTGGCGCACCTGGCGAAAGGTGCGAAACACCCACCCAAAGAACCCTAGGGCCAACACTAGCATCCACACCCAGTAGTCCCAGTGCTCGGTGAAGTAATAGCCCATCAGCCCGCGCTGGGCGGCGTAGGAGCGCCGGACCAGGTCGCGGGTGGCATCGTCGGCGCGGATGCTGCCCGGCCGCCACAGTGGCGGCAGCGCGGCGCTCCGGTCCTGGCGGTTGAAGTGCCCAAACTGCTCGCGCACCTGGTCTTGCAGCTCCAGCGCGGCAATGTAGCTTTCCGATACGCGCGTTTGCAGGCCCGTCACGGCCTGGCGGCGGGCGGCCAGCAGGCGGGCCGTGGTGGCGTATTTGGCTTGCAGGCGGGCGAGGGCCCGACCCACAGCGGTGGGCGGCGGCACGCCGGGCCCGGTCGGCGGGGCCGGGGGCAGCAGCGTTTGCACGGTGCCCAGCTGGGTTTGCATGGCCGCCAGCTGCTGGCTGCCCTGCGAGAGGGTGGTGCGCCACTTGCCCAACTGCTCCTGCATGTCGGCCAGCAGCACGCGGTACATCTGCAGTTGCTTCACGTCCACCACGTCGCCGTACTGCTCGAAGTTCTCGCGAATGGTGACGAGGTTGTCCTCAATGGCCGGCAGGTCCTCGCTCAGCGCCTGGGTATCGGTGCTGCGCCGCACCGTGTTGTTGATGCGCCCCAGCAAAAAGTACGCCCGCTCGAAGCGCTGGGCCAGCGAGTCGGGCAGCACCGGCGCGGCGGTCGCCTTGGGCGGCTGGCGGCTAGCGGCCAGTCGTTGCCCTAGGGCCGGGCCCGCCGCCAGCAGGGCCCACAGCAGGCAAGCGTGGCCAAAGCACCTACTGCAGCTTCTGAGCAATGACGCCCAGGCAGGCCAAGGCCCGCGCTGGGTTGCAAGTAGCCTGGCTGCCCTACCCTTTGCTGGTACTAACAAGCGAAAATTTATTTTTTTGTGACCTACTAAATTTCTGTTTGCCAACCTCCTATCTTGGCAAACACAATTTCTCTACCTCACCTTCTTCATTTTCACACTCATGGAACAGCAATCCTCTGGTATGATGGGCAGCATTTTTGGCGGAATAGGCGCTTTGGTGTACATGGCCATCTTCGTCCTCGTTATCGTCGGGCTCTGGAAGCTATTCGAAAAAGCTGGCAAGCCTGGTTGGGCGTCCCTCATTCCGATTTACAACGTCATTGTCATGTTCGAAATCGTGGGCAAACCCATGTGGCAGCTCATTCTATTTCTCGTCCCGCTGGCCAACCTGTACGTGGCCATAACGCTGTACATCGGCTTAGCTAAATCCTTCGGTAAAACTGGCATTGGCAACTACTTATTCATCATCTTCTTGGGCTTCATCGCCATTCCGCTGTGGGGCTTCGATGCCGCTACCCGCTACCTAGGGCCTAGCGAGGGCCCCGGCGCCACGGCCGGCAGCGGGGGCTACGTGCCCACGGCCGGCCCGCCGCCCACCACCTACTAGCCCCCGGCCACGCAACGAAAAGGCCGGCTCCCCGCCTGGGGAGCCGGCCTTTTGCCGTTAGTCAATCTTGAGCACCGCCAGGAAGGCCTCCTGCGGAATCTCGACCGAGCCAACCGAGCGCATCCGCTTCTTGCCCTCCTTCTGCTTTTCGAGCAGCTTGCGCTTGCGCGAGATGTCGCCGCCGTAGCACTTGGCAATCACGTTCTTACGCAGAGCCTTCACCGTTTCGCGGGCGATAATCTTCTGGCCGATGCTGGCCTGAATGGCGATGTCGAACATCTGGCGGGGCAGCAGCTCGCGCAGCTTTTCGCACAGGCGCCGGCCCCAGTCGTAGCTCTTCGAGCGGTGCACGATGGCCGAGAGGGCGTCTACCTTCTCGCCGTTGAGCATCACGTCGAGCTTCACCATGTCCGACTCGCGGTAGCCAATCAGCTCGTAGTCGAGCGAGGCGTAGCCGCGGCTGATGGTTTTGAGCTTGTCGAAGAAGTCGAACACGATTTCCGACAGCGGCAGCTCGAAGTTCATTTCCACCCGCTCGCTGGTGAGGTAGCTCTGGCCTTTGATGAGGCCGCGCTTCTCCATGCAGAGCGTGATGATGGGCCCCACGTACTCGGCGGCCGTAATAATCTGGGCCTTGATGTAGGGCTCCTCGATAAACTTAATCAGGTTGGGCTCGGGCATCTCGCTCGGCGCGTTAATGACCAGCTCCTGCCCCCTGGTGCCCTCGGCGTGAAACTGCACGCTCGGCACGGTGGTAATCACGGTCATGTTGAACTCACGCTCCAGGCGCTCCTGCACGATTTCCATGTGCAGCATGCCCAGAAAGCCGCAGCGGAAACCGAACCCTAGGGCCACGCTCGTTTCCGGCTCCCACACCAGCGAGGCGTCATTGAGCTGCAGCTTCTCCATGCTGCTGCGCAGCTCCTCGTACTCGGTGGTATCGACCGGGTAGATGCCAGCAAATACCATCGGCTTCACGTCGGCAAAGCCCTGGATGGCTTCCGGGGTGGGGTTGCCCACGGTGGTGATGGTGTCGCCCACCTTCACCTCACGGGCCTCCTTGATGCCCGAGATGAGGTAGCCCACGTTGCCGGCGCTCATTTCCTGGCGGGCCTCCTGGTTGAGCTTGAGTACCCCAATCTCGTCGGCGCCGTACTCCTTGCCGGTGGCCATGAAGCGCAGCTTGTCGCCCTTGCACATGGTGCCGTTCTTGATGCGAAACAGCACCTCAATGCCCCGGTAGGAGTTGAATACCGAGTCGAAAATCAGGGCTTGCAGCGGCGCCTCCGGGTCGCCCTGGGGCGCCGGAATCCGGTCGCAGATGGCGTTTAGGATATTTTCGATGCCGATGCCGGCCTTGCCCGAGGCGTGGATGATGTCCTCCGGCTTGCAGCCAATGAGGTCCACTATCTCGTCGGTTACCTCCTCGGGCATGGCGTGGGGCAGGTCAATCTTGTTGAGCACCGGAATGATTTCCAGGTCGGCCCCGATGGCGAGGTAGAGATTGGAAATCGTCTGGGCCTCAATACCCTGCGAGGCATCCACGATAAGCAGCGCGCCCTCGCAGGCGGCAATGCTGCGGCTCACCTCGTAGCTGAAGTCGACGTGGCCGGGGGTATCAATCAGGTTGAGCGTGTAGATTTCCCCTTTGTAGGGAAACTGCATCTGGATGGCGTGGCTCTTGATGGTGATGCCGCGCTCGCGCTCCAGGTCCATGTTGTCGAGCAGCTGGGCCTGCATGTCGCGCTTGGCCACGGTGCTCGTGAACTCCAGGAGCCGGTCGGCCAGGGTGCTTTTGCCGTGGTCGATGTGGGCAATGATGCAGAAATTACGGATATTCTTCAATTCGGGGGCGTTTTTTCGCAAGCCCAAAGGTAGGCATTCGCGGGGGCAAAAGCTAGGCGGGAATAATCCCCACCGAGCCTGAATAACCCGGCAAACCGGGCGTAACGTTCCGCCCCGGCCCGCTGCTAACGCTACAGCGCTTAGTCTAGCGCTAGCTAGCTGTTCGCCTTACCTACGTAGCTGGGGGCCTGCTGAGCAGCCTGGCCTGCCGGCTGGCCCTAGGGGGCGCGGAAGTTCGGGTTTGGGACTCGCTTACTGTGCAGCCTCAAAAACTAAATGGCGGACCGAATGGTACTTTCTATAGCTAGGCTACGGTAGCCGAATGCTTTTCCCACCCCAATTCCTTTAGTACTATGGGTATTACCCTAGCGCAGGCGCAAGCCGCCATTCAGGCCGCGCTGCAAAAATCGCAGGAGCTACAGCTGAAGATGAATATCGCCGTCGTGGACGAAGGCGCCAACCTCAAGGCCTTCGCCCGCATGGAGGATGCCTGGCTCGGCTCCATCGACATTGCCATCAAGAAGGCCCGCACCGCCCGCTACTTCGACATGCCCACCGGCGACCTGGGCAAAGCCAGCCAGCCCGGCGGCCCGCTCTACCAGATTGAGGTATCCAACGGCGGCCTCATCAGCTTCCCCGGCGGCCTCCCCATCCAAGACGCCAGCGGCAAGATTATCGGGGCCATCGGCGTATCGGGCGACTCGGTGGAGAATGACCACACCGTAGCCCAGGCCGGCGTGGAGGCGGTGAAGTAGCTGTCGGCACTGCAGAACTACCAGCACGTCCTGCGCATCTGCCGTTTGCCTGCCGAAGCAGCTCTACCAAAAGATACCCTAGGGGCGTGGTAGGGCTGCTTCGGCAGGCAAACGTCAGATGCGCAGGATGTGCTTTTCTAGAACAGCTTCATTGCTTCAGCGCCGCTTGGAAATCTTGTTGAGCGTGATGTTCTGCTGGAGCTTGGACTTGAAGCGGGCGTCATCGACTGCGCTTTTAGCCTGGTGCTTGGTGGGGCGACCCTGCACCCTGGCCCGCCACATCCACCAGGAGGAGGCTTTCAGCTCGCGGCGCATGAGCTGGATAACTTCCGCTTCCGATAGCCTGAATTGCAGAAAAATGGCTTCAAACGGGGTGCGGTCTTCCCATGCCCTCTCGATGATGCGGTCAATATCCTGCGCGGGCAGTGGCGTGTCTTTCATATAGTAGTTGGGCTGGCCCGGCGAAGTGATTACGCTCGGGTAATAGTAACCAGCGAAACTCCTACATAGTCGCAGTCAGGGCGGTATAGTATGGTTTTAGCTGAGAGCCAAGAAGGCTGCAAGTGAACCTTGCGGAAGCTACCATAGCTGCCGCCGTGCAACGCCTAGGCTTGCTTAGGCACTCTGTTAGGCAGCCAGCCGGAAAGCTGGTGGCTTTTTTATGCGCCGCCCGTTCCTTTACTACTTGCTTAGCTTCTTCGGCACGGCCCAACTAGCTGGCTTCGGCCAGGCGCTGCCTGCCTCCGTGCGCGTGGTCGATGCCCGCACCCAGCAGTCTGTGCCCTACGCCTCGGTGGGGGTGCCCGGCAAGCCCCTAGGCACCGTAGCCGATGCGCAGGGCCGCTTCCAGCCCGCCCAAACGGGCGCGGCGGCTACCGATACGCTGGAGGTATCGTGCGTGGGCTACCAGCCGCGCCGCCTGCCGCTGGCCGCCCTGCAACAGCTACCCGAGCTGGCGCTGACGCCGCAGGCACAGGCGCTGGGCGAAGTGGTGGTGCGCGCCGCTACCTGGAAGCGCCGCCGCGTGGGCCGCGAGGCGGCCGGGGGACCTGTCCTGTATAGTTTTCACAGCCGCGCCGATACTCTTCCATCGGCCCGGCTCGGCCGCGAGGCCGGAGCTATTCTGCGCGTGCGGCCGGGCAGCGTGATGGAAGACGCGCACGTTTTCATCAGCCAGTACCGGTTTCAGCGGGTGCGTTTTCGGCTCAACGTGCGGGCCGTGGATGCCGACAACCACCCGGCCGCCAGCCTGCTCACCCAGGACGTGCAGCTCGCTTTGTCTGACTCGGCGCGGGGCTGGCAGCATATTGACTTGCGCCCCTACAACGTAAATGTTGGGGCCGCAAAACGGGTAGCGGTGACTCTGGAGTGGCTCGCCGGCCAGCCCAGGCCAGGCAAGCCGGCCACCTGGCGGGACTGGCCCGGCGTGGTGATGCCAGCTGCTTTTTCAGCTACTCACCACCTGGTATTCCGCCACAAGTCCGAAGACAACTGGCAGGTGCACTTGGCAAATTTGAGCCTGTATATTACGACGGTTAGTCCAGATTAAGGGGCCTAGGGGCTACAACCCCAGCCAAGGGTGCTAACGTTCTGCTAATCTTCGGGGCCTAGGGACGTCCGGCGTCTTGGGTGGCGCGCCAGTGCGGCATGGCCATCGAAATTTTGGGCTGAGTGGCTGCGGCAGTGGTAGCCGCGTTGCAACCTTCGCCAAGCTCTAGGGGCTCCCTGAGCCAACCAGCCCCACCGTGGGGCAGCCTAAACTTTTTATGAACTTTCGTTTTAGCCATTTTCTACTTGTGGGAGGCCTGAGCATCGGTGGCGCCGTGGCCCAGCAGGAGCAGCCGGGCACGCCTACATTGCGGGTGCTCAGCCACCAGAGTGGCCAGCCCATACCCTATGCCTCGGTGGGCGTGGTAGGCCGGCCCCTAGGTACTGTGGCCGACGCCCAAGGCAGTTTTATGCTGGCGCGGGTGGGCGCGGCGCCTACCGATACGGTGGTGGTTTCGTGCGTGGGCTACCAGTCGCGCCGGCTACTAGCGGCCGACCTACGCCAACTGCACGAGTTGGCCCTGACGCCCCAGCCCCAGGCGCTAGCAGAAGTCCAGGTGAGAGGCGATACCTGGCAGCGCCGCAACGTGGGCCGCGAGGGGTCAGGCGGCTTCACATTTTACAATTTCCACCTGCAGGCCGACAAAGAACCCGCCAACAAGCTGGGGCGCGAAGTAGGTGCCATCCTGGGGGTAAAACCCAACAGCTTCGTGGAGGAAGCCTATGTGTACATCCGGCAAAGCAGCTTCCGGCACCTGCGCTTTAGGCTCAACGTGCGGGCCCTCGACAGCCAAGACCACCCAGCCGCCAGCCTCCTCACCCAGGATGTGCAATTTGCCGTGGCTGATTCGGCCGCCAGCTGGCACCACCTCGACCTCAAGCCCTATACTATCAACGTGGGCCCGCAGCGCCGCATTGCCGTAACCCTGGAGTGGCTCGCCGGCGAGCCGGCCAAGCAGCAAGACTGGTACAGCGTCTCCATTCCGGCGGCCTTGTCGGCTACGCACCGCATGGTATTCCGGGATAAGTCGGAAGACCAGTGGAAGGTGCAGCCGATTAACCTAAGCCTGTATATCACAACGGCTAGCCCCGACTAAAGCTGCCGCGATACCTACCTGGCGTACCTTACCATATAGCTAATGCCACTTCCCGCTATGAATCCTTTTGCCCTGGACGAGCCGCTGGTGCTCGACGACCCCTACATCAGTCGCATGAGCGAGGCGGAGTTCTTTGACTTCTGCCAGCAGCATCGTAAGTGGCACATTGAGCGCAACGCCCAGCACGAAATCCTGATTATGGTCCCTACGTTCACCCTCTCCGGCCGGTGCAATGCCAGCCTCATCGGCCAACTATACGCTTGATGGAGCGGGCACGACGAACCTAGCTTCGTGTCTGACTCCAATGCCGGCTTCACGCTGGCCAACGGGGCCGTGCGCTCGCCCGATGCCTCCTGGGTGTCGGCCGGGCGTTGGAACGCGCTGACCGCCGCGCAGCAAGACAAGTTTGCCCAGGTGTGCCCGGAGTTCGTAGTGGAGATGCGCTCGAAAACCGACTCGCTGCGGGTGCTGCCGGAGAAAATGAAGGAATACCGCCAAAACGGAGCGCTGCTGGGCTGGCTGCTCTCCTGCGACGACGAGCGGGCCTACATCTTCCGCGCCGGGCAGGAAGGCTACGAAACCCTGGAGGGCTTCAACCGGGAGCTAGCAGGCGAGGCAGTGCTGCCAGGCCTGCGGGTGGACTTGCGCAAGCTGCGGTAGCTGTTTAATCACTATGTCAGCCCAGCACCTTTCCGTTTCCAAACAACAAACTCTTTTAGCAGCGCTTGACTTTACGCCACCCTCCGACTATCTAGTTTTTATATTCTCTAATAACATTATCCATGACCACTGCAACTATAGCTACTTAGGAATAGACGGCAGCTATCTTTATGGAGCTACTGATTTGATAGCGACCAACCTTGACTATAACGCCGCAGAATTTTATCCCGGCTATCTTTTGATAGGTTCAAACGGTGGTGGGGAGGCGCTGGCTATCGAAAAAGCCACTGGCTATTTTGTAGTGACCCCATTTATCGGCCACGACGAAGAAACTCCTGTTATTATAGGCCAAACGTGGCCTGCGTTTTGGCAGCGTTTGCAAGCAGGCAATCTATTTGGTGACAACATCTAGTGCCCCTGGCTACCCCTAGGGGGCCCGCCGTACCTTTGCCGTACCCAACTGCCTGGCGGACGGCGCAGGGAAACCGGCCGGGCGCGGGGCATGTTGAGGAACCTACCCTCTCCTACCCCTCCCCTATGTTTCCCACCCCCGCCCCCTACAAGCCGAAGAACCACGTCCGCATCGTCACGGCCGCGGCGCTCTTCGACGGCCACGACGCCGCCATCAACATCATGCGCCGCATCATCCAGAGCAGCGGCGCCGAGGTGATTCACCTGGGCCACAACCGCTCGGTGCAGGAAATCGTGGACTGCGCCATTCAGGAAGATGCCCAGGCCATTGCCATCACCAGCTACCAGGGCGGCCACAACGAGTACTTCAAGTACATGCACGACCTGCTGGCCGAGCGGGGCGCGGGCCACATCAAGCTGTTTGGCGGCGGGGGCGGCGTCATATTGCCCACCGAGATTGAGGAGCTGATGCAGTACGGCATCACCCGCATCTACTCGCCCGACGATGGCCGGGCCCTAGGGCTGCAGGGCATGATAAACGACCTGCTGGAAAAGAGCGACTTCCCCACCGGCGAGCACCTCAACGGCGAGGCCGCGCACATTAAAGACAAGAACGCCCGCGACCTGGGCCGGCTGATTTCGGCGGCGGAGAACTTCCCAGCGGAGTTTGAGCGGGTGAAGGGCCAACTGGCAGCCGATTTCCAACCGTCGAATAGCAGCCCCGAACAAGAAACCAGAAACCAGAAAATAGAAACTCCCCCCGCCCCTATCCTCGGCATCACCGGCACGGGCGGCGCGGGCAAGTCGAGCCTGGTAGACGAGCTGGTGCGGCGCTTCCTGCTCGACTTCCCCGACAAGACGCTGGCCATCATCTCGGTAGACCCTAGCAAGCGCAAGACCGGCGGGGCGCTGCTCGGCGACCGCATCCGGATGAACGCCATCAACAGCCCTAGGGTGTACATGCGCAGCCTGGCCACGCGCCAGAGCAACCTGGCCCTGAGCCGCTACGTGCAGGACGCCGTGGACGTGGTGCGGGCCGCCGGCTTCGACCTCATCATCTTGGAAACCAGCGGCATCGGGCAGAGCGACACCGAGATAATCGAGCATTCCGACGCCAGCCTCTACGTGATGACGCCCGAGTACGGCGCGGCCACCCAGCTGGAAAAGATTGACATGCTGGACTTTGCCGATGTCATCGCGCTCAACAAGTTCGACAAGCGCGGCGGCCTCGACGCCCTGCGCGACGTGCGCAAGCAGTACCAGCGCAACCACCAGCGCTGGGACGCACCGCTGGACGCGATGCCGGTGTTCGGCACCATCGCCTCGCAGTTCAACGACCCTGGCATGAACCGCCTGTACCGGGCCGTGCTGACGGTGCTAGAGGAGAAAACCGGCGTGCAGCTCACCTCGCACCTCGAAACCAGCGCCGAGCAGTCGGAAAAGGTCTACATCATCCCGCCGAGCCGCACGCGCTACCTCTCCGAGATTGCCGAGAGCAACCGCGCCTACGACCAGCGTGTGCGCGAGCAGGTGCAGCTGGCCGAAGTGGCCGGGGCGTTTGCCAAGCTGGAGGAGCACTACCGCGACGCGCGGCAGTCGTCGGCGAGCATGGTGGGCGAATTTACCAAGGAGAAGGACAAGGCTATGCGCCAGCTCGATGCCGACGCGCAGGTTATCCTGGAAAACTGGGACGCCACCTTGCAGAACTACCGCAACCCGGAGTACGTGTATAAGGTGCGCGACAAGGAAATTCGGGTCAAGACGCACACTACCTCTCTGTCGGGCAACGAGATACCCAAGGTGGCCGTGCCGCGCTACCGCGGCTGGGGCGACCGGCTGCGCTGGGCCATGCAGGAGAACTTCCCCGGCGAGTTTCCCTACACGGCGGGCGTGTTCCCCTTCAAGCGCGAGGGCGAAGACCCCACCCGCATGTTCGCCGGCGAGGGCGGGCCGGAGCGGACAAATAGACGGTTTCACTACGTGAGCAAGGGCCTGCCCGCCAAGCGTTTGAGCACGGCCTTCGACTCGGTAACGCTCTACGGCGAGGACCCCGACCACCGGCCCGACATTTACGGCAAGATTGGCAACGCGGGCGTGAGCATCTGCTGCCTCGACGACGCCAAGAAGCTATACTCGGGCTTCGACCTGACCGCCCCCGCCACCTCGGTGAGCATGACCATCAACGGCCCGGCGGCCACGCTGGCGGCGTTTTTCATGAACGCAGCCATCGACCAGAACTGCGAGAAGTACATCTACGAGCAGGGCCTGGAAGCCGAGGTAAACGCCAAAATCGACGCCATCTACGCCGCCCTAGGCCAGCCCCGCCCCCGCTACCAGGGCGAGCTGCCCGAAGGCAACGACGGCCTAGGCCTGCTACTACTGGGCGTAACCGGCGACCAGGTGCTGCCGGCCGAGGTCTACAACGACATCAAGGCCAGGACTTTGACGCAGGTGCGCGGCACGGTGCAGGCCGACATCCTCAAAGAAGACCAGGCGCAGAACACCTGCATCTTCAGCACCGAGTTTGCCCTGCGCCTGATGGGCGACGTGCAGGAGTATTTCATCCGGCACGCGGTGCGCAACTTCTACTCGGTCAGCATCTCGGGCTACCACATTGCCGAGGCCGGGGCCAACCCCATCACCCAGCTGGCGCTCACGCTCTCCAACGGCTTCACCTTCGTAGAGTACTACGTGAGCCGGGGCATGCACATCAACGACTTCGCCCCCAACCTCTCGTTCTTCTTCTCCAACGGCATCGACCCCGAGTACGCCGTCATTGGGCGGGTGGCGCGGCGCATCTGGGCCAAGGCCCTGAAGCTCAAGTACGGCGCCAACGCCCGCAGCCAGATGCTGAAGTACCACATCCAGACCTCGGGCCGCTCGCTGCACGCCCAGGAAATCGACTTCAACGACATCCGCACCACGCTGCAGGCCCTCTACGCTATCTACGATAACTGCAATTCGCTGCATACCAACGCCTACGACGAGGCCATCACCACCCCCACCGAGGAAAGCGTGCGCCGCGCCATGGCCATCCAGCTCATCATCAACCGCGAGCTGGGCCTGGCCAAAAACGAGAACCCCCTGCAAGGCGCCTTCATTATCGAGGAGCTGACCGACCTGGTAGAAGAAGCGGTGCTGCTCGAATTTGACCGCCTCACCGAGCGCGGCGGTGTGCTCGGCGCGATGGAAACCATGTACCAGCGCGGCAAAATTCAGGAGGAAAGCCTGCATTACGAGATGCTGAAGCACACCGGCGAGTATCCCATCGTGGGCGTCAACACCTTCCTCTCCTCGCAAGGCTCGCCCACCATCATCCCCGCCGAGGTAATCCGCGCCACCGAGGCCGAAAAGCAGTACCAAATCACCATGCTCGACGCCCTGCATCAGCGCAACGCGGAGGCTTCGCCGCTAGCGTTGAAGCAGTTGCAGCAAGTAGCCGTGCAGAACGGCAACCTCTTTGCCGAGCTGATGGAAACGGTGAAAACGTGCTCCCTAGGGCAGATTACGCGGGCGTTGTTTGAGGTGGGGGGGCAATATCGGCGGAATATGTAATGCTATTTAATAGTATCAAAATGGCTATACACAACAAATCTTTCTACAGCAATCTAAATCTTCAAACGGGCGGTTTTCCATCCTGGGATTCTATCTCTGATGAAGAGTGGCAAAATGTGCTTAGTAATTACGTATTTAAAATTGCCGATAGCTTTGCCTTCGATAACGTTTTCAAAAAAGAGGACTTGTTTCCAGATGGCTTAAATTACTTTACTGACTGGGCACTTGATATTGTTGGTTTAGCTGAAGCTGATGGCGATGTAGTTTGCAAGTTTCAACTTAATAAGAATTGCCGAGATAAGCTTCTAGAATATGAGTTTGCGGTCCATCATTTTGAGAGTGAAAAATTTCACAACTATTACGAATTTGACTTTCTTTATTTTTTCAGCAATAACCGATTAATTGCAACTTACATTAATCATGAAAGCGAGATTATGTTTCATGATTTGAATGATGACGAAGCAGCATTAATCGAAACCTTAGAGCCACATATAAAAGCTTCTTTTGTCGATACCTCCGTTTTCATAGCAGTTGTCAAAGCAAATAGACAATCTTGAATTAAGACTCAACTCAAACTGACGCGAGTTTAGACGAAGTTGTAATTCATGGCTAATAAGAGGTGGAGGTTGCATCTCTACTGTTGCCCTAGCGGCATGCGGCGGCAGAGTGGCACACACTTTCCCAAAAACCTTGCATCTTTGCGTAACTTCCGGCGGCCGGTCCAATTTAACGCTCTAATAATCAATAACTTGCATCCTACCTACCAGCCTTGGGCTCGTGAGACAGCAGCACGTAAGTGCCCGCTGCCAGCACTAGCCACCGACCAAGCCGCGTCAGCAGCTTAGCCGGGAGCCTGACGACGATTACCACGTAATCATCGCCACCGTTTGGTTTGTTCTCCATTGGTTTTCAAGTCATGGGCAGGAACAAATCACCCACTTCTCGAAGCCCGTGGTTTGCCGACCACGGGCTTCGCTCGTTTTACCGAGCACCGTGGTTGGCGGGAGGCTACCGCACAGCGCGGTAAAACTACTCTGCAACTGCTACCAAGTAAATCTCCTAGCCGCCGCGCCAAAGGCCGGGCGGGGCTGCTCGATACAATTCGTATCACTATCGTATTAAATCGTATCACCGGCAGCAATGGTACCGATGGCTTGTATGAAATCAGGGTGCAGGTTGGCAGCGATAGTTGTAGAGTTTCTGCTTCTTCGACCAAGGCAACGTAGTGGTAATCGGCCACGGTTTCACCAAGAAGACGCAGAAAACGCCCCTAGCCGAACTGAACCGCGCCCACAAAATCAAAGCTAAATACTATGAAAGCCACTAAGAACCTCACCAGCCTCAGCGACTTTATCGACCAGGAGCACGGTGCGCCCGGCACCAAGGCGCGCGAAGAGTTTGAGGCCGGCTACGAAACCTTCAAGCTGGGCGTGCTGCTGCAACGGGCCCGGCAGGCCAAGGGGCTGGCCCAGGCGCAGTTAGCCGAGCTGTCGGGCACCGATAAGTCGTACATCTCCAAGCTGGAAAACGACTTGAAAGACGTGCGGCTTTCTACGTTGCAGCGCATCATCGCCGACGGGTTAGGCGGGCATCTGGAGTTTTCGATAAAATTCTGAGCTACCCGAAGCCTCTAGTCCCCACCGCCGCGCCGGCAGCCAAGCGGGGTGGCGCGCAAAGCAACTACTGCCTAGACCAGTCGTAACGATAGGCTCACCCACCCCCCACCCTGTTATGGCCGATAAAACTCTGAAGGAGATTGCCGCCAAAATGGCTAATCTCGACATTGCCCTGCTTACCACGCGCACCAGCCGGGGCCAACTCACCAGCCGGCCCATGAGCAACAACGGCGATGTGGAATACGATGGCAACTCCTATTACTTCACCTTCGAGAAGTCGCGCACGGTGCAGGACATCACCGAGGACGCGCACGTGAACCTGGGCTTCAGCGGGGCGAAGGGGCTGTACATATCCATTACGGGCGCGGCGTCTTTGATTCGGCAAAAGGCTATTTTGCAGCAGCACTGGGTGCCGAGCCTGAACCAGTGGTTTCCCGAGGGTGTGGATACGCCCGGCGTGGTGCTGGTGCACGTGAAGGCCCAGCGCATCAAGTACTGGCAGGGCGAAGACGAGGGCGAGCTACACATTCGCTAGCCCTAGGGTTCGCCGGGGCGGGCTAGTCGCGGCCAACGGATGGCTTCCGTGGTGGGTTGCCTACTCGCCAGCCTGGCTGTGCCACTGAATGGCGAAGTAGCTCACCGGGGCCCTGCTGGTGTTGGTGAAGGCGTGGGGCACGTTGGCCCGCAGCAGGATAACATCGCCGGCCGCGGCGGGGTAAGTCTGGTCGTTAATCTGAATCTGACCCTGACCCTGGGTCAGCAGCACGATTTCCTCGGCGCGGTGCGTGTGGGGCGGGTGGCTGGCTAGGCCGGCCTTGAGCACGGTGGCGTGCACATCGAAGCGCGGGAACATGGACGAAGGCCGGTCGAATACGGGCCGGGTTTCACCCTTATCGGTCTTGATGACTCGGAAGCCGGGCCAGGCAAGCAGCCGGGACCCCCCGCCGGCCTGGCCCCGGCGGGCATCGGCGCCGGCCACGGCCGTGAATTTCAGCGTCCAGTAGCGGGCGGGGGCGGCCGATGCGTTGCGCAGGGCGGGCGCGGTGCCGGCCATGGCGAGGAGCACGCCACCGGCCCCCAGCGTTCTGGTGGTATCGGCGAGCGTGGCCGTTAGCTGGCCCTGCGCCACGATGAGTAGTTCCTCGGCCCCGGTGGGCCGCGGGCGGCTAGCCTGTCCCGGCGCCAGCGTGGCGGTGGTAACTTCCAGCGCGGCCAGGTCCAGGGTGCTGCCCGTGAGAAGCTGGGTGGTAGCCGCGCCGGGCGCGGCTGGCGCGTGGTACACGGCCGAGGGGAGCGAATCGGCGGGGAGCGCCAGGGCGGCTAGGGCCACCACGGCCAGATAGCATGCGTGCATGAGCAGAAAATAAACAAGCGCTTAAAAGGTGGCGGCCCCACGCTGGCCGGCTACCCGCACCACCACGGCGGGCGGGTGGGCGAAGTACTGCCAGGCGTTTTCGGCCTGCTGGGCGGTGCAGCGGCCGTTATAAACGAGCAGGCGGTAACGCAGGGCGTAGGTTTGGCCGGGCAGCAGGAGCCAGTCTTTGGTTTTGGTGGGCGAAAAGTTGGCGAACACGTCGCCCCGGCCGTTCATGTTATCGGGCCAGATGCGCAGCGGCTCGGGGTAATTGTAGTTGGTGGGGAAGGCGAGCAGCAGCACGCCGCCGTAGTCGCCGGCCCCGAGCTGGCCCTGCACCAGGCACCAGCGGGCGGTGGTGCCGTCGGCATCGTGGCGGGTTTTGCCAGCCGAGGTCAGCACCTCGCTGTTGGCTTGGTTCCAGGCGGCGGTGGCGCGCCAGCCCAGGCCGCCGTAGCGGTAGGCCAGCAGCCGCACCGGGCTGGCGCTGGCGCAGCTCAGCTCGATGCTGAGGTCGGCCAGGTAGGCATCGGGGCCGGCGGGGTGGTACACGCGCACGGCCTGCACCTCGCGGAGGGCCGTTTTTTCGGGGCGGCCCCTAGGGAAGGCCACGTGCGCTTGCAGCACCTGGTAGCCGCCGTATACCGGGCCGGCGCTGGTGGCCAGCACCCCGGCAAAGCGCACGGTTCCCTTGCGGTCGGCCAGGTTCCAGAAGTCTACCGTGTCGCCCTCGAACAGCACGTGCGTCCAGGGCGCCCACAGGCCGTAGTGGTGGTAGTGGTCGGGGGCCTGTATGCGGGTCAGCTCCTGGCCGTGGGGCGACCACAGTGGATGGATGAAGCCGCTGCGCTTGTAGGCCGTATCGATGCCGGGCGGCGGGTACACGGGGCGGTAGTTGTAGCGCAGCAGCGGCCGGCCGCCGGCTTGCAGCACTAGGCCGCCCTGCTCGTCGGCCACTTGCACGGCGGCGGGCGCTGGCCGGGGGCGCGCGGGCACCTGCCGCAGCTCGTAGGTGTGGGTGGGCGCGGGGCCGGCCAGGGCCAGCCAGTGCAGCACGCGCTCGGGGCGGCGCTCTACTTGCAGGGGCACCACCGTGCGTGCGCCGCCGCGCACCTCCACCAGTTGCAGGGCCGAGTCGGGCAGCAGCGTGAGGGCGTCGAGGCTGGTGCTGAGCGGAATGGCCAGCCCGCCGGTGGGCCGCGCCAGGGTCACGGTGAGCGTGGCCAGGCGCTGGGCCGCGGCGCGGGTGGGGCCGGCGGCCAGCAGCAGGGCCAGCCCGCCGAGGCACCGGCGGCCCCAGAGGAGGAGCAGGCTAGCCATCAGAAGGTTGCGTGCGGGCTGGTGTAGGCCCACCCTAGGGCCTTGAGCATGGTATCGGGCTTGCCGGTGAGGTGCGTGGCGTGAGCAAGCACGAGGGAGTGCAGGTCGAGGCCCTGGTAGCGGCCGGACTGCAACAGGGTGGCTAGGCGCTGGTAGGGCTGCTGCTGGCTAGGGGGCTCCAGGGCACCGACCTCCATAAACACGTGCACCGGCAGCGCGGCGTGGGTGGCGTGGTAGGCTTTTTCCAACTCAAACAGCTGCCCACTGTCGTAGCCCAGGGCCGGGCTGCCGAGCAGGATGTTTTGAAACAGCGTAGGCTTGCTAAACAAGACGTAAGCCCCAAACAAGCCCCCCAGCGAGTAGCCGTAGTAGGTGCGCCGGGCGGGGTCGGCGCGGTAGTTTTTTTCGATGAGCGGAAACAACTCCTGCTCGATAAACCCCAGAAAGGCCGGGGCGCCCCCGCTGCCGGGCCGGTCGGCCGTAGCCGTGGGCGTGAAGTCGCGGGTGCGCTGGTTGCCGGGGCTGCCGATGGGGCCACCGTCACCGATGGCCACCACCAGCGGCTCGGGAATGTGGTACTCGGCCATGAGCAGGCCCAGGTATTCGAGGGTGGGCGCGAAGTCGTTGTCGCCATCTACCACGTAAAGCACCGGGTAGCTCGCGGTGGCCGCCGGGCTGTAGCCGGCCGGCAGGTGCACGTACACGTCGTAGGGGTGGCCGGCCACCTTCGACTGCACCACGCGGTGCTCGGACTGGGGAATGGTGACGGGCGGCACCGCCTGGGCCTGGCTGGGCTGGGCCAGGCACCCGCCGAGCAGGCACCACCCCGCGCACTTTAAGAACAAGGTAACCGACATACGCACACGCGGAAGAAAGTACCCGCCGGCGGTGGCGGGCCGGGCAAAGTACGCCGCCGCCCCACGTACTTGGAACTACCGGATAGGTTTCGGAGAAAAGCCAGGCGGCGGCGGCCACCACCGGCCCTTTCGCGCAAAGGATGCCGATAGGTAGGCGCTTGAGCAGCCGGTCCTTAGGGCAGCCGGGCCAGCACCTCCCCTAGGGTCGCCACCTGCTCGAAGGGCACGCCCGCCAGCTCGGCCTCGCTTACCCGCTCGTGAATCCAGGTGGCGTGGTAGGGCACGTGGATGGCGCGGTAACCCAGCCGGGCCACGGGCAGCACGTCGGACTTGAGCGAGTTGCCAATCATCACGAAGTTATCGGGGGTAAGGTGGTAGCGCCGGAACAAGCGGCGGTAGGTGGCCTCGTCCTTCTCGCTCACGATTTCTACGTGGTCGAACAACGGGCCCAGGCCCGAGCGGGCCAGCTTGGCTTCCTGGTCGAAGAGGTCGCCCTTGGTGAGCAGCAGCAGCTGGTAGCCGCGCTGGCGCAGCTGCGGCAGCACCTCGGCCACGCCGGGCAGCAGCTCGATGGGGAAGCGCAGCAGGTCTTTGCCCAGCTCCAGCAGGCGCTGGATTTCGGGGCCAGTTACCTGGCCGGCGGTCAGCTCGATGGCGGTTTCGATGAGCGAGAGGGTGAGGGCGCGGGCGCCGTAGCCGTAGAGGGCCAGGTTGCGGCGCTGCACGGCGTAGAGGCGCGGGTGCAGGGCCTCTGGGCTGCCGTGGGCGGCCAGCATCTCAAAAAACGTGGCCTCCACCGCGTCGAAGTGCGGCTGGTTGGGCCAGAGGGTATCGTCGGCGTCGAAGGCGATGAGCATGGGGTACAAAGAACGGCATGCTCAGCTGTCGTCCGCGCAGCCGAAGCCTCTCTGCCGCACCGCCTGGAAAAGCAAGCGAGCTGCCTCGGCTGCGCGGACGACAGCTGAGCATGCCGTTCTTTTGGGTTCTCAACAGTACCCTATGCGACACCCCATCGACCTCGCCACCTGGAACCGGCGCGAGCATTTTGAGTTCTTCTCCCAGTTCGACGAGCCGTTTCACGGCCTGGTGGCCAACGTGGACTGCACCCCAGCGCTGGGCGAGGCCAAGCGCCTAGGGGTGTCGTTCTTCCTGTACTACCTCTACCACGCGGTGCAGGCCGTGAACGCGGTAGAGAACCTGCGCGACCGCATCGAGGGCGGCCAGGTGTACCGCTACGACCGCATCCACGCCTCGGCCACCCTCGGGCGGCCCGACCACACGTTTAGCTTCAGCTTCATCGAGCAGCACGACGAGCTGGCGGCCTTCGTGCGCGGGGCCCAGGCCGAGATGGCCGCCACCCAGGCCAGCACCGGCCTGCGCCTCGGCCCCAGTACCGCCCGGCCCGACGTCATCCATTTTTCGGCCATCCCGTGGGTGCGCTTCACCGGCCTGACGCACGCCCGCCGCTTCGGGGGGCCCGACAGCGCCCCCAAAATATCGGTGGGCCAGACCTACCGCGAAGGCGCCGCCACACTGATGCCCGTATCGGTGAACGTGCACCACGGCTTGGCCGACGCCTACCACGTGGGGCTATTTTTAGCAGAGTTGGGGCGGCGGCTGGGCTAAGGCGGGCCAGGCGGGGCCGGGGCGAGCGCGACCAGCGAGCTACCGCGGACGCGGGCGGTGCTAGGTTTGCTTATGCGTATTCCTTTTTACGGGCTACTGGCCCTAGGGCTGCTGGGCGCCGGCCCCGCCGCCACGGCCCAAACCAGTGCTTGGAACGGCCGGCAGTGCGCCGTGGTGCTAACCTACGACGACGCCATAGACGCCGACCTCGACAACGCCCTGCCGGCCCTCGACTCGCTGGGGCTGCGCGGCACGTTCTACCTCATCGGCTCGTCGCCGGTGGTGAGCAAGCGGCTGCCCGAGTGGCGCCGGGCGGCCCAGCGCGGGCATGAGCTGGGCAACCACGCCCTGTTTCACCCCTGCGATGGCACGCTGCCCGGCCGCGGCTTCGTGACGCCCGACAACGACCTGAGCAAATACACCGTGAGCCGGGCCGTGGCCGAGGTGCGCGCCAACAATACGCTGCTCACTGCCATCGACGGCAAAACGGCGCGCACCTTCGCCTACCCCTGCGGCGACCGGCAGATTGGGGGCGTCTACTTCTACGAGCAGCTCAAAAACGACTTCGTGGCGGCCCGCGGCGTCACGCCGGGCCTGCAAACGGCCGCCCAGGTCAAGCTCGATGACATTGACTGCTACATGATTAACGGCCAGTCGGGCGACTACCTCGTGAACCTGGTGAAGCAGGCGCAGCAGTCGCACACGCTGCTGGTGTTCCTGTTTCACGGCGTGGGCGGCGGCCACAGCCTCAACGTGTCCTTGGGGGCGCACCGGCAGCTGCTGCGCTACCTCAAGGCCCACGAGCGCGACCTCTACATCGCGCCGATGGTGGAAGTGGCCGGGCGCATCCGGGCGGTGCAGCCGGCATCGGCGGCCGCCAAGTAGCCGGCGCGGGCACCCGCATAGCCGCACCGCTTTTACTTTGTAGGCGTATGCACGTGGCCAGCAAGCAACCCACACATTTTAGCGGCGGGACCCGCCTGGTGGCGGCCAGGGGGCCTAGGGGAACCGGCGGGCGGGCGGCCCGGCTGCTGGCGCTGGGCCTGCTGCTGGCCGGCGGCGGGGAGGCGCAGGCGCAGGCCCGTCCGCCCGATTTTCGGGTTATCGCGTTCTTTACGGGCAAGCAGGATTTGGCCCACATCAGCTTTGTGCGCGAGGCCAACCAGTGGTTTCCGCGCATGGCGGCGCAGTACCATTTCGCCTACGACACGACCTCTGACTGGCAGCACCTGAACGCGGCGTTTTTGGCGCGCTACCAAGTGGTGGTTTTTTTGGATTCGCGGCCCGAGCAGGCGGCGCAGCGGCTGGCTTTTCAGCAGTACATGGAGCACGGCGGGGCGTGGCTGGGCTTTCACTTCGCGGCCTTTGCCCTCACGCCCTCCGCCTACCCGCAAAACTGGGCCTGGTACCACGAGCAGTTTTTGGGCAGCGGCGAGTACGCGGGCAATACCTGGCGGCCCACGGCGGCCGTGCTGCAAGTGGCCGACCGGCACCACCCGGCCACGCGCCACCTGCCGGCCACCTTCCGCTCGGCGCCCAACGAGTGGTATAAGTGGACCCGTGACTTGCGCCAAAACCCGGCTATCGACGTGCTGCTGGCCATCGACCCCAGCAGCTTTCCGCTCGGCACCGGGCCCAAGCCCTTCGAAATCTGGCACGCGGGCTACTACCCCGTGGCCTGGACCAACCGGCGCTACCGCATGGTGTATGCCAACATGGGCCACAACGACCTGGACTACGAGCACGGCACCAACCAGCCGCTATCGTCCACCTTCAGCAGCCCGGCCCAAAGCCAATTCCTCCTCAACAGCCTGCGGTGGCTGGGCCGGCGCTAGCGGCCAGCCCCAAGCCCTAGGCCCGCCGCGCCGCCCAAACCTCTGCTGGCGGCGGTTATCAGGTAGTTGCCTTTGAGGCCGCGCCGGTCGCTGGCGGCTACCGTACGCACGCCGCCTTTCTTTTCCATGCCCGCTACCCTCACCATCGCGCCGCACTCAACCCATCCGCTCACCGCCAACCGCCTGGGCTACGGCACCATGCGGCTGACGGGCCCCCAGGTTTGGGGCGAGCCTGCTGACCGCCCGCAGGCGCTCGAAATTCTGAAAACCGCCGTGGCCAGCGGAGTTAATTTCTTCGACACGGCCGACTACTACGGCGACGACGTGACCAACCGCCTGCTGGTGGAGGCCCTGTATCCTTACCCGCCGGACTTGGTTATCTGCACCAAAGTAGGTGCCACCCGCCGGCCCGATGCCAGCTGAGTGCCCTTCAATACGCCCGAAAACCTGCGCACCAGCATCGAAAACAATTTGCGCACGCTCCGGCAGGAGCAGGTGCAGCTTGTGCACCTGCGGCTGATGGGCGGCCGGGGCGGCGTGCCGCTCGCCGAGCAGCTGGGCGCGATGTACGACATGCAGCGCGCAGGCAAAATCCAGCACGTGGGCGTGAGCAACGTGACGCCCGAGGAGCTAACCCAGGCCCTGGCCCTAGGCGAAGTAGCCAGCGTAAAAAACATGTACGGCTACGCCCGGCGCACCACCCTGCGCGATGGCCACGGCAAAACTCAGGGCGGCGAAGAGGTACTGCCCTTGTGTGAGCAGCACGGCATTCTGCTGGTGCCGTTTTTCTCGCTGGTGCACGGCCTGCCCAAGGCTGGCAATAAGCTGGCCGAGCTAGCCAAGCAGCGCGGCATCATCGAGGCGCAGCTCAACCTGGCCTGGCTGCTACACAAGTCGCCCCTGTTGCTACCCATTCCGGGCACGTCGTCGCTGGTGCACCTGCGCGAAAACCTGGCCGCCGCCACCATCGAGCTAAGCGCCGAGGAAATGGCTTTCCTAGGGTAGCTCGCAATTAAAACGCGGCTGGCAGTGCGGCAAATTGCGGCGGCGCGTAATTAATTCAGCAAGTGGCTAATTCAGTTGCCAGCTCACCCATGCGCACCACGCGGCTTTCTGGTAGCTATCCTAATTATTTGCTACCTACTTAGGCATTTCACTAAGGCTATTTAATAAAATTGCGGCCAAGTAGTTTTAGCCAATTATAAATGTGGCGCGGGTGCCACAGGGCTATTTAGCAGCGAGCACAGTTTTTTAGCGAGCCGCTCAGCGCCAGTATTTTTTTAAGGTTTAAGGTTTTGGCGGCTTGGCTACCTCTTCGCCCTAGCGCTGCCCTACTGCTTTTGACAAGCCAGCTAGTATATACAGCCTACAGCAGCTAACTACCCCTTATAAATAGCCGGTTCGACTTATACCAGCTAACGCTACTAAGTTTTCAGCGGTAATTTTCATTTACAACAGCGGCACAATCTGCGTGCCGGCCTATCGGCAGTGCGGCGCCGGCTGCGTAGGCCGCCATTGCGCGCCCAACGCGCCTAGGGCAATGGCCAAAAAAAAGGCCCGACTAGCATAGTCGGGCCTTTTTTTACGTTCGGTTACTCGGCGGCTGATTTGCGGGGCCGACCGGGCTTTTTAGCAGTGGTGCCGTCGGCGCCATCCTCCTTGGGGGCGCGGGGCGTGCGGACTTTGCGCTCTTTGGGGGCCGCCACGTAGTCGTCGGCCATTACTTTCTCCATATCGCTCAAGGCGCCTTGGAGGTTTTCCACCGCGCTGGTTACTTTCTTAAGCGCGCGCTTTAAGTCGCCCTTTACCGCGTCGGCTTGCTGAGCCGTTTCCACTACTTTTTGGAATTCATCAAAATTTAAGGCCATTGTTCAGTTGGGCTAGTGCTGGGTGATTGTAGGTGCACGCAAAGGTAAAGGCGACTACTTATTAATTGCTACCGCCTCGCTGGTTATTTTAAGCGCTTCAGCGATTTTTTGCTTTATTTACCAATAAAGAAGATGAGTATTTTAGTTCCGCTAACAAGCAATAACTGAATTACTCTTATTTATTTACGGGCGCCTAGGCCGAGCAATAAAAGCCTGGCTACCCTAGGCCTGCTACGCGTAGAAATGTCGCTATATAAATACAAAAACGCCGCGAGCTACTCCCGTAAACTCGTCCGCTACCTTCAGCGCAGCCAGCTCTCAAACTGCTAGCTAGTGAGCAGCAATCCGCTGGCTTTTATTTAGCGCTCCGCCATGCAGCGGCTAATTTGGCAGGCTAGCGAACAACTGATTACTAGCTGGCTACCTAGCTATTGCCGCTTAACTTGCGCCCATCCTAAGCGGTAGCAACTCGCGCTATTTATTACAAAGCGGGGCTCTGAAAACCCAGGTTGCGCAGCCCGGTTTTTATTTCGGGGCAGCTCATAAATAATTGCCACAACAGGCCGCTGCGCGCATTTTCGAGCATCACTACCTGCGGGCCTTGGTCGATGGCCAGGTAGGAGTCGGCAAACCAAAGGCGCTGCAAATTAAAGGCGTCTTTGAAGCCGTAGTCGCCCCACAGCTTGTCGCCGAGGGTGTAGTAAAAAAACCGGAGCGCGGGCAGGCAGCGGGTGGTATCGTAGGGCACCGAGGCCACGGCGGCAGTGGGCGCGATGGTGCCATTGTCGGCGGTGGGCGAGTGGGCGGCGTAGCCGCCGGGGTCGTCGCTGGCGGTGAGGCCCCAGCAGGCGGCGCTGTAGCCGGCGTAGCGGCCGGGGTTGGCCACGCAGTAGGCCTGGTTGAGGCGCACGTGGGCCGTGACCTGGGTTTGGTAGTTGGCGTAGGTATCGGTGAGGCCGCGCGGGTCGATGCCCAGAAACGAGTAGTGCGCGAAGAACAGCGGCCCGCCGCCGGCCTCGCCCAGGGGCAGCGGCACGCCGTAGTACGCCTGGCCGTTGGCGATGGCGCCGGCGCGGGCCCAGCCCTGGTCGTACACCACCCTAGGGATGGCGCGGGCCGGCACGCGCGCGGCGGCGGCCAGCGCGTACACTATCAGGGCCTCGTTCCAGCCCTGGATGGGCTGGTTGATGGCAAACTGGTAGGTGGGGCTCCAGTGCCAGGTGAGCACGTTCTGGCCCGGCTGCCGAAACCAGGCCCAGTCTACGCCGTCCCAGAGCTGATTGATGGCCGTGCGCAGGGCGGTTTCGTTGGCGTCGGCGCCGCTGAAGTACTGGCGGGCGCACAGCAGGCCTTGCAGCAGCAGGGCGGTTTCGACCAGGTCGGCGCCGTCGTCCTTGGCGCTGAAGGGGATGGTGGCGCCGGTGGCGCCGTTGAGCCAGTGGGCGTAGGCGCCGTGGTAGGCGGTGGCGCGGGTGAGGTAAAAGCCGACGATGAGCGCCACGCGGGCCCTGGCCTGCTCGCGGGTGATGAAGCCGCGGTTGGCGGCGGCCAGCATGGCCATCACCCCGAAGCCGGTGCCGCCCGTCGTCACCACGTCGCCCGAGGTGTTGCGCTCGCGGGCCAGGCCGCTCACGGGGTGACCAAACTCCCAGAAGTACCGAAACGTTTGGCGCTGCACCAGGTCGAGCAGCGCCGGGGTGCTGAGGCGCGCAAACTTGGCTGTGCTGTCGATGCCCGTCGAGAAGCTGACCACCGCCGACTGGCCTAGGGGCTGGCCGGCCGCGCTTTGCAGCGAGCTGGTGACGGTGAGGGTATAGCGGCTGAGGCCGGGCAGCGCCGCGGCGGAGCGCACCAGCAGGGTGGTGTCGTTGGGCAGGCTGGCCGCGTAGGCCAAGGCCCCACCCGCGCCGGCCTGCAGGCTGATGGCGCGGTTTAAATCCTGCCCGCGCAGCAGGGGCGCGCTGAAGGTGAAGGTGAGCTGCGGCGTGCGCGGCACCGCGCTGAAGCTGGTGCCCGCGGCCCCGTTGAGGCGGCTGGTGCGCAGGCTAAACGGGGCGGGGGTGGGCGTTTCGGGGGTGCGCTGGCAGGCGCCCAGCCCAGCCGCGGCCGCCACTACCCCGCCCAGCAGGAAAAGGCGAATCATGCCCGAAGCTACGACGGCCAGCTAGCCGGGTTGGCGCGGGGCCGGGGCCCTAGGGCCGCCAGCCCGAGTAACCTGGTCAGCCAGGCGCTATCTTTGGCCATCAGCTCATTACCTTATGAATAACTTTTACGTCGCCAGCCCCACTTACCACACGCGGCGCGGCCGCCGGCTGCTGCAGCTGCTCAATGCCGGCCTGCGGCGGCTGCGCACGGGGCACTACGCGCAGCCGCTGCCCCACCCCGTGGTGGACATGAGCACGCTGGAGCAGCGCATCAACTACTTCCACCTGCTCGACGCGGTGCTGGCCTACCAGGTGCCCGGCGAGGTGGTGGAGCTGGGCTGCTTCACGGGGCAGTGCGCCCAGCTTTTCCAGCAGGTGCTCGCGCAGCGTGGCAGCGCCAAGCAGCTGCACCTCTACGACAGCTTCGAGGTGAGCTTCACCCTCACGAAGCCCATTGAGCAAGTGCTGCACCGCAATTTTGCGCGGGCCGGCCTGCCGCAGCCGGTGCTGCACAAGGGCTACTTCGAGCAGACGGTGCCGGCCGAGCTGCCCGCCCAGATAGCCTTTGCGCACATCGACTGCGGCTTTGGCAACGATAAGCTGGCCCACAAGGCGGTGGTGCTGCACTGCCTGCGGGCGCTGTACCCGCGCCTGAGCCCCGGCGCCGTGTGCGTGCTCATGGACTACCAGCGGCCGCCCTTCCTGCCCGAGAGCTACGGCGAGATAAACCCCGGCGTGCTGCTGGCGGGCGAGGAGTTTCTGGCCGACAAGCCCGAGCAGATGGTGGAGCTGTATGGCAACCAGTACGCGCACGGCTTCTTCCGCAAGCTGGCCTAGGACCTAGGACCTAGGGCTGGCCGCTGGCCAAAACCCTAGCTTCGCCGGCGACAGCTAGCTTGGGAAGCCAGCCCGGCCCCCAGGCGCCCGGCCGCGCTGGCGTATTGATTGCCAGCTTCTGGCATCTCCGGGCAAAAGGGGTGCTACGAAATGCCAGGCGAGGTGGCCGAGGAAGGTTGAAAGTCGAACCCGGTTTATTTTGCCGGCGCCGCGCCGCTGCACTAGCAAAATAAACCGGGTGCGGCGGCAGGCGGCGGGCTTAGCGCTCCGGTTTTTCACCAGCACCTACCCAGCGCGGGCCTGGCCGCGCCAATGCCATGTCCCTTCCCGCTCCTTTCGTGACGCTGGCTGCTACCGAGCAGGACCTGGCCGGCATCCTGGCTTTGCAGGCGCAAAACCTACCCGGCGCAGTGCCCGCCGAAACCCAAGCGCGTGAAGGCTTCCTGACCCTGCGCTACACCCTAGGCCAGTTGCAGCTCATGCACGCGGCGGCGCCGAGCGTGGTGGCCCGCGTGGGCACCCGCATCGTGGGCTACGCCCTGGCGGCCGTGCCGGTCGTGCGGCCCCAGGTGCCGCAGCTGGAAAGCCTGTTTGCCCTGGCCGAAACCATTCCCTACCGGGGCCGGCCCCTGGCTGCGCAGGCGTACTACCTCATGGGGCAGGTGTGCGTGGCCGCCGGCTTTCGGGGCCTAGGCCTCTTCGACCAGCTTTACCACTGCCACCGGGCCACGTACGGCCCGCAGTACCAGGTGCTGGTAACCGACATTGCGGCCCGCAATACCCGCTCGCTGCGGGCGCACGAGCGGGTGGGCTTCCAGCCCCTCACCCGGTTTCACGAGCCGGCTACAAGCCAGGAATGGGTGGTGGTGGCGTGGGACTGGCGCTGACCGGGCCGCGGGCCGCCGCTTGCGGGCCCGCCCCTCGCGGTGCAGTCCGAAAAGAGTATCTTCCCCGGTCTTTCCCTAAACCCCTGCCCTGCTCATGACTCCCCAACAGCCCGCTCCCGCTGCTTTGGCGCGTCGCCGCGCGGCGACGCCCCGCGTGCAGGCGATTGATATTGTGCGGGGCCTGGCGATGGTGGTGATGGCGCTCGACCATACCCGCGACTACTGGAGCGCCACCCCTGTGCGGCCCGAAGACGTGGCCCACGCCCCGGCCTTGCTGTTTCTTACGCGCTGGGTCACGCATTTCTGCGCGCCGGCGTTCGTGTTTTTGTCGGGTAGCAGCATCTATTTGTACGAGCAGAAGCGGCAGGACCGGGCGGCGGTCAGTGGCTTTTTGCTGACGCGGGGCGCGTGGCTGATTTTGGCGGAAACGGGGCTGCTTACCTTCCTCCTCGGCTGGGGCTACGACCTGACCTTGCTGCTGGTTATCTGGGTAATTGGGGCGAGCATGGTGCTGCTGGCGGGCCTGCGGTGGCTGCCCCGCTGGCTGCTGGTGGGGCTGGCCTTCGTCATCCTAGCCGGGCACAACCTGGTGCCGGACGGTGAGCCCGTGACGGCGGCCAATGCCGGGTGGGCGCTGCTGTACCACACGCCCTTCGTGCTGCCGGTGCGGGGGCACCCGGTGCTGGTGGGGTACTCCCTAGGGCCGTGGCTGGGGGTAATGCTGGCCGGCTACCTGGTGGGGCCGTGGTTTCGGCTGCCGCTGCCCCAGCGCACGCGGCGGCTGCGCGGGGCCGGGGCCGGGCTACTGGGGCTATTTTTGGTGCTGCGCGCCACCAACTGGTACGGCGACCCTTCGCCCTGGAGCATACAGCCGCAGGGCTTGCTGCACACGGTGCTGTCGTTTGTCAACGTGACGAAATCGCCGCCCTCGCTGCTCTTTTTAAGCCTCACTATCGGGGTGGCCCTGCTGCTGCTCAGCTGGGTCGAAACGGCTACTGGCTGGCTCAGCCGGGTGCTGCGCACGTTTGGGCAGGTACCGTTTTTCTACTACCTGCTGCACTTTTCGCTCCTCAGCGGCGCGGCCTGGGTTTGGACGACGCTGGCCTTTGGCCGGGCCGTAAACCTGGGGTTTGTGCCGGCCAGCGCGTGGCCGCCCGCCTACGCGCCCAGCCTGGGGCGGGCCTACCTGGTGTGGGCGCTGCTGGTGCTGGTCCTGTACTGGCCGTGCCGCTGGTACCAGCGCTTCAAGCAGCAGCACACCTACTGGTGGCTGTCGTACTTGTAGGCGAGCCGCGCGCCGAAAGTGGGCGGCTAGCTACCGACGTTCCGTTGCCAGTAGCTGTTTGCCAAGGCGCGCCGAGAGCCGAGCTAGCCGGCGCCGCATCTTTAAAACAGGCCCCTGCGTACGACTGCCGAAAAGCCAGGGGGCGGGTTATTCGGGCGCCCGCAACCTTCCCGCCGCCTCCCGTACTCCCTATTTTTGGGATGCCTGCCCGCGCCGGCCCATTGCGTACTTCGCGTTACGGCAACCTCCTGGCCGGGGTACGGGCAGGGCTATTTTCGCCGCATGAAAACACTTCGTAACCACTACTGGCTGGCAGCCCTGCTCCTGCTGCTCGGCAGCCGGGGGGCCCGCGCCCAAAGCCTGGCCGGCACCTGGCAGGGCGTAGAAGACGCCGAAGCCGCCCGCTACTACCCGGCCGTGCTGCGGCTGCAGCGCGGGCAGGGCGAGCGCTTGTTTGGCATTTTGTACCAGGAAGTAGGCCAGCGGCCCGGCATCACGGTCACGTTTGAGATGGAGGGCGCGCGCACGGCCACGGGTTTCAAGCTCAACCACGGGCGCAAGCTCGACGAAACCGGCGCCTCGCCTTTCAGCTACTGGTGCGAGGGCAGCATCAGCTTCACCTACGATGCGGCGCAGGAAAAGCTCACCGGCCGCGCCGCCTATGACCCCACCGGCGACTGCGACACCGGCGAATTCATCTTTTACCGCGTCAAGCTCAAGTCGGCCCCTAGGGTCAAGGCCGGAGCGCTGAGCACGCTGCGCGTATCGGGCCGCGACGTGCGCTGGTACCTCGACGCGGCGCACAAGCAGCTGGTGGCCACCGGCAATACCTACGCCACCCGGCTCGCCAAAACCACCACCTTCTACATCACCCAGGGCTTCTACCCCTCGGCCCAGAGCCAAGCCGTGCCCATCACGGTGCAAACCACCGGCACGGCCCAGGTGCCGCCCGTGGCCGCGCGGCCCACCCCGCGCCCCGCCACGCCAGCGCCGGCCCCCAAGCCAGCACCTACCCCGGCCCCGCGGCCCGCGCCCGATACGGCCCGCCAGCGCCCGGCGGTCGGCGCCCCGGCGCCCCCCATCCTGGTGCCCGCGGGCCCGGCGCCGCTGGTGCTGCCCACGGTACTTTTCAAGCAAGCCACCGCCACGCTGCTGCCCACTAGCCACGCGGCGCTCGATAAGCTGGCCGCCGAACTGCAGGCCCAGCCCCAGGTGCGCCTGCGCATCGTGGGCCACACCGACCGCCTGGGCGAGTCCGACAAAAACCAGGTACTGAGCGAGCAGCGCGCCGCCGCCGTCAAGGCCTACTTGGTGAAAGCCGGCGTGGCGCCTGAGCGCCTCGAAACCGCTGGCTACGGCGACACCCGCCTGCTCTACCCCTCGCCCGACGCCCGCAACCGCCGCGTGGAAGTCGAGCGCCTGTAACCACCACTCCCCATTTGCCTGCCCTAGGGGTTGGCTGCTACCACTGGGTAGCAGCCAACCCCTATCTTGCATTATGGCACGTAATCAGTACTTTATATCAGTATAATAACCAGCTTATTTTAGCTAATTCTTATAATTCAGTTAAAGCCCGTCGGGCGGCGTTGCCTCGGGGCAGCTAGGAGCGGCGGGCCCGCGGAGCCAGCGGCAGCTTTGTCGGGGCACGTGGGCAGCGGCGCCGCGGCGCCTGGCGGCCAGCGCGGGGCCTAGGCCACCAAGGCCGACTCAAGGGGCACCTGCTTGGCTGGCGGACTTAGGCGGGACAAGTAGCAACTCATGAAAAAAACGTTAGCGACAGGTTTATTGGTAATGGGCGCCGCTCTGAGCAGCCAGGCCCAGGTGTTTCAACCGGGCTTGCTGGTTACAGTGGCGGGCGACACGCTGCGGGGTGAATTGGAGGATGACTCCTGGGACGACGCCCCCGAGCAGGTGCGCTTTCGCCCCGCGGGCACTACCGCAGCCACCACGTACCCGGCTGCTCAGCTCCTTGCCTTTCAGTTCACGGCTGGCCGGTACTACCGGCGCGAAACCGTGCCCCTCGACCGCTCGGCCCAAACCGATATGGACCGCCTGGTGGAGGGGCACGCCACCCGCCAAGCGCCCGAAACCCTGCTGGCGGAAGTGCTGGTAGATGGGCCAGCCCAGCTGCTTTACTCTGGAGTAGGCAACGTGCCCCACTATTTTGTGCGGCGCGCCGGGCAGGCCTTCATGGAGCTGGCGGCCCGGCGCTACCTGCGCCGGGCCGCCGATGGCACGCTGCTGGTGGGCGATGGCAACAACTACCGCGGGCAGCTGCAAGCCTACCTGGGCGACTGCCCGGCGGCCGTGCAGGCGCTGGCTACCACGTCTTTCACGCGGGCGGGGCTGGTTGGCTTGGTGCAGACCTACAACCTGCAGTGCAGCCCGAGCCACCAGCTGGGTACGCGCTACCAAAGCCGCCCGGCCCCGAAGGTCGGGCTGCACTTAACGCTGGTGGCCGGCGGGCGCTACGCCTCGGCCCGGCTGCGTACTGCCGACGCGCCGGGCCTCGAGGCGCCCAGCCTCGACGGGGTAAACCTCGACGGCCAGCTGCACCCGCTGGGCAGCCTAGAGCTGGATTTGCTGTCGCCGGGTCGACGCGTGGCCCTGCACGTGGCCGGGATTTTCTCTTCCTACGGGCGCCGGGGCAGCGTGCCCGCCCTAAGCACCGGCCAGGTTGGGCAGCTGGACAACTACCGAACCGCCATGGAGTACCGGCTGGGGGCGCGCTACTTCTGGCCGGTAGGCGGCCACAAGCTGCGGGTGCTGGCGGGCACCGGCCTCACGATAGCCATACCCCAGGACGCTGACGAAACGCGCTCCCAACTGGTGTATCCGGCCAGTGGGAGCGCACCGAGCAGAACTGCTTTCTTCGGCCCGCCCACGCCCTACCCCGGTGGCTACAGAGGCTTCGCCGGGCTGCCCTACGTAGAGCTGGGGCTGCGGCAAAACCGGTTGCTGCTGCTGCTGGATGGCCGCCTGAGCCGGGTCGACGAATTCTACGACAACACTTCTGTCCGCGCCCAAGTCTACGGGGCCGACACGGGCTATACCTATGGCTACCGCAGCTGGTACCTAGGGGCCATGGTAGGCTTTAGCCTGGTGCGGCGCGAGTAGCGCCGGGGGCAGCCCCTAGGGACGCGGGCACTACACGGGCCGGCCGGGCTTCACCGCCTTGCCACCGCGCGCACCGGCTTTGCTGCTTCCAGCGGCTTCACGTTGTCGTAGTAAAAGCGGTCGATGAGCTTTTGGTAGGGGTCGATGCCGGCCTTGGCGGGCTGCTCGCGCACCACGAAGTGCAGGGTTTCCTCGGGCTTGGTGAGCTTAATTTTGCGCAGCAGCAGGGCTTGGCCGTGCACGTCCCAGTTTTCGCCGGGCGCTTGGTCGGGGCCGAAGATGCCGACTTCCACGTAGTCGGCCAGGGGCGCGGGGGTTTCGTTGCCCAGGCTGTCGGCGTGCACCTTTTCGGCCTTTACCGTGAGGGCCACGTCGTAGCGGCCGTCGGGGCGGCGGGCGTAGGTGGCGGTTTTCAGCTCGTTTTTATACAGCGTGATGGTTTCCAGCAGGTCGTGCAGCAGGTACTGCAGGCTGTCGGGCGTGGCCGGGCGCAGGTAGCCCAGCAGGTCGGCCGCGGTGGCGTAGGGCGGCCGGTCCTGGTGGTTATGGGTTAGAAAATCCTTCAGCGCCCCGTTTAGCTTGTTTTCGCCCAGGTAGTCTTGCAGGGCGTAAAACACCATGCCGCCCTTGTAGTAGTGGATGTAGGGCTGGTTTTCAACCAGCAGCAGCGGCACCTCTTTCTTGCGCTCGGCGCGGCGGCCGGCCAGGTAGTTGTTCAGCTCGCGGCGCATAAACTGCTGCATCTGGCCGGGGTTGAAGGCGTGCTTGGCCGCCATAATGGCCGAGTACTCGGCCAGCGACTCCACCAGCAGGCTGGCGCCCTGCACGTCGGCGCCCACCTCCTGGTGGCCCCACCACTGGTGCCCCAGCTCGTGGCTGGTGATGAAATACACCAAATCGGGGCGGTTTTTGTCGCGCACATCGTCAATAAAGCCCGCGCTTTCCGACGTCTGGATGGTGTTGGCGTAGCTCTGGGCGAAGGACTTGTAGCGCGGAAACTCCAGCAGCCGAATCTGGCGGTACTGGTAGGGCCCAAAGGCGCGGCTGTAGTACCCTAGGCCGTCTTGCAGGGCCTGGGCCATGCGGCGCACGTTGGTGGGGTGGTGCGGGTCGTAGTAGATTTCGATGGCCACCGGCGCCCCCCCGCCCGGCGGCTGCCAGCTGGTGCGGTACTGCCGAAAGCGGGCCGACAACACGCTGACCAGCGGCTGAATGGGCGCGTCCATGCGGTAGCGGAAGTAGCGCCGGCCGCCGGCCTGCCATTCTTTTTCGAGAGCGCCGGCCGTCACGGCCACCTGGTCGGGGTCGGTGCTGAGGGTGGCCTGGTAGCGCACCCGGTCGGCATCGCGGGCGAACTGGGCGCGCTGGCGGCCCCTAGGGTCGTGCAGGCGCAGGGCACGCTCCTTGGGCTGCAGGCCGTTGCGCTGACGCACTTCGTCGTCTTCCAGCTCATTGCCGGGCTGGTAGCCAATGCGCAGGCTGCTAATATCCAAGAAGGTACCGTTGGCCGTGAGGCGGTCTTCGGGCGAGATGCTGGCCCAGTCGAACACGCCCGTGCCGCGCAGGCGCGAGGTGAAGCCGCGGGCGCGGTAGTCCTGCTCCAGGGTCAGGGGCAGCGAGTCGGCGGGCGCCAGGGGCCGGGCCAGGCGGTAGAGGCGCACGCCCGCCACGGGGTCGTCGAGCAGCACCTGGGCCGGGCGGCCCAGCGTCAGGCGCTGGCGCAGGGCGTGGCTGGGGTCATAGTTGACCAGCAGCGAGTCGAGGGGCCGGGCGGTTTCGTTGCGCAGCGTAAACACGCCGCGCAGGTGGTAGCCCCTAGGGTGCGCGGTGGGAAAAAGGTCGGCCACCAAGTCGAGCGCTACCATCTTGGGCTGAGGTAGGTTTTCGTACTTTTTATAAAGCCGCTCGGTACGGGCCGTGCGGGCCTCCAGGCCCTTGGGCGTCACGTACTCGTTGAGGATGTTGGTATTATAGAACACCCAGCCGCCGGCCGTGAGCAGCGCCAGCCCGGTTAGCAGCAGGGCCGGGCGCACGCCGGGAGCCCGCAGGCGCGCTTGCAGCAGGCGCGTGCGCACCCGCCAGCCGGTGTCGGTGCCGCGCACCCACAGCAGGCTGGCCAGCAGCCCCAGCAGCGCCGCCCCGGCTAGATAGTAGGCATTGATGGCCAGCAGCGGCGCCACCAGGTGCCCGTAGCCGTTCATGTCGGAGTACGTGTAGGGCACCGGGGCCCCGAACTTGAGCAACGCGTGGTGCAGCCCTAGGGCATCGGCCAGCAAAAACACCACCCCGTAGTACACCATCATTAGGGCGTGGCCCACGTACTTGTGGTTGACTACCGTTTGCACGGCCAGGGCCAATGTGCTGAGCACCGCCAGGTTGGCTAGCTGCAGCGCGAAGTTTTTGAGGTACAGCAGCGGCTCAACCAGCGCCGCGTCGAGATAGAGCTGCAAACCCACGCCCACCAGCGTGAGCACCAGCGTGAGCAGCACCGCCACCGCCAGCAGCGCCAGCAACTTGCTCACGAAGGGCACCCAGGTGGGCAGCGGCAGCGCATCAAACACCAGCTGCAGGCGCGTGTCGCGCTCGCGCCACACCAGCTCGCCGGCGTAAATGGTGATGATGAGCAGCAAAAAGAGCGTGAAGTTTTCGTTCAGCAGGTTGATAATCTGGTAGGTGACGGGCAGCTGCACGCCGCGCGCGTCCTGATAGGTGTAGTAGGCGCCAAACAGCACGAATGCCACCCCCAGCAGCGCCAGCACCCGAAACGGCCAGGCCCGCACCACGTTCAGCGCCTGCACCCGCACCAGCTGCCGCACCTGCCACCAACTCAGGCCCGCCCCAAACTGGGGCGCGGTGCGGGGCAGGGCCACCGCGGGCGGGGCTACCGGCGCCGCCTCGGCCGGCGCGCGGCGCCGCCGGCTGCGCGGCTGCCCCAGCCGAAACAGCACCGCCGCCAGCAGCAGGGCCGCCACGCCCACGCCGCCCCACAGCAGGCGGTTTTGCCCCAGGTAGCCCCCTAGGGCGTTTACCAGCTGGCCGTTGCGCTCGGCAATGGTCCAGTACTTCACGTCGAGGTGCTTGGCCACCAGGCCAAACGGGTCGAGCAAGGCAAACAGGTGGTCGCTGCCCACGCGGCTGCTGAAATTCAGCGACAGCTGGTAGCCCACAAACAGCACGATGCCGCCCAGGTACACCACCAGCGGCGAGCGAAACAGCAGGTAAGCCCCAAAAAACACCCCGCCCGCAAACAGCGCGTTCACCCAGCCGGCCCACAGCAGCGGCGCCAGCAGGGCCGCGGGCAGGATGGGCCCCAGCTTGCTGGCCTCAACCCAGGGCGCCAGCATGCCCAGCAGTGCCCCTAGGGCCGTGCCCGCCATGATAAACCACATGGCCAGCAGCGACCCCAGAAAGCGCCCGCCCAGGTAGGCGCCCTTAGGCAGCGGCGTGGTATAAAGCAGCCCCGTCATGCCGTCCTTGTCGTCGCGGTAAATGGGCGTGCCCAGCACCGCCGCCGTCACAAACATGCCCAGGATGGACGACATCAGGTACAGTTCGGCCAGCGCATCGGGCGAGTTAACGTGGATTTTGGGGCTACTGTTGAAGCCAAAGTCGTCCACCGTTTGCGACAGGAACGCAAATAGCGCAAACACCCCGAAGTAGAGGTAGGTAGTGGGCTGCGTGAAGCGGTAGCGCAGCTCGAACTTGAAGATAGTCCAGAACATGGCGGGTTGCTTTATTCTAGGGTTTACACAAAGCGGTCATGCTCATCTGGCGTCCGCTAGCCGAAGCATCTCTACCGCGTAAGTAACTCAACACGTTAGGATTACTTACGCGGCAGAGATGCTTCGACAAGCGGACGCCAGATGAGCATGACCGCCTTTTTTAATCCGACGACCCTAGGCCACCACCGCCCGCTCGCGCTGCGCCAGCCGGTAGAAGTACACGTCCTCCAGGGTGGCCTCCACGGGTTGGAAGACTTTGTTAATCGGCTCCTCACTAAACACGCGCACCACGGGTTGCCCGGCCACCAGCTTCGAGGAAATGACCTCGTACTGCTGGCGCAGCTGGGCTAGGGCCGCTTTCTCGGTTTTGGTGCGGTACACCTTACCCTTTATTTCGCCAATCACGTCGCTGGGGCTGCCGGTGGCCACCACCTCGCCCCCGGCAATAATGGCCATCTGGGGGCACAGCTCGGTCACGTCTTCCACGATGTGGGTGCTGAGAATCACCACCACGTTCTCGCCAATCTCGCTCAGCAAGTCCAGGAAGCGGTTGCGCTCGGTGGGGTCGAGGCCGGCGGTGGGCTCGTCCACGATGATGAGTTGCGGGGCGCCCAGCAGCGCCACCGCAATGCCGAAGCGCTGCTTCATGCCGCCCGAGTAGCCGCCCACGGCCTTCTTGCGGGCGCTCCAGAGGTTGGTTTGGTGCAGCAGGCTCTCCACGGCCGCCCGCCGCGCGGGGCCGTCGCGCAGGCCCTTGAGGCCGGCGAAGTAGTCGAGCAGCACCTCGGCCGAGATGCCGGGGTAGAGGCCAAACTCCTGGGGCAGGTAGCCCAGCACCCGGCGCACCTCGTCTTTTTGGCGCAGCACGTCCAGCTCGCCCAGGGTGATGCTGCCGCTGTCCGGCTCTTGCAGCGTGGCAATGGTGCGCATGAGCGTGCTCTTGCCCGCGCCGTTGGGTCCCAGCAGCCCAAACATGCCGTTGGGAATAGTCAGGCTCACGCCCTGCAGGGCGCGCACGCCGTTGGGGTAGGTTTTGGAGAGGTTCTGTAAACGTAGTTCCATAGCTCAGAAAGGCAACGAGAACAACTGGCGCCGGGTAGTAAGCCGGCCGTTCACTAATACGTTACAAATAAGACTAACGCCTTGAATATAAGCAAGCTGAACAATAAAAAGGCAGCCTTTACTAGCTGAATGAGTGGCGGCGCTAGGCCGGCAGCAGCCAATAGGCGGTGCCTCGCCCGCGCTCACGCGCCGCTACGCCCGGCCCTAGGCTACCTTTGCGGCCCGCAGCCTTCCGCTGGCATGACCCTCCCCTACTTACTTTCACTGCCTACCCACGGCTCGGCCGCCACTGGCTGGCTCACGGTAGCCGAGGCCCCTAGCCTGCCCTTCGAAGTGAAGCGCACCTACTGGATAACCCAGGTGCCGCCCGCCCAGGTACGCGGCCGCCACGCCCACCACACCCTCGAGCAGCTGCTAGTGGCCGCCCACGGCACGGTGCACCTGCGCATTCGGGTGCCGGGCCAGGCCGAGCCCAGCTGCTTTTGCCTCAGCAGCCCCACCCAGGCGCTGTACCTGCCGCCCCACTGCTGGCCCGAAATTGAGTTCGAGCCCGGCGCTGTGCTGCTATGCCTGGCCTCGGCCCCCTACGACGCGGCCGACTACCTGCACGAGTAGCCGGGCGGCGCGGCGGGCCTCAGCCCACTGACCCCGGCGCAGGGCGTGGGCCAGCTCGTAGCGCAGGCGGCTGGCCAGGGCCCGGTACTCGGCGCGCGTGCGGCACAGGCCGAGGGCTTTGGCGCACACGGCCAGCGTGCTGGCCAAGTGAGGGTTGTGGCGCCGGGTGGTTTGGGCCGAGAGGCTGCGCGGGTGCAGGCGCTTGCGGGTCGTCACCGCGTCCTGGTACTGAAAGCGCCAGTCGCGGCTGGCCCGCACCCAGAAGTCGAAGTCCTCGTAGCTCAGGCGCTCGTCGTAGCCCCCTAGGGCCGCCAGGCAGGTTCGGCGCATGAGCATGGTGGGCGTGCTGATAAAAAACCGCGCCAGCACCTCCCTAAATACCCAGCCGCTGGCCGGGGCCGGCCGCAAGCCACCGCGGCCAGTAGGTTGGTAGTAGAAGCCTAGGGGCTCCCCATTTTCGCGCAGCAGTTCGCAGTTGGAATATACCATACCGTAGTCGGCCGGCAAGGCCTGAAACAGCGCCACCTGCTGGCGCAGCCGCTGGGGCAGCAGCACGTCGTCGGTGGCAAAATCGACCACGAACTCGCCCCGGCTCTGCCAAAATGCCTGGTTGAAGGCGCGGCAGTTGCCCAGGTTTTCGGGCAGCAGCAGCAAGTGCCAGCCGGGGTGGGCCTGGGCATAGGCGCGCAGCAGGGCCGGGCTGCCGTCGGTGCTGCCATTATCCACCAGCCACACTTCCAGGGCCGGGTAGTCCAGTTGCTCGATAGAAGTGAGCGCCTCGCGCAAAAACGGCGCGTGGTTGTGGCACAGGGCAATGATGGTGACGAGCGGCAGCGGCATGAGGCAAGGCAGCGCCGCACGCCTAGCCCCGGCCGCGCAAACGCGGAGCAATACTAGCCACCCCAGCGCCGATGGGCTACGGCAGCCCTGGCTTACCCGCCAGCGGGGCCACCCGCAGGGGGCGGGGCCGGCGGCGGCTCAGCAGCTCCCACAGCAGGCAGGCGGCCAGCATCAGCCCGTAGCGGCCCGCATGGGCCAGCACCATGCCCCGCAAACCCAGGCGGGGCAGCAGCCCCGCCAGCAGGCCCACGTACACCACCGCCGAAGCGGCCTGCACCGCCAGGTAGGGCAGCGGCCGGGCCCGCGCCAGCAGCGGATACAGCAGCACCCACCCCAAAAACTTGGCCCAGTCGCCCAGCAGTTGCGGGCCCAGCAGCACCTGAGCCGCCAGCAGGCGCGGGGCAAACAGCAGCGGCAGCAGCCAGCCGCGCAGCCCATACACGGCCCCTAGGGCCAGCCCCAGCCCCAGGGCCAGCAGGGCCAGCACCGCCCCCAGGTAGCGCTGCGCCTGGCGTGGCTGCCCCGCCAGCGCCGCCAGCTGCGGGTACAGCACAGTGCTGAGCACCGCCGTCACCACCGGGGTGTAGGTGTCAGAGAGCTTGGCCACGGCCTGCCACAAGTCGGTGTGCGCGCCGTAGTGGGCCAGCAGCCAGGCCCGCACGGCGTAGTCAACGGCCCGGCCGAAGAGCAGCACTCCCACGGCCATCAGCACGAAGCGGAGCAGGCCCATCCGCGCCACCAGGCTACCTGGCAAGCGTAAGTGCAGGCCCCGCAGTAGGCCCGCCCGCGCCGCCGCCCAGCCAGCCAGGGGCAGCGTGAGGGCCTGCCCCAGCACGTAGGCCAGCAGCACCTGCCCTAGGGGCCAGCCTAAAGCAAGGGCCCCGGCCGCCGCCCCAGTGCCCAGTAAGCTCAGGGCGGCCGACTGCCGCACGTAGGCCGCGCGGTGGCCGGCCGCCAGCAAGGCCGCCAGTAGCAGGCCCTGCCAGCTCAGCAGCAGCATGCCCAGCGTAAACAGCAGTACGCGGCCTAGGGGCCACTCGGCGCCGCCCACTGCCAGCAGCACCAGGCCAGCCGCCCCTACCAGGCCAGCCGTGAGCAGCAACCCGGCCCCCAGCCACGCCCGGTAGCGCCCCGAGCCGGGTCGCAGCGGTGCCAGCCGGGCCGTGGCCCCCGCCTGAATGCCATCAACCGGCAAGGAGGCAAATAAGCTCATCAGGCTCTGGAACTGCGCCAGGGCCGTAAGGCCACCCGGCCCGCCCAGCACGGCCATCAGCTTATTGAGCATCAGTACCCCCGCCGCCCGCGCGCCCACCGCCAAGCCCGTACCTAAAGAACCGCGCACAAAGCCCTGCCAGATAGAACGCACAGACGAATCGGCCATGTAGCAAAGGTCAGCAGTACGACCGCTTTTTAGTGCCGAGCTACCCTCACCCGAGCGCCAGCTCCCAGCTTAGCTTGGTGCCCACCACCCCCCCTAGGTGGCGCTTGAAACGCAGCAGCGGCTCGTTGGGCAAGCCAGCGCCCGGCCCAGCAGGCAGCGTGGAAGTGCCTAGGTCAACGGCCGCCAGGCCGGAGGCGCGGGCATATGCGTGCAGGCTTTCGTTAAGCAACACCGTGGGGCTTAGCTGGTTGTCGGCTAGCGGGCTGGCTGGGTAAAAATTATAGAGCACGCCCGCGCTGGCCTGAATAGCGATGGTCAGCGCCACCCACTCGCCGCCGGGCTTGCGCACCGAAAACAGCAGATGCTGCGCCGGAAACGCCCGAAATAATTCCTGTAACCGCACGAGCGGCAGCGAGAGCTGCTGGCCCCGCTCGTGGCGGCAATGGGCAATAAAGTCGTAGGCCCAGGGTAAAATTAGGGGTGGTTCTTGCTCGGGCACCAGGCCCAGGCGGTGGCAGCGGCGCAAGCGGCGGCGCTCGCTGGGGTGCAGATGGGCCTCGTAGTCGCGGGCGGGGTCGAGGTGGTAGTTTTCCTCGGCCAGCGCCACGCGGTAGCCGCGCTCAGTCAGCACCTCGGCTAGCTGGAGCAGCCCTAGGGGGTCGTAGCAGGGGGCGGGGCTGCGCAGGTGGAGGCGCTGTTGGCCTTGCTGGCGCAGGGCGGCCTCGGCGGCGGCTAGCAGGGCATGCAAGGCCGCCGCGGGCACGCCGGGCGCCAGCTGCACGGCGCCAAACGGGGCCTGAGCCGGCGAGCTGGCCTGGCCGGGCGCAGGGTAACCTAGGGCTACAAAGAGCTGCGCTACGGTGCGGCCGGCCGCTTCTTCTTCTAAAAAAAAGCTGAGCACCGGGCCCGCTACCGGCTGCAGGGCTTGGTGGGTGGGCTCCAGAAACAGCCAACTCGCAAAAGCCAGCGGGCGGCGCGGGCCGGCGGGCACCTGGCCGGGCCCGGCCGCGGCGGCATACACCACCCAGCCGGGCGGCGCGGCGTCCAGTAATGAGGAGCTAAAGAGCTTCATTTTGTTTGGACAGAGCGGAGCAAAAGCTGGGTGGCATCTTAATATTAAGTTACTCCTTAAGTGCAAAATCCAAGATAACTGAGGATTGAAAATAATTCTTTCAATAATCCCGGTTGTCTTTAGCTATTCTTTCTTTCTACTCTTACCCTACTCCTTTGAAGCCTTCTACAAGCTTAACTGCACCAGCAAAAGGATTGGTAAAACTACAGTCCCTAAGGGCTATATGGTTAACGGAAATGGCATTAAAATGCTCTGGCCTAAGTGCATTACCCATCAGCGCGCTTTTACACCAAGAATGACAGATTAGTAATAAAGATGACTCCGAACCGGCCGATAAACAGTCCTATAGCATGCACGTTAAGCAACTGTTAAATAATTACCTGGCTATGGCAATGCGGCAAGTACAAATCTGCGGCAAAGAGCTTATGTGAATAATACGCTTGGATTAGTGGTAATACCAAGAATAAGGCAGCCGTGCTTAATAAACTAACTGACTTGGTGCTAACCGAAACCGGACGCCCATACAAGAAAACGGCAGAGTTGAAAACCAAGTTAGCCCCTAGGAAAGAACCGTAGGTGTACTAACTAAGACGACCAGTGAGAGGTTTTACCTATCTATAATCAAAAAGAACTGAACTACTGGCTAGCCTACCACCAGCCAAACTATACGCCCGCTTTCATGAGCCGAGCGCTCGCACCAAGTGGCAACCGGCGCACGGCAATCACGGCATAGCCCGTACTCCGGGAATCTCGTTCACCCTCTTGGATTACCACCTTGAAGCAGGCGTGCCTAGCAGTATACCTTCTTGAAGCCCGTTGACATGGCACGCGAAATCATTAAATGATAACAACCTTTTTACTTTCTACAGTATTAGTCAAGAGTTATAGAGTAATCTAGTATATCAGTCTATTTTTCAGCCTCGACCGTCGCTGCATACCCCTAGGCTACTGTTCCTACACCAAACTGAAAATGAATAACTTAACTACTTTAATTCATTGCCTATTGCCAGTTAAATCAATTTAACGGCATAAACATAAATTTATAATTTAAAATTAGGCCTTTAATAACTGTAAACATAAAAGTTAATTATTGGTAAAATAAATATAATTTACTGCACAAGTCCTAATTTAAAATAATACTGTTAGCAAAATTATTCAGCGACAATTATCAATTACTAATTTTTATTTACAAGATTATTTAAATACAACTATTAGCAAGATTTAGGTAATAATAATATACATGTAATCAATCATACAGCCTGGGGCTTTCTATGGTTAATTATATTATAAATAACTGGTATATTATAAATCTTTTTAAATATTGATTTTCCCACCTTAGGAATACCAAAGCAAATGTTCATCAAAGAACCAAAGCCTTTTAAATAAAAATATGCGATTAATTTTGATTTTTTGGAGGAAGACAACTTACTTAATTCTCTTACTATTTCCTTTTTTTCATCTATTGTATAAACACTCCACCCTAAACAATCCGCCAATTCTTTCGCAAAAGCTGCCCGTTGTTTATATAATTGAACCAAGTCCCAACCACGAGCTTTATAAGCTGGCTCTAATACTTCTTCAAATACCCTATAAACACCTACTATTTCGAGTAATTTACGCCGTTGACGAACCTTATTATCATCAACCCACACTCGGTAGAAAGAAAGAATACCATTATGATACACATTACCAAAACCTGCGGCAGCTAAGGCAGCTGATAAATGAAAATCTTCTACATAACTTGGTCTTTTCGTACTAAAATCAACTTTCTCCAATGCATTTTTTCTAAACATAATAATGTTAGCAGCAACCCTAAAGCCTTTTTTAGCTGCTAGCAAAGCTTCATTACTAGATTGAAAACCTGGTTTTCTTGCCAACAATCTTTGTTGAAGAAATTTGCCGTTATTGTCAATTTCCTGTACCGCTGCATGCGCATACGCTGCATTTGGATTAGATAACAGCAAAGCACCAAGTTGCTCGATATAGCCAGGTGAAAGCATATCATCAGAATCTAATCTAACAATAAATTCTCCACTAGCTGCTCGCAAGCATGCATCTGTATTTTGAGAAATACCTAAATTTTTTGTTTGGTTAATGACTTTTAATAAAGATATTTCACTTATGAGCTTTTGCAATACCTCTACAGTATTATCAGTACTGCAATCATTTGATACTATAATCTCACAAGGAGGTATTGTTTGATTAAACGCACTAATAATAGCTTCACTCAGATATTCAGCTTGGTTATAAGTTGGAATACAAACTGAAATCTTCATCTGCATTTAATTTTAAATTAAGATTAATACTAAAAGGCTAACTAGTTCGCGTTTAACAAATCATGTAACAATTGCTGAGAAACAGCAGATATATCACTCGGAGCAGATATGTACAAATAATTATCTATATACTTATCAAATTCGCCTTCCGAATAAGCATATATATTGGCTGGCAATTCTAATTCTTTTGTATCCCTAGGGTTCCACGGTCTGGACACGCAAATAATGGGAAGTCCATGTTCTTTCATCGCGGCTGCCGTGCCGCTTTTGCCAACAAGATGAATAGGATTTGTTGCTATACCAAGAGAAGAATTTTGAAGAGTTAACGATATGCATTCCGCATTCTGTTCACCTAATATTCTCACAGGTAGATTAAATGATTTCCACTGAGCAGCCCAATGCTCTTGCTCACTGCCACATCTCCCAATCATAGTTAGCGATATTACTATATTATTCCGCTTAGCATATTGTGAAGCGTCATATGCAAATTGATTTATTGGGGCGTCTGGATGAATATGCCCAAATACAATTAAAGATATTTCATTTTTATAGGCACTAGTATTCTTTACTAATACAGAGTTTTTATTTAAAACTTTATTAGCAGCAGGAATATTAGAAAACAATAACAAAAGATTGCTAACAAAACCCATCTTAGCAAGTTCAATTTTATAAAGCAACAATTGAGTATGAATAACTTTAGGATTAATTTTAGCGATAAGATTTTTTATTAAATATTTTTGAACTTCACCCCAATATCTATATTTTATCGAAGTTTCCTTTTCCATTCCTACCCATAGCTCATGAACCATTATATGCCATAATCTATTCTTGCCAACTTTAATTAACTGTTCGGTTAATCCAAAATGCAAACCCTTGTGATGAAAAGAAAACGGCACAAATTGTAAACTTATCCATTCAGGATTTGACATATCTATCCAATATTGCACTCGGTTAAAACGTTGCTTAGATGACCATATAGATGGCAAACGAATTATAGAAATATTATTATCTTCTATCTGCGATAAGCTTGATGTTTCTTCCGTAACATAGTGGTCATTTAAAGCAATTCCTGTCACTTGGTGTTCGTACTGCGATAACTCGATAGCCAAACGTCGAACATAATCTCCAACGCCATCACGGCCGATTTCTAGAGAACCACATAGAAAGACAATTTTCATAATTTACTTTAATACGCTAATAGCAAATACAAATATCTATTGCACTTATTAATTATGGCACATCAAATAAAAAATTTGATACTCATTAACTATTGAAAGAAAATTAGCAATCATTATTACATTTATTGCATTCTTATGTATTTGTCTTAACTTTTTTCAAAAAACAACAAAATATTGTATTTTTTATAAGTTTATTTAATAAACTAAATTTTTTAATCCTTATATTAGTTTTAACTATTTACTGAGTACAAACTATTTTTAAATCAACTTAAATAAATACTTTTACGGCTAAATTATTTGATACATACATTTTATTTTCAATATATTCAGTATCTAATAATACAACTTATTATGAAAATAGCTACACCTGTGCTAGACTACTCCGATTAGAATTTGAATATAATTTTCTTTTGGATGCGACGCGTCCTAAACGACTACTTGGCAATTCGATTAGGTAATGAGATAAGGCGGCACAGCCTATAATTGCTAAAATTGCGTAGGGAGATTGTGCAATTGTCCAGCCATTATAAAAGAAGGGTTTTCCGGTGAATAATTGTTGCCACAGATAGATACTGTAAGAGCAAGCACCGAGCCACTGAATCCATCCCCACCGCAGGGCAGCACATTTTTCAGGATTTTCTACAAACCATAATACTAAAAACCCGTAGCAGATAGCTTCTAAACCACTTAAGCACACCGCAACAAATCCTGGCATATGATTCAAAAAATTACTTACCAAAATAAAAAGTATAAGGCATACCGGCAATAATACTATTCTTTCTTTAATAATTTTTTGTACTTCATTCCTATTCAAAGCAAATAAAACACCTATAATAATATAGCGAAATGCATAGAATATAGTTAATCCCATTAAATTAGAGTTGAGCGTTGAGGCTTCTTTTGCTACTTTAAGCGATAACAGACAAAATACAAAGCATATAATAAGTAAAAACGTAGCTAACCAAGTATTGAATTTCAATATTCTAACCATCACAAACGGTATGATTAAATAAAATTGCTCTTCAACTGATAGCGACCAAGTATGACCAAAAAACCAACCATTTGCACTATCTGAACTACCGAATGGCTCGAAGTTTCCTATAAATAGAAAACTCAACAAAAAATTAATCGGCTTAATAGTTATATAACCAATCTTAAAAAGTAAAAGCAAAATTAATAAATAAGCTGCAAGTGGAGGTATGATACGAAAAAAACGCCTTCGATAAAATGCTATTAGTGAAACTGTTCCCGAATCTACCACTTCTTTCAACAAGAGAGACGTGATAATGAAACCGCTTATTACAAAAAAAATGTGAACTCCTGCTTGTCCTAAAATAGCAATTAATGAAATTAAAAAGGGATTTATATTGGTAGTAATACCTGCTATATCTATCATGTGATACAAAACAACAAGAGCAACAGCAAAAGCACGTAACCCATCTAATTCTAGAATTCGCTTTGTCTGATTATTATCAACCAATACTAGCTTATAGTCAAGCCCATCAGACTTATACATAGCTCCAAAAAATCAATGAAAAATAGTCAGGACTTCTTTTTTGCAAGCCTAAATAGGCAGCGCAACATGAATATTGAATGAGCAGAATTAGGTAATCTGCTGTTAACTGTACTTTTATTCTGTTGGCAGGTTAGAAGAAATACCATTATGTAGAAAGCGGTGCACTGAGTGATTGACCAAAAACTGACTCGTGCTTTTATGTATTAGATGGACGCCTCTTTTAAAAATAGGCTCGTTGAAAATAGGGCAAGATGTGACTTAACCTTATCCCCTTCGCTAGGCCACTTGCCAGTGAAACATTAGGTGTTCTGAAGCTCGACCGTAATGGCGTCCTCCCTTACCTTATCAAGTGTTAAATTCTGTAACGAATTGTGTAGCCGGAACTCATAAGTAGTGGGTTGGTGAGAGTCAAGCGGGTGAGACAGTGGCAAGCTCAGGAATGGGAGCTACAGCTTCATCTGATACGACCTTAAAAAGCCCTACTTTCGCTTAATATCCCCAACATCGAACCCAGCCCTACCAGCAATCGAATTTAGTGTTACCAAAAAGTGGAGCTAAATCAAAAAATAGCACCATTTTTATTTATAAGTAGTTGATTTCAAAGCGTCTTCATTAAAACTGGATAAGGTACGGTAGTAACTTGGACAGCGCCCGGCGCTTGCCACTACTTTACCTGCTCTGCTCGCATGACTCCCACTGACACGCTTTCCCCTAGTTGGCTTGCTGCCAGCGCCCCAGCCGACGACGAGGTGGCCGCCCGCCAGGCCAGCCACCAAGACCGCGAGGCGCGGCGCCAGGTGCTGTACCAGGAAGTGGGCCAGCGCCCCGGCACCCTCAAGGTGCGTCCCGATGCGCAGAAGCCACGCCTGTTTTTGCTTTCTTACACCGACCATACGCACCAGGAAGCCGAGTACACGGGCCGCTACGAGGAGCTGCTGAACTACCTGCGCCAGCATTCCGAAGAAAAACACTGGCTGGACGTGCGCGGCTACGGCGACCTGCCCCTGATGGAGCGCCTGATGCAGGATTTTGGCTTGCACCCGCTGCAAATGGAGGACGTGCTGGGCGACTACCAGCGGGCCAAGGTGGAGGTGTTCGACGATAACCGCCTGTTTCTGGTGTCGCGCATGACGGAGTTTACCGCCGGCCTGGTTATCAACGACGACCAGCTTTCCATCTTCACCGGGCCCAACTACGTGCTCACGTTTCAGGACGACTACGACGACTGCCTGGAGGTGCTGCGCAACCGCATTCGGGCCAATTTCAGCCAGCTGCGGCATAAGCCGGTAGGCTACCTGGCCTACGCCCTCACCGACGTCATCATCGACCACTACTACCCTACCATGGCCGCCCTGGGCGACTACATTGAGGAGCTGGAGGAGCACATTTTTGACGCCCGCCGCGAGCGCCGCCTGCTCAACCGCATCCTGGGGGTGAAGAAGGACGTGGTGCGCTTCCGGCGGCTGGTGTACCCCGAGCGCGATAAAATAGCCGAGTTGCTGCGCCTGCCCGACGAGGTGGTGGCCGAGGAGTTGAAGGTGTTTTACCGCGATGCCTACGACCACGCCATCCAGGCCCTGGACTTGGCCGAGAGCTACCGCGATAATATCTCCTCGCTGGCCGACCTGTTCCTCTCCGACCAAAGCAACCGCATGAACGAGGTGATGAAGGTACTCACCATCATCAGCTCCATCTTTATCCCGCTCAGCTTTGTGGTGGGCCTCTACGGCATGAATTTTCAGCACGAAGACCCGCAGGGCCACGTGCTGCCCCTCAATATGCCTGAGCTATACTCTTATTGGGGCTACCCAATACTGCTGGCGGTGCTGGCGCTCATCGTGGCCGGGCAGCTCTTTTACTTCTGGCGCAAGGGCTGGCTCAGTAGCAGCTAAGGCACCTGATTCATAGAGCTTTCATACCCGAAAAAGTAGCTTTGCGGCTTCCTTTTCTGCCTCTGCTCTATGAAAATTTTGCTGCTCATCCTGGTGCTGCTGGCCGCTTCCCTGGCGCCGCCTACCAGCCGCAGCGCCCACCGCCGAGCGCGGGACTTTGGCCCGCAGGTATCCCGCCACTACCTGCGCCCCATTCGGGTGCTGCGCACGCCGCAGGGCCCCAAGGTAGTGCGGCCCCTAGGGGGGGCCAGGAGTTAGTAAAAGAACGTTTCACGGGCGGTTGCTACCAGCGCCTTTCCCAGCTTCTAGCCCTCAGCCAGGGCCTATTGCTCGGCGGCGGGGCCGTAGGCTTCGCTGGCCACGGGCTGCGGCGGCGCGGCGGCGGGCGAGGCGGGCGGCAGGGGCAGCTGCCAGGCTTGGGCCAGCTCGCCGAGGCCTTCGTAGTTGGTGAGGTCGAAGCGGCAAGGCACCACCGACACGTAGTTGTCGGCCAGGGCGGCCTCGTCGGTATCCTGGCCGCGGTCGTGGTTCACAAAGTCGCCCAGCAGCCAGTAGTAGGGGCGGCGGTAGGGGTCGAGGCGCTGCTCAAACTTCTCGTCCCACTTGGCGCGGGCCTGCCGGGCCAGGCGCAGTCCCTGGATGGGAGTGGCCGATTTTTTGGGAATATTAACGTTGAGGGCCGTGTAGGCGGGCAGGCCCTGCCCTAGGGCCAGGCGGCACACCTGCAGCACCCAGGGGCCCACGTGCGAGAAGTCGGCGCCTTCGCCGTAGTCGCACAGCGAGAAGCCCACTGCCGGCAGCCCCTCAATGGCCGCCTCGATGGCCGCCGACATGGTGCCCGAGTACAGCACGTTCACCGACGAGTTAGAGCCGTGGTTGATACCCGACACCACCAAATCGGGGCGGCGGCCCAGTAGCACGTAGTGTTTGGCGATTTTCACGCAGTCGGCTGGGGTGCCGGTGCAGGCGTAGGCCACCACGCCGGGCCCGAAGCGGTCGGAGGCATCGAGCCGCAGCGGGTGGCCGATGGTGATGGCGTGGCCCTTGCCCGACTGCGGGTCGGCGGGCGCCACTACTACTATTTCGGCATCTAGCTCGCGCAGCAGCTCCACTAGGTGGCGGATGCCGGGCGCGTAAATGCTGTCGTCGTTGGAAACCAGGATGAGCGGACGGGAGGAAACGGGCATGTTGAAAGTATAGAAGCGAAAAAGAACGTCATGCTGCGCTGGCCGAAGCATCTCTACCGCGCCGTTAGTGTTGGGTAGAGATGCTTCGGCCAGCGCAGCATGACGTGCTATTCGTTCTACGAGCAAATGTACTTTCGCGGCCATGCTTCCCTTCAGGATACTTCTGCTGGCCCTGCCCCTGCTGGCGGCCATCCCCGCGCTGGCCGCCCCGGCCCCTAGCCCGCTTACCCCTTTCGAGCGCGACCCTACCCACAACACCACGGCCACCTACGCCGAGTGCATCGCCTTTTATGAAGCCCTAGCCGCCGCCTACCCGGCCACCATGCAGCTGCGCGAAGCCGGCCCCACCGACAGCGGCCAGCCCCTGCACGAGGTGGTGCTCTCGGCCGATGGCACCTTCGAGCCCGCCGCCAGCCGGGCCAAGGGCCGGCCGGTGCTTTTCATCCAGAATGGCATTCACCCCGGCGAGCCCGAGGGCATCGACGCCAGCATGCTGCTGGCCCGCAACCTACTGCAAGACAAGCGCCTAGGGCAGCTGCTGCGCCAGGTGACGGTGGTGCTTATGCCGGTCTACAATATCGGCGGCATGCTGAACCGCAACGCCACTACCCGCGCCAACCAGAACGGGCCCCGGGAGTACGGCTTCCGGGGCAATGCGCGCTACTACGACCTGAACCGCGACTTCGTGAAGCAGGACTCGCGCAATGCGCGCTCGTTTGCGGCCCTGTTTCAGCGGTGGCGGCCCGAGCTGTTCGTGGATACGCACACCAGCAACGGCGCTGATTATCAGTATACGATGACGCTCATCCCGAGCCAGCACAACAAGCTAGCGCCGGCCCTAGGGGCGTATTTGCAGCAAAGTCTGCTGCCCGCGCTCTACAGCGGCATGGCGCGTAAAAAGTGGCCGATGACGCCTTACGTGGACTTTGAGGGCGAGACCCCCGAAAGCGGCCTGCGCGCCTTTCTGGAAAGCCCGCGCTACTCCACCGGCTACGCGGCCTTGTTTAATAGCCTCGGCTTCATGCCCGAAACCCACATGCTGAAAGCATTCGGCCCGCGGGTGCAGGCGACTTACGACCTGCTGGTTACCTTCCTGGAAACCGCCGCCACCCAGGCCCCTACCCTGCTGGCCGCCCGCGCCGCCGCCGACCGGGCGCTGGCCACCCAAACCGTTTTTCCCCTCACCTGGGCGCTCAACGAGCAGCCCAGCGGCACGGTGGAGTTTCGCGGCTACGAGGCCGGCCACAAGCCCAGCGCCGTGAGCGGCCAGCCGCGCCTCTACTACGACCGCAGCCGGCCCTACACCCGCCCGGTGCCCTTCTACAACGATGCCCACGCCACCACCCAAGCTACGGCGCCGGTGGCCTACGCCATTCCGGCCGCCTACGCCGACGTGCTGGAGCACCTGCGGCGCAACGGCGCGGTGCTGCGCCCGCTACCCGAGGCGCGCACCGGCCCCGCCGAAGTGTATACCCTGGACGACTACAAAACGAGCCCTAGGGCCCACGAGGGGCACTACCCGCACAGCCAGGTGAAGCTAACCGTGCAGCGCCAGACGCTAACGCTGCCGGCGGGCACCTACCTGGCCGTGCTGGCCGAGCAGGGCCCCGCCGCCCGCTTCGTGGTAGAAACCCTGGAGCCTCAGGCCACCGACTCGTACTTTGCCTGGAATTTCTTCGACGCCATCTTGCAGCAGAAAGAGCACTATTCTGACTATGTATTCGAGGACCTAGCGGCCGACTACCTAGCAAAAAACCCCGCCGTGCGCCAGCAGCTCGACGCTGCCAAGGCCGCCGACCCGGCGCTGGCCGCCAGCGGCCCCGCCCAACTCGAATGGGTGTACCAGCACTCGCCCTGGGCCGAGGCCGGCTACCGTCGCTACCCGGTGGTCAGGTGGCTGGGTAGTAACTAGCAGTTAGCAATTAGCAGAACGTCATGCTGAGCTTGTCGAAGCATCTCTACCACGCCGCCTAGGGTATCGTTCGGGAGAGATGCTTCGACAAGCTCAGCATGACGGTCTCTTTATATTCCTTACTACCTGCTAATTGTCCACCGCTACCGGGCCGGCGAAGTCGCTCAGAAACTTACGGAGCTGGGGCGGGGCGTGCACGGCCAGGCCCGGTGGGCGGGCGTAGCCGGGCGCGGCCACCAGCGGGAAATAGCCGGTAGTGGCGCGCAAATCCTGGGTTTCGGCCAGGGCAAAGCCCATGCGCCAATCGGGAAACATGCGGCCAGTGGCTTCGCCCTCGTGCAGCACAAAGGCATGCTTGTGGCGCGGGTCGACGGCAATTTTCTCGTAAATTTTCTGCACCTCATCCCGAGGCCCCTCTAGCACCTGCACAAACTCTTTGGTTTGGTTGGTGTAGAGCAGCAGGCCCGTAAGGCGGTGCGCCTGGTTGTAGCTGCGGGCCTGGCGCAGCAGCTCGGCTAGGGCCTCGGGGGGCAGGCCGTCGCCGCTGGCCAGGCTGTGGTAGATAATTTGGTAGAGGGGCTGCGGAACAAGCATAGCAACACAAGGAATAGCAGCCGTAGTACGCGGCCCGCGGCCCTAGGTTGGGCCAAGCCCCTAGGGCCCGGCCGCGGCGCCGGGGGCCGGGGCTACGCGGCGGCTTCGGGCTGCCTATTCTGCAAGATGTCGTGGCCCATCTTGTCGCGCTTGGTGGCGAGGTAGGTTTGGTTGTGCTGGTTGGGAGTAATCTCGATGGGCACGGTTTCGACCACCTCCAGGCCGTAGCCGAGCAGGCCGGTGCGCTTGCGGGGGTTGTTGGTGAGCAGGCGCATCTGCCGGATGCCCAGGTCGCGGATAATGGCCGCGCCCACGCCGTAGTCGCGCTCGTCGGGCTTGAAGCCCAGCTCCTCGTTGGCTTGCACGGTATCGCGGCCGGCTTCCTGCAACTTGTACGCTTTCAGCTTGTTGAGCAAGCCAATGCCGCGCCCTTCCTGGTTCATGTACACGATAACGCCGCGGCCCTCGCGGTCAATCTGCTCCATGGCCTGGTGCAGCTGCGGGCCGCAGTCGCAGCGGCACGAGCCGAAGATGTCGCCGGTTACGCACGAGCTATGCACGCGGATGAGCACCGGCTCGGGACCCGAAATATCGCCCTTCACTAGGGCCAGGTGCTGAGCGCCGTTCGAGCGCTGCGTGTAGGCGTAGAGGTCGAAATCACCGTGCGCGGTGGGCATCTTCACCGTGATTTCGCGCTGAATGAGGCTTTCCTGCGCCAAGCGGTACTTAATGAGGTCCTGCACCGAAATTAGCTTCAGGTTCCACTGCTTGGCCACCTTTTCCAGGTCGGGCAGGCGGGCCATCTCGCCGTCCTCTTTCAGGATTTCGACCAGCACGCCGGCCGGCTCGAAGCCCGCTAGCCGGGCCAGGTCCACGCCCGCCTCGGTATGGCCGGCGCGGCGCAGCACGCCCTCTTTGCGCGCTTTGAGTGGGAAAATGTGGCCGGGCTTGCCCAAGTCCTCGGGTTTGGTGGCCGGGTCGATGAGGGCCAGAATGGTCTTGGAGCGGTCGGAGGCCGAGATGCCGGTAGTCACGCCGTTGGTCAATAAATCGACCGACACGGTGAAGGGCGTGGCGTGCAGGGCCGTGTTGCGGCCCACCATCAGGTCGAGGCCCAGCTCGTCGCAGCGCTCGGCGGTGAGGGGCGCGCACACCAGGCCGCGCCCGTGGGTGGCCATGAAGTTAATGACTTCGGGCGTGGCGCAGCGGGCGGCGCAAATAAAATCGCCCTCGTTTTCGCGGTCTTCGTCGTCCACCACTATCACGACCTTACCGGCCCGGATGTCTTCGATGGCGCTTTCTATGGAATCAAGCATTGATTTATGGAGCAGATAAAAACGTCATGCTGAGCTTGCCGAAGCATCTCTACCACGCCGCAGGGGTTTACCAGCCAACGACCCTGCCAAGATGCTTCGGCAAGCTCAGCATGACGTTCTGACCGAATGAGTAGTAAGCTAACAAGTATCCACCAACAAGTTCTCTAGCCGGGCGGTGGCGGCCGCCCAGTCGTAGTGCGCGGCCACGAACTGGTGGCCGGCTTCGGCCAGCTGGGCGGCCCTAGGGGCATCGGCCAGCAGGGCACTCAGGGCGTCGGCCAGGGCGGGGGTGGTGTCGGCCACCAGCAGGTGCTGGCCGGGCGTGGCCCCGAGGGCATTGTTGGCCAGGGTGGTCGTGACGCAGGGCCGGCGCATGGCCATAGCCTCCAACAGCTTGTTTTGCAGGCCAGTGCCCACGCGCATGGGCGCCACAAACACCTGCGCCCCGGCGTAGGCCGGCCGAATGTCGGGCAGCCAGCCGCTAACTTCTACGCCCGGCCGTTGGGCCAGTGCCCGCACGCGGGCACTGGGCGTGGTGCCGGCCAGCAGCAGGCGGGCGGCGGGGTGGCGCTGGCGCACCAGGGGCAAAACCTCCTCGGCCAGCCAGGCGGCGGCGTCCACGTTGGGCGGGTAGCCCATGTTACCGCAAAACAGCAGCTCGTGGGTACTGGCCGCGTCAGCGTTTGGCGCAAAATACTGCATGTCAATCCCATTGGGCACCACCGCAATGGCGGCGCGCTGCGGGTGCTGCACCAGCTGCCGGTCCTGGTCGCTGATGATGGTGCGGTGCTGAAACCAGCCGTATACCTCGGCCTCGTAGGCGGCCAAGCGGCGGGCTTCCAGGGCCAGCACCGGGCGTTGCCAGGCGGGGGCCGTGGCCGCCCGCCGCGCCATGCCGGCCGAAAACACGTCCATGTAATCCAGGGTCATGGGCCCGGCGTAGTGGCGCAGGTATTCGGCCATGCGAATGAGCTGGCAGTACACGTGGTCGGGCTGAAACTCGGCCAGCAGGTAGCCCAGCAGCCGCTGCGCGCCCGCCTCGTAGAAGTAGCCCACTTGCAGGGGCCGGCCGGCGTGCAGCAGGGCCCGCGCCAGGCCGCGCCCCTGGGCGGGCCGGCGCAGGCGGTGCACGTGCAGCCCCCCGCGGCACAGCGGCCGCACGGCCCCTAGGGCCTCGGCCGCCACCGGCTCGTCGCTAAGGGCCAGCAGGCAAATTTCGTGGCCCTGGCCCGCCAGGTAGCGCAGCTGGTGGTAGGCCCGCAGCTTGTCGCCCTTGTCGAGCGGGTACGGAAAGCGCGACAGCAGTACCAGAATCTTCATGCCGGGCGCAAAGGTAGCGCCGCCCTCCCCAGGGGCCGGGCGGGGGTGCGGGCGGCGGCGGGGGCCTAGGGCCTACGCGCCCCGCGCCGCCAGGGCCTGGGCGTACAGGGCCTCGAAGCGCTGGGTGACGCGGGCGTTGGCGTAGGTGTCGGCGGCGGTTTGGGCGGCGGCGGCCCCTAGGGCGGCCACGGGCAGGCGGCCGTGGTAGTAGTCGCGCAGGGCCTGCTGCCAGGCGGCGGCCCCGTCGCGCAGCAGCAGGTCGCGGCCATCGTGGGCGGCCACGCCCTCGGCTCCCAGGGCAGTGCTCAAAATGGCTTTGCCGGCGGCCATACCCTCAATGATTTTGATGCGCATGCCGCCGCCGCTCAGCAGCGGTACCAGCATCAGCTCGTACTGGCGCATGAAGGCGGCAGCCGAGTCTACAAAGCCGTGGATGAAGACGTTGTGCTGGCCGGGGGGGCGGCTGGTGAGGTGGGCGGGCGGGTGCGAGCCAGCCACGTGCAGTTCCAGCTCGGGCAGCTCGGCGTGCACGGCGGGCCACACCTCGCGCAGCAGCCACTCCAGCCCCTCCAGGTTGGGCAGCCAGTTCAGCGAGCCAATCATAAACGCGGTGTGCGACCGGGGCCGGGCGGCGAGGTCGGGCTGGAAGGCGCCCAGCTCGACGGCGGCCGGCACCAGGGCCAGGGGCACCGGGCACCCTAGGGCCTGCAAGCGGGCAATATCCTCGGGCGTGATGGCGGCCACGGCATCGACGCGGTGCAAAGACCACCGCTCAAAGGACTTCATGCGCCGGGCCAGGTGCTGAAAATACCACTTTTTCAAAGGGTTGCGCTCGCCCTGCGCCAGCGTTTCCCAAATGCGGTACTCTACGTTGTGCGCCCGCACCACCAGCGGAGGCAGGGCGGGCCCGTTGGGCTGCGCCTGCTGGCGCTCCATTAGGCTCAGATAGCCGGCGTACCAAACCACGAAGCTCCCCTCAAACTGCACGATATCGAACGGCTCGGCGTGCAGCAGCTCGGTGAGGCGCCGGGCCACGGCCGGGCTCACGAAGCGCTCCACGTTGTAGGGCAGGCGCGTCGTCACCCCCAGCACTTGCCGCGCGGGCAGCAGCAGGTTGGCCAGCGCCCGCAGCGGCCGCAGGCGGGTGTCCACGTCCACCGTCACCAGCCGGAAATGGGGGCCTAGGTGGGCCAGCACGTCGGCCGGCTGGTGGTGCTTGGGCGTGTTGAGGGCCAGCATCGTGACGCGGTGCCCCGCCTCCAGCAGCCCCTTGGTGATGTTGTAGATGCCAATGGCCCCGCCGTCGTGCAGCGGAAAGGGCACCCTAGGGCTTACCTGTAGAATGTGCATAGAGCGGCAAAAATAGGGCGCGCGCCGGGGCTGCCGGGGCCTATTAGGCGTACAGAGGCAGGCCGCGCAGCCCGGCGCCGGGGGCTTGCCCCGGTTGGCAGGCCTAGGGCCAGGGCGGCGTACCAGGCGAGCCCGGCCCCGCTGGGCGGATTGCCTTAACGGTATTTCTACTGATTTTCACGATTATTTCACGCTCGGTATGCGGCTGCTTGCAACCTTCGGCGTTGGCAAGGCAACTCTGTAGCTAATCAGCTAATCGCCCAAAAAAAATGGCTTGCCGCTTCTACCAACCGTCGGCTAAGCCTGGCAGTTGGCCGGTAGCGCAGCCCACATTCCGGCGCCGCACCCCTACCCTAGCCCGCCTGGCTGGCCTCTGCTAATGAAACAAACTTTTACGCGCACGCTGGCCCTGGGCCTGGTGCTGGGCTTGGCTAGCGCTGGCGCGCGGGCCCAAACCGCCTCCCCAGCCACCACTCCCAGGCCGGTAGCGGGCACCGGCCAGCTGCGCGGCTTGGTGCAGGACTCCACCACCCACAAGCCGGTCGAGTACGCCACCGTTATTCTGCTGCCGGCCGCGGGCACGGCGCCGCTGGCCAGCACCACCTGCGACGACCAAGGCCGCTTCGAGTTGAAGAAGCTGCCGGCCGGCAATTTTCGTTTGCAAGTGAGCTTCGTGGGCTACCGGCCGCACGTGCTGCCCGTGGTGGTGGGGAGCGACGCCACCGCCCTAGGGGTGCTCACACTGCAAGCGGCTGCCCAAAAGCTGGGTGAAGTGACCGTGGTGGGCCAAAAGCCGCTGGTGGAAAGCAAGCCCGACCGCCTGGTGTACAACGCCGAGCAGGACGGCACCAACGCGGGCGGCACGGCGGCCGACGTGCTGCGCAAGACGCCCCTGCTCAACGTGGACGTGGACGGCAACGTGCAGCTGCGCGGCACCTCCAACTTGCGCATTCTAGTCAACAACAAGCCCTCGGCCATGCTCAACGGCAACCTGGCCGACGCGCTCAAACAGATTCCGGCCGACCAGATTAAGGCCATTGAGGTGGTGACCTCGCCCTCGGCCCGCTACGACGGCGAGGGCTCGGGCGGCGTTATCAACATCGTGCTGAAAAAGAACACCCTGGAAGGCACCAACGGCAGCGTGGGCGCGGCGGTGGGCAACCGCAACCAAAGCCTGAACGGCTCGCTGAACACCCGGCGCGGCAAGCTGGGTTTGAACACCCGCCTCAGCAGCTTCTACAACACCTACCCCTACCGCTCCAGCCTCGACCGCACCGACTTCGGGCCCGCTGGCAACGGGCAGCTGACCCAGCAAACCACCTCTAACAGCCAGGGCGGGGGCGGCTACGGGCAAATAGAGTTGACCTACGACCCCTCGCCGCTGCACAGCCTTACGCTGAGCGCCAACGGCAACCTGTACCAGAATGCCTCGCCCCAGGCCGTGTTTACGCAGTACACGGGCGGGCTGCCGGCGCTCGATACGCTCTACGCCCGCGACATCAACCAGCGCTCGCAAAGCCGCAGCTACGACCTGAACGCGGCCTATACCCGCACCTTCGGGCCCGACCACCCTAGGCGCGAGTGGAGCGTGCTGGCCCAGCACACGCGCAACACCAACACCAGCCGCTACGCCCTGAGCCAGTACCGCGCCCCCACCATCGAGCAGGGGCCGCTCGAGTACCAGGAGCGCAGCAGCAACCTGGCCCGCAACCTCGAAACCACCCTGCAAACCGACTACACCCACCCTTTTTCGGAGAAAAACACCCTAGAGGTGGGCGCCAAGGCCATTTTGCGGGGCGTGAGCAGCGACTACGGCCTCGACACGCTGCTACTGGCCCGGCAGGGCGACTTTGCGCGCAGCCCGCGCCGCTCCAATGCCTTTGACTACCAGCAGGATGTGGGCGCCGCCTACGGCACGTTTAATATGGCGGCGGGCAAGAAGTACGCCCTGAGCCTAGGGGCCCGCCTGGAATACACGCACATCGCGGGCGAGTTTTCGGGAGCGGCTACCGATTTCACCAATTCCTACCTCAACGTGCTGCCCAGCGTGAGCGCCACGCGCACGCTCAAGGAGCCGGGCCACACGCTGCGCCTGAGTTACTCGCGCCGCATCCAGCGCCCCAACATCTACTACCTCAACCCCTACGTCAACCAAAGCACGCCCAACAGCGTGTACTACGGCAACCCCGAGCTGTCGCCGGAGCTGGCCAACTCGACCGAGCTGACGTACAGCACCTTCGGCAAGAAAACTTCGCTCAACGCCTCGGCCTACGTGCGCTACGTGGGCAACTCCATCGAGCGCTACAACCGCTACAACGAGGCCCTGGCCCGCTCCGAAACCACCTACGGCAACCTGGCCACCAACACCAACTACGGCCTGAGCTTCTACGGCTCGCTCAAGCCCGTGCAAGCCGTGAACCTGAGCGCTAACCTCTCGCTCGACTACACCCGCCTCAACAGCCGCGCCCTCGACCGCACCACCAGCCTGCTCACGGCCAACCTGGGGTTCAATGGGTCGTGGAAAATCAACAAACTCTACACCATCCAAGGCTTCGGCGGGGGCAGCACGGGCGGCGTGCAGCTGCAGTCGCGCTACACCGGCTACCGCTACTACTCGCTGGCCCTGAAGCGCACGCTACTCAACGAGAAAGCCGACCTGACGCTGAACGCCAGCAACTTCCTGAGCCCCGGCCGCGAGTTTCGCACCGAAACCACCACCGACCAGTTTGCCAGCACCAGCGTCAGCTATCAGTACCAGCGCACGGTGCGCCTGGCCTTCAACTACCGCTTCGGGCAGGTGTCGGCCGGCGGCCAGCGCCAGCGCCGCTCCATCCGCAACGACGACTCGAAGGGCGGCGGCAGCTCGTAGTAGGCGGGTGGCCCTAGGGCTATTGGAGGCCAAAAAGCACGTCATGCTGAGCGCAGCCGAAGCATCTCTACCGAACAATACGGCGTGGTAGAGATGCTTCGGCTGCGCTCAGCATGACGTGCTTTTTGGCCCCATTACCTTACTTCTTAACTACCCCCTAGGGCCGCTCACTTACTTAAACTGCTGGTGCAGCGCTTGTATCTGCTGGTCGTTGCCGAGCACTAGCAGCACGTCGCCGGCGGCGGGGCGGTAGTCGGCGGCGGGGCTCACTACCAGTTCGCCATCAGCTCCTTGGCGCAAGGCAATCACGTTGGCGCCGGTGCGCGAGCGCACATCCAGCTCCCGGATGCTTTGGCCGCGTAGCGTGGGCTTCAAGTCGCTAAACGACATTTCTTCCAGGCGCAGCTTGTTGGGGTCGAGGCCCGAAATCATGTCCAGAAACTTGATAACCTCGGGCCGAATGACCAAGTTGGCCATGTGCGAACCGCCAATCTCGTCGGGCAGCACCACCGAGTTGGCCCCGGCCGAAATGAGCTTACTGACGCTGCTGCGGGCGCTGGCGCGGGCAATAATGACGAGGTGCGGGTTCAGCTCGCGGGCGGTGAGGGCCACGAACACGTTGTCGGCATCCTTGGGCAGGGCCGTGATGAGGGCGCGGGCGTGCTCGATGCCCGCCTGGCGCAGGGTGCTGTCGAGGGTAGCGTCGCCGAATACGGCCGGAATCTGCAGGTGGCCAGCGTCGTTGGCCGCGGCCAGCAGCTGCTGGTTTTGCTCCACTACCACGGCCCGCGTGCCGCTGTGGCGCAGCTCATCGTAGGCCTTGTAGCCGTTGCGCCCGAAGCCGCAGACAATGACGTGGTTGCGGAAGCTCTTGATTTCTTGGTCGGCCCGAATCATGCGGAAAAGGTGGCGCAGCTCGCCGTCGAAGATGTACGTGGTGAGCACCGACACGAGGTAGGCCACCACCAGCAGGTTGAAGAGAATGTAAAACGAAACGAAGATGCGCCCCCCGTCGGAGAGCGGGTGCACTTCGCCAAAGCCTACCGTGGAGGCCGTAATCACGGTCATGTAGAACGCATCGACGAAGTTGAAGCGCTCCAGGCCCATAAAGCCCGCGATGCCCACCCCAAAGCTGAACACCAGCAGCCCTAGGGCCAGGTAGAGGCGGGAAAGATTAAGTTGCTTTAACATTTAACAATTGGCAATCAAAAAGAACGTCATGCTGAGCTTGCCGAAGCATCTCTACCGCGCCAGTCGGGTTGTTCGGTAGAGATGCTTCGGCAAGCTCAGCATGACGTTCTCCTGTTAACAACGAAATAGGCGCCTACACGTTGCGCGCTACTACCGTGCCCAGCATCTGGGCCAGCTGGCCGTCGAGCTTGGTGAGCTCGTTGTAGCGCAGCAGGGCATTGAGCTTCTCGTTCTCATCCAGGCCCGCGTCGTTGAGGCTGGCCAGGCACTGCTGGCGCTCGAGCTGCACGTGGCACTTGTTGAGGCGCAGAATAGCGTTGTCGCAGGCCAGCTGCAGCAGGTTCAGCTCGGTGGGCACGTAGATGTCCTTGATGCGCCAGTTGGGGCTCAGGTCGTAGCGCTCGGTGGCAAAATCGGCCAGCAGCGAGCGCACGGCGGCATTTTCGTGGTGGGCCAGCAGGCGCATGTCGGGCAGCTGGCCCTGCAAAAAGGCCGCGCGGCACTCGTCCCAGAGCTGGGCGTAGAGCGGGTTTTGCAGGGGCGTGCCCTCGAGCTGGCTCAGCAAGTAGTGCGCCACCGACACGCCCTCGTGCAGCTCGTGGGGCCCGTAGAGCACCAGCAGGCGCAGCACCGCCTGCTCGCACTGCGTGAGCACGTTGGGCGGGTGGGCCAGCTCGTCCTCGCTGGCGAAGGGCCCGGCCAGCTGGGCCGCCTCCTCGGGCGAGCCGTGGGCGGCGCCGTACATAGCAATCTCGATTTCCTCCTCGGGCGTGAGCGGGCGCTGGCCGGTGGCCACGGCGGGCGGCACCGGGCTGGCCGGGCTGCCCAGCGGGCCCGGCGCGGCCGTGGCCGGGGGCGCCGGGGCCTCCCTGGGGGCGGGGGCAGCCCTAGGGCCGGGCGTGACCTTAGCAGCCGGCGCGGCCTTGAGCAGCTTGTTATACTCGGTGATAATCACCTGCTCGTCCATGCCGAAGGTGGCGGCCGTTTGCTGCAAAAACACCTGGCGCTTGAGCCCATCGGGCACCTTGGCAATGCTGTGCAGCACGTCGCGGATGGCCTCGGCCTTCTTCACTGGGTCGTGGCTGGCCTCGCGGGCTACCAGCGTGGTTTTGAAAGCGATAAAGTCCTGGCTCTGCTGCTCGACGTAGGCGGCAAAGCGCTGGTCGCCCACCTTGCGGATGTAGCTGTCGGGGTCGTCGCCATCCGGAAATAGCACCACGCGCACGTTGAGCCCGCCCTCGAGCAGCAGGTCTACGCCGCGCAAGCTGGCCTTGATGCCGGCCGCGTCGCCGTCGTAGAGCACCGTCACATTCTCGGTATAGCGCCGGATGAGCCGGATTTGGCCTTCCGTGAGCGAAGTGCCCGACGAGGCTACCACGTTCTTGATGCCGCCCTGGTGCAAACTCAGCACGTCGAGGTAGCCCTCCACGAGGTAGCACAGCTCCTCCTGCCGGATGGCCTGCCGGGCCTGAAACAGCCCGTAGAGCACGTCCGACTTGTGGTAAATCTCCGACTCGGGCGAGTTGAGGTACTTCGCCATCTTGTCGTCGCGCTTGAGCGTGCGCGCCCCGAAGCCCACCACCCGGCCCGAGATATTATGAATCGGGAACATGACGCGGCCCCGGAAGCGGTCGTAGCGCCGGCCGGTGTCGTGGCCCTGCTCGTCCTGGCGCTGCACCACGAGGCCAGTTTTTTCGAGGTACTTGAGCTGGTAGCCCGCCGCCTCGGCCGCTTTCAGCAGGTCGTCCCACTGGTCGAGCGAGTAGCCCAGCTCGAAGGTTTGGATGGTGGTTAGGTTCAGGCCGCGCTCGCGCAGGTAGCCGTAGCCCACGCCCATGCCCTCCTCGGTTTTGAGCAGCAGGCCGTGGTAGTGGTCTTTGGCCCAGCTCGATACGATGTACTGCGAGTCGCGCTCGTTTTGAATGAGCTGCTCCTCGGGGGTGCGCTCCTCTTCCTCAGGCACGGCCACGCCGTACTTCTTGGCCAGCGCGCGCAGGGCTTCGGGATAGCTGGTGCCCTCGATGTCCATCACGAACTGCACCACCCCGCCCGCCTTGCCGCAGCCAAAGCACTTATAAAGCCCCTTGCTGGGGTTTACTGAAAACGAGGGCGACTTTTCGTGGTGAAACGGGCAGCAGGCCCAGTAGTTCTGGCCGCCCTTGCGCTTGAGGGGCACGTAGTCGCCCACCACCTCCAGGATATCGGCGGTGTAGAGTATCTGGTCAACGGTTTCTTTCGGAATGCGGGCCATAAGCAGCGGCCGCCCCTGGCCAGGGCTGCCCAAACACAAAGTTCGCCCGGCCGGCCGGCATTTGCCCAAGGCCCGCTGGCCCTAGCCCCCGCCGCACAAAAAAAGGCTGCCAATAACTGGCAGCCTTTTAGGAATTCAGCAGTGAAATAAGTACTAGCAACCTGGCTAATGATAACGTAATCTAGCTCAACCTATTGATTCTTAATTACCTATTCCCCACTCCTACCTGGACTTCGTAGCAACTTATAGCTTTTGTATTTCCCTAACATAGCAACTTCTAGCCTAGCCTCCCATATGCTTGCTAACACCCTATGCCGTAGCAACTTCTAACCTAACTCCTTACCTAATCCTCTTATAATCTAGCAACTGTTAACCTAGCCTCCTATTCCGCTCATTAGCACCCTATTCTATCCATAATGCTTAACCTAACAACCTGCAAACTAAACTTATAGCAACCTGTAGCACCTTGGTAGCAACCTTGTTATAAGATAAGTAGCGTAACCTAATTAACCGATTCGACTGCCCATTCCAGTAGCTCCGTCAGCACTAGCGGCCGGCCCTGGTAGTGCAGGTTGGCGGGTAGCTTGAGCTTGGGGCGGGCCGGGACCGGCGTGGCAAGTACCGGTTCGGCCAGGGCCGCCTCGGCCCCAATCTCGGCCAGGGCCAGAGCCAGCAGCTCGGCCACCGTGAGGTGGGCGGGCAGGCTGGGCACCACGCCGGCAAGGGCAACACATACATAGGTATCCAGCTTGGGTAGCACTCCCTGATTGGCCTGTAGCAATGCGTTGATAGCAGTTTCGTAGTTGTTATATTCCATATATAATGCAATAATTGAGCTGCTGAACTCATGACAAATATAGAAAGGTTATTTTTGAAAGTGCAAATAATTTTTGCACTTTTTTCTAAAAGCCATCTTTTTCTATCTGAAAGAAAGGTCTTGCATTAATTTGGATAATAAGCAATAAGTTTTAGTAACAATTCTAGATTTAAGTTTATAATATGCTTAATTTTAATAGATTAGATTATATAACTGCCGTGCCTAAACACTTACTATATTTTAAAAAGTAGTTTATAACTGCTGGGTTAAGGGATTATAGTTCTTATGAAATTTATCTTTTATCCGTTTTATAAATATGACATAACCAATATTAATTGTTTATTCAGGCTAGCCTGAATCAGACAATTGCGCCTATCTTAAATACTAAAACTTTTACTGGCGTGGCGCCGCGCGGCCAGCTAGCTTGCTTAGGCCCGGCAAGCAGCTTAGCCGAGGGGCTGGAGCGGGCACCCGGTCCCTAGGGGCGCGGCCGGCGCCCAAGGCATTTCGTGCCGGCTACCCTGGCCCTACCTTTGTTCTCCTATACAACGCCCCGAGAAATGCCCGCCTACCGCCCCCAAGAGATTGAAAAAAAGTGGCAAGCCTACTGGCAGCAGCACCAAACGTTCCGCGCCGCCAACGACTCTAGCAAGCCCAAGTACTACGTGCTCGACATGTTTCCCTACCCCAGCGGGGCGGGTTTGCACGTGGGCCACCCCCTAGGCTACATCGCCTCCGACATTGTGGCGCGCTACCAGCGCCTGCAGGGCCGCAACGTGCTGCACCCCATGGGCTTCGACTCGTTTGGGCTGCCCGCCGAGCAGTACGCCATCCAGACCGGCCAGCATCCGGCCGTTACCACGGAGAAGAACATCGAGACCTACATCCGGCAGCTGCAGCAGCTAGGTTTCAGCTACGACTGGGAGCGCGAGGTGCGGACTTCGGACCCCGCCTACTATAAATGGACGCAGTGGATTTTCCTGCAGCTCTTCAACAGCTGGTACAACCTGGCTACCGACCGGGCCGAGTCCATTGCCGACCTGGCGGCGCACTTTGCCGCGCAGGGCAGCGCGGGTGTGCGCGCGGCCGGCGACGAAACCGAGCGCCCCGCCTTCTCGGCCGCCGAGTGGAATGGAATGGACGAGCCGGCCCGCATGGCGGCGCTGCTGCCCTACCGCCTGGCCTACCAGCAAGATACCTACGTGAACTGGTGCCCGGCCCTAGGCACGGTGCTCAGCAACGACGAGGTGAAGGACGGCCTTTCGGAGCGCGGCGGCTACCCGGTGGAGCGCCGCCTGATGCCGCAGTGGAACCTGCGCATTACGGCCTACGCCGACCGCCTATTGCAGGGCCTCGACGCCCTCGACTGGCCCGACGCCGTGAAGGAGATGCAGCGCAACTGGATTGGCCGGAGCATCGGGGCTGAGGTGACCTTCCCGGTGGCTGAGCACCAGGGCGCTGATATTAAGGTATATACTACCCGCGTTGATACCATCTACGGCGCCACCTTCCTGGTGCTGGCGCCCGAGCACGAGCTGGTGCCGCTGCTGACGACGCCCGAGCAGCGCGCGGCCGTGGACGAGTACGTGGCCGCCACCAAGCGCCGCTCGGAGCGCGACCGCATGGCCGACGTGAAGCAGGTGTCGGGGGTGTTTACGGGCGCCTACGCTCAGAACCCGGTGAACGGCGCGCCCGTGCCCATCTGGCTGGCCGACTACGTGCTGGCCGGCTACGGCACCGGCGCCGTGATGGCCGTGCCCAGCGGCGACCAGCGTGACTACCTCTTTGCCACGCACTTCGACCTGCCCATCGTGCAAGTGACCGACGCGCAGCAGAACCTGGACGAGCAGGCCGACCCCACCAAGGAGGGCCGCTACGTGAACTCGGGCATCATCGACGGGCTGGGCTACAAGGAAGCTACGGCCAAGCTCATCGCCTTTTTGGAGGATAAGGGCCTAGGGCGCGGCAAGGTGAACTTCCGCCTGCGCGACGCCATTTTTGGCCGCCAGCGCTACTGGGGCGAGCCCATTCCGATTTATTACAAAGACGGCACCGCCTACGGCCTGCCCGAAAGCGAGCTGCCGCTGGTGCTGCCCGAAATCGACGAGTACCGGCCCACCGAAACCGGCGAGCCGCCCCTGGGCCGCGCCAAAAACTGGAAGTACCAGGGCCAGTACGAGTACGAGCTGAGCACTATGCCCGGCTGGGCCGGCTCGTCGTGGTACTACCTGCGCTACATGGACCCGCACAACGCCGCCCGCTTCGTGAGCGAGGCCGCCGAGGAGTACTGGGGCCAGGTGGATTTGTACCTGGGCGGCGCCGAGCACGCCACCGGCCACCTGCTCTACTCCCGCTTCTGGTACCTGTTCCTGAAAGACCTAGGCCTGGTGCACTCGCCCGAGCCCTTCCAGAAGCTGATAAACCAGGGGATGATTTTGGGCCGGTCGAATTTTGTGTATCGGATAGATTATGAGTACAAGTATGATTACGAAGAGGCTGGCAGCAACTCATCTGATTACATCCCACAAGCGTTTATTTCTCACGATGTAATGCTGCAAATAACTTCTGGTTCAACAGAAGTTAAAGATGCAGCTGAGGAAAGCGTTGCTATCCAGTTTCAGGATGCACAGGAAAAACTTGGCAAGCTTTTTCCTGGGGTCAAATACGAGCCAATGGGTCCTGATTTTGACGCTTTCAATCCTACACCAATTCATGTCGATGTCAGCCTTGTTGAGAATGATATTCTAAATCAGGATGGTTTCCAACAATGGCGCGACGATTTGAAGAATGCCATTCTCATCACAAACAAGGATGGTAACTACGTCTGTGGCGTCGAAATCGAGAAGATGTCGAAGTCGAAGTACAACGTGGTGAACCCCGATGTGCTGATTGAGAAATTCGGTGCCGATGCGCTGCGCCTGTACGAGATGTTCCTAGGGCCGCTGGAGCAGTTCAAGCCCTGGAATACCAACGGCATTACGGGCGTGGGCGGCTTCCTCAAGAAGTTCTGGCGCCTGTTTTACCCCGAGGATGGCGCCCTGGCCGTCAGCGACGAGCCGGCCACCCCGGCCGAGCTGAAGGTGCTGCACCGCGTCATCCAGAAGGTGGCGCAGGACGTGGAGAAGTTCAGCTTCAACACCAGCGTAAGCACCTTCATGATTGCCGTGAACGAGCTAACGGCCCTCGGCACCCGCAAGCGCGCCATCCTAGAGCCGCTCACCGTGCTGCTCTCGCCCTTTGCCCCCCACCTCACCGAGGAGCTGTGGCAGGCCCTAGGACACCCCGACAGCATCAGCTTCGCCAGCTACCCCGAGTTCCGCGAGGAGTACCTGGTGGAAGCCAACGTGACCTACCCGCTGGCCATCAACGGCAAGGTGCGCGAGCAGCGCGAGTTTGCCGCTACCGCCACCGCCGCCGACATCGAGGCCGCCATCCGCGAATCCGACTTCGTAGCCCGCTTCGCCGAGGGCAAGCCGGTGAAGAAGGTAGTAGTAGTGCCCGGCCGCATGGTGAACGTGGTGGTGTAAAGCCGTTTAGGAAAAACAACACGTCCTGCTCAGCTGGTGGCCGCCAGTTGAGCAGGACGTGTTGTTTTCGGCGCGTGAGCAGGCTGCCTCTCGCAACCTAGGCCTCATTCCAGACGGCAGGGACCGTTAGAATAGCCGCGCTTTTCTTGATGCGGCGCTGGCGCAAACGCTCGACGGGCTCGGCCACGAAGCGCACGAGCAGCATAGAAAACAAGATATTAGTCGTGAGGAGGGCGAGGGCGAAAACCATTTTTTCGCGCATGGAATGCAACTCGGGCGACAAGTACCAAAATAGCAGAAGCACCAGCACGTGCGAGATGTAAAAAGGGTAGGACAGTTCGCCGATTTTATAGTCCCAGCTTGATTTTTTAGTGAGCAGAAAATTAAAGGGTAGGGCCACTGCAAAGCACACGTAAAAAAGTATCTGCACTAAATACGTTGGGGGCAGGAAACTATAGCTCATAATAAAACCAACGACGGTAGTTAATGCCAGCCACAATACGGCGCGTGGAATAGCCCGCCGCTTTAGCTGCGCATAGGCGCGATAGGCTAAGCCACCGGTGAAGAAAAAAGCTAATTCGCAGGGTAAAAAACGGTAGCTCCAGGGGTCGTTACGCAGCCCAATATGGTAGATGTAAATGCGCAGGCCGATGCCAAGGATAGTAAGCAGTAAAAGCACGCCCGTGTGGCGACGCATTAAAAAGGGCGCCATTAAATAAAAGGCAATTTCAATACTCAGGCTCCAGGCTTGGTGCACAAATAAAAACTGCCAAACCTGCGGGCTGGCAGTAGCATGAAAGTCTGCGGTCCAATACAGCTGGCCACTCGCCTTATCGAGACCCAGAAACATCAGGGCGTCTTGGCCGATGATTACTAAGTTGGACCATCCCAGCACCAGCCAGGTAACCGGCGTTAAGTGAGACGCTTGCAAATAAGCCTCTAGCTTAAGCGGATAGCCTTTACTCCCTAATAATACAGCGCTTATTGCTACGGTTAAGCCCAGTACTACCCAGTAGATGGGGTACAGGCGCAGGAGGCGCTGACTGATAAAAAGACTGTATGAGCTATTTTCTTTTATATATTTTTCATTGAGTACCAAAGCCATGTAAAAGCCGGAAATCATAAAAAAAGCTTCTACCGCTACTGACCCCGTAACGAGGTGAAACCCGCGCGCGGAACTAGCATGGTCAATTAGTACCGCCATTGCTAGTAATAGTCTAATTATACCCATATATGTCTAAATAAACAGTGAAAATAAAGCAAGCAAAGCTACTTTCGTTGCCTAGCTACCTACTATCAATTCCCCTATTTATCTAGTATTTCCTATCAATCATCTTATGCGCCCCCCCGCTACCCGTAGCCGGGGGCGCAAGTGCTCGTGCTGGCTTGGGGCAACGGCCCCAGCAGCATTGAGCTAGCCTGCTTGGGCAGGACAAGTAAGATAGTCAGCCAACGAACGCCGAGTAATTCGGAAACTGCTCGCCCCTGCGCAGCGGACCCGCTGCGCTACTTGCCGCTACTAGCTGCCGCGCCGGTTGGGCTTTGCTTGGGCTGCAGGTACTTGTCGTACCAGGCCAGGTAGCGGGCGTAGCGGTCCTTGATGTAGCTGGGGGTGGTGAAGCCGTGGAACTGGCCGGGGTAGATGACCAGCTCGGTGGGCACGCGCAGGCTTTGCAGGGCCTGGTATAGCTGCTCGGTGTTGAGCAGGGGCACGTTGAAGTCCTTTTCGCCGCACATAAACAGGGTGGGCGTCTTGATTTTATCGGCGTGGAAGAAGGGGTACGACACGCGCATGTACACGTCGGGGTTTTTCCAGGGCGTGCCCAGCTCGGTTTCATAGTCGCGGATGTACTGGTCGGTGCCGTAGCCGGCCAGCACGTTGGCAATGCTGGCGCCGCTCACGGCGGCCTTAAAGCGCTGGTCGCGGGCAATTACCTGGTCGGTCATGATGCCGCCGTAGCTCCAGCCGCCCACCCCCAGGCGGTCGGGGTCGGCTAGGCCTTGCGCGACCGCATAATCTACCACGGCCAGCACGTCGTCGGTATCCTTGTTGCCCCAGTCGGCATAAATGGCCTTGCTGTACTCTAGGCCGCGGCCCGAGCTGCCGCGCGGGTTGGCCACCACCACGGCGTAGCCGTTGGCCGCAAAGTACTGCCACTCAAACGAGAAGCCGTAGCCGAACTGCGATACCGGCCCGCCGTGAATGCGCAGCAGCGTGGGGTACTTGCGGCCCGCCTGGTAGCCCACCGGCCGCACCACGAAGCCACTCACCAGCGTGCCATCCTTGCTTTTAGCCTGCATGGGCTCCACGGCCCCTAGGGCCACGGTGCGCCGCCAGGCGTCGTTCTGCTTGGAAAGCGGCCGTAATTCCTCCTTTTTGCCGAGCGCAAACACTTCGGCGGGCTGCTGGGGCTGGCTCGTGAGCACGACCACCGGCCCGCGCCCGCTCACATCGAAGGCGGCCACCTGGCGCGGACCGGCCAGCACCTTCTCCAGCTTGCCGCCCCCGGCCGGCACCCGCATCAGCGACTCGGCGCGGTCATCTTCGAGCAGGAAGTATACGCTTTTGCCGTCGGGCGCCCATTGCGGCTGGGTGGTGTTGCGGTCGAGGCCGGCGGTGAGCGGGCGGGCCGGACCGCCGGCCACGTCCACCACCATCAGCTGGTGCAGGGCGTACACGAGCTGCTCTTTGGGGCCGCCCTGCACGAAGGCGATGCGGCGGCCGTCGGGGCTCCAGGCGGGGCGGCTGCGGTAGTTGGGGGCGCTCTCGGGCACGTCGGTGCTCAGCAGGGGCCTAGGCTGCGCGCCGGGTTGCGCGTCCACCAGCAGCAGGTCGTAGTTATCGTGGCGGTCGGGGTCGGGCCCGCGCTTACTACTGAATACCAGCTGTTTGCCGTCGGGGCTCCAGGCGGGCAGGTACTCGTCGTAGGGGCCGCTGGTCAGCTTGCTGAGGCGGCGCGTGGCCACGTCGAACAAGTACAGGTGCTGGCGCTGGCTGTTGAGGTAGCCATCCACGTCCTCCTTGAACTGGAAGCGGTTGATGACGATAACCGGCGCGGTTTTGCGCTGCGCCTTCTGGGCGGCGGTGAGCGAGTCGGGGTCGGCATCCTTGGTAACCAGCACGAGGCGCTGCCCGTCGGGGCTCCACACGTAGTCCGACACGCTGCCCTTGAGCTTGGTCACTTTCTCGGCTTCGCCGCCGGCGCGGGGCAGCAGCCAGAGCTGGGCGTTGCCCCCGTCGGCCTCGCCGCGGCCCGATACGAAGCTCAGGTACTTGCCGTCGGGGCTGAAGCGGGGCTTGCTCTCGCCAGCCGGGCTGGTCGTCACCCGCAGGTTCTGCGAGCCGTCGGTGCGGGCCATCCACACATCGGTATCGCGCTTGTCGGCGGCGGTGTCCACGCGGCTCACGGTGTAGGCCACCCAGGCGCCATCGGGCGCGAGGTTGGGGTCGGCCACGTCGCGCAGCTGGGCGAGGTCACGCAGGCCTAGGGGGTGCGGGGCGGGTTGGGCTGGTGCGGCCAGCGGCAGGGCAAGGGCGGCAAGCAGGAGTAGGTAGTTGGGCATAAGTAGGCTGATTTGCACGAGGCATTAGAAAATTACCACAAAGGCGGCCACGGGCAGCTTATCAAAGCTGTTCGCCTGAGCCAGTAGAATGTCGTCTAACAGCGCAGAAAAGCTGCTTCGGCTGTGCTTCGCGTGGCCGCCCAGGTGCGTAATCCCACCCTCCGGCCCCCTCCCCTCCGGGAGAGGAGGAGCCTGACGAATGATTAATGTAAGCAAACAAGTATGCCGCCGTGGCTCCCCCTCTCCCGAAGGGGAGGGGGCCGGGGGGTGGGGTTACGCACCCGCGCAGCCCTTGCCGCCAAGAGTCACCTCACTTGCACCGAGACGCTGCCCCCCGCCAGGCCGCCCGACTGCGCCCGCACCATAATGGTACCCGCCGCCCCTTTTCTGGCCCGCACAATGACGAGGCACTTGCCATTGAACGCTTCGCGGGCGGGCGAGGCAAACGACACCAGATTGGCCGCGTCGCCGTTGCCGGTGGCCACCAGCTCGCCGGGGCCTTCCACGGAAAACGCCACTTTATTCGCGGCGGTGGGCACGGGCCGGCCGTCTTTATCGGTGAGCTGCGCGGTGATGAACACCAGGTCCTCGCCGGTGGCTTGCAGGGTGTGGCGGTCGGCCGCCAGCGTTACCTGCCTAGGCTCGCCGGTGGTCCGCACCCGGTCTTCGGCCCAGCGCCGGCCGTGTTTGTAGGCCACCACCCGCAGCTCGCCGGGGGCGTACACCACGTCGTCCCAGCGCAGGCGGTATTCGCCCGCCGCCTTCTTTTTGCGGCCTAGGGTCTTCCCGTTGAGGAATAGCTCGGCCTCGTCGCCAGAGGTGAACACGTGCACGGGCGTGGGCTGGCCCCGGCGCTGGGGCCAGTTCCAGTGGGGCAGCAGGTGGGCCATCGGCAGCTCGGGGCGCCAGTAGCTTTGGTAGAGGTAGAAGCGCTCTTTGGGGAAGCCGGCCAGGTCGATGATGCCCGAGTAGGAGCTGCGCGACGAATAGTAGGGCGTGGGCTCGCCCAGGTAATCCCAGCCAGTCCAGACGAAGCCGCCCGCCACGTAGGGGTGCTGGTCGAGGGTGGCGAATACCTTGTCGGCCGAGGCGCCGAAATCGACCGAGTACAGCTCGTAGGCGCTTACCTGGTGCGTGGTAGAGTTGCCGCCCTGCCCGTCGGCCACGGGCGCGCTGTTGCCCGGATACACCGGAAACAGGAACTCGCCCCGGCTGCTCAGGGCCGAGGCGTTCTCGCTGCTGAGTATCATCTTACCGGGAAATTTTTGGTGGAAAGCCGGAAACAGCGGCGGCGTGCTGATGCCCTTGAGCCCGGCGTAGGCCCCGCCGTTGCGGATGCCCTCGCCCTGGTAGTTGAGGCTGATAACGTCGGCCACGGCAGGCAGGGGCATGTCGGGCTTGGCGTAGTTCATGGCCACGGTGGTGGGGCGCGTGGGGTCTTCCTGCTTGGCAATGGCGTACAGCTCGCGGGCTACGGCGGCGCCCTTTTCGCCGGTGTACTGCTCGCCTACTTCGTTGCCGAAGCTCCACAGCACCACCGAGGGGCTGTTGCGGTCGCGGCGGATGAGGGCGCGCAGGTCCGGCTCGTGCCAGTCGGGGAAGATGAGGTGGAAGTCGAGGGGCGTCTTTTTCAACTCCCAGCAGTCAAAAATCTCGTCCAGCACCAGAAAGCCCAGGCGGTCGGTCAGCGCCAGCAGCTCGGGCGCGGGCGGGTTGTGCGACATGCGCACGGCGTTGCAGCCCATCGCGCGCAGCAGCTGCAGCTGCCGCTCGGCCGCCCGCTCGTTGAACGCGGCCCCTAGGGGCCCTAGGTCGTGGTGCTGGTTGGCACCCTTAACGAGGATATGCTCGCCGTTGACAAACAAGCCTTTATCGGGCTCAAACCGCACCTCCCGGATGCCAAAGGGCGTCTCGTACACATCCAGCGCTTTGCCCTGGGCCAACAGGGTGGTGACGGCCACGTAGCGGTTGGGCGTTTGGGTGGGCGGCGGGCCCCACAGCCGCGGGTTGGCGATGGTAACGACGCCCGCCACCGTGTCGGTGGCCTGGGCCCGCACGGTGGCCGTGGCCAGCGGCAGGCGGGCCACGGGCCGGCCGGTTTTCTCGCCCTGGGCGCTGAGCTGGTAAATTTCGGTGGCTACGTCAACGCGCTGGTCGCTAGCGCCTTTATTAGCTACCGCCACGCGGAGGCTCACCGTCGCGGCGGTTTTGCTGACCCTAGGGGTGGTAACGGTGGTGCCCCACTGCCCCACGTGCACGGGGTTTACCTTGGTCAGCCACACGTTGCGGTAGAGGCCCGCGCCGGGGTACCAGCGCGCCGAGGCCGGCGGATTATCCAGCCGAATGGCCAGCTGGTTTTCCTGGCCCGGCTTGATGTACGGCGTCAGGTCGAGGCGCCACGATGAATAGCCGTAGGGCCAGCCGCCCACCAGCTGGCCGTTCAGCCACACCATGGCGTAGGACATGGCGCCTTCCACGTCGAGGTAGAAGGTGCGGCCCGCGTCGGTGGCCGGCACCGCCAGCTTGCGGCGGTACCAGGCCACGCCCTGCACCGGCAGCCGGCCCATGCCACCGCCAATGGGTACGCCCTCGCCCGCGTAAAACGGCCCCTTGCTAGCCCAGTCGTGCGGCAGCGTCACGCGCTCCCACTGCGTGTCGTCGAAGCCGGCCTGCACAAATGGGAAGTGCCCGCCCGGGTTGCCGGCCGGCCGGGCGTGCCGCCGGGCCGGGTCACGAATGAAGTCGTTGCCGGTGGGCAGAATCCACGGCTTCAGCACGGTTTGGGTGGCGGCCACTGCTACGGCTTCGGTGGGCCGGGAGTCGGCGGCTTTGCTGTCTTGCTCGTTGCGCACCTCGGGGCGCACGTCATAAATCAGGCTGTCGGGCGTGGCGGCCGGGCCGTAGCGGTAGAATCTCCAGCCTTCGTTGAGGGAGATGCGCTCCCTAGGGCCGCGCTCGGCCTGGGGCGCGGCCACGGCAGCAGTGGGGGGAAGCGCGAGCGGAAAGGGGCGCGAGCCGGCTGGCTGCTTGCCGGTGGTGGCGAAAGTCAGCAGCCAACCCGTTGCGGCAACCGGCAGCAAAGCAGCTAGTCTGGTCATGGAAGCGCGGAAGGACGAGTGAGGAAATAGTTGCGCACGAAGATGAGGCAGCCCGCCCAGCGCAATTTGTGCCGATAGCTGCCCGGTGGTTTGCGAACCAGCGCCGCCCTAAGGCTTGCACTGCTCGCTTAACCTCAAAATAGTGCAGATTAATCAGCTTCGCCTGCATCTTTGCGCGCGGCGCTCCTGTCTTTTTTGCCAACTCCACTTCTACTGCTTGATGAATTTTCTACGACACGGCAGGTTATTCCCCATTTCGACGCTGCAGCGCTCCTGGCTGCTGGCGGGCTTGCTGGGCCTCTTTGGCTACGGCGCCCACGCGCAAAACGCGGCCGATGCGGCCGGGCCGCTGCTCACGCCCAGCCAGTTTTTGGGCTATGCCCTGGGCAGCCGCTTCACGCCCCAAGCCGACGTGCTGCGCTACGCCGCCCACGTGGTGGCCCACGCGCCGGGCCGCATGAAGGTGGTGCCCTACGGCAGCACCTACGAGCACCGCCCGCTGGAAGTGATTGAGGTGGCCAGCGCCGAAAACTTTGGCCGGCTGGCTGACATTCAGCAGAATAACCAGCGCCTGGCCAGCCTAAGCGCGGGCGCGGGCAGCACCGCCCTGCCGGCCGTGTGCTGGCTGAGCTACAACGTGCACGGCAACGAGGCCGTGAGCAGCGAGGCCGTGATGGACGTGCTCTACGACCTGGCCAACCCCCAGGACGCGCAGGTGCAGGGCTGGCTCAAGAACACGGTGGTGCTCCTGGACCCCTGCGTGAACCCCGACGGCCACGACCGCTACGTGAACTGGTACAACCGCGTGCGCAACCAAAGCGCCAACCCCGCCCCCGACAGCTGGGAGCACCACGAGCCCTGGCCCGGCGGCCGCTACAACCACTACTACTTCGACCTGAACCGCGACTGGGCCTGGCAAACCCAGCAGGAAAGCCGCCAGCGCATCGTGCTCTACAATCAGTGGCTGCCCCAGGTGCACGCCGACTTCCACGAGATGGGGCCCAACAGCTCGTACTACTTCTCGCCGGCGGCCAAGCCGTATCACCAGGATATCACGGCGTTCCAGCGCAAGTTTCAGGGCGTGATTGGTGACTACAACCGGGCCACGTTCGACAAGAATAACTGGCTGTATTTCACCCGCGAAACCTACGACCTGTACGCGCCCACCTACGGCGACACCTGGCCGAGCTTCAACGGGGCCATCGGCATGACCTACGAGCAGGGCGGCGGCGGCGCGGGCGGCGTGCGCTACGCCCGGCCCGACGGCGACACCCTGACCCTAGGGCAGCGCATTGCCCACCACCACGCCGCCAGCCGCGCTACCCTGCAGGCCACCAGTGAGCGGCACGACGAGCTGCTGCGCGAGTTTCAAAGCTACTTTTCGACCGCCAAAACCAAGCCCGCCGGCACCTACAAAACCTACGTGCTGGCCTCGGGCAATGACCCCGGCCAGCTGCGCATGCTCACGCAGTACCTCGAGCGCCAGCGCATCGCGTACGGCTTTGCGCCCAAGCAAGTCAAAACCAAGGCCTACAGCTACCTGAGTGGCAAAACCGAGGACGTGACCGTGCAGCCCCACGACGTGCTCATCAGCATGTACCAGCCCAAATCGACGCTGGTAAAGGTGCTGTTCGAGCCCCGGCCCCAGCTGGAAGACTCGCTCACTTACGACATCACGTCGTGGGCCCTGCCCTACTCGTTTGGGGTGAAGGCCTACGCCCTCACCCAGCGCCTCGACGCCAGCGGCCCTACCCCCGCGCCGGCCATTGTGAAAGGCACGGCCGAGGCCCAGGCCCAGCCCTACGCCTACCTAGCCCGCTGGAACAACCTGCAGGACGTGCGCTTTTTGACCCGTTTGCTGCAGCAAAAAGTAAAGGTGCGCTACGCCGAAGAAGCCTTCGAGGCCGAGGGCCAGAAGTACGCGCCCGGCACGCTCATCATCACCCGCACCGGCAACGAGACCCTAGGGACCAAATTTGACCAGCTGGTGCGCAGCCAGGCCGACTCGGCGGGCACGGTGGTGCGGGCCGTGAAGTCGGGCTTCAGCACCACGGGCAAGGACCTGGGCTCGGGCTCGGTACACTTTGTGAAGATGCCCACCGTGGCCGTGGTGGCCGGCACCGGCACCGACGCTACGGCCTTTGGCGAGGTGTGGTACTTCTTCGAGCAGCAGCTCGGCTACCCCATCACGGTGCTGGGCGCCGACTACCTAAGCCGGGTAAATATGAGCAAGATTGACGTGCTCATCCTGCCCGACGGCAACTACCAGGATATTTACCCCACCGCGGCGCTCGACGGCCTCAAGGCCTGGGTGCGCGGCGGCGGCAAGCTCATTGCCCTAGAGGGCGCCGCCAAGTTCCTGGCCAATAAGCGCGATTTCCTGCTGAAAACCAAGGCCGTAGACTCGACCGCCATCAAGAAAATCGAGCGCGATAAACCCTATTCGGCCCTGAAAAAATACGGCGCCGCCGAGCGCGAAAGCGCCGAGGAGCAGGCCCTAGGCAGCATCTACAAGGTGCAGCTCGACAACACCCACCCGCTGGCCTTTGGCTACGGCGACACCTACGCCGCCCTGGTGCGCACGCCCCTCAACTACCGCTTCCTGGGCAAGGGCGGCTGGAACGTGGGCGTCATCAAGAAGGACGCCTACTACGCGGGCTTCACCGGCAGCAAGGTCCGCAAAGAATTGAGCGACACCTTCGTGCTGGGCACCCAGGCCCTGGGCCGCGGCCAGGTGGTATACCTTGGCGACAACCCTCTATTTCGCGCCTTCTGGCAAAGCGGCAAGCTGCTGTTCAGCAATGCCGTGTTCTTAGTAGGTCAGTAAGGTAGTAGATGAGTGAAGCAGGCCGTCATGCTGAGCCCCGCGAAGCATCTCTACCGCGCCCCTAGGGTATCGTTCGGTAGAGATGCTTCGCGGGGCTCAGCATGACGACCTGTTTCACTCATCTACTCATCTACCTCAAATCCGGCGCTTGAGGCGCACGGCGGCGGGGTGCAGGTTGCCGTTGGGGCGGCGCAGCACCAGCACCAGCAGGCGGCCGTCCTCGGAGTGCAGCATCCGGTTTACCTCGCTAATGGAGTAGGCCGTGACGGGCGTGAAGTTGATGCTCATCAGCTCCTCCTCGGGCTGGATGCCCGCATCGTCGGCCGGCGAGCCGGGCAGCACGCGCTGCACCAGGTAGCGGCGGTAGTCCTGGCCAATGGCCATCAGGTCGATGCCGCTCATATCGTGCTCAAAGGGCTCGCGCAGGGCCGCCGTGGGCCGCAGCAGCAGCTGGTGGCGCGAATAGTCGATAACGCAGGTGAAGCGCTTGAGTACCTCGTAGCCCAGGTTGCCCTGGCGCAGGGCGCGCTCGCGGGTCGAGAGGCGCTGGTGCACCTGGCTGGAGTCGGGGAAGGAGGTGAGCACCTGCGGCAGCTGGTACTGGCCCAGCTGCACGGCGGCCACCCGGCCCAGCGCCCCGCTCACGATGCCCGACAGGCCGCGGCCCAAGTCGGTGCGCAGGCAGGTAGCCGGCAGGTGCAGGCGGCGGTCGGCGTTGGTTTCCAGGCTCAGGGCGTGGCCCGCGCCGGTGTCGAGCACCAGCTGCAGGGGCAGCGCCTCGGCGCCGGTGGCCAGCTGCTTCACCTGGGCCGTCACGTAGGGCTTGCCCTGCTCGAAGCGCAGCGGCAGCGTGGCCCAGTGCTTGCCCCTGGGGGCGCGGTAGGTGGCGGGGTTGTGCAGCACCAGCTCAAACTGCTCGGGCCGAATAGTGACCACGAACGAGCGAAAGAAATCGGCCCCCAGCAGCCCGTGAATCCGCATGCCCACGTAGCCCGACAGGTCGAGCACGTCGCTGCTAAGCACCAGCCAGCTAAGGTGCGGCGCCAGCACCCCGGCGTCGGCCATCGTCACCGCCACGCTGTCGGCTTCGTAGGCCCGAATGCCCGAGTCGCTGCCGCCCACGCCCATTACTTTGTAGTCGGTGCCGTGGTGCAGGTGCAGCGAGTCGGCCACGGCGGGGTCGGTGAGCAGGCTGGTAGCCACGCCCGTATCGAGCAAGAAATTCAGCGGGCCCACCCCATTGAGCTTGGCCGACACGATAATGAGGTTGCGCTGGGTGAAGAACTTGAGGCGCGCCTGCTGGCGGCCAGCCCGGCTAAACACAAACGGGCCGGCAGGCCCGGCCGTGGGCTGGGCCCAGGCGGGCGCGGCCGCCAGCAGCAGCCCTAGGGCCGCCAGCAGGCGCCACGCGGCAAACAAAGCGGTAGCCCGGCGAAGCATGAGAGTAGGTAGTCCGGGGTGGGAGATTACCTAAAGCTACAATGCTTTATCAAAATTTCCAACCTTTTTATCCGGGTGCCGTAGTGTCGGGTCCCTAGGGGGTTTCCCAGGGGCCCGCGGGGTCGTAGCGCAAGGTGCCTGCGGCAATGCTGAGCGGGGCCGCCACGTTGTTATAATACAATTGGCCGGTGCCCAGGCCCTGCGCGAAGCCGGCCACGTCGTACTCACCCGTGAGCTGGGCCACGGCGTTCAGCCCAATGTTCGACTCCAAGGCCGAGGTCAGCCACCAGCCAATGCCGGCGGCCTCGGCCAGGGCTACCCAGCGGCGGGTGGCGGCGTGGCCGCCCAGCAGCGTGGGCTTGAGCACCAGGTAGGGCGGGCGCACCTGGCTTAGCAGCGCCGCCTGCCGGGCGGGGTCCACCAGGCCAATCAATTCCTCATCGAGGGCGATGGGCACCGGCGAGTGACGGGCCAGCTCGGCCAGGGCGGGCCACTGCCCCGCCGCAATCGGCTGCTCGATGGAGTGCAAGTCGAACTGCGCTAGGCGCTCGAGCTTGCCTAGGGCCTCGGCGGGCGCGAAGGCCCCGTTGGCATCCACGCGCAGCACCAGTTCCTGGGGCCCGGCCTCGGCCCGAATTTCGGCCAGCAGCGCCAGCTCGGTATCAAAGTCGAGGCTACCGATTTTCAGCTTCAGGCACTGGTAGCCGGCGGCCAGCTTCTGCCGAATCTGGGTGCGCATAAAGGCGGCGTCGCCCATCCACACCAGCCCGTTGATGGGCAGGCCGGCCCGGCCCGCGCTGAAGTTGTTGGCGTACAGCTGGTGGCGCCCGCCGCCGGCTAGGTCGAGAGCCGCCGTTTCGAGGGCGAAGCGCAGGGCGGGCAGCGCGGCCGGCACCAGGGCCGCCGCGTCGGCAGCCGTTAGCGTAGCGTGCCGGGCCTGGTTGAACTGCTGGCACAGGGCCGCTACCTGCGCTTCGAAAGCGGGGCCGTAGTCGGGGCTGAGGCCAGCCAGGGGGGCTGCCTCGCCCCAGCCCACTACCGCGGGCTGGCGGGCGTCGTGCAGGCGCAGGTAGTAGGCGACGTGCTCGGTGAGCGCGCCGCGCGAGGTGCGGGCCGGGAAATTGAAGCGCAGCGCCCGGCGCTGGTAAGAAAGGAGGAGCATGAACGCAAAATAGCGCAAGCCGCTTGGCCTGCGCTACTCGCTGGCGGCAGAAGCTGCCGCGCTAATTCGAAAAGCTACGCGACTTTCTTGGGGCCGCGGCGGCTAATTTGGCCGCCTTTGCGGCCGGCGGCGCGGGCCTCTTCGGTGGAGAAGCGGTGGCCGCGGCCGCTTTCGTGCGAGGCCCGGCCGCCCCGGCTAGCAATGTCACGCTGCTGCTCGGGCGACATGGCCGCAAAGCCGCGGCGGGCTTTTTCGCCAATGCGCCGCGCGGGGCGCTTGGCCGTTTTAGTGGTGTTCTTGAGCAGCGCCTTCTTTACTTCTTGGTTCAACGAATCCATATGCGAGAATGTAAGCTAAAAAATGCCGATGCTCGTCGGGAAGCGAGCGTATCATGCAAACTGACTTAGTATTTACTTAGATTCCATTTACCTGATTTTTTAGTATTTTTTATTTAAAGTACGTATTTATACGCAACTGGTTCGTAACTACCAACCCAGCGCTAGCGATGCAGTAACCTAACGCTAGTAGCGCGTTAGCCTTCCTGGTGCCCTAGAGCGATAACCCCGACGGGGGATTGTCGGTTAGGCTTACACGTATCCATATGCTTTTTCCTGGTTGTCCTATGGCTTTCGACACCTCTTCGCTGCCGCTGCCCACCATTGCGGCCACCGTGCCCGCCCCCACCTACCCCGCCGTGCGGCAGCAAACCGTGGCCCTAGTGCAGCCCCTGCTGCCCGAGGATACCGTGGTGCAGCCCTCGCCCGACGTGAGCCCGCCCAAGTGGCACCTGGCCCACACCACCTGGTTTTGGGAAACCATGCTGCTGGGGCAGTTTCTGCCGGGCTACCAGGTGTATAACCCGCAGTACGCCTACCTCTTCAACTCGTACTACAACTCGCTGGGCAGCCGCGTCAACCGCGCCGACCGGGGCACCCTCTCGCGCCCCCCGCTCTCGGACGTGCAGCAGTACCGCGCCTACGTGGACGAGCACATGGCCCGCCTGCTGGCCCAGCTCGACACGCTGCCGCCGCTGGCCGCCGAACTGCTGGAGCTAGGCCTGCACCACGAGCAGCAGCACCAGGAGCTGCTGGCGACGGATATCAAGTACATTCTGAGCACCAACCCATTGGCGCCGGGCTACCTGGCGAGCGAGGCAACCGCAGCACCCACTTCGGCCGCCTTGCCCGACGCTACCTGGCTGCCGGTGCCGGGCGGCATTTATGCCCTAGGGCACCAGGCCGAGGGGTTTTCGTTTGATAATGAGCTGCCGGTGCACGAGGTATTGGTGGCGCCCTTCGAGCTGCAAAACCGGCTGGTGACCAACGCCGACTACCTGCGCTTCATTGAGGCGGGCGGCTACCGGCAGTTTCAGTTCTGGCTGGGCGAGGGCTGGGACTTGGTGAACCGCGAAAACTGGACGGCCCCGCTCTACTGGTCGCAAGCCGCTGACGGCCAATGGTTGCGCTACGGCCCCAGGGGCCTGGAGCCGTTGCCGCTGGCCGCGCCCGTGTCGCACGTGAGCTTCTACGAGGCCGACGCCTACGCGCAGTGGGCCGGGGCGCGCCTACTCACCGAAGCCGAGTGGGAAGTGGCGGCCCGCTACTTCGGAGCTACCACCCGGGGCGGCACCTGGCTCGAAAGCGGCCTCTACGACCCGCAGCCCCTGGCCCCCGACGCCGACCCCACCCAGTGCCACCAGCTGCTGGGCGACTGCTGGGAGTGGACCTACTCGGCCTACCACCCCTACCCCGGCTACCGCCGCGCCGCGGGCGCCCTGGGCGAGTACAACGGCAAGTTCATGGTCAACCAGCTGGTGCTGCGCGGCGGCTCGTGCGCCACGCCCGAAAACCACATCCGCCTCACCTACCGCAACTTCTTCCAGGCCGATAAGCGCTGGCAGTTCACCGGCATTCGGCTGGCCCGGTAATGTGGAAACTGTAGAAAGACGTAAAAACTAGGCGGTCATGCTGAGCTTGCCGAGGCATCTCTACCACAATCGTTCGCAGACGTTGTTCAGTAGAGATGCTTCGGCAAGCTCAGCATGACCGCCTAGTTTTTACGTCTTTCTACATCTACACCTTGTTCTCATCCAGCCACTTCTCCAGGCGCGCAGGGCGGTAGGCAGCCATGGCGTCGAGCAGAGCCGGCACGCTGGCGCTTTGCAGCAGCTGCTGGCGGTTTTCGTCGCGCAGCAGCGCCTGGCCCACCATGTGGTCGAGCAGCGCCAGCAGCGGGTCGTAGAAGCCCGCCACGTTGAGCAGCCCCACCGGCTTGCCGTGCAGGCCCAGCTGGCCCCAGGTCAGCACCTCAAACAGCTCCTCCAGGGTGCCGAAGCCGCCGGGCATGGCCACGAAGCCCTCGGCCAGGTCGGCCATCAGCAGCTTGCGCTGGTGCATGGTGTCTACCACATGCAGCTCGGTGCAGCCGGTGTGGGCCAGTTCCTTGTCGGCCAAGAACTTTGGAATAACGCCCACCACCCGGCCGCCGGCCCCTAGGGCGGCATCGGCCACGGCGCCCATCAAGCCCACCCGCCCACCGCCGTACACCAGCGTGAGGCCGCGCCGCGCTAGCTCCTGGCCCATGGCCTGCGCCTGCTGGGCATACAAGGGCTGGTTGCCGCCGCTGCTGCCGCAGTAAATGGCTACGCTTTTCATAATAGTTGCTTGTTAGTTTTAGTATTAAAGAACGTCCTGCTGAGCTTGGCGAAGCATCTCTACCACGCCGTCTAAGGTCGTTGCTACGATTTCTTGACGGCGTGGTAGAGATGCTTCGCCAAGCTCAGCAGGACGTTCTTACGTCACAATCAACCCCTTACATCCGCTCGGGCACCTCGATACCGAGCAGGCCTAAGCCGGTTTTGAGAGTATCAGCGGTGCGGGCCGAGAGGGCCACGCGGAAGGCTTTGCGCAGCGCATCCGGCTCGTTGAAAATCGATACTTCAGTGTAGAAGCGGTTGTAGGCTTTCGCTACGTCGTAGGCGTACTGCGCCACCACGGCGGGCGAATAATTGCGTGCTGCGTCGGCCACCACGCTGGCATAGCGGGCCAGCTCCTGCACCAAGCCGCTTTCGGTGGCGTGCAACGCCCCTAGGGCACTGAAATCGGTGGTTTCGGCAATGCCCTGCTCGGCGGCCCGGCGCCGGATGGCTGCAATGCGCGCGTAGCTATACTGCACAAACGGCCCCGTATCGCCTTCTAGCCGTACCGACTCGGCCGGGTTGAACAGCATCCGCTTCTTGGGGTCCACCTTCAGCAGGTAGTACTTGAGCGCACCCAGCCCTAGGGTGTGGAACAGCTCGGCCTGCTCTTCTTCGCCCAGGCCTTCGATTTTGCCTTTTCCGAGGGTGGCCTGGCGGGCGGCCTCCACTACTTCGTTCACCAGCTCGTCGGCGTCTACCACGGTGCCTTCGCGGCTTTTCATCTTGCCCGAGGGCAAATCCACCATGCCGTAGCTGAGGTGGTGGATGGCCGCAGCGTAGGGCTTGCCCAGCTTTTTGAGGGTGGCTTGCAGCACCTGCATGTGATAGTTCTGCTCGTCGCCAATGACGTACACGCTGCTGTCATAACCGAAATCCTGGTATTTCAGCTCGGCCGTGCCCAGGTCCTGGGTGATGTAGACGCTGGTGCCGTCGGCGCGCAGTAATAGCTTCTCGTCGAGGCCTTCTTCTTGGAGGTCAATCCACACCGAGCCGTCGTCTTTCTTGTAAAAGACGCCCTTGGCCAGGCCCTCCTCCACGCGCTCCTTGCCCAGCAGGTAGGTACCCGACTCGTAGTAAAACTTGTCGAAATCAACGCCGATGGCGCGGTAGGTCTCGTTGAAGCCGTCGTACACCCAGCCGTTCATGCGGTGCCAGAGGGCCATAATTTCCTCGTCGCCGGCTTCCCACTGCTGCAGCATTTTTTGGGCATCGAGCATCAGCGGGGCCTGCTTTTTGGCTATTTCCGGAGCCACGCCTTCGGCTTCGAGCTGCTTGATTTCTTCGCGATAGTGCTTGTCGAACAGCACGTAGTACTTGCCGGCCAGGTGGTCGCCCTTGATGCCCGCGCTCTCCGGTGTTTCGCCGTGGCCGAAGCGCAGGTAGGCCAGCATCGACTTGCAGATGTGGATGCCGCGGTCGTTGACCAGGTTGGCCTTGGTGACGGTGGCGCCGGTGGCGGCCAGTATCTGGGCCACGCTGTAGCCCAAGAAGTTATTGCGCAAGTGCCCTAGGTGCAGGGGCTTGTTGGTGTTGGGCGAGGAGTACTCCACCACTACGCGCCGCGGCCCCTCGAAGAGCACCGGGGCGCCGGCCGGCTGGCTTTGCAGCTCGGCAAAAAGCCGCAGCCACTCGGCATCGGCAATTTCGAGGTTGAGAAAGCCCTTCACCACGTTGTAGCCGCTAATGGCAGGCTCGTGGGCTTGCAGCCACTCGCCCAGGGCCTGGCCGATTTGCTCGGGGCCCTTGCCAAAGGCTTTAGTGAGCGGAAACGTGACGAGGGTGAAGCTGCCGGCAAAGTCTTTGCGCGTGGGCTGAAGCGCGAGGCTAGCGGCGGGAATTTCTTGCCCGAAAACTGCCTTGGCGGCTTCGTTGAGGGCGTTTTTTAGGGTTTGTTCGAGCTGTTGCACGAGGGCAAAGGTACGGCACCGGGCAGCGTCGCTTTATAGCCCGCCCCACTGAACCCCCTAGGCCCCCGCCGCTGTTAAAGCCCCACTTACCCTAGCTATTCATGTTCCGTTCATTCCTTCTAAAGCCGCGCGCCCTGTGGCTGGCCGCTTTCACCCTGCTGGCCGCGCCCGCCTGCAAAACCAACGCGCCCGACCCCACCACTACCACCACGCCCGAGGCCGACGCGCCGGTGCTCGTGGGCAGCACGCTGGTGGCCCAAGTGAGTACCGCCGACCTGGCCGGCCGGGTGCCCGGCGTGCCGCTGGTGGCTACCCTGGCCCGCTATCCCCTGCGGGTGTACCGCCTCACCTACCGCACCCACAACACGGATGGGCAAGTGGTTACGGCCTCGGGCGCGGCGCTGGTGCCCACGGCCCCGGTGGCCCTGCCGGTGCTCAGCTACCAGCACGGCACCCTGGCACCTAGCAGCGAAAACCAGGCGCCCTCCTACTACGCCCAGGGCTCCGACGTGTGGGCGGTGGTGTCGGTGCTGGCCTCGGCGGGCTACGTGGTGTCGGCGCCCGACTACCTGGGCTACGGCGAGTCGAAAACCCTGCCCCACCCCTACGAGCACGCCGCCTCGCTGGCCAGCACCTCGGCCGACATGCTGCGCGCCACCCGCGAGTTCTGCCAGCAGCAAAGCGTCCAGGTCAACCAAAAAAACTTTCTGGTGGGCTACTCCGAGGGCGGCTACGCCACCCTGGCCCTGCACAAGTATTTGCAGGACAATTACGCCGCCACCCTGCCCGTGACGGCCAGCGCGCCCGGCGCGGGCGCCTACCACAAGTCGGCCTTCGCCCGCTACATCCTGCAAAGCACGCAGCCGCTCAACTTCCTGAGCACTTACGTGTGGGTGCTGCGCACCTACGACCGGGTGTACGGCCTCAACCGCCCCTACTCGTTCTACTACCAGGAGCCCTACGCCACCCAGCTGCAAGCCAATCCGTTTGGCGCCGTGCCCAGCCAGCCGAGCCAGCTGTTCGCGCCCGCCTTCCGCCAGGCAGTGCTGGACAATAGCGACGCGGCGCTCAACAACACCTTAACCGCCAACGACATCTACGACTGGAAGCCAACCGCGCCCCTGGCCCTCTTCCACGGCACGGCCGACGACTACGTGCCGTTTTTTAACTCGCAGGACGCCTACGACGCCATGCAGCGGCGCGGTGCCACCCAGGTCGAGCTGCATCCTATTCAGGGCGGCGACCACTTCTCTTCTGTAACGGTCTATACCTTAGGGGCGTTTGCATTTATCAGCCAGTACAATAAGTAATTTAAATGTGCGAATGAGAAAATGTGGTGAATGTAGAAATTACTTCTGTGACTACCGAAATGGCTACGGGAGCAATTTCTATATTCACCACATTTTCTCATTCGCACATTTAACCCTATCGGCTTATTACCTCGTCCAGGCGCAGGCGCTTTTCGATGGCGGCGGTGGCTTTTTCCAAGATGCCGAAGGCGTTGTGAGCCATCGTATTTTCGTGGTCGAGGGTGGGGTTAATTTCGCCCATCTCGAAACACACCACGCGGCTGTTTTCCAGTAAATCTTGGCACAGGTTTTCGCCTTCCGACAAAAACAGGCCGTCCTCGACGGGCGTGCCGGTGCCCTTGCTGAAGCGCGAGTCGAGGCTGTCTACGTCGAACGAGATGTACACCAAGTCGCAGAAGCGCAGGTGCTCGTAAATTTCGCGGGTGAGCTGGCGGCTGCCCTTTTCCTGGATTTCGGGCAGGCGTATCCACCTGATGCCCAGACGTTCGATGATGGCTTCTTCCTCGGGCTCGGTATCGCGCACGGCCACATACACCAGGTGCTGGGGCAGCAGCTTGGGGCCGGGCTCAGCCAGGTTTTGGAGGCGGCGCCAGAAAAACTCGGTTTCGGCATCGGGCTGCTGGCGCTGGCAGGCGCGGTTATCCTCGCCCAGGGCTGCGGCCAGCGGCATGCCGTGCACGTTGCCGCTGGGCGTGGTGTAGGGCGAGTGGATGTCGGCGTGCGCGTCAATCCAAATTACCCCTAGGGTCTTGCTGGGGTAGGCGGCCTTGATGCCGGCAATAGTGGCGTTGGCGCTAGAGTGGTCGCCGCTGAGGATAATCGGAAACTCGCCGAAGCGCAGCGTCTGCTCCACGGTGCTGGCCACGCTTTTCTGCACCGTGTAGATGGCGTCGAGGTGGTGGGCCAGCGGGAAGTGGTCCTTGTCGAAAAGCACGTAGTTGAGGTCGGGCACCGTCACCGAGTTGTAGCGCCGGAAGTAGTCGGAGCCCTGGTTGAGGCAGGCAATGCGCAGGGCGTCGGGCCCGAGGCTGCTGCCGCGGGTGCCGGCCCCCAGCTCGGAGCGGACTTCCAGGATTTTTATTTTTTTCATCGGGTGGGAAGCAAGCAGAATGAGGCAGGCGCACCGGCCGGGGCCCTAGGGCCACCGCGCGCTGCCTTGCGGCCCGAAGAGCCGTAGCCATGTCGCTTCCATCGAGAACCGATGCGCGGGGTCGGGTTGGTTCCGGCCCCCGGCGGTACTTTTGAACCGCCGGCCACAAAGGTCGTAAGTGACTGCTGAATTACTAAGTTTAATTCGAACGTCATGCTGAGCTTGCCGAAGCATCTCTACCGCGTAACTAACCCTAGGCGTTAGCATCCTTACGCGGTAGAGATGCTTCGGCAAGCTCAGCATGACGTTCGTTTTTAGCTGGCAATCAGCTTCCTCAACCACCCGCCATGGATACCTACCAGGACCTCATTACCCAAACCTTCGACTTCCCGAACGCCGACTTTCAGGTGCGCGACAACGAGCTGTTCTTCCACGACATCGACCTGATGGCGCTGGTAGAAAAGCACGGCACGCCGCTTAAACTCACTTATTTGCCCAAAATCACCTCCCAGATAGGGCGGGCGCGCAAGTGGTTTGAGAAGGGCATTGCCAAGACGGGCTACACCGGCCGCTACAGCTACGCCTACTGCACCAAGTCGTCGCACTTCCGCTTCATCCTGGAAGAGGCGCTCAAGAATGAGGTGCACCTGGAAACCAGCTCCTGGTTCGACATCAGCATCATTCGCACGCTCTACGGCGAAGGGAAATTTGGCAAGGATAAGTACATCATTTGCAACGGGTTCAAGACCGAGGAGTACAAGCGCGACATCACGGCCCTGCTCAACGACGACTTCGTAAACTGCCTACCCATTCTGGACTCGCCGGGCGAAATCGACTACTACCTCGGGCACGTGCAGGAAGGCAAAAAGGTGAAGCTGGGTTTGCGCCTGGCCTCGGATGAGGAGCCGCGCTTCCAGTTCTACACCTCGCGCCTGGGCGTGCGCTACGCCGACGCGGTACCCCTCTACGAGCAGCAGATTAAAAACGACCCGCGCTTCGAGCTGACCATGCTGCACTACTTCATCAGCAGCGGCATCAAGGACACGTCGTATTACTGGACCGAGCTGTCGCGCTTCATCCACAAGTACTGCGAGCTGCGCAAGGTGTGCCCTACGCTCACTACCATCGACATTGGCGGCGGGCTGCCCATCCAAACCAGCATCCAGAAGGAGTACGACTACGCCTACATGGTGGCCGAGATTCTGCGCACTATCCAACGCATCTGCGCCGAGGAGGGCGTACCCGAGCCCGACATCTTCACCGAGTTCGGCATCTTCACGGTGGGCGAGAGCGGCGTTACTATCTACTCGATTCTGGATGAGAAGCTGCAGAACGACAAGGAGCTGTGGTACATGATTGACGGCTCGTTCATCACCAACCTGCCCGACACCTGGGCCCTCAACCAGCGCTTCATCATGCTGGCCCTCAACGGCTGGCAGCGCCCCTACCGCAAGATTCAGCTCGGCGGCCTTACCTGCGACTCGCAGGACTACTACAACGCCGAGAAGCACATCTACCAGACCTTCCTACCCCAGCTGCAGCCCACCCGCAACGAGGCCCCTACCAACCAGCCGCTCTACGTGGGCTTCTTCCACACCGGCGCCTACCAGGAAAGCCTCAGCGGCTACGGCGGCCTCAAGCACTGCCTCATTCCGGCCCCCAAACACGTCATTCTGGGCCGCGCCGCCGACGGCACGCTCACCGACGAGGTATTCGCGCCCAAGCAGGACGCGGCTAGCATGCTGAAGATTCTGGGCTACACCAGTTAGGCGAATAGCAAGATGGGCGGGTTTGGAAAGTACTATTAAAGGAATTAGGACGTTAGCAGGCTGGCAAGCCGTTTCGACCGCCGAAAAGCCCTTATATTTGGACCCAAACCACGCAACTTACCTCCCAATTATTTTATGAAAAAGCTGTTTATCCTAGCCCTGGGGGCCGCTACGCTGGGCCTAGGGGCCTGCAACCGCAAAACTTGCCCCGCCTACTCGTCGGCCAAGGCTGCCCCGGTGGGTATCACGGCCAGCACGGCCACCCCGGTAGCGCAGCAGTAGTTCGCTCGCCCTGTTCATTCGAAACCGCCTGGTTTGCCTTGCGCAAGCCAGGCGGTTTTTGGTGGTAGCCCCCTACGGGGCCGGGGGTACCCTAGGGGGGTGTTGAGGCCAGCGGCGCGGCGGCCTGCCGATTGGCAGGCCATAAAAAGGCAGGCACGCGCGGCTACGCCCAACCTGAAAGCGCGGAACTACGTCTTTGAAAGCTAGGCCGCTTACCGTGCCGGCCCTTTTCTTCTCCCCACCCTATGCTTCGTTTCTACGCTTGGCTGGCGGGCCTCTGGCTGCTAGCCGCCCCCGCCGCCCTAGGCCAATCGGGCAAGTTCAACGGCCTGAGCACCGATTTGAGCAACCTCTACCGCCTGTCGGACGCCAAGAGCCGCTCCATCAGCCCTGAAAATCCCACCGGGGGCAAGGGCCAGGGCAGCCGCGCCACCGAGGGCACTGGCAAAAACGCCGCCCGCGACCTGGGGCCCGGCTGGAAAATCAGCCCCAGCATCATCATCAAGCCCGGCGAAACTGCCGTGCTGGCCGACATGAGCGGGCCGGGGGCCGTGCAGCGCATTTGGATGACGCCGACCGGGCACTGGCGCTTTGAGATTTTGCGCGTGTACTGGGACGACGAGACGACGCCCTCGATTGAGGTGCCGGTGGGCGACTTTTTTGGGCAGGGCTGGGAGGAAATGTCCTACCTCAACTCGCTGCCCATCCTGAGCAGCCCCGGCCGGGCTTTTACCTCGTACTGGCAGATGCCCTTCCGCAAGCGCTGCCGCATGACGCTCACCAACATCGACGAGGAGCCCATGACCATCTATTACCAGGTGGACTACGTGCTGACCGACGTGCCGGCCGACGCGGCCTACTTCCACGCCCAGTTTCGGCGCCAAAACCCCATGACGGCTGGCGTGCCCTACGTCATTCTGGACGGCGTAAAGGGCCGGGGGCAGTACGTGGGCACCTTCCTGGCCTGGAGCCCGCACAGCAACGATTGGTGGGGCGAGGGCGAGGTGAAGTTTTACCTCGACGGCGACGGGCAGTACCCCACCATCAACAACACCGGGCTGGAGGACTACTTCTTGGGCTCGTACAACTTTGAGAACAAGAAAACGCGCGAGTACGTGACGTTTTGCACGCCCTACGGCGGCCTCAACCAGGTGATTAAGGGCAATGGCCTCTACAACGTGCAGCAGCGCTTCGGCATGTACCGCTGGCACGTGCCCGACCCCATCCGCTTCGACAAGGACCTGCGCGTGACGGTGCAGGGCCTGGGCTGGCGCTACAACGGCCGCTACCTGCTCACCCGCGACGACGTGGCCTCGGTGGCCTACTGGTACCAGACCGAGCCGCACGCGCCCTTCCCCAAGCTGCCCAGCAAGGACGACCTGGAGGTAAGCCACTACGGCATGTATGACTAGTGACGAACTACCAGTGACGAGTGACTAACTACCAGTGATTAAGGAGAAAATAGTGTATCCTAGCCGGAAGGGCTTGCGTTGTAGCCACGTCGCCGCTGGCAGCTAGCAGGTTGCTTGGCCAGGCAATGCCCACCAGTAGTCACTCGTCACTAGAAGTTCGTCACTATACCTATGTTCCCCTTCGGCACCCTTCCCGATGGCACTGCCACCGAGCTGTTTACGCTCGAAAACACCCTAGGCCTGCGCCTGACCGTGACCAATTACGGCGGGCACGTCACAAGCCTGCACGTGCCCGACCGCCAGGGCCAGCCCGGCGATGTAGTATTGGGCTTTGACACCCTAACCGGCTACACCAACCCGGTTTTTCTAAAGGAGAACCCCTACTTCGGGGCCCTTATCGGGCGCTATGGCAACCGCATTGCCCAGGGCCGGTTTACGCTCGACGGGCACCCCTACCAGCTGCCTATCAACGACCCGCCCAACTCGCTGCACGGCGGCACCCTAGGCTTCGACAAGCGGCTGTGGCAAGCCGTGCCCGGCACCACCGACGAGGGCCCGACGCTGGCCCTCAACTACCGGAGCGCCGATGGTGAGGAAGGCTACCCCGGTACCCTGCACGTGCAGGTGGTGTACCAGGTGCTGGCCGCCGCCAACACCGTGCGCCTCACCTACTCGGCCTACGCCGAGCAGCCCACGGTGCTCAACCTCACCAACCACACGTACTTCAACCTCAACCTGGGCCCAGGCCGCGACATTCTGGGCCACGAGCTGCTGGTGCCCGCCGACCGCTACCTGCCCGTCGATGACACTCAGATACCCACCGGCGAGCTGGCTTCGGTGTCGGGCACGCCCTTCGATTTTCGGCAACCCCACCCCCTAGGGGCACGCCTGGGCCAGGTGCCGGGCGGCTACGACCACAACCTGGTACTAGCCGAGGCCATGCGCCTAGGCCCCGCCCTAGCTGCCACCCTCTACGAGCCCACCAGCGGCCGCACCCTGGCCGTGCACACCGACCAGCCCGGCCTGCAGCTTTACACCGGCAACCAGCTGACCGGCAACCTGGTAGGCAAGCAAGGCATCGTGTACGGCCCGCACGCCGGCCTAGCCCTCGAAACCCAGCACTTCCCCGACTCGCCCAACCACGCGGGCTTCCCCAGCACCGTGCTGCGCCCCGGCGAGCAGTTCCGCTCCGTCACGGAGTGGCGCTTTGGGGTGCGGGAGGATTAGAGGTAATTTTAAGCTGCTTCCTTTTGTTCTACTCTTATGCTGACCCTCGAAAAACTAACTGCTGCCGCGCAGGAACTACCGGCTGAATTCTCCCTAGGGCAACTGGTAGATAAGCTGCTGGTGCAGGACAAATCTCAGCAGCAGCTGGTGCCACCTGAATTTACGGCTGGCACAGCAACTCAGGCCCAGAGGGACCCTGAAGCCACTCGCTACACCTCGCCCGAGGCAGCTGCTTTATACGCTAAGTTTCCGGTTCCCCCATCGCTACACGCCTTGCGGGGCATCGCGGCCGGCCTTTCCCTCGCCGACCGGCAGAAGTCGGCGCAAGAATGGGAAGCCGAGCGTATTCAAGAGAAATACGGCTTATGAGACGCTTTTATCTGGATAGCAATATCGTGCTGGATTTTGCGCTCAATCGAGTTCCGTTTGCCCAAGCAGCCGAAAGCCTGCTCGCAGCTGGTCAAAATGGCCAACTAGAGCTACTCGTTTCCGGCTTAACTTTTGTTACCGTGCACTACATACTCAGCAAGGCTATCGGCAAAGAGCCAGCGCTGCAAGCCTTAGCTGACTTGGCTGCTCAGGTAACAATAGCCACCGTGGATAGCACCATCGTTAGCCAGGCGCTGCAAGCAGGCTACCCTGATTTTGAAGATGCCGTGCAGCTTTTCGCGGCTATTGCCGCCGGGGCTGAGGCTATTGTCACGCGCGACCCAAAGGGCTTCCAGGCCAGCCCAGTAGCCGTAATGGACCCGCTGACAGCATTAGTTTCTCTCAACTAAACCACTAATTGACGCTACCGCGAGCTATCCACTTTCACCCGCACGTTCAGCTGCTCCAGCAGGGCATCGGCGGCAGTGGTGTCGGTGCTGGAGCGGCGGCGGCGCGAGGTGTACTCGGTGCTGCCGCATTGGTAGCGGCGCTTGTTGAGGTCGGCGGGGGCTTTGGGGAAGGGGCCGTAGTCGTACCCTAGGGCCTTGTCCTGGTAAATCTTCTCCATGTAGCGGCCGAAAACGGGCAGCGCCATGCGGCCACCCTCGCCCTGCTGCGAGCGGAAGAAGTGGATGCTGCGGTCCTCGCCGCCCACCCACACGCCCGAAACCAGGTCCTTAGTCAGGCCCATGTACCAGCCATCGGAGTAGTTGCTGGTGGTGCCGGTTTTGCCGCCAATCTGGTTGTCTTTGTGCCACAGCTCCGGGAAGTCCCACAGCCCCTGCGAGGTGCCGCCGGTTTCTTCCATGCCACCGCGCAGCATGTAGGTCATCAGCCAGGCCGTTTCGGGGGTGATGGCCCGGCGCTGCACCGGGTCGAACTGCTGGATGACGTTGCCGTTGCGGTCTTCGATGCGGGCCAGCAGGCGCGGCTGCGAGCGGAAGCCGCTGTTCATAAACGTGGAGTAGGCGTCCACCATCTCGTACACACTCACGTCGCCGGCGCTCCCTAGGCCGATGCTCGGCACCGGCAGCAAGGGGCTGGTAATGCCCACTTTATGCGCGTAGTCGGCCACCTTGCCCCAGCCCACCTTTTCGGTTAGCTGGGCCGTTACCGAGTTCACCGAGCGGGCCATGGCCGCGCGCAGCGTCATGTTGATGCCCGTGTACTCGCGGGTCACGTTGTCGGGCTGCCACTCCATGGGCTTGCCGTTTTCGATGTAGTTGATGGTCACCCGCTGGTCGCGGATGCGGTCGCAGGGCGAGTAGCCGTTGGCCAGGGCCGTGAGGTACACGAAGGGCTTGAAGGTGGAGCCGGCCTGGCGGCGGCCCTGCTTCACGTGGTCGTACTGGAAGAAGCGGTAGTCCAGGCCGCCCACCCAGGCCTTTACAGCGCCGGTGTAGGGGTCCATGGTCATCATGCCGGCCTGCAAAAAGTGCTTATAATAGGCCAGCGAGTCGAGCGGCGAGAGCACCAGGGTGGTATCGCGGTCCTTCTTTTTCCAGGTGAACACCTTCATCGGCCGCTTGGCGTGCAGGGCCGAGTCGAGGCGCTGGGGCTGGCCCCGGTAGCGGGCGGCCAGGCTCTTGTAGCTCTCGGTGCGTTTTATCTGGGTTTCGATAAAGTCCGGGATTTCGTGGCCCTCCTCATCCACCCAGGGGTTTTGGCCCTTGTTGCGCCAGAAGTTGTCGAACTGCTGCTGCAAGCTTTTCATGCGCCCGGCCACGGCCTCCTCGGCGTGGTCCTGCATGCGGCTGTCGATGGTGGTGTAGATGCGCAGCCCGTCGCGGTACATGTCGTAACCGTGGGCGTCGCACCACTTGCTCACGGCCTGGCCAATGGCGCCGCGGAAGTAGGTATCGGGCCCGTCGATGTGCCGCTCCACGTGGTAGTCGAGCACGATGGGCTCGGCTTGCAGGGCCTTCACCTCGGCGGGCTTCAGGGCCCCGGCCTGGCCTAGGCGCTGCAGCACCACGTTGCGGCGGCGGCGCGAGGCGGCCGGGTGGAAGCGCGGGTTGAAAGCCGTGGGGTTGTTGAGCACGCCAATAAGCGTAGCCGCCTGCACCGGCGTCAGGCTGTCGGGGGTAGTGCCGAAAAACGTCTTGGCCGCCACCTTGATGCCAAAAGCGTTCGAGCCGTACTCTACCGTATTGAGGTACATGCGCAGGATTTCGGGCTTGGTGTAGCGCCGCTCCAGCTCCACGGCCGTGAGCCACTCCTTGGTTTTGGCCACCACCACCCCTAGGCCCGGCACGCTGCCCAAGGCCCCGCGACTCTCGCCCCGGCGGATTTTATACAGGTTTTTGGCCAGCTGCTGGCTGATGGTGGAGCCCCCGCGCTTGTCGCCGCGCAGCGTGAAGTACACCGTGGACAGCAGCGCCTGCGGGTCGATGCCGGCGTGCTCGTAGTAGCGGGCATCCTCGGTGGCAATCAGGGCCTTGGTGAGCCAGGGCGACATCTCGTTGAGCGGCACCGGCGAGCGGTTTTCGCGGAAGTAGCGCCCAATCTGCACCCCGTCGGCGGTGAGCACCTCCGAGGGCTGCTCCACTTTGGGGTTTTCCAGTTCCTCCAGGCCCGGCGATTTGCCGAAGAGAAACAAAAAATTGCTGCGCACCAGCGCCGGGTACAGCAGCACCACGCCCACCACCACCACAAACAGGCCCCAGGCCAGGCGCACTGCCCAGCGGGCGCCGCCACCGCGGCGGCGGCCACGGGGCGCGGCCAACGGCTTGTTGGTCAGGTCAGAATTGGGGGCGGCAGCGGAGGCAGGAACTGTATTTTCGTCAGCCATGAACGACTAGGGCGGGGGCGGTTCGCAAAGATACCTGCCAGCCTTAACGCTAAGCGGCCCGCAGCAGTGCCCGCAGGTGGCGCCGCTCGCGCCGCTGGCCCAGGTAAATCTCGGCCAGGGCCGCCACCGTAAAGGTGAGCCCGAGGCCGTAGCTCCAAGTGAGGTAGCGCAATTGGCGGGCCGTGGGCTCGTTTACCACGCTGTGGTAGATGATAAGGCCCCACACCTCGTCGAGCAGCGTGAGCACCCACACCACGCGCGCCACCCGGCGCGGCACCTGCCCCAGCACCATGCCCCAGCGGTAGAGGTAGAGCACCAGCCCCGGCAGCACCGCCGGCACCAGCACCGGCTGCTGCACCAGCAGCGGCAACCCTAGCAGCACCACGGTCAGGGTTTCCTTTACCAGCTGCAGCGCCGCCAGGGCCCGCCCCAGCGTAGATAGGCGCTTGACCTCGGGCAGCAGGGCGGAGTGCGAGCGGGTGGGCATACCAACAACGGGGGAAGAAGTATGGGGGAAAGTATAGGAGTATACGAATAAGAGAGCTGAGCGGCCCGCTAGCGTTGCACCACCGCGCGGCGCGCCTGGCACCACGCCGTGAGCACGACCAGCAGCAGGCCCTTGAGCGAATCGAGCAGCAGGTTGTCGGGCCGGCCAAACGTGGCGTAGATGCCTACGCCCACGCCCAGCCACCACAGCCCCAGCACGTAGCACAGCCCCGCGTAGCCCCGCCGCCGGCGCCACACCCAGGCCAGGGCCAGCCCCGCCACCAGCGTAATGCCCAGCAGCAGCCACGCCACGATGTACGTCAGAAACGCCGTGCTGGGCCCGTAGGTAGCCCCAAATTTTTGCAGCGTGAAGGCGGGGGCGAAGAAGGCGCCGCCCGTGAGGCCCGCTTCCAGCACCACGGCCAGGGCCAGCAAAAGAAGCAGCAGGGTGCGGGGCATGGGTGGGCAACAAGACGGGTGGCACCGCAAGTAACGAAATAATTGCCTGACGGCTGAGCAATAACCCGTTGCCCTAGGGCTGCGCTTGCGCTTTAGCTGGCGGCGCCCGACCAGTCCATGGTACTCAGCAGGCCGATGAACACCCCTAGGGCCACCGCGCTGGTTAGGGCTGCCAGCACCGCGCCCCCGCCCAACAGCAGCAGCCCCACCCACAGCACCCGGCGCCAGCCCGCGTATTGGCGCCCCAGGGCCCCCAGCCAGCGCCACAGGCCGCGCAGCACCAGCCAGCCGCAGGCACCCCCGGCCAGCGCTAGCCCCAGCCCGGCGCAGGTGTCGGCCTGGGGCGTGTGCGGCCAGATTTCGGCGCTAAAAACTAGGCTTAGCACGCACAGCGCCCCTAGGCCCAGCCAGGCCCAAAAGGCCCGCGGTACGCGCGGCCAATCCGGCAGCCGCATCCACTGGGCCCACAGCCAGGCCCGCAGGTAGAGCCACAGCAGCTGCCTCATGGCGCTACGGCAGTTATGCGCTGGCTGGGCTGGGGCCACTGCCAGGCGCCGGCCGGCGCGGCAGGGCCAGGGGCCGCAGCGGACACCGGGCTGCCGCGCAGCACCAGCGGCGCACCCGGCCGCTGCATTTGCTCGATGCGGGCGTACTCGTCGGCCAGGGCGGCGCAGTAGGTGCCCAGGCGGTAGCCGCCCGCCCGCAGCGTGCGCCGGCAGCTGGCGTACACGGCCAGCGCGGCGCCGGCCAGCAGCCCGCGGTAGGCCAGGCGGCGCAGCCAGGCCCCCAGGCCGCGCCGCGTGCCCGCCAGCTGCCGAATGGCCAGGCAGTGCAGCGCCAGGTGCATTTCTTCGTCCTGCAAAATGCGGCGGCAAATCTGCTGTAGCAGTCCCGAATACGTGGCGTTAAAGAGGGCCCGGTAGTAGGCCGTGGCAATGATTTCGGCGGTGAGGATGACGCGCAGCATATTTTCGAGCCCCAGGTAGCGGCCCAGCTGGTGGAAGGCGTCTTTCAGCCAGTGCCGCCCGATGCGCCCTAGGCCCTGCTGGTCGAGAAAGCGACCCAGCACCTCGCCGTGGGTGGCCTCCTCCTGCATAAAAAGCTGCAGGGCGGCCACGTAGTCGGGCGCGTCCCAGGCGGCGGCCAGGGCCAGCAGGTGGGTGCCATCACTGCTTTCGCCCCGCTGGAAGGTTTGCAGCGAGGCTTGCACCGCCCGGCGCTCGGCGGCCGACAGTTGGTAGGGGTCGTCCCAGGCCAGGTCGGCGAAGCGCTGGCGGTTGGCCTCGAAATAGGTTTTAACGTCGGTGAAGGTCATGGGTAAGTTAGTTGTAAATCAGCTAATACCGTAGGGCGCGCGGTGGTAGGCCGCCAGCAGCACGTAGCCCAGGGCCAGCGCCCCCGAGCCCCACTGAAAAAGGTGCAGCGCCAGCAGCCACAGGCCAGCGGCCGTTTGGAGGGCGCGGGGCCCTAGGGGGCGGCTTTTGCCCAGGGCCGCCCAGCCGCCGGCCACCACCCGCCGCCACACCAGGTAGTGCACCACGCCGAAGCTGCCCACCGCCAGGCCAAAGCCCGGCCAGCCGCTGTGGGGCCACAGCCGCACTAATACCAGGTACAGCACCAGCAGCCAGGCGCTTACGCCAGCAGTCATGTCGTAGAGGCTGCCGAGCAGCCAGCGCCCCAGCGGGTGGGACTCGGGTTTCAGGGTTAGCATAAGTGGTTGTTTTGTAGCTCAGAAAGGAGGTAGAATTAAGTAGGTGTGATTCTGAAGAACGTCATGCTGAGCGTAGCCGAAGCATCTCTACCGCGTCGTTGAATAGTGCGGGAGGCGCGGTAGAGATGCTTCGGCTACGCTCAGCATGACGTTCTTTTACAATGTGCTACTGTAATACTGGCAGTTGCAGCAGCAGCTCGGCCGGCACGGGCTCGGCCGGCACGGGCTCGGCTAGCACGGGCGGCCCGGCAGCCTCGAGGCCGGCGGGGACCCTAGGGTCAGTGCCGCGCACTTTGCTCAGGATGGCTTCGAGCAGCGGGCGCATGGCGTCGAGGTGGCGCGCTTTGATGAGGAAATTCCAGAGCGGCTCAAATTTTTTCCAGCCCCCGGCGTAGGCGAAGTGCTTGAGCTGGTGGCGCAGCGTGTCATGGGTGAGGCTGGCGCGGGCAATGTTGGGCCAGCTATAGAACTCGCGGTAGGCCCAGTCGTAGCCCGCCTTGAGCTGCTGGGCGGTGAGGTGCGGGCCCGGCTGGTGCACCACCGTGCGGGTATCGTACTCGTTCCAGCGACGGTGCAGCAGGCGCCCCTCGGCCTCGATGCGCGCGAACAGGGCCGTGCCGGGGTAGGGCGTGGCAATGTGGAAGGTGGCCGTGGTGATGCCCTGCTGCACGGCCCAGTCCACGGTGCGCCGAAACACGTCGGGCCCGTCGTCGTCCAGCCCAAACACGAAGCTGCCGTTTATCATAATGCCCAGGTCGTGCAGGCGCCGGATGGCCTGGGCGTAGTCGCGGCCCAGGTTTTGAGGCTTGTTGCTGGCCTTGAGGTTGACGGGGCTCAGCGTTTCGAAGCCCACAAACAAGCTGCGCAGCCCGGCGCGGGCGGCTTTTTCGAGCAGGCCGTTGTCGCGCAAGATGCTGTCCACGGTGGCCGCGCCCTGAAACAGCCGTCCCAGGCCCCGCATCCCCTCAAAGAGCCCTGCGGCGAAGCGCACGTTGCCCAGTAAGTGGTCGTCGAGGAAATAGAGGTGGCGACCGGGCAGGCGATTGATTTCGGCTAGCGCCGCGTCCACGGTTTGGGTGTAAAACGACTTGCCGCCCGCAAAAAAGGCGTCCTTGTAGCAGAAATCGCAGTGGTGCGGGCAGCCGCGCGTCACCACGATGGAGTTAGGCACTAGGTAACGCTCGCGCTTTATCAGGTCGCGCCGGATGGGCGGCACCCCCGCCAGCGAGCGCCCGCTGGTAGATACGTAGCGCGGCCGCGGCCGCCCCGCCCGCCAGTCGGCCAGGAAGGCTGGGAATATTTCCTCACCCGGCCCCAGGAAAATGGTATCGGCGTGGGGAGCGGCTTCCTCGGGCAGGCTCGTCACGTGCAGGCCCCCTAGGCACACGTAGGCGCCGCGGGCGCGGTAGTGGCCGGCCAGCGCGTAGGCCCGGTAGGCGTTGGTAATGTAGACCTGGATGAGCACCAGGTCGGGCGCATCGTCGAGGCGCAGCGCTTCCACGTGCTCGTCCTGGATTTCCGCCTCCCAGTCGGGCGGCAGGTAGGCGGCCAGCGTAGCCAGCCCCAGCGGCGGAAACAGCGAATACTTGATGGGCCGCCAATACGGGTTGGTGGCCTCAGTGAGGGCGGGCAGGATGAGTTTGACTTTCATAAACCGCAGAATTGGTCAAAAAGGCTATTTCGTTGCTGCTGAGCACCGAACGCTACTATGGTTTGAAGGAAAAGTCCGATAAAGCATAGAGTAGCAGGCTTACCAAGACGGCCAGTTGGCTGAGGGCAAAGCCTGGATAAATAGCTATCTCCCAGCCACCTTGGCGGCCAGCGTCGCTGCCTAGGGCTAGCTCTACACCGTTGCGCATCAGCAGCACCCACAGCAGCGGCAGGCCTACTACCGACAGCCAGCCAGCCGGCACGCTGATGCTTAGCGCAAATACCAGTATACAGACCAGGTACAGCCACAGCATGGTGAGCAACCACAGGCCACTTAGCCGCGCCAGCTTGGTACTCAGGCTAGGCGGCGCTTCTATTTGGTAGTCCATTAGTTAAGGAGTTTTGAAGTAGTGGTTAAGGCCTGGAAAGCCTGCTCGGCGGCGCCGGTGCGGCTCTGCCAGTCGCGGGCGGGGTACTCGCGCCGGAAATCGGCCAGGCGCTGGCGCAGCAGCTCGTGAGCGCGGGCGGGCGCCAGGGCGTGGTAGTAGCCGTCGTCGCCTTCCTCCACCAGCGCGGGCACCTGGTCGAGCAAGCGTTCGCGGGCTTGCAGCACTGGCAGCACCCTAGGGGGCATGTTCAGCAGAAAGCCCGCGTCGAGGCGCGCAAAGCGGGCTTGCAGGTTGTAGCGGGCAATCCAGATTTCCCAGTTGCCGCCCGCCAGCAGGAGCAGCACCGCATAGGCTGCCCACGAGTTGAGGCGCAGCAGGCTGAAGAGGGTGCGCCGCTGCCAGATTTTGAGCAGCAGCGTGGCCAGCCCAAATACCGTGAGCGCCAGAAAGGCGTACACCCCGATGCGCTTGTAGGCCAGCCCGGTAGCCGTGATGTAGTAGTAGTTGCGCAGCCCCACCGAGGCGGCCAGAAAGGCGTTTTGCAGCACCCAAAGCGTGGCCCCGGCCCGCAGCCACTTCAACCCCGGCTGGTAGAAGTTGAGGTTGCGCCGGAAAAACCACAGCATGATGCCCGCCGCCAGCAAGATGCTGAAAATGAGCACGTAGGTACCCTCGTGCACAAACTGCGTGAGGTCGAAATCCGGCGCCGGCCGGAAGCCTAGCCATATCCAGCTCACGTCCACGGCGTTCACCGCGGCCAGCAGCGCATTGAGCAGCCCGAAGCAGGCCACGGCCGCCAGCCACTCCTTGCGCAGGTCGAGCGTGCGGCGGGTGCTGAGGCGAAAGTCGGGCCGGCGCACCCCGAGCGAGGCTACTCCATCGCGCCGGCGCTGCACCCGCTCGCCGCGCCCGGCCTCGCGGTCGGTGAGCCAGTACACCGGCACGGCGGCCAGCGCGCCCGCCGCCACCACCGCGCAAGCAGCTAGAAACAGCAGGTGCGGCACCGACACCGCCGCCAGCAGCCGCGCCAGCCCCTCGTCCAGCCACTGCCAGGCCCGCTCGCTCAGGGCCGCGTAGCGCGGGTTGGCCAGCGCAAACAGCAGCTGGAACACCCCTAGGGCCAGCAGCGGCACCCCCAGCAGCCGTCCGTAGAACCAGCCGCGCTGCAGCCGCGCGCCCAACTGGCGCGGCGCCCGCACGCTGCCCAGCAGCGCCCGCAGCCCCGGCCAGGCGCCTAGCACGGCCGTGAGCACCGCGCTGCCCACCAGGCGCAGCTGCGGCTGGTTGACCAGCCCCACCAGCAGCAGCCCCGACCCCAGGGCCGCCAGCACCGCCGCCCCCGAGCCGTACCAGGCCACCGCCGCCCCGCTGGCCAGGCACCCTAGGGCCGCCACCCAAAAGCCGGCCGTGCGTCGCACCGGCGCGTGGCGCGGCAGCAGTAGCAATTGCGCCGCTACTAGCAGCCCCATGTAAACGAGCCAGTTAAGGCCCGCGTCTTCTTGCCAGAACAGGTAGTCGCCCGCCACGGCCAGGCTGATAATGGCGCTGACGCGGGTGGCCGGGAGGGTGTAGGCCGGCGCGGCAGCAGGCCAACAGGAGCTTTCTAAAGAACTTTGCATTTCAAAGTATGTAAGGGTAAAAAAAGCCTGATTCAGGCCGGCGTGCGTTTTTTCACCGCGGAAGGCGCGGAGGTTTTGCGCGGAAGGACGCGGAGGTTTATAATATAAAAAATTGACTATAAAATCTTTACTTAAAAAGAACCTGGCTGCGTCAGCTTTCCGCGCAAAGCCGCCGCGCCTTCCGCGGTGAAAAGCTAGCCACCGCGCAGCAGCTTCTCCAGCGCCGCCAGGTGCTCCTGGAAGGCGGCCTTGCCCTCGGCAGTGGCTTGGTAAGTAGTATTGGGTTTCTTGCCGATGAACTGCTTGTTTACCAGCACGTAGCCGGCTTTTTCGAGGGCGGCCACGTGGCTGGCCAGATTGCCGTCGGTCAGGTCGAGGCTTTCCTTGAGGTCGTTGAAGCTCACCTGCTCATTAGCCAGCAGCACCGCCATCACCCCTAGGCGCACCCGGTGGTCGAAAGCTTTGTTGAGGGTATGGATGGCGTATTTCACGAGGCGGCAAATTTCGCCCCGGCCGGGCGCTCGTAGCGGTTATACATCAGCAGGCCGTAGCCGATGTGCCCCAGCCCGAAGCCCAGCCCAAACAGCAGCAGGCCGTAGCCGGGCAGCAGCAGCGCCGCCAGCCCCAGCAGCACCTGCGTCAGACCCAGGTACTTAATCTCGTCGAGGGTGTACTTGCTGCCATTCAGCAAAGCCAGGCCATAAAATAGCAGCAGCCCCGGCACCACCAGCTCGGGCGCGCCGCTCACAAACAGCTTCAGGCAAAACAGGCCGCCCGCCACCAGCGGCACGGCCAGCGCGGCCGCCAGGCGCCGGGCCGGGGCCGTCCAGATGGAGCGCAGGCCCTCGCGGCGGGTGCGGCGCAGCGTGAAAAAGGCCGCCACCAGCAGCGCCAGCCCTATCATGGCCACCGCTAGTCCCCCCAGAAAGGGCAGCGCCGCCCACCGCTCGGCCGCCGACGTCTGGAACAGCCGCAGGTAGCCCTGGGCGCCGTACTGCTGCTGCAGGTAGTAGTGGGCCACCACCGTGCCCAGCAGCGCCACCACCCCCGCCCCTACCCCGCTCAGCCCGCTCAGCGAGATGAAGCGCGAGCTGCGCTCCATAATGGCGCGGATTTCGGTGAGCTGGCTTAGCGGGTCTTGGGCGACGGGCTTCATGGGAAAGCGTGAAGTACTTTGTGCTGCAAAGCTAGTACGAAAGCAGCTCTACTCCGTTTGCTTTTTAGCTGCTCTTTTAAATTTTTACGAAAATTTTTATGTCCGCCTCCCCTAGCCCCGCCGCTACCGCCCTCGCTACCCGCCAGCTGTGGCTAACCGTGCTGCGCGGCGTGGCCCTGGCCCTGCCACTAACCCTGGTGCTTACCCTCGCCATAGACTGGCAGCGGCTAGCATACCTCAGCGCAGCAAGCTGGCTGCTGGTGGTGCTGAAAGATTAGCTGGGTGGGTACTTCGCTGTAGTGGGCACGGCCATTCTGCCAGCCCTGGCCTCAGCCGGGCTGCGCTGGCCGCTGATGCGCCGGCTATTTGCGCACTGCCAGGCCCTAGGGCCAGCGCAAGGCCGTCGGCGGGCCATGCTGGGCACGCTGCTGCTCTTCGAGGCTACGGTGGCGCTGGCCACCGGGCTGGGCTACGGATTGCTTTACCCCACCATGTCGCTAGCCATGTGCGGCTGGCAGCCCTAGGAGCCACGTGGCACGTGCTGCGGCCACCGGCGCACACCAACCGGCTGGCAGTAGCCAGCTAAAGCGGGCCAGCGGCCAGCCAATCTGCCAACGGCCGCAATCGGCGGCGGCAACCCCGCCCGCGGGCCGACGAACGGCTTTTCTTTCCCGACGCCGGACGAGCGACGGGAGCACCATTTGGGCCATTTTTGGCACAGGCTTTGGCTAGCAGTTGAGCAGGGCCCCGAACTTTTGGGCCCGCGCCGCGCCTTTTTACTGCTACTGCCGCTTATTTGCCATGAAGAACTACTCGCTTGCCCTGCTTTTTGCCGCCGCGGCTACCCTGCCCGCTCACGCCCAGTTCAGCATTCCCGGCCTGGGCAAACTAACGCTGCCGGGCTCGCGCACCACTACCACGACCACCACTAGCAAGGTGCCCAGCTCCCTAGGGGGCCTCACCAGCAGCGAGGCGGCCAGCGGGCTCAAGGAGGCGCTGGTGCAGGGCATCAGCAAGGGCTCGGACCAGGCCTCGGCCACCGACGGGTTTTACTTGAACAAGCTCATCCGCATCCCCTTCCCGCCCGATGCCCAGCGCGTGGCCACTACCCTGCGCAAGATTGGCCTGGGCAGCCAGGTCGACGCCTTTGAGCTGTCGCTGAACCGCGGGGCCGAGGATGCGGCCAAAAGTGCCAAGCCCATCTTTCTCAACGCCATCAAGAGCCTGACTTTCACCGACGTGTGGAACATCCTCACCGGCCAGCAGGACGCTGCCACGCAGTACCTCAAGCGCACCACTACCTCGCAGCTCACCACGGCCTTCGCGCCCATCATGCAGCAGAGCCTCGACAAGGTGAGCGCCACTAAGTACTACACTTCGCTGACCACCACTTACAACCGCCTGCCGCTGGTGACGCCCGTGCAAACCGACCTCACGCAGTACGCCACCAGCAAGGCCGTGGATGGCCTGTTTGTGCTTATTGCGCAGCAGGAAGCCGACATCCGGCAAAACCCGGTGGCCCGCACTACCTCGCTGCTCAAGAAGGTATTTGGCGGCAACTAAAAGCTGTTCAGGAGAAAAGGCCGTCATGCTGAGCTTGTCGAAGCATCTCTACCGCGTCACTAACTCCTAGCGTTAGGGTTACTTACGCGGTAGAGATGCTTCGACAAGCTCAGCATGACGGCCTTTCTGTATTGCTCAGACCAATTACCACGCTCCCATCCAGCCCCTAGGCCCTACCCCTGGCCTACCTTGCGGCCGTGAAGCTGCGCCTGCACCTGTTCGAGTTTGAAGACCAGCCGTGGTTCCCGCGGGTGCTGCGGGCGGGGCAGATGGACTACCTGCGCTTCATGATTTCGCACCTGGGCACCTACCGCCCGGTGGCGCCGCTGCTGGCCGAGGCTCTGCGCCACAGCCACCAAAGCCAGCTGCTGGAGCTGGGCGCCGGCGCCGGCGGCGGCACCGAAACTGTGCTAGCGGCCTTGCGCCAGCAGCCCGGCGCCCCGCCCGGCCTACGCATCCTGCTCACCGACCTCTACCCCCAGCCTGCCGCCTGGACCGACGTGGCGCGGCGCACCGGCGGCGCCATTCGGGGCCACGCCGCGCCCGTCGATGCGCTGGCCGTGCCGCCGGGGCTGCCGGGGCTGCGGGTCATCTTCTCGGCCTTTCACCACTTTGCCCCCCCTAGGGCCGAGGCGCTGCTGCGCAACGCGGTGGCCGCCGGCCAGGGCGTAGCCGTATTTGAGGGCGCCGCTAAAAGCTGGCTCGAAGTGGGGCTGGCCCTCACGGTGCTCCCGCTGGCCCAGCTGCTGCTCACGCCCTTCTTCCGGCCCTTCCAACTCAGCCGCCTGGTATTCACGTACTTGCTGCCGCTCATTCCGCTTACCACCGCTTGGGATGGCATGGTGTCCATCCTGCGTATGTACCCGCCCGCCGCGCTGCTGGCCCTGGCCCACCGCGCCGACCCCGCCGGCCGCTACCACTGGCAGGCCGGGCAGCTGCGCCACTGGTGGGGCCCTAGGGTCACGTACCTTGTGGGATTTACAGCTCCTACCCCCTAATTCGAAGGAAATGGCCGCCTACCGCTCGGCGCTGAAGCTGCTTCGCATCCCGTTTTCGCTATTTCTGATGCCGGTGTTCTGGTTCGGTATCAGCGCCTTGCGCGGGCCGCTCGACTGGCCTAGGGTGCTCGGGGCGTTTGCGGTGCTGCACCTGCTGGTGTACCCGGCTTCCAACGGCTACAACTCGTACTACGACCGCGACGAGGGCAGCATTGGGGGCCTCAAGGCGCCGCCCAAAGTGACGCCCGAGCTGCTGCGCCTGGTGTATTTATTTGATGCCCTGGGGCTGGCCGGGGCCCTGCTGCTGGGCTGGCGCTTCGCGGCCCTGGTGCTGGGCTACGCGCTGGTTTCCAAGGCCTACAGCTACGAAGGCATCCGCCTCAAAAAATACCCGCTCTGGAGCACGGCCGTGGTGGTGGTGTTTCAGGGAGCCTACACGTTTTTGCTGGCCCAGGTGGGCGCGGGCGCGGGCGCCGGCCCAGGGGCACTCTTCGAGAAAACCAACCTGCTGCTATCGCTAGTGAGCAGCCTATTTTTGTGCGGCTCGTACCCGCTCACCCAAATTTACCAGCACCAGGAAGACGCCCGGCGCGGCGACCGCACCCTGAGTTTGCGGCTGGGCGTGCGGGGCACTTTCGTGTTTGCGGCCCTAGGGCTGCTGGCGGGCGCGGCCACGCTGGCCCTGGCCTACTGGCTGCGCGGCGAACTGCGGGCGCTGCTCATTTTTGCGGTGGCTACCGGGCCGGTGCTGGCCCTGTTCGGGCGCTGGGTGTGGCTGGCCTGGCCCGACCCCACCCACGCCAACCACACCTGGACGATGCGCATGAACCTGGTATCGTCGGTGTGCTTGAGCGCGGCTTTCCTAGCCACGCTGCTTTGGGGCCGCTAGGGCCCTAGGGTGCCCGCCACTACCGCGCGGCCAGGCTCAGGCCTGCGCTTCGGCTGCGGCCAGCTCGGCTTGCAGGGCCTTGGGCAGCGCGGCGCGCACCAGCTGGTACGAGTGCGTGAGCCACTCGCGCTGCTGGGCGAGCGTGGCGCCGGCTCCCACCAAAATGGTGTTCCAGTGCTTTTTATTCATGTGGAAGCCGGGCAGCACGTAGTCGTAGCGCTCGCGCAACTCGGCGGCGCGCTCGGGGTCGCACTTCACGTTAAAGCTGGCAAAGGTTTGCAAGTCGGTGAGGGCGAATACCTTGCCGCCTACCTTAAACACCAGCGTGTCGGGCCCGAAAGGGGTTTCTTCGGTGGCGCCGGCCAGCCCGAGGCAGAAGTCGCGAAACTCCTCGATGTTCATACCGCTCGCTGCTTTAGCGTAAAAACCAGCGGTAGAGCAGCACGCCCAACCCTACCAAAAACATGGCCATGCTCAGCTTATTGATGAAGTGCATGGTGCGCAGGTTGAAGTTGGATTGGCGGCTCGGGTCATTCTTGCGGAAGAAGTAGCCGAATACCGGGCCGAAATTAAAAAGGTCTTTGCCGTTCATATCGGGGCGAGGTTGGGTGTGGCAAAGTAACATCACCTAGGCCAGAAAGATTGACCAAATGACGCATTTAATTAGCCCGGCGCCAAGCCTTGGAGGCAGCCTAAGCCACTTCAGTTTTAATTAACGCCAGGTGCTCGCGCCAGGCCAGCCCGGCAGGCAACACTTCGGCCGAAAACTCCAGGTGCACCACCCGGCGCGGCCTGGGGCTGGTGCTGCGGTGCGAGGCGTGCAGCAGCAGCGGGCGCATCAGCATGGCGCCGCCGGCGGGCACGGCGCACACTTCGGCCGCCGCCGTGTGGCCGGCAATGGTTTCGGCCGGCACCACCCCTAGGCGGTGCGAGCCGGGCACCACCCGCAGCGCGCCGTTGGTAGCGTCGCAGTCGTCGAGGTGCAGGCGCACGGTCACGGTGTTTTCGAGCACGGCCGCCGGGGGCTGCACGGCCACCCAGCTGGCCTTGGCGGTCCAGGGCCCGTAGCCGGGCTGCTCGGCCCGCTCGCGCACGTTTATCATCAAGTCCTGGTGCCAGGCCACCAGCCAGTTAGAGCCCGCCGGCTTGTCGAAATAAATGGCCTTCGTAAGGTGGCAGCCCCTAGGAAACAGCTCGGCCAGCAGCGTGCGTAGGGCCGGCGTATCCAGCAGCGGCCACAGCCCCGGCACCTCGCCCAGCAGGTTGCGGATGGCAAACACGTCCTGGCTGCGCCGAAAGCTGGGGCCGGCCGCCGGAGCCGCCTCAATGCAAGCTAGGATGGCGGCCACCTCGGTGGGCGTATAGAGGCCCGGCAGCGTGGCAAAGCCGCAGGCGGCGAAGTCGGTGAGCACAGTAGGTGGTATGGGTGGCAAAGCTACGGGCGCGGCTAGTCGCCCCAGGCGGCCAAGCCTAAGCCACCGGCCTGGGCCTGTTGCAGAATGTCTTGCAGGGCCGTGCTGCCGCGCATAGGGCAGCTAGATAGTAGAAACAGCTTGTGGCTTACCTGCTGGCTCGACCACCGAAATTTGCCATAGTAGTCGGCGTAAGTTTCAATCAAACCGAGGTGCTGCGCCATCTCAAATTCCTCTTCCTCAATGCCACCCAGGCGGCGCAGCTGGCTACTGGGCGTATTGTTGGGCTGCTCGTCGGCAATCAAATAAAAATCTAGCATACCCTAGGCCCCTACTGGCTCGTCCACCACTTCCTTTTCCACCCATTTCCCATCCTCGCGCATCAGCTCGATTAGCTCGTCTACGGCGTTGGCTTCGGGCACTGCTTTCTTGATGACTTCCTGGCCGCGGTAGAGAGCGATTTTGCCCTTGCCCACGCCCACGTAGCCGTAGTCGGCGTCGGCCATTTCGCCGGGGCCGTTCACGATGCAGCCCATGATGCCGATTTTGATGCCCTTGAGGTGGTCGGTGCGCTGGCGAATCATGGCCGTGGTTTCCTGCAAGTCGAAGAGCGTGCGGCCGCAGCTCGGGCAGCTAATGTACTCGGTCTTGCTCATGCGGGTGCGGGCCGCCTGCAAGATGCCGAAGCTCAGCTGGTTGAGCTGGCCCAGCAACTCCAGCCACGCCTCCTGGCCGCGCGGCGCGTACTGCTCGGTGCCCAGCACAATGCCGTCGCCGAGGCCATCGATGAGCAGGCCCCCAATGTCGGTGGAAGCGTCGAGCTGGGTTTTCTCCAGTGGCTGGTCGCCGTAGGAGCGGCAGTTGATGACGGGGCACGTCACGCCCGCCTCCAGCAGCTTGAAGTAGGCGCGGCGCAGCTCGGGCATGGCGTGGGCGTTCCGGGTTGCCAGCACCAACACCACCGCCATATCGGTGCGCAGCCGGCGCAACAGGTCGGCGTCTAGCTCGGCCAGGCTCAGCATCAAGAAGTTGAGCTGCGGGTGGCGCGACTCGTCGTCCATGTAGGTGCAGGCTGTGAGCAGCGGGAAGTGGTACGGTTGGCGGCCCGCGTCGCGCCAAGCCGTGAAGTTCACGATTTCTTTCAGGCCATTGGGCAGCATAAAGGGCACCGGCCGCTCACCCGTATAGATATAGTCGGCCCCGAGGTCCGACATCTGGAACTTATCCAGAAACGGCGAGTACAGGTGCCCAGCGGCGCGCAGGTCGGCGTACTCTAGCCGGGGCAGGCGCGCGAGGTCGGCCACCACGCGCGGCACGTTCAGGCCCCCGAAGTTGGCCACCTCGTGGGTGCTGCGGCGGTGGTACTGGAAGGGGTCGAGCGGCTCGGGGGCCCCTAGGGGCTCGATGGGCCGGGCCAGGGCGGCGCGGTCTACGTAGCGGTCGATGAGCATACGGGCCACCGGGGCCTCGTGCTCAGGCGCTTCGGTCAGGCTCACGCGCACGGTGTCGCCCAGGCCGTCTTCGAGCAGCGTGCCAATGCCCACGGCGCTCTTGATGCGGCCGTCTTCGGCCTCGCCGGCCTCCGTCACCCCTAGGTGCAGCGGGTAGGGCTGCAGGCCCTCCTCATCGAGCTTCTGCACCAGCAGGCGGTAGGCCTGCACCATCACCTGGGTGTTGCTGGCTTTCATGCTCAGCACCACGTCGTAGTAGTTTTCCTCCTCGCACAGCCGCAAAAACTCCAGCGCCGACTCCACCATTCCGAGGGGAGTGTCGCCGTAGCGGCTCAGGATGCGGTCACTCAGCGAGCCGTGGTTGGTGCCGATGCGCATAGCTGTGCCGTATTCCTTGCAAATTTTGACCAGCGGCCGGAACCGCTCACGAATGCGCTCGACCTCGGCCGCGTAGCTGGCGTCGGTGTAGTCGATTTCCTCAAATTTCTTCTTATCGGCGTAGTTGCCGGGGTTCACGCGCACCTTTTCCACGATGCGGGCGGCCAGCTCGGCGGCGTTGGGCGTGAAGTGGATGTCGGCCACCAGCGGCACGTTGCAGCCCCGCGCCCGCAGCTGCTTCTTGATTTCCAGCAGGTTCTGGGCTTCTTTCACACTCGGTGCGGTGATGCGCACGTACTCGCAGCCGGCCGCCACCATGCGCAAGGTCTGCTCCACCGACCCTAGGGTGTCCATCGTGTCCACGGTGGTCATGCTCTGCACTCGGATGGGGTAGTCGCCCCCCAGCGGCACCCCGCCAATGTTTACCACCCGCGCCCAGCGGCGCTTATATTCGGTCAGGCTGGGGCAATACTGCTTGTTCATACTAGTTAGAAACTACGCGCCAGGAGCGAGGGTTGCGCTTGCGCACAAAGGTAACTTCGGGCCCAGCTCAACGCGGGCTAACCAACTCCGTCCCTCAGGCTGCCGCCTGCATGAATCTCCAGCTAAACCCGCGCAGCGGCCAGCTGCGCCTGCCCAACGGCAGCCTCATTCACCCCGCGCTGCGCCCCGCCGAGGTAGCCGCCCTAGGGGCCAGCCAGCCGCCCACCCACCGCGATATAAGCACTGGCTGGCACTGGTACCACTTGCAGTTCAGCGATACTCCTTATTCCACAGGCCTTAACCTAGGCTTCTTTCAGGAGCAACTGCGCACCTACCATTTTGGCTGGTCCACTGGGTTGCAACCTAAAAGCTGGGACGATTGGAGCGAGGCGGCGGAGCGGCGGTGGGCACAGGAGTTTGACGAGTGGCTCACGCAGCAGGTGGGCCGGGCGCGCACCTTTGCTTGGGGCAGCGCCTGGGCCGGCTACGACCCGCGCAGTGCTGGCAGCAGTATCGTTATCCACTATGCATCGGCCTAGGACCTAGCTACCACAAAAAAGGCCAGCGCGTAGCCGGCCTTTGGTTGCGTTATATCGCTAGGGCCTACTTACCCAGTTGCTTGCGCAGATTCTGCACCTCGTGTTCCAGCTCCAGGTTGCGGAAAGTCACCTTGGCTTCGAGGTCGTTGTAGGAGTTTTGCAGCTGCTCTTGCAGCTGGCGCATCTCCGTTACGTCGGTGTTGGTGCCCAGCCAGCGCACTACCTGGCCCTGCTCGTCGCGCACGGGCACGGCCCGCGTCAGAAACCAGCGGTACTGGCCGTCCGTGCCGCGCAGCGGGAAAGTCAGCTCCCAGGGCTGCCCCTTGGGCCAGGCCTGCGTCACAAATTCCACCACCGGCTTAATGTAATCGGGGTGGTGCACCTTCTCCCAGCCCCAGCCCTCCATCTCTTCCAGGTTAGAGCCGGTGTAGTCGTACCACCGCTTGTTGTACCAGTAGATGTGGCCATCGGGGCGGGCCATCCACGACAGTTGGGCTACGTTATCGGCCAGGGTCAAAAACTCCGATTCGCGCTCGGCCAACTTGTCAGCCGCCTGCTTCTGCTCATCAATGTCGGTGCAGGTGCCAAACCAGGTAGTAATTTGGCCGGCTTCGTTGCGCCTAGGGCAGGCCTGCCCCAAAAACCAACGGTAGCCTCCCTCCTTCGATTTAAAACGGTACTCAATCTCGTAGTCTTCGCCCGTCGCCAGCGAATGGCCCCACACCTGGCGGGCGCGGGCGCGGTCGTCGGGGTGCAGCAGGTTGTTCCACATATCGGGCCCTACGCTGTCGGCCAGCGTGTAGCCCGTGTAGTCCACCCAGCGCTGGTTGAAGTAGGTATGAAAGCCCGTGGGGTCGGTTATCCATACCAGCTGCGGAATAAAGTCAGCTAAAAACTTAAATTCGTCTTCTTGAGCAGACGCAGCGGAGGTAGGGGAAGCGGCAGACACGGCAAAAACGTTTTTCAGAGATAGCAAAAGGTGCAGCACGGTACCCCTAGGGTCGGTCGAGCTGCATTTCCAGCCCCGAGCTGAAATAAAGGTTGAGCTGGCTGCGCGCCCCATCGGCGGTGCGGCGCAGGCGCGTTACCAACGCCCGCAGCTCCTCGCTCGGGAAATTAAGGCGTAGGTAGGGCCGGTTCAGCAGCTCATCGCGCTGCACGTCCCAGCTGCCGGTTTCGGTTAGGCTGGGAGCCTCCAACACCAGTTGCCCACTGCCCAAGTCAAGGTTAGTGGCCTGCGCCAGCGGGCTGGCGGGGTCGGCCCGGTTGAGTACCCGGTGGGCTATTCGCCAAGCGCCGGCCAGGTAGTCGTCGGGCACTTGTTGCAAATTAACGTCGAACAGCAGGTCGGACATAAAAAGAAAGCGGGAGCCGGCTGAATCGCCAGCGCGGCGGTGGGCTAACAAAAATACGGCCAGTCGCCTAGCTGCGCGCAAGGTTTGCGGGCGGCCGCTGCTTCTGTCATTGTTTTCCTAAACCTCTAAAGGTGAGAGGAGGTTGCACGCGGGCACCCAGCGGGGCTTACCCAGGACCTACTCCACTACGCAATATATTGATTAACAGCCGCTAGTTACTTAAATAGTTTTGCCCCCTCGGCAGCCCCGGCCCCGGCGGCGGTCCTTCCGTAAAAGGCAGCCGGGGTCGGCCCAGCGCTGGCCTATTCTTTTTTCATGAAAAAATTTCAGCTTCCTCCTCAAGTGCTGGGGGCCGTGCGCCACACTGGGCACCGGGCCAGCCAAACTGGCCGCTGGGTAAGCCACCTGGCCCTGCGCGCCCTCGACGCGGTGCAGGAAGTGCTGCGGGCCGAAGTAGAGAGCGGCCACGTGCGCCTGGTGGCCGATTTTTTGGCCGACAAGGCCCTGCCCGCCGCCAAGGCTTTGCTACTCGAGCGCATGACGGCCCGCCTGCTGCTGCGCCTAGGGCTGCGCGGCACGCTGCTCACCAACGTGGCCGGCTGGGTTCTACCTTTCGTACTCGAAAAGCTCTTTCAGGCGGCCCGCGCTAGCGGCCTGCTGGCGCGCCTCGAAGCCAACCCCACCGTAGCCGAGGGCCTGCTGCGCCTTGAGGAGCTGCGCCAGCGCGCCGCCCGCCTCATCTTCCCCGACGGGGCCAGTGGTGCCGAAGTACTGGCCGACGAAGAAGCCAACACACCCCTGGCCCTGCCGGGCGAAATCCAGAGTAATTAACTGTATAGCAAGTGTATATGGGCGCGCCTGCCGAGACGCTTGCCTACGCACACGCGTTAATAGCCCTGGCTGAGTTGCACCTCGTTTTCCAACTTCTCGCCGGCTTGTAGGTGCGCTAGGTTGCGTAGTAGCTGTCGCACTTTGCCCTCGGCTTCCTGGAGCTGACCGCCGCCGGTGTGCTGGGTTAGCAGCACCTGGGGCATCGTCCAGAAGGGGTGGTCGGGGGGCAGCGGCTCGCGGGCCGTCACGTCGAGCACGGCCCCAGCCAGCTGGCCGGTGCGTAGAGCCGCCAGTAGGGCCGGCTCGTCGGTGGTGTTGCCGCGCCCTACGGTGGCGTAGAGGCTGCCGGGCGGCAGCGCGGCCAGCAGCTCGGCATCGACGAAGCCAGCGGCGCTGCCCGGTAGGCAGTTCACCACCACGTCGGTAGCTGGCAGGGCTTGCAGCAGCTCGGCGCGCGAGTGCAGCGTGGCGGCCGGGTCGGTGCGGGCCAGCAGCTGCACCGGGCAGCCAAAGCCACCGAGCTGCTGCCGCACGGCCTGGGCAATGGCGCCAGCCCCCAGCAGCAGCACCCGCTGGCCGCGCAGCAGGCCAGTGCGGGCCCGCACGCCCAGGCTGTCCCAGCGCTGCTGGGCTTGCAGGCGCAGCAGCTCGGGCAGGGCCCGGTAGTGAGCCAGCAGGCCGGCTACCATCGTTTCGGCGCAGGGCCAGGCAAAAAAGTCACCCATATTCGCCACTTGGCCAACCACCTGCACTCCTTGATAGCGGTCGAAGCCGGCCGAGTCGAGCTGCCACAGGCGCAGGGCCGGGGGACCGCCCCCGGCCAGCCAGGCGGGGGGCGGGTTGCCCAGCAGCACCTCGGCTTGGCGCAGGGCGCTGGCCTGCTGGTCGGCGGGCAGGTCGAGGCGAAAGGTGGGCTGCACGCCCGGCGGCAGCGCCTGCACGAGCAGGGCGCGGGCCGCCGGGGGTAAATCGGAATAAATAAATAAACGCATGGCTACGTAAAGCAACTGGCAAAAAACCCTAGGCCGCACTTACGTAAAAAGGGCGGCGCTTGCGTAGCACCGCCCTTTTTGCAGGCTGGTTGGCAACTGGGGCTGGCCGCCAAGCCCGAGCCTTGGGCTACCGTAAGTACCCTAGGGCCAGCTTGCCGGGTTTAGTCCTGGCGGTCGATGCCGTGGCTATCGTTCTTCAAATCTTGCTCGGGCGTGGTATCCGAGCCCATCACCTGGCCGGCAGCGGCCATCAGCGCGGCGCTCAGCTTTTCTACGTGCGGGCGGGTGTTGCCCTCGGCGGAGCTAGCCACGCGGGCCGTTTCGGCACCCAGGCGGTGCAGCAGGTGGCCTACCTGGGCGGCATCGTAGGTGCCGCCGTGCAGCAGGGCCTTTAGCGCCTGCAAGTCGGTTACCAGCTGGTGCAGCTCGGCGTTGTGGGTGGCCTTTAGGTCTTCAATCCAGCGTTGCAGGTTGTTGTCAATGCCCGCTCTGGAGGCTTCTTCTACCAGATTGCCGCCGAGCAGCTTAATGGCGCTTTCCAGGTGAACCTGGTGTTGCACTTCTTTCTTTTCCATGGGTGGGGAAATTTATTTTTCAAAACAGCCAGCCGCCCAATGAGGGGCGGCCGGCTTTCCCCAACGTAAAGCGGGGCCATGGGGTTGGTAGCCGGGCGCCAAAAAAGCCCCGCCGGGTGGGGCGAGGCTTCGTTTTTCAAGGTGGTTGGCGGCTACAGCAGGCTTACTCAATCTTATTCATGCGGTCTTTCACAGCTTCCAGCGCCAGGCGCATGTTCACAATGTCGGTGCGGGCGGCTTCCTGCTCTTTCAGGTTGGTATCAATCTGGTTGTTGAGCTGCTGCAGCTCGGCCGCATTGGCAGCCAGCATCTGCTGAATCTCCAGTTTTTTAGCCTTATTTTTTTCGATATCTTTCTTGATTGCGTCCTGTTTTGCGATAACGGCCATATGGCTATTCTGCGAATTTACCAGGGCCTTCTCCGCGTCGGTAATCTGGGCCACTATGTCTTCGCGATACATCGAGCGGGCGAATTCTTTGAGGTATTTCTCGCCTGCCTTCCACTGCGTGGGCGTGCTGGCCTGGCCTAAGTAAGCATTGCCTAAGTCGATGCTCCACCACACGCCGGTGCCCGTCGGCATGGCATCAACGCGGCTGATAACCCGAATGGGATTGGGCGCAATATCAGGAATAGTGACCCCATCCAGAGTGATGATGCCCTTGTTGTTTTTGGCTTTGCCCGGAAACTGCTCATTAAGCTGTTTCATCCAAGCATTTTCTACGCGCTTATTGTCGAGCTGTAAGCTAACGCGCTGGCCTTTGCGCGGAATGCCGTTGATATTCTGGTCGGCCTCATCCACGGGCGAGCGCTGGGCCATCATGCGCAAACTGCCGCCGAGCAAGAGTGCTAGTAGCAACAATAACTTTCGGTTCATAGAAGGGTAGCAATAAATAGGGTAAGGGAATGTAGCGAAGTCGGGTACGGGTAAAAAATGCCGTAGCTTGAGCGTAGTGAACGGTCAAATTTAAGACATTTATTGAAACCGCCTCACCCCGCCAAAGTATAATTTTTACCTTTTTGCCCACTTTCTACAAAAGTTTATACAAACTATTAATTAGGCCCTAGTTTAACTTAAGCTGTTGCCACCCTGTTGCTAGCACTATCCCTTCGCCCTGGCTGCCATCCTAGCCTCCTCGGGGCGGCGCCCTGCCGGCCCTGCCTAACCCCTAAGGCCGCCCGGGGCCAGCCAGTATTTGGCAAATGCAATATCCCGCGCCCCCGCATCCTGCGCCGCTACCCAACCGGATGCTGCCGCCGTGGGCTGCTGGCCCGCCCAGGTTGCGCACCCGCCTTGCAGCTGCTGGCCGCTCCGCCTGGGTGGCACCTATTTAAGTAGTTTATACCCCGCTAGCTGAGCCCAGGTGGCCCCCAATCAGCTCCCTTCCTTATTTCGCTAACTTGACTGCGCTGGCTGGCGCGGTAATCTCGTATGTAGGCCCTAGGGGGTGCTCCGCGAAACGGGCCGTAATTTTGCCGACTATTATGGAGAAGAATCCTGACGACTTGGCGGCGCACCTGCTGCACGCGACGGCCAACGACCACCCCGACGCCCACTTGCCGGCCGGCCTGCGCACGCCCCTGCACCCCGAGGTAGTGGACCGCCCCGACGAGGAGAAAATTGCCGCCATCAGCAAACATTTCCGGGCCATTATGCTGGAGCTGGGCCTCGACCTAGACGACGACAGCCTGGCCGGCACCCCGCACCGGGTAGCTAAAATGTTTGTGCAAGAGTGGTTTAAGGGCCTCAACCCGGCGCATCGGCCCGAAGTGCGGCTGTTTGAGAATCGCTACCAGTACCAGCAGCTGCTGGTGGAGCGCGACATCACGGTTTTTTCGGCTTGCGAGCACCACTTTGTGCCCATCGTAGGCAAGGCGCACGTGGCGTATCTACCGGGCCAGCACGTAGTTGGCCTCAGCAAGCTCAACCGCGTGGTGCAGTACTACGCCCGCCGCCCCCAGGTGCAGGAGCGCCTGACGCGCCAGATAGCCGAGCACCTACGCTTGAGCCTGGGCACGCCCGACGTGGCCGTGTACATCGAGGCCGACCACCTGTGCGTTATGAGCCGCGGCGTGAACGACACCAGTAGCTCGACTATTACCAGCGACTATAGCGGTAAGTTTTTAGAAGACAACCAATTGCGCAACGAGTTTTTGCGGCAAATAGGAAAATAGTGACTAACTACTAGTGACTAGTGACTAATTCGTGCGCGGATTAACACCATGTTGCTGGCTATTAGTCACTAATCACTAGTCATTAGTCACTATAAAATGAAGGTTCTCATTACGGGCGGCACGGGCATGATTGGGCAGCGGCTGGCCGAGCTGCTGATTGATAATGGCCACGAGGTGGCGCTGCTGACCCGCGAGCCCGGCAAAAGCTCGCACTACAAGCTCTTTGGCTGGGACCCGCAGGCGGGCACCATCGACGAGGCCGCCGTGCCCTACGCCGATTGCGTGGTGAACCTGGCGGGCAGCAGCGTGGCCGACGGTAAGTGGACAGCCGAGCGCAAGCAGGAGATTCTGCACAGCCGCCTCGACGGGCTGGATTTGCTGTACCGCGAGCTGCAAAAGCCGGGGCACCACGTGCGGGCGCTGCTATCGGCCTCGGCCATTGGCATTTACGGCGACCGGGGCGACGAGCTGCTGTTCGAGGATTCGCCCACGGCCGCACCGGCCGACGACTTTCTGGCCGACGTGGTGCTGCAGTGGGAAGCCGCCGCCCGCCGCATCGGCGAGCTGGGGCTGCGGGTGGTGCTGCCGCGCATCGGCATCGTGCTCAGCCCCGAGGGCGGGGCCCTGGTACCCATCGCCAAAACCGTGCGCTACGGCGCCGGCGCCCCCCTAGGGTCGGGCCGGCAGTACATGAGCTGGATTCACATCGAGGACCTGTGCCGCCTGCTGGTGCAGATGCTGGAAGCCGAAACCTGGCACGGGGTGTACAATGCCGTGTCGCCGCAGCCGGCTACCAATAAGGAGCTGACCGAAACCCTAGCCCAAGTGATGCACCGCCCGCTGATACTGCCCAAGGTGCCCGCCTTCGGCCTGAAGCTGGCCATGGGCGAGATGAGCGAGATTGTACTGGGCTCGCAGCGCGTCAGCTCACGCAAGGTCGAGAGCCAGGGCTTCCGCTACGAGTACCCGCAGCTGCGGGCGGCGCTGGAGTCGTTCTACGAGCCCGGCTAGCTTAGCAACGGGTTGGTAGCGGCCGGGCGCCCCTAGGGTCCTAAGCCTTCAAAATCAAGTCGGTAGCATCGGCCAGGTTGGCGGCCCGCGGCACCTCCCCTCCTACCGGCTCGGCGTGGCCCACCAAAATGCCGCGCACGCCCACGCGGGCCGCGGCTTCGAGGTCGCGGGCGCGGTCGCCTACCAGCCAGCACTGGGCGGGGTCGAGGCGGAAGCGGGCGATGGCTTTTTCCAGCATCCCGGCTTCGGGCTTGCGCAGGATGGACTCGCTGACCGAGGGGTGGCTTTCGCTCATATACAAGGCATCGAGCTTATAGCCAACGCTTTGCTGCAGCAGCTCGTGCAGCGCCAGCACGTGGGCGCGGGTGTAAAGGCCCTTGGCAATGCCGGCCTGGTTGGTGACGACGAGGAGGTAATAGCCGGCCGCCTTCAGCCGGGCCAGGCTGGCGGGCACGTCGGGCAGCACCCGGAAGCGGTCGGGCGTCCACACGTAGTCGCCCATTTCCTCGTTCAGCACCCCATCACGGTCCAGAAAGATAGCTTTATTTTTAGCCGTTGGCCGTTGGCCGTTGGCTGGTAGCTGTTCGGCAGGAGCGGAAATCGACATTTAGTAGTTATACCTGTACCCCCACAAAGCTAGCAGCTACTGGCGGCTGACTAAAAGCTAAACTATGCGCATTGCCATTATCGGCGGCGGCCTCACGGGCCTCACGCTGGCCTACTACCTGCAAAAAGCCGGGGTGGCCTACGACCTGCTGGAGGCCGACGCCCGGCCCGGCGGCAACCTGCGCTCGGTGGCCGAGGCTGCTGGCTACCAGCTCGAAGCCGGCCCCAACTCGCTGCTGCTGCGCCCCGAGCTAAGCGAGCTGCTGCACGAGCTGGGCCTGGAAGCCGACCTGCAGGAAGCCGCGCCCGTGAGCGCGCACCGCTACGTGCTGCGCGGCGGGCAGTACCAGGCGCTGCCCGCCTCCCCGCCCAAGCTGCTGACCAGCACCTTCTTCAGCTTGAAAACCAAGCTGCGCCTGCTGGCCGAGCTGCTGCGCCGCCCCGCTCCCCCGGTGCCGGGCGAAACAGTGGGCGCGTTTTTCGAGCGGCACTTCGGGCGCGAGGTGGTGGACTACGCGGTGGCGCCCTTTGTGGGCGGCATCTACGCCGGCGACCCCTACGAGTTGCAGCTGGCCCTCACCTTTCCGCAGCTGGCGGCCCTCGAGCAGCAGCACGGCTCGGTGCTGCGCGGGCTGGCGGCCGGCCAGCGCGCCGGCGGCGGCGGCGGCCGGCGCCGCACGGTGGTGCTACGCGGCGGCAACCAGCGCCTCACCGACGCGCTGCGCAGCCGTCTCACGCACTTCCACGCCTACTCGCCGGTTACCGAAATCCAGCGCGATGCCCTAGGGCAGTACCAGCTGCTGGGGCCCGGTGGCACCAGCGTAGCCCCTGGCGGGCCGGCCAGCTACTCGCACCTGGCGCTGGCGCTGCCGGCCTACGCGGCCGCCGGCCTGCTGCAGGCGCTGCACCCCGCGGCGGCCAAGGCGCTGGCCGCCGTGCGCTACCCGCCCATGACGCTGGTGTACTCGGCCTACGACCGGGCGGCGGTGGCGCACCCGCTGGCCGGCTTTGGGGCGCTGCACCCCCCTAGGGAGGGCACCTACGCGGCCGGCGCCATCTGGACCAGCACCCTTTTCCCTGACCGGGCGCCGGCCGGACAGGTACTGTTTACGAGCTTCGTGGGCGGCGCGCCGTTTGCCCGGCAGGCCCAGGCGCCCAAAGCCGAACAGTTGGCCGCCGTCGATGCCGAGCTGCGCCAGCTCTACGGCATCAGCGCGGGGCCGCGCTGGCAGGGGCGCTACTACTGGCCGGCCAGCATTCCGCAGTTTGATGCGCACCTGGCGGCGGCGCGGGCGGCGGTGGCCCCGCTGGCGGCCCTGGGCATCGTGCCGGTGGCCAACTGGATGGCCGGCGTGAGCGTGCCCGACTGCGTGCAATACGCCCGAAAAATAGCTGAGCAGTGGGCGCAGGCCGGGCCGGCAGGTGGGTAGCGGGTTCCGCGCCCACCCAAAAAGCCAGCCCTAGGCCCCCGGCGGCGCGCAACCCTGCTACGGGGCCTGTTATCTTTGTGGGCAATGAGCGACTTGACCGCCGGCCTGGTTTTAATTCCGACGTACAATGAGCGGGAAAATGTGGAGCTTATCATTCGGGCGGTGCTCGGGCTGCCCAAGAATTTCCACGTCCTGATAATCGACGACGGCTCGCCCGACGGCACGGGTACCATTGTGCGCGGGCTGCTGCCCGAGTTTGCGGGCCGCCTGCACCTGGAGGAGCGCACCGGCAAGCTGGGCCTGGGCACGGCCTACCTGTTTGGCTTTAAGTGGGCGCTGGCGCGGGGCTATGAGTTTGTGTACGAGATGGATGCCGATTTCTCGCATAACCCCCTCGACCTGCTGCGCCTGCACGAAACCTGCGCCGTGCTGGGCTACGACCTGGCCATCGGCTCGCGCTACGTGCAGGGCGTGAACGTGGTGAACTGGCCTATGAGCCGGGTGCTCATGTCGTACTTCGCCTCCAAGTACGTGCGCTTCATCACCGGCATGCCCATCCACGACGCCACGGCGGGTTTTAAGTGCTACTCGGCCAAGGTGCTGCGGGCCATCAACCTGCAACGCATTCACTTCGTGGGCTATGCGTTTCAGATTGAGATGAAATGGCTGGCCTACACCCTGGGCTTTCGGCTGCAGGAAGTACCCATCATCTTCACCGACCGCACGCGGGGGCAGTCCAAGATGTCGTCGGGCATTTTCAAGGAAGCGCTCTTGGGGGTGGTGCAAATGAAGGTGAGTAGCTGGCTGCACCCGCCGCGCCGCGCCGACGCGCCCCAGGGCACCCCGCGCGTGGCAGCAGCGCAATAGCCGGTAGCCAGGCCTGTAGCGGCCCCGACTACCGCCTAGGGGCCCGGTTTTGCGTATGAAGCGGCACGACGCTGCCGGATGGAAAATTCACCGCTTTTTTGGATTCTGTTTAACCTGGGCATTATCGGGCTGCTGCTGCTCGACTTGCTGGTGCTCAACCGGCGTGCGCACGCCGTGACGCTGCGCGAGGCCCTGCTGCAAACGGCCGGCTGGGTGGCGCTGGCGCTGTGCTTCAACCTCTACGTGTACCAGCACATGGGCCACGAGGCGGGCCTGCAGTGGCTGACGGGCTACCTGGTAGAAGAGGCGCTGAGCGTAGACAACCTCTTCGTATTCCTATTGATTTTTAGTTACTTCAAGGTTCCCGACGAGCACCAGCACCGCGTGCTGTTCTGGGGCATTCTGGGGGCGCTGGTGCTGCGGGCGCTGTTCATTGTGGTGGGCTCGGCGCTGCTGGCCAAATTCCACTTTCTGTTTTACGTGCTCGGCGCCTTCCTCGTGTACACGGGGGTGCGCATGGCGCTGAGCGGCGGCGGCGACCCCGACATCGACCCGCAAACCAACCCGGTGGTGCGCTTTTTGAGCCGACACCTGCCCATTGCGCGGCAGTTCGACGGGGGCAAGTTTTTCACCACCCGCGACGGGGTACGCTTCGCCACGCCCCTGCTGGTAGTGCTGGCCATGATTGAAACCACCGACGTGGTCTTCGCCGCCGACTCCATTCCGGCGGTGCTGGCCATCTCGCGCGATACCTTTATCGTGTTCACTTCCAACGTGTTTGCGGTGCTGGGGCTGCGCTCCTTGTATTTCGCGCTGGCCCGGCTCATGCACGCCTTCCACTACCTCAGCTACGGGCTGGCGCTCATTCTCATCTTCATTGGGCTGAAGCTGCTGGGCGAAGATTTTTTGCGTGAGCACTTTAACCTTGCGCTCCCGGTGCCGGTTTCGCTCGGGATTGTGGGGGCGCTGCTGCTGGGCTCGGTGGCAGCGTCGCTGCTCTGGCCCAAGCCCGACCAGGAGTAACTAGCCGCCTTCTATCCTTTTATTTTCGCCAGTCTACGTGGTTATCAACGAACCTAATTCCCCCCCTGCCATTGCCCTTTCGTCCCTGGCCGAGCACGTGCAGCAAGGCCTCAGCCAGACACCCAAAACGCTATCGTCCAAGTACTTCTATGACGAAACGGGCAGCCAGCTCTTTCAGCAGATAATGGCCCTGCCCGAGTACTACCCCACGCGCACCGAGTTGGCCATCTTTCGGGCGCAGGGCGCGGCCATTGGGCAGGCCCTAGGGGCCGGCACGGGCCCCGGCGAGCCGCTGGCAGTAGTGGAGCTGGGCGCGGGCGATGGCCTGAAAACCAAGCTTTTGCTGCGCGAGCTACTGGCGGCGCGGCCGGGCGCGGCACCCACCTACGTGCCGGTTGATATTTCGCCCTCGGCCCTGGAGGGGCTGGTGGCCACCCTGCGCCAGGAGCTGCCCGCGCTGCCCACCGAGCCGCTGGCCGCCGAGTACGGCGCGGCCCTGCGCGAGCTGGCCACCCGGCCCGGCGCCAAAGCGGTGCTGTTTCTGGGCTCCAACATCGGCAACTTCGCACCCGCCGAGCAGCAGCAGTTTCTGGCGGCGCTGGCCGAGCCGCTCACGCCGGCCGACCGCCTGCTGGTGGGCTTCGACCTGCGCAAGGACCCTAGGCGCATCCGGGCGGCCTACGACGATGCGGCCGGCGTCACGGCCGCGTTCAACCTCAACCTGCTGCGCCGCCTGAATACCGAGCTGGGCGCTGACTTTCAGCTTGCTGACTGGCAGCACTTCCCCGACTACGACCCCAGTACCGGGGCCATGCGCTCGTGGCTGGTGAGCCGGCGTGCCCAAACCGTGCGGGTGGGGGCCCTGGGGGGGCAGGCCTTCGAATTTGCGGCCTGGGAGGCCATCCACACCGAGAACTCCTACAAGTTTAGCCTGCCCCAGATTGAGGCGCTGGCGGCCGGCGCCGGCCTGCGGGTAGTAGAAGTGTTTGAGGACGGAAACCACGACTTTGCCGACGTGGTGCTGGCCGTAGGGTAACTTTGCGGGCCTAGGCGCGTGCTTAGGTTACCGAGCTGCTGCCATGTTGAAAGCCCACTTCCGCCCCACCCTACTGCTGGCCTACCCGGTGGTACTGAGTCAGTTGGGCCACGTGTTTGTGGGCGTGTGCGATACGGTGATGGTGGGCCACCTGGGCGAGCTGCCACTGGCCGCCGTGAGTTTGGGCATCAGCGTCACGATGTGGCTGCTGGTGCTGGGGCTGGGCATTAGTATGGGCAACTTGCCGCGCGTGGCCGCCGCCCACGGCCGCCAGGACCACGCCGCGCTAGGCCGCCTGCTGGTGGGGGCCGTGTGGACGAACTCGCTGGTGGGCGTGGCGCTGGTGGGCGTGAGCCTGCTGCTGCCGCCGGTGCTGGGCTGGCTGCGCCAGCCGGCCGAGGTGGTAGCGCTGGCTGCGCCCTGGGTGCGGGTCATTGGCGTGTCGCTGCTGCCGCTGATGGTGTTTCAGGGCTTCCGCGAATGGGCCGAGGGCCTAGGCCTGACGCGCCAGGCGATGTACCTCTCCGTGGCCGGCAACCTGCTCAACGCTCTGCTATGCTACGCCTTAATATTCGGACACTTCGGGTCGCCGGCCTTCGGGCTGATGGGCGCGGCCTGGGCCTCGCTGGCGGCGCGGGTGCTGATGGCAGGGGGCATGGTGCTGTTTGTGCTGCGGGCCCCGGCCCTGCGCCCCTACCGGCCCACCACCGCCGGCCAGTGGCTACGCCCCGGCGGCGCCGAGCTGCGCGGGCAGCTGGCCCTCGGCCTGCCCATCGGCGGGCAGATGATGTGCGAAGTAGGCGCTTTTAGCGCCGCGGCGCTGCTGATGGGCTGGATTGGGGTAGCTACGCAGGCCGCGCACCAGGTGGCCATCAACGTGGCCGGTGCCACCTACATGGCAGCCAGCGGCATTTCGGCGGCGGCCACCATTCGGGTGGGCAACCTGCGCGGGGTGGGCGACGCGGCCGGGGCGCGGCAGGCCGGGCTGGCGGCCTACTGGCTGGCGTTCGGCTTTATGGGCACCATGGGCGTGCTGCTGCTACTGCTGCGCCACGTCATTCCGCCGCTCTACGGGGCCGATGCTACCGTGGCCGCCCAGGCCGCCACGCTGCTGGCCATCGCGGCCGGCTTCCAGGTGTCGGATGGCTTGCAGGTGGTGGGCCTAGGGGCGCTGCGGGGGCTGGAGGACGTGAAGGTGCCCTCGGTGGTGGCGCTGCTGGCCTACTGGGCGCTGGCCCTGCCGCTGGGCTACGCCCTGGGCTTTGGGCTGCACCTGGGGGCGGCGGGCATCTGGCTGGGCTTGCTCACGGGCCTCACGGTGGTGGCCGGGGTGCTGCTGCTGCGCTTCTTGCGCCTCAGCCGCCAGCAACCAGCCGCCCCGCCCGCGCCGGGCGAGCTGCTGCAAGGCGCCGAGGCAGTGACAATGCCGCGCCAGCAGGTGGCCTAGGGATAATGTAACACCAAGCTCCAGCTTGGTGATTTGCCGCCCGACTCGTTCCCGCAGCTTCGCCAAGCTGGCACCTAACGTTGCGCGCAGCCGGGGTGGGGCGCCGCTGAAAACCTCACGGCCGGGAATATTTGGCAGGATTTTTTCGTTGGGGAGGCTGGCGCGGCCGGCTGGTGGCGGCGCCCATTTCTTCCTACTATGCGCTCCTACCTGCTGGCTCTGAGCCTGCTCCTAACCCTGCCCGCAGCGGCCCAAACGACTTTGAAGCTGCCGCCGGGCTCTATCCGCTGGTCGGCCGACCGGCCCCTGGTGGTGGCTGATTTTAAAGGTCGGCCCCGCCCGAACGAAGGCCACGCGGCCCTTACCTCGGCCAACATCAACTCGGGCGCCAGCTGCCGCAACGGCATCTTTATGGGTACGGCCCGCGCCAGCTTCGACCCCGGCTCGTCGTGGGTGCGCGAGCCGGCCGCCATGACGCCCGCCCTGCTGCACCACGAGCAGCTGCACTTCGACCTGGCCGAGGTGTATGCCCGCCGCCTGCGCCAGCAGCTGCTGGCCCTGCACGTAGCCTGCGACCAGATGGGGCCCGAGTTCAACCGCCTCAGCCAGGCGGGCTACGCGGCCTGGCAAAAAGCCGAGGACGACTACGACCGCGACACCAGCCACGGCCTCAACAAGCCGCGCCAAGCCGCCTGGGATGCCCAGGTGCAGCAGCAGCTAACTGAGCTGGCCGCTTTTGCCGAGCCCGAGGCCTAGGGGCTCGTTACCTAGTGGTGAAACGAGTTTTGCGGCGCCCCGAAGCGCTTCTCCACCTTTTCCAGCGAGTCGATGACGCCGGCGTAGATTTCGTCCAGGTCCTTGTTGTGCACGGCGTAGTAGCGGTAGCTGCGCTCAAAGCTGGAGTCCTGCTCGCTGATGTGGCGCTGCCAGAGCAAGTCGCGCTGCTGGGCCAAAAAGAGCGCGCGGGCCGAATCGGGCGCCAGGCGGCTCGCCTCGATGCGGGCTTCGAGCAGGTGCAGGCGCACCAGCAGGCTCACCATCTGGTCTTTGGGCACCAGGTTGGCGGGCTTGGGGGCTTCTTCGGGGCGGGCGCAGCCGGCCAGCAGCAGCAGGCTGGTGGCCAGGGCGCGCGGCAGGTGCGAGGGGGGCAGCAATTTCACTGCCCAAAAATACGTTCGCCTCGGCGTAGCTTCGCTGGCCAACCGCTTTTGCCATGACGCCCACCCCGCCCCCCGCGGCGCTGCCGGCCAGCCTCACAGCGCTGGTGCGGCGCCTGCGCCACCTCGAAATTCGGATGCGCCAGGCCGTGGAGGCCCAGCTGCAAGGCAACTTCGGGTCGGTGTTTCGGGGCAACGGGCTGGAGTTTGACGACGTGCGCCTCTACCAGTACGGCGACGAGGTGCGCTCCATCGACTGGGCCGTGAGCAGCAAGGGCCACGGCACGTTCGTAAAAACCTACCGGGAAGAGCGCGAGCAGCAGGTGCTGGTGGCCCTCGACGTGAGCGCCTCGCAGCGGGTGGGTGGGCGGGCCGGCAGCCCGCGCAAGCTCGACGTGGGCCGCGACCTGGCCGGGGTGCTCGCCCTGTCGGCCGCCCGCCAGGAGTCGGCGCTGGGCCTGCTGGCCTTCTCCGACCAAAAAGAGCTGTTTTTGCCGCCCGCCAAGGGCTTGCGCGCCGCCTACACGCTGCTGCAGCGGCTCTACGGGCTGGTGCCGAACTCCACCTACACCAGCGTGGGCGCGGGCATTCGGCAGGTGCTGGGGCTGCTGCGCCACCGCACGCTGGTAGTGCTGATTTCCGATTTCATCGACCAGAACTACGAGCGCGAGCTGGCCATGCTGGCCCGGCGGCACGACCTGGTGGTGGTGCAGCTGGTGGCGGCCCAGGAAACCGCGTTTCCGGCCCTGGGCATCGTGCCGCTGCGCGACGCCGAAACCGGCCTGCAGCGCTGGGTCGATACCTCGGCGCCCAGCTTTCAGGCCAGCCTGGCGGCCCAGGCCGAGGCGCGGCAGCTGGCCCTGCGCACGCTGTGCCGCCGCCTGCGCGTGGCGCTGCTGGCCGTGCCCACCGACGAAGACTTTGTGCCCCAGCTGGTGGGGCTGTTTCGGCAGCGCCGCTAGCGCCGGGCGCCAGTGCGGCGCGCGCCCGACCTTTGCCGCCGGGCGCCCCCTAGGGTGCTGTTACGTTTGGCATGAGACTTACTGGTTGCTGGCTTTTGTGCGCTTTGCTGGCCCTAGGGGCGCCCGCCTGGGCCACCCAGGGGCCGGTGGGGCGCTTCTCGCGCGCGGTGGTGGAGGTGGGCCAGCCCTTCGACTACGAGCTGCGCTACCGCCACGCGCCCGGCGCGGAGGTGGTTTTTCCCGATTCGCTGGCCGACTTCGGCACCCTGGAATACAACGGGCGCACTTGGCAGCCCACGCGCACCCAGGGCGGCCGCAGCCTGGACGTGGTGGTGTACCACCTGCGCACCTTCGCCCTCGACTCGGTGCAGCGCCTGCAGCTGCCGGTGCTGGTGCTGCGCGGCCCCCGCGATACGCTGCGCCTGCTGCCCCCGCCGGTGGCCGTGCGCCTGCACCGCACCGCGCCCGAGTTGCCGCCCGGCCGCCGGGGCCTGCCCATGCTGCGCGAGGGCTACCAGCAGCTGCCGCTGGCCCCGGCCTTCAACTACCCGTTTTGGCTGGCGGGCCTCGGGGGCCTGCTGCTGCTGGCGGGCGGCGCCTGGGCGGTGGCCGGGCGGCGCGGGCTGCAGCGCTACGCCCGCTACAAGCGCCGCAAAAACCACGTGTACTTCCTGGCCCAGCTGGCGCGCTACGCCGAGCGCTTCACGCTTTCGCGCTCGGCAACGCAGGTAGAGCGGGCGGTGGTGCTCTGGAAAAACTACCTCTCCAGCCTCGAAAGCACCAACTTGGCCTCGCTTACTACCAGCGAGCTGGTGGCGCACTTCGACAACGACGAGGACGTGCGCCGGGCGCTGCGCGCCACCGACCGCGTGGTGTACGGCAACCTGCTGAGCGAAGACGCCCGCGAGGTAGACGCCGCCTTTCAGCGCCTGCGCGCCTTTGCCGAGCGCCAGTTTGAACAAACGAGCGTGGGCTAGCGCTTGTTAAGTTGGCCTCGCTCGTTTAGCGTGTAGTATGGCTACCCAAGCTTACCCTGGCCGCCGGCTTTGGAGCATCGCCAAGCCCTAGGGCTAGCCCCGCACCGACTGCATGACATTGCTAATTCTTCATTGCTCATTGCTCATTGCTAATTGCTCATTATCAATTACTTCCTATGCCTCACTTAGTAGTACTCACCGGGGCCGGCGTATCGGCCGAGAGCGGCATTCGCACCTTCCGCGATACGAATGGACTGTGGGAGGAGCACCGCATCGAGGACGTGGCCACGCCCGAGGCCTTTGCCCGCAACCCGGCCCTGGTGCTCGATTTCTATAATAAGCGCCGCGCCCAGGCCCGCACCGTGGCCCCCAATGCCGCCCACCTGGCCCTGGCCGGCTTCGAGGAAGCGCCGGGCTGGACGGTGAGCATCATCACCCAAAACGTGGACGACCTGCACGAGCGGGCCGGCTCGCGCCAGGTGCTGCACTTGCACGGCCGCCTCAACCAAATGCGCTCGGTGCGCAACGAAAACCAGGTATTTGACATTGAAGGCGACATTGCCCTAGGCGACTTGGCGCCCGACGGCGGCCAGCTGCGGCCCCACATCGTGTGGTTTGGCGAAATGGTGCCTGCCATCGAGGAAGCCGCCGAAATCGTGAGCACCGCCGACGCGCTGCTGGTGGTGGGCACCTCACTGCAGGTGTATCCGGCGGCGGGCCTGCTGCACTACGCCCCCGCCGGCTGCCCGGTCTACGTTATCGACCCGCACCAGCCCGAGGTGAGCGGCCGCCGCGGCGTGCGCTACGTGGTGGAGCCCGCCAGCACCGGCGTGCCTAAGGTGCTGGTGGCATTGGCAAAGGAGTAAGTCGGTAAAAGGGTAAGTGAATAAATGAGTAAAACAGGCGGTCATGCTGAGCTGGCCGAAGCATCTCTACCGCGTAACTAATCCCAACGTTTGGAATTAGTTACGCGGTAGAGATGCTTCGGCCAGCTCAGCATGACCGCCTGTTTTACTCATTTACTCATCTACCCATTTACCGCCCGGTTTGCGCGGGGTATTGGCGCAGCATGCCGGTGTCAAAGGGCGTCCAGAGGGCGGCGCGCTGGCCGGCTACCTTCAGGCCGTTGTTCGACCAGGTATTGCAGGTGTTGAGGAAGCTGTAGTGGTGCTTGGCGTTGTAGAAGGCGTCATGGTCGGCGTAGCTGTGGCCCGGCAGCCACTCTACGCGGCCCTGCGCATCGCGCTGAAACGTGGCCTGGATGTAGGCGATGAGGCGACGGTACTGCGTGGGCGTGAGCGGCAGGTAGGCGCAGTTGGGCCCCGGCGTCAGCTCGGCTTGGTGGAAGTAGGTGACGTGCATAGCCGTGGTGTTCAGCCAGAAGCCGGCCTGCACGGCCGTGCTCAGCTTCAGGTCTTTCCACTCGGGCGTGTCGAGGTAGAAGCCCTTGTCGCCCCAGCCGATGCCCACGAAGCGGTAGGTGGTGTCGCCCGAAGTGGTGTGCGCATAAGGCAACTCCTGGCTCCAGTCCAGCACGGCACTGCGCACGGGCATTACAAGGTCGGTGTGCACGCCGTTGGAGTGGATGTAGAACGGGATGGTGGCTGCCTCGGTGGTGGGCTGGGCCGGCACCGACACGCGCTCAATGAGCTTGGCCGCCCCGATGTAAAGCAGGGCCAGGCCCACAAAAACGAAGAAGCCGTAGAAGATAACTTGTAGAACCAAGCGGAGCGCGACCAGCATAAAGCGGATTATTTTTGCTTCTCATACGCGGTTAGCTTAAAAGTAACCCGTTTCCTTTCCCGCTTTCTTTGCCCGCTATATGGCCGAGCCTATCGAAGAGATTTACGCCATCCCGGCCGAGTACCGCAAGATGGAGAACACCCACATCCTATTTTGGCTAGTAAAGGATATCAGCTGGTGCCTGGTGTGGAAGCTGCTGGGCATTCTTATGATTGCGCCCACCCTAGGCATCGCGCTCGTCATCGCCTGGCGCACGCGCCACCTCAAGTCGGAGCTGGCTCACAACCTGGCCATCGTGTTCTGGATTACGGCCAACTCGTACTGGATGCTGAGCGAGTTCTTCGGCTTCGAAAACGCGCCCATCGGCCACCTCACCGACGGCAAGCACCTGGCCGTCATTCCCTTCGGCATCGGCTTGGGCATTCTGGCCTGGTACTACCTCGTTACCAAGCCCCGCGAAGCCCGCGAGGCGCAGGTAGCCACGCTGTAGGGGATATAAAGAATGTGAAGATGTAGCGATGTGGAAATGAGCAAAAATAGGCGGTCATGCTGAGCATGTCGAAGCATCTCTACCGAACGAGGCCCCAGGGGTATTCTTGCGGCGCGGTAGAGATGCTTCGGCAGGCTCAGCATGACCGCCTGTTTTTGCTCATTTCCACATCGCTACATCTTCCGCATCTTCACATCTCTACATTCTCCACAGCTACCCATTTATCGTCCAGGTGTGCCCTGCGCCAGCGTGCGAATGCGGCACACGTAGGTAGTGGCCATGAGGTAGAGCGAGTGGCCGTCGTCGCCCCAGGCGCAGTTGGCCACGGTTTCGCCGGGGTCGATGATGCCCAGCAGCTGCCCTAGGGGCGAAATGATGAGCAAGCCGCCGTAGCCGGCCGCGTACACGTTGCCGGCCTGGTCTACTTTCAGGCCGTCGGGCACTTCCTTGTGGTGGGTGCGCGGCAGGCTACTCATGTCAAAAAAGGGTCTGGGTTTCTCCAGCTTGCCGTTTTTACCCACCTGGTAGGCTAGGATAACCGGCCGCAGCGAGTCGGCGTTGGACACGTAGAGCGTCTTGCCATCGGGGCTAAATGTCAGGCCGTTGGGATAGGGAATATCCTGCACGTCGGCAGACAGCTTACCGTCGGGCGTGCGCCGGAACACCCCGGCAAAGGGCAGCTCGCGCAGGCTGGCTTTCTCTTTTTCGGGCAGGCCGAAGGCGGGGTCGGTGAGGTAGAGCGTGCCGTTGGGGGCCGCTACCACGTCGTTGGGGCTGTTGAGGCGGTGGCCTTCGTAGTTGTCTACTACGGTGCGCTTGCCGCTTTTCTGGCTTAGGGGCAGGCTGGCGATGCGGCGGTCGCCGTGCTCGGCCAGCAGCAGGTTGCCGCGCCCGTCCAGGGCCAGGCCGTTGCTGCCGGGCTCCATGCTATAGGGCAAGCGGCCGGTGTAGCCGCTGTACTGCAGAAACTTGGTGCGCCCGCTATCGGGCCGCCAGCGGTAGATGGTGCGGCTCTTGGTGTCCGAAAACAGCAGCATGCTGCTATCGGGCACCCAGAGCGGGCCTTCCACGTGGGCGTGGCCCGAGGACACGATTTCGAGCTTGGCGCCGGGCGCCAGCACTTGGTCGAGGGCCGGCTGCTTGCGCAGCACCTGGCCGATGGTGGTAAAGCGCTGAGGCGCTTGGCCTAGGGCCGGGCCGGCGGCCAAGGTTAGCAAAGCCAGCGGAAGCAGGAAAGGGCGCATAGCGAGGAAAAGGCAGCGGGCAGCAGCAAGTGAAACTCCCTCTCCTACCCGGCACGCGGGCAGAAGGTTGCGCCGCCCGGCTTGGCCCGGCCGGGCCACTCGCTCGCCACTGGGTTCCAGCTCAACCCTGCCCGGAAGCTGCCCGTAGGCTAGAAGCCAGTGGCTTTTTCCCGCCGCCCGCCGCCATGCTTTTTCGCTTCCTACTCGCCCCGCTCTGCCTAATGTTACCCTTGCTTACCCCCGCGCAAGACCTCAAAATTCCGCTCGAAGAAGTGGCGCAGACCGGCCATTACCAGCCCATTGGGGTGGGTATTTCGCACAAGGGCCGCATTTTTATGACGTTTCCGAAAAAGGAAAATGATAAGAATTACTCGTATGACTACGGCCTGGCCGAGCTGGTGAACGGCAAGCGCGTGCCCTACCCCAATGCCCTCTGGAACCAGTGGGACTCGACGCAGGCCCCCACGCGCTTCGTGAACGTGCAGGCCGCCGTGGTTGATGCCGACGACAATCTCTGGGTGCTCGACCCTAGCAATCCCGACGACCAGGCGCCCGTCATCAGCGGCATTAAGCTCTTGAAAATCAACCTAACTACCAATAAGGTGGAGCGCGTGTACCGCTTCGAGGACCTGCCCCGCGAGCGCACCGCCCTCAACGACGTGCGCATCGACCTGAGCCGGCAGCTGGCCTACCTCTCCGACCCCATGCTGGCGGCGCTGGTGGTGCTCGACTTGCGCACCGGCAAGAGCCGCATTGTGCTGCAGGGCCACCGTAGCACCGCCGCCGAGCCGGGCTTCGTGCTGCGGCTCGATGGCCAGGAAGTGAAAGACAAAACCGATAAGCCCTTCAGCAGCAATGTCAACGGCATCGCGCTTACTCACGACTACCAGTACTTCTACTACCGCGCCATCAACCAAACCAAGCTCTGGCGCATCCGGGCCGAGTACCTGGCCGACGCCAGCTTGAGCCCGGCCGCCCTGGCCGCCAAGGTGGAGGAAGTGGGCGAAACCGGCGTCAGCCACGGCATGCTGGCCGACCAGGCCGGCAACATCTACCTCTCCGACTCGCCCAATTACGCCGTGCGCCGCGTGACGCCCCAGGGCCGCCTCGAAACCCTGGTGCACGACCCGCGCCTGAGCTGGCCCGATACCTTCGCCCTCGGCTACGATGGCTACCTCTACCTCACGGCCACCCAAATCAACCGCGCCCCCAAGTATCACCGCGGCGAAAGCAAGGTCGATTACCCCTTCCGCCTGTATCGCCTCAAGCTGCCCGCCGCCGGCCAGTAGCCTCGGCAGCCCCTAGGGCCCCGGCGCCGGCAAAACAGTAGGGGCCGTAATGGCTAGCGCCTGGTGGCGAGTAAATGCCTATGCCAGCGCTTAGCTGCTAAACCGCCAGCCCATGCCCACCGCCCCCGACAAACGCTACCTGCGCGAAGAGCTGCGCCCCTGGCAGCAGCAAATGCAGCGGGCACCTTCGCTGTTCGACCGCCTCACGCACCACGTGCAAGCCCGCCTGAACGGGCTGCTGCCCGAGCGGGTGCACCGTATTATTACGGGCGCTATTCAGCACATGGTGCAGGGCGTGCTGGCCGGCTCGGGGCTGGTGACGCGCCGGCCGCTGGTGGGCGTGCCCTTTGCCGAGCGCGAGGCAGCGGCCTGGGCCCGCATTAAAGGCTGGCGGCTGGCGGCCACGGCCGAGGGGGCGGCCACCGGGGCGGGCGGCTTCCTGGTGGGCCTAGCCGATTTTCCGCTGCTGCTCGGCCTCAAGCTAAAGCTGCTATTTGAGCTGGCCGCCCTCTACGGCTACGACGCCCGCGACTACACCGAGCGCCTCTACGTGCTGCACGTGCTGCAGCTGGCCTTCAGCAGCCAGCATACGCGCAACCTCACTTACCAGCGCCTGGCGCACTGGCCCGCCTACCGCGCCACGCTGCCCGCCGATGGTACGGCCTTCGACTGGCGCACCTTCCAGCAGGAGTACCGCGACTACCTCGACCTGGCCAAGCTGGCGCAGCTGCTGCCCGTCATTGGCGCGCCCGTCGGGGCCATTGCCAACTACCGCTTGCTGCGCCAGCTGGGCCGCACCGCCATGAACTGCTACCGCCTGCGCCACCTGGCCGAACTGGAAGCCGCTACGGCTGCGGTAGTGCAGTAGGCCCTAGGGGGAGGAAAGAAGAAAATGGCGGTCCCGCTGCGCAAAAAAGGCCGTCATGCTGAGCCCCGCGAAGCATCTCTACCGCGTAACTAACTTCAAACGTTGGGGTTACTTGCGCGGTAGAGATGCTTCGCGGGGCTCAGCATGACGGCCTGTACTTCTTATCTATTGCCCTCCTCCCCCTAGGGCCTACCAGAGCTGGTGCACCAGCGGCCGGATGCGCTGGTCGTACACGGCGCGCACGGCGGCCAGCTGCGCGGGCGTGAAGGGCGGCAGCGCCTCGGCCGCCAGGTTAGACGTGAGCTGCTCGGGCCGCGAGGCGCCCGGAATTACGCAGCTTACTTCCGGAAACGCCAGCACCCAGCGCAGGGCCAGAGGCGCCAGGTTGGGCTGGCCGGGGAAAAGCTGCTTTAGCTCCTCTACGGCGGCCAGGCCGGTTTCGTAGTCTACGCCCGCGAAGGTTTCGCCCTTGTCAAAGGCCGCGCCCGCGCGGTTGAAGTTGCGGTGGTCGTCGGGCGCGAACTGGGTTTGGGGCGTGAACTTGCCCGTGAGCAGCCCGCTGGCCAGCGGCACCCGCACAATCAGGCCCACGTCGCGCCGCTGCGCTTCCTGGAACAGCAGCTCGGCCGGCCGCTGCCGAAACATGTTGAAAATGACCTGGATGGTGGTCACGTTGGGATACTCCAGCGCCTTGAGGCCTTCCTCTACCTTTTCCACGCTCACGCCCAGGTGCTGAATTTTGCCCTCCTGCTTGAGCTGGTCGAACAGCTCAAAAATCTCGGGGCGGTAGTAGACCTCGGTGGGCGGGCAGTGCAGCTGAATTAAGTCAATGGTTTCCAGGCCCATATTGCGCAGGCTGTCTTCCACGAAGCCGCGCAGGGCGGCCGGCTGGTAGGCCTCGGCGGTGTGGGGCTGCAAGCGGCGGCCGCACTTGGTGGCCACGTAGATGCGCTGGCCGGGGTGCTGGCGCACCAGCTGGCCCACCGCCTTCTCGCTCTCGCCGTCGCCGTACACGTCGGCCGTGTCAATGAAATTGATGCCCGCGTCTACGGCGGCGTTTAGGATGTGGTTGGCCGTGGCGGGGTTGAAGGGCTCGCCCCACTTACCCCCCACCTGCCAGGTGCCGAGGCTGATTTCGGAAACGGAAAAACCGGTTTTACCCAGGGTACGGTACTGCATAGAAAAGCGTGTTAGCTGCTACTTGGCCCCACTGCTGCGCGCTGGTGCCGGGCCTGGTAGTTGCCGGCCAGGCAGCCTTTGCGCAGCTGGGGTGTCTGTTAGCAAAGCGCTGCCCCCGCCTTTTGTTTGGTGGCCCGGCGCGCTGGCCCTTTCCCTAGCCCCACCCTTCGCCCCCCTCCTCATGGCCGATATTCGCGCCCTTCGGGCCGGCTGCCGCTACCGCGTGGTGCGGGCGTTCACCGACTACGACCAGCGCCTACACCCGGTGGGCGAAACCTGGGAGTTTATAGAAACGCACTTCCTGCCCTACGAGGACGGCCTGACGCTGCACGTGCTGCTGCCTAACTTACCGGCCGTGTTCCGCCTGCAGTGGCGGCCCGAGGCGCAGGCCGCCATTCTCAACCATTTTACTACTTACGTGGAAGCCTGCTGAACGCGGGCGGTTGCTTATGAAAAACTTATTTCTTGGCGGGCTCTTGCTACTTTTGTTCGTGCTCGGCGCCCCGCGGCCCGCGGCCGCCCAAGGCCCCACCGCCCTCGGCCACATTGCGCTCTACGTGGTAGACTTGCAAAAAAGCACCGATTTCTACAAGAATATACTGCTGCTGAGCGAGATACCTGAGCCGTTTAAGGATGGCAAGCACACCTGGTTTCGCATTGGGCCGCACGCCCAGCTGCACGTTATTCAGGGCAATAAAGCGCAGGACCACGACATCAATACCCACTTGGCCTTCACCGTGCCCGACCTGGCCAAGTTCATGGCTCACCTCGACAAGCTGCACGTGCGCTACGGCAGTTGGAAGGGCGAGGCGGGAAAGTTTACCCCCCGGCCCGACGGCATCAAGCAGATTTACCTGCAAGACCCCGATAATTTCTGGCTGGAAGTGAACGACGACAAGTTTTAGCAGCCGGGGCCCCTAGGGCCCTGGCGCTACCTTTTCGGCGCGGCTGGGGCCCTAGGGGCGCCGGGCGGCGCTACACCGCGTGCAGAATGACGTAGAGCGAGGCGGTCGAAATCACCACCCACAGCACCACGCCCAGCACGTAGGGCTTGATGCCCACCGACTTCACGACCTTGGCCGAGAGCCCCGCGCCGATGAAGAACAGCGTCACGGTGAGGCCGATTTTGGCCAGGCTCACCATCACCGGCCCCACGGGCTTGGCGGCGGGCACGAACGTATTGACCAGCATGGCCAGAATGAAGCCGAAGATGAAATAGGGAATCTTGATTTTCACGCCTTTTTGCTTGAAAACCAAGGCTGTACCAATGGCCACGGGGATAATCCAGAGAGCGCGGGCCAGCTTCACGGTGGTAGCCACTTCGAGGGCCTGGTTGCCGTAGGCCGCCGCCGCCCCCACTACCGAGCTAGTATCGTGGATGGCGATGGCGCACCACAGGCCGAACTGGTTCTGGCTCATGTGCAGGGCGTGGCCGATGGGCGGAAAGGCGAACAGGGCCAGGGCATTGAGCACGAACACCGTGCCCAGGCCCACCGACATCTCCTCGTCTTTGGCCCCCAGCACCGGCCCGATGGCCGCGATGGCCGAGCCGCCGCAGATGGCGGTGCCGCACGAAATCAGGTGCACCACGTGCCGGCCCAGGCCCAGCCACTTGCCCACGAAGTAGCCCAGGAGAAGCGTGCCGAAGATGGACACGACCGTGAACAGAATGCCTTCTTTGCCGGCCTGCACCGCCGCGTGCGCGTTCATGCCGAAGCCCAGGCCGATAACCGAAAATTGCAGCAGCTTGTGAGTGAAGGCCTTGGTGTGGCTGGTGAAGGGGTTGCCCACCGTTTGGGCTAGCAGCAGGCCTAGGGCCAGCGCGATGGGCGGCGAGGCCCAGGGCGTGAGGCAAAACACCAGAAACAGCCCGAACACCACCTGCCGCAGCGTAAAAGCTTGCCCAAACAGCACGCGCGGCGTGTGCAAGTGGCGGAAAATGCCGGTAGTATTTACTCCCTCCTCAAGAGCGGCGGCAGCGTGGCTTTGCTCGGCTAGCGTGGCGAAAAGCATCGGCTCGGCACTGTGCTCGGGCTGCAGGGCGGGGGGCGCGGGAGTGGTAAGGTGGCTCATGGGAAGACGTTGTTAACTACAACAAATTTACGCCATTCCCTACCCTCTTGTTTATCTAAACATGTTATGCGCTATAACCATAAGCTATACTGAACTTATCCCACCCCGCTGCATCTGCGCCTAACCTGCTGCGCTGCAGCGGGCAGTACCTCGTCGGCGCGCTCCCCGGCCATAAGCTACCGGGCCGGGCGCCAGCCCGAAATAGGCGCTTCCCTAACTAGCCACCACTGCGCTCCGCCCCTTCCGCAGGTTATGCCGCTTTGCGCTCAGTCAATTACTGATGTTACGCAGGGCTTATCGCCCTCTGCGTTGGCCCCACCCCCTAGCCCCCTCCCCTGCGGGGGAGGGGGAACTAGCCTTAGATTCTAATCTACTAGCTACTAGCTTTTTAGAGCCAGAAACTAGTTCCCCCTCCCCCACAGGGGAGGGGGCTAGGGGGTGGGGCCGACGCGGAGGGCGATAAGCCCTGCGTAACATCAGTCAATTAGTCACGCTTTTTACTCTTTGGTGCATAAGTATTGCCTTGGGCCTGGGCAAAACTCCAAAACCGCTGGGCCGGGCGGGGCAGCGGCTGGCCCTGCACCCACACGGCCTCAAACTGCCGGGGCAGCGCCAGGCCCTGCACGGGCACCGTTTCGAGCAGGCCCGCCGCCAGCTCGCGCGCCAGTGCCTGCCGCGACACAAACCCTAGGGCCTCGGGGGCCGCTTCGAGGTAGCTTTTGATGGCCTCCGTGCTATCTAGGTAAATGGCTACCGTCAGGTCGGAGAGCTTGATTTTGCGCTCGCGCAGGGCCATTTCCAGCACTTCGAGCGTGCCCGAGCCGCGCTCGCGCAGCACCAGCGGGGCCGCCAGGGCCTCGGCTAGCGGCAGGGGCCGGGGCGGCGGCCCGGCGGGCGTGGCCCGGCGCACGGCCACCAGCTCGTCGGGCAGCAGCAGCTCGTAGTGCAGGTCGCGGTTCTTGGTGCGGCCTTCCACAAAGCCCAAATCCAGCTCGCCGCGCAGCAGGGCGTCGGCCACGCGCTCGGAGTTGGCGCTGAGCAGGGTGAGCTGCACCTGCGGGTAGCGGGCCTGGAAGGCGGGCAGCCACCCCGGCAGCACGTACTGGCTGAGGGTGGTGCTGGCCCCTAGGCGCAGGCGGCCGGCGGCTTCTTCGGGGTCGCGCAGGCCGGCCAGCTGCTCGTCGAGCTGCTGGGCCGAGGTGGCTACGGCCTCGGCGTGGGTTAGCAGCAGGCGGCCGGCCTCGGTGAGGCTCACGCGGTTGCCGCGCCGCTCCAGCAGGCGCTGGCCGTAGTGCGCCTCCAGCTCGCGGATGTGCTTAGTTACGGCCGGCTGGCTCACGAAAAGCTCCTGCCCGGCCTTGGTGAAGCTCAGGTGCCGCGCCACGGCCGCGAATACGCGCAATCGAAAATCGGACATGCCCGCAAAGGTCGGCGGCGGGCTGGGTAGGCTGCCGGCTGGCGAAGGCGCTCAAGAAAAAAAGCGGTCATGCTGAGCGCAGTCGAAGCATCTCTACCGAACGTTACCCTAGGGGCGCGGTAGAGATGCTTCGGCAAGCTCAGCAGGACGTTCTTGTTTCCTTTATAATCAAGCCCCTGTTACTTCCCTACATCACCTTAATCCGCTTTATGCGCTTGGAGTGGGCGCTGAAGTACCCTAGGGCCCCGCCCGAGAAGTTGGTCTTCGGATTGGCGGGCGTGGTGGTGATGATGGGGTTGGTGGTCAGAATCTGGTTCAGGGTGCGGAAATACTCGTACACGCCGGAATCCACGTTTTGCATCTCTACCTGCAGGCTGTCACCGGCCACCAGCTTGTTGAGGTTGTTGGGGTCAGTGGTGCCGCCGCCCATCGTGCGTAGCACCTGGCTCACGTGCTTGCCGTCGGTAAACTGGTCGTTTTGCAGAAAGATGGTGGGGTTGAGGCGCCCGTTGCGGTACTGCCGAAACAGGTAGCTGTTGCCCGTGCCCGCGGGGTCGGTGTAGTCCACCACCGCCTGGATGTTGCTGCCCACGGCACTGAGTTGGGTGCTGAGCTTGTCGAAGGGCACCACCGGGGCCGGCAGCGTGGAAAGCGCCACGTAAACCGCGCCGCCGGTTTCGACGCGCAGCGTGTAGGCGCGGCCCGCCACGCCCCGCAGGGTGCTGCCCACGTACTGGCCGGGGGTAGCCTCGCGCAGCGTTTCGCGGCCGCCCGCATTGTCGGTCAGCGTGACGGTGGCTCCGCTCACCGGCGCGAAGCTGTTGGTGGTAGTGTAGTCGGCCGAGGTGCTCAGGCTGACCTGGGCAGGCTGCCCGTCATCGGCCAGGTTGCCCTCGATAACCAGCTGGCTGGCCGAGGTTTGTAACGTGAGGGTGACTACTTTCTGACAGCCGGTGCCGGCCAGCAGCAGCCCTAGGGCGGCGAACAAGGATGAGACCGAGCGCCTACGGGCCTTGTTTGTCATTGCGAGCCTCGCGAAGCAATCGCACCAGCACGACCACCACAGAACGAAATGAGCACGAATGTTCGCCGACGTAGTTGTGCTGGTGCGATTGCTTCGCGAGGCTCGCAATGACAAACGACTAACAAACAGGCTTTTAATAAACTGGCGCATACCTTAAAAGCTAAAATTGTACGTGGCCGACGGCACCTGCCGGAACAGCGCCGTTTGCAGGGCCTGGGTCTTGCTGGCGTCGTTGGGGTTGGTTTCGAAGGTGATGCTGTAGGGGTTTTCGCGGCCCAGCAGGTTATAAACCGAGAACGTCCAGCTGCTGCGCCAGCGGTGGCCCTCCTGGTGGGGCTTTTCGTAGGTGGCGCCCACGTCGAGGCGCACGTAGGCGGGCAGGCGGTCGGCGTTGCGGGCGCCGTAGTAGCTCACCACCTGGCCCGCCACCTGGTACTTGCCCACCGGGTAGGTGACGGCGTTGCCGGTGCTGGCCAGGAAGGTGCCCGAGAAACTCCACTTCGGCGTAGCCTGGTAAATAGCCACTACCGATACGTCGTGGGGCCGGTCCTGCCGGGCATTGAACCACGCCCCCCCGTTGATTTCCGCGAACTGCCGCTGCGACTTACTCAGGGTGTAGCCCAGCCAGCCGGTGAGGCGCCCTAGGTCCTTGCGCAGCAAAAACTCGATGCCGTAGGCCCGGCCGCGGCCGTAGAGCAGGCTGCCCTCCACGTCGAAGTTGCCGCGCAGGCTGGTGCCGTCGCGGTAGTCAATCTGGTTGCGCAGCGCCTTATAGTAGGTTTCTACGGTCAGGGTATAGGTCTTGTCGGGGCCTAGGGTGCGGTAGTAGCCTAGGCTCACCTGGTCGGCCGCCTCGGGCTGCACGTTGAAGGTGGTGGGCACGTACATGTCGGTGGGTAGCGAGGTGCTGGAGTTGCTCAGCAAGTGCAGGTTTTGGGCGTTGCGGGCGTAGCTGGCCTTCACGGTGGCGGCCTCGCTGAGCTGATAGCTGGCCGCCAGGCGCGGCTCGAGGCGCAGGTAGGTTTTCAGAAACTGCCCGCTCGGGTAGGTGGTGCTGCTGAGCACGGTGCCGGCCGCGTCGTAGGTCGAGTAGGTGCCCGGCCCCAGCAAGCTAAAGCCCGAGAGCCGCAGCCCGCTGGTGAAGTTGAGGCGCGGCGCCGCCTGCCACTCGTGCGAGAGGTAGGCCGCCGTTTCGAGCGAGTAGTTGGTGCGGTCGGCCGTGGCGTTGACCGACGAGCTGGCGTCGGCCACCACGTGCCCCGGCGTGATGGTGTGGTAGATGGCCTGGGCCCCGAAGCGCAGCGTTTGCGTAGCGCTAGCCGTGTACTCAAAGTCCTGCTTCAGGTTCAGGTCCTGAATTTTCGAGATGATGCTGAAGTTCTGGTCGTTGGAAGCGATGTCAATCTCGTAGTCGTACTTGCTGAAAATGAGCGAGGTATTCGAAAACAGCCGGTCCGAGAACAGGTGGTTGTAGCGCAGGGTGGCCGTCTTGTTGCCGTAGTACTGCCCGAAGGTGTTGTTCAGCCCGAGGGCATCGCGCCCCAGGTAGCCGCTGAAGTACAGACGGTTGCGCGCATCAAAGGCGTAGTTGGCCTTAGCGTTCAGGTCGTAGAAGTAGAGGCTGGAATTGCGGGTCGTCTCGTTGCGCGAGAGCTTCAGAAACACGTCGGCGTAGGTGCGGCGCCCCGTCACCAGAAACGAGCCCTTGCCCTTCACAATTGGTCCTTCCAGGGCCAGGCGCGAGGCAATGAGCCCGATGCCGCCGCTGCCGTGCAGGGCCTGGTTGTTGCCGTCGCGCATCCGGATGTCCACCACCGACGACAGGCGCCCGCCGTACTGCGCCGGCATGCCGCCCTTGTACACCGTCACATCCTTGATGGCGTCGGCGTTGAATGTCGAGAAAAAACCCAGCAGGTGCGAGGCGTTGTATACGGGCGCCTCATCCAGCAAAATCAGGTTCTGGTCCACGGCCCCGCCGCGCACCGAGAAGCCGCTGCTCCCTTCGCCCGCCGTTTTGATGCCCGGCAGCAAGGTCAGGGTTTTGATGATGTCGCGCTCGCCAAACAGCACCGGCACCTTAGCCACCTGCTTCATATCCAGCTGCTCCACGCCCATTTGCGCCTTGCTGATGTTGGCGTCGGCGCTGCGGCCCGTCACCACTACCTCGTTGAGCTGGCTGCCACCCGGCTGCAACTTAAAATCGACCCGCTGGCTGCCCGTCAGCGTCAGCGTGCGGGTTTGGGCGGCGTAGCCCACGAAGCTGGCTTCCAGCGTGTAGGTGCCCACCGGCACTGTGAGCGAGTAAAAACCGTAGGCATTGGCCCCGGTGCCCACGCCGCGCAGCTCGCGCACCCGCACGGTGGCGCCGGTCAGGGTTTCGCCCGAGGTAGCATCCTGCACGGTGCCGCTGAGGGTGGCGCGGGTTTGGGCCGCCGCCGGCCCTAGGGCCAGCCAAAGCAGCAGCCACAGGCCGGTAAGAAGTACGTGTTTGTGCATTAAATAGGCAATGCCCCGCAATGGGCGGAATAAGGAAAGCTAAAGGTACCGCCGCGCCGGCCGGGCGGCGGGCAGTAGCGGGGACCTAGGGTACCTTCGGACCCAACAGCTTGCTTTATGCCAATTCTTTACCTGGATATCGATGGGGTATTACTAACCGCAAGGCACACCCAGGCTGCTTCCGGCGTAGATGCGTTCGTCGACTTCATCACCCAGCACTTCACGTGCTACTGGCTTACCACTCACTGCAAAGGCGACAGCGCCCCCGCCCTCCGCTACCTGGCCAGGTTTCTCAAGCCTGCCACGCTCGAAAAGCTGCGCCAAGCCGTGCAGCCCACCACTTGGGACACGCTAAAAACCGAGGCTATTGATGTAACCGCAGACTTCTACTGGCTGGATGACCAGCCGTTCCAAGCAGAAATAGCTTATTTGGAGGTGCGGGGCGTAGCGGATAGGTTAGTCAGAGTAAATATTTTTCGCAATGGAGAACTTGAAAGAATCACGAAAGAACTTATTGCGGGATAATTATTTATATAAATTCTCTTCTCAACGCATGAATTACAAAGAATTGATAACAAGATATAGCGACAGTGAAACAAAGTATCCACTCAAAGCGGAAAGGAATAAAAAACTTGATGAGTTATTACGTGATTTGCATATAGGCAAATCAAATTTCACCTTACAAGAGATAGAAGAAGTTATTACTAAGCTTCTATCTAAGAAATTAACAATAAGAATGCCGCTATTTGCTCAGATATTATATCCAGTAATCAGCCAAGGCATCAAAAATAAGGAGGTGAAAGCGATTAAGCTATTTTTAAGCTTAATTCAACAAGTATATCAGTACCAAAACTTTACAAAGGAACATATTTACGACAGTAATTCATTGATACAGCAGGGATTGCAAATTGACCCTAGTGATAAAGAATTACTTACATTGCAAGAAAGCAACATCAGAAGTTACTTACTGTATACACTACATGAGCTACCCATAGGAGTTCTTTATGGGCAAAATGGAGCTAGCATTCAAGAATGCAGTGAATTGCTAGAGTATCTTGTCGAATATAGACAGCTTTGCAATAAATTACAATTAGATAATTCAGACTTAATTAATAAGTGCAAGTTTTACTATTCATCTTACAAGTATTACCTAACGAACAGACCTTTATACACTGATTTCAATGATTATTTAGCTAAGCATAGTAGGAAAGGGGAATAACGGTTACTCCCCCGCACAAATACCGTCAGCTGCGAGGATGCCCCTAGGCCCGCTACCTCTCCCCTAGCCTCCGAAGATGCACCTGGTAGCCGTGGTGCTCGGCAACAGAGAGAGGAGTTTCAGAGTATCTTAGAGCAGAAACAACGATACTGTTAAAGCTTATGAAAATCAACAGGCAACTCAATACGTTCACCTACGGGGAGTACTCACATTTACTTGAGCATTATCAACGTTTTACGGATTTTAATTCGCTTGGCTTATTTCGCTCCATTACTGAAAACGAAAAGCTTACGCCCGAACAAAAGATTAAAGTCCGTGATGAAACGGTACTAGCCTTTCCTAAGTTCTTCGAGTTCTTACAGCTTAAAGACCCGTTTACTTATTTCTCGTTAGTTACTCTTGGCCAATCGCTTACCTCTGCCGATAGCCACCAAACTTGGGAGAATATAAAACACAATCAGCAGCGCATTCTAGCGAGTAAGAGAATAAAGCACCGAAATTTCGGCACATATTCGAAGCATGAATGCGGCTACGAAACTTGTCATTTAAGAAATCTTATGATTCGGCAGGGTTCGTGGTTAGCCGAACACAATATGCATTTTCAGTCGGATAAAGGAGGCTCCTATGCCGCATGGGATAAAGCAAGAATACGCAAGCAAAATCGTAAGCAACAAAAGCAGGTTATTGAACGGGATTTAGAAATTAGCTCCCCGCAGATACCAGCCAGCTACCGTAGCGCAAACACCACTAGCTGCGAGGGTGCCCCTAGGCCCGCTACCTCCTCCCCTAGCCCGCGCAGGCGTACCTGGTAGCCGTGGCGCCCGGCTACGGCAGTGGCCCAGGCGGCAAATTCGGTGCGGCACCACTCAAAAGGGTAGCTGACACAGCGACTCCGGACAACGCGGCTGCGCCCGGCTGCGTCTTTATGGTCGTCGCAACGCCTTTTCCCGCCCCGCCCTATGCTTCGCTTGCTTTACGCGCTCGTTTTTTGCCTCGGCAGCTTTGCTGCCTTTGCCCAGCAGCCCCTAGGCGCGTTCACCGGCCAGCAGGACGTGGGCACCAGCGTGAAGCCCGGCCAGACGACCTACTTGCCCGCCACCGGGCAGTACGTGGTGACGGGAGCGGGCGCCAACATCTGGGCCGACCACGACGAGTTTCACTACACCTATAAGAAAATGACGGGCGACTTCATCCTCTACGCCCGCGCCGAGTTTGTAGGCCGCGCGGGCGTGGAGGAGCACCGCAAAATCGGCTGGATGGTGCGCCAGAGCCTGGCCGGCAACGCCCCCCACGTGAGCGCGGCCGTGCACGGCGACGGCCTCACCTCTTTGCAGTACCGCAAGGCCGCCGGCGGCACCACCGAGGAAACCCGGGCCCGGCTCACCCACGCCAACATTGTGCAGCTCGAGCGCCAGGGCAGCACCTACACCATGCGGGTGGCGCAGTTCGGCCAGCCCTTCGAGGTGGTGCAGGTCGCCAGCGTGGACCTGGGCAACGACGTGTACGTGGGGTTGTTCGTGACCTCGCACAACGCCGATGTGGCGGAAACCGCCGTCTTCCGCGACGTGCGCCTGAGCGTGCCCGCCCCCGCCAGCCTGGTGCCCTACAAGCAGTATTTGGGCAGCCGCCTGGAGCTGCTGGAAGTAGCCACCGGCAACCGCGAAGTCATCTTCACCGCCCCCAATTCCCTGCAGGCCCCCAACTGGCGGCCCGACAACTCGGCGCTGCTCTACAACAGCGACGGGCTGATGTACAACTTCGACCTGGCCACGCGCCAGCCCAAGGTGCTACCCACTGGCGAGGTGAAAAACAATAACAACGACCACGTGCTCTCCTTTGATGGCAAGCAATTGGGCATCAGCAGCGGGGTGGATAAGCTGGGCGGCTCCATCGCGTATACGCTGCCGGCCACGGGCGGCGGGCCCCGCCAAATTACCCCTAGGGGCCCTTCGTATCTGCACGGCTGGTCGCCCGATGCCAAGTACCTGGTTTTCACCGGCGAGCGCAACCACGACTTCGACATCTACCGCGTGCCGGCCCGCGGCGGCAAAGAAATACGCCTCACTAGCGCGGCCGGCCTCGACGACGGCCCCGAGTACACACCCGACGGCCGCTACATCTACTTCAACTCGGCCCGCACCGGCACCATGCAAATCTGGCGCATGCGGGCCGACGGCACCGAGCAGCAGGCCGTGACCACCGGCGAGTTCAACGACTGGTTTCCGCACGTCTCGCCCGACGGCAAGTACCTAGTATTCGTATCGTTCCTCAAAGACGAGGTTGCCGCCAGCGACCACCCTTTCTACAAGCACGTGTACCTGCGCCTGATGCCCGTTGACGGCAGCCAGCCCCCCAGGGTCATCGCCTACGTTTACGGCGGCCAGGGCACCATCAACACGCCCTCGTGGTCGCCCGATAGCAAGCGCGTGGCCTTCATCAGCAACACCGCCGAGCTGCCCTAGGGGCGCGGGCGGGCCTAAGCGCGACCCACCTTCTCTAGTAGGGCCTTGGTTTTGCGGATGCCCTCGTCTTCGCTCAGTCGCTCGCCCTCGTACTCGATGCCCACGTAGCCCGTGAAGCCCGAATCCTTAATAATGCGGAACATCTGGGGATAATCGGTTTCGACGCAGTTGCCGGCGGCGTCAAACTCATACGTTTTGGCGCTCACGCCCTTGGCCAGCGGCATCCACTCGCGCACGGCCTGGTACTTGTCGTACGAGTCCAGGCACTTGCCCTGGTAGAGCTCACCCGTATCGCGCCGGATGCAGAAGTTGCCGAAGTCGGGCAGAATGCCCACGCTGCGCTTGCCCACCTGCCGGATGGTGCTCAGCAGCCACTTGCCGTCGGAGGTGTAGCTGCCGTGGTTTTCCACGATGACGTTGAGCTTGGCTTGCTGGGCGTAGTCGCTCAGGCGGCCCAGGCTTTCCACGGCGGCCTGCTGCACCTCGGCGGCCGTGCCCTTGCCAAAGGCATTCACCCGAATGCTGAGGCAGCCCAGGTGGTGGGCGGCATCCACCCATTTGTAGTGGTTTTCGACGGCCTGGCGGCGCTCGGCCTCGCTGGGGGCCCCTAGGTCACCCTCGCCATCTACCATAATGAGGTGGTTGCGCACGCCGTGGTCGCGGCAGCGCTGCAGCAGCTCGTTGAGGTAAGCCTTGTCCTGAGCTTTGTCTTTGAAAAACTGGTTGACGTACTCCACCGCGCTAATGCCGTAATCCTTCTTAGCAATGCCGGGAAAGTCGAGGTTGGTGATTTTCTTGGCAAACAGCGCTTTGTGCAGCGACCACTCAGCCAGTGAAATCTCGAAAAACGGCGCGCGGGTCAGCGCCGCGGCCACTACGGGCGGGGCCACGGCGGCCGTAGCGGCCACGGTGGCCGCCTGCTTCAAAAACTGCCGACGGGAAGTAAGCATAACGGGGGTAATTGGGTGGGAAAGGTGAGGAGCAGGAAGCGGGAAGCTACGCGCCGCGCCCGGTGGCCGGCCGAAAATAACACCCGCCCCGGTAAGCGCGCCGCTTCCGAACTTTGCCCCTAGGCTGCCCCGTGCCGGGTAGCCCCTGCCCTAGCCCGCTTTTCCCGTGTCTGACTTTTCGCCCGCGGCCGCTCCGGCCCCGCCCTCGCTCACCGATTTTGCCAGCTTCTACCTCTACGGCCTCACCAGCCAGCCCTACCGCCAGTCTACCGACGTAGCGCAGTTCGGCCAGCTCTACGACCTGGTGATTGGCGGCCACGGCGGGGTGGCGCTCAGCAGCTCCTTCCACCCCTACCAGCTCGTGAGCCCGGCGGGCGTCACGGTCTGGTACGCGGCCTTTGCGCAGCTCTACGCCCAGCCCGACCGCGCGGCGCTGTTTGCCAGCATGGCCGGCGAGCAGGCCCGCTACGTGGTGGCCCCGCCCGCCTCGTTCAGCGAGTTTCACGTGTGGCCCGACACGCGCCTGACCAGCCCTGAAAACCCGGTTTTCAGCCACTACATCCCCTTCGTGCTGCCCTTTCTGGTGCGCAAGAACCCGGCCGCCCTGCGCTGGGATGCCGAGCTGGCCGCCGCCGAGGGCAGCAAGGAAATCTTCGGCCGCCACCTCGACCAAGTGAACGCGGCCGTCCGCTTCGTGCAGCCCGCCCCGGCCTTCATCCTGGGCTTCGACGAGTTCAACGAAGCGCACCCCGAGCGCCTGATTGACCGCTTTATGAGCGTGCGCGACTCGCTGCTGGTGCACTGAATACCCATCTGCTGGCGCCCGCAATGGCCTACCAGAGCGGTTTATAGGTAGGGGCGGGGGCGAGCCCCGCCCCTACCGTTTTGCCGTAAAGCGCTCCGGTGCCCTTGCGCTGCTTCCTAGCCCTGCTCCCGGCCACCAAACCAGCGGGCGGCCGCCGCCGAAAGCTGGTGGTTATCGGCGCCGTGGTCAGTTGCCCAGGCCACTATGCCATCGGGGCGCAGCAGCACCGCGCCCAGGCCCAGCTGGTCTTTCGCCCGGCCCGCCACGTACTGCAGCTGGTCGCCGTAGGCACTCGCCCACGTTTCACGTGCGGCAGTGCCCTCAAAATCGAGCAGTATACCACGGCCAGCGCGCAGTAGCTCGCCAAGCGTTGGGCCGTCCGCCAGCTCGAAGTTGGGCGCGCTGTAGCCTACCAGGGGGTGGGCACCCCCTAGGTCGTAGTGCGTGGTAATGCCCCACACGCGGCCGGCAACGTACGTGGCGCCGTCGCGCGTAGCCAGCAGGTCGCGCACGATGGCGTGGAGCGCGCGGGCGGCGGGCGTTGGCCTCATAAGGGCCACCTGGGCGCGGGCCCAGTCCAGCACCTGGGCCCCTAGGGGGTAGCGCTCGGTATAGTAGCTGTCGAGCAAGCCGGCCGGCGCGTGCCCGTGGAGGGTGGCGGCCAGCTTCCAGCCCAGGTTCAGGGCGTCGCCCAGCCCCAGGTTCAGCCCCTGGCCGCCCAGGGGCGCGTGGATGTGGGCGGCATCGCCGGCCAGCAGCAGCCGGCCCTGGCGGTAGGTGGTCGCCTGCCGGGCCCGGTCGGTCCAGGTGGTGGCGCGGTGCAGGGCCAGGATGGTCACGTCGGTGGTTAAGACGCGCCGGAGCACCGCCTGCAGCTGCTCGCGCGTGACGGGCTGGCCGGCCTGGTGCGCGGCCCCACCGTCAAAATCCTGCACTATCAGGTAGCCGGGCTGCAGCTGCATGTACATGCCGGTGGGCGTCACGTGGCGGCCGAGGCGCAGCGGCGTTGGGTCGGCCAGGTCCACCAGCGCTGAGTAGCCGGTAAACTCGGGCTCCGTGCCCGCAAAGTCGAACCCGCCGGCCTTGCGCACGGCGCTGCGGCTGCCGTCGCAGCCCACCAGCCACTTCCCCCTAAACTCTCGGCCGCTAGCCGTCTGCACCGTTACCTGGTCGGCGGTTTGCTGCACCGACGCCAGCGCCTGTCCCCGCTCGATGAGGACCCCTAGGGCTTCGGCGCGGCGGGTGAGCACCGTTTCCAGCTCTTGTAGCTCCGTCAGCAGTTGGGGCTCGGTCGAGCTGGGCAGGCGATACGGCCACTGGGCGAAGTCGATGGCCGCGCTGCTGAACGTGATGCCGGCGAAGTGGCCGCCCGCCTGGGGCTTCGGGCCCGGCCCGGCCGCGGCCGGCGCAGGGGGCGCTGGCAGATGCTTGGGCACTCCCAGCTCGGTTAGCAAGCCCCGGCGATACAGCGCTTCCACCGACGGCGCGTTGAGCCCCCGCATTCCGAATGGCAATTGCTTGAGGGGCGAGTGCGGATGCGCTGCCTTTTCCAGGAGCAGGACCGCGCAGCGGGCCAGCGCCAGCTCGCAGGCCAGGAACAAGCCAACCGGCCCGGCCCCGGCAATGATAACATCGTAGGCTACTTGGTTTTCTACTTGCGGGCTAGGGGGTTCCATAGGGGCGGGGCGGCTTAGCCGAAGGATAACTGTCCCGCAAAATTCCGGCGGCCGGCCGCGCCAGGCTTGTACAAACGCGACAAAATCGGGGGCGGCTGCCTCGCTACCCGCGCCTGGCTTTGCGGGCGAAGGCGGCTGGCGTCAGGCCGCTGTAGCGCTTGAACTCCCGGCTCAGGTGGGCCTGGTCGGCGTAGCCTAGCTCGTGCGCCAGGGCCGCCAGGCTGGCCGCCGGGTGCTGCCACAAGTGGTTGCGCGCCTGCTCAAAGCGCATCAGGCCCGACACATCCTTCACCGTGTAGCCCGCCGACTGCTTGAACCGGCGCTCCAAGGTGCGCACGGTGGCGTGGGCGGCGGCGGCCACCTGGCTCACCGGCAGCGTACCCTGGGCGGCCCGCATGGCCTCCCCCGCTTTGTCTAGTAGGCTGCCGCTGGCTCCGCGCGGGCGGGCCTGCCCGAGGTACTGCGCCAGCATCGCCACTGCTTCCGGCAGATTACCCGCTTGCAGCCACTGGGTTAGCGGGGCTTGCAGCTGGGCGAGGGGGTGCGCCAGGCTGCGCACGCCGTCTTGGCCGGCCGGCAGCCCCAGCAGCTCAAATACCATCCAGGGAAAGCACCGGATACCTAGTATTTCCAGCTGGTGGGGCGCCCGAAAAAGCGCTGGTTGACCGAGCAGCCCCACCAGAAACGGGGAGGACAAGGGCTGCCAGCCGCCCGGCGTAGCCACGCTGCAAACGCCACCAAAACAAAAGATAATTTCCGCGTAGCCGTCCGGCATCACTTCCCAGCCCGCCGTTTGCTCGCCCAACGTCAGGCTGGTGTGCCAGAAGCACTTGATGGTAGCCCGAAGCTCGGCGGGCGGCGCAAATTCCTGGGGCTGCATGCGGCAAGATAGCCTGGCAAAGGCGCAGTGGCCGCGCCCGCTGGCAAGCCCGGCGGCCGGGGGCCCGGCGCTTTTGCGCTCGGCGGCCCGGCGCGGCTAGCCCACCCGCGGCCCTTTGCCCCGCTAGGCGGGCCTAGGCACCCGCACCTCGGCGCCGGCCAGAAACTGCTGGTACCAGCGGGCCGAATCCTTGACGGTGCGCACCTGGGTTTCGTAGTCCACGTGCACCAGGCCGAAGCGCGGGCGGTAGCCCTCGGCCCACTCGAAGTTATCGGTGAAGCTCCAGGGGAAGTAGCCCTGCACGTTGACGCCCTCGCGGCGGGCGCGCAGCACCTGGCCGATGGCCGCCTGGTAGTAGGCCGTGCGGGCGGCGTCGGGCACGCGGCCGTGCGCAGCCTCGTCGGGCAGGGCCAGGCCCGACTCGGTAACAACCAGCTCGGGCGCGCCGGGGTAGGCGGCGTACTGCTTCAGCATTTCGTAAATCGACTCGGGAAACACTTCCCAATTCATGGCCGATACGGGCACGCCGCGCTGGGCGGGCGGCACCAGGGCCGCGCCCACCAGCGGCAGCCACGGCGCGCGGCGCACCACCTCGCGGGTGTAGTTCTGGATGCCCCAGAAGTCGAAGTCGAAGCGCATCCGCTCCACGTCGCCGGGCTGCTGGTAGCGGCGCAGCAGCCAGCCCAGCGCCGGCAGCTCCTGGGTGGGGTAGCCCAGCCCGAGGGCAGGCTCCACAAACAAGCGGTTGAGCAGCGCATCGACGCGGCGCGTGGCGGCCTCGCTGCCCGCCTGGCCGGGCCGGGCGGGCGTGCAGTACGAGCACGAAAACGTGGTGCCAATGCGCGCCGACGCCGGCAAGGCGGCCCGCAGCGCTCGCCCGCCCTCGGCCTGGGCCAGGGTGGCGTGGTGAGCGGCGGCCAAAAAAGCCGGCAGGCTGCGCTTGCCCGGCGCGTGTACCCCTAGGGCGTGCCCGGCCCCCACAAACACCATGGGCTCATTCAGCACCATCCAGTGCTGCACGCGGTCGCCGAGGTGGCGGGCCAGCAGCTGGGCGTAGTCGGCCAGCCAGCCCACTACGGCGCGGTTGGTCCAGCCGCCGCGCTGCTGCAGGGCGGCCGGCAAATCCCAGTGGTACACCGTCAGCCAGGGGCGCAGCTCGCGCTCCAGGCAGGCATCCACCAGGCGGTCGTAGAAGTCGAGGCCGCGCCGGTTGGGAGCGCCCAGGCCCTCGGGCAGCACCCTGGGCCAGCTCACCGAAAAGCGGAAGTCGGTCAGCCCCAGGCCCTGGGCCAAATCCAGGTCCTGCTCGTAGCGGTGGTAAAAATCGGTGCTCACCCGCGCGTGCTCGCCCCGCGCAATGGCCTTGGGCCGGCGCGTAAACTCATCCCAGATGCTTGGGCCCTTGCCCTGCTGCTGCCAGGCGCCCTCCACCTGGTAGGCCGCACAGGCCGCGCCCCAGTGGAAATCGGGCCCAAAATCGGCCCGCGAATACGCCGGGGGCGTGGTGGCCGGGAAGTAGGCCGCCGGTAGCTCGGGCAGCGGCGGCGACGAAAGCAAGAGGTTATCGGGCATTCACAAGGGCGCGGCGCACAGGCCGCAGCGGGCCAAACGCCCACGGAATCAAGCTAAATCACGTAAAATTAACTGCCCAGGGCCTAGAACTGGCCGCGGGCCGCGGCGGCCACCGGGCGAGTTCCCAGCTGCTCGGCCAGCAGTTGGTCGAGCACCGCCCCGGTGCGGTCGGGGTAGTGCACGGGCACCACCGGACCACGGCGCAGCCAGTCGGCTATGCGGTCGAGGTGCTTGCGCTTAAGGCCGCGCACCACTGGCACGCCCATGGCGGCCAGGGCGGCGGCGTTGCACTGCTGCTCGTACTGCTGCTTCATGGGGATGACCAGCAGCTTCTTACCCAGGTACAGCGCCTCGGCGGGCGTTTCGAAGCCGGCGCCGCACAGCACGCCGTGGGCGCAAGCCAGGCTATCCAGAAACGCCGCGCCGCTCACCGGCCACACCCGCACGTTGCCGTGCTGGGCGGGCCTAGGGCTGTGCTTCGAGAATACTTCCCACCGCACCCGGCCGCTCACCCGGCGCAGGCTCTCCACCAGCGTGGCCTCGTCGAAGGCCGGCAGGTACACCGTGTAGTGGCCCTCGTCGGTGGGCGTCAGCGCGCGCACCTGCCGCCGGATAACGGGCGTGCTAATGCCGGGCGCATATTCTTGAAAATGAAAGCCGTACTGCGCCGTGCTGGGCGCGTAGTGGCGCAGCACGGCCCGGCCGGCCGGGTCCTCGCGCCGGGGCCGGGGGGCGGCCGGGTGCAGCACCGCGCTCTGGTGGCTCAGGGCCACGCAGGGCCGGTGGCGCAACCGGCAGGCCCAGGCCGACACCGGCTCAAAATCGTTGATTACCAAGTCGTAGTCAGCCACCGGCAGGTGGCGCACGTCGTGCACAAACTCGGTGGAGTCGAACTGCTGGAAGGTCTTGACGAAGTTGATGCCGCCCTTCTTGCCAAATAAAAAGCCCATGCCCGCCACCCGGTAGCGCACCTCAAACGGCAGCGGCAAGTCGGCGGGCGGCCCGCTCACCAGCACCTCCAGCTGCCCCCCGAGGGCCGCCACCCGCGCGTGCAGCAGCGGCACCACGTCGAGCGCCCGCATTAGGTGCCCGTTGCCGGTGCCTTGAATAGCGTATAAAACCTTCATTAGTTGCCTTTTAATAACTTTTATACCGCCCGTCATGCTGAGCCTGTCGAAGCATCTCTACCGCGTAACTAAACCTGACGTTAGGATTACTCACACAGTAGAGATGCTTCGGCAAGCGGACGCCAGATGAGCATGACGGGCTGTTGTGTTTTTAATTCAAATCATACCTTCAATTTAAACTCAGCCAGCAGCTCGGCCAGCAGCGTCGCCGGGGCGGCGTCGGCGGCTCGCTCCTCGGCATCGATGGTCTCGGTGGCCTCGCCGGGCTGGGGCTGCATCCGAGGGTCGTCGGCGTAGCGGTAGAGCGTCCAGCCGGCAGTGGGCGTGTACTCCAGGGCGGTGAGGTTTTCCACCCAATCGCCCGAATTTAAGTACGTTACCTCACCTTGGGGCGTGGCCAGCGGCTTTATTTCGGGCTGGTGAATATGGCCGCACGCCACGTAGCGGTAGCCCTGGTCGGCGGCAATGGTGGCGGCCGTCTGCTCGAAGTCGCTCACCAGGCTCACGGCGCTTTTTACCCGGTTTTTCACCGCCTTCGACAGCGCCACCTTGGGCCGCCCCACCTTGGCAAGCAGGAAGTTGACCAGCCGGTTCAGCAGAATCAGCAGGTCGTAGCCCTGGCCGCCCAGCTTGGCCAGCCAGCGCGAGTGCCGCATGGTCACGTCGAACACGTCGCCGTGAAACAGCCAAGTACGGCCGTGGGGCAGGTCGAGCACCAGCTTGTTATCGAGCTGAAACTGCCCTAGGCGCAAACCCGCAAACTTGCGCAGCAGCTCGTCGTGGTTGCCCGTAAGGTAGTAGATGCGGGTGCCCTTGGCGGCCAGGCCGGCCAGGTAGCGCACCACTCGCATGTGCGAGGCCGGCCAGTAATTTTTCGAAAACTGCCAAATATCCACGATGTCGCCGTTGAGCACCAGCACCTTGGGCCGGATGCTCTTGAGGTAGCGCAGCAGCTCGGGGGCGTGGCAGCCGTAGGTGCCCAGGTGCACGTCGCTCACCACGGCCACGGCCAGGCGCCGCTTTTTGCGCGGGCGGCGGGCGGCCCCATCCAGCAGGTTGTCAAGCAGTTCACTCATCAGGCGGCGCGGGGATACTGGTGGGGCGGGCGGGCTTGCTTGGGGCGGCGCGGGCGCGTGGGCGGCCCCCAGGTGGCGGGCGCCGCGCCGGCGCCCAGGCTCCCGCCCAGCGCCGAGCGTAAGCCGCGCCGCAGCCACCACCCTAGGGCCAGCCACCAGCCCAGGGCCAGCACCCAGCGCAGCCGGGGCAGTCCTAGGGGCGTGGCGGGCGGCAATGAGGCAGCTTGCAGCATAGTTTAGGCAGGGAAAATTGTACATCCCAAAGCTCGGCCTGGCCTATCAACTCACCGTTACGGGTGTGTTATGGTTTTATCAAGCCGCACCGGCTGCTTTCGGCTAGTAACGCCCGGTTTTCAACCGCTACTTTATATTGTTGAGCTAGCGGATGCGGTAAATAGCCAAATTCTACCTTCCTTTGCAGAACCTAAGGACTATGAAGTAGTTAGGTTATTTTATTCTTGTTATAATGCCATTTCATACTTTTCCGCGCCAGCTACTGGTTGTCACCTTACTCGCTGGGGCGCTGGCGCCCGCCGCCCGCGCTCAGGCCGTGCCCAGCAAGCTGGTAACCCCTTTTGGCCCGCCGCGCAAGCACTATATGTTTGCCCAAAAAGAAGTGGACTGCCCGGTGGTAGCCAACGTGACCAAGAATACCGACGAGGACGCCGACGTGAGCGGCTCCTACACCAAGGTGTGCTACCGCTCGCCGGCCGAGATGCTACTCGAAATCAACGAGCTGCGCAAGATTCATACCTGGGCCGACTCCACCTACGAGCGCCGACTGGCGGCCCTGCCGCCCGGCGGGGCGCTGGTCATTACCATCCACCGCCAGGGCCCGAAGGGGGCCGACCCGGCTTATTTGTTCTGCACCGCCAAAACCAAGGATGGCCAGGAAATTCTGAAAGACTACAACCTCAAGCCCGGCACCGGCCGCTTCTTCGGCCGCGACCTCTACCAGACCCAGCAGCTGGTGCCCTTCCCCAAGGTAGACCCGGCCAACTGGCCCATCGCCTTCACCATCAACGACTCGCGCCTGCGCCAGCTATTCGAATATACGCTGGCGCCGCCCGCCAATTAAGTCGTTATCGAGCGCCCGCTTGCGCGCCCGCTGGTGCGCAAGTCGGGGGGCCCTAGGCCCAAAAGCCCGCTTCGGCGGGCTTTTTTTATGCGGCGGGGGTCACGGCACCGATACCGAGTGGCGCGGCACCCCTAACAAAAACCGTCATGCTGAGCGCAGCCGAAGCATCTCTACCACGCCGCCTAGGGGCATCCTAACGGCGTGGTAGAGATGCTTCGGCTGCGCTCAGCATGACGGGCTTATTATTTAGTAGTCAATTATTTATTCAGCTTCCACCACTGCACGGCCACCAGAGTTTTGGCGTCCTCAAAAGCCTCCTGGGCTAGCTGCTCGCGAGTGTAGGGCAGGATTTCTAGGCTTTCGTGCTCGCTGGCCAGGCCGCCGCCGGGGCCGGTTTGGCGGCTCACCTCGGCGTAGTACACGGCAATGCTTTCGGCGCTGGTGCCGGGCGAGGGCCAGATGGTGGCGATGTGAGTCAGCTGGTCGGTTTCGTAGCCCAGCTCCTCGTGCAGCTCGCGGCGCAGCGCCGTTTCGGGGTCCTCGCCCTCATCAATCATACCGGCGGCCAGCTCCAGCAGCGCCCGCTCGGGGCCGGGGCGGAACTGCTTGGTTACTAAGTAGTGTTGCTTGGCTGTGTCGAAGACGAGCGCCGCTACGGCGTGACCGGGGGCGAACTGCTCGCGCTGAAGCTGCTCGCCATCGGCGGTTTGCAGCGTGAGTTGATTGACCTTGAAATGGCCGTCGAAAATGCGCTCGCGCTTAGTTATCTGCATGGCTTGACTTTTTAGGCGGTACTTTTGCTGTAGCGGGCGGCCCGGTAATCGGTCCGGCAGCCCCTAGGGCCGGTAGCATACGCTATACGGCCGCGGGCCGGAGAAGGCGGGCAGTGCGCGCCAGGTTCGGCTTTTTTCCCTTTTCAATTTTTCGTTCGCGCGGGCTGCCGATAGCCCCGCCCGGCCGCCGCCCCGCCGGGGAGTCGGCCCCCACTCCATGACCTTCAACGACCTCAACCTGATTGAGCCCATCCTGCGCGCCCTTGGCGAGGAAGGCTACACCACCCCCACGCCCATCCAGCAGCAAGCCATTCCGCAGGTGCTCGAGGGGCACGACCTGCTGGGTGTGGCCCAGACCGGCACCGGCAAAACGGCCGCCTTCTCGGTGCCCATCCTCCAGATTTTGCACCAAACCGCCCAGGCCCAGAAGGGCGGGCAGGGCCCTAGGGGCCGCATCCGCTGCCTGGTGCTGACGCCCACCCGCGAGCTGGCCATCCAGATTGGCGAGAGCTTCAAGGCCTACGGCCGCCACCTGCCCCAGCTTCGCTCCACGGTTATTTTCGGCGGCGTGGGCCAGAACCCGCAGGTGGCCGCCCTGCAGCGCGGCGTGGAGATACTGGTAGCCACGCCCGGCCGCCTGCTCGACCTCATGAACCAGGGCTACGTGCACTTGCAGCACCTCGAGGTGTTCGTGCTCGATGAGGCCGACCGCATGCTCGACATGGGCTTCATCCACGACATCAAGCGCATTCTGCCCAAGCTGCCGGCCGGGCGCCAAAGCCTGTTCTTCTCGGCCACCATGCCGCAGGCCATCAAGGAGCTGTCGGCCACCATCCTGCGCCCCAACCCGGTGCAAGTGGCCGTCACGCCCGTGTCGAGCACCGCCGATACGGTCACGCAGTCGGTGTTTCTGGTAGATAAGGCCGACAAGCCCGCCTTGCTGCGCCACGTGCTCAAGGACCCCGCCATCAAGCGCGTGCTGGTATTCACCCGCACCAAGCACGGCGCCAACAAGGTGACCGAGACGCTGGAGAAGGCCCAGATTACGGCCGAGGCCATCCACGGCAATAAAAGCCAGAACCACCGCCAGCGCGCCCTCAGCAACTTCAAGGCTGGCACCACCCGCGTGCTGGTAGCCACTGACATCGCCGCCCGCGGCATCGACGTGGACGAGCTGACCCACGTCATCAACTACGAAGTGCCCAACGAGCCCGAAACCTACGTGCACCGCATCGGCCGCACCGGGCGGGCGGGTGCTTTTGGCACGGCGTTTACATTTGTAGAGGAAGAGGAGCGGGCTTACCTACAAGATATTCAGAAGCTTATCCGCAAGCAGCTGGATGTGGACAAGGGTCACCCCTACTCCAGCACCAGCGTGGCCCCGGTTTCGCTGCACGGCAACGAGCGCATTGTCCGGCCCAAGGGCCCGGCCGGCCGGCCGGCCCGCGAGGGTCGCGGCGGACCAGGCGGCGGCGGGGGCCGCAGTGGCGGCGCCCCGCGCCAGGGCAGCGCGAGTTCCAGCCGCCCGGCTTCGGGCGGGGGCGAGCGCTCGGGTAGCGGCCGGCCAGCTTCGGCGGGTGGCGGCGCCCGCTCGGGCGGACGCTCCTCGTGGCGCGGCGGGCAGTCGGGCAGCGGCCAGGGCCGCAGCTACTAAGCCGCCCGCTTACCAGCCGGTAGGTTTTAGCCGGCCGCACGGCCCTAGGGCTGCCAGCGGCGGCAACTGGTAGTCAACAAAAAGTCCATTGCGGGAATGCAGTGGACTTTTTGTTGGAGAATACCCTAGGGAACCGTAATTTCCGGTGCGCTGAGGAAACAAAATTTCTGCCCCTGGGCTTATCTGGATGCTTCGCGCTTTGTTCGCTTATCCTCGTCAGCTTTTTTCTTGTAGCCATGACTTCCCGGATTTCCCTGCCGCTTATTCAGGCCCTGCGCAACACGGCCCGCCGCCTGGCTACCGAAGCGCCCTACCAATGGGGCCACATGGGTAGCTGCAACTGCGGCCACCTGGCCCAAACCATCACCCATCTCACCAAGGCTGAAATTCACGCCCGCGCCCTGCAGCGCTACGGCGACTGGGAGCGCCAGCTCGTGGACTACTGCCCCACCAGCGGCCTGCCCTTCGACCAGACCATCGACGAGATGCTGGCCCTAGGCTTCTCGCGCCAGGACCTGACGAACCTCGAAAAGCTGGGCGACCCGGCCGTGCGCCAAGCCATTCCCTTCGAGCGGCGCAACGCCCTGCGCCACAACCAGCGCGACGACGTGGTGCTGTATTTGCGCACCTGGGCCGACCTGCTGGAGCAGCGCCTACTGGCGGCCGTGCCCCTGGCCACTGCGCAAGAGCTGGTGCCGGCCTAGCCCCTCCGGTCGAGTAAAAAGGAAAGCCCCGGCTGCCGTGATAGCAGCCGGGGCTTTTTGCTGGCTAAATAGCTAGACCTGCTAGGTGGGCCGCTTGGCACCGGCTAAAAGGCCCTGGGGGAGTTTAGTAATTGACGTTGCTGCGCTGGGCCTCGCGATACATCTGGGGGCGGTGGGCCCGCTTGAACTCGGCGTTGGCTTTGGGGTCTTTTTCAGCGTCGGGCTCCTGGGCGCAGGAAGCAGTCAGGAACAGGGCCGCGCTGGCGGCCAGCAGCAGGGAGAAGGGGCGCAGGCTTTTCATGCCGCGAAGGTAAGGCCGCCCGGCCATTGGCGAAAGCTGGCCCGCCAAAAACTGCGCTCCCAGCCAGGAGCCCTGCCCCCGCCCAGCGGCAAAAGTTAGCTAGTTGGGCTGGGTGAGTGAGGTAAGCGCTGAGCGGCTACCAACGAAAACCCAACCTATTTACAATTCTGCGGGCCCTTAAATTAAGTTAGCATTGCTAAGCGTGCTGGCTGCCACCAAGGCCTCGCCAAGCGCGGGACTGCTTGGCCCGGCTAGGGCCTGCTGGCTACCAGCCACCAAACCTGCCGAGCACCAAGATGCACTGGTAGCAGACTGGCCTGCTGCGAAAATAGTTGGCTGCTTGGCAGTAGACTTATTGCTATAAACGCCTTGTGCAAAAAGATTAGCATCGGCAGGCTAGAATACTTGATTTAAAGCCTGAAAAAAGGCGCTGAATAAATAGCATTAAAAAAATAACAACTCCAGAATTAAAAAAGTCGTTATTAACCCGAATCCTTTCTTCGCTATACCTTTCATTGCTTTCTGATTTTTAGCAATTTATAATATATTTTTTGACTGCTAACTACTGCTTGTTATACCCGAAATAATCATTGTACAATAACAAGCAGTATACGCCTCGGCATATTTCAATATTTTGGCAAGGCACGGCAAGCAGGCTGCGTCTTTTTGCTAGTAGTTAAGCAAAGTTATAGTAGTATTTTTCTAAGCTCATTTTATATAATGACGTTAGCCTACTGCATCGAGGCGCTAGCACCGTCATCCCTAGTTAAACAGCTTGGCGCGATGCGGGCGAAGAGCCAATTTTGAAGTCGCCAGGGAGTGCATAGCAACACCAGCTTAGGTTCAGCGCGGTACTGGTGCGCAACTGGTACCCTCAAAATATTAGCAAGCGCCAAGCACGCAGTAGCCCTGGCGAACTAGGGCCGCCTCCCTTGTTTCCCGCTGGTTCCTGGCCACCTTGCTGGCCTACGCGCAGCTACTGTAGCCAAGCAATTTGTTGAAGCGCCTCGCACTCAGTGGCGGTCTTTTACTCGGGCTGGTAATCGGCAAAAGAGCCGTCGCGGTAAAAGATGACAATGCGGCGGATGGCCTTGCCGGGCTCGGCTAGGCTGGTCGCCAGCGCGGCAGTCTCAGCGGTCAGAGGCTGGGCTAGCTGCCCGGCAAGCGGGGCGGCCGGGGGCACAGCGGCCGGGAGGGAAGCTAGAGGCGCTGCCGGCTCTGGGTTGGTGGGCGCAGCGGCCGCTTTGGCCAGAGACTGGGAACTGGGGGCAAGAGCTTGTGCCGGGCCTGGCAGGGGTACCCCTGTTGGCTGGGCAGCAGCTGGCCCGGAAGCGGCAGCCGGAGCCGGCGCAGCGAACTTACTGGCCCGAAACCGGGCCGGTGGCGCAGCCTGGGTAGCGGTTGGCGGCGCTACCTCGGGCTCGGGTGGTGGGGCGGCGCTTGCCTCGCGGGGCGCAGCAGGAGCAGCTGGCGAAGATGCTTCGGTGGCGGCAGGCGCCGGCACCTCAATTGCTACCGGGGCGCCGGAGCTGGGTGATACGGGGGCTAGGTCGGCCGGGGCGGGGCTAGGGGCCGGGGGGTTGGCTATGATAGGCTGGGAGCCGGTAGCTTCGGTAGCCCCGGCGGCCAGCATCGGGCCGCTGCCGGTAAGCAGCCAGTCGGTTGACACCTCCGGAAAAGCGACTTTAATGCTCTTAATCACCTCCAGACTGGGTTTGTTGCGCTCACTCAGGATATGGCTGATAACGGGACGGCCAATACCAATGCGGTCAGCAAACTGGGTAGGACTAAGCTGCTGCCAGTCGAGCAACTCCTTAATGAGGGATACCATCTACAATAGCGAGCTAAACACCCCACAAATGTGCGAAACAAATTGTAAACGGCAGCGCTGATGAGCAATTCCCATCCCCAATGCAAAAGTAAATAAAGTTACTTTTACCTTTTCAGTACACTTGTAAATTCATAAACATTTGTTTAAGATTGACTTCTAGCACTCTTCCATATGCCCAACTATACAAATGTTAACACATCAAAAAGCCCCGGCTATCGACTAGATAACCGGGGCTTTTTGGTGGTTTATTACCCTAGGACTTACTCTCCGAAGTACTCTTTGGCCAGAGCCTTGTCGTGGCCGTAGATGTCGTCGCGAAAGTGCGGGTGGCCATCGGCATCAGCCCAGGCAGTGAGGTACACCAGGTATACCGGCAGCTTCTCTTTCAGGGTCACGTACTTTTCCTTGCGCTCGGCAATGGTATCCTGAATGGTAGTTTGGTCCCAATTGGGGTTGTTGCGCAGCAGATAAGTCGCCAGCTGCACGGGCTCCGCCACGCGCACGCAGCCGTGGCTAAAGTTGCGCTTGGTTTCCGAAAACAGCTCGTTGTGGGGCGTGTCGTGCAGGTAAATATCGTTGGAGTTGGGGAAGATAAACTTCACCTCGCCCAGGTCGTTTTTAGGGCCGGGGCGGCGGCGTAGGGTGTACTTAAACGTCTCGGGCGTGAGGGTGGCCCAGTCAATAGTAGTAGGGTCGATGACGGTGGCCTTGCGGCCGTAGCCCTTTACCACCTCCATATCGAGGCGGTCGAGGGTGCCCTGGGGGTCGGCCACCAGTTTGGGACGCAGCTCGTGGTCGATGATGCTGAACGGCACGTTCCAGTAGGGCGAGAGCACCACGTACTCCATCTTATCGGAAAAAATGGGCGTCGCGGTAAGCGTTTTGCCCACGATGACGCGCATGGTCAGCGCCTGTTTACCACCTTCAAATACCCGCAGGCGATATTCCGGAATGTTGACCAGCAAGTAGTCGGGCTCGAACTTTTTGGGCAGCCAACGCCAGCGCTCCATGTTCAAAATAACCTGGTTGATGCGGGCCTGAATGGGCACGTTCAGCTCGGCCAGCGTAGTGCCGCTCACAATGCCGGTGGGCCGCAACCCCAGGTCGTTCTGGAAGCTCTTGACGGCCGCCACCAGCCTAGGGTCGTACACATCAGCCGGGGCTACGATATTGGTAACGGGGGTGGCGCCGGCGGCCACGGCGGCGGGCGACTGGCCGGTGTTTTCGCCACCCAGCAGGCGGCGGCGCAGCAGCGCCACCGTGGGCGAAGTGGCACCCGGCGCCAGCTTAGTAGTGGCCGGCAGGGTGGGCCAGCCCCCCGCTTCCTGGCGCGCCCGCAGCAGCGTCAAGGCCTTCTTAAGGTTGGCGTATTCGGGGTGCAGCGGGGCAAAATCGTAGTACGGATACGTGCTCTCGCGCTCCTTGAGGATGGTGAGCAGTGCCCGGTCAAGCTTGATTTTATTGCGCTTCACCTTCCACGAATCGTCCTTGCGGTCGCGGGGGTTGGCCACGCCGCGGTAGTAGTCGGAAGCCCAGGCAAAGTAGGTGCCCGAGAGGGCCACATCGGCCTGGCGCTCCAGCTGGTTGCGGCGCGCAGTGTCCTGCCCCACCTTATTCAGGTCGGCTAGCAGCTTGCTTACCTTGCTGGTATCATAGCGTTTAGGGTCGAGGCCATCATCCTTTGCTTTACCAATCACGGTGAGCAGCGTAGCGGCTTGCGGCACCAGCTCGTGGCCCCTAAACCAGCCTAGGCGGCCCTGCCGCTCGCGGTAAAACTTGCGCGCCCAGCGCTCCTGCGCCTTGAAGCGCGGCTCGGCGGCCATGGCCCGAATGACGTAAACACTGTCGAGGCGCGGCTCGGGGCCGCTGGTGTTGGTGGCGCCCGAGGCGGCGGGGCTGCCGGGGTGGTCGGTGGTGGCGCTGGTTTGGTCGTGCTGGCCGCACGAGGCCAGCCACAGCGGCAGGCTGAGCAGCCCCAGCCAAAGGGCAGCCGACAAAAAGTAAAAGCGAAGCGAAAGCCGTTTCAAAAGTAGACTGGGTAAGTGCCGGCCGGGCCGGGCAGTGGTGGAAGCTCGGCCATTGTACTGCGGCCGGGGGCTAGGGGTTATGGGCTAGCCGCCCCACGCACCTTGCAAATTACGGGCCTACCAGTGGCCGGCAGCATCTACCGGATAGCATTAGCGCAAGTTTTTTTTAGCAGCCACCCGCCCGCGGCCCACGGCCCGGTCCCAACCAGCCGCCGCGCCGGTCAGTAAACTACTCGTCTTCGCTCCCCGTGCCCGCCCGGCCGGGCCAGCTATTTTCCTCCGTTTCTACCCATGCCTACTACCCTACCAGCCCTGCCCGGCCCGCCGCCCGACCCGCACAGCTACGCCGCGGCCAGCCCGCTGCGCCCCACCCACCTGCACCTAGCCCTCACCGTCGATTTTGCCAGTTGCACACTAGCCGGCACCGCCACTTGGCACCTGGCCGAGCCCCCGCTCGCCGCCACCGAGCTGGTGCTGGACACCCGCGACCTGCTCCTTGACGGGGTGGGCCTAGGGCCAGCGCCGACGGGCCCGGCGGCCACCTATGCCCTGGCCGCAGCGGCCGACCCCGTGCTGGGCCGGGCGCTGCGCATAGCTGTGCCGGCCGGCACGGCGGCCGTGCGGGTAGCCTACCGCACCAGCCCCGGCGCGGCGGCGCTGCAGTGGCTGGCACCCGCCCAAACGGCCGGCGAGCACCCGTTTTTGTTCACGCAGTCGCAGGCCATTTTGGCGCGTACCTGGCTGCCTTGCCCCGACTCGCCGGGTTGCCGCTTCAGCTACGAGGCGACGGTGGAGCTGCTGGGCGCGGCGCGGGGCCAGCTGCTGGCGCTGATGAGCGCCGCCAACAACCCGCAGGCCACGGCGCCCGACGGCCGCTACTACTTCCGCCAGCCGCACCCGGTGCCGGCCTACCTGCTGGCGCTGGCCGTGGGGCGCCTCGACTTCGCGCCCCTCAGCAACCGGGCCGGGGTATATGCCGAGCCAGTCACCCTAGGGGCCGCCCACCACGAGTTTGCCGACCTGGAGCGCATGGTGCTGGCTGCCGAACAATTGTACGGGCCCTACCGCTGGGGGCGCTACGATTTACTTGTGTTACCACCCAGCTTTCCCTTTGGTGGCATGGAAAATCCTTGCTTAACATTTGTAACACCCACTATTATTGCCGGCGACCGCAGCCTGACCAGCCTGGTGGCGCACGAGCTGGCGCATTCGTGGAGCGGCAACTTGGTTACAAATGGAACCTGGAATGATTTCTGGCTTAACGAAGGGTTTACGGTGTATTTCGAGCGGCGCATTATGGAGCAGCTCTACGGCCGGCCCTACGCCGACATGCTGCAGGTGCTGGGCGAAGCCGACCTGCAGCACACCCTGCAGACCCTAGGCCCCGCGAGCCCGGCTACTCACCTGCGCCTGCACTTGGCCGGTCGCGACCCCGACGAGGGCCTCAACGACGTGGCCTACGAGAAGGGCTGCCTGCTGCTGCTCGCCCTAGAGCAGCTGGTAGGCCGGCCCCGCCTCGATGCTTTCATAAAGGGCTACTTCAACCAGTTCGCTTTCCAAAGCATGGACACCGACCGCTTCGCCGCCTACCTAAGCCAGGTTTTGCTTACTCCGGCCGGAGCCGCCCGCCTCGACCTGCCCGCTTGGCTCGACGGGCCGGGCCTGCCGCCGGGGGCGCCCGCGGCCCGCGCAGTCCGCTTCGAGGCGGTGGCCGGGGCCCTAGGCCAGCTGGCCGCCGGCACCCCGCCCGCCGCCCTGCTGCCCTCCACTGCCGCCTGGAGCAGCCAGGAGTGGGAGTACTTCGTGCGCAACCTGCCTCCTACCCTTTCGGCTACCGCCCTCGGGCAGCTCGACGCGGCTTTCCACTTCACGGCCACGGGCAATGCCGAGGTGCTGGCGGCCTGGCTCGAGCGGGCCACGGCGGCAAGCTACTTCCCCGCCGAAGCCGCGCTGGCCGCGTTCCTGCGCCGGGTGGGCCGACGCAAGTTTGTGGTGCCCCTGTACCGGGCGCTGCTGGCGGTACCCGGCGGGCCGGCGCGGGCCCAGGCCATTTATGCGCTGGCCCGCCCCAATTACCACTCCGTAACCACGGGCACCCTTGATGAGCTGCTGGGCTGGCCGCCCAGCCCCCCGGCGGTATAACGCGTACTATATAATATGCCATAATGCGCCACGCCTGGCTGCCAGCCCTAGGGCTGGCGCCACTCCCACACTAGGCCTAGGGGCCCGTCACTTACCTGGTTGGCTGGGGGCCTAGGGCTGGCCAGCCCAACGGGCCGCACGTATTTTTGCAACTTCTGGCAGCTGATAATTCTATTTGTGTTGAAACACCTCCCTCCCCGCGGCAAGCTCATCGCCATTGGCGGCAACGAAGACAAGGGCACCTACCCCACCGTGCGCAGCAAGCGCCAGTACTACCTCAATTTTTTCGAGCTGGGTATTCTCAAGCGCGTAGTGGCCGAGTCGGGCAAGGAAAACCCGCGCATCGAGGTCATCACCACGGCGTCCATGATTCCGCAGGAAGTGGGGCAGATTTACCTGGGCTCGTTCGCCATGCTGGGGTGCGACAACGTGGGCATCATGGACATTGGCACGCCCGCCGCCGCCCGCCAGCCCGAGTATCTGGAGCGCCTGCTGGCCGCCGACGTAGTGATGATGTCGGGCGGCAACCAGTCGCGCCTGCGCGAGATGTTTGCCGAAACCGATTTTCTCGACACCCTGCTGCGCCGCTACCACGCCGAGCCCAACTTCGTGGTGGCCGGCACCAGCGCCGGGGCCATGGGTATGTCGCAGCACATGATACGCGGCGGCTCGGTGCCCGACGCCCTGCTCAAAGGCGCCGTGAAGATGGGCGCCGGCCTGGGGCTACTGCCGCCAGCCATCATCGACTCGCACTTTGTGAAGCGCGGGCGCTTCGGCCGGCTCATCGAGGCGGTGGCCCTCTACCCCCGGCTCATTGGTATCGGGCTGGGCGAGGATACCGGCGTGCTCATCACCGAGGGACACCTGGTCGAAACCATCGGCTCGAACCTGGTCATTATTCTCGACGGCTTCGACATTATGCACAATAATGCCGCCGCCGCCAAAAAAGGCACTACCCTCTCCATCGAGAACATTCGGATGCACGTGCTGGCCAAGGGCAACGTGTACTGCATGACGGAGCGCAAGTTTTACGTGAGCCGCGCCGCCGCCCAGCCCGCCGCGCAATAAGGCCCTAGGGGGTAGCCAGAGCAAAAAGGCGGTCATGCTGAGTTCCGCGAAGCATCTCTACCGAACACGACTGGCGTGGTAGAGATGCTTCGCGGAACTCAGCATGACCGCCTTTTTTACCCGTTCTCTACTCCTTAGTATATAGCCACCAACTCCTCGCCGGCCATACTGTGGCTGGCGCGGTACATGCCTTCCGAGTTGAAGGGCAGGGCCAGGTGGCCGGCGGCATCTGCGGCAATGAGGCCGCCCTCGCCGCCCACCGGGGCCAGCTTGTCGTGCACCACCACGCGGCAGGCCTCGGCCAGCGATAACCCTTTGTACTCCATCAGGCAGGCCACGTCGTAGCCCACCACGGCCCGCATAAAGTACTCGCCGTGCCCGGTGCAGCTGATGGCGCAGCGCGCATCGGCCCAGGTGCCGGCCCCAATGATGGGCGTGTCGCCGATGCGCGAGTAGCGCTTGTTGGTCATGCCGCCGGTGCTGGTGGCGGCGGCCAGGTAGCCGCGCTGGTCGCGGGCCACGGCGCCCACGGTGCCTTTTTTCCAGTTGGGGTCGGGGCCTAGGGGGGCTGGGCCGGGGCCAGGGCTGGCGGCGTGGTCGAGTTGGGTGCGGCCCGCCGCAATGGCTTGCTGCAACTGGTCGAAGCGCTGCTGGGTGAAAAAATAGGCGGGCGGCTGCAGCGGCAGGCCGTGCGCGTGGGCCAGCTCGTCGGCGCCGGGGTAGGCCAGCAGCACGTGCTCGGTTTGCTCCATCACCAGGCGGGCCGCCCGAATGGGATTCTGCACCTGGCGCACGCCAGCCACGGCGCCGGCCCGGCCGCTGGCCCCATCCATGAGGGCGGCGTCCATCTCGTGGTGGCCGTCGTGGGTGAACACGGCCCCGCGGCCGGCATTAAAGAGCGGGCAGTCTTCGAGGCTGCGCACAGTGGCCTCCACGGCGTCGAGGGCGGGGGCGCCCTGCGCTAGCAGGGTGGTGCCGGCGGCCAGCGCCGCTTGCAGGGCGGCGCGGTAGGCGGCTTCGAGGGCGGGGGTGAGCGAGGCGCGGGCGATGGTGCCGGCGCCGCCGTGCAAGGCAAGGGCAAACATGGGCAAACTGCGGTTAGGCCCGCAAGTTCGCACCACCCTGGCTTACCCGCGGAGCCTAGGGTGGCGCGCTAATAGTTTTAGCGCCGGGCGGCGGCTGGCACCCCGCCAGCTAGCCCGGTTTGCCAGCATTTCTTGCCCGGAAACTTCATTCGTTAATGCGTTGTTACTTAACCCGCAGCCGGGGGCCTAGGGCCGGGCCGGGCCACTAGGCGCGGCAAAAGCTGGCTAAAAAGTCGGCCACCCTCAGTTTTTTTTCGTAGGTTTGAACCCACGTATTTCAGAACCAAAAAACTTTTCTACCGATGGCATACGACGTAACCGGCCGCCTGCACGATATTTTTGATGAACAGCAGGTTAGCGAAAAATTCCGCAAGCGCGAGTTCGTCCTCGAGGTGCAGGAAGGCCAATATCCTGAGCAAATTAAGTTTCAGTTGGTGCAGGATAAGACTGCCCTCATCGACCCTTTCAAGATTGGCGACGAGGTGAAAGTGACCTTCAACCTGCGCGGCCGCGGCTTCAACAAGAATGGCCAGATGCTGTACTTCACCAACCTCGAAGCCTGGCGCATTGAGCCGGCTACGGGTGGCGGCGCTCCCGCCGCGGGTGGCAGCAGCTCCTACAGCCAGCCCCAGCAGCAGGCGGCCCGCCCCGCCCAAAACCAGAACCCTAACCTGCGCGCTCAGCCCGCAGCCCCCATCGCCAGCGACGACGATAACGACCTGCCTTTCTAATTCAGCTGCTAGCCATTGGCTGTTAGCTTCTTCAATGTGCCGCTTTCCTAACCGGAAGGCGGCACATTTGCGTTTGGGCTGACGTTCTGAACTTGCTTAGTCAACAAAAGCTACCGGCTAACAGCTAGTAGCCAACAGCTTACCAAATGAATTTACGCGCACTTATTCGGCAGGGCGAGGGCGAGCGGCTGGAATTTAAAAAGAAAACCACCCACCCAACCCGCATTGCCCGCACACTGGCCTCGCTGGCCAACACCCGCGGCGGGCAGGTGCTGGTGGGCGTGGACGACGACGGGCGCGTAGTGGGCGTGCGCGATGCCGAGGAAGAAATGTACCAACTGCGCGAGGCGGCCGCCCACTACATCGAGCCGCCCCTGGAGCTGGCGTTGCAGGAAGTGGAGGACGAGGCGGGCGCGGTGGTAGTGGTGGTGAGCGTACCCGAAAGCCGCCATAAGCCTCACCGCGCCCAGGTAGCGCCCGGCGAGTGGCGCAGCTACGTGCGCGTGCGCGACGAAAGCGTACAAGCCAGCTCCCTCACCGAGCGGGTGCTAGAGCGCCAGCAACCCGAGGCACGCCTCGAAAAAATTCCGCTTAACAAAGACGAGCTGCGGGTGCTCGACTACCTGCGCACTCACCCGCGCCTCACGGTGCCCGACTGTGCCAAGCTGCTCAATATCAGCCGCCGCCGCGCCTACCGGCTCCTCATCAAGCTCACCCTGCACGGCCACACCCGCTACCACGACAAGCAGCAGCAGGAGGCGTACTATACCATCTGAACCGCAGATTTAACGGATTACGCCGATACGCTTGCTGGCGCAAGCTGACTACGCGAACGGATACCTAACTACTTAAAGCGCTGGAGTTATTCCAGGTTTTGTAGCAGAAGTAACCAGTCCGTTCGCGTAGTCAGCTTGCGCCAGCAAGCGTATCGGCGCAATCCGTTAAATCCGTTAAATCTGCGGTCTATTCTTGCTTGCGGGCGCGGGCGACTTTCTTTTCTTCTTTTTCGGCCTTTTTCTCCTTCATGGATTTGGTCGGCTCTTTTTTCTTCTCTTTGCGGGCGTCTTGGGCTTTGGCCATGATGCAGAAAGGGTTGGGGTGGAAGGATGCTTAAAAGTAGGCGTTTTGCGCGAAATAACGGCCCCTAGGGTCGTATAACGCCCTAACGCACGGGCGAAGGCGGTTGTTGCGCTGGCCAAAAACGGCTGATTTTAGGGCGCAGTGGGGCTTTGCAGCAGCGGCCAGTAGCGCTCGGCTAGCACGCGCAGGTGGTGGTGCTCGTGGCCGGCCGTTATATAAAGCAGGCCCCGCACCGTGTAGGGGCTGCCGTTAGCGCGCCCCGCCCGGTCGAGCTGCCCGCCGTTGAGGCTACCGAAAAAGGCCAGCGTGGCGGCCCGCACGGCCTGGTACTCGGCCAGCAAGTCGCTAAGTGGGCGGTCGTTGGCCTCGCAATTGTCGGCGTAGTCGTTTTCGTCGAAGCCCGGCAGCTCCTGCGCGTCGGCGCGGGCAAAGCGCAGAGCGCGGTACGTGAAAATGCGCTCGGCATCAACAAGATGCAGCAGCACCTGCTTGGGCGTCCACTTGCCGGGGGCGTAGCGCAGCAGCGCCTGCGCCTCGCTGAGGCTCGCTAGCTGCTGCTGCAGGGCGGCGGCCTGCTGGCGCAGCTGGTTTAGCGGGTCGGCCTCAGCGGGCACCAGGTTTATGTACGCCTGCACCCTAGGCGAATAGCCGTCGAGCGTGGGGCGCACCTGGGTAGCGGCCAGCGGGTGGTGGGGCACGGGCGCAAAGGTAGCCGCCGGCCGCAGGTAGGCAAACTTGAGCCGCGCGGCGCCCTGGGGGCGGCGCACCAGCGCCCGGCCCAGGGCCCGCCACTGGTAGGGCGGGCGCACGCAAGCCGCTACCTCGGCCGGCCCTAGGGCCGCTGGCTGGCCAAAGGCCCAGCGCAGAAAATCGGGCATAATGGCGCCCCAGGTGCTGGGGTGGTGATGGCCGCCGGGCACCTCCACGTAGCGCAGGGCCGCCGCGGGCACGCCCTGGCCGCGCAGCTCGGCCAGCAAATCCAGGGTGTCGTCGATGGCGTCGATGACGCCGTTGTGGTTGCGGTCGCTGGTTTCGTCGAGGGTGCCGGTTTGCAGCCAGAACTGCTGGCCGGGCTGGGCCGGGCGGGCGCGCACCAGCTGGTGCATCAGGCGGTCGGCGTCGGTGTAGCCGTCGCTCAGGGCCCGGCCGCGCCACCAAAACGAGCCGCTGAACGCGCCCGCCCGCCCAAACGCCTCGGGGTGGTGCCAGGCCAGGTCGAAGGCCGACAGCCCCCCTAGGGACATGCCCGCCACCACGGCCTCGGCGGGCTCGGCGCTGGCGTGGTAGTGGGCTTGCACGTAGGGCAGCAGCTCCCGGAGCATAAAGTCGGCGTAGCGTCCGGCGCGGCTGCCGCGCCCCAGGTAGTCGGGGCGGGCGGCCACGCCGTACTCCTGCAGGCGGTCGGCGGCGTGCACGGCTACCAGCACGAAGGGCGGCACTTCGCCGCGCCGATACAGGCGGTTGAGCACCGCCGGCAGGTGCAGGCGGGCCAGGTCCTGGCCATCGTTGAGGTAGAGCACCGGGTAGGGCGCGGCGGCCTGGGCGGAGTAGCCGGGGGGCAGCACCACCGCCAGGCGCACCACCCGCCCGAGGGCTACCGAAAACAGCGCCTCGTCGTGGCGCACGGCCACTACGCTGGGCGGCGATTGAAAGCGAACCTGGGTCATGCAGTGCAAATATGGGCCTGGGGCGCGCACTCGGCGCCCCACCGGCCCGCGCCCAGGGGCGGGAAATTAATTTTTCGGCTTAGTTTGCGGGCGGTTGCGGCGCGCTCACCATCCCGCCGCGGCCCTCCCCTTTTGCACGAAGACTACCGCCGCTTTTACTCGCACCACCTGGGCCTGGAGCTGGAAATGCTGGTACTGGGCAACTATGGCTACCCTATTATCATCTTCCCCACCTCCAACGGCCGCTACTACGAGGCCAAGGACTTTAAGCTGGTGGACTCGGTGCGCTGGTTTATTGATAATAAGCTGATTAAGCTCTATTGCATCGATAGCGGCGACAAGTACAGCTGGTACGCCAAGCACCTGCACCCCGGCACCCGCGTGTGGAACCACACGCTCTACGACCGCTTCGTGGCCGACGAGCTGGTGCCCGCCATTCAGCGCGAGTGCCAGGTGGATAAGGTGGGCGTGGCGGGCTGCTCGCTCGGGGGCTACCAGGCGCTCAACTTCGCCTTTCGCCACCCAGGCTTGGTGGCCCACATGTTCTCGATGGGGGCCTCCTTTGACATCCGCATGTTTATGGGCGGCTACTACGACGAGCAGGTGTACTACAACAACCCGCCCGACTACCTGCCCAACGACCAGGACCCGGACCTGTGGCGCATGAACATCATCCTGGGCACGGCCTACGACGACTTCTGCAAGGATTCGAACTACCAGATAGCCGACATCCTCTCGCGCAAGGGTATCGCCCACCGCCTCGACGTGCGCCCCGGCACCCACGACTGGCCGGTGTGGCGCGATATGTTCCCGGAGTACGTATCCACTATCTTTTAGCATCTTCGCTCCGTACAATTCATACCCAGCCGCCCGGCAATAGCGGGGGCGAGCCTTTTCTTCCTTTTTTTCTAACACCTCCTGCTGTCGGCCGCGTCCCTAGGGCCCCGCGCCAGCGCTAAACTCCCTTTCTTATGGCAAAAAAAATCGGCATCCTGTTCGGCCAGGAAAACACTTTTCCGCAGGCCTTCGTCGACCGCGTAAACCAGAAAGCCGTGGATGGCATCACGGCCGAGTTTGTACAGATTGATACCGTGGAGCAGGCCGTGCCCTGCGGCTACGACGTGATTATCGACCGCATCTCGCAGGACGTGCCCTTCTACCGCGCCTACCTCAAGAACGCGGCCCTCACGGGTACCGATGTGATTAACAATTCCTTCTGGTGGAGCGCCGACGAGAAGTTCTTCAACAACGCCCTGGCCGTGCAGCTGGGCGTGCCGGTGCCCAAGACGCTGCTGCTGCCCAGCAAGCACCGCCCCACCGACACCAACGAGAACTCATTCCGCAACCTCAACATGTTCGACTGGCACAAGGCCTTCGAGCATATTGGTTTCCCGGCCTTTATGAAGCCCCACTCAGGCGGCGGCTGGAAGAGCGTGTACAAGGTAGACAACCCCGACGAAGCCTGGCGCGCCTACGACGAAACCGGTCAGCTGGTGATGCTCTACCAGGAAGCCATTGAGTTCGACGACTATTTCCGCTGCTACTGCCTGGGCGGCCGCGACGTGCTCATTATGCCCTACGAGCCGCGCAACGCCTTCCACGAGCGCTACAAGACGGAAATGAAGACCCAGGGTGAGGCCGGCCAGCAGCTGCTCGACACCGTGCGCGACTACACCCTGCGCCTGTGCCAGGGCCTAGGGTATGACTTTAACACCGTGGAGTTTGCCGTGCGCGGCGGCGTGCCCATCGCCATTGACTTCGGCAACCCCGCCCCCGACGCCGACATCAACTCGGTGGGTCCCGAGAACTTCGAGTGGGTGGTGGAGCACGCCGCTAACCTAGCCATCGAGCGCGCTCAGAAGCACCAGGGCCGCGGCACTAACCTGACCTGGGGCACCTTCGTGCGCGAGTCGGTACGCACCGCCCTGGCCCAGGCCCCGGCCGATACCAGCGCCGGCAACGTAGCAATGGGCGACGCCGTGCCCGAAGGCAACGACCTAGGGGCCACCGGCGCGCCCAAGCCTACCAAGAAAGCCTCGGCCGCCCCCAAGAAGCCCGCCGGCGCCCCCAAGCCCGAGCCGCCCACCGGCGCCGTGCCCGCTGGCACCCCCAAGCCTAAGCCCGCACCCAAGGCGGCTAAGCCCGCGCCAGCCGACGCGGCCGCTTCCGCCAAGCCTAAAAAGCCGGCGCCTAAGCCGAAACAATAGCTTTTAGCATTCTCTAGCCCCTAGGCCCATCCGTGCCTGGGGGCTACGCGGGGCGCTACCCGGTGCTGCCCCTGGGCCCGCTGGCACCCACCCCCGCTCTCTTCCCTTCGCTTTCTCCCCTCCCCCATGCCACAACCCGTTTTTACGCTCGGAATCGAAGAGGAATTTCAAACCATCGACCCGACTACCCGCGAGCTACGCTCGCACATGTCGAAGATTGTGGAGGATGGCCGCGTCACGCTGCACGAGCAGGTGAAGGCCGAAATGCACGAGGCTGTGGTAGAAGTGGGCACCCACATCTGCAACAACATTCAGGAGGCGCGGGCCGACGTGCTGCACCTGCGCCGCCAGGTCATTGAGCTAGCCGACCGCGTGGGGCTGAAAATTGCCGCCGCCGGCACCCACCCCTTCTCGCGCTGGCAAGACCAGCCCATCACGCCCGATGCCCGCTACGACAAGATAGTGGAGGAGCTGCAGGAGGCGGCCCGCTCGAACCTCGTGTTTGGCATGCACGTGCACGTGGGCATTCAAAACCGCGATTTGGGCGTGTACATGATGAACGCGCTGCGCTACTTTTTGCCCCACCTGTTCGCGCTCAGCACCAACTCGCCGTTTTGGGAAGGCCGCGAAACGGGCTACAAGTCGTTCAGGACCAAGGTATTCGAGCGCTTTCCGCGCACGGGTATTCCGGGCTATTTTACTAGCGCCTCGGACTACGACGAGTTTATTGCGCTGCTGATAAAAACCGGCTGCATCGACAACGGCAAGAAAATCTGGTGGGACCTGCGCCTGCACCCGTTTTTCGACACCATCGAGTACCGCATCTGCGACATGATGATGCGGCCCGACGAAACCATTGCCGTGGCGGCCGTGATGCAGGCGCTGGTAGCCAAAATCTACAAGCTCAAGGTCCAAAACCTGAACTTTCGCCTTTACCGCTCGGCCCTGATTAAGGAAAATAAGTGGCGCGCGGCGCGCTACGGCATTGATGGCACGCTCATCGACTTCGGCTCGCAGGAGGAAAAGCCCGCCCGCGCCCTGATTCACGAGCTGCTCGACTTCGTAGACGATGTGCTCGACGAGCTAGGCAGCCGCCACGAGGTGGAGTACGTGCTGAAAATGTTGGAAATGGGCACCGGCGCCGACCGTCAGCTCGCCGTTTTCCACCAAACCGGCGACCTCACCAAAGTAGTCGATTTCATTATCGAGGAAACTTCCATTGGACTGTAACGCCAAGCTCCCGCTTAGTGCCCCGTTGAACGACTTGTTCTAGCGGGGCCCAAGCGGGAGCTTGGCGTTACGGGCAATGCCTAAACTATTTTGTAGTTTTATCGCTTATTTTCTACTCGGCTTTACGCTAGCATTCACATTTTTACCTTTATTCTATGGCTACATTTCGCGTTGCTATTCTGGATATGTATAACAACCACCCGGGCGAGGGCATGCGCTGCATCCGGCAGCTGCTGCACCGCGCTCAGGCTGACAATAACGTTGATTTCAAAGTAGATACCTTTAATGTGCGGGCGCTCAACGAGGTACCCGGCCTGAACTACGACATCTACGTAGCGAGCGGGGGGCCCGGCAGCCCGCTGCCCTCGGGCGAGCCTTGGGAGCCCTTGTTTTTCGACTTCGTAGATGCCCTGTTCGCGCACAACCAAACGGCCGAGCGTAAGAAGTTTCTGCTGGCCATCTGCCACTCGTTCCAGCTTATCAGCCGCCACCTAGGGGTGGGCGAAGTCAGCAAGCGCAAGTCCACCTCGTTTGGGGTGCTGCCCATGCACCTCACCGCAGCCGGCCACGCCGACCCGGTGCTGCGCGCCCTGCCCGAGCCGTTTTTCGCCGTCGATTCGCGCGATTACCAGCTGGCGACTGTGCACCCCAAACGCCTGGCCGAGCTGGGCGCCGAAATTCTGTGCCTGGAAAAGGAGCGGCCCCACGTGCCGCTGGCCCGCGCCATTATGGCCATTCGCTTCTCGCCCGAGGTGCTGGCCACCCAGTTTCACCCCGAAGCCGACGGCGAGGGCATGCACCGCTACATGCTGACCGAAGAGCGTAAGCAGCAAGTAATTACGGCCTACGGCGAGGACAAGTACCACGAGATGGTGCGCCTACTGGCCGACCCCAGCACCATTGGGCTCACCGAGTCGATTATCGTGCCCACCTTTTTGCGCAACGCCCTGGCGGGCCTGCAAGAGCTGGCGCTGGCCTAGGGCCTTTTAGTAGCAGCACGTCATGCTGAGCCTGCCGAAGCATCTCTACCGAACAAGAGCCCTAGGCGGCGCGGTGGAGATGCTTAGACTGCGCTCAGCATGACGTTCTTTTTGCGTCGTCTTTACTTCATCTTTCCCGCTCATGATTCCTGCCTTGCGCGCCGCCTACAACGCCCAGTTCACGCCCGAGAAATATCAGCAGATGCTGGCCGACGTGGAGCAGCAACTGCCTAATCAGCTGGAATTTCGACTGGCCGAAACGCCTATCTTCGTGCCGCGGGCCCTGCGCGACAAGCTGGTGCAAGCCGGGCAGGCCATTATTGACGTCATTCAGCGGCCCGATTTTAAGGAATTAACTGACGCAGCCATTCCGCCCGGCCATTTTGTGCCCAACGAGGACGCGCACGCCACGTTTCTGACTTTCGATTTTGCTGTGTGCCGCAACGCCGACACCGGCGAGCTGGAGCCGCAGCTCATTGAGATGCAGGGGTTTCCTTCGCTCTACGCCTTCCAAACCTGGCAGCCCGGCTCCTACGGCGCGCATTTCGAGATTCCGGACTCGGTAACGCCCTACTTTGAGGTGCCCGACGATGCCGCCTACAAGGCCGAGATGCGCCGCCTGCTGCTAGGCAACGCGCAGCCCGAGGAAGTTATCCTGCTGGAGCTATTTCCGGAGAAGCAAAAGACGCGCATCGACTTCGCCCTCACCGAGCAGTTTTGGGGCGTGAAAGCAGTGTGCCTCACGGCGATACGCAAGCGCGGGCGCGAGCTGTTTTACGAGCGCGACGGCTGCGAAATCAAGATTAAGCGCATCTACAACCGCATTATCTTCGACGAGTTGAACCGCTACCCCGACCTGCACACCGAGTACCAGCTGACCGACGACGTAGACGTGCACTGGGTGGGCCACCCCAACTGGTTTTTCCGCATCAGCAAGTATACGCTACCGCTGGTGCACAGCGCGTTTTCGCCTCCCAGCTACTACCTCGACCAGCTGACCGAGTACCCCGCCGACCTAGAAAACTACGTGCTCAAGCCACTGTTTTCCTTTGCGGGCGTGGGCGTGCGGCTGCACGTAACGGCCGCCGACCTGGCGGCGCTGCCCGACAAGCAGAACTACCTGCTGCAACGCCGCGTGCAGTACGAGCCCGTAATTGAGGCGCCCGACGGGCTGGTGAAGTGCGAGATTCGCCTGCTTTACGCCTGGCACCCCACGGATGCTAACCCGCACTTGCTCACGGGCCTGGGGCGCATGAGCCGGGGCGAGATGATTGGCGTGGCCTTTAATAAGGATAAGGATTGGGTGGGCGGCACCTCGCCGCTGTTTGAGCGCGGCTAGCGCCCTAGGGCCTAGCCTACTGCGCCTAGGGGCCTGGGCGGGCCATAACCCACCGGCGCACGCCCGCGTAAGCCGCCCTAAACACTTCGCTGATGCCTTCGCTATTCGCCCAAGGGTTGCGCCTTTCCAAAAACGCCCTGTTTGGCACCTTCATGGGCCGCGCCACCAAGCTGCTGGGCAAGCCCTTTAAGGTGCTCACCATCGTGAACGAGGTGGCGGATAAGCTGGCCGATGCCAAAAGCAAGGACAACAAATTCAAGCAGCTATTCAATTCGGCCCTGACCATCGTGCGCCTGGTGCGCAGCTACGCCAGCGGCGACTACCGCGAGCTTAAAACGACCACCATCATCTCGGGGCTGGCAGTGTTGCTCTACGTGCTCGCGCCGGTTGACCTGATACCCGATTTCATTCCGGTAGTGGGCTGGCTCGACGATTTGAGTCTGGTTAGCTGGTTTGCGGGCAAGTTTCACACCGAGCTGGCCCAGTTTCGCGCCTGGGAGGACCGCCAAGCCCAGCCAGCCGCCAGTGAGCCCGCCCGCGGCGACCGCTCGCTGCCCGCGGTGGCCGAGCTGGGCCATTCTTAAGCAATTAAGAAGAAGCAGTGGGCAAAGAGCAATTTCACACCCGTTGCTCCTTGTTGATTGCTCATTGCCAATTAATTGCCATGCCTCTCTTTGTCGTTTCGCTTACCTTGCCCGAGTCGTTCGATGCGGCCGTGATGGCGGTCATTCCCCGGCATCGCGCGTTCATTAGCAAGCTGCTGGCCGAGCACGTGATTGAAAGCTACGCCATTAGCGCCGACCGCAGCCGGGGCTGGGTGACAATGAGCGGCACCGACGAAGCGGCCGTGCGCGCCGTGGTGGCGCAATTTCCGCTGTACCGATTTCTGCGCGAAGTAGATGTAGATGAGCTATTTATCTACGACAGTGCCGCTTACCGGTTCCCGAGTATCAGCCTGAATTAGCCCTAGGGCACTTTTGCTCAGAATTGCCGTATGAAGTACATAGTTGCCGGGGTACTGGCCGCGGCGGGGGCCCTGCTACTGGCGGCTGCCCGGCCGGCCGCCAGTAGCAGGGCCCCCATCACCACCCCCGAACTGGAAAGCCGCCTGCTGGCCGCCATCGACGGCACCCAGTCGCTGCGCTACGTGGTGGCGGCCCAGGAACGGGTTGAGGGCCGCTACTTACCCATGCGCTCCACCGTCAAGCTCACGCTGACGCCGCTGCGCATCTATCTCAAAAACCAGCAGGGGGCCGAGGCGCTGTACGTGGCCGGGCAAAACGGGGGCGACGCCTGGGTGTATCCGGGCACCTTCCCCTACCTCACGCTCAGCCTCGACCCGCGCGGCAGCCTCATGCTGCGCAACCAGCACCACTCGCTGCTGCAAATAGGCTTTGGGCTGATTGCCAGCCTACTGCGCACCTCCGAGCCAGCCTTTGTGCGCTCGTTTCGGGCGGCCGGCGACACGGTGGTGGGCGGGCGCCCCTGCCACGTGCTGCGCTCGAGCTACCCAGCCTTTCGCTACATCGCCTATCGGGCCGGCGCGGGCGAAACCACGGCCTCGGTGGCGACCAAGCTCAACTGCGGCGAATACCGCATTTTGGAGCGCAACAAGCTGGCAGTGAATACCAAGCTGGCGGCTGGCCAGGTTATTCAGGTGCCCAACGCCTACGGCAGCCGCACGGTGGTGCTGGTAGACGAGCGCACGTTTTTGCCAGCCGGCGTGGCCGTGTACGACGAGCGCGGGCTGTACGAGAAGTATGACTTCTCGAACGTCGTGGCCAACCAACCCATTCCGGCAACTGAATTCAGCAAGGATTTTCCGGGTTATAAGTTTTAGACGCCCCCGGCCCTAGGCGCAACCTACCGGGCGGCGGCGCGTTTTTCTCCGACCTTTGTGCTTGCGGCTGGCTTCTGGCCGCGCTTTTTTACTTCCCTTGATGCTTGCACCCCCACTTGCCGGCTGGTCGCGCCTGACGCTGGCCGCCGCCCTGCTTTCGGCGGCTGGTTGCCGCGTAGCCCAACCCACTACTACCTCCGCGGCCACTACTGAGGCCACCACCGCCGCGGCTGCCGCAGTAGCCCCCGCCGCGGCCGCGGTAGCCCCGGCCGCCACCCCCGCCCCCACCGATGTGCCCGCGCCGGCGGCCGCCGCCAAGCCCGCCGGCCCCACCGTGGCCGAAGCCGCCGAAGCCCAGTGGTACCTGCGCGACCCGCAGCAGGACAACGTGCCCGGCACCGGCACCACCCGCACCTACGCCGAGCTGCTGAAAGGCCGCACCCCTAGCCCCGTGGTGGTGGCCGTTATTGACTCGGGCATCGACACGGCCCACGTCGATTTGAAGCCCATTTTGTGGCGCAACGCCCGCGAGATTCCCGGCAACGGCATCGACGACGACCAGAACGGCTACGTGGACGACGTGCACGGCTGGAACTTCATCGGCGGCAAGGACGGGCGCAACGTGGGCGTCGAAACCCTGGAGATTACCCGCGTGGTGGCCAAGTACGGGCCGCGCTTTGCGGGCAAAACCCGCGCCCAGGTGCCGGTAGCCCAGCGCGCCACCTACGACATGTACTTGAAGGCCAAGAAGTCGTATGATGCCAAGCGCAAGGAGCTGACCGAGCAGCTGGCCCAGGCCGACCAGGCCCGCACCCAAATTAGCGGCCTGACCGGGGCGCTGAAGGAGAAGCTCGGCATCGAGAAACTGGATACGGCCACCCTACGCAAGCTTAGCACCACCCTGCCCAACCCCGACTTGCAGGGCGCGCTGGCCAGCTTTTACCAGGGCATGCGCCAGATGGGCGTGGGCGACACCGACGCGCTGCTGGCCGAGCTCGACAACGAGGTGAAGGACCAGCGCGAGCAGCTGACCTATAGCCTCGACACCAAGTTTAACCCTAGGGCCACCATCGTGGGCGACAACCCCGACGACGTTAACCAGCGCAACTACGGCAACAACGACGTGACCGGCCCCGACGCCCTGCACGGCACCCACGTGGCGGGCATCATCGCGGCCGTGCGCGACAACAACCTGGGCGTGCAAGGCATTGCCGCCTCGCCGGTGCGGGTGATGAGCGTGCGGGCCGTGCCCAACGGCGACGAGCGCGACAAGGACGTGGCCAACGCCATCCGCTACGCTGTGGACAACGGCGCGCAAATTATCAACATGAGCTTCGGCAAGGAGTTCTCGCCCCAGCGCCCGGCCGTGGAAGCCGCCTACAAGTACGCCGAGAGCAAGGGCGTGCTGCTGGTGCACGCCGCCGGCAACGAAAACCACAACCTCGACCTGGTGTCTAACTTCCCAGCCTCGCTGTACATGAATGGCAGCGTACCCACTACCCTGCTTACGGTGGGCGCCTCGGGCCCGAAGGATGACGAGAACCTGCCCGCCAACTTCAGCAACTACAGCAAGAAGCAGGTGGACGTGTTTGCGCCCGGCGTAGGCATTTACTCGACGCTGCCGGGCAATAAGTACGGCAACGAGAGCGGCACCAGCATGGCCTCGCCCGTGACGGCGGGCATCGCGGCGGTACTCAAGTCGTATTTCCCCAGCCTCACGGCCACTGACCTCAAGCGCATCATCCGGCAGTCGGCCCAGGTGCACCACACGCAGGTGCTGGTGCCGGGCGGCGACGGCAAGAAGGCCGACTTCTCGACCCTGTCGGCCACCGGCGGCGTCGTGGATTTGTACGAGGCCGTGCGCCTGGCTTCGCAGACGGCCGGCGCGCCGAAGCCCTAGGCCCAGCTTAGCGTCTATTGCCTGGCAACCAAACGGCTACCCCTCAAACTGACCGGAGGGGTAGCCGTTTTTTGCTGAAGAGGAGATTAAGAATTCCGCCCTAGGCCCTTTGTTTTCCGTAAGGCCGAGTATGCTTTCTCAGTTATTCATTTTAGAGCGGCTAAAACGGATGCAAGCACTAAATAACGCCCCCCCGGCTGCTGACACGCTGGTAGCCGACCACCCCGCCCTGGCCGACGCCCACCTGGCCGCCACCACCGCGCAAAAGGGCGAGTCGCCGCTGCGGCGCACTATCATCAGCATTGCTTACCTAGTGGCGGGCGTCTTCTCGGCGGCCCTGGGCCTCGAGTCGTTCATGCTGCCCAATGGCTTGTTTGACGGCGGCGTGACGGGTATTTCGCTGCTGGCGGCGCGGCTCATTCACTTGCCGCTGTCGGTATTTCTGGTGGTGCTCAACCTGCCGTTTATCTGGCTTGGGTACCGCTCCATGGGCAAGGACTTCGCCATTCGGGCGCTGGCGGCCATTCTGACGCTGGCCGTGGTGCTGGTGGTCGTGCACTTCCCGGTTATCACCCAAGATAAAATGCTGATTGCCGTATTCGGCGGCTTCTTCTTGGGCGCGGGCATCGGCTTGGCCATGCGCGGGGGTGGCGTGCTCGACGGCACCGAGATTTTAGCCGTGTACCTGAGCAAGAAGGGCAACCTGAGCGTAGGCGACTTTGTGCTAGTACTCAATATCTTGATATTCATTGTGGTGGCCGTGGCGCTCGATATTCAAACAGCGCTCTACTCCATCCTCACCTACCTAGCCGCCGCCAAAACTATCGAGTTCGTGGTCAACGGCATTGAGGAATACACCGGCGTCACCATTATTTCCGAGCACAGCGACGCCATTCGGCGGGCCCTCACCGAGCGCCTAGGGCGGGGCGTGACGGTGTACGCCGGGCACCGCGGCTACGGCTCGCGCGGCGAGCAGCCCCAGCCCATCGACATTGTATTCACGGTGGTTACCCGCCTGGAAGTAGGCCAAGTGACTGAAGCCGTCAACAAAATTGATGCGAAAGCCTTCATTATCATGCACAGCGTGAACGATGCCAAGGGCGGCATGGTGAAGCGCCGGGCGCTGCATTGATATTGATGTGAAAATGTGGGAAATAGAAGAATGTGAAAAGTAATACTGGAGCGCCCAACAGCGACCATAGAGTCAATTTTCACATTCTTCCATTTCCCACATTTTCACATTTCTCACCTACTACCTTTGCGGCATGTCTGCCCACGCTGCTCCTATTACCCTCACGGGTCTTTTCATCTACCCCGTAAAGTCCCTAGGGGGCATTAGCCTGCCCGAGGCGGAAGTGACGGCGCGGGGCCTGCAATACGACCGGCGCTGGCTGCTAGTGGATGCCCATAACCGCTTCCTGACCCAGCGCGAGCATCCTGAGCTGGCGCTGCTGGCCGTAGAAGCCGCCTACAATGGCTTTTTGCTGCGCCACCGCCAGCGGCCCGAGTTGCGGCCGCTCTACATTCCATTTGAGGCGGCGGCCGACAAGACGGCCTTTGTTACCATCTGGGACGATATGGTCTTTGCCCAGCGCGGCACCGCCGCGGCCGACCAGTGGCTGAGTGAGGCCCTAGGCCGCCCGTGCCGCCTGGTTTATATGGACGATATGGCCCGCCGCGAGGTAGAGCCCGACAAGCCCGAGCTAAACCCGGCCGGTACGCTCGTGAGCTTCGCCGACGGCTACCCCTACCTGCTGGCCAGCGAGGCATCCCTGGCCAAGCTCAACGCCCAGCTAACCGAGCCGGTGCCCATGAACCGCTTCCGGCCCAACCTGGTGGTGGCCGGCCTGCCCGCCGACGCCGAGGACACTTGGCATGACTTCCGCATCGCCGGCTTGCCCTTTCGGGCGGTGCGCGGCTGCGGGCGCTGCGTGATGACGACCATCGACCAAGAAACGGGCCTGAAAAACCCCGGCGGCGAGCCCCTGCGCACCCTGGCCACTTACCGCCAGCAGGGCCGCAAAATCATGTTTGGCCAAAACGTAACGGGCCCGGCCGCCGGCCGCCTGCGCGTGGGCGATGCGGTAACGGTGGGCTAGCCGCTGGCGTATGCGGCAGGTAGGGGCGGCCTTTGCCCCTAGCCCCTCCGTGTATGGACAACGCCTTCGTGCTGGATTTTTTGCGCCGCCTGGCAGCCAACAACACTACCGCTTGGATGCAGGCGCACCGCGACGACTACCTGCGCGCCCGCGATGCCTTTGCCGACCTCGTGACGGAAGTGCTACGCCGGGCCGCGCCCGTCGCGCCCGAGCTGGCCGGCCTCACGCCGGCGCAGGCGATGTTTCGGCTGCACAAGAACGACCGCAGCCAAACCGAGCCCGAGCCCTACAAGCGCCGCCTGGGGGCTGGGCTGGTGCCGGGCGGGCGCCACGCCGAGCGGGCCGGCTACTTCCTGGCCCTCATGCCGGGCGGCGGCTCGTGGCTGCGGGCGGGGCGCTTCACTCCCACCCCGGCCGAGCTGGTGGCCATCCGGCAGGAAATTCACTACAGCCCCGATGAGTTTCACCGGCGGCTGGCCGACCCCGAGCTGCGGCGCTACTTCCCGTTGGGGCTGGATATGGACGCGGCCCAGCTCACGCGCCCGCCTAGGGGCTACGCCGCCACCGACCCCGACATCGCCTTTATTAAGCTTAAAAGCTTCGGCCTCAACAGCTACTTCAGCGATGCGGAAGTGCTGGCGCCTGGCTTTCTCGACGAAGTACTGGCCCGCATTGCTGCCGCCCGGCCGTGGGTCACCTTCCTCAACGAGGCCCTAGGGGGAAATGGGTAGGGAGCAGCGAGTCGAAAAAGGCCGTCATGCTGAGCTTGTCGAAGCATCTCTATTGGGTAAGTAATCCTAACGTCAAAAGTTAGTTACGCGGTAGAGATGCTTCGACAAGCTCAGCATGACGGCCTTTTTCGGCTCACTGCTCATTATTTAAAACAGGCCGAAGAGCTTGCCGTTGATGCGCTCGATGATGGAGCCCAGGTCCTCGGGGCGGCGCACGTAGTCTAGTTCATTCACGTCGATAATGAGCAGCTTGCCGGCGCGGTAATTAGCAATCCACTGCTCGTAGTGCTCGTTGAGGTGCTTTAGATACTCAATGCTGATAGTGTTCTCATACTCACGGCCACGCTTCTCAATCTGGCCGATAAGCTTGGGCAAGTCAGCGCGTAGATAAAGCAGCAAATCGGGCGGCTGCACCAGGTTTATCAGGCTCTCGAATAGGGCGTAGTAGTTGTGGTAGTCGCGCTCGGCCATCAGGCCCGACTGGCGCAGGTTGGCCGCGAAGATGTGGGCGTCCTCGTAAATGGTGCGGTCCTGAATAACGCTGCGGCCCTGCTTCACTAGCTGCTGAATAGCCTGGGTTTGGCGAAAGCGGCCGTTGAGGAAATATACCTGCAGGTGGAAAGCCCAGCGCGGCATATCGGCGTAGAAATCCTTGAGGTACGGATTGTCGTCTACCTCTTCCAAAAATACTTCCCAACGAAAATGCTGGGCCAGCTTGTGGGCCAGGGTGGTTTTGCCGGCCCCAATGTTGCCAACGATGGCGATGTGCATGGTATCGAAAACGTGCGGAACGAAGCAGCTACACGTGCGCCAAAGGTAGCGCGGCCGTTTGGGCCAGCCCCCAGGCGGCCGCCGCAACGCAGGCCGCGAACAGCCTAATTTAAGCTGATTTTTAGTTAGTTGACTTGGGTTTTTACGGCCAAAAGCTCAGCGTTTACGTAGAAGCAAACAGGCACCAGCTACCTGTTATTATTATAAAATTTCTCCTCTTTATCCTAGATGTTAGGTTGGCTACCTATTGGCTACTTTCTTTGCCTTAAATCAACTGCTTCCTATCCTGCTATATTCTTACTCTTCCGCTTTTTTCGGCTATGCTTTCTGGTTTCCCTTTGCCCCACCGGCTGCTGAGCTTACGCGACGCGCACGGGGCTCCGCTGGCCGATTTTGACTGGCATCCCTCCCTCGACCTGCTCCAGGTGCACTGGCACGGGCACCTCACGGCGGCCAGCCTAGTGCATGGCGCGCAAATGGGCCTCAGCCTCGGCGCTTTTGAAGACGCCAAGCTACCGCGCCGCCTGCTTACCAACCACGAGCAGGCCTCGGGCAGTTGGGAGGAGGCGCTGCCCTGGCTGCAATACGACTGGCTGCCGCGCGCCCAGGAACGAGGGCTGGCCTTGCTGGCGCACGTCGCCTCGCCCGACCCCGCCAGCTTCCTCACCCAGCCCGACCACCTGGAGCTGGCCGCGGCGCTGCGGCAGGCTTTTCAGGCCAAGTCGTTTCGCCACGCGGCAGCGGCCTGGTACTGGCTTACGCATCGGTAGCCGCGCCGCCTGCTTAGCGCTAGTTGAGGCGGTCTTTGGTGGCGCGGGCGGCCTCCAGGGTGCGAAACTCGCCCTGGTAGCTGCGCACATTCAGGCGTTCGTTCAGGGGCAGCTCTAGCCGCACGGCCTCGTAGCGGGCGTTTAGGCGGCCTAGGGCGGCGCTGGCCTCGGCCCAGTCGCGGGCACTCCACTGGCGGCGCTGGTCGTGGGTGGCTTCCACGAAGCGGGCGTAGAGGTCGGGCAGCTGCGAGGCGGGCACTTGGCCCACGTCAATGCTTTCGTGCAGCATCCGGCTTAGCGTGGGGTCGGCGTTGGCGGCGCGGGCCGCCGCCCGCGGGCGAGCCGAGGCTAGCGTGCCCGAGGCCACCGCGCTGGGGCGGGTGGCGGCAGCGCGGGGCGAGGTGGCGCGGGGCCGGCCGCCTACCAGGTCGCCGCTACGCAGCAGGCTGTCTTGCAAGGAGTTTTGGGCCTGGGCGGCCAGGGGCAACGCGGCTAGCAGGAGGGCCGCAGCGGCGCGGCGGGTGCCAAAAGGAGAGAGTGTCATATGAAGGTGCAAAAAAGAAAAATACTGCCCACGGCTTGCTACTAGTGGGCCGGTTTCAACGCCCTAGGGCCCGCCAGCGTATGCTAAGGCCGGGAAAGTGGGTTTTTTAGCCGACCTTCGCCCGCTTATCCGTTTGCCCATGCCCTCCGTTCCCGCCCCGGCCGCCCCCTTTGCCATCCAGCCCGCCACCGAGCGCGATATTCCCACCATTATCGCGCTAGCTGAGGCTACCTGGGAGCCCACGTACCGCTTCATCATCTCCAAGGAGCAGATTGAGTACATGTACCGCGTCATTTACACGCCGGTATCGCTGCGCCAGCAAATGCGCGAGCAGCACCATCAGTTTCTGCTGGCCTACGTGGCGGGCGAGCCGACGGGCTTCGCTTCCTTTTCGGAGAAGCCCGAGGGCGTGTACCACCTCAATAAAATCTACGTACTGCCTTCGCACCAGGGCCAAGGCCTAGGGCAGCAACTCATTGCGGCCGTGGAGCAGGCCGTGCGCCAGGCCGGCGGCCGCACCCTTGAGCTGAACGTGAACCGCCACAACCCCGCTATGGCCTTCTACGAGCGCCAGGGCTTTGCCCAGCACCGCGAGGAAGACATCCCCATTGGCCCCTACTGGATGAACGACTACGTGCTGCGCAAAGAGCTTTAGCGGATGCGCGGAAGATGGCAAAGGTGGCAGATGCAAAAACGAAAAGTCGTTTCTTTTACAAGGCTTTTTCTTCCGTCATCCCGTTGCCTCTACACTCATTTTCACATCCGGCACATTTCCTACATTTTTCACATTAACAAAGTATGGCTACCAAACTAACAGTACTTTCCAATGGCTCGCTTCGCGTAGAGGGCAACGATTTTGAGCTGGTTGACGCCCAGGGCCAGCCCTACGGCCTAGGGGGCCGCCAGCGCATCAGCATCTGCCGCTGCGGTCTGAGCGCCCAGAAGCCTTTCTGCGACGGCTCGCATAAGGGCCACTTCGAGCACGACGCCACGGCGTTCGACTTGCCCGCGCCGAAAGTGAGCTAACCCGCTTTTTCTCAGCTGCCAGCCCGCTTCAGCTCCCATCGCCAAAGGGGGCCTTCGGTTTGGTCGTAGAGGTCAGCTACCTTGGTGAAGCGGTGGTTAAGCAGTACGCGCGTGGACGCGTTGAGCACCGCGAGCGTATGGGCCATAATGGCCGTGACCGAGGGGTGCGTAAAGGCCTGCTCTACCAAGGCCCCTGCGAATGCGGTGGCCAGGCCGCGGCTCCGGTACTCATCGGCCACCTCGTAGCCCAGCTCCACGACGCCCTCCGCCGTGGGGGGGCCGTGGTAGCCGCCGCTGCCCACCAGCGTATTGTCGGGCAGGTGTATCAAGAGGTACGTCCACCAGTGGGCGGCGCCGGGGTCGGCTTGCAGCTGGCTGAGCGTAAAGCGCAGCGAATCAATTCGGTTTTCTACCCAGTCGTCGGGCACGCGCACCCCTAGGGCACGCCCTAGCTCGGCGCTGCTCCCGAGGGCCTGCTGCAGCAGCTCGGGCGTAGCGGCTACCAGCTGAATAGTCGAGGGGCGGGCAGACGGCGACATACTGCCCAGTACGCCGCGCGGAAGCTCGCTGTTGCCGCAACGCGCGCGGGGCGGCCCGGCTGAGGCTACTGCCTTGGCCGTTAGCCCCTAGGCCCCAGCATCAGCCACAGGTTCTGGCGCACGATGTCGCCCATCGAGTCGCACTTGTTGAACTTCTGGGTGCGGTGGTAGCGGTTGAGGGCAGTTTTTAGCTCCTCGATTTTTTCGGGCGTCGACAGGTGGTGGGCGCGCATCACGTCGAGCAGCGCTTTCAGCCGGTGCCGCTCGGCGCGGGCGCGGCGGGCCATCAGGGTGCGCTCCTCGGCCTGGTACTGGCGCAGGGTGCTGGGGCGCAGCAGCCGGGCGCACAGCTCCACCACGGCGTGGTTGTCGGGGAAGCTCTGGGGCAAATACATGGCGCGGCGGCCCTCGTAGCTCTGCTGGTCGAAGTCGATGGCCCGCACCCGGTACTGCTCGTCCTCGAAGTCGGGCGTCACGGCCACCACGTAGTTGTAGGCGCGCATGTCGCCCAGCAGCCGGGCAAAGCAGCGCTCATTGAATTTCACAAACTCCTTGGCGATGCGCACTTGGTTGAGGTGGGGCTGCTGCAGCCGCTGCCGAATGAAGTCATCGCCCGGAATGCCGGCAATGTGCTCCTCAATCAGCGTATTGGTGTTGTCAACCAGAAAGTTAATGGAATTAGGCGACAGCAGGTGCTCCAGCTCCAGGCCGTAGAGGCGCGAGGCGTCGGCCTGCTTCACGTAGAAGTAGTCGAAGTTATCGTTGAGCTGGTTGAGGATGCGCACCCGAAACGGGTTGGAGTTGCCGAAACGGCAGTAGTCGATGCGGTCGGCCAGCAGGTCGTCGGCAAAGGAGAGGTCGCCGGCCGTTTTCAGCAGCGCATACACCTGCACCAGGCCCTGGCTTAGCTCCAGCAGGGCGCTGGGCTCGTAAAAAACCGTTTGCCACAGCGTGTCCTTGCCGGTGCGGTCGAGCAGCGGAAACGAATTGCTGAAGCGCCGCAAGTCGGCGTAGCTCACGGGCAGCGGCACCTCGCGGTCGTAGTCGCGCAGGTATTGGCGCAGGGCCGGCGTGAGCGGGTAGCTCGGCTTCTTGCGGGAGATGTTCATAGCTTTTTAATGTGAAGATGTGAGAATGTGGAAGACGTGAAAATAAACCAATAGGGCAGTTTACTTATGAGCAGCCAACCACGCTATTCATTTTCACATCTTCCACATTCTCACATCTTCACATTAAATAATTATCATCCCGCCAGCTCGTTTATCAGCTCCACGTACTGCTGGCGAGCGGCGTCTTTGCTGAGGCCAGCCAGCTGGTGCCAGGCGTCGTGCTTGGCAATGGCCTTGAAGTCGAAGCCGCCGGGGCGGGGGCCGGTGGCGTCGCCCTCGGTGGCTTGCTTGTAGAGGGCGTAGAGCTGCAGCAGCACGGTGTTGCTGGGCTTGGTGGGCAGCTGCTGGGCGCGCTGGGCGGCGGCCTCAAAATCGGCTTGGGAAGTCATGGTAAAAAACTGCGAAAAAAAGAGAGAATACGGGGAGGCGGCACGTAGCTTGCGGCGGGCCATAGGCCCTCCATCTCCCGTTTTTCACCCCATCCCGATGCGCAAAGCTACCCACCTGCTTTCTACTCTGGCCCTGCTGGGCCTGGCTGTTACTCCGGCCCTGGCCCAAAAAACCTACCTGCACTGCGGCCACCTGCTCGACGTGCGCGCCGGCCGCCTGCTGGGCCCCCAAACGCTGGTGGTAGAGCGCGGCCGCATCGTGGCCGTGCAGGCGGGCTACACCGCCCCGGCCGGCCCCACCGATAAGGTCATCAACCTTGAAAACCAGACGGTGCTGCCCGGTCTCATCGACTGCCACGTGCACCTGGAGAGCACGCCCAGCCGCAATTCCTTTCGCGAGCGCTTCACCCTCAACCCCGCCGACGTCGCCTACCGCGCCGAGGCCAACGCCCTGGTGACGCTGCGGGCGGGCTTCACCACGGTGCGCGACTGCGGCGGCTCGGGCATCAACATTGCCTTGCGCAAGGCCGTGGCGCAGGGGCTGGTGCCGGGGCCGCGCATCTACGCGGCGGGCACGGCCATTTCGAGCACCGGCGGGCACATGGACGACACCGACGGCCTGAGCGACTTTATGATTGAGCGCCTGCACCCCGGCACCGCCGACGGGGTGGCCAACGGCCCCGAGCAGTGCCAGCAGGCCGTGCGCGAGCAGTTTCGGCGCGGGGCCGACCTCATCAAGATTGCCAGCACCGGCGGCGTGCTCGACCTGAGCAAGGACGGCAGCGGCGCCCAATATTCGGAGGCCGAAATTCGGGCCGTGGTGCAAACCGCGCGCGATTTGGGCCTGCCCGTGGCCTGCCACGCCCACGGCGCCGAAGGCATCAAGCGGGCGGTGCGGGCCGGCGTCACCAGCATCGAGCACGGCTCGCTGCTCGATGCCGAAGCCATGCAGCTGATGGCTAAAAGCCGCACCTGGTACGTGCCCACTATCATCGCCGGCAAGTCGGTGGCCGACACCGCCCGGCGCCACCCCGACTACTTTCCGCCCGTGGTGGCGGGCAAGGCACTCAGCATCGGCTCGCAACTGCAAGCCACCTTCGGCAAGGCCATCAAGCAAAACGTGCGGGTGGCCTTCGGCACCGACGCGGGCGTGTACCGCCACGGCCAGAACGCATTGGAATTCACCTACATGACTGAAGCCGGCATGGCGCCCCTAGAGGCCATCCGGGCTGCCACACTCAACGCCGCCGAGCTAGTGGGCGACCCGCAGAGCCTGGGCACCCTCGAAGCCGGCCACTACGCCGACGTGGTAGCCGTGGCCGGCGACCCGCTGCGCGACGTATCCTTGCTCACCAAGCCCACCTTTGTGATGAAGGAAGGCGTGGTGTATGTAGGTAAGCAATGATTAACGTTTAGTGATTAGTGAATAGGGAGCAATAAAAGACCGTCATGCTGAGCTTGCCGAAGCATCTCTACCGAACAACCCTAGCGGAGCGGTAGAGATGCTTCGGCAAGCTCAGCATGACGGTCTTTTATTGCTCGTAGTTTACTGCTCCTTACTTCACCACTTCCACCTTCATGGGCACCTCTTTGATGGGCCAGTTGTCTTGGGGGTCAACGGGTTCCTGGGAGATTTTCCTCACTACGTCCAAGCCCTCGATTACCTGGCCGAAAACGGTGTACTTACCGTCGAGGGCGGGCACGCCGCCCTGCGTGGCGTACACCTGCACCTGGGCGGGCGTAAGGGGCCGGCCGGCCAGGGCCCGCGACTGGGCGGGCGGGTAGCGCGGGCCTAGGGCAAAATAGAAATCGGTATTAGACGACAGGCGCTTAGGGTTTTCCTCGTCGTCGTAGCGGGCCATGCCGAGGGCACCGTTCTGGTGGAAGTGCGCGGGCCGAATTTCGGGCGGCAGGTGGTACTTGTGCAGCCGAATGAGGCGCGGGCCACTGGTTTGGCCGCCCTGCACGGCAAAGCCCTTCACCACCCGGTTGAACACGGTTTCGCTGAACACCCCACGCCGCGTCAGCAGCAGAAAATTAGCTTTGTGGATGGGCGTATCGTCGAAGAGCTTCACGCGCACATTACCCAGCCGGGTATGGAATAGCACCTCCGAGCCGGGATACTGGCGGCCGTAGGCCAGCAGCGCGGCCGGCGCGGTTTCGTCGGTGAGGGCCGCAATGTCGGGGCCCGGCGGCGGGGGCGGCAGGGCTACGGCCACCGGCTGCTCGGGGGCCGTGGTGCAGGCCGCCGCGCCCAGCAGCAGGCAGTAAAGCAGGTTTTTCATGCGCAATGGGAAGCAAAAGCCCCTGGGTGAAGAAACGCAAAAGTCGGTTCTGATGCACACTTAAAAAAGAACGTCCTGCTGAGCTAGCCGCAGCAGGACGTTCTGGGGGGCAGCGCGCCGCTGCTGCTCCTGTGCCCCTAGGGCCCTACTCCCACCCCGTGGGGGCAGGCTTGGCCTTGGTTTTGGCCGGGGGCGCGGCGGCGGGCTTCACCTTCACTTTCACCTTTTCGATGGGCGCGGGGCTAGGGGCGTCGGCGGGGGCGGTGGGCTCAGGGGGCGGCGGGGCCACCATCTCACCGTCGGCGGCGCGAATGTCGTCGGCGGCGCGCACCTTTTGCTCGGGCTGCTGGGCTAGTAGCAGGCGCTCGGGCGCCAGCGTATTGGCCCGGAAGCCCTTAAGGTCGATGGCCAGCCGGGCTTTCTCCTCGGCCGTGGGCCGGCTCATAAGCTTGCTCACGTCGGGCCGGCCGGCCTCCTGCCAGGCCGTCAGCCAAAGGGCCGCCACGAAGGGCGCCGCCGTTTTGAGGCGGTAGTCGACCATGCCCCCTACCTCCTTGTTGTAGGCGTCGGCAAAGGCGTCGGAGTAGCGGCGCTGGGTGCGGCCAAATTTGTGGGCGTAGGCAAACTTGGTTTGGGGCGTGAAGCCGTGGCTAACCTTGGTTTCCAAGTCGAAGGTGGCTGTGAGGAAGCCGTAGCTGTACTGCAGCGCCGCCCAGGTTTCGGCCAGTGGGTCCTTCAGGGGCTTAGCCGTTTCGCCATCGAGCTTGTAGGTGGTCAGGTAGCGCTCGGGCAATTGGTTTTCCCACAAGGCCAGCATGCCGGGCTGGTTGGTAAGCTGGCCGTCGTAGTTGGTGGTGGTGCGCAGGGGCGAGAAGGCGTCGGCGGCGTAGCTGCTCAGCTCGGCCGAAGCCCGCACAATGGTCGTGCTATCCCCTTCCTGCCAGGCCTTTACTAAGCGGTCCTTCACTTCCATAATGGCCCAGGGCAACGTGCCGTATTTGCGCAGGGTGTCGGCCGAGAACTTGGTTACCGCCTCGTCGTAGTCGCGGGGCACTTTGGCAAAGGGGTTGGTTTCGCTGTAGTGGTCGAGCTTGATGAAGTGGCGCCGGTTTTCCTGGTCGTCGGCGGGCGGCAGGCTGCTTTGGCGCACTAGCTCGGACAAGTGCCGAAAATAAAAGCTTTGCAGCGACGCGGGCAACTCGTACACTGCTACTTGCGTGATAACGCGGTGCCCAAAAATGCCCCAGGCGCGGGCCGCCGGCGCGGCGGGCCCCAGTAGGCAAGCCGCCAGCCCGAGGCACAACCATAATTTTTTCATAATGAATAAGTAAAAAGGATAATTAGGTGGGAGTTGACTTACCCTAGGGCCCTAAGTTCGGGCGGGGCGGGCATATTTCCCGCCGCCTGGCTTAGTTGCCCTGGGCCCACGGGCGCGGTCAAGCCACCAAACGAGCAGAAAAAACTACCGGCCCGCGGCGATTCATTACCCAGCGCGTATGTTTATGCTTTGGGACTTCGTAAAGCCCCTGGCTGTAGCGGTGAAAAGCCCGGCTCTCGCAAGACGGCCGGGCTTTTTTTACTTTTTCGCGTCGGGTAGGGCCTAGAGTGTCTGTCCCTTTCTTTCTTAATCTATGCGCTTGCTCCTTAGTCAAGTAGCTCTTCTTGGCAGCCTAGGCCTAGGGGCGCAGGCCCAGGCCACCCGGCCCGATACCGTGGCCACCCGCGCGCAGGTGCTGGAAACCACCTGTGCGCTTTTTCCGGCGGCGGCGCGGCTGCCCAACGTCTTGCCCAAGGCTCAGCAGCGCGCTGCCCGCTTCACCCCCACCGCCGCCCAGGCCCTGGTGGCCGAGCAAGCCCTAGGGCAGGTAAACCTGCTAAACGTCAACTCCGGCCGCAAAAGCGGTCAAGATTCCGCTTACGCCTGCGCTATCAGCCAGCGGCTAGGCCAGTACTACCGGCAATACTACGGTTTTTACAACCAGCGCCGGCAGCCGTGCCTGTTCATCAATTTTCTGGGCGACGTAGCCTTCACGGGCGAGGAAATTGGCCTGCGGCCCCGCCCACCCGGCTACGTGCCGTACTGGCTGCGGCAGTACGTCTTCATTGGCGACGGCGGCGACAACCACTGGTCGATTTACTACAACCTGGCTACCGGCCAGTTTTCGCAGTACTGGCATAACCTGGACCTGGGCGGCGGCTAGGCCCCGCGCACAAAAAAAGCCTGACCAGTACGGCCAGGCTTTTCGTCGTTTTAGGTAGTTGCAAAGACCTTACCAAATGCGCGAGCGGTCGGCGGTGGCGCGGGTCATCTTGTCGCCCTCCTTGCAGCCGAAGGCCTGGTAAAACTCAGGCATGTTCATCAGCGGGCCGTTGGTGCGGAACTGGCCGGGCGAGTGCGGGTCGGTTTGCACCTGCTGGCGCACGGCCTCGGGGCGCTGATTGGCGCGCCAGATTTGAGCGTAGGCCAGGAAGAAGCGCTGGTTGGGCGTGAAGCCGTCAATCGACTTTTTGGCTTTGGCTTGCTGGGTTTTCTGGAAGGCGTTGTAGGCGATGGTGATGCCGCCGAGGTCGGCCAGGTTCTCACCCATCGTCAGCTTGCCATTCACGTGCACCGAGTCGAGCGGGGTAAACGCGTCGTACTGCTTGCCCACCATATCGGCCTTGGCGTTGAACTTGTCGTTGTCCTCCTTGGTCCACCAGTCGCGCAGGTTGCCCTTGGCATCCGAGCGGCGGCCCTGGTCATCGAAGCCGTGGGTCATCTCGTGGCCAATCACGGCCCCGATGCCCCCGTAGTTGACCGCGTCATCGGCCTTGGGGTCGTAGAAGGGCGGCTGCAGAATGCCCGCCGGGAACACGATTTCATTCATGCTCGAATTGTAGTAGGCGTTCACCGTGGGCGGGGTCATGCCCCACTCGCCCCGGTCAATGGGCTTACCAAACTTGCTCAGGTTGTCCTGCTCGCGCCACTCGGCGGTGGCAAACAGGTTTTCCAGCGCGCTCTGGCGGGTGATTTTGAGCTTGGAGTAGTCCTTCCACTTGTCGGGGTAGCCGATTTTCACCGCAAAGGCATTGAGCTTTTCAATCGCTTCCTTTTTAGTGGCCGGGCTCATCCAGTCGGTGGCCATGATGCGCTCGGCGTAGGCCTTGCGCAGGTTTTCCACCATTTCCTTGGCCCTAGCCTTGGCGGCGGGGGTAAAAGCCTGGTCCACATACAATTGGCCAAAGGCCTCGCCTAGCGCGCCATCGGTGGCGCGCAGCGCGCGCTTCCAGCGGGGCTGCTGCTGCTTGGCGCCCGTCAGCACCTGCGTGAAGCGGAACGAGGCGTCGCCATAAGCCTTGGGCAGGGCCGAAGTCACGCCTTCCACCAAGTGCCAGCGGAAGTACTGCTGCTCGTCGGCAATGGGCGTGTTGGCCAGCAGGTTGTTCACCGCAGCCAGGTACTCGGGCTGGCCGATGATGACGTCCTGGGCGCTGGTCAGGCCATCGGCCTTTAAGCGCAGCGGCAAGTTCAGGTTGGGGTAGTCCTGGGCGGCCTGGGCCACGGGCACCTTGGTGTAGTTCTTGAGGCGGTCGCGCAAATCCACGCGGCTGCGGCTAGCCTGGGCCATCTTGGTTTCCAGGGCCAGCACGGCGTCGGCGTTGGTGGCGGCCAAGCTCGGGGCATCGCCCAGCAGCTGGAAGATGCTGCTCATGTAGGCCTTGTAGGCCATGCGCACCTGGCGCGAGCGGGCGTCGTCCTTGAGGTAGTAGTCGCGGTCGCCGAGGCCTAGGCCCCCTTGCCGCAGCTGCACCGCGTACTGGGTGCTGTTCTTGCTATCCTGGCCCACGCCAAAGCCGTACCAGCCGGCGCCGTAGCTCTTGGGGTCGGCGATGTACTGCTGCACGTCGGCCAGGTTCTGGAGGCTTTTGATGCGGTCGAGGCGCGGCTGCAGGTACTTCAGGCCCGCTTGCTCAATGCCCATCGAGTCCATGGCGGCGGCGTAGAAGTCGCCCACCTTCTGCTCGTTGGTGCCGGCTTTGGCGGTGCGCGCGTCGGCGGCGGCCTTTTCCAGAATGCGCTTTTCAATGGCCTGGTTGCGGTCGCCCAGCTCGTTGAAAGCGCCCCACCGGGTTTCGGCGGCTGGTATTGGGTTATTTTTCAGCCAGTTGCCATTGGCATAGTGGTAGAAATCCTGGCACGGCGACACCGATTTATCCAGGTTGGCCAGGTTGATGCCCACGCCCTGCTGCGGGGGATTAGGCTTGGTGGGTGGTCCGAATGCGGCCAGGCTGCCCAAGCCCAGCGCCGCCAGCGCCCAACGCGAAAAAGTAGCTGCTGCCATAAATGCAAAAAATTAACGGAAAAAAGCTAAGCGAAAGATACTGGATGTATTCAGCAGTTGCACCAAACCGCTGGCTGGTCGGGCTTTTTTTCGGCCGGCACCCAATTCAGGTAGTACCTTCCCCACTGGTTTATTCGCAAACTATTGACAAATTATGAAGCGACATTTTGAGGTGCTGGACGGGCTGCGCGGGACGGCCGCGCTGCTCGTTGTCATTTTTCACCTCTTCGAAGGCTTTTACCAAAGCCAGACCTACGCCCTTAACCCCTTGCGCCACGCCTACCTGGCGGTCGATTTCTTTTTCTTGCTTTCGGGCTTTGTGGTGGGCTACGCCTACGACGACCGCTGGCCCAGGATGAGCGTGGGCGATTTCCTGCGCATTCGCCTCATTCGGCTGCACCCGCTGGTGCTGCTGGGCGTGGCCCTGGGGGCGCTGGGCTACTGGTTCGACCCGTTTGCGGGCAACCTGCAGCACGTGCGCCTGGTGCACCTGGCGGCCAACGTGTTCTTTGGCGTGCTGCTGCTGCCATTCGTGTCGCTGCCCAATCGCTACCGCCAAACCCATCCGCTCAACGGGCCCTGCTGGTCGCTGCTGCAAGAGTACCTGGCCAATATCGCATACGCGCTGGTGGCCCCACGCCTGGGCCGGCGGGCGCTGGTGGCGGTAGTGGTGGTGGCGGCCGGGGTGCTGCTAGTTGCCGCCCGGCACTACGGCCACCTGCAAGCCGGCTGGGGCTGGGACAATGCCTGGATGGCGCCCGTGCGGGTGGCGTACCCGTTTTTTATGGGGCTGCTGCTGTTTCGCTTCCGCCTGCATTTTCGGGTGCCGGCGGCGGTGTGGGTGCTGTCGGCGGCCTTGCTGGCGCTGTTTGCGGCACCCGCCTTTCTGCCCGCCTGGGGGTATGAGGCCGGCTGCGTCATCCTGGTTTTTCCGGTGCTGGTGGCGGCCGGGGCGGGCTCGCTGGCGGGCGGTGGCCCCGCGCTGGCGTTTTGCCGCTGGGGTGGGCGCCTGTCGTACCCGCTTTACCTGCTGCACTACCCGTTCATTTCTATCTTCATTAACTGGGTGAACGCTAGCCACGCCACCCTGCGCCAGGCCCTGCCGGTGATGGGCGCGCTGCTGGCATTTTTCCTGCTGCTGGCCTGGGTAGCCGTGCGCTTCTACGACGAGCCCGTGCGCGCTTGGCTGAGCGCCCGCTTCCGCCCGGCCCCGCGGCCCTTGCAGGCGGCCTAGGGCCTAGGCACCTGGATGGCGGGCCTCGCCCCAACTATTACCCAAGGCATAAGCCAAACGCCCCCGCCGCCAGCTCTGGCGACGGGGGCGTTTGGTAATTAAACTCGGCAGCTACTACGCTGGCTACCAGATGCGCGCCTGCTCGGCAGTGGGGCGCTCCATCTTATCAGTGGGCTTGCAGCCGAAGGCCTGATAAAATTCGGGCATGTTCATCAGCGGGCCGTTGGTGCGGAACTGGGCCGGCGAGTGCGGGTCGGTGAGCACCTGCTGGCGGGCCGCCTCGGGGCGCATGTTGGTGCGCCAGATTTGGGCCCAGCCCAGGAAGAAGCGCTGGTTGGGCGTGAAGCCGTCGATGCTCTTATTGGCCTTGGCCTCGGGCGTTTTCTGGAACGCCTGGTAGGCGATGGTCAGCCCACCGAGGTCGGCCAGGTTTTCGCCCATCGTCAGCTTGCCGTTCACGTGCACCGAGTCCAGGGGCGAGAAGGCGTCGTACTGCTTACCCACCATGTCGGCCTTGGCGTTGAACTTGTCGTTGTCTTCCTTCGTCCACCAGTCGCGCAGGTTGCCCTTGGCGTCGTACTGCCGGCCCTGGTCGTCGAAGCCGTGAGTCATCTCGTGGCCAATCACGGCCCCGATGCCGCCGTAGTTGACCGCGTCGTCCGCCTTGGGGTCGTAGAAGGGCGGCTGCAGAATGCCCGCCGGGAACACAATCTCGTTCATCGGCGGGTTGTAGTAGGCGTTGACCGTGGGCGGGGTCATGCCCCACTCGCCCCGGTCAATGGGCTTGCCGAAGTGCCCTAGGTTATCCTGGCTGGCCCACTGGCGGGCGGCTACCAGGTTGTCGAGGTAGCTCTGGCGGGTGATTTTGAGCTTGGAGTAGTCCTTCCACTTATCGGGGTAGCCAATTTTCACCGCAAAAGCGTTGAGCTTGGTTAGTGCCTCCTTCTTGGTGGCCGGGCTCATCCAGTCGGTGGCCATGATGCGCTCGGCGTAGGCAGCGCGCAGGTTCTCAATCATTTGTTTGGCCCTAGCCTTGGCGGCGGGCGAAAACGCCTTGTCCACGTACAACTGGCCGAAAGCCTCGCCCAGGGCGCGGTCGGTGGCTTGCAGGCTGCGCTTCCAGCGGGGCTGCTGCTGCTTGGCGCCGGTCAGGGCCTGGGCAAAGCGGAACGAGGCGTCGCCGTAGGCCTTGGGCAGGGCCGAGGTGAGACTGCTTACCAGGTGCCAGCGCAGGTACTGGCGCTCATCGGCAATGGGCGTGTTGGCCAGCAGGTTGTTCACGGCCGCCAGGTATTCGGGCTGGCCCACAATCACCTCCTTGGCGCTGCCTAGGCCGGTATTCTTCAACACCAGCGGCAGGTTCAGGTTGGGGTAGTCCTGGGTGGCCTGGGCCACGGGCATCTTGTTGTAGTTCTTCTGCGGGTCGCGCAAATCTACGCGGCTGCGGCTAGCCTGGGCCATCTTGGTTTCCAGGGCCAGCACGGCGTCGGCGTTGGTGGCGGCCAGGCTCGGGGCGTCGCCCAGCAGCTGGAAGATGCTGCTCATGTAGGTTTTATACGCGGCCCGGATGGCCTTCGAGCGGCCGTCGTCCTTGAGGTAGTAGTCGCGGTCGGGCAGCCCTAGGCCCCCCTGGCCGAACTGCACGGCGTATTGGGTGCTGATTTTCTCGTCGGGCCCCACCCCAAAGCTGTACCAGCCGGTGCTGGTGTTGCGGGGGTCGGCAATGTACTGCTGCACCTCGCCCAGGTTTTTAAGGCCCGCGATGCGGCTCAGGTAGGGCTGCAGGTACTTGAGGCCGGCCGCCTCAATGGCCATCGTGTCCATGGCCGAGGCGTAGAAGTAGCCCACTTTCTGGGCGTTCGAGCCGGCCGGGGCGGTGCTGGCGTTGCGGGCCAGCTCCAGCAAAATGGCCTTTTGGGTGGCGTAGTTGCGGTCGGCCAGCTCGTTGAAGCTGCCCCAGCGGCTTTCGGCGGCCGGCACGGGGTTGTTTTTCAGCCAGGCGCCGTTGGCGTACTGGAAGAAGTTGTCGCAGGGCTGCACCGCCCGGTCGATGTTGGCCGGGTTGATGCCCGCGGGGGCGGCCGTTTGGGCCAGGGTCGGGGTGGCGGCTAGCCCGCTGGCGGCCAGGGCCAGGGCCGCGGCTAGCCGGGCGCGAGAGCGTATCGTCATAAGAAGCGTGGGGTGGAGAAAAATGATAGGGTTGGGAGGGAGTAGAAAGGGCGAAGGTAGTTTTGAACGCAGAATACCGAACTATAAGTTGCTAGCAAGGTTGCCTAGGCCCCCGCTCGCCCCAAAAGGCCCCTGGTTTCTACCTTCGCCCTATGCCGCTCTACGCCCGCCGCGCCGCCCCCGCCCCGCCCGCCGATGCCCCCCTAAGCCTGGGGGCGCTGCTGGCCCAGGTGCGCGCCGCGCTGCACCACCGCTTTCCCGACAGCTACTGGGTGGTGGCTGAGGTGGCCGAAATGAGCCGCCCCCGCCACGCCGGTGGCCATTGCTACCTCACCCTCACCGAGCCCGCGGGCGAGGCCGAGGGCCTCGGACTGGCGGCGCAGGCGCGGGCCACGCTCTGGGGCAGCCGCTACCAGCAGCTGGCGCCCGCCTTTGCCGAGGCCACCGGCCAGGAGCTGCGCCCCGGCCTGCGCCTGCTGCTGCGCGTCAAGGTCACGTTTCACGAGCAGTACGGCTTTAGCCTGGACGTGCTGGCCCTGGACCCCAGCTACACCGTAGGCGAGCTGGCCCGCCAGCGCCTGGCCACCCTGCGCCAGCTGCAAGAAAAAAACCTGCTCGAGCGCCAGCGCGGCCTGGCCCTGCCGCTGGCCCCGCAGCGGCTGGCCGTCATCTCCTCGCCCACCGCCGCGGGCTTCCAGGATTTTGTGCGCCAGCTCGAAGAAGCGCCCTACGACTTCATGCTGACGCTGTTTCCGGCCGTGATGCAGGGCGAGGGGGCGCCGGCCAGCATCCGGGCGGCCCTCGACCAGCTGCGGCCGCGCCGCCGCGAGTTCGAGGTGGTCATCCTCATCCGGGGCGGGGGCTCGAAAACCGACTTGCTGGCCTTTGATGAGTACGGGCTGGCGGCGGCCGTGGCCTCGTTTCCGCTGCCTGTGCTCACCGGCATCGGCCACGAGCGCGACGAGGCAGTGGTGGACGTGGTGGCCCACCGCGCCCTCAAAACGCCCACCGCCGTGGCCGCCTTCCTGGTCGAGCGCCTGGCCCGCGTGGAGGCGCTGCTGCTCGACCTCTTCGACCGCGTGGCCGACCGCGCCTGTCAGCACCTGGCCCGCCACCACCAGCGCGTGCAGCACCTGGCCGACGCCACCCGCGCCGCTGGCCACCAGCAGCTTAGTCGTACTCAGGCCAGCCTCATCCAGCGCAGCCGCCAGGCCACCCAGGCGCCGCGCCTGCACCTGGCCCAGCTGGGCCGCCAGCTCACCGGCCTGCGCTACACCCTGCCCGAAGCCGCCCGCCGGGCCCTAGGGGCCGAGGCCGGCCGCCTGCGCCAGCGCTCGCGCACGGTGCTGCGCCGCTTTGGGCGCCACCACCAACGCCGCCGCGAGGCCCTGTTGCGCCAGCGCTATCAGGTGCAGCGCGCTTTTGAGAAACGCGCGCTGAGCTATGAGTTAAAAGTGATGAGCTTGGAAAGCGGCGTCTTACGGCGCGAAAACCAGCTGCTGCGCCGACAACTCACTCCTAGCCCAGCCCCAACTCATACCTCATAACTCAAAGAAGTGACTTACAACGAAGCCATTCAGGAGCTGGAAGGAATTCTTCGCAGCCTCGAAACCGACCAGGTAGATGTGGACGACCTCACGGCCCGCGCCGAGCGCTCGGCCGAACTCATCCGCCTCTGCCGCCACAAGCTGCGCCACGCCGAAGCCTCGCTTGACCGCGTATTTGACTCGCTGGACGAGGAAGAAGCTGAGGAAGACGAAGAGCAGGACGAGGGCGAGGAGGAAGGCCTTGACAGCGACGAGCCCACCGATGACGAAGCCGACGAGCACGATTACCGCCGCGGCGGCCCCGGCCGGCCCAGCGCCCCTAGGCTCTTTTGAGGGCTTTGAGCTGACGCACGGGCCTAGGGGGTGCGCCGCACGTGAATCTGCACCCGCTGGCCTTCCTCGCTGGTGGTGGGCTGCACGTCGATGCGGTCGGCCTCGTCGAAATAAGCAGCCAGGCCCCGCACGATGCCCACGGCCAGGCCGCCCATGCGGCGCGGCGACACGTAGTCAATCAGAACCTCGTTTTCATTCAGGCGCTGCACGTTAAGCACGGGAGGCGAATTTTCGGGGTGCTCGCGGCGCACTTGATTGTGCATTGAGTGCTCGGTGTGCTCCAGCATGTCTAGGGTGCGCCACTCGGGCTTCACAAACCGCTTGTACATGTACATCAGGTCGGGCACGAGGTACTCGCCAAATTTTTCGTGCAGCTCGCCGGGCGGAATACCAGCAGCTACTGCCGCTTGGCCTACTAAGGCGTACAGATGCTCGTCGGGGTAAACTTCCTTATGGCTAAAATCGCCCGAAGTGAGGCCGGCAGCCTCTACCAGGCGCACCCAGGCAGCGTGGTCATACTGGGTCTGGACGTAGCGTTTCAGCAGCGAGAAGATAGTACCGTGCATAGCGTTGGTAGGAAAAAAGAAAGGGCTAGGGCTCGCTTCAACGCCGCAGCGCCCGAAATGTTGAAAGCAAAAGCCCACCCCGCTACTGGCAGCGGGGTGGGCCTACTGAAAGTAAAGCTTGGAAGCTGCGCTTAGTTCTCTTAGATATTCCCTACCACGGTCATGGTGTTCAGCGTGGGATTTACGCTGCCGCCGGTAGGTTCAATGGTCATGGCGAAGGTTTGGGCGCTGGCGATGTCCTTCATTTGCTGCAAGCCATCACCCGAGGCGGTGGCGGCGGTCAGCATGCCCGCGTCGATGGGCTTGCCTTTGTCAAGGGCCCACAGCTGGTACTGCTTGCCGGCGGGCAGCGGCGGCAGCTGCTGCACGTCGAGGTACACGCGGTGCTCGCTTTTGCTGTAGAGCACCCGGGCGTGGGCTTGCGGGTGGGTGGGCGTGCCGGCCAGCGCCACCAGCTTATACTCGTCGGGCGAGCGCAGCACGTGCAACTGCTGGCGGGTATCGGTCAACTCGCGGTTGAGCACCTGGGTGGTGCTGGCCACGCGGGCCTGGTCGTTTTCGAGAGCTACCAGGCTTTCGCTGGCTTGCTGCCAGCGGCTATACAGCAAGGCGTTACCTACCAAACTCAGCAACAAAGCCACCGAGGCCGCGATGGCCCAGCCGCTGCTGCGACCGGCGGCAGGGGCCGCCACGGGGGCCGCGGCCACATGCGGGTTGGAGGCCGACACGCGCATGGTTGGGGCCTCGGCAACGGGAGTCGCGGGGGCGGCGGGCGGGCCGATTTGGGCAAATACCGCGCTCAGGACCCGCTCGCGCATGGCGGGGGGCGGCGCTAGGGCGTGTGCCTCAGCGTATACCCCTAGGCCCGCTTCCAGCGCCTCCAGCTCCTCGCGCACTTGCGGAAAGCGCGCGGCCCAGTCTTCTACCTCGGCCTGGGCGGCCGGCGACAGCTCACCGAGCACGTATTGCTCGAGGCGGCCAGATTCAATATATTCTTGGTAATCTTCCACGATTCGAAAGGAAACAGAGTTAGCGGACCAGTTTAGCAAGCATTTTCAGAGCGGTGCGGGCGCGGGTTTTTACCGTTCCCAGGGGCAGGTTGAGTTCCTCGGCCGCCTCACTCTGGGTGAAGCCGCCGAAGTAGAGCAGGTCGATAACCTGGCGCTGCTCGGGCACCAATTGCTTGGTAATCTCTTGCAGGCCAATGTGCTCGGGGCGGAAGCTGTCGGGGCTAGCCTGCCGCTGGGCGGTGAGGCTATCGTCGAGGCTTTGAACACTGGCACTTACGCGGTGCTGGCGCGAGCGGATTTTATCAATCGCTAAATTTCGACTGATGTTGACGACCCAGGTAAAGAGGCGGCCTTTGCTGGTATCGTAGCTTTCTATCGAGTTCCAGATTTTGACCAGCGCTTCCTGCAGCACGTCCTCGGCCTCGCTATCGTCCTTCACGATGCGCTGAATGACGCCGAAGAGCGCCGCCGAGTAGCGGTCGTAAAACTCGGTCATGGCCGACTGCTGGTGCGCGCGCAATCGGCCCACTAAGGCCGCTTCGGCGGCCGTTGGCGTGGATATTAAAGATTGTTCAGACACGGGAGTGATGAGCTAACAGTCATGGGGGGGGCGTTGGTGCCCACGGGGTGGGGTAAGTACGGGTGCGCTAAAGTAACAGCGGCTGCGTTGCCAGCGCGGCCAGCCCGGCGCGGGCTGCCGGCTAAGCTGGGCCATACGCCAGCCCTGCCAAAACCCGGCGGTCCGCTAGCCGCGTTATACGGGCTATATGGTCTACGAATCGATAAACCCTTACACCGGCCGGCGCTTGCGGCGCTTTGCCACCCTAGGGCCCGCTCAGCTTGAGCGCCGCCTGGCGCGGGCCCACCGGGCCGCCGCGCAGTGGCGCGCCACTTCCTTTGCCGAGCGCGCCGCCGTGCTGCACCGCACCGCCGAGCTGCTGCGCGCGCGCCAGGATGAACTGGCCCGCCTCATGGCCCTGGAAATGGGCAAGCCCCTGCGCGACGGCCGCGCCGAAGCCCAGAAGTGCGCCAGTTGCTGCGACTACTACGCCGCGCACGCCGAAGGCTTCCTGGCCGATGAGGAGGTGACAACCGACGGCACCCGCAGCTACCTTAGCTACGCGCCCTTAGGGGTGGTGCTAGCCATTATGCCCTGGAACTTCCCGCTCTGGCAGGTGGTGCGCTTCGCCGCCCCCGCCTTGATGGCGGGCAACGTGGGGTTGCTCAAGCACGCGCCCAACGTGCCGCAGTGCGCCCTAGCCCTCGAAAAGCTGCTGCACGACGCCGGCGTGCCGCCCACCGCCTTCCAGAACCTGTTTATAACGAACGAGCAAGTAGCCGGGCTGCTGGCCGACGACCGGGTGCGCGCCGCCACGCTCACCGGCTCGGAGCGGGCGGGCGCGGCGGTGGCGGCGGCGGCCGGCCAGCACATCAAGAAAACCGTGCTGGAGCTGGGCGGCTCCGACCCGTTCATCGTGCTGGCCGATGCCGACCTAGCGCTGGCCGCCCGCACCGCCGCCCAGGCCCGCCTTATTAACGCCGGCCAAAGCTGCATCGCCGCCAAGCGCTTCATCGTGGAAAAGCCGGTAGTGCGCGAGTTCACGCGCTTGCTGGTAAGCCACTTGCGCCAGCTGCGCTACGGCGACCCGCTGGCCGACACCACCGACTACGGCCCCCTGGCCCGCCCCGACCTGGCCAACCAGCTAGCCACCCAAGTGGCCGACAGCGTGGCCCTAGGGGCTAAAGTGGAGCTAGCCGGCGGCCAGCCCCACCCCGGCAGCACCCGCTTCGACCCTCTGGTGCTCAGCCACGTAAAGCCCGGCCAGCGCGCCTACGCCGAGGAGTTGTTCGGCCCCGTGGCCCTGGTGCTGACGGCCCGCGATGCCGCCGACGCCGTGCGTCTGGCCAACGACTCGCGCTTTGGCCTGGGCGCCGCCATCTGGACCCAAGATGTGGCCCAGGCCGAGCGGCTAGCCCGGCAGCTCGAAAACGGCGCCGTGTTCATCAACGGCCTAGTGAAGTCGATGAACGAGCTGCCCTTCGGGGGCGTGAAAAAGTCGGGCTACGGCCGCGAGCTATCCTACCAGGGCATCCGGGAGTTTACTAATCACAAGGCGGTCTGGATTAAGTAGGGGCCTAGGGGCAGTCGAGTTAAACCAGGCAGAAAGGCGGTCATGCTCATCTGGCATCCGCTTGTCGAAGCATATCTACCGAACAACGTCATGCGGACGACAGCGGTAGAGATGCTTCGACAAGCGGACGCCAGATGAGCATGACCGCCTTTCTGCCTGGTTTAACTCGACTGCCCCTAGGCCCCTCCCCTACTCGAAAAGCCCGAGCTGCTGGCCGGCTTGCACTGCCTCACCTTCGAGGCTCGAGAGCGCCACGCCCAGCAGGCGCACGCCTTGGGCGGGGGGCAGCAGCGGGGCCAGTAGCTCGTGGGCGGCTTGGGTAAAGTGGGCAAGCGAGCGCACCGGCGCGGCGGCTGAGCGGCTGCGCGTCAACTGCTGAAAATTATCGTACTTGAGCTTGAGCGTGACCGAGCGCCCGGCCACCCCTAAGCGCTCGGCGCTGGCCCACACGCTAGCCAGCAGCGGCGCCAGGCGCTCGTAAAACTCGGGCTCCGCGGTCAGGCTTTGGGCAAAGGTGGTTTCGGAGCCGATGGACTTGCGCACCCGGTCGGGCACGACGGGGCGGTGGTCCTGGGCGCGGGCAATGGCGTAGTAGTAGCCGCCGGCCTTGCCAAAATGCTGGCGCAGAAACGCTTCGGTTTGCTGCCGCAAGTCGAGGCCGGTGAAGATGCCCAGGCCGTTGAGCCGCGCCGCCGTAGCCGGCCCAATGCCGTGGAACTGCCCCACCGCCAGCGCCTCTACAAACGCGGGCCCCTCGTGCGGCCGAATCACGAACTGCCCGTCGGGCTTGCGGTAGTCGGAGGCTAGCTTGGCCAAAAACTTATTGTAGGAAATTCCCGCCGAGGCCGTGAGCCCGGTGGCCGCCCGAATGCGGGCCCGAATTTCGCGGGCCCACTGGGTAGCCGTCGTGCCTGGGGGTAGCTGCTGCGTCACGTCGAGGTAGGCCTCATCCAGCGACAGGGGCTCGATAAGCGGCGTGTACTCGGCCAGAATGGCGCGCACCTGCGCCGACACGGCCTTGTAGACCTCGAAGCGGGGCTTCACAAATACCAGCTCGGGACAGCGGCGCCGGGCGGTGACCGAAGGTATGGCCGAGCGCACCCCGAACTGGCGCGCCTCGTAGCTGGCCGCCGCCACCACGCCCCGGCCCAGGGCACCGCCCACCGCCACGGGCCGCCCGCGCAGGGCGGGGTCGTCGCGCTGCTCTACGGAGGCGTAAAACGCATCCATATCGAGGTGAATAATTTTGCGGGCTTCCATCGCAGCAGCTAGCCGAGTGGCTGCCGCGCAAACAAGCAGCGGCCCCCGGCCGATTCCCTTAGCAGTAGCCTCGCACTTTGTACGCGGCGTAGCCCACCAACTCGTGCAGCAGCCGGCCCCAGCGGCTCAGCGCGTCGAGGCTGGGCAGCAGCCAGTAGCTGAGGCCCTGGCTAGGGTCGGTGCTGCGGTAGCCGGCCGGGAAGGGCACCGGGTGCAGCCCCACCTTGGCAAAGCACCCTAGGGCCCGCCGCTCGTGAAAGGCCGAGGTAACGAGCACCAGCGACTTGATAGCCGGGTGGCTGGCCAGCAGCTGCTTAGTATACAAGGCGTTTTCGCGGGTATTGCGGCTGCGCTCCTCCAGCAGAATGGCGCTGGGCGGCACGCCGGCCAGGCGTAGCAGCGTGCTCAGCTGGCGGGCCTCCGAGGTGCGGCCGGGCACCGGGTGCAGCGCGTTCGAGCCGCCCGAAATAATAATGCGCCGCACCCGCCCGGCCCGGTACAGCCACAGGGCATTGGTGAGGCGGTCGGCCCCCGAGTTGAGGTACACCCGGTCGTGGGGCGACTTGCCCTCAGCGGTGATGCCGGTGAGCAGCACGGCCGCATCGGCCGGGGCTACGGCGGCCAGCGGCACTGGCGGCAGCTCCCAGACCAGGGTAGCCGAGTTGACGAGCGCATTGTTGCCCCCCAGCAGTAGCAGCAGCAGGGCCGCCCCCAGCCAGCGCCCGCGCCAGCGGCCGGCGGGCCGGGCCACCATAGCGGCCACCAGCAAAGCCAGCAGCCACAGCCCTGGCGAAAAAGCAAGCAGCAGCAGTTTAGAAAGAATGAAAAACAAAGAAATTCTTATTGCTTAAGTAGTTAGAATAATTCACTGAAAACGTCATGCTGCGTTAAGCCCAGCATCCCGCTCACTCGCTGAGGCTATTAAGCTCTCAGTAGCGAGGGCAAGATGCTGGGCTTAACTCAGCATGACGTTTTCAGTATCGCCCCTGGCGGGTGCCCTAGGGGCTAGTTGCGCACCGGCACGAACGCCCGCAGGCGGTCGAGCTGACCGGTTACCTGTTTTTCCTCGGTCAGGGCGTCGCACTCCAGCAGGCGGCCCTGGCAGTAGCTCACGAAGAAGGGCGCCACTTTCTCATCCATCAGCTTCTTGGCCACCGGGTTCTGGTCGGAGTTGAGGCGCACAAATAGGATGCCCACGTTTTCGGGTGCATCCACAAATTTGGCAAAGGGTGGGGCCAGGACCTCGCAAATCTTACAGTCCTCGGACGTGAATTTGGCAAATACTTTTAGGTTCTCGTGTATCAGGCGGCGCAGGCTATCGTCGGTGGCATCTACCACGTGCTGGCGTTCGGCTTCAGTCATAAATTTCTAACTTAATGGCGGGCGGGAATAAGGACTGCCGCAAAGCCCTAGGATATTTCAGGCGGCAATTGCTTTCCCGTAAAGGTACGGCCTAGCGCCCGAGCATCAGGTCGCGGATGTACTTCACCGGGGCGTTGCCGTAGCTGAGAAACCGCTCGTTGAAGTTCTTGACACTGAACTTGGCATCCTCACGGCGGCGCACCTCATCGCGCAAAGCCACGATGGCCGCGTAGCCCGTGAAGTACGAGCTGAGCTGCACCTGGCTGAGGGTGGCGCGGTGCCACTTGCCGGTGGCCTCGGCCTCTTCCTGAAAGCCCTCGCGCATGAGCAGCTGCTTGATTTGGGTTTCGCTGGCGTTCTGGGTTTGGATGAGATTATCGACCACCGCGTTCAGGGTCGAGCGCATATTCCACTTGTCCCAGAGCAGCCATATCTCGTCGGAGTTGCCGCCGTAGCCGCTTTCTAGCATCATCTTTTCCGAATACACGGCCCAGCCCTCAATCATAGCCCCGTTGGCAAAAATGCTTTTTACCAGCGAGGGCGAGCGGTTGGCATACACCAGCTGAGTGTAGTGGCCCGGAATAGCCTCGTGGATGTTGAGAATCTGCAGGGTATAGTCGTTGTACTCGCGCAGGTAGCTTTCGGCGCGGGCGGCGCTCCAGGTGGCGGGCAGCGGCTCCACGTTGTAGTAGGTGTTAGCCTTGGTGTCGTAGGGGCCGGGCGCGCTCACGCTGGCCCCGGCGCCGCTGCCGCGCATGTAGAGCGGGGTTTCGCGCACTACCAGCGGCTTGGTGGGGTCCTGGGTCAGCAGCTTATGGTCGTTCACATACTTAGTGAGCACCGGAATCTGGCGCTTCACGGCCGCCACGAAGCCATCGCGCGGGGCGTGCTTGAGCGTGAGCTGGTCGATAACCTGCCGAATGAGGGCCAGCGTATCGGCCGGGGCTTTTTGGCCGGGGCAGTATTTGGGGAAGAGGCGCGCCGCTCGGCGGCCCATGTCATGCAGCAGCTCGGTTTTGTGCTGCTGGGCCAGTGCAAACAGCTGGTCGGCCGAGTAGCGCGACTGAATATCGAGGGCAAACTTGCGGTCGAACAGCGCCTTGCCAATGCGGAAGGAGCGGAACTGAGTACGGCCCGCCAGCACGTCCTGCTGTAAAAAAGCGAGGTAGCCCCGAATGGCGGCCTGCGCCCCCGCCACGCGCTGCGTCAGCAACTGCGCCTCGGCCGCGGGCAGGCCCGCCCGGCGGATGGAATCGGCCAGGGCGGGCCCGAACACGGCCAGGCCGCCCTCGTTTTGCTGCACCGCCAGCTCGGTGTGCTCGCGGGTGGGCTGGCTGATGTTGGCGCGGGCGGCAGCGTAGTAGGCGGCGGCGCCCGCAATTTTGTCGGAGATGTTGCGCAGGCGGCGGGCCAGCGGGTAGTGGTGGCCGTTGAGCAGGTCGCCCACGCTGGCGCCCAGGTTGTAGCTGGCCGGGTTCCAGCGCCAGCTTTGCAGCGTGTCGGCGTACCAGCGCTCGCTCACCAGCTCGTTGCGCAAAATGCGCCAGTCAATCTGGTTGCCCGGCGAGAGGCTATCGAGCGCGAAGCCCCCTAGGGTCCCCAGGTTTTGGGCCACGAACGCCGCCTCGCGCTGCCGCTGCGCCCCGTCGGGAATCACGAGCAGCGAGTCGTACTTGTGGAAGCCCTGGGAGGAGGCGTAGTCGGGGTTCAGCCGCCAAAAGCTCAGAATAAACTGGTTTTTATAGCGGTCGAAGCGCGCATCGGCCGGCGAGCTGGCGGTGAGGTGACCGGTTTTGGTGGCCTCCGCATCGGGCCGACCCGAGCAGGCCGAGGCGGCTAGTGCCAACAGCAAAAAGTAAGGAAGTTTCATGCAGGCGAAAAAGCGAAGTAAGCAGTCAGCGCAGGGCTTCACGGCGCGGGCGGGCCTAGGGTTGCCGGGGCGGCCAAGGGCACCAGCCGGGGCCGGGCCCGCAGGTGCTGGTACCAGCGGGCGTGGCGGCGGTCGCGGCGGGTGGCGGCGCGCTGCATGGGGGCCAGCAGCTGCTCGCACAAGCGGTTCATTATCAGGTCTTCGCTGGTATAGGTAGGCTGGCGAACGGCGCGTTGCAGTAGGGCAATGGCGTAGCGGCGGTGATGCCCCTGATACTTGTAGATGCGCGCCAAATCGTAGGTGTACTGGATGCGCTCGGGGGCGAGAGCGCGCGCTTTTTCGAGGGCCGCAATGGCCTGGTCGGTGCTGGCGCTGCGCGGCGCGCCCCCCAGAAACACCCGCGAAAACAGCTTTTCTAGGGCATTGTAGTGGGCCACGCGGTAGTGCCAGCGGCCCAGCAGCTGCCAGGCCTCGGGCAGGTCAGGGCGGCGGGCAGCAGCCAGCATCACCGGGTTTTGCAGCTCCTTAAACAGGCGCAGCCGGTCGCGGGCGTTCAGCAGCCCGGCCTGGCTAAACAGGGCCAGGGCCAGCGCGTAGTTGCTTTCGCCGGCCGTGGGGGCTAGGGCCAGGGCCTGCTCGGCGTAGCGCCGGGCCTCGCCAAAGTAGGCGGCCTTGCGCGTTTCGTCGGTGTAGCGGTTGCCGATGCGCACGCTCAGCACGGCGGCGCGCCATAGGCTCTCGTACTCCTGCGGATTGATTTTGAGCGCCGCCTGGTACTCGGCCAGCGCCGCCGAGTCGTGGTAGCCGGTTTGCAGCGAGGCGGCCTGGCGCAGGTGCCGGCGCAGGGCGGCCGTGTCGGGGTTGGCGCTGCCGCCGGGGCGGGCCAGCGGGCCCAGCTCAGTGGGCGTGGGCACAGCCGGCAGCGAGGGCTGCGAAGTGGTCGTTTGGGCGTGGGCTGGCCCTAGGGCCGCTAGCAGTAGCAGGCAAGCGGCCAAGTGGCGCACAAGGCCCAGCCAGCGCCTCGCGATGCGGTGGCTGGCAACCCGACAGCTAAGCCGACAACCTACGGGAGAAAGGTGCTGCATAACTCGAAAAGCAACCAGCAACCCCCTAGGTTCCTTCGCGCATGAACCGCGTTGCCATCGCCAGCTTTAGCTTGCGGAAAGGCACTAGGCTGATGCCTAAAGCCAGGAGTTTGTTTTTGAGGCCCGTCACCACGTTTAGTTCACCTTGCTGCATGGCTCGGTAGCCGGCTTTGGCCACAGCGGTGGCTGTGGGCAGCTTGCCCTGCGCCTGCGACCAGCCACCCATGTCGGCCCGGGCCAGGAAATTAGTCGCCGTCACGCCTGGACTTAGTACGGTCGCCGTAACGCCGGTGCCTCGCAGCTCGGCATGCAGCGCCTCCGTAAAATTCATGATGTAGCTCTTAGAAGCACCGTACACGGCCATGTGGGGCACCGGCTGGAAAGCCGACGTGGAGCCTACATTCAGGATGCGACCCGTGCGACGACGCACCATATCGCGGGCGACCAGCGTGGTGAGCGTCGTCACAGCTAGTACGTTCAGCGTCAGCATGTCTTCGTAAAGCGCGGCGTCTTCCTGCACCACATCTTTATACGAGCCGAAGCCGGCATTATTCACCAGGTAATCGAGCTGCCAGCCCTGCTCCTGGCACTGCCGGTACACGGCAGCCGCCTGACCAGGCGCACTTAGGTCGGCAGCCAGGCAGCTTACCCGAATGCCGTATTGCCGCTCAAAGTCGGCCTTGACGGCCTCCAGCTCGGGCTGGCGCCGGGCCACCAGCGCCAAGTTGATGCCATCCTGGGCGAAAAGGCGGGCCAGCTCGTAGCCAATACCGCTGGTAGCGCCCGTCACTAGGGCCATCTGGGAAGGAATAGTGGGCATTGGCTAAGTGTGAAGTAGTAAGCGTCCAAGCAAGCTAGTGCGCTTACGTCAAACTACCCCGCGCAGTGACGAGTACGCCCCCTAGAATGACAGGCCCAGCTGCGCCTTGGGCCGCTTCAGCAGCTCGCGCGAGCGCTCTACTTCCTCGGCCGTCACATCTACCGGGCCGGTGGGCTCGGCGTCGGCGGGCGCGTCGGCTTTGGGGGCGCCGCGCTTCTTGGCTTCGCGGCGCACAGGCTCGGGGCCTTCGTCGGTGAGCAAGGTCAGGCCGTGCAGCTTGAAGTAGTTGAGCTTGTTGCCCAGCGCCTTCCAGCCTTTCACGTCGATGAACTGGTCGAGGCGCAGCTTTTCTTTCTCCTTGTCCGCCTTCTTATCGCGCTGCAGCGTCACTTCCACTTCGGGCTCGGCAAAGGCGGTGGCGGCCAGTAGCTTCGAGCCCTTGCTTTCCGAAATAAACAGGAAGCGCTTTTCGAGCGTGCTGGTTTCGATGCGGAACCGCTTGACGTAGTGCGTCTTGGTTTCGCCGTCTACGTACACGGCGCTGAGTACCGTGTCGGGCTCCAGCTTGCGCAGTAGCACGATGTTAGGCAGGTCGAAGTGCGTGTTGAGGTTGGGGGCCAGCACCTCATACGAGCCATCCCTATACACCACCAGAATGGTGTCATCGGTATCGAAGGCGCCCAGGTAGCGGCCGTGGCCGTTGTGGTTGAGGCGGGCCACGGTGCTATCAAAAAACACCTCGCGTCCCCCTAGGGTACTGTCGCCCACCGACTTCTGGGTAATCTTCTTAATCGGCTGCTTGGTCACGATGTTGCCCATCGAGCCCTTGCCCTTGATGGCCAGCTCGGCAAAATCGAAGTCGAACTGCTTGACCCGCGCCGGCGCCTTGTCCGAGAGCTGCACGGCTACTACCTCGCTCTCCGAGTTGGGATTGGCCGTGAGGTAGAGCACTTTCGTACCCTTGGTGCCCTTGGTCAGGTCGTACCCTTTGTCGCGCGTGATGCCCGATACCAGGAAGCGTTTGGCAAAGCTGATGCCGCTGGCGCCGTCCACGTACACCATGTTGTATACCAGGCGGTCGTCGTTCTTGTTGTACACGCCAGCCAGCAGAATGTCCTTGCCCACGAAGGTCTTTTCGGCGATGCGCGTCACCATAAATGTACCGTCGCGCCGAATGGCGATGATGTCGTCCAGGTCCGAGCAGCTGGTGACTTCCACCGCTTTCTCGTCCTTCTTGAGGCCGTAGCCCACGAAGCCGTCCTGGTAGTTGACGTAGAGCTTCTGGTTGGCCACGGCCACTTTCTGGGCCGTCACCACGTCGAAGGTGCGCAGCTGGGTTTTGCGCTCGCGGTTGGCGCCGTACTTCTTCAGCAGGCCCTCGAAGTAGGCAATGGCGTAGCGCGTGATATGGGCCAGGTGGTCGGCCACTTCGGCCAGCTCGGCGTCGAGCCGCTGAATGTACTCCTCGGCCTTGAAGCCGTCGTATTTCGAGATGCGCTTGATGCGGATTTCGGTGAGGCGCGTCAAGTCGTCCTCGCTGATGGGGCGGCGCAGCACCAGGCGCGTGTCGTTGGCCCGCAGCTTCTCGCCCTCGATGCGCACGAACTTCTTAAGCCCTAGGTCGATGGTTTCGAGAATCTGTTCCCAGGTCTCGCACTCCTCGATTTTGCGGTAGATGCGGTTCTCGATGAAAATCTTTTCCAGCGACGCCGAGTGCCACTTCTCTTCCAGCTCCTGCTGCCTGATTTCCAGCTCGCGCTCCAGCAGGCGCACCGTTTTGCCGGTGCTCAGGCGCAGCATATCGTCCACGCCCACGAAGCGCGGCTTGTCGTCGATGATGACGCAGGTGTTGGGCGAGAGCGAAATCTCGCAGTCGGTGAAGGCGTAGAGTGCGTCGATGGTGAGGTCGGGGCTTACGCCGGGCGGCAGCTGCACCTGGATTTCCACGTCGGCCGCCGTGTTGTCCACCACCTTCTTAATCTTGATTTTGTTGGCCTCGCTCGCCTTCACGATGCTCTCCATCAGCGCCGTCGTGGTGGTGCCGTACGGGATGTCGCGGATGACGAGCAGCGTCTTGTCCACCTTCTCAATAGTGGCGCGCAGCCGGATTTTGCCGCCCCGCAGCCCGCTCTGGTAGTTGCTGACGTCGGCCAGGCCCCCGGTCGGAAAATCCGGGTACAGCTGAAACTCGCGGCCCCGCAGCACCGCCACGCTCGCCTGGCACAGCTCGCGAAAGTTGTGGGGCATAATCTTGGTGCTCAGGCCCACGGCGATGCCCTCCACGCCCTGCGCCAGCAGCAGCGGAAACTTGACGGGCAGCGTAATCGGCTCGCGCTTGCGGCCGTCGTAGCTCATCTGCCACTCCGTAATGTCAGGGTTGAAGACCACTTCCAGGGCAAACTTGCTGAGGCGGGCCTCGATGTAGCGCGGCGCGGCGGCCGAGTCGCCGGTGCGCACGTCGCCCCAGTTGCCCTGGGTTTCAATCAGTAAGTCCTTTTGGCCCAGGTTCACCATGGCGTCGCCGATGCTGGCGTCGCCGTGGGGGTGGTACTGCATGGTTTGCCCAATCACGTTGGCCACCTTGTTGAAGCGGCCATCGTCCATCTCCTTCATAGCGTGCATGATGCGCCGCTGCACGGGCTTAAACCCGTCTTCCACGGCCGGCACCGCCCGCTCCAAAATCACGTAGCTGGCGTAGTCCAGAAACCAGTTCTGGTACATGCCGCGCACCGTGGCCACGTCGTGAATCACCTCGCCGGGCGCAAATTTGGCGTCTTCCTCGGGCTCGGCCGGCTCCGTTTCCTCCACCTGTTCAGCGGGGCTATCAGCCTCGGCCTCCCGCCCTTCGTCCAAGTCGGGGGCCCTAAGGTCGGCCGCCTCGCCAAAGAGCACAGCGGCCACCGTAGCGGCGGCTGGCGCGTCTGCTTCGGCCGGCGGCGCCAATTCGGCCGCGTCGGCCGGGGCTAACTCGAAGCTCAGGGTGTCGCCGGCCTGCAGGTAGTCGTCGGAAGCGGAATCGTGGTCGGGAGTAAGCGCGTCAAAAAGAGCCACAAGCAGAAAAATAAGGCCGGTTAGTCAGCCGGCAAAAGTACCGTAAAAATGCGGCAAAGCCCGCTGTTTTACAAGAACGGGCCCAGCCAGAAAGTTCCCAAAAATATTAGCCAGCAAGTAGCTAAACAAGCTAATGTCACTGGATAAATTTACTAAAAAAGCCCGTCATGCTGAGCCTGCCGAAGCATCTCTACCACGCCGCTAGGAAATCGTTGCAACGACCCTAGGCGGCGCGGTAGAGATGCTTCGGCAGGCTCAGCATGACGGGCTTTATCCTCATTGCTTTACGCCAGCGCGATTTCTGGCTCGGGCAGCGTATCGCTGATAAGCAGGTCTTTTTCCAGGCGCAGGTTGTCGATGATGAACTCCTGGCGGGCGGGCGTATTCTTGCCCATATAGTAAGCCAGCACCTGCTGAATCGAGCGGTCCGATTGCAGGATAACGGGCTCTAGCTTAATGTTTTCGCCGATGAAGCGGCCAAACTCATCGGGCGAGATTTCCCCTAGGCCCTTGAAGCGCGTCACCTCGGGGTTGCGGCCCAGCTTGAACATGGCGGCCTGCTTCTCGCTCTCCGAGTAGCAGTAGATGGTTTCCTTCTTGTTGCGCACCCGGAAGAGCGGCGTTTCCAAGATGTAAACGTGGCCGTTGCGCACCAAGTCGGGGAAGAATTGCAGGAAAAACGTGAGCAGCAGCAACCGGATGTGCATGCCATCCACGTCGGCGTCGGTGGCAATAACCACGCGGTTATAGCGCAGACCCTCAATGCCTTCCTCTATGTTGAGCGCGTGCTGGAGCAGGTTCAGCTCCTCATTTTCGTACACGATTTTCTTCTTCAACCCGAAGCAGTTGAGCGGCTTACCGCGCAAGCTGAACACGGCTTCCAGCTCCACGTTGCGGCTCTTGGTGATGCTGCCGCTGGCCGAGTCACCTTCCGTAATAAAGAGGGTAGTCAGCGCCTCTTTTTCGGCGCCGTCCTTGACATTCTCGCCTAGGTGGAAGCGGCAGTCGCGCAGCTTACGGTTGTGCAGGTTGGCCTTTTTAGCGCGCTGGTTGGCCAGCTTCTTCACGCCAGCCATGTCCTTGCGCTCGCGCTCGCTCTGCTCGATGCGCTTGCGCAGCGCCTCCGCCACCGTGGCGTTCACCGACAAGAAGTTATCGAGCTTCTCTTTCACGAAGTCGATGATAAATCCGCGCACCGTAGGGCCGTCGGGGCCCATGTTGATGGAGCCCAGCTTGGTTTTGGTCTGGCTCTCGAACACCGGCTCCTGCACCCGCACCGAAATGGCGCCGATGATGCTGGCCCGGATGTCGGCCGCGTCAAACTCCTTCTTGTTCTGGCGCTGAAAAAACTCGCGCACCGCCTTCACCACTGCCTCGCGGAAGGCCGCCAGGTGGGTGCCGCCCTGGGTGGTGTATTGCCCGTTCACAAACGAGTAATATTCTTCGCCGTAGTCGTTGCCGTGGGTGAGGGCCAGCTCGATATCCTCCCCCTTCAGGTGGATGATGGGGTAGCGCAGGGCGTCGGCGTCGGTTTTGTGCTCTAGCAGGTCGCGCAGGCCGTTTTCCGACACGTACTTCTGGCCGTTGAAGTAGATGGCCAAGCCCGCGTTCAGGTAGCAGTAGTTTCGAATCTGGCTTTCCAGAAACTCCGGGATGAAGCGGTAACTGCGGAAGATGCTCTCGTCGGGCGTGAAGCTGATGAGCGTGCCGTTGCGCTGGCTGGTTTTCTGGGGCCTAGGGTCGGCAGCCAGCTGGCCCTGCGAAAACTCGGCCGCCTTCAGCTGCCCGTCGCGCACGCTTTGCACCAGGAAGTGGCTGCTGAGCGCGTTCACCGCCTTGGTGCCCACGCCATTGAGGCCCACCGACTTCTGAAACACCTTGCTGTCGTACTTGCCGCCGGTGTTGATTTTGCTCACCACGTCCACCACCTTCCCTAGGGGGATGCCGCGGCCGTAGTCGCGCACCTGCACCTTGCTTTCCGACACCTTCACCTCGATGGTGCGGCCGTAGCCCATCACGTGCTCGTCGATGCAGTTGTCGATTACTTCCTTCACCAGCACGTAGATGCCGTCGTCGTAGGCCGAGCCGTCGCCGAGCTTGCCGATGTACATGCCGGGGCGTAGGCGAATGTGCTCGCGCCAGTCGAGCGAGCGGATGCTGTCTTCGGTGTAGCCGTGGGCGGGGGGAGCGAGGGTCTGTAGTTCGTCGTTCATCAGAAAAAATCCGTATGCGGGGCAGCGAAGGGTAAATGTAAGACGCCGACGGCGCTTTGCAACCACCTACTGCCAGTTTAGTTAGCCAAAATTGCCAACCAGGCTGGTATTTCAACCCTTGCCAACGGTGCAAAGTTCGGTTAGCGCCGGCTTCGGCCAGCTGCCTCACCAAACTGGCCCTAGGCTGCTTTCTTCTCACTCACTACCTCACTATAGCTTCTCTAATGTTACCCCCCGCCAACCAGTTCAATACCCCGCGCAACGTGCCGTCGGGGGCTAATATGCACGCGCCCACCCAGGTCAAGCAGCCGCCGGTGGTGTACTTCACTCTGTTTCTAGTGGGCTTGTCGCTGCTGGTGTTCGTGCTGCACAAGCTCGACGACCTGTTTTTACCGCTCATCTACGCCATTCTGCTGTCGCTGCTGCTGATGCCCATCGTCACGCGGCTCGAAAAGTGGCGCTGGCCCCGGATGCTATCCATTGCCACGGCTATCCTGCTGGTTGTCATTGGCATTGCGCTACTCTTCGGCTTCTTTGGCTCCCAAATAATTGGCCTGCGCAGCGAGCTGCCGCTCATCCAAAGCAAGCTAGTAGTGCTCTTCGACCAAACGCAGCAGCAGCTGGCGCAGCGCTTCCACTTCCAGCCCATGAGCCACGAGCAAGTAATTGATTCGTCGCTGGCGGCCCTGCAAAAGCAATCGAGTAAATACTTGGGTTCCACCCTCAATACTACCCTAGGGGTACTGAGCACCGTTACGCTGGTGCCCATCTACATCTTTTGCTTTCTGTACTACCGCGACCACCTGCGCCAGTTTATGTTCCGCTTCGTGGAGGCTGACAAACGCACCACGGTACTGCACACGGTAGATAACATTCAGCACGTGGTGCAGGGCTATATGACTGGCCTGCTGACGGTTATCGTGGTAGTATCCGTTATGAACGCCGTTGGCCTACTGGCCCTAGGGGTGAAATACGCTATTTTCTTCGCCGTTTTCGCGTCGGTGCTGGCCGTCATCCCTTACATCGGCATCATTGTGGGCTCCATCATCCCGGCGCTCATCACCTACGTCGAAACCGGCTCGCTCACGCATGGGCTGGCGGTAATCGGGGTGTTTATGGTGGTGCAGTTTATTTCCGATAATATCCTGGCCCCACTCATTACGGCTTCTAAGGTTAGTCTGAACCCGCTCACGGCCATTATCGCCCTTATTTTGGGCGCGCAGCTCTGGGGCACGCCGGGCATGATTCTGAGCGTGCCGCTGTCGGCCGTTATCAAGGTGGTGCTCGATGCCAACCGCGTCACCGAGCCCTGGGGCTTCCTGCTAGGCGACGTGGGCGATGGGGAAACCACCCAGAAGGACCCCAGCGACGACCGCGGCTTCGTAGCCAAGCTCTGGGACCAGGTGCGCGGCAAGCGCCCCCCACTAGCCCCCGAGCCCAAGCTGCCGCCCATGCGCAATCCGCGGCACGCAGCTGTAAAAAGCTAAATTTTATACGTTCAAAATACAACCGCCCAGGGCTCTTTTGGCGTACAAGTCCCGGATGCTCGGCATCCAAACCGAACGTTCCTTTTCCACGAGTTTAAGCTCTCCCCTATCATGGCTAACGCATCAGAAACCACTGCCCGCGCTTTCACCGACCTGCTCCACCTCAACCGCACCTCGGCCAAGGGCTACCAGGAAGCGGCCGACGAAGTAAAAAGCTCGGAGCTGAAATCACAGCTCACCCAGTATGCCCAGCAGCGCTCGCAGTTTGCGTCGCAGCTCGAGCAGCAGGCCAGCCAGCTGGGTATTTCGGCTGAGGATACCAACACCGTTGAGAGCGTAGCCAACGAGGCTGCCGCTGCCGTGCACCGTGGCTGGATAAACGTGAAGGCGGCCTTCACTGGCAACGACGACTCATCTATCCTGGGCACTTGCGAAACTGGAGAAGAAAGCGCCCTTAAGGCTTACGATACGGCCTTGCAATCGAACGACATCAATCCCTCGTTTAAGTCGGTGCTGGAGCAGCAGCGTAGCGAGATTCAGAGCGCTAAGAGCTGGATTAGTTCACACAAATAAGCTACTCCGCTTGTCCCTTTAAAAAAGCCCGCCCTACCCGGCGGGCTTTTTTTGGGCCCAGCCGGCAACCATCGGGAGCCCTAACTTTGTTAGCCTTCCCTACGCCAGCCTATTTAGTTGCCTTGTACGCGATAATTGATATTGAAACCACTGGGGGCCAGCCCGCCAACGACCGCATCACCGAGCTGGCCATTTTTGTGCACGACGGGCAGCAAGTGGTTGACTCGTACAGCACGCTGCTGAATCCTGGCCGCAGCATTCCGCCCTTCATCACCCAGCTCACGGGCATCACCAACGACATGGTGGCCGATGCGCCGCGCTTCCACGAAGTGGCCCGCAAGGTGGTGGAAATGACCGAGGGCTGCGTATTCGTGGCCCACAACGTGCGGTTCGACTACTCGTTTCTGAAAAAGGAGTTTGCCGACCTAGGGTATAACTACTCGCGCAAAACACTGTGCACCGTGCGCCTTTCGCGCTCGCTCATTCCGGGCCAGCCCAGCTACAGCCTGGGCAAGCTGTGCCAGAATATTGGTATTCCGCTCAACGGCCGCCACCGCGCCGCTGGCGACGCCGAGGCCACGGCCATCCTGTTTGGGCGCCTGCTGCAAATAACCCAGGACGCCGAAGCGCCGGAAGACGCCCACCGCCACTCCGAGGCCACGACCGCCGACACGCTGGCCCGCGTGGATGCCCTAGCCCCCGCCGGCCGCCGGCCCGACGGCAAAGCCGACAAAAAGCCGAGCGCCCGCCGCGTGGCCGCCGTGGCGCAGGCCATCAAAACGGCGCTGCTACCCCCGCTCATCACCCCCGAGCAGGTGGCGGCCCTGCCCCAGGAAACGGGCGTGTATTACTTCCACAACGAGGCCGGCGAGGTTATCTACGTGGGCAAGAGCATCAACATCTACAAGCGCATTCAGCAGCACTTCGCGGTAGATGTAAAATCGCGCAAGAGCCTGGATTTCAAGAATTCGATTGCCGACATTACCTGGGAGCTAACTGGCTCGGAGCTGGTGGCGCTGCTCTACGAATCACACCTGATAAAGCAGCTGAAGCCGGCCTACAACCGGGCGCAGCGGCGCTCGGTGTTTCCGGCCGGCATCTACCTCAAAACCGACGAGCTGGGCTACAAGCGCCTCTACTACGGCCGCGCCGACGCCCGCAACTCCGAAATCCCGATTATCGCGCTCGGCAACCAGTACAAGGCCCAGGGATTTCTGTACCACAAAGTGGCCAAGTACAACCTGTGCCAGAAGCTGTGCGGCCTCTACAAAACCCAGGGCTCGTGCTTCGACTACCAGGTGCACCGCTGCCTAGGGGCCTGCGTGGGCGAAGAAGCCCCCGAGAGCTACAACCTGCGCGTAGACGCCGCCATTGACAGCATCAGCTACGAGCACGAGTCGTTCGTGGTCATCGGGCCCGGGCGGCGGCCCGACGAGAAGTCGCTGGTAGTCGTGGAGAACGGACGCTACGTGGGCTTCGGCTACGTGGATGAAACCTTCACGGCGCGGCGCCTGCAGGACTTCCGGGAGGCCGTGCAGCCCTACGCCGACAACAAGGACGTGCAGCAGATTATCCGCCTGCACCTGCGCACCAAGCGCAAGGGCGAGCAGGTAAAGATTTTCGGCTAAGCGCGCCACCTAGTAGCCCCGGTGCCCAGCCAGGCCCTAGGCCCTTTCTGCTTAGAAAGGACCTAGGGCTTTTTTACGCGCCGAGAAAAGCGTTGAAACGGCAAGTAATAAAATAGCACTTTTACTCTAAATGACTGCCTTTAACCAGTTTCAAAAACTGGTTAAAGTGCTTACCTAATAGGGCTAATAAATACTTATATTTTGCAAGTTGCAAGCAATAAGAAGGCGCTTAAATAATTGATAGCTAGATTTAAACCCGTTTGTTACACAACGCTAAGCACTGGCAAAATAGAATCGAATATTTATACTTAATTTCCTTTATAGTAAATACTTGTCATGCACTAAAGAACAGGTTTATTTTGGATTAATTAGCCCTTTTCTACTTACTTTGCCAGCGCGTATGGCCTAGGTTATATAGGTTATCATGGTGCAATTAGGTATTTATATGTCATTGTATTCCTAAAGGCCATTAGCATAATTATATTATTTGTATATTTTATCCGGTAGCTAGCAGTTACTTATTCTATGAGTTCTCCGGAATCTCCGCTCCCTGACTTGCTCGTTCACGAGTTGGTGGAGCGAGCAGTCGCGACTTACGGTCCCCGGCCGGCCGTAGTGTTTGAGGAGGCGCAGCTGAGCTACCAGCAGCTAAACGAGCGGGCCGATGCGCTGTGCCAGGCCATTTTGCACGCGGCGCCGGCCGCCGAGCTAATCGGCATCAGCGCCGTGCGGGGCCTCGAGATGGTGGTGGGGCTGCTGGCCATTCTGAAGGCCGGCAAAACCTACCTGCCGCTCGACCCTACCTATCCCGCGCAGCGCCTGCGGCAGCTGATAGCCAGCTCGGGCGTAGCTACCTGCCTGGCGCATTCGGCCAACCAGGCCAGCTTTGAGGCCCTAGGGCTCAGCGTACTAGCCTCGGAAGCAGATTACCACTACCCTAGCCCGCGGGTGGCCGGGCCGGGCCGCGAGGTGGTGTGCGTGCTGTACACCTCGGGCTCGACGGGCCAGCCCAAGGGCGTGCGCATGACCCAAACCGGCCTGCGCCAGCTCATGCGCTGGCAGATGGTGCACAACCACGCCCAGCCGGAACTGAACACGCTGCAATTTTGCCACCTCACCTTCGACGTGTCGTTTTTGGAGGTGTTTCTGCCGCTGGTGAGCGGCGGCACGGTGCACCTCATCGGCAATACTTACCGGCTCGATGCGGGCCGGCTGCTGGCCTATATCCGGCGCCACGCCATTCACCGGGCCTACCTGCCCTACGTGGCGCTGCAATACCTGGCCGAGGCCGCCACCACCGAAAACAGCTTTCCGGAATCGCTGCGCGAGATAAGCATCGGCGGCGAGCAACTGAAAATCACGGCCGAAATCCGGGGGCTGTTTGCCGGTATGCCGGGCTGCACGCTCATGCACGTGTACGGCCCCGCCGAGGGCAGCATTTGGGTAACCGAGCACAAGCTGGCCGGCCCGCCCGCCGCCTGGCCCGATATTCCGCACATGGGCTGGCCCATTCTGGCTACCGAGATACTGATTCTGGATGAAAGCCTGGCGCAGCTACCAGCGGGCGAGAGCGGCGAAATTTGCCTGACGGGCGACGTGCTGGCCGCCGGCTACCTGCACGACCCCGCCCAAACGGCCGCCCGCTTTGTGCAGTGGCCGCACCCCAGCAAGGGGCTCATCCGCATCTACCGCACCGGCGACATGGCCCGCTACCGCCCCGACGGCAGCCTGGAGTTTACGGGCCGGCGCGACGACCAGGTGAAAATTCGCGGCAACCGCGTGGAACTGGGCGAGATTGAGGTGGTGCTCAACCGCTTGGCGCTGCTGCGCGAGTCGGTGGTGGTTATCCGCCCTAGCCCCCTCGACGGCCAGAAGCAGGTGGTGGCCTACCTGGTGGCCGAAAGTGGCCAGCCCGACGATGCGGCCGTGCGCCAGGCCATTGCGCAGGCCCTGCCCGACTACATGATGCCCGCGGCGCTGGTGTGGCTGCCGGCGCTGCCCCGCACCATCAGCGACAAGGTAGACAAGAAGCTGCTGCCCGACCCCGGCCGGCAGCGGCCCGCCACGGCCGCTCCCTACCGCCCGCCCGCCACCGCCCTGGAGCGCCTGGTGGCCAGCGAGTGGGCGGCGCTGCTGCAGCTAACGCAGGTGGGGGCCGACGATAACTTTTTTGAGTTGGGCGGCAACTCGCTGCTGGCCCAGAAAACGGTGGCGGCCCTCAAGCAGGCCGGGCACGCGCTGCCCATTACCAAGCTCTACCAGTACCCCACGGCGGCCGGCCTGGCGCGCTTCCTAGGGGGGGCGGCCGTGGCCCCGGCCCCGGCGGCAGTGGCGCCGCCCGCGGCCGGCCATGGCGGCGATGTCGCCATTGTGGGCATGGCGGGGCGCTTTCCGGGGGCGGGCACTGTGGCCGAGCTGTGGGAGGTGCTGCGCGAGGGGCGCGAAACCATCCACTTTTTCAGCGACGACGAGCTGGACGCTACCATTGCGGCCGAGGTGCGGCACGACCCGCTGTACGTGAAGGCGCGGGGCGTGCTGGCGGGCGCCGACCGGTTTGATGCCGCTTTTTTTGGGCTGAACCCGCGCCTGGCCGAACTGATGGACCCGCAGCAGCGCGTGTTTCTGGAAATAGCCTGGGAGGCACTGGAGCAAACCGGCCACCTGCCGCACTGCTACGCCGGGCCGGTGGGCGTGTTTGCGGGCGTGGGCAGCAACACCTACTACCAGCACAACGTGCTGCCCAACCCCCAGCTTATCAGCAACCTAGGGGCGCTGCAGGTGCATACGGCCAACGAGAAGGACTACGTAGCCACGCGCACCGCCTACCAGCTCAACCTGACCGGGCCGGCCGTGAGTGTGTACTCGGCGTGCTCGACCTCGCTGCTGGCGGTGGCGCAGGCCGTGCAAAGCATTCGGGCGGGGCAGTGCACGGTGGCGCTGGCGGGCGGGGCCAGCATCACCTCGCCCGTGCGCAGCGGCCACCTCTACCAGGAAGGGGCCATGCTGAGCCACGACGGCCACTGCCGGCCCTTTGATGCGCAGGCCCGCGGCACCGTGTTTAGCGACGGCGCGGGCGTGGTGGTGCTCAAGAGCCTGGCCGCCGCCCGGCAGGATGGCGACCCGGTGCTGGCCATTATCAAGGGCGTGGGGGTGAACAATGACGGCGGCGGCAAGGGCAGCTTCACGGCCCCCAGCGCCGAGGGCCAGGCCGGCGCCATCGGCATGGCCCTGCGCGACGCGCGCGTGGCGCCGGCCAGCATCGGCTACGTGGAGGCGCACGGCACAGGCACCCCCCTGGGCGACCCCATTGAGGTAGCGGGCTTGCGGCTGGCATATGGCGACGACCTACCCCGGCAAAGCATTGCCCTAGGGTCCATCAAGAGCAACCTGGGCCATCTGACGCACGCGGCGGGCGTGGCGGGCCTCATCAAAACCACCCTGGCCCTGCACCACGGGCAGCTGCCGGCTTCGCTGGGCTTTGCGCAGCCCAACCCGCACTTAGACCTGGACGCCAGCCCTTTCCGCATCAACCACCAGCTGGCGGCCTGGCCGGCCGGCGAGGCGGTGCGCCGGGCGGGCGTCAGCTCGTTTGGGGTGGGCGGCACCAACGTGCACGTGGTGCTGGAAGAGGGCGAGCCGGCGCCGGTGGCCCTAGGGGCTCCCGGCCGCGAGTGGCAGCTGGTGACGTGGTCGGCCCGGTCGGCCACTAGCCGCGAAGCCTACGCCGCGCGCCTGGCCGACCACCTGGCGCACCACCCCGCGCCGGCCCTGGCCGACGTGGCCTACACGCTGCAAAAAACCCGCCCGCCCTTTGCCGAGCAGCGCTTTGCGGTGGCGGGCACGGCCGCCGAGCTGGCCGCTGCCCTGCGGGCGCCCGACGCTGGCCGCTCGGCCCGCCGGCGCCCGGCGCCCGGCGAGGTAGTTTTCCTGTTTCCGGGCCAGGGGGCGCAGTACCTGGGCATGGGGCACGCCCTCTACCAGCGCGAGGCCGTGTACCGGCGGGCCGTGGATGAATGTGCCGCGCTGCTAGTGCCCGCGCTGGCGCTTGACATTCGGGAGGTGCTGTACCCCACCGTGGCCGACGAGGCGGCCGCGCTGCACCTGCACGACACGCGCTACACGCAGCCGGCCCTGTTCGTGACCGAGTACGCCCTAGCCCAGCTGTGGCTGAGCTGGGGCATCGTGCCCACGGTGCTGTGCGGGCACAGCGTGGGCGAGTTTGTGGCGGCGCACCTGGCGGGCGTTTTCACGCTGGCCGATGCCCTAGGGCTGGTAGCGGCGCGCGGCCGGCTGGTGAGCGCGCTGCCGGGCGGCCGCATGCTGTCGGTGCGCCTGGAGCGCGAAAAGCTGCTGCCCCTGCTGCCCGCGGCCCTGGCGATAGCGGCCGTAAACAGCCCCAAGGTGTGCGTGGTGGCCGGCGAGCCCGACGCCATCGACGCCTTCGCGCAGGCGCTCGGCGACTGGCAGGTGCCGCACCGCCAGCTGGCTACCAGCCACGCCTTCCACTCGCCCATGATGGACCCCGTGGTGGATGCGTTTCGCCAGCTGGTGGCTGCGCTGCCCCTAGGCCCCCCGCAGCGGCCCATCGTGTCGACCGTGACGGGCCAGTTGCTGACCGACGCCCAGGCTACCGACCCCGACTACTGGGCCCGGCACCTGCGCCAGCCCGTGCTGTTTGCCCAGGCCGTGGCTACGCTCCTGACTTTCGAGCGGCCGCTGCTGCTGGAAGTGGGGCCGGGCACCGCCACTGCCACGCTGGCCCGGCAGCAGGTGGGCCCGCGCCCGGTGCCCGTAGTGGCCAGCCTGGCGGCGCCCACCGCCGCGGGCGGCGAGCCGCGCGCCCTGCTCGAAGCCCTGGGCCAGCTGTGGCTGCACGGCCTGGCGCCCGACTGGGAAGCCTTTTACGCCGGGCAGGCGCGCCGCCGGGTGCTGCTGCCCACCTACGCCTTCGATGCGGTGCCCTGCTGGGTAGCGCCGCCTAAACTAATTCCGGAGTTACCAGTTAGTCCTCCTATCTATACTGCCGAGCTTACTACTACTTCCGCCACTGCTTATGCTACCCCTACTATGCAAACAAGCGCTATCCTTCCCAAACTAAAGCAAATTATTGAAGAGGCTTCCGGCATTGAGCTGGACAACGTGGCGCCGGAGGCGAGCTTTCTGGAAATCGGCCTCGACTCGCTGCTCCTGACCCAGGTGGCCACCACGCTCAAAAAGGAATTTAGCCTGCCCCTCACCTTCCGCCAGCTTAACGAGGAGTATGGCACGCTGGCGAGCCTAGGCAGCTACCTCGGTCAGCACCTGCCCGCCGACGTGGTAGCTGCGCCACCGCCCCGCCCACTAGTGGCTGCGCCGGCCGCCCCCGCCGCGAGCCTGGCCCCGCCCGCCCCGTTGCCAATGGCCGCACCTAGCCCGGTGGCGGCCGGCCAAGGGGCTATGCTGGGGCTGGTGGCGCAGCAACTGCAGCTGCTGGCGCAGCAAGTGTCGCTGCTGCAAGTAGGGGCACCCGCACCGGCCCCGGCGCTACCCGCCCCGGTGGCGGCGCCCGCGCCACTAGCGCCCGTAGCCGCGGCTGCGGCACCCGCGGCCAGCGCCGGCCTCACGCCCGAAGAAGTAGCGGAGTTGAAAAAGCCCTTTGGCGCTACTGCCCGCATCGAGCGGCAGGCCACCGGCCTGAGCGCCAGCCAGCAACTGCTGCTGCGTCAGCTCACCGAGCGCTATAATCGCAAAACCCAGGCTAGCAAAGCCTACGCCCAGCAGCACCGCGCCCGCATGGCCGACCCACGGGTGGTGTCGGGTTTCCGGCCGCTGACCAAGGAGCTGGTGTACCCGCTGGTGGTGAACCGCTCGCAGGGCAGCCGCCTCTGGGACCTCGACGGCAACGAGTACATCGACGTGCTCAACGGCTTTGGCTCGACCATGTTCGGCTACCAGCCCGACTTCATCAAGGAGGCGCTGCACGCGCAAATTGAGCGGGGCTTCGAGATTGGGCCGCAGCACGAGCTGGCCGGCGAGGTGAGCGAGCTGCTGTGCGAGTTTACGGGCTTCGAGCGGGTGGGGCTCTGCAACACCGGCTCGGAAGCCGTGCTGGGGGCCATGCGCATTGCGCGCTCCATCACCGGGCGCTCGCTGATTGTGGCCTTCACCGGCTCGTACCACGGCATCGTGGACGAGGTGCTGGTGCGCGGCACCCGCCAGCTCAAGTCGTTTCCGGCGGCCTCGGGCATCCTGCCTTCGGCCGTCCAAAACATGCTCATCCTGGACTACGGCACCGACGAGAGCCTGCGCATCATTCGGGAGCGGGCCCACGAGCTGGCCGCCGTGCTGGTAGAGCCCGTGCAAAGCCGCCGGCCCGACTTCCAGCCCGTGGAGTTCTTAAAGCAGGTGCGCGCCGTGACGGCCGCGGCGGGCACGGCACTCATTTTCGACGAGATTATCACGGGCTTCCGCCTGCACCCCGGCGGCGCGCAGGCCCTGTTCGGCATTCGGGCCGATTTGGCCACCTACGGCAAGGTGGTGGGCGGCGGCTTGTCGCTGGGCATCATCGCGGGCCAGAAGGAGTGGCTGGACGCCCTCGACGGCGGCCACTGGCAGTACGGCGACGCCTCGGTGCCCGAAGTGGGCGTAACGTACTTTGCGGGCACCTTCGTGCGGCACCCCTTGGCGCTGGCGGCGGCCAAGGCCTCGCTGCTGCACCTGCGGGCCGTGGGGCCGGCCCTGCAGCAAGGCCTCACCGCCAAAACCGAGCAGCTGGCCCGCGGACTAAACGCGGAGCTGGCGGCCCTAGGGCATCCGTTTGAGGTAGTGCACTTTGGCTCGCTCTGGAAAATCAAGTTCACGCGCGACGTGCCCTACGGCGAGCTGCTGTTCACGCTCATGCGCGAGCGGGGCATCCACATCTGGGACGGGTTTCCGTGCTTCACCACCGAGGCCCACACCGAGGCCGAGCTGGCGCAGGTAGCCACCGCCTGCCTGGCCAGCGCCTACGAGCTGGCCGCCGCCGGCTTCTGGCCCCTGGTGCCCAGCGCCGGCCCTGGCTTCAGCGCCAGCCCTAGCCCCTCGGCGGCCCTCAACCAGCCGCCCGCGCCGGGCGCCCGCCTAGGGCGCGATGCGGGCGGCAACCCGGCCTGGTTTGTGGCCGACGCGCAGCATCCCGGTGGCTACCGGCAACTTAGCGTTTAGTAAGCCATGACTGCGCTTAGCAAAACCTCGCCCACGGTGAAAACCAGCACGTTGCTACCCGCCGTGGAACCTGCCGAAACCGCTGCGTTCGACCCCTTTGCGGGCCCGGCCATCTCGCACCTACTACCGCTCACCGAGGCGCAGGCCGAGATATGGGTGGCCTGCCAGCTGGGCGGCAACGATGCCAACCGAGCCTACAACGAGTCGGTGTCGCTACGCCTGCGCGGCCCCCTGCACCGCCCGGCCCTAACCCGCGCCGTGCAAACCTTGGCCGACCGCCACGAGGCCCTGCGCCTAGCTTTCAGCGCCGATGGCCGCTTTAGCTACGTGCTGGCGGCGCTGGCGCTGCCCCTACCGTGCCAGGATGCGCAGGCCGCCCCCGACCCCGAGCAGGCGGTGGCCGACTACCTGGCCCAGGAAGCCCAGCACGTGTTCGACTTGCAGCGTGGACCCTTGGTGAAGGTGGCCCTGCTGCAGCTGGGACCCGCCGAGCACCATTTCGTGCTCACGGCCCACCACCTGGTGTGCGACGGCTGGTCGGCGGGCGTACTACTGCGCGAGCTGGGGGCGGCCTACTCGGCCTACCGCCACAACCGGCCCCTGGCCCTGCCGCCGCCCGCCTCCTTCCGGCAGTATGCCGACCAGCAGCTGGCCCTAGGGCAACAGGTGGCTTATCAGCGCGCTGAGCAGTATTGGCTACAGGAGTTTGCGGACGAGGTGCCCCTCGTGAACTTGCCCACCGACGCGCCGCGCCCGGCCGCGCGCACTTACCGCGCCGCCCGCGCCGACTACCCGCTGCCCCCCGCCCTGACCACTGCGCTCAAGCAGGTGGGGTTGCGGGCGGGCTGCTCGTTCGTGACCACGCTGCTGGTGGCCTTCGAGGCCTTTTTGCACCAGCTGACTGGCCAAACCGACCTAGTGGTGGGCCTACCGGCCGCCGGGCAGCCGGGAGCCGAAATGCCGGAGCTAGTGGGGCACTGCGTGAGTTTGCTGCCGCTGCGCAGTTGCTTCCGCCCCGAGCTTAGCTTCGGCGACTACCTGCGCCAGCGCAAGCCGGCCATCCTCGATGCCTATGACCACCAGCAGCTTACCTTCGGCAGCTTGCTCAAGAAGCTGCCGCTGGCGCGCGACGCCGCGCGCGTGCCGCTGGTACCCGTGGTGTTCAACCTGGACCTGGGCATGGCGGACGGGGTGCAGTTGGAGGGCCTAGGGTACGAATACGCCAGCAACCCCCGCGCCTACGAAGCCTTCGAGCTGTTTGTGAACGCCAGCGGCTCGGAGCGGGCGCTCACCCTGGAGTGGTCCTACAATACGACGCTCTTTCAGCCCGCCACCATTGCCCGGCTGATGGCCGAGTTTACGGCGCTGCTGCAGCGGCTGGTAGCCACCCCGGCCGCCAGCCTGCGCGAGCTAACCGCCGGCCCCGCGCCGGCGCTGCCGCCCGCCTACCAGGCCCTCAACGCCACCACCCACCCTTACCCCGCCACCCAGACCCTAGGGCAGCTGCTGACCGCGCAGGCCGCCGCTAGCCCCCACGCCACCGCCCTGGAGGCGGGCACCCAGCACCTCACCTACCAGCAGCTGCATGCGCAAGCCAACCGCCTGGCCCACTACCTGCGCCAGCGGGGCGTGCAGCCCGGCCACGTGGTGGCCCTGGCCGCCGACCGCAGCGCCGACCTGCTGGTGGCGCTGCTGGCCTGCCTGCAGTGCGGTGCCCCCTACGTGCCGCTCGACCCCAGCTACCCCGCCGAGCGGCTGGCCTTCATGCTCACCGACTCGGAGGCGCAACTGGTGCTGGCTTCGGCGCCCCTAGCGCTAACCGGCCCGGTGGCTGCGCCCGTCGTGCTGCTGGCCGAGGCCCAGCAGGCCGCCGCTAGCTTGCCCACCACCGCTCCCGAGGTGGTCCTCGACAGCGCCAGCCCGCTGTATATGCTGTACACCTCGGGCTCGACGGGCCAGCCCAAGGGCGTGGTGGTGAGCCACCGCAACGCGGTGAACTTCCTGTGCAGCATGCAGCAAGCGCCCGGCCTGGCCGCCACCGACCGCCTGCTGGCCATTACCACCATCTCGTTCGACATTGCGGGGCTCGAGCTGTTTTTGCCGCTGCTGAGCGGCGCCACCGTAGTGCTGGCCCCCACTGAGGCCGTGCGCGACGGCCAGCGCCTGCTGCAGCTGCTTAGCCAAAAGCGCATTACAGTGCTGCAAGCTACGCCCACCAGCTGGCGCCTGCTGCTGGCGGCGGGCTGGAACGCGCCGCTGCCCCTCAAGGCGCTGAGCGGGGGCGAGCCGCTGCCGCCCGACCTGGCCGCCCAACTGCTGGCCCGCTGCCAATCGGTCTGGAACCTGTACGGGCCCACCGAAACCACCATCTGGTCGGCCGTGCAGCGGGTGCGAGCGGGCGAGCCCGTCACCATTGGCCGGCCCATTGCCAACACCCAGTTTTACGTGCTGGACGAGCAGCAGCGCCTGCTGCCGGCCGGGCAGGTGGGCGAGCTGTGCATTGGGGGCGAGGGCGTGGCCCAGGGCTACTGGCGCCGCCCCGCCCTCACGGCCGAGCGGTTTTTGCCCAGCCCGTTTATTCCGCCGCCCAATGGCCGCCTCTACCGCACCGGCGACCTGGGCCAGCTGCTGCCCAGCGGCGAGCTGCAGTGCCTAGGCCGCCTCGACCAGCAAGTGAAGCTGCGCGGCCACCGCATCGAGCTGGGCGAGATTGAGCACGCCCTGCTGGCCCTGCCCGAGGTGCGCGAGGCGGTGGTGACCTTGGCTCCGGCCGCCCCCGGCGACGAGCGCCTGGCCGCCTACGTGGTGCTGGCCCTAGGCCACCCCGCCGCTACCGAGCCGCCCCCGCTGCGCACCGCACGCTGGCGGGCGGCGCTGCTGCGCCAGCTGCCCGCCCACCTGGTACCCACCGACTATACCTGCCTGCCCACGCTGCCACGCACCCTCAACGGCAAAACCGACCGGGCGGCCCTGGCCCAGCTGGGGGGCCTGGCCGCGGCGCCGGCTGCCGAGCCGGCCGCCACGCCAGTGGGCGGCGCGCCCCGCACCGAAACCGAACGGCTGGTAGCCCGCATCTGGCAAGACTGCCTGGGCAGCACCGCGCCGGTGCGCGTAACCGACGACTTTTTTGCCATTGGGGGCCATTCGCTGGTGGCCGTGCGGGTGATGACACAGCTGGAGCGCGCCACCGGCAAGCGCCTGCCGCTGGCCTCATTATTTGAGTGCCCCACCATCGAGAAGCTGGCGGCGTTGCTGGACGAGGCTGGGGAAGCGGCTGGCTTTAACCTGCTGGTGTCCATCAAGCCCACCGGCAGCCGGCCCCCGCTCTACATCGTGCACGGCGCGGGGCTCAACGTATTGCTTTTTAACACGCTGCCCCGGCACATGGCCGCCGACCAGCCCGTGTACGGCCTGCAAGCCAAGGGCCTCGACGGCGTGGAGGCGCCCCTCACCACCATCGAGGAGATGGCCCAGCACTACGTAGAGGCCATTGTGGCGCACAATCCCACGGGGCCCTACGCGCTGGCCGGCTACTCCTACGGGGGCATCATTGCCTACGAGATGAGCCGGCAGCTGCTGGCCGCCGGCCGGCAAATCAGCTTTCTGGGCATGCTCGATACGTATGCCTACCAAACCGCCCAGAACCAGCCGCGGCTGGTGCGGGCCTGGCACCACCACGTTTTTCAAGTTAAGAATCTGCTTTTTAAGGCCTCGCTGCTGCTGCGCCGCCCGAGTTTGGTGCTGCGCTACTACAACCCCACGCTGCTGCGCAAGCTGCTGGCGCAGGTGCGCTACAGCAAAACCCAGCGCCAGGCGCATTACGAGGAGCTGAACGGGCATTCGCACGCCCTGGGGGAAGCGTATGAGGCGGCGCAGCAAGCGTATCAGCTTACCTCCCAGCCGCTGCACCTGCACGTATTTCGCAGCACCGAGCGCGTGTACTACGTCGAGGATGCGACCTACCTGGGCTGGCGGGAGTTTGCCCAGCTCGGCGTGACGATGCACGCTATTCCCGGCAACCACTTCTCGCTCTTCGACGCCCCGCACGCCCAGGCTTGCGCCCAGGCCCTGCAGCAGGCCCTCGATGCTAGCTTGCGGCCGTGACGCCCGGCACCATCACCTGCGCCCACCTGCCGGCCCCGGCCTGGGGGGCGGCGCCCGCCACCGGGCCCCTAGGCCCCGGCGAGGTGCGGGTGTATCGCCTGGAGCACGCCGCCGGGCCGGCGGTGGCCGCGCTGGCCCCGCACGTGCTGCCGCCGCCCGAGCTGGCGCGCGCCGGCCGCTACCTGCAAGCCGCCGACCGGCAGCGCTTTTTGGTGGTGCGCGCAGCGCTGCGAGTGCTGCTGGGGCACCTCACGGGCCAGCTGGCGGCGGCCGTCGAGTTTGCGCAGAGCGCCACCCACAAGCCCCAGCTGCGGGGCAATGCCCAGCTGCACTTCAGCGTGTCGCACACTCGCCGCTGGGCTCTGCTGGCGGTAGCCACCCAGCCCGTGGGGGTCGACGTGGAGGAAATCAGCTCCACGTTTGACTTTACTTCGGTGCTCGACTTTAGCTGCTCGGCGGCTGAGCGCCAAGTTATTGCACGCAGCCCCCACCCGTACCAGCAATTTTACCAGCTCTGGACGCGCAAGGAGGCATTCGTAAAAGCGACTGGCCAGGGCATCGACGAGCAGTTTGCAGCCATCCCCGCCCTCGACGGCTGCCACCAGCTAACAGGGGCCGCCGGCCACGACTGGCTGGTAAGTAGCTTTCTGGTGGTTCCAGGCTTTGCGGCGGCGCTGGCCGGCCCCGCCCCGCCCGCCCTAGGCCCCCCGCAGTTGGCCACCTTGCCCGTGGCCTGGCTTAGCGCGCAGCTAGCTCCCTAGGGCACGCGCTTTTCAGGTTGCTGTGGCTGGCCTCCTGGCGCCCTACCCCCTAGGGGGTAGGGTGCCAACTCAGCTGCAGGCCCAGGCCGCCCGGCAGCGGCACCGGGGCCCAGCGCAACTGCCACTGCGGCGGCCGGGGTGGCTGCTGGCCTACGCCGGGCCGCTGGGGCGGGCGCCGGCCCCAGCGGTGGCGGTGGCTGAGGTAAGCCAGGTGGGCGGCCAAAATACCGTAGCCCGCGCCCGCAAACACATCGGCCTCCCAGTGCTTGTTGTTGAGCATGCGAAAGGCGCCCACGGTGGTGGCCAGGGTGTAGGCGCCCACGCCGTACCACTGGCTTTTGTGGCGCAGCTCGGTGTGCACGATGCTGGCCGCCAGAAACGCCTGCGCCGTGTGGCCCGACGGAAACGAGCGATAGTCGGAGCCGTCGGGCCGCAGCTGGTGGGTGGCGCGCTTGGTAATTTCGACGGCGCCCGCCATCAGCAGCTCCGACTTCACTAGGATAAGCGCCAGGTTGAGGCGGTCGTTGCGGCCCTCTACCCCGAAGGCCAGCACCGCGCCCAGCTCCAGGTAGGGCGCATACTGCAGGTAGTCGTCGAGGTGGTTACTGAAGTTAGGGAAGTGACGCTGAATGTCGGCCCTAGCCTGCTGCGACGAATAAAAGCCGCGGTCGTCGTATACGCTGAGGCCGTAGCCGATGAGGGCGGCCGGCACCACCGTGGCCCGCACCAGCTTGCCCCGGTACCAGGGCGGGCGCGGGGCGGCGGGGGGCGTTTGGTACTTGTGCCGGGTGGTATCGGGGGCGGCGGGCACGGCAGCCACCGAGTCGGGGCGGGCGGGCTGCTGGGCCAGGGCCGGCCCCGCCAGTAGCCAGGTGCTGGCCAGCAGGGCCGTGCGCAAGCCAGTAAATGAGCGGATAACCATAGCCCGGCAAAGTACGGCGGCCAGCACCTACCGGCGGGCGCCAGCACCCGCGTTTTGTATTGCATAAGCCGGGGTTTGTGTAGCTGGGCCGGGGGCGGCGGCCCGGAGCTTTGTAGCAGCCAATCGGCAGGAACCTGGCCCACCGCGCTGGCTTCCCGTTCCCTTCCCTCACCAACTACTTTTTATGACTGCTGCCACGAGCTACGCCCCCACCTTTCGCCTAGGGGGTGATTTGGAAATAAACCGCCTCGGTTTCGGCGCCATGCGCATTACGGGCCCCCAGATTTGGGGCGAGCCGGCCGACCGCCCCGCCATGCTGGCGCTGCTGCGCCGGGCGGTGGCGCTGGGCGTCAATTTTATCGACACGGCCGACATGTACGGCCCCTTCGTGTCGGAAGAGCTGATTGGGGAGGCGCTGGCCCCCTACCCGGCCGGCGTGGTGGTGGGCACCAAGGGTGGCCTGGTGCGCTTCGGCCCGTGGGCTGATTTCCTGAACGATGCCACCCCGCAGCACCTGCACGACGCCCTCGACGGCAGCCTACGCCGCCTCAAGCTCGAGCGCCTCGACCTCTACCAGCTGCACCGCATTGACCCCAGGCTACCGGCCGAGAAAACCTTTGACTTCCTGGCCGAGGCGCAGCGCCGGGGCCGGGTGCGGCACCTGGGCCTTTCGGAGGTGTCGGTAGACGAGATTAAGCAGGCGCAGCAGCACTTCACGGTGGCGTCGGTGCAGAACCGCTACAGCTTATTTGAGCGGGAAGCCGAGCCCGTACTCGATTATTGCCGCACGCAGGGCATTGCGTTTATTCCGTGGTTTCCGATTGGTGGCGGCCAGGATGTGCACGGCCAGCAGGCGCTGCAGGCGGTGGCCGACCGGCACCAGGCCAGCAGCCGCCAGGTGGCGCTGGCCTGGCTGCTGCACCACGCGCCCAACATGCTGCCCATTCCGGGTACGTCCAGCCTGGCGCACTTGGAGGAGAATATGCGCGCCGCCAACCTGGTCCTGACCGAGCAGGATATGCGCGAACTGAACACCCTAGGCGGAGCCTAGGCCCCCCGGCCGGCGCCGGGCAGCCATAACCCGGCGCCAGCCAGGGCGGTTAGTTACTAGCCTTGTTCCTACACAAGTATACTTACTTTTTGCTAGGCGCATTATGAAACAGACGGCCAAAGATTTTCAGGTGTTGGATTCGGTTTCCGACTTTGCCCGGCACTTCGGCTACCCTAGCCCCACCCACCCGCTGCTGACCGTCATCGACCTGGCGGCCCCGCCGGCCCCCGCCGCGCCGCCCGGCCCCGCCCTGCGCCAGCTGTATCTGGTGGCCCTCAAGCGCGATTTTAAGGGCCGCCTGCGCTACGGGCACGGGGCCTACGATTTTAGCGAGGGTGTGCTGGGGTTTTACGCGCCCGGCCAGCTCTGCGCCGGCGACGGGCCGGTGGATACCTCGGAGCTGAGCGGCTGGCTGCTGGTGTTCCACCCCGATTTGCTGGCCCGCTACCCCCTAGGGCAAAAAATCAGCAGCTACCAGTTTTTTTCCTACCAGGTGCATGAGGCCCTGCACCTGGCGGCCCGCGAGGAAGACGTGCTCAACGAGCTGGCCGCCAGCCTGCGGCGCGAAAGCGAGCAGCCCACCGATGCCTTCAGCCAGGATGTGCTGGTGGCCCAGCTCGACCTGTTGCTGAACTACGCTAACCGCTACTACCACCGCCAGTTCCAGACCCGGCGCGTGGGCCCGCACGACTTGCTGAGCCGCTTCGAGGCGCTGCTGGCCAGCTACGTGGCCCACGCCGCCGAGCAGCCCCTGCCCACCGTGCAGCACTTCGCTGATGCCCTGCACGTGTCACCGGCCTACCTTTCGGACATGCTGCGCACCCTCACCGGCCAAAACACCCAGCAGCACATCCACCAAGCCATTTTGGAGAAAGCAAAATCGCTGCTGCTCAGCACCTCACTCAGCATCAGCGAAACGGCCTTCCGGCTGGGCTTCGAGTACCCGCAGTATTTCAGCCGCTTGTTTAAAAGCAAGACTGGCCAGACGCCGGCCGAATTTCGCCTGAGCAGTAATTGAGCCCTAGGGTAATGTAATGGGATAAAACAAGGCGGTCATGCTGAGCTTGTCGAAGCATCTCTACCGCGCAGTATCGTTCGGTAGAGATGCTTCGACAAGCTCAGCATGACGGACGTTTTTTCATGATTCCCCATTACCCCTATTACCAATCACGCTACTCCCAGCCTCGCACCGCATGCCCGCCGAAGATACCGCGCTGCACCGCCGGGCTAATAATACCGTAGGGAAATACCGGCGCGGGGGCGCTGGCTTCGTTCAGCTTTTGCAGCTGCTCGGGCGCCAATTTCACTTCCAGCGACGCCAGGTTGTCGGCTAGCTGCGCGGGCTGGCTGGCCCCGATGATGGTGCTGGCCACGCCGGGCTGGGCCTGCACCCAAGCCAGCGCCACCTGCGCCAGCGGGCGCTGCAGCTGCCCGGCCACTTCGCGCAGCGCGTCGAGCACCTGCCAGTTGCTTTCCGTAAACTTGCTGTCGCCAAAGGGATTAGGGCCGCTCAGGCGGCCTTCGCCGCCGGCTTTGGGGTTTTCGCGCTGGTACTTGCCGGCCAGGAAGCCGGCGGCCAGGGGGCTCCAGGGGCACACGCCCAGCCCTAGGGCCCGCGCGGCGGGCAGCAGCTCGTACTCGATGGTGCGGCTCACCAGCGAATACTCCAGCTGCAGGGCCACCGGGCCGGGCACGCCGTGCGCCTGGGCCAGCATGGCCAGTTGGGTGGCCCACCAGGCTGGCACGTCGGAGAGGGCGTAGTAGCGGATTTTGCCGGCCCGCACTAGGTCGCCCATCGTTTGCAGCACCTCGGCGGCGGGCGTCACCCCGTCCCACACGTGCGCCCAATACAAGTCCACGTAGTCGGTTTTCAGGCGCCGCAGCGAGGCATCCAGCGCCTGGCAGACGTGCTTGCGACCGTTGCCGCCCGCGTGGGCGTTGCCGGGCTGGGTGTTGAAGCCGCTTTTAGTGGCCAGCACCAGCTGGTCGCGCAGGCCTTGCTGGGTTACGTACTCGCCCACCAGCTCTTCGCTGCGGCCCTTAGCGTACACGTCGGCGGTGTCAATAAAATTGCCGCCGGCCTCGACGTATTCCCTGAAAATCTGCGCCGACACGTCGTCGGCCGAGCCCCAGCGCGGGGTGCCAAACGTCATGGTGCCCAGGCACAAGGGGCTAACTACCAGGCCCGAGCGGCCTAGGGTGCGAAAATCGGTGAGGGACATGGCAGGGGAAAACGGGATGGTTGACCGTACCACAAAAGTCAGCCCGGCCTTGTTTGCGCCACGTATACAAACCAGCGCTTTCAGGGCATATTTCGCCGGAAATCCACCTAGGGTGGCTGGCAGCAAAAACGGCGACCTAGGGGGCCGCCGTTTGTCTTAGCACCTAGCCCTAGGGCCACCCGCGCCTACTTGCTAGTGTTGTCGGCCAGGGCTTCTTTGCTGAGGCTGGCGGCGTCCTTCACCGTTACCAAGGCGCCATCCTTCAGGGTTTTCGACACGGCGCGGAAGGGGCCGCTGGCTACCTGGGTACCCGCCGTCAAGCCGCTCTTTATCTGGATGTTCTGGAAGTCGCTGATGCCGGTTTTCACGGGGGTCATCACGGCTTTGCCGTTTTTCAGCACGAATACCACTTCCTCAATCTTGGGCTTGGGCGCGTTTTTGGCGTCGTCGCTAACCTGAGCAGTAGCGCCGCGCGGCCCCACGCGCGGGCCATTGGGGTTGTCCTTCTTAATTTCCGCCGAGTCGGAGCGGGTGGTTACGGCGGCCAGCGGCACGCTCAGCACCCCATTCTGGCGGTCGGCAATAATATCCACCGAGGCCGTCATGCCCGGCCGGAAGGGCACCGTGGCGCGGCCGCTGGCGCCGGCTTTCAGCAAGTGGCGGTAGCTTTCGGGCAGCAGGCGCACCCGCACCTCAAACTCGGTTACCGACTCGGCGGTGAGCGCGTCCTTGGCCGTGTTGGCAATGGCTGTCACGATGCCCTTAAACTTCTCATCCTGCGTCGCATACGAGTCCACTTCCACGTCGGCCGAGTCGCCGAGCTGCACCCGGATGATGTCGTTCTCGTTCACACTTACCCGCACTTCCATGTTGTTGAGGTTGGCAATGCGCATAATCTCGGTGCCGGCCATTTGGCTGGTGCCCACCACGCGCTCCCCCTTCTTCACGTTGAGCTTGCTCACGGTACCGCTCACGGGCGAGTAAATCGTGGTTTTGTTGAGGTTTTTCTGGGCTTCCGTCAGGCCGGCCTGGGCGCTGCGCACGCTGCTTTGGGCGGCGTTTATCTGGGCCCGGATGGCGCGCAGCTGCTCCTGCGAGGCGTTGTAGGCGGCCTGCGCGGCCTCGTAATCCGACTGCGAAATCACCTTCTGCTTGAACAGCGAAGCCTGACGGCGGTAGGTCAGCTCGGTTTGGCGGGCGTTGGCGGTTTGCTGCTCCAGCTGGGCCTGGGCCTGGCTCACGTTGGCGCGCTGGGTGCCCACCATGGCCGTTTGCTGGCTCACGGCCGCCTGGTAGTTGTCGGGCCGAATACGCAGCAGTAGCTGGCCCTTCTTCACCGAGTCGCCCTCCTGCACGTACAGCTCGGTGATTTCCCCCGATACGTCGGGCGAGATTTTCACTTCCGTTTCGGGCTGCACCTTACCCGAGGCGCTCACCTTCTCCACAATGTTGGCCGGCCCGGCCGTGGCGGCCGTTACCTCCACGCCCTTGGGCTGGCCCCACCAGCCGGCTTTCTTGCCCACCACAAAGCCCCCAATCAGCAACACCACGGCTACCAGTAGGCCAATCAATACTTTGTTGTTCATTTTTAAGCTGTTAGCTATTAGCCGTTAGCTGCTAGCTTTTTAGGATAAAGAAGTAAATAGGCAGTCAGCTACAAGCTGCATGAAAGCTTCCGCTAGCAGCTAATAGCTCAATGAACTCAGAGTGCCAGCGGCTTACCCTCGTAAAAGTCGAGCACCTTGCGGCGAAAGATAAAGGTGTACTTGGCTTGCAGCTGGTTGGAGATGGCAAAGTTGAGGTTATTCTTGGTCACGTTGAACTCGGTCCCGCTGAGCAGGCCGTTGTTGAAGCGGATTTCGGCGTTGCGCTGCGTGGTAGTGAGGGCCGCCACCTGGCGCTTGGCGGCGGCATACTGCAGCTGGGCGGCGCGGGCGTCGGCGTAGGCCTGCTCGATGCTTTGGCGCAGCGTGAGGCGGGCCTGCTCGGCCTGCAGCTGCACCTGCTGGGCGTTGATGAGCGTGCGCTGCACGTTGGTGCGCACCTGCAAGCCGTTGAGAATCGGGATACTAAGGGCGAACTGCACCTGCTGGCCCAGGTTTTGGTTGAGCTGGTCCCAATAGCTCTGGGGCAGCGTGGTCACGTTGCGCTGGTAGGTAATGACGCTCAGCGGGGTGAGCGGCCCGCCGGGCGTGGTGGGATTTTGCACGAAGAAGGTCGTGCGCCGCGCCGTCGAGTCGCCGCCAATCTGCGTGACCGTGCGGGCCGACGAAAAGCCGCTGAAGATGCTCCCGGCCAAAATCAAACGCGGGTAGTAGGCGCCGCGGGCCAGCTCGACGCTGCGGCCGGCGCTGAGCACGCGCAGGTCGGCGGCCTTGATTTCGGGCTGGCGGGTGGCGGCGCCCTGAAATAACTCGTTGGTGTTGATTACCAACGCATTTTCCTCGTCGGGGTCGGGCAGGTTGGGCACCTCCAGCTGAAAGTCGGGGTTGGCGGCCGGGTCCAGGTTGAGCAGCTGCAGCAAATTCAGGCGAGCCACGTTGGCTTGGTTTTGCGCGGTCGTCACGTTCAACTCGTCGGTGGCCAGCTGGCTTTGGCTGTCGAGCAGGGTGCTTTCCGGAATGCTGCCGGCTTGCAGCAGCAGCTTGGTGCGGGCAATCTGCTCCTGGTCGCGCGTGACGTAAAACTGGTTGGCGCGCACCAGCTCCTGAGCCAGCACGGCCTGCAAAAACGCCGAAGCCACGTTGAGGCTCAAGTCGTTGCGCGCCTTCTGCACGTCGGCCTGGCTGGCCTGCAAGTCCAGGGCATTGCGCCGGATGGTATTGCGCAGCTGGAAGCCCTGAAACAACACCAGCTGCGAGTTGCCCGACACGTTGTTGGAGCGCACCGTCTGGCTCTGAAACTCATACGTGAGCGGGTTGACGCTGGTGCCGTACTGCCAGGCCTGGGTGGCGCTGATGTTGGCCGTGGGCAGCAGCGCGGCCTTGCTTTGGCGCAGCACCTGGGCGTTGTTCTGCACCGTCAGCTGGTTGATGCGCACCCCAATGTTGTGCTCCAGGGCGTAGTCAATGGCCCGCTGCAAGCCCCAGGGGCCGGTGGCGGCTACGGCGGGCGTAGCCAGCACGGCCGGGGGGGAGGCCGGGAGGGCCGGCGGCACGGTTTGGGCCGCCAGGGGCTGAGTGGCCAGCAGCGCAGCCAGGGCGGCCAGCGGAGCGCCGCCGCGCCGGCCTAGGGTACTTAGTGCAGACATAGCAGAGAAGAGGTTAGGCAAAGGTGGGTTGCTCACCGGGTTTTCACCAAAAGTTTAGGCCTAGGCCTTGGCTGACTTAGAGAACTGACTGGGTGTATCGCGCAAGCAGAGGCGGCATTACAGCCCGCCGTTTCATCGTCCTTATTCCAGCGTGGGAATGTAGGTGAGGCGGTGCACCCAGCTGAGGTGGCGCAGGTACCCTAGGGTGATGTCGGGCAGCGGCGTGTCGGTTTCAATGAACTGGCGGGCGGCTTCGTGCTTGCCCTTGCGGCTCACAAACATGGTGGCAATGTTGCAGTCGTCGTGGGCGATGACGCTGGCAATGAAGGCAATGGAGCCCGGCACGTCGTCGGCGTCGATGATGAGCGTGTGCAAGGAGCCCGAGAAGTCGCACCCGAAGCCATCGACTTCCACGATGCGGATAACGCCGCCGCCCCGGCTCTGGCCTACTACCTCCACGCGGTGCCCGCCGGGCCCTACCAGGTTGAGCTTGATGGTGTTGGGGTGCAGCGTCGAGGCGTTGCCCACGCTCTGAAACGTGTACTGCAGGCCCGCCGCGGCGGCATGGTCGAAGGCCGTGCGGATGCGCTCGTCGTCGGGCGGGTAGCCCAGCAGGCCGGCCACGATGGCGCGGTCCGAGCCGTGGCCCTCGTAGGTGCGGGCAAAGGAGTTGTAGAAGGTGATAACGGCCTCGGTGGGCAGCTCGCCCAGAATGCGGATGGCGGCGCGCGCAATGCGCACCACCCCGGCCGTGTGCGACGAGCTGGGCCCAATCATCACAGGGCCAATCATATCGAAGATGCTGGATTTTTCGGCCATGCGGGTTTCATATTTTTCAGCACCAAAGAACGTCATGCTGAGCTTGTCGAAGCATCTCTACCGAACAATCCCTAGGGGCGCGATAGAGATGCTTCGACAGGCTCAGCATGACGTTCTTTTAGCTTCTGGGTGGCGTTCCGTCCCTACCGCTGCACCAGCGCCCCTAGGGCCTGCCCGCGCAAACTCAGCTGCACGCTGTCGCCGAGCTGCGTATGCAGGCGGGGGATGCGCACGCCGTTTAGCTCCAGGGTACCCAGGTTGTCGCAGCGCAGGCTCGCGGCCGCAATGTGGTTGTCGTCGTCGAGCAGCAGGGCGGTGTGGCTGCCGGGAGTGCGGCCAGTTTCGGCGGCGAGGTAGCCTAGGCGGTTGGCAGCCAGCTCGATGCGACTGGACCGGTCGGCCTGCACGCGCAGCGTATCCTGCCCAAAGCCCTGCACCAGCACTCGGTAGCGGGGCCCGATACGGGTGTCTTCCACTCGCTTGCCCGCCTCCATTGCGACGGCATCGGCGCTAAGGGCGGCCAGGCGCGGGCAGCTAATTACCACGGCATCGTTTGGCAGCCAGTGCCACTGCTCGGGAAACACCGCACTGACCACCAGGCGGCGGCCCTGCTGCGTTACGTGCAGGTACTTGGCGGCGTCGGGGCTCAGGCGCACCCCAAAAGAGCCAGCCACAATCTTGACGCCCGCGGCGCTGGCGGCGGGTACGGCCACCTCGTCGAAATCCTTAAACTTCAAGCGACTATACTCGCGCAACGGGTCTTTGTAGGTGCCGCTGCGGTACTCGGCGCGCAGTGCCATGTTATAGGCCGTCAGCGACCCTAGGAGCACTAGGGCGGCAATGAGGAGCAGCAAGTTGCTAGTTTTCATGGGGAAGGGGCGCCGGGGTAGCGGCCGGCGCGGCCGAATACTGGTCGTAGCGCTGGCGCAGCTCCTCGAAGCCAATGCCCAGCAGCGAAATGGTGTTGAAAAAAGCCGGCAGCTCCTGCTGCAGGAAGCGCTCGCGGCGGTAAGCCCGCACGCGCTCGTCGGCGTCGGGCGCCACGAAGAAGCCGATGCCGCGCTTGTTGGTAATCGCGCCCTGGCTTTGCAGGAAGTCGTAGGTGCGCATCACTGTATTGGGGTTCACTTGCAGGTCGGCGGCCAGGTCGCGCACCGACGGAATTTTTTGCTCGGGCGGCCACTGCCCCCGCAGGATATTCTCGCCCACGTACCCGGCTATTTGTAGGTAAATGGCCTCGTTGTCATTGAATTGCATAAGCTAGAAAAAATTAAAGCTGCTGCTCGGTGAGGCGAGCGTAGGCGGCGGGCCACAGCAGCAGCACCAGGGCCACGGGCACCCAGCTCAGCCACTGCACCTGGCTTTCGGGCAGGCTCAGCCGGGGGCCGTCGTGCAGCTGTATCCAGCTGAACGGCAGGCTAAAGCCAAGCTTGGTGCCCAGCAGCAGCCCTAGGGCCCCGTAGTTGAGCAAGCTGAGGATGGCAATGACCCCAAACAACAGGAAGCCGGTGCGGACGAAGGGCTGGCGCCGGAAAAAGATGCTGCCCCACAGCGCCACGGCATGCAGCAGCAGAAAGTATACCAGCATACTCCGCAGCCACGTCTTATTGTCTAGCAAGTTGACTAGCCCATCGGTGCGGTCGGCGGCGGCCAGCACCAGCCAGTCGGCCAGGTAAAAGGCGGCCGTGAACACCAGCAGTACCCCCGGCACCGAAAACAGCCAGGCCACCAGGTATTTTTCGAAGTGCGAGGCGGGCAGCGTGAGGGCCAGCGCGGCCGAGCTGCCCTGGCTGTACTCGGCCAGGGCCGTGCTGGCAAAGAAGGCCGCCGCCCCCATCAGCCCGAGGGTGTAGATGGCTACTTGCCCGCCCTGGCTGGGCGCGCCGTTGTTCAGGTAGCTCAGGAAGCTGAAGATGGCCAGCAGGCCCCCCAGCAGCACGATGCTGCCTAGGGCATAGGCCGAAAAGTGCTCGGCGGTGTGCTTGCGCAGCAGGCGGCCGAAGCGAACAAAACTAAAATACTGGTTCATGGCGGTGGGTGGCGAGGTAAGCGGCCACGGCCGACTGCGGCGTGGTCAGGGCGTTGAACAATACTTCTAAATCGACGCGGCTGAAGGCGCCGGCTTCGTTGGGGCGGATGACCTGCTGGCCCCGCACCGAGGCCTCGTGGTAGAGCACGCCGGTGGCATCGGCGCCGGGCGCTAGGCTGCCAAATGCCAGCTGCTCGGCCAGCTCATCAATGGTGTGGTTGAGCACGATGCGGCGCTGGTGCAGCACCAGCACAGTATCAATCAGGCTGTCGAGGTCGCGCACCTGGTGGGTGGAAATCACCACGCAGCGCTCGTCGCCCAGGGCCCGCGCCACCAGCTTGCGAAACTGGGCCTTGGAGGGAATATCCAGCCCGTTGGTGGGCTCGTCGAGCACCAGCAGGCCCGTGTTGGTGGCTAGCGCAAAGGCGATGAGCGCCTTCTTCTGCTGCCCAAACGAGAGCTTGTCGAGCCGCACGGCCGGGGGCACATCCAGCTCGGCGAGGTAGGCGGTGTAGGCGCCGTGGTCGAAGCGCGGGTAGAAGGCGCCGGTGCTGGCGGCCAGCTCGTGGGCCGTGGCGGCGGGCGCTTTCACGTCCTCGGGCAAGAAAAACAGGTCTTGCAGGGTGGCGGGCCGGCGCCGGGCGGCCGGGTGGCCGTTCACGTCGCAGGTGCCGGCCTGCGGAAACGCCAGGCCCACGATGTTCTTGAGCAGCGTGGATTTGCCGGCCCCGTTCTTGCCCAGCAGGCCGTAGATGCGGCCCGGCAGCAAGTCGAGGCTCAGGTTTTCGAGCTGCAGCGCCCGGCGCGAGTAGCCGAAGTGCAGGTGGCGGATGCGTACCATAGGGTGAGAGCTTAGTGTCTTGGTGTTCTACTTTACTAGTACACTGCAAATGTGTAGCACCGGTGTGGTAGTTGGTACTCGATGGGGCAAGAATATTTTTAGGGTTCAGTGGATTTTAGATAAGCCCGTCATGCTGAGCCCCGCGAAGCATCTATATCGCGCCCCTAGGGTATCGTTCGGTAGAGATGCTTCGGCAAGCTCAGCATGACGGGCTTTCTTTACATAGCCCACTACCACCCGCCCCCATAACCCGACCACCTACCCAGCACCGGCTGCCGATATTTGCGGCCCCGCCGACTTTGCGTTGCCATGCCCGACCAGCCCCTAGCCCCCTCTTCGCCCGAAAGCGAGTTTTCGCCCGCCGTGCTGGCCCAGCTGCGCCGCTTGCAGCAGCGCTACGCCGCCGATGGCCAGGACCTGGCCGCCTACCTCGAAGGCCTGCTGCACGCCGAGTACGTGCACTACTGGGACTACATTGAGCTGGAGACGCTGCTGAGCTTGCAGCGCCCGCTCACCCGGTTTCCCGACGAAACCATCTTCATCATCTACCACCAGGTCACGGAGTTGTACTTCAAGCTGTGCTTGCACGAGTACGAGCAGCTGGGCGCCCTGGAGCAGCCCACGCTGGGCGAAGTGGTGCTGCGCCTGGGGCGCATCAACCGCTACTTCGACACGCTCATCAACTCGTTCGACGTGATGGTGGACGGCATGGACAAGCAGCAGTTTCTGCAGTTCCGGCTGACGCTGATGCCGGCCTCGGGCTTCCAGAGCGTACAATACCGCTTCATTGAGCTGGCCAGCACGGCCCTGGCCAACCTAGTGCCCGAGGAGCGCCGCCGCCTGCTGGGCGATGCCCCTACCCACGAGCAGTACCTAGGGTGCATTTACTGGCAGGCCGGCGCCACGGTGGAAGAAACTGGCGCCAAGGCCCTCACCCTGACCGAGTTCGAGAAGAAATACACTGGCCAGCTCATCGACTTCGCCCGCCGCCACGAGCATACCAACGCCTGGGCCGTAGTGCAGCGTCTGCCCGAAGCCGAGCGCCGCCACCCTAGGCTGGTGCGCGCCCTCAAGCAGCTCGACGTGAACGTGAACGTGAACTGGCCGCTGATGCACTACAAGTCGGCCGTGCGCTACCTGCAGCGCGACCCCAAGGACGTGCCCGCCACCGGCGGCACCAACTGGCGCACCTACCTGCCCCCCAAGTTTCAGCGCCGCATCTTCTACCCCCAGCTCTGGACCGCCCAGGAGTTGGAAGACTGGGGCAAAGGCTGGGTGGAAGCCGTGCTGGAAGAGGCGGGGTAACTTGCCGTATGCCCGAACCCATCCTCCTGATTCTAGACCTGGATGAAACGCTAATCCACGCCACGACGCGGCCGCTCGAAAGGCCCGCCGACTTTCAGGTTTTTCAGTACCACGTGTATAAGCGACCGGGCTTGGATAGCTTTCTGCGTGAGCTGGCCGCGCACTTTCAACTCGCCATCTGGTCATCGGCCAGCGACGACTACGTTCGGGAAATCGCAGGTCATATTTTGCCACCCAGTATTCCGCTGGCTTTTGTCTGGGGGCGCTCGCGCTGCACGCCGTTCCTGTTGCCGCGGGCCGACGAGCAGGAATATTATGACCTATACACGTCGAGCAGCTACGAATATGCCAAGCGCCTAAAGAAGGTGCGACGGCGTGGCTACGACTTGCGCCGGGTGCTTATAGTAGATGATACTCCTGCCAAGGTGCTGCATAATTATGGCAACGCCATCTACCCAACTCCCTACGCAGGACAGCCTAACGACCAAGAGCTTAGCCAGCTCACCGCCTACCTACGCTCACTCAGCACTGCCGAAAACGTGCGTACTATAGAGAAGCGTCACTGGCGAAGCCACTGGGTGCCCTAGGCCTAAAAAAGCCCCGGCCAGTAGCTGACCGGGGCTTTTGGTGACTTTGGCAGCCTAGGGCTACTTCACTATAAAATCGGCCTCGGTGGTGCCCCAGAGCATGGCCACTTTGCCCGATTTATCAACGTTGATGGTGAACTGCTCGGTGGGCGTAGCTACCTGCTTGGCTGGCACTTTCACGCGCAGCACGTCGTCGGCCGCTTTATAGTCGAAGGCGCCCCACTGCTTGGCGGTTTTATTGAAGATAACCGTCCACTCCGAGGGGCCGGGGATGGTAAAGAGGCCGTAGGTGCCGGCGGCCAGGGACTGGCCGTTGATTTTCACGGGCTTGCTCACGGTGAAGGTGGTGGCCTCATTGGCGCCGGTGCGCCACACCTCGCCCACGGGGGCTAGGGGGCTTTTGTCGCCAAAGGCGGCGCGGCCTTTCAGCGAGGGGCGGCTGTAGTCGATGGTGACTTCGGTGCCGCGCACGTCGGCTTTGGCCACGGCCGGGGGGCTAGGGCGCTTGCTCTTATCCTCGGGCATTTTCTTGGCCGGGGCGGTAATGGTGCCAATGACCGGCGGCTTGGGGTCGTTGGGCGAGGGCATGGCCTGGGCCATAGCGGCGGCAGCGGGCAGCAGGACGGCCCCGGCCAGGGCGGCGAAGGAAAAAAGCTTCATGGGGTGAGAAAGAATTGGTAAGCTGGTGGGTAAGCCGGGAAAGGGGCCACTTGTTTAGGCTGCAAAGTAACTACCTGACAGCTAGACCCCTACCAAACCCGCTACAGACCCAGGAGCCGCCTCTTCAGTCCTATACCCGCGGGTTCGGCTCTCGCCCAGGCACCAGTACACCAGCAGCGAGAGCAGGGTGCCGCCAGTCACGTACTACCCGTACCCACTGTACAGCGCTATAAAGCTGCCGTTCAAGCCAACATGTTCTTTATCGGGTAAAAGAAGCCCGAAACTCCCCTGGCGATACCTGCGTCTTCGTCTTAAATAACTTGCTAAACGAGGGCACGTGCTCAAACCCCAGCTCGTAGGCAATTTCGCTGACCGTCAGGCTGGTCGTGGATAGCTTTTCCTTGGCCTTGGCAATGAGCTGGGCGTGAATGTGCTGCTGGGTATTCTGGCCCGTTAGCAGGCGCAGGATGTTGCTCAGGTACTTGGGCGACAGGTGCAGGCCGTCGGCTACGTACTGCACGGTGGGCAGGCCCCTTTCCGCCAGGTTATCGCTATTGAAATGGGCGTGCAGCAGAGTTTCCAGCCGTTCGAGCACTTCATGGTTGGCCTTTTCGCGGGTGATGAACTGACGGTTATAAAACCGGTCGGCGTAATTCAGCAAGCCCTCGATTTGCGAGATAATAATGGACTTGCTGAATCGGTCGATGGGGGAATTACATTCCTGCTCAATGGCCAGAATAATATTCGTAATAGTCGCTTCTTCCTTAGCCGACAAAAACAAGCCCTCGTGGAGCGAATAATCCCAAAAATCGTAGTTTTTAATGGTTTTGGCCAGCGGCGTATTCCAGATAAAATCGGGGTGGATATAAATCACCCAACCCGATTTTTCCACGGCTTCGGCTTTGTTGGCTACCGCGGAGCTAAATACTTGGCGGGGTGCCATAAACGACAAAATGCCCTCGTTGAAGTCAAACGAATGCTGCCCGTATTTGAACGCCACGTTGTGCATTCGCTTGACGGAAATGGAGTAAAAATCCAGCAGCATCGTGACTGGCTCTTCCTCCTCGCGGGGCGGCACGGCCCCCACATCCACCACGCTGAGCAGCGGATGTTGGGGCTTGGGCAGGCGCACGAATTCGTGGAATTCGCTTATCGTTTTGAAATGCCTCATGCGGGCGCGTTTTCGGGGCGGATTTCCAGCACCAATTTACCGCGCACGTGCCAGGTTTCGCTTTCGCGGTGGGCGGCGGCCACCTCCGCCAGCGGATACACCCGGCTGACCACTACCTGCACCTGGCCGGCGTCGATGAGTTGGGCAATTTCGGTTAGCCAGTCTTGCCGGGGCTGGTTGGGCGCCATTTCGCCGGTGGCCTGCTTCTGGGCCAGGGCGGCCCGCACGGCTTCGTCAAACGGCGCATCGACGTTGACGCTCACGAAGATGCCGCCGGGCTTGAGCACGGCCACCGCCTTGAGGCGCTCGCGGTTGTCGCGCTGGGGCGAGGCTTCCAGCACCACGTCCACGTCGCGCACCAGCTCCTCAAACGGCTGGCCCCGGTAGTCGAGCGCCTCATCGGCCCCCAACTGCTTGACGTAGTCGAGGTTGCCGGCCGAGGCGAGGCCGATAACGTAGGCCCCCTTGGCCTTGGCAAACTGCACCGCGAAGCCCCCTACCCCCCCCGAGGCCCCCTGAATGAGCACGCGCTGGCCGGCCCGCACCTGGCCGTGGCCGAACAGGCCCGTCCAGGCCGTGAGGCCGGCCAGCGGCACGCCCGCCGCCTCGATGAAGCTGAGGCGCTGGGGCTTGCGGGCAAACTGGCTGGCCTTGGCCGCGCAATACTCGGCGTAGCTGCCGTTGCCGGGGAAGTTGGGCACCCCGTACACGGCATCGCCGGGCTGAAAGCCGGTGACCGCGCTCCCGACTTCGGCCACCACGCCGGCCGCATCCCACCCTAGGGTCAGCGGCAGGGTCAAAAACGACCGCATCGCCTCGTTGCTACCGTTTCGAATTACCCAATCGACCGGGTTTACGCCGCTGGCATACACGCTAATCAGTAACTCATCGGCCGCCGGCACGGGGCGCGGGGCATCTACTAGCTGGAGCACTTCCGGGCCGCCAAAGGCCTTGATTGTTACTGCTTTCATGCGAGCTTTTTTTCTGGTTGATGACGATACAAAGGTCATCAACCCCCGAAAAGCAGGCTTACGCAAAATGCCCTTTGTCTTAGCCAAAATGCCGCCGCCCGGCCCCGGCCGCTAGCCCGCCGCCCGCCAGCAACCCCAGGCTGCCCGTAGCGGCTAGGGCAGCCAGGTGGCAGAGGTAGCGGGGCAGGCGGGCGCGTGGTGGGGAGGTGGGCATGGCAATCGAATTGATATTATTACCTCTTACTTCCCTACTGCAAATCACACAATACTTTAACCGGGTACTTTTCTTGCTGAAATATTTTTATGTGATTTTCTAAATCACTAAAAATATTTTCAAACCTATCAAAGCTGCTTTCATAGCCAAATGAACCCATTCTCTTAAGCCCGTCCACTATCTTTAGCGTACCAACCCTTTCAAATTTTTCTTTGAAATTGATAAAATCCTTGTGGTCTACCGCGTGCATAATTAACCCGAAAAAGAAATTACAATCGCCACCTGAAAGACTCCAGATTCTATCAATTCCTGGCTGCATTTCCCTCACAGTCTGCGGGTCGTAGCTACTACCGATTGTTCTACCCAATATTTCTTCATTTATCATATCTTCCACTGCTGGTTTTTTATTCGAGTTGTAGGTTGTCGGAACCAGAATATAATTACACTGCCCTCTGTATTGGTCTATCGACGTGCAAATGACCGCCCTATAGTTTCCGTCTTCGAGTTGAAATGTCAGTAAGTCGTCGGGGCTAAAATACAGGTTTGTTATTTTTCTATACTTCTTCTTCGCCCTTGGCGTCGTTTTTACCTGGCTTATCTTCTTCCAAAATTTATCTAGTTCTTTTTGCCTTGCTTTACCAGCCTTTTCATCGTGACTAGCCCACTCCTTCACGCAAGCTCCTTTAGTTAGAACTGACTTAATATAAACTAATTTTTCCTCATTCATTTGACCGATTTCCCATAGAGCTAGCGCGCAAGCTGTAACGTAAATCTCATTATCAAAATCATCAAAGTAATCACTCTGAACAAGCGGAAATTCTTTATCTATAACATCGAATTCAGCACCGATATCATACAAGTCCATCATACCCCAATAAGTATCGTGAGCAGTATCGCCATCAATTATTTTAACTCCATCCGTTGCCATTACTGTCTTTTTCTAAAGTTATTTATGCTACTTGTGTTACTTAGGCCGGCTAACATAGCAGCCGCAAGTATAAGCCAACCCACCCATCCCGCCCCCCATCGTAAATTTGCGCTTGCTTAACGGCTAACTCCCGTTCGCCTGCTGTATGAAACACGAACTAGACCTGGCCCTCGCCCCCGAGGTAGCCTACGACGAGCTGGCCCGCTACGCGGCCATTTTGGCCGCCGCCGGCCTGCGCCCCGGCGAAGCCGATTTTGTGCACATCCGCAAGCGCTCGCTCGATGCGCGGGGCCGCCGGCCGCTCATCCGCCTGCGGGCCGACGTATACGACCGCGCCACGCCCGCCCCCGCCCGCGAGCTGCTGGGGCCGTGGTTTGAATACCCCGACGTGCGGCAGGCGCGGCAGCGGGTGCTCATCGTGGGGGCCGGGCCGGCGGGGCTGTTTGCGGCGCTGCGCTGCATCGAGTTGGGCATCCGGCCCATCGTGCTGGAGCGCGGCAAGGACGTGCGCACCCGCCGCCGCGACCTGGCCGCCCTTAATAAGGAGCACCTCGTGCACCCAGACTCCAACTACTGCTTTGGCGAGGGCGGCGCGGGCACCTACTCCGATGGCAAGCTCTATACCCGCGCCACCAAGCGCGGCGACGTGGGCCGCATCTTGCGGCGGCTGGTGCAGCACGGCGCCACCCCCGATATCCTGGTCGATGCCCACCCCCACATCGGCACCAACAAGCTGCCCGCCGTGGTGCAGAGCCTGCGCGATGCCATCATCGAGGCCGGCGGCGAGGTGCGGTTTGAGACGCGGGTCGAAGATTTAATCTTGGAAAACAACCGCTTGCGCGGGGTGGTCACGCAGACTGGTGAAGCCCTGGAGGCCGAGGCCACCGTGCTGGCCACCGGCCACTCGGCCCGCGACATCTACGAGCTGCTGCACCGGCGCGGGGTAGCGATTGAGGCTAAGCCCTTCGCCCTAGGGGTGCGCGTGGAGCACCCGCAAAGCCTGATTGACGCGGCGCAGTACGGGCAACCCGAGCGGGGCATCTTGCCGGCCGCCAGCTACGCGCTGGTCGAGCAAACCAAGGTGCGCGACGCCCAGCGCGGCGTGTTCTCGTTTTGCATGTGCCCGGGCGGCTTCATCGTGCCGGCGGCCACCGCGCCCGGCGAGGTGGTGGTAAACGGCATGAGCCCCAGCCGCCGCGACTCGCGCTTTGCCAACTCGGGCATCGTGGCCGCCGTGGAGCTGGCCGACATGGACGTGGCCCGCCACGGCGCGCTGGCCGGCCTGCGCTGGCAGCAGGAAATAGAGCAGCGCGCCTGCCAGCTGGCGGGCAATACCCAGCTAGCCCCCGCCCAGCGCCTAGGTGACTTTTTGCAGCAGAAGCTGTCCCCTACCCTGCTCGAAACCAGCTACCAGCCCGGCCTGGTGCCCGTGGAAATGGACGCCGTGCTCGGCCCCGCCCTCAGCGAGCGGCTGCGGCAGGGCTTCCGCGCCTTCGGCCGCAAGATTCCCGGTTTTGCCACCAACGCGGCCCAGATTGTGGGTGTCGAGAGCCGCACCTCGTCGCCGGTGCGCATCCCGCGCGACCACCATACCCTAGGGCACCCGGTGGTGGCCGGCCTCTACCCCTGCGGCGAGGGTGCGGGCTACGCGGGCGGCATCGTGAGCGCCGCCATGGACGGGGAACGGGTGGCGGAGGCGCTGGCAGTGGCGGCGCGGCATTAGAACCCATTTGTTTTATAATCGTTGTCATGCTGACGAAGGAAGCATCTTGTCAGGTCGGAACGGCTAGCCCTGTTCTACCCTGACAAGATGCTTCCTTCGTCAGCATGACAAACGATTTTTAACTTATCGACATGAAAACCTTAGTCCTAGGTGCCACCGACAACCCCGACCGCTACGCCTACCGCGCCGTGCACCAGCTCAAGCGCCACGGACACGAAGTAGTGCCAGTGGGCATCCGCAAAGGCCAGGTGGCCGGCCTCGACATCCACACTGACCGGCCGCAAGAGGCTGGTATTGATACCGTAACGCTGTACGTGGGCCCGCAAAACCAACCCGGCTGGTACGACTATATCCTGGGCCTGAAGCCGCGCCGCATCATCTTCAATCCCGGCACCGAAAACCCCGAGCTGGAGCAGAAAGCCCAGGCCGCCGGTATCCAAACCGAGGAGGCCTGCACGCTGGTGATGCTCAGCGTGGGACAGTATGAGAAGTGAGGTGCGTCCTTAGAGAAGAGAGCATCACCGAAAACAAAAGCACGTCATGCTGAGCTTGCCGAAGCATCTCTACCGCGCCAGTCGTACCCAGTAGAGATGCTTCGGCAAGCTCAGCATGACGTGCTTTTGTTTTTTCGACAGCACAGTGCTAGCGGCTTGCAATGCAACGCCGACAGGCCCTAGGGGCACTGCTCAGCTTCAGGGCGCGTGGTAGCACTGTAGCACTCCGGTAATTAGTTGGTTTATTCAACGCGCCTAGCCGCTACTTTTGGGCAATTCCCAACCAGTTGATTGCATGAAAAAACATTACCTCCTAGGCCTCCTGCTTGGCGCCGGGCTGCTGGCGTTTCGGCCGGCCCCTGCCCCCCCGGCCGCGCCTCTGAAGGCCGAGGCCCTGCAAGACCTGCAGGCGCACTACGCCGACTACCGCCAGCTGGCCCAGCGCATTTGGGGCTTTGCGGAGGTGGGCTACAAGGAAACCCAGAGCTCGGCGCTGCTGCAAAAGACCCTGCGCGACCACGGCTTTGCGGTGCAGGCGGGCGTGGCGGGCATCCCCACGGCCTTCGTGGCCACGTATGGCAGCGGGCAGCCGGTCATCGGCATTCTGGCCGAGTACGACGCGCTGCCGGGCCTTTCGCAGCAGGCGGTGGCCGAGAAAACGCCCATTGCCGGCCAGAATGCCGGCCACGGCTGCGGCCACAACCTGTTTGGCACGGCCAGCGTGGCTACGGGCCTGGAGCTGCAAAAGCTGCTGAAGGAAGGCAAGCTGCACGGCACGGTGAAGGTATTCGGCTGCCCGGCCGAGGAGGGCGGCAGCGGCAAGGTGTATATGGTGCGCGAGGGCCTGTTCAACGGCGTGGACGCGGTGCTGCACTGGCACCCCGCCAGCGAGAACGCCACCATGGCTGGCAAGTACATCGCCAACGTCTCGGCCAAGTTCCGCTTCCATGGGGTGGCGGCGCACGCGGCGGCGGCCCCCGAGCGCGGCCGCAGCGCCCTCGACGGCGTGGAGGCAATGGACAACATGGCCAACATGCTGCGCGAGCACGTGCCCCAGGAAACGCGCATCCACTACGTCATCACCAGCGGCGGCAAGGCGCCCAACGTGGTGCCCGACTTCGCGGAGGTGTACTACTACGTGCGCCACCCCAACCGGGCCGACGCGCAAGCTGTGTTCGAGCGCCTGGTGAAAACCGCCGAGGGCGCGGCCCTGGGCACCGGCACCACCATGGACTACGAAATCATCGGCGGCACCCACGACCTACTCGTCAACGAAACCCTGGCCCACGACCTGCAGCAGAATCTGGAGCAGGTGGGCGGTGCCAGCTACACGCCCGAGGAAATGGCCTTTGGCCAGAAAATCCAGGCCTCCCTAGGGGCACCCGCACCGCCGGTGGCGCAGGCCGCGCAGGTGCAGCCCTACCTGGCCCGCGACCTGGGCGGCAGCAGCGACGTGGGCGACGTAAGCTACGTGGTGCCCACCGTGGGCCTGACGGCCGCCACCTGGATACCCGGCACGCCCGCCCACAGCTGGCAGGCCGTGGCGTGCAGCGGCCTTGAAATCGGCAGCAAGGGGATGCTGGTAGCCGCTAAAACCATGACCCTCACCGCCATCGACCTCTTCACCCAGCCCGAGCTGGTGGCGAAGGCCAAAGATGAACTGAAGCAGAAAGTCGGCGGCTACGTGTACAAGCCCCTGCTCGGCAACCGCCAGCCGGCCCTCAACTACCGCGACTAGCGCGGGCTATTACCACAATTATCGTCTGTCATTGCGAGCGCAGCGCGGCAATCGCACCAGCACAATGTTCGGATGCCGTCCGGATTGCGATTGCGGCGCTGCGCTCGCAATGACAAGTGAGCACAGTCCTTCCGCCAACCTTCGCCCCGCCCACCCCGGCGGGGCTTTTTTGTACAAAAAACTTTCCGCTCTGGGCAACCCCTAGGCCCTAGGCGGCATCTAACGCCCCAACCACCTGCCTTTCTGCCCAAACGCTACTTTCCACGCTGTGACCGATGCTGACCTGATTGCCGCCTGCCTGCGCGGCGACCCCCGCGCCCAGCGCCAGCTCTACAACCAGTTTGCGGGGCTGATGCTGACCGTGTGCCGCCGCTACCTCAAGCGGCCCGAAGATGCCGAGGAAGCCCTGCTGCTGGGTTTCGCCAAGGTGTTTCAGGCGCTGCCCACGTTTCGGCAGGAGGGCTCGTTTGAGGGGTGGGTGCGGCGCATCATGGTCAACCAGGCCCTGATGGAGCTGCGCCGCCGCGAGCCGCTTACCCTTTCGTTCGAGGACTTTGCGCAGCCCGAAAATCTGGCCGCGACCCCCGCTACCGCTGACACCCAGCTGCAAGCCGAGGAGCTGCTGGCCCTACTGCAGGCGCTGCCCGCCGGCTACCGCACCGTGTTCAACCTCTACGCTCTGGAAGGCTACTCGCACCCCGAGATAGCCGAGCTGCTGGGCATCACGGAGGGCACCAGCAAGTCGCAGCTCAGCAAGGCGCGGGCCCTGCTGCAGCGGCGAATTAGTCCTTCCACGATTAATAGCTAGCAGCGCACAGCTTAGTAGTATAGGCTACTGAGCGTTGTTGAATAAATTTAGAGCAGAGAGCTTTCTAAAAATTAGCAAGTACGAATGATTAATGAGCTAGATGACCTTTTTCGCCAGCAGCTCGACGGCCACGCCACGCCGCCGCCCGCCGACCTGTGGGCGCGCCTGCAGGCCCGCACCGCCGCGGCGGCCGACGAGGCTGCCGCCGCGGCTGACCCGCTCGATGCGCAGTTTCGCGCCGGGCTGGCGGGGCACGCCACGCCGCCCCGGCGCGAGCTGTGGGAGCGCCTGGAGGACGAGCACCTGCGGCCCCGCCAGCGCCGGCGGCCAGTGGTAGCCTGGGGGCGGCTGGCTGTTGCGGCCAGCCTGCTGCTGTTTGTGCTGGCCGGGGGCGCCGGCCTGTGGTGGGGCACCCGCCAGGCGGCCCGTGGGCCCGTAGCCGCCGCTTCGCGCGGCAGCCGCCAGCCGGCCGGCCCTGGGGGGACTGCTACGGGCGAGACTGCCGCCACCAGCAGCTTAGCACTAGCTTCCGCGCCGGGCACCGAGCCAGCTGCTGCGCAGGCGGCGCTGGCGGCTACCCCAGCTACGCCGCCAGCCACCGGGCAGCGCCAGGCCCCGGCGGCCCGACTGGCCGCTGAAACGGGGCGTCGCCAAAAAAACCGCGAAATTTTTACCGCTCAGGCAACCGGCCTGGGGGGTTCGTCATCTAGCAGTCCGGTAGCCCGCACTGCCGCCTTGCGCCGCCCCGCCACGGCGCACCGCCCAGCAGCTGCCCTACCACCCACTACCCCGCAGCCGGACGCGGCCGCGGACCCCCAGCTGGCCCTAGGGGGGCGGAAAACCCCGAGCAGCCAGCCCACTACCCAGCCCGCAGCGTCGGTGCTGGCCGCGGCTTCGCCGCAGCTGCAGGTTATCGAAGTAGAAGTGCGGCGCGGCAACCGGCCGGCGGCTTCGCCCGAGCCGGTGGTGGCGGCCCTTGGCCCGGCGGCCAACGAAACCGCCGCCGAGCCCCGGCGACACCTGCGCCTGGGCGGGGTGCTGCGCCAGGCCGGCCACGCCCTGCGCGGCGAGCCGGTGAGCCTGGCCGAGGCTACCGGCCTGCCCGAAACCGTGACCGTGCAGGCTCACCTCGGCGACCGGGTGCTATCGCGCACCATCCGGCTCTAAGCCAGCCGGTTATTTCCCTACTATTCCTTTCCCAGTCTTTAGCTCGGGGTGCCCCCTAGGCGCCTCCCCTACCCCCTTGCACCCATGAAAGCTGTTTTTTCTGCCCTCGCCCTTAGCCTGCTCGCCTTCGCCGCCCAGGCCCAAACCCGCCCCGCCCTTACCGATACCATTGTGGTGCGCCTGCCCAACCAGGCGGTGATGACGCTGCAGGTGCGCGACGCCCAGCAGCTGCGCCAACTGCCCCAGTACCACCTCGACTCGCTGGTGGCCCGCCTGGGCACCTACATTCAGCGGGCCGATGCGGCCGCCAAAACGGCCCCCACCGACAAGGTGACCCTGGAGTTCTTTCCCAACCAGGACCAGCCGGGCCAGGGGCTACCCGAGGAAATCAAGGTAACGACCTACAAGAACAAGCCCGGCCAGCGGCCCTATGGCCCCAGCAACAAGGTGGAAGTGCTGCTGGAAAAGAAGTTTGGCGTGGTCGTTAATACCGACCGCAAGACCAACGACACGCCCCGCGCCCCCGCCACCCGCCCCGACCGCCAGGCCAACCGCGACTCGGTGCGCGAAAAGCGCTTCGCGGAAAAGGCTTCGGGCACCGACCTGGTGTTTGACTTTGGCCTGAACGCGCTGGTAAACCGCGGCGGCCCGGCCGCCGCGCCCCGCAACAACGATATCGACCTGCGGCCCTGGGGCTCGCGCTACGTCAACATCGGCATGACCTACCACCAGCGCCTGGGCGGCAAGCACAGCCCCCTGAACCTGCTCGTCGGCCCCGAGTTCGCCTTCAACAACTACATGCTGGAAGGCAACAACAAGTGGGTGAACCAGAACGGCTATACCTACGTGACGCCCGAAACCAACGGCCGCCAGTACCAGAAAACCAAGCTGGCCACCTCGGCCATCAACCTGCCGCTAATGCTGCAGCTGAACTTCCGCGACCAGCACTTCCAGCGCACGTTCACCCTAGGGGCGGGCGGCTTCGTGGGCTACCGCCTGGGCAGCTGGACCAAGCTCAAGTACTTTGAGAACGGCAATACCTACAAGGACAAAGACCACGGCAGCTACAACCTGCAGGACTGGCAGTACGGCCTGCAGGGCACCATCGGCTACGGCGAGCTGACGCTCTTTGCCAAGTATAACCTGAACAAGCTGTTTCACGACGGGCAGGGCCCGCAGGCCCAGACGCTGGCGTTCGGCGTGCGGATAACGGGCTTTTAAGAAGGCCGGCGCGGCACTAAAGCAAGAACAAACCGGACGACACCGGGCTGGCGCGAGCGGGCCCGGTGTTTGGCGTTGGGGCCGCGGCCGACCCTAGGGCTATAAGCTGGGCCGCCAGGGGCAAACAGGCACCTTATTTGCCGGGAGGCGGGCGTAATTTCGTGCTCACGCCTAGTTAGTGCCCCATTGCTCGTGAAATTTACCGCTATTGCCGCCGGCCTGCTGGGCAGCCTGGCCCTGCTGCCGGCCACCCTGCTGGCCCAAACCGCCGCCCCAGCGGCCACCGACGCCACGGCCGCCGCCCCGGCGGCTACCCCCAGCGCGCCCGCCCCGCGCCCTGCGCCGCCTACCGCTGAGGAGCAGCTGAGCCAGGCCCAGGCCACAGTGCTGCTGCTGACGCGCCGCGTGGATAGCCTGCGCCTGAGCTACCGCCAGCAGCAGCGCGCCTACAACGACCTGGGGGGCAAGTTTACGAGCTACCTGGCGGGCCAGAAACTGAGTCAGAGCACCCGCTTCTCGCTGGCCAAAAACAACGTGCGCGCCACCGCCGACCTGCTGCTGGTGTGCCACAGCCGCCTCTCGCAGCTGCGCGCCCTGGTGCAGGCCCTGCGCAACGCCAACGAGCAAGCCGCCCTCTCGTCGCCCACCGACGCCAACCCCCTGGGGATTTCGCTGGTCGACTACACCAAGTCGCTGGTGGCGAAGAAGGTGGTGGATAAAAACCAGGGCCGCCGCCTGGTCGATTTGGCTGCCCACCTCACCACCAACTCGCTGGTGAAAACCTTGCCCACGGTGGGCCCCATGCTAAACGCAGTGGGCGAGCTGCTAACCAGCGTGCGCGCCAGCAGCCTGAGCAGCGACGGGTTTTCGGCCGCCCAGGTCACGACCATCGAGCAGGGCCTGCGCCCCACGCTCGACTTCTTCACGGCCCTCGACGCGGCCCGCGCCGACAACCAGGCCTCGCTGCTGACTCTAGACAACGAACTGAGCGTGCTGCAGCACCAGCTGAGCCAGCTGTACCGGCCCTACGTGCAGTTGGCGGCCTACCAGGAGGATATCTCGGCCTACTACACGGCGCCGCCCGCCGGCCAGCCCGCCCCCAGCGCCCTCGACGTGGCCAACGTGGGCCGCATGAGCAACTACGTGGCGGCCTCGCTGCCCGCCCGCTTCACGGCCCTCGACCAGGCCTTTGCCCGCGCCCAAAACCAGCCCGACATCCTGGACCCCGACAGCTACCTGACGCCCGCCAACAACTCGGCCGAGGCCGTGGTGCAGCTGGCCCAGCAGCTGCAGAGCCTCACCGACCGCCTGCCCGTCATCACCAACCAGTACAGCGCCGCCATTCGGGCCGCCATTGCCCAGGGCCAGCAGGACAACCTCATTAAGCCCGAGCGCGCCACCAAGGTGATTGCCGACGAAACCCGCCGCGCCAAAGACGCCGCCGAAACCTACCAGCAGGCTAGGGCTAGCGAGCGCTTTGGCGAAACGCTGGCCGGCGTCAAGCCGCTGTTTAAGCTGTACTAGCCCCTAGGGGCTCGGCGGCTGGCCCAAGTCAAAGCTAGCTCCCCGCCAACCGCTTAAACTGCGCTGGCCCCTAGGATACTAGGCAGCCGGCGGGGTACTTTCGCGGCTCTTCACTTTGCTATGCCGTTTACCAGCCTGCCCCTTTACTTTGAGAATACCGCGGGCTACGTGCGCGAGCACCCCGCGGGCTACGGCGTCATTTGCTACGGCGCGGGCAAGCGGGAGGCCGGCAGCTTCGTTGAGCTGGGCACCCGGCTTGGCCAGCTGCTGGTAGCGCGCCGCTGGACCCGCTTTATCAGCGACCAGCGCCTGCTGGCCCCGTTGAGCGAAGCCGAAAAAAGCTGGGTAACCGAGTACTGGATTGGCCAGCGGGTACCGCGCCCCGCGCACTTAATTGAGGCTATTTTGCTGGCCAGCGACGTCTTCACGCGCCTCTCGCTGGCCCAGATTCTCAACCAAAGCTCCTCGGCCATCGGCTCGCTCACCATCCAGCGCTTCGAAAGCGAAGCCGCCGCCCACGCCTGGCTGCTGGGCCAGCCGCAGTAGCGCCCGCCCGGCTAGCGGCCAGCGGTAGTTTGGTGCTCGGGCCGCGCCAATGGCCCTAGGGGTTTGGGCGGCGCAGCGAGCCTGGGCTGCTACGAGCAGCGCGCCCACCCAGTGCCGCCGTAGCGGGGCGGCCGCTAAGTTTGCCCCCCTCTTTTGCCGAAAACCGGCCCCCGGTGGCCCTAGGCCGGCCGGGTAGCTTTGTGGGCTGACACCTACTTCCCTACCGGCCGGCTGCCTGGCAACGGCTCCTTCCTTTCCCGCTCATGCGCATGCGTAGTGTTTTCTCCGGCTCTTCCCTGGCTGCCCTCCTCCTCACCCTGGGCCTGAGCGGCGCCACCCCCCGGCCCCGGCCCACGCCCGCCCCCGCGCCGCGCCACACGTTTACCCTGGGTACCAACCAGTTTTTGCTGGACGGGCAGCCCCTGCAGCTGATTTCGGGCGAGCTGCACTACCCGCGCATTCCGCGCGAAGCCTGGCGCGCGCGCCTCAAAATGGCTAAGGCCATGGGGCTGAATACCATTGGCACCTACGTGTTTTGGAACGTGCACGAGCCTCAGCCGGGCCAGTACGATTTTACGGGCAACAACGACGTGGCCGCGTTCGTGAAGATGGCCCAGGAAGAAGGCCTGTGGGTGGTGTTGCGCCCGAGCCCCTACGTGTGCGCCGAGTGGGAGTTTGGCGGCTACCCCTACTGGCTCCAGAACGTGCCCGGCCTGAAGGTGCGCAGCCAGGAGCCGCAGTACATTGCGGCCTACTCCCGCTACCTGCAGGCCGTGGGCAAGCAGCTGGCCCCGCTGCAAGTCAACCACGGCGGGCCCATCCTGCTGGTGCAGGTCGAGAACGAGTACGGCAGCTACGGGGCCGACAAGGCGTACCTGGCCCAAAACAAGCGGCTGTTTGAGCAGGCTGGCTTCGACGGGCTGCTGTATACCTGCGACCCCGGCCCCGACGTGGCCAAGGGCCACCTGCTCGGCCTGCTGCCCGCCGTGAACGGCGTGGACAAGCCCAGCCAGATTCGCCAGCTGGTGAACGCCAGCCACGACGGGCACGGCCCTTACTACGTGGCCGAGTGGTACCCCGCCTGGTTTGACTGGTGGGGCACCCAGCACCACACCGTGCCGGCCGCGCAGTACACGCCCGGCCTCGACTCGGTGCTGCGGGCGGGTATGAGCATCAACATGTACATGTTTCACGGCGGCACCACCCGCGGGTTTATGAACGGGGCCAACTACAAAGGTCCCGGCACCGAGTACGAGCCCCAAATCAGCTCCTACGACTACGACGCGCCCCTCGACGAGGCCGGCAACCCCACGGCCAAGTTCCGGGCCTTCCGCGAGGTCATTGCCAAGTACCGCCCGGCCGGGGCGCCCGCCCTGCCGCCTGTGCCGGCCGCCAAGCCCAGCATGGCCCTGCCCGCCGTGCAGCTCACGCGGGCCGTGCCCCTGCTCGCGCGCCTGCCCCAGCCCGTGCGCAGCCCTAGGCCCCTCACCTTCGAAAACCTCAAGCAACCCTACGGCTTCGTGCTCTACCGCACGGCTGTGGTGACGAGCCACGGCGGCGAGCAGCTGCTGAAGCTGCGCGACCTGCGCGACTACGCCGTGGTGCTGGTGAATGGCCAGCGCGTGGGCACCCTCGACCGCCGCGAGCGCCAGGACAGCCTGCTGCTGCAGCTGCCGGCCGGCCGGGTGCAGCTCGATATTCTGGTCGAGAACCTGGGCCGCATCAACTACGGCGCGTACCTGCTGCAAAACACCAAGGGCATTACCAAAAGCGTGACCCTAGGGGGCAACGAGCTGACGGGCTGGCAGATGTACGGCCTGCCCTTTGCCAGCGCGCCCGCGGTGGTGGCCAGCGCCGGCCCAGCCCCCACGGCCACCAGCGGCCCAGTGCTGCGGGCAGCTACCTTCAGCCTCGCCCAGCCCCAGGATACCTACCTCGACATGCGCCAGTGGGGCAAGGGCGTGGTGTGGGTAAACGGCCATAACCTGGGCCGCTACTGGGCCATCGGCCCCCAGCAAACCCTGTACGTGCCGGCCGAGTGGCTGAAGCCAGGCCAGAACCAGGTGACGGTGCTGGAGCTGCTCAAGCCCCGGCAGGCCACCCTCAGCGGCCTCGACCATCCCATCCTGAGCGAGCTGCACCCCGCCGCGGCCGTGCTCAACGAGTAAGCCCGCGGCGCCTAGGCTACTGCGCTGGCAAGCAGCCCCGGCGCAGAGCATTAGTAGGCCGGGCGCGGCACGTAAGCCTACCAAGCGTTCTTTACAGGCCAGGCTGCGGGGCGGGGCTACGGCGCCCGCCCGTGCCCTAGGGCTACCGGCGGCGGGAGCCGGCCTTTACTACTCTCTTGCTTATGTTCTTTTCCACGCAGTTGTCCCGGCTGGGGTTTGGCCTGGTAGCGCTGGGGCTGGCCGCCGGCCCCGCCCGCGGCCAGCAGGCTATTACCACGGTGCGCATCGACCCCGCCCGGCCCTACCAAACCATTGCCAACTTCGCCGCTTCCGATGCCTGGAGCTGCCAGTTTGTAGGCCAGTGGCCGGCAGCGAAGAAGGAAGCCATTGCCGACCTGCTGTTTAGCACTGCGGCGGGGCCCGGCGGTCAGCCCAGCGGCATTGGCCTGAGTATGTGGCGCTTCAACATTGGGGCGGGCAGCGCCGAGCAGGGCGCGGGCAGCGACATCAAAGACGAGTGGCGGCGGGCTGAGTCGTTTTTGCGGCCCGACGGCACGTATGACTTCACGCGGCAGGCCGGGCAGCAGTGGTTTCTGCAGGCGGCCCACAAGCGCGGGGTGCGGCAGTTTTTGGGGTTTCTGAACAGCCCCCCCGTTGGCCTGACGATAAACGGCAAAGCCCACGCCGACCAGGCCCAAACCAACCTGGCCCCCGCCAACTACGCGGCCCTGGGCACCTACTGCGCCACCGTGGTGGCGGGCGTGGCCCAGGCCACAGGCATCACCTTCAACTACCTCAGCCCCCTCAACGAGCCGCAGTGGGACTGGAACGGCGGCCAGGAGGGCACCCCCGCCCGCAACCCCGAGCTGGCCGGCGTGGCCCGGGCCGTAGCCACGGCCCTAGGGCAGCAGCACCTGCCCACGCGGGTGCTGGTAACCGAGGCGGGCAAGCTCACCTACCTGCTGGAAACCGCCGACAAGCCCGGCCGGGGCGACCAGCTAGCCGCGTTTTTTGGCGATAAGGCGGCGCCTACTTACCTGGGCGCTACCCCTGGGGTGGCGCCCATCATCGCGGGGCACAGCTACTTCACCACCTCGCCCGCCGCGGCGGCCGCGGTCGTGCGCCGGCAGCTGGCGGCGCGGGTGGCGGCGGTGCCGGGCCTCAGCTACTGGCAAAGCGAGTACTGCATTTTGGGCGGCAACGAGGGCGAAATAAACGGCGGGCCGCGCGACCTGGGCATGGCGCCGGCCCTGTACCTGGCCCGCACCATCCACGCCGACCTGGCCGTGGGCAACGCGGCCGCCTGGCAGTGGTGGCTGGCCATCTCGCCCTACGACTACAAGGACGGCCTGGTGTACATCGACCAAAACAAGGCCGACGGCCAGTTCTACCCCAGCAAAATGCTGTGGGCCCTGGGCAACTACAGCCGCTTTGTGCGCCCCGGCGCCGTGCGCCTGCACGCCCAGCTGGCCGACTCGGCCCGCGCGGGCCAGTTGCTGGTGTCTGCGTACCAAAGCCCCGGCGGCCGGCAGCTGGTAACCGTGGTGGTGAACGACCACGACACGCCGGCCACCGTGCAGCTGGTGCTGGCCGGCCGGCGGCGCCTGGGCCGCAGCCAGGCGTTCGTGACCTCGGCCACGGCCAACTTGCAGCCCGGCCCGGCGCTGGCGGCTGGCCAGCCGCTGGCCGTGGCGCCGCGCTCCATCACCACGCTGGTAAGCGAGCTGCGCTAGCAACTAGCCAAGAACTCGCCGGTAATAACCTGTGGTAAAAAAGAACGTCAGGCTCGCCCTTATCACTTCTCAAAACAGCCTCTTCCTGCTCTTATGTCCCGTTTCCTGCCTTTGCTGTTTTTCTTCGGCGCCTGGTGCCTGGCGGGCCCTGCGGCGGCCCGGCCCCCTAGGCGGCAAGCCCTGCCAGCTTACAGCGCTTACCTCTTCGCCTACTTCACCGGCAACAGCAAAGCCGAAGAAGCCATCCACTTCGCCCTGAGCCCCGATGGCTACCGCTACGTGGCCCTGAATGGCGACCAGCCCGTGGTAAGCTCGGCCGCCATCAGCCAGACCGGCGGGGTGCGCGACCCGCACATCTTGCGCGGGGCCGATGGCCAGTCGTTTTATATGGCGGCCACCGACATGGTGTCGGCCAAGGGCTGGGACTCGAACCGGGGCTTGGTGCTGCTGCGCTCAACCGACCTGCTGACCTGGAAATCTAGCGCCATCAACTTTCAGCAGAAGTACCCCGGCCAGGAAACCCTCAAGCGCGTGTGGGCCCCGCAAACCATTTACGACGCCCAGGCGGGCAAGTACTTGGTTTACTTCTCGCTGAAGTACGGCGACCAGCCCGACAAAATCTACTACGCCTACGCCAACCAGGACTTTACCGACCTAGAGGGCGAGCCCAGGCAGCTGTTTCAGTCGCCCACCAATGGCTCGTGCATCGACGGCGACATTGTGGCCACGGGCGGCAAGTACTACCTCTTTTTCAAGACCGAAGGCCAGGGCAACGGCATCAAGATTGCCGTGAGCGACCACCTGACCAGCGGCTACGTGCTGCGCGACCAGTACGTGCAGCAAACCAGCAGCCCGGTGGAGGGCGCGGGCACCTTCAAGCTCAACAACTCCCCCGATTACATCTTGATGTACGACATGTACACCCAGGGCCGCTACCAGTTTACCCGCACCCGCGACCTGACGCACTTTCAGGTGGTAGACGGGGAAGTGAGCATGAATTTTCATCCCCGCCACGGCACCGTGCTGCCCCTCACGGCCGCCGAGGCCAGCCGCCTGGCCGCCCGCTGGCTGCGCCCGGCCGACGTGTGGCGCCTCACCCAAAACCCCGCCATCCGCCCCCAGAATACGGCCGTGGACACGGCCACCGGCCGGGTGACGCTGCTGGTGCAGCCAGGCACCAGCCTGCGCGCCTTCGACCCCGGCCTCACTACGTTTGGGCTGCCCGTGGCGCCGGCCGGCCCCCAAAACTTTGCCCTAGGGCCCGTTCGCTACACCGTGGGGCGGGGCGCCGGGCGGCGCACGTTTAGCGTGGCGGTGCAGGCCACCAGCAACCCCGCTCTCCCCGGCTACTACGCCGACCCAGCCGCGCTGTACGCCGAGCAAACCGGCCGCTACTACCTCTACCCCACTAGCGACGGCTTTGCGGGCTGGTCGGGCACCTACTTCAAGTCGTTTTCCTCGCCCGACTTGGTGCACTGGCGCGACGAGGGCGTCATCCTGGATTTGCCCAAGCAGGTGAGCTGGGCCAAAACCCGGGCCTGGGCCCCGTGCATCATCGAGCAGAAAACGGCCACCGGCTACCGCTACGCCTACTATTTTTGCGCCGACGCCAAGATTGGGGTAGCCACGAGCAACAGTCCCACCGGGCCCTTCACCGACGCGGGCCGGCCACTGCTCGACCAGCGGCCCGCCGGCGTGCCGGGCGGCCAGCAGATTGACCCGGCCGTATTTCACGACCCCCAAAGCGGCAAAAACTACCTGTACTGGGGCAACGGCTACCTGGCCGGCGCCGAGCTGAGCGACGATTTGGTGAGCCTTAGGCCCGGCACCACGCGGGTGCTGACGCCCGACCAAACGTTTCGCGAAGGCGCGCACGTGTTTTTTCGCAACGGTACGTACTACTTCATGTGGAGCGAGAATGACACCCGCAGCCCCGACTACCAAGTGCGCTACGGCACGGCCACCGCACCCCTAGGCCCCATTACGGTGCCAACCAATAACTTGGTAATCAGCAAAAATGCCGCCGCCGGCATTTACGGCACGGGCCACAACAGCACCGTGCAGGTGCCGGGGCGCGACGAGTGGTACCTGGTGTACCACCGCTTCACGTATCCGCAGGGCATTACGATGGGCGGCAACGCCGGCTTCCACCGCGAAGTATGCCTGGACAAGCTGACGTTTAACCCCGACGGCAGCATCCAACCCGTGGTGCCCACCCACGCGGGCATTTCGCCGGTTAGCCGCAAGTAGCGCCTCACGCCGGCCAGCAGGCGCTTAGAGCAGTAGTGCATATGGCGCGGATGTTTACCCCACCCCCGGCCCCTAGGGCCATATTAGGTATACTAAACTGGCCGACCAGCCTACTGCCCCCAGCGGCAGGAAGCCCTTTACTTTCGCGCGGCCTCTAAGCCAGGTTTTGGTGTTTTGAAGCCTACTTGCAGCGAATTAGTTTGGGTGCCTGCCACGAGGGCAGCGGGCACGCTCACCAGCAAAAATCTGCTTTACAACTACATTACCCGATGCCTACTCCCGACGAAAACTTTGCGCAAACCGGTCTGCGCCTGCCTCCGGCGCCTACCCCCCTAGGCGTATATAAGCCCTGCCTGGTTGAGGGCAAGTACCTCTACGTATCGGGCCACGGGCCGGTGCAAGACGATAAGAGCCTGCTTATCGGGCGCATCGGCGACGCTATCGACCAGGAGGGCGGCAAGCTGGCCGCCCGGCAGGTGGGCCTCACCATCCTGGCCACCATTGTGGCCCACCTCGGCAGCCTCAACCAAGTCAAGCGCGTGCTGAAGGTGCTGGGCATGGTCAACTGCACGCCCGATTTTGAGAAGCACCCCTACGTCATCAACGGGTGCAGCGAGCTGTTTGCCCAGGTGTGGGGGCCCGACCACGGCGTGGGCGTGCGCAGCGCCGTGGGCTTCGGCTCGCTACCCGATAACATTCCGGTCGAGATTGAGGCGCTGTTTGAATTAGTGTAGCAAGCTGCCTTACTGATGGTTAGGAATATGCAGGAGTGGTATCAAATTGCGGATGTGGCGGCGCTCGACACGCCGGCGCTAGTGGTGTACCCCGCGCGGGTGGCGCACAACCTGGCGCTGCTCACCTCGCACGTAGACGACCCCGGGCGGCTGCGGCCGCACATCAAAACCCACAAAAGCCGCGAAGCCGTGCAGCTGACGCTGGCCGCGGGCATCACCAAGTTTAAGTGCGCCACCATTGCCGAGGCCGAGCTGCTGGGCAGCTGCCAGGTGCCCGACGTGCTGCTGGCCTACCAGCCCGTGGGGCCCAAGGCGCGCCGCCTGCTCGCCCTGCTGCAGCAGTACCCCCGCACCCGCTTTTCGTGCTTAATCGACGACTACGAAGCTGCTTGCCAGCTCAACGAACTGGCCCAGGCCGCCCAGCAGCAAGTGCCGGTGTTCATCGACCTGAACGTGGGCATGAACCGCACGGGCTTGGCCCCGGCGGCGGCCCTAGGGCTTTACCAGCAGTGCCAGGCCTTGCCCCACCTCACCGTAGTGGGCCTGCACGCCTACGACGGCCACCTGCGCGACGAAGACCTGGCCGTGCGCACCGCGCGCTGCCACCAGGCGTTTGCGCCGGTGGCCGCGCTGGCCGAGCAGCTGCGGGCCCTGGGGGTGGCGCCGGTTATCGTGGCGGGGGGTACGCCTACGTTTCCCGTGCACGCCGCCCGGCCGGAAGTGGAGTGCAGCCCCGGCACGTTTATTTATTGGGATGGCGGCTACGGCCAAGCCTTTGCCGAGCAGCCCTTTTTGCCGGCGGCGCTGGTGCTGAGCCGCGTAGTGTCGCAGCCCACCGCCACCACGCTCTGCCTGGACCTGGGCCACAAGGCCATTGCCCCCGAAAGCCCGCTGGATAAGCGCGTTACCTTCCTGAATGCGCCCGAGCTGCGCCCCATTGGCCACAGCGAGGAGCACCTGGTGGTGGAGGCCGGGCCCGGCCACGGCTACCGGGTGGGCGACGTGCTCTACGGCCTGCCGCACCACATTTGCCCCACGGTGGCCCTCTACGCGCAGGCCGTGGCCATCGAAAACCACCACCTGGCCGGGGAGTGGCCCACCGCGGCCCGCGACCGGGTGCTTACCGTGTAGCCTTGTAGCCCATGCTGATTGTAGACGCCCACCTCGACCTGAGCATGAATGCCCTGGAGTGGAACCGCGACCTGACCCAGCCCGTGGCGGCCCTCAACGCGCGCGAAGCCGGCCTGACCGACAAGCCCGACCGGGGCCGCGCCGTGGTGAGCCTGCCCGAGCTGCGCCGGGGCAACGTGGGGCTGGTGGTAGCCACCCAGATTGCGCGCTACGTGGCGCCCGGCAACCCCCTGCCGGGCTGGCACTCGCCCGCCCAGGCCTGGGCCCAAACCCAGGGCCAGCTAGCCTGGTACCGGGCCATGGAAGCCGCCGGCGAAATGACCCAGGTGCGCGACCGCGCCACCCTGGAGCAGCACCTGAGCCAGTGGGCCGACGACCGCCCTAGGGACCGCAAGCCCGTCGGCTACATTCTGAGCCTGGAGGGGGCCGATTCGCTCATTACTGTGGAGCATTTGGCGCTGGCCCACCGGTATGGGCTGCGGGCCGTGGGCCCCGCCCACTACGGACCCGGCCGCTACGCCCAGGGCACCGACGCCACCGGCGGCCTAGGACCCCAGGGCCGGGCGCTGCTGCGCGAGATGGAGCGCCTGAATATTATTCTGGATGCCACGCACCTCTGCGACGACAGTTTTTGGGAGGCGCTCGACCACTTTGGCGGGCCCGTGTGGGCCAGCCATAACAACTGCCGGGCCCTGGTGCCCCACAACCGCCAGTACAGCGACGAGCAGCTGCGGGCGCTGGCCGCGCGCGGCGCCGTGATGGGGGCCGCGCTCGACGCCTGGATGCTGGTGCCGGGCTGGGTGCGCGGCGCCTCGACGCCCCTAGGGATGCGCTGCAACCTGGAGGTGGTGCTCGACCACATCGACCACGTGTGCCAGGTGACGGGCAGCGCCCAGCACGTGGGACTGGGCACCGACCTCGACGGTGCCTTCGGCCGCGAGCAGTGTCCCTACGACCTGGAAACCATTGCCGACCTGCAACAACTACCCGACCTGCTGGCCCGGCGCGGCTACTCGGTCCCGGACATCGAGGGCCTACTGCACGGCAACTGGCTGCGCTTCCTGCGCCGGGCGTGGCCAGCCTGATTGTTTCAAACTACTCCCCTACTTTCGTTTGCATGACTACGTATCTCGCGCTGGCACTGGGCTTGCTCGCTACCGCCGCCAGCGCCCAGCCAGGCCAGCCGCTTTACCAAAACCGCCAGGCCCCCACCGAAGCCCGGGTGCAGGACCTACTGGCCCGCATGACGACGGAGGAGAAGGTGGGGCAGCTCTCGACTCTCCTAGGGTGGGAAATGTACCAGAAAGACGGCCAGCGGGTTAGCGCGAGCGCGGCGTATACAAAGGTGGTGGATGAGCGCCACATCGGCGCGCTGTGGGCCACGCTGCGCGCCGACCCCTGGACCAAGAAAACCCTGCGCACGGGCCTCAACCCTAGGCAAGCCGCCGAGGCCACCAACGCCCTGCAGCGCTACGCCGTGGAGCACACGCGGCTGCACATTCCGCTGCTGCTGGCCGAGGAGTGCCCGCACGGCCACATGGCCATCGGCACCACGGTTTTCCCCACCTCCATCGGGCAAAGCAGCACCTGGGACCCGGCCCTGATTCAGCGCATGGCGGCGGCCATTGCCACCGAGGCTAGGGTGCAGGGCGCGCACATCGGCTACGGCCCGGTGCTGGACCTGGCCCGCGAGCCGCGCTGGTCGCGGGTGGAGGAAACCTACGGCGAAGACCCCGTGCTCAACAGCCAGATGGGCGTGGCCATGGTGCAGGGCTTTCAGGGCGCCAGCCTAAAGAGCGGCAGCAACATAGTGTCTACGCTCAAGCACTTTACGGCCTACGGCGTGCCCGAGGGCGGCCACAACGGCGGCAGCATCAGCACGGGCCCGCGCGAGCTGTTTCAGAGCTACTTGCCACCCTTTCGGGCGGCGGTGCAGGCCGGGGCGCAGTCGGTGATGACGGCCTACAACTCCATCGACGGCGTGCCGTGCTCGGCCAACTCATTTTTGCTGACCGACGTGCTGCGCCAGCGCTGGGGCTTCCAGGGCTTCACGGTGTCGGACCTGGGCAGCATTTCGGGCCTGGCAGGCAACCACCACGTGGCCGCCACCGCGCCCGAGGCGGCGGCGCTGGCCCTTAACGCCGGCCTCGACGACGACCTGAGCGGCTACGGCTACGACAAGGAGCTGCTGGCCGCCCTTGAGCAAAAGCTAGTGGCGCCCGAGGTGCTCGACCGCGCCGTGGGCCGGGTGCTGCGGGTGAAATTTGAAATGGGTCTCTTTGAAAACCCTTACGTGGACCCCGCCAAGGCTGCCAAGCTGGTGCGCACGCCGGCCCACGTGCAGCTGGCCCGGCAGGTTGCGCAGGAGTCCATCGTGCTGCTCAAGAACGAAAACAACCTGCTGCCGCTAACCAAAACCTTGCAGCGCATTGCCGTAATCGGCCCCAACGCCGATAATATGTACAACCAGCTGGGCGACTACACGGCGCCCCAGCCCGAAAGCAACGTGGTGACGGTGCTCGAAGGCATTCGGGCCAAAGTGCCGGCCACTACCCAGGTTGTTTACGCCAAGGGCTGCGCCATTCGGGACACGGCCAGCGCCAATATTGCCGAGGCCGTGGCCGCCGCCCGCGGCGCGCAAGTGGCCGTGGTCGTCCTAGGGGGCTCCAGCGCCCGCGACTTCAAAACCGAGTACCAAAGCACGGGCGCGGCCACCGTGACGGCCGCCGCAGGCGGGCAGGTTATCAGCGACATGGAGAGCGGCGAGGGCTACGACCGCGCCTCGCTCGATTTGCTAGGTAAGCAGCTGGCGCTGCTGCAAGCCGTGGTGGCCACCGGCACGCCGGTGGTGGCGGTTTTCGTCAAAGGCCGCCCGCTCAACCTGAACTGGCCGGCCGCCCACGTGCCCGCCCTGCTCGATGCCTGGTATCCCGGCCAGGAGGGCGGCCACGCCGTGGCTGACGTGCTCTTTGGCGACTACAACCCCGCCGGCCGCCTGCCCATTTCGGTGCCCAAAAGCGTGGGCCAGCTGCCGGTGTATTACAACGCCAAGCGGCCCGTCACGCACGGCTACGTCGAAATGGACAACAAACCGCTCTACAGCTTCGGCCACGGCCTGAGCTACAGCCAGTTTGCGTATTCCGACTTGCAAGCCAGCGCCACCGAAAGCCAGGGCGCGGTGCGGGTTAGCGTGCGCTTCAAAGTGAAGAATACCAGTCCGCGGGCGGGCGATGAAGTAGCTCAGCTCTACCTCAGCGACGACGTCAGCTCGGTGGTTACCCCGGCCAGGCAGTTGAAGAAGTTCCAGCGCCTCTCGCTGCAAGCCGGTGAGCAGCGGGAAGTGGCCTTCGAGCTAACGGCCGAAGACCTGATGCTGCTGAACGGCAGCCTAAAGTGGGTGGTCGAGCCGGGCACCTTCACGCTTTTCCTAGGGGCTTCGTCGGAAGATATTCGGCTGAAGACGCAGGTTAAGGTGGCGCAGGGCGTGGAGAATGTGGCGCGTTAAGACCCTAGGGGCTTACCCCACCCCCGGCCCCTCCCCTCCGGGAGAGGGGAGCCTGACGACCTCTTTACTGCGCGGCCGTGGCTCCCCTCTCCCGGAGGGGAGGGGCCGGGGGTGGGGTCCACCGCTCAGGGCATTAAGCACGCTATGTTGCTGTAACTACCTCCTCGCCCTGCTCATCTGGCGCCCGCTTTATGAAAGCATACTTCTTACTCGCTGCCCTTGGCCTAGGGCTGCCCCTGCCGGGCAGGGCCCAGCGCACGTGGGTAATTGCCAAGCAGGAGCTGCTTTTTACGGCGCCGCCGTTTCGGCAGTGCCACGCCTCCACGCTGGTGGAAGTGGCGCGGAATAAGTTTCTGGTGGCCTGCTTTGGCGGCTCGCAGGAAAGCCGGCCGGACGTTGCCATCTGGCTCGCCAGCTTGGATGCCCACGGGGCTTCGGCGCCGCAGCGGGTGGCCGACGGGGTGGTGAACGACACGCTGCGCTACCCCAGCTGGAACCCGGTTTTGTTTCAGGTGCGCGGGGGCAACTTGCTTTTGTTTTATAAGGTGGGGCCTAACCCTAGGGAGTGGTGGGGCCTGGTGAAAAGCTCGGCCGACGGCGGCCGCACGTGGTCGGCGGCGCGGCGGTTGCCACCGGGCGTGCTGGGGCCCATCAAAAACAAGCTGGTGCAGCTGGCCAACGGCACCATCCTGGCCCCCTCGAGCGTGGAGGAAGCCAATGGGCGCTGGAAAATCCACCTGGAAAAGTCCACCGACCTAGGGCAGACGTGGCAGGTGCTGCCGGTTGACAACGACTCACCGCTGGACGTGATTCAGCCCAGCATCCTGACGTATCCGGGCAACCGCCTGCAGCTGCTGTGCCGCAGCAAGCAGGGGCGCATCGTGCAGGCCTGGTCCCCGGATGGCGGCGCGAGCTGGGGCCGGCTCTCGCCAACGTCCCTGCTCAACCCGAACTCCGGCACCGATGCCGTGACGCTCAAAAGTGGTACCCAGCTGCTGGTGTACAACCCCGCGCTGCCCGGCAAAGACTGGTTTAACGGCCGCAGCACGCTGCGCGTGGCCGCCTCCACCGACGGGGTAGCCTGGCACGACGTGGCCACGCTGGAAAACGGCACCACCGAGGAATACAGCTACCCCGCCATTATCGAGGCGCAGGATGGCCGGGTCCACATCACCTACACCTACAACCGCCAGAACATCAAGCACGTGGTGCTACAGGCACAGTAACTGAAACCGGGAGGCGCTAACTAGGACCTAAGCAAACGTGGCCCGCTGGCGCGTTCTCTTATTATTTGCGCTTTCTAACCGGACTTCTGTTAAATTTTTATGGAAGTGCTTTTTCTTACCAAAAAAAGCTACTTTATTTACAAAAAATAAAGCCTCCATGCTATGAGTTCCTTATTGGCCCCCGAGGAAACTCACCTGGCGCGGCTCAACAACGTTGAGCGCCGCAAGCATTTGCAGAAGCTTAAGATAGTGAAGCACTTGTACGTGAAGGGGTCCAAGACCAACGCGGACATTTGCAGCCGCTTCCACATTAGCTCGCCCACTTCCATCGCCATGCTCAGCGAGCTAGTGGCCGAGGGACTGGTGGAGAAGCAGGGCCGCGGCAAGTCCCTGGGGGGCCGCAAGCCGGAGCTTTACGGGCTGTGCGACGGGTCGCTGTTCGTGCTGAGCATCCACGTGGAGAAGTTCAAGACGCGGATGGCCATCTTTGATAATAACAACCATATTATCAACGAGGTGCACACCTTCGCCATTGAGCTTACGGCGGACCTGCAAGCGCTGGCGCCCATCGTGGCGCGCGCGCAAGAGCTGCTGGCCGCGTCGGGCATTGAGCTGAAAAAGCTGGTGGGCGTGGGCCTGAGTATGCCCGGCCTGGTTGATTCGAAGGAAGGCAACAACTACACCTACCTGCGCACAAACGGGGAACCGGAATCGCTGCAACAGCTGCTGGAAGAGCAGTTTGGCAAGCCGGTTTTCTTGCAGAACGACGCCAAGAGCGCAGCCCTGGCCGAGTACCGCTTTGGTCTGGCGCACGGGCGGCGCGACGCGCTGGTGCTGTCCATGGACTGGGGCATTGGCATGGGCATGATACTGGACGGCAAGCTGCGCAGCGGGGCCTCGGGCTTTGCCGGCGAGTTTGGGCACATTCCGCTCGTAGAGGGCGGAGCACTATGCTCCTGCGGCAAGCGCGGCTGCCTCGAAACAGTAGCCTCGGGCAGCGCCGTGGTGCGCATTGCCAAGGCCGGCCTGCGGGCGGGGCAAAACACGCTGCTGAGTGAGCTGAGCGCTCAGGCGGTGGAACACTTGCAGCCCGAGCAAGTGTACGAGGCCGCCCACCAGGGCGACCAGTTTGCCATCAACACGCTGGCCGAAGCCGGCACCAACCTGGGCAAGGGCATCGCCATTCTGATTCAGCTATTCAACCCCGAACTCATCATTTTGGGGGGCGCCATGGCGCAGGCCAAGCAGTTCATCCTGCCCAGCATTCAGCAGGCCATCAACACCTACTGCATGGCCCAGCTGCGCGAAAAAACCAGCCTCGTGGTGTCGGAGCTGGGCAACAGCGCCGTCATTCTGGGCTCGGTGGCCACGGTGATGGAAAACATATTTGAAAGCTACCTGGAGCTGGCCTAGGCCCGCTTTACCTTGATTTACAGACCCTAGACCTTTCGCCAACCCCTACGCGCCGCCGCCATGCAAAACGTTACGCTCCCCGTCATGACCCGCCTAAACCTCTTGGAGGAAACGCGCTTTGAAAAGCTGCCCGTAACCGTGTACCGCAACCAGCGGGAGGCTTCGGTGCAGGTGGCCGCCCGCATTGCCGCCCTCATTCGGGGCAAGCAGCAGCTGGGCCAGCAGGCCGTGCTGGGCCTGGCCACCGGGGCCACGCCGGTGGGCGTGTACGCCGAGCTGGTGCGCCTGCACCGCGAGGAAAACCTGAGCTTTCAGAACGTGGTGACGTTCAACCTGGACGAGTACTACCCCATGCCGCCCACCGCGCCGCAGAGCTACGTCACGTTCATGAACGAAAACCTGTTCGACCACATCGACATTGAGCGGGCCAATATTCACATTCCCGACGGCACGCTGGCCCCCGACGAGGTGGCGGCCTTCTGCCTCAACTACGAGCGCCAGATTGAGGAATGCGGCGGGCTGGACTTGCAAATCCTGGGCATTGGGCGCACGGGCCACGTGGGCTTCAACGAGCCGGGCTCGGCCCCTAACTCGGGCACGCGCCTGGTGACGCTCGACGACCTGACGCGCCGCGACGCCTCGCGCGACTTTGGCGGCAAGGAGAACGTGCCCACCAAGGCCATTACCATGGGCATCGGCACCATCTTCAAGGCCCACGAGATTATTCTGCTGGCCTGGAGCGGCAAGAAGGCCCCCATCATCAAAAAGGCCGTGGAGGGCGAGGTATCGAGCGAGGTGCCCGCCACCTACTTGCAGCTGGCCGACAACGTGGAGTTTGTGCTGGACGAAGACGCCGCCGCCGAGCTGACGCGCTTCGACAAGCCCTGGCTGGTGAAGGACTGCGAGTGGGACGAGCAGCTCATCAAGAAGGCGGTTATCTGGCTTTCGAACACCCTAGGGAAGCCCATTCTGAAGCTGACCGACGAGGACTACAATGCCAACGGCATGGCCCAGCTGGTGACCGAGCGCGGCCCAGCCTACACCATCAACATCCACATCTTCAACCAGCTGCAGCACACCATTACGGGCTGGCCGGGGGGCAAGCCGGGCGCCGACGACTCGCAGCGCCCCGAGCGGGCCCTGCCTGAGAAGAAGCGCGTCATTATTTTCTCGCCCCACCCCGACGACGACGTAATTTCGATGGGCGGCACCTTTATCCGCCTCATCGACCAGGGCCACGACGTGCACGTGGCGTACCAAACCTCGGGCAATACGGCCGTGTGGGACGACGACGTGCTGCGCTACGTGGAGTTCGCCATCGACTTCGACCGCAGCCTGGGCAAGGATACCAGCGAGTTGCAGCGCGTGTACGAGAACATGCGGGAGTTTATTAAGCACAAGCTGCCCAACCAGCCCGACAGCCAGGAAATTCGCAACGTCAAGAGCTTTATTCGCAAGAGTGAGGCCATTGCGGGGGCGCGCTACGCCGGCCTGCCCGACAGCCACATTCACTTCGAGGCCCTACCGTTCTACGAGTCGGGCAAGACGGCCAAAAACACCGTAACGGATGCAGACATCGAGCTGACCATAAAGCTCTTGCAGCAGGTGAAGCCGCAGCAGGTGTTCGTGGCCGGCGACTTTGCCGACCCCAACGGCACGCACATCGTGTGCTTCAACATCGTGATTGAGTCGCTGCGCCGCCTGCGCCAAACCGAGGCTTGGGTGCAGGACTGCTGGGTGTGGATGTACCGCGGGGCCTGGCACGAGTTTAAGCCCTACGAGATTGAGATGGCCGTGCCGCTGTCGCCGCAGGAGGTGCTGCGCAAGCGCAACGCCATCTTCAAGCACCAAAGCCAGAAGGATACGCCAGTGTTTCCGGGCGACGACGCCCGCGAGTTCTGGGTGCGCGCCGAGCACCGCAACCGCGAAACCGCCCAGCAGTACGACCGCCTGGGCATGGCCAACTACGAGGCCATGGAGGCGTTCGTGCGCTATCAGTACTAGCCGGGCCCTAGGGCCGCCTCACATGCACCACTCCATGAGCAGCAGCAAATACCTGGGCGTTGACATTGGCGGCACGAAGGTGCACGCCGGCATCGTGCAGGCGGGCGAGCTGGTGCAAGAAGTCAGGTTTGAAACCTCGGCCAACGCGCCCAAAGCGCAAATTTTGAGCGAGCTGGCGCAGCAGCTGGCCCCGCTGGTAACGGCCGACGTGGCGGGCATCGGCATTGGCGTGCCGGGGCTAGTAGACGAGGCAAACGGCATCGTGCACAATGTGCAGAACATTCCGGCCTGGCGCGAGGTGCACTTGCGGCAGCACCTGGCTAACTGCTTCGGCAAGCCGGTGTACCTCAGCAACGACGCCAACGCCTTTGCCGTGGGCGAAAAAATGTACGGCCAGGGCCAGCCCTACGCCAATTTGGTGGGCTTGGCGCTGGGCACGGGCCTAGGGGCGGGCCTCATCATCAACCACCAGCTGCACGCGGGCACGCTGGCCAGCGCGGGCGAGTTTGGCATGATTCCATACCTCGACAAAACGCTGGAGGACTATTGCAGCGGCAAGTTCTTCGTGCAGCGCACCGGGCAGCCGGGCGCCGTGTGGCACGCGCGGGCCGCGCAAGGCGATGCGGAGGCCCTGGCCGTGTACACCGAGTTTGGCCGGCACCTGGGGCAGGCGCTGCACATCATTTTGTACGCCCTGGCACCGGAGGCCATTTTGCTGGGCGGCTCGGTCAGCCAGGGCTTCGCGTATTTTCGCGGGGGCCTCTACGAGAGCCTGGGGGCCTTCCCATTTCCGCTCGTGGCCGAGCGCCTGGTGGTGGCGCCCTCGGCCCTGCGCCACGCGGCCGTGCTGGGTGCCGCCGCCCTTTGCCACCTGAAGCAGCGGCCTCTGACCAGCCCGCCCCAGGCGCCCGCGCCGTGAAGCAGGCGCGGCCCGCCGCCCCTATTGTCGTTCCTCTCATCCACCCCCGGTTTCTTTTCCGAATGCTCAAATTTCGCTACCTGCTTTTATTGTTGGCCCTGGCCGGCGCCTACCCGCTGGCCGCTCAGCAGCGCTATGAGCTAAACACCGGCTGGCAGTGCCAGCCCATTGCCAAAGTCACAGCTACGGGTGCGCAGCTGTCGCAGCCGGGCTATGCCCTGGGGGGCTGGCAACCGGCCGTGGTGCCAGGCACGGTGCTCACGACTCAGCTGGTGAATAAGCAGGTGCCCGACCCGTTCTTCGGGATGAACAACGAGCGCATCCCGGATATCTACAAAACCGGGCGCGACTACTACACCTACTGGTTTGTTAAGGATTTTCAGGAGGCGCCGGCCGCGGACGATGGCCAGGTGTGGCTGCATTTGCGGGGCGTGAACTACAGTTGCGAGGTGTATTTGAACGGGCAGAAGCTCAACCGGCAGACGCACCACGGCATGTTCTTGCGGCAGGCCTACAACATCACGCCCTACCTGGCCAAGGGCAGCCGCAACCGCCTGGCCGTGGTGGTGTACCCGCCCGACCCGGTAGGCAACCCCAACGGCGGCCAGGGCGGCGACGGCACCATTGCCCGCAACGTGAGCACGCAGTACACCGCCGGCTGGGATTGGATTCGGCCCATCCGGGACCGCAACACGGGCATCTGGGACAAGGTGACGATTGAGAAGACGCGGGCCATCAACATCAAGAATCCGCACGTGATAACCCGCGTGCCCGGCGTGCGCCAGCCCAAGGGCCCGCAGGCGCCGGCCCTCGTGCAAGTGACGACCGAGCTGGAAAACCCAACCGCCAAGCCGGTGGCCGGCGTGGTGCAGTACACCCTAGGGGGCCAGCTGGTGAAGCAGGCCGTGACGGTGCCCGCCCGCAGCACCAAGCAAGTGAGCCTGCCTACTCTCACGCTCCAAAACCCCAAGCTGTGGTGGCCCAACGGCTACGGCCCGCAAAACCTCTACCCCGCCAAGGTGCAATTCCTGACGGGCGGCAAAACTGTGTCGGATGAGGAAGCGATGCAGGTGGGCGTGCGCGAAATCCAGCACCAGTGGAACAGCAAAACCGAGAGCATGCAGGTGCTGGTGAACGGCCAAAAGCTGTTCATCAAGGGCGGCAACTGGATTATCTCGGATGCCATGCTGCGCTTCACCAAGGAGCGCTACGATACCGAAATCCGGTTTCACCGCGACATGAACCTGAACCTGATTCGGGTGTGGGGCGGCGCGCTCGTGGAGCGGCCCGAGTTTTACGAGGCCTGCGACAAGTACGGCATGCTCGTGATGCAGGACTTTTGGATGAGCGGCGACTGCAACGGCCGCTGGGTGGACCCCATGAAGCTGGAGGACCAGTACACCCGCCGCAAATACCCCAACGACCACCGGCTGTTTGTGAACTCGGTGGCCGACCAAATCAAGCTGGTACGCAACTACCCCTCGCTGGCCATCTGGTGCGGCGGCAACGAGATTACGCCGCCCAAGGACATCCTGGCGGCCATGCAGGACACGCTGCTGCCCCGCCTCGACGGCACGCGCTGGTTTATTCCGTTCTCCAACGCCGACAGCATGTCGTACAACAACCTAGGCGGCAACGGCGACGGGCCCTATGGTATTCAGCCGATTAGCACGTTCTGGGGGCACCGCACCTTCCCCTTCAACTCGGAAGTGGGCTCGGTGGGCGTGGGCGATGCGGAGTCGCTGGAGCGCTTCCTGCTGCCCGCCAACCTGGTGCCGCCGCGCTACCTAGGCCCGCGCACCGCCAATAGTAAAGGTGATGTCCCCACCGAGCAGGTAGACTCGGTGTGGACCTACCACACCTACATCGGCTACGAGCAGTATTTGCAGCCCTACGGCGCGCCCAAGGACATCCGCGACTTCGGCCTGAAGGCGCAGCTCGTGAACTACGACCAGTACCGCGCGCTCATGGAAGGCTTTAGCTCGCACATGTGGGACTGGTACACGGGCAGCATCATCTGGAAAACGCAGAACCCCTGGACCGCCCTGCGCGGCCAGATGTACGACTACTACCTCGACCCCAACGCCTGCCTCTACGGCCTGCGCACCGGCAGCGAGCCCCTGCACGTGATGTACAACCCCGTGGACAGCATGGTAACGCTCGTCAACAACCACTTCGAAACGAAGCGCGACATGATGCTGGTGGTGGATGCCTACGACATGGCCGGCAAGAAAACGCCCGTGACGCAGGTAATCGTGGAGATTAACCCCTCGTCGTCGAAACGCTACCTGCCCATCAACGGGCTGGTGCGGCGGCTGGGCAAGGAGCAGGGCCTGTTCTTGTCGCTGCAATTGCAAGACTTCGACAAGAAGGTCATTAGCAATAACTTCTACTGGCTGCCCGATGCTAAGGGCGAGTACTCGGGCCTGAAAGGCATGGCCAAAGCGAGCCCTAGGGTAACTACCCGGCAGGTAGCCGCTGGCAAGCTGGAAGTCACGCTCAGCAACCCCGCGGGCGCCCCGGTGGCCTTCTTCAACCGCGTGGCCCTGGTGAACCCCAGCACCCAAAAGCGCATCCTGCCAGTGTTCTACAGCGACAACTACGTGTCGGTGCTGCCCGGCGGCAGCCAAACCGTGACGCTCGACTATACGCCCACGGCCGGCGTGCCCGCCCCCGTGGTATCGGTAGAAGGCTGGAACGTGACGAAGCAGCTGGTGCCTGTATCAGGCAAGTAATAGTGTTTACAAGTAACTCTGAAAGAACGTCATGCTCATCTAGCGTCCGCTTGCCGAAGCATCTCTACCGAACAATGTTGCCAGGAGAGATGCTTCGGCAAGCGGACGCTAGATGAGCATGACAAACGTTTTTCAGTTCAGAATTCTTAGCCCTCTATGTTCGCCAAACCGCTCCTTTGCTTACTTGGATTGCTCCTCCTAGGGCGGGTGGCGGACGCGCAGTCGGCCAGCACGGCCTACCCGCTGATTCCGTACCCGACTTCGCTGGTGCCGGGTAGCGGCAGCTTCACCGTCACGGGGGCTACCCGCCTGGCGCTGCCGGCCGGGGGCCGGTTTGCGCAGGAGGCCCAGCAGCTGCAGCACCTGCTGGCCAACGGCCTGGGCAAGCCGCTGCCGGCCGCCAAGCTGGCCACGGCGGGCAGCATCGCGCTGGTGTACGACCCGGCCATCACGGCGCCCGAGGGCTACCGCCTCTCCATCACGCCCCAGCGCGTGACGCTGGCGGCCAAGGAGCCGGCCGGCATGTTCCGGGCGGTGCAAACGGTGCGGCAGCTGCTGCCGCCCACCATCGAGAAGCCGGGCCGCGCCGCTACGCTGCGCCTGCCGGCCGTGCAGATTCAGGACCAGCCGGCCTACAGCTGGCGCGGCATGCACCTCGACGTGTCGCGCCACTTTTTTTCGGTCGACTATCTCAAGCGGTATATCGACTACCTAGCGCTTTACAAGTTCAACAAGCTGCACCTGCACCTGACTGACGACCAAGGCTGGCGCATCGAAATCAAGAAATACCCCGAGCTGACCACCCTAGGGGCCTGGCGCACGCTCAACAACCAGGATTCGACCTGCATCAAGAAGTCAAAGGACAACCCCGATTTTACCCTCGACCCTAAGCACCTGCGCCAGCGCAACGGCCGCACCGAGTACGGCGGCTTCTACACCCAGCAGCAGCTCAAGGATATTATCGCCTTCGCGGCGGCGCGGCACATCGAAATCATCCCCGAAATCGACATGCCCGGCCACATGATGGCCGCCCTGCGCGCCTACCCTGACCTGAGCTGCACGGGCACCGCCACCTGGGGCAAGGAGTTTTCGGTGCCGCTGTGCCCCTGCAACGAGGGCACTTACGAGTTTGCCCAAAACGTGCTGAGCGAGGTGGCCGCCCTCTTCCCGAGCCGCTACGTGCACATCGGGGCCGACGAAGTGGAGAAAACCACCTGGGCCCAGGCCGGCGCCTGCACCGCGCTGATGCAAAAGGAAGGCATCAAGGACGTGAATGGGCTACAGAGCTACTTCGTGCGCCGCATCGAGCGGTTTTTGCAGAGCAAGGGCAAGAAAATGATTGGCTGGGACGAGGTGCTCGACGGCGGCGTAGATGCCTCGGCCACCGTGATGTACTGGCGCACCTGGGTGCCCGACGCGCCCCTGCGCGCCGCCCGCAACGGTAACCAGGTGGTGATGACCCCCAACAACCCGCTGTACTTCGACTACCTGCCCGATAAAAACTCGCTCGCCCAGGTCTACCAGCTCCAGCCTACCCCGCCGGCGCTGCTGGGCACCGATACCGCGAAGGCCATCCTAGGGGCCCAGGCCAACCTATGGACCGAGATGGTGCCCACCGAAAACCGCGCCGACTATATGGTGCTGCCCCGCATGACGGCGCTGGCCGAAGTAGTCTGGACCAATAAGCCCGACTTCGCGGCCTACCAGCAGCGCCTCAAAGCGCACTACCCCCGCCTAGGGCAGCTGGGCGCCCACTACCGCGTGCCCGACCTAGGCGGCTTCGTGGAGGAAAGCGTCTTCACCACCAGCACCCAGCTGGCCGCGCAGAAGCCGCTCGATAACCTAACGCTGCGCTACACCACCGACGGTAGCGCGCCCACGGCCACCTCGCCGGTGCTGGCCAAACCGCTGCCCATCAGCCAGTCCACCACCATCAAGCTGGCCGCCTACACGCCCGAGGGCCTGAAGGGCGACACCTACACCATCAATTACAAGCAGCAGAGCTACGCCGAGCCGGTACGCAACCAGGCCACCACCGCCGGCCTGACGGCCACCTACTTCACCGGCTACTTCCCCAAGTCGGCCGCCATGCAGCAGGCTACGGCCACCGGCAGCGCCGTGGTAAACGCCGTGGCCGTGCCCAAGCAGGCCGAGACCGACAAGTTCGGAGTGCAGTTCCGCGGCTACCTCGACGTGCCGACCACCGGCATCTACACCTTCTACCTCACCTGCGACGACGGCGGCATCCTGCGCCTCGCCGACCGGCTGGTGGTGGACAACGGCGGCCTGCACTCGGCTATCGAGAAAAGCGGCCAAGTGGCCCTGGCCCAAGGTTTGCAGCCCTTCGCGCTCGACTTCGTGGAGGGCGGCGGCGGCTACTCACTGCAACTGAAATACAGCCTCAACGGCAGTTCGCCGCAACCCGTGCCGGCCAGCTGGCTCCGGCACTAATTTCCTCCTTTACTGCTTATCCGACCCTAGGCCCCACCGGCCCGCTTACCTCTCCCACCCTTCGCTTCAGTTGATTTCGTGCGTTTTATGAAGTTTCGCTCTGCTCCTTTTCGCTTTCCGGTAGCCGTGTTGGCTGGCGGCCTCGCGGCCCTGGCCGCCAGCGCCGGCACCCCGCCGCGCAAGGCCCCGCGCCCGGCCCCGGCGGCCAAGCTCACGCAGCTCACGCAATACGTTGACCCCTACATCGGTACCGGGTTTCACGGCCACGTGTTCGTGGGGGCCAACGTCCCGTTTGGCGGCGTGCAGCTCGGGCCGGTCAACCGCTCCGAGGGCTGGGACTGGTGCTCGGGCTACCACTACTCCGACTCCACCATCGTGGGCTTCTCGCACACCCACCTCAGCGGCACCGGCATCGGCGACCTGGGCGACGTGGCCGTAATGCCCACCACCGGCGAGGTGCGGGTAACGAAGGGCATGCCCAAAAACCCGCAGAAAGGCTTTATTTCGCTGTTTTCACATAAGGAAGAAAGCGTGCGACCCGGCTACTACCGCGTGCGCCTCAAGCGCTACAACATCAAGGCCGAGCTGACGGCCACCGAGCGGGTGGGCTTCCACCAATACACCTTCCCCAAGTCTGACCAGGCGCACCTCGTGTTTGACTTGCAGCAGGGCATCGGCTGGGATTTAGCCACCGACACCCACATCGAAAAGCTCAACGACAGCACCTTGGTGGGCTACCGCTTCTCCAAGGGCTGGGCCAAAGACCAGCGCCTGTACTTCGCGGCCGTGCTTTCCAAGCCCATCCGCCAGTTCACCAGCGTGCAGGTAACCGATACCCTAGGCAACACCACGCCCGCCGCCACCGGCAACCGGCTGAAAGGTGTCGTCACCTTCGCCACCAAAGAGGGCGAGGTGGTGAAGCTGAAAGTGGGCATCTCGCCCGTCAGCACCGCCAACGCCATCGCCAACATCCGCGCCGAAGTGCCGCACTGGAACTTCGCCAAGACCACCGCCCAGGCCGACGCGGCCTGGAACCGGGAGCTGCAAAAGGTGCGCATCCAGGCTGACCCGGCCCGCATGAAGACCTTCTACACGGCGCTCTACCACACCATGGTAGCCCCGTCGATTTTCAACGACCACAACGGCGACTACTGGGGCACCGATAAGAAAGTGCACACCAACCCCGGCTTCACCAACCTGACTACGTTCTCGCTCTGGGATACCTACCGGGCGGCGCACCCGCTGTTTACCCTGCTCCAGCCCAAGCGCGTCAACGACATGGTGAGCACCATGCTGGCCATCTACCAGCAGCAGGGCAAGCTGCCGGTGTGGCACCTCATGGCCAACGAAACCAACTGCATGGTGGGCTACAGCGCCGTGCCGGTGGTGGTCGATGCCTACCTCAAGGGCTACAAGGGCTTCGACGCCAACCTGGCTTACGAGGCCGTGAAGGCCACCGCCATGGGCAACGAGTTCGGCTTGAAGTCGGTGAAGGCCCTAGGGTTCATTCCGGCCGACAGCGAGGTCGAGAACGTGTCGAAGGGCCTGGAATACGCCATCGACGACTGGTGCATTGCGCAGATGGCCAAGCAGATGGGCAAGAAAGAGGACTACGCCTACTTCAGCAAGCGCGCCAAAAACTACCAGAACTACTTCGACAAGCGCGTGGGCTTTATGCGCGGCCGGGTGTCGCAAACTGAGTGGCGCACGCCGTTCAGCCCGTTCTCGTCGGTGCACATGAAAAGCGACTTTACGGAGGGCAACGCCTGGCAGTACACCTGGCTGGTGCCGCAGGACGTGGAAGGACTTATCGGCCTGCTGGGCGGCGAAAAGCGCTTCAGCCAGAAGCTCGACTCGCTGTTCACGGTGAAGGGCGATATGGGCGCCGAGGCTTCGCCCGACATTTCGGGCCTTATTGGCATGTATGCGCACGGCAACGAGCCGGGCCACCACATCACCTACCTCTACAGCTACGTGGGCCAGCCCTGGAAAACGGCCGAGAAGGTGCGCTTCATCACCGACAACTTCTACACCACCAAGCCCGACGGCATCATCGGCAACGAGGACGTGGGGCAGATGTCGGCCTGGCACGTGCTCTCGACCCTAGGGTTTTACCAGCCCAACCCGGCCAACGGCAACTTCATCTTCGGCAGCCCCTCCATCAACCAAGCCACCATCGCGCTGGGTGGCGGCAAAACCTTCGCCATCGAAGCCAAGAACAACAGCGCCGCCAACAAATACATCCAGCGCGTCACCCTCAACGGCAAGCCCTACCCCAAGTCCTACCTCCGCTTCCAGGACCTGCAGCAGGGCGGTAAGCTCGTCCTGGAAATGGGCCCCAAGCCCAGCCCCACCTGGGGCGTAGCCGTGGCCGACCGGCCGCGGTCGGTGATGCAGTAAAAGCGACGCTAGCGCCGTTTAGTGGCGGCGCGGGGCTGCCAGAGCGTTTTCGCAGCTGGTATAGGGGCGGGGCTGGCTCCCGCCCGTCGTTGAACGATTACCTACAAGCGGCGCGCGCGACGGGCGGGGGCCAGCCCCGCCCCTATACCAGCTGCGAATTGGCTAGTAGGTAGTGAGCCGGCGCGCGGCACCTGGGTTAAGTACTGCATACTTCTTTCTCAGAACTCGTATAGGCAATCCTACCCATCTCTTCCTGCCGTATGCTGCCTGCCGACCAACTCACGCTCATCATTCCGCCCACCACCAAGCCCCGCGTGGTGGTGGTAGGCGGCGGCTTTGCGGGCGTCAACCTGCTCAAGAACCTGCCCGGCGACCTATTCCAAGTAGTGCTGCTGAGCAAAACCAACTACTTCGGGTTCTGGCCGCTGCTCTACCAGGTGGCTACGGCCGAGCTGGAGGCCGAGTCGATTGGCGAGCCGCTGCGGCAGCTGTTCGAAGACCACGCCGACTTCCACTTTCGGTGCGTGAACGTGAGCGGCCTCGACCCCGCCGCCCAGGTGGTGCACACGCCCGTGGGCGACCTGCACTACGACTACCTGGTGCTGGCTACGGGCACGGCTACCAACTTCTTTGGCAACCAAGAGATTGAGCAGAAATCCCTAGGCCTGAAGGACATTGGCGAGGCGGTGGGGCTGCGCAACCACCTGCTGCAAACCCTGGAGCAAGCCAGCCTGGCCCAGGACCCCGCCGAGCGGCAGCGCCTGCTCACCTTCGTGCTGGCCGGGGCCGGGCCTACGGGGGTAGAACTGGCGGCCTCGCTGGCCCAGATGCGGCGCCACACCCTGCCTCAGGAGTACCCCGACCTCGACTTCGAGCAGATGCGCATTTACCTCGTCGATGGCCTCGACCGGGTGCTACCGCCCATGTCGGACTACGCCGGCCGGCACGCGCACCAGTACTTGCAGGAGCTAGGGGTGAGCATCAAGCTCAAGCAACTGGTAGACTCCTACGACGGACAGACGGTGACATTCAAGAACGGCGAAACCATTAAGGCCGGCACGCTGGTGTGGGCGGCCGGGGTGCAGGGCGCCACCATTGGGGGGCTGCCGCCCGAGAAAATCGAGCACAGCCGCTACCTGGTCAATGGGTTTAACATGGTGCTGGGCTACCAGAACGTGTTTGCCATCGGCGACGTGGCCCTGATGAAGAGCCCGGAATACCCCAAGGGCCATCCGCAGGTGGCGCCGCCCGCCATGCAGCAGGGCACGGCGCTGGCCGCCAACCTGGTGCGCCAGCAGCGGGGCGAGCCCTGGCAGCCTTTCCAGTACCTCGACAAGGGTACGCTGGCCATCGTGGGCCGGGGCCGCGCCGTGGCCGACCTGCCCGACAACGTGCACCTAGGGGGCCGGCTGGCTTGGTTCACCTGGCTCACAGTGCACCTGTTCTACTTGTCGGGCTTCCGCAACAAGCTGCTGGTGGCCACCAACTGGGCGTACCGGATTTTCACCCAGCAGCGGGGCTCCAGCCTTATTATCCGGCCCCGCGCCCCGCTGCCCAGCCAGCCGGCGCCGGCCGAGCTAGGCGGCGCGGTAGCGGGCTAGGGCGGGCTGCGGGGCCTAGGGGGCCGGGGCGGGCGCTACCTTGCGGGCGCATTCTACTGCCCCTAGCCACCCATGCGCTACTCGCTTCTCCTGCTGGCCACTTTTGCCCTGCTCGCCTGCTCGTCGCCCCAAACTACCAGCACCGCGGGCACCGCGGCGGGCGCCCCCACTCAGCCTACCCAAGCCGCCGCTTTCCCCGAAACCTTCGAAAGCGGTTCGAAGGGCGCCTACGAGCCCGGCACCGTAGACCTGGCTACTGGCCCGTGGCTGTTTACCGACGCCCTGGTGGGCAGCACCGAGCAAGACCACAAGGACGGCGCGCGCGCGGCGCGCCTGCGGGCCGGGGGCCGCCTCACCATGCAGTTCGATGCCCCGGCGGGCGTGCGGCGCATTCGGGTGCTGGCCGCCGCCTACGGCCAGGACGCGCCCAGCACCTGGGAGCTGTGGGTGAGCCGCGACCACGGCCGCACCTGGCGCCGCCAGGGCCTGCCCCAAACCGCGAGCGAGGCCACCCTGCGCCCGGCCTTGTTCGAGGGCCTGGCCACCGAGCCCCTCCGCCTGGAGCTGCGCAAAACCGACGTCGGCAAGGGCCGCCTCAACCTCGACGATATCAGCCTCGAAACCGGGAGCGGCCCCGTGGTGGCCGTGCCGGGCAGTGCCGCCCCTAGCCCCTCCGCGCCGGCGCAAGGGGCGGGCGACGACTACTTTAAAAACCGGGGCAACGCCGGTGCGCCTACCTCCACGCCGCGCCCAACCGGCCCGGCCAGTGGCGCCGTGCGCACAGCTGCTGACGATGACAACCTGCTGCTGGGCAACCCCAGCGGGGCTACTTCCGACCCCGCCAACACGACCAATTATCTCTACATCCACCCGCAGTACGCCACCGGCTACAACGCCCAGCGCGGCATTCCGGTGTGGACCAGCTGGCACGTAGGCCGCGCCGACCTCACCAAAGCTGCCCCCCGGCAGGATGACTTCCGCGCCGACCCTGGCCTGCCGCGCCAGTTTTACCAGGTGACGCCCCAGAGCTACGCCGGCTCGGGCTTCGACAAGGGCCACAACTGCCCCAGCGGCGACCGCACGGCCTCGCTAGACGATAACTCGGCCACCTTCCTGATGAGCAACATGGTGCCCCAGGCCCCCAAAAACAACCAGCAAACCTGGGCCCACCTCGAGGAATACACCCGTGCTCAGGTCGAGCGCGGCCAGGAAGCCTACGTGGTGATGGGCAGCTACGGCCGCGGCGGCACCGGCAAGAATGGCCCCGCCAGCACCATCGACCAGGGCCGCGTGTCGGTACCCGCCCGCATGTGGAAGGTGGTCGTTTTCCTGCCCGAAGGCAGCAACGACCTGGCGCGCATTGCTGCCGGCCAGGCCCGCGTGGTGGCCATCGACACGCCCAACAACGACGGCAGCAACCCCAGCTGGGAGCAGTACCTCACCTCCGTAGACAAGATTGAAGCCGCCACCGGCCTCGATATTTTAAGCGCCCTGCCCCCCGCTACCCAAGCCCAGCTGCAAAGCCGGGTAGACAGCGGCCGGGCGCGCTAGAGATAGGGGCGCAGAGCATTGCATTACTAAGTATCTGCTAGTTGCCAGCGTTCATGAGTCGTTTTCTTCACTGCTGCATTGCGCTGGTTTGGGTAGCGAATGGCTTGCTGGCCAAGGTGCTGAACCTAGTACCGCGGCATACACTCATAGTGGCGCGCATCTTGGGGCTAGCCCATGCCCGGCCGCTTACTATTGCCATTGGGCTAGGCGAAATTGCCCTGGGGGCCTGGGTGCTGAGCGGGCGCCATAGCCGCTGGTGCGCCGTGGTGCAGTTGGTACTCATTGGCAGCATGAACGTGCTCGAAGCCATCCTAGCGCCCGACTTACTGCTGTGGGGCCACCTCAACGCGGTGTTTGCCGGGCTATTTATGGCGCTCATCTACTGGCAGGAGTTCCGGACCAAATCCGCAGTGCTGCGCTAACGCCTATGCTATCGTTCCTAAAGTCGCACCCGTTTGCCGTGGAGGCCTTTTTCGACCAGTCGCTGGTGCTCACCTACGCCGTGCCGGTGGCCGAGCTGGCGCCGCTGCTGCCGCCCTGCCTTGCCGCCGATGCCTGGCAGCAGCAATGGGGCTTCGTAGCCGTGGCGCTGGTGCAAACGCGCCACCTACGCCCGCAAGGCTGGCCCACCTGGCTGGGGCGCGACTTCTATCTTATTGGCTACCGGCTGTTTGTCCGCTACACCACGGCCGCCGGCCGCCGCCTGCGGGGGCTGTACATCCTGCGCTCCGAAACCGACCAAAAGCTGATGGAGCTGGCTGGCAACCTGTTTACCCACTACTGCTACCATACGGTGGACATTGCGCACCAGCAGCACGGCGCTGAAATCAGCATTCGCTCGCACCGAGCTGCTTTCCAGGCCGAAGTGCACCGGCCAGCCGGTCTGGCCCGGCTGCCGGCCGGCTCGCCCTTCAGCAGCTGGCAGCAGGCGCGGCGCTTTGCCGGGCCGCTGCCCTTCACATTCAGCTACGACGCGCCTACGCGCCGGGTGCTGCTCATTGAGGGCATGCGCGAGCACTGGCAGCCGCAGCCAGTGGAGGTGACTACTGCCCACGTGGGCTTTCTCAAGCAATTGCCTTTCAGCCAAGTGCAGCTGGCCAGCGCTTTCGTGGTAGAGAATATTCCATATCACTGGCAAAAAGGCCGCACCGAGCAATGGCAACCGCACCCCTAAGAGCCCCCTGGCAGGGCTTGCGCAACGTTGTGCGCTTCAACTGGCACTTCTATGCTTTAGCCCTGGGGGCGGGGGCGGCGGCCCTGGCGGCAGCCCGCTGGGTGCCCCGGCGCTGGCGTCCGGCCTACCACGGCGCCCTGGCCCTAGGGGCGGTGCCGGTGCTCGGGTCGCTGGCCGCCACGGCCTACGTCTACGACAAGTCGACCCTATACCGCCTAAGCTGGCTGCCGGCGGGGCTACTACCTCAGGGGCCCGCCACGCTGCTGACCGTGCAGGCTGGCTTCGACGAGATAAGCGAGCTATTGCACTACCAGTACCCGGCAGCCCAGGTGCTGGCGCTTGATTTTTACGACCCCACCCGCCACACGGAGGTATCTATTCGGCGGGCGCGGGCGGCCACGCGTCCCTGGCCGGGCACGCTGGCCGTGGGCACCACGGCCCTACCGCTGGCTACTGGCTTGGCCGGGGCCGCGGTAGCTTTTCTGTCGGCCCACGAAATCCGCGACGAAACTGAACGCGGCGCTTTCCTACGCGAGCTAGGCCGGGTGGTGCTGCCAGGGGCACCCGTTATAGTAGTAGAGCACTTGCGCGACGCAGTCAATTTTCTGGCTTACACCATTGGCTTTCTGCATTTTCACACGCGCGCCAGCTGGCTGCGCAGCTTCCAAGCGGCGGGGCTGCGCTTGGAGCAAGAGTTGAAAATTACGCCGTTTATTTCCGCCTTTATCTTGCGGCGCTATGCAGAATCAGCTTGAGGCCGCCGGCGGACTATTGGTGGCGCTGGCGCTGCTGCACGCGGCGTTTCCACGCTACTTCAACTGGCGGCGCGAGTTGGCTCCCCTCAGTCTACTGAGCCGGCAGCTCATGTACGTGCACACGTTCTTTGTGGCCTTTACCGTATTCCTAATGGGGCTACTGTGCCTGACCTCGGCCGCCGAGCTAGCTGGCACCGCCCTAGGCCACCGCGTGGCACTGGGCCTAGGAGTGTTTTGGCTGGCGCGGCTCGTGTTGCAGTTTTTCGGCTACTCAGCCGAGCTGTGGCGCGGCAAGCGTTTTGAGACCGCTGTGCACCTACTTTTTTCCGGGCTCTGGATATATTTAACAACATTATTTTTCAAGGTAGCTGCTGGTTAGGCTGCTGCTCAGAGCGCCTGCGCCAGCCGGAAGCCTGCGCCTGGCCCTAGGCCCCCCAGCGGCCGCAAGCCCAGTTGCCGGGCCGCTTCGTCGCCGTAGAAAAAGGCTAGCAGCGTGGCTTGGTCGGTGGCGGCTTGGTGGCGCTCGTAGGCCCCTAGGGTGGCAGGCTCGGCGGCGGCGGCGGGAGGCGCTAGCTGGCGGGCCACGTAAACTTCCTGGGCTACATGCTCGGCCAGCGTGCGCGGGGCCGGGTGGGCCAGCCGGTAGCGGCAGCGCCAAGCCTGGGCCTGCGTGCGGTGCTCAATAAGGGCCGGCGAAAACGCCTCGCTACTCCACATAAGGGGCGTGCAAAAACCGCGCTCCAGGGGGGCGCCTAGGGCAAACTTGTTGGCAAAGTCGGTGGTGTAGCGGTTAGTCCAGCCGCCGTGGGCGTCGTCGGCCAGGTTTAGGGCTACTTGCACGAGCGGCTCACCGGCCGGGGCGCCCGCGTTGAGCGGCCCCAGCGCCTCGGCCACTACTGGCTCGGCCGCCAGGGCCAGCAGCTCGTCGAGCCGGGCCACTAGGGCTTCTTTGGCCAGGGGGTTGAAGTGCTGCACCGGCACCAGCAGGTCGGTCCTGGTAGCGCCGTGTAGCAGGCGCAAGTAGGCCTGAAAGCGGGCCGGGGTGCGCGGCAAAGTGTATACCTGGCGCATAGCGGCGAGCACCGGCAGCAGCACGAAGGGCATAGCTAATCAATACGTTACGCCCTAGGCCCGGCCGCCCGCCAGAAAGCGACCGATGGCGCGCACGTAACCTTCGGCGAAGTCTTTTTCCGTTAGTTTTTCCTGCGCGCCCAGGTGGTCGCAGTCTACGGCCAGCAGCTGGCGGCGCTGGCCGCGGCGGGCGGCCCGCACCACGGCGGCCGAATCGGCCAGGGGCACTTTTTTATCTTGCGTGCCCGCAATTAGCAGCCAGGGACACGCCACCTGGGCAGCTACGCGCGGATAAGCGGCGGCTGCGGCGGGCAGCGTCACGGTTTTGTGGTTGGCAGCTTGTTGGTAGGCCACAATGCCGGGCAGGTTGCCGGGGTAGCCGTCGGTTATTAGGAAAGCGGGTTGGTCGCTGGCCGCCACTTCCGAGGCCATAATACCGCCCATCGACATCCCCAGCAAGCCTACTTGGTCGTGGGGCGCCAGGCGCCGCGCCGCGGCCAGCGCCGTGCGCAGGTCAGTGGCAAACTCGGGGTAATAAAGCCGCTGCTGGTCGATGGCAAACGCCTGGCTGTGGCCAAAGCCACGGTAGTCGAACAGCAGCGAGCGGTAGCCGGCCTGGGCCAGCGCCCACGCCGTGTAGAGGCTACCCGACATGTTGTAGGCGTCGCCCCCGGCCACTACCATGGTGGTGTGCCGCGCGGGGGCCGCGGCGGCGGGCTCAATCAGCCAGGCCACCAGCTGCACGTGGTCGGGCGTGGTCAGCTCTAGCTGCTGGTATTTCAGGCCCAGCGTGTCGGGCTTGGCCCACCAGGTGGGGCTAGGCTTGAGGGCAAAAGCCGGGCCGGCTGCCAGCAGCGCCAGGCAGCAAAGTAATAGGCGCACCATAAAGAAGGCGTAAAAAGTGAGCTGCCAGCGCCCTAGGCCCCGGCTAGCTTCACAGACCCCGCTCGCCAGCGCCCGTTGCACCAGAATGGGTACTGTAGCGCTTACTTCAGTGCTTACTTCCCAAACCGCGCGCCAAAAAAGTCGCCCTTGTTCCAGGTGGGCAGCACCGGGTTTTGGGCTATCAGGTAGCCAATGAGGAAGTTAAGCTGCGCGTATTTCACGCCGGCCGCCCAGTCGAAAGTGCCGCCCACGTAGTTGTCCTGGGGTTTGTGGTAGGTGCGGGCGCGCCACTTCTGCACGGTTTCAGCCAGGTTGTTCTGCCCGTCGGCGGTGCGGTTGCCGTACTTGAGGTGCAGGGCCGGCACCCCGCGCACCACGAAGCTGTACTGGTCGGAGCGGATGAAGCGGTTCTGGGTGGGCTCGGGGTCGGGCTCGATGGCCAGCTTGAGGTAGCGGGCGGCGGTTTGTACCTGGCCTAGCAGCGAGGAATGGTCGGCCCCTAGGGGCACCACGCTCAGCAAGGGCGCGATGATGGTGGGCATGTCGGTGTTCACGTCGGCCACCAGCGCCACGGCCGGCACCGTGGGGAAGCGCGCGAAGTAGGCCGAGCCAATCAGCCCCATCTCCTCGCCCGTCACCAGCACAAACAGCACCGAGCGCCGCGGCTTGGGCCGGAGCTTGCTATACATGCGGCTGATTTCGAGCACGCTGGCCACGCCCGTGGCGTTGTCGTGCGCTCCATTGAAGATGGAGTCGCCCTCTACCGGCGCCCCCACCCCCAGGTGGTCGAGGTGGGCGCTGTGCACCACGTAGGTATCGCGCAGCAGCGGGTCCGAGCCCTCTATTTTGCCTACCACGTTGTAGCTATCCACCTCCTGGTAGCGCGAGCGGTACTGCGCGCTGAGGCGAGCCGCCAGCGCCTGCGAGGCCGGCCGGCCACCACGCAACGCACTCAGGGCCTGCGCGGTATCTTGGCTGGCGCCGGCAAACAGGCGCTGCAGCGTAGCCGCGCTAATGCTGCCCACCAGCTGCGCCGACCCCGGCGCGTAGCTGCGCGACACCGCTACCTTGCCGTCGGGCCCTAGGGCGCTCACGAGGCCCTTGCTCAGGTCAGGCAGGTGGGCGTCGGCGCGGGGCGCAGCCAGCAGCACGCCGGCGGCGCCGTGGCGGGCGGCGGTTTCGAGCACCGTGCGCACGTCGGCAAAGTACAGGCGCTCGTTGTCGCCAAACTGCCGGGCGGGCTGGCGCGTCACTACCACCACTTTGCCCTTCACGTTTTGCCCGGCGTAGTCGTCGTACTTCAGTTCGGGCGCCGAAATGCCGTAGCCCACGAACACCAGCGGCGCGTTTTCCAGGCGCACCTCGGCCTGGCCGGGGTTGGGGTAAAAGCTGGCGTCCTGGCCCAGGCCTAGGGCCTCGGCCGCGCCGGCGGCTGGCTGCAGGCGCAGCGTGGCGCCGGGCTCAACGAAGGCCCGGCGCAGGCGCACGCGCTGGGTGTAGGCGCCGCGCTCGCCGGCCGGCGCTACGCCGTTGTCTTGCAGCTGCTTGGTCACGTAGTCTACGGCCAGCTGGTAGCCGAGCGTGCCGGGCAGGCGGCCCCGCAGCTTATCGTCGGCCAGGTAGCGCACGTGGGCTTCCAGGGCGGCGGGCTTGGCTGCCTCCAGGGCCTTCTCGGCATTCTGGTCGATGGTTTGGGCGGGGGCGGCCAGGCGGGCCAGCAGCAGGGCGGCGGCGCTCAGAAGAAGATGTTTCAAGTAGGTATGCGCTAGAAAAAAATCGACCAGGCTACCGCTCGTAGAATGGCTTGGTGGTCAAGAAGTAATCGGTCAGGCTGCTTTGCCCGGCTTGCACAATATCAACAATCTCGTGGGGCTGCAAAAACTGCTGCGCCACGTAGCCTAGTTGCTGCGATACGGCCCGGCGCTCGCCTTCAATGTCGAGGCAGATGATGTAGTGCGGCGGCTCGGGGGCGGCGGGGTCATGCATCCAGCCCAGGTAGGCGGCGCGCACGCGGGGCTGCTGGCTCAGCAAGCGGCTCAGGGCCTGCACCATCTCGGTGGGATACACGGCGGGCTGGCCTAGCAACACCTGGGTTTGCTTCTGCACCGTGATGGTATGGCCCGTATCAAGCACGGTACCGGCTAGCATACGCTCTATCTCGGCAGGCAGCAGCTCTTTGCCGTAATCGGAATACGGATTGAGCAGCAGCGTTTTACCCCGCAGCATCTCCAGTAGGTCCCGGCCTTTTAGCTGCGCGAAGCTCACTTCGTGCTTGACAACGCCCTTGTCGAAGATGCGCTGGGTAGTAGTGAAAATAGGCACGCGCCCGTCTTCCCAGCCTGCGATGTGCATGGTTTCGCCCGCCTCCAGCGTAAAGCGGCGTGGCTCACTCAACGTAGGCTTATCGCCCGTTATGACTACCAGCGGCTCTAGCAGCAGCCGGCGATACAGCTCTGGCCGCATGGCCGGGTCGCGGGCAGCTTGCGCCAATAGCTCTTCTAATGTAGCCGCCGGCTCAGGTAGGGGCGCCTGTTTCTTCCAGAAATCAAATAATCCCATGGGCTGGGGCCTAGGTTTCGGTGAACACGGTTTTAAAGCCGGCCAGGCGGCCGGCGGCGTCGCGGCCTAGGGCGTAGGCGTGGATTTCGGGACCGGTGCCCACCTTGTATACCTGCGTGCCATCCAGCTCCTGCTTTAAAAATAGCTGTAAGGCCTTGAAACGATTGGCTAGCTGCACGCTGCCTAGCACACCTTGGTCGGCAGTATAGCGGCTCAAGAAGTTGGTTAGCTCCTGTTGCTCAACCTTTGCCCGGGCGGGTTCGCCTAGCACTTGCAGCAATTGGGCATCGCTAAGGGGGCCACCAGGCGCGGCATAGCTTACGGCTTGCAACGGCGCATCTGACTCCGACTTATCGCCAAAATTGAGGCCCGCCACCAGGGGCTGCAGCTGGGCCAGGGTGGCATCGTTGGGGTCGGCGGCGAGGGGGGCGGTAGTAGCGGCTGCGGCCGCGCCGGCCGGCGCAGGCAGGCCGCTGCCGCCCGGCACCTGGGCCGCAATGGCAGTGGCTAGCTCCTGCATGCGCGCCTCGGGCACCTTTATCTTGGGGTTGGCGAAGTTCATGTCGCTCACCTGGTTTAGCGGAATCAGGTGGATGTGGGCGTGGGGCACCTCCAGCCCGATTACGGCTACCCCGATGCGCTTGCAGGGCACGGCCGCACGCACGCCCTTAGCCACGCGCTGGGCAAACACGTGCAGCGCCGCCAGCGCCTGCGGCGTCATATCAAAGATGTAGTCGATTTCCTGCTTGGGAATGACGAGCGTGTGGCCTTCCACTAGGGGCGTGATGTCGAGGAAGGCCAGGTGGTCGGCGTCTTCGGCCACCTTGTAGGCGGGCAGCTCGCCGGCCACGATGCGCGAGAAAATGGAAGCCATGGGGTTTAGCTGTTAGCTATTGGCTGCTAGCTATTAGCTTTTCCGCTGTCAGCCGCTGCCGTGAAAGATGCTACAAGTAACAAAGAAAGGCCGCTGAGGTCATCAGCGGCCTTATCTGGCATAAGCTAACAGCTGTTAGCTAACAGCTTCTAAACCTAGCGGCCTACTTCCAGCACTTCGAACTGCAGCTTGCCAGCGGGCACGGTTATTTCGGCCACGTCGCCTACTTCCTTGCCCAGCAGGCCTTTGCCGATGGGCGACTTGACGGAGATTTTGCCGGCGGCCAGGTTGGCTTCCTCTTCAGCTACCAGCACGTAGTCGAGCACGGCGTTATTTTTCAGGTTTTTGAGCTTCACCTTGCTCTGAATGAGCACCTTGCTGGTGTCCATGTTCGAGTCGTCGAGCAGGCGGGCGTTGCCCACTACTTCTTCGAGCTTCGATATTTTCAGCTCCAGCAGGCCTTGGGCGTCCTTGGCGGCGTCGTACTCGGCGTTTTCGCTCAGGTCGCCCTTGTCGCGGGCTTCGCGCAGGTCTTCGGCGGCCTTGGCCCGGCCCCGAACTTTGAGGTCTTGCAGCTCGTCTTTCAGCTTTTGCAAGCCTTCGGCGGTGTAATAATTAATGGTTGCCATAAGAATCAAAAAAACGTAGGTTGCGCAGCAGGTAGGGTGCCGGCCAAAAAGAAAGAGAACGGCTAGCACGCGGCCAGCCGTTCTCCCCTTTCGGTCAGGCAAAGATACGGCTTTTTAGTGACTAACTACTAGGGACGAGTGACTAATTGCTTTAGCGAGTAGGTGCGGCAGCGCCGCATCACCCGCCGCCACTGCTACGGCTGAGGCCTCGGGATACGCAAAGCACCAGGCTAGCTAATTCACTCATTACAAACGATATCAGCCACCAGCCACTAGTAGTTAGTCACTACCCAACAGCTTGCCAATCTTGGCCACCAGCACCTCGTTGATGCGCACGTAGCTCTGGTGCGTCCAGCCGCCGATGTGGGGCGAGAGCACCACGTTGGGCGCCTGCGCCAGGTAGTCGAAGCGGGCGCGCTGGGCGGGGCTGAGCGTGGCCAGCTTCTCGTTTTCGAGCACGTCGAGGGCGGCGCCGCGCACCCGGCCGCTTTGCAGGGCCGCCACTAGGGCCGCTAGGTCGAGCACGTCGCCGCGAGCCGTATTCAGCAGCCACAGGGGCCTAGGAAACGCGGCCAGAAACGCTTCGCTCACAAACTTATCGTTGGCCGGCGTGTAGGGGATGTGGATGCTGAGCACGTCGGCCCGCGCCTGCAATTCGGCCAGCGGCACCAGTTGGGCGTGGCCGTCGGCAAATACGGTGGGGTCGTGGTCGTGGGCCAGCACCGTGCAGCCAAAGCCGCTGAGGCGCCGCGCAAACGCCCGCCCCATGTGCCCGTAGCCCAGCAGGCCCACGGTTTTCGTGCCGATTTCCTCGCCCCGGTTGGCTTCGCGGCGCCACTCGCCGCGGCGCACCTCGGCGTCGGCCGTGGTGGTGTGGCGCAGCAGCGCCAGCAGCGCCCCCACCGCAAACTCGCCCACCGCGTCGCGGTTGCCCTCGGGCGCGTTGAGCAGCACCACGCCGGCCGGCCCTAGGGCCTCCACGTCGATGTTATCGACGCCGGCGCCGGCGCGGGCCACGTAGCGCAGGTGCGGGCCGTGGGCGAGCAGCGCGGCGCTAATCTGCATCTTGCTGCGCACCAGCAGGCCGGCGTAGGGCCGGGCCCCTAGGGCCGCGGGCACGTCGGCAGGCTTCAGGGTGGGCTGGTAGTCGCCCTCCACGCCAATGTTGGCCAGCATCGGCAGCAGCGTGGGGTGCATTTCGTCAATTATCAGGCAGAGGGACACGAACTTAAAAATTGTTGTATAATGACTTAAGTCGCAAGGAGTCGCCCGTCAGTTCAGCTACTTTTTGCTCACAAACAGTAGTAGAAAAGGGGCCTAGCTGAGAGTTGCGGGCTGCTTCGGCCGTAGCAGCATCTGCTAGAAATAGGTAGCACCCATTTTCACCACCTTCAAAGGATGCTACATAGCCTTTAGCTGTTCCTATTATTGAGGGAGCCCCCATCTCAGTAGGCCCTAATTTGGGGTCGTCAAAATAGAGCCTATAATCTCCATCTTCTGTAGGCGCGGTAAAATAGCGTCCTACTATTCGCGTTCGCTCAGGACCAGAACATCCGGTAGCGCCACTGGCCAGCAGCACAAGGGCGCAGTGTATCAAGGCATGTTGCACCCAGCCTAACCCTTTTAAACTCCTCATAGCCGCAAAGCTACCGCCCTGCAGCAGTTGCAAAATCAGCGGCTTTGAGCACCAGCGGCTGCACGCTAGTTGCTTCGCTAACGAGGGTGAAGCCGGCGGCGGTGCCCATCGTCACTACGCGCAGGGGCAGGGCGCCGCCCGTGGCTTGCAGCAGCGCGCCCGTCGGCCCGCTGGCGGGGGTGCGGAAGCTGGCCGGATTTACCCGCAAGGCCGGCGCAAAGAACACGGTGCTTACCACGCCAGGCACCCGCACCTGCACCGCCTGGCAGGGGTAGCCCAGCACCTGCTGCGTGGCCGCCACCGGCCGAATGGTGGGGCGCACGGTATCGGCCCGCGCTACCAGCTGGCCATCGGCGCCAAAGGCCTGGCGCTGGTCGGTCTGGCTGTCGTACACCTCCAGTAGGCGGCGGTGGGCGGCCAGCATCTTGTAGCCCTGGCCGCTGATGTAGAGCTGGTTTTCGGCGCCAAAGGAAGTTTCCAGGGTTTCGCCGGCGGCGTTGTGCGCCTCCAGGCGGTAGGTAATGCAGCCGCTAAACCAGGCGCCGCGGTAGGTGGGCGCGGCCGCCAGCGCGGCTATCAGCAAGGTCATTTTCATGGCGGCAGCGGGGCAAAAAACCGTTCTTCTGGTAGAGCCGGCAGCGCCCGCAAGCGTTGCAAGCCAGCCCGTTCGTGTCGCGCCAGGCTGCCCCTAGGGCCTGGTGCCGCCCTACCCCACCAGGTAGCGGCTGCGCGGCAGCAGCGAGAGCAAGTACACCAGCCCGTAGGCCAGCAAAAACGTGAGCAGGGCCTGCACCGGAATAAACGCCAGGCCGGGCGGCACCACGCCCGCGAGCAGCCGGTGCACTTGCTCCAGCACCAGGATGTGAGCCAGGTACACGCCAAAGCTGAGCTGCGAGAGGCGCGCCAGCCACTGCTGGGCGCGGGGGCTGGGCAGCGGCAGGTCCTTTAGCAGCAGGTACCACCCTAGGGTCATCAGCGCCACGTTGAAGGTGGGAAACGCCCAGGTAAGCTCCAGCTCGGGCAGGGTGCGCGCCCAGGGCAGGCGGCTGGCAAAGCCCCAGTACGTGAGGCCATACCCCACCCCTAGCAGCAGCAGCCCTAGGCCGCGGCTGCGCGCCGCCCCCAGCCGCAGGTGCACGCGCAGGTAGTGGCCCAGCACGAAGTAGCCCAGGTAGCCCGAGAAGTAGTAGGCGCCGCCAATGTGGTTCCAGAACGCCTCGCCCCACACCTTCGGGAAGTACAGGCGCACGAAGGGCAGCAGCAGCGTGACGCCCCAGGCCAGCAGAAACCAGCGCTCCTCTTGGGCCGAGGCCGCGCGCAGCCAGGGTGAGATAACCGGCGCAAACGCGTACAAGCCCAGCAGCATGTACACAAACCACAAGTGGCCGGAAGTCCAGTTTACCCCAATCAGCAGCAGCTGCTGCCCTAGGCCTATTGCGTCGGTATACTTATGAAAGTACACCACGTACACGGCCGACCATAGCAGAAACGGCACCAGCACCCTGGTGTAGCGCCGCCGAAAAAAAGTACCCGTGGCCTCGCGGATGGGCAGCAGCAGGTAGCCCGAGGCTACCACGAATAGCGGCACGCAGGCCCGCAGCGCGCTGCCGTACACCCCAGTGCCATACGTGTGGTCGCGCACGATGACGTCGCCCGGCCCAATGTAAAAAAACTCGCCCGAATGCACCATAATGACCATAAAGCAGGCCAGTATGCGCAGCACGTCCATAAAGGACACGCGGGAAGGCTGGTTTAACGCCAAGTCTTTTTCGGGGGCTAGGCTGGGCGAAGCCGACAAGGAGGCAGCAGACATACAGACGGTAGCAGGCTAAGCAAGAAAACGGTAAGGTACTCTTATTTAACCACTAAGCTAATGGCGTAGCCGCCGCCTGGCGCGCAGTACTGCGTTAGCCTGGTGTTGCGGGTCACGCTGAGCTTGCGGATGGCGTAGGCCTGGGGGTTTTTCTCGTAGTGCGCGTGCTTGCCGTCAGCGTAGATGGTGGCCAGGTATGTCTTGCCGGAGTCCAGGAACCCTAGGCTGATGGTGGACGTGCGGCCGTTTTCGTCGCAGGTGCTGCCCACAAACCAATCGTTCTTCCCCTTGGCCTTGCGGGCGATGGTGATATAGTCGCCCGGCTCAGCTTCGAGCACCTTCGTGTCGTCCCAATCCACGGCCACGTCCTCAATAAACTGGAAGGCGTCGAGGTGCTTGTTGTAGGTTTCGGGCAGGTCGGCGGCCATTTGCAGCGGCGAGTACATGGTCACGTACAGGGCCAACTGGCGGGCCAGGGTGCTGTGCACAAACGACTTATTGCTGGGGTTGTAGGCGCTGATGCGGGTCTGAAAAATGCCCGGCGTGTAGTCCATGGGCCCGCCGATGAGACGCGTGAAGGGCAGGATAGTGGTGTGGTCGGCGTTGTTGCCGCCGAAGGCTTCGTATTCGGTGCCGCGGGCCGCTTCGTTGCCAATCAGGTTGGGGTAGGTGCGGGCCAGGCCGGTGGGGCGCACGGCCTCGTGGGCATTCACCATAATGTGGTGCCGGGCCGCCTCCGTGATGGCGTAGAGGTAGTGGTTGTTGAGCCACTGCCCGTAGTGGTGCTCGCCCCTGGGCAGGATGTTGCCCACGTAGCCGCTCTTCACGGCGTCGTAGCCGTTGTCGTTCATAAACTGGTAGGCCTGCTCCATATGCCGCTCGTAGTTGCGCACCGAGCTGCTGGTTTCGTGGTGCATGATGATTTTGACGCCCTTGCTGGCCGCGTAGCGGTGCAGCTCCGGCACGTCGAAGTCGGGGTAGGGCGTCACGAAGTCGAACACGTAGTCCTTGCCCTGGCCAAACCAGTCTTCCCAACCCGTGTTCCAGCCTTCCACCAGCACCGCGTCGAGGTGGTGCTGGGCCGCGAAGTCGATGTACTCCTTCACGTGGGCGGTATTGGCGGCGTGCATGCCGTTGGGTTTCACCTGGCGGTAGTCGAGGCTATCGAGCTTGATGTTGCTGGCGTTAGTGTAGGCCCAGGTGCTCTTGCCGGTTATCATCTCCCACCACACCCCCACGTACTTGATGGGCTTTATCCAGCTCACATCCGGGTACTTGGTGGGCTCGTTAAGGTTGAGCACCAGCTTCGACTCCAGAATAGCGCCGGCCCGGTCGCTGACGATAACCGTGCGCCAGGGCGAAAGGCAGGGCGTTTGCAAATGCCCCTTGTCGCCGAGCGCGTCGGGCGTGAGGTGGGCATTGAGCACCATGTTCTTATCATCCAGCTCCAGCGACAGCGTGGAGTAGTCAAGCAGCGCCGCCTCGTGGAGGTTGATATACAGGCCGTCCGCGCTCTTGAGCATGAGCGGCGTTTGCAGGCCGGTGGGCGAAAACGGCGTTTGCGAGGCGTTGGGCGTGGTGGCCGCCTTCATCAGCCCGCGCACCTCCGACAGCTTCGAGGTCACGGTGCTGTACTCCTGGGTGTCGTAGTCGCCGGGCAGCCAGAAGGCCTTGTGGTCGCCGGCCAGCGCAAACTGGGTGGCCTCCTCCTTCACCGTGAAATACTCCAGCGCCGGCTGCTTCGGAAACTCGTAGCGAAACCCTAGGCCATCGTCGAACACCCGAAAGTGCAGCACCATCGCGCGCTTGGTGGCCGCCTGGGTCAGGCGCACGGTCAGCTCGTTGTAGTGGTTGCGAATATTCTTGACTTCTCCCCACACCGGCTGCCAGGTTTCGTCGAAGCTGCGGGTGCTGGTGCCCGCCACCGCGAAGCCGCTGGCTAAATCGGGCCCTTCTTTCAGCACCAGCCCGAGGCGGCTGGGCTTGATAACCGGCCGCCCCTTGTACGTGAAGCTGTAGGTGGGCACGCCGCCCGCCTGCAGCACGAAATCGAGCTTCAATTGCCCATCGGGCGAGGCAATCTGCTGGGCCGCCGCGCGCTGCCCCAGCAGCCCCAGGCACAGCATAAACAACAGCCAGCCAGTTGGTTTTAAGTGGCTAAGCAGGAAAAACTGTTTCATATAAATCAGGAAAGTAATGCCGCGCCTTTTGGTTGGCGCGGGCCCTAGGGACGAGGGCGGGTAAGATGGCGGTGTCGGCAGGCTCTAAGCATTAGACCAACAAAACAGCAAAAAAACGGTCATGCTGAGCTTGCCGAAGCATCTCTATCGCATCCATCCGAACCGTTCACGCGACGCGGTAGAGATGCTTCGGCAAGCTCAGCATGACCGTTTTTTCTAACTGTTTATAAACCCTTGGGACATTAGCTAGGCCTGCGCCACCAAGTTGGTCAGCTCCACGAACTGCGCCACGCCCAGCTGCTCGGCGCGCTTGTCAAACAGCTCGCCGGCCATGGCCTCGGCCGAGAGGCCTAGGGGCTTGAGGGCGTTGCGCAGCGTTTTGCGGCGGGTCGAGAAGGCCTGCTTCACGACGCGGAAGAACAGCTTCTCGTCGCAAGCCAGCTGCTCGGTGGCGTTGCGCGTGAGGCGCACCACAGCCGACTCGACCTTGGGCGGCGGCACAAACACGTGCGGCGGCACCGTAAACAGGTACTCAATGTCGTAGTAGGCCTGCAGCAGCACGCTCAGGATGCCGTAGGTTTTGGAGCCGGGCGGCTCGGCCAGGCGCTCGGCCACTTCCTTCTGCAGCATGCCCACCACCTCGCGCACCTGCTGCCGCTGGGCCAGCACCTGGAAGAAAATCTGGCTGCTGATGTTGTAGGGGAAGTTGCCGATGATGGCCAGCGGCGCGTCGCCGTAGAGCTGGCCCAGGTTCTGGCGCAGAAAATCGGTGGCGTAGATGCGCGGGGCCAGCGCCGGGTAGTGCGCCGTGAGGTAGGCTACCGACTCCTGGTCAATTTCGACCACGCTGGTTTGGTAGGCCGGGTTTTCCAGCAAGTACTGCGTGAGCACGCCCATGCCGGGCCCAATTTCGAGCACCTCGCGCACGCCACCGGGCAGGCGCAGGCTCTCCACAATGCGGCGGGCGATGTTAGGGTCGGCCAGGAAGTGCTGGCCCAGGTGTTTCTTGGGACGAACGGCGGTCATCGCAGATTTAACGGATTTAACGGATTACGCGGATACGCCCGCCTGCCTGCGGCGGCGGGCTGACTACGCAGCTGAGGGCAAGCGGCCGGCGCAAGTCACAAAGAACGTCATGTTCATCTGGCGTCCGCTTGCCGAAGCATCTCTACCACGCCGCTAGAATTGCCCTAGGGCCTTCGTTCGGTAGAGAGGCTTCGGCTGCGCGGACGCCAGATGAACATGACGTTCTCGAGGGTTTTTCGGCTTTCTCTACCCTAATCCACCAACACCCCAATGTAGTAGTTGAACGTGTCCACCTCCACGTTGTCGCGGGTGGCGCCGGGCAGGCCTAGGGGCTTGAAGCGCATAGTAGGCGTCACGAACTGCCACTCGCCGCCTTTTACCCGCATCCGCACGGGCACCTGGAAAGTGGGCGGCACACTGCTCACCCAGCGGCCCAGCAGCCGGTCGTCCTGCTGACGCAGCTCTAGCACGGGCAGGGCCGAGTGGCGCAGGTACTGGTCGAACAGGGGGTCTAGGGTCAGCCCCGACTCGCGGCTGAGGTAGTCGATAACCTGCTGGCCGGTAATGGTTTGGTGGCAGAACGTCTTGTTGAGGCCGCGCAGCATGGCCCGCCATTTAGCATCGTCGTTGACGAGGGTGCGCACCATGTTCAGCAGGTTGCTGCCCTTGTCGTACATGTCGCCCGAGCCTTCCTTGTTCACGCCGTAGGGCCCGATGATGGGGCCGTCGTTCGAGATGTTGCGGCGCTGGCCGTGCAAGTACTCCTGGCCGGCCTGCTTGCCGTACTGGCTTTCCACGAACAGCGCCTCCGAGTAAGTGGTGAAGCTCTCATGCACCCACATATCGGCGATATCCTTGCTGGTGAGGCTGTTGCCAAACCACTCGTGCCCGCTTTCGTGGATGATGATGAAGTCCCACTTGGCGCCCCAGCCGGTGCCCGAGCGGTCCTGGCCCAGGTAGCCGTTCTGGTAGTGGTTGCCGTAGGCCACGGCGCTCTGGTGCTCCATGCCCAGGTGCGGGGCATCCACCAGCTTATAGCCGTCCTTGTACCACGGGTAGGGCCCAAACCAATATTCCATGCTCTTGAGCATGGGCTTGACGTTGGCGGCGAACTGCTTTTTGGCTTTTTCCAGATTCTCGGGCAGCACCCAGTAGTCGAGCGTCAGCGGCCCGCTCTCGCCCTGGTACACGTCGCCGAAGTGCACGTAGTCGCCCACGTTCAGGGCCACGTCGTAGTTGTTGATGGGCTCGCGCACCGCCCAGTCGTAGCGGGTGTAGCCGCCGGGCAGCTTCTTGGTGCCGCGCAGGCGGCCGTTGCTCACGTCCTTGAGCCCTAGGGGCACGGCCACGCTGATAAGCATCGAGTCCACTTCGTCGGCTTGCTGGTCTTTGTTAGGCCACCAGATGCTGGCGCCCACACCCTGGTTGGCGCTGGCCACCCAGGGCCGTCCCTTGGCATCCTGCGTAAACACGAGGCCGCCGTCCCAGGGCGCCCGCTTGGCCACCGTGGGCTGGCCGGCGTAAGTCACCGTGAACTCGTCGCGGGTGCCTTGTTTAATAGGCGCGGGAAAGGTCACGAACACGGCGTTGGCCTCGCGGGTGAAGGGTAACTCGCGGCCTTTATAGGTCACTTTCTCCACCTTCAGGTTAGCAAAAAGGTCGAACTGCAGCCGCGTGAAGTCGCGCGTGGCCGTGAAGCGGAACAGGTTGCTGCCGCTGATGGCGCGCTGGGTGACGTCGAGCTTCACGTCGAGGTGGTAGTAGGTGATGTCGTAGCAGGTGCGCTCGGGCAGCTGGCCGCCCCGCAGCGTATCGGCGCGGGTGAAGGTGGCCTTGGGCTGCATCAGCTGGGCCGAGGCTAGCAGCGGCAAGCCCAGCAGGGGCAGCAGCAGTTTTTTCAGGTGCATAGCGAAGAAAGAAGCGGCCCAGGGGCCCTAGGGGCGGCCAGCCCGGCTGGCCCTACCTTCGCCAAAAGTAAGCGGCAGTAGCGTGTCGGTATCTAATAAGAACGTCATGCTTATCTGGCGTCCGCGCAGCCCATTGATAGCCAACAACCAGCAACTATAAACACCTTATGTCCCTCACGCTCTCCCGCGCCACCGCCGTACCGGCTCACAGCACCCAGGTATTCGTCCTGCCCCTAGGGACCACTACCCTACCCGAAGCCGCCGCCACCGACCTGCCCGCCGAGGCTCGCGCCTACGTCGAAAAAGCGTTGGCCGACAAGCAAGCCTTCGTGGCTCTCAACCACTTCTCGCACCAGCACTACTTCGTGGTACTCGAAGAAAAGCGCACGCCCGAGCTACAGCTAGAGGCCCTGCGCAAAGCCGGCCACCAGCTGCACGCCGCCCTCAAAAAGGAGAAAACTGAGGCCGTGTACCTGCAAAACTTGAGCGAGCTGCCTGAGGCGGCGCTCATTCTGGCTGAGGGCCTGTTTTTGTCGGCCTACGAGTTCGAAGGCTACAAGACCGACGAGAAATCGCGCACGCCCGCCGCGCTCACCACCATTGCCCTGGTAGGCGAGGCCGCCAGCGAAACCCAAGTAACTGAGCTGCAGCACCTGCTGGAGGGCGTGGCCCTGGCCCGTGACCTGGTGAACATGCCCGTCAACAAGCTGAACGCCCAGCAGCTGGCCGACCGCCTGGCCGAGGCCGGCGACCAGGCCGGCTACCAGACCGAAATCCTGGACCTAGCCCACATCGAGAGCCTGCGCATGGGTGGCCTGCTGGCCGTGAACCTGGGCTCGCCCGAGCCGCCTACCTTCAGTATCCTGGAGTGGAAGCCCGCAGGCGCGGTGAACCCGCAGCCCTACGTGCTGGTGGGCAAGGGCGTGGTGTACGACACGGGCGGCCTCAGCTTGAAGCCCACGCCGGGCAGCATGGACATGATGAAGTGCGACATGGCTGGCGGCGCGGCCGTGGGCGGCGTGCTCTACGCCCTGGCCAAAAACAACGTGCCGCTGCACGTGGTGGGCCTAGTGCCGGCCACCGACAACCGCCCCGGCGGCCTGGCCTACACGCCCGGCGACGTCATCACGATGTTCACGGGCCTGACCGTAGAAGTCAAAAACACCGACGCCGAGGGCCGCTTGCTGCTGGCCGATGCCCTAGGCTTCGCCAAGAAGTACGAGCCAGCGCTGGTGATTGACCTGGCCACCCTCACCGGGGCCGCCGTGCGGGCCGTGGGCACCGAGGCCGCCGCCGTCATGGGCACCGCCGCCCCCGATACCACCGCCCAGTTGCTGGCCGCCGCCCACCGCGTGCACGAGCGCCTGGTAGAGTTTCCGCTCTGGGACGACTACGGCGACCACATGAAGTCCGACATTGCTGACCTCTCGAACCTGGGCAAGGCCGAGGCGGGCCACATCTCGGCCGCCAAGTTTCTAGAGCGCTTCATCGAGGGCACGCCCTGGCTGCACCTCGACATCGCCGGCCCCGCCTACCTCACCGCCCCCGACAGCTACCGCGGCAAGGGCGGCACCGGCATGGGCGTGCGCCTGCTGTACGAGTTTCTGAAACGGCAGGTAGCCTAGGGCAAGGCCTTGTTCTGTAAAAGGCGGTCATGCTGAGCGCAGCCGAAGCATCTCTACCGCGTAAGTAATCCTAACGTCTGGAGTTAGTTACGCGGTAGAGAGGCTTCGGCTACGCTCAGCATGACCGCCTTTTTTGTTGTTCCAGAAGACATCTCATTTCCTCTATGGCTTCTTTTCTTGTCATCGGCGCCGGCATTGGGGGCTTGGCCACGGCGCACGCGCTGCTGGGTCTGGGCCACGCGGTGCGGGTGTACGAGGCCGCCACTGAGCTGCGCGAGATTGGCGCGGGCGTGGTGCTGGGAGCCAATGCCATGCGGGCGCTGGCGGCCCTAGGGCTACACGACGCCGTGCAACCCACCGGCGCGGTGCTCACCAGCGTGCGCCTGTTCAGCGAGCGCGGGCGGGTGCTCAACCAGGCCGATACCCGTGCCTTTACTGAGCGCCTGGGCTACGACAATCTGGCCGTGCACCGCGCCGACTTGCAGCGGGCGCTGCTACAGGCGCTGCCGCCCGGCACCGTGCACCTGGGGCACCGCCTAGCCCACTTCCAGCAGACCAGCACCCAGGTAACCGCCCACTTCGAAAACGGCGCGCACGCCACCGCCGACGCTCTTATCGCGGCCGATGGCATCCGCTCGCCGGTGCGGCGGCAGCTGCTGCCGGCCAGCCAGCCGCGCTACGCCGGCTACACCTGCTGGCGGGCCGTGGTCGATGCCAGCACCCTCGGGCTGCCCGCCGATGGCACGTCCGAAACCTGGGGCCGCGCCGGCCGCTTCGGGCTGGTACCAGTGGCGCAAGGGCAGCTCTACTGGTTTGCCTGCATCAATAGCCCTAAGGCCAATAATCCGGTGTATAAAGCCTACACGGTGGCCGATTTGCGGCGGCACTTCGCCAGCTTCCACGCGCCCATTCCGGCGGTGCTGGCCCTCACCCGCGAGGCCGATTTGCTGTGGGGCGACATCCTCGACCTGGCCCCGCTGCGCCGCTTCGACTACGGCCGGGTGCTGCTGCTAGGCGACGCCGCCCACGCCACCACCCCCAACCTGGGCCAGGGCGCCGGCATGGCTGTGGAAGACGCCTACGTGCTGCAACGCTGCCTGGCAGCAAGCGGCCCTAACCTGCCGGCCGCCTTCGCCGTCTTCGACCAGCAGCGCCGGCCCCGCACCCGGCGCATCATCCAGCAGTCGCGCTTACTGGGGGCGGTGGCGCAATTCACGCCGCCCTGGCTGGTGCCCCTGCGCGATGCCACCATGGCCACCGTGCCCGACTGGATAACCCGTCAGCAAATTGCCTGGCTGTACCAGGAGTTATAGTGGCAGTAGCGTTCAAAGCTAAAAAAGAACGTCATGCTGAGCGCAGTCGAAGCATCTCTACCACGCCGCCTAGGGGGTCGTTCGGGAGAGATGCTTCGGCTGCGCTCAGCATGACGTTCCTACTTATTGCTATCTCACCGCTGCGTCAGCCGCTCCCAGTTGCCATGGGCGAACAGCTCCTTCTGCTCGGCCGGCAGGGGCGCTTCGTCCAGGAAGCGGCGGGCTTGGTGGCCGGGCCGGTACTGGTAAGGGTAGTCGGTGGAGAACAGCAAGCGCTCGGGGCCCACAATATCTAGGGCGCGCTGCAGGTAGGTCGGGCTCCACATGCCGCTGGCTGTCACGTACAGGTTGCGTTGGAAATATTCGGTAATGGGTCGCTGCAGCGTGGCCACCCGCCCTAGGTTCTGTAGTCGCTCCAAATAAAACAGCACCACCTCGCCCCAGTGGCCCAGGATGATTTGCAGCTCCGGGTGCTCATCAAACACACCAGCCAGCACCAGGCGCACGAACTGGATGCCTGCCTCGTAGTGCCAGCCCAGCCCAAACGCGGAGAACGCGGCATCGACCGTCTCGCTAAACCCGCTGTACAGCGCCTCGCGCACGGCCTGCTGCGGCACCTGCGGGTGAATGAACACCGGCACCCCTAGGGCCGCCGCCTGCGCGAACAGGGGCCGGTAGTCGGGGTGGTCCAGGTTTTTGTCGCGGGTACGGCCGCACACCATCGCCCCCTTGAAGCCCAGCTCCGTGACGCAGCGCGCCAGCTCGGGCGCCACCTCGGCGGGCGCCGGCATGGGCAGCGTAGCAAAGCCTTGGAAGCGAGCGGGGTACTGGGCCACGGTGGCGGTCAGCAGGTCGTTGGTTTGGCGGGCCAGGGCCACGCTCTCGGCCGGCTCCAGGTTGTGCAGCGCGGGGGTCGTCACGGACAGCACCTGCACGTCCACGCCGGCCTCGTCCATCAGGGCCAGGCGCTGCGGGCCCAGCTCGTCGAGGCGGGCTTCTATCTCGCCCCGGTCGAAGCTGGCGGTGCCTTCCTGGCCAATGGCCGACGCCGCCCAGGCGGCCCGGATGGCCGGGGTCAGAAAATGTTCTTCGATGGCGATGAGTTTCATACTGGCAGGTAATACGTGCGGATGCGTTACGGGTCGGGGCTGGCCCGTAATTGCACTAACGTTTACCGGGAGCAGATACTTTACGCCGCGCTTCGGCACCCTTCGCCAGGCCTGCGGCACAAGGCGCCAGCTGGCCCGGGGCCGCCACCCACGCGGGGCCGGCCCCAGCAGCTAGTACTTTTGAGCTTGCTACACCGCCCGGCCGCGCCCTAGCCTCTGCGCGCGGCCCTAGGCCCCTCCCCCATCCATGAGCCACCCAAGCCCCAAGCCCCACCTGCCCCGCCTCGGCTTTTCGGTGGGCGACCTCGCCGGTATTGGCCCCGAGATTATCTACAAAACCCTGCGCGACGAGCGCCTGCTCGGCCAGTGCACGCCCGTAGTGTATGGCGATGCCACCACGCTCTTCGCCGACTTTCCGGTGGAGAAAAACGCCGAGCCGCTCACCTTCCGGCAGCTGCGCGACGCGGCCGACATCGCCCCCGGCCGCCTCAACGCCGTCACGTGCTGGGACGAGGACTTCCACCTCACGCCCGGTCAGCCTTCGGCCGCCAGCGGCCAGGCCGCCCGCGAAAGCCTGCTGGCCGCCGCCCGCGACCTCAAGGCTGGCCTGCTCGACGCCATCGTGACGGCGCCCATCAGCAAGGAAAACACGCAGAGCGACGACTTCCGCTTCCCCGGCCACACTGAGTTTTTGGCCAGCTACTTTGGGGCGGCCGACAACCTCATGTTTTTAGTGGATGAGGGCCTGCCGCTGCGCGTGGCCACCGCCACCGGCCACCTGGCCCTGAAGGACGTGCCCACCAAGCTCACGGCCGACCTACTGCGCACCAAAATCCGCTTGCTGCTCAAGTCCTTGCAGCAAGATTTTAACATCCTCAAGCCCAAGGTGGCCGTGCTGGGCCTCAACCCCCACGCCGGCGAGGGCGGGCTACTAGGCCGCGAGGAAGGCGACGTAGTAACACCCGTCATCCGGCAGTTCGAGCACGACGGGCACCTCGTGTTCGGCCCTTACCCGGCCGATGGCTACTTCGGCACCGGCCAGTTCCGGCAGTTCGACGCCACCCTCTCGCTCTACCACGACCAGGGCCTGATTCCGTTCAAGCTCATGGCCTTCGAGCAGGGCGTCAACTTCACGGCCGGCCTCTCGGTAGTGCGCACCTCGCCCGACCACGGCACGGCCTACGGCATTGCCGGCAAATTCGTGGCCGACCCCTCCTCGTTCCGCGCCGCCGTGTACTTGGCCTGCGACGTGGTGCGCGCCCGCCGCCTGGGCATGGCCGACCCGCGCTCGACGCGCTAGCCCTAGGGCTACCAGGGGCGAGGCGAGCAACACGCACTTTTTAAAAACTAGCTGGCCCTGAACTGTTAACCGCCTGCTGGCTTGATAAAGCCGCGAAAAACCCTTACCTTTGCCCCCCGTTTACTTGGCTAACTGTGAAGAAGGACCCGCAATTTGATTTGCCGATTGCCCGGCTATCGCTTAAAACGCACCACTTTGCGTTTGAGCTCGGCCGTGCTTTCTTCGAGCAGTTCGACCCCAAGGGCGAATTTATCGCCGACGGCAACCTGCACGCCGACGTAACGCTGGAGAAAACGGAGCGCCTGATTACCCTTGACTTTCACATCGTGGGCACCGTGCGCCTCACCTGCGACCGCAGCCTCGACGAGTACGACCAGCCCCTGGATATCACGCACCAGCTGCTGGTGCGCTACGGCGACGAGCCCAAGGAGCTGGATGACGACGTGCTGCAAGTAACCCCCGAAACGCTGACGCTCGATGTGGCCCAGCACCTGTACGACTACATTGGCCTGGCCCTGCCCATGAAGCGCCTGCATCCGCGCTTTCAGCACGAGGCCGATGAAGACCCCGAGGCCGAAACCAAGCTTATCTTCTCGACCCGGCCCAAGGGCGAAAGCCCCGATGATGACGAGCCGGCCGACCCTAGGTGGGCCGCCCTTAAAAACTTGAATTAGTGCCTCGCCTGCGCTAATTCATCATTCATAACTTATAACTCATAATTCCTCCAGACCATGGCTCATCCTAAGCGCCGGACCTCCACCGCCACCCGCGACAAGCGTCGCAGCCACCACAAGCTCACCCCTAAAGCCGTGACTATTTGCCCCAACACGGGCGAGCTGCACCTGCGCCACAAGGCCTACGTAGTGGATGGTGACCTGTACCATAATGGCCAGCTAGCCATCAAAAACTACGCCTCGGTAGCGGCCCCCGCCACTGCGGGCGACGCGGACTCGGACGAAGAATAGTCAAAAGCGTTGTTATTTCGCGGTGCCATCGGGCCGGGCTACTCCCCTCGCATGAGTAGTCCGGCCCGGTTTGGTTTCGCGCCCGGCGCTAATTTGGCTGTTTCTCTACTATTCCCGCGTTCATGAAAATTGCCCTCGACGCCATGGGCGGCGACTTTGCCCCTCAGGCGGCCGTGGCTGGCGCCGTGCTGGCCGCCCAGCAGCTGGCCGGCAAAGCCCAGGTTGTGCTCATTGGTACGGAAGAGGCCGTGCGGCCCCTTTTGCAGGAGTACGGGCCCGCGGCGGCCACCCTGGAGCTGGTACCCTCGACCCAGGTCATTGAAATGGGTGAGCACCCAGCCAAGGCCTTTCAGCAAAAGCCCGATAGCAGCATTGCCGTGGGCTACCGCTTGCTGCACAGCGGCACCGTCGAGGCCTTTTGCTCGGCTGGCAACACGGGGGCCATGCTGGTGGGCGCCATGTTTACGGTGAAAGCCGTGCCTGGCGTGCTGCGGCCCGCCATTGCCAACTTCGTGCCCAAGCTTGATGGTGGCATGGGTATTATGCTCGACGTGGGGGCCAACGCCGACTGCAAGCCCGAGATGCTGGAGCAGTTTGGCGAGCTAGGCTCACTCTACGCCCAGTACGTGCTCGGCATTGCTCGCCCTAAAGTGGGGTTGATGAGCCTAGGGGAGGAAGAGGGCAAAGGTTCGGCCGTGACGCAGGCGGCGCACCAATTGCTGAAAGTGAACCCCCACGTGCACTTCATTGGCAACCTGGAAGGCCGCGACCTGTTTAATGATAAGGCCGACGTGATAGTGTGCGACGGCTTTACGGGTAACGTGATTCTGAAAATGGCCGAGTCGATGTACGACATCATGGTGACGCGCCAGCTCGACGACGAATTTTTTGCCCGCGTAAACTACGAAACCATTGGCGGCTCGCCCATTTTGGGCATCAACGACAATGCTATCATTGGGCACGGGGTGAGCACGCCCAGGGCCATCTGCAACATGCTCATGCAGGGCTACCAGATGGCCTACGCCGGCATCGTAGACCAGATTAAAGACTCTTTTAAATCCTAGAGTGAAACGGCCGGGCCTAGGGCCGGGCTTTTTCGCGTTCGGGGCCGCACCTTTGCGTTCATGAAGATTACCGCCGCTATTACTGGAGTTGGAGGCTACGTGCCCGATTACGTGCTCACCAACCAGGAGCTGGAACAGCTGGTCGATACCAACGACGAATGGATTATGACGCGCACCGGTATTAAGGAGCGCCGCATTCTGAAGGGCAAAGACCAGGGCGCGTCGGTAATGGGCATTAAGGCGGTGAAGCAGCTGCTGGAAAAAACCAACACCGACCCCACTGAGGTAGACTTGCTGATTTGTGCCACCGTAACGCCCGATATGCTGTTTCCGGCCACGGCCAACATCATCTCCAACGGCGCGGGTATCACCAAAGCCTTTAGCTACGATATGAACGCGGCGTGCTCTAGCTTCCTGTACGCGCTAGCTACCGGGGCACAGTTCATTCAAAGCGGCCTGCACAAAAAAGTGGTGATAGTGGGCGCCGATAAGATGTCGGCCATCGTGGATTACAGCGACCGGGCCAATTGCATTCTGTTTGGCGACGGCGCGGCGGCCGTGCTACTCGAACCCAACACCGACGGCTACGGCGTGCTCGACCAGGTGCTGTGCACCGATGGCAGCGGCGAAGCCTACCTACACCAGAAAGCCGGCGGCAGCCGCCGCCCCCCCTCGGCCGAAACGCTTGCCAACCGCGAGCACTTTATCTACCAGGAAGGCGCAACGGTATTCAAGTTTGCGGTGAAAAGCATGGCCGACGTGGCTGCGCAAGTGATGGCCCGCCAGCACCTAAGCCACGACGACGTGGCCTGGCTGGTGCCTCACCAGGCCAACAAGCGCATCATCGACGCCACGGCCCACCGCATGGGCGTGGGGCCCGAGAAGGTGATGCTCAACATCCAGCGCTACGGCAATACCACCAGCGCCACCATCCCGCTGTGCCTCTGGGACTACGAGAAGCAGCTTCACAAGGGCGATAACCTCATCCTGGCGGCCTTCGGCGGTGGCTTCACCTGGGGCGCCATGCACGTAAAATGGGCGTATAATTCTTAATTATGAATTGAAAAATATGAGTTACGAATTGCGCTTGAGCAATATCTAATTCATTGGTTTCAATTCATAATTTCCAATTCATAATTCATAATTACTTACTATGGCCTCTACTGCCGACTTCCGCAACGGGCTAGTCCTTAACTACAACGGCGACCTGCACGTCATCACCGAATTTCAACACGTAAAGCCTGGCAAGGGCCCGGCTTTCGTGCGCACCAAGATGCGCAACATCAAAACGGGCCGCACCATTGATAACACCTTCAACGCTGGCGTGAAGGTGGAAACGGCTCGCGTGGAGCAGCGGCCGCACCAGTTCCTGTACAAGGACGACTACGGCTACACCTTCATGAATAAGGACGACTTCGAGCAGGTGGTGCTGCCCGAGGTCATGGTACCCTTCGCCGACCTGATGAAAGAAGGCCAGGATGTGAGCATCCTCTTCCACGCCGAAACCGAGCAGCCCCTTACGGCCGAGTTGCCCGCCACTGTCGACTTGGTGGTGACGTACACCGAGCCGGGCCTGCGCGGCGACACCGCCACCAACACGCTCAAGCCGGCCACCGTCGAAACCGGCGCCCGCATTCAGGTGCCGCTGTTCGTAGACACCGACACCAAAATTCGTATCAAAACCAGCGACTACAGCTACGTAGAGCGCGTGAAGTAGCGTTTTTTTGAGCTGTTAGTTTTTGGCTACTAGCTATCAGCTTTCGGCCAATAGATTTTTCCGCGAAAAACTAACAGCCAAGAGCCAACAGCTAGAAAAATGCCCAAAGACCCTGCTAAAAACCCGCCCAAGAAAGACGCTCCCATGAAAGCCAAAGAACTACAGGAGCTGCTCGACTTTATTGCTAAGTCGGGCCTCAATAAGGTGCACATTGAAACGGAAGAGTTTACGATTTCAGTGCAGCGTGAGCCTAACGTGAAGCAAATCGTGAGTGCCAGCGCCGCGCCACTAGCTGCGCCAGCCCCCAGCGCTCTGCCGCCCATTCAGCCGGTGCTGCCGCCCGTGGCGCCCATGCCCACGGCCGCCGAGGCAGCTGCGGCCACCGCCCCGGCCGCCAGCGCCGCCAACTACTCGCCGCTGAAGTCGCCCATGATTGGCACCTTCTACCGCAGCAGCGGGCCCGATACGCCGGCCTTCGTGCAAGTGGGCGACATGGTGGAAAAAGGGCAGGTCATCTGCATTATTGAGGCCATGAAGCTCTTCAACGAGATTGAAGCTGAGCAAGCTGGCCGCATCGTGAAAGTGCTGGTGGAGAATGCTACCCCGGTGGAGTACGACCAGCCCCTGTTCCTGATTGAGTAGTTTCTACCCTAACCAGCTGTTATCCTGAGCACCGCGCAGGACCTTTGCCCCCAGCCGGCCGTCAGGACTAATCATCCATGCGGGCGGCCTAGGGGGCAAAGGTCCTTCGCAGTGCTCAGGATAACAATTTTATAGCAACTTTGCTGGCTAGCTTGCCCCTGCCCCACCCCCTTATGTTCAATAAAATCCTGATTGCTAACCGGGGCGAAATCGCGCTCCGCGTTATCCGTACCTGCCGCGAAATGGGCATCAAAACGGTAGCCGTGTACTCGACCGCCGATAAGGAGAGCCTGCACGTGCGCTTTGCTGATGAGGCCGTGTGCATTGGCCCGCCCCCGAGCCGCCAGAGCTACCTCAACATTCCAACCCTGATTGCGGCAGCCGAGATTACCAACGCCGACGCCATCCACCCCGGCTACGGCTTCCTGAGTGAAAACGCCGAATTTTCGCGCATCTGCCAGGAAAACGGCATCAAGTTCATCGGCGCCTCGCCCGACATGATTAACCGCATGGGCGACAAGGCGTCGGCCAAGGCCACCATGATTGCGGCCGGCGTGCCGGTGGTACCGGGCTCCGATGGCTTGCTGCAGTCGGTGGAGCAGGGCAAGAAAGTGGCCGCCAAAATCAAATATCCCGTTATTCTGAAGGCTACGGCCGGCGGCGGCGGGCGCGGCATGCGCATCATCAACGCCGAGGACGAGTTTCAGCACGCCTGGGACAGCGCCCGCACCGAAGCCGCCGCCGCCTTTGGCAACGACGGGATGTACCTGGAAAAGTACGTGGAGGAACCCCGCCACATCGAGATTCAAATCTGTGGCGACCAGTACGGCCACGTCTGCCACCTTTCGGAGCGCGACTGCAGCATTCAGCGCCGCCACCAGAAGCTGGTAGAGGAAGCCCCTAGCCCCTTTATGACCGACGACCTGCGCGAGCGCATGGGTGCGGCGGCCATCGCGGGGGCCGCGGCCATTGGTTACGAGGGCGTGGGCACCATCGAGTTTTTGGTGGATAAGAACCGCGATTTCTACTTCATGGAGATGAACACCCGCATTCAGGTGGAACACCCCGTGACCGAGGAAATCATCAACTACGACTTGATTAAGGAGCAGATAAAAGTAGCGGCGGGCATCCCTATTTCGGGCCGCAACTACCTGCCCACCGGCCACGCCATGGAGTGCCGCATCAATGCGGAGGACCCTAGGGCCGGTTTTCGCCCCGCACCCGGCCGCATCACCACGCTGCACATTCCCGGCGGCCACGGCGTGCGCGTCGATACCCACGTGTACGCCGGCTACCAGATTCCGCCGAACTACGACTCCATGATTGCCAAGCTCATCACTGTGGCCCAGACCCGCGAGGAGTGCATCGTGAAAATGAAGCGCGCCCTGAGCGAGTTCGTGGTCGAAGGCGTAAAAACTACCATCCCTTTTCACTTAGCGCTGATGGACAGCGAGGATTTCAAGGCGGGAAATTTCACGACCAAGTTTCTGGAGTCGTTTGATTTTTCGGTGGTGTAAGTTACTAGCTTACTAAATGGCTAATTCTCTGGACTTGTTTTCAGAAAGAATAGGCTTACTTGGAGCCGCAGCATTTATCGTCACTTGGATAACTGTTGCGGCTCATGGTCTTTCTGGAAGTGAAAGTCTTCCCTGGAAAAGGGCCTCTTTCAAATGGGGAGCGTGTCTATTTATTCTCCTAACAACAGCATCTTTGATTAGCGGAAATATTCTAAAGTCGAGAGCACGTCGTGAAATTCTGCTGCTTACCAGAAGCCCAAAGTTGCAGAAAATAGTCTTATATAATTCTGATTGCAGAATTATTGCGACCAACTATTTAAGTGCATCTCTTAGTAAATTAGATTACGACTCACCAAGTGGAAGCCGATTTTTGGGTAAAAAATATAGTATTGCCATTATTAACAATGATACTGTCGCACGACTTCGGCTTGTACAGAACAACTATGACACAACAATTTATCAGGTTTTTTATTTAAAATATATTACCACAACCAGCAACAATATAGGACTGATGAAAATTGAATCGTCAGTAACACAAAAGTGTCAGTAATATAATTTCATGTCCGCCGCCCAACCCACTCCCCGCCTTTACACCGCCGAGGAATATTTCGCCCTAGAAGAGCAATCCGACCTGCGGCACGAGTATTACCACGGCGAGGTATTTCCGCTGGATGGGCCAACGGCGATGGCGGGTGCCACGTTTGCCCACAATACACTTAAGCAAAACTGTGTGATGGCGTTGCGGCAGGGGCTGCGGGGCAGCGGCTGCCGGGTTTTCGACGAAAACGTGCGCCTGGGGATGGAGCAGGACAAGCAGTTCACGTACCCCGACGTGATGGTTACCTGCCACCCCGACGACCGGCGCGAAACCCGTATGGCCCGCCACCCTATTCTAGTTATCGAAGTGCTTCCGGCCAGCACTGAGGCGCACGACCGGGGCTGGAAGTTTCAGCAGTACCAACTGCTGCCCGACTTGCAGCAGTACGTAATGGTATCGCAAAATAAGGTGCTAGTGGAAAGCTACCTACGCGACTCGGAAAACGAGTGGAAGCTCACTTCGCTACGGCAGCTGACGGACGAGTTGGCACTACCCTCCGTGGGGCTGCGGGTGAGTTTAGCGGCTATTTATGAAGACGTGGAAATTAGTCTGCTACGGCTGGCGGGTTCATTTTAATGCTTATGCGCAGTTCACTGTTTTATGCGCTTGCGGGATTACTGGCTTCTGCCTGCTCCGCCCCCTGCACCGGCCACATCGAGGCTACCGTGCTTTATTTCAAGCAGGCCCCTAGGGGGCAGTTCGTGTATGCCAACGTGCTGAACAAGCCTGACCTAGGCACCCAGCAAACCTTGACGCGCGAGGACAAGGAATACGGCACGTTTCCGCACGTTATTATTATCGAAGACCCGGAAATGAAATACCGCGGGCAGCGCACGGTATGCTTTGACGAGTTCAGCAAGCAGCCCGCGCCAGCAGATATCGACTTGCGCGAAAAAGAAATTCCACGCCTCAAAATCACCAACTAAAAAACACCCGGTTACGAAACCGGGCGTTTTTTAGTTGCTAATACCCCTAGGCTTAGCGGCGGCCCATGCCGGGCATGGCGCCACCTTTCATGCCGCCCATCATTTTGGCCATTTGGGCCATGCCGCCTTTGGTTTGGCTCATCTTGTTCATTTGGCGCATCATCTTGCGCATATCCTCAAACTGCTTCATTAGGGCGTTTACCTGCTGAATATCAGTGCCGGAGCCAGCCGCGAGGCGGCGGCGGCGCGAGGCGTTGATGAGGTCGGGCTGCGAGCGCTCCTGCTTGGTCATGCTCTTGATGATGCTCTCGACGGGCTTGAAGGCGTCGTCGTCAATTTCAACGTCCTTCATCATCTTGGCGGCGCCGGGTATCATGCCCACCAGGTCCTTGAGGTTGCCCATCTTCTTGATTTGCTCGAGCTGCCCTAGGAAGTCGTTGAAGTCGAACTGGTTTTTGCGAATCTTGGCGTTGATGCGCTTGGCCTCGTCCTCGTCGAACTGCTGCTGGGCGCGCTCTACCAGCGAAATCACGTCGCCCATGCCCAGGATGCGCTGGGCCATGCGGTCGGGGTAGAAGAGGTCGAGGGCCTCCATCTTCTCGCCGGTCGAGATGAACTTGATGGGTTTCTCCACTACCGCCCGGATGCTGAGCGCCGCCCCGCCGCGGCTGTCGCCGTCGAGCTTGGTGAGCACCACGCCGTCGAAGTTGAGCCGGTCGTTGAAGGTCTTGGCGGTGTTCACGGCGTCCTGGCCGGTCATCGAGTCCACCACAAACAGGGTTTCCGAGGGGTTAATGGCCCGCTTCACCTGCTCAATCTCGCGCATCATCTGCTCGTCCACAGCCAAGCGGCCGGCGGTGTCGATGATGACGACCTTCTTGCCGTTCTTCTTGGCGTAGGCGATGCCGTTCTGCGAAATCTCGACCGGGTTCTTGTTCTCCGGCTCGCTGTACACCTCCACGCCAATCTGCTCCCCCAGGACCTTGAGCTGGTCGATGGCGGCGGGGCGGTACACGTCGCAGGCCACCAGCAGCGGGTTGCGGCCGCTTTTCTTGATGAAGGCGGCCAGCTTGCCGGCGAAGGTGGTTTTGCCCGAGCCCTGCAGGCCCGAGAGCAGCACCACCGCCGGGTCGCCCTTGATGACGATGTCTTGCTTCTCGCCGCCCATCAGCTCGGTCAGCTCGTCGTAGACGATTTTGACCATGAGCTGGCCCGGCGACACGGCCGTAAGCACCTCGCGGCCCATGGCCTCGTCCTTAATCTTGTCGGTTACCTCCTTGGCAACCTTGTAGTTGACGTCGGCATCCACTAGCGCCCGGCGGATTTCCTTAACGGTGCTGGCGACGTTGATTTCGGAGATGCTGCCCTGACCTTTGAGGGTTTTGATGGCCCGGTCGAGCTTGGTAGAGAGGTTATCAAACATAAATCGCAGATTTAACGGATTTAACGGATTGCGTGGATACGCCCGCTGCGCGGGCTGACTACGCGGGGGGGGCTAGGAGGCGCGGCGCATTTGCTCCTCGAGGGCCAGCAGGCGGCGATGCAGCTCGGCATTGCTAGGCGCTTCGGTTTCGAGCTTCACGATACGGGCCTCCTTGTCGGTATTGCTTTCGGTGAGCTTGCCCGTTTGCTCGAAGGTGGCTTGCAGGCGGCGGTTGGTAGTTTGGGCTTCGCTCTTGATGTCGCGCACGTCGGCTTTCACCTCACGCATTTCATCAGTCAGCACATCTACATGGTCGGTCAGCACGTCTACGCGGCCGGTGAGCACGTCGATTTTCTTATCAAACTTATCTTCCAGGCGCACGAAGCCGTTGAGTACTACCTCGGTAAGCTGCTCGAAGCGACGGTTGAAGGTTTCGTTGAGCCGGTCGGTGGCTTTTAATTGGTCGGCCACCAAGGCCAGGAGTTCGGTGGCTTGCTCGTTGGTCATGGCAAGGAAGGCGGGCTTGAATAGCCAAAGGTACGGCCCCGGCAGCCTAGGGCATCGCGTAGCTTTGCCAACAAAAATTCGCCGCCCGCCGTGCCCGAAACTGCCTCCCCGCTTCGCCTGCTCGTCATCACTTACTACTGGCCGCCCTCGGGCGGGGCGGGCGTGCAGCGCTGCCTGAAGTGGGTGAAGTATCTGCCGGGCCTGGGCGTGGAGCCCACCGTCATCACCGTGGACCCCGACCAAGCCACTTACCCGGTGCGCGACGAGAGCCTGCTGCACGACGTGCCCCTAGGAGTGCGCGTCATCCGCACGGCTACGCTCGAGCCCTTTGGCTCGTACCAGAAGCTGACGGGGCGGGCCGTGCCGCACGGCGGCTTCGCCAACGAGGGCACCCCGAGCCTTTCGCAAAAAGCCATGCGCTTTGTGCGGGGCAATTTGTTTATCCCAGACCCGCGCCGGGGCTGGAACGCCTACGCGCTAGCCGCCGTGGAGAAGCTGCTGGCGCAGGGCGAGCGCTTCGACGCGGTGCTGACGTCCTCGCCCCCGCATTCTACTCAGCTCATTGGCCTGGAGCTAAAAAGACGCCACGGCCTGCGTTGGCTGGCCGATTTGCGCGACCCCTGGACCGACATTTACTATACCAAGGACCTGCACCGCACCCCGGCCGCCGCCTGGCTTGATGCGCGCTACGAGCGGCAGGTGCTGCGCGGGGCCGACGCGGTGCTGGTAACCTCGCCCGAAACCGAGCGCCTGTTCCGGCGCAAACTGCCCGACTTGGCGGCTGGCAAAATCGTGGTGCTGCCCAACGGCTACGACGAGCCCGATTTTCAGCAGCCCTCCCAGCCGCCCGCAGACTGCCTGCGCATCACCCACACCGGCACCATCACGGCGCGTTATCGCATTGACAATCTGCTCCGGGCCGTGGCCGAGTGCGGCCGGCGCCTACCCGCCGTGCCCTGGCGGCTGCGCTTCATAGGGCAGGTCGATGCCGGCATTCGGGCGCAGGTGGCCGCGGCGGGCTTGGCCGATGCCACGGAATTTCTACCCTTCGTGCCGCACCAGCAGTCGGTGGCCTACCTGCTGCAAAGCAGCGCCGTGCTCATGGCCATCCCCGACGTGCCGCTGAACCTGGGCATCTTACCGGGCAAAGTCTTTGAGTACCTGGCTACTTATAAGCCCGTGTTGTGCGTAGGCCCGGCCGGCTCCGACGCCGACCACATTCTGCGCGAAGCCGGCGCCGGCCAGGCCCTGCCCTACGACGACTACGAGTTGATGCTGAGCACCTTGCTAGCCCTAGGGCACCGCTGGCAGCAAAGTCCCGACCTCGACCTGCCCCCGAGCCCGATGGTGGCGCGCTACTCGCGGCGGGGCCAGGCGGCGCGGCTGGCCCAGCTGGTACCCGCTAGCGCCAGGCCGGCGGCAAGTAGCTGAGCAGGCGCGCTTTGGCATCAACCCAGCGCGAGTGGCGCAATTGGCCCTGGCCACGCCAGGCGGCCAGGGCGGCGGCCAGTTGCTGGGCCAGGGCGCGGTAGTGGCGCGGCTGGTAATGGCGCAGGTTGTTGGTCACGTCGGCGCGGGTTTGGATGAGGGGACGCACGTCGATGACAACGCAGTTTTCGGCACCCGCCACGAACTCGGCCAAGGCGGCGTTCAGGGCCGCGTGGCGGGCTAGGGCGGTAGGCTCGGCGGGGTTGGCCAGCTCCAATTCGGCGCCGTTGAGGAAGAAAATGGGAATGGTTGCCGGAATCTGAGCGCGCAGCCAAGCCAGATTTTCTTGGAAGCGGGCGGGGCTGATTTGGCCCTCACACGTAAAATCCCGGGCAAACTGGCGCAGGAAGTTTTCATCCATCCCGCGGTAGCGGCGCTGGGCAAAGCGGGCAGCCTGGGCAGCCGGGTCGCGGGCGGTGAGGTCGTAGTAGCCGCCAAAGGGCACCTCGTAGCCCGTGGCCCGCTCGCGGTACAGCTCCTGGGTATAATCCATGATTGTGCTGAAAATCAGTGTGTCATAGTCAAATTGCCACAGCTTGGTAGCGAACGCCTCGCGGCCCAAAAACGGCAGGCTAGCCCCTAGGCGCTGCAGCGCGGCCGGGGGCAGCTCGCGGCCTTCGCGCAAGAGCACAGTGTGCTCGAGGTGGGCGATAATCTGATTTTCGTTGGCGTAGTTAAATTCCTCTTCTACTTGTACCTCATACGCTTGCAGAAAAGGCGTGAGCTGCCCCAGGTCGCAGCCGCCCTTGAGCAGCACCCGCAGGCGCGGCGTGGCCCTAGGGGGTGCGGGGGCAGCCGTATCAGCCGAGGCCGCCGCTACCGTAATCCAGTCGGGCCGGTCGGTGCGATTTAGCTCGCTCACTACTTCGCCAGCCACTTCCAGCCCAGGAAAGCCCAGCCAGGCGTAGGTGAACTGCTCGATGCCGAGGTGCAGGATGCGGCACGAGAAAGTAAACTGCTCTAGCTCATTGGTTTGCTGATTCAGGCTAAACACGCCCACCAAACCGTAGTCGCCCAGCGCGTCGCGCACACGCACGCTGCCCCAACGCCGGCTGGGGTCGTCCAGGGCAGTGGCCAGCGCTGTTTTTTCCACCCGCACCTTGGTGAAATTGAGTTGGTTGCTCCGGTTTATCAGTTCCTCGATGCGCTCCAAGTCGGGCAGCAAGGCGGCCGCGCCCTCGCGAAACTCGACCTGAATGCCGGCGGCGCGCAGGTAGGCCAGGTTGTCGGCGCCGTACTGCTGGCGCACGGCCTGCTGGCGCTCCAACAGCTGGTACTGCTGCAAGCGGCTCAGGGTGGGGTCGGGCTTGCCGCTGGCGCGCAGCAGGGGCCCTAGGGTGGGCAGGTCGGCAGGGTCGGCCGTTTGCAGGCCGGGGTTGTAGAAGGCGGCTTCCTGGCGGTTGGCGGCGTTGTCGTCCAAAAACAGCGCGTTGGGCGCCCGCAGCTGCATGGCCTCCAGTAGCTCCTTGATAACCGGGCCCTTGGGCTGCCAGCTCACCCGCAGAAACACGAATAAGTCGCGGATGCCCAGGCGCGTTAGCTCGGCCTCCACCGGCCCTAGGTCGTTCTTGCTCACGATGGTGTGCACCAGGCCGCGGGCGGCCGTGTCGCGCACCAGGGCTAGGTTTTCGGCGAGCGCCTCCACGGCGCCTTCCGAGAGGGTACCGCGCCAAAAGGTGTCGTCGAGGTCCCAGATGAGCAATTTAACGGGGTGCGGCAGGGTCATGCGAAACGAAGGGCTAGGGCGGCAACAAAGTTCGGGCGGCCGGCGGGGTTATTTTTGCAGCCAGATTTCTTTACTAAATGTGAAAATGTATTGAATGTGGAAATATGGAGATGAGCTAGGCTGACTGGCTGCCCCAGGCCTTAGACACTTTTCATTTTCACATTTCCCACATTCCCTGCATTTTCCACATTACCCACTCATGGCCCTCGACCTCAACGGCAAGTCCATCCTCATCACCGGCGGCACGGGCTCGTTCGGCAAGCAGTTTGTCCGCACCATTTTCCGCCTCTACCCGGGCATCCGCCGGCTCATCGTCTTCTCGCGCGACGAGCTGAAGCAGTACGAGATGAGCCAGGAGTTTCCGCAGAGCCAGTACCCGGCCATCCGCTTCTTTTTGGGCGACGTGCGCGACCCTGCCCGCCTGCACCGGGCCTGCGAGGGCGTGGACATTATCGTGCACGCCGCCGCCCTCAAGCAAGTGCCGGCCGCCGAGTACAACCCCATGGAGTGCATCAAAACTAACATCTTCGGGGCCGAAAACGTGATAAACGCCGCCCTCGACAGCGGCGTGCACGACGTAGTGGCGTTGAGCACCGATAAGGCCGCCGCCCCCATCAACCTCTACGGCGCCACCAAGCTGTGCTCGGACAAGCTCTTTGTGGCAGCCAACAACATGAAGGGGGCTAGGGACTTGCGCCTCTCGGTGGTGCGCTACGGCAACGTGATTGGCTCGCGCGGCTCGGTGGTGCCGTTCTTCTTGCAGCAGCGCCGCACGGGCGTGCTGCCCATCACTCACCCCGACATGACGCGCTTCAACATTTCGCTCGAAGAGGGCGTGGACCTGGTGCTCTACGCGCTGGAGCACGCTTGGGGTGGCGAGATTTTCGTGCCCAAAATCCCGAGCTACAAGATTACCGAGGTGGCCCGCGCCATTGGGCCCGACTGCGAGCAGCAGATTGTGGGCATCCGGCCCGGCGAGAAGCTGCACGAGGAGATGATAACCCAGACCGACGCGCTAAGCACCGTGGAGCTGGACCGCTACTACGTGATTTTGCCCGCCACCGCCCCCGGCTGGAACGTGGACAAGTTCATCGAGAAATTCGACGGCAAGCGCGTGCCCGAGGACTTCCACTACGACTCGGCCAACAACACCGACTGGCTGAGCGCCGAGCAGATACGCGAGGAAATCCGCCTGCACGTAGACCCCGCGTTTGAGGTGTAACTACTTCACCACTTCGACCCAGCCACGCAGGCGCTGGCCAGTGGTGGGATTGTAGAGAAAGTAGTAATACAGGCCGGCGGATTGGCCTGCTGCCGCCCAGGAGTTATCATAATGCTCCTGGCGGTGGATTTCCCGGCCCCAACGGTTAAACAGCGTCAGGTCCCAGTCGGAAGCATTCAGCCCTCGTAAGGCAAAATGCGCATTGGCGGCGTTGTCGCCGGCAGGAAGGATGATATTTGGTAGCAAGGACGGGCAATCCGCAAAGCTCACGGTTATCTGCGCTTGGGTGGTGCAGCCGGTAGGGCTTGTTACCCTTACTTGGTATTGGCCGGCTTGGATTATGGTTTGTCCGCTGGTGGTACTTCCGTCTTGCCAGCGGTAGGTGGTGCCAGCTGGCTGCGGCCCAGGGCTGAGCTTGTACTGCCCGCCGGCGCACAGCGTAGTGTCGGCGGGCCAAGCTATGCGGGGCAATGGCAGCACTTGCACCGTTTGGCCCGTTTCAAATACCTGCCCGCTGCTGGAGGTTACGCGTAGGCGCACCGCGTAAGTGCCAGCTTGGGTGTAGGTGTGGCTAGGGGCCTGCCCGGCGGCCTGGTTGGCACCGCCCGCATCAGGGTCGCCAAAATCCCAGGCATACGAGGCTGCGGTGACGAAGGGACTCAGCGACGACTGAAACAGCACCGGCTCGCCCGCACACGTGACGGCTGAGGCGCTTACGGTACCAGAATTAGTAACAACCACGGGCGGTAGGTTTAAGTCGTTGGGGCCGCGAGGCAAGGCAAACTGGCAGGTCGCGCCTTGCAGGTCGACTACCCGCTCCTCGTAGCGCACAGCGGCAGCCGAGGCATTGACGTTGGTAAGCCGCGCTAAATAATGACTGTCCCATGCCGAAACGTAGATGTTGCCGTCAGGACCGAGTTGCAAATCGTTAAGCTCGCCGCGCGTGGTGATAGGAATGCGCTGCTTAGAAGCCGCGATGGCCGCTGGTGTTCCAGCTAGTAGGTTGTATTGCCAGATTTCGTGGCCTCCTACAGTGTCGGCGTACAGGCGCGAGCCGTCGGGTGAAAATTCCAAGCCGCCAATGATGCAATCTCTATTCGGTCCAACTTTATTAGCCCCCTGAAGCGAGTCAGGCAGAATACGACGCTGCGTAACAGTGCCGGTGCTAAGAGAAAAATCCGCTAATTCAAGGTAGGTACGTCTTTTAAAATAAGGCGCGTTAGGTAAAACTGGCACTAAGTCGTACCAAGCGGTTACTAAATGCTGCCCGTCGGGAGAAGATTTTAGTCTATATAATTCATTGAAAAAGAAAGTAGCATAGGCGGTCGGCGGGCCGCTCAGCACGGGTAAGCCTTGCCAACCAGTCGCGGTCAGCAACCAAGCACAGTATTGGTTAGTAACGCGATTTTGAGTGATTATCCACAGGTCGCGGCCGTTAGTATGGCGTACGGCCGTTGGTGCACCATAATTAGCAAGCCATTGCGAGTAAGGCAGCGAATCTGCTTCCACTACCTCCCCTAGGCCACCCCGCCGCCCCATATCTATCACTGCGTATTGAAAGCCCGTAATGCATGCCTGCCTGTATTGTTTCGCAACACTACGGAGTACGTAGTAGCGACCTGGCCGCCCAGGCTGGGGCACAACTAGACAGGCTGAGGAGGCGCCGATAGTAGCACCCAACGAGCAACTTCCCAGCACATTACCCGGCATGGGTGCCTCGGTGCGGTCCCATAAGTTTGTATCCTCACCACTTAGCTGCACTACCCCGGCGGCATTGGAGATAGTGAAGGGGCTATGAGGCCTGTCGTGCTGGTTGCCAGGCAGGAACGTGGGGGTACCCGTATTGAAGGTTATGCCAGCCGAACTGCCGAAGTACCAGTTGTAGTATTCGCGTTGAGCCCATCCGGTGGCGGGGGCTAGCAATTCGAGCAATAGCAGTAGTAAAAAATATCTCACTAGGTTGATACGGTGTAAGGCAGAGCTTAAGCGCCGTTCAAATATGGAGCCGGATTGAGCTGAGCGCCACGGCCGCGAGCAGGTCGGGCCGCGACTGTACTTTTGCCCCCCATGTTTACGCCTACTCATCCCCTCCCCTACGGCCGCCAGCACATTACCGACGACGACGTGGCCGCCGTCGTTGAAACGCTGCATTCGGATTTCCTAACCCAGGGGCCGCGGGTGGCGGAGTTTGAGGAGAAATTCGCCGCCTACGTGGGCGCCCGCTACGCCGTGGCCGTGAGCAACGGCACGGCCGCCCTGCACTTGTGCGCGCTAGCCCTAGGGGTGCAGCCGGGCCAGCGGGTCATCACCACGCCCATCACCTTCGCGGCCAGCGCCAACTGCGTGCGCTACTGCGGCGGCGAGGTGCACTTCGCCGACATTGACCCGGCTACGGGCCTGCTGGATTTAGCGGCCGTGCGCCGCCTGCTCGAAGCGCACCCTAGGGGCTACTTCACGGGGCTGATTCCGGTGGACTTTGCCGGGCTGGCCGTGGATATGGAAGCGGCGCGGGCGCTGGCCGACGAGCACGGCCTCTGGCTGATTGAGGACGCCTGCCACGCGCCGGGCGGCTTTTTTGTAGACAGCCAGGGGCAGGAGCGCCGCTGCGGCAGCGGGCAGCTGGCCGAGCTGGCCATTTTCAGCTTCCACCCCGTCAAGCACATTGCCACCGGCGAGGGCGGCATGATAACCACCAACGACGAAGCCATGGCCCGCCACCTGCGCCGCCTGCGCACCCACGGCATCGAGCGCGACGCCACCGGCCTGCTGCGCCAGGACGAGGGCGGCTGGTACATGGAAATGCAGGAGCTGGGCTACAACTACCGCATTTCGGACCTCAACTGTGCCCTAGGGCTCAGCCAGCTGGCCCGCGCCGAGGCCGGCCTGGCCCGCCGCCGCCAGCTGGCCGCCGCCTACGACGCGGCCTTTACCGCCACGCCCGGCGTGCAGGTGCTAGCGCCCGGCCGCGCGGGCCACGCCTACCATTTGTACGTGATTGAAGTAGCTAATCGGCGCGGGCTCTACGAGTTCTTGCGCACCAAAAACATTCTGACCCAGGTGCATTACGTGCCGGTGCACCGCATGCCCTACTACGAGCGCCTGGGCTGGGAATTCGGCGACTTTCCGCACGCCGAAGCCTACTACAGCCGCTGCCTGAGTTTGCCCCTCTACCCCACCCTCACCGACGAGGAGCAGCAGTACGTGGTGGCCTGCGTGCAGGAGTTTCTGGCTCATAACCCGACGGCGTAAGCGTCACCGCCTTTTATATGCAACCTACTCAACAAGAAGAATTCTGGGCTGGCGAGTTTGGCCGCGAATACACCGACCGCAACTCGCGCCACCTGGCCGAGTGGAACGACTTTTACCGCCGCACCTGGGGCCTGACCAAGCCCGAAATGAACCAGCGCTTCCTAGGGGATTTACCCGCCGAAAGCCGCATTTTGGAAGTGGGCTGCAACACGGGCATGCAGCTGCGCGGCTTGCAGGAAGCCGGCTTTTCGCAGCTCTACGGCGTGGAGCTACAAGCCTACGCCGTGGAGAAAGCCAAGGAATATACCCAGCATATAAACATCATGCAGGGTAGCGGTTTCGACTTACCGTTTAAGGACGGTTTCTTTGACGTGGTGTGCACCAACGGCGTGCTGATTCACATTGCCCCGGCCGACCTGCCCCAGCTCATGGCCGAGATGGTGCGCTGCTCGCGGCGCTACATCTGGGGCTTTGAGTACTACGCCCCCGCCACCACGGCCATCCCGTATCGCGGCAACGAGGGCTTTTTGTGGAAGGCTGACTTCGCCCAGCTTTTCCTGGATACTTTTCCGCAGCTGCGCCTGGTAAAAAAGGAGTTATTTCCTTATGTGAGCGCCCCCGAGCAGGGCAACACCGACGCCATGTACCTGTTGGAAAAAATCCCGAGCTAATGCAAACGGCCGGCATTATTTCGCAGGTGCGCATGGGCAGCACCCGGCTGCCGGGCAAGGTGTTGTTGCCGGTAGCCGGGCGGCCCATGCTCGACTACCACGTGGCGCGGCTGCGCACCAGCGGCCTGCCGGTGGCACTGGCTACCACTACCCTGCCGGCCGATGATGTGCTGGCTGCCTACGCTGCCGAGCATGACTTGCCGTGCTACCGAGGCTCAGAAAGCGATGTGCTGAGCCGCTACTATGAGGCCAATCAGCAGCTGGGGTTCGACGTGGTAGTGCGCGTCACCAGCGACTGCCCGCTGCTCGATGGCCCCACCATCGGGGCGGCCGTAGCGCGCTACCTGGCCGAGGGCAACGCCCTCGCCTACCGCTCGAACGTAGTAGCCCGTACTTTTCCGCGGGGGCTGGATTTCGAGATTTTCTCCGCCGACTTGCTGGCCCTGGCCCACCGCCGCGCCACTACCGCCGCCGAGCGCGAGCACGTGACGCCCTACCTACGCGCCCAGTTTGCGCCCGCTGGCCCCGTGCTGCGCCGCGACGAGCTGTGCCCCCTGGGCGACTACAGCGCCCCGCGCCTGACGCTGGATGTGCCCGCCGACTTTGAGGTATTGCGCCAATTAATCGGCACCTATCACGCCCACGAACTCGCGCTGCCCGAGCTACTGGCGCTGCTGAACGCCCACCCCGAGCTACTGGCGCTAAACGCCGAGGTAGTGCAAAAAACCGCCTAGGCCTATGGCTACTGCCCCCCGCCTCGTGCTCCGCGCCGATGGCAACGGCCGCCTGGGCCTAGGCCACCTGATGCGACTATTGGCGCTGGCCGAGTTGCTGCGGCCGGACTTTACGGAGGTGCTTTTTCTGACGCAGACGCCCGATGAGGCTGTGCGCGAGCTGGTGCGACGCGCGGGCTTAAGCCTGGGCGAGCTGCCTGGCCAGCCCCTGGGCCCGGAGGCTACCGCTACGCTGCCGCCCCTGCTGCGCCCTACCGATGTGCTGGTGCTCGATGGGTACAGCTTCGACTACGCCTACCAGCTGGCGGTGCGGCCGCTGGTGGCCCGCTTGGTGTGCCTGGATGATATCCACGCTTTCCCCTTCGCTGCCGACCTGGTGCTGAACCCGGCCGGGGGCGTGGGGCCAGCCGCCTACGACCTGCGCACGCCGGGCGCTCGCTTGCTGAGCGGCCCCGCCTACGCGCCGCTACGCGAGGAGTTTCTAACGCCTGCCTCCCCAACCGACCCTGCGCCTAGCCCCCACCAAGTGCTGCTGTGCCTGGGCGGGGCCGACCCGCGCCAGCTGACCCGCGCCACGGCCGCCGCGCTGCTGGCGCTGCCGGGCGTGGCGCACGTGCACGCCGTAGCGGGGGCCGCCTACGCTGGCTGGGACGAGCTGCGCACCTGGGCTGCCCCCCACGCCGAGCGCCTGACGCTGCACCGGGCCCTGGGCGGCGCCGAGCTGGCGGCCCTTATGCGGCAGTGCGGCGCGGCCGTGCTCTCGCCCAGCACCATCAGCTACGAGTACTGCGCGGCGGGCGGCGGGCTGCTGCTGCTGCTGCCCACCGCCGACAACCAGCACGACCTCGACCGCTTTTTGCGGGCGGCGGGCCTAGGGCTACCTTATACTACCGCCCCCAACGTGCTCACCGCCGCCGAGGCGCCGCGCCTAACCCAGCAGCTGAGGCAGGCCCAGCACCGCTGCTTCGATGGGCAGCAGGGGCGGCGCCTGCGCCAGGAGTTTACCGCCTTGCAAGTGCCGGCCGCGCCGCTGCGCCTGCGCCCGGTGCAGCCCGCCGACTCCGCCCAGCTGCTGGCCTGGACCAACGACCCCGCCACCCGGCAGCAGTCGTTCGACCCCGCGCCGGTGCCGCTGGCGCAGCACGAAACCTGGCTGGCGGGCCAGCTGGCGCAACCCGCGCGCTACCTGTTGCTACTGGCCGAGGAAACCGCTACGGGCGAGCCGGCGGGCTTGATTCGCTTTGCTTTATCCGATAATAATGAGCAAATTACGGCTATACTAAGCTACTCCCTAGGGCCGACTTACCGCGGGCGGGGCTGGGCGGCGCCGCTGCTGCTGGCGGGCACGCGGGCGGCCCTGGCGCACTGGCCGCAACTGGCGCAGGTGCGCGGCGAAGTGAAGGTCGACAACCTGGCTTCGGTGCGGGCCTTTGGGCGGGCCGGCTATCAGCAAGTGGCGAGCAGCGGGCCGGCGGGCAGCCGTACTTTTGCCTGGGTGGCCTAGGCACGAAGGCTCGGCGCCGGCCTGGCGGACGCTTTTTGCCGGGCCCTTGACAGGGGCAGCCGCCCGGCCGAGGCCCTTGCACTACCTGGCCATTGCGTTAACAGTGAATCGATTATCTATGGATATTACCATTGGCGGGCGGCCCGTGGGTCCCGCCCAGCGGCCCTTTATCATTGCCGAAATGTCGGGCAACCACAACCAGAGCCTCGACCGGGCCCTGGCCCTGGTAGATGCGGCGGCCGACGCGGGCGTGGACGCCCTCAAGCTCCAAACCTATACCGCCGACACCATTAGCATGGACACGGGCTTCGTTATCCGCGAAAATGGGCAGTCGCTGTGGGAGGGCAAGAGCCTGTATCAGCTTTATAAAGAGGCCTATACGCCCTGGGAGTGGCACGCGCCCATCTTTGAGCGGGCCCGGCAGCGGGGGCTGCTGGCCTTCAGCTCGCCGTTTGACGAGTCGGCGGTGGATTTTCTGGAGGCGCTCGACGTGCCGGCCTACAAGATTGCCTCGTTCGAGAATGCGCACTGGCCGCTGCTGCGCCGGGTGGCCGCCACCGGCAAGCCCGTGATTGTGAGCACCGGCGCGGCCACCCTCAGCGAGATTGACGAGGCCGTGCGGGTGCTACGCGGCGCCGGCTGCCGCGAGCTGGTGCTGCTCAAGTGCACCAGCACCTACCCCGCCTCGCCGGCCACCACCAACCTGCGCACCATCCCCGTGCTGGCCGAAACGTTCGACTGCCCGGTGGGCCTCAGCGACCACACCATGGGCGTGGGCGCCAGCGTGGCGGCGGTGGCCCTAGGGGCCTGCGTCATCGAAAAGCACTTCACCCTGCGCCGCGCCGACGGGGGCGTGGATTCGGCCTTTTCGCTCGAGCCCGAGGAGCTGCAGCTGCTGGTAGCCGAAACCACCCGCGCCCACCAGGCCCTGGGAACGGTGCAGCTGTGCGTACAAGCCAGCGAGGCGAAGAGCCGCATCTTTAAGCGTAGCATCTACGTGGCCCGGCCCATTGCTGCTGGCGAACCCCTAACCGCTGACAATCTGCGTATTATTCGGCCCGGCGACGGGCTGCTGCCGCGCTTCTGGGACGTGGTGCTGGGCCGCCCGGCCGCCCGCGACCTGGCCCCCGGCACCCCCCTCAGCTGGGACGCGCTGCTGGGCGAGCCCGTGGCCGCCCCCCAGCCGTGAGCGCGCCCACTGCTAGCCCCCTGGCCCAGCGGCTGCGCGATGTGCTACAGCTGCGCTTTACCGACTTATTTGCCGCGCTGCCTGCCTCGGTGCTGGCGGGTATTTCGCCGGCCAGCCCCTGGCGGCGTCTGGGCCGGGTGCTGGGCTACGCCGGACTGCGGCTGGTGGGCAACGTATTTCAACCCCTGCGCAACCCCGGCGAGCTGCGCGGCGCGGTGTGGCTCTACGTGGTGAGCGCCAACAACTACGAGGCATTGCGCTTCATCCAAGAAGCGCGGCCCGACGCGGTGCTGGTGGCGGGCCAGGGCAAGAATATCGGGCGCTACGGCGGGGCGGTAAACCGGCTTTCGCTGCGCCGTAAAATATTGTACTACTGGCAGTACCCGGCAGCACTGCGAGGGCTGCGGCAGCTGGTGGGCAGCCGGGCGCTGCGGTTTTTCGACCTCGTTTTTTACGCCATCGGCTACTACGAGGTGTACCGCCGGGCGCTGCGCCACTACCGCCCTAGGGCCGTGGTGTTTGCCAACGACCACAACGACGATAGCCGCTCGCTGCTGCTGGCCTGCCGCGCCGAGGGCGTGCCCACGGCCTACGTGCAGCACGCCAGCGTGAGCACCAACTTCCCGCCCCTGGGCTTCGACCTCAGCCTGCTCGAAGGCCAGGACGCGCTGGATAAGTACCGGCAGTGCGGCCCCGTAGCCGGGCGCGTCGAGCTGGTGGGCATGCCCAAAGCCGACGCCTTTCTGAGCCGGCGCAATACCAACCCTAGGGTGCAACGGGTGGCGGTAGCCTGCAATATTCACGACCCGCTGCCCGCCCTAACGGAGGCGCTCGTGTTCCTGACCGCGCAGTTTCCGAACCTCACGTTTACCCTGCGCCCCCACCCTAGCGATACGCGCGACTTCAGCGCCCTGCGCCAATTGCTGCCTGGTTTGCAGTGGTCGGATGCCCGGCAGGAGCAGGTATTCGACTTTTTGCTGGCGCACGACGCGCTCATCGCCGCCGACACCTCGACGCACCTAGAGGCTACCCTGCTTAACGTGGCTAGTATGTACTACCGCTTCGGCACTAATGCCCTCACCAACGACTACTATGGCTACGTGCGGCACGGCCTGGTAGCGCGCGCCGATAGCTTGCCGGAGTTGGCAGCGCTGGTGCAGCAGTATGCGGCCTGCAAGCCGGCCACGCTCTACCAGCGGGCGGCCTACTACAATGCCACCCTAGGCACCGAGCTAGAAGGCCATAGCCAGCAATTTTGCCTGGCTAAACTGGCTGCTATGCTGGACAATTCACGGGCTGAATAAGGGGGTTACACTGTAGCTTTGTTGCTTATAGGCAGTTTTTTATTACGTAAGTATATGCTTAAACAATTACTAGTTCTTTTCCTTTTCATAGCTGCGCATCTAGCTACCGCTCAATCACTTCCTGGCTCAGGCAATAACCTGACTTTCAACGGCTACAGCCAATACGTTAACTGCGGCACCGCCGACCGGGGCATTGTCAATACCCTCACGGTGGAAGCCTGGGTGAAAACCATTTCCTACGAAGGGCAGTTTGCCGTAACCAAGTATTCTAATTCCTTCTTTTCGGAAAGTGGGTTTGAGTTTGGTACGGTGCAGGGCCGGGCGGCTATTTATGGCCGGGCCGGCAAAGGCAATTATTTCACGTCGGGGCTTTCCACTACCGTCGTCAGCGACGGACGCTGGCACCACATTGCCGGGCAGGTAGAGCAAAACGTGTGGCGCATTTACGTGGATGGCGTGCTGGAAAACAGCAACACCTACGCCTACTCGGGCGGCGACCTACGCACGCCCGAGCCCATGACGATTGGCACCTATACCTACCTCACCAACTTCTATTTCCAGGGCGACATCGACGAGGTGCGGGTATGGCGCACGGCGCGCTCTACTGCTGACATTCAGCAGAATATGTGCCGTAAGTTTGCCACTGCCCCGGCCGATTTGGTAGCGTACTACCGCTTCGACCAGAGCAGCGGGCTGACGGCTACCGACCAGGGCAGCCAGCCCACGAACGGCACCTTGGTGGGCTTTGCGGGCTCGCCCTGGCACCCGTCGGGGGCGGCCCTGGGCGATGCCAGCACCAGCCTCTACCAGGCTTCGCTGGCCACGGGCGCGCGGGTGGCGCTGGCTACGGCCACCGGCGACTCGGCCGTGGCCAGCCTGGTAAGCGCCCAAACGCGCGGCGTGCAGCTCTACGCCGTCGATAGCCCGCCCAGCATTGCGGCCGGGGCGGGGGCGGCGGCCAACTACGTAGGCGTTTTTACGGTGGGCACCGGCAACATCCCCACCTTTACCCTGCGGCTGCACCCCCTAGGGGGCGCCAACTGCCGCACCGCCCAGCAGCGTCCGGCTAACGACCAAGGCTGGTCGGCGCTGACAACTACCACTGTTAATAACTCCTTACTAAGCAGTAGTTTGAGCTACCGCGGCGAGTACATTTTGCTGGGCAGCGCCGCCGCGCCCCTCACCATCGCGGGCGACTCGGCGGTGTGCGCCGGGGCTACGGGCCGCCTGGTAGCCACCACCACGGGCGCCACCAGCTACCGCTGGAGCACCGGGGCTACCACGGCCACGCTCAGCGGCCTGGGGCCGGGTACTTACACCGTCACAGCCAGCTTTGCCAATGGCTGCACGGCCACGGCGCAGGCCACCATTCGGCAAGCCCGCTCGTATGCGCCCACCATCAGCGGCGACTCGGTGCTGTGCGCGGGCGCGGCGGGCCGCTTGCAGGCTAGCGCGGCGGGGCCCGTGGCTTATTTGTGGAACACGGGGGCTACTACGGCCAGCATCGCCGTGAGCCAGGCGGGCACCTATACCGTCACGGCTACTTCGCCCGCGGGCTGCCCGCAGCAGGCCAGCTACCGGGTGCGGGTGGCGCCCAACCCCACCGTTAGCATTACGGGCGACGCGGGGCTGTGCGCTGGCAGCACCGGCCGCCTCACGGCCACTGCCAGCAGCGCCGCCACTTACCGCTGGAGCACCGGGGCTACTACGGCCGGCATCGCCGTTACGCAGCCGGGCACGTATACCGTTACGGCTACGTCGGCCGCGGGCTGCGTAGGGCAGGCAGCCTTTCAGGTGCAGCTGCTGGCTACGGCTCCCCTTAGCATCAGCGGCGACACGGTGCTGTGCGCGGGCGGCAGCGGGCACCTAGCGGCCACCAGCGCCGGCGCCACTGGCTACCGCTGGAGCACCGGCGCCAACACGGCCAGCATCGCCGTGAGCCAGGCGGGTACCTACACCGTTACGGCCAGCTTTGCCAACGGCTGCACCAGCACGGCGCAGGTGCGCGTGCGGGCGCTGGCGCTGCCCACCGTGGCGATTGGGGGCGACTCGGTGCTGTGCCCCGGCGCTACCGCGCAGCTGGTTACGTTTGTGGGCAATGCCGCGAGCCCGCTTACTTACCGCTGGAATACCGGCGCCACCACTGCCAGCCTGCCCGTAACGCAGGCGGGCACCTACACCGTGACTGTGACCAATGCTACGGGCTGCGCGCAGCAGGCCAGCTACCGGGTACGCGGCGCGCTGGCCGCGCCCACCTTCACCCTAGGGGCTGATACGACGCTCTGCGACGGCGAAAGCCTGACGCTACGCGGCCCGGCCGGCGCGGGCCTGCGCTACCTGTGGTCGGATGGCTCGACCAACCAACTGCTGAGGGTGACGGCGGCGGGCAGCTACTCGCTGCGCGTGAGCAGCCAGTGCGGCACCACCCAGGCGGCGCGCACGGTGGCCCCGCGCAACTGCCTGCTGGTGCCCAACATCATCACGCCCAACAACGACAAGCAGAACGACCTGTTTGCCGTGCAGGGCCTGGCGGGCAGCGACTGGAGCCTGGACATCTACAACCGCTGGGGCCGCCCCGTGCTGCACACCGACAGCTACCGCAATGACTGGGGCTCGGAGGCTGCCGCCGGCATGTACTACGTGCTGCTGCGCCGCGCCAGCACCGGCTACAGCTACAAGGGCTGGGTGGAGGTGGTGCGCTAGGCCCCGGCCCTAGGGCAGGTACCTTTGCCGGACTATGACCACCCCGCCTTTACCTGCGCCCGCTGCCCCCGTGTCGGCGATGGTGCGCCTGGGCTACGTGCGGCGGCAGCTGGCGCGGGCCTACCCCGGACTGCCCACCGAGCTGCTGGGCTACGCCGATGGCGGGCAGCCGGTGGTAGTGGTAGCCGAGGGCAGCGCTGGTTTTTTCGACGGCACCCAGCCCTACCCGCCCGCGCCCACCTGGCGCGAGTGGCGGGGGCGGCGGGTGCCGTTTTTCTTCGACGCCCCCCTAGGCGAACCGTTGCTGACCGAGCGCGGCGGCCAGGTTTTCGTGGCGGCCGATGTGGTGGCGGCGGCGTTTTACCTGCTCAGCGGCTGGCAGGAATATTTCTCCGACGAGCGCGACCAGCACGGGCGCTTTCCCTACGCGGCCAGCGTGCAGCAGCAGTACGGGTTTGCGGCGCTGCCGGTAGTTAATTATTACTTCGACGTGCTGAAAACCGCGCTGGAGCAAGCTACTGGCCAGCAGTACGCGCCGCGCCGCTGGGGCCCGCAGCGGGCCGAGTTCGCCGCCTTTATCTCGCACGACGTGGACAACCTGCGCAGCGCCTGGAAGGCCCCCGCCAAAGCGGCCCTAGGGCGCGGCCAGCTGCTGCGCTTCGGCCGGCTACTATGGCGCCACCTGACGCAACCCGACGCCTGGGACAACCTGGAGGCCGTGGCCGCGCAGGTAGCGCAGTACGGCGGGCGCAGCACGTTTTTCATTTTGCCCGAGCACCGTAGAGCGCCTAATGGCACGCCTAATGCTGACTACCAATTTACACCGCAGTTTCGGCACCGCCTAAGACGGCTACAAGAGCAGGGTTGCGAGCTGGGGCTACACGGCAGCTTGGGTACTAGTATCGATAACTGGGCTTTAATTGGTGAGTTGCGACGTTTATATCTACCAGGGTCAGGCTTGAGGTTTCATTACCTACATTGGGAGCCATATCGCACGCCGACCATGGTCGAGTGGACGGAGGTTATCTACGACAGTACCCTAGGCTTTGCTGAGCACTACGGCTTCCGCCACAGCTACTGCCTGCCATTTTACCCGTTCGATTTCGCTACCGGTAGCGAAGCTAGCTTCCTGGAAATTCCGCTCAACGTGATGGATGCCACGCTGCACCACCCGCGCTACCTGCAGCTGGCGCCTAGCGAAATTCTACCCGCCTTAGCTCCCATTTTTGCCGAAATCCGGCGCTTTGGCGGGGTGGCCTCGGTGCTGTGGCACAACGAGAACTTCGACCCCACCAACGAGCGCAACGGCCCTAGGGAATTTCACGCGCTGATGCGCCACTTGCAGGATTTGGGGGCGGCCTTCCGCACGGGGCGCGAGATTTACAGCGAGTTCGTTGCACCGCCCGGAAGCTCCCGCTGAGGTGCGCCGTGGTAATTCGCAGAGGTGCGTTAAGCGCGAACATCTTAACTCATAACTTTTAACTTATAACTCAAACTTGGGTATCGTTCAGCGGCAGGGGCTGCGCAACACTATTATTTCCTACGCGGGCCTAGGGGTCGGTTTCGTAAATACCACGCTGGTGCTGCCGCGGCTGCTGGCGCCGGCGCAGCTGGGGCTGCTGAGCGTGCTGGTGGCGCTGGCCACACTGGGGGCGCAGCTCTCGGCGCTGGGCTTTACCAATACCACGCTCCGCTATTTTCCCTACTTCCGCGATGCCGAGAGTGGGCACCGGGGCTACCTGCCGCTGCTGCTGGCCGTGCCGCTGGCCGTGTTTGGGGGGGTGGCCCTGGGGCTGTGGCTGGGCCGGCCCTGGGTGCTGGCCTGGTACAGCCACGGCCACGATACCGACCTGGTGGGCCGCCACTACGGCGTAATGCTGGCGATGGCCTTTTTCATCCTGCTCTACAGCTTGCTCGATTCCTATGCCAAGTCGCTGTTTTACAGCTCATTTTCTTCCTTTCTGACCGAGGTACTGCAGCGCTTGCTCATCGTGAGCGCGGCGGCGCTCTACGCCACCAAAGTGCTTTCGTTTGAGGGCTTCGTGCTGGCCTACCTGGGCAGCTACGCGGCGGTGGCCCTCGCGCTGCTGGTGTACCTAGGGGTAGTGGGCGAGCTGCATCTGCGCCCGCGCCGGGCGGTGCTAGCGGTGCGGCCCATGGGCGAGCTGCTGCGCTTTGGCAGCTTCGCGCTGCTGAGTAATATCTCGGGCAACATCCTGGTTACCATCGACTCGCTGATGCTGGGCTCGCAGCGCAGCCTGACCGACGCGGGCATCTACGTCATTGCCCTCAATATCAGCACGGCGCTGGCCATCCCGTTTCGGGCGCTCTACAAAACGGCCCACCCGCTCATTGCCGAGTACTGGAAGGAAGGCGCGGCCGCCAAGATGCTCGATTTTTACCGCCGCACTACGCGCCTCAACACGGCCCTAGGGGCCTACCTGGCCGTGGGCATCGCCCTCAACCTGCCGTTCATTTATGGCCTCATCCACCGGCCGGCGTTTGCGGCGGGCACCACGGCGGTGCTGCTGCTGCTGGCCGGCCGCCTCACCGACGGCATTACGGGCGTCAACGGCCTGATTGTAAGCACCTCGCCCCGCTACCGCTACGATTTGTTGTTCAACGTGGGCCTGGCTGGCTCCATTGTGGTGCTCAACTACTTGCTCATCCCCCGCTTCGGCCTCACCGGGGCGTCGCTCTCCAACTGCCTGGCCCTGAGCGGCATCAACCTGCTGCGCACCTGGTTTGTGTGGCGCAGCTTCGGCTGGCAGCCCTTCGACCGCACGGTGGCCTACCTGCTGCTGCTGGCGGCCGGCGCGGGCGCGGTAGCCTGGGCCCTGCCGGGCTTCCACAACAGCTGGCTAACGCTGCTGCTGCGCGGCGGCACCCTCACGGCTATTTACGGCCTAGGGCTATTGCTCAGCGGCTGGGTGCCCGAGGTGAGCAGGGTGGCGCGGTGGCTAACAAAGCAGTGAGGAGAATAAAGCAGCGTTTATTGGATTTATTAGCTGATTATTCATCAGCAAGATTCCTTGGCTGACACAACCCGCACCTGCGTAGCAAAATAAATTGCTTCTGCGCGGCAAATTCCCATTCAGCAGGCCAAGCAGCGGTTATTGCCTCTAAGTGCTGCAAACCTGCTTCCCAAGGTTCGTTGTCTAGTTGGCACTCGCCAATAAAGGTTTTGGCGCGCTGCCGGCTGGCGTACACCTTTACCCAATGAAACGGCTGAGGCTGTAGATGCTCCAGCAGCAACGGCTTTAGTTGCTCAAACAAGTATTCGGCTATCAATTCCTGGCTGCGGGCCACCCAGGCGCCCTGCACATATAGCAAGCCAAGTATGGGGTGCCAGACTGCCCCGTCATGGGGCGAAACAACATCAAGCGCAGCATCGTGTCGCCCCTCAAAGGCTTCCAGCACGGTAGCCAATACTCCTTCAACATAAATCTTGGCGGCGGCAGTAGCCGCCGTAGTTTCATCCTGCCCAATGCCAGCCAAGCATTCCATCATGCCCTGCGGGAAGTAGTCTGGTTGACTTAATCGTACGGCAAAGCCACCCACAAGCGCATTAGGATGGCGCGTAAGCTCCAATACTTCGGTTTCTAATAGCATCTGCACCGGGTTAAGTGCAATACCCTGTTCAGTTAGTACTGGTAATAACGCAGAAAATTGTTGCTGGATGATAGTCAGTAACTCCTGCTGAAATAGCTGATTGACCTCGGCAGCCGATGACTGCTTAATTGCAGGAGGTGCGATAATCGCTTTAGCGGGCTGAAATAATTGCTGCAATTTGCGCAGTAGGTTCATTGCTAACGATAAATGCGTCAACACGCAAGGTAGGTATTAGCTGCTACCGGGCATATCTGAATCCAAGCCATGTGCTTCGCGATTACCAGCCCACTGCACCACCTACATTATCTAATACCCTAGGGCTCAACACTCAGCTAAGTGCATATAAACCATCCAGCTCTGCCAAAGTCCTAGCCGCGCTTAGAAATCTTATTGAGCGTAATGCTGCGCTGCCGGTTGGCTTTGAAGCGGGCGTCATCGACGGCGCTTTTGACTTGGTGCTTGGTGGCGCGGCCCTGCACGCGGGCCCGCCACAGGCGCCACGAAGTGGGCTTCAGCTCGCGGCGCATCAGCTGGATTACTTCACTTTCTTTTAAGCCGAATTGGGCAAATATGGCTTCAAAGGGCGTACGGTCTTCCCAGGCCATTTCCATGATGCGGTCGATTTGCGGCGCGGTTAGCGCGGGTAAGGGCTCAGGCATAAACGATGGCGCCGCCCCAGCAAACTACCGGGGCGGCGCTTCCTCTTAAGGATACTTGGGCAGTAAGTGTTCGTCAGATGGCCATTTCATTCTGACGGGCTGCCCTCGCCCCGCGCCTGCCGGCCCAGCACGCTGTGCTTTTTGCCGTAGCCGAAGTAGATGGCCAGCCCTAGGGCTAGCCACACGGCCAGGCGCAGCCAGGTTTCCCAAGGCAGGCTGGCCATCATTACCAGGCAGGTGAGGATGCCCAGGATGGGCACCAGCGGCACCCAGGGCGTGCGGAAGCTGCGGGGCGCGTCGGGGTTGGTGCGGCGCATGATGAGCACGCCCAGGCACACCATCACGAAGGCTAGCAGCGTGCCGATGCTCACCATCTCGCCCACCACGGTGATAGGCACGAAGCCCGCGAACAGCGCGATGAAGGCCCCCAGGAGCAGGTTGCTTTGCACGGGTGTGCGCCAGGTGGGGTGCAGCCGCGAGAAGGCGGGCGGCAGCAGCCCATCCTTCGACATGGCGAAGAACACCCGCGACTGCCCCAGCAAATCGACCAGGATAACTGAGGTGTAGCCCACCAGAATGGCCAGGATGATGGCGCCGCTCAGCCAGGCGTAGGGCGTTTTCTCGATGGCGATGGCCACCGGCGCGGCGCTGTTCTTGAACTCGGTGTAGTTGGCCAGGCCGGTGAGCACGTAGCCGAAAAGCACGAACAAGACCGTGCATACCGCCAGCGACCCGAGGATGCCGATGGGCATGTTGCGCTGCGGGTCTTTGGTTTCCTGGGCCATGGTGGCCACGATGTCGAAGCCAATGAAGACGAAGAAGATAACCCCCGCCCCGCGCAAGATGCCGCTCCAGCCAAACTCGCCAAACGTGCCCGTGTTAGCCGGAATGAAGGGATGGTAGTTGGCCGGGTCGATGTATTTCCAGCCGAGGGCGATGAACACCAGCACCACCGCCACCTTGAGGGCCACCACCAGCGCATTGAACCAGGCCGAGCCCGCCGTGCCCCGAATGATAACCGCCGTAATGGCCAGCACCACCAGAATGGCCGGCAAGTTGACGTAGCCGTGCACCACGGAGCCGTCGGCCAGCGTGGCCGTTTCGAAGGGCGACATGACCAGGCGCGGCGGCAAATGCAGGCCGTACTTACCCAGAAACTTGAGTAGATACTGCGACCAGCTGATGGCCACCGTGGCGGCGCCTACCGAGTATTCCAACACCAAATCCCAGCCGATAATCCAGGCAAACAACTCGCCCATAGTGGCGTACGAGTACGTATAGGCCGAGCCCGCCACTGGCACCAGCGCCGCAAACTCGGCGTAGCAGAGCGCCGAAAACGCACAACCTACTGCCGCCACCACGAAGGAGAGCGTGACGGCCGGCCCGGCGTGGTTGGCCGCCGCCAGCCCGGTGAGCGAAAACAGCCCCGCCCCAATGATAACGCCAATGCCCAGCGCAATGAGGCTCACGCCGTTGAGGCTGCGCTTGAGGGTGCCCGCGCCCGCCGCCGCGGCTTCCTGCCGCAGGCTTTCCAATGATTTTACTAGCATACGTGTGGAGGTGGCCGGACCCGGCGGCCCGCCCGGCGATAAGCAGCCGACAGCCCAGGCGCAGCGCGCCCGGCCGGCTACTTAATCCCTTGAAATGAAGGAGTAAGCTGCGCGCACCTGCTACCGACAACAACACCGGGCCGAGCCGGCAGCGGGGTGGGCAGATGCAACGCAGAAAGTGAAAGAAGCCACGGTTTTTATATAGCCGCCCTAGGGTGGCGGCTGGTCGGTTGGGCACCAACTCGCAAGCGCGCAGGTTGCCGGCGCGTCGCAGAGCCTATCTCTCGGCGCCTCGGTATAAAAACAAGCTAGGCTGAGCAGCCGGACTTGACAGGGCAAAGGTACGCTTCACGCGTTACTCAGCCGGCAGCCCGCCCCGCTCCCACGCCGCCAGCTCGGCCGCCAAGTTGCGGCGGGCGGGGGCATCCAGCTCGGCCCGCAGCGCGGGGGTATGGAACAGCACGGGCGCTTCGAGCAGCCGGGCCAGCACCTTGCGCCGGCCGGGGCGGTAGAGCAGGTCGGGCACCAGGCGGTACTCGCGGCGCACCTGGCGGGCATAGGCCCAGTAGGCGGCGGCGGGAGCCCCCAGGATGCTCAGGTCGGCATCCAGAAACAGCAGCAGGTCAGCGTCAGCGGGCGGCTGGGGCTGGGTGTGGTCGTGGGTGCGGCGGATGAGGTCGGCCACGCGGGCGGCGCGGGCGGGCCCTAGGGTGGTTTGCGCCAGAAAAGCCAGCGCCCACTCGGCGCTTTTTTCTTCGTTGTCCGAGCGCAGGGCGTGGTACACGGCATCGTGGTACCACACGGCCAGCTCCACCACCGCCGCATCCTGGAGCGGAAACCGGGCCACCTGGTGCAGCAGGTTTTCGAGGTGCCCTAGGGTGTGGTAGTGCCGCTCGGGCGCAGAGTAGGCGGCCGCCAGGCGCTGCAGCTCGGCCTGGCGCGGGGCGGCGGCGGGCAGCAGCGGGGCGGTGAGGGCGTGCCAGCGGGCCGCCAGGGCATCGGGGAGCATGGGCAGCAACTGCTTAACTACGCAGTTCGGGCGAAAGGTAAGCCTTGGCGTCTTCTCGCTTAGCCTTCGCTTGGCTAGGAGCGCAAGGCGTAAATCCGCTCGATGATGTCCACTACTTTGAGGCCGTCCTCGGCGTTGGTGGTGGCTTGGCCACCTTGCTGCAGCGTGGCCACCACGTTGTCGATGACGTGCACGTGGTTGGCGGCCGAGCCCTGATAGGCGCCGTAGCTGTTGGCGGGGTTAGTGGGCGGCAACAGGGGCATGGTGTAGTCCTGCAAGTGGCAGTACTCCACTTTTTCCAAATACTGCCCCCCGATTTTCAGCGACCCGCGCTCAGCCACCACCGTCAGCGAGCTTTCGAGGTTGCGGTCCCACACGGCGGTGCTGTAGCTGAGCGTGCCGCTGCCCCCGCTCAGCAGGTCGAAAGTAACCAGGCCGCTATCCTCAAACTCGGTGAGGTGCTGGTGGGTGAAGTCGCGGAAGCGCGCGCTCAGGTTGGTAACGTCGCCAAACACCCAGTAAAGCAAATCGACGAAGTGGCTGAACTGGGTGAAGAGCGTGCCGCCGTCTAGGGCCTGGGTGCCGCGCCAGCCGCCGGGCTGGTAGTAGCGGGCGTCGCGGTTCCAGTAGCACCCCAGCTGCACCAGAAAGATGCGGCCCAGGCGGCCCTCGCTTACCACCTGCTTCAGCCAGGCGGCAGGCGGCGAGTAGCGGTTCTGCATTACTCCAAACACCAGGCGCTGCTGCTGCTGGGCGGCGCGCACCACAGCCGCCGCGTCGGCCGCGCGCAAAGCTAGGGGCTTCTCTACCACCACGTGCAGGCCGTGGCGCAGACCGGCCAGGGCCTGGGCGGCGTGCAGGCCGTTGGGCGTGGCCACGGTAAGGACGTCGGCGGCGGGGCCGCTTTGCAAGAAGTCAGCTAGCGACGTGAAAAACGGCACTTCGGTAAACTCGGCGGCCAGCTCGGGCCCTAGGGCTGCTTGCTCGTCGATGAGCGCCACCAGCCGGGCGCCGGCATGGCGGGCCACCAGCGCCGCGTGGCGCCGCCCAATGTGCCCCACCCCGCAAATAGCGAAGCGAATGGGTGAATCTAACCCTACTGATTCATCCATGATACTAAACCTGCTACCAGCACTAGGGCTACAACCCCTACACAAAAAATAATCAGCGGACTGGTTTCTGAAACCGCTGGCTCTAACCGGCGCATTTTCAATAATAACAGTTCCCAACCTACGCAGCTAACTGCCAGCATTTGGAAGAGCAGCAGTAGCGTGGCTGCGCCCCAGCTTAGCCCTGCCTGGTGCCCCCGTTCGCCGAACGCCTGCCAGCTAAAAAAACCAGCCGGTACCACCGCCACGCAGTTCGCAAGCCCCAGTATCGTAGCATACCAAAATTCTGAATACTGCACCGTCTTCATAACTGGTCGGCTTCCTGCAAAACGGCCACAATGTACGCCTGCTGCGCCGCGCCTAGGGCCGGGTGCACCGGCAGAGCCAGCACCTGCTGGCACAGCGCCTCGGCCACCGGAAAATCGCCGGCCCGGTAGTCCAGGTAGGCGTAGGCGGGCTGCAGGTGCAGCGGCAGTGGGTAGTACACGGCCGTGGGCACTCCTTTTTGCCGCAAAAATGCCTGCAGCGCGTCGCGCCGGCCGTTGGCTACCTTGATGGTGTACTGGTGGAAAACGTGGGTGCTGCGCGGGTCGCGGGCGGGGGTCTGCAGGACGGGCAGGGGGCCTAGGGCGGCGTCGTAGCGGGCGGCGTGGGCCTGGCGGGCGGCCTGGGCGGCGGGCAGGTGGCGCAGCTTCACCAGTAGCAGGGCCGCTTGCAGCGTGTCGAGGCGCGAGTTGAGGCCCACCAGCTCGTGCACGTACTTCTGGCGCTGGCCGTGGTTGGCCAGCTGGCGCAGGCGGGCGGCGCGGGCGGCATCGCGGGTGAGCAGGGCGCCGCCGTCGCCGAGGCAGCCCAGGTTTTTACTGGGGAAAAACGAGGTGGTGCCCACCTCCCCCACCGTGCCAGCGTAGCGGGCGCTACCATCGGCAAAGGTGTAGGTAGCTCCTAGGGCCTGCGCATTGTCCTCAATCAGCGCCACGCCCGCCGCCCGGCAAATGGCCGCTAGTTCTTCTACCTCAGCGCATTGCCCAAACAGATGCACCGCCACTACGGCGCCGGTGCGCGGCCCCAGGGCCGCCCGCACGGCCGCCGGGTCCACGTTGAAGGTATCGGGCAAGACATCCACTAGCACGGGGCGCAACCCCAGCAGCGCGGCGGCCTCCAGGGTGGCCACGTAGGTGAAGGCGGGCACGATAACCTCGGCGCCGGGCGGCAGGCCCAGGCTGAGCAGCGCCAGGGTGAGGGCGTCGGTGCCGTTGGCGCAGGGCACCACCGCGGCCCCGCCCAGGTGCGCCCCCAGCGCCTGGGCAAACGCCCCCACGGCCGGCCCCTGAATGAAGGCCGCCTCGCGCAGCGTGGCTTGCCAGGCGGCATCCAGCTCGGCTTGGTAGGGGGCGTGCTCGGCCGCCAGGTCGAGCAGGTGAATAGGGATAATCTCGGTGGGCATGCTCATCAATTCGCGCCTGCGGCAGCTTAGCTAAGTTTCAGCTTGCGCGCGGGGCCTAGGGCTTCGGTCGGCAAGCTAGCGCCGGCGAGCGTTGGCCGCGCCCAGCGCCTGGCGCTACCAATCCTCCGCCAGCAGCCAGCCCAGCTTCAGCAAATCCAGCGCCCGCAGGCGGGGGCGGGCCGACAGCAGGTTGCGCTGCAGCTGGGGGCCTAGGGCCGCCAGCGCGGCGCGGGCGGGCGCGGCCAGCCCCAGTTGGCGCAGCCGGGTGGCCGCGCGCACTAGGCGGGTGCCGGTGCCCAGGCCGTCGGCGCGCAGCACCTGGGCCAGGTTGCGCACCGCCTGGCGGCTTTTGGCCAGAAACGCGGTCGCCGGCTCCAGGCCCGCATGCAGCACGGGGTTATCGAGGTGGCGCACCCCCAGGCCGGCCCGCGCCAGCTGCAGGCCCAGGCGGGTATCCTCGTGGCCGTAGCCGCTCAGGCGCTCGTCGAGCGGAAAGCGTAGCAGCACCTCCTTTTTAATTAGTGCATTATTGATGGCCAGCTGCCCGCCGGGGTCGCGCTGGCGCTCGGCGGCCGGGCGCATCTCGCGGGCGCGGCCGTAGCGCCAGCGCAGGTGCAGGGCCGGGTCGGCGGGCGGCGCGGCCTCGTAGGCCGTACCCCCAATCAGCACCGGCGCCCCTAGGGATAGCGCCGCGGCGTAGCGCGCCAAAAACTGGCCGTCGGGCAGGCGGCTGTCGTTGTCGAGCAGCAGCAGCCACTCATGCGCGGCCTTGGCTGCCAGCGCGTTGCGCACGGCCGCGCGGCCCCCATTGGCCGGCAGCTCGGCGTAGCGCACGCCGGGCAGCGCCCCCAGGGGCCGGTGCCGCCGCCGAAATTCCTCGCCCGAGCCGTCGTCGAGCAGGCAGATTTCAACCGGGCCCGGCCAGGCCGCTAGCTGCGCCTGGAGCTCGGCCACCAGGGCGGTGGCGTCGTAGTTGTAGAGCGGGATGAGGATGGACAGGCCAGGCATGCACCGTAACGCCAAGCGCCTGCTTGGCAGGTCAGTAAACGATTCGCCAGCGCGCGGCTGCCGCTTGGCGCGGCTGCTTCGCTCAGCAGAAGCCCGGCGCTACCGAGCCGCCGAATCCAGCAGCTGGCCGTCGCGGCAGGTGAGTACGCGGTGGGGGTACTTGTCGAGCAGCTGGAAGTTGTGGGTGGCCATCAGGATGGCCGTGCCCGCGTGGTTTATTTCCCGAAACAGCTCCATAATCTCCGTTGCCACTTCGGGGTCGAGGTTGCCCGTAGGCTCGTCGGCTAGCAGCACCAGCGGCTCGTTGAGCAGGGCGCGGGCAATGACTACGCGCTGCTGCTCGCCGCCCGAGAGGCGGTGCGGCAGCCGGTTGCCCACGTTGCTCAGCCCCACCTGCGTCAGCACTTCCTGCACCCGCTGCTGCCGCTTGGCCTTACCCCGCCAGCCGGTGGCGTTCAGCACAAAGTGCAGGTTATCAGCGACCGTGCGGTCGCCGAGCAGCTGAAAATCCTGAAACACGATGCCCAGCCGGCGGCGCAGGTAAGGCACCTTGCCCTGGGGCAGGCGGCCCAGGGCGAAGCCCGCCACGGCGCCGCTGCCCGCGCCCAGTGGCAAGTCGGCATACAGCGTCTTGAGCAGCGACGACTTGCCCGAGCCGGTGCGCCCCACCAGGTAGGCAAACTCGCCCTTATCCAGCTCAAACGACACGCCTTCCAGTACCGCCCGCGCTTCCTGCGTAATGGTGGCCTCGCGCAACTCAACTACCGGCTCTGTCATAATGACTAATGACTAACGACTAATGACAATTTGCTAGTACTGAATAACTAATGACAGCTACCTGTCCGGTAATTGGTCACTTATCATTCGTCACTAGGCACTATAATTCCAGCTTGCGCAGCTTGCCAAACTCCAGCTGCGCGATGAGGGCCGCCAGGGGTTCCTCGCGCCCTTCGAGGCCGTAGCGGTGCAAGTCTTTGAGCGGCCGGTCGGCCCGGAAGTACGCGATGAGCACAAACTGCTCGTCGCGCAGCTGGATGTAGTCAGGTATCTTGGCCTTGCCCTTTACTTTAATGATGTACATGGGTGTTGGGCTAATTTGGGAACACCGAGCCACCTAAAAAAGCCGGCCCAAAGCTACGCGCTGGCTGCCTACTGAGCGGGCAGGAGCGCGGCTCGGGGCCGGCTGGAAACCATTAGGAAAAGACAAAAAAAAGCGAGCCAAAATCGCACCGCTCAACCACCTACCCTTGCTGCCTTCCGGCCCTGGGGGAGTTCAGCAGGAGCTGGTCGTTCTGACTCGCCGCTGCAAAGATAGACCGCAGATTTAACAGATTTAACGGATTGCGCGGATACGCTTGCTGCGCAAGCTGACTACGCGGGCGTTTTTAGTTAGGGGATAAGCAGTTATGAGCAGTTAATTTTTTGTGGGTGCGCTTCGTTTAGGGGCAGGTAGTGGCGCGATTGTGGGCCGAGCCCGTGAAATAAGGTACTTTTGCAGCGGGTACGTAAGGCCGTCTGCTGGCCCCTAGGGCCAGCAAATCCAACTAAACTGCCCGCCCCCGCCTACCCGCGTCGTCAGCTTGCCACCGGCAAGCGTATCCGTTAAATCCGTTAAATCTGCGGTCTTGGAGCAACTTATCATTCTTGATTTCGGCTCGCAGTACACCCAGCTCATTGCCCGGCGCATCCGCGAGCTGCACGTGTTCTGCGAAATTCACCCCTACACCCACGCCCCCCAGCTAGCCGAGCGCCTGCGCGCCGGCGACGACAGCCTGCGGGGCGTCATTCTGTCCGGCTCGCCCTGCTCGGTGCGCGAGGCCGACGCCCCCAACCCCGACCTAGGGGGCATTTTGGGCCGGGTGCCGGTGCTGGGCATTTGCTACGGGGCGCAGTTGCTGGCCCACCAGGCGGGTGGCGAGGTGCTGCCGGCCACCATCCGCGAGTACGGCCGCGCTCGCCTCAGCAGCCTCGACGGCGAGTCGCCACTGCTGGCCGGGCTGCACCAGGACACGCAGGTGTGGATGTCGCACGGCGACACGATTAAGACCCTGCCGGCTGACTATGAGGTAATTGCCAGCACGCCCGAGGTGGCCGTGGCCGCCTACAAGCTGCCCGGCCAGCCCACCTACGGCATCCAATTTCACCCCGAGGTGACGCACTCGACCGAGGGCAAGCAACTGCTCGAAAACTTCGTGGTGGGCATCTGCGGGTGCGCACAAAGCTGGACGCCCGACCACTTCGTGGACTCGATGGTGGAGGCGCTGCAGAACACCATTGGGCCCGACGACCAGGTTATCCTAGGGCTCTCGGGCGGGGTGGATAGCTCGGTGGCGGCGCTGCTGCTGCACCGCGCCATCGGGCCGCGGCTGCACGGCATCTTCGTGGATAACGGGCTGCTGCGCCAAAACGAGTTTGCCCAGGTGCTGCAGGCCTACGAGGGTCTGGGGCTGAACGTGACCGGCGTGCAGGCCGCACCCGAGTTCTACGCCGCCCTGGCCGGCCTGAGCGACCCCGAGGCCAAGCGCAAGGCCATCGGGCGCACGTTTATCGAGGTATTTGACCGCGAGGCGCAGAAGGTGCAGGGTGCCCGCTGGCTGGCCCAGGGCACCATCTACCCCGACGTGATTGAGTCGGTATCGGTGAAGGGCCCGGCCGTGACCATCAAGAGCCACCACAACGTGGGCGGCCTGCCCGAGAAGATGAACCTAAAGATTGTGGAGCCGTTGCGCATGCTCTTTAAGGACGAGGTGCGCGAGGTGGGCGCCGCCCTAGGGCTGCCCGAGGTCATTCTGCACCGCCACCCCTTCCCCGGCCCCGGCCTGGGTATCCGCATCCTGGGCGACATCACGCCCGAGAAGGTAGACCTGCTGCAACGCGCTGATGGCGTGTTTATTAGTCTTCTGAAAGAGCGCGGCCTTTACGATACCACCTGGCAGGCGGGCGCCATCCTGCTGCCCGTGCAGAGCGTGGGCGTGATGGGCGACGAGCGCACCTACGAGCGCGTGGTGGCCCTGCGCGCCGTGACGAGCGTGGACGGCATGACCGCCGACTGGGCCCACCTGCCCTACGACTTCCTAGCCGAAGTCAGCAACAAGATTATCAACCAGGTGCGCGGCATCAACCGCGTGGTGTACGACATCAGTAGCAAGCCCCCGGCCACCATTGAGTGGGAGTAGACCACTGATTAGCACGGATTTAAGCGGATTGCACGGATTTTGTGGACGCCGCCGAAGGGCACCCACTCAAAACACTTTGCCTGCTGCGCTCGAAACACCGAAACACAAGAGAAGAATCGTCCACAAAATCCGTGCAATCCGCTTAAATCCGTGCTAATCAGTGGTCTGGCATTGCTTGCAACATATGCCTGATGAGGGGCCCGGCCATGCCGCCGAGTGGCTGGCCGCGCACGGCCATACGCTGACCTTCACCAAGCTATTTGAGCCCGACCCGGTTTTTCCGGCCCTAGGGGCGTTTGATGGGCTGCTGGTGCTGGGTGGGGCCATGAGCGTACACGACAAGGCCGCGTTTCCGTGGCTAGCGGCCGAAAAGGCCTTTCTGCACGAAGCCTTGCGGGCGGGCAAGCTCACGCTGGCCATTTGCCTGGGGGCGCAGCTAGTGGCCGAGGCCCTGGGGGGCGAGGTGCGGCGCAACCCGGCGCCGGAAATCGGCTTCTGGACGGTGCGCTTCGCGGCCAAGGCCCTGAGCCACCCGCTACTACGCGGCTGGCCCGATAAAGCCACAGTGCTGCACTGGCACTTCGATACGTTTACGGTGCCGCCGGGCGCAGTGAGGGTGGGCCTGTCTGCGGGCTGCGCAGCGCAGGGCTTCGTGTGGGGCGATGGGGTGGTTGGCTTGCAGTTTCACCCCGAAATGACGGCGGAAATGGTGGAGCAGCTGCTGGCCTTCGAAAACCACGAGACGGCCGAAGAGCAGGAGTTTGTACAAACGGCCGCCCAGATTCGCCGCAAGCTGAAATCGGTGTGGAAAGGCCGGCTGCTGCTAGCGCAGCTGCTGCAAAACCTAGTGGCGCTGCACGAGCGCGAAGCCGGCTAGCCACCCGGCGCAGAGCCCTAGGGTGCCCGCCGGCCACTTCGGCAGCCGGTGGTTGGGCGGCGGCAAGCCGGGCGCTAGTTTTGCGCTAGCTCTTCGCCCGCTGTTTATTAAGTTCATGCGCCGCCACCTGCCTCTGCTCTTCGCCTTGGTTAAATTTATTTCGGGCTTGCTGCTGGCGGGCTACGGGCGCTACGAGCTGCACCGCGACGAGTACCTCTACCTCGACTACGGGCGGCACCTGGCCTGGGGCTACCTGGAGGTGCCGCCGCTTACGGCGCTGCAGAGCTGGGTGAGCCTAGGGCTAGGCGGCGGCTTTTTTTGGGTGAAGCTATGGCCGCTGCTCTGGGGCGCGGGCACGGTGTATGTGGTGGTGCTACTGGCGCGGCGGCTGGGCGGCGGGACCTGGGCGCAGGCGCTGGCGGGCGTGTGCTACCTGTGCGCCGCCTACGGCCGGCTCAACCTGCTGTTTCAGCCCAATTCGTTTGAGGTACTGAGCTTTACGCTGGCTACCTACTTGCTGGTGCGCTACCAGCAGCCCGACGGCCGGCCGCGCCACTTGTACTGGCTGGGGGTGGTGCTGGGGCTGGGCGTGCTCAATAAGTTTACGACGTTTTTCTTTGGCGCGGCCGTGGTGGGCGCGCTGCTCGTGGCCGCGCCGCGCACGCTGCGGCAGGGGGCTTTTTGGCGGGCGGCGGCCCTAGGGCTGCTGGTGGCCTCCCCCACCCTGCTGTGGCAAGTAGCGCACGGGCTGCCCTTCCGCCACCACATGGCCCTGCTGCACAGCAGCCAGCTGGTGCACGTCAGCGCCGCCGATTTCTGGCGCGACCAGCTGCTGCAGTGCGCGGCGGCGCTGCTGGTGTGGGTGCCGGGGCTGGGCGCCGCGCTGCTGGGCCGGCCCCAGCCCGCGGCGCGGGTAGTGGGGCTGGTGTACGCGGGCGGCCTATTGATTTTGACGCTGCTGCACGGCAAAAGCTACTATGCCCTAGGCTATTACCCGGCCTTGTTTGCGGTGGGGGCGGTGTGGTGGCAGGCGCAGCTGGCCGGCGGCAGTTGGGCGGCCCGGCTGGGCCAGGTGGCGTTGCTGGTGCTGCCGGTACTGCTCAACGTGCGGGTGGCGCCCATCATCTACCCGGTGCTACCGCCGGCTCGCATGGCGGCCCTGGGGCAGCAGCCGTTTTATCAGAAAATCGGCGTTTTCCGCGGCAACGACGGCCGCACCCGCCCCCTGCCCCAGGACTACGCCGACATGCTGGGCTGGCAGGAGCTGGGCGACAAGGTGTACCGGGCCTACCAGGCGCTGCCCGCCGCCACCCGCGCCAATACCCTCATCAAGTGCGACAACTACGGCCAAGCCGGCGCCATCAACTACTACAACCGCGGCCGCCACCTACCCGCCGCTACTAGCTTCAATGGCAGCTACTTATACTGGTTTCCGCCGGTGCAGCCTTGGCCGCAAATGCTGCTGGTAGGCGAGGGCAACCCGGCCCATCTGGTGCCCTACTTCCGGGAGCTGCGCCAGGTGGGCGAAATCACAAACCCCTACGCGCTCGGAAAGGGTACTACCATCTACCTGGCCCTAGGCCCCACGCCGGCCCTGCTGGCCTTGGTGCGGGCTGAGCGGGCCCAGGAGCTAGCCGCCTGGGAGGGTGGGCGGTAGCAATAATGCGCTGAGTGGCTCGCCTCCGGCGGCAAGCAACTCCGCTTCAAAATGGGCTTGGGCAAGCAAACGGCCCCTAGGGTGCTGGTGGCCGCGCTGGCCGCGTTCGGTTACCGGCTTGCTTCGGCCGCGTTGTATCCTTCCGCTTCCCAGGCTTGCAGGTAGCGGGCGTAGCGGTCATTTTGCTTCTTTTGGCCCAGCATCTGGAGCGCCAGGGTTACCGCCGCCAGGCACGTGAAGATGCTTTTGGTGTTTCGATGTTGCCACCGCAGCCAAAGGTCGACTGCTACCAGCAGCACCATGCACGTCAGTAGTATGGTACCGGCCTTGCGCGCCAGTAGGGTCGGCCGGTAGGTAATGGGGTATGCCGCCTGCCGGTTGTGCCGCCCGATGTAGCGGCACAGGTACGCCAGGGCTAAATCGGGGCGCAGGTCGCTTTCGTCGTTAAACAGCTTTTTCTCCAAAAAAATGAAGGCCTCCGTATTGCCCTGACTATCCCAGAGCTTCAGCCGGTAGCCGTCCCCGATAAAATTGCCCAGCAAAAACTCAACTTGGTATGCCGCTAAGTCGGCCCACGCGGCCTGGTATTGCTTGTCGCTGGCCTGCAGAAATATCCCTAGGGGCGTGAACATGAGCAAAGCCGGCTTGATGTAGGCGCTTCGACACCCGTACATACTGGCAAAAGGCAACAGGAAAAAGAGTAAGGCTGGCAGCCACAAGACGTTTTCTTTTGGGCCTAGCACCCAGGCCAAAGCCGCGGTCAGCAAGCCACTGCCCACGAAGCTGGCTAGTATGTAGCCAAGCGCTCGTTGCCGGTGATACAGCTGGCCGACTACCGTAACCGTTTCCGCCGGGGAGGCAGCGGGGTCAAGTACCGAAGAATTATTCGTGACCGCTTCCATGTAGCCGCTAGTAGATACTCTCCTCCCGCATCACAGCCAGCGGGATACTGGCAGGCTGATACAGGGGGCGTTTGGTAAAGCTCTAGCACGATTCTGAAATACCGATGTATGCGGCTCGGCCCTACTGAATTAGTAGCTATATACCTCGGTTTAACATACCTAGGTTACTCTGACGCACTAGCCTTGAAGGAGCCAACTGCCGCGGTTTTCGGCTGGTTTCTAGCTAGTTATTCCAAACTAAAAGCAGCAAAACCGCTCGCACTGCGGGCTATTCAATCGCGGCCGACCTCCTAGGGCATTACGCCTCCAGTTACCCCTCGTTTTCCACCGCTACCTCCACCCGGCCCAGCAGGCGCACGGTGGCGTAGGCGATGAGCAGGAAGGCCCAGAAAACCACCGTCACGCCCCAGGTCTGCCAGTTGTGAAAGGGGTGCAGGATGCGCTGTACGATGTCGTAGAACAGGGAGAAGGGGTTGCTGAGGATGTCCCAGGAGTTGAAGCGCAGGTAGCGGCCCAGGTACACCCCGAAGGCGCTGAGGCCCAGGGCTACCGTGGCAAAGCTCCAGCCCACCCAGAAGCCTAGGCGCTGGCGCACCAGCGCGTGCATGTCGAGTAGCGAGGCGAAGGCCAGCATCAGCCCGTTCCAGGCACACGACATGATGAGGGCTAGGTCGTACCAGTAGGGCACGCCGGGGTGCGGCTCGAGGTGGAAGAGGTCGGTGACGAGGTAGGGCGCGTTGGGGAAGAACAGCAGCCACATCAGCCCCACCGGCAGCAGCAGCCGGGCCTTGGGGGCGCGGGCCGCTAGGTGCAGCGCCGCGCTCAGGGCAAAGGGGATGGCTGCCAAAAACAAATTCCAGAGCAGGAAAACGAACTGCCACTGCCGCGTGATAGCCACCCGCGCCGCGATGAGGGCGAAGCTGAGGGCCAGCGACAGCCCCAGGGCCAGCAGCAGCGGCAGGCGGTGGCGCAGGGTGGGCGACGAAAACGGCAACGGCATGGTAGTCAACATCGGCGGGCGGCGGTTGGTTGAGATATGCGAAAGTAGCAACCAACGCCAGTGAGGTAGGCGAGCGAAGTAGAAAGACCGTCATGCTCATCTGGCGTCCGCTTGCCGAAGCATCTCACTAGCAAGCATCTGGTTGTCGTTGGTTAATGAAGTGAGCAAGATGCTTCGGCAAGCTCCGCCTGACCGCCTTTTCAACTCAACCGCTTACTAATCTACCCAATCGCCCAACCACTTTCTTCCCTAGCCCCTGCGCCCCGGCCCTACCTTTGCCGGGCCGTTGGCGCGGCGCACTGGCCGCGCCCACTTTCGCTTATGATGCCACTTACCTGCCCTACCTGGCTGCGGCGGGCGCTGCTGCCGGGGCTGCTGGCCGCGCTAGCCAGCCTGCCGGCCGCCGCCCAGGGCCAGCTAGCCCGCTACCGCACCGGCCGCGCCCAGCTCGACCAGGGCCACTTTGCCGCCGCCATGCGCGAGTTGGAGCCCCTGGCCCAGCCCGTCAACCACTTTGCCCAGGCCGCCGACGCGGGCTACCTCTACGCCGTGGCGGCCGGCCGCGCCGGCCAGTGGGCCGAGGCCGAGCAGATGCTCAACCTCATCCGCAACCAGTACCCGACCTACTACGGCCTGGGCGAAGTGCTGTACCTGCAGGGCCAGGCCTCGTTCGAGCAGGGCGACTACGACACCGCCCTGCGCACCCTAGGGCAACTGCCCGCCGCGCAGTACGCCGCCCCGCGCGAGGCCATGCAAGCCACTTACCTGGCCCGCCTGCAAGACCGCGCCACCTGGCAGCGCCTCAGCAAGCGCTACCCCCAAAGCAAGCTCATCGGCCGCCTCTACGCCGATTTCCTGGCCCGCAGCCCCGCCCCTACCGACGCCGACCGCCAGCAGCTGGGCGCGGTGGTGGCGCAGTTTGGCCTCGACCGCGCCAAGTACGCGGCGGCCCTGGCGCCGGCCGCCGCGCCGCGCGCCGCCGCCCGCAAAGGCAGCTACAACGTGGGCGTGCTGCTGCCCTTTCTGCTGCAGGATAACAGCTGGCAAACCCGGCGCGACAACCAGTTCGTGACCGACCTCTACGCTGGCCTGCGCCTGGCCCAGGACTCGCTGCAGCGCGCCGGCCGCCCGGTGCAGTTGTTTGCCTACGACACGGGCGCCGACACGCTGGCGCTCAAGAGCGTGCTGGCCTTGCCCGAGCTGGCGGGCATGGACCTGCTCATTGGGCCGGTGTATAAGTCGGGGGCCAAGCTGCTGGCCCGCTATGCCCGCGAGCACCAGATAGTGTGCGTCAACCCGCTGTCGCAAGACCTAGACCTGGTGGCCGATAATCCCTATCACTACCTCTACGCGGCCAGCGCCGCCACCCAGGGGCGCGCGGCGGCGCAGTTTGCCGCCACGGCCCTGGGCGCCGGGCGCCCCGCCGTGCTGCTGCACGAAATGGGCAAGGATGACGCCGCGTTTGCCGCCGCCTACCAGGCCGCCTACGAGGCCGACGGGGGCAAGCTGCTGGCCGTGCATCCCTTCAACCCGCTCGACCCGGCCAGCCTCAGCGCTGCCCTGCTGCCCGCCGAGCTAGGCAGCGCCGGCGCGCTGGTAGTAGCCTCCGACGACCCCAAAGTAGGCCCCGCCACCCTGGCGGCCCTAGGGGCCGTGCCCGCCGCCAGCCGCCCCACCCTGCTGGTGCCCGGCGCCTGGCTCGACAACCCCAGCCTGGGCCTGGGGCAGCTCAGTGGCGCCTACTTCTACCACCCGCAGTACTTCGACGAGCTGCGGCCCAGCTACCGGCGCTTCCGCCAGCTGTATCTGGCCAAGCAACGGCTGCCGCCGTCGGTGTTCGCCAGCCAGGGCTTCGAACTGCTGCTCTTTTTTGGCAACGCGCTGACGCAATTTGGCCCCAGCTTCCAAGCCGGGCTGGCCGCCGCGCCGCCCCTGCCGGGCGCCATCTTCGAGGGCCTCGCCTACCCCGGCGGCGCCCACGACAACCAGGTGGTGCCTCTACTTCGGCTCAGCGGCCTGGATTTGCAGCCGGCTCGCTAGGTTCTATGTTTAAAATGCGGCATCAACTGCCCAGGCATCATGCACCAAGCTAAGCTTAACAGTGTTTTCAGTTTATCCGCTCAGGAGCGGTATAACTACCTCATTAGGCGGGCAGCTGATTTTGAGGAAGTGTGGCTTATTAAGGCCGCAACAGGCGTCGCAACCTCGGTTAACAATGCCGGGAAAGCAGCCTTGGCAATATTTCCCGAGCGAGAATTCGCCGAGTATTTTCTCGTAAACGATTGGCAGGCCTACGCTCTTGAACGGGTAAAGCTTAATGCTTTCTACTTACTGCTAAACCAGTGGCAGGAGCAACAGCTTAAAGTAGCTGGCTTCCCTGGCACTGACCTAAACTCGGTGGTGGTAACCGCCGAAGAAATGAAGAATCATTTGCTGCACGAGTCGCAGCAGTACGAATAATTATGACTACTTCCGAAACCCTCTTTGCCCGCGCCCAAGGCGTCATTCCGGGTGGGGTAAACTCGCCGGTGCGGGCTTTCCGCGCCGTGGGCGGGGCGCCGCTGTTTATGCAGTCGGCCCAGGGCGCCTGGCTCACCGATGCCGATGGCAACCAGTACGTTGACTTTATCAACTCGTGGGGCCCCATGATACTCGGCCACGCCCCCGAGGTGGTGCTGGAGGCCGTGCGCCAGGCCCTCCCCCACTCCCTGAGCTACGGCGCGCCCACCCGGCGCGAAATCGAGCTGGCCGAGCTGCTGATTGAACTAGTGCCCAGCGTGGAGAAGGTGCGCCTGGTAAACTCGGGCACCGAGGCCACCATGTCGGCCGTGCGGGTGGCGCGCGGCTACACGGGCCGCGCCAAAATCCTCAAGTTCGAGGGCTGCTACCACGGCCACGGCGACTCGTTTCTGATTGCGGCCGGCTCGGGCGCGCTTACCCTAGGGGCCCCCGACTCGCCGGGCGTGACGCAGGGCGTGGCCCAGGATACGCTCACGGTGCCCTACAACGACCTGGCGGCTGTGCACGCCGCCATCGAGGCCAACCCCGACCAGCTGGCCGCCATCATCGTGGAGCCGGTGGTGGGCAACATGGGACTGGTGGAGCCGGCGCCGGGCTTTTTAGCGGGGCTGCGGGCGCTGTGCACGCAGCACGGCATTGTGCTCATTTTCGACGAGGTGATGACGGGCTTCCGCCTGGCACCCGGCGGCGCGCAGCAGCTCTACGGGGTAGTACCCGACATGACGACCCTAGGCAAGATTATTGGCGGCGGGCTGCCGGTGGGGGCCTACGGCGGCCGCGCCGACATCATGAACCAGGTGGCGCCGGCCGGCAAGGTGTACCAGGCGGGCACGCTCTCGGGCAACCCCCTGGCCACGGCCGCGGGCCTGGCCCAGCTGCGCTACCTGCACGCGCACCCCGAGGTGTACGAGCAGCTGGAAGCCACCAGCGCCCGCCTGGCCGACGGCACCCGCCAGATTGCCCAGGAACTGGGCCTGCACTACACCGTCAACCGGGTGGGCTCCATGTTCAGCCTCTTTTTCACCCCTAGGCCCGTTAGCAATCTCGAAGACGCCAAGCAGTCCGATTTACCGGCCTTCGGGCGCTACTTCCACGCCATGCTGCGCCGGGGCATCTACCTGGCGCCCTCGCAATACGAGGCGCTGTTTGTGTCCACGGCCATCACCGATGAGCTGGTGGACAAGTATTTAACAGCCTGCCGCGAATCGCTCATCGAGGCGCACGCGTAGTTTTGGGCCCCGGCGGCCCTAGGGCAGGGTTTGGCCAAGCAGCCTGGGGGCCGACCTTTGCCAAACCTTGCCAACTTTGCGCATCCTGCGCTTTCCTGCCTATGCGTTTTTTGTTGCTCTTGCTATGGCTGCCGCTGCTGGCCGCCGCCCAGCCCAAGGACGGCGCGGGCCTCACCCCCGCCCAGGCCAACAAGCAGCTCTTCGACCGCACCATCGACGAGCTGAACTTCCGCACCTTCGAAACGGTGTACGACAAGCACTTCACCCGCCAGAAGTACCCCGCCAGCCTGCGCACGGCCGCCGCGCGCAAGGAGTTTACCAACTTTGAAAACAACGCCGAGCTGCAGCGGCTGTTTGCCAACTACAACGGCGTGGCCGAGCGCTACAAAACCCGCTTTGGCGGCAACTCGCTCACGCTGGCCGAGTTTGAGAAGCAGCTGAGCGGCGTGCTGCGCGACCGCAATTTCGAGTTCTTCATTCGGGGCCTGCCGCTTGATGAAAAGCGCAGCCTCATCCGCACCGAGCAGCGCGTTATCAAGCAGGCGGCGGCCCAGTTCAACGCCAGTGGCAGCGCCGCCCCGCCCGCCGGCCCCGAGCCCGAGGAGCCCCTAGCCCCCGCCGCGCCCCTCACCACCCACGGCCCCCTGCCCCAGGAAAGTGCCAGCGCCAGCAACGCGGCTACCAGCAGCCCGGCCGCTGGCAGCGGTAGCAGCCCCGCCCCCGAAGAGCCGCTGACCAGCCCCGCCGCGCGGGCCGAGGCGCCCGGCAGCGGCCCCGGCTGGGTGGGCTACCTCACGCTGCTGCTCAGCCTGGGCTCATTCGGCCTGCTGCTGTACACGGTGGGCAGCCTGCTGCCCGAGCTGCACCGCCTGCGCCGCCAGGTGCGCGCCCTCGAAGCCACGCCGGCTACCTTCTACCCCGAAACCGACGCTAGCGCCGACTACCCGGCGGCCGATTACCCCGCCCCCGACGAGCCCGCCGCCCCGCGCCCCAGCCTGCTGAGCCGCCTGCGCCCCCAGCGCACCACCGAGCTGCCCGCCGACGAGTACGACGAGGACGAGGAGCCCGACGAGGACGAGGAAACTGACCGCCACCCGCGCCGCTAACCATTTCACCACCAAGCACCTGCCCATCCGGCAACTCGCCCCCACTCGCGTAGCCAGCTTGCCAAAGGCAAGCGTATCTGCGAAATCCGTTAAATCCGTTAAATCTGCGATTTTGATACTGACTGACCAGCAAATTCAAGCCGAAATGGCCCGCGGCACCATTGTTATCGAGCCGTTCGACCCTAGCTGCCTGGGCACCAACTCCTACGACGTACACCTGGGCCGCTACCTGGCCACCTACGACGCGCCGGTGCTGGACGCCCGCCGGCACAACACCATCACCACCTTCGAAATACCTGAAGACGAAGGCTTTGTGCTGCAGCCCGGCGTGCTCTACCTGGGCGTAACGGCCGAGTACACCGAAACCCACGCCCACGTGCCCTTTCTGGAGGGCAAGAGCAGCGTGGGCCGGCTGGGCATCGACATTCACGCCACCGCCGGCAAGGGCGACGTAGGCTTTTGCAACCACTGGACGCTGGAAATCAGCGTGTCGATGCCTGTGCGCGTGTACCGCAACATGCCCGTGGGCCAGCTTATCTACTTCGGTCTGCAGGGCGACGTGCACACGTTCTACAACCGCAAGCCCTCGGCCAAATACAACGAGCGCACCGACCAACCGGTGGAGAGCATGATGTGGAAAAACAAGTTTTAAACCAGGCGCTTAGCGGCGGCATAACGGCCCTTTAGGGCTCGGCTGGCCCTAGGCGCCCGGCCGGCCCTGGCCCGGCCCGCGGCCCGCTAGCCGCCCCGGTGCGCCTGCCGGGGCCCAACCTCCGCCAACGCTTCCGCGTTAAAAAAAGCCAGCTAGTGCGCCGCCTTGGCCCGATAGTTGGCCTTTTCCTGCTCTCATCCCTTTGCTTTTCCCCGATGCGTAAGCCCGTTTTTGCCGTTGCGCTGGCCCTAGGGCCGCTGCTTGCCGCCGCGCAGCAAGTTTCCGTTCCGTCGCCCTCGCCCGCCGCCGCGCAGGACAAAACCCAGCCCAGCCCGCGCCTAAACTCCGCTACCACCGACCGGGCCGAAAACCTGAGCACCCACATGGTGCGCGACCTGCACCTGAATAGCTTCCTGGCCGACCGCACCCGCCAGATAAACCTGGACTACACCACCAAGCTGGCCGCCATCGAGCGCGAGCAGGCCCGCAACCCCGCCGAGGCCAGCCGCCAAACCACCGCCCTCAACCAGACCCGCGACCAGCAGTTTCAGGCCCTGCTCAGCAGCGACCAGTACACCGACTACTTCGACGCCCGCAAGCGCTACGCGCAGCTCGACCACGACTACGCCCACAACGCTTCGGCCTCGCTGCTGAACGAGGCCATCCAGCACCCCGCCCCGGTGCGGCCAAATGAGGCCGTGATGGGCCAGGGCAAGGCGGGCGCCAAGCCCGGCCGCGCCGCCGTGCGCCAGTAACCAGCGCTTCACAGCAAAAAACGCCCTTGGCATTATGCCAGGGCGTTTTTTTTAGCAGCTACCGCTTCGCAAGAACTCACCGATTGCGCTGCCCGACTGGTGGCTGCGAGGGCTAGCGAGGGGGTTAAGGCGGTTTGGCACTCCGCATCCAGGTGTGTAGAGATAGCTTCTGCCTAGGGCATCGGCGCGTTTTTGAGCAACTCGGTTGCCGGCTACCTGGCCAAAACCCACGGCGACAACTTCACTTTTTACGTACTGACGGCTATTGCCTTGGTGGGTTTGGGTTTTTTTTGGGTGCTGATGCCCGAAACGCGCGACCGGGCGCCCGCCGCCAGCCCGGCCCGCCAGCCGGCCGGTTAGCCGCGCCTTGCGCAGCAGCCAGTTGGTGGCGCCACTGCCCCTACGGCCCCTGCCCGCCCCTCTTTCATTCCGTAGCCCTTCTGCCCCCGCATGGCCGACTTTCTACCTTTTTGCCCGCTTACCGCGGCGGCCGGCGGCGCCACCGGCCGCCGCGGCTGCCACCACCTCGCGCCGGCCCTGGCGCCCTGCCAGCAGCCATCCCGGCCGCGCCTGGGCAGCTCTGCGGCCAGCTTCGGCGCCCGGGAAGCCAACGGCATTCTGGGCACGCAGCTTGGGCCCAGTCGCAACGCCAAACCAGTTGCTACTTCTTCGTCACCCAGCTCCTGATGCCCCCCAGCACCCTCCTTATTTGGGCCATTTCGGCCATTTCCATTGCCTTGGTTATCCTGCGGCCCCTGCGCGTGCCCGAGTTCGTGTGGGCGGCGGGCGGGGCGGGGCTGCTGCTGGTGTTGCGGCTGCTCACTCCCTCGGAAGGCCTGGCCGGCGTAGCCAAAGGGCTGGATGTCTACCTGTTTCTGACCGGCATGATGCTGCTGGCCGAAACCGCCCGCGAGGAAAAGCTTTTCGAGTGGCTGGCCGCCCACGCCACCCGGCTGTCCAAGGGCTCGGCCCGGCGGCTGTTTTTGCTTATCTACCTGGTGGGCGTGGTCGTCACCACCTTCCTCTCCAACGATGCCACGGCGGTGGTGCTGACGCCGGCCGTGGCCAGCGCCGTGCGGGCTGCCAAGGTCAAGAACCCGCTGCCTTACCTCTTCAGCTGCGCCTTTATCGCCAACGCGGCCTCGTTCGTACTGCCCATCTCCAACCCTGCCAACCTGGTCATCTACGGCGCGCACATGCCGCCGCTGCTCACCTGGCTGCCGCGCTATCTGCTGCCGTCGGCCGTGGCTATCGGGGCCACGTACTTCCTGCTGTTGTTCACCCAGAAGCAGGCCCTAGGCCGCCGCATCGAAGAAAACGTGGCGCTACCCGCCCTCAGCCGCGGCGGCCAGGTGGCCCTTGGGGGCATCGGCGCCACGGCGCTGGCGCTGCTCTTTGCCTCGGCGCGGGGCCTCGAGCTGGGGTTGCCCACGGCCATCACGGGCAGCCTCACGGCTATCATCGTGCTGGTGAGCGCTCACAAAAGCCCCCTCGATTTACTGAAAGGTATTTCCTGGTCGGTGCTGCCGCTGGTGGCGGGCCTATTTGTGCTGGTGGAGGCCCTCACCAAAACGGGCGTAACGCGCTGGCTGACTACCCTACTCAACACCGGCGCCGAGCACGCGGCTACCAAAACGACCTGGGTGAGCGGCGTGGGCGTGGCCCTGCTGTGCAACGTGCTGAACAACCTGCCCGCCGGCCTGCTGGCGGGCAACGTGCTGCAAACGGCCCACGTGTCCGAAACCCTGAAAAGCGCCGTGCTCATCGGCATCGACCTCGGCCCCAACCTATCGGTTACCGGCTCGCTGGCCACCATTTTGTGGCTGGTGGCGCTGCGGCGCGAAAACATCACCGTTAGCGCCTGGCAGTTCCTCAAGCTCGGCGCCCTGGTAATGACGGTGCCCCTGCTGCTGGCGATTGGGTCGCTGTTCGTAGTGCCGTACTAGGCAAGCCCTCAGTTAAATTCCTTATGCCTCAGTTGGTTATATTCATAATTTTTATCTCATAACCAGTTGCAGCTTCCTTAAGTCTTTCCGCGGCTTGCCGGTTATTGGCACCGGGCTTCGCGCCAAGCTTTACGCTCGGCCGCGCCGCCTAGCAGTAGTTGTCCGGGGCTAGTTCCTGAGTAGCTTTCGCAAATAAAAAAGACCCCGGCCCGCATTGCGCGCCGGGGTCTTTTTTGTTCGCGCGGCCCTAGGCCGCTAGCTAGCCAAAACTACTGCCTAGCTCGAAGCGCCCTGCTCGTCGAGGTAGTCGCCCAGCTCTTTGCAGAGCGCGCGCATCTTGTCGGCCATCTGCTTATCGCCGGTAGCCGTCATAATGGTTTCGGCCATCGAGCCAATGTTGTCTACCACGAAGTACTTCATGGCGTCGGTAGGCATGTCCTTGGTCCAGAGGTCGATTTTCATCGTGGCATCGGCGTTGCGGTCCCAGATGGCGACGTTGATGGCTTTGGCAAAATTCAGGTCCTGCCCCGCGTCGGTGGCCTGCCAGCTGATGGCTTCGGGCACCTTCTGGTCGTCGAGGGCAATGCTGAAGCGAATTTCTGATTTCTTCATAAGAGCAATTGAGTAAAAAAAACGTCATGCTGAGCTTGCCGAAGCATCTCTCTCACGTCGTTGAACGAACTCAGGTGGCGTGGGAGAGATGCTTCGGCAAGCTCAGCATGACGTTCCTAACTGGTTGAAAATACTACACGTAGTTGTTGAGCATCACTGGCATTACCAGCATCAGGATGTTCTCGTTTTCCTCGCTTTGGGTGGGCATCAGCAGGCCGGCGCGGTTGGGGGTGCTTAGCTCCAGGGTGATTTCCTCGGAGTCGATGTTGCTCAGCATTTCGAGCAGGAAGCGGGCGTTGAAGCCGATTTCCATGTCCTCGCCGTCGTACTGGCAAGCCAGGGTTTCCTTAGCTTCGTTGCTGAAATCCAGGTCCTCGGCCGAAATCACCAGCTCGGAGCCGGTGAGGCGCAGGCGCACTTGGTGGGTGGTTTTGTTGGAGTAGATGCTGATGCGGCGCACCGAGTTCAGCAGCTCCTGGCGGTTGATGGTCAGCTTATTGGGGTTGCTAACCGGGATAACGTTCTCGTAGTCGGGGTAGCGCTCGTCGATGAGGCGGCACACCAGGCGCATCTGGTTGAACGAGAAGAAGGCGTTGCTTTGGTTGAACTCGACGCGTACCGGCGTGGCCTCGCTGGGCAACGAGCTTTTGAGCAAGTTGAATGCCTTGCGCGGAATGATGAGGTTGGCCGTCTGGCCCGCGCCCACGTCCTGCCGGCGGTAGCGCAGCAAGCGGTGCCCGTCGGTAGCCACGAAGGTTACCTGCTGGTCGGCTAGCTGCACCAGGATGCCCGTCATGGCCGGCCGCAGCTCGTCGGTGCTCACCGCGAAGATGGTTTTGTTGATGGCCCGCGCCAGCGACGACGACGGCATCTCGACCGGGGCCGAGCCCTTCACCACCGGCACGCGGGGGAAGTCGGCGGCGTTTTCGCCGGCCAGCTTGTAGCGCCCGTTGGCCGAGCTGATTTCGATGGTGTAGGTCTCTTCGTCCAGCGTGAAGGTTACGGGCTGGTCGGGCAGATTCTTCAGCGTATCGAGCAGGATGCGGGCCGGCGCCGCGATGCGCCCCGAGTCGCGCGCCTCGATGGGCAGCTCGGTTATCATGCTCGTCTCCAGGTCGGAAGCCGTGATGGTGAGCTTACCGGGCTCAATCTCGAATAGGAAGTTCTCCAGGATGGGCACCACGGGGTTGTTCGTAACCACGCCGTTGATGCTCTGGAGCTGCTTGAGCAGGGCCGAGGACGAAACAATGAACTTCATAAAGGTGGGGCTGGGCTAGGGTTTGGAAGGGGGCAAAGATACGCCGGGCGGGCACCCAATGCCAGTCCTTATCTTGCCGGGGATGGGTAGGTAAGGAGCAGCTGGCTGGGCAGATGCGAACGTCATTCCGAGCTTGCCGAGCAATCTTGCTCGCGTCGTTGAACGGTTGTTGTTTATAACGACCCTAGGCGGCGCGAGCGCGATTCCTCGGCAAGCTCGGAATGACGTCCTATTAAAAATAACGCACTAGTTGACTTATTAACCTAACAGCCAACCACCTACTCAACTTTCATGCGCGGCTCCCTCATCCAGTCCGTTAGCCTCTATAAGCTGCTGGTGCCGCTGCACGAGCCGTTCGTCATTTCCCTAGGCCCCCTCACACATGTGCAAAACGTGGTCGTCACGCTGCGCACCGCCGATGGCCGGGTGGGCTTTGGCGAGTGCAGCCCCTTCCTCACCATCAACGGCGAAAGCCAGGACACCTGCTTTGTCGTGGGCCAGTACTTCGCGCAGGTGCTGCGGGGCCGCGACGCGCTCGACATCGCCGGCTGCCTGGCCGAGCTAGACCGCCTCATCTACGGCAACAGCAGCATTAAAAGCGCCTTTGATATTGCCCTGCACGACCTAGCGGGGCAGTACGCGGGCCTGCCCATCTACGCGCTGCTAGGCGGCCGCGCCGACAAAGTGCTGCACACCGACATGACCGTGAGCCTAGGCCCCGCCGCCAAGATGCAGGCCGACGCCGTGCGATTTCAGCGCGAGGGATTCCCGGCCATCAAGGTAAAGCTGGGCGAAACGCTGGAGGCTGATGTGGCGCGCATCCGGGCCATTCGGGCGGGCATCGGCCCGGCGCACCCGCTGCGCATCGACGCCAACCAGGGCTGGCGCACTGCCGACTACGCCATTGCCGTGTTGCAGGCCCTGGGCGAATTCAACATCGAGCACTGCGAAGAGCCCATTGCCCGCTACCGCTTCATGGAGCTGCCGCGCGTGCGGGCCGCCTCGCCCATCCCCCTCATGGCCGACGAGAGCTGTGGCGACGAGCACGATGCCGCCCGCCTCATTGCTCTAGGGGCCTGCCAGCAACTCAATATCAAGCTGGGCAAGTCGTCGGGCTTTCACCGGGCACGCAAGATTGTAGAGCTGGGCGCCGCCGCGGGCCTAACTATGCAGGTAGGCGGCTTCCTGGAGTCGCGCCTGGGCATGACGGCCGCCGCCCACCTGGCCCTGCTGCACCCCGCCATTCAGCACTGCGACTTCGACACGCCCCTTATGTTCACCGCCGACCCCGTGGTGGGCGGCATCCGCTACCAGCCCGGCGGCGTGGTGGAGGTGCCGACTATGCCGGGCCTAGGGGCCAGCATTGCGCCCGAATGGCTGGAAAGGGCGGAGCGGGTGACGCTGTGAGCTAATTAAATGCTGAGAAAGGCGGTCACGCCTATTTATATAAAAACGGCCTTGGCACCTCTTTTCAGAGCACCAAGGCCGTTTTAAGAATCTGCGCAATCCGTTAAATCAGTTAAATCTGCGGTTCTAGACGTTAAACCGGAAGTGCATGATGTCGCCGTCCTGCACCACGTAGTCTTTGCCTTCGACGGCCATCTTGCCGGCTTCCTTGATTTTTACTTCGGTTTTATACTCTTGGTAGTCCGGCAGCTTGATGACCTCGGCACGGATGAAGCCCTTTTCGAAGTCGGAGTGGATGACGCCGGCCGCCGCCGGGGCCTTGTCGCCGCGGTGGATGGTCCAGGCGCGCACCTCCTGCACGCCGGCCGTGAAGTAAGTAATCAGGTTCAGCAGGTCGTAGCTGGCGCGGATGAGCTTGTTGAGGCCCGACTCCTGGAGGCCGTACTCGCTGAGAAACAACTCCTTCTCCTCGGGGTCTTCCATCTCGGCAATCTGCGACTCGATGGCGGCCGACACCACTACCACCTGCGCGTGCTCGGCGGCCACGTGCTGGCGCAGGGCATCCACGTACTTATTGCCGTCGGCGGCAATGCTGCCCTCGTCCACGTTGGCCACGTAGATGACGGGCTTAATGGTGAGCAGCTGCAAGTCGGCCACTGCCTCCTTCTCGTCTTCGGTGGCCGTTACGGCGCGGGCGTTCTGGCCAGCGTCGAGGGCGGCCTTAAACTTTTGCAGGGCGGCCACTTCCTTCTTGGCGGCGGCGTCGCCGGCTTTGGCGCTGCGCTCGCTCTTCACCAGCTTCTTCTCGACGCTCTCCAAGTCCTTGAGCTGCAGCTCGGTATCAATCACGTCCTTGTCAAACACGGGGTCGACGCCGCCAGCTACGTGCACAATGTTGGGGTCGTCGAAGCAGCGCACCACGTGAATAATGGCGTCCACCTCGCGGATGTTGGCCAGGAATTTATTGCCTAGGCCCTCGCCCTTGCTGGCGCCCTTCACCAGGCCCGCAATGTCCACAAACTCGATGATGGTGGGCAGCACGCGCTTGGGGTTCACCAGCGCCTCCAGGATTTGCAGGCGCTCGTCGGGCACCGTAATGACGCCCACGTTGGGCTCGATGGTGCAGAAGGGATAATTGGCCGACTCGGCCTTGGCGTTGGATAACGCGTTGAAAAGCGTGGATTTGCCGACGTTCGGCAGGCCGACAATACCGCAGCGGAGGCCCATTTCTTTGAAGTTATGAGTTATGAATGATGAGTTATGAGTTATTCACGGCTCACGGGGCAAAGGTACGGCGGCGGCGCGGGGCGGCCCTAAATGCCAGCGCCACCACCCCTAGGGGCAGTGGCGCGGCAAAAGGCAGCAAGGGTTAGACCGGCTGTTTAGTAGGTGCTGTCGCCGAGGTCGGGCAGGGCGTCGGGCTGCTGGCCGTCGGGCCGCGGCAATTGGCCGTCGGGGCTATCGGCGCGCTCGGGGCGGGGGCGGTCCAGCTCGGCTACTTCCTCGGGGGTCAGCAGCTCGTCGCGCACGTAGTCTACGGCGTCGTGCAGGGCATCAATAAACTTGTTGAAGTCTTCCTTGTAGAGAAAAATCTTGTGTTTTTCGTAGCTGGCGGGGCCGTCGGGGTCGGCGCCGGGCCGGCGCTTGCTTTCCGTAATGGTGAGGTAATAGTCTTGGCCACGGGTAGCCTTCACATCGAAAAAATACGTGCGCTTACCGGCCTTCATGCGGTAGGAGTAAATTTCTTCCTGGTCTTTCGGGTATCTTTCGTCCACGAGCTAGCTTTGTAAAAAGGTGGGGTGCGAGAAAATTAAGTAGCGAGGATGCGGATAAATTCAAGTAACTAAAGCGCCCGTGCTCGTTCTTCGGCTAGGCATAAGGGTCGCTGCTTTAAGTCAAAAATAAGCGCTGAAACTGCATTCGCCGCGTTGGTGTTAATCAATACGTAACACCTGTTCAAGGCTCGCCTGGCGGCCATTTAGGCTGGTCTGGTAGCTCAGGCACTCATAGCCAGCTTACTAGCCTACCTACGGCTCTGGCAACTTTGCAAAGCCGCTGCCAAATGCCTTTTATCTGAAACCCCTAATTTTCTATGCCTACCTCCTCCGGGCTGGACCTGGCCGCCATTCGCTCGTTCGAAAACCTGGAACTGCTGGCCCGGCAGCTGGTCGATGGCTTCGTGACGGGCTTGCACCAGTCGCCTTACCACGGCTTTTCGGTCGAATTTAGCGAACACCGGCTCTACAACCCCGGCGAGAGCACCCGCCACCTCGACTGGAAGGTGCTGGCCCGCACCGACAAGCTGTTTGTGAAGCGCTACGAGGAGGAAACCAACCTGCGCGCCCATCTGCTGCTCGACGTGAGCCCGAGCATGTATTACCCGGTGCCGGGCCACGACAAGCTGCGTTTTTCGGTGCTGGCGGCGGCGGCCCTTACTACCCTGCTCACTCGCCAGCGCGACGCGGTGGGCCTCGTCACGTTTGCCGAGCAGGTAGAGCTGCAAACGCCCGTGCGCAGCACCAGCACCCACCGCCACACGCTGCTGCTGGCCCTGCAACAGCTGCTGGAGCGCCCCGCCCCCACCCCGGCCACCCGCCGCCACACCGACGTGGCGGGCGTGCTGCACACCATCGCGCAGCAAATTCCGAAGCGCTCGCTAGTTATTCTATTCAGCGACATGCTGGGGCGCGGGGCCGAGGAGCAGGCGGCCGCGCTGGCCGCCCTGCAGCACCTGCGCCACCAGCACCACGAGGTGCTGCTGTTTCACGTGCTCGACCGGGCCACCGAAAGCAACTTCGAGTTTGAAAATCGCCCCTACATCTTCGAGGACGTGGAAACGGGCCAGGAGATTCGGCTGCAACCAACCCAGGTGCGGGCCCAGTACCAGGCCGCCATGCAGCAGTTTGAGGCCGAGCTGGCGCTGCGCTGCGGGCAGCTCAAGATTGATTTTGTGCCCGTCGACGTCCGCGAGCCGTTCGCGAAGGTGCTGCAAGCGTATCTGGTGAAGCGCGGCAAAGCCCGCTAAGTTGATAATATGGGAAAAGTAATTTTTGGGACGGTGCTGCTGGTGCTGGCCATTGACGCGCTGCTGGCCCTCATCACGGGCTACGTGGCGTACTCGCGGGGGCGCTCGTTTCGGCGCTGGTTTTTATTTGGCATGGTGCTGCCCTTTATCAGCATCTTCGTGGCCCTAGGGGTGGGCATTGCCGACGAACTGCGCCGCGAGCGGGCCCGCGGCGGCGCGCCCGCCCCCACGCCCGAGCCCGGCGAATTTTAAGAGCTAACCCGTTGGCCACCAATACTTGGCAGCCATACCCCTAGGGCAGCTCACTGGGGCGCTGGCGGCAGGCCCTACTTTTGCCGCAGTTTTCACGGTGCCGGCCTAACCGGTTTTACTTGACTTTTTATGTACCAAGTTCTTCTCTTTCTGCACTCCTGGCTGCGCTGGTTCGTCATTGGCGCGGGCCTGCTGGCCGTGTTCAAAGCCTACGCGGGCTGGTCGGGCAACCGCCCCTTTACCAAGGGCGACAACGCCGTGACCGCCGCCTTCTCGGGCTTTATGTGGCTGCAAGTCATCGTGGGCCTAGGGCTGTACTTCGGGGTTAGCCCCTGGGGCCTCAATGGCCTCAAGCAGTACGGCATGCACAATACCGAGGCCCGCTTCTTCGGCGTCGAGCACATCGCCGTGATGATTTTGGCCGCCATCCTGGCCCAGGTAGGCCGCATTGCGCTCAAAAACGCCCCTACCGACACGCTGAAGCACAAAAAGGCTTTTATCTACCTTGGCATCGCCCTGCTGCTGGTGCTGCTCATGATTCCGTGGGGCATCTGGAACCCGTACCGGCCGGTTTTCCAGGGACTGTAGCCCGACTTGGCTAGGGTTCCAAATAACTACCTACCACCAGGCCAACCCTAAAAAGGCCGCCCAATTGGGCGGCCTTTTTAACGTTCCCGAAGCTTAAAGCTGCCGGCTACAGCGCCTGGCCGCCGCTCACCTCAATGCGTTGGGCATCAATCCAGTAGGCGTCAGGAGTACAGAGAAAGGCTACTACCGGGCCGATGTCGGTGGGCAGGCCCACGCGGCCCAGGGTGGTGAGGCTGGCGATGTGGGCGTTCACTTCCTTGTTGTCGCGGGTGCGGCCGCCGCCGAAGTCGGTTTCGATGGCGCCGGGGGCCACGGTGTTGACGCGGATACGGCGGGCGCCCAGCTCCTTGGCCTGGTAGCGGGTTAGGGTTTCGAGGGCCGTCTTGGCGCTGGCGTAGGCCGACGACATGTTGTTGGCCATGCGCGTAAGGCCCGACGAGATATTGACGATGCCGCCGCCATCGCGGAGCAGCGGCAAGGCCTTCTGCGTCAAGAAGTACGGGCCTTTGAAGTGGATGTTGACAATCTCATCGAACTGCGCCTCCGTGGTGTCGGCGATGGGCGCGTAGAGACCAGTACCGGCGTTGTTGATGAGAAAGTCGAAGCCGTCGGCGTCGAAGGTGCCGCGCAGGGTGGTCTTCACCTGCTCGAAAAACGCGTCGAAGCTGGCTACGTTGCTGGCATCGAGCTGCAGGGCGGCGGCTTTTTGGCCTAGGGCCGTGATTTCGCCCACCACGGCCTCGGCCTCGGCCTGCTGGCTGTGGTAGGTCAGCAGCACGTCGAGGCCTTTTTGGGCGAGGTGCTGGGCCATGTTCTTGCCCAGGCCGCGGCTGCCGCCGGTTACCAAGGCTATTTTGGTATCGCTCATGTAGAAAAAGAAGGGGTTATTGTGGGGGCAAAGGTCTGGGCGCGGGCCGGCCCGGCGCTGGTGAGTAGCCCAGTTTTTTAGGTGAGTAGTTCCGCTTTTTCGCGCCGGGCGGCCCAGGCCTCTTCCCGGAACTGCCGGGGCGTGATGCCCACGAAGTGCTTGAAGAACTTGGTGAAGTTGGACGGGTCGTAGGTGAGCTGCGCGGCCACGTCGGCAATGGTGCGGCCGGGCTCCAGCAGCAGCGCCTGGGCCACGGCTACCAGCCGGCGCTCGTAGATGGCGCAGGCGGCCGCGCCGGTAGCCTGCTTGATGGTGTTGCTCAGATGGGTAGGATGCAGGCAGAGCTGGCTGGCAAAATCGCGGATTTCGAGCGCCTCGGTGGCGCGGCCGGCTACCAGGTCGTCGACGTGGGCGTGTACGAGGCGGGTGAAGTCGGCCACAATCTCGTGCTGGCGAGCCAGGATTTTCTTCGGAATGGGCGTGGTAGGCATAGGTAGCTAACAGCGAGCGCGGCCAAATGGCGGCCGCTACATCCAGTTTACGCACGCGGCTTCAAAATACTTTCTACCTTACCGGCTTCTTCAAATACCCTGATTCGCCATGCCCGCCGACTACCTCGCCAGCGCTCGCCAACAGTTTGCCGCGTACAAGGCCCTAGGGGAGAAAGCCCTGGCGCAGGTGCCCGATGAGGCGCTGGGCTGGCAGCCCAACCCCGCCTGCAACAGCATGGCCAGCATCGTGAAGCACCTGGCCGGCAACATGCTGTCGCGCTGGACCGACTTTCTGACCAGTGACGGCGAGAAGTCCTGGCGCCAGCGCGAAGCCGAGTTCGACAACGACTTGGCGACCCGCGCCGAGGTACTGGCCCGCTGGGAAGCCGGCTGGCAGTGCCTATTCGCCGCCCTAGAGTCGCTGACCGAGGCCGACTTGAGTTGTACGGTGTACATCCGCCACGAGCCGCACAGCGTAGTGGAAGCTATCAACCGGCAGCTGGCGCACTACCCCTCGCACGTGGGCCAGCTGCTGCTCATGGGCAAGCTGGTGCAGAGCGAGGCCTGGCAGTCGCTGTCCATTGCGCGGGGCGGGTCGGCGGCGTTCAACGCGGACAAGGAGGCGCAAGCGGGGCGCCAGCCCTAGGTTTGATTCACGCAACTTCGCGCCATACTCCAGCTGCACACCCTTGAAGATTGCTACCAGCAGAAGCTGCACTGGCTGCCCGCCGACCTGCGGCGGGACATGGGACACTTCAACGTGTTTCGGCTCGACGACTTCGCGGGCCGACAGCGGGCAATCTCCCGTACAGCCGCAAGGACTTCTACAAAGTCACGCTGGTAGCAGGCCGCAGCCGCTACTATTTTGCCGATAAAACCCTTGCGTTGAGCGGCCACGCCCTGTTTTTCGGCAACCCGCTGGTGCCCTACGACTGGGAGTTGCTCGATGCCAACCTGACGGGCTTCTTCTACATCTTCACCGAGGCTTTTTTGCAGCGGCAGCTGAGCACGCCGCTGGCCGAGCTGGCCATATTTCGGCCGGGTGGCTAGCCGGTGTACCAGCTCGGCGAGGCCCAGGCCGCGGCCTTAGGGCTGCTGTTTGAGAAAGTGCTGGCCGGGCTGCACGCCGACTACGCCCTCAGGTACGACCTGCTGCGCACCCACGTGCTTGCTGCACAGCACCTTCAAGCTGCAACCGGCCGCCGCGCTCCACCACGGTAGCACGGCCGCCACGCGCCTCGCCGCGCTGTTCACGGAGCTGCTGGAGCGGCAGTTTCCGATTGAGCTGCCGGGCCAGCGGGTGCGCCTGCGCTCGGCCGAGGCCTTTGCCGGGCAGTTGGCAGTGCACCTCAACCGGGCGCTTAGGCAGGTGACGAACAAGACTACCACCCAGCTCATTGCCGGCCAGCTGGTGCAGGAGGCCTACGCCCTGCTGCGGCACACCAGCTGACCGGTGGCCGAGATTGGCTACTGCCTGGGCTTCGAGGAGCCGGCGCACTTCAGCAACTTCTTCCGCAAGCACGCTGGGATGGCGCCCTCGGCCGTGCGGGCAGTTTGATTTTTGCAAGCATCGGTTTGAAGCGGGTAAGCCGCCGGGCCAGGGGCAGCGCTTGTTTTGCGGTATCAACAACGACTGCTTTATGAGTTCTCCTAAAAGCTGGTTCGTTACCGGAGCCTCGCAGGGCCTAGGCCTGGCGCTGGTGCAGCGCCTGCCGCGCGAAGGCCATCGCGTAGCTGCCACCTCGCGCCGCCTGTCGTCTCTCACCGAAGCGGTGGGTACGGCCAGCTGCAGGTAAACCTGGCCAACGATGCCGACGTGCAGCGGGCTATTACTTGAACCATCAGCACCTTCGGCCGCCTCGACGCAGTGGTGAACAACGCCGGCTATGGCCAGGTTGGCAGCCCCGAAGAGCTGAGCAACCAAGAAGCGCGGCAGCGTCTCAACGTCAACGCGCCCTGCCGCCGCAGGTGCTGCGCCACGCCGCACCTGCGGCGGCAGGGCACGGGCCGGGTGTTCAACATCTCGTTGGTGGGTAGCTACACGGGCAGCTTTGCCGGCTGGGGCATCTGCTGCGGCATCAAGTTCGTGGCAGTCATCCTTACCTAGTCATATACCGCTGATACGCAACAATTTGACATACACGCTATAGTGATGTAGCCCGGCTACTTCCGCACCGGGTTTCCGAAGGGTGGCTCGCTGGGCACGCCCCAGCAGCTCCTGGCCGCCTACCAGGCCATGCGCCACTCGCAAGCCGCGCACCAGCAGCCCACTAACGGCCGGCAGCCCGGCTACTCACTGAAGGTGGCCCAGGTGCTCATCGAGGTAAGCGAGGCCGAACACCCGCCCCCGCACCTGTTCCTAGGGGCCGACGCCTACCAACTCGCGGCGCAGAGAATAGCCTTTGTGCAGCAGCAGATGCAACAGTGGCAGGCCATGGCCACGGCCACCAACCCCGCGCTGGCAGCATAATCCCTAGGGCCGTGCGCACCAAAAAGCCCCGCTACCGCAACCGGCAACGGGGCTTTTGGTGGCTGTCAGCGGCTACTTCTTGCGCACCACGATTTCCACGCGGCGGTTCTGCTGGCGCCCGGCGGGGGTGGCGTTGGTGGCTACCGGTTTCTGCTCACCGAAGCTCTCGGTGTCCACCCTGTTCTTAGTGAGCTTACTGTTTTTCACCAGGTAGGCCTTCACGGCGTTGGCGCGCTCCTGGCCCAGCTGCATGTTGTAGCTGGCATCGCCGCGCGAGTCGGCAAAGCCCGTTACCTGCACATCGCGGCTGGCGAAGCGGGTGCCGATGGAGTTGGCAATCTCGTCGAGCGTAGCGGCAGCGGTGGGCTTGATGGTAGCCTTATCGGTATCGAACAGCACATCGTCGCTCACGGCGTACACGCTGTAGGTGCTGTCCTCGGTAACGGTAATATTGGGCAGGCGCACTTCCGGAAATTTTACGCTCTTCAGCTTGGCTTTGCTTATATCGAAGGCATTAGCCACGCTGCCAGCGGCATTGCCCGCTACAGTAGCGGCCGACTTACCATCGCGAAAGACCACGGCCGTATCGGCGGTGGCTTCACCAGCCTGGTTGTGCTGGGCAGCTTCGGAAGGAGTGGTTTGCTCGCAGGCCGTGAAAGCCAGGGAAGCCGCCGCGAAAAAGGGGATAATTACATTTTTCATTGGATTTCTACGCTTTATCCGCCCAGAAAGTTGAGTTTTGCGCATAATCCTGGTTGCTACTAAAGCCATTGGGCTGGCTTATGCGCCTTTAGCCAGCGCCTGGATTTCCCGCTTCGTTGGCAGGATTTATGGGCTAGATTAGGTACTTGGCCACCAGCTCGCCAATAAAAGAAAGGCTTGCTGCTCAACAAGCAGCAGGCTCAAAACTCCAAAGCGACCCTAGGGCCTACTGCCCCAGCACCATGGCAAATACGAGCGGGGCCACGATGGTGGCGTCGCTCTCGATAATGAACTTGGGGGTTTTCTCGCCCAGCTTGCCCCAGGTAATCTTCTCGTTGGGCACGGCCCCAGAGTAGCTGCCATAGCTGGTCGTCGAGTCCGAAATCTGGCAGAAGTAGCCCCACAGCGGCACCGAGTGGCGCTGCAAGTCCTGGTGTAGCATGGGTACCACGCAGATGGGGAAGTCGCCGGCAATGCCGCCGCCAATCTGGAAGAAGCCGATTTTGCTTTCCTCGGTAGCGGTTTTAGTGTACCAGTCGGCCAGGAAAATCATGTACTCGATGCCGGTGCGCACGGTGTGCACGTTCTGCACGTCGCCCGAGATAACGTGGCCAGCGAAGATGTTGCCTAGGGTCGAATCCTCCCAGCCGGGGCAAATGATAGGCAGGTTTTTCTCGGCCGCGGCCAGCATCCACGAGTCCTTGGGGTCAATCTGGTAGTACTGCTCCAGCTCGCCGCTCAGCAAAATCTGGTAGAAGAACTCGTGCGGGAAGTACGCCTTGCCTTCCTTATCGGCCTTCTCCCAGAACTTGAGCACCGTGTGCTCGAGGCGGCGCATGGCCTCCTCCTCCGGAATGCAGGTGTCAGTCACGCGGTTCATATGGCGCTCCAGCAGGGCCTGCTCGTCGGCGGGCGTCAGGTCGCGGTAGTGGGGCACGCGCTCGTAGAAGTCGTGAGCCACCAGATTGAAGATGTCTTCTTCGAGGTTGGCGCCGGTACAGCTGATAATCTGCACCTTATCCTGCCGAATCAGCTCGGCCAGCTGGATGCCCATCTCGGCCGTACTCATGGCGCCGGCCAGGGTTATCATCATCTTGCCGCCATCGGCCAGGTGCTTATTGTAGCCCTCGGCCGCGTCGATAAGCGCAGCGGCGTTGAAGTGGCGGTAGTGGTGCTTGAGGAAGTTGGTGATTTGCATGGTGAGAGCGTTGTCATGCTGACGAAGGAAGCATCTTGTCAGGCACGGCTTTACGGGGTTCATCCTGACAAGATGCTTCCTTCGTCAGCATGACCCTGGAGAATTACGCCGGTTCGGCGATTATCAGATTGTGGTTAGTATAGATGCAGATATCGGCCGCGATGTGCAGGGCCTCTTCTACCATCTGGCGGGCCGTGAGGTGCGGCGCGTGCTTTTTGAGGGCTAGGGCGGCCGACTGCGCGTACATAGCGCCGCTGCCGATGGCGGCCACGTCCATATCGGGCTCCAGCACGTCGCCGGTGCCGCTTACTATCAGCAGCTCGTCGCGGTCGGCCACCACCATCATGGCTTCGAGCTTGCGCAGGTACTGGTCTTTGCGCCAGTCCTTGGCCAGCTCAATGGCGGCGCGCTTGAGGTTGCTGCCATAGGACGAGAGCTTCTCCTCGAAGCGGTCGAGCAGCATAAAGGCATCAGCCGTGGAGCCGGCAAAGCCGGTAACCACTTTGCCGTCGTTGAGTTGGCGCACTTTGCGCACGTTGTTTTTGGCCACGTGCTTGTCCATGGTGGCCTGGCCGTCGGCCCCTAGGGCTATCTGACCGTTGTGGCGCACGCCAAGCACGGTGGTGGAACGGATTCTGGTCATAGCGAAAAAAGGGATTAAACGCAAGCAGGTGGCCGAAGTGACCACCTGCCTGTGTTTCGCCGCGCAAAATTACGCCGCCTTCGCTAAGCCAGCCCTATATGCCGTTGGCGGTGCGACGCTTCTTTTCGTCTTTGGTTAGCGTTTCCAGGTCGGCCAAGGTGCGTTTCTCACGGCGCGAGAGGTCAAACGTATTCAGCTTCATCAGGTAGCCGTCGGCGCGGGTCAGGTCGCCGGCCCAGATGGCAGCTTCGGCGGCATTGAAGTAGGTAGCCGTGGTGATGTCGCCGTTAATGCGGGCATTCTTATCACTGGGCTTGGCCTCGGCCAGCGCCTTGTCCCACTGCGTGAGGGCGGTAGTGAAGTACTGGCGGCTGTCGGCCATGCCCTCAGCCAGCTTCTTATAGCCCACTATGGCTGCTTCGTAAGCGGGCGCATACTCGTCGTAAGTCATTTTCTTTGGCTCCACGGTGTAGAGCACGGTAGTGCGCGACACGGGCGTGGTGCCAAACTGGCTGTCGAGGTACTGCTGGGCCAGCTTCAGGTTCTCGTCGCGCAGCTTCAGCTCCAGCGGGTCGAGCGCCAGCTTGCGCTGCTCGGGCGACATGAAAGCCGCCTGCGTAGTGCGGAAGTGCTGGTACTCAGTGGTAGCCGGAATAGTTTCTTCCAGCACCGTGCCCTTGCCCGGCACCTCCACCTTTACGCCCACCGGGTAGCGGTAGTCAACCAAATAGGTGGGATTGTTGGGCGTAGAAGCGCCACTCAGATACGCAGAGCCCGATTCGTCTTTTTTCGGGTCGGTAGCTTCCATGCCGTACATCGTGACGGTGATAGTTGCCCCCTGGCCGCCCCGGTTGTAGCCAGCCAAGTGCAGGTTGCCGGCCACCGCACTCTTATCTACCACCGGGCGCAGCAACGGCGGCTGGGGCGGGGTTTTCTGGGGTGGGTAGGGTAGGCTCAGCACGGGCTTGCCCTCGTTGAGCACGCCCTTATTAAGCATTTTTTGGGCTAGCGACTGCTTATTATACTCGGCCAGCTTTATTTCATACTCGGCCTTGGCCTGGGCCACGGCTTTTTCGTGGGTGGCCTGGGCCTGGGCAAAGTCCGAGTCCTGGTTGGCTAACGCCCGCTTGTATTCAGCTTCAGCCTTGGCATTGTCGGCTTCGTAAGGAGCCAGCACCGCCACTTGGTAGGTCTTTATCGATTTGTCGAGCGGCGTGAGGGGCAAGCGCTGGTAGTCATACTTCACGTCGCGGTCGGTAATATGCTGCGCAGATACCGAAAAAGTACCTAAACTAGCAACCGTACTCAGTAGTAAAAAAACGTTCTTCATTGAATTAAAAAAGCTGATTGAATAATTGGAAATCCTTGCAAAACTAGTAGTTGGCGCAGCTATTTCAAAATAAATCAACCCAACAATAATAACTAAGAAAAATACTATTTTATAGATAAGCAAAAAGCCCCGAGTTGTCTATGGTAGACAACTCGGGGCTCAGCTTGCCAGCACTTGATAAGCTTTAAATCAGCATCCGCAGGGGGTCCTCCAGCAAAGCCTTCACGGTTTGCAGGAAGGCCGCGCCGGTGGCGCCGTCCACCACGCGGTGGTCGCAGCTCAGGGTCACCTTCATCACGTTGCCGATGGCCAGGGCACCGTCCTTCACCACGGCGGTTTGCTTGATGCCGCCCACGGCCAGGATGCAGGCATCCGGCGGGTTGATGATGGCGGTGAACTCGTCGATGCCGAACATGCCCAGGTTGCTGATGGTGAAGGTGCTACCCTCCCACTCGGCGGGCTGCAGCTTCTTGCTCTTGGCCTTGCCGGCCAGTTCCTTCACCTCGGTGGCAATCTGCGACATGCCCTTGCCGTCGGCGTTGCGCACTACCGGCACCAGCAGGCCCTCGTCCACGGCCACGGCCACGCCGATGTTCACCTGCTTGTTCTGGCGAATCCGGTCGCCGAGCCACGACGAATTGATAACCGGATGCTGCTTCAGGGCCACGGCGCAAGCCTTGATAACCATGTCGTTGAACGAGAGCTTCACCGGCGACAGCTCGTTGAGCTTGGTGCGAGTTTCCATGGCCTTGTCCATCACAATTTCCATCGTGAGGTAGAAGTGCGGGGCCGTGAAGAGGCTCTCGCTTAGGCGGCGGGCAATGACCTTGCGCATCTGCGACACCGGGGTATCGGTGTAGGTGCCTTCCTGGGCGGCGGGCACGGCGGCGGGCTTGGCCGGGGCAATCTCGGGCGCGTTGCCCTGGATGGCGTCGGCCTGCAGGTTGGCGGGGCCGGCTGGCTGGGTGGCGGCCGTGGTGAGCGGCGCGTTGGTTTGGGTGGCCGGGGCAGCCCCTAGGGCCGCCGACGAGCTAGCGCCGGCTTGCGGCTGGGCGCCTTCGAGGTCGCGGGCCACGATGCGGCCGTTTTCGCCGCTGCCCTTCACCTGGCGCAAGTCCACGCCTTTCTCCTTGGCAATGCTCTTGGCCAGGGGCGAGGCCAGCAGGCGACCATTGCTGGCGCCGCCCGAGGCGGGTGCTTCGGCTGGGGCCGGGGCGGCGGTGGGCGCGGCAGCTTCGGGGGCCGCCGGGGCCGGGGCAGCGCCACCGCTCTGGCCGCCTAGCAGGGCCTGGATGTCAGCACCTTCCTCGCCGATGATGGCCAGCACGCCATCCACGGCTACGGCCTCCCCCTCTTTCGGGCCAGTGTAGAGCAGGGTGCCGTCCTCGTAGTTTTCCAGCTCCATGGTGGCCTTATCGGTTTCGACCTCGGCCAGCACGTCGCCCGACTTCACCTTGTCGCCCACCTTTTTCAGCCAGCTGGCGATGGTACCTTCGGTCATCGTATCGCTCATTTTAGGCATGCGCACCACAGTGGCTTTCTTGCCATTGGCGGGCGCGGCCGGCGCAGCGGCCGGCGCGGGAGCCGGGGCAGCGGCTTGGGGCGCCGGAGCAGGGCTAGGGGCCGGGGCGGCCGCCGGGGCTGGCTGGGGCGCGGGGGCCGGGGCGGCGGCACCGCCGCTTTGGCCGCCAAGCAGGTTGGCGTAGTCCTCGCCTTCCTTGCCTACTACGGCCAGCACGCCATCCACGGCCACGGCGTCGCCTTCCTTGGGGCCGACGTAGAGCAGGGTGCCATCCTCGTAGTTTTCCAGCTCCATGGTGGCCTTGTCGGTTTCGACTTCGGCCAGCACATCGCCCGATTTTACTTTGTCACCTACTTTTTTGAGCCAGGATGCAATGACGCCTTCGGTCATCGTATCGCTCATTTTGGGCATTTTTATTACTACAGCCATGATGGGGAGGGCTAGGCAGTTGCGAGGGTCAGGGTTGAGAAGGCCAAAATTAGAACATAAATGCGGGCCATTGCTGCTTAAAGTAAGCACTGGCAAATTTTGCCAGCCCTTGGGCAGCGGCGGCCCGGCCGCCAGCCGCCGGGCCACAAGACGCATTTTTTAGTTTAAGTGGCTTACGTTCAAGAAATTACGAATAGTGTAGCGCGCACCAATGCGGTGCAGCTTATACAAGCCCAGGTTGTGGTGCTCGAAGCCGTCCATGCAGCGCAGGGGGTAGCCTAGCAGCTGGCACAGCAGCACGCGCAGGGCCCGGCCGTGCATACACACCAGCACAATGCCCTCGGCGGGCTGGCGTTGCAGTGCCTCGATGAATGGGCGCTGGCGGGCGGCCACCTGGGCGGGGCTCTCGCCGCCGGGCAGGTGGGCGTGCTCGTTGCCGGCCAACCACTCGGCCAGCACGTGGGCGTACTCGGCGTCTTCCTCGGGGCTGATGCGGCTGCCCTCGCGGGTGCCCCAGCTGATTTCGTTGAGGGCCGCGGTAGCCTCGTGCGGCAGGCCTAGGGCCAGAAAGCGCTGCACCGACTGCTGGGTGCGCTTGAGCGCCGAAGTGTAGACGCGGTCGAAGGGCACGTCCTTATACCGCTCCCAAAACAGCTCGGCCTGGCGGCGGCCCCGCGCGTTGAGGTCGGAGTCGATGCCGCTGCCCTGCACGATGCCCTGCACGTTGAAATCGGTTTGGCCGTGGCGGAGGAGGTAAATCTGCTGCATGAACGCGGGAGGGTGCGCCAGCGGCGCGGAACAATGCCGCAAAGTTGGGGTTGAATGGCAAACGCCCGCGCCGGCCCGCGCATTTAAATTACTGCCGCCAACGGCCGGGCGGGCCGCATCTTTGCCCCGCTTTTCTTTTCTGCTCCTTGTCATGACCCTCGCCGATATTCAGCGCTGGACCAGCCAGCGCCCCACCCTGGCCGATGCGCTCGGCATCGAGCTGACGGCCCTCACCGACGAGTATTTGGAGGGCCGCATGCCGGTGGATGGCCGCACCCACCAGCCCATGGGCCTGCTGCACGGCGGGGCCTCGGTGGCGCTGGCCGAAACCCTGGGCAGCATCGGGGCGGCCACCCGCCTGCCCGACCGCACCCGGCAGGCCTGCGTGGGCCTGGAAATCAACGCCAACCATTTGCGCGGCGTGCAATCGGGCTTCGTGGTGGGCCGCGCCCGGCCGCTGCACGTGGGCCGCAGCACCCAGGTGTGGGAAATTAGAATTACCGAAGAAGGCACCGATAAGCTGGTGTGCATCAGCCGCATTACGATGGCGGTAATTGATTTATAGGCTCCCCGTACTGGCTGCATGCCCTTTTCTCCTACCCTTCGGCTACTAGCTTGGCCCGCCACCGCGGCCGCCCTCGATTTCTGGGCTCGCCTGCGCCACGTGGTGGCGGGGGCCCTGCGCACGGGCCGGCCGCTGGCCCTGTGGCGCGAGCCGGGCGCCCCGCACCCGCGCCTGCTGGTGGCCCGCTCGCTGGAGGCGGCCTACACCGGCCTGCCGCCCGCCCTAGATGCGCAGGCGCCCGCGGGCTTCGCCTTCTTTCCCTTCCAGGATTCCGACCACAACCCGGCGTTTTTTTTGCCCGCCGATGTGCAGTACGACCTGGCCGAGCCCGCCGCTGTGGCCGTGGCGCCCGCCGCCCGCGAGCTGGTGCCGAGCCTCACCGCCTGGCTGGCCCACGCGCCCGAGCCCGCCGCGCCCCTGGCCTGGCACTACAGCCCCCGCCCCGCCCCGCCCACCGCCCCGGCCGCCGCCTACGAGCAGCTGGTGCGCCAGGGCGTGGCGGCCATCGCCAGCCGGCAGGTAACCAAGGTAGTTACCTCGCGCGCCGCCACCCGCCCGCTGCCGCCGGGCTTCGACGCGCTGACTGCGTTTCGGCACCTGGCGGGGCAGCACCCGAGGGCCCTGGTGAGCCTGGTGAGTGTGCCGGGCGCGGGCACCTGGCTGGGGGCCTCGCCCGAGATACTGGCCGAGGTGTCGGCCGACGGTTTTTTTCGCACCATGGCCCTGGCCGGCACCCAGCCCGCCGTGGCCGGCCAGGCTCCGCAGGCGGCCATCTGGCGCCAAAAGGAGATTGAGGAGCAAGCCTTGGTGGCGCGCTACATCGTGAGCTGCTTCAAGCAGCTGCGCCTGCGCGACTACCTGGAGGAAGGGCCCCGCACGGTGGCCGCCGGCCAGCTGCTACACCTGCGCACCGACTTTGAGGTTGATTTTAAGAACGTGCCGCACCCGGCCGCCCTGGGCACCGACATGCTGCGGCTGCTGCACCCCACCTCGGCCGTGGGGGGCATGCCCAAGGCGGCGGCCCTAGGGTTCTTGCAGCAGCACGAGGGCTACGACCGCGCCTACTACAGCGGCTTCCTGGGGCCGGTGAACGTGGCGGCGCCCGGCATTTCGCGCCTGTTCGTGAACTTGCGCTGCCTACAGCTGCGGCCCGAGCAGGCCGTGCTCTACGCCGGCACCGGCCTCACCATCGACTCGGACCCACTGCGCGAGTGGCAGGAAACCGAGCTGAAAATGCAAACGGTGGGGAGTGAATTGATGCGAGGCAGGGCAACTTAGGGGAAAAAAGAACGTCATGCTGAGCTGGCCGAAGCATCTCTACCGCGCCGCTCGGGCGTCGTTCAACGACGTGGTAGAGATGCTTCGGCCAGCTCAGCATGACGTTCTTTGTAAGCTCTCTTTCTTCTAGCTCTTCCCGCTTTCCCGCCTTGCAAGCCGTTACCAACATTGCCGAAATCTGCGCCCGCCACGGTATTACCGACGTTATTCTGTCACCGGGCTCGCGCTCGGCGCCGCTCACGCTGGCCTTTGCCCGGCACCCAGCCTACCGGGGGCGGCTGCGGGTGGTGCCCGACGAGCGGGCGGCGGCGTTTATCGGGCTGGGTATTGCGCAGGCCACGCGCCGGCCGGTGGTGCTGGTGTGCACCAGCGGCACGGCGGGCCTCAACTACGCGCCGGCCGTGGCCGAGGCCTTTTTTCAGCAGGTGCCGCTGCTGGTACTCACCGCTGACCGGCCGCCCGAATGGATAGACCAGCTCGACGGCCAAACCATTAGGCAGCGCCACCTCTACGGCGCGCACGCCAAGGCCGCCTTCGACTTCCCAGCCGATACCAGCCACCCCGACGCCAAGTGGCACGCCGCGCGCGTTATCAACGAGGCGCTTAACCTCACGCGCGCCTTTCCGGCCGGGCCGGTGCAAGTCAATATTCCGTTGCGCGAGCCCTTCTACCCTAGGGCCGGCGAGGAGCTGCAGTACGAAACCGACGTCAAAATAATCCGTGAGGACGCCGCCAACGCCCAGCTGCCCCCGGCCGAAATCCTGGATTTGCGCCGCCAGCTGCGCGAGGCCGGGCGCGTCGTGGTGGTGGCCGGCCAGCAGCCCCACGACCCCACCCTGACGGCCGCCCTCTACGAGTTTTCCCAGGTGCGGCAAGTGCCCATCGTGGCCGATACCATTGCCAATTTGGGCGAGGTGCCGGCCGTGCGCCGGCAGGATATTTTCCTGGCGGGCCTCTCCCAAGCCGACAAGGAGGCCCTCCGGCCCGACCTACTCATCACCTTTGGCCTCTCGCTTATCTCCAAGAGCCTCAAGCTGTTTCTGCGCGAGGCGGCCCCTAGGGCGCACTGGCACCTGCAAGCCGCGGGCGAAGTGGCCGATACCTTTCGCAGCCTCACGCGCATCATCCGGGTGCCGCCGGCCGTGTTCTTCCAGCAGCTCACGGTGTACGATACCAAGGACTACCACCGCGATGAGGTACGCGAGTTGCGTATGGGTCAACAGCTCATCGAGGGTTCGAATCCCATCCTCTCTGCTAATCTAGACCAAGGTTCGAATTCCCCCTTCTCCACGAGCACTGCGGCTGAGTCGAACCCAAGTGGGCTCACCACACCTAGCTTCACCTGGCAGCAGGCCGATGCGGCGGCGGCCGGGTTTTTGGCGCAGTTCTTCGCAACCGGGAACCAGCCGTTCAACGAGTTCTCGGCCCTGCGAGAGGCCCTAGGGGCGCTACCAGATGGCACGGCCCTGCACCTGGCCAACAGCATGGCCGTGCGCTACGCCAATATCGTGGGGCTACCCGAGGGGCGCGGCGTGGACGTGTTTGCCAACCGCGGCACCAGCGGCATCGACGGCTGCACCAGCACGGCGGTGGGCGCGGCCCTGGCCCAGCCGGGGCGCCCGGTGGTGCTGCTCACGGGCGACGTGGCGTTTTTCTACGACCGCAACGCTTTCTGGCACAACTACCCCACGCCCAATCTGCGGGTGGTGCTGTTCAACAACCACGGCGGCGGCATCTTCCGCCTCATCGACGGCCCTCGGCAGCAGCCCGAGCTGGACGAGTTCTTTGAAACCACGCAGGCGCTCACGGCCGAAAACCTGTGCCGCGATTTCAAGTTCCAGTATTTCCCGGTTTCCACTTTTGCCGAACTTGCGGCCGCGCTACCGGTTTTCTTTGCAGTTGAAAGCGGCGCGGCGGTGCTCGAAGTCTTCACCGACTCGCAGACTAATGCCGCCTTTTTCGAGCAGTACCGCGCCGCCGTTAAGCAAGCTTTTTCTTAAAGAACAACTCTGCGTCCTCTGCGCAAACACTGCGCCCTCTGCGGGCTAAAACATTCGAACAACTTTCCCGCAGAGGGCGCAGTGTTTGCGCAGAGGACGCAGAGTGCAACGACCCATTTTATGTCAGAATCCATCCAGTGGACCCCGATTAAGGAGTTCCAGGAAATCCTCTTCACCCAGCACGGGGGCATCGCCAAAATCAGCATCAACCGGCCGCAGGTGCACAATGCCTTCACGCCGCTCACGGTGCAGGAGATGATTGAGGCCATGCACATCTGCCGCGACCGCACCGACATTGGCGTCATCATCCTCACCGGCGAGGGCGGGCGCGCCTTTTGCAGCGGCGGCGACCAGAGCGTGCGCGGCCACGGCGGCTACGTGGGCGAGGACACCGTGCCTCGCCTCAACGTGCTCGACTTGCAGAAGCTTATCCGCTCCATTCCCAAGCCCGTTATTGCCATGGTGGCTGGCTGGGCCATCGGCGGTGGCCACGTGCTGCACGTGGTGTGCGACCTGACGGTGGCCGCCGATAACGCCCGCTTCGGGCAGACCGGCCCCAAGGTGGGCTCGTTCGATGGTGGCTTTGGGGCGAGCTACCTGGCGCGCATCGTGGGCCAGAAGAAGGCGCGCGAAATCTGGTTTCTCTGCGACCAGTACGATGCCCAGGAAGCCCTCGACATGGGCCTGGTAAACAAGGTAGTACCGCTCGATAAGCTGGAAGAAACCACCGTGAGCTGGTGCCACAAAATCCTGCAGAAAAGCCCCTTGGCCCTGCGGATGCTCAAATCGAGCTTCAACGCCGAGCTGGACGGGCAGGCCGGCATTCAGGAGCTGGCCGGCAACGCCACGCTGCTCTACTACCTCTCGGACGAGGCCAAGGAGGGCAAGAACGCTTTTTTGGAGAAGCGCCAGCCCGACTTCGACAAGTTTCCGAAGTTTCCGTAGGTCCTAGGGGCGTATAGCTTTGATTGTTCAAACGTACAGGATTTCCGCCATGGCGGAAATCCTGTACGTTTTTCTTTTTGCTGCCAGGCGGCTGGCTACAAGCGGTTTAGCTGGCCCATCAACCTCCAGCCAGTCCTAGGGCCCCGCAGCAGCATAACGTAACTACTTGCTGAATTGAGCGTTAGCCAGCTCATTAGCAGTTATTCCTTTCGGCCATGCAACAAATGCAGCAAAACCACTACCCCAAGTTCTTTCTGATGCTCGCCGCCTCATTTGTGGTGATGTACGCGGTGATGTACCTCAATACCTACCAGTGGAGCGACGTGTACCCCAGCCTGATGCGCTTCTACATGACCTGCCTGATGGTGCTGCCGATGGGCCTCATCATGCTGGGCTTCATGCAGAAGATGTACCCCAACCGCAGCGTCAACCTCTTCATTGGCGGCTCGTTTACCACGCTGTTCGTGGTGGTGTGGTTTATGATGCGCCAGCAGGCTTTCGTGGGCGATGTGCGCTGGATGGAAGCCATGATTCCGCACCACTCCATCGCCATCCTCACCAGCGAGCGCGCCGCCATCCGCGACCCGCAGGTGCGCACGCTGGCCGACAGCATCATCGCGGCCCAGAAGCGCGAGATTAAGCAGATGGAAGGCTACCTCAAGCGCCTCAAGCAAGAGTAGGCAAATGTGGCCGTCACCAGTATAAACGACAAAGCCCTGCTGATAGCAGGGCTTTTGTATGCCGCCTAGGGCCAACCTAGAAGCTGAACCCAATGGCATGCAGGCACTGGCAGAGGCCGTGGAAGAAGCGGCGGTTCTCGTGCTTGCGGTACTTCTTGATGGCCTTGGCGCGCGCCTTGATTTCGGCGGGCGTAGGGCCACTGCGACGAGCCACGGGGCGAACTTCGAACGTGACCATCTCGGGGGCGGCGGGCAGGGTAGCTGTCATGGCTTTAGACGAATGGTGTAGTGTAAATATACGAAATAAGGGGTTAGCAAGTGCTCACTCACTAGTAAAATAATCAATTTCTTACTGGTTTGAGGGTATTTTTGCGGACTATTTCACTTTACCATGAAGAAATTTCTCTTATTGCTGGCGCTACTGGCTGGCCTGGGGCCCGCGGCGGCCCAGCAGGCGGCGCCGGCCTTACTCCTCCCCCACCCGGCCTGGATTGAGCAGGGCAACATTTACGAGGTGAACGTGCGGCAGTACACGCCCGAAGGCACGCTCAACGCCTTTGCCAAGCACCTCGACCGGCTACAGAAGATGGGGGTGCAGACGCTGTGGTTCATGCCGTTGAACCCCATTAGCCAGAAGGAGCGCAAGGGCAGCCTGGGCAGCTACTACGCCGTGCAGGACTACCAGAAGCTGAACCCCGAGTTTGGCACCATGGCCGACTGGCAGCGGCTAGTGAAGGAGATTCACGCCCGCGGCATGAAGGTGATTATCGACTGGGTACCCAACCACACCGGCGCCGACAGCCCCTGGCTGACCCGCCACCCCGACTTTTTTACCAAGGACAAGAATGGGCAGCCCGCCGTGCCCTTCGACTGGACCGACACCCGGCAGCTGAACTACAAAAACCCCGAGCTGCAAGACAGCATGATTGCGGCCATGCGCTACTGGGTGCGCAGCAGCGACATCGACGGCTTCCGCTGCGACGTGGCCTGGAACGTGCCGGGCGCTTTCTGGCGGCGCGCCATTCCGGAGCTGCGGCAGGCCAAGCCGCTGTTTATGCTGGCCGAGGGCGACAGCGCCTACCTGCCCCGCTCGGGCTTCGACGCGGTGTACCCCTGGCACATGTTTCACGCAATGGAGAAGCTGGCGGCCGGCCAGCGCCCCGCCACGGTGCTCGACAGCGTGTGGCAGGAGCAGCGGCGCAAGTACCCTAGGGGCACCATCGAGATGTATTTCACCAGCAACCACGACGAAAACAGCTGGAACAAAGCCGACTACGGCACTTTCGCTGGGCCCAAGCACGCGCCGTTCGCGGTATTCACGCAAACCATGGGCGAGGGCGTGCCGGAAATCTACAGCGGGCAGGAAGAGCCCGTGCGGCGCCCGCTCAAGTTCTTCGACAAAGACCCCATCACGTTTGGCAAGTACGAGCGAGCCAAGTTTTATAAAACCCTGCTCGACCTGCGCAAGCGCAACCCCGCCCTGGCCGCCGACGCCGCGTTTCGCAAGGTGCAAGCGGGCGATGAGCGCGCTGTGTACGCCTACGTGCGCGAAAAAGCGGGTAAAAAGGTGCTGGTTATCCTCAACTTTTCAGCTAAGCCCCAGACCATCAGCGTAAAAGAAAAGGCGCTGCTGGGCCGGCCTTACAACCTGTTTATGTATACCACCGAGCCGCTCACCAGCAAGCCTTGGCAAATAGAGCCCTGGGGCTACGTGGTGTATGAGTACGGGCGCTAAAGAAAGTAAGCTAAGCTCTAGGGCCTGGATGCGGCGGCAGTGGTAGCTTGGGGTAGCCGGGCGGCCCTTGCCCGGCCATTCTTGCCCGCCATGACCGACGCCGAGTATCAGTTCAACATTCAGCAGTTTCGGCGCAGGCACTGGCTACACTACGCCGGGCAGGGCCTGCTGATGGGCGCGACCCTGCTGGCCGTGCGCAGCCAACTCGCCGGTCCGGCCGAAGAAGTGCCCCACCTAGCTACGGGCACCAACATGCTGGCCCTGCTAGGCGCCATCCCGCTAGTTAGCCTGATGCTGTATGTGCTGAGCCGGGCCATCCGGCCCAACCTGCGGCGACCCTACGCCGAAAATATGCGCCTCTACCAGAGCCGCTTGGTGATGCGCAACAGCCTACTAGCACTGCTAGGCCTGCCGGTATTAGCTTGGTATCTGCTGCGGCCGCAGCCGCTAACTCTGGTAGGCTACGCGGCCCTGCTACTGGCGCTGGCCTGGCTCACGGTGCCTACGGCCAAAACCTACCAGCGCTGGCTGCTGAGCTAAGCGCAGGAGCACGGCAGACCGCACGCTCCTACCGACTCAGCTAGTAGCGTGCGGCGGGCCCTAGGGTCTTAATCGGGCGCCTACTTCGTCACGACCTCCAGCTGCCCGCCGGTGTTGAATAGCTGGTAGGGCACGAAGTAGCCGTTGTTCGCGGTGCCGTTTACCTGGATGGTGCTGAGGTTGCGGCTGGGGCCGGACTTTTTCATCGTCAGCACTTTGCCGCCCGGCATGGTCCAGCGCACTTCGTCGAACAGGGGGACCGTAACGATATAGCGCGTGTCGGCGGCGGAGAGGGGGTAGAGGCCGGCGGCGCTGAACACGTACCAGGCCGACATCTCGCCCGCGTCGTCCATGCCCGAGAAGGCCAAGCCTTTTTCGCCGGTGTTGTAGAACTTGGCCATGATTTCATCGAGGCGGCGCTGCGATTTCTCGGGCTTGTCCACGTAGTAGTAGGCAAACGGCGCCTCGTGGTCGGGCTGGTTGCCCTGGCAGTACTGGCCGATGAAGCCCGACACGTTGCGGGCGATGTAGGCGGGGTTCCAGGGCACGGTGAAGAGCGAGTCGAGCTTGGCCTCGAAGGGCCTAGGGCCGCCGTAGAGCTGCACCAGGCCCGGCATGTCGTGGGGCGCGAAGAAGGACACCTGCCAGGCGTTGGCCTCGCGGTACATGTACTCGTAGTAGGGGTACTGCGGGTTGAAGTGCTGCACCCACTGGCCGTTGGCTTGCCGGCCGCGCATGAATTTGGTGCTGGGGTCGAACACGTTGCGGTAGTTTTTGGAGCGCGCCATCAGGGTGCGGTACTGCGCGGTGTCGTGCAGGGCCTGGGCCAGCTGGGCCACGGCGTAGTCGTCGAAGGCGTACTCCAGCGTTTTCGACACGCCGGCGCTGCCGGGGGTTTCCACGTTGGGCGCGGCTACTTCGGTGGTCGAGATGTAGCCCTTCTCGATATACTCCTTGATGTGGGGCCGGGTGCCGCCCTCCACGTTGGCATTGCGCAGCAGCAGGCGGTACACGTCCTGCACGTCGAAATTGGTGACGCCGCGCTGGTAGGCCCCGGCCACGAACGAGGCCGCGTGGTCGCCGTGGAAGAAGGTGGGGATGAAGCCCGTCTTGTCGCCGATGTCCTGCATCGACTTAATAATGTCGGTGGTCACGCCCGGCTCCAACATGCTCATCAGCACGTCTTTGTTGCGGTAGGTATCCCAGAGCGAGGGCAGGGTGTAGTACTGAAAGTCGGCCTTCACGACCTGGCCTTTCACGTCGGTGTATTCGCCATTGAGGTCGCTACGCAAGGCGGGCCACAAGAACGAGCGGTAGAGGCAGGTGTAGAACATGGTTTGCTGCTGCGCCGTGCCGCCCTTCACGGCCACGCGGGTCAGCAGCTGGTTCCAGGTGGCGGTGGCGGCGCGGCGCACCTCCTCGAACGAGCGGGTGCCCAGCTCCTGCGCCAGGTTTTGCTGGGCGTTGGCGGTGCTCACGAACGAGAGGCCGATGCGCAGCTCCACGGGCTTCCGGCTGCCGTCGGCCAGCTTTACCACGGCCAGGCCCTCGCGGGTACCCTTGCCCTGGATGGCAATGTCTTGAATATCATCGCTGAGCTGGGCGTAGAAGTAGGCGGTTTGGCCGCCCGTCTTCTGGAAGCCCTGCACCACCCTAGGGCCCACTTTCTCGATAATCCAATCGTTGACGCGCTCGTTGGAGCGGCCCAGCTTAAACACGAGGCTGCGGCCCTGGGGCTGGGCGAAGGTGTACTGGTGCAGGCCGCAGCGCAGGGTCGAGGTCAGCTGCGCGCGCACGTGGTAGTCGTCCAGTGTCACGCCGTAGTAGCCGGGCGCCGCCGTTTCGGTATCGTGCGAGAAGCGCGAGGAGTAGCTGCCATCGGCCTTGGCTGGGCCCACCACGGGCAGCACCGGCAGGTGGCAGAGGTTCCAGTGGCCTTTGTTGGTGTGCGCAAACCCTTGGATAACCGTATCCTCGTACTGGTAGCCCGAGCCGGTGTTGAACTCCGTAACGGGGCTAAGCTGCACCATGGCGTTGGGCAGGGCGCTGCCCGGAAACGCCAGCCCGGCCCACACGCCGTGCCAGTCGGGCGGGGCCACGTAGCCCACCAGCTTGGGGTCGGTAAATGCCGCCGTGCCGATAAGCGGGTTGACGTACTGGGCGGGGCCCTGGCCGGCCGCGTCGCCCCCACCCGAGGTAGTGGGCACCGTGCGGGCGCAGGAACCGAGCCCTAGGGCCGCGAGCAGAAACAAAGAGCGTAGGCGGGGTTGCGTCATGTTATCGATGAAAAGGACTTAGAAGGTGGTGGGATGGGCCCTGGTGGTGGACCCCACCCCCGGCCCCTCCCCTTGGGGAGAGGGGAGCCGAACGATTGCTCACGACTGCGCCGCCGTGGCTCCCCTCTCCCGGAGGGGAGGGGCCGGGGGTGGGGTCTTACGTTTGCCAACCTACTCGGCCTGCTTAACAAAGCGCTTGGCCAAGTGCTGCCCGCCGCTGAGCCACGACACGGTGTACACGCCAGGCGCGAGCGACGATACATCGAGCGTTGCGGTCGGGGCGCTGGCAGTCAGCACCGTGCGCCCTAGGGCATCGGCCACCGTCACCTGGCCGGCTATTGGCTGGCGGTTGGTTTGCAGGGTCAGGCGGTTCGTGGCGGGGTTGGGAAACAGGTCGGTGGCTTTGGCAGCGGCGGCGCTGGTGGCAGCTAGCGGCGTAGCGGCCGTGACTTGCGCCACGCGCAGGATGGCGGCGGCGGCGCAGGCCTGGCCCATCATTTGGATGGAGCCGGGGAAGAGGTAGCGGCGGTCGATGCTCCAGGTGCCGTCCGAGTCGTTGTAGGAGCCGGGGTAGTAGCCGAGCTGGTCGCGGCCGTAGTCGATGAGGTAGTCCACGATGTTGCGGGCCGCGTCGAGCCACTTGGCGTTGTGGTCCACCTCATAGAAGTCCACCAACATTTCTACCAGGTCGCTGCCGCCCCAAAACGAAATTTCGCGCACGCCCTGGCCGGGGGTGTACCACTGGCGCAGGCAAGCGTTGGCCATCAGGGTGGCGTCATCGAGGTAGTGGCTGTCGCCGGTGCGCTGGTAGAGGCGCAAAGCCAGCTGAATGTCGGGCGTAGTTTGGTAGGCGCGGTAGCCGCCGCCGTTTTCGCCGTGGCCGGCCAGGCTCCAGGCGCCGTTGTTGTTGAAGGAAAACTGGTTGATGAGGTTGGTGCCGGCATCGCGCAGTCGCCAGTTCACGTTGTTGATGCGCTCGTAGTAGCCCTTGGCAATATCCAGGTACATCGGGTCGGGGTTGTCCTTGGCCAGCTCGGCGCAGTGCAGCGCGGGCAAAATCGTGGCCTGCGAGTAGAACTTGCCCCAGCCCAGCTCGGCCTCCTTTTGGGGCACGCCCCAGTTGGCGTCGCGCGCCCCCAGGCAGTAGTTGAGGCCGATGAGCGAGCGGTCGCGCAGGCCGGTTTCGGTGGGCAGTACCTGCTGGTAAGCATCGAACAGGGCCAGGCCCACGATGGCGTTGTCGTCGTAGAGCGGGTCGGCGCCGGGCACGATGTCGGAGGCGTACTTGCCGTTTTGGCGGTACTGGTCGAGGGCGTAGGCGTAGGACTTGAGGCGGGCGGTGTACTTGGTGGGGTTTTCGAGGGCGCCGTAGCGCAGCGCCCGCAGCATGTGCGAGGCCGGCCACACGTAGCTCACGCCGCCGCGCTCCACGATAACCTCCTCATTACCATTGAGCTGCTCCACGTAGAGCTGCTTGCTGGCGTTGTAAAACTTGGTGTTGAGCTTGTCGAGAATGGCTTCGCCAGCCACCTGGTACTTGTTCTGGGCCTGGGCGGCCGGGACCGCGAGCAGGCTGACGGCCAGCAACAGGGCCAGGGGCAGCCCCCCTAGGGTGCGGGTAGAAATGCGCCTCATAACGAGCGGGAAAGGGTGGGAAAAGGTATAGATGGGTGAGGGCCGCCCCACCCCCGACCCCTCCCCTACGGGAGAGGGGAGCCTAATGAGTTCATAAATGCGCCGTCGTGACTCCTCTCCCCCGCAGGGGGCTAGGGGGTCGGGGGTGAGGCTGCCACTAGCACGACGCACGCTAGCCGTTTTTGTACTCGTCCAGGTGGTAAGAAACTAGGTCGTCGATGGGCAAAGAGATAATCTTGCCCACCGCCATGCCGTGCGCCGCGGCGGCCTGGGTCAGCACCTCGCGGAAGTTGTAGCCCACCGACCCTACGCAGTTGAAGGTGTGCGCCTCGTAGGCCGGGTACTTGCAAATGATATTCTTAAAGAACAGGTCGAAGGCCTCGGCCACCAGCTGCTGGCAGTAGGGCGCCTGGTAATGGTCGGAGGCGAACTTGGCGAAGCTGGCCACGAAGCGGTTCGGAAACGGCTGGTTGTAAAGCCGGTCTAAAATGGCATCGCGCCCCAGGCCGTAGGTGGCCCGGAAGCTGGCCTCCAGCTCGGCAGGCATCTGGCCGCGCAAATAGTCGCGCAGCAGCGCCTTGCCCAGGAAGGCCCCGCTGCCCTCGTCGCCCAGGAAGTACCCTAGGGAGTCCACGTTGTGGGTAATCTGCTCGCCGTCGTAGAGGCACGAGTTGGTGCCCGTGCCCAGGATGGCCGCGAAGCCCGGCTGCCGGCCCAGCAGCGCCCGCGCCGCCGCCAGCAGGTCGTGTCCCACCACCACGCGGGCCTGGCTGAATACCTCCTGCATGCCATCGGCTACGGTGGCCACCTGCTCGGGCGTCACGACGCTGGCGCCGTAGTAGTGCACCTCCGTGATGGCTTTGGGCGCCAGCGTGGCCGGCAGGTGCTGGCGCAGCGAGGCGATGATGCCCGCCGTGCTGATGAACTCCGGGTTGTAGCCTTCGGTGTGGAAAAGGGAGCGCGTGCCGTGGGCATCAACCAGGCACCAAGTGGTTTTGGTAGAGCCGCCGTCTGCTATCAGAATCATAGGGTGGGAAAAGGAGTAGCGCCCGCAGGGGCAAAATGGCCTGGGTTAGCAAGCAATTGTCAGCAGCACGGGCCAAGCGGATAGCAAAGTAAACGGGCAGATTGGAGAAAATAAAAATTATTTTGCTCGTTTAGGCACAAAACAAACATTTTTACCTTCAATATTTGCAGTCGCAAGCTCGCAGCAGCCCCGCCTGCTTGAGTGACTGCGCCAGCCAGTACCGTGGACGCTGCGAGTCCGCGAGTTTGCTCAGCCGAGCAGTGGTACGCGCGGACTCGCAGCGTCCACGGTACTGGCGCGACTCCCTGCTTTGTCTCCTTTTCCACCCTCCACCCTTCTTCTACCCGATGCGCACCTCCAACTACGACAAGTTTCCCTTTGTGCCGGTGGCCAAAGCCGAGGCTTGCCAAACGGGGTGGGCCGCCATCGGGGCGGCGCTGCGCGCGGCGCTACCCGCCCATGCCACTCCCGGCCAGCCGCTGGTGCTGGCCGTAGAGTGCTACCCCGGCACCGCCCTAGGGCCGCTGCGCCAGGCCCTCACCGAGGCCCTGCACCCGGCGCTGTGCCTGGTGGCCGACGACCTCTACCGCGCCCCCGCCGACCTCGACGCGCTGGTGGCCGGCCCACTCACCGACGACCCGGTATTCGGCCGGCTCAACGGCCTGACGGTGCGCGACTTCCTGGACCCGCAGAAGATGCAGGTGGCGCAGGCCACGCTGGCCGCCGCCACCGGGCAGCTGGTGCTGGTGCTGGGCACCGGGGCCACGCTGGTGTGCCCTAGCCCCACCGTGCTGGTGTACGCCGACCTGGCCCGCTGGGAAATCCAGCTGCGGCAGCGGCGCGGCGACATCGCCAACCTGGGAAGCGACAATTTCGCCGAGAAAGCCAGCCTGAAGTACAAGCGGGCCTACTTTGTGGACTGGCGCGCGGCCGACCGCCTCAAGAAGCAAACCCTGCCCCGCGCCGACTTCCTGCTCGATACCAACGACCCCGCCGCGCCTAAGCTCATTGCTGGCGCCGACCTGCGGGCGGCACTGGCGGCCACCGTGCGGCGGCCGTTTCGGGTGGTGCCGTTTTTCGACCCCGGACCCTGGGGCGGGCAGTGGATGCGCGAGCACCTCGACCTGCCCGACGGCCCGCCCAACTACGCCTGGGGCTTCGACTGCGTGCTCGAGGAAAACTCTTTGCTGCTGGGCTTTGGCGCGGCGCGGGTCGAAATCCCGAGCCTCGACCTCGTGTTTGCCCACCCGCGCGAGCTGCTGGGCGAGGCCGTGCACGGCCGCTTCGGCACCGAGTTTCCCATCCGCTTCGACTTCCTCGACACCGTGGGTGGCGGCAACCTCTCGCTGCAAGTGCACCCGCTCACCGAGTACGCCTTCGATAAGTTTGGCCTCAGCTACACCCAGGACGAGAGCTACTATATGCTCGACGCCGCGCCCGGCGCCACCGTGTACCTGGGCCTCAAGGAGGGCGCGAAGCTGCCCGCTATGCTGGCCGACTTGCAGCGCGCCCAGGACGACCCCGCGGCCCCGTTTCTGGCGGCCGAGTATATCAACGAGTTTCCGGCCCACCGGCACGACCACTTCCTCATTCCGGCGGGTACCATCCACTGCTCGGGGGCGGGCGGTATGGTGCTGGAGATTTCGGCCACGCCCTACATCTTCACCTTCAAGCTCTGGGATTGGGCGCGCCTGGGCCTCGACGGCCAGCCTAGGCCCATCCACCTGGCGCACGGCGCGGCCAACATCCAGCCCGACCGCACTACCGCCTGGGTGCAGCAGCACCTCGTCAACCAGGTGCAGGAGGTAGCCCGCGGCGAAGGCTGGCGCGAGGAGCGCACCGGCCTGCACGAGCGCGAATTCATCGAAACGCGCCGCCACTGGTTTACGGGCCCGGTGCCGCACGATACCCTAGGGGGCGTGCAGGTGCTCAACCTGGTGCAGGGCGCCGAGGCCGTGGTAGAAAGCCCCACCGGCGCCTTCGAGCCCTACGTGGTGCACTACGCCGAAACGTTTATCGTGCCCGCCGCGGTGGGCGCCTACACCATCCGGCCCCACGGCCCGGCCGTCGGCACCGAATGCGCCACCATGAAGGCCTACGTGCGCACCTAGCCCCTAGGGCCGCCCCAACTGCTTATGATACAGAATATAGCGCAAAAAAAGGCGGTCATGCTGAGCGCAGCCGAAGCATCTCTACCGCTTCGTTGAACGACACCCGAACGGCGCGGTAGAGATGCTTCGACTTCGCTCAGCATGACGTTCTTATTAAAACCATTACTTCCCGTGTCTGACCTCCTTACTCCCGATAATGCCGCGGCCGTGCGCGCCCAAACCATCGTCGAAAAGCTGCTGCAAGCTGGCACTGTGGCCGTTGATGAGCTCGCTGCGCAGTTTGGCGTATCGGTGGCTACCGTGCGGCGCGACCTTATGGAGCTGGAGCAGCGCGGCCGGCTGCGGCGCACCCACGGCGGCGCCGTGCCCCGCGAGCCGCTGCTCTACGAGCCCTTCCGCTACGATTCTAGCTTCCACGAGCAAATCGACCGCAACCTGGCCGAGAAGCGCCGCATCGGGCTGGCCGCCGCCGCCCTCATTCAGCCGGGCGAAATCATCTCGCTCACGGCCGGCACCACTACCACCCAAGTCACGCGCAGTTTGCGGCCGGGCGCGGGCGTCACGGTCGTGACCAACACCGTGAACGTGGCCATGGAGCTGAGCCACCGCAGCGACGTGCGCGTGTTCGTGACGGGCGGCTTCCTCACGGGCGGCTGGTTTTCGCTGGTGGGCCCGGCCACGGCGCAGGCCCTAGGGCAGTTTTTTGTCGATAAGGTCTTCATCGGCGTCAACGGCATCGACGCCCAAAAGGGCCTCACCTCGCTGCACCCAGAGGAGGCGGCCATCATCCAGGTGATGGTGCGGCAGGCCAAGCAGCGCATCGTGGTGGCCGACCACACCAAGCTCGGCACCGTCACTACCTCGCTCATTTGCCCCGCCGCCGAGGTGCACCGGCTCATCACCGACACCGGCGCCACCGACGAGCAGGTGGCGCCCTTCTGCGCCCTCGGCATCGAGGTGCTGCGGGTGTGAAGGTGGGAGGGCCTCACCCCCCGGCCCCCTCTCCTTCAGAGAGGGGGAGCCACGGCGGCGCGGTCATTTGCTTTCGTTAGGCTCCCCCTCTCTGAAGGAGAGGGGGCCGGGGGGTGAGCCGCCTCCAAACAAACACTTATTTCCTTTTCCCACCCTGCTATGTCCATGCAAGCTGCTCCCGGCCCTCCCTACCGCCAAGCGGTAGCCGGGCCGCCCGCCCCGCCCGTCAATGCCGCCTACGTGTACCTCATCGGGGCCGTGGCGGCTCTGGGCGGGCTGCTGTTCGGCTTCGACACGGCCATTATCAACGGCGCGCTGGTGTTCTTGAAGAAGGACTTCGGCCTGAGCGACGCGCAAACCGAGCTGGCAGCCAGCGCTATTTTGTTTGGGGCGGTGGCGGGCGCGGCGGTGGCCGGCTGGCTCACCGACCGCTACGGGCGGAAACGCTTACTGTTTGGGGCGGCGGCGCTGTTCACGGTGTCGGCGCTGGCGGCGGCAGTGCCGCGCACGCTCACCGAGTTTGTGCTGGCGCGGCTGGCGGGTGGCCTGGCCATCGGGGTGGCCTCGCTGCTGGTGCCGCTCTACCTGGCCGAAATCGCGCCGGCCCGCATCCGTGGCCGGCTGGTCACGCTCAACCAGTTGGCCATCGTGACGGGCATCTTGCTGGCCTACGTCGCCAGCTACTACCTCGCCGATTTGGGTCTGGCCTCGTGGCGCTGGATGTTTGCCGCCGCCGCCGTACCCTCGCTGCTCTTCATGCTCACGCTGCTGCTGGTGCCCGAAAGCCCCCGCTGGCTGCTAGGCCAGGGCCGCGACACCGAGGCCCTCGGCACCCTCACCCGCCTCAACGGCCCCGCCGCCGCTACCGCTGAGGCCGCCGAAATCCAGGCTGCCCTGGCCGAAGAGCAGGGCGAGGCCGCCAGCCTGAGTCAGCCGCGCCTGCGCCGGCCGCTGCGCATCGCGGTGGTGCTGGCGGTGTTGCAGCAGGTTACGGGCATCAACACCATCCTGTACTACGGCTCCCTCATCCTCACCGAGCACAGCGGGCAAAGCGCCTCGTCGGCCATCGGGGCCAACGCGCTTATCGGGGGCATCAACTTCGCGGGCACCATCGTGGCGCTGTTCGTTATCGACCGGGTGGGGCGCAAGCCGCTGCTACTGCTGGCTTCGGGCGGTATGGCGCTGGCCCTAGGGGCGCTGGTGGCGGCCTTGCACGTGGGGGCGTCGGGGCCGTGGCTGCTGGGCTTCATCATGCTCTACGTGGCCTGCTTCGCGGTGGGCCTGGGGCCGGGCGTGTGGGTCGTTATCGCCGAGATTTTCCCCAACGCCGTGCGCGGCCGGGCGGCCTCGCTGGCCACGGTGGCGCTGTGGGCCGCCTGCACGCTCATCTCCTACACCTTCCTTTCCTTGGTGAAGGCGGCGGGCCTAGGGGGCGCGTTCGGGCTCTACGCGGCGCTGTCGGCCTTCACCTTCTTGTTTGTGTGGCGGGGCGTGCCCGAAACCAAGGGGCGCTCGCTGGAGGAGATTGAGCGGAGCTGGCACTAGGCGGGGCCGCGCTGCCCTGCGCAGTTGTCCGAGCTTGCTAATACGTTTAAGCAAACTTCATCCTTAACTTTTCGGCCCCTCCCGCGCTAACCTCCTCCGTTGCTATGACGCCGCCCGATGCCCCGCTGTGGAACGACTTTCTAGCGGGCAGCAAGCAGGCGTTCGAGCGCATCTTCCTGGCGCACTACGACGAGCTGTACCGCTATGGCATGCGCCTGCTGGGCGATGAGGAGGCCGTGAAGGACTGCATCCAGAACCTGTTTCAGCGGCTGTGGCAGCGCCGCCAGGGCCTAGGGCCCGTGGCCGAAACCCGGCCCTACCTCTTCACCGCCCTGCGCCACCACATCACCGACGAGCGGCGGGCCCAGAAGCGCCGCTCGGCCCTGCAAACCGGCTACCTCGACGAGGCTCCCGTGCAGCACTCGCCCGAAGACTTCCTGATTGCCCAGCAGCTGACCAGCGAGCAGCAAGCCCAGCTGCTGGCGGCCCTCGGGCAGCTCAGCAACCGGCACCGCGAGGCGCTACATCTTAAGTTTTTCGACGGCTTCGGCTACGACCGCATCGCCGAAATCATGGACCTCAACCCGCAGTCGGTGCGCAACCTGGTGCACCAGGCCATCAAGCGGCTGCGCCAGGTGCTGCCGCCCGCGCTGCTGCTGGTGTTGCACGGGTGGCTGCTGAAATACCTACTGTAAAAATTGGTAAACTGTCCGTCATGCAGAGCGTAGCGAAGCATCTCGCAAGCGGACGCTAGGGTTACGAAGTCAACAATTCGAGCGAGATGCTTTGCTGCGCTCTGCATGACCCAAAAGCTTTTTCGAAAATTAATGCACTGTAAATAAGTGTTTTGAAGAAAATCTAAAAAAACTCTTCACGCTACTTACAGTACAAAAACGCGCTACGCACGTGGTCAAGAAAAGTTCGGTTCTTCCCACCCGGCCTGCTTATGGATTTGACGAATTACGCGGTAAGTGACTTCGTGGCGGACGAGTCGTTTCAGGCCTTCGTGGCCGATGCCGACTCGGAGGCCGGACGCTTCTGGCAGGCGTGGCTGGCCGCGCACCCCGCGCACCAAGCCGATGCCGACCTGGCGGCCGCCCTGGTGCGGGGCCTGGGACCCGGCCCGCGCCTCAACGTGCCGGCCGAGCTGAAGCACCAGGAGCTGCAGCGCCTGCGCCAAACCCTGTGGGCCCCCACGCCGCAGCCCTGGCTGCGCGGGCGCCGCCGCGCCCGGGTGCTGGTGGGCTCGCTGGCCGCCGCGGTGCTGGCCGCCGTGGGCTGGTGGCAGTGGCCGGCTACCGGCCCCACTACCGAGTACGTGGCCGCCCCCCACCAGCAGCGCACACTCACCCTGCCCGATGGCTCGGTGGTGGTGCTCAACGCCAACGCCAAGCTGACCGCCGTCACTCGCTGGACCGCCACTACGCCCCGCGAAGTGTGGCTGACCGGCGAGGCGTACTTCCAGGTGACGCACCGGGCGGCCCCGGCCGTGCAGGACATTGCCGCCGCTTCGGCCCCGGCCAAGTTTGTGGTGCACGCCGGCTGGCTCGACATCGCCGTACTCGGCACCCAGTTCACGGTTAACAACCAGCCTACCAGCACTAAAGTGGTGCTCAACTCGGGCAAGGTAGCCGTGGACCGCCGCGCCTGGCTGGGCAGCGAAAACCTACTGATGCAGCCCGGCGACCTGGTCGAAACCTCCGAAGCCGCCCCGCAGCTCACCCGCCGGCGCGTGCAGCCCGCCCTGTACTCGGCCTGGACGCAGGGCCAGCTGCAGCTACAGCAAACGCCCTTGCGCGACCTCGTGCAGCTGCTGCGCGACAACTACAACTGGCAGGTGGAGGTGGCCGACCCCGCCCTGCTGAACCAGACCCTGACCGGCCTGCTGCCCGCCAACGACCCCGACCTGCTGCTGCCCGCCCTGGCCAAGACCCTAGGCGTGCCCGTCGTGCGCACCGGCAACGTGGTGCGCTTCGGTACCCTGGCCCGCTAGGCTAGCCCTAGGCCTTTTTTCTGCTCGCATTTTTCCTTTCCCCACCCAACCATATGGCAAATTTTACCCGCTACGTGCGCCTGGCCCTCTTGCTGGGCGCCGTGCCCAGCGGCGTCAGCCGCGCCCAGGGGGCCCTGGCCCTCGCCGTGCAAAACCCGCGCAGCCCCGTGGCCTCGGTGCGCGCGTCGGCCGCCCAGGTACCGCTCGAGGCGTTCATCAAGGAGCTGCAAAGCACCTACAAGGTCAACTTCCTGTACCGCAACCAGCTGGTGACGGGCCGCTACCTGGCCAAAACCCACCCCAGCTTTAAGTCGCTGCCAGAGGCCCTGCGCTACGTGACGCAGCAGAGCGGCCTGCAGTTCGAGCTGCTCAAGGACGGCCTCTACGTCATCGTGCCCAAGGCGTCGGCGCCGGTGGGGGCCGTGCCCGCCGCCGACACGGCGCCGCTGGCCGCCGCCGAGCCGCAGGGCGACGCCCTGGCCGACATCACCATCGCCGGCCGCGTAACCGACGAGAAGGGCGTGGGCCTGCCGGGCGTAACGGTGGTAGTGAAGGGCACCACCCAGGGCGCCACCACCAATACCGATGGCCGATTCAGCCTGCAGGCGCCCGCCAATAGCGTGCTGGTATTCAGCTTCGTGGGCTACACCCGCAAGGAGGTGCCGGTGGCCGGCGCCACCACCAACCTGAACGTGGCACTGGTGGAGGAGGCGCAGAGCCTGAACGACGTGGTGGTGGTGGGCTACGGCACCCAGCAGCGCGCCAACGTAACGGGCGCCATCAACACGGTGAACGGCGCGACGCTCGAAAACCGCCCCGTAACCACCGTGGCCCAGGCCCTGCAGGGCACCTCGCCCAACCTCACTATTCAGCAAAACAGCGCCGAGCCGGGCGCGGGCCTCAACATCAACATCCGGGGCGTGGGCACCCTCGGCAACGCCTCGCCGCTGATTATCGTGGACGGCATCGCGGGCTCGCTCAACGCCATCAACCCCAATGATATTGAGAGCGTAACGGTGCTAAAGGACGCCGCCTCGGCCGCCATCTACGGCTCGCGCGCGGCCAATGGCGTGCTGCTGGTAACCACCAAGCAGGGCGCCCTCAACCAGAAGCCCACCATCGCCTACAACACCACGCTGGGCTGGCAAGCGCCCAACTTCCAGCGCAAGCCCGTGACGGGCCTCCAGTTTATGGAGCTGAAGAACGAGGCGCTGGTGAATTCGGGGCAGGCGCCGCAGTTTACGCCGCAGCAGATGCGCGATTTCGCGGCCCACGGCGACTACGACTGGCAGCTGAACCAGGTGCTGAAAAAGCAGGCCTTCCAGCAGAACCACAACCTGAGCGTGAGCGGCAGCGCGGGCAAAACCCGCTACCTGGTGTCCCTAGGGTACGTGGACCAGAATAGCCTCTTCTACGGGGATAACTACGGCTTTAAGCGCCTCAACGGCCGCATCAACCTGACGACCCAGGTGATCGACCGGCTCAAGATTGGCGCCATTGCGTCGTATGCCCACGTGGGCACCCGCGAGCACGCCTTCGACTCGCAGTGGATTATCAGCGACGCGGCCCGCATCCCGGTTATCTACCCCATTCAGGACGACCAGGGCAACTACGTGACCCCGGCCACGGCCAGCGACAACTCGGTGAACCGCCTGCTGAATGGCGGCCTGCGCACCAACTCCAACGACAACGTATTCGGCAACCTCAACGCCGAGTTTGAAATCATCAAGGGCTTGCGGCTGCGCGGCCTGGTGGGCGGCGACCTGTGGAACTACCAGAACGACGAGTTCCAGCGCAGCCTCATGTACGTGACGCTCGACGGCTCGCCCACGGCCGGCGGCGACGGCAACAACTCGGTGCAGAACCGCAACCAGCGCACGCTGCTCACCAACTACCAGGCCACCCTCAACTACGACCGCACCTTTGCCGACAAGCACGGCGTGCAGGCCGTGGTAGGCTACTCGACCGAGCACTACACCGACGACCGCCGCGGCATCCACGTCATCAACGTGCCCGGCAACCAGTTTGGGGTGATTAACAACGGCACCACCTACGCCGGGGTGTACGACCCCAGCGGCGGCTACCACGCCAACGGCACCTACGGCAACCAGGAGCAGTGGGCCCTGAACTCGGTGTTTGGCCGCGTCAACTACTCGTTTGCCGGCAAGTACCTGATTGAGGGTAGCTTCCGCTACGATGGGTCGTCGCGCTTTGCCAGCAACCGGCGCTGGGGCTTCTTCCCCTCGGGCTCGGTGGGCTGGCACCCGCTGGACGAGAACTTCCTGGATTTCCTCAAGCCCGTGTTCAGCGACCTGAAGTTCCGCGCCTCCCTAGGGCAGCTCGGCAACCAGAACATCGGCCTCTACCGCTACCTGAGCACCGTGAGCCTCTCGCCGGGCACCTACTCGTTTGGCGGCGTGCCGGTGTCGGGCTCCTACTTCAGCACCTCCAACTCGGCCATTACCTGGGAAACCGCTACCATGGGTAACGTGGGTGTGGATTTCAGCTTCTTCCAAAACGCCTTGTCGTTCAGCGCCGACTACTTCGACAAGCGCACCAGCAACATCCTGATTGACCTGCCGGTGGCTGGGGCCTTCGGGGCCGGCGCGCCCACCCAAAACGCGGCCCGCGTGCGCAACCAGGGCTGGGAAATCACGGCTACCTACCGCATGCGCACCGAGCGCGGCTTCAACCAGAGCCTGAGCTTGAACGCGGCCGACACCCGCAACACGGTGCTCGACACCAAGGGCGTGGAAACCATCCGGGGCGGCGACGCCACCAACATCATCCGCGAGGGCTACCCCATCAACTCGTACTACGGCTACAAAACCGATGGCCTCTACCAGACGATGGAGGAAATCGCCGCCGGCCCCAAGCCCTCGTTTGTGGCCCCCGGCACGGTGCGGCCCGGCGACATCCGCTACGTGGACCGCAACGGCGACGGCGTGATTAACCAGGACGACCGCTTTATTTTGGGCAACCCCTTCCCGCGCTACACCTTCGGCGCCACCTACTCGGCCGATTACAAAGGCTTCGACCTGCTGGTGTTTGTGCAGGGCGTGGGCAAGCGTAGCCTCTACATCCGGGGCGAGGGCGTGGAAGCTTTCCACAACAACTGGGAGAACGTGTACCAGCAGCACCTCGACCGCTGGACGCCCACCAATCCGGGCGGCAGCTACCCGCGCCTGACCATCGGCACGGCCTCCACCAACAATAACCAGGGCTCGGACTACTGGCTGCGCAACGGCGCCTACGCCCGACTCAAGAACGTGCAGCTTGGCTACACGCTACCCGCCACCCTCACCAAGCGGGCCTACATCCAGCGGCTGCGCATCTTCGCCTCGGGCCAGGACCTGTTCACCATCAGTCACTTGAAGAAAATCGGGTTTGACCCCGAGCTGTCGGAGTTCAGCGAAAGCGTGGGCCAGGGCGGCGGCGTGGGCAGCAGCGGCCGCGTGTACCCCGCCGTGCGCGTGATGACCCTAGGCCTCGACATTACTCTCTAATCGCTATCCCACCCACCGCCAGATGAACCGCCATTTTCGCCATACGCTCCTGCTGGGGCTCGGGCTGGGCCTAGGGCTCGGCGCCTGCCAAAAGCTCGACCTGCCGCCCACCGACCGGCCCACCGACGCCACGTTCTGGACCCAGCCCAGCGACGCGGCCAACGTGCTGACCACGGCCTACGAGAACCTCTACAACTCCGAGTATTTCTTCTTCAACGAGACGCTCTCGGACAACGCCTACAACAAGAGCGACGTGAACGGCTCCAACGCCCGCAACATCGCCGAGGGCGCCTACGGCACCAACCAGGCGCGCGTCACCAACGAGTGGGGCTACCACTACTCGGGCATCCGCAAGTGCAACCAGGTGCTGGCTAACATCGACAAGATTTCGACGCTCGATGCCGGCCTGAAGGCGCGCTACATCGCTGAGGCCCGCGCCCTGCGCGCCTACCAGTACTTCCAGCTCATGACCTGGTACGGCGACGTGCCGCTGATAACCACCGAAATCAGCGTGACCGACGCCGCTGGCCTCGCCCGCAACCCTAGGGCCGAGGTGCTCGACTTCGTGCTGAAGGAGCTGGACGCCGCCGCCGCCGACCTGCCCGTGAACACCGCCTACGCCGCCGAAGACCGCGGCCGCTTCACCAAGGGCGCCGCCCTGGCCGTGAAGGCGCGGGTGCTGCTCTACGAGGGCCGCTGGGCCGACGTGGTAACCGCCACCGACCAGCTGATGGGCGGCACGGTGGGCACCTACAGCTTGTTTTCGAGCTACGCCGGCGTGTTTGCGCCCGGCAACGAGGGCAACAGCGAAGTCATCCTGGACCTGCAGTACCTCTATCCGTCGCGCACCTACTCCGAGCAGCGCTTCTTCATTCCGCGCACCGAGGGCAAGCTCATCTGCGCTATCGCCCCCACCCAGGAACTGGTCAATGACTACGTGATGGCCAACGGCAAGGCGATTACCGAGAGCGGCTCGGGCTACAATGAGGCCACGCCCTACGTAGGCCGCGACCCGCGCTTCGCCGCCACCATCGTGTACGACGGCTACAAGTGGCAGCGCCCCGATGGGTCGAGCATACTCATCCGCACCGTGCCCGGCACCGGCGACAACTCCATTGACCGCGCCGACGCCAGCCCCACCGGCTACTACGTGGCCAAGTACTTCGACCCCACCGCCGACGCCAACCTCAACTCGGGCCTGAACCTGATACTGGTGCGCTACGCCGACGTGCTGCTCATGCGCGCCGAGGCCAAGAACGAGCTGGGCCAGCTCACCAGCGCCGAGTGGGACCGCACCATCGGGGCGCTGCGCCGCCGCGCGGGCTTCACCGACGGGGCGGCCCTAGCCTTCCCCGGCGGCGACAAGGCGGCCCTGCAAACCATCGTGCGCCGCGAGCGCCGCACCGAGCTGGCCATGGAAGGCACGCGCATCTTCGACCTGCGTCGCTGGCGCACCGCCCAGACGGCCCTCACCGGCTACGCCCACGGCATTAAGGCCGGCGACCCGAACGTGGACGGCGGCTACCTGCGCGTAGACCAGCGCACCTTCGACCCCGCCAAGCACTATCTCTGGCCGGTGCCCCAGCGCGAGCGCGACATCAACCCCAACCTCAGCCAAAACCCTGGCTGGTAATATTTTGCTTTTCCCACCCTTACTGCTACCCTAGGCGCTCACGCCCATGAAAACGTCTCCTATTTACCTGCTTTTGCTGCTCGTTGTTGGCCTGCTCGCGGGCTGCAAAAAAGACGACAAAGCCCTCGACGACACTATCACGCCGGTGACCAACTACATCTCGCCGGCCGACAACGTTGCCATCAAGCTCGACCCGCCCTCCAACGCGGCCGTGACCTTTGAGTGGAGCCAGGCCCGCGCCGCTGACGGCACGCTGGTGCTCTACGAAGTGGTGTTCGACAAAGACGGCGGCGACTTCTCGAAGCCCGTCTACACCACCGTATCGGGCACCAACGGCCTCGATACCAAGCTGGTGCTCAGCCACGGCGACCTCAATAAAATCGCCAACCTGGCCGGCATCGCCTCGCAGAGCCAGGGCAAGCTGAAGTGGATGGTGAACGCCTCGAAAGGCCTGAACGTGCAGCCCGCCAGCTCGGCCCGCACCATGACGGTAGAGCGCCCCGCCGGCTTCTCGGTTATTCCGGGCAACCTCTACCTCACCGGCTCGGGCACCGAGGGCGGTGCCACCCTAGGGCAGGCGCTGCCGTTCAAGCGCCTCTCATCAGGCATCTTCGAAATCTATACCAAGCTGACCACGGGCAACGTGAAGATGGTGGACCAGCTGACCGGCACGCCCACCGAGTACTACATCAGCGGCACCAAGCTGCTGCAGGGCAGCAACGCCACCAACCCCACGACCACCACGGGCGTGTACCGCATCACCCTCGACTTCAACAACGGCTCGGCCGTCGTGACCGAGATTCAGTCGGTAGGCCTCTGGATTTCGGCCCAGAACAAGGTGACCGTGACCATTCCCTACGTAGGCAAGGGCCTGTGGGAAGTTGACAATACGCCCATCGAGTTCTTCCAGTTTAGTTGGGGCCGCGACGAGCGCTACAAGTTCATCTTCACCGAGAAGGACGCCGCCGGCAAAGTGACCATGCGCCAGTACGGTAGCACCAACGTGGACAACGTGCCCCCCACGGCCACCACGGCGGCTGCCTACTACACCATCGTGCCGGTGGCCGACGACCAGTGGAACAACACCTACAAGTTCCCCGGCACGGCCGACCGCAAGAACGTGGACATCCTGGTGATGATGCAGCCCGCCGCCTACACCCACCAGGTGAAGGTGCGCTAGGGAGTAGCCCTAGGCGGGTCGCCTCACCCCCCCGGCCCCCCCGATAGCTCACCCCATTTGCCGCCGACTACCCCCCTAGGAATAGCCCACCAACTCTCCCACCCTATGCTTTTCCGTACCACTGCCGGCGCCCTGCTGGCGGCCCTAGCCCTCACTTCCTGCCACGAGCCTGTCGACGATGCCATTACCCCACCGGCCCCCAAGCCGGTGGTGGTAGAGGCCAACTGGGCCGCCCGGGCCGACTCGGCCCAGGCCGCGCTCAACCAAGGCTTCTGGTCCAGCGACCAGTACTACCTGCAGAACAACGCCGGCCAAACCAACTTCAACTACTGGTGGCAGGCCCACGGCCTCGACGTGCTGGTCGATGGCTACCAGCGCACCAAGGTGCTGGACTACACCGCCCGGATGCAGTTGCAGCAGCAGGGCACCAAGAAGAAGAACGGCAACACTTACCTCAACAATTTCTACGACGACATGGCCTGGCAGGCCCTGGCCAACCTGCGCGCCTACCAGGCCACCCAGGACCAGTCGTACAAAGCCACCGCCCAGCTGCTGTGGACCGACCTGAAGGGCGGCTGGAACACCAACCAGGGCGGCGGCATCGCCTGGAAAAAGGACCAGCTCGACTATAAAAACACGCCTGCCAATGCGCCGGTGGCCATCCTGGGTGCCCGCCTCTACCAGCTCGACCGCAACCCCGACGACCTGGCTTGGGCCCAGAAGATTTACGACTGGCAGAAGAAGAACCTGGTGGACCCCACCACCGGCGCCGTGTGGGACGGCATCAACCGCCAGGGCAACGGGCAGGTAGACAAGGACTGGCGCTTTAGCTACAACCAGGGCACCTTCCTAGGGGCCGGCCTGGAGCTGTACCGCGCCACCCAGCAAAGCAGCTACCTCGACGACGCCAACCGCACGGCCAGCTACGTGCTCAACGACAGCCAGCTCTCGCCAAACGGCATCCTCAAGGACGAGGGCGGCGGCGACGGCGGCTTGTTCAAGGGCATTTTGGTGCGCTACCTGGCCTTGCTGGCCACCGAGCCCACCGTGCCCGCCGCCACCCGCGCCAACTACGTGTCATTCCTGAAGTTCAACGCGGAAAGCCTCTACAAGAAAGGCACGCGCAAGCCGCAATTCCTCTTCAACACCAACTGGACGACGCAGCCGGGCGGCACCGTCGATGGCTCGACGCAGCTCAGCGGCGTGATGCTATTCGAAGTAATGGCCGACTTGCAGGCGCGCAAGCTTTTGTAGGTGGCCCTAGGCCTTTCTAACGACAAAAGACCAGGCTGCGCGGTGGGGTGCGCCTTGTCTGCCCGCGTCTGGCTGGTGGGGCCGGGCGCGGGCGTTTTTTTGCCACCTTGCTGGTGGTTTTTAAGGTACTATCTGTCGTCCTCTGCGTGCAACCTCACCCCCGGCCCCTCTCCTTAGGGAGAGGGGAGCCACGGCAGCGCGGGCATTCGCTCGTGTACTCAATCGTCAGGCTCCCCTCTCCTTATGGAGAGGGGCCGGGGGTGAGGTTGCACGCGGAGGACGACAGCTATAAACACTCAAAACTCCTGTTATGAAATTGATTTCCAAGGCCGGCGTACTGCCCCTGGTGCTGCTGCTGGCCGCCGGGGGGGCTAGGGCCCAAGGTGCGGCCAAGGCGCCCAGCATGCTCAAGTACGTGAACCCCAACATTGGCACGGCGCACAGCCGCTGGTTTTTCTACACCCCGGCGGCCGTGCCCTACGGCATGGCCAAGCTGGCGCCCTCCACCAACGGCCACTACGGCAACGCCTCTGGCTGGGAGGCCGTGGGCTACGACACCCGCCAGAACTCCATCGAAGGCTTCGTGCACTTCCACGAGTGGCAGGTGGGCGGCGTGAGCTTTATGCCCACCACCGGCGAGCTGAAGGTGCAGCCCGGCGACCTCGACAAGCCCGGCAGCGGCTACCGCTCGCGCTTCGACCGTAAAAACCAGGTGGCCCAGCCCGGCTACTACCAGGTGCTGCTCGACGACTACGGCATCACGGCCGAGCTGACGGCCACCAAGCGGGTGGGCTTCCACCGCTACACCTTCCCCAAGAGCGACCAAGCGCACATCATCCTCGACATCGGCAATAAGCAGGGCGAGAGCAGCGACGTGACCGACGCCAGCATCCGGATGGTGGACGCCACGCACGTGGAGGGCTTCGTGAGCACCTACCCCAAGTACGTGAAAACCTACGACCCCAGCGGCAAGGTCAACATGTACTTCTACGGTGAAATCAGCCGGGTGCCGGCCAGCGTGGGCGCCTTCACGGCCGCCGGCCAGCAGCCCACTGCCAAGTCGGCCACCGGCAAGGGCGCGGGCCTGGTGCTGAATTACAAAACCACGGCGCAGCAGAAGATTGAGCTGAAAGTCGGCCTTTCGTACACCTCCATCACCAACGCCAAGGCCAACCTCGCGGCTGAAGCCAAAAGCCTGACCTTCGACCAGGCGCGCACCGCCGCGCAGGCCACCTGGCAGCGCGAGCTGGGCAAAATCGCGGTGGAAGGCACCGATGAGCAAAGCAAGACTAAGTTCTACACCGGCCTCTTCCACGCCCTGCTGGGCCGCGGCATCGCCAGCGACGTGAGCGGCGCCTACCCCAAGCACGGCGGCCAGGCGGGCCAGCTGGTGGTTAGTGGTGCTGGGCCGAAGCCTGAGTTCATCAATACCGACGCCATCTGGGGCGGCTACTGGAATATTACGCAGCTCTGGGCCCTGAGCTACCCCGAGTGGTACGGCAACTACGTGAACACCGAGCTGCAAGTGTACCGCGACAAAGGCTGGTTTGGCGACGGCCTGGCCAATAGCGAGTACGTGTCGGGCGTGGGCACCAACTTCGTGGGGCTGGCCGTGGCCGGCGCCTACCAGGTGGGCATCCGCAACTACGACGTGAACCTGGCCTACCAGGCCGTGCGCGCCAACGAGTTGGGCTACCACCACCGCGCCTTCGGCTCGGGCAAGATGGACGTGAAGGCCTTCACCGAGTACGGCTACGTGCCTTTCCGCGACGACTACAAGGAGTACAAGGGCGAGTGGTACAAGACCGATTCCTCCGGCGCCTACTTCGCCAACTCGCACACCCTGGAGTACAGCTACAGCGCCTTCGCCGCCGCCCAAATGGCCAAGGACCTGGGCAAAACGGCCGACTACGAGCAGCTCCTCAAGCTCTCCAACGGCTGGCGCAAAATTCTGAACCCGCAAAACCAGCTCATGCAGCCCAAGCTGGCCGACGGCACCTTCGTCGGCAATTTCCAGCCGTTTGAGCCCTGGCGCGGCTTCCAGGAGGGCAACGCCATGCAGTACACCTTCTACGTGCCCCAAAACCCGGCCGGCCTCATCGCGGCCATCGGGCGCGACAAGTTCAACAACCGCCTCGACAGCATCTTCACGGCCTCGGCCAAAACGGGCTTCGGCGGCGGCAAGGAAATCGACGCCTTCGCCGGCATCAAGGCCATCTACAACCACGGCAACCAGCCCTGCCTGCACATCAGCTGGCTGTTCAACTTCTCGGGCCAGCCCTGGCTCACGCAGAAGTGGACCCGCCAAATCTGCGACGAGTTCTACGGCACCGAGCCCATCCACGGCTACGGCTACGGCCAGGACGAGGACCAGGGCCAGCTCGGCTCGTGGTACGTTATCACGGCCCTAGGGCTGTTCGACGTGAAAGGCTTCACCGATGCCCGGCCCATTATCGAGCTGGGCAGCCCCATCTTCCCCAAGTCCATCATTCAGCTCGGCAACCAGAAAAAGCTGGTTATCGAAGCCAAAAATACGTCCAAGACCAACGTCTACGTGCAGTCGGCCGAGTTCAACGGCAAGCCCCTGACCAACTGCTGGCTCTACCGCGACGAGCTGATGCAGGGCGGCAAGCTAACGTTCACGATGGGCCCGCAGCCCAACAAAAGCTGGGGCAGCCAGACCCCGCCGCCCTCAGTGCAGTAGCAACAGCAAACAGGCGGTCATGCTGCCGGGCTGGCGCGGCCCTAGGGGTGCTTTGCGGAGCCGAGGGGCCCTAAGGCGACGCCCCGCCAATACCTTTGCCCCATGGCCGATACCCTCCTTCCTACCTCGCTGCTGCTCAACGGGCGCGAATTCAGCTACGAGAGCATTCAGCAAACGCCTAGCCCCCACACCCCCCTCAACGGCTACGAGGCCAAGGTGCTGGAGCTGCTGCGCCAGTGGCTGAACGGCGCCCTGGAGTTTGGGCTGCGCACCTCGGGCAGCACCGGGCAGCCCCAGCTCATCACCCTGAAGCGGCGGCAGCTGGCGGCTTCGGCCCGCCGCACGGGCGACTTTTTTGACCTGGGCCCCGGCGACCGGGCGCTGGTCTGCCTCAACTGCGAGTTTATCGGGGGCAAGATGATGCTGGTGCGCGGCCTCGAGCGCGACATGCACCTGACCATCGTGGAGCCCCACGCCGACCCATTCGAGTACGTAGCGCCCGATGCGAAATTTGACTTCGCGGCCTTCGTGCCTTTGCAGCTACGGGCCATGCTGGCGGCCGGCCGGGCCAGCCGGCTCAATAAAATGCGCGCCATTTTGATAGGCGGCGCGGGCGTCGAGCCCAGCCTGCTGGCCGAGCTGCAGCGGCAGCTCACGGTGCCGGTGTTCCTGACCTACGGCATGACCGAAACGGCCTCGCACATGGCCCTGCGCCGCCTCAACGGCCCTCACGCCAGCGCCCACTACCGGGTGCTGGAGGGGCTGCACCTGGGCCAGGACGAGCGCGGCTGCCTGACGGTGCGCGGCGACGTGACCGACGACCAGCTCGTCGTCACCAACGACCGCATTGAGCTCCTCGACAAGCACACCTTCGACTGGCTGGGGCGGGTGGATTTCGTCATCAACTCGGGCGGCGTGAAGGTGCAGGCCGAGAAGGTGGAACAGGTGCTCGACGTGGCCCTGGCCGAGCTGGGGCAAACGCGCCGCGCCTTCGTGGCGGGCCGGCCCGACGAGCGCCTGGGCCAGGCCGTGACGGCCTACCTGGAGGGCGCCCCCCTAGGGCCCGAGGCCGAGCAGCATCTCCAAAGCCTGCTGCGCGAGCGCCTGGGCAAGTACGAGCAGCCGAGAAGCGTGGTGTACGTGCCGGCCTTTAAGAGTACGGCCTCGGGCAAGCTCGACCGCGCGGCCACCGTGCGCGGAGCGGGGGGCCAAGGACGCGAGCGGCGGCCGGCATGAGGGGGCCGCTTCGGAACCGCTGGCGGGGCCTAGGGCTGCTGACGCTGCTGTGGCTGGCGCTGGCCAGCGCGGCGCACGCGCAGGAAAGCACGCCCGACTCGACCAGCACCAGCACGGCCACCACGCCGGTGGTGGCGCCCAGCACGGCGGGCGGCCTGCCCTCGTCGGAGTTTGAAACCTACACCGTGAAGGAAAGCGGCACCCGCTACACGGCCAGCCTCACGGGCCTCTACAGCTCGGGCACGGTCGAGCGCATTTACCTCACCACCAGCCACACGGCCAACTTCAAGCTCAGCCGGCACTGGCTGCTGCCGGCCTCAGCCTCATTCAGCTACGGCAAGCAGGACGGGCTGCTGCGCGAGCGCGAGCTGCTGGGCCTGCTCACGCCCACCTACCAGCGCGGGCGGGTGAAGTACTACCTGCTGGGCGACGCCGAGCAGAGCAACCTGCGGGCCATTGCGCGGCGCTTCGTCACCGGGGCGGGGGCGGGCTACACCCTCTACGCCGACACGCTGCAGAATGAGGTGGGCCTCAGCCAGTTCTTTCTGTATGAGCACACCGAGTACCTGGGCGGGCTGCTGCGCGAGGTACCCCGCAGCTCGACGCGCCTCAAGCTGCGCCTGGGCCTCGGGCCGGTGGTGCTCACGGGCCTGGCGTTTTACCAGCCCTCGCTGCAGGATGCCGACGGCGACTACCGCGTGAACGTTACCAGCGGCCTCAACTTCACCGTTACCAAGCACCTGGCCCTCACCGCCGCCTACTCCTACTCCTACGAAAGCGTGGCCGTGGAGGGCCGCGCCCCCGGCAATAGCAACCTGACCGTGGGCTTCACCTACGCCGCCGGCAAGTAAGCAATGGATTAAAACAAGCAGGTAGTGCGCTTGAAAAGTAACGTCATGCTGAGCTTGCCGAAGCATCTCTACCGCGTAACTAACCCTAGACGTTAGAATTACTTACGCGGGAGAGATGCTTCGGCAGGCTCAGCATGACGTTACTTTTCAAGCGCATTTCACTCCCATTATTCCCCGCCCCTCAGAAAGCGCTGGCGGGTGCGCTGGTCGAGGCCGTTGATGCGCAGGTCTTTTTGCGAGAACAGCGGCTCGTGGTTGCGCACCGTTTTGATAAGCGGGCCGAGCAGAATTTTGGCCCGCACGTAGAAAATTGGACCGCTCAGTTCGCGCCGCACCAGCGGGGGCACGAATACCGTTTGGCGCCAGCCGGCCCCCGCGCCTAGGCTGGCCCACGGAAACAAGCGCATCTGAGCGGCTACCGAGGGCTCGACCAGACCAATAAAGTCGCGCGGGGTGAGCGCGCGGCCCTTGGTCGGGTCTTCATCGTTGTATTGCAGCCGCACGGACCCTAGGCCGCCCTGCATGTTGGCCCCCAGCTCCCAGCGGCGGTTTTCGATGATGATATACTCGCCGTACAGCGCCACGTTGTAGAAGCGCAGGGTAGCGTCGGGGTCGTCGGCGGAGGCGTTGTCGGGCGGGTCCAGGCGCGTGGGAATGCGGCTACTCAGGAAGTAAAACGCCGCCCCGGTGCGCACCCGGCCGCGCCACTCCAGCCCCAGCTTCACGCCGTTGATGACGCAGAAATGGTAGTTGATGATGGAATAGCGCGAGTCGATTTGCACCACCAGCTTGCGCCGGGCAAATACCGGCGAGCGGGTCGAGTCGGCGGGGGGGGGCGGCGGGCTTGGGGCCGCCGCCGCCAGCCGGCCAGCCGCTAGCAGCAGTGCCAGCACCCACCACCTTGCCGGTAGCAAAAAACAACTAAACTGCCTAACCAAAACCACTTGCACCAGCGTAAATAAAGGGCCGGGCTAACGTACGCAGCCCGCTAGCTGGTGGGTTGGCGAGCCCCGCTGCCAGCCCGCTAAACCCGCAAGCAGGCTTTAGGGTTTCGGCGCGGCGTGGTTTCGGCCCAGGGCCTACCGCTTTAGGGCGGCCTCGATGGCGGCCACCGTCTGCTCGCCGTCCGAGGGGCGCGAGGTCCAGAGCTGCACGAAGCGGCCGTCGCGCCCGATGAGGTAGTAGCTGGGGTAGCCGTTCACTTGGTAGGTGCCGGCCACCTTGCCCTCGCGCTCGTAGAGGTGCACGGCGTTGGGACTAGTAAAGTGCTGCTCGGTGAGGGTTTGCTGCCACTTCGCCTGGTTCTAGTCCACGGCCACGTACAAAAACACCACGTCGCGGCCCTCAAACTTCTTTTTTAGGGCCGGCGCAAACTCTTTCATTTCCCGCATGCAGGGCTGGCACCAGGTGCCCCAGAAGTCGAGGTACACCACCTTGCCCTTGAAGTCGCTGAGCGACACCGGTTGGCCGGCGTCATTCACCAGCGTAAAGGCCGGGGCGGGCTGCCCCACGTTCAGGTGCTGGCGCTGGGCCAGCATCTGGCGAGCGCTGCGGGCCAGGGCCGAGTCGCGGTTGTGGGCCCGGAAGGTGGGATAAAACGCCCGCACGCCCGGCAAGTCCTGTTGGATGTTGTTGAAGAGCAGCATCTGCATAACCATGTCGCGGGCCTTGGTTTCGCCCAGCTCCTGCGTGGCCAGGCGGTAGAGCCTAGGGCCGGCGTCGGGGCTGGTGCCCAGCTTGCCCGAGGGCGCCAGCCGGCTCTGGTAGGCGTTGAGAAACCAGACCACCACCGTGTTCTCGTCCAGGCCCCGCAAGTGCTGGTCCAGCTCGCGCAGCGGCAGCTCCTTGATAAAGGAGAAATACGCTTCCGAGATGGGCGGGGGCGGGCTTACCTCATCGGGCTTTTGCTGGCGCCGGATGCCCACGTATTCCAGCAGTTGCCGGCCCCACTGCATGTTGATGAGGAACTCGGCATCGTGGCGGAAGCTGGCGAGCTGCGGGTGGGCCTGGGCGTAGGCGGCCAGAAAAGCCAGCTGCTGCTGCCGGAAGGCATCGGCGCGGCGGCGCATCTCGGCGGGCGTGGTGCCGGGCTGCTGGCGCAGCTGCTCCAGGGGGCGGGGCACGTCGCCGGCCGGGCCGTACTCAAACTTCCACTGCGCCTGGGCCAGGTAGTTGTTCACGTCGGCGCCGCGCCCGCTGTACGTCACGCTCTTGTCGAAGTCGTTGAAGTCGAGGTGCATCACCAGCTGGTCGCCGGGCATGAGGTAGAGCCGGGTATTCTGGCGGGCGTACTCGAAGTGCACGGGCGTGGTGGCGGCCAGGTCAGGAAAGACGAACTCAAAGTCGCCACCGGGGCTGAGCGGCGTCTTCACCCGCTTGTTGCCCACAAACAGGCGCACGGTATCGCCGGCCGGCGCGTGGTCGAGGTGGCCGCGAAAGGTGGTGCGGGGCGGCGTGGGCGCGGGGCCGGCCAGGGCCGCCCCTAGGGGCAGCAGCCAAAGCAAAGGCAGCATGGGCAAGGGTGGATAAGGGTGGTAGGGTGAAGCAGCACCGGCCGGCGCTCCGGCGACTAGGCAAATGTATGACCGATAGCCAGCGCCATCAACTGCTTTATACGTTTATAAACGTATAAAGCAGTTATAAAACATAAATACTTGTTTTACAGCTACTAAATTTTGCTTACCGCTATTTTCTGCCCTGGCTCGGCGCTCGGCAAAGGGCGGGGGCTGGCCCCTAGGGTGCCCCCGTGCCGCGCAGGCCTATGGCCCGGGTGCCGTAGGGGCGGGGCTGGCCCCCGCCCGTCGCCGGCGCCGCCCAGCCAATTTCGCCGAAGGGCAGCGGCGCTAACGGCGGGCGAGGGCCAGCCCCGCCCCCACTAGAAGCAGACCCGCCCGCCCCGGCCACCAGGTGAAACGGAGCCCCGGCCCGCGGCTTCGCCCCGCCAATTAGGCGCTTCGCCGGCCGGTGGGGCGGGCTGGCCCCATTTCACCTGGTGGCCGGAGCGGGCAGGCCGGTAGCTTTGGGAACCTAGTGGCCCCTAGGGCCGCTGCCCCCTTCCCTCTCACCCCGCTATGGCACTCACGCCCGACTTCCTATTTACCCTCGCCAACCCGCTGGCCCTGCTGGGCTGGGCCCTGCTGGTGCTAGCCCCGCGTTGGCGCGGCACCCGCTGGCTGGTGCTCGGCGGCGCGCTACCGCTGGCCCTGGCCGGAGCCTACGGGCTGCTCATTGGCACGCACTACCTGGGGGCGCACGGCGGCGAGGGCGGCTTTGGGTCGCTGGCCCAGGTGGCAGCGCTGTTTCGCGACCCCTGGGCGCTGCTGGCGGGCTGGGTGCACTACCTGTGCTTCGACCTGTTTACGGGCGCCTGGGAAGCGCGCGACGCCCAGCGGCGCGGGGTGCCCCACCTGCTGCTGGTGCCCTGCCTGCTGCTCACCTTCCTGTTCGGGCCCCTAGGGCTGCTGCTCTACTTTGGGGTGCGGCAGCGCTACCCCTCAGTTAGCCAATCAGCTGTTGCCTAATCACTTTTAACTCAACAATGCCATGCCGACGCTCGCCTTCTCCCCCGCCCTGCCCGCTACTCCACCGGCCGCTGCGCCGAGCCTATTTGGCCGCATCGGCACCGCCCTGCGCGTGCTCCGCCGCGTCAATCCGCCGCTGGCCTGGGCGGGCTGGCTCAACCTGGGGCTGGCTGGCGCGGCCCTGCTACTACTGCCCCTCGACCACCGCGTGGTGACGGGCCTGCCGGTGTGGATGAAGCCGCTGAAGTTTTCGCTCTCCATCGTGACCTACGCCTGGACGCTGGGCTGGCTGCTGGCCGACTTGCCGGCCGCGGCGCAGCGGGCGGTGCGGCGCATCAGCTGGGCGGTGGCGGCGGCCATGGCCGTCGAGCAGGTGGTCATTTTTGGGCAGGCGGCGCGGGGCCTCACCTCGCACTACAACGCCAGCACGCCGCTCAATGCCGCGCTGTTTAGCCTCATGGGGCTTTTTATTGGGGTGAACACGGTGGCGGCGGCCTGGGCCGTGTACCTGGCCTGGCGCCACCGGCCCCACGGCTCGGCCAGCTACGCCTGGGGGCTGCGGCTGGGGCTGCTGGAGTTTCTGGTGGGCTCGGCGCTGGGCGGCTTCATGATTCACGCCGGCCAGCACACCGTGGGCGCCCCCGACGGCGGCCCCGGCCTGCCCGGCCTGGGCTGGAGCACCGTAGCCGGCGACCTGCGCCTGGCGCACTTCCTGGGCATGCACGCCCTGCAGGCGCTGCCGCTGCTGGGCTGGGCCCTAGGGCGCCGCTTGCCAGTCCGGCCGGCCGTGGCCCTCACCTGGGGCGGGGCGGCGCTGTGGGCCGCCGCCGTGGCGGCGCTGCTGCTGGGCGCGTTGGCCGGCCGGCCGCTGCTGGCGCTGCCCTAGGGGTTTAGAACTGAGATGTTAGAACTTAGATATAAGATTTGCATCCACAAGTTCAACCTCAAGTCTAAGTTCTAAGCTCTACTCTACCTTGCACCCATGCGCGCCGCCACCCTGCCCGCCACTGCCCCCACCCGGCACGACGGCCGGGTTATGGCCTGGGGCATTCCGCTACTGAGCTTGCTCATCGCCGTGGCGCTGCGCCCGGCCGGGCCGGCGGGCGCCTGGTCGCGCCTGGGGCTGCAGTGGCTGTTCTCGGCCTACTTCACCACTGGCTACTGGCTGGCCAACCGGGCGCTGTGGCAGTGGCTGCTGGGGCGCCTGCCCCTGGCCGCCCAAACCGCCCGCCGCCTCTGGACGCTGGCGGCCCTGGCGCCGCTGCTGGCCACGGCCGCCACGGTGGCCCTGCAACTGCCGCTGCACGGGCTGCTGCCGCAGTGGTTTTCGCTCACGCCCGGCCGGCTGGCCCTTAATGCCGCTTTTAGCCTGCTGCCCACGGCGGCGGTGCTCACACTCTACGAGGCCACGTATTTCTTCGGGCAGTGGCAGGCCAACCAGCGCCGGGCCGACCAGCTGGCGCAGGCCGCCACCCAGGCTCAGCTCGACGCCCTGGCCCGGCAGCTCGACCCGCACTTTCTGTTTAATTCGCTCAACACCCTGGCGGCCCTCATCGAGCCCGGCAACGACACCGCCCAGCACTACGTGGAGGGCCTGGCCGACGTGTACCGCTACGTGCTGCTGGCCCGCCAGCACCCCACCGTGCCGCTGGCCGAGGAACTGGCCTTCGTGCGCACCTACCTGGCCTTGCAGCAGGTGCGCTTCGGCGAGGCGCTGCACGTGCGCATCGAGGCCGACCCCGCCGCCCTAGGCCGCGTGGCCCCGCTAAGCGTGCAGGAGCTGGTGGAAAACGCCCTCAAGCACAACGAAGCCTCGCGCGCCCGGCCCCTGGGGCTGCGGGTGGTGGCCGGCCTCGGCTTTGTGCAGGTCGAGAACACCTACCAGCCCCGCCCGCCCGGCCTGGCCCCTAGCACCGGCACGGGCCTGGCCAACCTGCGTCAGCGCTACGCCCTACTGGGGGCCACCCAGCCCGTGCAAGCCGGCCCGGCCGATGGACAGTTTGTGGCGCGGCTGCCGCTGCTACCCTAGGGGCATGGCGTCCGCTCGCTGAGGTCAGCCAGCAGTTTCGGGGGCTGTAGGGCGGGGTTCGCCCGTCGCCTGCATCATTTAAGCAGTTTCGTTCAACGGCGGGCGGGGGCAAGCCCCGTCCCTACCGTACGCTGACTACTAATTTGCCCTAGGGCAACAGCAGCCCGGCTAGCGCTTGGCGAAGCCCTGGTCGGTCAGCTTGAGCTGCGCCATATCAAGGCCATAGCTTTGGCGAAACTGCTGGGCAATGCGGGTGCGGAAGGTCGACTCCTGGCCGCTGGTTTGGCTTTGCTGCCAGCCCAGCAGCAGCACCACGGTTTGCAGCTTCATTTCCTCGCCCAGCTGGGCCACGGCGGCGGGGTCGCGCAGGCGCGCATTCTGCTGCAAGATGCTGGCCGCCTGGGCCCGTAGCCCCCGCTCCTGGCTGGCCACGATGGCGTTGCTGGCTTTGAGGTTGTGCACCACCTGATAGCCTAGCTCGAGGTAGGCCGCCAAGGCCGCGGCCGCGTCGTTGTTGGCGAAAGCGGTTGTTTTCAGCGCCTCGCGGTACAGCTGGTCGTAGTCGGTTTTGCCGGGGCCCAGGGTTGCCTGCACCGCCTGCGCGCCGCTGGGACTGCTGGCCTGGAGGTGGCTTACCAGGCGCTGCACGGTTTGCTGGCGCAGCGCGGGCGTGGAGGTATAGGTAAGCCGCACGACCCGGGCGGCGGTGGCCTTGCTGGACGAGCCAGCCGTTTCCTTGTGCATGCCGGCCCGCTTTTCGAGGTCGTAGGTTACGGCCGCGTTGCCGGCCCAGCCCGTCATTAAGGTCATGTCGAGGGCCGGGCCAATGTCTTGGGCGCGGGCGGCCGGGGCAGCCAACCAGACAGCGCCGGCCAGCAGCAGGTGCAGGGTACGGTTCATGAGCCAGAGGTAGTTAGTGAGCGACGAGTGAAGTACGTAAGGGCCCTAGGGGTAGTTAGATGCGGGCAGCCGGCGTAGCTTGCGCCCATGACCGTGCTGCTGCTCGAAGACGAAACGCCCGCCGCCGAGCGCCTGCGCCGCCTGCTAATCCAGGCCGCCCCCGAGGCCGAGGTGCTGGCCGTGCTCGACACGGTGGCGGCGGCCCTGGACTGGCTGGCCACTCACCCCGCCCCCGACCTCATCCTGAGCGACGTGCAGCTGGCCGACGGGCTCAGTCTCGACGTATTTGCCCAAACCGTGGTGCGCAGCCCGGTGATTTTCACGACGGCCTACGACCAGTACGCCTTGCGCGCCTTCGAGGCTAACAGCGTGGCCTACCTGCTCAAGCCCGTGAAGCTGGCCGACCTGCAAGCCGCCTTGGCCAAGCTGCGCCAGTGGCGGGGCGCCGGCGCGTCCGCCAGCGCCGCGCTCCCGGCCCTCAACGCCCCCCTAGAGCGCCTGCTCGACGCGCTGCCCCAGCCCCAGCGGCCCTACAAAACGCGGTTTCTGGTGCGCCAGGGCGAGGCGCTGCTGCCGCTGCCCGCCACCGAAGCCGCCTGGTTTGCCAGCCGCCACGACACCACCACCCTGGCCACCCACGCCGGCCAGCGCTTCGTGGTCGATTACACCCTGGAGCAGCTCGAAACCCTGCTCGACCCCAGCCTCTTCTGCCGCCTCAACCGCCAGGTGCTGGCCCAGCTGCCGGCCGTGCGCCGGCTGGTGCCCCACTTCGGCGGCAAGCTGCTGGTGGAGCTGCACCCCGCCCCGCCCGCCGAGGTGCTGGTGAGCAAGGAGCGCGCCTCCGCCGTGAAGCGCTGGCTGGAGGAGGGCTAGGGTCAACGAATAAAGCCGGTCCTGGCGCTGTTTAGGCTCGCGAGGACCGGCTTTATTAGCTGCCAGTGAGGCGCTTAGTAGCCCGGGTTCTGCTTGAGCTGCGGCGAGGTATTGAGCGCGTTCAGCGGAATGGGGTAGATTTTGGTGTGGTCGTCGCCATCGGCGGCCTTGTCCCACCAGGTGCCGCTGTTGAACTTGCCGAAGCGAATGAGGTCGATGCGCCGGCGGCCCTCGCCAATAAACTCGCGGCCCCATTCGTCGAGCAGTTCCTGCTCGGTGAGGGTGGCCCCGCCGGCGGCGTAGAGGCTAGCCGAGCCCGTGGGGTAGTCGCGCTTGCGCACCGTGTTCAGCAGCTGCGCGGCGGTGGCGCGGTCGCCGGCCCGGAACTTGCACTCGGCCAGCATGTAGTACACTTCAGCCAGGCGCACCTCGGCGTAGTCGGCCTCAATCTTGTTGGGGTCGGACGAGGGGTAGAATGGGTATTTCACCAGCGGGATACCCGAGTTCTGGTCGGCGTTGTTCATGTTTGACGTCTTGTCGGCCAGCGTCTGGCCCGGCTTGGTGTACTTAAACAAGCCCACCTGGTCGCGCAGGTACAGCGTGTAGCCACGGGTGCTCTTGATGGTGTCGCGGCCGTTGAGGTTGGGCAGGTAGCCCTGCAAGAACATACCCTCGCGGGTGCTATTACCCAAGTTCTTGTAGTTTTTCAGGCGCACGTCGTCGGCGTATTTCTGAAACTTGACGAACGGCTTGCCCAGCACAAAGCTGTACTCCTTGTTGTCTACGTCGCGGCCCGGCTGCAACGCGTAGCGCGGGTTGCCGCCCCCAAAATCGGTGAACCCGAAGTAGTTGACGGGCACGTTGTAGGGCAGCCCCCAGAAGTACATGCCGCCCTCGTACTGCCAGTGCGAGCGGCCAAACGAGCCGGGAAAGGCAAAAATGGTTTCCGACGACTGGTCGTTGTTCCAGTCGAAGGGCGCGTCCCAGCGGCTCGCGATGGCGTAGGCGCCGTACTTGCCATTCACAATGTCCTGGCACAGCGCGGCGCAGTCGGTGTAGTGGTCCTGCCCGACGTACACGTTGGCGTTCAGGTAGAGGCGGGCCAGTAGCGTGGCGGCGCCCGCCTTGGTCCAGCGCCCCTGAAACTGCGCCGTGCCGGGGTCGCCCTTGGCCAGCAGCTGCGGCAGCGATTCCTTCAGCTCGGTTTCGATGAACGCGAAGGCCTCCTGGGGCGTCGATTGGTTCGGGCCTTTCACTTCGCCCTTCACCTTGGTGATAATCTGAATGTTCCGGTACAGGTCGAGCAGGCGAATATAGTACCAGGCCCGCATCACGCGCAGCTCGGCAATCAGCTGGCTCTGCTCGGCCGGGGTCATGTTGAACTTGGCCGGGTCCAGGGCCTGAATATCTTCCAGCGAGTTGGTATCCAGCGTAATGCCCTGGTACATCAGGTTCCACGTGTCGTTGATGTAGCCCTCCTGAATAGTCCAGGTGTGGTAGTGGGCCCGGGCGTACTGCCCACCGTCAAACCAGTCGCCCTCGCGGTTGGGGGTCATCAGCTGGTCGGCGGCCAGCTCCTGCAGCTGGAAGGGCGAGCCCTGGATGGTGTTGTAGCCGTGCTCGAAGGTGCGCAGAAAGTCGCGGTACACGTCGTCCTTGGTGCGCAGGAAGTTATCGGGCGTGATGCGGTCGTAGAGCGTTTCGTCTAGGTTGGTGCAGCTGCTCAGCCCAGCCAGCACCAGGGCCACCGATAGGCGGGCGTGTGTTTTAGAAAAAGCCATGGTTGCGGGGGTGGGAAAGGATTACAGGCCTAATTGGAGACCAAATAGGACCTGCGTGGTCGAAGGATAGTACTGGCGGGTGCCGTTGTTACTGCCGTCGAGGCGGATGCCCGGGTACAGCCCGTTGATGGGAATGATATCGGGGTCGCCGCCGGTGTAGCTCGTCACGGTCAGCACGTTCTTGGCGGCCGCGTACAGGCGCAGCGAGCGGGCGTACTTCGAGGTGAATTGGAAGGTGTACCCTAGGCTCACATTGTCGAGCTTCGCGAAGCTGCCCTTCTCCAGGAAGTAGTCCGAGAGCACGTTGGCGGTGGCGGTGCTGGTGAGCCGGGCGTACTTGCTGTCGCCGTAAGCCGAGGTCAGCACGTTGGCGTTGGACTGGGTAGCTGGCGTGCCCAAGTAAAAGGCGCGGATATTGAACACGTCATACCCGAGCACGCTCCGAAAGAACAGGGAGGCGTCGAAGTTCTTGTAGGTGAACGTGTTGCCTAGGCTGAGCGTGTACTTGGGCAAACCGTTGCCCACCACCTGCCGGTCGGCCAGGGTAGCCTTGTCGCCCGTAATGATGTTGCCATCCTGGGCGTACACCAGCAGGCGGCCCTGGTCGTCAACGCCGGCCGACTTCAGCATGTAGAACGTGCCAATGCGCTGCCCTTCCTGCAGGCGCTGGGCGTTGCCCGGCGAGCCCGGTGAGGGCAGGCCCACCACGTCGATAAAGGTTTGCCCTTGGTAAGTATCGTTGGAGAAGGAAACGAACTTGTTGCCGTTGGTGGCCCCGGCAAAGGAAACCGCCCACTGGAAGTTGGGCTTGCTGACGACGGGCGCGTTCAGCTGCACTTCCACGCCCGAGTTGTCTAGTGTGCCCACGTTGGCGAAGGTGCTGCCCTGCGTGTTGGGCGGAATGGGCACGGCGTAGTTGCCGAGCAGGTCTTTGTTGCGGCGGGTGTAGTAGTTGATGCTACCCGTGAGCTTGCTGTTGAACAGCGCAAAGTCGACCCCAATGTTGAGGCTCTGGGCCTGCTCCCAGCGCAGGTCGGTGTTGAGGTTCTGGATGGGCCCATACACCTGGTAGTAGGTGCCATTGAGCAGGTAGTAGCCGAAGCCCCCGTAGAGGTTCTGCGACAGATAGTTACCAAAGTCCTGGTTGCCGGTTACGCCGTAGTCGGCGCGCAGCTTCAGGTCGTTTATCCACTTCTGGTTGGCCAGGAACGGCTCCTGGCCGATGCGCCACCCGATGGATACGGCCGGAAAATTGCCCCACTTGTTATCAATGCCGAACTTCGACGAGCCCTCGTGCCGCAAGCTGGCCGAGAGCAGGTAGCGGTCCTTAAATGAGTAGTTAATGCGCCCAAAAAAGGCAATCAGCTTCGAGTCGTTCTTGTAGCTGCTGCCGTCGGTGCGCCCGGCCACCTGCCCGTACAGCCCCGTGCCAATGTTGTTGTAGGTGAAGGCATCGGACGGAAAATTGCGGTTGTAGATGGCGTTACCTTCCGACACGAAGTATTGGTACGAGTACCCCCCTAGGACCTGCAGCGCGTGGTCGTTCTTGTTGAGCGCGTAGTTGCCAATCCACTCCAGGCTGCGCTGGTCGCTGCGGTTGTAGTTGCGGCTGGCCGAGTTCATGCCGCCCTCGTTTTTGGCGGCAAACGTGGAGGTAGACGGCCGGAAGGCGAAATCGAAGTAATCGCTGGTGAACTGCCCGTAGGTAACCTGCGTGCTCAGCGAGGGCAAAATACTGAGCTTGAAATGGGTATCGAAGTTCAGGATTTTACCTTCCGTGCCATTCAGCTCCGTTTGCAGCCGCTCAACTGGGTTGAAGGGCCCATCGAAGCCCGACCGAATATCGTAATACAGCGCCGGGTTGTCGGGGTTGCGTATCGGGATGGTTGGGTTGAGCGTGAGCGCCTGCTCGAAGCTGGCGTAGTCGGCATTGTTGGCGTTGATGTAGCGCGGCGCGAAGTTGAGCCCTAGGGAGTAGAGCTTGCTAGGGGCGGTATGGTTGAGCGAGATGCGCGCCCCGTACTCGCGCCGGCTCGAGCGAATATCAATGCCCTTGGCATCGCGGTAGTCGAACGTAGCCCGGTAGTTATTGTTCTCCGACCCGCCCGAAGCGGTGAGGGTGTGCTTCTGCGCAAAGGCGTAGCTACGGGTGATAGCGTCCAGCCAATTCGTTTTAGCACCGAAATCCGTACCCCGCTTCTGGGTTAGAAACTCATCGGCCGAGAGCACCTGGGGCTGCAGCGTGGCGTAGTCGAAGGTGGTGTAGGCGTTGTAGTCGAGCTGGTTGTTTTTGGTGCCCTTCTTGGTGGTCACCACAATCACGCCGTTGCTGCCGCGCGTGCCGTAGATGGCCGAGGCCGCCCCGCCCTTCAGCACGTCGATGCTCTCGATGTCGTTCTGGTTGATATTTTCCAGGTTGCCGCCCGGCACGCCGTTAATCACGATGAGGGGCCCTAGGCCCGCGCTGCGCGACGACACGCCCCGCAGCTGAATGCTGGGCTGCGAGTTGGGGTCAGCGGCCGAGTTGTTGGCGATGGTGAGGCCCGCTACCTTGCCCTGCAGCGCCGTAATCGGGTTGATGGCGCCCACCGTCAGCAGGTCGCGGTTATCGATGTGGGTGATGGCGCTAGTCACCTCCTTCTTATCGAGCGTGCCGTAGCCCACTACCACCACGTTATCAAGCGACTGGCTGTTCTCTTGCAGGGTAATCTGCAGCCCGGTGGTGGCTTCGCGCACGATTACTTCCTGCGGGTTGAAGCCCACGTAGCTGAACTGCAGCACGCTACCCTCGGGCACGCTCAGCGAAAAATTACCATTGGCGTCCGTTGTAGCGCCCTGCGTGGTACCCTTCACCACAATCGTGACGCCGGGCAGCCCCTCGCCCTTGCCCTGCGTGACGCGGCCCGCCACGGGCACGGCCGCGGCGCTGGCTGCCAGCTGCGGCTGGCTGAGAATCACGCGCCCTTTACGCACGTCAAACAGCGACTTACGCGGGGCCAGCAGCTCGTTGAGCACCTGCTCCAGGGGCTCATCCGTCACGCGCAGCGTCACCCGCCGGTCGGAGCCAATGAGCTGTGGGCTGTACACGAAATGTACGTTCAGCTGCTTTTCCAATTGGCGCAGCACCGACTCAATGGTCTGGGCTTCTGCTTGAAACGTAACGTGACGCGCCAGGATGGCTTGCTGCGCCATGGCTGGGCGGGCAGTGGCCATGGTAGTCAGTGGCAGGGCCAGGGCCGACTGCAGCGCTAACACGCATAGTGGATGCCCAAAGCGCCGAGGAGAACGTAAGTGGATTTTCATGCGCTGAAAACGATTGCGGTGGGAAAAGAAAAAAGGCGGGCTGCTGAACTCCTGGTAAGCGCGCTAAGGCCCGGCCTACCAAGTGCTAAGCGTAGTTCGGGGGCGTAGCTAGCGGCAGCAGGAGCCGCGCGCTACTACTCTAGGCTAGGGCGTGCAGCCATGGCTGCTAAATCGAATCTGGGCGTTGTCGGTGGTAGTGTAGCTCGCGCCAAGCGCTTCGCTAAGCACCTCCAACTTCTCGTAGAGCGACTCCTGGTAGAAGGTGACCGTGACCGTGCAGCCGGCCAGCTTGCCGCGGTCGTATAGAATGGTGACCCCGTAGGCTTTCTCCAATGCTTGCAGCACCTTCACCACCGGCTGCTTCTCAAACGTAAACGACTGCGGGGCTAGCACGAGGGGGGCTTCTACCAGCTCTTTGCGCAGCGGGTGCGGCCCCAAGGCCGAATACGTCACTTGCTGGTTGGGCAGCAGGACCAGGCTCCCGGCAGCGGGCCGCGCGGGGGTGGCGCGCAGGTTGGCCCCGTGGCGTACCTGCACCGATACGCGCCCTTCCTGCACGGCTACTTCGTTGGTCCGGCCCGCGTAGGCTTTCACCCGGAAGCTGGTGCCTAACACCGTGGTTACGAGCTGCTCGGTGAAGACTAAAAACGGGCGAGCCGGGTTTTTGGCCACTCGGAAGAAGGCCTCCCCCCGCAGTCTAACCTCGCGGCGCGGCCCGGCCAAGCCCGGGCGGTACTGCAAGCTGCTGCCCGGATACAGGGTGATGCGGCTGCCATCGGCCAGGGTGAGCAGCTGGGCTTGCTTGCCCCCATTGCGCTGCTGCACCCAGCCCACGGCGGCCGCTGTACTTGCCACCGGGGCAGGCTGCGGCTGCCGGAGCAGCCTTACTGCCAGGGCGGCCCCCAGCACCAGCAAAAGCGCGGCGGCCCAGCGCACAACGGGCGCGTGCCACCAGACCGCCGGCTGCCGCTGCCCGCGGCGCGCATCGGCTTCGCCGGGGGCCACCCGGTGGTGCGTCAGGTACTGAATCTTGCGCCACATAGCCGCCCGCACCTGCTCGCGTTCGGCGCGAGGCAGGGTCAGGTTTTCGGGCTCCCCTAGCTGCTTGCTCCACTGCTCCACCAGCTCGCGCTCGCCTGGCCGGCTGGCGCCGTCGAGGTAGCGCTGGAGCATGGCTTCGAATTCAACTTCGGTCATGGCAGTAGTCCAAGGTGGGCATCTAAAAAGGAAGACGCCTAGCCTGGCCTAACCCCTAAAAAGTATTCGAACTTTTTTCAGCGGCCTTTTTCGAGCAGCACCGGCGGCCTGGCCTGTCGCTTTTCAGCGCAGGAAACACAGCAGCGGCAGCAGCGCCACTAGAAACTCCCGCAAGTAGGCCCGCAACAGCTTAAGCGATTTGGTCAGGTGATACTCAACCGCTTTGGGGGTCACGTCCAGCTGGGAAGCTATCTGCTCTACCGACTGGTGCTCTAGGCGGCTCAGGCGGAACACCTCCCGCGACTTCTCGGGCAGCAGCGCTACGCCCCGCAGGAAAGCCGCCGATAGGTCGGCGGCCCCCAGCGCTTCTTCGGTTTCGTGCGTGGCCTCGGCTACTAGCTGCCGGCAGTAGGTGGCGTAGTGGGTGCGCACCCGGTAGGCCCGAATGTAGCCCAGCACTCGGTGGTTGATGGCAACCAGCAAGTAGTGCTCTAACTGCGCAATGTTATGCTCGGCGCGCTTGTGCCAAAGGGCGGCAAACAGCTCCTGCACCAACTCCTGCGCTACGTCGCGCGATTTCAGCTTGCGATAGGCCAGCGCAAACACCCGGTACCAATACCGTTCGTACAGCTCGGCAAAGGCTTCCCGGTCGTCTAGGGCCAATGCGTCGAGTAAGGCAGCATCGGTGCAAGAAGAATAAATCCGAAGCGATGAAGCACGCACAGATGCAGCCAATACAAGTGGAAATTCAAGGGAAGAGCACGGTAAATATACCATTCTGTACTGGAATAGTAATAACGGAAGCTGGGCGCCGCTCTTTACCCTAGCCCAAGCCGTCTTAATTCACTTACCCAAATCGCCTAAGAACTATTCATAGTCAGCAAATGCTCAAAAAAGGCGGTCATGCTGAGCCCCGCGAAGCATCTCTACCACGCCGCTAGGGTATCGTCCGGTAGAGATGCTTCGGCAGGCTCAGCATGACCGCCTTTTTGCGACTGTGTACACCTTCTAACTACCTATCCAGCCAGCTTTTAAACACGCTCACCTTCTCGCGGCTCACCAGCACGGGCCCTTCGCTGGCGGGCGGGGCGGGGTGCAGCACGGTTTGCAGCCGCGAGTTGGTGTAGTGAATAATATCCTGAATGGCGGCCTGCCGGGCTAGAAACGCCCGGTTGAGCCGAAAGAACTGGCCGGGGTCGAGCACGTTTTCGAGCTGCTCCAGGGTGTAGTCTACCACGTACTTGCGGCCGTCGGTGCTTTGCAGCAGGGTGGTTTTTTCGAGGCTGAAGAAGTACGCCACCTGCTCGACGGGCACCACCTTCAGGTGCTCGCCCACGCGCACCACAAACTGGCTTTTGTAGCTGGCGGCCGGCGCGGGCTGGCGCAGCTGCTGTAGCAAGGCCGCCACGGTGACCGCGTCGAGCGCCGGAGCGGAAGTTTCGGCCGCGCTTTTTGTGCTGGAAACCGAACTTTTTGTACCAAAATCGGGCTCTAGGCGTTGGCGCAGCTTGCTTAGGGCCGCTACCAGCTCGGCTTCGTCGATGGGTTTGAGCAGGTAGTCCACGCTGTTGACCTTAAAGGCGCGCAGGGCGTACTGGTCGTAGGCGGTGGTGAAGATGACGGGGCACGTAACGGCCACTTGCTCAAATAGCTCGAAGCTGAGGCCGTCGGCCAGGTGAATATCCAGAAACAGCACGTCGGGCGCGGGGCCGGCTCGCAGCAGCGCCACGGCCTGGGCTACCGACTCGGCGGGGCCCAGCAGCTCGAGCGGGGCGGCGTGCTTGAGCAGCAGGCTGGTGAGGCGGCGGGCGGCCAGGGGCTCGTCTTCAACTAGCAGGGCGCGGAGCATGGGCTTTTTGCGCAAGTAACGCACCGCGCGCCACTCCACGGCCGCCGGCCTAGGGCCTGGCGGGCCCAGTAGCCAGGCTATCGCGCAGGTGCCGCACCTGCCGGCTGAGGGCGGCGCTTTGGCACACCACCGAGCTGTGGGCCCGCAGCGCCACCGGCTGCGCCCCCACCGTGGCCAGCCGCCAGATGATGTCGCGGCTGTGCAGGTGCCAGGCGGCGGCTAGCGCGGGCTGCAGCCGCACCACCACGGTAGCCTCTAGCAGCGGCTGGGGCGCTGCCTGGCTGATGGCCACCGGGCGCAGCTGCTGCAGGGCCCGCAGCAGGGGCGCCAGCGCGGCCATCGTGCGCAGCTGAAACGGGCGCACATCGCCGCCCAGCGGGCCGGGCAGCAGCGGGTACACCGTGATGCTTTGCAAATCGGCGGGGCGGGCCTGGCGCAGGGCGGCGGCCACTGCCGGGTAGGCATCGGGGGTGGCCGCCTGGCGCACCCACAGCCAGATGGCGCCCGCCACCAGCACGGCGGGCAGCAGCTTGAGCACGTCCAGGTACACGGTTTTTTTCACTTCGCAACGCCCGCCGGGCCCTAGGGCCTACAGCGCCAGCAAAGGCAAGGTAACCACGAACTCGGCGCCCACCGGCCCGGCCACCACCGGCCGGCTGGTGAGGAAATGGTAGCGGGCGCGCAAATTGGCCAGACCGCGGCCCGAGGTTTCGGTGGCGGCCAGGCGGCGGGGGCGCCGGGTGTTGCGCACGGTGAGGGTGGCGGCGGCGGCATCCACGGCCACGCGCAGGCGCAGGGGGTCGGCCTGGTAGGCGGTGTTGTGCTTGAGGGCGTTTTCGAGCAGCAGCTGCAGGGCCAGCGGCGGCAGGTAGAGGTGGCTGGTGGCGGCCGCCGGCCCGGTGCCCACAAACTCCACTTGCAGGGCGTCGGCCAGGCGGGTTTGCTGCAAAAACACGTAGGCCTCGGCAAAGGCCAGCTCCTCGGCCAGCGGCACCAGCTCCTGGCTTTGGCTATCGAGCACGTAGCGGTACACGCTGCCCAGCTGGCGAATGAAGCGCACGGCGCGGGTGGGGTCGGGCTCTTCCACCAGGCTGGTGAGGGCGTTGAGCGAGTTGAACAGAAAGTGCGGGTCAAGCTGGCGGCGCAGCGAGTCGAGCCGGGCCACGGCCGACTCTTTTTCGAGCCGCTCGGCCCGCACGGTGGCCTCGCGCCAGGCCAGCAAAAACGAGCGCGAGTGCAGAAAAAGCGAAACCACCACGGTCGCCACGAGCGGAAAAGCCAGCTGCCCGGTGAGGTTTTGGCGCAGGGCGTAGCCTAGGGGCCGGTGCCAGAGCAGCACCGAAAACCCTTCGGTAACGGCCACGATAACCGCCAGCGACGCCGCCAGCGACACGCTCAGCGTGAGCAGCAGCCGCCGCACCGGGCGCTGCTCCCAGCGCACAAAGCGGTTGAGCACATCGGTGGTGTAGCCATTGGCCAGCCACAGCCCCAGGCAGTAGGCCAGCGAGTAGGCGCAGGACACGGCGTAGGCGGCCGGGTGCTGCCAGGGGCGCGGCGCGCTGGTGAGCCCAAACAGCAAGCTCAGCGGCACTATCCAGCGCACCTGCCGCCAAAACACCGTCACCTGGCTGGGGCGGGGCGGGCGGGCCTCGGCGGCCGGCGCGCAGGCCGGGGGCGAAGTAGCAGCGGAAACGAGGGCGGGCACGGCAGGCAAGGGCTAGGCTAGCGAAAGTGAGGAGAAAGCATAAATCAGGCGGGCCCCTGGCCGCTGGGCAGCAGGCTAAAAATAAGGCGCGGCCCGGCGCGGCGGCCGGGGCCTAGGGGGTTATCCCACTCAAAGGTGGCGCCCCCTAGGCCCCGGCCCCAACTGCGGGTTGCCGAAGCGTTGGCGGCGGGCGCCCAGGCGTCGGCCGCGGCCGCTGAAGCGGGCGGACGGCGGGCTACCTCGACGGGGCGCCCGCAGCACCCTACTTACTCTATGCGCACTTCCTTACCTTTACTTTTACTACCTACTGCAGTGCCAATGGCTTCCCTTGCGCTTCCCGTTGACTACCAACACCTTTTCCGTACGCTGCCCGAAAATTTCCTGCTCATCGGCCCCGACCCCGCCGCCACCATCCTCGACAATACGGATAGCCACGTGGGGGTGTCGCTGAAAAGCCGCGCTTCGGTGGTGGGCAAGCCTTTTTTTGAGGCCTACCCGGCCACCGACGAAAGCGGCGCCGCCGAAATTCGCAAGTCGCACCAGCACGTGCGCGAGCACCTGACGCCGCACACCATGCCCCTGATTCGCTACGACCTGGTGGGGCCCGACGGCCAGCTGGAGGAGCTGTACTGGCAAGCCACCCACTACCCGGTGCTCGACGAGCAGGGCCAGCTGCGCTACATTTTGCAGCGCACCCAGGACGTGACTGCCCAGCTGCGCGCCAGCCAGGCCGCCGACGAGGCCCGGCGCCGCCTGGCCGAGGAGCAGCAGCGCACCCGCTTCATTCTCGAAAGCCTGCCGGTGCTGGTGTGGACGGCCACGGCCAGCGGCCAGCGCGACTACTTCAATGCCCGCTGGCTAGCTTTTACGGGCCAGCCCCTGGGCAGCCAGCTGCACGAAGGCTGGCTCGAGAGCCTGCACCCCGACGACCGCGCCCACGTGCGCCAGCAGTGGCAGGCTTCTATAGCCCAGGGCACGCCCTACCAAGTAGAGTACCGCCTGCGCCGCGCCGATGGCCAGTACCGCTGGATGCTAAGCCGGGCCACGCCCCAGCGCAGCGCCGCCGATGAGATTACGATGTGGGTAGGCGGCGTGGTTGACGTTCATGACCAGAAGCGGCTGGTGGAGGAAATTCTGGAAGCCAACGAGCAGCAAGCCGTGCTTTCCGACCAGGCCTACCAGAACTTTAAGCTGGTGCAGCAGCAGCGCCAGTTATTTTATAACCTGCTGCTGCACGCGCCCGCCCACATCTGCATTGTGCGCGGCCCCGAGCACCGCTACGAGTTTGCCAACGAAGAATTCCTGGCCTTTACCCAGGGTGTGCCCGTGATTGGTCGCACCGTGGCCGAGGTCTACCCCGAAACCGTGAGCCAGGGCCTGATTGCCGTGCTGGATAGGGTGCTGCAAACCAAGGAGCCCTACCGCGGCTATGAGCGCCCCCTTTACCTCTACGACCGCGAAGGACAACTGCAGGAGCACTTTTTCAACGTGCTCTACGATTGCTTTGAGGAGGATGGCCAGCCGGCCGGCGTCACGGGCTACGCGCTGGACGTAACCGAGCTGGTACGCGCCCGCCAGCAGCTGCAGGCGCTGTTACCCCCCGCCGCCGAGGCCGCCAGCTAAGCCCGGCCCCGCTCCTTTCCCTTTCTACTCCTCGACTGCACGCCCGGCTATGGCGCTCACCGCCCTCGACTTTCAGCAAGCCCGCGTTAAGCAGGTCCTTTTTAAATCGCGCCTGCGCTCGGTGCTCTACGGGGTGCGCGCGGCCGAGCCTAGCTTGTTTGTGCTTAGCGAGAACCCCCTAAGCCAGTGGGTTGCCGCCTACCTCAAGCCCAGCTACGGCCCGCGCCCCGAGGTAGCGAGCATCGAGCGCCTGCTACGCCAAACCCTCGACACCGGCCAGGCCTTGGTGCGCCAGCACCAGCGCGGCGAGATGGACCAGGCCCGTCAGGGCCTGGAGCAAATTGAGCGCCTCGCCACTGAAATCGACGGGCTGCTGACGGCCATCGAGAAAAGCAGCTAGCGGTATTTTATTGTATTGTTAAGCGATTTTATTGAAAATAAGTCAGAACCTAGCTATGTTTAGGCAGTGAACAATGGCTCCTAACTGGCTCTGACCTATGCTTTCCGACAGCTCCGGCGATAAGCGCCTGGTTACCCGCACCTTAGATGATACCGAGGGAGCTTCGGCAACCCCGCTGCCCCCGCGCACCCAAACCCGGACGGTGCTGGCTTTGCTGCTGCTGGTGGCCCTAGGGGCCGTGGGCTACGGCCTGCGCGACCACCACCGCGACGATGCCCTGCTCAGCAGCCCGCGCGCCGGCGACATTTATACCGTGCACGCGGGCCGCAGCGGCACCTACTCGCTGCTGAAGGTGCTGCGGGCCGGCGGCAACGGCGTGGAGCTGGTGGCCAACGAGTACCAAACCACCGACAGCAAGCCCATTGCGGTGCTCAACCAGGCCGCGCGCTACAGCCAGGAGCCGTTCGTTATCACCCGCCTCGACTTGCAGATAATGCGCCGCCGCGGCGAACTAACCGACGTGGACCGCCCCTAGGGCAGGGGGAGTTAACCAGGCAAAGGCCAGCATAATAAACGAACGTCATGCTGAGCGCAGCCGAAGCATCTCTACCGCGTCGTTCGGGCGACGTTCGGCAGAGATGCTTCAGCTGCGCTCAGCATGACGTTCGTTTTTAGCCATTTAGTCAGCTACTTTACAGCTCATAATTCAGCGAAATCTGCTCTAGGTAGTCGGTAAGGCCGCGGGGGTGGTCGAAGGCGTGAATAAAGAGCACGTGGTCGTCGCCGACGCCGCGCCACACCTCGGCGTAGTAACTGCCTAGGGCGTAGAGGCTGAGGCGAAAGCTGTCTTCGGTGCGCTCGGCCAGGGGGCGGCCGTGCTGCACCAGCTGCGCCAGCTGGTGGCGCTGGTGCAGGTTTTTGAAGGCAACGAAGCTTGGGCTAGGCATTACCCGAAGGTACAACCGAGGCCGGTATTATGCCAGGGCGGCCCGGCGGCGCACCTTTGCGCCATGAAATGGCTCCGCTTTCCGCACCCGCTGGTGCTGCTCACGTTTTTCATTTTGCTGGCCGCGGTGCTCACCTACCTGCTGCCCGCCGGCGAGTTTAGCCGCCGCCCCAACGCGGCCACCGGGCGCGAGGTGGTGGTGCCCGGCTCGTACCACCGCGTGGCAGCCGCGCCAGTGGGTGCCTGGCAGGCGCTGCTCAGCGTGCCCAGGGGCCTGGCCGACGCGGGCGCGGTGGTATTCCTGATATTTCTGGCCGGCGGCGCCTTCACGGTGGTTGACCAGACCGGGGCCCTACGCTTCGGCGTCGATTGGCTGCTGCGCCACGCCCACGGGCGCGAGGTGGCGGTTATTCCGCTGGTGAGTTTGCTTTTTGCCACCATGGGGGCCCTAGAGAATATGGGCGAAGAGATTATTGCCCTGGTGCCGGTGCTGCTGGTGCTGATGCGGCGCCTGGGCTACCCGGTCCTCACGGCGGTGGCGGCCAGCTTGGGGGCCTCGCTGGTGGGCGCGGCCTTTAGCCCCATCAATCCTTTTCAGGTGGGCATTGCCCAGCAGCTGGCGCAGCTGCCGCTGCTGTCGGGGGCGGGCTACCGACTGGTATTTCTGGGGCTGGCGCTGCTGTGGTGGGTGGGCGGCACGGTGCGCCACGCCCGCCGCTACCGCGTGGTGCCCGAGCTGCTGCCCGTGGCCTCAGCCGCCCAGGACACCCTAGGGCCCCCGGCCGCAGGCAACGGCCGCCACGGCTTGGTGCTGGTAGTCCTGCTGGCGGCCTTTACCTTTTTCGCCTACGGGGTGGTGCGCCTGGGCTGGGACTTCGAGCAGATGGCGGCGCTATTTCTGGGGCTGGGGCTAGCGACGGGGCTGCTGGGGGGCCTAGGGCTGGCGGGCACCGCCGAAGGCTTCGTGGCGGGCTTCCGCGACATTGCCTTTTCGGCCATTCTCATCGGGTTTGCGCGGGCCATTTTTGTGGTGCTCCAGCAGGGCCACGTCGTCGATACCATTGTGCGGGGCCTGGCCGCGCCCCTCGGGCACCTGCCGGTGGCGCTGGCGGCCCTGGGCATGGTGGGCGCCCAGGCGGCCCTGCACCTGCCGGTGCCCAGCGTCAGCGGCCAGGCCGTGCTGACGATGCCGCTGCTGGTGCCCCTCTCCGACCTCATCGGCCTCTCGCGCCAGGTAACGGTGCTGGCCTACCAGTACGGCGCCGGCCTCACCGACTTGGTGACGCCCACCAATGGCGCGCTCATGGCCATGCTGGCCGCCTGCGGCGTGCGCTACGAGGCGTGGCTGCGCTTTGCCGGGCCGCTCTTCGCCGGGCTGCTGGCCCTAGGGGCCGCCGGGGTGCTGCTGGGCATTTGGGTGGGGGTGTAACTTAATTAGCTTGAACCCGAGCTGCTCTCAAGTAACAATAGACTCGCAAATTATTATCTTCTAGCTCAATATGAAATTTTCCTACCTGGTTTACTACCGCCTGAATGAACTTTAGATTTTGCGTTATCGGCATTGGCGGCCGGCCTTCGCGGCGGGTTGCTATGCGGGGAAAATCCAACCATTCTATTTCTCGATATCCATACCAACCCCTAGGCGGTCCTGAAACCATAGCTTCCATTGCCTCTTGGTAGTAGTCAAACCCAAAGGAGGTGTTTTCGTCGAACAGTAAATGACGCATCTGGCCCTCCGCCTCCCAGAGCAGCTTTACTCGACACTCCTGCACTTCATCAGCGTGCGTAATTAAAGCGTGCAGAAGTTTTACCCACTTACGATTACTCATATAGGGTAGCAGTGAGTTGGCCGCAATTAGCTTGTCTAATTGCTTGTCATCAGGTTGAATAGTCTTCTTATGCATCTGCCTAAATGGGCCATAGCTCCCTTTTTTAGCAAGTAACAAATCTTCTTCCACATGCCTACTTCTGACGCCCTCCGCTATCCCATCGGCCCAGCGCCCTTGCTGCGCGGCCCCCTCACTCCGGCCGAGCGAGCCGACTACCAGCAGCAGTTGGCCGACTTACCCGCGCAGCTGGCGGCCGCGGCCCAGCGCCTGGGCCCCGAGAGCCTGGCCTACCCCTACCGCCCCGGCGGCTGGACCGGCCACCAGGTTATTCACCACGTGGCCGACTCGCACCTCAACGCCTACTGCCGCTTCCGCCTGGCCCTGACGGAGGATAACCCCACCATCAAGCCCTACGACGAAGCCGCCTGGGCCGCGCTGCCCGACGTGGCAACCGAGCCCGTAGCGGTGTCGCTGGCGCTGCTGGCCAGCCTGCACCAGCGCTGGGTGGCGCTGCTCGACCATCTGCCAAGCACCGACTGGCAGCGCACGTTTTACCACCCCGGCAATCGCCAGACTACCACGCTCGACCAGGCCCTGGCTACCTACGCCTGGCACGGGCGCCACCACCTGGCCCACCTGGGGCTGCTGGCAGGGGCCTAGGCAACCATTGGGCCGGCTGCGGGTTAGGATTAGGTTTTCGCCCTTTCCTTCTACTATATGACCTCGCCTAGCCCTTTGGCCGCCGATGAAGCCGTGCGCTTCCCCATTGGCCGCGCGCAGCTGCCTACAGCCCCGCTCACGGCCGCCGAGCGCGCCCCCTACATCCAGCAGCTAGCCGACCTACCCGCGCAGCTAACCGCCACCGCGCGCCGCGTGGGCGGCGAGCGCCTGCAGCTGCCCTACCGCCCCGGCGGCTGGACCGGGCGCCAGGTTATTCACCACCTGGCCGATACGCACGCGCAGCTCTACAGCCGCTTCCGCCTGGCCCTGACGGAGGACAACCCCACCGTGCGCCCCTTCGACGAGGCCGGTTGGGCCGAGCTGCCCGACGTGGTCGCTACGCCCATCACTTTGTCCCTGAGCTTGTTGGATAGCCTGCACCAGCGCTGGGTAATCCTGCTGCAACACCTCAGCGAGGCGCAGTGGCAGCGCACCTTCTACCACCCGCGCTACCACACCACCCTCACCCTCGAGCAGGCGCTGGTGCAGTACGCCTGGCACGGCCGCCACCACCTAGGCCACCTGGAGCTACTGGACGAGCCGGTGAAATAGTCAGGTAATGAACTGATAAATAGTGCTTAAAACAGGCGGTTGTGCTGAGCTTGTCGAAGCATCTCTACCAAACAATACGGAGTGGTAGAGATGCTTCGACAGGCTCAGCATGGCCGCCTGTTTTAAGCACTATTTACTATTTCACTTATTGCCGTTGCGCACCATACTAGTGTTTTTGCCGTAGCGGCGCAGGCTTTTTTCGGCGTTTGGGTTCAGTTTGACGGCTTTTTCGAGGTCGCGGCGGGCTTCCTTGGGGCGGTCGTAGCTGGCGTAGCTGATGCCGCGGTACTCCAGAGCATCGGCGTAGGTCGAATCGATGGCCAGGGCGCGGGTAAAATCGGCCACGGCGGCCTTGTACTGGTACATCTGCATCTTGGCTACGCCGCGACCGAAGAAGGCTTCCTTGTCGTCGGGGCGCAGGCGCACCGCTCCGCTAAAATCGGTCGAGGCCGGCTTGTATTCGCGCAGCATCAGCTCGTTTACCCCCTTGTTGTAGTACACGTCGGGGTTGCCGCGCATGGTGCGCAGGGCCGCTACGTAGTCGGGCTTGGCTTCCTTGTAGTTCTTGAGGTTGGAGTTGGCCTTGGCCCGCTCAAACAGCGCGCGGCCGTCCTTGGGCTTGGTTTTGAGCACCAGGTTGGCGCGGGCCAGCTGGTACTTGTAGTCCGTAACGGTCATCTTGCGCTCGGCGGCGCGGGCCACCGACGCCTCCTTGGCCGAGGGTGCGCTGGGGTCGAGGGTGGCGGTGGCCGCCTCGGCCGCGGGCGCATCCAGCACGTCGGCCGGAATGGCGGCCGTGCTGGCGCTGGCGCCGGCGTCAGCGGCGGCCGGGTCAGGGGCGGGCAGCGCGGCCGGGTCGGGCGTGCTGGGGGCCGTGGTATTGGCAATGGCCGTGGGGCTGCTAATGGAGTTGGGCCGGTCGGTTTCGGTAGTGGAGGCGCAGCCGCTAGCCACCAGCAGGGCGAGGGTGGCAACCGGCAGCGTATTGAATAACAGGGACTTCATAGGGTAGTAAATAAGTAAGTAGGCCGGCTACGCGCCGGCGCTTCAGGGCCTTGTACGGAAAAGCCCGTCCGTGGTGGCACCCGCCCGGCGCCGGGGCCGAACCCTAGGGGCAGCGGCGCGGTTATCTTTGCCAGCCCCGCCCCGGCGGGCGCCGTTTTTCTTACCGTTTTCTTTGTTCAAACAACCTCATGGCATTGCAATTTGACCTGGTAGTTATTGGCTCGGGCCCCGGCGGCTACGTGGCGGCTATTCGCGCCGCTCAGCTCGGGCTGAAAGTGGGCGTGGTAGAGCGCGAGTCGCTCGGGGGCATCTGCCTCAACTGGGGCTGCATCCCCACCAAAGCCCTGCTCAAGAGCGCCCAGGTGTACGAATACCTGCTGCACGCGCAGGACTACGGCCTGAGCGCGGGCCAACCGGGCTTCGACTTCGCGGCCGTGATTAAGCGCAGCCGCGGCGTAGCCGAGGGCATGAGCAAGGGCATTCAGTTTTTGTTTAAGAAAAACAAGATTGAGGTAGTGAGCGGCGTAGGTAAGCTGCTGGCCCCCGGCAAGGTGGAAGTAACCAAGGCCGACGGCACCAAAGAAACCGTGGAGGCCAAGAGCATTATCCTGGCTACCGGCGCCCGCGCCCGCCAGCTGCCCAACCTGCCCATCGACGATAAGAAAATTATCGGCTACCGCAAGGCCATGACCCCCGACGCGCTGCCCAAGCGCCTGGTGGTGGTGGGCTCGGGGGCCATCGGCGTCGAGTTTGCCTATTTCTACCGCTCCTTAGGGTCGGAAGTGACCATCGTGGAGTACCTGCCCCGCATCGTGCCGGTGGAGGACGAGGAGGTGTCGCGCCAGATGGAAAAGTCCTACAAAAAGATGGGCATCAACATCTTGACGCAGGCCGAAGTAACCCAGGTGGACACCAGCGGCGCGGGCTGCGTGGTGACGGTGAAAACCCAGAAGGGCGAGCAAAAAATCGAGTGCGACGTGGTGCTGAGCGCCGTGGGCGTGCAAACCAACCTCGAAAACCTGGGCCTGGAGGAGCTGGGCATCAAGACCGAGCGCGGCCGGGTGCTGGTGGATGACTTCTACCAAACCAACGTGCCGGGCATCTACGCCATCGGCGATATTATTCCGGGCCCGGCCCTGGCCCACGTGGCCTCGGCCGAGGGCATTATCTGCGTGGAGAAGCTGACCGGCCACAACCCCGAGAAGCTCAACTACACCAACATCCCCGGCTGCACCTACGCCCAGCCCGAAATCGCGTCGGTGGGCTTCACCGAAGCTGAGGCTAAGGCCAAGGGCTACGATGTGCGGGTGGGTAAGTTCCCGTTCTCGGCCAGCGGCAAGGCCTCGGCCGCCGGCGTGAAGGACGGCTTCGTGAAGGTGATTTTCGACAAAAAGTACGGCGAGTGGCTGGGCGCCCACATGATTGGGGCCAACGTGACGGAGATGATTGCTGAGGTGGTAGTAGCCCGCAAGCTCGAAACCACCGGCCACGAAATCATCAAGTCGGTGCACCCCCACCCCACCATGAGCGAGGCCATTATGGAGGCTACCGCCGCCGCCTACGACGAGGTAATCCACTTGTAGGGCCCTAGGGCCTTGCGCACAAAAAAGCCCCGCTCGATTACGAGCAGGGCTTTTTTAAGTGCGTTATAGCCGCGACTACTGCTTGGCAATTACGTTGAAGTCGAGGGTAAACTCGTCGTAGATGGCCTTGTCGCCGATGCTGTCGAAGAAGGTTTTCGAGCCGTACTTCAGGCCGTACTTGGTGCGGTCGATGGTCACTTTGCCCGAGGCCGAGGCCACGCCGTTCTTCACGCCCACGGCCGCCGGGAAGCTGATGCGGTTGGTTACGCCCTTAATGGTCATGTCGCCGGTGATGGTGGCGTTGGGGGTTTTCGAGTCGGCGGGCGCGCCGGCCAGGGGCGTTACGCTGGTGATTTTGAAGGTAGAAGTCGGGAACTTCTCGGCGCCGAAGAAGTCGTCGCTCGTCATGTGGCCCACAAACTTGGCGTGGTTGCCTGAGTCGGTGATGTCGGTGGCTTTCAGCGACTTCATATCTACCGTTGCCATGCCGCCCACTACCATATTGCCCCGCACTTCCAGGTCGCCGCCCGTAAACTGCATGGTGCCGTTGTGGCCGTGCGTCACGGCTTTGCCTTCCCAACCCAGGGTGCTGAGCTGCGGCTGCAGCTTATAGGTAGCGACGGCGGCCGAAGCCGAGGTTTTCATGGCCTTTTGGGCGAAGGCGGCCGGAGCAGCCAGCAGGGCTACGCCCAACAGGGCGGGCAGCAAAATCTTTTTCATTCGAAAAGAGGGGAGAAAAAAGGGAGGTGGAAGGATAGCTAACTCGCTAAGCAAGTACTAGGCCCGAATTTTATCGAGCAGGGTATTCAGGGTTTTCAGCTCCGCGTCGGTCAAGGCTTCGAAGCCGTTGCGCAGGGGGTCTACCAGGCCCTCGGCATCTATCTGCTGCAGCAGGCGCAGCCCGGCTTCGGTGATGCGGATATCGACGGCGCGCCGATTGGCGGGGCACACGGTGCGCGTCACCAGCCGCTTTTCCTCCAGCTTGTCGACGATGCGCGAGGCATTGCTGGTTTTATCCAGCATCCGGTCGATGAGCAGGGCCACGGTAGCGGGCTTGGGGTGCTGCCCACGCAAAATGCGCAACACGTTAAATTGCGGCAGCGTAAGGCCTAGGGGCCGAAAAACGGCCGCTTGGCGCTGTTGCAGCCACCCGGCCGTAAATACAATGTTGAGGTGGGCTTTTTGCCCTTCACTTTGGAAGGTAGCCTGCTTAATTTCGTCTTCGAGGCGCACTGGAGCAGGGTTGTTTTCGGGTGCAAATTTAATGTACCTACATCAAATACCTACTGTTAGTTCCAAAATAATTCGCCTTTTTTCCGACGGCCGGCTCGAAAACCGTTTAGCTGCCCCTTGCTTTGCACTTCGCACCTCTTTCTTACACCCGCTCTATTCTTATGCGTTTCTTCTCGTTTTTGGGTTCTGCGGCCCTAGGGCTAGCTTTTATGGCCCTGCCACACGTGGGCGCGGCCCAGCCCTCGGGGGGCCTGCCCGTCAAGCCTACCCGCAACACGCAATATGTATTTCGCAACGGGGTAGTGTATGAGCGCATTGGCAGCCAGGCAACCCCGCTGGTGCGCAACATTCGCCTGCCCAACGGCACCAAGGTGAACGTGAAAAGCGGCATCGTGGAGTTTCCGAGCGGCAAGATTACCAGCCTGCACGAGGGCGACTACCTCAATGCCGAGGGGGGCCTCGTATTTGCCACGCCCGCCAGCGCCGCCGCCGCCCGCGGCGACTATGCCGTGGCGGCCAACGCCAAGTACGACCAGTACGTGCACGTAGGCACGGTCATCGCCCCCGCTGCCGTGCCCGGCGTCAATGCCGACTCGGCGGCCGTGCGGGAAGTGCTGCTGCAGCAAAAGATTGAGCTGCTCAACCGCAAAATCACCTTGCTCCAGCAAACTCACCCCAACGCCCCCAGCACCAGCGCCGTCGACAAGCAACTGCAAACCATTGACGCGCGGCTAAGCTCGATGAAGAAACCCTAGGGGGTTGGGAGTTGCTCAAATGGGTAATTCCTAACTTTTAACTTCTAACTCAACTAAGTCGCCAGCTTCCTCGCGCACCAGGCCAAATGGTTCGTCGCGGATAATGAGGATGCCGTCGAGGTCGTGCAGGTCGGCCAAGGCGCTCACCTGCAGCGCCGACCAGATGCCAAGCGAGGTTTCGACCATGCAGCCAATCATGGGCACCAGGCCGTGGGCGCGGGTTGCTCGCAGCAGCTCAATGCCGCGCCTGTAACCGCCAGCCTTCATCAGCTTCATATTCACGCCGTGAAACTGCCGGGCAATGTCGGCAAAATCGGCTTCATCGGTCACCGACTCGTCGGCTAGCAGCGGCACCGTCACCCTAGGGCGCAGGTAGCGGTAGTCGGCGGCCAGGGCGGCGGGCAGCGGCTGCTCGAGGTAGCGCATGGCCAAGCCCGGCACGGCGGCGGCTGCTTCCAGAAACTGCAGCAGGCTGTCGGCATCGCGCCAGGCTTCGTTGCCGTCTACCAGCAGCGGCCGGCCGGGGGCGGCGGCGGCCACGGCACGCAGCAGCTCCAGCCCCTCAGCTTGGTTCACCTTCACTTTCAAGAGCTTAAAGCGCTCGGCGCCTTGCGCCTGCAGCCAGCCGGCCACCTCGCCGGGCGCCATAATGGGCAGCGTGAGGGCCGTGGGTACCCGCGGGGCCGGCCGCGGCACCCCCAAAAATTGCCACACCGGCTGCCCGGCGCGGGCGGCCAGGCAATGGGTGAGGGCACTTTCGAGGGCGAAGGCTAGCGCGTGGGCCACCGGCTGCGCGGCCAGCAGCGCCGCCAGGTCGGGCAGCGTATCGACCGCCGCCAGCCCTAGGGCCAGCAAACTGGCAAACTGGCTTTGCAGCAGCTCGGGCGACTCGCCGTAGCGCACGTTGGGGGCTGCCTCGCCGCGGCCAGTGGTGCCGGCCTGGGTGGCGCTCAGCACCAGGTTAGTTTTGGTGGTCGAGGCATTGCGCGAGATTTTCCAAACGTAGCGCAGCGGCAGCTCCAGGGCGGTCAGGGTCCAGGCGGTAGGCATGGCGCAAAGATGGCGGGTAGCTGGGGTAGGCAAGGCTGCTCGAAACTCAGCGGCCGGTTGGGCGCCGCCAGCGCCGCGCCGCTGGCCTTGGCAGCCGGGCCGGGCCTAGGGCCTCGCCGCCGGGTCGGGCCGCCGTGGCGTTACTTTACACCCTAATTCGCTTTTCGTTTTTGATTTTTGCTGGCATGAAATTTCCGCGCTTGCTCGGAGCAGCGGCCGGGCTCCTCCTGGTGGCCCTGCTACTGACGGTCCTTATCGCCTACGGCTACCTGTCCCTGCCGCCCGCCGTGGGGGCCGCGGCGCGCTGGCTGGCCCTGGGGGCGCTGGCGCTGGCCGTGGCCCAGCGCCGCTCGCTCACCCTCTGGATTGCCCTGAGCATGTTGGTAGGCATCGAGCTGGGCCACGACGCGCCCGGCGTGGCGCTGCCCCTCAAAGTACTGAGCGACATCTTCCTGCGCCTGGTCAAAACCATTATCGCGCCGCTCGTTTTTGCCACGCTGGTGGTGGGCATCGCTGGCCACGCCGACCTGAAGCAGGTGGGACGCATGGGTATTAAAGCGTTGGTTTACTTCGAGGTAATCACCACATTTGCCCTCTTTATCGGCCTAGGAGCCATCAACCTCACCCAGGCCGGCGCCGGCGTGCAGCGCCCCGCCACCGAGGCCGGCGCCGATGTGCTAGCCGCCGCCCCCAAGCAAACGGCCGCCGACATCATCCTGCACATCTTCCCCGAAAACATTGCCAAGTCGGTGGCCGAGGGGCAGGTGCTGCAAGTGGTTATCTTCGCCATCATCTTCGCCATTGGCCTGGCCCTCACGCCGGCCGGCCCGCGCCAGCGCATGCTGGGCTTCTGCGAAAGCCTGAGCGAGGTGATGTTCAAGTTCACCAACGTGGTCATGTACTTCGCGCCCCTCGGGGTGGGTGGGGCGCTGGCCTACACCGTGGGCAAGCTCGGGCTGGCGCCGCTGCTCAATGCCTTCAAGCTGCTGCTCACGCTCTACGGGGCTCTCATCGCCTTCATCTTCTTGGTGCTCTTGCCGGTAGCTCTCCTTGCCCGGCTGCCGCTGCGGCGCTTCATCGCGGCCGTGGCCGAGCCCGTGAGCATCGCCTTCGCCACCACCAGCAGCGAAGCGGCCCTACCCCGCGCCATGGAAGCCATGGAGGGCATCGGCGTGCCGCGCCGGGTGGTGGCGTTCGTGATGCCCACCGGCTACTCCTTCAACCTCGACGGCACCACGCTCTACCTCTCGCTGGCGGCCATCTTCGTGGCCCAGGCGGCGGGCGTGCCCCTCACCTTTGGGCAGCAATTGCTCATGGTATTCACCCTCATGCTCACCAGCAAGGGTGTGGCGGGCGTGCCCAGGGCCTCGCTGGTAATTTTACTGGCCACCGTGGCCTCGTTCAACCTGCCCGATTGGCCCGTGTTCATCATCCTGGGCATCGACGCGCTCATGGACATGGCCCGCACCGCCGTCAACGTGCTCGGCAACTGCCTAGCCTCGGCCGTGGTAGCGCGCTGGGAGGGCGAGTTTGTGGACAACTACGTGCCCGCCCCCGACCTGCTGGCGCCCGAGCCCGCCCCGGTTCTGCACTAGCGCGGGGGCACCTACAGCCCTACTGAACGCCCTGCCCGACTGGCGCCCGCTAGCAGCGCAGGACGTTTGCCTACGTAGCCAGCACCTAGGGTCGTTTTTAAGCTAGGGGACGTGGTAGTCGCAATGGTTCAGTCTTTCGCGGCGGCTTTGCTCCCCCAGTCGGTGACGGCGCATCGAGCCCCCCGGCCACCGGCCCGCTTACCCGCTGGCGCCGCTTTCCACTGCCCGAATCCACCACCCAGCCCTAGGCGGCAATAGTCGCCTGCATAGCCCCTGGCGCAGCACACGCCGCGGCCTGTTGGAAGCCCGTCGGCATTAAGGTAAACCCGGTGCCCGAGCGGTCGGCCTGGCCGATTTGCTGAATGGTGGCGCCTGGTGAAGATTGAGTCCGAGTTCTTAGGGCACTAAGGCCTAGCGCAAGCAGCAATACTCTGGTTATCATGGGCAAGAGAGCCGAAAGCTTCGCGAGAATAGCCGACGTAGTGCCTCACCCCCGGCCCAGCGCCGCCAAAATGATAAAGCCCGCTAGCTCTAGAGCTAGCGGGCTTTGCTTCTTCGGAATACCCTAAGGCTACTTCAGCACGGCCAGGGTCACACCGTCGCCGCCGCGGTCGGCGTGCTCGTCGCCCAGGCTAGCTACCTGGCGGGTTTGGCGCAGGTAGTCGCGCACCACCTGGCGCAGCACGCCGTTGCCGCGCCCGTGCAGGATGCGCATCTCCGGGATGCCGAGCATGGTGGCGTCGTCCACGAAGCCCATAAGCTTGGTGAGGGCGTCTTCGGCGCGCTCGCCGCGCAGGTCGAGCGTGGGGTTGAAGGCGGCCATGCGGCCGGTCACGTCGAGGGTGGGGCCGGAGTTGGCGGCGGCGGTTTTGCGCAGGGCGGCTTCGCGCTCGCGGGCTTCGGCGCGGCTCAGCTTTTCGAGCTGGCTGACTTTCACCAGTGTCTTGAGGCCGCCAAAGAGCACCTCGGCCGTTTTGCCCTTCACGCTCACGACCTCGCCGTGGCCCTCCTGGCCCAAGATGGCTACGCGGTCGCCGGCGGCCAGGGTGCCGGGCTCGGCCAGCTCGCGGCTGGGGCGGGCCCTAGGGGGCTCTACCTGCAGCTTTTCACGCACGAAGGTGTCGAGCTTCTCGCGGGCCTGCTTGGTGGTTTCCTTGTCGGCCTGCGAGCGGCGAATCTCGCTGATGGTGGCCTCGATTTGTTGGTTGGTATCGCGCAGTAGCTTCTGGGCCTCTTGCTTAGCGGCGCGCAGGCGCTCCAGGCGGCTGTCCTCCAGATGCTTCTTCAAATCCAGGTATTCCTGGGTGAACTTGCGCAGGCCGTTTTGCAGCCGCTCGGTTTCGCGCAGCTTGGCTTCCAGCTCGGTCTTGTCCTTTTCGAGGCCTTCGAGCAGCTGGTCGTAGCGGATTTTATCCTTGCCCACTAGCTGCGAGGCGCGCTCCACGATGCCCTTGGGCAGCCCAATCTTGCGGGCAATTTCGATGGCGAAACTGCTGCCCGGCTTGCCGGTTTCGAGGCGGTAGAGGGGCTGCAGGCGCTCGGGGTCGTAGCGCATGGCGCCGTTCACGAGGCCCTCGGTGCGCTCGGCAAAGTTCTTGAGGTTAGTGTAGTGCGTGGTAATGACCCCAAATGCCCGCTCGCGGTTCAGGGTTTCCAGCACGGCTTCGGCAATGGCGCCCCCTAGGGTCGGCTCGGTGCCGGTGCCAAACTCGTCAATCAGCACCAGGCTTTTCTTATTGGCCAGGGTCACAAACTGCTTCATGGCCAGCAGGTGCGAGGAGTAGGTGCTCAGGTCGTTTTCCAGGCTCTGCTCGTCGCCGATATCTAGCAGGATGTCCTCGAACATACCGGCCTCTGAGTAGTCGTCGCAGGGAATGAGCAGGCCGCACTGCAGCATGTACTGCACCAGGCCTACTGTCTTGAGGGCCACCGACTTACCGCCCGCGTTGGGGCCCGAAATGACCAGGATGCGCTGCTCGGGCGTCAGCTCCACGTCGAGCGGCACCACCTGGCGCTTCTCGGCTTCGGCGGCGGTTTTGTTGTGGTCGCGGAAGGTGAGGGCCAGTACCGGGTGGCGCACGCCGCGCCAGCGCACTAGCGGCTTGGCGCTCAGCTCAGGTAGCTGGGCGTCCAGCTCGCGGGCCAGCCGGGCCTTGGCGCGCACGAAGTCAAGGCGGCCCAGGTAGTTGTAGGCTTTCTTGAGGTCGGGCAGGTGGGGGCGCAGCTGGTCGGTGAGGCTGGTGAGGATGCGAATCAGCTCGCGCTGGTAGGCGTTTTCCAAGTCCTTGATGTCGTTGTTCAACTCAAACACCTCCGTGGGCTCGATGTACACGGTTTGGCCCGAGGCGCTTTCGTCGTGAATCAGGCCGCGCACCCGGCGCTTGTGCTCGGCAATGACGGGCAGCACCAGGCGCCCACCCCGGATGGTCGGCTCCGAGTCGCTGGGAATCCAGCCCTCGCTTTTGGCGTGGCGCAGCACCGTGGCCAGCTGCCGCCGCAGCTGCCCCTGCCGGGCAATCAGCTCCTGCCGAATCTGGCGCAGCAGCGGCGAGGCATCGTCGCGCACCTGGCCTTCGTCGTCCACCACTTTGTCGAGCGCCGCCAGCAGGTTGCGGTCGGCCTGGATGCCGATGCCCAGCAGGCGCAGGTTGGGGTAGAGCCCTTCGGCGGCCTGGCTGAAAAAGGTAAGCGCCTCGCGGATAGTGCGCAAGCTCATCTTCACCTCGTAGAACGAGGCCACGTCGAGATAGGCACCAGGCAGGGCCGCGCGCGTGAGGGCGGCAGTCACGTCGTGGTAGTGGGCCTGCGGAAACTCAGCCCCGGCGTTCAGAATCTGGGCAAACTCGTCGGTCTGCTCGAGCTGCTTGCGCAGGAAGTCGGGGTTGGTCAGGAACTGCATCCGGGCCACGTACTGCCGCCCGAGGGCCGAAAGGCAGAGCTGCTCCAGCAGGTCGCGCAACGGGGTGAAGCCGATTTTGGCCTCAAAATTTTGGGGTACTAGCAAGTCGGAAAGAAGCGGGAGTTCTGGTAGTTACTTACAAAGGTAGAACACCGGGCAGGGGCGGAAAATTCGCCGCTAGAAGCCTAGGGCCGCTCGTAGTAAAAGTTGGCCCACACCAGCAGGTACGGCAGGCCAATGAGCAGCAGCGGTAAGTAGGCCGGGCCCGGCGCATCGTGGCTGATGCCCCACGCCACCGCGGCTGCCCCTAGGGCCAGCAGCGCCCACAGCACCTTAGTAGCGAGCGGACTGGTAAAATACTTCTCCAAGGCATCTGGCTCCTGCGCTATCTCGGCGCCGGGGTGGGCCTGATTGTAGCGCCGAATGGCTTGCTTAAATGCTTCTTCCATCGTCCAGAACTCTTTGTGAAATCGACCGCTCAGCACGATTTTCGCCCCTTCCCTGGGGTAAAGCAGCAGTTTATTGTCGTTTTTGGTCCACTCGAAGCGGTAGGCCCGCAGGTCGGCAAACTGGTAGCCTACCACTGGGCCATCAGCCGGATTGGCCCAGGTAATGCAGTCGGGGTCTACCTGCACCCAAGCCGGTTGCCGCAGCAATGCGCTGTAAAACACCAGCGGCCCAAAAACGGCTAGGTAATATACCGGCAGTAGCCAGCCTAGGTGCAGCGGGGGGAGCAGCAGGGTAAGCGGCAAAACGGCGGCCCACCCCCACAGCAGCCACCGCAATCGGCGGGGGTTAGTAAGCCGCAGGTCAAATCTCATAGCGCCCGCTTCATCGCCCGCCATCCCTCACCCGTTACAGCGCCATACCAGCGCCGCCACTACCGCCACGGCTACGAAGGCGCCCAGGCGCAACGCTAGAAACACCCAGGCGGGCAACTCAGGACCTTTAGAGTTTTCCATAGCTGGCTCTACGGCCAAGCCTGGCGGCTGGTTAGCGCGCGGCAGCGCGGCGGCGCTGGTAATACACTGCCAGGTAGCTGCCAGCCACCAGCACCACCGCAAAGGCAGCCGGCCCGCTTACGCGTACTGCCAGCCAGCCACTTACACCCACTGCTACCCAGGCCCCCACTGCCAGCCGCCGCGCCGCTGCCGACTGGTAAAACGGCGGGCGCACTACCGCAGTGGCCGGCAGGCGTTGCGCCAGCGCCTGTACTAACGGCTCGAGTAGTACAGTGCCCGGTGGGTCGTCGGGCAGGGCGCCGGGACGGTCGGCCAGCCGCAGCACGCGCCCGCCGGCCAGTTCCAGCCGCAGGTAGTACTGCGCCAATACCCGGCCCTGGCTCAGCCAGTGCGAGTACGCCCGGATTTCAGTTAGCGGAATAGTTTCAGGTGGCACTCCCTGGCTTACGCTACGCCCCATGGGTGCCAGCTGCAACTCCTTGGCCGTCAAGGTCAGGCGCAAAGGATAGTAAGTACGCTGCGCGAGTAGCCAAGCGCCGGCCAGCAGTCCGGCGCCTAGCACCAGCCCTAGGGCGCCCCCCGGCCACCAGCCCACGTACCAGCCCCACAGCCCACCCCCTAGCAGGCCAAGCAGGCCGGCGCCAAACAGGCTGGCCCCAAGCACCTGGGTTGCCAGCGGGTCAGTCACCACCTGGCTGCTGAGTGGCCCAGGTGGCGAGGAAATGGCAGCGGAAAGGGTCTTCATGGTCAGCCAACGCCTTCGCCAAAGAGCGCGAAGTCGTACTTCACGGGGTCGTTAGGGTCAAGCAGGCGCAGATTGGCGGTTAGCTCCTCGGCGGCTTGCCAGTCTACCTTGTCGCGCCGCAGCAGGCCTAGGAGGCGGGCCTGGCGCTCAACGTGCACATCAATGGGGCAGATAAGCTCGGCGGGCGAGAGGCGCGTCCAGAGGCCGAAATCGACGCCCTGGCCGTCGCGGCGCACCAGCCAGCGCAGGTACATATTCAGGCGCTTGCAGGCCGAGTTGCGGGCCGGCGTGGCCACGTGCTTGCGGGTGCGGGCGGGCGCCTCGGGCAGGCTGAAGAACAGGTTGTGGAAGTTCACCAGCCGCTCGCGCATGGTGTCGCCCAGCAAAAAGGCGTCTTCCAGCGTATCGTGGCGGCCATAAAACCAGCGCAGCCAATGCACGAAGTATAGCAGGTCGGTGTCGCAGAAGGTGCGGTGGCAGAAGCCGAGCAGCTGCTTCAGGTCCTCGTCCTGGTGCTGCGTCACAAACTGGTAGGGCGCGTCGTCCAGGCGGCGCATCAGCTCGGCCGTTTTCTTGAGGATGGTGGGGCGCTGCCCCCAGGCCAGCAGCGCCGCAAACAGGGCGCTGATTTCCACATCCTGCCGCCGCGAAAACTGGTGCGGAATGCTGATGGGGTCTTTAGCCAAAAAGGCGGGCTGGTTGTAGCGCGCCACGCGCTCGTCGAGCAGCTGGCGCAGGGCGGCCACCCGAGGGGCAGTGAGCGGAAGGGGGCCGGCGGCCGGCGAGGTAACAGACACGAAGCAAACGAAAAAAGCTGGCCAGCGGGGCCTCAGCAAAAATACGCCGCCCGGCCGGGGCTGGGCGGCAGCCGCACCCGGCCGCCTAGGGCCAGGGCTACAAAAAAGGCCCGCGCCCTGGCAGGCGCGGGCCTTTCGGCAGCTTTAGCCGGGGCGCGGGGCCTAGGGCACGTAGCTCGTCTCCACCCGAAACTTGGCGTCGGTGGTGCCGAGCTTGGCCACGGCGCGCGGCGAGAGGCGCACCAGGATGTTGTCGTTCTCGCCCGTGTCGGGCAGCTGGCCAATGACGCGCACGTACACCGTCTGGCCGTTCAGCATGTTCTTGACTTCCATGATGGTGCCCACGGGCGCCGTTTTGTGCAGGGCTAGGTACTTATCGGTGCCGCTGTTGTCGATAACGGCGGCCACGCCGGGCTCGGTGCGGCGGCCGGCCAGCTCGGAGGCGCGGGTGGGGCTGCGCGGGGTTTCCTCCCGGTCGCGCTCCCTGGTCACTACCTTTTCTTTTTCGGGCGCGGGCGCTACGGCAGCCGGCGCGGCGGGCGTCACGGTCGCTACCTCGGCTTCCTTGTCGGGGTCGAGGCGCAGCGGGGTGGTGGGCGCGGTAGCCACCGGCAGGGGTAGCGTGGCCCGCACCGGCACGGCGGCCGGCGCACCCGCTTCGGCAGCGCGCAGCAGCAGCTCCTGGCCGGCGCGCACGCTGCCGGTGCTGGGCAGATGGTTTAGCTCGATGAGGCCGGCCGGCGAGAGGCCGAAGCGCCGGGCAATGCTAAACAGCGTTTCGCCGCGGCCCACGGTGTAGCGGGCGGGCGCGCTGCCGGCCGCGGCAGCAACGGCGGGCAGCGGGCTGGCAGCGGGCGTAGCAGAGTTCGGGGCAGCCGCGCGGGCGGCACCCTGGCCGGGGCGCGGAATAAGCACTATCTGGCCGATGCCGAGGCCATTTTTAAGCTGCGGGTTGTAAGCCAGCAGCTGCTCGGTGCTTACCTTATACTTCTTGGTGAGGCGGAAAAGGTTTTCGCCCTGCGCGACGCGGTAGCGCACCAGGCGCTGCCCGCCGCGCATTTCCTGGCCGATGGAGTCGGCGGGCGGCGCGGGCGGGACCAGCCGGGGCAGCGGGCCATGCAAGGCATTCACAATTAACAGGGAAACTAGCAAGCTCATAAGCTGATACTGGAAAAATCCGCGCCTTGGGCGAGCCTGGGCGGAGGGCAAAGTAAATACCTAGCGGCCGGGCGGCGCTAGCTTCGGGCCGGGGATGGCCCTAGGCCACCCGCTAGCGCCAACGCTGTGCCGGCCCGCTTTCTGCTGTTTCGCTCTTCAAAATTCCTGCCATGCCCGCCGCCCTCGGTATCATCCCGGCCCGCTACGCCTCTACCCGCCTGCCCGGCAAGCCCCTCGTCGACCTGGGCGGCCAGTCTATGATTGAGCGCGTGGTGGCGCAGGCCCGCCAGGCCAACCTAAGCCGCGTGGTAGTAGCCACCGACGACCAGCGCATTCTGGAGCACGTGCGCGGCTTCGGGGGCGAGGCCATGCTCACGCGCCCCGACCACCTCAGCGGTACCGACCGGGTGTGGGAGGCCTTCGAGCAGCTGGGCCAGCCCGCCGAAATAAGTTGCATCGTTAATATTCAGGGCGACGAGCCCTTTATTAACCCTGCGCAGATAAACGCGCTGGTGGCGCTGTTTGCCCAGCCCGCGCCGCCCGCCATTGCCACGCTCATCAAGCCCGTGCTGACGGAGGAGGAGCTGTTCAGCCCGCACCTGCCCAAGGTCGTCACCGACCAGCGCGGCCGGGCGCTCTACTTCAGCCGCCACCCCCTGCCCTACCAGCGCCAGCACCCCCTGGCCGAGTGGCTGGCGCACCACCGCTACCACCGCCACCTAGGCCTCTACGCCTACCAGCCGGCCGTATTGCAGCAGCTGACCCAGCTGCCGCCTTCGCCCCTGGAGCTGGCCGAAAGCCTGGAGCAGCTGCGCTGGTTGGAAAACGGCTTCTCCATTTATACCGCCCTTACCGAGCTGGACGCCTTTGGCATCGACACGCCCGAGGACGTGGCGCGGGCCCGGCAGCGGCTGGCTACGAGTGGGACCTAAGGGCTTAGCGGCGGTTGCTTACCTAACAAAAATACCTGGTTTAGCGCGCAAGTAACATCTTTATATTTAAACCTTTACTTCGGCAATTACTTAGTAAGCAGTATCATTTTCCCCTCTGCTATGAAGCCGAGTCTACCCATCCGATTTGTTTACTTACTAGCCCTGCTACTGATGGGCGCTCAGGTTCGTGGGCAAGTAGTGCGCTACCGCGACAGCAGCAGCCCTAGGCTGTGGACGCCGACGGAAGTGGATACGTTCCGGCAAGTAATGAACCGGCGGGGCAGAACGGCCGGGATAGAGTTTCACCCGCGCATCGACAAAACGATTACCCGGCCGGATACCATTATCTACGAATACACCCTAATGGGCACCCATACGCAAGCGGCCCTAGCGGCCCGCCAGCAGGGCCTAGACGGCTTTATTGGCCAGCCGCTGCCCGCTTTTGCGCTGCCCGATGTGCAGGGCAAGCTGGTAAACTCTGCTAGCCTACGGGGCAAGCCCGTTGTGCTGAACTTATGGTTTACTACCTGCAGCCCCTGCATTGCGGAAATGCCGACGCTAAACCGCATTCAGCACGAGAAAGCACGGTCAGAAATAGTCTTCCTGGCCATGACGTTCGATAGCCAACAGCAAGTGCAGGCTTTTTTGCGCAAGCAGGCCTTCACTTACCGGCAGCTAGTGGAGGCCAAACAGTACTGCAGCCAATTTGGAACCGGGTTTCCGGTTACCTTTTTCGTCGGCAGGGACGGATTAATTAAAAAGGTTTTAGGGGGTATCGCGGTGAATGCAGACCCCGTAACCCACAAGCCGACCAGTGCCGATGACGCTGCCTTCTACGCGGCGCTTAAGCAGATTGAGTAGGCGCGTCGGCGGCGGGCGCAAGGCCTAGGGCCGCCCCGCGGCGCAAGAGCAGCGCGTAGGCGGGGCCCCACTCGTTGGGCACCTCGCCCTCCAAGATGGCTTCGAGCACGGCTTCCTTCAGCTCGCCCACCTGGCGCGAGGGTTGGAGGCCGAAGGTGGCCATGATGACCTCGCCGGTGATTACGGGCTTGAAGTTGCGCAGGTGGTCCTTGGCTTCAATCTCGCGCAGCTTTTCCTCCACCTTGTCGAAGTTACGCAAGTAGCGGGCCTTGCGCTGGTGGTCCTTGCTGGTGATGTCGGCCCGGCACAGCACCATGAGGCGGTCGATGTCGTCGCCGGCTTCGAAGAGCAGGCGTCGCACGGCCGAGTCGGTCACGATGTCCTGGGCGAGCACGATAGGGCGCAGGTGCAGGCGCACCAGCTTCTGCACCATGCGCATTTCCTCGCCCAGCGGCAGCTTGAGGTCGGTAAAAATTTGGGGTACCCAGCGCGCGCCCTTGTCCTCGTGGCCGTGGAAAGTCCAACCCACCCTAGGGTCGTAGCGCTTGGTGGCGGGCTTGGCGATGTCGTGCAGGATGGCCGCCCAGCGCAGCCACAAGTCGCCCCCGGCCGCCGCCACGTTGTCGAGCACCTGCAGGGTGTGGTAGAAGTTGTCCTTGTGCGCGTGGCTGCCCACTTTATCTACACCGTAGAGCTGCGCCATCTTGGGGAAGATGAGCGCCAGTAAGCCCGTCTGAAACAGCAGCTTGAAGCCGTAGCTCGGCACCGGCGACTCCACGATTTTATTCAGCTCGATGGTAATGCGTTCCTGCGACACAATCTTTATCCGCTCCTTGTTGCGGGCAATGGCGTCATAGGTATCGGGCTCAATATCAAACCCCAACTGGCTGGCAAACCGGATGGCGCGCAGCATCCGCAGCGGGTCGTCGCTGAAGGTAATGTCGGGCCCTAGGGGCGTGCGGATGGTTTTGGTGGCCAGGTCCTGCATTCCGCCGTAGCGGTCTACGAGCGCCCCGAAGTCCTCTGCGTTCAGGCTGAGCCCTAAGGCATTGATGGTGAAGTCGCGCCGGGCCAAGTCGTCTTCCAAGGTGCCGGCCTCCACCTCGGGCTTGCGGCTTTCGGCGCGGTAGCTTTCCTTGCGGGCGCCCACAAACTCGATTTCGCCGGCCTCCTGAGTGGGCAGCATGGCGGTGCCAAAGTTCTTGAACACCGTCACGCGGCCCCGGCCCGGCAGGCGGCGGCCCACCGCCTGCGCCAACTGAATGCCGTCGCCCACCGTCACCACGTCAATGTCTTTGCTGGGGCGCCCTAGGGCCAGGTCGCGCACGTAGCCGCCGATGACGTAGGCCGGCTGGCCCAGCTCGTGGGCGGCCTCGGCAATGGTGCGGAAGATGGGCAGGTTGGGCAGCGTGGGCGTCGTCATAGGGCAAAATTACGCCTGGCTGTTGCGCGGGCTATTTAGTATTGTCTGTCATGGCGAGCCTGCGAAGCAATCGCAACCCAGACGACAATGTTCTGGTGCGATTGCTTCGCAGGCTCGCCATGACAGTTTTTAACCTACTCGCGCACCACTTCCAGGGCGCCGCCGGGCCCTAGGCGCACCACCCGCGAGGGCGCGGTGCGGGTTTGGTCGTCTTGCCGCCAGCGCACCACCAGGTCAACGCCGCGCACGATGGCGGGGCTCACTTCGCTGAATACGGCCGGCGTGGGCTCGCCGCTCAGGTTGGCCGAAGTGCTAACCAGGCCGTGCCCTAGGCGGCGCACCACCTTGTGGCAAAACTCGTCCTGCGCCAGGCGCAGGCCCACCGTGCCATCGGGCCCCAGCAGGCCGGGGGCCAGCGCCCGGCTGGCGGGCACGATGTAGGTAGTGGGCCGGGTTTGGGCGGCCAGGGCGGCTTCCAGCTCGGGCGGCACCTGGGCGGCGTAGCGGGCCAGCATGGCCAGGTCGGCCACCAGCACAATGGCAGGCTTGCCTTCGGGCCGGCCCTTCAGCTTATACAGCCGCTCCACGGGGCGCGTCAGCTCGGCATCGCACCCTAGGCCCCATACCGTGTCGGTGGGGTAGAGAATGATTTGCTGAGTGAGCAGCGCATCGACGGCGGCTTCTACTTCCTGCTGAAAAAAAGTCATGGCTTGCGGGTGAGGATAATACGGGCGAAACGGCGCGGGCTAACGGGCTGCCTACCTGCAAGCCACGGTAACCGCGCCGCCGGCTGGTCGTTAGTACTAGCAGCCAAAAGTAACGTTGCTATTCCGCCGCCATCCATGCCCACTACGCATTTCATTGATACGGAGGTGCTTCACCTCGAATACCAGCAAAATGGCCCGGCCGACGCGCCCGCAGCCCTGCTGCTGCACGGCTTTCCCGACGACTACCATACCTGGGATGCGGTAAGCGCGCAGCTAGTGGCCGCTGGCTACCAAACCATTGCGCCATCCATGCGCGGCTGCGCGGGCTCGGTGTTTCGGGCTGCCAGCACCCTGCGCAGCGGCCAAACCACCGCCCTGGCCCAGGATGCCATTGACCTGCTCGATGCCCTAGGCCTTGCCAAAGTGACGCTGGTGGGCCACGACTGGGGCGCCCGTGCCGGCTACCTGGTGGCGGCGCTCTGGCCCGAGCGGGTCGAAAAGCTGGTGGTGGCCTCGGTGGGCTATGAAACCGGCATCAAGCCCGGCGATGAAATTTTGCCCCAGCAGGTGCACGCTTACTGGTACCAGTGGTTTTTTCATTCCGAACGGGGCCACGAGATGCTCCAAAACAACCGCCGCGACTTTTGCCGTTACATCTGGCACCTGTGGGCGCCCACCTGGCAGTTCGGCGACGCCGAGTTTGCCCAAGCCGCCGCCAGCTGGGACAACCCCGACTGGGTGGCCGTGGTGCTGCACTCTTACCGCGTGCGCTGGGGGGCCGCCCCGCCCGACCCGCGCTACGCCGCCCTAGAGGCGCAGCTCACGCCGCAGCCCACCATTAGCGTGCCCACCATACTGCTCCACGGCGAGCTGGATGGCGCCGCGCTGGTCGCGTCGTCCGAGGGCAAGGAGCAGTATTTCAGCGGCCCCTACGAGCGACGCGTGCTGCCCGGCGTGGGCCACTACGTGCCCCGCGAGGCACCCGAGGCTATTGTGGCGTCGGTGTTAGGTAATTAAACCACTCAGGACGTCATGCTGAGCCTGCCGAAGCATCTCTACCGCGCCGTATTGTTCGGTAGAGATGCTTCGGCAGGCTCAGCATGACGTCCTATCTTATTGTTTTACTTCCTGGCAAAGCTCCACCAATACGCCGCCGGCGCTTTTGGGGTGCACAAAGCACACCAGCTTGTTGTCAGCGCCGCGCTTAGGGTGCTCGTTTAATAGCACGAAGCCTTCGGCGCGCAGCCGTGCCATTTCGGCCTCGATATCATCGACTTCAAAAGCGACGTGGTGAATACCCTCGGGCTTCTTTTCCAGGAACTTGCTGATGGCGCTGTCGGGGCTGGTGCCGGCCAGCAGCTCAATTTTGGAGCCGCCGACCTGGAAGAAAACTGTATCAACAGCTTCACTAACAACGTGCTCGGTTTTGTAGGGTGGCTGACCCAGCAGGCGGGTGTAGAGGGCGGTGGCGGCGGGCAGGTCGCGCACGGCCAGGCCCAGGTGTTCGAGGTTGGTAAGCATAGGGCAGGGAACTGGCCGGGCCAGCGCGGCAAAGCTACTGGCCCGCCGCGCTGGCCTAGGGGTGCTTGAATCGGCAAATCGGTTTTAAGCAGATACTCGCTATTTTTGCGGATTCTCAAAAACTGTTTAGGCCAAAATTCTGTTTCTCCCCCAAGCAACAAGTACATTTAGCCTCAACTAGCTATTTACCGCCGAGCACCATGCTAAAGCTACCCATTTATCTGGACAATAATGCCACTACGCCGCTCGACCCGCGCGTGCTGGAGGCCATGATGCCCTACCTCACGGATGTGTTTGGCAACGCCGCCTCGCGCAACCACCCCTTCGGCTGGGCGGCTGAGGAAGGGGTAGACTACGCCCGCGAGCAAATCAGCCAGCTCATCAACTGCGACCCGAAGGAAATCATCTTCACCAGCGGCGCCACCGAGAGCGACAACCTGGGCATCAAAGGGGTGTTTGAGATGTATAGCCAGCGCGGCAACCACGTCATCACCACCACCACCGAGCACAAGGCCGTGCTTGATACCTGCAAGCACATTGAGAAGCTTGGCGGCAAGGTCACTTACCTGCCCGTCAACGAGCAGGGCCTCATCAGCCTGGAGGAGCTGGAAGCGGCTATGACGCCCCAGACCATCCTGGTGACCATCATGTACGGCAACAACGAGACGGGCACCATCCAGCCCATCCGCGAAATTGCCGCCATCGCCCACAAGCACGGCGCCCTGTTCATGACCGATGGCACCCAGGCCGTGGGTAAGATTCCGGTGGACGTGCTGGCCGATGGCATCGACCTGATGGCCTTCACGGCCCACAAGATGTACGGCCCCAAGGGCGTGGGCGCCCTCTACGTGCGCCGCAAGAACCCTAGGGTGAAAGTAACCGCCCAGATGGACGGTGGCGGCCACGAGCGCGGCATGCGCTCGGGCACTCTCAACGTGCCCGGCATCGTGGGCTTCGGCAAGGCCTGCGAGCTAGCCCGCCTCGAAATGGCGGCCGACGCCGAGCGCCTAAGCAAGCTGCGCGACCAGCTCGAAAAGGAGTTGCTGACGCTCGAAGAAAGCTACGTGAACGGCTCGGTAGAGCACCGCCTGCCGCACGTGGCCAATATCAGCTTTAAGTACGTGGAAGGCGAAGGCCTGATGATGGGCGTGAAAGACCTGGCCGTATCGAGCGGCTCGGCTTGCACCAGCGCCAGCCTCGAACCTAGCTACGTGCTGAAGGCCCTGGGCCTCAGCGACGACCTCGCCCATAGCAGCCTGCGCTTCGGCCTGAGCCGCTTCACCACCGACGAGCAAATCGACTACGCCATCAATCATGTAAAGGAGGCTGTTACTAAGCTGCGCGAGATGTCGCCCCTGTGGGAGATGCACAAAGAAGGCATCGACCTCAACACCATCGAGTGGGCCGAACACTAGCCAAGTAATTAGCAATGAGCAATTGCTCGTTGTTGCTTTCCCATAAATTGCTCACTGATAATTGTTAATTAATTCCCATGGCTTACTCCGATAAAGTAATCGACCACTACAGCAACCCCCGCAACGTGGGCACGCTAGACAAAAGCAAGAAAACCGTAGGCACCGGCCTGGTTGGCGCCCCCGAGTGCGGCGACGTCATGCGCCTGCAAATCGAGGTGGACGAAACCACCAATACCATAACCGACGCCAAGTTCAAGACCTTCGGTTGCGGCTCTGCTATCGCTTCGTCAAGCCTGGCCACCGAGTGGCTGAAAGGCAAGACCGTGGACGAGGCCCTGGCCATCGACAATATGGAGATTGTGGAGGAGCTGGCTCTGCCGCCCGTTAAGATTCACTGCTCGGTGCTGGCCGAAGATGCCATCAAGATGGCCATCAACGATTACCGCGTGAAGAACGGCCTGCCCGCCTTGGAGTTGGAGAAGTCGCACCACTAAGGTTCTGGTAGTTTTTTAAGAAGCGCCCGCTGGCTAGTCCGGCGGGCGCTTTCGCTTTTTAATAGAACGTCATGCTCATCTGGCGTCCGCTTGCCGAAGCATCTCTACCGCGCCCGTTGGGCAATCGTTCAACGATGCGGTAGAGATGCTTCGGCAAGCGGACGCCAGATGAGCATGACGTTCTTTATTGCCTATCTCTTATCCTGCCGCTTCATGAAACCCACCATCACCCTCGAATACTGCCCCAAGTGCAACTGGCTGCTGCGCTCGGCCTGGATGGCGCAGGAGCTGCTTACGACCTTCGCCGACGAGCTGCACGGCGTACTGCTGCACCCCTCCGACACCAGCGGGCGCTTCACGGTGTGGGTAGATGGGCGCGAGCTATTTGACCGCAAGGCCGCCGGCCGCTTCCCCGACATCAAGGAGTTGAAGCAGCTGGTGCGCGACGCCGTGGCGCCCGGCAAGTCCTTAGGGCACTCCGACCGGCCAGCTTAGCCGTGAAGGAAATTTCGCGAGTTTAGCGCTATTTAGAATCCTTCTTAGCGGTATCTTTGTTAGGGAGCCGTGACCAGCTGCCTCGCGCAGCGGTTGCCTGTTCTTCCACGCCGTCTTTAGTTAGCAACGATATGATTACCGTTTCGGATAAGGCCAAAGCCAAGATTGAGCACCTGATACACGATGCCGAGCTGGACAGCACTTACCGCCTGCGCGCCTCGGTGGCCGGCGGCGGCTGCTCGGGCCTGAGTTACAAGCTGGATTTCGACAACGAGATGCGCCCCATGGACCAGGAGTTTGAGGATAAAGGCGTGCGCGTAGTGGTGGATATGAAGAGCTTCCTCTACCTAGCCGGCACCGAGCTTGACTTCTCGGACGGCCTCAACGGCAAAGGCTTTCAGTTTAATAACCCCAACGCCTCGCGCTCCTGCGGCTGCGGCGAGAGCTTCTCGGTATAGCTACTTGCTACTTAACAAAAAGGCGCTTCGCACGGCTGTGCGAAGCGCCTTTTTGTTGCTACCTACTGCACGGGTAGTTCGGGCGGGCGGAAAGAAAACATCCACGTCAACTGTACCGGCGCGGCAGCATTGTTCTGAAAGGTGGGCAACCCTCGCACCACGCGCAGCGCCTCCTCATCGCAGCCGTAGCCTAGGCCGCGGACGATTCTGGTATCGTGCACCTCACCCGCCTCGTCCACCACGAAGCTGACCACTACCGTGCCGGTTATTTCGTGCTGGCGCGCGTCGGCGGGGTAGCGCAAATATTTTTGCACGAATTGGATGGCCTCGGTTTTGCCGCCAACCAGCTGCGGCATAGAGCTGATGTAGGTGTAATATTTATCGAAGTGGGTGCTGTCGGCGGCCGGGTCGTAGTCGCGCAGCGCAGGAATGGGTGTCGGCGTATCGGTTGTATCGGGCTGCATTACTAGCCCAAACGGGTGCGGCACCTGGGCAGTAGCATCCTCCGGGTGAAAGATGTAGCTGGGCGCCGGCTTGAGCAGCAAAGCTGCCCCTAGGGCCAGCGCCGCCACCACAGCGCTCTTTCGGCTGGTAGCGGCGCTGCCCGCTACCAGCGCCAGCAAGGCGCTCAGGGCGGCAATGGCTGCTACCCCGCCAGCCACGATAAACAGCAAGCTCCCCAGTAGCTGCGAGATGTAATTATCGGCCAGGGCGTAGCTGGGCAGCGGGCAGGCCCCTAGGGCCATTACCGGTAGCCCGTAGCGGGCAAGGCGACTAACGCGGCTTTTGCTCATCTAAATACACTTACTCCCACAGCGGATAGTGCTCCAGCTGCACCTCCTGACCGAAGAAGATGCGGGTGCTTTCCTCGAACGAGCGCGTGAAGTCGCTGACGTAGAAGTGGTGCCTAGGGGGGGTGGGGGCGGCCGGGGCCAGCAGCTCGCGCTGCGCCAGGGCCTCGGCCACGGTGGCGGCCACCACGTCGGAGGGGTCGAGCACGGCCACCTGGCCCTGATAATAGGCTTCAATTTCGGCCTTAATGAGCGGAAAGTGGGTGCAGGCCAGCAGCAGCGCGTCGATGCCCTGTAGCGCAGGGTGCTCCAGGTAATCGCGGATAATTACCTCCGAGATGCGGTTCTCGAAATGGCCTTCCTCAATCATCGTTACGAGCAGCGGCGTAGCCAGGGCGTGCAAGTCCACCCCGCGGTCGAGCTGGTCGATTTTTTTGCGGTAGCTGTTGGAGCCTACCGTTTGCTTGGTGCCAATGAGGCCTACCGGGCGCCCAGCGTAGTGCTGGCCCACGTACTGCGACACGGGGTCTATCATGCCCACTACCAGCGCCTTGGAGCCTACGTATTCGCGCACCAGCTCGTAGGCGGCGGCGCTAGCCGAGTTGCAGGCGATGAGGATGAGCTTGCAGTGCTGGCGCAGCAACACGTCGCAAATCTTGACGGAGTAGGCCTGGATGGCGGCGGTGCTTTTCTCGCCGTAGGGCAGGTGGGCGGTGTCGCCGAAGTACACCAGCCGCTCGTGGGGCAGGCGCTGGGCCACGGCGCGGGCCACGGTGAGGCCGCCGATGCCAGAGTCGAAGATGCCAATGGGCCGGGCGGCGGGGTCGGGGGCGGGAGTCGTCATAGGTGGCGGCAAAAGTGGGGCCGCGCGGGCGATACGAAGCCGGATAGCTTGCGCGGACCCAGAATAATGACTATTTTTCGCCTCGCTTTGTCGTTCAGTATTAACGCACTATGAGTACGGTATTAAGAGAAATCGACCAGGCGCTGGCTGGCTACGCCGACCGGCACGGAGCCCGGCCGGTGGCGGTATATTTGGGCGTGCGCAAGTTCACGCAGCTCACCCTCGACGTGGCGCGCGAGGGGCCGCCGCCCAGCCTGAGCACCGATGCGGGCCGCCCCCTCGCCTACCGCAACCTAGAGCTGCTGCGCGACGAGGTGGACGTGGACGCGCTGCGGGTCATTTAACTGCAGATTTAACGGATTTAACGGATTGCACAGATACGCCCGCTGCGCGGACTGGCTACGCAGGCGGCGCAGCAAGCGGGGGCCTAGGGTTACTTAGGGATGTTGAGGCGGTGAGCCCACTTAGGCTGGCCGGAAGCGCTCTAGCGTAGCGATGGGCGTGTTGTTGAACTCGGCGCGGGCGTATTCGCGGTAGCCGAGTCGGGCGGCCAGGCGGCGCGAGGGCTCGTTGGCCAGGTTGATGATGCACACGGTGCGCGGCTCGGGCAGGTGGGAATCGCCCCAGGTTAGGGCGGCCCCCAGGGCCTCGGTGCCGTAGCCCTGGTTGTGCAGGCGGGGGGCGAGTATCCAGCCGGCTTCGGGGTAATGGCCCAGCGAGGGCGTGAGGACTCGCTTGAAATCAGCGAAACCCACCGCGCCTACGAACGCGCCGGTGGCTTTTTCCTCGATGGCCCAGTAGCCGTAGCCGAGCACTGCCCACAGGCCGGCATCGCGCAGCAGCTTGGTCCACACCTCGTTCTCGGTGGCGGGCTGGCCGGTGAGGTGCTGGTAGAAGGACGGCTGCTGCCACATGGCCAGCAAGGGTGGCAGGTCGGTGGGCTGGTAGGCGCGCAGGCGCAGGCGCTCGGTTTCGAGGGTGGGGGCCGTCATTAGCTGCTGGGGGCTAGCAGGGGTTGCAAGGTGTGCCACACGGTGCGGGCCACCAATTTATGGCCCTGTGGCGTGGGGTGGATGCCATCGCGCTGGTTGAGCTTGGGGTCACCGCCCACGCCTTCGAGCAGGAAGGGGATGAGGACGAGGTGGTTTTTGGTGGCCAGCTCGCCGTAGAGCCTCTTGAAATCAGCGGTGTAGGCGGGGCCCATGTTGGGTGGAATCTGCATGCCGGCCAGCACGATTTTAGCCCTAGGGCTCAGCTGGCGCACGGTGTCGATAATGGCTTGCAGGTTTTGGCGAGTGCTGCTGAGGGGCAGGCCGCGCAGGCCGTCGTTGCCGCCCAGCTCCAGCACAAAGACGCCCACCGGCTGGCGGCCCAGCACCCACTTGATGCGCGAGCGGCCCCCGGCACTGGTTTCGCCGCTCAGGCCGGCATTCACGGCCGTGTAGGGCAGGTGCAGCGAGTCGAGCCGGTCGCCGATGAGGGCCGGGTAGGCCTCGTCGGGTTCTACTCCTAGGCCGGCCGTAATGCTGTCGCCGAAGAAGAGGATGGCGTCTTTCTTTTGGGCAGTAGCTGCCGACGCGGCGGCCGTTTCGTCGGGCGCGGGGGCGGCCGTGGTGGCTTGCGAGGCCGAGTCGGACTGGCAGCCAGCGGCCAGCAAAGCCAGCAGCAGCGCGCCGGCGGGCAAAGAGAAGTTCATGAGAAGGGCGAAAGTATGGACCGCCAGGATACGTCTTTACGTTAGGAGCGTGGCGGGGTGCCGGTTTTTGAAAAAGAACGTCGTGCCGCGCCGGTGCGCAGCCTAACTGGTGCTCCCTGGCAGCTAACAGAACGTCATGCCGAGCTTGCGAGGAATCTCGCCTAGGCCTCCTAGAGGTCGTTCAGCGAAGCAAGCGAGATTCCTCGCAAGCTCGGCATGACGTTCTTTTTGAGAGAACGCGCACGCAACCCTGACAACGAACAACTGACCACTATACTGCATGAACAGCCTGCAAGTCGAAAACCTCACTAAAACTTACACTAGCGCCGGCCGCCAGCTCACGGTGCTGCACGAAGTCAGCTTTGCGCTGCAAGCCGGCGACACGCTGGCCATTGTAGGCCCCAGCGGCAGCGGCAAAACCACCCTCCTAGGCCTGTGCGCGGGGCTAGACCGGGCCAGCAGCGGCAGCGTGTGGCTGCAAGGCATCCAGCTCGATAAGCTGAGCGAGGACCAGCGGGCGGCGGTGCGCAACCAGCACGTGGGCTTTATTTTCCAGAACTTTCAGCTGCTGCCCACCCTCACAGCCCTCGAAAACGTGCAGGTGCCGCTGGAGCTGCGCGGCGAGCGCAACGTGGCCCGCACCGCCCAGGCCTTGCTGGCGCGCGTAGGCCTAGGCGAGCGCGGCCACCACTACCCGGCGCAGCTCTCGGGCGGCGAGCAGCAGCGCGTGAGCTTGGCCCGCGCCTTTGCCAACCGCCCCCAAATCCTCTTCGCCGATGAGCCCACCGGCAACCTCGACCCCGACACCGGCGACACAGTGCAGCAGCTGTTGTTCGACCTGAATAAGGAAGCCGGCACCACGCTGGTGCTGGTAACGCACGACCTGGAGCTGGCCGCCAAAACCCAGCGCGTACTGCGCATGAAGGGCGGCCGCGTGGTGGAGGGCGAGGTTGCGCGGACAGCGTAGCCCAGCCCTAGGGCTCATTATTAGTCGATAGGCGGACTGCAAGTCTGCGCAACACATCTATGAATTTCAGTTGGTTAGTTACCATGGCCTGGCGCGACTCGCGCCGCAGCCGCTCCCGGCTGGCGCTGTTTATGTCGAGCATCGTGCTGGGCATTGCGGCGCTGGTAGGCATCAATTCGTTTGGCGACAACCTAGCGCGCAGCATCAGCGAGCAGGCGCGTGAGCTGCTGGGCGCCGACCTAGTGGTGTCGTCGAGCCAGCCCATCGACTCTACCCTGAAGCCGGCCCTAGGGCGGCTGGGGCGCACGCGCACCGAGGAGGTGTCGTTTGCCTCGCTGGTGTCGTTTCCGCGCACCAAGGGCGTGCGGCTGGCGCAGGTGCGGGCCCTGGGGTCCGGCTTCCCCTACTACGGCGCCTGGGAAACTCAGCCCGCTGCCGCCAGCGCCGACTTTCGGGCCGGGCGCGGCAACGGGGCGCTAGTAGATGACGTGCTGCTGGCGCAGTTCGACGCCCGCGTGGGCGACTCGGTGAAAGTGGGCACCCTTACGCTACCCATTGTGGGGCGGGTACTGGCCACGCCGGGCCAAAGCGGCTTTAGCGCGGCGGTGGCCCCTAAGGTGTTCATTCCCATCAAGTACCTGCCCCAAACCGGGCTGGTGCAGCGCGGCAGCCGGGTGCAGTACCGCACCTACTACCAGTTTGCGCCGGGCCAGGACGTGGCCGCCGCCATCAAGCCCCTGCAGGCGCGCTTCGACGCTACGGGCGTGGACACCGACACCGTGGCCAGCCGCCAGCAAAGCACCGGCCGCTCGTTCCGGGACCTGACCCGGTTTCTGAGCCTCGTGGCCTTTGTGGCGCTGCTGCTGGGTAGCGTGGGCGTGGCCAGCGCCGTGAGCCTCTACGTGAAGGAAAAGCTGGGCAGCGTGGCCGTGCTGCGCTGCCTGGGCGCCAGCGGGCGGCAGGCGCTGCTCATCTACCTCATCCAAACCAGCGGCCTGGGGCTGCTGGGCGCGGCTATTGGGGCGGCCCTAGGGGCGGTGGTGCAGCTGGTGCTGCCGCGGGTGCTGGGCGGCTTTTTGCCGGTGCAGGTGAGCGTGGCGGTGTCGCCGGCCTCGGTGGGCCTGGGGCTGCTGACGGGGTTGGCCATGGCGGTGCTGTTTGCGCTGCTGCCGCTGCTCAGCATCCGGCGGGTGTCGCCGCTGCGGGTGCTGCGCTCGGCCTACGACGAGGACACGACGCCCGCCGACCCACTGCGCGGGCTGGTGCTGGGCCTCATTGCGGCGTTTGTGCTGGGCTTTTCGTACTTCCAAACCCGCGACTGGAAGCTAGCGCTGGGCTTCGCAGCCGGGCTGCTGGTGGCCCTAGGGGCGCTCACGGGCCTGGGGCTGGGGCTGCGCTGGCTGCTGCGCCGCTTCTTCCCCACCGGCTGGAGCTACGTGGCCCGGCAGGGGCTTGCCAATCTGTTCCGGCCCCAAAACCAGACGGTTACGCTCATCCTGTCCCTGGGCCTGGGCACGTTTTTGCTGGCCACGCTCTACCTGGTGCAGGGCGTGCTGCTGGGCCGGGTGCAGCTGGCGGGCGGCGGTGAGCAGCCCAATCTGGTGCTCTTCGACATCCAAACCGAGCAGCAGCGCGGCGTCGAGCAGCTGCTGGCCCAGCAGCGCCTACCCATCATCCAGCGCGTACCCATTGTGACGATGCGCCTGGCCGCCATCAACGGCCGCACCGTGTCGCAGCTCAAGAAAGATACCGCCAACGGCATTCCGCCCTGGGCGCTCACCCGCGAGTACCGCGTCACGTACCGCGACACGCTCAGCAAGACCGAAAAGCTGGTGTCGGGCACGCCGCCGCAGCGGGCGGTGGCCGGCGGCCTGCCCCGCGTGTCGGTCGATAACAGCTACTTGCAGCGCGTGCACCTCAAGCTGGGCGACACGCTGAGCTTCAACGTGCAGGGCGCGCCGCTCGACGTAGTGGTGGGCGGCTCGCGCGAGGTCGATTGGGGCCGGGTGCAAACCAATTTCCTGGTCGTGTTCCCCAGCGGTGTACTCGAAGATGCGCCGCAGTTCCACGTCATCCTCACGCGCACGCCCAGCACTGCCGCGCTGGCCGCCACCCAGCAGGGCCTAGTGCGCCAGTTCCCCAACGTGTCGGCCATTGACCTGGGGTTGATTCTGCAAACGGTGGATGACATTCTGGGCAAAATCTCGTTCGTTATCCGCTTCATGGCGGGCTTCAGCATCCTCACCGGGCTGCTGGTGCTGGCCTCGTCGGTGCTCATCAGCCGCTACCAGCGCACCCGCGAAAGCGTGCTGCTGCGCACCCTAGGGGCCAGCCGCCGCCAAATTGCCCGCATCACGCTGCTCGAATACGCCCTGCTGGGCACCCTGGCCGCGCTGGCCGGCGTGGTGCTGGCTGCCCTGGCCGCCTGGGCCCTGGCCTACTGGGTGTTTGAGGCGCCGCTGGCTCTAGGCAGCCTAGCCTGGCTGCCGGCCCTGGTGCTGCTGGTGGCGGCCCTCACGGCCATCATCGGCTGGCTCAACAGCCGCTCGGTGCTGAGCCAGCCGCCGCTGGCGGTATTAAGGGCGGAAGGGTAGTTTCAGTTCGCGTCTATTGCTAACAGTCTTAATTCAGCGAAAAGCTGAATTAAGACTGTTAGCAATAGACGCGAACTGTATATTGCAGACAAACTAAAACCTTCACTTAAATGGGGCAAAGAGCAAATTATATTATCAAGAACCAGGACAAGCTTACTATTCACTACACCCATTGGCGCGCCAATTGTATAGCACAAGACTTATATCTTGGCGAAAAAAGGTTTTTAAAGTATGTCAACGAATGCAAGATAGTAGATGAAATCATAAACTACCCATGGATTGAAGGTTGTGTTATTATTGATATACTTAATAAGCACCTATGTTTCTGGTCATGGGAAATACCTAATGTTACATCCGTAATTAGTTATTATCTACAGGCACTACGAGACAAATGGACAGGTTGGACTATCGAGCATCTCTCAAATGGCATGTATGACGCTGAAAAAATATTAGCTATTGATTATGTATCTAAGCAGGAATTTTCAAAACTCGACATACCTTCTGAGGAAGATGTCATTGATGATAAAGTAGAAGAATGGATTACTGTGACTGTGCTCATAAAACACTCAAACGAATTATTTGTAACTAGTACTGGCAATTTATCTGTAGAATCAATTATTAGCTATGGCCCAAAAATTATCGAGTTACTACAAAGAAAACCAAGATATAACTTACCTAACGAAGACGATGCCACGCAAGAATGCATAATATTTGACATCGATTCAAAAGTCATCTTTATAAGTCAAAGCGAGTTTGGATTGTGGGAACAAACGGCACCTTTATGGGATAGCTACGCATTAATAATGGGAGATACTGGATACATAGCCACACTTCAAATGGCCAACATAGATACAACTAACCTTCTGTTACCACAGGATAAAGTAATTGAATACTTTACTGCACTAGTAGCCCAAACAAGCGACTTTAATCCAGCAGATTTTGCACAACGAATTATACAAGACCAGAAAGATGCCGTCTTTCATCCAGATTTTTTTGACAACACAAAGCCCAATAGAACCATTATTGAAGTAATTACCTCTAAACTCAAATCCCTTTTTAAAAGAAATAATTCTTCATAGAATTATACTCTACTATTCCAATTAGTGGATAGTGAAGGCTGACGTACCGTACAGAAGTACCTTTGCGGCCCTATGTCCGCTGCTGCCCCTACCCCACTGCCCGAGTTGTTTGAGAAGTTTAGCCGCCTGCACGTGCTCATCGTGGGCGACGTCATGGTTGATGCCTACGTGTGGGGCCGCGCCTCGCGCCTCTCACCCGAGGCGCCGGTGCCGGTGGTGAACGTGGAGCGCACCGAAAACCGCCTGGGCGGCGCCGCCAACGTGGCCCTTAACGTGCAGGCCCTAGGGGCCACCCCGCTGCTGTGCGCCGTAGTGGGCGACGATGCCGGCGGCGACCAGCTGCTGCACCTGCTGCACCAGCGCGACCTGCCGGCCGACGGTGTCATCCGCAGCCGACACCGCCCTACTACGCACAAGCAGCGCATCCTGGCCGCCGGGCAGCAGCTCGTGCGCATTGACTCGGAGGTCGAAACCGACCTCAACGCTGAGGAAGCCGCCCAGCTGCTAGCCGCCTACGACGACCTGCTGCCCCGCGCCGACGTGGTGATTTTTGAGGACTACGACAAAGGCGTGCTCAGCGAAGGCATTATTACCGAGTGCATTGCCCGCGCCCGGCAGCGCGGCGTGCCTACGGTGGTAGACCCTAAGAAGAAGAATTTCCTAGCCTACCGCCGCTGCACTCTCTTCAAACCTAACCTGAAGGAGCTGCGCGAAGGCATGAAGCTGGAGTTTGGCCCGCCCACCGCCGACCCAGCCGGCTTCGAGGCCGCCGTGGCCCGCCTGCGCGAGCTGCTGCAGCCCGATACGGTGCTGGTGACGCTCTCGGAGCACGGTGTCTTTGCTCAGCAGGGCGACGCGAAAACCTACCTGCCGGCCCACCTGCGCACCATCTCCGACGTGTCGGGCGCCGGCGATACGGTTATCAGCATCGCGGCCTGCTGCGTGGCCCTAGGGCAGCCCGCCGCCTTCACGGCCGCGCTGGCCAACCTGGGCGGCGGCCTGGTGTGCGAGCAGGTAGGCGTGGTGCCCATCGAGAAAACCCTGCTGCTGCAAGAAGCTGAGGCCGCTGGGCTGTAGCTTGGACTTGCAGTCCGAGCGCGAGCATTCTTGCACCCTAGGGCGAATTTAGAGTCGATATACTCGTACCGTGGGCTCTGTGAGTCCGCGAATTTGAGCGGCAAATCCTACTACGCGCGGACTCACAGAGTCCGCGGTACAGCTATTCACAGCAACTACCGCAGGCTTTTAATTACTCGCGCCGGGTTGCCCACGGCCAGCGAGTAGGGCGGCACATCCTTGGTAACTACGGCGCCGGCGCCAATGACGCAGCCCGCCCCGATGCTGACGCCGGGGCACACGATGGCGCCGCCGCCCAGCCAGCAGTCGTCGCCGATGCTGATGGGGCGGGCAAGCTCCAGGGTGCGGCGCGTGGGGGCGTCTAGGGGGTGCGTGGCAGCGTAGAGCTGCACGCCGGGCCCAAACAGCACGTTGGCGCCGATGGTGATGCGCGCCGCGTCGAGCACCACGCAGTTCACGTTGAAGTACACGTTGGCCCCGCAGTAGATGTTGTGGCCGTAGTCGCAGTGGAAGGGTGGCTCGACCCACAGGTTTTCGCCGGCGTGGGGCAGCAGTTCGGCCAGGATGGCGCGGGCGGCCTCGCCCACCACGTACTCAGTCACGTTGAGGCGGTGCAGCAGGCGCTTGGCGCGGGTGCGGGCCGCCACCAGGGCGGGGTCGAAGGCGGCGTACAGCTCGCCGGCCAGCATCTTTTCTGCTTCGGTAGCCATGGCGACGCTACGAGCGGGCGAGGAAGTGGAACAGCACCACCAGCCCAAACACGACAAACGGCATGGCCAGCACCGAGGCCAGCACGGTAGCCGCCAGCACCGCCGCCTCGCTGGCCAGCCGCCGCCGAAACAACCGCCGCAGCCAGAAAAACAGCCCACCGGATAGCAGCAGCGACAGCACGTAAAAGGCGGTCCCGTATTCGGGGGCTATCAGGGGCATTTCAATTAAAGGGAATCAGGCCAAAAGTGTCTTATTGATTCTGGCCAAGTTTGGTGAATTAAATTCACTAACGCTTTGCCACCTGCTGTTACCGAAGATTCGTGCGAGAAGTACAGCAAAAACTGGAATGATTGGTCGGTATACATGTGCTCTAAGCCACTGTACTGAAACAAGCAGTTAGTCAGGGCAACAATTTTTACCGTCCCTTCTTCGGTAATCTCGTAAAGTTCTGAAACGTTGAAAGTTCGTTCAAGAAGTGTCGGGAGCTTGCCATCAAACTGTTCAGCAAAAGTCTCTGCTCCGTACATTTCTAGTTCTTCCGAGAATTTTGCCGGACCAGTGATTGGGACCCATCCGGAAGGCAGGTCGCAACCCCATCGCTGGTTTAATTCAAGCAAAACACTATCCTCATCCATCGGCTCACGCAACTTAGGGTAGACTTGTTCTTGAATAAAGATTTCCGAAGAAGAACGTCATGCTGAGCCTGCCGAAGCATCTCTACCGCGCCGTTAGCCAATCGTTCAACGGCGTGGTAGAGATGCTTCGGCAGGCTCAGCATGACGTTCTTCTCAGTTTTATTACTTCAGAAATACATCTAGTAGCTATGTGCCGCCAAGTTACCCCCGCCAAGCCTTCACCGTTTGCACAAAAACCTTAACGTTTTCGGCGGGCGTATCGGGGTAGACGCCGTGGCCGAGGTTGGCGATGTGGGGGCCGCCGGCAAACTCGCGCAGCATGGCTTCAGTGGCGGCTTTTACTTGCTCGGGAGTGCCGTAGAGGGCGCAGGGGTCGAGGTTGCCTTGCAGGGTTTTGCCGGGCGCCTGCCGGCGGACCTCCCTAGGGCTCTGGTTCCAGTCGAGGCCGATGGTGCGGGCGGGCGAGTGGGCAAAGTCCTCCACGGCCCACCAGGCGCCCTTGGCAAACACCGTGACGGGCACCAGCGGCGCCAGCGCCTCGCTGATGCGGGCAATGTAGCGGGCCGAAAACTCGTGGTAGTGCGCGGGCGGCAGGATGCCGGCCCACGAGTCGAACACCTGCACTAGGTCGGCGCCGGCCTCTACCTGCGCTTGCAGGTAGGCAATGGTGGTGACGGTGATTTTTTCGAGCAGCTGGTGGGCAAGGGTCGGTTCCTGGTAGAGCAGGCGGCGGGCCTTGCTGAAGGTTTTGGAGCCGTGGCCCTCCACCATGTAAGCCAGGATGGTCCAGGGCGCGCCCGCGAAGCCGATGAGCGGCACCCGGCCATGCAGCTCGCGCTTGGTTACGCGCAGAGCGTCGAGCACGTAGCCCAGGTGCTCGGCGGGGTCGGCCACGCGCAGCTTCTGCACGTCGGCGGCGCTCTTGATGGTTTCGGGAAAGAAGGGGCCCCGCGCCTCTACCATCTCGTAGGTCAGGCCCATGGCCTCGGGCACCACCAGGATGTCGGAGAAGATGATGGCGGCGTCTACGTCGAGCGCATCGACGGGCTGAATAGTGACCTCGGCGGCCAGCTCGGGCGTTTCCACCAGCTCCTTGAAGCCGGAGAGGCGGGCGCGCACGGCGCGGTACTCGGGCAGGATGCGCCCGGCCTGGCGCATGAGCCAGACGGGGGTGCGCTCGGTGGGCAGGCCCTGGGCGGCGCGGAGCAGGAGGTCGTTTTGGAGCATGGCAGAGGGCGCGCCGGGGGTGGGCGCAGAGCGTTGAACGGATGTGCCGGCCCGGCGGGCAAAGCCGCGCCGGAGGCAGCCCTAGGGGCGGTAAAAAGAAAAAGCCCGCTAGCAACTTGCTAGCGGGCTTTTGGTGGCTCCGCTGGGATTCGAACCCAGGACCCGTACATTAAAAGTGTACTGCTCTACCAGCTGAGCTACAGAACCGGTACTTTTGTGCGACAAACCCGGCGTTTCCGTTTTTGTGGGTGCAAAAGTACAGCCCCTTCTTCGTTCTGACAACCTTGCTGCAAAAAAAACTCTTGCTTAGCCCCCCACTGCGCCGGCTGCTGGCGCTTATCCTGTTGCTACTCGGGCAGTTGGGGCCAGCGCGGGCCGACAACTTTTTTTTCTCTAACGCGGCGGCGGTTCCCTCGGCAACGCTGCGGCGGGCCGACTCGCTGTTTGCAAAAGGGCAGTATGCGGCGGCCGTGCCCCTCTACCGGGCCCAGGTGTGGCGGCGGCGGCAGGTGTCGGGGCAGCTGCTGCTGCGCCTGGCCTACGCCGAGCACCGCCTAGGCCACCTGCCCGCCGAAATGCTGTATTTGAACCTGGCCCTGGCCCGGCAGCCGCGCCTCGACACCTGGCAGCGGCTGGTGGGACTGGCCCAGCGGCAGCGGCTGGTGGGCTACCCCAGCACCTGGCAGCAGGAGCTGCGCATTTGGGGGACGCGCTACTACAACCCCACCCTGCAAGTGCTGCTGCTGGGGGCCGTGCTGGGGGCCGCCGGACTGGGGCTGCGGCGCCGCCAGGCGCGCCGCGCCACCTGGCTAACCTACGGCGCCTACCTGCTGGCCACCGGAGCCTTCCTGTACGGCCTGCGCCCTAGGCCCACTGGCATAGTGGTGCGGCCCGGCGCAGCCCTGATGGCGGGGCCCAGCGCCGGCGCCACCTGGCTCAGCACCGCCACCCCCGGCGACCGCCTGCCCGTGCTGGGCCGCCAGGACATCTGGCTGCGTGTGCGCTGGCAGGAGCGCATGGCCTACGTGCGCGCCGCCGACGCGCTGGTGGTGGAGTGAGTAAATGAGTAAGTGAGTAAAAAGGCGGTCATGCTGAGCCTGTCGAAGCATCTCTGCCGCGCAAGTAACTCCTGACGTTGGGGTTAGTAACGCGGGAGAGATGCTTCGACAGGCTCAGCATGACCGCCTTTTTACTCATTTACAGCTCGCCCTCTTCCTTGCGGAAGTTGTTGAGGACCATCTTGTCCATCAGGCCGGGCAGCCACTTGTTGAGGAAGACAACCAGCTTGCCCTCGCCGGTGAGCACGAAGCTGCGCTGGCGCTTGGCCACGGCCTGGCGCAGGTGCTGGGCCACTTCCTCGCTGGTCATCATCTTGGCTTCGTCGCGCGGGGTGTCGTGCTGGGGTTGGCCGTTGGCCAGCAGGGCGGTGTGCCGGATGTTGGAGGCCGTGAAGCCGGGCGCGGCCGTGAGCACGTTGACGCCCTGGGGCAGCAGCTCGGTGCGCAGGGCTTCGAGAAAGCCGTTCATGGCAAACTTGGAGGCCGAGTAGCCAGTGCGGCCCGGCAGCCCCCGGTAGCCGGCTATGCTGCTGACGCCCACTACCGTACCCTTGCTTTCGAGCAGGTAGGGCAGCGCCGCTTTGGTGACGTAGACGGTGCCGAAGAAGTTGGTTTGCATGAGCTGCTCCAGCACCCGCACGTCCACATCGGCAAATTTGGCGCGCATGCTCAGGCCGGCGTTGTTGATGAGCACGTCGAGGCGACCGAAGGCGGCGATGGTGTCGGCCACGGCGCGGTTGGCGTCGGTTAGCACGCCCACGTCGCCGGCTACGGTGCGGTGCTCGATGCCGGCGGCGGCTAGGGCCTGGGCGGTGCCGGCCAGCTTCGCCGCGTCGCGGCCCGTGACGACGACGCGGGCGCCGGCCCGGCCAAACTCGAAGGCGCAGGCCCGGCCGATGCCCGAGGTGCCGCCGGTGATGAGAACTACCTGGTTTTTCATAAAGCCTAGGGGGAGAAGAACAAAAAGGACGCCCTAGGGCCCACCGGGGCCAGGCGCGCCGCAAACCTACGCCCGGCCCCACCAAGCCTGAGGGGCTGGCGGCACCCTAGGGGCCGCCGCCTCGCTGCGCCGGGCGGCCGGCGCGCAAGCACGAATTTCTAGCCCAGGCGCTAATTGGTCGATTTATCGACTGAACTGGACTTTCTTTGCACGTACCTTTAAGGCGTGTGTACCAGGGCCATTTTAAGCCTGAATTCAGTACCTTACCCTTTCACCTAGCCCTCACCTTCCCGCCCTCTTCTATGCTGCTAAAACTACGTTTCTGGGTAAGTGCACTCGGCGGGCTGCTGCCGGCCCTCGGGTGGGCGCAGTGCCCCGGCGCGGCCACCTGCACGCCCGGCGCGGCCTCGGCGGCCAGCTCGCTTACCTCGGTCTACCAGATGGGCATCTACAACGTGACGCTGGGCACCATCAACAACAGCACCGCCGGCTACACCGACGGCTACAAGGACTACAGCTGCACGGTGGGCACCAGCCTGACGGTGAGCACGGCCACGGCCATTAGCATCAAGAATGGCACCAAGGCCAACGAAAACGTGCGGGTGTGGATTGACTACAACAACGACGGCACCTTTGCGGGCAGCGAGCTGGCGTTTTCGTCGGACAACAAGATGCTGCACACCGGCACCATTACGCCGCCGGCTACGGCCACCCTGGGCACCAAGCTGCGCATGCGGGTGGCTTCCGACTTTGCCGACCTGGCCGCGCCCACGGCCTGCGCCACCCCGCAATACTCGCAGGACGAGGACTACGCCGTGACGCTGGTGGCCAACGCCAGCCCGCCCACGGCCGCCTTCGGCACCGACGTGACCACTACCTGCTCGGGCTGCGTGCAGTTTAGCGACCAGAGCGCCAACGGCCCCACCAGCTGGCGCTGGAACTTTGGCGACAACACCAGCAGCACCGCCCAAAGCCCGCAGCACTGCTACACCGCCGCCGGCACCTACCAAGTGACGCTGACGGCCACCAACGCGGCGGGCAGCAGCACCAGCGCCGCTACCACCATCACCTACAACCCCGCCCTGCCTGCCGCCACTACCTGCACTGGCCTGGCCGCCAGCAGCTACTGCTGCAACTACGGCATCACGCTGGTGCGGCTAGGCAGCATCAGCAACGCTTCGGCCGATGGCAGCGCGGGCTACCAGGATTTTACTTGCGCCCAGCGCACCAGCCTGGCGGTGGGCGTGGGCTACCAGCTGGCCGTTTCGACGGGCGGCACCCTGCGGCACGATACCCGCGCCTGGCTCGACCTGAACAACGACGGCGCCTTTACCAGCAACGAAAAGGTATTTGAGGCGCTGAACACGGCTAACCCCAGCGCCACCATCACGGTGCCGGGCACGGCTGTGCTGAACCAACCGCTGCGCCTGCGCGTGGTGGCCGACGCGGCGGGCACCAACCCCCAGCCCTGCACCGCCCCCACCTCGGGCCAGGTGGAAGACTACAGCGTGACGGCGGTGCCCAACGTGAATCCGCCGGTGGCGGCCTTCACCTCAAATTACGTGGCCGGGGTGTGCACCACGCCCGCCAACACCTACACCTTCAGCGACCAAAGCAGCAACGGGCCCACCAGCTGGCAGTGGGCGGTGAGCCCCAGTGCGGGCGTATCGTTTGTGAACGGCACCTCGGCCACTTCCCAAAACCCGCAGATTGTCTTCGCCACCGCCGGCACCTACTCGGTGGCGCTGACGGCCACCAATGCCAACGGCAGCAACACGCTCACCCAGCCCAACTACCTACAAGTGCAGGTGCCTTGCCTGACCTACTGCACCAGCAACGGCGGCTACGCCAGCGGCGGCACCAGCAGCTTCTGGATTACGAACGTGGCCGTGGCGGCCCCGGCGGGCGGCACGGCTTTCGGCAATACCTCGGGCAACGCCACGGGCGGCTACGCGCTCTACAGCAGCCCGACCATAGCGCTGCAGCCGGGCGGCAGCCAAACCCTGACGGTGACTATCAATTCGAGCCTGCTGCACCGCACCGCCGTCTGGATTGACTACAACCGCGACGGCATCTTCTCCAACGGCACCGGCAACGGCGGCGAGCTGGTGTACAACGGCACCGGCAATCTGCAAAACAGCGCTACCACTACTATCGCCGTGCCCAGCAACCTGGCCGCCACCCGCATGCGCGTGGTGGTAGCCCTCAGCAGCAGCACGGCCACGGCCTGCGCCACCAACTTTGGCGAGGGCGAGGTGGAAGACTACCTGGTGGTGCCCAGCACGGCCCTGGCCACCCAGGCCAGCCAGGCGCTGCCCGCCCTCACCCTCAGCCCCAACCCCACCGATAGCGACGTGCAGGTGCAGGTGAGCGAGGCCAGTGCCAACGGCCGCTACGCCGTGGTGGTGGAAAACGTGCTGGGCGCCCAGCTGCTAGCCCAAGACCTGCGCCTGACCACCGGCGCGCCCGCCACCCTGCGCCTGGCCGCGCTGCCGGCCGGCCTCTACCTAGTGCGCCTCACCAACGAGCAGGGCCAGACGGCGCTGCGCCGCATCGTGCGGCAGTAAATAGTGACTAACTACTAGTGATTAGTGACTAATAACTGCGGTCATGCTGAAAAAAGGCGGTCATGCTGAGCCCCGCGAAGCATCTCTACCACGCCATTCGAGTTCCGTTCAACGATGCGGTAGAGATGCTTCGACAAGCGGACGCCAGATGAGCATGACGTTACTTTTCCTTTTATAGCACCCAGCGGCCCTAGGGCACCGCGCGCGACTTACTCTTCTGCAAAACTCTCATCCTCCAGTTTCTATGCTACTACGTTTACTTGCGCGGGGACACTGGCTGGCGCTGCTGCTGGTGCTGCTGGCCGGCGGGCCGGCGGCGGCCACCCACCTGCTGGGCGGCGAAATGACCTACCGCTACCTCGACAGCAACGGCCCCACGGCCGCCCCGGTGCACTACGAGATAACCGTCACGATTTACAACAACGCGCTGGCCGGCGCGGCCCAGCCCAACACCGACGCGCTGGTGGGTATTTACGACCTGGCTACGGGCGCCAAAATCACGCTGGTTTCGGGCGTGAACGTGGTAGCGAACTCGGGCGCGGTGGTGAGCAACGGCTCGCTGGATATTAACTACTACACCATCTCGCGCACGCTCACGCCGTCCGTGCCGGCGGGCTGCACCGTGCAGGGGCCGTCCCAGCCGTTTAAGCTGCAAAAGTTTACGGCCCAGGTATACCTGCCGGCCACCTCGCTTAGCGGCTTCTACGCCGTGTTTACCCGCACCGCCCGCAACGTGGACATTACCAACGAGGTGACCACGGGCAACAACCAGCCCCTGACGCTCTACACCACCCTAGCCCCCCCGCTGCGGCCCAACCGCTCGCCGGTGTTCTCGGATACGGCCGTGGCCATTGTGTGCCAGGGCGATACCACCATCAGCCTCAACAACGCCGTGGATGCCGACGGCGACCGCCTGGTGTACTCGTTTGGCACGCCCTACGGCACGTTTGCCTCGTCGGGCCAAAACCTGCCCACCCAGTTTCCGCCCCTGCCCAACCCGCTGACGTACTACGGCGGCTACTCGGCGGCCAACCCCTTCGGCCCCGGCGCGGGCAACTTCGCCCTGCTGAACGCCAGCACCGGCGTGGCCCGCTACGGCGCCCTCACCCAGGGCAAGTACGTGGTGGCGGTGGACGTGCAGGAGTACCGCACCATCAACGGGCGCGAGGTGCTGATTGGCACTACCCGGCGCGACTTGCAGCTGATTGTGGCGGCCTGCCCCAGCACGGTGGCGCCGGTGCTGCCGGCGGCCATTACCCTGCCTAGGGCCTACACCATCGAGGCGGGCCAGAGCCTCACCATTCCACTTTCAGCCACTCAAAGCGCGGGCCACGCCCTGCTGATGACCGTGAACAGCGCCCTGCTCGACGGCACGGGCGGCCTGAACGCCACCTTCAACGGCAACCCCGGCACCGTGGCGGCGGGCTCACTCACGGGCACGGCCACGGCTACCGGCAACGGCACGGTGGCGGGCAACTTTGTATATAATTCGACCTGCGGCGAGGCCCGCGCCAACCCCTACGACGTGGCTGTGACGGTGAAGGACCAGGCCTGCGGCGGCAAAACCGTGGCCGACGTATTCCGCATCACCGTGACGCTGCCCAGCGGCCCCACCGCCATTGCCGGCGACCTGGTGGCCTGCGACCAAACCGCCCTGCACACCTACACGGCCAGCGGCGGCACCGCGCCCACGGTGCGCTGGCGGGTGGTGGGCGGCACCATCGTGGGCAGCGCCACCGCCAATCCCGTGCAGGTGCGCTGGACGGCGGCCAGCGGCACCATCATCGCCAAGGGCATCTCGCAGTACGGCTGCCTCACCGACTCGGTGAGCCAGGGCGTGCAGGTGGTGCCGGCTCCTAGCCTCACAGTGGCCGGCAACCTCACCATCTGCCAGGGCAGCAGCACCAGCATCACGGTGAGCGGGGCGGGCCCGGCCTACACCGTGGCGGGCGGGCCGGTTTCGGGCTCGGGCAGCGTGTTTACCCTCAGCCCCACCCAAACCACGACCTACACCGTCACAAGCGTGCAGCTGACGGCCAACGGCTGCGCCAGCACCGCCCAGGTAACGGTGAAGGTGAATCCCGCCCCGGCGGCCGAGCCCATTGTGGGCACCACCTCGGTGTGCCCCACGGTGGGCGGCATTGCCTACGCCATCCAGAACCCGGCCAACCCCAGCTACCAGTGGACCGTGACGGGCGGCACCCTTGCCAGCGGCCAGGGCACGGCCAGCATTACCGTAAACTGGGGCGCGGCCGGCACCGGCACCGTGAGCGCGGTGAGCGTGAGTGCCCTAGGGTGTCCCTCGCCGGCCACGACGCTGGCCGTCACCATCAACCAGCTGCTGCAAACGGTGAAGCCCAGCGGCCCCGGCAGTGTGTGCCAGGCCGATGGGCCCTACACCTACACCACCCCGGCCGTGAATGGGTCATCGTTTGCCTGGCAGCTGTTTGGCTCGGCGCAGGGCACGCTCACCAGCACCGGTAACAGCACCAGCGTCCAGTTTGCCACGGCCGGCGTGGCCAAGCTGGTGGTGACGCAAACCAGCAACCCGGCCGGTGGCATCTGCCGCGGCGTCAGCGACACGCTCTACATTACCGTGAAGCCCTCGCCTAGTACGGCGCTAGTCATCCAGGGCCCCGACCGCTTCTGCGTGAACAGCGGCGCCCAGACCTACACCCTAGGGGGTGCCAGCGGCTCGACCTACGCCTGGCAGCTGAATGGCGTGGCGCTGGCCAGCACCGGCAGCAGCGTGAGCATTGCGGCCAGCACGGCCGTGGGCACTTACACCCTCACCGCGCGCGAAACCAACAGCGGGGGCTGCGCGGGTCCGCTCTACACCAAGTCGTTCACGGTAGACCCTAGGCCCGGCGCCATCACCATTAGCGGGCCGCGCTTCGTGTGCCCGGCCACCCGCACGCTCACCTACGCTGTGGCCAACGCCGCTAGCACCAGCACTTTCCAGTGGGCGGTGACGGGCGGCACGGTTACGGCCGGCCAGGGCACGGCTAGCGTCACCGTCAACTTCCCCACTACCCTAACTGCCAATGCCACCGTGAGCGTGACCGAAACCTCGCAGTACGGCTGCGCGGGCACGGCCGTAGCCGCTACTGTGGTGCCCGACAACGCGCAGGCGCCGCAGCTGACGCTGGCCTCGGTAGTAGCCACTGACAATACCAAGGTCACGCTCACCTTCAGCGTGGCCAATGCCGCTGCCACGCCCAATCAGGTGCAGGTATTGCGGCGCGAGGCGGGTAGCACCGGCACCTACACCACCGTGGGCACCGTAGCCGCCACCGCCACCACGTACGTGGACGCCACCGCCAACGCCGCCCAAACCGCCTACCAGTACAGCCTGGCCCTCACCAACGGCTGCGGCGACCTGCTGCCCGGCACCACGCCCCAAACCACCGTGCTGGTGCGGGCCGTGGCCGTGCCCGGCAACCCCAGCACCCCCCGCGACCAGGGCGCCTCGAACCTGAGCTGGACGGCCTACGACGGATTTACGGTAGCCAACTACCTGGTGTATAAGCAAAACGATGCCGGCGGCTACGCCCTGGTGGCGACCCTAGGGGCCAACGTGTTCAGCTACACCTCGGCCAACGGCGGGCAGGGCTTTTCGCAGTGCTTCCGGGTGGTGGCCGTGTCGGCGGCGGGGGCCAGCGCGGCGCTGCAGTCCAACTCCAACACGGCCTGCGCAGAGTTTACCAACGGCCTGGCGTTCTACAACATCATCACGCCCAACAACGACGGGCAGAACGACAAGCTCGAAATCCTGAACGTGAGCCTCTACCCCGGCAACACCATGACGATTTTCAACCGCTGGGGCCGCCAGGTGTACTCGACCACCAACTACAACAACGACAGCAACTACTGGGGCGGCAACGACCCCAGCATCGCGGCGGGCGTGTACTACTACCTCTTCAAGCTGCCCAACGGCAGCACCACCAAGGGCTGGGTGGAGGTAGTGAAGTAAGGTAGGAGGGTAAGGGATTAAGTGGGTAAGTAAGAACGTCATGCTGAGCGAAGCCGAAGCATCTCTACCGCATCGTCCGGGTGACGTTCTGTAGAGATGCTTCAACAAGCTCAGCATGACGTTCTTACTTACCCACTCACCGTTCTAACTACCCTCTTACTTCCTTACCGGGTCCACTCCAGCGTGTAGCTGCGGCCGGGCTTGGTGGGCAGGTCGTACTCGTCCCAGGCACCGGGGGTAGCTGGCGCGGCACCACCAGTTGCCTGCTCGAAGTAGCGGCCTTGCTGGTAAAAGGCATTGGGGTTGGGGCCGGCGGCGGGCGCGAGGGCGGGGCCTTTGGCGAGGCGCAGCCCCTTGGGCACCCGTAGGCGCAGGGAGCCCCCTAGGGCCGAGCGCACCGTTAGGCGGGTGAGGGTACCGTTCGCCCACTGCAGGTCGGCCACCTCGAAGCCGCCGCGGGCGCGCAGGCCCGTTACCTGGCCGGCGGGCCAGGCGGCGGGCAGGGCGGGCAGCAGGTGCAGGGCGCCGTCGTGGCTTTGCAGCAGCATCTCGGCCATGCCGGCCGTGCCCGCAAAGTTGCCGTCAATCTGGAAAGGCGGGTGGGCGTCGAACAGATTGGGGTAGGTGCCGCCGGGTCCGCTCCAGTTGGTAGTGGCGGGCACGTAGGCCAGCAGCTGGCGCACCAGGCGGTGGGCGTGGTCGCCATCGAGCAGGCGGGCCCACCAGTTTATTTTCCAGCCCTTGCTCCAGCCGGTGCCCTCGTCGCCGCGCAGCTCCAGGCTGCGGCGGGCGGCGGCCAGCAGCGCGGGGCTGCGGTGGGGCGTGATTTCCCAGCCGGGATACAGCCCGTAGAGGTGCGAGGCGTGGCGGTGGTGCGGGTCGGTTTCGGCAAACTCCCGCGACCACTCCAGCAGCTGCCCCTGGCTGCCCACTTGCAGCGGCAGCAGCCGGGCGGTGGCCGCTTGCAGGCTGTCGCGCAGCGGCGCATCTACCCCTAGGGTGGTCGCGGCCTGCCGCACGCTGGCAAACAAGTCGCGGATGATGGACAAGTCCATGGTGGTGCCCACCGACACGCCCTGGGCCTTGCCGGCAGCGTCCTTAAACAGGTTTTCGGGCGTGGTGGAGGGGGCCGTTACCAGGTGGCCGTGGCCGTCGTCCACCAGCCAGTCGAGCGAGAACCGGGCGGCCGCCTGCATTAGCGGATACGCCTGGCGCAGAAAGGCCTGGTCGCCGGTGTAGAGGTAGTGCTCCCAGAGGTGGCGGCACAGCCAGTTGCCACCCATGGCCCAGTTGGCCCACACCGGGTCGCCCTGGCCGCGGTCGCCCACCGGGTACGACATGGCCCAGATATCGGAGTTGTGGTGGGCCACCCAGCCGCGGGCGCCGTAAAACTCGCGCGCCGTGGCCCGGCCGGTTTGGGCCAGGTGGGGCAGCCAGTCAAGCAGCGGCTGGTGCAGCTCGCTCAGGCCCGCCACCTCGGCCGGCCAGTAGTTCATCTGGGTGTTGATGTTGATGGTGTAGTTGCTGCTCCAGGGCGCGCGCAGCTCCTTGTTCCAGATGCCTTGCAGGTTGGCCGGGGGCCCACCGGGGCGCGAGGCCGCGATGAGCAGGTAGCGCCCAAACTGAAAGTAAAGCGTCTCCAGCCCCAGGTCGCCTTCGCTGCGGCCGTAGGCCTGCAGGCGCTCATTGGTGGGCAGCGCAGTAGCCGCGGTGGCGGTAGCCGTGGAGCTTTGCAGCGACAGGCTGACGCGGTTGAATAGCGCCTGGTAGTCGGCCAGGTGGCGGCGGCGCAGGCTGGCGTAGCTGCGCCCGAGGGCCGCGCGCAGGCTGGTGGCCGCCAGCGCATCCTCGTCGCGTCCCTGGCTGTCGGGGCACTTGTCGAAGCCGTTAAACGAGGTGGCGGCCGACACCAGCACCAGCACCTCGGTGGCGTGGCGCACGTGCAGGCCGGCGGTGTCGGCCGTTACGGTACCCTGCCTGGCCGTGGCGTGCAGGCGGTACTCGAAGCGCATGCCGCGGCAGCCGCTGGCATCTTCTTGCACCACCGGCGCCTGGCCAGGCGGGTTGTAGTAGCTGGGGGCCACGTGGGCGGGCGCCTGGCCGCGCACCAGCAGCTCGCCCGGCGCCCCTAGGGCCGTGCGGTAGCGCAGCGGCGAGCGGGCCGACAGGTCGAGGTTGAGCTGGCCCGGCTGGCTGCTCGTGAGGCGCAGCACCAGCACGTTATCGGGCGCCGACACGAAGGCCGTGCGCTCGTAGTGCACGCCCCCGGCCGTGAAGCGGGTGGTGGTGGTGGCCGTGGCCAGGTCCAGGTCGCGGTAGTAGTCGGTGGGGGCCTGGCCGCCCAGGTCCTGGTGCAGGCGCACGTCGCCCAGCGGCAGGTACGATTCGGAGTACAGGCCCTGCATCTGGCGCACCAGCTGGCCGGCGCGGCCGTAGTCTTGGTCTTGCAGCAGGGCCTGGCGCACCTGGGGCAGCACGGCCGCTACGCCGGGGTTTACGCTCGCGGGCACCGGCCCACCGCTCCACAGGCTGCTTTCGTTGAGCTGCAGCAGCTCCTGCTCGGGCCCGCCAAATACCATCGCCCCGAGGCAGCCGTTGCCCAGCGGCAGGGCCTCCGTCCACTGCCGGGCGGGCTGCCGATACCAGAGGGCGCTGGCCGGGGCCGGCTGCTGCCCTAGGGCCGGCAGCGCCGCCAGGCCCAGCCAGGCTGCCAGCCAGCGCAGCCAGCAGGTAGTAGTAACAGGGTGCGTAACGGCTGTTCGGGGCGGGCGCATAGGGCACGAGTTTGCGCCGAAGGTAGCAGCAGCCCGCGCAATACCTCGCCTGCCCCAGGCCCGGTAGCGGCAGGTTTGCCTGGACTCGCGCCCCAACCGGAACACTAACTTTTCTTAAAACTGTCTACCAACTTATTATGACCTTTCGCTGTGCTTCCTGGTCGCCCAGGCCCTAGGGGTCTGGTACCTTTGCAAGCGACTTTTAGGTACTGTATGAGTTCTGAACGTTCGCGAAACCCGTTTGTGTTGGTTTTGCTGGTGGTGGGGCTGCTGGCGGCGCTGTCGCTGCTGCCCGCCGGGCTTACCCTGGGCGGCACCGCGCTGCGGCCGGTGCGCCTGCTGGCCGATGTGCTGCGCAAGCAGCCGGCCGCCGCGGTAGCCGCCACCGCCACCGACCTGCCCCCCCCCAACGGCCCGGCTGCCCCCGTCGATACCACCGCCGCCATGGTGGCCCCGCCCGATTCAAGCGAGCTGGCGGCCCACGCGCAGGCCCCGGCCGTGCCCAACCTGGGCGGGCTCGACAGCTTCCTGGCCGCGCTGCGCCGCACCAAGGCCGATGGCAGCAAGGTGCGCATCGCCTACTTCGGCGATTCCATGATTGAGGGCGACCTGATAACGGGTGACTTGCGTAACAGCTTGCAGCAGGCGTTTGGCGGCACGGGCGTGGGCTACGTGCCTATTGGCTCGGTGGCGGCCGACTTTCGGGGGACGGTGCACGAAACCAACTCGGGCAACTGGCTGAGCTACGACCTGGTATCGCCTAAGCTGCCGGGCCAGTACCCCCTAGGGCTGTCGGGCCACGTGTTCGTGGCCGGCGCGCGCCCCGCCGATAGCACCGGCGCGGCGGGCGGCCAGTGGGTGAGCTATCGCGCCGGCGGGCCCTGGGCGCCCCTGCGCCGCTTCGAGCAGGCCCGGCTGTTCTACGGCCCCGGCCCGGCCACCGACGTGGTGCGCGTAACGGCCAACAACCGCACCGTGCCCCACGAGCTACCCGGCACCGCCGCCGCCAACGAGCTAACCCTGACGCCTAGCCCCGCCGCCCGGCAAATGCGCTTCGACTTCGACGTGCGCGCCCCGCGGCCCGTGTACGGCGTCAGCTTCGAGAGCCCCGGCGGCGTCACACTCGACAACTTCTCGTTTCGCGGCAACAGCGGCATGTCGCTCACCCGCATTCCGTTCAAGGAGCTGGCGGCCTTCGGCAAGCTGCAAGCCTATGACCTGATAATCCTGCACTACGGCGTGAACGTAGCCAGCGCCCGCAACCTCAGCTACGGCTGGTACGAGCGCGCCATGACCCGCGTGGTGGACCGCCTGCAGCGCGCGTGCCCAGCAGCCAGCATCCTCATCGTGGGCATGAGCGACAAAAGCTCGCGCATCGACGGCGAGTTCGTGACCGACCTCAGCGTGCCGCGCCTGCTCAAGGCCCAGCGCCGCCTGGCCGAGCGCAACCACGCCGCCTTCTGGAATTTATTTGAGGCCATGGGCGGCGAAAACTCGATGGTGAGCTGGGTGGAAGAATCGCCCGCCCTGGCCAACCGCGACTACACCCACGTCAACTCGCGCGGCGCCCGCAAGATTGCCAGGCTACTGTTTGATTACCTGATGGCTGAGTACGCCCACCCCGGCGCGCCCGCCCCGGCGCCCACGGTGCCAGCCGCCGCCCCCGACTCACCCGCCCCCAAGCCCGCCCCGGCGGCCGACACGGCCGCGGCGGTTATGCGCTAGGGGCCGCTTTTTCCGTTTGCGCAGGATGAGAGGTAAGCTTGTTCGTTTTTTACCGTTGCTGCTGGGGCTGGCCCTAGGGCTGCCGGCGCGGGCGCAGCGCGGGCCCCAGCACCAGCTCGATAGCCTGCAAGCGGCCCACCCGTTTCTGCGCACCGCCGCCAACCACATTGAGAACGCTACCATCGGGATGCAGCGCTTCTACCAGCGCCTAGCGCCGGTGCAGCTGGCGCCCGGCGAGCGCGTGGTGGTGGTGCACCTGGGCGACTCGCACCTGCAGGCCGACGACTACAGCGGCCGGGTGCGGCGCGAGCTGCAGCGCACCTACGGCAACGCCGGCCGCGGCCTGGTGTTCCCCTACGAAGTGGCCCGCACCAACGGCTCGCCCACTTACCGCACCGCCGCGCTGGCCGGCACTTGGCGCACCCGCCGCGTGACGCAGCTGCCCGACAGCGCCCTGCCGGTGGGCGCCAGCGGCCTGGTGCTAGCCACTGCCGACTCGGGCGCCGCCTTTGCGCTGCGCATTCCGGCCCTGCGCCGGCCCGACTATGCCTTCAACCGCCTCACGGTGTTGCGCCAGCCCGGCCCGGCCGCCTTCGACTGGCAGGTGCTGGGGCCACAGGGGCAGCTGCTGGGCACGGTGCCCGGCGCGGGCCTAGGGCCGCAAGTACCTCTAGAACTCGATTCGCTGCGGCGCTCCGTGGTGCTGCGCACCACCCGCCGCAGCCTCGCCCAAACCCGCGCCGCCCTCTACGGGCTGGTGCTGGAGCGCGACCAGCCAGGCATGCTCTACCACAGCATTGGGGTGAACGGGGCGCAGGTGGGGCAGTACAATCGGGCGCCGCAGTTTTGGGCCCAGCTGCCGCTGCTGCAGCCCGACCTAGTGATTATCTCGCTGGGCACCAACGACGTGTACAACCCCAAGTACACCCTGCCGCGCTTTGCCGGGCAGCTCGATACGCTGGTGCGCAGCGTGCGCCAGCGCTGCCCCCAGGCCGAGGTGCTGCTGGTGGCCCCCGCCGACTCGTACCGCGCCCGCCGCTTCCGCAACCCCGAGTTTGGGCGCGTGGCGGCCACTATGCGTGCCTACGCCCAGGCTCACGACCTGGCCTATTGGGACTTCGCGGCGGTGCAGGGTGGCTACAGCAGCATGGCGCAGTGGCGCCGCGCTGGGCTGGCCCAGGCCGATTTGATTCACTTTACCCGCGCCGGCTACGACCTGCAAGGGCTCTTGCTTTACCTCGCCATTCAGGATGGATTTGCTGCGTTCCGCGCTTGCGCCACTCGATAACCTGGACCTGGACCGGCTGCTCGGCCAGTTCGCCTACAACCCCAAAAGCCCGCTGCTATTCAACACGGGCTTCTTTCTGCTGCTGTTCCTGGGCTTCCTGGCCATCTACCAGCTACTGCGCCACCAGCACCGGGCGCGGTTGCTCTACGTCACGGCCTTTTCGCTGTTTTTCTACTACAAGTCGAGCGGGCTGTACTTCCTGCTGCTGGTATTCTCCACCATCGTCGAGTACCACTTTGCCCTCTGGATTGCCGACTCGGGCAGCCCCGCCCGGCGCAAGCTGCTCATGGCCCTGAGCCTGCTGGTGAACCTGGGGATGCTGTTCTACTTCAAGTACACCAACTTCTTCCTCAGCGGTTACCAGGCGCTCACCGGCCAGCCGGTGCCGGTGCTGCACGTGCTGCTGCCGGTGGGCATCTCGTTCTACACCTTCCAAACGCTGAGCTACACCATCGACGTGTACCGGGGCCAGATTAAGCCGCTGCGCAACATCTGGGACTTCGCCTTTTTCGTGTCGTTCTTCCCGCAGCTGGTGGCCGGACCCATCGTGCGGGCGTCCGACTTCATTCCCCAAATCCCTAGGCCCCCCTTCGTGTCGCGCGAGGACATGGGCCGGGCGGTGGTGCTCATCGCGGCCGGCCTATTCAAAAAAGCGGTTATCTCCGACTACATCAGCCTGAACTACGTCGATAGAATATTCGACAACCCAGGCCTCTACAGCGGCATCGAGAATTTGCTGGGCGTGTACGGCTACGCCCTGCAGATTTACTGCGACTTCTCGGGCTACTCCGACATTGCCATCGGCATTGCCCTACTGCTGGGCTACCGGCTACCGCCTAACTTCCTCTCGCCCTACCAAAGCACCAGCATCACCGAGTTTTGGCGGCGCTGGCACATCTCCTTGTCGAGCTGGCTGCGCGACTACCTCTACATCCCCCTAGGGGGCAACCGCCGGGGCGTGGTGCGGCAGTACATCAACCTATTCCTCACGATGTTGCTCGGTGGGCTTTGGCACGGCGCCTCGCTCACGTTCGTGCTCTGGGGCGCGCTGCACGGCGCCGCCCTGGCCTTGGATAAGCTTTTCAAGCAGGTAGTCAAGCCCGGCAACAACTGGCTCATCAAGGCCCTAGGCTGGCTGCTCACCTTCCACTTCGTCTGCTTCTGCTGGATTTTCTTCCGCGCCGGCACCTTCGAGGTAGCCAGCCAGGTCATCCATCAGATTACCACCAACCTGCACCCCGACTTGCTGCCGCAGGTGCTAGGCTCGTTCCGCCCCGTTTTCGCCCTCATGGCCCTAGGCTACGCCCTGCACGCCATCCCCGACGGCGCCGTCTTCAGCCTCGAAAACTTCATGGGCCGCCGCTCGGTGGTCACGCAGGCAGTGCTTGTTACGGTCGTTATCTGGGTGGTTATCCAAGTGAAATCGGCCGAGATTCAGCCGTTTATTTACTTTCAATTCTAGACCGCAGATTTAACGGATTAGACGGATTACGCGGATACGCCCGCCTACCTGCGGTGGCGGGCTGGCTACGCGGACTATCCTACTAAGTACAGTGGCTGTGCATATTTGGGGGCGCCAGCATCGGGCGTAGAAACCTGCTGCTATGCGTTGCACATTCGTTGCCCCCTTCCTGCTGGCCCTGGCTTGTGGAGCCTGCACCCAATTCTCTCCCTCTACTACTCCGGCGGCCCTAGACGCCTGGTTTCCCATCGTGGTGCAGGGCCGCTGGGGCTTCATTGACTCGACGGGCGCAGTAGTGGTGGCGCCTCGGTTTGCCCAGGTGCAGGAGTTTGCCGAAGGGCTGGCGCCCGTGCGCGAGGCCGGCCACTACGGCTACCTCGATGGCACCGGCCAATTAGTGCTACCGCAACGTTATGGCTATGCTTCACCCTTTCGCAACGGGTTGGCGCTGGTGCAGCAAGACAGCACTCCCCGGCTTATTGACCGGACTGGCCACTTGGTGCCGCTGCCCGCCGCTTATCGGCAGTTAGAATGGCAGCCTGGGTTAGATAAAGGTGGGGTGTGGGTGGGTACGCTGCCCGGGTATAATCGTCAACTCTTGGCTGCTAACGGCAAGCTTTTAAGCTACAAGTTATTTGAGCGTATTGGGCCGCTAAGCAGCAACCGTATAGTGGTGGTGGATACTGCCGCGCTGCGCGACCAGGAAGGCAGTATCCTAGCAGAGGCGGTTGGCGTGCTCGATAGCCAGGGTCACCAACTCATTCCTTACTACCGTTTCAGTTCCATTTCAACCTTTCGCGATGGCGTAGCCACTGCCTCGCTCTACCAACCCGGCGATGCCCCCGAACCGCAATGCATTATTGATACCACCGGGAGAATTTTAACCCGTTTACCCCGCAACCAAGAGTTTGCCGATTACAGCGAAGCAGCGTTTGCGGACGGCGTGGTGCGCGTGCATATTAGTAAAGATGGTGGCGCGGCTAACCTAGATAACAGCTATCCTGCGGTTATTGACCAGCGGGGGCGGGTGCTATTTCATAACCGCCATTTGCAGCGGCTAACTGATTTTTACCACGGCCGCGCCTGGGCGCAGGAAAAGGATGACGACTGGTTCTTGATTGACAAAAAGGGGCGGCGCTTATCAAAAGTTGCGGTGCAACGGCCCCTAGGGCCCAGCCAACACGGCGACGCGGCTCCGGCCTTTGCGGGAGGCGCCGAAGTAGTGGAGCTAGCCAGCAATGAGGGCTACGCCGCGCTGGATAGCCTGGGCCGGGTAGTGCGCCAATTGGCAACGCCGATACTCGGCAACGACCCTCAGCAAGTAGGCGATTTACTGCTGTTCTACGCTGCCGATAGCACCCAGCGCATGGGCTTCTGGAACTGGCGCACGGGCCTGCTGCTACAATCACGGTTTTCGGCCATCAGCTACGCTGGCTATCGCCACGGCCTGCTGCCGGTGGTGGAAGACAACCGCCTGGGGTACCTCTCGCCACAAGGCCGCTACGTGTGGCGAGCAGCTGCCCCAGCTAGCGCACCGCTCAACCTGGACTTTATGCGGCGCGGCGTGTACATGGTAGCATCGGCCCCCTTGCAGCGCTACGCTGGCGTCGGCGGCTGGGGCCAATCAAACAACTTCTCAAAATCCAGTAAAGGCCAGCCGGCCACCACCCGTACCCTAAGGGTGCAGGTTGCCTCCAAGTCAATGCCCGGCACTTTTGGCAAACTCCACCACGGCCATCAGCTCACCATTGCCAACACCACGGCCGATACCGTAGTGTTTGAGGCGCAGAACAGCAGCCTGACGCTCACCATGCAGGCGCGGGATGCCCAGGGCATTTGGCGCGACATCGAGTACACGCCTAGCAGCTGGTGTGGCAACAGCTACCACCAAGTTTTCCTGGCGCCCGGCCAATACTGGGAACTTACGGTACCTGCTTATTCAGGTGAGTTTGCTACCCAACTGCGGGCCCGACTGCTGCACCGCCGTGCGGGAGCAACCAGCTCGCAGCAAGTGGCAGTATACAGTAATACTTTTCCGGGCAGCGTCAATCCAGCGCAGTTTTGGCGGCCACAGGGCTACAGTCCGCAGGGCATTATGGACCCGTATCTGAATTAACCGGTGTTGTCATTCCGATTTCAGATACGGGCCTAGGGCCACCGGCGCGCTAGAAGGCGAAAAGCGGCGCCCGTACCTTTGTGCCCCTATCTGCCAAAAGTTATGCCCAGCAAAGCCACCAAGCTCGCCAACTCTATCCCGCCCGAAGCCCTCCAGCACGTCGAAATCCAGGACATGGTGGCCGAGGGCAAGTGCATTGTCAAGATTAACAACCTGGTCGTTTTTGTAAATAACGCCGCGCCCGGCGACGTGGTAGACCTGCGCATCAGCCGGGCCCACAAGCGGTTTTTGGAGGCCACGCCAACGGTGTACCACAAGTATTCGGAGCTGCGGGCCACGCCGTTTTGCCAGCACTTCGGCACCTGCGGTGGCTGCAAGTGGCAGCACCTGAGCTACGACGCGCAACTCAATTACAAACACCAGCAGGTGGTGGACACGCTGCAGCGCATCGGCAAGGTGGAGGTACCCGAGGTGCGCCGCATCCTGGCCTCGCCCGAGCGCACCTACTACCGCAACAAGCTGGAGTACACCTTCTCCTTTATGGGCTGGCTCACCGAGGAGCAGATAAAGGACGAGAGCCAGCAGTACGACCGCCGGGTCCTGGGCTTCCACATCCCGGGCCGCTTCGACAAGATTATCGACATCGAGCACTGCTGGCTGCAAGCCGAGCCGAGCAACGAAATCCGCCTCTTCATCCGCGACTACGCCCGCGGGCTGATGCTGCGCTTCGGCAACATCATCAAGCAAACCGGGCTGCTGCGCAACCTCATCGTGCGCACCGCCGAGAGCACCGGTGAGGTAATGGTCATCCTGCAGTGCTACCGCCAGCACCAGGCCATCGAGCCGCTGCTGGATGCCGTGTACGAGAAGTTTCCGCACATTACCTCGCTCAACTACGTGCTCAACGACAAGGGCAACGAAACCTTCCACGACCTGGAGGTGGTGTGCTACCGCGGCAAGCCCTACATCGAGGAGGAGATGGAAGGCCTACGCTTCCGCATCGGCCCGAAGTCGTTTTACCAAACCAACTCGGCCGGCGCCTACAACCTCTACAAAGTGGCCCGCGAGTTTGCCGAAATCAAGCCCACCGACCTCGTGTACGACCTCTACACCGGCGCCGGCACCATCGCCAACTTCGTGGCCCGCCAGGCCCGCCGCGTAGTCGGCGTGGAGTACGTGGAGCAGGCCGTGCTCGACGCCCGCGAAAACGCCACCCTCAACGGCATCGAGAACACCGAGTTCTTCGCCGGCGACATGAAGGACATGCTCACCGAGGATTTCACCAGCCACCACGGCCATCCCGACGTCATCATCACCGACCCCCCTAGGGCCGGCATGCACGAAGACGTGGTACAACGCCTCGTGGCCCTGCGTGCCCCTAGGCTCGTCTACATCAGCTGCAACCCCGCCACCCAGGCGCGGGACCTAGAGCTGTTGGACGAGGTGTACAAAGTGACCCGCGTGCAGCCGGTGGATATGTTTCCCCACACCCACCACGTAGAGAACGTGGTGCTGCTGGAGTTGCGGTAGGCTTTGGTCATATAAATAAAGCTGACACATACCATGTCTGAGCAAGCTTATCAGCATGTTGTCACCAGGTTTCTGAAATACCAATCAGGTGTCGATGAATTTATCAATGAGTTCATGCAGCTATGGAAAACGGACAGGAACTTAGCAACGCTTGACCCGAGATTTCGCAGGCTTATTGATCGGTTATTTACAAGTTGTGATTGTTACCGCCCTGAACCATTAGAAGCGCATGAAATTTCAGAAGAAGAACTAAGAAGTGAAGTTGCCTTACTTTCTTACATCTGGTGGAGCTAGTATAATTCAAGATTTCTTGTGCAACAAGTCTATCAATTAATTGGCTAATGGATTACTTCAACGACCCCGAGCTGAACGGCAAGTACCTGGGCACGATTACCAAGGACTTCGCCACCGTGTCCGACACGCTCAAGGAAGCCTCGTACCAAATTCGCAAGCGCGAGATTTCGCCCTTTCCGGTGTTCATCTTCGCCCGGCAGGCAGTGCAGCTCGGCAGCCTGCTCATCAACGCCGACGAGGTGGAGGGCCTGCAGTGGCACGTCTTCGCCAGCTACCTCGATATCTTGGCCCAGCAGGGCATCGTGGACCCGGCCAAGCTCGACGAATTCAAAGGCACCTGGAAAGACCCCGATGAGTTCTGCTGCCTGCTGGTGGTGGACGAGGAGTTTACCAACTTCGTGTACGTGCCCTACCCGGAGGATTAGCACCTGGGCCAAAAAAGCACGTCATGCTGAGCTTGTCGAAGCATCTCTCCCAAACAACCCCCTAGGCGGCGCGGTAGAGATGCTTCGACAAGCTCAGCATGACGTGCTTTTTATGTCGTTCTTTTAAAAATGCTCCCAGCCCTGCGCCCGTAGCGGCACGGCCTGGCCGCCTTTCGTAATCAGGTTCACGCCGTCGCTCTTATCGGTGAGGTGGCCGATGACCGTGATGTCGGGGTGGTTCTTGATTTTAGCGTGCTCGGTGACGGGGATGGTGAAAAGCAGCTCGTAGTCCTCGCCGCCGTTGAGGGCAGCGGTGAGCGGGTCGAGGTTGAACTCGGCGGCGGCTTCGAGGGTGGGATTGGCCACGGGCAGGTACTCGCTGAACACCCTAGCCCCCGTGCCGCTGGCGGCGCACAGGTGGCGCACCTCCGAGGCCAGGCCGTCCGAAATGTCAATCATGCTGGTGGGGTGCACGCCTAGCTCGCGCAGTTCGTGCACGACGTCGAGGCGGGCTTCGGGCTTGAGTTGGCGCTGCACTACATAGTTGTAGGCGTCCAGCTCGGGCTGGGTGTCGGGGTCGGCCAGGTAGGCTTGCTTTTCGCGCTCCAGCACTTGCAGGCCCAGGTAGGCGCCGCCGAGGTCGCCGCTTACGCAGAGGATGTCGGTAGGCTTGCCGCCCGAGCGGCGCACGGCCTGGCCGGCCGCCACCAGCCCTAGGGCCGTGACGCTGATGACGAGGCCGGCGCGGCTGCTGGTGGTGTCGCCGCCCACCAAATCAACCTTGTAGGCCTCGCAGGCTAGGCGCATCCCGGCGTACAGCTCCTCGATGGCCTCCACTGAGAAGCGGCTGGGCACGCTGATACCCACCACCACCTGGGTGGGCGTGGCGTACATGGCGGCGACGTCCGATACGTTGACGGCTATAGCCTTGTAGCCTAAATGTTTGAGCGGGGCAAACGTGAGGTCGAAGTGCACGCCTTCGACCAGCAAGTCGGTGCTCACGACCACCTCCTGCCCGGCGGGCGGGGCCAGGATGGCGGCGTCGTCGCCAATGCCCAGCACGGTGCTGGGCTGGCCTAGGGTAATGTCGCGCTGCAAGCGGCCAATGAGGCCAAACTCGCCGAGCTGCGAGAGGGGAGTTAATTCGGGCATAGCAAATAGAACGGGGACGCGGGCGGGGTAGTTCGCGCCCGCACCCGGTGGGCTGGAGCCACCGGGCGAGGTACGGCGCCGCAAAGTTGGCACGGCCGGGCCGCCCGGCCGGCGCTTCTGGGCGCGCTCGCCGGGCAGCCCGCCGTAATTTGGCGGCCCGGTGGGCGCATAACTGTCGCCGACCTGTCGTTTTGCCCTTATGAAAGCCCTCCTGTTTGCCAGCTGCCTAACCCTGGCGGTGCTGCCCATGTGCAAGCCCGACGCCAGCAAAACCACCACCGATGCGGCGGTTGCCAAGCCCGCCTCACCCGCCGAGCTGCGCGCCCAGTTCGATATTCTGCGCGACTCGGCCACTGCCAACTGGCAGCGCATGATGGCCAGCGACGACCAGAAGCTGCGCGACCTGCACGCGCTGTTGGGCGACCTGCGCCAAGTGCCCACCCTCGACAAGCCGCAGCTGGCCACCCTGCGCCGGGCCGCCGACCGCCTGCCTCGGCAGCGCTACGACCGCCAAACGATGGCTTCCTCGGCCCTCATCGACCGCTACGATGCCGTGCAGGATTCGGTGCTGAAGGTGGTGTACCCACTGGCCGCACCCGATGGCAACGCGCCCACCGCCGCCGTGCGCAACTACGTAGAGGCCATTCAGGCGGCCGATGGCAACGTAGTGGCCTACCGCGCCCACTACGATGTGGCCGCCAAGGCCTACAACGCCTACCTGCAAGCGCACGGCCCCGAGCTGGCCAAGCTGGGTGGCCAGTACGCCAGCCTGCAGCCCCTACCCTTGTTTGAGCTGGGCCGCTAGCCGCCCCCTGGGGAAAAGCTTGGTAATAAGGCAGAAAACAGCTACCTTTTAGGGGCCAAAACGCTTGGCTCACACAGGCCACCGGTCTTTTCATCCCTTCTACCCTTATGCAAGCACTACTACCCTACGCCCGCCTGGCGGCGCTGGCCGCCCTCACCAGCCTCTCGCTCACCTCGTGCTTCGACCACGATAAAAAGTGCGACCCCAAGCCCAAATGCCCCAGCAAAACGACGACCACAACCACCCCTTCGGCGGGCGGCGACAAGTAAGCTCAGTGCTGGCGGCCACTCAGTAGCAGCTAAACAGCACCAGCGGCGCAGCCTAGTCCGGTAAAGCATCAGGCTGCTCGGAGCTTTCGGCCTGGTCCTCAGCTTCTTTAGCCTTTTGCTCAATAAGTGGCAGCAGCTCGCGCACGTCGGGGTGCTGGTTGTTGAGGATGATGACGGAAAAGGCGTGGGGCTCGCCCTCGCGCTTTTCCATGCGCACCACGCCATCATCGCGCAGCTGGGTAAGCAGCTGGCGACGCTCCCAGTCGGGCAGCTCGGGTAGCACGTCGGTGAGGCGGCGCAGAAAGGGGCTGGCCCAAATTTCGGGCGGGCCGGCCTGCTGGCTGCCGTAGCGCTGCACTTGCTCCAGCAGGTATTCGAGGCAGCGGCGGGCGTTGTCGCTCAGCACCCGCCGGATGGGAGCAAATGCCGCTGCCTCGCCGGGCGCCCCCTCGGGGCCGGGCGGGGCATGGTAGGGCGCGGCCGCGTCGGCCACCTGGCTGCCATCGGCGGGGGGGGCTAGGGGCGGTGGGCTACTGGCTCCGTGCAAGGCAGCGGGACGGGCACTTAGCGCGCCGGCCTGGGCCTGCTGGCGTTGGCGCCGAATTTGCTCGCCCCGCGCCAGGCGGGCGGCGCGGTGGTCTTCCAGGGTTTGCAGGCGCTCGGGAGGCAGCAGGCCGCGGGCGTCAATGAAGTGCTCCTGGCCCAGCATTTGCAGCAAATCGCCCGACACGCTCTCGCGGAAGCCCACTACCTGCACTTGCCGGGCCTGGCGGCGCAGGTGCTGAATAACGGGAATGTAGTCGCGGTCGCCGGCCACCAGCACGAAGGTGCCGATGGCCGGGCGGGTGTAAAATACCTCCAGCGCGTCGATGCAAAGCTGCATGTCGGCGGCGTTTTTGTGGTCGGTACCCAGCACGTTGCGGGTGCTCACGCCCATGAGGTAGAGCGGTCCCTGGGAACCGGCGGGCAGCTTATCGAAATCGGCGTAGGCATTGAGTACCAGCGACTCCAGACCGTGGTCGCGCTTTAGCGTGTCGCGCAGCGAGCGCAGCAGGTCGAGCGCGTAGTCGTGCGGGTCCTGGGGGTCGAGGTAGTGGTTTTTGAGAAAGTAGTAGACGTTCTCAAAATCAATAAAAACGGCGGCGTAAGCAGGAGCCCCGACCGGCGGGACGGCAGTGGCGTTCGGAATAAGCATTTAACTGAATAAAAAGCGGCGCCAGCCCAGCCACGAAAGCCAAGCCAGCGGCAGGTAGCAAGCGTAGGGCAAAGGTCGGAACGGTATCCGGGCCGGGGCATGAGCGCTGCCTGAAAAACCGGAACACCTTCTAAAATCCACCCATTTTCCAACCGAAACCACTATTGAAAGGGCTTCATCGTCCGCCTGTTATTGCTTTTTAAGCCCGCTAACCAACTTTTCGCTCCTCCGGTGCCCGAAACCCAGGCAGCCTGTTCTGTACCCACCAGGCCGGCCTAGGGTTGCTTTGCTAGCTTACCGCTATTACTGGTCTCAGTTCCTGCCGGGGTATTTAGCGCGGGGCGCTCACACGTCTGCGCTGGTTTCCTCGCGCAGCTGGCGGGCGGCCAGCGCTAGCAGCGCGGCCCCGGCCGCAGCCACCAGCAGCGCCCGCAGCCCTAGGGCCTGCCAGGCCAGCGTACCCGCCCCGGCCCCGGTAGCCAGGCAAAGCCAGTCGAGCGCCTGGCGGCCCCAGCCGGCGGGCCAGGGCTGGCCGCTGAGGCGGTCGGCCAGGCCGGTGCCCACCTTCACCAGCGTGCCCGTCACGTAGGTGAGGCTGAGCGCGGTGCGGCCGGCTTGGTGCACGGCCGCGTTGAGCACGCCCATACCGAGCGCCAGCAGCCCTAGGGCCAACGGCCCGGCCGCTGCCGCCGCCAGCAGCCCCGCCACCACGGCCAGCACCAGCGCCGCCGGCCGGCGGCTGCCTGCGCGCCGCAGCCAACTGCCCAGCACCACGCCGGCCACAAACAGCCCCAGCACCGGGGCCAGCAACTGCACCTCGGGCCAGTGGCCGCGGGCTACTGCCACGCCCAGCGCCGTGGTGTTGCCACTCATAAACGACACGTATACTTTCTTGAATTGCAGGTAGCTTACGCCATCGGTAAAGCCCGCCAGCATCACTACAGCCAGAGCCAGGCGACTAGTAGCGGGCGTAGATTCTTCGTTGGCCATGCGGCAAAATACGGGGCGGCCAGGCGCTTGGTAGTGGCCATGGGTCAGCCGCGCGCCGCGGGCAGCAGGGCCTGGGCGGCGGCCAGCGCCCGGCTCACCGTAATGGTTTGAATGGCCGGGTCGCGGACGGGCGGGCGGAAGTCGCCCTGGGCAAAGCGCGCCTCCTGGCTGGGCGGAAACAGGCAGCTGCACGGCGCCCGCAGCAGGGCCGGCGGGTAGGGAAAGAACTTGCCGTAGTTCTCGCCCATCAGCAGCACCAGCGTGGGCGTGCCGGCCTGCACGGCGAAGTGCGCGGCGGCGGTGTCGTTGCTAGCTACCAGGCTGGCGCCGGCCAGCAGCGCCGCCAGGCCCGGCAGGTCGGTGCGCCCGCAGCGGTCGTCGAGGGGCACGGCGGGGCCGGCCTTTTGCCGAATGCGGCGTCCTAGGGGCTCGTCGGCCGGGCTGCCCGCCAGCACCAGCCGGTAGGCGGCCCCGTAGTGCTGGTGCAGCTGCCGGGCCAGCTGGGCAAACGCAGTGGGGGGCCACTGTTTTTGCCGGGCGCTGGCCCCCGCAAACAGTACTAGGTAGGGCCCGGCTGCTGCTTCGGCGGCGCCGGCGGCCATTGCGCTGGCTGGCAGCCCTAGGGGGGCATACGGCCGCATAGCCTGCGCCAGATGCTCGTCGGTAGCCTGGGGCGGCAATAGCGCGGGCCAAGTGGGCGCGCCCGGCCCACCGGACGCGGGGCCCGCCAGCAACTGGCGCCAACCGGCAAAAAACTCGCCGTTGCGCACGTACTCGAAGCGCGTTTCGGGGGCGCGGGGCAGCAGGTGCGAGTAGCCGGCGTTGAGGGTTTCAAACCACGGCCCGCTCAGGTTGGCATCAGTGCTGGCTATCCGCAGGGGGGCACGCAGAAAGCGGATGAAATTTTCGAGCGCCGGCTCGCGCACGTGCAACGGATTGATTACCTGACCAATGCCTAGGGCCCCTACCCTGCTCAATACCTCGGCCCGGTAGGCTAGGTCGCGCCCGAAGCGGCTTGTGTTCACGGCCAGTAGCTCGTCGATGCAGTCGGCATCCCAGGCTTGGGCCAGGGGAGCCCACAGGGCGTTGGCCAGCAGCGTCAGGCGCTGGCCCCGGCTGTGCACCTCGGCCGCCAGCTGCCGCAGCCAGGGCCGAAACAACAGGTAGTCGCCAATCGAGTCAGTGCGCAGCACCAGCACCTGCGCGGCCTCGGGCGGAGCCTGGGCGGCCAGGGCCGCCGCGTCGGTGCGGTCGAGGGCGGCGCGGCGCGGTAGCTCGCGCCGCTGGCGGCGATACAATCGGAAACGGGCGAGCAACAAGCCAAACACAGCCGCAAGATTAAGGCTTAACGCGTAGTGGGGAGTGCGTAACGCCAACTATTGTTTGACGTTACGCACTCCCCACTACGCGTTAAGCCCTAAAAAACCTAGCCCTGCGAGTTTTCCAGGCCGCTGCTGGGCAGGGCCTGCTGGGCCGTATCGACGTTGAGAAATTTGGAGGTGTAACCCGCGCCGGTGCGGTTGATGAACAGGCAGCTACCGTCGTGCAGGGCGCTGATAATCTGCGCGTACTGGGCCAGGGGCAGGGCGGGGCAGCCAAGGCTACGACCCAGGCGGCCGTTCTGGCGAATAAATTCTTCGCTCACGTAGTCGGCGCCGTGCATGACTACCGAGCGGGCAGCGGCGTTGGTGTTAAAGCCCTCGTCGAGGCCCGTGAGGCGCAGCGACTGGCCGTGCTTACCCTCGTATTCAGTGCCCGTTACGTAAAAGCCGAGGCTGCTCATGTTGCTCTCGTCGGTGTTCGAGAAGTGCGTGGCCTCGTTCTCGCCCGAATTGTGGCCGTGGGCTACCAGGGTGTGAAACAGCAATTGGTGGGTAGCTAAGTCGAACACCCACAGACGCTTCTCGATGCTGGGCAAGTCGAAATCGACCACCGCTAGGCGCGACTGGCTGCCGCCGAGCTTGCCGGCCTGCTGCAAGTTGAGATAGCCAGTGAGAGCCTTCTGAAAAACTTCGTAGCGCAAGCCCTCCTGCTCGGCCCCTAGGCGCTGGTAAAGCTGCCGCGCCGCCCCATCGAACGAGGAAATGGGCGCGGGCACTACCTGCTGCGCGGTAGCCACACGCGGCGCCGCCGAGTGGGCGGCCGACTTCAGCAGCGGCCCGGCCACTGGACTAGCCAAAAACAGCGCGGCTACAAACGGCAGTACCCGGCGCGCCAATTGCTTGGCCCGGCGGTGCAGGCCACGGCGGCGCTGCACTACGCTGGTATGATGGTGAGGATGCGAGTTCATAAGCGTGAGCTTGGAATAGCCAGTTGGAAATCGCTGAGGCTTGCTTTAACCTTAGTGACTTTCAAGTTACGAAAAAAATCAACTTTGGGTCGGCCATAAGGCGCAAGTTGCCAAAAAGATTCCGCCCGCCGGGCGCCTAGCGCCAGCCGCGCCGGGCAAAGCGCCGGCCCGCCGCCGGCCCATCGAGCCAGCGCGAGGCCAGGCCGGGCCCACTCAGCAGCAGCAGGCTACCAGTGCGCAGCGTGCTGATAATCTGCTTGTACTGCTCGGGCGGCAGGGCCGGGCAGCCCTGGCTGTAGCCCAGGTGGCCATGCGCCTCCACGTAGGCGGGGCTGGCGTAGTCAGCGGCGTGCAGCACCACGTAGCGGTCGAAGGCGTTAGCGTTTTGGCCTTTGTCGAGGCCTAGGAGGCGGCGCGAGTAGCCGTGCTTGCCGGCGTAGGTGCCCGACGTGCGGTAGAAGCCCAGCGAAGTGCAGTTGGAGCTGGGCTGGTTGGAGAAGCGCCGCGCCCGCAGGTGGCCCGAGCCCTGCCCGTGCGCCACCAGGCTGTTTTCCAACACCTTGCCTTGCTGCAAATCAATTACCCACAGCCGCTTGGCCGTGTTGGGCAGGTCCATATCGGCCACGGCCAGCACCCCGCCCCGCTCGATGCGGCCGCTGGGGTGCAGCGTGAGGTAGCCCACGCAGGCCTGCGCCAGCACGGCCGGCCGCAGCCCCACCGTATCGGAGCCCAGCTGGCTATAAAGCTGCGCAATGGCCTGGCGCAGCGTATCGGGCACGCCCGCCACGGCCGGCACCGGCGTCGGCCGCAGCGAGTCGGGCAACGAAACCGGCGTAGCGGGGCCGGCGGCAGCCAGCGCCACGCCCGGCCCGGCCGGTTGCGCCACCGACTGGCAGCCCGCCGCCCCCATCGCCAGCAGGCCCATTCCTAGGCTAGCAAATGCACGCAAGGCAACCATCATACTGCCAAAAATAAGCACCTAGGGGCTTAGTATGCACTCGGGCCTTGCTTGCGTACCGTAAATTAAGCTGCTTTTAGAAAAACAGACTGGCCGTTGCTTTCACAAAGAAGGGCGTGCCGGGCGTGAAATTCAGCTCGTTTACCGACGTAGGCTCACCGCGCAGGCGGCTGTCGGTGGCAAACTGGGCCTCGTTCCACTGCACGTTCAGCAGGTTCTGGGCTTGCAGGCCCAGCTGATAGCGCGGGCGGGTGTAGTTGAGCACCGCATCGAGCAGGAAGTAGCCGCGCGCCCGGATGGCGTTGTCTTCCTGGGCCGGGCGGCTGTCGATGTGGCGGTAGCGCAGGCTAGCGTTCAGTCCGCTGGGGGCGCGCACGCTCAGGCCCCCGGTGCTGGTGAAGGTGGGCGCCAGCGGAATGTAGTTTTCGCCCTCGGGCGCCTGCACCAGCCGGCCGTGGCTGAAGTTGAAGTCGCCGTCGGCAAACAGCCAGCTCACTAGCTGCCAGCGCAGCGACACGTCGGCCCCGAAGCGCTGGGTGGGCCCCACGCTCTCGGTGGTGCCTTCGTCGCCCGAGTACACCAGCTCGTCTTGCAGGCGCAGGGTCCAGAAAGCGGCGTTCACCACCAGGCTGGGCACGGGCTTGAAGGTGCTGCCCACCTCGGCGCCGGCGGCGCGGGGCAGCGCCTGGAAGCTGCCGCTGCCCTGCACCACGCCGCGCGCATCGTTGGAGTGGAACCCTAGGCCCGAGCGCACAAATAGCTGCACGGCCGGCGACACCTGGTAGTAAAAGTTGAGCTTGGGCGACACCCGGCCGCGCGTCACGCGCCCGCTCAGCGGCACGAAGCCGCCCGCCGCCGAGTCGGCCCGCTGCCCCCGAAACTGAAACACGAACACGTCGGCCCGCAGGGCGGCGTTCACCGTCAGGCGGTCGGTCAGGGTCAGCGTTTCGTCGAGGTAGGCGTTGATATTCTGCTCGTAGAGCCGGCCGATGTTAAACGTATCGAGCGGCACGCGCTGCGCCGCGTGGCGCAGCACCAGGCCCGCGTCGTCGATGCGGGTGCCCAGGCCCAGCACCGAGTGCAAGGCCTTGCTGCCTAGGTAGTCGTCGCGGTCGTAGGTGCCGGTGTAGCCGTAGATGTTACGGCCGGTATCGCGCTGGTTTATCTCGTCGCCATTTACCGGGTCGTTCTTAAAAAAAGTAAAGTTGGAATACAGGTTAAAGAAGTAGTGCGAGTAGTACACCTGCTGGCGCAGGGTGGCGTCGTGCGGCAACGCCGTAGTGAGGATGGCGTAGGCGTTGCTGCGGTTGGTATTGCCGCCCTCGCTGGGGTCGAGGCTGCCAAATCGTGAGATAATTCCTTCGGCTACTGCGCGGTCGGGTATCTGCCCGCTAGCATCCCAGCTGGAAGTGAAGTACGAGCCAAACAGCGTAAGCGAGGTCTTGTCGCTCAGCTGCCCCACGTACTTGCCTAGGCCATTGAAGCGCTTGAAGTGCTGCGGGTTATCGAAGTACGAGTTGGTAAAATTATACTCGGCGGCCACGTAGGCGCTTTCCGGCTTTTTCGAAAACAGGTGGTGCGTGCCCAGCAAATCCACCATGGCCAGGGCGCGGTAGGTGTTGAAACGGCCCACTTCCAGCTTCACCTGGCTATGGTCAAGGCTGTTCTTGGTCAGAAACTCGCCCGCGCCGGCCGTGGCGAAGTCGCCGAAGCGCGCCGTGTAGGGGCCCTTGTAAATCTTGAGCTGCTCGACCGTTTCGGGAATCACGAAGTGGAAATCGGCGTAGCCTTGGCCGTGGGCGTGGCTCACCATGTTCACCGGCAGCCCGTCGAGGCTCACGGCGAAGTCGGTGCCGTGGTCGGCATCAAAGCCCCGGATGAATATCTGCTCGGCCTTGCCGCCGCCCGCGTGCTGGGCAATGAAGAGGCCCGGCACCAGGCGCAGCAGGTCCTGGGCCGAGTTCACGGGCCGCAGCGTCTGGTCAATGTGCGAGATGGGGGCCAGCGTCTGGTTGGGGTCGCGGGGCTGGCTCACGGTCACTTCGGCCAGGTTGAGGGCGGTAGTGGCCAGGCTGGCTTCCACGCCGCGCGTTTCGCCCGCCACCAGCGTCACGGTCTTGGTGTGCGGGCGGTACCCTAGGGCCCCCAGCTGCAGCCGGTAGGTGCCCGCCGGCAGCCGCAGCAGCCGAAACTGTCCCAGCGCGTCGGTGCTGGTGCCGCCCGGCAGCCCCAGCAGCCCCACGCGCACGCCCGGCAGCGGCTGGCCCGAGAGCGAATCGGTGACGGTGCCGCGCAGCGCGGCCGGCGCCTGAGCGTGCGCGGCGGCGGCGCGGAGCAGCACCGCCAGCACCAGCAGCCACGACCGTCGGACGGTCAAAAAACTTCTTTTCAGTACTGAATAATCTTGCATACCAATGCCTTAGCGGCCCAGGCAGCCCCGCAGCGGAGCGCCTAGGCTAACGTGCCTGAATAACCCAGCCATCCGCCGTCTTGGGCGCGGACAGCGCAGCCCCGCGCCGGGCGGCACGGGGGGCGGTGGTCGTCAGGCGCAGCAGGGCGGGCGCGGGTCGCGCCCGGCAAAGCCGATGGGCAAGTCTGTCGGCCGCGCTAGCGGGTAGCGGGCGGGCGCTTGGTAGGATGCCAGCTTAGCCGGGCGCGCCACCCCTAGGGCCGTCGGGGCCGGGCAGTGCTCGTCCAGGCCCTTTAGCAGGGCCAGCAGGTGCGGGGCGCTGTGGCGCGGCGCCGGGTGAGCGGCGGCTTGGTCGCCGTTGCAGCGCTCGAAGCAGTCGAGGCGCAGGTAGTGATTGCGCTGGCACTCGGCGCTGTGCACGTAGGGGTGCGCGGCGGTGTAGCGCGGCGCGGCCGGCCGGCTCACGAGCACGCCCGCGCCCACCACCAGCAGGTAGTTGAGCAGCAGGAGCAGCGTGAGCAGCGGGCGCAGCATAAGCAACTAAAAAACTGGTGGTAAAGCTACCGGCTTAGCCCGGCACGGCAAGGGCAACTCGCCAAATCAGCGGAATATTTCTGCGAATCGGCCCCTAGGCCAGTAGGCGCTCCACGGTCCAGTAGGCGGCCACCAGGCCAATGGCTACCGACACTGGCACCACCACCCGCGCCCGGTACCAGGGCCGGCCGTAGGCCCAGCGCCCCACCAGCGCCCAGCACAGCAAAATGATGGTTACCTGCCCCAGCTCGACGCCCACGTTGAAGGAGATGAGCGAGCCGAAATACGCCTGGCGCGGCAGCCCCAGCCCCGTCAGCGCGCTGGCGAATCCCATGCCGTGCACCAGCCCAAAGCCAAACACAATGGCCAGCCGCCACGGACTCAGGCGGGTAATGACAATGTTTTCGATGGCTACGAACAGGATGGACAGCGCAATAATGGGCTCCACCACGCTGCTCGGCGGCCGAATGAACCCGTACATGGCCAGCCCCAGCGTGATGGAGTGCGCCACCGTAAAGGCCGTGGCCTGCCACAGCACCGGCTTGAGGCGCGGCTCCAGAATGTAGAGGCTGACAATGAACAGGATATGGTCGAACCCTAGGGGCAGAATGTGGGTGAAGCCCAACTGCAGGTACGTCCAGAATATCTCGGTGCGCGAGAGCTTGCTCAGGTCGGCGTCGATGACGTGGGCCGCCGCCGGTAGTGCCAAGAGCCCTAGACCCAGTAGCAGCGCCAGGCAGGTAGTGCGCAGAAAAGGGCGGGTACGGGTGGGCATAAGGGCTAGCAGTCGGCCAAGAGTAAATAAGCACGTCATGCTGAGCGCAGCCGAAGTATCTCTACCGCGCCACTCGTGTATCGTCCAACAAATCAAGCACTTCATCTACCTACCGCGCGGCCAGCAGGGTTTCGCCCTCGGCGGTTACCTCGGGGTTAAGGTAGGGCGCCGTTTTCGCGGCTTGCTCGATGAGGGCGCGGCCCTCGGCCACCTGGCCGTTCTTGCTCATAATGAGGCCCGCGCGGCCTAGCAGCACCGGGTTTTGCGAGTGCGTGCGCAAGGCCACCGTGATGTATTTCTGAGCGTCCTTGTACTCGCCGCGCTTGTAGTGCACCCAGGCCAGAGTCTCGTTCACGTCGATGTTGTCGGGGCGGCGGGCGTACTCGATTTTGGCGTGCTCCAGGGCCTTGTCCAGGTCGCCGGTTTTGAGGTAGGCGTAGGCCAGCTCGCGGTCGGCGTAGTGGCCTAGGGCCTCATTATCATTGGCTTGCTGGGCGGCGTCGGCCAGCATCTCCACCGATTCGCGGGCCATTTTGTCGGCCTCCTCGGGCTGATGGTTGAGGCGGTACACATCCACCAGCTCGTCGGTGAAGGCGTAGTCCTTCACCAGGGCGCGGGCCAGCTTCAGGTTGTTGATGGCCGTGGGGTAGTCGTGGCGGGCGGCGGCCACGCGGGCCAGCCCGGCCAGGGCGTAGGCGTAGTTGGGGCGCATCTGCAGGGCCTGGCGGTAGTAGGCCTCGGCCTCGGGCAGGTGGCCGCTTACTTCATACAAGTGCCCTAGGGCCACGCGGGTCCACTCGGTTTGCTCTAGGCCGGCGTAGCCCGCTTTCACGGCCATGTCCATGGCCTGAATGGCGCCCGGCACGTCGCCGTAAATCTCGCGCAGGTAGCTGACGCGGGCGTAGGCGCCCAGGTCGGGGCGCACCTGGTTCATCTTGTCGGCCATTTTCACGGCGTCGGCGTAGTGGCCCAGCTCCACGTTAGCGTCGGTGAGCAGGCCGTACACGTAGCCGCTCTGCGGGTTGATTTCCTGCGCCTGCTGGGCCAGGGCCAGGCCCTGCGAAAAGTGGTGCTGCGTGAGGTTGAGCGACGCCTCGCTGCACAGGGCCTCGAAATTTTCGGGGTCGGTGCGCAGCACCTCCTGCAGCAGCTGCATGGCGGCGGCGTCATAATAAGGGTGGTTGCCCGTAATGCGGCCTTCCTGCATGTAGGCCTCGGCCAGCAGCAGGCGGCTTTTCTGGTCGGTGGGGTCGGCGCGCAGCTTGGCCAGCAGGCCTTCCATGGCGGCCTTGGTATTCACCCACTCGCCGCCCAGGGCCAGGCGGCCCACCCGGTCCTTGGGCGCGGGCAGCGTGGGCGTGCTGGGCTTCTTGATGTAGATAATGGCCGCTACCGCCAGCGCGAAGGCCACTAATAACGCAGGGTAAAGTTTTTTTTGCACGGGAATTCAAAAAGCAAGGAGTTAGCATTACGCCGGCTACCAGCCGCCGCCAGCCCTAGGGCCCCACGAAGGTAAAAGGGCCGCTGCCAGCTTCCTCAGCCAACCAGCGACCCTTTTTTAATTAGCTAGCCTATCAGGCTTACGTAGGTAGCTACCTCATTGGATTGCAAGCGCTTTGTGGGCGCTGCCCAGGGCCCTACTGGCGCTGGATGCGCAGCGACTGCAGCAGCGTAGTGCCCGCGTAAACCGAGGCAATGTACTGGCCCTGCACCACGCTGGCGGCGGGCTGCCACTGAATTTCGGTTACCCCGGCCGGGTAGCTTTTGGCCGGAATGGTGCCCACCAGGCGGCCCATCACGTCGCGAATCTGTACGCTCAGGTTGGCGGCCTTAGCCAGCTCGAAGTGCAGCGTAGTGCGGTCGGTGGCGGGGTTGGGGTAGGCCGAGGCCGTGGCGATAATGGGCACTATGTTCAGCTGGGGGCTGGGGGCCACTTGCGCCAAGGCTACGCGCTGGGCGTTGGTGCCGCTCCAGGGCGTCTGCACGTAGGGGAAGGCGGCTTTGAGCGTCGTATCGTTCTTCTCGATGCCAGTCGTGAAGTTCAGCACGTTGGTTAGCTGCATCGTGGCCGGGTTGGTGGCCGTGGCGCTGAAGTCGTCGTACCACAGGCCGAGCGAGGCCAGCACCACGCCGCTCACGGTTTGCAGCTCAATGCGCACCACGTCGTCTTCCAAGCGGCGGCCGTTGGGGAAGCCGTCCATGTTCGGGATGGCCTGCAAGCTGGCGTCGGCGTTGAAGCGGGAGTCGAGCAGGCCGAGCTTGGCGGCGGCCAGTAGGCCCTCCGAGCTAAAGTCGGGGTTGGCGGTGCCATTGGCTAGCGTGCGCGGGGTGGTGGGCACGGCCATGTTCAGGCGCAGCATATCCCCGATTACCGGCAGGAAGTTGTTAATGAACGGCTTACCCGCGGCTAGCGGGTTGCCGGCCTTGCCGGTAGCCAGCTGGTAGGGCCGCAGGTTAGGCACCCCGGTCATGAAGATAGGCAGCAAATCGACGGAGCGCGGATTGCCGGCTTGCAGCAAAATAGGGCCGTACGTGGCGTCGGCAAACACGGTGCCGGCGCGCTGGGCGGTCGTGAGCACCGATAGGCCATTGGCCCCGTTGCGGAAGTCAAAGCCCGCAAAGCTGGCGCCGCCCAGCAGCGCCTGACCCGCCAGCGACTTGGTTTGGATGCGCAGGGGGGCGAAGCCGGGCACGGCCTCGCCGTAGTACATCTGGTTGGCTGGCTTGGGCGCGGCACCGTTCATGGGCGCGTTGTCGGCCATGTAGAGCGCCAGCTCGGGGTTCACGAAGTTGGCGTTGAAGGCCGCGTTCTCGGTGTAGGGCGTGCGGGCGTTGTACTCGTCCTTGTTGCCCACGGGGTTCACCACCTCGTTGGTGAGGGGCATGCCTAGGCGCGATACCTGCACGTAGTTGCCCGAATAAGCCGGAACGCCGGTGGTAGTGCCGCTGGCGTCGGGGGTAGGCAGGGTTTTGATGGCGGGCCGGCTGGCCGAGGCCCACACCCCAATCACGTAGTCTGGGTCGAGGATATTGGCCGCCATCGCGCCAGTTTTGCCGGCTTTCTGCAGGGTCGAAATCGGGAGCTGCAGCGCGATGGTGTTGATATTCTTGTGCGCCAGGCCGTCGCGGGCATTCATGGGCCGCACGCCCCCTAGGTCCTCAATGCCGCCGATATCCACGAAGAAGGGGTCATCCACGGGTCCGCAGAATACCTTGCCGCCCCCGATGGGCGTAATGGCGCTGGTCATGAGCGCCTCGTAGCTGGCGGCCCCTAGGCCGGCCGCGCCTTGAATAGCGCGCGGGCCCACGTTGTAGGGCGGCACTATACCGCCATCCACCAGCGTGGTGAAGGCCGCGCCGCGGATGCTTTGCTCCAGCTTGTAGGTGGTTTTCAGGTTCTCCTTGTTCAGCCGGATATTAAAGTGGGTGGTAGGGTCCTGATTGGTACGCGTGAAGGTGAAGCGGTAGGTAATGTCGTCGCCAGTCGTCGTGGCGTCGTTCTTGATGTGTATCTCGTAGCGAATGTTTTCCCCGAAGTGGTAGTAGTTCGGCCCACCCTGCGGCAGCTGAAACGGAATAAAGTTGGCGATGATGTTAATCATCTCCGAGTTGCTAGGGTCGCGAAAGGCATACACGTCGGTGTTGTCGGCCAGCGGGTCGTCGGCAATCAGGGGAGCTTCGCGGTGCGAGGAGGCCTCCAGCGTGTTGTGGTGGCCGCTCCACGCCAGCAGGCCGCCCACAGCGGCGGCCACTAACGCTACTTGCAAAGCAGGCCGGGTAAGCATTTTTTTCATAAAAAAGTGTACTTTATAAAGGGTGGGTAAATATGACCCTGCCAAGGTAAGCGCATTTTTCAATCAAGCTCTTTTTTTTGATTTTCAGAAACTTACCTTAAACAGCTAATTTCACCTACGGCAGTATCCAGAAGCAAGTTTTTGCCTCTTATAAAATGCCCTTATCCTATACAATACCCGCGGGGCCTTAGCAGCCGGCCTACTTTTGCGGGCCGATTGGGCAGCGGCTTTGTTTCTATTTTTTCTGCCGCTATCGCGGCGCTGTTTTTTCTATTCTTATGGCTAAAGTTGCCATCAACCTCGCCACGGGTGCGCTGCAGCAGGAAGAGCTGATTGTGGGCATCGACCTGGGCACTACCAACAGCCTGGTGGCCTACGTGCACCCCGAAACCCGGCAGCCCGCCGCTATCAACGACCTGGGCCGCGGCACCATCGTGCCCTCGGTTATCCACTTTCCGCCCGATGGCGGCGCCCCGCTGGTGGGCAACGAAGCCCGAGAGTTTTTGACCCTAGACCCCGCCAACACCATTTACTCGGTGAAGCGCCTGCTGGGCAAGAGCTACCGCGACCTGGGCGAGCACGCCGGCCAGCTGGGCTACAAGGTGATTGACGACGACAGCGAGGGCCTAGTGAAAGTGCGCGTGGGCGAGCGCTTCTACTCGCCCATCGAGCTGTCGGCCGACATCCTGAGCGAGCTGCGCCACCGCGCCGAGCACGCCCTCAAAACGCCCGTGCGCCGGGCCGTTATCACGGTGCCGGCGTACTTCAACGACTCGCAGCGCCAGGCTACCCGCGACGCCGGCCGCCTGGCGGGCCTCGAAGTACTGCGCATCGTGAACGAGCCCACGGCTGCCGCGCTGGCCTACGGCATCGGCCTCGACCCCGACGAGGAAAAGACCGTGGCCGTGTACGACCTGGGCGGGGGTACCTTCGATATCAGCATCTTGCGCCTACACCAGGGCATTTTTGAAGTGCTGAGCACCCACGGCGACACCTGGCTGGGCGGCGACGACCTGGACCGCGCCATTTACCAGTACTGGACCACTGAGTACCAGCTGGCGGCCCAGCTCTACCACAACCCCCAGGCCCAGCAGCAGCTGCGCCTGCTGGCCGAGCAGGCCAAGCGCCACCTCAGCCAGCACGAAGACTTCCGGGCGCAGTTTGGCGAAACCGAGCTGCCGCTGACCAAAGCGAAATTCAACGAGCTGGCGGCCCCGTTGGTGACGCGCACGCTGGCCTCGTGCCGCCAGGCGGTGGCCGATGCGGGCAGCCCCGCCATCGACGCGGTGCTGCTGGTGGGCGGCTCCACGCGCGTGCCGCTGGTGTACGACGAGGTGAGTAAGTTCTTCGGCCAGCCGGCCAACAACTCGCTCAACCCCGACGAGGTGGTGGCCCTAGGGGCCGCTATCCAGGCCGACATCCTGGCCGGCAACCGGCGCGACGTGCTGCTGCTCGACGTGACGCCCCTCACGCTGGGCATCGAGACCCTAGGGGGCCTCATGGACGCCATTATCCCGCGCAACTCCAAGATACCGACCAAGGCCGGGCGCCAGTACACGACCAGCGTGGATGGGCAGGTGAATCTAAAAATCAGCGTCTTCCAGGGCGAGCGCGACTTGGTGCAGGAAAACCGCAAGCTGGGCGAGTTCGTGCTGAGCGGTATTCCGGCCATGCCGGCGGGCCTGCCCAAAATCGACGTCAACTTCTTTTTGAACGCCGATGGCATCTTGCGCGTGGAGGCCGTGGAACTGCGCTCCAACACCCGCCAGCAGGTTGAAATCAAGCCCCAATACGGCCTCACCGACCAGCAGGTGGAGCAGATGCTGATGGACTCGCTCACCAATGCCAAGCAGGACGTGAGCGCCCGCCTGCTCATCGAGGCGCGCACCGCCGCCGAGCAGTTGCTCTACCAGGTCGAGCGCTTCCTAACTAAGAACCGCGCCTTGCTCACCGAGGAGGAAGTGGGCGCCACCACCGCCCAAACCGACGAGCTGCGCCAAGCCCTAGGGGGTGCCGACCGCGACGCCATCCTCAAGCGCATGGACGAGCTGGACGAGCTGACGCGCCCCTTCGCCGAGCGCGTCATGAACCACTCCATCAAGCAGGCCATGACGGGCAAGCAGATTGGGTAGAATGGGGGCACAGTCGTAAAAAAAGGCCGTCAGGCTGAGCTTGCCGAAGCATCTCTACCGAACGCCACCCGGACGATGCGGTAGAGATGCTTCGGCAAGCTCAGCCTGACGGCCTTTTTTTCTGCGTACCGCCTAAGAGCGCTTCTTAAAGATGCTCTTGGTGGGCTGGGCGCCGGGCATAGCCTGGCCGCTGCGGGGCCGGGCCGCGCGCGAATTACCCGCGTCAATGTCGCGCACGGGTACCCCATTGGGGTACAAGGTATTGAGGTTACCGTTGGGGTTGGCATTGGCCTTGGCGCCGGGGTCGCCGGGCACGGCCACGGCCGGAATGCGCGGAATAGTATTCGCGTCGGACACGGCGCCGGTGGTGGGCACGGCGGTGGTGGGCAACGAGGTTTGGGCGCGGGCCGGGCGGCTGAGAGCCAAGCCGGCGAGGGCAACACCGAGGGCTAGTAAAGCGGAGGCTTTCATGGGAAAGGGCGGGGTAGTAAGCGTATGGTCAGCTGTACGCAGCGCCCCGTTTTTCGACTATTAGACCCAGGCAATTTTTGCCGCTTCCGGGCTCGCTACGCTTAAAAAAAGCCCCGCCCTGGCAAGGGCGGGGCTTTTTAGTAAGAGGCGGCCCTAGGGCCGGCGCCGACGGCTACTTATACGCCGCCAGGCCGCTTTCTAGGAAAGCGCGGAAGCGGTCCACATCGTAGTCGGCGCCGAGGGGGGGCACCAGCGTTTTTTCGGTGCGCGGGTCGAGCAGCACGTAGTCGGGCTGCGAGTTGGAGTTGTAGCGGCTGGCCTGCAAGTCGCTCCACTTGTTGGCCAGCGTGCGCAGCTGCTTGCCGCTGAACTTCGACACGGTTTGCTCAGCGGCGGGCAGCTCGGTTTTGTCGTCCACGTAGAGCTGCACCAGCACGTACTTGTCGCGCAGCAGGGGCAGCACCGAGGGGGCGGGCCACACGGTGGCTTCCATCTTGCGGCAGTTCACGCAGGCGTGGCCCGTGAAGTCGATGAGCAGCGGCTTGCCAGCGGCCTGGGCGGCGGCGCGGGCCTCGTCGTAGTCGAAGTACGCATCCAGCCCCAGGGGCGCGTCAAACAGGTCGGCGTACTTGTGCACCGGGCGCGCCGCCCTAGGGCCCGCGGCCGGGCCAGCGCCGCCCAGCAGCGTGGGCGTGTAGAGGTCAAAATCCTGGGTGCTTTGGGGCGGCAGAAAAGCGGCTACCGCGTTGAGCGGGGCACCCCAGAGGCCCGGCACCAGGTAGGTGGTGAAGGCAAAGACGATGATGGCCAAAAACAGGCGCGGCACCGACACGAACGGCAGTGGGCTGTCGTGCGAGAGCTGCAGCTTGCCCAGCAGGTAGAACCCGAGGAGGGCGAAAATCACCACCCACAGCACCAGGAAAATCTCGCGGTCAAACCACTTCCAGTGATAGGCCAAGTCCACGTTGGAGAGGAACTTGAGGGCCAGCGCCAGCTCCAAAAAGCCCAGCACCACCTTCACCGAGTTCAGCCAGCCGCCCGACTTGGGCAGCGACGCCAGCCAGCCCGGAAACAGCGAGAGCAGGGTAAACGGCGTGGCCAGCGCCAGCGCGAAGCCGAACATACCCACCGCCGGCCCCAGGTAGGCCCCGGTAGTGGCGGCCTGCACCAGTAGGGTGCCAATAATAGGCCCAGTGCACGAAAACGATACCAGCGCCAGCGTGGCCGCCATGAAGAAAATGCCCACCAGGCCGCCCTTATCGGCCTGGGTATCGGCCTTGTTCACCCACGAACTGGGCAAAGTCAGCTCGAACGCCCCCAGGAAGGACGCGGCAAACACCACCAGCAGCACGAAGAACAGGAAGTTGAATACCCCGTTGGTAGCCAAGTTGTTGAGCGCATCGGCGCCGAACAGCACCGTGATGAGCAGCCCTAGGGCCACGTAGATGACGATGATGCTCAGCCCATAGACCAATGCGTTGCGGATGCCCCGCGCCCGCGTGCCCGAGCGCTTGGTGAAGAAGCTGACCGTCATGGGCAGCAGCGGGAAAATGCAGGGCATGAGCACCGCCGCAAACCCGCCCAGCAGGCCCGAAATAAACGTGACCCACAGCGACACCGGCGCGGCCGGCGCCGGCGTGGGCGCGGCAGTAGCAGCAGGTGCCGCCGTGGCCACAGTTGCGGGCGTTACTGCCGGCGCACTGGCCGCGGGGGTAGCCGCCGTAGCCTTGGCCGGGTCGGTGGCCGGCTGCGCGGGCGTGGCCGGGGTGGCCTCTAGGGGGGTAAACTCGATGTCGTCGGTGGCGACGGTATCGGGCGTTTGGGCGGCGGCGGGGTGCCAGGCCAGGCCCGCCAGCAGCAGTCCTAGGGCCACCAGCCAGGCAGTGAGCCGGCTAGTGGCCCAGGTTCGTAAAAGCAGCGTCGCCATCCTTACTTCACCGGAATGCTGAAGGTGATTTCGTCGGGCGGCAGGCATTTCTCATCGTTGCAAGTCATAAACTCCAGCTTGCCGGCCACGGTGGCGGGGCCCTTGCCGGCCAGCTTTACCTTCTGCTGAAACACCACCGATTTCTCGAAGTAGCTCACGTTCATATTAAACGTCTTTTCCAGGCGGGTGATGGGCGTGGGCTCGGCAGTTTTGCCCACCAGCGCGTAAGCCTTCGAGGGGTCGAAAGTGAAAGTGGTTTTCACCGGGCCGCCGTCCTTCACGTTTTGCGAGTAGATGTGCCAGCCGGGGTCGATGGTGGCTTTTAGCAGCACCACGGCCTCGGTAGGGCTGGTGCGCTTGGCGGCGTAGCTCCAGTGCACGGGAGCCAGAATCTGGGCGTGGGCCTGGGTGGCCCCCAGCAGGGCAAAGCCTGCCAGCAGTAGTTTTTTCATGGTAGAAGAAATAGGCCCTAGGGCCCCTTGGGTACTAAAAAGAAGCAAAGCCGCGGGCAGTTGGCCCGCCCGCGGCTTCCGTAACAAAGTTGCTTGGCAAAAGATGTGCCTCAACCCAGCAAAGGGTCGCGCAGGCGCTGAATGGGGTGGTAGCCCGTAAATGTCACCTCGGACGCGAGGTAGCCGGCGCGCACTGGCTCCTGGCGCACCAGGTCGGTGCTCAGGTACTTCTTATTACTATCGCAGAGCAAGGTCACCACCACCGCCTCGGGCCCCAGCTCCTCGGCCAGTCGGATGGCCCCAATCACGTTGGCCCCGGCCGAGATGCCCACCGCCAGCCCCAGCTGCCGCGACAGCTGCTGAGCCATCAGGATGGCGTCGCCGTCGGGGGCCTGCACCACGGCGTCCAGCTCATCCAGGTGCACGATGGCCGGGATGAACTCGTCGGAGATGCCCTGAATGCGGTGCGAGCCCACCTTGTAGCCCGTAGTGAGGGTGGGCGACTCGGCCGGCTCCAGCGGGTGCACCCGCACCCCAGGGTCCTGGCTTTTGAGGTAGCGGCCCACGCCCATCACAGTGCCGCCGGTGCCCACGCCCGCCACAAAGGCGTCGGGGCGCAGGCCCTCGCTGGCTAGCTGCGCCCATATTTCGGGGCCCGTGGTGCGCTCGTGCGCCTCGGCGTTGTAGCAGTTCTCAAACTGCTGGGGTAGGAATACGCCGCCTTGCGCCGCCAGCTGCTCGGTCAGTTGGATGCTGCCCAGGAAGCCACCTTGCTCTTTGCTAATCAGCGTAATATCGGCCCCTAGGCTCTCGATGATGGCAATGCGCTCGCGGCTCAGCCAGTTGGGCATGATGATGCGCACCGGGTGCCCCAGGGCCCGGCCGATGGCGGCAAAGGCAATGCCGGTGTTGCCGCTGGTGGCTTCCACTATGGTATCGGTGGGCTTGATGGCGCAGCGCAGATACGCCTGGTGCAGGATGTAGAGTGCCATGCGGTCCTTGATGCTGCCCGTCAGGTTGTAGTGCTCGCACTTCACGAACACGCGGCCCGGCCGGCCCCGGTAGGTGTAGTGCAGGGCCAGCATGGGCGTGTTGCCCACCAGGTGCCAAAGGTGGCGAAATCGGGCGTCTAGTTCGGTAGAGAGGCAGGCCGATAAGCCTAGGGTAGCGGTAGCCATAGCGCGAAGCAAAAGTAGCTGAGCAGCCAGCCGGCACCGGGGCGCTTGGCTGGCTTGCATTTATCAGCGGCAAAGTTCCGCTATTTCAAGGGGCTAACCACGCGGCGACAGCTTTTTTTCGCGTGGGCCCTGGCACAAGGCTGGAAATAAGCTACCGTAGGGGCTGGAGTGAAAAAAGCCCGCCGGCTTCGAAAGCAGGCGGGCTTTTTAACAGAGGCTAACCGCTTGGCAGCAGCCAGCTACTCAGCTTAGGGACGCGTGGTGGTAGTAGTAGTAGCCGGCGTGGTAGCGCGGGTGGTAGTGCTGCGGCGGGTAGCACTGCGCGACGTGTTGGTCGTGTTAATGCGGGGCTGGCCGGCGGGCGTCGTGCCGTTCAGGGTGCCGCCTACTACCGAGCCGCCGATGGGCGTGGCGGTAGTGCCGATGGGAGTAGTGTTGGGCACTACGCCCGGCTGGCCGTTCACCGTAGAGCCGTTGATGGTGCCGTTTACGCCAGTAGTTATGCCGGGCGTGCCCGTAGTGGTTGCCGGAGTGCCGATGGCAGCGCCGGGGGCATTAGCGGGCGAACCGTTTACAACCTGGGCTTGGGCGGGGCGGCTAAGGGCGAGGCCCAGCAGGGCGGCGCCGATAAACAGGGGAGCTTTCATGAGTAACAAGTTTAGAATCGTGGAAAAGGAAGATACGCGGGGCTAGTTGCCGGCTAGCCCCAGCGGCCTGCCTTATACGCAGTCACGGTTCCAGCGAACGTGTATATCTTGTGAAAACTCCGTTTAGCAAGCAATTATTCTTGACGCTTGCTAAAATTATTTTACTGAATATCATATAATTAACCATATAAATCGAAATAATACCGGCGCTCACGCCGCCAGCTTGCCTTAAGACCCTTATGCCACCGCAAGGGCCCCTAGGCCGCTTGCGTGCGGCGCGCACTGGCCAGGGCGAGCGCGGCGGCGGTAATTTTGGGATGCCTATTTTCCTTTTCCATGCGCGTACTGCACACCGCCGACTGGCACCTGGGTCAGCACTTTCTTACCGGCCAGGAGCGCCTGGCCGAGCAGCGCGCCTTTCTCGACTGGCTGCTGGCGGCCGTGCGCACCCACCAGGTAGAGGCGCTGGTGCTGGCCGGCGACGTATTCGACACCACTTCACCCTCGCACGCGGCCCAGGAGCTGTACTACGATTTCCTGGTGCGGCTGCAAGGCACCGGCTGCCGCGAGGTGGTAGTGGTGGGCGGCAACCACGACTCCCCCACCCTGCTCAACGCCAGCCGCCGCTTGCTGCGGGCCCTGCGCGTGCACGTGGTAGGCGGTGTGCCCGCTGACCCCGCCGAGCAGCTCATCCTGCTAGAGGGCGGCCTGCTGGTGGCCGCCGTGCCGTTTTTGCGCGACCGCGACTTGCGCCTGGGCGCCCCCGGCGAAACGCCCGAAGCCCGCCAGCTGCGCGTGCGCGACAGCATTGCCGGGCACTACCAGGCCCTGGCCGAGCACGAAATCCTGCGCCGCCACCGCGACGCCGACCGCCCCACCCTGGCCACCGGCCACCTCTACGTGGCCGGCGGCGAAGCCCGCGAGGGCGCCGAGCGCGACGTGCACATCGGGGGCCTAGGGGTGGTGGGGGCCGAGCACTTCCCCGCCGCCTTCGACTACGTGGCCCTGGGGCACCTGCACCGGCCCCAGGTGGTGGGCGGGCAGGCGCGCCTGCGCTACGCGGGTTCGCCGGTGCCGCTGGCCTTCACCGAGGCCGACGACCGCCAGCAGGTACTGCTGCTCGACTTTGGGCCGGGCGCCGGGGCGCCCGAGGTAACCAGCCTGCCCGTGCCGGTGACGCGGCGCCTGCAACGCTTCCACGGCGCGCTGGCCGAGGTCGAGCAAGCCATTCTGGAGTTTGACAACGAAGCGTTTAGCCTGGTGGCCTGGGCCGACGTGCTGGTGCACTCCGACGAGCCCAGCGGCGAAGTGCAGCGCCGCGTACAGGCCGCCCTCAAGGAGCGCCGCCCGGCCGTGCTGGCCCCGCGCGGCGTGCGCCACCAGCGCCTCACCGAGCTAAACGACGTGGGGGGCCCGGCGCCCGCACCCCTCGAACACCTGCACGAACTGACCGTGGACGAGGTATTTCGGCGGCGCGTGGCCGGGCTGCCGCCAGCCCGCGCCGCCGCCCTCACCGCCACCTTCCAGGAGCTGCGCCAGCTGCTAACCCAGGCCGACCCGCAGGCCCTAGGGGGTGCCGGGGAGTAGATAATGGAGTAACTAGGATTTTGCCACGGCCGCGCGCTGCCGCCGCCCGGACGCGCGCTGATTTGCCGAGCTTAACGTAGTTTAGACCCGGTTTTCACCAGCATTTCACATCCTATTATTTTTCTCCTGCTACCTATGAAAAAATTACTACTTACTGCGGTTATGGCCCTGTCGCTGGGGGCTGCCGAGCAGGCACACGCCCAGCTAGGCAACCTGGTTGGGGCGGGCTTGGTGCTGGGCGTAGGCGCCATTAAGCGCGCCCGCATGACGCCCGAGCAACGCGCAGCCGAGCAGCAGGCAACCCAGCAGAAAGCCGCCGAAAAAGCCGCGCAGCAAGCTAGTGTTCAGCAAGCTAGCGCTGCTGCTACAGTGGCGCCGGCCGTCGCGCTTACCGAGCTGCGGCCCCAGCGCACGGCCACCGACAAGCTGCCCAAGAAAGGCGCTGAGCAGATTACGGCCCTCGAAGCCCAGTTGGAACAGTGCCGCCTAGCCATGCAGGCCAGCCCCACCGGCGTAGTGTGCACCCCCGCGCAGCGCACGGCCATTCAGCAAGCCGCCGTGAGCGCCGCCCGCGCCAACCCAAGTTGGAGCTTGCAGCCCTACCAGCAGGAAATGGCCTTCTACGCTGCCGAAGATGCCCGCCGCCAGCAGCCCGCCGCCCCGCCGGCCAAGTAGCCCACCAGCGCTAGCCTCTGGCGCCGGCCCTAGGGCCCGGTTGCGCCCGCTTCTGCCAATACGGCGGGGGCGGGCGTAATTTTAGGGTATGAAGATTATCAGCCTGCGCTTTGCTAACCTCAATTCGCTGCCGGGCCCTTACTTAATTCGCTTCGACGCCTCGCCGCTGGCCGATACGGGTTTGTTTGCCATTACGGGGCCTACGGGGGCGGGCAAAAGCACGCTGCTCGACGCCATTGCGGTAGGCCTCTACGGGCGGGTGCCGCGCCACGACCGCCAGGTGGGCGAGATGGTGAGCCGCCACGCGCCCGGCGCCTGGGCCGAGGTGGAGTTTGAGGTGCACCACACCAACGCCGACACCGGCCACGCCGCCCGCGCCCGCTACCGCTCGCGCTGGGAGGTGCGCCGCAAAACCCGCGGCGAGGACAAGGGCGGCCTGGGCCAGGACGCCATGACGCTGACCGACTGCGCCACCGGCCAGACGTTTTTGAGCGGCAAGGAGTTGGTGCCGGCCAGGGTAAGCGAGCTGTCTGGCCTCGATTTTGGGCAGTTCGAGCAGGCCGTGCTGCTGAGCCAGGGCAAGTTTGCGCGCTTTCTGCACGCGCCCGAGAAGGAACGCAGCGCCCTGCTGGAGAAAATGACCAACGTGAGCATCTACTCGCAGCTGTCAGTGGCCGCGTTTGAGAAGGCCAAGGAGGAAAAGCAGAAAACCGAGCTGCTGGCCGCTCGCCTCGAAGCCACCCGCCTGCTGCCGGCCGACGAGCGCGCCGCCCTGGAGCAGCGCCTCGACGCGCTGAACGAGGACGCCGAGCAGCACCACGAGGAAGAGCAGGAGCTAACCATCTGCCTGACCTGGCGCACCTTGCTCGACCAGCTGGACCGGCAGCTGCTCGACGCCACCCGCGAGGCCGAGGCCTTGCGCCAGGCCGAGGAAGCGCTGCAGCCCGAGTTTGCCCGGCTGGCCGGCCACCTGCGGGCCAAGGAGTTGGCTACCCCCCTGGCCCTAACCGAAGTAGCCCATGATGCCCTGCAAGCCAGCACCGAGCAGCTAGCCCGGCTGCAGCAAACGCTGCCCGGCCTGGCCACCGCCACCCACGCCGCCCAAACGGCGCTGGAAGTGGCCGCTACCGCCCACCAAACGGCCCAAACGCAGGAAAACCACCGGCGTCCCCTGCTCGAAGAAGTCCGCCTGCTGGACGCCACCCTGGCCGCCGAGCGCCAGCAGCTGCATAAAAACCAAACCGCGCACTTCGATGCGCTGGTGGCGCACCAGGACGCGCAGGCCGCTTGGCACCAGCAGGCGCAGGAGCTGCAAGCCCTGGCCGCCCAGCAAACCGCGCTCGATAGCTGGCTGCTAGCCCACAGCCACGAGGCCGACCTGAAAAGCCAGCTGGTGGTGCTGAGCCGCGAGATAATCGACCTGCAAGCCGCCCAAAAAGAAACTGGCACCCGCGCGGCGCAACGCACCGAGCTGCTGCGCCAGCAGCAAGCCACGGCCGCCGACCTGGACCGGCAGCAGCACCTGGCCACCGAGGCCCTAGGGCAGCAGCAAGCCCTGGAAGCCGCTAGCCAGCCCGGCCGCACCGCGCGCGCCGCACTGCTGCAAAGCACCACGCCCGCCGAGCTTGCTCAGCGCGCCGACGACCTGACCGCGCACCTGCAGGGCCTGCAGCAGCTACTACCCAAGGCCGAAGCCGCGCACGAGCACCACACCCGCGCCGAGCAGTTGCAAGCCCAGCTAGCCCAGGCTGCCCCGGCCCTAGCGGCCGCCGAAGACACCGCCCGCCACCTGGCTGCCCAGCGCACCCTAGGGCAGCAATTGCTCGAAAGCCTGCGCCGCGAGCTGCGCGCCCAGCAGGCCCTGGCCGACCTCAACGCCCACCGCCAGCAGTTGCACGCTGGCCAGCCCTGCCCGCTGTGCGGAGCCCTGGAGCACGCCTTCGCCGCCGACTTTGCGCCCGCGGCCGACGAGCAGGAAGCCCGCGTGCACGCGCAGCAGCAGGCCTTGGCCGAGTTGGAAGCAGCGCTTTCGGCCGCTGCCCAGCACCTCACCCGCTGCCAAACCGAGCAGCAGCAGCGCCAGCGCCAGGCCCAGGAGGCCCACGAAGCCGCCACCGCCGCCCACGGCCAGGCCCACGCGCTGGCCGCCGCCCTCGCTCCAACTCCAGCCCAGCCCGCCGACCCGGCGGCGGTGCGAGAGTTGCTGGCCGCCACCACCACCGAGCACGCCGCCGCCGTGGCCAGCCGCCGCCAGCTGGCGCAGCTAGACGAGCAGCTGGCTACACTGCGCGAAAAGCGCCTGGCGGCCGACGCGGCCCTGACAACGGCTCAGGCCGAGCTTCGCCTGCTCACGCAGCGCCAGCAGGCCGCGGCGCTCACCATCAATCAGTTGGATGCCGAGCTGGCGCACTGGCGCGAACAGGCCGGCATTTACGAAAGCACCCTGCGCGACGTGCTGCGGCCCCACCAGCTGGCGCTGCCCGCCCAGCCGCCCTACGACGGTGTGCTGGCTACTCTGGAAGGCCGCGCCGCCCACTACGAAACCCAGCGCGCCGCCCTGGCCCACGGCCGCGACCAGCTGCTGGCGCGCGCCACCCAGCACCAGGCCCGCGCCGCTGAGCTCACTCGCCAGCAAGCGCAGCTAACGGCCGCCGCTGAAGCCCTGGCCGCCGACCAGCTGGCCCTGGAGCAGCAGCAGGCCGCCCGCCAGGCCCGCTACGCCGGCCCCGACCCCGCCGCCGAGGCCGAGCAGCTGCGCCAGCACACCCAGCAACTGGCCGCCGCCGCCCAGCAAGCCGAAAGCCAGCTGGCCCGCCAGCAGCAGGCGCTGGCCGTGCAGCAAAGCGCGCTCGAAACGCTGCAAGCGCAGCTAGCCGACCACCAGGCCACCTACGACGAGCGCCAGGCCGCGCTGGCCGCCGCCCTGGCTGCCGCCGGCTTTGCCGATGCCGCGGCGGCTAGGGCGCTGCTGCTGCCCGCCGCCGAGGCCGAGCGCCTGCACCAGCGCCGCCAGCACCACGCCACGGCTACCACCGCCACCGCCCGCCGCCTCACCGACCTCACGGCCGCGCTGCAACACCACGCCGAAGCCGGCCTCACGGCCCTCAGCGCCAGCGAGCTAACCGCCCAGCTCGCGGCCCTGTCGGCGGCGGGCGACGTGCTGCAGCAGCGCCTAGGGGCCGCTGGCCAGCAGCTCAGCCAGGACGATGCCGCCCGCCAGCTGCTGGCCGAGGGCCTGCGCGAGCTGCAGCTGCGCCAGCAAGAGGAGCAGCGCTGGCAAGACCTGGCCGAGCAAATAGGCTCGGCCAAGGGCGACAAGTTCAGCCAGTTTGCCCAGGGCCTCACGCTCAGTCACTTGGCGCGGCTGGCCAACCTGCGCCTGCGCCAGCTCACGAGCCGCTACACCATCCTCAAAACGCCCAACCGCAACCTGGAGCTGCAGATTATCGACCACGACCAGGCCGATACGGTGCGCCCCATGGCCTCGCTGTCGGGCGGCGAGAGCTTCCTCGTGAGCCTCGCCCTGGCCCTAGGCCTCAGCGAATTGGCCGGCTACAAGGCCCGCATCGAGTCGCTGTTTATCGATGAGGGCTTCGGCAGCCTCGACCCCGACGCGCTCAACACCGCCCTCGACGCCCTGGAGCGCCTGCAGCACTCGGGCAAGATGATTGGCGTCATCTCGCACGTGGCCGACCTCAAGGAGCGCATCGGCACCCAGATTCGGGTGCAGCCCGTGGCCGGCGGCAACAGCACCGTGCGCGTAGTAGACGTAATGGGCAACGAGCTGGACTGCTCGGGGTGAGGAGATGTGTAGATGTGTAAATGAGTAGATGAGTACAATAGGCGGTCATGCTGAGCTTGTCGAAGCATCTCTACTGAACATACGATGCGGTAGAGATGCTTCGACAAGCTCAGCATGACCGCCTATTGTACTCATCTACTCATTTATCCCTATTACCGACTGCCCGCACCTCGGCCCAGGTCCAATAGCGCCGGGACTCTACTCCTTCGTAACCCTCTTGCAGATAAGCGACTACCTCGGCCTCTACCACCCTAGGGGCTAGCGAGGAGGCGTAGATGGGTCGGCCGTCGGGGTCGGCGTAGCGCTCGGCTTTGGAGAGGGGGCGGCCGGCCAGGCGCAGCAGCGGGCCGGTATCGGTGAGGGGGTCGGCCACCCAGCGGTAGGGGCCAGTTTCGTGGGCATTGAGGCGGGCGGCCAGGGGGCCTAGGGGCAGGCGCGGCAGCGTAGGGCGGCTCTCCAGGTCAATCCAGGTGGTGTATTTGCACTCTAGCTCGTAGCGCTGCCCGTCGTAAACACTTAGTACCCAGTCGAAGCCCGCCGTGGGACCAAACAGCGCGTAGTAGGGCACTGGCGCGGGCGTTTGCACCACCGCCAGGCCAATGGCAGCATAGCTGCGGCGCTCGGTCAGGGGGCCCTGCAGGGCGGCCACGGCTTGCCGCACCCGCGCATACTCGGGCTCCCAGGCGGTGCGGCCGGCCTCAGGGTTCAGCAAAATGTCCGCGAAGCGGGGCAGAAACCAGGCGAACTTCTCGGCCGAGGCCTCGTCCTCGCGCCGGCGGCGGGCGGGCGCGCCAAAGGGTTCGTAGAAGCGCGTCTTCTCCTCGGCGTTCAGCCAGCAGGCTAGCTTGAGCGCCGTATCTGCCAGCGGGTTTTGCCAATCTATTTCGCGGAAATCACCCAGCACCGCCAGCTGGCGCAGCAAGTCCTCGTGGATTAGGGCCAGCTCGGGGTGCAGCAGCGCCCACACGCCCACAAAGCCGTCGATGTCAAAGTGGTTGGCCGTTACGGCCTGGGCGGGGCCTAGGGCGGCGGGCTGGCGCAGGGCGCGCAGCACCGAGCCGGCGCTAGTATCATCGCGCAGGGCGGCGGGCGTGGCCGCCCCGCGCCAGTGCGCCAGCGTGAGGGCCGCGCCCAGGCCGGTGCTGTCTACCACGATGGTCGGCTGGCGCCGCAGCTGGCCAAAGGGCACAAAATGACGTGGCAAAAACAAGTCAACATCTAACATACAGTACTATTTAACAACTACTTACTGCCGCGGCGGTTGCGAATCCGCTCCACGCGGGTCTTGCGAATCCAGGTGAGGTACTCCTGCAGCTCGGCGGCTTCGCGCAGGGCCGCTACGGTGCTGTACTGGCGGGCCAGCTCGCGGTTGCTCAAAAAGCGGTGCACGCTGCTGTGGCAGGGCTGGCACAGGTTCACGGTGTCGCCGTAGCGGCCGCCTTCCTCGCGGGGCACCAGGTGGTGGCGGCTGGTGTGCTGCACCTCGCGCTCGCAGAGGCCGCAGCGGGTATCGGCGCTCTGCTGGGCGCGGGCAGTGGCTTCGGCGGCGGCCTGGGCTAGCTGGTGGCGGCGGCGCATGGGTGATTCAGCGTCAAGGGCTTACAAAAATCGTTCCTCCTAAGCCAGCAGTGGCTTTGCTATCAACTGGCAAGGCGCAGCGTAAGTTGCAATTGTGCCGGGCGCCTGCTTTATATTGCGCTATTAGGACAGCGGCATCCATTATTTTATTCTTATTTTTTCTTCTGATTGAATATTTCAAAGCTTCACCTTTTTTATATACCATGAAAGCCCTATTTACTTACCTCTGCCGTCGACCAATTAAATCTTATTCACTGGCTTTCCTATTTGTTATCGCTCTGCTAGGATGGGGTGCGCCCGCGGCCAAGGCCCAGACCTGGATGGTTTCTACCACGCCCTACATTAAGCTAGGCGTATTAGATAAGTACCATTCGCTCGATGGCTACCAGGCCGTCTTCATCGTGACGAGCGAGCGCGACCACCAGGAGTACATGCTCGTCAAGACGGTAGCCAAAACCGAGCAGGGCGTCGATGTGCTGTTTCCTTCCGAACCTACCGACCCCGAGTACTTCAAAAACCCAAAGGGCCTGGCCGCCCAGCCCGTGGCCGGCAGCTACACCTGGGAGTGCCGAGTGCAGGGCAAACGCGTGGTGGGCGGCCACTTCACCTACCCCGACGCCGGCAACGACATCAATACAATAGTGCGCCAGTAAGCCGGTGGTTCGTTTTTCGTTGTTCGGCAACGGCGGCCGGGCTGCACAACGAACAGCTAACAACCAGCCTAGCCCCGCACGATGCGCATGACGGGCACCTCCTCGGGCGGGGGGCCCAGCAGCCCGGCCAGGGCCTGCAAAAAGCGGCCGGCCGTGTCGGTGCGGCCGGCGGGCGGGCCGGGGGCGTGGTGGCGGTGGTGCTCGCCGCGCAGTTCACCCAGCATGGTAGGGGTGCCGGTCTCGTCGGGGCTGCGCCCTAGGGTGGCTTCGAGCAAAAAGTAGCGCGGCAGCTGCTCGTCGGGCTCGTCGGGCAGGAGGTCGTCGGCCTCCTCGTCCAGGTCGTCGGGCACGCGCTCGTAGCTGGCCGGGTCGGCCTCGGGCTGCTCATACACGATGGCGGCCAGGTGGGCCTCGCCGGTGGCCTGGGCGGCGGGCAGCTGCAGCAGGGCGGTGGCGCGGCCCGCCACCCGGTGCCAGGTTAGCTGCAAGCCGCGCGGGGCCACGCGCTCGGGCGAGGCCAGGTTTTCGGCGGCTTTGTCCCACACGTACAGCAGCAGCTCGCGGGCCAGCAGCGGGTCGCCCAGCTCGTGGCGCACGGCCTCGGGCCGCCGCCACACCAGTTGCGGCAGCATATGAAAGGCAAATTGGTACGGGTGCAGGCGGGCCATGCGGCAAAAATAGCGGCTGGTGGGCAGCGTTCCTTGCCTGCCCCACGCTGGGGCTACTCCTGGCCGGCGGCCCGCGCCAGGGCCCGGCCCAGTACGGCGGCGCTAGCGGCCCAGCTAAAGCGCGCGGCATTGGCCAGGCCGGCCGCGCGCAGGCGCGCGCGCAGGGCCTCGTCGGTGGCCAGCTGCCCTAGGGCGGCGGCGATGGTGGCGGGGTCGTGGGGGTCGCAGAGTAGGGCGGCGGTGGGGCCCCCGGCCGCCTCGGGCAGCGATGACACGCTAGAGGTGAGCACCGGGCAGCCGCTGGCCTGGGCCTCCACCACCGGCAAGCCAAAGCCCTCGAAGAAAGGCACGTAGACCATAGCCAGCGCGCCGGCATACAGGGCTACCAGCTCCGCTTCGCCCACGCGGCCCGTGAAGCACACGGCCGCCTGCACCGCGGCGGGCAGCTGCCGGTAGGTGTCGTGCAAGGGGCCGGTGCGCCAGGCGTCGCGGCCCACTAGCAGCAGCTGCACGGGCGCCGCGGCTGCCCCACCCTGCTCCTTAAACAGCGCAAACGCCCGCAGCAGATTCGGCAGGTTCTTGCGGGGCTGCAAGGCGCCCACGTACAAAAAATACGGCTGGCCCTGGCTGTAGCGGGTGCGCGCCGCCGCTACAGCCAGGGCCGGCTGGGGCTGAAAGTGGGCGGCCGGCGCATTATGAGCCACCGCAATGCCAGCGGCAGCGAGGCCAAACTGCCGGGCCACGTCCTGGCGGGTGGTGTCGGACACGGCCACGAGCTGGGCGGCGGCGCGGGCAAAGCGCGGCACGAAGTAGGCGTAGTAGCGGTGCATGAGGCGGCCCATATCCTGGGGGCGGTGCAGGTAGGCTAGGTCGTGCACCACCAGCACGCGGGGCACGCGGGTGCCCAGCACCGTGAAGCCCTCGGGCGAGAGCAGCGCCGCCGGGCGGTGCCAGCGCAGCCAAGCGGCCACGGCGCCCTCGTACCAGGCCAGCATCAGCAGGGGGTGGCGGGCGGGGGGCAGCAGCGCGTGCAGCGTCACGTTGGGCCCTAGGCGGTAGCGCTCGTCGAAGGGCCGGTCGAAGAGGAAGTGAAACTGCCAGTCGGGCCGCTGGCGCACCAGCTCGCGCAGGGTTTCGAAGGCGTAGCGCCCTAGGCCCTCCAGCTGCCCGCCCGGCAGCAGAAACCGGGTCGTCACGGCGACGTGCATCGCTTTATTAGTTATGAGTTATGAGTTGGGGCATTTGAAACTCAGCGAGCCTCGGCGGTTTACCACTGCGCACCTCTGCGGGAACTTCCCTAACGAGTTGGGCGCATACGCCGGCCAAAATCGCGGCGGCTTACCAGGCCCGTCAGCGGCAGCAGGGCGGCGAAGTACGCGCCCATCAGGCCGGTTTCGAGCCACCAGCTGAGGGCCAGTTGGGTGCGCGCCAGGTACCAGCCGCCGCACAGCAGCCCGAAGGCCAGCGCCAGCCGCGCCAGGATGTGCCAGGGCACCGCCACCGGCGTGCGCCGCGCCACCAGCCACACGTAGCCGCCCGACACCAGCACGGCACTCACCAGCGTGTTGACGGCCGCCGCCACCGCCCCGTAGCGCGGCAGCGTGAGCAGGTTCAGGCCCACGTTGAGGGCGATGCTGCCCGCCACCAGCCAGCTCACCGCCCGCTGGTGGTGGGTGCTGGTGAGCAGCGTGCTGTAGATGGCGAAAAAGGCGTGCACCAGCACGTTCAGAAACAATACCTTGAGGCAGAGCACCATGCGCGCCAGCTCGGGGGGCGAGCTGCGGGTGAATTGCCAGAACAGCACCTCGCCCCGAAACAGCACGAACGCCACGGCCAGCAGCAGCGGCACGGCCACGATGCGCTGACCAAACCACAGCAGCTGGCGCTGCTGCCGGGGCTGGCCCAGCGCGTGGGCGAAGCGCGCAAAAAACAGCGGCAGCACCGTCCAGGCGTACATCATCAGGGCGTCGAGCCAGCGGTAGGCCCCGGCGTAGTAGCCGGCCTCGCGGGCCGAGGCCAGGCGCTCGAGCAGCACCATGTCGAGGCGCTCGTTGATGCCGTAGAGCAGGGCGATGAAGGCAAACGGCACGGCCCCGCGCAGCAGCTGCCCGGCCGGCAGCCGCCGGGGCCAGCGGTGGGGCAAGGCCCCAAACAGCCGCCGCAGCAGCCCCAGAAACAGCACCGCCGTGAAAGCCGCCGCCGCCAGCCGCGCCCCCACGTAGCTGCCCAGTGCCAGCTGCCCGCCCAGCACCAGCCCGCCCACCAGCCCCAAGGCCAGCAATTTTTCCAGCACCGACAGCACGGCGTCGGTGTTGAAGTGCTGGCGGCCCTGCACGGGAGCGCGCAAAAACAGGCCGTACTGCGTGAGCAGCAAGCTGGCCCCGATGGCGGCCAGCACTTGCAGCTGCGGCCCGCGGTAGCCCACCGCCCAGCCCGTGGCCAGCAGCACCCCTAGGGCCAGCAGCGTGAGCAAGCCCCGCAGCGGCAGCAGCGTGCCGAAGTGCTGGCGGGCAAAGTCGGCCTCGGCCGCCAGGCGGCGCACCGTAAACTGCGTGAGGCCCAAATCGCCCACCGTGGCCACCACCACGGCCAGCGACGAAGCCGCCGCCACCAGCCCAAACGTGGCGTGGCCCAGGCGGTCTTGCACCAGGTTTTCGAGCAGCACCCAGCCGGGCTTTACCAGCAGGTTGAGGCCCACGGCCAGGCTAATGTTACCAAAAAAACGTTTGATGCGACAAAAAGAATAAGGCGAGCGGCGGCAAAGCGCGCAAAGATAGGCGGCCGCCCAGGCTGGCAGCCGCCCTATCTTTGCCCGGCCTGGCGGCCGGCTTACCGCGCCAGGCACTTTTTTGCCCGTTATGTCGCCCGATTCGCCGTTCGTTTTCTCGCTGGCCAGCTTGCGGGCCATTTTCAACCGTTGGAAGTACTTGCTGGGGCTGGCGGCCGCGCTGGCGGCCGTGGTAAGCGTGGTGGTGGCCCTGTCGCTGCCCAATATCTACAGCTCGACGGCGGTGTTTCTGCCCACTTCGCCCCAGAGCGCCGACCCCGACCGCCTGGTGGAGGGCTCGAAGCTGGAGATTGGCAGCCGGCCCGAGGACCTCGACCGCGTGGTCACCATCGGGCAGTCGCTGCCGCTGGCCGAGCAGATGGTGCGGCGCTTCAACCTCTACGAGCACTACCACGTGGGCCCGCCCGGCACCGACCGGGCCGAAAACAACGCCCTGAGCGAGTTTAACAGCAATTTCAGCATCGTGCACAACGAGCGCGACGCCATCGAGCTTACCTTCCGCGACCGCGATAAGAAGCTGGCCGCCGCCGTGGCCAACGCCCTGGTGGCCGCCATCGACTCGGTAAACCAGCAGTTGACCTACGAAAACCGCCGCCAGGTACTGGAGCTGTACCGGCAGCGCTCGGCGCGCATTGGGGCCAACTACGAGGCCGTGCGCCGCCAGCTGCTGGCCGCCCGCCGCCGCTACGGCGTGTATGGGCTCGAGCAGCAGGGCCGCTACCTGGCCAAGGAAATCATTGAAACCCAGCGGGCCCTGAACCTGGCCGAGGGCGGTGGCGGCGGCAACGCGGCGGCTTTGCGGCGGGCCCTGCGCGGCCTCACGCAGGCCGATATGGGCAACCCCATCAACCTCGAAAATATCACCCTAGGGGCCGACTCGGTGAACCTGCTGAACGGCCGCCTGACCGATTTGCAAACGCGCCTGGTAGCTTCGCAAGCCGCCTTCGAGCAGGCCGAAACCTCGCTGCGCACCCGCGTGTCGTCGCTCTACTTGGTGCAGAAGGCTTACCCGGCCACCCGCAAGAGCGGGCCCTTCCGGGTCCTCCTCGTGCTGGGCGCGGTGGTGGGCACGCTGGCCGTGTCGCTGGTGCTGGTGCTGCTGCTCGAGCTGCTGCGCCGCCGGCCGGGCCTAGGGGTCAGGCAAAGGGTTAGCGGATAGGAAATCACGTAGCCCGTTATGCTGAGTTTGCCGAAGCATCTCTACCGCGTAACTAAACCCTAACGCTAGGGTTAGCGGATAGGAAATCACGTAGCCCGTCATGCTGAGCCTGCCGAAGCATCTCTACCGCGTAACTAAACCCTAACGCCAGGATTACTTGCGCGGTAGATGCTTCGGCAGGCTCAGCATGACGGGCTACTTAACCTAACACCTCAACCATCCACCCACCATCCACCTAACAGTTTACCCACCACTATGCGCCACCTGCTGCTTCGCCTGCGCCCCGCCGACTCCCTGCAGTGGGTATTCGTGGGTTTTCTGGCCTTGCTGACCCTCGGGGGCGGGCTGGCGGCGCTGGTGCAGCAGCCGGCCTGGCTGCTGCCGGCGCTGGCGGTGCCGGCCCTGGTGCTGGTGCTGGCCCGCTGGCAGTGGCTCTACTACCTGCTGTTTCTCACGCTGCCCTTCTCGCACGAGCTGGTGCTGGGCAGCCTGCACATCGACGTGCCCAGCGAGCCGCTGCTGCTGAGCCTGCTGGTGTGCGTGCCGCTGGCCCTGCTGCTGGGGCCAGGGGGCCTAGGGCAGCTGGCCCCGCGCGAGTGGCGCCACCCGCTGCTGCTGCTGCCGGCCCTCATGCTAGCCTGGGCCGCCTTCGACACCCTGTTTTCGGTGAATGTGCTGCACTCGGTGAAGTACCTGCTGGCCAAGTGCTGGTACCTGGTGCCGTGCCTGCTGGGCACGCTGCTGCTGGTGCGTCGCCCCGCCGATTTTTGGCGGGTGGCGGCTTGCTACACCGGGGCGGGCGTGGTGGCGCTGGCGTGGGTGATGCCCCGCCACGCCACCCAGGGTTTCAGCTTTGCCAAGGTGGGCTGGGCGGTGCAGCCGTTTTTTATCAACCACGTCATCTACGCTACCGTGCTGGCGCTGCTGCTGCCGCTAGCCGGTGGGCTGGCGCAGCAGGCCAGCACGCCGGGCCGGCGGCGCTGGTGGCTGGCGGCCGGCGGGCTACTACTGTTTGGGCTCATCACCTCCTACACCCGCGCCTCGTGGCTGGCGCTGCCGGTGGCGGGGCTATACTACTGGGTGCTGCGGCGCCGCCTCACGCGCTGGCTGCTGCTGGGCCTGGCGGTGGCCGGCGTGGGGTCGGCCGTGTACTTCACGGGGGCCGACCGCTTTATGAACTACGCGCCCGATTTTGAGAAGACCGTGTGGCACGGCGGCAACTTCGAGGCCCACCTGGCTTCGACCTACAAGCTGCAGGATGTGTCGGGCATGGAGCGGGTGTACCGCTGGGTGGCCGCCGCCCGCATGGTGGCCGACAAGCCCCTCACCGGCACCGGCCCATCTACCTTTTACCCCGAGTATAAGCGCTACACTCTCAAGAGCTTCCGCACCTACGTGAGCGCCAACCCCGAGCACTCCACCACCCACAACTACTTTTTGCTGCAGCTGGCTGAGCAGGGCGTGCCGGGCTTCCTGCTCTTTGCGGCCCTGGTGGCCACCACCCTGCTCACGGCCGAGCGCCTCTACCATGCCAGCGCCGCCCGGCCCGAGGTGCGCCGTATCGTGCTGGCCGTGGTGCTGTCGCTGGTCATCATCCTCTTCCACCTCTTCCTCAACGAGCTGTTGGAAGTCGATAAAATCGGCACCTTCTTCTTCGTAGGCCTGGCCGCGCTCATCCGCTGCGATTCCTGGACCGCAGATTTAACGGATTTAACGGATTTCGCAGATACGCCACCTGCGGTGGCTGACGACGCGCATAGCGCGGTTTTGCCTGCGCCGGGGGCCTAGGGCGGGCTAACCAATCGCCAACCAAGCCTACGCGAATTGCCAACCAGTTTACGCCAGCTAGCCAATCAGCAAGCTAACCAGCCAGCAGCAGCACCCGTGCGCACCCCCCGCGTAGCCAGCTGCGAAGCAGCGTATCCGCGAAATCCGTTAAATCCGTTAAATCTGCGGTCTATTTGACGCGCAGGCTGAGCATGGTTACGTCGTCGGCGAAGCGGTCGCCCTTGCGGTTGAAGCGCTGAATGGCGGCCAGCAGCTCGTGGTGCAGGCGGGGCAGGGGCAGGTAGCGGTGGGCCTGCAGCACGGCCAGCACGCCGGCCTCGCCAAACTCCTGATGCTGCTGGTCGAACACTTCCGTCAGGCCGTCGGTGTAGGTGAAGAGCAGCGAGTGCGGGGCCATGTGGGCCAGGCCCACCTTGAGCATCGGCAGCTCGTCCATAACGCCCAGCATGAGGGTGCCATCGTGTAGGCGCTGGGGCGGGCCGGCGTCGGGCAGCAGCAGCGGGTCGTTGTGGCCGGCGTTCACGTACTCCAGCACCTGGGTGCGGCGGTCGTAGAGGGCCAGAAAGGCCGTAATGAACTTCTCGCCCGCCGAGTTGCGAAATATCAGGTGGTTCAGTTCGCGCACGGTGGTGGCCAGGTCGATGCCCTGGCGCAGCAGCGTGCGCAGGCCCGCCTGGAAGTTCGACATCAGCAGCGAGGCCGGCACGCCCTTGCCGCTCACGTCGGCCACGCACACCAGCAGCCGGTCGGCGTCCAGCTCCACCACGTCGTAGTAGTCGCCCCCAATTTCGGCGTGGGGCCGGTAGGTGGCGTACAGGGCCACCCGCTCGTTGTTGGGCAGGCGCTGCGGAAACAGCAGCAGCTGCACCTGCTGGGCAATCTCGATTTCGCGCTGGCGGGCCGACTCGGCGGCCAGCGAGGCCATGCGCTGGCGCACCAGCCGGCGGTTGGCCACGGCCCCCAGCAAAATGTTGCTCAGCGTCACCAAAAACGCCAGCGAGTCGGCCACCGTCAGGCCCGCCCGGCTCTGGGTGGCGCCGGTGAAGAGCAGGGCCTGCACCGTCTCGTTCTCGCCCCTGATGGGCACCAGCTGCTCGAACTGCTGCCAGGGCTCACCCAGCGGCAGCTCCTTGAGGGGGCAGGCTACCCTAGGGCACCAGGTGGCTACCTCCTCGGGCCGAAAGCGCGAGTCAGCGGGCAGGCGCGTGCCGAAGCTGCTGGCTTTCAACCGAAAAGCCTGCTCTTCGAGCACGTACAGCGCCAGCTGCCGAATGCCCAGCTGCCCGAGCAGCGTAAACTGGTAAATCTTGTACAGCTCGCCCTCGGCGCGGTCGTCGGTCACGGCCTGCGTAATCTGCAATAGCGCCTCCAGCTCGCGCTCCTTCAGCACAAGGCGGGTGGTTAGCTCATCAATGGTAGCGGCTTGCGGCATAGGCTAGGGAGCCTTCGGCAACCGAATGGTGCGGGCGAGGCGGCAATAAACGCAAAAGTTGCGACTACAATATTACAACCGGCGCGGCAGGCGCGCTAAGCTGGGCCGTACCGGGCTAGGCGAGCGGGGTTTTGGGGTCGAAGGCGTCGCGCAGCCCGTTGCCCACCACGTTGAAGCTAAGTACCAGTAGGCTAATGGCCAGGCCCGGCAGCAGGGTGAGCCACAGGCCGGCCGTGGTGCCCAGCAGGTCGTAGCCCTCCTTCACCATCAGGCCCCAGCTGGGGGCCGGCGGCTGCACCCCCAGGCCCAGAAAGCTGAGGCCCGCTTCGAGCAGAATGGCGGCGGCAAAGTTGCTGGTGGCCAGCACAATGAGCGGCCCACGCAGGTTGGGCAGCAGGTGCACAAAAATGAGCCGGCTGGTGGGCAGCCCCAGCACCCGCCCCGCCTCAATGAACGTGGCCGAGCGCAAACCCAGCACCTGCCCGCGCACCACCCGCGCCACGTCCACCCACATGGTGAGCCCCACGGCCAGGAAGCTGACCCACACCGCCTTGCTATCGAGCGCCAGCGAAATGCCAATGACCAGCATAATACCCGGAATGCTCCACACCACGGTCATCAGCCCCAGCAGCACGCTATCGAGCGCGCCGCCGAAGTAGCCCGCCACCGCCCCAATGCTAATCCCTAGGGCCAGCGAAATGAGCACCGCCACCAGCCCGATACCCAGCGAGATGCGCGTGCCCAGCAGCAGCCGGCTTAGCTCGTCGCGCCCGGCCTTGTCGGTGCCCAGCCAGTAGGTGCGGCGCACCAGGCGGCCCGGCGCCGGGCCGGCGGCCCTAGGGGGCGCGGTGGCCAGCTCGTCGCGCACCTGGGGCGGGCGGCCGTGCAGCCATACTTGCAGGGCGTTGCCGGGCGGCGGCGCGGTGGGGTCGGGCACCTGGCGCAGCGTAGCCACGAAGCCGGGCGGCTGCTTTTGCAGCTGCACCAGGCCGTTGTTGGCGTCGGGGCTGGGGTCGGGCAGCACCCAGTAGCCCAGCAAGGCCATCAGCGCGCACAGGCCGATGAACACCAGCCCCGCCACGGCCGGGCGGTTGGCCCACAGGCGCTGGCGCACGTAGTAGCCGGGCGTGCGCACCGGGGCCGGCGGCACCACCACGGCCGAGTCGAGGCCGCCGGGCGTGGTGTCGGGCGGGGCGGGGGCTAGGGCAGCCACGGCTAGCGGGTGTTGTGCTGCAGCAGGCCCTCTTTCGAGGCCAGGTAGCTGGCATCGCGCCCCAGGGCCCCGAAGGTGGTGGGCTCGTAAGCTAGCTCGGTGTCGGGGTCGGGCCAGTAGTAGCGCAGTAGGCCTTGGGCCAGCAGGCCGCCCAGCAGCTCCTGCAGCTCGGCCGCGGGCAGGCCGGTTTTTTCCAGTAGGGTGCGGAAGGGCGTTACAAAGTATAGCTCGTCCAGCAGGTCAAATTCGGCATCCGTCATAGGGGGCAAAAATAGAGCTAAAACGCGAGCCGCTCCCCCGCTTTCCGCGCCGCCGACGCAGGAACGGTCTTGCATTACTAAATTAGTAAATTTTGTAGGTATTCATTGTATTTTTAACCTGCCAAGTTTTACTTTACTACCGCTGAACTACTAGCTCAGGCCGGCTCATTCCGCGAGCTTCAACGCTCATAATCAAGGGGTTTTTACGTCATACTTTCATAATAGCAGCGAAGGCAGCAGATGCCTATATTTGCTTTCCTCTATTTCTCTCCCTCCTGTCGCCTTTGCCATGAACAAGCCGCTCACCATTCACGCAGGCGGGCACCGCGGGTGCTTGGGGCTTAGCCTGCGCGGCAGCTGCACCACCCCCGCCGACGTGGCCCAGCTAGAGCAGGCCACCCGGCGCCTGCTGGCCAGCCACCCCACCCGCCTGTGGGTCGATTGCCAGCAGCTGCTAGAGGTGTCGGCCAGCGGCCAGCGCACGCTGCTGCGCACCGAAAGCCTGGCCCGCGCGGCCGGCGTGGTGTGCTATTGGTGCGGCCTGTCGGCCCACGTGCTGAGCCAGCTAGCCACCAGCGGCTTGCAGCAGCTACTGCAGCTGCGCTCGGCCGCCGAGTTTGAGGGGCCACGCTACATTCTGCCCGAATAGGGGCCTAGGACCCACCGGCGTTCCAAAGGCCTGCTGGGGGGTGCCAACGGTTAGTACAGTATAAAAAGGCCGTCATGCTGAGCTTGCCGAAGCATCTCTACCGTGTAAGTAACTCCTAACGTTGGGATTACTTACGCGGTAGAGACGCTTCGGCAAGCTCAGCATGACGGCCTTTTTTGCCTCAAGTAGCCCCTAGGGCCCTACTTCATTCTACCCGGCGCAGGCGCAGGCAGTCGAGCATGGCTTGGTTGACGGCGCCGTTCATGTTGGTGTTGGCAGGCTCGTAGGCGAGGGTGAGGGTGCTGGTGCCGGCGGGCAGCTGCACCAGCACGGCGTTGGAGTAGCCCCAGTTGCTCCACTCATCCACTCCGCGCTGGGGCAGCACCACGGTGCCCAGCTGCCGGCCCTGGGCGTCGCGCAGGGTGCGCAGGGCGCACTTGTTGTTGGTGTTGGTGGGGCCGTTGCCGTTGGCGTAGCGAAAGTCGAGGGCGTAGCGGCCGGCGGCGGGCACGGTCACGGGCAGGCTCAGGCGCGGGTTTTTAGTGGTGCTGATTTCCACGAAGCCCGCGCCGGTGAAGCCCTGGTAGGGGTAGGCAGCGGGCGGGGCCAGGGTTTCGAGCTGCACCTGCAGCGGCGCGGGGCCCACGTTGAGCGGCTCGCTGGCAAACGACTGCAGGCCATTGCCACCCACGGCCAGCACTTGGTACTCGGCCACCACGTCGGTAGGCGCCGCCACGGCGTGCTCGGTGGCGGGGCCGGCGGCGACTACCACGCCGTTTTTCAAGATTTTATACTCCTGCACGCCGGGAAGCGCGGGCCAGCTCAGGCGGCCGCCTGCGTAGGTGACTTGGGGCGTTTCGGGACTAAAGCGGTTGGGCACGCGGTGCACCGGCGCGCCGGCCGGCGCCTGGCTGCTCAGCTCGATGTGGATTTTGTGCCGGCCGCTCAGCGTGGCGGGCACGGCCGCGCCGGCCAGCGGCTGCCCGTCGAGGGTGATGGTCTTTATCTCGTTGCCGAAGCCCTGCACGTCAATATCCAGCACCGCCCGGCGGTACTTGAAGCCCGTGAGCGTGCGCTGGCCGGCAAACGCCTGCGGCACGAAGGGCCGGAAAACCAGGCGGTCGGTTTCGTAGTGCATCCCCAGCAAAATGCGGTACACCAGCCCTAGGCTACCCGAGAGGCTCCAGAGCATGTTGCTACTGTTGATTTGGGTGCCCGCGAAGTCGCCGCTGCCGGCCACGAAATTCTCCTTGTTGGTGAGGAACAGCGCCGCCGGGCGGTACACCGCCGCCATGCTCTCCGTCAGCGAGGCTTCGTTGCCGGCCTGGGCGGCGGCCAGGGCCCAGAAGCTTTGCACGAAGGGCCACACCGCGTCGTTGTGGTAGGGCGGGATGCCCGGAATCTGGGGATAAATGCACGGGATGCCGAAGGGCACGGTGGGCGTCTTGCTCACCACGGTGCGGGCCCGCGCCGCGTCGGCCACCCCAAACCACACGCTCAGCGCCTCGCCCAGCGCCTCGGCCCTAGGGGAGAGCGAAGGGTACAGGCGCCCGTACAGGTACTGCCCGTAGTAGCCGGGGCCATCCTGCCAGAAGCGCTCGTTCATTGCCTGCCGGATGCGGGCGGCCACTTGCTCGTGCTGGGTGGCTACGTCAGCCTGGCCCAGCTGCCGGGCCATCAGTGCCAGCACGGTATTGGCCTGGAAATGAACAGCGTTGGTGCCCAGGTTTTCGCTTTCGTAAATATCGACCGGCTGCATCCAGCGCGGATAGGTTTGCTCGCGCCAGTCCAGAAACGACGACTCGCCCCGCGCCAGGCCGGTGGCGGGGTCGTACACGTTCTGGGCATCGTCCTGCAAGGACTTCAGCACGATGGGGTACACTTTTTTAAGCCAGGCCTCGTCGCCGGTCACCTTGTAGATTTCCCAGGCCGCCACCGCCCAGATCACCCGGTCGGTGCTGCACGGGTAGGCCCCGCCGGTGCCCGTATCCTGAATGATGCGGCCCTCAGGGCTCACCTTGCGCAGCAGGCTGGTCATGCCCACCTGGGGCTGCAAAATGGCCTGCGCCAGGATGATGGAGTAGCTGATGTCGCGCGTCCAGACGCCGGCCCACTCTTTGCCGGTGCGGAAGGTGCCGTCGGGCTCCACGGCGCGCTTGGCTTCCTCCAGGGCCAGGTTGTAGAGGGCGTCGGCCAGCGGGTAGTCGGACTTGTACTGCGGCAAGCCGGCGGGGTGGAGGCTGGCTTGCCAGCGCGGCGCGGTGGCCGGCGCGGCCTGGGGCACGTTGAAGGTGAGCGTGGTTTCGTAGATGCCGTCGCCGTCGGCGTCGTGCAGCTCCAGCTCGGTCTTGTTGTGCAGGTTGTCGAAGTCCCAGCTCAGCGGCGCGGGCGTGCCGGCCACGAATACGTGCTTGAAATCAGCCTTATATATCTTCTCGCCCTTGAAGGTGGTATAGTAGCCCTGCTGGCCTAGGGCCGCCAGCACCGGCCGCATATCCACCCGGATTTTCACCTGCGTACTGGGCGCCAGAAACTGGTCGGTGGGCACCGGGCGCGTTTCCTGCGAGCGCTGGCCCCAGGTAATAACGGGCGTTTCGAGGGGCGCGCCTGCGGCGGTGGGCAAGGCCAGAAAGGTGTTGTCCTGGCCGGGCGGCAGCTCGTTGTCCTTGCCGTTGATGCTGAACTTAAAGGTCAGCAGCGGGCTCAGGCGCTCGTTGGCGGGGCTTTGGTAGTTGGAGGTCAGCTCGGTGGCCGACAGTGCGCGGGCGTGGTTGGCGCCCTGCGTCACGCTGTCGCGGTAAAGGGTGTAAGCGTCAGATTTCCAGACCACGTTCTTGTTGGTAGCGTCGGTAGTGCCGGTGGGGTGGCGGCAGGCCCCTAGCAGCAGCCCGCCCAGCAGCAGGGTGCCGGGCCGCCAGCGCAGCAAATGCGTCATAGCAAGTCGGGCCCGGCCGCGGTGAATGGTCGGCCAGGCCCGCCAAAAGTAGTGTTTAGTGATTAGTGCTTAATAAAAGACCGTCATGCTGAGCCCCGCGAAGCATCTCTACCGCGTCGTTCGAGTACCGTTCGGTAGAGATGCTTCGCGGGGCTCAGCATGACGGCCTTTTATTAAGCACTAATCACTAACCGTTAATCACCAACCGAAACGCCTACCGCCGCCAGCGCGCGCCAAAAGCTGGGGTACGACTTGCGCACCACCTGCGGCTCGTGCACCCGCAGCGGTCCGCGCACGGCCAGCGGCGCGAAGGCCATGGCCATGCGGTGGTCGTCGTAAGTATTGATTTCCTGGTTATCCACCTTAAAGTCAGTGGCCTGCATCTCGAATACGCCCGGCGCTACCTCGGGCATGTCGGCGCCAAACTTGCGCAGCTCGGCTTGCACGGCCGCGATGCGGTCGGTTTCCTTGATGCGCAGGCTGTGCAGGCCCATCAGGCGCAGCGGCACCCCTAGGGCCGCCGCCACCACGGCCACCGTCTGGGCCAGGTCGGGGCAGTCGGTGAAGTCGAGGGGCTGGGCGAGCAGCGACGCCGGGGCCAGGGGCACCTGCCGCAGGTAGGCCCCGCCGTCGGCCAGAAACTCGGTTTCGACCCCTAGGGGGTGCATGATTTGCTGAATCACGTGGTCGCCCTGCCACGAGCGCGCCCGCAGGCCGGGCAGCGTGGCGGCCGAGCCGGGCGGGGCCAGCGCCACCAGCGCGTACCAGTAGCTGGCCGCCGACCAGTCGCTTTCCACCTCATAGTCGGCCGGGCGGTAGCCGCCGGGGGCCACGGTTATCGTCTCGCCCGGCCCTAGGGTGGCGGTGGCACCAAAATGCTCCATCAGGCTGAGCGTCATGTTGATGTAGGGGCGCGAGCCAACCTCGCCCGTCAGGCGTAGGCGCAGGCCGCCGGGCAGCGTGGGCCCTACCATGAGCAGGGCCGAAATGTACTGGCTGCTGATGTCACCGCGTACCATTAGCTCGGCGGGGCCACTGGCGGGCGCGGCCACCGGCTGCCCGCCGAAGCGCAGGGGCGGGTAGCCCTCGGCTTCTTCGTAGGTGATAACCGCCCCTAGGGCCCGCAGCGCCTCTACCAGCACGCCAATGGGGCGCTGCTTCATGCGGGCCGCGCCGGTGAGCAGGCCGCGCCAGCCGGTGGCCGCCAAGTAGGCCGTCATAAAGCGCATGACGGTACCAGCGTCCTCGGCGTCGAGGTAGTCAGCCGTGGTGGCCTGGGTTAGCAGGCGCTGCATCAGCACGGTGTCGTTGGCTTCGGATAGGTTGGTGAGGGTGCCGCCGCCGGCTAGCTTCTGCAGCAGCAGGGCGCGGTTGGCTTCGCTTTTAGAGGCGGGCAGCCGGCCGGTGCCGCGCAAGGGGCCGCCGGGCCAGGAGAGAGTAAGCATAGGTTTTTTAACCGCGGAGGGCGCGGAAGTTTTTCGCGGAAGTCGCGGAGGTCGTACTTCCGCGGCTTCCGCGAAAAACCTCCGCGACTTCCGCAGTAAGATTATCGTTGTTGGTAATAAGCCAGAGAGTCAGCCACTTCGGCTAGGGTAATCACCTGGTCGAACACGCCCTGGCCGATGCCCGCCAGCAGGGTGCAGTTGATGCGGCCGGCCTCGTTCTTCTTGTCGTGGGTGGCGTAGGCGGCAATTAACTCGCGCTCGAGGGTGAGGATGGAAATGGGCGCAAACGAGGCGTCGATAACCTGCTCGATAGCCCCTAGGGCTGCCGCGGGCAGCAAGCCGCGCCGCACCGAGAGCCAGCTTTCGCACACCATACCGGCGGCGATGGCCTCGCCGTGGCGCACCTCGCGGCCGGGCTGGGTGAGTAGGTAGCTTTCGATGGCGTGGCCCACGGTGTGGCCGAAGTTGAGCAGCTTGCGCGGGCCCCGCTCGTGGGGGTCCTGGGCCACAATGCCTTGCTTGATGGCCACCGAATGGCGGATAATGGGCGTCCAGGCGGGCGCGGCGGCCAGGTCCAGCCCTCGCAGCGCCTCGAAGGCGGCGGCATCGGCAATGAGGGCGTGCTTAACGACCTCGGCGTAGCCCGAGCGCAGTTCCTCGGGTGGCAGCGTTGCCAAGAAAGCGGGCGCCATAAACACCCCGGCCGGCTCCTGAAACACTCCGATGTGGTTTTTAAAGCCCTGGAAGTCAACGCCCGTCTTGCCTCCCACGGCGGCATCTACCTGGGCTAGCAGCGAGGTGGGCACCCCCACGCACCGGATGCCGCGCTTGTAGGTGGCCGCGCAAAAGCCCCCCAGGTCGGTGACGACGCCGCCGCCCAGGCACAGCAGCAACGCGTGGCGGTCGGCCTGCTGGGCAGTAAGCCAGCTCCACACCAGCTCGCAGGTAGCCAGCGTTTTATACGCTTCGCCGGCCTCAATGGTGAGCAGCTCGTGGGCCGGGGGCAGGTGGGGCTGCAGCAGGGGGTAGCAGGCGCGGGCGGTATTGGTGTCGGCCAGCACAAACAGACGGCTGGGGGCAGCGTGGGCTAGAAACTCGGCGAGGGCGGGCAGGGCCTCGGGGCCAATGGCGAGGGGAGCGGTCAACGGGCGCGGGGTTGGACGGGTAAGTGCCGCAAAGAAACGGCAAGCAGCCTGAAGCACTATTTTTTAGTATCCCACGCAACGGCTGGCCCACTTTTTCCATCAAGTCTTCACACTTGACTTCCTTTCTGCCCGGCCCACCGTGAAAAAAGTAGTTTTACTCGTTGCTTTTGGCCTGCTACTAGCTGGCTGCCAGACCGATGCCGACATCCGGCCCGCCACCTACGACGAGCTGGCGCTGGGCACCGGCCACTGGGAATGGGACGCCACCGCCTACATGGGCGGCCGCCGCACCCCGGCCACCGAGGGCTACTCGCGGCAGCTCACCTTCGGGGCCGACCACCAATTGCTGCTGCGCCGCAGCGGCCAGCCCGACTTGCGCGTGCCCTACGAGTTGTCGGTGGGGCTGCTGCCGTGCGGCACGGGCTCGGCCACGTTCCCCATCGTCACCTACGCCACCGACGAGCAAAAGCTACCCAACAGCGACCGCCGGACCTACGCCGTGACCGAGCAAAACGGGCGGCAGCTGCTCAGCATCACCGGCGAGGCGGCCTGCGCCGATGCGGGCGGCTTCGAAACCTACCACTGGGTAGCCAACTAACCTTTCTGACCTATGAAAATTCTTGCCCCCTCTTTGGTGCTGGCGCTGGCCCTAGGCGCCTGCCACCGCGAAGCCGTGCCGCCTGCCACCACCGCCGAAGCCGATGTTGCCGCGGGCACCTCGGTGGTGGGCACCTGGCGGCTGGTAGCCTTGCAGTGCTTTTGCCCAGCCACCAACACCGTACCCAACCAGCGCCTGCTGCTGGACTCGGCGCGGCACTTCCAGTATCTCGTCAACGACAAGCTCGCCGCCGCCGGCACCTACGCCCTGGGCACGGGCTCGGCATGCAGTGCCGCAGCCAGCGCCGAGCCCCTGCTGCAAGTAGCGCCGGCCACGCCCAATGCCTACGCCCCGCACGGCAACTACACGCTGCGCGGCGATACGCTCATTATCGACCAGTGCCTGGCCGCCGATGGCCCGCGCTACACCTTCCGGCGCCAACGCTAGCCCCTCCCCAACCCATGAACCGCACGTTAGCTACCTTTATCCTGCTGCTGAGCCTAGGCGGCTGCACGCACCAGCAGGCCGACCCCACCCCGGGCGATGAGCTGGTAGGCACCTGGCACCTCACCAACCTGCAATGCTACTGCCCCGCCGGCTGGCTTCCCGACGAGCAGCTGCTGCTCGAAGCCAACCAGCGCTACCAGCTTTACCGGGGCGGTAGGCTGAAGTCGGCGGGCCGCTACGCTACTAGCCAGGGCAACCTGTGCGGCCAAGGCGCCAGCCAGTCGCTGCTGCGCCTAGTGCCCGACTCGGTAGGGGCCTACGCACCCAGCGGAGCCTACACGCTGCAAGCCAACAAGCTGGTTATCGACCAAGGCTCGGCGTGCATCGCCGATGCGCCAGTGGCTACCTACAAGCGGCAGTGAAGTGCTGGCCTCTAGGGTCCGGGTACCGTAGGGGCGGGGCTTGTCCCCGCCCGTCGCCTGCACCGCTTAGCCGATTTCGTTCAACGATGGGCGGGGGCAAGCCCCGCCCCTACTCACGGACTACAAATTCGCTGTAATTTTCTCCTTGTGAAACCAGTTTTTGCCTTCCTACTGGCCGGTTGTCTTGCTGACCATCACCCGACCAACGAGCCAGCGCCTAGCTCGCTGGTCGGCACCTGGCGCCTTATTGAGGATTCGGCTCTAGCACTACCCAAAAAGCCTTCCAACATAATTCTTGTGCTTGACAATAAAGGTCAATTCCGGTTTTTTCTCAAAAAGCATCTAGAAGCTCATGGCACTTATTTCATAAATCGTAGCTCAACCTGCAATTCAAAGTTTGCTGACCGTGACTTCCTTATACTGAACTCAATAGCTAATATTTATGCGCCAGATGGCATATACAAGCTACGCGGCGATACCCTAATAATCGACAGTACAAAAGACGGCTGCGCTTTTGATGCCTCCATTCGCACCTACCTCCGGGTGCCCTAGGGCCACCCGCCGCTATAGCCCCGGCCCCAGCGGGGCGGGCACCGCGTCGATGGCGCGGCCGTTGAGCACTTCGGTTTGCTGGCGGATGCTCTCGATGTGGATGAGCTTGTAGAGCTCGGCAATGAAGCGCTCGTTGAGGCCCAGCCGGGCGGCCCACTCGGGGCGGGTGCGGAAGATTTCCTGCCAGCGCTCAAGCTGCAAAATCTTCACGTTGTTCTCCTTCTTGTACTCGGCCAGCTCCTGCGTCAGGGCGGCGCGGCGGGTTAGCACCTCCAGCAGCTCGTGGTCGGCCTCGTCCATCTTCTGGCGCAGCTCCTCGGCCTTATTACGGTAGTCAGCGTTGTCGGAGCTGCGGTAGCGGTACTTCAGCTCGCTCAGGATTTCCTGCAGCCGCGCCGGCGTCACCTGCTGGGCGGCGTCGCTCAGGGCGTGGTCGGGGTCGGGGTGAGTTTCGATGATGAGGCCGTCGTAGTCGAGGTCGAGCGCCTTTTGGGCAATGGGCAGCAGCAAGTCGCGCCGGCCGCCGATGTGGCTGGGGTCGTTAAGGAGCACCAGGTCGGGTCGGCGCGTTTTCAGCTCAATCGGAATGGCCCAGGTGGGCGCGTTGCGGTAGCGCGAGGGCGCAAACGTACTGAACCCCCGGTGGATAGCCGCCAGGTCGCGGATGCCCGCCCGCTCCAGCCGCTCGATGGCGCCAATCCAGAGCGCCAGGTCGGGGTTGACGGGGTTCTTCACCATCACCGGCACGCCGGTGCCGGCCAGCGCATCGGCCAGCTCTTGCACGGCGAAGGGGTTGACGGTGGTGCGCGCCCCAATCCAGAGCACGTCGATGCCGTGCTTCAGCGCCTCCTCTACGTGCTTGGGCGTGGCCACCTCAATGGCCATGGGCAGGCCGGTTTCCTGGCGGGCGGCTTGCAGCCAGGGTAGGGCCGCCGTGCCGCGGCCTTCGAAGCCGCCGGGCTTGGTGCGCGGCTTCCAAATGCCAGCGCGGTAGATGTCGGCCTGGCCGGCGGCCTTCAGGGCGCGGGCCACGGCCAGCACCTGCTCTTCCGATTCGGCCGAGCAGGGGCCGGCAATAATGAGGGGGTTGCCCTTCTGGGCTAGCCGACGGGTGAAGAAGGTGTCGGCGGTGGGGGTAGTTGGCATGAGCTGGGCAGGGCGCCGGGTGGCACCCCGCGCCCGCGCCGCCGGGGCCGGCGGGCGCAAATTCTGAGCAGAGTGCCACTCTGCTTGGTAGTGGCCGCAAAGGTACGAACCGGGTTGGGGCGGGCGGCGTTACCTTCGCGTAGTAGTACCGTACTGGGCCGGCAGCGAGGTAGCGCGGGCAGTGGCCCTAGGGCTCTGGCGCGCCGCATTGCGCCTAGGGCCGGCCCCAGCTTCTTCCCCCTCTCCTACCCATGCCTGCCCCCTCCCCTGCCGTTCCGGCCGCGCCCGTAGCCCCCGTTTCGTTCGAGGATACCCGCATTGCCTTCGAAGCCAAGTCGGACGCCGACTTGCGCAAAATGTACCTGCTGTTTGCGGCCATGAACAACGGCAGCCTGGTAAAGCTCGGCGGCGGGCTTATGCAGTCGGCCCTGCAGTGGCACCTGCCCGGCGTGAAGCTGCTCATCAAAAACACGATATTCCGGCAGTTTTGCGGCGGCGAAACCATTGCCGAGTGCCAGCCGGTGATAAACGAGCTGGGACGCTACCACATTGGCACCATCCTCGACTACTCGGTGGAAGGCGCCGGCAACGACTACAGCTTCGACCGCACCCGCGACGAGATACTGGCCACCATTGCGCTGGCCGCCACCACGCCCCACATTCCGTTCTCGGTGTTTAAGGTAACGGGCCTGATGCCCACCGCGCTACTCGAGAAGAAGCAGGCGGGCATCCCCCTAGGGCAAACCGAACGGGCCGCCTTTGCGCGCGGCGAGCAGCGCCTGAACGCGCTGTGCGCCAGCGCCCACGAGCGTGGCGTGCGCCTGTTTGTGGATGCCGAGGAAAGCTGGATTCAGCACACCATCGACGAGCTGGCCGAGGCCATGATGCAGCGCTACAACCAAGAGCGCGCCATTGTATGGAACACCTACCAACTGTATCGCCACGACCGGCTCGACGCCTTTAAGGCGGCCTACGAGCGGGCGGTGCAGGGCAGCTACTACCTAGGGGTGAAACTGGTGCGCGGCGCTTACATGGAGAAGGAAGCCCGCCTGGCCCAGCAGCGCGGCCTGCCCACGCCCATCAACCCCAGCAAGCAAGCCACCGACGACCTCTACGACGAGTCGCTGCGCTTCAGCGTGCAGCACCTCGACCGCATCAGCCTGTGCGCGGGCACCCACAACGAGGCCAGCTCGCGCCTGCTTACCGAGTTGATGCGCGAGGCTGGCGTGGCCCCCCAGGACGAGCGCGTATGGTTTGCGCAGCTCTACGGCATGAGCGACAACCTGAGCTATAATCTGGCCCACGCCGGCTACCACACGGCCAAGTACGTGCCCTACGGCCCCGTGGAAGCCGTGATGCCCTATTTGCTGCGCCGAGCCAATGAGAACACCGCCATCGCGGGCCAGAGTAGCCGCGAGTTTGGCCTGATAAAGAAGGAGTTAAATCGCCGCAGCGGCAAGAAATAGCTGCTGGCAAACGGGCGCCGCAACCCCCTAAAATTTTGGCCTGGACGCAACGCCGGCTCGATTTTTGGTATCTATCTACAAACCAGAACCGGTCGGGGCGACCGGTTCGTACGTATAAGATAGTGGCGCGTTGCGCGAGCCGGGCCCCCTAGGGGCTGGCGCGCAGCTAGGCTGCCGCTGTCGCCCCGCTAGTTAAATTATTTCATTTTCCCATCCTTCGCTATGACTAATCGCCTTCGCCAGTACCTTATTCGCTATGCCCGCCAGCAGGTGGGCACCGTCAGCTACCTCACCCTCGTGCAAGAGTCGGAGCTGGGCCTGAACCTGGATATCTCGCACGAGAAATCGCGCCTGAACGAGATGCTGGCCGAGATTTCGACCGAGGAGCACCAGGCGGGCCGGCCGCTGCTGAGCTGCCTGGTGCGGGTGCAGGGTTCGAAAGGTCAGGGCGATAACTTTTATAAGCTGTGCGAGCGCCTGGGCCTGGGCGAGTGGCGCAGCCTGAAGCAGGACGAGCAGTTTTTGAAAGGGCTGATTCGGGACTGCCGCAGCTTTTGGCTGCAAGAAGCAAACTATGCGCAGTATGCCGCTCTGTCTGAGGTTTAGCTTAATAACTAGTTATCAATTATATAAGCCCCGGTCTTAACCGGGGCTTTTTTATGGCCGTCTGCGCCGAAAACCAGCCGGGCGCAACCCCGCGCGCCCAGACTCGTTAAGCTAAACGAGACGGCATAGGCCGTTTTCCCACCCAAGTTTCCTTTTCCAATGAATACCAACGACCCCAACAACCCGATGAATTCCGGCACTGGCGCCGGCTCTAACTACGGCACCAGCAATACCGGCACTGGCCTGGGCAACAGCGGCAACCTGAGCAACGAAAGCACCAGCTACGCCGGCGGCACCGACTACAGCGGCGCTAGCGGTGGTAGCACCTCGTCGGACGCTGATACCCTCGACTCATCCACCCAATCGATGGAAGGCGGCGCTTCAGCCACCGGCTCTACCTACGGCAACACCGAAACCAATTCGTCGGCAACTAACTCCGACCAGACTTCGCGCCCCGGCGACGACTATAGCGCCACGGCCAAAGGCGCGGCCGTAGCTGGCTCGGCAGGCGCGGCCGTGGGCCGCGGCATCGACGCGGTGCAGAATACCGCCTCGCGGGCCGGCCATGCCGTTAAGGACGCCGTAACGGGCGAGAATGACAGCTATGACAATGATTACCGCGAGGGGGGCACTACGAGCGGTATGTTTAAGGACCGCACTAGTGCTGAGCGCGCCTACCAGGCGCTGCACGAGCGCGGCTATCATAAAGACGATGTACACCTGATGATGTCGGACGACACGCGCAAAACGCATTTCGGCGACGCCAATGAGCACACTGAGTTGGGCGATAAAGCTATGGAAGGCGCGGGCGTAGGCTCGGCCATCGGCGGCACGGCGGGCGCCATTATTGGCGCCATCGCGGCCATCGGCACGTCGGTAGCCCTGCCGGGCCTTGGGCTCATTATTGCCGGTCCGCTGGCGGCGGCCTTGGCGGGCGCCGGGGCTGGTGGCCTCACGGGCGGCCTGGTGGGCGCCCTGGTAGGCTCGGGCATTCCCGAGGAGCACGCCGTGGAGTACGAAGAAGGCGTTAAAAACGGTGGCATCGTGATGGGCGTGAAGCCCCGCAATGCCGAAGACGCCAAGTATTTCGAGGAGTCGTTCAAGCAGAACAACGCCGAAAAGGTGTATCGCTATTAAGATAGCCTTGCCCCTAAGGTAGCGTTAGCGCGCTACGCTTACTAAGTTTAAAAAAGCCCCTTCCCCTGCGGAAGGGGCTTTTTTTATTTCTGGATTGACTTTATTTTTTCTTCTAAGCCGCGGCATTTTTTGGCATGAATCCCCCCTAGGGGGTGCCTGGCTGCTGAGCCGTGCGTCGCTCACCAATTCGTGGGTAGCTGGCTAAGGCTGCGGCGCTTTGCCCGGTGCTAGGGTCTGAGCTTACTAGCCCGCCGCTGGCTGGCAGCAGCCCTACACTAAACATTCATCTGCTCTACGTCAACCATTTAACCGCTTGGTTGGTTAGCTTGCCGGCCGTCCCCTCTCCCACCCGGCGGCTACCCGTTCTGCAACGGCGCCGGCCTAGGCTGCGTCCTTGCCCGGTTTTGATAGCGTGACGATAGCGGAGCACTTATGTGGATAGTACGACTGGCCCTGGCGCGGCCCTACACCTTCGTGGTAATGGCGCTGCTGATTCTGATTGGCGGCATCCTCACCATCCGGCAAATGGCGGTGGACATCTTCCCCGACATCCCGATTCCGGTGGTAGGCATCGTGTGGACCTACTCGGGCATCGCGCCCGAGGAGATGAACCAGCGCGTCGTCATTCCGGTGGAGCGGGCCATCACCACCACCGTCAACAACGTGGAGCACCAGGAAAGCCAGAGCCTCAAGGGCATCGGGCTGATTAAGGTATTTTTCCAGCCTGGCACCAACCCCGACGCGGGCGTGGCCCAGCTCACGGCCATCAACCAGACGCTGCTGCGGGTGCTGCCGCCCGGCATCACGCCGCCGCTCATCATCCGCTACTCGGCCTCCAACGTGCCCATTGCCCAGACGTCGCTCTCGTCGGAGACCCTAGGCGAGTCGGACTTGTTTGACGCGGCCAATGCCTTTATTCGGCCGGGCCTGGCGGTGGTGCCGGGCGCCTCGGTGCTGCTGCCTAACGGCGGCAAGCCCAAGCAGGTGATGGTGGACCTCGACCCGCAGAAGCTGGCCGGCAAGGGCCTGAGCGCCGACGACGTGGTGAACACCCTCACGGCCCAGAACGTGATTATTCCGGCCGGCTCGGCCAAGATTGGCAACCGCGAGTACGACGTGCGCCTCAACTCCAGCCCCGAGGCCATTGCCACGCTCAACGACTTGCCCATCAAGACGGTAGATGGCGTAACGACCTACATCCGCGACGTGGCTTTCGTGCACGAGGGCTCGGCGGTGCAGCAGAACATCGTGCGCCAGAACGGGCGGCGCACGGCCATCATCCCGATTCTGAAAAGCGGGGCGGCCTCCACGCTCACCATCATCAACGGCATCAAGAAGGCGCTGCCCAACATTCAGGCCAACGCCCCGGCGGGCCTCAATATCAAGCTACTGTTCGACCAGTCGTTTTTCGTGCGGGCCAGCATCAAGGGCGTAATTATCGAGGCCAGCATCGCGGCGGCGCTCACGGCGCTCATGATACTGCTGTTTCTGGGCTCGTGGCGCTCCACGCTCATCATTGCCACCAGCATTCCGCTGTCCATTTTGGTCAGCATCGTGGTGATGAACATCCTGGGCCAGACGCTCAACATTATGACCCTAGGGGGCCTCTCGCTGGCCGTGGGCATTTTAGTAGACGATGCCACGGTGGAAATCGAGAACATTCACCGCAACATGGGCCAGAAGAAGGGCCTCAAGCGCAGCATTCTGGACGGCGCGCAGCAGATTGCCACGCCCGCGCTGGTGGCCACGCTGAGTATCTGCATCGTGTTTGTGCCGGTGTTCTTCCTGGGCGGGGTGGCGTCGGCCATTTTCGCGCCCCTGGCCACGGCAGTTATTTTCGCCATGCTGGCCTCGTACCTGCTCAGCCGCACGCTGGTGCCCACCATGGTCATGTTCTTGCTACGCAAGGAACTGCCCATTTACCACGCCCAGGAAGAGGAGGAAGTGCCCAGCGCCCACTTCCGCAACGGGCGCGAAGTCAGCCAGGCCGAGCGCGACCTGGCCCGCCTGCACCGCCAGCAGTTCGAGCACGAGCACCCTAGCGGCACGCCCGAGGAAGAAGCCGAAGCGCCCCCCACCAAAGCCGAGGAAGCCGCCGCCGAGGGCATTCAAAAAAGCTGGGTGTGGCGCATCCACACCGGTTTCGAGCACGGGTTCGAGAAGTTTCGCCACACCTATCAGGGCGCCCTCGACTGGGCCCTCGACCACCGCGGGCTGGTGGGCGCGGCCTTCGCGGTGCTGTTCATCGGCTCCCTAGGGCTGTACCCGTTTATTGGCGAGAACTTCTTCCCCACCGTGGATGCCGGCCAGCTGCGCCTGCACGTGCGGGTGCCCACCGGCACGCGGGTCGAGGAAACGGAGGTGCGCTTCCGGCAGGTCGAGCAGGTGATTCGGCACGTGATTCCGGCCAAGGAGCTGGACTTGATACTCGACAACATTGGCCTGCCGGCCATCTCCATCAACCTGCTGCTGAGCGACAACCCTACCATCGGGGCCGGCGACGGCGAGATACTGGTGAGCATGAAGGAAGACCACGGCCCCACCGCCGGCTACATCAACCAGATTCGGGCCGAGTTGAAGCAGAAGTACCCCGACCTGACGGTGTTCTTCCAGCCCGCCGACATCGTGAACCAGACGCTGAACTTCGGCTTGCCCGCGCCCATCGACATTCAGGTAACCGGCCGCAACGTGCCCGCCAACCACGCCCTGGCCGAGAAGATGGAAAAGGAAATCGCGGGCATTCCGGGCGTGGTCGATGCCTTTGTGTACCAGAAGTTTGACCAGCCCCAGATTCGCCTCGACGTGGACCGGGTGCGGGCCCAGCAGGCCGGCCTGGCCCAGCGCGACATTGCCAACAACGTGCTGGTGAACCTGAGCAGCAGCACCCAAACCAACCCCAACCAGTGGCTGAACCCGCAAAACGGCGTGAACTACACCGTGGCCGTGCAGACGCCCCCTAGCCAGCTGGCCACCCTCGACGAGCTGAACCAGATAACCGTGACCGGCGCCAACCAGCCCGAGCCGCAGCTGCTGACCAGCTTTGCTAAAGTGCGCCGCACCAGCACCGTAGCCGTGGCTTCGGACTATAACATCCAGCGCACGGTGGACATTTACGCCAGCGTGAGCGGGCGCGACCTAGGGGGCGTGGCCAGCGACATCAGGGCGGTGATGGCTAAGTACCAAAAGGATAAGAAGGCGCTGCCCAAGGGCACCACGCTGGTGCTGCGCGGCCAGGCCGACTCGATGCGCACCTCGTTCGTGGGCCTGGAGCTGGGCCTGGCCGGCGCCATCGTGCTGGTATACTTACTGATGGCCGTGAATTTCCAAAGCTGGCTCGACCCGCTCATCATCATCACGGCGCTGCCGGGCGCGCTGGCGGGCATCCTGTGGATGCTATTCGTGACGCAAACCACCCTGAGCGTGCCGGCTCTGATGGGCGCCATCATGTGCATCGGGGTGGCCACGGCCAACTCCATCCTGCTGGTCACCTTCGCTAACGAGCGCCGCGAGGAGGAGCCCGACCTGGCGCCCCGCGACGCGGCCCTGGATGCCGGCTTCACCCGCCTGCGCCCGGTGCTGATGACGGCCCTAGCCATGATTATCGGCCTGCTGCCCATGTCGCTGGGCCTAGGGGAGGGCGGCGAGCAAAACGCCCCGCTGGGCCGCGCCGTGATTGGCGGGCTGATGCTGGCTACCGTTACTACCCTCTTTTTTGTGCCCATCATGTTCTCGTTCTTCAAGGAGCGCGAGGCAAAAGCGGAAGCCAAAGCTCAGCAGGAAGCCAACGAGGTGCCCGCGCCGCAGGCGGCCTAGGGTATTGGCGCTCTTACGGCCTGGCAGCCACCCGTCAGGCCGTCATTCCGAGCTTGCGTGGAGTCTCGCTTGAAGTCATCCAGGTGTCATTGCACCACCATTCAACGAAGCGGGCGAGATTCCTCGCAGGCTCGGAATGACGTCTTTTACTCACTCTTTTTTTACTGTTGCTACCCCTAGGGCCCTGCCGCGCCAAATACCTTAAGCCGAATGTCTAACCCTACCGCCACCCAACCCCGAAATACCGGCACCGGCCGCTTCTGGCTGGTTATCTTGATTTTACTAGCCGTATTCGGCCTGCTTTTCGTGGTGGGCATCGTGCCGCGCCTGCGCAACAACCACGCTCGCGGCGAGGCCGCCCAAACCGAGCGCACCGCTAGCCCCGTGGTACTGGTGGCGCCCGCCCGCCGCGCGCCCGACACCACTGCCCTGCGCCTGCCCGCCGACATCCGCGCCCTGCACGAAACCTTCGTGTTTGCCCGCGTCAATGGCTTTGTGCAGAGTTGGACCACCGACATCGGCAAGCACGTGCGCAAGGGCCAGGTGCTGGCCACCATTGCCACGCCCGAGCTAGACCAACAGATTGCCCAGGCCCAGGCCAACCTGGCGCTGGCCCGCAGCTCGTTTGGCCGCCTCGAAAGCGTGGGGCTGCCCGGCGCCGTGTCGAAGCAAGAAGTGGACGCCGGCCGGGCGCAGTACCTAGCCCAGCAGGCGGTGGTGAAGCAGCTGCAGGCCCAGCGCAGCTTCCGGCAGGTGGTGGCGCCCTTTAGCGGCACCATTACCCAGCGCAACGTGGACGTGGGCACGCTGGTGACGGGCGGCAACTCGACGGGCACGCAGCTCTTTAAGGTGGAGGACACCGACACGCTGCGCGCCTTCGTGGACGTGCCCCAGAACTACGTGCCCGGCATCAAAAAAGGCATGCGCGCCGACGTGCTGGTGCCCGAATACCCCACCAAGCCCTTCGAGGCGCACGTCTCGCGCGATGCTGCCTCGCTCGACCCCGCCACCCGCACGCTGCGCACCGAGGTGCAGCTACCCAACCGCCGCCAGCAGGTGCGGGCCGGCGCCTACGGCCAGGTGCGCTTCGAGTTGCCCCAAACTACCCCTAGCATCCTGATTTCGGCCAACGCCCTGGTGCCGGGCATCGAGCCCAAAGTAGTTGTCGTGCGCGACGGCAAGGTGCATTTCCAGCCCATCGTAACCGGCCGTGACTTCGGCTCGACGGTGGAAGTAACCCGCGGCCTGCGGGGCGGCGAGCAGCTGGTAATTAACCCCGCCGAAACGCTGGCCGAGGGCGCCGCCGTAACGACCAAAGCCGCGCCCGCCGCCCCCAAGCCCACCGGCCCCACCCCCACCAAGCCTGGCCCCAACGACCCCGACGCCCCTAGGGTCTCGTCGCCGCTGGCCAAGTAGTAGTTCAGTTTATAACAACGAAAAAAGAACGTCATGCTGAGCTTGTCGAAGCATATCTACTGAATAAGTAACTCTTGCATTTGAAGTTAATTGCGCAGTAGAGATGCTTCGACAAGCTCAGCATGACGTTCTTCTGAGAACAGTTGGCATGCGTATTTCCCTTTTTATCTTCGGCTTAACGCTCACTGGCTGCGCGGCCACGCGCTACCGCTACGAGCCGCCCGCCGTGCCCGTGCCCACGGCGTTTAAAAACACGGCGCCCGTGGACTCTTTGGGGCGCGGGCGGCCCGAGCAGCCGGCCCCAGTAGCCCGCGACACCGCCCGCGAGCTGCCCCAAGTGCCCAGCCTGCCCGCCTGGTGGGCAGTGTTTAACGACACCACGCTGAGCCGGCTCGAAACGCAAGCCCTGGCACAGAACTACTCGGTGCGGGCCGCCGTGGCGCGCATCGACCAGGCCCGCGCCCAGTTGCGCATTGCCGATGCCCAGCGCGTGCCAATCGTTGCGCTGGCGCCCCAGACCTACAAGTCGCAGCTGTCGGCCCTGCGCCCCTTGCAGTCGGCGGTAATTCCGGCCGTAGCCGTGCCCCAAACCCAGTTCTACGTGCCCCTGAACGTGAACTACGAGGTGGACTTGTTTGGCCGCCTCAAGCGTCAGGCCCAAGCCGCCCGCGCCACCGAGCAGGCCACCGAAGCCGATGGGCAAGCCGTGCGCCTAACAACCACCGCCGACGCGGCCGACATCTACCTCAACCTGCGCGGCCTCGATGCTGAGCTGCTGGTGCTCGACAGCGCCCGCCAAGCCCGCCGCTACAATGTGCAACTGACCGACGCGCGCTTCCAGGCCGGCGTGGACAACGAGATTGGCGTGCGCCGCGCCCAAACCGAGCTGGCCAACGTGGAGGCCACCGCTATTGAGCTGCGCCGCCAGCGGGCCGGGCTGGTAGCGGCGCTTTCCACGCTGGTGGGCCGCCCGGCCAGCAGCTTTGTGGTGCCCTCGCTGGCGCCCGACTCGGTAAGCTACCAGAGCGCGCTGCCGGGCGGCCCGCGCACGGCCCCCACTGGCGCCCCCGCCCTGCTGCCGCCGCTGCCCAGCATTCCGGCCACGGTGCCCGCCAGCCTGCTGGCCCGCCGCCCCGACGTGCGCCGCGCCGAGCGCCAGCTGGCCGCCGCCGACCTGCGCGCCGACGCCGCGCGCCTCAACCGCCTGCCCACGCTGCTGCTCAACGGCTTTGTGGGCCCCCAAAGCTCGCAGCTGGGCGAGCTGCCCAACGTGGGCCGGGGACTGACGTACTACGTAGGGGGCGGCTTCAACATCCCGCTCTTTGATGGCGGCCGGCTGCGCGGGGCCGAGCAGCTGGCCCGCGCCCAGGGCCGTGAAGTAGAAGCTAACTACCAAGGCGTAGCCCTCACCGCCTTCGAGGAAACCGAAACCGCCTTGGCCAACGTGCGCGCCGCCGAAGCCCAGCTGCGGGCCCAGCAGCGGGCCCTCACCGCCGCCCGCCTGGCCGGCGCCCTCACCCTAGAGCGCTACCGCCGTGGCCTCAGCGATTACTTCGCTGTGGTCGATGCCGACCGCCAAACCCTCGACGCCGCCCGCCTGCTGGTGCAAACCCAAACCACCCAGCTGCGCGCCGCCGTGGCCCTGGTGCGGGCTCTAGGCGGCGGCTGGCAGTAGCTTAGTGCTTAACGAAAGCACGTCAGGCTGAGCTTGCCGAAGCATCTCTACCACGCCGCCTAGGGTGTTGTTCAGTAGAGATGCTTCGCAGGGCTCAGCATGACGTGCTTTTTTGTTGGTAACTAGTCATTAGTCACTAGTAGTTAATCACTAAGCCAACTACCTTAGCGCCTCACCTTATTCTTTCTCTCGTATGGCAGCGCGCAACATTATTGCCTGGGTTTTGCAAGTGCTCATTGGGCTGGCTTTCATCGCCTCTGGCGGCAACAAACTCCTGCACCTGAACGACACGGTAGCCATGTTCGGCAAGCTGGGGCTGCCGACGGTGGTGGCCTACCTGGTGGCGGGTGGCGAGGTGCTGGGCGGCATTGGCCTGTTTATTCCGCAGTTTGTGCGCCCAGCGGCCCTAGGGCTGATTATCATCATGATTGGGGCGGCATTTATGCACGCCACGCGCATTCCGGGCGGGCTGCTGCCCAACGGGCTGGGAGCGATAGGTTTGCTAGTGGGACTGGTGGCCATCCTGGTACTGCGCCGGCCGGCCCCCACGCGGCTGGCCTAGGGCCATTTGGGCTACTTTGTTGTTATAAGTACCGCCGGGCACTGAGCCCGGCGGTTTTTTTATGCAACTGCTTTACTCTTACCTGCGCCGCTATTGGCCCCTGCTGGTGCTGGCCCTGGTGCTGGCGGCCGTCAACCAGGTCTTTTCGCTGCTCGACCCCTACCTGTTTCGCCGGCTCGTTGACCATTTTGTACCCCGCACCGGCGGCGTGAGCGGGCTGCTGAACGTGCCCTTCTGGCCGTTTTTCTGGCAGGCCATTCCCTACATTGGTGCCATGCTAGGCGTGGCCATGGTGTCGCGCATCGCCAAAAACTTCCAGGACTACTACGTCAACGTCATCACCCAGCGCCTGGGCGCGCGCATGTACTCCGACGGCCTGCGCCACTCGCTCGATTTGCCCTACCAGGTATTTGAGGACCAGCGCTCGGGCGAAACCCTGGGCAAGCTCCAGAAGGTGCGCCTCGACGTGGAGAAGCTCATTCAAAGCTTTGTCAACGTGCTGTTTACGTCGGTGGTGGGCATCATCTTCGTGATGTGGTACGCCATTACCGTGTACTGGCCCATCGCGCTGGGCTATTTCCTCACCATCCCGCTGCTGGGCATTTTGAGCTTCGCGCTCAGCAAGAAAATCAAGGTCATTCAGCGCACCATCGTGGGCGAAACCACGGCCCTGGCCGGCTCTACCACCGAAAGCCTGCGCAACATCGAGCTGATTAAGAGCCTCGGGCTGGCCCAGCAGGAAACCGAGCGCCTGAACGGCATCACCAGCAAAATCCTGAAGCTGGAGCTGCGCAAGGTGCGCTACCTGCGCTCGCTGAGCTTCGTGCAGGGCACGTTCGTGAATTTACTGCGCAACATTATCATCTTGCTGCTCTTGTACTTGCGGGTGCAAAACCACATTAGCCTGGGCGAGTTTTTCTCGTTCTTTATTTACTCGTTCTCCATCTTCGGGCCCTTGCAAGAGCTGGGCACCATCATCGGCACCTACCGCGAAACCGAGATTTCGCTCAATAATTTCCAAACCATCCTTGACACCCCGCGCGACGTGAAGCCGGCCCACCCTAGGGCCATTGAGCGCATCGAAACCCTGGCCTTCGAGGACGTGGTATTTAAGCACCTCACGGCGCCCGCGCCGGCTCTGGCGGGTATCTCGTTCGAGGCCAAGCTGGGCGAAACCATTGCCTTCGTGGGCCCCAGCGGCTCGGGCAAAACCACCCTGGTGAAGCTGCTGGTGGGCCTCTACCCGCCGCTGTCGGGCGAAATCCTCTACAACGGCATCCCCAGCCAGGAGGTGGACCTCGACCAGTTGCGCGAGCAAATCGGTTTCGTGACGCAGGACACGCAGCTATTTGCCGGCACCATCCGCGAAAACTTGCGCTTCGTGGCGCCCCAGGCCACCGACGAAGAGTGCCTGCGCGCGCTGCACCAGGCGGCCGCCGACACCCTGCTGGCCCGCGCTCCCCAGGGCCTCGACACGGTACTGGGCGAAGGCGGCGTGAAGGTATCGGGCGGCGAAAAGCAGCGCCTCAGCATTGCCCGCGCCCTGCTGCGCCACCCCACCCTGCTGGTATTCGACGAGGCCACCTCGGCCCTCGACTCGCTCACGGAAGAGGAAATCGGCCGCACCGTGCGCGAACTGTCGGGCTCGCGCCAGCACATCACCGTGCTCATTGCCCACCGCCTCAGTACCATTCTGCACGCCGACCGCATCTTCGTGCTCGAGCGCGGCCGCGTAGCCGAAGCCGGCCGCCACGACGAGCTGCTTACCCAAAAAGGCCTCTACTACGCCATGTGGCGCCAGCAAATTGGCGAGCGCAAGGAAGGTGCTGTAGCAGCGGCGGTGGCCTAATGCGCACCCTGCATAACTAGTAAAAAGGCTGGCCATTGGGCGGCACAGTGCTAGAAGGCAGCGTGCTGGGCCGCCGGGTCAACGCGCACCGAGTCAACCCCAAAGTAAGCCGCCACATCGCGGTTGTAGGGTCGGTTGTAAGTTGTGCCAATATCGTAGCCCCGAATAAGCACGTAGCGCGGCACCACGCGCCGAATGGGTGGCACCTGCGCTCGCACGTGGGGCGTAGTGAGGGCTAGGCGCTGCAAAAAAGCGTAGCGCTGCCAGCATTGCTCATACCAGCTAGGAGCCTCGATGGCTACCTCGCGCCACGCCCGGCGCACGGGCAGCAGCACATACAGCACGAGCAGGGCACCGATGGCGTACCGCACGAGTTTGGGAACGGGGCGGCGCTGGCTGGCCGCAGCGGGCAGGGCCGCCCAGCAAGCCCCTAGCCAGCCAAGCAGCAGCCACCAGAGCAGCAGATTAGCCACTCTGCTCGAAATGGCGGGGCTTTCAATTTGCACCTGCATCAGCAATGCCCCTAGCAGGATCCCGACGAGGAGCACGGCGGCGCCGAAAGGCAAAGGCAGCCGCAGCCCACGGGGCCGCGCGGCTACCAGTGCGGGCACCAAGGGCTGCAACGCGAGCGGCGCCAGCAGCAGTAGTAGCACGCCGGGAGTAAAAAGCAGGCGCCCCAACGCCCCGGCCAGCCAAGCCGGATGCCAAAAAGAGGCGAGCAGCGGGGCCATATTCCTTGCGCCTGAGGCCGTTGCGTGCAGGCGCTGCTGCGTGCCGGGGGCCGTTGCGTTTAGCCACGCCGCCCCGGCTAGCAGCCCCAGCAAGCCGGCCCAGAGGCGCAGGGCCGCCCCTTGCCACCGCTGCCAACTGATGCCGCCCGCCACGAGCAGCAGCCACCCCAGCAGCACGGTGGCCGGCTCGCTCGAACCGCCCGTGCAAAGGGTGCCGATTACCGCCAAACTCAGCCACGCCAGCTTAGGAGCCCGGCGGGTGGCTTGCTGAAAACGCACCGCGCCTACTACCACTAGCAGCAGATATAGCGCGGCCAGGTGGTGCGTTACCTGCGCGGCAAACCAATAGAACGAGGCGTAGATATCGGGAATAAGCGCGATAAAGAACAGCAGGAGCGCGCCGGCCAGCAGCAGCGTAGTAAGCCGGCTGAGGGCGGGCCGCAGCAGGCTGCGCAAACTAAACCACAGGGCAAGCAGCGTACATAAGTTGATAACCAGGCTCGCCAGCCCGTAGGCCCGCAGCGCACCGTAGGTCAGCGGGTTGCCGACTACTAGAAGAAAGGAAGCTACGAAGCGGCCGTATAGATGCGCGTAGAGATAAGCCTGGGCTGCCCACGGGCCCCGCGTGCGGCCTAGGGTGCCCAGCGCAAAATCATCCAGGTAGGGCTGGTTGTAGTAGCACAGCAGGAAGAAGGGCAGCAGGGCCGCCAGCAAGCCAGCGGCTAGCAGCAACCGCCCGGCAGAACGGACACGAAACGGCATGAAGAAACAAGTTTGAGGCAGAAATACGCACTTGCAAGCGCTGCCCCTGGCCCAGCCAACCTAAAACAAACCAGCGTTAAGCCCACATTTTTTTTAACCCACAAGAACGGGCATTTCGCTGGATGGGGCCGGCCGGCTGGCAGGGCTTGTCCAACCGCCTGACCTACCACGACGCAGCTACTTGCTACCGCCCGCTGGCTTCGCCACTGGCGCAACGGGCGCGGGGCGAGTGGCGGCGGGCGTGGAACTGCCGCTTTGGCTACCGCCGCCGTTTTCGTCGGTTTTCAAGTCGTCGTTTTTCACGTTTTTGTGGGGGCGTGCCTCGGCGCTGAGCTTGCCGACCCGATAGCTGAAGTACACCTTGAAGCTGGTGAGGTGCTGCACAACGGTGCTATTTTGGGTTAGCAGGAGGCTGGCGATGTCGGTGCGCACGGCGTTGCGCAGCGAAAAGAAGTTTTCGGCCCCGAAACCCAGGCTGGCCCGCTTGTTGGCAAACTCGCGCTTGAGGCTGAAACTGTAAACGGCGAAGTTGCTTTGCGCGCCTTGCAGCTGCACCTGCTGCCCGCGGTAGAAGCCAAACACCTGCAAGCCCCAGCCCTTGGGCAGGGCGTAGCTGCCGTAGAGGCGGCCGGCCAGCACCAGGCCCGCGTTGCGGGCGGCGTAGCGCGGGTCGGGCACGTTGTTTTGCAGCACCAGGTAGTAAGCGTCCAGCCCGGCGCTGATGCTAAATTGTTGGCCCACGCTCAAATCAAGAAACGCGCTGCCGCCGTAGGCACTTTCGGCGCCCACGTTCTGGTAGTCAATCAGCACCGCGCCGGGGTACTCAACTTGGCCTAGGGGCGTGCGCACCGACTGGATGGAGCCGGTGGTGCGGCGCACAAAGGCCGAGAAATTCAGGTTGGCTTGCCGCAGCAGCGTGCCGTAGCCCAGCTCGTAGTTGCTGGTAAGTTCGGGGCGCAACTGGGGGTTGCCCTGGGTTTGCAGCAGCGGGTTGGCGGCCTGCACATTGGGGTTCAAAAACTGCAGCGAGGGCCGTTGTAAGCGGCGGTTATAGTTCAGCTTCAACACGTTGCCGTTGGCAAACTTGTGCAGCAGCCCCACGCTGGGCACCAGCATCGCGGCCGATTTCGGCCGCGCCGCCGCGCCCAAAATCGGCCGCGATGCTGGTGTATTCGTAGCGCAGGCCCGGCCGCAAAGTGAAGCCTAGGGGCAGGTTGAAGGTATAGACCAGGTAGGCCGCCGCCACGTTTTGCCGATACCGAAACGAGTTGTCGGCCTGCGCACTGGCCAGCTGGCCGTAGTAGGTGTAGTCGCTGCCCACCCGGCGGCGGATGTTCTTCGCGCCCAGCTCCAGCAGCTGGTTTTTCAGGGTGGGCGTCTGGTAGTCGAGCTGGGCGGTTAGCTCCTGGTTGGTGCTGTGGTTGTCGTTGCCCGCCGTGCCCGGCCCCGCCGCGTCGGTGGCAGCGTAAATGTCGTTGTCGAAGTTGTAGTCGCGGTTGTTGTAGCTCAGCAGGGCCAGCGCGCTCAGCTCGCGCTGCGGCTTGGCGTAGAGGTGGGTGTAGGCGAGGCTGGCATCGACGGTGCCCGACTCGTCGGTGGTGCGCACGTTGCGCGCCGAACTGGTGCCTAGGCCTGTAGCTAGCGGCTGGGTCTGGGTCAGCAGCCCGTCCTGGTAAGTGGTGGCGTTGCGGGTGCCATAGGTGAGCGAAGCCGCTAGCGCATTTTGTTTATCCAGGTCAAAATCCCACCCTAGGGTATAGCGGCCAAACAACTGGTTTTGGCGCGTATCGGCCACCTGCGTGGTGCGGGTTTGGGCGCTGGTGGCGGGGTCGGTGGTTTGCTGCTCGTTGCGGAAGCTGCCCGGCGTGTTGTAGCCCGCCCGCCCGAAGCCCCCCAGGGCAAAGCCCATGCGGCCGGTGCGGTAGCCGCCGTTCAGGTTGAGGGTGCCCGAGCGGGTGCCGCCGCTGCCATCGGCGCTCAGCTGGCCGCCGCGCAGGGCGTTGCCCTTGGTCACGATGTTGATGATGCCTGCCGAGCCTTCGGCATCGTACTTGGCCGAGGGCGCGGTTATCACCTCCACCCGCGCAATCTGGTCGGCGGGCAGCTGGCGCAGGCCGTCGGCCACGCTGGTGGCCGTGATGGTGCTGGGCTTGTTGTTTATCAGCACCTTAATATTCTGGCTACCGCGCAAACTCACATTGCCGTCCAGGTCCACGCTCAGCAGCGGCACGCGGCGCAGCACCTCGGTGGCGTCGCCGCCGCGGGTGGTTTCATCCTGGTCGGCGTGGTACACGGTGCGGTCCACCAGCTCCTCCACCAGGCGCCTGGGGCCTGTCACGGTCACTTCGCTCAGCTGCTGGGGGGCAGGCGCCAGGGCCAGGGCCCCTAGGGCCTGCTCGCCGCCCGCCACCACCACGCCGGCGCGCGTCAGCTCCTGGTAGCCCAGCGCACTCACCCGCAGCGTGTAGGTGCCGGCCGCCACGCCCGCCAGCTCAAACCGGCCACTACCGCCGCCCACGGCGCCCGCCACCACGGCGCCCGCCACCACGGCGCCCGCTGCGGTTAGCACGGCCACCGTGGCGTAGGGCAGCGGCCGCCCCGTGGCGCCATCCGTCACCAAGCCCGTGAGGCGGCCCGCCGCGCGGGTGGTTGGGGCTGCCACTTGGCCATAACTGGCACTGGGCCGGGCGCCCAGCAGGGCGGCCAGCAGCACCACTGCGCGTAACTTGTCAGGCATAAAAAGGAGAGTTGCCTGCCAAGGGCGCGGCCCGCGGCCCTAGGGTTGCGGGCCCGCCGCGGGGCTGCGCGGGGGCGCCGCCTACTTATCGCCAATCAGCATCTGCGCGCCGCTGCCCTTGCCCATGATGATGACTTTGGCATTGGGCGAGGTGGCGATGGCCTGCTGGGCCTTGATGCTTTCGTACTGCAAGAGCTTGTCGCTCAGCTCGGTATTCACGATGCGCTGGTAGTCGGCAATGCCCTGGGCCTCCACGCGCTTGCGCTCGGCCTCCTGCTTTTCCTTTTGCAGCACAAACTGCATTTTCTGGGCGTCCTGCTCAGCCGAAATCTTGCTCTCGATGCTGCGCTTCACCGACTCGGGCAGCTGAATGTTGCGAATTAGCAGCTGGTCGAGCTTGAGGCCGTTGCTGCCGAAGTCTTTCTCGATGGCGGCCAGAATGCGGGCCTGAAACTCCTCGCGCCGCGTCGAGTACAGCGCCACCGCGTCGTAGTACACGGCGTTGTCGCGGATGCGGGTGCGCGAGATGGCCCGCACGATTTTCTCCTGGTAGTCCTCGCCAATGGTAGCCAGAATTTTGGGCGCCTGGCTGGGCACCACGTGGTAGAGCACGGTGAGGTCGATGACGACCTCCAGCCCGTCGGCCGAGAGCACCCGAATGGCATCGTCGCCGGCCTGCTGGCCCTCGGTGCGCACCGCCGACATAGTGTAGTTCTGGGTGCGGGTGTCGAAGCGCGTCACGTTCACCAGCGGGTTCACCAGGTGCAGGCCCGGCGCCAGCACCTGCCCCTCCACCTTGCCAAACAGCGTTTGCACGCCCACCTGCCCCACTCCTACCTGCACCACCGTGCTAAAAGCCACGCCCAGCAGCAGCAGCCCCGTGCCCAGCGCCAGCAGCCCCCCGCGCCACCGCCCAAACCCCTCCGAGTAGCGCGTGGCGTTGAGGCCCAGAATGATCACGATAAACCCTAGAAAAATAAGCAGCATGAGCAACCAGAAAAAGCAGAAAAAAGAAGGTAAACCGGAAAACTAGGTCCCCCTGCCCAACGTCGGCAGCCGCGGTTTAAGTTGCGCAAAAACAAGGACTACCGCCGGCTTCGAAAGGTACGCGGGGGCGCGAACACCCTAGCTTCATCGCCGGTAGTTAGCGCGGCATTACACCCACCGGGCCGGGGCCGGCGGGGCCGCCGCGCAACCCTAGGGGCCGCCGCGCCGAATGAAGGGCCTATGCATTTTTCCGTTATTACCCCCTCGCTCCAGCGCCGGGCGCTGCTGCCCGAAACCGTGGCCAGCGTGCGGGCCACCATCACGGCCCCGCTCGACTTCTCGTTTGAACACCTCATCTACCAAAACGGGCCCGACGACGGCACCGCCGCCTGGCTGGCCGACGCCGCCCAGCAGCCCGGCCCGCCCCTGCGCTACTGGCTCGACGCCGAGCGCCGCCGCCCCGGCTATGCCCGCAACCAGCTCATTGCCCAGGCGCCCGCCCAGGCCTGGCTCACGCCCCTCGACGACGATGACCTGCTGCTGCAGCGTAGCCTCTACCACTACGCCGCCGCCATCCGGGCCCACCCCGACCGGCCCTGGCTGGTGGCCGATTTTCTGCGCGTAAACGGGCATGGCCGCTACCTGCCCGGCGAGGATTACTACGCCTGGCGCTTCGACTCGCCCGCGGCCATGCTCACGGCCATCTTCCGGGCCGAGCACTTCATTCAGGGCAATGTGTGCTACACCAAGGCCCTGCTGGATGAGGTAGGCGGCTACGACGCCGAGCTGCTCACCGCCGAGGACCTGGACCTCTACGTGCGCTTTTTGCTGGCCGGGCACCTGCCCGTGGTGTGCGCGCACTACAGCCACCTGCACCGCTTCCACGCCCAAAATACCAGCCAGGGCATCGACGCGGCCAAGCATAACGCCGATTTGCGCTTGATTTATAACAAGTATGCCGGCCAGCTGCAGGCCCTCGGCATTGCGCAGCCCGGCCACTGATTACCGACTAGCATCCCCTCGACCACTAGCGTTTAACCAGAACCTCTACCGACTCGCGCCTAGTAAACGAGCCGCTTGCTAAAAAGCGCTTAAGCCATCTTGGTTTAAGCGCTTTTTTACGCCCGCAGTATTTACCAGCTATTAGGTGCCATTGGGCTTCTTCACCTAAAATTTATTTATAACTTTGCCTGCATTTACGGCCTTCAATATTTATTATACATGCAAAAATTTGTACTTTTCTTTTTTATAGCGTTAGTGTCGCTGGTTACCGCCTGCCGCCACCAAGAGCCAGAACCCAGCTCCTACCCCGACAAGATTGTGCTGCACGAAACACAGCTGGCGAGCGACTCCGTGGCGCTCTCGTGGACCAAGCTCGACAACGCCGACCTGGTGAGCTACCGCGTGCTACGCCGCCTATCGCCCACCGACCCAGGCACCGCTATCAGTTCCTACCAGCAGGGCACCAGCACCACGTTCACCGACAAGCTAGTGCCTTACACGCCCTACGTTGAGTACCAAGTAGTAGCGATACTAAAGAATACCTCAGCCGGTCCTACCGCTCCCATTAACAGCAACTCAGTAAAAGTGCAGCGGCCTAACATTAAGGTGGTTGCCAGCTCGCCCTTTGATGTGCAGTTCGACCGCCGCCGCCGCCAGCTTTACTTTTTTGAGCGGAGCGGCACCATATCCCAATACAGCCTCACGAGCAGCGAGATTACCAAATCGGTGGCTTCCGGGGCTACCATCGGCTACAGCGATTTTGCCACCTACAACGGCGTGCCGGAGCTATATGTGCCGCGCAACGATGGGTGGGTCTTTATCTATAATGCCGAAACGCTGGAAAAGATTGACCAGCTCAACGTAGGGACGGCCGCTACTTGCGTAGTGGCAAACAACGGCTATTTATTCGTTTCGACGGCAACGTGGCAGTACGATGCGTTAAAGGTTTACAACCGGGCCGCCAAAATGCTAGTAAATCAAACCGGCGACTGGTATTCTACGCGCTTTAAGCGGGTGCCCGGCTCCAATACCGAATTGGTGGAGATGACGCTGACCATCGGCCCACCTGACCAGCACTACTACAGCTTTAATGGCAGCAGTGTGCAAACGCATTTTGCCGACCGATACCACGGCGACCATCCGGTTGATGCTACCATCTTCGAGCTGTTTCCCAACGGCACTAAGTACCTCACATCCAGCGAAGGGGCTATCTACTCGAAGGTGCTGACGTATGAGGGCACCCTGCCCCACGGCAACCTAGCCTACACCTCGTTTTGCTTTGATGCGGCTGGCCAAACCATTTGTGCAGGCACTACTACCCGCACCGTAGAGCAGTACAATGCCAGTACCTACGCCCTGATACGCTCCATCCCTACCAAGGCGTACCCTTTCCGCCTATTTGAAGACGGCAGCAATGGCTACGTGTGCGTGAGCAGCGTCACGCCGCTCGGGGGCTATGGCAGCCTGCCCTATCAGCTCACCATAGAGCAAGTACGCTAGCCACTACTTCACGCAGCCGGGCACAACGCCGATTTACAGCTCATCTATAAAAAGTACTCCGGCTAGTTGTAAGCTCTAGGCACCTGGGAGCTAACTAACTGATGTATAAGGATAATATCAAGATAATATAGTACCGCTTTGGGGAGCCGTTAAATAAGACAAAACTTATTTGACAGGCACACAGGATAATTCATCGGGCGAGTAGGCCATTTTATCGATGGCCTCAATCCGGCGGCCAAGTTGCTTGCGTATTTCAAGCACCAGTTCGCCAAATCACTCTTCCAACTCACCTTGTTCAGCTACTCATCTCATGTGCCAGTCCATCAGCCCCTTCACCATTACCAAGACCATCAACATCGGCTGCACGGTCGTCAAAGCGGTTGATTGTATGAGTGATGCGCCGCAGTGGCTGCCCTGGGCTCTGCCGCAAGTCGAGTCGGTGCAGCCGCTGCCCTTTGGCCAGTGGCTGGTTAAAACGCCCGCTGGCCTGGCCAAACTGCGCCCCTGCTACGATGCCACCCACGGCGCGGCGCAGTACGAGTTGCTCACGGCCAATACTACGTTCCGGCAGGTACCCGTGCAGCTGCTGGCTACGCCTTCGGGCTGCCACCTGGCCATCACCTTAACCAAGCCCGAGCAGCTCAACTATGAGGCGTTCGAAGCCAGCGTGCAGCGCGCCACCCAGGAGCTGCACATCCTGAAGCTAATGCTGGAGCAGGACTAGCGCCTTTTTGGCACGGTAGTTGTAAACATTATTTCAATAAGCTATACGGCGCTTTGCCGGCCACTAGCTATCCTAGTGTATTAATTGCTACTTAGCAAGTTTATCCTAGTATCATTATTATAAGCCCCGCGGTAGCTGCCGCGGGGCTTATTGCTTGTAGAGCCCCTAGGGCTACGCCGCCCCCTAAGCGGGCCGGCGTCCCCGCCGACTACCCGATGACCAGCTGACCCGAGCCCTGCCAGGCGGGAGACAAGCGCTGCCGGGACCGTTTAGCCTAGGGGCGGGCCACGTGCTGGTTTGCGCGTTTTCGGTCGGCACCCGCGCCGGGTTCAGCGATTATTTAGCTTTTATCCAGCCGCGGGCCTTAACCTTTGGGTAGCTCGGCAGTCTAACCAGCAATGACCCGGCTGCTTATCTTTCGTGAAAAGTTAGCTATCAGCTGTTTTATCCGTCTATTTTTTAGCATGTTGACTGGGTTATTTACGAAGTGGCGCTGCTGGCTGCTGGCGGGGCTGTTGCTGGCGGCCGGGGCAGCCCGTGCGCAAGTGCCCGAGGCCCCCGGCCTGCACCCAGCCGCCGCGCCGGCCCCGCTCGACGTGGCCGACGTGGCGCACCGCCTCTACCCGCGCCTGCCGGCCCACGACTCGGCGAGCCTGGCCCCTGGGCACCGCGTGCTGCTGCTGGTGCCGGTGGTGGGCTACTCGCAGCAAACCAGCGGCGTGGCCGAGCTGGCCCTCAACCTAGCCTACCGGGCGCCGGCCGCCAACGTGTCGACGATGGTGGGCGCGGCCCAGTACACACTCAACAACCAGCTGATTTTCACGCTCACCTCGGCCCTGTGGCGACCCGGCAACCGCTGGGCTCTGCTCGGCGACTGGCGCATCATGCGCTATCCGCAAAGCACGTACGGCCTGGGCATGTACACCAATACCACCGACGACGCGGTGAGCATGGACTACAAGTACCTGCGCCTGTACCAAACCGTGCTGCGGCGCGTGGCCCCGGCCTGGTACGTGGGCGTGGGAATGCAGCTCGACGACCACTGGGACATTGTGAGCCGCAACCGGCGGCGCGAGGTGACCAGCATCTCGCACTACCCCTACGGCGTGTCGGGCCGCTCGGTATCGGTGGGGCCAGTGCTGAGCTTGCTGCACGACGGGCGCACCAACGCCATTAACCCGCAGGGCGGCTACCTTTTCAATGTGCAGTACCGCCCCAACCTGCACGCCCTAGGCAGCGACCGTAATTTTCAGTCGATGATAGTAGAGGGCCGGCTGTACCTGCACCCCTCGCCGCGCTCGGCCAACATCTTGGCCCTGTGGAGCTACAACGCGCTCACCCTCAGCGGCAATCCACCCTTTCTGGACTTGCCGGCCACCGGCTGGGACATGTACGGCAACACCGGGCGGGGCTTTATTCAGGGCCGGTTTCGGGGCAGGAATCTGGTATACGGCGAGGCCGAGTACCGCTACGGCATCACGCGCAACCGGCTGCTGGGCGGGGTGGTCTTTGCCAACGCACAGAGCGTCAGCGAAATCAACTATACCCGCGGCAAGGGCGAATCGGACGGCGGCTTCGAGAAGGTGGTGCCGGCCCTAGGGGCGGGCCTGCGCCTCAACCTCAACAAAATCTCGCACACCAACTTGGCTATCGACTACGCCTGGGGCCTCGACGGCTCGCACGGCCTGGCCCTGAACCTGGGCGAGGTGTTTTAGCGCCAACGGGGGCTAGGCCGCAGCCGGCTAGCGTATTGCTGAGCGGGCAATAAAAGAGGCGATTATGAAACCAAGCGGTCATGCTGAGCGCAGCCGAAGCATCTCTACCGAACAACCCCTAGGCGGCGCGGTAGAGATGCTTCGGCAAGCTCAGCATGACGTGCTGCTTTTTGCCAGTAGTGGTAGTAGAACTGAGGCAAGAGGATATCGAACATTGCGGCTATTTTTTTGGCTTTTGCCCCTAGGCAGCAAACGAGCCGCCGCCTCAGTTACTTATCTTCCCGACTTCATCAAGCTCGCTTTGGCATGAAGCCTTCTTTACTGTTAGCTACATTTTTAGGAGCCAGCGGCTTGGCCGCGGCGCAAAACGCCGCCCCGGCCGGCAGCCCGCCGGCCGCGCGCCCCGAGGCCAAGCCGGCCGCCACGCTCGGCGCCATCACGCAGGGCCTGCGCAAGTCGGATGGCTTCTTCCCGTTTTACTACGACGAGAAAACCGGCAAGGTGTACCTGGAAGTCAGTCGCTTCGACCAGGACTTTCTGTATTTCAGCTCCTTGGCCGATGGCGTGGGCCTAGGGGGCCCCGAGCGCGGGCAGGGCGCGGCGGCGGCGGTTCGGTTCACTAAGGTAGGCCCCAAGGTGTTTCTGGTCGAGCCCAACTTCGCCTACCGCGCCTCGGGCGGCGCCGACGCGCAGTGGGCGGTAGAAAGCTCATTTGCCAAGTCCATCATTTGGGGCTTCGTGCCGGTGGCCACCGAGGGCAACCGCGTGCTGCTCGATTTGACGCCCTTTTTGGTGCGCGACAGCCAGAAGCTGGCCGAGCAGCTGGGCGGCAGCAACTTCGTGGGCCTAGGGGGCGGCCCGCGCACCGGCGGGCCCACCGCACCCTACCGCTTCGACGAGTCGCGCTCGGCCGTGTACCCCGAGCGCACCCGCAACTTCCCCAAGAACAGCGAGTTTGAGGCGATGGTGACCTTCACGGGTGGGCCGGTGGCGGCGAGCTGGGGCTTTGGCGGCGAGAGCGGCCAGGCGCCCGACCCCAACGCCATTACCGTGCACCTGCACCAGTCGTTTGTGGAGCTGCCGGGGCCGGGCTTCGAGATGCGGCCCTTCGACCCGCGCTCGGGCTTCAACGCCTTTAGCTACCAGGATTTTTCGGCCCCCATGGAGGCGCCACTGCTGCAGCGCTTCACCCGCCGCCATCGCCTGGCCAAGAAGCACCCCGGCGCCCAGCTGAGCGACCCCGTCGAGCCCATCGTGTACTACGTAGACCGCGGCGCCCCGCCCGACGTGAAGCAGGCGCTCATCGAGGGTGGCAGCTGGTGGAACCAGGCGTTTGAGGCGGCCGGCTACCGCAACGCGTTCATCGTGAAGGAGCTGCCGGCCGACGCCGACCCCATGGACATTCGCTACAACGTGGTGAACTGGGTGGACCGCGCCGGCAACCCGAGGGCGTTTTCCTACGGCATGTCGTACAGCGACCCGCGCACCGGCGAGATTATCAAGGGCGTGGTAACCCTGGGCTCGGACCGCCACCGCCAGGACTACCTGCTGGCCGAGGGCCTGCTGCAACCCTACAAAAACGGCCAGCCGGCCCCGGCCGCCCTGCGCGAGCTGGCGCTGGCCCGCATCCGCCAGCTGTCGGCCCACGAGATTGGGCACACCCTGGGGCTGTTTCACAACTTTGCCGCCAGCGTGCGCGACCGCAGCTCGGTCATGGACTACCCGTTTCCGCGCATCGTGCTGAAGCCCGACGGCACCCTCGACGTGCGCCAGGCCTACGCCACGGGCATCGGCAGCTGGGACAAGCGCGCCATTTTGTGGGGCTACCAGGACTTTCCGAAGGGCACCGACGAGGCGGCGGGCCTAGGGGCCATTATGCGCGAAACCTTGGCCCAGGGCCATTTATTTGCCTACGACCCTACTATTACCCTGCACCCGCTCTCGAGCCAGTGGGACGACGGCGCCGACCCCGTAGCCCAGCTCACGCAGCTGATGACCGTGCGGCGCCACGTGCTCGACACGTTTTCGGACAACGCCGTGCCGGCCGGCGCGCCGCTGGCTACGCTGCAAGAAGTGCTGGTGCCCATGTACTTGCTGCACCGCTACCAGGTGGTGGCCACGGCCAAAACCCTAGGGGGTCTCTACTTCACGCCCGCCGTGAAGGGCGACGGGCAGGTGCCTACCCGCCTGGTGCCGCCCGCCGACCAAGCCCGCGCCCTGCAGGCCCTGCTAGCCACCCTCACCCCGGCCGCGCTGGCGCTGCCCGAGAAGCTGCTGGCGCAAATACCCCCTAGGCCCGCCGGCTACCCCAGCACCCTGGAGCTGTTTGGCAGCCGCACCGGCATCGCCTTTGACCCGCTGGCCGCCGCCGAAGCCGCCGCCAGCCCCACCGTAGCCGCCCTGCTCGACCCCGCCCGCGCCGCCCGCCTGCTTGAGTACCACGCCCGCGACGCCCAGCAGCCCGGCTTCCTGCCGGTGGTTGACCAGCTACTTGCCCAAACCTGGAAAGCCCCCTTGCCGGCCGGCTACGCAGGCGAGTTGCAAGTGGTCGTCAACAACCTCGTGCTTAACAACCTGCTGCAACTAGCTGCTACTCCCAGCGCCTCGGAAGGCGTGCGGGGCGAGTGCCTGCTGGCCGTGGCCGACCTCAAGCAGCACCTCACCGCCCACCTGCCCGCGGCCGCCCCGCGCCAAAAAGCCAGCCTGCTGTTTGGCTTGTCGCAAATCAATAAGTTCGAGGCCGACCCCAGCAAGTTTGTGCCCGCCCCCACCCTAGGGGTGCCACCCGGCGCGCCCATCGGCGAGCCCGACCCGGATTTTCTGCACGATGAGGTAATGCGCTAGCTACTAGGCCAGAGGGCTCATGGTCCTACCTTCGCTGAAAACCCGCGCCATGCCCACTGCCACTCAGGATATTCTGCTTTACCAGTCGCCCGACGGGCAAATCCGCCTCGACGTACAGCTCGACCACGACACCGTTTGGCTGACGCAGGCGCAGCTGACAGAGTTGTTTGAAACTACCAAACAGAACGTTAGCTTACACATTCGCAATATTTTTAAGGAAGGCGAATTGGAGGAAGCTATAAGTGTCAAGGAATCCTTGACACTTATTCCTGACGGGCGAGAGTATAGCATTAAGCACTACAACCTCGATGTGATTATCTCGGTGGGCTACCGGGTGAAGTCCAAGCGCGGCACCAATTTTCGGCAGTGGGCCACGCAGGTACTGCGGCAATATTTGGTGCAAGGCTACGCGCTGAATGAGCAGCGCCTGCGCCAAAGCCAGCGCCAACTGACCGACCTCAAGCGCTGCTTAGTGTAGCTGCAAGCTGAGGTAGCCACCAACCAGAACCGCAGATTTAACGGATTTCGGAGATACGCCCGCTACGCGGGCTGGCTACGCACATGGCACCTAGAGTAGCTTTAGCCAGTAAGAATACCCTAGGGCCTTAGGGTTAGCGCAGCCACCTGCCACCCCCGTGTAGTCAGCCCACGTAGCGGACGTATCTCCGAAATCCGTTAAATCCGTTAAATCTGCGGTTAGCTTTGCAAAATGGAGTATCAGCTTGCCAAGCTCGCCGTAGTCGATATCGGCTCCAATGCCGTGCGCTGCCAGATTTCGGCGGTGCTTTTTTTTAATGGGCGCTACCGCCTCAAGCGCATCGAGTACGTGCGCTATCCCATGCGCCTCGGGGAGGACGTATTTGCCAACGGTGAAATCACGCCGCGCAAGGCCGATAAGTTCGTCAAGTTTCTGCAGGCGCTCAAGCTGCTGATGGAGGTGCACGAGGTGGCGCACCACCTGATTTGCGCCACCTCGGCCATGCGCACGGCCGCCAACGGCGCCGCCGTGGCCGAGCGCGTGAAGCAGGAGCTGGGCCTTGATATTCAGGTGATTGATGGACAGGCCGAGGCCGCCTACATCAACCGCGTTATTGAGCACCTGCTGGAAGACAACCGCCACTACCTGCACATCGACGTGGGCGGCGGCAGCACCGAGTTCAACATCTACCACGACCGGCGCAAGGTGGCCGCGCAGTCATTCGAGATTGGCTCCATCCGGCGGATGCAGCAGGAAGAGCGGGGCCGCACGGTGGAAGAAATGAACGGCCTGTGGCAGCGCATGGAAGCCTGGGTGCGCGACAACGCTCGTCGCTACCACGTCACGCGCGCCATCGGCACGGGCGGCAACATCGGCAAGCTCTTTAGCATGTCGGGCACCACGCCGGGCAAGCCCATCACCCGCCGCCGCGTCAGCGCCCTGCTCGACCGGCTCAGCAACCTCAGCATGAGCGAGCGCGTGAACGTGGCTATGCTCAACCCCGACCGGGCCGACGTGATTGTGCCCGCCGGTCACATCTACCTTTCGGCTATGCAGTGGGCCGGCGTGCACAACATGCTGGTGCCCGACATCGGCCTCAAAGATGGCATGATGCAAGCCCTGTTCGAGCAGTACTTCGACGAGTTCAGCCCCACCCACCCAGCCGTGAAGCCCGTGGCCGACGTGGAGAACCGCCCGGAAATGTGACCGCGGCTTTAGCGTGGGTCGGGAGCGTGGTGCAGAGTTACGCTGTATATAGTTTTTTACATCTTAGAAACGGTTGTGGCTGTTGCAGAACTCAGGCTGGGTGTGGACTTAGCTAGCAAACGGACTCGCCGAAGCTTAGAGGTTCCTATGTTTGGGCCGCGGCTTAAACTTAAGACCCTCTAAGGCAAAGTAGTGTGGCGCGGTTGCTTCGTAGTGGGCAATGGCGCGCTACTTCTCGCTGCATAGGAAGTACTCGTAGCAGGCTAAAATCCGTTTTTTAGAGTTAATACCCTTTTGTATAGCTCTTTATACGGATTTATACGGCGTTGATAGTCGTAAACAAAAGGGCCTTGCTAGATGAATCTAACAAGGCCCTTTTGTTTACGACTATCAAAAATAAGCTATACCCACTTGTTGTCGAGCGTAGCGCCGTTCACGTCAATCTTGTTTGCCGAGATAACTAGGCTCAGCGTCATAGAAGCTTGGGTCTGGTCGCCGCGCGCATCAAAGTTCTCAGTATAGCTTACGCAGTAAGCTTCTTTGAAATCAATTTCTTTCATCTTCGAATCCTGGTCAGCCCGCTTGAAGACAATCTTACCATCGGCTCGTTTGTAAGGGTCTAGCATCCAGCTAATAAGCTTAGTGCTATCCGTCGAAACAATGGTGCACTTAATGGTGCCGCCTTGCACTACTGACGAAGGCCGTCCCTTATCATCGGTGGTCTGGTTGAAGGAGTAGTTGCAACTTACTACTTCGCATTCTTCGCTGCCTGCGGCGCTGAAAACTGCACTAAAAGAAGCCATAGTGAAAAGGAAAAGGGTGGTAAAAAATGAGTTGGCTAAGCGCTACTGCCTAGCCAAAGGTAAGACTACTAGCTAATAAGCATACGGTTGAGCTATTGCTGAGCGTACTCAGCGTTCCAGTCGCGTTCGGGGTTGTCGGGGTCGTCTCCTTTGGTGCCGTCCAGCGATACGAGGAAGGTTTTGGCTGGGAAGTAAGGCACCATGTGGATGTCGAGCAGAATTCGGTCTTTCTGGTCGGGGTCGCGCTCAAACTTCTTGATGGAGAATTTCTCTATTAGTTTGCCCGGCCCGGCAATACTGTCCAGGAAGCGCACAATCTGTCCTTGAATGTCCATGCGCATGTTGTGGTCCCAGTTTTCGAAAGCGCGGCGGTTCAGAAAATCAATCAACACTTTGGTCACGTAGTCGAACACGCGCACTACCGAGTAGGTCTGCAAACCTATGTTGTCGCCGTTGAACAGCGTTTTGGCCGAGAAAGCCATGACGCGGCCGTACTCGTTGACCATCGGCACGAGGCCAATTTTTTCGAGGTTGGAAATCTCGCTTTTTCGCAACGGAAACTTAACTCCATCAACCTCGCTGAGCGTGCCGTGCTTGCGGCCCGCCGTGACCTGCGAGGCCAGCGTGGCGTAGATGCGGCCCGCCAGCGCCGATGACGGTGGCACGAACAAATCCTCTTCCTCCCCGATTTCTTCGAGCTTGCCGCGGCCTACCAACCAGTTAGCTGTCATGATGACGTTCGACTTGTGCGCGTCGGCGCCCGTCAGGTTGGCCTCCTCAAACAGCTCAATCACATCTTCGGGCGTGTCGTAGTGCTCGAAGTCGGTGACCATCATCACCTTATTCTTGTGAGCAATTTTGCTCCATTTGTCAAGCACTTTGTTCGAGCCTAGGTAGCCTGGCACCACCAGCAGCGAGTAGTTGTCGCGCAGGTCGAGGCGGTCGTAGTTTTGCTCCAATTCTTCCGACACCGCGTCGATAAACGTGGTATTGTCTAGGTCTTGCAGCTGGTCTTTATCGGCGTTCAGGACGGAGATGTTCTTTACTTCGTCTAGGTCCGTATTTTTAAAGAAAAGCGCCACCGAGCGGTAAGCCTGCTCTAGCTCATGGGTAGCTTCCACGGCAGAGCGCAGGTTATCGGTGAGCTGCTGCTCGGTCGATTCAACGCGTTGCTGGCCTTTTTCAACGGCATCGGCTACCGACTCGCTCTCACTCAATAGCTTGTGCCACAGACTCAGGCGTTTTTTGAGCTGCTGGCGGTCGGTCTTTTTGCCGTCTTCTGACAGAAATATCTTTTTGCGCGCTTTCTTCTCGGGGTTGAGGTTGGAAGCCCCGTCGATGGTAGTTTCCAGCAAATCGAAGCCCCCGACTTTGAGCAGGGCTTGCGTGCTTTGTTCGAGGGAAGGAGCTGCTTCGCGCGACCGGTAGCCGGTGGCGGCGGCATCTTGCTGTTCGAGCGCCATAAGGGAAAAGGAAGCAGAAAAGCGAAAAAAAGGAGCGTAGGCCCTAGGCCAGCTCGTCCATCATGGCCTGAATGGCACTGAGAAAAGCCGCCTTGGTTTCGGGGTTTTCCAGCGCCGCCTTCAGGATTTTATTGGACTTGAGCTGCCGTAGCAGCTTGTTGAGGTCGTCGGTTTCGGCTGCTAGCCCCCGCAGAAAGTCGCTCTGGTTGATGATACCTTTTTTGCCAAAATCGCCGAGTGAGGCGAAGTGCAGCTTTTCGGGCACCACCGCGCCGTCGGCATCCTGAAATTCAACGGCCACTTCGGGCTTGAAATGAGCAAAAACTGCCTCGGGGGTTTTGAGGCCTTCCACTATCTGTGGGCGCAGGGGTGTGGCGGTAGTAAGCTTCTGCACCAGCAGGGTGCGGTTGAGCGGAATGTCCGAAATTGCCTCGGAAGCATTGTCGAGCTTGCGCTCCTGGCCGCCGATGCCGTAGGAATACAGTGCCATAAGGAAAAGGAATAATGCAGCTAAGTGCCGGAAAATATACGGCCTGCCGCGCAAACTACCATCTACTTAGGGGTTACGGCCGGGCTTGGCCGAAGGTTGAGAGTCAGTCTCACTTTCATGGAGCTACGACTTCGCCGCTAGCTAAGTGGCCGTTGTCCAGTATCCCTGCTTACTTGCGGGCCGTAGCTTGCTTCTTTCTTCTTTACGCCATTTTCTTTTTCCGCCCGTGGCTATTTCCGATTCGCTCCGGCGCAGCCTGCACATTGCGCAGGCCGTGGCCCATGAATACCGCCAGGCCCAGTACGCTGCGCCGCACCTGCTCATGGCCTTGTTGCACAATGAGATAGGGTTGGCCTCGTGGCTGGTGGCCGTGCTCGATAAGGATATTCACTACCTACGCGAGTGGGCCGAAGTACGCCTCGAAGACGAGCCCAAGGCCGCCCGCCCCGTGGAGCAGCCTACCCCCGCGGCCGCCGTGCAACAAGCCCTGGAACTGGCCGAGTTAGTAGCCCTGCAACTTACCCGTGAGCAACCTGACGCGCTCTGCGCCTTAGCCGCTCTGCTGCGGCCAGGCTTGGCGTTCACCGCCGAGCAATTAAAATCACTGCCGCTTACGCAAAAAGAAATTTTGGACGCCGCCCAGGCCGAACTGCCCGCTGCCCCCGCCACCTCGGCCGACCCTAAGGCTACCGCGCCCGCCAATGGCCCGGCGCCCGCCGGCCAGGGTGGCGCCCTAGGCACCTACTGCACCGACAAAACCGCCCAAGCCCGCGCCGGCCAACTCGACCCCATCGTGGGGCGCGACCGCGAAATCCGGCTGGTGGCCGAGATACTGGGCCGCCGCACCAAGCCCAACGTGCTGCTCATCGGCGAGCCGGGGGTAGGGAAGTCGGCGCTGGTCGAGGGCTTTGCGCAGCAGCTGGCCCTGGGGCTGGTGCCCACGCACCTGCGCGACGTCACCTTGTTTGAGCTGGACCTGGGCACGCTGGTGGCGGGCGCTTCGTACAAGGGCGAGGTGGAGGACCGCATCAAAAAGGTGCTCACCGAGTTGAAGCAGTACACCCGCGCCATCTTGTTTATTGATGAGCTGCACGTGCTGCTCGACCCCAAGGGTAGCGCTGGCAGCGGCATTGCGCAGCTGCTCAAGCCCGAGCTGGCGCGCGGCGAGCTGACGGTAATCGGGGCGACGACCAACGACGAGTACCGGCAGTATCTTGAAAAGGATGAGGCCTTTAACCGCCGCTTCGACACCGTGCGCGTGGAAGAGCCCTCGGTAGTGGTGGCCGAGCGGATGCTCGAACGGGTGCTGCCCCTCTACGCCACCCACCACGGCCTGGCCCTGGGCCCCGGCACCGTGGCCGAAGCCGTGCGCCTAGCCAAGCGCTACCTCAAAGACCGGCAGCTACCCGACTCGGCCATCGACCTGGTAGACCGCACCATGGCCGCTATCCGGATGCTCGACGAGCACGCCGTGGCCAGCCTTCAGCAGCTGCAAACAGAATTTGATACCCTAGGCGCTCGCCAAGGCGAGCTAGGCGAGGCCGACTACCTGCGCGAGCTGCGCTGGTTTTTGTACCAGGTACAAAACCAGGTGAGCCAGCTCTGGCTCAACCAGCTCGAAAACGAGCAGCAGCCCGAGCAGCTCGAAACCAGCGCCGAGCTCGAAACTTACCTGCGCGAGCTGCTAACGGCCGTGCTGGCCCTGGCCGATACCAAGAAGGAAAGCGTCGAAAAACAAGATATTGCCGCCATCGTGTCGGGCAAAACTGGCATCCCGCTGGGCAAGCTGCAAAGCAACGAGCGCGAAAAGCTGCTGCGCATGGACCAGGTATTGCAGCAGCGCGTGGTGGGGCAGGAAGGGGCCGTGCGCGCCCTGTGCGCCGCCATCCTAGAGTCGCGCTCGGGCCTCACCAAGGCCGGGCAGCCCATCGGCTCGTTTTTTCTCCTAGGACCTACTGGCACCGGCAAAACGGAGTTAGCCAAGGCGCTGGCTGACTTTCTATTTAACGACGAGTCGTTCCTCATTCGCTTCGATATGTCGGAGTTCAAGGAAGAGCACTCGGCCGCGCTGCTCTACGGCGCGCCCCCCGGCTACGTGGGCTACGAGGAAGGCGGCTTGCTAGTGAACAAAATTCGGGAGAAGCCCTACTCGGTGGTGCTGTTCGATGAGATTGAGAAGGCCCACCCGTCGGTATTTGACATCTTTTTGCAAATTCTGGACGAAGGCCGCCTGCACGACCGGCTGGGCCGCGAGGGCGACTTTTCCAACGCCGTTATCCTCTTCACCTCCAACATCGGGGCCGAGCAGGTGAGCCGCGCCTTTGCCGCTGGGCAGCCCCCTACCCCCCCCGAACTGCTCGAAACCATGAGCCGCCACTTCCGGCCCGAGTTTCTGGCTCGCCTCACCGAGATTGTGCCCTTCGCGCCCATCTCGGAAGAGAACGTGGGCCGCATCTTCGATATCCACCTGCGGCCTCTGCTAGAGCAGTTGCGGCGCCAGGGCATCACGCTGGAAATCAGTTCCGAGGCGCGGCAACACCTAGCCCTGTCGGGCTTCACGCCCAAGTACGGGGCTCGGCCCATTACGGGGGTCATTCGCTCGCAACTGCGGCGGCCCATCTCGCGGCTCATCATCAGCGGCGAGGCCCGGCCCGGCACCACGCTTACGCTCACCAAGCCCGAGGGGAGCGACGAGCTGGTGTGGGCCACTGCGCACGAAGCCCCCGCACCCGTACCCGCGGCGCCTATCCCCTCCCTTGAGTCGGGCGGCGTAGCCTAGGGCTTCGTTCCGTGATAAAAAAGCTAGAAGCTTAGTTATGTCGTCATTCTATGCGGAGCTGGAAGTAGCGGGCCACACTTACCCACTGCGCCAGTGCCAATTTGAGTTTGAGCAGGCCACCGACGCGCGGGGCCGCACCGTGGCCAAGGTCCGCCACGGCCAGCTACACCTGACCCTCAATGTCCCTCCTGATGACCTGCTGCTCGACTGGGCCAACACGGCCCACAAGCTGCTGGCTGGCCACATCACCTTCTTCGACACCGCCCGGCGCACGGCCCGCGAGACAGTAAGTTTCACCGCCGGGCAGTGCGTGAGCTATCAGGAAAGCTTTACGGCGGGCGACGCCAGCGACGGAGCTTACGTGTGCCAACTCATCATCGCCACGGCCGAGAAGCTGGACCTCACGCCCGGCGGGCCGGTAGGGGCGTTTGTAGCGCCGGCGGCGCGGGAGCCTGCGGCACTGCTAGTCAAGCTGGCTACGCAACCAGCCAGTAGAAATAGGGTTCTAGAGCAAACAGCTTATCGAAAAAATCTAGCCGACCCCGTGCGGGATATACTAGGCCCGGGCAGGCTGTCGCATCCTGAAGAATGGAGCAGTACGTTGGCAAGCCTTAAACAGGCAGGCGTCGAAATTATGCTGAGTTTCGAAGAGCGTTTAGCGTATGCACCAGGAACTATGCCCGGCCGGCCCGGCCAGATTCACTTGCATGAGGATGCTTCCATTGGAGCATTGAGACACGAATACCAGCATTTTCTGGACGACCAAAATGCTGGTTTCTTAGGTACACGTGGCTTATATGACCTGAATTTCCGCAGACAAACTGAAATAAATGCGTATGGTTTGGAAATAAAGATGATGGAACAGATGGGTGAGCGGGAAGCAGTTGCTCAACTACAGCAAAATCTAAGCGCCGAGCTAGCTAAGCTCGAACTTGACCTGGGTGATATAGAATTAATTTAATCAATCTCCACACCAATGGAAGTACTACTGCCGCCCGACGCTCAGATGAGCACATTCGACACAGAGAAGATAGTAAGATTACTACACCATGCTTCGGGTACTGTGCGGGCGCGGGCTTTGCCAACAATAGGAGCCCGTCTTACTACTACCCCAGCTCTCAAGGAATACTTATTTACTTCGGTCGAAGACCCAGCTAATTTGCAATTAGTGTTTTATGAATTTATAAAAGTGGCTTGGATAGCCGCTTTAGTTATTTTAGATTACGGCGACACAACCGATTTGTCGAGGTTGAAAGACCTAGTGGCTAAATGGCCGCTATCGGAGCAGAAAGGCTTCTTGCTCTATAGCAAAGACCATCAAAAATTTGATAAGCTTTTGTCTGCTACTATACCAAACAAACCTGCGTCAATTACTATAACAGAGTCGGATGTAGTACACTACGAGGTTAGACTATCGGAGCAAGCAGACCCGGTTCACGTCAGGGTTTCTACACTAACCCCTAGGCAACGAAATGGTCGGCTTCGCCATCGGCGCACACGCCAATCCTTCAAGAACAGCACTGCAGGCTAATGAAGATAGAATCACCCACCCCTAGACTCCCGGAGCACCCCATACTATAGGTTCAGGGCCGACTAGCCCCCTAGGTGTACTTGTAGGGCTTCGGCGGCGTGTTACCACTCGGCGATATTGAGGTGGTCGAGTCGTGGCCAAAGTCCGCCACGGCCAGCTGCACCTGACCCTCAATGTGCCCGATAACGACCTGCTGCTCGACTGGGCCAACACGGCCGACAAGCTGCTGGCCGGCCACATCACGTTTTTCGACACCGGTCGGCGCACGGCCCGCGAAACGGTGAGCTTCACCGCCGGGCAGTGTGTGAGCTACCAGGAAAACTTCACGGCCGGCGATGACGGGGAGGGTGCTTACGTGTGCCAGCTCATCATTGCCACGGCTGAGAAGCTGGAGCTTACGCCTAGTGAGCCGGCAGGGGCGTTTGTAGCCCCGGCGGCGCGGGAGCATGCGGCGCCAGTGTTGGCAACTACAGTAGCCTCTGGCCCTTTGGCAGAAAATGTGTCTGTACTTGCCAAAGCCACCAACCTACCAGCCAACCCTATGCAGCCAGCTCGTATGGAGTTATGGATGGGGTATTTGGAAAGAAGGGGCGTGCAGTTTCATATTGGCACGCCTGAAGCGGAGCTGAAATTATTTGATAACCAGGCAGAGGGTATGTATTCGGCGGGTGGCGGCACTAAAACTATTTACTTGTACGACCCACCTGGCACTGCCACTTTCTTTGAAGAAGCTTTTCATGCCCTTCAGCATTTACGTAAGCATCCGGCTATCAAAGTGCTAGAGAGCGGGCAAGAGGTAGATGCTTGGGAGTATGATGCCAAACAAGCGCTGCTTAAGCATAGTGAAAAGCTAGGGCTGAGTTATGAAGAATACGTCGAAACCGAAAATCAATTGCAGCAAGTTATTGATAATGAGTATGGCAATTACAACTTCTAACCGAAGAGACCCGGCTACTTGGCTAGAGATAGGGCTAACCTGTCACCGGTATGAAACTGTATTGGAATTGTTGCTAACGTTCACCAACAAAACGTCTTCAACTCAGGAGTTTACTTTTTCCAACCAGTCGCGCAAGGCGGAGCTGCTAGGCTTGCAAGTTGTAAACCAGGCTGGCCAACGGGTGCTACCCACTCACAATCTGCTTATCAAGCCTGCTCAATCAAACTCGAACAGCCAATTTCTGGCAGCTGGTGACACGTTCTCCTATCTATTGAAGGGTATTGTTACGGAGTATGGCTTAGAATTTCCCGGTGCGTTGTTTGAACTGCAACTAGGAGAGCCTTACCAACTACAATTTTACTATGCAGGTCAGAAATCAAACCAAACAATTTTGACGATTTAGTTTAGCATAAGGTATTGGCTGTCAATAATTAGATTCTTTTAATTTAGCTCTTTGTCGTAAGACTCTGCCCGGCGCACGGCCCACGAAACGGTGCGCTTCACCGCCGGGCAGTGCGTGAGCTATCAGGAAAGCTTCACGGCGGGTGACGCGGAGTCTCCAGGTTACCCACCCACTGGCTCCACGAGCACTTCATAGGGCAGGTTGAGGGCCGACTGCCCCCCTAGGTGCGCTTGTAGCGCCTCAGCGGCGTGCTGCCATTCGGCCGTGTTCAGGTAGCTGGTGGCAGCCGGCGTGAGGCGCACTCGAATGCAGCGCACGAAGCCCGCCGTGGGCGTGGCCCCCGTCTGGAAGGCTTTCTCGACGTGCACGGCGGCCAGTTGCACCCCTAGCTCGGCCCAGCAGGCGGCCTTGATGTCGGCCAGCGTCACGAGGCGATTACGAGCCAGCAGGTTGCGACGTAGGGCGTAGGTGCGCTCCTCGGGCCTTGGGCGCTCGCGGCCGCCGCTGGTGGTGGTGAGTAGGCGCACTTCTTCCACATAGTGGCCGTCTTGCACGCGCAAAGAGCTGCCAGCGGGCAGGCGGTTGGCGGCCGCCCCGCTGCTCGACCAATACTCCAGGTATACGCTGTCGCGCACGTCGCGGGGGCGCAGCAGCAGGTAGGGCACGGGCTGCTCAGTGGCACGCTGGCGGTCGAGACGCTCCTCTAGGCGCGCCATGTTCTGGTCAAGCTCACGCAGAATGCCGCCAATAAAATCGGTGCCGGCGGCGGTAAATGCCTGGCTCTCATCGCGCAGCAATTCCAGCAATTCGCGTAGGCTTTCGCGGCTGGTGCGGGCGTCGAAGCGGCCCACGCCGTGGGTGCGCAGCGTGTAGGTGTCGGTGGCGCCTTCGGTGAGGTCGCGCAGGGTAGTGGCCCGGAAGCTCACATTGCTGAGGCTATACACGCTGCGCACGGCCAGAAACGGCTCCTCGCTCACTAGCGGAAACAGGTTGAGGGCCGGTTGCAGGCGGTAAAGCACGCGGTGCAGGTGCCGGTTCACAACCGGAAAGCAATTGAGCGCGCAAGTCAATTGGGCAAACGCTGCGGGCGGTAGCGCCTGGGCAAAGCGTACCTCCAGCCAAATCAGGGGCTGCGTGAGCGCAGCTAGGTCGGTGGCGGCGGTGCTGCCGAAGGCAGTCGTCAGCTCGTCGGGGTAAGGCCGGGGGAGGTAGGCCGCCAGCGCGCCGGGCGGCAGCACCACCCGCACAAATAGTGGCGCATACAGGGCCTGAATTTGCTGCTCGATGCGCCGCAAAAAGTCGTATTCCGCATCCAGCGCGCCGCTAGCCGTAGCGTCATCGCCAACGGCTTCCAAGCCCAAACTGATGGACAAGGGTACGTCGCCGAGGTGCCACTGCTCGCCCGGCAGAAAGGCCAAGTAGTCGGCTCGGTGCGGCTCGTTTAGCCAATCTATATAAAAAGTCAATTCTCTAGGCACCTGCTCACCAATGGGCAAACGCAGGCCCAGCCACAGGCGCCGATGCGCCGCCGGTGGGGGAGCTAAGGCGCGGGCTACCAAGCGTTTTTGGCCCTGCTGACCTACTTGCCATACGGCTTCGTCAGTAGCCAAACACTGCACCGCACCCGCTACTAAGTGGGTGGTTTGCAAGGGTGAAAAATGCAGTGGTCGGCTCGCCGCCTGCCGCCCCACGGCCGGGAACTCGAATGCAAACTGCGCATCGGCGGGCAGCGTCACGTGCGGCTCGCGGGCGCGGGCTTGGGCCACGGCGTGCGCTGGGTGGGGCGCATCCACTACATCGGGGTTGAGCAGGGCTGCCAGGCGCTCGATGAGGCGGCCCTGGGTGGCGTGCAGCTCTTGGCCGATTTTCTCAAACTCGACGGCGCAGGCTTCGAGCAGCAAGTTTACCAGCGGGTCGAACGCATCGAGGTCAGCCTCGCCGTAGCCCCACAGCTCGGCGGCCTGGCGCGTCAGGCGGCTTTTGATGCTGGCTTTGGTGAAATCGGTACTGGGTGGCGGCGAGAAGGGCGAGGGGGGTAGCACGGCAGGCGGAAAAAGCAAGGACGCGGCCAAATTACTCAATCGACCGAAAGCGGGGCCACAAACAGGCTGGCCTGAAACGTGAACGGCTCGCGGGTGCGGTAGAGGGCGGCCGTCACGGTTACTTCCAGCCGCCGCCGGATGCGCTGGCTTACACCTTTCAGCTCAAAGTCGAGCACGGCCACCTGCACCCGCGCCTGCAGCAGGCGCGGCTCAAACTCTTGAATGGCCTGCTCCACCGACTGTTGCACCCGGTCTTTCCAGCGCATGGTGGCCATGGCCTCGAAGTCTTGCTCCCACACCTGGCAGCCAAAATCGGGCTCGTAGCGCGCCTCGCCAAAGTGCGTCGTCAGCAGCAGATACACGTGCTGCGCAATGGACTCCTGCACCGAGCAGCGCGGCAACTGCCGACGCTCTAAAATGCCTTCCAAATCAAGCGGCAGTTGGTAATACGTAGCACTCATGGGGCAAATGACTAAGAAAACATGAGGGCTAGCTTACGCCCGGCCCCGTGAGGACGTTACTCCGAGCGAAGCAGTACCGCCGGTTCTAGGTACCGGCCCCGCACGTACTGAAAAAACCGTAACTTGAGCTTTTGATAATCATAAAAGTAGCTAGTTAGAAGCAGCCTCTACGTAACCAGCGTCCTAGGGCTAGTTTCTACCACTAGCGTTTTTTGTGTATGGCTTCCTATTCTGCTAGGCTAGAGATTGACGGACAACACTATCCAGTAGTGCTTTGCTCGTACGGCTTCACGCAGGCCACCGACGCCCGCGGCCGCATCAGCGAGCGAGTGCGGCACGGTTTGTTGGAACTCGTGCTCGATGTGCCCGCTGGTGACCAGCTACTCGTGTGGGCTGCCACGCCGCACTATCCGCTCGATGGGCAGGTGTCCTTTTTTCAGGCAACTGACCTGATGGCCAGCGAGACTGTGTCGTTTAAAGCTGGGCAGTGCATTGGCTACCAGGAGGTGTTTGAGGCCGGCGCCGATATAGTAGGCTCCTACCGCTGCTCGCTCACGATTGCCGCCGCGCAGTTGGAGCTAACGGCGGGTGGCGTAGCCGGCGGCAGCGCGCAGCTAGCGGGCGTGGGCATCATGGACTAGGCCAAGCAGGCGTAGGCTGCTACCAGCAGATTATTCTCAGCGTCGTAGCGGTAGCGCGTGCCGCTGGCCTCGTGCAGCTGCCCGCCGGGGGCGTGCGAATAAGGTTACCGACCGCGTCGGCTACCCGCAGCTCCTAGCTTCCATCGGCGTAGTGGGCGCGTCGTGCGTGTAGCGGGTGGCGCCTCACCCATACTGGGGTACGCGGCCTTTTTTCTATCTAACGCATTACCTGGCCGCGATAGTGGTCTACTCCTGAGTTATTTATTTTTCGAAATGGAACTTAGCCAAAGAAGTATTGCACAAATGAATGAGCCGTTTCAGGGCTTTCGTATTGTTCGACTACTGAAGTGGTTTTAACTATAAATTCTTCTTTGAAAGAATAGTCCTCATTCTTGGTTTCAAACCCAAATTCCTCTTCTTCCACGACTAAACAGGCAGTCAAAATAGTCAAGAACGACTCTAACGAAGAAGCCAGCTTGAATTCTTGCTGTTTCTGAATGCTGCCATAAATCGGAGACCTATCATCTTCTAGTTTCGCAAAGACTGCATCACCATTTCTATCGCCAAAAACCACCCAGCTTTCGCGCCAGTTTTGAGTGTCTTCGTATTCTTTCTGGCCGTTAGTAAATACATAAAGCCAGCCCTCTTGGTAGCGGGGCAACTTATCGGCCGTAGCTATTTCAAGAAAGAACGTATTGCCAATAATTAACTCGTCAAAATCTACACTAGCATAAAAGGTGCGAAGCTGGCCGCGCAGTGCTGGCTCGAACTGGGTAGCGCGCTCTTTGGGAAGAATGGTAATGGTGCCGAAGTTATCTTCTCCATTGTTAAACTCTTGTGCGAAAAGAGTGATGGCTTGCATCAGTGCCATAGTATTATAGACTAAGAGCGTAAAAAAATTAGGGACAGGTACTAACTGCGCTGAGCGCTTGCCGGTGTGCATCAAGCATGGCTTGCCGGTCGATTAGATTGCCACTAGTAGCATTCTGGGTGTGGCCTCCGTGGCCCTCTACCCCACGAACGTGATTATTGAAACCACCTGGGTGGTTGTGGTTTTCGAGGAACACAATATTACGCGGGTCGCCCTGCCAAGCTGGGCCTAAGGTTCCGTTGCCTTCAACGGAGTTGATATGGTGACCGGTATAACCAGCGCGTGACATTACGCTGGTTAAGCGACTATTGGGCGTACTCTTAATCAAATCCATCTCTGGTTGTGACCATGTCCTGGTACCAGCATTCGTTTCAGTTACTAGCTGCTTTTCGAGTGCCCATGCTCTATCTATACCCGTGGCACGAGCACCCGCTAACGGGCCGGTAGTCGCACTGGAAATTGGGTAAGTAACTAGGTTGCTTCCAGGGGCAAGCCCAAGCACATCCAGCCAACTAGCTGTATTTGCGACGTAGCTATACAGACTTAAGCTGCCGAGAACACCAATAGGGTCTTGGGATATATACTGCCCAGCGTGTGGGTCGTAGTACCGGAAGCGGTTGTAGTAGAGGCCGGTTTCGACATCTTCGTACTGGCCCTGGTAGCGCCAAGGGCAGTCCTGGGCGTGGCCTCGGCCTTGGCGCACAGCGCCGTAGCAGTCAAGGGCCATTTCCCAGGTGGCCTGCCCCTGCCCGTCGTAGAGGGCCAGGGGCGTGCCCAACTGGTCGCTGACTACGCTGTAGGCGCCTTGCTGGGTGAGCTTGGCGGCCGGGGCAAAGCTACCCGCCTCAAACAGCCAAGTTAGTACCTGCTCGGCGTGTCCCGCCTCGGGGCCCAGGGCTAGCTCATTCCACTCGTGCAGCGGAACGTGCCCGTCCCATACCCAGCGCGTTATCCGGCCCCGGTAGCGCTTGAGCAAGCGCCGGCCTAGGGCGTCGTAGCCAAAGGAAACGGCGTAGCCGTCGGGCCGCGTTACGCGCACCAGCTGCCCCGCCCCATCCCAGGTGTAGGACCACTGCTGGCCATTGGGCTCCGTCTTGCTCACTAGGTTACCCTCGGCGTCGTAGCGGTAGCGCGTGCCGCTGGCCTCGCGCAGTTGCCCGCCGGGGGCGTAGTGTCGGTCGGTAAGCGTGGGCGTGCGGAAGAGGTTACCGACCGCGTCGGCTACCCGCAGTTCCTGGCTCCCATCGGCATAGTGGGCACCCGTGAGTGTGCCTAGTGCGTCGTATGTATAGCGCGTGGCCCCGGATAGGCTATCGTTGAGGTGGGTGAGCTGGTCAGCCCCTTGCCAGTGATAGGAGCGCTGGCGCTGGCCAGTGCGGGTGTGCACGAGCTGCTGAGTGGGGCGCCCTAGGCCGTCGTACTGCCAATGCTGCTGCACGCCGCCGCTCAGCTGCCGGTGCAATTCTAGGCCGCGGGCGTCGTGTTGTAGCTGGGCTTGCCACTGCGTGCCGGCCTGCATCTGCGTAAGATTACCCATCGCGTCGTGCTGCCAATCAATAGTGGCCCCGAGCGAGGAGCGTAGGTGCGTGCGCTGGCCACGGACATCGTACGAATAAGCCAACGTGTGGCCGTCTTGGTCGGCGCGCACTAGCTGCCCCAAGGCGTCGTACTCGAAGCATAGGCGACTGGTGGGCGTGCAGGCTTCGTGCAGGGCACCGGTAGCACCGTACCGGTAGGTAGTAGGTGCCTCGTCATTGTGAGCCACGGCCGCAATGCGGCCGGCGGCGTCGTAGGTGTAGTGCGTGCTCCGGCCAGCCGGGCGGAGCATGCGCGCTACCTGCCCTATCGCGTTGCGCTCATAGCGGCGCGTCAGACCATCGAAACCTATTTCTTCCACTACCCGGCCGGCCGCATCGAGGGCGAACTTGTACTGGCGGCCATGCTCATTGGTGAGTTGTACTAGTCGGGCCTGCCGGTCGTAGGCAAAGCGGATTTCCTGGCCGGCCTGTTGCCGCACGGCTAAGCGGTTAATGGCAGTATAGGCGAATGCTACTTCCTGCTGGTCGCTCCGAGCGCGTACTACATTACCTTCCGCGTCGTAGTGCAGCTTAGTAGTACGGCCGTCGGGCTCGCGCACGCTCAGCAACCGGCCCAGGCGGTCGTAGTGGCGGTACTGCCGGTAGCCTAGCGCGTCGGTCAGTTCGACGAGCCGGCCCAGGGCGTCATAAGCGCGCGAGCGAATGTGCCCGTCGGGCGTGACAAGATGGGCTAGGTTGTGTTGGGCATCGTAGCGTAGATGAGTAACGTGGTTCAGCGCATCCGTGATGGTGCTGACCCGACCTTCCGCATCGTACTGGTAGTGAATCGTGGCCCCGAGCGGATTCTGCTCGCTTATCAACTCACCGGCGGGGTTATACGTCCAGTGCCAAGTGCTGCCAGCCGCGTTGGTATAATTCAGGCGGCGGTCGTGCTCGTCGAAAGTTACCTGCTCGGTGGCACCGTCCGGGAGCGCAAGTTGCGTGCAGTTGCCGCGGGCATCGTAGGCAAAGCTGGTGGTGCGCCCTAGGGCATCCTGTTCCGTTTCCAACTCCGCATAGGGGCTATAGCGCCAGTGGTGCATCTGGCCTAAGGCGTTGCGGTGCGCGGTAACGAGGCCTTGCTGGTGGTAGTACGTTTCCACGGTCTCAGGCTCATCGCAGTAGAGCGTAGTAAGACCTAGCTCGTACACGAAGCGCCCGTTGTAGTAGTTCTCGTCGCCCCAGGTGCGGGTGCAGCGGCCTAGGGTGTCATACTCGTAGTAGTAGGAAGTGCCTTCGGCAAAGGTCTTCTGCACCATGCGGTGCCCTTCGTAACGAAAATGCCTGGCATGGTCTTCCGCATTGGTTACGCTGATAAGCTGCCCTTGCTCGTCGTATGCGAAATGGGCAGCCACAAACGTAGCGTCGGTTCCATCGGCAGTAGGTAGGTGCACCGCAGTGTGGCGGCCAGCCGCATCGGTTTCCACGCGCACTACGCGCCCTACGCTGTCGTGCACCGCGCACAGGTGCCCAGCCGCCGAGTAGTCGAAGCGGACGCTATGGCCGTAGGTGTCGGTGATGCTAACTAAACGCAGCAGCTGAGGCGACGGCGCATGCGCAATAGCCTGGAAGTGGTAAGTAACTCCTTCGAGCGCTGCGTGCACGTCGTAGCCAGCTTCACCAGCCAACGCTGGCCGCAGCTCTAAGTGGTGCTCACGGTAGTAGCTGTAGTAACCGTTAGCCTCCGAAGGGGCCTCAAACATAGCCACGCGCCCGTCGGCCAGGCGCATGGCTATAGTACCTGCCTCTTGGTCAACCCACAAGGCTACGTCATAGCGATGATACCAGCCGTAGCCCAGCGGGCCCTGATAATTGGAAGTTGAGAAGTACGAGCGCTCCCACACCACGGGAATAGGCCCTGGCAAGACGAAATCTATTGAGTCGAAGTACATAGCCCCGGAGGCTACATCTACCGGCTCATTTCTGCCCGTGCACTTCGCTTTGTCCGCCCCAGGCCGCGCTTCCAATTCTCTGGTTGCGCGGGCTTCGGCTAGCTCCCCGGCTTTGCGCGCTTGTCCTTCTACCAGGCGCCCGCCAAAAAGTATTACTAAATCGCCCAGCAGCACCAAGCCATTTTCTTGCGTTGGCTGCTTATAAAACGTGAAGGCATCGGCGGCGGTAGCGACGCCAAACATGGCGCCCGATGCTTCGAGCAACCCCACGGCTACGGGGCCACCGGCCACGGCGGCCGCCCCGCCCACGGCCCCCATTGCGGCACCTAGCACTAGGCCGCCGGCGGCGCCCTTGGCAGCCCCCATAGCGCCCCCGTGCGCGTATCCCTCAATGCCGCCGGCTACGGCACCAACGCCCCCGCCTACTACCGCCCCGGCCGCCGCAGCACCGGCAATAAGTGGCAGGGCGGCGCCGCCAGTAGCCACCACCACTACGGCTGCCACCAGGATAGCGGCTCCGAATAGCAGCAGGGACTTGGCTTTAGCGTCTTCCGATACTTGTTTTGCTGCCGCTACTTGCCGCTCGTTCTCAGCGGCTTGCATCGCCTGCGTGACGGCTGCTCGCGTGAAGAAGATATCAATTTTGCCGCCCACCGCGCACGGGAGAATCGAGTCGTCGAGCAGTGGATTTTGAAACAGCCCGCCGGCGTTTACCTGCAAGGCCCCCATCAGCGTGTTCTGCCAGCGCATGGTGGCCGGCACGCACGGCCCATGCGTGATAGCGCACGCCCCAAAAGTGGTAACGTTGACGCCCGGCAACCCATCGCCCTCCACCGCCCACTTCTCATCATAGAGGTCGGGGCCAGGCCGCGTAATCAGCAGCTGGCAGGGGGTGGCGCCTTTATCGCAGCGGAGAAAGACGTTGGCAGGAACGTATTTCTGCTGGCTCATGCGGAGGGGTGAGGAAAGATTTCGTGCGTGATGCTATTATGGTACACGCCGGGCACTTCGGCGCGTAGGTGCTGGCGCGAGCGTAGCAGCGCGCCGGTGTGGCGATGCAGCGCAAAGTGGGCCTGGCAGTCAATTTCTAACGCTACGTCAAATGTGTAGTCATCCACAATGCCGCGAATAAGACGGCGAAAATCCTGGTTTGAAAATGCAGCGGTATCTAGGCTGCCAGTGCGGCTAATAAGCACGATGGCCGCATCGTCGGCCGCTTCCTCGGCCTGAGTAGCCAGTAGCAAGGGCAAATCCAGCTCGTTGAAAAAACCAGGGATGACGTGGTGACTCACAACCGGCTCGGTCGCGTAGGCTTGGCCGTACAGCCCGGCTAGGAGCGCACTGTGCACCCCTTTGGTCCGCAGGTTCACCTCCATGCTGCCGGGTAGCGCTAGTTGTTGCTCGAAAGTATCCAGAAAGGGCTGCACGGCCGGCTCACTCGCGTAGCGGGCGCGAATGGCCGGGCTGGCCGCTTGCCATTTGCGCTGTATTTCCGCTTGGTTCTTTACCTCCACCAGCCGGCCGTGCGCGTCGGCTTGCAGTACCAAGCTGCTGCTCACCTGGTTTACATCGGCCAGCACGCGGCTGAATAAGTCAGTGGCCTGCTGGGTGCTGTGCTGCACATCTACTTGTAAAAGATACCCGTGCTCATTCTCACCCAGCACCCGCAGTTCTACCACATACAGCAACTCATTCTCAAACTTCATCTGCGCTACCTGCACGGCACTCACTGTGCGTACTTGATAACGCTGTGGTTGAGACGAAGCGAGAAGTTTCAGAATCATCTTGCAAGAGGGCCGGTGAAAAATACAGAAGAATGCTTAATGCACTTTGGTTTGCCCCGATTGCAGCGTGGCTTTGCCCCCACCATTAAGGGCTAACTCGGTATCTGAACTAACAGTGGCCTTTTGGCTGCCCACTGCCAATAGCTCTTTTGAAGTCAGTGCCATTTGGTTTTTAGCATCTAACGCTATCCCCTGATTCGTTGCGTTAATCTTGACGTCGTCTTCGGCCACCATCGTGATATTTTTGGCGTGCATCCGAATTTCCCCTTTATCACCAGCCTCCAGGGTAATAATACTGCCATTTACCGTAACCGGCCCTTTGCTCTGGATATGGATACTGCCATCGCCCTGAAAGCTGACCGTAACCCCTGTATCCTTGTTATTCGAGTTGGAAATCAGGATTTTCTGCTGGCCCTGCGTGTCGCTCATCACAAACTTGTTGCCGCCTGCCGTTTGCATCCCTTTTAGGTTGTTTTCGGGGTTGGTGTACTTGGCATTCTGCTTGTTTTGGGCGTGGAAGAGGTTGCCCAGCACCAGCGGCTGCTCGGGGCGCTGCTGCTGGTAGTGCATGAGCACCTGCGAGCCCACCTCGGGGGTGAAGAGCTGGCCCTTGCCGTCGCCGGCGTAGGGCGTGAGCACGCGCACCCAGTCGGTTTCGGCGCTGGTGGGCTTCTCCACGGGCCAGTAGTAGCGTACCCGCACCCGGCCCAGGCGTTGCGGGTCGGCCACGTCGATGACCTCGGCCAGCTCGGGCACGCCGGGCTGGGGGCGGGCGTAGGGGTTGGCGGGCGGTTGGGGCAAGGCGTGCAGCACAGCCGTGAAGGTATTAGAATAGCCACCCGTATAGTCCAGCTCATGCGTGAGCTGCACCACGCGGTATTTGCCCAGGCTACCCACGCTTAGGTTATCGCTACCTAGGGCCTCGGCCGAGGCGTCGATGATGGTGCCCAAGCGCAAATCGGGGTTTTCGCTACGGCCCCGAAACAGCAGCGCCCCGGCCGCTACGGCCGCGCCCGCATCCTTGGCGGCGGTTTGCACGTCGGTGCGGGCCTGGGGGGGGAGGGGCGCGGGCGCGTGCAAGGGCTGCGTAAAGACATCCTGGGCCGTTTGCTGGGCAAACTCGGCGAAGGGATTGCCGCTTAGGCCCGCCGGGGTGGCCGGGCTGCTGCCATCCCAGCGCTGGTGTTGGGTGGGGTCGTAGCCGTGCATGGCCACTTGGCTGGGCCGGATGGCCGTTTCCAGCTGAAAGCTGCTCCACTGCTTGTGCAGCTCTAGCGGCACGGTGGGCGCATCGGCGGCCAGCCCAAAGTGCAGCGTGGTGCCATCGTAATAAAACCACTCGTGGCACTCGGCCAGCAGCCGATTCAGGAAGTCAAAATTGCTTTCGTTGTACTGCACCACGTAGGGCAGCGTAGCCTGGCTGGTCAGGTTCACGGCCCTAGGTAGCAGGTTAGCGCGGTAGGGTTGTAATACCTGATTGATGATGCTGCTCAACGATTGCTTCACGAAGGCGCGCTGCTGCACGCCATCGGTGAGCAGGCAGCTGGGGCCGTAGCCCCGAATGACGAAGCTGCCGGTATAGTCGTTGTCGCTGGCCACCACAATGTCGGTCACGAAGCCGGTGAAGGCGAATTGCTGTCCCACGCCTTCGGCGTCGGGCGTGAGCGAGAAGGTAATGGGCTGGCCCACCAGCTCGCGGTGCGCCCGCTGCATAAAGCTGCCCTGCCGGCCCTCTAGGTAGTCAAACGGCACCCCAATCTCGAACGAGTGGTGCGTGTGCAAGTCTTGGTAGATGCGCACGTAAGTAAACTCGGCCAGCGGCGCAGCGCTACCCTTGGGTTGGATGTGCAACGTGACTTGACGCGCCATGCGTAGCGAAGGTTAGAGGGTGGAAAAGGCAGATAGCGGCTTGAAAATACTACCTAGGCGGCAGTTGGCGCGCAGCACAGGCCGGCGCCCCGCGCCCGCCTAGGGGTAGCAAAGGTGCGGGAGGCGCCGCAGATGCGCGCATAGGCTGCCTTGCGGTGGAGGGCCCGGCCGGCGCCCCAAAGATGGTCGTAAAGTACTTTTGCGGCCAGTCGGCAGCCGAAGCGGCTGTCTCTTCTTACCCCTAACTTAGCATCGGGCGGCCGAAGCAGCGGTCGCCAGCAGTGAGGATAAGCAGGTATGGAATACGACGTTCTGATTCGCAATGTGTTCGCCACGCCCGACGTGATTGAACTGCTGTCGGGCCGCACAAGCTGGCTGTCGTATGGCTACGACAACTGGCTGAGCAACCGCTTCTTCCTGCCCAGCCCTTTCGACCCGGTCGATACCCTGGGGCTGCTGGCCCAGCCGGCCACGTTAGCCCGCGTGCCGGTGCACAGCACTCCCAACTACGCCATCTATCAGGTCTCGAACAAGGGCAACGCGACGCTCGACTACTACCACTTGCCCGACCACCGCACGCTGCTCTACGACCGCCGCACCCGCTTTGCTTACTGGGAGCAGCCGCTGGCGCTCGACTCAGGCAACCCACTGGCAGTGACGGCAGAGCAGCTCAAAGCCATCTGCCCCGAGGCTAGCCTGACCAATATCCAAAAACACATCGGGCCGCTCAATACGGCGATGCAGAAGTATCAGATTAACACGCGCTTGCGGCAGGCGCATTTTCTGGCCCAGGTAGCGGTCGAAAGCGACCACTTCCGGGCCACCCGCGAGTATGCGACCGGCAAGGAATACGAGGGCCGCGCCGACCTCGGTAACACGCAGCCCGGCGATGGCGTGCGCTTTGCCGGGCGGGGCCTAATTCAGATTACGGGGCGCGACGTGTACGTCAAGTACGGCCGCTACCTCGGGCGCGACCTCACGCAGGGCAACAGCATGAAGCTGGTGGAGCAGGAGCCCTGGGCCGCCGACGCGGCCGGCTATTTCTGGCTGATTTATAAAAAAGGCAAGGACCTGAACGGCCGCGCCGACCGCGACAACGTAGAGTCGGTGACCAGGGCCGTGAACGGAGGGCACAACGGGCTAGCCGCCCGCCAGCGCTACACCGCCAACGCTAAAAAAGTATTTGGGTTGAAATGAGCACACTACTGCATGGGCCGCGCCTGCGAATAGCCGGGTTGAGTGGGTCGTTGTTTTTCGCCGCGCTGCTGAGTGCGTGTGGGCAGGCCGCGCCGCGCACGGCGGCCCCCAGCCCAAGCTCCCCGCCGGCTGCCGCTGTCAAAGCCGCGCCGGGGCTCCTAGGTCGTTGGAAATCCACTACCGACCCACTATCCGAGTTGGAGATAACGCCGACGCTCTACACCGAGAAATATCAAGGGAAGTCAGTGGCCGTGTCTACTTACCAGCTTACCACTAAGTGCGGGTGTGCCGGGGAAAAGCCGCTGGTTTACAAAACGCCGACCATTCTCACCACGCGCAACCGACAGGATGGCGACTGCTACTGCTACCTTATCGAACAGTTAACGCCCACTACCTTGCGGCTAGCCAACTACGGCGAGGGCGGCTTTCACGCCTTCAAGCGCCTGAAATAGGCTAGCTCGCCCACTTGTTGTCGAGCAGCACTTCACCGCATTGGAGCTTGCCGGCCGATAGCATCAGGGTCATGACCATGCCGCTGGTCGAGGCCGTGCCGTCGAAATGCTTGCTCAGGCCCACGCAGTAAGCGTCTTGAAACTCGATGGTTTTGCGCACAGCGCGGCTGTCGGCTTCAAACACCAGAATCTTGCCATCGAGCCGCTTGGTGTTGTCCAAGGCCCAAAAATGAAGCAGGTCGCTAGGCTGCGAGTCGAGCTCGATATGCAGCTGCCCACCCTGCACCAGGGTATCGGCCCGGTTGAGGGTGTCGGCACTCTGGTGGATGCTCCAATTGAAGCTACGCACGTTAAACGTTTCATCCTGCACGATAAAGGCGGCTTCAAACGACATGGGCGGGAGCTTTAGAAAATGACGGCTAAGCCGCCGTTAATACCAGAAAGTTACGTAGAAAGCGTCACCAGCGCCCTAGGTGGGCCAGGCACTAGGGCCCGACCTAGGGGCTCGGCGAGCCGTTAAAACAACCCGAAGAAGCGCGGCTCCTTACCCAGCTCCACGTTGATGGGCTCCAGCGTTTTTTCGATGCTCTGCTTGAGGTCGGCGGTGGCGGGGTCTTGCAAAATCTTGATAAACGCCGTGCGCGATTCTTGCAACAACTGCTTGCGCTCTTTGCTGCGGGCCTTGTGGTCGAGGGCGCGCTGGCGCAGGCAGTCGGCATTGGCAAAGGCTACCTGGTCTTGCAGCAAGCTCACCTGAAGCTTGAGGGCCGCGCTGGGCGGCGGTACCAGGGTAGCGCCGCCGCCGCCCCCACCCCCGGCGGCTACCTGCGGCGGACGGCTAATGCTAGCGGCTTGCAATGTGACAACTTGCTGCTTAGCTTGAGCTAATTCTTCGGCTAGGCGAGCGCTGGCTTGAGCATCGGCGCCGCTCTTAGCCAGCTGCCCGCGCAGCGCATCAATCGTGTTGCGGTTCGAGCGAAAAAGGTCGAAGGCGCGCAATTCATCGCGCACCAACTGGCGGTGCGCGGGCACTTGCAGCTGGGCCGAGTCGAGGCGCAGCTGGCTCAGGCTCACGGCAATATCGTTAAGGTAGTCCTGGTTGCTGGTGTTCAGGCGGCCCAGTACGAGGTCGTTCTTCTCGTCGCGCAGGCGCTGGTCTACCACATCAATGCGCTGCAGGTGGTGCGCCAGCGTGTCGAAGCGAGCCACTAGCTGCTTCTGCTCCTGGTGGGTGCGGTCGAGTTCCTTTTTCAGGCGAGCGTTCTCATCAGCCAGGCTATTATTAGAAAATAGGTAGTACGAGGCCCCTAGGGGCACGGCCAGCGCCAGCAGGTACAGCAGCGAAAATTGCCAGAGGCGGGTGCGTCGTTCGGGTTGGTTGAGCGGATTCATGCAGGCAGTAGACTAACGGCGGGCGGCGAGGCAAACGCGATTAAATGGGACTCCAGCGCAAGCCGCCGCCCGTAGTCGGCGACTCGGGCACCGGCGTGATAATGGGCCCGCGGTGAAACACCGGATTTTCGTTGATAAAGGTCTGCCAGCCTTCGCGGTTTTTGCCAATGTACTCGAGCTGGCTAAGTTGGCGGAAAACGAGCCCTAGGAGCTGCCACAGCTGCTGCTGCTGCTGCAAGTGCTCGTGCACGCGGTGGTGGTCGTAGGCCAGGGTCACGGCCGCTTGCAGGGCGGCGAGCAAGGTAGCGGGCGGCGTCTCCGACCACTGCTCGCAGTACTTGAGCAACTCCTCGCGCTCGGCTTCGGTGAGCAGGTCAAGCGAGGTTTTGACTTGCTTGGCTACCCGCAGCAGCGCATCCAGCAGGTAGCTGGGGGGCTGCTGCGCAGCCAGCAGCCGCAGCGTGGTCAGCTGCTGAGCCAGGGCCAGCGCGGTACGCTCGGCCAGCTCGCGCACCAGGTCGGCCAGCGGGCTGCGCTTGTCGGCGCGCAGCTTCACTTTATGAATAATTTTGAAGGCGTCCGTTTCTAGCTCGGTCAGCTGAAAATCAAGCTGATGCAGCGCTTGCAGCAGCGCTGGGTGGCTGGCCAGCGCCAGGCTGGGCGGAATGTACCCCGCCACTGGCCGCAGGGCTCCTTCGGCGTACAGCAGCTCGCCCACCACCAGCGCAAACGCCGCGCTGGCCTGGCTGCCTAGTTGCGCTGCGGGCACCACGCTCAACTGGTAGCCGGGGCGGGTATAGGGGTGGCGGGGCGGCAGTTCGGCCGGGTCGGGCGGGCCGGTCGGCACCCGCTCAAATGGGTTGACGGTGAGCACCACATTGAAGCGCAGCCCCTCGGTGGCCGCCAGGCCAAAGGTGGCCAGCAGCTGCCCTAAGCTGGTGCGCACGGTGAGCGGCGCACTGCTGGGCGTGATTTCAATGCGGGCCCCGCCCGCCGTAACGGCCCGACATTGCGTAAGGCGGGCCTGTACTTCGCTCTGGGCATCCACGCTCAGCAGCAGCTCAAAGGCGGCGGGGCTGCCCAGCTCATTAACAGCGGGCAACAGGCCGTAGCGGTCGGCGCGCAGCTCCAGGGCCACGGCGTCGCGCAGGTGGTCGAGCACGAACTGGTCGGTTTCGGTGAAGTGGCGGCGGGCGATTTTCATCCCGTCCACCCAGTTCACGGGGTAGTGCGTGAGGTCTGGAAGCATAGCCGCAAAAGAGAGGCGAAAAGTAGAAAGAAATGGCCGGTTCCGGCCTAGGCTCCGGGCAAGGGTAGGGGCACCCGCTGGGCCACAATGATGCTGCCCTGGCGCAGAAAGTTATCCTGAAACGTGCGGTCGGGGTCGTAGTAGTGGCGGCGGCGCCACCACGCCCGCTTGGCGTAAAACAGCCACCCGTAGGCTTGGCCTTGGCCATCAAGATATTGCAGCGCTTGGTCGGGCTTGAGCTTGTTGTAGTCGGTCAGGAAAATGCCAAACAAGTCATTCAGCCGCATTTGGTAAGGCGCTTTGGACGAAAAGTCGTGGTAGAGGCTCTCGCCATGGCGGCGCGTCATCCAGAAGTGCACCACCATAAAATTGTTGAGGTCGATGCGCGTCAGGTCGGGGCCAGGCGCCAGCGGGTTGTAGCGCCAGAGCTTGTAGCGGCGCGGCGGCACGGCCCGCCACGCCTGGTACGATTGCCAGAAGAAGAACGGCAGCAGAAACGGAATTATCGCCATTACGAAGCCGGCTGGCGGCAGATAGCCTTGCGCCCAAGGCAACCAGCGCAACGCCCAGATGGTGCCGCCGCCCAGCGCCGCCGTGGCCACCAGCACCAGCGCTGCCTGCCAGCGCCCCCGCGGCGGCAGCCAAGGTAGCCAGCGCGGCAGCTTCGCCGCGTAGAGCCACCCCACCAGCACCAGCGCCACTTGCAGCAGGCCAAACGTAAGCCGGTAGGGCCAGGGGCTGCGCACGGCCGCCAGCCCCAGCAGCCCTATACCGAGCACCGTGCCCAGCACGTAAAGCAGCACACTACCAAAAACTTTGCTACCCTGCACGCGGGAGCTGAGGTTGGAAACGGTGCTCGTAGCAGCCGAGCGAGCTTGAGAAGCAGGATTGGGAAGCATGGAAAAGACAAAATGGCGCCGGCGGCGGCTCGGCGACTGACTTTGCCAAGGTACGGGAAATCTGCCTGCGGAGCTAGCTGCTCGGTATTCAACCCGGCTGGGCCCGCCTGACCCGGTCCTGGGACTTATACTTGCGTTATGCCGTTGCGTTCTCCTTCTGCCCGCGAGCTCCTCGAGCGCCAGTGCCGCCAGACCTTCGATGTGCGCCTAGAGGTGCTGCTGGCTGAGCTGCTGGCGTATGGCTACGCCTTCGAAGACTTCGTGGTGCGGCCAGTAAGCTTATTTGCCCGCCGCTACCGCCGCGACCTAGGGGCCGTAGCCGAAGAGCCCTTCGAGCGCCACCACCGCGAAGTGGTACGCACCGTGCTGGAGGTGCACCGCGAAGGCCTCTACGATGCCCTGCCGCAACAGGTATTTCACCAGCCCAGCGGCAACCCCGGCGGGCACCCCCCCGATGTGCGGGCGATGGTGGCGGACAGCCTGGCCCAGCGCCGCAAGGAAAAAGCCACCCGCAAGTTCTTTCTGCCCTTCGAGCAGGAGTTTTTTCGCTACCGCGTGCGCCTCGAGCAGGAAGAGCGGCGCTACTTCAACAGCTTGGCCACCAACTGGTATAACGAGGCCTTGGCGCGTTTTTGGGGCCTAGCCGAGGCGGGCCTGCCCCCCGTGGTGCTCACCAACCTGCTTTACCTGCTGCCCTTGGCCTGCAACATTGTGGGCGACTTGCCCCGCACCCAGCGCTGCTTCGAGAGCGTGCTGGGTCATGCTGTGCGGCTGCGCTCGGTGGCGCCGCAGCGGCACCCGCTGCCAGCCGTCCCCACCAACGCGCAGCCCACCAGCGGCACCCTAGGGAGCCTAGCATTAGGTCGCGATTTGGTACTCGGCGGCGACTACCAAGAAACGCTGCCCGCGCTTGAAGTCACCGTGCAAGGCTTGACCGTAGCCGAACTAGAGGCCTATCTCACCAACGCGTGGCCCGCCACCGCGCTTGCGCTGCTGTGCGAGTACTTCGTGGCCTTCGAGACCGACGTGGTAGTGCGCTACGACATGGCCGCCGCCGAGCCCGAATTCCGGCTGGGTGAGGGAGAAGCAGCACCTGTATTAGGCTTTACTACAGCTGGCATCTGAAAGCGCAAGTAAGTATCACGCAGGACTGAGGTGGTCAGGTGAACATGGAGAGGATGGTTATACCTTCCAATTAGCATGAAAGCCAGCCCCTAACCGGCCAAGCGCCGGCGCCATGATGCCGCTTTCCAAGCCGAGGCCCTGCGCCTAGCCGGTGCGAGCCGCTTGACGCACGCCGCCGCCTAGGCCTTAACTATCACTGTCAAGCTGCTCTAGGAATAGTAGAAAGAAGCGCTTACTCCCGTAGCGGCGGCCCGCCCGTGCGTGGGGTAGAATTGGACCCGGCCACCGCGGCCGAGTTGCGGCAGCGCCGGGCCTTGGCGCGGCGGCAAGCGCAGGAGCTGGACATTTGAAAAAGCCACTGCCAGTTGCCTGCTATGAGCGCCGGCTCTCAGCAACTGACAACCCATGAGCCGCCACCGCTTTATCAAAGCGTAACAGAGGCAGTACCCCGTGCACTTGCTTTGCCAGGTGGTGGCGGGGCCGGCCAGCGGCTACTATACGTGGCAACAAGCTCAACAACCAGCAAGTAAACATGCATCGCCCGCTTGGAAAGCGGCGCTGGTGAAGGTCTTCGGCCGCCGCCAGCGCCGCGACGGCACCCGCCGGCTGCAGGTCGCCTTGCGCCGAAAAGGCTACCGCGTCGGGCGCCAGCGCCGGCGCACCGCGAGGCGCCGGCAGGGGCTGCGGGCCATCCGACCCAAAGCCTGCCCGCCCCGCACGACCGACTCCCCCCACGGGCTGCGCTGCGCCCCCCACCCGGCTGCCCAACCAGCCCAGGCCCTACGCAGGCTGCCTAGGCATGGGGCAGTGACATCACCTGCTTGCCGCTGGCTAACGGCGAGGGGGCTTAGCTGGGCGCGTAGCAGAAGGTCAGCAAACAGGGGGGGCGGGCACGTCATGGCCCCCATGCCCGAGGAGCTAACTACCACGGCCTGGCAGCGCGCTTGCTAGGCCCAGCCGCCCACGCCGGGTCTGCTCGTGCCCGCCAACCGGGGCGGGCAGTACTGCGTCAACGGGTACCGCCCGCTGCGGCGTGACCGCGAGGCCCGGCGCTCGCCGAGCCGGCGCGGCGACTGCCACGATCATGCGCGGGCCGCGAGCCGCTGGTCACGCCTCGAAACGGGGGGGCTCGACGTCGGCGAGCAACCCGTTTTTGCCGGCCTGGCTGACGTGCTGACCAGCGTCGCCGACTACGTTGGTTGCCACAATCCCGAGCGGCAGCACTCCAGCAGCGGCTACCAGGCCCCGTATCATGCTCACCAGCAGCTTCTTCAACTTAACGCCCTACCCTGTCCGGCGTAACCAGGCCACCCCAACCTGCTTAATGCATCCCTAAAAGCGCGGATTTTAAGCCGTTTTTGCGGGTTAGGAAGTGGGTTCTTTTTAGTGGCTTTGCGGACCACACTTTCTGAGCCAATACGTTAACCACACTTGCGCTTTGTCAACCACCTAAAAGCTAGCGGCCAGGCAGCATCCAAAGGGCTGCTGCCTGGCCGCTAAAGGTCGCTCAGTCCGTAGTTCAGGCGCTCTCGTCTACTACGGTGGCGGCGATGTCGGCTTCCTGCTCCACTTCGGCTTCCATAATGGGCTCGCCCTGGCCGAAGGAATCGGCGTCGTCTTCCACGGGCAGCAGGGCGCTGGTGGCGGCAGCAGCGGCTTCGGCCTCGCGCAGGCGGGCGGCGTGCTGGGCGTGCAGCAGGGCCAGCAAGCCTTCGGGCGTGGCCTGGGCCAGGGCGACTTCGTCGGGGCGACGGTAAAAATCGCGGTGGATGTTTACGGCCGCTTCGCCGGCCGCGGGCTGCTGCCGAATGTAGGCGCCGTCCTCGCGCATCACGTAGCTATTCTGGTTGTCCAGCAGGTTGAGCTGCAGGATGTGGATGGCCTCGCGGCGCAATTGCGGGTTCTCAATGAGGAAGATGGCCTCGATGCGGCGGTCGAAGGAGCGCACCATCGCGTCGGCCGAGCCAGCGTAGAGCCGCGCCTCGCCCGCGTGGTGGAAGTAGAACAGGCGGGCGTGCTCCAGGTACTCGCCCACGATGCTGCGCACCTCAATATTTTCGCTAAGGCCCGCCCGGCCCGGCCGCAGGCAGCAAATGCCGCGCACGATGAAGCGGATGGGCACGCCGGCCTTGCTGGCCTTGTAAAACTCGTCGATTAACTCCCGGTCTTCCAACGAGTTCATCTTCATCACGATGCCGCTAGGCAGGCCTTTCTTGGCGTTTTTGGCTTCCTCGCGCACCAGGTGAATAAGTTGCTGGCGCATGTCCCTAGGGGCCGTAATGAGGTACTCGTAGTCGTCGGGCTGTGAGTGGCCGGTTATGACATTGAAGAATTCCGACACGTCGTGGCCGTAGGTGTCGTTGGTCGTCAGCAGGCTCAGGTCGGTATAGAGGCGAGAAGTCTGCTCATTGTAGTTGCCCGAGCCGATGTGCACGTAGCGCGTTACCTTCTCGCCTTCCTTGCGAATAATCATCAGCATCTTGGTGTGGGTCTTGTACTTACCCACACCGTAGATGACGAAGCAGCCGGCTTTTTCGAGCCGGGCGCCCTCCCGGATGTTGCGCTCCTCGTCAAAGCGGGCCTTCACTTCGAATAGCACCGACACGTGCTTGCCGTTTTCGGCCGCCTTGAGCAGGGCAGCCGTCACGCGCGAGTCTTCGGCCAGGCGGTAGATGGTTTGCTTAATGCCTAGCACCTGGGGGTCTTCGGCGGCGCGCTCCAGCAGGCGCACCACCGGCTCGATGCTGTTGTAGGGATGGTGCAGCAGCACGTCGTGGTGCTTGAGGTATTCGAAGAGGTTGTCGTCGGCGCCCTCGGGCAGGCTTACCGGCAGCACGGCGGCGGGCTGCTTAGCCCCCTTGCCCTTAAAGCTGGGGTAGCGCAGTATCTGGTTGAGCCCGCGCAAATCGAGCAGTCCCGGAATGACGAAGATGTTGCCGTTGTCGATGTTCCAACGCTCGCGCAGAATGTTCATCAGGTAGGTCGAGGCGTCGGGCTCGACCTCTACGCGCACCACGCGGCCGCGCTTGCGCGTCTTCAGGCCCGCCTGAATCTCCTTGATGAAATTGGTATCAATGTCTTCTGATTCTTCCAGCGTGAAGTCGCCGTTGCGGGTAATGCGCAGCAAATCGGCCGACACGATGTCCACGTTGCGGAATAGCTTGGGCAGGTTGGCGCGCACAATCTCCTCGATGGGCACGAACACCACGCGGTCCTTGCGGGTAATCTCGAAGAAGCGCGTCAGGTTTTGCGGAATCTGCACGAACGTGAGGCGCTCCTGACCCTTGTCCATGTCGGGCACTTGCACCAGGGGCGTCGCCACGCCGCCCGGCTCGCTCTGCGGAATGCCGCGCGTGACCACCCCGAAGGTGAGCACCTGGTTCATGATGAGCGGGAAGCCGTGGTACGAGTCGTAGACCATGGGCGTGAGCAGCGGAAACACCGTATTTTTGAAGTAGCCCTCCACCTTTTTCAGCTCCACCTCCGTTAGTTCTTCCATGCGCCGGATGCTGAAGCCTTGCTTCTCGAACTGCGGCTTGAGGTCATTTAAATACGTCAGCGACTGGTCGTTGACGAAGCGGTGGGCGAAGTCGAGCAGCTTGCGCCGGAAGGGCAGCTCGCGCAAACCCGAGTAGTCGATACGCTCCTTGCCGTAGTCGAGGTAGTTGTAGAGCGAGCCGACGCGAATCATGAAAAACTCGTCGAGGTTGGACGAGGTAATGCTCAGAAAACGCAGCTTATCGAATAGCGAGCGGCCGGGGTCGCGGGCCTGGTCGAGCACCCGGTAGTTGAAGCGCAGCCAGCTCAGGTCGCGGCTGATATACTTGCTTTTGCGGATAAGGTCGGCAGATTTGAATAACTTCATAAACCGCAGATTTAACGGATTTAACGGATTGCGCAGATACGCCCGCTGCGCGGGCTGGCTGCGCAGGCAGCGCCTTCCCTGCAAAATAACGCCTAGGGGCTCCCAATCTGTTAGAGGCTAGCGGAAATACTGTGCGTACTGGGCTGGCAGGGCGGCTAAGGGGCGAATTTGGATGTCCTTGTAGAAAACCTCGGCGGCTTCGCTTTGCAGCTGAATTTTACCGTGGGTAAGGGGCTGGCGCTGGCCGTCCTTCAGGTAGCCCGAGTTACTGAGGGCCAGCACCACGTGGCCGTTTACCAGGTGCACACTCTGGCCGTTCACGTTCAGCAACTCCAACTCCGTCCAGCCATCGGCGGCGGGCAGGTAGCTGGCGGCGGCCTGGCACCAGTAGGGGCCGCCGTTGCCCATGCCCACCGGCGCGGCCCTAGGGGTGTAGCGCAAAGTATCTTGGTGGCGGGCGGCCCGGATGTCGGCCACCGAGCTGGCAATGCACCAGTAGTCGCCCATGGCGTTGCCCTTCTCCACTTCCGACACCTGAAACTCCTGGGCCAGCATCCAGGAGTGCCAGTAATCGACGCCGGCCTCGCCCTGGCTGTTGTAGAGCACGCCGCTGTCGCGAGGCTCTTGCAGGCGGGGCTCCCATTTCTTGGTGCCCCATTTCACTTTCAACTTCAGGTCGTAGTTGGCATAGTCCTGCTTGGTAAACACGCAGCCGTAGACCTCGCCGCTGATGCGCAGCACCGGCGTGCCCTGCTGCATAGTGACCGAAAACACGTTGGCCTCGTTTTTATCGTAGCCGATGGGCGGCACCGGTTGGCCCTGCGCATCGGTCGGCACCTGGCCCTTATAGCCGGGCTGGTGGCGGTAGCTCTGGTAAACTCGCCACTTACTCAGGTTCTGGTCCAGCAAGTTCGTCCAGCCCGGCGCGGGCTTCGAGGCAGTACTAGCAGCGAGCAGCGGTACGCTGAGCAGTAGGGCAAACGCGTTTTTCATGGCGGGGGCTAGGGTAGCGGGGGCGGGAAAGAGAACCTCACAAAGCTACCGCCCAACAGCGCCTACGGCACGTGCTCAAACACGTCGGCCCACTGCAGCTGCAGCTCGGGCAGCGTGCGGCTCGGAATGAGGCCGGGCTCGTAGAAGTCGCCCAGGGGCTGGTACTGCTCGTTTTCCAGCACGTACACCGCCACCGTTTGCTCGCCCGGAAACACAATCCAGTACTCGCCCACCCCGTTTTCGGCGTAGAGGTCGAACTTGGTGTGCGTGTCGTGGGTGGCCGTGCCGGGCGACACAATTTCGATAATCCAGTCGGGGGCGCCTAGGCAGCCGCGCTGGTCAATCTTGGCCGGGTCGCAAATCACGCACAGGTCGGGCTGCACCACCGTTTTTATTTGGTCGTCGCCATTGCCCGTACTGCGCAGCAGGCGCACGTCGAAGGGCGCGGCAAATACGCGGCACTGCTTACGCCTTAAATAGCTGTGCAACAAGCCTGAAAGGTTCATGGAGCACTGCTGATGCCTGGAAGTCGGAGCCGACATTTTGCGCAGCATCTTACCCCGAATCAGCTCAACCAGCTCGCCAAACTTCCAGCCTAAGTAGTCGGCGTAAGTGTAGTGCTCGTTGGGGTCGAGCTGCGAAATGTTGGTGATGGGAGCCAGCGTAGGAGTCATATCAGCAAGTTACGCCCTAGGGCGGCTTACTCGCGCCGGGGGCGCTGGGGCAGCGTAAGCAGCAGCACGAGCAGCGCTGTGGCCCCTAGGGCATACCAGGTGACGACGGGCAGCCCGCGGTAGTAGGGCATGGCCGGTGGGTAGTGCCCCAGCAGACTAAGGCCGGCAAACAGCAGCGTGCCCACGGTGAGCAAGGCCAGCACGGTGCGGCTCACCAGTTGGTCGGCCTTGCGCAGCAGGCTGGCGTAGCCGCTCAGCTCCACCTTCAGGCGCAGTTCGCCCTTGCTGGCTTTGCGCATTATCTGGCGCAGGTCGGCGGGCAGGGTTTGCAGCAAAGCCAGCAGCTGGGTGCCGGTGTACTCGGCCTCGCTCAGGATGTTTTCGGGCGAGTACTGCTCGCGCAGGATTTTGGCGCCGTAGGGCCGCACAAACTCGAAGGTGTTGAAGCGCGGGTGCAGCACCCGGCCGATGCCTTCCAGAATAACCAACGCCCGCAAGATGAGGAAGATGGCGCCCGGCACCTGTAGCTTGTACTTGTAGATGATGCCCTGCAGGGCGTCGGCCAGGTCGCTCATGCGCATGTCCTGCACATCGAGCACGGCGAAGTCCTCAATGAGCAAGCTTAGGTCGTTCTCAAAGGCGCGCATGTCGGGGATGTCGCTGCTCAAAGCCAGGCGGCGGAAGCTCACGGCCATGCTGCGCGCATCTTGCCGGGCCATGCCGATGAAGACGCCCGCAAAGGCGTACTTCTGCTGCTTGGTGAGCTTGCCCACCATGCCGAAGTCAATGAGCACCAGCGTGCCATCGGGGCGCACCAGCACGTTGCCGGGGTGCGGGTCGGCGTGAAAGAAGCCGAACTCGAAAATCTGGGTCAGGTACACGTCCATGCCAGTTTCGGCAATGGTTTCGGGGCGCAGGCCCCAGGCCAGCAGCTGCGCGGTATCGGTTATCTTGCAACCCGCTACAAACTCGATTACCAGCACTTTGGCCGTGCTTAGCTCGCGGTAGGGCTTCGGAATGTAGAAGCTGGTGTAGGACTCGTAGAGCTGGCGCAGCTGCTCCATGGCGCGGGCCTCCTGGGTATAATCCAGTTCCTTGGTCATGCTGCGCTCGAAGGCGTCAATCACGTCCTGGGGGTTGGCCAGGCCCTGGTTGCGCAGGAAGTTGCCCGTCAGGCGCACCAGCTCGTGCAGCAGGCGCAGGTCGCTTTCCACCTTCTCGCGCACGCCGGGGCGCTGCACTTTTACTACCACTTCCTCGCCCGAGTGCAGCCGCGCCCGGTGCACCTGCCCAATGCTGGCCGAGCCGAGGGGCACGTCGTCGAACTCGCGGAAAACTGCCCCTAGGGGCCGGCCCAGCTCGGCTTCCACAATCTGGCGGGCCTCGGCGGTGGCGAAGGGCGGCACGTTGCTTTGCAGCTTCTCCAGCTCGTCGATGAGGGCCTCGGGCAGCAAGTCGGCGCGGTTGCTCAGGGCCTGGGCCAGCTTGATGAACGTGGGCCCTAGCTCCTCGATTATCAGGCGGATGCGCTCCCAGCGCGTGGTTTCGAACACGGGGCGCTCGTCGTCCTGCCGCCAGCGCAGGCGGCGCTTCTGGCCCACCAGGCGGCGCAGGGGCGTGGTCGTCACCACATCCTCGAAGCCGTAGCGCAGCAGCACCTCGGCCACTTGGCGCAAGCGGGCAAGGTTGGAGATGGTATTCTTAAAAAGCACGACGGTAGCGGATGAAACTAGGCTTACAGTTCGGCCAGCCTACGGCACCCCACGGGCGGCCAACTTGCGTATAGGGCATAGTATTTGCCCAAAGCTACGCCGCCCTCCCCTAGCCCACCCGCCCACCCTATGACGAACAGCTTACACCTGCTAATCGAGCAGCTCGACCGGGCCACCACGCGCGCCCTGGCCACCGCCGAGGCCCTAGGGCCCCGCGCCTACGTGGCGCCAGTGCCCGGCCAGTGGGCCGCCGCCCAGGTTGTTCACCACCTGCTGACGGCCGAAAAAAGCATTACCTACGCGCTGCGCAAAGCCCTGGCCGCCGACCACGACACCTGGCGCCTCAGCACGGTGGGCACCCGCGCGCGCGCGCTGCTGCTGCGCCTGGGGCTGCGCCTGCCGGGCCTGCGGTTTAAGGTGCCGCCCACGCTGCCGCCCCCGCCCCAGCCCGAAACCATTGCGCCCCTGCCCGAGTTGCGCCAGCAGTGGGCCGGCATCCGGCGCGAGTTGGAGCAAGTGCTGCACGAGTTTCCGGGCAATAAGCTGCGCCACACCGTGTTTCGGCACCCTAGGGCCGGCTGGCTCACGCTGGACCAAACTATCACGTCGGTACTCGACCACACCCTGCACCACCAGCAGCAGCTCAACCGCATCACCAAGGCGCTGGGAAAGTGAACAATGTGGAGATGTGGGAAATGTGAGAATGTGGGAAATGTAGAGATACAAAAATGGCTCTTATATTTCCTATCATTCTCACATTTCCCACATCTCTACATTCTTACCATTTCCTACATTTCTTCTTCCTGCATCGCGGCGGCCAGCTCGGCGGGCGGGGCTGTGAGCTTGCGGCGGCCGAGGTCGAGCCAGGCGCCATCTACCGTGACGATGGCGGCGGGCTGCCCGTTGGCTTTGTAAATGGTGTGCTCGATGGTCCAGCGGGCACCGCCCGGCGTTTGGCTGACCACGCGGCCCTCCACCCGGATGGTTTCACCACCGTGCAGCTCCTTGAGGTACTTGGTTTCTTCGCGAAACAGGATGGGCCCTAGGCGCAGGGCGGCAAACCGGGCCACGTCGAAGCCCAGGCTGGCCAGCCAGTGCACGCGCTGGTCGGCGGCAAAGTCGGCGTAGGCCGAGTGGCGCATGTGGCCGTTGGGGTCCAGCTCGGCCCAGCGCACGGTATAAGTTTGGGAGTGGTGCGACATATAGTAACTGATTAGGAGAGGTGCCTGGTGGTTGCAAAACAGCCGGCTGCGCCTTTGCTACGCCTTGCCCTCGGATAGTAGGCACACTAGCGAGGCCGGGTTGGGCTGCGCGGGGTGCTTTTGGGTTGTCGGTTGCAGCGAGTAACAGCCGCTACTCAATTGCTGGCTCAAAGCCGCCGGCCAGCGTGAGGCGCACCAGGTACTGCCCGCCTTCGTCGTGGCCCAGGAAATCGACTTCGTAGCCGGCCTGGCGGGCGGCGTCTTCCAGCAGCTGCCCGTCGATGAACAGCCACGGAAAAGGGTTACCGACCTGCTTTTTGTATTCAAACTGGTACTCGACTTCGCCGTAATAGTCGGCGTTCAGGTTAAGATTGAGCGCCCCGTCCTCGTCGGTAAATAGGTACTGGATGTCGGTGGAAGTGGCCAGGATTTGACCGCCGGGAGCCAGCAGCGTGCGGGCGTGGGCCAAGAGCTTGTCGAGGCCGCCCAGGGTGCCGGCCAGCCCTAGGCCATTCATTAGCAGCAAGATGGTATCGAAGGGCAGCTCTTGCGCAGCGCGCTGGTAGTGGATGTCGTGCTGGGCCGCCTGGCGCACGCCGCGGGCCTGCATCACTTGCACAGCGCCGGCCGAGTGGTCAATGGCCTTTACGTCGGCGAAGCCGCGGCTTTGCAGCTCCAGCGAGTGGCAGCCGGCGCCGGCGCCCAGGTCGAGTACCCGGCCGCGGCACTCGTCGAGGGCCTGGCGCTCCAGCTCGGGCATAGCCAGCAGGGTGCGGAAAAAATAGGCGGCGGGCAGGGCCTCGTCGTCGGCCGCCGAGCAGTGCACGGTGAGGGCCGCCGCGTGGTGGCCGTGCTGGTAGTCGAGCAGCGCCTGGCCGAGCAAATCGGGGGCGGCAGAAGGGGCAGAATGGGGCATAAAAACGAGCGCAAGCGAGGGCCGGCCTAGCCGCCTAGGGGGCTTTCAACGTAAAACTGCCACTCGCCGCCGGCAAAGGTGCGGCGGCTTTGTGCATCTTTTGCTTCGCCCCGTGGCTACTACTCTCAAGAAAGGCCAGCTGCCCACCAAAATTTGCGCCACCTGCGGCCTCCCGTTCGAGTACCGCAAGAAGTGGCGCAACAACTGGGAAGCCGTGAAATATTGCAGCGAGCGCTGCCAGCGCAACAAGCCCGCCACGGCCCCAGGCGCCTAGGGCTTCCTCACTTTCCAACTCACCACTCACCAATTCACCATTTTGCCGAATGGCCACCAACCTCGATTACCTGAACCCCAACTTGCAGCCGCTGGTGCAGAAAGTAGAAGAGTACCTAGCGGCCAAGGAAGATTTGCGCAAGCTCACGATTGCCGAGCGCAACGAGCCGCTGCACGATGCCGAGGTAAATGCTGCTGCCCAGGTCTTTGAGATGCGCCCCCCCACCGGCTCGTTCGACCAGCACGACGACGAGCTGCGCCAGCGCCACCAGAACGTGCAGGACGACCTGCAGCGCCTCAGCGCCGAGGTGCTGGCCCTACTGCCCACCCGCGACGAGTGGGTGAAGGTAAACCTAGGCTACGGCCCCAGCCGCGTGGGCGCCTGGCGCGTGCCCAACCTCCAAAACCCGCAGCAGGAAAACTACGAAATCCGCATTGTGGTGTAGCCCTAGGGACCCTGAGTAAACAATTAAAAAGAACGTCATGCTGAGCCTGCCGAAGCATCTCTACCGGGTAACTAACTTCTAACGTTAGAGTTACTTGTGCGGAAGAGATGCTTCGGCAGGCTCAGATGACGTTCTGATTTTCTGATGATTACACCCCTAGGACCCTCTCCCCTACTTCACCCACTTATCGGTGCGGAAGGGCGGAGTGGGCAGGCCGGCGCGGTTGTAGAGCGTGCCGCTGGGGTTATCGGCCCAGTCGTAGCGCACGGCCACGGGGTGGGGCACCTGGGGGCTTTCGACCACCACTTCGGTACCCACCAGGCGGGCAGTGGCCCAGTGAAACTGCTGGTCGGCCCCGGCCACGGCGAAGCCTTGCAGCTGGCCGCCTTTGGCCACCAAGCCACCCCCTAGGGTAGCGGGTGCGAAGCGCACGCGCGCCGCCGCGCCCGTCACGGCCAGGCCGGCGTAGGTGGGGCCGCGGTCGGGCGGGGCGGTGGGGTCGGCGTAGGCTACGCGGCGGGCGGCCAGGGCCAGGCGGTGGCCCACGTCCTGCTTGTTGTGGGGGTGGATGTCGTTGGCCACGCCCAGGTCGATGGCGGTGGCCATGCCGGTGCGGGGCAGGGCTAGGGCGGCGGTTTGGGCCTCGCGCAGCTCGGCCCAGGCCGAGGGGCCCGGCTGGGGCTGAGTGGCTAAGTAGTTGGCCAGCTGCACGAATAGGAATGGCAAAGTAGGCTGGCCAAACTGCCGGCGCCAGTCGGTAATCAGGGCCGGAAACAGGCGCTGGTACTGGGCGGCGCGGCCCACGTTGCTTTCGCCCTGGTACCAGATGACGCCTTTAAGGGCCAACGGCCGCAGCGGGGCAATCATGGCGTTGTAGAGCACCGAGGGCGCCTGCGAGCCACCGCCGGGGTAGGGCGGCTGGGGCACCTGCTCGGGGGCCAGGCCCAGTTGGTACTGCCAGGGGCCGGCCAGCGGCAGCACGCCCGCGGCGCCGGTAGCCTGCATGGCCGGGCCGCCCGCCAAGCCCCCACCCCCACCCGTATCTACTACGCGCACTACCAGCACGTTGCGGCCGGCGCGCACCAGCGCCGCCGGCACCTGGTAGGTGCGCGCCACCGAGTAGCCGGCCGTGTGCCCCACCAGCTGCCCGTTGAAGTAGGTGCTGTCGGCGTCGTCAATCTGGCCCAGGCTCAGCGTCAGGGGCTGGCCGGCGGCCGCGGCGGGCAGGTCCAGCTCTTTCCGAAACCACACGATGCCGTCGTAGGTACCCAGGCCGGGCTGGCTTTCCCAAATGCCAGGCACCGGCATGGTAGGCCAGGCGCGGGCGTCGGTGGCGGGGTCGGCCCAGCTGGGGCCGGTGGGCGGGTAGCCGCGGTCGTGGGCGCGGCCGTGCAGCAGCTCTTGCTGGCGCGTTTCGTAGGTGCGCTGGTCGTCGGCCAGGCTGGTGGTGCGCTGGGCAAAGCCGGCGAGCGCGGGCTGAAACTCGGGGAAGGCCCCTAGGCCCTCGGCGCTCACCCAGGCCTCGGCCGGCGTGCCGCCCCAGCTGCTCACCACCAGCCCGATGGGCACCTGGTACTGTTGCAGCAAGTCGCGCCCAAAAAAGTAGGCCACCGCCGAAAAGCTAGCCACCGTGGCCGGGCTGCACACCTCCCAGCCGGTGGTGGGCACCTCGGCCTGGGGGCGGTAGGCCAGGGCCTGGCTCACCGTGAGCACCCGCAGGCGCGGGTAGTTGGCGGCGGCTATTTCCTGGTCGGCGTTCTGCACCGGCTGGTAGCCGTTGGCATTGGGGTCCTTCACCTTAAACTGCATGTTCGACTGCCCCGAGGCCAGCCACACGTCACCCACCAGCACGTCGGTTAGCTCCAACGTATTCTGCCCTCTCACGGTGAGGGTGTAGGGACCACCGGCCGGCGTGGCCGGCAGCGTGGCCTGCCAACGGCCCTGGGCATCGGGCGCACTGGCCGGATAGGTGCGGCCCCGAAACGTGACGCTGACCGCCTCGCCCGGCGCGGCCCAGCCCCACACCGGCACCGGGCGGTCGCGCTGCAGCACCATGTGGTTGCCCACCAGGCTGGGCAGGCGCACCGTGGCGTGGGCCCCTAGGGTAGGTAGCGCTAGCAAAGCCGCCCCGGCGGCGTGGCGAAAAATCTTCATAAGGGTGGGTGGAAAAAAGGCTCGGCAGCAACCCCCAGGGGGCCCCGGCACCCCGGCGGGCGCGGGGCGAAGGTCGGCAAAAGCGTGAGATTTGGGGTAGTATTATTTCGGCAAAAAATTGGCGGCGGGCCAGGCGGCAGCCAGCATTTATAGCTCAGCAATCAGTTGCTTTCAGTAGATTCGCCGGCATGAAGCCTTTTCCCACCCTCCTGGCCCTAGGCCTGCTAGCGGGCGCCGGCGCGGCCCACGCCCAGCGCAAGCCCGCCCCGGCTACCAGCGGCAACCCCATTTTCCCCGGCTGGTACGCCGACCCCGAGGTCGCCATCTTCGGCAAAGAGTACTGGATTTACCCCACCTACTCGGCACCCTACAACCAGCAGGTGTACCTGGATGCCTTTTCCTCGCCCGACTTGGTGCATTGGACCAAGCACCCGCGCGTGCTAGACACGGCAGCCGTGAAGTGGGCGCACCGCGCTATGTGGGCGCCCGCCATCGTGACTAAGGGCGGCAAATACTACCTCTTTTTCGGGGCCAACGACTACCACCCCGAGAAGCTCAACGAGCCGCCGGGAGGCATTGGCGTGGCGGTGGCCGACAACCCCGCCGGGCCCTTTAAGGACCTGCTGGGCAAGCCGCTGGTGGGCACCATCGAAAACGGCGCCCAGCCCATCGACCAGTTCGTGTTTCACGACCCCAAGGACGGCCAGTACTACCTGGTGTACGGCGGCTGGCAGCACTGCAACATCGCCCACCTCACCGACGATTTTACGGGCTTTGTGCCCTTCGCCGACGGCGTTACCTTCAAGTCCATCACCCCCGATAAGTATGTGGAGGGCCCGCTGATGTTCCGTCGCCAGGGCAAGGTGTACTTCATGTGGAGCGAGGGCGGCTGGACCGGCCCCGACTACTCGGTGGCCTACGCCATCGGCGACTCGCCCTTCGGCCCCTTCGAGCGAGTGGGCAAAATATTGCAGCAGGACCCCCAGGTGGGCACCGGCGCCGGCCACCACTCAGTCATCAACGTGCCGGGCACCGACCGCTGGTACATCGTGTATCACCGCCACCCCCTGGGCGACAAAGACGGCAACCACCGCCAGGTGTGCATCGAGGAAATGCACTTCGACAAAAACGGCCGCATCGAGCCAGTAAAGCTGACCACCACCGGCGTAGCCGCGCAGCCGCTGAAGTAGAAGCTAGCCAAACAGGCGGTCATGCTCATCTGGCGTCCGCCTGCCGAAGCATCTCTACCGCGCCGCCTAGGGTATCGTTCGGTAGAGATGCTTCGGCAGGCGGACGCCAGATGAGCATGACCGCCTGTTTGCTTCGCTGGTCTACCGGCCGAAGTCGTCCTGCACGCGCACGATGTCGTCCTCGTCAGAGGGCTGCTCGGCGTGGGTGTGCTGCCAGATTTCGGCCACTACGCCCCAGCCGGCCAGGCCCACCAGGCGGTGGCGCTGGCCCTGGGTGAGCATAATCTGCTCGCCGGGCTGGTAGTCTTTCACCTCGCCCTCGGTGTCGGTGTCGCTGATGGCGATGCCCACGGGGCCCTCCACCACGCGCCAGATTTCGGCGCGGCGGTGGTGGTACTGCCAGCTCAGGCGCTGGTGGGGCGCTACAAGCAGAATTTTGGGGCTGAGCTTGCCCGAGATGCGCAGGTTCTCGACGGGCAGGCCGCTGAAATACTGGTCGGCAAACTCCTGGGCCTGGTCTTCGTCGAGCACGAAAAAGCCGCCCCAGGGGCGCGACTGGTCCTGACGGTCGATGCGGAAGCCCTGGGCGAGTAGGCGCTGCTCCACGTCCTGGAATAAAGCTTGTTTTTGGGGGCTGGTGTCGGCCATGCGGCGAAAGAGAAAGGTGAAACAGATGTAAAAGTAGCCGCGGCGGCCCTAGGGCTGGCGGTATAGCACCCCACCCTTCATGACGAGGCGCACCTGGCGCAGGGCCTGCACCTGGCGGGTGGGGTCGCCGGCCACTGCCACCAAGTCGGCCAGCAGGCCGGGCGCCACGCGGCCGCGGTCGGGCAGGTGCAGCAGGCGGGCGTTGCCGCTGGTGGCGGCTTGCAGCACCTCCAATGGCCCTAGGCCATAGTCGGTTACGAGCAGCTCCAGCTCGCGGGCGTTGTCGCCGTGCGGAAACACGCCCACGTCGCCACCCATCACCAGGGCCACGCCAGCCTGGCGGGCGGCCTCCAGGGCGCGGTGCTTGGCTTCGACGCGGGCGGGCGCGGGCTCCTGGCCCTTTTTCCAGCCCCGGTACTGCGAAGTGGCATCCGTAGCGGCCACGGTGGGGCACAGCGCCACGCCGCGCTGCCTCATCAGCCGGAAGACTTCGGGCGTGCCGCCGTCGCCGTGCTCAATGGTTTCGACGCCGGCCAGCGTGGCGCGGCGCATGCCCTCGGCGGTGCTGGCGTGGGCCACCACGCCGCGCCCACTGCTGCGCGCCGTTTGCACCACCAGCGTCAACTCTTCGAGCGAGTAGGTGGGCTGCGCGGTTTCGCCCGGCCCCCAGCGGTAGTCGGCGTACACCTTCACCACATCGGCCCCGCGCCCGATTTGCTCGCGCACGGCCTGCACCAGGCTGGGGCCATCGGCCTCCTGGGCGCCGCGGGGCAGGTCGTCTACGGCCGCCAAGTGGGGGCCGTAGCTGCCGGTAGCTACCAGCGCCCGCGTGGCCACCAGCAGCCGAGGGCCCGGAATGATACCTTGGTCAATGGCCTGTTTGAGGCCCACGTCAGCGTAGCCCGCGCCCTCGGTGCCCAGGTCGCGGGCAGTAGTGAATCCGGCCAGCAGCGTGCGCTGGGCGTGTACGGTGGCGCGGGCCACGCGTAGGGCCAGCGGCTCCTTCAGCACCTGGTCGTCCCAGGGCGTTTCGTTGTAGGGGTGCAGCAGCAGGTGCGAGTGCCCCTCGATGAGGCCCGGCAGCAGCGTGAGGCCGGGCAGCTCCAGCACGGTAGCGCCGGCCGGCGCCGCCAGGGTGGCGGTAGGACCGGCGGCGGTTATTCTCTGTCCCTCCACTAGCACTGCCCAGCCAGGGTGCAGCGCCTCGCCATCGAACACGGCGGCCGGGCGCAGCAGCGTAGCAGTGGGCGGCATGGCGCTGGCCTGCGGCTGGGCACGGGCTCCTAGGGCCAGCAGGCAGAGGAAGAGCAGGTTTTTGAGCACGGTATAGCTAGGCAAATAATTAATTTAGGACGTCATGCTGAGCTTGCCGAAGCATCTCTACCGCGCCGCTTAGGGGGTCGTTCGATAGAGATGCTTCGGCAAGCTCAGCATGACGTTCTGGCAATTTCCTGGAGAATTTCCCTACTCGCCCGGATGATACTGCCGCTCCACGTGTTTAGCTACGTCCTCGGGGTAAAACCAGACCTCCTTGAACTGCCCGTTGCAGTATAGCGGAGCTTGGTCGGTGAAGTGGGGCGAGTCGGGTCGGCTGGCGCTGCCGCCCGTCACTACCGAGCGGGCCACCACCCTAGGGCCAAACTCCACCACTGCCACGAAGCTGTTGCCCACGTAGCCGTAGCGCTTCTTGGTGCCGGGCTGGGTGCGCGCCCCGAAGGCCGCCAGGCTGCCCCAGGCCGACGAGGTGAAGGCTACCGGCAGGCTAGGCTGCTGGTCGTCAAAGGCTTCGTCGATGCGGCCGGTCAGGCGCTGGTAGCGGTTTACCTCGCCCCAGGGCACTTGCCACTTGCCAAAGTCGCGGCGCAGCTCGGCCAGGGTTTCGGCCAGGGCCTGGGTTTTCTCGTCGGGCGTGGTATGCTCGATGATAAATTTGGTGAAGCTGATATAGTCCAGCACCTGCCCGGCCGGCACGCGGGGCCGCGCCAGGCGCTGAATACGCTCGCCCCAGTAAATGGCCAGGGTTTGGGCCACCGACTCTTTGCTGTAGTTCAGGTCCCAGGTGCGCAAGATGGGCAGGGCCTCCTCCACGCCCTCGGGTAGGGTGCCGCCGGGCTCGTCGAGCAGCAGCTGGCAGTCGCGCAGCAGCGAGGGAATTAGCTCCTCGAAGCCCATGAGGCGCGGGTTGTCGGCGGCCGCCACCAGCGTGTCGAGCGTGAAGGCTTGGGGTCGGCTCAGCACCCGCACGGCATTGAGGGCGCGGTAGTTCTCGGCATCGGGCGCCATGTAGCTGGGATACTGGCTTTTGGCGGGGCTGCTACCCGGCCCCGCCACCGTGAAGGGCGTCGAGTTGCAGTTTTGGATGAAGCCGCTGGCCGGGTTTTTCACCTGTACCAGCTCCTCTAAGGGGTGCAGGCCCTGCCACTCGGTGGCGGCGGTGCTGCCATCCACGGGCTGGCTGAAATCGGGGCCCGCCGGCCGGCGGGGCATAAAGTTGCCGTGCCAGTAGGCAATCGTGCCTTGGTTGTCGGCAAAGACGGTGTTGTTGCTGGCGTTGCCGTTCAGGCGCATCACCTCGCGGTAGCTGGCGTAGTCGCGGGCCTTGGTGCGCAGGTACGACTGCTCGAGGGCGGCCAGCGGCGCGTCCATTATCCTCACGGTTAGCCACTTGTCGCCCACCTGACCCACCACCGGCCCGTGCCCGGTGCGGTAAGTGGTGAAGCGCCGCTGGCGCAGCTGCCCGCCGTCGAGGTAGCGCAGGGTAATGGTATCGGCCGCCAGCGGCACCTGCTTGCCCGCGTAGAGGTAGGTGCGGCGGCCATCGGGCTGCTCACTCACCGTTTCGAGGTACTCGTCCATCGTGTCGGCCTGGCTGCTGGTGTGCATCCAGCCGCAAGTGGCGTTAAATCCTTGGTACACAAAGAACTGCCCCCACGTCACGGCGCCGTAGGCGTTCAGCCCGGCCTGGCTCGTCACCTGCACCTCGGAGCGGAAGTAGAACGAGGTGTGCGGATTAAGTAGCAGCAGCGGGTGGCCGCTGGCGCTCTTGCTGGGCCCAATGGCGAAGCCGTTGGAGCCGGTGGGCTCCTGCTCGGCCCGCTCGAAGGCCAGGCGGGCGTCGGCCGCGGCTACCGCCGCCCTAGGGGTCGGCACGGGGCGAAAGGAGGTACCCTTCTGCTGGCTGTAAAAGGCCTTGAGGCGCTCCAGGGGCACTACGCTCACGTTGCCGCCAATGCTGCCCTCGCTGAAGAGCAGCGGCATCCAGGGCTGGAAGCGTAGCAGGCGCCGCGGGTGCACCTGGGGGTGGGTGGCCAGGTAGTAGTTGGTGCCGTCGGCGAAGGCCTGGAGCAAGTCCTTCATCCAGCGCGGGCTGCGGCGTAGGGTAGCCACCGCCCGCGTCGAATCCATGAACAAGTGCTGGCGCAGGTCTTCGTAAAGCGCGGCCTCGCCCTTTACCTCGGCCTGGCGCCCTAGGGCCGTCAGGTAGTTGTCCTCGACCCGCGCAAAATCGTCCTCGCACTGCGTGTAGAGCAGCCCAAAAACTGCGTCGGCGTCGGTTTTGCCGCTGATGTGGGGCACGCCCCAAGTATCGCGCACGATGCTGACGCGCTGCGCCTGCTGCCGCCAGCGGGCCACTTCGGCAGGGGTAAATGACTGGGCCTGCGCGGCGCCCGCCGCCAGAAGCAGCGGCAATAAAAAACGTTTTTGCATTACCAACTAGCCCCCACCAGGATTTTGCCCCGGCCGCGGCCTAGGCGCAAGTTAGGGAATGGGCTAGTTCGTTTGACTAAACGAGAACATCCTGCTCAGTTGGCGTCCGCTGGCCGAAGCATCCCTCTCACGCCATACTGTGCAGGAGAGAGACTTTGGCCAGCGGACGCCAGCTGAGCAGGACGTTCCTATTATATTTTCCGTAACTCTTCCCTAGCCCTTTTGCAGCGCCGGCAACAGCGTATTTTTCATATAAGCCGCGCTTTGCGTAATGCTCTGGTAGGCGTCGAGGCTGAAGTTTTCCTGCTCCATAAACAGGTGCTTCAACCCGGCCTCCTGGGCATGGGCGGCTAGCTGGCGGAAGTCAATCGAGCCAGTACCGATTTCCGTGTTCAGCTCGGGGCGCGTCTTGTTCATGTCCTTCACGTGCCAGAGCGGGAAGCGCCCGGGGTGCGCCTTTATCAACTCCAGCGGGTCTTGGCCGGCGCGCACCACCCAGTAGATATCCATCTCAAAGTCAACCAGCTTGGGGTCGGTTTCCTTCAGCAGCACCTCGTAGAGCGTGGTGCCCCCTAGGGGCTTAAACTCGAAGTTGTGGTTGTGGTAGCCGATGCGCAGGCCGGCCGCCTGGCAGCGCTTGCCAGCCTGGTTGAGGCGGCTGGCGATGGTTTTGAAGTCGGCCACCGATTGCAGCAGCTTGCCATCGAGCGAAGGCACCACCACGTAGGTTTGGCCGCAGCCCTTGGCCGCCGCAATAATGCCGTTCAGTTCTGTTTCGCTGCCGTCGCGGAAGTAGCCGTCCAGCCCGTAGTGGCCGCTGGGCGTGGTCAGCCCCTGGGCCGCCAGCGCCGCCTTAAACTCGGCGGGCTGCATGCCCCAGAAGCCAGTAGCGGGGCTGTAGCCGTAGGTTTCTACCTCCTGGTAGCCAGCCTGGGCCACCTTGGCCAGCACGCTTTTGGTGCTCTGCCCAATGTAGTCGCGCAGCGAATACAGCTGGATGCCCACCTTCGTGATGGCGGCGGCAGGGGCGGCCAGCAACTGGCCCGGCTGGGCGTAGGCCACGGCGGCCAGCGCACCTGCTTGCTTCAGAAACTCTCGGCGTTTGGTCATAGGGTTCAAGTATTTATGCTGGCTACTTTCGCGCACGGCGCGGGCCATGTGCCGAAAGTAATAAGCAGCATTTTAGTGGGGGAAAGTGGCGAGCAACTATCGGCCAAGGGAATCTGCCGAACTGCTGCTTGTCGGCCTGGCACCAGGGCAGCAGGGATTGCCGGCAAATTACTATTTTTTCATTACCCAGCCCAACAATATGCCAAAGCTAAAAGCCTTATGCTACCCAGCCCGCTGGCAAATGCTTATCTTCATGTTACCCTGGCAATCCTAGTGCCAACCCGTTCAATCCCTATTTCCAAACAGTTATTATCCAACTAGGCAATAGCACTGAAATGCTGATGACCAAGTGCCTAAAGCAAATGTTTCGCCTACTACAATTTAAGCCTAAGTGCCGGCGGCAATGGGTAGGCGCTACTTTCGCAGCCTGGAATTTGGATTAGCTGGTGAGGGCCCCCAGGGAGCGGGCATAAAAAAAGGCGAACAGCAGAGCCATTCGCCTTTCCAACCAAAACACCTTAAAAAACTATTCTTTCACGTCAGTACAAACAAGCAACCGGCTAAAAGATTCCGGTTAATTCGACATTTTTCTATCACTTGTTTATAAAAAATTGATTTTTAGCTTTGAAAACCAACGACGCTTCACCTAATCCCCCCAATTCGGAGTTTATGCGCGAGGCCATCCGGCTGTCGCTCGAAAAGATGCAAGCTGGCTATGGCGGACCCTTCGGCGCCGTGGTGGTGAAGGACGGGCAGATTATCGCTCGCGGTTTCAACCAGGTCACCAGCACCAATGACCCCACCTGTCACGCCGAAATCGACGTTATCCGCAAGGCCTGCCAGGTGCTGGGCAGCCACCAGCTCGACGGCTGCGACCTCTACACCAGCTGCGAGCCCTGCCCCATGTGCCTGGGCGCCATCTATTGGGCCCGGCCCGCCCGCGTGTTCTATGCCAACACCAAGGCCGACGCGGCCGCCGTGGGCTTCGACGACCAGTTCATCTACGACGAAATTGAGAAACCCCTCAACCAGCGCCGCCTGCCCATGCAGCAATTGCTGCGCGACGAGGCCCTAGGGTCCTTCCGCGCCTGGCAGGAGCACGAAAGCAAAACGCACTACTAGACCACGGATTACGCAGATTCGAGCGGGTTTCACGGATTTTGTGGACGATTAAAGCTTGAACTATCAGCAATGAAGTCGAAAAAAAAGGCCACCCAACTGGGTGGCCTTTTGCTTGTAGCAGCTACAAACGGTATGCTGCGAACTCGTCCACAAAATCCGTAAAATCCGCTCGAATCTGCGTAATCCGTGATTTTAGACGTCGAGCTTGGCGTACTTGGCGTTTTGCTCGATGAAGTCGCGGCGGGGGGCTACCTCGTCGCCCATCAGCATCGAGAAGAGGTGGTCGGCCTCGGCGGCCGAGTCCACGGTTACTTGCTTGAGCGAGCGCGTGGCGGGCTGCATGGTGGTGGTCCAAAGCTGCTCGGCGTTCATTTCGCCCAGGCCCTTGTAGCGCTGCACGTTCACGGTTTCGGGCTTGCCGCGGCCGATTTCCTCAGTGGCGGCCACGCGGTCCTCCTCGCTCCAGCAGTAGCGTTCCTCCTTGCCGCGCTTCACCAGGTAGAGCGGCGGCAGGGCGATGTAGATGTAGCCCTGGTCCACCAGCTGGCGCATGTAGCGGAAGAAGAACGTCAGAATCAGCGTGCGAATGTGCGAGCCGTCAATATCCGCATCGGTCATGATGATGATTTTGTGGTAGCGCAGCTTGTCGAAGTTCAGCGGCCCGGTTTCGTTGCCCTCGTCGTCGGTGCCGAAGGCCAGCGACTTGCGCTCGTTGAACGTGACCCCTAGGGCGGTAATCATGTTCTTGATTTCCTCGTTTTCTAGAATCTTGTGCTCCTGGGCTTTCTCCACGTTCAGGATTTTACCGCGCAGCGGCAGAATGGCCTGGAACGCCCGGTTGCGGCCCATTTTGGCGGTGCCGCCGGCCGAGTCACCTTCTACCAGGTACAGCTCGCACACCTCGGGGTCCGAGTCCGAGCAGTCGGCCAGCTTACCGGGCAACGAGTTGGAGCCCAGCACGTTCTTGCGCTGCACCATGTCCTTGGCCTTGCGGGCCGCGATGCGCGCCTTGGCCGCCAAAATCACTTTGTCCATGATTTTGTTGGCCTGGTTGGGGTTTTCCTCCAGGTACTGCGCCAGGATTTCGCCCACCACCGAGTTCACCGCGCCGCTCACTTCCGAGTTGCCCAGCTTGGTCTTGGTTTGGCCCTCGAACTGCGGCTCCTGCACCTTCACCGAGATAACGGCCGTAAGGCCCTCGCGGAAGTCGTCGCCGGTGATGTCCACCTTGGCTTTTTCGAAGAGCTTGCTCTTGTCGCCGTAATTCTTAAGCACCCGCGTCACGGCCGAGCGGAAGCCCGCCACGTGCGTGCCGCCCTCGTGGGTGTTGATGTTGTTGACGTAGCTGTACACGTTCTCCTGGTAGGAGGTATTGTACTGCAAGGCCACTTCCACGGGCGTGCCGCCCTTCTCGCTTTCCACGTAAATGGGCTCGGCCAGCAGCGAGGGCCGCTCAGTACCGTCGAGGTACTGCACGAAGTCGCGCAGGCCGCCCGTGGAGTAAAACTCCTCGTAGCGGAAGCCTTCGGCGTTGGCATGCCCTAGGGCCGCGTCGCCGGTCAACACTTCGCGCCGGTCGGTAAGAGTAATGCGGATGCCTTTGTTGAGGAACGACAAGTCGCGCAGACGGCTGGCGATGGTGGCGTAGCGGTACTCCGTATCGGCAAAAATGGTGGGGTCGGGCAAGAACTGCACCTGCGTGCCGTGCTCCTCAGTGTCGCCGATTTCCTTCACCGGGTACAGGGGCGCGCCGATGCTGTATTCCTGCTCGTACACGTGGCCCTTGCGGCGCACGGTCACTTTCAGCTCGGTGCTGAGCGCGTTCACGCAGCTCACGCCCACGCCGTGCAGGCCGCCCGATACCTTGTAGCTGTCCTTGTCAAACTTGCCGCCGGCGTGCAGCACGGTCAGCACCACTTCCAGGGCCGAGCGGCCCTCCTTGGCGTGGAAATCGACGGGAATGCCCCGGCCGTTGTCGCGGACGGTAATCGAGTTGTTTTCGTTGATGGTAACCTGAATCAGGTCGCAGTGCCCGGCGAGGGCTTCGTCGATGGAGTTGTCCACCACTTCCCACACCAGGTGGTGCAGGCCTTTGATACCCGTGTCGCCGATGTACATGCTCGGGCGCTTGCGCACCGCTTCCAGCCCTTCCAGCACTTGAATGCTATCGGCCGAGTAGTCGGCGGCGGGAGCTTGTTTTTCTACTACTTCACTCATGCGAGAGGGGGTTAAACCGACCGAAAATGCGGTCAGAAAGAGAACATCCAAAGGTAGGCTTTTAGCTCCATTTAGCCTAGCTTTCGGCCGGGATTTTTGCAGCTGCGGCAACAACCAAAAAAGCCCTTGCCAAGGTCAGCAAGGGCTTTTTTAGGGGCGCTACGCTTCCAACAGAAAGCCGAAAACTGTGGGAAATTCAGTAACTTTTCTACTGACAATTAGAGCCAGTTATCCCAACCCAAAAAGCTGACTGTTAGCTGATTGGGCATTGGTTAAGCAGGTTGCCAGAACCGGCTTCGACCAAGCTAGAATTAAAAAATATTCCTAACTTATTTATTATCAATTGGTAGCAGCCATCATTCACTCGCTTTTGAGCGCCCAGACGCGCTATGTCCCGCATCTTCGTGCCTTTAGCTACTTGGCCAGCGACAATAGGCACGAAGATGCTCAAACCAAGCGTCGGCACCAACAACTTATGGTCGAATTCCGACTTCGAATAGTGGAAGTAAGACAATAGGTTGCCCACATTGGCGGCGGGGAACGTGCCTACTATCCTCGCTATAGCACATTATCGGCGCAGCAATGGCGCAATCGGCGCAGCAATAGCGCAGCTTCTTATCTGCATGTGGCGCTGGGGGTGGCCCTAGGAGTGGAATAGCCATGCTAAGCTGGTTTGAGGCAGAACTACACCGGTGAAAACAGCGCTTATCCGCGCTGCAATCGCACGGCTGCACGCATCGAAAGCCGCATCGCCTGGCAGCTTCACCCGCCTCTATCCGCTTACGGAACGGCCTCCTGCGCACTTGGTACCACTAGGCGCGCAGGTCTAGCCACAACTACCTATCCTTGTGCAGCATAGCGGCACTTCAGCTTAGCGCTGTGCCGCACAGTTTTCTTCATATACTAAAGAGCCTCGTTGGTATCCGGCAGGGTTTACTAGGCAATCATAGCAGATAATAAGAAGCAAAATAGGTGTTTTCACAGATTTAAAATCTGTGAAAACACCTATTTTGTCGTTTTTCGCTATATAGGAAATTTGACCTGTCATTTATGCTATTTCTGCCATGTCACTCAGTTCTGCTTTTGGGCCAAATGCCCAAACCCCCGAGCAGCGCGCCCTGGTGCTAGCTCGGATGAAGCAAGCCTTGCCGCACATACGCCGGCGCCTTTCGCCCGCTGCGCAGCAGCTGCACGCGCGCTACTTAGCTGGCGAGCTAACCTGGCAGCAGGTCTGCCTGGAGCTAGCCAACCTGCCGCCCGCCCAGGCCCGTAGCGCACGCTAGTCGTTACCCATGAAGCTGGCTATCTTTCAGAAGCTGCGCCCCGCCGCGCAGGCGAGCATTGTCTTGGCCATAGGCACTTACCTGCATTATCGCCTAGAGGCCGGCCGAACGGTGCATCTCTATTACCTGGCAGGGGAAGGCAAAGGGTTTTTCATCGAGGTAGCCCATAAGCTACCGCACGGCAGCCCCGTCGTAGTGAACAGCTTTGAGCAATTCGATTTGCTGGCCGACTATGTCACGGCCATCAGCCTACCGGCTAGCTAGCGTACCATCTATCGTCTAAAGTCCAGCGTCGGCCCTCGGGCCGGCAGCTGGCACCAATCACCAATCACCCCAGGCGGCGGGCCCTAGGGCTGCAACGCACCACCGACGTGCGCCTTGGGGCACCCCGGCGCTCCTAGGGCGTTCATTCACCTACGCCTGGCCAGGCACGGCAAGCCCCAGCCTCCCCGGCCGGGGCTTTTAGCAGCTAACGCAGCTGCCCAGCCCGCCTGCCTCCCAAGCCAACGCTCACCCTACTCCCCGGCAGCACCAGTGGCCCCGCGTGGGCCAAGCCATGCGAAGCGGCGGCTGCAGGCACACCCCATCGCACGCGCGGGGGCAGGTGGATGCTGCCTGCAAGACACAAAAAAAGCCCTTAACGGGCTTTTATGCGGGGTTTGTGTGGCCCCAATTGGATTCGAACCAATGACCGGCTGCTTAGAAGGCAGCTGCTCTATCCAGCTGAGCTATGGGGTCAAATCCACTTCATTATAGTCGGGGTGGCAGGATTCGAACCTACGACCTTCTGCTCCCAAAGCAGACGCGATACCGGGCTACGCTACACCCCGAAAAACTAACTATGAGCTGAACTCTATCAAGTATCTGCCTTGGTTAAGAGGCAAATAACTCACAGGTTTAACTTCACCATGCACTAGCGAAGAAGAGATTACTGGCTGCTTCTTCGTAGGTAATCCGTTTGATTGGGACAAAGGTACGCCACGCAGCCTGCACGGGCAATTGCTGGCCAGCAAATTGGGGCGGGAGCGCGGCATTGCCAAGCGTCCACGAGCCCCTGCCCGCCTGCTGGCGCGAGATGGTGGGCAGCACCAACAGGTTAGGCGCGGCCCGGTTTTTCAGGTAGGAGGAGGGCCGCCAAACCTGGGCCATGCCTAGGGGTAAGCCGCGCGCCACTCCTGCTGGGTCGTAGCTTCTGCGTAGCTTGGGAGGCATTTAATCAGCCCGCACATGAGCGAAGAAGAAAAAGAGTCGGCCTTACGCTATTTCCGCACGCTACTCGCCACGGAGCAGGATGCCGCCAGCTGGCAAAATATAGTGAGCACGGCACTTGAGGCCGAGAACCGCGTCGATAGCCCCTTCCAATTTATGGTGGTTAGCTCGGAAATGAGCGACCTGGCCAATGCGCACCTGGAGATGGCGGCCAAGGTTCGGCGGGCCATAGCCTACATAGAGGCTACCCCGGCCGCGGTGCTGACGCACGAGGCGATTCAGACGGTAATGGACCACTAGCGGGGCCCGCGCCAGGCAAGCAAAGCAGCTCGGTTTATTGGCGAACTACCTTGCCGCCGTGTGCCTGCCGGTTGCTAGGCCGCCAAGCTTCCAGCAGCTTAAAAGCGTAGCGCTAGGGCAAGCATGCTGGCCGCGAGCCCTAGGGTCAATACGCGCCATTAACGCGCGTATTGAGGTGACTGGGCGCCCCTACGGGTGTGCTTCCAGGCGCAACCTGCCACGCGATGAAAAAAGCGTCGCTATAAATAACGAAGGTTTTTTGCGGCTGTTGGCCAGGCTTTTTGGGCTGGTGGAGGTAGGGCTAGCGAGTAGTAGCCTGGCGCGCTAAGCGTCGGCGCACATCGTCGTGCTGGCGGTAGCAATTCATTTCGGCGGAATAAGGACCGGTATTCCAGAAAGGATTAAAGGCTTCCAGGCTGGTGCGCAACTGGCTAAACTCTTTCTCCTGGGCTACGCTCAGCAAAATAACCGTCGAATCGGCTTGCAGGGCGGCGTAGCGGCCAGCCAGCAGCTGCTCAAGGGCCTGAATCTCAGTGCCGCCCTTATCGGGCTTGGGCAGCTTGCCCGTGGGGGTGCGCTTTTGCGGAATGGCGTGGGTGCCGAAGGTAGCCGGCACCACAAACAGCGTTTCTTTTTGCCGGCGGTTGTTGGCGGCCGAGCCGACCGCCATGCTGGTACCAATGCCAGCGAGGCGCACCAAGGGCGCGAGCTGCGCCTGCGCCCGGAAGCCAAGCACGAGTAACAGCGGGAGTACGGCGTGTTTCATAACCAAAGTTATGGTTCAGCTTGCTGTCTTTCGGCAACGAATCCCTTGAAATACTGAGCGCCTTACGGCGGGCCGCCCCCAACCAGAGTACCGCGGCATGCAACTGGCTGTTTGCTGCTCGCGCGCTACCCTAGCTCCGCAGCCAGTCAGGCCCTAAGCTGGAGCGCTGCGCTAACTATGGGTGTTAACGAAGCAGTAGAAATAATAGCAGCCTAACTAATTTTCTACTGGTTGAAGTTGAGGTGGTTGATGGTGGCACCGGACTTGATGCGGGGCTGCAGCGGGCCACGCACACGTCCTTTTGGCGCGGGCGAAGCCTAGGTGGGGCCGGGCTACCAGGCGTGCTGCTACAGCTCTTCCCAGGTGAGGTGGCACTCCTTAGCCCTATGGGCAGGCCCGCGTGTCGCTCGCAGCCTGGCGCACCGGCCGCCTATCCCCCCAAGGTAGATGACGCGGTGGCCAGTGGCAGCGGCAACGCTGTGCAGGAAGAAGCGCATCTCGGGCTCGGGTATAAGTACAAGGAGAGTAGCTGGTAGAACAGGCCGGCCCAGTTAGCACCGGGTGCTAGCACTATCAACGCGGCGGGCTCGCTTACGTAAGGTAGAGCTTATAGACGAGCTAGTCCCTATGCACCACATCATCTACCTGAGCCAGGCGACTATCCCCTTCAATGAGGCGCAGTTGCAGCACCTGCTCACGCAGGCCCGCGACTTCAACCAGATGCACCAGGTGACGGGCATGCTGCTCTACGGCAACGACCAATTTTTTCAGGTGCTGGAGGGAGAAAAGGCCACGGTGCAGCTCCTGTACGCGCACATCAGCCAGGACCCGCGGCACCGCGATGTCATCACCTACGCGGACAAAGCCATTCCCAAGCGGGCGTTTATGGACTGGAGCATGGCTTTTCAGGCTCTGCCACCGCAGCAGCTGATTGAATTTGCAGGCTACATCTCGCCGGCCGAGGTTCAGCTAGAGCGCACCAACCTCGGCCAAGCCGACACGCTGCTGCTGCAATTGCTACGCTCGTTTGTACTGCCCGAGGGTAGCTAAGCCCCGCGTAGGCAGCTATTGGGCCGGGGCTTGGGGCTAAGCAGCGGGGGTAAGACCAGTTGGAGATTTAGGAAAGTTTGGCGGGCGAGGCTTCCCCCGGCACTCGGCTGGCTGGGTAGCTTTGCAGTCTGATGAGCCCCTCCACTATCTACTTTCAAAGTGCCGCCGGCCTGGTCCTGGAACATACCCTTGACCGCTACGCCGAACTACGCTACCTGCCCAGTAAGCGCCAGCCCGGCGAGCTGGCGACCCTGCTCACCCAGCTCGGGCGGCTACTGCTGGCGCGGGGCTGGCACAAATTTCTGTCAGACAATCGGCAGATGACGCCTTACTCGGCCGACGAAAAGCAATGGTTCACCAGCCAGTGGCTGCCGGGCCTGGTGCCCCGGCCCAACCCGCTGACGGGCGTCGTCATCCTTCCCGAGCAGGTAGTGGCTCGCCTGTCCTTTTTAGAAATGTCGATGAAGGCGGGCGGGGGCTCCCTGCGCTACCGCACGTTTCACGAGCTTGACGAAGCGCTAGCCTACCTGGTAGCCACCGAGTAGCAGGGAAGTTGGGCGGCGCTGGTTGGCGGCCCTAGGCCCACGGTGAGGCATAGCAGCCCCCAGCTGCCTGCTTATGCAAGTCCTTGGCTTTATTTGGCCCGAGTCCGTGTCTTATCCGGGCTTATTGCGCGCAGCAGCTAGGTGGCAGCTTTCTGTACTACCTCAGCTAGTTGGCCAGCTACCGGCTGTCACACGCGGCGAGGCCTAGTACTTTAGCAAGATGAAGTAGGTATTTACCCATTATATCCAGCGGGTAACCATGTCTCTTTTAAAGGGAAATTGTCCTACGTCGGCCGCCACCGGGCATCGTAGGTTTGAGCTTGTCAAGGCGCTGGTACGCTTCCTACTGCTGACGCCTCGTAGGCGCTGAACTAAAAGAATTTAGCTGCCCCTATTTGCCCCGTGCCAGCCCGCCTGGCTACAGCCGTTCCGCTCTTTTTTGGCACAAGCCCGCTTGCGCCGTCTTTTCTCCCACCCTTTTCCACATTTATCATGCTTATCGGAACCGTCCGAGCCGCGCGGCCCTTGGCCCTATTCGGCACCCTGCTCACCCTATTCTTCGCCGCCTGCCAGCAAAAAGAAGACTTGCCTACCCCCGCCAGCACGCAAGCGTCCACGGATGCGGTAGGCGTAACGGGCACGAAAACCGTTTGCTACGTGGAGGTTAATAACAACAACTTCAACAACATCGCCAAGTACTCGCTCTCATCAGGCCAGCCCTTGTTCGACATCGGTATCATTTTCGCGGCCAACATCAACTACAACACGTCGACGCAGAAAGCGACGCTGTTTTTTAACTCGCAGGTCACCAACGTACTAAACAACCGGGCCACTTACATCCAGCCGGTGCAGGCGCGGGGCACGAAGGTGCTTTTGTCTATTTTGGGCAACCACCAGGGCGCCGGCATCAGCAATTTCCCCAGTCAGGCGGCGGCCCAAGATTTTGCCCAGCAGCTAGCCAATGCGGTGAACACCTACGGGCTGGATGGCATTGACTTCGACGACGAGTACGCCGACTACGGCACTAATGGCACGGGGCAGCCCAACAACTCCTCGTTCGTGTACTTGGTGAGTGCCCTGCGGAATCTGCTACCGAACAAGATTATCTCGTTCTACTTCTACGGGCCGGCCTCCAGCCGCTTGTCCTACAACGGGGTGACGGTGGGCTCGAAGGTGAACTACAGCTGGAATGCCGTGTACGGGACCTACTCGGTGCCCAACGTACCAGGCTTGGCCAAGGCGAACCTAGGGCCGGCGGCCGTGCAAATCACGGCTACCTCTTCTGCGACGGCCGCCACGCTAGCCACCCGGACTAAAACCGACGGCTACGGTATTTACCTCACCTACGACCTGCCCAACACCAACTCCGCCTCCTACCTGTCGAGCATTTCTAACGTCCTGTACGGAAAGGCTACTACGTATATGCCCTGAGGCCAGCGCCTACGGCGTAGCTACTCTAAGGTAAGCTAGCTGCTAGCCTGGCCCGGTTAGTAAAGCCCCGCGATGAGCGGGGCTTTTTTTTTGAGTGTTCCGAACCGGGCTTTTTGGGCTGGCGAAGGGCCTAGGGTGGGGGCTGCCAGGCCAAGCGCACTGAAGGTCACTAATTTTACGTAGCTTGAATTCATGAAGCATTTCCTACTCGCGGCCGGGCTGCTGGGTCTGTTGGCCAACTGCTCACGAAATGGGGACGAGCCGGCGCCAATCCCTGCCCCGCTGCTAGCTGGGCACTGGGTAGCCGATGCGGTGTACAGCAAGCCGATAACCGATTACGGTAATATCTACCTGCGGCAACTGGCCTCCAGCGGGAAAGTGGAGCTAGACGGCACCATCCTTACCGTTTCCCCAGCGGCTTTTTTGGGAGGGGCTGCTACCGCCTCGGCCAGTACTAGCTACTCGCTGCAACTGCCCCTGCTTAGCTATGCCTCCCAGGCGAGCGGCGCCGGGGCGGTCGATTCTTTTTTGCACGTAACGGCCACGTCTTTCGTCTGGCATCACTACCAGTACGCGCCTAACCCAAGTGCGCCGGCTTATTACCCCGGCGACCTGGTTTTCGCTACGTTCCACCGCTAGTCGCCCCGTGCGATGCCTGCTACTCGCCGCCGGACTGTGGGACCAGGAAGGAGTCCCAAAAAAGCCCCGCCGGGAAGGGCGGGGCTTTCGGGCAGGGCGAAGGGGAAAGTGGTAGAAAAGCTCCTTTACCGGCTGCTTAGCCGGAAGCCCTAGTTTTTGGGCTTGTGGGCTTTGACGGTGCTCGTAGTGCCCGAGGGGGTCGTACCAACGGGCTTGCCGGTCGCGTCCACGGGGTTGTTCGAGGTCGCCGCATCCGGGGTGCCCGCCGTGCTCGAGCGGTTGGGCGCCATGCTGCCCGAGTTGCCCGGGGTGGCTTTGCTGGCTGGGCGCTTACCCATGCGAGCGGTACCGGTGGGGGTGGTCTGCGCCTGGGTGGTAAAGCTCAGCATACCCGCAACGCCCAAGGCTGCCAAAAGTGTCTTACGCATAGGAATTTACTAAAAAGCTCGTGGAAAGGAGAAAGCTATCCTACGCAAGGCAGTAGCAAGAGTTTGCGAGGAGCGGCAGGGCGCGGCGGTGATTGCTGGCCGGGCTCTTTGGGCCTAGCGGTTGGTGGACTTGCGTGGGGCCCTAGGGCCCGCTACCGTGGAAATTGGTAGCTCACGTAAAGCTGCAAGGCGCGGTTGCGCACCGCTGAACCGGAGAAATTATTGTTGACCGCGTTTAGCAAGCCTCCATTGTAGCGCAAACCCAGGCCAGGCCCGCCCGGCACTTGGTAGCCAATGCCGGCGACGTAGCCCAAGTCTACGCGGTGAAAATAGTCGCTCACGGTTTGGTCGCCCGCGCCGGCACCGGGGCCCGGCCCCTCGTAGTGGCCGCGGGCGAGCAGCAGCAGGCCCAGCTGCGGACCCGCTTCTAAGTAGGCATTGCCGACGTGCAGGCGGGCCACTACGGGTAGGTCGAGGTAGTGCAGGCGCTGGCGATTGTCATAGTGCGTGGAACCGACAACCACCTCGTCGCGCGTGCCCTTTTGCGAATAGAGTAGCTCGGCTTGCAAGGCAAAAGTTCGAGTAAACGTACGAGTAGCCGTCACGCCAGCGTGGAAGCCACACAGGTCACGGTTACTTGCTAAACTTCGGTTGGTGAGGCTGGTGAGCGAGGCCCCGCCCTTGAGGCCAACAGCCAGGCTAGGAGTAGCCTGCTGGGCCTGGGCCGCCAGCGGAGCGGCGGCGAGCAGCGCCAGCGGAAAAGGTAATAGATTACGCATGAACAAGATGAAGCCTAGCTGAACGCTCTAAAGCTACGCCCGCCACCCAACTTCTCAAGCCCTAGGCCAGGTACTTCACTAGTAAACCCGCTACCGCAGTGAGGGCAAAAAGCAATAGGGCGAAGCGGTCGGCTTGTCGGCACTGGGGCGAGCGTGGAGCAGTGTCGGCTACAGGGGCGAAGGGCGTGAAGAGCATGGCAAGTAGGCAAAAAGTGGTACGGGGTGCGGTAGTTATCGCTCGCCTGGCTGGTGCGTTACACCAAACAAGGCGGGGGGTTCAGGGAGAGCACGGCAGCTACCAAGCAGCCAGCGGCGCTATTTTCGGGCCGCCTCTCCCCTACCCGCAACGACGTGCTCGCCTCCAACCCGCTGTTTGGAGTGCTGGCTATCTCGCTGGTTGCGGAGAGCATGGATTACTAGTTAAGTGGAGAACGCTCGTGCAACCCTTAGCCTATTTGGTCGGTCAACCCTACTACTCCCTTTTCCCCATGCGCAAGCACTTACTCGCCCTCGCTTTCCTAACCAGCTTACTCGCTGGCTGTAAACGCGATAATCCGGCCCCACTACCCCCTCCACTCTACGGCAGCACCTGGAGCCTGACCACGCGCACCGTGGTGGCTACGGGCCCGAGTGGCACGCCAACCACGACCACCTCTAGCATTGCGAGCGGCGCGTTCAGCATCGTGTATCCCGGTGATGGAACGTACCGCTTGATGACCGGCGGAGCTACGGCCACAGGTAAGTGCGACTACGATGGTAAAACCATCACTATCTACAACACCGTGGGAGCCAGCCAGACCCGCGTCATGACCATCAAAAGTCTGACGGACACGCAGCTGGTAACGGAAGAGAAAACGCAGGACGCGACAACCTACTACACTTCTACTGACACATACACGCGACTGTGAAAAGCAGTGCGCTAGTACCCAGGGCCCCGGCTACGCTAGCCGAGGCTTTTTCATACCTTATTGGCCGGGCTCTTTGGGCTTGCGTGGGGCCCTAGGGGTGGGAGGCGCAGTCCTGCCCGAGGCCTTCGCCGCCGGCCAGTAGTGATACACTGCGCCGCTTACTGGCTGGCACCTAGTACTCCTATCCCGTATTCCTCCTAAGCTAATAGCCACCCACGAAGTCTGCTGCCGACTACCTGGCCGCCGCAAAAGCTAAGATTACTAAGGTGACGCCTAGGCCAGGTGCAGCAGATTTTCTATCGGGCAATGCGTCAAGTAGTAGCATCGCTAGCACCACGGCTTCTTTGTGGGCTGCGACGCGCCGGCATGCCCGATGACACTCAGCGAAACCCGCCCCCACGATACCCACAAGCAGGTGGCCGAGACCTGGAGTACACGGGCCCAGGGCTAGGCCACGATGATAAATACGGCGATGGCTACAACGACCACGATGGCCAGAAAGACGCCGAGGGCGGCCCAGCTCTTCTTCTTGGACTTACCCCGAAACAGATTCGAGAGCCCCCATACCAACCCAACGAGCAGGGCCGCCCCGCCTATTAGCGCCAGCGCGAGATATTGTAAGCTAGGACCCCACGAATCACTGATTTTAAGTAGCATAGGCCAAATGTAAGCCCCGCTAGTATCATCCTCCTGCAGCTGCTCCCAACTATCGACTAGCCTAGGGTCATCTCGCTTGCCGAACTGCGCTACTACTATAGCGTACCTGGCTTTGAGTCAACAGCGAATGGTTTGCGTCCCTCCTGGCGCACCGCTTCGAAGAACTTATGGTCTAAGTCTCGATTGCGCCTACTCGTACGCTTTTTGGGCTTCCAGAGCCCTAGGGTAAGCACCCGCTTGGCCGCCTCTACGAAGTTCATAGTGACTAGGTATAAATACGTGTAGCACCTCTCATACGCGACTCAACCCTCCAGGTTATCTTCACGTTTTCCACTCCTTACGCAACCTAACGCTTCGCCCCACGCCGCCCTACAGCCATGACAGCAGCATCAATTCCACCAGCCCCAGCCCAAGCGCAAACCCAATGAGGCGCCGGCCCCGACGCAGGTGCTGCTGCTCCGGGCCAACCGAATAGGCGAAGGCCCGCGGCAGCAGGTACAGTAGCCCGCCTCCTACTAGCCAGCGCAACGACAGCAAACAGGTAGGAGGTAAGCCGCGCAGTAACGAATGTAATTGACTCATCAAATTAAGCTCAGCTCTACAACGTGCTACGCTATCGGTTCCAACTATTATGCCAACGTCCCCACCCGTCCCTTAAAAGTCTGGTGAACTCAGCTACGGCGTGGTGGCGTACACCAACGGCCGCGTCTGCTTGTGCTTCAGCCTACTTCCTCTTAATACCCCTCTCAGATTGCCCGCTACCGCAACGGCCAGACCCACCGCAGCGACCACAACCGCCGCACTCTACTTGGCAAAGCGGCCCCCAGTACCATTGGCGGCCGCTAGCTGCTTCCCATCGAGGCCGTCATAGCAGGTGCGCAGCCGCTTTACGACGACCGCGGCCACAAGCACTTCGACGCCACCGCGCTCGCCAGCAGTACGCAGGAAGTTTCAGGTTATACAGAAGCAGGTAAAGCGCACACTAGCTCAACTTGCCACGCAGTATCCCGTAAGCCAGAGCAAGCGGCAGCGCCTCCCTTTTCATCCTCCCTTTTTCCTTTTCCTCAATATGGCTACCGCCGCAATTCTCGCCCACCTCGATTCCACTATTCATTCGCTTGACCAAGGCCTGGCCCACGCCAAGCCCGGCGCCGTCCGCAGCATCAACAGCTGGGTAGAAACCCTCTCGGGGGCAGGCGTCCCCGCCCTAGGCACCCTGGCTGAGGAGCTGAAGCATTTGGAAGACCTACTTGCCAGCGATAAGGCGACCACCCCGCAACTCAAAAAGGCGCTCACCTCCATTGGCAAGCACACCAGCGCCGCCGCCGCTAGTGCCGAAGGGGCGTCCGTGGACAAAATCAAGCAAATCGGCCACCTGTTGACCGAAGCGGCGGCTAGCCTGCACTAAACGGCAGCTTTCGCACAGTAACCTTGCCCCGGTAACCAAATAGGTTGCCGGGGCCTTTTTCATTATCCCTCTCCAGCCTAGCTTATTCGCCCATTTTCCTACCAGAGCCAAGTTACACTTGCTAACTTTTATATATGCTTTATTAATTAGCCTTTATATCTTTTTGTTGTTAAGCTTAACCTATTGTATTGTTAGCCTTCTCTTGCTGCTAATTCTCGCTCGCTTGACTGCTCCCTGTTTGTTTCAGCTCAACCTACTCAGCATACCTCATATCAATTAAAATGCTGCTATATCGGCACTAATGCATAGTGCCGCGCATTAAACTACTCAGCCAGCGGTAGCAATACCGAGGCTAAGTTTGTTTTCATAGCTCAGAAAGGCCCGCTGGTTTCTAGGGGGCCTTTTCAATTATCAGCCAATCCAATGAGGTAAGCTTAGTCGTAGGTCGGACACTAGTTGCTTTCCGTGCTCTGTTAAACAAACTCCGAAGCCCCGGCCGGTTGGTCGGGGCTTTTACTAAAGCCCTACTATAACGTACTAATACCTAGCACGCATTAGAACTAATACTCTTGCTGGCATTAAAACCCAGTCGGTTTCCGACTGGGTTTTTCTTTGTGGCCACGGGCTTCTACGCCTTCTGCCTGCTCTCGTCCGTGGCGCAGCTGCACTGGGTGCTCAAGCACGGCACTTTCTTGGTTCGTCGCGGGGAAAGCCAAGGCAGCATGAATCTCTGCCACTGCGCCAACGAGGAGCACGGCTTCTTGGTGGAGGTACGCCTTACGTGCAACTGCCAGCAGGCTAACTTTTAGCTCAACTGGTCGGTTATCCAGGCGCTTACCCTTTTCTCTAGTCTATGTCGCACGCCTTTGACCCGGCGCACCACGTACTAGCGGTACGTGTCGCCTTTCACCAGCCCGTGTTAGAGTCGGGTTGGACGGGTTCTTTCCAGGTAGCTGGCCAACCTACCGACACCACTCACACCCAGGTGCTGGAGCGCAACGCGAAGGTCTTCAGCTTTCTCTCACCGGACCGCCACGATTTGCCCATTCGCGAGCGCATTGCCCTCAACCACGGTCAGCTTACGTTCGGCTACTTACCCCACCCGCCCCCGCACAACAGCCGGGGCCGGTTTCTGGACATGGCGGAGCGTGCGTAAGTGCTAGCGGGTAGGAGCCATTACCTGTTTAAACAGCAGAGCAGGGAGCAAAGAAAAGCTGCTTATTCGTAAGCACACGCGATGCCGATAGCTTCTGCCTGCGCGCGCAGCTCGGCGGCTACTTTATCAGGCAGTTCCAGGGTTTGCGGCTGCTGGGCCAGTACGTGCTGAATCAGTACGCGGGCCCTGGCTACACGCAAGCCGCCCAAGTGGCAGAGTAGTAAAATAAAGCGCTCCTGGCTCTTGCAAGTTTCCCAGCTGTGAAAGGTCAGCTTCTTCATAGCACAAAGTAAAGCTTCGCGGGTGAGCAGCGCTCCACTTTTCAAACTCCGCCGCATTCAGCACCAGACGCTACAGCACGGGCGGTAAGCCTGACCAGCGCACACCAGCTTCCGCATCAGCTATCAACACCAGTACACTGGCCGGCTCGTGAAATAAACTCACCAACGACGTGCAGAGCTTCTTTGCGTCGGGTACAGCCGGCTCAGCGCTGAAGTGGTTGGTAGACGCGACCCGAACACTTTACAGTAGCACCATCGGGGCCGACATTCGGGCTATCGGCGACGGCACCTAGTACCTGAAAGAAAAGGCGGGGCTAACTGATAAGCTCCTAGTAGACTAAGCCGCTGGCACCCATGGTTTCGGGAATTTAGGCCCTAGTTAGGTGCGAAACTGGGTGCAATAACTAAAAAAGGCCCCTAGGGGTATCCTAGGGGCCTTTCAGCGGAGAAGGGGGGATTCGAACCCCCGGTAGCCTTTAGAGCTACGGCAGTTTAGCAAACTACTGGTTTCAGCCACTCACCCACTTCTCCGAGAGTGGATTTACTGCGGACCAATTGGCCTTAGCGGCTGCAAATATACGGCGAGGACTGGAATATCGGCACGTGCGGGGCGACAAAGTTTCGAGCTTTACCCAAGGGCTTGATTGCCAGCCATCGGGTGGCGCCCCCTTCTCCCGGGGTGGCCCGCCCTGGTGGTAGCCGCAGCTGAAACCTAGCTTTGCAGGGGCGCACGCACGGGGCTCCGCCACGCGCTCGTTTGTCCGTTTTCCTTCTTTAAGCACTATTTGCCAGCTACCGCGTGATTTCCTGGGCTTATCCTGACTTTGGGCCGGCCGCGCTGGGCCTAGGGCTGCTGCTACTACTGCTGGTGCTGCAAGTGGCGCGCACCCGGCGGCTGGGGCAGCGGCTGGGCCTAGGCGCCGGCCGGCTGGCCTGGAAGCTGCCGCTGCGCCTGGTGGCCGGAGGCCTGCTGCTGCTAGCTTGGCTGGGGCCGGCGCTGGGCGTGCGGCAGCAAGCCATTCGTACCAGCGGGCAAGATGTGTGGCTGCTGGTCGATGTATCGCGCTCGATGGATGCGGCCGACGTGGCCCCCACACGCCTGCTGCGCACCCAGGCCGCCCTAACCGAGCTGGTGGCCGCCTTCCCGGCCGACCGCCTGGGGCTGGTGGTGTTTGGCGCCGAGGCCTTCGTGCAGTGCCCCCTCACCTACGACCAGCCCGCTCTGCAAACGTTTATCAACACGCTCAGCACCCGGCTGGTGCCGCCCGGCCCCACCACGCTGCGCGCGCCGCTGCAGCTGCTACTGGCACGCCTCAGCACGCCCCCTGCCGGCGTGGCCCCGCGCGCCGTAGCCGCCGTAGTGCTGAGCGACGGCGAGGACTTTGGCGAGAACCTGGAGCCGGTGCTGCAGGCCCTCGGGCGCACCGGGGCGCGGGTGTATACGGTGGGGGTAGGCACCGCCCAGGGCGCCCCGGTGCCGGCGCCGGGCAACAAAAAGGCCCTGCTCAATGCCAAGGGCCGGCCTGTAATTAGCCACCTGGGCGAGGCCCCGCTGCTGCAGGTAGCCGCCCAAACCGGGGGCCAGTACGTGCCGCTCAACAACCGCGAAAACGGCCTGCCCACCCTGCTGGCCGACTTGCGCACGCTCCCTCCGGCCGCCAATGCGGCCGCTACCCGCACCGTGGCCGTGGCCGATAACCGCTACCGCTACCCGCTGGGTATAGCCCTGGCCTTGTTGCTGCTTGATAGCCTGCTAACCGTGCGCGTGCTGCGCCTCGACTCATGAAAACCTGGCTGCTGACCCTGCTGCTGCTGAGCCTGGGGCTGCCCGGCTGGCGCTGGCTGCTGCGGGTGCGCGAGCACAACGCGGCCCAGCTGCAGGGCCTGGCCGCCGCCGCCCGCGGCCAAGCCCCCGAGGCGGCTTACTACTTTGGGCAGGCCGTGGTGCTGGCCGGCCGGGGTGGCCCCACCCCCGCCCTGCTGCTGAGCCAGGCGCAGGCGCAGGCGCGGGCGGGCCAGTTGCCCCAGGCCCGCGCCACCTACGCCCGCTTGCTGGGCCCGGCCGTGCCTAGGGCCCTAGGCAGCGCGGCGCGGCAGCAGCTGGCGGTGCTGCTGGCCCGGCAGGGGCAGGCGGCCCAGGCCACGGGCCTGCTGCGCCAAGCCCTGCGGCTGAACCCGAGCAACTTGGCAGCCCGCTACGACTACGAAGTGCTGACCCGCTATCTGGCCGAGCAGCAGCCCCCGCCGCCGTCTGCCGATTCGCCAGCGCCTAAGCCGCCTAGCAACCGGCCCGACTCGGCGGCCAGTGGGGGCAAGTCGCCCAGCCAGCAGCCCACCGGCCAGCCGGGCGCCGCCCCTAACGCTACCCGCCCCGAATCTGCCAGCGGCGGCTCGGCCCGCGCCCCCCAACCGGCCGCCGAGGGCCAGCCCAACCGCCAGCAGCCCACCCCAGGAGCTGGAAGCCAGGCTAACGGCAACTTCCGGCCGGGGGCCGGCCCCGAGCGGCCATTGCCCACTGGCAGCAGCAGTGGCTCGCAGCGCGGCCTGGGCGGCAGCGGCACCAAGCCCAGCGAACACCGCCAGGGCGCTGGCACCGACGCTGCCACCGACGCCGACGCCCAGCTGCAAACCCAGCGCGAGCGCTTGAAAGCCATGAACTTATCGCCCGCCCAGGCCCAGCAGCTGCTTGATGCGCTACGGGCCGGCGAGCAGCAGTACTTGCAGCAGCGCCCTCGGGTGCGGCAAGGCGCGGCCCCGGCGCCGGGCACGCCCACCTGGTAGCGGCCGGCGCGGCCAAGCCAGCACTCGGGCAGGCCAGGTGGGCCCTAGGGGCGGCCGGCGCGGCAACTGCTTGGGGAGGCCGAATGGGCCAGGCTGGCGTTGGGCTAGGACCAGGGCCTAGGACGTACTTTTGCGCTGGCAAACGGCTGTTTGTTGGTGTACTCCTAAATTCCCCCGCCGCCTGAGCTACGAGCTAGCGCTGAGTGGTATGGCTTTCTCTCCCACCCCTGGTATATGCAAGTAAAAGAAGTAGTTATCGTGGCGGCCGTGCGCACGCCGATTGGCTCGTTTGGCGGCGCGCTGGCCTCGCTCACGGCCGTTGAGCTGGGCGCCATAGCCGTGAAGGGCGCCCTCGAAAAAGCCGGCGTGGACCCCGCCGAGGTGCAGCAGGTGATTATGGGCAACGTGATTTCGGCCAACCTGGGGCAGGCACCCGCCCGGCAGGTGGCGCGCAAGGCCGGCTTGCCCGATACGGTGGAATGCACGCTCGTGAACAAGGTGTGCGCCTCGGGCTCGAAGGCGATTATGCTGGCGGCCCAGGCCATTATGCTGGGCCAGGCCGAGGTAGTGCTGGCCGGCGGCATGGAGAGCATGAGCAACGTGCCCTACTACCTCGACAAAACCCGCTTCGGCATGAAGTACGGCGACGGCAAGCTCATTGACGGCCTGCAAAAAGACGGCCTCTGGGACCCCTACGGCGACTTTGCGATGGGCAACATTGCCGACGCCACGGCCAAGCACTACGGCATCACGCGCGAGGAGCAGGACGCCTTTGCCAAGCAGAGCTACGAGCGCAGCGCCGCCGCCGCCCAGGCCGGCAAGAAGAACAACGAGATTGTGCCCGTGACGGTATCGGTGCGCGGTAAGGACACCGTGGTGAGCGACGACGAGGAGTACAGCAAGGTGCAGTTCGACAAGATGCTGACCCTGAAGCCAAGCTTCGGCAAGGAGGGCACCGTGACGGCCGCCAACGCTTCGACCCTCAACGACGGGGCCGCCGCCGTGCTGCTGATGAGCCGCGAGAAAGCCGAGGCCCTCGGGGTGAAACCGCTGGCTTTGGTGCGCGGCTTCGCCGATGCCGAGCAGGCGCCGGAGTGGTTCACGACCACGCCCTCGCTGGCTATTCCGAAAGCGCTGAAGCACGCGGGCGTGGACGCTAAGGACGTTGACTTCTACGAGATTAACGAGGCCTTCTCGGTAGTATCCTTGGTGAACAACCGGCTGCTGGAGTTGGAGGGCGACAAGGTGAACGTGTACGGCGGGGCCGTGAGCCTGGGCCACCCCCTAGGGGCCTCGGGCGCCCGCATCGTGACCACGCTGCTGGCCGTCATGGAAAATGAGGGCGGCAAAATCGGCGTGACGGGCATCTGCAACGGCGGCGGCGGCGCCAGCTCCATCGTGCTGGAGAAGCTGTAGCCTCTAGCTGCATAAAACAGGCGGTCATGCGGAGCCTGCCGAAGCATCTCTACTGAACCATACGGCGTGGTAGAGATGCTTCGGCAGGCTCCGCATGACCGCCTTTTATTTTTATATTTTAGCATTATCCCCTGAATCAGCAGTACGTTAGCGGCCTCACTCACCTTCACGTTCTGCTATATGAGACGAACAACGACCTACTTGCCACTGCTGGCGGCGGGCTTGCTGCTGGGGGCTTGCAGCCGCCCGGCCGCTACCGGCACCACTGCCGCCACTACCACGCCGCCCGCCAGCACGGCGGCGCCGGCATCCGCCACCACGCCAGCGGCGCCGGCTTTTTCCATTCCGGTCGAGTACTACACGCTGCCGAATGGGCTGCGGGTGGTACTCTCGCCCGACCATACGGCGCCCACGGCCACGGTGGCGGTGTACTACAACGTGGGCTTCCGCAACGAGCCGCGCGACCGCACGGGCTACGCGCATTTATTTGAGCACCTGATGTTTCAGGGCTCGCAGAACCTGGGCAAGCTGGAGTTCATCAATCTGATTCAGAAGAACGGCGGGGTGCTGAACGGCTCGACGCGCTTCGACTTCACCAACTACTTCGAGACGGTGCCTTCTAACAAGCTCGAAACCATGCTCTGGGCCGAGGCCGACCGCATGCGCGGCACGGCCCTGACGCCCGCCAGCCTGGCCAACCAGCAGGGCGTGGTGAAGAGCGAGGTGCGCGTGAACGTGCTCAACCAGCCCTACGGCGGTTTCCCGTGGCTCGATATGCCGCAGAAAGCCAACAAGAACTGGAACAACGCCCACAACTTTTACGGCGACCTGGCCGACCTCGACGCGGCCACGCTGCAGGATGCCCTAGGGTTTTTCAAGACCTACTACACGCCCAGCAACGCGGCGCTGGCCGTGGTGGGCGACTTCGAGCCGGCCGAAGCCAAAGCCATGGTAGAGAAGTATTTTGCCCACATCCCGAGCGCCCCCAGGCCTGCCAAACCCGACCTGACCGAGCCGCGCCAGGAACAGGAGCAGCGCTTCACGAAGGACGACAAGCTGGCCAACAAGCCGGCCCTGGCCTTCGCCTACCACATGCCCGACCGCAACACGCCCGCCTACTACGCCATGATTTTGCTCGACCAGCTGCTGCTGCAAGGCAAGGACAGCCGCCTTTATCAGGCGCTAGTGCAGAAGCGCGGCTACACCGACGACGTGAGCGGCGGCATCAACTACCTGGGCAACGCCTACAACTACAGCGGCCCCATGCTGTGGATGGGCAACCTGACCTACGACAGCTCGGTGAGTGCCGACTCGGTGCTGGGCGCTGTTAACCAAACGATTGGGCGCTTGCAGCAGCAGGGTGTGAGCCAGGCCGACCTCGACCTGGCGCTGGTGAAGCTGCGCAGCTCGCTCTACGACAACCTACAAAGCGGCTTCGGCCGGGCCGATTTGCTGGCCGCCTTCGCGCTGTTCGACAACGACCCCGCCCGCATCAACACCTTGGAGGCCGAGTTTCGGAAGGTGACGCCGGCCCTGATGCAGCAAACCGTGCGCGACTACCTGCGGCCCACCAACCGCACCATCCTCATCGTCAACCCGCTGGCTAAAAGCTAATTCCCTATGAAAACCTTTGTCTTGACTGCCTGCGGCCTAGCGTTGTCGGCCGCCCTAGCCCTGCCGGCCGCTGCCCAGCGCAAGTCGGGTCCAGTACCCCAGCGCAGGCCGGCGCACACAGCGGCCACCCGTACCACGGAGCCAGTTGCACCCAAGGAAACACCCCCGGCGGGCGGCCCGGCTCGCGATTTCCAGCTGCCGGCCCGCACCGATTTCACGCTCAGCAACGGGCTGCTGACCCGGCTGGTGCCCTACGGCGACATCCCCAAGGTGAATATTTTGGTGGCCGTGCGGGCCGCTAAGGTGAACGAGCCAGCCGGGCAAGACGGCGTAAGCACCCTGCTGGCCAAGCTATTGCAGGAGGGCACCACTAGCCGCACGGCCGCCGCCGTGGCCGAGCAGGCGGCCCGCATGGGCGGCTCGCTCTACGTGGGCGCCGGCAACGACGAAACGCGCATCTACGCCGACTGCCTGAGCGAGTACGCGCCCGCCATGCTAGCGTTGCTGGCCGACGTGGTGCAGCACCCGGCCCTGCCCGCCGCCGAGCTGCCGCGCCTCAAAACCGACCTCAAGCGCCAGTACAACCTGCAGCGCGGCCAGCCCGGCACCCAGGCCGAGCAGAAGCTCCTAGGGTCGCTGTACCCCGGCCAGGCCTACGGGCGCCCGCTGCCTACTGATGCCCAAGTAGATGCGCTCACCCTGGAGCAGGCACGGGCGTTTTACCAGGCCGAGTTTGGGGCGCAGCGCACGGCCATCTTCATCGCGGGCAAGTTTGACCCCGCTACCGCGCGCCAGGCCGTAGAAACCAACTGGACCAGCTGGCCCACTGGCCCGGCCCCGCGCCTAGTGGTGGCCAAGCCCGCCACCCAGGCCCAGCTGCTCACCCAGGACCGCCCCGACGCGCCCCAATCGACGCTGATGCTGGGTTTGCCCGTGGCCGACCCTACCAGCCCCGACTACACGGCCCTGCGTGTAACCAACTCGCTGCTAGGCGGTTCGTTTGGCTCACGCATCACCCGCAACATCCGCGAGGACAAGGGCTACACCTACTCGCCCTACAGCTATCTCGACGCCGACTACCACACCGCCCTGTGGGTGCAGGCCGCCGACGTGACCACCAAGGACACCTATAACTCGCTGAAGGAGATAGTGAACGAGATTGAGCGGCTGCAAAAAACGCCGCCCACCGCCGACGAGCTGCGCGGCATCCAGAACTATGAGGTGGGCACGTTTGTGCTGCGCAACTCCTCGCCGGGCGGCATCGTGAGCCAGCTCGACGGCATGCACCTGCAGGGCCAGCCCGACACCTACCTCACCGAGCAGGTGCAGCGCCTCAACGCCGTGACGCCCGAGCAGGTGAGCGCCCTCACGCGCAAGTACATCCGCCCCGAGGCGCTGACGACCGTAGTAGTGGGCGACCAGAAAGTAATCGCGCCCCAGCTCAAGCAGTACCAGGCCATGCAGAAAAAGGCGCTATAGGAGGCCCTAGGGTTATCTAGCAACAGGCAGGCGGTCATGCTCATCTGGCGTCCGCTTGCCGAAGCATCTCTACCGAACGTCACCCGGACGGTGCAGTAGAGCTGCTTCGGCAAGCGGACGCCAGATGAGCATGACGTTTTATTTATCTCCTATGACACCTTAAACAAGTTTCGCAAGGTTTTTGAATGGAAGCGCCCAGCCGCTTTGTTCAGAGAACCTTGCGAAACTTTGCGCTAAAAGACGTTCGCCCAACGTTCTGCTACTTCATGCGATACCAATTGCTTTTACTAGCGCTGCTGCCCCTAGGCGCCCACGCCCAGCGCAGCCAGCGCATTACCGTGTGGTTTGACTCGACCAAGACCCACCCGCACGAGATTTACCGCGCCCTGGTGGCGGGCGATACCGTGCCCAACGGCCCCTACAAGCGCTTTTACCGCAACGGCCGCCTGGAGGCCCAAACCCGCTACACCGACGGCAAGCGCGACTCGGCCTACGTGGAGTTTCACCCCGACGGCGCGCGCCGGCTGGAGGCGACTTATAAGGCCGGCGTGCGCCAGGGCCCGTTCAAAACCTACTACCCCGGCGGCAAGCAGGTGGCCCAGGAGGGCACTTTCGTGGACGACCAGCCCAGCGGGCCGCTCACCACCTACCACCCCACCGGCCAGGTGAAGCTGCAAACCACCCTCGACGCCAAGGGCCAGCCCACCGGCGCCGTGCGCGAGCTGTACGCCAACGGCAAGCCCGCCGCCGAAATCAGCTACGCCAACGGGCAAGCCAGCGGCCCGGCCAAGTTCTACTACCCCAGCGGCCAGCTCCAGAGCGAGGGCACGCTACGCGGCGGCCTGCTAAGCGGCTCGTACAGAACATATTACGAAACCGGCCAGCTCGAAAGCGAGACGGTGATGAACGACCAGACCGGCAAGGGCAGCTACCGCGCCTACTACCCCACCGGGCAGCTGGAAACCGAGGGCACCTACGCGCCGGCCGCCATCCGGGAGCGCCCGGTGCGCAACACCCTAGGCGACGACCTAACCAAGCGCGTGGCCCCGCGCACCGGCACGGCCGCCCTCGACGGGCCGGCCACCAGCTACTACGTCAGCGGCAAGGTGCGCAGCAAAACCACCTACCGGGGCGGCGTGCCCACCGGCCGCGCCACCGAGTACTACGAAAACGGGCAGGTGAAGCAGGAAACCGACTACTCGGCCCAGGGCCGCGACACCAAGCTGGTGAGCTACTACGACGCCCCCGGCCAGCCCCGCAAAGACGAGCAGCAAACCAAGAACGAGCACCCCGCCGGCACTTGGAAAGGCTACTTTCCCGACGGCAAAACCCCGCGCCTACAAGAAACCTACGGCCCCACCGGCAAACTGCAGGGCGAGCGCACCACTTACTTCGACACCGGCCAGGTGCAAACCCGCCAGCTCTACGAAAACGGCCTGCAAACCGGCCTAGGGCAGCAGTACTTCGCCAACGGCAAGCTCTGGAAGGAAGGCACTTACGCGAAGAGCCTGCTCTCGGGCCCCTACCGCGAGCTGCGCCAAGACGGCACCCTGGCCGAAACCGGCCAGTATAAAAACGGCAAAGCCAGCAGCCAGTGGACCTACTACAAAGCCGACGGCACCACCATCGAGCGCCAGGTAACCTACCGCGACGGCCGCATCGACGCCGGCGGCCCTGCCAAGCGCCTGAACGGCAAACCTTACGTGGCGCCCAAGAAAAAGTAGTCTAGGGCCTGGCAGTTGGCACCAGGTGCTACAAGCATCCTGCTCGACTCCGCTTGGTTTCGCACCAGGGCCTCGCGACGCAGGCACTTCGGCCAACTGCCAAGGCTTGCAGCACAGGCGTAATCAAAAATTCGTTGATTAACTAAGGAGATACGGCTCACCAGCTCTACTTCCAGAACTCACTTCTTGCCCCTCAAAAATCAGGCTTTATCAACTAATAGGGGGTAGGTTCTTTAAAGTGCGGTAACTGTTGCAAAAGTAGGCGACTGGACCGCGGTACCTTAGGTCCGTGCAGGGCCACAAGCAGTTAGTCAATAAAGTTGTCCTCCGCTTCCAGTTGTCGGAGCGCGTGCCGAAGCAGAATATCTACCGTCGGCTAGCCGAGCTGCTCGACTGGGACTTTCTCTATGCCCAAACCCAGGTCCTCTATAGCCTCACCGGCCAGCCCTCGCTTGCCCCCGTGGTGTTCTTCAAGTTGATGCTGGTCAGTCGGCTGGAAAACCTGGTTAGTGACCGCCGCCTTATTGAGCACTGTAGTCTGCGGCTCGATATCCTCTACTTTTTAGGCTACGAAGTAGACGAAGAGTTACCCTGGCGCTCGACTATCAGCTGCCCCCGCCAGCTCTACCCGGCTACCGTCTTCGAGCACCTATTTGAGCACGTCTTTGCCCACTATGTGGCTGCGAGGCTCGTCACCGGCCACACCCAAGCTGTAGACTCGGCCTTCGTCAAGGCGAACGCCTCACTCGAGGGCCTGTGCGAGAAGTAGGCTACGTGTAGCGCCGGCGCGCCCGCTACACGTAGCCGGCGAGTCGCTGCCAGACGTGCCGACCCTAGCACTAGCGGCTGTTATTTCTAGCCCCGCGCATCAGCCCTGCTATAGCACCTTGCCTCCACGCGCGCTACCTGCGTAATGACAGCGAGCTCTTATGGCGCGGCCGGCCGCAGGCTTGGCTGCTGAGCAACAAAACACATTACAGCCCGGCTGACCCCGATACCCGCATCTCCGTCAAACCCGGCAAAGCGCGAGCGCTCAATCACTTATGTAGTATGGCCGTGAATGAGAGCCACGGAGCTATCAGTCACGTGCAGGCCGATTTCGCCGACCAGCGCGATTGCACCCTACTGCCCAGTATTGTCGCCCCGCTGCACCAGCGCCTAGCTAACCCAAGTTGCGGGGTATAGACAAAGCAGAAAAAAGTCTGTTCGGCACGAACAGACTAGGTTTAGGGTCTCTGACCTCCCTTTACCGCCTTGACCATGCGCGAACAGACCGTTGCAATGTACTGCGTGCTCGACGATATCATCCGCTTCACCCGCCCGGCGCATACGCCGCCCGCCACGGGCGGCCGGCGACTGACCGACGCGCAGGTGCTGACCACGGCCTTGGTGGCGACGCGCTTTTTCGGGGGCAACCTGCTAGTAGCCAAACACTATATGGAGCAGCACTGGGGCCAGAACCGGCTGGATAAAAGTGGCTTTACCCGCCGCCTGCACGCGCTCACTGACACGCTCCACGCCCTCTTCGCCCTAGTGGGCGACTGGCTCAAGCACCTACACACCGAGGCACGCTATGTGCTCGACTCCTTTCCGGTGGCCGTGTGCCATAATACCCGTATTCCACGCTGTAAGCTCTTGACCGGTAAGGCGTATCACGGCCGCTGCGCCAGCAAGTGCAGCTGGTTTTATGGCTTGAACGTGCAGGTCGTGGCCGCCAGCGACGGCATCCCGGTCGAGTTTTATATTCATGCCGGGGCCGAGTCGGAGCAGACCGGCCGGCGCGGCTTGGCGCTGGACTTGCCTGCCGGAGCAGCCTCTACACCGATGCCGGCTATACGGACTACGTGGCGGAGGACTTGTTCAACGAAGCCAGCGGCAGCCAGCAGCAAAATGCGCGGCGCAAAGACAGTAAACGGCCGCATCATCCTGCCCAAAGCTTTCTGATACAATACTTCGCAAGGGTATTGAAACTGCGTTCAGTCAGTTGACCACCCGCTTTCCTAAGCATATTCACGCCGTGACGGCCGCCGGATTTGCCTTGAAAACTGTCTTGTTCATTTTTGCCCATACCTTACACCAAGTCGGTCTGTAGCCCGCAACTTGAGTTAGCTAGCCGAGCGGGCCTTCCAGGCACGCCCCTTCCTTCATGGAGAAACTCACCATTGCCTTAGATTGGACGCCCAGCAACAAGGCCTCTATGCCGCCGCGGGCCTAGAAGTCGTCCTTCTTTCGCCTAAGGCGGATGCCTATGCCACTACTCCTGCTCGCCGGCTGGTAGCCGGCGAGGTGGACCTCGCGGTGGCCAGTTCGGAAACCGTGCTCAGCTACCGCACGGCCGCCGTACCAGTGGAGGTAACGGCCGTGGCCGCTCTCTTGCAACACGACACCAGCGCCATTGCCGTACTGGCCGCTAGTGGCATCGAGCGGCCCGCCCAGCTCGACGGCCAAGTCTACGCCTCCTACCAGGCCCGCTTTGAAGATTGGATTGTGCAGGAGCTGGTCAAGCGCGATGGGGGCCAAGGCAACTTGCGCCTGGAATACCCGCCTAAGCTGGAAATTTGGAATCGCCTGCTGCAAGGGCAAGCGGCCGCCACCTGGATTTTTCTAGGCTGGGAAGGAGCCCAGGCCAAGCTCGCCAACGTGGCCCTGCGCACGTTCAGCCTGGAAGAGTACGGCATTCCCTACGGCTACACCCCCGTGCTGGTCAGCGTGCCGGCCGTGCTAGCGACCAAGCGCCCGGCCATCGCCCGATTTTTGCAAGTAAGCGGCGAGGGCTACCGGCAGGCCGTGGCCGACCCAGCCCTGGCCGCGCAGCAGCTCGCTCAAACCGGCCTGCCTGACTTCGCCGACGTGCCGCTGGTGCAAACTTCGCTTGAGTTGCTACAACCCCACTTTCTGACGGAGTCGGGCAACTGGGGCACCATGGACGCGCAAAAATGGGTAGCCTTTGTAACGTGGCTAGAAACGACAGGGCTACTGGTACCTACCGCTGATACGACCCCGGATAAGCTCTTCGTTAATGTACTGCTCGCCTCCTAGCCATTGCGGAGAACGGAGCCGGAGAACGGCTTAGGAAAACTAGCGTTCCTGAACCGAGCACCGGGTTGGCGTCGGCTCCAACAAAGAATCCCTTACGGCAATCATTCACTCCGTTGTACCGAGAATTCTCCGGTTGCTGGGGCGGGGCGGCCCAACCCAATGCGGAAACTAGTAACGATTAAACCGGACACGCGAACTGGTTAGTGCGCTTCTCACTAGACCTGGTTACTTTTGGGCATTGCATGGACCTAACGGCTAACATCCACGACATACTAGCTGGAGGCAAGTTTGCTATCTTGGATAACAACCGGGAAGGCGGCGAGCAGCTTAGCTATCTTTTTTTCGAACTCAGCCGGTTTTATACCGCCACGTCGCCCAGCGAAATGGAGGCGCAACTTGCGGCCATAGAAGCCTGTGTGCAGGCCGGAGACTATGCGGTAGGGTATTTTTCCTACGAGTTGAGTTACGTACTTCATCCGCGACTGCGCGAGCGTTTGCCGGCTGAACGAACCGTGCCGCTTTTTTGCGTGGGCATTTACCGTCAGCGTTTGGTCGTCCGTGACAAAGTGCTGGAGGCTGCGTTGGCCAGCTTTGTGCAGCACGACGATGCCTATATCCTGAACTGCCAATTAAACATGCCGAAAGCCCAGTACCTAGAGCGGCTCCGGCGAGTGCAAGAACACCTGTACCAGGGCGATACCTACCAGGTCAACTACACGCTAAAATATAAATTCACCCACGGCGGGTCCCCGCTCAAGCTCTACGCCGAGCTGCGCCAGCGGCAACGCGTGGCGTACGGGGCGTTTCTGGATTTTCCGGGTCTCACCGTCCTCTCGCGCTCTCCGGAACTCTTCGTGCAGAAGACCGGCGAGGACCTTTGCACCAAGCCCATGAAGGGGACGAGTGAGCGGGGCAAAACGCCGGAGCTAGACGCCCGCAACGCCGCGTTTCTGCTCCAAGACGAAAAGTCACGTGCCGAACACGTGATGATTGTCGATTTGCTGCGCAACGACTTTTCCCGCCTCAGCCAGCGCGGCACCGTGAAAACCACCGGCTTGTTCGAGGTTCAAACCTATGAGACCGTGCACCAAATGGTGTCAACCGTGACGGCCCGAGTTGCTAAAAATCTTTCGTTGATCAGTTTACTGCGTGGAGTTTTTCCTTCTGGCTCCATCACGGGCGCGCCCAAAGTACGCACGATGGAACTCATTCGCGACTTGGAAACGGAACCCCGGGGCGTGTACACCGGCGCCCTTGGGTATGTGGGGCCGGACGGCAGCCTCGGCTTGAACGTGCCCATCCGAACGCTGGCGCTGTGGCCGGACGGCCAGGGAGAAATGGGCGTGGGCAGCGGCATCGTGTCCGATTCCGACCCGGAAGCCGAGTACGCGGAGTGCCGCTTAAAAGGCCAGTTTTTTACGCGGGGCTTTACGGAATTTAGCCTGCTCGAATCCCTATTGTTCGATAATGGGTATGGGCAGTTGGCTAAGCACCTGGTCCGGCTGGGGAAAAGTGCCGCTACCTTAGGCTTTAGCGTGGATTTACCTCAATTGCAACGCGACCTGCTGCGCCAGGCCGCTGCGCTCAGCGCGCCGACCAAAGTGCGAGTCGTCCTCGCTAAATCGGGCCACTATACCATTGAAAGCCTAGTCCTTGACTCGTTAGGCAACGAAGAAAAAAAGGTTATGGTCGCACCGCAGCCCATTCGACCAGCCCAGCACGTATTACCTCAGCACAAAACGTCTCGGCGCGCTTTTTACCAGGCAATGTACGCGACTTACCGCCGCCACGGCTATTACGACGTGCTTTTTGTCAACGAGCAAGGCGAGATAACGGAGGGCACGTTTAACAACGTATTTATTCGGGTGGGGGCGGCCTGGTACACCCCGCCGGTGGCGTGCGGCGTGCTGCCGGGTATTCAACGCCAGTGTTTGCTGGAGAGCAGCGACATCGAGGCGACAGAGAAAGTGCTCTCGGTAGAAGATTTGCACCAAGCTGACGCGATTTACCTCACTAACGCCGTTCGGGGGGTGGTACAAGTTACCTTAGACCCGCCGTGGAAGGAGCCGCTATGGTGTGTGTAGTTGATAATTACGATTCGTTCACGTACAACATCGTGCATTACTTGCACGAGCTCGGGGCAGAAGTGCGCGTCGTGCTTAACGACGAGCTGTCGACACCGGCGGTGCTGGCGTTAGCGCCGACGCACCTCGTGCTGTCGCCTGGGCCCGGCCGGCCCCAGGATGCTGGCATTTCCAGGGAGTTGCTGTTGGCGGCCGCGCGCCAAGGCCTGCCCACGCTGGGTATTTGCCTAGGGCATGAGCTGATTGGCGAAGCCTTCGGGGGGTGCGTAAAGCACGCCCGGCGGGTCATGCACGGCAAAGCCAGCCCGATCCAGCACACCGGCCGCGGGCTGTTTGTGGATATTCCCCAGGCCTTCTTGGCTGGGCGCTACCATTCCCTCATCGTTGAGCCAGCGAGTTTGCCAGAGTGCTTGGCCATCACCGCGTGGACGGCCACGCCAGATAAGGAGGTAGACGAAATTATGGGTCTCGCTCACCAAGAGCTACCGATTTATGGCGTGCAGTTTCATCCCGAATCGATTTTGACGGCGCACGGCCATCAATTGCTGTCCACTTTTTTAAAGACGTGAGGTGGTCGGGTAGGATTAGTCACGGAGAAAGCTACTTGCCCCAATCTTAACAGCAGAAAGACTAGCCAGCAACTGGCAGATAAGCTCAGCAATACTGCCTGACATAACGGGCGCTACACGCTGTACTTTTTCATTAATTCCACCCATTAAGCTAGGGCGTGTTGACAATTAGAGGAGCCAAACGAAAGTAGTGGCGCATTGCGCGAAGGCCAGGAAAGAGGACGCGGTTTTATCGTAGCGAGTAGCCAAGCGGCAATACTGTTTGAGGCGATTAAAGAAGCGCTCTACCTTGTTGCGGTCCGCATATAGGTTACGGTCCAGCTCACGCGCGGCACGCCGGCTGCGTTTGCTGAGGACGACGACAGCGGCCCCGGCCTGGTTGAGTTGGTCCACTAAGGCGTTGGTATCATACGCCTTATCGGCCAGTACGGCTCCCACCGCCAAGCCGGCCAACAAGTCAGCGGCCACGGTGCAATTAGCCTGCTGGCCCGGCGTCAGAGCCAGCCGCAACGGGTTGCCCAGCGCATCTACGACGACGTGGAGCTTGCTGGTAAAGCCCCCGCGGGAACGGCCGAGGGCTTCGGCTGGGGCGCTATTTTTTTGGCAATGATATACGAGTTTACACTAAAATAAAAAGGAGGCTTTTGCGTTATATAACTAATTTCATTGGATTATCAGACTAAATTTTGTAGCTTTATACATGATTAACTACTTTCGGCGCTACCAAACCGGGATGGTTCTTGCTGAGCTTTATCCAACGATAGAAGGGAAATGCGCGTGTGGATGTGGCAAAGACATACCTCAAAGCAGAAAAAAATGGTATTCAACTGATTGCCGAGATATGGCTTATAGAACTTTTGCCATTATAAAAGGAGACACTTCAGAAATACGCAAATACCTTTATCAGCTTGATGGGGGTGCTTGCAGATATTGTGGCTCTATTACCGACGACTGGCAAGCCGACCATATTCTACCTGTATTCGAGGGCGGGGCTGCATGTGACATATCAAATTTTCAAACGCTTTGCTTGGATTGCCACAACGAAAAAACTCATAGCTTTCCCCACCACAATGCAATCTCTTCACAAGCAGTTTCTATCGTGCGCATGCGAAGTGTATATGATTTAGGGCAGCAATCGATAGTTGCTTGAAAAACATCTATTGACATGCTTAATTTGGGATTAGGATTTTCACCTTCCTTAGTTAAGAACTTACCAGTAAAATCATGTAACATCACGCCTACAATCTTCTGACTTTCATTAGTCAAGAGATTGCTTTTTGATAAATGAAGCTTTACCGCTCCTATATGAGTAATATCGCCAACTCTCTTAGTCAGAACTAAGTCAGGATTAACACTTATATTAACTCCTGCTATTTCAATTAATTTATTTGCATCATCAAAATTGATTATTTCACACTCATCTAGTACAGCAAAATCAGTTTCAAGTAGTAGCTCTAGAGATTCAATAGACAAGGCTTTGTCTTGCTCTTGAAAATCAGACTTAGCTTCTATCTCTTCAATTTCCTTGATTGATTCTAATACGTAATCTTCGTCTTGCCCTGCTATAAGATAGTTTTTGATAACATCTCGCGCATTAGTGTACCTAGTCGTTATAAACTTAGCAGGATTCTTGGCATCAGAAATAATCTTCTTTCTTCTAGTAGGCGAAGCTTCAAGATATTCTGCAAGCTTGTTTACAGATATTCTAGGTTTTTTGGCAATTATTGGCATATGCGATTTGGGCTTATGTGCCCCTAGTGTTGTTATGGATTATAAGCTTCTAATTTTCGAAATATTGTGGAATGGAAGTGTAATTGTCACTTCTTAGGTTCTATCGGTTTATCGTCAGGAACCACCTCTTCCGTACCAGTTTCGTTATCCTCATCATCTTCTGGGGATTTGACGGGCCTATCATCCTTCGAGGGTGGTGGAACGGAAAGAAGACCAGTGAGCGCAATATCAAAGTCGCTTTTACCTGGTGCGGGGCCAAGCTCTTTGCCGCCAAAGTCAAGTACCTGCTGCCCAAATTTGCGCTCAAATAACCCCTTAAATTCTTTCCAATCACTCGAAACGTTCATTAGGGTTACAACTGAAACGAGCTGCTTTTCTAGATGTGGTACGCCAGTATCCTTACTAAATGCTTGGTGTAGTTTAGGCTTGCGCTTACCAGGAACATGGGTCGTTTTCTCAACAAGTGCTGGTAATACCCCTTTTGGCATCGGTGCATAGATAAACTGCTTTGTCCAAGTGCCAATAATGCCGGGGCGCTGCTTAATACCTTTTACAGTAAAATCCCAACCATTTAGGCGAAATATTTCTCGATAAAACTCATCAGGAAACCGCTTACGCCATTCAAGTAGTTCTTCGCCGATATAGGCTTTTAGAATCTTTTGCAGCTCGTCGCGCTCCCTATCATATTGATAGCCCGTAGCCTCATCTACCAGCGCAGTAATACCTACTGTGGCAAATGCCCTAACCAAAGCTTCACATCGCTCAACGATATGCTTTTGCTTAGCGGTCAGAACCCCCGCCTTATTAGCGTCAATAAACACGTAGCATATGTCTTTCAAGATAGTAGCTTTGTAGCCAATTGTCTTATGCCACTTTAAGTTCTTGAAATCTATCGGCTTTGCCGAATCAATTAACTCATTGCTTATGAACGGCCTAAGATTCGCAGCGCGTAAAAAAGCTGGTAGTTTGTCGTTTGGATTTTCCGTAGGTCTATTAGGTGGGTTGGCGTGCATACCCAATGCCCCCATTAAGTCCTGGCGACTTATCACCCGTTCGTTATCGGGCGTATCCAAGACATAGCATCTCATCTCAAAGTCTGCAATTGTTAGCACACCTTGTTTGATTGCTTTAAGCGTGGACGAATTAGGCTCGTCCTCCTGTATAAGCTGCAAGTCAGACATGGGAAATAAGGGTTTTATAAGTCAAGCGCCCGGCGACATTGCCCAGCACTAGATTAAAGCGGTCGGCAGTCGTAGCCCGGCGCGAGTTCCAGCGAAGCGAAAACTCCGTTACGTAGGCTTGCAGGTGCTCAAAGCTGACGTGGTGGTAGATGCCATCCACCATGCGCTTAAAATGGCTCCAGAAGCCTTCTAATCCGTTGGTGTGCGCCTTCCCATCCACGTACTGCTTGGCGCTGTGGCGTACAATCTGGTGGTTGTACACGGTAGCAATCGGACGGTAGGCGGCGTACTCGTCGGTGTGTACCGTAGCGCCCGGCTGTACCGTCTCCGTAATGATGCCCACCAGCGTAGCGGTGGCTACATCTTCTACCACCTGAGCTATTACGTGCCCTTCGCGCTGCAACACGCCCACCACGGCCTTCTTGGTTTTCAGGCTACGGCCCTGGGTATTAGGGGTACGCTTACTAGCGTGTTTGTTGCTTTCCTTGCCACCCACGAAGGTTTCATCTACTTCAACCGGGCCTTCCATCGTAGCCTTGAAGTTGGGGTGCGCGAAGGCGTAGCGCAAGCGGTGGAGCATGAACCACGCGCTTTTCTGCGTCACGTCAATGTCCTTCGCTAGCTGGTGCGAGCTGATGCCCTTTTTGTGGCTGGAGAAGATGTAGAGGGCCATGAACCACTTTTGCAGCGGTATCTTGGTGTCCTCGAAGATGGTGCCAACCTTGACGTTAAAGTACTTGTTGGTATTCTTGCACTTGTAGCGGTGTCCGGCGCACTTGTACACCTTACTGGTAGTATCGAAGGGCGAAACGGGCGTGCCGTTCCACCGCAGTTGCTCCAGGTGCAGCAAGCAGCTTTCCTCATCAGGGAAGGCTTTGACCAAATCCAGCAGGCTTTTGAAGGTAGGGAGCATAACACCAGGCCGTTTATCTGGTGTAAATATACGCTCAAAATTTCAATAAGTTGCTAATTGGTGTAATATTGTATATCATTGCCATTTTTTTTACCCGGCCGTGTGCTGGTGGGCTCGCACGCTAGTCGAGTCCAGCATGGCCCAGTCCAGGGCCAGGTCCTGCACCGCTTCGAACACGCGGTGCCAAACGCCGGTTTGTGCCTAGCGGCGGAAGCGCCGGTACACCGAGTTCCACGGCCCGAACCGCTCGGGCAACAAATCGCGCCAGGGCGCCCCGCTACGAGCAATCCACAGTACGGTATTGACAAACAATCGGTTGTCGGCGGCCGAACGGCCCACATCTTCGACTTTGCCTGGTAATAACGGCGCTAACCGCGCCCAATCAGCATCTTTGAGTTCATAACGTCGCACCACCTAAAGATTGCAGATTGTCCACACACCCTAGCTGAAGATCCTGCCGAGAAAGCTCTTATTGTCAAGCTAGTGTGTGTCCCATCCGGCTATGTATTGACACTTTTCCAGAAGTTGTCATGCAAGAGCCCGAAGAGAAACCAGTTAGGCGCAGTACGAGAAGCAGTTACAAGCTAGTGCCGAGCTGCATCTGCTGCTGCGCACGATGCTGCAAGTGGTGGTGGATGACCCACGACATCCCGCTGCCAAAAAAGTCTTTCTAGCGGCTGTTTCCCGCCTCAAAGCCGCTAAAAAAATGAGTGTGCAGCGCGCATGCCAGCATTTTGGCCTTTCGCGCCAAAGCTTTTACCAGCGCCGGGACCGGGAATAGGCGCACGCCGCCCGCGCCCAACAGGTGCTGGTCGCGGTACGGGCCGTGCGTACCTTGCTGCTGCGGCTGGGCACACGCAAACTGCTGCGCAAAATTGCGCCGCGCCTGCGGGCCCAGGGCGCGTCCTGCGGGCGCGACGCCCTCTTCACCCTGCTGCGCAGCCAGCAGTTGCTGGTGCCCCGCAAGCGCAGCTTTCCCGAGATGATAGACTCGCACCACCGCTTTCACTACCACCCCAACCTGGTCAAAGATGCCCTAAGCCAACTGGTCATAATCAGCTATATGTGAGTAATATAACTTGCTTACCTACCCATTAGGGCACGGTTTATCTGAGCTTAATCACCAACGCATTTTCGCGTAAAATCGTCGGCGCGCACGTGCACAGCAGCCTACACACGGCGGGCTATCTAGCCGCCCTCGCCGCCGCCGTGCGCCAGGCCGGCGCGGCCAACTGCATCCACCACTCTGACCACGGCAGTCAGTACACCTCCGAGGCCTACCAAAGCGCCCAGACCAATGCCCAACTGCGCTACTCCATGACCGACGGCTACGCTTGCTACCAGAACGCGCTGGCCGAGCGCGTCAACGGTATCTTGAAAGATGAATTCCTCTTCGTGCTGCCCGACGACCTGGCCTAAGCCCGCTTGCTCGTCAACCAGGCCGTGTACCTCTACAATGAAGAGCGCCCCTACCTAGCCCTGAACTGTTTAATTCCAAACCAAGTCCATCAGCAAGGGAAAAAGCCCCGTCGGAAAATCCGAGCGGGGCTCTTGCCTTATTTCTGTCAACACATAGCCGGACGAGACAGTTTTCTGCTACTGGCACTATGCGTAACTTGTTGCTCCGTTTCTGTCCTTGCCCAGCACGAAATCTCATCTGCGTTGCTGCAACAGTTCCACCGACCAGCGGCCAGCCCGGTAAAAGAGGGAGAAAGGACACTACCGGACCAGGCAGCGGATTACTGGCAGCCAACTTGCACCATGCAGCTTACCCAAAGCCTCGAAGACTTTTACCGCGACCGGCCGCAGCCCGACCCGGCCCTGCTGCGCGGGATGCTGGGGCACTTCAACGTGTTCGACATGGCCGAGTTTGCCGGCCCCTACGCCCGGCCCATCCACTACGCGCGCAAGGACTACTACAAGATTAGCCTACTCACGGGCCGCAAGCAGCTCACCTACGCCGACAAGGTTATCAATATTGAGCGCCACGCGCTCATTTTCTCCAACCCGCTCATTCCCTACGGCTGGGAGCTGCTGGAAGAAGCGCAATCGGGCATCTTCTGCCTCTTTACGGCCGACTTCTTCCGGCAATTCGGACACATCGGCCAGTACCCGGTTTTCCAGCCGGGGCGGGTGCCGGTATTTCCACTCACCGACGCCCAGCAGGTAGCCCTAGGGGGCATCTTCGAGGAAATGCGCCGCGAGCTGCGCTCCGACTACGCCTACCGGCACGACCGCCTGCGTAACCTAGCCTTCGAGCTGGTGCACCAGGGCCTGAAGCTGGCCCCGGCTACCCCGGCCGTGCCCCCCGCCGGCGCGAGCGCCGATGCCCGCATCGCCACGCTGTTTGCAGAGCTGCTGGAGCGACAGTTCCCGCTGGAGCCGGCTGCCCCCCTGCGCCTGCAAACCCCCGCCGATTTTGCCGACCAGTTGGCCGTGCACGTCAACCACCTCAACCGAGCCCTCAAGGCCGTGACGGGCCGCACCACCTCGCAGCTGCTGGGGGCGCGCGTGGCGCAGGAGGCGGCCTTTTTGGTGCAGTACAGCACCTGGCCCCTGGCCGACATCGCCTGGGGGCTGGGCTTCGCCGAGCCGTCGTCGTTCGTGCATTTCTTCCGCCGCCACTTCCAGCTCACGCCCCGCGCCTTTCGCCAGCAGGCACTTGTTTGAGGCGAGCAACTAGTGGTTTGCCGCGCACAAGTCGGCCCGCCCTACCCGCCCGGACCTTTGCCCCGGTTCGCGGCGCATCATTTCCGCGGCCACTTTTCGGGTATGGCCGATAACTTAAAAGACAAAGTAGCCCTGCTTACCGGGGGCACCTCCGGCATCGGGCTGGAAGTAGCGCGGCAGTTGGTGGCGCGCGGGGCGCGCGTCGTGCTGGCCGGGCGCAGCGCGCCGCAGGGCCAGGCCGCCGCCCAAGCCCTGGGTGGGCCCGAGCAGGTGCGGTTCGTGGCCGCCGATGTCAGCCAGGAAAACCAGGTGCAGGCCCTAGTGGCGGAAACGCTTGCCCACTTTGGTAGGTTGGATTTGCTCTTCAATAACGCGGGCGCCGAGGGTACCCCCGGACCGCTCGTGGAGACCCCGGCCCAGGGCATTGAAGATATTCTAGCCACCAACGTGACGGGAGTGCTGCTCGTGCTCAAGCACGCGCTACCCGCGCTGCTGGCCCACGGCACCGGGGTTGTCGTCAACACGGCCTCGTACATTGGCACGGTAATGCCTTTTCCCGTGGCCCTGCCCTACGGGGCCAGCAAAGCGGCCGTGCTCAGTATTACGCGGGGGCTGGCCGCCGACCCGGCCCGGCAGCAAGACCAGTTGCGCGTTTTTGCCGTGTGCCCCTGGACGACGGACACGCCCATGATTGACCGCCTGGCCGGCGGTAATCCCAAGGCGAAACAGCAGTTCGCTACGGTCAACCCCAGCGGCCAGCTCGCCACGGCCGCCAACGTGGCGCAGGTGGTGGTAGCCCTCTTCGCCGGCGAGGCGGACCTACCCAGCGGCGAGGCCGTACTCGTAGACCACGGCGGAGCCACCAGCCGCGTGCAACCCATGCGCTACGAGTAGTGCCGCAGATATCGCAAGGCTGTTGCTCAAACAACCGGTAACCCACCAAAACCTGAGAGGCGTTGGGAGGGCGCCGGCTGTTTTCTTACCAAATGTTCAGTAAGTAGGATAAGGTGCATAGGGACCTTTGATGCGTACTACGTCTCACGTCCCATGCCTCACTCCATCTTGATTACCGGCGGCCACACGGGCCTCGGCCTGGCCACCAGCCGCGCGCTGCTGGCTACCACCCCCGATGCGCACCTCATCTGGGCCACCCGCTCGCGGGCGATGGCCGAGCAGGCGGCGGCCAGTCTCCCGGCTCCCGGCCGCCTCACCATCCTGCCGCTCGACCTGAACGCGCTGGCTAGCGTGCACCACTTCGCCGACGAGCTACTCGACTGCTTGCAGACCCGCGCGCTGCCCCCGCTACAAGCCATCGTGTGCAACGCCGGCATCCAGTTTGCCGACGGCCAGCACTGGACAACCGACGGCATCGAGCAAACCTTCGGCGTGAACTACCTGGCTCACTTCGCGCTGGTCGAGCGCCTGCTGCCTGCCCTGGAGCCGGCCGGCCGCCTGGTGCTGGTGGGCAGCGGCACCCACTTCGACGCGCCCCGCGTGTGGACGGCCGCCCTGTTCGGCATGCCGCCCGCCCAGTACCTGGGGGCCGCTGCCCTGGCGCGGGGCGAAGTGCCGGCGGACCTCGACCCGGCTAGCGCCCCGGCCAACCAGTTCCGCTACTCGACCTCCAAGCTCTGCACCCTGCTGTATATGTACGAGCTGAACCGCCGCTTGCGTGATACCAGTTCGGGCGTGACGGTCACCACCTTTGACCCGGGCCTAATGCCCGGCACCGGCCTGGGCCGGGCCAACCACGGGGCCGCCCTCTGGGCCTGGCAGAACGTGCTGCCCGTGCTGCGTCTCTTCCCTGGCGTGCATTCCACTGAAACCTCAGGCCGTAACTTGGCCTGGCTCGCGGCCGACCCGGCCGTGGCCGGGGTCACGGGCCAGTACTTCGAGGGCCGGCGGGCCGTCCCTTCCTCGGCCCTCGCGCGCCAGTCCCGGCTCTGGGCCGACCTGTGGGCTGGCACCGAGCAGTTGCTGGCTGCGCAGCCGGCCGCCGTGGCCGTGGGCGGCTGACCGGCCGTACTGTTTCCGACCGCCAGCACCACTTTGGTTTTCGCCTGCCTGCCATGTCGTATCCTGCTCTTGACGACTTTCTGCTGCACTGCGCGCCCTTCACGCCGCAGCAGTTGGCCCTGATTGCCAGCCAGGCCACCGAGCGGCACTACCCGGCCGGCGCCTACTTCTCTGAGGCCGGCCGGGTAGCCCGCGAAATCGCCTTCGTGCTGGAGGGCGTATTTCGCATCTGCTATTTCGACCGGGAGGGCACGGAAATTACCAAATACTTTCTGGAGGCCCCCCGCTTCATGATTGACCTGCCCAGCTACCAGTACCAACTGCCCGCCACCGAGTATGTGCAGGCCGTAACCCCGGCGCGGGTACTGGTGTTCGCCGACCGCGACTGGCAGGCGCTGGGCTGCACCATCGTGGGCTGGCCCGGGCTGGAGCGCACCCTCATCACGCGCTCGCTACTGGAGATGGTGGAGCGCCTCAGCGCGCTCGGGCACGCCGATGCGGCCACTAAGTACACGGCCTTTCTACGCACCTACCCCCACTTGGCCAACCAGGTGCCTTTGGCCTACCTAGCTTCCTATCTAGGCATTACGCCGCAGTCACTGAGCCGGGTGCGCCGGAACCTGGGCCGCCAGCCCGATACCGAGGCGTAGCGGCCGGCCCACCGTCGGCCGCGGATTCGTCCGTGCGTGGGCCGGTCGCTCTTCCTTGCTCGTTCAGTTGGGCTGCAACGACTGCCGGAACGCCAGTGGCGAGAGGGCAGTCTTGGTTTTGAAGAACCGGCTAAACGACTGCGGATGCTCGAAGCCCAGCGCGTAGGCCACCTCGCTCACCGTCATGTTGGTGGCGGCAAGCTGCTCCTTGGCTTGCTCGATGAGCTTGTCGTGGATGTGCTGCTGGGCACTCTGGCCGGTCAGTGTGCGCAGCATGTCGCTCAGGTAGCTGGGCGACACGTGCAGGCGCTGGGCTAGGTCCTGCACCGTGGGCAGGCCGTGCTGGTGCAGGTAGTCGGGGCGAAAGCAGTCGGCTAACTCCTCCTCTAGCCGGCGCAGCAGGTCGCTATGCACTGCCTTGCGCGTCAAGAACTGGCGCTTGTAGAAGCGGTTAGCATACGTCAGCAGCAATTCCAGTTGGGCCACCACCACGTCCTGGCTAAATTCGTCGAGGCGACCGGCCAGCTCGGCTTTCATCGTGCGCAGCAGCGCCAGCAGCAGTTGCTTTTCCGATTCCGACACGTGCAGCGCTTCGTGAGTGGCGTAGGTGAAGAAGCCGTAGTGCCGCATCTTCTGAGCCAGGGGGTAGCTGGCCACAAAATCTGGGTGAATGAGCAGGGTAACCTGACTGCACGCGCCCGGTTCGCTGTCGGGCCGGCCGCCGATAAGCTGGCCGGGGGCAGCAAACAGCAGGCCGCCCGCATCGAAGTCGTAGTGCCCTTGCCCGTAGGTGAGCTGGCCGCCTAGCCGGGGCTTATAGGCTATCTTGTAGAAGCTCAGTACGTGGGTGTGGGAGGCGCTCAAGGCCTGCGTGGGCACATCAGCGCTGGTGAGCAGGCTGATGAGCGGGTGCCGGGGCTGCGGCAGACCAAAGGCCCGGTGGGCCTCGGCCAGGGACGCGAACCGCAGCGGGGCGGCAGTGGGCTTTTTCATAACAGCCAAGTGAAAAATAGGGCCTTCGGTAGCCACGTTCGCTGCCCGAGGCCCGGCGTAAGTTACTTAGCGTCCCCCTGGGCGGCGTCGGCCACGGGCTGCCAGGCTTCCCAGGTAGCCAGCCGCTCGGCGTAGGTTGCACGCACCATCGGCAGGTTGTGGCTGCCCAAAAACAGGCGCAGCGGCGGCTGCTCGGCATCTACCACGGCAAAGAGCGCCGCCGGTGTGGCGGCCGGGTCGCCCCGCTCCAACCCACGCAGGTTGCCAAAAAACTGGTTTTTAAAGTCGGTGTAGACCTCCAGGCCGGTGGCGAAGCGCAGCGACTCGGGGCTGCCAAACTCGGTGGCGTAGGCCCCCGGCTCGATGATAGTGACCTGGATACCGAACGGGGCCACCTCGGCAGCCAGACTCTCGTGCAGGGCCTCAAAAGCCCACTTAGTGGAGCAGTAGTAGCCGATAACCGGTAAGGTATAGTGGCCTAGGCCGCTAGAAACGCCCAGTATGTGGCCGTGGCCCTGCGCCCGCAACAAGGGTAGCGCCGCCTGAATAACGGCCAGCGTGCCGAACACGTTGGTTTCGTACAGCGCACGCACGTCGTCAAGGCTGGCTTCCTCCACGGTCCCGACCAGCGAGTAGCCAGCGTTGTTGAGCACTACGTCGAGCCGGCCGAAGTGGGCGTGGGCCTGGGCTACAGCCGCTTTCACTTGCGCCGGGTTGGTTACGTCCAGTTCTAGCGTCAGCACGAGGTCGCCGTATGTTGCGGGCAGGTCGGCGAGGCTGGCCAATTGGCGGGCGGTGGCGGCTACTTTGTCGCCGCGCTGTAGGGCCGCCTCGGTCCAGATGCGGCCGAAGCCCCGGGAGGCACCCGTGATAAACCAGATTTTAGGGGCCGGGCTAGCTGCACCGGCTGCTTGGGGTTGCGGAGTCATACCGAAAAGGGAGATGGGTGAACAGGGACAAAGGTCTGGCCCGGCGATTACCCCCCACCTAACCGGATTGCGGGAGTTTGTAGCTTAATCGCGGCAGCCATCGCTCACCAGGCATCGAACCGCTACTAACCGCGAATCGTCCACCTGAAACCGCGCCGGCTACCCCTTTTCGCAGCAGTGACTAGGTGACCTTTGTCCCTGTTCACCAGCGATAAAAAACAACATGGAATTGTCTATGGAAACTACCGTGGCTATCGTGGGGGCCGGCGTGGCCGGCCTGACCCTGGCTACCTTTCTGCACCAGGCCGGAGTACCCTGCGTGGTGCTGGAGCGCCGCGACCGGGCCTACCTGGAGCAGCGCCAGCGGGCTGGCGTAGTGGAGGCGCGGGGTGTGCGGATGTTTGAGCGCTGGGGCCTGGCCGACCAGCTGCTTGGTGGCCCCGTGGCCCAGACCATTGACTACCGCCTCGACGGCACCAGCCGTATTTTCGAACTAAGCAGCGACGACGGCAGCCAGGGTCGCTTCTGTACCCAGCAAATGCTGGTGCACAACCTGTTGCGCGAGCTACTCGACCAGCGCGCCGGCGACGTGCGCTTCGGCGTAACCGACTTATCTATTGACCTAACGGACAGCGAACGCCCTCGCGTGCGCTACGCGGATGCCACGGGTGCTCACGAATTGAGCTGCGCCTACGTGGTGGGCTGCGACGGCAGCCGGGGCACCAGCCGGGCGGCCATCCCGGCCGGGGTGCTCACTACTTACCACCACGAATTTGGCTACGCCTGGTTGGCCGCGCTGGTGGAAGCCCCCCTAGTGGGCCACCCCATCATGGGCGTGAGCGATTATGGCTTCGTAGGGCAGCTGCCGCGCGGCCCCCAGCGCAGCCGCTACTACCTGCAATGTGCCCTCAGCGACACGGCCGAGGACTGGCCCAACGAGCGGTTGTGGCACGAAATCCGGCGGCGGACCGGCGATGCCACGCTGCCTGAGGCGCCGGTACTCGACAAGTTCTTCGTGCCGCTGCGCTCGGTAGTGCACGCCCCCATGCAGTACGGCCGCTTGTTTCTGGCCGGCGACGCGGCCCACCTGGTGCCCCCGGCCAGCGCCAAGGGCATGAACCTGGCCCTCTACGACGTGGACGTACTGGCCCAGGCCCTGCGCCAAGCCGTGCACGCGCACGATGAAACCGCCCTGCAAACGTATTCCGATACCTGCCTGGCTCATGTGTGGCGCTACCAGGAGTTTGCCGTAGAAATGACGGATATGCTGCACGACGCAGGCGACGCGACGCAGCACGGGGCATTTCGGCGGCAAGTGGCCCGCGCCAAGCTGGCCGCGCTGTTTACCTCGCCGACGGATGCCCGGCGGCACAGCGAGTTTCAGCGCGGGCTAGCGTAGCTTCAACCGCGTACTACCGCCCGTCATTCCCCCCTTCCGCCCCATGCCCCGAAAAGCCCGCGTGCCGCTGCACCCGATGCAGGAGAAGTTCGCGGACGTGTACGCGGTGCCGCTGCTGGCTGATAAGTCGGTGAGCCCCCCCGACGAGGTGGCCCAGCCGCACCGCCACGACTACTATTATTGCCTGCTGCTGAAGGAAGGCACGATGGAGCTGGAAGTAGATTTCCGGCCGGTGCACCTGGGTCGCCAGATGCTTTTTTTGCTGTATCCGGGCCAAATACACCGCGTAGTAACGACCGGGCCGGCGCGGGGCTGGTACCTGGCCTTTGCGCCGGCCCTGCTTGCCGCGCCGCTGCGCGACCTGCTGGAGCAGCGCCTCGCCGACCCGCTGCTGCTGCCCCTTACTGCGCCGGCCGCCGAACTGCTACTCACCCTGCTGCGGCAGATTCACCTCCTGCAAGGCGATGAGCAGCAGCTATTTCGGTTGCCCATCGTGCAGGCGCTGGTGCAGGCAGTCGGCTACCAAGTGGTGGCCGCTGCCACGGCCAGCGAGCAGCAGGTACTCGGCCAGCACTCGGCGCGGCAGTTAGAGCTGACCCGAGCTTTCCGGCAGTTGCTGCGCCAGCCGGCTGCGGCCCGCCCGCGGCCGGCCGACTATGCCGCGGCCCTGCACGTATCGGTCCGCTACCTCAACGACACCGTGCGGGCCGTCACGGGCTTTTCGCTTACCCACCACCTGCAACAGGAACTGGTGCGCGAGGCGCAGCGCCTGCTCGTCCAGCCGGGCCTGCCGGTGAGTGAGGTCGCCTACCGCCTGCACTTCGACGACCCCAAGTATTTCAGTCGCCTGTTTCGCCGGGTGGTGGGTACTTCACCGGGCGCGTTCCGCCAGCGCGGCGGCCTGGCCGGCTCGCCTGCTTCGATAGTACCGCAGTAGTGCCGAGGCCGAATCAACCCGATTTTGTCGCATTTGTACAAGCCTGGCCCGGCGCGGCGACGCACTTTTGCGACTCGCATACCATCTAAATTTATGCTTCTACAAGACAAGACCGTGGCCATCCTCGGGGCCGGGCCGGTGGGGCTGACGATGGCCCGCCTGCTGCAGCAGCAGGGGGTGGCCGTCACCGTATACGAGCGCGATGCCAGCGCCCAGGCCCGCGTGTGGGGTGGCACCCTCGACCTGCACCAAGAAACCGGGCAGCCCGCCCTGCGCGCGGCTGGCCTGCTGGCCGACTACTTTGCCCAGGCCCGGCCCATCGGCCGCACGCTGGTGGATGCGCAGTGCCGGGTGCAGCTCACCACGCCGCCCAACACGGCCACCCCCGAAATAAACCGCTACGCCCTGCGCCAACTGCTGCTCGGCAGCCTGGCGCCCGGCACGGTGCAGTGGGGCCACAAGTTCACCCGGCTGGAGTCCCGAGCCGGCAACTGGCAGCTGCATTTCGAGGGTGGCCCCGAGGCCACGGCCGACGTGGTTATCGGGGCCAACGGGGGGCTGTCGCAGGCCCGGCACTTCGTCACCGACGCGCAGGCCGCGTACACGGGCACGTTCATCGTGCAGGGCGAGGTGACAGAGCCCGCCCGCGCCTGCCCGAACTTCTACCAGCGCTGCGGCGGCAACATCCTGATGTACGCCCACCAGGGCCGCACGCTGGTAGCGCACCCCGACAACAATGGGGCGCTGACCTACAACGTGAGTTTCCGCCAACCAGCCGACTGGCTGCGCGACAGCGCCCCGGACTTCGGGCAGCCGGCGCAGGCGCGGGCCTTCCTGGCGGCGCTATTCGCTGACGGGCCGGCGTGCTTCCAGGAATTGTTCGCGGCTTCGACCTTCTTTGTGGGACTGCCCGCCCGACAGCTGTCGCTTGCCCAGCCCTGGCACGCCGCGCGCCCGGCCCTCATCACCCTCATCGGCGACGCGGCCCACGTGATGCCGCCTTTCGCCGGCGAGGGGGCCAATACCGGCCTGCGCGATGCTCGGCTGCTGGCCGACAACCTGACCCGGCCGGGCGCTTTCGTCAGCCTGGAGGCGGCCATCGCCGACTACGAGCAGCAGATGCGAACCTACGCCCAGGCGGCCCAGGCGCAGACCAGCCGCAACGAGTTGGCCATGCATCAGCCCGACTTCTCGTTCCTAGCCCGTTTCGGCCGGTAGCAGGCCCGGCCCACGTCAGTTGAACGAGGCCCGAAATTCCAGCGGCGAGCAGCCGGTCTTGGCCTTGAATAGTTTGCTGAACGACTGCAAGTGCTCGAAGCCCAGCTGGTAGGCGATTTCGCTGACCGTGAGGCTGGTGGCCGACAGCTGCTCCTTGGCCTTGGCCAGCAGCCGCTCGTGAATGTGCTGCTGCGTGTTCTGGCCGGTGAGCACCCGCAGCAGGCTGCTCAAGTACTTGGGGGAGGTGTGCAGGCACTCCGCCACGTACTGCACCGTGGGCAGGCCGCGCTGGGCCAGGTCGGCGCGGTCGAAGTAGGCCCGCAGCAGCGCGTCGAGCCGGGTCAACACCTCGTGGTTGGCTTTCTCGCGGGTCAGGAACTGGCGGTGGTAGTAGCGGTCGGCGTAGCGCAGCAGGCTTTCGAGCTGCGCCACAATGATGGGTTTGCTGAACTGGTCGAGCGTAGCCTGGTACTCCTGGTTGAGCGCCGCGATGACGCCCAGGATGGTGGCCTCCTCGCGGGCCGACAAAAACAGCGCCTCCCGCAGCCCATAGTCCCAGAAATCGTACTGCCGGATGGTGGTAGCCAGCGGGGTCTGCCACAGGAAATCGGGGTGGATGTACACCGCCCACCCCGATTTCTCGGCTTCCTCCGTCGCGTCGGCCACGGCCACGCTGAACACCTGGCCGGGGGCTAGGAAGGACATAATGCCCTCGTTAAAATCAAACGGCTGCTGCCCGTAGCGAATGCGAAAATTACGCATGCGCTTGACCGAGAAAGCGTAGAAGTCCAGCACGAGGTTCTCCGGCTCCTCGCCGGGCCACAGCGGCGGCACGGTGCCCACGTCTACCACGCTCAGCAGCGGGTGCAGCGGCGGGGGCAGGTGCCGGAACTCGTGGAACTCGCTGATGGTGGCGAAGCGCTTCATGCCGGCTCGTCTTCGGGGTGAATTTGCAGCACCAGCTTGCCCCTGGTGCGCCAGGTCTGGCTGGCGCGGTGCGCCTCGGCCACCTGCTCCAGCGGGAACACCTGGCTGACGAACACCTTGACTTGCCCCGCATCAATGAGCTGGGCGATTTCGGTTAGCCACTCGCCCCGCGCCTGGTTATTCGACAGCTCGCCCGTGGCTTGCTGCTTCGCCAGGGCCGCTTGCATGGCCTCGTCAAACGGCGCATCGAGGTTCACCGTCACGAAGATACCGCCGGGCTTCAGGGCCGGCACGACTTTCACCCGCTCAGCATTGTCGCGCACGGGCGAGGCTTCCAGCACCACGTCCACGCCGCGCACCAGTTCGCCCACCGGTTGGGTGCGGTAGTCGAGCACCTCATCGGCCCCTAGCCCGCGCACGTAGTCGAGGTTGGCGGCCGACGCAGTGGCGATGACGTAGGCGCCCTTAGCCTTGGCAAACTGCACGGCGAAGCCGCCCACCCCGCCCGAGGCCCCTTGGATGAGGATGCGCTGGCCGGCTTGCAGCCTGCCCTGCTCGAAGAGGGCCGTCCAGGCCGTGAGGCCGGCCAGCGGCACCCCGGCCGCCTCCACAAAGCTGAGGCTGCGGGGTTTTAAGGCAAACTGGCTGGCGCGGGAGGTAAGGTACTCGGCGTAGCTGCCGTCGCCAGGGAAGTTCGGCTCACCGTACACGGCATCGCCGGGCTGGAAGGTGGTTACATCGCGGCCCACGGCCGCCACCACGCCAGCCGCATCCCAGCCTAGGGTCAGGGGCAAGGTCAGATGGGCGTGCAATACGTCATTGCCGCCCTCGCGCACCACCCAGTCGGCGGGGTTCACGCCACTGGCATACACTTGCAGCAGGATTTCGTCGGCCGCCGGCTCGGGCCGGGCTACGTCCTCTACGCGCAGCACCTCGGGACCGCCAAACTCGTGGATTCTCACTGCTTTCATAACAGGTTGGGTTGATTGACAAGGCAAAGTTCCGCCGCGCTGCCGGGCCGGGGCTTAACCAAAATGCTCATTGTTTAAGCCAAAACGCCATCGAGCATAAATTTGAGAGAACTATATTCCCTGCCGGACTAGTAGCCCCTAGGGCCATCTGGGACTAGTAGACGGATTGCCCCGGGGGTACTACTCATCAAGTCATTGAACCATAGATTACTAAAAGCTGGCTACGAGCAAGAGATAGCGCGGTAATCGCTTAAGTTGCTCTTCCTATGGGTACGTAATCCAATATGGTCTCTGGTAGTTGTGCTTGGTGGTGTCGAAACACGCCTTATTTCCACTGAGAAGGCGTTTTCATGAGTAGTCCAAACGTAGTTCAACGTACGTTCTAGCACTCGAATGCGGGAAATGTTTGACCTGTTCTGGTGCGCTGAGGTGTAGGAAACGTAGTTAGTGGATTTCGTAATAAAGGTCGTCAGCCATTTCAAGCAGGATGGCTCGCCTTATTGCCCAATTCTGTCTCCCTCAGTTAGACCACTTCAGTACCGCACGGTTAATGTCCTATGTTAGTTAGCACGGTTTGTCGGCTTCGCAGCCTTCTGGGGCGGCGCCCCCGGCTCAGTCGCCCGGCGGCGGCTGCCAAACTGCGTGGGCTTTTGCCGCCAGGTCGGCGATGGCAGCAAGCCGGCGCTGGCGGGTAGCGGGGCGCCGGGCCAGTACCAGCCATTGCAGCAGATTACGCCGGTCGGTGCGCGAGAGGCTGGCAAAAAAGTCGGCGGCGGGCGGCTGGGCTTGCAGGGCAGCCGCCAGGTCGGCCGGCACTATTAATTGCTCCACCTCGTCGAGCAGCGTCCACGAGCCATCCTGGCAGGCCGCCTCGATGCGGGCCAGCCCAGCCGGGGCCATTTGGCCGGTAGCCAGCAGGTGCGCAATCTTGGTTTTATTTACCCGCGACCACCCGCTGCCGGGCTTGCGCGGCCCAAAGTAGCTGAGGTAGCGGTTGGCATCCAGCGGCCGGCCCTGCCCATTTATCCACCCGAAACACAGGGCCTCGTCGGTGGCCTCGCTCACGCTGATAGTCGGCTGGCCGGTTGCCTGGCGGTAGTACACCAGCCAGATGCCGGTGGGCTCGGCGTGGTGGACTTGCAGCCAGGCCCGCCACTCGGCCTGGTTGGTGGGAGTGAAGGTGAGCAGGGATTCCAACGGTTTCATGGGCAGCAGTTAACAGTAGTACAAGCGAGTGAATAGACAGCGGCTTACCTACTGCGCGAACGCCCGAATAGCCGCGCAGATTTCATCGGGGGCGTTTTCCTGAATGAAGTGCTTGGCCTGCGGCAGCAGGCATACGCGGTGCGCGGGAAAATACTGCTGCAAGCGCAGGCGGTCGGGCTTGCGAAAGGCGCCATCGGCCTCGCCCCATACCACCAGGGCCGGCTTGTCGCGCAGCCGGGCCAAGCCGGTTTCCACCTCCGCTAGGTAAGCGCGGCTGCCGGTGATTTCCTTCGGGAAAATCCAGGTGGGCAGCCGCGCGGCCGGCGTGGAAAACGGCCCTAGGTACGCCGCCAACTCGGCGGGCGTGAGCTTTCGGTTGATGCCGGCCGGAATGAGCCAGCGGGCCAGCGCGTTGTAGCGCGTGATGAGCCAGCGGGCCAGGCGGCCGCCGAATAGCTTGGAGAAGATGGTCAGGCCCGCTGAACCCGTGGCCGGCCAGGCGAAGGTGTTGCCCAAAATGAGCGAGTGCACCAGCTCGGGCCGGCGCCCGGCAAAGCCCAGCCCGATAGGACCACCCCAGTCCTGCACCATAATACACAGGTCGCGCAGGCCGAGCTGCTCAACTACTTGCTCCACGAGGTGGGAATGCTCGCGCGGGGTGAAGCCGTAGCCCGGTCCCGCCGTGCTGAGCCCAAAGCCAGGGTAGTCGAGCGCGATGCAGCGAAAATGCGGGGCCAGCTGCCGCACCAGGTGCCGATAGAGAAACGACCACGTTGGGTTGCCGTGCAGCAGCAGCAGGGTGGGGCCCGTGCCCTCGTCAAGGTAGTGCAGCGTGTGGCCTTCGATGGTTAGCCAGCGGCTGGTAAAGGGAAACAGGCGGCGGTCGAGCCAGGCGGGCGTCGAGTTGGGTTGGCCTAGGGTGTGCGCGGAAGACATAGCGGGCGGCAGTAAGTGGAAAAGAAAAGCACCATGAACTCGCCCGGCAGTGGCAAGGCCCTGCGTTTGTGCCAACCGGACAGAAAGCGGACGCGGCAGCGGGTGGCCATTGCACCCGCTGCCGCGTCACCGCCCCTACCGTAGCGCGGCCAGGAGAAGGCAGGTGAGGGTGATGCCGACCAGGTGGTAGCTGCTGGTGATGGCGCTGTAGAGGAAGGGCTGCGGGATATTGGGGTTAATGGCGATGTTGGTGGTATTGGCCACTAGGTAGCCCACGCCCACTACTACTGCTAGGCCTAGCGCGTCGCCGTAGCTGGCAATGTGCAGCGCCTGAAACAGGAGCGCCGTGGCCAGCACGGAAACCAGCACGCACACGCCCGGCCCCACGACAAACAAAGCTGACTGGTTTTGGAGCGTTTCGTGGGCCTTGCCCAGCGACACCTTGTAGGGCTGCGGAAACAGCACTAGGTACCACAGGGCCCCGAGCAGGTAATAGGCAACAAAGGCGGCCAGTACACTCAGCCAGTGGATGTTGGACACGACGTTGAACATAGAAAAAGAAGGAAAAAAGGACCAGCCAGCACCCTTGCTGCACTGCTCTACAAAGGTCCGCGCCACCTATGACAGCCCTGTGTCAGCATTGGAAGCCGGCGGGCAAAAAAAGTGGTGCGCCTGCTGCGCCAGCTCGCATAAGTGCGTCCGTAGCGCGGGCGGCTCGACCACCGTTACAGCCCCGGCGTAGGGCAGTAGCCAGGCCGCCAGGTAGGGCAACGAGCCCAGGTACAACGTCATTTCGACGCTGCCATCGGGCAGGGTTTGCTCGTGCGCCCAACCGTACTGGCGCTTGGTATCGTGCAGGCGCTGCGCCAGGCTACGGGATGTCTGCGCCAGCTGCAGGCGCACGACCACCTTCTTGCGCTGCGAGGTGTTGGCCCGGTCGGCCCAGTACTGCCGTAGCGTTTCGGGGCGCGGGGCAAAGACCTCGGGGCTTAGTACTACCTGCTGCATGCGGTCGAGGCGGAAGTTGCGGAAGGCCTGCCGCAGCCGGCAGTACGCCACCACGTGCCAGTGCTGGGTCAGATACAGCCCAATCGGCTCGATGTCGCGGGGCGTCGCCGGCTCGGTGGCGCTCGCTTGGTACTGGATATGGACCAGCTGGTGCGTAGCGACAGCTGCCACCAGCTGCTGGTAGGTGCTGGACTCAGGGAACTGCTCGGTGGGCCGCACCACCTGGATGTGGGGCGTCAGCGCAGCCAGGTAGTCGCGGTCAGGGCGGCGCAGTACGGCGCGCAATTTGTCCATCGCGGCCCCGCTGAGCTGGGCCGTGGGCGCATCCGTGAGGCGGGTGGCCAGCTTCTCGGCCGTGAGCAGCGCCGCCGCTTCCTCCCGGGTGAACATGACCGGCGGCAAACGGTAGCCTTCGGCCAGCGAATAGCCTATTTTGGGCTCGCCAAGGAGCGGCACGCCGGCCAGCTCCAGCGTGCGGATGTCGCGGTAGATGGTGCGCAGACTCACCTCAAACCGGGCGGCCAGCGAGGGGCCGCTCACCACCCGCCGGGTTTGCAGCTGAATGAGAATGGCGACGATGCGGTCAAATCGGTTCATACAGGCGTTAGCAGCAACCGACGGATGAGCCAGGCTCGCCGCCGTTACAGGCGACCAAAACTACCCGTTTCTTGGTTGCTAAACGTAGGAGTTAGGCAGCCGCGCCCTTGTTTAATCGTCGAAGCAGCATGCAGTACGTCACGGACAGTTTTTACGCCCCGCCACTCATTACCTGACCCTGCTCGACGACGTGCCCCTGTACTACGTCAGCCACGTGGGCGGCTTTTTGTTCGTGTTCGATGCCCACGCCATCCGCGACATCCGCCTGCTGAAGGGCGACTTCCCGGCCCGCTACGGGGGCCGGCTCTCGGCCATGCTAGACGTGCGCCTGAAGGAAAGCAACAAGCAGCAGCTCAGTGGCCACGCCGGCCTAGGGGTGCTGGCCACCCACTTCTCGCTCGAAGGCCCGCTGAATAAGGGCCGCACCACCTCCCTCGTGTCGGCGCGGCGCGGCAACCTGGACTTGTTTTCGCGCGTGGCTAGCTCGCTTGACTCCGAGGGGGCCAGCGTGATGGGCTACTCGTTCTACGATGCCAGCGCCAAGCTCAGCCACCAGCTCGCGCCCCGCGACTAACTGCTGGCGGCCTTTTACCTGGGCGGCGACCGGCTCTTCGTCACGCAGCGGCTCCAGACCACGCCCGTGCCGGGCGGGGAGCTGCGCTACCAGGCCGGCAGCGACCTGCGCTACGGCAACGCGCTAGCCTCCCTGCGCTGGCAGCGCACGCTTACGTCTCAACTCTTCGGCCGCGCCACGCTCGCCGCTACCGCTACGCCAATGAGCTGAGCTACCAGGCCTAGGATTCCTCGCCGGGCGCGCCGCTGCGCGAGGACAGCCGAGCCAGCTTCACCTCGGGCGTGCAGGACGTGCTGCTCAAGGCCGACTTCGACTACTACCCTCGGCCGCGCCTCAAGCTGGCCTGGCTCCGCCAAGACCTGCCTTACGCCCAAGGTATCCCCTCGCATAACACGGTAAACCGCGTCATGAGTCTACTGGACTTGCGCCAGGTCGAGCGCTGCTCGGTGCAGTGGAGTACCCGCACGGTGCGGCTGCCCGGCGGCACCCACCTAAGCGTCCCTGCGCCGTTCAGTTACGGCCTAGCAGGCGCAGACGGCGCACGCCCAGGGCGGGCACACGCCCGTGACGCTGCTGCACGCCTGGTGCGATGAAGCTGGCGTGTGCCTGGGCCAGTACGAGACGGCAGTCACCAGCCAACGAACCGCGCGTACTGCTGGCCCTGCTCGGTGTGCGCGGCTGCGTGATGAGCGCCGATGCGGGTTTCACCCAGCCCTCGACAGCCGCCGCGCTCACGCAGGCCGGGGCCGACTACGTACTGGCGCTCAAGGGCCGCCAGCGCCAGTTACCGCCGGCCGCACAACTGGCTTTCGCCCCAGCTCCGACGGTCGCTACCTAGCAAGCCCCAGCGGAGTTACCGCGTCACGCCCGCGTGAAAACCCGGTCATGCCGGGTGCTGCCGGCCAGCGTTTTACCGGAAGCATTGCGGGCGCAGTGGCCCCACCCGGCCGCAGCCCCAGGTGCCGAGCGCGGCCGAGCCGGTAACGCTCACGCGCTACTACCTGAGTTCGCTAACGGTGCCGGCCGCCACGTTCATGCACGTAGTGCGCCGCCACTGGGGCATCGAGCATCACTTGCACTGGGTGCTGGATGTGGTGCTGGGCGAGGACCAAAGCCGCAAGCGGGCGGAGCAAGCCGCCGCCAACTACGCCGCCATCCGCCAGCTGGTGCTGCGGCTCTTGCAAGCCTTACCCGAGCGCATCAGCTTCCAGCACAAGCAGAACCCATGTGCCCTCAGCGACGAGCACCGCCACCGCTGCCTTCAATTTTAATGCATTTACCTTAAGGGGCCCTCCCTATCCGTGGTTAGTTCGTGGAGCAGGGCCGGGTTGCCCCCCGCCGGATGGTATTTTGTGCCCCCACTGAGTGAGTTCCATCAGCAGCGGAAGCAAACCCAGGCCTTTTTCCGTAAGGCGATAGGTGAACTTAGCTTTCTTGTCGGCGGTGACTTGCTTGGTCACCAAGCCTTGCGCTTCGAGCGTCGCGAGGATGTCGGTTGCCACCTTTTTGGGCGATTGTAGAAACTCGCCATACAGTCGATTTGCCTACGAAGACCATGTCGCGCAGAATAATCATCGTCCACCTATCGCCGAGCATAGCCAGCGAAAAGCTGATGGGATAGGTAGAACGGGGATTCTGGGTCTTCATAAAAAAAGAGAGTTAATGCCACATCACGAGAACTGAGCTGCTGGTGGACGGCGGCTATGCCACGCATGCGTATAAATAAGCGCTGGGGCAACCGTAAGCTTCTCACCAGCAATTAAGTAGTCAACCTGAGTGCGGGGTGGCGCCAGGCGTTACTTCCTTCGCGGAGGAGGGAACACTGCGGCGCTATCCTGCATTTTGGGTTAAGTAAGTAGCCACCCCGGCGCTTTCTCAAAGTCAGGCCGTCACCAGCCTATACTACTTATGGCTAGCGCTTTATATAAGACAAGCCTACTAGCCTAGCGTCAGAGGCAGCGCAGTTTTGCTATACGTCCGGTGAGCATAGCCCAGTAGCTTCGGCAGCACAATCTGCCTTTCTGAGCTATGCCGCTACCCTTACTCCTGCCGAGCCCGCTAGGGCATCCTTATTACGAGGCCGCCCAAGTGGTGGCCTTTGCCGTGTACGTGGCCTTGCTGCTGGGCCAGGGCTACCGGCGCGGCTATGCGCAGCGGGCCTGGCTGCCGCTGGTGGCCGCCACTACCCTAGGGCTGGTGCTGGGTTGTCAGCTGGTGCTGCTGCCGTTAGGGCAGTGGCCAGGCTGGCTGCGCGGCGACGCGGCCGCCGTGCAGGCGCTGGCCGGCGGGCCGCGCTCCATTATTGGCGGGGCCTGGGGCAGCTTTCTGGTAGTGCTGGCCCTAGGGCCGCTGCTGGGCCTGCGGGTGCGGGCGGTGCTCGATGCGCTGGCCGCGCCGCTGTGCTGGGCGCTAGCCGTGCAAAGTGTGGGCTGCGTGCTGGCCGGCTGCTGCTGGGGCACGGCCACCACTGGCGCCTGGGGCGTGGCCTACAGGCCCGGCTCAGCGGCTTATGTTATTCAGGTGGCCCTAGGGCAGCTGCCGGCCGGGGCCGCCCACACCCACGTGCTAGTGCCTACCCAGCTGCTGCAGCTGTTGCTGTGCGCCGGGGCGGGCCTGGCGCTGCACCTGCTGCGGCGCCGCGCCTGGCCGGCCGGTAGCCGCTACCTGCTGGGCCTGGGGCTGCTGTGTCTGGGCCGCTTCGCGGTGGAGTTTTGGCGCGACCCAGCCGGCGAGCCGCTGCTGGCCGCACCCGTAGTTGTGGGCGGTGTAACGCTGGTGGGTATGCAGTGGCTGATGCTGGCCGAAACCCTGCTGCTGCTCGGCGGCTGGGCGTGGCTGGTGCGCCAGCGCCGGCCGGCGCCCGCAGCCTTGCCCGCGCCCCGCCCGATTACCACGGCGCTGCTGGCCCTAGGGCTGCTGGCCGCCACCACCCGGCTGGCTCCGACCACCCTGTCGCTGGCTGAAACGGCGGTGCTGCAACTGCTACTGCTGCTGGTACTGCTGGCCGAAGGGCACACCTGGCTGGTAACCCTGGGCCGCGGGGTGCCGCGCCTGGCGGGCCTGCCGCTGGCCGTGCTGCTGGGCGGCGCGCTGCTGCTGGCTACGGCCCAGGCGCCCGCGCCAGCACAAGAGCCTATCGCTCAGCAAGGCCAAACCTTAACCCTTACTGGGGGCCTCATCGGTAGCGACCATGATGCATTCAATAAATTCAGTAATGGTTCGGGCTGCGGGGGCGGCACTACCTATAACCTGCATCAGCAGGTGCGGGCAGGTGGCATTGAGATTGCCAGGCAACGTGAGCGCCAAAATGGGCGGAGCGGCTACGTAACAGTGGGAGGAGGACTGTGGGCGGGCCAGCAACGCATCGACTTGCAGCCTGTATTCACCACAACTCCATCGTTATCTACCGAATCCTATGCTTTAGTTGATGCGCATGGCTACTTAGAAGCCAGTGTTGGCAGAGGTTGGTCAACTCTAGGCTTCCGTATAGGCGCACACCTCGGTGATTTAGGTCATTATAGTTATTTCGTGAATGACAACTCCACTCAGGCGGCTTTTTTCATGCCTGAAGGAATGCTTCGCGTGGGAAACCCGCAGTTGCTATTTGCACAAGCCGATGCGGGCTACGGCGCCGAAAATGCCCTAGGCGCTTATACTACTCGGCTGGCCCTAGGGTCGGGGCTGGGCCAGGCGGGCGGCGGCCAGCTGTTACTGGGCTACGCTAATTCAGCGCACTATCCCACCCCCAGCCTGGCCTTCGCCAGCGCCAACCTGCGCCTGCCCGCGGGCCTGCGCGCCGTTAGCCTGGAGCCCTACTTCGCCACCGACTTCGACCGGCACAATATCTTCAGCATGAAGCTGCACTACCAGTTGGGGAGCCGGTAGCCCTGGCTACCTGGGCGCGGCGGTGGCAGTGGGCGCCTTCACCACTAGGCCCTGGTTGGGTTGCCACTTGTCGTATTCCATCGTTCGGGCCACTTGCCGGGCGGCTTCCTCGCCGAGCAGATTGGCCACCACGTGCAGCGAGCCATCGATGCCGGCCGAAATGCCAGCGGTGGTGATAACCTGGCCGTTATCGACGTAGCGCGTGCCGCGCAGCACCTTGGCTTTGGGGTTGGCCCGCTGCAAGGCGTCGAGGTAATCGTGGTAGGTGGTGGCCTGCTTGCCATCCAGCAAGCCCGCTTTGCCCAGCAGGCCCGCGCCCGTGCACACCGACAGCAGCACCTCCGCGTGGGCGGCCTGGGTTTGCACCCACTTTACCAGGGCGGCGTCCGCCAGAATGGGCTCCGTGTCGCCGCCGGGCACCACCACAATGTCGGGCGGCGGGCAGTTGGCGAGGGTGTAGTTTGGCGTAATGACAACAAAGCCCTGGCTGCTAATGGGCTCCGGCGCCACGGCCACGGTGTACACGTTGAAGCCCGCCACGGAAAACACCTCACCAGGACCCGCAAAGTCGAGGATTTCCATGTTTTTGTACACCAAAATAGCCACGTTGCGCCGGCCAGGAATTAAGGCTGGAGCGCGCTCGGAACCGGCCGAATTAGCAGCCGACTGCACCAGCGCCATACCGCAGTGGGCGCACGTGCCCGCGGCGGCATACGTATCGGCGTCGCACGCCCCGCCGCAGGGGGCGCAGTGCCACGCCTGCACCGCGCCTAGGCCCCCCGTTGCCTGGGCAGGAAACTGGTTGACACACCAAGCAGCTAACAGGCAGATAAATAGCAGAATTTTGGTTTTCATGACACTACAAAAAAGAGGTAAAGCGGCAAGTGAACGGTTAGCTCGCCAGGGCGGGCCAGATGCGCCGCAGCTGCCGCACGCTGCGGAAGCCGCACTGCGCGGCGATGCTTTCCTGCGTGAGCGCGGGGTCGTGGCGCAGCACGGCGGCCAGCTCCCGGCGCAGGGCGGCGGTGTACTGCTGAATGCTGATGCCGGTAGCCTTGCGGAAGGTGCGCGTGAGGGTGCGCGGGCTCATGTGCACCAGCTCGGCCAGGGTTTCGAGGGTGGCCCCGGCGGCGAGGTTATCAGCCAGCCAGTCTTGCACCTGGTGCACACCCGCGTGCAGGTGGTTGCGGTAATCGAGGTAGATGCTGAGCTGGCGGTGCTGCGCGCTGCGGCGGGTATATACCACCAGCTCGCGCGCCACTTTAGTGGCAAATAGGGGCCCGTGCCGCTCCTCCAGCAGGTACAGCGCCAGGTCGATGCCGGCCGTGACGCCCGCGCTGGTCGTAATGTCGCCGTCCTGCACAAACAGCGTGTCGGGCTGGGCCCGCACCAGCGGGTAGCGCGCCTGCAGCTCGGCCAGGCGCCGCCAGTGGGTGGTGCATTTTTTTCCGTTCAGCAGCCCAGCGTGCGCCAACATAAACGCGCCGGTGCAGATGGAGCACACGCGCACGCCGCGGCCATGCAGCTGCCGCAGCCACTCAAAAAAGGCGGCTCCCTCCCGCCGAAAAGCGTCCGACCGCAGGTAGTCCATTTCCAGCCCCGGCACAAATACGAAGTCGCCGGGGGCCAGCGGCACGTCGGCAAACGGCACCAGCGGGCCCAGCCCTAGGCCGGCCGAACTGCTCACGGCCGACTGGTAAGAGCAAAACGTGAGCCGGTAGGGCTGGCCGTAGGTGGCAGCCTCGTAGAAAACCTGCGCCGGCCCGGTTAGGTCCAGCAGGTGCACGGCGGGCGGCACTACGAACACCAGGTGGGGCAGGGCTTTCATAAGGCCAAAAGTACCGGCTACCGCTTGCACCCAATGGCCATTCACCGGACATTTTGGGCCAATCGGCCCGCCTGCCATCAGGGGCTATAGCGGGCGCCAGCGCGGGGCTTTGGGCACCCAGCCAGGCCCTAGGGCGGCAACTCATCCACCAACACCGGCGCGAGGCTTTGGGCGCTCGGCGGGCCCTAAGGCCCCTACGCGAACACCGGCACCACGCGCCCCTCGTCCACCTTCAGCGCAGCGTCGTACTTCTTGCCAGTTTTGGCCGATGTGAAGCCCTTAATGACGCCGGTTTCACCCTTGCGCAGCAGCTGGCGCAGTTGGGTGTCGGTCAGCTTCTTACCGCCCCACTCAAAGGGCACCCGGAACTGGCAGTCTTCGCGGAAGCGCGAGCAGCCGTAGGCGCTGCTGCCTTTGAGCATGGTGCCGAGCTTGCACACCGGGCAGGGCACCTGGCCGGGGTCGGTGGCGGTGGTGGGCTTGCTTTCGGCGGCGGGCAGCAGCTCGGGCTGCAAGTTAGCGTCGAGCGTGAGGGCGCCGTCGAGCTTCTCGCCCGCGCCCGTCATGAAGCCTTTGATGAGCTGGGTGCGGCCCTTGCTCAGCAGCGCCTTCACCTGCGGGTCGGTCAGCTTCTTGCCCAGCACCTCGGCCGGCAGCCGCCACTGGCAGCCCTCGCGGAAGCGAGCGCAGCCAAAGGCGGTTTTGCCGCGCAGCACGTGGCCGGTCTTACAAGCCGGGCAGGGGCCTAGGCCGCCGGCGCCGGCAGCCGGAGCACCGGGCGTTTTGGCCTGGAAGCCGGCGGGCGTGCTTTTGGCGCCAGCCGCGGCGGGAGCTTCGGCCAGGGCTTTTTCGGCGCTGCCGCTCGTTACCATGCGGCCGCCGCGGTCGGTTTTCACTTCCTGCACCATTTCGCGCACCAGGCCTTTTAGCTCATCCAGGAACTGGTCAGACGGCAGCTCGTTGCGCTCAATCTGGCGCAGCTTCCGTTCCCACTGCCCCGTCAGCTCGGCCGATTTCAGCGTGGGGTTGCGGATGAGGCCAATCAGCTCAATGCCGGTAGGCGTGGGCAGCAGGCGCTTCTTGTCGCGCTTGATGTAATTGCGCTTGAACAGCGTTTCGATGATGGCGGCGCGGGTGCTGGGGCGGCCGATGCCGTTCTCCTTCATGGCCAGGCGCAGCTCGTCATCGTCGATGTTGCGGCCGGCCGTTTCCATGCCGCGCAGCAGGCTGGCCTCGGTGTAGTCTTTGGGCGGCTGGGTCATCTTGCTTTCCAGCCTAGGGGTGTGCGGGCCGCTCTCGCCCTTCGTAAAGGCCGGCAGCACGGTGCTCACGGCATCGTCATCTTCGGCGCCGGTGGCTTTCTCGCCCTGGGCGGGCGCCGGTTTAGGCGCGGCTTGCTGGGCGGGGTCGCCATACACCACGCGCCAGCCGGGACTCAGGATTTGGCGGCCGCGCACTCGGAAGAGGAAGCCCGCCGCCTCGGCCAGCACGGTGGTGTTGCTTACCTCACAGTCGGGGTAGAAAGCGGCGATGAAGCGGCGCGTGATGATATCGTACACGCTGCTTTCCATGCCGCCGCTGGGCCCGCCGCTGCCGGTCGGAATGATGGCGTGGTGGTCGGTTACCTTGTTGTTGTTGAATACCTTGCCGCTCTTGGGCAGCCGGGGCATGGCCAGCAGCGGGCCCGTGAGCGCATCGTAGCCGCGCAGCCCGCGCAAGATGCCCGGAATCTTGGGGTACTGGTCGTCGGGCAGAAACGTGGTATCGACCCTAGGGTAGCTCACGGCCTTCTTCTCGTACAGCGCCTGCACGATTTTCAGCGTGTCTTCGGCTGATAATCCGAGCTGGTTGTTGCACTGCACTTGCAGGCTGGTGAGGTCGAAAAGCCGGGGCGGCGCCTCGCGGCCTTTCTTGATTTCGACGCTCGTCACCGTCAGGGGCGACGGGCGCACGGCCTCCAGGGCAGCCTTGGCCTCGTCTTCCTTCACAAAGAACCCTAGGGCCCGCAGGCGGCTCTGCTCGTCGGGCGCGTCCTGGGCTTCCTTCTGCTCGGCCTCGGTGTTGATGCGGGTGAAGGTGGTGCCGCGGTACTCGGTCCGCAAAACCCAGTAGGGCTCGGGCTTGAAGTTGCGAATCTCGTGGTAGCGGTCCACCAGCAGCGCCAGCGTAGGCGTTTGCACCCGCCCGATGCTCAGCAGCTGCTTGTCCTGGTACGTGGTGTACTTGAGCGTAAATAGGCGCGTGGCGTTCAGCCCCAGCAGCCAGTCGCCCACGGCCCGGCTGCGCCCCGCCTGGTAGAGACTGTCGAACTCCTTGCCCTCCCGCAAGTTCTGAAACCCCTGCCGGATGGCCTCCTCGGTGAGCGACGAAATCCAGAGGCGCTTGACCGGCTTACGGCACCGCGCCTCGTGCAGCACCCAGCGCTGAATCACCTCGCCCTCCTGCCCGGCGTCGCCGCAGTTTATCACCTCGGTGGCGCCTTCGAGCAGCTTCTTAATGACGTTGAACTGGCGCACCACCCCGTCGTCGCGCCGCATCAGCTTGATGCCGAACGCATCGGGAATCATGGGCAAGTCGTGCAGACTCCAGCGCTTCCACTCGGGGCGGTAGTCGTCGGGCTCCTTCAGCTGGCAGAAGTGGCCGAAGGTCCAGGTCACTTGGTAGCCGTTGCCCTCGTAGTAGCCGTCGTGGCGGTTCTTGGCCCCAATCACCTGGGCGATTTCGCGGGCTACGCTGGGCTTTTCGGCAAGGCAAACAACCATCGCAGATTTAACGGATTAAACGGATTTCGCCGATACGCCCGCGGCGCAGGCTGACTTTGCCCAACAAAAATACGCCGTGAAAAGGTCGTTTTGGCGGACCAGGGGCCTAGGCGCAACGGGCTAGAAATAGCGCCTTTTGAGTTTTCGTTTGAGTTCTTTCGCTAATTGGTGAGATTTAAACGCCTCCAGCGCCTCTTGTTCGCGCCGGCGACTATACTGGCTATAATAAGCGAGCGCTATACCACCTATGGAAAGCGCTCCTATAGTTGTGCCGTACGCGATACTAATGTCACTGAGGCTGTATGACTGCGTAGCTGCGTAGCCGGTGGTGCCCGCGATAACTAGCGAAAGGACAGCCAGCGCATCGCGTTTGGCACGTTTGGCCGCAAATAATCGGTGTAGAGCTGCCACTGTATCTGGGGCGGGGCCAGCGGGCTGCGGCTGGGTGGTGCCGGCTGGGTTAAGCTGGGCGCAGGCGTCGAGGCTAGCTAACAGCAGTACCAGCAATAGTAGAAAGTGGCGCATTGGGACAAGGTGAAATGGGATTGTCCTAGCGAAGTACGCCCAGCGCTGCGCTCCCTGCCAATTGCCATTTAGCCACCATAAAATCAGAATTTATACTATATAAATTACTTGTTTACAGTTATTTACTTATCGACAATTTTCGAGGCTGATGTTGGATTTGTCGAACAATATCTCTAGGGCAGTTTTGCGGTCAACTGAAGAGATGCCGCAGTAGGACTGGCATCCACCCCTACGTTCGCGCTAGTCTGTTAATCTCGCTCAAGGATGGGTGGGGCCAGTCCCACTTCTACCTTCACTAGCTCCGAAAAAATGCTAAGTCACCTTGTTTTTGACTAAACTTGAAAAAGCTGTCATGAAACTGAGCCAGGGGGCCTAGGGCCAACGCGGCGCGGCAGGCGCGCAGCAAACGGGCTTCAGCCGGCGAGGCAGGTGCGGCGCATTAGCGTGGCGTGGGGGGCTGGGTATAGTCGGGCACTAGGGCACGCCGGGCCCAGCGGCGGGGCAGGCGGTGCTGCTGCCAGGTTCGCAGCACGCGCCGCTCCCGCCCTTGCGAATGCGCGGCGATGCGCAGGGCGCCCTGCACTAGTATTGGCACGCTTGCGACGACGCCCAGCGCTCCAACTAGAAAAACAGGCAGGCTGCCGCCTTTATTGCTGACGGCAGCCATCGTGTAGCCCACCACCAGAATACCGCCCCCTACCCCCAGCGTGACGCGCCCGTTGTGCCGGCGCTGGGCAAAGTAGCGGTGCAGGGCCGCGGCCGTATCGGGAGCGGCCGCAGCGGGCCGTAGCCGGGCAGTGTCGGCCACGGCGGGGCGGGCTATGGGTAAGCTGCCTTGGGCGTGGGCGGGCCAGCAGGCCAGTAGCAGTAAAGCAAGTAGGTAGCGGCGCAGCATAGCACAAGGTTGGTTGGCCGGGCGAAGTACGCGCCGTGCTGCGCAACTACCAACTACGCCTAACTGGCCCCAGCGCCGGCGAGTTGCTTCGCTTGCTGTCGGCTAACCGCGTGCCACCCGGCCACTACTACTCAAGCTGGCTGAGCCCGGAGGCAGCTCTAGGGCCCGTAGGCACGCAAAAGCCTCCTGGCAAGGCGCCAAGAGGCTTTTAAAGAGGCCAGCGAGAGGTAGTAGTTTGTTTTCAGCAGGTAGAGCGGGTAAGCAGAGCGAGCGTGTTTTCAGAGCGAGGTAATCGGGTAGTTTCTGGGTAGCTGGACTGGCAGGTAGCGGTAAGCTGGCGGCGCCGTTTGGTAGCGTTGCCGGGGCCTGCGCTGTGGCAGACTGGCAGTACAATAATACGATACTTTACTTAGGTTTAGTAACTTTCAACTTCGACCTGCCCTGCTTATTCTAGCAATAGTACCATCATCAATAGCACTATGCCCATAACTGTTTTACTTAACTAAGTAAGCTAGTATCAATTTACTTATGCAAATGTCTTATATACAGTATTTTAATCAGATTAAGTAAATAGCAGCAAGTAAATTAATTCTTTTTTTGCCATGCTGTACCTAGCCTGTCGGCAGCAGCGTTAGCGGGCTTTCCGGCCTCGACTTTACGCTTCGCCAGTCGCCTCGCGCTCAGGCTCGCCAGGGCGGCCGCCGGTCGTTAGCAGCACCACCGCGCCGACCACTACGGCGGCGCCCAGCAGTAGGCCACCGCTGAGCTGCTCGCCCCGCAGCGCCCAGCCCAGCCCCACGGCCACCACCGGGTTGACGTAGGCGTAGGTGGCTACGCGCGCCGGCGGGGCGTGCTGCAGCAGCCAGCTGTAGGCCGTGAAGGCCACCAGCGAGCCAAACACCACCAGGAAGCCCCAGCCCAGCCAGGCGCTGGCCGGCACCTGCGCCAGGTGCAGGCCCCGTCCCTCGCCCCGCGCGGCGCCCAGGGCCAGCAGCAGCGCCCCGCCGCACAGCATTTGCATGCCCGCGCCCAGCACCGGCGAGCGCGCGGCCGGCGCCCGCAGCCCGTAGATAGAGCCCGCTGCCCAGCTAAAGGCGGCTGCCAGCACCAGCCCCGCCCCCAGCAACTGGCCCGAACCGGCGTGGCTTTGCAGCTGCGGCCCCACCAGCAGCCACACGCCCCCGAAGCCCAGCAGCAGCCCTAGCACCACCCGGCCGCTGGGCGGCGCCTGCCCCAGCCACCACCAGCCCAGCAGCACCACCCAAAACGGCTCGCTGGCCACCAGCAGCGCCGCCAGCCCCGAGGGCAGCGTGCGCTCGGCCAGCACCACGGCGCCGTTGCCGCCCACCAGCAGCAGCGCGCCCACCACCAGGCTCGTGCGCCACTGCTGCCAGGTGGGCGCCTCGTAGCTCGCCGATAGCCGCCCCACCAGCCACAAAATGCCGCCCGCCAGCACGAAGCGGCCGCCCGCCATCAGCAGCGGCGGCAGGCCGGCAATGGCGTACTTAATGGCCAGGTAGGTAGAGCCCCACAGCAGGTACACGGCCGCAAAAGCGGCCAGCAGCAGCAGGCGCGGCGGCGCGGGTTTGGGGGACATGGGCGGGTGGCTGAATTGTTAGATGGCCAGGGGGTCAATAAAAGCACGTCATGCTGAGCGCAGTCGAAGCATCTCTCCCGCGTAAGTAAACCTGACGTTAGGAGTTAGTTACGCGGGAGAGATGCTTCGACTGCGCTCAGCATGACGTGCTTTTATTAATCCTTCTATCTACCCCAATCTCCTAGCGCGCCAGGGCCACGCGCACGCCGGCCATCAGCCAGCGGGTGGGCATTTGGGCGCCCAGCAGGTCAGCGTACTTCGCGTTGAAGAGGTTGAGGGCCTGGCCAGTCAGCCACACGCGGTCGGGCACCAGGCCGGCTTCGAGGCGCAGGTTGAACACGGCGTAGCTCGGCGTCAGCTCGCGGCCTAGGGCGGCCGTGGCGGCGGCGTCGCGCTGCTTGTAGAGGCCCCCGAAGTACACCCCGAAGCGGCGGTGCGTCAGGCCCACGTTGCCGGCCACCAGCTGCCGCGCCACGTTCGAGAGGTACTGCGACTGCACGTCGCCCTCGGTGCTCAGGTGCACCCAGGTGTAGCCCACGGTGCCCTCCAGGCGCAGGCCGGGGGCTAGGGCGGCGCGCACGGTGGCCTCGGTTTCGATGCCCTGGGTGCGCACGGCAAACAGGTTCTGGGCGAAGCGGTAGCTGGCGGCGGGGTTGATGTTAGTCAGGCCCGTGGCCGCGATTACCTGCGCCCCACTCTGGTTCACGTAGTCGATGAGGTTGCGGCCGTAGCGGTTGAAGTAGGTGCCGCGCAGCAGCAGGGCCGGCCAGGGCTGGTAGTCGAGGCCGCCCTCGTAGCTCCAGGTGCGCTCGGCGGCCAGGGCGGGGTTGCCCACGTTGAAGCCGCTGGGCACCACGCCGGGCCGCACGTTGCTGGTGTACTGCTCGGTGAAGTTGGGGGCCCGGATGCCGCGCCCAGCGGCAGCGCGCACGGTCAGGCGCTCGCTCAGCTGCTGGCTGGCGTTGAGCTGCGGCACCAGCTCGGTGCCGTAGCTCTGGTCGTGGTCGAGGCGCAAGGCGGGCGTCAGGCTCAGGCCCGCCCAGGGCGCAAGGGCCGCCACCACAAACACGCCCTGGTGCCAGAGCGTGTGGTCGCCCCGGTCGTTGCTGAGCACCGCCCGGCGGTCGGCCTGCCCCCCTAGGGTCAGGCGCACGGCCGAACTCAGCGTCCAGTAGTGCTGGGCCTGCACGTTGAGGTAGTGCATGAGGTGGTCGCTGGCCACCGAGGTAGGCGTGTACAGGTACAGGTCGGTGCTGCTGGTGCCCACTAGCTGCACCTCGGTGCGGTGCTTGTCGCTCCAGTCGTAGCGCAGCTGGCCCTGGTACCAGTCGCGGCTGGTGGTTTCGCGGGCCTGGTCGCCGGGGTTGGTGGTGTAGAAAAACCGCGCCCCGTAGTCGCGCCTATCGAAGCTGGCGCGGGCGGCGGCGCTCAGCTTATCGGTAATCTGGTAAGCGCCCGACAGCGAGTAAGTATTGAGCTTGAAGTCGTTGCGGGCGCCGTCGGGCGTGCCCACCAGCTGGCCGGCGGCCGTGTTGTTAAGGATGCCCCCCCCTAGGCGCAGGCCCTGGTCCTGGCCGTAGAAGCCGGCGTTGGTGCTTTTCAGGCCGTATTCGCCGGCCAGAAAGGTGCCGGCCAGCTGCACGCCGTCGGGGTGGTGGGTGGCGGCGAAGGTCTTGGTGACGATGTTGATGTAGCCGCCCACCGCGTCGGGGCCGTAGAGGGCCGCGCCAGGGCCGCGCACTATCTCAATCTGCTCAATCTCGCTGGGCGCAATGGGCAAATAAGCCGCGAAGTGGCCCGTGAGCGGGTCGTTGAGGCGCATGCCATCGAGCAGCAGCAGCACCTGGTTGAAGGTCGAGCCGCGCAGGGTCACGTCGGCCTGGGTGCCGAAGCTGCCGCGGCTCTGCATCTCCAGGTTGGGCAGCAGGCGCAGCAAGTCGTCGAGCGAGTTGACGGGGTAGCGGCTGAGCGCGGCGGCCGGAATCACGGTCACGTAGCGCCCGGTTTGGCCCTCGGTCTGGCCCACGCGCGAGCCGTACACAGTTACGTCGGCGAGGCGGGCCGTATCGGGCGGTGCCGTAAGCTGCTGAGCGGTAGCCACTAGGGGGCTCGCCAGTGCCAGGGCCGCGGCAAGCGGTAAAAATCGGGGCATGGAAGGGCGTTGAAAACGGCCGCAAAGCTACGCCCCTAGTCTCCCTAGCCCCTGCTTAGGGCTTGGCCGCCGGCTACTGGCCGGGCCGGTTGGCGGGGCGCTTGCGGTCGAAAAGGATGCCTAGGGCCAGGTTCTGGCTGTATTGGAAGCGTCGGTCCTGGTTGTAGTCGTAAAGCACGATGCCCCCTAGGCTAGCATTGAGCCACTTGTTGAACTTGGCCGTGAGGGTAATATCTACCCGGTGCGAGGTATCGACGAGCTTTAGCTGGCCGTAGTCCACAAACAGCACGTAGCGGGCTTTCAGGTTGGCGTTGTCGCCCAGGGGCTGGTCTAGCTCGGCCAGGGCCTGAAAGCCCACCTGCCAGAAGGTGGAGCGGCCGGGGCGCACGCCGTAGATGGTGGTGTCGGCGGGGTGGCGCAGGCGGTCGGGCTGGCGCACCACCGTCACGCGGGCGGCCACCGGCGCCAGGCGCAGGTTGAAGCGCTCGTTGGGATGAAACTCGGCGCCGTAGGAGTTGGTGATGTAGCCGGGGGCTAGGAAGTTGGAGATGAGCGTGGCCGAGTTGTCGTCGTTATAGTTGTAGCCGGGCGTGAACTGCGAAAGCAGGTTCAGGGCCGTAAACAACCCCCACTTCTTGGTCAGGTCGTAGCCGTACTTGGTGTCGATGTAGAGGCGGTCGTTGGTTTTGCGGTAGCCCGTGCCGTCCTGGGTATACTGGCCGGCGTAGAGGAAGTCGGCCTCGCCATCCCAGCTGTGCACCCCGCGCTGGTAGTGGGCCTGGCCGTTAAACAACAAGCTGATGCCTAGGGAGCTAGAGCCGCCGCTTTTCCAGTTCTTGGAAATGAGCGCCTCGTTGGCGTTCAGGCCCGCCTTGATATGAGTGTCCCAGTAGCGCGGCACCGAGTCGGGCGCGGCCTTCACGATGGTGGTATCGGGCGCTGGGGCGGCCGGCGAGGCCGTTTGGGCCGGGGCCAGCAAGGGGCACAGTAGGGCCAGTAGTAGCCAGGTAACGAGTTGCTTCATCGGGCGCTAAAAGAAACGAGCAGGAATAGCGGCTAAAGGTAGCCTCCGCCCGGCACGCTAGCCGGCGGCAGGCGGTGTTACTTTGCGCAGCCATGACCGAGCTGCTCTCCCCCACCACGGCCCCCGCTGCCCCACCGGCGCTAGCCCGGCGCACCTACTACCCAGCCCTCACCGGCCTGCGGTTTGTGGTGGCGCTCATGGTGTTTGCCAAACACTTTCGGCCCGCCACCACCCCCGACTGGGTGGTGCTCATCATCGAGCAGTTTCATATGACCATGAGCATGTTTTTCCTGCTCAGCGGCTTCGTGATGGGCTCGCGCTACCAGGACGAGGCCACCTTCACGCGGCCCTGGTGGAAGCGCTACGTGTGGCGGCGCCTGGCCAGGGTCTACCCCATGTATTTGGTGCTCAATACCAGTATTTTACTTTATACCTACTGGCCAGTGCCCGCTGGGCAGCTGGGCCACACCGCGCTGCTGTTTTTTTTAAGCGAAACCCTACTGCGAGGCTTGTCCAGCACCCTCAAGTACGTGGGGCTGCCGCAGGCCTGGTCGCTCACGGCCGAGGAGTGTTTCTACTTTACGCTGCCCATCTTGCTAGTGCTGTGGCGGCGCTACGGCTACCGGGGGGCCACCGCTTTTGCGCTGGGCATCCTCTTTATTGGCCTCACGCTCACGGCCGTGTGCCGCAACCAGCCGGCACTGCACGGCTTTTTCGGCTCGTTCCATCACTTGTTCAATTTCACGTTTTTCGGCCGCGTGCTCGAGTTTACCCTAGGGGTGGGCCTGGCCCGCTGGTGGAACAACCGCCTCACCGAAAGCCGGCCCGGCTGGCCCTGGCGCACTACGCTCAGCCTCGCGCTCATGCTGGCCGGGGGCGTGGTGCTAGTCAAGCTCAACTCGCCCTTCGACTGGTACGACGGCAACGTGCGGCCCGCCACCATCGCGCTGAATGTGGTGTTTTATCCGCTCTGCATGACGCTGCTGCTGGCCGGCCTGCTCACCGAAAGCACCTGGCTGCGTACCTTTTTGGCTACACCGCTTCTGGATGCGTTGGGCAAGCGCGCCTACGCTTTCTACTTAGTGCAGATTGGGTTTCTCAGTATTTGGTGGCGCGCGCAGTTTGGTTGGGGCCACTACATCGGCTGGCAGTTGCTGGCCACGGTGCTGGCCGCCGAGTTGCTGTACCGCCTGCTTGAAGAGCCCGCCCGGCGCTGGGTGCTGGCGCGCACCCTGCCCAGGGGCGAATGGTCCTAGGCCCTTATCAAGCAAAAAACCCTGACTGGTTCTGGTCAGGGTTTTTTGCTTGATAAGGGCCTAGGGGTCGGCTATACTTCGGCGCTTAGGCCGCTTGCTCGGCAGCGGGGTCGTGCTGCGGGCCTTCGTAGTTGCTGCTGTCTTTGTCTTCGGGCAGCGCGACCTCGGTGGCGTAAATATGGTCTAGCCCGTCTAGCATGTCGTAGCGGTTTATTTCCAAGTCTTTGAGCACGCCGTCGGCAATATCGTACACCAGGCCGTGCAGGCGGGGCGGGTTGGGGCCGCGCTGGGCATTCTGGATGATGTTGGTTTTGGCCAGGTTATGCACCTGCTCAATCACGTTCAGCTCCACCAGCCGGCGCAGGCGCTGGGCTTCGTCGGAGATGCGCAGCAGCTCGGTTTCGTGCAGGCGCACCACGTCGCGGATATTCACCAGCCAGTTGTCAATCAGCCCGTACTGCTTGTTGTTTGAAGCGGCGGCTACGCCGCCGCAGCCGTAGTGCCCGCACACCAGAATATCCTGCACGCCCAGCACCTCCACGGCGTACTGCAGCACGCTCAGCAGGTTCATGTCGGTGTGCACCACCATGTTGGCAATGTTGCGGTGCACAAACATCTCGCCCGGCCCGGTGCCGGTAATGCCCGAGGCCGGCACCCGCGAGTCGGAGCAGCCAATGAACAGGTAGCGCGGCTGCTGCCCATTGGCCAGCCGCGAAAAGAACGCGGGGTCTTCCTGGTTCTTGGTTTTTACCCACTGCTTGTTGTTGTCCAGAATGTCCTGAATGCCGCTCATTGCGAAAGTAGAGTGAATGGAATGGAGTAGAGTAACGAAGGCCAGCCTTATTTGTTCTTCACCTAACCTTCACAAATCAGCAGGGGCTAGCTGCGGCCTGCCCTAGGCCCTAGCGCGGCCGCCAGGTGAGCACCAGGCCCGGCGCGTTGCCAAAGTAAGTGGGCGCCAAGCTAATATCGCGGCCAATGGGCTTGCGGCCCCAGCGGTTGCGGTGGGTAAGGTAGGCCAGGTGGGCCGAGAGGATGCCGAAGCCCGCGCCGGCCACTACGTCGCTCTGCCAGTGCTTGTTCACCACCATGCGCAGCACGCCCACGCTGGTGGCGATAGTGTAAGCCCCAATGCCGTACCCCTGGCTTTTGTCGCGCAGCTCGGTGTGCACGATGCTGGCCGCCAGAAACGCCTGCGCCGTGTGGCCCGACGGAAACGAGAGGTTGTCGGAGCCATCGGGCCGCTCCTCGTGGCTGAAGGCCTTGACGGCGAAGGTGCTGGCCAGCATAATGGCCTCACTTTTAGCAATTACCAGCAGCACGTTGATACGGTCGTTGCGCGACTGCACGCCGGCCAGCGCTACTGCGCCCAGCTCGAGGTAGGGCGCGAAGATGAGGTAGTCGGCCACCCGCGTTTGCGACGAGGGAAAGAGCCGGTGCACATCGCGCTGCGCGTCCTGGTTGGTATAGAAGCCGCCGCCGTTGAAGGTGTAGGCGCCGTAGCCGATAAGGATGGTAGGCACGATGAGCGCCTTCACCAGCTTTTTTTGGAAGAAAGGCCGCCGCACCGGCGCCGACACCCCTAGGGGATTCTCAAACTTGTGGGTAGTATCGGCGGGGGCCGCGGGGGCGGCGGGGTTGAGCGGCACCTGGGCCAGGGCGGGCGCCACGGTGCCCAGGGCCAGCAGCAGCCCCAGCGTGATTCGGCGGGCGTGAGTAGAAAAGGTTAGCATAAGCACATAACAATAGCGTAACGCGCCCATACGCAAACCAGTCGCTTAGGGCCGAGCATTAGCCGGGCCAAGTTGCGCGGGACGCCCGGCTAGGCCTGCATGAGCGCGCCGGCCACCAGCCCCCAGTTGCCAGTTGTGGCCGCAGCCTTTGGCCAGCGCTGGGGACCTAGGGGCACGCCAGCGCGGGCCGCGCCTGCCGCAAACGTTTACGCAGTTTTGGGGCGGCTGCCAGCGCCGAATAACGGCGGTTAGCTGCTTAACTTACCGGCCCGTTTGGGCAGCTGCGCGAGCCCGCTGTAGCAACAGATTACCAGTTATCAGTTAGTGCGGAAGCGCCTATTCGTGCACTACGAGGCCCTAGGGCAACTCGGCCACGCCTGCTTCATCCTGCTTCTCATTTGCGGCGGGGCCTACCTGCTGGCCTGGGTGCTCATGTTTACGCCGGTGCCCCGCATAGGGCCCATTCAGCTGGCGCAGGTGCGGAACTCCTAGGGTTACTTCAAACCAGAAAGCTCACCATCGGTTCTACTACTGTTCTTCTCACCGACTCGCGCCGCGCAGGTGGCGCGCACCTTATGACCAAAATTGTTTCGCCCCAAGTGGAGTTTAGCAAGCTGCTGAACGACGTAAAGCAGGCCGTGCCCGAAATTTTCGATGCCGATGGCCGCTTTCTTAATTTGCTGGAAGGCCACTGGCAGGAGCCCGGCACCCCGCGCCCCTTCCACTCGCCCATCGACGGCTCCGACCTGGGCTCGCTGCCCATGCTCAAGCACGACGCGGCCCTGCGCGCCGTGCGCTTTGCCAAGGACGAGGCCAAGGCCTGGGCCCACACCCCGCTGGCCGAGCGCAAGGCCAAGGTGCAGGAGTGCATCAACCAGCTGCGCCCGCACATCGACCTGATTAGCAAGCTGCTGATGTGGGAGATTGGCAAAACTTATAAACTGGGCTTCAACGACATCGACCGCTGCGTGGAAGGCGTGCAGTGGTACCTCGACAATATTGAGGGCCTGATTGGCGACCGCCGGCCCCTGGGGCTAGTCAGCAACATTGCCTCCTGGAACTACCCCATGTCGGTGCTTATGCACGCGGTGCTGGTGCAGCTGCTGTGCGGCAACACCGTAATTGCCAAGACGCCCACCGACGGCGGCTTTATCTCGCTGAGCTTCACCTTTGCCATTGCGCGGCGCGCGGGCCTGCCGGTGGCGCTGGTGAGCGGCCCCGGCGGCGAGCTGAGCGACGTGCTGGTGCAGGACGAATCCGTGGATTGCCTCAGCTTCGTGGGCGGGCGCTACAACGGGCGCAACATTGCCGATGCGCTGCGCTCGGAGCACAAGCGCTACATGCTGGAAATGGAGGGCGTGAACACCTACGGCCTCTGGAACTTCTCGCAGTGGGACCTGCTGGCCGAGCAGCTAACCAAGGGCTACGACTACGGCAAGCAGCGCTGCACGGCCTACGTGCGCTGGGTGGTGCAGCGCGAGCTGTTTCCGCAATTCTTGGAAACCTACCAGCGGGCCATCGGCAGCCTTAAGGTGGGCAACCCCACGCTGGTAGACAACCCCGACGACGAGCTGCCCGACCTGGCGTTCGGGCCCGTCATCAACGCCCGGCAGGCCCAGGACCTCGACGAGCTGTTCACGGACGCCAGCAAGCACGGCGCCATTCCCTTCTACGAAGGCAAGCTCGACGACAACCTCTTTTTGCCCGGTCAGGACCGCTCGGCCTACCGCGCCCCTAGGGCCCTGGTGGGCTTGCCGCGCCAGGCCGAGCTGTACTTCAAGGAGCCCTTCGGCCCCATCGACACGGTGGTGCTGGTAGACCGCGTGGAAGAGCTGGTGGGCGAAATGAATATCTCGAACGGCGCGCTCGTCACGGCCCTGGGCTCCGACGACGTGGCCTGGGCTACCAAAACCGCCCGCGAACTGCGCGCCTTTAAGGTGGGCATCAACAAGCTGCGCAGCCGCGGCGACCGCGAGGAAGTATTTGGCGGCCTGGGCGAGAGCTGGAAGGGCGCCTTTGTGGGCGGCAAGCTGCTGGTAGAAGCCGTGACGCAGGCCGACCACGCCCAGCCCGTACTCGGCAACTACCCCGACGCCGTGCTGCTGCCCGAGAAAGCCTAGAGGCAAGAAACCGAAGTGAGATTTTGCCGGAATACACTTAAAAGGCGGTCATGCTGAGCCCCGCGAAGCATCTCTACCACGCCGCCTAGGGTATCGTATCGTTCGGTAGAGATACTTCGCGGGGCTCAGCATGGCCGCCTTTCAAGCGAAGAATTTAAGTTGAGCCGCCTCCCACCGGGAGGCGGCTTTTTGTTGCCCCAGCCCCTAGGGTGCCGCCCAGCTTTAGGCCCCCGCCGCCCGCCCACAAAGCGCGCCAGTTCGGCCAGCAGCGAGGCGGTTTTGTCGCGTTGGGCAGCCCCTAGGGTAGCGAGCGGCGCATCTTTGCCGCCGTTAACCTCAACCATTATTCGCCCTTTTACCGCTTTACTATTCTGTGAAATTTCTACTCGTTCTTAGTCTGCTAGCTAGTTCGTTGGGTCCGGCTTCGGCCGCTGCCGCCCCTAGGCCCCTGGTGCGCTACCTGGCCGCCACCCTGCACTTACGCCCTGGCCAAACCCGCCAGGTGCAGCTGGCCGTGCGGCGGGCGCCGCTGGCACTGCGTACCCCCGAGCAGGTGGCCGAGCGCCTGCGCCCGGTGCTGAGCGCCACCCAGTTCGAGCGCTACAGCCAGCTGCAGGGCGACGCCGCTAGCTACGCGCTGCTGCACCACCTGGCCGCGCAGCACTAGCCGCTTTTGCTTACTCTACTTTACTCCAGAGGGGGCTACCGGCTTGGCCGGCGGCCCCCTCTTTAGGCCTCGCCAACCTCCTCGCCTTCGGGCTGCTGCACGGTAGCCAGCTGGGTATCGAGGGCAATCTCGAAGCGGTCCAGCTCCAGCTCTACCTGCCGAATGGCTTCTTCGCTGTAGGCATCGCGGCGGTGCAGGTGCACCAGCAGGCGGCGCTGGTGCTCGGTGAGGTCGAGGCGGCAGCGCAGCAGGTTTTCGAAGCGCTCGGCGTCCTGGGTTTCGGCGGGGTCAGGGGGGCCTAGGGGCGTGGCTTCGTTGGCGGCCAGGGTACCGTGCAGGCGGCGGGCCTGGCGGCGCACCACCTCGCGCAGCGTGAGCAGGCAGGGGTCGGGGTGGCCGGGAGGCTCGGCGGCCAGCTTGGCTTCAAGGTAAGCCAGCGAGTCGTTGGCCAGGGCCAGGCGCAGCTCCTGCTCTTCGGCGGCGCGGGTGCTGGGGGCGGCCTGCACCCCCAGGCGGCGTACCAGCCAGGGCAGCGTCAGGCCCTGCAAGATGAGCGTGACGAAGATGACCGTGAAGGTGATGAATAGGATGACGTTGCGCTGCGGAAACGGCGCCCCGCCCCGCACCACCAGCGGCAGGGCCAGGGCCGTAGCCAGCGAAATAACGCCCCGCACCCCCGCCCACGACGTCACGAGCAACGGCCGCCAGTCGAGCGGCTCCTCGGCCCCGTCCTGGCCGCGCCAGCGGGCCAGCACCCGCGCCAGGTAGGCCGACGGAAACACCCAGGCAATGCGAATGACGATGGCCGCCGCGCTCACCAGCAGCCCGTAGCGCAGCACGGGCCAGAACGCGCCCGGCCCCAGCCCGGCCAGCACGTCGCGCAGCTCCAGCCCGATGATAATGAATACTAAGCCGTTGAGCAGAAAGCTTACCACGCCCCAGAAGCTGTGCTTGAGCAGGCGCGTCTGGTTGTCGTAGATGTCGTGCGAGCGGCGGCTCAGCATCAGCCCCATCGCCACCACGGCCAGCACGCCTGATATTGCCAGGCGCTCAGCGGCCAGGTACACCCCAAACGGCAGCAGTACCGTGAGGGCGGTGATGAGGGTGGCGTCGTGCAGCCAGTTTTGCAGGCGCACCGCTACGTAGCCCACGGCCCCCCCTAGGGCCGCGCCGCCGCCCGCCACCAGCACAAAGTGCCAGCCGGCGTCCCAGAAGCTAAAAACGCCGCTCACGGCGGCCGCCACGGCGTAGCGGTAGGCAATCAGGGCTGAGGCGTCGTTTACCAGGCCCTCGCCGTCGAGGATGACCAGCACCCGCCGCGGCAGCCCTAGGCCCTTGGTGGCGGCGGTGGCGGCCAGGGCATCGGGCGGGCTCACGATGGCGCCCAGCACGAAGCCCAGCGCCCAGCCAAACCCCGGAATGACGTAGTGCGCCAGCGCCGCCACGCCCAGCATGGTGGTGAGCACCAGCCCCACGGCCAGCAGCGAGATGGGCCGCAGGTTGGCCTTAAACTCGTGCCACGACATTTGGTAGCTTTCGGTGTAAAGCAGGGGCGGCAGAAAAATCAGGAAGATGATATCCGGCTCCAGCTTGAAGTTGGGCAGGCCCGGCACCAGCGCCAGCGCCCCGCCCGCCACCACCAGCAGCACCGGGTAGGGCACCTTGAGCTTGGGCGCCGCTGCCGACAGCGCCACCAGCACGGCCAGCATGAGAATAATGAGCGACAAATGCTCCATAAATCGTAAATAAAACGCTGACTCGCCGGCCAGATACGGGTTTAAGGTTCAGCTCCTAGTAGTTAACCAGCCAGTGTGCCTTTTGATAAGCGAAGCCAAGGCGCGGCTAACTACGTAAAAAGCTGGCCGCCCCGATGCGAGGCCGCCACTTGCCTTATTTCGCTATGCCCCTTACCCTGGATAAGAACACCGCCCTCGTGCTCATCGACTTGCAGCACGGCACCACCAGCGCTGAGCTGGCCCACCCCCTTGCCGATGTAGTGACGCGCGCCGCCCAGCTGCTCGCGGCCTTCCGCGCCAAGGGCCGGCCAGTAGTTATCGTCACGGTCAACCCGGCCGGCTCCGACCAGTCGCGCATTCGCACGCAGGCGCCCGGCCCGCCCGCGCAGCTGCCCGCCGGCTTCGACGAGCTGCTACCCGAAATCCGCGTGGAGTTTGGCGACGTGCGCATTCACAAGCAAACCTGGAACGCCTTTTACCGCACCCCGCTGCACGACGAGCTAGAGCGCTTGGGTGTGACGGGCATCGTGCTGGCCGGCGTCAGCACCAGCATCGGGGTAGAGGGCACGGCCCGCGCCGCCGCCGAGCGGGGCTACAACATTGCCTTCGCCACCGACGCCATGACCGACCGCGTGGCCGCCGCCCACGCCAATAGCTTGCAGTACATTTTTCCGCGCCTAGGGCAGCTGGGCACCACCGACGAGCTACTGGCTGAGGTGTAAGGTTGAACGAAAGAAAAGGGCGGTTATGCTGAGCGCAGCCGAAGCATCTCTCCCGGGCAAGTAGCCCTAACGTATTAAGTTACTTAACCGGGAGAAATACTCAGGCTGTGCTTAGCATGACTGCCTTTATTTTCGGCCTTCTCACTCCCACCACCTGGCTTGCGGCAGGGGCTCGCCCGCATCCAGCCGCACGGGCTGGCCTAGCTCGGGCGTGGTGAGGGGCAGGTGGCGGCGGGCAGCTTCGGCGGCGGCACGCTTCACGGGCTCGTTCCAGGCGTGCAGCGACTCGGTGAAGGCGCCCCAGTGCACGGGCAGCATGGCGCGGGCCCGCACATCGAGCGCGGCCTGCACGCTCTGCTCGGGCTGCATGTGTATTTCGGCCCACTGCTCGTTGTACTGCCCGCACTCCATCAAGGCCAGGTCGAAGGGCCCGTAGCGCGCGCCAATGGCCTGAAAGTGCGGTCCGTAGCCGCCGTCGCCGCTGTAAAACAAGCGCTTATCGGCCGTTTTCAGCACCCATGACGACCAGCTGGTGGCGTCGCGGTTGGTGAGCCCCCGGCCCGAGAAGTGCCGCGTGGGCTGGCTGATGAGCGTGAGACCCGCCAGCTGCACCGAGTCGCCCCAGTTCAGCTCGCGGATGTGGGCCGGGGCCACGCCCCAGCGCCGCAGGTGCGCCCCCACGCCCAGCGGCACGCAAAACACCCCCACTTTGTCCTTGAGCGTGCGGATGGTTTGGTAGTCCAGGTGGTCGTAGTGGTCGTGCGAGATGAGCACCGCGTCGATGTAGGGCAGCTGGGCGGCGGCGATGGGCACCCGGGGGTTGTAGCGCACCGGCGCCACGCCCGGCACCGGCCCCATCTTGATGCTGAGCATGGGGTCGAGCAGCACGCGGCGGCCCGCCAGCTCTACCAAGCTGGCCGAGTGCCCAAACCAGGTGACGCGCACCAGCCCCGGCACCGGGCGGGTGAGGCTCAGCGAGTCGAGGTAGCGCATGGGCAGCGGGCCGGGCGGGTTGGCCTGGGGGCTTTTGTCGAAGAGCATATGCCTTAGGGCCCCCAGCTGGCTGCCCCCGGTCATCACCTGCGTTGGCTGCGGGTTGAAAAATTTGCCCGCCCGGTAGTGGCCCGAGCGGGCGTATTCGCGCTGCTCAGCCCGGGTGGGCGTGCCCCCCAGCTGCGGGCTCAGCTGCGAAAAGGCCGTGCCCGCCAGCAGCAGCAATACCACCAGGCCGGCCAGCACCTTGCCCGCCGTGCGGAAAAACGTGCGCATAATGAATGAGCTTGAGTTAGGTACCGGTGGCGCGTAAGCCTGCGGCCGGTTACCAATGGTGGCTTTCCACCCTAGGCATTGTTTACTTTATTTACAGCGCTTTCAGAGTCAGCGTACGGCTGGGTGTAGCGACCCATCCTTGCGTCTAACCGTCGGGCCTATTGAACAACGACGAGACGCAAGGATGTGTCGCTACTCTGAAAGCGCTGTAGGTCGTCCTTCACGGTCATTTAGTAGCAGCAGCTTTACCACTAGCAGTGCCTAGCTACCCGCCAATATCTCCAGCTGCCACACCAGCTGCTCTTCGCTGATGGGGTACGGCTGGCCGTGGCGAATGGCTTGGTACGCGGCCTCGAACAGCTCTAGGTAGTTGCCCGGCGCGGCGGCATCGGGGGTGGTGGCCAGCGCGCCGTCGGGGCCGGCCAGGGTGAGGTGGCCTGCCTGGCCGGACGGCTCGTGGCCGTAGGCGGCGTCGAGGGGCTTGGTGCCGGCCAGCAGCTGGGCTTCCTGAGGGTCGGTGCGGTCCTTGCGGTAGCTGCCTAGAGACCCGTTGAGCACATAGGCCGGGCCGGGGTCGGCTACCAGCATATTGCCGGCCACCCACACGTGCAGGCCGTGGGGGTAGCGCAGGTGGAAGGTAAAGAAATCTGTCACCTGTGAGCCGGGGCGGTGCGTGGCGAAGGATTTTTCCACGGCTTCGGGCCGCCCGAACAAGCTCAGCGCCTGGTCGAGCACGTGGGCGCCCAGGTCGAAGTGCAGGCCCGCGCCGGGCCGGGCGGCGTCCTCCTTAAACACCTTGGGGCTGAGCACCGGCCGGTAGCGGTCGAAGCGGAAGTGCACCTCGTTGAGGGCGCCCAGCTGGCCGCTTTCCACCACCCAGCGCACGGCCCCGAAGTCGGTGTCCCAGCGGCGGTTTTGGTAGGCCAGCACCTGCCGGCCCTGCTGGCGCCCCAGGGCAAACAGCGCCCGCACCTCCTCGGCCGAGGTAGCCACGGGCTTCTCGATGAGCACGTGCTTGCCAGCCAGCAATGCCTGCCGCGCCAGGTCGAAGTGGGTGTCGTTGGGCGTGTTCACCACCACCAGCTCAATGGCCGGGTCGGCCAGCAGCTCGTCGGCGCTGCCGTAGCTAATGATAGCGGGGTAGTCGGCGGCCATGCGCTTTTGGCTGCGCTCGACCACCGCCCGCAGCGCGAAGCCGGGGTGCTGGGCCAGAAACGGCGCGTGAAAGAGCTTGCCCGACATGCCGTAGGCCAGCAGGCCGGCGACGATGGGCCGAGAATCGGCGGTGAGGTTCATGGTGAAAAGAGGGCTAGGGCCGGGTGGCAACCGGAAGCGGCCGGCCGGTGGTGCAAGCTACGCCCAGCGCTGCACCAGTCCGGCGCCCGGACCCCGCAGCGGGTCGGCGGCGGGCCGGGGCAGGGCGGCAATGGTGCGGTCGGCCTGCGGGCGCTCGCCGGGCGCGCCGCGCAGCAGGTCCCAGGTGCGGCCATCGGGGTAGGCGCCCACCACCCCAAAATCGGGCGAGGCGCTCAGCTTCTTGTGGCCGACGCCGGCCGGAATCACCAGGATATCGCCGGCCTGCACCGCCACCGCCCGGCCCTGCTCGCCGCCCAGTTGCAGCTGCGCCGAGCCCGCGTACACGCCCAGCACCTCGTGCGAAGTGCTGTGGTAGTGGTGAAACGGATACACGCCGTTGCGCCACGAGTTAGTCCAGTTATTAGCGGCAAAGTGCTGCTCCAACCACGCCGCCCCGGCCGGCCCGCGCTCGGCAAAGGCCCGCCGATACACCAGCAGCGGGTAGCGGCTGTTGGGGATGTGGCCGTCGTCGGCAAATTGGTAGGTTTCGGGCGCCGGGCCGGGCGCGGCGGCGCGGCTTTGCGCCGCCAGCAGCCCTAGGGCCGAGGCCGCCCCCAGGCGCAAAAAGCGTTGGCGTTTCATAGCCAGTGGTACGAGCCTAGGGTCAGGTTGGGTGCTTAGTTATAGTGGGTGAGCAACACTAAAAACGTCCTGCTCAGCTGGCGTCTGCTTGTCGAAGCATCCCTACCACGCCGCCTAGGGGTTGTTCGGTAGGGATGCTTCGACAAGCGGACGCCAGCTGAGCAGGACATTCTTTTTGTCTTTACTCCAATTTTACTACGCTGCCACCGCAGCTTCTTCGGCGGCTTGGGCCACCGCCACGGCGGCGCGCAGCGGCGCAGCCAGCCGCACCACGCACACGCCCGGCGTCCGCAGCCAGCCGGCCTGCGCCAGCTGCCCCAGGCCGATGGTGCCGGTGAGGTAGCTGCCCCGCTGGGCCGAGCGAAACTGCTCGTGCACGGCCGTGAAGTCGGCCAGGTCGGGCGCGTTGCTCGCGTCGTCGAAGGTCACCAGCACGTCCACCTCGGCGGCCTCGGGGGCCAGGGCTAGGTGGGCATTTTGCTGAATTTTCTTGTACTCGTAGCGGTAGCCGTAGGTGAGGGCCGATAAGTCGGAGAGCACTGCCGAAGCCGTGGGAAAGGCCCCCGCCCCGCGCCCCAAAAAGAACTGCCGGTCGGCAAAGCCGCTCTGCGTCACGAGGCCGTTGAACTCGTCGTGCACGTTGCTCAGCTCGTGGCCGGGCGCCACCAGCGTGGGCAGCACGGCCGCCGCAATGCCGCCCTCGGGCAGGCGCCGGGCCTCGGCAATTAGCTTGATGCTCAGGCCCTGCTCGCGGGCGTAGGCCGCCGCCAGCGGGCTGATGCCCGTGATGCCCACGGCCAGCAGCTCCTCGGGCCCGGTCACCAGCCCGAAGGCGTGGGCCAGCAGCAGCACCAACTTGTTGCGGGCGTCGAGGCCTTCCACGTCGAGGGCCGGGTTGCTCTCGGCAAACCCTAGGGCCTGCGCCTTGGCCAGGGCCTCGGCGTAGGGCTGCCCGTCGCGGTTCATGGCCGTGAGGATGTAGTTGGTCGAGCCGTTGATGATGCCTTCCACCGAGGCCAGCAAGTCGGTGTCGTAGTATTCTTCCAGGTTGCGGATGACGGGCAGGCTGGCGCAGGCGGCAGCCTCGTAGAGCAGCGGTGTGCCCGTGCTGCGCTGCAACTCAATGAGTTCGGGCAGGTGCTCGGCCAGCATTTTCTTGTTGGCCGTCACCACCGCCTTGCCGTTCAGCAAGGCTTGCTTGACGATGGCATACGCTTCGTCAGCATTGTCAATCAGCTCCACAATCACGTCGAGGCCGGGGTCGTCGAGCAGGTCTTGCTTGTCAAAGGTGAACAGCTCGGCGGGCAGGGGGCGGGCCTTGGTGCGGTCCTTCACCGCAATGCGGCCGATGCGGGCGCGTAGACCGGGCGTGCGCTCCAGTACCGCGTGCAGGCCCTGGCCCACCACGCCGAAGCCGAAGAGGCCGATGGTAATATTAGTCCGGGTCATGGTCTTGAGTTTAAACTTAAGACGTTAGACTTGAGATAGTAGACTTCGCTCAAGCCATAAGTCTACTATCTCAAGTCTAACGTCTTAGTTCTTAGTAATTAAGCTACTACCAATTCCCCTTCCGTCGTCACCACGTGCTTCTCAGCGGCCAACGCATCCAGCGCCTGCGCCAAGTCGGCAATCAGGTCTTCGGCGTCTTCCAGGCCCACGCTCAGGCGCACCAGCCCGTCGGCCACGCCGCTGGCTTGGCGCGTGGCGGCCGGAATCGACTTATGGGTCATGGTGGCGGGGTGGCAGAGCAGGCTCTTGGCGCCCCCTAGGCTCTCGGCCAGCTTGAAGTACTTGGTAGAAGTCACCAGCTTGGTAGCGGCTTCGATGGTATCCTCGGTGAGGGCCAGGGCCACGATGCCGCCAAAGCCGCCCGATTGCTGCTTTTTGGCTACCTCGTGGTTGGGGTGACTTTCGAGGCCGGGGTAATACACGCGGGCCACTTCGGGGCGCGTTTCCAGGAACTTGGCCACTGCCAGAGCCGACTGACTGGTGCGCTCGATGCGAAGCGGCAGCGTCTCAATACCGCGAATCGTAAGGAAGCAATCGAACGGCCCGAGGATGCCACCCGAGGCGTTCTGAATGAATTTCAGCTCTTTACCCAGCTCCTCGGTCTTGGCCACGGCGATGCCGGCGATGAGGTCGGAGTGGCCTCCTAGGTACTTGGTGCCGCTGTGCACCACCAGGTCGGCGCCCAGCTCGAGGGGGCGCTGCAGGATGGGCGAGGCAAAGGTGTTATCGACGCAGAGTAAACAGTTGTGCGCCTTGGCGATGGCCGAGATAGCGGCGATGTCCGACACCTTCAGCGTGGGGTTGGAAGGCGATTCCAGCCAGATGAGCTTGGTTTTGGCGGTGATGGTGTTGGCGACGTTCGCGGCATTGGTCGTGTCGCAGTACACGATGTCGATGCCCAGGCGGCGGTACACGTGCTCGAACAGGCGGAAGGCGCCGCCGTAGATGTCGTCGATGGCAACTATCTGGTCGCCAGCCGACAACAGCTTCACCACGGCGTCGATGGCGGCTAGGCCGCTGGCGAAGGCATAGGCCGAGTGGCCGCCTTCCAGCTCGGCTACCAGGTTTTCGAGGGCCAGGCGGGTGGGGTTGCCGGTGCGGGCGTAGTCGAAGCCCTTGTTGACGCCTGGCGCTTCCTGCACGTAGGTGGAAGTCTGGTAAATGGGCACGGCGATGGCGCCGGTTTGCTCGTCGACGGGGATGGCGTGGAGGAGGCGGGTTGCAACAGACATGGCAAGAGAAGTTTAGTGTTGGATTAAAACAGTAAACCCCTATTTCCCAAGCACCTAGTCAAGAATCTCTCACCGGGAGGGCGTAAAAAAAGCCCTCCCGACAAGTCAGAAGAGCATACACCGTAGCCACGGCAAGGCATCTTGTAGACTTATCTTCTTCCGAGCCTCGGCCGAAGCCTAGGGTCTCAGAACAGGAATTAGCACCTTCGCATTGCTGCTGGTTGCTAAGGCATCGCAGGGCCTGTCCCTCCGCCTTTCTTGATAAGTGCCCCGGTAAAGGAGCATGGCGCAAAGGTAGAAGCGGAAATTTTGAATTTGCAAGCCTTCTCTTGCAAAAAAAATTTTACTGCCCACTTCGCCAAGCTGCCGCGCCTAGGGTACCAACTTAAATTAAAGCTATTTAGGCGTCCATCGTAGGGCAACCAGTAGGACTGCGAATGGGTAAGCAGTGTGATTTTCCTAGGGCGGCGCGGGCCATTTGGCCGTACTGGCCGGTTTACTAGCTGGGCCGGCAGGGGCTATTCCGCCGTTGCGCCGGCCTTCTTTTCGCTTGTTACATGGATAAAATTGCATTGATTGTGGGGGCCAGCGGCATCGTGGGCAGCAACTTGGCCCGCGAGCTACTGGGCCACGACTGGACCGTGTATGGCCTGGCCCGCCGCCCCCAATCTGACTTAGCCGGCCTGCGCCCCGTAGCCGCCGACCTGCTCGACCCCGCCGCCCTGGCCACCGCCCTGGCCGACGTGGCCCCCACCCACGTGTTTTTGACCAGCTGGATGCGGCAGGACACGGAGGCCGAAAACATCCGGGTGAACGGCGCGATGGTGCGCAACCTGCTGGCGGCCCTAGGGCCCAAGCACTCGGTGCAACACGTGGCCCTCGTCACGGGTCTCAAGCACTACCTCGGGCCGTTCGACTCGTATGCCCGCGCCGGGGCGCTGCCCCCCACCCCCGTGCGCGAGGAGATGCCCCGCCTGGAGGCGCCTAACTTTTACTACGCGCAAGAGGATGAGGTATTTGCGGCGGCCGAGCGCGACGGCTTTAGCTGGAGCATCCACCGCCCGCACACCATCATCGGGCAGGCCGTGGGCAACCTCATGAACATGGGCACCACGCTGGCCGTGTACGCCAGCCTATGCAAGGCCCTAGGTCGCCCTTTCCGCTGGCCCGGCTCGCAGGCGCAGTGGCAGGGCCTCTCCGACGTCACCGATGCCCAGGTGCTGGCCAAGCAGCTCGAATGGGCCGCCACTACGGAAGCCGCTAAAAACCAGGCCTTCAACATCACCAACGGCGACTATTTCCGCTGGAGCTGGCTGTGGCCGCGCCTGGCTGAGTGGTTTGGCGTGGAGGCCGTGGGTTTCGAGGGCACGGTGCAGCCGCTGGAGGAGCAGATGGCCGGCGACGCCGACGCCTGGCGCCAGCTAGCCGCCCAGCACCACTTGGCCGAGCCCGACCTGAGCCGCCTGGCCTCGCCCTGGCACACCGACCTCGACCTAGGCCGCCCCATCGAGGTGATGACCGATATGTCGCGCAGCCGCGAGTTGGGCTTCAACGTGTACCAGCGCAGCGACCAGTCGTTTTTCGACTTGTTTGCGAAGCTGCGAGCCGAGCAACTGATTCCATAGGCAACGACCAAGACCAGCCGTTTGTCATGCTGAGCTTGCCGAAGCATCTCTCCCGCGTAACTAACTCCTAACGTTAGGTTTACTTACGCGGGAGAGATGCTTCGGCAAGCTCAGCATGACAAACGGTTGGGTTAATGTGACAAACCATTTTCACTTCTCTTCCTGCTTCCCTCTTCCCATGCCTGAAACCGATTTCGACCCTAGGGCTGACAACCGCCAGCGCCCGCCGGGGCGCGACGCCTACTATACCACCACGGCGCCGCTTATCGTCACGCCCACCTTCCTGACGCGGGCCGACAACACGCCCGCCACTGAGCGGATTATTGACGACAGCGCGAACAAGGGCCGCCACGGGCAAGGACTGGAAAACCCAGATGCCGAGCCCGCTGAAGTTGCGCTGGAGGGCAACCCCAACCTGGCTTTTGAGCGCTGGGATGAGTATTGGCGCAAGGTGCACGGGCCCAAATTCGCCTATGAGGAGCCCGGCACCGACAACGAGCCGGTGCTGCGCTACGACCAGGTGCACCGCATTCCGGGCGGGCCGTCGTCGTTCTTTCACCCGCCCTACCTGGCCATGACCCAGCCCGATGGCAAGCTCGTGGCCGACCCCTGGGCCCGCGTGCCGCCCTACCAGCGCCCGCGCTTCGACGGCTTCGCCTACATCGCCTACGCGGCCGAGGCCGATATTGACCGGGTGCTGAAGCAGCCGCAGTACGCCGAGCGCATTATTGCCGACGAGCAAACGGCCTTCCGGCTGGTGACGCGCGAAATTGCCCGCGAGTACATTCTGCTGCCCAGCCCGCGCCACCGCGACCCCATCAGCCTGGTACGCCTGCACTACCGCCGGCCCGAGCTGAGCCGCGAACAGCTGCAGGAGCGGCTGCTGCGGCAGCACGCGCCGCTGGTGCTGGCCCAGCCCGCCACCCACCAGTACGTGCGCCGCTACGCCCAGCTGCACAACATCGGCTCGAGCCAACAGCCCGACCCCGAGGGCGAGCTGATTGACGCCATCTCGGTGCTGGCCTTCGCCTCCGTCAACGACGTGGAGGACTTCCTGGTGAGTGACGATTACCGCACCATCGCGGCCGACGAGGCAGAATTTATCGACGGCGCCCGCTCGGAGTACTGGACCGGCCTCAACTACAGCGTTATCAACCACTTGTTGCCCGAGCTGGCCACGCGCTACTAGCGCCTTTGCGCGTTCCGGGTGCCCTAGGGTAGTTGGTCGCCCAAAGCCACGGTGCCAGGGCGTGAGGGTACTTAATGAAAAAGGCGGTCATGCAGAGCGCAGCGAAGCATCTCGCGTGCTGACGCTAGCGGTACTAATCCTAACGGCGCGAGCGAGATGCTTCGCTGCGCTCTGCATGACCGCCTTTTTTTACTGAATAGCACGGAAAATCCACTTGTCGTCATGCCCTAACACCGTGGCGATTGGAGTTGGGCAAATAACTGCCCTAGAACTTTTTTGCGCAGGCAACTAATTGATTTACTTCGTTATATACAGTAAAATATAACGCTGAATGCGAGCTTTCACAGGTGTATTTCACAAAAGATTCAGGCCTGCTGCTTGGCTGCTTCGTTTTCAAGTGGCTTGAATGTCAGGCTGCCCGCTGGCTAATAGTCGAAGTAACGCGCTTATTTAGATTGTTTTAAAACATCAAAGGCCCGCGCTAAGCCGTAGCGTAAAAGAGTCGTCCAGTAAATAGCCCCTAGGGCTGCTTGCCTCACATCTTCTACCCTATCGCTCCATGAGTCTACACTTCATCCAAGAGCCCCTCGACAAAGCGGCGCCGCACGTAGTGCCCACCCAGGCCGTGACGCTCAACGTCAACGGCGAAGACCACACCATCCAGATTGCGCCCTGGACCAGCCTGCTCGACGCCCTGCGCGAGTACCTGGACCTAACCGGCACCAAGAAAGGCTGCGACCATGGGCAATGCGGCGCCTGCACCGTCCTGGTTGACGGCAAGCGCATTAACTCGTGCCTGGCGCTGGCCACAGTGTACCAGGGCAAGAAAATCGAGACCATCGAGGGCCTAGGCGCCGAGGACAATCTCTCGCCGCTGCAACAGGCCTTCGTGGACCACGACGCTTTCCAGTGCGGCTACTGCACGCCGGGCCAGATTTGCTCGGCGCAGGGCCTCATCAATGAAGGCCGCTGCAAAACCGAAGACGAGGTGCGCGAGCACATGAGCGGCAACCTCTGCCGCTGCGGCGCCTACACTAACATATTGTCGGCCGTAATGGAAGTGCTACACGACGGCCAGGTGGTGGTCGATAACGGCACGTTGGTAACTATTCCGGCCCAGCCCACCCAGTCTAGCTCCGTCAACTAATGTGGCAGATGTGAAAATGAGGAAGATGTAGCTGCGCAAAGAAGCTGACTATCAATTTCCACATTCTCTACATTCCCCACATCTACCACATTAAACTATATGAACAGTTTCACCCTCACGCAAGCCACGGCCGCCGACGAAGCCGTGCGCGACTACGCCGGGCACGAGCACGCGGCCTACCTGGGCGGCGGCACCAACCTCGTGGACCTGATGAAGTACAACCTCGAGCGCCCCAGCCACCTCACCAGCCTAGGCCTGCTGCCACTTACCGACATCACCAGCCTGCCCGACGGCGGCCTGCGCCTGGGCGCGCTGGCTACTAATGCCGACACGGCCTGGCACCCCGAGGTAGAAAAGCGCTACCCGCTGCTGAGCCAGACCATTTTGGCCGGCGCCACACCGCAACTGCGCAACGCCGCCACCAACGGCGGCAACCTCAATCAGCGCACCCGCTGCTACTATTTCTATGACCTTGCCGCGCCCTGCAACAAGCGCGAGCCGGGCACTGGCTGCTCGGCCCTCACCGGTCCCAACCGCGTGTGCGGCGTGCTCGGCACCAGCGAGAGCTGCATCGCCACCAACCCTAGCGACATGTGCGTGGCTCTGGCCGCCCTAGAGGCCACCGTGCGCGTGCAAGGCCCCAACGGCGAGCGCACCATCAAATTCGACGACTACCACCGTCTGCCCGGCGACCACCCCGAGAAGGATAACACCCTAGAGCCGGGTGAGCTGGTAACGGCCATTGACCTGCCCGCCGAGGGCTACGCCGACCACTTCACCTACCTCAAGCTGCGCGACCGCAGCAGCTACGCCTTTGCCTTGGTGAGCGTGGCAGTGGGCCTGAAAATGAACGGCAACACTATCGAAAAGGCTCGCTTTGCCCTGGGCGGCGTAGCCCACAAACCCTGGCGCGACCAGGAAGCCGAAAAGATGCTGGAAGGCCAAACGGCCTCGCCCGACTTATTCCGGAAGGTGGCCGCCAAGGTGTTTGCCGAGGCCAAGGGCTACGGCGAGGGCTCGCTGCATAACTCGTTTAAGATTGAGCTGGGCAAGCGCGCCATCGTGCGGGCCCTCAAGCAGGCCACCGAGATGAAGTATGAGGTGAACCCGAATGTGTTTTTGAATTCGAATCCGTAGCCGTGAGACCCCACTCAGTATAAATTAACTACATATAATGTCCCAAACCATCGCAACCCCGCCTACCGTGCGCCTCGACAGCGACGTTGTGGGCAAGCCCATCAGCCGCCCCGAGGGGCCGGCCAAGGTGAGCGGCGCGGCCAAGTACGCGGCCGAGTTCAGCGTGACCGGCCCGCTGTGGTACGGCTACGTCGTGAGCAGCCCCATTGCCAAAGGCAAAATCACCAAAATCTACGCCGACGAGGTGCTGGCTATTCCGGGCGTGCAGCAGGTCTTCTCGCACGAAAACGTGCCTTCGCTGGCCTGGTTCGACCGGGCGTATAAGGACGATGTGGCCCCCGGCGGCTCGCCCTTCCGGCCGCTGCACGAGCCCGAAATCATGTTCAGCCAGCAGCCGGTGGCGCTGGTGGTGGCCGACACGTTTGAGCTGGCCCGCTACGCCGCCTCGGTGCTGCGCATCGACTACGACGTGGCCGAGTTCAACACCAACCTGGAAGTGGCGGCCCCTAAGGCGTTTGACGCGCCCAAGGGCAAAACCGGCTTCGTGCCCCCGCCCAAGCCCAAGGGCGACGTGGAGCAGGCCTACGCCGACGCGCCGCACAAGGTGGCCGGCGAGTACGTGCACCACGCGCAGCACCACAACCCGATGGAGATGTTCGGGACGACCGTGGACTGGCTGGGCGACGGCAAGAAGATGAAAATCTACGACAAGACGCAGGGCGCGCCCAACGTGCAGCAGTACATCGCCAAGATTTTCGGGCTGAGTAAGGAGGAAGCGCGCATCATCTCGAAGTTTACGGGCGGCGGCTTCGGCTCGGGCCTGCGACCACAGTACCAGGTATTTATGGCCGTGCTGGCGGCCCTGGAGCTAGAGCACTCGGTGCGGGTGGTGATGGACCGCTCGCAGATGTTCAGCATGGGCCACCGCCCCCACACCGTGCAGGACATTCGCCTGGCCAGCGACGACCAGGGCTACCTGCAGGCCATGGAGCACAACGCGCTGGCCGAAACCTCGCAGTTTGAGGATGAAACCGAGACGGTGGTGAACTGGTCGGGCATCCTCTACAAGGTGCCCAACAGCCAGTTTGACTACAAGCTGACCAAGATTGACGTGAACACGCCGGCCGACATGCGCGCGCCGGGCGCGGCCACCGGCAGCTTCGCCATCGAAAGCGCCATCGACGAGCTGTCGTACAAGGCCGGCCGCGACCCGCTCGATTTCCGCCTGCTCAACTACACCTACACCGACCCCACCGAAAATAAGCCTTTCAGCAGCAAGCGCCTCGACGATTGCTACCACGAAGGCGCCAAGCGCTTCGGCTGGGACCAGCGCAACCCCGAGCCCCGCTCGATGCGCGACGAAAACGGCTTGCTCGTGGGCTGGGGCGTGGCTGCCGGCTGCTGGGATGCCTCCATGCAGAAAGCCGCCGCCAAGGCCGTGCTCGCGGCCGATGGCCACCTCACGGTGAGCAGCGCCACCAACGACCAGGGCGCGGGTACCTACGTGATTATGACCCAGATGGCCGCCCAGACCCTAGGGCTGCCCCTGGCGCAAGTCACCTTCGAGCTGGGCGACACCGAGATGCCCGAGGCCCCCGTGCAAGGCGGCTCCTGGACCGCCAACTCGGTAGGCGCGGCCGTGAAGGACGCCTGCCAGGCCGTGGGCAAGAAGCTGCTCAAGCTGGCCCAGAAGATGGACGACTCGCCCCTGGCCGGCGTGGACTTCGAGGACGTGCAGTTCGCCGACGGCCACATCCGCGCCAACGAGGACATCAGCCGCTCGGTGGCCATTGCCGACATCCTGGCCGCCAGCGGCGAGGCCAAGATTGAGGCGGAGGGCAAAGCGGGCCCCAACCCGATTAACATGCTGAAGTATTCGATGCACTCGCACAACGCGGTGTTTGTGGAAGTGAAAGTGGACGAGGACCTAGGCACCATCCACGTCACGCGCGTGGTGGATGCCGTGGCCGCCGGCCGCATCATGAACCCCAAAACCGCCCGCAGCCAGGTGCTGGGCGGGGTGGTGTGGGGCATCGGCATGGCCCTGATGGAGGAGGCCTACCTCAACAACGACCTAGGCCGCTACGTTAACCACAACTACGCCGAGTACCACATCCCGGTGAACGCCGACATCAAGAAAATCGACGTGATTTTTGTGGAGGAGGAAGACGACATCGCCAGCCCCATCGGCGTCAAAGGCGTCGGCGAAATCGGGATGCTGGGCGTAGCCGCCGCCGTAGCCAACGCCGTGTACCACGCCACCGGCAAGCGCGTCCGCGAATTGCCGCTGACGATTGATAAGCTGCTGTAAGGTTTAATTAAGTTGCATAGAAAAGCGCCCCGTAGCCGATTGGCTGCGGGGCGCTTTTGCTTTGGGGATTACAGCAAGGGGATTTAAGCCATAAGCAACAGAAAATGGGCGAACAATAATTTTAATAATTTTTTTAGGATTTGATGTATCATATCAAATCCCCTTATGTACCTTTGTTTTATCTAAACGTCCAATCCTAAATCCCGTCTTCAATGTCACTCACGGTAGCAATAGATGACGAGTACATCAAGGCAGCGGCGATAGCATCATTCAAAGCTTCCTTAGCAGCAGCAGAAAATAGCGTTAGAGTAGCTCAAAATGAGTACACAACCGCAAAACAGAAGTTAGAGGATGCCTCTAATCTAGTAAATGCCTTTAAATCCCTTTTAGCAGGAGTTGATGCCACACCGGAGGTGGCTGACCAAGACGAAAGCGCACCTACTGAAGAGTCAGATGAGGAACAAACTCATCTTCCTTCTAAGAAGCGACGCCTTGGAGGTATTGATGCAGCAACATTACAGCAACTTGAAGAAGCTGGAGAAGCCCGCACTTCGGACGAATTAGTCGCTTTAGTCGCAAATGCATATTCGGAGCCAATAAGCCCAAAGTCCGTGAAAAATGCATTAGGTGAGTTTGTAAAATCCGGAAAAGTTATCAAGCAGTATTCTAAATCAAACCAAGCTTACTACTATAGCATCTCATCTTGGATTTCAACTGAAGCTAACACAGAAGAAAACGAACAGCAAAAGCAAGAAGATGACCTTGACCTAGGGTTCTAATAAAAAAAGCGCAACTGCTTCAAACAGTTGCGCTTTACTGAAAGTGTTGTTCTAAGGTGAAGACTTAGAATAACATTGGTGGCGACCTCACCACCATATTGCTTGTGAGGCAACTCTTACGCACTATATAATGCGCAAGAATCAGAAGTACCCCGTCCGACCTCATAAGGGAGGTAAACGGGTTGGTCACAAACGCGGCAGCGTGTGCCGTGATTTAACCACTAGATTACCTAAAACACGCTAGGTAATTACAATTGAAAGGCCGTTCTGTTAGCGCAGGGCGGCCTTTCTTAATGCAAATGTACGAACAAAATATCACATGGTTTTTATTGTATCATTTCACTCGCGCCCACCTAAAAATCATTTAACACCAAGTTAATCAATCAATTGCTAAGTGCGTAAGATACTAGCGAGCAGTTGGTTATTTGCGAGTATTACTAGTCACCCTTTTCGCACATAGAGCCTGTAGCATTTCGGCCATCTGCCGCGCTTCCGCATCAAGCCGCTGCTTTTCGGCAACGGGCAAATTAGTTGGCTCTATATCCCGCTTCATCTCCTCGAAGCTGCTGTATCTGGTGAGTTTATTCATCGACTAGGAGCGGATTTACTGCAAGTAGCTACGTTGATTTTACTACGCCTAAGATACCAACGACAGCTTATATAGTATTAGGAGCTGTTCACAGTTACTCACCGAAGGGTTGCAATTGCTTCGCGGTGCTCGCAATGACAGCCCTTCAGTGAGTAACTGTGAACACTTCCTAGAAACTCGCCGCAAACTCCTTTGCGAACTCTTCCAGCTTCACGGTACCTAGGGCGGGTTTGTGCTGGGCGTAGTCCTCGGCCAGGGCGCCGTTGTTCATGCTGGCGTAGATGTCCACGATGTCGGTGGCGGTGCTGGCGGGCAGGCCGTTTTGGAGCAGGTTATCGCGCATCTGCTCGTCGGTGAAGGTGACCCAGCGCAAGTCGGGGCGGCCGATGGCGGCCCCTAGGGCCTGGGCTACTTCGTCCTGGGTGCGCTCGTCGCTGGCCACGTAGCGGACGGTGCGGCCGGGCGCGGCGGCGGGGCGGGTCAGTTCCTCGGCGGCGGCGGCAGCAATGTCCCTAGGGTGCACCAGCGCCACCCGGTAGCTGCCGGCGCAGTTGGCCCCCATAAAGCCGGCGCCTTTTATCATGCCCACGAAGCCGTAGTAGTTGGTATAGAACGAGGTAGGGCGCAGGTGCGTGAGCGCCAGGCCCGGCACGGCCGCCAGGATTTCCTCCACGTCGTGCGAGCCCAGGATGCCGCCGGTGCCGTGGTCGCGGTGGGCGCCCCAGCTGCTGAGCTGCACCACCCGCCGCACCCCCGCCTGCTCGATGGCCTGCGCGTAGTGCCGGCCGATGCGCTGGAAAAACGCCCGCGAATCGGCCTCGCGGTGGCCCGACGCCACCATGGCGTACAGGGCGTCGGCCCCAGCGAAGGTGGCGGCCAGGAAATCGGCGTCTTCAAACGAGCCGATGGCGGCGGTGGCCCCTAGGGCCTCGATGGCGGCCCGCCGCTCGGGCTGGCTGCTGATGACGGTGACGGCGTGGCCCTGCTGCACGAGCGTGGTAGCCAGCGGCTTGCTGATGTTCCCGAGGGAACCGGTGACGATGATTTTCATAGGGCAAAGCTCCGGGCGGTGGGGCCGGGCAGGAAGGGCCAAACGGCGGGAAGATTGGGCAAAAGGGCGGATTACGTACCTAGACGTGGCGCCTCACCCCCCGGCCCCCTCTCCGAAAAGGAGAGGGGGAGCCGACCATATGTGGACGCAAGGTGACGTCAGGCTCCCCTCTCCTTTTCGGAGAGGGGCCGGGGGTGAGGCACTTCAGTTGCTTCGTAGTTAACTTCCTTGCCGGTAGCCGGCCGGCGACACGCCGGTGTTGTTCCGGAAGAAGCGGCCGAAGGTGGACTGGTCGGCGAAGTGCAGGGTATCGGCAACCTGGGCGATGGTGAGGGCGGGGTTTTGGAGCAGCACGCGGGCCTCCAGCAGCACGGCCTCGGCGAGCCACTCGGCGGCGCGGCGGCCGGTGGCTTCCTTCACGGTTTCGGCCAGGTGCTTGGGCGTGATGCAGAGCTGGTCGGCGTAGAACCCTAGGCCGCGCTGGGTGGCGTAGTGGCGGTTGACCAGCTGCTTGAAGTCGGCGGCGATGAGCTGGCTGCGCGTTTGCACCGCCTGGGTAGCCACGTGCTGCGCGCTGTAGATGGGGGCCGTTTCGTGCAACAGAATGTGGAGCAGGCTGCGCAAAATCTCCTCGCGGTAGGCGTGCGGTGCCGCGTAGCGCTGCCCAATGGTGCGCAGCAGCGCCGCGAGGCTGGCGGCTTCGGCGGGCGGCAGCGGCAGCACGGGGCGGGCATCGCGGGCGAAGAAGGCAAACGCATCGGGGTTGGGCCCGCCGCCCGCCGCCACAAACTCCTTGGTAAAGAAGATGCTGAGCGAGTCGCAGTCCTCACTCATAAAAGGCCACTGCTTGATGACGTAGGGCGAGAGCGCCATCAGCGAGCCGGGCCCTAGGTCGTAGGTGTCGAGGTTGACTTGCAGGCGGGCGCTGCCGCTGAGCACAATCCCAATTTTATAGTACCCGCTGCGGTAGGGCCGGTCGATGGGCAGGTGCGGCACCGCCGAGTCGGGCCCCAGGAAAAGCACGGCGGCCGGCTTCTCCTCCGTTTTCGTGAGGGCGGCGAGCGGGAAAACGGGAATGGTGGGCGGCATGGGGAAGGTGTACCGTGGACTCCGTGAGTCCGCGCGTTGAATTGGCCGGTGTACTTACGCGCGGACTCGCAGCGTCCACGGTACATGCAGAAACCCCGCCGCGCCGCCGGTGGTTTAGATAACCACGGCCCGCCGCCCGGCGTATGCCTGGGCTAGCCTTTTCCCGCAATGACTGAACTCCAACGCCTGTTCCTGGCCTACGACCAGCACCGTACCGCGCGCCGCCCCTGCGCCCTGGCCACGGTGGTGGAAGTAATCGGCTCGGCCTACCGCCGCCCCGGCGCCCGCATGCTCGTGACCGAAGACGGCGAGCTGACCGGCGCCATCAGCGGCGGCTGCCTGGAGGGCGATGCCCGGCAGCGGGCGCGGCGGGCCATCTTCCAGGGCGAGCCGGCGCTCGTCACCTACGACACCCGCGACGAGGACGACCCGCGCCACGGCCTAGGGCCCGGCTGCCAGGGCGTGGTGCGCATCTTGCTGGAGCCGCTCGACTTCGCCAACCCCGACAACCCGCTGGAGCTGCTGCGCGGCTTCGCCCAGCACCCCGCGCCGGCCGTGCTGGCCACCGTGTTCGAAACCGACGCCAGCGGTCTGAAAGCCGCCGTGGGCCAGCGCGTGCTACTCGCCGAAACCGGCCTGGTGCGCGGCACCGCGCTGCTGGCCGCGCCGCTGGCCGAGGCCGCCCGCGCCACCCTGGCCCAGGGCCAACCCCAGATTTTGACCCTCGCCACCGAGGCCGGCCCGGTGCGCGCCTCGCTCGAAGTGCTGCGCCCGCCGCTGCGCCTGGTGGTGTACGGCGCCGGCAACGACGCCCAGCCGCTGGTGCACCTGGCCGCCTCCCTAGGGTGGCACATCACGGTAATCGATGGCCGGCCCAACCTAGCCACCGCCGCCCGCTTCCCCGAAGCCGCCGAAGTGCGCCTGGTGCCCGTGCGCGAGCTGGAAACCGCCACGCCCGACCCGCTGGCCTACCACGTGCTGCTCAGCCACAACTACGCCTACGACCTGGCCGCGCTGCAAACCCTGCTGGCCTCGCCCGCGCCCTACATCGGCCTGCTGGGCCCTAGGCTGAAAGCGCAGCGCCTGCTCGATGAGCTCGACGCTTTTCCGGCTGTGCAGGTGCAGCAGCTGCGCGAGCGCCTGCACAGCCCCATCGGCCTCGACCTGGGCAGCGAAACACCCGAAGAAATCGCCCTGGCCATCGTGGCCGAGATTCAGGCGCAGCACAGCGGGCGGCAGGGCCGGCCCTTGCGCGAGCGGGCGGGCACGGTGCACATCCCGGCCGAGGCGTGAGGGTGCTTGGGTTCAACGAGGACTTTATTCCCGCCATCATGGCGGGTACTAAAGTGCATACCATCCGGGCGGGGCAGCGGTGGCAGGCGGGCGAGGTGGCCCGGTTTTGCGTGCACGCCGAGCAGCCGGCGCAGCACGAATTTTGGGAGCCGCAAGCCATCGTTTCCATTCAGGATATAGCACTCACAGCCGGCGAGCTGCGCGTGGATGGCCGATTATTACCCCCGGCCGAGCTATTAACACTGGCCCAGGCCGATGGCTTTCCGACGGTAGCAGCGCTGTTCGCGTTTTTTGCCGACAAGCCCCTCCCCTTCCGCGGCCAGCTCCTGCACTGGACCGCCCGCCGCTACTAGCCCGGCCCCACCATACCCAGCATTTTGGCTTGACTGTCAGCCTTCTCTCTAGCCAGCCGCAACCCTACGAGTAGGCTAGGGTTGTATAGAATACTCTTCACTTAATTTCATGCGCTTTCAAACCGGCCGGCGGGCCATTCGGCTGAGACAGCAGGCGGCAGCGCCGCTCCAATTCAATCCGTTCGTTTTTAGTCGCACGTTCTTTTTGTGGGTGCTAGTGGGCCTGGTAGGCGGCATTATTGCGGGGGCCTACTGGCTGGTGCTAGCGCAGCTCCTTAAGCTGCTGGGCCTGGTGAGCGGCTGGTGGGTGGTACCCCTGATGGGCGGGGCGGGGCTGCTAGCGGGCGGTATCATTCATCGCCTCGGCGACCCCGGCGAGATGAGCCTGCTGGTCAACAACATTCGCTTTCGGGGAGGGCGGCTCGACCCGCGCCACAGCGTGGCCATGGTGCTGTCGTCGCTGCTCTGCATTGCCAGCGGCGGCAGCGCCGGCCCCGAGGCCCCGCTGGTGCAGGTGACGGGCTCCACGGCCTCGTGGCTGGCCCAGAAGCTGCGGGTGCGCGGCGAGGGCTTGCGCACGCTCAGCATCGCAGGCATGGCGGCGGGCTTCACGGCGCTATTTGGCGCCCCGCTAGGCGGTGGGCTCTTTGCCCTCGAAATATTGCACCACAAGCACCTGAGCGAATACTTCCAGGCGCTCATTCCGGCCTTCGTGAGCAGCTGCGCCAGCTTTATCATTTTCATTCTGATAACCCACATCGGTATTGGGCCAACCTGGCACTTCCCGGTGGGCGGCACGCCGCAGCTCAACGATGCCTTTTATGCCGTGGGCTACGGCGCGGTGGGCGCGGCCGTGGGCTGGGGCTTTATTGCCCTGGTACGGCAGCTGCGGGGGGGGTTTGGCCGGCTGCCCGTACCTATCTACGCCAAGATGGGTAGCGCGGGCCTGCTGCTGGGCGTGCTGGCCTACTACGTACCGCTGGCCCGCTACTTTGGCCATGAGGAGCTAACCGAGTTGTTGGAAAAACACTTCACTGTCGCGTTTCTGGTAGGATTGCTAGTGGCCAAGCTGGTGGCCATCGCCCTCACCGTTACCTCGGGCTGGCGCGGGGGCTTCATCATTCCGCTGTTTTTCGTGGGGGCTACCCTAGGGCTGCTCATTCACACGCTTTTTCCCTCGCAAAACCTGCCGCTGGCTATGATTTGCTGCATGGCCGCCCTCAACGCCTGCGCCACGCGCACGCCCATCAGCACGGCCATCCTGCTGGCTACCCTCACGGGTTTTCAGCAGCCGGTGCCAATACTCTTTGCTAGCCTCACGGGCTTTTTTCTGGCGCCCAAAAATCCGCTTATCAACGCCCAGCTTGCCGTGTTGGGTGCCGAGGAAGACTAGGCGCGCTGGCTAGCGCCGGACGGTTCGCTCCAGAATGGTTTCGACCTCTAGCAGCAGCGCGGCGCTCGCCAGCAGGTCGTGCAGCAAAAACAATTCTTCGAGCGAAAACAAAAACACTTGGCTGGCCACCGGCCCGGGCAGGCTGATGCTGCGCTCAGTGGCATCGAGGGTGGCTAGGGCGTGGTGGCTGCACAGCTCGGCCACCGTGCCGCGCCACTGCTGCAGCTCGTGCGGCAGCAGGCGCAGGCCCACATTGCCAAAGTAGAGGTGCAGGCAGCACCGGCCGGGGCATTGGGCAATGTAGCCCAGCGTGTTATGATGGAGGCAACGCGACATATATCCGCTTGATTAAGTTACTAGTAGATACCGAGCAAGCCCTACTGCCGCCACCGCCACCGCCGGCGGCGGCCCGGCCCCTAGGGGCCTAGTGCCGGCACGAACGAACCACGCTTAGCAGCCTCACCACGATAGCTGTACTCCCGCGCTGCTCGCCCGCACCGGGCTTGCCTCGAATATCTGTTTAGAAACGTTCTAAACATGAGCAAATGTATACCGCACGCACAAGCGCCGCAAGTTTATTTAGAAATATTCTAAATAAACTTGCGGCGCTACCTATTTCTGAATACCCCTATGGCCTATTCTTCCATTATATCCTCGTTCCAGAGGGCGGGCTCGGCGTTGATGAACTCATTCATCATGTCCACGCATTCCTGCAAGTCCAGGTCTACCACTTCTACGCCGTGGCTTTCCATAAATTCGCGGGCGCCGTCGAAAGTGCGCGACTCGCCCACCACGACTTTCGGAATTTTAAACTGCACGATGGTGCCGGCGCACATGTAGCAGGGCATCAAAGTGCTATAAATCACGGTATCGCGGTAGGTAGCCTGGCGTCCGGCGTTGGTGAGGCAATCCATCTCGCCATGCTTGATGGCCGAGTTTTCCTGCACGCGCTTGTTGTGGCCGCGGGCTACGAGCTTGCCGGCGCGCACCAGCACCGAGCCAATGGGGATACCGCCCTGCGACCGGCCCAGGCGGGCTTCGTCGATAGCGGCTTGCATGAATTTATCCATAAGAAAATAGCTAGAAGCAACGCCAATTGGTTGCTGGGGAAGGTAGGCAGCGCCCTTCAAAGTAGCCCTTAAGAGGTGGTGGCTGCTCGCTGGCAAAGGTCGGTGAGCGCCGCGATACGAAGCACCAGCTCCCTTCAAAGCTGCGGCCCCGGCTGGCTTGGGCGACGGGGCCACCCCTAGGGCCCGCAGCAGCCTAAAGCCTTGTTTTTCTGGCAAGGTTATTGGCAACGGAGCCTGGTAATTCATTCTATTCTTTCGCACAGTTAGAAAGCCCTGGCCAACTTTGGCCAGGGCTTTTTTGGAAGCGCGGGCCGGGCTGCATCTTTGCAGCCGCCTGGCCCCATGCCGCCGGCGCTCCCTATGGCCACGAAAATTCTGCTGGTAGAAGATGAGCCCAAGGTTTCGGCCTTCATTCGGCGCGGGCTGGAGGAGGAAGGTTACGAGGTGCAGGTGGCCTACGACGGCCCTTTTGGCTTGCGCCTAGCCCTAGGGCAGGCGTTCGACTTGCTGATTCTGGACGTGATACTGCCTGGCAGCAGCGGCATTGAGGTGTTGAAGGCCGTGCGCGCCCATGACCAGGAGCTGCCCGTGCTGATGCTTACGGCCCTAGGCACCACCCAGGACAAGCTGCTGGGCTTCGACGGCGGGGCCGACGACTACCTAGTCAAGCCCTTCGACTTTGTGGAGCTGCTGGCGCGGGTACGCGCCCTCACGCGCCGCCGCGGCCCGCGCACCACCAAGGGCACCCAGCTCACCCTGGCCGACCTGATGGTGGACACCGCCGCCAAAACCGTGGTGCGCGCCGGCCAACCCATCAAGCTCACCGCCCGCGAGTTCAATCTGCTCGAGCTGCTGCTGCGCCACCAGGGCCGCGTGCTCAGCCGCGCCGAAATAGCCGAGCACACCTGGGAAGAAGCCTTCGACACCGGCTCGAACGTCATTGACGTGTACGTGAACTACCTGCGCAATAAGGTAGACAAAGGATTTACCAAGAAGCTGATTCACACCGTAGTGGGCATGGGCTACGTGCTGCGCGAGGAATAAGCGGGCCTAGGGGCACAAACCACAAAAAAGGCTTTCTCCTTACCGGGGAAAGCCTTTTTACTGCTGCCTTACGCTACCCTTACTGGTTGCGCGTCATCAGCGGATTGCTCGTGATTTCGGTAATCGGAATGGGCCAGATGTAGATAGCATCGGTGGGCTGCACGGCAATGGCCACGCCCTTGGCCGGCATGGGCGAGAGCGTGCGCATAATGTCGAAGTAGCGGATGCCTTCGCCCAGGAACTCAATGCGCCGCTCTAGCAAGATGGCGTTGATAAAGTCGGTGGCCGAGGTAAAGCCCGTGTAGGCCGTGCCGTTCGAGCGCGTGCGCACGGCGTTGAGCAGGGCCAGGGCCTGGGCATCGGCCGCCCCGTTGGTACGCACGCGGGCTTCGGCCAGGCTCAGCATCACCTCGGCGTAGCGGATGACGGGCGCGTTGTCGGTGTAGGGCGTGCCGGTGGGGTACTTCTTGAGGAAGAACTCGCCGGTACTACCCTTCACCACAAAGTTGGTGCGGCGAGCATCAGTAGCCCCCCAGTTGGCGTTGGCGTAGATGCTGCCGTCGGCCGTGTTTAAGCTATACTCGCCGTTGCCTCCTAAGTTAGATGGCAGGTAGTAGTACGACAGCTGGTTCTGCGTGCCGGGCTGGTCCTGCGAGGTGAACGGAAACGACAGGATGCTCTCGGTGGTCGTTTGGGGCGGCGCAAATACGGCCGTTACCGACGAGTTGAGGGCGTTGGCCACGCCGGTGGTGGCGGCGTAGGGAGCCGCGCCGGGCACCAGCTTATTGGCTTCCGTTATCACCGAAGCGTAGTTGCCCATGCTCAGGTACACGCGCGATTTCAGGGCGATGGCCGTGTTGCGGTGCGCCCGCGTAATGTTCAGCGTCGCGTCGTTGTAGGTCAGGGGCAATACCTTCTCCGCAAAGTCGAGGTCGGCCAGAATCTGGGTGTAGATGTCGCCTACCGACGAGCGGGCCAGGGCGTTGTTGGCCGGGCTTTTCTCGGCTAGCAGGCGCAGGGGCAGGCCAGGCTTGCTGCCGGCGCCGTCGGCGTAGGGCCGGGCGTAGAGTTGCAGCAGCGAGTAGTAGCTAAGGGCTCGCAGCAGGCGCGCCTCGCCCCGGTACTGGTCGGCGGTGGTGCCGAACGAGGTGGCGAAGCTAGCCTGGTTGGCGTCGAGGCCGGCCAGGAACACGTTAATCTGGTTGATGGCCTCGTAGCCGTAGCTCCAGCAGTTGATAACGTCGTTCTGCGAAGTTTCCGTTTCGGTGTGGTTCCACACGGTCAGGCCCGTCACGGCGTTGGTTTGCCGGTTCAGAAAATCGTTGAGCTGAATGTCGCCGTAAATCTGGTAGCGCCCCCCTAGGAAGCCGCCCGTCTTCACGTAGCTGTACAGCGCGTTCACCTGCAAGGCAATGCGGGCCGGGGTGCTAAACACCACCTGGTCGGAAAACTGGTTGGAGGGCGCGGGATAGAGCTTATCCTTGTTGCAGGCAGTGGTGCCGAGCGCCAGCGCAGCCGCCGTGGCCGCCGTGAAAAAAGTATTTCTAGCAAAAAAATGCATAGCGATAAGGCAGATTAAAAGTTCACGTTGAGGCCGGCTGTGAAGGTGCGGGCCTGGCCCACCGAGTTGCGGTCGACCCCGGCGGCGGTGTTGCTGGCGCCGTTGGTAGAAATCTCGGGGTCAATGCCCGAGTACTTCGTGATGAGCAGCGCGTTTTGCACCTGCACGTAGAGGCGGGCGCTGCTCAGGCTGGCCCGGCTCAGCAGCGACGAGCGCAGCGTGTAGCCCAGCGCGATGTTGCGCACGCGCAGGAAGTCGCCCTTCTCCACGTTCGACGACATGGGCAGGGCCGAGCCGTTCGATACGTTGTCGCCGTACACCACGGCCGGGTACAGGGCGTTGCGGTTGTCGCTCGTCCAGTGGTTCTTGATGTCGGCCGCGTTGTTCCAGAAGCGCTGGTCGTGCAGGCCGGCCTTGGTGCCGTTGTAGATGTAGTTGCCGCCCGAGTACTGCAGGAAGATGCCGAGGTCGAAGTTCCCTAGGGTGAAGTTGTTATCCAAGCCGCCGTACCAGGTGGGCAGCACCGGACCGTAGTACACGCCGTCGGTAATCTGGTTGGGGGCGGTAGTGGTTTTGCCGGTAGCCACATCCGTCCAGCCCGAGCCCTGGTACTGGTACTGGGCCACCGAGCCGTCGGCTTTCTGAATCATGCGGCGGCCGTTGTCGGGGTTTACGCCCAGCGACTGCACCACCAGTATCGAGCCAATCGAGCGGCCAACGGTGGTGTAGTTCACCGTTTCGAGGCCCGAGGTAGCGCTGGCGATGTAGGGCTGGCCCGTAACCAGCGTCAGCACTTCGTTGTGCAGCGAAGTGTAGTTGCCGCTCACCGTCCAGCTAAACGCCTTGTGCTGAATGGCCTGGAAGCGGGCCGTTACCTCGAAGCCGCGGTTGAGCATGGAACCCACGTTGGCCGGAATGCTGGTGGCGTACCCGCCGGGGCCGGCCGGAATACCCAGCGAGGGCGCCGTCGGCACGGGCAGAATCAGCCCATCCACCAGGTTGCGGTAGTAAGTACCTTCCACCGTCAGGCGGTCTTTAAGCCAGCCCGTGCTGATGGTAATATCCGTCTTGCGGCTGGTTTCCCACTTCAGCGCCGGGTTGCCGGCCTGGTTGTAGTAGAGGTTGGCATTGGCGCCGTACAGGCCCGAGCCGTAGAGCTGCAGCGAAGCAAAATCGTTCACGCCCTGGTTGTTACCTACCGAGCCGTAGCTGCCCTGCACCTTCAGGAAGTTAAGCACGTTGGCAATGCCCGCGTTCTTGTAAAACCCTTCCTCCGAGATGATGTAGCCCAGCGAGCCGCCGTAGAAGTTGCCCCACTTATCGGCAAAGGCCGAGTAGCCGTCGCGGCGGGCGTTGAACGAGAGCAGGTACTTGTGGTCGTAGTTGTAGGCGAAGCGCCCGAAGAACGACACCAGGTAATTGTAGCCGATGCCGTTGCCCGAGGCCGAGATATTGGTGAAGTTGCCCTGATAGTTGGTGAAGAACAAGTCGGCCACCTGCGTGCGCGAGGCCCCCCAGTACTGGGAGTTAGTGGTTTGCTGCTCGTTGCCTACCAGCAGGTCGAAGTTGTGGTTCCCAAAGCTGTGGCTGTACGTGCCAGTGTTCTGCCAGTCCCACAGCCGGAAGTCGTGGTAGTAGTTGTCGGCCTCGCCGCCCGGCGAGTAGCCGTCGCCCGCGATGGGCGTGTAGAAAGCCTTGTCTTCGTAATAGTTGTTGCTAATACCAAACTTCGAGCGCAGGTGCAGGCCCTTCAGCGGCTCCAGGTCGGCATATACGTTGCCCTGAATCTGGTTGGAATTCGAGATAAAGTAGTTGTTGTCGAGGTCAACCACCGGGTTGTAGTAGCCCGGCAGCAGGGCTGCGGGCGGGTTGGTCGTGCTCAGCGGGTTCAGGTTGGCCCCCGCCCCGATGCCGGCCCCGTTTGTGTTGTAAGAGCCATCGGCGTTGAAGGGCGCGATGTTGGGGGGCAGTACCAGCGGAATGCGCCCTAGGCCCGACGTGCTGAACGCCCCGCCCGATACGGAGCCCGAGTTGGGGGCGCGGTTGTAGAGGTGGCTGTAGCTGAAGACGGCGCCCACCGTGAGGCGGCTGAACACCTTATGGTCGACGTTGAAGCGGCCGCTGTAGCGCTCAAACTCGTTCTTTTTCAGCATCCCCTTCTGGTTGGTATAGTCGACGGACGCGTAGTAGGTCGTCTTCTCGTTACCCCCCGAAAAGTTCAGCGACTGATTCGACGATACCCCCGTCTGGTAGATGTAGTCGTACCAGCGCGTATCAATCAGGTTGTTATTGCTGTCGTAAGAGGGGCGGAAGTAGGGCGTGGTAGGCGCGGCCAAGCCCCGGTTGGCAAACAGGTTGTTTACCGCCTCGTTCTTGATGTTCATGTAGTCCTGGGCCCCTAGCACGTTGTAGAGGCGCACCGGCGTGGTCAGGCCCAGCCAGGCGTTGTAGCCCACGTGGCTCTGGCCCTGGCGGCCGTGCTTGGTGGTTACCAGGATGACGCCGTTGGTAGCGCGCGAGCCGTAGATGGCCGTCGAGGCGGCATCCTTCAGCACTTCCACGTTCTCAATATCCTGCGGATTGATGTTGGCCAGCGGGTTGTTGGGCACCGCGTTCAGCTGCGAGTTGTTGCCGGTAGAGGTAGGCACCCCGTCAATCACAATCAGCGGCTGCGAGCTGAGGTTGATGGAGTTGATGCCCCGAATGCGAATAACCGGCGGGTTGTTGAGCAGGCCGTTGGGCGTGGTTACGTTTACGCCGGCGGCGCGGCCCTGCAGCTGCTGGTCGAAGCTTTGCACCGGCGTGTTGGCAATGGCCTTGCCCTCCACCACGGCAATCGTACCGGTGTTTTCGCGGCGGGCCTGCGTGATGCCGTAGCCCACTACTACTACCTCGTCGAGGCCCGTGGAGCTTTCCAGCGTCACGGTCAGCTTGGTGCGGTCGTTCAGGGGAATTTCCTGGCTCACGTAGCCCACGAAGGAGAACACGAGCCGCGTGGTGGCGGCGGGCACGGCCAGCGAAAACCGGCCGTCAATATCGGTGGTAGTACCGCGGGCACCTCCTTTTATTATCACGGTCACGCCCGGCAGGCCTTTGCCATCAGTACCGATTACCTGGCCGGTGATAGTGCGCTCGTCGGCGCGTTGGGCAACGGTCGGCGCCTGGGCTCGCAAGTCGTGCGCGGCAAGCGCGCCTCCCACAAGTGGGAGTAACAGTACAAGTTTTTTCATCCTAAAATGTTAAAGGGTACATAAAAAACACTGCGGCGAATATACTGGCCAACTATAATTATCCTAGGGCATAATCGCCTTTTCACCCCTTTTTCTTGCTAAATGGCCCATTTTTAAAGGGCACATCAGCCAATTAATAGAACCGTCTGTAAGAGTTAGCCTCCCTCCCGCAACCTTTACTAGTGGAGCGCGCAACAGTACTCATCCCACCTAGGAGTGGGGGTAGCAGGCAGTACAATTGCCCGGATATTTGCGTTGGCGAAGCTGCGCCGGACGCGCCTTTCTTTACTTATGACTATTCGCAACCGCTTGACCTGGCTTTTCGTGAGCATCGTGGCCGTACTGCTGCTGGCGGTGCTGGCGGGCGTGTTCATTTTGCAAAGCACCTACACCAAGCGCGAGTTTCGGCAGCGCCTGCGCGAGCGCGCCCAGGTAACGAGCTACATCTACTTAGAGAAGGACGAGATGCGGGCCAGCGCCTTCCGCGACTTCGAGAAAAAGTATCTGCAGGCGCTGCCCAACGAGATTTTACAGGTGTACGACGCCGGGGGGCGCGTGCGCTTCGTGGCCGAAGACGAGCGCGTGCGCCTCTCCGACGCGCTGCTGGCCCGCATCGTGCTCAACAAGGAAGTGTACTTCACCCTGAGCGGGCGGCAGGCCATCGGTATCTTTTACCACGACAACCAGGGCGACTTTATCATCGTGGCGGCGGCCGAGAACGTGTACGGCCAGCGCCGGCTCAAGAGCCTGGCTGCCATCATGAGCCTCACGTTTGTGGCCAGCCTGGTGGGTATTTATGCCCTAGGGCGCGCGTTTGCCGGCAAGGCCCTGGCCCCCATTGCGGCCCTCAACGACCAGGTGGACCGCATCACGGCCCAGGACCTGCACCAGCGCGTGGACGAGGGCACGCTGCGCACCAGCGAGCGCGACGACCTTACGCGCCTGGCCCGCACCTTCAACCGGCTGCTGGCGCGGCTGGAGGCCAGCTTCGACGGCCAGCGCACGTTTGTGCGCAACGCCTCGCACGAGCTGCGCACGCCGCTAACCTCCAGCATTGGCGAGCTGCAGGTGCTGCTGGCCCGCGAGCGCCCCGCCGAAGCCTACCGTGAAGGGGCCGCCTCGGTGCTAGGCGAGCTGCAGCAGCTAAAGGAACTGATTAACAACCTCCTGGATATGGCCCAGGCCGAGGGCAACGTGCCCCTGACCGAGGAAGTGCGCCTGGATGAGCTGCTGTGGGAAGTGCGCGAAGCCGTGGCGCCCGCCCAGCGCAGCCGCGTGCAGGTAGACCTGGGCGACCTGAGCGAGATGCCCGCCGACCCGGCCGCCTACGAGGTGCGCGGGCACCGGGCGCTGCTAACCCGCGCCCTGGGCAACCTCGTTGATAATGCCCTGAAGTACTCGCCCGCCGGCCAGCGCGTGCGGCTAAGCCTGCGCTGCCGCCCCGGCGGGGGCTGCCTGGTGCGGGTGGCCGACGCCGGGGTGGGCATTGCGGCCGACGATTTGGCGCAGGTATTTCAGCCGTTTTTTCGGGCGGCCAGCGTACGCGGGGTGGTGGGGCACGGCGTGGGCCTGCCCCTGGCCCAGCGCATTGCGGCGCTGCACGGCGGCACGCTCACGCTGCGCTCGGAAGTGGGCCGGGGCACGGTAGCCGAACTGGCCTTCGATTAAGTTAGGTGCCCTAGGGTGGCGCTTAGCGGCGCTGCCGCCTGACTGGCCCTAGGGGCTATTTTCGGGCTTGCGGGTAACTGAGAGCAGTTTTTTCAGAAAATTCCTTGTTTTAATCCGTTTCTAATGGACTTCTAATTTGGGGTTAATGTGGCCAGGGGAGCTTTGCAGCACTTCTTCGCCATGAATCTCTCGACCTTCTTTTTGCGCACCCTGGCGGCAGCCGGGGGGGCGCTTAGCCTGGCGGTAGCCGCCCCCGCGTGGGGACAGGCGCTGCCACCCAGCTCGGCCCGGCCCGCCTCCAGCACCGTGCTGCCGCCCAGCCAGGCGCCAGCCGCTACCCCCGCTACCACTACCGGCCAGCAAACCACCACCCGCGGCGGCGTAGTGCCGGCCCAGTTGCCGGGCCAGCCTACCAGCCCCACCCAGTTTGGCCAGCCCGGCCCGGCCCTCACCAGCCCCGACAGCCCCACGCCCCTTACCGGGGGCAACGCCACCACGCCCGGTGCTAATGCGGTGCCTACCACCCCGGGCGTGCCGGCCGCGCCCCACACGGCGGGCACCAGCGGCGCGGCCCCGGGCAAATACGACGTGAACGTGGGCCTGGCCCAGGGCGCTACCCTAGCCCCCCTGGCTACCGATACGCTGCGCTTCACGCTCGACCAGGCCATGCTGCGCTTTATGCAGGCCAACTTCCAACTGCTGGCTCAGCACTATAATATAGATGTGGCCAACGCGGCTATTCGGCAGGCGCTGCTGCGCGACAACCCCAACCTGCAGGCCGAAATCAACGCCTATAACCCCAATACGGGCACGTTCTTCCCGCTGCAAAAGCAAACCGACCCCATCTCGCCCACGGGCGGCACGGTGGTGGTGCAGCTGCAGCAGCTCATCGATATCTCGGGGCGGCGCTCGAAGCTCACGCAGCTTTCGCGCACGGGGCTGGCGGTGCAGCAGGCCACGTTCGAGGACGTATTGCGGCAGGCGCGCTACCAGCTGGTGCAGTCGTTTTACAACGTGGCGGCCGAGCGGCGCAAGCTCAGCTTCACCGACCAGGAGCGCGCGCAGCTGGGCCGGCTGCTGGCCGCCTACCGCGAACGCCTGCGCCTGGGGGTGGTGGCCAGCTACGAGGTGACCCGCCTGGAGCTGGAGCAGCAGAGCCTGGAGCGCGACCGCGCTGACCAGCTCAATCAGCTAACCCAGGACGAGGCTACGCTGCGGGTGCTGCTGGCCGCGCCGGGCACGGTGTTCGTGGCGCCGCAGGGCGTCGAGTTTTTGCCCGAGCCGCCCGCCGCGGTGCCCGCCCTGGCCGACCTCACCACCCAAGCCTACAGCCTGCGGCCCGACTTGCGCGCCGCCACCGAGCAAACCACCTACGCCGACCAGAACCTGCGCGTGCAGCACTCGCTGGCCATTCCGAAGCTGCTGGTGGGCGTGGACTACGCCAGCCAGGGCAACACGTATCCGCACTACTTCGGGGTGCAGTCGGCCATCGACCTGCCGGTATTCAACCGCAACCAGGGCAACGTGCAGGCCGCCAAGATTGGGGTGCAGCAAACGGGCATTGCCCTAGGGGGTACCAAGCTGCAAGTAGAGCAGGACGTGAACACGGCCTACGAACAGCTGCAGCGCGCCATTCAGCTGCGCCAAACTATCACGCCCGACTACCTGGCCCGCACCGCCAACGTGAGCCGCGACGCCGTGACCGACTACAACCGCCGCCTGATTGATTTGGTGAGCTTCATCGACAAGTTCCGCGCCTACAAAGACGCCCAGCTCAACCTCATCGACATCGGCAACCGCCTCTTACAGGCCGAGCAGCAAGTCAATTTCGCCACCAACGCCAAGGTTTTTTAAGCACGCCCTAAGCGACTAGTGCGCTTGGCCCAGCTACCCCCGTTTTGCTACCGCTTTTCAACCAATGAACTCCTTACTTAAAACACCTTTTCGCCTGCTGGTGGCCCTAGGGCTGGCCATGCCGGCCCTGCTGAGCCTGCCGGGCTGCGGCGGCAAGCAAGAAGAGCTGCCCGTAAACTCGAAGGATACCGAAACCACCTACCGCACCGATACCGTGCAGCTGCGCAACCTGGCCCAGGACCTGCGCTTCACGGGCAAGGTGAGCTACGACCAGCGCCGGGTGGACCAGGTGTTTCCGGTGGTAAGCGGCACGGTGCTGAACGTGAGCGCCAGCCTGGGCCAGTACGTGCAGCAGGGCCAGGCGCTGGCTACCGTGCAAAGCGCCGACGTGAGCGGCTACCTCAACGACTACAACGGCGCCAAGAGCGACTACGCCCTGGCCAAGCGCACGGCCGACAATACCGAGCAGCTCTACAAAACCAACTTCGCCTCGCAGCAGGACCTCATTGCAGCCCGCGAAGGGCTGGCCAAGGCGCAGTCGGCCCTCAACCGTAGCCAGCAGATACTCAAGCTCTACGGGGCCAGCACCGGCAGCACGGCCCAGCCCATCTACCAGGTGAAGGCGCCGGTGAGCGGCTACGTGGTGGCCCGCAACGTGAACCAGAACATGCAGCTGCGGCCCGATAACTCGTCACCCATCTTCACCATCTCGGACCTGAGCAAGGTGTGGATTTTGCTGAACGTGTACGAGACCGACGTGGAGAGCGTGAAAGTGGGCGAGCAGGTGGACATTCAGGCCCTGGCCTACCCCGACAAGAAGTTCAGCGGCACCATCACCAACATCTCCAACGTGGTAGACCCCGACACGCGCATCGTGCAGGCCCGCGTGGAGCTGGCCAACCCTGACGGCCTGCTCAAGCCCGATATGTTCTGCACCGTGTACCTGCACCTGACGGGCGGCGCCCAAAACCTGGCCGTGAACCCCAAGGCGGTGATTTTCAGCCAGGACAAGTACTACGTGGTGAAGCAGGACAGTCCCGGCAAATACAGCGTGGTGCCGGTGCAAGAGGTGCGCACTACCTCGCAGTACACCTACGTGAGCGGCAAGCTCAACCCCGGCGACCAGGTAGTGACCGAAGGCAGCCTGCTGCTCTTCAACGACCTGACGGATTAGATTTTTTAGTTGTCAGTGGCTGGTTGTCAGTTGGCAGGCCCTAGGGGCAGCCGCTGGCGCGGCTACCCAGCACGGCAAACCCAACGCCTCGGCTCGTGGAGCCTAGGCTGGCCCTTGCCCAATAACTGACAACTGACAACCAGCAACTGACACTTAACTAGCAATGAATAATTTCATTAAGGGGCTGATTGGCTTTTCGCTGCGGCACCCGTTTATCGTGTTCTTCGTCTCGGCCCTGGTGGTGGTAGCGGGCGCGGTAAGCTTCTACTACACTCCAGTGGAAGCCTACCCGGACGTGACCAACACCGAGGTGGTGATTATCACGCAGTGGCCCGGCCGCTCGGCCGAGGAGGTGGAGCGCTTCATCTCCATTCCAATTGAGACTGAGATGAACTCCATCTCGCACAAGACGGTGATTCGCTCGATTAACCTGTTCGGGCTCTCGTTCATCAAGATTGTATTCGAGGACGGCACCGACAACTTCAACGCCCGCATGGAGGCCGCTCAGAAGCTGGCCAACGTGAACCTGCCCGACGGCGTGGACCCCGAGGTGCAGCCGCCCACCGGCCCCACCGGTGAAATTTACCGCTACACGCTCACGTCCAAAACCAAGTCTTCGACCGAGCTCAAGACCCTAGAGGACTGGGTGATTGAGAAGAACCTGAAGGCCGTGCCCGGCGTGGGCGACGTGGTGAGCTTCGGCGGTAAGGTGAAGACCTATGAGGTGGCCGTGACGCCCCCTCTGCTGGTGAAGTACGGCCTCACGGCGCTCGACGTGTTCCAGGCCCTGCAACACGCCAACGTGAACGTGGGCGGCGACGTGGTGCGCGAAGGCCAGCAGGCGTTTGTGGTGCGCGGCATCGGTATTGTGAAGAATACCAGCGACATCGAGAAGATTATTATTAAGAACGTGAACGGCGTGCCGGTGCTGGTGCGCAACGTGGCCGACGTGCACACCAGCAACCTGCCGCAGCTCGGCATCGTGGGCCGCGACGACCACGACGACGTGGTAGAGGGCATCGTGCTGATGCGCAAGGGCGAAAACCCCGGCGCCGTGCTGCCCCTGCTCGAAGCCAAGGTCAACTACCTGAACACCACCGTACTGCCCGGCGACGTGCGCATTAAAGTCTTTTACGACCGCACCGAGCTGAACGAGCATACCTTGCACACGGTGAGCGAGAACGTGTTTCTCGGTATCACGCTGGTAACCATCATCCTGCTCATCTTTCTGGCGGACTGGCGCACGACCGTGACGGTGGCGATGGTCATCCCCCTAGCCCTGCTGTTCGCCTTCATCCTGATGCGCTGGAAGGGCATGACGGCTAACCTGCTCAGCATCGGCGCCATCGATTTCGGCATCATCATCGATGGCGCGGTGGTGATGGTGGAGGGCCTGTTTGTGATGCTGGCCCACTGGGCCGAGCACGAGGGCATGGAGAACTTCAACAAGCGCGCCAAGCTGAGCAAGATTTTGAAGACGGGCACCGAGATGGGCAAGTCCATCTTCACCTCTAAACTCATCATTATCACCGCGCTCATCCCGATTTTCTCCTTCCAGAAAGTCGAGGGCAAGCTGTTTTCGCCGCTGGCCTACACCATCGGGTTTGCCCTCCTAGGGGCCCTACTGCTGGCCCTCACGCTGGTGCCGGTGCTCTCCAGCATCTTGCTGAATAAGAACGTGCGCGAGCGCCACAACCCGCTCATCGAGTTTCTGAACCGCAGCTACGCGCCCATGCTCGACGCGGTAATGAACAACCCGCGCCGCTCGATGCTGGTAGCCGTGGCGGCGCTGTTCATCGGTATTGGCTCATTTCACTTCGTGGGCACCGAGTTTTTGCCCCACCTCAACGAGGGCTCCATCTACGTGCGGGCTTCCATGCCCTTGAGCATCAGCCTGGAGGATTCGTACCACTTCACCAAACAGTTCCGGCAGGATTTCGAGCAGTTTCCCGAAGTGCGCGGCGTCATCTCCCAAACTGGCCGCCCCAACGACGGCACCGACGCCACGGGCTTCTTCAACCAGGAGTTTTTCGTGGACCTGTACCCCGCCGACCAGTGGAAGCGCAAGATTACCAAGGACGAGCTGATTGCCGAGATGCAGCAGAAGCTCGACCACTACCGCGGGGTGGACTTCAACTTCTCGCAGCCCATCAGCGACAACGTGGAGGAAGCCGTGTCGGGCGTGAAAGGCTCGATGGCCGTGAAGATTACCGGCGACGACCTCAACTTCTTGGATAAGAAAGCCGACGAGGTGTACGCCCAACTAAAGAAGGTAAAGGGCATCGAAGACCTGGGCATCTTCCGCAACCTGGGGCAGCCCGAACTGCACATCACCCTCGACCCCGACAAGATGGCCCAGTACGGCGTAGACGCCGCCGACGCCAACGCCGTGATTGAGATGGCCATCGGCGGCAAGGCCGTGAGCCAGGTGTTTGAGGGCGAGCGCAAGTTCGACCTGCGCCTGCGCTACGATGTGCCCTACCGCAGCACGCCCGACCAGATTGGCAACCTCACCGTGCCCACCCTGGCCGGCGGCAAGGTGAAGCTGCTCGAAATCGCCAACATCCAGAATATCAGCGGTCCGGCCTTCATCTACCGCGAAAACAACTCGCGCTTCATCGCCGTCAAGTTCTCGGTGCGCGGCCGCGACCTAGGGTCTACCATCAAGGAAGCGCAGGCGCTGGTGGCCAAAAACGTAGCCCTGCCCAAAGGCTACGCCACGCAGTGGAACGGCGAGTTTGAAAACCAGGAGCGCGCCCAGCGGCAGCTAGCCATCGTGGTGCCTATCAGCATCCTGGCCATCTTCTTTATCCTGTTCGTGAGCTTCGGCAACGCCCTCGACTCGGTGCTGGTGCTGCTCAACGTGCCATTTGCCCTCATCGGTGGCATCGCGGCGCTGCTGCTCACGGGCGTCAACTTCAGCATCTCGGCCGGGGTGGGCTTCATCGCGCTGTTTGGGGTGGCTACGCAGGACGGCGTGATTCTGGTCAACAAGTTCCGCCACAACATGCGCGACGGCATGCCGCTGGTGCAGGCCATCAAGGACGGCGCCAAGTCGCGGCTGCGCCCGGTGGTGATGACGGCGCTCATGGCGTCCCTAGGCCTGCTGCCGGCCGCCATCAGCCACGGCATCGGCTCCGAAACCCAGAAGCCGCTGGCCATCGTGGTAATCGGCGGCCTCATCACGGCCACCATCCTGTCACTGCTCATTCTGCCTACCGTGTACGAATGGGTATATAGCAGCCGGCAGGAACGCGAGCGCCATCGCTAGCTAGTTTGGCGCCAGCCGGCACCCCTAGGGGTGCAACGGCAGCTACTACTTATATTTTTTTTCATAAAGCAGCAGCTTGGCGAGCAAATTAGCAGCAGCAGGCGAAAACCAGTTGGCTAACTATAAGACAATGAGAATCCCTCAGCACCCGGTGCTGGGGGATTTATTTTTGCGTGCTATAACATAATAATACAATTTTAATACAATTCTAATCTGTTCCTAACGTCTATCTAACCCGTTTTCAATGAGCGGGTAATGAATGTATAATTCTGATGAATCAAGTCCGATTTCTTCATGTTAGATTTGCTGGACTACATACCCTGCGAATTTTTATAAAAAGTGGTTTTTCTAGTTTTAGTGGTTTCCGTTTTCCGCGCTTGGCTGGCGGCCGCGGCCCGCACCCTACAGGGGCTGGGCACCTACGCTTTGGCGGCGCTGCTGGCCCTAGGGCTGGCACCCGCGGCCCAGGCCCAGACCCCCACCGCGCCCATCGACACGGTGCGCCTGACGCTGCCCGAAGCTGAGCAGCGCTTCGTGCAAAACAACCTGGAGCTGCTGGCCCAGCGCTACAACATCTCGGCCCAGCAGGCCCTGGCCATTCAGGCGCGGCTCATCGACAACCCCACGCTGTTTGTAGACCAGAATGCGCTGCAGCAAACCATTCACCGCCAAGATGCGGTGGGCACCAACGCCGACCTGGGCAAGACGCAGGTGGCGGTGCAGGTGCAGCAGCTCTTTTCGCTGGCAGGCCGCCGCCGCGCCGCGGGCCGCGCCCAGGAGCAAGCCGCCGTGGTCGAGTCGTTCAACCTGGAAGACCTGGTGCGCAACCTGCGCTACCAGCTGCGCACCACATTCTACGACATTTACTTTCGCCAGCAGACGCTGCGCGTCTACGACACCGAAATTCCGCAGCTGCGCCACACGGTGGACCTCTACCAGGGCCAATATGAGAAGGGCAACATCGCGCTCAAGGAGGTTATTCGCTTGAAGGCCTTTCTATTCACGCTCGAAACCGAGCGCGTGGGCCTCGTGACGGACCAGGCTAACTCGCAGGCCGACTTGCACATTTTGCTGCGCGACTCGGCCAGCACCGTGTACAAGCCGGTGGTAGATACGCGCCGCCTGCGCGACCTCTCGCCCGCTGCCTACCCCGAGGCCCAGCTAACCGACTCGGCCCTGGTGCGCCGCGCCGACCTGCTGGCCCGCCGCGCCGAGGTGCAGCACCAAAACCTGAACCTGCGCCTGCAGCGCGCTATTGCCACCCCCGACCTGGCCCTAGGCTACAGCTACGACCGCTTCGGCTCGTACTTCGATAATTACAACTCGCTGACCGTGGGCATTGCCGTTCCCATCTTCAACCGCAACCAGGGCAATATTCAGGCGGCCAGAGCCCAGATAAGCGTGGCCCAGGCCCAGCTGGCCCAGCGCCAGCTTACGGTGCGCCGCGAGGTACACGAAGCCTACCAGGTGGCCCTGCGCCAGGATGAGCTGTACCAGAACACCAACCGCGACACCACGCCCTTTTCGACCCTCATCGACAACATCGAGAAGAGCTACACCAAGCGCCTTATCAGCATTGTGGAGTACCTTGACTTTTACGAGGCCTATAAGAACAACGTACTGCAGCTGAATGCTTTGCGCGCCAATCGGATGCGTGCCTTCGAGAACCTGAACCTGACTACCGGCCGCGTTTTCTACCGGGCCGAATAGCGTCAGTCAGCAGCTGTTACTTATCATTCAACCGATAAGGCATAAGCTGGCGACTGGTAATTGATACCTGCTAATTGCTAATTGATACTTGAACTGATGTCCCGCTTTCCTTATTTTCTGCTACTGACCCTAGGCCTCGGCGCGTGCTCCAAGGCCGCGCCCGACGACGAGAACAAGCCGCCCGTAGCCAAACCGTTCAATCTTTCGGGCCAAACCTTGAAGGAGCTAGCCTTCGACACGGTGCGCCTGGAGCCCGTGCGCAGCGAGCAGGTGTACACGGGCCAGATAGTGACCAATGGCGACAAAACGACCAAGGTGTTTCCGCTGGTGGGAGGCGTGGTCGAGAAGCTAAATGTGGAGCTGGGCGACCACGTGAACAAGGGCCAGGTGCTGGCGGTGGTGCGCTCGGGCGAGATTGCCGACGTGCAAAACCAAAATAGCACCGCTGGCACCGACGTGGCCATCGCCAACAAAAACCTGGCCGTGGCCGAAGACCAGTTTAAAGCCGGCCTGGCCGCCGAGCGCGACGTGGTGCTGGCCCGCCAGGAGTTGCGTAAAGCTCAAAGCAACTTGGGCAAGACGACGAAGCAGTTGGGCATCTACGACGTGACGAAGGACGGGCACTACACGATTAAGGCCCCCATCTCGGGCTTCATCACCGACAAGAACGTGACCCAGGGCATGCAGTACACCACGGCCAACAGCGACCCCGATGGCTTCTTTACCATCGCCGACCTCGACCAGGTGTGGGTACTGGCCAACGTGTTTGAGGCCGATATTGATAAGGTGCGCGTGGGCTACCAGGCCGACATCACTACGCTCTCCTACCCCGACAAGCACTTCAAGGGCGTAGTAGACAAGGTGTTCAATGTGCTCGACCCCGATAGCAAAGCCCTGAAGGTGCGCGTGAAGCTAGCTAACCCCGGCTACCTGCTCAAGCCCGAGATGTTTGCCCAAGTGCGCATCCTCAATACTGAGAAAGCCAAGGAAATAGCCGTGCCGGCCGCCGCCGTGGTCTTCAACGATAACCGCTACTTCGTGCTAGTATACAAAAATGCCCAGAAAGTAGATACCCGCGCCGTAACGGTGACCAAAACCGTGGGTGACATCAGCTACGTGACCGGCGACTTGAAGCCCGGCGAGGTAATTATTACCAGAAACCAGCTGCTCGTGTACGACGAGCTAAATGATTAAGTAAAGGGAGAAAAAGGCGGTCATGCTGAGCCCCGCGAAGCATCTCTACCGCATCGTTGAACGAAATCTAAGCGGCGCGACAGAGATGCTTCGGCAGGCTCAGCATGACCGCCTTTTTATAGGCTATCACTAATGAATAAGTTTATCCAGGGCATTATTGCCTTTTCGCTCAAGAACCGGGGCTTTATATTTCTGCTGACCCTAGCGGCCGTGGTGGCTGGCTGGGTGAGCTACCGCAACACGCCCATCGAGGCGTTTCCCGACGTTACGAACACCGAGATTACCATCATCACGCAGTGGCCCGGCCGCTCGGCCGAGGAGATTGAGAAATTCGTGACCGCCCCGATTGAGATTGCCCTCAACCCGGTGCAGAAAAAAACCAGCGTGCGCTCGACCACCTTGTTTGGGCTATCGGTGGTGAAGATAATTTTTGACGACGGCGTGGACGATGCCTTTGCCCGCGTGCAGGTGAACAACCTGCTGGCCGGCGCCGACCTGCCCGACGGGGCCGAGCCCGAGGTGCAGCCGCCCTACGGCCCCACCGGCGAGATTTTTCGCTACACGCTGGTCAGCAAAAATAAGACGACGCGCGAGTTGAAAACCATCCAGGATTGGGTGATTGAGCGCAACATCAAGGCGGTTCCCGGCGTGGCCGATGTGAACTCGTTTGGTGGCGAGGTGAAGGACTACGAGATATCGGTGGACCCTAGCAAGCTGCAGGATTTTGGCCTTACGCCGCTGGACTTGTACACGGCCGTGCAGCGCTCCAATATCAACGTGGGCGGCGACGTCATCAACGAGGGCCAGCAGAACTACGTGGTGCGCGGCATCGGTCTGCTCAATAATATCTCCGACATCAACAACACGGTTATTAAAACCGTGAACGGCGCGCCGATTTTGGTGAAGGACGTGGCGCAGGTGCAGGAGTCGAATTTGCCGCGCCTGGGCAAGGTGGGCCGCGGGCTGAACGACGACATGGTAGAGGGCATCGTGGTAATGCGCAAGGGCGAAAACCCGTCGGAAGTAATTAAGCGCCTGCAGGATAAGGTAACGCTGCTGAATGAGAAGATTCTGCCGCCCGACGTGAAGATTAGCACCTTTTACAACCGGCAGAACCTGATTGACTTCTCGACTGAAACCGTGATTCACAACCTGCTCGAAGGCATGCTCTTCGTAACGGTCATCGTGTTTTTGTTCATGGCCGATTGGCGCACCACGCTCATCGTGAGCATCATCATTCCGCTGGCGCTGCTGTTCGCGTTTATCTGCCTGCGGCTGCGCGGCATGAGTGCCAACCTGCTGAGCATGGGCGCCATCGACTTCGGCATCATCATCGACGGCGCGGTGGTGATGGTGGAGGGCTTGTTCGTGGCCCTCGACCACAAGGCGCACGAAGTAGGCATGGAGCGCTTTAACAAGCTGGCCAAGCTGGGCTTGATTAAGAAGACGGGCCGCGATATGGGCAAGTCCATCTTCTTCGCCAAGGCCATTATTATCACCGCGCTGCTGCCCATTTTCTCGTTCGAGAAAGTGGAGGGAAAGGTGTTTTCGCCCCTGGCCTGGACCCTAGGGTTTGCCCTGCTGGGCGCGCTGATTTTCACGCTTACGCTGGTGCCGGTGCTGGCTTCTATTCTGCTGCGCAAAGACGTGCGCGAGAAGGACAATTTCATTGTGCGCGGCATCAGCAACGGGGCGCGCCGGGTGTTCAACTTCACCTACGCCCGCAAAACGGCCAGCTTGATTTTTGCGGCGCTGCTCGTGGCGGGTGGCATTGGGCTGTATGGCTTCCTGGGCACCGAGTTTTTGCCCGAGCTGAACGAGGGCTCGATTTACGTGCGGGCACAGTTGCCGCTCAGCATCGGGCTCGATGCCAGCAACAAGCTGTGCAACGAGATGCGCCGGGTGTTTCTGAGCTTTCCGGAGGTGAGCGACGTGGTGAGCCAGACCGGCCGCCCCAACGACGGCACCGACCCCACGGGCTTCTACAACAACGAGTTCCTGGTGCAAATCAAGCACACGGACGAGGTGCAGAAAAAGATGAAATCCAAGGTCTACCGCGAGGAGCTGATTGAGCACATGCAGGAAAAGCTCAACCGCTTTCCGGGCGTGGATTTCAACTTCTCGCAGCCCATTACCGACAACGTGGAGGAAGCCGCTTCGGGCGTGAAGGGCAGCATTGCGGTCAAGATTTACGGCACCGACCTGCGCATTATGGAGGGCAAGGCGCGCCAGGTATTTGAGGTGCTGCAAACCGTGGATGGCATCGACGACCTAGGCCTGCTGCGCAACATTGGCCAGCCCGAGTTGCACGCCGACCTCGACGAGCGCCGCATGGCCAGCTACGGCGTGAGCAAGAGCGACGCCAACGCGGTGCTCGAAATGGCGGTGGGCGGCAAGCAAGCCAGCCAGATGTACGAGGGCGAGCGCAAATTTCCCATTCGGGTGCGCTACGAGCCGCAATTCCGGCAAACCCCAGCCCAGATTGCGGCCCTGATGGTGCCCACCCAAAACGGCAAAACCGTGCCCCTCACTGAAATTGCGACCGTGGCGCCCGTCACCGGCCCGAGCCTGATTTATCGCGACGATAACACGCGCTTTTCGGCCGTGAAATTCTCGGTGCGCGGGCGCGACCTAGGGTCGGCCATTGCCGAGGCGCAGCGCAAGGTGGACAAGGTGGTGAGCTTGCCTAAAGGCTACAGCATGAAGTGGACCGGCGACTTCGAAAACCAGCGCCGCGCCTCGCAGCGCCTGGCCCAAGTGGTGCCCATTTCGCTGGCGCTTATCTTCTTCATTCTCTTCATCTTGTTCGGCAACCTCAAGGACGCCGGCCTGGTGCTGCTCAACGTGCCGTTTGCCCTCATCGGCGGCATTGCCATGCTGCTGCTCACGCACACCAACTTCTCTATTTCGGCCGGCATCGGCTTCATCGCGCTGTTCGGCATCTGCATTCAGAACGGGGTAATTCTCATCAGCGTGTTCAAGCAGAACATGGTACGCAAGATGAGCCTCGACCGCAGCCTCTCGGAAGGCGTGGCCAGCCGCGTGCGCCCGGTGGTGATGACGGCCCTCATGGCTATTATCGGCCTCATGCCGGCGGCCCTCAGCACCGGCATCGGCTCCGAAACCAGCAAGCCGCTGGCCATCGTCGTGATTGGCGGGCTGCTCACCGGCACGGTGCTCACGCTGTTCATCTTCCCGCTCATCTTCGAGCGCACCTACCGCGCCGAGCACACCCACTACACCGACGACCGCGCCACCCCGCCCGAGGCCGTGCTGGTACATTAGCAGGGCCCTAGGGCCACTCAGCAAGGCAAAGGGCTCCGCTTATCTTGCGGAGCCCTTTTTCCTTCTCTACGAGCATGCCCTCCTTTTTACGAATCCTCACTGCTGCGCTTGCCCTGACCGGACTGATTGCCCAGCCAGCCGCCGCCCAAGACAGCACCCTCACCCGCTTGGCCCGCCAGCACCTGTACCCGCTGCAAGCGAGCGGCAGCAGCTTTAGCGGCCCCGGCTGGGACCGGCTGCTGACCGACGTGCGTCAGAGCCAGTTCGTGCTGGTGGGCGAGTATCACGGCCTTGCGCAAATACCCGTTTTTGTAGCGGCCGTGGCGCGCGAGTTCAAGCCGGCGGTGTATGTGGGCGAGCTGGACCCTTACGTAGCGCAAAAAGTGACGGAGCTAGCTGCCCAGCCGGGTGAGCCGACCGCTTATCTGCGGCAGTACCCGTCGGCGCTGTGCTTCGCTAGCATGGCCGAAGAATACGGGCTGCTACGCCAGCTACGGGCGCAGGGCACGCGCCTTATCGGTATCGACCAGGTGTTTGCTGCCTCAGCCGGCCCGCTTTATGCGCAGCTGGCCCGGCTGGTGAAGCGCCGGGCGGCCCGCACTTACTTGCAGCACCAGGCCGCTCGCTACCAAGCTCAGGACCAGCTAAACCAGCAGCAGCATAACCAGTATTACGCCCTCACGAAGCAGACACCCGGCAGCATTGATAGCCTGCTGACCCTGACTAAAGCTGAAAGCCCGGCCGCCCAGCAGCTCGCGCAGGCCTACGCCACCAGCTACCACATTTATACCGGCCGGGGCGGCAACCACCAGCACCGCCTCGACCTGATGAAACGCAACCTGCTGGGCGAACTGCAACCCTACCAAACAGCCACCGGGCTGCAGACACCTCCCATGCTGCTCAAATTTGGTGGCGTGCACCTAGGCCGCGGCGTCAGTCCCATCCGCTTCGGCGAGTTTTATGACGTGGGCAATCTGGTGCAGAATCTGGCCGATGTGCAGCATAAAAAGTCGCTGCATGTGCTAGTGCTGGGCAGGCAAGGCTACAAGCTGGCCACCCTCAATCCAACCAATACCGAAAAGCTTAGCGTGCCCTACACGGAGGCCGACTACGACGACGAATTACCTATCAAAGCATTTGCCAACCAGGCATGCGGCCCCGCTTGGTCGATGTTCGACCTGCGCCCGCTGCGCGACGCGCTTACTGAGGGCAAGCTGCTGGTGCCCAACCAGTCCTTGCAGCGCACGATTATGGGCTACGACTACTTGGTGGTCATTCCCGAAACTACCGCCAGCCACGCCATGTAGCCCGGCGCCCCACCTACCCTAGGGCGGCTATCCTATAGCGCGGGTTCGCCTTGCTCGACCAGCGGCAGCATTAGAGTCACTGCGGTGAAGTCGCCCTCGCGAGCGTCGAGGCTGAGCTGGTCCTGGTGCGGCTCCACCATATTTTTGGCCATGAGCAGGTCTAGGCCCGTGCCCTTGGCGGTGGGCTTGGTAGTGAAAAAAGTGTGAAGAGCTTGGGCAATTCGCGGGCCGGAATACCCTTGCCGTTGTCGCGCAGGCGCACCATTACCTGGCCGTCAATTACCGCCGTGCCCACTCGCAGTTCGGGTACGAATCCCTTATTTTCTCACTTTTTTCGGCCAGCGAGTAGCAGGCTTTACTGCTTACGCGCTGCGGCCTTTTTGGCGGCCGAGGGCTTACCGGGTTGGCCAGAGGTAGTGGAGGGCGCCACCAGGATTTTGCCCTTGGGGTCGGGGCCGCTGTTGTGGCCTTGCCCACCCGAGCTGACGACCACTTTGCCGGCCGCGCCGTCGGCGGGTTTGCCGCCCGTTTTGGCGGGCGATTTGGTGCCCGGCGCCGGCTTGTAGTTGGGCGCGCTGCCTGTTGGCGAGCCGGCGCTTTGGGCGCGGGCGGTGCCGAGCGTAGCGGCTGCTAGGGCTAGCAGGAGAAGGAAAATTTTCATGGAAACGGAATAAATGGATGGCCGCCAGGACCGCAGAAGGGGATTTAGCCTTTGCTTACGGCGAGCTGGTCTTATGCGTTTGAGGCACCGGCCCAGGCGCCCACCCCCCCGGCGCGTAGCGTACTAGGCAGCTGCGCTCTAAGCAGTTGCAGCCAGCTTACTTAATTTAGTAAGCACCCCGCCTACCGGCCCAAGCGTTGCGCTCACCGCCAGCGCCACCCCAGGGTGGCGCCGCCGTAGTAGTTGCGACCCGCCGCGGGCTGGAAGTAGCGGCCCCCGAAGGCATTAAGGTCGTTGCCCAAGCTGTAGCGCCGGTCGCCGAGGTTCTCCACGCCGGCGTACAACTCGGCTTCGAGCCGGGCCCCTAGGGTGCGCCGCCAGCCGCCGCGCGCCCCAAACACCCAGTAGCCGGCCGCGTAGTCGGTGTTGGCGTCGTTGAGCGGCAGGGCGGCCTGGTGGCTCAGGGTGGGGCTCAGGTAGAACCCTAGGGCCTCGCTGAAGTCCAGGCCCGCGCTCAGGGTGTGGGGCGCCGTGCCAGTGAGGCGGTTGCCGTCGTAGCTATCGCCGGCGGCCGACTGGTAGCTGCCGAAGCGGAAGTGGTTGTAGGCGTAGCTGCCCCACAGGCGCAGGCCGGCCGGGGGACTCGGGCTGGTAGCGGGCGCGGCGGGCTGCCACAGCCAGCCGCTGGCCGCTACTTCGGCCCCGCGCTGGTGGGTATCGCCCGAGTTGGCAAAGAGCTGAAACCCTTGCGCATCGGTGCGCGACACGATGGTATGGCGCAGCTCGAAGTCAAACAGCGCCACGTCGAACGTGAGGCGGCCGCCCAGCAGCGTGCCCCGGCCGCCCAGCTCGTAGCTGAGGCCGCGCTCGGCTTGCAGGGCCAGGTTGATGCTGCCGTCGGAGGGGCGCAGCTCGGCCTCGGTGGGCGGCGAGAAACCGGTGCTCACGCTGGCGTAGGCCGACACCTGGCGGGTGATTTCCTTGAGCAGCGCCACCCTAGGCAGCACCTGGGGCCTGAAGTCCTGCTGCACCTGGTAGCCGCTGGGGTTGGTGGCGGCATTGCTCACGCGGGCCAGGTCGTAGCGCAGGCGGTTGTAGCTGAGCCCCACCGTGAGCAGCAGGCCCAGGGGCAGCTCGTAGTCGGCCTGGGCGAAGGCGAAGCCGGTGCGAGTAGTTATTTCGTCGTCGTAGCGCAGGGTGGTGGGCGCGCCACCCCGGCTGAGGTAGCTGCGCGAGTCGGTGAACGACGCCTGGAACTCGCCGCCGCCTTGCGCCCGCAGCACCCGCCCCCCTAGGGTGCCGCGGTAGCTGAGGGCCACCCGCCCCCCGCCGCCCAGGATGGCATCGCGCTCCCAGTCAACCAGATACGGCGTAGCTACGCGGGTGCTGCGCCCGTACACCGTGGCCGTGGTAGCCCAGTGCTCGCCCTCCCCGAAGCGGTACTCGTGGGTGAGCCCCAGCAGGCCGGTTTGCGAGGCGTAGCTGGCCTGCTGGGCCACGGTGCCGGGCGCCGCCGCCGTGCCGGGGCGGGCCTGGCGCGGGTCGGCCTCGACCTGCGCTCGCGTGAGGCCGCCCGGCAGCTGGTAGTAGAGGTCGGTATAGAGGGCGTGTACTTGCAGGGTTTGCCGCGCCGAGGGGCTTAGCTGCCCATCCACCGCGAATACGTCGCGGCGCAGGGCGCTCTGCGCGCGGTAGCCGTGCAGTTGCTGGTGCGCGTACTGGGCGCGCCAGTAGTCGCCGTTGGCCTGCGCCGCCTCGGCCGAGGCGGTGAAGCGCCGCAGCCCAAACGACCCTAAGGAGTAGCCCACCTGCGCCCGCGCCGTGCCGGGGGCCGGGCGGCGGTTTTCGAGCCGCACCACGCCGCCCGTGCCGGCGCCGTAGGCGCTGCCCGCCGGTCCCTTCAGCACCTCGATGCGCCCGAGCTGCGCGGCATCCAGGATGTTGAGGGCAGTAATGCCGTTGGGCTCGCTGAAGGGTAGGTCGAAGTAGTAGGTTTTCACGTTGCGCACCCCAAAGGGCGAGCGCAGCGCGCTGCCCCGGATGCTGAGGCGGTAGCTGGCCGTGGCGCGCTCCTCGAGCCGCACGCCGGGCAGCGTGTTCACGGCCGCGGCCAGCGAGTTCTCATTAAAGCGCCGGATGATGGTATTGTCCACCACGCCCACGCCGGCCGCTGTGCGCCGCAGCGGCAGCTTCAGCCCGTAGCCAACGACGGTGGCCGCCGGCAGCGCGTGGGCGTTGGTGGTATCGGCGGCGGAAGAGGGGGCAAGGGCCTGCGCCCCGGCCCCTAGGGGCAGCAGCAGCAGCCCAGGCAGCAAGTAGCGAAGCTGCATGCAGGAGCGTTGGGTGAGCCTGGCAAACGGCGGGGCCGGGCGGATAGTTTTCGGCAACGTGGGCCAGGCAGTTGGCTGGGCTATTTGGGGCGCGCCGGTGGCTTAAACGCGGCTGGCTGTGCGTAGCTTTACTGAAACTGTCTGGTAGTGCTTTTTTTTAGCAATAATTGATGAGCGAGCGCTGTTTTAGAAGAGTAGCCAGTGGCACTTTTCTCGCTGAGTTCCGCTAGCTACCTGCCCCTTTTCTCGCCCTTTCTATGCCCGCAGCGCTACTGTATCCTTCTCCCACCCCCTCTACCCCTAGGCCTTGCCCCCGCCCGGCTCGGACTGGCCGACGGCCGGCGGCCGGCTGGCTGCTGGCGCTGCTGCTGTTGCTACTCAGCGGCGCGGCCACCACGGCCCTGGGGCAAACCGCGCCGCCCGAGTGCAGCCAGGACGAGAAATTTGCCAATACCTGGTATTTCGGCTACAAGGCGGGGCTCGACTTCAACCAGGCCACCGACTCCATTCCGCCCAAGGTGCTGACCGATGGCCAGATGACGGCGCCCTTCGGCTCGGGCGTGATGTCGGACGGCAACGGCAAGATTCTGTTCTACAGCAACGGCGACACCATCTGGAACGGCAACCACACCGTGATGACCAACGGCACGGGCATGGGCGGCAGCCGGCTAGTCACCGACGGCCCCCTGCCCATCCGGCTGCCCGGCAGCCCGCCGCCCACCACGCCAGGGGCGGCCACGCGCTACCTCATTTTTACGCAGGACGCGGCCGGCGGCCCCAAGGGCCTGAGCTGGTCGGAAATTGATATTCCGGCCGGCGGGGCCAACAACAATGGCACGGTGGTAGCGGCCACCAAAAACACGGTGCTCACCCAGGGCACCACCGAGAAAATGACGGCCGTATTCCACAAAAACGGCTGCGACATCTGGGTTATCGTGCACGGCTGGGGCACGGCCAAGTCGGGCACCGCTAACCGCGGCGACGCCTTCCTGGCTTACCGCGTGCGGCTGGTGTCCGGGGCGGGCCTAGGCCCGGTGCTCATCGACGCGCCAGTTATCTCGGCCGTGGGCTCGCTGCACGCGGCCAGCGTGTCGCCGATGGGCTACCGCGGGCAGATGAAGGTGACGCCCGACGGCCAGCGCCTGGCCGTGGCCCGCTACAGCGAGGTGCTGGGCGACAGCAGCAGCACCGTCGAGCTATTCAATTTCGATACCAGCACGGGCCAAGTCAGTGCCAATCCGCAGGTGCCCTACATAGTGGACCACGGCGAGGGCAAGTACTACGGGGTCGATTTTTCGGCCGGTAGCAAGCTCTACGCCACGGTGATGAACCCGCCCAAGCTGCTGCAATTTGACATCAGCGGCCAGGGGCCGGTGAACAAGCAGAGCCTGCCGCTCAAGCAAACGACCCCGGTGAACCTGGGCTCGCTACAAACGGCGCCCGATGGCAAGATTTACGTGGCCCGCGAAAACCAGCCGGCCCTGGGATTCATCACCTACCCCGACTCGGTGGGTGCCAAGGCCCGCTACGCCGACGACAGCCTGACCTTGCAGCTGAGCGGCCGCCGCAGCGGCCTGGGGCTGGTCAACTTCAACCAAAGCTCGCTGCTGCGCGTGGGGCCCAGCGCGGAAATAACGGGCTGCCGACAAATCTCTTTTAAGGCCCCGCCCATTGATTTTGACAACAAAATCTACTCCTGGAAATTTGGCGACGGAGCTACCTCCTCGGAGCAGAACCCCGTGCACGTTTATGCGACGCCCGGCATCTACACGGTAACCCTGCGCATCTCAACCGATTGTTTCTGCCGCGAAAGTTCGGGCTCTATTCTGGTGCCAGACCTGCCCCAGCCGGGCAGCATCGGCAGCACCCAAACCCTGTGCAGCGGCACCCCGCCGGCGGCTCTTACCAGCACCGTCAGCGCGTCGGGCAATGCCGGCCTGCCGCTCGTTTACCAGTGGCAGACCTCCACGGACAATACCACGTTCACGGATATTGGCGGCGCTACTAGTGCCAGCTACACGCCCCCAAGCTCCCTGCCCGTTGGCACCACCTACTTCCGGCGGCGCGCCCAGCTGCTGCTGCCCAACCAATCGGGCCCTTACTGCACGCCCAGCTTTACCGCGGCCGTGGCCATTACGGTGCTGCCGACCCTAGGGCCCGGCAGCATTGGCACCGACCAAAACGTGTGCGCCGGCGCTACGCCCGCGCCGCTCACCAGCACTGCGGCAGCCACGGGCGGCAGCGGCACGTTTGCCTACCAGTGGGAGTCGTCGGTGGACAACACCACCTGGACGGCCGTCACCGGCGCCACCAGCGACACCTACGCGCCGGGCGCGCTCTCGGCCACCACCTATTTCCGGCGCCGGGCCAGCTCGGGGCCCTGCAGCGCGGTGTCGAACAGCGTGGCGCTGACCGTGCTGCCCGCCCTGGCGGCCGGCACCGTGGCCGCCAGCCAAAGCCTGTGCGGCAGCGGCACCCCTAGCCCCCTCACCAGCGTAGCGCCGGCCACGGGCGGCACTGGCGCCATTGCCTACCAGTGGGAGTCGTCGACGGACAATGCCACCTGGGCCGCCATCGGCGGGGCCACGGGCGCCGACTATGCGCCGGGCGCGCTCTCGGCCACCACCTACTTCCGGCGCCGGGCCAGCTCCAGCAGCACCTGCGCCCCGGTGTACGCCAACGTCATCACCATCAGCGTGTCGCCGGCGCTGGTGGCCGGCACGGTTGGCGCCGACCAGACCCTGTGCCCCGGTGCCACCCCTAGCCCCCTCACCGAAACGCAAGGCGCCAGCGGCGGCCAGGGCCTGCTGGCGTACCAGTGGGAATCGTCGCCGGACAACGCGACCTGGACGGCCATTGCCGGCGCCACCAACTTTGGGTACGCGCCGGGCCCGCTCACGGCTACCACCTACTACCGCCGCCGCGTCACGTCGGGGTCGTGCAATCCGGCGTATTCGCCGGTGGTCACGCTCACGGTGCTGCCGGCCCTAGGGCCCGGCAGCATCGGTACTGACCAAAACGTGTGCGCCGGCGCCACCCCGGCGCCACTCACTAGCACGTCAGGGGCCAGCGGCGGCACCGGCACCTACAGCTACCAGTGGGAAGCGTCGCCGGATAACATCACCTTTACGGCCATTGCCGGCGCCACGGGTGCTACGTATGCGCCGGGCCCGCTCACGGCCACCACGTATTTCCGGCGCCAGGTGGCTTCCGGCGGCTGCACCACCGCGCCCACCAATACCGTGACGCTGACCGTGCTGCCCGCGCTGGCGGCCGGCACCATCGCCGCCACTCAAACCATTTGCGCGAACAGTGCCCCTAGCCCCCTTACCAGCGTGACGCCGGCCACGGGCGGCACCGGCGCCATTGCCTACCAGTGGGAATTCTCGCCGGACAATAACGCCTGGGGCGCCATTGGCGGTGCTACGGACGTCGGCTACGCGCCGGGCGCACTGGCCGCCACTACCTACTTCCGGCGCCGGGCCAGCACGAGCAACGCCTGCGCCCCAGCCTATTCCAACGTCATCACCATCAGCGTGCCGCCAGGCGTAACGGCCGGCACAGTTGGCCCCGACCAGACCCTGTGCCCTGGCGCCACCCCGGCCCAGCTCATCGAAACCCAGGGGCCAGGCAGCGGCACCGGCACCTACAGCTACCAGTGGGAAGCGTCGCCGGATAACGCGACCTGGACGGCCATTGCCGGCGCCACGGGCAACACCTACGCGCCCGGCCCGGTTACCACTACCACCTACTTCCGGCGGCGCGTCACTTCGGGCCCCTGCGGCGTGGCTTATTCCAACACCGTGACGCTGACGGTGCTGCCCGCGCTGACCGGGGGCAGCATCGCGGCCGACCAGGCCATTTGCGTGGGGGCTACCCCTAGCCCCCTCAATAGCACATCGGGGGCCGGGGGCGGCACCGGCAGCTACCGCTACCAGTGGGAGTCGGCCGTGAGCGGCGGCCCCTTTACGGCCATCGCCGGCGCCACGGGCGCCAGCTACGCGCCGGGCCCGCTCACGGTCACCACGGCCTTCCGGCGACGGGTAGACTCGGGCACCGGCAGCTGCTCAGCCGCGATTTCCAACGTGGTGACGGTGACGGTGACGGCCCCGGTTACGCCCACGGTTAGCCTGGCCACGCCGCCCCAGCAGTGCGCTGGCACGCCCCTCATCTTCACGCCCGTCGTGACCAACGTAGGCCCGGCGCCCACGTTCCAGTGGTTTGTCAATAACACGGCCGTAGCCAGCGGGCCCACCTTCACCAGCAGCACGGTAGCTACCGGCGACCAGGTGCGGGTGGAAGTGACGCCCACAGTGGGCTTCTGCGTGACGACCTCGGCCGCGGTAACGGCCACCGTGACGGTGACGCGCACGCCCCAGCGCTCGCCCACGCTCGCCATTACCCTGCAGCCGGCCGCGCCGGTGTGCCCCGGCGAGCCGCTCACCTTTAGCGTGGGCACGGTGACCGATGCCGGCCCGGCCCCCACCTACCAGTGGCAGGTAAACGGCGCCGACGTGGCCGGGGCGACGGGCCCGGTGTTTACCAGCACCACCCTGCGCGACGGCCAAACCGTGACGCTGCGCCTGCGCACCACCGATGCCTGCGGCCAGCCCACGGCCGGCGTGTCGGGCGGCATAGTGGTGCGCCAGCTGCCGCCGGTGGTGGTGAGCGCCGGCCCCGATAAGGAGATTTTGCTGGGCAGCTCGGTGGTGCTGGAAGGCACCGCCGATGGCACCTACCCCGTGACCTGGACGCCGGCCCTCGGGCTGACGTTCCCGACCAACAACCCCCTGCGGCCCGTGGTGACGCCCACCGTGACCACCACCTACACCATTACCGGGGGCAGCGGGGGCTGCGCCAGCTCCGACCAGGTAACCATCACCGTGCGGCCGGGCATCCGCATCCCCAACGCCTTCACGCCCAACGGCGACGGGCGCGACGACACCTGGCAGATTGAGTTCATCGAGCAGTATCCCGAAAACACGGTGAGCGTGTTCAACCGCTGGGGCAACCGCATTTTCTCGGCCGAAAACTACAGCCGGGCCAACGAGTGGCGCGGCGACATCAACGGCCAGCCCGCCCCGGTGGGCACCTACTACTACGTCGTCGTCACGAAAGGTCCCCTAGGCCGCTCCTACAGCGGCTCGCTCACGGTACTCTACTAACCCCCAAAGCCCCGCGGCGCCGGTCGCGGCGGGGCCTCCTTTTCCCGCCTGGCTACTTAACAGCTACTCCCCGCTATGAAGCGATTTCTACCCCTAGGGCTGCTACCGCTGCTCTGGCTGCTGCTGGCCGCCGCGCCGGCCCTGGCCCAGCAGCAGGCCCAGTACAGCCAGTACATGAACAACAACTACCTGCTGAACCCCGGTGCCACGGGGGTGGAGGACTACATCGACATCAAGAGCAGCTACCGCACCCAGTGGGTGGGGCTTGAGGGCGCCCCCAAAACGTTTTACACCAGCATCAGCTCGTCGCTGGGCAAGTGGCGCAGCACGCCCAAGCGCACCATCCGCGACCGGCGCCGGCCGTTTCACGCGGTGGGGGGCCTGGTGTATCGCGACGTGACGGGCCCCACCAGCCGCACGGGCATCTACGCCTCCTACGCCTTCAACGCGGTACTGGCGCCCGACCTGCGGCTGGCGCTGGGCGCCTCGGTGGGCATGCAGCAGTTTGCCGTCGATGGGGCGCAGCTGCACTTCTACGACCCTACTACCGTGGCGGCCAGCGCCGCCTCGCGGGTACCCGATGCCACGGTGGGTTTGTGGCTCTACAGCTCCAACTTCTACGTGGGGCTGTCGGGGGCGCAGCTGCTGGGCAACAAGCTCAACTTCTCGTACGGGCCCAACCAGCTCGACGCGGGCGCCCCCGGCAACCGGCTGGCGCGGCACTACTTCGCCACGGCCGGGGTGCGGGTGCCGCTCAGCGACGACTGGTCGCTGGTGCCGTCGGTGCTGGTGAAGGCAGTGAACCCGGCCCCGCTCTCAGTCGATATCAACGCCAAGCTCAAGTACCAGGACTTGCTGTGGTTTGGCGCCTCCTGGCGCGTGAAGGACGCGCTAGTGGCTATGGTGGGCGTCACCTACGAGCAGTTCCTGATTGGCTACTCCTACGACACGGGCATCTCGGGGCTGAACGGCTACAACAGCGGTAGCCACGAGATACTGCTGGGCTTGCGCCTCAAGAAAAAGGCCCAGGTGGTGTGTACCAACCGCTTTTGGTAGGCGCCGCGCCCCTAGGGCCCCGGCGCGCGCAGCCCGCAGCTGCCTGAGCGGCGCTGCCCCTAGGCTACTTTTTGCCGGCCACGTGAATGGACTGGCCCACCAGCTTCCACTGGCCGCCGATTTTTTCCAGCATCCGAACCTCTGACGAGTAGCTCTTGGTGCCGTCCTTGGCCGTCGATACCTCGTCGTGGCTCACCCAGGCCGCGTTGCCCTGAATGCTCATCTGGTAGTGCGAGTTTACGGCCGCGCCGCCCTTGCCCATGGTATTGGGCGGCGGGCTCACCATGAACGCGGGCGGCACGTCAAGCACCTTGCCGTCGCCCGTCGAGATGAGAATGCGGCTGTAGGGCCGCACCTGCCAGCACTGCGTGTGGCCCGCCACGTCGCCCGCCCGCCACGTGGCCGATTCCCTTTCGAGCACTTGCTTAATGGCCGTAGAGTCGGGCAGGGTTTGGCCGTAGCTGGCCAGGGCGGAACCCAGGAGCAGCCCCGTTACGGAGAGTAGCTTCATGCGGCGCAATGCGGGGAGGGAGAGTGGGCGGGCAAGGTACGCCAGCGGCGCGAATTAATGAATTCATCGGCTACTCATTACCTTTAGTGCCAGGCCCTTATTCAAGGGTTTGCCACCTCTTTTCCCGCCCCGTTATGAAAAACCGAGTAGTCAGTTTGCTGCTGCTAGCCCCCGGCCTAGCTGCTGCGCAAGCGCCTGCGCCCACCACCTACCCCTACGCAGTAAAGGGCAAAATCGGACAGCTTAGCGTGCCAGCTAAGGTATACTTAATCGATGGTATAAAAGCCATCGACTCGGCCTCAGTAAAGCAGGGGCGGTTTGAGTTGAAAGGCATTACCGGGTATCCGCATTCGGCCACGCTGGTGCTCGAGCGCCAGGGCCGTCTGCAATCGGGCATGCGCGAGATGATGATGGGTGGTAAAATGCGCAAGTATTATTTCGAGTCGCCCGACCGTATTCGCCTGTTTCTGGAGCCCCGCCCGGTAATCGTTACAAGCATCGATTCAATGCGCACGGCCCGCATAACTGGCAGCGCGCTCACGGCCAACTATCAGCAACTGCATAAGGCCATCAAGCCTGCAGATGCCAAACTCAGCACCGCCAAATCGCAGGCGCAATTCAACGGTTTCAGCAAGGAGCTTGCGCAGGCTTACTATTCATTCATAAAAACTCATCCTACCTCTTGGGTAAGTTTGGAGGCCCTGGAGCAGGCACACACGTGGCATAAGCCCGAATACGCCGAGGTGGCGCCGCTCTACGCCTCCCTCACCCCGGCCCAGCAAGCCAGCCCACCCGGCAAATACTACGGCGAGATGCTAGCGGGCCTCAAGAACTCAGCCCTAGGGGCCGAGGCGCCCGCCTTTACGCAGCAAACGCCCGAGGGCAAGCCGGTGTCGCTGGCCGACTACCGGGGCAAGTACGTGCTGGTTGATTTCTGGGCCAGCTGGTGCACACCCTGCCGCGCCGAAAACCCGGCCGTGCTCAAAGCCTACAACGCCTTCAAGGACCGCAACTTTGAGGTACTAGGCGTGTCGCTGGACGAGGAAAAAACGCGCGCCGCCTGGGTGAAAGCCATTGCCGACGACCACATGCCGTGGACGCAAGTATCGGACCTGCACGGCTTCGATAGCGCCGCGGCCCAGCAGTACGGCGTGAAGTCCATCCCCCAAAACTTCCTGGTAGACCCCAGCGGCAAAATCGTGGCCAGCAACCTGCGCGGCGAGGACCTGGAGGCTACGCTGGCTAAGTTTATCAAGTAAGCCCTTATAGTAACTGATAAAACAGGCGGTCATGCTGAGCTTGTCGAAGCATCTCTACTACGTGAGTAAACCTAATGTCAGGAATTACCTACGCGGTAGAGATGCTTCGACAAGCTCAGCATGACCGCCTGTTTTATTGCCTACAGACCCTAGGGCTCCGCTCCTACTCGTCTTCGTAGTCGAGCCCCAGGCAGCTAGTAAGCGCCTGCTGAATTTCGGCAGCGGCGTGCAGCTGGCCGGCTTTGCGGGCCACTACTAGGCCCTTGCGGTATACCTGCTCGGCCTCGTCCTTCTTGCCGAAGCCTTCGAGCAGCTTGCCGGCGTGGTAGTAGGTGCCCACGTAGTCGGGGTGCTCAGTGAGGAGCTTTTCGTAATACTCCCAGGCCTTTTTGGGGTCGTCGGCGCGGTACTCGGTGGCCAGGGCGTAAATCGTGAAGGGGTCGGTGGGGTCTTGCTGGTAGAAAACCAGCAGTTGGTCGAGGCGGCTCGGGGTAGGCATGGGCACGGGGGCTATCTTTGGGGCAAAGTTGCGCCCTAAGGCCGGTTTTCTTCGGGAAACCAGTCCGCGCAACCTTTTGCGGCTTGGCAACTGTTATGCAAGCCGACTACTTTTGCTACGTCTTCTCACCCAACCCTAGCCTAATGAAGTTTCTGGTTTGCATTGCCAACGTGCCCGACACGACCACCAAAATCACCTTCACCCCCGACAACAAGGAGTTCAACAAGGCCGGGGTGCAGTTCGTGATTAACCCCTGGGATGAATACGCCCTGACCCGCGCCATCGAGCTGAAGGAAGCCAACGCCGGCAGCACCGTGACGGTGCTCAACGTGGGCGAGGCCGACACCGAGTCCAACATCCGCAAGGCCCTGGCCATTGGCGCCGACGACGCCATTCGGGTGAACGCGGCCCCTAAGGACGCCTTTTTCGTGGCCGAGCAGATTGCGGCCGTGGCCAAAGACGGCGGCTACGACGTGATTTTGATGGGCAAGGAGAGCATCGACTACAACGGCTTCCAGGTGCACGGCATGGTGGGTGAGCTGCTGGGCATCCCCACGGTGGCCCCGGCCATGAAGCTAGACCTGAGCGGCACCAGCGCCACGCTGGAGCGCGAAATTGAGGGTGGCAAGGAGGTAGTGCAGGTGCAAACGCCCTTCGTAGCCAGCTGCCAGCAGCCCATGTGCGAGCCCCGCATCCCCAACATGCGCGGCATCATGACGGCCCGCACCAAGCCCCTGAAAGTGGTGCCCGCCACCGGCGCCAACGCCCGCACCCAGGTGCTGGAGTTTGCCCTGCCCCCCAAGAAGCAAGGCGTGAAGCTGGTGCCCGCCGAAACCGCCGGCGACCTCATCAAGCTGCTCCGCAACGAAGCCAAAGTCATTTAATTGAGTTATGAATTAAAAATTATGAGTTATGAATGGGGCCGTCAGCGTCGCGTTTTAGGCGCTCAGAGTAGCAACCAGCCTTTCGTAACTCATAATCAGTCAATTCATAATTTTTAATTCATAATTCATAATTCAAAGAGATGTCCGTTTTAGTAGTAGTTGAGTGCGATAAGGGCGAGGTGAAGAAATCCTCGCTTGAAGTAGCCACCTATGGCGCCCAAGTGGCCGCCCAGCTGGGTACCACCGCCACGGCCATTGCCGTGGGCGAAGCCACCGAGGCCAACCTGGCTAAGCTCGGCGAGCAGGGCATCACGAAGGTGCTCTACGACAAGGAGCCGCGCCTGAAGGACTTCGTGAACAATGCCTACACCAAGCTCATTGCCACGGCGGCCCAGCAGGAAGACGCCAAGGTAATCGTGCTGGCCAACAGCAACATCGGCGCGGCCGTGGGCTCGCGCCTGGCCGTGCGCCTAGGGGCCTCGCTGGCTACCAACGTGGTGGAGCTGCCCCGCACCGACGGCGGCCAGTTTGTGGTGAAGCGCGGCGCCTTCTCGGGCAAGGCCTTTGCCGACGTGGTGCTGAGCGGCGACAAGAAGATTGTGGCCGTGAAAAAGAACTCCATAGAGGCCCAGCACGCCGCCGGCAAAACCGCCGAGGTGGCAGCCTTCTCGGCCCAGCTTACCGACGCCGACTTTGCCGACGCGCCCAAGCAGGTGATTATGCAAGACCAGGCCGGCGGCGTGCTGCTGCCCGAGGCCGAGCGCGTGGTGAGCGGCGGCCGCGGCATGAAGGGCCCCGAAAACTGGGGCCTCATCGAGGACCTAGCCAAGGCCCTAGGGGCCGCCACTGCCTGCTCGAAGCCGGTGAGCGACGTGGACTGGCGCCCCCACCACGAGCACGTGGGCCAAACCGGCATCACCGTGTCGCCCAACCTGTACATCGCCTGCGGCATCTCGGGCGCCATTCAGCACCTGGCGGGCGTCAACTCGTCGAAGGTGATTGTGGTTATCAACAAAGACCCCGAAGCGCCCTTCTTCAAAGCCGCTGACTACGGCATCGTGGGCGACGTAATGGATGTGCTGCCCAAGCTGACGGCCGCCGTGAAGGAGCTGGGCTAGGTTGACGGCCTAGGCTAACAGAACGTCATGCTGAGCTTGCCGAAGTATCTCTACTGCATAATCATAATGGCGTGGTAGAGATGCTCCGGCAAGCTCAGCATGACGTTCTGGATTTTAAGGCCTTACTCCAGGCAACCCTACGTTCATCTTTTTTGCTTTTCGGCCCCTAGGCGAATTTTTCCCTGCCTGTTCCGGCCTTTGTCGCTTAATTTGTCGTAAAGAAAGTTTCCTACCGTTTCCCCGGACTTCTGCGTCCCCGCGACCCTTGAAAAAAATACCGCTCGAAATTCTGGGCTTGTCGTCTTCCCAGTCGCAATCTGGCTCGTTTGCCCTTATTCTGGGCGAGAAGCACGGCAACCGTCGTCTGCCGATTATCATCGGTATGTTTGAGGCTCAGAGCATTGCGATTCAGATTGAGAAAATCAGTCCCAATCGGCCCCTCACCCACGACCTGTTCAAGGCCTTTGCCGAGCACGTGCACGTGGCCATTCTCGAAGTCATTATCTCCGACCTCAAAGAAGGCGTCTTTTACTCGCGCATCGTGTGCTCCGACGGGGCCACCACCTTCGAAATCGACGCCCGCCCCTCCGACGCCATTGCCATTGGCCTGCGCTTCGGCGTGCCCATCTTCACTGTCGAGAGCGTGCTGAGCGAAGCCGGCATCATTCTCTCGGACCTCGACGAGAACAGCGAGGAGGAAGAAGATGAGGACGACCGCGACGACGAAGACGAGGACGAAAACCAGGCGGCGCCCGCGGCCAAGGCCGCCGAAACCCGCGAGCCCAGCGGCCAGGTGTCGCTCGATGAGCTAACCAAAATGCTGGCGCAAGCGCTCGAAAAAGAAGACTACGAGAAAGCCGCCAAAATTCGCGACGAGCTAAACAAGCGCAACGGGTAAGCCCCTAGCCCCCTTTAGCAAGTCCCAACGTCCCGGCCGGTTTTCTACCCGACCGGGACGTTGCGCTTTCTACCTTTGCCTGAATAAGTTGATTTATCCCGAAAGGCGGTCATGCTGAGCTTGCCGAAGCATCTCTACCACGTAAGTAATCTCAACGCCTAAGATTAGTAACGCGGTAGAGATGCTTCGGCAAGCTCAGCATGACCGCCTCTAGCGAATAAAAGTATATGCCGTTACCTATCTCCGAGCGCGGGCGCCAGATGCCCGCTTCGCCGTTTCGCAAGTTGGCGCCCTTTGCCGAGCAAGCCAAGCGGCAGGGCAAAAAAGTGTATCACCTCAATATTGGGCAGCCCGACATTGCCACCCCGCCCAGCTTGTTTGAGGCCGTGCGCCAGGCCGATATTCCGGTGCTGGCCTATAGCCACGGCGCGGGCACCGATAGCTACCGCCAGAAGCTGGCCGCCTACTACCACCGGGCCGGCATCGAGGTGAGCACCGAGGAGATACTGGTAACCACGGCCGGCAGCGAGGCTATCCTGTTTGCCCTACTCACCTGCCTCAATCCCGGCGACGAGTTGCTAGTGCCCGAGCCATTCTACGGCACCTACACGGCTTTCGCCATTGCGGCCGGCGTTAGCATCGTAACCGTCACGGCCACCATCGACACCGGCTTTGCGCTGCCGCCGCTCGCTGATTTTGAGGCCGTTATCACGCCGCGCACTCGCGCCATTCTGCTCTGCAACCCCAGCAATCCCACCGGCCACGTGTACACCCGCGCCGAGCTGGAAGGGCTGCTGGGCATCTGCCAGCGCCACGGGCTATACTTGCTGTCCGACGAGGCCTACCGCGAATACTGCTACGACGGGGCCAAGGCCACCAGCGCCCTCAACCTGCCCGGCGGCGACGAATACGTGGTGGTGCTGGACACGATTTCGAAGCGCTACAGCGCCTGCGGGGCCCGCGTGGGCTCGCTCGTGACGCGCAATAAAACCGTGTGGCAGGCCGCCTTCCACTTCGCGCAGATGCGCATCAGCCCGCCCGGCCTGGGCATGCTGCTGGGCGAGGCCGCCGTGGAGCTGCCCGAAAGCTACTTCGACGAGAACCGGGCCGAGTACCAGGCCCGCCGCGACCTGACCGTGCGCCGCCTGCGGGCCATGCTCGGCGTGCGCTGCCTGGTGCCGGGCGGCGCCTTCTACGTGATGCCCCACTTGCCCGTGGACGATGCCGAGCGCTTCGGCGAGTGGCTGCTGCGCGAGTTCAGCTACGACAACCAGACGCTGATGCTGTCGCCGGCCGCCGGCTTTTACCAAACGCCGGGCCTCGGGCGCCAGCAAGTGCGCCTGGCTTACGTGCTGAACCTGAAGGACCTGGATGCCGCTATGACCGTACTCGAGCAAGCCCTGCTGGCCTACCCCGGCCGCGTCGAGGAGCCCGTAGCCGCCGAAGCGGCCGAGCTGGCAGGGGCCTGAGCGGCGCGGGCCGCTAGCCAGTCCTTGCCTCGCTAGGCGCGGCCCGTATTTTTTCTTAAGCTTTGCTTAAGCCAGCAACCCTAGGGGTCCAACGTCCGTCATGCAGAGCCCGGCTTTGCATGACGGACGTTTTTTTAACCTATGGAAACCACTACCTTACCGCCCGTTGCAGCTACCCACGACTACTCGCTGGCCATGCGCATCTGGCACTGGGCCAACGCGGCGCTCATCAGCGGGCAGCTCCTCACCATTCTCTTCCTGAAAGTGATTGTGGACACCAAGTCGGCGGGACCTGAGTTTCAAAAGGCCCTAGGGCCGAGCGTGGTGCTGAGCCAGCCGCAGAGCCGGGCGCTGGGCCACGTCATCAGCGAGCGCATCTGGAGCTGGCACATTGGCATCGGGCTGACGCTGGCGGGCTTTTGGCTATTCTGGACGGTGATGCAGGCCCTCGACCCGGCTGGGCGGCGCTTTGGGGCGCGGCTGCGGGCGGCGCTGCAGCGCTACCGCCTGGCCCCGCCCGCCGAGCACGCCGACGCCCGCCACGCACTGCTGGCCAAGCTCACCTACGCGGCGTTTTATTTATTTGTCACCATCATGGTCGTCACGGGCCTAGGCCTCACCTGGGCCGACGACGTGCCCTGGCTGCACGGCATTGAGCACACCGTGAAGGAAGTGCACAATTTCACCATGTACCTGATTATCGCCTACATCGTGGCGCACGTGGTGGGCGTAGTGTGGGCCGACAACCGCGACGACCACGGGCTGGTGTCGCGCATGATAAGCGGCGAGGACCCGCGCAAGCCCGACGAAGTATAGCAAATACCGCCGCCGCAATGCGGTAGCACGGCCGGTTGGGGATATTTTTGTGGCTTCTGCCCTGCCCCTCCCCACCCATGGTCAAACCCAAGAAATCGGGTAAGCGCGAGCTTATCCTGGCCGAAGCTGCCAAGCTCTTCAAGGACCGAGGCTACAGCGGCACGTCCATGCGCGACCTGGCCGGGCAGGTGGGCATGGAAGCCGCCAGCATGTACAACCACATCAAGTCGAAAGACGAGTTGCTGGACACCATCTGCTTCCGCATCTCGGACACCTACATCTCGCAGCTCGCCGAGATTGAGGCCACGCCCAGTGGCTACGCCGACAAGCTGCGGGCCCTGGTGCGCCTGCACATCCGGCTGATGGTGGAAGACGGTGCGGCCGTGTCGGTGGCCAACCACGACTGGAAGTACCTGCCCGAGCCGCGCCTGGGCGAGTTTAAGCAAGCCCGCAAAGCCTACGAGCGCGGCTTCGCGGCCCTCATCGAGGCGGGCATTGCGGCCGGCGAGCTGCGACCCGTCAACGTATCGGTGGCGCTGTTCACGATGCTTTCGGCGGTGCGCTGGGTGGAGCTGTGGTACCGGCCGGGGCGCGGCATCTCGGCCGAGGAGCTAGAAAGCAACATCATCACGGTGCTACTGGGCGGGCTGGAGCAGCCTATGCCGCAGCCCTAGGCCCTGCCCCACGCAAAAGGCCTGCTACCCGATTGGGGTGGCAGGCCTTTTCTATGTTGTCGAGCAGCCCTGCGGGAACTACTGCGGAAAGATTGCGCTCATCGGCCTCAGCAGCGGCCGGCCAACGAGGCGATAGAGCTGAGTTTGAGTCATAGCAACAGAAAGGCAGCGGGTGGGGCCAGGCCCCAGGGAAGGGAGTAGAACTAGGATAATAGCATCGCAAAGTACGTAGCACCGCACTCGCTTTGGTTGTAGAAAAACACGTGATTTTCAGAAAACAAGTATTTTTACGCGGGTATTTCTACCTACTTTAGGCGTCGAGTAGGCCGTGGCGCACGGCGTACACGACCAGGCCCGCCGAGTTGGGAGCACTGGTTTTTTCGAGCAGCTTCTGGCGGTGCCCTTCCACGGTGCGCCGGCTGATGAAGAGCAGGTCGGCCATTTCGGCGGCCGTGCGGCCCTCGCAAATGAGGCGCAGCACTTCGTGCTCGCGGGGCGTGAGCTGCACGATGCTGGGCTGCTGGGCCGGGCTGCTGGCGCGCGCCGGCTGCTGCACGCCCCGCACCAGAGCCCGCGAAATAGCCGGCGTGAAGTGGTGGCCCGTCAGCAGCACGTCTTCAATGGCCTGGCGCAGCTGCTGCTGGTCGGCATCCTTGGGCAGGTAGCTGCGCACCCCTAAGCTCATCATTTGGGTGATGAACGTATCGGCCGAAAACATCGACAGCACAATGATTTTCAAGCCGGGAAATTCGCTTAGCAGCAGCTTGGCCACCTCCGGGCCGTCGGAGCCGGGCATCTGCAGGTCGAGAAGCAGCAAATCGGGCTGGCGCTGCCGGAAGTGGGCGAGCAGCTCGGGCAGCTCGCCGGCTTCCACCACACTCTCGATGTAGGGCAGCTCTTGCAGAATGTAGCGCATACCCTGCCGAAACAGCTGGTGGTCGTCGAGCAGGGCAACTTGGATGGTAGACGGGGGGGCTAGGGTGGTTTGCGGTATCATAGCTAGGTAGGAGAGAATGAAGAAAGCGTGTGCGCAAAGTAATACACCCGACTGCTTTATCAACCCTTGGGCTCGCCAGTGGCCGGATGGTCTAGCTCAATGCGGGTGTGGGTGCCCTGGCCAGGGGCGGTCCGGCGGTGCAGGCGCGCCCGCAGCAGCTGCACCCGCACGTCGATGCTGCGCAGGCCGGCGCCCGCAGCCACGTCGGGGGTGCCCGCGGCGGCGGGCGGCGTGGGCTCGAAGCCGCAGCCATCGTCCTCTACCACCAGCGCTAACTGGGCGCCGCGCTGCTCCAGCACCACTTGCAGCTGGGTGGCGCCCTGGGCGTGCTTTAGGGCATTGTGCAGCAGCTCTTGGCAAATGCGGTAGAGGGCCAGCTCCTGGGCCAGGGCCAGCGGCTGCGGGTAATGCAGGGCGAGCGACACGGCCACGCCGCCGGCTTCGTTGCTCATGTCCACCAGGTGCTGCAGGGCCTCGGCCAGGCCAAAGCGGGCCAGCACCACCGGGTATAGGTTGTGCGACACGCTACGCACGTCATGCACGGCCCCGGCCATAATTTCCTGCACCAGGGCTAGCAGCCCGTCGGGATTGGTGGCTGCCGCGCCGGCCCCTAGGCGGTTTAGCAGCAGCTTGGCCGTGGCGATGGTCGAGCCGATGCCGTCGTGCAGGTCGCGCCCGATGCGCTCGCGCTCGCGCTCCTGGGCCTCAATAACGGCCGCTAGCAGCTGGCGTTGGTAGGTGGCTTCGGCCGCCAGCTGGCGCTGCTGCTGGGCTAGTAGCCGCCGCTGGTACACCACCACGAACGCCACCAGCAGCCCCGCCGCCAGCAGCATAAACGCGATGCCAGTCAGCAGTAGCTTGCCAAAGGTTACTTCCGAGGGCGCATCCATAAAGCCACGGCGTAGCTGGAGTTGAGCACCATAATCAGCAGCTTATGCACGCCCCACACCGCTTGGTTGAACTGCCGCGAGTAGTGCAGCAAAAGGTAATCGCTAAACAGGACAATCTGAATTTTGCCCAGGCAGTAAATAAAGAGGCCCGCCGACACCCAGAACAAGGGCTCGCGCTCGAGGCGGCGCACCGTAAGCTGGCTGAGCAGCTGGCGGAAGTAAAGCACCACCAGCGCCAGCAGCAGGCAATTTTCGGTTATCTGCAAGTCGGCCCGAAACTTGACGGCCACTGGCGCGTCCAGCATACTCAGCAGGGCATAGGACGCAAACAAGGCCAGGCCAATGGGCAGCCAGCGGTTGAGCGCGGCCGAGCGCAGCGCCGCCTGGTACATCAGGGCCAGCAGGGTCAGCTCGCCCACCACATCGAGCGGAATGAGCAGCAGATTGGGCAGGTGCTGAAGCCGGAGCGCCGCCGCCGCCAGCTCGATGGTGAGCGACCAGGCCACCGCGCCCACCAGGTAGCGCAGCGCCAGCGGCAAGCGGTAGAAGCGCAGCAGCCCGCCCACCAGCGCCACTAGCAGCGGCAGCAGGTGCAGCCAGGGAGTGGCCTGCTGAAGTTGTAAAAAGAATTCCATGCCCTTCTACGTAAGCGCGTTAAGTAAAACGTGCGGGCCCCCGCCGGCAGCGGGCGGCCCTAGCAGTCGGGGGGGCAGGGATGGCCCATGTTGTAGCCCGGGTCGTCGCCATCGCCGCCGGGGCGGCCCTTATCGGCGCCGCGCAGCTGCAGCAATAGCCCAAACAGGCGCCCTAGGCTGTCGCCGGCCACGGGGTCGGGGCGGTAGTACTCGTGCAGGCCGAAGTGCAGCACCAGGCCGCCCGCCTCCGGATTTTGCACGCCGGCCAAGACCGCCACAAAGTCGCTAAGCTCGAAGCTGTAGCCGCGCAGGTAGCCGTAGGCACTCGCAAACAGGGCCGGCTCGATGCGGGGCGCCTGGCGCCAGTGCCGCGCCCACTCGCGCCCCAGCACGGCCGGCAAGGCCCCTAGGGCCAGGGTGGCGGCCTCGTCGGGGCCAAGGGCTAGCTCAGCTTCCTCGGCGGGCAGCTCGTAGGGTTCGGCCAGGTAGTACGACGACACGCGGGCCCCGAGCGCATTGCTGGCCGAAAGCACCAGCGTGAAGCGCGGCAACCCATCGGGCGCGGGCGTCGGCACCAGCACAAAGCTGGCTTTGATGTGCGCGGCCCCCACCACCGAAACCAGTTGAATGATGTGCCGCAGTCGGAAGTGGCAGGCGCGCAGCCGCCGGGGCTGGCCGTCTGGCCCCGCGGTTTCGAAGCTGCGCTGCAGCACCGCCGGGTCGGCGCTTTCCACGGCTTCGAGCCAGCGGGCGGCGTATTGAACAAACAGCTCCTGGCCGAGAATACCCGGAATAGTATCGTTGCGCATAAAAGCAAGCTAGCACGTAAAAAAGAAGGGTGAAGCTGGCCCTAGGCTACACCGCAGAGCTACAAAGTTGGGGCACGTTTGGGGCGGGGCGTAGGGTAAGAATACGGTATTTACCACCCCGTAAAAATACCCGGTTCGGCGCGGGCGCGGGCCTAGGCCAAGCCGCGGACATTACGTAGGTCATAGCGCGCTAAAATACCGCTAAGCCGCAGGTACCGACGTTCGCAACCAAGCTAATGGTGGCACTCCGGTCGAGCAAACTTTTACTCCTAGCTGGTATTTCCGCTTAGCGCCGGCGGGGACCCTAGGGCTACGCCGCCCCGCCAGCCGCCCCGCCACTCCCTAATTTTGGCATGGCGCTCTGCCAATTCAGCCAGCTAACCCACACCGAAAAAATCCGGGTGCTCGCAGCCAGCGGCACCCGCCTGGCCCGGCGCTGGAACGGCGGCGGCTGCAGCCCCTACCACCTGCCGAGCCGGGGCCGGGGCTTCTACGTGGAGGTGCGCTACGCCCCCGGCCTCAACTCGCTAGAAGTGATGCGCAGCTCAGCCTACCCGGCGCTGCTCGACGCCTACCCGCTGCCCAGGCGGTAGAGCGGCGCGGGCGGGCCTAGCCGCGCAGCGGCAGCTGCAAGAAAAAGCCCGTGCCGCGCCCCGGCCGCGACTTCACTTCGAGCGCCCCCCCTAGCAGCCCCACGCGGGTGCGAATGCCGGCCAGCCCGATGCCCGCGCTGGCGGCCTGGGCCTGGGGGTCGAGGCCCCGGCCGTCGTCTTCCACGCTCAGGTGCAGCTGGTTGGCCTCGCGAGCCACGCTCACGAATACCTCCTGGGCCTGGGCGTGCTTCATCACGTTGTTAAGCAGCTCTTGCACAATGCGGTACACAGCCGTAGCCAGCGGGGCGGGCAGCGGCTCGTCCAGGTTTTGCAGGTGCAGGTCCACGGCCAGGTGGCTGGCCGGAATGCGGCGGGTTAGCTCGCGCAAGGCAGCGGGTAGGCCAAAGCCTTCGAGCACGGGCGGCGTCAGCTCAAACGAGATGCTGCGGGTGGCCCGAATGGCCTCGTTGAGCAAGTCCTGGCTGGCGCGCACGGCCTCGGAGGGCGGCAGCGCGTCGAGGTGCAGGCGGGTGGCGTATAGCAGCTGGCCCACGCCGTTGTGCAGGCTCTCGGCAATGCGGCGGCGCTCTTCCTCCTGGGTGCTGAGGATGATGGCGTGCAGCTCCTGCTGGCGGCGCAGCTCTTGGTGGGTAGCTTCTTCGCGCAGGCGGCTGGCCTCAGTGATGTCGGTGCCAAACAGCACTGCCTCCTGGCGCTCGGCATCGAAAAAACCGGCTACCTGCAGCTGCACTGCCTCGCCGGCGCGGTTCAGCACGGCGGTGTAGTTGACGGGGTGCCCGGCCAGCACCTGCTGAATACGGTCGGCCTCGGCCGGAAACTCCGCCTGGGCCTCGCGGCCCACCAACTCGTTGTCGGCCAGGCCCAGGCGGCGCAGGGGCGGCCCCACCAGCTCGCGAAAGCGCCCATCGGCCCCTAGGCGGGCCAGCACCACGGGCACGTTGCGCAGCAGGGTATGCAGCAGGCGGTTTTTATAGTCCAGCTCCTCCTCGGCCAGGTAGCGGTCGGTCACGTCGCGCACCAGCCCGTTCAGGCACTGGGCCTGGCCGGTAGCCTCGTCGAAGCTGAAGCGCCCGGTAGTGGCCACGTAGCGCACCTCGCCGCTGGGGTGCAGCAGGCGGTGCTCCAGGTCGAAGCTGGTGCGCTGGTCCTGGGCCTGGCGCAGGGCCTGCGCCACGCGGGCGGCATCGGCGGGGTGCACCAGAGCTTGCAGCAGGGCGAAGGGCACGCCGTCGGCGAGGCCAAAAATCTGCTGGGCCCGCGCATCCTGCTCGAGCGTGCCGGCCGCCAGGTTCCAGCTCCACACGCCGGTGCTGGCGGCGGCCAGCGCCAGCTTCAGGCGGGCCTCGCTGTCGCGCAGCTGCTGCTCGCTGTGCTTGCGGGTGGTGATGTTGCGCCAGGCGGCGTGCAGCAGGTGCTGGCCCCCAATCAGCACCGGGTTGAAGGACAGCTCGTCCCACACTGCCTCGCCGGTAGCGCGCTGGCGCAGCAGCTCGAGGCGGCTCCAGCCCCTGGCTTGGGCCTGGGCAATGCTGTGGCTGAGCGCGTCGAGGGTGCGCGCGCCGCCGGGCTGGGTTTCGGGCCAGAACTCGCTCAGCTGGTGGCCCTGCAGCTGCGGCAGCGCCGCCAGGTCGAGCAGGTGCAGGGCGGCGGCGTTGGCGGCCATCACGCGGTGCTCGTTCAGCAGCAGCATGGCGTCGCGGCTTTGCTGGAAGGTGGCCCGGAAGCGCTCTTCGCTGGCCGCCAGCGCCTCGGCGGCCCGGCGGCGCTCGCTCACGTCAAGCAAAGCCAGGTGGTAGCCGGGCGCCTGCTCTACCTCGGCGTTGCCTAGCGTAGCCACGCCCTCCAGCTGGGCATGCAGCAACTCGCCCTCGTGGTGGCGCAGGGTTAGCTCGCACGAGCGGCGCTGGCCGGGCGCGGCCCACAGCTGGCTTAAAAAATCGGCGAACTGATTGCGCTGGTTTGGCACCACAAACAGCGCCAGCCGCCGGCCCAGCAGCTGCGAGTGCGGCGGGCCCAGCAGCTGGCTGGTGCGCTGGTTGAGCTGGCGCAGGTGGCCGCCCAAATCGAGGGTGCAGTAGCCCACCGGCGCCGAGTCGTAGAGGTCGGCGTACTGGGCCCGGCTCTGCTCGGCGCTGGTTTGGGCCAGCAGCAGTTCCTCGTACTGCATTTCCAGCTCTACCTGGTGAATTTGCAGCTCCTCTACCAGCCGGTGGGCGTCCGGCAGGGTAGTAGGGGGCAGCCCGCTGCCTTGCGGGCGCTGCTGCTCGGCGCGGCGGCGAAGCGCCTGCAAGGCAAGGTGGGGGTCGGCTTGGGGCATGGTAGCAGCGGGCGGGGCCTATGGCTTGCTTCTGGCCGCAGCGGCGAATATAGTGGGCGCGCCCCTGGCAAGGCGCCCCCGCAAGCCTTGTTTTGGCAGTGGGCTACTGGCCGGGTGGCTGCTTGCTGGAAGCCAGCCCTTCCAGCGCCTGCACGCCCAGCAGCACGCGGCCGGTGGGCTCACCCTGGTACAGCATGCGCCGGCCGTAGAGGCGCACCCGGCAGGGCCCTAGGCGCGGGAAGGTGGCGTCGAGCACCAGGTCGTCGAACTCGGTGACGGGGCTGCTGGCGTCGAGCAGCAGCAGCAGCTGCCGAAACAGCGCCGGCTGGTTCCAGGCCCCGTCGCTGAGTGCGCCCAGCGAGCGGCCCACCAGGTCGGCGGCGTTTTCCTGGAAGGCGGCCGCGAAGGCCCGGTTGGCGCTGTGCACCCGCAGGTCGGCGTCGAGGGCCAGCAGGGGCTCACGCATGGTTTCGGCCAGGCTGGCGCTGAAGCGGTTGGCTTCCTGCACCTGCGCCTCCAGCACCTTCAGGGCCGTGATGTCGGTGAAGGTGATAACCACCCCATTGATGTAGTTATCGAGCGAGCGGTAGGGCAGCACGCGCATCGTGTACCACTCGCCCTTTAGGGTTTGGATGTTGGTTTCGAGGCCCGTGAGGCGGTCGAGCACCTGCTGCACGTCGCGCAGCAGGTGCTCGTAGCGCAGGTTGCTGGCAAAGTGCGCCAGCGGGCGGCCTACGTCGCTGGGCATCAGACTGATAATATGGCCCACGGGCGAAGTAAACCGCTTTATTACCAAGTCGTTATCCAAAAACACGATGGCTATCTCGGTGGCGTCGAGCAGGTTTTTCATGTCGTTGGCGCTCTGGCTCAGCTCCTCGGTTTTGGCCAGGTACTGCATGTTGAGGGTCATCAGCTCCTCGTTCAGGCTCTGCATCTCCTCCTTGTTGGTCATGGCCTCCTCGTTGGTGCTTTGCAGCTCCTCGTTGGCGCTTTGCAGCTCTTCATTGGTGCTTTTAAGCTCCTCCAGGCTGCTTTCCATCTCCTCCACGGTGCTTTGCAGGCGGTGCTTGGTGTAGTGCAGCTCCCGGCTCAGGGCTTCCAGCATGGCATCTTGCTGGCGGCCATCGGGGGGGCTAGGGGTGCGCTTCGACAGGCGCTCCTTGCGCGAGGTGGGCTGGTCTTCAAACACCACCAGCAGCAGGCCCGCCAACTGCTCATATTCTACCAGGTGGCGCACCGTGAGGCGCAGCTGCTGCTGGCCCGCGTCGGTCTTCACGCGCACGTTTTCGACCACCACGTTTTCGCGGCTCTGCAGGGCCCGGTGCACCGCCCCGCTAATCTCGAAGTTGAGGTCGGCGCGGGCCATCTCAAACAGGTTCATGCCGCTGAGGCCGGGGGCGGGCTCGAGGTAGCGGCCGGTGCGCCCGTTGATGTACAGAATCTCGCCCTTGCCGTCGATAACTACGGCCGGGGGCGAATAGGCGCTGAGCAGGGCGCGCTGCACCAGGGCCGCAAACGGGCCGCCCTGGCGGTGGGTGGAAACGGCAGTCGACATAAGGGCGGCGGCAGGCAAAGCGGCGGCCGCTTGCGGCCCCAGCGAAAACGGAAATTTGATGAGCTGCGGCAGCAAAGCCGCGGTAGCCGTGCGCCGCGAAATCTTCCACTTCACGTCGAGCGGCTGAAATAGGTCGTGGAAGCCGGTCATGTTTTCGCTCGGCCCCAGAAACAGCAGCCCTAGGGGGTTGAGCGCGTAGTGAAAGATGGGCAGCAGGCTGCGCTGCAGCTCGCCGCTCAGGTAGATGAGCAGGTTGCGGCACACCAGCAGGTCGAGCCTGATGAAGGGCGCGTCCTTGTTGAGGTTGTGCAGGGCAAACACCACCACGTCGCGCACCTCCTTGCGAATCTGGTAGCCGGCGTCGATTTTCTGAAAAAACCGCGCCAGCCGGTCCGGGCTCACGTCGGCCACAATGCTCTCGGTGTACTGCCCGGCGCGGGCCAGCGCCACGCCCACGGGCGAGATGTCGGTGGCAAAAATCTGCACCTTGAGGTGGTGGTTGGGCGCCAGCTCGTCGAGGCACTCGAAGATGACCATGGCCAGCGAGTAGGCTTCCTCGCCGGTCGAGCAGCCGGGGGCCCACACCCGCACGGTGCTGTCGGGCGTTTTGGCGGCCAGCAGGGGCCGCAGGTAGCCTTTGAGGCTCTCGAAGGCTTCGGCGTCGCGAAAAAACTTGGTTACCCCAATCAGCAACTCGTGAAACAGCTGGTCTACCTCGCCGGGGTTTTCCTGCAGGTAGCGCACGTAGTGGCTGAACTCACGAATCTGGTGCGAGTTCATGCGCCGCTCAATGCGCCGAAACACCGTGTTGCGCTTGTAAAAGCTGAAGTCGTGCCCGGTTTGGGTGCGAATGAGCAAGAATATCTTTTGCAGCGCGTGCAGGGGCTGGCTGGGCAGCGCGCCCTCGCCGGGCTCGCGCAGGGGGCGGCTGGTGAGCGGGTGGGCCAGGTAGTCGAGCAGCTGGGCGGCCATCAGCTCGGGCGGCAGCACAAAGTCCACAAACTCGGTGGCCAGCGCCGCGCGGGCCATGCCATCGAAGGCGGCCGACTCGGGGGTTTGCACCATCACCATGCCGAAGCTCTCCATCACCAGCTTCAGCCCTAGGCTGCCATCGGTGCCCACCCCCGAGAGGATGATACACACCGCCCGCTCGCCCACATCCTTGGCCAGGGTTTGCAGAAAAAAGTCGATGGGCTGGCGGCGGCTACTGGGCTGGGTAGGCTTCAGCAAAAACAGGCTGCCGTGCAGCAAACTCAGGTCAGCATCGGGCGGAATGACGTACACCTGGTTGGGTAGCACGCGCAACCCGTCGTAGGCCTCCGCCACGGGCAGGGCCGTGAAGCTCTGCACCACCTCCGTTAGCTGGCTGTTGGCGCTGGGGTTGGGCAGGCGGTGCACCACCACCACAAAGGCCACGCCGGGCTGGGGCGGCAGGTGGGCAAAGAACTTTTCGAGGGCATCGAGCGAACCGGCCGAGCCACACAGCGCCACCACCGGGTACTTATCGGCCCCGCGCTCGGCCCGGCGCGGGTGGGGCGCGAGCGTCACGGTAGTAGCCCCAATGGGAGCCTCGTCGTCGGGCGCTAGGTCAGTTGGTTCGGCGGGGGGAATCATGGCAAAAGGCAAGGCAACTGCGCTGGGCCCGCACTAGTAGGTCCGGCGCAGGCAAACGCTCCCTCAAATTACGCCGCTGGCAACTTACCCGCGGGCCCTAGGGGCTACCGCCAGGCCCACGGCCGGCCCACGCGCGGGCCCGGCGGGCCAGCCCGGCGCCGCTCAAAACGACTGGTACCACTTATTTTCACCCCCGGTCTACTGCCTTCCGCTCGCCATGCCTAGCTCTCCTCCGCCCTACGTTATTGTGATTGGCACCTCGGCCGGCGGCATGCCCGCCCTCACCCAGCTGGTGGCGCAGCTGCCGGCCACGCTGCCTGCCGCCGTGCTGGTGGTGCAGCACCTGGCCCCCGACTCGCAGGGCGAGCTGCTGGCCGAGCGCCTGGGCCGGCACACCGCCCTGGCCTGCCACCTGGCCCGCCACCACGCCCCGCTCGAAGCCGGCCACCTGTACCTGGCTCCGCCCGACCGCCACCTGCTGCTGAAAGAAGACCACTTGCTGGTAACCAAGGGCCCGCACGAAAACAGCTACCGCCCCGCCGCCGACGCCCTGTTTCGCTCGGCGGCCGTGGCCTTCGGCTCGCACGCGGTGGGCGTGGTGCTCACCGGCATGCTGCACGACGGCACCGCCGGGCTCGAATTTATGAAGCGCGCCGGGGGCGTGGCCGTGGTGCAAGACCCCGCCGAGGCCGAGTTTTCGAGCATGCCCGAGAGCGCGCTGCGCAACGTGGCCATCGACTACGTAGTGCCCCTGGCCGAGATGGGCGCGCTGCTTACCCGCTTAGTTAGCCCTGGGGCGGATGCTCCTGCCTTGCCCATGACCGATATTCCTGCCGATTTAAAACTAGAAGCGGCCATTGCCGAGCGCGTAGTGGGAAGCACCGAACAAATAGAGGCCCTAGGGCACCAGGTGCCCCTCACCTGCCCCGACTGCGGCGGCTCGCTCTGGCAGCTCGATGCCGGCCAGGTGCTGCGCTACCGCTGCCACACGGGCCACGCCTTTACCGCCGAAGCCCTGGCCGAGCAGTCGCAAAAAACCCTGGAGGAAAGCCTATGGGTGGCCCTGCGCATGCTGGAAGAGCGCAAAAACCTGCTTTCCAGCATTGCCGGGCACGGCACCCACCGCCAGGTTACTTACCAGACCGAGCGGGCCGAGGAGCTGAAACGCCACATCAACCGGCTACGCGAGTTCTTGCTGAATGGCAGCGAGGGCACGGGCCTGGGAGCCGAGGCCGGGGGCCCGCGCCAGCCCTAGGCTCCCCCACTGCCCTCGGCCGGCAAAAACCCCTGCGCAATGGCGTAGCGAATGAGGGCGGCCGTGTTTTTGGCACCCGTTTTTTCCAGAATGTTCTGGCGGTGCGTTTCGATGGTGCGCTTGCTGGTGAATAGCAACTCGGCAATCTGGTGGGTGGTGAGGCCCTCGGCCACCAGCTGCAGCACCTCTTGCTCGCGGCGCGAGAGCGGCGACACGGCGCTCGGCACCGGGGGCCGCAGCTCGGCGGTCAGCACCGTATCGAGCAAGCTCAGGCCAATTTCGGAGCACAAAAAGCGCTTGCCGGCCAGCACCATGCTGATGCCCACCATGATTTCGGCCCGCTCGGCATTTTTGAGGATGTAGCCGTTGGCCCCGGCCGCAAAAGCCTGCCCAATGCGCAGGGGCTGGTCAATCATGGACAGCATGAGCACCCGCACCTGCGGAAACTCGGTGCGCAGGCGCCGGGCCGTGGCCACGCCGTCGAGCACGGGCATGTTGATGTCGAGCAGCACCACGTCGGCGGGCTTGGTAGGCAACTGGTCGAGCAGCTCCTGGCCATTAGTAGCCTCGCCCACAATCTGCACGTTGGCCTCCTGGCCCAGCAGCGTGCGCAGCCCGCTGCGCAGCACGGCGTGGTCGTCGACAAGAAATATTCGCGTCATGGCCGGTAATCTACGACGAAAAACAAGACGCGGCGCCTAGGCCCTAGCACTCAAAGTAAGCCCTGCGGATGCCGGCTATCGGCGGGGCCCCAGGCAATGGCGTCTTGCACGGCCTGCACCACGGCCGCGCGGCCCACGCGCACGGCCTCGGCGGGATGCTCGGCCAGGTAGTAGTCGGCCACGTGCTCAGCAAAGGCGGCGGCGCCCAGCTGCTGGTACAGGCCGCGCGGCGCCCGCACGGCCACGCGGTCCGCCTGGTACAGCTCCTGCTGAAACTCCAGCACGATGGGGTCGGCGGCGGGGTCTACCAGCGATACGCCAATCAGAAAATGGTCGTCGGTGCTCATAAGTGGGCAGGGCTAAGTGCGAGGAAAAGGAAGGACAGGCTCTAGGGGCCGCTGGCAAATATAGGTGGGCCCTAGGGGGTAGCAGGTGGCGCAACAGCTTGAGCTAGCTGAGGGCGGAATGACCAGCCTGGCGGGCGCGCTGGCTACTGGCCCCTAGGCGGCCTCGATAGCGGCTACGGCCTGGGCTACCAGCTCGGCCGCCTGGCGGGCGGCGGGCCGGGTGGCCTGCTGCTGCCGCACTTGTTGCAGCAAAGCTATAATGCGCTTATAGTCAATGAACTGCTTGTACTCCACCGTCAGCGCGCGTATGCGGCCGATGCCCTGGGCGAGGGCAGTCGGGTCGTCGAGGCGGCCGAGCATTTCGCCCAGCGCCGGCAGCATCTCGAAGCGCTGGCTGGGGCCGGCCGCGTCGTATTTGGCCAGCACCGAAGGCCACTGCGCTGCGCCGCCCGCGCGGCCATACACCGCCACCAGCGCCCCGGTGAGCGCGCCCTGGTGGTCGGCCTCGAGGGCGGTGGCGCGGGCCAGGGCCTGGGCAGGATGGATGGCCAGCAGCGCCAGCAAAGCCGCCGCCTGCACCCGGTACGACGGGCTGCCCAGGGCCTGGGTAAACAGCGCGGCGTAGCGCGCGTCTTGCACCGCGCCCAGCGCCGCTAGGGCCGCCGCCCGCACGGCCACCGCCGGGTCGGTGGCGGCCAGCCGGGCCAGTACAGGCGCCGCCCGCGCGCGCAACGGCTTTTGTTGCAGGTCGAGCAGCCCGATGGCCAGCTCGCGCAAGGCGGGCGAAGTATCGGCCAGGCCCGCTAACAGCAGCTGTTGGGCTAGGGGGTTGGCGGGTTGGCTTTGGGCGGCGCGCAGGGCCTCGCGCCGGGCCAGGTACTGGGGAGCGTGCCGGTACTGGTACGCCAGCTCGGTTAAGGATTTGCGGTCGTCTTGCTGCCACAGCAGCACCTGCTGGGCATCGACGAGCACCAGGTCGGGCCGGGTGGGCGCCGGGAAGTAAAGCGTATCCACGGCGTGGCGCAGGGTGGCGGGGTAGCGGCGGGCGCGGCCCTGGGCGTGCACCTCCACCAGCAGCGGCAGCTGGAAAGGCAAGCCCGGCTGCGTTTGGCGGACCACCACCGCCTGCCGCTGCCGAGCGGCCTGCCACTGGTAGTCAATTGTGACGACCGGGTGGCCGGCGCGGAAGTACCACTGGTTGAAAAACCAGTTCAAATCCTGCCCCGACGCCGCCTCCAGGGCTAGCCGCAGTTGGTGCACCTCGCCGGTGCCTAGGGCCTGCTGCGTGAGGTAGCGCTGCAAGCCCCGAAAGAATACCTCCTCGCCCAGATAGGCGCGCAGCATGTTGAGCACGGCGCCGCCTTTTTCGTAGGTCACGGCGTCAAAGAGGTCGTCCTTGGCGGCGTACACCGGGCGGGCCAGCGGCTTGGTGGCGCTGGCCGGGCTGCGCAGGTATTTTTGCCGGCTCAGGTCGGCCTGCTGGGCGCCGGCGTCGGGCCCATATTCGTGCTCGGCCCACAGCACTTCGCTGAAGTTGGCAAACGACTCGTTGACCGTCAGGTTGCCCCAGCTTTCGGCCGTCACGTAGTCGCCAAACCAGTGGTGAAACAGCTCGTGGGCAATTTCGCGCTCCACGCCCGCGTACTGCCAGTCGAGCAGGGCGCGGGCCGAGCCCTGGGCCTGCTCGCCAAACAAGGAGGCCGTGGTATTTTCCATGGCGCCGGCCACAAAGTCGCGGCACACCACCTGGCTGTACTTGCTCCACGGAAACGCCACCCCTAGGCGCTCGCTGAAGAACTCCAGCATGCGGGGCGTTTTGCCAAATATGGCGCGGGCCTGGGGCGCGTACTGGGGCTCCAGGTAGTAGCTCACCTCCTTGCCGCGCCAGGTGTCTTTGGTCGCGCGGAAGTCGCCCACGGCCAGCATCGCCAGGTAGGGCGCGTGGGGCAGGTCCTGGCGCCAGGTGTCGGTGCGCAGGCCGGGGCCGGCCGGCACTTGGCTCACCAGCAGGCCGTTGCTGAGCGTGGTGTAGTAGGCGGGCACCGTCAGGCTGATTTCCTGGGTGGTTTTCTGGTTGGGCTCGTCAATGGTCGGAAACCAGGCAGAGTTGGCATCCGGCTCGCCCTGCGTCCAAATTTGGCGGGGCTTGCCGGCCACCGCGCTGTCGGGGTTGATAAAGTACAGCCCCTTGGCCCCGCGAATGGCGGCGCCGGCAGTGGCCACCAGCTCGTCGGGCTTGGCCACGTAGTCGAGGTAAACAGTGTAGGCCTCGCCGGGTTGAAAGGCGCGCCCCAGGTGTATCAGCAGCTGGCGCTGGTTGTAGCTAAACTGCAGGGGCTGCTGGCCACCGCCCGCCACCAAGGCTACTGCCTTGATGTTCATACCCTTGGCGTCGAGGCGCAGCGTATCGGTGGCGTAGGCGTGGGGGCGTAGCGTCAACCACGCCTGGCCGTAGAGGTAGCGCTTGGCATAGTCGAAGCGCACGGCTAGCTTGGTATGTACCAAGTCGTGGGCGCGGCGCGCGGCGGCATGGTAGGCAGTAGCCACGGGGGGCGCCGACTGGGCCGCCGCTGGCCCACTCGCCGCCAGCGCCGCGAGCAGCCCTAGGTAGTAGCGCATAAAGTAACGTGGGCAAAAGAGCGAGCCGGCAAGTTCGCACGCGCCGCCGCTACGGGCCCGGCCGGCCACCCGGCCCTAGGGGGGCTGCGGCATCAACTTCCCAAGCAATGGCCTAGACGCTAAAACCCCTTCCTAGCTGACATGGCCAGGAAGGGGTTTAGCTGTAAGCTGGAATCAAGACTGGCTGGGTGAAACTAGGCGGCCTAGGTAGTCCCGCCGGCGCTACGCACTCATCACCCGTGGGCGGACGGGCACGGCGGGGTTGCCCGCGTATACTGTCCAAGGTTCCAACGGCTTGCTAGCTACCGAGTTGACCGATAAGACCGCGTGGGAACGGCACGTGACGCCGGGGCAGACAACGGAGCGCGCCCCAATCCAGACCCCATCCTCCAGCGTAATCTTTGCCAGGCGAAATGCAAAGTTGCTTTGCGTATAATCGTGGTTGCCCGTCAGCAAGATGACCCCCTGGGAAAGGTTGACGTGGCAGCCAATCACCACGTCTTCCATGTTGTCAATCCAGACGGACTCGCCAATCCAGCTGTGGTTGCCCATGCGCAGCCGCCAGGGATTCTTGATGCGCACGTTGGGCTTAATCACCACTCCCTTCCCTATATCGGCCCCAAACAGCCGCAGGATGCCGACTTTTAGCCGTGACGGCCAAGGAATAGGCGTGTCAAAGAGGTAATAATTAATGGGATACCACAACACTACCTTCCACAGGGGGCCAGCGCGGTAGCCCCCCACGCGGAAGCGGGAGAGGTCCGTCGCTGGGTGGTCCGCACCTTGGTTTCTGTTGCTCGCCACGCTCAGCGTCGGTTGGCGGGGCATTTCGTTGGGGAGTGCTACCATGCAGTAAGGCTAGGGGGCGGACATGGCCGTGAAAAAGCCGGTCATGCATACCGCCTGATAAGGTAAGGAGCAGCTATTATTAGCCAGGCTACTTGCTTGCTAGACAACCTAGTAGCTCACTGCCGGCGGGCCACGCACATGAGCGTTAAGGCGCTTGTGTCGGCATCAGGATTACGGCCCGAAAGCAGGTTGCCTAGCCGATACTTTCGCTCGGCCGTGCCTTTCTCGCCTTTTAGCACCTCCGCGCCCAAGTCATGGTTGTGGGGGTAAACGGCTACCTCAAAGCCTAGCGGCTGCAGGATTTGCTTGAAAAAAGCGTTTGTCACGCCGTGGCCCGGCTTATGATGAATTTCGCAAGCCAGGCCCCACTGCTGCTGGCTATCGGTTTTGTGCATGCCCTGGCGCATGAGCTTATAAATAACCAAACGCGCGTTCCACAGCAGCTTGGCAACGCCCTTGTAGTCCCAGGCGCTGAGCTGCGGGTCGTGGTCGGTCACGAGCAGGCCCCCCGGCTTCACCAGCCGCGCGGCTTCGGCCAGAATGGCGGCCATATCCTCGCAGTGGTGCAGCGTGGCATTGAGCACGACAATATCCGCAAAGCCGGTTTGGAAAGGCAGCGAGGTAGCGTCGGCCAGCACCGTCGTATAGCCGGCCTGCTTAGCCAGCTCCAACGACTTGGGGGCCACATCGACGCCGATAAGCACTTTGGGTTTATGCGGCAGGGTAGCGAAGATATTGCCCGGTCCGCAGCCAATGTCCACTACTACTTTATTTGTCACGTCGCCCAGCGCGGCCTGCCAGCGGCTGCGGAAGGATTCGCTACGGTGGCAATAAGTCAAATACTCTTCCGCCCACTCGGGGTGGTTGAAGTAATAGATATTGGCGTTCAACCCAGGCGAAACCGACTGCAGCGGTATCTCCAAATAGTGCTCTTGTTCCAGCACATCGGTATTGGGCGCTAAAAAAGGGGTAAGGGTTGCAAGCATAAGCTGAACTATAAGGGAGGTGTGATGCTACTAGCCAACCTAGGGGCTAAATTTAATGACGAAGCTTTAAACTCTACCAATTACTAGATTAATTGTACTGGTTAACTGTTAATTGCCTAACTAGACTGCCTTAGTAGCCTAGCGGTGAATTAAGGGCTCATGGGCGGCGAGGCCATAGAAAACCCCGGTAGCTTAATTGTCGCGAAGGTGCCCTAGGGTAGGTCTTGCCCTCCCGCCCAGCGCGCATACCCTCCGTCAATGCTACGCCCCTGGTTACCTCTAGTAGTGTCAGCACGGTACTAAGGCGCGGGGCGCGGCTATAAAGAGAGGAAAGCTAAACATCGCTCAACTTATCCCCTTCACAATGAATAGCCTGTGAAATTGCTCAGGCTGCTTGCAGCGGCGGGTGGTAGCCCCGCGCATCAGCTAACCCGGATTGCGGAGCGGCGGAAAAGACGTAGGCCCTTGTATAAGCTGGTCAGCAACAGTATCCGGTGGTCTTTCGCAATTATATGCACAAAAAATCACCAAAAAGATACTATTCTGGTGCCAATCAATAGGCGGCATCCTATATTGCGCCCCTCAAGTTCATCCCCCTTTCACGCTACTTTTTATGAGAAAACCCCTACTATGCGTGGGTACCCTACTGGCCTGGGCTGGCCTGGTGGCTGGTACCAGTACTGTCAGCTTTGCGCAAGATGCGAAGTATAGCGGCGCCAAGTTTAAGGCCGCTACGGAGCTGCGCGAGCTAGCCGATAGCAAAGCCGCTAACCGCCCCAAAACGACTACCCGCACCACTAAGTCGGCGGAGCCGGAGAAAATCGACCTGCTGCAAATTCAGGATGGCTACGTCGTTATCGACGCGGCCGCTACCAGCGCCGACGGGCACCAGCTACTGCAGCAGCTCCAGCAGCTAGGGTTGAAGCAAGGCTCGGTGTATGGCCGGGTAGTTTCGGGCTTGTTTCCCATCGATAAGGTCGGCCAGCTTGAGCGGGTGGAAACGCTACGCTTTGCCACGCCCGCCTACCAGCCCATGCACAACGTGGGCCTCGTTACCTCGCAGGGCGACGCCTCGCTGATGGCCGATAAGGCGCGGGCAACCTACGGAGTGTCGGGCGCGGGCTCCAAGGTGGGGGTGATTTCGGACAGCTACGGCTCGATAGCCGGCGGCCCGGCGGCCGGGGTTGCCTCCGGCGACCTTCCCGCCGACGTGCAGGTGCTGGCCGACATTACGGGCGGCACTGACGAAGGCCGAGCCATGGCCGAAATTGTGCACGACGTGGCGCCGGGGGCTCAAATTGCCTTCCACACGGCTAACCTAGGTCAGGCGGGCTTTGCCAGCGGCATCGGCAAGCTGGCCGACGCGGGCTGCAACATCGTGGTGGACGACGTGATTTACTTCGCCGAGCCGATGTTCCAGGACGGCATCATTGCCCAGGCCGTGGACCAGGTGGTGGCGCGCAACGTGCCCTACTTCAGCGCTGCGGGCAACCAAGCTCGGCAGTCGTACCAGGCTACCTTCAAGAACTCGGGCAAAGAAATTCTCGCCGCCGACGGCTCCAGCTACGGTGTAGCGCACGACTTCGGGGGCGGCGACATTACGCAGAGCGTTCGGATTCCGGCAGGTGGCACACTGCGGCTCTCCTTTCAGTGGGCACAGCCCTTCTACACGGTGAGCGGCGGCACGGGCGCCCAAACTGACCTCGACCTGCTGGTATTAGTTAATGGCGTGGTGCGCACGTCGTTATCGTCGCTGCGCGATAACATTGGCGGCGACCCGTTCGAGTTTATTAGCATAAGCTTCAGCACGGCTACTACCGTCGAGCTGGCCATTGTCAAGTATGCAGGCCCCGACCCTGGGCTGATGAAGTACGTTAACTTCGGCAGCTCCACCGCCGTGCCGACCGAGTACGTTACCAACAGCTCCACGGTATTTGGCCATGCCAATGCCACGAGTGCGGTGGCCGTAGCCGCCTCCCCCTGGTACAACACCCCCGTATTTAATACCAATATCACCCGGCCCGTAGTGGAGTCCTTCTCGTCACAAGGGGGCACGCCGGTATTCATCACCACCGCAGGCGTGAATACGGGCTACGATGACAGCAAGATTCGCCGCAAGCCGGTGGTGACGGGCCCCGACGGGGGCAACAATACCTTCTTCGGCTCCGATACGTCGCTCGACCCCGATGCTTATCCTAACTTCTTTGGCACCTCGGCCGCCGCGCCGCACGTAGCGGCCGTAGCCGCGCTGATGCAAGAAGCGGCCCGCAATAGGTTGACTCCCGTTGATGTAACGAACCTATTGACAGCCACCGCGCAGGATATGGACGACCCCTTCACCCCAGAATTTGATACGGGGTTTGACTTCCGCACCGGCTACGGCTTCGTGCAGGCCGACAAGGCGGTGCTGGTGGCGGGTAGCCCGCAGACTACTTGGACGGGCGCCGTTAGCACCGACTGGTTTACGGCCCAAAACTGGACCGCGGGAGTACCCAACGCCTCGCTGGATGCCACTATCCCGAGCGGGGCGCCCCGCTACCCCGTGCTGACGGCGGGCATGCCCACTACCCGCGCCCTAACTATTAATTCGGGGGCGTCGCTGACGCAAAGCGGCGGCACGCTCGACGTGCGCGGCAACCTGACCAACAACGGCACCTTCGCGCCTACGGGCGGCGCGGTGGCCCTAGGCACCGCGGCCGCGTCTGACGGCCCGAACATCTTTGGCAGCAGCACTACCCGCTTCTGGGACCTCACGGTGAACACCGCGGGCGTGCGGCTGGGCACCAGCGCCGGCGCCTCGGTGCGGCGCGTGCTGACGCTGACGGGCTCGCTCGCCACGCAGGGCAACACCTTCACGCTGGAGTCGAGCAGCCAGGGCGACGCGCTAGTGGTAAACAGCGGCGGCGAGGTAGTAGGCGCAGCCACCGTGCAGCGCTACATCGACCCGAGCCTGAACCCCGGCCTGGGCTACCGCCACTACAGCTCGCCGGTACGCAACTCGACCGTGGCCGACCTGGCCACCAAGGGCTTCCAGCCGGTAGTCAACGCCGCCTACAACAGCAGCCCCACCCCGGACCAGGTAATGCCCTTCCCCACGGTGTTTGGCTACGACCAGGCCCGGGTGGTACTCTCCAACTCGCTGTACAACTTTGATAAAGGCTTTTTCTCGCCCGCTACTACCAGCGCTCCCCTGGTGCCGGGCCGGGGTTACGACGTGAATATCAGCGCCAGCGAGCTGGTGGATTTTACGGGCACCCTCACCAACGGCGACCTCAGCGTAAAGCTTGACCGCAACGCCGCCGACACGCCCAACTCGGACGACGCTGGCTGGCAGCTCATGGGCAACCCCTACCCGGCCCCGCTCGACTACTCGCGCGTAGCCCCGGCCGACCGGGCCGGGCTGGAAGAGGCCATTTACGTGTACAGCAGCACCAGCCAGTACGATGGCCAGTACCGCGCCTACATCAACGGCGTGGGGGGCAACCCCATTATTCCCGTGGGGCAAGGCTTCTTTGCCCGCGTGGCCACGCCTGGTACGAGCAGCACCTTTGTTTTTCGGAACAGCCAGCGCCTGACCAGCCCCGATGCGACTTCCTTCCAGCGCTCAGCGGCCGACGCGCGCGCTTTGGTGCAGCTCGAGCTTGGCACCCCGGCCGGCGCGGCCGATACGTTCTACGCCTATGCCGAAGCCGGTGCTACCCCGGCCTTCGACGACGCCTTCGACGCCGCCAAGCTGCCCAACCCTAAGGGCCTGAACCTGGCCAGCCTGGCTGGCAGCCAGCGCCTGGCAATTGACGGGCGCGCGGCCTTTACGGCGGCCACCACCATTCCGCTGGCCGTGAGCGTGCCCAAGGCCGGCACCTATTCGCTCAGCGCAGCGGCCCTCCGCAACTTGCCCGCGGGCCTCACCGCGTATCTGCACGACGGCCAGACGGGCCAAACCGTGCCGCTGGCGGCAGGCACGCGCTACACCTTTAGCGTAGCAGCTAGCCAGGTGGCAGCTCCCCTCGCGGACCGCTTCACGCTGCGCTTCAGCCCGCTTGCCGCCGTGGCCAGCCTGAGCGCCACCGAGGTGGGCGTGTATCCTAACCCGGCGCACGAGCGCTTTACGGTGCAGGTGCCGGCCGTAGCGGCCGCTTCCAGCGTGCAAGCCGAGCTACTCAACTCGCTGGGCCAGACCGTAGGTCGCCAGAGCGCCGCGCAGTCGGCAACGGGCACTACGCTTACGCTCGAAACCGCTGGCCTGGCCGCGGGGGTGTACGTGCTGCGCCTGCAAGCCGGCAGCAGCACCCTGACCAAGCGGGTAGTTGTGCAATAGCGAAAGCCATCATTTCTTTTTCGGTTACAGTAGTAAAGCCCCAGCCAACCAGCTGGGGCTTTTTCGTGGCCGTGGCTCATTGCCATTGCCATCGACAAGCTTGGCCTCGCTACCTTGCTTAGGGGACCCTAGGGCGAGCCGCTAGCTCGATTAGGACGCCTTACTGGCACCCGACGCGGGAGCCTGCTTAGTGGCTAGCGGCAGCTTTGCGCACCTGCGCTGTTGCATTTGGTGTCCCAAAAAGGACTAGCAATAGCTGGCGCCAGGGCGTACGGCCATAACCGCTGCCTTTGCGCTAGCAACCAATTGCTACCAACTACGCTCTTTCCAGCATGCTTCGCTATCGGTGGCTTTTTGGATGGTTGGCCGGGATGTTACCTACCGGCGTAGGGGCGCAGGTGCCAGTGGGTAATGGCCTGCAGGGCGCTTATTACCAAGGCGCCAATTTCGACCAGTTCGTCACCACGCGCCGCGATGCCGTTATCAACTTCGACTGGCACGCGCGGCGCCCGGTGGCCGGGGTCGGGGCCGAGCAGTTCTCGGTGCGCTGGACGGGCTGGCTGGTGCCGCCCACCACGGGCCGCTACGTGCTACACCTGAGCGCTGATGACGGCCTGCGCCTGTGGCTAGACGAGCGCCCGCTGCTCGACGATTGGCGCGGCCAGGGCCTGAGCTATCACCAGGTGGCGGTTGACTTGCGCGCTGGCCAGGCCTACGCCCTGCGCCTTGACTATTGCCAGGCGACGGCTGCCACCCGGGTCCGGCTCGCCTGGGAACTGCCCGCTGCGCCAGCCACTTCCCGCCCTCGTCACACTCGGGGAAGCTTTGCCATGGCTTCTTCAGAAGTAGTTGTCGTGCCAACGCGCTACTTATTCAGTGACGCCCCCACCCTGCCCCCAGCACCTGTAGCAGCAGTAGTGGAAGCAGCGCCGGCCATCCCTTTGCCCCCGCCGGCTAGGCCGCCCGCAGCCCCCACGAGTGTGCTGGTGCTGCACCCGAGCACTGAGGCCGCCAGCAAACCTCGACCACGCAGCTATTTAGCCCTAGGGGCCAACCAGCCCCTAACCCCGAGTCCGCCCGCCGCAACGAGTTCGAATAGAGTTACAACGGTGGCGGCTCGCTTGGCGGCGGGCCAGGCTGTGACGCTACGCACATTGTACTTCGAGCAGGGCCAAGCGGGCTTACTACCGGCCGCACGGGCTAGCCTTGACACACTGGCGCAGGCCTTGGTCGGCCAGCCTACCCTGCACCTGCAAGTGCAGGGCCACACCGATAATCAGGGTGACCCGGCCATCAACCAGCAGCTCTCGCAGCGGCGCGCCGAAGCCGTTTGCCGCTACCTGCAGGCGCACGGCATAGCCCCCTACCGCCTGCAGGCGCTGGGCCTGGGCGGCACCCAACCGGTAGCCGACAACACGATTCCGGCCGAGCGGCCGCGCAATCGCCGGGTGGTACTGCGGCCCCTGCCCTAGGTTAGCAGCTTCTTAGCGACTACCTGGGCACGGGTACGCAGCATGTAACACGTAATTAAGACTACCCGCCACTCACTACACCCCACCCTTACCAAATAGCAATTTTTCCATATCTTACCCTGCATGAAACACTTCTTACTCACCGCCTCTCTACTCTGCTTGGCCCTAGGGCCAGCGCAGGCCCAAACTGCCCCAACCCCACCCGTACAAGCTGGTCCCATAAGCGCCTTGGACGCCCAAAACGGGTTTCGGACTTACGTGCTAGGAGCGCCAATCAAGGAGTATCCCCAGTTGAAGCGCAAAGAAGGGGTTATTTACGAAAGCCGCAAAGAGCCCCTGTTGCTAGGCAATACCCAGCTTACCAATTTGTACTTTACTACTTACCAAGGGCGATTGGCTTCTATTGTCTTCGGCACGCGGGGCGCCGACAACAGCGAAGCGTTGGTAGCTAGCCTTACGCAGCAGTACGGCCCAAGCACCTCGGCCAACGGGGCAGCCCAAACTTGGGAGGGCAACAAGGTCACGATGTACGTTACCAGGGTCGGGAGCGGGGACTATGAAATTTGTATAGTCACGCTCAAGAGCAACGAACTGGCTGCCGAGCAAAAAGCGACTGCCAAGTAATATACCAACGAAATCCTCAGCGTCTTTTCCCTCTAACCCAAAGAATCCTATCCGCCGCGGCGGGAATTTTTAACAGTTGCTTATCAGCACGCTCATACGCTTATCCTTATGTGAGCTGCGCAGGTTATTAGCTCATAATTAATGATATATCTCACATAACCTACTGCGGCCACCTAGGGTATAGTGACGCAAGAAGTAGGCGAGCCTACACCCCCGCTTACCTAGTTTCAACGCTGGTGGCGACGTAAGCAGCACCAGGTAGCAAGGCGTTGGGCGGAGTAGTAGCTGGTCCCCAACCCCCGCACCCACCCGATTGCGCCCCGTCCCGTGGGCCCGCCCCTGCTTTTTTAAAAGCTCCTCACCCCAGGCTCCCCTATTCAGCGCCCTGCCCTTTCTTGATGCTTTGCGCGCACTCCTTTTTATCACCTAATCTCACAAAACTTTTATTTTTACCTAGCAAACAATTAACTGATACCTAGGGTCATGCGCTATTAAAACAGCTAGCCGCTAGCTGCGATTTTAGTTGCCCTAACTAATCGTTCGCTTATGGCAATGACTATGCTTCCCAGGAAGGTGCCTGGCCAACTGTTAGGAAGCCTTACTGCCGCTACTGCTTGGTTTGCCCTGCTACTGCAGGCCGTATTAACGACGGGTAGTCTGCTCAATTTGCTCAGCTACTTCACCATTATTTCCAACCTAGCGGTTGCGCTGAGTCTAACGCTGGCCCTGGGCTGGCCCAGCACCAAGCTGGGGCGCTACGCGGCCAGCCCAGCCAGCCAAACCGCGGTGGCGCTGTACATTGTCGTAGTCGCGCTCGTGTACAACACCGTCCTGCGCGGCCTGCTGCTGCTAGCGGGCTGGTCCTGGCTGGCCGATACGCTGCTGCACGTAGTGGTGCCCGTGTTGTATGTTGGCTACTGGCTATGGTTTACTCCGCGCCGAACCCTGCGCTGGGCCCAGCTAGGGGCGTGGCTAGTCTTTCCAGCCGCTTACTTGGGGTACTCCCTGCTGCGCGGCCCAGTAGCGCAGTGGTATCCGTACCCGTTCCTGAACGTGTCAACCCTAGGCTACGCGCAGGTGCTACGCAATAGCGGTGTGGTACTCGCTTGTTTTCTGCTTGTTGGCAGCGGCTTGATAGCGCTTAACCGCGCCTTACCGCTTCGCTACTTCAATAAGCAGCTATAGACCAGCAGCAAAGTTTTTATGCCCCCGCCCTACCCAGAAGTCCCCGGCCCTGGGCAAGGCGGGGGCTTCTGGGTGGCTTGTGCTTAACCTTACCGGCCAAAGCTATACTGCACCCCTAACTGGGTGTTAAGGAAGCTACGGTTGCCGAAATTATAATTGTAGTGGTTAAAGAAATCCACATTAAGTAGGCTGTTGGCGGTAAGGTCCAATCGGGTGCCAGCCGAGTAGCGTAGTGCTGGCCCCAGCACTACGTTTGCGGTGTTTTCTACGGCGGTATAGGCGCCGGCTTGGTTGCGGGTGGGCTGCACGGCGTCGGTATACTCCCCACTGCGCTTATCTATCGTATGCGCCCAACTAGCGCCGGCTAATACGTCCACGTGCAGGCGCGAGGTGGGGGCGGTAATGGTAAAGCGAGCCAGTAAGGGCACCACCAGCACGTCCCGGCGCAGCGCAGATTTATACACGCCGAGTGTAACGCTAGCCGAGTCACGAGTGAAGCTACCGCTGGCGGAGCCCCGGCCGAAGCTAGCGCCCGTCTGAATAGCCCAGCGGGGGCTAAGTTGCCAGCCTAGCGTAATAGCTGGCCCTATGCTGTTGGTGGAAAAAGGCAGGAATACGCGGTCCGTATGCAGGGATGCCCCAGCACCTAGGTAGAAGTGAGGTGCCGTTTGGGCGAGCGCGGCAAGAGGTAGGCCAAAGCAACCGAGAGTAAGTAACGCGATAGAACGCATGTGGAAGATGGAGCAGGGATGGAGGAATGACCTATAAGATGGCAGCTCAACCCTTATTGGTTGCACCCAGCTCAAGAGGGCTTTGTCATGCAATTGGTGTGCCCTCAAACCACAAGAAAGCCCCACCGTTGCCGTCGGGGCCTAGGGCTATAAAGAGGCGCTTACAGCTTTGCACGAATGCTTGAACTTTCAGCGGTTTCTTCACCCGTAGTAATACGCTGTAATACGCTTTGGTGTGCCAGAGGATGGCTGGCTTCCAACTAGTTTTTGTGCGGGGAATTTTCGCTTAGAACTCGATGTGTCGGATGCCGTAGGGAACCCGCTTGAATTGCTTTGTGAAGCCCTAGCTGTGGTGCCAACCGTCCATTCGGCTGGCAACTAGCTGCTCGGCGGGTAACGCCTAAAATAGCTGCCGCGCAGGTAGCAGGCGCAACCTCGCTTATCCTCACGGTGTCGTTAACGCACTTGCTAGCTGGGCACGGTACTGCCACCTCCTTCGGACAAAACGGGCTCAGCCGCAGTAGTAGTACTCCGTCGCTTGCTTCTGCTTATTCCCCGTTTCCATGTCCACCTTTACTGCACGCAATACCTTGGCTGGCTGGGTAGTCTTTGCCCTGGCCCTGGCTACGTACCTGCTCACGCTCGAGCCCACGGCCTCGTTCTGGGACTGCGGCGAGTTCATCGCCTGCTCCTACAAGCTGCTGGTGCCCCACCCCCCCGGCGCCCCCACCTTCCTTATCCTGGGCCGCCTCCTCTCGCTGCTCAGCTTCGGCAACCGCGCGCACGTGGCCCCGCTCATCAACGCCCTCTCGGGGCTGAGCAGCGCGTTTACCGTGCTGTTTCTGTTCTGGATAATCACGCGCATGGCCCGCAAGCTGCTGCTGGCCCGCGCCGAGTTCGAGACCGAGACGCCCGAGCCCACTAGCCTGCAAACCTGGCTCATCCTCGGGGCCGGGGCGGTGGGCGCGCTCTCGTTCGCCTTCTCCGACTCGTTCTGGTTCAACGCCGTCGAGGGCGAGGTCTACGCCATGTCGAGCTTGTGCACGGCGGCCGTGGTGTGGATAATGCTCAAGTGGGAGGAGCGCGCCGACGAGCCCGACGCCGAAAAGTGGCTGATTCTGATTGCCTACGTCATTGGCTTGAGCATCGGGGTGCACTTGCTCAATTTGCTGGCCGTGCCCGCCCTGGCTCTCATCTACTACTACCGCCGCCATCCCCAGCCCACCGTCCTGGGCGGGGTCATCACGCTGGCGGTAAGCCTGGTGATTGTAGGCTCGGTGCTGGTGGGCATCATTCCGGGCCTGCCCACGCTGGCCGGCAGCTTCGAGGTGTTCTTCGTCAACAGCCTCGGCCTGCCCTTCGATGCGGGCTTGATTATTTTCCTGGGGCTGTTCGTGGGCTTGATTTGGCTGGGCTTCCGGCAGTCGTTTCAGCGTCGCAGCCAGCTACTAAACACCAGCATGCTGTGCTTCGTGTTCATTCTGATTGGCTACTCCACCTACCTGATTGTACCCATCCGGGCCGCATTCAAGCCTACCATCAATCAGAATGACCCTTCCAATGTATTGTCGTTCGTGAGCTACCTCAAGCGCGAGCAGTACGGCTCTAGGCCCCTGCTCTACGGCCCGCAGTACAACGCCCAGCCCGACCACTACGAGGACGGCACCCCGCGCTACCGGCGCGAAGGCGGCAAGTACGTCGAGATTCTGCCCCGCGCCCAGGAGCCCGGCTATGCCGACGCCGACAAGATGCTGCTGCCCCGTATCTACAGCTCGGAGCCTATTCAACTTCAGGAGTATGCTAAATGGGTGCCCGACCTGCAGGTTGACAGCCGCCACCCGAGCAGTAGCCCTAGGCCCACCATGGCCCAAAACCTGGGCTTCCTCTTGCGCTACCAACTAGGGCACATGTTCTGGCGCTACTTCGGCTGGAACTACATCGGGCGCGAGTCCGACATTCAGCAAGCCGGGGTGCTCACGCCCTTCGGGCCCGGCGCCAGTAGCCTCCCGTCCCGCATTGGGGGCAGCTTTGCCCATAATAACTTCTTCGCCATTCCGCTCATCCTAGGCCTCATTGGCTTGTTTGGGCAGCTGCGCCGCCGCGGGCACGATGCGCTGACCGTCGGGCTGCTGTTTTTACTGACGGGGATGGCCATTATTATTTACCTGAACCAACCCCCTTCGGAACCCCGTGAGCGTGACTATACCTTCACCGGGGCTACGTTTGCTTTTGCCATCTGGATTGGCCTAGGGGTTATTGGGCTGGCGCAGGCTTTGCAGCAAGTGCTGCGCAACAACCAGCTGCGCACGGCCGCCGCCATCCTGCTAGGCCTGGTGTCGCCCGCCATTCTGGTAGCGCAAGGTTGGGACGACCACGACCGCTCGGGCCGCTACGCTTCGGTGGATGCCGCCCGTAATTTGCTCAACTCGTGCGCTCCGAACGCCATCCTGTTCACCAACGGCGACAATGACACGTTCCCGCTCTGGTACGCGCAGGAAGTGGAGGGCCGACGCACCGACGTGCGCGTCATCGTGCTCACGTATTTAAATACTGATTGGTATATCCAGCAGATGAAGCGGCCCTCGTATGCGTCGGCCCCCTTGCCCTTCTCCATGGGCGAGCAGGCCTACGCCCAAGGCAACAACGACCTCTTGCCCTTTATGCCGAACGCGGCCGTGGATAGCCTCGACCTCAAGCAGTTCATTGGCTTGGTGGGGCAGAATAGCCCGCTGCTACGCTACACGGATGGCACGTATTCGACGAGCACGTTCCCCACGCCCAACTTCTACCTCAAAGTGGATACGACGGCCGTCAAGCGCCTCGGCCTGGTGCCGGCCGACCGCCAAAACCAGCTAGTAAGCGAGCTGCGCTGGAGCATGGGCAAGCGCGCCATCGAGAAGAAGAATCTGGCCATCCTCGACATCATCGCCACGAACAACTGGCGCCGGCCCATCTATTTCAGCTCCACCGTCAACCCGGCCGATTACATGAATTTGCAGCCTTACTTCCAACTAGAAGGCTTGGCCTACCGCTTGCTGCCCCTGCAAGACCCCGGCTATGCCAGCACCGGCGAAGAGGGCTACGTCGAGCCCAACCTCAATTACCAGCGCTTACTGCGCACGTTTGCTTACCGCGGGCTGCGCGACCACGCCATTTACTACGACGAGAATAGTCTGCGCTTCCCGTCGTACTACCGCGACAAATTTGCCCGGCTGGCTAATACGTACCTAGCCCAGGGCAACCGCGCCAAGGCCCACGAAGTGGCTGACTACTGCCTGCAGGTGATGCCGCCCGATACAATACCCTACGACTCGTTCTCGCCCCTGCTGGCACCGGCGCTGGCGGCGGGCGGCGAGCGCGCCCGGGCCAATGTGCTGCTCGACACGACGCTACGCGAGGCTACGCAGGCCATCAACTACTACGCCGCTCGCCCGGATGGCGCCCTGTTTGACTACCCCCGTAATCTCAACTTGCTGCAGGTGCAGAATGTATACCGGTCGGCCGCGCAGCTAGGCGATACCACCCGGGCTCAGCGGGCCTTGGCCGTCTTGCAGCCCTACCTACGCGGCCCCCGGCCAGCGGAGGAGTAGCCTCTTAAAGCGGTTTCGCAGCCAGTAGGCAGTAGCGCGGAATAACAGTCTGCGTTACTGCCCACTGGCTGCGAAACCGCTCTAGTTGGTCGGCCCCGCATAGGTCTTGCTTATAGGGGCCTGCCAGCTAATCTTCGGCAGTCAGCAAGGCTAGGGCTGGGCAGCGGCCCCTGCTTCCCTACTATTAGCAGTTCGGTAGCCTCTTGCTTTCTTCAGCAAAAGCTACTTTGCTCGGTAGCAACTTGCAGTCATGACTCCCCCTACTACTACGCCTACCGTGCCGGCCCACTCGGCGGCCAGCCTACACCAACGCATCACGGCGGCGGGCACGCTCATTGCCTTGGGCATCGTTTACGGCGACATCGGCACCTCGCCGCTCTACACCGTGCGCGGCGTGTTCGTGCACCGGCCCGTGACGGAGGAGGTCGTGCTGGGCACCATTTCGGCCATCATCTGGACGCTGACGCTGCTCACCACCGTCAAGTACGTGCTCATTGCCATGCGGGCTGATAACCACGGCGAGGGCGGCATCCTGTCGCTCTACGCCCTGCTGCGGCGGCTGCACCTCAAGTACCTCTACATCCCGGCCATCGTAGGGGCGGCGGCGCTGCTAGCGGACGGCATTATCACGCCGCCCATCTCCGTGTCATCAGCCATTGAGGGCTTGCAGGTGCTCAAGCCTGACTTGAACACGGTGCCCATCGTGCTGGCTATCATTGTGGGGTTGTTTGCGTTTCAGCAGTTTGGCACGGCGATTATTGGCAAGCTATTTGGGCCGGTAATGCTGTTGTTTTTCAGCATGATAGCCGCCCTAGGGCTGCCTTACGTGCTGCGCGAGCCGGGCATCCTGCGGGCGCTTAACCCCTACTATGCCTTCCACCTGGTTACGCAAGTACCGGGTGCGTTCTGGCTGCTGGGCAGCATTTTTCTGTGTAGCACGGGCGCGGAAGCACTCTACGCCGACATGGGCCACGTGGGGCGGCGCAACATCTACGTGTCGTGGGCCTTCGTGAAAGGGTGTTTGCTATGCAACTACCTGGGCCAGGGGGCGTGGCTGCTGCGGCACCTGGGCCGGCCGCTGGGCGAGCAGAATTTGTTTTTCGAGATGATACCGCGCCGGGGACTGCTGCCGGCCATTATCCTTTGTACGCTGGCTACCATTATCGCTTCCCAGGCGCTTATCTCGGGCTCTTACACGCTCATCATTGAGGCCCTGCAGCTCAACTTCTGGCCTAAAGTCAAGATTTCCTACCCCACAGAGCTGCGCGGGCAGGCCTACGTGCCCTCCCTAACCTGGCTGCTGGGGGCGGGCTGTGTGGGGGTAGTGCTCTACTTCCGCGAGAGCAGCCGCATGGAGGCTGCCTTCGGGCTGGCCGTCACAATTACGATGCTGATGACGACCATTCTGCTAGCGTATTACCTACGTCTGCGCCGGGCCAACTGGGTGTGGATAGGCCTGCTGCTGGCCGCGTATTTCACAGTGGAAGGCAGCTTTCTGGTGGCTAACCTGCGCAAGTTTCCGCAGGGCGGCTGGCTGAGCGTGCTGTTGGGCGTACTGCTGCTGCTGGTGATGGTGAGCTGGATTCAGGGCCGGCAGCTGTTTCAGGATTTCTATAAGTACGTGCCGCTGGCCGATTACCTGCCCCGCTTGCAAGCCTTGAGCCAGGACGAGACCGTGCCCAAGCTGGCAACTAACCTGGTGTATTTCACCGACTCCACGAACCCTAAACTGGTGGAAAACGCCATCATGCACAGCATCTTCCGCAAAAGCCCTAAGCGCGCTGACGTGTATTACCTGCTGCACGTAACGACTACGGACGAGCCCTACACCCGCGCCTACCACGCCGAAGTCATTTTACCTGACGACTTAGTGCGCATTGATTTCCGGCTGGGCTTCCGGGTGGACCACGCCATTAACTACATGTTCCGGCAAGTAGTCACGGACATGGTGGCGGCTGGGCAGCTTGACATCAGCTCGCGCTACGCCTCGCTGCGCGGTGAGGTGGGCGACTTCGAATTTGTCATCCTTAATCGCACCCTGCCCTACGCCCAAAGCCTAAGCGGCTGGCAGCGGCTAGTGGCGCGGGTGTCGGGTGCTTTACGCTGGCTGGGGGCGAGCCAGCAGCAGAGCTTCGGCCTCGACAACTCCTCCCTCTTGGTTGAGAACATCCCACTACTCACTCCGGAAAGACCAGAATTGCAGCTGGCGCGGGAGTAGTATACACCGGGCCTGAGTTAAAGCGTGCTGCAAAGAGCGAGAAACCATTCGGTCGGCGGCACGCAAACAGCAAAGGCTTTATCTATATAGTATAGTGCGCCTGGTGGGCTGGCTGCTGCGCGTGGGGCTGACCCTAGGGGCGGTGGGGGTAGGTTTGCTAACTAGCCTGCTACCTTAGGGCTAGCCCTTATGCGCAGTAACTACCCAGATAAAATATAGTTTTAGCTACTAATAATGCCAATTCGCAGATTTAAGTAATCTGAAGCAATACGCTACGAAAATCTTACCGTAAGTTGACGTGCTACTGTATTTTATTATAAGTAGTTAAGTTTGTTTTCATAGCTCAGAAAGGTCCGCTGGTTTCCAGCGGGCTTTTTTAGACGTTGCCAGGAAGGTTCGTCGCCTGTTTTGTCCATTTCATCACGCGCAGGCTGGCACTTATCCAGGAAGTGGCCATTTAGCTTTACCTCGAGCATAGTAGCTACGTATGTTTCCTGGCTATAGACTTTCTGCGCTCCGTTAACAAACTTTCGCTCGCTCCCTTATCACAAAGCCCCGACCAACCGGCCGGGGTTTTTATTTTCCCCATGCTGCAGCCCCTGCTTGTCCTCGCCCGTTACCCCGTACTCGGCTTTCCGGTCTGGGTGCTGGCCCTAGGGCTGGCCTGTAGGTACCTTTCTAGCCCAGCGTTGGAAAAGTCAAAAGGAGGGGACGCGGCTTCTTTATAGAGATAAGTACTGAGGACGGGAAGCCCGTGGTGGCGTGCAGCTTCGTGAGTGCCGAGCCGCTGGACCACCCCAATAGCCACTACGTGCGGCTACCCGAACTGTAGGCTAGCTGTCGGGTTTGGTAACGTTTACTATGGTTGGCCAGTAACCTGCTTCAGAACCTCCTGAGGTTCTCTTCATCCTAAATAAGAAAAACCCTGCCCGAGTCGGGCAGGGCTTTTTAGTGCCGAGCGTAGTGTGGCCTACTCGACGAAAAGGTCCAGACCTGGCTAGGCCGGGGCTTTTTAATTACCTGCTTTCCTACCTAGCCACTTCTCCAACAGCTCATTACCCAAGAGCAAGACTACAGCCGATGGCAAGGCGTATGGATAGTCGCGGGTTAGGGTTTCACCCCACAGTCCGAAAAGGACTACTGTGCCCATAAGAGCCAGTACAAGTGGTAATCTATGCGAACGCTTCACGCGGGCAACTTATACTTGTTCCGAGTTCCACCGCCCCGCACTACGCAGTTCATGTTCGTAGTAGTAATCCTAGTAACCATCATCGAGGCGGCAGGCGGCTTTCGCATACCAGTGGCCATCGGCAAGGGGATTACTTGACGCTTGTCTGACGAAAGCCAAAATACCCGCTGTAAATCAAGTGTTTACATCGGGTATTCTTTATTATCAGCAGAGAGGATGGGATTCGAACCCACGATGAGCTTTTGGCCCATACACACTTTCCAGGCGTGCTCCTTCGACCACTCGGACACCTCTCTGAATGGGTGGGCAAAGATACGCGCGGCGGGCGGCTTTGCCGAGCTTTGGGGCCTAGGGGGGTGATATTTCGCCGCGCAGGTCCTGGGCCAGCAGGCGGCGGGTGGGGGCCTCGGGCAGCCCCAGGCCCAGCACGTACATGAGCTTGGTGATGGCCGCCTCGGGCGTGATGTCGTCGCCGCCCACCACGCCCAGCTCGGCCAGGCGGGCGCTGGTTTCGTAGTGGCCCTGCACCACGCGGCCCTCCTCGCACTGGCTCACGTTGAGCAGCACAACGCCTTGCTGGCTAGCTTGTTCGAGGCAGCGCAAAAACCAGGGCGCGGTGGGGGCGTTGCCCGAGCCGTAGGTTTCGAGCACGCAGCCGCGCAAGCCGGGCAGGCTCAGCACGGCGCGCACCACGGCCTCGGTGATGCCCGGAAACAGGCGCAGCACGGCCACGCGCTCCTCCAGGTGCTGGTGCACGCGCAGGGGCGCGGCGGGCAGCGGCCGAATATTCTTGTCGTCGAATTCCAGGTTGATGCCGGCGCGGGCCAGGGGCGGGTAATTTTCGCTTTTGAAGGCGGCAAACTGCTGGCTCTCGACCTTGCGGGCGCGGGTGCCCCGGATGAGGATGTCGTTGAAGAAAATGCTAACCTCGGGCACCCGCATGGTGAGGGCGCTCGGGTGGCGGGCAGCGGCCGCATCGAAGGCCGTGAGCAGGTTGCGGGCCGCGTCGGAGCGGGGCCGGCCCACCGGCACCTGCGCCCCGGTAAAAACCACCGGCTTGGCCAGGTGCTCAAGCAAATAGCTGAGCGCCGCCGCCGAATACGCCATGGTATCGGTGCCGTGCAGCACCACGAAGCCATCGAACGCGGCGTAGTGCTGCCCGATGAGGCCGGCCAGCAGCCGCCAGTCGGCGGGCGTTACGTTGCTGCTGTCGATGGGCTCGGGCAGGGCCAGCAGCTCGAGGCGGTAGGGCACGCGGCGCAGGTCGGGCATTTTGCGGACCAGCTTCTCGAAGCGCAGCGGCACCAGCTCCTGCCGCCGGTTGATGGCCATGCCGATGGTGCCGCCGGTGTAGAGCATGAGCACGCGCGGGGCGGCCGGCGGGGCGGCCGTGGGCAAGGTGAGCAGGGGCAGGTCGGGTAGCGTCATAAGCAAGTTCAAGGGCCTAAAGAACGTCATACTGAACCCCGCGAAGCACCGCTACCGAACACTGTTGGCGCGGCAGAGATGCTTCACTACGTTTAGCATGATGTTCCTTGGTCGTTGCACAACGGGTTACACCCCGAATAGCGCCTGGGCGTTGCGGGTGGTGGCGGCGGCGACTTCCTCGGGCGCGTGGCCGGTGAGGGCAGCCACGCGGTGCAGCACCAGGGGCAGGTAGGCGGGCTCGTTGCGCTTGCCGCGGTAGGGCACAGGCGCCAGGTAGGGGCAGTCGGTTTCGAGCACCAGATGCTCCAGCGCCACGTGGGGCAGCACTTTATCCAGGCCGCCGTTTTTGAAGGTGGCCACGCCCCCAATGCCCAGCTTGAACCCTAGGGCAATGGCGCGCTCGGCCTCGGCCAGCCCGTCGGAAAAGCAGTGGAACACGCCGCGCAGGGTGCCGTCCTGGGCCTCGGCTACCAGGGCGGCGGCGGGCTCGAAGGCCTGGCGGGTGTGCAGCACGATGGGTAGCTGGTACTGCTTGGCCAAGGCGAGCTGGATTTTCAGCGCCTCTTTTTGCTGCTCGAAGTAGGTGGCATCCCAATACAGGTCGAGGCCGCACTCGCCCACGGCGGCGAAGGGGCGGCGCGCCAGCCAGGCTTCCACTTCCTGCAAGTCCTTTTCGAAGGTGGGGCCTACCGAGCAGGGGTGCAGGCCCATCATAGCGTGGCAGGTGGCGGGGTAGGCGGCCTCTAGCTCCAGCATGGCGTCGATGCTGGCGTGGTCCACGTTGGGCATGAGGATGGTTTCGACGCCGGCGGCCACGGCGCGGTGCAGGGCAGCGGCGCGGTCTTCACTGAACTGCTCGTGGTAGAGGTGGGCGTGGGTTTCGATGAGCTGCATAGAATTGTTCGGGCAGGTTTCCCGCAGAGGGCGCAGTGTTTTCGCAGAGGGCGCAGAGCGCTTACGGTAGCGGGCGGCGCAGGCGCTGATACGAAATATCGCCTTTGGCGAACGGCTTGCCGTCGGGCCCTAGGCCGTAGCGCTGGTAAAAAGGCAGGGCACTGGCGCGGGCATCGCACCAGATGCTGGTGGCGCCGGCGGCTGCAGCGGCGGCCAGCGTGTGGGCCAGCAGCTGCCCGCCAATGCCGCGCCCCTGCCAGGCGGGCGCGGTAGCAAATTTGCGGAAGCGGGCTTCTTGCTCGTTTATAAACAGCGAGATGACGCTTACCAGCGCGCCGCCCACGAAGGCGCCGAAGTGCTGGCCGGTGGCGTCGTCGGGCAGCTGCACGTAGGCGGCGGGCTTGTCGGGCCACAGCACGGCGTGGCGCAAGGCGTAGGTAGCGGCCGCCGCTATGGGCCGGATGGTAACGGCCGGTGGCGCGGCTGGGAAGCTCTCACTCATATACACGGTCTTTCCAAATTATCTGCCTAGGGCCCAGCAAACGCAGCAGGGTGACGTGGGTGATGAGGGCCAGGGCGTACAGCTCGAAGCCCACCAGCGCCCAGGCGGGCGGGCGGGGCAGGCCGGCGCGGCGGGCGGCCACCAGCGCGGTGCCAGCCTGCCCGGCTATTTTGGCCGCCGCCGCCCCTAGGGCCCAGGGCCAGTGCCCGGCCAGCAGCAAGCCCGCCGCCGCCAGCCAGTAGCAATTGAAGAACACCAGCGCCGCCTGCACCCGGCCGGGCAAGGCGGCCACGCCGCGCATCCAGCGCAGGCGCTGGCGCAGCAGGGCGCCCCAGCCCGCCGCCGGCAGGCTGGCCGCCCGCACCAGCGGTCCAAACACCTGGCGGTAGCCGTAGCCGCGCGCATTCACGGCCTCGAACAAGGCAAAATCTTCGGTGACGGAAAAGGGCAGCGCCTCGTAGCCGCCGGTGGCCTGGTAGGCGGCGCGGGTCACGAGCATATTGTTGCCCATCGCCGACATGGGCTGGCCGCTGTCGCTGGCTACCTGCATTAGGGCGAGGGCCACCAGCCAGTCGAGGCCCTGCAGGCGCGCCAGGGGGCCAGGGCCCTGCACCACCGTCAGGCCCGTGACGGTGCCCACGCCGGGCGCCGCGTAGGTGAGCATGGCGCGCAGCCAGGTGGGCGGCAGCTCGATGTCGGCGTCGGTGATGAAGAACACCTCGCCCTGGGCGCGGCGGGCCAAGTGGGCCAGCACGTTGGCTTTGCCGCGCGCCAGCCCTAGGGTATCGGCGATGGGCACCACCGCAAACTGCCCCGCGAAGCCTTGCATAGCGGCCGCGGCTACGGCGGCGGTGCCGTCGGTGCTGGCATCGTCGCCCAGCAGCACTTCCAGCAGGTGCGGCGGGTAGTCGAGGGCCCGCAGGCTGGCCAGGCAGCGCGGCAAGGCGGCGGCCTCGTTGCGGGCGGCCAGCAGGATGCTGACGCGGGGCAGCGGCTGGGGCAGCGCACCGGGCACGGCCGCGCCCGTGCGCCGGGCCAGCCGCCAGGTGATGCGGCCCAGAAAAGCCAGCCACAGCGCGCAGTATGCCAGGCACCCACTCAGTAGCAGCATATCAGAGGGCAGCAAATTCGTAGTCGAGGGCGGCGTAGTGCTCGAGCAGGCGCGGCAGCAGGTAACGCAGCGAGCGGCTGGCCTTGCGCGAGTCGTGCAGCACCATAATATCGCCGGGGCAGGTGGCGGCCAGCGTCAGGCGCAAGGCGCGCTCGGGCGCCAGGCTGGCGTCGTAGTCGCGGGTGAGCAGCGTCCACATGATGATGCGGTAGTGCTGCTGGCGCAGCGCCCGCAGCACCGGCCACGTCAGGCGGCCGTAGGGCGGGCGGAAAAGCTGTTCGCTGGCTGTTAGCTGCAGTCTCTTATCGCCAGGCGGTGAGCTAACAGCCAGCAGCTGAGCGCGAATAGCCAGGGAGGTTTCGGCTACCCCGGCCAGGTACTGGGCCCTAGGGGTAACCCAGGCGCTTTGGTGGTGCTGGGTGTGGTTGCCGAGGCGGTGGCCGGCGGCCAGGGCGGCGCGGGCCACGTCGGGGTAGCGCGCCAGGTTGTCGCCCACGCAAAAGAAGGTAGCCTGCGCTTGGTGGGCCGCCAGCTGCTCCAGCACCCAAGGCGTCTCGTCGGGAATGGGGCCGTCGTCGAAGGTGAGGTAGAGGCGCGGGCGGCCGGTGGGCCCCAGGGGCGCGCCCCGCCACTCGCTGCCCGGAAACAGGGGCCGCAGCCAGGCGGGCGGACGGGTGAGCGGATTAGTCAAGGGGCGAGCAGCAAAACGAAACCGAGGCCGGGGCGTACCTAGGGGTAGTAGCCGGTACTGGTTTTTCCTGGCTAGGGAGCAACCGATTGGCACTTTCCTCACAAAATTACTTCCCGCCATGCCTCGCAAGTCTTTTTCCGAACTCATCAACAGCCCCGGCATGCCGGTACTAGTCGATTTCTACGCCGACTGGTGCGGGCCCTGCAAAACGATGGCGCCCATCCTGGAGCAGGTGGCAGCCCAGCACCAGGGCAAGCTGCGCGTCATCAAAATCGACGTGGATAAAAACCAGGCGGTGGCCCAGCAGTTCCGGGTGCAAAGCATTCCCACGCTCATCCTCTTCAGCCAGGGCCAGCCGGTGTGGCGCCAGGCCGGCGTGGTGCCCGCCGCCCAAATCGGCCAGGCCGTGGGCGCGCATTTGAAGTAGCCCAGGATAGCTTATGCTGAAAAAAGGCGGTCATGCTGACCGCCTTTTTTGACTTTTAGCAGCTAAGCAACGCTCCGGCATAACGTTCTTTAGGGCTCGCTTAGTCGCCAACCTTAGCCCCCGCTGCCGTGCCCGACGCCCTTGCCCCTACCCTACACAAGGCCCTGACGGCGCGCCACTTGTGGGCGCTGGCGGTGGGGCTGGTTATTTCGGGCGAGTACTTTGGCTGGAACTACGGCTGGGCGGCGGGCGGCCCGGCGGCCATGCTGGTCGCCACGGGCCTCGTCACGGTGCTCTACGTGGCGTTCATTTTCAGCTTCACGGAGCTGACTAACGCGCTGCCCCAGGCGGGCGGGCCGTTTGCCTACGCGCTGCGGGCGTTTGGCTGGGTGGGCGGCGTGGTGGCGGGCTACGCCACGGTCATTGAGTTTGTGCTGGCGGCCCCGGCCATTGCGCTGGCGCTGGGCAGCTACGGGCACTTTTTGTGGCCTAGGGTGCCGGTGCTACCCGCGGCGCTGGGGTGCTACGCGGTGTTCACGGCCCTCAACCTGCGGGGCGTGCGCGAGTCGGCCAATTTTTCGCTGCTTGTCACCGCGCTGGCGGTGGCCGAGCTGCTGCTGTTTATGGGGCTGCTGGCGCCGCATTTTCGGGTGGCCACGCTGGCGGCGCACCCGGTGCCGCTGCGGGCGGCGGGCGTGTTGGCGGCGCTGCCGTTCGCGCTGTGGCTCTACCTGGCCATTGAGGGCGTGGCCATGGTGGCCGAGGAGGTGCGGGCGCCGCGGCGGGCCATTCCGCTGGGCTACGGGCTGGGCATCGCCACGCTGGTGGGGCTGGCCCTAGGGATACTGGTGCTCACCAACGGCGCCGCCGACTGGCGCCGGCTGGCCCACCTCGACTACCCGCTGCCCGAGGCGCTGCGCCTGGCGCTGGGGCCGGGCAGCGCCTGGGCGCGGGTGCTGGCCAGCCTGGGGCTGTTTGGGCTGGTGGCCTCGTTCCACGGCATTATTATCGGCTACTCGCGGCAGGTGTTTGCGCTGGCGCGGGCCGGCTATTTGCCCGCGCCGCTGGCCCGCCTCAACGGGCGCGGGGCACCCCTAGGGGCCCTGCTGGCGGGCGGGGCCGTGGGGGCACTGGCCTTGCTAACGGGCACTACCGCGCAGGTTATTACGCTGTCGGTGCTGGGGGCGCTGGTGCTCTACGTGGTGAGTATGGCCAGCCTGTTTGCCCTGCGCCGCCGCGAGCCGGCGCTGGCGCGGCCCTTCCGGGCGCCGGGCTACCCGTGGGTGCCGGCCCTGGCCCTGGGGCTGGCGCTGGGGTGCCTGGGGGCGGTGGTATGGTTCAACCAGGGGCTAAGCGTGGTATTTGGCTTGGGGCTGGGGGGCGCCCTAGGGGGGCGCTGGGTAGCCAGGGGCCGCCCCGGCGCTCGGTAGCGCCCCAGCCTGGCCGCCACCCACGGGTAGCGCCACTTTATTACTTTCACGCATGCTTTCTACCCGAGTTGCTTCCTGCCTGCTAGTCTTCGCCCACGTGCTTGCCGGCCCTCTTTCGGGGGCGGCCTGCCGCGCCACTACTCAGCACCCGGCCCAGCCGCGGCCGGCTACGGCCCGCATTAAGCTGGGCCGCTGCGACCAGCAAGTAATTTACAACCTGCCCGCCCAGCGCTTCGACGAAACCGCCATAGCCATCGCGCACGCCACGGGCTGCTTCATCCGCTACACCGATAAGTCGCTGGTGAACGTGCCCGTGCAGCCGGTGCGCGGCCGGCTGACGCGGCGGCAGGCCCTGCGCGTAGCCTTGCGCGGCACGGCCCTGCGCATCGTGCGCGAAACGCCCGACCTGATGGAAGTAAAGCGCGTGGCGAAACCGCGCTAGGCTTCTTCTACCTGGGCCGGTGGCAGCTTCTGCGGTGAAACCAGCCTTGCCTGCTCAGCGCGCCCTTCCTACCTTACGTGCATTCTGGCCGCTACCTGCCGCTCGCCGCCATGCCCTACCGCCACGTCATTCAGCAGCGCGCCTACGTGTTCGACGACCTACGGACGCTGCTGGCGCGGGCCACGCCCCGGCGCTCGGGCGACGAGCTGGCGGGCGTGGCGGCCGCCACCTACGAGGAGCGCGTGGCCGCCCAGCTGGCCCTGGCCGACGTGCCACTGCGCCAGTTTCTGCACGAGGCGCTGGTGCCCTACGAAGCCGACGAGGTGACGCGCCTCATCCTCGACACGCACGACGCAGCGGCCTTCGCGCCGGTGGCGCACTACACGGTGGGCCAGCTGCGCGACTGGCTGCTGAGCGAGGCCGCCGACGCGCCCGCCCTGGCGGCCCTGGCGCCCGGCCTTACGCCCGAGATGGTGGCGGCCGTGAGCAAGCTGCTGCGCAACCAGGAGCTGATAGCCGTGGCCCGGCGGGTGGAAGTCGTCACGCAGTTTCGCAATACCCTAGGGCTGCGCGGGCACCTGGCCACCCGCCTGCAGCCCAACCACCCCACCGACGACCCGCGCGGCGTGGCCGCCAGCCTCGTGGATGGCCTGCTCTACGGCAGCGGCGACGCGGTGCTGGGCCTCAACCCCGCCACCGACAGCCCCCGCCAGGTGCGCCAGCTGCTGGAGCTGCTCGACGGCGTGCGCCAGCGCTACGACATCCCCACCCAAACCTGCGTGCTCTGCCACGTCACTACCACGTTGCAGCTCATCGCGGCTGGCGCGCCGGTTGACCTTACCTTCCAGTCTATTGGCGGCACCGAGGGCACCAACCGCAGCTTCGGCATCTCGCTGGCGCTGCTGCAAGAAGCCCACGAGGCCACCCTGGCCCTAGGGCGCGGCACGTTGGGCAGCCACGTCATGTACTTCGAAACCGGGCAGGGCAGCGCCCTCTCGGCGGGCGCCCACCACGGCCTCGACCAGCAAACGGCCGAGGCCCGCGCCTACGCCGTGGCCCGCCGCTTTCGGCCGCTGCTGGTCAACTCGGTGGTCGGCTTCATCGGCCCCGAGTACCTCTACGATGGCAAGCAAATCATTCGGGCGGCCCTCGAAGACCACTTCTGCGGCAAGCTACTGGGCCTGCCCATGGGCATGGACGTGTGCTACACCAACCACGCCGAGGCCGACCAGGACGACATGGATACCCTGCTCACGCTGCTGGGCGTAGCGGGCTGCACCTATATTATGGGCGTGCCTGGCGCCGATGATATTATGCTGGGCTACCAGTCCACCAGCTTCCACGATGCCTTGTACCTGCGCCAGACCCTAGGCCTGCGCCCGGCGCCGGAGTTTGAAGCCTGGCTGCAGCAACAGGGCATTTTCTCGGCCCAGGGCCAGCTGCGCCCAGCCGGCGACGCCGCGCTGTGGCGCCAGCTGCCCCCACCGCTGCGGCAGTAAGCCTTATTTTATACTAGCGTTCGCATCCGGTGTACTTGTTTTAAACTTATAAATGAATTATTTATACTTTTATAAAATACAAATATCAGATTATCAAGCAATTATTTTATCACAACACCATATACTTTCGGGTGCCCAGTAGTAGATAGCTTACTGGTAGTAATGCAGTAACCGTAGCGGGCAGCCTTCTGGTAAGCGTGTTACGCTACCACTGTTGGGTTGCCGCAGCTCAAGTATACGTGAGTATGCTGCATCAGCCAGCGTGCAAGTATGCATGCGCTATGACAGCATGAATACCGCAATCGTTTCCGAAAACGATTGCGGTATTTTCATTTGTATTCATCTAAGAAACTACGTGCGTTTTCTTTTTATCATTACTGCGTCTTAAGTAAAATCGCAGCCACATCAGGCATGCGTCATGCACTATGAGCATTTTGTTTATCAGTCATATAAGTGAAATCTGATTTTTATATTAAGCAGGCAAACACTAACGACTCACTGCCTTAAATCATTAACAAGCTCTTTATCACTTTACCACCAAATCTTTTTCTTGACTTTTCCCCATACTCGCCTTGCCAATGAGAAATACCCACGTTGCTTAACTCACTTTACCCACCCAGTACTTACCAACATGACTTCAATCCTTTTCCCTGCGTTTGGTAAAACTTTTACGCGAAAAACTCCGGTTGCCTTACTAGCCTTCCTACTTAGCTGCACTTGCCTACGCGCACTGGCCCAGACGCCACCCCTGGTGTATACCGTTGAGAATACGGGGGCGAGCTGCGCGGCCCCGCCCCTGCCTACGCTCAGCCAGCTGCCCGTCATCCAGCCGCTGCCCGACCCCTTCTTGTGGGCCGACGGCCACGGGCGCACCACCAGCTTCAGCGACTGGGAGTGCCGACGCAACGAAATCAAGGCCCAGATTGAGAACTACGAGATAGGCACGAAACCTACTCGCCCCCAAACCATTACGGCCAGCTACGCCGCGGGCACCACCGCGGGTACCGGCACGCTCACCGTGAACGTGACGGTGAACGGCAAAACGGCCACGCTTACCTCGCAGGTAACGGTGCCCACGGGCACCGGTCCATTTCCGGCCATTATTGGCATGAACAGCCCCACCGGCAGCGTGCCGGCCGCGGTGTTTGCCGGCCGTAGCGTGGCTACCATCCAGTACAACCACAACAACGTCACGACCTACGGCAACCCGCAGCTGACGGACCCTTTCTACCAGCTCTACCCCGACCAAAACTTGTCGAACGCGGGGCAGTACGCGGCCTGGTCGTGGGGCGTGAGCCGCCTCATCGACGGGCTGGAGTTGGTGCAGAGCAGCTTGCCCATTGACTTGAAGCACCTGGGAGTTACGGGCTGCTCCTACGCTGGCAAGATGGCCCTGTTTGCGGGGGCGCTGGACGAGCGCATTGCCCTGACCATCGCCCAGGAGTCGGGCGGCGGCGGGGCGCCGGCCTGGCGCGTGTCCGAAACCCTAGGGGCCGTGGAGAAGCTGGGGGCCACCGACTATAACTGGTTTAAGGACGACATGAAGCAGTTTGCCGACGCCAACGTGCCGAAGCTGCCGCACGACCACCACGAGCTGATGGCCATGATAGCGCCCCGGGCCCTACTGGTGACGGGCAACACCGATTTTGAGTGGCTGGCCAACCCCTCGGCCTACGTATCGGCCCGCGCCGCGCACGAGATATACAAGACGCTGGGGCTAGGCGACCGGTTTGGCTTCTACATCGACTCGGGCCACAACCACTGCGCCGTGCCCACCACCCAGATACCGGCCATGCAGGCCTTCGTAGACAAGTTTTTGCTGGGCAACACCACCGTTAGCACGGATATCACGGTCAACCCCTACCCGGCCGTGAACTACCAGCGCTGGTATAAGTGGTGGGGCAGCGGCAACCCCGTGCTGCCCGCCGAGCCGCTGGGCAAGCGCACCTGGCTGGAAGCCGAGTGCGCCACGGTAGGCGCGGGCTGGATGGTTGCCACCGACGCCAACGCCTCTGGCGGGAAGTACGTGCAGGCAAAAAGCGGCTTGAGCAGTCCCACCACCGCGCCCTCCGCGACCTCGGCCTACCTGACCATGCCGGTTACCATTGACAGCGCCGCTACCTACAACTTGGTGGCCCGGATGAGCATACCCGCCGCCGAGGACTACGGGTACTGGCTGAAAATTGACAACGCCGACTTTCAGGCGGTAACCTCCCAGTTGGCTACCAACCCGAGCTTCGAAAATGGGCTGACGGGCTGGACGACCCTGAACACGAACGGCGCCACCATTTCGGCCAATACCGTGGCGACTGATGCTCACTCCGGCACCGGCTCGATGAAGGTGGTGAACCCCACCGCCCAAACCGGCAACCAGTGGAAAGTGCAGGTGTCGAGCACGGCTTTCCCGACCACCATTGGCAACCAGTACGTGATTTCATATTGGGTACGTGCGGCGGCGGCCGGCGGCTCCATCCGGCTTTCTACCGGGCCGTCGAGCGCGCAGTACCAGGCCGACCAGGCCATTGGCACCAGCTGGCAGCAGGTATCGTGGACCATTACGGCTTCGCTGGCTTCCACTACCTTCCTGTTCGACATGGGCCAAGTGGCTAATACGTACTACATCGACGACGTGAGCGTGAAGGAAGTCGGCGTGGATGGCTGGCGCTGGCTGAAGCTGAAGGATGCCGTGCTGCCGGTGGGGCCGCACACGCTGACTATTGCCTACAACGCGGGCGGCAACGCGAAGCTAGATAAGCTGGTGCTGGCTACCTCGCTGGCCTCCATTAGCGGCCTAGGGGGCACGGCCAACAATTGCAACGTGGTGACGGCTACCACCAGCGCCTCGTCGGTGGCCGGGCCAACCGTTTACCCCAATCCAGCCACCGATAATATTAGCGTCGAGCTAGGCGCCAACCAGCTGAACGTGAAAAGCATTGAAGTAGTAGACGTAATGGGCCGGGTACTGTCGCGGGTAAATGTGGGCAAGCAAGCCACGCTGAGCATCCCGAGCGATAAGCTAACGCCCGGCGTGTACTTGGTGCGCTTCAAGGGCGATACTACGCAAACCCAGCGCGTAACCATTCTGTAAGGCAGCAGGTAAACCGCGCAAAATAGGCGGTCATGCTGAGCCTGCCGAAGCATCTCTACCGCATCGTCCAGATAACGTGCGGTAGAGATGCTTCGGCAGGCTCAGCATGACCGCCTATTTTGCGCGGTTTATTTCATGCCTGGTTTTTTTCAGGAGCCAGCCGTGCGGCCGGCTTAGTAACTTCCCGGCTGCTATGCCCGACCAACTGCCTGCCCTGCCGCCCCCCGCACCCGAGCCCGACCCCTGGGCGGGCCTGCGGGCCTTCACGGCGGCGCGCATCGCGCTGGGGCGCACCGGCACCAGCGTGCCCCTGGCCGAGGCGCTGGCCTTCCGCCTGGCCCACGCCCACGCCCGCGATGCGGTGTATTCGGTCCTCGACCTCGACCACCTGCTACCGGAGCTAGCTGGGCTGGACCTACCCCTGTGCCAGGTGCAAAGCCAGGCGCCCGACCGCCCCACTTACCTGCGCCGCCCCGACCTGGGCCGCCGCCTCAGCGACGCCTCGCGCGCAGCGCTGGCCGAGGCCGCTGGCTCTGCCTGCGACGTGGTAGTGGTGCTGGCCGACGGCCTCTCGGCCACGGCGGCCAACCAGCACGGCGGGCCGCTGCTGCGCCTGCTGCTGCCCCAACTGCGCGCCGCGGGCCTGCGCCTGGGGCCCCTGGTGCTGGCCGAGCAGGCCCGCGTGGCGCTGGGCGACGCGGTGGGCGACTTGCTGGACGCGCGCCTGGTGCTGGTGCTGCTGGGCGAGCGCCCCGGCCTGAGCGCCCCCGACAGCCTGGGCGCCTACCTCACCCTAGGGCCCCGGCCGGGCCTCACCGACGAAGCGCGTAACTGCGTTTCCAACATTCGGCCGGCCGGGCTGCCCTACCCGGCCGCGGCCGACAAGCTCACCTGGCTGCTAACCGAAGCCCTGCGGCGCGGCCTCACGGGCGTGGCCCTCAAGGACGAAACCGACTTGCTGGGCTCCTAGCGCGGTTTCCTGGGAATGGGTAGGCGCGAGGCTGGTGCCGCCTGGAAGTAAGCAGCGGCGCCTGGCGCGGCTAACGAGCCGAGACGAGCAGCGTCCTTGCGCCCTACATGTACATTTGATGAAAATAGCAGTGAAGCCAATTAAACTAACTGCGCCGCTTCGGCGTTGGCGGGGCGCCGCTTGGCGAGAGTTATTTTTGTAGGTATGATGCGCTTGCTACGTCTGGTTGGGTTTTTATTGATAGGGCTGGGGCTACTGCTTGCCCCGCGCTGGAGCTGGGCCCAAACGCAGCACGTGCTCAGCGGCCTGGTGCGCGGCACCGATGGCACGGCCCTGCCGGGCGCTACCGTGGCGGTGCCGGCCCTCGGGCTGGGCACGGCCACCGAGGCCGATGGCCACTACGCGCTTAGCCTGCCCGAGGGGGCGCAGAAAATAACGGTGTCGTTCGTGGGCTACACCAGCCAGTCGTTCACCCTTAGCCTGCGCCGCAACCAAACGCACAACGTACTGCTAGCTCCCAACGCCAGCGAGCTGGGCGAAGTGGTGGTGCAGGGCCAGCAAACGCTGCAGCAAAAGCTCGAATCGACCCAAATGGGCGTCGAGCACCTCAGCATCCGCGAGGCCAAATTGCTGCCGGCGCTCTTTGGCGAAGTTGATATTTTGAAGACCCTGCAGCTCAAGCCCGGCGTGCAAAGCGGCGGCGAGGGCAGCAGCGGCCTGTTCGTGCGCGGCGGCTCGGCCGACCAAAACCTGGTGCTGCTCGACAACTCGGTGGTGTATAACCCCAACCACTTGTTCGGGCTGTTTTCGGTCTTCAACTCCGACGCCGTGCAGAGCGTGGACTTGTACAAGGCGGGGTTTCCAGCGCAGTTTGGGGGCCGGCTCTCGTCGGTGATTGACGTGAAGCTGCGCGAGGGCAACCGCCAGAAATACGTGACGACGGCCGGCATTGGCCTCATTTCCTCGCGCCTCAGCTTCGAGGGGCCGCTGGGCCGCCACTCGGACGGCCAGCCGGCTAAGGGCTCGTTTATCGTGAGCGGGCGGCGCACCTACTTCGACATTTTCACCCGCGCCCTCAACCGGGCCAACGCGAACGTCGAGGACTACTCGCCCATTCCGGACTACTATTTCTACGACCTCAACCTCAAGGCCAACTACACGCTGACCGAGCGCGACCAGCTGTTTTTGACCGGCTACCTGGGGCGCGACAACTTCGGCTTTACTTCGCCCAACGGCTTCCAGGCGGCTTTTACTTGGGGCAATACCCTAGGGGCCCTGCGCTGGCAGCACGTGTTTTCGCCGCGCCTCACGGCCAATACCCAGGTGGGCGTCACCGACTACAAGTACCAGCTGGGCAACTCCATCGACCAGTTTAGCTTTTCGCTGGGTTCCACCATTCGGGACTACAACGCCCGCACCGATTTCGACTACCTGCCCGAGGGCGGGCGCCACGTCATCCGATTCGGGGCCAGCTTCACGCAGCACCAGTTTGGGGTGGGCCGCCTGCAGCGCAGCTCGCAGGACAACTCGGTGAACTTCGGCGCCGACGTGGCCTATCCGGGCCAGGAAGCGGGTATTTATGGCTCCGACAATATCAAGGTGAGCGACGACCTGCAGGCCGAGCTGGGGCTGCGCGCCACCGGCTTCCGCAGTGAGAGCGACCACTTTGGCGGCCTGGAGCCGCGGGCCTCGCTGCGCTACTCCCTAGGGCCTAAAGTGAGCCTGAAGGGCAGCTACGCCCTCATGTACCAGTACGTGCACCTGGTGAGCAACTCGGGCGCCTCGCTGCCCACCGACATCTGGTACCCCTCGCGCCAGAACGTGCATCCCCAGCGCTCGCAGCAGGTGAGCACGGGCGTTAATTTTTTGCTGGGCGGCGGCAAGTTTCTGCTCACCGATGAGGTATATTATAAATGGGCCGCTAACCAGATTGACTTCCGCGACGGCGCCCAGATTTTTGCCAACCCCAACCTGAGCCAGGAGTTCTTGTTTGGCAGGGGCTGGGCCTACGGCAACGAGCTGTATTTGGAAAAGAAAGAGGGCAAAACCACCGGCTGGATTGGCTATACGCTGGCCTGGGCCTGGCGCAATTTCCCGCCCCAAAATGGCAACCCCGGCATCAACGGGGGCCGCGACTTCCACCCCACCTACGACCGGCGCCACAACCTGAACGTGGTGGTGATTCACCAGCTCAACGAGCGCATCAACCTCACGGCCAGCTTTGTGTATACCAGCGGGGCGCCCACCACGCTACCGCAAGGGCGCTTCGCGCTGCAGGATATTTACCAGGGCGCTATCCAGCCGGTGCCCCTCTACCCCGACCGCAACCAGTACCGCCTCATCCCCTACCACCGCCTCGACCTAGGCTTGGTGTGGAAGCTGAAGCCCGTGCGCTTCGGCACTGAGCGCGACCTCACCTTCAGCATCTACAACGCCTACAACCGGCGCAACGCTTACTTCATTTACTTCGAGCAGACGCGCGACAAGGCCACCGACCGGGTGACGGGCTACCGGGCGCAGCAGGTATCGCTGTTCCCGCTCATTCCCTCGGTAACGTACAATTTTAAATTCTGACCGCAGATTTAACGGATTTAACGGATTTCGGGGATACGCTGCTGCGCAGCTGGCTACGCTGGGGTCGGGGGCGGCGCGTACTGAGTGGCTCTGATTTTTACTATTTTTTACAGGTAAGTTTAGTGAGTGGTTTTATGAGGAAGCTAGTGATTATTGGGACGCTGGGGGGGCTAGGGGTGCTGGGCGCGGCGGGGTGCGGCAGCCTGCGCAAGGATGTGAACGTGCCCCTGCCGCAGTACGACAACCAGCTGGTGGTGGAGTGCTACCTGGAGCCGGGCGTGGTGCCGCGCCTCACAGTGACGGAATCGGTGCCGTACCTGGACAACGGGCAGGCCGTAGCGGCTAAGTCGCAGGCCCTCACGCTGTCCAACGGGCAAGTGGTGCAACTACCCACCGACGTGGCCGTGAAGCTGACGCTGCCCAGCGGCCGGGTAGTGCCGCTCCAGTTTTTGCCCGGCCTTGACCCCACCACCGGCAAGTATTTCACTCACATCGGTACGCAGCCCCTGGCGGCGCAGGCCGGGCAAACCTTCGCCCTCGACGTGCAGGACACCCGCAGCCGCCACGTGACGGGCACGGCCACGGTGCCCACCTTTATTCCCATCGACTCGGTAAAGTACCAGTTCAACAACCTCACCGGCGACAATAAGAAGGCATATTTCCAAACGAAGTGGACCGACCCCGGCGCCACCACCGACTACTACCGCCTGATGCTGCACAAGGGCAAGCCCAGCAACAACTCCGAAACCGACAACGACATCAACGACCTGCAATTCAACGGCAAGCCCTACGCGCAAGTCACTACCTACCGCTTCCGGCCCAACGACACCGTGACAGCTACGCTCTACCACGTCGATTCGCTGTATTACTCCTTCCGCCGCAGCACCCGCGAGGCCCGCAACGCCAACGGCAACCCCTTTGCCCAGCCCAGCACCATCCGCAGCACGGTGCAGGGCGGCGTGGGCGTGTTCACGGTGCTGGTGCACGACCAGAAGCGCGTGGTGCTGAAGTAGCCCTAGGGCTATTGGGCGATGCTTATAACAGTCGCTGGCGAACGCCAGTAGCACTCAAGATGGCGTAAGGGCGGCTTCAATTAGCCGTGTGCCTGTGCTTGTTATACACCTCTATTGCCTGGCCCAAATGGCTACCTGTCGCTATAAAGGCGATGCTACCTGCAAAGGCAGCCAGTCCAATGGAGAAGGGCACTGGTGCCTTGCTAAAGTTAGAGCCAGGTTCGTAGGGGTTATTTTTTACCGCATTATCTACTTGAACACCACCTACTATTATGCCCGCCAGAAACACTGGCGTCAGTAGCAGCGCCCAGCGGCGGTGGGCCCGGTCTTTGCGGAGTATGGCGGCCGATTCGGGGTACTTTTTCAGCAGGGCAAGCAAGGTGGTGTTAGTAATCGGCTCGTTATTAATGGTATATAGCGAGCGAGAATACCGGCCGCTTTGCATGACCGTCACCTTAATTGTGCTGTCGCTTGCAACCGCTGCGGCCGGTGCCTGAGACTGCGCGTAGCCCGAATGAAAAAGCAGGAGGAGCAGCCAGCATAAAAGGTACTGTTTCATGGCACGCAAGACAGCTAAGCAAGGGGCAACGGGCCCTTTACTACCCCCAAGTAGCGCCCCATCTAATGAACTCACTGTGAATACACTAAGCAAGATTATTCTTTTTTAGCCGGTGCACCCTAGGCCACTCCTACCGCAGTAGGACGGCCTACCTAACTTTCGGTCAGCAGCGCCTTAATCAGCGCGGTGAGGCGGGGTTCGGCCACGGCAGCGGCGGCTAGTATTTCACTCAGCACCACTGGCTTGAGCTGGCCGGGGTAGCAGAGGTCGGTGATGACGGACACGGCCAGCACGGGCAGGCCCAGGTGGCGCGCGGCAATGACCTCGGGCACGGTGCTCATGCCCACGGCGTCGGCCCCGATGGTGCGCAGGTAGCGGTACTCGGCGGGCGTTTCGAGCATGGGGCCGGGGCAGGCCGCGTACACGCCGCGCTGGGTGGTGGCGCCTTGCCCTAGGGCCTCGGCGGCGGCGCGGGCGCGGGCCAGCAGGGTGGCGTCGTAGGGCGCGTACATGTCGGGGAAGCGCGGGCCCAGGTCAGGGTCGTTGGGGCCGATGAGGGGGTTGCCGGGCAGCAGGTTCAGGTGGTCGTCGATGAGCATCAAATCCGAGATGCCAAACTCGGGGTTGAGCCCACCAGCCGCGTTGCTGATGAAAAGCTGGCTGATGCCCAGCAGCTTGAGCACGCGCACCGGCATGGCCACCTGCTGCATGGTGTAGCCCTCGTAGTAGTGGAAGCGCCCCTGCAGCACGGCCACCGAATGGCCCCCTAGGGTGCCCAGCAGCAGCCGGCCGGCGTGGCTCTCGACGGTGCTGATGGGGAAGTGCGGAATGTCGGCGTAGCTGAGGCTGTAGGCCACTTCCACCTCCTGGGCCAGCGCCCCCAGGCCCGTGCCCAGGATGATGCCCGTGGTGGGCTGGAAGTTGTCGGAGTGGGCCTGGATGTAGGCGGCGGCTTCGGTCAGGAACTGGTGCAATGGGTGGCGGGATTAAAGGGTCATGCTTATAATGGCGGCGGCAAGTTACTTTCGGCCGTTGCACTCTGCTTTTCTCGCATGAAACACTTAGTACTTTCTATTGGCTTACTACTGCTTGCACCTAGCTTATTTGCGCAAGCCCCGGCTGTGCGTCCTCCGGTGCGCGGGCACGTCGTTTCACTAGGCATATTCACCCTGGCCCCCAGCATTGGGGTGCAGGTTGAGCAGCGCCTAGGGCAGCACTTCTCGTTGAGCCTGTCGGGGTCCCGGTTTTTCAGCAGCGATTATCCGGGCTATCAGGGCGTGTTAGCGGCGCGTTTCTACTTTCGGCCCACTGCTCCTACCGGCCTGTATCTGCAGGCGCAGGCGGGCGCCTACAGCCACACCGCGCAGGTTGTCGGCGACTATCCGGGTGTCACGCACGAGCCGCAGCCTACCTCCTACAACGGCAAGGGTGGCGGCCTGGGCCTGGGCTACCAGTGGCAGTTTGGGCAGCGCTGGCTGGCCAATGCCGGCCTAGGCCTCCGCTTCTACCCCCACAACTTAGGCGCTAAATGTGACTGCTACTACCTCGGCAACTGGTACGCCGTGGGCCAGCCCGGCTCGGTGCTGGACGGGCAGCTGAGCGTGGGGTATGCTTTCTAGCTTAAAGACAACAAAAAGAACGTCATGCTGAGCTTGTCGAAGCATCGCTACCACGCAGTATCGTGCGGTAGCGATGCTTCGACAAGTTCAGCATGACGTTCTTTAATTTTCTTACCCTAGGGCCCTACTGCACCGTTAGCTGGTCGTTCTTTTTGTCGTAGTCCAGGTACAGGCCGTGGTCGAAGGCGACGCTGCGCACGGCCTTGGTGCCGGGCAGCGTGATGACGGTTTGCTTCTGGTCGGCTTGCCAGATTTCCGGGGTGCGGTGCACGGTTTCGGTGCTACCGTCGGCGTAGGTCACTTTCAAATCCACGGGCACGGCGAAGCCGCCCACGTTCTGCACCGTGATGGCGGTGCCTTGGGCGGTTTTATCGGCCTTGGTGAGGGCCAGGTCGATGTAGTTGTTGGTGAAAAACCAGTTCTGGAAAAACCAGGTGAGGTCCTGGCCGCTGGCGCTGCTCATCGAGTTGAAGTAGTCCCACGGAATGGGGTGCTTGCCGTGCCAGCGGTCCATGTAGGCGTGCAGGCTTTTCTTAAACAGCTCATCGCCGAGCATATCCTTGAGGGCCAAGTAGCTGAGCGAGGCCTTGCCGTAGGAGTTGTTGCCGTAGCCCGCCTTCAGCTCGCTGCTGGGCGTGATGATGGGCAGGTCTTCGGTGGTGCTGGGGTCGTTGATGTAGCGCACCACCCGAAACTTGCGGTAGAAGTCCTCGGCCGCCTCGTTGCCGTTCTCGGCCCGCCCAATCAGCAGCTCAAACGTGGTGGCCCAGCCCTCATCCATGAAGGCGTAGCGGCTCTCGTTGATGCCCATGTAGAACGGGAAGTAGGTGTGGGCGATTTCGTGGTCCTGCACCAGCTGGGCAAACTTCAAGTCCTCCTCGGGACTGTCGTTCACCATCATCGGGTACTCCATGTCGGCAAAGCCCTGCACCACCGTCATTTTCGGAAACGGGTAGGGCACACCCGGCCAATTGCGCGAAAACCACCCGAGGGCGTTCTGGCTGAACTTGACCGACGAGTGGAAATCCTGGGCGTCGTCCTTGTAGGCGGCTTGCACGCTGGCCCGGCGCTTGGTGGCGGGGTCCACCACCACGCTGGCGGCGTCCCAGTTGTAGTGGTCGCTCAGGGCGAAGGTGACGTCCGTGATGTCCTTGGCCGTCCACACCCAGGTGTTCGTAGCCGCCTGGTTGGTGATGCGCTTGGCGGCCAGGTCGGCGGGCGTGGCCAGGCGCACGATTTCGTCGCTGGTCATGGACTTGGCCAGGCGCTTGGCCACGGCGGGCTGCAGCACCTGCTTGGGGTTTTGCAGGGTGCCAGTGGCCCACACGATGTAGTTGGCCGGCGCCTGCACGCGCAGGGTGTAGTCGTTGAAATCGTTGTAGAACTCCTTGCTGTCCAGGAAGGGCAGGCGGTCCCAGCCGGCGTAGTCGTCGTACACGGCCACGCGGGGGTAGAAGTAGGCCAGGAAGTAGGTGGTGGGGTCCAGCTCGCCCTCGCGCCCGCTTTGCTTGCTGATGGGGAAGTGCCAGGCTACCTGCAGCTTCACCGAGTCGTGGGGGGCTAGGGCGCGGGGCAGCGCCACCGTTTTGGCCGTGGCCGAGCCGGGCCAGTTGGTAGGCCTAGGCTGCCCGGCCACGCTAAACGAGTCGATGCTGACGCCGGTGGTCAGGTAGTCGGCGCCCGTGTCGCCTTCGCGGGCCACGCCCGGCTGGTGGATGTTCTGAATGATGCGGAACACCAGCGACTTGAGCGAGTCGGGGCTGTTGTTGACGTAGGTAATGGTTTCGCGGCCCCGGATGTCGCGGGCGGGCGGCGCGGCCTGCACCGTGATGTCGTAGCGGGCGCGGTTTTGCCAGTACTTCGGGCCGGGCCGGCCGTCGTCGGCGCGGGTACCCTTGGCGTAGGCCCGCTTGATGTCGCGGGGCTTGTAGAGGGAATTGGGGCTGGTTTGGGCCGTGGCGGCGGTAGCCAGGCCGGCCAGCCCTAGGGTTAGGAAAAGGTGCTTGGGTTGAAGCATCATGCTTGAAATGGATAATCAAAACGCAAGAACGTCATGCTGAGCCTGCCGAAGCATCTCTACCGAACGACCCGAAAGGCGCGATAGAGATGCTTCGGCAAGCTCAGCATGACGTTCTCTTTCTCTTAAAATGGTTACTTCAGCTCTAACTCATACGGCAGGCGGGCTTGCACGCCCTTCATCTGCAGCAGCGTCTGGTACTGGCGGTACACGGGGTAGAGCGGGCCGAGCTTGCTTTGGATGAGGCGGGCCTCGGCGGCGGCCTGGTCGTCGTCGTCGCCGCCGAAGCGGCTGAGCAGGCGCTCCCAGCTGGTTTTCTGGCGCGGCAGGCGCTGGATGGAGTAGTCGCCCTCCGAGAGGTGGGCGGCGCGGGCGGCCAGCTGCACGGCGGCGTCGTAGCTGCCTAGCACGTCAACCAGGCCGCGGGCCTTGGCCTCGCTGCCGCTCCAGACGCGGCCCGAGGCCAGGCGGCGCAGGCGCTCGACGGGCATGTGGCGCCCTAGGGCCGCCTTGCTCGTAAAGTCGGCGTAGATGTCGTTAATCTCGGCCTGGAACTGCTGCTTCTCATAGGCCGTGAGCGGGCGCGTGATGGTGGGGAAGTCCGAGAACTTGCCGGTTTCCACGCGGTCGGTCGTGATGCCGAGCTTATCGGCCAGCAGCTGCTGGATATTGGGCAGCAGCCCAAACACGCCGATGCTGCCCGTAATGGTATTGGGCTGAGCCACAATGGTATCGCAGGCCATGCTGATGTAGTAGCCGCCGCTGGCCGCCACGTCGCCCATGCTGGCGATGATGGGCTTGACCTTGCTCGTGAGCAGCACCTCGCGGTACATCACATCGGAGGCCAGCGACGAGCCGCCGGGCGAGTTCACGCGCAGCACCACGGCCTTCACCTTGTCGTCGAGGCGGGCCTTGCGGATGGCCTCGGCAAACTTGTCGCCGCCGATGCTGGAGTTCGAGCCGTTGCCGTCCACGATGTCGCCCTCGGCGTAGATGACGGCGATGCGCTTGCCGCTGGTGCTGCCGGTGCGCTGGCTGGCCGTGCCGCCCTCGTGGTAGTCGCTCAAACTCACCAGGCTGGGCTTCTTATCCTTGGCCGTGCCCAGCTTGCCGCGCAGGTAGTCGAGCACCTCGTCGTAGTAACCCAGCTTGGTCACGAGGCCCAGGCGCAGGGCGTCGGGGCCGTTGTGCACCAGCATCGAGTCGGAGATGGTGTGCAGGCGGGGCACCGCAATTTTGCGGCTGGCGGCCACCCGCCGCAGCATGTCGTCGTTTATGGAGTTCAGGTACGACACCTCCTGGGCGCGGGCCGAGTCGGAGAAGCTGGTGCGGATGAAGGGCTCGACGGCGCTCTTGAACGAGCCCACCCGGAACACCTGCACCTCAATGCCCGACTTGTCGAGCAGGCCCTTGAAGAAGGGCGACTCGGCGCTCAGCCCGTTGAACTCGACCCGGCCCTGCGGGTGCAGGTAAATCTGGTCGGCCACGCTGGCCAGGAAGTAGCTTTTCTCGCTCGCCGTTTGGGAATACGACACCACGAACTTGCCCGATTTCTTGAAGTCGAGCAGCGCGTCGCGCACTTCCGTGAGCGAGGCCAGCCCGCCCTGCACCGACTCGAGCCGCAGCAGGATGCCCTTGATATTATCATCCTTCTTGGCTTCGGCAATGGCCTGGCGCAGGTTCAGCAGGCCGATGCTGGCGTCGCCCCCGCCCAGCGGGCCGTAGTCGTTGGCTTCCTGCCGCTCGGTGATGGGCTTGTCGAGCCGCAGCTCCAGCACCGAGTTGCTGGCTACTTCCTTATCGGTGGCGCCCACGCTCTTGGCGGCGGCCACCAGCCCCAGCAGCAGCACAAATCCTAGGGCCGAAAACAGCACCAGGCCCGTGACGGTAGCCAACACGAATTTAAAAAACTGCCTCATAAAATCGCAGATTGAACAGATTTAACGGATTTCGCGGATACGCCCGCTGCGCGGGCTGACTACGCGGGTAAAGAAGGAAGGGGTAGCAACGGGTGGCGCGCCGCGGGGCAAGTTACGGTAGGCACCGGTGGCAATGCCTGAGCTGCTGGGGCCTAGCGACTCTGGGGCCTATAGACTATAGACAGGTAGTTAAAGAATCTAGCTAGAACGTCCTGCTGAGCTTGCCGAAGCATCGCTACCGCAGCACTAATCTTGGCGATTGAGTTTAGTTGCGCGGTAGCGATGCTTCGGCAAGCTCAGCAGGACGTTCATTTTGCTTACTGCCTACGTACCCCCTAGGGCCTGCGCCGCTTGCGTGGTTTACATCGCCCAAGGCGGGTCGGCATTACAGGCCGGCGGGCGCGGCGCTTACCTTCGCGGCCATGCCCTTTTCCCTTGCCGAGCTGCGGCACCGCGCCGCCGACTTCGGGCGCCAGCACGCCGCTACCCACGACGAAAAATCCGACGACCAGAACTTCGTGCGCGACCTGCTCGACGTGTTTACGCCCCAGGGGCGGCGCCGGGCGCAGTTTCAGGTGCGGGTGAAGAAGCCCGACGGCAGCCAGGGCTACATCGACGCGCTGTGGCCCGGCACGCTGCTGGTGGAAATGAAAAGCCGGGGCCGCGACCTGGAGGCGGCCTACCAGCAGGCGCTGACCTACCTGCCGGGCCTGCCCACGGCCCACCTGCCGCCCTACGTGCTCGTGAGCGACTTTCAGCGCCTGCGACTCTACGACCGCGACCAGGGCTTGCAGCACGAGTTTGCCCTGGGCGAGCTGCCCGAGCACCTGCACTTATTTGGCTTTTTGACCGGCTACCGGCCCGCCGGGCAGCAGCGCCCCGAAGACCCCGCCAACGCCGAGGCCGCCGAGCTGATGGCCCAGCTGCACGATGCCCTGCTGGCCGACGGCTACCAGGGCCACCCGCTGGAAGTGCTGCTGGTGCGCCTGCTCTTCTGCCTGTTTGCCGAAGACACGGCCATCTTCGAGAAGGATGAGCTGCGTAGCCTGCTCGAAGAGCACACCGCCCCCGACGGGCACGACCTGGGCGCCAAGCTGGTGGAGCTGTTTGGGGTGCTCGACACGCCCCCGGCCCAGCGCTCGCGGGCGCTGCCGGCCCACCTGGCCAGCTTTCCCTACGTGAACGGGGCGCTGTTTAGCGAGAACTTCCGGCCGCCGGTGTTTACGCCCGCCACCCGGCAGCGGCTCATCGACTGCACCTACTTCGACTGGAGCCGCATCTCGCCGGCCGTGTTTGGCTCGCTCTTCCAAAGCATTGCCGACCCCCGGCAGCGCCGCACCCTAGGGGCGCACTACACCTCGGAGCCCAACATCGGGAAGGTGCTCGACCCGCTGCTGCTCGACGGGTTGCGCCAGGAGCTGGCGGCGGCCGGCACCAGCCGCCCGGCCCTCACGCGCCTGCAACAGCGCCTGGCCGGCCTGCGCCTGCTCGACCCGGCCTGCGGCTGCGGCAACTTCCTGGTGGTGGCCTACCGCGAGCTGCGCCTGCTGGAGCACGAGGTGCTCGACCGCCTCTACGCCCGCGAGGTGGCCGCCGGCCGCAACGTCAACCTGGCCCTCTACCAGCTGGTGCGCGTCGAGCAGGTGGCCGGCATCGAGGTGGAGGAGTTTGCCGCCCGCATTGCCGAGGTGGCCCTGTGGCTGATGGACCACCAGCTCAACCTGGCCCTCTCCGCCCGCTTCGACCAGCGCTACGTGCGCCTGCCCCTCACCAGCGGGGCCCGAATTCTCAACCAAAACGCCCTGCGCACCGACTGGGCAGCCGAATTTCCGGGTCTCGACTACATCGTGGGCAACCCGCCGTTTGGCGGCAAGCACTATCAGAAGCCCGAGCAGAAAGCAGACCTTGTAGCAGTAGGCGCAGGCAGCCGCATACACAATGCTTCGGACCTGGATTTTGTGGCCGCATGGTTTATAAAGGCAGCTACTTATATAGACCAGCATCCTGACACAAGAGCAGCTTTTGTTTCTACAAACTCTGTTGTGCAGGGCGAGCAGGTAGGCATCTTGTGGCCGCCATTATTGAGGAGGGGATTTCACATTCAATTCGCTCATCAAACATTCAAATGGTCAAACGAAGCTCGAAGCAACGCGGCCGTGCATTGCGTTATCGTAGGCTTCGGCAAACAACTCATTGAACCCCGCCGATTATTCGCCTACGCAAGTCCTTCAGCGACGCCTCACGAGCTTACCACAACTCAAATAAGCCCTTACCTACTGCCAACCGCCGAAACTGTTGTGCAGAAAAGGCGAGAACCATTTGGTGGTTTTCCAGCCATGCGCTGCGGCAGCAAGCCAAGCGATGGTGGAAACTTAATTTTGACTACGGCTGAGAAAGACGAGTTACTTGCGCAAGAGCCTGAAGCAGCCAGCCTATTGCGGCCATATATCGGGGCCGAGGAATACATCAATGGCAACCCTAGGTGGTGCTTATGGCTGGAAAACGCTGCGCCGAGCTTATTGCAGAGGCTGCCGCTAGTGCGCCAGCGCCTTGAAGCAGTACGGCAGTTCCGTTTAGCCAGTACTGCACCTCCTACTCGCGCCGCTGCCGCGACACCAAGCCGTTTCTTCTTTGTGTCGCAGCCCGCTAATGAGTATTTACTTATTCCAGAAACATCTTCTGAAAGGCGTCAATACATACCTATCGGCTTTGTAAGCCCCAATATCATTGCGAGTAATAAAGCATATCTAATTGATTCGGCCAGCCCGTTTTTGTTTGGACTACTATCGTCCGCAATGCATATGGCATGGATGCGGGTAGTGGCTGGCCGTCTAGAGAACCGCTATAGCTACTCTGGTAGCTTAGTCTACAACAACTACCCCTTCCCCCTAGCCCCTACCGAAGCCCAAAAGCAGGCGGTAGCGGCGGCGGCCGAGGAGGTGCTGGCGGCGCGGGCGCAGTTTGCGGGCGAGTCGCTGGCGGCGCTCTACGACCCGGCCACCATGCCGCCCGCCCTGGCCCGCGCCCACCAGGTGCTCGACCGCGCCGTTGACCGCTGCTACCGCCCGCAGCCCTTCGCCACCGAGCTGGCCCGGCTCGAATTCCTGTTTGGCCTCTACCAGCAGCTCAGCGCCCCGGTGCTGGGTGCCCCCGCCAAGAAAGGCCGGGGCAAGCAGGCCTAGGGGAGCCCCACCCCCGGCCCCTCCCCTGCGGAGGAGGGGAGCCTGACGGTTTCAGGACCGCGCCGCCGTGGCTCCCCTCCCCCGCAGGGGAGGGGCCGGGGGTGGGGCCGCAGCTAGCGCCTGAGCTGCCCCGGCGGGTGGCCAAAGTGCTTTTTGAAGGCCCGGTGGAAATGCTGCGGGTGGGCATAGCCCAGCTCGTAGGCAATTTCGGCCACCGTGCGGCCGCCGCCCAGCAGCAAGTGGCGGGCGGCCTCCAAGCGCTGGGCCTGCACAAACTGGCCCACGCTGCTGCCAAACAGCTGCCGGAAGCCGCGCTTGAGGCTGAACTCGTTGAGCTGGCACTGGCGGGCTAGCTCGGCCAGGCTGGGTGGCTCGGCCAGGTGCTGGAGCAGCAGGGCGCGGGCGTGGTGCAGCTTGTCGCGCTCGGGGGCCCCTAGGGGCGGGCCGGCGGCGGGGGCGGCGGGCAGCAGCAGCGCCGCCTGCTGGGCCACCAGCTCCAGGGCCACGGCCTCGTAGTGCAAGCGCTTGAGGCCCAGGGGCGCGGGGCTGTCCCAGAGGGTATCGAGCAGGGCGCGCAGGCGCGGCGGCAAGCCCGGCGCCGGGGCGTGCTGCACCAGCGGGCGCCCTAGGGCCAGCTGCTCGGCTACGGCGGGCAGCTCGGGCACGTAGTCGGTAAGCAGGCCCAGCATGCGCGCCACCGGCACCTGCACCGTGATGAGCCGCACCGGGCCCGGGCCGAGCAGCTCGTTCTGCTCCAGCGACTGCGGGTTGTGCACCCAGTTGTGGTAGCCGGGGGCGTAGAGCTGCTGGCGCAGCAGGCCGCCCTGGCTTTGGCGCAGGTGGCCAGTCAGCATAAAGTTCAGCTCCACCACCGGGCGCTCGTTGAGGTGCTGCCAGGGCGCGGCGGACGGCGCGGCTTCCAGGCGGGTTTCGGTGAGCACCAGCCCCCCGGTAGCTACCAGCCGCACCGTGCCCGGACTGCCGCCCAGCTGCAGCGCCGCGTGCTGCTCCTGGCCCTCGGGCAGGCAGAAGCCGGCGGCAAACGGCGGGGGCGAGGCAGGGTCCATGGGCAGGCCAACGCGCAAGTGGTACGAATTGCTCCCGATTGTGCACTACCGGCCCTAGGCGAGCCGCGCACCTTTGCGGAGTATTGCTACTACCTCCTTTTCCCCCGAGAAGTTATGCCCGATTTTCCTGCCCCCCTCCCGCCCCACGTGCCCGTGCTCATCGTGGGCGGGGGCTTTGCCGGCCTCACGGCCGCGCTGTGCCTGCAGCAGCAAGGCCTTGACTATCTGCTGCTGGAGCGCCACCCCAGCACGTCCATCCTGCCCAAGGCGCGCAGCCTCGACGTGCGCAGCCTGGAGATTTTCCGGGAGCTGGGCCTGGCCGAGGCCCTGCGCGACGCCGGCCGGCCGCTGGCCCCCGCCTGGGGCATCTTGCGCGGCGCCAGCCTGGCAGAGGCCCTAGCTACCCAGCCGCCCGCCAACCCCGCCCGCCTTACCTCGCCCGGCCAGCAGGCCGCGTTCCAGGCGCTGGCCGCCCAAAGCCCCGAAACCACCATCCGCTGCACCCAGGACCTGGCCGAGCCGGTGCTGCGCCAAGCCGCCGAGGCGCGGGGCGGCGACCTGCGCTTCGGCTACGAGCTGGTGCGCTTTGCGCAGGATGCCAGTGGCGTCGCGGCCACTGTCCGCCACCGCGCCACCGGCGCCGAGCACCAGCTCACGGCCGACTACCTGCTGGCCGCCGACGGCGCGAACAGCCCCGTGCGCCGGGCGCTGAGCGTGCCTACCACCGGCCGCGGCAGCCTAGGGCACTACCTCAACGTGTACTTCACGGCCGACCTGGCCGAGCTGGTGCGGGGCCGCGAGTTCAGCATGTTTTTGCTGCGGGAGCCCGATGTAACGTGCTTCCTGCTGACTATCAACAACGCCGACCGCTGGGCCCTGCACCTGCGCTACTACCCCGAGCTGGGCCAGACGCCCGCCGATTTTCCCGAGCCGGTGCTGCTGACCTTGCTGCGCCGAGTGCTGGGCACACCCCCCGAGCAGCCCCTGCGCATCCTGAGCGTGTTACCCTGGGAGATGACCGTGCGCTCGGTGGAACAGGAGCAGGTGGGCCGGGTGTTTCTGGCCGGCGACGCGGCCCACACCATGACGCCCTACGCCGGCAAGGGTGCCGCCGCCGGCGTGCAGGATGTGCACAACCTGGCCTGGAAGCTGGCTGCCGTGCTGCGCCACCAGGCTAGCCCCGTCCTGCTGGCCACCTACCAGGCCGAGCGCCAGCCCATCGGCCAGTTCTACGCCGACCTCTCGGGCGATATGGCCGACGCCGACGGCTTGATTGACCCCACCAAAATGCAGGCGCACGGCCCGCAACTCCTGGGCCTGCCCGACTATACCTACCGCTCAACGGCCATTCTGGCGGCCGGGGGCGGCCCCACCACGCCCGCCAGCGCCCTGCCGCTAGCCGGCCAGCCCGGCACCCGCCTGCCCCACCTCTGGCTCGATGAGGCGCACCAGGTTTCTACCCTCGACTGGTGCCGGGGCCAGTGGCTGCTGGTGGCCAGCGGCGAGGCCGGCCCCTGGCTAGCCACTGCGGCCGCGGCCACCCTGCCGCCGCTGGTGCACGAGCTACCCAGCACCGCCCGCCCGGCCTGGCAGCAGCTCACCGGCACCCAGCCCGGCGAGGCGTTGCTGGTGCGCCCCGATGGCTTCGTGGCGGCCCGCCTGGGGGCCGGCGACGTGGCTGGGGTACCAGGACTGCTACGCGCTGCCCTGGGCTGGTAGCCTGGGGCTAGCGGCGCTGGTATAGACCTCACCCCCTGGCCCCCTCTCCCATGGAGAGGAGGGACTAGCTTTTAGCTCTAGCTTCTAGAAATTAGGGCTAGGGGGATGTTATCTAGCTAGTAGAATGCGGCAGTTGAGTACCTTACCACTCCTTTCCCGCACCATGAAGAATCTCCTACTGCTCGCCGCGGCCGTACTGGCCGGCTCCCACGCCCAGGCGCAGACCCTGGCCTCGGCCGACACCAGCCTGCTGGCCGGGGCGGTGCGGGCGGCCCAGCAGCGCTACCAGGCCGACGCCCCCGAGTCGCGCCTGCTCAACGGGGTGGCCTACGGCACCAGCGTGCCTTCTTACGTGCGGGGCCGGCCATTTTACCTCAGCAGCGACCCGCAGCTTGGCACCCTCGATTACGACGGGCGGCATTTTGCAGGCGTGCCGCTGCTCTACGAGCAGGTGCAGGACCAGGTGCTGCTCTACGGCCCGGCGCAGGCAGAGCCGCTGCAGCTGGTGCGGCAGAAGGTACGGGCGTTTGAGCTGGGTGGGCACCGGTTTGTGCGGCTGCCCGCCGACTCGGCCGGGGTGCTGGCTGAGGGTTTTTACGACCTGGCGGTGGCCGGGCCGGCGCAGCTCTGGGTGAAGCGGACTAAGAAGCTGAACGCGGCCACCACGGGCTACGACCTGAAAGGCGACTACGAGGAGAAAACTCGTTTTTTTGTCGAGCAGCGCGGCCATTTTTTCGAAGTAGCCACCCTCAAGCAAGCCCTCGCCGCCCTGGCCGCGCACAAGTCCGAACTGCAAGCCTACGCGCGGGACAATCGATTTGATAGCCGGGAGGCGCTGCTGACGGGGCTGGTGCAGCACTATAATGCGCTGGCTATGCCGTAGTTGCGCCGGCCGGGCGGATTAGGAAATACCGCGGGCTACCCCCTACTTTGGGGTTCCACCCGAACCTGTATGTCGCTCTTTTACCGCACCGCGCTGGTGCTGCTGCTGGCTGGTAGCCTGGCTAGCTACGGGCAGCAGGCTGCGCCGACGCCCACCCTCACGGGTACCTTCCAGGGCGTGCCCTTCGCGGAGTTTGCCCGGCAGGTGGCGGCTACCACGCCCTACCGGCTGGCCTACGACCCCGCCCAGACCGATAGCCTGCGCGTGACGCTCACGGCCACCGGGCAGCCGCTGGCGGCGGTGCTGCAGCAGGTGCTAGCGCCGGCCAAGCTGCATTTTTCGGTCGACGAGGCTAGCCGGCGGGTGTACATCACGGCGGGCGAGGCGGTGCAAACCCGGCTGCCGGACGATTTTTTCCGGGCGCCCGCCCCGGCGCCGGCGGCCTCGGCTAGCCCCGGCCCGGTGCTGGCCGAGGCCGCCGGGCCGGCCCGCGCGCCCGCGGGCCGCGTGTACGACATTGGGCTGGGCCAGGCGGCCGCCAACGGGCGGGCGACGCTGAGCGGCCGCGTGCGCGACGCCAGGGGCGAGTCGGTGGTGGGGGCGCTGGTGTACGGCGACGTGCCCACCAACGGCGTTTCGACCGACCAGTTTGGGGCCTACACGCTCACGCTGCCCGTGGGCCGGCAGCGCCTCAACGTGCGCAGCCTGGGCTTTAAGAACACCACTCGGCAGCTGAACCTGCTCGGCAACGGCCGGCTCGACGTGGAGTTGGAGGAAGATATTACGCCGCTGAAGGAAGTGGTGGTGGAGGGCGAAAAGGCCAAGAACGTGACCAGCCTGCGCATGGGCGTGGCCAAGCTCGACATCAAGGACATCAAGCAGATACCCACCGTGTTTGGCGAGGCCGACGTGCTGCGGGTGGTGTTGCTGCTGCCGGGCGTCAAGAGCATCGGCGAGGGCAACACTGGCTTTAGCGTGCGCGGCGGCGGGGCCGACCAGAACCTGGTGCTCTACAACGACGCCGTGATTTACAACCCGACGCACTTGTTCGGCTTCTTCTCGGCCTTCAACACCGACATGCTAAAGTCGGCCGAGCTGTACAAGAGCACGGTGCCGGCGCGCTACGGCGGGCGGCTGTCGTCGGTGCTCGACGTGGTGACGCGCGACGGTAACCGCAAGCAGTTCTCGGCCACCGGGGGCCTAGGGCTGCTCACCAGTCGCCTCACGCTGGAGGGACCGCTGGCCGGCGGCCGGGGCTCGTGGCTGGTGGGCGGGCGCACTTCCTACTCCAACTGGCTGCTCAAGCAGCTGCCCAGCCGCACGCTGCAAAACAGCGCGGCCGGCTTCTACGACCTGAGCGGGCACCTGGCCTACGACCTGAACGAGCGCAACAGCCTGTACGCCACCGGCTACTTCAGCCACGACCAGTTTCGGCTAGCCAGCGACACGGTGTATACCTACAGCAACACGGCGGCTAGCCTCAAGTGGAAGCACACGCTCAGCAGCCAGCTCTACGGGGTGCTGACGGGCACTTTCAGCCGCTACCAGTACGGCCTGCGCAGCGACCGCACCGCCACCACGGCTTCCGAGCTGGCCTACAACCTCAACCAGGGCGGCGTGCAGCTGGATTTTACGCGCTTCGCGGGCTCGCAGCACACGCTGGAGTTTGGGGGCAGCTCGCTGCTCTACCACATTGCGCCCGGCCAGCTCACGCCGCTGGGCGCGGCCTCGCTGGTCGTTGGCACCACCATCCAGCCCGAGCAGGCCCTGGAAAGCGCCCTGTACGTAGCCGACCGCTTCGACCTGAGTGCGCGCCTGGCCCTGGACGTGGGGCTGCGCTATTCGCTCTACAACGCCCTAGGCCCCCGCAGCGTGCTCACCTACCAGCCCGGCCTTTCGCGCAGCGAAAACACCGTGACGGGCACCGACAGCTACCGCCCCGGCCAGCTGCTGGCTACCTACCAGGGCCCCGAGTGGCGCTTCTCGGCCAAGTACATGCTCAACGACGTGTCGTCGGTGAAGGCCAGCTACAACCGCACCCGCCAGTACATCCACCAGCTCACCAACACCACGGTGGTGTCGCCCACCGACAACTGGAAGCTGAGCGACAACTACATCCAGCCCCAGGTGGCCGACCAGGTGAGCCTGGGCTACTACCACAACTTCCGGTCGAACTCCCTCGAGTTTTCGGTGGAAACCTACTACAAGCTGCTGCACAACTTTCTGGACTATAAGGACGGGGCCGTGCTGCTGCTGAACCCGCACCTGGAAACCGACGTGGTGAACGCGCGGGGCCGGGCCTACGGCGCGGAGTTTTTGCTGCGCAAAACCACCGGCAAGCTCAACGGCTGGCTGAGCTACACCTACGCCCGCTCGCTGGTGCAGGTGAACACCGCCACCGACCAGGTGAACGACGGCAACTGGTACCCCAGCAACTACGACAAGCCCCACGACGTGACGCTGGTGGGCAACTACCGCTTCAACCGCCGCATCAGCGCCTCGCTCAACTTCAACTACAGCACCGGCCGGCCCATCACCCTGCCCCTGAGCCAGTACTACCTGCACAACGTGCTGCGCGTGTTTTACTCGGAGCGCAACGCCTACCGAGTGCCCGACTACTACCGGGTAGACCTGGCTTTTAACCTGGAAGGCAACCACAAAATCAAGAAGCTAGCCCACGGCTCCTGGACGCTGGCCATCTACAACCTGCTGGGCCGGCGCAACCCGTACTCCATTTATTTCCAGGCGCAGCAGGGGCAAATCAACGGCTACCAACTCTCGATTTTCGGGCAGCCGATTCCCACCGTCACCTACAATTTCCGCTTCTGAGATGCGCCTTCGCCTTCGCTTTTTGCTGCTGAGTGGTGGGCTAGCCCTGCTGGGCGGATGCGTGGACCGCTACACGCCCGACGTGGCCCCGGCCGACCGCAGCAGCCTGGTGGTAGACGGCTTTATCAACGCGCAGGGCAGCAGCGTTATCAAGCTCGCGCGCTCGTTCAGCGTCAATACCAAAAGCACGCCGGTGGAAGCCAAGGCCCAGGTAACCATCCAGGACGACGCGGGGCGGCGCTACGGGCTGGCCGAAAACCCGGCTGGCACCTACACCTCGGCGGCCAACGCGCTGGACCCTAGCCGGCGCTACCAGCTGCGCATCACCACCAGCCTGGGCCGCCAGTACGCCTCCGACCCCGAGCCGGTGGTGCTCACGCCGCCCATCGACTCGCTGAGCGGGCGCTCCGACGGCCTGGGCGGCGTGCAGCTTTACGTGAGCACGCACGCCGCCGCCACGGCCGCCCGCTACTACCGCTGGGACTACGACGAAACCTGGCAGTTTACCGCCGCTTATAAGTCGGAGCTAGAGTATGTGGCGAGCAGTAACACCATTCAGCTTCGCCCGTCTGAACACCAGATTTTTACGTGTTGGCGCACGGAATCCTCGACCGACATCCGGCAGGGCAACACCACCCAGCTTGCTCAAAATGCGCTTGTGGCCTACCCCCTGCTGCTGCTGGCGCCTACGTCCAAGATTCACTATGGCTACAGCATCCTGGTGCGGCAGGTGGCCGAAGACCAGGCCGAGTATACATATTGGGAAACCCTGCGCAAGAACACCGAGGCCCTGGGCACAGTCAACGACCCGCTGCCGGGGCGCGTCACGGGCAACGTGCACGCCCTGGCCGACGCCAGCGAAGTGGTACTAGGCTACGTAGGCGTGCACACCGTGACGGAAAAGCGCTTATTCGTGGATGCCGCCACGCTGGGCGGCCCCCGACCCAACGCCATTTTCATCGACCTGTTTTATGCTAATTGCACTTATGTCGACCGGGCATTACCACCGGCCATGCTCAACTTGTGCCAGCTTGGCATAGGTATCCCGCTTACCACTTTTCCCACGGCGGCCATGTATGATAATACCGTCCCGGTTACATTCTACTACTACAGCAGCCCCGACTGCGTGGACTGCCGCCTGCGGGGCACCAACGTCAAGCCCATTTTCTGGCCCTAGCCTACCCTCTTCCCGCTGTTGCCCATGACCCGGCTCTACCTATACGCGTTACGACTGAGCGGCCTGCTAGCCCTCGGAGGCTGCGTGGACCGCTACACCCCCGACGTGGCCCCCACCGACCGCAGCAGCCTAGTGGTAGACGGGTTTATTAATGCGCAGGGCAGCAGCGTCATCAAGCTCTCACGCTCGTTCAGCGTCAACACCAAAAGCACGCCGGTGGAAGCCAAGGCCCAGGTGTTCATCCAGGACGACGCGGGGCGGCGCTACGGGCTGGCCGAAAACCCGGCTGGCACCTACACCTCGGCCACTAACGCGCTGGACCCGAGCCGCCAGTACCAGCTGCGCATTACCACCAGCCTGGGCCGCGAGTACGCTTCGGACCTGGCACCAGTTGTCAGCACGCCCCCCATCGACACCCTAACCTGGCAGTTGACTACGGTAGGCGGAATCCAGCTTTACCTTACTACCCACGGCGCCGGCCTGGCCGCCCGTTATTACCGCTGGGACTACGAGGAGACTTACCAGTTCACCGCCGCCTTCCAGTCGGCCCTGGAGTACATGGCGAGCACCAACACGGTCGTGTCGCGCCCGCCCGAGCGGCAGATATACACGTGCTGGCGCACGGAGGCGTCGACCCAGATTTTGCAGGGCAATACCGTCCAGCTCAGCCAAAATACACTGACCGACTTTCCCTTGCTGAACGTGCCGCCCGATATGCGCCTGCACCTGGGCTACAGCGTACTGGTGCGGCAGGTAGCCGAAGACCAGACCGAATACGATTACTGGGAGCGCCTGCGCAAGAACACCGAGGCCCTGGGTACGGTCAACGACCCGCTGCCGGGGCGCGTGACGGGCAACGTGCACGCGCTGGCCGACGCCAGCGAGGCCGTGCTGGGCTACGTGGGCGTGCATACGGTGACGGAAAAGCGCCTCTTTATTGATGGGGCGCAATTTCCTACTCCCCGCCCAAGCAGTGTGCTCTACAACGCCTTCTACGCTTCCTGCGAGCCTGCGCAAAGCGTAGGGGATACGGACCCTTTTTACTTGCAGCAATTTCGAGCTGGCTTCCTGATACCTATAAAGCGCAACGATATGACCCCTAGTCTCATCACCGTTAGCACCCCTGCCTGCGTGGACTGCCGCCTGCGGGGCACCAACGTCAAGCCCAGTTACTGGCCCTAGTCGACGGACTATTTCAGTTGCTTTTCCTTCGTTTCAGCATGTTTCATTTGCGCTATTTCCGCTGCTTTCGCTTTGCGCTGCTGGCGCTACTGGCCGGCTCGGCCCGCGCCCAGGCGCCCGCCGCCGACTCGCTGGCGGCCGCGCTGCGGCGCTACGGCCAGCAAACGCTGGTGGAAAAGCTCTACGTGCACCTCGACCGGCCCGTGTACGCCGCCCGCGAAACCATGTGGCTGAAGGTGTATGCCGTGGACGGTACCTTCCACCACCCTCTGGCCCTGAGCAAAGTGGCCTACGTGGAGGTGCTCAATAGCCTGCACCAACCGGTGCTGCAAACCCAGATTGCCCTGCGCGAAGCCACCGGCCAGGGCTCGCTCAATTTGCCCGCCTCGCTGCCCACCGGCCGCTACGTGGTGCGCGCCTACACCAGTTGGATGAAGAACTTCGACCCGGCATTTTACTTCCACACCACCGTCAGCATCATCAACACGTTTACCGCGTCGGGGCCGGCGCCGGCCGCCGCCCAGGCCGCGGGCTACGACGTGCAGTTTTTCCCGGAGGGCGGCCAGCTGGTGCAGGGCCTGCCCAGCCGGGTAGCCTTCCGGGTAGCCGATGCCGCGGGCTGGGGCCTGGCCGCCACCGGCACCGTGCGCGACGGCCAGGGCCGGGCCGTGGCTACGCTGCGCACGGTGCACGCCGGCCTGGGCAGCTTCGAGCTAACGCCCGCGCCGGGCGCTACCTACTCAGCTGAAATTCAGCTGACGGGCAAGCCGGCGGGCGCCTATAAGCTGCCGCCGGCCGCCGCCCAGGGCTACGTGCTGCGCCTCACCGAGGCTAGCCCGGCGCAACTGCGCCTGCGGGTGCTAGCCAGGGGCGTAGGGGCCGCCGCTGCCAGCCTGGCGCTGCTCGGGCACTCGGGGCAGCACATCGCCACGGCGCAGGCAACCCAGCTCAACGCGCAGGGCGAGGCGGAATTTCTGATTGAGAAAGCGACGCTGCTGGCCGGCCTCTCGCATTTCACGGTCTTTGATAGCCGCCGCCAGCCGGTGGGCGAGCGGCTGTATTTCCGGCGGCCGCGGGCACTGCCGCTGAGCCTGGGGCTAGCTCCGGCGCCGGTGGGGCCGCGCCAGACGGTGGCGCTGCGCCTGGCCCTGCCGGCGGCGGCCGCCACGGCCGCCAGCGCCTCGGTGGCCGTGTACCAGCTCGACTCGCTGACCACGGGCGCCTCGCCGGCCGATATCAATACCTTCCTCAGCCTTACCGCCGACCTGCGGGGCGCCATCGAAAACCCTGACTACTACCTGCGCGACTCGAGCCAGGTGGGGCAGCAGGCCCTGGACAACCTGCTGCTGACGCACGGCTGGAGCCGCTTTCGCTGGGCCGAAGTGCGGGCGGGCCGCCCGCCCGCGCTGCCCTACCCGCCCGAGCTGCACGGCCCCCTGGTGCGGGGCCAGGTGCTGACGGCCACCGGCGCGCCGGCCCCCGGCATCACGGCCTACCTGGCCGCGCCGAGCCGGGCCCCGCGCTTCTACTCGGCCACCAGCCGGGCCGACGGGGTGCTGCAGTTTGAGCCCAAAGACTGGTACGGGCCGCAGTCCGTCACGCTGCAAACCGACTGGCGGCGCGACAGCACCTACCAGCTCGCCCTGCTCTCGCCCTACTCCGCGCGCTACGCCCCCTACCCGGCTGCCGCCCTGGAACTCGGGCCCGCCCTCACGGCCGACCTTACGCGCCGGCACGTGCAGGCGCAGCTGCAACCCACGTATTTTGGCCGCTACGCGCAGTACGAGCTGCCGCCCCAGCGCGACACGGTGGCCTTTTACGGCGTGCCGCCCGTGCAGTACCGGCTCGACGACTACACGCGCTTCAAGGTGCTGGATGAGGTGCTGCGCGAGTACGTGCAGGGCGTGGACGTGCGCCCGCGCAAGGACGGCTTCCACCTGATGATGGTGGACAAGCTGCACAACACCTTCTTTCAACAAGACCCCCTGGTGCTGCTCGACGGCGTGCCGATGTTCAACCTCAATAAGTTTATGGCCTTCGACCCGCTGCGCATCCAGCGCGTGGCCGTGTTCACCAACCGCTACTTCTACGGCGGCCAGGACTACGAGGGGATGCTCAGCTTCACCACCTACCGCGGCGACTTACAAGGGTTTGCGCTCGACCCGCGCGCGCTGCTGGAAGAGTACGAGAGCGTGCAAGGCCAGCGCGAATTCTTTGCCCCGCGCTACGAAACCACCCAGCAGCAGCAAAGTCCGCTGCCCGACCAGCGCAACCTGCTGTACTGGCAGCCCGCCGTGCAGCTCGCGGCCGGGGATACCCAGCAGCTCACCTTCTACACCGCCGACCAGGCCGGCCGCTACCGGGTGATGGTGCAGGCCCTAGGGGCCAACGGCCAGGCCACCAGCGTGAGCGCGGAGTTTGAAGTGAAGCCAGCGTTGTAAGGACCGCAACGCAACTTATTGAACTATATGGTTTCCACTAACCCGTCATGCTGAGCGCAGCCGAAGCATCTCTACCGCGCCGTCCAGGTATCGTTCAACGGCGTGGTAGAGATGCTTCGGCTGCGCTCAGCATGACGTTCTTATTTTTTGATTGTTGGTTTTCCAACCAGTTCCATTATTACCGGCCGCACCAGCGTCGCTAACCGGGCCACCCGCGCCCCTTCGCGTCGTCAGCCTGGCGCAGCTAAGCGTATCCGCGAACCGAAGGAAGGCGCAGCCAATCCGCTCAATTCCGCGCTTAATACTCGTACTTCTCGCCCCACCACTCGCGCAGGCGCTCCCGGATTTTGGCCTCGGCGGGGTTATCACCGGGGTCGTAGTAGCGGGTGCCGCTCAGGGCGTCGGGCAGAAACTCCTGGTAGGCGAAGTTGCCGGGCGCATTGTGCGAGTATTGGTAGCCCTGGCCGTGGCCCAGGTCCTTGAGCAGCTTGGTGGGAGCATTGCGCAGGGCCGGGGGTACGGGGTGCACGCCCTGCTGCCGCACCTGCGCCTGCGCGGCCCGGATGGCGGTGTAGGCGGCGTTGCTCTTGGGGCTGGTGGCCAGGTAGATAACCGCCTGGGAGAGAATCAGGTCCGACTCGGGCAGGCCGATGACGGTGCAGGCCTGGAAGCAGCTCTGGGCCAGCAGCAGGGCGTTGGGGTTGGCGTTGCCAATGTCTTCGCTAGCCAGGATGAGCAGGCGGCGCGCAATGAACTTGACGTCCTCGCCGCCTTCGAGCATCACGGCCAGGTAGTAGAGCGCCGCATTGGGGTCGGAGCCGCGGATGCTCTTGATAAAGGCCGAAATCACGTCGTAGTGCACCTCGCCGCCCTTGTCGTAGCGGGCGATGGGGCGCTGGGCGGTTTGCTGCACGGCGGCGTCGGTGAGCTGCACGCGGCCGGTTTCGGGGTCGGGCGCGGTGCTTTGCACCACTATTTCTAGCAGCCCCAGCAGCTTGCGAGCGTCGCCGCCGCTGAGCAGCAGCAGGGCGTGGTCCTCCACCACGTCCACGGGTATTTTCTTCAGCACCTCGTCCTCGATGAGCGCGCGGTGCACTATCTCGCGCAGCGTATCGGCCCCTAGGGCCTCTAGGGTGTACACCTGGCAGCGCGAGAGCAGGGCCGGAATCACCTCGAAAGAGGGGTTTTCAGTGGTGGCTCCGATGAGCGTAACCACGCCCTGCTCCACGGCGCCCAACAGCGCATCCTGCTGCGCCTTGCTGAAGCGGTGAATCTCATCAATAAACAGGATGGTGCCCGACTGCTTGCGGGCTTTCTCAATCACGTCGCGCACGTCTTTGACGCCGGCGCTGATGGCCGAGAGCATGGCGAAGGGCCGCCGCAGCTCGGCGGCCAGCAGCAGGGCCAGGGTGGTTTTGCCCACGCCCGGCGGCCCCCACAAAATGAGCGAGGGCAGGCGGCCGGCTTGCAGGTAGCGGCGCAGCACGCCGCCTTCGCCCAGCAGGTGCTGCTGGCCGGCATAGTCGGCCAGGCGGCGGGGGCGGCGGCGCTCGGCCAGCGGGGCGGCAACGGGGGTATCGAAAAGGGACGGCATAAGATTGAAGTACGAAAGAACGTCATGCGGCGCTTGCCGAAGCAGCGCTACCAAACAACGGCCCTAGGTGGCGCGGGAGAAATGCTCCGACAAGCGCCGCATGACGTTCTTCGTAGTACGAACGTTACTTGCAATGTCCTCCTTTCGCATTCACGCCGCCTTGTTTTTGGCCGCCCTCATCTACGCCGCCACCTACAGCCTAGCCAAGGACCTGATGCCCGGCTACATCCAGCCCCAGGCGGCAGTGGTGTGGCGCATCGGGGGGGCCACGCTGGTATTCGGGCTGCTGAAGCTGCTCACGGCGCCCGGCGAGCGCATCGTGGGGGCGGCCGACAACTGGCGGGCCATTGCCTGCGGGGTGCTGGGCATCGGGCTCAACCAACTGGCCTTCTTTCAGGGCCTCAGCCTGAGCACGCCCATCAACGCCTCGCTCATCCAAACCATCTCGCCCATTGTGGTGGTGCTGGCCTCGGCCGTGCTGCTGGGCGAGCGCATCACGCCCCCGCGGCTGCTGGGCATTGCCCTAGGGGCCTGCGGCGCGGCGGCCCTCGTGCTGAGCCGCCCGCCCAGCGGCAAGGTGGCCGCCGATGCCCTGGCCGGCAACCTGTTCCTGCTCTTCAACGCCACCGTGTTTGCCCTGTACCTGGTGCTGGTGGCGCCGCTCATGCGCAAGTATCACGCCTTCACGGTGCTGGCGCGCATTTTTCTGGTGGGCGCGGCGGTGGTGCTGCCCGTGGGCCTGCCCCAAGCCCTGCACACCGACTACGGCCGGTTTCCGGCCTACATCTGGGCCGAGCTGGGCTACATGGTGCTCTTCCTCACTATTTTGGCCTACTTGCTCAACAACTGGGCCCTGAAGTACGCCAGCCCCAACCTGCTAGGGGTGTACATCTACCTGCAGCCGGTGCTGGCCGTGCTCATCGCCGTGGCCCTAGGCAAGGACGTGTTCACGCTCGACAAAGCCTGGCAGGCGGCGCTTATCTTCTTGGGCGTGTGGCTAGTAGGCCGTAACTGGAGGACAGCGTCAGCTAAGCCCAAGCCCGCCGCCGTGCCCGCCGAGGCCACGGTGGAGTAAAACTGGCGCGGCGGGCGTTAGGGCGTATCTTGTTGCTGCTTACTTTCACCTGGTATGGAAACCGTCACCGTCACCCTGCAAAACGAACACGCCCGCCGCTTGCTGGAGGAGCTACAGGCCCTAGGCGTCCTTACGATTCAGGCAGCTCCTCCCCTTACCTCCCGGCCTCCTGCTACGTTCAATGCCATAAGCGTATCTACCAAAGGCTTCAAATTCAACCGCGAAGAAGCAAATAAGCGGTAGAGTATTTTTTGACACCAACGTCCTGGTGTACGCTTATTCCAACGACGACCCGGCGAAGCGCCAAGTGGCATTGGTACTGGGTACCGCCCCCGACCGCTGGCTTTCTACGCAGGTACTCATCGAGTTCGCCAACGTATTTTCGCGCAAGCTGAAGACGCCCTGGCCCGATGTGCAGATTGCCTTACTAGAGCTGGCTACCAATAATTCCATCCATCAAACCACCCCTGCCACCATCGTCCACGCCACGCGCCTGGCTCAGCGCTACCAACTGGCGTGGTTTGATGCGCTGATTGTGGCCGCTGCGCTGGAGTGCGGCTGCAATACGCTCTACAGCGAGGACCTACAGGTGGGGCAGGTGTTCGACGGGCAATTGACGGTGGCCAACCCTTTCGCCGCCCAACAACCCTAGAGCAAACCGGGCCGTTAGCGCAACGGGCTACCTTTCAGCCTATCGCTACATGGATTTCACTGGTAAAAATATTCTCATCGTGGGCGCCTCGTCGGGCATCGGGCTGGCGCTGGCGCAGCAGCTGGCCGCGGCCGGCGCCACGCTCTACACGGCCTCGCGCCACCTCTCGCCCGAGCTAGCGGCCCTAGGGGGCACCCACTTCACCTACGACGCCACGCAGCCCGTGGGCGCCGCCTTCGACGCGCTGCCTGAGGTGCTGCACGGCCTGGCCTACTGCCCCGGCTCCATCAAGCTGCGGCCCTTCGAGCGGGTGCCGGTGGAGGACTTCCGCGCCGATTTTGAGCTGAACGTACTGGGCGCGGTGCAGGTGCTGCAAGCCTGCGTGAAGCGGCTAAAGAAAGCGCCCGGCGGGGCCAGCGTGGTGCTGTTCAGCACCGTGGCCGCCGCCGTGGGCATGAGCTTCCACACCAGCATCGCCACCGCCAAGGCCGCCCTGGAGGGCCTCACCCGCGCCCTGGCGGCCGAGTACGCGGCTAGCAACCTGCGCGTCAACTGCCTGGCGCCTAGCCTGACCGATACGCCCCTGGCGGCCGCCCTGCTCAACACGCCCGAGAAGGCCGAGGCTGGGGCCAAGCGCCACCCTTTGCAGCGCGTGGGCCGCCCCGCCGACCTGGCCAGCCTGGCCACCTTCTTACTCTCCGACGAAGCCACCTTCATCACCGGCCAAACCCTGGCCGTGGACGGCGGCATGGGCAAGTTGAAGTAGGGCTATCCAACACGAAATAGAACGTCATGCTGAGCTTGTCGAAGCATCTCTACCGAACGACCCCCTAGGCGGCGCGTTAGAGATGCTTCGGCAAGCTCAGCATGACGTGCTTTTACTGATAACTGACAACGAGCACCTGACAACTAACCAATGAAAACTACCCTTTTCTGGCACCGGCGCGACTTGCGCTTCGACGACAACGCCGGGCTGGCGGCGGCCTTGCAGCGCGACGAGCCGGTGCTGCCGCTCTTCATCTACGATAAGGAAATTCTAGACAAGCTGCCCAAGGACGATGCCCGGCTCACGTTCATTTTCGACCACGTGGAGGCCCTAGGCAAGGAGGCCCACGAGGCGGGCGGTGGCCTGCTGGCCCGGCACGGCAAGGTGCTCGACGTGTTCCGGCAGTTGCTGAAAGACTACGACCTGGCCGCCGTGTACACCAACGAGGACTACGAGCCCTACGCCACCGAGCGCGACGCGGCCGTGGCCAAGCTGCTGCAGGAGCACGGCGTAGAGTTTCAGGCGTTTAAGGACCAGGTGATTTTTGCCAAGGACGAGGTGCTAACCAAGAATGGCAAGCCGCACCACGTATTTGGGGCGTACTCCAAAACCTGGCAGGCGCAGCTCAAGCCCGAGCAGGATTTCAAGCCCCACCCCTCAAAGCGGCTGTTCAAGAAGGAGAATCTGCGCCGCCCTGCCCGCGGCGACGCCAGCCGGCCCACCCTCCAGGACCTGGGCTTCGAGCGGCACGAGCAGTACACGCCGCCGGCCAAGCTGCCGCCCGCCAAGGTGGTGGAGCACTACGACAAAACCCGCGACACGCCGGCCCTCGACCACGGCACTACCCGCATGTCGGTGCATCTGCGCTTTGGCACCATCAGCCCGCGGGCGCTGATGCAGCAGGCCAACGAGCTGAATAAGAAGCTGCTGAACGAGATAATCTGGCGCGACTTCTTCATGATGCTACTTTGGCACCACCCCAATACCGCCACCGAAGCCTACGACCCCAAGATGCGCCACCTGCCTTACCGCCACGCGCCTAATGACTACCAGGCGTGGTGCGAGGGCCGCACCGGCGTGCCGCTGGTAGATGCCGGCATGCGCCAGCTTAACCAGACGGGCTACATCCACAACCGGGCGCGCATCGTGGCGGCGGGCTTCCTAGTCAAGCAGCTCTTTATCGACTGGACGCTGGGCGAGCACTACTTCTCGGAGAAGCTGCTCGACTACGACATGAGCAACAACGTGGGCAACTGGCAGTGGATGGCCGGCACCGGCGCCGTGGCCGCGCCCTGGTTTCGCGTCTACAACCCCGACAGCCAGCAGAAGCAGTACGACCCCGACTACGAATACGTGAAAAAGTGGGTACCTGAGTACGGCACCGATAAGTACCCTAGCCCCATCGTGGACCTGAAAGAGGGCCGCGACCGGGCCCTGGAGCTGATTCGCAAGGGCCGGGGCAAGTAGCGGCGCCCGGCTGTTTGCGGCGGCCTTGCGTACAAGTAGCTTGTACTATTCCCCTACTACCATGCTGGAAGCTGGCACCCCGGCCCCCGATTTCGAGTTGCCCTCGGCCCTCGACCACACCCAGAAGCTGAGCGACCTGCGCGGCAAGCGCGTGGTACTGGCCTTCTACCCCAACGACTGGAGCCCCGTGTGCAGCGACCAACTGGCCCTCTACAGCCAGGCGCTGCCGCTCTTCGAGAAGCACAACGCCCAGCTGCTGGGCCTCTCGGTCGATAGCCGTTTCTGCCACCAGGCGTTCGTCGACGACCGCCACCTGCACTTCCCGCTGCTGGCCGATTTCGAGCCCAAGGGCGCGGTGGCCAAGCGCTACGACGTGTACGACGAGGCCGGCGGCACCAGCCAGCGGGCGCTGTTCGTGCTCGACGAGCAGGGCGTTATCCGCTGGGCCTACGTGTCGCCCAACGAGGTGAACCCCGGCGCCGACGGCATCCTGGAGGCGCTGGAGAAGCTCGACGGCGACGGCGGCCAACCCTAGGCCCCGGGCGGCCATCCACTCACCCATTACACGCATAAATCTAACCATGAGCCACCTCCAACCAGAAATCGGCGCCGGCGACCACCGCCAGGGCCCGGCCGATGCCCCCCTGCAGCTCGTTGAGTACGGCGATTATCAGTGCAGCTACTGCGGCGAGGCCTACCCGGCCATCAAAGCTGCCCAGCAGGCGCTGGGCGACAAGCTGGCCTTCGTGTTCCGCAACTTCCCGCTGCCCGATGTGCACCCCCAGGCCCAGGGCGCCGCCCTGGCTGCCGAGGCCGCCGCCCAGCAAGGCAAGTTCTGGGAGATGCACAACGCCCTCTATGAGCACCAGAACCAACTGGACGACCAGCACCTCGAAGGCTTCGCCCAGCGCCTAGGGCTGGATGTGGAGCGCTTCAAGCGCGACATGCAAAGCCAGGCCGCAGCCGACAAGGTAGAAGCCGATTTTGAGAGCGGCATCCGCAGCGGCGTCAACGGCACGCCCTCCTTTTTTGTAAACGGCCAGAAATTCGACGGCAACTGGCAGGGCCAGGGGCTACTGGAGTTTTTGCAGCAGCAGTAGCGCGGAGCCGCGAGCAGTGAGAAATACCTTGGCCAGTAGTTACTTGCCAGACTTTCTCACCAGCTCCCCACCCAATGGCTTCCGCTGCCTACTCACCCGCCGCGCCCAGCGCCACCGGCACAAAAGCGCCCTTCACGGAGCGCCAATACGTGCCGACGCTGATTTTTGTCACGTCGCTGTTCATGCTCTGGGCCATTGCCATTACCATGGGCGATGTGCTTAACAAGCACTTCCAGAACGTGTTGCACGTGAGCAAGGCGCTGTCGGGGCTGGTGCAGTTCTCCATTTTTGGGGCTTATGCGGTCATGGGCATCCCAGCGGGGCTTTTTATGAAGCGCTACGGCTACCAGAAGGGCGTGCTGCTGGGGCTAGGGCTGTACGCAGTGGGCGCGTTCCTATTCGTGCCGGCAGCCGATGCGGCTTCGTTTGGGTTTTTCCGGGGCGCGCTGTTTGTGCTGGCGTGCGGGCTAGCCACCCTCGAAGCAGTGGCGCACCCCTTCATCGCCGCGCTGGGGCCGCAGGCTAGCAGCGACCGGCGCGTCAACTTCGGGCAGTCGTTCAACGGGCTAGGGGCAGTCATTGGGCCGCTGATTGGCAGCCACTTCATTTTGAGCGGCACGCACATCGCGGGCGACCTAAGCTCCGTGAAAACGCTCTACGTAGCCATTGGTAGCGTCATCGCGGCTATTGGGGTGGCATTTGCCTTCGTGCGGGTGCCGCCGCTGCACGACGTGCACGCCGCCGAACTACCGGCCGAACCCGAAGCCGGCTTCTACAGCGGCACGGCCGAGGAGGGGCTGCACGCGGCCCCGGCCCGGAAGCTGCTGCAGCACCGGCACTTCGTCTGGGCCTGGGTGGCGCAGTTCCTGAACGTGGCGGCGCAGGGCGGCACCTGGGCTTTCTTCATCAACTATGGGGTCGAGAAAATGCATTTTTCTGATGCGCTGGCGGCCAAGTATTTCTCCGGCTTCATGTTTTTGATGATGGCGGGCCGCTTCGTAGGCACTTTCCTGATGAACTACATTGCCCCCAGCAAGCTGCTGGCCACCTTCGCCCTGGCCAACGTGCTCATGTGCCTGCTGGTGGCCCAGGGTTGGGGCTGGCCTTCTTTTATCGCGCTGCTGCTGATTAATTTCTTCTTCAGCATCATGTTTCCCACCATTTTCTCGTTGGGCATCAAGGACCTGGGGCCGCTGATTCCGCAGGCCTCGTCGGTGCTGGTGATGGCCGTGGCGGGCGGCGCGTTCTTTCCTTTTCTGATGGGCAAAATCGCCAACCACGACATTGGGGCGGCTTATTACCTGCCCATCGTGTGCTACGCCTTCATTGCGCTGTTTGGGGCGCGGCTCTATAAGTTGCGCTAGGGTCAGCTTCACTACCAAAGCGGCCGAACTACGCCCGCCCCAACGCGGTTATACGGGCATGGAAGCATCTGCCCTCAAAGCCGCCTACCTCGACTACGTGCGCCGCCACGGCCACGCCCCCAAAACCGTCTTTGCCTTTGCCGATGCGCAAGGCATTTCGGAAAGTGAGTTTTACCGCGCCTACGCCTCGTTCGGGGCCCTCGACCGCGAGCTATGGGCCGACTTTGGGCGCGACGCGCTGACGCAGGCCAGCCAGGAACCCGCCTGGCAGGGCTACGGCGCCCGCGAAAAGCTGCTGGCTTTCTATTACACGCTGCTCGAAATTCTCAAGAACAACCGCAGCTACGCGCTACTGGCCCTAGGGCGCTCGCAGCGCTTCCGGCCGGCGGTTATCCCAAGAGTGCTCAGTAAATTTGAGGACGAGTTTAAGCGCTTTGTGGCGGAGCTGCTGCGCGAGGGCCACGGTACCGGCGAGGTAGCCCGCCGCCCCATGCTGGAAGACAACTACGGCCGCCTGTTCCTGCGTCAGCTGCAATTCATCCTGCTGTTTTTCGTGCGCGACGAGTCGGCCAATTTTGAGCGCACCGACGCGGCCGTGGAAAAAGCCGTTACCCTGAGCTTCGATTTGGTGGGCCGCAATACGCTGGATTCGGCCTTTGACTTCGGCCGGTTTTTGCTGCACAAGCACGAATAGTTTTTATCGAAAGATTCATTAAGTAAGCACGTCATGCTGAGCTTGTCGAAGCATCTCTACCACGCCGTTCAACGATGCGGTAGAGATGCTTCGACAAGCTCAGCATGACGTTCTGGTTTAGCCTATTACCCATCTATGCCCTCCGACCACAACCAGCCGCAGGAATCGCTGCCGACCTCTAAGGTGGCCCGCGCCGCCCGCTTTGCCAAAACCGGCCTGAAGGTGGGCGCCAACTACGTGCAGCACTACGCCAAGCGCGCCGTGGGGGCCGACTCGGCCATGGCCGACCTGCACCAGGCCAACGCCGAGGAGCTGTACGGCACGCTGAGCGAGATGAAAGGCTCGGTGCTGAAAGTGGCCCAGATGCTGGCGATGGAGAAAAACCTGCTGCCCCCGGCCTACGCCGAGCAGTTCCGGCAGGCGCAGTACCAAACGCCGCCGCTCTCGGGGCCGCTGGTGGTCAAGGCGTTCCGCGATGCCTTTGGGCGCTCGCCCCAGGAGGTGTTCGACGAGTTTGACATGAGCGCGCGGCAGGCGGCCAGCATCGGGCAGGTGCACGCGGCGCGCAAGCTGGGCAAGGCGCTGGCCGTGAAGGTGCAGTACCCCGGCGTGGGCGCCAGCATCCGCTCCGACATTGCCATGGTGAAGCCGGTGGCCCTGCGCATCATGGGCCTGAAGGAGGAAACCCTGCGCCCCTACCTGGCCGAGGTGGAGGCCCGCCTGCTTGAAGAAACCGACTACAAGCTGGAGCTGAGCCGCGCCCAGGCCATCGCGGCCAAGTGCGGCCACCTGCCCCACTTGCAATTTCCCAGCTACTACCCCGCCCTGTCGGCCGCCCGCATCCTCACCATGGACTGGCTGCCCGGCCAGCACTTGCAGGAGTTTCAGGCCACCAGCCCCAGCCAGCAGGTGCGCAACCAGCTCGGCCAGGCGCTGTGGGATTTCTACATGTACCAGCTGCGCGAGCTGCGCCAGCTCCACGCCGACCCGCACCCCGGCAACTTCCTCTTCAGCGACACCGAGGGCGGCACGGTGGGCGTGCTCGACTTCGGCTGCGTGAAGGACGTGCCGGCGCTGGAGCAGCAGCAGTTTTTGGCCTTGCTAGCCCCCGATACCCTAGGCGACCCCGCCCGCCTCGAAGCCCTGCTGACCGAGGCCCACGTGCTGCGCCCCACCGACCCGCCCGCCCTGCGCGCCATGTACCTGCGCACCCTGCGCCAGTCGCTGGAACTGGTAGGCCGCCCCTTCCGCCAGGCCACCTTCGACTTCGGCGACCCGGCCTACCTCAAGAGCCTGTATGCCCTAGGGGATGACCTGATGCAGGACGAGCAGCTTAAGCAGCAGCGCGAGCCGCGCGGTTCGGCCCACTTTGTGTACCTCAACCGCACTTACGTGGGCCTGTTCTCGCTGCTAACCGAGCTGGGCGCCGTGGTGCAAACGGGGGCCTAGGGTACTGGCTAGCAGCCTACGTAGGCGGTCATGCTGAGCTTGTCGAAGCATCTCTACCGCGCAAGTAGACCTAGTCGTTAGGATTACTTGCGCGGTAGAGATGCTTCGACAAGCTCAGCATGACGTTCTTTTTACATACGCTTTGGCACACGGCAACCCCAGCACCCAATCCGCATCTTTGCGAAGCAAAAAGCTAAAAAATCCCTCCCTTTTAATGACCCTCATTCATTTCCGCCCTGCGATGGCGGCGCTGGCCCTAGGGCTGCTGGCCGCGGTCCCGGCGGCCCAGGCCCAGGTGGGCCCCGGCACCCAGTGGACGGCCGACGGCTACGGCTACCGCCGGGTGCAAAACAACGAATTGGTGCTGGTAGATGCCCGCACGCCCACCAAAACCACTGTGCTCATCAGCAAGCAGCAGCTCACGCCGGCCGGCCAGAGCGAGCCGCTGCAAGTGCGCCGCTTCGAGCTGTCGGGCTCGGGCCGCCGGGTGCTGCTCAACACCAACACCCAGAAGGTGTGGCGCTACGACACCCGCGGCGACTACTGGCTGTACGACCTCGACAGCAAGCAGCTCAGCCAGCTGGGCAAGGGCCGGCCCGTGTCGTCGCTGATGTTTGCCAAGTTCTCGCCCGACGGCGGGCGCGTGGCCTACGTGAGCGAGCACAATCTGTACGTGGAAAACCTGGCCGACCACGCCATCACGCAGCTTACCAGCGACGGCACCGACAAGCTCATCAACGGCACCTTCGACTGGGTGTACGAGGAGGAACTGGACTGCCGCGACGGCTTCCGGTGGGCGCCCGACGGGCAGAGTATTGCCTACTGGCAGCTCGACGCCCGCAAAACGCCCAACTACTTGATGCTGAATACTACCAGCAAGCTCTATCCTTACACCGTACCGGTGGAATACCCGGTGGTGGGCGAAGACCCCAGCCGCTGCCGCATTGGCGTAGTACCGGCCGCGGGCGGCGCTACTAAGTGGATGGACATCCCCGGCGACGCCGTGCAGCACTACCTGCCGCGCATGGAGTGGGCCGGGCCGGGCGAGCTGATTGTGCAGCAGCTCAACCGCCGCCAGAACGAGAGTAAGCTAATCTTGGTGACTACCGCCACCGGCGCGGCCAAGCCCATTTATACCGAAACCGACAAGGCCTGGGTGGATGCCAAGGAGGGCGCCGTGGGCTGGAACTGGATTGACAAGGGCCAGAAGTTTGTGTGGAGCAGCGAGAAAGACGGCTGGCGCCACCTCTACGCCATCGACCGCCAGGGCCACGAGAAACTACTGACGCCGGGCAACTACGACGTTATTAGCCTCGAAAGCATCGATGAGAAGGGCGGGCAGCTTTACTTCCTGGCCTCGCCCACCAACGCCACCCAGCGCTACCTCTACCGCGCCCCGCTGAAGGGCGGCTCGGCCACCCGCGTGACGCCGGCCGCCGAGGCGGGCACCCACAGCTACGACATTTCGCCCAACGGCAAGCTGGCGCTGCACAACTTCTCCAGCAGCCGCACCCTGCCGGTGGCCGACGTGGTGAGCCTGCCCGCCCACCAGCCCCTAGGCGGCAGCCCGGCCGCGGCGCGCCCCGGCGCGGCGGGCTTCAAGCTGCCCAACGTGGAGTTTTTCCAGGTGAAAACGGTGGATAACGTGACGCTCGATGGCTGGATGGTGAAGCCCACCAACTTCGACCCCCAGAAGAAATACCCCATCGTATTTATGGTGTATGGCGAGCCGGCCAGCCAAACGGTGGTCGACCGCGTGGGCACGGGCCTCAACCGCCTCTACCAAGGCAACATGGCCGACGATGGCTACATCTACGCCTCGCTCGACAACCGGGGCGCGCCGGCCCCTAGGGGGCGCGAATTCCGCAAGGCCATCTACCACAACATCGGCAAGCTCAACATCCGCGACCAGGCCATGGGCGCGCTCGAAGTGCTGAAAAACAGCTACGTCGATACCAGCCGCGTGGCCGTGTGGGGCTGGAGCGGCGGCGGCTCGAGCACGCTCAGCCTGCTGATGCAGTACCCCAAGATTTACAAAACCGGCATCAGCATCGCCGCCGTCGATAACCAGCTCAACTACGACAACATCTACCAGGAGCGCTACATGGGTTTGCTACCCGAGGATAAGCACTACTTCGTGGATAACTCGCCCTTGGCCCACGTGCAGGGCTTGCGCGGGCACCTGCTGCTCATTCACGGCACCGGCGACGACAACGTGCACTACAACAACTGCGAGCAGATGATAAACGAGCTAGTGCGCCAGGGTAAGGTGTTCAGCCTGATGAGCTACCCCAACCGCACTCACAGCATCTCGGAGGGCGAGGGTACCAGCCGCCACCTAGCCGCCACCTATACCGACTTCCTGCACCAGTACTGCCCACCCGGCGGCCGGTAGGCGCGGGGGAACTGCTAGGCTAATGCAGTCAAAAAAGGCGGTCATGCTCATCTGGCGTCCGCCTGCCGAAGCATCTCTACCACGCCGTTCAACGATGCGGTAGAGATGCTTCGGCAGGCGGACGCCAGATGAGCATGACCGCCTTTTTTAATAACTACTAAACCTGTGCCCCCTAGGCCGGTTGCCCCAACAGTTTCATCCCATTCACTCCCCTTTATGAAAAAGTTGCTCTTACTCGCCGCCGCAGCCCTAGGCCTCGCCACCGCCCAGGCCCAAACGCTGAGCTGCTGCGTGCGCCCCGCCGGCGGCCCCAACGCTACCGAGGCCTTCGCCATGCTAGCCGCTAATAAGGACTTTTCGGGCGGCCACGAGGCGCCCCTGCCCTACCGCTACGAGGGCGCCGGCCAAGCTATTGAGTTCAAAACCCCCGACGGCAAAACCGGCCACGCCTTTGAAATCAAGAGCGCCAAGCCCTCTAACAAGTACCTATTCGTTATCCACGAGTGGTGGGGGCTGAACGACTACATCAAGAAGGAGGCGGCCAAGTATGCCGAGGAGCTGCCAGGCGTGAACGTGCTGGCCCTCGACCTCTACGACGGCCAGGTGGCCACCACCCCCGAAGAAGCCGGCAAGCTGATGCAAGCCGTCACCACCGACCGCGCCACGGCCATCATTAAGGGCGCCGAGCTGTACGCGGGCCCCAAGGCGCAGTTTGCCAGCATCGGCTGGTGCTTTGGCGGCGGCTGGAGCTTGCAGAGCGCCTTGCTGGGCGGCAAGCAAACGGTGGGCTGCGTCATGTACTACGGCATGCCCGAAAAAGACGTGGCTAAACTCAAGACCCTGAATTCGGACGTGCTGGGGCTGTTTGCCGAGCAGGACAAGTGGATAAACCCCGAGGTAGTGGCGCAGTTTGAGAAGAACATGGCCGCCGCCGGCAAGAAGGTAACGGTGAAGGAGTATCCCGCCGACCACGCCTTTGCCAACCCCTCGAACCCCAAGTACAACCAGGCCCTGGCCGCCGACGCCCACCAAAAAGCCCTGGCTTACCTCAAAGCCCGCCTGAAGGCCTAGGGCAGCAGCTGGGTTAAAAGGCAAAAGACACTACCATCGACTGAAAAGAACGTCATGCTGAGCTTGTCGAAGCATCTCTCCATCGTAAGTAATCCTAACGTTTGGAATTAGTTACGCGGTAGAGATGCTTCGACAAGCTCAGCATGACGTTCTTTTCAGTCGATGGTAGCTCTAACCAAAACTGCCTAACGAACCTTTACTCCACCTGCCGCAAGCTTGATACCCGCGCGGCAAATGCTTGGGCGCGGCCAGTGGCCGACACATTAGGCGCGGAGGTGGTATGGGGCCCTAAGGCCGGGCGCTGGGTAGCGGCCAGCTCCTGGCGCAGCTGGTGCAGCTCGGCGCTTAGCTCGGCCCAGCTTTGGGCCACGAAATACGCGGAAGCTTCGGCGAGCAGGGCGGCCCCGGGGGCGGCTTGCAGGGCCAGGTACCGCGCCGCGCCCGCCAGGGGGCGCAGCTGAGCGGCTTCGGCGGCGGCCAGGGCGTGCAGCGGGCCGGGCGCCGTGAGTAGCGCCGTGCCGTAGGGCTGGGGCCGGGCGCCGGGCGCGCCGGCCAGCAGCCCCAGCTCGAAGGTGGCGCGGGCGAAGCGGCGAAGCAGCCCTAGGGCCGCCGGCGTGGTGGCCAGCGCCCACGCCTGGCCTAGCTGCTGCAGCGCGTCGGCATAGCCGGCTTCGAGCAGCAGCGGCAGGCGCCCCAGCGCATCGGTAAACAAATCGGGGCCGCCGGGGGGCTGGTCGAACTCGCTGAACGTGCGCAGGCGCGATACTACCGGCAGCTCGCGCCGGGCCAGGGCGGCGTAGTAGGCGGCTTCGGCTACCGGCGCCCCCGTGAAGAGCAGCGTCCAGCCGGTGCGCTGGTGCACCAACTGCGCCAGGGCCGTGGGGTTGGGCAGCGCGTCGCGGCGCAACCCCAGTTCGGCCAGGGCGCGCGTTATCTCGGGCCGCGCCCAGCGGTGTAGCAGCGCCTGCTGCCTATCAAACAGCATTTTCCAGACCGTGGCCGAGGCGGGCGCGGCGGGGTGATGGGGGCGGGCAAGCAGGTGCAGAGTCATAGCCTAAGAAATAAGAGAAGGGTAAAAAAAAGCCCGATTCCAGTCGGGCTGGAATCGGGCTTTAGGAGTTTAGCTGAGGAGAAGGGGCGGTAGCATCTTAGTTGCTTGATACCCATGGCAGCCGGCCACTACGCGCGATTCCGAAACCCGGTTTGGGTCGGTTAATCTGGCACATAATGACTAGTAAATGGCGGCGCATACGGTGGCAAATATAGGAATAGATGGGAAAATGTGCTAATGTAGGGAATATGTAGAATGTAAAAATTCAGGAATGCAAGGATACGGAAAAATCTATTTCCGCTTATTTCCACATTATTAAAGCTACTAGTAGCTGCTAATCAGTTATTTGAAAACATGAGAGCAGAAAAACGTCATGCTGAGCTTGCCGAAGCATCTCTCCCGCGTCACTAAACTCAATCGTTAAGATTAGTGCTGCGGTAGAGATGCTTCGACAGGCTCAGCATGACGTTCTGTTTTTATAAATATTTGATAATCAGAAAATAGTATATTTATACATTTTCACATTAACCCATTGCCTTATTCGGCCAGCAGCCAGCGGTAAGCGGGGCCAAACTCGCGCCGCCAGAACCACTCGCTGTGCTGCCCGTCGGCCGGAGCCTTGAAGGCGAGGTGGCTGGCCGGCACGCCCCGCGCCAGCAGGCCGTTGCGGGCGGCCGTCATCAGGGGCAGCATGGTTTCGCTTTCGGCCGGGCCCGCCACGAAGTAGAAGCGACTGCTGAGCGGGGCGGGCCGGTGGCGGCGCTCGTAGCTCAGTAGCGAGTCTTTGGCAAACCAGATGGCGGGCGAAAACACCCCCACCCGCCCGAACACCATCGGGTATTTCAGGCCCGCATACAGCGCGATGAGGCCGCCCATGCTGCTGCCCGCAATGGCGGTGTGGGCGGCATCGGGCAGGGTGCGGTAGTGGCTGTCGATGTAGGGCTTGAGGGTGAAGGCCAAGAAGTTGACGTAGGCATCACCCTCGCCACCGTGCTTCAGCTCGGTATTAAGCCAGGGTGAATACTCGTCGAGGCGGCGCTCGCCGCCGTTGTCTACGGCCACCACAATGCAGCCGGCAGTGCTAGCGCCGCTGGCCCCCAACTGCCCTAGGGTTTCATCCACGCCCCACTCGCCGCTGTAGGCCGTAGCGTCGTCAAACACGTTTTGGCCGTCTTGCATATACAGCACCGGGTAGCGGCGCAAACTCATGCCCGAATAGTCGGGCGGCAGGTATAGCCACACCCGGCGGGCGCGCCCACCCAGCTGCGGCAGCTTAAAGGAGTCGGTCAGCACCCGCACGTTGCCCGTGAGGGTATGGGGCTTGGGCGCGGGCGGCGGGGCGCTGGTAGGGCGCTGGTCTTGCCAGGCGGCTACTTGCAGCGGCAGCGTAGCGGGGCCGGGCCCAAAGTCGGCGTGGCGGTTGGGCGCCGCCTGAAAGCTGGCGTCGGCCTCGCCGGTAGCCCAGCTGCCGCGCGTCAGCTTAAACTCCTGGGGCCCGCGCACGGTGGCGGGCAGCGTGAGCTGGTAGCTGCCATCGGGCTGGCGACTGAGCGCGAAGCCCGGTGCGGCCGGCTGCCAGGCGTTGAACGAGCCGGCCACGTAAATAGGGCCGGCCGGCGTAGTGGCGGGCACTGCCACGCGCAGCATCGTTTGGGCCCGCACCGGGCAGCTGGCCCCCAAAGCCAGCCCTAGGGCCAGCGCGCCGCTCCACCGGCAACCGCTCCTCCATTTCATGCCGCAAATATTGGCCCGGCCGCATGGCGAATGACTGAACGCGCTCACCTAGGGGCGAAAGGCCAGCTGCCTAGGTACCTGGCAGGTCCTAGCAAACCGCGGCGCCTGCCGGCTACGCACTCAGCTTACGTTCGGCCGGGCCCGCACCAGGCTTTTCAGGATGACCAACTGCCCGAGGTGGTAGTGCAGGTGCTCGACGGCGCCCTGCAGGTTTTTGTAGGCCGACGAATAACCCGGCAGAATGGCGGCGGTTAGCTGCTCGTCGGGCACGGCCCGGATGGCGGCGGCCAGCTCCTCCCCCGAGCGGGTAAGGTCGGCGCGTAGGGCCTGCCAGTCGGCCTCGGTGCCTAGGGCCGGGCCCGCGTCGAAGCCATTGGCCGGGCCTATTTCGGTAGGCTGGCCGTGGGCGCGGCGCGCCATTACCCGGTTCCAGAAGGTGAGGTGGCGCACCAGGCTCGCCAGCGTGTTGACCGAGGCGGGCGTGCGGGTGGTGGCCTCGGTCAGCGTCACATCGGCCAGGGTATGGGCCAAGTCTACCTCGGTCCAGTTGCCACCGCTGTGCACATCCAGCACGTGCTGGGCAATGGCTGCGCTCAGCTGCATACGCCTAGGGTCTAAGCGGTTAGCGAATAATGTCACCGCTGCCCGCGCCGCGCTCCGAGAGGTCAATCTTGCGCAGCGTATAAGCCGCCCGCACCGAGTCGACGCCCGGCAAGCCGTTGACGGAGAAGTCGATGCGCGCGCCTTGCTTCTGGGGGCCGCTCACGAAGTGGCGGTAGTCCTCGGCCGACTCGCGCACCACGTACAGGTCGCCGGGGCTAGGCACTTTCAGGCGAGCGTAGGTGCTGCGGCCGTCGGGGGCCGCTTTGCGCTTCTCGCTGCTCGCCAGCAAACTCACGCCCGTCAGGCGAAATTTTTCGGCATCGCTGGCGGGCGGGGGGTAGTTGCCCAGGCCGTCAATGAATACCTCGCGGCGCTCCACCAGCTTTTCGAGCGACTCTGTTTTGAGCAGGGGCAGGTTTTTTTCCTCCATCAGCAGTTGCTGCACGGCGTTGGTGGGGGCACCCTGCTGGTAAAATACCAGCACGGGGTCTTGCAGCTTCACTTTTCGAATCACTACCGGGGGCTTCACTTCCTCGGGCTCCACGCGCTGGGCAGCTTCTATCGGGGCGGGGGGGGCTTTAGGGGCCAGTGGGGCCCGGGTGCCCGCTGGCCGGGTGCCGGCCGGCCGGGGGGTGGCGGTGGCCCTGGGCGCGGGCTTGGGAGCGGCGGTGGCCCTAGGCACCGGCTTGGCGGGCGGGCGGGCGGGCACTACCTGGGCGGCCGCGCGCCGCGCCGCGCCGCACACCATGCTTAATAAGCCTACTAGTACAATAGAATAACGAATAATTTTCATAAGGGCAGGAATGACTAGCCAAAGCTAAAGCATTGCCCTGCTTTTCGCAAGCTCGCGGCGGGCGGGCCCAGGAGACTGCTGGCCCCGCGCCCTGCCTCGCGCAAACAGACCCCGCGGCAAAATTTTCGCGTTTTGCCATCGCCGACTGCTGCCGGCCGCCCCGGCCACCCTAGGCCCCGCCAGTGGCGCTAAGGCCACCCCGGACCCGTCACCCGTATTTTTTTACCCCTGGCCAGCTCCCTAGGGGCAGCAAGTAGGCGAAAAGCCGCCGCGAGAAAAGTTATATCGACTTCTCATTACCTTTGCCGCCCCAATAAGCTAAAAGTAAGTCATTACTTACTATAAATCAACAAGTTGCTTTTAAATACTTTTCAGCATCTCGCCGGTAGCCTTTTAGGGCCACACCCTTGCAGTACAACCAAGGGCCCACCCACTGGCCAATAGCGGCAAAGCGGCTGCCCAATCAGCCGGCAGCTAAACGCAAATAATGGGAGCCAGCTTAGCCACCCTAGGGGCACGGGCAATTATCTTGGAGTAAGATTTAACAATTTCTAAACCTTACCAGAAACGTAAAGCCACAATCGATTGTGGCTGGCCTTTTTTTAGCTAAGCCAGCCGTCCCCCCGCTTACATCCTACCAAATAAACTACTTATTTTCAAGGCTTTACTTGGTACATCGAACTCCACTTTTCACTTTTCCCCCACCCGTTTCACTTCTATGAAACACTCCTACTTAGAGAAATTCCGGTTTCTCTTCTTGTTGCTAATTGGCTTGGCCAGCTCCGTTGGAGTGGCCCTAGCCCAGTCTGGTACCGGCACCGTGAGTGGCCGCGTGGCCGATAGCAAAAACGAAGGCCTGCCAGGCGTAACGGTCCTCATTGAGGGCACCACCCTGGGCAGCTCTACCAACGTCGACGGCACCTACTCCATTCCGGGCGTGCCGGCCGGGCCCCACACCCTGGTTATCTCCTTTGTGGGCTACAACACCAAGCGCCAGCCCATTACCGTAGCGGCCGGCCAAACGACCAACGTACCTGCCCAAACCCTGAGCGAAAACGCCACCGCCCTGGGCGAGGCCGTTGTGATTGGCTACGGCACCCAGCGCAAGCAGGACCTGACCGGCGCCGTGGAGCAAATTAGCGAGAAGCAGTTTGTGAAAGGCCAGGTAACCAACCCCGAGCAATTGGTGCAAGGCAAGGTGGCCGGCGTACAGATTACGACCGCGGGCGGCGCCCCCGGCGCCAGCACCCAGATTCTCATCCGCGGTGGCTCGTCGCTGAACGCCTCCAACCAGCCGCTTATCGTCATTGACGGCGTGCCGGTGGATAATACCGGCCTGGCGGGTGCCTCAAACCCCCTGTCGCTCATCAACCCCAATGATATTGAGAGCATTACGGTCCTGAAGGATGCTTCCTCGACGGCCATTTACGGGGTGCGCGCCTCGAACGGCGTTATTCTGGTAACGACCAAGCACGGCGTATCGGGCGACCAGTTTCACGTGAATGTGAGCACCCAAATGTCGCTGGCTACGCCAGCCAAGTATGTGCCCGTGCTCACCGCCGCCCAGTTCCGTGATGTGGTGAACCAGTACGGCACTACCGGCCAGAAAGCCACCCTAGGCAACGCTAGCACTGACTGGCAGCGCGAGATTTACCGCACGGCCTACACGGCCGATAACAACGTGAGCTTTAGCGGGGCCGCGGGCGTAGTGCCCTACCGCATCTCCACGGGCTACCTCTACCAAGAGGGCATCTTGAAGCGCAACGACCTGAAGCGCTACACCGGCGCTATCAACCTGTCGCCGGTGCTGCTGAACGGCGACCTGCGCATCGACCTGAACGTGAAGGGCTCCTGGATTGACAACAACTTCTCGGACCAGAGCGCCGTGGGCGCGGCCGTCAACTTCGACCCCACTCAGCCCATCTACGCCGACGGCTCGCCCTACGGCGGCTACTACGAGTCGACGAGCGGTGGCACCCTGCTGACACTGGCTACCCGCAACCCCGTGGGCCTCATCAACCAGAACCGCAACCGCAGCTCGGTGAAGCGCAGCATCGGTAACGTGCAGGTGAATTACAAGCTGCCCTTCGTGCCGGGCTTGAGCGCCAACGTGAACCTGGGCTACGACGTGCAGCGCGGCCGCGGCACCACCTTCGTGCCGGCCAATGCGGCCTCCAACTACTTCCGCCAGGTGACCATCAACGGCGTGGTAAACCGGGGCGGGGTTAACAACCAGTATGCTCAGGACTTGACTAACACCATCCTGGAAGCCTACCTGAAGTATGAGCGTACGGTAGGCCCCGGCCGGCTGGACCTGCTGGCGGGCTACTCGTACCAGAAATTCCAGAACCGGAGCTACAACTTCGACGATAACCTGGCTAACGGCGCAGTATACCTGGCGGCGGTGCCGAGCTACTCAGGCGCCTTTACCTACCTCAACACCAACGTGTTGATTGGCTTCTACGGCCGCCTCAACTACAACATCGGCGATAAGTATCTCTTCACGGGCACGTTCCGCGCCGATGGCACCTCGCGCTTCAACCCCAACCACTTCGGCTACTTCCCCTCGGGCGCGTTTGCCTGGCGCCTCAAGGGTGAGAACTTCCTGAAGAACTCGACCGCCATCTCGGAGCTGAAGCTGCGCCTCAACTACGGCCAGACCGGCCAGCAGGACCTAGGCGGCGCCTACTACCCCTTCCTGGCTTCGCTCACGCTGAGCAACGCCACGGCGCAGTACCAGCTGGGCAACCAGTTTTTCCGCACCCTGCGCCCCGACCAGTACAACCCCAACATCACCTGGGAAACCACCACGACCTACGGCGTGGGCTTGGACTACGGTTTTGCCGGCGGCCGGGTGTACGGCTCGGTGGACGTGTACCGCCGCGACACCAAGAACCTGCTCAACTTCGTGAACATCCCCGACCTGTCGGGCCTCTCAAATGCGGGTAACTTCAACGTGGGCTCGCTGACCAACCGCGGGGTGGAAATCATCACCAACCTCGACCTGGTGAAGGGCGACAAGGTGAACATCACGGTGAACGCCAACGCTACCTACAACCAGAACAAGCTGACCCAGCTGACTATCTACGGTTCGGGCAACGACGTGGGGCAGCCCACGGGCGGCATCTCGGGCGGCGTAGGCAATAACATTCAGATTAACACCGTGGGCTACCCCACGCAGTCGTTCTACGTGAACCAGCAGGTGTACGACGCCAACGGCCTGCCGCTGCAAGGCGTGTACGTGGATGCCAACGGCGACGGCGTTATCAACAGCACCGACCGCTACCGCTACCATTCGCCGCGCCCGCAGTGGATTTTGGGTGGCGGTGCCAACGCCAGCTACAAGGGCTTCAACCTGGCCTTTACGCTGCGTGCCAACCTAGGCAACTACGTGTATAACAACGTGCGCGCCAACAGCTACTACGACCAGAACTCGTCGGGCTTCGTAAGTAATAAGACCCAGGAATTCCTGGCTTCGCGCTTCACCACGGCTCAGTATTTCTCGGATTATTTCATCGAAAACGGGTCGTTCCTGCGCTTGCAGAATGCTACGCTCGGTTACAACTTCGGCGCCATTATTAAGAAGGGCACCACCTTGACCCTGACGGCCGCCGGTCAGAACCTGTTCCTGATTACCAATTATAAAGGTCTTGACCCTGAGATTTATAATGCTGGTCCTCCAGCAACTCAGGGCATCGACAATACGATTTACCCCCGGGCTCGTACGTTCACCGTCGGCCTGAACCTTGGTCTCTAATTTTCCCATCCAACTACTATGCAACGCAACTTCACTCGCACGCTGGGAATAATGGCCATGGCTGCCGGTATTTCGGCCCTAGCCCCCTCGTGCACCAAGGACCTCAACCAATCGCCCGACTACGCGGCCTCGTCGAACGTCGTGTATGCCGACCCAGCCCAGATTCAGCAGGTGCTGGCCCGCCTCTACGCCACCTTCGCGGTGAGCGGCCAGCAGGGTCCGGCCGGTAACCCCGACATTTCGGGCATCGACGAAGGCTTCTCAAACTACATCCGCCAGTACTGGCAGCTGCAGGAAATCACCACCGATGAGGCCGTGATTGGCTGGAACGACGGCACCCTGCCCCAGGTGAACACCCTGCAGTGGAACGCCGACAACGAGTTTGTGCGCGCCACCTACGACCGGGTGTTCTACGAAGTGGGCTTGTGCAACGAGTTCATCCGCCAGACGTCGGACGCCAACCTGTCGTCGCGGGGTATTCCGGCCGCCAGCCTCAACACCGTGCGCACCTACCGCTCGGAAGCCCGCCTGCTGCGCGCCCTCAGCTACTGGCACGCCATCGATTTGTTTGGCGGCGGCCCCTTCGCCACCGAAACCGACGCCATCGGCACCACGCCGCAGTATAAGAAAGGCGCCGATATGTTCGCCTACGTCGAGTCGGAGCTGAAAGCGCTCGATGCCTTGGACGACAACAGCGGCGCCCTGCTAGCTCCGAAGGCCGTGTATGCCCGCGCCGACAAGGCCGTGCTCTGGACGCTGCTCACCAAGCTCTATCTCAACGCCAAGGTGTACACCGGCACCGACCGCTCGACCGATGCCATCACTTACGCCAACAAGGTGCTAGCCGCTAGCTCTGGCTACAGCCTGAGCCCGAGCTACGCCAACCTGTTTTTGGCGGACAACAACACGACCGACGCCCGTAACGAGATTATCTTCCCCATCACTTTCGATGGCACCCGCACCCAAACCTACGGGGGCATGACCTACCTGGTGCACGCGCCCAACGGCCGCGCCTACACGGCCGCCCAGGCCGGCATCGACGGTGGCTGGTCGGGCCTGCGCACCAAGCCGGCCCTTACCGGCTTGTTTGGCTCAACCACCGCGCGCAACCCCAACGACGCCCGCTCGCAGCTGTTTGTGTTCCAGGGCCAGAACCCGCGCGTAGATACCCTAGGGCAGTTTAGCAGCGGTCCGCTCATTGCCAAGTACCGCAACGTGACCTCGACCGGCGCACCGGGTTCCAACGTCACCTTCCCCGACACCGACTTCCCCATGTTCCGCCTGGCCGACGTGATGCTCATGTATGCCGAGGCCGTGCTGCGCGGCGGCTCGGGTGGCTCGGCCACGCAAGCCCTAGCCTACGTTAACCAGATTCGGGCCCGCGCCGGTGCTTCGGCCACCACGGCCGGCGCCCTCACGCTCAGCTCGATTCTGGATGAGCGCGCCCGCGAGTTGTTCTGGGAAGGCCACCGCCGCACCGACCTCATTCGCTTCGGCGTGTACACCACCGGCTACAACTGGGCCTTCAAGGGCGGCGTGCAGGCGGGCAAGGATGTGGAAACCTTCCGCACCCTGTTTCCCATCCCCAACACCGACCGGGTAGCCAACCCCAACCTACCGCAAAACCCTGGTTACTAACCCACTATAGCTTTCCTAGGCCCCTTGAACTTTTGGCGCTGGCCGCAAGTTCAGGGCCTAGGAAACACGGTTTAGCTTTTCTTTTCTCACCCGCTTTTTTAACTTTTATGAATACTTGGTTTACTCGGGTAGCGACTAGTGCCTTTGCGCTATTGGTGCTGGGCGTCACTGCCTGTAAGAAGGACGAGTCGCAGGTGGTGCTCAAAACCGCGGCGGCCCCGGCTCTCACCACCTCTACCACGGCGCCCGACCTGGTGCTAACGACCACCAATGCCAATGCTACAGCGGCTACTTTCACGTACACGGCGGCCGATTTCGGCTTTCCGGCCGTTACGACCTACTCGCTGCAGATAGATAAGAAGGGCGGTACTTTTAGCAGCCCGCAAGTGGTGGCGAGCAGCACTACGCCCGGCACCTTCACGCTCACCAAGTCGCAGTTGGCCAACGCTTTCTTTGCCCTAGGCGTGGCCTACGGCGCCACGGCGCAGGTTGATGCGCGGGTAGTGGCCTCGGTAAGCACGACTGCACCCACTCAAAACTCGTCGGTAGTGACGTTGACGGGTACGCCCACGCCGGTATGCGTGCCTAACACCACCGGCCGCACCTGGAGCCTGATTGGCCCGGCCGGCACCGATTGGAACACCGATAAAGCCCTGACCTACGACTGCTACACCCAGACCTTTAAGGCCACTATGCCCTTGAATGCGGGCGAGTTCAAGTTCCGCGCTAACAACGACTGGGGCGTGAACTTTGGCACGGCCGGCAACACCGGCGACATTACAAATAGTGCTTTAGCTAAAGGCGTTACACTCGTTAACGGCAAAAATAACTTGCAGATTACGACGGCTGGCACCTACACCATCACGCTGTCTCCCAGCGCCGATGGCACCACTGGCACGGTAATCATTAAACCCTAGGTTTCTGCCGCCTCCCCGAAAAAGCCGCTGCTCGTCAGCGGCTTTTTTTATGACTTGGCACCAAACTAGCTTTGCCGGTCAGGGGTTGGCCTAGGCTGGCTCTGAACACTCGTTTTCTCCTGGCCTACTCCGCTGCTTTATATGCTTACCAAGAATATTCTGACTGCCGCGCTCGTGCTGGCTGGCGCGGTGCCGGCCCTAGCCCAAACGCCCCGCGCCGCCCCTAGGGCCACCGCGCCTACCCAAGCCGCCCCCAACGAGGCCACGGTGCAAAGCCGGGCCGACGCGCTGACTGCTAACATGACGCAGGGCCTCGGCCTGACGCCCGCCCAGACCGAGAAAGTACGCACCATCAACGTGGCCTCGGTGCGCAACGTGGAGGCCGCCCGCCTGCGCTACCGCCAGGACCCCGCCAAGCTGCGCAGCTACATCGACGCCATTGGCCTGGCCCGGCTAGAGCAGCTCAAGGACGTGCTCACGGGCAGCCAGTTTACGCGCTACCAGCAGAAGCGTGAAGAGAAAATGGGCATTCCGAAGGCCGGCGGCAGCCAGGGCAACCCGCCCCCCGGCCTGGGCAACGGCCCCACCGAGTAGGCAGCGCCTAGCGGCCGGCCGGCAGGGCGCGCAGCTCCGCCAGGGCCTTGGCCGTTTCTTCCCGCTTGTCCTTTTCCTTCTCCTCCTCGTCGATGGGCGCGTAGCTGCCGTTGGCGAAGAAATCCAAGATATTGGCGCGCAGGGGTGGCTTCAGGTCTTTAAAGTTATCCTTGGCCAAGTCGCGCACCCATTCGCCGTAGGTGCGGTCGGCCAGGGCATACTCGCCCAGGTGCGTGGGGTGCCCGGTGTCAATGTCGATGTTGGGGTAGGTGCCAGCCTGGCCTAAAGCAGGCGTTTGCGCATTCACAAACTTGCTATAGGTCAGCACTATTTCGCGGAAGCTTTGCCTAAATAGGGCTTGCGCTTGGGGCGTGGGCGTTACGAATTTCAGGTTGCGAAGCTTGCCCACCTTCGGCAGAATACGGATGATGCCGGCCAGGATGCGCGCCCCGAAGCCCGGCCGCTCGTACTTAGTGCCGTATTCCTGCTCGAACTGCTCTTTACTTTCCTTATACACATAGTCGCGGCGCCGAATGCGGCGGTTTACCTGGCGCAGGGCGTGGCGGTTGGCCCGCCAGGCGGCGCGGCTAGCCAGCGGAATCAGGTTGCGCACGGCAAAGCGGTACGAGCCGATGGCCAGGTCGACGTTGAAAATAACCTTGCTCAGCGGCAAGCCGTAGGTTTTATCGAAGGCCTTATCCAGCAAGTCTTTATCAACTTTAAAACCGATAAAATCGTGGTAGTCGTTGGTGCGGTAGCGGCCGGCGGCCAGCTGCACCACGTCGAAGGCAAACTCGGTACGGCCGTGGGCCACCGGGTCTTCCTCGTAAGTAACTACCGGCCCGTACTCGGCCCCCAGCTTCGGAAACAGGATGGGCACCGATTTATTGACGCCCAGCTCGTGCCCGTAGATGTCGGCCGCGTAGTGCGAAAGCGCCCCTAGGGCGAAGGCGTAGCCGTTGCGGTCGCGGGCTTCTTCAAGCAGGTGGCGCACAAAATCGCCCGAGCGCACGTAGTGCGTCAGGTTGGTAAAGAGCTTAGAGCCAAATGGATAATAGCCCATATCCTGAATAATAGACCCGCCGTAGGCATAGGCCTTGGCGTCGCGCAGCTCGTCGGGCGTGGCACCCGGAAAGCGCCGCTCCAGCGCCGGGCGCAGGCACGTGGCCCAGCACGAGTCGATAATGGCCTGGTGGCTGAGCACCGAGTAGGCCCGCGCAGGTTGGGCTAGCAGTAATAACAGGCCTAGGCACCCCAGGCCCAACGGGCGTAGCAACGCACTTGCTTTCATAAAGGTAAAGGTAGCAATAGGCTCAACGGTAAGCCGGGCGCACGCGTTGCCTGGCTGCCTTTTCTGCTTACTACCCCCTAGGGCTGCGCCAGTGGCGGTGGCGGGCTCAGGGCTTCGGCCACGCCCCAGGCCGAGCTGCGAAACGCCACCGTGCGCAGCCCCGCGTACGGAAACTCGGACGCCTGGGGCGGCAGCAGCATGGCCTGCGCCTGCTCCATGTCGAGCGCCTCGCCCACCGAGCGCACGGCCCCGGCCGGCACCCCCAGGCGCGCTAGCTCGTGCAGCAAGGCCCAGCCGTTCAGCTCGGCAATGCGCGTGAGCAGCAGCTCGTGCAGGGCGGGGCGGTGGCGCACCCGCGCCAAGTTGGTGGCAAAGCGAACCTCGGTGGCCCAATGCGGGCGCTGCAGCACCTCGCACAAGGTGCGAAACTGCGCATCGGTGCCCACGGCCAGCACCAGGCGTTGCCCATCGGCGGCGCGATACACGGGGCCGTAGGGCACAATGCCGGGGTGGCCCGAGCCCAGCGGCGCGGGGTCGTAGCCGGTCGTCAGCCAGGTGGCGCCCTGGTTGGCCAGCGCGGCCAGGGCGCTTTCGTACAGGCTCACCTCCACCAAGGCGCCCTGCCCGGTGCGCTCGCGCTGATACAGCGCCGTGAGGATGCCCTCCTTGAGCTGATGGGCGGCAAACAAATCGACGAATGCCACGGGCAGCTTTTGGGGCGCCTCGTGGGGGCTAGGGGCGTTGAGGTGCATAAAACCCGTTTCGGCTTGCAGCACGGCATCGTAGCCGGGGCGCGGGTTTTGCGGGCCGTAGCCCGTGAGCTGGGCGTAGATGAGGCGCGGGTTGGCGGCCGCCAGCGCGGCGTAGCCCACGCCAAACTTGGCGGCATCGCCGGGCTTGTAGCTAGCCAGCACCACGTCGGCGGTGGCAGCCAGGCGGAGCAGTTCGGCCTGGTGGGCGGGCAGGCGCAGGTCGAGCACCAGCGAAGTTTTGCCCCAGTTAGACGCTGCAAAATAGGCCGACACCGAGCTGCTGGGGTCGTCGGCGGGCGTGCGCCAGCTGCGGGTTACGTCGCCGGCGGGCGGCTCTACCTTCAGCACCTCGGCGCCTAGCTCGGCAAAAAACTGGCCTACCTGCGGGCCGGCCAGCACGGCAGCCAGCTCCAGCACGCGCAGGCCGACAAAGGGAAGAACGGTAGGCATTGGCAAGATGGGTAGGGTCGGTATTGGTGCCGCAAAAGAACGTGCTATCAGACTTAGAGCATGTTTGGGCATTTAAAAGAACGTCATGTAAAAGAACGTCATGCTGAGCCCCGCGAAGCATCTCTACCGCGCCATATCGTTCGGTAGAGATGCTTCGCGGGGCTCAGCATGACGTTCCAAAAGCGATTTTAGTGAAATCTAAACGCGCTCCTATGGCCCTATGGTAGCGCGGACGCTAGGCCTTGCTTGCGCCGCTGTGGCCCTAGGCTGGCACGTAGCCATAGTCGCGCAGCTCGGGCCAGGGGTCGGCGGCCAGCTGGCGTAGGCGGCCCTGGTGCAGCAGATACACCACGTCGCTCACCGCCAGCACCGCCTCGTAGCGATGGTCCGTAATAACCAGGCCTTTGCGCACTTTAAGTGCTTGCATTTCGCGGGCCAGCGCCTCTACGTGCAGCGGCATCACGCCCGAAAAAGGCTCGTCGAGCAGTGAAAACGCGGTGGGCGCGTGCAGCAGCAGTAGCGCCTGCAGCAGCCGCGCCGAGCCGCCCGACAGCTCGTGGAGAAAGCCGGCTAACTGGGGGCGCAATTCCGGAAAATTTGCGGTGGCCGCCTCGGCATCTACTTGCAGCAGGCGCGCGGCGCGCCCTAGGGGCAGGGAGGCGGGCAACGCGGCCGCTTGCGGCAGGTAGTTGAGCAAGCCGGGGGTTTGGAAGGCGGGCACCGCGCGGCGGCCATTCACGCGCACGGAGGCATCGGGCACGGGGCGGGCGCCGAATATAGTTTGCAGCAGCGTCGATTTGCCGCTGCCGTTGCGCCCCAGCAGCCCCACGATTTGGCCGGTTTGCACGCGCAGGTAAATGTCCGTCAGCACCGGCCGCCCGTCAAATAGCACCCGGATGCCATCGGCCTCCAGCACGTGCGGGCCGCCCGTCAAATAGTTGTTTTTCATGGCCACAGCCGCGCAATAATTTCGGCCGCCGCCATAAACAAACTGCCGTCGAGCACGGCCACGCCGCCCCACAGCCAAGCCCTGGATAATCCCAGGTTATAGTAAAACCAGTACTGCTGCGGGCGCAACTCGTTGGCCAAGTACCACACCGCTAGCCCACTCAGCAGCTTGGCCAGCACCAAGCCGGGCGGCACGCCGCTTACCCGCCCTTCGCGCACGCCAGGCAGCTGCACTAGTACGGGCAGCTGCATCACTAGTAGCAGCGCCGCGCTGATAAGTAGTAGCGCAGGGGCCACGCCGCGGTAAAACAGCCAGATTCCCCGAAGCCGCGCCCCCCAGACTGCCATACGGTGTAGCTATTTATATTAAGTGCAACGCAGCTAGCGACAACCTAGTATTCAGCCTACTAGCCCCGCCCGCGCAAATACCGGAAATAGTACCTCACGCTCGCCCGTTCCCCACAGCCGCACTAGTTCCGGTGCTACCTCGGCTACTACATCGGCCCCGGCGTGCTGCTGGCCGTACTTCACCACCGCCGACCAGGTGCGCAGGTAGTCCAGAAACCACGCCGCCGACCAGTGCCGCCCGACCGGAAAACGCGCCTGCTGTATGTTGGCAAAGGGGAAGGGCAGCCGCGCATACTCGTCGATAACGTGCCAGCGGTTTTCGTCCCAGTAGGGCCCTAGGGTTTCGTCGTGAAAGTGCTGGATGAGCGCATCGAGCGCCGGCTCGCCAGTGTGGGCCAGGCCGTAGCCCCATTCGGCCAGCGTGGCGCCGGGCCGGGCCACGCGGCGCACCTCCTGGTGCCAGGCTGCCGGCTCGAACCAGTGCACGGCCTGCCCCACGGTGACGAGGTCGAACGAGTGGTCAGCAAAGGGCGCGTGCTCGGCCGGGGCCACTTGGTAGCGCACGTTGGGCAGGGCCGGCGCCTGGGCTAGCTGGTTGGCGCTGAGGTCGGTGGCTTCGATTTTCTCGAAAAAGGGGGCTAGGGCGGCCGCTACTTGGCCGTTGCCGGTGGCGCAGTCCCAGGCCCGCTGGCGGCCCGCCACCTGGGGCAGCAGCCAGGCGTAGAGCGCGGGCGGGTAGCTGATGCGGTAGCGGGCGTAGAGCGCGGCCTGGGCAGAAAAACGGTCGAGCGGCATGGTGGCGAAGGTAGCGGCCGGCCGGGCACTTATCCGGCTTACCTTTGTTCTAAATCAAGCGGTTTGCTGACCGGGAAGCACATGGTCAGCCCCATGTTGATAATGTGGCAAATGTGTTGAATGTGAAAAATGCGCTAATTGCGAAAGCGTCTGCTTGCTTTTCATTTTCACCTCTTCCACATTACCCTATTTCTCACATTTAAAGAAGCTGAATCCTTGACGTTCCAGGAATTTAACCTCCACGCCGACCTGCTGGCCGGCGTCGAGGCCATGAACTACCAGCAGGCCACGCCCATTCAAGAGCAGGCCATCCCCAAGATTATTGACGGCAAAGACCTGATTGCCTGCGCCCAGACCGGCACCGGCAAAACGGCCGCCTACCTGGTGCCGCTGCTAGATAAGATTGCCCACGACCCCACCGGCCACGGCCACACCTCCACGCTGGTGCTGGTGCCCACCCGCGAGCTAGCCACCCAGATTGACGAGCAGGTAACGGGCTTCGGCTACTTCGTAGAAGCCTCGTCCACCGCTATTTACGGCGGCGGCAAAAGCGAGAACTGGGAGCAGCAGAAGCGCGCCCTCACCTCGGGGGCCGACATTATTATTGCCACGCCCGGCCGCCTTATTGCCCACATGCAGCTGGGCTACGTCAAGTTTGAGCACCTGCGCTACCTGGTGCTCGACGAGGCCGACAAGATGATGGACATGGGTTTTTCGGACGACATCCTCAACATCGTGCGGCAGCTGCCCAAGCAGCGCCAGACGCTGCTGTTTTCGGCCACCATGCCCAGCAAAATCCGCGACTTCTCGCAGCAGATTCTGCACCAGCCCGACGAGGTGCGCCTGGCCGTGAGCAAGCCCGCCGCCGGCATCAACCAGCAGTTCTACATGACATTCGACCACCAGAAGCTGCCCGTGCTGGAGCACCTCATTAAGGCCCAGGACGTGCAGAGCATGGTGCTCTTTACCAGCAAGAAATCGGCGGTGGCCGGCATCGTGCGCTCGCTCAACAAGCTGGGCTACCCGGCCCAGGGCATCAGCTCGGACCGCACCCAGGAGGAGCGCGAGGCCACCATGCGCGCCTTCAAGAACAAGCAGTTCCCCATCCTGGTAGCCACCGACGTGGTGAGCCGCGGCATCGACATCGACAGCCTGAGCCACGTGGTGAATTTCGACGTGCCTAGGGCCGCCGAGGACTACGTGCACCGCATTGGCCGCACCGCCCGCGCCGCCACCACCGGCACGGCCATCACCTTCATCGCCGACCAGGACCAGGACCGCATCGTGAAGATTGAGCGCCTGATTGAGCGCGAAATTGAGAAGCAAGCCATCACCGAGGGCCTAGGCTACGGCCCTGCCCCCGATTTCGACCCCAAGCGCTTCAGCGGCTTGCGCGGCAAAGCCGGCGGGCGCGATGGCGGCCGCAGCGGCGGCGGTGGCCGCGACCGGGGCCCCCGCCCCGAAGGTGACCGCGGCCCGCGCCCACCCCGCGCCGAGGGCGAACAGCGCGAAGGAGGGCAGCGCCGCGAAGGTGGCCGCGGCGGTCGCGACCGGGGCCCCCGCCGCGAAGGCGAGGGTAAAAACGACCCGCAACGCGCTGAGCGCCTGGCCCAGGCTGCCGCGCGCCTAGCCGCCATCGACGCCGGCCAAACCACGGTGGCGCCCTACGTGGCGGCCCCGCGCGAGCCGCGCCCCGAGGGAGAAAACCGCCCTCCCCGTGCCCCCCGCACCCCGCGCCCTGCCCGCCCCGACGCTGCTGCCGCTAGTCCTGATGGCGCTGCCAGCCCCGCCGCCGAAGGCAGCACCGGCGAGGCTGCCAAGCGCCGCCGCAAGCGTGGCGGCCGCAACCGCGGCGGCCGCAAGGACTCGGGCGTCGGTCCCGCTGCCGAAACAACGGCGGCCCCGGCCACGGAGTAGGCCAGCGGCCCACGCTGGTTGCCCTAGCCATAGGCCCCCCGCAGGGCCGGCCACTTATCGAAGCGGCTGCCGACGCTGGTTGGCAGCCGCTTCTGCGCGTTTAATGCGGGCAGATTCGGTCGGGGCAGCGCTTCTTGGCCGGCAGCAGTCCTAGGCTGGGTGGGCGCTGTAGCTCGGCCCACCAGCTTGAGCGGTGGGTTCTGCTAGGCGCGAAAAATTGGTAGCAAGTGGCATCAAAAAGCGCGGCGCTAGAAAAACCAAGCCCGTAACGCCATGAGTACAAGCGCCCCAAATACGCCGGGGCCATTGCCGTTCAGCCAAGGCGCCAAAAAACCGAATTTATTTACGCAAATGCGTGTTTTATAAGGCTATACTTGAGGTTGACGCTTGCTATAAGCACCGAATTTTTTGTTTTTTATTCCCCCCGCAACCTTCTACCTTTGTGCCCCTGTAAAATTGTTTGCGTTCCGACCCGTAAGTTTGAAGTTTGTGATTAGACCAACGTTGCTCCTGCTGCCAGCCCTGGCGGCCCTGGCCCTGACCACGCAGTGCCAGTCGAGCAAGCCCACCGCGACGGCGGCCATTGTGGCGGCGCCTTCGGCTTCTGCGGTCGCTCCCAAAACCTACTCTTACACTACGGCTCCCAACGACCCCCTAGGGGTGCGCGTGTACACGCTCAGCAACGGGCTGACAGTGTATCTGTCGGATTACAAGAGCGCGCCCCGCATCCAGACGTACGTGGCCGTGCGCGCCGGCTCGAAGAACGACCCAGCTACCGCTACCGGCCTGGCCCACTACCTCGAGCACATGGTGTTTAAAGGCACCTCGCACCTGGGAACCAAGGACTACGCCAAGGAAAAGCCGGAGCTGGACAAGATTGAGGCGCTGTACGAAGTATACCGCAGCCAGCGCAACGACCCAGCGGCCCGCAAGCGCACCTACCACCAGATTGACTCCATTTCGGGGGTGGCCGCGCGCTACGCCGTGCCCAACGAGTACGACAAGCTGATGGGCAGCATCGGCTCGAAAGGCTCGAACGCGCATACCTCAAACGAGGAAACAGTGTACCAGGAGGATATCCCGAGCAACCAGCTGGAGAAGTGGACGGCCGTGCAGGCCGAGCGCTTCAAGGAGCTGGTGCCGCGCCTATTTCATACCGAGCTGGAGGCCGTGTACGAAGAGAAAAACCGCGGCCTGGACTCGGACTTCAACAAGGAATTTGAGGCGCTCAACGCCAGCCTCTACCCCACCCATCCCTACGGCACCCAAACGACTATCGGCACGATTGAGCACCTGCAAAATCCGTCGGTAACCGAAATTAAAAAGTACTTCAACCAGTATTACGTGCCCGGCAACGTAGCGCTGTGCCTGAGCGGCGACCTGGATTTCGACCAGACCATTCGCCTGATTGACAAATACTTCGGCGACTGGCAGGCTAAGCCCGTGCCGGCCTTCAACCCGCCGGTAGAGCAGCCTGTTACGGCGCCCATCACTAAAGAAGTAGTGGGGCCTCAGGCCGAGAACGTGATGCTAGGGTACCGCCTAGCCGGCAAGGCCACCCGCGACGGCCTGCGCCTGCGGATGCTGGATAAAATCCTGACCAACGGCCAGGCCGGCTTGTTTGACCTCGATTTGAACCAGCAGCAGCGCGTGCTGCAAGCTCAGACGTTTGCCGACCTCAACGATGATTACTCGACACACGTGCTCTACGGCTCGCCGCGCCAGGGGCAGAAGCTGGAGGAAGTGCAGGCCCTGATGCTGGCCGAGGTGGCCAAGGTGAAGCGCGGCGATTTCCCCGACTGGCTGATTCCGGCTATCGTGAACAACGAAACCCTGCAGCGCACCAAAAGCTACGAGAGCAACGCTGCCCGCGCCGGGGCCATGTACGAGTCGTTTATCGAGCGCGTGAGCTGGGCCGACTACGTGCAGCAGAACGAGGATTTTGCCACTATCACGAAAGACGAAATTGTCAAATTCGCCAACGAGCACTACGGGCAGAACTACGTGGCCGTGTTTAAGCGCACCGGCGAAGACCCCAACAAGGTGAAGGTGGTGAAGCCCGCCATTACGCCCGTGCCAGCCAACCGCGACGCCGCCTCGGCCTACTACACGGAGGTGAGCAAGCTGCCGGCCACCGACCTCGCGCCGGTGTTCGTGGATTATAAGAAGGACATCCAGACCGCGCAGATTAAGCCCGGCCTGCCGCTGTACTATACCAAAAACACCGAAAACGGCTTGTTTAGCCTGTTTTTTGCCATCGACCTGGGGACGAATAACAACCCGCTGCTCGACGTAGCCACGGACTACTTGCAGTACCTGGGCACCGGCCAGTACTCGGCGGCGCAGTTGCAGCAGGAGTTTTATAAGCTGGGCTGCTCGTTTGCCGTCAGCAGCGGGCAAGACCGGGTGCTCATCAGCCTCAGCGGCCTCGACAGCAACCTGGAGCCGGCGCTAAAACTGTTTGAGCAGCTGCTGAACAACCCGCGCCCCGACGCGTCGGCCCTGAAAAACCAGGTGGCCGGTATCCTCAAGCAGCGCCAGGACGCCAAGCTCAACAAGGGCGTGATTCTAAACGCGGCCATGCTGAACTACGCCAAGTACGGCCCGCGCAACCCGTTTACCGACATCGTGCCCGAGGCGCAGCTCAAGGCCCTGAAGCCCGAGCAACTAACGGCGCTGCTGAAGTCGCTGCCTACGTATCAGCACCGCGTGCTGTACTACGGGCCGCGACCAATTTCTGTAGAGCCAAAAATAGTTGGTAGCATCAACGTTTCTAGTGAGCTTGGTGTGGCTGAAGTTATACAGGGTTTTCATAAGACGCCCGCTACCCTTAAGCCCGACCCGGCCCCTAAGGACTTTGCCGAGCAGCCGCTGCGCGACAAGAAGGTGTACTGGGTGGATTACGACATGGTGCAGGCCGAAATCCTGTTCCTGACCAAGGGCGACGTGTACGACAAGGGCATGGTGCCGGCCGTGAGTCTCTACAACGAATACTTCGGCGGCGGTATGGGCAGCATCGTGTTTCAGGACCTGCGCGAGAGCAAGGCGCTGGCCTACTCGGCCATGTCGCGCTACGCGAATGCCGACAAGACGGGGCGCTCGAACTACATCGTGAGCTACATCGGCACGCAGAGCGACAAGCTGCCCGAGGCCATGAGCGGCATGGAAGCCCTGCTCACCGACATGCCCCTGGCCGACGCCAACCTGGCCATTGCCAAGCAGAGCCTGCGCAACAGCATCGCCACCGACCGCATCACCCACGAAGGCATTTTGCTGAGCTACGAGCGCGCCCGGCGCCTAGGGCTCGACTACGACCTGCGGCGCGACGTGTACGAGCAAACCCAGAATATGACGTTTGCCGACTTGCAGAAATTTCAGCAGGCCAAAATCAAGGGCCAGAACCAGGTAATTCTGGTCATCGGCTCCAAGGACCGGCTTAATTTCAAGGAGCTAGCCAAGTACGGCACCGTGCAGCAACTGACACTAAAAGAGATTTTTGGCTACTGAGTTTGTAGAACACCCCACCAAGCGGCCATGCTGAGCTTGCGAAGCATCTCGCTTGGATTAGCAAATCCCAACGTTTGAGATTACTGCTGCACGCGAGATGCTTCACAAGCTCAGCATGACCACCTCGTAGACAGTTCTTTCTCTTCCCACCCTCCTCCAACGCAACAAGATAATTTTTTCCCTTCTCATGGCAGAGCAGAAAATCACCATTAAAAATGGTAAGCTGAACGTACCCGACCAACCCACTATTCCCTACATCGAAGGCGATGGCACCGGCCCCGACATTTGGCGCGCCTCGCAGCTGGTATTCGACGCGGCCGTCGAAAAAGCCTACGGCGGCAAGCGTAAGCTGGTGTGGAAGGAAGTACTGGCCGGCGAAAAGGCTTTCAAGCAACTAAACAACTGGCTGCCTAACGAGACCCTCGAAGCATTCCGCGAATACCTGGTGGGCATTAAGGGCCCGCTGACGACGCCCGTGGGCGGCGGCATCCGCTCGCTGAACGTGGCCCTGCGCCAGGAGCTAGACCTCTACGCCTGCGTGCGCCCGGTGCGCTACTACGACGGCGTGCCCTCGCCGGTGAAGCACCCCGAGCTAACCAATATGGTCATCTTCCGCGAAAATACGGAGGACATCTACGCCGGCATCGAGTACATGAACGGCACGCCGCAGGCCCAGAAGATGCTCGAATTCTTGCAGGACGAGATGGGCGTGAAGAAAATCCGCTTCCCCGAGTCGTCGTCGTTCGGCATCAAGCCGGTGAGTAAGGAAGGCACCGAGCGCCTGGTGCGCGCCGCCATCAAGTACGCCCTCGAGCACAAGCTGCCCAGCGTGACGCTGGTGCACAAGGGCAACATCATGAAGTTCACCGAGGGCGCCTTCAAAACCTGGGGCTACGAGCTGGCCGAGAAGGAGTTTGGCGCCAAGGTATTTACCTGGGCCCAGTACGACAAGATTGTGGCCAAGCAGGGCCAGCAAGTGGCCGACGCGCTGCAAAAGCAGGCCGTGGAGCAGGGCAAGCTCATCATCAAAGACAGCATTGCCGACGCCTTCTTGCAGCAGATTTTGCTGCGCCCCGCCGAGTACTCGGTAGTAGCCACGCTGAACCTGAACGGCGACTACATCTCCGACGCGCTGGCGGCCATCGTGGGCGGCATAGGCATTGCGCCGGGCGCCAACATCAACTACCTCACCGGCCACGCCATCTTCGAGGCTACCCACGGCACCGCGCCCAAGTACGCCAACCAGGACAAGGTGAACCCCGGTTCGGTTATCCTCTCGGGCGTGATGATGCTCGAGCACCTAGGCTGGAAGGAAGCCGCCGCCCTCATCAACAAGGGCCTGGAGGCCGCCATCGCCAGCAAGCGTGTCACCTATGACTTCGAGCGCCAGATGGATGGCGCCACCCTGCTCAAAACCAGCGAGTTTGGCGAGGAGATTGTGAAGAATATGTAGTAGCTTGGCCCCGCCACCTACCCTAGACCCCCGCGTTGGCTACCAGGCCGGCGCGGGGGTTTTAGTTATTAGCGGGGTCGGCCGTAGCCAGTTTCTGCCTCCGCGTAAAGTTTTCCCACAACCCTCTCTGCCCCACCGTCCGCCAGTATGCAAATCTTACTATACCTGTTACTAGTAGCTATGCTGGGAAGCTGCTGCCTGGGCGAGTGCCCTGGCTACAGCGAGAGCGCGACGGTATACTTCCAGTTTAGCGCTGATACGCTGGTGGCGGGGCAAGGCTTTCGGCAGGCCGAGGTGCGAAGTGCCTACGTAGTAAGCTACTACGATGCGCGCCTGCTCCAGCCGCAGGACACTGTACGCTGGCTGGCCGCGTCGGCCACCGGCCGCAAGCTGCTCATTATTGACCGGCGTCGTTTTGCGCTCGGCTTTGTGGGCGATTCCACGCGCGGAATTGCCGGCTCGTACCGCGTATTAGTACCAGCCGCGAAGCAGCGCTACGACATTCGCCGTATTATGGTACCCGTAGAGCGCTCACCGTGCAAGAATGGGTGCGACCGGGCAAAGAGCGTCAGCTTACAACTCAACGGTCAGCCTGTATCCTTCAACGTACCGGAGCCGCCCCTGGCCGAGGCAGTAGTATTGCGCCGATGACGGCTTCCTGCCTGAACGCGTAGCCCCGTAGCTTTACTTACAGAGCACGGCCGTGCCGCCGCTATCGGGCAGAGGCGTGAAGCCGATACCTTCGGCGCGGCAAAACTCGGTGACTGCCTGGCGGGCGCCGCGGTACTCGTCGTTGTTGAAGTCGTGCACGAAGATGTAGCCGCCCAGCGCGAGGCGCGGGTAGAAGAAGCGCAGGCCTTCCAGGATGGGGTCGTAGAGGTCGGCGTCGAGGCTCACGAAGCAGAAGGTATCGTCCACATCGGCGGCGGTAGCGGGGAAAAACCCTTTCTTGACGATGCACTGCTGCGGGTGCGGCATTTTACGCAGCACCAGCTCGACGCTGGTATTGGCGAAGCTTTGCTCGCCGGTAGAGAAGCCGCTGGCTTTTTCGGTGCTCACATCCTGGTCGGCAAAGCCCTCGAACGTATCGAAGAGGTAAAGCTGGCGGTCGGGGAAAAGCTGGTTGAGGCGCTTGGCAAAATCGCCCTGGTACACGCCTAGCTCGGCCACATTGCCGGGCACCTGCCGGGCCACCAGCTGCTCGAAGCAGAGGCCTAGGGTGGCGTAGCGCACGTAATCGAAGTTGATGGGTAGCGGCGCCGGGCTTTGCTTATAGTTGAGTGATTTACTGAGGTACAAACCGTTGCCGGCCAATACTCGGGTTAATTTTTGAAAAAGAAAGCGGGCAACGCGCATACTGCAGAACTAAAATGGAGGCCCCAGGGCCCGCGGCAGCGCGAAAGTTAGCGGGCTGGGCGGCTTCGGGCGCTCGCCAGCCGGCCGGGCGCCGCCCAATTTTGCCGCTACGGTAGCGCTAAACTCGCGCCGGCAGTGTAAATTTCGCCGATGCTATTCCCACTCCGTTTCTGTTTGCGCGGCGGTATCGGCTGGCTGCTGGGGCTGCTGGGGCTGGCCTTGGCGGCGCGGCCGGTCCTAGGGCAGAACGCGCCGCCCGAGCGGCCCAAGGTGACGCGCATCCTGTTTCTGCTCGATGCCTCGGGCTCGATGATGGCGCCTTGGGAAGGTAAGCCGCGCTGGGAAGTGGCCAAGCGCCTGCTGGCCCGCATGGCCGACTCGCTCAACGCCTACCCCAACCTGGAGCTGGGCCTGCGCGTGTACGGCCACCAGCACCCCAACGCCGAGCAAAACTGCGAGGATTCGCGCCTGGAGGTGCCCTTCGCGCCCAAGAACGCGGCCGCCATCAAGGCCAAGCTTAAGGTGCTGAAGGCCCAGGGCAACACGCCCATCACGTACTCGCTGCAGCAGTCGGCCAAGGATTTCCCGTCGGATAAAACCTCGCGCAACGTGCTGCTGCTCATCACCGATGGCGTGGAGTCGTGCAAGGGCGACCCCTGCGCCACCTCGCTGGAGCTGCAGCGCAAGCGCATCTTTCTCAAGCCGTTCGTGATTGGCATCGGGGCCGAGAAGGACTTTGGGCGCTCGCTGGAGTGCCTGGGGCGCTACTACAACGCGGCCGAAGTCAAAACCTTCCGCACGGTGCTCAACGACGTGATTGCCCAGACGCTGGCCAAAACCACCGTGGCCGTGAACCTAACCGACGAAGCCGGCCGCCCCGTGGAAAGCAACGTGAACATGACCTTCGTGAACAACGTGACCGGTCAGCCCGAGTACAACTACGTGCACTACCGCGACGCCAAGGGCCAGGCCGACGTGGTGGACATCGACGCCCTGCAGAGCTACGACCTCATCATCAACACCACGCCCGCGGTGCGCCAGCCCAACCTGACTATTCGGGCGGGCAAAGCTAACGTGCTGAATTTTAAGACACCGCAGGGCACGCTGGCGCTGCAGCCACCCGCCAGCACGCCCAACCCCTACGGCGCCACCGTGCAGGCCGTGGTGCGCCCGGCGGGCAGCGGCGCCACCTGCCTGGCCCTAGGCTTCGGGGCGCGGCAAAAGCTGCTGGCCGGCAGCTACGACGTGGAGCTGCTGACGCTGCCGCGCATTACCGAGCGCGTGGTGGTGCGCCAGGGCCAAACCACGACCGTGAGCTACCCCGCGCCCGGCACCCTCAACATTACCAGTGACTTGAAGGGCTTCGGCAGCATTTACCGCCTCAACGACGATGAATCGCAGACCTGGGTATATAACCTGCCCGAAGCCAGCAGCCGGCTCAACCTGGCGCTGCAGCCGGGCGCCTACCGCTTGGTTTTCCGCACCAACACCAGCCAGGGCAGCAAGTTTACCGACGTGCGCAACTTTACCATCCGCCCGGCGCAAACCAGTTCGGTCGCCATTTTTGGGCGGTAACTAGGAACTGTTCACAGTCGATGAAGAGCCCTAGCAGAACGTCATACTTCGGCAAGCTCAGCATGACGTTCTGCTAGTAACTGTATACACGTCCTAGCGAAGTACTCATTCTTGCCACTTGCAAATCAAGTAGTTAAGTCCACAGATAGCTTCTGACTTTAATAAGGCGGATAAGCATCGCATTATCATCCTGGTAAGCGGGCGATTCGGGATTAATCAGACCGCTCTCCGCGGCTAAAGTTACCACCCTGGCTTTCCACCAGTGGTACAGTGCGGTCAGCTCTTGATAAATGGCTTGTTTGTGCTCGTCGTGATGCCAGGAAACGTGACCATCGAGCAGGTTTTCCTGCTCTACGCAGTCAATAAGGCATTGAAAGCAAGCGTGCAGGAGGATAGAATCACGGTCGTGCCAACCTTCTCCTAACGATTGAATAAGTAGCCGCTGAGCCATTGAGCAGCAAGTTCGCTTACAAAAGCCAGATTAAACCCTAGGCCCCCGGCGGCGTCCAAACCCCACGTTTGCCCCTCTCCCGCGCGTGGAAGACCACGAAATCCTCAGCAAGTTTCAGCAGCCAGCCAGCCGCAACCTGGCGTTCAACCAACTGGTGCGCAAGTACCAGCAGAAGGTGTATTGGCACGTGCGCAAGATGGTAATTGACCACGACGATGCCGACGACCTCACGCAGGACGTATTCGTGAAGGTGTTTCAGCACCTGGAAAACTTCCGCCAGGATGCCCAGCTTTTCACCTGGATTTACCGCATCGCTACCAACGAGTGCCTGAGCTTTTTGAAGAGCAAGCGGCGCAAGTTTTTCCTGCCCCTCAACGACGTGGGCGCCGAGCTGCTGGCCAAGGTGGAGGCCGACCCCGCCGTGGCCGGCGATGCCATTGAGCTGAAGCTGCAGCGCGCCATGCTGCGCCTGCCCGACAAGCAGCGCCTGGTATTCAACCTGCGCTACTACGACGAGATGCCCTATGAGCAGATGGCCGAGGTGACGGGCACCAGCGTAGGCGCCCTCAAGGCCAGCTACCACCACGCGGCCCGCAAAATCGAGGAATATATTACTAACGCCGACGACCCGGCGCTATCCAGCGACGAGTCCGCTTAAACCCTAGGGTTGCTTTTGCATCTAACGTTCATGAAAACGCCTTTTTCCCTAAGTCAGTACCCGCGCCGCGCCGGGCAGTCGCTGAGTAGCCCGCCGCCCGGCTACTTCGACCGCCTGCCCGCGCAGGTGATGGCGCGCGTGGCGCCGCCCGCCCGCCCGGCGCCGCTAGCCTGGCTGCTGCGCGCGCCGGCCGCCCTGCGCACGGGCCTAGCTAGCACGCTGCTGCTGGGTACCTTCGCCGCTTCGCTGTGGCTGGGTGGCGGCCCAGCCACCAGCTTTCCTACTACGGCCACCAGCCTCGACCAAGTGCCCCAGGCGCAGCTTATCGACTACCTCACCAGCGGCGAAACGCACGTGGATATGCTCGACCTTTCGGAGTTGCCGGCCCCGCGCGCCGGTGCGGCCTCACCATACTTACATGCCTCGGCCAGCGAGCTAAACGAGGCACTCGATGGCCAGCCGACCCCCGATGACCCCGGCGCGCTTTAGGCCACGCTCTTTATTTCTTGCCGCTAAGTCCATGTCTATCCGCACCTTACTTCTACTGCTGGCCCTAGGGCTGGCCAGCACGGCGCCTGCGCTGGCCCAGGGCCGCGCCCGGCTGGGCCGGCAGGCTGGCGCCCGGCTCAACCAACTCGACAACGCTAAAATTGCCTTTATCACCTCGCGCCTCACGCTCAGCCAGGAGCAAGCCCAGCGCTTCTGGCCCATCTACAACGAGTTTGTGCAGCGCCGCCGCGAGCTGAACCGCTCGGCCCGCCTGCTGCGCCGCGATGCCACCAACCCCGCCCTCACCGACGCGCAGCTGCGCGACTACTTCACCCAGGATTTTAGCACCCGCCAGCAGCAGCTGAACTTGGAGAAAGAGTACTTCGACAAGCTACAAAAAGTGATTTCGCTGCGCCAGATTGCCCAGCTGTTCCAGGCCGAGCGCGACTTTACCAAGGAGGTATTGCAGCGCGTGGCCGGCAACCGGGCCGGCGCGCAGGCCAGTCCCGCGCCCTACACCGGCGTAGAGTAGCCTAGGGCCCTGCACCGGCCCCAGGGCTAGCCCCGGCCGTACCTTTGCGGCGCTTATGCTTACCCCGCGCCAACTTTTTCTGCGCCACCAGGCCCAAACCTCAGAGTTTCCGCTGCTGCTCGAAATTGAGCGGGCCGAGGGCGTGTATATGTACACGCCCGAGGGCCGGCCTATCCTGGATTTGATTGCGGGCATCGGAGTCAGCAACGTTGGGCACCGGCACCCTAGGGTACTGCAAGCCATTCAGGACCAGCTTGACAAGTACCTGCACCTGATGGTGTATGGCGAGCTGGTGCAGGCCCCGCCCGCCCGGCTGGCCCACGCGCTGGCCGCCACCCTGCCCGCCCCGCTCGACACGGTGTACTTCACCAACTCGGGGGCCGAAGCCATTGAGGGCGCCCTAAAGCTGGCCAAGCGCCACACCGGGCGCACGGGCCTGGTTTCCAGTTTCAACGCCTACCACGGCTCTACGCACGGGGCGCTGTCCATTACCGGCTCCGAGGACTTCAAGAACAGCTACCGCCCGCTGCTGCCTGGCGTCACGCACCTGCGCTACAACGAGCTGGCCAACCTAGGCCTCATTACTGAGCTCACGGCCGCCGTGGTGCTCGAAACCGTGCAGGGCGAGGCCGGCGTGCGCCCACCGCAGCCCGGCTACCTGCCCGCCGTGCGCCAGCGCTGCACCGAGGTGGGCGCCCTGCTCATTCTCGACGAAATTCAGTGCGGCTTTGGGCGCACGGGCACGCAGTGGGCCTTCGAGCAGTTTGGGGTGGTGCCCGATATTTTGGTGTGCGCCAAAGGCATGGGCGGCGGCATGCCCATCGGGGCGTTCATTTCCTCGCCCGCCATCATGGCCGGCTTCCAAACCAACCCCATCCTCGGGCACTGCACCACGTTTGGGGGCCACCCGGTGAGCTGCGCGGCGGCGCTAGCCACGCTGCAAGTCATTCAGGAGGAAGACCTACTGGCCCAGGTGCCAGCCAAGGCCGCGCGCATTCGCGAGCAGCTGCGCCACCCCGCCATTCGCGAAATTCGCAACCAGGGGCTGCTAATGGCCGTCGAGTTTGAGTCGTTTGCGGTGCTCAAGCCTATCATCGACCACGCCCTAGCCCACGAGGGCATCCTCACCGACTGGTTTCTGTTCTGCGATAACTCGCTGCGCATCGCCCCGCCGCTCACCATTACGGAAGCTGAAATTGACCAAGCCTGCGCGGGGCTGCTACGGGCCATCGCAGCCGAGACCACTGATTAGCGCGGATTTAAGCGGATTTCACGGATTTTGTAGTCATAAAAAAAGGCCGCCTAATGGGCGGCCTTACCGGCGTTACATAAGAAGGAAATCGTCCCCGAAATCCACGCTAATCAGCGATTCTAGCGGGTGGCCGTATTGTTGTAATTCAGGAAGCTGAGGCTCTCGTCTTTGATGCGGTCGCGCGGCACGGCATCTTTCACGCCCTGCGAGATTTTGCGCACCAGCACGCCCACGATGGCTTTGCGGAAACCCAGCTTTTCGGCCATGTCGATGCAGAAATCCATCTCGGTTTCGTCCACCACGCCGTCGGCCAGCATCATGTCCACGAGGTCAAAAATCTGGTCGAAGCGCTCTGAGTCGTTGTGGGGCAGGTCAGAGTTATTGGTAGCGTTGCCGGCAATAATCTTGCGCACCTCGCCGGCCGATACCCCATTCTTTTTGCCAACGGTGATGATAAAATTCAATTCACGGTCGTCGACGTGGCCGTCAGCCTTGGCCAGAGCGGCCAGGTTGAACAGGTGGCCTTTTATTTTTTTAGCCTGCTCGTTTTCGAAAAAACCAAACATAGGACAATAGAGAGTGAAGGTGGGCGAGAGGTAAGCGAAAAGTACAGCAAAATCTGCTTAAAACCAACAGGCTTGCCTAGGCGGCCCGCCCGCTTATACGCAGCCGCCCGAAAAATGTAACACCCCAAACCATTGCGGCCGGTATCAGTTGGGAAAGTAATTACGACCTTTGCGGACTTAAAGCTGGTCCGGGGCGGACGGCTGCTCTTTGATTAGGTATGATGAAAAGAATTGGGGTATTTACCAGCGGCGGCGATGCGCCAGGTATGAACGCTTGCATCCGCGCCGTAGTGCGGGCCGCCGTGTACCACGGCGTAGAGGTCTACGGCATCGTGCGAGGCTACAGCGGGATGATTAAGGGCGAGATGGTGAAGCTCGACTCGGCGTCGGTGTCGAACACGGTGCAGCGCGGTGGCACCATCCTCAAGTCGGCCCGCTCGCAAAAGTTTATGACCAAGGAGGGGCGGCAGCAGGCGTTTGAGCAGCTTAGCAGCCACGGCATTGAGGGCCTGGTAGCCATTGGCGGCAACGGCACCTTCACGGGCGCCACGCTTTTCGAGCAGGAGTTTGGCATCCCGACGGTGGGCGCGCCGGGCACCATCGACAACGACCTGTTTGGCACCGACTACACCATTGGCTACGACACGGCCGTGAACACGGCCCTGGACTGCATCGACAAGATTCGGGACACGGCCGACTCGCACGACCGCTGTTTTTTTGTGGAAGTGATGGGGCGCGACTCGGGCTACATCGCCATTCCGTGCGCCATCGGGGGCGGGGCCGAAATCGTGATTGTGCCCGAAACGGCCATGAGCGTGGAAGCCGTGATTGAGAGCCTGCAAGCCAGCTACAGCCGCCACAAAACCTCGTTTATCGTGATTGTGGCCGAGGGCGAGGAGGAAGGTAACGTGCACACCATCGCGCGCCGGGTGAAGGAGGCCATTCCGCAGCTCGACACCCGCGTTACCATCGTGGGTCACATTCAGCGTGGCGGCTCGCCTACCGCCGCCGACCGCCTGCTGGCCTCGCAGCTTGGCATTGCCGCCGTCGAAGGCCTGCTTAACGGCATGAAAAACGTGATGGCCGGCATCGTGGACCGCAAACTCATGTACACGCCTTTCAACGATACCATCACCAAGCGCAAGGTTATCAACCAGAGCTTTATGCGCATGGTGGAAATCCTAAGCGTGTAAGTAACTGCATAAAAAAGCACGTCATTCCGAGCCGGCTCGGAATGACGTGCTTTTTTACTCGTCAATAGTTAGCCACTGATACTCAGCGTCCCTCCGCAGCCAGGTAAGCTGGCGCTTGGCATAGTGGCGGGTGTTGCGCTGGAGCAGGCGCACAGCCTCGGCGTAGTCGTAGAGGCCGTCGAGGTAGCCGAAGATTTCCTGGTAGCCCACGGTTTGCAGGGCGTTGTGCTGGCGGTAGGGCAGCAGGGTGGTTGCTTCGGCCACCAGGCCCTCGGCCAGCATGTGCAGCACGCGCTGGTCGATGCGGGTGTACAGCTCCTCGCGGGGGCGGCTTAGGGCCACTTTCACCACCCGAAAGGGGCGCTGGGCGGCTTCGGCCACGGCGGCGGGCCCGCGGTGGAAGCTGGAAAAGGGCTGGCCCGTGCCGCGCACTATTTCGAGGGCGCGCAGCACGCGCTGGTGGTTGTGCAAGTCGAGGCGCTGGTGGGCTACCGGGTCGAGGCGGGCCAGTTCGCTTACCAGCGCGGGCAGGCCTAGGGCCTGCAGCTCGTGCTGCAGCTGCTGGCGCACCTGGGGCGGCACCGGGGGCAGTTCGTCGAGGCCATCGGTGAGAGCCTGTAAGTACAGCCCCGAGCCCCCCGTGGCGATGACCACGGCATGGCGCCGGAATAGCTCAGCGAGCAGCCCTAGGGCATCGGTGGCGAAGCGGCCGGCGCTGTAGTCCTCGGCAATGCTGTGCGAACCAATGAAGTGGTGCGGCACGCCCTGCATTTCGGTGGGCGTGGGCTTGGCGGTGCCAATGCGCATTTCGCGGTAGAACTGGCGCGAGTCGGCCGAGATAATCTCGGTGCCTAGCTGCTGGGCCAGGGCCACGGTGAGGGCGGTTTTGCCCACCGCCGTGGGGCCGGCCACGGCCAGCAGCACCGGGCGCGGGTCAGCAGCGGTGGGCGCCAGCTGGGGCAGGATGGTGGGCAAAAGCATAGAAGTAGGTTATGGCTGGTAGTCGCCAAGGCGAGCCCTAGGGGTAGCCGCTGCAAATTTCAAGACAAAACCTGCCGGTACAGCTCCAGCAATACTTGCTCTTCGCGCTGCCAGGCCCACTCGCGGCGGGCCTGGCGGCAGGCGGCGGCCAACTGCTGGTAGTGGGCGCCGGGCTGGCCGCCGGGCAGCAGCCGGCCCAGGGCGGCGGCCAGCGTGGCAGGCGCCAGGTCGGGCACCAGCTCGGCCACCGGGTACTGCTGGCACAGGGCGCGGTACTCGGGGAAGTCGATGCAAAGCTGCGGAATGCCGGCCTGCACGTAGTCGAAGAACTTGTTGGCCAGCGAGTAATAGTAGCTCAGGCCCGCGTTCTCGAGCAGCATAATGCCCACCGTGGCCTGGGCGGTGAGGCGGCGCAGCTCGGCCGGCAGCACGTAGCCCTTGAACTCGACCTGCCCGCTGGCCAGCAGCCCGAGGCCTGCCGCCTGCTGGCGCAGCTGCGCCGAGAGGTCGCCCTCGCCGCACACTACCAGCCGGGCTGGCACTTGGGGCATAGCCGCCAGCAGCGCCTCCAGGCCCCGCCCCACGTTCAAAGCACCCTGGTAGAGCAGCGTGGCGGGCCAAATGGCCCTAGGGCTCGCGCCTGGCCCTAGGGCCGCTGGGCCAACCGGAACCACTTGGGCGGCCTCCTCCCCCACCGGCACGTTGCGCACCACGGCGAAGGAGCAGCCGGGGTGGCGCGCCTCAAACAGCCGAGCCAGGGCCGGGCCCACGGTGTAGCGCAGCCGGGCGCGGGGCACAATAAAATCTTCCACCCAGCGCCATACCCGCCGCACGGCCGGCCGGCCCACCACCTCGGGCGTGTCGGTGAATAGCTCGTGGGCATCGTACACGAACGGCTGCCCCCCTAGGCGGGCGCGCAGCCAGGTGGGCAGGGCCGCGTCGAGGTCGGCGCACGCCCAGAGGCTGGCGCGCTCACCTAGCAAGTACAGCAGCAACCGCAGGTTATACTCGAGGTAAAAGAGCTTGCCGCGCTGAAAGAAGCCCCGCAGCCGGTGCTGGGCGTAGGGGCCGGGCACCAGCGGCACCGAGGCCGGCCGCTGCCAGCCCACCAGCTGCACCTGGTAGCCAGCCGCCGCCAGGCTGCCGCAAATGCGCTGCATCCGCTGGTCGTAGCTTAGGTCGGTGGTGGCGGCCAGCACCAGCCGGACGGGTGGCCGCACCCCAACTTGCGCCGCCATGGTGGAAAGAAAGCCCAACAGATAGTATTTTTAGTGCAAAACTACGCTACCCATTTCCCGAGGCCCATTTGCTAGCAGCTTTATCGCTTCCTTTACTCCTCTATGTCTGCGCTACCCTTACCTACTGCCGCTACCATGTTCGACCAGCTTCGCATGGTCTATGTGGTTATCAACCAGCAAAGTATCATTGAGGAAGTAAACGAGCAGCTGCTGCTGCTCACCGGCTACGAGCGCCAGCAGGTACTGGGCCGCTCGTTTCACCAGCTCTTTACGCCGCCCGCCCGCCGCGCCGAGTACGAGCGCTACACCCAGCGCGGCCTAGTGAGCGCCGCGGGCCCGGTGGCCTACCAGGAAGTGGAGCTACAAACCCAGCGCGGCGAGGTGCTGCGCCTCAACTGGCAGTGGCAGCGCCTGCCTTCGCGCACTGGCATTGGCCCGGCGCCGGGCCTGTGGGGCGCGGGCCAGGTGCGGCCGGCCACCCCGCCCGCCGAGCCGGCCTCCGCGCCTATTCCCGACGCCAGCGCCACGGCTAGTGCCAGCCCCGAGCTGGTAGATTTGAGCAATTTCTTCGACAGCTCGCACGACCTGATTCTGCACCTGAGCGCCGACAACGCGCTGCTTTACGTGAACAAGGCCGGGCAGGAGACCCTAGGCTACCAGGACACCGACTTGCTGGGCCGCTCGCTTATCGACATCGTGCACCCCTACTACCGTGCCAAGCTGCTCTACCAGCTGCGGCGCCTCTACGAGGGGCAGGCCCTGCACAAGCTCGAGACCGTGCTGCTGACCCACGCCGGCCGCCCGGTGCACCTCATCGGCTCGGTGAGCCGCGAGCAGCTGCCGGGCCAGGCGCCCACCGCCCGCGCCGTGCTGCACGACATTACCGACCGCATCAAGGCCGAGCGCCTGCAGAAGGTGTACTACAGCATTGCCAACCTAGCCATCTCGGCCCACGACCTGCCGGCGCTCTACGGGGCCATTCACCGCGAGCTGAGCAAGGTCATCGAAACCAACAACATCTTCATTGCCCTCTGCGACGAGGCCCGCACCGAGGTACAGTTTGTGTACTACGTCGACCAGCACGCCTACTTCGAGCAGGGCGGCGGGCGGCCCTTCTCGATGGGCGTCACCGAGTACGTCATTCAGCAGGGGGTGCCCATGTTTTTCACCCAGCAGGACTTGCTGCGCCTGATGCGCAGCGGTGAGCTTACCTCGTTTGGGCGCCTGCCGGCCGTGCTGCTGGCCTCGCCCCTGAGCGTGGGCGACCGCATTATCGGGGTGCTCACCGTGCAGGAGTACGAGCGGGCCGACCTCTACACGCCGGCCGACCTCGACATTCTGCACTTCATTTCGAGTCAGGTGGCGCTGGCCATCGACCGCAAGGGCCAGGAAGAGCACCTGGCCCGCCAAAACGCGCGCTTGAACGCCATTTTTGAAAGCGGCGGCCAGCTAATGTGGAACGTGGACCGCCGCGGCCGGCTGGTATCGTTCAACCGCAACTACGGCGATTTCTTTTTGCTGCGCAACGGTACGCTGCCTGTGCTGGGCGCCAGCCTGGTAGAGGCCGATAAAGCCCTAAGCAACGAGCCGGTACAGGAGCGCGAAGCTTTTCTGCGTTACTACCGCGAGGCCAATAAGGGGCAGGGGCAGCAGTTCGAGATAAAAGTGGCGCTGCCCAACGAGGGCAGCCGCTGGCTGTCGGTGGCCCTCAGCCCGATTTACCTGGCCGACGGCTCGTTTGAGGAGATTAGCGCGCAGGCTCAGGATATTACGGGCATCAAAAACTCGCAGCTGGAGCTAGCGGCCCAAGAAGAGAAGTTCCGCTCCATCTTCGAGTCGTTCCAGGACATTTTTTACCGCACCAACGAGCAGGGACTTTTCACCATCGTCAGTCCCTCGGTGCAGCAGGTGCTGGGCTACGAGCTGGGCGAGGTGCTGGGGCAGCCGGCCCGCCACTCGTTCTGGAACCCCGAGCAGCACCGCGCCCTGGTGATGGAGCTGACCCAAACCGACGAGCTGCGCAACTTCGAGGCCCAGTTTCGGCACCGCGACGGCCACCCGGTAAGCATGCTCATCAACGTGCGCCGCACGGCCACTGGCACCGAAGGCATTGCCCGCGACATCACCGAGATTCGGCGCATTCAGGACGACTTGCGCCTGGCCAAGGAAGAAGCCGAAGCTGCTTCGGCCGCCAAAACGCAGTTTTTGGCCAATATGAGCCACGAGCTGCGCACGCCCATGAACGGCATCATCGGCATGATTGACCTGCTGGGGCAAACGGAACTCAATACGGAGCAGGCCGACTACGCCGATACGCTGCGCACCAGCTCGGACGCGCTGCTCACCATCCTGAACGACATCCTGGACTTGTCGAAAATTCAGGCTGGTAAAATGCGCCTGCACAACGCGCCCCTAGCCCTGGCCGAGGTGCTGGAGCGCCTGTACTCGCTCTTCACCTACCGGGCCATTCAGAAAGACCTGCGCTTCACGTATCACCTCACGCCGAAGGCCCCGGCCCTTATCATTTCCGACGAGGTGCGCCTGCTGCAGATACTGGCCAACCTGGTGGCCAACGCCATCAAGTTTACCAGCCAGGGCACGGTGAGCGTAGTGGTATCGGTGGAAAGCCAGGAGCCGGACGATAACTGGTGCGTGCTGCGCTTTGCGGTGCAAGACTCGGGCATTGGCATCTCGGCTGATGATGCAGCCCGTCTCTTCACCAGCTTCACCCAGCTCGATACCACGCCTAGCAAGGCCTACGGCGGCACCGGCCTGGGCCTGGCTATCAGCAAGGAGTTGGCCGAGCTGCTGGGAGGTACCATCGGCGTTATTTCCGATGTGGGCCAGGGCAGCACCTTCTGGTTTACCATTCGCTGCCGCACGGCCGAGCGCCTGGCGCCCGTGCCCACCAACGAGCCCCTCGCGGCGCTGCCCGCCCCGGCGACGTTCCACGAAAATGCGGGGCCGCGTATTCTGCTGGTCGACGACAACCTCATTAACCAAAAAGTGGCGGCCCGGCTGCTCACCAAGCTTGGCTGCCGCGTCGACGTGGCCAGCGATGGCTACGAGGCCATTGCCCGCGCCACCGCGCCCGTGGCCGACTACCGCCTCATTCTGATGGACATCCAGATGCCGGGCCTCGACGGCGTGTCGGCCACGCGCGCCATTCGCGAGCAGTTGGGCTCGGCCTGCCCCCCGGTGGTAGCCATGACGGCCTACTCGATGCCCGAGGATGCGGCGCGCTTCATCCAGGCCGGCCTCGATGGCTACCTGGCCAAGCCCGTGAAACAGCAGCAGCTGGCCCAAACCCTGGCCCGCTGGGTGATGGGCCCGCTGCCCACCAGCCCCGAAGCCCAGGCCAGCCAAGAGCCGGCCCCGGTCGTGAAGCCCGCCATCGACCCCGACGTGCTGGCCCAGCTGCGCCAGCTAGGGGGCGCCGATTTTGCCGCCGACCTCTACACCGAATTCACGGAAGAAACCGCTGGCCTGCTGGCCGAAGCTGATATTGCCTGGCACGCCGACGACCTGCCCGCCCTACACCCCTTGCTGCACCAGCTCAAGGGCACGGCGGGCACCCTGGGCATTACCGCCTTGGCCGAGCAGGCGCTGACGTTGGAGCAAGCCATTAAGCACAACAAAGACCAAGACCTGGGCGCCGGCCTAGCCGAGCTTAAGCACCGCTTCGAGCAGTTCGTCGACCAGTCGGCCGCGCTGCTGGCCCTAGCCTCCTAGGGGGTGCCGCCGGTCCTAGGGCCGGCGGCACCCCCTAGGAGGCTAGGAACGGGGCAGGCAGCATTATAGAACTATACCAAGAAGCAGCAGCCAGATGACCAAGTTGAGCGTGCTCGCTGGCAACTACTAACGACCTTTGCCTACCCCTAGGGCCAACCTATGGGGCAGTTGCTGCCACTTATTTGCTTGGCGGCCGAGTAGGAGACTAGCTAGATAAAATGAGTCCGCTAATTTTTTATTTACAAAAAAAACATCGACTTTTCCAGCTATTCCCCCTACTCTCTGTTTTTAATTCGTTTTTACCTACCCTATGGCACACGGAGACTCCCCTAAAACTATTCTCATTGCCGAAGACAGCTCAGTTATTCAAAGCCTCACGCGCAAGATTCTGGAGCAGCAGCACTACCGCATCGTAGTGGCCAAAAACGGTAATGAAGTGATGCGCCAAATCGAGAGCCAGCCTTTTGATGGGGTACTGATGGATATAAATATTCCCATGAAGAATGGCTTGGAGTGCACCCGCGAGATTCGCCAGCACACCGATGCCGCTATCCGGAAGCTGCCTATTATTGCCATCACTGGCAACGCACACAATTTTTCGCTGGCGCAGTTTCAAGAGGCCGGCATTACCGATTACCTGCCCAAGCCGCTCGATTTTGACGCGCTGGTGCGCGCCGTGCGCCAGTACATTGGGTAGGGCTTGCTAATGTGGAAATGCGAAAATGTGAAAGATGGCAGAAGTAGATACTAGCGTTGGCTGGGCTATTTCTTCTCATCTTCCACTTTTTTATATTCTCACATCACTCTATGAAACTCACTTTTTTGGGTACCGGCACGTCGTCGGGGGTACCCATGATTGGGTGCAGCTGCCCGGTATGCCGCTCGCTCGACTATCGCGATAAGCGCCTGCGCGCGGCCGTGCACCTGGCGGCGGGTGGCCGCAGCGTGGTAGTTGATACCGGCCCCGACTTTCGGCAGCAGATGCTGCGGGCCAACATCACGCAGCTCGACGCCATTCTGTTTACCCACGCCCACAAGGACCACACGGCCGGTCTCGACGATGTGCGGGCCTTCAACTTTCGGCAGCAGCAGGAGATGCCCGTCTTTGCCGAGCCTAGGGTGGTAGAGCAGCTACGGGTCGAGTTTGCCTACGTGTTTGCCGAGCACAAGTATCCTGGTGTGCCGCAGGTGGCGTTGCACCCCATTGAGCGCGACGACGCGCCTTTCGACGTGCTGGGCTTAGCCGTGCAGCCGCTGCGGGCTTTGCACCATAAGCTGCCAGTGCTGGGCTTCCGGGTGGGCGGCCTGGCCTACCTGACGGACGCTAACAAGCTGCCCCCCAGCACTCTGGAGCAGATGCGCGGGGCCGACGTCGTCGTGCTGAACGCCCTGCGCCACGAGCCGCACCTGTCGCACTTCAATTTGCGCGAGGCCCTAGAGATTCTAGAAGAGCTGGCCCCTAGGGCCGCCTACCTCACCCACATCAGCCACCAGCTGGGCCGCCACCGCGAGGTAGAAGCCACCCTGCCCCCTTGGATTCGGCTGGGCTACGACGGGCTGACGGTGGAGGTGCAGGACTAAGCGGTATGCGCTTCTTGCTCTGGTTCACGGAAGAGTATCATTCGCCGCTATCGTCGGATGAGGCGTTGCGCCGCATACGAAATAATTCCGTTCTACCAGGGTCCGTTGGCCTTGGCGCACCCAAAAGCAACCGCACCGTTAAGGGCGACGTGGCGACCTTCACGCTTTAACTCCTCACGAGCATCACCAAATCACTAGTATTGATACTGGCAGGCAGGATGAGCAGTACGGGTGCCGGGGGCTGCCGGCTACGTCTACAATACCGCTTACTAGCATCAACTATCTTATTTGCAATAGTATAGGCCCGGCCTTAATGGTACGGCAAGCGTACCATTACTCCGCAATGACTGGCTGCATGATACTGGTACGAACAACACGTTGGCGCCTGTTGGCCTATTTGCCCTGGGGCTAGCCTTTACGCTGCTTCCTTTTTGGCTAGAGGTGCATCAGGCACCCCTCACGCTGGTAAAGCTATTGCGACTAAAGCCAGCCGCCTCGGCCTAGTTCAACCTCCTGCCATGCATACCAACTACTATTTCCTGCGCCAGCTGGCCCTAGGCCTCACCGAGCGCCTGCGCGGGGCGCACGTCACGAACTGCTTCTCGCAGGAAAAGGACGAGCTGGTAGTGGGCTTGGTGCTGGCCGAGGGCGGCGAGTTTTGGTTGCGGGCGCAGCTGGGCGCGGCCTTCCCCACGCTGGCGCTGCCCGAGCACTTTCACCGCGCCCGCCAAAACTCGGTCGATTTGCTGCCCGAGCTGCTGGGCTGCACCGTAGCCAGCGCCGAAGCCTGGCCCGGCGACCGGGTGCTGCAGCTCAATTTTGCCGAGCACGGCGCCACGCTGGCCTTTAAGCTTTACGGACCGCGGCCAAACGCTATTTTTCGGCCGGCGGCGGACGCGGCGGTGCAGCTGTTTCACCAGCGCTACGAGGCCGACGCGTCCCTAGGGCCCGCGCCGCCGCCCCTGGTGCCGCCGCCCGGCCGCCTGCCGCCCCCGCTGGCCGACTTGCCGTTGCGCTACCTGCGCACCCTAGGCTACGACTCCGCCCCTGCCTTGCAGCAGCAAGCGTTAGTGCAAGCCGTGGTGGGCCAGCTTGAAAGCCCGGCGCACTACTATATCATTTATTTGGATGGGCGCACCCGGCTGAGCTTGCTGCCGCTGGGCGAGGTGCTGGAAACGCTGCCCGGCGCCGACCCCATCGGGGCGCTGCGCCGCTACGTGCCGCTAACTCTGGCCCGCCGCGCCCTCGAAGCCGAGCGCCGCCAGCTGCACCAGCTGCTGACGCGCCGCGCCGAGGAGGCCAGCACCAGCGCCCAACTGGCCCGTCGGCGCCTGCACGCGCTAGCTCACGAAGCTAGCTACCGCCACCGCGCCGACCTCATCATGGCGCATTTGCACGAGATTCCGGTGGGCGCCGCGCAGGTGGAAGTGCGCGATTTCCTGACCGATGAGTTGGTAATGCTCAAGCTCAAGCCCCTCGAAAAGCCCCAGCAAACGGCCGCCAACTTCTACCGCAAAGCCAAAAACCAGCAGCGCGAAGAAACCGAGCTGCGCACCCGCATCGAGCGGCGCGAAACCGAGGCCCTGCAGGCCCTGGAGCAGCTGGAGGCCCTGGACACCCAGCCCGCCCTCACCGAGCTGCGCGCCCTGCGCGCTTGGCGCAAGCAGCAGGGCCTAGACCCCGCCACCGTCGAAAAGCCTGCCAACGAACTGCCCTTCAAAGTGTTTCAGGACCGGGGCTTCACTATTTTGGTGGGCCGCAACGCCCAGAACAACGACTTGCTAACCCAGCGCTACGCCCACAAAGACGACCTTTGGCTGCACGCCAAAGACGTGAGCGGCTCGCACGTCGTTATTCGGCACCGGGCGGGGCAGCCCGTGCCTGAGCCCGTGGTGGAGCACGCCGCGCAGCTGGCGGCCTGGTATTCGCGCCGCCAGCACGACTCGCTGTGCCCCGTGACGGTGACGCCCAAAAAATTTGTGCGCAAGCCCAAAGGTGCGCTGCCCGGCCAGGTGCTGGTTGAGCGCGAACGGGTGGTGCTGGTGGTACCCGGCAACCCCTTTGGCGAGTAGCCGGGCCTAGGGCCAGGCACTAAAAAAGCCCGCCGGGTAGGGCGGGCTTTTTGTAGGTTGGTTGTGCGCGCGGGGAGATTCGAACTCCCACACCCGAAGGCACCACCCCCTCAAGATGGCGTGTCTACCAGTTTCACCACGTGCGCAGAAGGCAATCGGCAAACCAACTAGCGGCCCAGGGCCGGCCCCGCTGAGGCGGCGAAGCGGGTGCAAAGGTACTACCAAGCTGGCTATTGGCGCAACTGTTTGCCTGCTTTACTGCCCGCTTAACGCTGGCTGCTCGGAAGTTTCCCGTGCTTACCACTTACTTGGCAAGGTTTTAGAACTCTCCTACCAGACGCGTTTTTCTCCTTTTCGCATGGCTACGCCCGCTAAGTCAGTTAACGATTCCTCCTTTTTCGACCGCTTCGCCGAGAAAACGTCCAAGTACGCGGGCTCGACGGGCGTCTTTGTAGGCGCTTTTACCGTCGTGCTGCTGTGGGCCGCCACGGGGCCGGTCTTTCATTATTCCGAAACCTGGCAGCTCGTCATCAATACCGGCACCACCATCATCACGTTTTTGATGGTGTTCCTCATTCAGCGGGCTCAGAACAAAGATTCTCTAGCCATTCATTTGAAGCTGAACGAGTTGATTGCTGCTACCAAAGGCGCCAGCAACCGCCTCATCAACGCCCAGGATTTTTCGGAGAAGGAAATCCGGCTCATCCACGATTTCTACTGCCTGCTGGCCGAGAAAGCGAAAGAAGACAACGACCTAGGCGAAACCCACTCGGTGGAAGAAGCGGAAGACAACCACCACGAAAAGCTGGCGGCGCACCGCGCCTAGCCTGCCACCAACCAAAAAAGCCCGGCTGCTCAAAGTGAGCAGCCGGGCTTTTTTACTTAGCAGCCAATTTCTACTTGGCTTGCAGCAGGGGGCTATCTACAAGGTGCTCGGAGATAAACCACACTTCCTGCTCATTTTCGCGCATTACATCGCTCACGGCCAAGTCATTAGTGCCGTCATCACCGGTTTCGTCGGCGCGCTTGGCAATATCGTGGCACTGCTTGAGGATAATCTGGTGGGCTTGCAGCAGACGCGAAATCATGACGGGCACTTCCTCCCGGTCGCGCGGGGCGCGCGGAATGCTAGTTAGCTCGGCCACGTCAAACGACAAGGCCACCGTCACGCCGCCCAGCATCTGAATGCGCTCGGCAATGGTATCAATCAGCTCGGCTTGCTTTTCGTAGTGCGCATCAAAAAGCAGGTGCAGTTGGTAGAAAGTAGGGCCCGTTACCTGCCAGTGCGCCTTCTTATAGAGGTCGCGCATAGTCATCGTATCGGCCAGCAACTGATTGAGCTGCTGCACGCTATCGAGGCGCACCTCGTCGGATAGCGTGTTGGGCAGGCGCTGGCTCACGGTGCCGAATTTTTGAATGGGCGCGGGCGCCTTTATCTGCTGGTTGAGCAGGGGCTGCACGTTCACGGCCGAGTTGGTTTGGGGAAGGCCGGCGCCTTCCATTTTGGTAACACCTTTTTCGGCCGTTTTAGTAGCCGTTTTGGCGGGGGCTTTAGTAGCCATATGTAACAACAAAGAGAGATGGAAGAAACAAGAACAGGATTAGCTTTTGCGAAGCCAAGGCCGGTTTGTTTGTACGCAAAGCCTGCCGCTAGGTTAAGGCTGGCGCAACCTTCGACCGGCTAATTTTCGTTCATCCTGAGCTACCTGCTTCTATACTTGCATCACTTGCACCCTACCTACCATGAACCAAGCCCACTGGCACCTACTGCTGAACCATGCTCCAATCTTTGGGGCGCTGGCGGGGGTGCTGCTACTGCTAGCTGGCCTGCTGGGCCGGCGCGAGGCACTGCTGGCGGCGGGCCTATGGGCGCTGGTGCTGGCTACGGCTGTGGGGCTGCCGGCGCTGCTCACCGGTTCGGGCGCGGCCCAAGTGGTGAAGGATATGCCCCGCGTGAGCGAGGCCTTGATTCACAACCACGCCCAGGCGGCGCGCCTAGGCTACTACGTACTGGTGGGGGCGGCCACGCTGGCCCTGCTCTGCGTCCTGATGCTGCGCCAGCAAGCCCCTAGGGCCCGCCAGCTGGCCTGGCTCACGCTGGTAGTGGCGGCCCTGGCCTACGGCCTACTGGCGCGTTCGGCTAACCTGGGCGGCCAAATTCACCACCCCGAAATTCGGGAGGGCTTCGGCACACCCGACGAGCTATAGCCTAGTTGCGGGGCGCGCTGCTTGGCTAGCTTGGCGGCCCCTAGGGCCCCGCGGCAAAAGTTGCTAAGCGGAGCGCCGGGCAAAAGATAGCAACTGCTTTTTGGTAGTAAACCCAGGCCCAACTGGATTAGGCTTTAAGCTGGCAGCTTTGGCGAGCCACCTGTGCAAACGTGTGCGGTAGCCGCCCAAAACTGGGAAGCCCAGCAAGCAGAATTTGTAAAAAAGGGCCGGAAGTACGCCCAAATGGCTTTACATTAGCAGCCGCCTAGGGCTGCAAAGTCAATTAGGTGCCGGGTAAAAGTGAGTGAGTTAGTTTTTGGAGCAGCCCCGCCAGCCTGCGCTTTTATTGCTCAGGATTACTGGCGCTGGGCAACTCCCCCGCGCGTTCGTTGTCTTTCTACTATCCCACCCTAGTTCCCTATGACGTCCCGTCGTGCCTTCGTGAAGTCTGCCGCCCTGCTTTCAGCCGGCGCCCTGATTAGTCCGCCTTTGCTCGCCGCCGGCAAGCAAACCATTGGCCTACAGCTTTATACCGTGCGCGATGCCATGGCCAAGGACCCGGCCGGCACCTTGGCCAAGGTAGCCCAACTCGGCTACAACTCGGTGGAGGGCGCTACCTACACGGGTAGCCAATTGTTCTACGGCATGACGCCGCCAGAGTTCCTCAAAGTACTGAAGAAGAACGGGCTGATAATGCCCAGCAGCCACTACATTCTGGGCGAGGCCATGAACAACGGCCAGGCCATACCGGGCACTATCCTGCACGGCTGGGACAAAGCCGTGGACGATGCCGCCCAGGTGGGCGTGAAATACATGGTGTGCGCCTACCTCATGGATAGTGAGCGCGGTAACCTCGACCATTACAAGCAGATAGCCGACCACCTGAACAAGGCCGGCGAGCGCTGCAAGAAGAACGGCATTCAGCTCTGCTACCATAACCACGACTTCGAGTTTGCGGCCCAGGATGGCAAGCTGCCTTATGACACGCTGCTCAACCAGACTGACAAGGAACTGGTTAAAATGGAGTTGGACCTTTATTGGGCCACCAAGGCTGGGCACGACCCCATCGCCTTATTTAAGGCCCACCCCGGCCGCTTCCCCCTCTGGCACGTCAAGGATATGGATAAGACCGACAAGAAGGATTTTACGGAAGTAGGCAATGGCACCATCGACTTCAAGAAGATATTCGCCGAAAAGAATCTGGCGGGCATGAAGTACTTCTTCGTGGAGCAGGACCGCACGCCCGGCTCGCCCTTCGACAGCATTCAGCAGAGCATCAGCTACATTAAAAAAGCGCTGGTGTAGGGCCCTGCCCCCTGCCAGGCCACCCTTCACTTTCCCACCTAATTTGTTATGGCACAGAATACCTATGACGCTATCGTCATTGGCTCCGGTATTTCGGGCGGCATGGCCGCCAAAGAGCTGACCGAGAAGGGTCTGAAGACCATTATGCTGGAGCGCGGGCGCAACATCGAGCATATTAAGGACTACACCAACGCCAATAAGGCGCCCTGGGAGCTGCCCCACCGCGGCAACGCCACCCAGCAGATGAAAGCCGACCACCCGGTGCTGAAGCGCGACTACACCCTGAACGAGAGCAACCTCGATTACTGGGTGGATGAGCGCAAAAGCCCCTATGTGGAAGCCAAGCCCTTTGACTGGTTTCGGGGCTACCACGTGGGCGGGCGCTCGCTGATGTGGGGCCGCCAAAGCTACCGCCACAGCGACCTCGACTTTGAGGCCAACGCTAAAGAGGGTATCGCCGTGGATTGGCCTATTCGCTACAAAGACATTGCACCCTGGTATAGCCACGCCGAGAAGTTTGCCGGCATTAGCGGCAACCGCGACGGGCTGTCCGTGCTGCCCGACGGCGACTTTATGCCGCCCATGGAAATGAACGTGGTGGAGAAGGACGTGGCCGCTCGCATCAAAAAGCACTACAAGGACCAACGCCACATGATTATTGGCCGCACGGCCAACATCACCAAGCCCCACAACAACCGCGTCAATTGCCAGTACCGCAACAAGTGCTGGCTGGGCTGCCCTTTCGGTGCCTATTTCAGCACGCAGTCGGCCACGCTGCCGGCGGCCATGGCCACCGGCAACCTCACGCTGCGGCCGTTTTCTATCGTTACCAAAATTCTGTACGATAAGGATACCAAGCGCGCCAAGGGTGTAGAGGTGCTGGATGCCGAAACCAACAAGACCTACGAGTACTTCGCCAAGGTCATTTTCCTGAACGCCTCGGCCCTGAACTCGGCCTGGGTGCTGATGAACTCGGCCACCGACGTGTGGCCCGAGGGCCTGGGCAGCAGCAGCGGCGAGCTGGGCCACAACGTGATGGACCACCACTTCCGGGCGGGGGCCAGCGGCGAAATGCCGGGCTATGAAGACAAGTACGTGTATGGCCGCCGGGCCAATGGCATCTACATCCCGCGCTTCCAGAACGTGGGCAACGACAAGCGCGACTACCTGCGCGGCTTTGGCTACCAGGGCAGCGCTGGCCGCCAGGGCTGGAGCCGCGACATTGCCGAAATGAGCATTGGCGGCGACCTGAAGGACGCCCTGACCGAACCCGGCGCTTGGACGATGGGCATCACGGGCTTTGGCGAAACGCTGCCCTACCACGATAACCGCATCTACCTCGACAAGAGCAAGAAAGATGCCTGGGGCCTACCCGTGCTGACGATGGACGCCGTGATTCGCGACAACGAGAACAAGATGCGCGTGGACATGATGAGCGAGGCCAAGGACATGCTGGAAGCCGCGGGCCTGAAGAACGTGAAGACCTACAACGGCGGCTACAACATGGGCGGCGGCATCCACGAGATGGGCACCGCGCGCATGGGCCGCGACCCCAAAACGTCGGTGCTTAACGGTAATAACCAGGTGTGGGACGCGCCCAACGTGTACGTGACCGACGGGGCCGCCATGACCTCGGCCGCCTGCGTGAACCCCTCGCTCACGTACCTGGCCCTCACGGCCCGCGCCGTAGACCACGCGGTGGGCGAAATGAAGAAGCAAAACATCTAACCCTTTCAGTAGCAACACCATGACCAGACGTGATGCCGTGGCTCGAGTCGCCCTACTGATGGGCGGCACCGTAATCGGAGCCGAATTTATGTTGACCGGGTGCAGCCCGTCCACTTCCGACAAGCAGGCCGGCACCCAGGACAGCAAGAACCCGGGGCAGGTCGCCAATAACTTTAAGGCGCTCAACCCCGAGCAGACGGCTTACCTAACGGAGGTAGCCGACACCATTTTGCCCGCCACCAAAACCCCCGGCGCCAAAGCCGCCAACGTGGGCCCCTTTATGGCGGTGATGGTGCGCGACTGCTACACCCCGGAAGACCAGAAAATCTTTATGGATGGCCTGGATAAGTTGGAGGCGGCCAGCCAAAAGGCGAGCGGCAAAGGCTTTATTAAGAGCACGCCGGCCGAGCGCACCGCCCTGCTCACGGCCCTCGATAAAGAGCAGCGGGAATACACCAAAACCAAGAAGCCGGAAGACCCCAACCACTACTTCCGCATGATGAAGGAACTGTCGATGCTCGGCTTCTTCACGTCGGAGATTGGGGCTACCAAGGCCCTGCGCTACGTGGCCGTGCCAGGCCGCTACGACGGCAACGTACCCTATAAGAAGGGCGACCGGGCCTGGGCCACTTCGTAATAAATGTACTAATGTGTGAAATGTAGAAATGTAAAGAATGAGCACATTGCGCTGACTCCTAGGCCTCGGCCTAGGTGCGAAGCAAAGGAAGCCATCTTTACATTTCTACATTTTTACATCTTCACATTCTAAAAAATGAAATTACGCCTCGGCATGATTGGCGGTGGCCAGGGCGCCTTTATTGGCGCGGTGCACCGCCTAGCGGCCGCCCTGGATGGGCAATACGAGTTGGTGGCGGGTGCTTTCAGCAGCAACCCCGATACCTCCAGGGCCACTGGGCGCGAATTAGGCCTGGCGCCCGAGCGGGTGTACGGCAGCTTCCAGGAGCTGATTGAGCAAGAGAAAGCCCGGCCCGAAAGCGAGCGGGTGCAAGTCATCAGCATCGTAACGCCCAACTACTTACACTTCGCGCCGGCCAAGCTGGCCCTCGAAAGCGGCTTCGACGTGGTGGTAGACAAGCCCATCACGTTTTCGCTGGCCGAGGCGCGGGAGCTGGCCGCCGTGCTGAAAGCCACCGGCCGCCACCTGGCCCTGACGCACACCTACACCGGCTACCCCATGGTGAAGGAGGCCAAGGCCCTGGTAGCCAGCGGGGCCCTAGGGCAGATTCGTAAGGTATACGTGGAGTATCCGCAGGGCTGGCTGAGCACCTTTGCCGAAGGCGACAGCGGCAATAAGCAAGCCGGCTGGCGCACCGACCCCAGCAAAAGCGGCATCGCGGGCGCGATGGGCGACATTGGGACCCACGCCTTCAACCTGCTGGAGTACGTGACGGGCCTGCAAGTGGAGAAGCTATGCGCTGATATTAACACGGTAGTGCCGGGCCGCCAGCTCGACGACGACGGGGCGGTGCTGCTGCGCCTGAGCGGCGGGGCTAGCGGCGTGCTGGTAGCCACCCAGGTGGCGGCGGGCGCCGAAAACAACTTGCGTCTACGCGTGTACGGCACCCTAGGGGGCCTCGACTGGCAGCAGGAAGACAACAACAGCCTAGTGGTGCGCTGGCCCGACCGGCCGGCCGAAACCCGGCGCACGGGCGGCGCCTACGTGAGCGCGGCCGCCGCGCACAACACGCGCGTGCCCGCCGGCCACCCCGAGGGTTACCTCGAAGCCTTTGCCAATATCTACCGCAACTTCGCCCTAACGCTGCAGGCCGCGCACGCCGGCCAGGCCGCCACGCCCGAAATGCGCGACTACCCCGGCATTGCCGACGGGCTGCGCGGCATGGCTTTTATCGAAACCGTTATCGCCTCGGGCCGCTCGGAGCAGAAATGGACTGATTTTCCAACTATTGAGAGCTAGTTTAAATGGGTTTAAAAAGGCGGACATGCTGAGCTTGTCGAAGTATCTCTACTGAACACACCCCTAGGCAGACGCGGTAGAGATGCTTTGACAAGCTCCGCGTAGCCGCCTTTTTAAACAGCCTGTTAGTTTTTAGTGTATGAAGACTCTGAAAGGACCCGGAATTTTTCTGGCCCAGTTTATTGGCGACCAGGCTCCGTTTAATGGCCTAGCGGCCAGCTGCGAGTGGGCGGCGGGCCTCGGCTACAAGGGAGTGCAGCTGCCCACGCTCGACCCGCGCTTTATCGACTTGCAGAAGGCGGCCGAAAGCCAAACCTACGCCGACGAAGTGCGCGGTACCGTGCAGGCGGCGGGCCTGGAAATCACCGAGCTTTCAACTCATTTGCAGGGCCAATTGGTGGCCGTGCATCCCGCCTACGACACGCTGTTCGACGGCTTTGCGCCCGAGGCGGTGCGCGGCAACCCTAGAGCTCGGCAAGAGTGGGCGGTGCAGCAGCTCAAGTACGCCGCCCAGGCCTCGCAGCGTCTAGGGCTGGCGGCGCACGCCACCTTTAGCGGGGCGCTGGCCTGGCCCTACGTGTACCCCTGGCCCCAGCGCCCAGCCGGCTTGGTCGAGGAGGCTTTTGGGGAGCTGGGCAAGCGCTGGCGGCCCATCCTGAACGAGTTTGACCGCTGCGGGGTGGACGTGTGCTACGAGGCGCACGCCGGCGAAGACCTGCACGACGGCACCACCTACGAGATGTTTCTAGACCAGGTAAACCAGCACCCTAGGGCCTGCCTGCTCTACGACCCCTCGCACTTTGTGCTGCAACAGCTTGATTATTTGCAGTATATCGACTTTTACCACGAGCGCATCCGGGCCTTCCACGTCAAGGATGCCGAGTTTAACCCCACCGGGCGGCAGGGCGTGTACGGCGGCTTCCAGTCATGGCTGGAGCGGGCCGGGCGCTTCCGCTCGCTGGGCGATGGGCAAGTCGACTTCAAATCCATCTTTAGCAAGATGGCCCAGTACAACTACCCCGGCTGGGCGGTACTAGAGTGGGAGTGCGCCATCAAAAACAGTGAGGACGGGGCCCGCGAAGGCGCGCCTTTCATCCAAGACCATATTATCCGCGTCACCGACCGGGCCTTCGACGACTTCGCCGCTTCGGGCATCGATGAAGCCCAGAATAAGCGCCTGCTAGGTTTGTAAGCATTTCATCTCTTTTCCCTATGAAAAAGGTTTTTCTTTTCCTGAGCGCCACGGCCCTGCTGGCGGCCTGCAATTCGGGCTACCAGCCCGACGGCGGCGACCGCACCAGCGTGGAGCGCCAAACCCCGGCCGACACGGCCCCCACCGGCCTCAACCCCGATAGCACCGCCGAGCGCAAGCTAGCGGCCGTGACCAACCAAGTGCAGGTAGACACGAGTATGACCCACCTGGGCACTACCGACAAGGGTACCCCCGATAGCCCCGGCGCTAAGCTGATGGCCGCCTCGGACTGCGCCAGCTGCCACCGTGAAAATGAGAAGCTGATTGGCCCCGGCTACAAGCAAATTGCGGCTAAATACCCCGCTACGCCCGAAAATATTGCCATGCTCAGCCAGCACATCATCAAAGGCGGCGCTGGCCACTGGGGCGATATCCCGATGACGCCCCACCCCAACCTGTCGGAGACGGACACCAAGGAAATGGTAAAGTACATTCTCAGCCTCAAGTAAGCCATCGGCGCAGAAAAGGCGGTCATGCTGAGCTGGTCGAAGCATCTCTACCACATACCTATTATCTTAAATCAGTGCGGGAGAGATGCTTCGACCAACTCAGCATGAGCACCTCTTTTTCTTGCTGTAACCATCATCCCACCCATGCCTACCTCCATCCGTATCAAGCTGTCCATCATGATGTTCCTAGAGTTTTTTATCTGGGGCGCGTGGTTTGTAACGCTGGGAACCTATTTGCTGCACAATCTCAAGGCCACGGGGGTAGAAGTGGGCGTGGCTTTCCTCACGCAGTCCATCGGGGCCATCGTGGCGCCGTTCATCGTGGGGCTGATTGCCGACCGGTTTTTCTCGGCCCAAAAAATCCTAGGGGTGCTGCACCTAGCGGGAGCGGCGCTGCTGTGGCGGGCCTCGCAAGCGCCCGATTTTGGCAGCTTCTACCCCAATATCCTCAGTTACATGGTGCTGTACATGCCCACGCTGGCGCTGGTCAACTCGGTGGCATTCCGGCAGATGAAAGACCCGCAGAAGGAGTTTGCGCCCATTCGGGTGCTAGGTACCCTAGGCTGGATTATCGCCGGCCTCACCATCGGCTGGCTAAGCTGGGAGCAAACCAACAACCTACAAGCCACCTTCCTCATGGCGGCCGGCGCCTCGGCCATCCTGGGCGTGTTCAGCTTCCTGCTGCCAGCCACGCCGCCCATGAAGAGCGGCCAGGCTGGCGCGTCGCTGGGCAGCATGCTGGGCCTCGACGCCATTGGGCTGCTCAAGAATCGCTCGTACCTGATTTTCTTCCTGGCCTCCATCGCCATCTGCATCCCGCTGGCCTTTTACTACGGCTTCACCAATCCCTTCCTCAACGAAGTGGGCATGAAGTCGGCTGCTGGCGTACAGAGCCTGGGGCAGGTATCGGAGTTGCTATTCATGCTAGCTATTCCGCTGTTTTTCAGCAAGCTGGGCGTCAAGAAAATGCTAGCTATCGGCATGGGCGCCTGGGTGCTGCGCTACCTGTTCTTTGCCTACGGCGATGGCCTAGGCAACTACTGGATGCTGATTGTGGGCATTGTGCTGCACGGCGTATGCTACGACTTCTTCTTCGTAACGGGCCAGATTTATACCGACAACCTAGCCGGCGACCAGTTTAAGAGCGCAGCGCAGGGCTTCATCACGCTGGCTACCTACGGCGTGGGCATGCTGATTGGCACGCTACTCTCTGGCCGCATTTTTGACAACTACCAGCTGGCCGATGGCGCCCACAACTGGCGCATGATTTGGCTGATTCCGGCTGGCATTGCGGCAGTGGTGCTGCTGCTGTTCCTGTTACTTTTCCGTGAGCGCGCCCGCCAGGGCCAGCTCACCGAAACTGAAACTCCTTACACGCCTACTTCGCTGGCACCCGCCGGCTAGCCCATGCCTTCGTCATCGCTTCCAACCCGTCGCTCGGCCCTGAAAGGCCTGCTTAGCGGTGCCGCCACGGTGGGCGCGCTGGGCGTGGCCGGCGCTAGCGCGCAGCCCCAGCTTACCCCTAGCCTCCCGCCCGTGACCAACCCCATCAAGCAATCGGTTTGCCGCTGGTGCTTTCAGGATATGCCCCTCGATGACCTGTGCGTAGCCGCCAAGGGCATGGGTATCAAGGGCATCGACCTGGTTGGGCCCAACGACTGGGCCACGTTGAAGAAGCACGGCCTGGACTCGCCGATGTGCAACGGGGCCGAGCTTAACCTCACCGACGGCTTCAACGACCCGCGCTTTCACGCCCAGCTGCAGAAGCAGTACAGCGAGATGATACCCAAGGTGGCTAAGGCCGGCTACACCAACCTTATCTGCTTCAGCGGGAGCCGCCGCGGCCTGAGCGACGAGCAGGGTTGGACGAACTGCGTGACGGGCCTGGCGCCGCTCGTGAAGCTGGCCGAACAGCACAAGGTGGTGCTGGTGATGGAGCTGCTCAACAGCAAAATCGACCATAAAGACTACCAGTGCGACCGCACCAGCTGGGGCGCCACGCTGGCCAAGCGCCTGGGGTCGGAGCACTTCAAACTGCTCTTCGACATCTACCACATGCAGATTGACGAGGGCGACATCATCCGCAACGTCCGCGACTACCACCCCTACATCGCGCACTACCACACCGCCGGCGTGCCCGGCCGCCACGAAATCGACGACTCGCAGGAGCTGTACTACCCGGCCATTATGCGCGCCATCAAGGCCACCGGCTTCCAGGGTTTCGTGGCCCAGGAGTTCATCCCCACCAAGGCCGACAAGCTGGGTTCGCTGCGCGAGGCGGTGCGCATTTGCAACGTGTAGGCCCTAGGGCCCGCCATTAGTCATCACCCTACTTTTTCCAATCCATGAAAAACCTTGCTTTCACCGCCGCCCTGGCCCTAGGGGCTGTATCGCTGGCCCACGCCCAGCAAAGCGGCAAGCCCGAAGACACCGAAGTGTATGAGCCCGTGCCCAAGGTGGTGAAGCCCGCCGCCACGCCCGGCGCGCCGCCTTCCGACGCGGTGGTGCTGTTCGACGGCAAGAACCTGAATGAGTGGGTGATGACCGATGACCACAACACGCCCGCCAAGTGGAAGGTAGCCGGCGGCATTTTGACGGTGGACAAGACGACGGGCAACATCGAAACCAAGCGCAGCTTCGGCAACTACCAGTTGCACATCGAGTGGCGCGAGCCCACCAGCCTCACCGGCACCGGCCAGGCGCGCGGCAACAGCGGCGTATTTCTGGCTTCCATCGGCAAGGGCGACGCGGGCTACGAGCTGCAGATTCTGGACTCGTATGAGAATAAGACTTACGTGAACGGCATGGCGGGCAGCATCTACAAGCAGCGCGTGCCGGCGGCTAACCCCGCCCGCAAGGTGGGCGAGTGGCAGACCTACGACGTGGCTTGGCGGGCGCCCGTTTTCGCCGCCGATGGCAAGGTGCAAACGCCAGCTCGCGTAACGGTACTCTTCAACGGCGTACTGGTGCAGGACAACGTGGAGCTGGACGGCCCCACCCAGTACATCGGCAAGCCCAGCTACGAAGGCAAGGCCCACGGCCCCTCGCCCATCAAGCTGCAGGCCCACGGCGACAAGAGCGAGCCGCTGAGCTTCCGCAATATCTGGGTGCGCGAGCTGCCCTAGGGCCTGCTTCGCTCAATAATCAGCACGTCATGCTGAGCTTGCCGAAGCATCTCTACCGCACAACACGGCGCGGTGGAGATACTTCGGCAAGCTCAGCATGACGTTCTATTTTAATAAGCAACTACCAGCAATCACCACTTTTAATTGCACATGCGCACCTTCAATTGGGCCATCCTGGGGCCGGGCCACATTGCCCGCAAGTTTGCCGAAGACCTGAAGCTGGTGCCCGGCGCCCGGCTGCACGCGGTAGCCTCGCGCAGCCTGGAGCGGGCGCAGGCCTTTGCCGCCGAGTTTGGGGCGGCGCACGCCGTGGGCAGCTACGAGGAACTGGTGGCGGTGCCGGGCATCGACGCGGTGTACGTGGCCACGCCGCACTCCGAGCACTACGCCCACGCCCGGCTGTGCCTGAACGGCGGCCTGCCGGTGCTCTGCGAAAAGGCCTTCACGCAGAATGCTCAGCAAGCGCAGGAGTTGATTGCGCTGGCCCGCGCCAAGGGCGTGTTTCTGATGGAAGCGTTTTGGTCGCGCTTCTTCCCGGCCATCATCGCGGCGCTGGCCGAGGTGCGGGCGGGGCGCATCGGCGAGGTGCGGCACCTGGTGGCCGACTTTGGCTTTATCACCGACTACAAGCCGGAGGGCCGGCTGTTCAATCCCGCGCTGGCCGGCGGCTCGCTGCTCGATATTGGCGTGTACCCGCTGTTCATTAGCAAGCTATTCCTGGGCACGCCAGCCACGGTGCGGGCCGTAGCCACCCCGGCGCCTACCGGCGTCGACCAAAACTGCGCCATGGCCCTAGCCTACGCCAGCGGCGCCACGGCCACGCTGTTCTCGACCATCGCCGCCACCACCGAAAACCGCTGCGTGCTCTACGGCACCCTAGGGCAGCTGCAGCTAAGCGGGCGCTTCCACGCCGCCACGGGGGTGCAGCTGCGGCTAACCGGCGCGGCGCCCGAAGAAATCCCCTACCCCATCAGCGGCTACGGCTACCACTTCGAGGCCGCCCATGTGCAGGAGTGTCTCGCCCAGGGCCTCACCGAGAGCCCGCTGCTGCCCCTCAGCTTCAGCCTGGAGCTGATGGAGCTGCTCGACGCGGTGCGCGCGCAAATCGGCCTGCGCTATCCGGGAGAATAACGTTTAGTGGTCAGTGCTGAACGTCATGCTGAGCTTGTCGAAGCATCTCTACCGCGCCGCCTGGATACCCCTAGGGGCCTTGTTCGGTAGAGATGCTTCGACAAGCTCAGCATGACGTTCAGCACTAACCATTAACCATTGAACATTAATATGGCGCAGTAGCGGGCAGCATCACTACCTTGCCCGACTGCACTGACTGCTTGGCGGCTTCCAGAATCTCGACCACCAGCATGTTGGTGGGCAGCGAGGAGAGCACGTCTTCGGGGGCGGTGCCGCGCACTACGGCGGTGAGGTAGGCGAAGGGCTCGTTGTAGGGCGCGGGCGGCGCGGGGGCAGTTTGCTCCTGGGCCGGCTGCTGCTCGTTGAGGCGCACGCGCAGGTGGTCGCGGTCGAGGGCCACGACCGAGCCGGTTTGGCCGTATACCTCCAGGTCTTTGCGGGCGTAGGGCCAGTTCCAGCTGGCTTCAATCACGCCCTGGGTTTTGGGGTAATTGACGAGGATGGTCACGTCGTCCTCCACCTTAGGGTACACGTCGGGCTTGATGTGCAGGGCGCTGGCTTGCACCGACAGCGGGCGCTGGCCGCGCATAAACCAGGTAAAGAGGTCGGCGCCGTAGCAGCCGAAGTCGGTGAGGGCGCCGGCCCCGTTCTGCACCGGGTCAGTGAGCCAGCTCAGAAACTCGGGATTCACGTTGATTTCCTTGGGGCCCTGGTGGCCGTCGTGCGCCACCAGGCGGCGCAGGTCGCCGAGGGCGTGCTGCTCGTCGGCTAGCTGATAGGCCTGGCGGTTAGAACCGTACCAGGTGGTTTCGTAGTTGGTGAGCAGGTGGATGTGGTGCTGCTTGGCCAGGGCGGCCATCTGGCGGGCGTGGTCCACGCTCACGGCCAGGGGCTTTTCTACCATCACGTGCACGCCGCGCGGGGCGCAGGCCTGCACCACCCCCAGGTGCTCGTAGATGCTGCCAAACGCCGTCACGGCCTCGGGCTTGGCTTTCTTCAGCATCTCGTCTAGGGTGTTGTGCACCAGGCTCATGGGCAGGCCGTACTGCTTGAGCAGGCGCTCGGCCAGGGCGCGGTTGGGCTCGGCAATGCCCACAATGAGGACGTTGCCCTTCTTGGCCTCGCTCAGGATGCCGTGCACGTGGGCATGGGTGAGGCTGGCGATGCCGACCCGCAAGGGGGCGGCGGGGCGGGCTTGGGCGTGGGCCATTGGGCCAGCTAGCAGCCCTAGGGCCACTAGCAGCGCCGAAAGCCAGGATAGAGTACGGAGCATAAAGGGGGTGGGAAAGGAAACATTTGTGCGTAAAGGACAGCCGGCGCCGGACCGGGACGCATTTGCTTGCGCATTTTCTTGCGGCCCTAGGGCTGGTCGGTGCAGCCTAAGCCGCGGTGGCCCCATCTTTAACGCAAAGTTTGGTTAAACGATTTAGCTACGGCGGCGGCAAATTAGCTACTTGGTTGAAATCAACCCGTTGCCAAATAATTACCCATTGTAATTTTCTTTGAAAAAAGCGGATTCAATGCCGTACCTTTTCCCAACTTTTCCCACTCTACAGTAGCTTTTCCATGAGCGAAAAACTTCCTGGCGCCTCCCGGCGCGACTTTCTCAAGCAGGGCGCGGTCGCCACGGCCGGCATTCTTATCGTACCGCGCTTCGTGCTGGGCGGCAAGGGCTACACCGCCCCTAGCGACCAGCTGCTGGTCGCTGGCATTGGCGTGGGCGGCAAGGGCCAGAGCGACATCGCCAACTTCGCCAAGACTGGCAAGGCCCGCATCGCCTACCTCTGCGACGTGGACGACCGCCGCGCCGCCAACTCGCGCAAGGCGTTTCCGCAGGCCAAGTACTACAAGGACTGGCGCAAGATGCTGGATAAGGAGCATAAGCACATCGACGCCGTGTCGGTGTCGACGCCCGACCACAACCACGCCATGCCAGCCCTGGCCGCCATGCAGCTGGGCAAGCACGTGTACGTGCAGAAGCCGCTGACCCACGACATCTACGAGGCCCGTGTGCTCACCGACGCGGCGCGTAAGTACAAGGTGGTGACGCAGATGGGCAACCAGGGTGCCTCCAACGACGGCGCCCGCCAGCTCGTGGAGTGGTACGATGCCGGTGTTATCGGCGACGTGCACACCGTGTACTGCTGGACCGACCGCCCGGTGTGGCCCCAGGGTATTGCCTGGCCTACTACCACGGCTGCCGTGCCCGCCGAGCTGGACTGGGACCTGTGGCTGGGCACGGCGCCCCAGCGCGAGTACGTCGACCACCTGATTCCCTTCAACTGGCGCGGCTGGTGGGACTACGGCACCGGCGCCCTCGGCGACATGGGCTGCCACCTGCTGGAGGCGCCCTTCCGGGTGCTCGACCTGCAATATGCCAACTCGGTGCAGGCCAGCGTGGGTAGCGTGTACGTGGATGAGTTTAAGCGCGGCTACTTCCCCGACAGCTGCCCGCCCAGCAGCCACGTCACGCTCACGTTCCCCAAAACTGCCAAAACCAAGCAGGATATTACCGTGCACTGGATGGACGGCGGCATTCAGCCCGAGCGCCCCGACGAGCTGGGCCCCAACGAGCTGTTTGGCGACGGCGGCAATGGGATGCTCTTCATCGGCGACAAGGGCAAGATGATGGCCAGCACCTACGCCGAAGACCCGCGCCTGCTGCCCCTCTCGCGCAACCAAGAGGTGAAGGTGCCCCAGACGCTGGCCCGCGTGCCCGGCCAAGCCAACGGCCACTACGGCCAGTGGGTAGAGGCCTGCATCGCCGGCCCCGGCAAGATGAAAGTCAGCTCGCCCTTCGAGCTGGCCGGCCCCCTCACCGAGGCCCTGCTCATGGCCAACCTGGCCATCCGCGGCTACGACATCAAGAAGCCCCGCGCCACCGGCCCCGGCGGCGGCTTCGACTACCCCGGCCGCGGCCGCAAGCTGCTCTGGGATAACCAGCAGATGCGCATCACCAACCTCGACGACGTGAACCAGTTCGTGAAGCGCGACTACCGCCAGGGCTGGAAGCTGGGCGCCGTGTAGCGCTTGCTACCGCTTAAAAAGAACGTCATGCTGAGCCTGCCGAAGCATCTCTACCACGCTGTATCGTGCGGTAGAGATGCTTCGGCAGGCTCAGCATGACGTTCTTTTGTACTCTACAAGCGCATTAATCACTAACCATTAAGCGTTACTCATTAAAAAATGCCCTACCCTTTCTTCGGCGACTCCAAATCAACCATCGCGCAGCTGCTGGCTACGCTGCCGCAGCAGGGGCGGCTGGAGTGGATAGGCCTGCGCCCGGCCCGCCGCGCCGAGCTAGAGGCGGTGCCAGCAGCCGAGGTAATGACCAACCGGCACCTGGCCGGCGACCACGCCAGCCCCAAGCCCGGCGGTAAGCGGCAAATCACCCTCATCCAGGCCGAGCACCTGGCGGCGGTGGCGGGTTTCCTAGGGCTGCCCGCGCCTGTAGAGCCCGGCCGCCTGCGCCGCAACTTGGTGGTGAGCGGCCTTAACCTGCTAGCGCTCAAGGGCCGGCAGATTCAGATTGGCGACGAGGTGGTGCTGGACGTGACGGGCGAGTGCCACCCCTGCTCGCGCATGGAGGAGGAGCTAGGGCCCGGCGGCTACAACGCCATGCGCGGCCACGGCGGCCTCACGGCCCACATTGCGCAGGGCGGCACCATCCGGGTGGGCGACGCGGTGCGGGTGCTCGACGCGCCGCAGCCCTAGGCCCCTAAACGCCAAAAAACCCGCGGCCAAGGGCGGCGGGTTTTTCGAGGGCTATGAAAACACGGCTCTCGCGAGCCACTAGAACCTACGGAGTGGATTGGCCTAGTGGATTTACCACTACAGTAAAAAATCTTTTTAGTTCCCCAATAGGTTCGTGATTGTCAGATAAAAAACTTTTGTAGGCTTGGGCTTTGTGGCCGAGCAGGATACTTCGCGGCCCGCCGCTCGGCTACAAAGCCTGGGAGTATGTTTAAAAATTGGAAGAACGTCCTGCTGGGGTTGCCGAAGCAGGACGTTCTTCTATTGTTTATGGAAATCTAAACAAGCTCCAAGCACACGGCGGGTTAGGCGCCATCCATGCGCACAATTTTGGGCGTGAAGGTGCCGAGCACGTCCACCAGCTCCGTCTGGCTGGCCATGACGGTGCGGATGTCCTTGTAGGCCATCGGCGCCTCATCGAGGCCGCCGCCGAGCAGCTCCACGCCGTGGTCGGCTAGGGTGCGGCGCAGCTCGGCCTCGCCGATTTCGGCCTTGGCGCGGGTGCGCGAGAGCAGCCGGCCGGCCCCGTGCGAGGCCGAAGCCAACGAGGCGGCGTGGCCCCGCCCGCGCACAATATAGCCGGGCGCCGTCATCGAGCCGGGGATGATGCCGAGCACGCCCGCGCCGGCCGGGGTGGCGCCCTTGCGGTGCACCACCACGTCGCGCCCGTCGGCTAGGGTTTCTTGCCAGGCGAAGTTGTGGTGGTTCTCAACCTTGGCCAGCGGCTTGTGCCCTAGGGCCTTGGCCAGGCGGCGGTGGATATGCTCGTGGCAGGCCGAGGCGTAGTCACCGGCCAGGTTCATGGCGGCCCAGTACTCCTGGCCGGCCTCGGTGTCGAGGCCCAGCCAGGCCAGGTGCTGGGCTTCGGCGGACAGCTTGCACACATCCTTGGCTAGGCCGGTGTAGTGCTGGGCGATGCTGGCGCCCAAGCCCCGCGAGCCCGAGTGCGAAAGCACCCCCACGTACTGCCCCAGGGGTAGCCCCAGCTCGTTGGCCGGGTCGGTGATGTCCACCAGCCCGAACTCGACGAAGTGGTTGCCCGAGCCCGAGGTACCCAGCTGCTCGGCGGCCGTGCTGAGCTTGTTTTTCAGGAACGGGATGACCGTGAACTCGTCGCGGTCCAGCACCTCGTGGGGCAGGCGCTGGCCCCGCTCCCAGCTGCGGCCGCCGCCGAAGCGGGTGTTTTCGAGCAGCAAGTGGCGCAGCTCCTGGGTGCGCTGGGTGAGGTACTTGGCGGGCAGCTCGTACACCGACAGGGCCATGCGGCAGCCGATGTCCACGCCTACGGCGTAGGGAATGACGGCGTTGTCGGTGGCCAGCACGCCGCCGATGGGCAGGCCGTAGCCGTGGTGGGCGTCGGGCATGAGGGCGCCGGCCACCGTCACGGGCAACTTCATGGCGGTTTCCATCTGGTGGATGGCGCTGGGCTTGATGTGCTCGGCGCCGAAGGTGGCGTAGGGTTGGCGCGGCCCTAGGGCCACGTGGCGGCTGGGAGCCGGCAGCAGCGCGGCGGCCGTGTGGCTCCAGGCCAGGTCGGTGAGGTAATCATTAGGGGTTGTCAGAACGGCTTTGAGCAGGGCAAGCTGGTCGGTTTGCGAGAGGCGCTTGTAGTCTTTGCGCTGCAACTGGGCCAGCGCTAGCCCAATGGCGCGGCCCTCGGGAAAGCCGAGTTGCCGCAAGTCGTTGCCGCGTAGTTGGGAGGCCATGACTGTTGAATTATGAAGTAGAAATTAGGAAGCATGAATGGCTAATGCATTCATCGTCTGAGCCTACCGGAGCAATGGGCGTGCGGCGCACGGATGCAACGGGACAGGTCGAAGTAGCGCCGCGCTACGGCATCCGGTAGGTTTTCAGGCTGAAACGGGCAATAAGTGCGCGGGCTTGGATTCTGGAGTGGTCGAAGTAAGCCAGCGCTACGGCACCGCTTTCGGTGGTTACTGCCACACGTAGTCGGGGGCGGTGAGGTGATTTTCTTGCAGCCAGCGCAGCACCCAGTTCCGCTCCTCGGCCGAGGGGCGGCGGTTGTGCTTGCCGCGCACCTGCACCAGCCGGCGGTCGGGCGCGAGCTGCAGGGTCAGCATCCGGGCCCCGTTGAAGGTAAGCGAGTAGATGCCGGCGCGGCCCTTGGTGCACTGGTGCACGTAGGAAGCCACGCAGTGGCGCATTTGCTGGCCTTCTTCGAGCAGGGCTGGGTAATTGAGCAGTTGCTGGATGCGCACCCACTCGCCCTCGCCGCCCACGAAGCCGGGTACCGGCAAGCCGGCCCAGTGCTGTTCGAGCAGCTTCAGGTAGTGCGGGCTGGTTTGCTCACGGCCCAGCCAGCGGTGCCAGCGGGCGGTGTGGGCCAGCAGCGAAGCCAGGCTGCGGCCTCGCACCGAGAAGCCCGGCTGGGCCGGCTCGGCGGGCGAGCCCACCCGGCGGCGGAAGTGAATCCAGTCGCAGACCGGGCCGAACTGCCAGGCATCGACCTCGGGCTCGGCCCGGAACAGGTCGAGCACTTGCAGCCACAGGGCATCGTCGGGGCCGGGGACCTCGCGGCCCAGGCGCGAGTCGAGGGCCACGCCCAGGTACTCGGCCGCGTCGCGCTCGGCTACCTGGGCGTAGCGGTAGGCTTCGTGGAAGGTGCAGCCGGCCGGGGCCTGCCGCATCAAGTGCTCCTGGCGCTTGCTCAGGGCCACGGGCAGGCCCCGGAAGGCCCGCAGCGCCCCGCCCCCGCCCAGGTGCACGGCCAGCTCGCTCAGGCAGAGGCCGTTGCGCGGGTCGGGCAGGCGGCCCCAGCGGTGCAGCACCCAGGCCGGCACGTCGCCGTAGCGGTCGAATAGGTGCCGCACCAGGCTATCAAGCTGCCGAAACGGATTCTTAGACGGTGGCTGCCAGCCCGCCAGCTCGCGCACGCGGCGGTGGTAGTGCAGGCCCACGTGGGCCAGGCCCAGGGCCAGGTCGGCGCGCGTGAAGAGCGTGGTAGAATAGGCGGCCAGCTGCCGGAAGCAGTGCCGAATGCGGTTTTGCACGTCGTGGGGCCAGGCGGCCACGGCCCACTGGTACAGCTCGGCCAGGGCGGTGCCGGTTTCGATGCGGCTGCCGATGTAGGCCGGGGCCTCGGCCGAGAAAATAAAGTCGAGCTGACGGGCCAGGGGCCACTTGTGCCAGCTCAGGTGCTGCGCCAGGGCAGCATCAGCTGCTTGCGCCGTGCGCACACGGGCGGGCAAGGGTTTGTGTCGGTTTGCCATGCGGGGCCGGCGCGGCGCCCTAGGCCCGCCACCGGATATCGGGGGTGAATACTCATGTGAAGCGGTCGAGTGGCGGGAGTATCTTTTTGCATGTCAATACAATGTGTTTGTGCGTGAGAGAACTATTAAGCCGCAGCTTGGGGTAACAGGCAAGCGGCGCGCGGGAGGCATCTTGCTTTCAGCCACTCAGCCACCGCGCCAGCCAGTGGCCGGCCCGGGCAGGATTCGAACCTGCGGCACCCCTAGGGCGCGAGACGTGCGAAGTAGCGCCGCTTTACGACACCCAAGGCAGCCTACCCAAAGCCGGGCAACAAGCGCAACGCCTACGTTGATGTGCGCTAACCGCTGCGCTACCGCCGGCCTGGCCGACGGGTGGGATTCGAACCCACGACCCCATCGCCCCTAGCGAAGTATGACGCTGCTACGGCACCGGCTTTGTGGTAAGTGCTAGAATAAACCCAGGCAATAGGCGGCCGGCGGCAGTGCCCGGGCCGGGGCCCAGGCGTGGGGACTCGAACCCCCTCTCTGATTAACAGTCAGATGTCACCAAGCGAAGTAGCGCCGACCTACGGCACTGGGTTTAACAATCAGTAGTGGGGCAACGGGCGCCCAGCCTTTCCTGCTCTGTCAGTTGAGCTACGGCCGCTGCCGCAGCAGCTACCGGCGGGACTCAAACCCGCAACCTGGCGAATCGTAATCGAAGTATGGCCGAACTACGGCACCCACGTAGTAGTGCAGCTTGAACGAGGCGATAAGGCGGCTAGTCACTTATCTCTTGCGCGTCTACTACTTTCGCCACCGGGCCCTAGGGCCGCGGGCAGGACTCGAACCTGCACACCTTGCGGCACAAGACCCAGCGAAGTAAGACTAGCCTACGGCACTCGTTGTAAGCAGTTTAGAAAGCGTAAGTTGTTTTCAAGTCAGAAAGAATGTTGAGGCCCTAGGGCCCGCGTGCGGAAATGCAACTGGGGTAATGAGTCGCCGGCGACTGCTGCTCTACCGTTGAGCTACACCCCTGGTACTGAATTTGGCGGGGTGATAAGAATCGAACTTATAACCCGAAGGAGCGCCTGGCTACGACACCCGGCCGCATTCCTATTTGTATGGGGCTACGGGCGGGCGGCGCAGCGTTTTCGCCCACCAGCCCGAGGGCCAGTGGCGGGATTCGAACCCGCGTGAGGCAGCCGCAGCTACCCCCGAAAACCAGCCCCAAAGTAGCGCCCGCCTACGGCACCCACCTATCGATAACGGCTTCGGAACGAGCCGCCCGGCCTAGGGCCCGGCGGCCGCCCCGGCCCAGCGAATGCCCCGTTTGGGCAGGCGCAGGCCCAAGCCATTATTTAATTAGTAGTTATCAGCTCCAACGCCTCTGCAAATGCCTGTAGCACGGCGTGCGGCGGCTTGGGGTCGAAGATGGCGAAGTCAAGCTGCCGAAAGCAGCCCCGCACGCCGGGCTCAGCCAGCGCTTCGGCAAATAGCTGGGCCACTTGCCGGGGCTCGTTGCCGAATACCCCGCAGCCCCAGGCCCCCAGCACCAGCGTCTCTACCCCGTGACGGGCGGCGGCGGCCAGCACTAGCCGTAGCCGCTGGCGCATGGTGGGCACCAACTGCGGCAGCAAGTCGGGCGAGTTGCGGGCCAGGGCGCCGGCGTTCACGGCGGGGGCCGTGATGATGTCGAGCAGCACCGGGCGGGGCAGCCACTGGCCATCGTCGGCGCGCAGCACGGGCACCTGGGGCGAGTAAATGAGGTAGTCGCTGTAGAGCGCCGTGCTGTCGGGCTGGGCGTTGTGGGCGTACATCTCCTCGAACTGCGTCAGGCACGGGTACAGGCCCGACGAGCGCGCCAGGCTTTCTTCCTGTGCCTGGCTGCCGCCTAGGAAGCCGCCGCCCGGGTTGCGGGCCGAGGCAAAATTGAGTACCCCCACCCGTTGGTAATGCCCGGTGAGTGCGGCGGCAGCCTCCAAGGTGGTGGCTTGGTGCACCCGCACCGTGGCCAGCGGCCCGGCGGGCCAGGTCAGCTCGCGGAGCAGACTGGGCGCATCGTCGGGGCGGTAGAGGATGCTGCCGGCCTCGGCGGCGCGCTGAGCGGCGGCAAACTCCACCGGGCCTTGGGGGCCTGGGTAGCTGCCGCGCCCTAGGGCCGCTAAGGTTCCGTGCGCCAATTGCTGACGTTGCTCGCGGTTCATCGTAAAATTTTGTTTATGAATTGTTTATTACAAAACCGAGCAATAAGCGCTGGGGCTACTGGCCTTGCGGCCTGCCGCATGGGTTATTTACCCACTACGGCCCCGAAGTAAGCCCTAACTACGGCACCGGTTCTGAATTGAGTTGTAGCGGCCGGGGGTTCCGCTTGTTTGCCCGGCCGGGTTGCTTGGTTACAGCTCAATCTTCTGGATTTCGAACACGGCGTTGCCGCCGTTTTCGAGGGCCGCCAGCACGTCGAACACCTTGTCGGACCAGCCGGCAATGAGGGCGACGCCGTTGGCCTCGTTCACTTCGAGCGGGGCCGTGCCGTGGCCGGCCAGGTCGAAGAGGTAGAGGCGGGCTTGCGGGGCCACGTTGGCGCGGTAGGCGGCCCATTCCTGGGCTAGGTCGTTGCCAGTACCAGTGTTATTCCACAGCTGGCAGTCGGTGAAAATCATCACCTTATCTACCACCTCGCGGCGCTGGCGCAGGTCCTGCACCACCAGGTAGCCGTTGGTAGAGTAGCCCACTTCGCCCTCGCGGCGGTACAGCTCCTGCACGTTGCGCAGCACCTGGCCCTGGGGCAGGCTGATACGCTTCCACGTGTTGCCGAAGATGCCAGTGACGACGTGCTGGCAGCGGCTCTGGAGCAGCATACCCAGCACCAGGCCCACGTCGTAGAGCAGCACCTTACTGCGCGCCGACACCGGCTGCTGCATTGAGCCCGACACGTCGCAGGCCACCACCACACGGGTGTCGGGCCCGAAGCCGCTCAGGTTGGCCGCGCTGGCCGCAATGGCGCTTTCGAGAGCGGCCAGCACCGGGGCCGTCCGGCCGCTGTCGAGCGCCGCTACCTCACGGTAAGCCGCCAGGAAGCGGAAGGGCAGCTGCCGGGCGCGGGCCACCTGGCGGGCGTCGGCCAAGGTGGCGCAGGCCTGCCCTAGGGCGTCGGCGCTCACGTTGGCTTCCAGCAAGTTGCGCAGGTTGCGCAGCAGGGCCATGTAGCCCAGCTTGCCGCTGGCCACTAGGGTTTCCCAGGTGCGCGCTACGGCCGCCTGGCGCTCGGCCGGGGTGGCGTAGGTGGCCTGCCCGATGGCCGACAGCTCGGTTTCCCAGGTGTAGGGCGTGGGCAGGGTGCCGGCCACGAGCTGGTCGAACACGGCTTGCTGGCCGGCATCGCGCGGCTTGGGGTGCACCAGGAATAGGGCATCGCGCAGGCGCACGGCTCCGTCGCGGTTGTACTTGGCCAGCTGGTAGGCGTCGAACTTATTAAAGGCCAAGGCCAAACCGTGCTGCACCTGCTTCGAAAGGCGCCCTAGGGTCTTGCGGCCCTGGGTGCGGTTGTTGGCCTGAGCGTAGCAGGCCAGCAACTCCGTTATTTCGTCGGCGCGCTGCACCACGCGGGCTACCAAGCGGCTCACCAGGTTGTCGCCGCGGTGCTGGCGGGCCAGTTCCACGGTCAACACCAGCGGCACCGAGCGCAGGTAGAGCTGCTCGCGGGCATACACCGCCAGCTGCGCTACGAACTGCGGCTCGTTCTGGGCCACCAGCGCCCGCAAGCGGGCCAGGCGAGTGTCGGCCTTTTCGTAGAACTGGTCGCTGAGGCCGGCCGTGGCGACGGCGGCGTACAGCTCGAGGGCCGGGGTGAGGGTGTAGGCCGGGGCACCTTCGTGGTTGCGCACGGGCGCCGACGCTTTGCGGAAGTTGAAATTGAACCGCATGGGGGTGGGAAAATAACCATTCGCGCAAACGAATGGCGTGAGTAATTTTTATCACATCAATTAATTTCACTAGCAGCCGGACGCACTTTTCCTAGTCGAATAAAATCAATTATTTATTCTATAAAAAAGTACAAAAAAGCCCGGCTTGCAGAAGCCAGGCTTTTTCATTTCCCGAATAAATAGCCAATTAGTATCAGCGTTTATCCTGAATGAAAAAAGCGAGGCCACACCGCAGTAGTTCGCCCTTGGCGAACCTTAGCTGCGGCAGATGAGGCAGAAGGAGGGGGCGACTATCGGACATGGGGCTGGGATTAATTAGCGGCTGCTGGCCCATGGCCAGTAGGCATTGCGCTCACTAAGCAGCTGATAAGCGCTTGATGAACAATAAAAAACCCGAGCTTGTGGGCTCGGGCGCAGCAGTAGCAGCGGGGCTACTTACCGGTTGCGTGCACCGAGCCAATGCAGTCCTTCTGGCTGCATCTTATCCGAATTGCGGAAACTATTCAGGAGGTGGTACATGGCGTTGGCGGTTTAGTACGACAAAGGTGCAGCAAGTTTTTTATTGTTGCAACTAATTTCAAAAATATTTTCAATTATTTTTTTATCAAGATTTATTCTATCTAATAATATTAAAGCAAGTTATTTAATCCACTCAAAAAAACAACACTAATCATCCTGTTCACCGGTAACTATTATCCATCACGAGAGGTGCGCAGCCAGTTGGTAAATTTGCAAACTGTGACGACTCTACCACTTCGCCAGCTGCTACCCACGCTTGGCACCGCCAGGCCAACCCTAGGCAGCCCTACGCAAGAAGCATTCCGACAGGCCCTGCAAGCAGTGGCAACGCTTCGCACGCAGCTCCAGGCGTTGCGCGATGCCCAAGCGCAGGCCCGCCTAGCTTACTGGCGGCAGGTGGGGCCGCTGGCAGCCGCTACGGTGGCGGCGCGCCGGGCGCTCTACGAGCCACTCGAAGCGGCCCTGCCGGGCGGCTACCTCACCCGCGCCGAGGAGCAGCAGGTGACGGAGCTGCTGGTGGCCATTGCCCGCGACCTGGAAGCGCGCTTTGGGGAAGACGAAGCAGCCGTGCTGGCCCGCTACGCCCCAGTAGAGCTGCCCACTGAGGAGCCCGAGCGGCCGCTTCCTGCTACCGAGCCCACCACGCCTAGCCCCCCCGAGCGCCCCACTGCCCAGCAACGGCGGCAGCAACGGACCCAGGCCGCCGCCGAAAAGGCCCGCACGGCCGATGATGCCCTGCTGGGCAGCACCAAGGCCGCTTACCGCGAGCTGGCCCGCCAGCACCACCCCGACCGCGCCGCCCAGGCCGACACCGCGACCCAGCAAGCTCAAACTGCCCTGATGCAGCGCATTACGGCAGCCTACGCGGCGGGCGACTTGGCCGCCCTGCTCACCCTGCTGGCCGAGGAAACCACCAGCGAAGCTAGCGAGGAGCTGCTGGCGCGCTACACGCAGGCGCTAACCCAGCAGCGCACTCAGCTAAGCCAGCAGCTAGCCGCCGCACAGGTGCCCGCCGCCGATGCCCCCTGGAGCGGTACCCCTAAGCAGCAGCGCACCCGCTTGCGCGAAGTAAAGCGCAGCCTGCGGGCCGAAATCGATTACCTGGCGCTTTTGCAGCGGCAGCTAGCCGAGCCAGCCTCACTGCGCCTGGCACTACGCGAGCTGGCCAAGACCGGGGTATAGCGCCAGCTAGCCCCTAGGGGGCAACAAGGCTCCATCCGGAGCCCAGCCCTCTGTGCTTGGCCTTGGCAAAAACTTCGCCGTAAGCTTATAGGCAGTGCTTTTCGAACGCTGTTTTGCGCCTATTTGCCCCTAGGGCTATTCGCCCAGGCTCAGGCGCTCGACGGCGGCGCGCACGGCCTCGGCGCGGTAAGCGGGGGCCGTGGCGGGCGCCCGCAGCAGGCGCAGTAGGTGCATATACTTGCGGCGGCCCTCGGCCAGCATGTCGGCGGGCACTTCGAGCGGAAATACGCCGAAGGGCTCTACCTTTTGCACCCCTACCAGCAGGAAGCGGTCGGCGCGCAGAGCATCGGTGTAGAAGGCCGCCTGCCGGTCGTAGTCATAGGCCGCGCACTGCCAGCGGAAATGGTCGGCATCGCGAGCCAGGGTGGTTTTAAAGTCGATGACCGTGTAGGGCTCGCCGGGCAGGTCCACTACCAGGTCGGCGCGCAGCTTGCACAGGGTATCGGTGACGGGCTCGGTAAAAACCGCGCTGCGCTCGGTGAGGCCGCCCGCCAGCAGGCGGCTCAGCTCGGTGTTGAGCTGCACGCCCTCTACCAGCCACCAAATGAGCGTGTCATTCAGGCCCGGCTGGCCGGCCACGTACTCGTCGGGCTCCAGCAGGGCGGTGTGGAAGGCCGTGCCAAAGCTAAGCGCGCCCGAGCCCGAATCGCGGCGGGGCAGCTTGCCATCGAGGGCATCGCGCAGGCGCGACAAGTCGGAGTTAGCAATGGCGGGCAGGGCGCGGTAGTCATCGTAGGATACGCGCAGTAAGTCGGGGCGAGGGGTAAGGGAGTCGGGCACGGCCAGTATAACTGCATTTAGCGAAAAAAGTATCCGTTGCCCTAGGGTATTCCGCCGCCCCCAGGCACAAAAAAGCCCCGGTGCGGGGCACCGGGGCTTTTTATTATCCACTCGCTGGCTAGTTCAGGCTAATGAGGTAGAGGCGCAGCTGCAGCTTATTAAGCACGCTGCGCTGGCTACCCAGGGCCACCCGCGTGGGTAGCTCCGGCGTGCCCGAGGCCAGTAGCATGCCGTTATTAGGCGTGGTATTGGCCAGCACGGCCTGCACGTAGCTAGTTATCGTCCAGTTATACGTGCCTTGGTCGAGTCCGGTGAGGGTCGACACGCCTGGCGTATAATTGGCCGTAGCGTAGGTCGTCGTGCTAACAGGCTGGTTGTTGGCGTTCGAAAGATATATATTGAAGCTGGGCGGCGTGGGCAGATAAGGCGTAAGCGAAGTGGCCGGTACCTGCGCCGTTATTTGCGCATTTGTGATGGTGAGGTTCTGGCCGAACTGCCGAATACTGGACAGATACGGAAACTCCAGCTTGGTTTGCAGGCCTAGGGCACCTTCTACAAACGTTTGCTCGCCCGTGAGTGAGGCGCTCACTTTTTGCAGCGGCTGCGTGGGCAGCGCCGCGCCCACCGAGCCGGTTCGACGGTTGGCCCGCACCTGGAAGTAGTGGCCGTTACCGGTAGCAATCTGGAGCGTTATATTTTGCTCCGTGCTCGCATCGGCGGCAGTATGGTAGTACAGAAACAAGCCCGCGTCGGTGCTGGTGGCGCTCATGCGCACCAGGGCAGCATTATCGGTAGCGCCCGGCAGCACGGCCAGCCCTGGGAAGAATGCCTGGAACTCGTCCTGGGTGGCAATGCGGCCCGTTTGCCCGGCGTCTAGCAAGCTCTGCCCGAAGGATTTCTTCAGGCGAATGCGCAGCGTGGTGAGGTTGGGGCGGGCCCGGCGCACTGGCGCGGCCTGCTCGTTCAGCAGGGTCGTTGAATCAAAATCAGCTTTGGTGTACTTCGGCGACGCATACGACACCTGCGTGTTTGACACAGGCGTTTTCATCGGGTAGATGGAAAACAGCGTTTGCGTCTTCGTGGTGTCGCCGTAGCGGTAGGTATCGGGCTTGAGCACCAGCACCACCGAGTCGAGCAGGTAGCTGGCGTCGGGAGTGAAAGTGGTGCTTAGGCCTACCCGAAAAAAGCTGCGGGCCTCCAGGGTACCCAGCAGCGGGTCGGTGTAGCGCCCGGCCAGCAGGTAGCTGGAGGTACTGGTGGGCACCGAGTCGCGCAGCACTGTGGAAGCGCGCACCGTAATTGTGTCAACCAAATAGGCCCCCGTGTTGGCATTGGCATCGGGCAAGCCCACGCCAATGCCGGTGATATCGGCGGAGCAAGCCCCCACCAACATCACCAACCCTACTAGCCCGAGCAGGTGGCGCCAGGCCGATGTCAGGTTACTGCTGCTCTGCACTGGGGTCAATTCGCCAAAAGTCATCGTACGAAGCAGTGCCATTGGCGCCGGTGCCAACGTAGCCGTAGTTGCCAATGCCGAAGCCCACTGCGTAGCTGCGCGCCGTGCCCAGGAAGGGGTTCATCTTCGTCCAGGTATCCATCGTGGGGTCGTACTGGTAGCAATCGGAGCGCACGGCACCACCGTTGCTGCCCGTAACAATGTAGCCGTAGTTGCCCACCACGAAGGCCACGGCATTGTTGCGAGCCACAGCGCTGTAGTCGTAAATATCCGAGCCGGTGGTTTGGTTGGCGGTGTTGCGCTTCTGCGTCCAGGTATCACCACTGGGGTTATACGACCAGAAATCGGTGTTTACGGCCCCGTTGTTGATACCCGTGCCCACGTAGAGCTGATTGTTGATGGTGAAGGCTACCGCGCCCATGCGCTTATCGCCGGGAAAGCCCGCAAACGTGCTCCAAGTGTTGGAGGTGGGGTCGTAGCGGTAAAAGTCCTTTTTGTAGTTGAGGTCGAAGCCGCAGCCCACGTAGCCGTAGTTGCCCACGCTGCCGGCCACCGCGCCGTAGCGGGCGGTGCCGCCTAGGGCGGTGGTCAGGTCGGCTACCCGCGTCCACTTGCCCACCGTCGTCACCGTGGTGCCGTTGGCTAGCGTGGTCTGCGTATTGGCCGAGGGGTCGAACCGCCAGAAGTCAGCCAGGTAGTTGGTACCGTCGTAGCCGGTGCCCACGTAGCCGTAGTTGCCTACCGTGAAGGCCACGGCGTAGTAGCGGGCCACGGCGGGTAGCGAGGTTAGCGTCGTGTAACTGCCATTAGTAGGGTTATACGAGTAGAAATCATTGTATCTGGTTCCATTTACGTCAATGCCCGTACCCACGTAGGCTACGTTATTGATGACGAAGCTCACGGCACCCCGGCGGGCCGCCGCCGGAAAGCTGCTTCCTTTGGTCCAGTTTCCGTAAACGGTGGTAGTATCGTCTTTGTGGCAGCTGCTGAGGCCAAAGCTGCCCAGTAGGACTAGTGCCAGCAGTAACCGGCTAGCTCGCTGAACGAGGTTTTTCATGAAAAAAAGTAAAATTGAACTACCACTCAGAGCCAACCACTCAACAAGTGGTTGCATCGCAGCAATGGCGCTGCAACGCGCAGGGGCTATGATTGGCTCCACAAAAGTAATCGCAGATTTAACGGATTTAACGGATTTCGCAGAAATGCTTACTGCGCCGGCTGGCTTGCCAAACGCGTAGAGGTAGCGCTTGGTGTGTGCTGCCGAGATTTTTAGTTGGTTTTTTAGCCGCCGGTGGCGCGCGGCCTAGCCCCTTTTTTTTCGTTTTTCCGGCCACCCAGCGCGCCAGCCCCGGCTAACCGCCGCCGCTCACGTAGCCAGCTTGGCGCAGCCAAGCGTATCCCCGAAATCCGTTAAATCCGTTAAATCTGCGGTCTAGTCGAAGCGAATGGCTACCATGGGCTTAATGCGGGCAATGAGGATGGTGGGCAGCAGCACCGCCAGTAGCCCGGCCGCCAGCGTGGCCCCGTTTAGCAGCGCAAACACAACCGGGCTCCAGGCAATGGGCACGCGGTCCATGTAGTAGTTCTCGGGGTCGAGGGGAATGAGCTTAAAGTAGTATTGCAAGGCGCTGAACCCTAGGGCAATAATATTGCCGATGACCAGCCCGCGCAGGGTGATGCCCAGCCCGCGGAAGAAAAACATCTGGCGAATCTGGTTGTCGGTGGCACCCACCGATTTTAGAATGCCAATCATCTTGGTGCGCTCCAAAATCATGATGAAGATGGTCGATACCATGTTGAACGTAGCCACGAAGATGATGAGTATTAGAAAAATAACCACGTTGCGATTCAGCAGCTGCAGCCAATCGAAGAGCTGCGCGTACTGGTCGGTAATTTTCTCGACCCGAATCTCGTAGGGCAGCTGCTGGTAGAAGCTGTCGAAGGTGGGGTTGAGCTGCTGAAAATCGCGCAGCCGCACTTCCAAGCCGCCCACCAGCGAATCGGGCCAGGCGTTCAGCTCCTGAATCTGGCGCAGGTCGCCGAGCACGTACACCTCGTCGAACTCATCGAGCCCGGTTTGGTAGATGCCCGCCACCCGAAACTTGCGGATGCGCGGCGGCTGCTGAATGAAGTAGAACAAAGCCGAGCTATCGACCCCCAGGCGCAGCTTATCGGCGATTTTGCGCGAAATCACGATGTCGTTGCTGGCCGCCGTATCGGCGAAGGTGGGGAACTTGCCGGCCACCAAGTTTTGGCGCATGGCGCTGGGGCCATACTTTTCCGACACGCCCTTGAGCACCACGCCCAGCACCTCGTCGGTGGTTTTGATGATGGCCGTTTTGCGCGCAAACGACTGCACCGAAGCCACTTGCGGGTAGCGTAGCAACTGCCGCCGCAGCTCAGGCTCCGAGATAGGCGCCACTTCCAGCGAGTTGCTGGTGTCGTAGCGCGAGAGCTGGATGTGGGCGCCGAAGGAGAAAATCTTGTTTTGAATCTGCTCGCGGAAGCCGTGCAGAATGGCGAACGAAACCACCATGACGGCAATGCCCAGGGCAATGCTGACGGTGGCGATGCGCGTGACGGAATGGGTGAACGAGCCGGTGTCGGCGCCGTCCATGCGGCTCGATATGTAGCGGGCGATGTTCACAGCTGGCGTAAAGCTACGGCGGGTTTGCACCCCGCTCCGCCCCCTAGGGCCCGGCGCGGCCGCCCAAGCCTACTTTTGGGGCATGATGACGCGGATGTTTTTGGCAGCCGGCTTGCTACTGGCCCAGGCCGGCGCCGACGCGCCCCCTCCCCCACCCACGCCCCTGGCCCCGGCCGCCCTGCAAGTGGGCGCGGCGCGGCTGCCCCAGTACCTGCCGCTGCTGCGCGGCAAGCGGGTGGGGCTGGTAGTCAACCAAACTTCGCTGGTGGGGCGCACCCACCTGGCCGATACCCTAAAGGCCCTAGGGGTACACCTGACGGCCATCTTCGCGCCCGAGCACGGCTTTCGGGGCGAGGCGGCCGATGGGGCCACCATTGCCGATGGGCGCGATGCCCGCACGGGCGTGCCGGTGCGCAGCGTGTACGGCGCCACCAAGAAGCCCACCCCCGCCATGCTGGCCGACGTGGACGTGCTAGTGTTCGATATTCAAGACGTGGGTACGCGCTTCTACACCTTCATTAGCACGCTGCACTACGTGATGGAAGCTGCCGCCGAGCAGGGCAAACAGGTGGTGGTGCTCGACCGGCCCAACCCTAACGGCGCGGTGGTTGATGGGCCGGTGCTGGAGCCCAAGCACCGCTCGTTCGTGGGGCTCGACCCGCTGCCCATCTGCCACGGCCTGACGGTGGGCGAGCTGGCCCGCATGCTCAATGGCGAGCACTGGCTGGCCGGCGGCGCGCGGGCGCGCCTGCAAGTGGTGCCCATGGCGGGCGGCTACACCCACGCCACGCCCTACGCCCTGCCCGTGCGCCCCTCGCCCAACCTACGCACGGCGCGGGCGGTGGCCCTCTACCCTAGCTTGTGCCTGCTCGAGGGCACCGACGTGAGCGTGGGCCGCGGCACTTCTAGCCCCTTCGAGGTGGCGGGGAGCCCCAACCAGCCCGCCAGCCGGCCCTACCAGTTTACGCCCCGCCCCAACGCCGGCTCGACCAGCCCGCCCCAAAACGGCCGCCTCTGCTACGGCCTCGACTTGCGCCAGCCCGCGCCCGGCCAGCCGGCCGAGTTCTTCACGCTCAGGTATTTGCTTGACTTCTACCAGCAAAGCACCGACAAGCCCCATTTTTTCACCAAGTACTTCGAGCAGCTGGCTGGCACCGATTCGCTGCGGGCGCAGGTAGTAGCTGGGCGCTCCGAGGCCAGCATCCGCGCCAGCTGGGAGCCGGCCCTAGGGCAGTACAAGGTCGCCCGGCAGAAGTACTTGCTATACCCGGAAAAGTAGTTTTTACCACGAAAAGGACGTCATTCCAAGCTTGCCGAGGAACCTTGCTTGTATCGCCCAACGATAACCGACCGATTGGTAAATAGCGCAAGCGAGATTCCTCAGCAAGCTCGGAATGACCGTCTAGTTCTTGCGCTACACACTCTATATGCCTCCCTCTCCCCTCCGCATCGTTTTTATGGGCACGCCCGATTTTGCCGTGCCCACCCTCGAAGCCCTGCTGGCGCTGCCCGAAGCCGAGATAGTGGCCGTTATCACCGGGCCTGACCGGCCCGCCGGGCGCGGGCGCCAGCTGCAAGCCTCGGCCGTGAAGCAGGCGGCCCTAGGGCACGGCCTGCCGGTACTGCAACCCACCAACCTCAAGTCGCCCGAGTTTCAGGCGGAGTTGCGTGGCTACCGGGCCGATTTGCAGGTGGTAGTGGCCTTCCGCATGCTGCCCGAGGCGGTATGGAACATGCCGCGCCTGGGGTCGGTAAACATCCATGCCTCGCTGCTGCCGCAGTACCGCGGGGCGGCCCCCATCAACTGGGCCCTCATGCACGGCGACCAGGAAACGGGCGTCAGCAGCTTTTTGCTGCGCCACGAGATTGACACGGGCGACTTGCTGCTGCAAGAGAAGCTACCCATCGCACCGACCGACGATTTTGGCTCGCTCTATGACAAGCTCAAGCACCTAGGGGCCGACCTGGCGCGGCGCACGGTGCTGGCCCTGGCGGCGGGCCAGGCCCCCAGCACGCCCCAGGCCAACCCGCCCGATTTGCGCGCTGCCCCCAAGCTGACCAAGGAAACCGGCCGGCTCGATTTTGGGCGCCCCGCCACCGCCCTCGTCAACCAGGTGCGCGGCCTGGCCCCCGCCCCCGCCGCCTACACCACCCTGCCCGACGGCCGCGGCCTGAAAGTGCTGCGCGCCCAGGCCCTAGGGCCCGCCGATGCCTTGCCTGCTAACACCTTGCCCGCCCCCGGCACCTGGGCTACCGACGGCCGCCGCTACCTGCGCGTGGCTACCCCCAGCGGCTGGCTTGATTTGCTGGACGTGCAGCTCGAAGGCAAGAAGCGCATGAGCGCGGAAGAGCTACTGCGCGGCAACAAACTGGCTTTTGCCGAGTAATTACTGCCGCCCTCCAACCGGGCTTTTCCGACTTTCTATATGATAGCTTTAGTGGTAGCCGTGGCCGACGGCAACAACGTTATCGGCCGGGCAGGCGAGCTGCCCTGGGGCCGCCTCCCCGCCGACCTGCGGCATTTTAAACAACTGACTCTAGGGCACCCGGTGGTGATGGGGCGCAAAACGTTTGACAGCATCGGGCGCGCCCTGCCCGGCCGCCCCAACCTCGTAATAACGCGCCAGCCGAGTTGGGAGGCGGCCGGCACCGAGGCCTACCCCACGGTGGCGGCTGCCCTGGCCCGCGCCCGCGAGCTGGCCGGCGCCGAGGGCGTGGTGTGCATTATTGGGGGCGGTGAGATTTATCGCGAAGCGCTGCCCGCCGCCGACCTGGTGTACCTGACTGAGGTGCACGGCACCTTCGCGGGCGATACGTTTTTTCCGACCCTGGCCCCCGCCCAGTGGCGCGAGGAAACCCGTGAGCGCCACGAGGCCGACGACCAGAATCCCCACGCCTACAGTTTCGTGACGCTGCGGCGACGCTAGCGCGGTAAATGAGTAAGTGAGTAGATGAGTAAGGGCCCGGTACTGCGCAGTCAAGCAGCAGTACCGGGCCCTTACTCATCTACTCACTTACTCATTTACCGCAGCAGCACCAGCTTGCCCCAGTCGTTCTTGAAGCTCTTGTCGCCGGCGGTGGCGCGCTGGGTGAACTTGCTGCCGGGGTCGTCGAGCAGCACGCGGTAGAGGTAAGTGCCGTTGGCCAGGCGGTCGCCGTATTGGTCGGTGCCGTCCCAGGCGTAGTCAGTGATGTTGTTGCCGATGTGCAGCGGGCCCAACTCAGCCATGAAGATTTCGCGCACCACCTTGCCCGTGAGCGTCATAATCTGGATTTTCATGTTGGTGGGCAGGGTTTCGCCTGTCACGGTAAACACGAATTTTGCCTTGCTAGTGATGGGGTTCGGATAGGGGAAGACGTTGGTAATCGATGACGCCTGCACCACCTCAAATTTCACTTGGTAGTCCTGGGTACCCGAGCTGGCGCCCGAGGGGTCGCGGCCCTGCACCCGCAGCGTATACACGCCATCGGGCAGGGCGCCGGTTTTGCCAGGGTAGTACTCCAGCTTGGCCACGCTGCCTTTCTGCGAGGTCGAGTCGACGGTGAAGCGGATGATGTTTGAGTCCCGCACGTTCACTACTGTGGCCGTGGCTTGGTCGGCCCGCTGCAAGTACACCGTGAAGTACGACGCGTCCTTGATGGCGCGCAGCCGGTCTTCGTCCTTGAGTTGAATGGCGATAACCGGCGTGGGCGACACCAGCTCGCCATTGAGGATGTGGCGGCCATCCACGGCCACGTCGAGCGTGGGCGGCACGTTGGTATCAACCACCGTAATGGGCGGCAGGCGCAGCTCGTTGTTGAAGTAAATCTGCTCGGGCTGCCCCAGTGGAATTTTCTGCCCCTGCGCATTTTGCAGGCTATCCTGCGGATTGACCATTGCCACCGGCGTGAAGGTGCCAAACACCCCAATCACTTTGAGCCTCACCAGCGCGGCCGGAAAAGTCAGCACGCTGTCGCTGGCCCCTAAATCGCGCGGGGCCGTGATGAGCGTTTGCACCGGCGTAGTGCTACCAGGATAAGTTACGAGCTTGTTAGCCGCATCGTAGAGCGACACCCGTAGCTGTAGGCGCTTGGCAAAGGGGTCGGGCGCCACGTTGTCGAACTTAACGGGGAAGTGCAGGTAGCCGTCATTCACGGCCTGCTTGGCCAGGGTGGCGGCGTCGTAAGCGGTAGCCGCCACCAAGTCGCGGCGCACCACGCCCTCGGGCAGGCCGCGGTAGCTGAGTAGCCACTGCCGCAGTTGCGGCGGCACCCGGTTCACCGAGTCGCGCAGGGTCAGCTTCAGGCGCATCCTAGGGTAGGTGGTGGCCGAGTAGCCGCTCAGGTCGAGGCGCTTGGCTTTAATGTCGGCCTGAAGCACCGTTTCGTTGTTTTTAGCATCTACGCCTAGCAAACTCAGGGTGTAGGCCGAGGTGCTCGACTCGCGCTTTATCTGGGTGAACAACGACTGCCACTGCCGGGCCGGGCCGATGAGGGTGCTCAACACCTGGCCCGAAGTACCCACCGTGCTCAGGGTATCCACCAGGCTAATCTGCTGGCTGTAGGTGGGCGTGCCGAGGCTGGCATCGGGGCCCAGCTCGCGCAGCAGCCGGCCGCCGCTGGCGCGCTTCTCGGCCACAATGGCCCAGGGCTCGCCGTTTTTGAGCTGGCCGATGAGCTTGCTGCCTAGGGTGGTAGCCAGCAGCTGACGCACGCTGGCCAGGGCGGGGTCGGCAAAGCGCACGCGGTTCTCGCTCACCAGCAGCACGTAGGCGCCGTCGGGCACGCTGGTCATAAAGCGGCTCAGCAAATCGCGGGTACCCTGACTGGCATTAATGTTCGAGATAGTGTCACCCCCGTAGGCGAAGTGGTAGAACGTTTGGCCGCCCTGGCCGCAGGTGGGGTAGCCCGTACCGGGTACCGTGATGCGCTGCAGGGTATTGTGGTCGAGCACCACGGCCAGCAGGTTGGGCACGTTCACGGCGCAGTCGCTCACGTAGGGAGGCCGCGAAATGTCGGTGAAGATGCTGCCGCCGGCCGTGAGGAAGGTGGCGCCGCTGCCCGGCAGGCCGCCGCCCGCCGTGCGCAGCTGCACGGGCACCGGCTGGCCCTGGAAGCTCCAGCGGTTGGTGGGCGCCGCCACGGCCACGCCCTGCAGCTGGTCGCGCCTAAACTGCCCGCTGTGGCTCTGCGACCAGCTGCCGGCTACCGCGCCCGTAATCACCCGGAAGGAGCTGGTTACCCAGCTCTTATCCTCCGTGGCCGAGGGCGTGCTGAAGCGCACTCGCCAGTACCACACCGTGGAGTCGCGGGTGCTACGCAAGGTAGCCGGCACGTAGTTAACGACCGTATTGGCCGTCACGGTGCTCGACCTCAGCGCCTGGCTGTCGAAGGTAGCCACCGAGTCTACCTGCACGTCGTAGCCCCGCAGAACCTCGTTTAGGTTGTTGCTCTGGGCAACCAGCCGGGGCTGGGTGCTATTTACGATGCCAAATTCGCTGGGGGCCAGCAGGGTAATGCCGCTTTGCAAAAATGAGAAGCGCAGCGTAGCCGTGTTGTTGGTTTCGCTCAGCTCGGCAATCTTGTTGCGGTAGTCGAGGTCGACGGTGAACACGTTGTCGCCGAACACGTTGCCCGCGTTGGGCAGCGTGATGGCATATACCGTATCGCGGCTGAAGGCCTGCGGAAACGCCTTGGTGCTAGCCGTGAGCCCGTTGAAAAAATAGGTATCCGTGTTGCCGTTGGGGTAGCGGCGCGTGACGCGAATTTCCACCGAGTCGCGCGTGATGCGCGCCGGGTTGCTCACGCCCACGTTCAGCACGAAGCTGGCGGAGGTGGCCATTACGCTGGTTTGGCCCGCCACCGGCGCAATGGAGAGCGTGGCGTTGCTGGCAATCAGGTCGGGCCTAGGGGGGGCAAACAGGCGTAGGGCCGGGTCGCCCTGCCACAGCTGGGTTTGCAGCTGCTGCACGGCTTCGGGGCTATTGTTGGCAAAGAAGGCGTTGTTAAAGTCTGCCGTGGGCGCTATAGTGGGCAGGCGGCGAATGACTTCGCGCTGCACCTCGGCCAGGGGCCGCCCAAACCAGGTGGCATCGTTGAAGAGCAGCTGGTTGGAAAGCTGCTCCATGGGGTGGATGAGGTAGGCGTAGGAGAAGCCCGTTTCGGCCAGCATGCCGATGGCGCCCTTGTTGGCCGCCAGCACCCAGTCGGAGCCAAAGGTGGGCGTGGGAAAGAAGCACGCGCCCGCGCCGCAGCCGCTGTACAGCATAATGGGGTAGCGGCCGGCGTTGTTGTAGCCGATGGTCACGTCCTTAATATCCCCAATTTGCAGCTCGGCGTAGTTGGGCGAGCCGTGGCCGAAGTAGCTGATGAGCTGCAGGCCCGCATTTACTTGCTTGGGAATGGGGAACGGCACGGTGCCGCCATCCGTGGCGGTGCGCCGGTAGGTGGTCACGTTGCCGCCAAACAAGGGGCTCGAAATCTGCTTCTTGTAGTGGTCCATGTAGCCACCAAACTCCGCAAAGTCGGCGGCTGAGTGGCCGCCCACCAGCTGCACCACGTCTTTGTGCCACGCATCCAGGTTGGTGGCCAGGCTAAGCTCGTACTCCTTCAGCTTACCTAGGTAAGCCATCACCTCGGCGGGTGTTTGCGCCACTAGGCGACCCGTTATCAGGCGCGGGGTATAGTTGCTGTGCGGCCAGTCGCTAGACAGAAAGATGTCGGAGGGAGCCCGCGTAGAAATAGGCACCAGGTCGAGGCCGGCTTCGCCCTGGAAGCGGGTGGTGTTATACGAGGGCTGCCCGAAATAACCCAGGCCGTAGTCATTCGAGCCTAGGGGAGTACCTGGCGAAATACCCTTGCCCAGCAGCAGCAGGTACTTGGCCTGCGCCACGGGCGACTTATCGGCCAGCCACAGCGCGAAGTGGCGTAGGGCCAGCACCGACCGCTCGCCGTAGTGAAACTGGTCGTAGAGCAGCGGAGCGGTCACCATCAGCGTATCGTAGCGCCCGCCCGCCACCGAGGCGCGGTAGGCAGCGTAGGCCTGGGCGGCGTTGGGGGCCGCGCCGCTGGCTTTTTGCAGCGCCGGGTGCGTGATGATGACGAAGTTGGGCTTCACCGGGTCCAGGGTGCGGAATACTACGCGCTGGGCCGGGGCGGGCGTCAGCGGGTGGCTCTCATCGGCCAGCAGCAGGCGGCGCGTTTGCTGCTCGGTGGCGCTCGGAAACACGTAGCGCCGGGCGGTGGCCCCTAGGGTTTGAGCGGCGGCCGGCGCGACGCGCTGCACGTTCCAAGGGTCGTGCACGTCGAAGCCCGCCACGGCGGCCGGCACGTTGTCGACCTCGTACGTGGCGGGACCGGTTAGCAGCGAGTCATTTTCGAAGGCCACGCTGGCCCGGTCGCTGAACCACACCACCTGCTGCGGCACCACCAGGCGCGAGTAAGCATAGCGCCAGCCATCACCTACTCCGGAAGGTGGATTCTGGTACACTTCTGCATTTAGCTCAACCTGCCCGCTGGGCTTTATATCGCCGAATTGCAGCACGTACCTGCCCTTGCCATACGTAAAATCGGGAAAAGTAAGCCGGCCCAGCTCCCGCTGCGTGCCGGCCGCCGACACGGCCCGCACCACTACGTGGTGGCCATTGATAGGGTCGCTGGAACCCGATATGACTACCTCGGCCCGCGGCAGCGTGGTAGCCGTGGTAGCCACCGCCCGCAGCAAGGAGTCGTTGACGGAGGAAGAAGACCGCTGGTAAATCAGCCCCGAGAAAAAGCCTTCGCCCGGCTCCAGCCAGGGCAGGTAGGTGGTGTTAGGCGCGTCGAGGTAGCCGTCGGTGTGCAGCTTGAGGGTCGTTTGCAGGCGCCAGGCGTGAGGAGCGCCGCCAGTGGCCGCCGGCTGGGCCATGCGCTTGCCGGGCCGGCTACCCCAGGTTATAAAGTAAGCCGCCGTATCGGTGAAGAAACTGAAATGCGGATTAGCTTGGTCGCGGCTGTCTTTGTAATAGTCTTTATCGAGGGCGCCATCGTTGCGCTGCCCATAAAACTCCAGAAAGGTGCTGGCATCGAGCGCGGCCGAGTTGCCGCCTTGGTATACGGCCACCTCTTTGCCGCGCCGCCATAGCTGCAGCTGCGTGGGCGCCGTGGTCCCCGCCCCCAGCTTGCTGAGGTAGGCGTAGTCGAGGTGATAGAGGCCGTTGCGCCACACTTTTATCTTGTAGTAGGGCTGGCCCGACATTATCCACTCGTTGCCATAGGGGCCCGACTGCGCCCGGCTGCCTAGGGCGCTGCCCAGCAGCAAAACCAGCAGCAGAGCCGGCCGCCAGCAACGGCGCAGGCACCCGGCCAGGGCCCGGTAAGCGTGATTCATAAATATTAGACGGTTATAGATGTTTCAATCAGTATAATTAATTCGCTACTAGTTTTTTAGGATAGCCTACTGGCCGCTGGGCAAGCCGCCCAGGCCCGCCGTGCGGCTGCCCAGGCCGTAGCCCAGGCTCACGATAAGCGAGTTGGTTTGGGCGGCCGTGCCGCCGTTGGCGTCCAGGTCGAGGCGCGAGAGGGCTAGGTCGATGCGCAGGCCGCTAATGGCCACGCCCGCCCCTAGGCTATACTGGCCCTTCCACATCTGGCGCTGGTCGAAGTTGGTGATGCGCTGGTAGTTGCCCACCCCGCCGCGCAAAAAGGCCAGCTTGCGGTAGCCGATTTCCACCCCCACGCGCGGGTCCACGCTCACCGGCTTGGCCGACACTAGGGCGTTGCGCTGCCCGTCGGTGGTGGCCTCCAGGTCGGCGGCTACCAGGGCCGAAAACTGGCCGGGCAGCGTAAACTGGCGGCCCGCGCCCAGCACCAGCCGGGGCAGGGTTATTTCGGTCGAATGACCCGGCAGGGATTCGCCGGGCACCGCCGTGGCTTTAAACTGGTCGGCGTTGATGCTCCAGGCGTTGTAGGTGGTGGTAATGTCGCGCGCCATCAAGCCCAGGCGCCAGCCGCCGTGGTTGTATTGCAGGCCCACATCCACCCCGAAGCCGTAGGCGTTGGCGAAGTTGCCCACATTCTGGTAGATAATCTTGCCGTTGGCGCCCACGCTCAGGCCCTCGGGGCCCAGCTGGCGGGCGTAGCTCAGCAGCAGCCCATAGTTGGCCACCGAGAAGTAGGTAATCTTGCTGTAGTCGATGTATCCGTACTCGTTTACTAGCGCCCGGGTGTCGGCAATATTGTCCACGCCCGAGCGCAGCAGCGTCACCCCTAGGGCACTTTTTTCGTCGAGGGGTAAGGCAAAGGCCGCGTAGTCGTACTTCACAATGCCCGAAAACAGCTCGGCGTGCATCAGCACCCCATCGTACTTGTTGGCCACGCTGGTGAGGGCGGCGGGGTTCCAATAGCCGGCGGTGGCGTCGTTGGCCAGGCTCACCTGCACTTTGCCCATGCCTAGCGAGCGGGCGCCCGCGCCCAGGTTCATAAACTCGTTGCTGTACTTGGGCGTGTTGGACTGGGCGCGGGCCACCGGGGCCATACCCAGCACGAAGGCGCTTAGTGCCAGCCCAATACCTAGCCGTTGCGTAGTAGATAAAGAGAGCATAGAATTAACGTAGCAATAGGAAATAATCGGAGCGGCAACGCAAGTTACGGCCGGAAAGTACGTCATTCCATGAAAACCGCTGCCGCCTGGTTTTTCGCCCGGCGGGCCGCCGCGTAGCCAACTCTAAACGACCAGGTTAGCGTGCCTATCTTGGGGGCTACTTTCTTTCCCCACCCACTCGCCGCATGCCTTTTTTTACGCCGCTCCCCCCCCGCTACCGGTGCTTGCTGGCCCTAGGGCTACTGGTCGGCCCAGCCTGGCAAACCGCTCAGGCCCAAACTATTCGCAGCGCCAAGCGGGGCGAGGCCTACGGCTACAACTCGGCGGCCGACCTGCGGGCACTGGCCCCCGGCGTGGCCTGGTGGTACAACTGGGCCCCCACCCCCGACGCTACCGGCGCGGCCAGCGTGTACCAGGCCCTAGGGGTCGAGTACGTGCCCACGCAGTGGAACGGCAGCCTCGACGGCAGCCCGGTGACGGCCGACCGGCTGGATGCCAAAATTTCGGCCGGCGTCCAGTACCTGCTGGGCTTCAACGAGCCCAATTTTCGGAGCCAGGCCAACCTGACACCCAGCCAGGCCGCCGCCGTGTGGCCTGCGCTGCAGGAGGTGGCCCGCCGCCGGGGCCTGAAGCTAGTAGCCCCCTCGGTGAACTACTGCGGCGACTGCGTGAGTGAGAATGGCGTGACGTACTACACGCCCACGCAGTACCTGGACGCGTTTTTTGCGGCCTGCCCCAGTTGCCAGGTCGACTACATTGCGGTGCATACCTACGTGTGCCAGGAGCAGTACCTGCGCCAGAAGGTGGCCGAGTTGAAGAAGTACAACAAGCCGATTTGGGTAACCGAGTTTGCCTGCGGCGACATGCCCGCCGGCCAGATTACGGCGGCCGTGCAGCAGAAATACCTGCTCGACGCCGTGAACTACCTCGAAAAAGAGCCGGCCGTGTTTCGCTACGCCTGGTTTTCGGGCCGCAACAACGAGATTCCCAACATCAACCTGCTCGGCAGCGACGGGCAGCTCACGGCCCTGGGGCAGCTCTACGTGGGCCGCCCCGCCGGCTGGGAAGCCGGCCGGCTGGTGCCGGTGGCCGTCACCGCCTCGTCGCAGGAAACCACTACGACCGGCCCCGCTAACGCGGCCGACCGCGACATCAATTCGCGCTGGGCGAGTGCCCTAGGGGCCGGCCCGCAGTACGTGCAGCTCGATTTTGGCGCGCCGCAAGCTATTGCGCGGGTGCAGCTAAGCTGGGAGGCCGCCTACGCCCAGCAGTACCAGCTGCAAACCTCGCTCGACGGCCAAAGCTGGACCACTATCCAAACGGTGACCAACGGCGATGGCGGCCTCGACGACCTGCCCGGCTTGCAGGCTCGTGCCCGCTACCTGCGCGTGTACGCCACCCAGCGGGCCACCACCTACGGCTACTCCCTGTACGAGGTAGAGGCTTTTGGGCTGGCCACGGCCCTAGGCACCGCGGCGGCCACCGCGGCCCCGGCCGGGGCCAGCCTCTATCCCAACCCGGCCACCGGGGCCGTGACGGTGCAGTGGCCAGCGGCCGCGGTCGGCAGCGGGCACTGGCTGCTCACCAATGCGACCGGCCAGGTGGTGCGTACCGGCAGCCTGCGCGAGCAAGTGGGGCCCAACGAGCTGACGCTCAACACGCAGCTTCTACCGGCCGGCAGCTACGTGCTGACGCTGGAAGGCACCACGCGCCAGCATCTGCGCCTACTAAAGGCGGAGTAGCTACTAGAAGGCAACCAGCTGAAAGAAAGGCGGTCATGCTGAGCGCAGTCGAAGCATCTCTACCAAACGTCACCCAGACGATGCGGTAGAGATGCTTCGACTGCGCTCAGCATGACCGCCTCTTTTTTAAGTGCTTCAGCCACACTTTATACCCTAGGTAGAAAAATTCTCGCTTAGTGTAACAAAAAATTTTACACCAAGTATTATGCAATACAAAGTACCTGCATTACATTTGTACTGTTTCACACCCACTACACCCCCGCAACGCCTATGAAACTGGAGAACACCCAGGTGCAGATGCGCAAAGGCATTCTCGAATTCTGCATTCTGGAGATAATTGGCCGGGGCGAGGCCTACGCCTCCGATATGCTGGAGGAGCTGACGCAAGCCCGCATGATAGTGGTGGAGGGCACCCTCTACCCCCTGCTCACGCGCCTCAAAAACGCCGCGCTGCTCGACTATACCTGGAAGGAATCGACCTCCGGACCGCCGCGCAAATACTACACCCTCACCGAGGCCGGCCGCCAGTTTTTGGAGGAGCTGCGCCAGACCTGGGAGGAAATGGCCCTCTCGGTGGGCATCATCCGGCAGCCGCCGCGCACCCCCTAGGTTCCTCGCCCCTACCCGCCAACCCGCCTTTCTCAGCTTAAACTGCCGCGCTCGCGCCTGCGGCCTTTCTCATGAAAAAGAACATCAGCATCAACTTGCAGGGTATCATCTTCCACGTCGAAGATGATGGCTACGAAGTGCTTAGCCGCTACCTCCAGGAGGTAAAGGCGCACTTTGCCAGCTACCAGGGCCACGAGGAGATTGTGGCCGACATCGAGGGGCGCATCGCCGAGCTGTTTGCGGCGCGCATCTCGCCCGCCAAGCAGGTCATCACCCTGGCCGACGTGCAGGAGATGACCGCCAAGATGGGCCGCGTCAGCGACTTCAACACCTCGCCCGACGAGGATGAGGAAGAGCCCGCCTACGCTGGCACCGGCCAGCAGTCGGCCGGCTTTGGGCGCCCTGCCAGCGGCCGCACGCCCCCACCGGCCGGCGGCTTTGCCACCCACGATGCCGATGGCCAGCCCCGCCGCCTGTATCGCGACCTGGCCCACCGCAAGATTGCGGGCGTGTGCGCCGGCCTGGCCCAGTACTTCATGGTCAACCCGCTGGTGGTGCGCCTCGTTTTCCTGGCCGCGCTGCTGCTCCCCAACCTGTTCATCAACGTAGGCCACTGGGGCTTTGGCGACTGGCGCGGACACTTTGGCCTGGGCCAGGTAGCTTTCTGGAGCTACGTGGTGCTGTGGATAGCCCTGCCCAAGCGCTACGACGCCCCCGAGCCCATCGACACGCTCAGCAACAGCGGGCCGCTGGCGGGGCGCAAGTTTTACCGCGACACCGACGCCGGCAAGGTGGGCGGCGTATCGGCCGGCCTGGCGGCGTATTTCAACGTGGACGTCACGCTCATCCGAGTGCTGTTTCTGGCCACGACGCTGGTGGGCGGCACGGGCTTCGTGGTCTACATCATCCTGTGGATAGTAGTGCCGGAGGCTCGCACCGTGTCGGAAAAGATGCAGATGCGCGGCGACGCCGTCACGCTGTCGGGCATCGACAGCAACCTGCGCAGCAATGCAACCGATGGCCCGGCGGGCCCTAACCGCCCGGTAGGCACTTTTTTTGAGAACGCCGCCCGCGAGGCTCGCCCGGCCCTGGGCTTTGTAGGCGGCGCGCTCCGAGTGGTAGTGGGGGCCTCTCTGCTGCTGCTTGCGGGTTTCCTATTAATATGGCTGGCCTTGTCCTTCGGCGTTATTTTAGGCTTGCTGCCCCACGATACGATGGATTTAGGTGAACCTGGCACCAAGTATTTGCTGCTGCACGACGTACCTACCTGGGGCATTGTGTCGGCCTTTTTGGCCCTAGGGGTGCCATCGCTGGCACTGCTGCTGCTGGGCTTGCGCCTACTGCTGCGCCGCTCGGTGCTCAACCAAACCGGCAGCCTGCTGCTGCTGGGCTTATGGCTGGCCGGCCTGGCGGGCACGGCCGCCGCCACGGCGCAGTACGCCCGCAATTACCAGACTCACGCTTCTTACACCACTACCCAAGAGCTAGACTATATCCCTAGCCCCGGCCTGGTGTTGGATGCCCGCGACCACAGCGAGTATCTGCGCCAAGTGCGCCTGCGCCTGGCGCCGGCCGATAGCAACGCGGCAGTGCGCGTCGAGCAGGAATTTTCGGCCCGTGGCCGCAGCCAAAGCGCCGCCCGCCTCACCGCCCAAAACTCCATTAGCTACAATTACAGCCAGCAGGATTCAACGTTGACCTTCGACCGGGGCATTGAGCTGAAGGAGAACATGCCTTTCCGCAACCAGCAGCTGACCCTGACCCTGCATCTACCCCTAGGCAAGGTGTACACCCTCACGCCGGCCTTCCTGGAGCTGCTTGACGACGACGACTTCACCGACCGCCACCGGCCCGATACCGACGAGCCCTACCGCGCCCGCCTCACCCGCCAGGGTCGCTTTACCTGCCTAGGGTGCAGCAGCAGCAGCGATGCTAGTAGCAACGACGAGGGCGACGATGAAAACAGCGACGGCGACGAGGTGGTGAAGTTCGACGTGAACGGCAACCGGATGCGGGTGCGCGTGAACACCGACGGCGACCAGCCCCGCGTGAGCGTAGAAACCGACGCGGCCAGCTTCAATACCGAGCCCGGCCACTACGGCAGCGAGCGCAAAACCCTGAGCGACCCCGGCGAATTTTCGGAAATAGAAGCTGGCGGCGCCTTGCACGTGGTGGTGCGCGCTGGCAACGAGTACAAGGTAGAAGCCGCCGGCCGCCCCGCCGACCTGCGCGAGCTGCGCCTGCGCCGCGACGGCAACCGGGTAATTCTGGGCCAAAGCAGCGGCGACTTCGACCTGTTTTCGCTCGGCAGCCATAGCAGCCACGAAATACTCGTGACCGTGACCCTGCCCCGCCTGCGCGAGCTTATCTTGAACGGCGCCTGCCAGGCCGACGTGTCCGGCTTCACGCAGTCGGAAGACCTGCACCTGGAGGCCCGCGGCGCCTCGGCCGTGCGCCTGGCCGCCGAAGTGCCTACCCTGACCCTGGAGCTGCGCGGCGCCAGCCGCGCCGACCTCACCGGCCACGCCCAGCGCCTCGACCTCGAAGGCCACGGCGCCAGCCAGGTAGAGGCCCTAGGCCTGAGCGCCAACCAGGTGAAGGCCAACCTGCACGAGGCCTCGCAAGCCAGCGTGCGCGCCACCGAAACCCTCGACGTGGACCTGAGCAGCGGCAGCCAGATGAAATACGCCGGCGACCCACGCATCGAGCAAAACCTGAGCAGCGGCAGCAGCCTGGAGCAGGTGCGCGACTAGCCCCTCAAAAGCGCAAAAGCCCGCCTTGCCAGCTAGTGGCAAGGCGGGCTTTTGCGTGCAATAACTTTCTATTATTATAGCTACTTACAGGATGTGGCGCGGCCGCCGCTTACGCTCCAGGGTAATAGTGGGGGCCGCTTGCGTGTACAGGTGCTCGGCTAAGCCTAGCAGCACCGAGCCAACGGCCAGGGAAATGGGCACGAGGATAACTGCCAGCCAGCTCCAGGTCACCACATTCAGGAATTTGAGTAGGATAAGCAAGGGTCCCACGACTGATTGAACCATCAGCGCCAGCAAAGGATAATTCAGTTTGTGCAGCATGAGGAGGGTGGGAAAAGTCAGCTGAGCGTAGAAACCTAATAACTAACCCCGGCTATATTTTAGTACGCTTATTCAAAGCAGTTGTTTTTATCTAAGAATCAATTCTAAAAAAACAACACGCTTTCTTTTAGTTCATTAGCGGCAAGCGACGGCTTTGTAGCAACGTGACTTACAACACATTCTAAATATAAAGCGAACTTTATCGCCGCTAATTACCCTCTTCGGACATTACTAAATCTTATCTCTATAATACAACTAGCATTTTACACAAATTATTCATATTCAATACTATATGTATCAAAAAAATATTTATCAAGCGACCCAAGTTCAATCAATTACAAAACAAGAAAAGCCAAAATATTGCACTTTTCAAAGCAAAAAATAGCGTAGCTGTTCAGGCTGTCCCATTTCTGGCAAAGCTTTTTTTCCGCGTGGCGGCTACGCGCTGAATCGCCCGAATTTGCCGCAAGATTTTTGCCTTTCTCCTTGGTTGGCGGGTAGTAGCGGCAGCTATCCCTAGGGCAACACCATGCCCGGCATCCGCGGTAAGACTGGGTGCTGAATCGGCCAGCCTAGACCCGTTGCTTAAGCTAGCTCAAACAGCTGGTGGGTGCGGGCCAGCCGCCGCAGCAGCGGGCTGGCGCGGTAGCGCGGGTCGTGGTACTCGGCAAACAGGCCGTCGAGGGTGGCCAGCACGTGCGCTGGGCCCAGCTCGTTGGCCCAGGCCAGCAAGCCTTTAGGGTAGTTGACGCCGGCCGTCATGGCCGTTTCCAGGTCGGCGGCCGAGGCTACGCCCAGGTAGAGCGCATCGGCGGCCTCGTTGATAAGCATGGCCAGCACCCGCTGCACGAGGCGCTGGCCCAGCACCGCGTCGCGGGTGGGAGTGGGCGGCACGGCGCCGGACGCGTAGTCGTAGAAGCCGCGCCCGGTTTTGCACCCCAGGTAGCCGGCTAGTAGCAGCTGCTGCTGGCGGAAAGACGGGCGGTAGCGCGGGTCGAAGAAGAAGGCGGCGAACACGGCTTCCGTGACGCGGAAGTTGACATCGTGGCCAATGAAGTCCATGAGCGCGAACGGCCCCATGCGGAAGCCGCCCAGCTCGGTGAGCGCCCAGTCGATGGTGGCAATGTCGGCCAGCCCTTCTTCCAGAATGCGCAGCGCCTCGCCGTAGAACGGCCGCGCCACGCGGTTGACGATGAAGCCGGGTGTATCCTGGGCCAGCACGGGGCGCTTGCCCCAGCTTTGCACCAGGGTGCGCACCTCGTCGGCCAGGCCGGGGCGGGTTTGGGCGGCAGCCACTACTTCTACCAGCGGCAGCACCGGCGCGGGGTTGAAGAAGTGAATGCCCACGCAGCGCTCAGGCTGCTGGCAAGCGGCGGCAATGGCCGTTACCGACAGCGACGACGTATTGGTAGCCAGCAGGCACTCCTCACCCACTACCACCTCCAGCTCGCGAAAAAGCTGCTGTTTCGCTTCCAGCTTTTCCACAATTGCCTCCAGTACCAGGCCGCAACCAGCCAGCTCGCCCAGGCTGGCCGCGGGGCTGATGCGGGCTTTGGTGGCCGCGGCTACTTCAGGAGTCAGCTTGCCCTTTTCGGCCAACTTACCTAGGGTAGCGGCCAGGCCGGCGGTGGCGCGGGCCAGGGCGGCGGCGTCCTGGTCGAAGAGGCGCACCGGGTGGCCGGCCTGGGCCACCACCTGCGCAATACCGGCCCCCATGGCGCCGCTACCCACAATACCAATCGTCATCATATACTTGCGTAATTCAGGGGCAGGGGCGGGTGGCGGCGCCCCTCTACCAAAAGCGCCCTAGGGCTACTGGCCGGTAAAAGTGGGCTGGCGCTTCTCGATGAAAGCCGCCACGCCCTCGCGGTAGTCGGCGGTGGCGCTGGCCCGCAGCTGGTAGTCGCCCTCGGCGCGCAGCTGGTGCGCCAGATCGTTGCCGAAGGTGCCGTTGAGCAGCTGCTTGGTGTAGGCCAGCGCCTTGGTGGGCAGGGCGGCCAGCTTCTGGGCCAGCGTAGCCACCTCCTGGTCAAAGGCTTCGTTGCTGAATACCTTATAAATCATGCCCATGCGCTCGGCTTCGGCGGCCGTTACCTTGTCGCCGAGCAGCATCAGGGCGGTGGCTTTTTGCAGGCCCACCAGCCTAGGCAAAAAGTACGTGCCGCCGCTGTCGGGCACCAGCCCAATCTTGCTGAAGGCTTGCACGAAGGCGGCCGACTCGCAGGCCACCACCACGTCGCAGGCCAGGGCCAGGTTGGCACCGGCGCCGGCCGCCACGCCGTTCACGGCCGCCAGCACGGGCTTTTCCAGCTCGCGCAGCAGCACCACGATGGGGTTATACAACTCCTCCACGATGTCGGCCACCTCGGGCCGGTTGGGGCCGGTTATCTCCCCTAGGTCCTGCCCGGCGCAAAAGGCTTTGCCGGTACCCGTCAGCACCACCGCCCGCACGCTGGCGTCGGCCTGGCACTCGCGCAGGCGGGCTTGCAGGGCCAGCGCCAGTTCGCGGTTGATGCTATTAAACACCTGCGGCCGGTTGAGGCGCAGCGTGGCAATGCCTTGGGAAATGGTGAAATCGAGCATAAAATGTAGCACCAAGCTCCAGCTTGGTGAATCGTTGAACGAGGCAGCTACACCGACGCTAGGCGGCGCGGCCGGTGCACCAAGCTGGAGCTTGGCGTTACGAGTTTAGTGACACTTAAAGTAATCGAACGGCTCGCGGCAGTCCTGGCACTGGTAGAGCGCCTTGCAGGCTGTCGAGCCAAACTGATTGATAAGCCTGGTATTCTCGGACTGGCAGAGCGGGCAGCGCACGGCCGTGTCCTGGCCAAACAGTTTGAGCGCGTGGCCAGTGGCCGTGCCCGGCACCGGCGCGGCAATGCCGTATTCGACCAGCTTGCGGCGGCCCGCCTCGCTCAGCCAGTCGGTGGTCCAGGCAGGGCTGAGCTGGTTTTTAATCACCACGTCGGGGTAGCCCTCGGCCAGCAGCCGCAGCCGGATATCGGTGCCGATGGCGCTCATGGCTGGGCAGCCCGAGTAGGTGGGCGTGATGGTGACCGTAATGCGCGCGCCGTCCACGCGCACGTCGCGCACAATGCCCAGGTCCAGAATGCTGAGCACGGGTACTTCGGGGTCCAGCACCTCCTCCAGCAGCGCCCATATTTTTTTCGTCGTGGGCGGCTGGCGACTGGCGGTTAGCGACTCGTTCATAACTTCTTTCAGAAAAGCTATCAGCTAACAGCCAATAGCTAACAACTGCTCAATCACCACTGTAGGCCGGGGTAGGTGCGCTGCAAGTATTGCAATTCGGCCAGCAGGTAGCCCAGGTGCTCGGAGTGGCGGCCCAGCTTGCCGCCGGCGCCCTGGTAGCCGGGGCCGGTGGGCGCGGGCACGGTAGCCTCGGCCAGCACGTGGGCGGCGTGGGCCTGCATAGTGGGCTGCAGGTCGTGGTAGGCGGGCAGCACCCCTAGGGCCTGCAGGGCGGCCTCGGCGGGCGTAGGCGCCAGCAGCTCATCCTGGTAGCGCCAGAGGGTAGCGATGGCTTTGTCGAGGCGGCGGCGGCTTTCATCGGTGCCATCGCCCAGACGAATTAGCCATTCGCTGCTCCATTTGAGGTGGTAGGCGGCTTCTTTCACGGCCTTCTCGGCAATGGCGGCCAGCGTGGCGTCGGGCGAGGCTTGCAGCGCCTTTAGCAAGTGGTAGTGGTAATTATCGAACAAAAACTGGCGTACTACGGTGTGGGCAAAGTCGCCGTTGGGCTGCTCCACCAGCAGCGGGTTGCGGTACTCCACGGCGCTGCGCAGGTAGGCTAGGTCGTCCTCGGTGCGGCCCAGGCCCTCCAGCTCGGCGGCGTACTGGTAGTAGCTGCGGGCCTCGCCCAGCAAGTCGAGGGCAATGTTGGCCAGGGCCAAATCCTGCTCCAGCACGGGGCCGTGGCCGCACCACTCGCTGAGGCGGTGGCCCAGCACCAGGCTGGTATCGGCGGCTTGCAGCAGGTAGTCGAACAGGGGGTGGGAATGGGAAGAGGCCATAGATGGCGCGGGGTACGATTTCCGCAGAAGATGCAGGGGTTGCGCAGTAGATGCTGAGCGAGGGCGGCGCTACATGTGCTTGATGGAATCGGGCACCGGGAAGAACGTGGGGTGCCGGTACACCTTATCGGCGGCGGGGTCGAACAGCTCGGCCGCGTCGTCGGGGTTGGAGGCGTGGATGTGCTGCGACTCGACCACCCAGATGCTGACGCCCTCCAGCCGGCGCGTGTATACGTCGCGGGCGTTTTGCAGCGCCATCGGGGCGTCGGCCGCGTGCAGGCTACCCACGTGCTTGTGGTCAAGGCCCTGCTTGCTGCGGATAAATACCTCCCAGAGAGGCCATTCAGCTTGAGTCATGCCTGGAATATTTAAGGCGGTCATGCTGAGCTTGTCGAAGCATCTCTACCGCGCCAGTAATCTTAATCGTTAGAAGTTAGTAACGCAGTAGAGATGCTTCGACAAGCTCAGCATGACCGCCTTTTCTGGTCTTCATAGCCCTAGGCCGCTACGGCCTCCCGCTCTTTGCGCTTAGCGGCGTGGGCCAGAGCGGCCTCGCGCACCCAGGCGCCCTGCTCGTGGGCTTGCACGCGGGCCTGTAGGCGGTCGTGGTTGCAAAGGCCGTTGCCCTTTACTACTTGCCAGAACTCGTCCCAGTCCACCTCGCCAAAGTCGTAGGCCTGGCGCTCCTCGTTCCACTTTACTTTTTCGTCGGGCACCGTGAGGCCCAGAAACTCAGCCTGGGGCACCATCATATCCACGAATTTCTGGCGCAGCTCGTCGTTGGTGAAGCGCTTAATGCGCCACTTCATGCTTTGCTCGGTGTTGGGTGACTCGGCATCCCGAGGGCCAAACATCATGAGGGTAGGCCACCACCAGCGGTTGAGCGATTCTTGGGCCATGGCCTTCTGCGCGGCCGAGCCCTCGCACAGCACCTGCATCACCTCGAAGCCCTGGCGCTGGTGGAAGCTCTCCTCCTTGCACACCCGCACCATGGCGCGGGCGTAGGGCCCGTAGCTGGTGCGGCACAGCGGCACTTGGTTGAGGATGGCGGCGCCATCCACCAGCCAGCCCACGCAGCCCATGTCGGCCCAGCTCAGGGTGGGGTAATTAAAGATGCTGCTATACTTGGCTTTGCCCGAGTGTAGGTCGGCCAGCAGCTGGTCGCGGCTCACCCCTAGGGTCTCGGCGGCCGAGTAGAGGTAGAGGCCGTGGCCGGCTTCATCCTGCACCTTGGCCAGCAAAATGGCCTTGCGCTTGAGGCTGGGGGCGCGCGTTATCCAGTTGCCTTCGGGCAGCATCCCCACAATCTCGGAGTGCGCGTGCTGCGAAATCTGCCGGATGAGCGTCTTGCGGTAGGCCTCGGGCATCCAGTCTTTGGGCTCGATGCGCACGTCGGCATCGATGCGGGCCTGGAACTGCTCGTCGGGGGTGAGGGTGGGCGTTTCCGTTTCCATAGTGCTTCAACAAAAACTAACAAGCGTTAGTTTACGGCGCAAAGAAACACCAGAAAACGGTTGCGGCCGCGCTGGGCCCTAGGCCACCCGGCAGGCGCCAGGGTTGGCCCGCGCATCGGCGCAATTCAGGAGCTAGTTCCCGCCGGCACCCACCTGCACCGACTTGTCTTTCAGCACGTCCTGTACGTAGAGCATCTTCACCAGCACGATGAGCATGGCCATGATGGGCGTGGCCAGAATCAGCCCCAAAATGCCCGCATAGGAGCCGATAACCAGCTGCGCAATAAAGATGAGGGCGGGCGGCATGGCAATGAGGCTGCGCTGGGCCAGCGGCGTAAGCAGGTTGCTTTCGATGGCCTGCACCAGCAGATAAAGCCCCACCACGTAGAGCGCCATCTGGGGGCCGCCGTTGAAGAAGGCCACCAGCACGGCGGGCAGCATCGACAGCAGCGGGCCCAGGTTGGGGATGAAGGTGATAAGCCCCGCGAACAGCGCCAGCGCCGCCACGGCCGGCAGCCCCAGCAGCCACAGCCCCAGGGCCGAGAGCAGCCCCACCATCGTCATCGAAAACAGCTGGCCCACAAACCACTTCACCAGCGTGGTACTGATTTGGTCGAGCACTTGGTTGGCCCTAGGGCGCCCCGTCTGCGGCACCAGCATCACGATGCCCGCCCGGTAGAGCTTGGGCTGAATGGCGATAAAGAGCGCCAGGAATACAATCACGTATAGGTCGGCCAGCACTCCTATAGTGCTCGAAAACAAACCCGTGGCGCGTCCCAGCCAGGCCGAGCCGCCGCCCATGACGTTGCTGAAATCGAAGTTTTCCTGCGCCAGCCACTTGCCCCAGCGCGTGCTGCCCACGCGCTGCAGCAGCGAGTGGTAGGCCGAGGGCAACTGCTGCTCTAGCTGGCCCACCTGCGCATCGAGGCGGCTCGAAAACAGCCAGCCGGCCCCCGCCAGCAGCCCCAGCACCAGCAGCGCCACCAGCAGCAAACCCAGCCAGGCGGGCACCCCTAGGCGGCGGTGCAGCCAGTCGCCGCCGGCCCGCAGCGGCAGGGCAATGAGCAGGGCCGCCATCACCCGCAAAAACACGCCGAAGGCCGTGCCCAGCAGCCCCGTTAGCAGCAGCACCACCAGCGTAATACCCACCGCGATACCTACGCGCTGAATATAGACGGGGCGCGTCAGCGAGCCCGTCGGAGTAGTTGATTGTTCCATAAGGCGCGCAAATAACGCGCTCGCCAGCCAGCGCAGCCCGCCGCGGTCCGCGCCCTACACCTTCACCTGCTCATCCTTAAGCGTATCCTGTACATACAGCATCTTGGTGAGCACCACCAGAATAGCGATGATGGGCGTGGCCAGCGTGAGGCCCAGGATGCCGGTGAAGGCCCCGATAATAAGCTGCCCAATGAGCACCAGCGCCGGCGGCAGCGAAATGAGCCGCTGCTGCACCACCGGCGAGATGGCCGAGCTTTCCAGCGTTTGCACTACCAGGTAGAGAATGACCACGTAGAGCGCCATCTGGGGGCCGCCGTTGAAGAAAGCTAGCAGCACCGCCGGCACCATGGAAATAATGGGCCCGATGTTGGGAATGAACGTGACCAGGCCCGCAAACAGCCCCAGCACCGCGCCCTGCGGCATGCCCAGCCACGTGAGGCCGGCCCAGGTGAGCACCCCCACGAAGGCCATTGATACCAGGCGGCCCACCACCCACTTCACCAGCGTGCTGCTGATGCAGTCGAGCACCTCGTTGGCCCGCGGCCGCCCCGGCTTGGGCACCAGCATCACCAGCCCGGCGCGGTACACCTTGGGCTGCAAAGCTAGGAAAATAGCCAGGAAAATGATGACGTAGCCATCGGCCAACACGCTGAAGGTGGAGGAAAAAATGCCCGTGGCCCGGCTCAGCCACTCCGAGGTACCGCCGGTTATTTTGGTGTAGTCGAAGTCCTCGCCCACCAGCGACTTGCCCCACTCGGTGCCCTGGATGCGGGTCTGCACGTTCCTAATGGCCTCGGGCAGCTGCTGCTGCAAGTCGCTGGCTTGGGCGCTGATGCGAGCCGAGAACAGCCACACCATGCACCCTAGGGTGCCGGCCACGAGCAGCGTCACGAGCAACAGCCCCAGGCCGGCGGGCATGCCGGTGCGGCGGTGTAGCCAGTCGCCGCCGGCCCGCAGCGGCAAGGCGATGAGCAGAGCTGCCAGCACCCGCAGCCACACGCTGAAGGCCATGCCCAGCAGCCCCACCAATCCTAAGGCCAGCAGCACCAGTCCTACGGCCACCACCACCCGCCACACGTAGGCCATGCGGGAAGTAGTGGCAGTACTAGTTGGGGGTGAAGTAGTGGAAATTTCCATGTGCGTTACGAATTAAAACCTTGCCTTTAGCGCGGCAAGCGCTCTGCTTACGCGAGAATGGTCGGCGCAGTCGAAACCAGTCGCTAAGCCTTGGCTACCGCCCGCTCGCTGGTACCTGCCCTAGGCCCTGCGCGGGCCTTAAGTGCCGGCGTTTGGTAGCCGGCCGGTAAACATTTAGGGAGCTTGCGCGTTTGGCTGTTATCTTTGCTCTAACAATTCCTTCATCCCACCACAGGATTGTTTTTATACAGAGGCGCGGAGAGACAGGCTCGACGAACCGCCGGCAACCATCTACTTTCTTAGAACGGTGCCAACTCCTGACCATATAAAAACAGCATACCGCCGTGCGTACCTCGCTTAATCGCTGCCATACTGCCCCATCCCCCGCCGCTGCGCGCCGGGCTTGTTGTTGTATGGGCTGCTGCTGCATGGCAGCGGGCACGGCCGGGTGTTGAAGCACATTTCTTAGTTCGCGGTAAGAAAGCGTTTTAGCAGCCAGCCTCCCTAGGCGGGCGGCAACTGTTGCGCGCGCCGTATTTGGTTGGTCCGGCCGCGCCTGCCGCTCCCTATTCCTCTCATTTTATGGACATTACTTCTCCCCAGCTGGTCGAAGACCTGCGCGCATATTTACCCCAGCACGATATTCCAACGGCGCTGACCCGGCTGGCCGAGCAGTTTGCGGGCCGCGTGGCGTTCAGCACGTCGTTTGGCCTCGAAGACCAGATACTCAGCCACTTTATCTTCGAGAATCAGCTGCCCATCAAAGTCTTTACGCTTGATACGGGCCGCAATTTTCAGGAAACCTACTCGACCTGGAACAAGACGCTGCTGCGCTACGGTCAGCCCATCGAGGTGGTGTTTCCGCAGCGCGAGGCCGTGGAGCAGCTCATGCGCACGAAGGGACCTAACTCCTTCTACGAGAGCATCGAGAACCGCAAGGAGTGCTGCCACATTCGCAAGATTGAGCCCCTAGGGCGCGCGCTGGCCGGGCAGCACATCTGGCTCACCGGCATCCGGGCCGAGCAGTCGGCCAACCGCCAGCACATGCACCGCGCCGAGTGGGACGCCAGCCACCAGCTGGTGAAAGCACACCCGCTCTTCGACTGGACCTGGGACCAGTGCCTGGCCTTCGCACAGGAAAACGGCGTGCCCATCAACCCGCTGCACGCCAAGGGGTTCGTGAGCATTGGCTGCGCGCCCTGCACCCGCGCTATTCAGCCCGGCGAGGACTTTAGGGCCGGCCGCTGGTGGTGGGAAGACGCGGCCGCCAAGGAGTGCGGCCTGCACGCCACCGTGGCCGAGCACCAGGGCCTGGACCCGGTGGTGGAGCGGGTGCCGGGCTGATTTACGGACCATAGAACGTCATGCTGAGCTTGTCGAAGCATCTCTGCCGCGCCAGTAGCGGGTCGTTCAATGAAGTCGGCAGAAATGCTTTGACAAGCTCAGCATGACGTTCTTTTTTGCTATTTACCAATGGATTACCTAGATAAGTTAGAAGCCGAAGCCATCCACATTCTGCGCGAGGTGGCGGGGCAGTTTCAGCGGCCGGCGCTGCTGTTTTCGGGCGGCAAAGACTCAATTGCCCTCACGCGGCTGGCCGAGAAGGCGTTTCGGCCGGGCAAGTTTCCGTTTCCGCTAGTGCACGTCGACACCGGCCACAACTTCCAGGAAGTGCTGGACTTCCGCGACAAGCTGGCGGCCAGCCTGGGCGAGCGGCTGATTGTGCGCCGGGTGGAGGACACCATTCGGGAGCGTGGGCTGCAGGAGCCGGGCGGCAAGTACCCGAGCCGTAACCCCTTGCAAACCTACACATTGCTCGATGTGATTGAGGAATTTGAGTTTGACGCCTGCATCGGCGGGGCGCGGCGCGACGAGGAGAAGGCCCGCGCCAAAGAACGCATATTTTCGGTGCGCGACGACTTTGGGCAGTGGGACCCCAAGCGCCAGCGGCCCGAGTTGTGGAACATCTACAACGGCCGCATCCAGAAGGGCGAGAACGTGCGCGTGTTCCCCATCTCGAACTGGACCGAGCTGGACGTGTGGAACTACATCCAGCGCGAGAACATCGAGCTGCCCAGCATCTACTTCGCCCACGAGCGCCAGTGCGTGGTGCTGCCCAGCGGCCAGCTCCTAGGCCTCAGCGAGCACATTACGGTGGAGGACACCGACGAGGTCGTAACCCGCCAAGTACGCTTCCGCACCGTGGGCGACTCTACTTGCACGGCGGCCGTGCCCAGCGACGCCGCTACCCTCGACGACATTATCCAGGACATTCTGGTAGCCAAAGTGAGCGAGCGCGGCGCCACCCGCCTTGACGACCAACTGTCGGAAACCGGCATGGAAGACCGGAAGCGCAACGGATACTTTTAGTAAATGTGGGAAATATGAGAGATGTGAAAATGTGAAAATGATGGCCGAAGCTACTTCAGCTTCCATGCTCATTTCAGACGGCCACAGCAACACAGCGATGCGCTAATAGCAATTTTCACATTTCCACATTCTCCACATCCCACACATTTAAAAACTATGGACCTCCTACGATTTATTACTTGCGGCAGTGTGGACGATGGCAAGAGCACCCTCATCGGGCGGCTGCTCTACGACTCGGACTCGGTGAGCCTGGACGTGCTGGCGACGCTGGAGAAGCGCGGTAGCAGCAACGGCGGCGGCGTGGACCTCGCCTTGCTCACCGACGGACTCAAGGCCGAGCGCGAGCAGGGCATCACCATTGACGTGGCGCACAAGTACTTCACCACGCCGCGCCGCAAGTTCATCATCACCGACGCGCCGGGCCACGTGCAGTACACCCGCAACATGGTGACCGGCGCCAGCAACGCCGACTTGGCCATTGTGCTGGTAGATGCCCGCCAGGGCGTGATTGAGCAAACGCGGCGGCACACGCTGCTGGCCTCGCTGCTGGGCATTAAGTACTTCGTGCTAGCCGTGAACAAGATGGACCTCGTGGGCAACGACGAAGCCGTATTTGAGCGCATCAAGACTGACTACCAAGCTATTGCCGAGCAGCTGCGGCTGCCGCACGTGCTGGCCATTCCGCTCAGCGCCCTCAACGGCGACAACGTGGTGCGGCCCGCGCGCAGCCTACCCTGGTACGGTGGCCCTAGCCTGCTCCAGCACCTGGAAAGCGTGCCAGTGGCGGCCGACGCTAACCCGCGCGAGGCCCGCTTTCAGGTGCAGTACGTCATTCGGCCCCAAACCGAGGCGCTGCCCGACTACCGCGGCTACGCCGGCAGCATCCAAAGCGGCGTGTACCGCGCGGGCGACCGGGTGCGCATCCACCCCTCGGGCGTCGAGACGGTGCTCGAAGCCATTGAGGTAGGCCAGCGCGAGGTGCCCAGCGCCGAGGCCCCGCAAGCGGTGGTGCTGCGCCTGCGCGACGACGTGGACGTGAGCCGCGGCGACGCCATCGTGCCCGTGAGCGCCCACCCGGCGGTGGTGCGCGAGCTAGAAGCCACCCTTTGCTGGATGGACGAGCGGCCCCTGCGCGCCGGCCGCAAGCTGCTGGTGCAACACCACGCGGCGCTGGTGAAAGCGTCGGTAACGGCCATTTTGCAGAAAACCAACATCGAGACCTTCGAGAGCGTGGGCACCGAGGAAGCCAAGCTCAACGACATCGTGCGGGTGCGGCTGCGCACGGCCCTGCCGCTGGTGGCCGACGCCTACCGTGCCAACCGCGCCACCGGCGCCTTCATCCTGGTAGACGAACAAACCGGCAATACCCTGGCCGCCGGCCTGGTGCAAGCCACCGACCCCGACTATTTCACGCAGGAAATGCCCATCGAGGCCGTGTATTCTATCTAATCCTTTTTTGCCCTCTGCGCTCGCCTCACCCCCCGGCCCTCTCTCCTTCAGAGAGGGGGAGCCGGATGAAACCAGTACCGCGCCGCCTAGGCTCCCCCTCTCTGAAGGAGAGGGGGCCGGGGGGTGAGGCACACCGTTAGCAAATTATCCTATGCTCCCTACCCTACCATCTGGCTTTGACGAGGCGGCCCTGCGCCAGCTCACGGCGGGCTTATCGGCCCAGCAGCTGACGTGGCTGAGCGGCTACTTCTACGGCCAGGCTACGGCGGCGGGCGTCGCGGTGGCTACCGGTGCACCGGCAGCTGCCCTAGCCCCAGTCACCGTTCCGAAGCCGCAGCGGCTCACCATCCTGTACGGCTCGCACACCGGCAACGGCAAGAAAATAGCCCAGCAGGCGGCGGGAGCCGCCACGGCCCGCGGCCTCGCACCCGAGGTATTCGATATGAACGACTACCCCGCCCGGCGGCTGGCGCAGGAAGAGAACCTGCTGGTAATCGTGAGCACCCACGGCGAGGGCGACCCGCCCGTGGCCGCCGAGGAGCTGCACACCTACCTGGGCGGCGCTAGGGCTCCCAAGCTGCCCCAGCTGCACTACGCGGTGCTGGCGCTGGGCGACAAAAGCTACCTGCACTACTGCCAGACGGGCAAGGACTTCGACGAACGCCTGGCTGCCCTAGGGGGCACCCGCCTGCTCGAGCGCCGCGACGTGGACGTGGCCTTCAAAGCACCCGCCGCGCAGTGGGTGGAGGACGTATTGGCGCAATTGGTGGCCGAGGTAGCGGCCCCCGCAGCCACCCCAGCTGCCGTAATGGCCGCGCCCGCCGTAGAATACTCGGCCGAGAACCCGTGGTCGGCTAAAGTGCTCGAAAGCATTCAGCTGAACGGGCGCGGCTCGGACAAGGAAACCTACCACATCGAGCTGGACCTCGCGGGCTCGGGGCTGCGCTACGCGCCGGGCGACGCCCTGGCGGTGGTGCCCCTCAACCACGAGCCGCTGGTGGCGGAGGTGCTGCGCGCCGCCCGCCTCTCAGACACGGCCGCCGTGCAGGTGGAGGGCGCAAGCCTGCCGCTGGCCGCCGCCCTAGCCACCCGCCGCGAGCTGACGGTGCTGACCCGCGACGTGCTGGAACGCTACGCCGCCCTAGCCCCCCACGCCGAGCTGCAGCACCTGCTGGCCGACCCCCAGCGCCTGCAGCCCTACCTCTACGGCCGCGACGTGGCCGACTTGCTCACCGAATTTCCGAGCGAGCAGCTGACGGCCCAAACGCTGGCCGACACGCTGCGCCCGCTGCCCAGCCGCGCCTACTCCATCGCCAGCAGCCTGCTGGTGCACCCCAACGAGGTGCACCTCACGGTGGGCGCCGTGCGCTACGCCGCCTTCGGGCGCGATAAGCAGGGCGTGTGCTCGTCGTTTTTGGCCGACCGGGTGGCCCTAGGGAGTGAGGTGCGGGTGTACGTGCAGGAAAACGAGTTCTTCCGCCTGCCCCAAAGCTCCGATACCGACATTATCATGATTGGCGCCGGCACGGGCGTGGCGCCGTTCCGCGCTTTTGTGGAGGAGCGCGCCGAGCTGGGCACGGCCGGGCGCAACTGGCTGCTGTTTGGCAACCCGCACTTCACCACCGACTTCCTCTACCAGAGCGAGTGGCTCAACTACCTGAAGAAGGGCCAACTCGCGCAGCTCGACGTGGCCTTCTCGCGCGACCAGGCGCAGAAAATCTACGTGCAGGACCGCCTGCTTGAGCGCAGCCGCCAGGTGTACGAGTGGCTGGAAAGCGGCGCCAGCCTCTACGTGTGCGGCGACAAAACCCGCCTCGGCCAGGCAGTGCAGCAGGCCCTAGGGGCCGTGGTGCAAAAGGAAGCCGGCCTCTCGGCCGACGCCGCGGCCGACTACGTGAAGGCCCTGCGCAAACAGCGCCGCTACCTGGAGGACGTGTATTAACCCAATTTTAGAACGTCATGCAGCGCGCTATAAGCCTCAAAACAAGCCCATTCTTTTTCCACACGCAGACCGTTTAGTCTGCGCCGCTTAACTCATGAAACCCCTCTTCCTCCCGCAAAGACTTGTCCGCGCCTGCCTTGCTGGGTGCTGTTGTTGCTGATGACGCCTCGGGCAAGCCATTGCGGCTGCCTGCTGGCCGGGGCCCTAGGGCCTGGGCCGCATCCCCAACACCCAAGTCACTTTTCGGAATGAAGCCGTTCTATTTTTCGTTGTTACTGCTGCTGATACTGCTCTTAGGAAGCGTGTCGGCAGTTTTTGCCCAAACTGAATTAATTGCCATCAGTGGCGAGGTGCGCGAAAAGGGCACCGGCGAGGCGCTGCCCGGCGTGAGCGTGAGCGTGAAAGGCGCTAGCGTGGGTACTCAAAGCGACGGAGCTGGTAAGTTTGCCCTCAAAGCCAAGCTGCACTACCCGTTTGTGCTGGTATTCAACGCCATTGGGCACGATGTGCAGGAAGTGGAAATTACCAGCGCCAGCCAGCGCGTCGCGGTGGCGCTCGAAGCCAAGGATATTCTCACCAGCGAGGTGGTGGTGTCGGCCTCGCGGGTAGAGGAAAGCCGGCTGAAATCGCCGGTGGCCATCGAGAAGCTGGATATCCGGGCTATTAAGGAAACGCCGGCGCCCAGCTTCTACGACGCCTTGGAGAGCGTGAAGGGCGTGCAGATGCTGACCAGCAGTCTCACCTTTAAAGTGCCGAATACCAGGGGTTTCAACGTACCCAACAACTTCCGCTTCATGCAGCTCGTGGACGGCGTGGACATGCAGGCCGCTACCCTAGGGGTGCCGCTGGGCAACGCCATTGGGCCGACCGAGCTGGACATTGCCAGCGTAGAAATCACGCCCGGCGCGGCCTCGGCGCTCTACGGCATGAACGCCATCAACGGCCTGGCCAACCTCACCACTAAAAGCCCCTTCACTTACCAGGGGCTGAGCGTGTACCAGAAGGTGGGCGTCAACCACGTCGATGGCATCGACCGCAACCCCAGCGCGCTCACCGAAACGGCTATCCGCTGGGCGCAGACCCTAGGGGCCGGCAGCCGCTGGGCCTACAAGGTGAACCTGGACTACCTACGCGGCACCGACTGGCTGGCCAACACCCAGATTGACCAAAATCCGCAGGGCCTCTCGACCTCCAACCCAGCTTTCCCGGAGCTATCGGGTGCCTACAACCCAGCCGCCGACCTATGGAACCGCTACGGCGACGATACCAATTCGTCGCTGTCCATCACCATTCCCTACCAGGGTAAAAACCAAACGTTTACGGTAACGCGCACCGGCTACTACGAGCGCGACCTGGTGAAGCCCATCGTGCGCAACATCAAGGCCGACGCTACGGTGGCGTATAAGCTCACCGACGACCTGGAGCTGAGCTACGGCTACCGCTTCGGGCTGATGGACGGCGTGTTTCAGCGCGGCAACAAGATTCAGCTCGACGGGGTGACGGTGCAGAGCCACAAGCTGGAGCTGCGCAACAAGGAGTTTACGGTGCGCGCCTACACGCTGCTCGAAAACACCGGCAACTCGTACAACCTCAACCCCCTGGCCCTGAACCTGGATTTGCAAAACGGCTCGAACGCGGTGTGGGGCAACAAATTTCGCACGGCCCTGCAAAGCCAGCTGGGTGCCGGCACGGCCCTAGGGCCCGCCATGCAGGCCGCCCGCGCCGCCGCCGACGCGGGCCGCGCCGAGCCGGGCACCGCCGCCTTCGACGCCCTCAAGAGCCAGATTATCGGCATCAATAACTGGGACAGCGGCGTGAACGTGCCGGGCGCGCCCATCCCCGGCGGGGCGGCCTTGCAGCAGCACAGCCGCACCTACCACACCGACGGCGTGTGGCACCTGGGCCCGCGCATCAAGTGGCTGGACGTGCTGGTGGGCGCCGACGCGCGGGTGTACCAGATTATCCCCGACGGCAACAACTTCGTGGACTTCAGCCGGCCGCTGGAGGAGCGCAATCAACCGGGCGGCAACTACGTGTACTACCAGAAGTACGGCGCCTTTGCCCAGGGTACTAAGCTGCTGCTCAGCGACAAGCTGAAGCTGACCGGCTCGCTGCGCGTGGACTACAACCCCGAGTTTACGCCCAAGGTGAACCCTAGGGTGGCGGCCGTGTATACGCTGGCTGAGAAGCACAATTTCCGCGCCTCGTACCAGAACGGCTGGCGCTTCCCCTCGCTGTTCGAGGCGCTCTCGTTCGTAAACAACGGCAACGTGCGCCGCGTGGGCGGCCTGGCCCACGTGAACGAGGGCCTGAACTACCTGCAAAACTCGTACACCCGCACCAGCATCGACAACTTTAACGCGGCCGTGAACGCCTACGTGGCCGCCAACGCCGGCAGCACCGCCGCCCAGGCCGCCCTGCTGCCCCAAACCCGCGCCCTGCTGCAAGTGGCCAACCTGCGCACCGAGCAGCCCGAGCAAATCAACGCCTTCGAGGTGGGCTACCGCAGCGTACTGTTCGACAATAAGTTATCTATCGACGCCGACGCCTACTACAACGTGTACTCGGGCTTCCTGGGCCAGGTGGAAGTGAGCGTGCCCAAAGACGCCAACGGCAACCAGGTGACGGTGGGCACCGACGACGCCGTGCTGGCGGCCCTGCGCACCAACCGCGACGCCCGCCAGAACCGCTACCGCGTGTACACCAACTCGCGCCAGAACTACCACAGCTACGGCTCGACCCTGGGCCTGACTTACAACTTCTTCCAGAAATTCACCCTAGGGGGCAACGTGAACTACAACGCCCTCTCGCAGAACGACGAGCAGGACGTGTTCATCACCGGCTTCAACACGCCGCGCTGGGCCGGCAGCGCTTCGTTCGGTAACCGCGAAATCGTGCGCAATCTAGGCTTCAACGTGGTGTACCACTGGCAAACCAGCTTCTACTGGGAGAGCCCGCTGGCCAACGGCACTGTGCCCGCCTACCGCACCCTCGACGCGCAAGTGAATTTGCGCGTGCCCACCATCAAAACCACCATCAAGCTGGGCGCCACCAACTTAACCAATAATCGTTACTTTCAATACGCAGCTGGCCCCACCATCGGGGGATTGTATTACGCGGCGCTGACGTTCGACAATACTGTACTACACTAATGTGAACAGTGAAAAAGGACGTCATGCTGAGCATGTCGAAGCATCTCTACCGCGTCGTTGAACGATGCGAGAGGCGTGGTAGAGATGCTTCGACAAGCTCAGCATGACCGTCTGGAAAGCATTATTACTACCTCCTATATGTCTGTAATTCCTCAGAATCACTCCGAAGTCGAGCACGTCAAGATTGCCAGCCGCTACCTGCGCGGCACGCTGGCCGACAGCCTGCGCAACAAGCTCACGGGCGCGCTCAACCCCGACGATACGCACCTGATTAAATTCCACGGCTCGTACCAGCAAACCGACCGCGACCTAGAGAGCGAGCGCAAGCGCCAAAAGCTGGAGCCCCTTTACTCGTTTATGATGAGGGTGCGGGTGCCGGGCGGCGTGTGCTCGGCCAGCCAGTGGGCGCGCATGAACGCGCTGAGCGACCAGTACGGCAACGGCACCCTGAAGCTGACGACGCGCCAGGCTTTCCAGTTGCACGGCGTGCTCAAGCGCCATTTGTCGGCTACTATTCAAGGCTTTAACGAGGTGCTGCTCGACAGCATTGCGGGCTGCGGCGATGTGAACCGCAACGTGATGTGCAACACCAACCCGCACGAGAGCCCGGTGCACGAGCAGGTAGTGGCCGTGGCCCAGGCCCTCAGCCGGCACCTGACGCCGCGCACCACGGCCTACCGCGAAATCTGGTGGGAAGGCCAGGCGGAAGAGGTGACCGAAGCCGTGGACGACGAGCCGATTTACGGCCATACCTACCTGCCGCGCAAGTTTAAAATTGCGCTGGCGCTGCCGCCCTACAACGACACCGACATCTACGCCAACGACATCGGCCTAATTGGCATCGAGGAAAACGGACAGCTAGTGGGCTTCAACGTGGCCATCGGCGGGGGCCTGGGGATGACGTTTGGGCAGCCCGAAACCTACCCGCGCCTGGCCGACGTGATTGGCTTCGCGGCCCTGGACGATGTGGTGGACGTGTGCGAGAAGCTCGTGACCATCCAGCGCGACTGGGGCAACCGCGAAAACCGCAAGCTGTCGCGCTTCAAATACACGATTGATAAGGTGGGCTTGCCGGCCGTGGTGGCCGAGCTGCACCAGCGCCTAGGGTATGCGCTGGGCGAAAGCCGCCCCTTCCAATTCCACAGCTCGACCGATGCTTTTGGCTGGGCCAGCAGCCCCGACGGCTTGCTGCACCTCACGCTGTTTGTGGAAGGCGGGCGCATCCTCGACCGGCCGGGCTACGGCTTGAAAGCGGCCCTGGCCGAGATTGCCGAGTTTCACACCGGCGAGTTTCGCCTAACCGGCAACCAGAACCTGGTGCTGGGCAAGATTGACCCCACCCACCGCGCCCGCATCCAGGAGGTACTGGAGCGGCACGGCGCCGGCCCCCGGGCCGAGCAGCTCACGGCCGTGCGGCGCGACGCGCTGGCCTGCGTGGCCCTCAACACCTGCTCGCAGGCCTTTGCCGAGGCCGAGCGCTACCTGCCCAGTTTGCTCGACAAGCTCGACGCCATTATTCGGGCGCACGGGCTGGCCGACGACAGCATCCTGATTCGCATGACGGGCTGCCCGAATGGCTGCGCCCGGCCCTACCTGGGCGAGATAGGCCTGGTGGGCCGCGCCCCCGGCCGCTACAACCTCTACCTGGGCGCCAGCCACCAGGGCGACCGCCTCAACAAGCTCTACCGCGAAATGCTGGATGAAAACGGCATTCTGTCGGAGTTGACGCCGCTGCTGGCCGCCTACGCTGCCGAGCGAGCGCCCGGCGAGGCGTTTGGCGACTTTGTGGTGCGTACCGGCGTGGTGAAGGCCACGGTGCAGGGGTTGGATTTTCACGCTTGAGCTTAGTCAGTAGGTCTTTGCCACTACAGAACGTCATTCCGAGCTAGCGACGAATCTCGCCTGCGTCGTCGAACAAGTCATTCGCGTGTCATTCGAGCGAGATTCCTCGCTAGCTCGGAATGACGTTTTTTAGTGTTCACTGTTTATTGCTAACTGCTACTTATTCCCCATGTCCACCGACTCGCTCTCATCGCCTTTGATTGCGGAAACGCTGCACCCGCCGGGCGCGGCCGTGCCAGTCTTTCTGGACCTTGACCAGCGCCGGGTACTGCTGGTGGGCGGCGGCCCCGAGGCCCTGGGGCAGCTGCGGGCGGTGCTGGCCGAGCACCCCACGGCCCACCTCACGGTGGTGGCGCCCAGCTTCCTGCCCGATTTTGCCCGCATTGCCGCCCGCTACCCGCAGGTGACGCTGCACGCCCGCACGTTTGCGGCCACCGACCTGGCCGAGCACGACCTGGTGCTGGTGGCCACGCCCGACGCTGAGCTGCTCGGGGAGGTGCGGGCCGGGGCCGCCGCCCGGCGCCTGCACGCCGTGGCAGCCCTAGGGCCCACTGACGAGGCGGCCGCCATCACGTACTGGCGGCGGGTGGCCACCTGGGCGCTGCTGGCCTTCGCGGGCTTTCTGGTGCTCACTATCCTCTCCTACTACTTCACCTGGCAGCAGGCCTGGGCGGTGGCGCGCAGCTCGGGCACGTTCTACACGTTCGTGGCCGTGGGCTTCGTGGCGCAGCTCATTGACGGCATGCTGGGCATGGGCTACGGCATCGTGTCGGCCATTAGCCTGATGACGCTGGGGCTGAACCCGGCCGCCGTGAGCGCCAGCATCCACACGGCCGAGATGTTTGCCAGCGGCGCCTCGGGCTACAACCACTACCGTTTTGGCAATGTCAACAAGCGCTTGTTCAAGGTGTTGCTGGTGCCGGGGGTGCTGGGTTCCATCGCGGGCGCGCTGCTGCTCTCGCGCCTGGGCGAGCAGCACGTCACCTACCTCAAGCCGCTGCTGGCGGTGTACCTGCTCATCCTAGGGGTGCGCATCATCAGCAAGGCCCTTACCCGGCAGGCCCAGCAGCGCCGCAAGGTGAAAAACGCGGGCTGGCTGGCCGGCGCCGGCGGCTTCCTCGACTCGTTTGGCGGCGGGGGCTGGGGGCCGCTGGTTACGAGCACGCTCATTGCCAACGGCCGCACCCCCAACTACGTCATCGGCACGGTGAGCTTGGTGGAGTTTTTCGTGACGCTAGCCAGCGCCATCACCTTCTTCTCGGTGCTGGGCCTCAAGCACTGGGACATCGTGCTGGGTTTGATAGTGGGCGGCGTCACGGCCGCGCCCATTGCCGCGCGGCTGGCCGGCCGCATCCCCACCCGCTGGATGTTTATCGGCGTGGGCCTGATGGTCATTTTCTGGAGCCTCTGGACGCTGCGCAAGGTGGTGGGGCTGTAGCGCCGGCTGGGCTCTAGGGGCCGCCTAGCTTTAGCAGTCCTTCATCATTTTTGCGCGGCCTACGTAGCTGCTATCACACCGGCCGGCCCCGCCAGGCGCCCGCCCATTAGCCGCTCCTACATGCTTTACCGCGTACTTTACCTAGTAAGCAGCGCTGACCTGCATTTGCTGGAGATTCAGCGCCTCAACCTGCCCGCTACGGCCCCCAACAGCGAGGTGTACCAATGGCTGCATTACGTACCAGCCAGCAACCAGCTCACGCCGCTCACCTTTGTTTCCATGCACTCGGCCCCGCCCTTCGAGGAGCGGCAGTTTAAGCAGGGTGAGCTGCGTTTTTCTAATATAGAGGGCATTTTTCAGCCGGCGGGGACTCGCCAGGCCATTGCCCTGCAGCGCGACTTTCTCTTCGAGCTGCCACCGCTACTGGCCGAGCAACTCAGCCAGCAGCTCTAGCCCCCGCGCTGGGCTCAGTCGTCGTCATCGTCGCGCAGGGGCGCGGCGCGCAAAAAGGCGCCCCGGCGCGGCGCCGGCATGGGCGAGCTTTCACCCTTAATGGCCTTCCACACTACCTCGTTCAGGTCGAGGTCGGGCGCGGCGTCTTCTTGGGCCAGGTTGAAGCGGGCCGAGCGCTCGGCGCTGCGGTTCCAGGCCGTGTTGCGCTGGTTGAGGTCGATTTGGGCCGGGCGGGCGCGGTAGGGCCCTAGGGCCGGCGCGGCCTGAAAGCAGCCGAACAGCGGCCGGGCCGCCGCGTCGTACTGGCTCATGGGCGGCAAACCCAAAATCAGCTCCATGGTGCGTAGGATGCCGGCCGTGGTATAGAGCGTGTGGTCCACGGTGCCGGGGCGCACGTAGGGGCTGATGACGAAGGCCGGCGAGCGGTGCGCGTCCACGTGGTCGGGGCCGTTCTGGGCGTCGTCCTCCACCACGAACACGGCCGACTCGGCCCAGAGCTTGCTGGCGGCCAGGTGCTCCACCAGCTGCCCTAGGGCCAGGTCGTTGTCGGCCACGGCGGCGCGGGGCGTGGGCTTGCCCAGGCGCTGGCCGCTGGTGTGGTCGTTGCTGAGGCGAATGGTGCTGAACTGCGGCACCTGCCCCAGGGCCAGCAGCGAGTCGAAGTCCTGGGCCCAGATGCGCACCCGCTCGGTATCGCGCACGTCCATATCGAAGCCCGGCGAGCGGGGGCAGATGTGGCCGCGCAGGGCCTTGAGGGGCGTTTTGCCGTTCTCGGCAAACTCGCCGTAGCTGCGGTAGCTCAGGCCCGCCCGCTGGCAGTAGTCCCAGATGAAGCCGTCGCGCGGGTAGGCCGCCAGGCGGGTACCTTCAAAATCGTAGGTGCCGCCGCGGCCGCCGTAGCTGGTAGGCCAGGTTTTCTCCACAAAGTCGGTGGCGTAGGCAGCAGTGCTCCAGTTGTGGCCGTCGGCGCTCACCTCGGCGTTCACGTAGAAGTTGTCGAGCAGTGCAAACTGGCGGGCCAGGGCGTGGTGGTTGGGCGTCACGCGCTCGGGAAACAGGCAGAGCGTCGAGTCACCGTTGCCCTCGGGCATGTCGCCCAGCACCTGGTCGTAAGTGCGGTTCTCCTTGATAATGTAGAAGATGTGCTTAATGGGCGACTGCTCGCCCGCGCGGCGCGGCACCGGGTTACCAGCCGCCCCTAGGGCCTGCTTTTCCAACGCGGGCGTGAAGGGCGTGTTCTGGTACACCTGCTGGGTGTAAGCTTTTAGCTGGGTTTCGCTGGGCGGCGCGATGAACGAGAGCGTGCCCTTGAACAGCCCCCCGATGTACTGCACCGGCCCGTCGGCCTCGGTAGTGCCGGTTTGGTAGCCGCTGCTGTCCTTCCTTTTCACCGGCTGCGGCCCCCTAGGGTTGGCCAGCGACGAAAAACCTTTGCCATTGGCTACCAGTATTTTGCCGGGCATAGTGCGCACGCAAGTAGGGTACCAGCCCGTCGGAATAAAGCCCTTGGCGGCGCTGCGACCCGGCCGGCTTACGTCGAACACAGCCAGGCAGTTGTTGTCGGCGTTGGCAATGTAGAGCGTCTTGCCATCGGAACTGAGGGCCAGGCCGTTGGGCGTCGAGCCGGTGAGGCGCGTGGGGTAGAGCGCCGTCGAAATGGTTTCGAGCACCCGCCAGCTGCGCGCGTCCACCACCGACACCGAGTTGTCGTTGGCGTTGGCCACGTACAGGTAGCGCCCGTCGCGGCTCTGTATCAGCTCGTTGGGGTGGCTTTGGGTGGCCAGCGTGGCCCGCACCTTGCCCGTGCCCGTGTCGTAGGCCAGCAGCTGGTTACCGCCCCAAATGCTAATGTAGAGCGTGCGCCCGTCGGGGGCCAGCAGGCAGGCGTAGGCCTCGTGCCCTAGGCCCAGCCGCGAGACAATCTTCTTGGTTGCCAAGTCCATAACGTACAGCGCGTTGTCTTCCTTGGTTACCACGTACAGGCGCCGCCCGGCGGCATCCACGGCCAGGCCGGCGGGGCCAATCTTGGTGGGCCAGGGCTTGCCCAGGCGCAGGGTATCGGGGTGGCCCAGCTTGGCGCCCGCGGCGGGGTAGTCGAGGATGATGTTGTCGTTGCCGCCCGCGGCGTACAGGTGCTGGCCCCTAGGGCCCCAGGCCAGCCCGTACCACGACTTGCCAATTGTTTGCTCGTCCAGCACTTGCTGGGTGGCGGGGTCGATGAGCTGGATGGTTTGGCGGCTCTGGCCGTTGTTGGTGACGGCCAGGCGCCGGCCGCCGGGCGCCAGCTGCATGTTCAGGGGCAAGTCGCCGAGGGGCAGGCTGGCCGCGCCGGCGGGCGTGAGGCTCCAGCCGTTGGGCAGCAGCACCTTAGGCGCCTGGGGGCTGTTGGTGGGCAGCTGGGTGGGGGGGGCAGCTAGTTGGGCGGCGGCCGGGGCCAGGGCGCTCAGCAGCAGCCCTAGGGCCAAAGCAACGGGTTTCATACCTGCAAAGTACGCCGCCGACCCAGGCCCTTGAAGTAACCAGGATGTTATGTTTTTAAGGGGAAAATGCCATACCGTCGGGCTTTATCCCTAGTTTTGTCTTTCCGTATTCGTTCCGATGGCCCTTAGTACGCCGTTTATCTTCTTTGAAAATACCGCTGGCCAAGTGCTTTCGCACCCCAACGGCTACGCCATTTTGCGCTACCTGCCCAATCAGCGCCAGCCGGGCGAGCTGGCCCGCCTGCTCACGGCGCTGGGCCAGCTGCTGCTGCGGGGCGGCTGGCACCGCTTTTTGGCCGACAACCGCCAGATGCCGCCGCTGAATGAAGAAGAAAAGGCGTGGTTTGCCAGCCAGTGGCTGGGCCACAAGGTGCCGCGCCCGGCGCCGCTCTACGGCGCCGTGGTACTGCCCACCGAGGTAATGGCGCGCCTTTCCATCAGCCAGATGCTGAGCGCGGCCGACACTACCACCATGGTTTACCGCTCGTTTACCGAGCAAAGCCAGGCCGAAACGTACCTGGCCGGCCTGCCCTGGCGCTAGGCCAGCGGCTCGCTCACCAGCTCCTTCATCATGCTCAGCAGCAGGCCGTCGGCCCGGCCCAGCTCGGGGGCGGTGCTGGCAAAGTGGCGGGCGGGCAAGTAACCCAGCAGCCCGGCAAACTGCGCTTCCGACACGGGCTGAAACGCCATCGACCACTCGCTGAAGCTGCGCTCGGCAATGGCTTTGTCGGCGTACTTCACCAGCTGGGTGTGGCGCGGGTCGCGCAGCAGGCGCTCGTAGAGCGCGGCCAGCACTTCTTCTTCGCCCTCAATCACTTGCATAAACTGCCCGTTGCTATACACCAGTGCCCCGCTGATGCCGTGCAGCTGGTTGTGGCTGCGGGCTTGCAGCAAGAGCGTCAGGAGGTCGTCGTCGGACAAAGGCTGCGTGGCGCGGCTGCCGTAGATGATGTGGTGCATTACAGTACAAAATAACGACTTATCAGCTTAGGCCAGGCTGGGCCCGACGCCCAGCAGCCGGCGGGCCCGGCGTTGACCAGCCGATTAAGAAAAAAATTCTTGATTAAATTACTATCAGCTAACGAGTTATGACACCACGCAAGGTATGCGGCAAGCGCAGGCAAAATGTAAGCAACGGCTTAAAAACCACTTGTGGGCTGGCCCTGCTTAGGGCAGCTTCTCCGGGGCCGGCGGGCTGCTTGTTGGCCAGCCCTAAGGGCCGGGCGGCGGCCCCTAGGGCTAGGTACCACTGCGGGTTTTGGGTGGCGCGGTAGGTGGTTTGCAGCGTAGCTTGCCGGGGCCATGCCTCAGCTCCTGCCCCCCAACCCGGCTGCCCTCGGCAGCATCACCGCTTTCCAAAACCTGCCGTCCGCCGTGCTTGGCTGGCTTAGCGAAACCGGCCAGCTGCAGCGCTACGCGGCGGGCGAAACCGTTGTGCGCGCGGGCGAGGCCGCCGACCGCTTGCTGGCCGTGGTGGCCGGCAGCGTGCACTATTTCCGGCCCGAAGGCGGCGAGGTGGTCTTTCGCACGGCGGCGGGCAGCGTGAGCGGGGTGCTGCCCTACTCGCGCCTGCAGGTGTTTAAGGGCCGGGGCGTGGCTGAGGGCGACACGGTGCTCTTCACCCTGCCCCGCAGCCAGTTTGCGGCCCTCGAGCAACTGAGCCCCGAGCTGGTGCAGCGCCTGGTGAGCCTCATGAACGACCGGGCCCGCGACGAGGTGCGCGGCCAGGAGCGCGACGACAAGCTGCGGGCGCTGGGCAAGCTCTCGGCGGGCCTCTCGCACGAGCTGAACAACCCAGCCGCCGCCATTGGCCGGGCCGCCGCTGGGCTGGCCGAGGCATTGGCCGCCAAGCCGCTGCTGCTGCAAAACCTGCTGGCTACCTGCCCGCCCGCCGAAGCCGTGGCGGCGCTTACGGCCCTGGCCGCCTGGCCCGCCGAGCCGGCGCCCGCCCTCCCAGCCCTGGCGCGCGCCGACCTGGAGGAGGAGCTGGCCGACTGGCTCGAAACCCAGGGCTGCCCCGATGGCTACGCCCTAGCCCCTACCCTGCGCGAAGCCGGCCTAGGGCCCGCCGCCCTGGGTTCGGTGGCCGCCCAGCTGCCGGCCCCGGCCCGGCCGCCGGCCCTGGCTTGGCTGGCCGGGCAGCTGGCCGCCCTGCGCCTGGCCCACGACATCCACGAGGCCAGCCAGCGCATCAGCCAGCTAGTGAGCAACGTAAAAACCTACACCCACATGGACCGGGCCGGGGGCCGCGAGCTGCTGGCCGTGACGGCCGGCCTCGATAGCACCCTTAACATGTTTGCCTACCCCCTGCGCCAGCAGCAGGTGCGCCTCAGCCGCGCGTATGCCCCCGGCCTGCCCCAGGTGCTGGGCCAGGCCGGCAGCCTCAACCAGGTGTGGACTAACTTGATTGACAACGCCCTGGATGCGCTGCCGGCCCAGGGCGGCCAGCTAACGGTGCGCGCCGACCAGTTGGGCGGCCAGGTGCGGGTGCAGGTGGAGGACAACGGCAGCGGCATCGCGCCCGAGGTGCTACCGCATATTTTTGAGCCCTTCTACACCACCAAGCCGCCCGGCGAGGGCACCGGCCAGGGCCTCGAAATTGCGTACCGCATCGTGCAGGAGCACGGCGGGCGGCTGGAAGTGGCCTCGGCACCCGGCTGCACGGTGTTTACCGTATGGCTACCGGCCCAGCCCTAGGGGCGCTTGAGCGACTCGGGTAGCTATGAGGCAAAAAGGCAGTCATTCCGCGCCGGCGAGGAATGACGTTCAGCTAATGCAGCGGGTCGCCAAACTTAGCACCTACCCTTTATTAAGTAAACGTTTATGAAAAAGCCCATTATCCTAGCCGTAGATGACGACCCACAGGTGCTGGCCGCCATCACTCGCGACTTGCGCCAGGAGTTTCGCCCTAACTACCGCATTCTGAGTGTCGGCTCGGGGCCCGAGGCGCTAACCACGCTGGCCGAGCTGCGCACCCGCGCCGAGCCGCTGGCCCTGGTGCTCTGCGACCAGCGCATGCCCGAGGTGGAAGGCGTGGCCGTGTTGACCCGCGCCCGCGAGCTGTTTCCCGACGCCAAGCGCGTACTGCTCACCGCCTACGCCGACACCACGGCCGCCATCCAGGCCATTAATTCGGCGCAGCTCGACTACTACCTGCTCAAGCCCTGGGACCCGCCCGAGGAGCTGCTCTATCCTACCCTGCGCGATTTGCTGGCCGCCTGGCAGGCCGCCTACCGCCCGGCTTTCGCGGGGCTGCGCCTCATTGGGTTTCAGTGGTCGCCGCTCTCGCACGAGCTGAAGGATTTTTTGAGCGGCTACCTGGTGGGCTACCAATGGCTTGATTTTGAGAAGGATGCCGAGGCTACGGCCTTACTGGCCAGCACCGGCCTAGGGCCCGACGACCTGCCAGTTGTTCTTTACCCCGACGGGCACGTGGCGGCCCGGCCCAGCAAGCTCGACCTGGCCCAGCACCTGGGGCTGCCTACCGATGCCAAGCAGGCGCTGTACGACGTGGTGATAATCGGGGCGGGGCCAGCGGGACTGGCGGCGGCCGTGTACGGCGCCTCCGAGGGGCTTACCACCCTGCTCATCGAGCGGCAAACGCCCGGCGGGCAGGCGGGCTCGTCGTCGCGCATTGAGAACTACCTAGGCTTCCCCACCGGCCTGAGCGGGACCGAGCTGGCCCACCGCGCCTGGGCCCAGGCCACCCGCCTGGGGGCCGAGTTTATGGGCCCGCGCGAAGTAGTGGACCTGTGCGTGCAGGATGGCTACAAGGTACTAACCCTAAGCGATAACCAGGAGATAAAAGCCAAGGCCGTGGTGCTGACTACGGGCGTGAGCTACCGCACGCTGGACGTGCCGGGTTTGGCGCGCCTTAGCGGGGCCGGCGTGTATTACGGCGCCGCGCGCACCGAGGCCCGCGGCTGCGCCGACCAGCCGGTGTACATCGTGGGCGGGGGCAACTCGGCGGGGCAGGCGGCCATGTACCTGGCCACCTACGCCGCGCGGGTGTTTATCGTCATCCGGGGGGCTAGCCTGGCGGCCAGCATGTCGGCCTACCTCATCGAGCAAATCGGCCAAACGCCCAACATCGAGATTTTGCCTCATACGCAGCTGCGCGAGGCCCGCGGCGAGCACACCCTGGAGGCGGTGGTGCTGCAGCGCGACGGCGAGGAGCCCCAGGAGCACCCGGCGCGGGCGCTGTTCATCTTCATCGGCGCCAAGCCCAGCACCGAGTGGATTTGCCACCTCGCCCTCTGCGATGCCAAGGGCTACCTGCTCACGGGCCGCGACCTAGTGACCGACCCGCGCTACGGCGCGTCGTGGAAGAAAGCCCGCGAGCCCTACCTGCTCGAAACCTGCGTGCCGGGCTTGTTTGCGGCCGGCGACGGGCGGGCGGGGGCTATGGCCCGCGTAGCCTCGGCCGTGGGCGAGGGCAGCATGGCCATCAAATTCGTGCACCAGTACCTGGACGAATAGCGCCCGGCTGCCAGGAAGCAACCCACTAGCTTGACTACAAATCGCTTATGCCTATACCGTCGGGCTTATATAATCATTACAATAAAAAATTGCAACTCAGCCGGCTAACTCGTGCGTATCCTCTCTCGAAACTCCTAAATTTGCCGCTCTTGGCGAGGTAGCAGGAGTTACTTCACCTTTGCCATACGCCACCCTACATGACGGCAGATACCTTCCAGCAGCTCTCGCAGACCGAGCAACTATGGGTTGCGTTCAAAGCCAGCACCTTTCTGGCTCGCCGCTGGCAGTCGGGGGGCAGCGTCAATCTGTATCACCTGCTTGCCAAGGGCCACGAGCTGTTTATTGAGGTAGCCTGCGCCGATGCGCCGGGCTGCCCCATTCGCTGGGTGCGCACGCACACCACCAGCCAACCCCTACTGGACTACGCCGACGACGTGCTACTACCCGAGTTGTAGCGCAGCAAGGGCCTAGGCCGTGCGGCAGCCCCAGGGCCTACAGCTAAGCCACAAGGCACGACTACCTAGTGCATCGAAAGTTGCAGCAGAACGCTTTGCTGGGCTGGCAATTGCGCAACTGCCTTCTAAGAGCAGCTTTGGGGTCAGTGTATAGTAGGGGCGGGGCTTGCCCCCGCCCGGCGGCCGCGCCGCATTAACGATTATCGTTCAACAGCGGGCGAGGGCAAGCCCCGCCCCTACTATACTACTTTACACTGACTTCAAAGCTGCTGTATAACCCTGATAACTCTGAACATAGTGCAGTTTTGCAGAGGCTTAGCTGCTACGTAAAACGACTGCTTGCACTGTCCCATTAAAAAGCCCTCTCCTGCTGGAAAGGGCTTTTTGCTTTAGTCAGTACTAGAGTCCAGCAGCTTCACACCGGCTCGCTTGGCCTAGATGGGGGGCGGCCAAACGAAGCCAGGGCGTAGCCGGCCAGCAGCGCCAGCGGCGAGGAAGCGAAGTCGAGCAGCAAGTGCCCCTGCGTAGCCAGGGCGGGCCAGGCGGCCAGGCGGCCGGCGGCCACCAGGCCCGTGCCCGCCAGCAGCGCCGCCGCAAAGCCGGCTGCCACCCGCCGGGTACCGCGCCCGCGCAGCAGCAGGTGCAGCGCCCCAATACTGGCCCCCGCATATAGCAGGTGGTACGCCACCGAGCTAAGCAGGCTATGCTGGCTAAGGCCGCCCGTGCTGCCTAGGGCCGCCGGCTGCCCCAAGGCCTGCCCCACGCGCGCCAACGTCGCAAATACCAACTCCTGAAACTGCCCCAACAGCACCAGCACTGCCCCGAAAAAAGCCAGGCCCAGCCAGCGCGGCCAGGAGCTTAGCGGCCCTAGGGGCTTAGGTGGCTGGCGTGGGGGCGGCGGGCTGCTGCTGGGCCCACCAGCCCCAGAGGCCCAGAATAACGGCATAGGCCACGAAGGTGAACGTGTAGTGGTGGTTGAAATCGACGGTATGGTACCAGTACGTGTGGTTGAGGGCCAGCGCCGCCACGCGCAGCACGTTGACGAGGTAGAGCGTGGCAACGCCGATGACGATGAAGCGGCCCTTGCGCCGGCCATTGTCGGGCTGGGCCAGCACGAAGCCCGCAAACAGCGCGTACAGCACTAGCCCGTTGCAGGGGCTGCCCACCAGCACGGCCGGGTCGCCGGCCATCGTCACCATCCGCAGGTTGCCGGGGGCCACGGCGGCGGCAAAGCCAAACACCCGCAGCCCCCAGGCGGCCGCCCACGCCACCTGGGCCGACAGGGCCGCGTCGAGGCGGCCGTCGGGGCGCAGCACCTGCTCGTAGCCTAGCCACCACAGCGCATACAGCGCCAGGGCAATACCCCAGAAGCGCGCCTGAGGATGAGCCTGCATTAGCGCACGCACGGACTTCATTGGCGAAAGATTAAGCAATTAACAGAAAAACAAGTATTTACTGGCATTCAGTCGCTCTTAAACAACCAAGCAACACCCCGCGCAGCCAGGCTGGCCAGGTGTTGCTTGGTGCGGGAAAAGGCGAAGCTGCTGGTGAGCTTAGCGCGGGCGGCTGTCGCGCAGCTTCTTGCGGTCGCGCAGCTTTTTCAGGCTCAGGGCCACGCCGCTGGCCAGCAGCAGCGAAGCGCCACCGTCGATGGGCACTGTAGTGGGCCGGGGGCCACCCGAGCCAGGCTGCGCCAGCGCAACGGCCGCGCTGCAAAGAATGCCGAGGGCCGCAATGCCCGCTGCGCGCATCATAACCGATTTTTTCATAGAAAGAAGGGGTGAAAAAGTTGAACTACTCAAAGCAAAGCTACTCGCGGGGCCGGCTTCGAAACAAGCCGGCCCCATTACTATTGTACTACCACGCGCTTAACCACTTGCGCCGTGCTGCCCGCGAGCTGCAGTGTATACACGCCGGGCGTGAGCATCGACACATCAAACTGCGCCGTGGCCCCGGCCGCCGTCAGGGGCAGCGTGCGCTGCGACACTAGCTGCCCGAGCTGGTTGTAGAGCGTGGCCGTGGCCGACGAGGACCCTAGGCCGGCCGGCACCACCAGCGTGAAGCTGCCGCGCGTGGGGTTGGGGAATACCTGCACTTGCTGAGCCAGGGCGGCACTGGTAGTAGCCAACGCCGCGGCCGGCCCGAAGTACAGGCTGAAGCGGCCCGGCATAGCCCTGGTAGCGGCCGTGAAGCTGTAGCTGGGCGTGGTAGTGAGGTCAACGCGGGCGCCGGTTTCAGTGTCGAGCAGGAATACCTTGGTAGTGCCCGCGGTGAAGTTGAGCACGCTGGCGGCGTTGAACGAATAGGTGCCGGCGGCGGGCACCGCCACGTTGAGCGGCACCGTGAGGCTGGCCCCTAGGCCACTAAGCGGCGCCAAACCGTTGATGGACAGCTCACCACCCTGGATGAGGCTGCTCACGCTGAGGCCCGACGAGCTGGGCAGCTTGTAGGCGTCGAACTTGGCGTCGTAGCCGGCGCTGGCGCCCTGCTCGAAGTACACGTAGGTTTCGTCGGCCAGGGGCAGCTGGGCGCCCTGCAACTGCAGCTGCACCAGCGGCCGGGTTTCGGCGATGCGGTAGAAGCTGGGCTCAGGCGCGAAGCTGGTGACGCGGATGGCGTTGTTGAGGGCGAAGCTGCCGGTGGTTTGCTTGTCACTCACCTTCGAGAAGAAGCCCTGCATGGCCGCCACCAGCGGGTTGCCCACGCCCCGCACGTAGCTGCGGTACTGGCCCACGTACTGGCCGGTGCTTTGGTACACGTACACCGCGTCGTCCACGTTGGTGCGCACCACGCCCGCCGTCTGGCTGAAGTCGATGGGCGACGGGTAGGGGTTGCCCAGGAACTGCCAGCCACTCTGGGGCAGGGTGCCGCTGGTCACGCTGCGGCTCACGGGGCCGTTGTTGAGCGTGCCCGTCAGGTCTACCAGCGCGTCGGCGCTGATGTTGAGGTCGTAGCCCGTCAGCACGGCCATCTGGTCGCTGGGCTGGGGCACGAAGAAGCCCTGGTCGAAGGCCGCCACCGAGTTGCTGGGGTCCATCACGCGGGCCTGGTCGTAGGCAAACACGTTGGGGAAGGGCGTCACGCTGCCGCGGCTATCGCCGGCCGTGTTGTAGGCCGTGTTGTAGATGGGCGTGAAGCCGGGCGTATTCGTCAGGTCATTGAGCGTGGTGTTGCTCACCGGCGAGCTGTAGTGGCGGTAGCCGAGGCCCGCGTTGAAGGCCGGGTTGATGGCGCGCTGCATAGTAGCCGGGCCGCTTACTACGCCGTTGGTGTTCACTACCAGCGCCGTACCAGCGGTTTTGGTTGAGAGCAGCGTCAGCAGTTGGCTGGTGCTGGTAGTCAGGTTGCCGTTAGTGAGGGCCAGGGTTTGCACAATGCTGACACCCCCGTTGTTGAGGGTGAGGCCGGCGCCGTTGTTTACCGTGAGGCTGCGCACCTGGCTAGGCAGGCCTGGACCGCTGAGCTGGGCTTCCGAGCCGTTGTATTCGTAGTTGGCATCGGCGGAGAACGTGCGCGTGCCGCTGAGCTGGATGGCGCCGGTGCTGCCCGTGGCCGCAATGCCGGCCGGGTCGCACACCCGCAGCGTGCCGCCGGCTTGCAGCACAAAGCTGCCGGGGCCGGTGATGGCCTGGCAGCTGGTAGCCAGCGTGCCGCGGGTGCTCAGCACGCCGCCATCCTGCACCGTGAGGGTGCCGTTCACCACGATGGGGCCGTTGAAGGTAGCCACCCCACCCTTCATGATGGTGATGTTGTTATACGTGCCGGCATCTACCGTCGTGGCCGTGCTTATCATCATGTCGGGCACCACCAGCGTGTTGGTGGGGCCGCTGGCCGAGCCCGTGCCAATCCAGGGCGTTTGCACGAAGGGGAAATCGGCCCGGATGGTGGTGTCGTTTTTCTCCACGCCGGTCGTGAAGGTCACTTCGCCCAGCAGGCGCGGCGTGAGGGGCGAGGCGCTGGCGGGCGTATAGTCGTCGTACCAGAGGCCGATGGCCGCCAGCACCAGGCCGCCCACGGCCTTCAGCTCAATCTGGTCGATGGCATCCTCCAGGCGGCGCCCGTTGGGGAAGCCGTCCATGTTAGGGATGTTCTGGATGTCGGTGGTGGTATTAAAGCGCGGGTCGGTGAGGCCCAGCACGGCCGCTTGCAGCAGGCCCTGGTTGCTGAATTCGGGATTAGGGGCACCACTGGCCAGGGTGCGCGGGGTGGCGGGCACGGCCATGTTCAGGCGCAGCATGTCGCCACCGGGGTTGCCGCTGGCATTCGCCCCTAGGGGTAAAAAGTTGTTGATAAAGGGCTTACCCTGGGCCAGCGGGTTGCCCTTGGGCTTGCCGGTAGCCAGCTGGTACGGGGCCAGGTTGGGCACGCCGGTGTGGAAGATGGGCTTGATATCCACCGAGCGCGGCTTACCGGCCACCAGTAAGTAGTTGCCAAAAGCGGCGTCGGCCAGCGCCGTGCCGTTCAGGGCCGAGTTGCCCTTCAAGGGGTACAGGCCCGGCCGGGTGTTGCCAAAGTCGAAGCCATCGGCCGGCAGGCCGGGGAAGCCGGCCAGCGAGCGGGTCTGCACATCCAGCGCCGCTAGCTGCGGAATGGCGTTGCCGTACAGGCGGGGGTCCACGTACAGGCCCAGCTCGGGGTTCGAGAGGTAGTCGTCGGTTTGGGCGTCCTCGGTGTAGGGCGTCAGCGCGTTCCAGCGGTCCTTGCTGCCGATGGGGTTAATCACCTCGTTGGTGAGCGGCATCCCTAGGCGCGACACCTGCACGTAGTCGCCGCTGGCGCCGGCGCCCGTGGCGGCGCTGAAGGTTTGCATGGCCGGGCGGCTGGCCGAAGCCCACACCCCAATCACGTAGTTAGGGTCCAGAATGCTGCTGGCGGCCGCTACGCTCTGGTGGTTTTTTTGCAGGGTGCTAATCGGGATGCTGAGCGCGATGCTGTGGCAGTTCTTGCGCGACAGCCCGTCGGTCGCATTCATGGGCCGCAGGTTGGCCAGGTCAAAAATGGCCCCTAGGTCGGCGAAGAACGGGTCGTCGGAAGGTCCGCAGAACACCTGCTCGTTGCCCCCACCGCTAGCGGCCGTTATTGTCCGCAGGCGCAGGTCGGTGTACGAAGGCTCGTTGAGGCCCACGGCCGAGTTGATAGAGCGCGGACCAATGTTGTTGGGCGCCACCACGCCGTTGGTCACGATGGTCGAGAACGACTGCCCGCCATCGGTGCTTTTCTCGCAGGTGTAGGTAGTTTTCAGGTTTTGCTTCCCTAGGCGGATGTTGAAGAACGTAGTCGGGTCTTCATTCACGCGCTTAAACGTGAAGCGATAGGTGATGTCGTCGCCGTTCTTGGTGCCATCGTTTTTCACGTGCACCTCGTAGCGCACGTTCTCGCCAAAGGTGGAATAGTTGGGGCCACCGTGGGGCAGCTCAAACGGAATATAGTTGGCAATCACCACGATGCGGTCGGCATGGTTGGGGTCGCGGAAGGCGTAGAGGTCGGTATTGTCGGCCACTGGGTCGTCGGCAATCAGCGGCGCCTCGCGGTGGCTGCTGGCCTCCAGGGGCGTGTGGTGCAGGTTGGCCCACACCGACAGCCCTAGCACCGCCGCCAGACCGGCGGGCAGCAAAAGCAGCTTGGGTAAAAGTTTAGCGTTCATGAGCTTCGAGCAAATCAAAGTGATGGAAATGACTTAGCGGCGCACCCGGTAGCCCTGCCACGGCGTCTGCACGTAGGGGAACTCGGCGCGGAAAGTCGTGTCGTTGCGCTCCACGCCCGTGGTGAAGTTGAGCACCCCGCGCAGCTGGGGCGTCACCGGCGAGGCGCTGCCCGGCGTGTAGTCGTCGTACCAGAGGCCGATGGCCGCCAGGGCCAGCCCGCTCACGGCTTGCAGCTCAATCTTCACAATCTCATCCTCCAGGCGGCGCCCGTTGGGAAAGCCATCCATATTGGGAATATTCTGAATGTCAGTGGTTTTGTTATAGCGCGGGTCGGTGAGGCCCAGCACCGCCGCCGCAAAGAGGCCCTCGTTGCTGAAGTCGGGCGAGGTGCGCGGGGTGGCGGGCACGGCCATGTTCAGGCGCAGCATGTCGCCGCCGGGGTTGCCGCTGGCATTGGCCCCTAGGGGCAAAAAGTTGTTGACAAAAGGCTTACCGGCCGCCAGCGGGTTGCCGCCTTTGCCGGTGGCCAGCTGGTAGGGCGGCAGGTTGGGCACGCCGGTGTGGAAGATGGGCTTGATATCCACCGAGCGGGGTTTGCCGGCCACTAGCAGGTAGTTGCCAAAAGCCGCGTCGGCCAGCGCCGTGCCATTCAGGGCCGCGCTGCCCTTCAAGGGGTACAGGCCCGGCTTGGTGTTGCGGAAGTCGAAGCCTGGAAACGAGGACCCGCCCAGCAGCGGCTGGCCCGCCAGCGACTTGGTTTGGATGCGCAGGGCCGCCAGCGCCGGCACCGCCCCGCCAAACTGCGAGTCGTCCATATATAAGGCCAGCTCGGGGTTGGAGAGGTAGTCGTCGGTGATGGCCGCTTCGGCGTAGGGCGTGGTGCGGTTCCAGGCGTCCTTGCTGCCGATGGGGTTGATGGCCTCGTTGGTCAGGGGCATCCCTAGGCGCGACACTTGCACGTAGTCGCCACTGGGGGCGGGCGCGGCGCCGGCGGTGCTCAAGGTGCGCAGCGAAGGGCGGCTGGCCGAGGCCCACACCCCAATCACGTAGTCGGCATCCAGAATCGTTTTTGCAGCCGATACGTCCTGGTGGTTTTTCTGCAGGCTCTTAATGGGGATGCTGAGCGCAATGGAGTTGACATTGTACTTGGCCAGGCCGTCGCGGCTGCCACGGCCGGCGCGCAGGCCCGCCAGGTCAAACACCGCCCCTAGGTCTACGAAAAACGGGTCGTCCGACGAGCCGCAGAACACCTGCTCGCCGCCGTCGCCGCTGGCCGTCGTCACGGCGCTTTGCCGCAAAGCGGTGTAGGAAGGCTGGTTGAGGCCCACCGGCGTCGTAATGGAGCGCGGCCCGATGTTGTAGGCTGGCACCACGCCGTTGGTTACGATGGCCGAAAACGACTTGCCCCCGTCCGTACTTTTCTCGCAGGTGTAGGTGGTTTTCAAGTTTTGCTTGCCCAGCCGGATGTCGAAGAACGTGGTCGGGTCCTGGTTGGCGCGCTGAAAGGTGAAGCGGTAGGTGATGTCGTCACCGTTGGTGGCCCCGTTATTTTTCACGTGCACCTCGTAGTGCACGTTCTCGCCGAAGGTATAGTAGTTGGGGCCGCCCTGCGGCAGCTGAAACGGGATGTAGTCGGCAATGAGTATCACCCGGTTAGGGTCGCTGGGCGACACGAAGGCATACACGTCGGTGTTGTCGGCCACCGGGTCGTCGGCAATCAGCGGGGCTTCGCGGTGGCTACTGGCTTCCAGGCTGGCTGGCCGCAGCAGCACGCCGCCCGCCGCGAGCAGCGCCAGCGCGCAGGCTCCTCCTACCCAGTGAAGCGGTTTAGTAAATCTTTTCATAGAAAACAACAGAGGTGAAAAGTGAAGAACCCGGCAACAAACAACTGCCAATCCGATTGACTGGCAACCAACTACTTATGGCACGCACAAACCAGCAGACTGGCTGGCACAGCGTTTCGGCCGTGCCAGCCAGCAGCTAGGGCACTTATCCTCGCCTGCCAGCCCTAGGGCCGCCGCGGCAATTAGTATAGGCTAGCGCGGCCCCAGGCAAGCTGGCAACCGCATGGAAAAGGAACGTCGGGGAGCAGCCAGCAGCAGCAGGCTGGCTTATACAGTAGCAACTACTTACTTAACTTATAAGTAACCAGTCACTCACTACCCGAACATACGAAGCAGCTCCAAAGTCAGACTTAGGAAAGTGAACTTTTTTCTTAAAAAAGTTTAGCAACCCTCAATAGCTTGCTCACAAAGCCTTAATCGCCTCTTTTTTAAGCAACACCAACCGCTTATTTACGCAGCCTTGGCCGGCAGCGCGGCCTGGTTAGTTGGCAGCAGCTTCTGCTACTAGCGGCAGGCTGGCGGCGCCTACCAGGTGGAGCGAGCCGGTGGCTTGCACCAAGGCTACCACCCGCACGTTCGGCGCCGGCCAGCTAGCGGCCAGCCCTAGGGGGGCGGTAGCCGCAAAGGTGCCGCCAGCCGCTACCGTGCCTAAGGCGCGCAAACTGCGCACTACGGGCGCGTGGCGCAACAGGCGACCCGCGTTTTCGCCCCCGCCTACCTGGGTAGTTAAGCCTGTTTCGGTCAGGGCCAGCCAGACGCTGGCAGCCTTGGTGCCAGCGGGCAAATTGCTGACTTTCAGACGGACACTATCCATGCCAACCGGAGCGAGCTGCACGGTGGCGCGGGGTGCGCGGGCGGCCTCAGCCACGGCCTGCAGCAGCTGCGCCCGGCGGCTGCCCACCAGCTCGTAGCGCCCAGCCACCACTGCCTGGGGGGTATAGTTGCCTTCGGCAAAGCCGGTGGCGTAGGCCTGCTGGCGCTGGGTAAACTGCGCCTGCGAGAACGGGTCGGCCCACCCGAGCCGGTTCCAGTAATCGACGTGTTCGCCGAGGGCAATGATTTCTACGCCAGGCACAGGCTGGGTGCTGACTAGCTCGCGCAGCACCGCGTCGGCCGCGGGGCACGAGGAGCAGCCTTCCGAGGTAAAGAGCTCGACGACCACTGGCACGCGCGCGGCAGCTGGGCCCGCCGCCGGCGGGGTGTGGTGGTGCCCCAGCAGGGTGGCGGCCGCCGCCCCGCTGCCCAGTACTGCCAGCGCAGCTAGTGCCAGGGTATTCATGCGTAGTTAGCTAAGAGTGAAGTAGCTGGCTATTTGGGCCCTAGGGGCGCCTGCGGCGCTAGTGGCCACCGCTCCAGTCGTAGCCCTGCTCGGCCCAGTAGTCGGCGGGGCGCTGGTCGGCAAAGGCGATGGTGCCGATGCGTTTGAGGTGCTTGACGCCGTACTTCAGGGGCGTTACCAGGCGCAGGGGCGCGCCGTGGGCCAGGGTCAGGGGCACGCCGTTCAGCTCGTAGGCCAGCAGCGTTTGGGGGTGCAGGGCGGCGTACATCTCCAGGCCCACGTAGTACTGCTCGTCGGGCGTTACCAGGCCCACGAACTTGGCCGCGTCGGCGGGCGGCTGGCGCAGGTCGGCAATGGGCTGGCCCGAACTGGTGGCTAGTGGGTACCGGGCCAGGAAATCGCTGAGCCGCACACCGGCCCAGTGCACAATCACGCTCCAGCCCTCGATGCACTTCAGCTCGGTGGTCATCTCGGTGCGGGGCAGCGCCTTGATATCGGCCAGGGTAAACTCCTGGCGGCGCGCTGGGGCGCCGGCCGGCGCGTAGCCCTGCACGGTCAGCTTCCAGGTGGCGGGGTCAAAATCCTGCCCTAGGCCCACGTTGCCGTTCAAACGCAGCTGGCGGGCCCGCGAGCGGGCAAACTCGGGCGCCAGCCGCGTGTGCGCGAAGTAGTCCTTAGTCAACTTCCCGTTGAAATCCAACACTTTGCGCAAGTCGCGCGGAATGCCGTCGGCGTCGGGGCTGTGCAGCAGGTAGCGCCAGCCGGCCAGCCCCGCCAAGCCCGCCAGCCCCAGGCCCAAAAAGGCGCGGCGCGAGCGCGTAGCCGCCCCGCGCAGGGCGGCCTGCTCGGCCTGGGCCTGGGCGGGCGTCAGGGGGGTGCGGTCGGCGGCAGCGCGGGCGGCCTCGGCCGGATTATCGGGGGCAGGCTGGTGGGGGGCGTCGGGGGAGGTCATGGCAGTAAGCGGCAGGGCAATACCTAGGATGGGGACTGGGGGGCGCTGGGCGCCAGCGAGGGCGAGGCGGCCGGCAGGGCCGTGGGGCCGGCCACGATGGCCCCGCTGGCGGGGTTCACCTCCTCCACCTCGAAGCCGGCCACTATTGCCCGGAAGTTGTTCCAGCCCGCCCGCACCACCTGGGCAATGTGGATAACAAAAAATACCACGTAGCCTAGCGTGAGCACGAAGTGGATAACGCGCGCCGACTCGTAGCCGCCCAGCAGCTGGGTGAGCCAGCCAAACTGCGTGGGCTTGTAAATGGCCAGCCCCGTGAGCAGTGAGCCCAACCCCATGAGAATGACGGCGGTATAGGCGATTTTCTGGGCGCCGTTGTATTTCTGCACCGGCGGCGGCGTCTTGCTGAGGCCGAAGTCGTAGAGCGTTACCTGAATGGCTTCCTTAAAGGACTTGCGGTCGGGCAGCAGGTAGCGCCACTCGCCCGAAAAGGCCGTGTAAAGCACGTAGAGCAGGCCGTTGAGAAAGAAGGCCCACATCAGCACGAAGTGCCAGGCCATGCCCTGGGCCAGCTTGTGGTCCATGTGAAAGGCCTGGTAAAACGACTGCGGGAAGAACTTGAAGAGCGTAGTGTTGCCCCAGCCCAGGCGGTACACGTCGTTGGCCCAGTATATCCAGAGGCCACTCCAAATCATGAGGCTCAGCACTGGGAAGTTGAACCAGTGAAACCAGCGAATGGCGAGCGGGTGCTTTTCAACAACGACTTTCATAACGAGCGAAGGGGGCCTAGGGACCGGGGCGGCGGTGAAATTAACGCCCGGCCCTCCTTACTATACGGAAGCAGGCTGCTTGCCTACTACAGCCGGCGCCCCAAAATAATTTACGCAGCGGTTTTTGTCATCCACAGAACATTCTCCAGGGCAGCTTCTACTGCTACAGCAGCGGCTGGGTGGTATAGGTGGGCCCCAAGCAGCGCGGGCCCTGGGCCGTCCAGACCAGGGGGTCGATGCACATCTGGCGCTCGGTCATGGCCTCGTTCCAAGCGTGGTATACCAGATATTCGGTGCGGCCGTCGGGGCTCATCACGTGGCAGTGGTGGCCGGGGCCGCGCACGTGGCCGGGCACCGAGTGCAGCACCCGCGCCCCGGCATCGGAGCCCGAGTCGACGTAAGGCCCCAGCACGTTGTCGGCGGCGCAGTAGTCTACGCCGTAGCGGTCGGTGAGGAAGTTGGCGCCGCTGAAAAAGCAGTAGTACTTGCCCGCGTGGCGCCGCACGAAGGGGCCCTCCAGGGTGTGCCACTGGGCAAAGGTGCGCCCGCCGTAGAGCGGCATGGTGCGATTGGCCTCAAAGAGCGTCCAGGCGTGGCGGGCGCGCAGCACCGTGCGGGGCTGGCCGGCTAGCTGGGTCATGCCCGCGAGGCGGTCTACCACCAGCCCGGTGCCGGGGTAGTAGCCGTCGTCGCTGTCCGTGAAGTCGCGGGCGTAGAACAGGTACCACTGCCCATCGGTGTCTTGAAACGCGTGGGCGTCGATGGTAAACTTGCTGTCGGCCACCGGCAGGGCGGCCACCTCGGTGTAGGGGCCTTCGGGCCGCGGGCTGGTAGCCACGTATAGCTGGTGGCCCACCGTGGCCCCGATGGCCCCGCCCCCGCGCGAGTAGTACATGTAGAACGTGCCTTGGTGCAGCACCACCTCGGGCGCCCAGAAGTCAAACTCCTCGCTGCCGGCGGGTGGCGTCAGCGCCCCCCCCAGGGCCCGCCAATTCACTAAATCATCCGACGCGAGCAGCGAAAACACGCGGCCGTCGGGGGTGCGCCCGCGGCCGGTGGTGCCAAAGGCGTAGTAGTGCCCCGCGTGGCGCAGCACGAAGGGGTCGGGGAAGTTGCGGGCCACCACCGGGTTGCGGTAGGTGCGGGCCGCGGCGGCAGCAGGAGGGCGCATGGCAAGCAGGGCCAGCCCCGAGAGGGAGCCCAGAAGAAAGTGACGGCGGGTGGACATGAAGCGCAGCTTAGGACACGGGCAAGGTAAGGTGATTTCACGGGAGGCCCAGGCTAGCACAGGCGGCCCACCCGCCTCAGCTACCGGGCCAACGCTCGCTCAGCTTTGGCTAAGCGGTGTAAAGCAGTTAAATCGATTAAGCTCATGTGCAAACGTTTGCACGTTCATTTGCGCATAGCTATAGCTAAATTACCTCTTAGCTATGCGCGCCAGCGTGTTCATAACACACTATCTTTTAGCATATTAACTATACTAGTCAATTAGACGTCAACCGTGGGCCCAGATTCAAATGAATCGCCTCATCTCAAGCTGCCCGGCTGCAACAGCTCTTGGTGGCTACCTCAAGCACTGGACCAGCCCTAGGGTTTGCTAGCTGCTGTTGTTGACACCCCCAGCTACCGAGCCGGGCTGGCTAATCGCAGCCATCCGGCTGCCAGGCGAGCTTCAGCAAACTAGGCAAAAAAATCGCCGAACTAGCAATTATCCTTGACTAATAGTTGCTTTTTTGCGAAACACCGCTACTTTTACGTTTGCAAGAAGCCTGAATCTGCGTCGGGCTACTGGCCAAATAGCCAGTGCCTAGGTGCGTTGCTGAGCGCAAACTACCTAGCATTACTATTGTAATTGCTCGCTGTTTTTCTACCAAAACAGAATTCTGCCAACTAGGCCACTTTTTTTTATTCTTCCGTGCAATCGTTTGCACGGCCTCAGCCCACTAGGGGCTGTTTTGTTTGCGCTGTTTTTTACCTAATCCCACCCATATGAAAAAGCTGCTACCCCCTTCCGGGCGTTTGCTGATTCCCTTGTTGGCCTGTGGCCTGCCCCTGACGGGCGCGCTGGCCAATCCCGTGCTGGCTAGCTCCCTGCTCCCCGAGCGCGCCGTCCGCCAGCCCAATGCCGCCATTACCGGCCGCGTGGTGGACGTGAAAGGCGCCGGCATACCCGGCGTAACGGTGCTCGTGAAGGGCACCCAGAATGGCACCACCACCGACGCCAACGGCAACTTCTCGCTCGACGCCCCGGACAATGGCACGCTGGTTATCTCGTCCATCGGCTACACCAGCCAGGAAATACTCATCAACGGCCGCACTACGTTTAACGTGACGCTGAGCGAAAACAACCAGCAGCTCAACGAGGTGGTGGTGATGGGCTACGTGAGCCAGGACCGCCAGAACCTGACCAGCGCCACGGTGCCGGTAAACGTGGAGGCGGCCAAGAAAGCACCCGTAGCCACTATTACGGAGGCCATTCAGGGTCGCACGCCGGGCGTGCAAATCAACAACAGCGGCACGCCGGGCCAAGCGCCCAACGTGGTCATCCGCGGGGCCGGCACGCTCTACTCGGGCAGCAACCCGCTCTACGTGGTGGATGGCGCCTGGACTGACAACATCCGCGACCTGAACCCGCAGGACATTGCCACGCTCAACATTCTGAAGGATGCCTCCTCCACGGCCATCTACGGGTCTAGGGGGGCCAACGGCGTTATCATCATCACCACCCGGCGCGGCCGAACCGGCAAGCCCACCTTTACCGTGGACGCCTCGGCGGGCCCCCAAAACGTGGTGAGCCGCTGGAACCTGACCAACGCCGCGCAGTGGGCCGCCATCAGCCGCATGGCTTACCAGAATGCGGGCCGCACGCCCCTGGCCTCGGCCGCCAACCCGCAGAACTACGCCGACACCGACTGGCAGAGTGCCATCCTGCGCACGGGCTCGGTGCAGAACTACAACGTGGGGCTTTCGGGCGGCGGCAGCGGCGAGGGCTACAGCTCCAACTACCTTATTTCGGGCGGCTACTTCAAGCAGAAGGGCACGCTCATCGGCACCGACTTCGAGCGCTACACGCTGCGCCTGAACTCGGGCATTACCCGCGGGCGCTTCACCATCAACGAGTCGGCCCAGCTTTCGCACACCCTGGCCACGCTGCCCAACGGCCAGCCCTTCCAGGATGCCGTGCGCCTGCTGCCCACCATCCCCGTCTACGACCCTACCACCAGCAGCGGCTACGGCTTCGGCTCGGACGCGGCCTACACCTTCGGCACCAACCCCGTGGCCGAGCAGGAGTACATCAACTCGACGCAGTATAACAACCGCCTACAGGGCAGCCTCACGCCCGAATTCCGCTTCACCGACTACCTCTCGTACAAGCTCAACCTGGGCATCGACGCGCTCGACTACGTGGACCGCTCGTTCCGCAAGCCGGGCATCATCAGCTACAACGCGCCCAACGAGCCGGGCTACCTCACCGAAAACCGCGGCGACAACCTCTTCGCCATCGCCGAGAACACGTTGAATTTCAACAAGTCATTCGGCGAGAACCACTTCAACGCAGTGGCGGGCTACTCCGAGCAGTACCGGCGCTATACCAACACCTTTGCCCGCGCCAACGGCTACTCGCAGTACGGCGGCCAGTACTTCCCCACGCTCAGCTCGGGCTCGACGCCGGTGGCCACTACCGGGGGCAAGTCGGTGTATACCAAGCGCTCGTACTTCGGGCAGGTGGTGTACGACTACAAAAACCGCTACCTGCTGACGGGCAGCTTCCGCCGTGACGGCTCGTCGCAGCTCGATGAGAAGTACGCCAACTTCTACGCCGGGTCGGTGGGCTGGCGCCTCAGCGAGGAGGAGTTCTTTAAGAGCGCCGCGCCCTTCGTGAGCAACCTCAAGCCGCGCTTCAGCTACGGCGTGAACGGCAACGACAACCTGGGCGATGCGTACCCTAGCCAGGCGCTCATCAACATCAACGCGGCGACCATCTTCAACGGCAACGTGCTGACGCCGGGAGCCATCCAAACCGGCTTTGCCAGCACCAACCTGCGCTGGGAGCGCCGCTACTTCACCGACTACGGCTTCGACCTGGGCTTCTTCGACAACCGCCTCACACTGTCGGCTGACTACTATATCTCGCGCACCAAGGACGCGCTGGTGCCTATTTCGCTGCCCATCTACTCGGGCAGCTTCAACACCACGGTGTTTGGCAACTTGGGCGAGATTGAAAACCGGGGCTTCGAGTTTGTGGCCGGCTGGCAGGATAACCGCGGGGCCTTTACCTACGGCATCACCGGCAACCTCTCGACGCTGCGCAACCGCGTGCTGGCCACCGACGCCATCAACTCGGTGTATGACCAGGGCGTGACGCAAACGCAGGTGGGCTACCCCATCGGGGGCGCCTACATGATTCAGTTCAACGGCGTGTTCCAGACCCAGGCCGAAGTAGATAACTACAAGACGGCCGACGGCAAGGTGATTGAGCCCTGGGCCCGCCCCGGCGACGCCCGCTACATCGACGCCAACGGCGACGGCAACATCACCAGCGCCGACCGCGTGCACATCGGCACCCCCTTCCCCACCCTCACCTACGGCGTGAGCTTAAACGCGGGCTACAAGGGCTTCGACCTGACGGTGCTGCTGCAGGGCGCGCACGGCAACACGGTGTACAACGTGGCCCGCGCCACCATGGACCGCACCGACGACCCCAGCAACTACCGCGCGGACTTCCAGCCCTGGACGGCCGACAACCACTCGAACACCACCCCTAGGGCCCTGGCCAACAACGGCACCACGGCCGACTTGCAAACGGCCTCGGCCCAGAACTCGCAGCCCAGCAGCCGCTTCCTGGAAGATGGCTCGTACCTGCGCGGCAAAAACGTGCAGCTAGGGTACACCTTCCCCAAAACGATGTTCGAGAAGCTCAAAGGCATTAGCAACGTGCGCCTCTTTGTGACGGGCCAGAATTTCTTCACCGCCACCAAGTACACCGGCCCCGACCCGGAGTTTGTGAACGGCAACGCCTTCCAGCGCGGGGTTGATTTCAACTCCTACCCCAACCTACGCACCTTCACGGGTGGCCTGCAAGTTGGCTTCTAACTCCGCCTCCTCTCCCACCCCGTTTTGCTAGTATTCACTATATGAAAACCGTTAACTTTTTGTCGGCGCTGGCCCTAGGGGGGCTGCTGCTCACCACAGGCTGCCAGGATAAGCTGCTCGACCAGGTAAACCCCAACGCGCCCTCCACCTCCACGTTCTTTAAGACGGCCAACGACGCCCTGCTGGCCACCAACGCCTGCTACGACGTCTTCCACTTTGAGGGCAGCTACGGCCGCTGGCTGCACTTCGACTACGACCTGCGCTCGGACGAGGGCTTCAGCAACAGCCCCTGGACGGACCTGGCCAACTCGACGCGCTTCGTTATCCTGGACTACAACTTCGTGACTAACGCCAGCCCCTGGACGGAAGTGTACCGCGGCGTGTACCGCTGCAACCAGGTACTGGCCTACGTGCCCAACATTGATTTTGGCAGTGATACGGCCCTGAAAAACCGTTTACTGGGCGAAGCGCACTTCGTGCGGGCCCTCTACTACTGGAACCTGGTGACGCTGTGGGGCAACGTGCCGCTGGCCGACAAGCCGGGCGATGCCACCACCCGCTACCCCCAGGCTACCACCCAGCAAATCTGGGATTTTATTATTGCCGACTTAAAGGCGGCCGAAACCGCGCTGCCCGTGTCGTACACCGGCAACGACGTGGGCCGGGCTACCAAGGGCGCCGCCCAAACCCTGATGGGCAAGGCCTACATGCAGCAGCGCAAGTGGAGCGATGCCCAGGCGCAGTTTGCCAAGGTCATCAGCTCGGGTACCTACGCGCTGGTGCCCAACTACGAGGACAACTTCAACGTGGCGGGCGAAAACAACAAGGAGTCGATTTTCGAGATTGGCTTCACCGACGCCCTCCAGGGCGACGGGCAGGACGTGGCCGGCTCATCGCAGGGCTGCCAGCGGGCCCAGTTCTTCGGCGCGCGCCAGGTGGGCTGGTGCGACGGCCAGCCCCGCAAGTGGCTCTACAACGAGTTCAACGAAACGACGCTGGACGGCAAGCCCGACCCGCGCCGCGACGTGACGCTCATCAGCTACCCCATGCTGGTGTATGGCAAAACATACGAGCAGCGGTACGCCGACCCCACCACCGGCAACTTTGACAAGGCGGAGGTATTCTGGCGCAAGTACCAAAACGATAAGACCCGCAACTACGAGAACTACTTCTCGCCCATTGACTTCCGGGTGATGCGCTACGCCGACGTGCTGCTGATGCAGGCCGAGGCCCTGAACGAGCAGGGCCAGCCAGCGGCGGCCATTCCGCTCATCAACCAGGTGCGCGCCCGCGTGAACCTGGCCCCGCTGGCCGTGGGCACCTACGACCAAGCTGGCCTGCGCACCCGCCTGCTGCACGAGCGCGTGACGGAGCTGTGCGGCGAGAACACCCGCTGGACCGACTTGCAGCGCTCGGGCCTGCTCGACAGCCAGGCCGGCGTGAGCAGCATTGCGGCCCGCGACCCCGATTTCGTCAACTTCGTGGTGGGCAAAAACATGTACCTGCCCATCCCGCTGTCCGAAACCTCGCTCGACCCGGCGCTGAAGCAGAACCCCGGCTACTAGGCTAGCCCGCGGCTACCCCATCGTTTACGCAGTGCAAGAGCCGCCGGAAGCCTAGGCCCTTCCGGCGGCTTTTTGCTTTGCGCCACTTCCTTTTCCCCGTTTTGCATGAAAAAATCCCTGCTGTACCTGCTGCTGGGCCTAGGCCTGGCTACCTGCCAGAAAAACGTAGCCACCGGCTCGGGCGCCACGCCTACGCCCACGCCGACCCCAGTCAGCACCACCTTCATGAACCCCTTGCTGACCACCGGGCCCGACCCGTGGGTGGTGCAGAAAGACGGGTTTTACTACTTCCTGAGTACCACGGGCGGCGACGTGCGCATTCTGAAAACGGCGAAGATGACCGAGCTGAACGGCGCGCCCAGCACCACCATCTGGCGGCCGGGCCTAGCCACCAGCTCCAATTCGAAGTACGACGTGTGGGCCCCCGAGCTGCACTACCTCGACGGCAAGTGGTACGTGTACTACACGGCCGGGCCAGGCAACTGCTGCGGCGGCCAACGCTTGTGGGTGCTCGAAAACGCCAGCGCCGACCCCACCCAGGGCACTTGGACGGAGAAAGGTCAAATTGCGGTGCCCGGCCAGGATTTGTGGGCCATTGATGGCACCGTGCTGGAGCAGGGCGGCAAGCGCTACCTGCTGTGGAGCGGCCAGGAGGCGGGCTCCGACCAGCAGAACCTCTACATCGCCCAGATGAGCAACCCCTGGACGCTCACCGGCACCCGCACCCAGCTCAGCCACCCCGAGTATGCCTGGGAGCTGAACGGCTTCCCGAAGGTGAACGAGGGCCCCGAGGTGCTGCAGCACAACGGCCAGACGTTCATCATCTACTCGGCTAGCCACTGCAGCACCGACGACTACGCCCTAGGGCAGCTCAAGCTCACCGGCACCGACCCGCTGGCCGCCGGCGCGTGGACGAAATCGGCCACGCCGGTATTCGTGAAAAACCCGGCCGGCGGGGCCTACGGGCCGGGCCACAACGGCTTCTTCAAGTCGAAGGACGGCAGCGAGGACTGGCTTATCTACCACGCCAACAACCAGGCCGGCCAGGGCTGCGGCAACGCCCGCAACCCGCGGATGCAGAAGTTTACTTGGAACACCGATGGCTCGCCCAACTTCGGGGCGCCAGTCGGCATCAACGTGCCGCTTGCCAAGCCGGCCGGCGAGTAAGGCGCCGCTTTGTCTTTTCTACACTATGAGCAAGCTACTTACCACCCTAGGGCTGCTAGGGGCGCTGGGCCTGGCTAGTTCCGCCCGCGCCCAGCAGGTCCTCGACCTAAGCCGGCCCACCTACTACCCCCGCGTCGTGCGCCTCGGCCAGGGCGCGGGGACCGGCCGGCTGCTGGCCAGCTTCGACGCGGGGCGGGCCGGCGCCATCTACGAGAGCCCCGACAACGGCAAAACCTGGCAGCACTTGAGCGACGTGGTGGACGCGACGCCGCCGCGCCTGTGCTGCAGCGGGCTTTATGAGGTACCGCAGGCCCTAGGGACCACGCCGGCCGGCACGCTGCTGTGGGCCACCTCGGTGGGCACCGACCAGGGCGGGCGCGGGCCGTGCAGCATTCGGGTGCACCGCAGCCTCGACGGCGGCCGCACCTGGGCTTATTTCAGCACGCCGGTCAGCGGCTTTATCGGGCTGTGGGAGGCCGAGTTTGCGGTTGATGCCCAGGGCCGGCTGGTGGTGTACTACAGCAGCGAGGAGCACAAGGCCGCGGGCTACAACCAGCTGCTGGCCCACAAGGTATCAGCCGACGGCGGCCTGAGCTGGGGGCCGGAAGTGGTGGACGTGGGCAAGGCCGACGGGCACCTGCGCCCTGGCATGGCTGTGGTGCGCCGCCTGCCCGGCGGAAGCTATGTGATGAGCTACGAACTCTGCGGCCTAGGCTGCGACGCCTACCTGCGCACCTCGCCCGACGGCGTGCAGTGGGGCGACCCCGCTGACCCCGGCCAGCGCATCGAATCGACGGAAGGCCACCACTTTGCCCACGCCCCCACCGTGGCCTGGGCGCCGCAGCCCGGCAACCCCCAGGGCCAGCTGCTGGCCATCGGGCAGGTGCTGCTCAACAACAGCGACAATGCCCTGGCGCCCGCCAACGGCCGGGTGTACATGGCCAACGCCCAGGGTGGCCGGGGGGCCTGGGTGGAGGTGTCCGCCCCGGTGCCGGCCCCCAACCAGGGCGACAACCCCTGCCCCAACTACAGCTCGCAGCTGCTGCCCGCCGCCGATGGCCTCACGGTGCTGGAGGTGGCACTCAAATTTGAAGGTTCCGCCTGCCACGCGTATTACCAAACCGCGCCCTTGCCGGCGGCTCCCAAAGCCGCCCAGCGCACTCGCCGGCGGTAGTTTCGTCGGCAATCACCCGTGTCTATGCCTACTCGCTTTTCTTTCCGCCCGCTGGTGGCCCTAGGGCTGCTGGCGGCCGCCCCGCTGCTAGCCCCGGCCCAAGCGCCGGTAAAGGTTAAAGCCAAGCTTAAACGCTCGGCGGCCGCGGCCCCTAGGACCGCCCTAGCCCCCACCCCCATTGCCAACCCCGTGCTGGCCGGCGACTACCCCGACCCGTCGGTGACGCGGGTGGGCGACACGTATTGGGCCACGGCTACGACCTCGAACTGGGGGCCGACGTTTCCGCTGCTGAAATCGACCGACTTGCAGCACTGGAGTTTGGTGGGGCACGTGTTTCCGGGCGAGCGGCCGGCCTGGGCCGACTACTACTTCTGGGCGCCCGAGATAAACCACGACGCCAATGGTAAAACCTACGTCTTTTATACGGCGCACCAGCGCGGCGGCAACCTGGCCGTGGGCGTGGCCAGCGCCGACCGCCCCGAGGGCCCCTACACCGACCACGGCCCGCTGGTGGGCCAGCCCGATGGCAGCATCGACGGCTTCCCGGTGCCCGACGAAAACGGTCAGCCCTACCTGCTGTGGAAGGAGGACGGCAACAGCCAGAACAAGCCCACCCCCATCTGGGCGCAGCGCCTGAGCGCCGACCGCACGAAGCTGGTGGGCGAGAAAACCGAGCTGTTTCGCAACACCGCCGCCTGGGAGGGCAACCTGGTGGAAGGCCCCAGCGTGGTGCGCCACGGCGGCTACTTCTATATGTTTTACGCCGCCAACGGCTGCTGCGGGCCCGGCTGCACCTACGCCACCGGCGTGGCCCGCGCCAAGAACCTGCTGGGCCCCTGGGAGAAGTACGAGCGCAACCCCATCCTCACCAAAAACGACACCTGGACCTGCCCCGGCCACGGCACGGCCGTGGAGCGCAACGGCCACTGGTACATGCTGCACCACGCCTACCAAACCGGCAGCATGCAGTACGTAGGCCGCCAGGGCGTGCTCAGCGAATTCGTGTGGACGGCCAGCGGCTGGCCCGAGTTCCTGAACGACCACGGCACCCCTAGGGCTGCCGCGCCCGCCCCGGCCGTGGTGGCCGACGAGTTTGCCGGTCCCGCCCTAGGGCCTACCTGGGAGTGGCCGGTGGAAGACAAGCCGCAGTTTGCCCTGCAAAGCGGCAACTTGCAGCTCACGGCCCGCCCCGACAAGGGCGGCGCCGAGCTGGGCCGCCCCACGCTGGCCGCCACCTACACCGCCACCACCACGCTGCTCGACCCGGCCGCCCTGCCCGCCGGCACCGTAGCCGGCATCGCGGCCCTCGGCGACCCGGCCAACTCGCTGCGCCTGGTGGCCGGCGGCGGCAAGCTGCAGCTCGTGGAGCGGCGCGACAACAAGCTGCGTACCCTGGCCGAAGCACCGCTGCCCGCCGCCGCCGCCTTGCACCTGCGCGTGCAAGACGCGGGCGGCAGCCACTACGCCTTCGCCTACAGCCCCGATGGCCGCAGCTGGACGCCCCTAGGGCCCGCCGCCGACGGTGGCTTCCTGCCACCCTGGGACCGGGGCGTGCGCGTGGGCCTGGTGGCGCAAGGCCCCGGCGGCACCGCCACCTTCAGCCGCTTCGAACTGACGAACAAGTAGCTGCACTAGCATAAAGAAGCCCCTGCTACAATGGTAGCAGAGGCTTTTTTGTGGGTGCAGGCCCTAGGGCCGATAAAATGGGTATAGAGTTACTAAAAAGGCGGTCATGCTGAGCTTGCCGAAGCATCTCTACTGCTTACCCAGTCGGTGCGGTAGAGATGCTTCGGCAAGCTCAGCATAACCGCCCTCCTTGATTGTTACCTCAATTATTAACGGCTGCTTAGTGCACCAGCACCAGCTTGGTGTGCGATACCTGCCCGGCCATGTTCAGGCGCACGGTGTAGACGCCGGCGGCCCAGGTGCTGCCGTCGAGCAGGTATTCGGTGGCTTGGCCTTGCACGCCGCGGTCGGTGGCGAGGTGGCGCACCAGGCGGCCTTGCGTATCGAGTACATCCAGGGTGAGGGTGCCGGTTTGGGTGGGCGTTACCACGAAGTGCACCTGGCTGGTGGCGGGCGTCGGGTACACGGTTAATGGCGTAGCGGCCAGCAGCTCGGCGGCGTTCTTGGCTTTCAGGGTGGTGTTGCCCGCGTTTTGGGGCATCAGGTCGAGGCGCCAGCGCTGGGCGTCGTTGCCGTTGTCGGTCCACTGGTGCACGCCGGTGCCGGGGTCCGAGAGGTTGTTGTCTACGTCGAGGCAGAGGGTGGCGCCCTTGTGTACCAGCTTGCAGTAGCCGTCGCCCAGGGACACGATTTGCCAGCGCTGGGCATCGTTGCCGTTGTCGGTGTACTGCTGCACCGTGGCGCCGGGGCTGGTGCTATTACTGGCCACCTCCAGGCACTGGTTGGTATTGCGGTGCGTCAGCTTGTAGTAGCCATCGGCCATGCGCGTAATGACCCAGCGCTGGGCGTCGTTGCCGTTGTCGGTGTACTGGTGCACCAGCGTGCCCGGCGCCGACGAGTTATTGTCCACGTCGAGGCACTGCGTGGTGCCCTTGTGCGTGAGCCGGTACACGCCGCCCGACACGATGGGCTGGTCGGTGATAGTGAGCTGCCAGCGTTGGGCGTCGTTGCCGTTGTCGGTGTACTGCTGCACGTTGGCGCCGGGGCTCACGCTGTTGCTGGCCACGTCGAGGGCCTGGTCGGTGCCCTTGTGCAGCAGCTTGTAGAAGCCGCCGCTCATGGCTTGCAGCTGCCAGCGCTGGGCGTCGTTGCCGTTGTCGGTCCACTGCTGCACGTTGGTGCCGGGGGCGGCGCTGGCCCCGGCCACGTCCAGGGCGTGGCCCGAGTTTTTGTTCAGCAGCTTGTAGTGGCCATCGGCTTGCAAGGTCACGGTCCAGCGCTGGGCGTTGGTGCCGTTGTCGGTGAACTGCTGCACGTTGGCACCGGGCGCGGTGCTGCCGTTGTCCACGTCCAGGCACTGGTCGGTGTCCTTGTGGGTGAGCTTGTAGAGGCCACCCGATACCAGCATGGGGCTAACCGGGCAGGCGCTGCCGGCCGGGCGCGGCGCCACGCCGTAGGGGGTCATGTTCACCTTCTGGATGCTGCCGTCGGCGTTGAACGTGAGGTGGTCGATGGCTACTTGGCGGGTCTTGTAGGTCCGGTCCTGGTAGCGGTGGTACACGATGTAGTAGTCGTCGCAGCCCGGAAACTGGGTGATGGAGTGGTGCCCCGGCCCGAAGCGGTTGGCGTCGCTGCTCACCACCGAGCCGCCGTAGGTCCAGGGGCCGGTGGGCGAGGTGCTGGTGGCGTACTGCACGTTGTAGCTATCGTCGAACCAGCGCCCGTTCGAGTAGGTCAGGTAGTAGCGGCCGTTGCGCTTTACCAGGTAGGGCGCCTCGGTGTAGTTCTGGGGCGTGATGTCGCGCGGCTCATCGCTGGTTAGCGACACCATATCGGCATTGAGCTTGCGCACCACCATGCGGGCACCGCTCGACCCGCCGTAGTAGATATAGGCCTGCCCGTCGTCGTCCACAAACACCATGGGATCAATCACATCCTGGGTGATGTTGTTGCTGAGCGCGGGCGTCAGCAGCGGCTGCCCGTTGTCGGTGAAGGGCCCTAGGGGGGTGTTGCCCACGGCCACCCCGATGGACGGCGTATTGGTGGCGTTGTTGTGGGCCGTGTAGTAATAGTAGTACTTGCCATTGCGGGCCACTACCGAGGGCGCCCAGCCGTTGTAGGTGGCCCAGGTGGTTTGCCGGCCCAGGTCGAATACCACGCCCCGGTCGGTCCAGTTGGTGAGGTCGGTCGAGGAAAAGGCGTGGAACTGCCCGCCGCTGGAGTTGCCGTCGGTGGTGGGGTAGATGTAGTAGGTGCCGTTGAAATAATCCATTTCCGGGTCGGCCTGGTAACCGGCCAGAATGGGGTTGCCGCTGGTTTGGGCCAGGGCCCGCAGGCTCAGCAGCAGCAGAACGAGCACGCTGGTCCAGGACCGGCGCGCGGGGCGGGCAAACGGTAAAGCTGTCAACATAACGGGTGGGTGGAAAAGGTGAAAAAAGCCAGCGGGCACTCGCCCGGCGGCTGGAAAAAGAGCGGGGATACGAGCCAAAAAAGGGGTGCCGGCCGGCGCCAGCACCCCTAGGGCTTATTTGGTGAGCTTGTCGCTCAGCAGCTTCATGAAGTAGCCGCCCACCACCGAGCGGGCCTGGAAGCCGACTTGCTTGGCGTTGGTGGTTTCGTGCCAGTCGGTGAGGGGCACGCGGCTGGGCGTGTCGTTGGCGAACTGCCAGATGGGGGCCACCAGCGCCTCAAAATCAGCCTGGTTGTTGGCCATTGTGGCCGTCCACATTATCCAATCCGACTTGGTGTAGGTCTTGCGGCTGTCGAGGGGCAGGCCGTATTTCTGCTGGTGCTTGAGGTAGAAAGCCATTTCCTGCTGCGCCACCTCGGGCGGGAAGATATTTAGGTTCAGTACCTTGTCCCACACCAGGTTGTACTTCTGGCTCCACGAGCCGGGTGTTTTGTCGAAGGTCAGGGCGTAGTGGTCGCCGTCCTGGGCCATCTGCATCCACTTCTTGGCCAGCTCGCGGGCCAGGGCCTGGTGCTCGTCGGCGGCCTTGGTGTCGCCGAGCTGGCGGGCCAGCTGGCCGTAGCAGGCAATGCCCATAATGGCCTTCAGCGACAGGTTGGTATTGCGCGCTAGGTGGCCGGCGAAGTCGTCGGTGCAGAGCTGGTTGGCCGGGTCGAAGCCGTCGCGCTTCAAGAAACCCACCCACTTGGTGAGCGTGGGCCAGTGCTCGCGGGCGAAGTCGGGCTTGCCATCGACGCGCACCGCGGCGGCCGTGATAATGAGCATGTTGCCGGCTTCCTCCACCGGCATATCCTCGCCGTATTTCTGGCCGTTGGCCTGCGGGTAGGTGCCCAGGTCGTGGGCCGGGAAGTCCTTCTTCCAGCGCCCCGACTCCGAGTACTCGAAGATGAAGCGCAGCATCCCCTTAGCCAGCTCATTGTTGTAGAGCAAGAACAGCGGCTCCGAGGGGTAGGTCACGTCCACGGTGCCGATGAAGCCGCCCGAGTAGTTTTCCTTCGAGAAGAAGAGCACCTCGCCCTTGGGCCCGGCCACCACGCTGTGCGCCGCAATGCTCTGGCGATACGCCAACTGGCACAGGTCGGCGTACTTCGCGCCGCCGCTAGCCTGGGCATCGGCCCGCAGCTTCTGGTCGAAGGCCGTGGCTTTTTGGCGCAGGCGGGCGTAGTCGGCTTCGGCGGCCCCTAGGGCCTTGTCCATGGTCATGGCCGGGTCGCGGCGCCACCAGGGCCGCAGATTCTGGCCGAAGTACTGTACGGCGTACTGCTCGTCGTAACCCAGCAGCAGGTGCTGTTCGGCGGGCTGGGCAGCCACGCGGCCTAGGTCGAGCACGGCGGCCTGCGCCACGCGCTGCGCCTGGCCCGTTTGGGTGGGCGCGGCAGCCCCTAGGGCCCCGGTCTTGGCGAAGGAGGTTTTCAGCGTTTCGGGGTTGCCAACGCCGAGCTTGGCCGCGCTGGGGGCCGCCAGGTAGGCGTAGCCCCAGTCGATGCGCTGGCCGTCGCCGGCCTTGGCTAGCACGGGCTGCTCGGTGGTGCCCAGGGCCGACCAGCGCAGGCTGCCGCCCTGGCCAGGCTTGGCCGCCACGGTCTGGTAGGGCGTGTTAGTGGCCAGGGTGCCGGCCTCGGTCAGCAGCACCTGGGTGGGGTGGGCCTTGCCGTCGGTGGCGGTGGCGGTGTAGGTGATGTAGCTCACGGGCCGGGCCACGGTTTCCAGCTCATCGAGCAGCAGCGGCGACAAGAAGTTGACTTTCAGCGTGACCGGCCCGGCGGAGAAGGTGTAGGTGGTTTGGGTGGCCGTAACCGCGACGCTGGTTTGGCGGGCCAGGGGCAGCGCGGGCGGAGCGGGCAGCGTCTCGTAGAGGCCGGCATCGAGGTAGGCCCCGCCCTGGGGGTTGACGGCGTGCATGGCCAGCACGTTGTCGCCGGCGTGCAGGCTTTGGCGGGCCGCCGCCGGAATGGTAAAGAACTCGTAGGCCCCATTAGCGCCGGCCTGCTTGGTCAGCAGCGTGCCGTTGAGGTACACTTCGGCGTCGTCGTCGTGCTGCATCAGCACCCGCAGCTCGCCGGTGGGGTGGGCGTTGGCCAGGCGGATGGTGCGGCGCGCCCACACGTCCTTAGTTTTCCAGGAAGTGCCGCGCTGGCTCTGGTTGTCGGTAAAGGGCGCGGCGCCCTGCTGCCAGCTGCTGGCGGCCGCGAAGCTGGTTTTTTCCCAGCCCGCCGCCGGCTGCTGAAAGGTGTAGCGCACCTGGTAGGGCTGCTCCAGCGCCGTCGGGATAATGGCCCGATACTGGGGCGCGGCCTGGCCCATAAACTGATACGCCTGGCCATCGACGCGCACCACGCCCTCCAGGCTCTGGGGGGCGCTGGTCCAGTGGCGGGTGGGCGCAGCGGCCAGCTCATCCTGGAAGCTCCATACGCTGAAATAGGGCGTGTGCGTGATGAGCGGGTAGGCCGGCGGGCGCAGCGCCGGGGTAGACTGGGCCAGGGCCGGCGCGGCCGACAAGCTGGCCAGCAGCAGGGCATAACGGGTTTTTGACATCAGGTGGGAAAAAGGTGGAAAAGCTAGTGGTAGGCTAAGTGGCGCCAGCGTTAAAACTGAAAGAGACTACCCTAACTTTGGTTAAACGATTTAGCAAGGAGCGCAAGTTAAGTCAGTCAGCCAGTTGCGGCAAGCTCGCCCTAGGCGTCAACTTTCCTACTGCTTGGCTACCGCATGGGCCGGCCGGGTCCGCAGGGCAGCAGCAATAGCTTGCCTAGCACAAACGGGTGGGTAAGTTAAATTTTCATTTTACCGACAAGCAACTATGCTTATCCTGTGCAACCTTTGCGCCACCCTTTGCACAATTTTTTGCGGCAAAAGGCGCATTCGTCAACGGTAGCAACCAGTCTTTTACCTTCCTTTGTGGCTAAAAAACGCGCTTCTATTACCGACCTGGCCCGGCAGCTTAACGTCTCCGTCTCAACGGTTTCGCGCGCCCTCAGCGGGCACAGCGCCATCAGCGAAGCTACGGCTAAGCGGGTGGCGGCCCTGGCCAAAGAGCTGGGCTACCAGCCCAATAGCCTGGCTTCGGGCCTGCGCAAGGGCCGCAGCAACATGCTGGGGGTGGTGGTGCCGCACATCGACGGCAACTTTTTTTCGCAGGTAGTTAAGGGCATTGAGGCCGCCGCCAGCAAGGCCGGCTACCACGTGCTCATCTGCCAGTCAAACGAAAACCAGGCGCACGAGCGCACTAACCTGGACACGCTGATGAACGCGCAGGTGGAGGGGATTCTGGTGTCGGTTTCGCGCACCACGCGCGAGTTCAAGCACTTCGAGAAAATACGCAAGCGCGACATTCCGCTGGTGTTCTTCGACCGCATTCTGGAGGACCACGACGTGAACGCGGTGGTGCTCGACGACCGGGCCGGCGGCTACCGCGCCACCCGCCACCTGCTTGAGCAGGGCTACCGGCGCATCGCCCACTTCAGCGGCCCGCAGCAGCTCAACATCTACAAGCACCGCCGCCAGGGCTACGAGGATGCGCTGCGCGAGTACAATCTGCCAATCAGAGAAGAGTTTATCATCTTTGGCGAGATGAAGATGGACGACGGCAGCGCTGGGATGCGGCAGCTGCTGGCCCTGCCCGAACCGCCCGATGCCGTGTTTTCGGGCAGCGACTTTTCGGCGGCCGGCGCGCTGGAGGTGCTCGGCGAGCGCGGCTTGCGCGTGCCGCAGGATGTGGGGCTGGTGGGCTTCAGCAACGAGCTGTTTTCGCGCCTCACCGTACCGCAGATTACCTCTATCGACCAGCACTGCGAGCTGATGGGGCGCACCGCCACGCGCCTGCTGCTGGAAATAATGGCCGAGCGCGAGCCCGACTTTGCGCCCCGCCACGTAGTGCTGCAACCCGATTTATTTACGCGCGCCTCTTCGCTGCGGGGGGCGGTCAGCTAAGCAGCTTGCTGGGCCGCCGCCGGGCCTAGGGGCTGGTAAATGCAAACGTTTGCACGCCCGTCCTTATTTTCGCGCTGTCCTTTTCCCACCCTGCCTTGTTCCTGCGTATGCCTGCCCTATCCCGCGCCTGCCGCAGCTTCGGCGTAGCCGTTGCCCTGCTAAGTGGCCCGGCCCTGGCCCAGCCGGTGGCCCCCGCCCCGCCTCTGGCCCCCCTAGCCTACCACGAGCTGGCGCCCAGCGCCGTGCAGCCCACCGGCTGGCTGCGCACGCAGCTCGGCATCATGCGCGACCACAGCACCGGCCACCTCGACGAAACCTACCCCAAGCTGCGCGACAAGAATGGCTGGCTGGGTGGCAGCGGCGACGGCTGGGAGGAAACCCCCTACTGGCTCGACGGCGCCCTGCCCCTAGCCCACCTGCTGCAGGATAAGCCCCTGCTGGCCAAGGTGCAGCGCTACGTAGACTGGTCGCTGGCCAACCAGCGACCGTCGGGCTACTTCGGGCCCCTGACCAAGGCCGAGCGGCAGGCCGGCCACCGGCTCGACGTGCAGAGCACGCAGGGCGAGGACTGGTGGCCGCGCATGATAATGCTCAAGGTATTGCAGCAGCACTACCAGGCCACCGGCGACCCTAGGGTTATTCCGTTCATGCGCCAGTACTTCCGCTACCAGCTGGCCAACCTGCGGGCGGCGCCCCTGGGGCAGTGGAGCGAGTGGAGCACCGTGCGCGGCGGCGACAACCTGCTGGTGGTGTACTGGCTGTACCGGCAAACGGGCGAGCCGTTTTTGCGCGAGCTGGGCGAGTTGCTATACCAGCAAACCACACCCTGGACCAGCCTGCTGGGCGGCCGCGACTGGGTGCTGGCCGCCGCCGCCAACCAAACCGACGCCCACTGGATGGACCGCCACGGCGTGAACGTGGGCATGGGCCTGAAGCTGCCCGTGGTGTACGCCCAGGCCCACCCCGAGCAGCCCCAGCTCAACCAAGCCCTGCGCACCGGCTGGCGCGATATTATGACGCTGCACGGCCTGCCGGCGGGCATGTTTTCGGCCGATGAGGACCTGCACGGCAACCTGCCCACCCAGGGCACCGAGCTGTGCGCGGTGGTTGAAACCATGTTCTCGCTCGAGCAGGCCGCCGCCCTCACCGGCGACTTGGCGTACCTCGACGCGCTGGAGCGCATTGCCTACAACGCTCTGCCCACCCAAACCACCGACGACTACGAGAGCCGCCAGTATTTCCAGGTGGCCAACCAGGTGCAGGTGCAGCGCGGGGTGCTCGACTTTTCGCTGCCCTTCGAGCACGGCATGACCAACGTGTTTGGGCCCTACGCGGGCTACACCTGCTGCACGGCCAACATGCACCAGGGCTGGGCCAAGTTTGCCACCCACCTCTGGTACGGCACCCCGGCCCTAGGGCTGGCGGCGCTGGAATACGCCCCCAACACCTTGACCGCGACCGTGAATGGCAACGTGCCGGTGACGATTCGGGAGGAAACGGCCTACCCGTTTGGCGACGAAATCAATTTCGTGTTCGACCTCCGAAAGCCCACTGCTTTCCCGCTGGCGCTGCGCGTGCCGGGCTGGTGCGCCGAGGCCACGGTGCTGCTCAACGGCCAAGCGCTACGCACTGAGAAGGGCGGCCAAGTGATTACCCTAGCCCGCCCCTGGCGCAAAAACGACCGCCTGACCTTGCGCCTGCCCATGGCGGTGCGCACCAGCAGCTGGGCCCGCAACTCGCGCGCGCTGGAGCGCGGCCCGCTGGTGTACGCCCTCAAAATCAAAGAGAACTGGCAAGAGGCCAGCCAAGCCCAGGAGGGGCGCTACTACACCCTGGCGCCCGGCAGCCTCTGGAACTACGGCCTGCCCCGCGCCGTGGTGCAGGACCCCGCCGGCACTACCACCGTGGCCGCGCCGCCCCTAGGCCCCACCGCCAACGGCTTTTACTGGAACGCCGCCCAGGCGCCCGTCACCATCACGGTGAGCGGCCGGCGCCTGCCCGACTGGCAGCTGAGCGAGGGCGTGGCCCCGCAGCCCGTCACGCCCCGCGAGGGCCTCTATAAAGGCCCCGTGGCCGACGCTACCGAAACCCTCACCTTCATCCCCTACGGCTGCACCAAGCTGCGCGTGGTGGCCTTACCCGTCATTCCCTAGGCCTATGACTTATTGGAAAACCCTGCTGGCCAGCGCCCTGCTGGCGGGCGCGCACGGCGCGGCGGCCCAGCCGGCCCCCAGCTCTCGCACCTTCACCAACCCGCTGCAAGTGAACGGCCCCGACCCCTGGATTATCCGCCACGGCGGGCAGTACTACTATACCAATACCACGGGCCGGAACCTGACCCTCTGGAAATCAAAAACCCTGGAAGGGGTGAAGAACGCGCCCGCCGCGGTGGTGTGGACGCCCCCCGCCACCGGCCCTAACTCCACCCAGATTTGGGCGCCCGAGCTGCACTTCCTCGCCGGCAAGTGGTACCTCTACTACACGGCCAGCGACCGGGCCAACCCCAGCGACCAAACGCGCTACGTGTTTGTGCTGGAAAATGCCAGCCCCGACCCCACCACCGGCACCTGGGTGGATAAGGGCCGCGTGAACACCAAGCACCCAGGCCTCGACGGCACGGTGTTCGAGCACGGCGGGCGGCGTTACTTCGTTTATTCGGCCTACGTGGGGCCGCAGAGCGTGCTCGCCATCGCGCCCCTTACTAACCCCTGGACGCTGGACGCCACCAGGGAAACGACCATTGCCACCCCCACCCTGGCCTGGGAGAAAGGCGGCGGCCGCCAGATTCTGGAGGGCCCCGAGTTTTTGGCGGGCCGCAAGGGGCAACTCCTGCTGGTGTACTCGGCCAGCGCCTGCTGGGACGATAACTACTCCCTAGGGATGCTGACGGCCGCCCCCGGCGCCGACCCGCTGCAAGCTGCCTCGTGGACGAAAGCGCCGCAGCCCGTCTTCCACCCCTCGGCCGAGAACGGCGTGTGGGGCACCGGCCACAACAGCTTCACCACCTCGCCCGACGGCCGCGAAAGCTGGCTGCTCTACCACGCCAAAGCCGCCGCCGATGGTAAGTGCGAGGGCCGCAGCGCCCGCGCCCAGCGCTTCGCCTGGCGCCCCGATGGCACCCCCGACTTTGGCGTGCCGGCAGCCCTAGGCACCCCGCAGCCCGTGCCCTCGGGCGAGTAATTTTTCAGTGATTAACCCTTCCCACTCTTTCCCCATGAAGAAACTGTTGCTCCTACTAGGCCTAGCGCTGCTTGGCGCCCCGGCTGCCCAGGCCCAAAAGGTCAAGACCAAAACCAAGGGCGGCGCGGCCGCGCTAGCTGCTGGCACCAACCGCCGCTGGTCGGCCGCTCAGGCCAATACCTGGTACCGGGCCCGGCCCTGGATGACGGGCGCCAATTTTATTCCCAGCACCGCTATCAACCAGCTCGAAATGTGGCAGGTCGCCACCTTCGACCCCCAAACCATTGACCGGGAGTTGGGCTACGCCGAGGGCATCGGCTTCAATACCATGCGGGTTTTCTTACACAGCCTGGCCTGGAAGGAAGACCCCGCCGGCTTTAAGAAACGCGTGAGCGACTACCTGGCCCTGGCCGACAAGCACCACATCGGCACCATCCTGGTGTTTTTCGACGATTGCTGGAACAAGGCGCCCCAGGTGGGCACCCAGCCGGCGCCCAAGCCCGGCGTGCACAACTCGGGCTGGGTGCAGGACCCCGGCGACCCCGCCTCGCGCGACTCGGCCACCTTTATGCAGCTGCGGCCCTACGTGACGGACGTGCTCACCAGCTTCGCCCACGATAAACGCATCGTGCTCTGGGACTTATATAACGAGCCGGGCAACAACGGCAAGGGCAACGCCTCGCTGCCGCTGCTGCGCAACACCTTTGCCTGGGCCGAGGCCGTGCGCCCCGACCAGCCCCTGAGTGCCGGCCTCTGGGACTGGAACCTCACGACCCTAAATACCTTCCAGGCCCTGCACTCCGACGTGGTGACCTACCACAACTACGACGACGTGCCCGCCCACCAGCGCGTTATCGAGCTGCTCGAAACCCACGGCCGCCCGCTCATTTGCACCGAATACATGGCCCGGCCGCGCAACTCGCGCTTCGTCAATATCCTGCCCCTGCTGAAGAAGTATAACGTGGCCGCCATCAATTGGGGCCTGGTGGCCGGCAAAACCAACACCAAGTACCAGTGGGACACACCCATTGCCGATGGCTCGGAGCCTAACGAGTGGTTCCACGAGGTGTTCCGGCCCGATGGCACCCCCTACCGCCAGGACGAGGCCGACCTGATTAAGAAGCTGAACGCGAAGTAGCCTTTGGCCCGCTAAGGGCCCTAGGGTACCTAAAGCTGGCCAAGCGCCCGTGAAGCAAGTTGGAAAGAGCAGCCTTTTTAAGTAGGCAGGCTGCGGTTTTTATAGTGCTAGCGGGGCTACTGCCGCCCCCCGGAGATGAGGCTAACCTGGTGCGCTCAAGCTTATTAGCCAGTTCAAAAAGCAGCAGCACGGCGTGTGGCGCTGAGAATTTCGCGGACGGCTTGCCTTAAGGGGTACACCAACGATTACACGGGGTATTGAGCGAATAGCAGTAATTAATGCTTACCTAATTCCCCGCAAACCATTACTCAGTAATCTGTGTTATCTTGTGAGTAAGTACTCACCCTCTAATATTCTCGCTCATGCCACATCTAGTGCAGGTTCTCGCTCAACATTGGCACCTGAGTGCCTCTCAGTACTGGCAATTGCGCTTGCTCTGCGCTATTGTGCCGGGCCCACTCCTAGGGGTGCTCTGCTTGCTACTATTTACCAAAGGCCACGCGGCTGCTTCGAGCGTGGTGCGCATCAGGCGCACTATTCGCGTTATCGCCCGGCGCTCAACTGCGCCCCGGCCCTTGCCCCCGGTCACGGGCTAGCCTGCTGAACGGATTATTCTAAATTGTTTCATAAAAAAAGCCCCGCAGCGCCGGGGCTTTTTTGGTGGCTAAGCCGCGTAGCAGCGCCAGGCTTTGCGCGCTTTAAACAGGGCTAGGGACGGGCCAAACAAAGCTGCCCAGCAGACACTTGGCCACGTGCTTAGCGAAAAAAGCAGAAGCCACTCAAAAGTTGTTGGCAGTGCTAGTCAGCCGCTAGCGCAAGCCCTGCTGAGCAGTCAGTAGTCGCTACGCCCACTGGCCCTAGCTCCGACTCTGCCAGCTTCCACAGCTTCAGCTAACGTTGCGCTGGCTGCCCCCCGACTAGCAGCGGCTAGCCTTAGGCTGCTTGCGGGCGCTAGCGCTTGGCCGGTTACGGCGCGGCAGCAGGCGCCACTAGTAGCTGTACGGACTGGCGGCCGCCGGCTCGCAGCTGCAGCCAGGCTACCAGGCGCTGCTGCTCGGCAGGAGGCAGCGCCGGGCGGGTGTGCAGCGCCACAATTACCGTAGTATCGGCCCGCAGCGAGTCGGCAGCCGGGACTACCAGACGGCTCAGGCCAAGCTGGCGCACGGCGGGGTGCTCTACCTGCACCTCGCGCAGCAGGTCGGCGGCCGGGGGCAGCCCGCCCCCGGTAGTTGGGCTGCCAATGTGGTTCAGGAGTTGCTGGAGCTGGGCCAGGCGGCCCTCATAGCTCACCAGCGTTTGCTCGTTGCGGCTACGCACGTCGGCCAGCACGCTGGACCGCAGGGCTTGCGCATCGGCCGAATCAACGTGGGCGATGCCTTGGCGCACGACAAGCTGCGCATTAGCTAGGTGATACTGGGGCAGGTGGGTGCGGGCCGCCCGCAGCTGGGCCGGCGTGAGGCGCTGCCCGGCTAGCAGCACGTTGATGCGCTGCTCGCTGGCTACCAAGCGGCTAGTTACCACGTAGGTACCGGGCTGCTGGTTGAATTGCTCGTCGATAAACTGCTTTGCATTATGCGTAAACGTGCCCTCTTGCACGATGCCAATGGCCAGGTACACGCTGGGGGCCGCCGTGAGCAGGGCCAGCCCCAGGATGACGAGGCGCACCCGCCGGGCGTGCTGCTTGTCGGCAAAGGCATGTTTGGGCAGGGGCAGGAGCTGCACCACCAAAAAGGTGGAGAAGCTGATAAACACGCAGTTAATTGAAAATAGATACAGCGCCCCGCCCAGGTAAGCCCAGTGCGCCGTGGCCAGCCCGTAGCCCGCGGTGCAGAGCGGCGGCATGAGCGCCGTGGCAATGGCCACGCCCGGAATCACGTTGCTGCGCGCCCGGCGGGTGAGGCCCACGGCTCCGGCGGCCCCGCCAAAAAGGGCAATGAGCACGTCCCAGGTGGTAGGCTGGGTGCGGGCCAGCAGCTCGGTGCCCGCGTCGATGAGTGGGGTGAGGCGAAAGTAAAGCGCCGACACCACCAGGCTGATGCCCGTGGCCGTGAGCAGGCTCCGAAACCCGCGCCGAATCAGACCCAGTTCCAGCGTGGCCGCCCCAAAGCCGATGCCCACAATGGGCCCCATGAGCGGCGAAATGAGCATGGCCCCGATGATAACGGCCGTCGAATTAACGTTCAGCCCTACCGAGGCCACCAGGATGGCAAAAATCAGTACCCACAGATTGGTGCCCTGAAAAGGGATGCCCGCCTCCACGGCCGCCTGAATCTCGGCGGGTTCGGCCATGTCTTCGGTTAGAAGAAAGCGGGTGCGTAAAAAGCGCTGGAGGATAGCAAGCATAGGAAGCAGCCTAGTGCAGGGGGCAACAGCCTGCGATTATGTAACGGTGTGGTTTAGCTGGCCCAGAGCCATTTAGGCAGGCTACCTACTCAGTCAGGCTGGCAGTCATTTCGATGTGAGCCCCTGCACCACGGCCGAAAATAGCACCACGACAACCGTCATGAGCACGAAGGCCCCGGGGGCCGCGCCGCTAGCAGGACTAGCGCCAGCGCCAGCCAGACATCCCCGCGTAGTCCACCCTAGGCCTCGCGCAGCAGCAAAGCGGTCGAGTTGGGGCAGCAGCGGCAGCGGGCTACCCACCCGGTAGAGCAGCCTATAGGTGCCCAGCCCCACCGCCCTGTAGCCAGCAGCGCGCTCAGCGTGGAGTGGCCCGCAATGCTGTGCCACACGGCCCGCAAGGCCTCAGCTCGCGCGTGCAGCGAGCCGGCAAATAGTAAAAAGCTCAATACCGAACCTAGGAAAAACTGGATGACATCGACCTGCACCAGCGCCGCCCGCACCTGCCCAGTAAAGGCCGGCACCACCTGCCCTAGGGCCACCCTAGGGCCAGCATCACCCCGGCCGCGAGCACCCCCAGCAATAAAAACACGATACTTGCTGGCGCAAAAATCGGGCATTGACGCAGGGAAATAAGCCCGCCAACGTTAGCGGCGCGGCCACCAAGGAAGGTAAACTCATCGGTCCCGAACGCGCTGCATCCAGGTGCGGTATTAGCTGCTTGAGAGCCTAGGGGCCTCGCCAGTGGCACCCGGTCGGTATGCGCTGGGGTAATGGCGCTTATTGGGCAATAGTAGCGGAGGGCATTCACTCCCCCGTTGTCTCTATTTCCGCGTATTCAAGAACGCAATAATGTAAGCCAGCTCCTGCTCCGAAATCACGCCGCCGTAGGCGGGCATGTTGCCGCCGCCGTTTACGATGCGGATGCGCAGCTCGCCGGGCGTGAGGCGGCGGGCCACCGCCGTTAGCTCGGGGCCGCGGTGGCCGCCGTGCCCGTCGATGAGGTGGCAGTAGAGGCAGCCTTTTTTGGAAAACAGCATGGCCCCGCGCAGCACGGCCGGGTCGGCGGAGTGGACGCTGTTGGCGGTGAGGGGCTTGGCGTCGAACTTGGGCGACCACGGCGCCTGCTCGCCCAGCAGCAGCAGGCTACCCATGAAGACCACCACGCACCCCGCCCCAAACACCGCCCAGGGCCGCCGCAAGGGGCTGCGCTCGCCGGCATTAGAGATAAACGGCAGCGCCAGCAGCCCCAGCACCGTGAGCACCGGCCCGATGAAGATGACGTAGGACTCGATGCGGGCCGGCATGAGCGCAAACAGCGCGAAGATGGGCAGCAGGTACCAGTCGGGCGCGGGGTTGGCGTGGATGCGGGCCGGGGAGGGCGGCTGCGTGAGCTCGGGCGGGCCATACCCCACGGCCAGCGCCACGATAACCAGGATAACGGCGGCGCTGAACACGATGTCGCGCCAGGCCGCGTTGGGCCAGAAGGGCACGCCCACCTTTTTGAGCATGTCTTGGTACCACTGCCGATAGGTTTTAGGGTCCACGGGCCGGCCGGCCTCGGCGGGTTCCGACACGCCGTTGCGCAGCACCAGGTACAGGTGCAAACCTACCAGCCCAAACAAAATGGCCGGAAACAGCAGCGTGTGGTAGGAGTAAAACCGACTCAGCGACTGCCCGCCGATGGTGTCGCCGCCCAGCAGCAGCCGCGCCGCCAGCGTGCCCACCACCGGGATGCGCCCCACCTGCTCGGCCGCCACCACCGCCGACCACACCCCATTGGAATCCCAGCGCAGCAGCTGCCCGGTAAAGGCCATGGCCAGGGTCAGAAACAGCAGAAACACGCCACTCACCCAGCTCATTTCGCGCGGAAACTTGTATGAGGCCGTGATGTAGACCCGCAGCATGTGCACGCCCACCAGCAGCACCATGCCCGACGCCCCGAAGTAGTGGATGGCCCGCAAGGTGCGCCCAAATACCGCCTGGTGGGTGATGAATTGCAGCGACTGGTAGGCCTCTGACGAGGTAGGCTGGTAAAGCAGCGTGAGCGCTACGCCCGTGACTACCTGCAAGATAAGGCAAAACAGCGCGGCGCTGCCAAACACGTAGCTCCACTTGGCCCCCGGCGGCACCAGGTGCCGGGCCAGGGGCATAATCGTATCCGAAATACCGAGGCGGTCGTCGAGCCAGGCCCCGGCCGCACGTAAAAACTTCCTCATCGGCGGGCCCTAGGTGGGCGTAATGTTGGTGATGGGCACGGGCGCGGTGAGCAGCTCCACGTCGTGGTTGGCCGCCACCCGGATGCGGTATTGGGTGAGGCCCTGGGGCGGCGGGCCGGCCGCCACCGAGCCGTCTTTGTAGTAAATGCCGCCGTGGCAGGGGCACATAAAGAGGCCCGCGTCCTGCTCCCAGCGCACGGGGCAGCCTAGGTGGGCGCAATTGACCGAAAAAGCCGTGAAGGCCGTGTCGGAGTCGCGCCGTAGCCACGCCGCCGACTCGCTCGACACGCCCGACCACGCTACCGGGTCGGCATTCTCAAACTTAACCAGGTGCGTGGAGCCGACCGCGAAATCGGTTAGCGTGCCCACCTTGCGCCAAGTCTGGGGGTCGGGCTGCAATAGCGGGGCCAGCACGGCGCTCGCCACCGGCACGCCCACGGCCAGCGCCGCCACCCCGCTCAGCCCCAGGCTTAGCTTGACGAGAAACTCGCGGCGCGGCGCGCTCAGCTCGTGGTCGGCGGCCTGCTGGTCGGCCGCGTCCACGGCCGGTTGGGGAGCTTTATCGGCGGGTAAATCAGGACTGTTCATGGCGTAGAATATTTATCCAGCCCCCTAGGGAGATGGCGAAAATGAGCAAGCCCGCCGCCAGGATGACCCAGGTCGTGAGCAGGCCCCAGAATATGAAGGCCAGCCCCACGGCCAGGAAAAACGGCCAATACGTGGGCTTGGGCAGGCGCTCGGGGCGGGCTTTGGGCCAGTCGGCGGGCTGGGGTTGGGGCAGGGGGCTAGGGGAAGGCATAAGGTTTATGATTAGCTATTATTCTAGTGCAGCCCCACCCCCGGCCCCTCCCCTGCGGGGGAGGGGAGCCTGACGCTAGCTAACGTAAGTGGACGAATGGCTCCCCTCCCCCGCAGGGGAGGGGCCGGGGGTGGGGCTACCCCCTCATCCGCCATAAAGTACTTCGCCACCAAGTACATACACCCGCCTAGGTAGATAAAGCAGCACGGCACCCACATAATAAGCCCGGCCGCCTGCTGGTCATCGGCCAGCGAGAGGCCCCAGGGGTTGCTGGCAAAGTCGGGGGCTAGGCTAGGCGTGCCGCACCACCCGGCGCGGGCGTAATGCTGGTAGGTATCGGCCGGGGCGAAGGTGATGAGCAAACCCAGCAGCGAGCACCCCACGCAGGCAGAAAATAGGTACACCACCCCCGCCAATGGGTGCAGGTGCGCTTCGGCCGTCGGCCCCACCAGCGGCCAGCTAAACAGCGCCCCCGCCAGCAGCATCGCCACCACCGGCAGCAGCGCCGGCAGGCCGAAGGCCGCATCCAGGCCCCCAAACGAGGCATCGAACACGGCCGGCACGTGCAGCCCCCACATGATACCCACCCCCGCCAGCCAGGCCAGCCAGGTATGCCCGCGCAGCCAGCCCGAAAACCGGGCCAGTCGCCGAGCCACGGTGGACGGCAGCGCAGGCGGCAAGCCCAGCACCAGCAGCGGCCCGCACAGCAGCAGCACCACGATGTGCACCACCATGTGGGCGCTGAACAGCGCGTGCATTCCCAAGTAGTGCAGGGGCGACGCCTCGACCAGCGCCAGCAGCCCCAGGGCCGTAAAATACAGCCCGCCCCGCGCCTGCCAGCGCCCGCCGCTCAGCCCAAAGTAGGCAGCCGCCAGCCCGGCTACCAGCAGCAGCAAGGCCGGGCTGGCGTGCCACTGCGCCCAAATTGAAGGGGGAGAATGCATAGTAGTATTTAGCTGTAAAATAGTTGTAGCTGGGTCGCCCTCCGCGGGGGAACCTCACCCCCTAGCCCCCTTTTTTGGAGAGGGGGGCTAGGGGGTGAGGCGCACGCCCGCACGGTCAAACTCGCATAAAATGCGGCAGCACGTACACCACCGTAAACACCACCGCCCACACGATATCCACGAAGTGCCAGTAGATGCCCACGGCGCTGAAAATGGACGACGTAGGCCGGTCGTAGTCGCCGGCGAAGGCCAGCCCGGTGAGGATGCTCAGGATGAGCAGCCCCGCCAGCACATGCAGGCCGTGGAAGCCGGTGAGCGTGAAAAAGCTGGTGCCGAATGTATTGGCGGCTAGGTCGATGTGCCGGGTAAACAAGCCGTGAAACTCCCGCGCCTGCCCCAGCAGAAAAACGGCCCCTAGGCCGATGGTAGCCAGCAGCCAGCCCTTGAGGCGCCCGGGCGCCCCCTGCCGATAGCTCGCCTCGGCCCGCCAGTAGGTAAAGCTGCTGGCAAACAGCAGCAGCGTAAACGCCCCGGTGGTGCGCCAGTCGAGGGCGGCCAGCTGCTGCTGCCGAAAGCCCGGCCCCAGCGAAAAATACACGAATACCAGGAGCAGGGCCAAAAAAAACAGCGTTTCGGTGGCCACGACCAGCTTCATTAACAGTCTATTTTCCATGCACGCCTTTCTTTTTACCGGGTTTGAGATGGTCGGCATCATCGGGCCGCTTGTGGTCGCGCCAGGGGCGGGCGCTGCGCACGGGCGGCACCCGGTCGAAGTTTTGCAGGGTGGGCGGCGAGGTGGTGGCCCACTCCAGGGTATAGGCGTCCCAGGGGTCGGCCGGGGCCAGCGGGCCGCGCCGGATGGCGGTTACCAGCATGTACACCAGCAGCAGCGTGGCCGCGCCCATCAGAAAGCCGCCGGCGGTCGAAATCATGTTCAGCAGGCCCCAGCCCGGCAGGTCGGGGTAGGTGTACACCCGGCGCGGCATCCCTAGGGTGCCCAGCACGTGCTGCACCAGAAAGGTGCCGTTGAAGCCCACCACGAACAACCAGAAAAACCACTTGCTCAGCCGCTCGTCTAGCAGGCGCCCGCTCATCTTCGGAAACCAGTAGAACAGCCCCGCAAATAGCCCAAAGAGCGTGCCCCCGATGAATACGTAGTGGATATGCGCCACCACGAAGTAGGTGTCAGTGAGCTGTAAGTCAATAGGTACGATGGCGAAGGCGATGCCGCTCAGCCCCCCGATGGTGAACTCGACCAAAAAGGCAATGGCAAAGCGCATGGCCACCGTGAAGCGCAGCGAGCCGCCGTGCATGGTGGCCAGCCAGTTGAAAATCTTGATGCCCGTCGGGATGCCGATGAGCATGCTGCTGGCCGAGAAAAACCCGTTTACCGTGTTGCCTAGGCCCACGGCCAGCATGTGGTGCACCCACACCCCAAAAGCCAGCAGCGCAATGGCAATGCCCGAGCCCACGATAAAAGCGTAGCCAAACACCGGCTTGCGCGAAAACACGGCGAAAATCTCCGAAAAGATGCCGAAAGCCGGCAGAATGAGCACGTACACCTCGGGGTGCCCAAACAGCCAGAACAAGTGCTGCCAAAGCACCGCCGAGCCCCCGCCCGTGACGTCGAAAAAGTGGGCGTGCAGCTGCCTATCGAGCAGCAGCATGGCTAGGGCCGCGTTCAGGGCCGGAAACGAGGCCAGCACCAGGCAGGCCGTGAGCAGCATCATCCACACAAACACCGGCATATCCTTGAACCGCATGCCCGGAATGCGGTAGCGCAGGATAGTCACGACCAAGTTGATAGAAGCCGTGATGGTGCCGATGCCCGCCAGCAGCAGCCCCGCGCAGTAGTAGTCCACGCCGGGACTGGAGGAGTAGTTGAACTGGTTGAGCGGCGCGTAGTTGAACCAGCCCGCATCGGGTGCGCCCCCGGCCAAAAAGCTGAAGTACATGAGCGAGCCGCCAAACAGCGTCAGCCACAAGCTCAGCGCATTGAGGCGCGGGAAGGCCATCTCGTTGGCCCCAATCATGAGGGGCACGAAGTAGATGCCAAAGCCAAAGAGCGCCGGCATCGCCACGAAGAATATCATGGTGGTGCCGTGCATGGTAAAGAGCTGGTTGTAGGCCTCCGGGCTCAGAAACGTGTTGCGCGGTACCGCCAGTTGCACCCGCACCAGCAGAATTTCGAGGCCGCCAACAAGCATAAACAGCAGGGCCATCCAGAGGTACATGATACCCAGCTGCTTGTGGTCGACCGACGAAATCCACTGCAGCAGCCCCTGACTGCTGTTGATGCTCAGGCCGGGCAGCGGCCGCGCCGGCTCCGGCACCAGAACGGTAGTATTGGCCATAAGCTATTTGAGCTGCGTGAGGTAGGCGGTAAGGGCTCGGATGGAGTCGCGCCCGAAGATGAAGCGCGGCATGTGCGCCCCCGGCTTGATGGCCTGCGGGTCAGTCAGCCAGCGACTTAGGTTGTCGGGGTTGTTTTCCAGCAACCCGGCCAGCATGGTGCGGCGGCTGCCGAAGTGCGTGAGGTCGGGCCCCTGGTGGCCGTGGGCGGCGGTGCCCCGAATCTGGTGGCAGCTGCTGCAGGCGTAGTGCGCGAACAGCGCCCCGCCGGCCTGGGCCAGCGCCCCGGTGGGCGGGGCGGCGGGCTGGCCCGCCGCGGCTAGCCAGCGGGCGTAGTCGGCTGGGGTGTGGGCCACCACCCGAATGCGCATCCAGGCGTGCTGCTGGCCGCAAAACTCGTTGCACGCCCCCTCGTACACGCCCGGCGCCCGAATGGTGGCCCACACGTGGTTGAGGCGGCCCGGTATCACGTCCATCTTCTCGCCAAAGGCGGGCAGCCACCAGTCGTGAATCACGTCGGCCGAGGTGCCTTCGATGAGCAGCCGCTGGCCTACGGGCAAGTGGATTTCATTGGCCGTCACCACGTTGGTGCCGGGGTAGGTAGCCTCCCACCACCACTGATGCCCCACAATGCGCACCGCCGGCACCAGCCGGCCGGCTGGAGGCAGAATAGCTTGCGTGGTGCGGATGGTGAGAAAGAAAAAGGCCGCGACGAGCAGCGTCGGCCCCACTAGCATGGCCGCTTCCAGCTTAAGGTTGCTGGAGGTTTGCTCAGGCTCCACGCCATCGCCCTTATCGCGGTACTTGATAGCGTAGTATACCGTGAGGGCGGCCACCAGCAGCAGTACTGCTAGGGCGGCGATAATGAAATACGTATCGAGCCGGTGCAGGCGCTCGGCCTCCTGAGTAGCCGACGAGAAGATGGAGCGCATGAAGAAAAATGAAACAAGCCGAAAGGCGAGCGAGTAACAAGATACGCCAGGGCGAGCGCATTTGTTAGGTGAATTTTAAGTGAACCTGCTGATTTGCAAGTCCTAACCATAACCCATTAGCTGCCTAGGCGGTATATGAAAAGGTACATCGGCCGAAGTAGTGCTGGTGCTAAATTCCTTTTAAGCTGTATTTTACTATGTTCAATGCTGTCGATTATCCCGACCAAAATCTGCTGAGCTTCACTATCGCAGGCCATCTCACCAAAGAAGACTATGCCGGCGTGGTGCCCACGCTGGATGCCAAAGTGAAGCGCTGGGGCAAGGTGAACGTGTACCTCGAAGTCGGGGAGATGGACGCCGTTACGCTGCCCGCACTATGGGAAGAAATTAAGCAGGACGCCCAGCATTTCAACGATTTCAACCGCGCCGCCATCGTCAGCAACGGTAACCTGCTGCTTAAAGCCGCTGCTGCCGTCACCAGCACCTTCACCCCGGCCGAGGTCAAGCACTTCACCGCCGACCAGAAAGCGGAAGCCCTGCGCTGGGCGCTTGGGGCCGACCCAACCCACGAGGAAACAGCCTCGATTTACCAGTCCTAACGTGGGTTCCCCCCTAGGGCCTGCTACTTGGCGCCCGCGCTCGGCTTTGAAAGTCAGCGTATATTTCTTGCGGGTCAGCGGCGAGTTGCTCGGAAGTGTTTTGTCGAGCATGGGCGGTGGCAGGAAAGAATTCCCACTAGCTGTTTTTACCCGACCACCTTACTACCCCACCCACCGGGTGGGGTAGTTTGCCCGACGTTCTAAGCGAGCAGCTGGAAATAGTTGCGCTACCCTTTGCACTCCCTGCTAGGACAGGTAGTTTGCCCCCTTATTTATCTACACGGAGCTATGCTTGACCGCTACCACTTCATTTAGCTCTTTAGTGCAGAGTGTATTAGCACAGCACTTGCCCCATTTATGAGCCTAGCGCTCCAAACTATTTTTCCTTAGCTAGCCAGTGGCTGCCCTTGGATGGCCGCCGCCATCAACTCCGGAAACCGCGCCGGGGTGCAGGCAAAACTGGGAATGCCTAGCGCCGCGAGCTGCTCGGCCACGCGGCGGTCGAAGCTCGGGGCGCCGTCGTCGCTGAGGGCCAGCAGCACTACCAGGTTCACGCCGGCGGCTTTGAGGGAAGCGGCGCGCTTTATCATTTCGCGCTCGTTGCCGCCCTCGTAGAGGTCGGTGATGAGGACCAGAATCGTATCGGTGGGGCGCGTAATGAGCTGCTGGCAGTACCCTAGGGCCAGGTTGATGTCGGTGCCGCCGCCCAGCTGCACCCCGAATAGCAAATCGACCGGGTCGCGCAGGTTTTCGCTGAGGTTGACGACGGCCGTGTCAAAAACCACCATGTGCGTTTTTACGGCTTTCAGCGAGGCCAGCACCGCCCCGAATACGCCTGCGTATACCACCGACGAGGCCATCGAGCCGCTTTGGTCTACGCAGAGCACGATTTCCTTCAGGGCCTGCCCGCGCCGGCCGAAGCCTACCAGTCGCTCCGGAATCACGGTTTTGTGGGCGGCTTGGTAGTGCCGGAGGTTGGCCTTGATGGTGGCGCCCCAGTCGATTTCGTGGAAGCGCGGGCGCGAATTGCGCACGGCCCGGCTCAGGGCGCCCTGCACGGCCTGGCGCAGGGGGTTTGCGAGCTTCTGCTCCAGCTCGCGCACCACTTTGGTGATGACCTCGCGGGCCGTGGACTTGGCCTTTTGCGGCATCACGCGGCTCAGGGATAGAAGGGTGCCCACCAGGTGCACGTCGGCCTGCACCGTGCGCATGATTTCGGGCTCCAGCAGCAGCTGGTTGAGCCCTAGGCGCGTCATGGCGTCTTGCTGCATCACGGCCACTACTTCGGTGGGAAAGTACGCGCGGATGTCGCCCAGCCAGCGGCTCACGCGGGGCGCCGAGCCACCCAGGCCCGCCTTGCGCTCGGCCTTGTCGCCGTCGTAGAGGGCGGTGAGCACTTCATCCATGCGGCCGTAGTCGGGCGGCAGGGGCACAGAGTCGGCCGCGTCGGCGGCGCTGCCCATCACGAGTTTCCAGCGGGTTGAATTGTCAGCCATTATTCTAGCTCAAAAAACTCCTCCGGGTCCGTTTGGCTAAGGTGCTCGTCCAGCTTCGCCGGGTCTGAAAAGATGGGGACAGTCAATTTCAGAAACCTATCGACTGCCATCTGGCTATCAGCATAAATGAGGTAGGTATCGCCCTCTTCATCTCGTTCTAGGTGGTCTAGTAGCTTAGGGTCGTGTACTTCGATAATGGCTTGGATGTGCTCGGCCCAAGAAGGTCCATTACCAGTGTAACCGTATTGCTCGAAAACGTCTCCGTGTTCATAACTGCCTACATCTACTAAAATGCTAAAAATCCGTTTGGGCATTAGAGGATGAATATCCTCAATTTTATGAATTAGAAAGGGAAAAGTGTCAGCCATAGCTTACTAGGTGTGTAGAAAGGGACGATTTACAAGAGAAAGTACGCTGTCATGCTGAGCTTGCCGAAGCATCTCTACCGCCCCGTTGAACGGACCTAGGGATGGATGCGGTAGAGATGCTTCGGCAAGCTCAGCATGACTCGTCAGAGAAGGGATTTATCAAAGGGTAGTTTATTACGAAGGCACTCCCAGCAGTTGGTAGAGTCCCGGCAGCACCAGCGCCCCGCGCTCCCAGTCAAAGTCAGCCTCATCGGCGCTAGCCACGGGCGCCGTGGCATCGCGGCTGGCTAGCTCTAGTAGCTGCCGCCGCTCGGGGAGCGAGAAGTCGGTGAAGGCGCGGCGCAGCAGGGGCACGATTTCGCGGAAGGTGTCTTCGGGCAGGTTACCTAGCCAGGTGTCGAGCAGGCCGAATAGCTCGCGGTGGTGGATGAGCAGCAGGCCGCTGCCGCGCAGGAAGCCCTCAATCCAGGCGGTGGCGTAGTCGGTGGGCTGGGCGGGGGCTAGGGCCAGGCCGAGCGTGGTGGCCGTGGCGGCAGCATCGGCTTGCTGGGCGTCGAAGAGAAAGCGGGCGGCGGCCCCGGCCAGCAGGCCGTTGCTGGCGGCGTTACGCTGCACGGCGGCCAGCGCGGCGTACCAGTCGGCGGCGTGGGCGGGGTTTTCGAGCAGCCGGATGGCTTGGTGGGTTGCCTCGATGCGCGCCAGCAGCGGCTGGGCCGCGGCGTAGTCGAGACCGGTACAGGCGGCGGGCAGGCCAATGCAGAGGCGCGGCACTAGTTGCTGCACTACCTGGGCTACCTGCTGCGTATCGGTGCGGCGCACGTTGCCGTAGCGCAGCACCTGCACCAGCGGGGGCAGGGCGGCGAGCAGGTGCGCCACGTCGCGGGTGCTGGCCCCGATGCTTTCGAGCCGCGCCACCAGCGCCGGAATGGCGGGCCCTAGGTCGGCGCGCAGGGCGTCTTCCAGCAATTGGCTCACGGCTTCGAGGGTGGTGGCTTCGGCGGCGCGGGCGGTGGCGCGGGCCGCAGCGGCGGCGAGCACGGTATTGCCCCAGCGCCCGGCCTCAATCACGGCCAGCGCCAGCTCGGGCTGCCAGGCCAGCTTCCAGAGCTCGTGGAACGTGCCGCTCTTGCCCGCCACCTCTTCGGGCTTGCCCCAGGTGATATCGAGCAGGCGCAAGCGGTGCAGCAGGTGGCTGCGGTCGAGCTGGGTGGGTTGGCGCAGGTCGAGGTCGAGCGGCTTGGGCAGGGCTTCGGGCTTGAGGCGCAGCGTCTTTTGCTGCTGGGCTAGGTCTTGCTGCAAGGGTGTGGCGGGCAGGCCGGCGGGCACTTCGCCCAGCTTCTCGCCAATAACCAGCGCCCGGTGCACCAGGGCCAGCGGCTCGGCGTAGCCGCCCCCTAGGATGGCCACGGCCGCCTCTTGCAGCTCATCAATGCCCGGCAGGGTCAGGCCCCGCACGGCGGCCAGCGCCGCCGCCAATCGCACCCCCTCAATGGCGTGGGCCGAGGAGGCATCCACGTCTTGCCCGCGCAGCAGGCGCGTGGCCTGCACCATCCAGTGGGTGAGCACCTCGGCGCGGGGCTGGCTGAACAGTACCTCGTACCAGGCCGGTGACAGCACCCCCGCCCCGTAGCCCGAGCTGAAGGACAGCCGCTCGTAAGTCCACGGAATCCAAGTGGTTTCGGTGGGCACTTTCTTCAGGCCTTTGAGGCGAGCCTTGTCTTCTTTCTTGAACAGCTCGGGTTGCAGCACCGGCGCGTGCCAGGCGCCGCACACTACCGCTACGCGGGCGTAGCCCTGGCCTAGGGTGGCGCGCAGGGTTTCGCGCATGAAGGCCTCGCGCAGCAGGGTTTCCTCGGTTTCCGGGCGGGCTAGTTCCTCGCGCAAGGTCGTCATCAGGTCGAGCACCACGGCGAAGGTATCGGCGTTGCCGGGGGCGTGTTCGAGGTGGGTTTCCCACCACTGCTCCGAGTCGGCGTAGCCCGCCAGCCGGGCGATGTAGGCCACCGGGTCGGCTTCGAGCGCGTCGGCGGGCTCGCTGGCGGCTGGGGTTTCAGCGGCCGGCCCTAGGTCGGGGGCGGCGGGCTCGGGGGCGCTAGGGGGGGCTAGGGCCTCGGCCACCGCGTCTTTCAGGCCGAAGCGCAGGGCCATGGGCAAATCCATGCAGCGCACGTGGGCCGCGTGGCGGGCGCACCACTGAATGGCCTGCCACTCGGGCGAAAACTCGGCAAACGGCAAAAACGACGCTTGCCCCTGCTGCTTGGGGTTGTAGACGAGCAGCGCCACCGGCGGCCGCAGCTCGGGGTGGGTGGCGGTGGCTAGGGCCGCTTCCGCATCGGCGGGGCACTCCAGCAGCACGATGTCGGGCCGGAAGGCATCGAGCGCGGCTACGAGGCTAGCCGCGCTGCCGGGGCCGTGGTGGCGAATGCCGAAGAGACGCAGGTCGGTGGGCATAGGCTAAGCGTGGAAAGATGCCCAGCGGGCAGCAGTTGACCAGTTGACGAGGTCAATCTCGGCGTTCGGTAAGAGGTATTCGTTATCATCCGCTAGGGCATCGGGGTCGAGCGCATAACGGCCTTTTTGCAAGTCGTGGGCAAAATCGGTGAGTAAGCCTACAATTGAATCAGCGACAGTAAAGGCGGTTTCTGCTTCTTCGTCTACCAGAATAATCTGCCCGTAGCGGTGCCCACCCGCCGGGTCTAAATCCACGCAAAGCCATACGTGGGAGCCATCAAAACCTAGGCAGAGCCACTGCGGACGTTGCATGTTGTCGGCTTTAAGACCAGAGTGAGCGTGACGCACCGGTACGGGTACTCGCACGTCGGCCCGGCGTTGCCAGTTGGCTGCTACCTCCGCCAAGGGTAGGAAGCTCATTCCATAGAAGAAGTTGCCGAAGTTTTCAGCTTCTTCGTTTAGGCCGTCATGGCGTAGGTATAAGGCTTTATAATCCGCCGGTAGATGCTGGCCAATGGCGGCTTCTAGAGCTGCTAAATCAGCTTCAGAAGCACCAGGACTTAGGCTCTCGTTTAGAATACGAGGGGCATGGCGCGCTAGCCAATGTGAAATGTGGTTTAGGGCGTCATTAACCATAGCAGCGAAGTAACTAAGGAGTGAATGGGAAGCCTTTCTTTGGGTTGAAGCTTAAGCCGAAATAATTGGCTTATAATGTTACCTTACCCGCTAAAGCGGTAGGCATGAGTAACAACGCAACTATAAGATTAACGGGATAGTATACCGCGCTCTTCCAAAAGCTCGCGCGCTGCAACCAGGGCGTTAGAAACTAGCCTGTTGTCGGCTAGCATCTGCTGTAAGCTCTCATTAGACTTGCGCTTGAACGTCTCTTTAAACTGGTTGATGCTCTCGCGACGCTGGCGGGCTAGCGCTGCCGGCGACGGAGTAGGCAACAGGTATTTGCGAGTAAAAGCGTGGACAGCCGAGCGATTCAGAGAATAGTAGATAATGAGCAAGGGCAGCGCAAAAGGGTTGAGCCCTACGCGCACTTCACCGAAGGAAAGGCCCATTGATACAACACCAGGTAGAAGAGCGACCAGATTACATAGATTTAGCAATAAGGTGATACCAAGTGCATAGCGGAAGTACGAGGGCAGCCACAGATAACTAATAAAGCAACTCGCTACGGTGATAAAACCCTAATAATGGGCGCTCGTGAGTGTAATGATGATATAGCGCCCCTCTACTCCTGTCCAGGCAAGTAGTGAGGCTAGCGCAGTGTATAGACACGGCAAAAGGAGCAGCACTAATAGCCCTAGGTTACGGCCTTGAGGCAAAGCAGAAAAAACCATCTTAATTATTACGTTTAGCAACCACTTACTCCACTACCTCCCGGCACGCGCGGTACAAATCCTTCCAGCCGTCGCGCTCCTTTACTACGGTTTCTAGGTATTCGAGCCACACCACGCGGTCGGGGGCGGGGTCTTTGACCACGGCGCCGGTGAGGCCGGCGGCTAGGTCATGGGCGCGCAGGGTGCCGTCGCCGAAGTAGGCGGCCAGCGCCAGGCCGGCGTTCATCACCGAGATGGCCTCGCCGGTGCTAAGGGTACCGCTGGGGCTCTTGAGCTTGGTTTTGCCGTTGTCGGTGACGCCCGCCCGCAGCTCGCGGAAGATGGTGACCAGGCGGCTGATTTGCTCCAGCGCTGGGGCCTCCACGGGCAGCTGCAGGGCCCGGCCCTGCTTGGCTACGCGGGTTTGCACGATTTGGACTTCTTCGGCCAGGCTAGCGGGCAGGGGCAGCACCACGGCGTTGAAGCGGCGGCGCAGGGCGCTGCTCAGCTCGTTTACGCCGCGGTCGCGGTCGTTGGCCGTGGCAATGACGTTGAAGCCCTGAGTGGCCTGGATTTCGGTGCTCAGCTCGGGTATCGGCAGCACTTTTTCGGAGAGCATGGTTAGCAGCGTGTCCTGCACGTCGGAGGGGATGCGGGTGAGCTCCTCGATGCGCACGAGCTGGCCGGTTTGCATGCCTTTGTAGAGCGGGCTGGGCACCAGGGCGGCCAGCGAGGGACCCTCGGCGAGCAGGCGGGCGTAGTTCCAGGAGTAGCGCAGGCTGTCTTCGGCGGTGCCGGCGGTGCCCTGCACCAGCAGGTTGGTGTGCCCGCTGATGGCGGCCGTAAGGTGCTCGCTCACCCAGCTTTTGGCGGTGCCGGGCACGCCGAGCAGCAGCAGGGCGCGGTCGGTGGCCAGGGTCGCCACCGCGATTTCCATCAGCCGCCGCTGACCGATGTACTTGGGCTCAATCTCGAAGCCATTATCCAATTTGCCACCTAGGAGGTACGTGACCACGGCCCAGGGCGAGAGCTGCCAGTTGGGCGGCTTGGGGCGGTCGTCGGCGGCTTTGAGGGCAGCGAGCTCCTCGGCGTAGAGGTCTTCGGCGTGGGGGCGCAGCAGGTCGGTCGGCAAGGAAGGGGCCATGCGGGAACTTAGAAAGTAGAAGGGGTGGAAGGTTCGGTAAGACTGGCGGTTAGCTGCTGGCGGAAGCGCACTGACTCTACAAAGTGCTCGACGAGCGTGGCCACGGGTGGATAAGTGACCGCTAGGGGCGCCAGCACGTTTGTGCAGGTCGAAAATTGGTCGTCGGGCAGGCTGCTGGCCAGGCGCGCCAACAGCGCCGCGAAGCGCTGGTATGGCTCGGTGTATTGGTAAACCGCGGCCGGCGCTAGCACCGTCGCGCTAAAGCGGAGCGCCGCCTGCACCACATCGGCGGGCCACGGCGCGGAGACGTAAGCCAGCAGCTCGGGCAGAAAGCTCGGGAGTTCGCTCGTGCGGGGCGGCAGTTGGGCGCGCAGCAACGCCAGCTTCTCGTCCGCGCGCAGCAGCGCAAACAGGTGGGTGACTTGCTGCTGAGCCAGCAACGTGGGCTGAGTGAAGTGGCGCAGCAGCAGGGGCGCCGCAAAGGCTTTCTCCTGATGCAGATAGGTGGCTCGCGCCCAGGCCCGCAGCAGCAGCGTGTGCCACTCGGTTTCGGCGGCCAGGTTTAGCAGCTCGTCGGCCGACACCCCTAGGTGGGTGGTCCAGCGGCTGGGCGGCAGTAGGCTTAGCAGCTGGCCCAGCCAGCCGGCGCGCTCCCCGCCACCTTCGATGCTCGTCGTTTTCTGCTCGATGCCGTCGGCCTGCCACGCTTTATCCCAGCTCTCCGGCAGCGCCACGAGCAGCTTGGTACGCCCCAGCAGCGGGCGCTTCAGGCTTAAATAGGGCGCGGCGCGCTGCCACAGCCGCGCTAGCACTTCCGACTGCGGCAGGCGCACCAGCAGCGGCACCACGGTTTGGCGCACCTCCTTGCTTTTAGCGGAAAGGTAGGCGGTCAGCAGCGCCGCATCGGCCGCCTCGATGGTGGAAGCCAGCTCGCCCAGCAGGGCGGCCTGGGTGGCGGCAGGCTCGGCGGGCAAAGCGGCCCCTAGGAGCTGCCGGGCCAGCGCGGCATCCGTCTGGCGCAGCTGCCCGATAAAGCGCTTGCGCTGGGCTAGCGTGCCGGTTTCCCAGGTACCTAGGTCCTCGGCCGGCTGCTCGGGCGCTAGTACGGCGTGCCAGTCGGGGTTCTGCTGCGCCAGCCACCGGCCGCGCTCGCCCAGCAAAGCCAGGTTACCCGGCGAGTACTGCCGAAAGCTCTCTGTATTCAGAGCCGCAACCAGCAGCGCCGGCGGCACCAGGCGCTGGTGCTTTGCTAGCTGCTGCCAGTAGTCGGTGCGAAAAGCCGCGTACTGGTTATTGGCCAGCAGCGTGCGGAAGGCATCGGTCCCTAGGGGCCCGAGCGGCTGCCAGGTATCGGCGGGGGCCGGGGCAGGCGGTTCGGCAGTGGCTTTAGGAGGCTGGAAACCGGCCTTTTGCAACAGGGCCAAGGTGCCCGCTGCCAGCAGCACCTGCTGCTCGGGGCTATTGGCGGGGGTGGCTAGCCCCGGCACCAGCGGCACCGCCTCCCCACTCTGGCGGGTGCCCAGCAGGGCAATACGCAAGAGCTGCGCAAAGGGCGGAAAAGCCGACCTAGGCGGCCCGCTGGCGGTGGCCTCGCCAGCGGCGGCCGGCCCGAGCGGTGGGGCGGCCGGCACTGCGCTTTCTGGCCGGCTGGGCCAACTGCTGAGCGGCCGAAACGCGCGCCCGTCCCATTCACCAAACAGGGTCATGGGCTGGCCTCCGCTACGTGCCAGCAGCTGCCAGGGCGCATCGCCATCCGTAAAACGCAGCGGGAGCGCCACGGAGTCGGTGGCGTGCACCAGGGCCCAATGGCCCGTGGGCTGCTGCGCCAGTTGCACCGGCCCTAGGGTGGCGGGCCACTCGCGCAGCCACGGCTGCTGGCCCAGCGCCTGCGCATAGGCAGCGAGCAGCTGGCCAGGCTGTTGCGCGGCCGGCGCGCCAGCCAAAGAAGCCGAGCCCACAAACGTCAGCGCGGCGGGGGCGGCCCGCAGCGGTGAGGGCCCAGGGTAAAATAGCAAGCTTCCCGCATAAATACCCTGCGGCACCAGCGGCGTCGCAAAAGCCTGGCTGCCAAACGCAAACTCCAGCACCAGCGCGTGGCGGCCGGTACCCAGGCCATAGAGCCAGCTGCGGCGGGCCGTCAGGCGCTCTTCCTCCCAAGTAAACTGGCCGACCACCTGCCACTCGTCGGCTACGGGGCTGGCGTAGGCGGGCAGCTCTTCTTTCTTGATGGCAATGCCCACTTGCTGCAGCACTTCCTGCCGGGTGGCGGCAGGCAGCTGCGCGTGGTTTTGGAAGGCGCGCACCAGCCAATACAGCTCGCCTAGGCGGGCCAGCAGCCGGGCGGGCCAGTCGGCGTGGGCGTGGCGCAGCGTGGCTAGCTCGCGCAGGGTGCTCGCCAGGCCCGGCAGCTGGTTGTCTACCAGCCGGGCGGCCTGGCTTTCCCAAAACCTGGGGGGCTGCTGGTTGAGGGTTGCCAGCCCGTGGCGCACCAGGTCGAGCAGCCAGATTTCCAGCTCATCGGCCCCCTGCGCCATGCGGGCCAGCCGGGCGGGCGCTACGCCGCTGCCAGGTGTGCTCGTGGGCTCGGAGTCGGCCGCTACGGCTGCCGACTCGGGTGCTACCGGGCGAGGCTCCGCGGCCTTTTCTTCTTTTTTGGCCTGAGTTTGCTGGCGCTTGGCCAGCCATTCTTCCAGCCACGCCGGCGGCGTAGTAGCCGCGAAAAGGGCGGGCTGGCGGGCCAGCAGCAGCAGTAGGCCCGCCCCGTGCTTGCACGGAAACACGCGGCTAGGGCACGAGCACTTAAAGGCCGGCTCGCGCAGGTCGATGCCCGTCAGGTAGGGCTTGGCGCCGCTGCCCGCGCACTCGCCCCAGGCGGTGTCGGCGGTGCGGCCTAGGTTGCTCCACTTGGTGGGCTGGGCCAGCTGCTGCCCCCGCTGCAGCGTGCCCGCATCGGTTACGAAGGCCCGCGCCTGGTCTTCGGAGTAAGCAATCATGCAATTAGTAGAAATTGGCCGCCGGGGTGCACATAACGGGGCACAAAGTAGCACCGGCTAGTTGCTTCTACCCTCACGGCAGCCAGAGAGGCAAGTGGGTTACCGGGAGAAAAAAGAACCTAGGAAAAAACCTCATACGGCCACTTCGGGCTTGCTTGATTAATCGCGCCCGCTTACATCCCATAATCAAGAATAAGTATTAATATAAGCTTATTACTAGTTGTCTCATTTTATAAACTAAGATTATGCTAATAGCTTTGAATAAAGTATATTTTATTCTCCATCACTAGTGCTTGCATTCCGTTTGCTAGTTAATTTTTTATCATTTTTATCCTATTTATTCCGTGCGCAGGGTTGGGCTCAGCGGGTAAGTTACCTGGGGGCACTTACGCTAGTATCTTTTCAGGTGTCAGCCCAGACTCCTACGGTGCAGTGGAGTAGCTCCTATGGCACGGCAGGATTGAACCAGCTCGCCTGCCTGCGGCCGGCAGTGGGGGGCGGATACTTACTAGGGGGCTCCAACGACCTTATAGAAGGCGGTGACCGCAGTCAACCTAGTAGGGGCGACGAGGACTACTGGGTGATAAAGGTGGACGCCACCGGCCACAAGCAATGGGACCAGACGCTGGGCGGGACCGGGGTGGACTGCTTGCAGGACTTGCAGCCGACGGCCGATGGGGGTTGTATTGTGGGCGGCACTTCTACCTCCGGCAAAAGCGGCGATAAAACGCAGGTTAGCCAGGGCTTAATTGATTACTGGATAGTCAAACTGGATGCCCAAGGGACCACGCAGTGGGAGCACTCTTTTGGTGGTACGGGTAACGATATCCTCTGGAGCTTACAAGCCACGGCCGACGGGGGCTACTTGCTGGCGGGCACTTCAAATTCGCCCGTATCCGGGGATAAAACGGGCTACATTGATAACGCGGGGGACTACTGGATAGTAAAACTTGATTCCCAAGGACATAAGCAGTGGGACCGCACGATTGGGGCGCAGGGCTACGAGTGGCTGCGCATAGCGCGACAAACGCCCGACGGAGGGTACTTGCTAGGTGGGGAATCCAGTTCGGGCGTCAGCGGCGACAAAACGCAGCCGGGCCAGGGGCAGCTTGATTACTGGCTGGTAAAGCTAGATGGCCAGGGGCGCAAGCAGTGGGACCGGACCTACGGCGGGCGGAGCGATGAGTTTTTAGCCGCTATTCAGCCCACGCCCGACGGAGGCTACCTGCTAGGGGGCACGTCGGAGTCCGATATGTCGGGCGATAAAAGCGAGCCTTACCTAGGTAATTCCGGTGACTATTGGCTGATTAAAGTAGATGCCCAAGGACGCAAGCAGTGGGACCGCACGATTGGGGGCACGAGCTACGACCAGCTCACTGATGTGCTCTTGACGCCCGATGGTCACTACCTCTTGGGTGGGTTTTCCTGGTCCGGCATTTCTGGAAACCACAGCGAGGCAAACCGCGGGCATGAAGACGCTTGGGTGGTCCAGGTAGACGCGCAGGGCAAAGTAGAATGGGACCGCACCTTTGGCAGCAGCAGGTCAGATTGGCTAAGCAGTCTGGTACTAACGGCGGCTAATAAGCTGGTGATAGGCGGTTTCACTGACTCGGAGGACTTAGTCTCTCAAAAGTTAGCCACTCATAAGCCAGGCGATTACGTAAAGCCCGACTGGTGGGCATTTCAGATTAATCCCACGCCGCCTACGGTGAAGATTGTGGGGGATACCGCCGTTTGTGCAGGGGGCCAAGTACAGCTTACGGCAGTAGCGTCCCCCAGCCCGGCCACGTTCCGCTGGAACACGGGGGCAACTACCGCCACCCTGCCCGTGACGCAGGCGGGCACCTACCAGGTAAGCGCCACCTTCGCCGACGGGCAGGTCAGCACCGCCACCCACCGCGTACAAGTGGCCAATCCTCCTCTCCGCATCCAGGGCGACACCCTGCTGTGCGCGGGGCAGCCGCTGACGCTGACTGCCCTAGGCGGTACTTCCGCCGTTGCCTACGCGTGGAGCACCGGCGCTACCACCGCCTCTATTGACGTTACGCAACCCGGCGTGTACTCGCTCACGGTCCACTACAGCTCCGGCTGCGAGGCCACGCAGCAAGTGCGCGTCCGCCAGCCGACGCTTCAACTGCAAGGGCCCTCCCTGCTCTGCGCAGGCAGCCGCACCACACTAGAGGCCCTAGCCCCGGGCGCTGTTGCTTACCGCTGGAGCACGGGCGAGGCAAGTTCTATAGTGGCTATCACGCAGCCAGGGGCGTATTCTGTAACCGCTACGTTTGCCAACGGGTGCACCCTCTCTCGCACGCAGCAGGTAAGCGTACCTGCTGCAGTAATTCAGGGCGACTCTGTGCTGTGCGCGGGCCAAGTAGGACGCTTAACTGCTGGCGGTAGCCCAGCAACCGCCTACCAGTGGAGCATGGGAGAAACCACCAAGGTCATCCGCATCGGGCAGCCGGGTCTTTATTCCCTGCGAGCTACTTCTGCCAGTGGCTGCAGCAGCACCGCTACGTGGCGGGTTGCCGCGGCGCCTCCCCTGCCCGCATTCACCCTAGGGGCTGATACTACCCTTTGCGAGGGCACCACGTTAGTGCTGCAAGCCCCCATGGGAAATCATCTAGCTTACCGCTGGTCGGACGGCTCCACCGCCGCCTCGTTAACGGTGAGCACACCCGGCACCTACGAGCTAGTCATCACAACGCCCTGCGCGCAGCACGCAGTTACGCGGCGCATTGCTTACCAAAGTTGCCTTTTACTACCGAATGTGGTTACGGCTAACGGGGACGGGCGCAACGACTCCTTCGCCCCGGCTGGGCTAGCCGCTGGCCCCTGGGAACTGACCATTTTCAACCGGTGGGGTCGCCAGGTATACACCACAACGGCATATGCCAACGATTGGGGGCCAGCGGCGGCCCCGGGCGTTTACTACTACGTGCTGCACCAAGCTGCCACTGGCGTTCGCTACAAAGGGGCGGTAGAGATTATTCGCTAAGCACGGCTTTGCTTCCTACGCAATCTAGACTTCACAATGGCCGGCAAAGTCAAGAACGAGCGCGATTTCTAGCCACCCTGCCCCCAGGCAGGGACCGTTGTGTTTATTTTCCTTTCCTATTTCCTCCCCTTATGAAACACCCTTTACCAACCCTAGCCTTACTAAGCTTAACTAGCCTGGCGGCGCAGGCGCAGACTCAGTTTCGCTTCGGCCCGCAGGGCGGCTACACCCTCTCTTCCGCCACCTATCACGTTGCCGACTACCCCAGCTACATTAGCACCTCCGGCAAGTTTGGCTCTGGCTTCACAGCGGGCCTAGTGGCGCAAGTTGACTTAGGCAACTTATTCTCCTTACAGCCGGCTGTGCACTACGTGCGCCGCACCCCGCGCATCGACGATAACTCCTATTACCAGCCTAACAACTATTACTACAACCAGCACTACGAGTTTCGGCTTGATTACCTGAGCGTGCCCGTGAACTTACTTTATAGCGAGCACGGCCACGGCAAAGGCTTCCAGGTGTTTGCCGGGCCCTACCTGGCATTTCTACTAGGGGGCAAGTACACCAGCGCCATCTCGGCGGGCTACGGTGGCCCGTCCAATGGTCGTGTCTTCGCGGGCAATGTTGTAGCGGGCGATACCTATGCCACCTCTAGCCGCGATACCAATTACTATTCCCGCAGGCTTGACTACGGCGTGCAGGCCGGGGTGGGCTACGGGCTACCAGTGGTGCAACTGCAATTCAGCTTCAACTACGGCCTACGCGACATCGGGGCCGCCTACGCGGCAAACGCGGGCAACACGTTTGCCGCCCCTGTCATCCACAACTACGGCTTTCAATTGGCAGCATCCTACCTCTTTGGACCTAAGTCTTAGAAGCTGTACGAATTAGCAGAATTTAAGAATGCGCCGAATGTTAGCCCATGGCAGCTAAGCATTTGCATGATTCAGCAACCGACCATCCTCTTTCTATAAGCGGCGGTTGGCACTCAGCCACGCCAGGGTGCGCTCGCCTAACCAGCGATTCCTGGCGTGGCTGAGCGCTGCTTTTTCAGCACGCTGTGCGTCGGCTTTTCCGACCGTAGGCCATAGCACTGGCGCAGGTGGCCGGCAAAGAGCCCGGCAAACGAGCCGTCGCCCCTGACTACCTGCACCTGCCCTAATAGCGGCAGTTGCGTCGTTCAATGGCGGGCGGGGGCAAGCTCCGCCCCTACCGTACACGGACCTCAAAACTGCTGTAGGTGGCAAATAAGGCTGCCTTTACGGCCACGCCCGCTGGCTATGACCAGCGGCGGGCGTGCAGGCTAAAGTCACCCGTGAGGGCGCCGCCGGCCCGTAGCGGGAGGTGGTAGTCGTTGGCATCAGGCCCGTTAGTTTGGGTGGCCGGGGTCCAGCCGGCGGTGGAAGCGGGGTCGGAAAGCCACCGGTAGGAAACGGCGTACGTGAGGGCATCGACGCGCAATTCGAGGGCCTCCGCATACACGGGCGTGCCATCGTAGCCCGAGTCAATGCCGACCCACTGTTTGAATGCGTTCAGTATACCGCTGGCTTCCTGCACCCGGTATTCGACTACGCGCAGCGTAAGCAGAAAGTAGAGGTAGCGGGATACCGTCCGCGTGCTATCCCTAGGGTCGCGCTCGGCGGGGTCGGCCTCTGGTGGCAAGTCGGGCCGCAGGGCCGTATTTAAAAAGGCGGTGTGCAGATGCAAAAGGTCGCCTTCCAGTTGCTGGCGCTCGAAGCGCAGGGCGTTTTCGCAGGGAAATTGCGCCCGCCAGTGCATCTTGGTATTGGTGCCCCGCACGGTAAAGGAATATTCTACGTCGTAAAATAGCCGCTCAGTAGGGGCCGGCGGCGGGGTATCAAGCACCAGGTTGGCCAGCTTGATGTCGGCCTGCACATCGCCGAACAGAAAGCGGTGCACGTTTTCCCAACTCTCATACGAATTGACAATGCCCTCGTAGCCGGAGTGCGACTTGTGCACGTTGGCGTAGAATGCCCGGCGCTCGGGCGGGTAGTCGCCCTGGGTGGGGCGCGGCCCGTCTACCAGATAGGCATTGTTCTGCTTCACCAGACCATCGCTGAACGAGCCAGTGGCGCGGCGCACCAGGTTGGCCCCCACCGCATAGTCTTTGTAGTTGGAGCCAATCAGGCACAGGCAACGCGCTACTGGGAAGTGGCCGCCTAGGCTATGCACCGGCTCCTGGGGGTCGGGCAGCCGTAGGTACTGCCGCATGCGCGCCTCCTCAAAGATACTGGCGTCGTTGGGGTTCAGCGTGTTCACCAGCCACTGCTCCACGCCATCGGGCAGGCTGCCCAGGTCGATGCCGCCGTGCGGCGTAGCCATCGTCACGAAGCGGTGCACCCAACGGGCCGGGTCTTGGCCCGCGGCGGGCAGCAGGTTTTGCAGCAGCGTGCGGCACACCAGCCCCCCCATCGAATGCGCCAGCAAGATGACCCGGTAGTTCTGCTGGTCGGGCCCCAGGTCCAGGCCGCTTTCGCGCAGCTCGGCCGGAATAATATCGCAGATTAGCCGCTGCAGGTCGCGGGCATGGTCTTCGATGCCGCGCAGCTTCTGGCTCAGCACGTCGGGGTCGTAGAAGCGCGAAATCCACAGGCTGCGCGAGGGGTTAAACACGGTATTCTTAGGGGGTTTTTCGACCCGGTTGCCCCGGTTGATGGCGTCGGCGTAGCCAAAGTCCTTGATGAACCGCATGAGCTGGCCCTCAAACACGTCCGGAATCAGGTACCGGTCCGGGTCGGGCGGGCCCTGGCGCTTACGCACCGAGGTAGCCGCAAACCCGTAGTAGCCATCGTGGAAGGTTTCGTCGCGCTCGCTGCCCGTCATGGCGTATCCCCGCACGTACACGATGGGATAATACGGGGGCACCAGGCGGCGGCTTGCCTGCGGGCCAGCCGCGGCGGCTGGGTCGGCGGCCGCCGCCGCAGGCGCGGTTGTGGAATCGGACATGGGGCAGGAAGGTTAACGTGCTTGAAAAACTTATTGCGTAATCAGCTGACTTTTAGCCCATCCATTCCAGAGCAGAGGGTGAGTGCCTTTGCCGATAGCTACCAGGTAGTGGGCGCGTGCTGCCCGGCTGGCCCTAGGCCATACCTACTCTGAAAAGCCCGTACGCGGCCTTTGTCTGCTACTTGAATAGGGCCGCAGCGCAGGCGCATTTACAAGGCTGGCAGCAAGACCGGAAGTGCTAGTCCGTACTTGGCAGCCAGCGCCGTTACCAGCTCCACGTAGGCGGCCACTTCGCCCACCGCGGCCCCAACGGCCAGCATTTCGGGAGCCAGCGCCGCCAGGATGGCCAGGATGCCCGCCACTAGCCGCACCCGGTTGAAGTACTGCACGTAGTCGCCCCGCAGGCAAATTCGATACAGCACCATGCCCAGCGCCGGGCGCCTCGGCTCCAGAAAAACCTGGAGGCGCTCCCCTTCCGGCGTCCAGAACCGGCCTAGCTCAATCTCTCAGCTAGGGGTATACTGCCGGCCGGCTACGTAAGGAAATGCACCTTGGTAATTGCTGCGCAACTTTCGAGCTTTGTTTAGCCACTCCACCACCCCGCTGGGAGACAAAGGCTTGATTTCGTACCATTCGGGCTGGTCGCCGCGGTGCCGCAGGATGTCGGGCCGCACGCTGGCGCCGGTGCTGGCAATGGTAGCTTCCGGCACGGCCGGGTTGTAAGTCCGCAAAAAACTAGTGTAGGTCTGGGCTTCGTTGGTTAAATCAAAAAAATCACTGCCCGGCGCTGCCCCCTGAAGCTTGTTGTAGTCCTGCTGAAACTTTGGCTCGACCAGCCGGCCCAAGAGGCTGGCTACCTTGGGGCCAAAGAGCGGCGACAGCGGCAGGCAAAACTCGTCGGACAGCTCAAAGAAACGGAGAATCTTGTCCGGGATACTGCGGTCTGGGTACAGGATGTCGAGAATACCCCCGAAGTAGGGGTCTCTGCTCAATACAGCGGGCTCGTCGAGCACCTGGTCGCCACTAACGCACTCGCAGTAAGCTATTTCCAGGTCGAGCTGCGCCAGCATCGCCGCGTCTAGCACGGGGGCCGCCAGCGATAGTCCCCGGCTGGTGCGAAAGGCAACCACGGCCGCCCCGGTTTCGGTGCCAAAAATGCCGTCGATGCCCGCTACCGGCAGCTCGAAGTCGAGGCAGATAAGCGCCTGCTGCACCCGCGCTACCGCGTCCGACGGTTCGAGGGATGGCTGGATAGGCTGGGCGCCGTTGGCTACGGCGGTGAGGACAGGGCTAGCGCCCAAGAGCGAAGATTGTAACATAGCTCAGAGAAGGGGTTGACTACCGGAAATTTGGCGGGCCGTTTCTAACGCGCTGCCAACTCACGGCCACCAGTTAGTTCATCTAGCTGCTTATTGCCTGATAATCAGACATTCATTTCAATGGCAACTGCACTATATCCATAAACACCATGCGTTCGGTTAGCTCGGCTTCGGTGCCGGGCTGGGCGGCTGCGCCGGCCGGGGGGTTGATGCGCTCGACCTCGCGCACGCGCACGCGCAGCGCACTGCCGGGCGCGGCCGGGGGCAGCGCGGCGCGCAGGCGGGTGCCGAGTGGGCCGCTCACCGTGCCTTGCAGCACCCAGGAGGGCACTTCGGGGGACGCAGCCGCTAGCCAGGTCAGCTCGGTAGCGCTGGCGGCCACCTCGGGCGGCAGTGCGCACTGCTCCACGATGAGGTCTACGCGGTTGGGCTGCGGGCCCACCGGCCCTAGGCCCTCTAGGAGCACCTCAACGGTTTCGGCCTCGGGCTGCGTTACAGTGAGCGTGCGGTCGGGCAGCAGGGGCACCGGCTCGGTGCGCACAATGGCCGAGAGCTCAAGCTGGGTTAGGCTATCGGGCTGATAACGCGCCACGGCCAGCTGCACGAAGGGGCAGTAGGAAGCGGCCGCTACCGCGGGCAGCGCAATGTCGGCGTACCAGCAGTCGTCGTGAAACCACGCCTCGTAGGGAACCGCCACCACGGTAGCGGCGCCCGCATCGGTCGCCACTTGGGCCGGCGCGCCCGCAGTAGCGGCAAACGCCTGCGGCGTCGGCCACTGCTCGGGCAGCGGCGTGTCCCAGATGGGGTCGCCGCCCACCTGCGTGAGGAAGGGCTGCGCGGCGGGGTCGGGCGGGTTGCTTGGGCCTATTACCACGGCCAGCCGCTCGCCCTCCCCAGTTTGAAACCAGGGCCGCTCCAGCTCGACCCGCAGCCGGCTCTGGCGCCGCCGAATGGTTTGGGGCGAGCCAGCGGTGGCCGGGCTTTCCTGCTCCCAGTGAAAGGCGGGGCGCGTCGAGCGCACCACGGGCGGCTGCGGACGCGCCGAGCTGGGTACGCTCACCGCTGGCAGCGTCGTTTTCACCAAAAAGGCTTCGTCGGCTTCGTTGGCCTGAAAGAATTGCCGAAAGCGGCTGACGGCGGTGAGCGTGTAGCTGACCAGGCGGTGACGAGTGTCGCCCAGCTCGTGGCGCAGGGGCTCGCCCAGGGCCGTATCGTAGGGCCCGATGACGACGGCCTGCACCGGCGCGGCCACTACGCTGCGGGTAGTTTCGTCGCTGTACTCCGTCCAGGCGGCAGTTATCTCTAGCTTGGTCGTGCTCTTGCCATGCACCCCTAGGGGGCTGGGGCGTAGCAGCGCGAAGGGTTGGCCCGGCTCGCGCGCGGCCACCAGCGTGCCGGCGGGCCGCTGGCACGGGCGGCGCACCGCGTGCACGAGGCGGACGGCGTGGGCGGGCGTCACGAGCGGGTGGCGGCCGAGGAGCACCGTGGCTTCCGATTCGCTGGGCAGCTGCTCCTTGATGGCAAAGTGGTCGAGGAAATCGCCCCGCAGAAACGTGGACAGCTCCAGGGTCAGCTGCTCGGCCGCCGGGAGGGCCACGGTCAGCTGCTCGCCCACCCACGCCACGGTAGCCGCCGCGCCGGGCGCCTCCAGCAGCGTGAGCTGGCCCGCAGTCAGCGTGGGCCACGCCCCGCTCCAGCCGTGCAGCAGCGGCTCTTGCGCCGCGGCGCCAGGCGCCGGGCGCGAAAAAGCCGCGATGCCCTCGCCGGCCGGGTCGGGCAGAGCCAGGTTGCTGGCAAATAACGACCCGTCGGCGCCGTTGGGAGCGGCGGCCTGCCGCAGGGCTGCCAGGGTGGCGGCATCGGCGCCCAGCTGCGCGCCGGGGTGCTGCTGGGCCAGTCCCAGCGCCACGGCCGGGGGCAGCAACACGCGGCTGGCCGTTGGCTTATACGCGGGGTTTTGGGCTAGAAAGGCCGCCGCCTGGCTAGGCTGGTCGCCGGCCGGGTCGCTGCGAATAACCAGCAGGTCAACGGCTTCGCCCGGCCCTAGGCCGGTTAGGGGCACGCCATCGGGTAAGCGCAGCTCGGGCGAGGCTACGGGCTCGTAGCGCCGGTAGATGACGCGGGCCGTGGCGTAGCGAGCGGCGGCCGGGTCGAGCAAGTCGAGCCCGCCGCCCGCAATGTCGGCGATGCGCGCCCGCATCTGGTACGCCTCCGTAAACTGGAGCCGCGGCAACGACCCATTTTTGACGCTGAAATCGAAGTCGAAATCAAAGGGCAGCGCGCCGGCGCGGCGCGTGGGCGGGAGCTGGCTGGCGCCGGCGGCCAGGGGCGGCGGCACGGCCAGGCTCCAGCCATTCCAGCGCGCCACCACTTCGTCGGTGCGCAGGGTGCCATCGGGGCCGCGCACGGCCGCCTGGGCTTTGAGGTGGCCTTCCTCGAAGGGCTGCTCCGTGGTCACGGTGAGGCCGCCCGCCCGGTAGGTAGCCGCCCGGGCGTGCAGCGAGCGCCATTCGCCGCCCCGATTAATGTCGATGCGGTAGCCCAGCACCAGGTCATCGGCGGTCAACTCGGCAGTGCTCATGGACGGGCGCGGCCCGTTGGCTGCGGCCGTCTGCTGGCGCGCGTCAAAATCCTGCTGCCGCCCGCGCCGCACCAGCTGCAGCCCCGCCGTGCGCAGCGCGGGCAGCGCCGCGGGGCGGGGCTGCTCGGTTAAGGGGCGCGCCTCAGCGGGGGCCGCGTCGGCGGGGGCCAGGGTTTGGGCGGCCGCGCGCAGCCGCTGGGCACCGGCGTCCACGTCCACGGTCACCACTTCCCAGCGCTGCTGCTTGGCGGGGTCGTCGTCGGTCAGCTTCACCAGGCCAGCGCTGATGGATGGCGTGGCAGCGGGCCAAAAGCTTTGGCCCGCCAGGCTAAGCTCGTACCGCGTCCACGGGGAAATGATGGCGGGCAGGGCGGGCGCGGCGGGCGCATCGGGCCAGCGCACCCGCACCACGCCCACCGCCAGGTTGGCCGGCAGCTGGGCCACGGGCAGCCGCAGCTCGATAATGAGGCCTAGGGCCCGCAACACGGCCGGGTGCTCCCGAAGCAAGGAAATAGCGCGGTGAAAATCGACCGGCGCAGCGGCGGGCGCGGGCCCGATGGGCGCCGCCGCAAGGGGCGGGGTATCGTCGCTCCACTTAGCCCGCAGCTGCTCGCGCACCACTTGGTCGAGCGCCGCGTGGCTGGCGGGGTCGGCGGTAATCTTGGTGGCCGCCGCCGCGCTAAAGGTCGCGTTGATAGCCGCCGCTTGCGCCCCCGTATCGGCCACGGTAACCGAGGCCGGCGCAGCGGGTTGCCTGGCCGGCTGCAAGGGAGTATCGGGGCCAAAAAAGGCTTCCCACAGGCCCGGCTGGGCCTGCACGTGGGGCGGGGCCACCAGCACCGGCGGCGCGGGGTGCTGGGCATCGGGGCCAAACTCAACGGCGAGGGTGGCCGTGGCCAGGCCCGGCGGCGGCCAGGTGGCCAGGCCTTCGCTGGCCAGCGAGCTGCCCTGGAGGCGCGGCACCACCAGCACCCGCAGCACCGCGAGCTGAGCGCCGTTGCTATTGGTAAGGCCCCCTGGCACGGCAATCCAGAGCAGCTCGCTGGTTAGGGTTGGAGTTGGGTTCATGGGGCAAAGGCTGCTTGGTAGGTTTGCCAGGTTTGGAGGTCGGCTTCGGCGGCGCTGGCCGCAGCGAGAAAAGCGGGCGGAAGTACCCTAGGGGCCAAGCCCTCCGCCACCGGGGCCGCCGGGGCCAGGCCGGCCGGGGGCGGCCCTGGCACCCGGCGGCTAGCTGGTGCCGGGTCGGCGGAAACCCCTAGGGGGTTGTCGGGGCCATCGTACAGCACCCACGGGCCGCTGTCGAGCTCTACCGAGTCGGCGTACAGCAGCAGGTTGATTTCCAGCACGAGCGTGGCCTGGCCCCACAGCTTGTCAAGCTCCGAGTCGTAGTGGAGCGTCAGCACCAGCTCGACCGACACCGACACCAGGCCGAGCACCTGCACGCTGCCGCCAAAGCGCAGGTAGCCATCCACTTCGATGTCGGCGCCGCGCTGCACGTAGCGCACGCCGCCCAGCGCGTGCACCTCGCCCGACGCCACCAGAAAATCGACGGCCACGGCGGCCCCAAATTCCATCGACGCCTCCAGGCGCAGCAGGCCGGCGGGCCCGAGCAGCAGGTCGATGTAGCCCCCGCCGCCAAACAAAAGCACGCTGAGGTTGAAGGGATTGTCGCGCCGGGCAAAGGAGATGCCGACCGTTACCGGCCGCCCATCAAACGGCACCTCAACGGCCGTGCGAAAGGCAATGTTGCGCAGCAGAAAGCCGCCCATCTGCACGCTGGGCACGGCAAACGTGTAGCTAGCCGTGAGGCCCACCGAAGTGACTTCTACCGTTGGGCCGCTGTCGCCCAGGTCCAGCAGCTGCTGCAATTTCTCCTGCAACACCCGCAACAGCTTGAGCGCGCCCTCAAACTCTACCTTGGGCTTGCTGATTTTCAGGTCGGGCGCCTTGCCGTTTTCCTGCTTGAATACCAGCGACTCGAAAGTGAGCGTCAGGAAGGGCGTGCCGGTGGGAGGCAGCACCACCGAAATGTTTTCTACCGTGCAGGTGGTTTCGGTTTTGAGCGGCGACAGCTCCACGTGCAGGTCGAGCGTGGTGGCGTCGGTAGTTTTCAGCGGCCCGTAGCTCTTGAGCGGCAAGCCCGGCCATTCCATTTGCACGCCGGGCGGCTGCCCGGCCAGCAGCAGCGGCACGATAGCCGGCGAAAGCGGGAGGTTCCTGGCCGTCGTCTCGGCCAGGTTGATAACCTCGCCCAGCGGAAAGCCCAGCAGCGTGGCCCCCGCGTATAGCGTAGCCAGGTCGGGCAGCCCCGCTGGCAGCGGCAGGGCCCCGGTGGGCACCAGCCCCAGCGTGCGCGAAATGCCGTCGGCCGTGAACTTGGGCGCGACCAGCCCGCCCGAGCGGTCGGCTTGCCTGGTGAAGTCAACTACTAATTTGTCAACCAGCGCCAGCGGCACGGCCGCCTGGTCGCCCACGTGCAGAAACTCGTCGGCATAGGCCAGCGCGACGCGCTTACTCTGCTCGGGCAGCAGCGTGCGCACGGCCGGCAGTTCCACCTCAAACTGCGCGAGGCTGGGCCAAAATCCGTTGGCGTACTGCACGGCGGCAATGCTCAGCGCATGCACCTCGTGGATGTCGCCCGCCAGCCGATTGGCGCTGCGTATCAAGTCTATCGGCACGCCGGGCAGGGGCTGGCGGCGCGCAGCGACGCGGGCTAGCGGCGCCAACGCCGCGGCCGCCCGAGGGGCTAGGGCCCCCGCCGGCGGGGGCCCTACGGCCGCGGCCGCCATATCGGCCGCGGGCGCAGCGTTATCATCGCCCGTGCTGGCCCAGGTAGCAGCCAGCCGGCCGGCCACGTCAGCGTCTATGAGCGAAGCGAAGGCGGGAAAGTATTGCGTGGCCTCGTAGTGCACGTCGCGCACGAACAGCAGCGGTGTTGAGAAGTGCACGTCGCCATTGGCCGCTGCGCAGCGCAGCGCAAACTGCACGGGCGAGCCCGCGGCTGTGTGAGGCACGAAGTAGAGCGGCTCCGTCTGTTGCGCGGCGGCGGCTATTTGCGCCAGTACCGCTTGCAGGCTGCCAATCTGGCCTTGCAGCGCTAGGTACTGGGTTGCGTCGGCGTCGCCGCTGGCCGCCAGCTGCTGCATGCTGCGCGGAATGGCCGCAAATTCTTGCTGCACCGCGGCTTGCAGCTGCGCTACCTGCTGCGCGTAAAAATCGTGTTTTTGCTGGGCTTCCTGAATGGCTTGGTTGGAAGGGCGCGTGGCCAGCAGGTCGTAATATTCCTGCGAGTAGGTAGGCGTATAGGTGTTGCCGGGGTCACCGTTTTGGTCGTCCCCGTTTTGGTCACTTCCATCACCCAACTCATCGGGCGAAAGCGGGCGCCTAGGCCTTGACGGGGGCCTAGTAGTAGGCCGCGGGCGGGGCCGCAGCGCGTCTAGCTGCCGGTCGATGGCCCGCTGCTGGGCGAGCAAGCCAGCCGGGTCGTACAGCGCCAGATTGGCTTGGGCTTCCTGGAGAGCCGGCGCCGACCCGTAGCCGAGGTCCAGCAGCTGCTGCGGCGTTTGCGGCAGGTCGGCGAGCCGCTGGGTGAGCGTGTTGCCTAGGGTTTCTGCCTGCGCGGTCAGCTCGCTTAGCTGGGCTTTTAAATTGTCAGGCGGATAGGGCTTGCGGCTGAGCAGCTGCCAGTCGCCGGGGGCCGCCGCTTGCTGCGGCAGGGCTAGGTCGCTGTAGCTGCGGGTCAGCAACTCCACTTCGTGAAAGGGAAACTGGCGTACGAGGGCCGCGTCGCCCTCGGCAAAGGAGCGGACAGGCTCCGTCACCACGAGCAATTGCTGCCGCAGCAGGCCCGCCACGGCCTGCGAGCCCGAGGCGTCGAAGGTGCGTTCGGCCACTACGGAGTACTCGGCGCGGTGGCCGAAGGGGTACAGGATACCGCCCATGGTTATCAGCACCTTGCGGTCGCGGCCTAGGGTCGTTTCGTGCGCCCATTGCAGGGCCGGCTGCTGCAGCCGGGCGGCCAGCGAGCCCCCTAGGGCACTCAACTCCAGGCGCTGCACGGCCGCCAGCCCGTTGGCCTGCGCGCTCACGATGGCCTGCCGGTCGGCATACGACAGCGGAGCGGTGTCCAATCCCGCCTCATCGGCTCCCGCGCTCAGCGGCAGCAGGGCCAGCCCCGCGCTGCCGGGTGGCGCACTGCGGGCGCGCAAACGCAGCTGCCACAGCCCCGCTACGCCCGCCGCGGAGGTAATGGGCAAGGGCGCGTAGTCGGCCACCACGCTGTTGCCCGCCGGGGCCTGCACCGCCATGCTCAGGCGCCAGGGTAGCTCCAGCAGCATGGCGTTGGCCTCGGCGGGGCCAGCCACCTGGCCCGCCTGCGCCAGCGCCGCCAGCACGCCCTGCGCGCTGAGCGCAACCGAGGTGTTGGCCGGCAGCGCAAACGTGAGGTGGCTCGGGTTGCTCAGCCTGGCCCCGCGCCGGTCGGTAGCGCCTCGCAGCGTGTATTTCTCCTCGGCCAGGGCTTGCGGCGGAAAGCTCAGCACAATCCGCGCGGCGTCGCTTTGCGCTACCAGCGTGGGGGGCTGGCCGGCGGCGTTGGCCAGCACGGGGCGAAACCCCACGAACTGCACGCCGAGCGTCACCAAGTCGTCGGGCCTACTTAGCAAAAACAGGTCGGGCTGGCTCATGGTCTTTGGCCTGGGTTGAGGGTGCTACTGCTGTAAGAGGGCGGCACCTTACCCCTAGGAGGACCGCGCGCATTGGCGGTCCTCCCAGGCGTACATGCTGCGGTTGCCGCTCCGGCTCCTCACGGGTTCAGCGCCCAGCCAATGGCCGGGGGCAGCTTGCTGCTGCGCGTGAGCGACCCACTGCCCTGGGCGGCCCCGCCCGAGCCGTCGATGGCGGGCCTGAAGCCCTCGAGCCGGGCAAAGGGCTGGCTGCGGTCGCCGGTAGCGGTAGCCAGAAACAAGGCGAGCGCGCCCGTATCCTGGTCAAGCTCGCCCCACACCAGGTAGGGGCCGTTGAAGGAAGGTGGCGGGCTGAGGTCGAAGAGCGTGGCTACGTCTTCGGAGGAAGTGTACTCGTCGAGGGTAAGATTGAGGAAGCCACCTCCCACTACCTCGTTCCAGTTGAGGGGGTCGGGGTTGCTCAAGCCGCCGCGCACCGACGAGTCGTTCGGGTCGGTTATATCAAGTAAGGCCATGTATTTTCTGAGTAAGTAGATTACTTAAAGCATTGCTGCTGAGCCAACCCCCATCCCAACCAAGTGGGCGCTAGCCGCCGCTGATGGTGACTAGCGCCCACCTCTAGGCCACGGCTTCGTTCTGAATGTCAACCCCTTGGCTTTCCAGCTCGGCTACTACGAAGGCGGGCAGCTGCCCGCTAGCAAACAGGCTTTTCAGGCTGTCATAAGCCACCGACCCCAGGCAGCCGATGCAGGCCCCGAGGTACGCGGCCACGGTTACCGTCACGATTTCTTCCAGCACGGGCACCACGGCCCCGCCGGCCACCGTAAGCAGCCCAGTAGCCAGCAGGGCGCCAATCGTTAGCTCGGCTTCGCCGCCTGCGTTTTCCCAGGCCGAGTGTATTTTGTCGAGTACTTCCAGCGCCTCGTTGGCATCCTCAACGTCGGGTACGGGCAGCCCGCTGCTGTGCATGCAGCCTGCCCATTGGTCAGAAAATTCGCTCATAGCAAACGTGGTTTAGGGTTAAAAAGTGAAAAAATAAGCTGCTCAGCGGGTGGCGCCTACCAACCATGCACAGCTTGCAAAAGCTGAAATACAGTGTCTTACCAGGCAGTTGCTTCGGTAAATGAGCTACTGCGTTCGCGGCCGCGCCATAGCCGCCCGCCGATTAGCGGAGGGGCCTAGGCTGCCACCGGCTTGCCAAACCAGGTGTTGCCCACCTGCACCAGCTTCTGGCTGTCCATGGCCTGCAGCTCGGGGATGGAAATGGACGTGTGGAGGTTGTTTTCCACAATCAGGGTGTTGCGTTGGTCATCGTCGGTCATGGCCAGCATATCCGCCAGGCTCCGAATGCCCGCCTGCTGGAGAAAAACCGCGATGGCCCCGCTGCCAACCAGGGCGTCGGTTGGCAGGCCCTGGAAATGCGCTACTGACTGGCTGGTATGCTTGCTTAGCTCCACGATGAGGGTATTGCGCTTGTCCTCTTCCGACATAAGGCTAAGCTCGGCTGCGCTGCGCCACGGCCCGCCCAGCAGCACGTCATCCAGGCTCGGGTCTATTGCTACCAGCTGCGGCGCCGGCGTGGTGGGGGGCGTGAGCACCACCACCCGCTGCAGCGGAATGGGCGCGGGCGCGGCCAGGGCGGGCACCACCTGGCTCGGGTCGAATACCTGCGGCGGGGTAATAAGCCCGCGGGAAAGCTTCACCGCGTAGTCGATAACGGCGTTCAGGAGCTTGGTGTACCCGGCGGCAGCACTTAGCAGCACCTCAGGGGCGGGCAGGGCCTGGAAGAACTCGGGGTGTTGCAGCGCAAACTCCAGGTCATTGCGCACCTGGATGTAGCGCAGCTTTTTCTCGCGGGCATCGCGCAGCGCAAGCAAGAAATCTGCCTGTTCTTCCGGAGTGGGAATGGGCAGCGGCAGCGTGTCGTACGTCGCCACTTCCGTTTCGTAGGCGAAGGCGCTGGTTTGGGCGATGTCGGGAAAGTTCTTGTAGCGCGCCAGCACTTCCCCAATGTCAATGACGACGGCGCTTTGGGCGCCGCTGCCGGCGCGCTGAAACAGCGTTGACGAGAACTCCGACCTGGTGTTGCTGCTGGAGTTGGCCTGCTGGAACTGGCCTTTAAACGACCCCGCGGCCACCAGGCCGTTCATTTCGGCTTCCAGCGCAGCCGATAGCTCGGACTGCGTAGTGGACGAAACCGAGGTGATGCGGATGACCGAATAAAACTCGCCCCCAGTTTGCAGGCCCCGCACGAAGCTGTCGCCGAAAGCCGTCTTGAACTCGTCGAAGCGCACCGCGTCCAGCAGGGCTTGCGCGGTGGGTTGCACGCGCCAGTTGCGGCCGCGCCGAAACGGGTTTTGCACAATGCAGCGCGCCACCAAAAACGTGGAGGTCGAATTGTAATGTGACGACTCGGCAAAGGCTGCCTTGGCCGACGCGCTGTAGAAACCGTACCGGCCCTGCGCCTCGAAGGACAAGTCGAGGCTGTCCATCAGCTCTTCGTGCGAGTTGATAATCTTAATCGCCGCCGATACCTCCTGGCCGGACGCGGTGGACTCTTCCTGCACGGTGAAGTTATCGAGGGCCGTGCCCACGGCCAGCCCCGACTCGCTGTTGACGCCCATCCCGATTTCTTCGTCGTTGAATGGGAGGCGCCGCACTTGTGCTGACATGGTACTGCTCCTTTCTAAGTAGGTGTGCTGGAAGTGGCCGTAAGCCCTAGGGCGCCGCAGCAAGGCAACCTAGCTGCTGGCGGGCCCCGCGCTACTGCCGCCTAAAAGCCGCCGCAGCTGGCAGCAGCAAGGGCGCTGAAACCGTTGCAAAGGAAGCGGACGCCACTCCGCGCAGCATTTGCGCACGTTGCAAAAACATGTGCGAAAGTGACCGTTTTTTTTGCGGTGGTTGCAAAGGTGTTTGCAAAAGTCACGCGCCGGCATTTTTAAAACTTTAGCTCGACAGCAATGGGGATATTTAATTGATAACCGCAACACAGTCAAGCAAACACGTTGTACCTTGGGCAGTGCGGGCTTCCCCGGCTGCGTTATCCTTTGTGCCACCTTTGCTGCGCCACTGCCGATGACTATTCGCTGCTTTGCCGCCCTAGGCTGCCTGCTCAGCGGGCTAGCCGCCCTCGCCGGGCCCACCCCTAGGGCGGCCGTCGTATCAGCGTCGCCCGACAGCGCGTTGGTGCACCTGCAGGCCGCCCAGGTGCAGGCCGAGGCTATGCAGCCCCTAGGGGGTGTTCGGTGGCGCTACCGGCCGGGCGCGCCCCGCGGCTGGGCCAGCCCCGCCACCCCCGACCTCACCTGGCTGCTGGCTAGCCCCGGCTTTTTGTTTGGAGCAGGCCCGCCGGGCTGGCGCGGCACCGGCTGCTTTAGGCTGCGCTTCACCCTCGATTCGGCCTTACTGGGCACGCCGCTGGGGCTGTTCATCGCGCAGGATGGAGCTTCCGAAGTTTACCTGGATGGCCACCTGCTGGGCCGCTATGGCCAGCTTGGCGCCTCGGCCGCCACTACCAAGGCCGTGCGCCCGCGCTACTGCCTGCTGCCCTTTATGCTGGCCCAGCCCGGCCCGCACCTGCTGGCCGTGCGCTACGCCAAGTTCAGCGCCTGGCCCCTGCCCTACGGGGGGCTAGGCCTGTGGGTAGCCCCGGCCGAGCGGCTGGTGGCCGAGCGCGTGCGCCAGGCGCGCTCCGATACCCTCAGCCTGATTACCATTACTAGCGCGCTGGTGCTGGCCGTGCTGCACCTCTGCCTGTTCTTGTACTACCGCTCGCAGCGCGCCAACCTGTACTTCAGCCTCTCGATGGCCGCGGCGGCCGGCACCTTTTTGATGGTGTTTTTGCGCGCTACCTTCTCGGCCGAAAGCGCTCGTTGGTGGATGCAGCTGGGGTTTCAGGTGGGGGCGTCGGTAAGCATTGGCTTGCTGCTGGTGTTCTTTTACGCCATCAGCCGCACCCGCCTGCCCCGGGCCTGGCTGGGGCTGCTGGCCCTGACGAGCGTGGGGCAGCTGGCCTGGTGGCTAGCCCACCCCACGGATGGCAACCAGGTGCCGCCCGTGGTGCTGGGCGTCTTTATCCTCGCCTGGCTCGACATGCTGCGGGTGCTGGGGCTGGCGCTGTGGCGGCACCAGCCTGGGGTGGGCTTGCTCATCGTGGGCACGCTGGGGGCAATGCTCGTGCCGTTCACCGCCAGCAGTGCGTTTCACTTCATTCACCGGCTGGATAGCGCCGAGTTTTTGGCGGCCCAGCTCACTATCCAGCTGTGCGGCTTGATGCTGCCAATTTGCATGTCGGTGTACCTGGCCCGCGAGTTTGCCGCCACGCGCCGCAGCCTGGAGGTGCAGCTGCAACACGTCGAGCAGCTGTCGGCCCGAAACCTAGCCCAGGAAACCGAGCGCCGGCAGCTCATCAGCGCCCAAAACGAACGCCTGGAAGCCACCGTGCACGCACGCACGGTAGAAATCAGCCGCCAGAACCACACCCTGGCGGCGCAGCGCGACGAGATACTTGCCCAGGCCGACCGCCTGCGGGCGCTGGACCGGGAAAAGACGCGCTTCTTCACCAATATCACCCACGAGTTCCGCACCCCGCTCACGCTCATGCTCGGCCCGGCCGCCCACATTGCCAGTTCCACCCGCGAGCCGGCTACCCGCCAGCAGGCCAAGCTGGTGCAGCGCAATGCCCAGCGCCTGCTGCACCTCATCAACCAGCTGCTCGACCTGAGCCGCCTCGAAGCGGGCCAGCAGGTGCTGCACCCCGCGCCAGGCGACGTAACGAGCTTTGTGCGCGGGCTGGCCGGCTCGTTCGAGTCGCTGGCGCAGCAGCGGGGCGTTGGCTACACCTTCGAAGCCGACCCGCCCGCGCTACACGCCGAGTTTGACGCCGATAAGCTGGAAAAAGTGGTGGTCAACCTGCTCGCTAATGCCTTTAAGTTTACGCCGCCCGCCGGCACGGTAGCAGTGCAGCTGCGCGGGCAAACACCCCTAGGGTCCACCAGGCCCGGGTGGGTAGAGCTGACGGTGCGCGATACGGGTAGCGGCATCGCGCCCGAGCAGCTGCCGCATGTCTTCAACAGGTTTTACCAAACCGACGGCTCCAGCACCCGCGAGCAAGAGGGCACCGGCATTGGCCTGGCGCTGACCAAGGAGCTGGTGGAGCTGCACGACGGCACTATTGCGCTGGCCAGCGAGGTAGGGCAGGGTACCACCGCCGTGGTTTGGCTGCCGCTGGCCGCCAGCAACGCCCCTGCGCCAGCACCGGCCGCCGGGCCAGCAGTGCCCGTGGCGGCGCCGCTTGTAGAAGCAAAGCGGCCCCCCGCCCCGCCCTCGGAAGCCCCGCTGTTGCTGCTACTGGAAGATAACGCGGACATGCGCGCCTACCTGCGCACTATCCTGGCAACCGATTATCAGCTGCTGGAAGCGGAGAATGGGGCCCTAGGGGTTGCCCTGGCCGTAGAGCAGCTCCCCGACCTGGTGCTGACCGATGCCATGATGCCCCGCCTCGATGGCTACGGCGTGTGCCGGACGCTGAAGCAGGACGAGCGCACCAGCCATATTCCGGTGGTGTTGCTCACCGCCAAGGCCGACCTGCCCAGCAAGCTCCAGGGCCTGGATACCGGCGCCGATGCCTACCTGACCAAGCCCTTCCAGCGCGCCGAGTTGCTGGCCCAGCTGCGCAACCTGGTGCACGGGCGCCAGCAGCTGCAAGACGCTTACCGCCGCGGCGTAGCTAGCCCTCCCCTACCCGGCCCACCCTCGCCAGAGCAGGCATTTCTGGCCAAGTTGCGCCAAGCCGTCGAGCGCTTTCTGGCCGACGAAACCTTGAACGTGGAAATTCTGGCCCGGGAGCTAGGCCTGAGCCGAACCCAGCTGCACCGCAAGCTCAAGGCGCTTACCGACCAGGCGCCCGGTGATTTTATCCGGTTGATAAGGCTGCAACGCGCCCACGAACTGCTGACCAGCGGCACGGCCACGGTGGCGGAGGCCGCCTACCAGGTAGGCTACAGCAACCCCGCCAATTTTTCTACCAGCTTCTCGCGCCACTTTGGCTACGCGCCCAGCAGCACACCGCGGCACGGTAGAGCAACGAAGTCTGTATAATAGTACACCTTACATTTTCGCACTGCCGCAACGTTTGTACACCTCTTAAGAAATTGTACAAAGGCCTAGGGTGGTTCAGTAAAAACAGACAGGGGGCTAAGATATACTGATTTGAGAGTCGCGTTTGAACTGGGACGGGGAGCGGTAGCCCAGGGCAGCGTGGCGGCGGTTGAAGTTAAAGTATGTGTTGAGAGAGTAGGCCACCTACCAACAGGCGCGGGCCCGCTACCGCGAGCTAGCCACCAGCCAAACCCTACACACCCACCCGCACCCAGTTACGCCCGTGCTGTATCCCTGGCTCGCGCCCGTGGGCAAGGCGGCCTGATGCTGACAAATGCTGACATTTTGCGAAATAGCCGCTAATAATGCGGGTTGCTCGCGTCTACCTTAAAACAGGTTGATTTATAGTAAGTCTTTAGCTGCGCTCAATCAGAAATGATAGGCTTTTCCGACCTTATTATTAAGTGGAATCTTACGTGGCACGGGTTAAGCAGTGGCCCCCCTTAGTGGGCAAGCAAACCCTAGCCACCCGCCCAATAAGCTAACCGTATTTCGCCGTAAAATACAGTGGTTAGGAAGGCGCAATAGTGTATGACCGCGCCCCCTAGGCGTCTGGCTGGCTCGCGCACTGCAAATAGTATAGAGCTTGCTAGTGCAAGGTTAACGAAGTCAGAAACGGTTTACTCAGAGCTTCCCCGTTCTTCGTACCGCTGGCCGGTATGAATTGCAGAACGTAAGCTTTCTTATCAACTATCAGGCAACGGGCAAAGATGAGCATACTTTGCCCGTTATCTGGCCGCGTGATGCTAGCAGCAAAGTCAACACCACTGTACCCATTCAGGGTAAAAGTGGAACGTCCGGCCAGCTTTCCCTTTCCCTGCTCTAGCACACCATTAACAACGGAATCGTAATACTGCTTGCGCTGCTCGCCTTGAAAATCAGCCCCTAGTGGAGAAGTCATAACGATATAGGTGCCTACTGTATCTTTTGCAGATAGCACCTTCACAGGTTCGGGCATGGGCGCTGCCTGTGGCTGCGAGGGCAACAGTACCGAAACGCGGTTATCTAAATTGACTTGCACCCAAGCTGAGGGGCGGAAAGCAAAAAGGCTGAAGCAAAGCATTGCCAGCCACAAATAGCTTGTTTTCATAACAGTAAATAATAAAGAACAATAAAAAACAACGGTATGCCCTACGAAACCGGCACCAGCGGCAACCCTACCGACAGCGCCAACACAGCCATCGCTGCCGCTCGCGAAGTCAGTACCGCTGCCCTAGGCGGGGCCAATGCGGTAAAGCTGGTCGCCCAGCTTGATGGTTTGACCAGCAAGGATTGCTATAGATGCCTACATGAAGCTAGCCGAGTTCGTAACCCCGAAGTTGCAACGCACCGCCCTAACCGCCGAGCAGGAACGGGGGCTGGTAAAAGTTACGCTGCATATCAACGGCACTCCTACGCAACGGGCCACCAACGCCCACAATGCTACCAAGCTGCTGAACTGACTACAGAGCCGCCAGCATGAAAAAGCCCCGCACCCTCAAATTTGAGGAACGCGGGGCTTTTACCATTAGGTAGAGCTGGCAACTACAAATCCGTGGTCTGGGCAAAGGTGCAGGCCGGCCACTTTTTACCCGACTGGCTTTAAAGCAAGTTGTTGAAGACTATAAGCAAGTAAGCTAATTGCTAGGGTGTGAATCCCTACATGTACCCTTGAAAAATAAAAACCCCGTTTCTGCACTAGAAACAGGGTTTTCGTGGGCCCACTTGGAATCGAACCAAGGACCTGCTGATTATGAGTCAGCTGCTCTAACCGATTGAGCTATAGGCCCGGCAGCTAGCCCCAGGGGCAGCCGACGGCACGAAGTTACGATAGCAGGCGCAATTGCGTGTGCAGTTTTAGTGGCGCGGGCATCGGGTAGGCGCGACCTTTGCGCGGGCCTACTCCCTAGGCGGCCCGCTTGCTACCCCATGCTTCCCAACTTGCTTTTCGATTTTGGCGGCGTCCTTATCGACTTGGATATTGCTCGCACGCCGGCTGCTTTTGCCCGCCTGAGCCGGCGCGGCCAAGCGGCCGAGTACAGTCAAACAGCCCAGGCCGAGCTGTTTGACCTCTTCGAGACCGGCCAGACGACGCCGGGCGAGTTTCGGGCGGCGCTGCGGGCTGCTTACGACCTGGATGCCAGCGATGCCGAAATTGACGCGGCCTGGAATGCCTTGCTGCTCGACGTACCCGCCGAGCGGCTGGCGCTGCTGGGCGAGCTACGACGGCGCGGTCACGCCACGGCCCTGCTCAGCAATACCAACGAGCTGCACATTGCCGAAATAAACCGCCGGCTGGCCCAGCAGTATGGGTTTAAGAACGGCATTGCCGATTGCCTCGACCGGGTGTTTTACTCGCAGCAGGTGGGGCTACGCAAGCCGGGCGCGGAGATATTCCAACACGCGCTGCGCGAAATGAACTGGCAGCCGGCCGATACGTTATTCATCGAGGACAGCCCGCAGCACGTGGCCACGGCTCGCCGCCTGGGGCTACGGGTGCTGCACCTGGCCCCGCCCCTTACCCTCACCACTGCCCTGCCCGAAGCCCTGCGTGTCTTTCCCCTGGAATACCCCGCCGCCCCCGCGGCCTGACCCCGACTACCTGCCCAGCAATAACCCTTTAGGGGGCTGGCCGGCCGATGCGGCCGAGGCAGAACCGCCCGCCCCTACCCGCCTGGCCTGGGCGCGGCAGCGCTTCTGGCGCTACGAGCGGCCGCCGCTGCAACCCGGCTGGCGCTACGCCCTGCACCTAGGCTTGTTTTTGCTGACGCTGGCTAGCACCGTGGTGGCGGGCCTGGGGCTGATGCGTGGCACGCTGGGCGACGACTGGCTGCCGCTCGATTTGCTGGGCCTGCCCGCCACTGAGCGCTGGGTGCAGCTACGCTGGGCCCTAGGGTATGCGCTGCCGTTTGTGGGCGTGCTGGGGGTACACGAGTTTGGACACTACTTCGTGGCGCGGCGCAACCGGGTGCGCACTACGCTGCCGTTCTTCTTGCCGGTGCCGCTGGGCATTGGCACGTTTGGGGCGGTTATTCGCATCAAGGAGCGCATTTTCTCGCGGCGCCAGTTTTTTGATATTGGCATTGCCGGGCCGCTGGCGGGGCTGGCGGTGGCCGTGCCGCTACTGGCCTACGCCTTTGCCACCCTGCCCGACCCGGCGGAGTACTTGCTAGTGCAAACGCGCTGGCTGCGCCACTACCCGGCCCCCAGCTTTACGCTGGCCCACCCGCTGCTCTACCAGCTGCTAGAGCGCCTATTTGCCGACCCGCACCGCCTGCCGCCGCCCAACCAGCTGCTGCACTACCCACTGCTACTAGCCGGCGAGCTGAGCTTATTTTTTACGGCCCTTAACCTGCTGCCCATTGGCCAGCTCGACGGCGGCCACCTGCTGTACGGACTGCTGGGGCCGCGCCGGGCGGGGCGGCTGTCGGCGGTCTTGTTCGTGGCTTTTATCTTCTACGCGGGCCTAGGGCTGTTTTCGGTGCGCAGTGGCTGGCACATGTGGCTCTACGGGGGCGTGCCCTACGCGGCTTACCTGGGGCTGGTTTTCTGGCGCCTGCTGCCGCGCCCGGCCTGGGGGCTGGCCGTGGGGGCGGCCGTGTGGCTGGGCCAAATCGCCATTACTAGCCTGTGGCCGGGCACGCTGGGGCAGCCGGGCTGGCTGCTGTTTGGGCTGCTGCTGGGGCGCCTGTCGGGCATCTACCACCCCGCTGCGCCCGACGACCGCCCCCTCAACCTAGGCCGCCAGGTGCTGGGCTGGGCCACGGTAGGGCTGTTTATCCTGTGCTTCGCACCTTCGCCGTTTGTAGCAATTTAAGGAAGGGGTGCGGGCCCACGGCGCACTAACTAAGCAACGGGCTACCCACGCGGCGAGCCCGCCCTAGCCTGGGTGGCCGAGTAGCCCTTTCGCGCGCCTCTCGCACTCGGCTGGTCGCTTTAGGCGGGCATTTTCACATTTCCTATATCGCCGCGTTTTCCGCATCTGCCCGCTGCCGCCAAGCGTATCTTTGGGTATTCGCATGAAGTTTCAGCAACGCCAGCTTACCCGCACTACGCTCCTTGCCCTGCGCGAGCATGGCCTCTACGTTAGCCAGCACGATGGGCGGGGGCAGGCCGATTTGGCGGTGGAAATTCCGTACGAGGAACTGCTGCCCCTGCGCCTAGAATACCGCAAGGCCGTGCCGGCGCGGGGCTTGCGCTGGCTGGCCGTGGGCGTGCTGTGGCTGGCCGGCAACGTGGCCCGCGTGCAGTATGACGTGGGCTATCAAGGCGGCCGGCCGCTGCCCGAAAACTTTTGGATGTTGGCTTTGGTGCTGGGCGCGGCCCTAGGGGCGGGCCTGCTTTATGCCTGGCACAATTGGTGGCACCAGGCCATCGTGCACACTGCCCACCTGCACGTGGTGCTGGCCAACCACCCGCGCGACCGCCGCTTGCTGCAGCGCTTCGTGCAGCAGGCCCAGAGCCACACCAAGAGCTACCTGCGCCGCGAGTACGCCCCCATCAATCCCCTAGGCATCATTGAGCCGCAGCTGCGCCGTCTGGCCTGGCTACACGAGCTTGATGTGCTGAGCACCGCCGAGGCTCAGGCCCTGGCCACGCGCCTTACGGGCCGCCTGCCCGGCCGCGGCCTGCGCAGCATGGGCCAGAAGCTGGAGGCGCCCTATGTAAATTAGACCGCAGAGCTAACGGATTCAACGGATTTTGGGAATGCGCTGAGTAGTGCTGCGTTAGCGGCGCGGGCTTGGCCAGAGTGGGCGGGGTTAGCTCGGCCATAACCCCAGGGGCAATTCAGTGCGTATCTCCGGTGCACCTTTTCCCTACGCGCCATGAGCATTAAGCTAAATCACGCCGCCGTAACGTTTGCCAAGGGGCTCATCAAAGACGGTAAAATCAAGAACGACCAGGGCCACTGGGGCCAGCACAACCCCGGCACCAGCCAGGAAAACAGCTACTTGAAGAGCCACGAAATTGCTGACTATGCCAAGTGGCACCTTGGCGAGGACACCAGCCTGGGCGAAGACACCAAAGGCCGCTACAAATTTCCCTACGGTGACTTCAAAACCGTGCACCGCGACGGCCTGATTGCCGCCAAGGAGCGCGCCGCCCAGCAAGGCTACCACGACATCGAGAAAGCCGCCGACGAGCTCCTGCACACCCTGGAAACCCAAGCAAATCACTGATTAACGCGGATTTTACGGATTCTGTAGACGATTCCAAAATAGCTCACCTGTGCTTATCTGCACGCAAAGGGCCACCCAATTGGGTGGCCTTTTATGTGTATATCTTACCTCAAACTACTGCCCATCACGCGGATTTTAACCGTCCACAAAATCCGTGAAATCCGCTAAAATCCGCGCTAATCAGTGGTCCTATTGGAAGGGCTTGGGCTCGGGGCCGTAGGCGTCGCCGGCAGCTTCTTTGCCAATGCCGCCATCCGAGCCGTCGCCGCCGTTGTTGCGGCCGATGCCAGTGCTGTTCTTTACGTAGTTGGGGTCACCGGCTTCGCGGGCTTCATCGTAACGCTCTACCAGACCCGGAATCTCGCCGCGCAGGGTATCAATAAACTGGTCGAAATGCTTCACCACGGTGCGCAGGTTTTTGGTTAGCTCGCGGGCAGTGCCGCTGAGCTTGCCGCCCTGGCTCTGAGTGCCATTCGGAATTTCCGACAGCGGCGTGTAGAGGCTGATGGCGCTGGTGAGGGCATCAATCTGCTCGTCCGTCACGCCTTGGTTGGCCAGCAGGGGGCGCACACCTTCGGCCGCGGCGGCAATCTCATTGAGGGCACCCAGCAGCTCGGGGCCGTACTTGGGGTCGAGCTGGTCGGGGGTGTAGCCGGCAGCGGTGGCGATGGCGGGATTAGGCACGCTCTGGTTGAGGGCGCGCAGGCCGCGCACAATGCGGCCGGCAGCCTCTTCAGCCGCGTGCTCGGCCTGGTCGCGGGCGTCGGTGTAGTCGGCGCCGGCCACGCCACCCTGGCGGGCAGCCACTTCATCCATGGCTTGCAGGTAGCTGTTTAGCTGGTCAAACTCGGCCAGCATGTCCGGGTTGCGGGCTTCCCACTGGGGGCGCTGGTCGGTGAGCACTCGGTAGAGCTGGCGGGCCATTTTGGCGTAGGCCTCTTCGCGGTCAGTCATCGGAAAGGGAATTTTGGTCAGAAGAACTTTCCCCGGCTATACTCCCTAGGGCCGCGCGAGGTTGTAAAGCAAGCAACTAGAAGGAGAGAAAAAAGGCCGTCTTGCTGAGCTTGTCGAAGCATCTCTCCCGAACAATGCGGCGTAGTAGAGATGCTTCGACAAGCTCAGTAGGACGGCCTTTTTTAATCTATTTACCCTAGGGCCGCCACGCCGGGCAGCTCCTTACCTTCCATAAATTCGAGCAGCGCGCCGCCGCCCGTCGAGATGTAGCTCACGCGGTTGGCGTAGCCGAGCTGCTGCACGGCGGCGGCCGAGTCGCCCCCGCCGATGAGAGAGTAGGCGCCGGCCTCGGTGGCTTCGGCCACAGCGCGGGCCACGTACTCGGTGCCCAGGCTGAAGTTGCTCATCTCAAACACGCCCATCGGCCCGTTCCAGAGAATAGTTTTGGAGTTCAGGATGATGTCGGCAAACTGCTCGCGGGCGTCGGGGCCCAGGTCGAGGCCCATCCAGGTTTCCGGGATGGCGGTGGTGGGGGCCACGTCCACGTCGGCGTCGTTGGCAAACTTGGTGGCGACAAGGCTGTCGCCGGGCAGCACCAGGTTCACGCCCTTGGCTTTAGCCTTGTCCATCAACTCCTTAGCCAGGGGCACCTTGTCGGCTTCGAGCAGCGAGGCACCCACGGTGCCATCCAGAGCCACGGCAAAGGTGTAGGCCATGCCGCCCCCAATGAGCAGGTTATCCACCTTGTCGAGCAGGCGCTCGATGATATCGATTTTATCGGAAATCTTGGCCCCGCCCATAATGGCGGTGAATGGGCGCTCGGGGTTTTCAAGCACTTTCCGGGCGTTGTCGATTTCGCCTTGCAGTAGCAGGCCGGCCACGCGGTCTTGCGGGGCGAAGTAGTGGGCCATCGCGGCCGTGGAGGCGTGGCGGCGGTGCGCGGCGCCGAAGGCATCGTTCACGTACACGTCGCCGAGGCGGGCCAGCTTTTGCGCAAATTGCTCGTCGCCCGCTTCTTCTTCCTTGTAAAAGCGCACGTTGTCGAGCAGCAGCACCTCGCCGGGCTGCAGGGCCTGCGCCTGGGCTAGGGCCTCGTCGCTCAGCACATCGCCGCCCCACTTCACGTCGCGCCCGTACTCCTGGCGCAGGCGCGGCAGCAGGGTTTCGAGCGAGAACTTCTTTTCGTAGCCCCCCTTGGGCCGGCCCAGGTGCGAGAGCAGCACCACCGCGCCGCCGTCGCTCAGAATCTTGCGGATGGTAGGCGTAGCGGCCCGGATGCGGGTATCGTCGGTGATGTGCAGGTCCTTGTCGAGCGGCACGTTAAAATCGACGCGCACCACGGCGCGGTGGCCGGCGAAGTTGTAGTTGGGAATGGTGTTCACTTCCGGAAGCGGTTAAGTGGTTAGGTAAACGGGTGTACGGGTTTGGCGGCGCAAAGTAGCGGCCTATCCACCGAACGCCTGTCATTGCGAGCCTGCGCAGCAATCGCACCTGCACAATACCCTAGGGCCGTTGTTCTGGCGCGATTGCTGCGCAGGCTCGCAATGACAGGCGTTCGGCACCGCCGTACCTTTGCGACTAGTTATGATACGTATTGGCATTTTCTTCGGGGGCACTTCGCGCGAGCGCGAGATTTCCTTCGCCGGCGGGCGCACCGTGTTCGACAACCTGGATAAGGGCCTGTTTCAGCCAGTGCCAGTGTTCGTGGATAGCCTAGGGCATTTTATTTTGCTCGACTGGCAGTACCTCTATAAGGGCACCATCCGCGATTTTTTTCCGCCGCCCGCCGCCTACCCGCCCAGCCGCCACCCCTGGCAGCTCTACCTCGAAAACCTGGGCGAGTTGACCGACGAGGCCCTGAACGACCTCATCAGCCAAGTAGGCCGCCGGGTGGAAGCCAGCGAGCTGCCGCGCCTCATGGACTTTGCCTTCCTAGCCCTGCACGGCCCCGGCGGCGAAGACGGTGCCATCCAGGGCCTGTTGGAATGGGTAGGCGTGCCCTACTCCGGCTCCGGCATCCTGCCCTCGGCCCTAGGGATTGACAAAATCGCGCAGAAGCGCCTGATGCAGGCCGCGGGGCTGCCGACGCCGAAGTTTCGGGTGTTGTTTGGACCTGATTATAAGCCAGTCACGCTTTCTGAGCTTGTTAATGAATTAGGCTTACCATTAGTAGTGAAAGCTCCACGCCAAGGCAGCAGCCTAGGTATAAGTATCTTACGAGAGGAAGACCATGAGCTATTCGGAGCGGCCCTTGAGCGGGCATTGTTCCGCCGTACAGTTTCAAAACAAGAATGGAACCAGCTTAACAGTACAGAACAATTGAATTGGGTGCGGCAACTGGCTGATATTCGAGAGGGTATTGGAATGCCAGTTAAAGCCCTAGGCTTACCAATTGGTTCTGGCTTTTATGAAGGCTATTTGCAGGGCTCACCCTATTATGTACACGCCCATCCAGAGTCATTATTAACGTTTTTGAATGCTAGCTTCTCGGGCGAAAGTGACACAGATGGACCAGCCGAAAGTATTAGTATAGAAAGCCTCACCGGCGAAACGCAAGTCCTCGTCGAGCAATTCGTAGCTGGGCGCGAGTTCTCGTGCATCGTCATCGAGGACGAGAACGGCCAGCCCCTAGCCCTGCCGCCGACCGAGATTGTGAAGGGCAGCGAGGTATTTGACTACCGCGCCAAGTACCTGCCGGGCTTGGCCCGCAAGGTGACGCCCATTGACTTGCCCGAGGCCGATATTGAGCGCATCAGGCAGCAGGCGCAGACGATGTTTAGCACCTTCGGCTTCGAGGTATACGCCCGTTTAGATGGCTTTATTCAGGACGATGGGACAATTTTTCTCAACGACCCGAATACCACGAGCGGCATGCTACCGGCCTCATTCTTCTTCCACCAAGCGGCTGAGATTGGACTGAACCCCAGCCAGTTCCTCACTTACATTATCCGCACCTCGCTGGCGGCCCGGCTACGCGCCGGTATGAAGCCTGGTACCTTACTTGGCCTACTCAACCCGCTAGATATAGCAGTACATTCTAAAAGTTTCGACCAAGACGAGCGCATCCGCGTGGCCGTCATTATGGGCGGCTACTCGTCGGAGCGGCACATCTCGGTGGAGAGCGGGCGCAACATCTACGAGAAGCTAAGCAGCAGCACCAAGTACCGGCCCATTCCGGTGTTTCTGACCGGCAGCAGTGAGGACTTTCGGCTCTATGAGCTGCCCATCAACGTGATGCTCAAGGACAACGCCGACGACATTCGAGAGAAGATTGAGCAGGCCGAGGCGGGGCACGCGGCACACCCCATCCTGGCCCGCATCCGGCAGCAGGCCAGCGGCATCACCAGCACCTACGCGGGGCAGGCCATTGCCGCGCCGCGCCGCCTAGGGTTCGCCGAGCTGGCCGAGCGCGCCGATGAGGTGTTCATTGCCCTGCACGGCCGGCCGGGCGAGGACGGCGCCCTGCAGCAGCAGCTCGAAAAGCTGGGGCTGCCCTACAACGGCTCGGGCGTGGCCTCGTCGAGCGTCACCATCAACAAGTACGAAACCAACCGCCGCCTGCGCGAGGCCGGCCTGCACGTGGCGGCTCATCGCCTGGCCCTGCGCCTCGAGTACGAGGCCGACCCCGAGGCCTTCTACCAGAGCCTGGAGGCCGAGTTCCCCTACCCATTCATCGCCAAGCCCTCGGACGACGGGTGCTCGTCGGCGGTGAAGAAGATTAAAAACCGCGCCGAGCTGGCGGCCTTCTGCGAGCTGATTTTCCGCAGCCAGGAAGACTTGCTGGCTGGCCCGGCCGGGGTACTGCACCTGGGTTTCAAAGAGGAATTTCCGCGCAAGGACGTATTCCTGGTGGAAACCCTGATTGGGCCCGACGGCGCGGCGCACTTCCTGGAAATTACCGGCGGGCTGCTCACGCGCTACGACCAGCACGGCCAGCTCGAAGTGGAGGTCTTTGAGGCCAGCGAGGCCCTAGCCACCGGCGAGGTGCTGAGCTTGGAAGAGAAATTCCTGGCCGGTGAGGGCCAGAACATTACACCCGCCCGCTACGCCCCCGACCCCGAGGAGCGCCAGCGCATCTCGGAGGAGGTGAAGCGCACCCTGCGCCGCGTGGCCGAGGTGCTTGACATCCAGGGCTACGCCCGTATCGACGCCTTTGTGCGGGTGCGCCAGGCGGGCGCGGTCGAGGTGCTCATCATCGAGGTGAACTCGCTGCCCGGTATGACGCCCGCCACCTGCATCTTCCACCAAACGGCGCTGGCCGGCTACACACCCTACCAGTTCATCGACCAGATTCTGGAGTTTGGCAAGCAGCGGCAAGCGAAGGCGCTGGCGATTGAGTAAAACAGACCGTCATGCTGAGCTTGCCGAAGCATCTCTACCGCGGCAGTAATTCCAAACGTTAGCATTACTACCGCGGTAGAGATGCTTCGGCAAGCTCAGCATGACGGTCTACTTTTGTCATTTGATACGATACTAGTCACTCGTTACTAGTAGTTAGTCCCTTAAAAAACACATGTCTTTCGCGAAGCCCGAAACCTGGTTCGACGTTGTTAAACACCTGCTGCTCATTGCAGTGCTGGGGGGCTTGCTGGTGGTGGGCTTCTTCTACGTGTACCTGCCCATCACTACCCACCACGGCGAAACCATTGTGGTGCCCAAAGTAACGGGCATGAGCCTAGGCAACCTGGAGAACTACCTGAGCGAGCGCAACCTAGCCTACTTCGTGGACGACAGCAGCTACTCGGCGGGCCTGCGCCCCGGCACGGTGCTGACGCAGGAGCCCGCGCCCGGCGACAAGGTGAAGGAGGGCCGCAAAATCTACATCTCGGTGGCCATGAGCCGCCCGCCGGTTATCAAGATGCCCAAGCTTACCGACGGCTCGGTGAAAAACGCGCAGTTGATTTTGAAGAGCTACGACTTGGAAATCGGCCAGATACGGCTGGTGCCCAACATTGCCCAGAACGAGGTGCTGAAGCAGCTGGTGGGCGGCCAGGAGATAGCGGCCGGCGCGCCCATCGCTAAGGGCACCAAAGTAGACCTGGAAGTGGGCGACGGCCTAGGCAACCAGGAGTTTGAAGTGCCTAACTTGGTGAACATGCCCGAAGACGAGGCCCGCACCCTGCTGGCTGGCCAGCACCTGGAGGTAGGCGAGGTGTTTAAGCAAGCCGCCGAAGCCGGCCAAACGCCCGGCACCGTGGTGCGCCAGCGCCCGGTGGCCGCGCCCGGCGCCACCATCCGCATGGGCCAGCTGGTCGATTTGTGGGTGGCGGAGTAGGTCCTTTCGACAGGAAAAAAGACCGTCATGCTGAGCCTGCCGAAGCATCTCTACCGCGCCGTATTGTTCGGTAGAGATGCTTCGATAGGCTCAGTATGACGGTTTTATTTAGCCCCAAAACCTTACACGTTCCGGCGCCCATTCACGTTAGAAGTTCTCACTCCCTAGGCCCCTAGCCCCCTCGTAGCTTATGCGTTCACTTCGACTCTTTTTCCTGCTGCCAGCCGTGCTGCTGGTGCTAGCTGCCAACGCGCAAGTGGTAATCGGGCCCCTAGGGGGGGATGCCTCGCGGCAGGTGGGGGCCCCGAATGCGGCGGCCACGCAGCGCACGGCAGCGCTGACGCTGCCTTTCTTCGACGACTTTGTGACGCCCCGCAACGGGCTGCCCAACGCCGCCAATTGGCAGGGCGCGGGCCCCGGCTACCCGGTGGGCGACGGCACCCTGAGGCGCTACGCTGGCGGGGGCGCCTACGTGAGCAACCGTCTGGCCGTGGCCCCACCCACGCGCGGCACCGTTACCCTCGACGGCCTGCGGGCCAACGGCCTGCCCTACAACCCCGGCTCGCCCACGGTGTACGGCGCCACCGATACGCTCACCTCGCAGCCCATCGACCTCTCGGGCCTAGGCCCCGGCAGCAACGTGTATTTGAGCTACGCCTGGCAGGCGGGCAGCGTGCAGGGTGCCCCGGCCAGCAGCAGTGGCAACGCGCCGGTGCAGTTGCTGCTGGAGTTTCTGGACCGCGACGGCATCTGGAACGGCATCTGGACCTTCAGCAGCCAGGGCAGCCGCACGGGATTTCGGCAGCAGATTTTTCCTATCAGCCAAGCGGCGTATCTCCACGGCAGCTTCCGGTTCCGGTTTCGGGCCACCGGCAACCAGAACCTGAGCCGCGACTCGTTTGGGCTCGACTACATCTACCTGAACAGCAACCGCTCGGCCGCCGACACCACCTTCGCCGACGTGGCCCTGAGCCAGGGGCTGAGCAACCCGCTGCGGCGCTTTACCAGCCTGCCGGCCTGGCAATACGCGGCCGCCAGCACCTCGGAGCTAAGCCCCACCCTAGGGGCCACGGCCAACCGCCTCACGGCCACTACCACCGTAGCTAATCCCATCAACCCGTTACCCATTTCCTGGCAGGGCGTGGTGCGCGAGCTAAGTAGCGGCGGCTTTGGGCCGGCTACCTGGCTGAGCGGCAGCGGCACCATCAATGCCGGCGCCCGGCAGTACGCCATTGCGGGCAATGCTACCACGGCCCCGCTGCCCAGCAGCACCGGCACCCGCCGCTACCGCTACCAGTTGCAGCTGCAAACCCAGGAAACCAACCCGCTGACGCTGGCCAACGACAGCCTGAGCCGCGACCTGGAACTGGCGGACTACTACGCCTTTGACGATGGTACGGCCGAGGCCTCGTTTAACCTTACGGCGCGCAGCATGGGTGGCATCAGCTACTTCGCCTACGCCCTCGACCTGAACAAGAACGACGCGGTGAAATCGGTGCGGCTGGCGCCCATCTTCAACAATATTCCGGTTGCGGCCCAGGGCGAGAACTACGCCGACCGACCCGTGACGGTGGCCGTGTGGGCCGACAACAACGGCCAGCCGGCCGCCACGCCGCTGGCTACTAAAACCGGCACGCTGCTAAATCCGCTGAACCCAGCTAATAGTGGCACCAGCCTGCCGGTATTTCAGGAAATTGTGTTCGACCAGCCGGTGCCCGTGTCGGGGCGCTGCTACGTGGGCTTCGGGCAGGCATCGAGCGGGCAGTTTCTGGGCTACGGCTACGACCTCAACAACGCCGCGCCCGCCAGCGTGGTGTACCAGCAAACTGCCGGCACCTGGGCGCCCACTACGCTGCCTCTGCCGGGCGCCTTGCTAATGCGGGCCGTTATGAACAACGGGGTACTGGCCACGCGGGCCGCCCAGGCCCTCAACGCCCAGTTTAGCCTCTACCCCAACCCGGCCGCCGCGGGCAGTACGGTGCTGGTGGCGGGCCCCGCCTTTCGGGCGGCCGCGCTGCTCGACGTGCTGGGCCGCCCGGTGTGGCAGCAGCCCGCGGCCGAGGCCGGCCAACCCACCCTGCGCTTGCCCGCTACCCTGCCGCCCGGCGTGTACCTGGTGCGCCTACCTTTGCCCGACGGCAGCGTGGCCACGCGCCGCCTCACGGTGCAGTAAGCCTAGGGTATGCCAGTACTTAAATCGCGGCGCAAGGCCGACATCGACCAAGCCCAGCGCGCATACTGGTGGGGCAAAACGCCGCTGCAGCGCCTAGCCGCCGCGGCGCAGCTCATGGCTGCGGCCCGCCGGGTATATGCCGCCAACCCCGCCAACCCGCCCCTGGCTCATGGAAACCGAGTATTTAAATCTGTTGCGCCTATTCCACGCCGAGCGCGTTGAGTATGTAGTGGTGGGAGGATACGCCGTTATCGCGCACGGCTTTCCGCGCACCACTGGCGATATTGACTTGCTCGTAAATCCTACCGTAGAAAACGCGCGGCGCGTGGTGGAAGCATTGAAAACCTACGGCTTCACCAGCGGCGAATTTGAGGAAGCCGACTTCACGACCGTACCTAACTTCTTGTCTTTCAGCCGCGCCGATTTATGGATTGATTTGCTTACGGAGGTGCAAGGCGTCAGCTTCGCGGAGTGCGCCACCAACGCGCTGGTGCTGGAGATGGAAGCCATTCCGGTGCGTTACATCAACCTAGGGGCCCTGCGCAAGGCTAAGGCCGCCACCGCCCGGCCCCAGGATTTACTAGACCTAGAAAATTTACCCCCTTCTCTTTAGTTCCCATGCTCGACATCACCCCCGCCGAACTGCGCCAGCGCCAGCAAGCCGCCGAACCCCTCACCATCCTCGATGTGCGCGAGCCTTGGGAAGTAGAGGAAAGCCGCATCGAAGGCAGCCAGAACCTACCGCTTGGCAGCCTGCCCCAGCACCTGGAGGACCTGGAAAACCTCAAGAACCAGGAAGTTATCGTGCATTGCAAAAGCGGCGCCCGCTCGGCCGCGGCCCAGGCCTTTTTGCAGCAGCACGGCTTCAGTAACGTGCGCAACCTAGTGGGCGGCATCCAGGCCTACCAGGCCGAGAAGTAGTGAGCAATGAGCAACGAACAATAAAGCCCGTCATGCTGAGCTTGCCGAAGCATCTCTACCGCGCATTACTGTTCGGTAGAGATGCTTCGGCAAGCTCAGCATGACGGGCTTTATTGTTCGTTGCTCATTGCCCCTAGGCGTCCGTCAGGGGCATAGACCAGCTCGCCCAGTTCTACCAGCTCGCGCAGGGTGGCCGTTACGGCAGCAGTTTCGGCGGGGGCGTAGCGGGCCACTACGTCGCGGGGCAGCAGCGGCGTGGCTTGCAGCAGGGTCAGCAGCTGGTCGCGCAGGGCCGTGGTATCGGGGGGCGCCTGCTGGGCTTTTTTGCGCGCCAGGCACACGTCGCACACGCCGCAGGGCGGGGCATCGGGCTCGTCGAAGTACGCCAGCAGCAGCTGCTGGCGGCAGCGGGTGGTGGTGCCAGCATACTCCACCACGGCGGCGGTTTGCTGCTCAGTAAGTTGGCGGGCCTGGCGCAGGCGGCGCTCATCGAGCGGCAGCTGCGGCGCGTCGTAGCGCGGCGTCAGAAACAGGGCCTGGGGCAAGTCGCGCCGGGGCTGGTAGTGCAGCACGCCGGCCGTGTGCAGGTAGCGCAGCAGGCGCTCCACATCGGTGGTGCTCTGGCGCAAGTGGCGGGCCAGTTGGCTTTCCGAAATGGCTTGGAAGCCGGCAAATAGCTCACCGCCATACAGCCGCAACAGCGCCTTGATGAGCTGGTCGTGCTGCTCGTTGGCCACCTGAAACTGATATAAATCCTGCTGGGTGCTGAGTAGCTGCACCCGCGCCGGCTGGCGTACGGCCTCGGTAAGCTGCACGAAGCCTTGCTGCTCCAGCACCTTCAGCGCGTGGTGGGCATCCACGGCCTTGAGGCGGTAAGTTTCGGCAAAGAGGCCTAGGTCGAAGTCAAAAGCCACTAGCTCGCCGCCGCCCACGGCCGTGCGCGAGTAGTTGGCCAGCGCCTGGTACACGCGCCGCACTACGTCGGGCGGCGGGTGGGCCAGGGCGGCCTGGCGACGCAGCGTGTCGGCATCGGCCGGGCCGCGCAGCAACACCGCGAAGGCGTAGAGGCCATCGCGCCCGGCGCGGCCGGCTTCCTGGTAGTAGGCCTCTAAGGTGGCGGGCGCGTCGAGATGCACCACGGCGCGCACGTCGGGCTTGTCGATGCCCATGCCGAAGGCATTGGTTGCCACGATGATGCGCGTCTTATCGGCTAGCCAGGCTTCCTGCACGCGGATGCGCTGCTCGGGCCCTAGGCCGGCGTGGTAGGCGGCGGCGGGCAGCTTCTGCTGCACCAGCCAGGTGGCCGTATCCTCGGCCTGGCGGCGGGTGCGGGCATACACGATGCCTGTTTTACCCGGCCCGATGCCGCGCAGCACTTCCAGCAGGCGCTTCTGCTTGTCCTCGGTAGGCAGCACCGAATACGAGAGCTTGGGCCGGGCAAAGCTTTGGACAAAGACGCCGTAGCCGGGCCGAAAGGCGAGCTTCTGCACAATGTCGGCGCGCACCTGGGCCGTGGCGGTGGCCGTGAGGGCAATGCACGGCACCTCGGCCGGCAGCAGGGCCCGCAGCTCGGCAATGCGCAGGTAGGGCGGCCGAAAATCGTAGCCCCACTGCGAGAGGCAGTGCGCCTCATCCACGGCCAGCAAACTTACCTGCATGCGCGCCACGCGGGCCCGAAACAGGTCGGTGAGCAGACGCTCGGGGCTGACGTACAAGAACTTGATGTCGCGGCCGTACACGCAGTTGTCGAGCGTCTGGTCGATTTCCTGGTGGCTCAGGCCCGCGTACACCGCCTCGGCCCGGATGCCGCGCCGCCGCAGGTTTTCCACCTGGTCGCGCATGAGGGCGATGAGCGGCGACACCACCACGCAAATGCCCGGTCGGGCCAGCGCCGGCACCTGGAAGCACACACTTTTGCCGCCGCCCGTGGGCAGCAGCGCCAGCGCATCGCGCCCCGCCAGCACCGCCTCGATAATCTCCTGCTGCCCCGGCCGAAACTCCTGGTGCCCCCAGTGCTGGCGGAGCAGCCCTAGGGGCGTGGCAGTGGACAGGGTAGGCATCACAACAAAAATACGGGTGGCCCACGCCCTTCCCTACTGCCGGGCCAGCCGCCCGGTGCGCGCAAGTAAACGTTTTTTTACAATTCTGCCCGGCAGCACTACGCGAATTTTGCATGCAGAAAGCAATCAAGTGTTTTCAGCAACAACCCTCTTCATGTTTACCCTCGACCAAATAAAAGCTATCCATAGCCGCGTGAAAAGCGGCGCCGATTTTCCGCAGTACGTCCAGGAATTGAAGGCGTTAGGCGTACTACGCTACGACCTCTACGTAGCAGATGGGCACGCCGAGTACGTTGGCCCCCAAGGCTACTCGCTGGCATCAGCACCCGGGCCGAACTGCTTGACTATCGCCGCATCTGGTTCGCCTGCGCAACTAACCCAGGCGTTGGGCAATCACCAGCAAGGCCTGACCGATTACCCTACTTTCTGCCACCAAGCTGCCGAGGCTGGCGTGGAAAAATGGACGATTAACATCCTGGAAATGACCTGCACCTATTACGACCGCCAAGCAATGGAGCTGCTTGTTGAGCGCATTCCACTACCGTAAATTTGAGTCTATCAGCTGCGCTTAATGAGCTTTCACCAGTACCAGCCCTGCGCCTCGTTGCAGCCCTACGTAGAGCTGCTAGCCGTCCAGGAAACGACCGGGTCGCAGGCCTATACGGTGCTGCCATCGCCAAAGGTGGTCCTTGGCTTTCAATATCGGGGGACGCTGGCCTACTACGCCGCCGCCCGAACAGAGCTGGCGACGGCCGGCATCACCGGTATTTGTAGCGAATTTCGGGTGTTTGAAAACAGCCCGCATACTGGTACGGTACTAGTAGTTTTCAAACCCGGCGGCGCGGCCCCTTTCTTTCGCTCTTCCTTGCACGAGTTGTTCCAGCAGAGTATAGCGCTGGCCGATGTAGTCCCGCGTCCCGCACTCGCGCACTTGCAGGAGCAGCTGGACCAGGCCCAGGCGGCGGATGAGCGGGTCCGGTTAGTTGAAGCCTTCTTGCTGGCGCAGCTGCAGCCTACCGGCCCCGACCAGCTGGTGCAAGCTGCCCTGCGCAGCATCTACCACGCCAACGGCCTCGTGCGGATGACAACGCTGGCCCGGCAGCTTGGCACGAGCAGCAGTCCGCTTGAAAAGCGCTTTCGGCGTGCTCTAGGGGCCACTCCCAAAAAAGTGGCGTCCATTGTGCAGCTAACGCATGCTATCAGCCAGTACCGCGCCGGGCAGTCGCTTACCGAGCTGAGCCACGCCACGGGCTTTTACGACCAGGCGCATTTTATTCACGCCTTTCGCGCTTTTACCGGGCAGGCGCCAGCAGCCTACTTCAAAAGCGAGCTACTAGGCTGAAGGAGATGCTTTGCTAGCTTGAATAAGCATAAGGCCTCACCCGGTTGGGTGGGCTACGGCCGCTTGGCTAGGACTGCTGCCGCGTAGCTCACCAAACTGCTGTTGTCCACGCCCGCCACTTTGGCCAGCGCCTTCACAGTGGCGCCCTGGGGCAGGGCAAACGGCCCGTGGTACTCATTGGCGGCAGTGAAGGCCGGCGTGGCGCCCGTGGTAGTGTAGTATACCTTGGCGCCCGGGGTGGGGCAGCTGATGCTTACTAACTTACCCTTGAGGCTGATGAGGGGCCTAGCCACGCGGTTGGCGTACTTGGCCGTGCGCGCATCCTGAATGACGCCGCGCCAGTTAAGGCCGTAGCCGAAGTCGTAGCGGTGGCCCGCCGCGTCGCGGTAGCACTCCATGTCGTGCGGAATATCCTCGTTTTGCTGCTCCACGGTGAGCATGCTGGCTGGTAGCTGCACGGGCAGCAGGCCCCTAGGCTCGGCCTGGCCCGTGAGCACATCAAGCACCGCTTGGTGCGACACGCCGAAGCTAACGACCAGCCCGCTGGCGTAGCGCTCAAACTCGGCCGGCACGAACGGCTTGCTGGCATCCACGGCCACGATGACGGGCTTGCCCTTCATGGCAGCGTACGTCTGCTCGATAATCCTGATGTCCTGTAGGTTGCCGCTGCGCACGCTTTTGCCGCGGTAGCTGCGGTCGGTGACGGTGGGCTCGGCGGGGTCGCCGGCCATCAGGCTGTGGGCGCGGGCGGCGGTGGCGGTGTAGGGGCCGTATTGCAGGCTGATGGGCACGTAGCCGGTGCCGCCCTGTTGCACGTCGGCCGCGTCGTAGCCGGCCCCGCCGCTGGGGCTGCCAATGAATACCAGCGCGTAGTCGGCCTGGGCCGGGTCGTTGGTCACGGTGAAGTAGCGGGCCAGCACGGCGGCTTTGGCCACGTCCTCGTAGCGCTCGGCACTCGGCGGCCCGAAGAAGCCCTGCTTGGACGGGATAAATTTCTGGGGCACGTACACCGTCTTTTTAGCCGGCAGGGGCAGCGCCTGGCCGGCATTCTTGAGCAGCACCACCGACTGCTGCTGGGCCGCGTAGCCCGCCCGCATAAAGTCGGCTTGGCCCACCAGCGCCTGCGACTTGTCGGGGTCGAGGTAGGGATTCTCGAACAAGCCCACCCGGAAAATATTGCGCAGCAGCCGCACCGCCGACTTTTCGAAGCGCGCCCGCATGGCGGCCTCGCCGTGCGCCTGCACCCCTAGGGCGTAGGCTTCCAGCACCGGCCCGGCGGCGTTGTTGCCTCCAAACTGGTCGGCCCCGGCTTCCAGCACTTTGTAGTGCCGCTCGGCCACCGACTTGCCCTCCATGCCCCACGACTTGCCGGCAAACACGGCGGGCGTGGCGCCCTCGTTGGCCGTCACCGACCAGTCAGTGCACACCACCCCGTCGAAACCGTATTTGCCGCGTAGCAGGTCGGTAATCAGGTACTTGCTGTAGCCGTTGCCCACTTGCTCCCTGTTCTTTTGGTCGATGCCCGACGAGACGGTGTAGTAGGGCATCACGGCGGCGGCCATCTGGGTTTTGCCGCGCAGCTTCAGGGCGCCGTCCACGAAGGGCACCAGGTGCTCGTCGAAATTATTGCCGGGGTACACCGCGTACTTGCCGTAGGCGTAGTGCGCGTCGCGGCCGCCTTCCTCGGGGCCGCCGCCGGGCCAGTGCTTCATCATGGCGTTCACGCTGCCAAAGCCCCAGCCACCGGCCAGCTCCTGCGCCCCGGTCGAGGTCTGAAAGCCATCGACGTAGGCCCGCGCCATATCGGCGCCCAGCTGCGGGTCCTCGCCAAACGTGTCCGAAATGCGCGACCAGCGCGGCTCGGTGCCCAGGTCAATTTGGGGCGAAAGGGCCGTGGTGAGGCCTAGGGCGCGGTATTCCTGGGCCGCGATGCCGCCAAACTGCCGCACCACGGCCGGGTCGAAGGTGGCGGCCAGCCCCAGCTCGTCGGGCCACTGCGACAGCTGCCCGCCCGCGCCCGCCGTGTACTCCACGCCCGAGTTGGTGCCGTGCCGCGGGTCCGAGCTGTTATTGGCCGGAATGCCAAACTCACTGCCCTCCACCAGGGCCTGCACGTTGTTGTTCCAGCGGGCGGCCACGGCCGGGCTCTGCACCTGCGTGATGAGCACGTGGCGCAGGTTGTCTTTCAGCAAAAAGTCGCGCTGCTGGTCGGTCACGGCCGCCGCGTCGATGCCGCCATCGGCAAAGTGCTTGCCCTGGTAGGTGCCCGCCGCAAAGGGCCCCGCCCCGGCCGGAATAGCCTGGTGGCCGCTGTAAAGCATCAGCCCCGCAATCTGCGCCACGCTCAGCTTATGGGCCAGGTCCGCCGCCCGCTCATCTACCGGCCGGCGCCAGTCCTCGTAGGCATCGAGCTGCCCGTTCTTGTTCAAGTCCTTAAACGAGCGCCCCTCCACGGTCAGCACCTTCACCCCTGACTTGGCCGAGTACCCTAGGGTCGGCCCGCCCACGTTGGGCACGTAGGTAATGCCCAGCTCATCGGCGGGCGGCGCGGCGGTAGATGCCGTTTGCTGGGCGGTGAGGCCGAGCAGGGTAGCTAAGCCCGCCGTTAACAGCGCGGGCATAAGGGTGGGATGGTGCAGCATGGAGGCAGAATAACGTAGGGCGAAACTTTCGGGCAGCAATAGTGTCTGCCCAAGAGGAAGTTGCACAAGGTAGCAGCCCGCCGTTAATAGCCGTCGCTGAATTAGTCCCTAGGGCTTGCGGGCGAAGCGCAGCCCTAGGGCGCGAACGCAAAAAAGCCCGGCACCTTGCGGCACCGGGCTTTGGTGTTGCGGCGAGGCCCTAGGCGGCTACGGCCGAAGTGCCTTCGCGGTCTTCAATGGCTTTGCGCAGCTTGGCAATGGCCTGGGTGGCGCGCTCCTCATCGAGGCGGTTGATGTTGAGCAGCATCTTGGTTTTCTCCTGGCGCGTGATGAGCGGGTGGTTCAGCAAGCGAATAATCTCCTCCTTCTGGCTGGCGGTGGCGTAGTGCACCGGCGTGGCGGGGGCATCAGTGGCCGGCTCGGTGGCCGCTACCGGCGCCGTCGTCATGGCGCGCATCACGGGCTGGGGCTCAGCGGCGGCTACTGGGGCCGGAGCCGCGGCGGGCGTGGGCACGTTACCGGTGTATTCCATCTCCTCGGCCGGGGTGGGCTCGTAGCCCGCGGCGCGGATAATCCAGGCCAGGATGTTTCGGTAGGCCTTGCCGATGGCGCGCGTCTGCGCCATGCTGGCAATGGCAAACTCCTGGTAGAATTTCTTACCGCTTTCCTTGTTCGAGCAGATAGCGAAACCAGCGCCTACCGTGTGCTGCGAACGCATGTCAAACAGCGTCACTTTGGCCTGGTACTTAATTTCCTGCTCGCTGCTTACGTTAATAACGTGCTCCACGATGGGCACGATACCCAGGCGTGAGCCGGCGTACTGCCAGCCCTCCACGTTCACAAACTCCTTGCCCTGCACCTGGGTGCTGAGCTTGTTTTCCTTGATAAACTTGGCCAAATCCTTAGCCAGGTCAAGCGTCTCGTCCGAGCGGGCGATGTCGTAGCTCTCCACGCGGGGAGTAGCTTTCTTGGCGGTGGTTTCCTTTGCGGGGGTTTTGGTGGTGTCGCTCATGGCGGGGGTTGGCCCTAGGCCAGTTTGGTTCTGTAGTACGATATCTTAACTATCGCCAGACCAAAAACGTGCCATGATTTACCAATTTTATTAGTAGATTTTAGTGCTGATTTTTAGCACGTTGCAAACAGGTATAAGAAATATTTTTTAGCGACCGTTTTCCAAACTGGTTAGTCGCGCAAGGGTTTTACTAAAAAGGCGGTCATGCTGGGCCTGCGAAGCATCTCTACCGTGTCGTTGTTACGATTCGGTAGAGATGCTTCGCAGGCCCAGCATGACCGCCTTTTAGGATTTTCGCTCTATCCGCTACCCCACCACCCCCGCTGGTTTAGCTTCCTCCAGAATGTGGCCGTCGCGCATCACGATGGTGCGGTCGGCCATTTGGGCCAGCGTATCGTTGTGGGTTACAATCACAAACGTTTGGCCGAACTCCTTGCGCAGCCAGAAAAACAGCTCGTGCAGCTCCTGCGCATTGCGTGAGTCGAGGTTGCCGCTGGGCTCGTCGGCGAAGATGATTTCGGGCGAGTTGATGAGCGAGCGCGCCACCGACACGCGCTGCTGCTCGCCGCCGCTCATCTCGCTGGGCTTGTGGTCGGTGCGGTGCTCCAGGTTCAGCAAGCCCAGCAGCTCGCGGGCCCGCACGCGCACTTCCTTTTCCTCGCGCCCGGCCAGGTAGGCGGGCAGGCACACGTTTTCGAGGGCCGTGAACTCGGGCAGCAAGTTGTGAAATTGAAACACGAAGCCAATGTGGCGGTTGCGAAATTTAGCCAGCGCGTTGCGCCCCAGGCCACTTACCGACTGGCCCTCAAACAGCACCTCGCCCGCGTCGGGCGTGTCGAGCGTACCCAGAATTTGCAGCAGCGTGCTCTTACCGGCCCCGCTCGAGCCCACGATGCTCACAATTTCGGAGCGCTCGATGGTGAGGTCGATGCCCTTAAGCACGTCCAGCGAATTATAGCTTTTACGGAGGTTAATAGCTTGCAGCAAAACAGGAATATATTAGCTAGGACGAAGATAGGGCGTTAGTAGCTAGCGGCTGAGCGGCCATAAGCAGCGGGCCTAGGCCCTGAAACGGCGCTTGCTACTTCGCGTTGCGCTCAGGTAGCTGGCTACCAGCTGCTTCTAGCCCCGTCGCGGTAGCATTCGCCACCTAGCACTAGTCGTTAGGCCCTAACCCCCTACCTTCGCGCCTAATACTGACATCATCCCCTCCCCTCCTGAGATGAACATTCACGAGTATCAAGGCAAGGAAATACTGAAGAAATACGGCGTGCGCGTGCAAGAAGGTATTACCGCCGACACCGCCGAAGAGGCTGTAGAAGCCGCCCAAAAGCTGAACGAGCAAACCGGCACCAGCTGGTACGTTATCAAGGCCCAGATTCATGCGGGCGGCCGCGGCAAGGGCGGCGGGGTGAAGCTGGCCAAAAACCTGGAGCAGGTGAAGGACATTGCCGGCCAGATTATTGGCATGCAACTCGTAACCAAGCAAACCGGCGCCGAAGGCCGCAAGGTGCACAAGGTGCTGGTGGCCCAGGACGTGTACTACCCCGGCGAAAGCCCCACCAAGGAGTTCTACATGAGCGTATTGCTAGACCGCGCGTCGGGCAAGAACGTCATCATCTACACCACTGAGGGCGGCATGGACATCGAGGAAGTGGCCGAGTCGCACCCCGACAAAATCCAGAAGGAGCTGATTGACCCCGCCGTGGGCCTACAGGGCTTCCAGGCCCGCAAAATTGCCTTCAACCTGGGCCTCGAAGGCGAGGCGCAGAAGGAGATGGTGAAGTTCGTGACGGCCCTCTACAAGGCCTACGACGACACCGACAGCTCGATGTTCGAGATTAACCCGGTACTGAAAACGTCGGACAATAAAATCCTGGCCGTAGACGCCAAGGTGACCCTGGACGACAACGCCCTGTATCGCCACAAGGACTTCGCCGCCCTGCGCGACCTCAACGAGGAAGACCCGCTGGAAGTAGAAGCCTCTGCCTCGAACCTGAACTACGTAAAGCTCGACGGCAACGTGGGCTGCATGGTGAACGGCGCCGGCCTGGCCATGGCCACCATGGACATCATCAAGCTCTCGGGCGGCGAGCCCGCCAACTTCCTCGACGTGGGCGGCGGAGCCAACGCGCAGACCGTAGAAGCCGGTTTCCGCATTATCCTGCAAGACCCTAATGTGAAGGCCATCCTGATTAACATCTTCGGGGGCATCGTGCGCTGCGACCGCGTGGCCAACGGCGTGGTGGAGGCCTACAAGAAAATCGGCGACATCCGTGTGCCCATCATCGTGCGCCTGCAAGGTACCAACGCTGAGGAAGGCGCCCGCATCATCGACGAAAGCGGCCTGAAAGTGAAATCGGCCGTGCTGCTCAAGGATGCGGCCGAGAAAGTAAAAGAAGTGCTGGCGGAGGCGAAGTAAGCCGCTAACTGACCAGCTGCCATCAAGCAAAAAAGGACCCCCTGGATTAACCTAGGGGGTCCTTTTTTATCTTTAGCTGCAAGTGTAAAGAACTAGCAGCTAAATATTAACTAAGAAACTACTTGCCTTCAGCCACGCCGGCGTTTTCGCTGGCATCTACCGGAATGGCTTCGCCCTGCACGCGCAGCTCCACTTCCATATTGCCGCGGGTACCTACCGAGTAGGGGCAAATTTTGTGGGCCTGGCGCACCATCTCAATGGTTTTATCATGGTCAAACGCTTTGAGGTCCACGTCCAGAATTGCCGAGAGGCCGTAGCCTTCGCCTTCCTGGAAAAGCGTCACCGAGCATTTCACTTCCGTGTTGGGGTCGAGCTTGTCGCCGGCGCGCTGCGCAATCACGAGCAGGGCCTGCTGAAAGCACGAGGAGTAACCAGCGGCAAACAGCTCTTCGGGGTTGGTGGCGTTTTTTTTGCCACCTAGGCCCTCGGGCACGCTCATATCGAGGTCAATGACGCCGGTGGCTGAGCGCACGTGGCCGTCGCGGCCGCCTATGGCCGTCGCATCGGCCGTGTAGAGGTTTTTTTTAGGGGATTCCATGTGGACGTAGGAGTTTAGCAATGCTGTAGAAAGGACAAACTGGTTTTGCGCCCCGAAGGTTGTGTTGCCCCACGGGCCTAGGGCCGCAGGAGGCCCGGTTTGGCTGTAGCGCCATTTCGGGCTACCTTTGCAGCCCCCTCACCGGGTCTCGTAGTACAACGGATAGTATAGGAGCCTCCGAAGCTCTAGATTTAGGTTCGATTCCTAACGAGACCACTAAAAAGGCCCTCCCGCTAGCGAGAGGGCCTTTTTTATTTATTCAGGGGGCGGTTTTTACTTGGCCAAGTAGTTGGCTACCACGCTCGGTGACGTTTTCAGCGCCCGCACCATTGCCTGGGCGGAAGCACTTTCCTCTCTCAAGCAGCGCACCTGCTTGGTTATTTCTACGCTTTTGGTGGGTGCGCCCAGTTTCTGGCCATCGGCTTTCTGCTTGGCCAGGGCTGCCTTGGTATTCCCGGGTATCTTAAATCAGGTCCTGAAACTGCGCCTTGGTCAGCATCGCTACTATCAGGTCGCCGAAGGGTCCTAAGCTATCGCGCGGGCAGCAAGGGCGATGCGCATACTCAAGCGTCAAAGTCGTCATATAGGCACTTCCTGATGCTAGCAAGCACTTTCATCCTTTTCTCCTGCGTATTACTCACTAAACGCGCAACGGTATTGCGCAGGTATTTTCGCTCAGCGCATCTTGCTTACAAAGCACAAAATACTGCGGGGGCTTGCCAGCAGCATCCGCGCAGGCAGCAACAGCGAGGTCGTTGTGAGCCCGCCATCGGCACGGGCTAGAAGCAAATTCACCAGTACGCTAGGAAATCAGGGCTGGGCGCGTGCTGGTGCGTTGCTACGTAGCACAACGTTGTGCATCTAGAATAGAAAAATTGCGGGGGTAATGCTAGCTATTCAGCCCGAATAAATTCACATAAATAGCTTATAGCCTGCACAGTAACGCACGCAGCCACTATACTACACGTCGCTTAGCAAGAAACGAGTCAAAAAAAATAGTTGCACTTACTGGAAAAGTTTGTAGATTTCGATTAATTGGATTTAACTAGTACACTTATTCTTTATAAAGTACAGGCTAATTTTCTTTTCAACTGCTATCTTATATTCACTCTTCCTTTCCTTCTCACCCATGCAAGTTCCACATTTCACCACTGAACAAAGCCGCCAGCGGCTTTTAAACGCAGTTCTCACTTACACTGCCAGTGGCGTCAACCCTTTTTCAACTCCCCAGGAGCAACACTACCTAACTCTATTTCAGCGCGGGCGCCTTACCATCGACGAAGTTGTATATTACCTAGAATCAACTAAATCTTTCCAGTCCAACGCTCAGTATTGAGCATAGCCGACTAGGCACCTACTGCTACCCTAGCCTTCGGCAAGCAGCATAGTTCCTTTTTCTCGTCTTGCTGCCAGTTGCTATATCCCTTCGTTAGGTGATTTTCGAATAGCTTATCTCTTTTCAGAAATGAGCTTCTTCTCGTAGGATAACCCATTACATTAGACGGAATATTCAACATTTTTTCTGAACTGTAGCGGCACGTTGGCTATTTCAGATAAACCACCTAAAAGTCTTTGCTGTAATATCATAGCGGCGCAGTATATTCGCCACCTTTCCTATATTTTGGCAGCCTGTTTAAGGCGCCACCGCCTCTACTAAAATCCTATTGCGCCTGGCAGTCCTGCCCCCGGCCTTACTGGCTCGCTAGTAGCCTAGGGACTCACTATTTGGCGCGGTGCGCCAGCTAGCAGCCAGGCGGCTTATTTCCGTGCTTTTTTTCGCATCCGTTTCTATCCTTGAATTTGCTATTCTTATCCTTATCATGCCTTCCCAGCAATTTGGCTCGCCTCGTGAGCCGCACGTCTACTTTGCCAATCCTCAAGAAGTAGCCCACTGGCTTAACGTACTAAACTGCACCGAAGAGCAGCTGCGGGCCGCCGCACTTGCCGTCGGCACGCACATTCCTACTATCCGGCATTATCTCAAATTTCGCCAGATATTACCGCAGCAGTCCTCGCAATTCTAGCTCTTTTCCCACCCGTCACCGTAATGTCTAGCTCGTATCCTCTTTCGTTTTCATCCCGCCTACTGCTGGTTGTTCTAGGTTTAAGCGCGTTAATTGGCGGGGTCCTGTACCTACTGCCGGCTTCTTACTTGCGCTACGTAGGCATTTACTACGCCGTAGTGGGGATATTCAATTTGTTTATCTTACCCGCGTTCTATCTGCTAAGCCACTCGCGCCTTCAGCTAGTGCAGCTAGAAGTGGCGGAGCTGGCTGGCCACTCCGCCGCCTAGGCTACGAGCACTGCTTTATCGACCCAGATACTAGTCTCAGCTTGGGGCGGAGGGGGTTTTGAATAAATTCAGTGGCAGACGACTAATGCTGTGGCCTTGCAAACACCGGTGCAACACCGAGCGCGCGAAGTGCGGCCTCGTGGCCGGCAGCGCGCAGCGGCCATCATCTAGCAGCAGCAACGTATGGCGCTAAAGGCCACGGCGACAACTTCTTGCGCAGCACTAGGCGCCGTTGCAACTGATTCGGGTTTCCTGCGCGCATCTGAGAGGTGAGGCTTTCACGCCACTTAGCCACCGTCTTACGCCTTGGAATGCCTTTTACCTAGTCGCTACAAGCACATCCATCGACTCGGCAAAATATTCCTTCCAACCCGGCCCACCACACCGCCCCGCCCGCTGCACCGTCGCGGCGACCCGGTAGCATAGCGTATAAATCCACCCTTGCGGAAGAGGAACTCTTCATGCACTTAATGGGCCTTGCAGATGAAGTGGCTGCCCGGCGCCAGTCCGAAATTTCAGGTGCCTCTGCCTAGTCTAGCTCAGGGCCCGGCCCTAGGGATGGCTAGCGCTCGAGCAGGATTTCCGACCCCAGCAGCACCAGGTCTACCCGGCCCTGCAGGGTCTGGTCGATGAAGGGCGTGTTCTGGGACTTGGATTTCATAAAGTCCCGCGTGAAGGTCGTTTCCGCCTCGGTATCAAACAGGACGCAGTTAACTTCCTGGCCGACCTCGATGGCAGCCACCGGCAGGCCCATCAGGCGGCGCGGCTCGGCCGAGTAGCGCTTCACCAGCAGGTCCCAGTTGAACTTGCCGGGCTGCACGAAGTGGTGATAGAGCGATACCAGGGCCGTATCGAGGCCGGTGATGCCGTTGGGGGCGCTGATGAAGTCCTGGGCTTTTTCGTAGGGCGTATGCGGCGCGTGGTCGGTAGCGATGAGGTCAAAGACGCCCTCGATAAGCCCTTCAAGCAGGGCGTCGCAGTCGGCCTGCGTGCGCAGCGGCGGGTTCATCTTGTAGTTGGTGTCGTAGTCGCCGATGTGCTCGTCGGTGAACAGCAGGTGGTGCGGGGCCACCTCGGCCGTCACTTGCACATCGCCGCGCGACTTCCACCAGCGGATGGTTTCCATGCCGAGCTTGCTCGATACGTGCTGGATGTGCACGTGCGCGCCTGCCGCCCGAGCCAGCCGGATGTCGCGGTCGATGATGATTTCCTCGGCGCAGGCCGGTGAGCCCTTGATGCCTAGCCGGTAGCTCATCACCCCCTCGTTGAGGGCACGAGGCCCGGCCAGCTCGGGTACCTCGCAGTGGCTGGCGAAGAACATCCCGAACTCGGTAGCGTACTGCATGGCCCGCAGCAGCACCGCCGGGTCGGCCGTGGTATCGCCGTCGTCGGTGAGCATCTTCACACCCAGCTCGCGCATGCCCTCTATTTCGGCCAGCTCCTTGCCCTCGCGATTTTTGGTGACGCAGCCCGAGGTATACACCGGAATGCGGGCCCGGTCGCGGGCGTTTTCTAGCACCGTGGCGATGGCCGTGGCTGAGTCGAGGGCCGGGCGGGTGTTGGGCATCATCACCACGCCGGTCACACCGCCGTTGATGGCCGCTTCGCTGCCGGTGGTAATGGTTTCCTTGTTCTCGAAGCCGGGGGCGCGGAAGTGCACGTGGGCATCAAACATACCTGGCAGCAGCACGCGGCCGCGCGCGTCGATGACCCGGGCGCCCTCGGGCGCGGCGAGGTTGGGGCCGATGGCCTGAATCTTTCCGTCGGTTATCAGCACGTCGCCCTCGCGCAGCACGGGGGAATTTTCGGAAGCGATGCGGGCGTTTTGCAGAAGAAGCATGAAGGGGCTATGGTATGGCTATTTAGTAATGTATCAAGTCTCAAAAGGTGGTCATGCTTATCTGGCGTCCGCTTGCCGAAGCATCTCTACCACGCCGTTGGGTTAGTAATCCTACCGGCGCGGTAGAGATGCTTCGACAAGCGGACGCCAGATAAGCATGACCGTTTTCAGTAAGAAAACAGCTTTTAGGGCATCATCGCCTTGGAGCCGGCGCGCGGCTGGGCGGCGTAGGCCTGCTGCCGCGGAAACTCCCCGCCCGGCGTGAGCCAATCGAGCACAGCCATGCGGATGGAGATGCCGTTCTCGACTTGGTTGGTGATGAGGCTGCGCTCGTAGTCCATCACGGCGTCGCACAGCTCCACGCCCCGGTTCACGGGCCCGGGGTGCATAATGTAGAGGCCGCGGTCGCGGATTTCGGTCAGTCGGGTGTTGGTGATGCCGTACACCCGGTGGTACTCGCGCACGCTGGGGAAGAACTGCACGTCCTGGCGCTCGAGCTGCACGCGCAGCAGGTACACTACGTCGGGCGCCCAGGCCATGGCCGCCTCGTAGTCGGTGAAGCGCGGGATGCTGGCCGGGCCGTACTTGGGCACCAGCGAGCCCGGCCCGAGGTAGGCCACCTCGATGCCCAGCTTTTGCAGCAGCGTGCTGGTAGAGCGGGCCACGCGCGAGTGCAAGATATCGCCGATAATGAGCACCTTGCGGCCCCTAGGGTCGGGAAACTTCTCCCGGATGGTGAAAGCGTCGAGCAGGGCCTGGGTGGGGTGCTCGTGCGCCCCGTCGCCGGCGTTGATGACCGAGGCCGTGGTTTGGCGGGCAATCATGCCGGGCAGGCCCGAGTGGCTGTGGCGCACCACGATGTAGTCGGTGCGCATGGCCTGGAGCGTCTCAATCGTTTCGCGCACCGACTCGCCTTTGGTGATGGAGGAGTGGGCCACGTCGAAGTTGGTAACCTCGGCCGAGAGGCGCCGGGCCGCCACCTCGAACGAGGAGTGCGTGCGGGTGCTGGCCTCGTAGAACAGCATGAGCACGGATTTGCCTTCGAGGGCGGGAATCTTCTTCACCGAGCGGGTGAACAGCTTCTTAAACGACGTGGATTGGTCGAGCAGGAACTCGATTTCCTCGCGGTGGAGGGAGGCGATGTCGAGCAGGTCTTTGCGTGCCATACCGAAGAGGAGGAAAAAGAGGGTTAACTAGCTTAAAAATAACATTTTCCGGTCTTGCCCACCCTAGGCCCTGGCGTAGAAGCCGTCTGGCGGCACCGAGGTCGCCGCCAAATGCAACGGGCATAAAAAAACCGTTTCGGATTCCGAAACGGTAGCGGGGCAACACCTGAAAAAAACAACGGAAACGCCAGCGGCAAAATCGGGAAAATCGCTGGTGGCGAAGGCCTTCCGGCCTACTCGCGGTTCCTTGCTGAGCAGGGTCCCACGCTTCGCCAACACGTTTTTCCGTTGAAGCATGCCGCAAAGCTACGGCATTGTTACGAATCCTTTGTGCGGGTTGGGCAAGGATTTCCGTTGCGGCGGCCGGATGCCTTGCGAATCAGCGAACAAAAATTCTGCGCTTTAATGCGTTATGCGCAAGCGTTTCGGACCGGTTGGCACCCTAGGCGCTGGTTTGAAGGCGGGCAACTGCAGGACACCCATGCTTTTCGTTTTAGTCTGCTGCCAAATGCCTAACGTAGCGCCGAACCCCTAGGGACCCGGCGCTACGTTAGGCATTTGGCAGCGGCGGCCCTAAAGTGATGCGCCAGCATATTCTTGTCGCGCTGAATCTCGCGCTGGTCGCGTACCTTCTATAGGCGTTCGCGGGCCAATTCGCGCTGGTCCTGGGCCTGCTCTTGGTGGGCGGCTTTGGCATCCTGGCGGTCGGCTTTGAGGTCGGCTTTAGTAGCAGCCAGCTTATCTATGGTCTTTCTACGGCAGCTTTACCTTTCGCCAGGCTGGCTTCGTGGTGTTTGTAGGCCAGCTCATCTTTGTGCAGCGTGCTCTTGTCGGCCTGGCACTGCTTGGTGTCGCGGGCCAGCAGCTGGCGGTCGTATTCACGGGTGCTCAGGTCTTTGGCCAGCTTGTCTTTGGCGGTAGCCAGGCCGGCCGTGGCCGTGGCCAGGGCCGGCTCATCGGCATCGGTTTGGGTTTGCGAGGCCCCAGCTTTTACGTCGGCTATTACTTTTTCAGCATCCGTCTTCACCGCGCTGCGGTCGCGCTGCAGCGCCGAGTGGTCGGTAGCCAGGGCTTGGTTGTCGCCTGTCAGCAACGACTTATCGGCGGGCTCATTGGCGCGGTCCAGCTTGAGGTCGGCGCGGTCAAGGGCCAGGTCCTGGCGCCCGCGCCGCACGTCGGCCCGCTGCTCGCGCAATACTTTTTCCAGCGCCATCACGCGCTTTTCCTCGGCCTTGACGGTGGCCTTGTCCGCGCTGATGTTGGCATCGTCCTGGCGCAGGCTCGACTGGGTGCTGGCAATCTCCACTTATAGCTTGGCAGGCTGCTCCTTAGCTTGCTGCAAGTTGTGCTCGTCCTGCTGCAGGCCCTGGGCCCAGCCCGCGTAGCCGCCGAAACAGACGAGGGCAGCCAACATAAACTTTTTATGTGGAGGGGTGAATGGATTGATAACCCTGGCAAGCCTGCGCCCTAGTTGCCTCCTCCAGCTCAAAGCTCCCTCCGGATGGAGCCTGGCCTAGGGGCTGGCGGGCAGGTTGCTACCGGCTGGCCCCAACACGGTGATTGGGGCGAGGCCGTTGCGGCCAGCCTGGCCCCGGCACCGCCAGCCGGGCTGGTAGGTGCGGGTGTGTTGGTTGGAAGCTGAGGCGGGCCTAGGGTTTAAGTGAAGCTAGCAGTTTTTTTGCATCAAGTGCTTGTTAATCAATGCTTCATAAATTATGTTTACGTATGCACGAGTACTTAATGGCCGCCTAGGCTGTAGCTGAGCGAAAAGCTGAGGTAGCTCTTGGGGCCAAAACCGGCTGCCTCGTCTTCGTGCGGCAGCTTGATGGGTAGCACGTAGTTGTAGGTGGCTCCGAAGGTGACGTGGCCCACGCGCACCTTCGCGGGCAGCGCCAGGTTCCAGCTCATAAGGCCAAAATTGGTTACCTCCTCCGTGTGGGCGGGCTGGCGGCGACGCCTTTTTTGCCCTTTTTGGATTTCGCCACTTCCGTCGCCTCCAGATTGAACGGCTGATGAGCCGGCTCAAACAGTTTCGTCGACTGGTTACACGCTACGACAGAACGGCTAGTAGCTACCTCGGCTTTGTACACTTCATCTGCGCGCTGCTTTGGCTACGCTAATTGTCCGTACAACCTGGTCTATGCCTAGTGAGATGTCGAAAGCAGCGCCGCGTTTAATCAGTTGCCTCGCTAGTAGCCCTGGCCCCCGGCCCTGCTGGCGGCTCCCCACTCGTGGCTGGGCGGGCCTCGTGTAGGCAGCCCTAGGGAAGCTGGCGGGGCTCATACAGGATTCATTTCCCTCTCTTCAAGTATTACCGCCCTACCACCGAGCGGGCCGCTAGCCGCAACGCGGGATAAATAGAAGCAACGTGCTTAGAAGTTGCTCGAGTTAGTTTGTTTCGAGCAACTTACTTTTTATCAATTGCTTATGGCTCTTTCCAAAAAGCCAGCTCCAGCAGCATCTTAGGGAAATCCTGACAGTGTTCACACTGCCCAGCAACCAGGTACCCTAGGCCACCTGGATGGCCTTTACGCGCGGCTCGAACTCCTCGCTGGGGTAGAGGGACCTCTTCTTGACCCGCGTCTTGTAGGTGTAGATGGTGCTGACCGTGTAGCCCAGGATGCGGCCGATGCGCTCGCTGTCGTCAATGCCGAGGCGGATGAGGGCGAAGATGCGCAGCTCGGTGTTCAGCAATTGGTCGTCGGCCAGCGCGATTTGCTCGTCGGGGCGCAGCAGGGCGTTGAAGGCGGCCACGTAGTTGGGAAACAGCTTGAGGAATACTTGGTCGAAGCCCCGGAACAGCTCGCTGCGCTCGCGCTTGATGTTGAGGCTATCGACCAGCTTTTGGGTGCCCGCGTACTGCTTGGTGAGCAGCGTCTTCTCCAGGGCCTGCTTGAAGCGCTCAATCTTGTCGATATACTCCGAGCTGGCGTTGAGGTAGTAGCCTACGTACTCGTCCTTGATGCGGCTGGTTTCGTGCAGGGTCTGGTTGAGGCCGCTCAGGCGCTGATTGAAGTCGCTGAGCTGCTGGTTATTGGCTTGCAGCTCCTGGTTGATGACTGAGATGACAGCATCGGCCCGCTGGAGCTTGCGGAGCTGCCGAAACAGCAGCACCGCGAAGCCCACCACCACTAGCAGCAGCACCGTAAACACGAAGGCGTAGATGGTGAGCGAGCGTCGCTGCCGCTCGATAATGCCAATGCGCTGGCTCTCGATGGTGGAGTAGATGCCCCCAATCTGAATCTGCCGCAGCCGGGCATTGTAGAAGGCCGCGTCCTCGCGGGCGAAGTTGATGAAAGTGTAAGCGTTCTTGAGGTCACCGCGCCGGTAGCAGAAGTCGGAGAGCTTGAAGAGGGCAATGGTTTCAGTGGTGGCCGTTTCCACGTCAGCGATGGCGGCCTGGATGAGCAGGTCGATGGCCAGCTGCGGCCGGCCCAGCTGCTCCTCCACAAACGATAAGGTGCTGGCCGTGATGGCGAACTGGTGCCGCGAGAGGCCCGGCAGCGCCAGCAGCTGGCCGTAGAGGGCGCGGCTGCGCGGCAAGTCGCCCTGCTTGAGCGCCCGGAAGCCCAGCAGGGCTAGGTAGTCGTAGGTGCCGGGGCGGCAATAGCGCAGGGCCGTATCGAGGCAGGCCACGGCCCGGGCCGTGTAGGCGGGCCGGTAATAGCCCACGGGGTTGTTGTAGTCGGCCAGGTCGCTGTAGCTGCGGGCCTCCAGGAAGTAAAACGCCTGCTTGCTGGCCGAGTCGAGCAGCGCCGGTTGCAGCGACCGCTCCAGCTCGAAGGCCTCCGTAAACATGCCCGCCGACAAGTGAATTTGAGCTAGACTGAGCTGCGCCCGCTCGGTGAGGCGCTCGTCGCCGAGCTGCTGGCCCAGTTGCCGCAGCTTCAGGGCGTAAGCAAAGGCCGAGTCGTACTTGAACGTGTTGTACTGCTCGAACACGCGCTGGCCCAGCGCAAATTTCGCCCGGCCCACGGGCTGCGCCCTGAAGGCGCGGGTGAGCAGGGCAATGGAGTCCTGGCGCTGGCGCATGTAGTCGGCCTTGCGCAGCAGCACCGCGTTGAGCTGGTCGAGCAACCGGTCGGTGGGGCCGGCAGCGGCCCAGCCCGGCGGCGGCAGCAACAGCAGAAAGCAGAAAAGCAGGCAGATTCGCACGAACACGGTGGGAAATAAGGGCAGGGAAGTACTCAAAAGTACTTCCCTGCCCTTATGCCTCTTCCCCCACCCGGCTACTTGCGCAGCACCAGGTAGCCGTAGGCGGGCAGCTGGTAGGTGCCGCCCAGGCTTACCGAGGCGCCGCTTTGCAGCAGGTTGGTGTAAGTGCCGGCCAGGGCGGCGGGCACGGCGTAGCTCACGGCGCTATTGCGCACGTTGGCCAGCACCACGGTGGTTTCCACGCCGTTGGTTTTGCTGAAGGCCACCACGTCGGCGGTGCTGTAGGCGGTGGGTGTGCCGTGGCTAAGCGAGGGGCTAGCGGCGCGAGCCTTGAGCAGAGCCGTATAGGCGCGGGTCACGTCGGGGTGGGCGCCCCACTGGATTTTTACCGTCGTGAAGGGGAAGGGAATCTTCTGGGTCATGCCCGCCTCTTGGCCGTCGTACACGAAGGGCACGCCCTTGAAGCAGGCCGCCACCACAAAGGCCGACATGGCCCCCGCGTTGCCCCCAAACAGCTGCACGGGGGTGCCGTCCGAATCGTTCACATCGTGGTTAGTGGTGTAACGCACCACCTGCTGGGTACCCGTAGCCCCCGCATACTCGCTGGTATTAAAGCTGCTGAGGCTGCTGGCCGCGTTGCCGCTGCCGTACACACTCTTGAGCCCGCCGTAGAAGCCGAAGCCGAAGTTGTAGTCGAAGCCGCTGGTGAAGTTGGCGCTGTTAGTACCTTCAGCCAGCAGCAGTAGCTTGTGGGTGCGGATGCTGCGTAGCGTATCCACGGCCTGCTTCCAGAAGGGGCTGGCCGCGATGGTGGGCGCGTCGGCGTAGTCGCAGCGGAAGCCATCGACGTTGGCCGTGTACACCCACGACTTCATGGCGGCAATCATGGCCAGGCGCATCTGCGCGTTCTGGAAGTTGAGCTGGGCCACGTCGGTGTAGTTGGTGCCGGGCGGGCTCACAATATTGCCGTTGGCATCTTTAAGGTACCAGTCAGGATGGGCCGTAATCCAGGCGTTGTCCCAACTGGTGTGGTTGGCCACCCAGTCGAGCATCACGGCCATGCCCCGCTGGTGCGCCCCGTCCACAAGTGCCCGCAGGTCGGTGAGGGTGCCAAACTCGCTACCCACGCTGGTATAGTCCTTCACGCAGTAAGGTGAGTTGACGGAGCGCACCTGCCCCACGGGGTAGATAGGCATTAGGTACACTATGTTCACGCCTAGGGCCTTAATTGAGTCGAGCCGGGCCGTAACGCCGGCGAAGTTGCCGGCTTGGCTGAAGGCCCGCATGTTGACCTGGTAAATCTGGGCGTCCTCGCGGTTGGGCACCCCGCTGAAGGGCGTGCCGTACTGCACGGGCGTGGTCGTAGTGGGGTTGGTCGGAGTGGGCGTGGGCGTCGGGGCCGGCGTGGGGTCGGATGCCTTGCAGGCGGCCAGCAGCCCGGCGTAGAGCAGGCAGGCAAAGAGGCGAGATTTCATTGGAAAAGGAATAAAGATGCAAGTAATGACAACCCCTAGGCGCAAGGCAGGCCAAGTCGGCGACGGCGGCGCAGGGATGTTAAAAAAGGAAATCTTACGCTGTCAGCCAGGACGCTATACAACATAGTGATTTGATAATCAGCAAGCATTAGCTACTCGGCCGGCACCAGGCTCACGGCCGCGCCGCCGCCGGGGGCCAGCGGCAGGCGCAGGCGGGTGCCGGCCCGCACCGTCTGCTGGCTGATGCGGTAGGCTTCGGGGTTGGTATGCCAGTCGGCGCCCGGCGCGTCGGCGTAGATGGTGGCGCGGTAAGTTTTGCCTTTGGGCAGGAAGCCCAGGTCGAGGGTGGCGGTGCGGGCGTGCTCGCCGGTGATGGCCCCCACGAACCAGCGCTGACTATCTTTTTCTTGGCGGGCGGTGGTGATGTACTCGCCCGGCTCGGCCTCCAGCACGCGGGTGTCGTCCCAGTCCACGGGCACGTCCTCGATGAATTTGAACGCGTCGGGGTGGGCCTCGTAGTTTTCGGGTAGGTCGGCAGCCATTTGCAGTGGCGAGTAGAGCACCACGTACAGGGCCAGCTGCTTGCAAAGAGTGGTGCGCACCTGGCGCGCGGGGTGCTGGGCCTGGTAGCCGCGCAGCTTGAAGATGCCGGGCGTGTAGTCCATCGGCCCGCCCATGAAGCGGGTGAAGGGCAAGATAGTTTCGTGGGCCGGCGGGTTGCCGGTGTCAGTGAAGGCGTTGTACTCGTTGCCGCGGCCGGCCTCGCCGGCCAGCCAGTTGGGGTAGGTGCGGTGCAGGCCGGTGGGGCGCACGGCCTCGTGCATGTCCACGGTTACGCGGTGGCGGGCCGCCATCTCGGCCACCCGCACGAAGTGGTTGCTCATCCACTGCCCATCGTGGTGCTCGCCCCTCGGGATAATGCGGCCCACATAGCCGGTTTTTACCGAGGGGTAGCCGTAGCGGTTCATCAGCTGGTAGGCCGAGTCGAAGCGCTGCTCGTAGCCGGTGGCCGCGCCGCTGGTTTCGTGGTGCATAATCAGCTGCACGCCCTTGGCCTTGGCGTAGGCCGCCAGGGCCGGCAGGTCAAAGTCGGGGTAGGGCGTGGTGAAGTCGAACACGTGCTCTTTCCAGGCGCCGAACCAGTCCTCCCAGCCCACGTTCCAGCCCTCCACCAGCACGCCCGGTATGCGGTGGGCGGCGGCGAAGTCGAGGTAGCGCTTCACGTTGGCGGTGGTGGCGGCGTGGCGGCCGGTGGGGATGAGCTGGCCCTGGGCGCCAAGCGTGTCGGCGCTTTCGGCGTACTTCCAGTCGCTGCGGCCGGTTTGCATCTCCCACCACACGCCCACAAATTTCATCGGCCGTATCCAGCCCGTGTCGGGCAGCTTGCTCGGCTCGTTGAGGTTGAGGATGAGCTTGCTGGCCAGGATGTCGGGCGCCTTGTCGCTCACCACGATGGTGCGCCAGGGCGTGTGGGCGGGCGCGTGCAGAAAGGCCTTGCTGCCCACCGCGTTGGGCACCAGCTGGGCCGTGAGCACGTGGCTGGCGCGGTCCACGTGCAGCTGCATGGCCGGGTAATCGACCTGCGCCGCCTCGTGGATGTTCACGTACAGCCCGTCGTCGGCCTTGAGCATCAGGGGCGTGGCTACGGCCTGCGCGTCGGGCGCGTCGCGCACGGCAATCTCGGTCGAGGCCCGCACCTGGGTTGCGTTGTCCACGGCGCTCAGGCGCGAGCGGGTGTAGAGGTACTCGTTGGTGTCGTAGTCGCCGGGTATCCAGAAGGCTTGGTGGTCGGCGGGCAGGGCAAACTCGGTCAGCTCGTCTTGCACCACGAAGTTACCTAGGGCCAGCTGCCGGGGCCACTCGTAGCGAAAGCCCACGCCGTCGGCAAACACCCGGAATACCACGTCGAGGCGGCGGCCGGGCGCGGCGGGCTGGCGCAGGTGCACCGTCAGCTGCTGGTAGTGGTTGCGGATGCTTTTGACCTCGCCCCACACCGGCTGCCAAGTGTTGTCCACATCAGTCACTTCGCTGCCCAGCACCCGCAGCGGCCCATCAAAGCCCCCGCCGCCCGCGAAGGCTACGCCCAGCCGCGAGGCATTGACGACCGGCCGCTGGCCGTAGCGCACGGCGTAGGTCGGCTGCCCGGCCGCGTTCAGGGCGAAGGTGAGCTGCACCTGGCCTAGGCGGGCCGTGAGGGGCGGGCTGGCGGCGTGGGCGGCGGTGGCAATTAGGGCTAGGAGCAGGAAAAGGTAGGGGCGCATGGAAGAGGATTGGTGGGGGTGAGTTTCCCCCACCCCCTAGCCCCCTCTCCTTGGGGAGAGGAGGAACTAGTTTTTAGCTTTAATTTCTAGCAGCTAGCTTTTTAGAGCTAGTTCCCCCTCTCCCCAAGGAGAGGGGGCTAGGGGGTGAGGTAAACCCGCACCGCTAGCGCGTGACGGCCAGCTGGCGGGTGGCTACCTTGTCACCCACCTGCACGCGCACCAGGTAGGCCCCGGCGGCCAGGTTGTCGGTGGGCACGCCCAGGTCGTGGAAGCCGGGAGTTTGCTTGGCGCTCAGCAGCGTGCGCACCTCGCGGCCCAGCAGGTCGAGCACCCGCACCGACACGTCTTGCGCGGCGCCCTGCACCTGGTAGGCTACGGTGGCGCGGCTCTCGGCCGGATTCGGAAATACGCTCATGGCTACCACGGCCTCGTCGGCCTGGCGGCTGCTGAGCACCAGCACATTGACGCTCGCGGCCTGGGTGCCGGGGAATCGGGTTTGGTCGGTGAAGTCGGGCGAGAAGCCGATGTTATAAAGGCCACCGCTGTCTTTTCCGTTACCCACCGTTTCGGGAATAAAATCGGACGACCAGTAGGCGTCGCCACTCACGTAGGCCACAAATACTTTCACAATCGAGGCGCCCGAAGGCAGGCCTAGGGCGGTGCGGTCAAATTCGTATTCCAGGGCGTAAGAGCCGGCCCCGCCGCCGTTGGCGTTGCCGGGGTTGCCGCTGAGGCCAGTGGCCGACTGCTTGTAGGCCACGCGGGTATTGGCGAAGAGGGCGTAGTCGCCGGTGGCGTCGTACACGGGGTTGGGCGTACCGTCGAGCAGGATGGCCGCGCCGCCACCCAGCGACTTGGCCACCGCCGAAGTGGCCGACTTATAGATGGCGGCCTGCACGTCGCCCTGCCCCGTGGTGGCAATGGCGGCATCGGCCTCCAGGTCGAGCTTGGTGCCCCCGATGCTGCCCCCCGAAAAGGTGCCGAACACCGTCGAAGCGCCCGCAATGCTGGGCAGGCCGGTGCCGACGGGCACCCCAGTTTTGTTGGGCAAGTCCATGTACAGCTGGAAGTTATTGCCGCCCGTTTCGATAGTGCCCGCGATGCCGATGTAGAGCTTGGTGGCGCTGTTCGCGCCGTACAGCTGCAACAGCCCCGCGTTGCCAAAACCCGTTGGGCCGCCGGTTACGGGGATGTGCGAAGTCGTGAACTTGCCGAGCGACTGGTACTTGCCGGCCGTGGTGCCGATTTCGGCCGTCGTGATGGTGCCGTCGAGCGTAACCTGGGCACGGACGCTCAGCGCGGCCGTGGCGAGGGTGACGGCCAGGGTAAGGGTAGTTATTTTTTTCATGGAGGAAATGGGTGAAGGTGGGAGAAAGCAGATGGTAGCCCTCTCCCCTGCGGGGGAGGAGGCTAGGGGGTAGGGTTGCCCAAACCCCGAAGCCTGGATTTACCGGCCGGTGCGCCAGCCGCCTGGGAGTCCCATACCAGACGGGGGCAGGCCGTACCAGGCTCCGGAGTTTCGGAGGGGGTTAGTAGCCAAGGTTCTGGGTCAGCGTGGGGTTGGCCACGATGTCGGTGGAGGGGATGGGGTAGATGTTGCGGGTGCCATCAAGGGCCTTGCCGCCAGCCACGCCGCCCTTCCAGGGCCAGAGGTAGGTGCCGCCCGTGAACCGGCCGAAGCGCACGAGGTCGGTGCGGCGGGTGCCCTCCCAGTACAGCTCGCGGGCGCGCTCGTCGAGGATAAAGCTGGTGGTGAGGTCGCTGGCCGCGATGCGGCCGTCGGTACCGCCGCTGGCGTTGCCGTAGGCGCGGTCGCGCAGGGCGTTCACGTAAGCAAGGGCCTGGGCCTGCGAGCCACCCTGGCCGCCGCGCAGCACCGCCTCGGCGTACATCAGGTACACGTCGGCGAGGCGAAACATCGGGAAGTCGGTGTCCACGAAGGTGCCGGTGGGGTCGTGGCCGGGTACGCCGGTTGAGGTCACGTTCTTCCATTTCGTGACGCCGTAGCCGTTGCTGAATACGGTCAGCGTATCGACGTTCAGGCGCTGGCCAGGCCGGAAGAACATGAATCGGCTGTCGGTACCGCTGGCAGCGGTCGGAAACAGCAGCGGCAGGTTTTGGCGGGTGCGATTGCCGGCCCAGCCGCTGCTAATGCCGTAAGTGCTGCCAATCATGCGCCCCCCTACGGCGGCGTGTATCAGGTAGGTGGTGCCCCCGTAGGTCTGCGACACCAGGCCATCGCTCTCGATGGGGAAGATGATTTCAGAGGCCGCCGCTGTGTTATTGTCGGCCAAGAAGAGCAGGCGGTACTCGGGGGCCAGCTTGTAGCCGGCGGCCAACACCTTGTTGCAGTAGGTCAGGCAGTCGGTGTAGCGGGCGGTGCCCGTGTACACCTCCGCGTTCAGGTAAAGCTTGGCCAGCAGGGTCTGGGCGGCGCCCTGGTCGGCGCGGCCGTAGGGGCCTTGCCGGGCGGGCGTGAGCAGCGGCTCGATGGCTTTTAGCTCGCTCTCGACGTAGGTAAACAGGTCGGCGCGCTTAATCTGCTTGGGCAGGTTCTTGCTTGGCGCGTCGGCCTCGGTCACGAAGGGCACGTTGGCGTACATGTCGAGGGCGTGGTAGTAGGCCAGCGCCCGCAGAAACCGCGCCTCGGCCCGGTCGAGGCGGGCAGCGTCGGCATCCGCGCCGGTGATGTTGCGGCTGGCCAGCTTGTCGTCGCTGCTCTCGCGGATAAACTCGTTGCAAGCCGCCACCTCGTAGAAGATGCGGGTGTAGCTGTTGTTTATCAGGTCGTTGCTCGACGACCAGGTTTCGGTGTTCAGCTCTTGCAGCGGGCCGCTGTTCCAGGCCACCACGGCCTCGTCGGTGGTCAGCTCCTGCAAGTACCACCAGGCGCGCAGGTATGAGGTTTCGCCCTCGTCCTTGCCCGCGCCAGCAAACACATCGGGCGAGCCGGTGGTGCCCTGACCCGCCAGGTTGAAGCCCGCGTAGAGCTTGGCCAGCACTTTGATGTAGTTGTTCGGGTCGCTATACACCGACTCGGTATTCAGGTCGTAGAAGGGCGAGCGGTCGAGGTCCTTGGTGCAGGCCGCCAGGCCGCCGCTCAGCAGCAGGCCTAGGGCCAGCCGCCGCAGTACAGGGTGGGATTTCATATCGGGAGGTAAGCGCGTAAGACGTTAGAAGCCCACGTTCACCCCTAGGGTAACGGTGCGGGGCAGCGGGTAGAAGTTGCTGTCGATGCCGAAGGCCCGCTCGGGGTCGAGGCCCGAGTAGCCGGTGAGTACCAGCAGATTCTGGCCGGCCAGCGTCAGGCGCAGGGTGGTGCCCTCACGCAGCAGGCTACCGAAGTCGTAGCCGAACGTCACGTTTTGCAGGCGCACGAACGAGGCGTTTTCCAGGTAGTAATCGCTGAAGGGCTGGCCGTACTTGAAGTTCGTGGCGTAGATGTTGGGCACCACGTTGGCCGAGTATTGCAGGCCCGTGTTCAGGCCGTAGTAGTTGCCCTGGCCGGCGTTCACGTTGTTGTACACGTACTGCCCTAGGTTCGAGCGCACCGTGAAGGCGAGCGTGGCCTTGTCGTAGCGCAGGTTCGAGCTGAAGCCCAGGATGACTTTGGGGGCCGGCGACTTGCCGTACACCTTGTCGCGCTCGTTGATGATGCCGTCGTTGTTCTGGTCCACGTACTGCACCGGGCTGGGACTGGCCGTGGGCCCTTGCAGGGGCTTGCCGTTGTCGTCGTACTTCTGCTGGTACAGAAAGAACGTGTTGGGCGCGTAGCCCACGGCGTTAATCTGCGCAAACTGGAAGTTGCCCAAGTCGCCGGTGGGCGTGCCCAGGTAAGTGGGGTCCTGCACCTGGCTGAGCCTGGTAATCTTGCCGCGATTAACGGTGGTGTTGAAGTTCACCGACCAACTCAGGCGCTCCTTCTTCACCAGGTCGTAGTTGAGGGCAAACTCGACGCCCTTGTTTTGCAGGCTGCCGATGTTGGTAAGCAGCGTGTTGGAGAGGTTGGAGCCGGCCGGTACCGGAATCACGGCCAGCAAGTCGTCGGTGTTGCGCACGTACACGTCCACGGTGCCGGTGAGGCGGTTGCCGAAGAAGCCGTAGTCGAGGCCCACGTCGTAGGTGGTGGTCTGCTCCCACTTCAGGTTCTGGTCGTAGGCGGCCGGCCGGTAGGTATACACCGTGTCGCGGCCGAAAATCTGGCGCACCTGGGGCGCGCCGATGGTGTACTTAGCCAGGTAGGGGTAGTCGCCGGCCACGCCCGTAATGTCCTGCTGCCCGGTGATGCCGTAGCTGGCCCGCAGCTTCAGCTCCGACACGGTGCTGTTGCCGTCCAGAAACGCCTCCTTATTGATGCGCCAGGCCACCGAGGCCGCCGGGAAGTTGCCCCAGCGGGTACTGGGGCTGAAGTGCGAGGAAGCATCGCGCCGGAAAGTGCCGGTGAAGAGGTATCGCTCCTGGTAGTTGTAGTTCAGGCGCCCGTACACCGAGAGCAGGGTGTACTGGGTTTTGAAGGGGTTCTGGGCTGGGGCCGTGGGGTCGAGGCGGGTGCCGGCGGCCGTGAGCGAGAAGTAGAACGGGCTGTAGGTGTAGAAGTCCTGGTACGAGTAGCCGGCCAGCGCCTCCACGTGGTGCGCCCCCAGCTGCTTGCTGTAGTTGAGGTAGGTTTCCAGCAGCTTGTTGTTCTTCTCCTGCCGGTAGTGGTTTTGCAGCCCCTGCAAGGTGTAGGCGATGGACGACGAGGCCGGCACATCGACGCTGCCCGCGCTGCGCGAGATGTCGTAGCCCAGGTTGAGGTTGGCCCGCAGGTCGGGCAGGAAGTGCACCTTGTAGTCGAGCTGGAGGTTGCCGATGCTGCGGCGCACGGTGCTGTGGTCGCGCTTGTCGTTGAGCAGGGCCACCGGGTTGCGGTCGGTCAGCGGGTAGGGGTTGACGCCGTTGGCCGGGTCCAGCCACTCGAAGTAGCCGTTGAACTTGCTGTCGTTGCCGCTGTAGATGGGCTGCGTGGGATTGAAGCGGATGGCCCCGCCGATGGCCCCTTGGTCGGCGAAGCGGTAGCTGGCCGAGGTGCCCTTCACGTTGACGTTGAGGCGCAGGTGGTTGTCGAAGAAGCTGGGCGACAGGCCCACCGACGCCGTGTAGCGGCCGAGGTTGCCGGTTTTGAGCGTGCCCTGCTGGTCGAGGTAACCCACCGACACCCGGTAGGGCATGTGCCGCACGCTGCCCGTCAAGCTCACGTTGTTGTCGGTAGTCCAGGCCGGGCGGTAGATGGCGTTCTGCCAGTCGGTGTTGGCCGGCCCCAGAAACTGCGCGTTGCTAGCCGGAATGGTGCCGTTGGCGATGGCCTGGTTCATCAGCGCCCGGTAGGCGTCGGCGTCGAGCACCTGCACCTTGCCGTAGTTGGTGGCCCGCGACACCTGCGAGCTGACGTTTACGCGCAGCTTCTCGCCGTCTACCCCCTTCTTGGTGGTGATGATAATTACTCCGTTCGAGGCCCGCGAGCCGTAGATGGCCGTCGCCGAGGCATCCTTGAGCACGGTAAAGCTCTCAATGTCATTGGGGTTCACCAGCGTCAGTGGGCTGCCGGCCCCGTTGATGCCCTGGTTGTCCACCGGCACCCCGTCAATCACGATGAGCGGGTCGTTGCTGGCGTTCAGCGACGAGCCGCCCCGAATGCGGATGGTGCTCACCTCGCCCGGCGCGCCCCCGCCGGTGGTTATCTGCACGCCGGCCACCTTGCCCTGTACCAGCTGCTCGGGCGAGGTAATCTGGCCCTTCACGAAGTCCTTGGCCGTGACGGTTGTTACCGACCCGGTCACGTCCTGCCGCCGGGTGGTGCCGTAACCCACCACCACCGCCTCACTGAGGGAAGTAGCGTCGTCGGCCAGCTGCACGTCCAGGCGCAGGCTCTGCCCATCGGCTACCGTGATGGGCCGGCGCACGGTGGTGTAGCCCACCGACGACACCACCAGCGTGTGCGCCCCGGCCGGCACATGCGCTATCGAGAAAGTACCATCCGTGGCCGTGCTGTTGCCCAGGCTGGTGCCCTCAATAATGACGGTGGCGCCCGGCAGGCCCTCGCCCTGCTTGTCCACCACGCGCCCGTTCACGGTGCCATCGGCGGCCGGGGCCGGGCGGACGGTGAAGCTCACAGGTGACGCAACGGCCCGCGGCGCGGCCAAGGCGCGGCTCGTGGAGAATAGCCCTAGGGTGGCGAGAAACAGCGCCGTGGAAATATGCCGCGCGGGCGGCGGCAGCGGTAGCAGTACCGGCATGGGTGGGAGAATTGGTGGTGAGCAGGGCAGCAGCCGGTAGCGGCCGCTGGGTCGATGCAATCGATTCCAGCTAGCAGACCGCTGCGGAGTATAGCAAAGCAAGAGGGCTGCTCAACCAACCAAAAATTATCAAGCACCAATCAAAACCGAATTTTCAAAAACCTAGCTTAATATTTTGTTTTATAATAACTTAACTGTTTAATCTTTATTGAAAATCAAACTATTTTCCTACTTAGGCACGTCCGCCAATGCGGGTCATTTAATGCGCCAGCGCACTGCTGCCAAGCCAGCAGCCTGCCTGGGTTGCAAGCTTGGCAGCGGCAAAAACCCGGACTGCCTCCCGCTGGGACTATACGCCTCGCCGGGCCCTAGGCCCTCCCCCAGCCCCTAGCGGGCAAGCGGCGAGCTGCCACTACTAGAATAGCTGATTACTCTGTTTTGCCTTTTTTATCAGGTTGGCACTGCTTTACCGCCTAGCCGAAGGAGTTAAAACTGCCGCTTAGCTGTTTTCTTTGCGGATGCGCGGGCTCGTTGCCCGCGCCCACTACCTACTATGGCAACTTCCACCCTCACCGGCCTGCGCGCCGGCGTGCTGCACGGCGATGAAGTGCAGGAACTCTTCCGCCACGCCAAGGCCCACGGCTACGCCCTGCCGGCCGTGAACGTGACGGGCACCGACACCGTGAATGCCGTGCTCGAAACCGCCCGCGACCTTAACTCGCCGGTTATCATTCAGTTCTCGAACGGGGGGGCGCAGTTTTTTGCCGGCAAGGGCCTGCCCAACGACAAGCAGCAGGCCAGCATTGCGGGCGGCATTTCGGGGGCCCACCACGTGCACCTCATGGCCGAGGCCTACGGCGTGCCCGTGATTCTGCACACCGACCACGCCGCTAAAAAGCTGCTGCCCTGGATTGACGGGCTGCTGGAAGCGGGCGAGAAATACTTTGCCGAGCACGGCCAGCCGCTGTTTAGCTCGCACATGCTCGACTTGTCGGAGGAGCCGATTGAGGAAAACCTCGAAATCAGCAAGAAGTACTTCGAGCGCATGGCCAAGATTGGCATGACGCTGGAAATTGAGCTGGGCGTGACCGGCGGCGAGGAAGACGGCGTGGATAATTCGAACGTCGATAGCTCGAAGCTTTACACGCAGCCCGAGGAGGTAGCCTACGCCTACGAGCAGCTGAGCGAAGTGAGCCCGCGCTTTACCATCGCGGCGGCGTTTGGCAACGTGCACGGCGTGTATAAGCCCGGTAACGTGAAGCTGCAGCCCATCATTTTGAGCAACTCGCAGAAGCACATCCGCGAGAAGTACGTGCTGGAGGATGAAATGCCGATTGATTTTGTATTTCACGGCGGCTCGGGCTCGAGCCAGGCGGAAATTCGCGAGGCCATTAGCTACGGCGCCATCAAGATGAACCTGGACACCGACCTGCAGTGGGCCTTTTGGGAAGGCATCAAGAACTACTACGTGAAGAACGAGGGCTACCTGCAAAGCCAGATTGGCAACCCCAGCGGCCCCGACTCGCCCAATAAGAAGTACTACGACCCGCGCGTGTGGCTGCGCGAGGGCGAGAAAACCATCACTACCCGCCTCAAGCAGGCGTTTGAAGATTTGAATGCCGTGAACCGCCGGCCCTAGGCCCGTGCGACACGGCCCCCACCAATGCAAAAGCCCGGCCACGCAAAACGTGGCCGGGCTTTTGCATTGGGCACCAGCACGAGGGTACAACCTTTTGCCCCGCGCCCCGCGTATAGCGGCCAAACCTTTTTTCCGACCCTACACCATGAAAAAGACGATTCTTTCTGCCGTAGCTATCTGCTTGTTCTCTGCCACTGCTGCCCTGGCCCAAACCACCCCCGTGAAAGTAGAAGACGGCGGCGACAAGACCAAGCAGGTGGTTGATGGCATGACCATTAAAACCAAAGTGGACCCGGGCGATGGCAAGATGAAAGTGAAGGGCAAAGATGAGCAGGGCAACCGCATGAAGGCCTACACCAAGCCCCGCAAAGGCGACATGAAAGCTGACCGCGACCAAATGAAGATGGACCGCAAGGCTATGAAAATGGACCACAAAGGCATGAAAAAAGGCATGGCGAAGGACAGCGCCCGCATGTAATTTTCCTGCTTGCCGGTGGCACCTCGCCCCGAGCCATCCCTCAACAGCCAAGGCCAAGCCCTAAACGGGTTTGGCCTTTTGCGTGCCCTAGGGCTGGTTAGTGAGGCCAGGGGCATAGTCGAGCGGCAGGGCTTCGCCTACTTTTTCGAAGGCCCAGTAGCCATCGACCTGCACGCTAAGCGGGTTGCGCAGGTTACCGGTGGGCAAAATCAGGGCTTCGGGCCCCAGCAGGCGCAGCTCCGACACCTCGAGCGCGGCGGGACGGGCGGCGGCCTGGCCTAGGGGGGCGCTACTCCGCGAGCCTGCCACGCGGCTAGCACTCACGTCGACTTGGGCGCGGCCAGCGGCCAGGCTGGTGTAGGCAGTGTACACGGGGTCGGGCTGCTCGTTTTGGTAGGTTACCTGCAGGGCATCGGCAAAGCGGAGCAGCGTGCGCGGGGGGTTGGCCTGGACGCGGCAGATTTGGGCGGCGCTCACGGGCTGCTTATACACGCGGGCCGTTACGCCGGGCCCGGCGGCAAACACCGCCACCAGCGAGTCGCTGGCCTGGGTTAGTTGCTGCTGCAACTGCTCGGAGCTGGGAGCTAGCACCAGCCGGCGCACCAGGAAACCCTCCTGCACCAGGCGATTTTCGCGCACGCTGCGCAGGAAGTGCGGCAGCGAGCCAGCGTAGGCCCGGCGGCGGTTTTCCTCCCAGTGCCGCTGCTGCTTGGGGCTGGCACTAGGCAGCGCCTCAAACAGCGGGGCCGCCACAAACACAACGCGGTTGGCCCGGTAATCTATCTTGAAGCTAAAGTCGTGGTAGATAATGCGGTAGCCCAGCGCCTGGTTGATTACTTGCAAGTTGCGGGGCGCCAGGGCCGTTAGCTCGTTCGCGGCTTTATCGTAAGAAACGACCACCTGCTGCGGATTTTCGATGCGGCACTGCTGCGCCAGGGTGCTATTGCCCAGAAACTGCCGCACGAACCGCTGAAAATCAGCCGGCCGGTTTTTGGTGGGCCGCACGGTTACTTCCTCCAGTGACACGGCCACCGGCCGCAGGGCCAGGGTGAGCGGCGCGGCAGCCGGTAAATCGAGCACCTGCTTATACAGCTCGTAGCCCACGTGCGACACCGTGAACTCATATTGCCCGGCCGGCACGCCGTCGAGCACAAAATGCCCCGTCGAGTCGGTAGTGGTGCCGTAGGTGGTATTGGCCAGAAACACGCTGGCATAGGCCAGCGGGCGCTGGGTACGGGCATCGCGTACTAGCCCGCTCGTGCTGGCGCCGGTTTGAGCCGGGGCTAGCTGCGGCCCCAGCAGCAGGGCCAGCAACACGAACACTGGCAAAGAGAAAAACCGCATGGCAGCTTAAAACTAAGTATGAGTTAGCAGTATACAACTTTTATTTCCGGCGGCGGCGGCTCTTGCCCCTGCTAGCGCCTGGTGGGGCCTAGGGCACCCGGCTGGCTGCTACCTTTAGGGCCCACCCTTTTTGCTGCTATCCCTTGGCACCTCTGTATCGTTGGCGCGGCCGGCTGCTGGGCCTGCTCGTTTGCTCGCTGGCCTTGGCCCTTCGCCCCCCGGCCGAGGAGGGCCTTTTTCAACGGGTAGTGAAAAGCCTGCTGAGCTTTTACGGCACTACCCTGCCCGAAAAAGCCTACCTGCACCTCGACCGGCCCAGCTACAGCAGCGGCGAAACCATCTGGTTTCAGGCCTACGTGGTGGAGGCCGACTCGCACCGCCCCGATACCCTGAGCAAGGTGCTGTACGTAGACTTGCTTTCGGCGCGGGGGCAGGTACAGGCGCGCCGCACCCTGCGCCTGCGCGGCGGCCTAGCGCCCGGCGACCTGGCCCTGCCCGACACGCTGCCCGCCGGCACCTACCAGCTGCGGGCCTACACCAGCTGGATGCGCAACGCGGGCGCCGCGTTCTTCTTCACGCGCCCCCTGGCCATTAGCAGCGCGGCGGGCAGCAGCCCCCTAGGCCCCCCCGCCGCCAACATCGACGTGCAGTTCTTTCCGGAGGGCGGCAGCCTGGTAGCCGGCCAGCCCAGCGAAATGGGCTTGAAAGCGGTGGATGCGCACGGCCGTGGTGTGGCCGTGCAAGGCACCGTGCTCGATGCCCAAGGGCGGCCAGTAGTCAGCTTCGCCAGCCGCCACGCCGGCATGGGCTCCTTTGCTTTCACGCCCGCGGCGGGGCAGGCCTACCGGGCCGTGGTGACGCTGCCCGGCGGCCGGCAAACCGAGTACCCGCTGCCGGCCAGCCAGTTAGCCGGCTACACCCTGCACGTAGCCGAAACCCCCACCGACTTTGTGGTGACGATGCGCCAGCAAGTGGCTGCGGGCGCGGCCCCCGGCGGCCCGGCCCTGCTGCTGGCCCAGGTGCGCGGCCAGGTGGCCTTTGCAGCCCAGGCTACCCTAGGCGGCGCGCCCCCCGTGGTGGCCCGGCTGCCCAAGGCCAAGTTTGCGCCGGGCCTGGCCCAAATTACTTTGTTTGATGCGCAGGGCGTGGCCCAGTGCGAGCGGCTGGTCTTCACGCCCAACCCGCCCGGCGCCCACCTCACGCTCAGCGCCGACAAGCCGGCCTACGGCCCGCGCGAGGCCGTGCGCCTGCGCCTGGCCGCCACCGACGTGGCGGGCCAGCCGGTGGCGGGCCAGTTTTCGGTGGCGGTGGCGGCCGCCACGCCCCTGGGCGCCGATGGCCCCACCATCGTCTCGCACCTGCTGCTCGGCGCCGACCTGGGCGGGACGCTGGAAGACCCCAGCTACTACTTCCGCGAGCCCCAAACCCCCGAAATTAAGCTAGCGCTTAATGACTTGCTGCTCACTCAGGGCTGGCGGCGCTTCGTGTGGAAGGAGCTGCTGGCCGGGCAGCTGCCAGGCCGCGAGTTTGCGCTGGAGCAGAGCCTAGGGGTGAGCGGCCAGGTGCTGACGGCCGCCGGGCAGCCCGCCGCCGGGCAGACGGTATTTTACCTGCAAAGCAATCCGCCCCGCGAGGGCCAGCAGCTAACCGACGCGACGGGGCGCTTCCGGTTTCGGGGCCTCGACGGGCTGGATACGACGGCGGTGCTCCTGCGCGTGGCCCCGGCGAAGGGGGCGACCCCGCTGACGCTGCGCCTGCTGGCGCCACCGCCCGCCGCCCCGCTGCCCGACGTGCAGCAGGCCGCTACCGCGCCCGGCGCCCTGGCCGACTACGTGCGCCGCAGCCAGCAGCAACGGGCCCTAGAGCAGCGCTACCACCTGGGGGCGGGCACCGTGGCGCTGGGCACCGTGCGCGTGCGCGGCCAGCGCCTGACGGCCGATACCCACCCCCGCCCCTACTCGACTGCCAGCGCGGTGGTGCTGCAAGTGCCCGACGCGGCCCGCACCGGCGACAGCCGCTCGGTGCTACAATACCTGCAAGGGCGCGTGGCGGGCGTGGCCGTATCGGGCGGTAGAATCAACATTCGCCAAGCGGCCTCCATGCAAAACCAAGACACCGGCGGCTTTGGCTTTGTAGAGCCGCTGTACTTGATTGACGGGGCTATTGTGCCGGCCGAAACATTTATCAGCTATCCGGTGCGCGAGATTGAGACAATTGACGTGCTCAACCAAAGCGCGGCGGGGCTGTTCGGCATTCAGGGCTACGGCGGGGTTATTGCCCTGCATTCGCGCCGCAGCAACGCTCCTACTCCGCTCGATGCGCAGGCGGGCTTCGGCGCGGCGCGGCCGGGCGCCCTCTCGGTGCGGGTGCCGGGCTACTACCGCGCCCGCGAGTTTTACGCCCCGCGCTACGACGCCCCCGCCCCGCCACCCGACCCGCGCTACACCACGCTGTACTGGGTGCCCGAGGTGCGCACCGATGCCAGCGGCCAGGCTCAGCTCAGCTTTTTCACTTCCGACGCCACCGGCGATTTCCAAGTTGTAGCCGAGGGCCTGAGTAGCGCGGGCACCCCGTTGCGCGGCACCGCCACGCTCGGCGTGCGCACCGGCCAGGGCAAGTGAGGGCGGTGGCTAGTACTTAGCCACGCGGCCCCGCAGGGGCGTGCCGGCCCCGCCAGTGGCGCGCAGCCAGTACAGCCCGGCGGGCAGCCCGGCCAGCGATAGCTCGCCGCCCCCGGCGGGCAGCGCCTGGCGCCGCACCAGCTGGCCCAGCTCGTTTAGCACCTCCATCATCACGGCGCCGGCCCCTAGGGGCAACCCCACGCGCAAAGGCCCCGCCGTGGGGTTTGGGTACAGCTGCCAGCCGGCGGGCGCCGCCGGCGGCGCGGCAGCCAGCACCTGCTGGTAGGTGCGCTGGGCTTCGTCGGCGGCCGCTTGCAGCGCGGGCAGCGTGGAGGCGGCCACCAAGGCAAAGGCCACGGCTACCGAGTCGCCGGGGGCCAGACGGGCGACGCGCGCGCTCAGCACCTGCGCTATGTCGCCGGGGCCGGCCGACCAAGTAGCGCGGGTGGTGCCGCCGCTCAGGGCCAGGTATTTTTCGGCGGGGCTAAAGCCATCGCCCAGGTAGAGGGGGCTGCCGCTGGCCGCGTTATTATCAATGGCGTAGGCGCTGGCGGGCTGCGCGCTCAGCACCCGCACGCCGGTGTACACCCGCGTATCGGTGGGGTCGTAGCAGTAGCCTAAGCGGCGCACCGAGTCGTAGCGGGCCACGTTGCGGTTGGCGCTGCCGGGCAGGTCCCAGTCCATAAACAGGCCGGCGTAGAGTGGCTTCAGGGTGTCGGCCGTCAGGTTTCGCAGCACGTAGTCGAGCAGGATGACGCCCCGGCGGGCGGCGGGGCTGGCCCAGCTTTGGCCCCGCTCGCGCACCCGCACGCCCACCGAGCGCGGGCGCTGCGGGTCGGGCAGCGAGTCGCGAAAGGTGGTGGTAAACTGCTGGTCGGCGCGGGGGCCGGGCAGCAGGCGGCGCAGGGCCCCCAGTTCGTAAAACGATTGGCGCGTGGTGCCGGGCGCCGCGCGCAGGCGGTCGGCCACGCGGGTGGGCGAGGTGGCCAGCAGCAAGCCGCCCTCGGCCAGCAGCTGCGCATCCTGCTTATAGCCCAGGCCCAGGCCTCCGGTGCCGTTGGGGTTTTCGTAGCCGATGTTGCCCCGGCCAGTCAGGCTCACAACCAAGTCGCCGGCGTCGAGCTGCGCAAAATCGGGGCTTAGCAGCACGTCCAGGTACTGGTCGGTTTGGTAGCCATCGGGGGCGGTGAGGCGGTAGCGCAGGGTGGCCACGGTATTGGTAGGCACGGCGGCGGCCACAGCCAGCCGGAAGGGCTGCGCCGCGTTGCTGGCCTGCCCTAGGGTGGCCAGGCTGCCCACAGGGTAGCTGCCGCGCCGCACCACCAGGTAGGGTGAAAGGGAAGTCAGCGTTACCTGCAACCCGCTGATGGGCAGCAGCAAGTTGCGCACCGTGGCGCTTAGCTGCAGGGTGTCGCCGGCGTTGTAGCCGGTGGGTTGGCTGGGCGCGAACGTGCTGGCTACCACCCGAGCCTCGCGCTGGCTGATGGCGGCCACCGCCCGCGCCACGTTGAGGCGGCCCGCGCCCAGCTGCCCGGCGTAGGCGGCGTTGGCGGGCAGTTGGTACAGGGCGGGGTCGGCGGCGCGGCGCAGCTGGGCGCGCACTTGCTCGGCCGTGAGCTGCGGGAAGCGCACCCGCACCAGGGCCGCCGCCGCCGCCACCTGCGGCGAGGCAAACGACGAGCCCGAGCCAACCCAGTAGTCCTGGTCAACGGGCCCCGCCGCCGACGCACTACCGCGCCCGAATACGCTGCGGATATTCATGCCGGGAGCCGCCAGGTCGATGCGGTAGTTGTAGGTGGCAGAGCTGGCCTTGGCGTCGGCGGCATCGGTAGACGCCACGGCCAGCACGTAGTCATAGCTGGCGGGGTAAAACAGCGCGGTGCGGCCCGAGTTGCCGGCGGCGGCTACCAGCACCGCGTCGCGGTTGATGGCGGCGTAGGCGCACACGTCCTGCTCGTAGCGCGAGTAGCCGCCCTCGCCGCCCCACGACATATTGATGACCCGGCAGCCGTGGTCGGCGGCGTACACGATGGCCTCGTAGCCGGCAAAGGTGCCCGTGCCGTCGCTCGGAAACACCTGCACCGGCAGGTACTTGCAGTTGAAGCCCACGCCCGCGCCCCCTAGGCCGTTGTTGGCCTGCCCGGCGGCAATGCCCACCACCGTCGAGCCGTGCGTCACGGTGGGGTCTTCGGGCGCGGGGTCGTTGTTGCCGTGCGAGGTATCCCAGCCCCGAAAGTTATCCACATAGCCGTCGTGGTCGTCGTCGAGGCCATTTATGGGGTCAGCGTAATTATACTTGAGCTGGCGCACCAGGTCCTCGTGGCTCACGCGCATCCCCGTGTCGGTGAGGCCGATTACCATGCTGGTATCGCCGCGCGTGAAGTCCCAGGCCCGGTACGCCTGCGTTAGCTTGAGGTGGTACTGCGGGGTGGTGCCGGCCGAGTCGGCCAGCGGGTCGTTGGGCTGGTACTGGGGCTGGCGCACGTAGGCCGGCTCCACGTACTCGACCCCGCCGGTAGCCAGCAGTTGGGCGCGGGCCTGGGTTAGGGGCACCGTCGGCGGCACCTGCACCTCATACACCAGGCGCAAATCGACGCTGCCCGGCTGCTCGGGGCTGGGCGGCAGGCTGCGCGGAAACTTCTGCGTGAGGCTGGTGGCGCCTAGGGCCCGCAGCGCCCCGGCCAGCAGCGGCAGGCTGGCGCCGGGCGTGGCGCCCGGCTTCAGCTTGAGCAGCAGGCGGCCGGGCTCGGTGGGCGGCATGGCTTGGGCCCAGGCTGCCGGGACTAATCCAAGTAGTATTATTAAAGTAAATAATTGCCTCATAATAATTTAAAGCCCACTAAAAATAGGATTGTAAAGATAAGCTCGGATAATCATCAGCGGCAATAATTCCCTAGCTGGCTTGCCTCCTGGCTCCAGCTGCTTACCAGTAGGGCGCGGCGTTTCCTAGCCTCCTAGGGCAGTTTTAGGGTCAGTATCTGGTAGGGGCGAGCCCCGCCCCTACCAGATACTGCTTGCAGATTCACTTTAGGAATCACTGACCGGTAATCCTCCTAAGTAGCTGCTGGCCAGTGGTGGGGCAGCCCGGCCTCGCGCGCCAGGGGGGCGGCGCCGCTGGCATACAGGCCCGCCAGCACCGCTTGCACGGCCGTGGCCAGCTCCAGGTGCAGGTCGGGGTGCAGGCGCTGGGCGTGCTTAAGGACCTCCTGGGTACGGCGCACCAGGTGCTGGAGCAGCGGCTGGGTGGGGCCGTGCAGGCGCGCTACGGCGGCGGCCTGGTGCTCGAATACATTGGCCAGCAGCCGCAAGCTCAGCTCCAGCTCGCCCCAGTCGTCTTGGGTAATGCGGGCGTGGTAGGCCAGCCGCGCCTGCAGCTGCCGCAGGATAACGAGCAGGTCGTTAGGCGTTTGGTGGAAGCCGCGCACGGGGTCGTCCACTTGCCGGCGCAGGGCTTCGCGGCGGGTCTCGAGGGCGTCGGGGCCTTCAAGCAGGCGGTAGGCGAGCTGCTCGGTCAGCACTGCATCCTGCGCCACGAGGCGGGCCAGCAGCTGGTCTTTCTCCTTCTCGGGCAGGGCAAAAAGGGCGCGGCGCAAGTCGGGCGGCAAGGCGGGCATGGGGCGGTAAAACTAGCGCGCAGATGGCATCACCTCAACGAATTGCCAGGCGGGCGGCTATCAAAGTGGCTGTTAACAGCGCCAGCAGCAGCGCCCCAACTGCGCTGGCTAACAATACCTGCGGTCGGCGCCAGGGTGAGTTTAACTGCTTGAGTTGCTGGGAAAATGTTTGCGGGGGAAATACATAGGTGAAGTCCGCTGACTTGTCAATCATTCCGAGGAACATAGCTGAGTTCTGGCGACGCTCAGCTAAAGTTGGCGGCCGTAGGGTTATTGCATAGAACGTCGCGGGTTGATGCCGATTATCAAGCCAGTATTTTTTCTGGTTTGTGTAGTTCATCATATCCAGCACCTTTACCAGATTGGCGTAAGTAGTGCCGGCCCGAAAGCGGATGCGTACACCGCCCGCGCGGCTGGAGTCGGCGTTGATTAACCGGATGGCAGATTCGATTGCTTGGGCATTGAAAAAATCAACCAATGGTTGCCCGCCAAAATCAACGGTGTGCCAAGGACGCATATGGTTGATTCTTGCTTGGGCATCCCTGTCACCGCTATCAACATAAGGATTGTATTCAGCAGCTGTATCTATCCGACCAAATGGTCGATAATAGGCCAGTAAGGAAGCGTTAGGCTTCATAGGCGGCATTGTAATCTGTAGCACATTAACCGGCCGCATCTGCCGCCAGCGCACTTGTAGCGCCAAGCACCCGACCAGCAGCAGCCACCCTAGGGCCACTCAGCCGGGCGGTAGCAGCAAGGGGCGATGATAATGGCGAGAGGGGCGTAGGAGCAGCATGGCAAGCAGTTTTCTTACCGATGCTCCTAGGCCCCTAATTGCACAAAAAAGCCCCTAACCGGAGGGCTAGGGGCTGGTCTTCTCAAACGGGCTGCTTACTTCTGGTCGTCGCTTTCAGCGGTGAGGGTGCGGCCCTGGTGCTGCATTTCGGGCAGGGTGTAGCCGGCTTCACTGGGGTGGGTGAGCTGGTCGGGCAGGTTGTCGGCGCTGGCCGGGGCCTTGCCTACCGGGGACTGGTACTCCGAGCGGCGCGAGTCGTCCATCTCGTCAGGGCCGGCCTGGCCGCTTTCATTTTCGTCGTAGGTCTGGCCGTTGGTTTGGGCGTTCAAAAAAGCGTCCGACTCCTTTTCGGTGGCGGTGTGGGCATTGCTCTCGTCGGCTTGCACGTCAACCGTCAGGGTGGCGGCGGCTCGCTTGTCGTCGGCCGGTACGTTATCGCCGTTATTGCCGGGGGCCGGCTGGGGGGAAGTTGCCATAGGAATAAGTGGTTAGCTATTATCGTGTTCGCTGTCGTTTTGCTCGGTCCACGAGGCTTTGGCGTGGCCGCCGGCGTAGCGCTCGTCGTCCTGGGCCCAGGCCTGGCGGGTGTTGTCCTCTTCTTTTTGCGCTTCACCGGCGGTGTCGCCCTGGGCATGGCGTACGGCCTGAGGGTCACGGTTTTGCACTACGTGGCCGGGCTGGCTGGTGGGGTTGGCATTGGGCGAGTCGGTGGCGTAGGCGCCGGGCACATCTTTATCGGGTTTGGGCACCGACTTATTGGCATCGCGCAACTCGCTGAACTCGTCGGGGTTGTCATTTGAGCCATCGCGGGGCGTGGGGGGCGCCTGGGTGCCGGGCTTGCCGAAGTCGCCGTAGTGCGGGGTACCGGCCTCGGCCTGGTCGGCTTGCTTATCGGGCGTGAGGTGGGCGCGGTCGGCAGCCTCGCGCTGGTCGGCGGGGCGGGGGTCATTTTCGGCAGTGCTCATGGCAAGAGAGATGGGAAAGCGTGGGAGGAAGCGGGCAGGCCCGGCTTGGTGCTTACTGGTTTTTAGCAACTGGGGTTGCTTGGGTTAGGCAGGCTGCTCGCACCCAGATAGTTGCCGGCCGGGGTTGGCTACGGCGCCCGGCCAGCCGTATAGCGGAGCGCTACCACACCACCAACTTCTTTCCATGAGCATTCACCACAATCCCAGCCAGCACACCTTCACCGACGGCCAGGCCGAACTCGCTTACGAGCTGCCCGCGCCGGGAGTAATTGATTTTGTACATACTCAGGTGCCTACCGGCGAGCAAGGGCAGGGCGTAGGCTCGGCCCTGGCCAAAGCCGGTCTCGACTACGCCCGCCAGCACGCTATGCGGGTCGTCGCCACCTGCCCCTTCGTCGCATCATACATTCAGCAACACGCCGAATACGCCGACCTGGTGAAGTGAGGAGTGATGAGTTAAAAATTAAAAGTGATGAGTTAAAATTCAGACAGGCAGATTTTAACTCATCACCTTTAACTTTTAACTTCCCTTACTGGCAGTCGCCGCTGAAATTGACATCGCCTGGCGCTACGTAGCCGTGCGCGGTGCTGCCCGGCACCAGCACCTCGGTCCACTTACCGGGGCCCACGGCGGTCTTCACCACCTGAGCGTAGCTGCCGGCCGGAATGATGCTTAGCCGCGCCGTGCTGGGGGCCGGGTGCGGATGCACCGGCGTGGCGCGGGCGGCCATCAGCAGGCAGCACAGGGGCGGCGGTGCCTGCACCACGGGCAATCGGGCGCAGCTGTCGCTGGGGGCAAAGGCCTCGCTGGCGCGCACCCAGCGCAGCCGGAAAATACCCACGTTGGCTGCCTGGGCCGTGCCGGGGTTAAAGCCTACCCAGCCGTCGGCGGTGCGGGCGGCCAGGCGCACCTTGTCGCCTACTGCCAGCTGCCCAAACTGCGCGGCCCCGGCACCGGGGCGCATCCGGATGGTGACGGCGCGCTTGGCCACGCGCGTGCACCCTAGGCCCGCAGCCGGCGCAAAAGGCATGGGCCAGGCAACGCCCTGCGGCGCGGCCACGGTATTGCGCGCACTGGCGGGCTGGTTAGAGTCGGCAACGGCTGGCGTAGCGGGCATAGCCGGCGCGGGTGCGGCTGGGGCAGTACCCAGCGGGGTGTCGTTGGGGTTGGTATTGGCGGTGCAGCCGAGTACGGCCAGCGCGAGCAAGGGCAGGTAAAAACGCATGAAACAGCGGGGTAGGTGGCGTACTGCCCGCCTTTACGCAGGGCCTGGCCCGGCCGTTGGCTGGTGCCTAGCGCCGCTCGAAGCGCAGCGGCAGCTCGCCGCCGGGGCGCAGCGTCACCAGCGGGTTTAGGGTGGGCGCGGCTTCTTCGGCCAGCGCCAGGCGGAAGCGGCGCACCAGCTGCACCAGCACCAGCTGCAGCTCGGTGAGGGCAAATTGATTGCCCACGCACAGGCGCGGCCCACTGCCAAACGGCAGGTAGCCAAAAGCGGGCGGGGCCGGCGCGGCCCCCGGCGCAAAGCGCGTGGGCCGAAAGGCCTCGGACTCGGGCCACAGGCTGGGGTGGTGGTGCAGGCCGTAGAGGTAGATGGAAAACAGCGTGCCCGGCGCAATAGCCTGGCCCTGAAACTCATCGGCCTCGGTAGCCACCCGGTCGAGCACCCAGGCGGGCGGGTAGAGGCGCATGGTTTCCTGCACCACTTGTAAGGCGTAGGGCAGACGCGACAGGTCCTCAAACTCGGGCGCACGCCCTAAGGGTAGTTCGCGCTCAATTTCGGCCAGCAGCTGCGCCTGGGCTTCGGGGTGGCGGGCCAGCAGGTAGCAGGCCCAGGCCAGGGCGTTGGCCGAGGTTTCGTGGCCGGCCACCAGCAAGATGTTCAGCTCGTCGAGCAGCTGGTTTTCGGGCATGGCCGCGCCGGTGTCTTCGTAGCGCGCCTCCAGCAGCATCTGCAGCAGGTCGTCGGGCGCGGGGGTGCCGGGGTGGGCGGCGGCCGTGGCGGCGCGGTGCCGGCCCACGGCGGCCAGCACCAGCTGGCGCAGGCGGCGGGCCAGCTCGTCGTGGTGGTCGTAGCGGCCGCGCACCCAGTGCCAGGGTCGCAAGTACGGCTGCCGGATGGTGCCCACGTAAAACGCCTGAATGGCCGTCAGCCAGTCGCTGAGCAGCTGCAGCTGCTCCTCGCCCAGGCTGCTGCCAAACACCGAGCGCGCCACCACCCGAAACGCCACCCGCGTGGCCGCCGGGTGCACGTCGAGCACGGCGCTGCCCCTAGGGCCCACCTGCGCCTCCAGCTCGGCCACCCACTCGTCGGCCACGGCCCGCATCAGACGCGTGAGGCCCGCCAGCCGCTGCCGGTGAAAGCCGGGCTGAATGAGCCGCCGCTGCCGCAGCCAGTCGGCGCCTTCGTTGGTGAGCAGGCCGCGCCCCAGGTAGCGCAGCAGCCCGTGGGTGAGGTCGGACTTGACGTAGCGCCGGTGGCTTTTTTGCAGGATGTGCTGGGCCAGGGCCGGGTCGCGCGTCACCACCGAGTCGCGCACGCCGCCCAGGTACAGGCGCACCGTGTCGCCGTGCGCGGCCAGCAGCCGGTTCAGGTTGCCGATGGGGTCGCGGGCCATCTTCAGGGACTGGCGCAGGGTAGTCCAGCGCGGAATGCGGGGCCAAGTGGGCATGGGCAATGGGAGTAACGGGTACTAAAGGCGGTCATGCTCATCTGGCGTCCGCTTGTTGAAGCATCTCTACTGCGTAACCAACTCCAATCGTTAGGATTACTTGCGTAGTAGAGTTGCTTCGACAAGCGGACGCCAGATGAGCATGACTGCCTTTTTCATTGTGCTTATTACCCATTTACTACCAGCTCCCGCGGCAGCTCAAATTTCAGTTCCCTAGCCCGCTTGCGGCCGTACAGGGCTTGCAGAAAGCCGTCTAGCTCGCCCTTGTATTCCAGCCACAGGTCCTCGTGTAAGCTCTTGGTGATGAGGCCCACCAGGCGGGTGGCCAGGCGCGCGGTGTAGGTAAAGAAGCCGGGGTACGGGCTGTCAAACTGGCCCGAGTAGTTGTCCATAATCAGCCGCAGTGTATACATGCCCAGGTCTACCTCCAGCTGCTTACTCTTGGTGATGCGGCGGGCGCGGGCGGCCTCCTGGTTGGCCTCGCGCAGGGCCTTCACCAGGCTGCGGTTGAGCAGGCGCCCCGTCACGGCTACTTGAAATAGCTCGTGGATGCGGTCGGCCGCCGCTTCGTAGAGGCTTTCGAGCGTCACGTCGGCCAGCAGCTCGTAGCGGAAGGTGTCGTAGAGCTCGGCGTCGCGGCGCACGGCGCGCAGCACCAGGGCTTCTTTTTCCTTTTCGGACAGGCGGCCTAGGGCCTTCTTAAACTCGGCGGAGGGCGGGGGCATGGCGGCAAGCAAGCGAACCCAGCAAACTTACGGCGCCCGGCCCGGCCGCAACCCTGCGGCGGCTGGGCGGTTTACCCTAGGCTGGGGCGCAAGTAGCTACCGGCTTTTCCCTCCCCTACCTTTTTCCATGAAATACAACCTCCTAGGCAATACCGGCCTGAAAGTATCGGAGCTGTGCCTCGGCACCATGACTTTCGGCCGCCAGGGCGGGCGCTTTGCCGCCATCAACGGCGTAGACCAAGCCGGGGCCGACGCCCTGCTTAAGCGTTCGCTGGACGCGGGCGTCAACTTCATCGACACGGCCAACGTGTACACCGAAGGCCAGTCGGAAGAAATGACCGGCCAGGCCATCCGCAACCTCGGCGTGAGCCGCGACGACCTGGTGCTGGCCACCAAGGTGCGTGGCAAGATGGGCGACGGCCCCAACGACAGCGGCCTCACGCGCAAGCACATCATGCAGCAGGCCGAGGCCAGCCTCAAGCGCCTGGGCACCGACTACCTCGACCTCTACCAGATTCACAGCTACGACCCGCTCACGCCGCTGCAGGAAACCCTGCGCGCCCTCGACGACCTAGTGCGCCAGGGCAAGGTGCGCTACATAGGGGCCAGCAACGTGGCCGCCTGGCAGCTGATGAAGGCCCTCGACATCTCGCACTACCAGCACCTGGAGCGCTTCGTGTCGCTGCAAGCCTACTATACCATTGCCGGGCGCGACCTGGAGCGCGAGTTGGTGCCGCTGCTGCTCGACCAGCAAGTGGGCCTCATGGTGTGGAGCCCCTTGGCCGGTGGCTTCCTCAGCGGTAAGTACACCCGCGAAAACCAGCAGGGCGAAGGCCGCCGCGGCAGCGGCAGCTTCGACTTTCCGCCCGTCAATAAAGACTTGGCCTTCAACGTCCTCGACAAGCTGCGCCCGCTGGCTGAGGCCAAGGGCAGCACGGTAGCCGCGCTGGCGCTGGCCTGGCTACTGCACCAGCCGGTAGTGAGCACGGTGATTATTGGGGCCAAGAAAATGAACCAGCTCGACGACAACCTCACGGCGGTGGACGTGCAGTTTACGCCCGACGAGCTAAAGGAGCTGGATGAGGTGAGCCAGCTCGCCCCCGAGTATCCTGGCTGGATGCTGCAATTCACGGGCGGCGACCGGCAGAAGTAAGCAGCAGCGGGTAGGCAGGCGGTTAGGTAGCAGGGAGATGAGAAGCTCAGGACTGGTTCGCCAGGCTAGCTTTTCGGCCCATAGGCTCCACCGCCCGCCTACCCGTTGCTTACTTTCTGGCGGCGCGAAACGAAACCATCGGCGCAAGGGTTAACAAGTGCTACCGTCGGCTTTGGCTGGCGTATTTTTGTGCCATGGCTTTCCCCGCTACCCGTCCGCAAATTGACTACGAAGATGACGTGCTGCTGCTCGATGAAGAGCAGGAACTGCGCACGCTCGTCGTGTACAACGACGACGTGAACACCTTCGACCACGTCATTCAGACGCTGATTGACGTCTGCAACCACGAGCCCGAGCAGGCCGAGCAGTGCACGCTGCTCATTCACTACAAGGGCAAGTGCGCCGTCAAGAACGGCACGTTTGAGGAGCTGGAGCCCCGCTGCTCGGCCATCCACGACCGCGGCATTTCGGCCGATATTGTTTAGAATGTGCAGATGGATGGAATGTGGAAAATGTGAAAATGGCAGATACCCAGCTGGGCATTTGCGCACTCCCACGTTCATTTTCACATCTAGCACATTCTCACATCCTGCCCATTAAAAAATGGATTTCCCCTCTAAGCTCATCGAGAATGCCGTAGTAGAGCTGTCGCGGCTGCCGGGCATCGGCAAAAAGACGGCCCTGCGCCTGGCCCTGCACCTGCTGAAAGCTGAGAGCGACACCACCGCCAACCTGGCCGAGGCGCTGGCCAAAATGCGCTTCGACATCACCTATTGCGGCACCTGCTACAGCATTTCCGACAGCGCGGAGTGCAGCATTTGCGCCAATAAGCTGCGCGACCACAGCACGGTGTGCGTGGTGGCTGACGTGCGCGACGTCATCGCCATCGAAAACACCGGGCAGTACCAGGGCGTGTACCACGTGCTGGGCGGCGTCATCTCGCCCATTGAGGGCATCGGTCCGGCCGACCTCAAGGTGGACTCGCTGGTAGAGCGCGCCGCGGCCGAAAACTCGGAGGTGCGCGAGGTGATTCTGGCCATCTCGCCCACCATGGAGGGCGACACCACGGCCTTCTACCTCTCGCGCCGCCTGCGCGATGTGGAGGGCGTCAACATCAGCACCATCGCCCGCGGCATTCCGATGGGCGGCGAGCTGGAATACGCCGATGAGATTACCCTAGGCCGCTCGATAGTAGAGCGCCAGCGCCAGGTGCGTTAGGTGGACGCTTGGCCCCGCGCTGGGGTGGGCTCGCCGGCTGGTCCGCAGCCGGGCTTGGCGTAGGCCAGCGCGCTTTACCTCGATATTGGCCCCATGAACAAAGCCACCCTCAGCACCTGGCTGCGGCGGACGCGCCTGCTGCACCTGGCCGATAACTTGCGCTTCTGGGTGCTGCGCACGCGCTATCGCCGCGAAAATCAGGCGTTTCGGGCAGCCCGGCCTACCGTGGCCCTGCCGCCCGACTACCTCATGTACGAGTCGTTTAAGCTGCGCTACCGCAACTACTACGAGGGCGGGCGCGAAACGGCGGAGTGGGTAAAAAGCCAGCTGGCCCCCTACACCAGCCTGCAGGGCCAGCACGTGCTGGACTGGGGCTGCGGGCCGGGCCGCGTCGTGCGGCACCTGCCCGAGGTCATTGGCCAGGGGTGCCAGTTCACCGGCACCGACGTCAACGCCCAGTCGGTAGCCTGGTGCCGGGCCCACCTGCCGGGCATCACGTTTCTGCACAATGGCATAAGCCCGCCGCTGGCGCTGGCCGATAATACCGTGGATGCCGCCTACGGCATTTCCATTTTCACGCACCTCTCGGCCGCCGGGCACGCGCGCTGGCTGGCCGAACTGCTGCGGGTGCTGCGGCCGGGCGGGGTGCTGCTGCTCACCACTCACGGCGCCGCGTTTCAACCTATTCTGCTGCCCGCCGAGCAGGCGCGCTTCGCGGCGGGCGAGCTGGTAGAGCGGCGCCAGGTGCGCGAGGGCCACCGGGTGTTTGCTGCCTTTCAGCCCCCGGCTTTTTTGCGGCAGCTGTTTGGCGAGCGGCTGTTGGTGCTGCACCACGAGCCGGGCCGCTGGCTGGGTGAGGGCGCCAGCCAGGATGTGTGGGTGCTGCGCAAAGCCTAGCCGCCGCGCCAAGGGGCCGGGGTGCATTGCCCTAGGGCCCCTAATTTCGCTTTCCCGTGGTGAAGCTCTCCGTCGTTATCGTCAGCTACAACGTCGCCTACTTCCTGGAGCAGGCGCTGCTGTCGGTGCGCCGGGCGGCGCAAGTGCTGGGCGAGCCAGTCGAGGTGTTCGTAGTTGACAACCACTCGGCCGACAGCTCGGTGGCCATGGTGCGGGCGCGCTTCCCGGAAGTGCATCTTATTGAAAACCAAGATAACCCCGGCTTCTCCAGGGCCAACAACCAGGCCCTGCGCCTGGCTACCGGCCAGTACCAGCTGCTGCTCAACCCCGACACGCTGGTGGAGGAAGCCGCCTTTCGGCGCTGCTGCGACTTCATGGATGCCCACCCCGACGCCGGGGGCCTAGGGGTGCAAATGCTCGATGGGCAGGGCCGCTTCCTGCCCGAAAGCAAGCGCGGGCTGCCCACCCCGGCCGTGGCGTTTTACAAGGTGACGGGCCTGGCGGCGCTGCTGCCGCGCTCGCGCCGCTTTGGGCGCTACCACCTGGGGTTTTTGTCGAAAGACGACACCCACCCGATTGACGTGCTGAGCGGCGCCTACATGTGGCTGCGCAAGGCGGCGCTGGATGAGGTGGGGCTGCTGGACGAGGACTATTTTATGTACGGCGAGGACATTGACCTCTCGTACCGCCTGACGCGGGGCGGCTGGCGCAACTACTACCTGCCCACGGTGCGCGTGCTGCACTACAAGGGCGAAAGCACCCGGCGCACCAGCGTCAACTACGTGCTGGTGTTTTACCGGGCCATGGTCATTTTTGCCCGCAAGCACTTCGCGCCGGGCCGGGCGGGCACCTTCTCAGCCCTGCTGAACACGGCCATCTGGCTGCGGGCGGGGGCCGCCCTAGGGCAGCGCCTGGCTACCGCCGCCGCCCCGGTGCTGCTCGATGCGGGCCTGCTCTACGCGGGTATGTACGCTCTCAAAACGTACTGGGAAGTCAACCAGAAATACGTGCGTATGCCCTACCCGCCGCAGTACATGCTGGTGGCGGTGCCGGCCTACATTGCGGCCTGGCTGGCGGCCGTGTGGCTGAGCGGCGGCTACGACCTGCCCACCCGCACGGGCCGGGTGGTGCGCGGCGTGGCCGTGGGCACGGTGCTCATCTCGGCCGTCTCTAACTTCTTGGATAACTGGCGCTTCTCGAAGGCGCTCATCGTACTGGGCGGGGCCTGGGCAGTGGCGGCGCTGGTGGGCCGGCGCCTGCTTTCGCACTGGCTGCGCCACGGCCACTGGCGCCTGAGCGAAACCCAGCCTAAGACGCTGGCCATCGTGGGCAGCGCCGCCGAGGCGCGCCGGGCCCGGCAGCTGCTGGCCGCCGCCCGCGTGCCGGCCACCGTGGTGGGCCGCGTGGCCCCTAGCCCCCCCTCCCCTGCCGAAGCCCCTGCGCCTACCGAACTAGCCGAGCCGGCCGACCCTGACTGCCTGGGCACCCTGCCCGAGTTGCCCCAGCTGCTGCGCCTCTATAGCCTCACGGAGCTGATTTTTTGTGGCCAGGACTTGCCCGCCGCCACCATCATTGAGCTAATGCAGCGCCTGCCGGCCCGGCCCCCGGTGTCGTACCGCATTCTGCCGGCGGGCAGCGACTACATCATCGGCAGCAGCCGCAAGGATGCCAACGGCGACTACTACGTCCTCGACCAGGCCTGGCCCCTGTTTCGGCCCGCCAACCGGCGCAGCAAGCGCGTGCTGGATGTGGTAGCCTGCCTGGGCATCTTGGTCAGCAGCCCCGTGCTGCTACTTTTTCAGCATCGCCCGGCCGGGCTGCTGCCCAGCGTTTGGCAGGTGCTACTAGGCCGCCGCAACTGGGTGGGCCTGCGCTACCTGCCCGAAGCTGGCGCCCACCCCGCCGTGCTTTCGCCCGCCGACGTGACTTCGCACACCAAGCAGCTTGAGTTTCCGACACGCTTCCGATTGGAGCGACTCTACGCCCAGAGCTATGAGCCGGGCCGCGACGTGGGTATCTTGCTGAGGGGCTGGCGGCAACTAGGGGGCTAGGGTGAGTTAGGAATTAAAAGCTAAAACAGGCGGTCATGCTGAGCTTGTCGAAGCATCTCTACCGCGTCCCTAGGGTATCGTTTGGTAGAGATGCTTCGACAAGCTCAGCATGACCGCCTTTTTAACTCTTCCCTTTTAACTTTTAACTCTTAACTCACCCCAAAACCGCCCGCGTCTTGGGCAGGCATTCGGGGTAGTTCTGCTGCACGAAGGCAACTAGCTTCTCGCGCATCTCGCAGCGCAGGTCGAAGGTGGTGGGCGCGTCGGCGGCGCTCACCAGCACGCGCAGCTCCAGGGTGTGCTCCTTCACGTCGGTTACTTGCAGCACGCCGGTGCGCTGGTCCCAGTGCGGGCTGGCGGCCAGCAGGCGCTGCAGCTCAGTGCGCAGCGCCTCTACTGGCACCGAGTAGTCGAGGTACAGAAACACCGTGCCCGTGAGCTGCGACGAGGTGCGCGTCCAGTTCTGAAACGGCTTTTCGATGAAGTAGGTGAGCGGCAACACCAGCCGGCGCTCGTCCCAGAGGCGCATAACCACGTTGGTGAAGGTGATTTCCTCCACCCGGCCGTACTCGCCCTCCACCACCAGCACGTCGTCGATGCGCAGGGGCTGGGTGAAGGCAATCTGGAAGCCCGCCAGCAAATTGCCTAGGGAGCGCTGCGCCGCAAAGCCTACAATAACGCTGGCAATGCCCGCCGAGGTGAGCAGCCCCGTGCCAATGCGGCGCACCGTGGCGAAGCTCATCAGCACCAGGGCCGCCGCCACGAAGAAGATGAGCGACACGGCTATCTTTTTTACGAACTGCAACTGCGTCAGCAGCTTACGCACTGCCAAGTTGTTGTCCTGGTCGAGGTGGTAGTGGTCCAGCACCAGGTCTTCGAGCACCGATACGGTGCGTACCAGCACCCAGGCAAAGCTGATGATAAGTGAAATCTCGACCGCGCGGCGCACGACCTCGAAGGGCTTGGGTGACAGCGGGGCCAGCGGCAGCACCACCGACAGCAGTAGCAGCGGCACAAAAAACGTGAGCGCCCGCCCCAGGTGCCGCCGCACCGAGCGCGCCGCCAGCGAGCCAGTGCGCCGCTCGTACACCCGCAGGGCCGCTAATAGCCCCACCTTAATCAGCCACCCGCCCAGCAGCGCCGCCCCGATGACTACCAGCGTCGTTATCTCATCCGGGAACAGGTCCAGAAACCGTATTATCCGTTCTTCCATAGTCAGCTCGCTTTAGTAGCGCGGGTGTACCCTGATTAGCAGGGTAGGGTTGGCTATGCAAAACAAAAAGACGGTCATGCTGAGCTCCGCGAAGCATCTCTACCAAACGTCACCCGAACGACGCGGTAGAGATGCTTCGCGGAGCTCAGCATGACCGTCTTTTTAACTGCTAATCCTTCATTATAAAGCCCTACGGCTGCCCGCCACCGCCAGCGGCACCATACACCTGGCCGGTGGCGTAGCTGGCGCCGGGGTCGGCCAGCTGCACGTAGATGCTGCCTAGCTCGGCGGGCTGGCCGGGGCGCCCTAGGGGCGTGCTGCCACCAAACTCCTTGAGCTTGTCTTGGGTGGCGCCGCCGGCCACTTGCAGGGGCGTCCAGATGGGGCCGGGCGCCACGCCGTTCACCCGAATACCCTTGGGGCCCAGCTGCTTGGCCAGCGACTTCACGAAGTTCATCGTGGCCGCCTTGGTTTGGGCGTAGTCGTAGAGGTTGGGCGAGGGGTCGTAGGCCTGCTCGGAGGTGGTGGCGATGATGGCCGAGCCGGGCGGCATGTGGGGCAGCGCGGCTTTAATAATCCAGAACGGCGCGTAGATATTGGTTTTCATCGTCGCGTCGAAGTCCTCGGTCGTCAGGTCCAGAATCGACTCGCGCTGCTGCTGGCGCCCGGCGTTGCTCACCACAATGTCGAGGCCGCCCAGGCCGCGCACGGCCTCGTCAACCAAGCGCTTGCAGAAGGCTTCGTCGCGCAAGTCGCCCGGAATGGCCACCGCCTTGCGCCCAGCCGCCTTGATGAGGGCCACTACTTCCTTGGCGTCGGGCTCCTCGGCGGGCAGGTAGTTGATGGCCACGTCGGCGCCCTCGCGGGCGTAGGCGATGGCGGCGGCGCGGCCCATGCCCGAGTCGCCGCCCGTAATCAGGGCCTTGCGCCCCTGCAGGCGGCCCGAGCCCTTGTAGCTGGTTTCGCCGTGGTCGGGCCTAGGGTCCATCTGGCTGGCCAAGCCCGGAAAAGGCTGCGACTGCCCCTTGAAGGGCGGCCGCGGATATTTAGTGGTGGGGTTGGTGAGGGACACGGCGGCGGGCGGCGCAGGGGCGGCTTCGGCCGACAGCACGGGCGCTACGGCAGCGGCAGCCAAGCCGGCACCCAGGCCACTGAGCACTTGGCGGCGGCTGAAATTTTGTTCTTCTTGCATGGTTGGTAGTTGGTTGCGTGCGTCTAAGCGCGTAAGCTGGTACGCCAGCAGGGCCTAGGGGCAGTTGGCGGGCAACAACGCTGGCGCAGCCGATGGAGTTGATTACCGAAGCTTACGCCGGTACTACACGCACTGTTGCTAGTGCGGCGCTTACCTGCCGCACTTCCGAGTCATAAGACTGAATCAGCAGATTATTTGTACTTACGCCGCATTCAGCTGGCAATGCCACCCCATTTATAGCCAACTTCTATAACCCCGGCTCAGCCTTGAAGTAGCCTATTTGAAGGCTTCTATAAGGCAGGAGACGTTTGCGAGGCGGTTTCCCCTGCGAAATGAAAGTTGTCTGTTTAGTTAACCCTTAAGCGGTTGCTGGAGTGCTAGGTGGTAAGCATTAGACTTGTTCCCAAACAAAACTTCCCGAAAAGAACGTCCTGCTGAGCTTGCCGAAGCATCTCTCCCACGTAACTAACTTTTGACGTTAGGATTACTTACGCGGGAGAGATGCTTCGGCAAGCTCAGCAGGACGTTCTTTTCGGGAAGTTTTGTTTGGGAACAAGTCTGTTAAGTAAACGGGCACTGCGTAGCTACGCGGCCAGCACGCGCGTCATCACCAAGTTCTGCTCCAAATCAAGCAGCATCTGGTTCTTCACTTCCAGTAGCAACTGCTTAACCAAGTCAACTAACGCTTGCAGCGGGGCTAATTCAAAATCACCCGCCCACTTGTTTAGTTTTTCCACGGGAGGCAGCGCCTGCCACGCGTTGAGGTGCTGCAGGCTAGGCTTGAGCGTGTGCGCCGTAGTTTTTAGCAAGGGCAAATCGGCCGTATCAAGCCCGGTATGCAGGTCGCGTACTGCTTCCTCACAACTTTCCAAGAAGGTGTGCAGCATGAAAACGACAAAATCCGCGTCGCCCTGACCAGCTTTGAGCAGGTCATCGATGCTGTATAAGGTCGGACTAATCTGCACGGATAAGGGGGCGGCCACTAGCGTGGTAGCAGGCACCATCGTCAGCGAATCAACTAGTTGCTGTAGCAGCTGCTCTTCTTGGAAAGGCTTGGTTAAGTAGCCATTCATGCCCGCGGCCAAGCACTTTTCCCGCTCCCCAGCAATGGCATTTGCCGTCAAAGCCACGATGGGGATGGTGAGGCCTAGCTGCTGGCGCAGCACCGCCGTCGCCACGTACCCATCCATGACCGGCATTTGCACGTCCATTAAAATTAGGTCGAAGGGCTGATGCCGGGCCAGCTCTACGGCTTGGGCGCCGTGCTCGGCTTCCATAACCAGTACACCCCGCTGCGTCATAAAGGATTTAGCAATCTGGCGATTAAATAAATTATCCTCCACGAGCAATATTCGTTTGCCAGTCAGTTGCTGCTGCCACACAGCAGCATCGACGGGTCGTTTGCGGCGCGTAACGGATTGGAGCGACCCGGTGGGCAAGCGCAGGGTGAAGCGCATGGTCGTGCCCTTATCCTTACGGCTGTTCACCTCAATGTCGCTGCCCATCAGGCGCACTAGGTCGCGGCAGATGCTCAGCCCTAGGCCCGTTCCCCCAAAGCGCCGCGTCACGGATAAATCGGCCTGGCTAAATTTCGTGAACATGGTAGCCAAGTACTCTGGCTCAATGCCGATGCCCGTGTCGCTTACCCAAAACTCGACGGCTGCAGTATCGGCTGGCGCGTCAGCCGCCGCTGGGCGCAGGGTGCATTGCACCGTAACGGCCCCCTTAGCCGTAAACTTTATAGCATTATCGGCCAAATTCAGCAGGACCTGCCGGATGCGGTGAGGGTCGCCTAGCAACACGGAAGGCACTTGCGGGTCTAGTACGGTTACTAGACTTAAGCCTTTTTCAGCCGCTTTAAACGTAAGCGTCTGCTCGACTTGTGCTAGCAAGTGGGCCGGCGTGAACCCAATCAGCTCCAATGCTAGCTTACCGGCTTCCAGTTTTGATAAGTCTAGTATATCGTTGATGATAACCAGCAGATTTTCGGCCGAAGTGGCAATGGCTTGCTGGTAGCCGAGCTGCTCAGCCGCCAAGGGAGTCTTGGCTAGCAGCTGGCTCATGCCTAGAATGGCATTCATGGGAGTGCGAATTTCGTGGCTCATATTAGCCAAGAAAGCTTCCTTCACCCGGGCCGATTCTTCGGCGGCTAGCTTGGCCTGCGTCAGGCTCTGCTCGGCCCGAACTCGTTCGGTGATATCCAGCCCGTACCCCACAATCATATGGAGCGAGCCGTCGGCATGAAAGGCGGGCTGCAGGCAGCGTAGCAAGTGGCGCGTTCCATCAGGGTTCGCGAAGCTCTCTTCAAACATTACGAGCTGCCGCTCGCGGGCAGCCTGCGTTAGCCGGGCCTGGCGCTCTTCCCCCATACTGTAGGGGCGCCCCGTACGGGAGAAGTACTCAAAGTTGTCTTTGCCAATGACCCAATCGCGCACGCCTGGGTCTTTAATACCCCGTTCGTTTACAAATAAATAGCGATACTGCGCGTCAAATACTCCTATGTCGCAAGGCAATTGGTTTAGCACGAATTCGTAGAACGCGCGCTGCTCTACCATCTGCTGCTCGGCTTGGTGGCGAGCCGTGATGTTCGTGCCCGTGGCCACTAGCAAACGCAGCGTGCCATCGGGGTGAAAGAGCGGTTGAATAACTCGCAACCACTGCTGGGGGCCGTTTCCCGACGGCAGCGTCTCTTCCCACTGGATGATGGTTCTGGCCTGGGCAGCTTCCTCGAACCGGCGCTGGCGCTCAGCCGCCACCAGGGCGGATTGCTGGCGCTCGGCGCTGTATTCGGCATTCGTTTTGCCGACTACCCACGCGCGCACGGCTGGGTTCTTAATGGCAGCGGAGTTGGTGAAGCAGAACCGGTACTGGTCGTCGAATACGGCTACCTCTACGGCCAAGGCGTTCAGGATAGTTTCGTAGTGGTCGCGCTGCTTCGTCAGCTGCTGCTCGGCGTGGCAGTGGGCTTGGCGGCTGGTCAAGTACAGGGTAAGGCCAAGGCCGGCCGTATCGGGAACAGCATCCAGCGTGTAGGAGTGGCCGGCCACTTGCACCAGTTGGGTGGCCCGCTGGCGCTGGGTTACGCAGGGCAAAGCCAGCAGCGGCCCAGTGGGCAGGAGGGCAGCGGGCCCCAGGGCCTGCGCGGCGGCGTTAGCGTACACGACCGCTCCGCTCGCTGCTACGTGCAGGACTGGACCGGGGTGCGCGGCAATTAGCTGGGCCGGCAAGCTGGTAGCTACTGCCTCGCGCGGCTCCTCATTGCATGTAGCAGCTGGCCGGCCCAGTAGCTCTAGGATGTAATCAGTCTGGCGGGCGACGAGGGCCTGGGTAGTGGCTAGCGCCTGGCGCAGTTCCAGCAGTTGCGCATCAAGTTGAGTTCGCCAAACATCTCCGGTTTCAGGGCAGGGTGAAGAAGTAATAGTAGCACCAACGGATAGCATAATAGACGTAACTAAGCACAAGTAGAAAGGCAACAAAGTTATCCCAAAATAATAAGCTAATACACTTATTTACTTAGTTTTATACTTCAAATATGGTATTTAACCAACAAGGCAGATTATTATTCTAAGCAGAACTATAAATATGCAAGAACCTCCTTGTGCCGGGGAGCTGGCACCTACTCACGCGGAGCCACTTCCGAGCAGGGCGCGGGGAAGTTCGCACCAGCGATAACAGGCCATTAGTAGTACAGCATGCATCTACCGGATTTCCTTGTTAATAAGACTAAATCAGCAAATTACTTGCACTTCCGTCGCTTTTAGCCAGCAATGCCGATACATTTGTGATTAGCCTATTTCCCAATTAGTCTAGACTAGCTTATGTCATCGAGCGCTGCTGCGCCGGCCCTGGCGGCCGAGCCTACTACCATCCTCTCCGACCGCGTGCTTCACATGCAGGAGTCGGCTACCATTGCCATGGCCAAGAAAAGCCGCGAGCTGGCTGCCCAGGGCATCGACGTCATCAACCTGAGCTTCGGGGAGCCCGATTTTCAGACGCCGCAGTACATCAAGGATGCCGCCAAGCAGGCGCTCGACGAGGGTTACACCTTCTACACGCCGGTGCCGGGCTACCTCGACCTGCGCCAGGCCATCTGTGATAAGTTTCAGCGCGACAATAACTTAAGCTACAAACCCACCGAGATTGTGGTGAGCACCGGCGCCAAGCAGTCGCTCACCAACGCCGTGCTGGCGCTGGTGAACCCCGGCGACGAGGTGATTATCTTCTCGCCCTATTGGGTGAGCTACGCCGCCATCGTGGAGCTGGCTGAGGGCGTGGCCGTGCCCATCGTAGGCAGCCTGGAAAACGACTACAAGGTGACGGCCGCCGAGTTTGAGGCCGCCATCACGCCCCGCACCAAGGCCGTTATGTACTCCTCGCCCTGCAACCCCACCGGCGCCGTATTTAGCCGCGCCGAGCTGGGCGCCGTGGCCGAGGTGCTGGCCCGCCACCCCGGCATCTTCGCCATCGCCGACGAGATTTACGAGTACATCAACTTCGCCGGCGAGCACGTGAGCCTGGCCTCGTTCCCGGAGGTGAAAAACCAGGTGATTACCATCAACGGCTTCTCGAAAGGCTACGCCATGACGGGCTGGCGCCTAGGGTACCTGGCGGCCCGCCAAGACATTGCCGCCGCCTGCGACAAGCTACAGGGCCAGATGACGTCCGGCACCTGCTCTATCGCGCAACGCGCCGGCCTGGCTGCGTTGCAAGGCGGCCGCGCCTCGGCCGATGAGATGGTGCAAGCCTACCACCGCCGCCGCGACCTGGTAGTGGCAATGGCCCAGGACATTCCCGGCTTGAAAATGCCCGTGCCCGAGGGCGCCTTCTACGTGTTCCCCGACGTGACTGCCTTCTTCGGCCGCACCGCGCCCGATGGCTCTGTTCTCCACGACTCGGGCGACCTGGCCCTGTACCTGCTCAACGACGCGCACGTGGCCTCGGTGGCCGGCGACTCGTTTGGCGCGCCCGACTGCATCCGCTTTAGCACCGCCGCAGCCGACGACAAGCTGCGCACTGCGTTTGAGCGCATCAAAAACAGCCTGGGGCAGCTGCAATAGAAATAACACTTATTAAAAAAAGCCGTCATGCTCATCTGGCGTCCGCTTGTCGAAGCATCTCTACCGAACGTCACCCAGACGAAGCGGTAGAGATGTTTCGATAAGTGGACGCCAGATGAGCATGACGGCTTTTTTGACAATCTTTTGCTTACAGCCTAGGGTCTACCGCCTCGCTTTCCAGCGCCAACACGCCGAACACGCACTGGTGCACACGCCGCAGCGGCTGCCCGGCCACGAACCTTTCGAGCCCTTCCACCCCTAGGGCAAACTCGCGCAGGGCCAGGTTGCGCTTGGCTTTCACGTTGCGCTGGCGTAGGCGCTCCAGGTTGCCGGGCAGCAGGTAATCGGGGCCGTAAATGATGCGCAGGTACTCGCGGCCCCGGCACTTAAGGGCGGGCTGCACGAGGGTCTTTTGGCCCTGTGGGATGAAGTCGTAGGGCTTCACCACCATGCCTTCGCCGCCGGCCGCGGTGAGGTCGGTCCACCACTGCGTGGCGCTCTCTACCTCGGCGGGGTCACCTAGGGGCACCACGCGGTAGGGCGTGGCGCGCAGCAGGCCGGGGTCGGCGAGGGCGAGGCTGCGCAGGGTTTCCATGTGCCAGGCGTGGTCGCGGTCGAAGTACGTTTTGCCCTCGGTGGCGAGCAGGTGGAAGGGCGCCAGCTTGAGGTCGTCGAGCGCGTGCACGGGCCAGCAGTAGCGGCGGTAAGTGTCGGCGTAGTCGGCGGCGGCCTGGCGGCGGGCGGTGGTGCGGGCCAGCAATGCGTCGGCCCCGTCGAGGTCGCGGGCGGCGGCTTCGGCCAGCACGGCTTCGACCTGAGGCAGGGCGGCGGTGGCCGCGGCGGCCACGGCGGCGTACTGGTTTTTCACCAGTTCCTGCGCTTTGGCCGACCACGGCAGCAACTCAGCATCGAGGCACACCCAGTCGGTGCTGAATTTCTCCCAGAAGCCGGCCGTGGTCAGCGCGTCGCGCAGGCGGGCCAAAAAGGCCGTTTCCAGGTCCTTGTCGGTGAAGAAATTGCGGCCGGTGCGGGTATAGCACTTGCCGATGCCCTCGCCCGTCAGCCCTAGGTGGCGCTGGATGGCGGCCTCGTCCTGGCCCAGCACCACGACCACGCGGCTGCCCATGTGCTTTTCCTCGCACACCACGCGCTCCACGCCTAGCTTGTGGTAGTAGGCGAAGGCTTCGGCGGGGTGTTCGAGCAGGTCGGGCAGCTCCGAGGTTTCGGTGGGCGACATGGTGGGCGGCAAATACAGCAGCCACTTGGGGTGCAGCGCAAAGCGCGACATGACTTCTAGGGCGGCCACCGCGTTTTCCTCGCGCACGGTCACGCCGCGCAACAGCCGGGTTTCGATAAACTGCTTGCCCGTGACGTCCCGAATGTCGAGCACATCGTCTTGCTGGTGCTGGGCGCTGAGGTCGCCCCCAGGGGCGGTGCCGGCCGCTGCGAGCTGGGCGGCTCGGTAGTTGAGCGGGCGCGCCGGCTCGCAGTAGACGCGGGCGGCGGGCACGCTTACCAGCTCGCGCTCGGGGTAGCGCAGGGCCGTGAGGCGGCCGCCAAACACGCAGCCCGTGTCAATATCAATGGTGTTGTTGAGCCACTCGGCATCGGGCACGGGCGTGTGGCCAAACACCACCATCGCCCGGCCGCGGTACTCGCGGGCCCACTCGTAGCGGATGGGCAGGCCAAACTCGTCGATTTCGCCGGTGGTTTCGCCGTACATCGCGAAAGCCCGCACGGCGCCCGAGCCCCGGCCCTGCATCTCCGCGGGCAGGCCGGCGTGGGCCACCACCAGCTTGCCACCGTCGAGCACGTAGTGGCTCACCAGCCCATCCAGAAACTGCCGCACCTGCCCCTTGAAGCTGTCCGACTCGCTTTCGAGCTGGGCCAGGGTTTCGGCCAGACCGTGGTTGGCGGTCACCTTCTTGCCGTTGAGGTGGCGCAATAGTTTACTATCGTGGTTGCCGGGCACGCACAGCGCAGCGCCGCTGCGCACCATGCTCATTACCAAGCGTAATACTTGGGGGGAGGCGGGGCCGCGGTCCACGAGGTCACCTAGGAAAATGACCTTGCGGGTACCCCACCCCCCGGCCCCCTCCCCTCCGGGAGAGGGGGAGCCTGACGTCAAGTGACTTGCTTCATTGCCACTAACTCCTCCTTTAATAGAGTCGCCTATTTGCTTACGGCCGGCTCCCCCTCTCCCGGAGGGGAGGGGGCCGGGGGGTGGGGTCACCCGGATGCCCAAATCCCGCGCGTCCACCACTGGCTCATCCTCTACTACATACCCTAGGGTGCCCAGCAGCGCCAGCAGCTCGTCGTAGCAGCCGTGCACATCGCCGATGATGTCGAACGGCCCCGTTTCCTCCTGGCGGTTGTTGTAGAGGCGGTCGCGCACGATACCTTGCACGGCATCTACTTCCTCTACCCCGCGCAGGTGGAAGATGTGCCGGAAGCCCTCCTCGCGCAGGTTGCGCAGGCTGCGGCGCAGGTCTTGGCGGTGGCGGGCTATCACGTGGGGCCCTAGGTGGCGGCGGTCGGGTCGGTGGGCGTTGCGGGCGTGGGCCACGGCATCGGGCACGTCGAGCACGATGGCCACCGGCAGCACGTGGTACTGCCGGGCCAGGGCCACCAGCGGTTTGCGGCTCTCGGCCTGCACGTTGGTGGCATCGACCACGGTGAGCAGCCCGCGCTTCAGGCGCTTGGCCACCAGGTAGTGCAGCAGCTCAAAGGCGTCGCCGCTCGCCGATTGGTCGTTCTCATCGTCGGCCACCAGCCCCCGGCACACGTCCGACGACACTATCTCGGTGGGCTTGAACAAGCGCCGGGCAAACGTGGACTTGCCCGCCCCCGAGCTACCAATGAGGACAATAAGGGAGAGTTCGGGGAGCTTGAGGGTATCTTGGGGCATTGGAAGCGGAAGAAGAAGTTAGCACCTTTATCTTTAAGTCTAAAAATTACTTATGATGGATTACATAAAGGATTCGATTTCTAAATTTAGAAAAGATGCTCTTTCAAAGCTTGTTTATGATATCTTGAAGTGGGCTGTCCCGTCAATAATATTATTTTCTTTTCTAAACTCATCCCTAGCAACTCAACATTTTTCAGTATTATTTTTCAAAAATTAAGTATTTCTTTATATTGGATTATTTTGCTTAGTGCGTTCATTGTCATTATCACTACAATAATAATTAATATAAATATTTAATAAAAAATACAAAATATTGGAAATAGATAATTTTACAGACGAGTTGACAGGCTTAAAAAATTATAAAGCTCTTAAGGAATATGTGATAGATAAAATTAAGGAAAGTATTCATGATAAAAAGGTGTTATCAATTATATTAATTGATGTAGATAATTTTAAGAATTTTAATACTACGTACGGATATAATACTGCAGATAGAGTTTTAAAAGCAGTTGGGGAACTGCTAGGAAAGGATAAGAGGGCTACGGATGAGGTTTTTAGGCAATTCCTCAAAGGAGACGAGTTTTTGGTGGTTGCCAGTGAAACGTCATCAGATGATGCTCTTAAAGCAGCAGAAAGGAAAAGGAAGCTTATTGAGAATGCAACTTTTGTGATAGATGAAGCGCGTTATAAATTAACAGTATCATGTGGAGTAACCGAGTTTAAAGCTGGCGATGACTACACTAGCTTTACTAACAGGGCTCATTCTGCACTAGTCGAAGCAAAAAGTCAACAATTTAAAAATTGTAGTAAACTATTTTATTAGATGGAAACCAATCATCATACTTCGTTTTTTGTAGTAATAATAGGTGCTTTCTTCTTCTTTAGTGGTATATACTCTATCGTTATTTCACTAATAAATCTAGGTCAGCATAAGTCTGATTCAACTATTGAAACAAAGTTGTTCAAATTTAATGCGCCTGTTGGCATAACTTATGGCATAGCTGCTTTATTAGTAGTGGTAGGAATAGTCAAATTGGATAAGCAGGAAGCCCAAGATGATGAGATGCAGAAATTAAAAAATAAGAATGTTGATTTAGCTATTAAAAATCATCGTTTGATGACGAGCGACTCTGCTGTATCGCAAGGTGTGATACAAGAGACTTTCTCATTCTTTAATCCGCAATCGATTTTCAATGGAAAAGTGTTAGTGCAAGCCGAATCAGGAGGTTTTACCGGCGACCCTAGCCTAAAATTTACAGGTATTATAGGTGTCAGTCCATTACAAAAAGGACCTTTCGATACACTCAATATTGAAACAGCAAAGGGGAAAAGATTTTATTTTATGACTAATGATAGCATAGTATGGGGTGTAAACACTATTGATGATGTAGGGAATCTCACTTTAGAAATTTACAAGGACAACCTGAAATTAAAAACCAATAAGAAACCTGTCTTATCCGATTCTATTAAATAGATTCAAACACCGCCATCTGCGACGGGGCGCCTACCCCCTCCACTTCGTCACCCATCGCCACGAGGCGCACCTGATAGCCATGGCGCTCGGCCACGCCGGTGGCCCAGCTGGCAAACTCGGCGCGGGTCCACTCGAAGCGGTGGTCGTCGTGGCGGAAGTCGCCGGCGTTGAGCTTCTCGAAGAGCTGGTTGTAGTCGGCATTGGGCGTGGTGACGAAGACGTGCGCCGGGCGCGCCTGGGCAAATACCACGGCTTCGAGGGCGGCCAGGCGGTTTTCGTCGAGGTGCTCGATTACCTCCACCAGCGCCGCCGCGTCGAAGCCGGCCAGCCGCTCGTCGCGGTACAGCAGCGACCCCTGAATCAGCTCGATGCGGGCGCGTTGGCGGGGCGACAGCTCATCGAGGTGCAGGCGCTGGGCGGCCCGGCTCAGCGCCTGGTGCGACACATCCATGCCACGGATAAACTCGATTTTGGGCTGGCGCAGCAGCAGGCGCAGCAGCTTGCCCTCGCCGCACCCTAGGTCGAGCACCCGCTTGGGGGCCAGCTGGTAGATTTCGTGGGCCACCTGCTGGAGGCGCTGGTCGTGCAGGCTGAGCTTGGGCTGCTGTACCGTGGACTCCGCGAGTCCGCGAGTGGTTTCGTCTGTTTCTGCTTGTGGGCTCGCCGTTTCTGCGGCACTGTTTGCTTGCCCCTGCTCGCGCGGACTCGCAGAGTCCACGGTACTTACTTCCGGCTCCGGCAATTCTTCCTCCGTGCCTTCCAGCAGCCGGGCCAGCGTGGGGTTCACCATCGCCGCCAGGTAGCGCAGGTAGCGCCGCGTAATGAAGCCGCGCTCGGGGTGCTGGGGCAGCCAGTCGCCGCCGCGGTGCAGCAGCTTTTCGGCTTCAGTTTGGTCTACGTAGTAGTGCTTGTCGTTGTCGAGCACCGGCAGCAGCACGTAGAGGTGCGTGAGCACGTCTTGCAGGCGCAGGCCCTCGTGGCGCAGGCGCAGCGTGTAGTAGGGGCTGGCGCCCCATGCGGGCTGGGTGGGGTCGAGCGGATACGCCTCGGTTTCAACCGCGTAGCCTAGGGGCTCGAAGAGGCGACGCGGCCAGTCGGGGCCGGGCGCCGACACCACGGCCACCGTGATGGCCAGCGGCAGCGCCTGGGCGGGCAGGGCGGGGCGGTCCTTGCAGGTGCCATTCATGGCGGTGCCGAAGGCTTTGCTCAGCGCCACGCTCAGAAACGACGACGCCACGTAGGGCCGGTCGTTCACGTACTGCTCCAGGGCGAAGCCGTCGCCCTGGCCGCGCCCGCGCACCAAACCCACCGGGTCGAGGTCGAGCAGCAGGGCGGCCGTGCAGCGCTCGGCGGTGGCTTCGGGGTAAAAAACGTGGGCCTGGCCGCCCGTAATTTCCAGGCTTTGCAGGCGGGCGGGGTTTTTGTGCAGCAGGTAGCCGAGGTCGGTAGCTGGCTGGTAGGTCGTGGTGATGGTGAGCAGCATGGGGAAAGGCGCGGGCGGCGGTTGCAGCGGCAAGTTACCCCTAGGGCCCTGGCGCCGCCTTTGCGCCTGCCCGGCCGGCGGGACCAGCCGGGCAGCGGGGCCGGGTCCGAACGGCCGTACCTTTGCGGGTACTTATGAACTTGTTATCCGCCGAGAATATCTCGAAGAATTACGCCGACCGCTGGCTGTTTAAGGACCTCAACTTTGGCTTGCAGCAAGGGCAGCGCATCGCCTTTGTGGGCATCAACGGCACCGGCAAAACCACCCTGATGCGGGTGCTGGCTGGCCTCGAAAACCCCGATACGGGCAGCGTGAGCCGCCGCCAGGGCATCCGGGTGACGTACCTGGGCCAGCAGCCGGTGTTTGATGAAAGCCTGACGGTGGAGGAAACTATATTCGCCAGCCAGAACGACACCTTGCGCGCCGTGAAGGCCTACGAGCACGTGGTGAACGACCCCCACGCCGACCCCGACGAGCTGCAAAAGGTGATGGAGCGCATGGACGCCCTCAACGCCTGGGACTACGAATCACAGGTGCAGCAGATACTGGGCAAGCTGGGCATCCTAGGGGAACTGCTACAACGCAACGTGAGCAAGCTGAGCGGTGGGCAGCGCAAGCGCGTGGCCCTGGCGCGGGTGCTCATTGAGGAGCCCGACGTTCTGCTGCTCGACGAGCCCACCAACCACCTGGACCTCGCTACCATCGAGTGGCTTGAAAACCGGCTGAACTCGCCCAGCCTCACGCTGCTGATGGTGACCCACGACCGATACTTCCTAGACAAGGTGGCCAACGAGATTGTGGAGCTGGACAAGGGCAGCATGTACCGCTACCAGGGCAACTACGCCTACTTTGTGGAAAAGAAGGCCGACCGCGAGATGCGCGAAGCTACCGAAGTGGAGAAAGCCCGGCAGCTCTTCAAAAAGGAGCTGGAGTGGATGCGCCGCATGCCTCAGGCCCGCGGCACCAAGCAGAAGGCCCGCATCGACGCCTTTTACGTGACCAAGGAGAAGGCCAGCACCAACCTGAGCAAGCAGCAGCTGGAGCTGAGCGTGAAAACCACCCGCCAGGGCGGCAAAATCATTGAGGCTGACCACCTCAGCAAGCGCTTCGGCGACAAGGTGGTGCTCGACGACTTCAGCTACGTGTTCAAGAAGAAGGACCGCATCGGGCTGGTAGGGCCCAATGGCGCGGGCAAGAGCACGCTGCTCAACATGCTGACGGGCAAGCTGAAGCCTGACAGCGGCCAGATTGATGTGGGCCAGACCACCGTCTTTGGCTACTACACCCAGACCGAGCTAGAGTTTGACCCCAGCCAGCGCGTGATTGACATCGTGAAGGAGGTGGCCGAAGTGGTGGAGCTGGCCAACGGCGACGTGCTGACGGCCAGCCAGTTTCTGACGCTATTTCTGTTTCCTCCGGCCCAGCAGTACACGCTGGTGAGCAAGCTAAGCGGGGGCGAAAAGCGCCGCTTGCAGCTGCTGCGGGTGCTGGTGAAGAACCCCAACTTTTTGATTCTCGACGAGCCCACCAACGACCTGGATTTGAGCACGCTCAACATCCTGGAGGATTTCCTGCTGCACTTCGCGGGCTGCCTGCTCATCGTGAGCCACGACCGCTACTTCCTCGATAACCTGGCCGAGCACCTGTTCGTGCTGGAGCCGGGCGGCGCGGTGCTCAACTTCCCCGGCAACTACACCGACTACCGTGACTACCTGGCCGAGCGCGAGGTGGAAGCTGCCCTGGAGGCCGAGGAAAAAGCCGCCAAGGCCGCTCGCGCCGCCGCCAAGGTAGCGGCCGCTGCGCCCGTCGTAGCCGCGCCCCTAGCCCCTGCCCCGGCCAAAAAGCGCGCCAGCTACGCCGAGAAGCGCGAGTATGAGCAATTGGAAAAAGACCTGGCCGCCCTCGAAGCCGAGAAGCAGCAGCTAACCGACAAGCTGAACGCCGGCCAGGGCAGCCACCAGGACCTAGGCGCCTGGGCGGCCCGCCTGCAGGCCCTAGGCGCTGAGCTGGACGAAAAAGGCCTGCGCTGGCTCGAGCTAGCCGAACTGGTGTAGGCTGCCCTGCTTAGGTTCCCGGCCCCGTTTAGCCCCCGCCTGGCTTTGAAAACCTACCCTAGGGCTTGGCTTTCAAACCAGGTGGGGGCTAGCTTGGTTAGTAGGCCTATTTCGTTTGCGCTCCTTAGCTGGCTCATGCCTACCTCTGCTGCTACCACCGTTTTTACCAACGCGGCCGGCACTCTGCTGGCCCACCCGGCGGGCTACGCCGAAGTCCGCTACGCCCCCACCCCGCTCCGCATTGCCGACTTGCAGCCGCTGCTTACCCAGCTGGGCCAGCTGCTGCTGCAGCGCGGCTGGTACCGGATTTTGCTGGACGGACGACAGCTGAAACCGCTATCCGATGCCGTGAAGCAGTGGACGCAAGCCAACTGGACGGCTGCCGGCATTGCCCGCCCTGCCCACCTGGAGCTAGCCACGCTGCTGCCCACCGACGTATTTAGCCGGCTGGGGGTGCAAGAGCTGCAGCTCGGCACCACCAACGGTAACCGCAGCCGTAACTTTTCCGACGAAGCAGCGGCGCACGCTTACTTAACCAGCTTACCTAGTTAGCTTTAGCCGGCTTAGTTACGCTTTTTTATGTCCGACCAAGTTATTTTTTCGCAGCCCTACGGGTCGGTGCTGGTTGATGCCAGCGTGCCGTGCGTTATCACCCAATGGCACGCCTTTGCCAACGCCACCGACTTTATCGCCCTGCAGCAGTTTGCCCTCGACTACTTTGAAGCCCACTCGACGCCGGCCAAACCCTGGGGCTGGGTGGGCGATGTGCGCCAGATGGGCGCCATTCCGGCCAAAGCCCAGGCCTGGCTCATTGCCGAGTTTAACCCGCGCGCCACGGCCGCCGGCCTGCGCGAAGTGAGCGTGGTAGTGGCCGAAACGGTATTTGGGCAGATTGCCACCCAGCGCTACGCCCAGGGCACTGCCGAGGCGCGCAACCAGTACGTGCTGCAAACTGCTTTTTACGACTCGCTGGCCAGCGCCAAGGCTGGGGCCCGCCAGGCAGCGCAGCCAGCTTAGGGCCTTGGGCTGCCTAGCTACCCCCTAGGGCGCCCGCCGAGCCTCGCTACTGCGGCAGCGGGTGCTGCCCCAGCCGCAGGGCCAGGCCCACGCTCACGGTGGTAGCGCCGGCCGCCGGGCCGCCCAGCACCTTGCCTAGGGTAGCATCGAAGCGCAAACCCGTCCAGGGGCGGTAGTAGAGGCCGGCGGTGGCGCCGGTGGTTAGCTCGTGGCGGCCGCGGCCGTAGGCTTCCAGAAAGTAGCCCGCCTGGTTACCCAGCGGCGCCGTGAGGGCCAGCGACCCCAGGTACTGCCCGCTCAGGGCGTCGGCCACCGTGAGGCCCTGCTGGCTGAAGCCGAAGTTGCCTTCCAGGGCCGCGCGCTGGCCCAGCTGCTGGCTGAGCAGCAGGCGCCCGCCGGGGGCCCAGGTGCTGCGGCGCAGGCCGTTTTGGCCGGTGCCAGGCAGGGCGGCCTCCAGCAGCATGGCGGCTTGGAAGCGGGCGGCGCGGTCGGCCGTCAGCATCAGCTTGGTGCCAACCGTGAGTGGCGCCCAGCCCACCGAGTCGGGCCGAAAAGTGGGCACCTCGCTCCCACCCGCGCCCGCGCTGCTCGCCGGCCCAAACACGCGGGACTGGGTGAGGCGAAACTCCATACTGTTGAAAAACCCGATGCGCAGCGTAGCAGTGGCGCTGTTTAGCCCCGCCCCGCCTGGGGCGGCGTAGTGCTGCCAGCCGGTTTCGAGCTGAAACTGCCCCTGCCGCAGTACCCCCGCCGAAATGGTTTGGCCGGGCCGGTCGGGCCGAATGTGCTGCACGAAGGGCGCCTCGGCATTGTCATTGTTTTCGTCGAGGGTATTCTGGGCCAGGGCGGGGGTGAGACGGCTCGCGAGCAAAGCGGCCAGCACCAGCGGAGTGGTCTTGCGCATGGCTACCCCGACACGCAACCCCAGGCGATGGTTCACCGCCGCGCGTCGCGCCCACTTTATTTTTTTAATTCAACGAGCAGTCGATTGCCAGCCACCACTAGGTAGCCGCGCCCGGCCAGCGGTCGATTGGGGAATAAACCAGCCCCGCCGGCCCTAGGCTTACTGCGTAAGCTAAAAGCTGGCGGTCATGCTCATCTGGCGTCCGCCTGCCGAAGCATCTCTACCGCGCCGCCTAGGGGTTGTTCGGTAGAGATGCTTCGGCAGGCGGACGCCAGATGAGCATGACCGCCAGCTTTCTATTGACCTGAATTATTTGCCGGCCTCGATGGCTTGCACGGCCGCCTGGGCCGCCGCCTGATTTTTGGCGGCGTTGGCGCCCTTCTGCTGCGAGGCGCTGGCCCGAATGGCTTGCATCAGCATCTTGTCGGCGCCCTGGGCCCGCAGCTGCGGGTTGAGGCCGATGGCTTGCAGGCGCTGCACATCTTCGGCGAAGGCGGTGGGGTCGTCGAGGCGGCCCAGCATCTGCAGCATCGGCCGGATAAAGGCGTACTTGCGGTAGCCGGTGGCCTGGTCGTAGCTGGTCTTGATGAAGTTCCACTGCTCGGCACCGCCCGCCTGCGCGTACAGTGTGGTAATTCCTTGGCTTAGGTTGGCGTCGCCTTCCAGGGCCTTGGCCTTGGCCAGAGCGGCGGTGGGGTTGATGCTGCCGAGGGCCGTTAGCGCGGCATTCTCTACGGCATACGAGGGGCTGCTGAAGGCTTCCCCGATGAGCTTGGCGTCCTTCTGGTCTTTTAGCTCCCCTAGGGCTTCCAGCGCGGCCGCCCGCACGTGGGTGTTGGCATCGGCGGCGGCCAGGCGGCGCACGGCGGGCGCGGCGGCCTTGGCTACGGCTTTGTCGTCGAGCTTCAGCGCGCTCAGCGCCGCAATGCGCAGGCCGTAAAACTTGTCCTGGAGGGCGGCCAGCACCACGGCGCGCGCCGCTGGGCTAGTGGTTTGGGCGGCGGCGGCCGCTTTCAGGGCCTCCAGCCGGTCTACGTAGAGCGGGGCGTGGCCGTACTGGTAAGCAAATTCGGCCAGGGGCTTGTTGTCGGTTTTCTGCCACACTGTGTACTTCTCGGCGTCCACGTTCACTAGCTCGGGCTTGGCCCCTAGGGGCATGGTGAAGGTCTGGCTGGCCTCGGTCATCAGCACGCGCTGGCGCTGCACCTTGCCGCCCACGTAGTAATCAATATCCAGCGGCAGCCGGAAAGTCTGCCCCTCCTGCGTTTGCTTGATGGTCACGCTTTGCACCTTCTTGGCCGCGTCCCAGGCGTAGTCAATCGTGACCACCGGGTTGCCGGCCCCGAAGTACCACTGGTTGTAGAACCAGTTCAAATCCTGGCCCGACACGGCTTCCATGGCCAGGCGCATCTGGTGGGCCTCGCCGTTGCTCAGCTTGTTGTCGGTCAAGTATTTCTGCAGGCCCTTGAAGAACACCTCGTCGCCCAGGTAGCTGCGCAGCATCTGCACAATGGCGCCGCCCTTCTGGTAGGTCACCAGGTCAAACATGTCCTCCTTGTCGCCGTAGTGGAAGCGCACCAGGTTTTTGCTGGCGTCGGCGGGGTTGCGCAGGTAGCGCTGCAGGTTCTGGTAGCCGTGGGCATCGCCGGCGTCGCGGCCGTACTTGTGCTCGGCATACAGCGCCTCCGAGAAGTCGGCCATCGACTCGTTCACGGTCAGGTTGCTCCAGCTTTCGGTGGTCACGTAGTCGCCAAACCACTGGTGAAACAGCTCGTGGGCGATAACCGACTCGCTCTCGTACTCGCGGTCCAGCAGCTCGCGGTCGGTCATTTGCACCTGCTCGCCGTGCAGCGTGGCGGTGGTGTTTTCCATGGCCCCGCTCACGTAGTCGCGGCACACAATCTGGGCGTACTTATTCCACGGAAACTCTACCCCTAGGCGGTTCGAGAAAAACTCCAGCATGTCGGGCGTATTGCCGAAAATCTGCTTGGCAAAGGGCGCGTATTTGGGCTCCAGGTAGTAGTTGACTTCCTTGCCGCGCCAAGTGTCCTTGTAGATTTTGAAGTTGCCCACCGCCATCATAAACAAGTAGGGCGAGTGGGGCAAATCCATCTTCCAGGTGTCGGTGCGCAGGCCGGGGCCGGCCGCCACCTGGCTCACCAGCTTGCCGTTGCTGAGGGTGGTGTACTTGGCCGGCACCGTCAGGGCAATTTCGTCGGTCGTCTTCTGGTTGGGCCGGTCGATGGTGGGAAACCAAGCCGATGAGGCCTCCGTTTCGCCCTGCGTCCAGATTTGCACCGGCTTGCCCGCCACCGCGCTGTCGGGATTGATGAAGTACAGGCCTTTAGCGTCGGTAATGGCTTCCGAGCCCTGTACTTTCAGCTCGTCGGGCTTGGCCGTATAGTCGATGTACACGATGTACTGCTCGCCGGGCTTGAAGGTGCGGCCCAGGTTGATGCGCAGGTTCATCTTGTCCGAGTAGTCGAACTTGAGGGGCTGGCGCGCGTCGCCGTTCATCAGGGCTACTGCCTTGATGTCCATGCCTTTGGCATCGAGCCGCAGCGAATCGGTGGGGTACGCGTGGGGCACCAGCGTCACCCACTCCTGGCCGTAGAGGTAGCGCTTGGCGTAGTCGAAGCGCACGGCCAGCTTGGTGTGCACCAGGTCGCTGACCTTGGTGGCCGAGGCGCGGTAGGGGCTGGTGGGCTCGGTGGTGGGCGTGGGCAGCGCCTGGGCGTGGGCGGCGGCTACCAGCAGCAGGCAGCCCGGTAGCTGGGCGAGGGCAAGTACTTTCATAGGGAAAAAATAGCGGGGCATAGACCCGGCCAGGGTCGCAAAGTTGCGCGCTTTTGCCCAAACGAAAGGGCCGGCCACCTTGCGGTAACCGGCCCGGCAGCGGTGCCCTAGGGTGGTTTTATTTCGCCAGCAGGTTAGCGCGAATTTCCCCGGCCGGATTCTTATCCGTGTGAATATTCACGTATAGCTTTCCTGTCAGCAGCGAATCGGGCTGCGAGGCCGCGGGCGACGAGCCCGAAGCCGTCGTCATCACCAGCGGAATTTTGCCGCTGATAGTACCGCTGGTGGCCGCTGGCACCGTTAGCGCAATGGCCACGCCCCCGGCGTGCCTGGTGTCGCCATAGTGAATGTGCGCCATGGTGGCAGGCCCCGTCAAGCCCGAGAAATTAACGTTGTACGTCAGCAGATGGGTGCTGGAATCGTAGGTGCCCGTTAGCTGGCCGATGCCCGACGAGGCCACGCTGACGGCGGGCACCGAGTTGGCCGCGCTCAGGTTGCCCGTCACCTGCATGGTGGCGGGGGCCGGTGTGTCATCGTTCTTTTTGCAGGCCGACGCAGCTACCAATAACGCCAAGGCGGGAAATAAAAAAATTTTCATGAGGGGTAAACGATAAGAAAAATAATAGAAAGTTTTTGAGAAAAATTGGGGTTTAATTTGTTTTAACTCACTGATTTAGTGTGATATGTCGCAAATATAGTGCTGCCTTCTTTTTGCCGTATGCGCGGGCGAGGGCGGCTAGCCGGCAACTCCGTCAGCCTACGCGCTGGCTAACCAGGCTTTTCATGCCGAGCTGGCGGCGGCCGGCTATCCCTAGGGCCCTGGGCCCGCCAAAGTGGCAGAAAAACGCGGCTGGTACGGGGCTTGTAACTAGGCTTGCAGCGGCTTCGTAGCCGTAACCACAACCAAGACACCACTCCTCTTTTTAAACTTCACTCCCACTTATAATCATGGGCAAAATCATCGGTATTGACTTGGGCACCACCAACTCGTGCGTTGCCGTCATGGAAGGCAACGAGCCGGTTGTAATCCCGAACTCCGAAGGCCGGCGCACCACGCCGTCGATTGTGGCGTTTCTGCCAAACGGCGAGCGCAAGGTAGGCGACTCGGCTAAGCGCCAGGCCGTTACCAACCCCAAAAACACCATTGCCAGCATCAAGCGCTTCATGGGCCGCCACTTCAACGAGGTGTCCAAGGAGAAAGAGTACGTGGCCTACGACGTAGTGCCCGGCCCCAACAATACGGTAGCCGTGAAGGTGAACGACCGCACCTACACGCCTCAGGAAATCTCGGCCATGATTCTGCAGAAGATGAAGCAGACGGCCGAAGACTACTTGGGCACCACCGTGACCGAGGCCGTTATCACGGTGCCGGCTTACTTCAACGACGCCCAGCGCCAGGCTACCAAGGAGGCCGGCGCCATCGCGGGCCTCGACGTGAAGCGCATCATCAACGAGCCCACGGCCGCTGCGCTGGCCTACGGCCTGGATAAGAAGCATAAAGACCAGAAAATTGCCGTGTACGACCTCGGCGGCGGCACCTTCGACATCTCGGTGCTGGAGCTGGGCGACGGCGTGTTTGAGGTGCTGAGCACCAACGGCGATACCCACCTCGGCGGCGACGACTTCGACCAGGTTATCATCAACTTCCTGGCCGACCAGTTCGCCAGCGACAACGAAGGCCTGGACCTGCGCAAAGACGCCTTAGCCCTGCAGCGCCTCAAGGAAGCCGCTGAGAAAGCCAAGATTGAGCTGAGCAGCAGCAGCGAAACCGAAATCAACCTGCCCTACATCACCGCCACCGCCAGCGGCCCCAAGCACCTGGTAGTGAAGCTAAGCCGCTCGAAGTTTGAGCAGCTGAGCGACGAGCTGGTGCGCCGCTCGATGGAGCCCTGCAAAAAGGCGCTGCAAGACGCCGGCCTGTCGGCTTCGCAGATTGACGAGGTAATCCTGGTGGGTGGCTCGACCCGCATTCCGCGCATCCAGGAAGAGGTAGAGAAGTTCTTCGGCAAGAAGCCAAGCAAGGGCGTGAACCCCGACGAGGTGGTAGCCATCGGCGCCGCCATTCAGGGGGGTGTGCTCACCGGCGAGGTGAAAGACGTGCTGCTGCTCGACGTGACCCCGCTCTCGCTGGGTATCGAAACGATGGGCGGCGTAATGACCAAGCTCATCGAAAGCAACACCACCATTCCGACCAAGAAGTCGGAAACCTTCTCGACGGCTTCCGACTCGCAGCCGAGCGTAGAAATCCACGTGCTGCAAGGCGAGCGCCCGCTGGCTTCGCAGAACCGCACCATTGGCAAGTTCCACCTCGACAGCATTCCGCCCGCGCCCCGCGGCGTGCCGCAGATTGAGGTAACGTTCGACATCGATGCCAACGGCATTCTGAACGTGACGGCCAAGGACAAGGGTACTGGCAAAGAGCAGAAAATCCGCATCGAAGCTAGCTCGGGCCTCTCGGAAGCCGACATCGAGCGCATGCGCAGCGAAGCCGCTGCCAACGCCGACGCCGACAAAGCCGAAACCGAGCGCATCACGAAAGTAAACCAAGCCGACTCGCTCATCTTCCAGACCGAGAAGCAGCTGAAGGAGTTTGGCGATAAGCTGAGCGGTGGCAACAAAACCGCCGTGGAAAGCGCCCTCGCTGACCTCAAGAAGGCCCACGACAGCAAGGACATCAACGGTATCGACGCCGGGGTGGCCGCGCTGAACAAAGCTTGGGAAACGGCCTCGCAGGAGATGTATGCCGCGGCGGGCGCCCAAGGTGGCGACCCCATGGGCGGCCAGGGCTTCCCCGGCGCCGATGGCCAGAACGGCCAAGGCCAGGGCCAGCCGGCCGGCGACCACGTAACCGACGTGGACTACGAGGAAGTAGACGGCAAGTAGACCGCAGATTTAACGGATTGAACTGATTTCGTGGATACGCCAGCTTTGCTGGTTGACTACGCTAGGGAAGGCCGGAAGCATTGCTTCCGGCCTTTTTGCGTTTAGATGGCTTTTCTTAGCCGGCGTTCAGGCTCGGTTGGTTATGCCAGCAATCTTTATTCCTGCCAGCAACCTTTACCCCGTTTCAGGTTTTTGCATCGGCCGCCGAAGCACAGCCGCTACTGGCAGCGCGGGGCATTGCCACTGAAACCGCTGTGGAGGCCGACTAGTTGGCCCTCAGTCCTTTGGTGGCCAGTCCGCAGCTTATTACCACGTTTGTAGTGAAGCTGCGCGCCGTCGATTTTGAGCAGGCCCAGCAGCTACAAGAGCAGTTGCATGAGCAGCGGCTAGCGAGCTGCCACTCGACCACTACCTCTATAGCTTCGGCAATGCCGAACTGCATGAGTTGCTGGTGCGCCCCGGCGAGGGGAGCAACCTCGACGTGACCCTGGCTCGGCTGCTGCTGCTGCTGCGCGGCCAGGTGGTATCGGCGGCCACGCTGCAGCGGCGACGGGCCGCCGAGTTGGCCCAGCCCGAAACCAGCCCCATGGCGGGCGGCTGGCCGGCTACGGGCTGGCGCTGCTGGGCGGCTTATTTGACCTGCTGGTGGAGGCCCGGCCGTATTTTCACCGCCGCGAGCTGCCCGATGTCCGCCGCACCTACGCCTACTCGGCCACCGACCGGGCGCACGGGCTGCGCATCCTGATGCTGGGCGTCATCGTGTTTAACCTAGGCCTCTACTTGCGGCTGGCCCCTAGGGAAACTGCCGAGCTAGCGCCCCCGAAAAAATACTTGTATTTTGAATTCAAGAAATGAGAGTAAACATAGCCGCACTTCCTCAAGCACGGCTATTTTTTAGATTATTAATTTTGATAGTCAATGCATTAAGTGATAAATTGAATTTTAGTAAGTTTATATTTTTTGGTAAGCTAGTGGCCGTGCGCTTGCACGCGGGCGCTTATCTTAGCTAGCCAATACTTATCCTATTTCTATCCTTCTTACCCGTATCCTTATCGCTACGTAGCCAGGCCTAGGCGGCCAGCTATACTAAATCCCGGAGGTGCGCAGTTGACTTAGGCGCGTAGCAGCGCGCCAGCCACCTCAGCTAGCAAGCCCAGGGGTGCAACCGGCACTTGGCCGCATTGGTCGAATAAGGGCCGGCGGCACGGTTTTTATAGTATTGTTTTGGTCCTCGATTAGCCAACCTACCTTATCTGCTATTCTATGAAAACTGCTTTGCCCTTTCGCCGTTTGCTGGGTGCGCTACCGTGGGCATTGCTGCTGGGCAGCTGCACGCTCCGCGAAACCCGCCACGAGGAAGCCGCCCGGCTGGAGCCCCAGATACGGGTGCGCGCGGTGGAGGAGGCCTATCTGGGCAGCCTCAACGTGCTGCCGCTACACCAGCCCAGCGACGTAGACCTGCCGCGCCGCAACCAGCTCATCGAGGGCTACGTGAACAAGAACCTGCCGCTGAAGATGCGCCTGCTTCTCAATGCGTATAATCCTAACCTGGAGGAGACTACCCTCACCGGCATCGACTACACGGTGCTAGTTGATGGCAAGCTGCTGGGCTCGGGCAAGCTGGCGCAGGCCGTCGACCTGCCCGCCCACGACTCGGTGCGGGTACCCCTGGACTTTGAGATGAACACCTACAAGCTGCTGGGCGACGATGCGCTGCCCAAGCTGCGCAACTTCGCCCTGGGCTTCGGCGACCCCGTTCGCCAGCGCCTTACGCTGCGCGTGCGCCCCATTGTACGCGCGTCCCGTGGCCGCCTCAGCGTGCTCATCAGCCGCCGCCCCCCCATGCAGGAGGCCGTGGTTTCGCGCGAGCGCCGGGCCTCTACCACCAGCAACTAGCTGAATCCCTCACCAAGCAAAAGAGGCTTCTGCGCATGACGCAGAAGCCTCTTTTGCTTGGTGAGGGGCCCTAGGGTCTTCCGCAGCGTGGTGCCTGGGGCGGGCCCTAGGGCGGCGGACTAGCTAATGGCCTGGGTGCTGGCGGCGGCCTGAGGCTGGCCGGCCGCCTCTATCTTTTCGCGGGCTTCGAGGCGGTCCTCGGCGTCGGGCAGCTCCAGCTCCTGCGCTTGCTCGTGCCAGCCCTGGGGCTCGTAGCTGAGGCGGATGTAGATGGGAAAATGGTCGGAGCCTATGTGGGGCAGGCGGCGCAGGTCCTGCAGCCGGAAGTGGGGCGAGTGAAACACGTGGTCGAGGGGCCAGCGCAGCAGCTGGTGGTCGGCGTGGAAGGTGGGCAGCAGGCCGCGCCCCACCCGAGGGTCGAGCAGCCGCGCCAACCGCCGGAATAGCTCCGAGGTGTGCGACCAGGCCACGTCGTTGAGGTCGCCGGCCACGATAGTGGGCCCGTCGTGGTGCTGAATGGCGCGGCCCACCACCAGCAGCTCGGCATCGCGGCGCAGGCTGTCTTTCGACTCTTGGGGCGCGGGCGGCTTGGGGTGCACGAAGTGCAGGTTGGCGAGCGTGCCGTTGCGCAGGCGTATGCGGCCGTGGAAGGACGGAATATCGGCTTCGAGCAGAAACTTCATGTCCTTCTCGACCAGCGGCAGGCGCGAAAACACCAGCATGCCGTAGGTATTGGGCAGCGGGGCGTGGCAGGTATGGGGGTAGTCGGGGGTAATGGTGGCCAGCTGGCTCAGCCACCAGTCGTCGGTTTCGACGGCCAGCACCACGTCGGGCCGGTGCTCGCGAATGAGGCCTAGGCAGCGCGAGGCGTCGCGGTTGTACATCAGCACGTTGGTAACTAGCAGGCTAATGTGGTGGGCATCCTCACCGGGGCTGCGCTGGGCGTCGAGCACCTGCTTGCGGTGCAGCGGCGTGTAGGGCCAGATGCGCAGGAGCTGGTAGCCCACCGCCGCCAGCAGCAGTGCCCACACCAGCGGGGCGTAGGGCAGCACCGGGCCGGGCAGGGCCAGCAGCAGCGCCCCCGTGAGCAGCCCGGCCACTATTTGCACGCGCGGAAAGTCGAACACGCGAATCCACCAGGCGGTTTGGCGCAGCAGCGGCAGCAGGGTGGCGAGCAGCCCCGCGCCGCCCAGCAGCAGCCCTAGGCCGTAACAAACGTAAAAGAAGGTGGACACTGTACAAAAGTAGAAGCTGGTCGGGGCCACGCCTAAAATCGTGCCGCAGAATCGGTTTTGCCCTAGGCCCGGCCGCTACCTTTGCGGCATGGAAGTACTGCTCGCCACCTTCACTACGCTGTTTTCGGTGGTAAATCCCTTCGGGGCCATGCCGGTTTTTTTGACGCTGACCAGCGACGACAGCAACAAAGACCGGGTGCAAACCGCCCTGCGCGCCTGCACCTACATGGTGGCCATTCTGACGGTCGCCTTTTTTGGCGGTGCCTACATCCTGAGCTTCTTTGGCATCAACATTCAGCACCTGCGCATTGCGGGCGGCATTTTGCTGATGCGCTCGGCCTTCGAGCTGCTGACGCCCGGTGCCAACCGCGACCGCGTGGGCCCCGACGCGCTGGAAGAGAGCAAGCAGAAGGACGACATCAGCTTTACGCCGCTGGCCATGCCCATGCTCTCGGGGCCGGGCTCGATGGCGCTGTGCATCGGCTTCCTCCGGCCCACGCCCCTGGATAAGGTGATGACGGTGCTGGGCTTCGTGCTGGTGGCGGCCGCCGCCTTCGTCATTCTGGTGTCGTCGCTGCGGCTCACGCGCCTGCTGGGCCGGCCGGGCATGGCCGCGCTGGCCCGCATCATGGGCTTTCTCACGCTGGCCATCGGCGTCAACTTCTTCGTCACGGCCGTGAAGGCGCTGTTCCATGTGGCGGAATAGGCCTAGGGTGTTTTCACCGCAGAAGGCGCGGAAGCTTACGCAGAGGAAGCGCAGAAGAATGACCTCTGCGCTTCCTCTGCGTAAGCCTCCGCGTCTTCTGCGGTGAAAAACTACTGCACCCTCACCTGCTTGCTGGTAGTACGGCCGAACTTGGTGGGGAAGTACAGCAGCTCGGCGCGGGCGGGGTTGAGAGTGTACTGACCCCGGTAGCGCGGCTGCAGCGCCACCCGGAAGGTGTGCCGCCCGGCCGGCAGGTAGTCGATAAAGATGCCGACTTGCTGCTTCAGGTATTCGCGGTGCACCTCCACGGGGCTAGGGGCGGCCGGGTCGCCGTAGGAGCAGCCGGCCGGGATGGGCACCTCGAGCAGCACGTAGCGCGACTCGGCGGGCGCCTCCACGGTGATGACTAGCTCGGTGGGGCGGCCAGCGGGCAACTGCACGCGGCGGCCGGCCTGGCCCCCTAGGGTCGTCGTGACAGTAAAGGGCTTGGTGGCGGCTTCGGGGCTGGGCACCCAGCGCGTTTGGTAAGCGGTGGCGTACACGGGCAGCGGGCCGGTCTTGCGGATAGTGAGGGCGGCCGGCGCCGTGGGTAGCTTCAGCGCCAGCGGAAACTGCGTTTGGGGGCCGCTGGGCAGCTCGGGCGCGCCGCTTAGGTCCACCTGGGTGGTGGGGCCGGCCGGGCTGCCCGCCAGCAGGTCGGGGCCGATGGTGGCGAGGATTTGAGCCGTTTGGTAGGTGCTGAGCCAGTGGCCGCCGCCCCGCAAGCCCAGCAGGTAGGCGCGCAGGCGGGTTAGCTCGGCCTCGTGGCCGCCTTGGGTGCGCAGCACGCGGTAGGCCAGTAGGGTGGTGCCCACGCGGTCGGGCAGCAGGTAGCGGAAGTAGCTGGGCACGTGCAGGGTATCGGCATACAGGGCGCCCCCTAGGGTGGTGCGCAGGCGGTAGCGGCGCAGGGTGTCGAGTTGGTAAGGCAGGGCCAGCTTTTGGCGCAGCTCGGTGAGGGCCAGGTAGCGGTCGAGGGGCAGGCGCGGCCTCGACAGCTGCTGCTCGAGGCGGCGCACGTAGGTGGGGTAGTCGGCCGGGGCGTGCAGCGCGTGCAGCACGTGTAGCAGCCGAATCTGGTCGTCGGGGGCGGCGAAGAAGTAGCCCCGCGTGAGCGTCGTAGTGGGGCGGTTGGTAGCCACAACAGGCCTAGGGTGCAGCGTGGCGTCCAGCTCGGCCAGCAGGTAGCGCACTACCTCGTCGCGGTTGAAATTCACCGCGAAGCCCGCCTCGCTGGCGGCTTGCAGCGCCTCCACCACGTGCAGCGTGGCCCAGGGGCTGACCGCCGACGTGGGCCAGGTGCCCCACAGCCCCTCGGGCTGGTGGCGGCCGGCCAGCAGGCGCCGGATGAGGAAATTGACGTTGCGCTGCCGGCGGAAGGGCTGCCCCTGCGCCGCCCGGATGCGCTGCTCCAGCAGCAGCCCTTGCAGGCGCGAGGCCATCTGCTCGTTGCAGAGGTAGGCGTATTGCTCCAGGTGCTCAATCTCGGCCAGCAGCACGGGCAGGGCGTCGCGCTCGATGCGCACGGTGGCGGGGCCTAGGCGCGGGTCGAGGGGCAGGCGCACGGTGGTGTCGGCGGGTAGCAGGCTTACGAAGGTGCCCACCTGCTCGGTGGTGCCGGCGGGCAGCACGGGCAGGCGGCGCTGCTCGCCGTCGGCGTAGCCGCTGGCTTGGCTCAGGACGAAGGTGATTTCCAGCGAATCGGGCGGGCCCAGGAGCTGGGCGGGCGGCGCCGTAAAGGTGAGCGTATCGAGCGCCGAGGCCGCCACGCGGCGGGCCTGCTGGCGCAGCACCCGGCCGCCCTGGCGGAAGCTGGTAGTCACGGCCGCCGTGTCGCCCTGATAGTTAAGCACCTTGCCTAGGGCCTGCACCCGGTCGCCGGCCACCAGGAAGCGCGGCACCGCCAGCTCGGCCCGCAGCGCCTTAAACGAGCGCAGCCGCCCCGTGAGGCCGCCCACGCGCCCGTGCCCGTCGGAGCCCACCACGAAGGTGTCCCAGCCGGTCACGTCGTCGGGCAGCACCACGTCGGTGTGCGCCCGCCCTAGGGCATCGGTGAGCAGGGTAGGCCGCCACCAGGCATTGTCGCGGAAATGGCGGCGCAAGCTCAGGCGCGGGTCGGCGCCGGGCAGCAACTCGGGGGCCGCCCCCGCCGCGCCGGGCCGGAACGTGGCGCCCGCCCGAGTGGTGATGAGAATAACGCCGTTGGCGCCCCGCGCTCCGTAAATGCCAGTGGCCGCCTCGCTCTTGAGCACCTTGGTTTCCAAAATATCCTGCGGCGAAATCTGGCTGAGGTCGCCGGAAAAAGGCAGGCCGTTCACGATGAGCAGCGGCGGGTTACTGGCCGTCACCGAGCTGTTGCCGCGAATGCGCACGCCGGGCTGCCCATTAATTTGCACCCCCGCCACCCGGCCTTGCAGCATCATAACGGAGCCCGTCAGGTTGGCTCGCTGCTGCACGCCGTAGCCCACTACCACCACTTCTTGCAGCTGCTGCACGTCTTCCACCAGGCTGGTATTGAGCACGCTGTGGTTGCCGATAACCAATTCCTGGCGGACGTAGCCAACGTAGGAAAACACCAGCTCGGCCACCTGCGGCGGCACTTGCAGGGCGTAGTAGCCATCCACGTTGGTAGAGACGCCGAAGGTGGTGTTTTTGGCCAGCACCGTGACGCCGGGCAGGCCCTCACCCTGTGCGTCGGTGACGCGGCCCACCAGCGTGCGCCAGTCGGGCCGCGGGCTGCTGGGCTGCTCTGCGCGGGTTTCGCGGCGGGCGGGCGGCTCGTTGGGGGCCAGCTGCTGGGCCAGGCCGGCAAACAGCCGCTCGATGCGACGGCGCAGCGCGTCGCCCGGCCGGTGGTCGGCCCCGCGCAGCTGCACGTAGGTGGTGCCGTGGGCTTCTACCAGCACGGGCTCGGCCAGGAGCAGGCTGGTGCTGTCGGCCAGCAGCACGGCTACTTGGTAGCGGCCGGGGGCTAGGCCCGCCATCGGCTCCAGGCCGTAGCCCAGGCGCGAAAACTTGGGCTGGTCGGGCCGGGTGAGCAGGGTGTAGAGCGGGGCCGCCAGCTGGGTGCCGGGCGGCCGGTCGTAGGGCAGGCGCAGCACCAGCCGGCCGCTGCCCTGGGGCGCCGGGGCCAGCAGGCGCGGCCGGTACCCGAAGGCGGGCTCGCGCAGGTGCTGCAGGTAGTCGGAGGTGAGGGCGAAGTCGCCCAGCGGCAGCCAGTCGCGCCCGGCGGTGCCATTCAGGTACCCTAGGGTGCTGGGCTCCAGGCAGCTCTGCTTGATGGTGCGCGGGTAAAACGTGTAGTCGTACAGCGGCTCGAAGAGGAAGCGCGAAGTGGCCCCGCGCAGCCGCAGCAGCTGCAGCGAGTCGGGCCGGAAGGGACCCGCCAGCCGCAGCCCGCGGTAAGTGGGCGGGCCCAGCGGGCGGAGCGCCGGGCCCTGGCGCAGGGCCACGGTGCCGGGCTCGTCGCGCACGGCCACGATGGCGCGGCGCAAACCCAGGTCTTCGGTGGGCGTGAGCTGGGCGGGGCGCGGGGCCACGGTCAGCTCGCGGCAGGGGTGGTTGGGGTCAATGCTGAGCGTGAGCTTGTGGCCGGGCTGCAGGTACACATCGCGCAGGGTGATGTCGCGGGTGGGCAGGCGCAGGCGCAGCGTGTGCAGGCCCGGCCCGGCCACGGCGGCGTAGGGCTGCTGGTTGCCGAGGGCCTCGATGTAAGCGGGTTGCTCGTCGAGGTAAAACGCCACCGGCGGCTGCACCCGGCCCGAATCGACCACGAACGGCGCCACCTGCGTGAGGCCGCCCGGCGCGGAGCGGTACTCGAAAAACGTCCCGGTTTCGGGGTAGAGGAAGTGGTAAAACTGTAGCGAGTCGAGCCCCAGTTGGTGCTGCCAGCGCGGCCAGTCAAGGCTCTGGCGGCCGGCCTGGCTGGCGTCGTTGGCCAGGCCCGCGCGCAGGGCGAAGCGCCGGCGCGAGCGCCGCCCCGCCACCGGCCGCGCGTAGCTGGGCAGCGCAGGCGGGGCGCTCGCCTCAAACTTGCTGGTGTAGGCGTAGGCCGCCAGGTCGGCGTCAGGCACGGGCCGCCCGGCCTCATCGGTCACCGTGAAGCCCAGGCGCAGGTGCTGGCCGGGGTAGGCCAAGTCGGGCTGGGTGGTGGTGATGAGCAGCTGGCGCTGCGGGGCGGCCACCGTGTACTCGGCCGCCCGCGTGGCCGCGCCCCAGCGGTAGTGCAGCGACACGTGCCAGGGCTCGTCGCCCCCGTCCTTGAGGTCGAGAGCGTAAGCGGTGCCGTAGCCGCGGTAGCGCAGCACCTGGCCCCGGTACACGAAGTACCAGAATGGCAGCCGGCGCGGATTGTCCACGCGCAGGTGCACCGAGTCGGCGGTGCGGTCCGACTGCAATTGCAGGCTGGCGTTGTCGGGCGCCAGGTAGAGGCGGGTGGTGCGGTTGGCGTCGTCGCGCAGCACGTAGGCGGCAGCCAGCGGGTCGAGGGGCCGGGTTAGGGGCAGCAACACCCGCTCGGGGACCCTAGGGTGCTGGGTTTCATTGGCGGCTACTACTTCCAGCCAGGCGCGGTGCGGCGCTCGGCGGCCCAGCGAGTCGTAGCTGGCGCGCAGGGTGTCGGCGCTGAGCGTGAGCAGCAAGCGGCCGGCGTCGCGGTGGTACACCGCCTGACGGTGCTCGGTGCGGCGCTCGTTGTCGGCGGTTAGCAGCGTGGCTCGCACGTCGTAGCTGAAATCGGCATTGGGGAAGATACGGGCGGGCAGGTCGATGCGCGTTTCGCCCACCGGGTCGAGCGCTTGGGCGTGGGTCCAGAGCGTATCGGCCACGAACAGCCGTCGGCCGGGCAGCGCGCCGGGCGGCGCTACGGGCACTACTGCCAGCTGTACCCGCGCGTCGAGCAGGTTCAGCCCGTTGGCGTCGGTGCCCCGCACGAATACCGCCTGCGGCTGCCCGCGCCGCGGCTCCTCCTCGAGCAGGCGCAGGGTGTAGTGGCTGTTTTTCAGCTCGTAGTCTTCATACCGAAAGCTCTCGCTCAGCAGGGTCGCGCCGCGGCGGTCCTCCAGCTCTAGCATCGGCCGGGTGTCGGCGCGCAGCCCTAGGGTATCGGTCAGCGGCAGGGCGTACTCGTAGGTGCCGGGGCGCACCGGGCGCAGCTCGGCCAGGCGCTTGGCGCGGTTGAGGCCGTTGCCGCTTAGCCACAGCGTAAGCGGGCGGGTGTAGGGGCGGCCGCTGCCGCGCCGCAGCACGCGGGCCTTCAGGCGCAGGGTGTCGCCGGTGGGGCGGTAGCGCGGCTCACTCAGCAGCAGGTAGCCCCGCCAGCGGCGTTGGGCGCGTTGGCTGTGGCGCTCCTCGCGCACATCTTCGTTGAAGGGCGAGCGCAGCAGCCCCACCACCCCAAAATCGGCTTCGGAGGCATGCTGTAGGTCCTGCACCGTGCGGCGCACCGGCTGGCTTAGGTAGCCCAGCGGGAAGCCGTAGAGCGCTCGGTAGCCCACGCGCCGCAGCCAGTGAACGCGGCCGTAGCTGCCGGGCGAGTAGGCATTTTGCCAGGTGAGCGGGTGGAAAGTGGTGCGGCCACCTTGCGTGACAGCCACCAGCCCGGCGCGGCCCGCCCCTGCCAGGCGGTAGGTGCGGGTGGCGGCGTCGTAGGGCACAGCGCGGCGGCGCAGGGCCACTCGCGCATCGGGCACCAGCCCACCCAGAGAGTCGCGCAGTACCAGCACCAGGTCGGTCTGGTTGTCGAGCACTTCGAGGGTGCGGCCGGTTTCAGCGCGCAGCCAGTACACCAGCTGCGGGCCCTCGGTGTGCGCCACCAGGTAGTAGCCCAGCGGCAGCGGCCTAGGGTGCGCCTGGTAAACCAAGGCCGAGTCGGTCGGGAAGGAATCGACCGGCACCGTAAAAAAATTGGGCCGCGCCGCCTGCAGGCCGTGCGCAAACAGCTGGCGGGTTTGCGCCTGCGTCAGTCGGAAAATCTTCGTGAGGTAGCTGCGCTGCCGGGCGCGGGCCAGCGGCTGCTGGGCCAGCACGGGCAGGCTCAGCCAGCACAGCACCAGGGCCAGCGCGAGTTGGTAGAGTGGAAACATAGGCGGGTGGAAAAAGGCTTTTTCACCCGATGCCACCCTAGGGCCTTTTGCACACGGCACTCGGCTGTTTGCTCATAAACCAGAACGTCCTGCTGAGCCCCGCGAAGCATCTCTACCGAACGATGCCCTAGGGGCGCGGTAGAGATGCTTCGCGGGGCTCATCATGACGCTCGTGAATACCATCTGTTAGCTGCGTTTGCACTAGCTCAAGCTAACAGCCAGCAGCTACTAGCTAACAGCTTACTACGGATTCGTGCTCCACATGCCGGCCTCCTTGATGAAGATGCGGCGGTTGAGTTGGAGCTGGGCCACCATGAACTCGGCCAGGTCCTCGGGCTGCATCACCTTGTCGGGGTTGCCGTCGGTGAGCTTGTTGTTGATGGCCAGCTCGGTAGCCACGGTGCTGGGCGTGAGGGCGCTCACCCGAATGTTGCTCTTGCGCACCTCCTGCATCAGGGCCTCGGTCAGGCCGAGCAGGGCGAATTTACTGGCGCTGTAGGCGCTGCTGCCCGCCGAAGCGCGCTGCCCCGAGGTCGAGGCCACGTTGATGATGTCGCCGGTTTGGCGCTCCAGCATGGCCGGCAGCACGGCGCGCGTCACGTAGTACACACCCAGCAGATTCACCTGGATAATGTGCTCCCACTCGGCCACCGGCATGTCTAAGAATTTGGCGAAGGTGCCGATGCCTGCGTTGTTGATGAGGATGTCGATGGGGCCCAGCTCACTGGTGATGTGGGCCACGGCGGCGTCTACGGCGGCTTGGTCGGCCACGTCGGCGGCGGCCACGCTGATTTTTACCCCCAGCTTTTGCAGCTCGGCGGCTAGGCTTTGCAGGTCGGCTTCGGTGCGGGCCAGCAGGCCCACGTGCACGCCCTCGCGGGCCAGCGCCTCGGCCACGGCCTTGCCAATGCCTTTGCCCGCGCCCGTCACCAGGGCCACTTTACCAATTAGTTTTTCCATGTTGAAAGCATCTTGCGCGGTCAGTGAACCGCGTTTGTGGAGAGGAGAACAGGGCTATAACTCGCCGGCCGGGTCGCGGGTTAGGGCCGGCGGCGGGCCCCAGGAGCTTTTTCTGCGTAAAGGGGCCATTCATTTGCCCTTCTCCCCTCCCCTCTTCCCTTATGCAAGCCATTGTCATCACCCAGCCCGGTGGCCCCGAGGTACTGCAGCTGCAAGAGCGCCCGCAGCCCCAGCCAGCCCCCCACGAGGTGCTCATCCGGGTGCGCGCCGCCGGCCTCAACCGCGCCGACCTGGCCCAGCGCGCCGGCAAGTACGGCCAGGAGCCGGTGGCCGGCAAGGTGCCCGGTCTGGAAGTGGCCGGCGAGGTGGTGGAAGTAGGCGCCCAGGCCCTACGCTGGAAAGTGGGCGACCAAGTATGCGCCCTGCTGGCCGAAGGCGGCTACGCCGAATACGCCGCCGTGGACGCCCGCCACTGCCTGCCCATCCCGGCCGGCTGGACGCTGGCAGAGGCCGCTAGCCTGCCCGAAACCGTGCTCACCGTGTGGTCCAACGTCTTTCAGCAGGCGGCCCTGCAGCCCGGCGAAACGGTGCTCGTGCACGGCGGCACCAGCGGCATCGGCCTCACGCTCATTCAACTAGCCACGGCCCTGGGCAGCCGGGCGCTGGCCACCGCCGGCTCGCCCGATAAGTGCCGCGCCGCCGAGCAGTACGGCGCCGCCCGCTGCATTGACTATAACGCCGAGGACTTTGAGCAGGCGCTGCAAGGCGAAACCATCAACGTCATTCTCGACATCGTGGGCGGCGACTACACCGCCAAAAACCTGCGCCTGCTGGCCCCCGACGGCCGCCTGCAGTACCTCAACGCCCAGAAGGGCCCTAGGGTCGAGCTGAACCTGATGGACATCATCAGCAAGCGCCTGCGCCTGAGCGGCAGCATGCTGCGCCCGCGCCCCGCCGACTACAAAGCCGCCCTCACCGCCGCGGTAGAAGCCCACGTGTGGCCCCTGGCGGCCAGCGGCCAGCTCCGCCCCGTCATCGACCGCACCTTCCCGCTGGCCGAAGCCGCCGCCGCGCAAAAGCTGATGGCCAGCAGCAAGCACATCGGGAAGATTCTGCTGGTCAATGAGGGGTGGGGGTAAAAGCACAACAAGGCGGTCATGCTGAGCCTGCCGAAGCATCTCTACCGCTTCGTTGCAACGATTCAGGCGATGCGGTAGAGATGCTTCGACAAGCTCAGCATGACCGCCCTTTTGGCGTTCTCACTTCAACACCTGAGCAGCGTGCTCCTTGGTATCGGGGCGCTTGATGACCTTCTCAATCAGGCCGTTGGCGTCGAGGAGGAAGGTGGTGCGCACGGTGCCCCAGTAGGTTTTGCCGTAGTTCTTTTTCTCCTGCCACACGCCGTAGGCCTCCACGATGCGTTTGTCGGCATCGGCCACGAGCGAGAAATTCAGGTCGTACTTGGTGGCGAACTTCTGGTGCGAGGCCACGTCATCGGTGCTCACGCCCACCACTTTCACGCCTTGGGCGGCCAGCTGGCTTTCGTTGTCGCGCAGGTTGCAGGCCTGGGCGGTGCAGCCGGGCGTGTCGTCTTTGGGGTAGAAGTAGAGCGCCACCCGCTGGCCGCGCAGGCTGCTCAGGGTGAACGGGTTGCCGTACTGGTCGGGCGCGGTGAAGTCGGGGGCGATAGTGCCGGGTTCGGGAAGCATAAAGATGGTATACTAATGTTGAGATATGCCAATGTAGAAATCTGAAAATGTGCTAGTTGTACGCTACTCGCAACTACTGTACACTCATTAGCACATTTTTATATTTTCACATTAGCGCATCAAAGATTGAGTGGAATGACGCGCTCGTTGCCAGCCTGGTCGGTGAGGCGCAGCTGGGCCGCACCGCGCAGGGCGGGGCCTAGGGTATCGCCGGGCACCGTAAAGAGCGTGTTGTTCTTGTACTCGTAGCGCAGCAGCCGGAAGCGCCCACCCACCAGCAGCTGGTACGAGGCCAGGCCCGAAAGGTCGTCGCCCACCCGAAACAGCAGCTGCCCGCCCGCCCGGCTTAGCAGCCGCGCCTCGGGCGCTTTGGTATCGGTATAGAGGCGGTACTGCCCAAATACTTTGGTATTCAATGAAATCTGGGTGCTGTCGGCGTTCCAGGTGCCGCCCGCGTAGGCCCGGCCGCCGGTGGGCGTAATGCTGTAGATGGCCGTGCGCCGAGGGTCGGCGGGGCGGGCGGTGGGCCGCAGCGTGAGGCGAAGGGGCAAGTAGAGCGGCACCATAGGAGTGCCCACCACCCAGGTTTCGGGGGCGGCGGCGGTGGCCGGCTTCCAGCTGGTGCCCAGGTAGAGGGGTGAAAACAGCGTTTGGGGCCCAAACACCAGGTTGAGGTGCGGGGTGGTGTAGCTAGTTTCCTGGCCGGCCGGTATCAGCACCTGCCGGTCGAACACCTTGCGCACTTGCCCATAAACCAGCGAGTCGGGCAGGCCGGCGCGCAGGTCGTAGAGGTAGGTGGTTTCGGGGCCCACCGAGTAGCTGGGGCGCAGTTCGAGCTGGCGGCCGCCGCGCCGCAGCAGCAGGTTGGCGGGGGCATCGCCCGAGTCGGGCCTAGGGGTCGTGACAATGGTTTTCAAGATGTTGCGCTCAATGGTGTAGCGCAGCTTGGGCGGGCCGGCGGGGCCTAGGCGGCCGGGAATAGCCGCGTAGGCCACCGGCGCGGTGCCGCGCAGCACAAGGTGGGCCTGGCTTTGGTTACGGTACGAGTCAGCCAGCTCAATATCAATGCTGTACACCTTACCCGGCTCCACGTTCAGCAGCCCCTGGCCGGCGCCGGCGGGGGTGTAAAAGCCCAGGTCGTTGCCCTCGTCCACCCACAGCTTTTGCAGCAGGCGCCCGCCGGTGTGCTGGTAGAGGTAATCGACGAAGTTGTTGACCTGCCGCGAGCCGTTGGGAAAGGGCACCGCGTCGATAATGTGCTGGTAATAAGGCTGCCCGTTCACGCGCACCGTCACGCGCTGGATGCCGTTCTTGTTCCAGGCGTTGTCGAAGCGGTCGAAGCCTTGCAGCAGCAGCCCCACCTGCCCGGTGCAGGCCACGGTATCGGGAAAAACCGTGCGGGCGCCGGGCAGCGGCTGCGTTTTGGGCACCAGCAGCGCCCGCTCGAACTGCCCCCGCACCCGCGCCGCTATCCCTAGGGGCACCACGGCCAGCGCCTGCAAGGTGGGCCCAGTATGGTCCGCAATTTCGGCAAAGCCACCCCACTGCAGCGGGTTCAGCTGCCGGTCCTGGCCGTCGCGCACTTCCCAGTGCACGTGCGGCCCAGCCGAGCCGCCGGTGTTGCCGCTCAGGGCCACCTCTTCGCCCCGCCGCACCGGGTACTGGCCGGGCTTGAAGAATAGCTCCAGCTCGTAGGTCTGCTTCTCGTACTGCTGGCGCAGCAGTTCCTGAGCCACCGGCCCCTCAAACTTGTTGAGGTGGCCGTAGACCGTCGTCAGGCCGTTGGGGTGGGTGATATAGAGCACGTTGCCATAGCCAAACGACGACTGCTTGAGGCGCGACACGTAGCCATCGGCCGAGGCGAACACCGGCTTGTTGACCCCGCCCCCAGTCTTGATGTCGAGGCCGCCGTGGAAGTGGTTGGGGCGCAACTCGCCCATGCTGGCGGCCAGGTAGCCCGGCTGCCCCGGCGCAATCGGAAACAGGAAGTAGCCCGGCGCAATGGCCCCCGCCGAGGCGCCTGCCACGGCCGTAGCGGCGGGCCGGATAGGGCCGGTCTGGCGGCGGGTGGTGGTGTCGTCGGTGCCTTCATCCTGGCTGCGGGCGGTGAGGGCCAGCAACAGCAGGCCGCTCGCGACGGGCAGCCCCACCCGACGCAATAAAGTGATATTCAACAAAATACTAGCTAGCTTACAGCCGCCACGCGCTACCCGGCACCCCTAGGGGCAGCGGGCGGCCGGGCGGCCTAGGGATTATTCGGTTCTACAAATGCCGCCGCCGCCCTAACGACGGAAGGCGCTGCAGCGTCTTTGCGGCGGCCAGCATAGTTACCGCACCGGCACTTCCAGCAGCAGCTCGCCTTCGAGGTAGCCGCGCAGCTCGTCGCCGGGCTTTACCGGCCCCACGCCGGCGGGCGTACCCGTAAAGATGAGGTCGCCCTGCTTGAGGGTGATGTACTGCGACACGAAGGCGATAATCTTGGCAAACGGGTGCAGCATCAGCCCCGAGTTGCCCTGCTGGCGCACCTCGCCGTTTACTTCCAGTCGGAAGTTAATATTGGCAAATTCGGGGAAGTCGGCCACCGGCTGGAAGGTGGGCGAAATGGGCGCTGAGCCGTCGAAAGCCTTGGCCAGCTCCCAGGGCAAGCCCTTCTTTTTCAACTCGCTCTGCACGTCGCGGGCCGTGAAATCGACCCCTAGGCCAATGGCGTCGAAGTAGGTGTGGGCAAACTGCTCCTCGATGTGGCGGCCGTTTTTGCACACGCGCAGCACCAGCTCCAGCTCGTAGTGCACGTCGTGGGAGAAGGCGGGCACGAAGAAGGGCTGGCCGCGCTGCACCAGCGCCGTCTCAGGCTTGAGGAAGATGACCGGGGCGGCGGGTGTCTCGTTGTGCAGCTCGGCTATGTGGTCGGCGTAGTTGCGGCCAATGCAAATAATTTTCATGGGATGGGGCTCGGCAGGTAGGGCAGCCCAGGCGGGCCACCCTGCAAAGTAAACATTTGCCCCGGTGGGTTGCGTATAGCCCCTGCGCCCCTGGCGCGGTCCTTGCACTTCCAGCTGTCACCAAACCATCTTCTTTAGTTATGCTTCGAAAGTTTCTTTTAGGCACCAGTCTACTGCTCACCGCTGGCTGCGCCACGGTGCCCATCACGGGCCGCCGCCAGCTAAGCCTGGTGGGCGACAGCGAGATGAATAGCTTGGCCGTAACCCAGTACAAGCAAACCCTGGCCGAATCCAAGCTCTCGACCAACGCCGAGCAAACGGCCATGGTGAAGCGCGTGGGCCAGCGCATTGCCAACGCCGTGCAGCTCTATTTCAAGCAGCAGGGCCAGAGCGCGCAGCTTGACGGCTACAACTGGGAGTTTAACCTCATCGACGACCCTAAAACGGTGAACGCCTGGTGCATGCCCGGCGGCAAGGTAGTGGTGTACACCGGTATCTTGCCCCTTACGCAAGACGAGAACGGCCTGGCCGTAGTGTTAGGCCACGAGATTTCGCACGCCGTAGCCAAGCACGGCGCCGAGCGCATGAGCGACCAGCTAGTGGCCCAGCTCGGCAGCACCGCCCTAAGCACCGCGCTCTCGCAAAACCCCACGGCCACCAAAAATATCTTTTTGAGTGCCGTGGGCGCCGGCTCGCAGCTGGGCATGCTGGCCTTCAGTCGCCGTCAGGAAAGCGAGGCCGACCACCTAGGCCTCATTTTTATGGCCATGGCCGGCTACAACCCCGAAGGCGCCATTGCCTTCTGGCAGCGCATGGCCGCCCAGAGCCAGAATAGCACGCCCGCCTTCCTCTCCGACCACCCCGCCGACGCCCAGCGCATTGCCGACATCAAGGCCGACATGCCCGAGGCGCTGAAATATTACAAGCCGCGCTAGCCGCGCCTAGGTCTTGACGCCCGGCTGGGCCCTAGGGCCCAGCCTTTACGTTGCATCCTGCCGCCCTCGTTAGGGCAGTTCTCTCCTGCTGTTGGCCGTGGCCAGCCGCGCGGCGGGGCTGCCCGGCGGGGGCGGCAGGATGTTGGTTTTTGGGCTTAAGAAATATTTTTTAGGGATAACCTAGGTCAGCTTGCCAGTCGGCCGTCCGATATTTGTCTTTCGCTCCCCTCCGCTCGCTATCTAAATAAACATGCCCGCTTTTCCTCGCCTAGTTGGCTTACCCCCACTACCTGCCTTGCTGGCGGGCGCGCTGCTGCTCGGCACCGCCGCCTGCGAAACCACCCGCACCGGCAGCCGCGACCGCTCGCTGCCCTCGCACGACTACAGCGGCCGCAGTGCGGCGGCCAGCGCCGCGGCGGCCCTGGCAGGCTCGGCCAGCAGCCGCCTCATTATGCAGGTGGGCGAGGCGGGTAAGATTACCTACAAAACGTCGCAGCCTACCCTCTCGATGGCCCTGATGCGGCAGCTGGGCGACGGCACCACCATCGACCGCATTTTGGTGCGTCAGGCCCCGGTTGACGACCCCAAGGATAAGCCCCGCGCCCCGTACTACCTCATTGGCATGGGCCAGAAGGAGGGCAACTTCCGGGCTATCGCGCTGCCCCTGCGCGGCTCCGACGATGGCACCTACTACCTCACGCCCAACGCCGACCGCTACGTGCTGACCGGCACCGCCTGCCCCACCTGCTTCTTCGACTTTGAGGATGGCCACATCATGGGCGCCACCTGCGGCGACGGCTCGGTGGGCGGCAACTGCCAGCTCAAGGTGCTGCCTTCCAACCAAGTTTTTGTGCACCAGTAATGAGCACCGCCACCAAATGGGCTCTGCGCCTCACCCTCACCGCCCTGGCCGTGCTCCTCGTCAACGACAGCGGGAAGAAGCGTAAAGAGGTAAATAGGAAAGATTGAGGTAACGAGCAGCAAAAGGTGGTCATGCTGAGCTTGTCGAAGCATCTCTACCGCACAACCTAGGCGGCCCAGTAGAGATGCTTCGACAAGCTCAGCATGACCACCTTTTGCTGCTCGCTAGCCACCAATCACTTATATTCCTGCCAGTCGCCGCCCTGCACAGTGGCTACCACCGCAAAGTCCTCGTCGAGCAGGCACATATCGGCGCGCGCGCCGGGGCTGAGCTGGCCGATTTCCCCGTCCATTCCCAGCAGGCGGGCCGGGTAGAGGGTAGCCATCCGCAGGGCTTCCTCGAACCCGATGCCGGCCTGGCGCACGCAGTTGGCCACGGCCTGGGGCATGGTGAGGGCCGAACCGGCCAGGGTGCCGTTTTCGTTGACGAAGTAGTTGTGCTCGCGCCGGAAGCGGTAGGCGCCGTGGTCGCTGCTGTCCACCGCGTCGGTGATGAGGAACAGGCGCTCGCCCATGATGCGCTGGCTGATACGCAGGGCCGCGTAGTCGCAGTGCACACCGTCGGCGATGATGCTGGCCTGGGCCGTGGGGTGGTCGTAGACGGCGCCCACCAGGCCCGGCGCCCGGCTCTCGAAGCCCGACATGGCGTTGAACAGGTGCGTGGCGGCCCGGTAGTAGCTACCAAACGCCGCCGTAGCCTGGTCGTAGGTGGCCAGCGAGTGGCCCGCCGACAGCACCACGCCCGCTCGCTGCAGCTGCCTGGCCACCTCGGGCGACACGCGCTCGGGGGCCAGGGTCAGCAGGCGCAGCACGTCCTGGGTTTCGCGCAGCAAGACCGTTATATCCTCAGGGGTAGGCACTTGAATAAACTCCTCCTGGTGGGCGCCTTTTTTGCCGGGGTTGATGTAGGGCCCTTCCAGGTGCAGGCCCAGCAGACCGGGCACCGTGGGCTGGGCTTCGCGCACGGCCGCGGCGGCCGCCCGCATCATATCGGGCGAGTTAGTAGGCATGGTGGGCACGAAGCTGGTGGTGCCCTCGCGGCGCAGGGAGGCCCCTAGGGTCTTTAGCGTAGCCACGGTAGGGTCTACCGAAAACAGCACCCCGCCCCCGCCGTACAACTGCACATCTACAAAGCCGGGGCACAAGTGCAGGCCGCGCCCGTCGCGCCGGGGCAGGTCGGTGGGCGCGGCTACCACGGGCAGCAGCGCCTCCACCCGGTCGCCATTGACGAGCACGGCGTAGTGCGGCAGCGCGGCCGAGCCAGTATACACGGTACAGGGGGCAATGAGGTAGCGCATGGAATTGGAAAGGAAGTTGAACGAATTACGGCTGTCATTGCGAGCTTGCGCAGCAATCGCACCAGCACGATGGCCCTAGGGGTCGCGCTGGTGCGATTGCTGCGCAAGCTCGCAATGACAGCCGCATAACTAGTTTCAAACCCCCAAACCTACGAGAAGCCAAGCACCGGGTGCTCGCGGTATGGCTCCTCTAGCCGCTTGATTTCCTCCGGCGTCAGCTTGACGCCTACGGCGGCCACAGCATCCTCCAGGTGGCCGGGCTTGCTAGCGCCCACGATAGGGGCGGTGATGACGGGTTTCGAGAGCATCCAGGCCAGGGCTACCTGGGCGGCGGGAATACCGCGCTCCTTGGCGATTTCGTCCACGCGGGCAGCTACGGCGAAGTCGTCGTCGCGGCCGTAGAGGCTCTTGCCGAAGCCGTCGGTTTCGGCGCGCTTGGTTTCGTTGCGGGCCTTGCTGCGGCCGCCCGTGAGCAGCCCCCTGGCCAGCGGCGACCACGGAATGACGCCGATGCCCTGGTTTTCGCAGAGTGGCAGCATCTCGCGCTCCTCCTCGCGATACACCAGGTTGTAGTGCGGCTGCATGCTCACGAAGCGCGTCCAGCCGTGCAAATCGGCCAGGTAGAGGGCCTGCGCGAACTGCCAGCTGTACATGCTGCTGGCCCCGATGTAGCGCGCCTTGCCGGCCTTCACCACGTCGTGCAGCGCCTCCAGCGTTTCCTCGATGGGCGTGTCGTAGTCCCAGCGGTGAATCTGGTAGAGGTCCACGTAGTCGGTGCCCAGGCGCTGCAAGCTGGCGTCGATGGCGCTCATAATGTGCTTGCGCGAGAGACCTTTATCGTTTGGCCCCGGCCCCATGGGGTTGAAGACCTTGGTGGCCAGCACCACCTCGTCGCGCTTAGCGAAGTCGCGCAGGGCGCGGCCCACTACTTCCTCGCTCTTGCCGTTCGAATACACGTCGGCGGTGTCGAAGAAGTTGATGCCCAGCTCCAGCGCTTGCTTGATGAACGGGCGGCTCTGCTCTTCGTCGAGGGCCCACTGCCAGCGCTCGGTGGGCTCGCCGTAGGTCATGCACCCTAGGCAAATTTTGGATACGTGCAGGCCGGTGCGGCCCAGGCGGGTAAATTCCATAGGTTTTTAATGTGCGAATGTGGAAAATGCAGGAGATGTGCGGATGGGGAAATAGGTGGATGTAGAAAATGGAAATAGGCGGTCATGCTGAGCGCAGCCGAAGCATCTCTACCGAACGATACCCGAACGATGCGGTAGAGATGCTTCGACAAGCTCAGCATGACCGCCTTCTTTCAATTTTTACATCTACCTATTTCCCTATCCGCACATTTAAACAACAACCCTACTGCCAGTTTGCTTTATCGCGCCACGTGTGCGTCGGTTCGTAGCCCAGCTCCTTGCGCGCTTTGTCAATCGACAGCAGGGTTTCGTGGCCGGCCAGCTCTTTGCGCACCTCCACGCCGGGCAGCGCCTCGCGCAGCAGCTCGGCCGAGGGCTTCTCCATCACCGTGTCGGCATTGGCGATGATGAAGGCGTGCATGCCGGTGGCCTGCCACTCCACGGCCTTACGAATGGCCTGGGCGCCGTCGCGGGCGTCGATGTAGGCCCACATGTTCCATTTGCGCAGCTCGGGGTCGGCCTGGTAGCTGGCAAATTTCTCGTAGTCCTGCGGCTCCATCACGTTGGAGAAGCGCAGGCCGATGAGCTTGAAATCGGGCGTTTGGTAGCAGAACTGGCGGGCCATGTCCTCCATCAGCACCTTGGCCAGGGCGTAGGCGCTCTTGGCCCGCAGCGGGTAGTCTTCGTCCACCGGCGCGTAGGGCGCGTCGTTCTCGAAGGGCTCCCCTAGGGTGGTTTCCGAACTGGCCCACACCACGTTGCGAATGCCTAGGCGGCGGCTGGCCTCAAACACGTTGTAGGTGCCCATGATGTTGTTTTGGAACGTGTGCGCGTCGGAGTACTGGCGCGGGGCCGGGATGGCCGCCAGGTGCACCACCGCGTCAAACGCCTGGTTTTGCACCCCAGCGTAAATTTCCTGGCCTACCGACGAAAGCGCGTCCAGCGTTTGCCCGAAGTCGGCCAAATCGACCACCATGTGGGGCACGTCCTTGGCGGCGGGCACGGTATCCAGCACAAATACGTCGTAGCCGTGGGCCAGCAGGTCCTGCACGCACACCTTGCCTAGCTTGCCGGCCCCGCCCGTCACGCACACGCGGGGCTTCTTGGCGGGGGCTTGTTGTTGCTTGCTCATATCACAAAAGAGGAGGGAATTGAAAAAGGAGGCTTACCGGCCCTAGGGGCCTTGGTTGCCTGCTGCTACGCGAAACCCAGCCCTATCGATACCCTGGCCGCACCGTAGCCACAGCGTTGGCCTTTGCAATCAGGCGCTTAGGCCAACTAAATAATTATCACTGAAAGCCTCGTGATAACTCACTGACAGCTTGACGCGTAAGTACACGCGTCCGTGCGACACGTTTCATTCTACGGTTCCTTTTCCCTAAACCAACCTCCTGTTTCCCATGCAGTCCTACAAAGTCAAAGCCTACGGCGCCAGCAACTCCATCTTCAGCGGCCTGAAAGAAATGGAAGTCGAGCGCTACGCCCCCAAACCCGACGAAGTACACATCGAGGTGCTGTACTGCGGCGTGTGCCACTCCGACCTGCACCAGGTAAAAAATGACTGGCACAACACGATTTATCCCTGCGTGCCGGGCCACGAGGTGCTGGGCCGCGTGCAGGAAATTGGCAGCGAGGTGACCAAGTTTCAAGTGGGCGACATCGTGGGCGTGGGCTGCATGATTGACTCGTGTGGGCAGTGCGAGCCCTGCACCCACGGCGAGGAAAACTACTGCGAAGGCCCCGTGAGCTGGACGGCCACCTACAACGGCTACATGAAGCCGCAGAACAAAGACTTCAACACCTTCGGCGGCTACTCCACCGACATTGTGGTGAAGGAGTCGTTCGTGCTGCGCATTCCGGCCCAGCTCGATATCAAAGCCGCCGCGCCTATTCTGTGCGCCGGCATCACCACCTACTCTCCCCTCAAGCACTGGGGCGTGGGCCCCGGTAGCAGCGTGGCCGTGGTGGGCATTGGGGGCCTAGGGCACATGGCCGTGCAGCTGGCCCGCGCCATGGGTGCGCAGGTAACTGCCATCACCCGCGACAAGGACAAGCAAGCCGCCGCCGAGCAGCTGGGCGCCCACGAGGTCTTGCTTTCGACCGACTCGAAGGCGATGGAAGCCCACGCCAGCCAGTACGACTTCATCCTCATCACCATCCCCGACGCCTTCGACATCAACGACTACGTGCCGCTGGCCAAGCGCAACGGCTCACTAACCACGGTGGGTTTGCTGGGCCCTTATAAGGCGCCGCTCAACAACATGAACCTGGCCATGCACCGCATCTCGGTGGCTGGCTCCGTCATCGGCGGCATCGCCGAAACCCAGGAAGTGCTGGATTTCTGCGCCGAGCACAATATTCTGCCCGAGACGCAGCTCATTGACATTCAAGACATCAACAAAGCCTACGATGGCATGCTGGATGAGGAAGTCCGCTTCCGCTACGTCATCGACATGGCTTCGCTGAAGAACTAAGCCCTAGGGTTCGGTTTGGTGAAAAGGCCCGGCAGCAAGTAGCTACCGGGCCTTTTTTATTTGGTGGCAAACATAAAAAGCCCGTCATGCTCATCTGGCGTCCGCTTGCCGAAGCATCTCTACTACATCGTTGCACGATTCGCTAACGGAGCGGTAGAGATGCTTCGGCAGGCGGACGCCAGATGAGCATGACCGCTTCTCTATTTCTACTGCCCTAATCCCGTGCCTCCCCCACCACGTCCGTGGCCAGCTGGCCCAGGTCCAGCCCGTCGAAGGTGCCGCTGGTCATCAGCAGCAGGTTGGTGTCGGCCCAGGCCTGCTGGTGCAGAAACTCCCCTAGGGCCCGGCTGTCGGTGAAAACCTGCAAATCGGGGCGGGCGAAGGCTTGCTGCACCGCCGCGGGGGCCAGGGGCGGCAGGCGCTTATGCTCGAGCACATGGGGGTTGAAGTAAACCACGGCCACATCGGGCGCGTCGAAGCAGTGCGCGTACTGGGGCAGAAACGCCGGGTTGAGCGAGCTGAAGGTATGCAGCTCGAGGCAAGCCACGAGGCGGCGCGCGGGGTACTGCTGCTTGAGGGCCTGGGCGGTGGCGCGCAGTTTGCTCGGCGCGTGGGCAAAGTCCTTATACACCACCGAAGTGGCGCCGGCTTGCACCAGCTCCAGGCGCCGCGCCGCGCCGGGGAAGGTGGCCACGGCCTTGTAGAAATCCTTGCCCTTGATACCCAGCTGCTTGCACACCTCTTTGGCGGCCGATATGTTGCGCAGGTTGTGGGCGCCGAATACCTGGATGGGCACCTCCTCGTCGCGCTTGGTGAGCAGGTAGGTTTTGCCGTCGCGCACCACGCTCTCGTGCGGGCCGTAGCCGATGTACGTCACGTCGGGGTTGGTGGGCACGGCCACAAGCTGGGTCTGCTCGTCGTCGCGGTCGTAGATGAGCACGCCGGCCTTAGGCGTTTGGTCGGCAAAAATCTGGAACTGCTCGCGGTAGATTTCCTCGGTCGGAAACACGTTGATGTGGTCCCAGCTGATGCCCGAAATCACCCCGATGTGGTGCTGGTACAAGTGAAACTTGGGCCGCCTATCCACCGGCGACGACAAGTACTCGTCGCCCTCGATGATGATAACCGGCGCCTCATCGGTCAGCTGCACCATCAAATCGAAGCCTGCCAGCTGGGCGCCCACCGCGTAGTCGAACTGCCGCCCGTGGAAGCGCAGCACGTGCAGAATGAGCGCCGTGATGCTGGTTTTACCGTGCGAGCCACCAATGACGACGCGCTGCTTGTCCTTGCTGGCCTCGTAGATGTACTCGGGGAAGGAATAGATTTTCAGTTCCAGCTCCTGGGCGCGGGCCAGCTCGGGGTTGTCGGGCCGGGCGTGCATGCCCACAATCACGGCCCCTAGGCCCGCGTCGATTTTTTCGGGAAACCAGCCCTCGGCGGCGGGCAGCAGGCCGGCGGCGGCCAGGCGGGTACGGGCGGGCTCAAAAATCTCGTCGTCGGAGCCCGTGACCTGCGCCCCGCGCCGGTGCAGGGCCAGCGCCAGGTTGTGCATGATGCTGCCGCCGACGGCAATGAGGTGAATGCGTTCCAAGGGGCTAAAATCGACTTAGTGCGGGGCGCGAAAGTACGGCGGCTTAGCTGGTTGGGCTGGCCGGCCGGCCCGGTGGGCGCGCCGCCTGGGCCTGGCAAAAGCTATGGTGCTTGCGCAGAGGCCGCTTAGTCCAATTGCAACTAATAATCCTTGTACTACTTAGCCGCGGTGGTTAGCTTTGTTAGTTACGCCCTAGCCGGCTCAGCCGCTTTTTAAGCTGAAACCGGTTTGCTTATTACGTTATATTCTGCGCTTTCCGCTCTTCCCACGCTTACCCAATGTCTGACCGTATGGACGACCGTCTCAAGCAATCTGCCGCCCGCGCTGCCGCCGCCTTTCAGGGCGTGCGTGGGGTGCGCGTGCCCGTGCCCGCCTCGCCCACCGGCAAGCTACCGCCCCAGCGCCTCGAAATGGAAGCGGCCGTGCTCGGCGCCCTCATGCTCGAGAAGGATGCCCTCACCACGGTTATCGACATTCTGAAGCCGCACAGCTTCTACAAAGACGGCCACCAGCGTATTTACAAGGCCATCAACAACTTGTTTGATAAGTCGGAGCCCATCGACCAGCTTACGGTGGTGCAGGAGCTACGCGAGATGGGCGAGCTGGAAGGCGCCGGCGGCGTGGGCTACGTGGCGGGCCTCACCATGCACATCAACTCGGCCGCCCACGTCGAGTCGCACGCCCGCAAAATCCTGGAGGCCGCCATCAAGCGCGAGTTGATTCGCAACGCCAGCGACGTGCTGCGCGACGCCTACGAGGACACGATGGACGTGTTTGAGCTGCTCGACTCCACCGAGAAAGCCATCTTCCAAATTTCGGAAGACAACATGCGCAAGGGCGTGGACAGCATGGCCGACTTGATGGTGAAAGCCATTAAGGAGCTGGAGGAAAAGAAGCACCAGAAGGACGGCCTGACCGGCGTGCCCAGCGGCTTCGCCGCCCTCGACCGCGTGACGAGCGGTTGGCAACCATCTGACCTGGTGATTATTGCGGCTAGGCCGGGCATGGGCAAAACTGCTTTCGTGGTGTCGGCCATGCGCAATGCGGCGGTGGACTTCAAAAAGCCAGTGGCCATTTTCTCGCTCGAAATGTCGTCGCTGCAGCTCGTCAACCGTCTGATTTCGGCCGAGGCGGAGCTGGATTCGGAGAAGATTAAGAAGGGTAACCTGGCCGACTACGAGTGGCAGCAGCTCAACCACAAGATTTCGTCGCTCTCGACGGCCCCTATTTTCATTGATGATACGCCCGCGCTCAGCATTCGGGAGCTGCGGGCCAAGTGCCGCCGCCTCAAGTCGCAGCACGATATCCAGATGATTATCATCGACTACCTGCAGCTGATGAGCGGCGGCGAGCCAGGCCGGCCGGGCGGCAACCGTGAGCAGGAAATCGCCAGCATCTCGCGGGCACTCAAGGGCCTGGCCAAGGAGCTGAACGTGCCGGTGCTGGCCCTCTCGCAGCTCTCGCGCTCGGTGGAAACGCGCGGTGGCGACAAGAAGCCCCAGCTGAGTGACCTGCGCGAATCGGGCTCCATCGAGCAGGACGCCGATATGGTGGTGTTCCTGTACCGCCCAGAGTACTACAAGATTACCGAGGATGAAATGGGCAACCCCACCCAGGGCATGGGCGAGGTCATCATTGCCAAGCACCGCAATGGCTCACTCGAAACCGTGCAACTCAAGTTCATCGGCCGCTTCACCAAGTTTGCCGACCTCGACGGCTTCGACGGGGGCGGCGGCTTCGGCGACAGCTCGTACACGCCCGGCGGGCTACCCAGCAGCAGTTTCGACAACGAAGGCGGCGCGGGCGGCGACGCGGCCAGCTACGGCGCCCCGCAAACCATCCGCCTGGGCTCGCGCATGAACGAGCCCACCCAAGCGCTGCCTAAGGGCAACAGCTTCGAGGAGCCGCCGTTTTAAGGCTCTCAGCCGAAGAAAAAGAGAACGTCATGCTGAGCTTGCCGAAGCATCTCTACCACGTAAGTAATTCTAAACACTAGGATTACTTGCGCGGTAGAGATGCTTCGGCAAGCTCAGCATGACGTGCTGTTTTAAGCATTTACCCTAACAATCATGTCCCTACCCGACCTCCCGCCTACCCTACCCTGGCTGTGCCTGGCGGCCCTAGGGGCGGGCCTGGTCGATAGCATGGTGGGTGGGGGCAGCCTCATTCAGCTGCCGGCGCTGCTGCTCCTGCTGCCGAAGGTGCCGGTGCCTACGCTGCTGGGTACGGGCAAGGTAGCCAGCCTCGCGGGCACGGCGGTATCGGCGGCGCGCTACTTGCGGGGGCTGCGGGGCGTGCCCATTCGCTGGCGCGCGGTGGCCGTTACGGCGGTGGTGGCGGGCTGCTTTGCGCTGCTGGGCGCCCGCGCCGTGAGCGGCCTCAGCAAAGAGCTGGTGAAGCCGCTGGTGCTGGCGCTGCTAGTGCTGATGGCCGCCTACACATTTTGGCGCAAAGACTTTGGCAGCCTGCACGCCCCGCGCCTGCACGGCCGCGCCGAACTGCTGGCGGGCACGGCCCTAGGGGTTAGCCTGGGGTTTTACGACGGCTTTTTCGGGCCGGGCAGCGGCAGCCTGCTGCTGTTTGCCTTCGTGGGGCTGTTTGGCTACGATTTCGTGGCGGCCTCGGCATCGGCCAAAATCGTGAACGTGGCTACCAACGTGGCCGGCCTCAGCTACTTCGTGGCTACCCGGCAGGTGCTGCCCGAAATTGCGCTGCCCATGGCCGCCTGCAACGCGCTGGGTTCGGGGCTGGGCACGCAGCTGGCCCTGCGCTACGGCACGGGCTTCGTGCGGGTGCTGTTCCTGGGGGTGGTGAGCGTGTTTATTGGCAAGCTGGGCTGGGAGGTGTGGCGCGCGGCCTGAGGTAGCCAGACATAAGCCGAACGTCATGCTGAGTTTGCCGAAGCATCTCTGCCGCTTCGTTGGGTTAGTGACCCTAGACGGCGTGGGAGAGATGCTTCGCGGAGCTCAGCATGACGTTCTTTTTAGTTGTTTATAACCGGTTGAGTCAACCAATTGCTCAGAAGCGGTAGGCTATTGTAGTCAGGAACTGGCGGGGCGGGACGGGGTTGATGCTGTAACGGTCGTGCACCAGAAAGTTCAGCTCGTTGGTGATATTGCTGAGCTTGGCCAGGATGGAAAAGTGCTGGTAGCTGTAACCTACCGACAAATCGACGGTCGTGAAGCCGCTCAGGGTGATAAGGCGGCTGTAGTTGCCGGTTTGGCCCACGGTGTTGTTGTTGCCTCCTAGGCGCTGGCCGGTGTAAAAAGCCGAGGCCCCCAGCTTCAGGCCGCGCAGGCCGGGCTGGTCGAAGGTGTAGAAGATAGAGGCGTTGGCGGTGTGGGCCGGGTTATTGGTGAGGCGCTCGCCGCTCACGGGGCTGCCCACGGTGGTGCCGGCGTTGGTGTAGCGGGCGTAGTTGTAGGCGTAGCCGGTGTTGAAGTAGAAGTTCTTGGTGAAGCTGCCGCTCACGTCGATGTCCACGCCGTCGCTGGTGGTTTCGCCGGTCAGCTCCTTGATATTGGTGTTGCCGTTGGGCTTGCCAAACTGGTCGAAAGGTGCAATTTGGGCAAAGTTGTTGTTCACGTAGCGGTACACCGTAGCGTTGGCAAACAAGCGGCTGCCAAACAATTCGCTCTTCACGCCCACCTCGTACTGGTCAACAATAGAGGGCGACAGGTTTTGGAGGTAGATGTCGGTGCCAGTGTTAATCAAGAAGTTGTTGGCGTAGCTCCCGTAGAACGACAGCATGGGCAGGGGCTGGAAGATAAGCGCGCCCTTCGGCGACCAAGCCTTGTCTACCTTATCCAAGGCCACGCCGGGGCGCGTGCGCTGCTTATCGTAGTTCTCAATGCTGGTTTGCTGCGTTTTCTGCCACGAGTAGCGCACGCCGGCCAGCACTTTCAGCATGGGCGTAATGGTGATTAAATCCTGCACGTAGCCCCCGAAGCGATACGAGGGCGAGGTAGTGCGCGCCGTGTCCAGGATGGTGGGCACGTCGAAGCGCTCGGCGTATTTCGAGCGGTCGAGCAGGTTAATCTTATCGTAGGCCGGGCCAATCTTACCCGTGGCATCCTGGTACTTGAAGGTGGCGCTGGTGCTGGTAATGCGTAGCGCATCGGCGCCCACCAGCAGCTGGTGCCCTAGGAAGCCGGTGTCAAACTTGCCGTTCAGGTTCAGCTGGCCGTTCCAGTCGCGCTCGCTGGTGTTTACCGCGCTCAGGGTGCGGGTGTAGTCACCGTTGGCCGCAATGGCATTGTTGGGCACGGCCGCCCCAAAGCCGTGCACGCGGGTATCCTGCACGCCCGCAATGGCGCTCAGCCGCCACTGGTCCGTGAAGCGGTGGTTGAGCACCGCCGAGCCGCTGGCCTGGTCGGTCACGTTGTAGGCCCAGGCCGTGTTGATGTAGCGCGAGCGCGGCGTATTGGGCAGTAGCTGCGACTCGGCATTGAGGTTGATGATGCCCACGCCCGCGTCGGGCGTAATGTCGGAGCGCAGGTAGTCGCCCTGCACCAGCAGGTCGGTTTTCTCACCAAACTTGTAGAGCAGCGAGGGGTTCACGTACAGGCGCTTCGAGGTCACCACATCGCGGTAGCTCTGGGCGTTTTCGTAGGTGCCCACCACCCGGAAAGCCAGGTTTTTAGTGAGCGGCCCGTACACGTCGATAATGGGCTTGTAGAAGTTGTAGCTGCCGGCGCGCATTTCTACCGAGCCGCCCCACTCGTAGCGCGGCTTCTTGGTTACCATATTGATAATCAAGCCGCCCGACACGTTGCCGTAGAGCAGGGCCGCCGCTCCCTTCAGCACCTCTACCGACTCTAGGGTGCTCGCATCAGGAAAGCCCTGAGTGTTGGAAAGCAGCCCGTTTTTGAAAATGCTGCCGCCCGCCCCGCCCACGCCGATGCTGGAGCCGCGGGCCGAGAACGTTTCGGCCACGCCGCCGCGCTGCTGGGTCAGCGACACGCCGCTTACGTTGCGCAGCGCGTCGCCGAGGCGGTTAATCTGCTGGTCGGCAAGCACGGTGCTGCTCACCACGCCAATGCTCTGGGGCAGGTCGAGCGGCGCGATGTCGGCCTTGCTGGCCGAGGCCGGACGGTTAATCACGCTAGTGCCCGTCACGATTACCTCGCTCAGGTCGGCGGCGCTTTCGGTGAGGGCAAAATCGGCCCTAGTGGCTTGCCCGGCCACCACCGTCACAGTTTGCTGCTGCGGCTGCAGGCCCACAAACGATACTTGCAGCAAGTGGGTGCCCGGCTCTACCCCCGTTAGCACGAAGGTGCCGTCCTCGGCCGTGTTGGCGCCCTTGCCGAGCTTGGCAATGCCCACGCTCACAAACGCCGCGGGCTGCCCGTCGCTGGTTTTAATCACCCCACGGATGGTGCCGGTGCCGCGCCGCGAACGGCTGGCGGCTGGCTCTGGCGTGGTGACTTGGGCGTAGCTGGCTAGGGGCAGCGCGGTGGCCGCTAGCAAAACGGGCAGTAGAAGTTGGCGCATCGGTTTTTATTTAGACTAATTCAAATCTGGCGCAAAATTCATCGCTTATCTGGAATTTTTCCAAATAGATTGTTTAGAAAAGTTCCAAATTAGTACTTGCCCATATGTAATCTCATCGGCTTCAATTAATTACGTCGAAGCGATTTGCCACCAACTGGCCTGCCCACAGCAACCCATTGCTGGCAGTAAGCCCTTTTTGCCGCTACCGAGCTAGCGCCAGGCCGTGGCGCCCACGAGCCCCTAGGGCGGGTAGGCCAGCAAAAGCCTTTCAAAACATGCAGTAGCGGCGCCTTGTTGCTGGCAGCGAAGCGCGTCCATTTTTACCTTTTCCCATGAGAATTCCCAACCACCTTATTCTGAACGTGGCCGACGGCACCCAGCTGCACGCCTACACGGCCTTCCCGGCGCATACCGACCTGGCGCCCGGCATCATTCTCTTTCAGGAAGCCTTTGGGGTAAACCAACACATCCGCAACGTGGCCGACCGGCTGGCCGCTGCGGGCTACGTGGTAGTGGCGCCCGAGCTGTTTCACCGCACCGCCGCGCCGGGTTTCGAAATTGCCTACGACGACTTTCCGAGCGCCGCGCCGCACTATCGGGCCATTACCGCCGAGGGCCTGGCCCAGGATGCGCAGGCGGCCTACGACTGGCTACTAAGCCAGGAGCAGGTGCAAAACGATAAAATCGGGGCCATCGGCTTTTGCCTGGGGGGCCAGGTTGCCTTCGTGGCCAATGCCACGCTGCCGCTGCAAGCGGCCGTGTCGTACTACGGCGGGGGCCTGCACCACTACGCGGGCCTGGCCCCCGATTTGCACGCGCCGCACCTATTCTTTTGGGGCGGGCTCGACGAGCATATTTCCAAAGAGCAGCGCGAGCAGATAGTAGCGGCCGTGGAGGCGGCCGGCAAGCCCTACCTCAATACTATCATCTCCTACGCCGACCACGGCTTCCACTGCGACGAGCGCTCGAGCTACAACCCCGATGCCGCCGCCGAGGCCTGGGCGCTAACGCTGGCTTTTTTCGAGAATAAGCTAGGTTAAGTAGCTTTAAGCATACCCTTGGGCACTTGCCATACCTAGGAGGTAGCGCCTATTTGCTGACCAGCCCGGCGCAGGCATTCCTCAATGCCGTGAAAGAAGGGATTTAGCAACTGGGCCTGCTTAAAATCCGCCAAGGCCGCAGCGAAATCATCTTGTTCAAGGTAGTAGAGACCCCGGTTGCGGTAGCCATAAACTTCGGTTGGACTGAGCGTCAAGCTATGCGTAATATCAGCTAATGCTTTAGCTGAGTGGCCTAGCCGCAACCACGCCAACCCCCGGTTGGCGTAGGCATAAGCCAACTCTATTTCAAGGGCAATGGCGTGGTCAAAATCGGCTAAGGCTGCTTCTTGCTGGCCCAGTAGACTGCGCGTATAGCCCCGGCTGTTGTAAGCGGCATAGTACGGAGCTGGCTGCGTAAGAAGCTGCTTATAGATGGCCAAAGCCTCCGTATATCGACCCTGCCACGCTAATAAATTAGCGCGGATAAGGAGGTCTTCGTCGGTAAAATCCTGGGCAAGTTCCTGTTCGAGGCGCTGGCTACTGGCTAATGCGGCATCCAACTGACCGCTTAGCCAATAGCTATTCAGCAGGTTACGCAGTATCCAAGCTTCGAGCGGGGACTGTTGAGCTAGGATTACATATAGCTGAGCACATTCGGCGTAGCGGCCGGCTTCGGCATGTTGCTGCGCCTGCGCCGCTAGGCGATATTGCTGGCGATGGCGCAAATAATGCCGTATCTGTGCTCCATCATTCAAGACCTCGCGGCCATTGGCCAATTTTACTTGGTTACCCCGAAGCAAATTGGTCAGCATACTCCAAAAAGCAAGAAAAGCAGTTAGAAACAGAGGAAGCCGCCACCAGCCGTTGGGGTATTGCATACTTATGTAGAAGCCTAGCCCACTCACGAGCATCGGCAAGACGGGGCCAGCCAGCAAAATCAAGATATTTTGCCAGGCGCTCGCTACTGGCTCGTGCTGGCAATAGCCGCCACTACGGCGCCACAGCCGGGGATTCAGGTGCAAGTACAAGCGCAGCCGCCCTAGCCGCAACTGCCGGCTGGGTGCTGCGAGCCCATATGACCCTACATAAGCCTCTACTGGCCCGGTGGTGATAGCTAGTGCTGCTATAGCGTGCCCCAGTTCGTGCAGCAGAGTAATGAGATAGTAGCATATAGCCAGTGCTACTGGATACGCCAATAGGCACGCCGCAGCGAGTAACAGGTCCATACTTGACTGCTTAGGTGATTACCAGCAAAGATGAGGTCAGCACCGAAGACCTACAAACACCTGAGCCGTGCAACCTTTCGGGCCCTAAATGCATACAGAGGAGCATGAAGTCTTCCCACCAAAAATCGTCTTCCTCGTGGCTGTGGCTGGCCGGCCTGAGCGCGGCTGCCATTGCTACCTCCGTGTGGCGCAACCGCCGCGGCTCGTATGAGCTTACCGGGCGCACCGTGCTCATTACCGGCGGCTCTAGGGGCCTAGGGCTGGTGCTGGCCCGCCGCGCCGTAGCCGAAGGTGCCCGCGTGGCCATTTGCGCCCGCGACGAGGAAGAGCTGGACCGCGCCCGGCGCGACCTGCTGCGCTACGGCGGCCCCAATGCCCAGGTGCTGGCGCTAGCCCGCGACTTAATTAACCCGCTGGAAGTAAAGGCCCTGGTGCAGGAAGTAGAGCAGCAGCTAGGCAGCATCGACGTGCTGGTAAACAATGCCGGCGTGATTGTGGGCGGTCCGCTCGAAAATATGGACGCCCGCGATTTTGAGGACGCCATGAACACGCACTTCTGGGCGCCCTTCCACACCATGCAGGCCGTGCTACCGGGCATGAAGCAGCGCGGCGAGGGCCGCATCGTCAATATTTCGTCGCTGGGGGGCAAGGTGGCCATTCCGCACCTCTCGGCCTACAGCGCCAGCAAGTTTGCGCTGGTAGGCTTGTCCGAAGGCTTCCGGGCCGAGCTAAGTCAGTACGGCATTTACGTGACGACCGTGTGCCCCGGCCTGCTGCGCACCGGCAGCGCCGAAAACGCCGATGTGAAGGGCCAGCACGAAAAGGAGTACGCCTGGTTTGCCATTGCCGACGCGCTGCCCGGCTTCACGATGAGCGCCGAGCAAGCCGCCCGCCGCATTTGGAACTCGATGCGCCGCGGCGACGCCGAGCTGATTCTATCGCTGCCGGCCAAGCTGCTGGCGGGCTTCCACGGCCTGGCCCCCGGCACCACTACCGACATCCTGGCCTGGGTAAACCGCGCCCTGCCCGCCACCGGCGAGAGCGCCATTGCTAACGAGCGCCGCAAAGGCTACGAGGTCGAAACTCCGCTCACCAAGTCGTTCCTCACCAAGCTCAACCGCGACGAGGCCGCCCGCAACAACGAAAACTAAGCAGCCAGCGAAAACTGCCCATACCAGTGCCCTAGGCCGTAGCAACCGCTCGCCTAGGGCATGGCGCGCTAACCCAATAACTGCTACTACGCAGCTGCCCGGCCCTTAGCCGCCAGGGCGAGCCCTAGGGGGACGAGCATAACCAACGCATTGCCACCGAGCTTAGTAAGCCTTACTTTCGGCCCTTAACTCCGTGCGCTAGCCGGGGCTTGCTTGTGAATTTATGCACGATACGCTACTGCTCTGCCTGGGCTTGCTGCTGGCCGTGTGCCTGCTAGTGGGTTTAAGCCAACGCCTGCGGGTGGCCTACCCTATTCTGCTGGTGCTGGGGGGCCTAGGGCTCAGCTTGCTGCCCGGCCTGCCCCTGGTTCGCATTAACCCGGATTTGATTTTTCTGGTTTTCCTGCCTCCGCTGCTTTACGAAGCGGCCTGGACCACATCGTGGAAGGATTTCTGGCGCTGGCGGCGGGTAATTCTATTTTTTGCCTTCGGCATGGTGCTGCTCACGGCGGCTTGCGTGGCGCTAGCAGCGCGGGCGTTTATTCCGGGTTGCACGTTGGCGCTGGGCTTCGTGCTGGGCGGCATCGTGTCGCCCACCGATGCCGTGGCCGCTACTTCCATTATGCGTAGCATGGGTTTGCCGCGCCGGTTGCTGGCTATTTTGGAAGGCGAGAGCCTGGTAAACGACGCCAGCGGCCTGGTAGTCATCCGGTTTGCGACGATGGCGGTGGTATCTGGCACCTTTGTGTGGCACCAGGCGGCCATGGGACTAGTACTGATGACGGGCGTGGGCATAGCGGTGGGCCTAGGGGTAGCGGGGGGCTTCTACGCCATTCACCGCTGGCTGCGCCCGGCGGCCAACCTCACCACCGTGCTCACCCTAACGGCGCCCTACTTGATGTACGTGCTGGCCGAGGGGGCCCACGGCTCGGGGGTGCTGGCCGTGGTGAGCGGCGGGCTGTTCCTATCTTATCATAGCCACACCGTCTTTTCGGCCACCGCCCGGCAGCAGGCCTACAGCACCTGGAACACCCTAGGCTTCGTATTCAACGGCGCCGTGTTCATGCTCATCGGGTTGGAGCTGCCCGAAGTGGTAGCCGGCCTCGACGGCACCTCGCGCTGGCAGGCCGTAGAGTACGGCCTGCTTATCAGCGCCGTTATTATTGGGGTGCGGCTGGTAGCGGCCCTGGCAGGCTCACCGTTCAGCACCTTTATGAGCCGCTTCATCACGGTAGCCGACGACCACCCCGGCTGGCGCGGCCCGCTAGTGGCCGGCTACTCGGGTATGCGCGGGGTGGTGTCGCTGGCCGCGGCGCTGGCCATCCCGCTGCTGGGCGCGGGCGGGCAGCCGTTCCCACTGCGCAACCTTCTCATTTTTATCACCTTCGTGGTTATTTTGGTCACGCTGGTCGGCCAGGGCCTCACGCTGCCGCTGCTCATCCGCTGGGTGGGCGGCGTGGAGGACCGCGACCACCTGCGCCCGGCCGCCGAGCAGCACCGCGCGCTGCAGCAGCTGCTGGCTCAAGAGTCGCTCACCGAGCTAGCCCAGCGCTACGACGGCCAGGCGCCCGCCAACGAGCTGCTCGACTTGCTTCAACACCACTACGAGTTGGCTGCCCACGCCGACGGCTCGCCCACTGCCGCCGATACCATAAGCGGCTACAACGCCGTACTGGCCGAGCTGCTGCGCACGCAGCGCCAGCGCCTCATGCAGCTACGCCAGCAAAATGAGTACGACGACGAAGTAATTCGCCAGCTGGAAAACGAGCTAGATTTGAAGGAGGAACTGGCGGCCTCGGTACTGCCTAGGGACACGGCGGCGCGGGAGTAGTGCGGGCGTTCGCCCCCCCCCGGCCCCCTCTCCCCAGGGAGAGGGGGCCGGGGGGGGGTACTCCGCTAGAACAAGTTATACAACTGCGCCAGCGGCAGCGTCTGCGCCGGCTCGCAGGTCAAATGCACGCCGTCCACCGTCACGCGGTACGTCTCCGGGTCCACCTCGATGTTGGGCAGGTAGTCATTAAGCGCCATGTCTTTTTTACCGACGCTGCGGCAGCCCTGTACCGGCAGCACCCGCTTGCTGAGGCCGTAGCCGGCTACTGTTTCCAGCGAGGCGCCCGATACGAAGGCGACCGAGCACGGCCCCACGGCCTGGCCATACGACCCGAACATAGGGCGCGAGAACGAGGGCTGCGGCGTGGGGATGGAGGCGTTGGGGTCGCCCATCTGGGCCTGCACGATGACGCCGCCCTTAAGCACCATCTCGGGCCTGGAGCCGAATAGGGCTGGCTTCCAGAGCACGAGGTCGGCCAGCTTGCCCAGCTCGATGGAGCCGATTTCGGCAGCCATGCCGTGGGCGCGGGCGGGGTTGATGGTGTACTTGGCCACGTAGCGGCGGGCGCGGAAGTTGTCGTGCGGGCGGCGGGCGGCGGCATCCTCGGGCAGGGGGCCGCGCTGCCGGCGCATTTTGTGGGCCGTTTGCCAGGTGCGGGTGATGACCTCGCCCACCCGGCCCATGGCCTGCGAGTCGGACGAGATGATGCTCAGCGCGCCCATGTCGTGCAGGATGTCTTCGGCGGCGATGGTTTCGGGGCGGATGCGGCTCTCGGCAAAGGCCACGTCCTCGGGGATGTTCTTGTCGAGGTGGTGGCACACGAGCAGCATGTCGAGGTGCTCGTCCAGGGTGTTCACCGTGTAGGGCCGCGTGGGGTTGGTGCTGGAGGGAATGACGTTCGGCTCGCCGCAAATCTTGATGATGTCGGGGGCGTGGCCGCCGCCCGCGCCTTCGGTGTGGTACGAGTGGATGGTGCGGCCCTTGAAGGCAGCCACCGAGTTTTCCACGAAGCCGCTCTCGTTGAGCGTATCGGTGTGGATGCACACCTGCACGTCGTGCTGCTCGGCCACGGCCAGGCACTGGTCGATGGCGGCCGGCGTGGTGCCCCAGTCCTCGTGCAGCTTGAAGCCCAGCGCCCCGGCTTGCAGCTGCTCGGCCAGCCCCTCGGGCCGCGAGGTGTTGCCCTTGCCCAGGAAGCCGAAGTTCATCGGGAAGGCATCGGTGGCCTTGAGCATCATCTCGATGTAGAACGCGCCCGGCGTGCAGGTGGTGGCCGTGGTGCCGGCGGCCGGCCCGGTGCCGCCGCCCACCATCGTGGTCACGCCCGAGGCCAGCGCCTCGCCAAGCTGCTGGGGGCAAATGAAGTGGATGTGGCAGTCGATGCCGCCCGCCGTGAGGATGTGCCCCTCGCCGGCCACCACCTCCGTGGTTACGCCCACCACCATGCCCGGCGTAATGCCCGGCATGATGTGCGGGTTGCCGGCCTTGCCCAGCCCCACGATGCGCCCGCCCTTGATGCCCACGTCGGCCTTGTAGATGCCCGTGTAGTCGAGCACCAGCGCGTTGGTAATCAGCAGGTCCAGGGCCTCGGCGGGGCCGATGCCGGCCGCCTGCCCCATGCCGTCGCGCAGGGTTTTGCCCCCGCCGAACTTGCATTCCTCGCCGTACACGCAGTAGTCGCGCTCGACCTCAATCAGCAAATCGGTATCGCCCAGGCGCACCCGGTCGCCGGTAGTGGGGCCGTACATGGCGGCATACGCCTGGCGGGAAAGGGGGAGGGACATAGTATTAATCGGGATGCGTTGTGTAAATTATCTGGTTGATTTTATTGCCTGAGAATGTAATATCAAGCTCGTAAAACCCAGCGGTATCCTCTATCTTAATCTTGTTTGAAGCTCGGTATTTTTTTGGAATAAGTGCGCTTTTCTCTTGCAAGAGGAAGGGAATCAAGCTTGCAATAGCAGCAGCGTTAGTGAATTTGCAGCTGTATATAAATTGCTTTCCACCTACTTTGGCATTACCCGTTTTGTAGTATTTGATGGTATTGCCAGAGGAAGCAAACGTTACAAAACGCTCACCCTCTCCTAGTTGCTGAACTTTCTTGCTGAAGCCGTGTGGCTCAATTTCTAGATTAAGTCGGGTGACTTCTAGGGTGAATTTTTCAATGGTCTTGTAATCTTCTATGGCCAAAGGATTAGTAGATAAAACTCTTTGGCCAAAAGCAGAGGTCGCAACCACATAAAGTATAGTTGTTGAGAAGGTGAGTTTCATAGGTGAATCAGTTGAGGAGTGAAAACCTCAGTTACCCCAGCTTCCCCAGCGCCTGCTGCTTGCCGGCTTCATCCAGGGGGCCGCTGGTCCAGCCGTTGCCGCCGTACACGCGGCGCTCGCCGGCTAGGGCTACCAGTTGCACGCGCTTGCGCTCGCCCGGCTCGAAGCGCACCGCCGTGCCGGCCGGGATGTTGAGCCGGTAGCCGAAGGCCGCCGCCCGGTCGAAGTCCAGGCCGGGGTTGGTTTCGAAGAAGGGGTAGTGCGAGCCGACCTGCACCGGCCGGTCGCCCCGGTTGAGCACTTCCAGCTCGATTACCGCGCGGTTTTCGTTGAGGATGAGGTCGCCCTCGGCCAGCAGGTACTCGCCGGGCACGGGGGCGGGCGGGGCGGGCGCGGGGGTGGCGGCCGGGCGGCTGAGGCCGCTGCCGTAGAGGGCCAGCTCGGGGCGGCCGTGCTCGCGGCAGATGGGCTGGTGCACGGTCACGAGCTTGGTGCCGTCGGGGAAGGTGCCTTCTACCTGCACCTCGGGCAGCAGCTCGGCCACCCCGTCGAGCACATCGACGAACCCTAGGAGCTGCTTGCCCTTGTCCATGAGCGCGGCCACCGACTCGCCGTCGCGGATAAACTCCAGCAGCTGGGTGGCGAGTAGGGCGGCGGCCTCGGGGTAGTTGAGGCGCAGGCCGCGGGCGTAGCGCTTCTGCGCCACCACGCCGGCCTGGTGCAGTACCAGCTTGTCGAGGTCTTTGGGGGTAAGGTGCATGGCAGCCTGGGGGGTGTAGGGCACTAATGTAGGCGGCGGGGTAGCAAATCCCAAGGCGCGCCGACCCGGCCGGAGGCAAGTTGCGTATGCTAGCCCCGCCCGGCTACTACCGGCCGGGCCCGCCGCTATGTCTGCTTCGCTGCTTGCCTGCCTGCGCGCGTTTGGCCCCATTCCGCTGGCCGACGAGGCCCCGCTGCTGGCCGCCTGGCACCCGCGCCCGGCCGGCGAGGGCGAGTGGCTGACGGCCCCCAATACCGTATGCGAGGAACTGTTTTTCGTGGTGCAAGGGGTATTGCGCATCACCGACGGCACGGGCCCGCGCGAAACCACGCACGCATTTCGCACCCAGGGCCAGCTATGCACGCTGCTGGCCAGCTTCGAGCGGCAGGAGCCCAGCCCGTTGCGCATCCAGGCCGCGTGCCCGGCGCAGGTGCTGGCCATCAGCCACGCCCGGCTAGCGGCGCTTAGCCAGCAGTTGCCCTACCTGCCCGCGCTGCTGCAGCGCCTCATCCAGCACGAACTGCTGGCGAAGCTGACCTTGCAGCGCGCCTACCTCGGCCAAGATGCTGCCGCCCGTTACCGCACTCTGCTGGCGCGGCAGCCCGAAGTGGCTCGGCAGGTACCCCAGCGCATGTTGGCCTCCTACCTGGGCATCACCCCGCAGTCGTTGAGCCGGTTGCGGCGGGCGGGGTAGCCCCACCCCCAGCCCCTCCCCTGCGGGGGAGGGGAGCCTGACGCTAGCGACCGCAAGGCTTGTGCCGCGGCTCCCCTGCCCCACAGGGGAGGGGCCGGGGGTGGGGCTGCTTTTTACCATTTGGTAACGCCCCCGCCCGCCACCTTTGCCGCGCATCAACCCCTATGAAGTCGCTGCATGAAAGCTGCTGTGCTACGGGCGTTTAACACGCCGCTGGTACTCAAAGAATTGCCCGACCCGCAGCCCGGCGCGGGCGAGGCCGTGGTGGACGTGGTGGCCGCCCCAGTCATCTCCTACATGAATGAGGTACTGAGCGGCGCCCGCCAATACCCTCTGCTGCTGCCGCTGGCCCCTGGCATCGGCGCCATTGGCCGGGTGCGGGCGGTAGGCCCCGACGCCACCCGCCTCCAGCCCGGCGACTGGGTGCTCTGCGACCCCACCGTGCGCGCCCGCGACGAGGCCACCGCCCCCGACATTATGCTGCAAGGCCTGATTGCGCCCTCGCCCGGCGCTCAGCGCCTGCAAGCGCACTTCCGCCACGGCGCCTTCGCCGAGCAAATCCTGGTGCCCCTCGAAAACGCCCTGCCCCTAGGGCCCATCGACGCCGCGGAGGCCGGCCGCCTGGCCGCCGCCATGAGCACGATGCTGGTGCCCTACGGTGGCCTGCTGGCGGCTGGCCTGCGTGCCGGCGAAACCGTGCTCATCAGCGGAGCTACCGGCCACTACGGCAGCGCCGGCGTGGCCGTGGCGCTGGCCATGGGCGCCGCCCACGTGGTAGCGCCCGGCCGCAACGAGGCCGTACTAGCCGAACTGGTGCGCCGCCACGGCCCGCGCGTGGTGCCCGTCGTGCTCACCGGCGACCAGGCCACCGACACTGCCCGCATGCAGCAGGCCGCCGGCCCCCTCGACAAGGTGCTCGACATCCTGTCCCCGCTGCCCGACGCCGCGCCCGCCCAGGCCGCCGTAATGGCCGTGCGCCCCCGTGGCACCGCCGTGCTGATGGGCGGCCTGCGCGTGGGCCTCACCCTCAATTACGCCCACCTGATGCGCCACTCCATCACCGTGATGGGCCAGTACATGTATTCGCCCGATGCCCCCGCCCGCCTGCTGGCCCTCGTGCGCGCCGGCCTGCTCCCGCTCGATGGCTTGGACGTGCGCAGCTTCCCCCTGGCGCAAGCCAACGAGGCGGTGGCCTACGCCGCTACCACCGGCCCCTTCGGCTACACGGTACTTACGCCCTAGGCTACGGCGGACACCAAATAGGTGCTAATTGAAACGCCCCGGCCGCTAATCGGTCGGGGCGTTTGGTATGCATAGTAGAGTGGAAGGCGGGGTAATAAATAAGTAATAACTTGCTACAGCGTCAGCACCTGCGTGCTTTCCTCGCCGAACTGGCTGATGACGCGCACCGCCACCCGCCGGCCCGGCCGCGCCTCGATGGGGTGCGACTGGAAGCCGTAGAGCCGCTCCCAGGCGTCCTCGTCCAGCTCGATGCGCAGGGTTTGCTCGGCCCGCTGCTTGGCCGAGGCGCTGGCTTGTAAGTCGAGCTTCTGGCGCCACTTGCGAAACTCGCTTTTTTCGCCGCCGCAGAAAAACACCTGCCGCACCAGAAAATTCGAGCCGTCGTAGTCGTCGTCGAGCATCCAGTAGGCGATGTCCTCCACCGAGCGGGCCGCCAGCCGGTTGTTGATGGGGTCCCAGATGTCGAGGCCGCGCACTTCCACGGTGGCCGAGCCGGTGGCCGCGTCGCGCAGCAGCCCGATTTCCGGCTCGCCGATGGTCACGAAGGAGGCCGCTTTTTTGTCTTTTTTCAGCAGGCCCTCTTGCAGCAAGTCTTCGCCGATGCGGGCGCGCGTCACCTGGAAGGTGCCGGCGCTGGTAGTTTGGGCGCGGTTCTCGATGGCGTCGTCGAAGGCGAAACCCAGCACCACCAGCCAGTCGGCGTCGCCGAGCTGGCGGCACTCCTTCACGGCGTCGTTGACCTGGCTCTTGCTCACGGTGCCGAAGCGCGGGCCCAGCAGGAAGTAGGCCTTGCGCTCGCGGCCGTCGGCGTCGCGCCAGTAGCCCTCGGCGGGCAGGGCGGGCGAGGCGCGGCGCTCGACGCGCAGAAACACGGCCTGCTCGTTCTTGGCCCCGTTGCGGATGCCCGAGGCGGTGAGGCCGGCAAACACCCGCGCCTCAAACTGGGCATGGCTCTCTAGCTCTTGCTTAGGGGCTTCCAGCTCCTCGGGCGGAACGGGGTTGAGGCTTTGCAGCGTCTCGACGGTGAAGGGGCCGGCCACGCGCAGGCGCTTCTTGTCTTCCTCGGGCTGGTCGTAGAGCTTCTCGGTGGCCGGCGGCTCGTCGTTGGCCAGGCTCTTAAGGGTGATGTGCGGCACCTCCCGGTACACGAAGCCCTGGCGCAAATCCTGGCTGGCCTCGTCGTAGAGCCGGTAGTAGGGGAAGCTGGCCGTCATCAGCCGCGTCTTGGCAATGTTAAGGGCGATGCGCGAGGTGTCCATCGTAATCCAGCGCCGCCCCCACTGCTCGGCCACGTAGGCCGTGGTGCCCGAGCCGCAGGTAGGGTCCAGCACCAGGTCGCCGGGGTCGGTGGTCATTAGGATGCAGCGCTGGATGACCTTTTGGGTAGTTTGGACTACGTAGCGTTTATCCTCGCCGCCCCCGCTGGCAGTATCATCCCATAAATCTGCAATGGGCATTAAAGGAAAATCATCCAGGTAACGCACCAGATTTATCGAGTTTCCTTGCGCCATCAAACGCTTCTTGCGAACTAGGTTCGGCAAGCCTTTATCGGGCGATGTGCTCCAAAACCGGGAGCCGGGTCCATACAGCTTACCCTCAAACTCGAACAAGTCTTTTCCTTTTGAATAACCTTTTTCAGAGGTGAGGATAACGGGTCTAAAGAGCTTGCCGGCTATGCTGCCAGGGTCATTGTACTCTTCTTTAGTAAGCCGCCGCCGTCCCTGCTCGGTCTCAACAAAGCTGTACTGAGCTAATATTTCCCGGTTAATCTCCCGGTCTTTGTAAATAGGTCGAAACTTTATTGCGTCCCTGCTTTTGGCATACCAAACCAAATAATCCGAGATGCCAGCCAGCAATTCGGCGCTCCGGGCCGAAGTCTTTTTTACGGTTATAAGGCTGACAAAATTCGAGCTGCCAAAAATCTCGTCCATCAGGCTCCTGACCAAGTGCACGTTCTCATCGGAAATCTGCACGAAGCACGACCCCGATTCCGTCAATAATTCGCGGGCTACCAGCAGGCGGTCGCGCAGGTAGCTGAGGTAGCTGTGGATGCCTAGCTCCCAGGTGTCGCGGAAGGCTTTGATTTGCTCGGGCTCGGAGGAGAGGTGCTCGTCCTTGCCATCCTGCACGGTGCGGTTGTTGAGCTTGATTTGCCAGTTCGAGCCGTATTTGATGCCGTAGGGCGGGTCGAGGTATACCATCTGCACCTTTTGGCCCAGGCCTTCGCGCTCGAGCAGCGAAGTCATCACGGCCAGCGAGTCGCCCAGGATAAGGTGGTTTTCCCAGGCGGCGTGGTGCTGGTAGTAGCTCAGGGGCTTATCCAGCTCGTCCACAGTCTGGTAGTCCTGGCCAAAGAGGCCGAGCTGGGCATTGGCCTCGGCCAGGCGCTCGCGGTAGAGGCGCGCCATCAGCTCCTGGGGCCGAATGTGCTCGTGGCGGTAGAGCGAGCGGATGTCGAGCCGCAGGTAGTCGGGCTGGTGGTCACCCTCGTGGGCGTACTTGCCCAGCCACTGCAATTCGGGGTCCTGGCCGCGGTGCACGATGGGGTTCTTGTCCAGCTCGCGCAGAGTGTGGGCCTGCACCTTCGGGTTGAGCTGCTCGGCCCCGGCCTCGGTTCCGGCCGGGATGTAGGGGCGCCGGTCCTGGTGGGTATAGGCGGCCGGGTCGGCAGTGGCTGGAGTGGGTGGGATAGGTTTTTTGGGCATAATTGGGCCTCACCCCCCGGCCCCCTCTCCTTCAGAGATGGGGAGCCACGGCGGCGCGGATAAGAGTTGAAATTGTAATCGTCAGGCTCCCCCTCTCTGAAGGAGAGGGGGTCGGGGGGTGAGGCCACTCAGCTATAGCTCTTGAATCTTCGCTACCAGCTGGTTGCGGAAGTACTTCTCGCTTTCGCTGATTTCGACAAAGGCCCAGGGCTCGTCGGGGGGCAGGCCTAGGGCGGCCAGGTCGCCGTTGACGGCGGGCAGCCAGAAGTGCTCGGTGTAGAGCTTCTTGGCTTGCTTGTCCTTGTTCATGCCCGTGACCTCGATTAGGAGGTTCACTACCTGGCCGCGGGCGGTGCGCACGCGGGCCACGAAATCGGGCAGGTAGTCGTGCCGGCGGCCCTCGCGCAGGTAGGGGATGCGCAGGTCCAGGAAGGCGTTCTTGACGTAGCTCAGCACCTGGGGCAGGTCTTCGAGCACCTTGGCGCAGACTTGCTCCCAGCTCTCGGTATCGGCCACCACGTAGTTGATGGGGCTTTTGGTGGTGGCAAATACCGGCCGGGTGGTGAGGCCGTGCACGAAGCGGGTGCTGCCGCGCGGGTTGTAGTAGTTGGGCACCGGCCGGATGCGGCGCTGCTCGGGGGGCTGCCCCACCACGATGGCCTGGGCAATGTGGTGGGCCACGGCCTCGGGGTCCCAGTAGCGCACGAGGCGCTTGAAGGCGGGGTCGGTTTGGTGCACCAGCGTCAGGCACTGCTGGTACCAGCCCTGCACGATGCGCTGCACCGGCCCGAAGTACTCGGGCTTGGGCGTGCCGTCCACGTCGGCGAAGTGGTGGCGCAGCACCTCGCGGGTGAGGTAGTACAGCACCTCGCCCTCGCGCAGTTGCTCGTGGGCCTGCAAGGTCAGGTTTTCGGTGCTACCCGAGAAGGCCGAGGCCAGCTCGGTGTGGGTCGGGATTTTCGAGAAATCCAGCTCGAACTTGCCTACCGCCGCGAAGTCGGGGCGCAGCTCGCCCGCGGCGATTTCCTCGCGGTAGCCCAGCAGGTTGGGGAAGGTGATTTCCAGGTGGCTGCGCTCGGGCAGGGCCCGGACGAGCGTCTGCTCCTCGCCGCCGGCGCCGCCCGTGCTGGCCGCGCCCCGCCGGAAGGTGCGAAACGGGATGCCAATGATGCGGGCGTACTCGGGCGGAAACTTGTAGCTCACGATGCGAGCCTTATCGGCTTTGGTAGTGCCCGTTACGGGCTGGCCCTGCCGGTCGTAGCCCACCAGCTCGTAGCCGCGGCGGCGCAGGGCGCGGCCGGCTACCTGCTCGCACAGTAGCTGCGAGTTGAAGGCGCGCAGGCTCACGATGTGCGTCACGGTGTTGGCGTCCCAGCCCTCGGTGAGCATGCTTACGCTCACCACGCAGCGCACGTGGGCGCCCAGCTTGCCGGGGCGGCCCACGGTGTTCACTACCTCGCGCAGCAGGGCGGCGTCGGTCAGCTCCTCGGCGCCGCGCTCGGGGTAGAGGCGGCGGTACTCCTGCCGGAACTGCTCAATCTCGTCCTTGAAAACCTTGCGAAACTCCTCGTTCACCTGCCCGCTATTTTCGAGCGCGTCGGAGTCGATGAGTAGCGTGGGCGGGCGCTGCCTAGGGATGCCGTCGGGCAGGTAGTTGGAGAAGATGGGGTGGTAGCCGGGGGCCACCCGGCGGCCGTGCCTGGGGTCGTCGTACTCGTAGCCGGCCAGGTGCTTGTACACTTCCTTCGACACGCCGGTGTTGTTGCACACCACGATGAGTACGGGCGGGGTGCTTTGCAGCTCGGGGCGGCGCTCGCCGCGCTCGCGCACGCCCTGGTCGTACTCCTCGTAGTGCGCCACCAGCTGGTCGAGGGCGGCCGCGAGCAGCTGGGGCAGCTCGGGCCGCTTCTCGGCGTAGGCGGCGCCTTTTTCCTTGCGCTCGGTGGCCTTGCCCATCTTGGGCAGCTGGTCCTTCACGTGCTCGTAGAGGTTGCGCAGCACCGGCATGTCCAGCTGCTGGGTGTCGTCCTTCTCGGGCAGGTAGGGGATTTTCACCAGCCCGCTCTCGATGGCCTCCACCAGCCCGAAATCCGACACCAGCCACGGAAACAGCGTGTAGGGCCGGTAGCCCGAGCCTTGCAGGTAGTAGGGCGTGGCCGACAAGTCGTACACCGCCGCAAGCTGAAACCGCCGCCCCAGCTCGCGCAAGCCGCTGAACCACACCGCGGCGCGGGCGTTTTCGTCGACCCCACCCCCCGCCCCCTCCCCTGCGGGGGAGGGGGAGCCGGACGATTGTTTACGGCCACGCCGCCGTGGCTCCCCCTCTCCCGCAGGGGAGGGGGCCGGCCCCATAGGGGTCCCGTGGGGCTGCGGCAGGTAGCAGTGGTGGGCCTCGTCGTTGAGCACCAGCAGGCGGCTGCCGGGCCGGAAGCCCCCTAGCAGGCGCTTGAATACCTGAGCGTAGTCCTCGTACTCGTCTTGCTTCTTGCCATCCAGGCCAATTTTGCCGTCGAAGGCGCCGCGCTTGTTGCCTTGCAGGGTGCGGGGCTCAAACTGGTGGTAGTTGGCAATGGCCAGCCGGGCGTTGAGGCCTTCGAGCTGGTCTTCGTAGGCCAGGGGCACGAGCTTGCGCTGGTGGTAGTAGTCCTGGGCGTAGTTGCGGTCGGCGGTGGTGTCCACGCGCAGCACACCCAGGCGGTCGCGGATGGTGATGCCAGGCGCCACCAGCAGGAAATAGTCGGCAAAGCGCACATCCTGCCGGTACTGCTGGCGGTTGAGGTAGTGGTAGAGGATGAGGGCGGCCATGACCACCGTTTTGCCGGTGCCAGTGGCCATCTTGAACGCCAGGCGCGGCAGCTGGTCGGCTACCTGCGCCGATACCGACTGCTGCCCCGCGCGCAACAGCCCCAGCAAGTGACTGCCCGCGTTGGAGCGCCCGGCTACCTCGTTCAGCCACACGGCGGTTTCGATGGCCTCGCGCTGGGCAAAGAACAGCTTCTTCACCGGCGAGTCGTCGTGGTCGGGAAACCAGTAAGTGAGCAGCTCGCGGGTTACGCGCGTGGCCTCGGGGTAGCCGGCGGCGCGCCACTGGCCCACCTCGCGCCGCAGCAGGTTTACCGGGTGGGTGCCGTAGCTGGCGGCCGCCTCATTGAAGGCGAACACCTCCTTCTGGCCCTGGTGCTTGCCGGGCACCACCTGCACCTCGGGCACGAACAGCCGCCGGCCGGCTTCCACACGGGCGTAGTCGAGGTTGCCCTGCTGGTCGGTGGCGTAGTGCCCGGCCGGCTCCTGGTAGGGGTTGTTGAGGATGGGGTTGTCGGGCAGCCGGGTGGGAGCGGCTTCATCGGCGGGGCCAAGCATGCAGTAGCGCTTATGAGACAAATATGATACATAAATGTATCATAAGCGCTACGAGCGAGTCACGAATAGCTCATAAATGAAAACTAGAGTGGGTCAGAATGAATCCAAATTTGTCTCATTCACTTAGTTAGCTTTATGACCAGGCAACACCGCGGCGAAATTGTGAAGGAGGCTGTGCTGAAAAGCGGCGTTAAAATCACCAAGCTCTACCAGTCGCTGGGCGTCAGTCGCCCCACTCTCTACCGCCGCTTCGAGGAGCCCAATCTGGCGTTCGACTTCATCGAGCAGGTCGGCACCCTCATCCGCCACGACTTCGCCCAGGACTTCCGCGAGCTGGTCCCGCCGGCAGCTACGGTAGCGGCCGTGGCCGAGCCGGCCCCCGCCTACCACCTCGACACCCTCGACGACTGCAAAAACAAGCTCCTGCACGTGTACGGCCTCTATACCGAGCTGCAAGAGAAGTACAACGCCCTGCTGGCCGAGCGCGGCCGGGGGTAAGCAGAAAGGCCTAGCTATGAACAACATTCAGTTTTACGTAGGCCTGACTGACCGGCGCTGGTATGATTTTCTGCGCCAGGAGCCACGTAGCGACGTTAATTTTTGGAAGCCATCGGCTAAAACATTCAAAGCGCTACCACCCAATGGCCCTTTTCTGTTTCTGCTAAAAAAGCCTGCGCACGCTATCGTAGGAATGGGCTACTTCGCTGGCAAGATGGCAGTGCCTTTGCGTGAGGCCTGGAACATCTTCGGGCCGCGCAACGGAGTGGGCAGCTATGAGGAATTTCACCGCCTCATTTATGGCAACCGCTATGGCCCTAGCACCGACAACGCTACTATTCTGTGCCTGACGCTCAATACACCCGTTTTTTTCGAACCGGCTGATTGGGTGCCCGCGCCTGCCGATTGGGGACACGGCATTGTGCAAGGCAAGCGGTTCAACACCGGTGAGCCAGCGGGCTTGCACTTGTGGCAGCGAGTAGACCAAGTGCTACAACAGTACCGGCCGGCCGCATTATCGTCGGAACCGGTAGTTTCTGACCTGGTACTGGAGCCGGTTGTAAGCTACCGCACAGCGTTGCGGCAGGTGCGACCTGAACAACGGGCGTTCCAAGAAATCGTGAAGCAGGCCTACGATAGCAAGTGTGCAATTTCAGGTGAGAAGACCGTGCCTGTGCTCGAAGCCGCTCACATCAAGCCGTATGCCGAGGCTGGTCCTAGCATCGTCAGCAACGGTCTACTGTTGCGCTCCGACCTGCACCGCCTTTTCGACCGGCATTACCTCACCATCAACGCGGACAGCTTACGAGTAGAGGTTAGCAAGCGCATCAAGGAAGAGTTTTCAAACGGTGTTGCTTACTACCAATACGATGGCCAAAAGCTGCGCCTTCCACATGAACGCCTAGAGCGCCCTGCCCAGCAGTTTCTACGGCTGCACAACGAACGATATAAGGGATAATTTTCTACACGTTCGCCCACACCAGCCACCCCCCGTAGCCCACGCTCAGCGCCGACGACAGCAGCACCACGCCCGCCCGCAGGCGGCGGCCCAGGCGCATGCGCTGGGTGAAGGGCAGGTGCATGAGGCCCACGGCGGCCAGCATACCCAGTACCGACCCTAGGCCGAATACCAGGATGTAGGCCACGGCCCACGCTGGCTGCGGGATGGCTCCTAGCACCGCCAGCACCAGCGCCCCGCTGCCGGCCAGCCCGTGCACCAGCCCCACGGTGTAGGCAAAGCCAGAGCCGGCGCGGGGTTTCTGAAAGGAGTTATACGAATTTTTATCCAGCAGCCGGCCGATGCCTAGCCCGATGAGCATGACGCCCACCGCTGCCTCGAAGTAGTGCGAGTGCAGCCAGGCGGCGCGGCTGAAGATGATGACCGAGCCAAAGAGTACCAGCATCGTAGTGTGCCCCAGGCCCCAGAACAGCCCATCGCGCAGGGCCGGCCCCAGCCGGTCGTGGCGCGTGACGAGGGTGCTCACGGCCAGCAGGTGGTCGGGCTCGAAGGCGTGGCCCATGCCCACCACGGCCGCAAACAGGATAGGAACAAGGGGCTGCATGAAACGCGAAAAAACAACAGAACGTCAGGCTGAGCTTGTCGAAGCATCTCTACTGCACCGCTAGGGTGTCATTCGATAGAGATGCTTTGACAAGCTTAGATGACGTTCTTTTAAGCCAATAACTACACCGCCCGAATCATCCAGAGCTGGCAGCCGAAGTGGCCGCTCTCGCCCAGGGCATGGTCGAGGTAGGTGAAGCCGAGCTTCCCGTAAAGCGGAATGGCCTGGGTCAGTTCCTCGGTGGTTTCGAGGTACACGCGGGCGTAGCCAGCGGCGCGGGCGGCGGCGAGGCACTGGTTTATCAGCGCCTTGCCCACGCCCCGGCCGCGGGCGGCGGGCAGCAGGTAGAGTTTCACCAGCTCCACGGTATCGGCGGGCAGGCCAGTGGTGGGGAAGATGCCGCCGCCACCCAGCAGCACGCCGTTTGCACCCTCGGCCACAAAGTAGGCGCTGCGGGGCGTAGCGGCGAATAGCGCCGGCAGGTGGTCGGTACTCTCGTCGTAGTAGGCCGTGCCGGGTTTGGCCGCGCCAAACTCGGCGAGTGTGTCGCGGATAACGCGCGCCAGCGGGGCCGCATCGCCGGAGGCGATGGGGCGAATGGTAATGTCGTTCATATGTGCTAGCGGGTGTACCTCCCCCCCAGCCCCCGGTTCGCTTGAGGCGCGAAGCCTTGGGGAGAGGGAGGGGGAGCCACAACGGCGCGTCTGTCTGCTGACGTTTAGTAATCGGTAGGCTCCCCCTCTCCCCAAGGCTTCGCGCCTCAAGCGAACCGGGGGCTGGGGGGTGAGGTTAAACGAAACCAATACTTACTTCAACAGCTCGTGCAGCACCGTCTGCATGGAAAACGTGCGGTTGCCGGCCTCCTGGATAATGAGTGACCCCGGCGCGTCGAGCACTGCGTCGGATACTTCTACATTGCGCCGTACGGGCAGGCAATGGATGAACTTGCCGTTGTCGGTCAAGTTCATGTGCTCGGGGGTGAGCATCCAGCTGGGGTCGGTGCTGAGCACCTCGCCGTAGTGGCGGTAGCTGCTCCAGTTTTTAGCCTGCACGTAGTCGGCGCCCTCCAGGGCCTTGCGCTGGTCGTACTCGATGGTGGCGCCTTTGGTGAACTTCGGGTCCAGCTCGTAGCCGTGGGGGTGGGTAATAACGAAATCCACCCAGTCAATTTCCGAAAACCAGTCGGCAAACGAGTTGGGCACGCACTGCGGCAGGGCGCGCACGTGGGGCGCCCAGGTCAGCACCACCTTCACGCGGGGCTTGGTTTTGGTTTCGGCCACCGTAATGAGGTCGGCAAAGCTTTGCAGCGGGTGTAAGGTGGCACTTTCGAGGCTGATAACCGGCACCGTGGCGTACTGCAAAATCTTGCTCAGCACCTCTTCGCTGTAGTCGGCCTCCTTGTCCTTGAGCGTCGGGAACGTGCGCACACCCAGCACGTCGCAGTACTCACTCATCACGGCGATGGCATCCTTGATGTGCTCCTGGGTGGTGCCGTTCATCACGGCGCCGTCGGCCATTTCCAGCGTCCACGAGTCGGCCCCGGCGTTGAGCACCCAGGCTTGGGCGCCCAGGTTGTAGGCCGCCTTCAGGCTGCTCAGGCGGGTGCGCAGGCTGGGGTTGAAGAAGATAAGCCCGACGGTCTTGTTCCGGCCTACGTGCTGGTAGCCGAAGGGGTTTTGCTTGATTTCGAGGGCCTGCGCCAGCAAGGCTTTATAGTCGCCCGCATCGGCGAAGGAGAGAAAGTTTTTCATGGAAGCAGTAGCGCGGACTTTTAGTCCGCGAAAAATAGAACCTAGTGCAAAAGAACGCGGCGCTGGGCTAGCGAGGCCGCCGCACCCCTAGGCGGCGCGGCCGGCTGATGCGTTGCTATGGGTATAACCTGTTTTCCAATAACTACTTGTCACTGCCTGTTGCATCCAAACAGGCCGCCCTTCGTAGGAGCGAGCATACCCTCACCCCTCTAATCCAGCTAGCCGCATGTCAACCCAGTATGTGCCCTACAGCCCCGGCGTCGAACAGCCCCAGGACGACGAGCAGCAAACTTTCCACGACATCATCGCTTCGATGACCCGCCTCGCCGGGCGCACCCGCGAGCAGTACGGCCACGAGGTGCGCGTGTCGCACGGCAAAAGCCACGGCCTGGCCGTGGGCGAGCTGACCGTGCTCGACAACCTGCCCGAGCCGCTGGCTCAGGGCCTGTTCGCGCACCCCGCCACCTACCCCCTCATCGCCCGCCTGGCCAACGTGCCGGGCGAAATCATCAGCGACGCCGTGAACACGCAGCGCGGCTTCTCCTTCAAGGTGTTGGGGGTGGAGGGCGAGAAAATTGCCGGCCACGAGGGCCAGACCACCCAGGACTTCGTGTTCGACTCGGGCACCAAGAACTTCCCCATGCCCGATGCCAAAGCCTTTTTGCAGCAGCACCGCACCGTATCCGAGCACGCACCCCTGATTCCGACGGCCATCAAGGAAGTTGTATCCACCGTGTCGCGCGTCACCAACGACGCCATCCAGGCCCTAGGGGGTAGCAGCAACCCCAAGCTCGACTTCTTCGGCGACTCCCGCATCCACCCCCTGGCCGAGGCCTACTACAGCCAGACCCCGATGCGCTACGGCAATTACATCGCCAAAATGGAGATAGTACCCGTAGCGCCCGCCCAAAAAGAGCTGGCCCAGAATGAGGTAAAAGTAGACGGCGACAAAGACCCCAACGCCCTGCGCACCGCCACCGTGGGCTACCTACGCGAGCACGACGCCGAGTTTGAGGTGCGCGTGCAGCTTTGCACCGACCTCGAAAAGATGCCCATCGAGGACGCCACCGCCGAGTGGAGCGAGGAGGCCAGCCCCTACCAGCCCGTAGCCCGCATCCGCCTGCCCCGCCAGGAGGCCTTCAGCGAAGCCCGCCAGAACTACGTCGATGGCCTCTCGTTCAGCCCCGCCCACAGCCTGGCGGCCCACCGCCCGCTGGGCTCCATCATGCGCGCCCGCCTGGCCGCCTACCCCGCTATGGCCAAGCTCCGCCGCCAGGGCAACCACGACCCCCTAGGCGAACCCACCAGCATCGACCAGGTGCCGGCGTAACATGGAATTACGCGGCAGTGAGTCCGCTACTGTATAGCAAAAAGAAGGTCTGCAGCTAATTAGCTGCGGACCTTCTTTTTTGCAGGTAGCGACGATTATTACATCGCCTTATACTCGTTCCAGCTCTTAATCTTCAAGTCCGCCATTTCCAGCGAGCAGAAGGCGCGGATGAACTTCGAGGCCAGGCGCGCGTTGGTCAGCAGCGGGATGCCGAAGTCGATGGCGGTGCGGCGGATTTTGTAGTCGTTGTCCAGCTCGCCCTTCGACAGGTTTTTGGGGATGTTGATGACCAGGTCGATTTTCTTCTCGCGCAGGTAGGTTAGCACGTTGGGCTCCTGGTGGTCGTCGGGCCAGAAGAGCAGGCTGCTAGGTACGTTGTTTTCGGCGAAGAAGCGGTGCGTGCCCTGGGTGGCGAAAATCTGATAGCCCTTTTTCACCAGTAGCTGGGCCGAGCTGAGCAGGGCCACTTTCGAGGTGATAGGGCCGCCCGAGATGAGCACCGTTTTCTGCGGAATTTTGTAGCCCACGCTGAGCATCGACTTCAGCAGGGCCTCCTCGGCGGTGTCGCCCAGGCAGCCTACTTCGCCGGTGCTCACCATGTCGACGCGCAGCACCGGGTCGGCGCCGGGCAGGCGGGTGAAGGAGAACTGCGGGGCCTTCACGCCTACGAAGGGCAGGTCGTACACGCGCTCGCTGTCGTCGCGGGTGACGGGCACGCCCAGCAGCACCTGTGTGGCCTTGGTGACCAGGTTGTTGCCCGATATCTTCGACACGAAGGGGTAGCTACGCGAGGCGCGGATGTTGCACTCGATTACCCGAATCACGCCGTTCTTTTCCAGGAACTGGATGTTGAAGGGGCCGCTGATATCGTAGCGGCGGGCGATTTTCTCGGCGATGTTCTTGAGCTTGCGGATGGTGCCCACGTACACCCGCTGCGGGGGGTAGTACATGGTGGCGTCGCCCGAGTGCACGCCCGCGAACTCGACGTGCTCCGAGATGGCGTAGCTCACGATTTCGCCGTGGTCGGCCACCGCGTCCAGCTCTATCTCCTTGGCTTCCTGGATGAACTCTGATACCACCACCGGGTATTCGGCGCTCACCTCGGCGGCCGTTTGCAGGAATTCTTCCAGCTCGTGCGGGTTCGATACCACGTTCATGGCCGCGCCCGACAGCACATAGCTCGGCCGGATGAGCACCGGGTAGCCTACCTCACCCACGAAGGCGTGCATGTCGGCCAGCGAGGTCAGCTCGTTCCAGCGGGGCTGGGCGATGCCCAGCTCGTCCATGATGCTGCTGAACTTGTGGCGGTTCTCGGCCATGTCGATGCTCGCGGCCGAGGTGCCCAGGATGGGCGCGCCGGCTTCTTCGAGGCGGGTGGCCAGGTTGTTCGGAATCTGCCCGCCGGTGCTCAGAATCACGCCCGTCGGGTGCTCGAAGTCCAGGATGTCCATCACCCGCTCGTAGCTCAGCTCCTCGAAGTAGAGGCGGTCGCTCACGTCGTAGTCGGTGGATACGGTTTCGGGGTTGTAGTTGATGATGAGGGTTTTGTAGCCCTCGGCGGCGGCCGTTTGCACGGCATTTACCCCGCACCAGTCAAACTCGACCGACGAGCCAATGCGGTACACGCCCGAGCCCAGCACGGCAATCGAGCGCTCGGTTTCGGGCGCGAGGTCGTTTTCGGTGCCGTGGTAGGTGAGGTAGAGGTAGTTGGTTTTGGCCGGAAACTCGGCGGCCAGCGTGTCAATCTGCTTCACCACCGGCAGCACCCCTAGGGCCTTGCGGTGCGCCCGCACGCGCAGCTCGTCGGCCTTCACGTCGTCCGCGCCGAGTAGCTGCACGGCCAGCTGCTGGTCGGAGAAGCCGGCTTTCTTGGCTTCGCGTAGTAAGTCCACATCCAGCGACCATAGGCCCTGCTCGCGGCCGGTAGCCAGGCGCTGCCCCAGCTCGAAAATGCCGTGCAGGCGCTGCAAGAACCAGAGGTCAATCCGGGTCAGCTCGTGCACCCGTTCGATGGTGTAGCCGGCCTCAAACGCCTGGTTGATGGCGAAGATGCGCTCCTCGTTGGGCTGGTTGAGCAGGCGGTCAATGGTCTCGTTATCAGCCTGCTCCGGGGCGTTGCCCACGAAGCCGCGCTTGCCGGTGTCCAGCATCCGCAGGCCCTTCTGAATGGCTTCCTCAAACGACTTGCCGATGGCCATTACCTCGCCCACGCTCTTCATGGCGCTGCCGATGAGGCGCTGTACGCCCGCGAACTTGCCCAGGTCCCAGCGCGGCAGCTTCACCACCACGTAGTCGAGCGCCGGCTCGAAAAACGCCGTCGTCGTCTGCGTCACGCTGTTTTTCAGCTCGGCCAGCGAGTAGCCCAAGCTCAGCTTGGCCGCCACGAAAGCCAGCGGGTAGCCTGTGGCCTTGGAGGCCAGCGCCGACGAGCGCGACAAGCGGGCGTTCACCTCAATCACGCGGTAGTCTTCCGACACGGGGTCGAGGGCGTACTGAATGTTGCACTCGCCCACGATGCCCAGGTGCCGGATGGTCTTGATGCCAATCGAGCGCAGCTTGTGGTACTCGCGGTTGCTGAGCGTCTGCGACGGGGCCACCACGATGCTCTCGCCGGTGTGGATACCGATGGGGTCGAAGTTCTCCATGTTGCAGACCGTGATGCAGTTATCAAACGCATCGCGCACCACTTCGTACTCCACTTCCTTCCAGCCCTTGAGCGACTCCTCCACCAGAATTTGGTCGGAGGTGGTGAAGGATTTTTCGGCCAGCGCCCGCAGCTCGTCCATGTTGTTGGCAAAGCCGCTGCCCAGGCCGCCCAGGGCAAACGCCGCCCGCACGATAATCGGGAAGCCGATTTTCTCCCCGGCCGCCAGCGCGTCGTCCATCGTCGTCACGGCCACGCTGCGGGCCGTGAGCACGCCAATCTGGTCGAGCTTTTCCTTAAATATGTCGCGGTCCTCGGTGTCGATAATCGACTGCACCGGCGTGCCGAGCACTGGCAGGTTGTACTTTTCAAACACCCCGGCCCGGTACAGCGCCACCGCGCAGTTGAGCGCCGTTTGGCCCCCAAACGCCACCAGAATGCCATCGGGCTGCTCCTTCTTGATGACTTCCTCCACGAAGTAGGGCGTGACGGGCAGGAAGTACACGTCGTCGGCCATGCCCTCCGAGGTTTGCACGGTGGCAATGTTGGGGTTGATGAGGATGGTGCGGATGCCTTCCTCCTTCAGCGCCTTCAGCGCCTGCGAGCCGGAGTAATCAAATTCGCCGGCCTCCCCGATTTTCAACGCGCCGGAACCGAGGATAAGAACTTTAGTGGGTTTGTTCATTCTAGGGGGTTGTAACAAGCCGTTAGCAAACGGCCAGAACGGTCATGCTGAGCGGAGCGCAGCGAAGTCGAAGCATCTCTACCGCTTCGTTGAAGAAGTAACTAATTAAATAAGAACGTCATGCTGAGCGAAGCCGATGCATCTTGGTAGGTCCGTCGGGTTAACCAGTTTATTTTGAAAAAAGGTGAGATGGTAACCATTGTTTATACTCATCAACGCTATAGACATCATGCCATCCACTCCTCTTATTTATTTCGTAGAGCTTTTCTAAGCTGTAGCGCTTTATAAGAAATTCCCAGCCTATATCGAATATTATTGCCTCAAGTATCTGGCAATAATCAAAAAGTTGTTCAACCTCATCCTCAGTATCTAAATCAGCGGCATAATATCTCTTTCCATGAGGTAAAGGATATTCTCTCCAAGCAAGTACTTCTTCAGCCATTTTTTAACCTTTCCAGGTTTCTAAGTCGATTTCCTTCCACTCAGGATTAAAGCCATTTATCAGCGCTTCCTTTTTTGCCCGTGTCCAGCCTTTCAGTTGCTTTTCGCGGGCAATAGCCTGCACAGCGTCGGGACAAATTTCAAAATAGATAAGCAAGTCCGCTTGGTACTTCCCCGTAAATTTCCCAACGTTGCCACGCCCCTCGCTGTGTTCAAAAAGCCGTCGCGTCAGGTCGTTAGTTGTGCCGATATAGAGCACTGTTTTCGTGGGGTTGGTGAGGATATAGACGTACATGATATTTCGCTAGAACGTCATGCTGAGCTTGCCGAAGCATCTTGGCTGGCGGTTGCCGGGCGGGTGTCGTTCTGCCAAGATGCTTCGACAAGCTCAGCATGACCGCCTAGGGAGCGAGTTACTACCCTAGGCGGCGCGACCAAGATGCTTCAGCAAGCTCAGCATGACGATTAGTTGGTGGGCTAACCTTGTTTGCCGGCCGCCTTATACTCCTTCACCGCCTCAATAAAATCATCGAACATAAACTCCGTATCCTGCGGGCCGCCGGCGGCTTCGGGGTGGAATTGCGTCGAAAAAAACGGCTTGGTTTTGTGCTTGATGCCCTCGCAGGTGCCGTCGTTGAGGTTCTCGAAGAGCATGGTCCACTCGGCGGGCAGCGTGTCGGTATCGACGGCGAAGCCGTGGTTTTGGCTGGTGATGTAGCTGCGCTGCGTGCCGCTGAGGCGCACGGGCTGGTTGTGGCTGCGGTGGCCGTATTTCAGCTTGAAGGTGTCGCCGCCCGCGGCCAGGCCCATGAGCTGCGAGCCGAGGCAAATGCCGAAAATCGGCTTGTCCTGCTGCAAGGCTTTTTGCAGGTTGTGGATGGTGGCCTCGCACATCTTGGGGTCGCCGGGGCCGTTGCTCAGGAACAGGCCGTCGTAGTCGAGGGTCGTGAAATCGTAGTCCCAGGGCACCCGAATCAGTTCCACGTCGCGCTCCAGGAAGCAGCGGATGATGTTGGTTTTGGTGCCGCAGTCCACGAGCACGATTTTGTGCTGGCCCTGGCCGTAGTGCTTCACTTCGGGCGGGCTTACCTGGGCCACCAGGTTGTCGAGATTAGGGTCGTGTAGGGGCACGTCCTGCTCGTCGGCCACGATTTTGCCTAGCATGGCGCCCTTCTCGCGCAGGATTTTGGTGAGCATGCGCGTATCCACGCCCGCAATACCGGGGATGTTGTACTCTTTCAGCCAGTCGCCCAGGCTCTTGGCGGCGTTCCAGTGGCTGTGCTCGTCGGAGTAGTAGTTCACCACCAGCCCGGCAATGTGGATTTTGTCGGACTCGAAAATCTTTGAAATCGACTCGTACAAGTCCTCGCCGGGCACGCCGTAGTTGCCTACAATAGGGTAGGTGAGCACCAGAATCTGGCCCGCAAACGAGGGGTCGGTGAGGTTTTCGGGGTAGCCCGTCATAGCCGTGCTGAACACGACTTCACCGGCTACGGACATGTGTGCGCCGAACGACTGGCCCTGAATTTCGGTGCCGTCTTCGAGGATGAGTTTTACTAGCTTTGAGTTTTCCACTTCGTAAAAGGTAGCGACAGATGCGCCGTTTTTATAATCGCTGCGAAAGTTTAAAACCGGGCCGCCGGGCGCGGCGCGGCAGCTGCCCGACGGGCCAGGCCAAAAAAAAGGCGAGCCCCAACGGCCTCGCCTTTCGCTTTACACCTCACGCGCTGCGCGCAGAGCTGGACACTATTGTTATCGGCGGGAGGCATGGACGGGTGCGTTCTATCAGGCTAAGGCAGCGCCTTTTCCGGTACCAGCGCGTACAGCGCTTCCAGGAACCGGTCAACTTCTTCCCGGCTGATGTTGAGTGGCGGCAGCAGCCGCAGCACCGTCGGGTCGGAGGCGTTGCCCACAAAGATACGGTACTCCGAGAGCAACTTGTCGCGGATTTCCTTGACGGGGAAGTCGTACTTGATGCCCAGCATCAAGCCGCGGCCGCGGATTTCTTCGGCGCCGGCGTGGGCCAGCAGCTCGGTGCGGAGGTAGTCGCCTAGGGTGCGGGCGTGCTCCACGAGGTGCTCTTGCTCAATGACTTCCAGCACGGCCAGGGCGGCGGCGCAGGCCAGGTGGTTGCCGCCGAAGGTGGTGCCCAGCAGCCCGTAGGAGGCCTGGAGCGTGGGCGCGATGAGGATGCCGCCGATGGGGAAGCCGTTGCCCATGCCCTTGGCCACCGAGATGATGTCGGGGCGGATGCCGGCCCAATGGTGGGCGAAAAACTTGCCGCTGCGGCCGTAGCCGCACTGCACCTCGTCGGCGATGAGCAGTGCGCCGTACTGCTGGCAGAGCGCCGCCAGCCCGCGCAGGAACTCATCGGCGGGCCTGATGATGCCGCCCACGCCCTGGATGGGCTCGATGATGGCCGCGCACACGTCGCCGGCTTGCAGGGCGGTTTCCACGGCCGCGAGGTCGTAGTCGAGGAAGCTCACGGCGTGGCCGGCGTTGAAGGGGGCCACGATTTTGGGGTTGTCGGTGGCGGCCACCGCGCCGCTCGTGCGCCCGTGAAACGCGCCCCGGAAGGCCAGCACCCGCGTGCGGCCGGTGTGGAAGGAAGCCAGCTTCAGCGCGTTCTCGTTGGCCTCGGCGCCCGAGTTGCACAGAAACAGCGCGTACTCGGGGTAGCCCGACACCTCGCCCAGCTTGGCAGCCAGCTCGCGCTGAATCGGAATCTGCACCGAGTTGGAGTAGAAGCCCAGCTGCCCGAGCTGCTCGGTGAGGCGCTGCACGTAGTGCGGGTGGCTGTGGCCGATAGAAATCACGGCGTGGCCGCCGTAAAAATCCAGGTACTGCTGGCCCTTGTCGTCCCACAGCGTCGCGCCCAGCGCCCGCACCGGCGTAATATCAACCAGCGGATAAACGTTGAAGAGGTTCATTTTAAGTAGTTTCTATGTTTAAAAGAACGTCGGTTAGTTAGAACGTCATGCTGAGCTTGTCGAAGCATCTCTACCACGCCGCCTAGGGCGGCGTCGTTCTGCCAAGATGCTTCGGCAAGCTCAGCATGACGTTCTACTTGGCGTTGTTATCTAATTCCTGTTTTCTACCGAAGAAAAAAGAAGCAAAGAATAACACTGTGAGAATGCCGATTGCGTAATTGACTCTCACAGCGTCTCGCTTAGCTAAATTCTCTTGCTCTATCGCTTCTTGCGGGTTTTGATTATGTATTTCGTAAGTAGTGGTTAAAACACTCATATCCTTCTCATACGCAGCGACGCTAATCCTAGAAACGAGGGCGCATAGAATCAATAAAAACAAAATCACTCTAACTGCTTTCACAAAACTTATTAGCTAATAGCAAATACTAAAAAAACGAGGCCTTTGTCCCTAGGCCCGCTGTCTCCTCGAAGCCGAACAGCAGGTTCATATTCTGGATGGCCTGGCCCGAGGCGCCTTTGAGCAGGTTGTCAAGGGCGGTGGTGATGAGTACCTGGTCGTCGTGCTTGGCCACGTGCACCAGGCACTTATTGGTGTTCACCACTTGCTTGAGGTGGATTTCCTTGCCCGACACCAGCGTGAACGGCGCGGCGCGGTAGTAGTCGGCGTACAGCTGCTGGAGGTCGGGCAGCGGCAGGGCGCAGGTGGTGTATGTAGAGGCGAAGATGCCCCGCGTGAAATTGCCGCGGTAGGGGATGAAGCGCACCGGCTGGTCGAAGCCCGGCTGCAAGGCCACCAGCGTTTCGCCAATCTCGCCCAGATGCTGGTGCGTGAAGGTTTTGTAGGTCGAGATGTTGCCGGTGCGCCAGGTGTAGCCGGTGGTTTCGGCGAGGCCGCGGCCGGCCCCCGTGCTGCCGGTAATGGCCGACACGTGCACCGCCTCGCGCAGCAGCCCGGCCCCAGCCAGCGGCAGCAGCGCCAGCTGAATGGCCGTGGCAAAGCAGCCGGGGTTGGCCACGCTGTCGGCGGCGCGGATGGCCTCGCGGCTCGCTTCGGGCAGGCCGTACACGAAGTGCCGGCCGGTGGCGTCGCGGTCGGCCGCCAGGCGGAAATCGTTGCTCAGGTCGATGACTTTGGTGCGGGCGGGCAGGCGGGCCTGGCCCAGCCACTCGCGCGAGTGGCCGTGGCCCAGGCACAGAAATACTACGTCCTCGTCGCCGCGCAGCTCGCTGGCGAAGGTCAGGTCGGTGTCGCCCAGCAGGTCGTCGTGCACGGCATGCACCGGCTGCCCGGCCTGCGTGGAGCTTACTACCGCGCCGATTTCGGCCTGCGGGTGGTGCAGCAGCAGGCGCAGCAGCTCGCCGGCCGTGTAGCCCGCGCCGCCCACGATGCCGACGGTGATTGGGTTGTTCATAGGGTGCAGCCCCACCCCCCGGCCCCCTCCCCTGCGGGGGAGGGGGAGCCGAGGCAGCGCAGGCGGTTGCGCATAAATGCAGTGCTAAAAAATCGTCAGGCTCCCCCTCCCCCGCAGGGGAGGGGGCCGGGGGGTGGGGCTACTCCAGCGAAGCGTGAATCTTCAACTGATTCCCAAAGATTTTAATAAACCCACGCGCATCGCGCGAATCCCAGGCGTTGTTCTCCTCGCCGTAGGTGGCCACCTTCGATTGCATCATGTCGTACTTCGACTCGATGCCGAGCAACTCGAAATGGTAGGGGCGCAGCTCTACGAACACCGTGCCCGATACACGGGCCTGCGACGACACCAGGAAGGCTTCGAAGTCGCGCATCACCGGGTCGAGGTACTGGGCCTCGTGCAGCAGCGTGCCGTACCAGGTGGCTACCGGCTCCTTGTGCAGCTGCTGCCAGCGCGAGAGGGTGTGCTTTTCGAGCAGGTGGTGCGCCTTGATGAGCAGCAGCGCCGCCGGAGCCTCGAAGCCCACGCGGCCCTTGATGCCCAGGATGGTGTCGCCCACGTGCGTATCGCGGCCGATGGCGTAGGCGCCGCCCAGCTCATTGAGCTGTTGAATGAGGGCTACCGCGCCCATCTTCTCGCCGTTCAGGGCCACCGGCTCGCCGTGCTCGAAGTTGATTTCCAGCTGGCTCGGCTCGGTTTGGGAGAGCTGGGTGGGGTAGGCGCTCTCGGGCAGGGCCTGGCGCGAGGTCAGCGTTTCGACGCCGCCCACACTGGTGCCCCAGATGCCGCGGTTGATGGAGTACTTAGCCTTCTCCCAGCTCATCTCGAAGCCCTGGCTTTGCAGGTACTCGATTTCCTGCTGGCGCGAGAGCTTCTGGTCGCGGATGGGGGTAATTATCTCTACCTCAGGCGCAATTACGGCGAAGGCCACGTCGAAGCGCACCTGGTCGTTGCCGGCGCCGGTGCTGCCGTGCACGATGTAGTCGGCCTGCTCCTGGCGGGCGTACTCGGCGATGGCCAGGGCCTGGAACATGCGTTCGGCGCTCACGCTCAGCGGGTAAGTGTCATTTTTGAGCACGTTGCCGAACAGCAGGTAGCGCAGGCAGTCGTGGTAGTAGCGCTCGGTAATGTCGATGACCTCGTGCTTGGTCGAGCCTAGCTCGTAGGCCCGCTTCTCGATGGCCTTTAATTCCTCTGCCGAGAAGCCGCCCGAGTTCACGATAACGGTGTGGATTTCCCAGCCTTCTTCGCGGGTGAGGTTTACTACGCAGTACGACGTGTCGAGGCCGCCGCTGTACGCTACAATCGCCTTTTTCTTCATTCTAGGGGGTAAAACGGAGTTCTACTCCGCTGCTCGTATGGATAAAAAATGGTTAGGATGTACCGTGGACTCTGTGAGTCCGCGCGTGGTGGCACCTGCCGTTCAAACGCGCGGACTCGTAGAGGCCACGATACAGGCTACTGCACCACGGGCAGCCGCAGCGCCTCGGGTATTTCTACCGCCGGCAGTGGCGCCTCCAGCTTGTCGAAGAGCATGCCGGTGCAGAGGCACATCTTGCGGTCGTTTTCCGTCAGGATGCCGTAGTTCTTGCAGCTTTTGCAGCCCTTCCAGAAGTCCTCGCTGGTGGTCAGCTCCGAGAACGTGACGGGCTCATAGCCCAGGTCGGAGTTGATTTTCATCACGGCCAGGCTGGTAGTGATGCCGAAAATCTTGGCCTCGGGGTACTTGGTGCGCGAGAGGCGGAACACCTCGCGCTTGAGGGCGCGGCCCAGGCCGTGCTTGCGCAGCTCGGTGTTCACCACCAGGCCCGAGTTGGCCACGAACTTGCCGCTCTCGAAGGTTTCGATATAGCAGAAGCCGGCCAGCTCGCCCTCCACGAAGGCGATGACGGCGTTGCCCTGGCGCATTTTCTCGCGCACGTATTCCGGGTCGCGCTTCGCGATGCCCGTGCCCCGCTGCTTGGCCGACTCGATGTACCACTGGCAGAGCAAATCCGCGTACTGCGTATCTGCGGCCGTTGCAACCCGAATTGTCATTATGATTTGAAGGAGAAAGACTTAAGGGAAAGAAACGTAGTTTACCAGCCCTCGCGGCTAAGCGAGCAGGCGGCAGAAAACCCGAACTCTATCGGTTAAGCGCCGGGCAGTCCGTTGATACGAGGACTGGCCCGAAAAAGGCTGACTACGCAAGTCAGCATCCGGCGGGTGAGGCCGGCTAGGGTCGTCGCAGCAACGCGCTGGTCAGCGTGCGCACGCCTTCCGTAGCCCTGGGGGCCGAGGCAGAAAGCTGAAGAGTGGTGCGAGCCAAGAGCGTCATGTGCAAAGCAGCCTAGGGACTAGCGCATTGCTAGCAAACCTAGGGCCATAATTCAGCCGCAAAGGTAAAAGTTTCTACTTTTGCGCACAATAGATGGGCGTGTTAATTTTTGCCGAGCGGGGCAGCCGGTCTAGTTCTACCTCATGGAGCAACAAGCGGTAACGGTATATAAGATTGGCGGGGGCATCATCGACGACGCGCCCGAGCTGCACCAATTTCTGGCGCTGCTGGCCCAGGCGCCGGGCCCCACCATCTTGGTGCACGGCGGCGGCAAAGGCGCCAGCGCCCTAATGCGCCAGCTCGGCCAGGAGCCGGTACTGGTGAACGGCCGCCGCGTGACCGACGCCGCCGCGCTCGACTTGGTGGTGATGTTTTACGCCGGCAAAACCAACAAGGAAGTCGTAGCCCAGCTGCAGGCCCTAGGGGTGAATGCGCTGGGATTGAGCGGCGCCGACGGCAACGTAATTCGCGGCCAGAAACGCCCGGTGAAGGAAATCGACTACGGCTTCGTGGGCGACCTCACGGCGGCCAGCGTCAACCACGAGCTGCTGCTAACGCTGCTGCAAGCGGGCGTTACGCCGGTGCTCTGCCCCATCATCCACGACGGGCAGGGGCAGCTGCTCAATACCAACGCCGACACCATTGCTTCGGCCGTGGCGGTGGCGCTGGCCCCGGTGCTGGACGTGACGCTGCACTACTGCTTCGAGAAGAACGGCGTGCTGCGCGACGTAAATGACAACAATTCGGTAATCCCCGAAATCGACGCCACCCACTACGCCGAGTTAAGGGCGCAAGGCGTCATCGCCGATGGGATGCTGCCCAAGCTCGAAAATGCCTTCGCGGCCCTAGGGGCCGGCGTGCGCCGGGTAATTATCGGCCACGCGCTGCGCCTAGGCTCGGACGTGCAAACGGTGCTGACCACCTAGCCATGTCCATCCCCATCGCCCAATTGGCCGACGATGCCATTGCGCTGCTGCGGCAACTTATCGAGACCCAGTCGTTTTCGCGCGAGGAAGCCGGCACGGCCGACCTGCTGGAGGCGTTTTTGCGGCGGCACGGCATTGCGCCGCGCCGCGCCGGCAACAACGTGTGGGCCGTGAGCCAGAACTGGGACGAGACCAAGCCCACACTGCTGCTCAACTCGCACCATGACACCGTGAAGCCCGGCCCGAGCTGGACCTACCCGCCCCTCGTGGCCACGCTGGAAGGCGACCGGCTAACGGGCCTGGGCAGCAACGACGCGGGCGCCTCGGCGGTGAGCTTGCTGGCGGTGTTTCGGCATTTCTACGACCAGCCCACGGCCTTCAACCTCATCTGCGCCATCACGGCCGAGGAGGAAGTGTCGGGCGCGAGCGGTGTGCGCAGCATCCTGCCCGAGCTGGGGAAAATTGACCTGGGCATTGTGGGCGAGCCGACGGGCATGCACGCCGCCGTGGCCGAGAAAGGCCTGCTGGTGCTCGACGGGGTGGCGCGGGGCCGCACCGGCCACGCCGCCCGCAACGAGGGCGACAACGCGCTGTATAAAGCCCTAGATGACATCGCTTGGCTGCGCAGCTACCAGTTCCCTAGGGTGTCGGAGCTGCTGGGGCCGGTGAAGCTGACGGTGACGCAAATAAGCGCCGGCACCCAGCACAATGTGGTACCCGACGAGTGCCGCTACGTGGTGGACGTGCGCCCCACCGAGTGCTACTCGAACGAGGAAATTCTGGCTACTATTCGTGCCCATGTGCAGGCCGAGATTACGGCGCGCTCCATGCACTTGCAGTCGTCGGGCCTGCCCCTAGGGCACCCGCTGGTGCGAAAGGCTGTGGCTATGGGTAAGACCACCTACGGCTCGCCCACGCTCTCCGACCAGGCGCTGATGCGCTTTCCGACCCTAAAACTAGGTCCCGGCGATAGCGCCCGTTCGCACGCACCCGACGAGTACATCTTACTGAGTGAAATTCGCGCTGGCATTGCCGATTACATCGCGCTGCTGACTGGCTTTGAGTTTTGACAGGGAATTATCCCACTACTATCGGTCATGCTGAGCCTGCCGAAGCATCTCTACCGAACAATGCGTGGTAGAGATGCTTCAGCAGGCTCAGCATGACCGCCTTTTTTGATTTGAAACAGCACTTAATTAACTATGAAAATCTGGGAAAAAGGCTTCTCCGTTAACGATAAGATTGAAAAATTCACGGTGGGTCAGGACCGGGAACTGGACCTGTACCTAGCGCCATTCGATATGCAGGCTTCCAAGGCACAGGCCCGGATGCTGGCCAGCATCGGGCTGATTTCTAAGGAGGAAGAAAGCCAGCTGCTGCAAGGGCTGGACGAACTGCTAGCCCAGGTGGAGGCCGGTAACTTCCAGATTGAGCTCGAGTTTGAGGACGTGCACTCGAAAATCGAGCACTATCTGACCGAGAAGTACGGCGACGCAGGCAAGAAAATCCACACCGCGCGCTCGCGCAACGACCAGGTACTCACGGCCATTCAGCTGTTTATCAAAGACTACTGCGAGCAGATTGGCGGTAAGGTACTGGCGCTGGCTGAGCTGCTGCTGCAACAGGGCGAGCGCTACAAGGACGCCCTGCTGCCTGGCTACACGCACTTCCAGGCGGCTATGCCGAGCAGCTTCGGGCTGTGGTTTGGGGCCTACGCCGAGCACCTGCTGCTGGATATGCACCTGCTGGAGGCCGCCCGCGCCGTGGCCGACCGCAACCCCCTAGGGTCGGGCGCGGGCTTTGGTAGCAGCTTCGCCATCGACCGGGAGCAAACCACGCGCGACATGGGTTTTGGCCAGGTGGCCGTGAGCGCCGTGGGGGCGCAACTGCTGCGCGGCAAAACCGAGAAAACGCTGGCCTTCGCCATTGCGGGCGTGGCGGGCACGCTTAGCAAGCTGGCCTACGACCTAGTGCTCTACAACAGCCAGGATTTGGGCTTCGTGCTGCTGCCCAAGGAGTTCACGACCGGCTCCAGCATCATGCCGCACAAGAAGAATCCCGACGTGTTTGAGTTGGTGCGCGCCCACTGCAACCGCCTGCAGGCCCTACCCAACGACATTATACTGACGATAAATAACCTGCCCAGCGGCTACCACCGTGACTTCCAAATCCTGAAGGAAATCCTGTTTCGGCCCATGGTGCAGTTTGCCGACATTCTGGATATCCTGCTCTTTGCCGTGCCCGCGCTGCAGGTGGTGCCGGGCGTTATCAACCAGCCCAAGTACGACGCCATTTTCTCGGTCGAGAATATCAACCAGCTCATTCAGCAGGGCGTGCCGTTCCGCGATGCCTACAAGCAAGTGGGCCAGGCCGTGGACAGTGACAGCTATCAGCCGCACAAGGAGTTCAGCACCAGCCACCTGGGCAGCGTGCACAACCCCGGCCTAGGGGTGCTGCAAGAGCGGCTGGCGGCCACGCGGGCGCGGCTGCCGTGGGCGCGGGAGTAGAGCCGTACAACGATTGACCCCATCCCCCGGAGGGCGACTTTATTCAATTGAAGTTCGGAATTGTGCAAGGCGGCACCGTAGCTTAGCCTCCCGCTAAACACCTGCCGAAAACGTTATGAAAATCACGAAGCTGCTGGTAGCCAACCGCGGAGAAATTGCCATTCGCGTGTTTCGGGCTGCCTCCGAGCTGGGCATTGCCACGGTGGCCCTCTACACCTACGAGGACCGCTACTCGCTGCACCGCTACAAAGCCGACGAAGCCTACCAGATTGGGCGCGACGACGAACCGCTCCGGCCTTACCTCGACATCGAAGGCATCATCTTGGTAGCCAAGGCTAACGGTGCTGATGCCATCCACCCCGGCTACGGCTTCCTGAGCGAGAACGCCACCCTGGCCCGCCGCTGCCGCGAGGAGAACATCATCTTCGTGGGCCCGCGCCCCGAAGTGATGGAGGCCCTAGGGGATAAAGTAGCCGCCAAGGAGGTTGCCCAAAAGATTGGCGTGCCCCTGATTGAAAGCAGCGAAACCGACCTCATCGACGTGGACGTGGCCCTAGGGGAGGCGCACCGCATCGGCTACCCGGTGATGCTGAAGGCGGCCAGCGGCGGCGGCGGGCGCGGCATGCGCGTGATTCGCGACGACGAGCAGCTGCGCAAGGGCTTCTTCGAGGCCCGCAACGAGGCCCAGAACGCCTTTGGCGACGACACTGTGTTTCTGGAGAAGTTCGTGGAGCGCCCCAAGCACATCGAGGTGCAGCTGGTGGGCGACCAGCACGGGCACCTCACGCACCTCTACGAGCGCGACTGCTCGGTGCAGCGTCGCTTCCAGAAGGTGGTGGAAGTGGCCCCGGCCGTGGGGCTGAGCGAGGACCTGCGCCAGCGCCTCTACGGCTACGCGCTGGCCATCGGCCGGGCCGTGGGCTACGACAACGTGGGCACGGTGGAGTTTCTGGTGAACCCCGAGCTGGACCGCATCTACTTCATCGAGGTGAACCCGCGCATCCAGGTCGAGCACACCGTGACGGAGATGATAACCGGCGTGGACATTGTGAAAACGCAGTTGTTCATCGCCTCGGGCTACCCCCTAGGGGCACCCGAAATCGGCCTGGGCCCCGACGTGGTGGTGCCGCGCATGGGCGTGGCCGTGCAGTGCCGCATCACGACAGAAGACGCCACCAACGACTTCAAGCCCGACTACGGCACGGTGGTGGCCTACCGCTCGGCCGGCGGCTTCGGCATCCGCCTCGACCAGGGCTCGGTGTACCAGGGCGCCGTGATTTCGCCCTTCTTCGACTCGCTGCTGGTGAAGGTATCGACCCAGGCGCCCACCCTGGCCAGCGCCTCGCAGAAGATGCTGCGCACCCTGGACGAATTTCGGGTGCGCGGGGTGAAGACGAACATGCAGTTTCTGCAGAATATCGTCCGCAACCCCGAGTTTCAGGCCGGCGAGGCCACGGTAGACTTCATCAAGGACCACCCCGAGCTGCTCAACTTCAAGACCCGCCTCGACCGCGCTACGCGCCTGCTGGGCTACGTAGGCGAGGTGGTAGTAAACGGCAACCCCGACGTGGCCGGCCGCGCGGACGAGAAGCGGCAGTTCCGCAAGGTGCCGCTGCCGCCCGCCGACCTGAACCAGCCCACGCCCAGCGGCACCCGCCAGATACTGCAGGAGCTGGGCCCCGACAACTTCGGCAAGTGGCTGCGCCAGGAGCCGCTGATTCACTACACCGACACCACGCTGCGCGACGCCCACCAGAGTTTGCTGGCCACCCGCATGCGCACCATCGACATGCTGGCCGTGGCTGGGCGCTTCGCCCAGCTGCACCCGCAGACGTTCTCGCTGGAGGTGTGGGGCGGCGCGACGTTCGACGTGGCCCTGCGCTTTCTGCACGAGGACCCCTGGGCCCGCCTCACGCGGCTGCGGGCAGCCGTGCCCAACATCCTGCTGCAAATGCTCATCCGCGGGGCCAACGGCGTGGGTTACAAGGCCTACCCCGACAACCTCACCGAGCGCTTTGTGGCCGAGGCGGGTGCCAAGGGCATCGACGTGTTCCGCATCTTCGACTCGCTGAACTGGATGAAGGGCATGGAGGCCTGCATCCAGTTTGTGCGCAAGCAAACCACCGGCCTCGCGGAGGGCAGCATCTGCTACACCGGCGACATCCTGGATAAGAGCCGCCCCAAGTACAACCTGCAGTACTACCTGGATTTAGCGCGCCAGCTCGAAGACGCCGGCGCGCACATTCTCTGCATCAAGGACATGGCTGGGCTGCTGAAGCCCTACGCCGCCGCCGAGCTAATCCCCGCCCTGCGCGACACCGTAAAGCTGCCCATCCACCTGCACACTCACGACACCAGCAGTCTGCAGCCCGCCACCTACCTCAAGGCCGTGGAGGCCGGCGTCAATGTCATTGACGTGGCCCTAGGGGGGCTTTCGGGCCTCACCTCGCAGCCCAACTTCAACGCCGTGGTGGAGATGCTACGCCACTCGCCCCGCCACCGCGAGTTCGACCAGCAGAGCCTCAACCAGTTCAGCGACTATTGGGAGGCCATCCGCGAGCAGTACTACCCCTTCGAGAGCGGCCTGCTGGCCAGCACCGCCGAGGTCTACTACCACGAGATACCCGGCGGCCAGTACAGCAACCTGCGCCCCCAGGCGGCGGCCCTAGGGCTGCTCGACAAGTTCGAGGAGGTGAAGCAGCGCTTCCACGACGCCAACTTTATGCTGGGCGACATCCCCAAGGTGACGCCCTCCTCCAAGGTGGTGGGCGACTTGTCGCTATTTATGGTGTCGAACAACCTCACGCCCGACGACGTGCTGCAGCGCGGCGAGAGTTTAAGCTTTCCCGAATCGGTGCGCGAGTTGTTGCGTGGCGACATCGGGCAGCCCCAGGGTGGGTGGCCCCAGGACATTCAGCAGGTGGTGCTCCGGGGCGAGCAGCCCTTCACCGACCGGCCCGGCGAGCACCTCGCGCCCATTGACTTCGAGAAGGAGTGGCCCGAATTTGAGAAGGCGCACCCCTACGCGCAGTTTTCCGACTTTCTTTCCAGCCTGCTCTACCCCAAGGTATTTGCCGACTACTGGCAGTTTCGCCAGCAGTACGGCGACGTGAGCCGCATCCCCACTCCGGTGTTCTTCTTCGGGCTGCAGGAAGGCGAGGAAACCATTATTGAGCTGGCCAAGGGCAAGACCATCATCATCCGCCTGCAAAGCATTGGCCCGGTAAACGAAGAGGGGATGCGTACCGTCTTCTTCACCCTCAACGGCCAGACGCGCAACCTGGAGGTGCGCGACCAGCGGGTGGAGGTAAAAACCGTGCACAACCAGAAAGCCGACCGCGCCAACCCCAAGCAGATTGCCGCCCCGCTGCAAGGCCTGCTGAGCAAGGTGCTGGTGCAGCCCGGCCAGCAAGTGACGAAAAACACCCCGCTCTTCGTTATCGAGGCCATGAAGATGGAAACCACCATCACCGCTCCGCAAGACCTGACGGTGAGCGCCATTGCCCTAGGGGAGGGCGCACGCGTTATGGCCGACGACTTGGTGGTGACGGTGGCCTAGGAACGTCTTACTCGCTTTAACTTATTCATTATATGCTGACCACTAAGCTACTACTGCCGCTCCTGGCTTTGCCCCTGCTCGGCGTCGCGCAGGTTTCGGAGATGAACCGCGACCAGCGCAACGGCTACCTCAACAATGGCTATGCCGTAGCGCCACCCGAGGCATCGGGGGTGCAGGGCAGCGCCTTTTTGGTGCCAGCCTGGCTGCCGGGCACGCTGCAGCTCAACGGGGACGGGGCCCCGCTGAGCGCACCCCTCAAGTACGACATCTACCACCAGGAGCTGCGCGCCAAGCGGCCCGCCGGCGACTCGGTGGTAGTGCCGCTGGCGCGGGTGAAAGAGTTCAGCCTCACGGCTGCCGGACCGGCGCGGCGCTTTGTGTGCTACCCGGCCGCCACGCTGCCCGCCGAGGTAGGCGGCGGCTGCGGCGAGGTGCTGGCCGATGGCTCAGGGCTGCAGCTGCTCAAGTTTCAGCGCAAGGAAGTGGTGAAGCGCGCGGCCGACAACGGCGCTTACGTGTCAACCAACACTGTTTCGGCCCTGGAAGAACAAACGCACTACTACCTGCGCTGGCCGGCTGATGGCCACTTCACGGCCGTGAAGCCCAAGCGCGCCAGCCTGGAGCAGGCCCTGGCCGGGCAGCCCGCCGCCCTGGCTGCCCTCAAGGCGCACAAGGGCAGCCTAGGCACCGAGGCCGAATTGGCGGCGGCCGTGGCGGCCGTGGCGCCCGCCGTGGCCCCCGGCAAATAGCCCCCTACGCCTTCTCCCCTTCTTTTCCGCTATGCGTGCTTTTTTACTGGCTAGTGCCCTAGGGGCTAGCACCTTGCTGGCCCAGGCCCAAACCAAAACCGCGGTGTCGGAAGCCACCGTGCGGCGGGTGCTCACCACCCTGGCGGCCGACGATATGCAGGGCCGCCCCACCGACCAGGCCGGCAACTTGAAAGCAGCCGAGTTTCTGGCCGGCGAATTTAAGCGCATTGGCTTGCAGCCCTTGCCGGGCGCCACCAGCTTCATGCAGGAGTTTCCGGCCTACACCACCTCCCTGACGAGCCTGACCGTAACGCTGAATGGGGCGCCCATTCCAACCGGACAGGCCTTCGCCGTCACCACCCAGCCGCAGCTGAGCTGGACAGCCGCCGACAGCGTGCGCGTGCTGGTGCTGGGCCCCGGCGAAAAGCCGCAGGCGCACTACCGCGAGCTGCTGCGGCCCGAAAAGAACACGCTGGTGCTCTTCGACCCGGCGCAGGCCGCAGCGTTTCAGGCCCTGGTGAAGCAGTTTAAGCAGCCCCGCCTGCGGGCCACCCAGGCGCCTAGCCCCACGTCGAGCGTATGGGTGGTGGCGCCCGCGCCGGCGGGCAAGTCGGCCTTCCGCGTGGCTGCCACCACCACCACGGCCCCCGTGCCGCTGCGCAACGTGGCGGGCTACCTGCCCGGCCGCGACCCCGCCCATCGCGCCGAAGAGGTCATTTTTTCGGGCCACTACGACCACCTGGGCATCATCAAGCCCTCGGCCGAGGGCGACTCTATTGCCAACGGGGCCGACGACGATGCCAGCGGCACCACGGCCGTGGTGGCCCTGGCCGAGTACTTTAAGAAGCGCCACGACAATGCGCGCGCGCTGATTTTTGTGGCCTTTACGGCCGAAGAAATCGGCGGCTTTGGCTCGCAGTACTTTTCGCGCCAGCTCGACCCTAGTCAGCTAGTGGCCATGTTCAACATCGAGATGATTGGCAAGCCGGCCAAGTTCGGGCCCAAAACGGCGTTCATTACCGGCTACGAGCGGTCGGATTTTGGGCCGCTGCTGCAAGCCAACCTCAAGGGCACCGAGTTCAAGTTTGAGCCCGACCCCTACCCCGAGCAGAACCTGTTTTACCGCTCTGATAACGCCACGCTGGCCAAGCTGGGCGTGCCGGCCCACACCATCAGCACCGACCAGATTCCGGACGACAAGCTCTACCACAGCGTAGACGACGAGGTGAGCAGCCTGGACGTCAAAAATATGACGGACGTCATTTCGGCCATTGCGCGCAGCGCCAGCGGCATCGTGGCTGGCCGCCAAACGCCCACCCGCGTGGCCCTCGAAAAGCCCTAGGGCCCTAGGACCGGCTAGCGCGCCGGGGTCGCCTCCAGGCGGGCCAGCGCGGTGCCGCTCCGCTCGGCGTTGCCGTACAGCCACAGCGTATCACCCTGGATGCGGTAGGCGCGGGTGCTTTGCAGGGCCTTAGTAAAGAGCGTTTCGGTGGCCAGGGCCGGGCAGGCCATGCGGGTGCTGACCAGGGGCGAAAACTGCAGCTCGCCGTCGTTGGCAGCGGGCTGCAGCGTGCCCCGGAAGCGGTTGCAGCTGCCCTGGCCCTCGGCGGTGCCGGCGTCGGTTATCTGCAGGTAGGGCTGCTGCCCCCCCACGGTAGAGTCGGCTACAGGCTGGCTGGCAATGCGGCGCAGCACCCAGCGGGTTTCGCGCAGGCGGGCGTCGGGCGTAACCACGGAGGCGGCGGGCACCGGGCCCACCAGGGGCGCCGAGCTGCCCCGGTCGGTGCGCTGGCAGGCGGCACCGGCCACTAATAGGCCCGGTAATAGTATAAAGAATAATGGACGCATATGGAGCTGCTGGCAGTAAAAGGGCCGGCGCGGACTTCTACGTTACTGGCCAGCTAAAAGTGGCAGCCATTTTGGCCTCGCTCACTCAGGAAGTAGCGCAGGCTTATCTTTTTCAGGAGCCCTAGGGCTCCATTTCTTGCCAAATTAGCTTCCAGTTTGGGGGCAGCCAAGGCACAGCACCACGCTACCGCCGGCGGCGCGGCCTAGGCCTCGGTGGCCCCAAGCTTCTCCCCCACGAAGAAATAATGCCGGTAGAGCAGCGACTTGAACCCGAACAGTTGCCGGCGCAGCACCTGGCTGGTGCTGCTGCGCGCCCGCCGCAGCTGCCACCACTGCCAGGGCCACAGCAGCAGCGCCAGGGGCAGGTACAGCAAATCCTCGGTGTAGAAGGCAGTGTATACCACCCGCTTTAGCGCAACGCCATTCACGTCAAACAGGCGCTTCAATTCCTGGTGCTGCACCAGCTGGAAGTTGCCCTCGTGGGGCTCGAACAGCAGCTTGAACCGGCGCACCCGGCCCGAAAAAAGGTACGACAGCCGGTCGCGCACGGTCAGGCAGTTATCGTTGCTGACGAGCAGCAGCCCACCCGGCCGCAGGCGCTGGGCGCAGCCGGCAATAAACTGGGCCGTGTTGGCAAAGCACATGATGCCGCTGATGCTGGTGAGCACCTCAAACGGCGGGTCCTCGACAAACGGCACGGCCCGGCTCAGGTCGGCCACCTGGTAGTGCACCGGGGCGCCGGGCACGGCGGGCGCTACCGGGCGCACATCCACGCCACTCAGGTCGGCCTGCGGAAAAAAGCGCCGCACCTGGGTCAGAAACTCGCCCTCGCCGCAGGGGGCATCCAGCCAGCGCAGGCCCGGCTGCCCCAGGCGCGCGGCCTCGTGGGTGAGCAGGTCGGCCAGCACGGCGCGGTTCACGTGCTTCTGCGTGTTGCCGCGGGGCACTTCGGCTAGCTGGGCCGCCAGGGCGGGTGGAAGGGAGTCGGGCATGGGGTAGCAGGTAGACTAAAGCAGAACGTCATGCTGAGCTTGCCGAAGCATCTCTCCCGCGTACTAACCCTAACGTTTGGAGCTAGTTACGCGGCAGAGATGCTTCGACAAGCTCAGCATGACGTTCTTACTGACTTTCAAGACTGGCGAGGCCCTAGGCGGCCGTCCACACGTCTACCTCGCCTTTGCTGGTGGTGAGGGCGAAGCGGGCGGGGTTGGGGCGCAGCACCAGGCGCACCCGGCCGGGATATTTTTCCGAGTCTATCCACACGCCATCGTCCTTCTGGGCGCTGAGGGCGGCGGGCAGGTAGGCCGTGGGCAGCAGCACGTCGGTATCGGACTTGAGGTCGGCGTGCACTTTTTCCAAGGCTTCTTCCAAGTCGTGGCCGTAGTCGTCGTTGAAGTCGTCTTCGAGGTCGTGCAGGGCCTCTTCCACGTCGTCGTAGCGGGCATCGTCGTAGGTAAGCTGCTGCAGCTCGGCTTTCTTTTCGATGAGGGCGACGAGGGCTTTATTGAGGTCGGCGGCGTTCATATGCGTGTAACTGAGGAGGGCGGCAGAAGTAGCGGTGTGAAGCACAAAGGTGCGCACGAAACGCGAATCGGCCATTTCCGGGCGCGGCGGCCCCTAGGGCCCTCCTTGCCCAAAACCGCCCGCGCGCCCGTTCCGTTAACCCCAGGCCATATTTCTGACCATGCCCCTCCCCTATTTGCTGGCCGGCGCCGCGCTGCTGGCTTTGCTTTACGCCTTCTACCGCTACCTCACGGCCGATGCGCGCCGCCGCCAGGCTGCCCTGGCGGCGCCCTTCCCGCCCGCCTGGCGCCAGCTGCTGGCCGAGCACGTCGCGTTTTACGACGGGCTGGACGCTGCCGAAAAAACCCGCTTCGAGCAGCAGATGCAGCTATTTTTGGCGCGCACCCAGCTCACCGGCATCCAAACCGAGGTCGATGACCTCACGCGGGTGCTCACGGCCGCCTCGGCCGTAATACCCGTGTTTGGGCTGCCCGGCTGGGAGTACCCTACCCTGCACGAGGTGTTGATAGTGCCCGACGCCTGGCAGCTCGAAGCCCGTCCCGACCAAGAGCAGGCGCCGCTGCAAGGCACCCTCCTAGGGTCGGTGCAGGGCTTCCAAACTTCGCAGTACATGCGCCTGAGCAAGGCCGCGCTGGTGCAGGGCTTTGCCGACGCCGATGATGGCCGCAACGTGGGCGTGCACGAGTTCGCGCACCTCGTGGACGAGGCCGATGGGCAGATTGACGGCGTGCCCGGCGCCGTGCTGCCGCCCAGCCTGCGCCAGCCCTGGGCCGAGGTGCTGCACCGCGAGCTGGCCGCCATCCGGGCCGGCCACTCCGACATTGACCCCTACGGCGGCACTAGCGAGGCCGAGTTTTTTGCGGTGGTAAACGAGTATTTCTTCGAGCGCCCCGAGAAGCTGCAGGCGCACCACCCCGAGCTGTTTGAGCTGCTGACCCAGGCGCTGCACCAGCACCCCGAGCACACCTACGCCGCCCGCCCCGGCCACCTCGACCCGCGCCAGTGGCTGCGCCAGTTGCGGGGTAAAAAGAAGACCCTAGGGCGTAACTCGCCCTGTCCCTGCGGTTCGGGCAAGAAGTACAAGGACTGCCACCTGGGCCACTAGGCCACCCTGCCGTAGCGCTTAAGCTGGGTAGCGGGCGCTGCAACTTAGCTGAACCATTCGCATATTTGGGGTTAGTTACTTAACCACCTATATGCATCCAGCTATCCTTACGGGTTTTCTAGTTATTAGCAGTCTGGCCGCGCAGGCGCAAGCCTATTACCTCAGCCTGGCCGCCACTCCCATGCCGCTGGTGGACTGCCCGGTGGCCGTGGAGCAGGTGCTGGACGGGCGCGGGCAGCAGGCCGCCATTGGCTTTGTGTATCGCGGCCTAGGCAACAAGCCGGCGGCGGTGCTTTTTAAGCGCGGCCTAGGGCCCGAGCTAACCGACTACCTGCACGCCCAACTAGCCACCCGCGCTGCCGACCACCCCGTGGTACTGTGCCTGCGCCAGCTGCGCGTGAGCGAGGAGCTGGGCAGCCTGCGCGAGCAAGCCAACGCCGACCTGGCCGCCGATGTGTACGAGCACCTGCCCGATGGCTACCACTTTGTGCAGAGCGTGGGCGCGCACACCAGCGCCCACGGCCTCGACCTGACCAGCGAGCACGCCAGCCACTTGGCGCAGCTGCTGGCGCAGTGCCTCAACCAACTCACCCAGGCCGACTGGCCGGCCGTTACTGCCCGCCCGGCCCTGCCGCTGGCGCAGCTGCCCGCCGATGCCCCAGCCAGCCTAGGCCCCGCCGGTCGCCGAAGCCCCGGCGCGGCCATCCTGCGCGAGGCGCCGCGGCGGGGCATCTACCACGGCTTCGAGCAGTTTTTGGCCAACCGGCCCGATACCACCCTGGCTTTCCAGCTCGACACCCTGCAGCTACGCCATAAAAGTGCCCTGGCCACCCGCAAGTGGCTGGGCGTGGCCCGCGTGCGCCCGCTACCCACCCAGCGCGGCACCGCCCTGCCCGCCGAGCTCTGGGGCTTTTCTACGGGGCAGCAGCTGTTTGTGCGGCACCACCAGCACTATTTCCCGCTGATGCGCCAGGGCAGTTTTTTCACGTTTGTGGGCGAAGCGCCGGTCGATTTGGAATATGCCCACGCGCGCGCCGAGGCCCAGGGCCACGCCATGATGATGGCCGGCGCGGTGGGGGCGGGCGTGGCGCCAGTGCGGGCCACCGACCACACGGCCGAGCCCATGGCCTACGCCGTGGACATGCGCACGGGCGGGCTGGCGCCCTTCCCCGGCCTAAACGCCGGTGACCCGTTTCGCCTCGATACGGCCTACGTGTACGTGTACCGGCCGGCGGCCCCCACCCCCGGCCCGGCGGCCGTGCGCGTACTGCTAAACGACCAGGTAGCTGGCAGCCTAGGGCCCGGCGAGTACCTGGAGCTGCCCTGGCCCGCCTACGCCCGCCCCCTGCGCCTGCGCCTCGAGGGCTTGCCCGGCCCTAGCCCTTGCCAATACCTGGTGCCCAACGCCCGGCGCCGCAACTACCTGCGCCTCACGCCTACTACCCCCGCCCAAGCTTGGCAGTGGGTGGCGCCCGCGCAGGGGGAGGCCGACCTCGACGAGCTGGACAGGCTACGTAAGTAAAGCCGTTTTGAAGTCAGCCTCGCCCCTACACTAACTATGAATTAGACCTGTTCCCAAATTAAACTACCCGAAAAAGAACGTCATGCTGAGCGCAGCCGAAGCATCTCTACCGCGTAACTAACTCCTGGCGTTAGGATTACTTATGCGGTAGAGATGCTTCGGCTGCGCTCAGCATGACGTTCTTTTTCGGGTAGTTTAATTTGGGAACAGGTCTATTCGCTATAAATAATCAAAAAATAGCGCCAGCCACTACCTAGGGCTAGGCCACGGTGCCGCCGCAGCTGGAGCCCGCGCCCGCCGTGCAGCCGTAGCAGTGCTCGTTGACCACGATGGCGCGCCGGGCTAGGGCCGCCGCGTCGAAGTCGCGGATGTGCTGGCTGCTGGGGCTGGCCACGGGCAGGTCGAGCATCTGGTTGAAGTCGCAGTCGTAGAGTCCCCCGTCCCAGCTTACCGAGAGCGTGTCGCGGCACATCACGGCGGCGGCGGCGGCGGGGTTGAAGGCCGTCACGAGCTTCTCCATGTAGCCGGCATAGTTGCCCGACGCGAGAAGGTAGTCCAGGAAGCGGCTGACTGGCAGGTTAGTGATGGCGTAGAGGCTGTTGAAGACAATGCCAAAATCCTTGAGCAGCGCCTGCTTGAACTGCCGCTCCAGCCCCGCCTGCGGGCCGGGCATGAAGGCACCGGCCGGGTTATATACCAGGTTCAGCACCAGGCCACTGCCGGGCTGGCCGTAGCCCACGGCATTGAGCATCCGCAGCGCCCGGATGGAATCGGCAAACACGCCGTCGCCGCGCTGGCGGTCGGTTTTATCGGCCGAGTAAAAAGGCAGCGAGCTAATTACCTCCACGCCGTGCTGCCGGAAAAACTCAGGCAAGTCGTGGTACTTCTTGTTGGCCACGATGATGGTTAGGTTGCAGCGCACCAGTATTTTGCGGCCTAGCTTGCTGATTTCTGCCACCAACCACCGAAAATTGGGGTTCATCTCGGGCGCGCCACCCGTCAGGTCTACCGTGGGAATATCGGTTTGGGCCAGCGCGTCGAGGCAGAGCTGCATCGTTTCGCGGGTCATAATCTCCTTACGGTCCGGACCGGCATCGACGTGGCAATGCTTGCATACCTGATTGCACATCTTGCCCACGTTGAGCTGCAGCACGGCCGGGGCCACCGGCCGTAGCGGCAGCAAGCCCGCCGCCGCCAGCTTTTGGTGAAACCGGGGCAGGTGCGCCGTGGCCGCCGCCTCCTGGCTCAGCACCGTGAGCTGAAAGGCCGCGTCGGCCAGCTGGTGGCCGGTGGCTTTAAGTGATTTCATGGCGCAGTCAGTTGTTCGTCGTTAATGCAAAGCCCGTTATGCTGCGCTTGCCGAAGCACAACGGGCTTTACCTGGCAACAGCCCTAGTTACATCGATAATTCCTTGGCTTTGTTCATCATCTGCACGCCGTGGACCAGCGTAGAGCCGCCCCGAATGGCCGCGGCCACGTGCACGGCTTCCATCATTTCGGCCTCGGTGCAGCCTTTTTCGAGCGTGTCGGTGGTGTAGGCGTCGATGCAGTAGGCGCACTGCACGGCGTGCGCCACGGCCAGGGCAATGAGGGACTTTTCGCGGGCCGTGAGGGCGCCTTCGGCAAATACGGCGCCGTAGTAGGCGAAGAACTTATCGGCAAATTCTTTCTGAAACTCCGCGATGTTGCCAAACTTCTTGAGGTCGGCGGGGTCGTAGTAGGTAGCCATAAACTAAAAGCGTGGGAGTGGGTGTAGGTAGCGGCTGCCAGTGGCAGCAACTGCTTAGAAAGTGACAAGATAACGCTCACTACGCCCACTTTTTTGCCTTATCCCGCGCTGGCTCCCGTCAAAAAACCCTATTCTTTATTTGTTTATGAGCTATTTAGCCACCACCGCCGACGTGTACCGCCAGGCGGCTCAGGAGCCCCAGGTGGGCTTATGCTGCACCACCAACCCCGTGTGGCAGCTGCCGGGCCTGCGCATTCCGGCGCGCATGCTCGCCATGAATTACGGCTGCGGCAGCACCGTCAACCCCCGCGACCTAACCAACTCGCCCACGGTGCTGTACGTGGGCGTGGGTGGCGGCATGGAACTGCTGCAGTTTGCCTATTTCAGCCGGCGGCCGGGGGCCGTGCTTGGGGTAGACGTAGTGCCCGAGATGCTCGCCGCCGCCCGCGAAAATATGCACACCGCGGCCGCGCAAAACGACTGGTTCCGCCCGGAGTTTATTGACTTGCGGGAAGGCGACGCGCTGCACCTGCCCGTGGCCGACGAGAGCGTGGACGTAGCCGCCCAAAACTGCCTGTTCAACATCTTCAAAACCGACGACCTGCGCCAGGCCTTGCAGGAAACCTACCGCGTGCTCAAACCCCACGGCCGGCTGGTGATGTCGGACCCCACTTGCGAGCAGCCCCTGAGCCCCGAGCTGCGGGCCGACGAGCGCCTGCGGGCCCTGTGCCTCACGGGCTCGCTGCCGCTCCAGGAGTACCTGGACTTGATAACCAGCGTAGGCTTTGGCACGGTGGAAGTGCGGGCGCGGCGGGCCTACCGCGTGCTTTCGCCCCGGCACTACGCCACCCACGAGCTACTTTACATCGAAAGCGTGGAGGTGTGCGCCATCAAGGACCCCATGCCCGCCGACGGGCCGTGCATCTTCACGGGCCGCACGGCCATCTACTACGGCCCGGCCGAATATTTCGACGACGACCAGGGCCACGTGCTGTTGCAAAACCAACCCCTAGGCGTATGCGACAAAACGGCGGCCGCGCTGCTCGGCCTGGGCCGGGATGATATTTTCGTGTCGCCGCCCACTTACTTCTACGACGGCGGGGGCTGCTGCTAGGGCGGCGGTGTGGCCGCGCCGGCTTCCCTGATTTAGCTGGCACTGGCTCCGCGCCAGGCATGCAAGTCGCGGGCCGCATCAACGTCGGCCAGGGTGGGTAATTGGGCCACGCGCAGGTTCAAGCGGGTTGCGTCGGCCAGGGTATCGGCTAGCACGGTGGCCGTGCTCCACTGTTTATTGGCAAACAAGTCATCGTGCAAGTGCTTCATGGCCAGTAAGTAGTAGCCGCCATCGGTGGCGGGGCCTACTACCACGTCGTGCGTCGCTAGCAGGTCGCAGGCTTGTTGCAGCACGGTGGCCGTCAGCCCTGGGCAGTCGGTGCCAATGATGAGCACGCGGGCCGCGCCGGCCGCGAAAGCCTCGGCAAAAGCGTAGCGCATGCGCTCGCCGAGCGAAGCGGCGGGCGGCTGCACGCGCCAGGGTAGGCCCACCCATTCGGGCCGGGGCTGGGCGGGGCTGGCGGGCGGCGTGGGCGCTTCGGCCAGCCACACGGTGGCGGGAAGTTGGGCGGCGGCCACGGCGGTGGCCGTCAGGGCCAGCAGCTCGCGGTAGGTGGCGAGCGCCGCTACGGGGCCAATATCAGCCGCCAGGCGGGTTTTGACCTGGCCCAGCACGGGCTCGCGGGCAAAGATGAGCAGGTGTTCGAGCGAAGCAGCCATAGCAACTTAACTGGCAACTGGAAAAAACCTACAGCTTGCCCTGCCGAATCAACCGCCGGTACAGCCGCACCAAATTAGCCTGCGACACGCCAACCCAGTAGAGCAGTACGATAAGCGTAAAAATGCCTTGCAGCCGGAACACGCCGTTGGCCAGGTACTTGCGGGCCGAGGTGGTAACGGCCCGCGGCAGGAGCCGGAAGGGCGCGCGGGCGCGCAGGCGCGCCACTAGCTCCTGGTCTTCCATCACCTGCAAGTCTTCGCGGTAGCCACCCAGCTGCGCAAACAGCTCGCGGCGCACAAACAGGCTCTGGTCGCCGAAGCGCAGGAAGGTGAACGGCAAGCGGGTGCACCACGCGCTGAAGCGCAAAAACCAGTGCCGATGGTCGAAAGCCAGCCGGTAGCAGCCGCTGCCGTAGCCTTGCGCTACGGCCTGGCGCAAATCGGCCAGAAAGCCCGGTGGCGGGTAAGAATCGGCGTGCAGAAAATACAGTAGGTCGCCCCGCGCCTGCTGGGCGCCGTAGTTCAGCTGGGCGGCGCGGCCTTTGCGCGGGCTGCGCAGCACCGTGGCCCCGGCCTGCCGGGCCTGAGCTACCGTGGCGTCGGTGCTGCCGCCATCGATTACCAGCAGCTCGAGGATTGGCTCGCCCGCCTGCGCCCGCAGGTAGCGTAGCAGCTGCCCGATGCTGGCCGCCTCGTTATAGGTAGGAAGAATGATGCTAACCGACTCTGGCACTAACCTGGGTGCAAGCTGCGGGAGGGGAGCTTGCCAGGCCGAAAGTACGCGCGCCGGGCAACCTGCCGGCTAGCGTTAGGGTTATAGCCCCTACTGGTTCCTTCACCTGCTTCATGAAGATTTTCCCCGTTGCCCACCCGCTGCTCAAGCGTTTCGACCGCTGGGCCGGGCCCGCGCTGGCGGGCCTTGCCCTAGGCCTGCTGCTGCTCGAAACCACCCGCCCCCTGCGCCGCCGCACCCGCCCCCGTACCGAGCGCTGGGTGCGCAACGTGCTGCTGGCGGCCCCGTCGCTGCCCGCTATGCGCCTGACGCTGCTGCCCGCCATGGTGGGCCTGACGCAGCTGGCTGGCCCGCGCCGCATGGCCCACCAAGCCGGCCGGCTACCCGCCCCCCTGCGGCTGGCGCTGGAAGTGCTACTGCTTGACTACCTGGGGTATACCTGGCACCGGCTGCTGCACTCGCCGCTGCTGTGGCGGCTGCACCGCGTGCACCACTGCGACCTGGATATGGACCTGACCACGGCGTGGCGCTTTCACTTCGGCGAGATGCTGGCCAGCATTCCGTATCGCGCTGGCTTGCCGGCAGTGCTGGGCGTGCGGCCGGCCACGGTGCTGGCCTACGAAGTTGTGTTTGAAGCTTTTACCGCCTTCCAGCACAGCAACTGGCGCTTGCCCATTGCCCTGGAGCGTCAGCTGGCCCCGTGGCTAATGACGCCGCGGCTGCACGGCATCCACCACTCCATGGTGCACCGCGAAACCCAGAGCAACTACGGCATCGTGCTGATGCTGTGGGACTGGCTGCACCGCACCCGCCGCCTTGACGTGCCCCAGCAGGCCATTACCATTGGGGTGCCCGCCCTGGCCGACCCCGCTGCCCAGACTGCGGGGCAGCTCCTTGCCCTGCCCCTAGCCCCGCTCGAGCCCTGGGCTCGCCCCGATGGCTCGGAGCCGCAGCCCACCCCCGCGCCCACGCCGCCGCAGGTGCTGGCGGCATAAAAAGTGGCGGGAAATACTAAACGTATTTGCTGCGCTCGCAGACCGTTTCTAATCCGTTAGGCAGCCTGGCGCTTTTTGCCAAAAATCGTTTTAGAGGCTTTGAGCGCTTCGGGCACGGCCAGCACTGCCGCCACCGTGGCGGCAACGGTAGAAGTCTGGCAATAGAAGCAGAGCTTCTTATTAGTTTGCCATTCTTCGCGGCCCAGCTGCACGTTGGTGACCAAGTCGATAAGAGTTTTACCCAGCAGGGCTACCGGCAGCCACGGCAACTCCTGCGCGCGCGCCTGGCCACCCGCTGAGGCCAGCACCGCCGTGATGCCCCCCGTGACAATCATCGCGGGGGCGTCGGGCATTTGCAGGCGCTTGTAAGCGTAGTCGGAAGCATCAACCTTGTCGGAATCGAAAACCGGCAGGGGTGGGTCGGGCAGGTGCCGAATAACGCCCGTCTGGTACAGCGTCACGATTTGGCCGGCCGCTACCGTGACCAGGGAAAGGCCAATTATCCAGCGGCGGCGCGTAAGGTCGGCGCTTTGCCCCAGGCGTAGTTGGCGCGATAGTTCGGTAGGAGGCAGAGTTGGCATAAGACGCGGGAATAGCTGGTTGAGTACGCTACGATGGAGGGGCGGGTTATGAGCAGAAAAGAACTGCGCCTAGGGCCTTGCCCTGACAAAAGGGGAACCGGTTATGGATAGTCCTGGTACAGTTTCCAAATTCGACTACTGATTTCGCAGCACTTCCCGGTTTAGCGTACCTGTGCCGTGAACTAACGCCGAGCTGCCCTAGGGATGCTTTACGCCAGGCAAGCGTATTCGGCAGCTTTAGGAGAAGGGGCGGCAGCCGCCGATACCCTAAAAAATTCACCAGCGCCCAGGCTGCTACCCGGTTCGCCGCTTCGGTTTCGTTTGTCGGTAAGCTACCTAAGTGCCAGCCTAGTAGCTCGGTAGCTACTTCGCCTTGAGCAAGCAAAAGACCCTAGGGCACAACTCGCCCCGCCCCCGCTGCCGGCCGGCCAACTGCGTTCGGTCTGACGCGGCGCTGGCCCAGGCTGCACTAGCAAAAGGCGGTCTTATATTGCTCACTTTATAAGTAGCAAGCTACGCCCCTACTGTGCCCTGACTGCGAATTTGCGCTTAATCATGCGGTTTACTTATCGATGCCTGGTCTTTTGGGGGAGCCTGTTAGCAAGTCAGCTGGCCAGCGCGCAAGCTGCTCCGAGTGCTACCTCCATAGAGAATCTGCCACTCACGTACTGCACCGCCTTACCCCGCGCCGACGTTGCGCATTGGGATGACGACTATGCCCGCTATGCCCATTTTCTGACGCCCGAAATCCGGCGCACGCAGCTAGGACTAGCTTCTGTGCGGGAGGGCGTGCACTACTGGTTCTGCCGGCCGGCTGCTACCGCCCATGCGCAGCTCGATACGCTCACGCGCGTGGCCGACCCCCAGCTGCTGCAGGGCCGCTGGCGCAGCGTATTGATGCGCACCATTGCACACACCGATTCGGCTGCGCTGCTGGATAAACGGATATACCGCAGCGTGCAACTGCTGCCGCATCCGGAGGCAGATACTGGCCAGAACGAATTGCTAACAGCCGATGGGCACGTAACGCAATTTATGGCACCGGCGGGGGCGGCGCTCAAAAAAGAGGGTCGCCGAAAATACGAGTTGGTCAGTGGCCGCTACCTCTTGCTGTACGGGTTGAGCAAAGCGGGGGGCGGCGTCTGCCAGGTCGGGCTCGATGGGCAAGGTCGGCTTATCCTGCACACCTACGGCGTAACCGAGCGCAAAATTCCTGGTCAGTACGTGACGTACCGCACCGTGCTAAGCCAAGTAATCTACGAGCGGCTCCCACAGTAGCCGCTACTCCAGCTCTTTGCTCGGGTCCCAGAACAGCCGGTTGAAGTCTACCACAGTGGCATCTTCCACGCGCACGCCCTCGGCCTCTAGGCGCTCCTGCATGGCGGTGGGGGTGGGAAAATGGTGGCGGCCCGACAACTGCCCGAGGCGGTTGATGACGCGGTGGGCCGGCACGGGGTGCTCGCGCTTGGCCGTGAGCGCGTCGAGGTTGCTGGCGTTGAGGGCGTAGCCCACGGCGCGGCTGCCCTGCCGGGTGCCCAGGTAGTGCGCAATAGCGCCGTAGGTGCTCACGCGGCCCGGCGGAATGAGGCGCACCACCTCGTACACGTCGTGGAAAAAGTTGCGCTCGGTGGGCGGGGTGGAGGGCGGCGGGGCGGCGGGCTTCTTCATGGGCTGAAAATACGTAGCGGGCGCAACCTCGGCCGGCTTGGACTGTCTTTGCCGACGCCAGCAGCCGGAACCCGAACTTTGCCGGGTTCGTTGCACCTGGCTTGGCGCGCGGGCGGCAATGACTGCCGCGCCGCCAGTCGTTTTTTCTTCGCTGCCTTTTATGCGCCTGTTTTCCGCGCCGCTTTATTTGCTGGCTGCCAGCACCCTAGCCCTGCTGGGGGGCTGCCACGCCAAAACCGACAAAGCCGCTAAGGGTGGCGACAAGAAGAACGCCGGCCCGGCCCTGGTAGACGTGCTGGTGGCCCGCCCCACCGCCAGCGGCGACTCGGTGGTGGCCAACGGCGCGGTGGTGGCCAGCAACTACGTCGAGCTGCACCCTGAGGTCAGCGGCCGCCTCACGTTTCTGAACGTGCGCGAGGGCCAGCACATCGCCAAGGGCACCGTTATTGCGCGCATCAACGACGCCGACCTGCAGGCCCAGCTGGCCAAAACCAACGCCCTGCTGAAGGTATCGCACCTCTCGCAGCAGCGCCTCGAAAAGCTGCTGGCCATGCAGGGCGTTAATCAGGCCGACTATGACCTGGCCGTGAGCCAGGTGCAAAGCAACGAGGCCGACGCCGCCTACACTCGCGCGCTGCTGGCCAAAACGATTATCCGCGCGCCCTTTGGCGGGGTGGTAGGCCTGCGCCAGGTAAGCCCCGGCGCCTACGTGACCCCCGCCACTATCCTCACCACGGTGCGGGCCGACGATAACCTGAAGGTAGATTTCACGCTGCCCGAAGCTAATGCGCCGCTGGTGCAGCCGGGCAGCCGGGTGGTGGTGCGCCTAGGGGGTCGCCGCTACCTAGCCACCGTGCAAGCCCTGGAAAGCCAGGTCAACCAAACCACCCGCAACCTGACGGTGCGCGCCCTGCTGCCGGCCGGCGTGCCGGCCACGCCGGGCACCTTCGCCCGCATCAGCGTGAGCACCGGCGCGACCCGCCAGCGCGTGCAGCTGCCCACCAGCGCCATCGTGCCCGGCGACCAGGCCGACCAGGTGGTGCTGGTGAAAAATGGCCAGGCCAAGATGCAGAACGTGCAAACCGGCGACCGCCAAAACGACAGCATCGCCATTCTGAGCGGCCTAGCGCCCGGCGACTCGGTGGTGACCAAGGGCGTGCTCTTTACGCAGCCCGGCAAGCCGGTGAAAGTGCGTAAAGCAGTAGCGAAGAGTTAAAAATGAACAAGAACGTCATGCTGAGCTTGCCGAAGCATCTCTACCGCTTCGCCTGAATCGTTGCAACGAAGCGGTAGAGATGCTTCGGCAAGCTCAGCATGACGTTCTTGTTCATTGCTCATTACTAATTACTTCCTGTGAACATATCCGAACTATCCCTGAAGCGGCCGGTGCTGGCCACGGTCATCAACCTACTGCTGCTACTCTTCGGCGGGGTGGGGTTCTCGTTTCTGGCCCTGCGCGACTACCCGGCCATCGACCCGCCGATTATCAGCGTGACGACTTCGTACACCGGGGCCAACGCCGACGTGATTGAAAACCAGATAACGGAGCCGCTCGAAAAGCAGATTAACGGCATTCCGGGCATCCGGTCCATTACCAGCAGCAGCTCGCTGGGGTCGAGCAACATCACGGTCGAGTTCAACCTAGGGGTCGATTTGGAGGCCGCCGCCTCCGACGTGCGCGACAAGGTGGGCCAGGGCGTGCGCTCGCTGCCGCAGGATATTGACGCGCCGCCGGTGGTGGCCAAGTCGGACGCCAACTCCGACAACATCTTAATTCTGGCGGTGCAGAGCCGCACCAAGAGCCTGCTGGAACTGAGCGACTTTGCCGAGAACAACTTGCAGCAGCGCTTCCAAACCATCAACGGGGTGTCGGCCATCAACATCTTCGGGCAGCAGCGCTACGCCATGCGCCTCTGGCTCGACCCAGCCCAGATGGACGCCTACCAGGTGTCGTTTACGGACGTGCAGAACGCCCTGAACGCCGAGAACGTGGAGGTGCCGGCCGGCAAAATCTACGGCGGCCAAACCGAGCTGACCATCCGCACGATGGCGCGCTTCTCGACCGAGCAGCAGTTTCGGGACCTGATTCTGCGCGAGAACGCCCAGGGCATCGTGCGCCTGGGCGACGTGGCGCGGGTGGTCCTAGGGCCCGAAACTTACGAGCAAAGCTGGAAGCTGAACGGCGCCTTAGCCGTAGGCCTGGCCATTACGCCGCAGCCAGGCTCGAACTACGTGCAGATTGCCGACGAATTTTACAAGCGCCTGGCCGAGGTGCAGAAGGAAAACAAGCAGGACATCGAGATGCGCGTCATCATCGATAACACCCGCATTGTGAAGAACTCGATTAAGGAAGTCGAGGAAACGCTGCTCATCTCGTTTGGGCTGGTGGTGGTCGTGATTTTCCTATTTTTCCGCAACTGGCTCACGGCCCTGCGTCCGCTCATCGACATTCCCATCTCGCTGATTGCCACGTTCTTCGTGATGTACCTGGCGGGTTTCACCATCAACATTCTGACCTTGCTGGGCATTGTGCTGGCCACGGGCCTGGTGGTAGACGACGGCATCGTGGTGACGGAGAACATCTTCCGCAAGCTGGAGGAGGGGATGGACATCAAGCGCGCGGCGCTGGAGGGCAGCAAGGAGATTTTCTTCGCCGTTATCTCCACTTCGCTCACCTTGGCGGTGGTGTTTTTGCCGGTCATTTTTTTGCAGGGATTTACCGGGCGCTTATTCCGCGAGTTTGGGGTGGTGGTGGCCGGCGCGGTGCTGATTTCGGCCTTCGTGTCGCTTACTATTACGCCGGTGCTCAACGTGGTGCTGCACCGCGAAAACAAAGACGGCGGCAGCGGGCACGGCAAGTTTTACGACCGCACTGAGCCGTTCTTTCAGGGTATGGAAAACGGCTACGGCAAGCTGGTAGGTGGTTTTTTGCGGGTGCGCAGCCTGGCCTGGGTGGTGGTGCTGGCCTGCGGCGGCCTCATCTACTTCATCGGCCGCGGCCTGCCCACCGAGCTGGCCCCGCTGGAAGACCGCAGCAGCGTGCGCCTCACCCTGACCGGCCCCGAGGGCATGAGCTACAGCGCCATGCAGGAAACGGCCGACCGGGTAGCCACCTTCGTGCAGGACTCGGTGCCCGAGCTGGACTTCGTGTTTGCGCGCACGCCGGCCGGCGGCAGCGCCAATACGGCCCAGGTACGCCTAGGGCTGGTGCCGCCCGATGAGCGCAAGCGCTCGCAGGATGACATTGCCAAGTACCTGACCAAGAATACCAAGCGCTTCAACGACGCGCGCATTTTCGTGGTGCAGGAGCAGACGATTGCCGTGGGCTCGGGCTCTAAGAGTAGCGTGCCGGTGCAGTTTGTGCTGCAAAACGTGGACCTGGGTAAGATTAAGGAGGCGCTGCCTAAGTTTCTGGCCGCCGCCCGCCAGGACCCCACCTTCCAGAACGTGGACGCCAACCTGAAATTCAACAAGCCCGAAGTGCAGCTGCGCTTCGACCGCCTCAAAATCAGGGACCTAGGGCTAACGACGCAGCAAGTGGTGGCCGCCGTGCAGGGCGCTTTCGGGGGCCGGCGCATGGCCTACTTCCTGCTCGACGGGCGCCAGTACCAGGTAATCGGGCAGGTGGAGCGCAGCCAGCGCGGCAAGCCCGGCGACATCAGCCAGCTTTACGTCACCAACAGCCGGGGCGAGAGCATTCCGCTTTCGGCCGTGGTGCAGCGCGTGGAAGACGCCAACCCCAGCACCCTCTACCACTTCAACCGCCTGAAGGCGGCCACCCTATCGGCGCAGCTGGCCGAGGGCAAAACCGTGGGCGACGGCGTAAAGGCTATGCAAGCCATTGCCGATAAGGTGCTGGATGCCAGCTTCCAAACGGCGCTTACGGGCTCATCGCGCGACTTTGCCGAAAGCTCGGGCAATACGGCCTTTGCCTTCGTGCTGGCGCTGGTGCTGATTTACCTGCTGCTGGCCGCCCAGTTCGAGAGCTTCCGCGACCCGCTCATCATCCTCATCACGGTGCCGCTGGCGCTGGCCGGGGCCCTGCTCAGCCTGTGGGTAATGGGCCAGACGCTCAACATCTTCTCGCAAATTGGGATGATTATGCTCATCGGCCTGGTGACGAAAAACGGTATTCTCATCGTGGAGTTTGCCAACCACCAGCGCGACGCCGGCCTGCCCCTGCACGAGGCCGTGCGCCTGGCCGCCCAGCAGCGCCTGCGCCCCATCCTAATGACGTCGCTGGCCACCGCCCTAGGGGCCCTGCCCATTGCCCTAAGCCTGGGGGCGGCCAGCACCAGCCGCAAGCCACTGGGTACGGTTATCGTGGGTGGTATCCTGTTCTCGCTCATTCTCACGTTGTTAGTTATTCCGGCCGTGTATACCTTCATTGCTAAGGAGCGCAAGCCTACCGACACAACCGACGCACCAGTAGACGCCCACGCGCCCGCCGAACTGGTGGCCTAGAGGCACCGCAAGCCCCTAGGGCCACTCTCAATGAAACTTCCCCTTTTCAGCTTTTTACTGCTTCCCAGCCTGGCCCTCGCCCAAACGGCCACGCCCACCGAGTCGCCGGCTGGGCGCGGGGGGCCGGGCCCGGTGCTTACGCTACAGGCGGCGCTGCAAACGGCGCTCAAGAACAGCCTCGACGTGGAAATCAGCCAAACCAACGAGCAGGTGCAGCAAACGCGTAACACCCTGGGCTTTGCGGGCGGGCTGCCCACAGTGGGCATCGCCGCCAGCACCAACGGCGTGATTAACAACACCAGTCAGGAAATCTTCAACGCCAGCACCGGCGGCAACGTGAACCGGGCCGTGACGGGAGCGCAGTCGAGCCAGTACGCGGCGGGCCTCACGGGCAGCTACCTGCTCTACAACGGCGGCCGGGTGCGCGCCACCCGCAAGCGCCTCGACGAGCTGCAGCAAATTAGCGCTTTGCAGGTAAACTCCACCATCCAGAACGTGCTGGCCGACGTGAGCCTCAAGTACTTCGCCGTGGTGCAGCAGCAGCGCTACATCCGCACCCTGGAGGCCTCGGTGGAAGTGACGCGCCAGAAGCTGCGCCTGATTGAGACCCGCCAGAGCGTGGGGCTAGCCAACAACGCCGACAAGTTTCAGGCCCAACTCGACCTGAATGCCCAACTGCTGACCCAGCAGCAGCAGGCCCTGGCCGCCCAGCAGGCCACCGCCGATTTGCTGCGCGCCCTCACCCTGGACCTGAACACACCCGTGGCCGTGGAAGACAGCATCCCGGTGAGCAATACTCTGAGCTGGCCGGAAATCGAAACGGCCCTGGAGCGCAACCCCGACCTGCTGGCCGCCGAGCGCCAGGTGGCCGTGCAGCAGCTGGTGGAGCGCGAAACCCAGGCCGTGCGCTTTCCCGCCATCAGCGCCAACGCGGGCACCAACTTCGCCCGCAACGCCAACTCGGTGGGTACCACGCTCTTCAACCAGAGCTATGGCCCCTACGCCGGCCTCTCGCTGAGCGTGCCGCTCTACACAGGCGGCGTAAATAAGCGCCTAGTCGATATTGCCCGGCTGAATACCCGCACCGCCGAGCTGCAGCGCACCAGCCTGCAAAAAACTTACCGCCTGAACGCGCTCAAGGCCTGGGAGGCCTACCAAGTGCAACTTAGGCAGGTAGCCACCGCCGAGGAAAACTACACCACCGCCCGCAAGCTGCTCAAGCTAGTGCAGTTGCGCCTCGATGCGGGCCTCTCGACGCTGGTAGACGTGAAGCTGGCTCAGCAGAGCTTCGAGGATGCCGGCTACCGCTTGGTAAACTACCGCTACGCCGCCAAAACGGCCGAAATAACCCTGCGGCAGCTGGCCGCCCTGCTTACCCCCTAGGGTTCTACTAGGCACCAAACCCGCGGCGGCGCGTAGCTTGCGGCCCCGCCATGTCCCAGCTCGCCCGCCTGCTGCACCTCGCCGATTCGGCCCTGCCCACCGGCTCGTTTGCCTACTCCTACGGCCTGGAAAGCGCCCTCACCTTCGGCCTGCTGCGCACCGAAACCGAGTTTCGGGCCTACCTCTACTCGTTCTTGCAGCAGGCCGTGAGCCTCGAGCTGCCCTTCCTCACCTCGGCCGCCACCGCGCCGGTCGAGGCCCTAGGGCCGCTGCTGCTTGAGTACGACGCCCAGCTGCTGGTGCCCGCCCTGCACCGCGCCAGCGTCACGCAGGGCAAGAGCTGGCTGAAGCTGCTGGCGACTTTCTACCCCGAGGCCGGCCTGGAAACCCTAGGGGCCACCCTGGCCCGGCAGGAGCTGCCCGCGCATTTCGGGCCGCTGTTCGGCTACACCCTGGGTCGGGTAGGCTTCCCGGTGGCCGACCTGCAAGCCACCTACCTGCACCTCACCCTGCGCGACCAGCTCAGCGCCGCCATCCGCCTAGGGCTGCTCGGCCCGATGGCCGGCCACCGCCTACAACACGACTTCTACGGCATCTTTGAGGAACTGCTGACGGTAGTGCCGCCCTACACCGAAGCCACCCGCTGCACCGTGCTGCTCGACGTGGCTCAAACGCTGCACGAGGAGCTATACTCGCGGCTGTTTCAGTGCTAGCAAGATTTTCAACAGAACGTCATGCTGAGCTGGCCGAAGCATCTCTACCACGCCACCTAGGACTTCTAAGTAGAAATAAATGCTATTGCTATGGACTCAAGGAATATATTTATTTCAAGTCAGCATTGCCTCACAGACTTTAATTGGTCAGAACCGATTTACGTTGGCTTAAACCATGAAACGGCAAGCGAATTCAAACTTGATAAAGTCACTGAGTACGCGCATTCACTGTTTGACAAGCCAGCAATCTATGTTGTCGTTGGCCGGCGCGACTCATATCTAACGAATTTGGATGAGGCATTGCTAAAAGTTAATATGTATCTGAAAATGTCTGATATCCTACTTTGCAATATGTCATTCACGAAGGCTATGCAATTTTATAAAATCGGCGTTATGAAATTTGGTCAAAAGCGGCAGAGGCAGCCCTGCCAAGATGCTTCGGCAAGCTCAGCATAACGCTCTTACATTAGTCATTTGTCACTAATCGTTAGTCATTAAAAATATGGCCTTCGTTGATAAACTCGCCCTGCTCCTCCACGGCCACAGCCACGAAGCGCTGGAGTCGCCCGGCAGCTTCTCGGAGCGCGAAACGCGGCGGCTGCCGCCGTACCGGAATTTTCGCAAGCGGGCCTTTACGGTGGGCGTGGGCGGGCCGGTGGGTACTGGCAAAACGGCGCTGCTCAAGGCGCTGTGCGAGCACCTGCGCGACGAGTACCGCCTAGGGGTCGTTACCAACGACATCTTCACGCGAGAGGACGCCGAGTTTCTGGTGCGCGAGAGTGCGTTGAGCGAGGACCGAATAATCGGCGTCGAAACCGGCGGGTGCCCGCACGCGGCCATCCGGGAGGATATTTCGCTCAATATGGACGCGCTGGAGGAGCTGATGCAGCGCTTCGACGGGCAGTTGGATGTGCTGTTCGTGGAAAGCGGCGGCGACAACCTGGCCGCCCACTTCAGCCGCGAGTTGGTCGATTACTCCATCTACGTCATCGACGTGAGCGGCGGCGACAAGGTGCCGCGCAAGGGCGGGCCAGGCATCACGCAAGCCGACTTGCTGGTTATTAACAAGATAGACCTAGCGCCACTGGTGCGCGCCGACCTGGACGTGATGGCCCGCGACTCGCGCCGGATGCGCGGCGACGGCCCGTTTGTGTTTGCCCGCGCCTCCGATGGGCACAACCTGGACGACATCATTGCCCACATTCGGGCAGCGCGGGCCGGGGCGCTGGCCGCCGTGCGCGAGGACCGGCGGTGAAATAAGAGTTTGCCGCAACCGGCGCTTGCCCTATCTTGCGAGTGAAATAGCAAAAAACTAGGCTGGCGCTTGATTTTTTCTGGCTGCCTGCGGTTTAGCTACTGCTCTCCCTCCCCCTCTCCCCCCAGCCTTTCGTGGATGCCGACTGCTCGGCGTTAGCCTCGCTGCTTTGCAAGCAGCTGGGGGCCAGCGCCGGCTAGGCGTGCCCGCCCGTACCGTGGACTCTGCGAGTCCGCGCGGTTGGGCGGCCGGCGCACCCACGCGCGGACTCGCAGAGTCCACGGTACAACCACTTGCTAACTGTCACCAAACCCATGACTACCCTGTATCGCCCCGAGTTTGAGCACGATGCCTGCGGAACCGGCTTTATCACCAGCATCGACGGGCGCAAGAGCCACCAGATGGTGGCCGACGCCCTCACGATGCTGGCCAACATGGAGCACCGCGGCGCCTGCGGCTGCGATTCCGACTCGGGCGACGGGGCGGGGGTGCTCATTCAGCTGCCGCACTGGTTTCTGCTGGAGGAGTGCGTGGCCCACGGCATCCGGCTGCCCGAGCCGGGCGAGTACGGCGTGGGCATGGTGTTTCTGCCCAAGAAGGAGAAGCTGCGGGTGGCCTGCAAGGAGCTCATCGGGCAGGCGGCGGCGCAACTGGGCTTCCCGGTGCTGGGCTACCGGCCGGTGCCGGTGCGCACCGAAGGCATTGGCGTCACGGCCCTGTCGGCCGAGCCGGCCATTGAGCAATTGGTGCTGGGGCGGCCCCTAGGGGTGGTGCAGGAGGCCGACTTTGAGCGCAAGCTGTTTGTGCTGCGCCGGCTGGTTATCAAGCTCTTGACCGAGCAGCTACCGGCGGCGCTGGAGTCGTTTTACTTCGCCTCGCTCTCGTGCCGCACCATCGTCTATAAGGGGCAGCTCACGACCTACCAGGTGGGCATGTACTTCCCCGACCTCAGCGACGAGCGCGTGACCTCCGCGTTCGGGCTGGTGCATTCGCGCTTCTCCACCAATACCATGCCCTCGTGGAAGCTGGCCCAGCCCTTCCGCTACCTGGCGCACAACGGCGAGATTAACACGCTGCGGGGCAACTTGAACTGGTTTTACGCCGGCCTGCCCACCTACACCTCGCCCTACTTCACGGCCGAGGAGATGGAGATGCTGCTGCCCGTCATCGACCCCGGCCAGTCGGACTCGGCCTGCCTCGACAACATCGTGGAGCTGCTGCTGCACTGCGGCCGCTCGCTGCCCCACGTGCTGATGATGCTGGTGCCCGAAGCCTGGGACGGCAACGAGCAGATGGACCCGCTCAAAAAAGCCTTCTACGAGTTCCACGCCACCTTTATGGCCCCCTGGGACGGTCCGGCGGCCCTCAACTTCACCGACGGCACGCTGGTGGGCGCCATGCTCGACCGGAATGGGTTGCGGCCTTTGCGCTACGCCGTCACTAATGACGGGCGGGTACTGGTGGCCTCCGAGGCCGGCGTGCTGCCGCTGGCGCCGGAAACCATCATCAAGAAGGGGCGCTTGCAGCCGGGCAAGATGTTCGTGGTGGACACCAAGGCGGGCCGCATCCTCTCCGACCGCGAGATTAAAGCCCAAGCCGCCAGCCAGCAGCCCTACGGCGACTGGCTCGATAACAACCAGATAAGCCTCGAGGACCTGCCCGAGCCGCGCCTGGCCTTCACCGACCTCGGCGCCGAGGCCGTGCTCAAGTACCAGCAGGCCTTCGGCTACACCCGCGAGGACATCGAAACCGTGCTCGCCCCGATGGCCCTGGATGGCAAGGAGCCCATCGGCTCGATGGGCGTGGATGTGCCCCTGGCCGTGCTCTCCGACCAGCCCCAGCACCTGAGCAGCTACTTCAAGCAGTTCTTCGCCCAGGTCACCAACCCGCCCATCGACCCCATCCGGGAGCGGCTGGTGATGAGCCTGGCCACCTTCATCGGCAACAACGGCAACATCCTCGACGAGGACCCTAGGCACTGCCACTGCGTAGCCGCCAAGCAGCCCATCCTCAACAACCATGAGCTGGAAAAGCTGCGCAGCATTGACACCGGCTCGTTTCAGGCCAAGACGCTGCAAACCTACTTCAAGGCCGACGGCAAGCCCGGCGCCCTGCAGCGCGGCGTGGAGCGCCTGTGCCGCTACGCCGAAGACGCCGTGCACGACGGCTTTGAGGTACTCATCCTCTCCGACCGCGCCATGGACTCGGAGCACGCCCCGGTGCCCTCGCTGCTGGCCGTGTCGGCCGTGCACCACCACCTGATAAAGCGCGGGATGCGCGGCTCGGTGGGCCTCGTGGTGGAGGCCGGCGACGTGTGGGAGGTGCACCACTTCGCCTGCCTGCTGGCCTTCGGAGCCACCGCCATTAACCCCTACCTGGCGCTGGCCACCATCCAGACGCGCCACGCGGCGGGGCTGCTGGGCACGGCGCTGCCCTACGAGAAGCTGGCCTACAACTACATCAAGGCCGTGTGCGACGGGCTGCTCAAAATCTTCTCCAAGATGGGCATCTCGACCCTGCAGAGCTACCACGGCGCGCAGGTGTTCGAGATTCTGGGCCTCAACCAGGCCGTGGTGGATGCCTACTTCAGCGGCGCCGTGACGCGCATCGAGGGCCTGGGGTTGGACGAGATTGCCAAGGAAACGCTGCACAAGCACTGCCAGGGCTACAAGCAGGAAACCACCCTCGGGCCCGAGCTGCTGCCGGCCGGCGGCGTGTACCAGTGGCGCCGCCAGGGCGAGGCCCACATGTTCGACCCCGAGAGCGTGCACCTGCTCCAGCACGCCACCCGCACCGGCAACTACCAGACCTACAAGAAGTACGCCCAGCTGCTCAACGAGCACCCCAACCAGCTCTTTACCATCCGGGGGCTGCTGGGCTTCGCGCGGCACCGCCCCAGTATTGCCCTGGAGGAGGTGGAGCCGGCTGAGCGCATCATGAAGCGCTTCGCCACCGGCGCCATGTCGTTTGGCAGCATCTCGCACGAGGCGCACAGCACCCTGGCCATCGCCATGAACCGCATCGGCGGCAAGAGCAACACCGGCGAGGGCGGCGAAGACCCGCTGCGCTACGAGGTTATGGAAAACGGCGACTCCATGCGCTCGGCCATCAAGCAGATTGCCTCGGCCCGCTTCGGCGTCACGGCCCACTACCTCACCAACGCCGACGAGCTGCAAATCAAGATGGCCCAGGGCGCCAAACCCGGCGAGGGCGGGCAACTTCCTGGCCACAAGGTAGATGAGTGGATTGCCAAGGTGCGCCACGCCACGCCCGGCGTGGGCCTCATCTCGCCCCCGCCGCACCACGACATCTACAGCATCGAGGACCTGGCCCAGCTCATCTTCGACCTCAAGAATGCCAACCGCGCCGCCCGCATCAACGTGAAGCTGGTGAGTAAAGCGGGCGTGGGCACCATCGCCGCCGGCGTCGCCAAGGCCCACGCCGACGTGATTCTCATCTCCGGCTACGACGGCGGCACCGGCGCCTCACCCCTGAGCAGTATCCGCCACGCCGGCCTGCCCTGGGAGCTGGGCCTGGCCGAAGCCCACCAGACGCTGCTGCGCAGCCAGCTCCGCAGCCGCGTGGTGCTGCAAGCCGACGGCCAGATGAAAACCGGCCGCGACCTGGCCGTAGCCGCCCTCCTAGGGGCCGAGGAGTTTGGCGTGGCCACGGCCGCGCTCATCGCCGGCGGCTGCATCATGATGCGCAAGTGCCACCTCAACACCTGCCCGGTCGGCGTGGCCACCCAGGACCCCGAGCTGCGCAAGCTCTTCAGCGGCAAGCCCGAGCACATCGTCAACCTCTTCCGCTTCCTGGCCGAGGAGCTGCGCGAAATCATGGCCGAGCTGGGCTTCCGCACCCTCAACGAGATGGTGGGCCGCAGCGAGTTCCTGAAAGTGAACCCCGAGGCCGGCCACTGGAAGGCCAAGCTCCTCAACCTCGACGCAGTGCTCTCGCCCGCCCCCAACCTCTCGGGCGGCACCCTCTACAAGAGCGAGGAGCAGGACCACGGCATCGCCGAGGTGCTCGACTGGCAGCTGTTCGAGAAAGCCGGCCCCGCCCTGGAGCGCCAGGAGCCGGTAGAAGCCAGCTTCGCGGTGAAGAACACCGACCGCACCATTGGCACGCTGCTCAGCAATGAGGTCACCAAGCGCTACCACGCCGCCGGCCTGCCCGCCGACACGCTGCGCTACCGCTTCACCGGCTCGGCCGGCCAGAGCTTCGGCGCCTTCGCCACCAAGGGCCTCACCTTCCAGCTCGAAGGCGAAGCCAACGACTACGTGGGCAAGGGCCTGAGCGGGGCGCGGCTGGCCATCTTCCCGCCCGCCGCCAGCACCTTCGTGCCGGAGAATAACATCCTCATCGGCAACGTGGCCCTCTACGGTGCCACCTCGGGCGAGCTGTACGTGCGCGGCAAGGCCGGCGAGCGCTTCGCCGTGCGCAACTCCGGCGCCACCGCCGTAGTCGAAGGCGTGGGCGACCACGGCTGCGAGTACATGACCGGGGGCCGGGTGCTCATCCTAGGGCGCACTGGCCGCAACTTCGCCGCCGGCATGAGCGGCGGCCTGGCCTGGGTCTACGACCCCGAAGGCACCTTCCCCGCCAACTGCAACCCCGACATGGTATCGCTGGAAGGCCTCATGGAGGAGGACGAAAAGGAAATCCTGGCCCTGCTGAAGCAGCACCATGAGCTGACCGGCAGCCACCTGGCCAACTTCCTGCTGGGCAGCTGGGAGGAGGAAGCCGGGCGCTTCGTAAAAGTGTTCCCGCTGGAGTACAAGCGGGTGCTGGTGGGGCGCAAGGTGAACGTGTAGCCCCACCCCCCGGCCCCCTCCCCGAAAAGGATAGGGGGAGCCGAGGCGACGCAGTAGAGCGTCATGCTGAGCTTGCCGAAGCATCTTGGCTGGCGGATACCCTAGGGGCTGTTCTGCCAAGATGCTTCGGCAAGCTCAGCATGACGTCTCTTAGGAATCATTGCTTCCTTAAGTAGTTAATTTTAAGACCACCGATTACCATTTTTCAAATGCCGCCTCGGCTCCCCCTCTCTGAAGGAGAGGGGTCCGGGGGGTGAGGCGCACCGCCAGTACAATCATGGGCAACATCACCGGCTTCAAAGAATACCCGCGCACCGCGCCACCCAAGGCGGCCCCGACCGAGCGCGTGGCCCACTACCAGGAGTTTATCGGCCTCTACCCCGAGGGGCAGCTGCACCAGCAGGCGGCGCGGTGCATGAACTGCGGCATCCCATTCTGCCACTCGGGCTGCCCGCTGGGCAACATCATCCCCGAGTTCAACGAGGCGGTGTACCAGCAGGATTGGCGGGCGGCCTACGACATCCTCTCGGCTACCAACAACTTCCCCGAGTTTACCGGCCGCATCTGCCCCGCGCCCTGCGAGTCGGCCTGCGTGTTGAGCATCCACAGCGCCCCGGTGGCCATCGAGGAAATCGAGAAGCACATCATCGAGATTGCCTTCGAGAAGGGTTTCGTGCAGCCAACGGCGCCGGTGCTCAAAACCGGCAAAACCATTGCCGTGGTGGGCAGCGGCCCGGCCGGGCTGGCCGTGGCGGCTCAGCTCACTGAGGCCGGCCACACGGTCACGGTGTTCGAGCGCGACCCGCACCCTGGGGGCCTCATGCGCTACGGCGTGCCCGATTTCAAGCTGGAGAAGTGGGTGATTGAGCGCCGCATCTCCTTGCTCGAAGCCGCTGGCGTAACCTTCCGCTGCAACGTCGAAATCGGCCGCGACCTCTCGGCCGCCGAGCTGCGCGCCGGCTTCGACGCGGTAGTGCTGGCCGCCGGCGCCTCGGCCCCGCGCGAGCTGAAGCTGCCCGGCCACGAGCTGGGCGGCATCCACTACGCCATGGAGTACCTCACGCAGCAAAACCGCCGCGTCAGCGACACGCCCATTGACTCGGAGCATATCCTGGCCGACGGGCTCGACGTGGTGGTAATCGGCAGCGGCGATACGGGCTCCGACTGCGTGGGCACCGCCAACCGCCAGCAGGCGCGCTCGGTGGCCCAGTTTGCCATGATGCACCAGCCCGGCGAGGAGCGCCCGGCCCACACGCCCTGGCCGCTGTACCCCAATGTGTTCCGCACCAGCAGCTCGCACGAGGAGGGCTGCCAGCGCTACTGGGGCGTCAATACCAAGGCCTTCCTGGGCGACGAGCAAGGCCAGGTGCGCGCCCTGCTGGTAAGCGACATCACCTGGGAAACCGACGAGATGGGCCGCCGCGTCCGCTTCGAGGAAATCCCGAACTCCGACCGCGAGATGCCCTGCCAGCTGGTGCTGCTGGCCCTGGGCTTCACCGGCCCGGCCAACGCCGGCTTGCTTGGCCAACTCGGCGTGGGCCTCGACGCGCGCGGCAACGTGCACGCCCCCGAAACCACCTACCACACCAGCGTGCCCGGCGTGTTCGTGGCCGGCGACATGCGCCGCGGCCAGTCGCTAATAGTCTGGGCCATTTCCGAAGGCCGCGAGGCTGCCCGCCAGATTGACATATACCTGATGGGCAAAACCAACCTGCCCAGCAAGAACGGGCCGGGGATGCGGGGGTAAAGCTGGCTAGGGCCGTAACGGAACCGCCCCGGTAGCTGGTGCTGCCGGGGCGGCTTTTTATTTTTTAAGATAATAGTTTGAGGGTTAATTTCTCAAACTCCACATTATATTCTTGTAAAGCTTGCTCATCTAATTCGACCTTTAGAGATAAACTAAGCTCAACTTTCTCATTAAGTTCTATAGATGATTTCGCATTAATTAAGTTATCCATAATTATTTTAGGAAACTCTCTTAAGCTAATCAATACTTTATTTGCTAGAGCAGCTAATTTTATTTTAACTTCTTCACAATAATCGGGAACAGATGTGCAATTGGTATCGATAGACCATCTAAGTAATTCCTCATATATATTAGCATAAGTTTTAGCCACATAAAATAACCCATTTAAATCAGCGGGAACACCCGGTTCGTTCAAAAAATCAGCAAGTGCTCTGTTGACTAGACTTCCTAAAGATACAACTAGATTAGATATTGAATCTATTCGATTAGAAACCCAATCCATAATTTCACTATTTGAACGAATCATGGATTTTATTCCGTAACGAATGCTATATTTATAATCATTGTATACATGCATTTTATTCTGCATTTCATCAAATAATACTTGCGCAAAGAATATATACTCATATAAATCTTCCTTATCTACAAGTATTCTAATAGCATCGTCTGAAACGCCTAACCTGAATACACTTGGTATTCTCTGCTCATACTTTGCTCTTATCTTGAGACTATTTCTGAAAAGATAAGATAATTGAACTTTCAATATTGATACTATATCCTGAGCTTTTTCAAATTCAAATGTCCATAATTGTGAATCATTTCTGATTTCATTTATAAAATCAAATACCTTTGTAGAGTCTACAAATTTAGAAAAATTAGCATCTTTGTTTTCTTTATAAAAATATAATGCGCTTAACGTTTTTTTATCTACAAAAACGAAGATGGGTATTCGCTTTTGTTTTGCTGCTAAAAATTCTGAATTAGTGATAGATTTTCCTGTATCGACTAGACTACCGTATCTATTACCGACTATTAAAATCATTATATCAGCAGAGTCTCGAACAGCATTGATGCAATTCTTAATCGTATTTTCTTGCGGATTAACAGGAAAGTTATCAAATTCTGACAGAACAGGATTGTGGCCAACACCGCCTATGAAGTCTGACATGTCAACCCTGATTTGCGATAAATCATAGCAAGTTGAGCTAACAAATATATTTAATTTGTTCATAATCAAGTTATAGACACTTTGCAAGGTGAGTATTGAAGACACAAGGTACAATCAAGAACAATTTACCTTTGACTTCTTACAGCCTACCGCGATGCCCGCCGCCACCTACCACGAGTACTTGGCCGAAGCCACGGCCGCCGAGACCGGCCGCCTGCTGCCCGCCGCCACGGCCGCCGAAACCGGGCAGTTCAACGTCTTCAACATCGCCGACCTGCTAGCCACCCGCGGCAGCCGGCCGCCGATGAGCTTTGGGCGGCGGCCGTTCTACAAGATTAGCCTGATGCGGGGGCGCAGCCGGGTGGAGGTGGCCGACCGCACGGTGGAGGTAGCCGGGCCGGCGCTGTGGCTCGTGACCTCGCGGGTGCCTTACCGTTGGCACCCGCACGATGCCGAGCAAGTGGGCTGCTTCTGCGTGTTCACCGACGAGTTTCTGGTGCCCGTAAAGGGCAGCCTGGTGCCCGACGAGCTACCCGTTTTTCAGCCGGCCGCCTGCCCGGTGCTGCCGCTGGGCGAGGACGACTACGCGGCCGTAGCCGTCATTTTCGAGAAGATGACGCGGGAAATGACCTCGGGCTACGCCTACAAGCACGAGCTGCTACGGGCCTACCTGCTGGAGTTGATATTTCTAGCCCAAAAGCTACTGCCGCCTACCGCCGCCACCCTGGCCCCGCCCGCCGCGGCCCGGCTGGCGGCGCGGTTCACGGAACTGCTGGAGCGGCAGTTTCCGCTGGCCACGCCGGGGCAGGCGCTGGGCCTGCGCACAGCCCGCGACTTCGCCGACGCGCTGGCCGTGCACGTCAACCACCTCAACCGGGTACTGAAGGACGCTACCGGCCGCACTACCACTGCCCTCATCGCCGTCCGCTTGGGCCAGGAGGCTCGGCAACTACTGCGCCACACCACCTGGACGGTCGCCGAAGTCGCCGATGGCCTGGGCTTCACCGATACAGCTCACTTCTGCCACTTCTTCAAGCGGCAGACGGGGTGCGCGCCGGGCGAGTACCGGGGCGGCGGAGTAGCAGTAAGCATCTGAACCTAAAAGGCCGGTCATGCTGCGCGCAGCCGAAGCATCTCTACCCCAGCACTAACTTCTGACATTAGGATTACTTGCGCGGTAGAGATGCTTCGGCTGCGCGCAGCATGACCGGCCTTTTAGGTGTGCTGAGGCTGTCTGTTTGATTTATACAGCAAACGCTTTGCCTTGCGCAACGCCACCAGCCGTCACTCGCCGGACCTTTGCCGGGGTAATCACTCACCTTTTCCCCAGACTACTATGAAAGTTTTCGTAACCGGCGCGTCGGGCTTTGTGGGCTCGGCCGTGGTGCAGGAATTATTGAAAGCCGGCCACCAGGTGCGCGGGCTGGCCCGCTCCGACGAGGCGGCTCAGGCGATTGAGGCGGCAGGTGCCGAGGTGTTTCGCGGCTCCATCGACGACCCGGACAGCCTGACTCGGGGCGCTACTGGCGTGGATGGCGTCATTCACACGGCTTATAACCACGATTTCTCGCAGTACGAGAAGGCTGGCCAAACGGAGGCGCAGGCTATTGCGGCGCTGGGCAAGGCACTGGCTGGCAGCAACAAGCCGCTGGTGACAACGTCTGGTCTGGCGGGCCTGGCCAACGGCCGCGAAACCGACGAGTCTACCTCCAGCATACGCCCCTCCGAGCCGGCCACGCTGGCGCTGGTGCCGCAGGGCGTGCGGGCCATGGTAATGCGCCTGGCTTCCTCCGTGCACGACGCCGGTGACCACGGCTTCGTGCCCTACCTCATTCAGGTAGCCCGCGAGAAAGGCAAAGCGGCTTACATCGGCGACGGGCAGAACTGCTGGGCCGCCGTGCACCGCCTCGACGCGGCCCACCTCTACCGGCTGGCGCTGGAGCAGGGCGAGGCCGGCAGCCGCTACCACGGCGTAGGCGAAGCGGGCATTCCGTTCCGCGAGATTGCCGAGGAAATCGGCCGCCGCCTCCGCGTGCCGGTGGTATCCATCACGGCCGAGGAAGCCCCCGTGCACCTCGGCTGGATGGCCCGCTTCGCAGGACTGAACCTAACCGGCAGCAGCGCGCTGACGCAGCAGCGCCTGGGCTGGCAGCCGACGCACATGGGGCTGCTGGCCGATATGGATGCGAATTATTTTGGGGGATAGGCTTCGGTGTATTACGCCCGGCGAGGCTAGGGAGTGCTACTAGTGCGGGTGAGGTGCCCCACCCGCACTAGTAGCACTCCCTAGCCTCGCGGGTCGGGGATGAGGTCCGTGCGCCCGCGCCGCCGCTGCCGGGCGCGGCGGCGGCCGTAGAATATCCACACAATCAGCATAGTAGGTATTTTAAGAAAAAGCAGCACGAAGGCCAGCGCCGGGCTCAGGAAGGCCACACCGACGGCCACGGCAGCGTTGAGCATCTCCAGGTTGCAGTACGCGCGCAGATAGTAGCTGGTGAGGCGCGAGAGGGCCTGCGGCTTGAGCAGCGCCGGGCGCGCCACCACGTAGTCCCAGATAAAGTTCTGCAACACGGCGATAACCAGCGTATTGAGACAGTAGAGCAGCATGGCCGGCTTATCGGTAAAGTAGCTGCTGACGAGCGTGGTGGTGAAGGGCAGCAGCACGATAAACAGCAGCCAGCCCACATTGAGGCCCAGTAGCCGGTCGTCGGCGTGGCGCAGGTAAATGCAGAAGCGGTAGTGCATGCGCCAGAAGCCGGCGATGTTGATGAACGAGAGCAGAAACGCTGCAAACGTGCGCCACTGTGCGCCTACGTCGGCCCAGTGCAGGTGCTCGGGGCCGGGGCGCGGCAGGCGCAGGTCGAGGGCCAGCAGGGTAATGGCGATGGCCACCACGGCGTCGGAAAAGAACACCAGGCGGTCGAGCTGCAAGTCTTTTTCTTCTTTTACTTCCATCAGCAGTTAGTCGGGCTGGATGTTGAGCACCATACGCTCGGGGCCTACTAGAGCCATCTCCCGGTCGCACACCCAGCGCGAACCCGGCTCCAAGCCGGCAATGGTATTACCGTTAGCGATGATGTCGCCGTGCTGAAAGAGGTAGTAGGCGTAGTTCCACAGCAGGCCCGCCACGGCCGAAGGGTCGAAGCCGATGGTATGTACCTGCACATCGGGTAAGCCCAGCGCGTGCAGGCCTAGGGTATCCAGCACTGTTTCGGCAGGCTGCCCGTTGCTGATGTTGAAGAGCCGCACCTGTACCAGGGCCGCCAGCGGCTGCTTATCCGGGCCCGTCCACTGCTGCACCAGGGCCGCCGGCTGCAACAGCTTCTGCGAGGTTTGGGCATACACCACCTGCGGCCGGGTAGCCTGAATGACGGCAACCACGAAGTTCATAAACAGCTCGGTACGAATTGGGTACGCCAGCGGGCGTGACAGTAAATCGACAAGCAGCAGTTCGTAGCGGCAGCTTTCGGCGGTGGCGGCCGCCTCGGGCCAGTCCCAGTTCTGCTGCAACGCCTCGGGCGCGATGACGACGCCGGGTGCCGAGTCGTCGGGCTGCATGATGGTACATTGCGCGGGCAGGCGGCCGTCGGTAAACTCAACCTCCACTTCGGGGAAGAAGAATAGTAGCGGGCCCTCGCCCGGCGGCGGCTCGACGCGCGGGTAAGTGCGGCGCAGCGCCGCCAGGATGGCCTGGGCATCAACCACCGGCTTTTCCGTGAATAGTAGCTTGAGGCTAAGCAAGCTGGGCGCGTTGAAGAGCGGCTCCTCGGGCTCGGGCTCAGGAGGGGTTGGTCGGAAGCGGTCCAAAAATCCCATTACCGGTGGCGGGGCGTTGCGGCTGCGCATGCGGCTGGCAGCCATTGCCCGCGCAATAGTAAGGGTCAGTCGCCCACAAGTTTGGCCGCGTCCAGCGCTGCCTGCCCCTAGGGCCGCTTGCGCCGCAAAGTGAGCCTACCTGCTTGCCCCATCCCTCGCTGGCCTTGCGCTGCCTCACAACTGCTTGCTTAGCAGCAGGCCGCTGTAGGCGTAGCCGTTCACGTTCACGCCCTGCAGCGGCAGCAGCGACACGCCGTGGCGGCCAGCCACCTTGTGCAGCTGCGGCACCACTACGCCGCAAGTGGCCCCTAGGGCATAGCCCACAATATTGTCGGAGAGGAAGTGCTTGCCGGCTTCGATGCGGGTGAAAGCCACGGCCGCTGGCAGTAGCGCCGCGCCGGCCCATACGTAAGGCTCGGCCCGCGAGCCGGGGTGGAAATCGTGGAATACCTTGGCGGCGAAGAAGGTAGCGGCGGCCGTGTGCGCCGTGTGGCCGGCAAAGAATGCGTTGGTAGCGATGTGGCCGTTGCGCAGGTCGCCCCCCTCGGGGCCGTAGAGGTAGGGCCGGTAGCGCGGAATATTGCCGATGGACGTGAGGAACAGCGCATCGGCGGCGGCCAGCGACTCGATGTAGAGCACCACTACCTGCCCGTAGTGGCTGCGCACGGCCGGGTTCAGGGCCAGCAGGCCGGGCACGAGCACAAGCGAGGGGTAGCACAGCAAGTCGCCGGCCGTTTGGTAATTCGTGCTGTAGTAGCCCGCCGAAAACCGGTCGAATGCCGGAATGTCGTTCTTGTTGAGCGCGGCCAGCTCGGTGTTGGTGAGGCCGTTGCGCTGCATGGAGCGGTACAGCCCGAAGCCGCTGGCCGCCGCCTCCACGGCGATAATGGGCGCCTCCACAGCAACGCGCGTGTGGTAGGGCGAGGGTGCCTGCTGGGCCGCGGCCGGCAAGCCGGCGGCGCCTAGGGCCCCGGCTAGGACCAACGAAACGAACTGCTTCATAACTTGTTGCAAAGCACCTGAAACGCAGCCGCCGCCGCGATGGTTGGCCCCGGCCGTCGCGCTAGTATTTGCGCCCTAGGGGGTCGAAGCCGAGCAGGCCGGGCGCGGCCAGCGCGGCCCCCACAGCCTGATATACCGGTTGTAGGGCCAAGCGCGACGTGCCCACGGCCCGCACCACCAGCACGTTCTCGCGGGCCTGGGCCACGCTCACCACGCAGGGCCGCCCCCCTAGGGTGGCGTGCAGGGCGGTTTGGCCGGGCGGGGGCAGTTGGCGCAGCCCGGCCGCCAGGGCCGCGAAGGCCGCGCCGCCGGGCGGCCCCACTAGGTAGAGGGTCAGGGCCGAATGATAGGGCCCGAAGCTGGCCTGCGAGGTAAGCAGGTGCTCGGCCGGGCGCAGGGCTAGGCGGTCGAGCAGCACCAGGCGGCCGGCCACGCGCACACGCAACTCGGTGCTGAAATCGGTGAAAGCGAATTTTTCGCCCGCGTCGGTGCGGCCGGCGTGAAACCAGTCGGCCAGCAGCAAGGTGGCGCCGGGGTGCAGGTGCCAGTGCTGGGTTTGGTGGTAGCGGCTGGCGGCCTGGGGCACCAGCGGGTCGGGTAGTACTACGGCCAGGGCATCTTCGGCCACGTGGCCCTCAATGTGCTGCTCGGCCCGGCGGCCGTCTATCGACTTGTAGATGCGCGTGTTGGCCTGGGTGGTGAGCAGCAGGCGCGCCCCCTCCCCCACTTCGGCCCGCAGGCGCGGGCAGTCGCCGGCCAGCAGGCCGCCGCCGTAGCTGGCCAGCACCAAGTGGCAGGCCGGCCCAGCGTGGGCGGCCGGGTTGATGATTTTGAGTGGCTGCACGCTACGGCTCGCCACCAGCCGCGACCGCCCTCGCACCTGAGCCACGGTGAGCAGGCTCCAAGCGGGGGCTAGGGGGTCGGGTGCGGTCATGGAGCAGGTGAGGTAAGGCGCTGGCTGAGCGGCGGGTACTGGGTTAGCGCCGGCTTGGGTTTCGCGCTGCGCTGGCGGGTGTTAGCTGCCCTAGGGGCCGGCGGTAGCAGAAATCAGGGGCTTCGTGCAGCAGCGCTCCGTTGCCTGGCAGCCCGCTGCTGGCGAGCCATTGCAACGAGCTACCGGGCAAAAACCCTGCTTCGGCTAAGAAATCCTTGAATTAAGCCAATAAAAATGCTGCGCTGGCGAGGCTAAGGTAGCTTTGTAAAATTTTTTATGCACCCACAATTACATTTATGAATGCCTCGCCTCATTTTCGCTACTACCTGGTTTTGGTGCTGCTAGTGCTGCTGGGCTTAGCCATCCGCGTGCAAAACGGCGCCGACGTGACCAGCGCGCCTAGCCCAGCCACCGCTACCGCCGACAGCCCAGCCCTTACCCTGGCCAAAACCAGGTAGCCGGCTCCCTAGGGTAGCGCACGGGGCAAAAGCCTTGGCCCTGGCGGGGCCGGCCCCTACCCGCCAGCCTAGTTGATGCCCGCCCGCGTGAGAGCCGCCTGGTAGCGGCGCGCGTTTAGGATGTGCTGCTGCTGGGTGGTGGCAAAGGCGTGGTAGCCGCTAAAGTCGTCTTTGGCGCAGAAGTAGAGGTAGTCGTTCTGCTCGGGGTGCAGCACGGCGTCGAGGCTGCTGATGCTGGGCAAGTCAATGGGGCCGGGCGGCAGGCCCGCCACGCGGTAGGTATTGTAGGGCGATTCTTTCTGCAAATGCTTGCCCAGCACGCGCTTAATGGTGAAGTCGCCGTTGGCATACACCACGGTGGGATCGGCCTGCAACTTCATGCCGCGCTTGAGGCGGTTGAGGTACACGGCCGCAATGCGGGGGCGCTCGTCGGCGTGCTGCTGCTGCTCGGCTTCCACGATGCTGGCCAGGGTGCTCACCTGCACCCGCGTGAGACCCAGCTTCTGGCGGGCTTCGTCGCGGGCGGGCGTCCAAAATTTCTCATACTCGTCCTTCATCCGGCGCAGCAGCTTCTCGGCCGGGGTGGTGTAGTACACCTGGTAGGTATTGGGCACAAACATGGCCAGTACCGTAGTGGTGTCGAAGCCCAGGCTGCGCGTGAAGCTGGGGCTGCTCAGCAGCGAGTCCAGCTGCTGGGGCGTGGCGGCCAGCTGGCGGCCCAGCTTGTCGGCCAGATCGCGGCGCAGGCGCACATTGGTGAAGGTGAGGTTGAGCGGCGACTGCTGGCCCGACTTCAGCAGGTTGATAACCTGGCGGTTGGTCATTTGGTCGCGCAGGGCATAGCGGCCGGGCTTCACGGCGCCGGGCTTGTCATAGTTCATCAGTCGGGCCACGAACCGCAGCGAGAGCTTGTCGATAACGGCGTTGGTGTTCTCTACCTGGTCGAGGGCCTGCTTCCAAGAGCTGCCGCGCCGAATGAACACGTAGGCCGGGTGCTCTTTGGAATCGATGTTGGCCGTGAAAAAAATCTGGTAGAAGTAATAGGAGAAGCTCACCAGCAGCAGGCCCCCTAGGCCCACCACGGTGGCAATGAGGTTGCGCCGCTTCTGACCCTGCTCGCGGGCTTCGGCAACGGACTTTCTGACAGGTTCGGACATAGGGAAGGGAATAACCGCCCAAAATTAACCCCCGCCCGGTTCTGGATTTTGAAACAAGTGGCGGCACTTTTGCTTATTGCGGGCAAGTGAGGGCGGAAACCCCGCCTGGTAGTACCTTGCCCGCCCAAAAGGGGTTTGGTAGCACTGCCTACTTTTGCTTGTCCGACTTCTTATTTTAGCCTTTAGTTCGCTTCCTTACCTTATGGCCGCCACGCTGCTCCGCATCCACCCCGAAAATCCGCCCCAGGCCCGCATTCAACAAGTAGTGGACGTGCTGCGCAAAGGGGGGCTGATTATTTATCCCACCGATACGGTGTACGGTATTGGCTGCGACATCTACAACCAGAAAGCGGTGGAGAAGCTGTGCCGCATTAAGGGCGTGAAGCCGGAGAAGGCCGATTTCAGCATCATCTGCCATGACCTGTCTAACCTGAGCGACTACGCCCACGGCATCACCACGCCAACCTATAAGATTATCAAGAAGGCGCTGCCGGGCCCGTTCACCTTTCTGTTTGAGGCCAGCCCCAACGCCCCGCGCTACGGCGGCGTGAAGCGCAAGACGGTGGGCATCCGGGTGCCCGACAACCTAATTGTGCGCCAGATTGTGAAGGAGTTTGGCAACCCCATCGTGAGCACGTCGGTGCGCCAGGATGAGGAAACCCTGGAGGAATACGTAACCGACCCCGACCTGATTCTGGAGAAGTACCGCTCGCTGGTGGACCTAGTTATCGACGGCGGCTTCGGCGGCAACACGCCTAGCACCATCGTCGACTGCACCACCGAGGACTACGAAATCGTCCGCCAGGGCCTAGGCGACATCGAGCAGTACCTGTAATCGCAGATTTAACTGATTTAACGGATTGCGCGGATACGCCGCTTCGCGGCTGACGACGCTGGCTGTGGTTAGTCCACTGCACCCACGTCGTCAGCCGCAAAGCGGCGTATCTGCGCAATCCGTTAAATCAGTTAAATCTGCGATTATGTTTCCAGCGGCGGTGCGTCCAGAGGTATTGCTCGGGCGTGGCGCGGATGTCGGCCTCCAGGTGGCGCACGAAGGCCTCGGTGGCGGGGTGGCGCAGGGCCTCGGACACGGTAGGCGCCAGGCCGGGCAGCGGCCCGCCGGGCAGCTCGGCAAACGTGACGGCATAGTAGCCGCGCCGCTCGCGCCGGATGCCCACGTAGAGCACGATGGCATCGAATTGCGGTGCCAGCCGGTCGGCGCTGCTGTAAAAGCCGGCGTCGCGGTGCAAAAACTCGGTCCAGTAGGGGCGGTCGGCGGGGCCGGCGGCTTGGTCGAGCAGCAAGCTCACGGTGTGACCCGTGTCGCGGTGCTGCACTAAGTAGCGCAGGGTGCTTTGCATGGGCACGGCCTCAGGCCCTAGGCGGGTGCGCAGGCGGCGCATAAACCACTCGAAAAACTTGTTGCTTAATACCTTATACACCCCCGCTACCCAGCCCGGAAACAGGGCGCCCGCGCGGGCCAGTATCCACTCCCAGTTGCCCAAGTGCGAGCCCAGCACCAGCACCAGCCGTCGCTCCTCCAGGGGCCGCAGCAGCACGCCGGGGTTGGTGAAGCGCAGGCGGCGGCTCAGCTCCACGGGGCTGATGGCGGCCAGCTTGATAATCTCGACCAGCACCTGGGCAAAATGCCAGTAGAAGCGCCGGCCGATGAGGCGAATTTCCGCTTCGCTTTTCTCGGGAAATGCGTGGCGCAGGTTGTCGAGCACCACGCGCTGGCGGTAGCGTACCCCGTAGGCCAGCAGCCAGTATACCACGCGGGCCAGCCCATACAGCACCCCTAGGGGCAGGTGGGCCAGCGCCAGCAGCGGCGCGGCCAGCAGGTGGTAGTACCAGGGTACCCTAGGGGGTGGCTGGCTCATCGGGGCAGGGCGGCGCCGGCGGGCGCATACTCGGTGAGGCTGCGCGTGCCCTGCTGGCTTTGGGTGGCGAGCACTTTTTTGGTGGCAGCGTCGCGGGCCGTGACGGTGAGCGTGAAGGGGCCGGCGGGCAGGGGCCCTAAGGGCAGCTGGCCCACTACGGTGGTGGGCCGGCCCACCGTGGGGCTGATAGGGTCGGCATCGGCATCGGCGGCGAAGCCTTCGGCATTTTCTACGTGGTAGTGCAGCACCACGGGCCGGCTGGCGGGCAGCTGGCTCAGCTCGGTGTAGAAGAAGATGTTATCGGCGCCGCGGCCGTAGTAGTTGCCCGGCGCGCGCGTCAGCAGGTAGCCGCCGCGGTTGAAGTTGCTTTGGCCATCGGCCTTGGTGGCGGGGCGGCTCAGAAATATCACGTCGCTGAAAGCGGGGCCGGCGGGCGCGGCCACGGTGAGGGGCAGCTCCACGGTGGTTTCGCCGTTGGCCGGCTTGTACTGGTCGCGCACTTTGCCGCGCAGCGTGTAGGTGCCGTCGGGCAGGTTCACGCGCTTCAAAAAGCTGAGCGGGTTCTTGATGCTGACGGTGGTATCGGTGAGGACGGGCGGCTTCAGCGTCACGGTTTCCTGCCAAGCGGGCTGGCCATCGGCCTTCACAATGCTCAAATCGACCACCGCCGCGGCCTGGAACGAGCGCGGCGCCCGCTGCCGGTAGGTAAGCGGCCGCACCGGCACCGTCACGTAAATCTCCACCTCGCCCCCCTTGTGCTGCGCCTGGTCGAGGCTGCGGAACGTGGCGGTTTGCAGCAGCAGCTGCGGCGGGGCAGCCTGGGCGGCCAGCGGCGCTAAGAGGGTAGCCAGAGATAACAGGAAGTGACGCATAGAAAGCAAATTTAGGGTGAGGCAACGGGGCAAGGATTGTTCCGGTTTTTGGGCGGCCCACACTTCTGGCGCCTAGGGCTACCTTGCGCTCCATGTCCATCGTTCTTTCTGAGCTGCACTACCTACCATCCATCCCCTATTTCCGGCAGCTGCTGGCGGCCGAGGCGCTGCTGCTCGACGCCCACGAGCACTACCCCAAGCAAACCTACCGCAACCGGGCGCTGGTGCTCACGGCGCAGGGACCGCAGCCCCTTACCGTGCCGGTACGCGACGGGGCCAGCGCCACCAAGGTGCGCACCAGCGACATCGAGATTGACTACCGCCAAAACTGGCCCCACCGCCACCTGCGCACCTTGCAAACGGCCTATGGCAGCTCGCCCTACTTCGGCTACTACGCCGATTACTTCGAAGATATTTACCGCCAGAAACCCGGCCGCCTCTGGGACCTGAACCTGGCTTTGCTGCAGCTACTGCTGCGCTGCCTGCGCTGGCCGCTCCCCCTCGACGCCACTGCCACTTACCTAGACCCGGCCGGGCCGCTGCCCCCTAGGGTGCTCGACCGGCGCGACGTATTGACACCCCGCACCGCGGCACCTGACAGTACGTCGCAGCGGCCGTATCCGCAAGTGTTTGGCCCCGCGTTTGTACCAGGGCTGAGCGTGGTTGACTTGCTCTTTATGCAAGGGCCGCGAGCGGGGCAATTTTTGGCGGGCAGGCAGTTAGCTAATTCCTAACTGGCCCGAACCTTCGTTTGCGGGTGCTTGTTTTTAAGGAATAGTCCATCGTTTTTTTTGTATCTGCGTAGCGCTATTATTGATTTCTATTTCGGTAGCCACAATACCACCGCTACATTCTATCTTGCTTGCATGGAAGCTAAATTTTCAAACCGCGTCAAGGAGGTCATCTCCCTGAGCCGCGAGGAGGCCATTCGGCTGGGCCACGACTACATCGGCACCGAGCATCTGCTGCTAGGCATGATTCGGGAGGGTGAGGGTACGGCCCTGGGCCTGCTCAAGAAATTGGGCGTGAGCACCGACGAGTTGAAGTTTGCCCTGGAGCAGGCTACCCGCAACACGGCCAGCCAGGGCACCAGCATCACCGGCTCCATTCCGCTGACCAAGCAGACGGAGAAGGTGCTGAAAATCACCTACCTCGAAGCCAAGATTTTCAAGTCGGAAATCATTGGCACCGAGCACTTGCTCCTCTCGATTCTGCGCGACGAGGACAACATTTCTTCCCAAATTCTTTCCAAATTCAACGTGAACTACGAAACCGTGCGCGACTCGCTCGACTACCACGGCGCCGCTCCGGGTAACGGCCCCAAAGCCGAGAAGCCGGATACCGACGACGATGATGACCGTCTCTTTGGCCAGGGCCAGGGCGGTGGGGGCCGCGGCCAGGGCAACCAAGGCGCCCAGGGCGGCCAGGGTGGTGCCCGCAAGGCCGGCGAAAAATCACGCACCCCGGTGCTCGATAACTTCGGCCGCGACCTGACTAAGCTCGCTGAAGAAGATAAGCTCGACCCCATCGTGGGCCGCGAAAAAGAGATTGAGCGCGTGGCCCAGGTGCTGAGCCGCCGCAAAAAGAATAACCCGATTTTGATTGGCGAGCCGGGCGTGGGTAAAACCGCCATCGCCGAGGGCCTGGCCCTGCGCATCATCCAGAAGAAGGTAAGCCGCGTGCTCTTTAATAAGCGCGTAGTGACCCTAGACCTGGCTTCGCTGGTAGCCGGCACCAAGTACCGCGGCCAGTTCGAGGAGCGCATGAAGGCCGTGATGAACGAGTTGGAAAAGTCGCCCGACGTTATCCTGTTCATCGACGAGCTGCACACCATCGTGGGCGCCGGCGGAGCTTCGGGCTCGCTCGATGCCTCCAATATGTTCAAGCCGGCTTTGGCCCGCGGCGAGATTCAATGCATCGGCGCTACCACGCTGGATGAGTACCGCCAGTACATTGAGAAGGATGGCGCCCTGGCCCGTCGCTTCCAGATGGTGATGGTGGACCCCACCACGCCCGAGGAAACGATTGAAATTCTGCACAACATCAAGGACAAGTACCAGGACCACCACCACGTGGTGTACACCGACAAGGCCATTGAGCAGTGCGTGAAGCTGAGCGACCGCTACATGAGCGACCGCTTCCTGCCCGACAAAGCCATCGACATCTTGGACGAGGCCGGCGCCCGCGTGCACATCAACAACATTGTGGTGCCCGAGGACATTCTGAAGCTCGAGGAGCAGATTGAAACCATCAAAGGGGAGAAAAACCGGGTGGTGAAGTCGCAGAAGTACGAGGAAGCCGCCAAGCTGCGCGATACTGAGAAGAAACTGCTGGAACAGCTTGAAACGGCGAAGAAGAGCTGGGAAGACGAGACCAAGAAGAAGCGCTACACGGTGAAGGAGGAAAACGTGGCCGAGGTAATCGCCATGATGACCGGCATCCCCGTGAACCGCGTGGCCCAGAACGAAGGCGAGAAATTGCTGAACATGGGCAACGAGCTGAAAGGCAAGGTTATCGGCCAGGACAAGGCCATTGCCCAGCTGGTGAAGGCCATCCAACGTACCCGCGTAGGCTTGAAAGACCCGAAGAAGCCCATTGGCTCGTTCGTGTTCTTAGGCCCGACGGGCGTGGGCAAGACCGAGCTAGCCAAAGTGCTGGCTACCTACCTCTTCGACAAGGAAGACGCGCTGGTGCGCGTAGATATGTCGGAGTACATGGAGAAGTTCAGCGTATCGCGCTTGGTGGGCGCGCCTCCCGGTTACGTGGGTTACGAAGAGGGCGGCCAGCTGACGGAGAAAATCCGCCGCAAGCCGTACTCGGTTATCCTGCTCGACGAGATTGAGAAGGCGCACCCGGACGTGTACAACCTGCTGCTGCAAGTGCTGGACGACGGTATTCTGACCGACGGTTTAGGCCGCAAGGTGGACTTCCGCAATACCATCATCATCATGACCTCGAACATCGGGGCGCGTGACTTGCAGGACTTTGGCGCTGGCATCGGCTTTGGCACCAAGGCGCGCAACGAGAACATGGACGAGTTGACGAAGGGTACCATCACCAGCGCCCTGCGCAAGACCTTCTCGCCCGAGTTCCTCAACCGCTTGGATGACGTGATTGTCTTCAACTCGTTGGAGAAGAAGGATATCCACAAGATTATCGACATCAGCCTGAGCAAGTTGCTCAACCGCGTGCTGACCCTAGGGTACCGCGTGGAGCTGACCGAGAAAGCTAAGGATTTTGTGGCCGAGAAAGGCTACGACCCCAAGTTTGGCGCGCGTCCGCTGAACCGGGCTATCCAGAAGTACATCGAAGACCCGATTGCCGAAGAAATCCTCAAGGCCCAGGTGTTGCACGGCGACATCATCACGGCCGACTACGAGGACGGCAAGGAGGAGCTGACGTTCTCGGTGAGCAAGAGCGACGAGAAGCCCAACCTGGCCAGCGACGAGCGGCCGGCCGAGGCACCCTCGGAGCCCGAAAGCGGCGAGACGAAATGAGGTTAGCTAAGTAGTAAAAGGCCGGTTCCGCAGTGCGGAACCGGCCTTTTTTTGTTGCAAGCTAGGTTTTTAATCTATTTTCAACCTGCTACTCACCCTACCCTATGTCCCGCGTAGTTGCCACTACTTTGCTCAGCGGTCTACTCAGTTTAGTACCAGCGTGGTGGCTATGGCACATTTGGCCCACCGTGCTTCCGCTGGTGCCGAATCATTTTGGTCTTGATGGCGTGGCAGACCGCTTTATTGAGCGGAATTGGCTTTGGAACATTGTGTGGTGGCCCGCAATCGCCTTCGTGGTCTGCACCTTCTTTCCGCAAGTGCACGAAGGCGAATCACTAGTTTGGAGTGGTTTGTGGCAGCAGCAGATTCGCCTACTGCTGGTAAGCAGCTTAGTACTTATAGTTCTGCTATTTGAGCGTGCGGCCGTGCAGCAAGGAAAAAGTGCACACTTAGGGCAGCGGGCGCAGCACCACGCGGCGGTTGCGGGGGCGCTCGGCGGGCAGGTTGTTATCGGCTACGGGCTGCGTGCCGCCCAGCCCTAAGGGCTGCAAGCGGGCGGTAGCAACACCGCGCGCGGCGAGGTACTGGCACACGGCCTCGGCGCGGCGCTGCGAAAGCTGGCGGTTCAGCTCCGGGTCGCCTTGGTTGTCGGTGTGGCCCTGCACCTCCAGGCGCAGGCGCGGGTAGTGCCCTAGGGCCTGGGCCAGGGTATCGAGGCTGGCCTGCACCGGCGCGGGCAAGTCGGCCTTACCCTGCTCGAAGTAAAGCGCGCGTAGCGTAAGTGCCTGGCCTCTAGCCAGGTGAGCGGCCAGGGTATCGGCGCGGCGGGGACTACTGGCAACTGGCGTGCGGTGCCGGCGAGCTACTACCCTAGGCTTCAAGGCAATCCGTGGTGGCCTGGCGCTACTTGGTGGGGCGGGCGCCGGAGCCGTGACTAGCAGCGCGGGCGGAAGGGGCTGCTTCGCTACCACCGCCACATTGGCTAGGGCCACCGTTAGCTTGGGCGGTGCTGGCATATGGCTGAATAAGTAGCGGGTAGGAATAGTTTCCTGAATGCGTTTGGTGAATGGGATAGGCGCTTCCGTCAGGCCCCACAGATTGCGCCACGAACTGAGCGTTTCGGTGTGGCGGGGCCGCTCCCAAATTAGCAGCGCTCTAGCACTCAGCGAGTACTGGCAATAATCGAGGCGTAGTCTATAAGGGTGGCCGGCTTCCAGCTCTAGCGGCACATCGAAGTAGCTGAGGGGCTGGCCGCGCCACTCATCGAGCACTTGCTGGCCATCGAGCCACAGCCGCGCGCCATCGTCCACGGCTAGGTGCAGCACGTAGTGGCCGGTGGTGGGCGGCACCAGCCAGCCCGTCCAGCGCACGGTAAACTGCTCGGCGGGCACCCCGCGCATAGGCTGCTCGTTGGGCCAGTAAAAATCAATCGTTCTATCAAGCCGCGCCCCTATGAAGTGCTCGAAATTCATGCCGTCGTAGTAGGCGCCGCGCAGGCCATCGCCCACGGCTTGCGCGTGGGCCGCCACGGGCCCCAGGGTGGCCAAGCCGCTGATAAGGCAACTTACTATAATGCGGCGCATACGTTGCGGGGTGGCCAGCGGGCCAGCTAGGGTGAACGGAAGTATCGGCAAAACTCCTACCTCCTGCCCTACCAAGCGCCTCAATTTCGCAAGTTGACCCACCTTGCTTTACAATTTAGGCCGCGTTAGCTCGCCGGGAGCCTGGCCGGTCAGCTTCTTGAACACGCGGTTGAAGGTGGACTTGGAGTTGAAGCCGCTTTCCAGGGCCACGCCTACCAACGAGTAGTGGCTGTAGCGCGGGTCGGCCAGCTTGCGCCGGGCTTCGGCCACGCGGTAGCTATTCACGAAGTCGTTGAAGTTTTGCCGGCAGCCTTGGTTGATGACTTTCGATAGCAGCGCCGGGTGCGCCTGCAGGCGCAGGGCCAACTCGGCCAGGGTTAATTCGGGCTCTAGCCAGGGGCGCTCGGCTTCCATGCAGGCCAGCAGGCGGGTGCGCACGGGCAGTAGCTCGGTCGGCAGCTCGGGGGGCGGGCTGCCGACGGGCGCGGCGGGCGGTGGGCTCCCGGTAGTTAGGTTAGCGGCGGGCGGCCGGCCCCACGGCGGCAGCCCTAGGGCCCGGCTGGCCGGCAGCCAGGCGCTGGCTAGCTGCGGCGGCCGGGGCCCGGCGTAGCTGGCTTGCAGGCCCACTACCGCCAACCCGAATACCAGGCCGGCCCGCACCCCCAGCGCGTACCAGATTTCGGAATACGGAAACGGCCCGAACCAGGCATCGAGCGCTACGAAGCTGAGCCCCAGGCCGAAGCCCAGCAGCAGCACTAGCAGCAGCGTGCGCGGGGGCCCCGCTGGCCGCGCCACGCCGAAGGGAGCCGCCGCCCGGTAGCGTCGCTGGGCCTCGAGGGTATGCAGGCCGTAGAGCAGCAGCAGGGCGTAGCAGCCCAGGGCCAGCGGCACCAGCACGTGGCGCAGCAGCTCGGCCGCTGCGCTGGGCGGCCCAAAGCGGGCGGCGGCCACCCCGTGCCGGTAGCCTAAGTCGAGCACCGCCACGCCCGCAAACAGCCCCACTTGCCCTAGGCCCGGCAGCAGCCGGCGCCACGCGCGGGCCCGGCGCAGGGCAGGGCTAGTGAGCACCCGCAGGTAGAGGTAGCACACGGGGGCCAGCAACAGCTCGGCATACCAGGGCGCGTAGAAGGGGGTAGCCGCCGCCTCGGCCAGGGGCGTGAGGCACCAGCTGGCTACGCTCAGCAGGCACTGAGCCAGCAGAAACACGGGCAGCAGCAACAGCAGCGCCAGCAGCAGCCCCGGCAGCAAGGGCCGGCGCCGGCGGCTGGTAGCCAGCAGGACCGCCACGGCCACCGCCGGCCCCAGTAGCGGCAGCAGCACCGCCGCCCGAAACATATAGGTGAATAGCATAGCGGGCGCCGGCCCCTAGGGCCGCCCCGCAAAGAAACCAGCGGCGGGGCAGTTGGCCTAGGGCCGGGTGGGCCGGCAACCAGGCTGGCCCGGCTTGCTACTGGCTAAAGAAGTTTTTTTTATACGGCACCCTGTGCAAATGCGCCCTGCGTAGCATCAGCCTGTTTGACTGCGTACTACTACCCCAACCTCCCTTTCTATGACCAGGAAAAGCATTACTTGGCTGCTGGGCGTTGGGTTGCTGCTAGGCCCGGCTGCCCTACTTGCTCAGCAGCACCTGCCCTACGACACGAAGCTCACGGAGCCCGACCAAGAGCTAGATGACCTTAGCGGTGGGTTTGCGGGCATCCACCGCATGTCGGCCCAGCGGCGCGGAGTGCAGGGTTTGCACCATACCGTGTACTGGGTGAATGCGGATGGCCAGCGGCTGACGGCGTACAAAAGCGGCCGACAAGCTTGGCAAGCCAATGTAGCTCAGGCTTTTGCCAACGTGCTGCCAGGTGCTACCATCAAAAGGCTGGTATTGTCTTCCGGTTTTGTGTTCGTTTTTACCGATAGGCGGGGCCACGCCGAAATAGACCGGGCAACAGGCAACGTATCGGCGGTGGGGGTAGACCCTGAGTAGACCTTGCCGCTAAATGGAGCCAGGCTACGGCAGCGGGCGCAGCAAGATGCCCAGCTACTAGCTGCCCCGGTTTTTGGCTAGCCCTAGCCCCCCTGGCGGCTGCCCCCGCCCTTGGTATCGTCGTTTTGAATGCTCTTGCGCTGACGGCCGGCCTGCTCCTGGCCGAAGCGGTAGCCCAGCGTGAAGCGGAACGAGCGCTGGTAGGCGTAGTAGGTCGAGCGCTGGTCGAAGGTGGGCGTGCTGGTGGTGTTGCGGTAGGCCCAGCGCTGGTTGAAGGGCGAGCCGAAGTTGAGCGTCAAATCCAGCTTGTCGTTGAGGAAGGTCTTTTTGGCGCCAAGCTGGTAGTACAGGTTAGCCGAGCTGGTGCCCTGGATGCTGGGCCTAGGGGTCGAGCCAAAGGCAAAGGCCTGGAGCGTCAGCGTTTTGGTAAGCTTGTACGACGTATTCAGGTTGAGGCCGGCCGTGAAGCCGCGCCGCTCGGCTTGCAGGGCCGGCGAGCGCAACACCAGGTACTGCACGTCGGGCCCTAGGCTTATGCTCCACTTGGTAGTGGGCTTGAATGCGCCGTACACGTTGAACTGGTAATAGGTATTGGCTGCTACGTTGGCGAAGGTGCTGGCAATCACGCCGCTGCTATCGGTGGGCAGGCGCACCTGCTCGATGGCGTTGCCGGTATGGCGCACCGAAAGCGCGGCATTGAGCGAGGTGGTTTTGATGCTCGTGTTGTAGCTCAGCTCGTACGAGTCGGTTAGCTCGGGGTCGAGGTAGGGGTTGCCGTAGCTAATGACGCCCGGCTGCGAGCGGTCCACAAATGGGTTGAGGTAGTCGATGAAGGGGCGCGTGATGCGGCGGCTGTAGGCAGCGCGCACGCTGCTGGCCTCGCCCAGGCTATACTGCGCAAAGGCATTGGGCAGCGGCGTGAGGTAGGCGCGGGGCCCTAGGGTAGAGCCCGTGGTGCGAAACTCGGCGCTGATACCGGTGCGCTCCAAGCGGCTGCCCACGCTGGCCGTCAGCTTCTTGCCCACCCCAAACGAGTAGATGGCGTAGGCTGCCTGCACGTCCTGGTTATAGCGGAAATCGGTGGCGCGCGCGGGGTTGGGCGCCAGCTCGCGGCCGTAGCGCGTGCCCAGGGTATCGACGGTAGCCACCGAGCCCGTGCGCCGAAAAATCGCCTTCAGGCCTACTTCCAGCTTATTCTTTTCGCCAAAGGGATGCGCGTAGTCGGTTTGTAGGGTGATTTCGTGGCCGGGGGTGCGCCCGCGGCTGCGCTCGACGTAGGTAGCCTGGCTGGGCTCCAGGGCCGTCAGCGAATTGTTGTACTGGTTGAAATCGTAGCCGAAAGTGCCGGGCGTGAGCGCGTACTGGGCCAGGGCGCTGAACTCGCGCCGGGCCTGGGCGAAGGTGTGGGTGTAGGTGCCGGTGGTTTCCAGATTCACGCCGTTGAACACGCTCTTGGTGTCGCGGGTGAAGAGCTGGCTGGCTACGCCCGGCACCGGCGACACGTAGGAATTGAGCAGGTTACTGGTGGAGGAGCCGCCGTAGCCGTCGAGGGCGCTGGCCAGCGACAGGGTGTTGTGCTCGTTCAGGTCGTAGTCGAGCCCTAGGGTGCCGTAGTACCACTGGCCGCGGTTGTAGTTGCTGCTGCTTTGGCGTAGGGTGTCGGTGCCGTAGCGCGAGTAGCCCTGGCGGTAAGTTTCGGAGCGGCCGGGGTTGTACCAGAGCCCGGTGTTGGCCGACGAGGTGAAGTTGAGCTTGCCGCTGCGGAAGTTGAGCGACGTGTTGAGGCTGCTGTTGCGGTTGCCGCTGCTAGCGCTGATGCGGCCGTTGGCCGCCTGCTTGGTGCCCTTCTTCAGCACGATATTGATGATGCCCGCCGTGCCCTCGCCATCGTACTTGGCCGAGGGCGTGGTGATAACTTCCACGCTCTGAATATTTTCGGCCGGAATAGCCTTGAGGGCTTCGGCCAGGTTCTTGGCCAGCGTGGGCGAGGGCTTATTGTTGACCAGCACTTTGTAGTTGCTCGAGCCGCGCATGGTCACGTTGCCGTCGCCATCCACGGCCAGCAGCGGGGCTTTGCGCAGCACATCCTGGGCAGTGCCGCCGGCGTTGCTTACATCTTGGTCGGCGTTGTACACGAGGCGGTCGGGCTTCACTTCCACCACCGGCTTTTGGCCCACTACCACGGCCTCGGCCAGGGCGGTAGTGGCGCTGGGCAGCAAAATAGACCCTAGGGCCGTGGCGCCAGTGCCCACCGTTACGGGCCGGGTGCGGGTGGCGTAGCCCACGTACAGCACCCGCAGCCGGTACGAGCCCGCCGGCAGCTTGGTCAGCGCAAACTTGCCCTGGTCGTCGGCGGCCACGCCCGTGATGGGCTTGTCGCTCGGGGCGGGCGGCAGCAGCACCACCGTTGCGTAGGCCACCGGCTGGCGGGTCAGCGAGTCGAGCACCGCGCCCGTGAGCGAGCCAGTGCCCGCGGCGGGGGTATCGGGGGCCTGGCCATAAGCTGCCGTTACCAGCCACATAAACAGGCTAGCGAAGAGTAGTAACGTTGTATTTTTCATAGCTTGGGGGTGGAAAAGGCACCCAACAGATGCAGCCAACAACCTAAGCGTTGCAAAGCGCAAGGCCGTAGGTTGCTCCCGTTATCGGGTTAAGACCCGTTTCGTTACGCGGGGGGAACTTTATTTTTTTAACGCTTCGGAACGCATACCCATGCTGACTGACGCGTCGCCACTAATCCGAAAATCCAGCACTGCCTGGCGCTCGCCCAGGTTGCGCACCAGGGCCGCCGAGCCCGCCCCGAAAGCCAGCGCCACCCGCTGGCCAGGTTCGAGGCGGCCCCGCTCCTGCACCTTACCGTCGGCCTGGCGCTCGGCCACGCTCACCGGCACCGGGCCAGTATTGTGGGCCGCCACCCGGAAGGCGCCGCGCTGCTGCCCACCCAGCACAAACTGCTGGCCGGCATCAATAAATGTTTGGGAAAAGATGTCGCCACTAACCGCGAGCAACGCGGCGCAGCACAGAACCAGGGTCGTCAGCAGGGTTCGCATGGTAGCGGGGCTAGGGTGAAATGATGGCCCAAAGGTCCCCTACCCCGCCGCGCCCAGCGCTCCAAGCTATAATCTGGCTCGTCCCAACTTATGATTTAGGGCGCACGACCTCGCTAGGAGCCTGGCCCAGCAGCTTCTTAAACACGCGGTTAAACGTTGATTTAGAGTTGAATCCGCTTTCCAACGCCACCCCTACCAGCGAGTAGTGACGGTAGTGCGGGTCGGCCAGCTTGCGCCGGGCCTCGGCCACCCGGTAGCCATTCACAAAGTCGTTGAAGTTTTGCCCGCAGCCCTGGTTGATGACTTTTGATAGCAAGCTGGGGTTGGTGCGCAGGCGCTGGGCCAGCTCGGCCAGGGTTAGTTCGGGCTCCAGCCAGGGTTGTTCGGCCGCCATCAGGGCCAGCAGCCTGGTGCGCAGCGCTTGCAGCTCGGGCGCCAGTTGGGCGGGCGGCGCGGGGTTGGTCTTGGCGGGCGGGGGCAGCCCGATTGGTAGAGCCGCCAACGGTTGGGTAGCCTCCCCTAGGGCACCAGCGGGCGCGGGCGGCCCTAGGGCCGCCGGCAAGGTTTCGGGCACCGGCAGCACCAGCGGCTGGGGGCCGGCTTCGAAGAGCAAAGGGCTGCTGGCCGCCGCGTAGTTGGCTTGAATACCCACCACGATGAGTCCATAAATCAGAATTCCCTGCAGGGCGTAAAAATTCCAGGCCGCGTCGTAGCTGAAATCGAGCGCGGCGTTGAGGGCCAGAAACACCAGGTTGAGCGTGAGCACGGCCGCCTGCAACAGCAGCAGCTGGCGCAGGCCGGCAAAGCGCAGCCGCTCAGGATTCGAGAAGTTATCGTTGAGGTAGTGGCGGTAGCGGCGGTAGTCGGCCAGCACCCGCAGGCCGTAGCCCAGCAGCAGCGCCAGCCCTAGCCAGTCGAGCGGCGCGCTAAGATTGTCGAGCAGCTTCGATGCTACCCCCTGCGTGCCAAAGTGGTAAGGCAGCGGCCGGTGCTGCACGCCCCGCCACCAAAGCAGGTCGTAGGCTGCCGCCAGGGGCCGCAGCAGCGCCTGGGTTAGCCCCGGCAGCAGGGGCCACGCCTGCCGCCAGCTAAACTCTTGGTTGGTCAGGCTCTTGAAATATAGGTAGTACGCGGGCCCTAGGGCCAGCCCCACATCCCAGGGCCAGTAAAACATGAAGGTGGAGTAGCCATCGTGGCTATCGAACCAGCCCGCGTAGCCGAGCATCCAGCGAGCGACGCTGAAGGTAGGCACCAGCAGTAGCAGGGCCAGCAGAGCATCGGGGGCCGCCCTACGCCGCCCAAACCGGCCCAGCAGCCATAAGGCCGCAGCCAGACCCGGCACCACCAAGGGCAGCAGCAACGCACTACGGGGACCAAAGGCAAATAGCATAAGGCGAAGGTATGGGCAATGCCCAGGCTCGGGTAGCCTTGGGGCCGACACCCTGCTAGGCGCATTACCACCAAGCCTGCGCCTCACCTAACCCAGCCCAGCATAGCCGAACACTATCAGCACCGGATGGCGCCGGGCGTGCAACGCAGCCATCATTCTTTGTTAAGCAAGCTATCCACTGCAAATTATATTTTTAAAATTCTCACAAAATTTTTCACTATTGCTCGCAAGACAATATTATATATAGCTAATTCTTTTATTAGTACAATAATAAAACATATTTTTTGTCTAAAAACGAGCTATTTTTAATTTTAATCCTATATTTGTAACATCCTACTAACCTCTTTATTTGTCATAATCCAGATTATACCCTTTTACTTGTTATATAAATAATACCATAAAATTCATTTTTTATCCTTCCTATTCTCTTACGTTATGTCAAAACTTTGTACCTATATCCTACTGAGTCTGGTTACTATTCTATCCTTCAAGCCCGCTAAAGCTCAAGTGCTTGCGCCCACCTTAGGAGGTGAGGTAGGCATTAAGGCCATCACGGCTACCACGATGGAGTTAGAGTTTGGTATGCGCGGCACGGGCCAGGGCCGGGTAGTAGCAATTGCGGCTATCCCCAGCGGGGCCCCCACCCCTCTTGCCGCGGCCGATAGCACGTTCTACACGGCCAATCCGGTTTATGGGCAAGGTTCGGCCATCGGCCAAGGCTTTATCGTGTATGCCGGTACGGGGCATTCGGTTACGGTCACGAACCTTACGCCTAGCACCATCTATTACATCACCTGCGCCGAGTTCAACACCGACGGCACCCATATACGCTACAATAACCGCGGCAGCAGCATTGCTACTTCTACTCGCGTGGCCTCGGCTACCGCCCTGGCCTCGGCCGCAAGTTTCGCCCGCGGCATTGAAGTATATCCCAACCCCAGCGCCGGGCAGACGGTTAACCTGCAGCTCCTCGGCTACGCCAATGAATTGGTGACGGTGCGCCTGGCGAGTGCCCTAGGCCAGGCCCTGTGGGAGCAAGCCCTCACCCCCGTAGCCAGCAACTACCAGACGCCCCTGCTGCTGCCAGCCAGCTTAGCGCCGGGCACCTACTTTCTCACCCTGGCCAATAGCAGCGGTCAAATACAAAAGCGCCTTACCATCAGCAAGTAAGATGGCCCTCCCGCAGCGCTAGCTGCTAGCCTTCCTAACGCAAAAAGCCCATTCCTACGGATGGGCTTTTTGCGTTAGGAAGGCTGCCTTAAATGCCTTATAATTCAACCAGGGGCAAAAAGCCTGCTACATGCCTGATATACTACTAACCAACAGATAGTTAAGCCAGTATCAAACCCGTATTTATAATTAGGTAATGGATGCAAACCCAATATTTTGTTGCTCAAATCCTATTCGCGCTCGCTACTTTAGTATATTTGCTTGTCAATTCCACCCAATTTCCTATTGACATTATGCAACACCTGATACTTTTCCGCCCTTACCTCCTGCTATGTAAACAAGCACTTAGGTCAACCAAGACCGGAGTACTACTCGGCTGCTTATTGCTGCTGGCAGGAGTTCCCAAGTATGCCCAAGCGCAGGTTACGAGTGGCACCGGCTTCTACAAGGATTTTGTAGTGATTGATAATGGCAGCCGCAGAAATGACTACTACTACACAAACCAGCCAGTTAATGGGCTTAGCAATTTTCAGGGCGCGGATTTAGGCAGTTACGACGTCAATGTGGCTACTATATACCTGGGAGGGGAAGCTAGCACAAGGCGCGTAAACGGCGACAACGTGCTGCAGGATGGCATGACCATGTACTACCGGGTGCATCCAAAAGGAGTGAATACCGGCGCTTTCGCCGCGCTGCCACTTACTTACCTGCGGTCGGGTGACGACGGCCAAGCTACCAGCCAAACGTGGAGCAACACATACACTCGGCCCAACATAGTAGGCGGCCTCAATGCGGGTACTTACGAGCTGGAGGTTTACTTCCAGGGCACGGCTACTTATAATAATAGCGGTGGAAGCGGAAGCTTTACTTTTTACGACAACAACGGCGGCAACAATTACAAAGCGGTATTTACGATAACTGGTACCAGACTACAGCAGGCGCAATGGACCGGTAACAGTAATAATGACTGGTTTACCGCTAGCAACTGGTCTTCCAACACAGTGCCCGATGAGAATACCGATGTTGTTATTCCCTTTAACACTACCAACCGGCCACGGATTGGTAGCGGCGTAGCTTATACGCACGACCTCACGTTGACTGGCAATCCTAGCGGCCCAGGTTTAAGCCTATTTCAGGATGCTGGCCAACTCAAGATATACGGTGATTTTACCGATAACAATGGCGCGTTTCAGCAGACTGGCGGCACGTTTACGCTAGCCAGTACCAGTACTGTTAGAGCTCAATCATTTACTGGCGAAAGCTTATTTAACATCAGCATCGAGGGCGGTACGATGAAGATACTGAACGGCCGCTTGTCCGTGCTACAAAACTTGGATTTCAGAAACGGGGGCGGCATTTTGCTGACCGACCCGCGGGATATTCAAAATGCAGGCGTCGATTTAAGTGCGACTACCTCCGGCCAGACAGTCTACGATGCCACGATTACCAATGAGTCGGAAACCAGTTACGTACAAGGCATTCTGCGCACTACCCGCTTGGTCACGCAGGGTGCTACTAATTATTTCGGCGGCATCGGCATTGATTTGCTCGTTACCACCGGCCAGCCCAACAATGTGGTAGTAACTCGCTCGACGGGTGGTACCTACGGGTTTAATTATACCGGCGTAGGTACCAGTCAAAGTATTCGCCGCGGCTTCAAGTTTCAGCCTGATAACCCATCCGGCTTGACCTTTAATGTCATCTTTCACTACTTGGATGCTGAATTGACCAATACTGCCGGCAACAATACTAACATCAAGGAAAGCGACTTGCGCCTTTTCCGGTCGGTTAGCGGCGGGGTTCCGTTTGAAGGCTTGGGCTATACTGCCATGAGCGCTGCTACGAATACGCTGACGCGCACCGGCATCACGGGCACTTTAGCCGCTACCTTTACCCTAGGCGACATCAACAACCCGCTGCCGGTGGAGCTGGTTAGCTTCACGGCTGCCGGTACGGCGCAGGGCGCGGCGCTGAAATGGCTGACGGCTTCGGAAGTGAACAGCAAGGGCTTCGGGATTGAGCGGCAGGTAGCCGGCGCTACTACCTGGCAATCGGTGGGCTACGTGGCGGCCACTAACCTGGCCAACGGCAGCAGCTACAGCTTCTTGGACAAAACCTTGCCGGCAGCGGCTACTCAGGTATACTACCGGCTGCGCCAGGAGGACACGGATGGCAGCCTGCACTACTCGGCAGTAGCTGCCGTTAGCCGCGCCGCCCTAGGCACCGACCTCACGCTGAGCCCGGTGCCGCTGCAGGGCGGGCCGCTGGCGGTCAGCTTTGCCGAGGCCGGCCAGGCGGGCACCGAAATCGTGGTGCTAAACGTGCAGGGCCAGCGCGTGGCGCACTACACCACGGCCGCCAGCACCGACGCGGCCGTGAGTTTGCCGCTGGACAATCTGGCCGCCGGCGTGTACGTGCTGAGCGTGCAGGTGCCGGGGCAAGCCACCCGCCACGCTCGCTTTGTGAAGCAATAGCCGGCCTAGGGCCTGCCCAGCGCTTCAGAGCGCAGCTAAGAGGGGCGTAGTATTTTGGCGACGATATGCGCCGAAGTACTACGCCCTCTTCTTTTCCCCGCGTGGGAGTGCTCAACGTGGCCGTGGTGGTGCTGTCGGTGTACGTGCTGCTGGCGCTGTTCGTCAGCACGGTGTTTCGGCTGCCGCCCCAAACCGAGCGCATCCTAAACCTGGCCGACAACGCCATCTGCGCTTTTTTTCTGGTCGAGTTTTGCATCCGCTTCTACCAGGCGCCGCGCAAGGGGCACTTTTTGCGCTGGGGCTGGGTCGATTTAGTCGCGAGCATTCCGAATGTGGCGGTGCTGCGGGTGGGGCGCACGCTGCGCCTGGTGCGGGTGCTGCGCATTTTGCGGGCCTTCCGCTCGACGCGGCACCTGCTGCACCACCTGTTTCGGAGCCGGGTGCAGGGTACCTTCACGGTGGTAGCGCTGGTGGCCACGCTGATGGTTATCTCCGCGTCGGTTGCCATTCTGCAAGTCGAAACCGCGCCCGACAGCAATATTAAAACTGCCGAAGACGCGCTGTGGTGGGCCTACTCCACGATTACCACCGTGGGCTACGGCGATAAATACCCCGTGACCGGGGCGGGCCGGCTTATTGCGGCGGTGCTCATGACGGTAGGCGTGGGTTTGTTTGGCACCTTCACCGGGCTGCTGGCCTCGTGGTTTGTGGAGGGGCGGCGGCCACCAGCCAGCTCGCCAACGGAGGAAGTAGAGTGAAAGCGCTGGCAGCCCGGTGGTTAGGTGCTTTTACACTTCCCCGTGGGCGCATGGGAAAATTATCAGTTTATTGAGTTACTTGCGGGGAAGTAAGTTGTACTTCACTGGTAGCTTAGGACTATGCGTCGTTTTCTCCGCTGGTGGCCGCTGCTGGCGCTGGTAGCCGCGGGGGCGCTGGCCCTGTACGGCTTGCGGCCGCCCCGCCCCCGGCCGGCCACGGCGCCCGCCACCGAGTTTGCGGCGGCCCGCACCCTTCCCGACCTCGATAGCCTGGCCCGGCAGCCGCACGCGCCGGGCACCGCCGCCCACGCCCAGGTGCGCCGCTACCTGCTGCGCCGCCTGCGGGCCCTAGGCCTGCGGCCCCGCGTGCAAGACACCACCCTGCTGCTGCTACATGGGCAACCCACGCTGGCGCACGTGCAAAACGTGGTGGCCCAGCAGCCGGGCATTCAGGCCGGGGGCCGCGCGGTGCTGGTGCTGGCCCACTACGACACGCAGCCCCACACGCCCGGCGCGGGCGACGACGCGGCCGGGGTGGCGGCCCTGCTCGAAGGCATTCGGGCCCTGCGCGCCGGCCCGCCCCTGCTGCACGACGTGGAGTGGCTCTTTACCGACGGCGAGGAAGCGGGCCTGCTGGGCGCCCACGCCTACGCCGCCGACACCGCCCGCCTGCGCCGCCGGGTGGGCGTGGCCCTCAACCTGGAGGGGCGCGGCAACGCGGGCCCTAGCCTCACCTTCGAGGTGAGCCCGCAGAATGGCTGGCTGATGCGCAAATACGCCCAGGTGGTGCCGGCGCCGCTGGCCTCGTCGCTGTTCTACGAGGTGTACCGCCGCCTGCCCAACGATACTGACTTCACGCCCCTGCGCGAGGCGGGCGTGTCGGGGCTGAATTTTGCGTTTGTAGGCGGCTTCCCTTACTACCACAGCCCGGCCGATACGCCCGCCCACCTCGACCTGGCCTCGGTGCAGCACCACGGCAGCTACCTGCTGAGCTTGGTGCGGCAGTTTGGCGACCATTCATTAGCGGCTACCAAGGCGCCCGACTGCACCTTTTTTAGTGTGCCGGGCCTAGGGCTACTGCGCTACCCCGCCACCTGGAGCCTGCCGCTGGTGGGCGCGGCCGCGCTGCTTTTGCTGCTGGTGGCGGCCGTGGCCCAGCAGCAGCGCCGCCTGGCGTGGGGCGGCCTGCTGGGCGGGGCGCTGGCCTGGCTGGGCGGGTTGGCGCTGGTAGTAGCCAGCAGTTGGGGGCTGCTGGCCGCCGTGCGCGCCCTATATCCGCAGTATCAGGCCTTTTACGAGGGCACGTTCTACAATAGCCTAGCCTACCAGGTGGCGCTGCTGGCGCTGGGTTTGGCCGCGTGGAGCTGGTATTACGGGCAGCTGGGCCGCCGGCTGCGGGCCAATACCCTGGTGGGCGGGGCGCTACTGGTGGTGTGGGGACTGGCGGCGGCGCTGGCCTGGGCGGCGCCTACTTCGGCCTACGTGCTTACCTGGCCGCTGCTGGCCAGCACCCTGGCCTGGGGTTTCAGCCAGCTGCGGCAGCCGGGGCAGCCGGCCGGGGGGCTGGCCTTGGTGGCTACCTGGCTGCTGAGCCTGCCGGCCGTGGTGCTGCTGGTGCCCCTTACGGCGCTGCTACTGGCGCTATTCGGCCTGGGCCAGTTGGTGCTGGCGGCCGGGCTGCTGCTGACGCTGGGCCTGGGGCTGCTACTGCCGCTACTACTGCCCCTGCTGCAGCGGCCGGGCCGGGCGCGGCCCGCCGCTACCGGCCGCCCCGCCCCGCGCGCCTCCTACGCGCTGCCGCTGCTGGGCCTGGCGGGCGCGGCGGGGGCCCTAGGGTGGGGCCACCTGACCAGCCAGCCCACGCCCGCGCAGCCCCAGCAAACGCACCTCTACTACTTCCTCAACGCCACCACCCGCCAGGGCTACTGGCTGTCGGCCCTGCCCCAGCCCGATGCCTACACGCGGGCCGTGCTGGGCAGCCCGCCGGCGGGCCCCGCGCCGGCCGGGCTGCCGGGCCACCCCGCCCAGTGGCAGCCGGCCCCGCCCCTGCCCTTGCCCACTCCTCAGGCCTTCGTGCTAACCGATACACTGCTGGGCGCTCAGCGCCACCTCGCTTTGCGCCTGCTGCCGGGCCAGCCGGCCTGCACCAGCCTGCTGCTGCGCCTGCCCGATACTACGGCCGCTGCGCTGCCGCTGGCGGTGCGCGTGGCGGGCCAGCTGGTGCCCACGCGCGCCCTTGCCCGGTCGGGCTTGCTGCTGCTGCCGCCCGCCCCCGGCGGCACCACCCTCGAGTTGGTGCTGCGCCCTAGGGCCCACCCGCGCCTCGAACTGCTGAGCCGGGCGCTAGGCTTGCCGCCAGCGGCCGGGGCGCCCGCGCTGCCCGCCACGTTTGTGCCCGCGCCGGGCTACAACAGCTTCACTACCCAGGTGCGGCAAACTATCAGACTGTAGCTTTTAGCGGTTGGCTGGGTAGGCCCTTGCGCCAGCCAGGGCCCCTAGGGTCTGAAAAAACTAAAAGCCCACCCTGCTCGGCTGGCAGGGTGGGCTTTTAAACAGGCAGTGAACCTTGGAGCTTAGTTGAGCGAGGCCACGTCGATGACGAAGCGGTACTTCACGTCGCCTTTCAGCATGCGCTCGTAGGCTTCGTTGATGTGCTGAATATCAATCATCTCAATATCAGACATGATGTTGTGCTCGGCGCAGAAGTCGAGCATCTCCTGGGTTTCGGCAATGCCGCCGATGAGCGAGCCGGCAATGCGGCGGCGCTTGGCAATGAGGTTGAAGGCGTGGATGTGCGGGGCCTCGGAGGGCACGCCCAGCAGAATCATGGTGCCCTCGCGGCGCAGCAAATTCACGTAGCTGGCCAGGTCGAGCTGGGCCGATACGGTGTTGATAATGAAGTCGAAGTAGTTGCCCACCGACTTCATTTGCGCCTTGTCCTTGGTTACGATGAACTTGTGGGCCCCTAGGGCTTTGGCGTCGGCCTCCTTATCGGGCGAGGTGCTGAGCACGGTGACTTCGGCCCCGAGGGCGACGGCAAACTTCACGGCCATGTGGCCCAGGCCGCCCAGGCCCATCACGGCTACGCGGTGGCCGGGGCCCACCTGCCACTGGCGCAGCGGCGAGTAGGTGGTGATGCCGGCACACAGCAGCGGCGCCACGCGGGCTAGGTCGAGCTTGTCGCTCACCTGGAGGGTGTACTTCTCGTCCACCACAATCTGCTGCGAGTAGCCGCCGTAGGTGGGCTGGCCGCTACCGATTTCGCGGCCGTTGTAGGTGCCCACCATGCCGGTGGTTTCGCAGTACTGCTCCAGGCCCTCCTGGCAGCTGGGGCAGGTGCGGCACGAGTCCACCATGCAGCCCACGCCGGCCAGGTCGCCTACTTTAAACTTCTGCACGTGGTCGCCCACGGCCGACACGCGGCCCACGATTTCGTGGCCCGGCACCATGGGGAAGATGGAGCCGCCCCACTCGTCGCGAATCTGGTGCAGGTCGGAGTGGCACACGCCGCAGAAGAGAATGTCGATTTGAACGTCGTGAGGACCGGGCGCGCGGCGCTCTAGGCTAAAGGGCTCGAGGGGAATATTGGCCGCGGGGGCGGCGTACGCTTTGGTGGTGGACATGTAACCTGGGTTGGTTTAGAAAAGAACGTGGGGCGAGCAGATTAAAAAGAACGTCATGCTGAGCCTAAGCGAAGCATCTCTCCCAAACGACACCCTAGGCGGCGTGGGAGAGATGCTTCGCTTAGGCTCAGCATGACGTTCTTTTCAACTTACTCAACACCTTCCTAACCCCTCGGTGCGGCTATTGTTTGGGGCTGGGCCAGGGCGTGCGCCACCAGGGCCCGCATTCGGGCCAGCGACTGCCGGGCGAAGCGCAGCTGCAACGTGCGGCCAAACAGCCTGAAGCCCAGCCAGTAGAACGGATTGCGGATGCGCCCCGTCTTCGACACGGAATCGATGCGAAACTCGACGGCGCCGGTAGCCAGGTTCTTGTGCACCGCGAAGTTTATCTGGCCCATTTCGAAGTGGCCTTGCAGGGTGCGGTAGCCGTAGCCCCACACGCGCTCGGAAGGCCCTAGGGCCCCAGCGGCGGCCGGCCGCTCCTCATCTACCACGTCTGCAATGCGCACGCCGAAGCAAAATACGAACCCGAGAAAGCGTGCCCGCAGCAGCATTACGCGCTCGGCCAGGGGCTGGGCGGGGTCGAAGTAGCCTTGCAGCAGGCCGGGCGGCGGGAAGGTGTAGTGCCAAAGCACGCGTTGGGCGGCCGCAAACGAGCCGGCCGGGGCGGGCGGGCCGGGTGCTTCGGAGGGCAGGGCGGTGGCGTAGTGGTCGCGGTGCCAGCCGGTGGCGGCCGTAAACTCGGCCTGGTGCGCGTAGTCGTAGTTGACCGGGGCGTGGGCGTAGGCCGCCAGCTGGGTGCGGTAGCGCTGCCAGGCGGCCGGGCCGGGGGGCAAGGCCTTCCTAAACATAGTGGCGGGACTGCTGCGCGGGCTGGCCGGGCTCGTGGCGGGTGGTTTCGACCGTGATGGGGCCTAGGGCCTGCCCGCCGCTGGCCTGGGCCACGCGCCGGCAAAACTCCACCCAGGTAGCTTCTTGCAGCAGCCGGCCGCCGCCAATAGTGTCGTAGACAAAGGCCACCAGCCCATCGCGCGAGCGGGCCCAGGAGTGAATCTGGAAGCGCAGCTCGTCGGGGCGCTCGTCGAGCGGGGCCACCTCGAAGCGAATGCGGCCGGCCTCGGGGTGGCCCTCCAGCGTCACCAACTCGAAGCTGGTAGCATCCACGGCCGTCACGCGCACGCCCCCGTCCCAGGGACCCAAAATCTTGATCAGGAACTCGTCGCCCACGGCTAGCCTTCCCGGCTGGCCGGTGCGCCGCTCAAAGTTGGCTAGCGCCTCGGGCGAGAAGCTGGGCAGGGCCTGCTGAATGCGCTGCATGAGCGCGGCGGGGCCGTGGTGCGGGCGCGCTACATCCAGAAAGTAGCGCCGCTCCAGCTCGGGCCCCGCCCCCAGGGCCGCGGGCTGCTCGCGTTCGGTAGTAGTCATAGTGATAGTGACGAATGACTAGTGACAAATGACTAGTCACCAATGACGGATGAGGAAAACAGTAGCTGGTAGTGCTCACCACCGGGCCGAGCTATGAAACGGGAGCGGCCAACTTACGTTCTTTACGTACCCCCGCAGTTTGGCGCCCCCCCAGGGCCCAGCCCGGCGGCTCCATCCATTTATTACTAGTCACTAGTCACTAGTCGTTCGTCATTATTATATGGCCTATTACCGCCCGCCCGGCCCGCCGCCCGACCCGGCCCTGGTGCGCTCGCTGACGCAGCAGCAGTTGGCACTGCGCGAGCGCCTGCGCCTGGAGCCGCTGGCGCAGGCGCCGCGCTTTATCGGGGGGTGCGACTCGTCGTTTCCCACGCCCGACACCATCTTGTCGGTGTTTGTGGTGCTGGCGTTCCCGAGCCTAGAACTGGTGGAGAAGGTGTACAGCTACGCGCCCGTCACGATGCCCTACGTGCCGGGCTACCTCTCGTTTCGGGAGGCGGGCAACGTGGTGCAGGCTTTCGCTAAGCTGCAGCAGCACCCCGACGTGGTGATGGTAGACGGCCACGGCGTGGCGCACCCGCGCCGCCTGGGCATTGCCGCCCACCTGGGCGTGCTGCTCGACGTGCCCACCTTCGGCGTGGCCAAGCACAAGCTCTTCGGCACCTACCAGGAGCCGGGCCCCACCAAGGGCGACGTGACGCCCCTCACCGACCCCAAAACCGGCGAGCTGCTGGGCGAGGTATTGCGCTCGAAAGACAAGGTGCAGCCGCTATTCGTGAGCGCCGGCCACCGCTGCGACCAGGCCACCGCCCTGCGCCTCACCCTGGCTTGCCTGCGCGGCTACAAGCTGCCCGAGCCCACCCGCCTGGCCGACCACTGGGCTGAGGAGTTTAAGAAGGAGGTACGCTGAGCCTGAAAAACTAGCAAGCCGTAGACGGATAAAAAAGGCGGTCATGCTGAGCTTGCCGAAGCATCTCTACCAAACAGCACCCTAGAGGCGTGGTAGAGATGCTTCGGCAAACTCAGCATGACCGCCTTTTTTGCACTTTATATTTCTAACAGAAAGCCGGACGCCTTCACTGAAACGCAAAAGCCAGCAGCTTACTTTTGGGTACGGGCCCGCCCGGCCATAATGACCGGCCGGCCCCGACCGTTACCCTGCGTATGCCCACATTTTACGCTTACCTGGCGGGCCTGGCGGCGGCGCTGGCCGGTGCCCTAGGCCCCACCGCCGCCCAAACCCTGCCCAGCCCCGGCCCGCGCACCTGTGCCACGCCGCAGGCTGCCGCCCAGCAGCAGGCGCAGCTGGTGCGCCGGCTGCCGGGCTACCGGGCGGTGCTGGCCACGCGCGGCGCGGCGCGGCCGCAGGCAGCGACGGCCACCACCTACACGTTGCCGGTGGTAGTGCACGTTATTTACGACGGCGAGGCGGTGGGCACGGGCACCAACCTCAGCCAAGCCCAGGTGCAGTCGCAGCTCGACGTACTGAACGAGGACTACCGCAACCGCAACGCCGACGGCACGCTGGTGCCCAGCGTGTTTCAACCTCTGCGCGGTGATGCGCAGTTCCAGTTTCAGCTGGCCGGCATCGACCCCCTAGGCCGGCCAATGGCCGAGCCCGGCATCGACCGCGTGGACCGTCACGCCCAGGGCTGGGCCGCGCCGCCCTACGGCAGCCCCAGCGACCTGGCCTACATCGAGAACGTTATCAAGCCCCAAACCAGCTGGAACCCCGACAATTACGTTAACATCTGGGTGATGAGCCTGGGCGGCAACCTACTCGGCTACGCGCAGCTGCCCGACAACACGGCCGGCCTAGGGGGGCTGTACCCGCAAGGGGGCCTGGCGGCTACCGACGGGGTCGTTATCCAGTACGCGGCCTTTGGGCGCGTGGGCACCCTAGCGGCCAACTACGACCGGGGCCGCACCACCACCCACGAGTTGGGGCACTTTCTGGGCTTGCGCCATACCTGGGGTGACGCCGACTGCGGCGACGACTACGTGGCCGACACGCCCACCCAGCAAACCAGCGACTTCGGCTGCCCCGCGTTTCCGCACGTCAGCTGCTCAAACGGGCCCAACGGCGATATGTTCATGAACTTTCTGGACTACGTGAACGATGCCTGCATGCAGCTTTTCTCGCGGGGCCAAGCCGACCGCATGCAGGCGGTAATGGCGGCCGGCACGCCGCGCCGCAGCAGCTTGCCCGCCTCGCCGGCGCTGTGCCCGAGCCGCGTGGCAGCCACCGCCACCAACAGCGGGCTGCCCTGCGGGCTGGGCACGCTCTCCCTCTCGGCCACCGGCCCGGCCGGGGCCACCTACGCCTGGAACGGCCCCAACGGCTTCAGCAGCAGCCAGCAAAACCCGGTGCTGCTGGGCGCCACCACCGCGGCCCTGGGCACCTACAGCGTGCTGGTGTCGGCGCCGGCGGGCTGCCCCAGCGTGGCCACTACCACCGTCAGCATCAGCCCGCCGGTGTGGACGGGCGCGGCCGGCGATGGCGACTGGTTTAATGCCGCCAATTGGCAGGGCTGCGTGCCCACCCGCAGCACCGACGCGCTCGTTCCGGTGCTCAGCGGGGCGCCCTACCCCACCATTACCAGCGGCGCGGCCGAGGTGCGCACCCTCACCGTGCAGGGCACGCTGAATTTGCGCGGCGGCAGCCTGCTGCTGTACGGCGATTTTGGCGGCCTAGGGTCGTTTGCCCAAACCGGCGGGCAGGTAGTGACGCTGGGCACCGGCGCCCAACGCCTGCGCGGCGGCGCCTACCTCGACCTCATCATCGGGGGGGCGGGCACCAAAACCATCGGCAGCAGCACCATTGGCCAGCGCCTGCTGCTGAGCGGCGGCGTACTAAGCACCGGCCCCGACTCCGTAGCCCTAGCCCCCACCGCCACGCTAACCGGCGAAACCGATGCCAGCTACGTGCTGGGGCTGCTGCGCACCACCCGCACCGTGGGCCTAGGCCCCGAAACCTTTGGCAACCTGGGCGTTAGCCTAGCGGCGGGCTTCGTGCCGGGCACTACCACCGTGCGGCGCACCACGGGCACCGCGCTAGCGGGCAGCGGCAACGCCGGCATTGCCCGCTACTACGACATTCGGCCCGCCACCAGCCGCGGCCTGCAGGGCGCCACCCTGGCCCTGGCCTACCTACCCCACGAGCTAAACGGCCTGCCCGAAAGCAGCCTGGCGCTGTTTCGGCTGCCCCCCGGCAGCGCGGACTTCGCCAATGAGGGCGCCACCGCGCGCGATGCCAGCGCCCGGCTGGTTACCCGCGCCTACGTAACCGACTTGGCCGGCCGCTGGACGCTGGCCAGCACCACTACGCCGCTGGCCCCGGTGGCAAGTACGCTTATTCTCAATGCCTTCCCGGTTCCGTTTGCTACCGAGGGCCTGGCGCTGCAAGTCACCACTCCCACGGCGGGGCCGCTCACCGCGCAGGTGTTCGACGTGCTGGGCCGCCGCCTCTACGACCGCACCTTGGCCAATGTGGAGGTGGGCACCAGCACCGTAAGCCTGCCCGGCACCGAGCAGCTGAGCCCCGGCAAGTACATTATGCGGGTGCAGCAAGCCGGCCAGCAGGTGCGCCTGAATGTGGTGCGCCAGTAGCGCATAGTGGGGGCTCACCATGCATAACTAAGTAGGCAGAGTACACAGGCGGTCATGCTGAGCCTGTCGAAGCATCTCTACCGCGTAAGTAATCCTAACGTCAGGAATTAGTTACGCGGTAGAGATGCTTCGACAGGCTCAGCATGACCGCCTGTGTACTCTGCCTACTTAGTTATGCATCATTACTTAAACGGCATCCCAACGCGGCCAGTAGCGTAGCCGGCGACTCTGCCGCCGCGGGGGGCAGGGCCAGTAGCCGGGCTACGGCCGCGTACACGGTCCTAGGGCCGCTGGGCATCTCCAGCACGCCCCGGTCGGCGCCGGCCTGGGTACTCTTGCTGAGCTTGTGGCCAGCGGCATCAGTCAGCAGGTCGTGGTGAAAAAAGCGGACGCGGGCCGCCCGAAAATTCTGCATTTCGGGCAGCTGGGCCGCCAGCCAGAGCTGCGCCGCCGTGCTGGGCAGCAGGTCGAGGCCGCGCACGATGAGCGTGGTGCCCAGGCGCAGGTCATCGACCACCGAGGCGAGCTGGTAGGCTGCTACGGCGTCTTTTTTGCGCACCACGAAGTCGGGCATTGCCGCGCCCAGCGGCACCTGCGGGGCGCCCTGCCAGCCGTCGGTCCAGGTTACGATGGTGCCTAGGGGTACTTGCGCCCGCCAGGCCACACCGGGCGTATCGAGGGCCACCGGGGCGGCGGCCGCGCCGGGGCCGCTGGTGCGCGAGCGGTGGCTGGCCGCAAGCAGGCCGGGGCGCTGAGCTAGGCGGCGCAGCGCAGCGTTGTAGGTGGGCAGGTGCAGCAGCTGCGAGTAGTGGCGCAAGAAGTCGTCGGGGCCGGCGGGGCCGTGGTCGTAATCCAACTGCAGCCAGTCGATTACCCGAAAAATATTCTCCACGTACGGCCGCCGCAGGCGGGCCCGGTCCAGGTCGTCGATGCGCAGGTGCAGCTGCCCGCCTTTCTGGCGCACCAGCAGCCAGGTCAGTACGAAGTTCACGGCGTTGCCCAGGTGCAGGTAGCCGCTGGGCGTGGGCGCCAGCCGGCCGACGGGGGGAGCGAGAGGCGGCGGGGAGGAATAAAACGTCATGCTGAGCGAAGTCGAAGCATCTCTCCCGCGTAAGTAATCCTAACATCAGGAATTAGGATGTGTTAACAGTCACGTAGCCAAAGGACAGTTGCCGCGAGGTGAATAAAGGCTAGAAAATGGGCATCTAACTTGTCGTACCGGGTAGCCACGCGGCGAAACTGCTTGAGGCGGCTAAAGAAG
>NZ_JABBGH010000002.1 GCF_012927305.1 Hymenobacter polaris
CTTCTTTAGCCGCCTCAAGCAGTTTCGCCGCGTGGCTACCCGGTACGACAAGTTAGATGCCCATTTTCTAGCCTTTATTCACCTCGCGGCAACTGTCCTTTGGCTACGTGACTGTTAACACATCCTAGCTACTAATGACTAGTGACTAGTGCAATTCGCTTCTGTCCTTACGGCAAGCGTTTACACAACACTAGTCACTAGTCATTAGTAGCTAGTCACTTAAAAAGCGCTGCTCAAGTCGTCGAGGTTGTTGGGGTTTTGGTGGCCGCCGCGGCGGGCATCGTAGCGGTTGCCGCTGGCGGGCCCTTGGTCGCGGCGCTGGCCGCCGCGCGGGGCGCCCGGCCCGTAGCCGCTGCCGGCCTGCACGCGCGGCTTACCCCCGGGGCCGGCGCCGTAGCGGCTGGTGCCCCAGGGGCGCTCGCCGCGCGCTAGGGGCTCGTTGCCTTTGCGGGTGTGGGGCTGGTGGCCAAAAAAGTCGTCCTTCTTCGAGCGGCGGCTGTAGGCGCTGTCATCGCGGGTGGCTTTCTTATTGCGGCTGCCGCGCGTCAGCAAAAAGGCGACGCCGGCGGCCAGCACGCCCACGCCTACCGCTTTCTGGGTGGTCGTCAGGCCGTTGAAGCTATCCAAGGCTTTCTCGCCCAGGTCTTTGGCCTTCTGGGGCAGCTCTTTGGCTTTGCCAGCCAGGTCGCTGTCTTCCAGCCACTTCTTGCCCGACTCTACGGCCTGCTTGCCGCTGTCGAGAATGGACTGAATACCGTCATCAGTTTTCTGCGAATAGCTTTTGTAGGTCGAGCCTTCGGGGCCGGAAGTGGGCTCGGTGCTCGCCAGCGGGGCGTCGACCTGTGGTTTTTTGGGGGCGCTACCGGGGTTGGGCGCGCCGGTGGGGGCATGGTTGGTGGGCTGCATGGAAAAGAAGGGCTAAGAAAATGAGAGAAAGCGACCAACTGGCCGCCCTAGGGTTTGTATTCGTAAGGAGGGCCTAGGGGGTTGCCAGGCGCCTGCCTAAGCGACGCGCGGCGTGGTGCAAGCCGGCAGCCAGCCGTTTTGCTGCCCGCAGCGCGGGCAGGTGGGGCCGGGGCCGGCTGGCAGCTCGCGCACGGTGGCGCAGGCGTGGCAGGCGTAGGCGCCGGGTGTGGGCAGCGCCCGCAGGGGGTGCCAGTACAGCTCGGGCCAGATGGGCAGGCCCGGCCGTTCGTGCGCGGGCTCGAAGAAATACACGCTCACCTCGCCGGTGGCCTCCAGGTACAGCCGCCGCACCTGCCCCAGGTGCTCGACTTGGTACTGCCGCAACTGCCCAAACAGCTCCTGCGCCGTGAGGCTAGCCTGGATGAAAGCGGGCAAGTCGATTTCGCCCTCCACTATAATCAGCTCGGGCGCACCTTCCACTAGCCGCTCCACGCGCGGGTTTTTATCGATAACCCAATTGCTGAGCGCGTATAGCCCAATAATGACGACGAACACCACCACCACGTACAGCAGCGGTACATCGTGGTAAAAGGTGGCGTCGCCGGCCGCCGAGCCCAGCACCAGTATCAGCCCAAACTCAAACAGCGTAAGCTGCCGCACCCCGCGCTTGCCCGAAATGCGCAGCGCCGCAATGGTGAGCGCAAAGGTGACGAGGCAGCGAAAAATTATTTCAAATAGGAAGCCGGCCGGCGCTTGGTCGGACAGCAGTAGGCGCTGCCAGTCGAAGGGCGTAACAGCGGCTAGCAGAGGCGGCGAATAAGGCATGGCTGTGCTTACGCGAAATGCTCGCAATAGTGAATGCCCGATGAAAATGTTGCCGATTTGGGGCCTAGGGCCCGCCTACGACCAAACAACCACCCCACGCTAGCGCTTTAAGCTGCCATAGCAAATACCATAGGGCTTAGTAGTTATGTATCGATTTGCACAAAAAGTTTGCCTGGTGTCGGGGGCTACCTCGGGCATTGGCCGGGCTACGGCCGTGCGCCTGGGCCGCGAGGGCGCCACGGTAGTGTGCCTGGGCCGCGAGGTGGCGGCGGGCCACGCCATAGAAGCCGAGATTAAAGCCGGCGGCAGCGAGGCGCTCTTTATCAAAACCGACGTGGGCCACGATGCCGACCTCGTGCACGCCGTCGAAACCACCCTGGCCCGCTTCGGGCGCCTCGACGTGCTGGTGAGCGACGCGGCCATGATGACCTACACGCCGCTGCTGGAGCTGAAGCCCGCCGACTGGGACCGGCTGATGAGCGTGAACCTACGGGCGCTGTTCCGGCTCTGCCAGCTGTGCGTGCCGCACATGCAGGGCGGCGTGGTGGTGGCCATCAGCTCGGTGCACGCTTTCCAAACCACCCCCAACGTAGTACCCTACGCCGCCAGCAAGGGCGCTACCGAGGCCTTCATCCGGGGCCTCAGCCTGGAGGTGCCGTATACTCAGGCCCGCATCGTGGGCGTGGCGCCCGGCGCCGTCGAAACTCCCATGCTGCGCAGCAACCCCAACGTGCAAAACGGCACCGAGCAGATAACCGGCCAGATAGGCACTCCCGACGAGTTGGCCGCCGCCATCTGCTTCATGGCCTCCGACGAGGCCAGCTTCATCAACGGCACTACGCTGGTAGTGGACGGCGGGCGGCTGGCGCAGCTGTAGGGGATGATAGTACCCAAAAAGCAGTCATGCTGAGCTTGCCGAAGCATCTCTACCGCTCGATACTGCGTGGTAGAGATGCTTCGGCAAGCTCAGCATGACGTTCTTATTTATCCTTGATTCCGAGCTTACTGCCAGCCGCCGCCGAGGGCCCGGTAGAGGTTAACCGTGGCGTTGAGCTGCTGCATCTTAGTTTCGGTCAGGTCAAATTTTGACCCTAGGGCGTCGCGCTGGGTGAACAGCACTTCCGTATACTCGGCCCGCACGGCCTTGAAGAGGCTGTTGGAGATGCGGATGGACTGGTTGAGGGCCTGCACTTCCTTCAGCTTCGCGTCGTAGCTCTGCTGCAGGTTGTTGATGTTCGAGAGCTGGTTAGCTACCTCGATGTAAGCATTCAGCACCGTGCGCTCGTAGTTGTACACTGCCTGCAGCTGCAGGGCGTTGGCCGTGGCATACAGCGCCTTAATGCCGGCGCGGTTGATGAGCGGGGCCGATAAGTCGCCGGCGATGTTATAGAGCATCGACTCGGGCGAGTTGAACAGCAGGCCGGGCTTGAAGGCTTCGAAACCCGCGCCGGCTGAGATGCCCAGCGATGGGTAGAAGTTAGCCCGCGCCACCTGCACGTCGAGCTTGGCGGCCACCAGCTGCTGCTCGGCCTGCCGAATGTCGGGCCGGTTGCTGAGCAGCTGCGCGGGCACGCCGGCCTGCACGGTTTGCGGCACCAGCCCACTAAACGCCTGGTCGTCGCGGGTGATGGGCCTAGGATAGCGGCCCAGCAAAAAGTTGATGCGGTTCTCGGTTTCAGTGATGCGCTGCTGCGTCTTGTACTGCAGGCTGGTCGTGTTCTGCACCTGCGCCTCAAAGCGCTTCACGGCCAGCTCGGTTACGCGGGCGTTCTCCTTCTCCTGGCGTACAATGCGCAGCGCATTCTCTTGAATCTCAATGTTCTGCTTGATAATGGCCAGCTGGTTGTCCAGCGCCAGCAGCTCGTAGTACGAGTTGGCGATTTCGGCAATCAGGTTGGTCACCATGAAGTTCTTGCCCTCCACCGATGCCAGGTAGCGCGTGGCAGCCGACTTGCGGGCGTTGCGCAGTTTGTGCCAGATATCGATTTCCCAGCTCGCGAAGGCCCCTAGCTGGTAGTTGGCCAGCGGGGTGGGCGTGCGGCGGTCGGGCTGAATATTAATGGCCTCCTCGGTGGCGCCTTGCAGGGTGTAGCGGCCCGGCTTCTCGGCCTCGGCGCTGGCCCCTAGGCTCAGCGAGGGCATGTACTCGCCCCGGCGGGCCTGCACCTCGTTGCGGGCAATCTGAATTTCCTGCAGCGTAATATTCAGCTCCTGGTTGCCTTGCAGGGCCGTGTCGATGAGGGCGGTTAGGTTGGGGTCGGTGAAAAACTCCTTCCACCGCACCCGGCCCGTGCTGATGGTGTCCTGGGGGCTATTGTTGTAGGTGGCGGGCAGGCGGCGATTGGCGTCGCGCTGCGCAAACTGCGGCAGTTTGCAGCCCGCTACGGCCAGCGCGAGGCTGGCCGCAGTCAGGCTTTGGTAAAAGCGTCTTTTAAGCATGGGCTTCCAGTTCTTCATCCACTAAAACCCGTGGCTCAAATCCTTCGCTAATGGGGTATTCATTTTCGTCGTCAATCAGTTTGCGGCCCGCGGCCATCGTGCCAAACACGTAGTACAGGCCCGGCACGATAATCACCCCGAACACGGTACCGAACAGCATGCCCCCTAGGGCCGCCGTGCCGATGGTGCGGTTGCCGATGGCGCCCGCGCCGGTGGCAATTACCAGCGGAATCAACCCCGCGATGAAGGCAAACGACGTCATCAGGATGGGGCGGAAGCGGGCCTTGGCGCCGGCAATGGCGGCCTCGCGCACCGAGCGGCCGTGCTCGTGCTCCTGCACCGCAAACTCCACAATCAGCACCGCGTTCTTGCCCAGCAAACCTACCAGCATCACCAGGCCCACTTGGGCGTAGATGTTGTTAGCCAGGCCCATTACTTTGATGAGCAGGAAGGCGCCGAAAATACCGGCCGGCAGCGAGAGAATAACCGCCAGCGGCAGCAGGAAACTCTCGTACTGGGCCGCCAGCACCAAATACACGAAGGCAATTACAATCAGGAAGATGTAAATGGCCTCGTTGCCGCGCGATACCTCGTCTTTCGACAAACCGCCCCAGTCGATGTCGTAGCCCCTAGGCAGGGTTTTGGCTGCCACTTCCTGCACCGCCTTAATGGCCTCGCCCGAGCTGTAGCCCTGCGCCGCATCGCCGCGAATGGAGGCGGTGGTGTACATGTTGTAGCGGTTGATTTCGTTGGCACCCTGCGTTTTCTCGATGCGCATGAAGGACGAGAATGGCACCATGTCGCCCTTGTCGTTTTTCACCCACATGTTCAGGATGTCCTGGGGCAGGCGGCGGTACTGCGGCTCGGCCTGCACGTACACCTTGAAGAAGCGCTGGTACTTGATGAAGCCCTGCTCGTAGGTCGAGCCAATCATGATGCTCAGCGTATTCATGGCGTTGCCGATGCTCACGCCCTTCTGCATGGCCAGGTCGTTGTCAATCTTCAGCTCGTACTGCGGGTAGTTGGCCGAGAAGAAGGTGAACAAGCCCGCCAGCTCCTTGCGCTTCTTCAGGTTAGCCATGAACTCCTCGTTCACTTGCTCCAGCGCCTTGTAATCGCCGCTGTTGGTTTTGTCCAGCAGCTGCAGCTGGAAGCCACCCGCCGCGCCGTAGCCCGGCACTGCCGGCGGCTCGAAGAATTCGATGGTCGCGCCCGGAATCTCGTGGGCCTTTTTCTCCAGGTTCGCCACAATGTCGTGGATGGACTCCTTGCGCTCGCCCCAGGGCTTGAGGCTAATCAGGCAGGTGCCGGCGTTCGAGCCGCGGCCTTCGGTCAGTACTTCGTAGCCCGCCAAAGTCGAAATGCTTTCGATGCCCGGTACGTCCTTAGCCAGCTGCTGCAGGCGCTGCGAAATATCGTTCGTGCGCTCCAGCGTCGAGCCGGGCGGCGTCTGAATAATGGCGTACAGCATCCCCTGGTCTTCGGCCGGAATGAAGCCGGAGGGCAGCTTGGACGAGATGCCGAAGATGCCGAAGGCGAACGCAATCAGGATGCCGAAGGTGAACACGCGGCGGTCCACCAGCTTTTCCAGCAGGTTGGTGTAGCGGCCGGTGAGCTTCTCGAAGCCCCGGTTAAACCAGTCGATGAAGCGGTTGATGGGCGTCTTCTTGCGGGCGTGGCCGTGGTTGTTTTTCAGAATCATGGCGCACAACACCGGCGTCAGCGTTAGGGCCACCACGCCCGAGATAACAATGGACGTGGCCATCGTAATCGAGAACTGCCGGTAGAAGATACCCACCGGGCCGCTCATGAAAGCCACCGGCACGAACACCGCCGTCATCAGGATGGTGATGGCGATGATGGCGCCGCTGATTTCGCCGATAACTTCCTTCACCGCGCCAAACGGCGAGAGGTGTTTCTCCTCCATCTTGGCGTGCACGGCTTCCACCACCACAATGGCGTCGTCGACCACGATACCGATGGCGAGCACCAGCGCGAAGAGCGTAATCATGTTGATGGTCAGCCCAAACGCCTGCATGGCCGTGAACGCACCAATAAGCGACACCGGCACGGCGATAATCGGGATGAGCGTCGAGCGCCAGTCGCCCAGGAACAAAAACACCACGATGGCCACCAGAATAAAGGCGTCGCGCAGGGTGTGAATTACGTTCTCAGTTGAGGCGTCGAGGAAGTTCGACACGTCGTAGCTGATTTTATAGTCCATGCCGGGGGGCATGGTTCTCTTCAGCTCGGCCAGCTTCTCCTTCACGCTGGCAATTACCTCGCTGGCGTTGCTGCCGTAGGTCTGCTTCAGCATAATAGCCGCCGAAGGGTAGCCGTCGAGGTTGGAGTAGATGTCGTAGAATTCCGACCCTAGGGACACGTCGGCCACGTCCTTGAGGCGCAGCATCTCGCCGTTGGCATTGGCCTTAAGGATGATATTCTTGTATTGGTCTACGTCGTTGAAGCGGCCCTGGTAGGTCAGCACGTATTCCAGGGCTTCGGCGCGGCCCCCGTCCGAGCGGCCAATGCGGCCCGGCGAGCCAATCACGCTCTGGTCGCCCACGGCTTTCATCACGTCGTCGGCCGATATGTTGTAGGCGCGCATGCGGTCGGGCTTCAGCCAGATGCGCATGGCGTACTGCCGGCTGCCCAGGATGGTCGCCCGGCCGATGCCGTTGATGCGCTGAATCTCGGGTATCATGTTCACCCCCGCGTAGTTGAACAGGTACTTCATGTCCGTGCCCTTGTCCTTACTATACAAGTTCACGTACATGAGCATGTTGGGCACCACGCGGTTTACGATGAGGCCCTCGCGCTGCACCAGCACCGGCAGGCGGTTTACCACCTGCGCGATGCGGGTGTTCACGTTCACCACCGCCTGCTCGGGGTCGGTGCCTAGGTTGAATACAATCTGGATGTTGGCCTCGCCGGCTGATACGGCGTCGGAGGTCATATACTTCATGCCGGGCACGCCGTTCACGGCCTGCTCCAGCGGAATGAGCACCGACTCGGTGAGCACTTTGGCGCTGGCGCCGGGGTAGGCGCAGCTCACCATCACCATGGGCGGCGAAATCTCGGGAAACTGTGAGGTGGGCAGGGTCTTGATGGCCAGTATGCCCATGAACACAATCACCACCGAGATAACGATGGCGAATACTGGCCGCCGAATGAATTTACTGAACATATCTCACGCTAATAAATTGACAATCAAAATTTACTCAGAGTACACCTTCAGCTTGGGCAGCACTTGCTGCGGGCTTTCGTAGGTGTAGCTGATTTTCTCGCCATCCTTCACCTTGCGAATGCCTTCGAGCAAAATCTTGTCGCTGGGCGTAATGCCGTCCTTCAGGATGTAGAGGTCGGGCATCTCCGAGGCAATGTGCACCTCGCGCTGGTGCACCACGTTGTTTTTGTCCACCACGTACACGAACTTCTTTTCGAGCACTTCGAAGGTGGCCTTTTGCGGAACAATGAGGGCGTGCTTAAGCGGCACGGTCATGAGCACGCTGCCGGTTTCGCCGTTGCGCAGCAACCCGTTGGGGTTGGGGAAGGTGGCACGGAAAGCAATGTTGCCGGTTTCGTTGTTGAAGTCGGCCTCAATGGTTTGCACCTTGCCGGGGAAGGGAAATACCTCGTTGTTGGCCATCAGCAGGTTCACCTTCACGGCGTCGTCGCTGGCCTTGGCATGCTCCTTATAGGCCAGGTACTCGGCTTCGGGCACGTTGAAGTACACCCACATTTTGCTGTTGTCAGAGAGCGTAGTCAGCAGGTCGCCCTCGTCCACGAGGCTGCCCAGCCGGCCCTGAAAGTGGTCCATAATGCCATTGAAGGGGGCATTGATGGACGTAAACTGCAGGTGCGTCTTGGCCAGCGATACCTCGGCTTTGGCCTTGTTGTACTTGGCTTTGGCCAGGGCCAGCTCGTTTTTCGACACGATATTGCTGTCGGCCAAGTTCTTCGTGTTCTGGTATTCAATACCCACGTAATTGGCCTCGGCCTGCGACTTCTGCAAGTCGGCGTTATACACCAGCGGCGTAATCTGAAACATGGGCTGACCTTTCTTCACCTCCTGGCCCTCATCCACAAAAATCTTCTGCAAATAGCCTTTCTCCAGGGCCCGCAGCTCGATGTGCTGGTAGGCGTGAATTTGGGCTACGTATTCCTTGGTAACGGTGGTATCCTTAACTAGCGGACTGGTAACCAATAGCTTGATTTGCTCTTCCTTTTCTTCCGGCTTGCTCGAGCAGCTCGTGAAGCAGTAAACCGCGCACAAGCTCATCCATAAAAAAATACTTTTCATAAGAACCTTACCTAATTAGGCTAAGTGACTGATAAGTGGAAAAAGGCGGTGTAGCAAAGATGCCGGCGCACTAAAAAGCACTGCTTCGTGCCGGCCCTGCGCCAAGCACTGGTGCTTTTAAAGCGGCCCGCATGTGGAGTAAGTAGCCGGCGGGTAGCCTAGGGGCCCGCGCTGCTAAAATACAAAAACCATCAAGGGATGGCGTTGCTAAATAGATGTTTTTACATGCTTTGCAATCAGCGTTGTTCAGGCGGCGGCAAGCTGCTGAGCACCAGTAAAATAACTGGCTATAATCGAATCTGAGAGAGCAAAACCGCGGGAATACGCCGGAACTGTACCGCCAGTGCCGACAGGCTGGGTACTACAAAGCAAGCCTACATACATTAAAAAGGCATGAACTGCGCGCCAGCGCAGTTCATGCCTAAGCCTGCCGAGCGACTTCCAGCGCCCGCAGGTGGGCTGCGGCGCCGGCTCGCGCCTCCACCTCAAACCTGTTTTGGTAGTAGCCTACCCGCGCCGACTCGACGAGGTACTGGTAGAGGAAACGCACCAGCCCCAGGTCGCGCACCTGGCGCAGGTGCACTTCCTCGTGCGCCACCCACTCGGGGTCGGCCAGAAACTCGGCGCGGGTGGCCCCGCTCAGGTGCACGGTTTGGCCGAGCACCATGGCCACGCTGCCCTTATTGCCCAGCACCAGACGGGCCACTCGGGCGAGCGGGGAATTAACAAAAGTCTTCAGAGGATTCATAGTGTAAAATTCGGGCCTGGCTACGTAAAGACGAAATAAAGAGTTGCAAGGCAAATGAGCAATTTCCAAGGTTTTAGCTGCATTTTTCGCTTAAAAAGTGTCTTTTTTTAAGGAAAGCCTAGGCTGGTTGCGAAGTTCTGACTTAGCTTTGGCCGAGTCGACTACCCATAGCTACTTAAAAAAAGCTAATATCAGACGATTCATTTCACCTCTACTTTTCGCTGCGGCCCGCAGTTCTGCCTAGCGCAACAAACACACTCTCTGTTAACCTTTTTGCTGGTTTGGTGACCCTAGGGCCCGGCCAGGAGTACCCCCAACGACGGACAATGAAGAACCTTCTGCTGCCTTGCCTCGCCGCTGCCGCCCTTACCCTATCGTTCTGCTTCGAGCAGGCGCCCGATGCTTCGGTTTCGACCAGTGCCCCGGCACCGGCCGCGGCCGAAGCATCGCTGCTTACCGGCCTGCTACCTAGTGCCTCTACCCCGCCGGCCACTGATGAGCCCGCCGCCGTAACGGCCTCGCGCGACTCGCTGGCTTATGGCTACTACAACCAGACCCTAGGGGTGCACCTGGCCCACACCGAGAACAAGAGCCTACTGCAAACCATTACCGACTGGCTGGGCACTCCCTACAGCTACGGCGCCAGCTCGCGCCGCGGCACCGACTGCTCGGGGTTCGTCACGAAGGTCTTTAAGTCGGTATACGGCATCAACCTCAAGCGCAGCTCGCGCTCAATGTTTGGCACCGTGAAGCGGGTGGCCAAAACCAAGATGAAAACCGGCGACCTGGTGTTCTTCAGCCACGGCCGCGGTAATATCTACCACGTGGGCATCTACCTCAAGGATGGGAAGTTTGCCCACGCCGCTTGCAGTGGCGGCGTGATGGTTAGCTCGCTGCACGAAGCCTACTACCACCGCAATTTTTACGCCGCAGGCCGCGTGGCCGGTACCCAGGCGCCCGCTACCATTGAGGGCGTGGCCATTGACGCCGAAACCCTGGCTGCCGCCGCTAGCGCCCGGCCCGAATAAGCCACCAGCCGCGCTAGCTATCGGCTTTTTACCGCCCCTGGCCGCCCGGCCGGGGGCGGTTTTTTTTGCGCCGGATAACTTCGCCCCGCCGAACGCAGTATGAGGCCCTAGCGGGGCACGCGCCCAGCTTTATTTTCTCTCGTAATGGCTACTTCCAATTCTACTACTCCGCCGAGCGGCGGCGATGTTGCCGGCTCCGCATTTTTCAAGAAGTTTTTGGCCTCGGCCGAAAGCTACATCCAGCAGCCCTCGCGCCTCAAAAAGCTGCTAGTGGATGCCTTTAACAAGGCGCGCGAAAAAAAGGAGATTGGCGCCATCGCCCACGACGTGTGGGATACGCTGCAAAGCCTCTTTCGCCTCATCAAGCTCAGCGTCTCGGGTGAGTACACGGGCCTGCCTACCACTACGGTAGTGGCGGCCGTGGCCGTGCTTATTTACTTTATCTCGCCCATCGACCTCATTCCCGACTTTATTCCGGTAGTGGGCTTGCTCGACGACGTGGCCTTGGTGGCGTGGTTCTCGTCGTCCATCAAGCACGAGCTGGATAAGTTTCACGAGTGGGAATCGGCCAAGGCGGCCACGCTCGTATCGGACGAGGAGCTGTGGCGCCCCAACGCCAGCCAGCAGCAGCCCTCCAGTACCAACCGCTCGGCCAAAAGCGCCGGTACCTACGACATGCCCAACGCCCCGGCCCTAACCAGCCAGTCGGCCACCGATGCGGGCCTAGGCTCGCCCAGCAGCTCGGTGACTACGCCCGTGCACACGCAAGGCGCCGACATGGGGCCCGATAGCCGCCGCACCAGCGACGTGGCCGCCAACACCACCGACGGCAGCCGCCACGAAAACGACGGCCGCGAAGCCACCGGCGGCAACGTCCGCTAAATCACGGATTACGCGGATTAGAGCGGATTTCACGGATTTTGTGGACGATTCGATTCACATTAGCTGTTGGCTGATTCAGCAATGCAAAAGGGCTGTCCTAGTTTAGGATAGCCCTTTTTGTGTAGTATAAAAACTGAGATTTATAGCGCAAATCGTCCACAAAATCCGTAAAATCCGCTCTAATCCGCGTAATCCGTGATTTAGGCGGCGTGGGCGGTGACGTAGCGCACAAAATCGCCTACCGTGTTGAAGGGTACTTCATCGGGCACGGTGATGTGAAAATTGCGCTCTAGCTCTAGGATGATGTCGACGACATCAACGGTATCGAAGCGCAGGTCGCGGCTGAGGCTGGCGGTACGGCGCAGGCGCACGGCTTTGATATCCTTGCGCTTGCTGATAATGCGGAGCACTTGTTGCTCGATGGCCTTCGAAGGGGTCGGGGCGGTAGAAGTAGCGACAGTAAACATTCTTGCAAAAAGAAGGGAGATAGTTGAAATAAAAATGAGTAACTGGCCAGTACCCCGCAATTATTCGACCAAACGAAGCGGCGCACCGACCAGCTACTCATTCCCTAGGCCAGCACCGGCGGAGTAGCTGCCTCTACCTCTTCGCGGTCGATGGCGTGGGCCTCCTGGTGCGGGTCGTTGTAGTCGCGGCCGGTGAGCTTGACTTGGAGCTTTTCATTGAGCAGGTACATCACCGGGACTACCAAAAGCGTGACAAGGGTTGCAAACGAAAGCCCAAAAATTATCGTCCAGGCTAGCGGCCCCCAGAACACCACCGATTCGCCGCCGAGGAAGAAGTGACCGTGGCCCGAGTTGAACAGCTCGTAGAAGTTGATGTTCAGGCCCACGGCCAGCGGAATGAGGCCTAGGATGGCCGCCGTAGCCGTGAGGATAACCGGGTTGAGACGCGTGCGACCAGCCAGCACCAGCGCGTCGTGCAGGTTCATGCCTTGCGAGCGTAGCATGTCGGTAAATTCTACCAGCAAGATGCCGTTCTTCACCACGATGCCAGCCAGGGCGATGATGCCTACGCCCGTCATTACGATGCTGATATTCATGCCCGTAATAGCCAGCCCGAGCATTACGCCGATGATGGAGAAAATAACTTCGGAGAGGATGATGAGCGGCTTGCTCACCGAGTTGAACTGCGTGACGAGCACCAGGAAAATGAGGGCGATGGCCCCTAGGGCCGCCACGCCCAGGAAATCGCTGGTTTCCTTCTGGTCTTCCTGCGCGCCGCCCATGCGGATGGTATAGCCGGGCGGGGTAGGGAAGGCCTTGAGGGCGCGCTCTACGCTGGCTACCACGTCGTTCTGGCCGTAGCCATTCAGCACGTTCGACGAGATGGTGATGAGGCGGTGGGTGTCTTTGCGCTTGATGCCGCCGTAGGTGACGCCGTAGTTGACATCGGCCACCGACGAGATGGGCACCTGGCGCACCGAGCCGGTCGCGTCGCGGAAGGTGAGCGGGGCATTCACAATGGCGTTCACGTTGTCGCGGTAGGGCTTGGCGTAGCGCACCTGAATGGGGTACTCGTCGTCGGGGGTCTTGAATTTGCTGGCCTCGTAGCCGTAGATAGCTGTGCGCACCTCCGAGCCAATCTGGGCCGTGCTGATGCCCTCGCGGTTGGCGCGGGTGCGGTTGATGCTCACCCCAATTTCGGGGTTGCGGTCCTGCAAGTCCGAGCGCAGGGCCTCTACGCCCGGAATGTGCAGCGAATCGACGTAGCGGTTGACGCGCTTGCTGAGGGCGGCCAGCTTGGGGTAGTCGTCGCCCGATACCTCAATGGCGATAGGTTTCTGCTGGGGCGGGCCGCTGGCTTCCTGGTCTACCGATACCTCGGCGCCGGGAATGCCTTTTACTACCTCCCGAATCTTGTCCATGTAGGTGTGTGTCTTGGGGCCGGTTTGCTCGCTTAGCTCCTTGAACGCCACCGCCACTTTGCCCAGGTGCGACTGCGACACACCCGTGGAGGAACCGGGGTCAGTAGGGTCACCAGCGCCGATGGCCACATTGGTAATTACCGACTCCACGTCGGGATTATGACGGCCAATCACGTCGTACACGCGCTTTTCGAGCAGGTTGGTTACCGAGTCGGTGACTTCGACGCGGGTGCCCACTGGCATGCGCAGGTAGGTGTAAATGAACTTGGGGTCGCCCTTGGGGAAGAAGTCCACCTTGGGCTTGCGCGCGCCCACGGCCATAATGCTGCCCACGAACAGCACCACCAGGCCGCCCATGATGGCCAGCTGCCGCCAGGTGCTGCCGCCCACCGCCAGTTCCACCAGTCGGGCGTAGCCGTTCTGGAAGCGCGGCAATACGCTGCGCTGGAAGGCGGCAATCATGTACACGAACACGTACTTATCGAGCAGGCAGAGCACAATGATGGTGAGCATCAGGTTGCCCAGGAAGGTAGAGCCGGCCGCGTAGCCCGCTAGGGCAATGGCCAGCATCACGCCCATGCCAATGAGGAAGCCGCGCGTCAGCTTGGGCCGCTCCACGCGGTCGAGGTGCTCCTCGCGCTGCATGAAGCTCACGGCAAACACCGGGTTCATGATGAAAGCTACGACCAGCGAGGCCCCTAGGGTGAGGATGAGCGTGACGGGCAGGAAGTACATGAACGAACCCACGATGCCCGGCCAGAACAGCAGCGGCACGAACGGCGCCACCGTGGTAAGCGTACCGGCCAGCACCGGCACAAACACCTCGCCGGCCGCGTACTTGGCGGCCTGGGCGGTGCTCAGGTTGGGGTGCTCGTGCAGCAGGCGGTGGGTGTTTTCGATTACCACAATGGCGTCGTCCACCACTATTCCTAGGGCTAGCAAAAAGGCGAAGAGCACAATCATGTTCAGCGAGAAGCCAAACATGGGCAGCATCACAAACGCCAGGAACATGCTCAGCGGCACCGACAAGCCCACAAACAGCGCGTTGGTGGTGCCCATGAAGAACATCAAAATCAACGTCACCAGCAAAAAGCCGATGATGATGGTGTTAATCAGGTCGTTGAGGGTATTGCGGGTGTCGTTGGAAGTATCGCCGGTGATGGTGATTTTCAGGCCTTTGGGCGCCGTCTTCTCGGCATCCTTCACAATCTGGTGAATCTTGTCCGAGGCGTCGAGCAGGTTTTCGCCCTGGCGCTTCACCACGTTCAGGGCAATGGAGGGCGCGCCGTCGAGGCGAGCAAAGCTCTCGCGGTCCTTAAAGCCGTCCGTAACCGTGGCAATATCCCCGAGGCGCACTGGGGCGCCGCGCAGGTTCTTGAGTTGGATGTTGGCAATGTCCGAGGCGTTCACGTACTGGCCGGCCACGCGCACGGCGCGCTTCTGCTCGCCCACGTCGATGCTGCCGCCCGAAACCGTAATGTTCTCGCGGGCAATCGCGGCCGTGATGTCGTTGAAGCTCAGCTGCGAAGCTTGCAGCTTGTACAAGTCCACGTCTACGTTCACCTGCTGCTCCAGGGCGCCCACAATGTCTACGCGGGTGATTTCGGGCAGCGCCTCAATCTTGTCCTGGAAGTCGTCGGCCAGCTTCTTGAGCTGCGCGGCGGGCAGGTTGCCGCTTAGGTTGACGTACATAATCGGTTGCTCCGAAATGTTGACTTCCTTCACGGTAGGGTCGCTGGGCAAGTCGTTGGGCAGCTCGGTGCGGGCCTTGTCCACGGCATCCTTGATGAGCTGCTTGGCCACCTGCACATCAACCCCCGAGTTGAACTCGATGTCCAGAATACAGTAGTCCTGGTTGGAAGTGGAGTTGATTTTCTTCACCCCGTTCACGCCCTTAATCTCCTTCTCGAGCTGGCGCGTCACCAGGTTCTCGATATCGGTGGGCGAGGTGCCGGGGTACACCGTGGCCACGATGATGCGCGGAATCACGATATCGGGAAACTTCTCCTTGCCCAGCTTGATGTAGGCGAAGATGCCCGCCACCGTCAGCAGCAGGGTGATAATGTAAATGCTCGTTTTATTATTAATGGACCAGCTAGTGGGTCCAAATTCCTTCTCAATATCCTGCATGGCTTTTTAGCTGCTAGTTGAAGGGAGTGTAATACTTGGAAATAGCATGCAAGCGGGGCCGGGAGGAAGGCGTCCCGCTTGGGTAGCTAGGCAACTCTAGCTTATTTTCAATGACTGTCCTTCGTTGAGGTTCTGGTAGCCGGCCGAAATCACTTCGTCGCCGGGCTTTAGGCCGCTAGTTATTTCCTGCTTGCCGTTGTAGGCCTGGCCGGTTTTGATAACGCGCTTCTGCGCCACCGGCTTGCCATTTTCGTGGCCCACTACCAGCACGTAGGCGTTCTGCTCGTCGTGCTGAATCAAGTCCACGGGCAGCACGGTGGCGCTGGCTTTGCCGTAGTTCTGAATGCGCACGGTAGCCACCATGTTAGGCCGCAGCCTGGCGGCGGCGTTGGCGGGCAGCTTAATCTCGGTGGTGAAGGTGCGGCTGGTGGGCGAGATGGTGCGGCTCACGGTGCGCACGGTGCTGGGTATCTCCTCGCCCCCTAGGTCGGGCAGCGTTACCAGGGCCTTGTCGCCGGCCTTGATGCTGCCGGTGTAGGCTTCCGAAATGTCGGCCAGCACCTTGCCGCCCTGGCCGCTGTTGAGCTGCACCACCGGCGTGCCGGGCGCCACAGTTTCGCCCAGCTTGGGCAGCACGTTGTCCACCACCCCGGCGTAGGGTGCCACCACGCTATACAGCGCCTTTTGCTGGTTCAAGGACCCTAGGTTGCGCTGCAGGGCCTCGTAGTTGTTCTTGGCTTGTAGGTACTGCACCTCGGTGCCAATCTGCTGTTTCCAAAGGCCAGCTTGCTTCTCATACACCGTACGGGCCAGGTCGAGGCGGGTGCGCAGCTCGGCCATGTTGGCGTCCAGGATGCTGGCGTCGATGGTGGCTAGCACCTGGCCACGGCGCACGTGGTCGCCGCGCTGCACGCGCACGCTGGTGAGCGTGCCTGCCGCCCGCGCCGCCACGGTCGAGTTCTGGTCGAAATCCACGCGGCCCTGCACCTCCAGGAAGCCCTGGAAGTTTTGGGGCGCTACTTTAATAATGGATACCGGCACGGCCGCATTTTCCTCGTCCGCCTTCTTGGCGCCGGTTTTCGCTTCCAGGTCAGCAATTTTGGCCTGGGTGGCTTGCTGCTCGGCCTTCAGCTTGGCTAGCTCGGCCTGCGGGTCTTTGCTGCCACCGCAAGAAGCGAGGAAAAGTGCGGCAGCTAGCAGGAAAGTGGTGTTTTTGAGCATCGTAAAAGTCGTTGTCATGCTGAGCTTGCCGAAGCATCTCGCTCGCATCGTTGCTGATGTTAGAAGTTACTGCGCCACGCGAGATGCTTCGGCAAGCTCAGCATGACGTTCTGATACAGTTGGCTACTTAGCTTGCGAATACAGCTCGCCGGTGGCTTTGTCGCGGTCTACCTTGGCCACCAGCACGTCGTAAATGGCGGCGTAGTAGTTGGTTTGGGCTTCGCGCAGCGAGGTTTCGGCCGTAATTACTTCCAGGTTCGAGCCCACGCCGGCCTGAAACTTGATGCGCGTGACGCGGGCCACGTCGGCGGCCAGGTCGAGGTTGGCGCGCTGGTTGTCTAGCACATCCAGGGCGTTTACCAGCGTGGTGCGGCTCTGAGCGTCTTGTAGGTCAATGCTTTGGCGCAGCGTCTCAAAGCCCCGCTCAATCGTCTGCTGCTGAATACGCGCCTGCTGCACCTGGTACTTGCGCCGGAAACCGTCAAACACCGGGATGTTCAGGGCCAGCCCCACGTTGCCGAAGCCAAACCAGTTCTGGTTAGACACACCCGGTGAGACAAAGGAGTTCGGCCCGCGGAAAGCGAACAGGTCGCCCAAGCCCTTTGCCGACGAGCCGCTGAAGCCGTAGGCGGCCGTGAGGCGAAGAGTGGGGTAGGCGCCGGTGCGGCGGTTGGCTAGGTCGAGGCCCGCCAGCGCCTGCTGGGTTTCGAGGGTCGAAAACTCGATGCGGTTGTTGTAGTTAAACGCGGCCTGCGCCTGAGCGGGCTGGCCGTTGTTGGTGGCGGTGGCGCCAGCCCGGGGCTGGTAGCCAGCCACGCCCGGCGCGGGCGCCGTCGGCACCGAGCCTAGACCATCAACCCCGCCGCCGTTGGCAAAGCTGGCCACGCCCAGGCGGCGGCGCAAAGCGTCGGCATCCACCACGGCCGCGCCGAGCGAGTCGGTGAGCTGCACCGGCTGGAGCTGCGGCAGGCCCATCTGAAATTTGAGCAGCGCCACGCTCAACTCGGTGAGGCGCTGCGCCTTCTGCTGCTCTACCACCAAATTGTTGCGCTGCACGCGCAGGCGGTCTACGTCGAGCTTCTCAGCAAAGCCGGCCTTGAAGGTTTGATTGGTCTGGTAGAGCAGCGTGTCGAGCCGGCTCACATTGCGCGAGAGCAGTGCCAGCCGGGCGCGGGCTACCAGCGTGCTATAGTAGGCCTTGCTCACCTGCTCCACTACGTCTATTTCGGCCTGTTGCGTTTGCTTCTTTGCTAGCTCCTGGTAGGTCTTGGCAGCCTTCAGGCCCAAAAAATAGGAGCCATCGAATAGCAGTTGCGATACGGAGGCGGAGGAATTGCCCGCGTATTGCAAGCCAAAAGCGAAAGGCTGGGGCGGCAACTCCAGCAGTTGCGTGCCTAATACCTGCGAAGTGCCCGTTTGAGCCGCCGTTAAATCACGCTGGGTTAGTACCGTTTGCGAGAGCGGGAAGCTAACCAGCGCCTGTTGCAGCTTGAAGTTGTCGGCCACGTTGGCGCCGATGTTGACCTGCGGCAAGCCCTGGGCCTTGATTTCGCCGATGCGCGCGGCGGCCGTTTGCTCGGCCAGGCGGGTAGCCAGCAGGCTGGGCTTGTTTTGCACGGCGTAGCGCACGGCCTGGCTTAAACTCAGGGCCAGGGGGCCGCTGGCGGGGGCAGTAGGCAGCGGCGCCTGGCTAGCAGCGGTCGGCTGCTGGGCCAGCGTGGGTCCTAGGGGGAGTAGAGCCAGCAAGGTGCCGGCTACAAAGTTTTTCATAGGTTTGAAAACCAAACGGTTAACGAAGAAGCTAGGTCTTGGTGGCTAGCGGCTGGTGGTAGCGCTCAATCAGCTCGTAGCCCGCCATCGTCACCACACCCCGCAAAAAATGGTCGTCAAGCACCCGGTTTACCCGCAGGGGTGCAAACTGGGCGGGCGGGTACACTTCGGGGTTGAAGGTGAGGTCAATCTGCGCCAGGTTGAGGCGGGCCAGCACCTCCACGTCGAGGTCGGCCCGAAACAGCCCTTCGGCCACGCCACGCTGCAAGTTTTCCGTTATCTGGTTGAGAATAAAGGTGTTTTTGTGGTGTTGAAAGGCTTCCCAGGCAGTAGGGTGGTACTTGCGCAGGTCGTAGAAAATGCTAGGGTGCACGTGGGCAAACTGCTCATCGGCCCAGGCCGCCAGGTCCAGCATTTGCTCGACGGCGTTGGCCGCCGGGGCCTGCACGCGCACGCACTCGCCCTGCACGCGGCTCATGTGCGAGTTCATGGTGGCCGTTACTAGCTCGTCTTTGTTGGCAAAGGCCTTGTATAAAGTCTTTTTCGACATCGCCAAATCGGTCGCGATGTCGTCCATGCTCACGCTCTTGATGCCATTGCGCATGAAGAGCGCCGAGGCATGCTGAAGGATTCGGTCTTTGAGTTCCATAAATGCGGCCGCAAAGATACGCCGGAAACTTTCATTGATTCCTGAGTTTCCAATAATATTTTACCGTCATTCCGTCGGGCCATTTACCCGCCATCCTACCTGACGCAGCCGGCGCGTCAGTACTTTCCCGCTTCATGCAAATTTAATAGGACTATTTTTATTTGCAAATAATATTAGTAAAAAATAGCTCAAAATATTAGTGAGCTGATTGGCTCTGCCAGCGCTGGTACCTTTGCAACCCTATCTTATTTTGCTCATGCCTCCTTTTCACTTTCGCGTCGGCTTTGGCTACGACGTGCACCAGCTGCAAGCGGGCCTGCCGTTCTGGCTGGGCGGCATTACGGTGCCGCACACCCACGGCGCCCTCGGCCACTCCGACGCCGACGTGCTCATTCACGTTATCTGCGATGCGCTGCTGGGCGCGGCCAACCTGCGCGATATCGGCTTCCACTTCCCCGACACCGACCCGCAGTACAAGGGCATCGACAGCAAGAAGCTGCTGGCTGGCGTGCTGCGCCTGCTGCGCGAGCGCGGCTACGAGGTAGGCAATGTGGACTCGACCATCTGCCTAGAGCGCCCCAAGGTGAACCCGCACATCCCGGCCATGCAGCAAACGCTGGCCGAAGTCATGGGCCTCGACGCCGACCTGATTTCCATTAAAGCCACCACCACCGAGAAGCTCGGCTTCGTGGGCCGGCAGGAGGGCGTAGCGGCCTACGCCACGGTACTTGTTTATAAAACCGCTTAAGCACCCCGTATGAGATACGCTTTTTGGCTGCTGGCCGCCCTAGCCCTGCCGGCCGCCGCCCAAGCCCCCGTCAAGGTCAAAGTGAAAACCAAGCGCGGGACTGCCACGGCGCCTACCCGCCCAGCCGCGGTAGCGCCCGCCGCCCCCGCCCCGCCCGCCGACTACGCCCGGCTGTACGCCGAGCGCTACATCACGCAGGAGCACCTGCGGCGCGACCTAGGGGTGCTGGCCAGCGACGAGTATGAGGGCCGCGAAACCGGCACCAAGGGCCAGCAAATGGCCGCCGCCTACATCACCCAGCAGTTTAAGGACGACAGCTTGGTAGCACCCGTGGCCGCTAACGCCGCTAATCCTTACCTGCAAACCTTCAGCTTAGAGCGCAATGCCTGGCAGCCGGGCGGCACGCTGGTGGTGGGGGGCAAAACCTACAAGTGGCTGGAAGATTTTTACTCTTCTAGCGGCCGCTCGCCTTTTCAGCAGCCCACGGCGGTGCAGCCCGTATTTGTAGGCTACGGCATCGAGCAGGGTGATTATGATGAGTATAAGAACCTGGACGTAAAGGGTAAAGACGTACTGCTGCTGTCGGGCGAGCCCCGCACCGCCGCCGGCAAGGCCCTGCTGAGCGCCGACGGCGCTGCTACCAAGTGGGGCGCCAATGCCAGGGCGAAAATTGCGCTGGCTGAGCAGAAGGGTGCCCGCGCCGTCTTTCTCATCAGCCAAGATGCTGATTTTGCCAAAAACATGGCTCGGCTGACGCCATATATCATGCGGCCCACCATTACGACGGCCGGGGCTGGCGGTGGGCGCCCTCCCCTGTTCATGGTGTCGCCGGCGCTGGGGCTGAAGTTGCTGAATACCAGCGAAACCAAGCTAAAGGCGGCGGAGGCAGCCGCTGCGGAAGCCAAGGTATCAGTAGCCAGCAAGCTCAAGCCCGCCAAGTTCACCATCAGCGCCCCGCAGGAGCACAGCGCGGTGAGCACCGAAAACGTGCTGGGCTTTTTACCCGGCACTGACCTGAAGGACGAAGTGCTGGTGGTATCGGCGCACTACGACCACCTAGGCATCCAAAACGGCCAAGTGTACAACGGGGCCGATGACGACGGCTCGGGCACGGTGGGCATGCTGAGCATTGCGCAGGCCTTTGCCAAAGCCGCGCACGCCGGGCACGGCCCTAGGCGCAGCATCCTTTTTCTGGCCAATACGGGCGAGGAGAAGGGCCTGCTGGGCTCGGCCTACTACGCCGAGCACCCGGTATTTCCGCTGGCTGCTACCGTGACGGACCTCAACATCGACATGATTGGCCGCACCGACTCGGCCCACTTGGGCAAGCCCGACTACGTGTACGTGATTGGCTCGGACAAGCTCTCGTCGCAGCTGCACGCGGCGCTGGAGCGCGTGAATAAGGAGCGCGGCGGCCTGGAGCTGGACTACCGCTTCAACGACCCCAATGACCCCAACCGCTTTTACTACCGCTCCGACCACTACAACTTCGCCAAGAAGGGAATTCCGGTGGCGTTTTTCTTTAATGGCGTGCACGCTGACTACCACCAGGCCAGCGACGAAATTTCCAAGATTGAGTTCGACAAGCTGGAGGCGCGGGCCCGGCTGGTGTACTACCTGGCCTGGGACCTGGCTAATCAGGACGCGCGGCCGGTGGTGGATTCGAATAAACCCTAGCGTGATTTTGCACAGAGTTAGGTGAGTAAAATGAGTTTCGCAGAGGAATATGGAGTATGATGAGTTGACGGGGCGAATTTTAGGAAGCGCTTTTCGGGTGCATACGGTGCTCGGGCCCGGGCTGCTTGAGTCAGTTTACGAAGTTGCGCTTGCTCATGAACTGCGGAAAGCTGGGTTACTGGTGGCTACACAAGTGGAGATGCCAGTGGTGTACGATGGCATTCGACTCGACCTCGCTTTTCGAGCTGACATGGTAGTAGAAGGCCGAGTTATCATCGAATTAAAATCTGTGGAAGCCCTAGCACCAGTTCATTCCAAGCAGCTATTGAACTATCTGCGTCTCTCGGGCCTAAAAACAGGCTTATTACTGAACTTCAATACCGTTTCGCTAAAAGACCAGCTGATTCGCCTTTCCAATTAACTCTGTGAAACTCATTTTCACTCCTCCTAACTCTGTGCGAAAATGAAGTCTGCCGCTTTCCTCCACGATGCCGAAGCCAAAGCCTTCGACCTCGAGCACCGCCGCAAAATCCGCTTCAACATCGGTAAGTACGATGCGGCCGTGACGGCAGGCCTAGGCCACTACCACGACCACGAGCTGGCCCGCGCCCGCGCCGCCTACCTCAAGGCGGAAGTGCTCGAAAAGCTCGACCAGTACCTGGTGCAGTTTGAGCAGGCCTTCACGGCGCGCGGCGGCCGGGTGGTGTGGGCCAACGATGCGCAGGAAGCTCTGGCCGAGATTGGCCGGCTGGCCGAAGCGCGCCAGGCCCGCACCGTGGTGAAAGCCAAGAGCATGACCACCGAGGAAATCCACGTCAACCACTACTTGCAGGGGCGCGGCATCGAGTCGGTAGAAACCGACCTGGGCGAGTACATCGTGCAACTGAATGGTGAGCGGCCCTACCACATCGTGACGCCGGCCATGCACCTAAGCAAGGCCGACATTGCCGATATTTTCGTCAAGCACCTGGGCATCGAGCCCACCGACGACGCCCAGGAGCTGGTGGCCCACGCCCGCCGCCTGCTGCGCCACAAGTACACCGCGGCCGAAATCGGCATCACGGGCGGCAACTTCCTCGTGGCCCGCGAAGGCGGCGTGGCCGTGACCGAAAACGAGGGTAATGCCCGCCTATCGGCCGCTTTCCCCAAGCTGCACATCGCGGTGGTGGGCATCGAAAAGCTTATTCCGCAGCTCACCGACCTAGGGCTGTTTTGGCCGCTGCTGAGTACCAGCGGCACCGGCCAGCAAGTAACGGTGTACAACACCGTGTACTTTGGCCCTCGGCAGCCGGGCGAAACCGACGGCCCCGAGGAGATGGTGGTGATTCTGCTCGACAACGGGCGCACCAACCTGCTGGCCCGGCCCGACCGCCGCGAGGCGCTGCGCTGCATCCGGTGCGGGGCCTGCCTCAACGTGTGCCCGGTGTACAAAAACATTGGCGGCCACACCTACGAAACCACCTATTCGGGCCCCATCGGCTCGGTTATCAGTCCCCACCTGAGCGGGCTGAAAGAGCACCAGCACCTGAGCTACGCCAGCAGCCTGTGCGGGGCCTGCACCAGCGTGTGCCCCGTGCGCATCAACATCCACAACCTGCTGCTGCTCAACCGGCAGGAGGCCGTGCGGGAAGGCCACAACTCGCCCGTGGAGCGCGCGGCCATCGGCCTCTGGCGATGGAGCATGCGCCACCGCTGGGCCCTCGACGTGCTGCCCGGCCGCCTCAAGGATTTCAGCCTCGGGTACCTGCTCGACCAAAGTGGCTGGCGCAAGCGCCGCGAAAGCTTGCAGGTGGCTGACAAGTCGTTTCGGCAGCTGATGCAGGCGCGCGCTGCCAAGTAGGTGCCCGCCCGGTAATCGGCTACCGCCGCCTTTGCTGCGTACAAGCTGCCATGAATGATACCGTGGAGCTAGCTATCCGCATTGCGACCGGAGTGGCGGGCGGCTGGCTGGTGATTACTACCGTGTCGGGCGCCATTCGCTCGTTTGTGCTGCCGCGCAACGAAACCGTGCGCCTCAACTACTTCGTGTTCAGCGGTATTCGGGCCATTTTTGATTGGTCGGCGCGGCGGGCCAGCAACTTCGCCCGGCGCGACCGCATCATGGCTCACTACGCGCCGGTGGCGCTGGTGGCCCTGCCCATTGGCTGGCTGGCGCTGGTGGGCCTGGGCTACACGGGCATCTACTGGGCCCTAGGGGTCGACAACCTTACCAAGAGCTATGAGCTAAGCGGCAGCTCGCTGCTCACGCTGGGTACTACTTCGGAAGGCGGCTTTGCCGTCAACGTCTTTAGCTACTCCGAAGCTACCCTAGGGCTACTGCTGCTCACGCTGCTCATCTCGTATTTGCCCACCATCTCGCAGGTATTTTCAAAGCGCGAGGTGGTCGTAACGCAGGTGGAACTGCGAGCCGGCGAAGTGGGGACAGCCGCCAGCCTGCTGCGCTGGCTGGGCCACGACGGCAATTTTGAGAACGACGACGCGCAGTGGCTAGCCTGGGAGCAGTGGTTCGTGGAGATTGATGAAAGCCACACCTCACTGCCAGTACTAGTCTTTTTTCGCTCGCCGCAGGCCGGACGCTCGTGGGTGCTCACGGCCGGGCTACTGCTGGACGCGGCCAATCTGCTGTTTTCGACCCTGGCAGTGCCCCGCTCGCGCCAAGTGGTGCTGTGCTTCGAGGCCGGCGTGCTGGCCCTGAACCGGCTGCACCGCTTCTTCGGCCACAAGGCCGACACGCAGCCCGCCGAGCTACGCTCCCAGGAGGAAGTAGCAACCATGAACACGGAGCACCAAAACTTCAGCCGAAGCTGGCAGCTGCTGCGCGAAGCCGACCTGCCGCTGGTAGCCGATGAGCAAGCCGCCTGGCAGGCGTACAAAGCGCGCCGCCTCCGCTATGCGCCGGCCCTGGATTTTTTGAGCGTGCTGCTGATGACGCCGCCCACGGAAAACTAGCGGCCCTAGGGCTACCAGATGCGCAAAAAGAATGTCATGCTCATCTGGCGTCTGCTTGTCGAAGCATCTCTGCCACGCCGTCGTGTTCGGTAGAGATGCTTCGACAAGCGGACGCCAGATGAGCATGACTGATAGTTTTAGGGCACTGGCCGAATGCTATTCGTCGGGCAGAATATTGACGTCCTGCACCAGCACCAGCTTCTCGATTTCGCGGCCCCTAGGGGTGTTGGCCAGGCCTCCCAGGGCGGTTTCCTTGTAGCGCGTTTCCATGCTCTGGCCCACCTCACCGAGCGCCGCCACGCACTGGTCAACGGGAATAACGGGGTCGATGCCAGCGATAGCAATCTGGGCCGAGGAAAAAGCGATGGCTGCCGCCGAGGCGTTGCGCACCACGCAGGGCACTTCTACCAGGCCCGCCACGGGGTCGCACACCAGGCCTAGCATACACTGGATGGTAATAGCCACGGCGGCGAACGCCTGCTCGACGGTACCGCCCAGGCAGTACACGATGGCGCCCGCCCCCATGGCGGCTGCCGAGCCGGTTTCGGCCTGGCAGCCGCCTACCGCGCCGGCCAGCGAGGCATTTTGCTCGATGATGAGGGCCACGCCTGCCGCCACCAGTAGCCCCTCCAGAATCTTCTGGTCGTCGAGCCCATGAATGCGCTGGATGGTGGTGAGCACGCCCGGCAAGATGCCCGAGGCGCCGGCCGTGGGCGCGGCCACCACCCGGCCCATGCACGAGTTTACTTCCTTGGCCCCCAGGGCACTGGTAATGAGCTGCTTGAACTCGGGCGAAAGCACCGTGACGGGCGAGGCGGCCAGCTTCTTGGCCCCGTTGTTTATCATGCCCGAGCGCGAGGTCATGTCGCCCGTCAGGCCGGTGTGCACGGCGTCGCGCATCACGTCGTAGGCCCGCTGCAGACCCGTCCAAATTGCTTCCTCCTGGGCGCCCTTCTGCTCAATCTCGTAGTCGAGCACGGGCTGGTAGAGGGGCTGGCCGGTAGTAGCGCAGTGCGCCTGCCACGAGGCAAAATCGGTGAAGAGCAGCGACATGGGACGGGGTGGGCTAGGGGGAGGATGGTATAACAAAGCGCCCCGGCAAAAGCTTCCCGGCGCGGCCCGGCAAAGGTCGCGCTGCGGCGCTAAAGGGTAGGCTAGGGGGCAGCCGGCGCTTTGTACACCTCGCTGTCGGCTGTGTGCAGGGCGCGCTTGCCCAGCCAGTGGTAGGCGCGCACTACTGGCACCACCAGGCCGCTGCCGGGCAGCACCAGTTGCGGCGCTAGTTGCTCGGCCCAAGTAGTTATTTCCTCATCGGTATTAAGCGTGGGGCTGCGCTGCGCCCGCACCAGCAGCAAAAAGAAAGGCCGCTCGGTGGCGAAATGCTTCACTTTTTTGCGCAACAGCCAAGCCTGCGCTACGTGGTGAGTAGGGTCGCGCAGCAGGGTGAGCAACGGGGCTAGTTCCTCGGAGGCTAGGCCGTGGGCTAGCAGCGTGTCTCTTTCCGCTACAGTTTGGCGCTCGGCCTGCGCTTCTTCCTCTACGTCGGCGTGCTGGTACTGAAGGGTTGTGAGCTGGCGGGCGGTCTGGCGGTCGCCTCGGCGCTCGTAGTAGGCGCGCTGTAAGCTCAGGGCTACCCCAGCCAGGTCGGGCCGCTGGGTTTGCACCTCGTTAAGCAGCGCCAGCCCTTCGGTTTCGTCTTGGTTAACTAGGATGCGCGCCACCGAAAACTTTGCGGTAGCGCCATACTTCTCCGATTCTACCAGCGCTCGAAACAGCGGCAGGGCTTCGGCGGCGCCCACGTGGTCCTCGGTCAGGTCGGCGTGGGTCCAGGCGTCATCGGGGCCTAGGGTTTCGCCGGCGGCCAGGCGCTCCTGCAGGGCTGTTAGCTGCTGGCGCTGCTCGCGCAGCACGGCGTGGCGCTCGCCCCAGGGAGCGGTGCGGGCACTGGCCCACTCGGCGTCTAGCTCCTGCGCCAGGATGGGCAGGCTGGCGCCCAGCCACGCCTCGGCGGCCGTGACGGGGGGTAGGGCGGGCACTAGGGGCGCCTGGCTCAGTGCCGCCAGGCGCTCGCCTAGGGTGGGGTGGGTGTCGTGGGGGTCGGGCTCGGCTTCTACGGCGCGGTGCAGTAAGGTAGCTTCCTCGGTGTCGGGCAGGCGGGCGGTGCGGGCCACGGCCAGCAGGCGGCTGATGGTGTCGGCGGGCGGCGCGGGCTCGTGGGCCATGGTCTTGGTCAGCTCGTCCCAGTGCAGGCGGTTGAGGGCCGGCTCGCGCAAGTGAATGGCGCACAGCGCCTCGGCCAGGTCGGCGGGGCTGGTGAGCTGGGCCGCGGCGGCATCGGCCTCAAACTCGGCCGTGCGCCGCAGCGGGTGCGACCACGCGTTGAACCGCGGCACGTACCAGTCGGTGAAGCGGTGCACTAGGCTGCCCCCGCCGCCGCGCGCTAACTGCCCCGCCAGCTGCGCCCACGAGGCATTGACGCGGTACACCAGCGCTCCGAAGCGGCCGTGGCCCCCGCGCAGGTGGCCCAGCTCGTGCGCCACCACGGCGGCGGCCTGCGCCGGGCTCAGGGTTTGCAGCAGGGGCAGGCCCACCAGCACGTAGTTGCGCGGCCAGCCCAGCAGCCCCAGGCGCGGCAGCTGCATGGCGGCGGCGTTGTAGTCGTCGGTCAGCAGAATCTGGTGCACGGTGGGCGCGCGCAGGGCGCGGGTCTGGGTGCGCACCAGCTCGTAGAGCGGGCCGGCCTCGGCGCGGGTCAGGCGCCGGCCGCTGGGCGCGTCAAATTTCACCCACATGGCGCGCAGCACCTTCCACACGAAGTACCCTAGGGGAATGAGCAGCTTCAGGATGATGCCGCCCACGCCCACGGCCAGCATCAGCCAGAGCAGGCCGCCCATCAGGCCCAGCGAGCCCAGTAGCAGCAGCGCAATAAAGCCGTAGCCCAGCAGCACCCAGCCGCGCACGCGGTGGCGGTAGGCGGTGGGGTTGGCCTGGGCCAGGGGCAGCAGGCGCTCGAGCTGGGTCGCAAAGGCCTCGTGGGTCATGCCGGGCATAGAAAAAGCGCGAACCGGCGGTTGTCGCCAATTCGCGCCCAAGCTACAGTGCCTAAGGCGGCTACGCCAACCCTAGGCCCCTACTTGTTGCCAACGTCTAAAAAGACATTGGCTAATTGCTATTGCGCCGCCGGCTCCTTGGTCGTCACCAGCTTAATGGCGGCCGAGTTGATGCACAGGCGCAGGCCGCTGGGAGCCGGGCCATCGGGGAAAACGTGGCCCTGGTGGGCGTCGCACACGTTGCACAGCACCTCTACGCGCACCATGCCGTAGCTGCTGTCTTTCTTGTACTTAATTACGTTGTCCTCGACGGGCTGCGTGAAGCTGGGCCAGCCGGTGCCGCTCTCGAACTTGGTGCGCGAGTCGTAGAGCGGGGTGCCGCAGCACACGCAGGCGTAGAGGCCAGCCTCGTGGGCCTCGCAGTACTCGCCGGTGAAGGCGCGCTCGGTGCCGTGCTCGCGCGTGACGTGGTACTGCTGCGGGGTTAGTTCGGCTTTCCACTCGGCGTTGGTTTTCTCCACGCGGCGGGGGGGCTCGGGGCTGCCGTGGTTGGCCAGGCGGATGACGTCGTTCCAGGTTTGCATGGTTTCGGGTTTGGATTAGAAGAATATTCCTTCTCCAAACGCAAGCCGACGCCGGAAAGTTGAACGAGACCTTTGGACTAACGCAGGGGCCTAGGGTGGGCCACCTGGGTAATAGTTGCCGCGTTGCAGCCGCGGCGGTGCCGGCCCTCCCCGCTTAGCGAGCCGCTGCGCCGCCCCAGCTGCACCCTGTTTTAAACTTTGCGCTGGCAGTCGCGGCCGCGCCCTAGGGCACCTGCGTGCCTGGAGCAGCCCGGCTGGCGCATCGGCGGCCAGCTGTTTTTCGGCGCAGCCAGCGCCAACCCAAAAAGCCGCGTATAGAGTAGACTGCATCGGGTGCGCCGGGGCTATTGCTCTCCGCCAGGCTGCATATTAGCACGCATTATGAAAATCCTCACCGCCACCCAAACCCACCAGCTCGACGAGGCTACCATTCAGCAGCAGCACATTACCTCGCTGGCCCTCATGGAGCGCGCCGCCCAGGCCCTGCTGCGCTGGTTTGAAGCCCGCTTCCACGCCGATAAGCCGGCTGACACGCTGGTGCTGTGCGGCCCCGGCAACAACGGCGGCGATGGCCTGGCCCTGGCCCGCCTGCTGCACGAGGCCGGCTACCCCGTGCGCGTGGTGCTGCTGCCGGCCGACAAGTACGCCCCCGACTACGAGCACAACCTGCACCTGCTGCCTAAGGTGCTGAGCGTGCGCAAGCTAGCAGCCAAGTCCCTGCCCATCCTCGACGCCGACACGCTGGTTATAGACGCCCTGTTTGGCACCGGCCTCAGCCGCCCGCTCAGCGGCCTGGCCGCCGACCTCGTGTGCCACCTCAACGACAGTGGGGTGCGGGTGCTGGCCGTGGATGTGCCCAGCGGCCTGCTGGCCAACGCGCCCCAGCCCGACCCCAAGGCGCCGGTGGTGCAGGCTACCTACACCGTCAGCTTCGGGCTGCCCAAGCTGGCGTTTCTGCTGCCCCAAAATGCGCGCTACGTAGGCGAGTGGCACGTGGAGGACATCCAGCTGAGCGCAAAATTTATAGCCGAGGCGGCCACGCCCTGGCACTTCACGGCCTTGGCGCCGAGCCCCGACGTGCAACTGCCCCAGCGCCGGCAGTTTGCCTACAAAAACGTGTATGGCCACGCGCTGCTGCTGGCTGGCAGCCGCGGCAAAGTGGGCGCGGCCGTGCTGGCCAGCGGCGCCTGCCTGCGCGGCGGGGTGGGCCTGCTCACGGTAGCCGTGCCCGGCTGCGGCTACGACATCATCCAAACCACCCGGCCCGAAGCCATGTGCCTGCCCGATGCCGAGGCCGACTTCATCAGCGTGCTGCCCGAGCTGACCAGCTACCAGGCCGTGGGCATTGGCCCCGGCCTGGGCCAGCACGAGGCCAGCCGCGCCGTGCTCGAGCAACTGCTGCGCACCGCCCAGGTGCCGCTGGTACTGGATGCCGACGCCCTGAACCTGCTGGGCGAGCACCGCGAGCTGCTCGACCTGCTGCCACCCGACACCGTGCTGACGCCCCACGTGGGCGAGTTTGCCCGCCTCACTGAGAAGGTGGATGACGACTACCGCCGCCTGCAACTGCTGCGCGACTTCACGCAAAAGCATAAGTGCATCGTGGTGCTGAAGGGGGCCTACACCGCCGTGGGCGCGCCCAATGGCCAGGTGTACTTCAACAGCACCGGCAACCCCGGCATGGCCACCGGCGGCAGCGGCGACGTGCTCACCGGCCTGGTGCTGGCCCTGCGCGCCGACCAGCGCCTCGACGCCCTGACGGCCACCCGCCTGGCGGTGCTGGCCCATGGCCACGCTGGCGACCTGGCCGCCGCCCACACCGGCCAGGCCGGCCTCGTGGCTGGCGACCTGGTGCGCCACATCGGCCCGGCCCTGCAAGCGCTGATGCGGTAGACTTGTTCTTAAACAAGAAAAATTGAAAAGAACGTCATGCTCATCTGGCGTCCGCGCAGTCGAAGCATCTCTACCGTGTAACTAACTCCTGACGTTAGAATTATACTGCCGCGGTAGAGATGCTTCGACTGCGCGGACGCCAGATGAGCATGACGTTCTTTTTCGGGAAGTTTAATTTGGGAACGAGTCTGGTAGCTGGCCGCAGCGGCCCTAGGGCATTTTTTTTAAGTAGCGGCGGTGATACTGGGCGGGTAATGCGGATTATTGCTTAACCAGCTTACTCACCTAGTGCTTGCCGCCATGCCCACCGCCGCCGTTTTGCCGCCTGCCGTAGCCGCCCCGCCCGACTGGCGGGAGGCCCTGCTCACGCAGCGCACCGCCACGCTCAGCCAGCTGTATCGCCGCACGTTTCCGGTGGTGCGGCAGTACGTGCAGCAGCAGGGCGGTACCGACCAGGATGCCCAGGACGTGTTTCAGGATGCACTGGTGGTCTTCTACGAAAAGATGGTGGCTGGCACCCTTACGCTTACTGCCGAGCCAGGCACCTACCTGGCCGGGGTGAGCCGCCACCTCTGGCAGCGCGAGCGGGCCCGCCGCACCCGCCACCCCCACCTCGACCTAGCCGAAGCCCCCCTGGAAACCCTGGCCGAAACCGACGAGCCGCCCCTGCCCGCCGTGCGCGGCTACCTGGCGCAGCTTAGCGAGAAGTGCCGCGGCATTCTGCTGAGCTTCTACTACTTCGGGCAGCCCCTCACCCAGGTGGCGGCCACCTACGGCTTCAACAGCGTGCGCTCGGCCACGGTGCAAAAGTTTAAGTGCCTCGAGCACCTGCGCAACGCGGTGCGGGCCGCCACCTCCACCACCGCCTAGCCCCATGCGCCCCGAACTAGAACGCCTGCGCCACCTCGAAGCGCAGCTGCTGGCCCCCGGCGCCGGGGCGGCCGGGCTGCCTCTAGGCCCCGGCCCGCTGCCCGCCGACGTAGCCGCCCAGCGCCAGGCCTACCAGGTGCTGCGCCAGGCCGGCCGCCAGCAGCTGCGCCGCGAGCTAGCCGCCATCCACCGGCAGCTCTACGGGCCGAGCGCGGGGCGCTGGGCCTGGGTGGCGGGCCTGCGCCAGGTGTTTGTGCGCTGGGGGCGGCCCCGGCCCGGCCGGTCCTAGCGCCGCCTTTTTACCACTGGGTACCCCTAAGCCCCCGGCTGCCCCTGTCGGGGTGGCTGGCCCGCGGCTGCTTTTTTTCACCCATTTATCTCATTAGTCAGCAAATGCTTACGCAAGCAGAATTTCGCAAATTTGCCGTCAAAGGCCTTGCCCTCAACGGCCTGGCCGTGGACCGCCACTGCCAGCAGGTGGCCGCCCAGGCCCGGCCCTGGCTCACGGCCATGACCCGCTCGGTGATTGAGGAGCGCCCCGCGCGCTTCGCCGAAATCGACGTGTTTTCGCGCCTCATCATGGACCGCATCGTGTTTCTGGGCACGGCCGTGGACGACCAGGTGGCCAACGTGCTCACGGCCCAGCTGCTGTTTCTGGAGTCGGTAGATGCCCAGAAAGACATCCTGCTGTACGTTAACTCGCCGGGCGGCTCGGTGTACGCGGGCCTGGGCATTTACGACACCATGCAGTACGTGGGCCCCGACGTGGCTACCATCTGCACGGGCCTGGCGGCCTCGATGGGCGCCGTGCTGCTGGCGGGGGGCGCGGCCGGTAAGCGCTCGGCCCTGCCCCACGCCCGCGTGATGATGCACCAGCCCAGCGGCGGGGTGCAAGGCCCCTCGGCCGACATCGAGATTACGGCCCGCGAAATCCTGAAGATGCGCCACGAGCTATACGAGATTCTGGCCCACCACACCGGTCAAACTTACCAGCAAATCCACGACCATGCCGACCGCGACTACTGGCTGCGGGCCGACCAGGCCAAAGCCTACGGCCTGATTGACGAGGTGCTGGCCCGGCCCGGCGCCGCGGGCCCAGCGCTCACCTAGGCTGCCGGCCTAGTTAATTTTTTTGAGCCGCCCACGCAACGGCTGAGGGAGCAAGCCGGTCAAGGCCTTACCCGACCCCTAGGGGCTAGGAGACACCTGCTTACTTCTCAGCCGTTGCCCTATGAAAAAACTGCTTACCACCCTGCCCGCTAGCTTGCTACTGGCTAGTCTGCTACTGCTCCTGGCTTGCAACCGCCAGGAGCCTGCCCCCACCGACTACTACCTGGCCTACGCCGACTACCGGCCGCTGTTTATGACCCGCGCCACGCTGGAAAGCTCAGTGGCCGCGCTGCCCGCCCAGGCCCTGCACCACCCCGGCAAAATCTACCTCAGCGGCGACTACCTCTTCATCAACGAGCGCTACGAGGGCATTCACATCATCGACAACCGCGACCCCAGCCACCCGCGGCCGGTGAGCTTTTTGCGCATTCCCGGCAACGTGGATTTGGCCACCCAGGGCACCGTGCTCTACGCCGATAGTGGCCCCGACCTGGTGGCCATCGACATCAGCGACCCCGCCCACGCCCGCCTGTTCAGCCGCACCCGCAACGCCTTCCGCGAGCTGCCCATGCCCGCGTCCGGCGTGCTCGAAGAAGCCTGCCAGCCCATCAACCGCCCCACCGACGTGCTGGTGGTAGGCTGGCGCAAGCTGGCCCCCGGCGAGGCCGTGCCGGTGAAAATGTATAGCAGCCGCACCAGCGGGCCGGTGTTTTTTGCTACCACCGCCTCGGCCAGCAACTCCCAGCCCGCCTCGCTGGGCGAAAGCGGTAAGGCGGGCTCAACGGCGCGTTTTGGTATTTTGGGCCAGATGCTCTACACGGTGGATGAGCAGAGTATGCACCTTTTTAGCTTGCAAAACCCCATTGCGCCCGCCGCGGGCCCGGTGGTGCCGCTGGGCTTCGGCATCGAAACGATTTTCCCGCAGGACCACTACCTCTTCCTGGGCTCGCAAACCGGCATGTTCGTTTACGACGCGGCCACGCCCACGGCCCCCAAGCTGGTGGGCGTCATCAGCCACGCCCGCAGCTGCGACCCGGTGGTGGTCGATGGCCGCTTTGCCTACGTGACGCTGCGCACCAATACGCTGGGCGGAGGCAACGCCAACAGCTCAAACTTTGTAGTGGGACTTTGTGGCTCTTCCCAAACTAACGAACTGGACGTCATCGACCTCACGACCATCAGCCGGCCCGTGTTGGCGCGCACCTACCCCCTGGTAGGTCCGCAGGGCCTAGGGGCCGAAAACGGCCGCCTCTACGTGTGCGACGATGGGCTGAAGGTTTTTGACACCACCAAGGCGCCAGAGCTAACGCCGGTGCAGCAGTTTGCTACTACCCTCACCGACGTCATTCCCAACGGCGACTACCTGCTGGCCGTGGGGCCGGGGGGCCTTTACCAGTACTCGGTTGGCGGCGCGGCCCTGCGCCAGGTGAGCGTGCTGCCCATAGTGGCCGACTGATGCTGCCGCGCCGCCTTTTACTAGCCTTAGGGGCCCAGGCGCTGCTAAGCCTGGGCCTGCGCCGCCCGGTCGCCGCCCAGGCGCCCGCCGGCTGGGCCCTCAAAGCCACCCCGCAGCACCTGGTGCTGAGCGGCTATTGGCTGGAGGCCGAGCGAGCCCGCCCCGGCCACCCGCGCCAGAGCTTTACCCTGGGGCCGCAGTTGTACGCCGGCCCCACCGGCCGCCCCGATGCCGCCCGCGACCCCTACTATCCCAACCGCAGCGGCCGCGTGCGCGGCGTGGGTTTGCTGCTGCAGCACCGCTTCTACCTAGGCCCCACGCCGGCCGCTGGCCGCGTGCCCACCGGCCTGTACCTGGGCTACGCGCCTCAAATCCAGTTCTTCAACCTGCGCTTCGACCGCCTGCAGTGGTACGAGGCGCCGGGACCCGGCGGCCTGCCCTACGTGCTCTACGGTCCGGTGGGCTACCACGAGAACGTGCTGCGCTACGGCGTAGCTGCGCAGCTCGGCTACCAGTGGCCGCTGGGGCGCCGCGCCCTGCTCGACGTGTACGCCGGCCTAGGGGTGCGCCAAAGCCACTTCTGGTCGAGCTTCGGCGACAGTCAATTCCGCAGCGGCCCCTCCGACTACGCCAGCTGGGGGCTCTACGTGCCCGCCGGCATTAAGCTAGGCGTGCTGCTGGAATAAAGCGCTGTTCCGCCGACATGAAAAAAAGGCTCTCACGCTAGCGTGAGAGCCTTTTTAGTAGTCCTGTACGCTTCCCTAAATAGCGGGCCAGTTGGGAGTAGAGAAAGTCGTATTTTCACTACCTGCCGACTGACCAATGAAAAAGGGACGATTCAGCGAAGCCCAAATTGTGGTGATTCTCCACCAGCAGACCAGCGGCCAGACCGTGGTCCAAATTGTGCGCGAGCATGGGCTGAGCGAGGCCACGTTCTATGCCTGGAAAAGCAAGTACGCCGGGGCCAGCGTGGCCGAGCTGACCCAGCTCAAGCACCTGGAAGAAGAGAATCGCAAGCTCAAGCAGCTGTTCGCGGACCTAAGCCTCGAAAACCAGGCTATCAAGGAGGAGATACTGCGAAAAAAGTAGCCAGCCCTGCGGCGCGGCGCCAGGCAGCGCAGGGCGTAGTGAGCAAGGGCTGGAGCCAGCGGCGCGCGTGTGCCCTGGTGGGGCTGGCGCGCAATAGCTACCACTCGGTAGTACCGGGGCGCAACGACGAGTCGGTGCAGACCGCTTTGCGCGCGTTAACGGGGCGTTACCCCGGCTTTGGTGCCGCCGCGGCGGCACGTTGGGCTTCTGGAAGCTGCACCACCGCTTGCGCAAAAATGGCCTGCTAATCAAGCACAAACGCACGTTGCGTATTTACCGCGCGCTGACACTCAACCTACCCAGGCGCCTGAAAAAGCGTGTGCCAGCGCTTGGTGAAGCAGCCCTTGACTGTGCCCGTAGCAGCCAACGTGTGTTGGTCGCTCGCCTTCATCAGTGATGTCCTGACGGATGGCCGTCGCTTCCGGACCTTGAACGTACTCGACGAGTATAATCGGCAGTTGCTAGGGGTAGAAATCGACTTCTTCTTACCCGCGGCCCGTGTGGTGCACGTGCTGACGCGCTTGGTCGAGTGTCATGGCTCGCCTACGCAGCTGCGCACAGACAACGGGCCCGAGTTCATCAGCACCCGCTTGAGCGACTGGTGCGAGGCGCAGGGTATTGTCCTGCACTGGATTCAGCCAGGTAAGCCGACCCAAAATGCCTACATCGAGCGCTTCAACGGCTCCTTTCGGCGCGAGCTGCTCGACGCCCACCTGTTTCGTTCGCTGGCCCACGTGCGCCAACTCGTCGAGGAGTGGATGCTGCAGGACGACAACACGCAGCGACCGCACCAGGCGTTAAATTTTATGACCCCACTCGAATTTAAATACGCGGCTTAACCTCTACTACTCACTGGCTTGCCGGACGGGGAAGCGTACAGCCTGCCCCCATTAGTACTAAGTTTTCGTCGGTCACGCGCTGCCCGGCCACGCCCGCGGGTCGGACTGCCTCACAACCGGACGCTCCCTTGTAGCAGAACCGAACGATTCGCACTCGCTGGCTCCTAGGCTTTCGAGTTCGTGCATTGACTAGTAATGTGTTAGGAACAAGGCACCATTCTTGGCACTGCCCGTTCAGCGCGCTAGACAAGTAGTGCCTGTGCCGACCGATATGCTCTTTCCTCTTCTAATAGTTGCTGTTCTGAACGCGGTTGTTGTGTGCTTGTTTCGCGGGGTAATCTCCCTGGCGGTGGTCGTGCTACTACTGGGTAGAACCCCAACCATTTCCGCCCAGACCCTACAAGGTCCTCCTACGTATCAGCCAACCGGGCTCCAGACGCTCATCCAAGTCCAGCCTCATTCAGCGCTCGTGCGCGTGCGCTACGAAAGCCATATGCCTGGACCGGTAGAGCTAGAACTGCGCAATGACCAGCGGTGCGTCGTGTATAGCGAGCGCAAACGCCAAGCGCAGTTCGTGGGCAATTATGACTTGGCGCACTTGCCAGCTGGGGACTACACGCTGCACGTGTCGGCCGCCGGCTTCCATCACGTCGAAGTCTTGCGTCTGCAACGAGCGACTACTGCACTGGTCACCGTCGAGCTCATTAAGCCAGATGACTTCCACGTTTCGCCCCTTTCGTTGTTTCCGTCTGCCGCTACCAAGTAAGACCCCCCCTGTTTGGGGCTACCCTAAAAAGGGCAGAATAAGCTTAAGTAGGTTGGTCTCAAACTACTACTTTCTCAAGCTTCGTCCGAGAAGTAAAGGTTATGTTAAGAGACAATTCCTAGATGTGAGAGAATCAGCACTTCCTCACTAGCTCTAAAATTCCTTTACTTCCGCCTATAAAAATGCTTGATTGTGAATTTTCACAGGGCATCATTTCAAGTCATTTGCTAGAATCCAAATCGCAGCGGCTAGCAGAAAGCACGCGGCTAATTGATTAATAATTTTTTTACCACCATGCCAGCACCCGTATGCAGATAGAGTGCATAGATGCCTGTGGGTAAGTTACTCAGGTCGAGTTGATGTACTGTGGAATTTTGGGCGGGCAGCTGCACCGTGCGTACGGTGCGGCCCATCGCATCGAGTAAGGTAGCCGTCATGACTTGACGGGCGAGGCTAACAGGTAACTCTAAGCTTGTACTTGTGCGGGAGGGGTTAGGGTAGAGCTGCACCTGCTGGCTAAGGGCAGCAGGTATGGTAGCCAGTGGTGGCTGGACTGTCACCACCACCGTATTAGACCCATAGGTGCATCCCGTAGCGGGGTCCGTGGCGGTAGCCGTGTACGAGCCGGCTGCATTCACCAAATACGTGCTGCCCCTGCTGGCACCGGGATTAAACACGAAGGTGGCCCCTGACAGAGCTTGGTCTACATTATGTAGGCGACCGTCAGCAGTGAGGCGCACCAAGTTGTCAGAAGCCCCCGCGTTGCTATTATAGCTGGCAAACCAGCCGGCCGCCAGTACCCGCCCATCGGCTTGGAGTGCTACCGAGTTCACGTAGGCATCGGTCCCGGTCCCCCCGGCATTAAAGCCCGTGTCAAGGCTGCCATCCGCGTTGAGACGTAGCACATGAGTGGGCGCCGCGGGGTTGCCATTATAACCGGTAAAGTAGCCGCCAACCAGCACTTTCCCATCGGGCTGCGCCGCCAGCGCAGATACGCCTTCGTTGAAGCCGGCCCCACCGCTGTTGAAGCTCGTATCCAAGCTACCGTCAGGGGTCAGGCGCAGTAGGTTATCCGGCGCCCCCGCACTCCCGTTGTAGCTGATGAAAACTCCTCCGAGTAGGATTCGGCCATCCGCCTGGATAGCTAGCGTGCTTCCGTAAGTATTGCCAGGCTTGCCGTCACCCCCTAGCCCGCTGCCGCTGCTGTTGAAGCCCGTATCAAGGCTACCATCTGCCGCGAGACGCAAGATGTAATCAGGCGCAGCCAGGCTGCCGTTGTAGCCCGTAAAGTTGCCGGTTACCAGCACTTTCCCATCGGGCTGCACGGCTAGGTCGAATACACCGCTGTTAGTGCTGGGCTGCCCGTTATTAAAGCTCGAATCTAGGCTACCGTCTGGGGTGAGGCGCAGCAGGTAATCGGGGGCGGCCGCACTGCTATTGTAGCTGACGAAGACTCCCCCAACCAAGATGCGGCCGTCGGCTTGCAAGGCGAGGGCCCGCACGCCATTGTCAAAGCCCGCACCACCCGGGTTGAAACTCGTGTCAAGGCTGCCGTCCGCATTCACGCGCAGCACCATGTCGGGGGCAGCGGCACTGCCATTATAGGCCCGGAAAAAGCCCCCAACCAGTAGCTTGCCATCCGGCTGCAACGCGAGCGTGCTCACGCTCCCCCCCACCCCAATTCCCCCCGGATTGAAACTCGTGTCGAGGCTGCCGTCCGCATTCAGGCGCAGTAGGTTATCCGGCGCCGCTGCATTGCCATTATAGCTCGTGAAGTACCCCCCCACCAGTATTTTCCCGTCGGGCTGCACCAGCACCTTGTTTACCGAATTATCAAAGCCACTACCCCCCACGTTGAAGCCCGGGATAGTAGCCGTGGCCGTCAGGGTCTGGCTGCCACCAAACGGAAGCACGAGCGGGTCGCGGGGGACCACCTGCACGTTCACCGGTGGTGGGGCGTTGACCGTCACCGTATTGCTGTAAGCGGTACCGCTAGCGGCGGTGGCGGTAACCTGGTAGAAGCCCGGCTGGGTGACCGTGATGCTCGAACCAGTAGCGCCAGTACTCCAGGTGTAGCTTACACCGGCCAGTCCCGAGGTAGCTACCAAGGTCTGACTGCCACCCGCACACAGCGTGAGCGGCCCGGCAGGAGCCACTGCCACCGCAGGAGTTTGAGCGCGTATGGGCAACACTAAGGCTTGCAGTAGCAATGCAGTTATAAAATAACGCTGCCAGCTGAAGAAAGATGAACCTAAAGGTGAGTTCATATAAGAAGGGAGAATCACGACTGTTAAATAATAATCATTTTATACATACCTGCCTGACAGCTAAGCTGCTTACATATGTGCCCTGCATATCGTAAGTACTTAAGCGAAGTATATATAATCCGGGCAGGAAGCCGGTAGTAGGCAGCTTACCCTGCACAGTCCCTTGCGTAATAGGTAACACAGCGCTGGATAGCCGTTGTCCTGCTGTGTTAAAGAAGGTGGCTTCAAGTCGACTCGTGCGGGTGGGAAGACCCGACATAGTAAGGGTAAAGCCTTCAGTAGCTGCGCAAGGGTTCGGCCAGAGACCTAATTGAGTCTGAGGTGAAATGGGTTGGCTAGCTAAGACGGAGGCCGTAGTATTGAGCAGCACGCTAATGGTGTTGTTATCATTATTGCCTGTTACAATGTCTAGCTTATTATCGCCATTCAGATCAGCTACCGCCACAGTATTCGGGGCGCTTCTGCTGCCCGTACTAAAGGACTTGAAAGGCTGAAACGTCCCGTTGCCGTTGCCTGGAAGTACTTCTGCCGCATCATAGCTGCCGTTGACCGCAAGCAGGTCGGGCTTATTATCGCCGGTAATATCGGCCACCGCTACGTCATAACCATACTGGTTGGGGCCGATAACTTGGGTAGCCATGGTTTGGAAGGTGCCGTTGCCATTACCCAGCATTATCCCAACTGAATTGTTGTTCGCGTTTGCTGTAACAATGTCAGGTTTGCGGTCGCCATTCAGGTCTGCCACGGCTACGTTGTAGGTATGGTCACCTGGACTTGTATTATAAAGGACTACAGGATTGAAAGAACCATACCCGTCATTAAGCAGCACACTAACCGCGCCACCAAACTGGTTACCGGCAATTAAATCCGCTTTCCCATCGCCGTTAACATCGGCCGCAACTATACTGCTGGGGTTACAGCCGGTACCAGCAGCGTAGGGAACCATTAGTTGAAAGCTCCTACCAGTATTTATAAATAGGCCAAGCGTACTGTTATTGTAATTGGCCGTAATAATATCAGGCTTACCGTCATAATTTACGTCCCCCACCGCTACATCGGACGGAGCAGAGTAAGTGCCAGTGCTATAGATTGTTACTGTTTGGAAGGTGCCATCACCGTTGCCTAGTAGCACACCGACCGAGTTACCAAGGTAATTTGCCGAAACAAGGTCTAGCTTACCGTCACTGTTTACATCGCCTGTAGCTACTGCCGCCGGATAACTGCCACCTCCCGTAGAATACCTGATAACTGACTGAAAAGTGCCTGCGCCCATATTAAGCAGAACACCTATTGCATTAGACCCGCCACCCGCCATAATAATATCGGGTTTAGTATCTCCGTTTACGTCTGCAAGATCTATATCATAGGGGATGACATAGGTTCCTGAGGAATAAGCTACAAAAGGCGCAAAACTTTGGCCCAAGGCATTCGAAACTGAGCCGAGCAGCATCAGCGCCATTAGGCCATACTGCCATAAACAACTTTGGCCGCGCTGACTACAGAAAATAAAAAGTCTTACCATAAAAGGATGTCTTTGTATCTAGTAATACGAGAACAGTATTGATTGCCTGGTATCAAGCTCTTGCTATATCATTAAAAGCTGAGGTAGTGCTTATTTAGGGCACATAGAAGCGAGCAGTATAGATTCCTTCCGTTGTCACAAGTCGGGCCAAGTACCAGCCTGTAATCCAGTCTTTTATAGAGGTGCTGCCGGCAGCACTGGTGAGCGGCTGCTGGCTGAGTAGCTGGCCAGCCATGCTATAAATCGCTAGGAAAGCTCCCTTAGGTAGAGCCTGCCCAGTGTACTTATAATGCAGGGTAGTCCCATCTGTTACTGTCGGCAGTGCTAGCAGTTCGGCAGACGCGCTACCTAGACTGGCGGCTCTGGTAGCCAGAGGCGTGGTCTGATTCAGGCGTACACCGATCGTGTTATTGCCTAAATTGAAGCCTCCTTCTGTGGTGAGCAAATCTAAATCCCCATCATTATCAACATCTTGCAGGGCGAGCCAATAAGGCGCTTGACCCACCGGAACTGTGGCTAGCTGGGGAGATTCAGTAAATATGCCGGTATTAGAACCGGAGGCGTTACCACCGTTCAATCTCAGGCTCACCGAATTATCCTTCGTGTTAGTCACGGCAAAGTCTAAGTCTCCGTCTGCGTCCACATCACCGAGCTGCACAACTTGCGGGCCATTCCCAACTGGTAAATCGGCGCCATTGCTGAAGACACCCGTGTTGGAGCCAGTAGCATCACCACCATTGAGCCGTACACTCACGGTATTCGCTGTGTTATTTGCAGTTAATAAGTCGAGGTCTCCATCGCCATCCACGTCACCCATTGTTATTTTGCTAGGAAAGATACCTGCTGCCACCTTACTGCCATTACTAAATACCCCTGTATTAGAACCGGTTGCGTCGCCCCCATTCAAGCGGATTGTTATATTACTGGAGCGATACGAAGTACTGAGAACATCAAGGTCGCCATCGCCGTCTACGTCGCCAACAGTTACGGTTTCGACACTAGCCTCCATTGATGCGCCACTGCCGTTGTAAAACACTCCCGTATTTGAGCCGGAGGCATCACCGCCATTTAAGCGGATTGATATCGAATTGCTACCTGAACAAGCAGCTAACAGGTCGAGGTCACCGTCGCCATCAACATCTGCTAGCACCACGCTGGTCGGGCCCAAACCAACCGTTGCTACTGCCGGGCTGCCAAAAACACCCGTATTGGAGCCCGTATTATCGCCCCCATTCAACAGAACGGATACAGCAAAACTGCCATTGCCACTAGCGGCCACGATATCCAAGTCTCCATCACCATCCACGTCACCCAGTGCCAAATCTGCGGCAGCAACTGATATGCTAGTATCAGCAGTACTATTAAAGGTGCCTACATTGGTACCTGAGTTGTTTTTGCCATTACGATGGATGACTATGCCTGCTGCCCCGGTTAGTAAGTCGAGGTCGCCATCGCCATCTATGTCGCCGGCGACAATGGTAGTCGGCGCGTATCCAGCTTTTAGGGTACTACCCAGGTGAAAGACGCCTCGACCGGAGCCCGCCGTAGCCGTGGTGAACTGGTAGACGCGCTTGCCCGCCGCCACGTCGCCGGCGCTGCGCACACTAGCCGGCACGCTTACGCTCACCACCTCCCCGGAGGCAAAGTCCTGGCTGGCCGCACTACCCTGCGCCGCAAAGCTGACCACGGCCCCGCTCACACTTACCGTACCCGCCCGCCGGCCGCCCCGCTGGGCGGAGTACACCCGCAGATTAGCGGCCGAGCTACTCGTCACCGCTTCGCTAAAGGTCAGCGATAGGGCCGAGTTGGTGCGGGAAGCTGCGCGGGCGTTAGCCGCGGGGCTGGTGCTGGCCACGCGTAGCAGAACCGTAAAGCCCGTGCTAGTACCCGTCCCTGCTGGCCCAGTTACAGTGCTGGTGCCGCTGGCCGCGGCCGCGGCCGGCACGGTGAACACTAGGCTCGTGCCCGTATTGTTGCTGATGCTGGCCGTGGCATCTACCCCGTTCAGGCGCAGGCTGCTTAGGCCCGTCAGGTTACCCCCCTGCACCGTCACCCGCGTGCCCGCTACGCCGCTGCTTGGTGCGAAACTAGCTATGTAGGGGGACGTTACAGTAAAATTAGCTAGCGTTAAATTCGCAGTACTTGTAGTGCCACTAGGTGTGGTTACACTAATTACTCCTGTATTAGCTCCGCTAGGCACGACGATTCCAGTAATTTGAGTACCTTCTTGACCAGTTATGGTGTAGCCACTGGTCGTAGTGTTACTGCTAGTACCTGTAAACGTAATGGTAGTGGCTCCACTGAGGTTAGCTCCATTGATAGTAATACTAGTTCCTGTTGGACCATTTGTGGGAGTAAAGCTGCTGATGATTGGCGCGGGGGGCAGGTTAAACTGTACGGTTGCCGTATTGCTTCCCTGGTTAGCTGTCGCCACATCTAAATCGCCATCGCCATCAATATCTCCTAGCGCCACACAGTAAGGACTCGTGCCTACCGTAACTTCTGAGGTATTGCTCGGAGCTGTAAATACTCCCGTGCTCGTGCCCGATGCATCACTGCCATTGAGCCGCACGCTTACGGTACTGCTTCCTTGGTTAGCGGTTACAAAATCGAGGTCACCGTCACTATCCAGGTCGGCAACGGCTACCCAGTAGGGACTAGTGCCGACAGAAACAGTAGTCCCAGCGTCAAATGCTCCCGTGTTGGATCCAGTAGCATCACCCCCATTCAGCCGAGTGGTAACGGAAGCACTGCCTTTATTAGCAGCGAGCAAGTCAAGGTCGCCATCGGCGTCAATGTCAGCTAGCGCTACACTATACGGATTAGCCCCTACCATCACAGTCTGCCCACTGCTGAAGATGCCGCTAGCAGAGCCTGTTGCATCACCGCCATTCAGCCGTACGCTCAGGGTGCCAGCCCCACTGTTAGCTGCGATAAAGTCCAAGTCACCATCACCATCTACGTCACCTACCACTAGGTGTTGGGGCGATGCTCCAACCACGGAAGTAGTGCCGTTGCTAAATACTCCGGTGGCTGACCCAGTGGCGTCCCCCCCGTTCAAACGCACGCTTACAGTATTATCATAATAATTAGTAGCTAAAAGGTCGAGGTCGCCGTCGCCATCGATATCGCCCAGTGCCACACCCGAAGGGCCGCTACCGACCACTGCGTCTGAGCCATTGCTGAAGACACCAGTGTTAGAACCTGTTGCATCACCACCATTGAGGCGCACGCTTACGGTGCTAGCGCCGCTGTTGGCAACAAGCATGTCGAGGTCACCATCACTATCCACGTCGCCAAGCACGAGGCTAGCGGGATTGGTACCAACAGCCACGTTCTGACCATTGCCAAAACTACCTGCGTTTGAGCCTGTGGCGTTTCCGCCATTTAGCCGCACGCTAACTGTATTATTGCCCCGGTTAGTTATCAATAAGTCGAGGTCGCCATCGCCATCTACGTCACCGAATACTACTGCGGTAGGATTTTGACCAACTGCTGGAATGCTACCCAGGTGAAAGACGCCTCGACCGGAGCCCGCCGTAGCCGTGGTGAACTGGTAGACGCGCTTGCCCGCCGCCACGTCGCCGGCGCTGCGCACACTAGCCGGCACGCTTACGCTCACCACCTCCCCGGAGGCAAAGTCCTGGCTGGCCGCACTACCCTGCGCCGCAAAGCTGACCACGGCCCCGCTCACACTTACCGTACCCGCCCGCCGGCCGCCCCGCTGGGCGGAGTACACCCGCAGATTAGCGGCCGAGCTACTCGTCACCGCTTCGCTAAAGGTCAGCGATAGGGCCGAGTTGGTGCGGGAAGCTGCGCGGGCGTTAGCCGCGGGGCTGGTGCTGGCCACGCGTAGCAGAACCGTAAAGCCCGTGCTAGTACCCGTCCCTGCTGGCCCAGTTACAGTGCTGGTGCCGCTGGCCGCGGCCGCGGCCGGCACGGTGAACACTAGGCTCGTGCCCGTATTGTTGCTGATGCTGGCCGTGGCATCTACCCCGTTCAGGCGCAGGCTGCTTAGGCCCGTCAGGTTACCCCCCTGCACCGTCACCCGCGTGCCCGCTACGCCGCTGCTTGGTGCGAAACTAGCTATGTAGGGGGCAGGAATAACCGTGAAGTTTGCTGCGCTAGTGACAGTGCCACCAGGTGTAGTTATGCTAAGCGGACCAGTACTGGCTCCAGGTGGCACCGCTACGGTAAGTTGAGTACCAGAACTATTTATTGTAAAGTTGTTAGCTAAGATGTTGTTAGTAGTGCCCGTAAACGCTACTATTGTTGCTCCACTTAGATTAGTTCCATTAATAACTACGCTGGTGCCTACCTGACCGCTCGACGGTGTGAAGCTTGTGAGAGTAGGAATTGGGACTACAGTGAAGTTGATCGAACTGGTAACAGTGCCCGTTGGCGTAGTTACACTAACGACGCCCGTACTAGCGCCTCCCGGCACTATCACTCCAGTAAGTTGTGAGCCATTACCGCTCACAGTAAAGCCACTCGTCACAGTAGTTGCTCCTGAACCAGAGAAATTGATTGCGGTAGTACCTTGAAACCCCGTGCCATTAATGGTGATAGTGCTACCAACTGGTCCTGATGCAGGGGTAAAACTAGTAATAGCTGGTAGCGCAGCCTGGTTTAAGCGTACGCTTACCGAGTTGCTGTAATAATTAGCGGTGAGCACATCTAGGTCACCATCCCCGTCCACATCGGCCAGTACCAGATAGCTAGGCCGGCTACCCACTGCCACCTCCGGAATATTAACGGAAGCGGGTGCTACGAATACGCCGGAGGTCGAACCCGTAGCATCGCCCCCATTAAGCCGCACACTCACAGTATTGCTACTCTGATTGGAGGTGAGCATGTCTAAGTCGCCATCTCCGTCAATGTCGCCTAGCGCTATACTAGCCGGGCTATATCCTGCCATTATCGTGGTCCCGTTGCCAAATACTCCAGTATTGGTACCACTAGCATCTCCCCCGTTCAAGCGGACACTTACATTATTAGAATAAGCGTTCGCAGTAACTATATCTAAATCCCTGTCCCCATCCACATCGCCCAAAGCTGCTCCGAGCGGATTATTGCCAACGGCTACCTCTTGAGAACCACTAAAGATGCCGGTACTACTACCGGTAGTACTCCCTCCATTCAGGCGAATACTCACGGTATTATTCTGATTAGGCACTACTAGGTCGAGGTCCCCGTCTCCATCTACGTCCCCTAGTAGCAGGCTTGTTGGGCCATATCCTACCGTTACCTCGGGTGAAATAGCGGGAGCTGCGAACGCCCCAGTATTGGTTCCCCGACTATCGCCACCATTCAGTCGTACACTTACACTATTGCCATAATAGTTGGATGTAAGCAAGTCTAAGTCACCATCACCATCTATATCGCCTGTTACTACTAAGTTGGGCTGATTCCCGACTGATACATTCTGTCCATTACTAAATATACCTGTGTTAGAACCAGCAGCGTTTCCTCCATTCAAGCGAATACTGACGGTATTGCTGTTTTGATTGGTTGCCAGAAGGTCTAAGTCACCATCGCCGTCTATATCAGATACAATAACACTGTAAGGGCTATTCTCAACAGCTACGTTCTGGCTACCGCTAAAAATACCCGTATTTGAACCAGATGCATCACCGCCATTCAAACGCACGCTTACCGTACCGTTACCATAATTCGCAGTAAGCAAGTCCAAGTCGCCATCCCCATCTATATCGCCTGTAGCTACTCCTAGTGGATTATTCCCACCCATCACTTCAATTCCAAGACGAAATCTGCCGCCACCAGTACTACTGGTAGCGGCGGTTAATTGAAACACTTTTGGAATGACTATGTTGCCGCTGCTACTAGCTACATCTTTTGTAATGGTAGCAAAAAGAGTTTCGCCCGGTAAAAATGGATAGTTACTTGGGCTAAAGCTAAGGGTGTTTCCGTTGACAACAGCAGAAGTAGTGGCTGTACGTAATCCACCCCGCTGAGCCGAATAAATGTGGAGTGCACTAGATGATCTTGCCAATAATGATTGGTTAAAAGAGACATCTATTGAGTTAGTGCGCAGTAAAGCTCTAGTGTTAGCTGGGGGGCTAATTGAAGTTACAGCTGGTTGGGCAATAGCAATTCCACATGCATGTATTACCTCAAAAATAACTAATGCACATAAATATAGTATTTTACTATATTTACAAGTGTAGATTTTAGCCATAAAATGCACTTTGTCAGTGAAAATCAATTACAAATGTCGACTTGTATCTTTAATACTGCTTATCGCATTCCTTCTTAACTTAATGAACATATAAAATCCCCCCTTTTTTTAATAAATTAAATACTAAAAATAGTATTTCAGGTTCAGGAAGGTGCACCTTCTTGACGCATCCTTTTTTGTCTTGCCTACCCCCCGCCACACGCTGGAAACGCACTCGCGGCGGACTTTCTGAGCCACTCGCTCGGGAGAGGGCTTTCTGAGCCCCTCAACATCCTGATAGGTAGCCAGCACTACGGTGTGCATAGTACTCATTCTGGTTGGTATGTCCTGTTAACTCATCGTTTTCTCGCCCCCCCTATCGCGGGCTTACTTACTAAGACAGCAAGTCGCCCCGTTGGTATTGAGCATCAAACTCTGCCACGTAGTGCTCTGAGGCATGGGCCGTACCTGTAACATGCACGTGGCCGCGCTTGTCAACTAATATTGGGGCATTGCCAGCGAGGGCGTAGTCAAAGTCCTGCGTCGCGAGGAATTGCTTTGAATTATAGTAAAAGAACCAGCTATAGGGCCGTGTGACTGTCTCTTCCTCAATTAACATGAGTTCGCCGGTAAGGGAGGAAGAATGGTGTCGCACCCATTCCCTTGCTAAGCGAATTGCTTCTTCAACAGTTAATAGGTAAATCATTTATGCAAGAAACGCTCAAATAATAAAAGATTAAAAGCGTTCGAAAAACCCCCTAGCAAAACGCCCCCCCAAACGGCATTTTTGGAGCTGTTGGCGTAGGCGGAAAAGTCATTCGGAAAACAGTGGGATTCGGAATAATGCTGCCCCGGCTTATTCCACCCGTTGCAGCTCGAGCGTGAGGCTGCTTTGATCAATATTGGTGTAGGCGAGCTTGACGAAGCCGACCTGCTCATTATAGTACGCCACCAGCTTGGTAGACCCTAGGGCGCTGGTGGCCTCACTCGCCACGACATAACACGTTAGCGCGCCTAACTTGCTATTTAGTAATAATTTATTCGTCACCTTATACTGGGTTACGTTTTTGTTTTTGCCTTTCCATACCAGCCAGTGCTTGTCGGCCCAGTGGTCGCCAAAGGCCAGCTTCCAACTCCAACTAGCCCCCACATGCAGGGGCTGCTTGACGTAGGGGAAGGGGTCGAGCTCGAGCACGGCAAACAGGCCCGTACGCGGGGGGTGCAACCACAGGTTTTTAGGATTCTCGATCACGCCCGTCATCTCGTTGGTCCACACCCTACCATCCGCTAGGGTGAAGTCGTACTGGATGACGGTTTGGTTGTAATCAGGGAAGATTTGCAGGAAGGGCATCAGGCCCGGCACAACGGAGAGCGTCAGTTGCGAAACCGCTTTATCAGTACCCTGCGTGGCGGGTACCAATTGCCAGGCTACCCCATTTTTACTAACAGTATCAGCTTTAGCCAACTGCAGCCGACAACCGGTGGGATCGCGGTAGTCGTAGGAGAAGGTAAAGCGTTTGCCGACGGTATAGATGCGGTTGTCCTGGTTGTAGCGGTTCTGGTCCTTGTTCAAAGAATCGAACTTTTCCACCGTGATGGCCATATCGTCCAGCGTGTACTGCGGGGCGGCGTGCTGGGCCTGGACCGTCAAGCTGCTAAGGCACAAGAGGAAGGTGAGGAGTTTACTAAGCGTCATCGGGTGGGCAGCAGGGTAGCTGACCATCAGCTTAGCCTCTGGCTAGCGTGAAGGTAGGATCGCGGAACTAGCAGGACGCGAAGTAGGTGCTTGTCGGGAGTTGCCCCACTCACCGGTCGTTAGGCGGGAACGTAGCGTAGCCGCACTTTCACCTGCGCAGCATCATTCAACTAGGTGGGAAAGCTATCTCGCTAAGCTTCCCCAGCCTGGCTGAACAGCTCCTTTATAAAGGATCAGCCCGCCAAAATAGGCTCGTATTTTGGAGGGCTTTTACGAGTGCCTTAGCGGCCCGGAAACGCACTGTTTTCGGGCCGTTTTTTTATGCCTTTTTTTGGAGCCCTCAAGCCCTCTAAAATACACTCGTATTTTAGAGGGCTAACGTAGCTTTACCAGCATACCCAATCTCTGCCAGCTGATGAATTTCTATCTCTATGTGATTCTGCCTCTCTTAACAGTCATCCAGGTAGTAAGCAACGTTTGGGTTAATAAAGCGCAGAAAAGTCGCTTAGAAGCATTAAACTCTAATTTGACAAGCCTACGTGAATATGAAAAAGACTTACGGAGTCAGTTGACTGATGTGCGGGCTCAATTGGCAGATCAAAAAAGCATGATGGAAATGTTCACGCAAGGTGTACCACTCCTAAAAACTACTTACGAAGCAGTATCAGACAACCAAACTAAGTTGTTGAGCCAAGCAGAGCAGGCATTGGAAAAAGCAAACCGAGAAATAGAAGAGCGGGAGAAACAGCGCTTAGCTAGTGTAGATAATGTGCCGATGGACCAAAAAATGTCAAATTTATTCAAAACATTATTTGAGGATATGGCTAATTTGAATAAGGCCGCTGCAGCAACGAATTCGATAATGCAATTCTATCGAGGAACAACTTTATTACCTGCTTGGGTTATGCTTGATATCCTAGGTTATCTTAAGTCTACAGGTTTACCTCCCGAACCGCTAGATGATAATCAAGTAACTCCACTCATTGATTTTATTGTTGCAAAATATCCTGAATATAGATTCACTCATGAAGCTGATATTGAAGTATTTAAAAGCACAATAAAGTATTTTTTACATACAAACCGCATCCTTACAGATGTTGCGGAAAGAGGTTTAGAATTCTTTGGCAGGTAAAACGCACTGTTTTTAGGCCATTTTTTTGAATCCCTTTTTTGGGGGCTAAACGTAGGTTTAGGGGACACTAAAAAAACACGTCATGAATTCTCCCGAAATAGATGGCACCTATCTTGCCCTATTTGGCGGCAAAGCAATCGAAGCTGCACAGCATTATTACGACGCAGCAAAGACCAAGAATCCTGAGCATTTTGGTGACATCGCTCACTTTTATAACTCAGAAGGCCAAGCAATATGCTTTGCCTCGACACCAGAAGGGGTTGCTGCGCTAAAAGAATTTCTTCGTAGTAGAAATGCCAAGTGAAGGTTGCCATCTACGCTCGCGTCTCAACCAAGGACAAGGGGCAGGACACCGAAAACCAACTGTACCAGCTGCGGGCTTTCGCCGAGCAGCACGGCCCCATCCACCAGGTGTACACCGACCAGGAGTCGGGCGGCAAGGCCGAGCGCAGCGAGTTCAAGCGGCTGCTACTCGAGGCCTACCAGAAGAAATTCGACCTGGTCGTATTCTGGCGTCTAGACCGCTTCAGCCGCGAGGGCGCCCTGGCCACGCTCCGATACCTGAAGGAGCTGAAGGACCACGGGGTAGATTACAAGTCCTTCACCGAGCCCTACCTCAATAGCCTAGGGCCTTTCGGCGACGTCATCGTCTCGATGCTGGCCACCATCGCGGCCCAGGACCTGATTAAGATATCGGAGAATACGAAGGCGGCCCTGGCCAAGAAGAAGGCCGCCGGCGTGACCCTAGGGGCGCCCACTAAGTCGGCCGACGTCGTCGACCAGGTGCGCCGGCTCAAAGCCGGCGGCGCCAGTAACCAGGCCATCGCCCGCGCGCTGCAGATATCGCCTAGCACCGTGGCCAAGTACCTGGTGCCGTAGCTGTCCTTTTGAGAGGGAAGGAGCTGGTGAAGATTTGAAGCCGATTCATTTCATCAACCCTCACTTCTATATTTATGAGAGGACTACTTCTGGCCGCGGCCGGCCTACTGCTGGCCACCGCGGCGGTGCAGGCCCAGCCGGCGCAGCTGGCCGCTACCAAGCCCGACGTGCACCAGCACGCGGCCACGTCGCTGTTCTACCGCTCCGACGCCGAAGCGCGCATGGAGCCCATCGTGACGCGCCCGCTCATGCCGGCCGTGTGCAAGCTGCCGGCGTACCCCAGCAGCCTAGGCTACGCGGCCTCGAAGCGCGCCTACCGACCGCACATCGAGTACATCGAGCGCACTTACGTGGTGGTAGAGGACTCGATACCGGAGGGGCCCGCGCAGGCGGTTTCCAGCCCGCCTCCTCGAAGCCGAAAGAAGTAAACTGACAGGAAAACTGCCAGGAACAGTAATAAAAAAGGCCTTCCTGATAGCAGGAAGGCCTTTTTAGTAGTCCGTAGGGGAATCGAACCCCTGTTGGTAGAATGAAAATCTACTGTCCTAACCCCTAGACGAACGGACCATTTTTCGTTTTTCGTGGGGCAAAGATACGGCGAGCAGTTTTTTTTACAAGGGTAGACAAGCAAAAAAGGCAAACAAAAGGGGCAGGAAGTTGATTTTCAAGGTAAAAATTACCGGCTCCGGGGCGGGCGGGCTGCCGGAAGCCAGGAAATAGCATCTGGCCGTCGGCGCAACCACCCGCCCGAAAAGCCGCCCTAGCCCGTACCTTCGCCCGCGTAATTCATTGGGCCACCGCGGTGACCCGCCCAACTTCCATCTCCCCCCTTATCATGGCAAAAATTAAAGTCGCCATTAATGGATTTGGCCGCATCGGCCGCCTCACGTTTCGGGCCCTGCTGGGGCGCGACAACGTGGAAGTCGTGGCCATCAACGACCTGACCGACAACAAAACTCTGGCCCACCTGCTAAAATATGACTCGGTGCACGGCCGCTTCGATGGCACCGTGAGCTACGACGACCACAGCCTGACCGTGAACGGCCAGCGCATTGAGGCCCTGGCCGAGCGCGACCCCAAGCTGCTGCCCTGGGGCAAGATGGGCATCGACGTGGTGCTCGAAAGCACCGGCCGCTTCGTGGACGAGGCCGGCGCAGGCCAACACCTCACGGCCGGCGCCAAGAAAGTGGTGATTTCGGCCCCCGCCACCGGCAACATCCCCACGGTGGTGCTCGGCGTGAACGAGGACACCCTGACCGGCGACGAGACTATCATCTCGAACGCTAGCTGCACCACCAACTGCCTGGCCCCCATGGCCAAAGTGCTCGACGATGCTTTTGGCATTGAGAAGGGCTACATCACCACGGTGCACGCCTACACCTCGGACCAGAACCTGCAGGACGCGCCCCACAAGGACCTGCGCCGCGCCCGCGCCGCCGCCCTGAGCATCATCCCCACCAGCACCGGCGCCGCCAAGGCCGTGGGCCTGGTGCTACCCCAGCTCAAGGGCAAGCTCGACGGCATTGCCATGCGCGTGCCCGTGCCGGACGGCTCGACCACCGACCTGACGGTAATTCTGAAGAAGGAAGTGTCGAAAGACGAAATCAACGCCGCCATTAAGGCTGCTGCCGAGGGCCCGCTGAAAGGCATCCTGGAGTTTAGCACCGACCCGCTGGTAAGCATTGACATCGTGGGCAACCCCCACTCGTGCATCTTCGACTCGCAGCTGACTTCCAGCAACGGCACGCTGGCCAAAGTAGTGGGCTGGTACGACAACGAGTTTGGCTACTCGACCCGCACCGCCGACCTCATCCAGAAGCTGGGCGAGAAAATGGCTGGCTAGGATATTAGTGACTAACTACTAGTGACTAGTGACTAGTGACGAATGTCGTTCTGGTGGGCCCTGGGGCTTGCCGGAGCGACATTTGTTCTTTTAAAAAGGACGGCTATGCGGTTGCTACTAGCCGTTTCCAACTTACTGTTTGCTCATTAGTCACTAGTAGTTAGTCACTAGTCACTACCCCTATGGCGCATACTTGCTTTATTTATAACCCCACGGCGGGCACGGGCCGGCGCAACGACTTTGCGGCTTTGCTGCACCAGCAGCTGGGCACGCCGGCCCAGGGCGACTACGTGCTGCGCCCCACCAACGGGCCGGGCCACGCGACCGAGCTGGCGCGGGCGGCGGCGGCGGCGGGCTGCCGCGTGGTGGTGGCCGTGGGCGGCGACGGCACTGTGAACGAGGTGGGCCAGGGCCTGCTGCACCAGCCGGCCACCGCCCTGGGCATCGTGCCCCGCGGCTCGGGCAATGGGCTGGCCCGGCACCTGCGCGTGCCCCTCAACCTGAAGGCGGCGCTGCGGCGGCTGCGACACCCCAGCTTCAGCCGCATCGACGTGGGGACTATCAACGGGCGGCCTTTTTTCTGCACGGCGGGCCTAGGGTTTGATGCGCGGGTGAGCGAGGTATTTGCCCAGGCCGGCACCCGGGGCCTGGGTACCTACCTGCGCGTGACGGTGCGCGAGTACCAGACCTTTGAGCCGGTGCCCATGCTGGTGCTGGCCGAGCAAGAGTTGCTGGCCACGCCCGGCTACGTGCTGGCTTTCGCCAACGCCTCGCAGTACGGCAACAACGCCTACATCGCGCCCCAGGCCGACCTGCGCGACGGCCTGCTCGACATGTGCCTGATGAACGCGCTGCCACCCTGGCGAGCTGCCCGGGTGGTGCTGGGCATGGCCCTGGGTACGCTGCCGCGCACCGGCGGCGCCGCCTACCGCCACGTGCGCCACGCCAGCGTGCGCACCGCCGCCCCCGTAGGCTGCCACGCCGACGGCGACTACCTGGGCCACGCCACCGAGTTTGAGGTAGCCCTGCTGCCGCTGGCCCTAGAAGTGGCCATATAGGCAACTGGGGCAGGCCTAGGGCAATCCGGCCGGGCCGAAGCCTCGTAAGCTACTCCGGCTTTTTTGAACTGCCCGGAAGCGAATCCGCCCGCTTGGTGGTTATCAGCCAGCCTAGGCCTCTCTTTCTTTATGAACCCCGACAACGTGAATCCCGATTTTAGCGCGGCGCTGCAAGCCGAGCTGCAGCCGGCCCGCCAGCGTATGGTGAGCCACCCCATGTATGGCCGCATTCAGACGCTGGCCGATTTGCGCACCTTTATGGAATACCACGTCTTCGCGGTGTGGGATTTTATGTCGCTGCTCAAGGCCCTGCAGCGCGACCTCACCTGCACCACCCTGCCGTGGGTGCCGGTGGGCAGCCCCGCCACCCGCCGCCTCATCAACGAGATTGTGCTGGAAGAGGAAACCGACGTGGACCCCGAGGGCCAGGCCACCAGCCACTTCGAGCTGTACCTGCGCGCCATGCGCGAGGCCGGCGCCGACCCCGCCCCCGCCGAGCGCCTGCTGGCGGCCCTGGCCGAAGGAGCTAGCGTGCCCGCCGCCCTGGCTGCCGCCGAGGCGCCCGTGGCCGTGCAAGAGTTTGTGAAGCACACGTTCAGCGTCGTTGCCAGTGGGCAGCCGCACCTGGTGGCCGCCGCCTTCACCTTTGGGCGCGAGGATGTGATACCCGACATGTTTCGCAACCTAGTAGCCGACCTGGGCGCGCGCTTCCCCGACCAGCTAAGTACGTTCATCTACTACCTCAACCGCCACATTGAGCTGGACGAGGACAACCACGCGCCGCTGGCCCAGCAGATGGTGCGCGACCTCTGCGGCAGCGACTCCGCCCGCTGGCAGCAGGCTACCGAAGTAGCCGCCCAGGGCATGGCCGCCCGCGTGGCCCTCTGGGACGGTATTGCCGCCGCCCTAGCCCCCCAACTCGTGTAAACCCTGCCCCAATGAAAAATGCCGCCGGCCGCCAGGGCGTGGTGTATTCCACCAACCCCGATTTTAGCTACCAAACCAACGACGCCGCTGAGGCTACCACGCTGCCGCCCCAGCAGCAGCAGCAGCTGCGCGTGCAGCTCGACAAGAAGCAGCGCGGCGGCAAGCAAGTCACGCTCGTCACCGGCTTCGTGGGCCGCGACGAGGACTTGCAAACCCTCGGCAAGCTGCTCAAAACCAAGTGCGGCGTGGGCGGCAGCGCCAAAGACGGCGAGATAGTGGTGCAGGGTGACTTCCGCGCCAAGGTGCTGGAAGTGCTACTGAAGGAGGGCTACAAGGCCAAGCAAATTGGGGGGTAGGAGGTAAGAAATACAGAAAGAACGTCATGCTCATCTAGCGTCCGCTTGTCGAAGCATCTCTGCCGCGCAATTAGTGTTCGGTAGAGATGCTTCGACAGGCGGACGCTAGATGAGCATGACGCACTAAACTATAACCTAAAAAGCCGGACGGAAACTCCCGGCTTTTTTGTTGTGGTTGTACCCCTAGGGCCGCTAGCCCGTACTTTGCCTTACCATGTCTGAACCCACTGCTGCCCCCGCCAAGAAGCTCTTTCTGCTCGACGCCTTTGCCCTGATTTACCGCTCGCACTTTGCCTTCGCCAAGAACCCTAGGGTGAACTCGAAGGGCATGAACACGGGGGCGGTGCTGGGCTTCACGAACACGCTGGTAGAGGTGCTGCAAAAGGAGCAACCTACCCACATCGGCGTGTGCTTCGACGCGGGCAAGACGTTTCGGCATGAGAAGGACGAAAACTACAAGGCCAACCGCCAGGCCATGCCCGAGGACATTGGCATTGCCATCCCGTACATCAAGCAGATACTCGAGGGCTTTCACATCCCGATTTTGCTGATGAAGGGCTACGAGGCCGACGACGTGATTGGCACGCTGGCGCAGCAGGCCGAGCGCGAAGGATTCGAGGTGTTTATGATGACGCCCGACAAGGACTACTGCCAACTGGTGACCGAGCACATCAAGATTTATCGGCCGGCCTTTATGGGCAACGCGGCCGAGGTGCTCGACGTGGCGCACGTGCTGGCGCGCTTCGAGGTAGAGCGGGTGGAGCAGGTAGTGGACATATTGGGCTTGCAGGGCGACGCGAGCGATAACATTCCGGGTATTCCGGGCATCGGCGAGAAGACGGCCAAGACGCTGATTCAGCGGTTTGGCTCGGTAGAGAACCTGATTGCCAACTCCGACCAACTCAAGGGCAAGCAGCAGGAAAACGTGCGCAACTTCGCCGAGCAGGGGCTGCTAAGCAAGGAGCTGGCCACGATTCACGTGAACGTGCCCATCGAGTTTGAGCCCGACAAGCTGGTGATGGAAGCGCCCGATGCCAACCGGCTGCGGGCGCTGTTCGAGGAGCTGGAGTTTCGGCAGCTGTCGGCGCGCATCCTAGGGGGCGAGGTGGCGGGCAGCCGCCCGGCGGCGCCGGCCGGCCCGGTGGGGCGCGGCGCGCGGCGGCCCAAAGTAGTAGCGCCGGCGGGCCAGGGCTCGCTGTTTGGCGAAGGCAGCGCAGCAGTGGTTATTGCGGCCGAGAACGGCGAGTTTGCGCCCGGCGAGGCGCACCAGGAGTACCATGGCAGCACCAAAACGCTGGCCGACGTGCCCCACAACTACCACCTGGTGGACACGCCCGCGCTGCGCAAGTCGCTCCTAGGGTTCCTGCTGCAGCAAAAGGAGGTGAGCTTCGACACCGAAACCACCGGGCTGAACACGATGACGGCGCGGCTGGTGGGCCTCAGCTTCAGCTGGCACGTGGGCGAGGCGTACTACGTGCCCGTGCCGCAGGACGAAACGGCGCAGGCGCTGGTGGAGGAGTTTTGCCCGTTTTTTGAGAGCAACATCGTGAAAATCGGGCAAAATATCAAATATGACCTGCTGATTCTCAAGAACTACCAGGTGCGGGTGAACGGGCCGTTCTTCGACACCATGCTGGCGCACTACCTGATTGAACCGGACATGCGCCACAACATGGACGTGCTGGCCGAAACCTACCTGCACTACACGCCGGTGCCCATCACCGACCTCATCGGGCCCAAGGGCAAAAACCAGAAAACCATGGCCGACCTGCCGCCCAATGAGGTGAGCGACTACGCCTGCGAAGACGCCGATGTGACCCTACAGCTGCGCCACGTCTTCGAGCCCATGCTAAAAAGCCTAGGGCTGCTGGAGCTGCTCAACGAGGTAGAGAACCCGCTGGTGCCGGTGCTGGCCGACGTGGAGTTTGCTGGCGTGCGCATCGACTCGGAAGCGATGGGCGAGTACTCGGCCGAGTTACAAGGCTACGTACAGGACCTGGAAACGCAGATTTTTAAGGAAGCCGGTGAGGAGTTCAACATCGGCTCGCCCAAACAGCTCGGCGAGGTATTATTTGACAAGATGCAGGTGGGCCGCGGCACCATCAAGAAAACCAAAACCGGGCAGTACGCCACCGGCGAGGAGGTGCTGAGCCAGCTGGCCGGCGACTACCCCATCGCGGGCCTCATCCTGGAGTACCGCCAGCTCAGCAAGCTGCGCTCGACCTACGTGGAGGCTCTGCCGCAGCTTGTGTGCCAGGACGGGCGCGTGCACACCAGCTTCAACCAGGCCGTGACGGCCACCGGGCGCCTGAGCAGCACTAACCCCAACCTGCAAAACATCCCTATCCGCACCGAAAAAGGCCGCGAAATCCGCAAGGCCTTCGTGCCGCGCGACGACAACCACCTGCTGCTGGCCGCCGACTACTCGCAGGTGGAGCTGCGCATTATGGCTGACTTCTCGGGCGACGCCACCATGATTGAGGCCTTCCGCCTAGGGCAGGACGTGCACCGCAGCACCGCCAGCAAGGTCTTCCACGTGCCGCTGGAGGAGGTAGACGGCGAGATGCGCCGCAAGGCCAAGACCGTGAACTTCGGCATCATCTACGGCATCTCGGCGTTTGGCCTGGCTCAGCGCATTGGCATCAGCCGCAAGGAAGCCACCGACATTATCGAGACGTATTTCCAGGAGTTTCCGAGCGTCAAGCAGTTCATGGACGACAGCATCAACCGCGCCCGCGAGCTGGAATACGCCGAAACCCTGCTCAAGCGCCGCCGCTACCTGCGCGACATCAACTCGCGCAACGCCACGCTGCGCGGCTACACCGAGCGCAACGCCATCAACGCCCCCATCCAGGGCACCGCGGCCGACATCATCAAGAAGGCCATGATAAACATCCACGACTGGCTGGAAAAAGAGCGCCTCGGCACCAAGATGATACTGCAAGTGCACGACGAACTCGTGTTCGATGCCGTGAAGGAGGAAGTGGACTACGTAACGCCCAAAATCAAGGAACTGATGACCCAGGCCCTGCTGCTGCCCCACGGCGTGCCGCTGGAGGTGGAAGTAGGCACTGGCAGCAACTGGCTGAAGGCGCACTAGCGAGCGTGTGGAAAAAAGGCAAAAGAAGCATCTGGTAACTGGCGTATTCCTGTTACACTTGTTGCCTAAACCAGTTACTTATGCTCCATTTTACGCCTGCGCGGCCCCGCTATTACTGCTTTGGCTGGCTGCTGGGGGTGGCCCTAGGGCTACCCGCTGCGGTGCGCGGCCAGGCCATGACCGTGCCGGCCGAGTATGGGCCGCTACTGGAACGACTGGCCAAGGACGAGGTGGACCGGCATGGTAACCAGTTGCCGTGGCCGGCCCCGCCAGTGCTGCACCGCGACAGTACTTACGCCAGCGGCGGCAAGCGGCGCGAGCTGCGCTTTGAAGTGGTGCTTGGTAAGCCTCTAGGGCTGACGCACCGGGTAGTACAGCTGCGCGGCCACGGCTACCCGGTATCGTACTCAGTATTATTTCAGGGCTGCTTGGTAGCGCTGTTCAGAAGCGGGAAGTTCGGTTGCTATCGCTTGGCCGACTTTACGCCCGATGAGCAATTGCAACAACAACTGAATAATGGGACATGGGAGCGGCACTGGCTGATAGAGGGCCTGCTGGTGGCGCAAAATGCCAAAGGCTACTACGCCTACAACCCCCAAAAGCGTGGCTGGAAGCCTTGTAAACGGCCAGTACCTTTCGGCAAGCAGCCCAAGCTGTACGAGGATGCGCGCTACCTGGCCTATGCCACCTGCGGCGGAGAATTTGGCGGCACGGCGTACTTCTACAACAAGCAAACCAACCAGACCCACTGCGTGAGCGCCACCTGCGCCACCAGTATCTGGCAGGAAGATGGGCAATACCGGCTGTTAGCTTCCCTAGGCCACATGGAAGGAGATGCCCGCTGCGCCGTCATTGCCGACCCCGAAGTCTTGCCTCTGGCCGCTACTAAGAATACGGCGGCGGCCGACTGGCAGTATAATTTTAGGCAGCCCGAGCCGGGAGTGGTGAAAGTCTTCGACTTTTTTCGGGTGCAGCTATTCGGAGCGCTGCGCTACCAGCAGCGCATCATCTACCTAATGCATTGGCACCGCACGACTTTCCTTGCGGCCATCGACGGCCAGCGCATTACGATTGTAGACCCGCTGTTTGCCGACGACCTGTATACTTTCAACCCGGTTACCATAACCTACGGCCCCAACCTAGCACTGACGAACCTGAACAGCAACGACCTGCCCGAAACCAGTGAGGCGGCCGCGCTGCTGTGGCAGGGGCAGCAGGTGACGAAGGTTGAGTGGGGCGAGCAACCCGCCGAAATGAAATAAGCTGTAAAAGATGCTCGCAACTATCCAATTCTTCGGCGAAGTTGACCTAGGTCACTACTGCACCTTTAAGGTGGCCGTGGCGACGCCGGATATTAGATGTGCCATCAGCTTTTTTGGCTACACCGATACCTTCCAGGTTTTCGGCCAGCAGTTGCTGAATTTTCCGACTGATACGCAAGCCACGGTGACGTTTGGGCAAGGCGACGACATCAATTCACGCTTGGAATGCCTGCTGCTGCAGGCTTATTATCTCGACCAGGCCGGCCACACGGCGCTACGCATCGTAATGGACAACAAAGCCACGCCACCGGCCGAAAAGCGCGTCGCGTTTTCGCTGGCCGCCGATGTTTCCTCCCTTATGGAGCTAGGACGCAACCTACTAAGCTGGCCGATTCAGGCGGGAATAGGTTGCGACATTAAGTGGCAGCCAATGGTGAGTTGAACCGGGCTAGTTACTGATGGTGTACCTTACCCGCACCCAACTGCCCTGCCCATGCCCACCCGCCTCCTGCTACTGCTAGCTGCCTGGCTGCTGGCCCTCAGCGCTTTCGCCCAGAAGTCGCTCGTTTTGCGCTCGCCCGATGGGCAGCTCACCTACCGTTTCCGCCTCACGCCGCAAGCGCCGGTATATACGGTTGACTTTCACGGGAAAAGGGTGGTGGAAGAATCGACCCTAGGGTTGGTTTTTCGGCAGGGCGGGGCCTGGGGTGCGGGCCTGCGGGTGCTGGCCGCCCAGCCCGCGGCGGTGGATGAGTACTACACGCTGCCAGTGGGCAAGGCCAGCCGGGTGCGCAACCACTACCGGCAGCTTACCCTGGCCTTGCAGGAGCCCGCGGGGGCTAGGCGGCTGGTGCACCTGGTGGTGCGGGCCTACGACGACGGGCTGGCATTTCGCTACGAGTTTCCGGCGCAGGCGGGCTGGGCGGGCTACGAGCTGACGGCCGAAAACTCCAGCTTTCGGCTAGCTGGCAACCCGACGCTGCTCACGCTGCAGCGGCCCAACTACACCACCTCGCACGAGGGGTTTTACAGCCGGCTGCCCCTAGGGCAGGTGCGGCCCGACACGCTGCTCGACTTGCCCACCCTGGCCGAGTACCCCGGCGGGCCCTACCTGGCCCTCACCGAAGCGGCCGTGCGCGACTACGCCACCCTGTACCTCAGCCCGCACGAGGGGGTGCTGACCAGCCGCCTCTCGCCGCTGCCGGGCCAAACCGAAGTAAAAGTGCAGGCCACCCTGCCGCACCGCTCGCCCTGGCGGGTGCTGCTGCTGGGCCAGCAGGTGGGCCGGTTGCTCGAGTCGAACATCATCACCAGCCTCAACGAGCCGCCGAGCCTGGACTTTAGCTGGCTAAAACCGGGCAAGAGTGACTTCCACTGGTGGAACGGCGACATCCTGCCCGATACCATTTTCCCGCCCGGCCGCAACTTCGAGTTCAACCAGTACTACATCGACTTTTGCGCCGCGCACGGCATTGACTACCACTCGGTTATCGGCTACGGCAACGCGGCCTGGTACCAGAACGACGGCGAGGGCTACGCCCCCGGCCCCCACACCGACGTGACCCAGCCCGTGCCGGGGCTAGATATGGCACGCCTAGGGGCCTACGCCCGCAGCAAGGGCGTGGGCCTGCGCGTGTGGGTGCACTGGCAGCCCTTCTACGCCCAGCTCGATAAAGCGCTGGCGCAGTTTGAGGCCTGGGGCGTGCAGGGCATGATGGTGGACTTCATGGACCGCGACGACCAGCAGATGGTGAACATGCAGGAGGAAATGCTGCGCAAGGCCGCCCAGCACCACATCCACATCCAGTTTCACGGCGCGGCCAAGCCCACCGGCCTCGCGCGCACCTACCCCAACGAGCTGACCCGCGAGGGTACTCTCAACTACGAAAACAACAAGTGGGGCCCGGCCATGGCGCCCGACCACGACCTCAACATGCCCTTCACGCGCCTGCTGGCCGGGCCCACCGACTACCACCTGGGCGGCTTCCGGGCGGTGCCGCCGGCGCAGTTTCGGCCCCAGTACACGCGGCCGCTAATGGTGGGCACGCGCTGCCACATGCTGGCCATGTACGTGGTGCTCGAAAGCTACCTGGGCATGGTGTGCGACTACCCCGCCGCCTACGAGGGCCAGCCGGGCTACGAGTTCATTCGGGCCCTGCCCACGGTGTGGGACGAAACCCGCGCGCCGCTGGCCGAGGTGGCGCAGTACGTGTGCGTGGCCCGCCGCAAGGGCGCCGATTGGTACGTGGGCGCGCTCACCGGCAGCCAGGCCCGCACGCTGGCGCTCAAGCTCGATTTCCTGCCCCCCGGCCAGTACGAGGCTACTTTGTTTGCTGATGCGCCCGACGTGGCTACCGCGCCCAACCACCTCCTAAAAACCACGCTGGCCGTAAGCCGCCAAACTACGCTGCCGCTAGCCCTGGCGGCTGGCGGCGGCCAGGTGCTGCTCTTGAAAAAACTAAAATGAGTCTACCTCTGCCCCCCAAATCCGCCCTGCACGCCGCCTGCCTGGCTTCCTTGCGCGAGCGCCTGGCGCTGGCTCAGGCCGGCGTGCAGGCCGCCCAGGAATCGGCCAACTCCGAAACCAAGAGCAGCGCCGGCGACAAGTACGAAACCGGCCGCGAGATGGCCAGCCAGGAGCGCGAACGCCAAGCCGCCCAGCTGCACGAAACCCAGCAGCTCCTAGGGGCCTTGCAGAAGCTCAGCCCCGACCTGCCAGCCGACACTGTGCGCCTGGGCGCGGCCGTGGCCACCAGCCTAGGGGTGTTCTATGTAAGCGTGGCCGCGGGGCGCCTGCGCACCGCCGCGGGCCAGGAGTTTCTGGCCGTGTCGCCTAGCGCGCCGCTTATGCAGGCGCTGGCCGGGCTGCGCGCGGGCGCACAAACCGTCTTCAATAACAAGCAAATACGGGTGGAAGCTATTGGCTAAGCAGGGGCCTGCGTATCCGTAAGTGGTTGAAGGACGTAAGAATAGCCGGCGGCCTTTCCACCCGCTCCTTACGTTATGTTTGAAGGTAAAACCACCGGGGCGCAAGATGCAGCCCGTAACCTGCTCGGTACGTTCATGGTCGGGGCCGGCATTGGCCACTGGACGTTTGCGCGCAAAGGTTTCAAAGCGCAAGTGCCCAGCTGGGTGCCCCTCGATAAGGACTCTACCGTGCTGGCCTCGGGCGTAGTTGAAGTGGGCCTCGGCCTGGGCATGCTGCTGCTGAAAGGCGAAAACCGCGTGCGCCTGGGCTTTGGGCTGGCTACGTTCTTCGTGGCCATCTTCCCCGGCAACTGGGCCCAGTACAAGCACGACCGCCCCGACCTGAACCTCGATACCGAGCAGAAGCGCCTCATGCGCCTCTTCTTCCAGCCCGTCCTCATCGGCCTGGCCCTCTGGAGCACCGGCGCCTGGAAGGTGCTGCGCAAGAACCCCTAGGGTTAAGTTGCTGGTCGCTAGTTAATAGGCGGTCATGCTGAGCTTGCCGAAGCATCTCTACCGCGCATTACCGTCCGGTAGAGATGCTTCGGCAAGCTCAGCATGACCGCCTATTTAGTTGTTGCTAACCAACTAACCAATCGCCTTCTCATTCTTAGCCACTACAAACATGCGGTCGCCGAAGCGGCCAGTCAGCTTGTTCAGCCAGTAGGTAGGGTACTGGCTGCCGAGCTTGGCAGCCTGCTCCAGCGGGTTGCCCCCTAGGCGAATGTGCTGGGGCGGCTTCACTGGGTTTTGTAAGTCCACTACCGAGAAGCCGTTCTGGGCCAGCATCTTGCGGATGGTGGTGGGCGTGAACTCGTAGAGGTGATAGGGCGGAATGTCCATGCGGCGCTGACGCCCTAGGGCGCGGTAGGCGGCAAAACCTAAGCGCATGCTCGGCAAGTTGGTGACGCTGGGCAGGGCCAGCACCAGCAGCCCGCCGGGGCTGAGGATGCGCCCGAACTTGCGGATGGCAGCGGCCGGCGACAGCAGGTGCTCCAGCACGTCGCCCAGGTAGGCCAGGTCGAACTGGTTTTCGTGGAAGTCCTCGGTGGTCTCGATGTTGCCCGTCACCACCGGCAGGTGCAGCTCGCGGCGGGCATAGTCGGCGGCGTGCTCGCTGATTTCGAGGCCGTGGGTTTCCCACCCTAGGGCTTGCAGGCTCTTAAGGGTGTAGCCGGGGCCGCAGCCTACCTCTAAGTACCGAAACCGGCGGCCGGGGTAGTGCTGTTGCATGTAGGTGGTGAACTTATCTTCCTTGACCTGACTCAAATTCAAGGACTTGCCTTCCTCAATAAAGGTCTTGTCCTTCTCGGTGCGGTCGTAGTTGGGGCGCTCCGTGAAGTACTCCTTGCCGTACAGCTTCTCAAGCTGCGCGGGTGTGGGCTGCGGGTCCAGAAAGGTCAGGCTGCAGCTGTCGCACTGGGTGCCCTGCAGGCGCTGCCCGTCGAAGAGGTAGTAGAAAGGCAGGGCGTGGAAGGCAGTAGCTCCGCACAAGTCGCAGTGGCGCTGGCTGGTCATTTAGCAGTCAATAGGTATCAGTTATCATTTTTGCGGTGCTCCCGCCAGTCCCGACGCCGCAAAGGTCTGAAAAAGAACCCAACTCAAGCGCCCCTCGTTGGTTAAGCAGTTACTTGATAACTGATACTCGATAACTGATGACTGATAAGCTAGATGCCGTCGTGATTGGGGCGGGCCCCGTGGGGCTGGCCTGCGCCATTGAAATACAGCGCCAGGGCCTGTCGGTGGCCGTGGTGGAGAAAGGGGCGTTGGTAAACTCGCTGGTGGGCTACCCCACTCAGATGGAGTTTTTTTCGACGCCCGAGCTGCTCGAAATTGGCGGCCACCCCTTCCCGATGGCCAGCTACAAGCCCCACCGCGAAGATGCCCTCGACTACTACCAGCGCGTGGCTGCCGCCGAAAAGCTCGACCTGCGCCTCTACCAGCGCGTAACCGGCTTGCGCGGCCAGGCGGGCGACTATGTAGTGGAAACCAGCCAGGGCGAAATCGCGGCCCGCGCCGTAGTGGTGGCCACCGGCTTCTTCGACGTGCCCAACCGCCTAGGGGTACCGGGCGAGGAGTTACCCCACGTAAACCACTACTACAAAGAGCCCTACGCCCACGCCGACCGCGACGTGGTGGTATTGGGCGCCAAGAATTCGTCGGCCAAGGCGGCCCTGGCGCTGGCCCGCGCCGGCGCCCGCGTCACGCTGGTGGTGCGCGGCCCCGAGGTGTCGGAAAGCGTGAAGTACTGGATTCGGCCCGACTTGCTCAACCGCATTAAGGAGGGCCGCATCAAAGCGTATTTCAACACCACCGTGGCGGCTATTACGCCCCACGCGGTGGAAGTGCTCACGCCCGAGGGCCCGCGCAGCATCCCGGCCGACTACGTGTACGCCCTCACCGGCTACCGGCCCGACTATTCGCTGCTGACGGAGGCCCTAGGCCTGCCGCTCGACGAAAACGACCCCGCCCGGCCCATCGTCTTCGACCCCGAAACGCACGAGACTGCCCGCCCCGGCGTGTACGCCGCCGGCACCGTGTGCGGCGGCCTGGCCACCAGCCGCTGGTTTATCGAGAACGGCCGCCACCACGCCCAGCTGATTGCGGCGGCGCTGGCCGGCGCGCTGGTGCCGGCCAGGTAGGCGGCCGCGCTAACCCCTACCGGCACTCGGCCGCCGCTTGTGCCGCGTAGCCGTACCCGGCGGCGGCCCCGCGCCGAAAAAACTCGCAGGCACTCACCGAGTCGGCGGTTTGCTGGGCCAGGCGACCCAGCAGGTACAGCGTGCGCCCGTCGCCTACGTTGCGCCCTAGGGCCTGCTCATACACTGCGCGCGCCTCGGGGTAGCGGCCCAGGCGCACCAGGGCGGCCCCTTCGGCCTGCAAGTAGGGGAGGGGCACGGGGCGGTTGGCAGCTTGGTACTGCTGGTGGCCGCGCTGCAAATCGGCCAGGGCGGGCGCGGTGCGGTCTAGCTCCAGCAGGCGGTTTTCGCCGCGGGCCAGGTAGGCGGCGGCCAGGGTCGTGTCGAGGCGCAGGGCTCGGCTGTAGCTGTGCTCGGCGGCCCTAGGCAGGTGCAGGCCCACCTGGCACTCGCCTAGACGCAGCAGGGTGCGGGCCACCTCGGCCGGGGGCAGCGGGTTGATGCTGGCCACCAGGGCGGCCTCGTAGTCGGCGCGGGCGGCGGGCAGGTCGTGCTCGGCATCTTGGGCCAGCTGGCCGCGCAGCTGCAAAGCCGGCGCCTGGTCGTCGCGAAAGCCCAGCGACTGGTCGAGGTAGTGGCGAGCCAGCTCCCAGCTGCCGCGCCCATAGGCCGCGCGGGCATCCTCGTAGTTGGTGCTGGCGGCCACGCGGTCCATCACAATCTTGGCCGAAATTCCGAACAGCAGCAGCAGCGCCACGATGCCCACCACCAGCCACAAGTCCTGGCGGTTGAAGCGTACTTGCTGGCGGGTGGTGCGGGGCTGGTAGTGGCGCTCGCGGGCGCCGGCCGGGCGGCGGGTGCGCAGGGGCGGGGCGGCCGCCGGCGGGGGCGTGGGCGCGCTATACACCGAAGGCCCACCGGCGCCCGGCCGCGCCGCGGCGCCGGCGTAGGCCTGGGCACTTTGCCGATGCGCTTCGGCCAGCGCCGCCTGGCGCAGCTTATAGTCGTACTGGGCGCGGCGCTCGGGGTCCGACAGCACGCGGTAGGCCACGGCCACGGCCTTGAAGCGCTCCTCGTAGCGCGGGTCGCCCTGGTGCTTATCGGGGTGCAGCTGGGTAGCCAGGCGCCGGTACGCCCGCTTAATGTCGGCGGCGGGCGCCGACACCATGACCCCTAGCGTTTGGTAATAATTCTCGCTCACCACCGGGTAATTTTTGAGCCCTGCCAACTGAAAGTTAGCCCTGGCCCGCGGTTTTTCGTAAAGAACGCCCTAGCCGGCTGGCTGTTGTTCACCGTCGGGCTTTTCTCAACCGAATTTACTTGCAAAACCTCTCTGCTCGTATGGCTTTTATTACTGACGATAAAAATCCGCGCCCCGAAGGCATGATTGGCCACCTCACCGGCTACCTCGATACCCGCATCGACCTGATACGCCTTGAAACCCAAGAGAAAGTAAAGGGCATATTCGTGGCTACCGTGCACGGTGTGGCGCTGGCCATGCTGGGTTTTCTGTTCGTCATTTTTGGCTCCATCTACCTGGGCTTCGCGCTCAATCAGGCGCTCGAAAGCCCCTCGGCCGGTTTTGGTATCGTGGCAGGGTTATACTTGGTGCTGGCTATCCTCTTCGCGGTAGGCATCGACAAAAAGGTATTTCAGGGCGTGGCCGATAAGCTGCTGAACAACACCATCTATAAGTCAGATAAACGCCGGTAGCTACCCGTTGGGTAGCCGCGCGCCGGCCACCCAAGCGAAGCAGTCAACCGGCATCACCCGACCATTCACCCCTAGGATATGAGCGAGCCCACTAACCCGCTGTTTGAGGAAGAAAAGGCTTTTTTAGAGCGTAAAAAGCTGGAATACGAGCGCGCCCTGCGCGGCGACGTAGCGCAGCTAAAAGAGCAAACTGCCCACGTGGGCCGCGTAGCCCTGGTGGGCACCGGCCTGGTGGGTAGTATCTGGCTAATTACCAAGGCCCTAGGTGGCCGCAAGCGTCGCCCCGAAGACCCCGATGCCGAGTGGCCCAGCAGCTACGAGCCAAGCGATTACGGTACCCAGCGCTTCGCCGATTTTGATTTGGCAGATGACGACGACCAGCCGGACGGCCAATGGCCAGAAGCTGATGCGTATTTCGGCAGTAGCGCTGATGCGCACGGCACGGTATACCATTCCGACACCGAGGCCTACGACACGCCCGGCACGCCCGATGACAACCTGGACGATAATGGCTTAGGAGACTATCCGGATTTCCCCGAGCATTCCACCTCCTACCACGGCACTGCGGCCGACACCGCAACTGGCGACTTCCAGTCGGAAGCCTATGGCCACCCCGAGTCCAGCTTGCCCTTCGACGACAGCCGCCGCCTGCCCGAGTCCGACGATTTTGCGGAAACCCCTGGTTCTAAGGGTGCCGAGGCCCAGCCCAAGCGTCAGCTCGGCGCCATGCTGGTGGCGCTAGCCAAGAGCGACCTGGGCAAAATAGTATTGGGCCAGGCCGCCAGCCTAGGGGCAGCCTTGGTTACCAAGGCGTTAAAAGCTAAACTGACGAGCGACGAGCCAGAAACGGCAAAATCTTCCGACCTTGCGGCCCCAACGGGGGAGAATGATGGCTATGCCCATGGCCACCCCGCCACGCCGCAACCGGATGCCTACCCCGCCGACGCCCCTGCCTACCGCGAACCGCTTGCTTGATACCCTGGCCGGGCTGCGCCACCAAGGCCGCAAGGCCCTGGCCGTGCTGCTCGACCCCGATGACTTTGTGCCCACCCGCACGCGCCAATTGCTCGGGCAGGTAGCGCAGTACCCCGTAGATTACTTTTTTGTGGGGGGCAGCCTCGTGCTTACCGAGCATCAGGCTGCCCTCATTGCGTTGCTGAAGGCCGAGGCGCCGCACGTGCCAGTGTTGCTTTTTCCGAGCCACGCCCTGCACGTAGATGCCGCTGCCGACGGCATTTTGCTGCTCTCCCTCATCTCGGGCCGCAACCCCGATTTCCTAATTGGCCAGCACGTAGTAGCGGCCCCGCGCCTGCGCCAAAGCGGCCTGCAGATTTTGCCCACCGGCTATATGTTGGTCGAAAGCGGCCGCCCCACCACGGCTTCCTACATCAGTGGCACCGCCCCGCTGCCCCACGATAAGCCTAGCATTGCGGCAGCCACGGCGATGGCTGGCGAGCAGCTAGGCTTGCGCTTGCTGTACCTCGACGGCGGCAGCGGCGCCCAGCAGCCCGTATCGCCTGCCATGATACGGGCGGTGCGCGAGGCCACCAATGCGCCCCTACTAGTGGGCGGCGGCCTGAACACGGCCGAGAAAATCAGCGCCGCCCTAGGCGCCGGCGCCGACCTAGTAGTGGTGGGCAACCATCTGGAGCGCAATCCAAATTTCCTGGTCGAAGCGGTGGCCGCCGTGCGGCAGGCAGGTAGTAGCCAGCCGAGTACTTAGCTGAACCGGCAGTAACGAATGACGGAGTTGCAAGGTACCCTAGGGTAACCACTGGCTTTATCTTCAACTGCAGTGTTCGTCCGTGTCTTTCTGTGTTTGATGCTGCTAGGCAGTAGCCTGTGCCCGTCCCTAGCGATGGCTCAAACAGCGGCGCAGCAAGCCCTCGACAGCCTCAGGGTGAAGTACCACCTGCCGGCTATGCTGGCGGCAGTTATTCAGCCGCAGCGCATCTGCTACGTGTATGGCGGAGTGCGGCGCAGTGACCAGACTACGCAAATCACCCTAACCGATTACTTCCACTTCGGCTCCGATACGAAAGGCGTGACGAGCCTGCTGGCGGGTAAGCTGGTGGAGCAGGGTAAGATTCGTTGGGAAAGCAAGTTGCTCGACGTAGTGCCCAGCTTGCGCACCACCGCGCTGCCCGCCTACGCCGATGTGACGCTCGCTGCGCTACTGTCGCACCGCGCTGGCATTCCACCGTATGATTCGGGAGCGAAAATCCGGCGCCTACCAGCCTTTAGCGGCACGGTCAGGCAGAAGCGCCAGCAATTTGCCGCCTTCGTGCTGCAGCAGCCCCCGGTGTTGCCCGGTCCGGGTGAAGTCTACGCGTATTCTAACGCGGGCTACGCGCTGGCTGCCCTGATGCTCGAGCAAGTCAGCCAGCGTTCATGGGAGGAATTGGTAGCCAGGGCTTTCCACAAGCTCAAGCTGCACTACGTAGTAGGGTTTCCTAATCGGGGCGATGCGCAGCAGCCCTGGGGCCACTGGCGGCAGGCAGCCACCGATAGCGTTTTGACCCCCCTAGGGCCCTTGCACCCGTATCACCTGCAGGACTTTCTGGCGCCAGCCGGCGACTTGGCTATGCCGCTGCCCGACTATGCGCGCCTGATACAAAAGCACTTGCGCGGATTGCTTGGGCATGCTAATTACTTGAAAGCCAAAACTTACCAGCTATTGCATTTTGGCAAGCCCAGCTACGCCTACGGGTGGGGCGTGCTGAAGCTGCCGGCAACTGGCGCACCTGTTAGCTTCCACAACGGTACGGCGGGTACCTTCTATTGCCACACCATTCTGTACCCTAGCCAGCAGGTGGCCTTGATAGTGCTAACCAACGCGGGCGGGGAAGCCGCCGAAGCCGCCTGCTACGCCCTGCACCGTCGCCTCAAGCAGCTTTACCTGCAAGGCCAGCTCGAGTAGTAGCCTAGCCCTTCCGCCACAAAAAAGGGCCGCCCGTCGGCAGCCCTTTTCCGTGTAGCCAGCTGCGAGGCAGCGTATCCACGAAATCCGTTTAATCCGCGGTTAAATGTTCATGGCCGACTCGCGGCGGCGCATCTTGCCGGCCGGAATGCCGAACATCATCTTGAAGCGGCGGCAGAAGTAAGCGGTATCCTTGTAGCCCACTTCCTTGCCGATGTCGCGGATGCTTTTCTTGGTGGTGCGCAGCAGCGATACCGCGCGCTCCATGCGCTGGTATTCGATGTAGTCCTGCGGGTTGATGTTGGTCAGCATCTTGAAGTACTGGCCCACGTAGTCCTCGCTCACGTTGGCTACGCCCGCCAGCACCTTGTTCGAGAGGTCGCCGCTCAGGTTTTCCTTGATGAAGTTGAACAGGTCGATGAGGCGCGGGTCCTTGAAGTAGGTGCTGTTGGTGGCCAGCTGCTCCACAAACATGTTGTTTTGCAAGATGTAGCGCACCACTTCCACCACCAGGTTTTCGGTGTAGATGGTGACGAGGCGCTCGCGGCCCGGCAGGTCCTGAATCGATTCCTCGATAATCTTGATGACCAGGTTGGCCAGGCGGTCGTTCTTCTTAATGACGAAGGCCGGCACGTCGAGCGAGGCGAAAAAGTTTACCGAGTCAAACACCTTGGCCTCAAACACCACCGAGCTGTGGCTTTCCTCGGCGTCGCCGATGTAGTCGAGCTGGTCGTTGGAGGTGAAGAAGCGGTCCTTATTCGTGATAAAATCGTCGTTAGAGATAACGCGGCTGGCGGCATTCTGGCCGTAGCCCACGCGGGTAGCGCGGCCACCGGGCAAGAAGAGCAGCTCGTTCTCCTCTACCGTTTGGTCTTCGTCGCCGAAAGTGATTTTTCCTTGATGCAACAAAATAAGATTGTTGCCCACATCGTAGGCATTGCGCACCGTTACGGACTGCCGCAACACCAAATTCTTGGCTTTAATATAGCGAACTCCTAATGATTCAATTACCTTATTGTAATCTTCCATAACTTAATTGTAAAATTTGAAACTTGTTGAGGGTAGGATGTCTTAACAGGGGCTAAAGTTAATAAAAACGTTTGCAATATCGCATAAAAAAATTTATGTAAATAAAAAACCCAGGCTGAATCGGCCTGGGTTTTGTGCAAAATGCTTGCCAACTAGCGTTTTCAAAACGTCCTATTTGAGGATGTCGCGCGAGATGACGATTTTTTGTATTTCGGACGTACCCTCGTAAATCTGGGTAATCTTAGCATCGCGCATAAAGCGCTCTACGTGGTACTCTTTTACGAAGCCGTAGCCGCCGTGAATCTGCACGGCTTCCACCGCCGCGTCCATCGCCGTTTTGGAGGCAAACAGCTTGGCCATGGCGCCGCTCTTGGCGTAGTCAATATGGTTATCCTTATCTGCGGCGGCTTGCAGGCACAGCAGGCGGGCCGCCTCCACGTTGGTCGCCATATCGGCCAGCTTAAACTGAATGGCCTGGTGCTGGGCAATGGGCACGCCAAACGCCTTACGCTCCTTGGCGTACTTAAGGCTCAGCTCGAGCGAGCCCGAGGCGATGCCTAGGGCCTGCGCCGCAATACCAATGCGCCCGCCCGCCAGCACCTGCATGGCAAACTTGAAGCCGAAGCCATCGGCGCCAATGCGGTTTTCCTTGGGCACCTTCACGTCGGTGAACAGCAGCGAGCAGGTGTCGGAACCCCGGATGCCGAGCTTGTTTTCCTTGGGGCCGGTTTGGAAGCCTTCCATGCCCTTCTCCACGATGAGCACGTTGATGCCGCGCGACTTCAACTCGGGGTTGGTTTGGGCAATCACCAGATACACCGAGGCGGTGGTGCCGTTGGTAATCCAGTTCTTGGTGCCGTTCAGCAGGTAGTGGTCGCCCATGTCCTCGGCGGTGGTGCGCTGGCTGGTGGCGTCAGAGCCGGCCTCGGGCTCGCTCAGGGCAAAGGCGCCGATGATTTCGCCCGAGCACAGGCGCGGCAGGTACTTGCGCTTCTGCTCCTCGGTGCCGTATTTCTCCAGGCCCCAGCACACCAGCGAGTTATTCACACTCATGATAACCGAGCACGAGGCATCGACCTTGGAGATTTCCTCCATCGCCAGCACGTAGCTCACCGTGTCGAGGCCCGAGCCGCCGTATTCGGGGCTCACCATCATGCCCATAAAGCCGAGCTCGCCCATGCGCTTAATTTGCTCGGTGGGAAATTTTTGGTGCTCGTCGCGCTCAATGACACCAGCCCACAGCTCGCTCTGGGCAAAGTCGCGGGCCGCGGCCTGCACGGCCAGCTGCTCTTCGGTGAGCTGAAAAGGGGAGGCGGTGGCAATATCAGGTTGCATGGGATGGGGTAGGGAGGGAGAGAATGAAATGTACTGCGAAAATACGGCTCCTCGAAGGCAAAGCTTGCCCGCCAATAGCCCTAGGGTCCTGAAATCGGTATATTTACCTAAAGGCTTTTCCAAAAAACAACGCCGGCTTAAGGCCGGCGCTATTCCTGAGCGTATGCATTAGCTGGCAAGCCAGTAGCTGGTTTTAATTGCGGCGGTTGCCACCCAGCAGCATCATACCGTAGTACACGAGCGTGGCCAGCGAGCTAATGGCGGCTACTACGTAGGTCATGGCGGCCCACCAGAGAGCGTCTTTGGCCACGGCGTGCTCCTGGGTGGTTACCACGCCGCTGCGGTCCATCCAGGCCAGGGCGCGGCGCGAGGCGTCGAACTCGACAGGCAGCGTGATAAACGAAAACAGGGTGGTGAGGGCAAACAGCGCCACGCCCAGCCCTAGGGGCAAGATGCTGTAGCGCAGCAAAAATACGCCTCCAATGAGCAGCAAAGGCATAAACTTCGACACGGCTGACAGCGCTGGCACCATGGCCGAGCGAAACTTGAGGAAGCTGTAGGCCTGGGCGTGCTGCACGGCGTGGCCGCACTCGTGGGCGGCTACGGCGGCGGCCGTGGCCGAGCGGCCCGCGTACACGTCGGCGCTCAGGTTTACGGTTTTGGCGGTGGGGTCGTAGTGGTCGGAAAGCTGGCCGTCGGTGCTGATAATCTGCACGTCGCGAATACCGTAGTCGGCCAGCATCTTGGCCGCTACTTCGCGCCCGCTCAGGCCCGAGTGCAGGTGCACCTCGGCGTACTCTTTAAACTTGCTGCGCAGGCGCCACTGGATGCCGTAGCTAACGGCCGCGAGCAGGATGAGGAGGATAAACATAGCGAAAAGGAGGATGAAGTTCTGATGAGCATATGGGCAAATGCCGTGCCTGGTTGCCACAGGGGCCCTAGGCTGCCAACTTGGCAACTAGCTTATAGCTGCCGGGCCTTGGCTACCAGGGCCGAGGTACTGTAGCCCTTCACCAGCGGCACCGTCAGTACTTGCCCGCCCTTCTTCAACACCGTTTCGTGGCCCACAATTCCGTCAATCGTGTAGTCATCGCCCTTCACCAGCACGTCGGGCTGCACGGCCTCGATGAGGCGCAGCGGGGTGTCGTCGCCGAAGAGCACCACGGCATCCACGAAGGCTAGGGCGGCCAGGATGCGGGCCCGCGACGTTTCGTCCTGCAAGGGCCGGCCGGGCTTGAGGGCGCTCACCGAGGCATCGGTGTTGAGGCCCACCACCAGGCGGTCGCCCAGGGCGCGAGCCTTTTCCAGGTAGTCCACGTGCCCGAGGTGCAGCAAGTCGAAGCAGCCGTTAGTAAACACCACTTTTTCGCCGGCGGCCCGCCAAGCGGCTAGCATGGCAGGCAATTGCTTGGGGGATAAAATTTTATCGGCGGTCATAAGTGGATATCAGGTAGGCAATTGCGGTTGATAATTAGTAGTTGGTGAATAGTAAAGAACGTCATTCCGAGCTTGCCGAGGAATGACGTTCTTTACTATTCACGACTCACTACCTCACTACTCACTGGTCAGTGGCTCGTCGGCCAAGGCTTCGGCTTCCTGCACCAGGCTGCGGCGGTCGGCGGCGGCCACGGCCACGAAGCTGATGCCGCCCATCACCACCACCAGCAGGGTTTGGGCGCCGTGTACTACCAGCGCGTAGGCAATGCCGGCCTCCTTGCTGATGCCATATACCAGCAGCACACCCTGCACCAACACGTGAAACGGCCCGATGCCACCCGCCACCGGCGCCGCCATGCCAAACGCCCCGAACGTGAGCACCGCCAGGCCCGCCCGGGCCCCTAGGCCATAAGTATCGGGAAAGCAGTAAAAAGCCAGGTAGTCGAGCAGGAAGTAAACCAGCCAGGTAAAGAAGGTGTGGAACAGGAAAAGCCCCTTGTTTTCGAGCTTCAGCACGCTGAGCAGCCCCGTGAGCAGGCCCTGAAGGAACACCAACACCTTATTAAATAGCGCGTGCTGGCGTAGGCGCTCCAGGTTGCGGTAGAGCGTATAGCCGGCCGCCAGCAGCAGCACCAGCGCCGCCAGGCCCGCCAGCACCAGCGGCAGCGGGTTGCGAGCCAGCGTATCGGCTTTGCCGCCCAGCAGCTCCTCATTAAAAAAGCCCCAGAAGGTCTTGAAATCGAGCAGCAGCGTGGCCCCCAGCAAGCACAGCAGCACCAGCACGTCAATCACGCGCTCGGTCACGACCGTGCCCAGGGCCACTTGCACCGGCACGCCGCTGACGCGCCGCAGCACCGAGCAGCGGATGACCTCGCCGGCGCGGGGCAGCACCAGGTTGGCCAGATAGCCCACCATCATGGCGTGGTAGGTGGGCCAGTAGCCGGCCGGCGTGCGCGAGGCGTTGAGCTGCATTTGCCAGCGGTAGGCCCGGCTGAGGTAGCCCAGCACCGAGATGCCCAAGCTCAGCACCAGCCAGAAGTAATTAGCCTGCCGAATGCTGGCGCCCACGCGGCTCAGGTCCTGGCCCCGCAGCGCATACCACATCAGCGCGCCCGAAATGCCCAGCAGCAGGCCGTATTTCAGAATGTTAAGCAGGGTTTTCATCAAGCTGAAAAAAGCCGCCCGCCCCAGGGCCGGGCCGGCTACCGAGGCGGCCCTGGGGCCCTAGGGGTAGCAGGCGCAAAAAAGGAGCCGAGGGCAACCGGGCGGCTAGCCAGGGCCTAGGCCAGGCGGTTCTGGTCGTTGGGGAAGATGACGGTGGGCTGGTGGGCGCGGGCCTCGGCAAAGTCGATGAGGCAGTACGAAAACACGATAATGACATCGCCCAGGGCCACGCGGCGGGCGGCCGGCCCGTTGAGGCAGATGGTGCCCGTGCCCCGCTCACCCCGAATGGTATAGGTTTCGAAACGCTCGCCGTTGTTCACGTTCACCACCGTTACTTTTTCGTGCTCCACCATGTTGGCGGCGTCCAGCAGGTCCTCGTCAATGGTGATGCTGCCCACGTAGTGCAGCTCGGCTTGCGTGACGTGGACGCGGTGAATCTTGGATTTTAAAATTTCAATCTGCATAATGGGTTGCCTAAAGCGGCCTACAAAGATAATTGCTCGCCCAGGCCCCGGCCGGGTGGCGCCAAGGCGGCGGCGTTGTACTTTCCGGCCCTCATCGGTTTTCTCGTCATCAGTTGGTATGCCGCACCCGTTTTTTCGTCTTTTACCGGGCCTAGGGCTGGCGCTGGGGTTGCTGCTGGCCGCGCTGGCCGGCCCCGCCGCCCGCGCCCAAACACCGCTTGGTCAGCCCTCACTCGATGAGGCCAAGGTGCAAATCTGGTGCGCTACGGCCCGCTATGTGTACGCCGACCTGGGCCACCCGCGCCTGCAAAGCACCCTGCGCTGCGAAAGCGGCAGCCTGCCCGCCCTGGCCGCCAGCCTGCGCCCCGATAGCCTACGCATCTACTCGCTGCTTTACGCACCCATCGAGGAGCGCGGCCGCATCTACCAGGGCCTCCAAGACAACCACGCCCGGCTAGCGGCGCTGGTGCGCGCCATCGTGGGCAAGCTGCGCGCCTCGCCCGCCCGCCAGCGCAGCCCCGCGCGCCTGGCCGGCCTGCACGAGCTGGAAAAAAAGCTGACCGACTACGTAGAAACCGGCCTGCCGCCCGCCACCGTGGCCGCGGCTCCGCAGGCCGAAACCGAAACCAGCCTCAGCGGCCCCGCCGAAGCCGCCGAGGCCACGGCTGCCACCGCCCCGGCGGCTTCGGCGGGGCCCGGCGGCCCTAGGGCCACTGCCCCGGTCGCGCTGCTCGACCGCTTGTTGGCGCCGCTGGCCCTCACCTTTAGCTTGCTGAGCCTAGTGCTGTACGTGCTACTGCGCCTGAGCCTGGGCCGCACGTTGCGCCAGTTGCGCCGGGCCGCCACCCAGGCCGGCCGCGGCCCCGCCGAGCTAAGCGCCGCCCAGCGCCAGCAGGTGGAGGAGCTGGTGGCCCGGCGCGTGGCCGAGGCCCTGCGCACAACTGGCCCGGCCGCCCCCTAGGCGGGCCTGCCTCCCCCCAACAATTCACCTGCTCACTGCCTTATATGCTATGCAAACCCCTAGGGCTGCCACTTGGCTGGCGGCCGCGCTGCTAGTAGCCGGCTGCCGTAGCAGCGCGCCCATTCTTGGCACCGCGCGCCGCGCGCCCGACGAGCGCCTGGGCGTGGCCAACCGGCACACCCTGACCGAAACGCCCATTATCGAGCGTGCCGAAAGTGCGGTACGCCCCCAGTTTTCTCCTGCCTTGACTTACCCCGCCCCCCGCCGCGACCCGCAGCCCGATACCTATTTTGGCACCCCGGTGCCCGACCCCTACCGCTGGCTCGAAGACCCCGACGCGCCCGAAACCCAGGCCTGGGTGCGGGCCGAGAACGAGGTGACTTTTGGATACCTCGCCCAAATTCCGTTCCGCGAGAAGCTGCGCGCCCGCCTGACCCAGCTCTGGAACTACGAGCGCTACGGCGTGCCCGAGCAAGAAGGCAACCTACTCGTCTTCAGCAAAAACGATGGGCTGCAAAACCAGGCCGTGGTGTACACGGTGCCCCTAGGGCAACCCGTGGAGCAAGCCCAGGTGCTGCTCGATCCTAATAAATTCTCGGCCGATGGCACGACGGCGCTGGCCGGCCTGCACTTCAGTTCCGACCACCGCTACCTGGCCTACGCCACCAGCGGCGGCGGCTCGGACTGGCAGCAGGTGCACCTGCTGGATATGCAGACGCGCCAGCCCCTGCCCGACCAGCTCGACTGGGTGAAGGTATCGGGCGTGGCCTGGGCAGGCCGCGGCTTCTACTACAGCCGCTACGACGCGCCCAAGGAAGGCGGCGAAAGCGCGCTGGCCGGCAAAAACGAGTACCACAAAGTATACTACCACGCCCTGGGCACCCCGCAAGCCCAGGACCGACTGGTGTACGAAAACCGCGAGCGGGCCCTGGGCTTCCGCATCGCGGGCACCACCGAGGACGAGCGCTTCCTGTTTCTGGCCCTCACCGATGGCCGGAGCGACGGCAACCAGCTGCTGGTGCGCGACCTGCACGACCAGAAGCAAGCCCACGCCTGGACCACGGTGCAGCCTAGCTACCAGTACGATACCAGCGTAATCGGCAACGTGGGCGGCGAGCTGCTGGTGTACACCAACGACCACGCGCCCAACTTCCGGGTGGTGGCCATCGACCCGCGCCAGCCTGAGGCCGCGCACTGGCGCACCATTATTCCCGAGGCGAAGGAGAAGCTCGAAAGCATCAGCCAGGCCGGGGGCTACCTGCTAGCCACCTACCTGCACGACGCCAGCTCGCAGGTGAAGGTGTACACCGAAACCGGCGAGTACCGCCACGATGTGGCCCTGCCGGCCCTGGGCACGGCGGCTGGCTTTGTCGGCCGGCGCACCGATAAGGTTCTCTACTACGCCTTCACGTCGTTCACCTACCCCACTACCATTTACCGCTACGACCCGGCCGCCAACCGCAGCACCGTGTGGCGCGCCCCTAGGGTTGATGTGCACCCCAAAGACTACGTGACGACCCAGGTTTTTTACCCCAGTAAGGACGGCACGCGTATCCCGATGTTCATTACCCACAAAAAGGGTCTGGACACCAAGAGCGGCCAGCTGCCCACTTACCTCTACGCCTACGGTGGCTTCAACGTGAGCCTAACGCCTAGCTTCTCGGTGGCGCGGATGCTGTGGCTGGAAAATGGCGGCGTGCTGGCCGTACCCAACCTGCGCGGCGGCGGCGAGTACGGCGAAACCTGGCACCAGGCCGGTATGACGCCCCACAAGCAAAACGTGTTCGACGACTTCATTGCCGCCGCCGACTACCTGACGGCCAGCGGCTACACCAATCCCAGCCGCCTGGCCATTGCGGGCGGCAGCAACGGCGGCCTGCTGGTGGGCGCCGTCATGACCCAGCGGCCTGACCTGTGCCAGGTGGCGCTGCCCGCCGTGGGCGTCATGGACATGCTGAAGTACCAGAAATTTACCATTGGCTGGAACTGGGCGCCCGAGTACGGCACCTCCGACGACGAGGCGCAGTTCCGCAACCTGCTAGCCTATTCGCCCCTGCACAACCTGCGGCCCGGCACCGCCTACCCGGCCACGCTCATCACCACCGCCGACCACGACGACCGCGTGGTGCCGGCCCACTCGTTTAAGTTTGCCGCCCAGCTCCAGGCCGACCAGGCCGGCCTCAGGCCCACCCTCATCCGCATCGACGTGAACGCCGGCCACGGCGCCGGCAAAAGCACTCAACTGCAAATAGCCGAGTGGGCCGACGTGTGGAGCTTCACGTTCTACAACATGGGCGTAATGTTATGAGGAGTAGCCCGAAGCTCCGTCCTACCCCAGCAAAGCCGGTTAGCTGTAAGATATAAAAAAACCAAGTGCTGGCTATCTTCAAAAGATGTTTGCCAAAGCCCAAATCGTAGCTGCTAGGGCCTAGCAACGGCTGAAAGAGGCATAAGTAGGGCTATGCTTAACGCGCGGAAAGCCGCCTTTTCGGAGGACTGCTATGGATTTGCAATGCCTGGCAGTATTCAGTTGAACTATCCTCGATGCTACTTACTACATGGCCTTCCTCCTAGCATGTTGGATGCTAGCAGGTGCACTAAAGTGTTGGCCTAAGCCTATTCGTGCAAGGGCTGCCGTCATCTTCTTAACATAATACTTATTGCGGGTGAGGTAACAAGTCAATTAAAAAACTTCGTTGTGGCAGGGTTCGCTAATATCTTATTAACAATTAAGTCGGCACCGTACCCTGTGACATGGTTATTATCCCACATGTACGGCTCATTGTTTGCTGACAAAGCAGGGAATGAAGTTTGATTTATAATTCTGATATAAGAAGAGTCTAGATTTTTTAGTAGATAGTTATCCATTAAATATTCTTCATCATTTAAATAATTATGATTAATTTGAATTTTATATTGAAAATTTCTTCCAGCAATTGTTGGGTAGGGGATTACGTAACTTTCGCTTTGCCCAACAACGATAACATTAATATTTTTTTTGTTGAAATAGCTAATAGATTCCTTGATGCCGTGTAATATCGTCTCCCGCTTTATTCCTTTAGCTCCAGACCAATGCGCCGTAATGATGACTAAATGTATTTCATTGGAATGGGAAGGAATAAAATCTTCATAAACATAATCTATTATTTTTCTAATAGCTAATCGTTCATTATTTACTTTCTTTATAGTTGGTAAAATACCTCCTGCTGTAGCTTGCAGCAGATTAAATTTAGTGCTATCGAGGTTTTTCCTTAGTGATTCGGATAGCTGAGCGGCATGGCTATCGCCAAGTAGCAAAACGTTTTTCTTTCGTTTATTTATGCATAAGCATTTATTGGTATCATAGCTTTCATCTTTAACTTCTGCAAAGCAAATCCCTGCATTAAATTGCTTGTCTCGCTTATGCTGCTGCGTAGTAGCGTAATTTGCTACTTCTAAAGATTTGGCCTTAAAAATAAAGTTATTAGTGTCGGCATAACTTGAATAGGCAATAAGAGTAATGCATGGTAGTAGTGCTGCATATAGCCACTTCGCGCTTTTAATCTTAATATTCTCAACATAAGTATAGGATATATAGCCCAGTAAAAAAGATATTATAACGAGTAGTAGTGTTAATTTTAAGCTCATTTTTATCCCAAAATACTGAGCTATCACGTAGACGGGCCAGTGCCATAAATACAGAGAGTAAGATATTTCCCCTAAGAATTGAATTGCTCTGTATTTAATAAATCTAACACTATCATTATTGGCAATAATTATTAAAAAAGTAGCAATTACGGGTAGCAAAGTGTAGAGACCAGGCCACAGCATAGTCGTGTCAAGAAGTAGAAAGCACAGGAATATCAAAAGGTAACCTGTATAAGCGATGAATTTTCCCCATTTGTTTTCCTTAAGTTTGCCTTCAGCAAGAAAAGCTATTCCGCCAAACATCATTTCCCATGACCTAGTAGGAAGTAAATAAAAAGCGGCGTTATTCTTATAAGTTGTCGCAATAAGTGACAGAATGATAAGTGAAATAGTGAAAAAAATGATAAAATAAAGATATATCTTTTTGCTTCTGATGGTGTTTGCTAGTAATAAAAGTATTAACGGATATATTAAGTAAAATTGCCATTCAACGGACAAAGACCAAGTGTGTAAAAAAATATTTGTATCTGATAACGGTGCGAAATAAGAATTAGAGCTTTGCCAGTATAATATATTTGATAAGAAAGTAATACTTGCTAAGGCGCTTTTTTGGTTTGTTTTATAATCTTCGGGAAAATAAAAGAAAAACGATAAAGTAGAAATAACAATAACAAGGCATAGTAGGGCTGGAACTATTCGCCTTGTTCTTTTGCCTATATAATCTTTAAAAGAGAAGTTATTATGATTGATGGATTGGATAATTATTCTAGTCATCAAATAGCCAGATATTACAAAGAAAATATCAACTCCAGCGAAGCCACCGGCTAAAAAATCTACTTTGTAATGAAAGAAAAGCACCCCAAGTACTGCAATAGCTCTGAGGGCATTTATATCGTATCTGAAACCTGTTTTAGGAGTGATTGTATTTTTCATAGCATACCACGATTATTGAGCAGGTAAAAAGTGGTTTAAAAAGAGCGTTTGAACAGAATACTCAATTAGTGGGTGTCAATAATACAAATAAGTTTTCTCTTTATCAAAGTTTTGCTAAGTGTAAGGTATATTAATTTTATAGATAGTCATAAGACATAAGTTCAGGTTTAGTAAGATAGCCCATATAGCCCCTGAATGCAATAAGACTTTTGACGCAACAAAGTCGTTCAGTGAAGGTCGTGTACGCTTAAAACGTCAACCGCAAGGTGTGGCAGCAGGTAGTAGCACGAGGCAGTTGCTGTTATTTTGTCAGCTATTCAAGTTTAAGGTGCCGAAATGTGTTGTGAGGCGCCTTTACATCATTTCGGATTGGGCTGTTAGAGCCTCGAGCTGATAACGCAGTGCGGGCAGCCAGGGCCAGCAGCCAGACTAATAGTCCTAGCTGAAGCCTTAGCTGCCCGTGACTTTGGGTATTGCTTCCCTAATACATTACTGCGGCAGGTCAGCGGCCCACCCCGTGACCCTAGGCCTGCAGCGGGGTCTGCAAGCGGTGGTTACCGCAGCAGGCCAAGCTCTCCCGAGTTTTGCGCAAGCGGCTACTGGCCAGGCTAGTTTCGAGTTAGGCTTTTGTCACCGCCATCAGGTGTGGCGTACGCACTTGAAGCCACGCCCAGGATTAGGCGAAGCTAGCGGATGGACGCTTAGGCTCAATATTGGACAATAACAGGTAGCTACCTGCTTTCAAAACTAGCAAAAAATGACCGGAACATCTTTCAATCGTCTACCCTCCTTAGCTAACTAAAAACTAACGTTACTGCTAGCGCCCAGAAGCTAGCTCAAGGCCGCTACTCGTTTGACGGCTGCCTGCGTGCTGCAATGCTCGAAGCTGCGCATAAAACTCCTGGTTCGAGGCAGCCCTGTATTTGCGCCGTTTGTTTGGCGTGCTCTTGCTGGTTTCCTGCAACCAATAGTTATTCCACCACTTCCAGCACGGTGCGGAAGGAGTGGTACTTGCCGGTAAACTTCTTGTCCATCTCGGCGAGCAGCTCGGGGGCAAAGTGCTGCTGGTAAGCCTCGAGCTGGTCGAGGCTCACGGAATAGTACTGCGCGGCGTAGGTGATGCCGTTATCTTCCTCGTTGAGCAGGCGCAGCAGCTGGCTGCGAATGAAGCAGCCGGTGCCCACTACTTCGGCCATGTGGTGCTCGCGCATGTAGCTCACCCATTCGTCGGCAATGCTGGGGTCGAGGCTGGTGGTGACGTTGTAGAGAATCATAAGTGGTAAGCAAAGGCGGCAGTAAAGTAACGTTAGGGAAATACCGGCCAGCTCTTTTCCGATACGGATTAGCTGGGTGGGGTGGCTAGCGCCGCTTGCAGCTCGGCGGCCAGCACCCGCACCAACTCGGCGGCCGCGAGGGGGCGAGCCCGCCCGGCGCCGGTGCCGGCCCACTGCACGGCATAGCCCGGCTCACCGGCCTGCTGCGCCGCAGCTATCAGCGCCTTACCCGCTACGTAGGCCCGCGGATAAGCCGCCACGGCCGGCCGGCCCGGCTGGTCAATCTCCCGCATAAACCTATTGACCAGCCCGCGAGCGGGCCGGCCCGAAATGACGGCGGTAAGCTGCGTGGGCAGCGGGGGCTGCTGCAGCAAGGCGGCCCGGTAGGCGGCGCTCGCCTCCGACTCGGGGCAGGCGACGAAGGCGGTGCCCAGCTGTGCCGCCACGGCGCCCGCCCGCAGCGCCGCCGCCACGTCGGCGCCGGTCATCAGGCCGCCGGCGGCCACCACGGGCAGGGGCAGCGTCTGCACCAGCTGCCTCGTCAGGGCCAGGGTTGGCTGCTGGGTATCCGGCAGGCCATCGAATACCCCCCGGTGGCCGCCCGCCTCAATACCCTGGGCCACCAGCGCCTCAATGCCCAGGGTCAGCGCCGCCCGGCCCTCCGCTACCGATGTTACGCAGGCCAGCAGCAGGCAGCCCGCCTGCCGCAGCGCGGTGGCTTGGGCGGCCGTGGGCAAGCCAAAGTGGAAGCTCACTACCCTAGGGCGGGCCACCACCAGCACCTGCAGCAACTCCTCGTGCACCCGAAAGCTCGGGTAAGCCTCCGCCAGGCTGGCTGGGGGCGCACTGCCCAGCTTCTCGAAAAAAGGCCCTAAGTACGCCAGCCAGCGGGCATCGCCCGCGGGGTCGGGGGCGGCCGGCTGGTGGCAGAACACGTTGACGTTGAAGGGCCGGCGGCTGGCGGCCTGCAGCTCGGCCAGCTGCTGGGCTACCGTGCTGGCGGCCGGCGCAGCCCCGGCCGCCAATGAGCCTAGGGCCCCGGCTTCGGACACAGCTAGCGCCAGGGCCAGCGTTGAAACGCCCGCCATCGGGGCCTGAATAATCGGGTAAGACAGCGCCAGGCGCTCACAGAAGGCGTTCATAGATAAGAGGCGAGGCCTGGCAGCGGGCGCTTCGGCCGCCGCACCTCGTGGCTTCACTCACACCCGCATGGGGTCGAACTGGAAATCGTGGATGCGAGCCAAAATAGCCTTGGAGTCGAGCTTTTCGGCGGCAGCGGCCTGGGCCAGGGCGGGCAGCTCCTGGTCGCCGGCTAGGCGTAGGGTTAAGATTTGCTTGAGGGTGAGGTCTTTTTCGAGCGGGGCGAAGCGCTGGCCGCTGACTTCGAAGTAGCGCTGGCGCACTTCGAGCCGGGCCACGCGGTCTTGCAGCATCAGGGCGTAGTGCTGGCGCATCATTACCAGGGCCACCAGAAAAAACAGTGCCAGCAGCGCCACCGAAAACCACAGGCGCGACAGCTCGGAGTCGTCACCGGCCACGCCCACGTAGCGCCGGATGGTGTAGACGACGAGCACTAGTGTGAGCGGCAGCAGCACGAAATGGTGCAGCGGGTAGTACCGCGTGGGGTTTTTGGCGGCCATGGGGGCTAGGGAGTTGCGGCAAAGAGACGCTAGCAGTACGGCCCCCCACAAAAAAACTCCGACTTGCGCCGGAGTTTTTTGGATAAGCGCGCGGGCGCCAACTAATAATTGCTTACATATTACCGGCTTTGCGGGCCGCTTTATCGGCCTCTTTCTGAGCTTTTTCCTGCTTTTTGGTGGCGCGCTCCTGCTCGCGGGCTACGTCGGCGTTTTGGCGGGCCATTTTCAACTGCTCCTTTTGCTGCTTGGCTTGCTGCCGCTGCTCGCGCATCTGGGCCTTCAGGTCGCGCGTCTGGCTTTGCTGTGCCTTGAGGGCGCGGCGCTGCTCCTTCACGGTTTGGTCGGCCGCATTGGCTTGGTCGCGCTGCTGCTGGTGCGTTTGCTGCAAGTCCTGCGTGGTTTGAGTGGGAGCCGGCGTAGTTTGGTCGGGGGTAGAAGTCGTTTGGGCATGGGCCGAGGTAGCGGCCAGGCTGGCTACGGCGAAAACGGCCAGCAACAATACTTTTTTCATAAAAGAAGAGAGGCAACTCATTATGTAGCTGCACAATCCTTAAACGAGCAAGCGGTGTGCCACTGTTGCAGCTACAGTTCCTTTTTAGCTTAGAATTATCCTGCATTCGGCAAGTTTATAGGCCGTTACGCCGTGGGTCTGCTTTAAACCCTAGGGCTTAGCGACGCAGCAGCCCCTAGGTAGGCTCGCTGTAGTCCAGGTCTTTGCCAAAGCTCTCGGGTAGCGTGAGCACTGCCCATATGGCAACCAAGATAGTGAGCCCCCCTAGGTAAGCTGCCCCCGGAATGCGCCCGAAGTGCGCCTCGGCCCAGCGGAAGGCGGGCACCAGCCCCACCACCGCGCCCCGCGCAAAGTTGGGCGCCGTGGTGGCTACCGTAGCTCGCAGGTTGGTGCCAAACTGCTCGGCCGCCACCGTCACGAATAAGGCCCAGAAGCCCACCGAAATGCCCATCACGAAGCACATGGCGTAAAAAGCCGTGTCGGTGGCCCCGCGCATGGCAAACAGATAAACCCAAACCATGACAGCATTGAAAGCCAAGAAGATGAGTAGCGCCCGGTTGCGGCTCTTGAGCACCTGCGAGAGCCCGCCGCTCAGAAAATCGCCGAACACTAGCCCGAAGTAGCACCAGAATACAGCCAGCCCCGCCGACACGGCCGGCTGCCCCGCTACGTCGGGCCGCACCTCCAGGGCATCGGCAAACTCGGGCGAGAAAGTAATGAGGATGCCCACCGCAAACCACAGCGGCACCCCAATGAGCAGGCAGCGCAGGTAGCGCCCCAGCAGCTTGCCGTTGGTGAAGAGGCCCAGGAAGTTGCCGCGCGCCGTGCCGCTTTCCTTGGTGCGCTGGAACATACCCGACTCGAATACGCTCACGCGCAGTACCAGCAGGGCCAGCCCTAGGGCCCCGCCCACCAGGTAGGCATTGCGCCAGCCCAGGCGCTGGCCCACCCAGTAGCCCAGCATGGCCCCGCTCACGCCCACAGTGGCTACTATCATGGTGCCCAGGCCGCGGCGCTCCTTGGGTAGGCTCTCGCTCACCAGCGTGATGCCCGCGCCTAGCTCGCCCGCCAGCCCGATGCCCGCGATGAGCCGCAGCCAGGCGTATTGCTCCAGGCTGTGCACGTAGGCGTTGGCGAGGTTGGCCAGCGAGTACATGAGGATGGAGCCAAACAGCACCGAGAGGCGCCCTTTCTTGTCGCCCAGCACGCCCCACAGGATGCCGCCCAGCAGCATCCCGCCCATCTGCATGCTCAGCAGGTACTCGCCCTGAGTCTTCACGGCTACCTTGTCCACGATGCCCAGGTCGGCCAGGCTTTTTACCCGCACGATGCTGAACAGGATAAGGTCGTAGATATCGACGAAGTAGCCGAGGGAGGCAACAATGACGACGGCCGAGAGCAGCTTGGTTTGAGTGGGCGGGGGAGTGGTGGCTTGCATGGCCGAAATGTAGGGCCAGCCACCGCAAACCACCTACACCGCCAGCGCGGGTGCGGGCACTTTACAGCCGCTCTGGCAGCCGTGGGCCAGCTCCGAGTCCTCGACTTGCACGGTGCTGTGGTGGATGTGGAACTCCTTAAGCAGGCCCTGCGAGAGGTTGGCCAGCCAAGTGGCATCGGCCCCGCCGGGGCGCACTAGGTGGGCCATCAGGGCGGTGTCGTGGCCGTCGCTGCTCAGGCTCCAGATGTGCAGGTCATGCAGGCTTTGCACGCCCGGCTGGCGCAGCAGGTAGTCGTGCACCTTCTCAAATTCGATGCTGTCGGGCACGGCTTGCAGGCCCAGGCGCACCGTGTCGCGCAGCAGGCCCCACGAGCCGTAGGCGATGACAACTAGTAGCAGCAAGCTCACCACCGGGTCGAGCCACTGCCAGCCGGTGAAGTAGGTAATAGCGCCGGCCACCACCACGCCCAGGCTCACCAACGCGTCCACAGCCATGTGGAGGTAGGCGCCGCGCACGTTCACGTCGCCCTTCTGCCCGGCCCTAAACAGCCAGGCCGTGAAGCCGTTAATCAGAATTCCCACGCCGGCCAGCGCCATCACCCAGCCGCCCTTCACGGGCTCGGGGTGGCGCAGGTGCTCGATGGTTTCCCACAAGATGAACCCTAGGGCCCCGTAGAGCAGGGCTGCGTTCAGCAGGGCCGCCTGAATGGTAGCCCCGCGGTAGCCGAAGGTGTAGCGCGTCGTGGCGGGCCGGCCAGCCAGCCAGGCCGCGCCCCAGGCCAGAGCCAAACTCAGCACGTCGCTCAGGTTGTGGCCGGCATCGGAGAGCAGCGCCGCCGAGTTGGCCCACAGCCCACCAATCACCTCGGCCACTACAAACGCCAGGTTCAGGCCGATACCCCAGGCAAAAGCCGCGCTGAACTGGCCCCCAGCCGGCGGGGCGGCGTGCTGGTGCCCGGCGTGCGAATGGTCGTGGGAGTCGTGCGAGTGAGCCATAGCTGCAAAGTAGGTAGTTAGCAGCTAAACGCAGGGCAGGGCCTAGGGATTCAGCGGGCGCCGCTCTGCTGGCAAGCAGGTGTAAAAAAAGAACGTCATGCTGAGCTTGCCGAAGCATCTCTACCGCGCAAGTAATTCTAGACGTTGAGATTACTTACGCGGTAGAGATGCTTCGGCAAGCTCAGCATGACGTTCTTTTTAGTACTAGCTTGTTCTGCCTACTTCAGCGTCAGCGGCACCACCAGCTTGATGCTGAGCGTGCGGCCCATGTTGTAGATGCCGCGGCGGCCGGTGGCGTAATTCACCTCGGCGTACTTGAGGCGGCTCAGGTGGCTCTGGTAGGCCACGTCGAACAGGTTATTGCAGGTCAGGTAGACACTGAACAACGTCTTGCCTTGCTTGTCGGCCACGTCGGTGCCGGCGCCGGCATTAAATAAAGTGTAGGCAGGCGTGGCTGTTTCGGTGTCGAAGGCGCCGAAGAAGCGGTTTTGGGCGAAGTTCTGCTCTAGCTGCAGGCGCGCGTACACGTTGGTCAGGCGCTGGCCCTGGCGGCGGAAGTTGCCGCGCAGCTCGCTCTGGAAGCGGTCGGGCGGAATGAAGGGCAGGTACTGCTGGTCGGCGGGCACGTCGAGCTGGCGGGCGCGCACCATTGAAAACGAGTTCTCGAAGTGCAGCCAGTCCAAGGGGTGCGGATGGAAATCGAGGGTGGCCTCGCCGCCCAGCAGCCGGGCCCGGCCCTGCACGTACTCAAACAGGCCGATGTCGGGCCCGGTGCTCACCAGCGAGTCGGTGCCGCGCTGGTTCAGCACCCGGCGCGAAAAGATGTAGCCATCGATGCTGTTCTCGAAGGCATCCACCGAAAAGCGCACGTGCTCGCTGGCGTAGCTCACGCCCGCGTCGAGCTGCAAGCTGGTTTCGGCCCGCAGGTTGGGGTTGCCCACCTCGTAGCGGATGGTACCCTCATGCACCCCGTTCGAGCCCAGCTCGGCAATATTGGGCGCCCGGAAGCCGCGTGCGATGTCGGCCTTGAATGTCAGCCGGTCGCTGGCGTTGTAGGCCGCCCCCAGGCTGCCGCTGTAGTTGTTAAACGTGCTGCGGAAGCCGCCAAACTTGGTTTCGGCGCCCGGCGTGCCCGGCGGCACCGGCTGCTCGCTGGCCCCCAGGTACAGGCTTTGGGCGTCGATGCGGCGCACGTCGTAGCGCAGGCCGCCGCTCAGGTCCACCGGCCCTAGGGTCTTTTTCACCACCCCAAACACGCCGCCCTCGCTCAGGTTGTAGGCCGGAATCAGGAATTCCAGGCCCAAGTTGCGGTTTTGCTGGCGCATGCCGCTAGCGCCCACTACCAGGTTCCAGCCGGCCATTTCGGGCAGGTAGTAGCGCAGCGCCGCATCGGCCGTGCGCAGCTGGAAGTACAGGTTAGGCGTGTCGGGCGCCACGGCGTCGCCAAACTCGCGGCGCAGGTTCTGCTGGTAGTTGGCCTGCACCGCCAGCCGCCCACCCTGGTCGCCGATAATCAGGTTGTTATCAATACCGATGCGCAGATGGTTGATGCGCTGGCGCGGCACGAACAGCGTGTAGCTGCGCAGCTCGTCGTCGCTCACCACCTGGCTGCCCACCTGCCCGCCCCCTAGGGCCACGTCGCGCACGAAGCGCCCGCTGGTGCTGTCGCGCACGCCCTCGCTCAGGCCCAGGTTCTGGTTGAAGCTGCTGAACGTCAGGTGCGAGTAGCCCCAGCTCTTGTTCACGCCCACGTAGCCGCTGGCGTCCCACTCATTAAAGCCCGAGTTGAAGACGCGGCCGTCGTAGCGGTTCTGGTAGGCGGCGGCCACCTTGCGCGTGCCGCGCACCCGCCAGTTCAGCCCGTTTAGGTTGCCCGCGTTTTCGAGCGAGTAGCCCTGCAGGTTGTTGTTGGTTTGGTAGTTGGCCACGCCCTGCGCCGTGATGCGGCCCTCGGGCAGTGGGTCGGGCGCCAGGAAGTTGATGACGCCGGCCATGGCGTCGGAGCCGTAGAGCAGCGAGCCGGGGCCCTTGATAATCTCCACGTGGTCAACCCCGTACTGGTCCAGCTCGATGCCGTGCTCGTCGCCCCACTGCTGGCCTTCCTGGCGGGCGCCGTTGTTGAGCGTCACCACCCGGTTGTAGCTCAGCCCGCGCACCACCGGCTTGCTGATGGCTGCCCCGGTCGTAATCTGGCTCACGCCGGGCGTGTGGGCGATGGCGTCCACGGCGTTGGTGGCCGAGGTTTGGTTGAGGCGCGTGCGGTCCACGATGGTGGTGGGCACCGGCGAGCGGCGCACGGCCGTGGCCTGGCTCACGCCCGTGACCACCACCTGGCCAATCTCGGTAGCGGCCGGCGTCAGGGCCAGGTTCAGGGGCTGGCCGCTGCCGGTATCCACGGTTTGGGTCACGGTGTTGTAGCCCAGCGAAGTTATCTGCACCGTAAAGCGCCCCCTAGGCAGACTGCCGAAGCTGAAGCTGCCGCTGGCGTCGGTGGCCGTGCCCTGCTTGAGGTCGGGGAAGACGACGTTGGCGCCGGGCAGCCCCTCGCCGGTTTTGGCATCGGTGAGGCGGCCGGTGAAGGGCGGCGCGGCCGCCCGCGTGCGGGCCGGCGCCGCGGGCGTAGGCTGCGCCCGTGCCGATAGGGCCAGCGCGCTCAGCACCAGCCCCGTAGAATAGATAAAACGCATTATAGCAGCTAGAAAATAACGTGATGGAAAAGCCAGCCCTAGGCCCGCGGCGGTGCGCCAGGCCCCCGGATGCCTGGTGGCGCGGCCATGCCGGGCCGGCTGCGGTAACCAGTAGCCTGGCTGTTGCTAAAAGCGCCTTAGAGGGCAGCTAACTAAGGGGGGAGGTGGGCGCGGGGCGCTACCCAGGCCTAGGGCCTAGCCAATGGCGCAGCCTAGCCGAGTGCGGGCGGGCCGCGCAGCTGGGCGCGCCGGGCATCCAAGGGCGGGTAGCCCGGCCAGCCAGCCACCGCCCAGGCCAGGTAAAGCTGGCGCACGCGCGGCTGGGGCAGCACTGCCATACTACCCAAGGCAAACGGCACGTTATAAAACTGCTCGGCGTGGCAGTGCTGGTGCTGGGTAGTGAAAAGCAGGCGAGGCGGCCCGGCCGCGGGCCGGCGGGCGTAGGCCGGCTCGTGGGTGGTGTGCGCGTGCGCATGCCAGGAAATTACCCACGTCTCGGGCAGCAGCGTCCGCCCCAGGCAGAGCAGCAGCAGGGCGGCGAAGTAAGGGCGAAGCGCGGCGCGGAACACGGAAGGCAGCAAAAAAATGTGCACTTACTGATGCAGCGGCATCAGGGCAAAGATACCGGCTAGGGACGGCATTTATGAACCAATGTTGCAAATGATGGCCTTCTTCTGGCAGCGCGCTCCCATGCAAAAGGCAGCTAGTCAGTTAGCAAAGGCACTATAGTCGAGTTTTTTTTCGAACAGCTAGCGCTTTTTGCTCGGAGTTTTCCGTAGGTTGGGCGGCAATAACCAGCGCCATACAAACGAAACAGACGCACAAAAAGAATAATACAACAGCAACTAATTTAAATGATTTTCAAGCACCTATCACCGTTGTTTATTCAGGAAGATGCCGAATTGCAGCTGCTGCGCGTCCGCTGGGCGGGCAGCCGCAACGCGCCCGCTTTCCGCACTGCCGCCAGCGGCCTCGTTGACTTAATGCAGCAGCATGGCACCCGCCGCTTGCTGCTAGAGCTTAGCGAGCAGCCCGACCTACCCGTATACGACCAATTGTGGCTGAGCACTACGCTGCTGCCGCGCATTGCCCAGCTGCCCGTCACGCAGCTGGTTATTATTCTGGCCAGCCAGCGCGTCTACAACCGCCACGTGCTGGAGTCGCTGCTGATGCAGTACCAGGCGCGTATTAAGGCTGATGTTCAGTTTTTTACTCAGGATGAGGCGGCCCTTGACTGGCTGACTGATAACTCGCCCCGCGTGCCCGCGCTGCTGGCCGAGTGGGCGCGCGAGACGCACCCCAGCAGCAACCAAGCGACTAGCCGGCTGCTGTGCTAGCCCCACCTGCGTAGGCCGGGCCAGCCACCCATCATAAATAAAAAACGGCGCGTACTGCTAGCGCTACGCAGCAAGCGCGCACGCAGTATGAGGCGCACAGGTGACATTTGTAATTAGCAATCAGTTTATTACCTCATCCGTATTAAGGGTAACGGCTGTGGCTGGTCTTCTATGCCATTTTACAACACCGCTGAGCTTCGCATTCAGCACGACGAAGCGCTGGGGCTGCTGCGGGCCGAGTGGATGGGTGACCGCAGCCTGGCGCGGCTGCAACCTGCCTTGGTGACGCTGCAGCAACTAGCTGAGGTGAAGAAGATTACGCACGTGCAGCTCGAGCTAAATTCCCTGCCCGACTTGTCGGTATTCGACCAGATATGGCTAGCCACGCACTGGATGCCAACGGTGCTGCCGCTTCCGCTGCAGCAGGTAGTGCTGGTGCTAGGGTCGGCGCGCGTCTACAACGTGCACGCCATCGAAACGCTGCTCGCGGCCCTGCGCGGCCTCATCCACTTCGATGTGCAATTCTTCGCGCAGTCCGAAGCGGGCCTGCACTGGCTGGTGCCCGACCCAGCCGCGCTTGCCCGCCTGCTGGCCGAATGGCAGCCCGCCCACAACCTGCCCGGTGCCGAGCGTGACAGCTTTGCGGAATACCCGCCCGCCTGCGGACCGCCTAGCCCCCTGGCGCTGCCAACCTGACAGCCCGCCCCGGCTTGGAATAGCCTTTGAGTGCTTCGCTTGAGCGAGGTGCCCTAGGGCCCGGCTTAACCTTTTTTGTGACCATCCATCACCTACCTACTATGACTGAAACCGGCTCGATTTCCATTCATACCGAGAACATCTTCCCCATTATCAAGAAGTTCTTGTACTCCGACCACGAAATTTTCCTGCGCGAGCTGGTGAGCAACGCCGTGGACGCCACCCAGAAGCTGCAGAGCTTGGCCCGCCAGGGCGAGTTTCAGGGGGAGCTGGGTGAGCTGAAAGTGCGCGTGACCGTGGACAGGGACGCCCGCAAGATTACCGTGTCGGACCACGGCCTGGGCATGACGGGCGAGGAGATTAAGAAGTATATCAACCAGATTGCTTTCTCCGGCGCCACCGAGTTTGTAGAGAAATATAAGGAGAAGGACCAGCAAGCCAAGGACCAGATAATCGGGCAGTTCGGCCTAGGGTTCTACTCGGCCTTCATGGTGGCCAGGGAGGTTGAAATCTGGTCGAAGAGTTATAAGGAGGACGCGGCCACGGCCCACTGGACCTGCGACGGCAGCACCCAGTTTACGCTGGACGAGTACACGGAGGGCGTGCACGTGAAGGCCGAGCGCGGCACCGACGTGGTGCTGCACGTAGCCGAGGACTCGGACGAGTTTCTGGAGGAGGCTCGCCTGCGCGGCATCCTGGAGAAGTACTGCCGCTTCCTGCCGGTGCCCATCGAGTTTGAGGGGCAGCTGGTGAACGATACCACGCCCATCTGGACCAAGCAGCCGGCCGACCTGACCGACGAGGACTACCAGAAGTTCTACCGCGAGCTATACCCCATGAGCATGGAGGAGCCGCTGTTCTGGATTCACCTGAACGTGGACTACCCCTTCAACCTGACGGGCATCCTGTACTTTCCCAAGGTGAAGGACGAGCTGCAGTTCCAGCGCAATAAAATTCAGCTCTACTCGCGCCAAGTGTTCATCACCGACGAGGTGAAGGACGTGGTGCCCGAGTTTCTGATGCTGCTGCAAGGCGTGATTGACTCGCCCGATATTCCGCTCAATGTGTCGCGCAGCTTCCTGCAGGCCGATGCCAACGTGCGGAAAATCAACACCTACATCACCCGCAAGGTGGCCGACAAGCTCGGTGAACTGTTCCGCAAGGACCGCGTCGGCTACGAGGAGAAGTGGAACGACATCGGCCTGTTCGTGAAGTACGGCATGCTCTCGGACGACAAGTTCTACGAGCGCGCCAAGGACTTCGCCCTGCTCAAGAGCGTGGACGGCAAGCTCTACACCATCACCGAGTACCAGGAGCACGTGCAAGCCAACCAGAAGGACAAGACCGACAACACGGTGCTGCTCTACACCACCGACCCCGAGGCCCAGCACGGCTTCGTGGCGGCGGCCCAGGCGCGCGGCTACGACGTGCTGGTGTTCGACCAGGTGCTCGACCCGCACTTCATCGGCCTGCTGGAGCAGAAGCTGGAAAAAACCACCTTCAAGCGCGTAGACTCGGCCACCGTGGGCCAGCTCATCGAGAAGGAGGAAACCACCGAGAGCGTGCTGAGCGAGGACGACCAGAAGAAGCTGGAGGAAGTGGTAACGGCTGCCATCAGCGACCCGGCCATGCACGTGAAAGTGGCCGCCCTCTCACCCCAGGATGCTCCGGTCGTCATCACCCGCAACGAGTTTATGCGCCGCATGAAGGACATGCAGCGCACCGGCGGCGGGGGCGGCATGCAGATGTTCGGCAGCCTGCCCGACAGCTACGACGTGACCGTGAACGCCAACAGCCCCCTAGCCAGCAAGATGCTGGCCGACAACGGCAGCACCGTAGCCAAACAAGCCTTCGACCTGGCCCTGCTGGCCCAAGGCCTGCTCAAAGGCGAGGCGCTGACGCAGTTCGTGAAGCGCAGCACCGAGCTGCTATAGGGCCCCTAGGGGTGCCAGAATCTGAAAAGCCCCGCTGCCGCATGGTGGCGGGGCTTTATGTATTTTTAAATATCAGGTTGCTTATGAAGGCTGCTAATCGCATCAACTGTTATGAATCAATGCCCTTATCTCTCCAATCTTCTCCTTCCCATCTATCAATTAAGCCGTCCCATTTTTGCTTTGAAATAGGATGTAGCCATTTATCAAAACTATAGTAATAATCAGTCGCTCTATGGCTGCAATTGTTCTGAATACTCTCAAACAGTCCAAAAACGACTAATTCATCAACATAGCTATCACATTTTGAGAGTATTACCTCTATCTGCGCAAATAAGTCCTGAAAGAAAATTGTTTGTTCCATTTCTACTTTGTCAACAAGAAATCTTGCAATCTCTGCTATGTCTAGATAGTATAATCTCTCAGATAGGTCGTCATCATATTCATTGTGAATGTATTTGCTGAAGTAGTTTCTCAATTCTTCGTCAGTTGAAGTAAGGGCTACAAAAACTTTGTTAATATGGCCTTGGCTAAACTCGATATTAACAGCTTGAGGTATCATGGGGAAGTTATAACTAATATTCACTTCATCAATTCAGTTGATAAAGTAGCCAACGCGACTGAGTTGACGAAGTGTTACCGAAACAAGAAGCTAAATATCGGTGGGGCGTAGGCTTACCGAAATTGTACTTTGTTGTTTTGCCAGCGAAGTCTAATAGTCTTTGAATCATACTAATGCAACGCTGTTTCTTATTACGCTAGACCTGCAACAATGGCGATAGGTGTCCTACCTTGCCGCCATGAAGCACTTCGCCCTTTTCCCCACCCTGCTGCTGGCCACCACGGCGCTGGCGCAAGACCTTGCCCACAACCAGGCCCGCGTGAGCGGCGGCACGCTGCAGGGTGCCGCCAGCGCCAACATTCACACCTTCAAGGGAGTGCCCTACGCCGCCCCGCCCCTAGGGCCGCTGCGCTGGCGCGAGCCCCAGCCCGCCCCAGCCTGGAAAAACGTGCGCCCGGCCACCCAGTTTGGCCCCAGGGCCATGCAGCTGCCGTTGTTCGGCGACATGAACTTCCGCTCGAATGGCGTGAGTGAGGACTGCCTGTATTTGAACGTGTGGACGGGCGCCAAGGCCGCCAGCGAGAAGCGGCCAGTGCTGGTGTACTTCTACGGCGGCGGCTTCGTGGGCGGCGACGGCTCGGAGCCGCGCTACGACGGCGAGGCCATGGCTAAGCGCGGCATCGTGGCCGTGACCGTGAACTACCGCCTCGGGGTGTTTGGCTTCCTGGCCCATCCCGAGTTGACCAAGGAATCGCCCCACCATGCCTCGGGCAACTACGGCCTGCTCGACCAGCAGGCGGCCGTGCAGTGGGTGCGCCAGAACATCGCGGCGTTTGGCGGCGACCCGCGGCACATTACCATCGCGGGCGAGTCGGCCGGCTCGTGGTCGGTGAGCGCGCAGATGGCCGCGCCGGCTACGAAGGACTTGCTGGTAGGCGCCATTGCCGAAAGCGGCTCGCTGCTGGGCTTGCAGCCGCTGCCCACCCTGGCGCAGGGCGAGCAAACGGGTACGACCTTCGGTGCTAGCCTAGGGGCCAGCAGCCTGGCTGCGCTGCGGGCGCTACCGGCCCAGCAGGTGCTGGAGGCCACCGGCAAGCCGGGCGCGCCGCGCTTCTCGCCGCTGGTCGATGGCTACTTTCTGCCCCGGCAGCCCACCGAGATTTTTGCCGCCGGCCAGCAGGCCCACGTGCCGCTGCTAGTGGGTTGGAACTCGCAAGAGTCAGGCTACCAGGGAATACTAGGCCCCAATGCACCCACGGTGGCTAACTACACCGCGGCCGTGCAGAAGCTCTACGGCGACCAGGCCGCCGACATTGCGCGCCTCTACCCCGCCGCCACCGACGCCGACGTGGAGCAGGCCGCCACCGACTTGGCCGGCGACCGCTTCATTGCCTACAGCACCTGGAAGCTGGCCGATGCCCAGCTGCAAACCGGCGGCCAGCCCGTGTACCGCTACCTCTACGCCCGCCCTAGGCCCGCCATGACGCCCGAGATGGGCAACGCCACCGCCAACCTGGCCGGCGGCGTGACGCGCAATGCCGGCCCCGCCAAGCCCGCCCCGCCCGCCAAGGGTGCCGTGCACTCAGCCGAGATTGAGTACGCGCTGGGCAACCTGCCCACCAACAAGGTATTTGCCTGGACGCCCGAGGACTACAAGCTGTCGGAGGAGATGCAGGGCTACTTCGCCAACTTCATCAAAACCGGCAACCCCAACGGCCCCGGCCTGCCCCAGTGGCCCGCCGCCAGCCAGCAAAACGGCCAGTACCTGCGCCTCGACGTAGCCACTAAAGCCGAGCCCGACCAGACCCGCGCCCGCTACCAGTATCTGGAGCAGCACGCCAGCAAGTAGCCCTAGGGTTGGCAGCGACGCAAAAGTCCGTCTGCCCGAAAAAGCCCGTCATGCTCATCTGGCGTCCGCTTGTCGAAGCATCTCTACCGAACAACACCCGAACGGCGTGGTAGAGATGCTTCGGCAAGCGGACGCCAGATGAGCATGACGGGCTTTTTCGGGCAGACGGGCTCCTACTTCTTAAAAAACGTCAGTAAATCAGCCTTGTACGATTGGCCAACCGGGATTTCCTCGCCGGTGCTGAGCACTACTTGCTCGGGCTGGAGGAGCTTGAGGTGGGCGGCGGCCACGATGAACGAGCGGTGCACCCGCACGAAGGGCGCGCCGAGCAGTTCGACCATGCCCTTCATGGTCTCGTGGTGCAGGTAGGTTTTAGCGGATGTCACCACTTTGACGTAGTCCTTGCAGCCCTCCACGTACAGAATGTCGCGGTGCGGCACTTTCAGCAGGCTGCCCTGCTCCTTGAGCAGCAAGTGGCCTTCGGGCTCGGCGGGGGCTAGGGCCGCGGCGGGCGGCTGGTAGCGGGCCACGGCCTTGGCGAAACGCTCGTAGCTGAAGGGCTTGAGCAGGTAGTCGAGCACGTTCAGCTCGAAGCCCTCGTAGGCATACTCGCGGTAGGCGGTGGTGAGGATGGTTTGGGGCGGGGTGGGCAGCGTGCGCAGAAAATGCAGGCCCGTAATGAGCGGCATCTCGATGTCGAGAAACAGCAAATCGACGGGGTGCTGGCGCAGGTGGTCGTGGGCCTCCATGGCGTGGCGGCACTGGCCTCCCAGCACCAGGCCGGGCGTTTGGGCAATGAACTGCTTAAGCACCTGGTGGGCCAGCGGCTCATCGTCCACGATGAGGCAGCGGATGGGGCTAGAACTTAGCGGCAGGCTCATAGGCGTAAAAGTAGCTCGGCGCGGTAGCGGCCGGCGTGCTCGGTTAGCGTCAGGTCGTGGGCGTGGGGGTAATACAGCTGCAGGCGCCGGCGGATATTGACCAGCCCGATGCCGCCGCTGCGGCGCGCGGCAGCGGGCGGGGGGCTGGGCAGCATGTCGTTCTCGACCACGAAGCACAGCTGGCCCGGCGTGGCCGTGAGCGTGGCCACCACGCTGGCGTCGTCGCTGAAGTGGTGGCGGCCGTGCTTGAAGCTGTTCTCGATGAGCGGCAGCCAGAGCAGCGGCGGCACCTGCTGCCCGGCTAGCTCCTCGCCGCTGGCCTCGAAGCTGATGCGGGCGCCCTCATATTTGCGTTGCTCCAGCTCGAAGTAGTTCTCCATGAACGCTATCTCGTCGGCCAGTGCCACGCGCTCTTTGCCGCTGTCGTAGAGCACGTAGCGCATTAGCTCGGACAGCAGTAGGATGAAGCGGGGCGTATCGGGCGAGCCGGCCAGGCTCAGGCCGTAGATGCTGTTGAGGGTATTGAACAGGAAGTGCGGCTGCAGCTGTGCCTTGAGCTGCTCGAGCTGCAAGGCGGCGTGCTCCTTCTCAATTTCGCGGCGCCGGCTTTCCTGCTCAAATGCCACCCGTACGAAGCCTACGCAGCTGAAGGCTAGCACGTCGGTGAGCAATAAGCTCAACAAATTCAGGGAATAGTACATCAGCCCGATACTGAAGGGGTGCGCTATCCCATTATGAAAAATCCGCTGGTAGAACTCGGTGAGTACCGGCGGCGCGGCAACCGGAACGAAGGCTCCGGCCGCCAGCGTGGTGTTCAGCTTGATGCTCCACCAGAGATAAAGCACGGCCACCAGCCCCAGCGGCCAGGCGTAGCGCCGGCGCCGCAACAGCAGCGGCAGCAGCCAGCGATAGTACGGAATGACGTACACCGTGGCGGCCATCGCAAAGGCAATGAGCTGCGGGTAGGGCAAGTACCCGTTGTCGGCCCTGTGCGTCTTGGTGAAGCTCTCCATGTAGTGGTCGTACTTATACAGCCCGACATAGAGCGCCCACACCAGCACCTCAAAAACCAGGGGGAAGCGGCTGGGCCGCGCGGTGGCTTGTTGCATGGGGCGAAGGTGGCGGATAAGCGGCGGGCGAAGACAAAAAATGGCGGTTTTTTCGACCAAGCGGGACGTTTTTTCGACTAAAAATCGGGTGCCCCTGCTTAGTCGAAAGGGGCCCTAGGGTGGTCGAAAAAAGCGAAAAGGGGGCTCGGGGCGGCCGTTGCTTTGTCCCATTCCCAGCCGGTTGGCGGCCGGGAGTCACTGCCTCAGTCACCTTTTCTGCTCCCGATATGAAAAACGCCCTCGCTTCCCTGCTGCTCACTGGCACCCTGGCCTCGGCCGCCACCCTGGCCGCTGCCCAGGCGCCCGCTGCCCCGGCCGCCGCCACCGCCCTAGGCACCCTCACCGGCACCGTAGCCGACAGCCTCTCGCACCAGGCGCTACCCTTCGCCACCGTGGTGCTGCGCCCCGTGGCCGACACCAAAAGCGTGCTCAGCACTATCACCACCGACCAGGGCACGTTCAGCTTCAGCGGCCTGGCGACGGGCACCTACGCCCTGGAAGTGCACTACCTCGGCTACCGCACCCGGCAGCTGGCGGCCGTGGCGGTGGGCGCTAGCGTCGCGGCGCCCCTAGCCGTGGCCCTGGCCCCCGAGCGCCACACCCTGGCCGAAGTGAAGGTGACGGCCACCAAGCCCTTCATCGAGCGGCAGGCCGACAAGCTGGTGCTCAACGTAGCCGCCAGCCCCTTGGCCGCGGGCGGCACCGCCGCCGACCTACTGAGCCGCGCCCCCGGCGTGCTGGAGCAGGGCAGCGGCTACCAGCTGCGCGGCAAGTCCGTGACGGTAATGCTCGACGGCAAGCTCACCAACCTGAGCGGCGAGGAGCTGAAAAACATGCTGGCCGCGCTGCCCGCCAATACTTTGGATAAGATTGAAGTTATCGCCAACCCCTCGGCCAAGTACGATGCCAACGCCGCGGCCATCGTGAACCTGGTGACGAGCAAAAGCCTGAAGCTCGGCACCAACGGCACGGCCACCCTAGGGGTAGGCACCGGCCGCTACGGCCGCTACAACGCCGGCCTCAGCCTCAATCACCGCACCGAAAAGCTGAACGTGTACGGCGGCCTCGACCGCCTTGACAACCAGACCTACAGCACCACCAGCGCCGTGCGCACCCTAGGGGCCGAAAGCCAGCTGGCCGAAAGCAGCCTCGAAACCCACCGCCTCCAAACCAACAACCTCAAGCTGGGCTTCGACCTCGACCTGAGCAAAACCACCTCGGTGGGCGTGCTGGCCAAGGGCCTGCTCACCGACCGCCGCCGCACCGGCGAGAGCCTGGCCAAGCTCAGCGACCCGAGCGGCGCCGCGCAGCAAGGCACGCTGCTGCGCCTGTCGGGCGCGTCGCAGGTACTAAGCCCCGCGGTGAATGCCTACTACAAAACCAAGTTTGCCCAGGGCCGGACGCTGCGCGTGAGCGCCGACTACTTCGGCTACGCCAAGGATTCGCACAACGACTACGCCACCAGCACCCTCGACGGCACCGCCCCGGCCGATTTGCTGCGCGACTACTCGCCGGCCCGCAACTCGGTGAAGTCGCTGATGGCCGACTACGCGCAGCCGCTCTACCAAGGCACCCTGGAGGCCGGCCTGAAAGCTACTTCGACCATCACCGACAACGACATCCGCTGGGAGCAGGCGCCCGCCGGCCAGCCCTTCGCCCCCGACCTGGGCAAAACCAACCACTTCATTTACCGCGAAAACGTGCGGGCGGCCTACGCCACTTTCAGCCGCGACGTCAAGAAGGTGTCGCTGCAAGTGGGCCTGCGCGCCGAGCAAACGCACTCGACCGGCACTTCGCTCACCATGAACCAAACTACGGAGCGCCAGTACCTCAACCTGTTCCCGAGCGTGTCGGCGCAGTACAACCAGTCGGAGAAAACGCAGTACGGCTTCTCGTACCGCCGCAAGATTGAGCGCCCACGGTTCGGGGTTGTCAACCCCTTCGTAACCTATATCAGCCCCTACCGCTACGCGCAGGGCAACCCCAACATTTTGCCCGCGTTCACGCACAGCTTCGAGCTGAGCTACTCGTATGGCAGCCTGGTTTCGGCGGCCGTCAGCTACAGCCGCTATAGCAACGTCATCGTGGACAGCTTCCAGAAAGACGATGCCACGCAGGTAGTAACCAACTCGTTCCGCAACTACCCCGGCGCCGACCAGCTCGACGCTACCTTGACCCTGATGCAGCCGCTGCTGGCCGGCAAGTGGCAAACTGCCACCACCCTAGGCCTGACGGCCGCCCGGGTGCAGGCCGGCGGCGCCATCGGCGTAGGAGCCGCCAGCCCCGGTGCTTACCTCTCCAGCAACCACACCCTGACGCTGCGCCCCGGCCTCAAGGCCGAAGTATCCGCCTTTTACATGTCGCCCATGACCTTCGGCGGCCTGGCCGTTCGGTCGAGCTTTATCAGCAGCCTAGGGGTGTCCAAGACGGTGCTCAAGGGCAACGGCACGCTCACGCTCAACGTCACCGACCTCTTCAACACCCAGCGCAGCCGCTTCGATGTGCTCGCCGCCGGCATCAACTCGCACAACGTCAACAAGCTAGAAAGCCGCTTCGTGAAGCTGAATTTCAGCTACAAGTTTGGCAACCAGAAGGTAAAAGCCAGCCAGCGCCGCGATACGGGCGTGGAATCGGAGAAGTCGCGCATGGAGTAGGGTAGGAAGCCAGTAACCAACCAGAACGTCATGCTCATCTAGCGTCCGCCTGCCGAAGCATCTCTACCGCGCCGCCTAGGGGGTGTTCGGTAGAGATGCTTCGGCAGGCGGACGCTAGATGAGCATGACGTTCTTTTTAAGACGGCACCTGCTTCTTAACCGAAAAAAAGCGCGGCCAAGAAGCAATTGGCTCCATTTTCGCGTTATAAAGCCTGACCTTTCCTTAAAAGCTATTCTGTGATGCGTAAAATTCTGCTTGGTTTCCTGGCGTTTGTAGTGCTGCTGCTGGTGGCGCTGGTCGCCACGCCGTTCCTCTTCAAAGACAAATTGCGGGCCCTGGCCGACAAGCAGATAGCGCAGCGCGTGCGGGCCAAGGTGCAGTACAACCCCAGCGACATCGACGTAACGCTGCTCAGCACCTTCCCCAATTTTGGGCTGGATATTAAGAACCTGCGCGTGATTGGCGTCGATTCGTTCAGCCGCGACACCCTAGCCTACCTGCCCGACCTGAAGGTGGGCCTGGATTTGATGAGCGTGATTAAGGGCTCGCAGATTGACGTGAAGAGCGTGACGCTCGACCAGCCCGACATCTCGGCCAAAATCCTGAAGAGCGGCAAGGCCAACTGGGACATCATGGTGTCGGATTCGGCTGCGGCGGCCAAAGGCCAGGATACCAGCTCGGTGAACCTGGCCATTCAGGGCTGGAAGATGAACAACGGGCGCATCCGCTACAGCGACCTAACCATCCCATTCAGCTTCGACGCGCGTGGCGTGAACCACACCGGCAAGGGCGACTTCACGAAGAACGTGTTTGACCTGACCTCGAACACGACCATCGACAAGCTGACGGCCACCTACAACGACGTGGACTACCTGACCGACAAGCAGGTAAATGCCGACGTGGCCATGGCCATGGACCTGAATAAGAACCTCTACACCTTCAAGGACAATAAGGTCACACTCAACGATTTTCCGTTCAGCTTCGCCGGCTCCATTGGCTTGCCCAATGCCGAGGACATCACCTACGACATGACGTTTAAGGCGCTGGCAACGGACTTCAAGAACATCCTGAGTCTAGTGCCGGGCGTGTTCGACAAGCAGTTTAAGGACGTGCAGGCCAGCGGGCAGGTGGCGTTTGATGGGTACGTGAAAGGCGTGCAAAACAAGCTGCGCCTACCCGGCTACGGCGTGAACCTGGCCGTGACCAACGGCCGCTTCAAGTACCCGCAGCTGCCGCAGGAGGCCAAGAACATCAACCTGAAGATGCAGGTGGACAACCCCTCGGGCTTTACTAACAACGTGAAAGTCAACATCCCGCAGTTTCACCTCGACCTGGGCACCAACCCGGTGGATGGCAACGTGGCCATCGACGGCCTGGACCCCATGAAGGTGGACGGACGCGTGAAAGCCAACGTGAACCTGGCCGAGGCGCTGAAGGTGTACCCAGTGGCCGGCATCACGGCCCGCGGGCAGCTGTTTGTGGATGCTACCGGCAAGGGCACCTACTCGAAAACCCAGATGCCGGTGGTGAACGCGGCCATCAAGTTCACGAATGGCTACGTGAAGTCGAACAAGTTTCCGGCGCCGGTGGAGGACATTAACCTGAGCGGCACGGTGGTGAACAAGACCGGCCAGGTGAACGACACCTACGTGGATTTGCCGCAGTTTCACTTGGTGCTGGAGGGTGAGCCGCTCGACGGGCGGCTGGCCGCGCACAACATCAACTCGCCCATCTTCGACGCCAACGTGCGCGGCACGGTGGACTTGACCAAGATGACCAAGATTTTCCCCTTGGATGGCATGACCGTGACGGGCCGGGTATCGGGCAACATCGCGGCGGCCGGCAACATGGCCGACGTGGACGCCGGGCGCTACCAGAATGTGAAGGCCAGCGGCACGGTGCAAGCCAAGAACCTGACCTACAAGAGTAAAGACCTGCCGCAGGGCGTGAACATCAGCTCGGCCAGCGGCACGTTCAACAACAACCAGATTGTGATTCAGCAGCTGAACGGCACGGCGGGCACGTCCGATTTCGCGGCCAACGGCACCATCAGCAACTACCTGGGCTACCTCTTCACGCCCGGCCAGGCGCTGAAGGGCACCATGAACGTGACCTCGCACAACTTCAACGTGAACGAGTTTATGGTGGACCCGGTGAGCGAGAAGCCCACCGCCGGCGCCGTGCAGAAAGCCCCCGCCAAGGCCGACGGCGTGGTGCCCATTCCGAAGTACTTCGACCTGGTGCTGAACAGCAAGGTCGACAATGTGACCTACGACAACCTAAAGCTGCAAAACGCCACCGGCACCGTGACGGTGAAGAACGAGGTAGCCACGCTCAAAGACCTAACGTTTAACACCCTAGGGGCTACCTTCGGCACCAGCGGCAGCTACAACACCCAGAGCCTGGCCCACCCCAAGTTCGACTTCGGGCTGAACATCAAGAACCTAGATTTCCAGAAGGCCTTTGCCTCGTTCAACACCGTAAAGGCGCTGGTGCCGCTGGCGCAGGTGGTGCAGGGCGTGTTCAACACCAACTTCAAGGTGAGCGGCGAGATGGGCCAGGACATGCTGCCCAAGCTGGCCTCGCTCGACGGCTCGGGGCTATTCGACATCGTGAAAGCCAGCGTGTTGCAGTCGCCCACCCTCAACCAAATTGCCAGCCTCACCACGCTGCCGGACCTGAAGAACTTGCAGGTGCTCAACAAGATAGTAAACGCTCAAATTGTGGATGGCAACTTAGTAGTGAAGCCATTTGACATTACGGTCGGCGACATTAAGATGACCCTAGGGGGCACTAACAGCCTGGCCGGTGCCCTGCAGTACGTGACGGCCATCAACGCGCCCACCGGCAAGCTGGGCACCACCGTCAGCAACCAGCTTACGCGCCTGACGGGCGTGCAAAACATCCAGGGCACCGACCGCGTGACCCTAGGGCTCAACATTGGCGGCACCATCACCAGCCCCCAGGTGAAGCTGACCAGCGGCAGCCTCAAGGACCAGGGCAAGGCCATCGTGACCAACGTGGTGAAAACCAAGCTCACCGACGCTCTGCTAGGCCTAGCCAATAAGAAGCGCGCTCAAACCGACAGCACCCAGAAAGCCACCCAGATAACCCAGCAAAACGCCCAGGAGCAGCTAAACCTGGAAATCCAGAAGAAGAAGCTGGAGGCCGAAGCCAAAGCCCGCCAGGCCATCGGCAAGGGGCTGAACAGTTTGTTTGGCGGCGGGCGTAAAGCCAGCGCGCCGGCTACTACTGCGCCAGCCGACACTACCAAGAAACCCTAGCCCTAACTTCTTCAGCAAGAATAAGCCGGATTTGGCAGCGTGTTAGCCAACATGCTGCCAAATCCGGCTTTTTGCGTTTAACCTGGCCGGGTAGAGCTGCGTTTTGCAATTATTTGGCAATTGGCGCGAACTTTGTGGCACACTTCATCAATTATTCATCTTGGGAGTATTCGTCGGCGAAGGCCTGCTAGTATCGCACCCCTAGGCTACTCAGTTTATTTCTACCTAATGGCTTCACACGCTACGGCAAACCTGCCGCCGCCCACCCCCTGGCAACGCTTTACGCGCATGCTGGACACCGAACGCGACACCATCCGCTACATTATCTGGTACGCCGTGCTGGCGGGCGTCATCAGCCTGTCGCTGCCCCTAGGCACGCAGGCCGTGTTTAACCTGGTTTCGACGGGCGCCGTGTTTGGCTCTACCTACCTGCTCATCGCGGTGGTAGTGGGCGGGGTGCTGCTGGGCGGCCTGCTCACAGTGGGGCAGCTTACCCTGGTTGAAGCCATTGAGCAGCGCATCTTTGCCAAGGCCGCCATTGAGTATGCCTACCGCCTGCCGCGCATTAAGCCCGAGGCGCTGCACGGCCAAAACCCAGCCGAGCTGGTCAACCGCTTCTTCGACGTGTTGACGGTGCAGAAGGGCCTGACGAAGTTCTTGATTGACATCTCCTTTGCGGCATTGCAAGTGCTGTTCGGCGTTATCGTGCTGGCCTTTTACCACCCTATCTTCATCGCCTTTGGCTTGTTTACCATCGTGGCGCTGGTGCTGGTGTACGCCCTCAACTACCGGCGCGCCCTGCGCACGAGCATCGAGGAGTCGGCCTACAAGTACGAGCTGGTGGACTCGCTCGAGCACGTGGCCAAGCACCTGGATGACGTGCGCGGCAATGAGGAAGCGCAGAAAAACGCCCTGGCCCGTACCGACGAGCTGACTTCCTCGTACCTGCACGCCCGCAACGACCACTTCCGGGTGCTGAAAACCTACTATAGCTACGCCGTGGCGCTGCGCACCTTCCTCACGGCCGGCTTGCTCATCGCGGGCACGCTGTTCGTGGTGTCGCGCCAAATGACCCTAGGGCAGTTCGTTGCGGCTGAAGTAATTATCGTGCAGATAAGCGGCTCGATAGAAAAATTAATGACCGGCGTAAGCACCATTTTTGACATTCTGACGGGCGTGGAAAAGATAGCCGCCGTAACCGACCTGCCCATCGAAGAGCCTCAAGACGCCCTGCACCATGCTTAACCTCTCGAACCAAAACGTGGCCGATGAGGTGTGGGAAAAAACCGCCCGCCAGTCGCGCCCCCAGCTGCTGCGCACCCAGCCCAGCCGCAAGCTAGGCCGTATCTTACTCGTTGTGGGCCTGGTGTTTCTGGTCATGCTTTTTATGCCCTGGCGCCAAACCATCGATGGGGTTGGCACGCTCACGGCCCTCACGCCCCAGGACCGCCCCCAAACGGTGCAAAACCAGATTGCCGGCCGCATCGAACACTGGAACGTGCGCGAAGGCCAGCGCGTGCAAAAGGGTGATACGCTGCTGATGATTTCGGAAATTAAGGACGAGTACTTCGACCCCAACCTGCCCGAGCGTCTGCGCGAGCAGCTGGCCGCCAAGCGCGGCAACGTACTAGCCTACCAGGCTAAAATCGGCGCCACCGACCAGCAGATAACCGCCCTGCGCGCCACGCTGGAGGTGCAATTGGAGTCGGCCCGCAACAAAGTGGAGCAGGCCCAAAACTACCTCAACAGCGACCGCGCCGACCTGGTAGCCATCACTAACTTCTACGAAACGGCCAAGGCGCGGCTGCTGCGCTACGAGGAGGGCTACAAAAACGGTCTCTTCTCGCTCACCGATATCGAGACGCGCCGCCTTAAGCTGCAGGAAGACCTGGCCAAGGTGACCTCGCAGCGCAACAAGGTGAACAGCAGTATTCAGGCCCTGGCCAACGCCCGCATTGAGCTGGCCAACCTGCGCGCCAAGTTCGCCCAAGATTTAGCCAAGGCCAGTTCCGACCGCAGCACGGCCGTGGCGAGCCGCGAAAGCTACGAAGGTGAGGTAGCTGCCACCCGCAATAAAATAGCTAATGTGTCGGTGCGCCGGGGCCTATACGTAGTGCGCGCGCCCCAAACCGGCTACATCGTGCGCGCCCTCAAGGCCGGCATCGGCGAAACCATCAAGGAGGGCGAGTCCATTGCCACCCTGCAGCCCGAGGCGCCGCTGCTGGCCGCCGAGCTGTACGTGCGGGCCATGGACGTGCCGCTCATTCAGCGCGGGCGCACCGTGCGCCTGCAGTTCGATGGCTGGCCGGCCATTCAGTTTTCGGGCTGGCCGAGCGCGGCGGTGGGCACCTTCGGCGGCGTGGTGACGGTGATTGACGTGGTGAGCAGCACCGGCAGCAAGTACCGCCTGCTGGTGCGCCCCGCCCAGCCCCAGTCCGGCGACCAGCCCTGGCCCAAGCAGCTGCGCCTGGGCTCGGGCGTGCGCGGCTGGGTCATCCTCGACTCGGTGCCCGTGTGGTACGAAATCTGGCGGCAGCTCAATGGCTTCCCGCCCACCCTGAAAGAAGAGCCCGACACCACGCCCGTAAAAGGGGAATCCGGCAAAGCCGACAAATAGCCGCTATGCCTTCGTTTTTTTTCTTGCTACAATTCCTTCACGGGCTGGCCTTCCGCTGCGCGAGCTTGACAGCCCGCGCCTACCCTAGGGGGGGGGCGGCTGCTAAAGCAGGCGCCACGGCCTGGCTGCTATTGGTGGCCGGCCCCGCCCTGGCCCAAGACCTCCAGCTGCCGGCCCGCAAATCGGGCCTGGAGCGTGCCCCGCTGCAAACTATGCAGCTCGAAGAAATCCGGCCCGCCGATACAGCCAAGGTTTTCTCGCTGCAGGACCTGGCCGAGCTGGTGTTTGCCAACCACCCCATCGTAAAGCAGGCCGCCCTGCTCGGCGCCGAGGCCCAGAGCCAGGTGCTGCAAGCCCGGGGCGGTTTTGACCCCAAGCTGGGCTCCGACTTCCACCGCAAGCTTTTTGGGGGCACCGAGTACTACAATAACTGGGGCAACGAGTTGAAGGTACCGCTCTGGCCGGGCGGCATCGACCTGAAAGCCAGCTACGACCGCTACGTGGGCGTGTACACCAACCCCGAAACCCGCACCCCGGTAAATGGCCTGGCCGGCTTGGGCTTGTCGATTCCCATCGGCCAGGGCTTGCTCATTGATGCGCGCCGCAACACCCTGCGCCAAGCCAAAATACTGGTAACGGCCGCCGAAGCTGACCGCGTGAAGCAGATAAACGAGGTTTGGCTGCAAGCCGTGAAGGACTACTGGAACTGGTACTACCAGTATCAGCAGCAGCAGCTTATCCGCGAGGGCATTGCGCTGGCCAACCGCCGCTTCCAGGCCACGGCCCGCCGCGCCCAGATTGGCGACCAGGCTCCCGTCGATTCGGTGGAGGCCCAGATAACGGTGCAGGACCGCCTGGTGCAGGCCGCGCAGCTGCAAGTAGAGCTGCTCAATGCGCGCCTGGTGCTCAGCAACCACCTCTGGAACAAGGACGGCCAGCCCGTGGAGCTGCCCACCTACGCTGCCCCCGAAACGCCCGTACGCGATACCGTGACCCGCGCCGAATACCAGCGCCTGCGCGAGCTGGCTTCCAGCCAGCACCCCACGCTTATTAAGCTCGATGCCAAGCGCTTGCAGTACAGCATCGAGGAGCGCTACCGCCGCGAAATGCTCAAGCCCAAGCTCAACCTGAGCGGCAGCTTCATCAGCCAGGGCAACTTCTACCAGCCCGAGGTGCCCAGCTACTATAACTTCGGCTGGGATAACTACAAGGTGGGGGTGGACTTTTCCTTTCCGCTATTCCTGCGCGCCGAGCGCGGCAAGCTGCAGTACACCCGCATCCAGATTCAGGAAAACCAGCTGGAGCGCCAGCAAAGCCAGCGCACCATTGTCACGCAGGTGAACTCGCTCTACAACACGCTGAAAGCCTACGAGCAGCAGTTGCAGCTGCAGGCCCAAACGATTACCAACCAGCGCATTCTGCTGCGGGCCGAGCTGCAAAAGTTCGAGCTGGGCGAGAGTACCATCTTCCTGATAAACACCCGCGAAACCAAGCTCATCGAGCTGCGCATCAAGCAGGAAAGCCTGCGCTCGAGCTACGAGAAATCCAGGGCCGAGCTGTACTACTACGCCGGCACGCGGTCTATCACTAACTAGACCGCAGATTTAACGGATTTAACTGATGTCGCAGATACGCTGCTTCGCAGTTGGCTACGCGAATAGTGAGGGCCCTAGAATAGTTTCTTGGCCGAAGAGGTAAGCGGGCTAAGCAAAGGCATTTTAACGTTCACGTAGCCAGCTGCGAAGCAGCGTATCTGCGACATCAGTTAAATCCGTTAAATCTGCGGTCTTTAATCTGCAGTCCAGCCACCCCCTAGGGCCTGGTAGAGCAAGATGCCCTGCTGCAGCTGGTCGCGGCGGGCGTTGGCCAGGTTCAGCTCGGCGTCGAGCGAGCTGCGCTGGGCCGTAACTACTTCCAGGTAAGAGGCATAGCCGGCCAGGTACAGCTCATTGGAAGTCTCGATGGCGCTGCGGAGCTGGGCGGCCTCGCGGGCGCGCAGGTCCACGATGGCGCGGTAGTTTTCGAGGCCGCGCAGCCCGATTACCACGTCGCGGTAGCCGCTTTGCAGGGCCTGCTGGTAGCGGTAGTAGGTTTCGTTGCGGCCGGCGGCGGCACGGCGCAAATCGGCCCGGAAGGCCGCCCGGTTGATGATAGGCCCGGTGAGACCCCCTAGGACCCCAAATACCACCGAGTTAGGATTAAAGAGCAAGTCGGCCCGAAACGCGTTGAGGCCCAGGTAGGGCGTGAGGGTGAGCGAGGGCAGGAAGGCGGCCTGGGCGGCGGCAATGTCGGCCTGGCCGGCCGCCAGCTCGGCTTCGGCCTGGCGCACGTCGGGCCGATGGCGCAGGGCCGAGGCCGGAATGCCCACCCCCAGCTTGCCCACCAGCCCGGCTTCGGGTAGCGTGGTGCCGCGCTTAATGGGCGCGGGGTAGCGGCCTAGCAGCTGGTTGAGGCGGGTTTCGGTTTCGACGATGCCCTGGCGGGCTTCGTAGGCCAGGCTTTCGGTACGCAGCGTTTGGGCTGCAAACTGCTGCACGGCCAGCTCGGTGGCGCGGCCGGCCTGCTTTTGGATGCGTATCAGGCGCAGGGCTTCCTGCTGCAAGCGAGCATTGCGCTGCACCACGGCCAGCTGGTTGTCCAGGGTCAGCAGCTCGTAGTAGTTGCGGGCTATTTCAGCAATAAGGTTGGTTTGCACCAGCCGGCGGCCTTCCTCCGAGGCCAGCACGCGCAAGTAGGCGGCGCGGCGCCGGCTGCGCAGCTTGCCCCAAATGTCAATTTCCCAGCTGCTGCGGAAGCCGCCAAAAAAGTCGGGCGTGATGGGCCCCGGAATCACTTGGTTGCCCGTGATATTCTGCGAGAGGTTGGTGTCGTAGTTGCCCACCCCATTGAGGGTGTAGCGCCCGTAGCGGTCGAGCCCCGCCGTGCCCCCTAGGGATACGGTGGGAAACAACGCCCCGCGCCGCTCGATGTAGTCAGCCCTGGCCAGCTCGACGCGCTGCACGGCCACGCGCAAGTCCAGGTTTTGCCGCAGCGCCGTGTCTATCAGCGCCGTCAGGGCCGAGTCTTGGTAGAATTTGCGCCAGGGCTGCCCCCCAGCCCCTAGCGAATCGACGGGCGCGGCGGCGTTGGGGAAGGCGGCCGGCAGCCGGGCGCCCGCGCTGGGTGCGTCGGGCGCGGCCACGCGGCAGCCGGCGGCGAGTAGCAATAGAAGACTGAGTGTTATGGCCAGGCGATTTACCCCATCCCCCGGCCCCCTCCCCTTTGGGAGAGGGGGAGCCGCGGCGGCGCACATAGTTGACTGTAGTTTATATAGGGGCTTTTGTAAACTCATTTTAAAGCAGAATCAGCTAATACACTGCTGATAATAGCGCCGCCGTGGTTTCCTTTCCCTCGCAGGATGTCGCGCATCAAGCGAGGTGGGGCCGGGGGGTGGGGTAAATCGCCTGGCAGCCAAAGGGCCTAGGCTGCCTCCAACTCCTTTTCCGTTACCGGCTCGGGCTGGGGTTCGGGCTGCTTTTCCTTCGGCTCCGCTTTCTTACCGCGCATCACTAGCAGGTAGAGGCCCGGAATGAGCAGCAGGCCGAAGAAGGTGCCCACGAACATGCCGCCCGCCGCCGCCGTGCCAATGCTGCGGTTGCCCAAGGCGCCCGCCCCATCGGCAAACACCAGCGGCATGAGGCCGGCCAGGAAAGCGAACGATGTCATGAGAATGGGCCGCAGGCGGGCACCCGCGCCTTCCACCACGGCGTCGAGCGGCGAGGCGCCCTCGCGGCGGCGCTGCTCGGCAAACTCGATGATGAGGATGGCGTTTTTGCCCAGCAAGCCCACCAGCATCACCAGCGCCACCTGGGCATAGATATTGTTTTCGAGGCCCGCCAGCTTCAGGGCCAAGAAGGCGCCGAAGATGCCGGTGGGCAAGCCCAGCAGCACCGGCAGCGGCAGCACCAGGCTCTCGTACTGGGCCGCTAGCAGCAGGTACACAAACAGAATGACGATGCCGAACACGTAGATGGCCTGGTTACCGCTCAGGACCTGCTCGCGCGTCATGCCGCTCCACTCGAAGTCGTAGCCCCTAGGGAGCACCTTTTTGGCGGCCTTTTCGATGGCCGTGAGCGCCTCGCCCGAGCTGCGGCCGGGGGCGGCGTCGCCGTTCACCATGGCGGCGGTGTACATGTTGTAGCGCGTCAGCTGGTCGGGGCCGTACACGCGCTCGAGGCGCACGAAGGTGGAGAAGGGTACCATCTCGCCGCGGCTGTTCTTGACGTGCAGGGCCAGCAGGTCGTCGGGGCGGCGGCGGTACTCGGGCTCGGCCTGTACCATCACCTTGTACATCTGCCCGAAGCGGATGAAATTGCTGGCGTAGTAGCTGCCCATCAGGGTTTGCAGGGTGCTCATGGCTTTTTCCACCGTCACGCCCTTTTTGGCGGCCATGTCCTGGTCGATGTGGATGAGGTACTGCGGGTAGTTGGGGTCGAAGCCCGTAAACGCCTCGCCCACGGCCGGGTCCTGGCGCAGCACCGTCAGAAAGTCCTTGGTCACGGCCGCCGTCTTGGCCAGGTCGCCCTGGCCGGTCTTGTCCAGCACCCGCAGCTCGAAGCCGCTGGCATTGCCGAAGCCCGGCACCGTGGGCGGCGGCAAAAACTGGATGGTAGCGTCGCTGATGCCTTTGGTTTTCTTTTCCAACTCCTCAATCAGCTCGGGTACCGACTGCCCGCGCTCGTCCCAAGGCTTTAGGTTAATCATGGCCATGCCGTAGCTGGCGCCGGCTACTTCGCTCACCAAGCTGTAGCCGGCCAGCGTCGAAACCGACTCCACGGGCTTGAGCTGGCGCACGATGCGCTCGACCTGCTCCAGCACCTGCTCGTTGCGCTCCACGGTGGCGCCGGCAGGCGTGGTCACGTTCACGTAAATCATGCCCTGGTCCTCGGTCGGGATGAAGCCCGAGGGCAGAACGCGGCTCACGCCCCAGGTGCCCGCCACAAACAGCGCCAGCAGCCCTAGGGTCAGTAGGCGGCGCGGGGCCAGGCGCGTCAGCAGGCTTTGGTAGCGGTGCGTTAGGGCCTCGAAGCGGCTATTGAAGCCGGCCGCCAGGCGCCCGAAGAAACCGGGCTGATGCGGGGCGTGGCCGCTCGGCGCGGTGGTATCGGCGGCCGCGTCGTGGGCATCGTGGGCGTGCTCGCTGGGCGCTTCGGCATGCTCCGGGGCTTTTAGCAGCAGGGCGCACAGGGCAGGCGTGAGCGTGAGGGCATTGACGCCGGAGATAATAATGGCAATGGCCAGCGTAAGCGAAAACTGGCGGTAGAACACGCCCACCGGCCCATCCATAAACGACACCGGGATGAACACTGCCGCCATCACCAGCGTGATGGCTACCAGCGAGCCCCCAATCTCGTGCATGGCCTGCGAGGTAGCGGCCCTAGGGTCGCCGGGGTTATGGTGCAGCTTGGCGTGCACGGCCTCCACCACCACAATGGCGTCGTCGACCACAATGCCGATGGCCAGTACCAGCGCAAACAAGGTCAGCAGGTTGATGCTGAACCCGAACAGCTGCATAAAGAACAGTGCCCCCACCAGCGCCACCGGCACCGCCAGGGCGGGTATCAGCGTCGAGCGGAAGTCCTGTAAGAAAATGAATACCACGATGAATACCAGCACGAACGCCTCCAGCAGCGTGCGCAGCACCTCGTGGATGCTGGCGTCCAGAAACCGCGATACGTCGTAGGCGAAGCTGTACCGCATGCCGGGCGGAAAGCTGGTTTCCTTCAGCTCGGCCATGCGCGCCTTCACCGCCGCAATCACTTCGCGGGCGTTGGAGCCGGGGCGCTGCTTGAGCATAATGGCCGCCGAGGGCCGCCCGTTTTCCTTCGACGACATGCCGTAGGTGAGCGAGCCAAACTCCACGTCGGCCACGTCCTTGAGGCGCAGCTGCGAGCCGTCGGCGTTCGAGCGCAGCACCAGGTTGCGGTACTGCTCGGGCTCATAAAGCTTGCCGGTGTAGCGCAGCACGTACTGCAGAGGCTGCACGGCGTTGGCGCGGCCCGAGCTTTCGCCGGTTTTGCCGGGCGCGGCCTCCACGTTCTGGGCCCGAATGGCGTCAATCACCTCGTCGGTGCCCAGGTCGTAGGCCGTCAGGCGGTCGGGCTTCAGCCACACCCGCATCGAGTATTCCCTAGCCCCCATTATCTCGGCAAAGCCCACCCCGTTGATGCGCTTCAACTCCTGCAATAGGTTGATGTCGGCGAAGTTGTAAATGAACTTCTCGCCCACCGTGCGGTCGTCGCTGGTCAGGTTCAGGTACAACAGCATCGAGTTTACCTCCTTCTCGGTGGTCACGCCGGCCTTAATTACCTCCTCCGGCAACTCGTCCAGGATGGTGGTCACGCGGTTCTGCACACTCACCGAGGCCAGGTCGGGGTCGGTGCCCACCTCAAAGAAGATGGTGATGAGCGTCAGGCCGTTATTGCTGCTAACCGACTGCATGTAGGTCATGCCCGGCACGCCGTTGATGGCGCGCTCCAGGGGCAGGGCCACGGCCTTGGCGCACACCTCGGCGTTGGCGCCCGTGTACTTGGCCGTCACCGTCACCGAGGGCGGCACGATGTCGGGAAACTGCGTGATGGGCAGCCGCGTGAGGGCCAGGCCCCCCAGCAGCAGCAGGAAGGCCGAAATGACCATTGACAGGATGGGCCGGCGGATAAAGAGGTCGAGCATAAGGGATAATATAGTGAATTAGAATGTCATACTTATCTGGCGTCCGCTTGCCGAAGCATCTCTCCCACGCCGTTGGGAATACCCTAGGGTGTCGTTCGGTAGAGATGCTTCGGCTGCGCTCAGCATGACATTCTACTCTGAGCCATTGGCCTAACAGTGAGAGCCTACTCCCCGTCGGCCAGCAGCGAATCCATCTGCACGGTTTTGGGTTGAATACGCTGGCCGTCGCGCAGCTCCTGGGTGCCTTCGTACACCACGCGCTCGCCTGGCTTAAGGCCATCCTTCACTACGTAAAATGGCCCGATGCGCGTTTGCGGCTTGAAGCTGCGCGAGTGCACCGTGCCCGACTGGTCAACCACGTACACGTAGTTTTTATCCTGCAGTTCGAAGGCGGCGCGCTGCGGCACCATCAGGGCCTTGGGCAGGGTGGTGGTGAGGCGCACCTTGCCGGTGCTGCCGTGCTTGAGCAGGCGGTCGGGGTTAGCGAAGCGCGCCCGAATAGCCAGCGAGCCGGTGCTGGGGTCAATCTGGCTTTCGCTGGTTTCGATGCGGCCGGCCAGCGGGTAGCGCGAACCGTCGGCCATCGTCAAGTCTACTGAGTCGGGGTGCAGCTCGGGGTGTAGCTCGCGGGCGCGGCGCAGGGCCAGGTATTCGCCTTCGCCAATGTCGAAGTAGGCGTATACCTGGTGCAGGTCCGATACGGTGGTGAGCAGCGTGCCCTTGTCCACCACGCTGCCCATCTTGAGCGGAATGCGGTCGGTGATGCCGTCGAAGGGCGCGCGTATCAGCGTGTAGCTCAGCTGAGTGCGGGCGTCGGCCACGCTGGCGCGGGCATCGGCCACGTGGGCGTCGGCGTCGCGCACCTTGCTTTCGGCCAGCGTCAGCTCGCTTTTGGCAATCACGTTTTTGCTCACCAGCAGCTGCACCCGGCCGCGCTCCACGCGGGCCTCGGTGGCCTTGGCTTCGGCGCTGGCCACGGCTGCCTGGGCCTGCAGCAAGTCGTGCCGAAACAGCTCAGTATTGAGCTGAAACATGGGCTGCCCCTTCTTCACGGGCTTGCCCTCGTCCACCAGAATCTTCTCCAGAAAACCCGGTACCTGGGCCCGCACCTCCACGTTGCGAATGGCTTGGATATCAGCCACGTAATCGTGAAAAAGCTCCTGCTCCGAAGTCGTCAGCGTGAGTACCGGCAGGGTGGGCGGGGCCTCGGCTTTCGAATTATCTTTTTCGGCCTTGGCCGTGCAGGCGGCTAAGCCCAGCCCTAGGGCACTGGCCAGCAGCAAGGATAACGCAGGGGAAGCTAAACGAGGACGCGGGCGGAGCATACCGCCTGTACGACGAATGCTCGGCCCGCGTTGATGAACAGATTCTTGAGAAACAACCAGTTGAGAAGAAGCGGCAGCGGTTGGAGAAGGCAAGGAGTCGGGCGTTGGTGAAACAGGCCGCCGGTGGCTGGCCCAGGGGGCCCCGCCCAGCGCGGTAGCTGCTAAACGAAGTTACGGCCCGAAAAATTTATGAAAAGTTGATTAATTATTTTCTCCCGCTGTCCGCCGCGGTGGTTTTGCCCACTGCCGCAAGCAGTAGCCACCACGACGGCGACCGCTTTAGTTGGCCGCCAGCCGGGCCAGCTCCGCGAGGCGCTGGCTCACGGCCGCCGCCAGGGGGCGGCTGGCCACCGCTGGCTGCAAGCAGCTGTTAATCAGCGCTTGCCAGGGCTGGCGCAGGCTGGCCGGGGCCGCCGGGCAATGGGTCAGCAACTCTTCGAGCAGGCAGCCTAGGGCGCGGGTTTCGAGCTGCTGCAAAGCCAGGCTTTCGGGCGCGGCCGGGTCGAAAAAAGCGGCCGCACCAAAATCGCTCAACAGGGCCTCGCCGCCGGGCGTGTACAAAATATTGTGGGCGTACAGGTCGCCGTGCAGAATATTCTGCGCGTGCAGGTGCGCGGCGGCTTGGGCCACACCCAGGGCCAGCCCTAGGGCCGCCGCAGGCGCCAAAGCGGTGCTCGGCGCGTACACGTCGCGGGTGCAACTGGCCAGGCTGGGTGGCCCGGCCAGAATGGTAAAGGCGGGGTCGATGAGGTCTAGCACCAGTGCCTCGGCGCCGGTGGGGTGGCCCACCACCTGCCCGCGCACGGGCACCAGGTGGGGGTGGGGCCCGGCGCAGCGGCAGGCCAGCATCTCGCTGTGCGGCAGTCCGTCGCTGGTTACGGCCCCTTTAAATAGCTTGACGGCCACCTCGGTAGGTACGGCCGCGCCCCGGTGCCACGCCGCTCGGTAAATAACGCCCGAGGCGCCTTCGCCCAGGCGCTGCTCCAGCGTGAGGCTGCCCCAGGCAATGGGGGCTACCGGGTGCCGAGCCACGGCGGCCGCCTCGGCCGCCGCCCCTAGGGGGTTGCCGGCGTAGGCCAGCCACGCCAGGCGCGGCTGGGCTAGCAGCCACGCGGGCAGCGCCTCAAAGCGGTTGGCGGCCAGGCGCAGCAGCTCCAGGCGCTGGCAGCGGGCCAGGCTGGGCGGTAGCTGGCGCAGGCGGTTGCCGGCCAGCATTAGCTTCTGCAAGTCGGGGCAGTTGCCGATTTCGGCGGGCAGCTCCGACAGCTCATTATCGGTGAGGATGAGCCAGCGCAGGCGTGGCGGTAGGGCAGCGGGCGGCACGGTGCGTAGCTGGTTGGCCTTGAAGCCAATCATAGTTAGGTTGGGGCACTCGCCCAGCACGGCGGGCAGCTCGGTAAACTGGTTGTCGGAGCAGAAGATGACTTGCAGGCGGTGCAGGCGCGGCAAGTCTGCGGGCAGGCTGCGCAGGGCGTTGCCCGAGAGGTTCAGAATTTCGAGCGAGTCGGCGAGGTCAAAAATTTCGGGCGGAAACTCGGTGAGGCCCGCCGACAAGTCGAGGCGGGTGGTGCCGGCCAAGTGGCCGGCGCGGAGCTGGGCGAGGGTATGCAAGCAGGGCAGAGGCGAGTGAGGCGGCAAGTTCGGGCCAGCGGCACGGACTATGGCTGCCCTAGGGCCCCGGCGCCCGCTAGCTGGCCGCCGGGGCCCTAGGGCAGCCAAGCCGCCGATTTACCGTATGCACCTCCATACTTCCCCCGACTTTTCCCAGCTTTCATATGAACAAGCGTTTGCTTACCTACGGTAGCCTGCTGCTCGGCGCGGTGGCCGGCGTGGTGCTACTCGAAAGAACCCGCCGCCAGGCGCCTACTTCCCAGCTCAATCCCACTGCGCCCGTGCGCAGCAAGCACACCATCCGCGTGCAGGCACCCGCCGAGCGGGCCTGGCAGGTGCTGAGCGAGGTAAACAGCTGGCCCGCCTGGCAGCCCGACATCGCCTACGCCCACCTGCCCGGCCCCGCGCAAGATGGCGCCCGCTTCAATTGGAGCGCCAGCGGCTACCTGCCCATTCACTCCACGCTGCACACCGTCGAGTCCGGCGCCCGCTTCGGCTGGTCGGGCACAGCTTTTGGCGCCTTCACAGTGCACAACTGGCAGTTCGCCAGCCGCGATGGCTACACCGAAGTAACCGCCGAAGAAAGCATGGAGGGCTGGCTGGTAAGCCTACTGCAGCCTATCCTGCAGCCCGCCCTAGATAAAGGCAACGCCCGCTGGCTGGAGTATCTGAAGCAGCGGGCCGAGCAGGCCTAGGGGCTGCCTCAATAAAAAAGGCGGTCATGCTGAGCTTGTCGAAGCATCTCTACCGCGTAGCTAACCTCAAACGCTAGGTTTACTTACGCGGTAGAGATGCTTCGACAAGCTCAGCATGACCGCCTTTTTTTACTTTTCCGCTCAAGCACCCCTAGGCTACTCACTCGGCGTTGCCCAGCTTTCGCCGGGGTGGGCGTAGGGGTAGCGGGCGTGGTACAGCTCGGCCACCTTGCGGCCCAGCAGCTCGCGCAGGGCGTCGATGTTCTCCTTTTGCTGGGCCGAAATAAATACCACCGGGTCGTGCAGGCGGGCCATGTAGGAGGCTTCTAGCTCGGCCAACGGTGGGCGGGCGGCGGGCTCGGCAAAATCAACTGGGAAGTCGTCGTCCTCGTCGGCACCCGCCAGGGCCAGGGCCGGCGCGGGCTGGGTTTCTTCCGCCTGGTACTGGTCTATCTTGTTAAATACCAAGATGCTAGGCTTGTCGGAAGCGCCAATCTCGCGCAGGGTTTCGTTCACCACTTCCATGTGCTCCTCGAAGGCCGGGTGCGAAATATCCACGACGTGCATCAGTAAGTCGGCCTCGCGTATTTCGTCCAGGGTGCTTTTAAAGCTCTCGATGAGCTTGGTGGGCAGCTTGCGAATGAACCCAACGGTGTCGCTTAACAGGAAGGGTACGTGGTTGTCGAGCACCACTTTGCGGGTGGTAGCGTCCACGGTGGCAAACAGCTTGTTTTCGGCAAAGACCTCGGCTTTGCCCAGCAGGTTCATGATGGTGCTCTTGCCCACGTTGGTGTAGCCCACCAGCGCCACTCGAATGGTGTTGGTGCGCGTCTTGCGCTGGGTATGGGCCTGCTTGTCCAGGTCTTCGAGCTTCTCCTTGAGAAACGCGATGCGGTCGCGCACCACGCGGCGGTCGGTTTCAATCTCGGTTTCGCCGGGGCCCTTCATGCCCACGCCGCCGCGCTGCTTGTCCAAGTGGGTCCAGAGGCCCGTCAGGCGCGGCAGCAGGTACTGATACTGCGCCAGCTCGACCTGGGTGCGGGCGGTGGCCGACTTGGCGCGCAACGCGAAAATATCCAGAATTAGCAGCGAGCGGTCCACAATCTTGACCTTTAGCTCGGCCTCCAGGTTGCGCAGCTGCGAGGGCGAGAGGTCGTCGTCGAACACTACCATGCTCGATTTCTCGTGCTGCACCCAGGCCTTGATTTCGGCCAGCTTGCCCTCGCCCACATAGCTGCGGATGTCGGGCTTTTCTAGCTTCTGCACGAAGCGTTTGGTAGCTTCGGCGCCGGCCGTTTCAATCAGAAACGCCAGCTCGTCGAGGTATTCGGTGGTTTGTAGGTCGCTTTGGCGGCGCGGGGGCACGCTCACCAGCACGGCGGTCTCGCGCTCCTTAGCGGTGGCGTGGGTTTTTACTTTCAGCAGGTGCTGGGGTGTTTTGGCGTCGCGGCGGGCCGGGGTGCTATCGGTAGCGCCAATGTGGCGGGTGCCGCTGCGGTTGCCTTCTTTTTTGGCCATAGGGTAGTAGTAGCGGAGTTGGCCGCTAGCTAGGTTAACACCAAGTACGGTAGAAACGTTGAGTGGTAGTGCCAAGCCGTATTTTTACCTCATGACGACTACTGCCCCCGTTACCTCGCTGGCCGACCTCGACCCCGCCGGCACTTACTCCTACGCCGATTACTTGAGCTGGCAGTTTCAGGAGTTGGTGGAGCTGTGGCGCGGTAAAATCATGCGCCGCATGAGCGCGCCCACCGACTTGCACCAAGCCATCGTGGGAGCATTGAATTATAAGTTCTATGGTCATTTGCTGGGCAAGCCCTGCCAGGTGCGGGTAGCTCCCTACGACGTGCGCCTGCCCCAGCCGGGCCGCGCGGCCGAGGCGGAAACCATCCATACGGTGGTGCAGCCCGATATCTGCGTTATCTGCGACCCGCGCAAAATCGAGCCGCGCGGCTGCCTAGGGGCGCCCGACCTGATAGTGGAAGTCCTCTCGCCCGGCACGGCGGCCCGCGACTGGAAGGGTAAATACGACCTCTACGAGGAAGCCGGTGTGGGCGAATACTGGATTGTGGCCCCCATGGAGCAAGACATTACGGTATTTGTGCGCGACGCCGCCACTGGCCGCTACCGCTTGGCCGGCGAATACGGCGAGCCGGGCCCAGTGCCCTCCCCGCTGCTGCCGGGCCTAGGGCTGCAATGGGCGGATATTTTTCTGGAATCTAATCGGTAACAACTCTTTATTAAAGAAGAAAAAAACAAGACGGTCATGCTGAGCGAAGTCGAAGCATCTCTACCGCGTAAGTAATCTTAACGATTGGTACTTATGTGGTAGAGATGCTTCGACTTCGCTCAGCATGACCGTCTATTTATTTTTTTGCCGCTCCTGGCTACCCCTAAGGCTGCGGCTTGGTCGGGGCCGGCTTGCGGGCGAAGTCGCCGGCTTTCACAATCACCAGGTTCTTGTAGTCCAGGTACTTCTTGGCGGCGGCACTCACTTGCTCGGGCGTGAGGGCGCTGATGCGCTGCTCCAGCTCGGCGTCGTAGGCATAGGTGCGGTTCTTGCCGTTGGTCAGGTACTGGGTCCAGGTGCTGGCCACGTTGCGGTCGTCGGCGCGCTGCACCTGGAAGGCTTGCAGGGCGGCCGACTTGGCGGCTTTCAGCTCGTCGGCCGTCACGCCGTCCTTGGCCAAGCGCTCCATTTCCTCGCGGTAGGCGGCTTCGAGGCGGGCCGAGTTGTCAGGGTTATAAATGGCGTAGGAGTTGAAGGTGCCCACTTCGTCGTTGTCGTCGGCCGACACCCACGAGCCCACGCCGTAGCTCACGCCCTCCTTCTGGCGGATGCGGGTGGCCAGGCGCGAGTTCAGGAAACCGTCGCCCAGGATGTAGTTGGCCATGTACACGGCCGGGTAGTCGGGCGAGTCGTCGCGCAGCGGGTACTTGAGCATGGTCACGAACATGGCGTTGGCCTTGTCGTTGGTTTGCAGGCTCTGGCTTTGGGCAGTGCCGGGGAAGATGCGCTGCGAGATGCGGGCGTAGGGGGTGGCGGCTTTCCACGAGCCCAGCTGCTTGTCTACCCGCTGGCGCAGGGCCGGCTCGTCGAAGGTGCCCACCACGGCCAGCGTGGCATTCTGGGCGCCGTAAAACTGCTTGTAGAAGGCGCGCACGTCGTTTACCGTCATGGCCTTGAGGCCGGCAATCTGCTCGTCGAAGGAGGGCGTGGCCATGATGTTGTCCTTGGGCCAGGGGTCGTTCAGGCGCCGCGCCAGGTTGAAGGCCAGCGCCTGTGGGTCCTGCTTCTGGGCTTCTAGGCTGGCCAGGCGCTCCTGCTTCAGCTTCTCAAACTCGTCGGCCGGGAAGGTGGGGTTGCGCAGGCAGTCCAGCACCACGTCCATCACCGCGGGCAAGTGCGCCTTATCGGTCTGGATGGCCACGCCCGCCGACTGGCCCCCGCCGTAGAAGTACACCTGCGCCTTGGCCTTGTCGAAGGCGTCGCGAATTTGGGCGTAGCTGCGGGTTTTGGTGCCGCGCTGCAGCATGCTGGCCGTCACGGACCCTAGGCCCAGCTTGTTGGTCAGCGTCGCTTCCGTGCCGTAGCGCAGCTTTAGCTCGGCGTTCACGGCGTTGGCGCGGTTCTGCTTTTGCAAGAAGGCGTACTTGAGGCCGTCCTTCAGCGCGCCGCGCTTGGTGCGGGTATCGATGTTGGCCGGCGAGGCGTCGAAGGCTTCGCCCATGGCAATAGGCGGGTCGCCCTTGTAGCCCTGCACGAGGCTGGCCGCGTCGGGCGCAGGCGCGATAAGGCTGCGGTCGGGCTTATTGTCGGGAATAAACTCGCCCACCGTGCGGTTGCTGGGCTTGAGGTAGGCGGCGGCCACGCGCTGCACATCGGCCGGCGTAAGCTTGCGCAGGGCGTCGCGGTATAGAAACACCAGGCGCCAGTCGCCGGTGGCAATGTACTCGCTCAGGGTCAGGCCCAGCTCGTCGCTTTTCTGAAACAGCAGCTCCACGTTTTTGAGCAGCGTGGTTTGGGCGCGGGCCACCTCCTCGGCCGTGGGCGGCTGGGTGGTGCCCACCGCGTCGAGGGCGCCGGCCATAGCCGTGCGGGCCGAGTCGAGCGAGCGGTTCTGGCGCACGTCGGCGTAGAAGTAGGCGTAGCCGGGGTCGTGCAGGGCGGGTGCGTAGCCCCAGGTGCTGGCGGCCTTCTTGCTTTCAATCAGCGCCTTGTAGAGGCGGCCCGAGGGGCGGTTGGTCAGCACTTCCACCAGCGCATCCACGGCCGGGTAGTCGGGGCTGGTGCCGGCCGGAATGTGGTAGGCCATAGCCAGGCCCTGGGTGTCGCCGGGGCGGCGCAGGGTCACGGCGCGCTCGCCGTCCTGGGTAGGCTCGGTGGTGTAGGTGGGCGCCAGCACCCGCGTGGGCTTGGGGATGGGCCCAAAATCCTGCTGAATGAGCCCTAGGGTCTGGGCGGGGTCAAACTTGCCGGCCACCAGCAGCACCGCGTTGTCGGGCTGGTAGTACTTCTGGTAGAAGGCCTTGAGGTTGTCAATCGGCACGCGCTCAATGTCTTCCTTTGAGCCGATGGTGCTCTTGCCGTAGTTGTGCCACAGGTAGGCGCTGCTCATCACGCGCTCTTCCAGCACCCGGCTGGGCGAGTTTTCGCCGCTTTCAAACTCGTTGCGCACCACGCTGAACTCGCTGTCGAGGTCCTTCTTGGCGATAAAGGAGTTCACCATGCGGTCGGCCTCCAGGCTCAAGGCCCACTTCAAGTTCTCGGGCGTGGCGGCGAAGGTTTCGAAGTAGTTGGTGCGGTCGAGCCAGGTGGTGCCGTTGGGGCTGGCGCCGTGCTCGGTCAGCTCCTGCGGGATGTTGGGGTGCTTGGTCGAGCCCTTAAACACCATGTGCTCCAGCAGGTGGGCCATGCCGCTTTCGCCGTAGCCCTCCAGCCGCGAGCCCACCAGGTAGGTGATGTTGACGGTGGCCGTGGGCTTGCTTTGGTCGGGGAAGAGCAGCACGCGCAGCCCGTTGGCTAGCTTGTATTCGGTAATGCCCTCGACGCTAGTTACTTGCGTAACGCCCGCCGGCAGCGGCGCGGCCTTTTGGGCCAGGGTGGGGTGGGGAAGCGCGGCCAGCCCTAGGGCCAAGCCAGCGCCTCCTAGCAGGAGTAAGTGTTTCACAGCGGCAGAAAAAAGGTGAGGCCGCTAAGTAACCAGTTTTCTGGCACTTAACCACTATGTTCTTGCACGCCCAGAAGAATATATTTTAGTGCTTGTCTGCCCGCATAAATAAGCATAAGCCAGCCGCACTAGTCGTAAGGCGCCACGCTGGTAATCCCAAAGCTGGTGCCATGCGACTCGATAACCAGCTTCAGGTTTCCCAAGAGGTAAAGCTGGCTTTCGTGAACGTAGCCCCGGAAGCTGCTGTCGGCCGCCACTACTGGTAACCAATTTCCGGGCAGGCGGCCAGCATACCTACTACCAGTAAGCCGAAGCAAAGTGGGTGGCGCACAGCGATACCTTACTTCAGCGTTAAGGAGTACTCCACTACGCGCTGCACCTCGGCGGGCGTTAGCTCACTCTTGAAAGCAGGCATCTTGCCCATGCCGTTCGTTACCAAATAGGTGCGGCCTATCACGTTGAGGTTGCTCTTGGTTAGGTCGTGGGCGCCGTTGAGGCCTAGGCGGCCATCCTTGCCGTGGCAGCGGGCGCAGTAGATGCTAAAGAGCTTCTGGCCCGATTCGGGCGGGCCAGCGGAGATTGGGCGGGGCGGCGCCAGCAGCAGCGGCACCAGCAAAAAATAGGCAAGCATAAAGGAGCAACGCAAAAACTTTCCCGAAAGTAACCCAAGCTGCGCCCGGCTCCGCGCCGGCGCCCGACCTTTGCCGATGGTAAATGAGCAAGTGCGTAAATGAGTGAGTTAGGCTAGCCCTGCTGCTCAGCGCCACAGGCCTGATTTACTTATCTACTCATTTACTCATCTACAGCTTGCGCGTCGCCGTCGTCATTAATACTTCCTGGAACATCTGGAATTTTCGCCGCGGGCTGGTGCGCGCCTTGCAAGCCGCCGGCCACGAAGTGCTGGCCATCGCCCCGCCCGACGACTACTCGGGCCGACTGGAAAGCGAGCTGGGTTGCCGCTACGTGCCCATTCTGATGGAAAACAAGGGCACCAACCCGGTGAAAGACGCCCAGCTCACGCGCCGCTTTCTGCGCATTTACCGGCGTGAGCGGCCCGATGTGCTGCTGCACTTCACCATCAAGCCCAACATCTACGGCACGCTGGCGGCCCGGCTGGCGGGCATTCCGTGCATCAACAACGTGAGTGGGCTGGGCACGGTGTTCATCGTCGAAAACCTGGTGAGTAAGGTGGCGCGGGGCCTGTACCGCTTCGCGTTTCAGTTTCCCTACAAGGTTTTTTTTCAGAATAATGACGACCGGGAGCTGTTCATCCGCTACGGTTTGGTGAAGCCCATGCTCACGGGCTTGGTGCCCGGCTCGGGTGTCGATTTAGCACGGTTTCAGCCCGTTGCCGCGCCGCCAGCTACGCCCTTCACCTTCCTAATGGTGGCGCGGGTGCTCTACGAAAAAGGCGTAGTGGAATACTTCGAGGCGGCTCGGCAGGTGCGGCAGGCCCTAGGCCCGGCCAGCGTGCGCCTGCAGCTGCTGGGCGGCCTCGACGAAGCCGGCGGCGTGGGCGTGCCGCGCGCCACCTTCGAGCAGTGGCTGGCCGAGGGCCACGTGGACTACCTGGGCACCAGCGACGACGTGGCCGCCCACCTGCACCGGGCGCACTGCGTGGTGCTGCCCAGCTACCGCGAGGGCACCCCCAAAACGCTGCTCGAAGCGGCGGCCTGCGGCAAGCCCCTGGTAACCACCGACGTGCCCGGCTGCCGCGAAACCGTGCAAAACGGCCGCAACGGCTACCTCTGCCAGGTGCGCTCGGCCGACGACCTGGCCGCCAAGCTGCTGCAAATGGCGCAGCTGCCTCCCGAGCGCCTGCTTGCTATGGGCGAAGCTAGCCGCCAGCTGGCCGCCGAAAAGTTTGACGAAAAGCTGGTGCTGCGCGAGTACCTGGCCGCCGTAGCCGAGGCGGGCAAAAATTAGCTTGGACGCTGCGAGTCCGAGCGCGAGCGCAGCGAGCAGGCGAGACCGGACGACGCTACCGCGAGGATGCTCGCTGGCGCTCGCGCTCAAACTCGCAGCGTCCAAGCTGCCCTTAATTTTACCTCCCATATGCAAGTATCAACGTTCCCCATCGAGGGTCTGCTGGAGTTTCGGCCCCGCATTTTTGGCGACGACCGCGGCGCGTTCTTCGAGTCGTTCAGCGCCCGCACCATGGAAGGCCTGGGGCTGCCGCACCTCGACTGGGTGCAGGACAACCAAAGCAGCTCGAAGGCCGGCACCGTGCGCGGGCTGCACTTCCAGTGCCCGCCCCACGCCCAGGCTAAGCTGGTGCGCGTAGCTCAGGGCCGCGCCCTCGATGTGGTGGTGGACCTGCGGGCGGGCTCGCCTACCTACGGCCAACACGCTACGGTAGAGCTAACCGCCGCGCTGGGCAACGTCTTTTTCGTGCCCGTCGGCTTCGCCCACGGCTTCGTGGCGCTGGAAGATAACACGCTGTTTCTCTACAAGTGCACCGACTACTACGCGCCCGCCGCCGAGGGCGGCCTGCTGTGGAACGACCCCGCCCTGGGCATCAACTGGCAGCTGCCCAGCGAGGCGCTGATATCTCCCAAAGATGCCATTCTGCCCACGCTGGCCGAATTCGATAGCCCGTTTTAAGCAGGACGTTAGTGGTTGTTAAGGTTAACGTTAACCAAAAAAGGCCGTCATGCTGAGCCCCGCGAAGCATCTCTACTGCGTAAGTAAACCTAACGTTTGAGGTTAGTTACCCGGTAGAGATGCTTCGCGGGGCTCAGCATGACGGCCTTTTTTGGTTGAACTCACTGCTATTAACGAATTACAGTACGTCTAGCAGCGACTCCAGGCCCATGCCGCGGCTGCCTTTTAGCAGCACCAGCTGCCCGGCTAGGGGGTGCGCCGCCAGCCAGGCGGCGGCCTCGGCTTTGGTGGCGAAATGATGGGCGGCGGGGTGCGTTTGCGCGGCGGCCTGCAGCAACGGGCCCACCAGCAGGGCGTTGGGTAGCTGTAGCTCCGCCAGCAGCTCGCCTAGGGCCTGGTGCTCGGCCAAAGCGCTGTCGCCCAGCTCAAACATGTCGCCCAGGATAACCCAGCGGCTTTGGTCGGCGGCCGTGGGCCGGCTGGCAAAGCTGCGCAGGGCGGCGGCCATGCTGCTGGGGTTGGCGTTGTAGGCGTCGAGGATGAGGTCGTTGCCGCGGACGGTGCGCAGCAGCTGCGAGCGGTTGTTTTGCGGGTTGTAAGCCCCTAGGGCGGCGGCTATCTGGGTGGTAGGCACCCCAAAGTGCGCGCCCGCGGCGGCGGCGGCGGCCATGTTCGGGAAGTTGTATTCGCCCGTGAGTTGGGCCGCCACGCCGGTGCCATCCCAGAGGCGCAGGCGCAGGGCCGGGTCGGCGCCGAGCAGGGTGGTGGCGTAGCTGTCAGAGGGGGCAGGGTAGCTGATGCGCCAGGCCACGGCAGCGGCCAGGGCGGGCAACTTGGCATCGAGGGTGTTGACGAAGGCGGTACCCTGGTGCGCGGCCAGGTAGTCGAACAGCTCGCCCTTGCCCAAGGCAATGCCTTCCTCGCCGCCAAAGCCTTCGAGGTGCGCCTTGCCAATGTTGGTGATGAGGCCGTGGGTGGGGGCGGCCCACTGGCAGTAGGCGGCAATCTCGCCCCGGTGGTTGGCGCCCATCTCCACCACGGCCAGCTCGTGCTGCTCGGGGCGCAGGCGCAGCAAGGTGAGCGGCACGCCGATGTGGTTGTTGAGGTTGCCGCTGGTGGCCAGCACGTTGTACTTCTGGGCCAGCACCGCCGTGAGCAGCTCCTTGGTGGTGGTTTTGCCGTTCGAGCCCGTCACGGCCAGCACCGGGCCCCGGAAGTGGCGGCGGTGCTCCTGGGCCAGGGCTTGCAGGGCGGCCAGCGGGTCGGCGGCGTAGGTGTAGCGGGCGGCGTCGGTGGCGGCCAGGGCGGCATCGTCTACCACGGCGTGGCGGGCGCCGGCGGCCAGCGCGCCCGGCGCAAAGGCAGCCCCCCGAAAGCTGGGCCCGTTGAGGGCAAAAAACAAGGTGCCTAGCTGCGGCTGGCGCGAATCGGTGCTGACCTGGCCCTGGGCGGCGAGGTAGTGGTCGTAGAGAGTCATAGGGGGCGGCGCGGGCAACCCGGCCTAGGGCCGCCGCGCCCGCAAAGGTGGGGCGGGCCCGCCTTTTGGCCCGCGCCGGCCCTAGGGCCGCCCGCCGAAAATAATCGGGTGGCCGGGGCCGTTACCAAATTGTGCCGCCCGCCGCCGTAGTTTTTAGCGGCTTTTGGCGGGCGGCTGCAACCCTTGGCCCGGCCGGCGGTGTTAGGCAGCCGGGGCTCATTTTCTTTACGTTACTTCGATGCGAACACGGTTTACTTGGTGGGGGACCCTAGGGGTGCTGGTGGCACTGGGGGTGGCCCGGCCCGCGCGGGCCCAAGGCGTGGGGCTGGCGTTTGGCAGCGTGGCCCAGGTGGTGCAGGGCGCCGATACGCTAGCCCAGGCCTGGGTGGGTGGCCTCAACACGCCGCAGTTCAGTGCCCTCGACCTCGACGGCGACGGCCAGCCCGACCTCTACGCCTTCGACCGCGAGTCGGCCCGCAGCTACACCTGGCTGAGCGTGGCCACCCCCAGCGGCCGGCGCTACCGCTACGCCCCCGACTACGCCGCCGCTTTTCCGGCCGATATGACGGGCTGGGCGCTGCTGCGCGACTACGACTGCGACGGGCGGCCCGACTTATTTACGGCCGGGACCAGCGGCAACATCCGGGTGTTTCGCAACGCGGCCGATGCCAGCGGCCGGCCCAGCTTTGTGCTGGCCAACGGCGAGCTGTCGTTTCCGGCCGGCAATGGCTACACCGCCAACCTCAACATTGGGGCCTACAACCTGCCCGCCATTCAGGACGTGAACGGTGATGGCAAGCTCGATATTCTGACCTACGACTTCTACGGCTCGACGCTGCTCGAGCTGTACCTCAACGCCAGCCCCGATGCCTGCGGGGGCGTCAGCACCTTCAACCGGGTGAGCACCTACTGGGGGCAACTGCAGGTATCCTGCGTCAGCTGCAACTCCTACCAGCTAGTGGGCGACACCTCGCCCTGCGCCACCTACCGCACCGACCACAGCCAGGGCCACAACGTGCTGCTGCTGGACCTCAACGGCGACGGCAAGCTCGACTTGCTGGACGGGCGCGACAATTGCGCCACCCTCACCCGCCTGCTCAACTCGGGGGCCAGCAGCACCGACGCCTTGCTCGCCCCGGCGGGGGCCAGCAGCAGCTTCCCGTCAGCGGCCGCGCCGGTCAACCTGCCCGTATTTCCGGCGCCCTACCAGCTCGACGCCGACTTCGACGGGGTGCCCGATTTGCTGATTGCGCCCAACATGCTGGACAACTCGGCCGACCGGGTAAGCTTGCGCCAGTGCGTGCGCCTGTACCACAACGCCGCCACCAGCGCCAGCGCTACCCCCAGCTATACGCTGACCAACAGCAGCTTCCTGCAAAGCGAGATGCTCGACGTGAGCGAAGGCGCCATGGCGGCGTTTGGCGACCTCGACGGCGACGGGCTGCCCGACATGCTCATCGGCAACCAGGGCGACCAGGTGAACGGCTACTACCGCGCCAGCCTATCCTACTACCGCAACGTGGGCACCGCCCGCCGCCCTGTGTACCGGCTGGTGAGCGACGACTACCTGGGCCTGGGCGCGGCCGCCGTGGCGGCCAATGCCCGCTTCGAAAGCCTGCGCCCCGCCCTGGTTGACCTCAACCGCGACGGCACCCTCGACCTAACATACTCGGCCTACGACGGCACCACCAACCGCCTGTACTACCTGCTGAACGCGGCCGGCCGCGGGCAGGCGGCCAGCTTCACGCCTAGCCAGGTCAGCTACTTCAAGGACGCCAGCGGCACGGGCTCGCTGGCCGCCACCCCAAACGATACGCCCTGCTTTTACGACGTGGACGGCGACGGCTACGTGGATATACTGCTCGGCACCAATGTGTTGCCGGGTGCGGGCAGCCTGCGCTACTTCCGCAACCGGGGCGCGGCGGGGCAAGGCAACCTCGATAACCTGTTTGTGCTGGCCGATGCCGACTACGGCCAGCTGCGCACCGCCGGCAGCCGCCCCCCCAACCTGGCCGTAGCGGTGGCCGACTTCGACGGCAACGGCCAGCCCGACCTGTTAACGGCCGACGGTACCGGCGCCATTGTCCTGTACGCGGATTTCCGCGGCCAAAGCGGCAGCTTTGCGGGTAGCAATAACCTGTTCTATAACGCGCTTAGCGGGCAGTATACGGCGTCCGTGCTTGGCCATACTTACAGCGCCTTGCACATGGCTCCCACCGCCGCCGACCTCAACCAGGATGGCACGCCCGAGCTGTACCTGGGTACCGAAACCGGCGGCTTGGTGAGCTACCTGCCGCGGCCCCGCGCGGTGCTGGCCACCCAGCCAGGCGCCGCCGCGGCCCTGGCCTTTAGCGTCTATCCCAACCCCGCCGCCCGCGCCGCCACCGCCGAAACCGCCCAGCCTACCCGCCTGGTGCTCTTCGACTTGGCTGGCCGCCGGGTGCTGGCCGACGCCACCCTGGCCCGCACCCACCAGCTCAACCTGGCGGGCCTGGCGCCCGGCCTCTACGTGGCCCAGGCCACCGCCGCCGATGGCACCAGCACCACCCAGCGCCTAGCCGTGGCCGAGTAGCCAGGCCCTAGGGCCGCGCCCCTACTGTTCACTGACTCTAACTTCGCTGTAGGTTGCCAGGCGGCGCCTTGGCTACCGCGCCGCACCCTAAGGCCTAGGGGCCGGCTAGGTGGCAGAGAGCGAAAAATCGTCGGCATCCAGCAGAAACTGCATTTCCTGGCGGAACTGGGTGAGCGCCTTCGCCTGCAGAGTGCGGGTGAGCACCGTTTGCAGGTTGCCGGCCTGGGCCAGGTAATTGCCCTGCATGGTGAGCAGGGCCGACTGGCCGGAGTGGGGCTGGCCGCGGCCATCGTTGCCCAGGCGGTTGACGCCCACCACGTAGCTCACGTTTTCGATGGCGCGAGCCTGCAGCAAGGTGTTCCAGGCCTCAATGCGGGATTGGGGCCAGTTGGCCACGTACAGCAGCAGGTCGTAGGGCTGGGTGGTTTCGTTGCGGCTCCACACCGGAAAGCGCAGGTCGTAGCACACCAGGGGCAGAATGCGCCAGCCACGCCACTCCTCTACCAGCCGCTGGCGGCCGGGCGTAAACACCTGGTGCTCACCCGCCAACCGAAACAAGTGGCGCTTGTCGTAGCTGGCATAGCTGCCATCGGGCCGCACCCACAGCAGGCGGTTGTAAAAGCTATTATTTTCCTGTATCAGCACGCTGCCCGTTACGACGGCGCCGTGCCGGGCGGCTTGCGCGCGCATCCAGTCTAGGGTAGGGCCGTTGGTGGGCTCGGCCTGGGTGTGGGCCTCCATGGTAAAGCCCGTGGTAAACATCTCGGGCAGCACAATGAGGTCCGTGAGGCCCGAGCCGTCGAGGGCCGATTCTAGCAAACTGGCCAGCAACGCCCGGTTGGCGGCCGGCTGGTGCCAGTGCAGCGTAGGCTGCACTATCGAAACCGTTAAATCTTGCATAGGGTGGAAAAGTACAAAGAAAAGGATATAAATTACACGATAATGCTACCTGCTGGTGAGTAGGGCATCTATAAATAAATAGTTGATAATGATAAGGTTATTGCCGCGCGGTGGCCAGGCGAACCACCGGGCGGCTTAAGTGATGGCAAGCGGTGAGCAGCGCGCTCCTTGAGGATGGCTAAAAGCCCCTAGGGCCCCGCCGCGCGCCCAGCTAGGTGCCAGCGCCGGGCGGGCGCCGCAGCCGCGCCGTGGCCGCCGCCAGCGTAGCCGCCTCCTTGGCAAAGCAAAAGCGCACTAGGCCGGGGTCGTAGCCGTCGTGGTAAAAAGCCGACACGGGCACCACGGCCACGCCCCAGGCGCGGGCCAGCTCCTGGGCAAATGCCAGGTCACCGGCCCCGGAAAAAGCCGCGTAGCCCGCCAGCTGGAAATAGCCGCCCGGCACCGGCAGCAGCTGCCACGCGCTGCCCGCCAGCCCCGTCCGGAAGGCGTCGCGCTTGGCCTGGTAAAAGGTGGCCAGCCCGCGCCAGTGCGCATCGGTAGGGTCAGCCTCTAACGCATCGGCTAGGGCGTGCTGGGTGGGCGTGCTCACGGCGAAGGTGACGAACTGGTGCACCCGCCGCAGCTGGGTCGTGAGGGCGGGTGGCGCCAGGCAGTAGCCCACCTTCCAGCCGGTGGCGTGGTAAGTTTTGCCAAACGAGGCCAGCACGAAGCTGCGCGCCCGCAAGGCGGGGTGCTGCCAAGCACTGCCGGGCGCCACCCCGTCGTACACCAGCGGGCCATACACCTCGTCGGCCAGCACTAGGGCGTCGTAGTCCTCGGCTAGCTGCCCTAGGGCCTGCCAGTCGGCGGCGGTGAATACGGCCCCGCTCGGATTGTGCGGCGTGTTGATGAGGAGCAGCTTAGTGCGCGCCGAGCACGCCGCCCGCACCGCCGCCCAGTCGGGCTGGAAGTGCGGCGCGGGCAGGCGCACGTAGCGCGGCACGCCCCCCTGCAGCCGCACGGCGGGCCCGTACAAGTCGTAGGCCGGCTCCAGGATAATGACTTCATCGCCGGGGCGCACCACGGCGGCCAGCACCGCGTAGAGCCCTTCGGTAGCCCCAGCCAGAATGGTTATTTCCTGGTCGGCATCGGGGGCGGGGGCCTCGGGTAGCAGGCGGGCCACCTGGGCGGCAATGGCCTGGCGCAGGCGCAGCAGCCCCGGCATGGGCGCGTATTGGTGGCTGCCAGGGGCTAGGGCGTGGCGGGCCAGCGCCTCGCGCAGGAGCAGCGGCGGGTCGTAGTCCGGAAAGCCCTGGGCTAAGTTAAGCGCGCCCGTTTGCTGCGCCAGGGCCGTCATCTGCGAAAAAATACTGACCCCGACCTCGGGAAGCTTGGACTGCAGCATCGTGGAAAAATAGAAGCGCCAGCCAATATAGGCCTATCCTTTGCGCTTGGGGCATCGTATGCTAGGGCGTAAATTTGTATAGTTCGTAATTATTAGTTTACCAAAGTTGCGTTTAGCCTCTATGCCAGTTATCTATCGTACCAACTTTCTGCTGCTGCACCACGACCCCAAAAATGCCACCCTCGAAACCGAATGGCTGGGTTTTGTGAACTCGGAGCAGCTGCGCGCGTCGCTCACCGAGGTGCTCCGGCAGATGCGGACGCTGCGCATCCAGGGCTACGTCGCCAATAACACGCTGCTGCGCGCTATTCGCCCCGCCGACCAAGACTGGATTAACCAGGTGTGGTTTCCGGAGTTTGCCAAGCTAGGAGTGAAGCGCCTCGCCATTGTTATGTCGCAGGATGGCCTCAACCAGATGGGCATCCAAAACATCATGCAGCGGGCCACGGCCCACATTCCTTTCGATACTCTACACTTTGCCGATGCCGACGAGGCCCGCCGCTGGGCCGCCAGCGACAGCAGCCGGGTGCGCGCCTAGGGCCTGCGCCAGGGGTAATTTCACAAAAAGCCCCGCCAGCGCAAGCTGGCGGGGCTTTTTGTGCGTGGGTGGGCCTAGGCCGATTGGGCTACAGCACCGGTAGGTTGGCTTTCAAATCTTGCGGAAACAGCTTGCGCACGTGCTCCACCTTATGGGCCGATACGGCCTCGATGTAGGGGTTGTCGGGGTGCAGGCGGAAGTAGCCCTGGTGGTACTCCTCGGCATCCCAAAACTTGGTGAGGGGCGTCACCTGGGTCACGATTTTGCTATCGTATTCTTTCGAGGCGTTCACCTTGGCAATGGTTTGCTCGATAATCTGCTTTTCCTGGGGCGTGCGGTAAAAGGCTACCGAGCGGTACTCGGGGCCGGTGTCGTTGCCCTGGCGGTTGAGCTGCGTGGGGTCGTGGCTGGCCGTGAAGAAGATGTTGGCCAGTTCCTGGTAGCTCACCACCTTGGGGTCGTAGTAGATGTTCACCGCTTCGGCGTGGCCGGTGTTTTGAGCCGCCACCTGCTCGTAGCTGGGGTTGGGCACGGTGCCGCCGGCGTAGCCGCTCACCACCTGCTTCACACCCTTAATTTGCTCAAAGGCCTCTTCTTGCGCCCAGAAGCAGCCGCCCGCGAAGGTGGCTTGGGCCAGGCCGGTCAGGTCTTTGGGCGCGAAGCCGGCGGTGCTGGCGGGCGGGTCGCCGGCGGCCAAGCCCTTAGCCTGGGCTGGCTGCTCCGAGCCGCACGAAGTAAAACTCAGGAGGGCGAGGCCAAGGGCGGCCGTTAACAGCTTAGTCATGGTGCGTTGAGAGAAAGAATACTGGGCGCTGGTTATACGCTGCGCGCCGGGCGGTTGGATGTAGCTATAACAGCAAGACGCCAGGCAGCGTTCCGTTTTTGCCGCCGCGCCGCGGTCCAAGACACGGGCCCTAGGGTTCTTAAAAGCAGCTTTTTACCTTAAAGCTGCGTAGGAGCTTTGCGCACCGCTGCCGCCCTAGGCGGCTCTCTTTCTTATGCTGCCCTACTGCTTAGTCTTTTTGCTGGCGCTGCTAGCCGCCCGCCCGGCCCAGGCCCAAAATACCGTGGCCAACTACGCTTTTGGCCGGCCTGGCACGGCCAGCTACGAGCACTTCAGCTTTTGGACAAAAGACGGCCAGCGCTACACCATGCAGTACAGCTACGGCGCCGACCGCCGCGACGCTACCCTGCGCTACGCTGGCCCCGCCACCGTGGGCGGCCAGCCCAGCTTCAAGGTGCAGTTCGCCAACGGCCGCGTGCTCTACCTCACCCCCAGCGGCACCCAACTGCGCGTCGCCACCTCGCCCACGGCCGCCCCCAAGGCATTTACCTGGGAGTACGAGGGCCCCGTGAATGGCGTGGGCACCGCCTGCAGCGTGTGCACCCCCAACGCCGCAGCGGCCATGCAGCTGGTGCGCGCTCACTACCTGAAGTAGTTAGGAATTATGAATTAAAAGTTATGAGTTAAAAAGCCCGTCATGCTGAGCTTGCCGAAGCATCTCTACCGCGCCATACGAGTTTGGTAAAGATGCTTCGGCAAGCTCAGCATGACGGGCTTTTTAACTCATAACTTCCCCTAGGCCCCCGCCAGGCCCTTCAGCTCCTGAAGCTTCAGCAGCGCCTCGATGGGCGTTAGCGTGTTAATATCTAGTGTGTTGAGTAGCTCGCGCAGCTGTTCTAGCCTAGGGTCGCTGGGCTCAAACATGCTGAGCTGCAGGGTGGGCCGGGTGGCCATGGCAGTAGTGGCGCGCGGCCGCGGCTGGGCCCTAGGCGCCTCGTCGAGGCCCGCCAACACCTCATCAAACTCGGTGGGGGCGGCGGGGTCCACGGCTTCGGGCAGGCCGGCGCCGGCGCGCTCCTGCTCCAGGTGGTGCATAATCTCGTTGGCCCGCAGCACCACCGCCGGCGGCATCCCAGCCATGCGCGCCACGTGGATGCCGAACGAGTGCTCGGAGCCGCCCGGCCGCAGCTTGCGCAAAAACAGCACCCGGCCATCGGCCTCCTGCACGGCCACGTGGTAGTTGCGCACCCTAGGGCAGTCGTCGGCCAGCTGGTTCAACTCGTGGTAGTGGGTGGCAAACAGCGTTTTGGCCCGCGCGCGCGGGTTGTTGTGCAGGTGCTCCACAATGGCCCAGGCAATGCTGATGCCGTCGTAGGTGCTGGTGCCGCGCCCGATTTCGTCCATCAGCACCAGGCTGCGGGTTGAGAGGTTGTTGAGGATGCTGGCCGTTTCGGTCATCTCCACCATGAAGGTGCTCTCGCCCTTACTCAGGTTGTCGCTGGCCCCCACGCGGGTGAAAATCTTGTCGATAATGCCCACCTCAGCCGCGTCGGCCGGCACGAACGAGCCAATCTGGGCCAGCAGCACAATGAGCGCCGTTTGGCGCAGCAGCGCCGACTTGCCGGCCATGTTCGGGCCCGTTATCACCACTATCTGCTGGTCGTCCTGGCTGAGGCACAAGTCGTTGGGAATGTAGCTTTCGCCGGGTGGCAGCTGGCGCTCAATCACGGGGTGGCGCCCGCCCTTAATGTCGAGCGTGGGCCCGTCGTTCACCACCGGCTGCACGTAGCGGTGCTGCCGGGCCGTGGCCGCAAACGACCCGAGGCAGTCGAGCACGCCCACGGCGCGGGCGTTCTGCTGCACCTGGCTCACGTAGTCGGCCGCCGCCAGCACTACCTCTTGGTAGAGGCGCGCCTCAATCCCGCCCAGCTTCTCCTCGGCGGTTAGGATTTTCTCCTCGTAGGTTTTCAGCTCCTCCGTCACGTAGCGCTCGGCGTTCACCAGCGTCTGCTTGCGAATCCACTCGGTGGGCACCTTGTGCTTGTGGGCGTTCGACACCTCCAGATAATAGCCAAACACCTTGTTGTAAGCCACTTTCAGCGACGAGATGCCCGTGGCGGCCTGCTCGCGCTGCTGCAGCTGCACCAGGTAGTCCTTGCCCGAGTAGGCCAGGCCGCGCAGCTCGTCCAGCTCGGCATCCACGCCTTCCTGAATGACGTGGCCCTGGTTGACGAGCAGCGGCGCGTCGGGCCGAATCTTGCTGGTGATTTCCTGGCGCAGCGAGGCGCAGGCGTGCAGCTGGTCGGCTAGCTTTTCGAGGGCCCGCACGCCCGAGGCGGCCAGCTTTTCGCGCAGCGGCGCAATGCTTTCCAGGGCCCGCGCCAGTTGCAGCAGCTCCCTGGGGTTCACGCGGCGCACCGCCACCTTCGAGATAAGGCGCTCCAGGTCAGCAATGGGGCGCAGGTGGCCCTGCACCGCTTCCAGCAGCTCGGCATTGCTTACTAAGGCCGCTACCGTGTCGAGCCGCCGCTGAATCTGGCTGGCTTCCTTCAGGGGCAGCACCACCCACTTGCGCAGCAGGCGGGCGCCCATCGGCGTCAGGGTCTGGTCGAGTACGTCGATGAGCGGCACGCCGCCGGGGTGCTGGGCGTGCACCAGCTCCAGGTTGCGCACCGTGAAGCGGTCGAGCCACACGTACTTATCCTCCTCCAGCCGCCCTAGGCTGGCAATGTGCTGAATATCCGTGTGCTTGGTTTCGGCCAGGTAGTGCAGAATGCAGCCGGCCGCAATGACGCCCTCCTTCAGGTTATCGACCCCGAAGCCCTTGAGCGAGGTGGTGCGGAAGTGCCGCGTAAGCGTGTCGTGCGCATAGTCGGCCCCAAATACCCACTCGTCGAGCGCGAAGGTGCAGAAGTCGGGCCCGAAGCTGCCCTCGAACTCAGTGCGGCTGCGCTTGCAAAACAGCACCTCGGCCGGCCGAAAGTTTTGCAGCAGCTTGCCCAGGTAGTCGAGCGTGCCCTGCGCCACCAAAAACTCGCCGGTGCTGATGTCAAGAAACGACACGCCCGCTTCCTGCTTGCCAAAGTGCACGGCCGCCAGGTAGTTGTTCTGGCGGCGCTCCAGCGTGTGGTCGTGCATACTCACGCCGGGCGTCACCAGCTCGGTGATGCCCCTCTTTACCAGGCCCTTGGCTTGCTTAGGGTCTTCGAGTTGGTCGCAGATGGCTACGCGCTGGCCGGCGCGCACCAGCTTGGGCAGGTAGTTATCCAGCGCGTGGTGCGGGAAGCCCGCCAGCGCTACTTCGCTCACCGTGCCCGCCCCGCGCTTGGTCAGGGTAATGTCCAGGATGCGGGCCGCCGTCACGGCATCCTCGCCGAAGGTTTCGTAAAAATCGCCCACCCGAAACAGCAGTACCGCCCCTGGGTGCTGCTGCTTCAGCTGGTAATACTGGCGCATCAGGGGCGTGTCGGCCACCGGCGCGGCCGCAAAGTGGTCGGGCCCGAGCTGCTTGATGGCAAACTTCTTGGCGGGCGCGTCGGAAACAGAGGAAGGAGCAGACACTGAGGGCGGGAGCGGAGGGGCCGGCCGGCAGCCGGGCACAAAAGAAATGGGCGCCGCCGAGCTACCGGGCGGCCCTGCAAAACTCCAAATTACGCCGGAAAATTCGGCCGCCGGGGCCGGCTGGCCCTGCCGGGCGCCCGCGGCCCTAGGCCCCGGCCGGTTGCAGCCGCTCGGCCAGGAAGTCGCGCATGGTCTGGGGGCGGCGGCCCAGTAGCTGCCCTAGGGTCGGGTCGGTGGCCGCAAACACCCCGGCCCGCATATCGCGGTACGACTTGAGTAGCAGCTCCACGAACTGGCCCGGCATTCCCTGCGCCAGCTTGTCGCGGCGCCACTGCTCGTCCGTCACCACCACCCGCCTGACCTCCCGCCCCAGCAGCTCGGACGCCATGGCGGCCACCTCGGCCAGCGTGACGGATTCCGAAGCCACCAGCGGCGGGGTGGGGCCGTCGAAGTGGCCCGCGCCGGCCAGCACGGCCGCGTCGGCAGCGGCCAGGTCGGCGCGCGTAGTCCAGCTTACGGGCCCGTCTTCGGGAGCCACAATCTCGCCGGTTTCCAATCCGCGCCCGAGGTGGGAGAGGGCGCTTTCGGCGTAGTAGCCGTTGCGCAACGAGGTATAAGGCACGCCCAGCCCGGCCATAAACTGCTCGATGGCGTAGTGGTCGCTGAAGGGCGAGTCGGGGTGGGTGCCCATGTGGCTGGTATACAGCACCCGGCGGGCCCCCGCCGCCTGGGCGGCCCGTAGCGCGTTCTCACTCAGTTGCCGGCCTTCCTCGCCCAGCTTGTCGGGCGATACCACCAGCACCTGCTCGGCGCCTGCAAACGCCGCAGCCAGGCTGGCTGGGTCGGCAAAGTCGCCCTGCCGCACCTGCACACCCCGCGCCGCCAAGTCGCTGAGCTTCTGCGGGTCGCGGGCGCTAGCTATCAGTTGGTTGGCGGGTGCGCGCCGCAGCAATTCCTCCAATACGCCCCGGCCGAGGTGGCCACTGGCTCCGGTTACAACTAGCATGGTCTTTTTGGTTTTCTAAGATAGAAAAAGCGGGCTTAGGAGGCAGCGATACTGCTGTGTCGCCAGCCGCAAATGTAAGTATACTATACGGTATAGTATACTTTCTAGTTGACGCACTTGTTTTTTACGCTGCATTTTTGCGAGTCCATGAGCAAGCTACCAGCCAGGCGCGGTGCCGAATTGCGCAACCAGATATTGGTTGCGGCCAAAAACGCCTTCTTGGCAGCCGGCTTCGAGCGCACCTCCATGGACCATGTCGCAACCCAGGCGGGGACCACCAAGCGCACGCTCTACGCCCATTTCGGGCGCAAGGAAGACTTATTTCTGGCCGTATTCGAGCTGGTGCTGGGCTTGCAGCTGCACCACCTGGGCCAGCCCGCCGACTACGCCCCCGACCCCCCGGCCGCCCTTACGCAGTTTTGCATGCGCTTTCTCGAAACCATCCTCTCCAGCCGGCCGCTGAGTTTGTTTCAACTGGCCATCGCCGAAACCAGCCGGTTTCCGCAAGGCGGTACCGTGCGCCTGCACGAGGCGCTGCTGGAAAGCGTAGAAGCGCGGATAACGCAGTTCCTAACTGCGCTCGGCCAGCCGGCGCCGGCTGCCCGCGCCACTCAGCTGCTGGCGCAGCTGCTGTATCCTCGCTTCACGCGGGCGCTCTTCGGAGCGGCCGAGCCCGCCGCCACGCACTCCGACGACTTGGGCGACACGCCAGCCGTAGACCCGGAATCGGTACGCCGCCTGGTAGCCGCCGCCCTAGCCGACGCGGCCGCCCCCTAGGGCCCTGCCGGGCAGCTAGCTCGGGGCTGGCCGCCGGGCCGCGCCCGCCTTCCCGTTCCGTTATTTCGTGTCATTCTATGCGCAAGCTCACCATGCCGGAGTTGAACCGGCTGCCCCTCGCCGATTTTCAGCAAACCCCCAAAAGCCCCGTGGTGCTGGTGCTCGACAATGTGCGCTCGCTGCACAACGTGGGCGCCGTGTTTCGCACCGCCGACGCGTTTGCCCTCGAAAAGCTCTACCTCTGCGGCGTGACGGGCCGGCCGCCCCACCGCGAAATCACTAAAACGGCCCTGGGTAGCACCGAGTCAGTGGCCTGGGAGCACGCCCCTACCACCCTAGGGGCCGCCCGGCAGCTAAAGGCCGCGGGCTACCAGCTGGTGGCCGTGGAGCAAACGACGGCTTCGGTGCCGCTGCCCCAGTTTCGGCCGGCCCCAGGGCAGCCGCTGGCGCTGGTGCTGGGCAATGAGGTATTTGGCGTGGACGATGAGGTGCTGGCGCTGTGCGACGCGGCCGTGGAAATTCCGCAGCTCGGTACCAAGCACTCGCTCAACGTGAGCGTGGCGGCCGGCGTGGTGCTCTGGGATGTGCTGAGCAAGCTGGGCGTATTTTAAACGGTGAAAAATTAGGGAGAAAATAATTGCCGCCCAGCCCCTGGGAAGGCCGGCTTCTTATGGACGGGCTAATTACCTTTGGTGATGGCTGATTTTCAGCCATCATTTATCCTCTGCTGCTTCCTTTCTATGAGCAATAAGTTTACTCGTTCAGGCTATTGGTTGCTGGCGGTGGCGGCTGCGCTAGTGGCCCCCGGCCGCGCCCTGGCGCAGCAGCCTAAGCCTGTGGCGCCGGGTGCGCTGGCCACTTTTGCCACCAGGGCCCAGGCGCAGGGCCTCACGGCCGCCGACGTGAGCAACTCCCTGGTAACGGATAGCTATACCGATGCCAATGGCCTAACCCATACGTACTTGCAGCAGCGGGTGAATGGCCTAGTGGTGTTCAACGCCACCGGCGCCGTGCACACCAATGCCGCGGGCAAGGTGGTGCTCACTACCCAAGCCTTTGTGGCGGGCGCCGCCGCCAAAGCGGCGCCTCCCGCGCCGGCCCTCTCGCCCGAGCAGGCCGTGGTAGCCACCAGCGTGGCCCTGGGCCTGCCCCGCCCCGTGGGCCTGCGCACGCTGGTAGATGCCCGCGTGGCCGACGGCCTCACCTTCAACAACGGCGGCATTTCGGCAGAGAATATTCCGGTGCAGCTTCTGTACGAGGCCGTGGATGGGCAGCTGGTGCTGGTGTGGTCGGTCGCCATCGCTACCCTCGACGAGCAGCACTACTGGAACGCCCACGTAGATGCCCAAACGGGCCGCCTGGTCAGCAAGACCGACTACGTGGTGAGCGAGGCCACCACCTTTCGGCAGCACACCACCGCGGCGGTAGCGCGGCAGCAGCGCGCGCTGGCCTACAACCTGGCCGCCCTGCCTGCCCCGGCGCCCGCCCCCCTAGGGGTGACGGCGGCCAGAAGCCTGACTGTGGTGCCCGTGCCCTACGAAAACCCCGCGGTGCACCCCCGCGAGGTGGTGCCGCTGAGCGTGGCCAACCCCCTGTACTCGCCCTACGGCTGGCAAGTGGCCGAAGGCAAGGCGCCCAGCGGCTTTTTTGCCGATAGCTACTCGCTGCTGAGCAGCGGCAAGTACCTGACGCGCGGCAACAACGTGGCCGCCTACGACGATTATGGCAACACGGCCTCCACGTCGCCGAACCTGGCTAGCCCAACCAGCTCGCCCGATGGCACGAGTGCCCTCAACTTCGACTTTCCCTTCGACCAGACCCTAGGGGCACGCAACGCCAATAACCTGGCCGCCGGCATCACCAACCTGTTTTACTGGAGCAACATGCTCCACGATGTGCTGATGGCGCACGGCTTCGACGAGGCGTCAGGCAATTATCAGTACAAAAACATTACCGGCCAGGGCCTGGGCAACGACTTCCTGCGCGCCGAGTCGCAGGACGGCAGCGGGCGCAACAACGCCAACTTCCTGCCCACGCCCGATGGAGTTTCGGGCCGGATGCAGATGTACCTGTTCGACAACGTGCCGGCCAATGCGCTGACCGTGACGGGCGCCAGCGCGGTAGCGGGCACCTACCAGTTTGCAGCGGTAGCCTTCGGGCCCACGCTCACCAAGAAGCCGCTGGCCGGCAAGCTGGTGCTGGTCAACGACGGCGTATCGGCCGACAATGGCGACCACGGCTGCGCGACGCCCTTCGTAAACGCCAGCGACGTGAGCGGCAACGTGGCCTTCATTCAGCGCGGCGGCTGCCCGCAGCTCACGGGCCTCAATCCGCGCGCCAACAACCAGTTTGCGCCCAAGGTGAAGCGCGCCCAGGCCAACGGGGCTTCCGCCGTTATCGTGTTCGACTCGCTGGCTACCACTAACTTGGTTAGCTTCGGCGGAACCGACACGGTGGGCATTCGCATTCCGGCCATTTTCATCAGCGGAGCCGACGGCTTTAAGCTGCGCGCCGCCATCCGGGCGGGCGCTACCCTCAACGTATCGGCGGCCCTAGGGCCCGACATCGACGGCTCGTTTGACAACGGGGTGGTGTCGCACGAGTTTGGGCACGGCGTCTCAACCCGCCTGACGGGCGGCCCGGCCAATCCGGGGTGCCTGCCCGGCACTACGGGCAACCAGATAGGGGGCGAGGGCTGGAGCGACTTCTTTTCCCTCTGGATGACCACCCACGCCGGCGATATCGGCAGCACCCCGCGCTACGTTGCCACCTACGACAACAGCCAGTCTTTCAGCGTAGGGCCGGGCTTCCGCAACCAGCCCTACACTACCGACATCACCAAGAATACCTATACCTACGCGCAGCTGGGTACGGCCACTGGCAAGTACAGCGAAACCCACGACGTGGGCGAGGTATGGTGCACGGTGCTGTGGGACTTGAACTGGCAGTTCATCTACAAGTATGGCTACAACGCCGACTTTTTCAGCGCCACCGGCGGCAACAACAAGCTGCTGAAGCTGGTGCTGGATGGCTGCAAGCTGCAGGTGTGCAACCCTGGCTTCCTGGATAGCCGCGATGCGCTGCTGCGCGCCGACACGCTCACCAACGGTGCCGCCAACGCCGACCTCATCTGGGCCGTGTTTGCGCGCCGGGGCATGGGCTACAGCGCCAAGCAGGGCGACAAAAGTGGCTCGGGCGTGCCCCAGGTAACGGGTATCGTGCAGGCCTTCGACGTGTCGCCCACCGCCAAGGCCATTACCCTGGCCACCCGCAACGGCGTGGTGAGCGGCAGCGCCCTAGAGGCCTTCCCCAACCCCGCCCAGGACCGCCTCACGGTGCGCACCCAGCTCGGCAGCGCCGCTCCCATGGAAGTGACGCTGCTCAACCTACTGGGCCAAGCCGTGCTGCCCGCCGCCACCGTGCCCGCCGCCCAAATGCAGCAGGCCGGCTACGAGCTGCGCACGGGCTCCTTGGCCCCCGGCCTTTACGTAGTGCGCGTGCGCACCTCCGGCGGCACCTACACCACCAAGGTGACTATTGAGCGCTAGTAGCCCCTAGGGTAGCTGCAAAACTAAAAGCCCGGCTTCGGTCGGGCTTTTTTACTGACCGTACAGCAAGCTATGTCTTCTTTTTACCCCCGCCCCCCGGCCGCGCTGCTGGCACTAAGGCCCGCCATTGCCGGCCAGCCGGCTGCCATTCCCACGCCCGCCACCGTGCCCGACTTTCAGCACCAGGTGCTGCGCCCGCTGCTCAAGCTGCAACACGAGGTAGCCGCCGGCCTGCTCGAAGACTTTGCCCAAGACTACCGCCTGCCCGACCCGGCCGCCAACCCCGCCGAGGCCACCCGCCAGCGCGCCGCCCTGCTGGCTCGCAACGCCCGCCTGCGCGCCACGCTGGTAGGGATAGTGGTGGGGCTGCTCACTCCCGAAGAGCTAGCATTTTACCGCCCGCATCGCGCCGAGCTAAACCGCCGCCTGCTCGATATGCTGGCCGTGCGCCTGGGGCTGGCCACGAATTAGCCGGCAGCCCTAGGCCCCCCAAGCGTAGGGGACCAGCGCTGCCGGCTAACTCGCCGGAACGCGGCTTAATTAGCTTTTACTTATAATCTGGCCAGAAGGCGTTCTCGATGAGCTTAGTACGGTTGCTGCCATCTAGGTTGCAGGTGTATACATCCGGTGCACTGATGTCGTCGTTTGAGCGGTTAACAAAGATGAGTTGGAAGCCGGTAGGCGTGTAGCGTGGCGTTAAGTCGTTGGTACCTGTAGCCTTAGCAATATTGCTGGTAGCAGCTGCACTCACGTCGAAGGCCGCCGAGCCATCAAGCTTCTGCGTGAAGATGTGGGCATCGAGCTGGCGCCCGCTGGTGCTATTGAAGCCGGCTACGTCGCGCGTGTACACCACCGTAGTGCCATCGACGCTAAAGCTGGGTGAATCGAGCCGGCCGGGTAGGTTGCCTACCAATTGCACAGGGCTGGTACCATCCGTTTTGTAGAGGTATAGCTCCGAGTCGAACGGGTCGGACCCAATGGTTTGCACCACCAGCCGGCCGCCATTCTGAGCGGTCCAGTCACACTCGCGGAAGTGCCGGTTAGCGGGAGCCTTAGCTAGCAGCACTAGCCCGCTACCGTCGCGGTTAATGCGATACAGCTGGTCGTAGTGGCTGTAAATGAGTTGCGCCCCGTCGGGCGACCATCGGTAGCCCACGCCTGCGTTGCTGTAGCCCTCTACTGATAGCGTCGTAATCTGGCGCTGGTTCGAGCCGTCGCGGTTCATAGTATAAAGCTGAAACTGCCCGCTCGCGTTCGAGCTGTAGGCAATGATATCGCGGGTCGGGCTGAGTTGCGGAGCCGTTTCCACGGTTACGGCGCTGGTCAGGCGCACTGGAGTTGTGCCGGTAGCGCCCGAAGAATAAATATCCGTGTTGCCATTTACAGTCCGCGCAAACAAGTAGCGATTATCAGGAAAGGCCACCGTCTGAAAGCTCCAGACGGGCCCGCGAGCAGTGGCACCAGCCGGGTTGCGGGCCGTCACCTGCCAGTAGTAGGTAGTGTTGTAGCGAAGGTCGGCGACTATTACAGTGGTGTCACGGGTATTAGTGGCTAGGGTGCGCTGATTGAGGTTGTTACTTTCAAATAGTAGTACATCGTACTTAAGCGAGTCACCTGCCTGGGTGCCAGCTGCCGGGCGCCAAATCAGCCGCAAGCTGGTGGCTTGGTCGGTGGCACCAGTGGCGGGCGTAGGCCGGGTAGGAGCGCCCGGCGCCGCCGTAGACGTCGTTTTATTGAGCAGTAGCACTATTGATTGCGTTTGCCCATCGCTGATGGTGGCGCTGCCGGTGGTAGCATCGTAGCCCGCCCGGCGGGCTGCTACGCTCAGCGTGCCGGCCGGCGCTTGGCTAATGGTGACTTGACCGCGGGCATCAGTAACGTAAGAGCCGGTGGCGGGCGTTGTGCTGACGGCCACGTTGGCCAGCGGCTGGCTGGTGCTGCCGTCGAGTATGGTTACGGTGAGCGTGCCGTAGTAGGCTGGCTCTACCAGGGTGGGCTCGCAAGCGGCCAAACCCAGCAGGCATAAGAGGGCAAACCAGGTGCCGCGGTAGCAACGCCAGGTGCGGAATAAGAGAAACATGAAGCAGAAAAAGAAGCAGCAACGATTAGCGAGCGGGCACTTGCACAGCCGAGTCTTGGGCTACGACGTGGCCAGCCAAATCCAGTACCCGCAGGTGCACTCGGTAGGTATCCTGCGCCGTAGCGTTAATGCGGGTGTGCGACAGCGCCACATCCTGGGCCGGGGCCGCGTCAAACTCGCCGCGCTGCGTGTTTTGCGAGCGTCCGCCGCTGCCTTCGCGCAGCATTGATAGCTCGTAGCGGTAGCGCGCGGCAGTAGGTAGCAGGTTGGTGCAGTGGCCCGTGATGGAGAGGTAGCCATCCTGCTGCTGCAGCTCGAGGTGGGCGCGGCAGGGAACGGGGCCAAGGGCGGCGGCACCGGGCCAGGCCGCTAGTAGCAAAAGCCAAGGGTTCATAGCTAAGAAGAGTGAAGGGTGGGAAGCTGATTAATCGTTCAGCTTTAAGGGGTTAAAGATACACAGATAGCCTGAATTAAAAAAGGCCAAGCTGCTAGGGCAACTGGCCTTTTTTAGCTTGGGCAACTGACTCGTTATTAAGCGAGCTACTTTACCTTACCCTGCTCAATAGTGAGGTTGATGCCGCTACCGCGCATTTCCACTGTGTAGCCCGGCGTAGCCTGAATGGTGGACTCCACCTGCTTCAGGCTGTTGTTATTGCCGTACTGGTTGATGGTGTAGCTACGCTGGCTTTCGCGAATCTCACTGCTGACCTGGTTATTGCTGCCGTTCTGGCTGATGTTCAGTTCAGTGCGGTCGGCGGCTACCACACCCGTCAGGCGGTTATTATCGCCGCGCTGCGTAAGGGCCGAAGCGTTATTTTGACCCTGCTGCGTTAGGTCAGCTTGGTTGCCATTGCCATTTTGCGAGCTAGTAGCTAAGTTGCCGTTGCCAGCCTGCACTAGCCCTAGGGCATTAGCGGTGCCCACCTGCTCTACGTACGCCTGGTTGCTAAGGCCGCCCGGCAAGCCTTGCTGGTCGATGCGCACACTATTGCTTGTGCCCATCTGCGACAAAAGAGAAATATTTCTCGCAGTCTCCAGCGACTTAAGGGCTGACGAAAGTCGGTCGGGGCCAATGTCTTCAGCTAGCCGCTGTTGCACCGTGGCAGCTTCACTAGCCGGCTGCTGGGCTTGGGCTGCATGCGCCACAGCCGAAAGAAACCCAACCAGAAGTGCTTGGTGCAGAGCTTTCATAAGTAGTACTTAAACTCAAGCATGAAATAGAATAAGCCAGGTTCTAAAGCGCTAAGAAAAACGTTTAGAACCTGGCTTATAAACTTCAGCAGGCTTAGTGCTGGGTTACCGCAGCCGTGTTAGTAGTGCCGTTCTGCCTTACGTAGCTTTGGTCATCCGAGCCAAACTGGTCGTTGCGCGAAAAGTTGCCACTACCAGTCTGGGTCTGCATCGACGTGTTATAACCGCTTGAAGCAACAATACCTGAAGCATTCATTGTGCCTTGGCCAGCATAAGCACGGTTATTATCGCCCGTTTGGGTTTGCTCTGCTATGTTGTTATAGGAAGGGCTCGTTTGAATAACCACTCCTTGGTTGTTTTGGCCATTCTGCGTTTGCGTTGACCGGCTGTAGCTTCCACGTTGCTCACTGTAGGCTTGGTTGTTCACGCCAAGCTGATTTTGAGTCAACAGGTTACTGTAGCTACCTGCTGTCTGCAAGGCAGTAGCCTTGTTGCCACTACCGCGCTGGGTTTGGTTTACTACGCTGTAGTCACCCGATTGGGTAGCCTCCATTCGGTTAGCAGCGCGATTTTGGGCATTGGCGCTACCACCCCCACTAGCATCATTAGTTTGCGACTGGAACGCATTGTTATGGCCACCCGCTGCCGAAGAAGCTACCTGAGTTAACGTAGCCTCATTCTGTCGGCCAATAGAAGTTTGGTCACCCGACTGCATGACGGAGCCATACTGGTTGGTACCGGCTTGCTCAATGGTAGTAACGTTGCGCGTGAAAGTAGCATTCGGGCTAGTATACCCAAATCCCCCAGCACTAGGTAAGTTGTTCGGCCCAGGCGTTGCGCCTATTGAGGAAGAAGCAATCTGGGCGTTGGCGTAGCTGGCGCTAAACAGCGCAGCGGCAGCGAGTAACAAGCGGTGGTTAAGCGTTTTCATTCGATTTGGGTTTGGGATTGTTGGTGGGAATTGAAGAAGATTTGCTCTCTCCGGAAGAACAAGCCAAAAGTAGTGTGGAACTATTTTGGTAGGTAATGATTTCAACTTTTTTTTAGATAAAAGCAACAAATCAGGTATAATTACGTGTCACGCTCTCAACACACTCTAGTTATATATAAAAAATTGAATATCAATTGGTTGCATTACTAATGCGCGCGGCTCGTGACCGACCCAGGTAAAGCATAATGCCAGCGCGGGCGCCCCAGTAGTAGTCGTTGTAGCGGCCATTTACTAGGCCATCCAGCTCGTCGTTCAAGTAGTAATGGTTGTCTAGCTGTAAGCTCAGGCCTAAGCGTGGGGTAAGTAAGTATTCGGCCCCAATACCGGCTACCACGTGAGGCAGTGTGCGCCGGCTTAAATCGGAGGAGGTGCGCACAGTTGCGCCTCCCCCAGCTAGCACGTAGGGCGTAAAGCGGTCGCGCGGAAGTATGCGCAGCAGCACCCCTCCCTCAGCATAATTGTAAGTACTATTGAAGGAGTTGCGGTTAGCACCGGCAGCTAGGCGCATTTGGCCAGCGTTTAGAAATAAGCTAGCCGTTTCGCCTAGACCAATGCGCGCGGTGGCCTCAGCGCCTAGCGTTAAGTTGGGCGAGGCATAATCCCCTTGATACTGCAGGACTGCACCAGCCAAGCCTATAGCAAAAGCAGTCCGACGTGGTATCTGCTGGCGGCCTAGTACATCAATATTCAAGTTTTCGGCCTTCTCACGCAGGTAATTTTGGCGAGCAGCGCCATGTACTTCACTTGAATCACGGGGTAGCCACAACCCTTCATCGAACCCTTCATATATCAATGCCTGCACCGATTTTTCAATGGCATCCTTCACGGCAAGCTCGCTGGGCTCATTATAGGTGAAGCCAGTCTCGGTTTCAAGCAAGCGCTTAAAGGCGACAAATTGGAATAAGCTGGCTCCAATCTGCTGAGAAAGAATGGTTTTGGATGTGTACACCGTTTTCAGCACCTTGCCAGTGCCAGTGCTCACTGCTCGTAGGTAAACCGTCACCCGGTCTTGCCGGTACTGGCCCGAGGCGCCGGCCCCAAAGTAGCGCAGCCCTGCTCCACCCGTGATAATATTGGTGTCGTAGGAGATTATACCACCTTCTAGAATAACACCCGCGAAAAGCAATGGGGGCAGATTAGGCTGCTTCTGTCCGGTTTGTTCTGTATATTCTTGGCGAGTGCTACGAATAATCTTTCGCTCATTAAGTAAATTGCCTAAATTCTCGCGCTCAATGGGCTCAAACCACTTCGATTCTTCTAGGGCCCGCACCAAGATGGTGGTAGCGCCTTGGGTAACAGCAGTCGAGAAGCTAGCGCCGTTTTCCTGAGGCTTATACTGGCCAGTCTGGTCGCGAAATTTATAGACGGCTACCACTGTTTTAGTCAGTGGTGCGGGTAGCTCACCCCACTGAGCAGGTGTGCGCAGCTCGGCCCCCAGGCGAGCAGGTTGGGTTGCTAGGGGATGTTGATAGAGGTAAGGTGTGCAGGCACCGAGTGCCAGCAGAAGCCCGGCCGCCAAGTGGCGCGCAATAGAAAAAGGCATAACGGGTAGGTAGCAGCGGATAGGAAATAGGGTGGCCGAAGTATCGGGCCACTCGCGATGAGTAGCCCAATACTTCAGCACGGCAAAGGCCGATGCTACAACCCGTTCGGAATAGTTATGGTAGTTTGGTTGCCAGTGCTTGAGTCGGTTACGGTGATAACCACCCCGCTCGTTGCTTGGCTCACTTGCACTTGGTACGCCCCTACAGTATAAGTGCCAGGCTTCACGGCACCTTGCCCAAACTGCGATGTAATGAGCCTGCTAGTAAGCTGGTTTAGCACTTGCTGATTGAGATTGGCCGAAAACTGGGCCAGTGGGTCGGTAGTAGCCGACGTGCTTACGGGGTCCGCGATACGATTCTGGGCCGTAGCCGAAGACTGAAGCCACGAATAGTTGAACGTATTGCCCCCAAAAGCCGGGTTGATGGGAGTGTATACGAAGCGTTGCGCGTGGGCAGCGTGCGTCTCGATGGCCAGCGCCAGCAGTAGTAAGAGCGTACTAAGTTGTTTCATAGAAGAAATGGGTGAGAAAAGAGCAGTACAAGCGAAGGGCGAACCTTCAGTAACTTAGGTAATCAGTAGACTTCGAGCGGCGTGCGGCGGCCCGACTCCAACTGGCGGCTTACATTCTGGGCTTCCACTAAAAAGCCTTGGGCAATCTCTACGGCCTGGGCCACCAGCTCTTCCATTTGGTCGAGCCGGGTAGGAAGCGGGGTTTCAATCAGCTCCTGGTCGTTGACGGTGAGCACGACCAGCGAGCTATTGCCCCGACCGGGCCGCTCGCCCACCAGCACCGTAAAGTCGTTGCTGCCAGGCGGCGCTTCAAAAGAGTTGTAGAAAAGGTCGTAGAAATCGTGGCCGGGTTTGCTAAGTGCTTGGTCTAGTACCAGGCCGGCTGACTCGGCGCCCGCGTGCTGGCTGGCCGAATCGGCGCGCAGCATCAGGCGGAGGGCTTCTTCTAGTTTGGCCGGGGGCAAAGGCTTGGCCGAGGGAGTAATCAGTACCTTGGGCGCTACCGGAGCTTGGGGTACGGGCTGGGGGCGGGCAGCATTCTTCGGGGTGCTTTGCGCCCAGCCCGTAGAAACCTCTGCCAGGCTAACTAAGACTAGCCAAAGCCAGCGAAAGAGTAGCCGATGGCAGGGCATAGGAAAAGCAGCGTTGCGAAGAAATAGGTGGGATGGGTGACAACTAAACTTGGCTAAATCGTGTACAAACTTATGCTTTTTTCAGAATACCCACTAGCTTTTTAAACGATTTTAACAAGTTTTTTAGCTTTCTTAAAACCATTATAAATCAAATCATTAAATAGTACTACAGCGCACGTATAATTACCTATAGCATCCACGTATTTATACTTTGTAGGGCGGTGCGTTTAGCGGGGCACCTTTGGTTTAAAGCATAAGCAACCCCACCTAGGCAGCGGCAAGCGAAAGAGATAGCGGCGGCGAAGCAGGGCCTGTGCTTACCTCGATTCTAACCCCTCACGCGGCGCTGTGCACCCAAAAAGAGGGAGGGGCAGCCAAGCTTCAACGCCCGGCTGCCCCTCCCTCTTTTTCTGACCCTAGGCTTCCCCTTAGTCGTACTGCGAGTCGCGCAGCGCTACAGGCTTGCTCTTTTTGCGCAGGCGCATGTTTAGCAGCTCTACTACCAACGCGAACGCCATAGCGAAGTAGAGGTAGCCTTTCTCCACTTCTTTGTGGGACGCCTCCATCACCAGCATGAAGCCAATCATAATGAGGAATGACAGCGCCAGCATCTTGATGGTGGGGTTGCGGTTCACGAAGTCGGCCACCGTGCCGCTGAAGGCAATCATGATAATCATAGCGCAGATAACGGCCGCAATCATTACCAGCACGTTATCTACCAGTCCCACGGCCGTGAGGATGGAGTCGAAGCTGAATACGATGTCGATAACGATAATCTGCAGGATGATGCTGGGCAGGCTGGCGTGGCCCTTGCTGGCGTGCTCTTCCTCCTCCTCGCCCTGCAGTTTGCTGTGAATTTCGGTGGTGCTCTTATAAATCAAAAACAAGCCGCCCGCCATCAGAATCAGGTCGCGCCCACTTACGCCGAAGTGGTCGATGACCCCCGGAAGGCTGATGGTGAAGAGCGGCTCGCGCAGCCCTACCAGCCACGAAATGCTGGTGAGCAGCGCCACCCGAAACAGCAGCGCCAGCAGCAGGCCAATGGTGCGCCCCTTAGCCTGCTCGCCGGGGGCTAGGCGGTTAACCGTGATGGAAATAAAAATGATGTTATCAATGCCCAGCACAATCTCCATTACGGTGAGGGTCAGGAGGCTAACCCAGGCCTGAATGTGCCCAAAAGCGGCAAAGTGCTCGGCTGAAAACGCGGAGAAAGGTGACAAATCTTTGAAATGTGGGAATGTGGAAAATGGAAAAAATGTGAGAATGCGGACAAATAGTAAAAGCTCGATGGTCGGCAATTTAGTAGCCGCCACTGCGCTTCACATCTTCCGCATTATCACCTGTTCACATTCTAAAAACTACGATTTCATGTTCACGAACTGCAAGGGCTGGCCAGTGTCGGTGCGGCGCAGCAGCGCGATGACGGCCTGCAAGTCATCAAGCTTCTTGCTCGTAACGCGGATTTGGTCGTCCTGCATCTGAGATTCCACCTTGATTTTACTGTCCTTGATAGCCTTGATGATTTTGCGCCCCGCGTCTTTGTCCACGCCCGAGCGCACCTTGATGGTTTTCTTCACCAGCGCCCCGGCCGGTACCTCTTCGGCCGTGAAGTCGAGGGCCGTGCCATCGATGCCCTGCTTTACAACGCGCGTTAAGAGGATGTCTTCCAGCGCCTTGATGCGCATCGAGTTTTCGGAAATGAGTTGAATGGTATTCGCCTTTTTATCCAACTCGATGCCGCCTTTGGTATCGCGCAGGTCGTAGCGGGTAGCCAGTTCCTTGCGGGCTGTATTCACGGCGTTTTCGAGCGTTTGAGGGTCTACCTTGCTCACAATGTCAAACGAGGCCATAGCGGGTAATGAGAGGTTAGGTGCGCAAAGCCAGCCGGCTGCAGCTAGCCCACAAAGGTAGGGTGCGTAAACGGGGCTTACCGCGGGTGCATCTTCGCCCCATGCTTCCTGCCGACAACCTGGCCGCCGCCCTAGCCCACTACAACCGCATCAACCGCTACGGTCAGGCCAACGGTATGGAGCTGGCCGTGCCCGCCCCCGGCCAGGCCGAGTACCGCATGGTCGTGCGCGACGAGCACCTGTCCTCGCCCGGCGTGGCGCACGGCGGCGTGCTGGCTGGCCTCATGGATGCGGCCCTGGGCGCGGCGGCCCTCTCGCTCGCCTTCACTACCAACGAGCTGGTATCCACGGTTGAGTTTAAGCTGAACTACCTGCGCCCGGTGCTGCTTGGCGATGAGCTGCGCGCCGTGGCCCAAGTAACGCACGCCGGCCAGTCGCTGCTCGTAAGCAGCGCTACTATCTACCGCCGCCCCGCTGGTAGCGCCGCCGCGGAGGTAGCAGTCGCCCAGGGCCTAGGCACCTTCAACCGCTACCCGGCCGCCAAGCGGCAGCTGTAAACAGAGGTAGGGCGCTCCCGCACGTCCAACTAACTGGATTACGGGAGCGCCCTACCTCCTTGTGTTTACTCAAGTGCTTCTTTACAGCACGGCGCCCATCGAGTGGCTGTCCACGTTGCTGGCCTCGTAGTCGTCGCCGTCACCGTCGCCGTCCTCGCTCATGTTGGGGGCGGCTACCTTGCGCACGTTGCGGGCGCAATCCTCGTCGCGGTGGTTGCGGCCCACCGTAAACTCCACCCAGTCGCCTTCGCGCAGGTCGTTGAAGTCGCCCTCGGCCAAGTCGGCGTAGCTGAAGAACAGGTTGTTGGGCGGCATCACGACGAAGCCAAAGCCATTCTTCAGGTTCTTGATGGTGCTGATGCCGATGGTGCCCACCGGGCCGGCGGCCGTGGGGCCCGTGGGCCGGGCGGGGCGGGGTGCCCCTAGGCCCGCGGCCGGGGTGCCAGTTGCGGCCGCAGCCGGGGCGGCAAAGCTGCCGGGGCTGCTGGGCCCAGGCGCAAACGCGGCCGGCTCATTCTGGCTCACAAACATGTTTTCCACAACTTCGTCCTGCTCCTGCAAGCCGCGGTCAATTACGGCGTGCATGGCTACGGGGTAGGTAGCCTGCTCCAGCAGGTGCTGCGAGGCGCGCGTCACGCGGGTTTCGCCCTTAAAGTCTTCGTACTTGAAGTCCCAGTTTAGTAGCATCACGCGGGTGCCCACGGTGTTGAGCTTGCGAATGAGCGGCACGTAGTCCGAGTCGCCGGCGATGAGCACCACCACGTCGAGGGTTTTGTGCAGGGCCATCTCCAGGGCCTCCAGGCTCAGCCACACGTCGATGCCTTTCTCTTGCAAGCGGCCGTCGCGGGTTTTCAGGGGCATGTAGTGCGTGCACACCCCTAGGTTCATCAGGATATCGTCGAGCAGGCGGTCGTGGAAGAGGCGGTCTTTATCGCGGGCCTCGGTGGCCGAGAGGCGGCCCCGAAAGAAGTGGGAGGTCGTGATTTGCGCCAGGCGCACGTCCACGTCTTCTTCCTCGGCTACTTGGTGGCGGATAAATTCGTGCAGGCCTTCGAGGCTAATGCGGGCCTTACGCTCGTGCTGGAAATAATAATAGTCGCTGATTTTCAGAAAATAGTTGCCGTCGTAGAATACGCCGACCCGGATAAGCGGGCTATTCATCTGGTTCATAAATGCGGTAATGTTAAGAGTGGGGGAGTAGGAGGTAAAAGCCGGATGTAGTATATAGCAAAGCGCCGGCCCGCACCGGGGGCGGGGGCGCACAAGGGTAGAAACCAGCAAAAAGAGGGGATACCAGGCGGCAGACCAGGCGTTAATTATAGTTAGTTATACGTCACGCTAGTATACTTCCTCCGCACACACACTCTTGCTTCGCTGCGAAGCTAAGGCCCGGCAAGCGAATACGCAACCCCTTCATTTCAAAACCTTAGGCTAGCGCGGCCAATCACCAGCCCCAGCACCAGCAACCCGTAGCCCAAGCAGATGCTGGCCTCCACGATATTGCCCAGCTTAGAGCCCGTGCTAAGCAGCGGAATCCTGAACGAGAAATCGGTGAGCGGCAGCAGCCAGCGCACCCCCGATTTGGTGAGCGTGTCGGCCAGCAGGTGCGAGGCGTAGCCCGCGCCCGCGTAGTGCGCCACGCCGTGCCAGCCCAGGTCGCGGTTGGCCAGGTAGCCGATGTAGGTCCAGAGCCCGGTGGCCCAGATGGTGTGCGTCCAGGACCGGTGCGAAGTAAACGGCGCCAGCGCCACGAAAGTGCCCAGTAAACTCAGCCACAGCGCCTGCGCATAGAGGCCTGCCAGCACCGTGCCCAGGCCCGTAAAGAGCAGGGCAAGCTTGCGGGCCGAGCCGCCCTGCAGCGCCACGCCCACCAGCCCAAACGCCAGCGCCGCCACGTAGCTCAGGCGCTGGTCGGCGCCCGGCTTTAGCAGGAAGTAGGCATACGCGCCCAGCCCTAGGCCCGTGAGGGCGAAGGCCCAGCGCACGTAGCCCTGCGAAAAGGCGAGCCGCTGCGTAAGGCGGCTTTCGGGATGGTCGAGGTCGGGCGCCAGGGCCGAGAAGCCAGCCAGCGCAATGCCGGGCAGCGAGAAGGGCACGCCGGGCACCAGCCCCGCCACCGCTACGCCCGTGATAAGGCCAATGGCCAGGTGAGCAGAACCGCGCAATTACTGAGGCTTCTCTAAGTTATTGAGCCGGCCTTCCTGGTTTTTAAGTTGGTCGTCGTGGTCGAGCAGCCGGTTTAAGAAGGGTTCTAGCGATTTAAACACGGCCGCGCCAATTCGGTCGGGCAGGGCTTGGATTTCTTCGCGCATACCACGTTGCTCTTCCCGCAACTCGCGAAAACCATTCTCAACGACCCGCTCTAGCCGGTCTACCCGACCATTGAGCGCATTCAATTCCGAGCGCACCTCGTGCATCTCGATTATTAGCTCGGAAACTACTTCGGGCAGGTCACGCGGATTCATAGAGGACTAATATAAATTTCTGGGTCTAAGGTACGGCGAAAGCCTAGGGCCTGGCCGCCCTGGAAACCTTCGCCACGCGGTTTCTGTATGAACTCAGCGCCTGGCCCGACCGGAATTACCTCCCGGCCGGGCTGGCCGTTTTTTGCTAAATGTGAAAACTTAAGAATGTGGAAATGTGCAGAATGTAGGAATGTAAAAATGGCTTTTTAACTCATTTTCACATTCCTGCATCTGGCATATTTCTACCTCAACATACCTTGTGCAAGTAGCTGATTTTCTTCGCTTATACCGCCTAGAGCCCGAGGTGCAAACCCTGGCCGCCCGCCTGCTGGCCGCTGCCAAGCCTGCCGACCATAACCGCCCCGCCGACGAGGCTGCCCGCGGCGGCGAGCTGCGCCTGCACCTGCGCGGCCTGGTAGGCAGCCAGGATGCCGTGGTGGCCGCCGCCACCTTGCACGCCGAGCACCCCAACGTGTTTGTGCTGCACGACCGTGATGAGGCCGCTCTGTTTATGGCCGACTTGCGCCACCTGCTGCCCGATGGGCCCGAGGCGCTGCTTTTTCCCAGCTCCTACAAGCGGCCCTACGAGTTCGACGAAACCGAGAACGCTAACGTGCTGATGCGGGCCGAGGTGTTGAACCAAGTGAACGCCAGCCGCCGTGCCGAGGCGGTAGCCCTAGGGGCCGCGCCGCTGGTAGTCACCTACCCCGAGGCACTGAGCGAGAAGGTGATAAACCGCCAGAGCCTGGTGCAAAACACGTTTTCAGCCAAGGTGGGCGATAAGCTCGACGTGAACTTCCTAGGGGAGCTGCTGGGCCAGTACGACTTCGAGAAGAGCGATTTTGTGTACGAGGCGGGGCAGTACGCGGTGCGCGGCGGCATCGTGGACGTGTTTAGCTATGCCAACGACTTGCCGTACCGCATCGAGCTGTTCGGCGACGAGATTGAGAGCATCCGCACGTTCAATCCCGAAACGCAGCTTTCGGTGGAGCCGCGCCCGAGCGTGAGCATCATTCCGAATGTGCAAACCAAGCTGCTGCAAGAGCGGCGCGAGTCGTTTTTGGAGTTTTTGCCGCGCACTACCTGCCTGTGGGTGAAGGATATGCGGCAGACGCTGGACGTGGTGACGAACCTGTTTGACCGGGCCGAGGAAAACTTCCAGAAGGTGCTGGACGAAGCCGGCGGCATGCAGATTGTGTCGTGCCCCGCCGACTTATTCGAGGCCGGCAAGAGCTTGAAGAAGTGCCTGGATGAGTTTGCGGTGGTGGAGTTTGGCAAGCGGTTTTACTTCAAGAACGCGCAGGACTTTCAGTTTACGGCCAAGCCGCAGCCGAGCTTCAATAAGGACTTTGAGCGACTGCTGAAGAACATTCGCGAAAACAAAACCCGTGACTTCACCACGATAATTGCCGCCGACTCGGTGCGGCAGGCCGACCGGCTGCGCACCATTTTCGATGAGCTGGACCCGAACGTGCAGTTTCAGCACTTGCTCATTGCCCTCCGCGAAGGCTACGTAGATGAGCAGTTGGGGCTGGCCGTATATACTGACCACCAACTGTTTGAGCGCTACTACCGGGCCCAGGAAACCAAGAAGTTCTCGAAGAAAAAGGCGCTGACCCTGCGCGAGTTGAAAACCCTGCAGCCCGGCGACTACGTGACGCACCAGGACTACGGCATTGCGCGCTTCGCGGGGCTGACGCAGGTGGACATCAATGGGCATTTGCAGGAAGCCATCCGGCTGGTGTACCGCGACGACGACGTGCTGACGGTGAGTATTCACGCGCTGCACAAAATTGCCAAGTACAGCGGCGCTGAGGGGCCGCCACCCACCATGAGCAAGCTGGGCTCGCCGGAATGGGAGAACAAGAAAAAGTCGATTAAGAAGAAGGTTAAGGACATTGCCGCCGACCTTATTCGGCTGTATGCCAAGCGGAAGCAGGCGCCGGGCTTCGCCTTTCCGAAGGACGACTTTATGCAGGCCGAGTTGGAGTCGAGCTTCATTTACGAGGACACGCCCGACCAGGCCAAGGCCACCGAGGACGTGAAGCACGACATGCAGCAGCCCCACCCGATGGACCGGCTGGTGTGCGGCGACGTGGGCTTTGGCAAGACGGAAGTGGCCATTCGGGCGGCATTTAAGGCGGCGGCGGGCGGCAAGCAGGTGGCCGTGCTGGTGCCCACCACCATCCTGGCCATGCAGCACTACAAAACCTTCCGCGACCGGCTGGCCAACATGCCGGTGACGGTGGAGTTTATCAACCGCTTCAAGACGGCCAAGCAGGTGAAGGAAACCACTGAGCGCGTGGCCGCCGGCAAAACCGACATCCTCATCGGTACCCACGCCCTTACCAATAAAAACCTTAAGTTCAAGGACCTAGGGCTGCTCATTATTGACGAGGAGCAGAAGTTTGGGGTGAAAACCAAGGATAAGCTCAAGGAGCTGAAGGTGAACGTGGACACGCTCACGCTCTCGGCCACGCCCATTCCGCGCACGCTGCACTTCTCCCTGATGGGTGCGCGCGACCTGAGCGTAATCGCCACGCCGCCGCCCAACCGCCAGCCAGTACAAACCGAGCTGCACGTGTTCGACGAAACGCTGGTGCGCGACGCCATTGCCCGCGAGCTAAAACGCGGCGGCCAGGCGTTTTTCGTGCATAACCGCATTAGCGACATCGTGGAGATGGCGGCCATGATAGTGCGCCTGGTGCCCAACGCCCGCGTGACGGTAGCCCACGGCCAGATGGAAGGCCCCGAGCTGGAAAAGCGCATGATGAAGTTCGTGGAGGGTGAGTTTGACGTGCTGGTGAGCACCAACATCATCGAGAGCGGCCTCGATATTCCGAACGCCAACACTATCATTATCAACCGGGCGCACATGGCCGGCCTCTCGGACCTGCACCAGATGCGGGGCCGCGTGGGCCGCTCGAACCGCAAGGCCTACTGCTACCTGCTGACGCCACCCGTGGCCGGCCTGCCCGCCGACGCCCGCAAGCGCCTGAGCACCTTGGAAGAGTTTTCGGACCTAGGGGCGGGCTTCAACGTAGCCATGCGCGACCTTGACATTCGCGGGGCGGGCAACCTACTGGGCGGCGAGCAGTCGGGCTTTATCAATGACCTGGGCTACGAGGCCTACCACCAGGTGCTGGACGAGGCGGTGTCGGAGCTGAAGGAGACCGAATTCAAGGAGTTATTCTTGGGCGAGGGCCTAGGGGGTACTAGCCAGCAGGCTTTGCAGCGGGCCGCTGGAGCGCTTGCCAACCTGGAGTGCCAGATTGAAACTGACCTGTCGGTGCTCATTCCCGACACTTACGTGAACAACGTGTCGGAGCGCCTGCAGCTGTACGCCAAGCTCGACCGCGCCCAAAAGCCGGCTGAGTTGCAGAAGCTAGTGGCCAGCATGACCGACCGCTTCGGGCCGCTGCCCGAGCAGGTGCAGCAGTTGGTAGACATCGTGAAGCTGCGCTGGCTGGCCAGCCACCTGGGCTTCGAGAAGCTGACGCTGAAGCGCGACACGCTACGCGCCTACCTGCCTGCCGGGCCGGGCCGCGAGGCCTACTTCCAGGGCGAGCAGTTTGGGCGCATTCTCAACTTTGTGCAGACGCACCCCCGCACGGCGCGCATGAAAGAGCAGAAAGACAAGTTGCAAATCAGCATCGACGGCATCAGCAGCGTGGCGCTGGCCCACCGGCTGCTGGTAGAGCTGGGTGCCGAGGAGACGGTGGCAGCATAAGTTACTTGAGCCCATCAACCACTGCTATGCACGACGATATTAAGGATGAATTAGCTGCTTTGCGCCAACACTGGCTGACTACTTAAGGCGCGCTGCCCGACTCCACACGTTTAGGTAAGAGAGGTAGCTCCCAAGCGCCATCCCTTGCTGCGCAGATGAGGCAATTAACAGAAAAATTGAGCTGGGGGCAAGCGTTAATAAAATCTATACGGCAGTCGTAGGTCAGCCTAGTGGGAAGAAAGGCAACTAAGCTGCCTTTCTTCCCACTGGTGTCATAGTAGGCCCTAGGGCTACTTGGGGGCCACGTAGAACTGCTGGGTGCCGCGGCCGGGCTCGCCGGTCAGGCTCAGGCCCTCGGCCGTGACCTGGAAGTTGCCGCTGCCATCGGCCGTGAAAAAGTATACGTCGGTGGTGCCGCTGGCGTCGGTGGCTACCTCGGGGCTCCAGTAGATGGTGAGGCGGCGCGGGTCGGAGGTGGGCGCGTTCATCACCGGAGCGCCGTAGCGGGGCATGTAGAACTCGCGCGCCTGGTAGAAGCCAGGTATCTTCACGGTGATGAGGCCAGGCGTAGCGGTAGTATTTTTCTCGTGGTAGTTTTTGTCGCCGCGCTTGGTGTACACGGCAATGACGCCGCCGCCGGCCCCCGCCCCGAAAATGGCGGCCTCGGTGCCTTTAAAGACCTCGACCGCCTCCACGTCGCTCGACTGCAGGGTGTTGATGGCGCTGGCATCAACCCGCATGCCATCGAGCAGAAACAGTGAGGTGGGCTGGTTGCGGATGGAGATGGTTTGGTTGGGCGGCGTGCCGCTGATGGTGAGGCCCGCCACCCGGCCCTGCAGCAGCGAGAAGATGGGAATGCCCGACTGCGCGGCCGGCATATTGGCAAAATCGACGATGGTATTGGCTACCACGCCGGGGTAGAGGCGGCGCGAGTCGTCGGCGGGCACCTGCAGCTTTTTGGCCGTCACGGCCACGTTACCGAGCTGGATATTGCGCGATACGCCGCCGTCGGGCAGCAGCTGGCGCTCCTGCACCTGCTGCTCGCGGCTGCGGCGCAGGTAGTCGGCCACGCCCGGCGTGGTGGCGGGCAACGGCAGCGGCGGCAGCGGCGGGCCCACCACGCTAGGCCCCATATCGGGCCGAATGGTGACGTTGCTGCCTCCGCCCGCGCCGCGCCGCGCCTGCAAGGTTACCACCGACGTATCCTGGCCCGGAAAGCCCGAGAAGCTGAAGCGCCCGGTAGGCCCAGTGGTGGCCGTGAGCAAGTTGCGCATCGGCTTGGTTTGGATGAAGGTGAGCTGGCTGCCCGGCAGCGGCCGCGAGCCCATGCCCGTGATGGTGCCCGACAGCGTCAGGTTTTTCTCATTGGCATATACCAAGGTGGGCGGGGTGTCGCTCAGCACCTCCTTCCACACAAAGCGCCGCCAGCCCTGGGTAAGCAGCAGGTTGTCGAGGGCCTGGGCGGTGGCCGCCGACTGGCTCTGGAAGTAATAGCCGGGGTCTTCCACGTAGCCGGCCAGGTCGGACGTCAGCAGCAGGTTCGAGACGATGGTGCCGGCCTGGGGGTCGAGGGCGGCGGCGCCCGCCTCGGCCACGCTCAGGGCCAAGTGGGTGGCCACGGGCTGGCCGGCGGCATCGGCAGCCTGCACCTTTAGGCGCACCTGCTGGTGCGGGGCGTAGGAAGCGCGGTCGGGGGTGATGGTGAGGCGCAGGCCGGCCGGCCCGTTCTGCACGAAGGCCAGGCGCTCGGCCTGGGCCACGTTGGCGGCGTCGAAAAGGGTGAAGTGGGCGATGCCGTTGGGGTAGCGGTTCTTAGCCACTTTCCAGCTCACGGGCACGCCGTCGGGGGTAATGGGCCTAGGGGCTAGGCCCACCAAAAAGCCGCGCACCTCGCTCACCAGCGCCACCGGGCCGGGCGCGGGGGCGCCGGCTGCACCTTTGTAGCGCGCCTCAATCACGAAGTCGGGGCCCACGTCCTGCACGTGCAGCGAGTAGCCGCTGGCCTGGGCGGCGGGCAGGGGGTAGTCGGCGGTGCTGCCGTCGGGCAGCTTCACGCGGGCGCGGTACGCCTGGCCGGCGGCGGGCACGAAGCTCAGGCGCCCCATGCCCGCGTGCTGGCTGCTGAAGGGCGCGCCCACGGCCTTGCCCTGCCCATCGAGCAGCTGCCCGCTGATGTCGACGCCGCGGCCGGTAGCCAGCTGCGCCTTGAAGCCCACCACGGCGGGCAAGCCCGCCACGAAAGTGCCACCCTCGGGAAAGAACTGCACGTCGAGCTTGGGCGCGGCAGATTTAGCGGCGGTAGTGGTCCTAGGGGCAGCACTGAGCGGGGCGCCCGCCTGGTCGGTTTGGTCGGGCGAGGCGGGCCACACCTGCAAGCGCCGCTGGTACACGAGGTTAGGGTTGCCGTTGAGCATCCAGCTGGTGTAAGCGCGCAGCAGGTAGGTGCCTGCTTGCAGCGAATCGGTCAGCTCGATGTCGCCGTAGCTGCGGCCGTTGACCACGCGCAGGGTGCGGCGCACCACCACCCGCCGCTCGGGCGAAAGCAAATCCACGTGCAGCACCTTACTAAGCGTGTCGCGCTGGTGGCGCAGGGCATCCACCACGAAGGCGCTGAACCAGATGGTTTCGCCGGTGCCGTAGGCGGGGCGGTCGAGGCTCAGGTATACCTTCTCGGGCTGCGTGAGCGAGTAGTAAGCGCTCAGCTTCTGGGCAATTACTTGCACCGGATTATCGAGCAGCGGTCCCCGAAACGCCGCCAGCCCTAGGCTAGCCAGCCCCGCGGCCGCCAACGCCCCCGTCCGCCAGCCCGCCGGGCCGGCACCAAAAAACTTCCGCATACTACGCTAAAAAGGGTGGGCCAATTACCTGCCGCAAGCATACGCTCCACGGCATGGCGAAGCTATGAAAGAACGGCTATTCGGGGCGCGGCGTGCGCGGGCCACTGGGTTTTTTACGGCCCTAGGGCCGGCTGGGCAGAAGCGCGCCAAAAAGGCGGTCATGCTGAGCTTGTCGAAGCATCTCTACCGCGTAAGTAATCTCAACGTCAGGAATTACTTACGCGGTAGAGATGCTTCGACAAGCTCAGCATGACCGCCTTTTTGGCGCGCTTTCGGGGCGTTATTAGCAGTTGCTGCCGTCGAGCGCGCAGCTGTCGCCGTCGGCCACCACTGCGGGGCGAGCCCTAGGGTGCTCCTCGTCCCATACCTTAGCCAGAACCTCGGCAAATACCTCGCTGGGTTGCGCGCCCGACACCGCGTATTTGTCGTCGAACACGAAGAAGGGCACCCCCTGCACCCCAATCTGCTGGGCTTCGTACTCGTCGCGGCGCACCTCATTGGCGTAGGTGCCGGCCTCCAGGGCCTGGCGGGCGGCGGCGGGGTCGAGGCCCACTTCGGTGCCTAGGCGCACCAGCGTATCCAGGTCGTTCAGGTTCTGGCCTTCGAGGTAATAGGCGGCCATCAGGCGCTCCTTGGTAGCATCCTGGCGGCCCTGGTGGGCGCCGAAGTGGATGAGCTGGTGGGCCAGGAAGGTATTGGCTGGAATGGCCTTATCGAACTGGTAGTCGAGGCCTACCTCCTTGGCTACCTGCGTCATGTAGTCGTTCATGCGGCGGCCTTCGGCTTCGGGCACGCCCTTCTTCTTGGCCAGCGAGGCGTGGATGCTCTCGCCGGGCACGGGCACGAAGTTGGGTGTTAGCTGGAAGCTCTTCCATTCCACCTCCACATCGGCGCGGTGCGCAAACTCGCCCAGGGCCTTCTCAAACTTGCGCTTGCCGATGTAGCAGAACGGGCACACCACGTCGGACCAAATTTCAACTTTCATATACCTAACAATTAAAGGTTTAGGAGCTATTGACAAAAGAATAAGCCAGCGAGCCGGTGGAGGCCGTAGCCACCCGTAGCCCGCTGGCTTACTCCTAACAACGCCGCGCGCCGCCGTGTTCGGTCCCGGCCAAGGGGCCTAGGGCTTGGGCACGGGCGAGCTGGTCGTGACCTCGCCAATGGTGCTAGTGGCCAGTGAGATGCGCTGTGCCACCGAGGCTACCGGCTCGGTGCCCTGGCTGCCCGTGAGCCAGCGGTACGACACCCCGGCCAGGGCCGCGCCCAGCAGTGGCGCCACCCAAAACAGCCACACCTGCTGTAAGGCCACGCCCCCCACGATGAGCGCCGGCCCCAGCGAGCGCGCCGGATTCACCGACGTGTTGGTGACGGGGATGCTGACCAGGTGGATGAGCGTGAGCCCCAAGCCGATGGCAATGGGCCCGAAGCCCTTGGCCGCCCGCGTATCGGTAGCCCCCAGGATGAGGTAGAGGAAGAACATGGTGAGCACCGTTTCGGTAAGAAAGCAGGCCAGCAGCGAAAAGCCGCCCGGTGAGGCCGCGCCGTAGCCGTTGGCAGCCAGGCCATTGATTGCCAGGCTATAGCCCGGCTGGCCCGAGGCAATGCCGTAGAGCAGGGCCGCGCCGGCCAGTCCTCCTAGCACCTGCGCTACCCAGTAGGCCGGCAGGTTGCGCCCGGTAAAGCGCCCGCCCAGCCACAGCCCTAGGCTCACGGCCGGGTTGAAGTGCCCGCCCGAAATGTGGCCAAACGCAAAGGCCATGGTAAGCACCGTGAGGCCAAACGCCAGCGACACGCCTAGCAGCCCGATACCCACCTTGGGGAATGCTGCCGCCAGCACCGCGCTACCGCAGCCGCCCAGCACCAGCCAGAAGGTACCAATAAACTCGACGGCTAGCCGGTTGGGCAGCGGCGCTTGCACGGGCGCCAATTCGCCGGGCTGATACACGGCATTGTCGGAAGTAGGGGAAAGGTTGGCCATACGGAAAAGGTGGGGCGCTGCCGCGCCGGGTGAGAAAGTGGCCTCTTATACGCAATAGCTGCCTAATTAATCGAAGCGAGCAGCTTCTTTTTTGCGGTGGTGTAAGCAGGCTGTCAGGTTCCTAGGGCCCTGGGTTTCAGCCGAGCCGGCCCCAACCGGCCGCCGAGGGCTGGCGGCGGGCGCGCCAGCCCTCGGCGGCGGCCGTGCGTACTACGGGTGGGCCCCGCCGGGGCCGGCACTACCAGTTAACTTAATCTTTTCCATGGAATACCAGAAATTAGGCGCCTCCGACGTCACCGTTTCGCGCATCACCTTTGGCAGCTGGGCGGCCGGCGGCTGGATGTGGGGCGGCACCGAGCAAAACGACGCCGTGGGCGCCATCCGCGCTAGCTACGAGCTGGGCGTCACCAGCATCGACACGGCCCCCATCTACGGCCAGGGCCTGAGCGAGCAGATTGTGGGCGAGGCTATTAAAACCCTGCCGCGCGATAAGGTGCAGGTGCTCACCAAGTTTGGGATGCGCTGGGACGACACCAAGGGCGACTTCGGCTTCAAGAGCAAGAACAACGACGGCCAGGACATCGACGTGTATAAGTACGCCGGGCGCGACAGCATCATGCGCGAGTGCGAGGACAGCCTGCGCCGCCTGGGCACCGACTACATTGACCTCTACCAGCAGCACTGGCCCGACGTGACCACGGGTATCGACGAAACGATGGAGGCCGTGCAGCGCCTCATTGAGCAGGGCAAGGTGCGGGCGGCGGGCGTCAGTAACTACTCGGTGCCGCAGATGGCGGAGGCCGAGAAAACCATTCACTTGGCATCCAATCAGGTGCCGTTCAGCATGGTGAAGCGCGGCATTGAGCAAGACGTGGTGCCGTTTGCCCAGCAGCAGGGCCTAGGTATCTTGGTGTACAGCCCCTTGCAGCTGGGCTTGCTCACGGGCAAAATCAAGCCTGGCCAGCACTTCGGCGACGGCGACTTGCGCAACGGTAACCCGTTATTTACCGCCGATAACGTGCAGAAGGTGAATGCTTTCCTGAACAAGCTGCGCCCCATGGCCGAAAGCAAGAGCGCCACCCTGGCCCAGCTCGTCATCCGCTGGACGCTGGCGCAGCCTGGCATCACGGTGGCGCTGGTGGGTGCCCGCAACCCCGAGCAGGCCGTGCAAAATGCCAAGGCGATTGACGTGCAGCTCGCCGCTGAAGAGGTAGACTACATCAGCAAGCAGCTGGCGGGCGTGCAAGTGGCCTAGGGTGCACTGCCTTTTAAAAAGGCCGTCATGCTGAGCTTGTCGAAGCATCTCTACCGCACAATGCGGCGCAGTAGAGATGCTTCGCAGGCTCAGCATGACGTTCTTTGTTGGTTGAAACCCAACCAATAGTTATGCTGCCCTACCGCCGCCTCGTTGTCAAAATCGGTTCCAACGTGCTCACGCAGGCCGACGGGCTGCCCGACGTGGCGCGCCAGGCCGAGCTGGTAGCCCAGGTAGCCGAGCTAAAGCGCCAGGGCCTGGAAATCATTGTGGTATCGTCGGGGGCGGTGGCGGCGGGGCGCAGCCTCATCACGCTGCCCCCTAGGGCCGACGCCGTGCGCAGCCGCCAGCTGCTGGCCGCCGTGGGCCAGGTGCGCCTGCTGAGCCGCTACGCCGAGCTGCTGGCCCAGCACGAGCTGCTGTGCGCCCAGGTGCTGGTGACGAAGGAGGACTTCCGCGACCGCCAGCACTACCAGAACATGCAAAACTGCTTCCAGGAGCTGCTACAGTGCGGCGTGGTGCCCATCGTGAACGAGAACGACGTGGTGTCGGTGACGGAGCTGATGTTCACCGACAACGACGAGCTGGCGGGCCTGGTGGCCAGTATGCTCAACGCCGACGCGCTCCTTATTCTCAGCAACGTAGACGGTATTTACGACGGCGACCCCAGCCGGCCCGACGCGCGGGTAATCGAGCACATTGCGCCGGCCGGGCCCGATTTGTCGGGTTTCGTGCAAGCTACGCGCTCGCAGTTTGGGCGCGGTGGCATGCTCACCAAGTGCTCGATGGCCCAGAAAGTAGCGCGCCTGGGTATCAGCGTGCACATTGCCAACGGCAAGCGCGACGGCGTGCTGCCCGCCCTGCTGCGCGAAGAAGTGGTGAACACCTGGTTTCAGCCCAGCAAGCGCGCCTCGGGCACCAAGAAGTGGCTGGCCCACGCCCAGTTAACCCAGGCCACGGTGCACGTCAACGCCGGGGCCCGCGCCGCGCTGCTAGCGTCCGGCCAGGCCACCAGCCTGCTGCCGGTGGGCATTACGCGCCTGGAGGGCGAGTTTGCCAAAGGCGACCTGGTACGCCTGGTGGATGAGGCCGGCCACCCCCTAGGCCTCGGCCTGGCCGAATACGGCGCCGACAAGGCCCGCGAGCGCCTGGGCCAGCACGGCCAGCGCCCGCTGGTGCACTACGACTACCTGTTTCTGACGGCGGCGGACTAGGGCTTGAGCGGCGGTTTGGCACGGTTAAGGGCGTCATCAAGCGGCTTGAGCACTATTTAAACGGTGCTGGCTGCCCAGTGGGGCTAGGTTTGGGTACTCGTTCGCTACTTACCTGCTGCCTGCCATGCCTCTCGCCACCCGTGCGCTCGCCTTCAACGCCGTTTGCCTCTACGTCATCGCCTACCTGCTCACCATAGTGCTGCACGAGGGCGGCCACGCGGCCATGGCGCTGGCCCTCGGTGACCACCCCGTGCTCTACAGTACCTCCGTCCGCACCACGTCCGCGCACCTCACCAACCTCGACCACGTGCTCATCGCCGCGGCCGGGCCGGTGCTGAGTCTGGGGCAGGGCCTGCTGCTGCTGGGGTGGCTGCGCCAGCGGCGGCCCCGAAGCAGCTGGGGGTTATTTGGGCTCTATATGGGTTTGTTTGGGCTGATAAATTTCCTGGGTTACCTGCTGATTGCGCCCTTCGTAGCGGGCGGCGATACCGGGCAAATAGTGGCCCGGCTGCACGTGCCGGCGGCGGCGGTCTGGGTAGTGGCCGCGCTAGCCTTGGCCACCCTGGTGCTGGCCATTGGGCGCACCGGCCCGCTGCTACTCGGAGTGCTGCCGGTTGCCGAGCAGGCCAGCCCCGAAGCCCGCACCGGGGGCCTGCGGGCGCTGGTGCTGTGGCCCTGGCTGCTGGGCTCGGTGGCGCTGGTGCTGCTGGCGCTGCCCGCGCCGCACCCCGCCGTGGTGGCCAATATGGTTATGAGCCCGATGGTGCTGCGGCGGGCCTACGCTACCGGCCAGCGAGCCCCCGTGCAGCCTACCGGCGCCCTAGGGCTGCCGCGCCCGCAGTGGCTGCTAGGGGCGGTGTTGGTGCTGGTAGCCATTGGGTTTCGCTGGCTGGCGCTGGGCGTAGCGCTGTAGCCGGGCGGCGGTGGCTCGCGGGGTTGGTTGTAGCTTAGCCCTATGTCCGATTACGCCGCCGCTTTTTCTGCCGCCCGGCAAGCCGCCCGCGCGCTGGCCGCCGTGCCCGCCACCACTACCGACGCCCTGCTGCGCGACCTGGCCGACGCCCTGCTCGCTAGCACCGACCAAGTACTAACCGAAAACGCCCGCGACCTAGCCCGGATGCCCGCCGCCGACCCGCGCCACGACCGCCTGCGCCTCACGCCCGAGCGCCTGCGCGGCATGGCCGACGACCTGCGCACCGTAGCCGGCCTACCCTCGCCCTTAGGGGCTATTATCAGCGAAAAGACCCTGCCCAATGGCTTGGAGCTGAGCAAGGTGCGCGTACCCCTAGGGGTGGTGGGCATCATCTACGAAGCCCGACCTAACGTGACGTTCGACAGCCTGGCGCTGTGCCTGAAAACCGGCAACGCCTGCCTGCTCAAGGGCGGCTCCGACGCGGCCCACTCCAACGCGGCGCTGCTGGCGGTGGCGGCCCCGGTGCTGGCTCGCCACGGCCTGCCCGCCGCGGCCGCTACCCTGCTGCCACCCGAGCGCGCCGCCACCGAGGCCCTGCTCACGGCCGTGGGCTTGGTGGATGTGGTTATCCCTAGGGGTAGCCAGGGGCTGATTGACTACGTGCGGCAGCACGCCCGCGTGCCCGTCATCGAAACCGGGGCCGGGGTGGTGCACACGTTTCTGGATGAAACCGGCCGCCTCGACTACGGCCAAGCCATCGTGCACAACGCCAAAACGCGGCGCCCCAGCGTGTGCAACTCGCTCGACTGCCTGCTGCTGCACGCCAGCCGCCTGCCCGAACTGCCCGCCCTGCTGGCGCCACTGGCCGAAGCCGGCGTGCAGGTGCTGGCCGATGCGCCGGCCCTAGGGGCCCTGGCCGGCCATTACCCCGCCGCCCTGCTGGCCTCCGCCACCGAGGCCGATTTCGGCACCGAGTTTCTGGCCCTGCGCCTAGCCGTGAAAACCGTGCCCGACCTGGCTGCCGCCCTCGACCACATCGACCGCTACGGCTCGCGCCACAGCGAGGCCATTATCTCGGAAAACCCGGCGCACATAAACCAGTTTTTGCAGCAGGTCGATGCCGCCGCCGTGTACGCCAACGCCTCCACGGCCTTCACCGACGGCGGGCAGTTTGGCCTAGGGGCCGAAATCGGTATCAGCACCCAGAAGCTGCACGCCCGCGGCCCCATGGGCCTGGAAGAACTCACCAGCTACAAGTGGCTGGTGCGCGGCCAGGGCCAGGTGCGCTAGGGGTGGGCCGCAGCGCAACAACCCGCCGATTGGGCCCCTAGGTAGGCCAACCGGCGGGTTGCTGAGTAAAAAAGCTGCTGCTGGCAGCCCTTAGTTGATGAGGGCGGCGTGCGCGCGCAGCACTTCCCGGGCAATGGCGAGATTGGTTTCGCGGGAGTTGACTACCAGGTAGATAAACTTATTGCTAGCCCCGTTGAGCTTGATAAGGTGGAGCTGATTGGTAAGGGTAATCAGGATGTCCTCAAGCGTTTCGCCTTGCAGCTTAAGGGCCGACATGGCTTTTTGCTTTTGCTTTACCACCTCGGTATTGTAGGCGGCGGCAGTTTCGGGGTTGATGCTGGGCGAGTTGGAATGCGACGCCAGGGCCATGCCCGATGAGATGTCTACCACGGCTACGGCCACCAGGCCCGGCAAGTCGCTGATAATTGCTTCGATAGCCTGGCCCGAGGGGGTGTTCTTAGAATACGCCATTGCGATAAAGGAAAAGAAAAAAAGGAAATAGAACAGCTACAATAAGTTAGCTAGGTAGAAAAGTAAAAACTTGAAAATCAGTAAGTAGTGTTGTGTAGGAGCTGCTGGCGTAGGGGTGTGCGCGGCCCGTGCGCCTTCTGCAGCGCACGTAGTGCCAGGGCCTTGCCTAGGCCCTGCTGGGCTAGAAGAAAAACCAGTGGCGCTTGGCGGCAGCGCGCGGCTGCAGGGTGACGGCGACCACACCCCGAATCTGGCTGGCCGGTATCTCTTGCTCGGTATAGCCGCCGTAGCCGTATTGCAGCGTGGCCGCCGCATCAACCGGCACGCGCAGAGCGTAGTTGCCATTGGCATCGGTGCTGGTGCCGAAGGCCGTGCCCTTGCGCAGCACGGTGGCGCCCGCCAGCGGCCGGCCTTTCTCATTCAGGATGCGGCCGTGCACCAGCACGGTGCGGGCTGTGCTCGCCTCGGCCGCTTCGGCGGCCGATTCCAGACTGCCCATGGAGGCAGTAGCTGATGCCAGGGGCAGCGTGGTGGTGGGGTGCATGGTAGAGGCCATGCTGGCGCCCGCCACCAGGGCCCCTAGGGTAGCGAGGCTGAAAGCCCGCCGACGGAAGCGCTGCGGCTGCTCCCGGATGAAGCGTACTTGCTTCTGCACCCAGTTGGGGGTGATGGCCTCTTCGGCTTGGTGCAGCTCGTGCCAGCGAGTAACGGTGCCGTGGGCCTGGTCGGCATCGCGGCTCAGGTAGGCTTCAACTGCCTGCGCCGAGTGGCGGGCTAGGTCGCCGCGCAGGTAGGCATCGCGGTACACGGGCAGTAGCTCGCCAGTGGTGGGGTCGAAAGGGGTGGCCGTGAGTTTCATAAAAAGTAAAAAGGGTGAAAGGGAAAAAAATAAATGGACCGTAATAGTAAGGAAATAAAATAATGATTAGTAGTGCTTTATAGGCGTTCGGCGGCTTGCTGGGTTAGCTGGCGGGCTAGGGCCAGGTTGGTGTCGTGGGTGTGCACGGCCAGGTAGAGGAGCTGCTGCCCATCGGCACTCAGCCGAAGCAAGTGCAGCTGCGTAGCCAGCGTAAAGACAACTTCCTGCAACTCTTCATCCAGCTGGTTTTGGGCGGCTAGGTTGGCTTGCAGCTGGCGGACCATGGCCCCGGCCGGCGCCGCTAGCGGCGCCGGCTGGTACTCGCGCTCGGCAGCGTAAGTAGCCAGCGGCTGGCAAGTGGCTACCTCAAACACGGCAGCCAAGAGCAGCTCGGGCAGCTCGGCCAGCAGCTGGGCCAGTACGCCCGCTGCCGCCTGGGCGGCGGGTTGGCTGCTGGCCGCTACTACCTGCCGCAGGGCGGGCCCGCCCAAGCCCGGAATACGTCGTAGAAAAGGAATGGTCATGGCAGTTGGCTGGGAGCGCGGTACGGGCCGGGCTTTACCAGCCTGCATCGAGCGGGTAGCTGGGCGGGCTAAGCGAAAACGAGCGCTTGCCGCCTAAACCAAAAAAAGGAACGAGCGAGCGACTGCGTAGGGGGGCGTTGATAATGAGTGGTTTGATGGATACAAAGCTCCTGCATCTGCTCCCTGTTAAAAATGACCTTTGTCATTTATGGACCTGACTTTTGGCAGTTCAATTCTTGACTTGCCGCCCGCGCAAGCCCTGCGCAGCGTAGGCGGGCCTAGGGCCGGCGGTGCAGCTAAGGCACTGGGCCCTAGGCCCGCCTACTAATCATACTGCGAGGCTATTGCAGCCAAACGCTCGGGGTTGAGCACCGTAATCAAGCTGCCGCGGGTGGCAATAAGGCCCAGCTCCTTGAATTCTGACAGCAGGCGGCTCACAGTTTCTTTAGCCGTGCCTACCAGGGCCGCTACATCCTCGCGCGTGAGGGCAATGCTGAAGTGCTCGCCGCCGGTTTCGGCATTGCCATAGGTTTGCTGCAGGGCCACCAGGGCGCCGGCTAGGCGCTCGCGCACGGGCTTGTGGGCCAGGTGCAGCAATTGGTCTTCGGCTTGCCCTAGGGCATTGGCAAGCATGTGCAGCAGCGCATTAGAGAACTGCTTATTGGATTGCAGTAAACCAATAAAATCGAGCCGGGGCACGAAGCATACCACGCACGCATCGAGGGCAACGGCCGAGGTAGTGTAGCGGCTGCCCGCCAGCAGCGCCCGATAGCCAATCACCTCGCCAGGCTTTGCCAGGTGCACAATGTGTTCTCGCTGGTCGCCCCCCACGCGGGTAAGCTTAATCTTACCTTGGTGCACGCAGTGCAGCCCAAGCACCTTGTTGCCTTGCTGGTAAATGGTTTGCCCTTTTTGGTAGATATGCGTCGATTTCTGCGACGAGAGCTGTTCTAACTCGTCGCTGGTGCAGCAGCCTAGAAGGGGTGTTTTTTGATGGGGACAGTTTTGACAGGTTAAGTTGGAAAAGTTTTGCATTAATTAAATAATAGTAAAAGAGATATAAGGACTCGCCAAAGTTATGGGCGGAAACCAGGTAAGGGAGTTCAAAAACGTTTCGAGGTGCGTGATAAACTTGTTTCTACCAGCTTATCCTAAGTGGGTTAGTAGGTTTGAATAAAAAATAAAGGTCCGCCTCTGCAAAGAGGCGGACCTTGGCAAAATATAATATTTTCTACTTTAAACGCCGAGCAGCAGGCGCGTGGGGTCTTCGAGCAGTTCCTTCACGCGTACCAAGAAAGATACTGATTCGCGGCCGTCGATAATGCGGTGGTCGTAGCTCAGGGCCAGATACATCATCGGGCGAATGACTACCTGCCCATTCTCGGCCACCGGGCGCTGGATGATGTTGTGCATGCCTAGGATGGCCGACTGCGGCGCGTTGATGATGGGTGTGCTCATCATCGAGCCGAAGATGCCGCCGTTGGTGATGGTGAACGTGCCACCCGTCATCTGCTCGATGGTGAGCTTGTTGTCGCGGGCCAGGCCGGCCAGGCGCACCACTTCCTTCTCAATGCCGTCGAAGCTCAGCTTCTCGGCGTTGCGGATAACCGGCACCACCAGCCCCTTAGGAGCCGATACGGCGATGCTAATGTCGCAGAAGTCGCTGTACACGATGCTGTCGCCGTCGATGTAGGCGTTCACGGCCGGCCACTCCTGCAGGGCCACGCACACGGCCTTGGTGAAGAACGACATGAACCCTAGGCCCACTCCATTCTTCTCCTTGAACTTGTCCTTAAATTTGGTGCGCAAGTCCATGATGGGCTGCATGTTCACCTCGTTGAAGGTAGTGAGCATGGCCGTCTCGTTCTTCACGGCTACCAGGCGGCGGGCCACCGTCTTACGCAGGTTGCTCATGCGCTCGCGGCGCTGACCCCGGTCGCCGGTCGGGGCGGGCGAGCTAGTAGATGCTACCGAAGCAGCGGCCGGCGCAGCTTTGGCCGGGGCCGGGGCAGTCGGCTTAGCCTGGGCCCCTAGGGCATCCTCTTTGGTAATGCGGCCATCGCGGCCGGTGCCGGCCACGTCGGCCGGGTTCACCCCTTTCTCACTCAATATCTTGCCCGCAGCGGGCGAGGGTACGCCCGTTGCGTAGCTGCTGCTACCGCCCGCCGGAGCTGCGGTGGAAGCCGGGGAAGCAGCGGGAGCATTGGCGGCCGGGGCCGGAGCTGCCGAAGCACCCGCGCCACCTTCAATGCGTGCAATCACGGCGCCGATGCTAATCGTCTCGCCTTCCTTCACGGCGTGGCGCAGGGTGCCGGTGCCCTCAGCGGGCAGCTCAAACGTGGCCTTGTCCGATTCCAGCTCGGCGATTACTTCGTCGCGGCTTACCTGGGCGCCGTCGGGCTTCAGCCACTTGGCCACCGTCACTTCCGTAATGGACTCGCCCACGGCCGGAATCTTCATTTCCACCGTGCTGCTACTGCCGCCCGCGGCGGGCGGAGTAGCCGCGCCGGGGGCGCCGGGCGTGCTAGGGTCAGCATTAGGACGGTCGGCGGGGGTGCCGCCGTAGCCGCTCTGGTCGCTGGCGGCGGCGTTGTTGTCGCCGGCGCTCACTGGGTCGGCGCCGCTGGCAGCCGGCGCGGGGGCGGCTTGGCCGTTGCCGGTGGCAGCGCCGTCCAGCTCGGCAATCACGGTGCCGATGTTGATGGTTTCGCCTTCGGCGACGCGAATTTTCAGCGTGCCATCAGCTTCGGCGGGCAGCTCAAACGTGGCCTTGTCCGATTCCAGCTCGGCGATTACTTCGTCGCGCTTCACGGCCTCGCCGTCTTGCTTGAGCCACTTGGCAATGGTGACCTCGGTGATGGATTCGCCGACGGCGGGAATTTTAATTTCAGTGGGCATGGGTAGCGGGTGGGTAGGCAACGCTAGCGTGCGCTGTACTAAATAAACTTAAGTAAGGAAACGCAGCCGCTGCCTGGGGCCGGCAGCGGCTGCAAAATACGATAGCCGCGCGGGCTGCTTAGTCCTGCTTCTTGGCTACCTCAGCGGTTTCCTTAATTTGCTCGTCGGCTACCTCGTTGCGGGGCTCGTCGAAGGCGCGGGCCACGAGGTCCTTCTGCTCTTTTACGTGCACCTTGTTGTAGCCGGTCGCGGGCGAGGCCGAGGGCTTGCGGGCGATGACGTCGTGCAGCTCGCGGCGCATGAAGCGCAGCAGGTAGTTCCAGTAGCCCATGTTTTCGGGCTCCTCCTGCACCCACAGCAGCGTGGCGCCGGGGTACTTGGCCAACTCGGCGTCTAGCTGCGTCTTCGGGAAGGGGTGCAGTTGCTCGAGGCGCACGATGGCCACGTCCTTGCGCTCGGATTTCTGCTGCTCGTCGAGCAGGTCATAGTACACCTTGCCCGAGCAGAGCAGCACTTTCTTTACCTGGCTTTCTTCGGCGTAGCCATCCCCTAGGACCTCCTGGAAGCGGCCGCCAGTAAAGTCCTCGATGGGCGACACGCAGAGCGGATTGCGCAGCATCGACTTGGGCGACATCACCACCAGCGGCTTGCGGAAGCTCCACGTCAGCTGGCGGCGCAGGGCGTGGAAGAAGTTGGCGGGCGTCGTGATGTTGGCCACCACGATGTTGTTTTCGGCCGCCAGCTGCAGGAAGCGCTCGGGGCGGGCGTTGGAGTGCTCGGGGCCCTGGCCTTCGTAGCCGTGGGGCAGCTGCATCACGATGCCGTTCATGCGCTGCCACTTGCTTTCGCTGCTCACGATGAACTGGTCAATCATGGTTTGGGCACCGTTGGCGAAGTCGCCGAACTGGGCTTCCCAAATCACGAGGGCCGTGGGGTTAGCCATGGCGTAGCCAAACTCGAACCCCAGGACGGCGTACTCGCTCAGCAGCGAGTTGAAGATGCTCAGCTCCTGGTGCTCGCCGGCCATGTGGTTGAGCGAGTTGTAGGGCGCCGAGGTTTCGGCATCGTGCAGCACGGCGTGGCGGTGCGAGAAGGTACCCCGCTGCACGTCTTGGCCGCTGACGCGCACGTGGTGGTTCTCGGCCATCAGCGAGCCGTAGGCCAGCAGCTCGCCGGCGGCCCAGTTCAGCACGCGGCTTTCGTAGAACATCTTGCGGCGCTCCTTCAGCAGGTTATCAATCTGCTTGATGGGGCGGAAGTTGTCGGGGATGGTGGTCAGGGCTTGGGCCACTTGCTGCACCACTTCCTCACTGATGCCGGTTTCGGGCGACTGCTCGAAGTCAGCGTTGGTGCTGCGGCGCAGGGTGCGCCACTCGTTTTCGAGGGCCTGGTACTTGTAGGGCAGCGGCTGCTGCTTCACCTGGTCGAGGCGGGCTTGCAGCATGGCGCGAAACTCCTGGTCCATCTGGTTGGCCAGCTCGGCATCGACGTCGCCGCGCTGCACCAGGCGCTGGTTGTACACCTCGCGCGGGTTGGGATGCTTCGAGATGATGTTGTAGAGCGTGGGCTGGGTGAACTTGGGCTCGTCCGACTCGTTGTGGCCGTGGCGGCGGTAGCACACCATGTCTACGAATACGTCGGCGTGGAATTGCTGCCGGTACTCCACCGCCAGCCGCACCGCGAACACCACCGCCTCGGGGTCGTCGCCATTGACGTGAATCACGGGCGCGTCGATAATCTTCGCCAGGTCAGTTGAGTAGATAGACGAGCGGGCGTCCTCAAAATCAGTGGTGAAGCCCACCTGGTTGTTGATAACGAAGTGGATGGTGCCGCCCGTCTTGTATCCTTCGAGCTGCGACATCTGCGTCACCTCGTAGCCGATGCCCTGACCGGCCAGCGCGGCATCACCATGAATGAGGATGGGCAGAATCTGGTGGTAGTCGCCGCCGTACTGGTGCTCAATCTTGGCCCGCACGAAGCCTTCTACCACCGGGTTCACCGCCTCGAGGTGCGAGGGGTTGGGCGCGAGCTTCAGGTTCACCTTCTGGCCATCGGTGGTGGTCACCTCCGACGAGTAGCCCATGTGGTACTTCACATCGCCGTCGCCCATCGTGAGGTCGGGCGTGGCCGTGCCCTCAAACTCGCTGAAAATCTGCTCATAGGTCTTACCCATGATGTTGGCCAGCACGTTCAGGCGGCCGCGGTGGGCCATGCCAATCATCACTTCCTTTACCCCCAGCTCGGCGCCGCGGTTGATGATGGCGTCCAGCGCCGGGATGGCCGTTTCGCCGCCTTCCAGCGAGAAGCGCTTCTGCCCCAGAAACTTGGTATGCAGGAAGTTCTCGAATACCACCGCCTCGTTGAGCTTTTCCAGGATGCGCTTCTTATAGGCCACATCGGGGTTGAAAGCCAGCGCGTCGTGCTCGGTTTTCTGCTGGAACCACTCCAGCACCTGCGGGTCGCGGATGTAGGTGTACTCGAAGCCCACCGTGCCGGCGTAGATGCTGGTAAGGGCCTCCACAATCTGGCGCAGCGTGGCCTGCTGGCCTAGCCCTAGGGCCTCGCCCTGACGGAAGGGCATGTCGAGGTCGGCGTCGCTCAGGCCGAAGTCGCTGAGGTTGAGGCGAGCCTGGCGGTCCTTGCGCTCGCGCACGGGGTTGGTTTTCGAGCGCAGGTGGCCCCGACTGCGGAAGGCGTGGATGAGGTTGCGCACGGCCGTTTCCTTGTCGGCGGCGGGGGCACCCTTGGCCATGGGGCCGGCATCGTTGGTGCTGGCGCTGGTGTTAAGCACGCCGTAGCCATCGGGCTGCGGCACGGGGCCGGGCGTGGGGGCCGCGCTGGTGGGGCCGGCCGGCGCCGCGCCCGCATTGTTGGGGCTGCCATTGCCGTTCTTGCCCGGCTCTTGACCTGGTACTACCGGCGCACCCTCCGGAAACTGCTGCGAGAAGTCGTAGCCTTCAAAGAACTTACGCCAGCCAAAGTCAACCGATTCGGGGTTTTGCTGGTACGCTTCGTAGAGCGTTTCGATGGCCGCCACATCGGCGTTGGCGATATAGGAGTAAGTATCCATGAGGTGAGTGGGAAAATGAGAGCTGGCTAGCTAATACAAAAGTAGAAAAAATCAATGGCTGCCTAAAATATGTATTCGCATGTGCGAATAATCCTTATTTTTAGTTCATTGCTTGTTCCTAAACGTGTACCTTTTAAGGAATGTCGCTCAAGTTAGCTATTTAATTTGTAGTTTAAACAGCAGCATTCTGCCATCTTTATTAAGCGGTAGTTGCTTACACGGCGGCTGTAGCTGCCTTAAGAGCGCTGGGCCTGCGAACAGTCGCTCTACTAGCTAATCCAAGTTGCGGCGTAGGGCCAGGCGGCGATTCCCCTCCTTAGCTAAGGAGGGGACGCTTCGGCGCAGCCAAAGCGGGGGTGGTTGACGTCGTTGAACGACCTACTATCGGTGCGGCAGCCGACTCGTTCAACGACGCCAACTACCCCCGTTGGCGCTGCGCACCAACATCCACTCCTTGGCTAAGGAGGGGAGTTTGCCGCCTGGCCCTACGCCGCAACTTGGGTTAGCTGATTAGCATGGGCTACAGCCAGCCGCGGTAAAAGTGCCAGTTGCTGCCTCCGGAATCATTGCCCGTCGTGGGGCGTTAGCAGCATCCGGCCTGGCAATTTTGCCCGCGGCCAGAGCTAGCACCGCCGAGCTACAACGGTGGCTACGTTATTTTTTCTTGCATGCACATTGCCCCGGCGGTACTGCCTAGGCTGCTCCTCGCTGCCGGGCTGCTTGCCACAAGCTACCCCTCGCCCGCTTTTTCGGCTACCCGAAAGAAGCCGCACGCATCTTCAAAATTGCACGAGAAGAGCCACAAAAAAACAGCCCACCCAGCGTCTAATGCGCCTAGGCGGGCTGTGCGAAAGTTGCGGACGGGCGGGCCGGTGTACACCGTTACCGCAACGGTTTACCAGGCGGTAGCCGCCCAAACCGATAGCCACCCGTTTGTGACGGCCGATAACTCCACTATTCGGCGCGGCTACGGCAGCCGCCAGCGCTGGGTGGCGGTATCGCACGACTTGCTGCAGCCCTGGGGCGGCCGCATTCACTACGGCGACAAAGTGCAGGTGCGCGGCGTGTCGCCCCGGCTCGATGGGGTATATACTGTGCACGATACCATGCACAAGCGCCACCGGCGGCGCGTCGATATCCTGACTAGCCCCAAGGAGCACCTCGCTATTTCAAGCAAGAACGTGCGGCTGCAGCTCGTGAAGTCAATAGCTACGCAGCAGCACCCGACCAGGCACCCTAGGCTTGCCAGCACCCACACACCTAAACAGCGGCCGGTAGCCAGCCATGCGGTGCGCCGCCACCGCTCGCGCCCGGCCCGGCCGGCTTACTTGGCGGCGGCCATTTTGTAGATGCGGAACGGCTCGTGCGCCGGGGCCACGCCCTTGTTCCAGTTGGGCGTTAGGTCCAGCTCCGATACGGTGAAGTACATGCTTTTGCCATCGGGCGCCCAGCTGAAGGTATCGGGCCACTGCAGGCGCTCCTCTTTCACTAGGGTTTCCACCTTGCCATCGGCGGGGTTGTACTTCAGGATAGAGCCGGTTTCGAAACCCGTCAGGTAGAGCATGTTCTTCGAGTCGATTTCCATACCGTCGCAGGCGGCCACGTCGGGCAGCTTCTCGGGCGCGGCGTTCACCTGCGCGGCCGTGAGGGCGGGGTTGCGCAGCACCTCCGTCTTGATGCGGTACATGGAGTGGCCCGACAGCGCGCGGTAGTAGAGGTACTGGTTGTCGGTACTCAGGGCAATGCCGTCGGCTTTGAACTGGCCGGGCTTGCCGGTGGGGTCGATGAGGGCGTGGCCCTGGGCCTTGGTAAGAAAGCCTTTATCGGGCAGCGTGGAGGGCTGCTGCTTGAGCAGGCCGCGGGCTTTGCCGGTAGTCAAATCCACCACCACCATCGAGCCGGTGCCCGACTCGGTCATATATGCGTAATTGTGCGCCAGGTCGATGCGCACGTCGTTGAGGTACGACTTGCGCGGGGCAGCATCCTCTGGGATGGAGTACACGCGCACCACCTTGCTGCTGGCCGGGTCGGTTTGCACCAGCTTGGGGCCGCCCGCCACGGTGTACTTGAGGCCGGGCGAAGCGGGGTCCACCACCCAGAGCTGGCCCTTAGTATCGACGTAGCCGGCCTGCGGGCAAATCCAGTGCTTTTGGGGCTCATTCTTTACCGAGTCGTTCCACATGCACCAGCTGGCATCGGGGTAGGGGGCTAGGGTGGTCTTGCCCGTCACCAGGGCCACGGGGTAGGTGGGGTTGTAATCCCAGCGCGGCGAAAAGGCGAATACCTTGTCGCCCGGTGCCACGGCTACGCCCGTTACCTGCGGGGCGTTAATCTCGGCCACGATGGTGAGGGGCGAATTGGCGGGCGCGGGCGCTGGCACGTGGGCGGCGGTCGAGTCGGCGGGCAGGGTGCCGCGGGCTTGGTTGTCGGCGCTGGAGTTGCCATTGCAGGCGGCCAGCAGGCCGGTAGCGGCCAGGGCGGCTAGGGTGCTAGCGTGGAAAGTAGTCATGGAAAAGGTAGTGGATGAGCCGAAAAACCCAGGTCGCACGTGCGGCCGGGGTTTGGCATACGGGCGGGGCGGGCGGCGCGTTGGCCCTAGCCGTACGCTAGCACGGCCAACTGTTCAGCTGCTTCGGCCGGGCCCTGAGGCTGCCCTAAGGCATCGTAGAGTAGGGTAAGCGGCTCGAAGGGGTTGCGCAAAATAACTTCTTCGGTGAGTCCCCAGCGGGGCCAGAGGCCAGCCAGGGTGTGGCCGTAAGCCAGGTTTTCCCAAGGGTTGAAAACGGTGGCCGTCACGTCGTCCACCAGCGCGTCGAGCACCAACTCGGTGCCGGGCGGGTCGTGAGGGCCGGGGCGGCGCGGGTAGATGTCGGGCACGGCCGCCAGCAGGTAGGCCGCGTAGTAGGCGCGGGCCTTGAACTCGGCCACCTGCGCCGGGTGCAGCGGGCGCTGGGCATCGGCGTACACCTGGCGCATAGCCTGGCCAATAAAGCCGATGTCAATCAGCGTGGCCACCAGCACCGATGGGCCCAGCTTTAGGCTGATAACCAAGGTGTTCAAGTCATCGTCAAGCTCGAAGACCGGCGCCTCGTAGGCGTCGTCCGCTTCCAGCACAAACACCGAGCCCGGCACAAAGTCGGCGTAGTCGGTAGGCACGCGCAAGCCCTGCAGCAGCTGGAAAAACGACCGGATGCGGTGCAGCAGGTGCTTGTTTTCGGCAAGAGGATACTGCGGCTTGATGAGCGGCTGCTGCTGCTGCACTAGCTCGGTGGCGAAGATGCCGTAGAAGATTTTGCCCAGCCACTGCCACAGCTGCGCTGGGGGCAGCGCCCGCAGCGCCGCCGGGCCCGCCGCCGCGGCCGCCTGCACCGCGTGCCCTAGGGACTGCAAGCGCTCGTGCAGCGCGAGTGCCAGCGGCAGGCGCAGGGCGCCGTAGGTGGTTTGGCTGTGGTCGAGCAGGTAGAAGGGCCGGTCGGCGAGCCCGTAAGTAGCTTGCAGCCAATCGTCAAACACCGGCACGGTGTCGGCAGGACCAACGGGCTGGCCGGTGAGGAAGCAGCGGCCGGGGCCAAAATGCATCCGCTCGAAGGGGTCGTACAGGGTAATCATGCGGCGCGAAATTAGGGTAAGCAGGTAAGGGGGTGGAGGGTAAGAGTTGTTAGCGGAGGCAACGCCCACGAACTAATAACTTTTACCCTCACACCCCCTTGCCCGCTTACCCTAGCGGCTAGCGCGAAAGCAGGTTGCTGGCTTTAATCAGCAGGCGGCTCAGCTTGTGCAGCGAGTCGGCGTAGCCGTTGGCCGACTCCTCGCTCACTTTCTGGGTTTCGGCCCCTAGGCTGGCCAGAATTTCGGCAATCTCGTGGGCTTGCGCATCCGGCGCCTCCAGGCGCTGGCGCAGCAGCTTGATTTCCTGGCAGGTTTTGGCCAGGCCGGGGCGGTCGCTGGCTTCGAGCACGGCCTCCCAGCGCTCCAGCTCGTGCAGGCCGCTCGTGCCGTCGGCGTTGGGGAGGCCCTGGCCCAGCAGGTTGAGCGTGTCGGTGAGCAAGGCGGTGCTTTGCTCATCGCTGACGTGCAGCGGCTCGGTACGAGCAGGATTGGTGTGGGGAGTGGGGGCGGTCGAGTCCATAAGGCGTGGAAGCTAGGGAAAAGGTCAGCTCGTCTATACTCAGGCCACTTAAAAAAAGTTGGTCGCGCCCGCTGGCGGGCGCGGCAAGTTGGCTGGCAAGGCGCGGGCTTACGTACAAGCAGCCAGCTCTTACCACCTCACGCAACGCTATATGAAACGCGCTTTGTTTGTTTTTTTGCCGGCTGCGGCCCTAGGGCTGCTGGCCGCCTGCACGCCCAACGATAAAACCACCACGACCGACTCGACCAACAACAACGCCGCCACCGCGGCCGATACGGTAGGCGCCCACCAAATGCTGGCCAAGGATGCCGCCGGCGTGCGCCTCGACAGTGCCACTACCAAGTCGGCCACCGGCCTAGGGGGCACGGGCAACGCCACCAGCACGGGCGCTACGAGCCCGCAGGGCCAGTAGCCAAAAATAGTGCGCGGCGCATAGGTTACTTTTTGCGGAGGAGTTGATTAAGTAGTACCCTTCACCACTTATTCTTACTTCCCATGAAAGTTGCTTTCAGCACCCTGTTTGTAGCCGCCGCTGCCCTGTCGCTCGCTTCTTGCTCGACCGACACCAGCAAAAATGCCGATGGCAGCACCACCACTACGGTAACCACGCCCAGCACCGACTCGGTGAAAGCCGACATGAACGAGGCCGGCGCGAAGATGGACGCTAAGATGGACGCCGCCGGCGACAAGATTGACAACGCGATGGACAAAGCCGGCGACAAGATGGACGCCGCCGCCGCTAACGCCAAGGCCAATGCCAACGAAGCCGGCGCCAAGATGGACGCTAAAATGGACGCCGCCGGCCGCAAGATGGACGCCATGGGTGACGCCGCCGCCAAGTCGGCCCGCGAAACCAAGGAGAACATGAAAGCCGCTGCCAAGCAGCAGTAAGCCTGCCGGCGCGACGACCACCGCTGTGCTACCAGAAAGCGCCGGCCCTAGGGCCGGCGCTTTTTTTTGGGGTTGGCGTGTGCAATGCGGGCCCGGCCGGCATCCTGCTGGGGCAGGCTGCGCCTGTAGCTGCCTGGGCCCTACCTTGCTTCCGTGTTTTTTCGCCGCCGCCCCGTTGCTTCGCCGCCCCCGGCCTGGGCTACCGACCAGGTAGTGCTGGCCCGCTACCGCCAGGGCGGCGACGTGGCCGAGCTGGGCGCGCTGTATGAGCGCTACCTGCCCGAGGTGTTTGCCGTGTGCCGCCGCTACCTGGCCCCGCCCGACGAGGACGCCCAGGATGCAACCATGCAGCTATTCGAGCACCTGGTGGTGAAGCTGCGCACCCACGCACCCGAAAACTTCGGCGCTTGGCTCTACGCCACCGCCCGCAATCACTGCCTGATGGAGCTGCGCGCCCGCCAGCGCGGCACGGCTAGCGGCGGCCCCCTGCTGCTGCTGCCCGAAGCCCAGGACCTGGAGCTGGCCGCCCTGCATCAACTGCCCGACGCCCTGCGCGAAGCCGAAGAAACCACCCAGCACGAAGCCGACCTGCAAGCCCTGGAGGCGGCCCTAGGGCAGCTGCCGCCCGAGCAGCGGCGCTGCCTCGAGCTGTTTTACCTCGAAGAAAAATCGTACGCCGAAATCGCCACCCTCACCGCCCTGCCCCTGAACTTGGTGAAAAGCCACCTGCAGAACGGCCGCCGCATGCTAAAGCGCGAGCTAAGCCAAAGCGTGCGAAATTGTTAATTGCTCACCGTTACTTGTTACTTGAACTAAGATGTTGCCCACCAACCCGCTACTGAACGCAACTGCCCCGGCCGGCCCCCACCTGCCGCTGGCCACGCTGCGCCAGTACGCGGCGGGCACTCTGGCGCCCGCCGCCCAGCACCGCGTGGAGGCCCACGCGCTGGCCTGCCCACGCTGCGCCGACATGCTAGAAGGCCTGCTGCAAACCCCGCCCGCCACCACCGACCAAGCCCTGGCTCAGCTGCAGCAGCGCCTGCGCCGCCGGGTACAGCTGGCCCCGCAGGCGCTGCCTGCCACCCGCGCCCACCGTCGGCATCGCCTGATGGCGTTGCAGCTGGCCGCCGCTGCCACCCTGCTGTTTGGCCTGGTGGCCGGCGGCTGGTGGACCTGGCAGCAGCGCCACATGCCGGCCGATACGGCCGCGCGCCCGGTGGCTACCCCTAGGGCTGCGGCTACAGCTGAGCCCCCTACTACTATCGCCGCGACACTGCCGGCGACGACGGCCACAGTTGCGGTTGCTCGCCCGGCCCGGTCGGCCCGGCACCGCGTGGCCGTTAGCAAAACCAAGCGGTCACTTATTGCAGCCTCACGGGCGCCCAGCGCCTCGGCAGCGGCGACTAGTTACCCCTCAGCTGATGCTAGCGCGCTTGTGCCAGCACCCGCTTCGGTTGCCCCGGCTACTACTGCCTCCAATGCCTTAGCGGAAGTAGTAGTGGTGCCGACGCCGATGGCCGCTGCCGCACCAGCCTCTAAACAAGCAGCTTATGATACCAGCGTTGCGGCGGCGCCTGGGCTGATGGGACGGACGCGCGGCCTAGCGCTGCGCGCTACCCCCCCGGCATCGGCGCCCACCATGGTGCGCGCCGATGCCATGCCCGCGGCGCCCGCCATTCCGCCCACGCCGGTGGGAGGCTACAGCGCCTGGCGCGAGAAGCTGCGCCATGAGGCCGCCGAATTCAAGCCCGAGCTGCCTGAGCAGCCACTCTCGGGCACGGTGCAGCTGCGGCTGCTGATTGGGGCCGATGGCAAAGTTCAGGAAATCCGGGTGCTGCATGGTCTGCGCGCCGACTACGACGAGGAGGCCCAGCGCCTGGTGTGCGACGGCGCTGGCTGGGTGCCCGGCATCGGGGGTGGCAAGCGCGCCGCCCAGGCAGTCGATGTGGCCGTGCCGTTTCAGTAAGAGATAGACAAGTAAGCAAAACAGGCGGTCATGCTTCGGCTGCGCTCAGCATGACCGCCTGTTTTGCTTACTTGTCTATCCCTTACAGCTTGGTGCCGGGCTTGAAGCTGCCGTCTTCTACCGACTTGAGGTAGCGCACCAAGCCCGTCATGTATGTTTGCTGGTCGTCGTACATGGCCATGTGGCTGCCCTGAGGGCAGATGAGCGAATTGCCCCTGGGCACTTGGGTAGCAATCCATTCCATGTGGGCGGGGTCCATGGTGTCGTACTTGCCGCCGATGCTTAGCACCGGAATCTTTAGCTGCGGCAAGTCCTTGGTGCGGTCCCAGGTAGTGAGCTTGCCCGAGATGCCGAACTCGCTGGGGCCCTGCATGGTCACGTAGAGCGACTGGTTGATTTTGCCCATCGCGCGCGTCACGGGCTCGGGATTGGGCACGATGCGGCACAGGTGCTGGGCGTAGAAGTTGGGCTCCAGCAGTCCCATGTAGCGCGGGTTACTGAAGTCTTTCTTCGCCTCAATCTGCCGAATTTCGCGCAGCACCTCGGGCTTCAACTGCTTAGCCAGCACCTCATCGGCATACTTGCCGTAGGCGGGGCAGCTCATCATCATGTTGCTGATGATGAGGCCCTTGAGGTTCTGCTGGTACTTAAAAGCATACTCGGCCGCCAGGATGCCGCCCCAGCTGTGGCCCAGCAGGTAGAAGTTGTCTTTGTTGAGGTTTAAGGCTTTACGCACCTGCTCCACTTCCTCCACGTAGCGCGGCAGGCTCCACATGGCCGTGTCCCTAGGGTTGTCGGAGTTGCCGCAGCCGAGCTGGTCGTAGTAGATAAACTCGATGCCTTCCTGCGGCAGGAAGCTTTCCATGCACTCGAAGTACTCGTGCGTGGCGCCCGGCCCGCCGTTGAGCAGCAGCACCTTGGTTTTGGGGTTGTTGCCGAAGCGCTTGGTCCAAACGTGGAAGGTACCCTTGGGCGTGCTGATGGGAATAACCTGCACGCCGCCCGTTTTTACGCCCGTTTCCTGGGCCGGGAAGTAGCCGGCTGGTGGGTTGCTAGTGGAGGCGGTGCCCGCCGGGGTGTCGGTAGTAGCGGCCGGATGGCAGGCGGCTAGCAGCAGGCCGCTGAGCAGCCCGCCCAGGACTAGGCGGTAGTAGGTAGAAAAGGGCATAGCGAGGTAGGAAATTGCGTGGCTAAATGTAGGAGCTTCGTGGGTGGCAATGGCCCTAGGGGCACTGGGGGCCATGGCCAGGGCTACTGCGCGGGCGCCGGGCCAGCCAGCGCCGCCGCGCGGCTCACCTGCCCGGCAAAGCGCTCCAGGGCCGCGGCCGTGCGCTTTATCTGCTCGTCGGCCTCGGCCCACTTGCGCTCCTCCACGGCTTCGCGGATGCCGGGCAGCGTTTTCACGCCGTAGCCGGTGTAGAAGCCGGGCGCGTAGAGCTGGTGCCGGTACCAGGGCCGGCGCGGCAGGCCCTCGGTGCTCAGGAGCTGCTGCTCGGCTTGGTAGAGCAGTTGGTCGAGCGCCTTTTGGCGGTCGGCGGGCAGGGCGGCGCCGGCTTTGCGGGCCTGGGCGTAGGCCTGCGCGCTTTGCTCTACCTTGGCCAGGGCATTGTCAAGGGGCGCGAAATTGAGGTAGGGCACCGCCTCTTGCGCTTTGGGCGGCAGCAGTGGCTGGCTGGGGTTGGCCACGGCCTCGTAGCGGTGTTCGGCCAGCAGCTTGTTTTGCTTGTCGGTGTCGGTGCGCATGGTTTCGGCCAGCGTCTTTACCTCGCTGCCGTACTTGGCCACGTTGTTGGCAAAGCCCTGAAATTCGAAGGGCAACACGTCGGCCTCGGCCAGGCGCAGGCTGGTGCGGCCCATGGTTTGAGCCAGGGCCACGCCATAGGCAAAGGTGGGGTCCTTGAAACGCACGAAGTCGTCGAACGAGTCGTAGATGGAGTGATACTCGCCGCCCGCCGCCTCGCCACCGAAGCCCACGTTCAAGGACGGAATGCCTAGGTGCTGAATGTAGGGCGAGTAGTCGGAGCCGGCCCCTAGGGCGCCCAGGCGCAGGTCGGCCCGGTCGCGGGCCTCGCGCTGGGCTTCGGGCGTGCCGCTCACTAGGTCCAGGGCCCGGCGCCGCTCGGCAATCGACATCCCCTTTTCGGGGTCGGGCACGTCGCGCGCCACTTGGTTGAAGAACTTTTCGAGCGCGTGCGAGCCGGCGGCGCTCAAGAAGCCCCGGTCGCTGTTGTCGGTATTTAGGTAGGCCACCACGTGCTGCTGCAAGGCGGCGGCGTTGGTTTCGGCCCATTCCGTCGAGCCCAGCAGGCCCGGCTCCTCACCGTCCCAGGCGCAAAACATAATAGTGCGTCGGGGCCGCCAGCCAGTTTTCACCAGCTCGCCGATGGCCTGGGCCTCGGCCAGCTCGGCCACCAGGCCGCTGAGCGGGTCGTTGGCGCCGTTCACCCAGGCGTCGTGGTGGTTGCCGCGCAGTATCCACTCGTCGGGCAGCTCGCGGCCTTTGAGGGTGGCGATGACATTATAGACCGGCTCGGTTTTCCAATTGAAGGCCAGCTGCAAATGCACTTTAGCCGGTCCGGGTCCGAGGTGGTACGGAATAGGTAGCGCGCCGCGCCAGGCCTCGGGCGCCATGGGGCCGGCCAGGGCCCGCAGCAGCGGCAGCGCGTCGCCGTACGAGATGGGCAGCACCGGAATTTGGGCAATGGTGGGCGCCTTGCGGTAGTCGAGGCGCTTGGCGTTTTTGGTGGAGCCGTAGCCGGGCGTGAGCGGGTCGCCGGGGTAGGTGGGCATGTCGAGCACCGAGCCGCGCTGGGCGCCGGTTTCGGGCTTAAAGGGCCCTAGGGGGTACACGTCGCCCTGGGCGTAGCCGTCGTCTTTGGGGTCGGAGTAAATCAGGCAGCCGATGGCGCCCATCTCGGCGGCCACCTTGGGCTTGATGCCGCGCCACGAGCCGCCGTACTTGGCAATCACGATTTTACCCTTCACGTCGATGCCGCGTCGCGCCAGCTCCTCGTAGTCCCTGGGGATGCCGTAGTTCACAAACACCAGCTCGGCCGTCACGTCGCCGTCCTTCGAGAAGCAGTTGTAAGTGGGCAGCTGCTCGGCGGTCTGGCCCGAGGTGGCATCTTCCGGCACCGGCTTTTCGGTGAGGCTGGCCGTGTAGGGCGTGGGCGCCAGCAGCTCCAGCGCCCGCAGCTTGGGCGTCGGGAAGAGCACGTACGATACGTCGATGCGCGTGTCGTAGCCCCAGCTCTTAAACAGGCCGGCCATGTACTCGGCGTTGTCCTTATCGTAGGGCGAGCCCACGTGGTGGGGGTGGGCAGCCAGGCGCTTCATCCACTGCCGCAAGTCGTCGGCCTTGAGCTGCGCGTCGAAGCGGCTTTCGAGGGCGTACTCGGTGGCGGCGCGGGCGGGCGTAAAGCCCAGCAGAGGCCTAGGGTCGGGCTGGGCGATGGCAGCCTGAGCTAGTAGGCTGAAGGCCAGTAAAAAGGAGTAGCAGTTGGGCATAGTGTGCTTTTTCCGCTAAAGAAAAGCACTAATTGGTGTTTTACCGCAGAAGACGCGGAGGGCTTCGTAGAAGGAACGCAGAAGAACGACCTCTGCGCTTCCTCTGCGGAGCCCTCCGCGTCTTCTGCGGTGAAAACACCGTTACCCGCTATAGCCGCCGCCGCTTTCGGGCTCGGTGGCGCTGCCGCCGGCCTTGTCGGGGGTGGGCAGGTCCGATTCGGTTTTCACTTCGAGGTGGCTATAGTCGGGCACACCGTCGCCCTGCACGGGTACGGGCGGCTCGGTGTGGGGGTCGGGGGTAGGAGTGGGCTGGTTCATGGGTTGGCTAGCTAAAGGGGCTACTAGGGGGTGTACGGCCCGCGGCCGGCCAGGGCTGCCGGGCGGCGTACTTTTGCCCCCGTTAGTAGTGCGTTTCTCCACCCATTTACCCTTTCAGTTAGTTAGGTAATGAGCGACTTCCGGACCGAAAAAGACACCATGGGCCAGGTGCAAGTGCCCGCCGACGCCTATTGGGGCGCCCAAACCCAGCGCAGCATCGAGAACTTCCCCATCGCGCAGGACATCAATAAGATGCCGAAGGAAATTATTCGCGCCTTCGCCATTCTCAAGAAAGCCGCCGCCCTCACCAACCGCGACGCCGGCGTGCTCGACGCCGACAAGGCCGCACTGATTGGCCAGGTGGCGGATGAAATTTTGGCCGGCAAGCTGGCCGACCAGTTTCCGCTGGTGGTGTGGCAAACCGGCTCGGGCACCCAGAGCAACATGAACATGAACGAGGTAATCGCCTACCGCGGCCACGTGCTGCACGGCGGCCACCTCAGCGACGAGAAGAAGTTTCTGGCGCCCAACGACGACGTAAACAAGAGCCAGAGCAGCAACGATACCTTCCCGACGGCCATGCACATCGCGGCCTACAAAATCCTGACGGAAACCACGATACCCGGCGTAGAAAAGCTGCGCGACACGCTGAAGAAGAAGTCGGAAGAGTTTAAGCACGTGGTCAAAATCGGCCGCACCCACTTCATGGATGCCACGCCGCTGACCCTGGGCCAGGAGTTTTCGGGCTACGTGAGCCAGCTCGACCACGGGCTGCGCGCCATTAAGAACACGCTGCCCCACCTGGCCGAGCTGGCCCTAGGGGGCACGGCCGTGGGCACGGGCATCAACACGCCTGCTGGCTACTCCGAAAACGTGGCCCGGCATATTGCCGACCTCACCGGCCTGCCCTTCGTCACGGCCGAAAACAAGTTTGAGGCCCTGGCCGCCCACGACGCCATCGTGGAAAGCCACGGCGCGCTGAAGCAGGTGGCAGTGAGCCTAATGAAAATCGCCAACGACATCCGCATGCTCAGCAGCGGCCCTAGGGCCGGTATCGGCGAAATCCACATCCCCGACAACGAGCCGGGCAGCAGCATCATGCCCGGCAAGGTCAACCCCACCCAGTGCGAGGCCATGACCATGGTATCGGCGCAGGTGATGGGCAACGACGTGGCCATCACGGTGGGCGGCAGCCTGGGGCACTTCGAGCTGAACGTGTTTAAGCCGGTGATGATTTACAACTTCCTGCACTCGGCCCGCCTCATCGGCGACGTGTGCGTGGCCTTCAACGACAAGTGCGCCGTGGGCATCGAGCCCATTCTGCCCAATATCAAGAAGCACGTCGATAGCAGCCTGATGCTGGTGACGGCCCTCAACCCCCACATCGGCTACTACAAAGCGGCCGAAATTGCCCAAACCGCCCACAAAAACCACTCGACCCTGAAGGAAACTGCCGTGCAGCTCGGCTACGTCACCCCCGAGCAGTTCGACGAGTGGCTGAAGCCCGAAGACATGGTGGGCGACGTGAAGTAGCCCTAGGGGTACTTTGTTGTAAACCGAACGTCATGCTGAGTTTGTCGAAGCATCTCTACCGCGCCAGTCGTGTTCGATAGAGATGCTTCGACAAGCTCAGCATGACGTTCTTTAGTAGCAGCTTACCTGGGCTTATTTCCGTAGAAGCCGGCTATGCGTAACCTCCTCCTTACAGCCCTTCTGGCCGCGCCGCTGTTCGCTAAAGCCCAGGAAGGCCAGGGCCTCGGCCAAGCCACGCCCGTTGACGATGCCACGGCGCAAGCCCTATTTGCCCAGGCCGCCCGGCAGTACCCCAAGTTCACCCAGGCCCTGGCCGACGTGCGCCAGCACGACCCGCTGCTGCGGCGCTTCGTGGTGGTAGACGCCCGCGGGCCACTGGGCTCGCCGGCGGCCGCCTTTGGCAATGGGGCGGTGCGGCTCGACCGGCGCTTTCTGGAGCAGCCTAGGCCCGGCTTCGACGACAACCGGCTGGTGGTGGTGCTTTACCACGAGGTGGGCCACCTGCACTACTTCCGGGCCGTGCCGCCCGCCCAGCGCAATTCGCAGGCTAGCGAGCGCGCCGCCTTCGACTACTCCCTGCTGAAAACCAAGGCCCTGGCCGAAGCCGGCGACTGCGGCCCGCTGCAAACCGGCCTGCGCTTTATGCTGCTGCGCAGCCAGTCGGATAACCTGGCCGACCCGCACGTGCGCGCCCTCAAAACCCTGGTGGCCGAGCCTGCCTACGCCGACTACCAGGCCTACGCGGCGGCGCACTGCTCCGCTCAGCCCTAGGGGTGCCTCTTGGGGAGCGTGGTGATTTTTTAAACTGGGCATTAAACCCGCGCGCTGGCAGTGCATCCAACGGGCAGTACAGCTTGCTACGGCGGGCCATTTTATCTCCCACATTCTTTCCCAGTATTGCCATGTTTAAGCGTCTGTTTTCGGCCACTATGCTGCTGGTAGTAGCCAGCCTGGCCACCGCCCAAGCTCAAACCGCCACGCCCGTAGTGCGGGCCCGCGAGCAAAACCAGCGGGCGCGCATCCGCCAAGGGGTGGCCTCGGGCGAGCTGACCCCGCGCGAAGCCGCCCGCCTGCGCGGCCGCGAAGCCGGCCTGACCGCCGAGCGCCGCGCCGACCGCGCTGACGGCGTGGTAACCGCCCAGGAGCGCCAGGATTTGCGCCGCACTGAAAACCGCGACAGCCGCGCCATCTACCGCCAGAAGCACGACGGGCAGGTGCGCTAGTTGGCCCCACCGCTGCAGCAAACCGCCTCGTACCGCCTTGGTGCGGGGCGGTTTGCGTTGGTAGCCAGCCTAGGGCCTAGGGGCTTGGCCCCAGCCAGATGGCACGGCGTTACGCGTTTAGCGGGCATCTTTGCGGCCTCACCTACCCGCTATCGCCCATGGATTTCTCGCAAAATATCGTGCTCGAAAACAGCCGCGTGCGCCTGCGCCCGCTCGAAGCCACCGATTTTGAGGAGCTGAAAGCCGTGGCCTTCAACCCCGAGCTGTGGCGCTACACCCTCACCCGCGCCGACGATACCGTGAGCCTGGCCGCCTACATGGCCGACGCCATTCAGCTGCGGCACGAGGAAAAGCGCTATCCGTTTGCCATTATTGACCGGGCTACGGGGCGGCTGGCGGGCAGCACCAGCTACTACCACATCGTGCCCGCCGACCAGCGCCTGAGCATCGGCTACACCTGGGTGGGCGCCGATTTTCAGCGCACCGGCCTCAACCGCGCCGCCAAGCACCTGCTGCTGAGCTACGCCTTCGACCAACTGGGCTTCGAGCGCGTGGAGCTGGAAACCGATAGCCGCAACCATAAGTCGCAAACCGCCATGCGCCGCATGGGCGCCACCGAGGAGGGCACCCTGCGCAGCCACCGCATCACGCAGGGCAACCTGCGGCGCGACACGGTGATTTTCAGCATTATTCGGCCCGAGTGGGACGAGCTGCGCCGCACCACCTTTGCCGAGTATGATGCCCGCGGCTAGCTTTCCAGACCCCCTAGGGCCGGCCCCCAACCCGGTGCCGCCCGCCCGGCGGCCGGGGCTGCTGCGCCGCCGGGCGGCCAGCTTCGGCCACGCCCTGCGCGGGGTGACGGTGGCGCTGCGCACCGAGCTGCACCTGCAGTTTCACGCGGCGGCTTCGGTAGTGGTACTGGCCCTAGGGGCCTACCTGGGCCTTAGCCGCCTCGAGTGGGCGCTGGTGGCGCTGGCCGTGGGCGGCGTGTGGACGGCCGAGCTGGTGAACACCGCTATCGAGGCGCTCACCGATTTGGTGTCGCCGGGCTACCACCCGCTGGCGGGCAAGACCAAGGACGTGGCCGCCGGGGCTGTGCTGCTGGCCGCGCTGGCGGCGCTGGCGGTGGGGCTGCTGGTGTTTGGGCCCAAGGTGTGGGCGCGCTGGGGGCCCTAGGGCCGCGCTAACTATTGGGCGCGCTTGGCGTAAAGCAGCGAAGCTTTTACCTTTTACGCTGCTTCGCACTATGCGTTCTTTACTTCTTTCGGGGGCCACCGGCCTGGCGCTGCTGCTCGGGGCCTGCCAGCAGGATGTGGTGGTGAACACGCCCACCACGCCGCCCGTTTCGGGCTTAGTGAGCGATGAAACCGTAGCCCCCACCAGCGCCAACACCGTAGACCCCGTGCCCGAGCGGGCCATGCGTCTCGATAGCTCCTCCCGGCCGCTGTGGCTGCGCCAGCGCATCCAAAACATCCTTTCTACCCATAAGCGCAGCCCGGTTATTCGCATCACGCGCTACCGCTACCGCGACCAGACGGTGTACTATGAATCGGCGCCGTGCTGCGACCAGTACTCAACCCTCTACGACGAGAATGGCGCCGTGCTCTGCCACCCCGAAGGCGGCATCACGGGCCGCGGCGACGACCGCTGCGCCAATTTTAACAAGCGCAGAACCAACGAGCTGCTCGTGTGGCAAGACCCGCGGTGAGGTAGTCTTTAAAATAAAGAACGTCAGATGAGCATGACGTTCTTTTGCGTTTGATTACCAATTTCATCCTCTCCCCTCATGATTAACACCATTGCCAAGCTGGGTACCTTCAATGTGTGGGCCAACGAAACGCTGCTGCGCCGCATGGACTCGTCGGTGGCCGCCGGCAAAGAGATTCCGCACGGTGCGCTGCGCATTTTCAGCCACGTTATCAACGCCCAGGCCATCTGGATTGCTCGCCTCGGCGGTACCCAAAGCCCCCTCAAGGTGTGGCAGGAGCACGACCTGGCCGGCCTGCACCACTGGCATGAGCAAACCTCGCAGCGCTTTGCCGACCTCTGCCAAACCACCGACGAAGCCGAGCTGACCCGCCACATCCAGTACAGCAACTCGCAGGGCGACGCCTTCGATAGCCAGGTAAGCGACATCCTCACGCACTGCGTGGTGCACGCCAGCTACCACCGCGGCCAAGTAGCCACCAAAATGCGCGAGGGTGGCCTGGAGCCCGTTAACTCCGACTTCATCACCTACTGCCGCGAAATGAGCGGCCAAGTGCAACCGCAACTCTAATCACTGATTGGCGCGGATTTTTCCGGATTTCACGAATTTTGTGGACGTAAAAAAGGCTGTCTAATCAGGCAGCCTTTTCTTTTTAGCGAGCTTAGTTTAGCTGTTTGTAACCATCCATAAAATCCGTGTAATCCGATAAATCCGCTTTAATCCGCGGTTCAGACAATTACTGCGCGGCGGCGGGCAGCACGGCGGCCAGCTTCTGGCTTAGCTCTTCGCCACGGAGGTTTTTGGCCACTATGCGCCCATTGGGGTCGATAAGTAGGTTTTGCGGAATAGCTTGAATGTCATATAATTGGGCCACCTCGTTGTTCCCTCCTTTCAGGTCCGACAGCTGGGTCCAGGTCAGGTGGTCGGCCTCGATGGCCTTGAGCCAGTCTTCGCGGCCGCTGAGCTGGTCGAGCGACACGCTCAGCACGGTAAAGTTCTTGTCCTTGAACTTGTTGTAGCTGGCCACCACGTTGGGGTTCTCCTGGCGGCAGGGGCCGCACCAGCTGGCCCAGAAGTCCACCAGCACGTACTTGCCGCGGTAGTCACTCAATTTCACCGGTTTGCCGTTGGGGTCGTTCTGGGTAAAGTCGGGGGCTAGGTTGCCCACGGCCAGCTTGCGCGCCCTGGCCAGCTTGATGGCATACTCTTGGCCAAGCTTGCTATTGCGCACGGCCGGGGCCAAGCCATCAAACAGGGGGCCCATCACGGCGGGGTCGAGGATATTGTAGCTGAGCTCATCAAGGACGAACAAGCTCACCATGCTTTGCGGGGTGCTTCGGATGAACTGTTTCTGCCCGGCCTTCTCGTCGTCCCAGGCAGCATGTAAGCGTCGGTCTTGGTCCGCGGCAAATACTGTGTCTTGCAGCTTGGGCGAGTTGTTGCGGAACGCTGCCCCCAAGGCCCACGCACGCTCGCTGATGGGGCGCAGCTGGGTTGCAAGGCGAGCCTGGGCTACGTTGAGCGGGGTGCCGGATAGCGTAGCGTTGGGTAGCGAATCGGGGCTGCTCAGCTTGATGGTGCCCGGTTCCAGATAAAGCTTGTAGCTGCGATTAGCAAGGCCAGTGGGTTTGGTGCCCGGCCGTAGCACAAACAGGTAGGCTGGCATAGGGTCAGTTACTTGGCCCTTAAAAGTGAAGCGCCCTTTCACTACCTCGGCTGAATCTGCCACAATCTTTTGGGCTACCCAGTAGCGTAAGTAAGCCTTGGTAGCCGGCGTTTTTGGATTGAGCCGGCCCTGCACGGTGTAGGAACCACCCTGGGCCAGCAGGGTAGTGGGGGCCAGCAGGGTGGCCAAGGCGAGAGGCAGCAGGCGAGTTAGTTTCATGAGTAGCAGGGGTAGCGAAGTAGCGTAAAACGGGCCGTAAGCCAATAGGAATAGGCAACTGACTCGCCGCTGAGTAGGCCGGCCACCGGCCCGGGGTAGCCACTAGGCCGCCCAGTGTTGCTGCTGCTTCGCGGTTCAGACCTACTGCGCCGAGGCAGTGGGCAGCACGGCGGCTAGCTTCTGGCCCAGCTCCTCGCCGCGGATATTCTTGGCCACGATGCGGCCGTCGGGGCCGATGAGCAGGTTTTGCGGAATGGCCTGGATGTCGTAAAGTTGGGCCGCCTCATTCTTCCAGCCTTTCAGGTCTGATACCTGCGTCCAGGCCAGCCCGTCGGTGTCGATGGCTTTTAGCCAAGCGTCGCGGCCGCTAGGCTGGTCGAGCGACACGCCTAGTACGGTGAAATTCTTGTCCCTGAACTTGTTATAATTAGCCACCACGTTGGGATTTTCCCGGCGGCAGGGGCCGCACCAGCTAGCCCAGAAGTCTACCAGCACGTACTTGCCGCGGAAGTCGCTCAGCTTCACCTGCTTGCCAGTAGCATCGGCTTGAGTGAAATCGGGGGCGACGGCACCGATAGCCAGCTTGCGAATCTTGTCGAGCTTGGTAGCATAGCGTTGCCCGCGAGCCGACTGGCGTACGCTTGGTGTCAGCCCCTCGAAGATGGGCCCTACCACAGCCGCGTCGGGCGCGAAGCCGCCTAGGTCTTCTAGCGCATAAAGACTAACGAGGCTGTTGGGATGGCTTTGGATGAACTGTTTCAGTAGCACGTTGTTAGCCGCCTCGGCTTCGTCGTTGCGCTTGTCGATGCTGTCTTCAAAGGCCTTGTCCTTACGCTTTTCGGGCGTGGCAGCGCGCCACTCGGCCATTACGGCATCCATGCGGGCGGTAGTAAGCTGCGTCAGTTGCTTGAGGCGCTGCTGGTCAACGTTGAGCGCTGTGCCGCCGATGGTAGCATGAGCCAGTGAATCGGGACTGAGGACGCGCGCGGTGCCCGGCTCCAGGAATATCGTAATGGGTTGATAATGACTAGGACGGTTCAGGAAGAAGGGATGGCCGGGCTGGGCTACTAACAGCTGTGCTTTTACGGGGGCGGTCACATTGCCCTTAAAAGTGAAACGCCCCTTGTTTACGGCTGCCGAATCGAGCTGAAAGCCAGTGGGGCTGGGCATGAGGATGTAAGCTTTGCCAGTCGGCAGTTTTTTGCTGAGCTGGCCCTGCACGGTGTAGGCGCCGCCTTGGGCAAACAGCAGGGTAGGGGCCCCTAGGGACAGAGCCAGCGACAAAGCGCGGCGCGTGGGCAATGTTTTCATAATACCACAGGCAGGGTGCTTGCCCCCAAGGGGTTACCCTAGATTAGTGAGCCCGCAATATACACGCTGGCGCCCCTGCCCCTAGCTTAGCACCCACACTATTCTTTCACGGCTACGTAGCCAGCTTGCGCTAGCAAGCGTATCCACGAAATCAGTTAAATCCGTTTAATCTGCGATGAAGACCCTGTACCTCATGCGCCACGCCAAGTCGAGTTGGAGCTTCGACGAGCTGCGCGACCAAGAGCGCCCCCTCAACGACCGCGGCCGCGACGACGCCCCCCGCATGGGCCAGGCCCTGGTGAAGCGCGATATTCACCCCGATTTGCTGGTCAGCTCGCCCGCCGTGCGCGCCCTGAGCACCGCCGTGCTGGTGGCCCGCGAGCTGGGCTACGAGCGCGACACTATTCAGATTGAGCCCGCCATCTACCAGGCCGACCTCGACACGCTGCTGGGCGTGGTGCGCGCCCTGCCCGACACCGCCGAGGCGGTACTGCTCACGGGTCACAACCCCACCATCTCCGACGTGGCCAACCATCTCTCGCCCTCGCCCCTGCACGGCGAAATGCCCACGGCTGCCATCATGTGCCTGCGCTTCACCGCCGATAAGTGGGCTGACGTGAAGCAAGCCAACGCCGAGTTTTACTTCTACGACTACCCCCGCAACGAGCGCTAGCCCTAGACCCTAGGCCCCTAGTAGCCACCCAAATGCCCCTAAGCCCTAGGGTCCGCGTAGTCAGCTTGCCACCGGCAAGCGTATCCGCGAAATCAGTTAAATCCGTTAAATCTGCGGTATGGAAATTCTGCCTCGCGACCTGAGCTGGCTGCGCTTTAATGCCCGCGTGCTGCAAGAGGCGCAGTGCCCCACGGTGCCGCTGCTCGAGCGCCTCAAGTTCCTGGCCATCTTCTCGGCCAACCTCGATGAGTTTTTCAAGGTGCGGGTGGCTACGCTGCGGCGCCTGGTCAAGCTCAAGAAGAAAACCCGCGCCCAGCTGCCCCAGGCCCGCCCCAAGCGCCTGCTGGCTGAGGTGCTGGCCGAAGTGCAGCGCCAGCAGGAGCTGTTTGGCCGCACCTTCCGCGAGGAGCTGCTGCCGGCCCTGAAAGCCGCTGGCATCTGCCTGCTCGAACCCGAGGAGTTGACGGCCGCCGAGCGCGAGTGGGTGCAGCACTACTTCGAGGACGAGGTGCGCAACCTGCTTTCGCCGGTGGTGCTGGATGATACCCTGCACCACCTGTTTCTGAAAGACCAGGCCAGCTACCTCACCTTTCACCTCACCCGGCCCCTAGGCCCCGCCAAGGGCAGCAGGGCCAAGAAAGCGCCGGCCGAGCGCGTGGTGGTGATGGAGCTGCCCACCAAGCGCCACGGCGGCCGCTTCGTGGCGCTGCCCGGCGGCGCGGGCACCCCCGATAGCCCGCACCGCGTGCTATTCCTCGACGATGTAGTGCGGGTGGGTGCCCCCGGCATGTTTGAGGGCTACCAGCAGGTGGCCGTCAACGCCATCAAGCTGAGCCGCGACGCCGAGCTGGACATCGAGGAAGAAGTATCGGGCGACTTGCTGGCCAAGATTCGCAGCAGCCTGGCCAAGCGCGCCACCGGCTACCCCGCCCGCCTGCTCTACGACCCCGCGATGCCCCCCGCCGTGCTGCGCGCCGTGAAGCACAAAACCGGCATCACCGACGAGGAGCTGGTGGCCGGCAGCCGCTACCACAACTTCCGCGATTTCTTCGGCTTCCCCGACTTTGGGCGCCGCGACTTGCTGAACCCCGCCTGGCCCGCGCTGCCCCACCCCACGCTGCCGCGCACCGGCCCGCTGCTGCCCGCCGTGCTGCGGCGCGACCACCTGCTGCACCCGCCCTACCAGCGCTTCGAGGTGCTGACGCGCCTGCTGCGCGAAGCCGCCCACGACCCGAGGGTGAGCGCCCTCAGCATCACACTCTACCGGGTGGCCAGCAAGAGCGCCGTGGTCAAGGCCCTGCTCAAAGCCCTCAAAAACGGCAAGCAGGTGACGGTAGTAGTGGAGCTAAAGGCGCGCTTCGACGAGGAAAACAACACCTTCTGGGCCGAGAAGCTGCAGCGCGCCGGTGCCCACGTCATCTTCACCCCGCCCGAGCTGAAGTGCCACGCCAAGCTGCTGCTCCTCACGCGCCGCGACGAGGCTACCGATGAGCCCCGCCGCCTGGCCTACCTCAGCACCGGCAACTTCAACGAGAGCACCGCCGACCTCTACGCCGACCACGGCTTGTTTACGGCCCACGAGGAAATGACCGCCGAGGTTGACCAAGTGTTTCGCTACTTCCAAACCGGCGCCGCGCCCACCCACCTGCGCCACTTGCTGGTGGCGCCCTTCACGCTGCGCGCCCAGCTGCTGCGCCTCATCGGGGCCGAGGTCGAACGGGCGCGCCGGGGCGAGGAGGCCTACATCATCTTGAAAATAAACTCCTTGGAAGACCCCGGCATGATGGCGGCGCTCTACGAAGCCAGCCAGGCCGGGGTGCACATCGAGCTGCTGATTCGGGGCATTGGCTGCCTGGTGCCGGGCCTGCCTGGCCAGAGCGAAACCATCAGCCAGCGGGGCCTAGTGGACCGCTACCTCGAGCACGCCCGCATCTACGTGTTTGCCAATGGCAGCGAGGAGAAAATCTATTTGTCGTCGGCCGACTTTATGACCCGCAACCTCGACCGGCGCGTGGAGGTGGCCTTCCCGGTGCTCGACGAAAGCCTGCGCGCCGAAGTGCGCCAGCTGCTGGACCTGGAGCGCCACGACAACGTGAAAGCCCGCGGCTTCGATAACGAATACCTCATCAACGGCCAGCCGCCGCTGCGCGCCCAGGAAGCCGAGTACCGCTACCTCAAAAAGCTGGCCCGGCCGCGCCGCGCCAAAAAGCCTAGGGCTGGTTAAGCTCGGCAGTAGGACCCTAGGCGCCCGCTGTAAGGCTTGGAATAGGTAATGTTATTATTCGGATACTGGACGGTAAAAAAACGGTTGCCGCCTTGGTGCGGAACTACTTAGAAGCCGCTGCACTTTGCGTAACTTGCGTGCCTTCCCTTTCTATTTTTAAATCCGGCGCGTATTCCAGCAACTCTACCTATGAAATTTTGCGTTTCGCTGCTGTTGCTGGCTTGCCTGGTGCAGAGCCGGCTGGCGGTAGCCCAACGAATTGTCATTGCGGGGCAGGTAGTAGAGGCCGCCACGGGCGAGCCCGTGCCCTTCGCGTCCATCTTCGTGCCGCGCACCTCCACCGGCATCACCGCCGACGTGGAGGGGCGCTTCAAGCTGGCGCTGGGCAGCCCGGCCGATTCGCTGGCGGCCTCGGCCCTAGGGTTTCTGCGGCTGGCCAAGCACCTGAGCGCCGACCCCACCCAAACCGTGCTGTTCCGGCTGAAGAAGGGCGGCGGCGTGGCCCTGGGCGAAGTGGTGGTGTCGTCGCGCCAGCCCGAAAACCCCGCCTGGCGCATCCTGCGCGAGGTGCAGAAGCACAAGCCCGAAAACGAGCGCACCAGCCTCACCTCGGCCGAGTTTAGCTCTTACAACCGCATCGAGGTGAGTTTGGCCGACATCCCGAAGGCCCTGGCTAACCGCAAGGTGGTGAAAGACATGCGGGCGCTAGCCGCCCGCCACGGCGCCGCCGCCGCCGCCGATGCCGACGCACCCCTGCCGCTGTTTGCCTCCGAGGTGGGCTCGAAGGTGTACGTGAAGTACGGCCCGCCCCTGCACCGGCGCGAGGACATCGAGCACAAGCAGATGCGCGGCGCCGGCCCTCGGGAGGGCTCGGTGCTGAGTCAGATGCTGGGCTCGAACTTCCAGAACTTCGACTTCTATCCCAACTGGCAAAACATTCTGGGTAAGGACTTTGCCTCACCCATTGCGGCCGGCTGGCGCCTCACCTACGACTACGACCTGCAAGACTCGGTGCTGGTGGGGCCGGATGTGTGCTACCGCATTGGGGTAAAGCCCAAGCGCGACCACGACCTGGCCTTTACGGGCACCATCTGGATAACCAAGGAGCACTACGCGCTGCGCCGCATCGACGTGATTGCCAGCGAGCACGCCAACCTCAACTTCGTTACCGACCTGCGCATCTTTCAGGAGCTGACCCCCCCTAGCCAGGGGCCGGGCCTGGCCCAGCGCACCCGCCTGGTGGTGGCCGTGCGCCCCGGCGACAAGCAAGCCGCCATGCGCGTGCGCTTCACCACGCTTAATTCTAATTTTGAGCGCAACGTGGCGCACGAGGGCAGCTTCTACAACCAGCCCATCGTGAACACCGTGATGGAGCCGGGCACCGACAACGAAACCAGTGGCCTGGTGAGCGGCATGCTGCGCAAAGGCGAGTCGGAGGGCTACTTCGATAAAAACCGGCCCGATACCCTGAGCTTGAGCGAGCGCCAAACTTTCGCCGTGCTCGACTCGGCCCGCGAGCTGCCCGCCGTGCGAAGCACCCTCGACTGGATTGACTTGTTCATCAACGGCTACCGCCGGGTGGGCAACCACGGCCTAATTGAGCTGGGGCCCATCATTAACACCTTTGCCTACAACAACTTCGAGGGCGCGCGCTTCCGCCTAGGGTTTCGCACCACACCGGCCTTTAGCCGCAACTGGGTGCTGCAGCCCTACGTGGCCTACGGCACCAAGGACGGCCGCTTTAAGTACGGGCTGCGGGCCAACTACATTGCCGAACGCCAGCACTGGACGGTGCTTACAGGCGAATTTCGGCACGATGTGGAGCAGTACGCGCTCCTCGACAACGACTTTTTGCCCGACAACAACCTCTTCGTAGCCGCTTCGCGCTGGGGCCGCTTTAAGGAGGGCCTACCCATTCTGCGCGACCTGGCGCTGCTAAGTGCCCAGCGCGACTTGTTCCATGGCTTCACCCAAACCGTGACGTTGCGCTACCAGAATAGCGTGCCGCAGTTTCAGGTGCGTACCCAGCCTAGGCCCGGTGGCGACCCCGACATGCTGACGCCCGAACGCCTGCACCAAACGGAGGTGGTGCTGGAGTCGCGCTACGCACCCGACGAAAATCTGGTGCAAGCCGAAAACCGTCGTCGTGCCATCGGCCTCAAGCGTTGGCCGGTGTTCACCTTCCGCTACACCTTCGGCACTATCGACTGGTTTCGGGGCAATAACACGTACAACAAGTATAACCTGCTGATGACGCACAGCTTTTCGGCGGGTCACTTCGGGCGCCTCAACTACCGCGTCGAGGGCAGCTATATTCCGTCGGAGGTGTCGTACCTGCTACTGAAAACGCCGCTCGGCAACCAGACGCCCTTCTACAACGCTAACTCGTTTAACCTGCTCAATTACTTCGAGTTCGTGACCGACCGCTCGGTGTCGCTGCGCCTCGACCACCACTTTGAGGGCGTTATCCTGAACGCTATTCCGGGCGTGCGTAGCCTCAACTGGCGCCTAGTGGCCACGGCCAATTTTCTCTACGGCGGCCTCACCGATGCCAACAAGCTCTCGCCCATCGACGGGCGCGGCAACCAGTTTGCGCTGCCCTCGCTGGGCCGTCAGCCCTACATTGAGGCTGGCTACGGCATCGAGAATATTTTCAAATTCCTGCGGGTCGATTTCATCCACCGCATCACCTACCGCGACCAGCCGCCTACCACGCGCGGCGGTGTGGCGCCCCCCAATTTTGGGGTGAAAGTGGGCGCACAGTTCCGGCTGTAAGGGCCCTAGGGCAAGGGCAGTAAAAAAGGCGGCCGAAGCAATTGCTTCGGCCGCCTTTTTTATTTAAAAGCTCAAGCTTTATTAAAGGTAACTATGTAGCCACGAGCAGATTCGAACTGCTATCAAGCGTTTAGGAAACGCCTATTCTATCCCTTGAACTACGCAGCCATTCCGTAAAAATACGCTACTTAGCGCAGTCACTACATCTTATACGCCAATACAATCAAAAACGAAAGCGTAGTGAGGATGAGGCCTACCATGAAGATGGAATAGCTTACGCGCAGCAGCTTGTACTTGCGGTCGAGCACTTCGCCCAGGTAGTACACGTCAGTTACCATGTTGTTGTAGAGCATATCTTTCTGGCGCATCAGCTCGCGCATCCCTTCTTGGAAGTGCTGAAGACTGAGCTTGGTGAACTGCCCGAAAAAGAGCAGGTTAACGCGGCGGTTAGTGGCGATTTCGGGGTTGCGCTTCAGCCACTTGAAACTCGTGACGTCGGGTTGGGCCGACAGGATGGCCGACGTGACCGAGGCCAGCGCCGTGAGTAGCAAAATGCCCATGGGCACGGCCAGAATGGGGTTACGCGTGAAGCTGGTGCCACCCGTGGGCGCCAGCACCGACGACTTGGCCCCCAGGTAGGTGATAATCACCGACATGATAACCGCGTTAAGCGAAATCATCATGCTGGCTTTCTTGTCGGCCATGTCGCTCAGCTTCATGTGGTTGGAGTACATAGTGCGGAACATGGTTTCGATGCCGCGCTTGGGCTGGGCAAAGGTGTCGACCTGCTCCTTCTCCTTCTTCTTGGCCTTTTTCTCGGCCTTTTTGAGGTGGTCGCGCTGGTCCTCGATGTTGGCCTTGAGCGCCTTTTTATAGCGCTCCTTGCCCACTTCCGACTGGTACTTGTGGGCCAGCATGAAGGTGAGCTGCAGCTCGGCCCAGTCGGGGGTGCTGTACGACTTGTCGAGGGCCAGCTCCCACTCGGTGCGGATAAGCTCGGCGCGGGCGCGGTAGTCGTCGGCAGCCAGGTTGCTCATGTCGGCATCCACCATCATTTTCTCCAGCTCGGTGGTGGCTAGTTCGTTGCGGTGGGTAGCCCGGATGAGGTTCTTAATCAGCTTAATGCGCGCCGTCCCTATGCCCTTTTCTTGCAGCCAGGCTTCGGCGCGGGCTTGGCTCTTGTACTCGTGCCCGTCGTAGGTATCGAGGTAGCCCGAGTCGTGAAACCAGGCGGCCAGCAGCAGGTTTTCGGTGTCTTCGGCGCTCAGCTTGGCGGCGTCGGCCAGGCTGTGGGCCTGCTTCACCACGTACTGGGTGTGGGCCAGGGTGTGGTAGGTAAGGCACGGGTCGAGGCCGGCGGGCAGTAGCTTTTCGAGGTAGGCCTGCGCCTGCTGCACCAGCGCCGACGGTTCGGAGCGGGGAGCCTTCGCGGATTTAGCTTCCGCCGGCAGGGCGGTAGGCTCGGTGGTGGCGGGCTCGGCCGGTAGGGTAGTAGTAGCCATATTCAACGCAAGAAACAACGGCAACCGGGTAAGTGGTTCGGCCCTTTCAACGCGGCCCGGCCGGTGCGGGTTGGTGCAGCCTAGGGGGTGCGGCCGGCCCTAGGGCGCCCGGTGTGCCCCAGGGCCGGCCGCCAGCCAGCAACTGCCTGGTGGCGTGCGGCTTGGGGCGCTAAGTTAACCCTACGGCCGAGCTTTGCGTAGCAGCGCCTTGCGCAGCTGAGCCGGCCCCGGCTTGGCGTGGCCTGGAGGCCCTAGGGGCGCTTGCCTATTTGCGCCGTGCTGGTGTAGCGTAATTTTATCCTTATGATGCTTTTTTACCGCCTGGTTTTCTGCCTGGGCCTGCTTGCTTCGTTGCCGCTTATTGCCCACGCCCAACTAGAAGAGTTGGGCGAAGCCGGCGAATCGGAGTTTAATCCCCCCGCCAGCTACAAGCCCAACTACCGCGGTAAGGCGCGGGGCTGGGAAAAAAACCTGCCGCCCGACTCGACTCGCATTCGCTACTCGGTGTTTCTGATTGGCGACGTGGGCAGCCCGATTCTGGTCGATAGGGGAGGGGAGCCGTCGCTCAATTTTTTGCACCAGCAGCTGCTGGCGGCCGGCCGCCGCAGCGCCACCGTGTACCTGGGCGATAATATTTACAACCAGGGCATGCCGCCCACCGACGCCTACGACCGCAAAACGGCCGAAGCGCGCCTGCGCGCCCAGCTCGACGTGTTTCGGGGTACCAAGGGCGAGAAGTACATGGTGCCCGGCAACCACGACTGGATTCAGGGCATCAAGGGCGGGGCCGAGCAAATGAAGCGCGAGCAGGACTACGCCGAGTACTACCTGGCCAGCGACTCGGCGGCCTTTGCCTACACCGGCGATTTTATCGTGCCACGCGGCAGCTGCTCGGGGCCCTACGAAATCCGGCTGCGCGACGATTTGGTGATGATTGCCCTCGACTCGCAGTGGTTCTTGACCGACCCGGCCAACCGGCCCGTGGGCGACGCCTGCGGGGCCAGCACCCCCGACGAGGCCTTTGCGCAAATCGAGCAGATTATCAAGGACAACCAGGACAAGCACATCCTGCTGGTGGCCCACCACCCCATGTACTCGGATGGCATTCACGGCGGCTACTTCACGTTTGCCGACCACGTGTTTCCGCTCAGTATCGTGAGCAAGTACGCCTATTTGCCGCTGCCCATTATCGGCTCTATTTACCCCCTGGCGCGCATGTACGGCGGTATTGCCCAAGACATTGCGGCGCCCGTGTACCAGGCCTACCGCAAGGGGCTGCTCGACATTATGGCGCGTTACCCCAACATTATTTACGCCAACGGGCACGAGCACAACCTGCAATACTTCGAGAATCCCGACGTGCAGGGCTACTTCATCACCAGCGGCTCGGGCTGCAAAACCCAGCACGTGAAGCCCGGCGCGGGCGGCGACGCGCTGTTCTCGGACAAGGAGAAGGGCCTGGCCAAGCTCAACTACTACGACGACGGCCAGGTGTGGGTGGAGTACCTGGTGCCCAACGACGCTGACCAGGGCAAAACCGCCCGCCGCGTGTATCGCCAGCAGGTGTACGATAAGCTGAGCCGGGGCCGCGCCACGGTGGCTACCACCGGGCCGGGCGCCCCCGTCAGCCCCCTCAAGCCCGACGCGGGCCCCGTGCAGGGCACCCGCGCCCCAGCCAATACCAAGCAAACCCGCCGGGGCAAGCAAAGCAAGGACGACCTGGAAACCGCCGCCGCCCGCGCCGCCGGCCTACCCACCGGCGCCCCGGTAGTTACCTCTACCGCCCGGCGCCCCAACTACCGCGACAGCGTGGTAGTAACGGCCGTAAACCCCGCCTACAACCAGCACGGCAAGTTTCACGACTGGCTGCTGGGCCGCCACTACCGCGCCGAGTGGGCCACGCCGGTGGCCTTTCCGGTGCTCGACATCAAGACGGCCGAGGGCGGGCTGATTCCCTACAAAGTGGGCGGCGGCAAGCAAACCGCTTCGCTGAAGGTGCGCAACGAGGACGGCCGCTACTTCACGGTGCGCGGCATCGACAAAGACCCCACTGCCGTGCTGCCCGCGGGCTTCCGCACCGGGCTGGCCCTGGCCGTGCTGCAAGACCAGATTTCGGCCCAGCACCCCTACGCCTCGTTTGTGCTGCCCCCGCTGGCCACGGCGGCGGGCATCCTGCACACCAGTCCGCGCCGGGTATTTATTCCTAACGACCCGGCCCTAGGGCAGTACCAGCAGCGCTTTGCCAACACGCCGGCCGCGCTCGAAGAAGACGCCAAGGGCAACCAGGACATGGACGAAGCGCTGGGCTACAGCAAGAAGCTGGTAAGCACCGACAAGCTGCTGGAAGAGCTGCTGCAAGACAACGACAACCGCGTGGACCAGTCGGCCTTTGCCCGCTCGCGCCTGTTTGATATGTGGATTGGCGACTGGGACCGCCACGAAGACCAGTGGCGCTGGGCCCAGCGCAAAACCAAGGACGGCGACAAGGTATTTACGGCCGTGCCCGAAGACCGCGACATTGCCTTCTTCTCGGGCGACGGGGTATTGCCCTCGCTGATTTCCAAGAAGTTCGCGGTGCGCAACTTCCAGAACTTCGGCTATACCTACGGCGACTACAAGGGCCTCAACCAAACCGGCCTCAGCAACGACCGCTTGTACTTGAGCGCCGTCACGCGCGCGGAGTGGATAAAGCAGGCCGAGATTATGAAAAGCCTGCTGACCGATGAGGTGATTGAGAAGGCTTTTGCCGAAAAGTGGCCCAAGCAGATTTACGCCGAACACGGGGCCGAGATTGTGGCCAAGCTGAAGAGCCGCCGCGCCCTGCTGCCCGACGTGGCCGGCAAGTACGCCGACCTGCTGGCCGACATCGTGGAGGTGCGCGGCTCGCAGAAAAACGAGCAATTCACCGTGACGCGCCTGCCCGACCACCAGACGCGGGTGGTGATGCAGAAAATCAGCAAGAAAGGCCAGCTCACTAAAGTGCTCTACGACCGCACCTTCGACCGCAAAACCGACGAGATTCGCCTCTACGGCATTGCCGGCGAGGATGTGTACCACCTAAGCGGCGACGAGCACCAGGGCCACAAGATTCGCATCATTGGCGGCATTGGGCACGATACCATCATCGACGATTCGCGGGTGGCGGGCTTCCGGCACCGCACCCAGGTTTACGACGCCGACACGGGCAACGTCATCCGCAACCTGCGCGGCGAGGCCCGCCTGCGCCTGCAAGACGGCATTGAGGTGAGCCGCTACGACCACCCACATCGCTTTGACCTCAAGGACTACCGCCTCAACTACACCGGCCCGGCACTGTTCTTCGGCTACAACATCGACGATGGCGTGCTCATCGGCGGCGGCGTCACGCACCGGCGCTACGCCTTCCGGCGCGAGCCCTTTGGTTCGGAGCAAACCCTGACGGCCAACTACGCGCCCGCCCGCGAGGCCTACAATATTCGCTACAGCGGGCAGTTTACGAGCGTGTTTGGGGGTAAAACCGACTTGCACGTGGCCTCGCAGTACTACGGCCCGCAGTTGCTCTACAACTTCTTCGGCATCGGCAACAACACCCAGAATTACGCCGTGGATGGCCACGACGAGATTAGCAACCGCTCGGTCAACAGCGCCTACCGCGTGCGCTTCGACCGCTTCTACGTGGCGCCCACCTTCGAGCAGAAGCTATTTACCTTCGGCAAAATCGGCTTTGGCCCGCAGTACGACCGGTTTCGGGTCGAGCAGTCGCCCCTAGGGTCGGTTATTGCCGATAGCATCAACGCCAACGGTAGCCGGCCGGGCCCGCGCTACCAAAACCAGCGCTTCGGCATCCGGCAGTCTGATTTCCAGGCCAACAACTACCTGGGCGCGCTACTCTACATCGACTTCGGGGCCCAGTCGAGCCCCAAGGACCCGCGCATCGGTATTCAGTGGCACAACGAGTTTCAGTACAACTTTCAACTTGACCGCGAGCGCCTGACTTACGGCCGCTTCGCTACCGAGCTGAAAGCCTACCTCACGCCCAACTTCCCCTTCCGCCTCACCTACGCTGGCCGCGTGGGCTGGATGCACAATATTGGCGACTACCGCTTTTACCAGGCCAACACCCTAGGGGGCACCACCAACCTACGGGGCTACCGCCGCACGCGCTTCGCGGGCCGCGACGTGCTCTACGGCAACTTCGAGGCCCGCCTGCACCTCTTCAAGTACAACGCCTACCTCTTCCCCGGCACCTTCGGCGTGCTGGGCCTAGCCGACGTGGGCCGCGTGTACTCGGGCAACGACACGCGCACCGGCCTCGACGCGTTCCACACCGGCTTCGGCGGCGGCGTATTCACCAACATCCTCGACCAAACAGTTATCAACGTCACGTACTCGGTAGGCGAGGAGCGGCTGGTGTTTGTGGGGTTCGACTTCCTGTTTTAAGGCCCTAGGGGCCCTAGCTTGCTGCTAGCCCCGGCGTTTTCCGCGCACACCGCTTCGGCCAACCAAAGCACGGCGCGCGGGAACGCCGGGGCTTATTGCATTTATCATTTATTCTTCATAACTAGGTACTTCTATTTCCCTATTCCCACGCCTGCACTCGCATGAAAAAACTCTACTTATCGGTGTTGGCCGCGGCTAGCTGCCTAGCCCCTCTCTTTGCCCACGCTCAGGCGCCCGAGCAGCTGCGCACCACCGCCCAGCGGACCGACGTGGCCGCCGACCGGCCCCCGGTCATCACTCGCCGCGCCTGCGGCACCATGGAAGTGCTAGCCGCCCAGCTTGCTGCCAACCCTGAACAGGCCCAGCGCATGGCCGCCATCGAGGCGCACGCCAAGCGCCTGGTGCAAAGCGGCGGCGCTACCACCCGCGCCACGGCGGCCACTAGCGGCCCCGTGGTTATTCCGGTGGTGGTGCACGTGCTCTACAACACGGCCGCGCAGAATATTTCGGATGCGCAGGTGCAGTCGCAGCTTGCCGTGCTCAACGAGGACTACCAGCAGCTGAACGCCGACAATACCAAAACGCCCGGCCTCTACGCTGGGCTGGTGGCCAACGTGGGCGTGCAGTTTGTGCTGGCCCAGCGCGACCCCAGCGGGGCCGCCACCACGGGCATCGTGCACAAGTCCACCAAAGTGAAATCGTGGAGCACCAACGACGCCGTAAAAAGCTCGAAGCGCGGCGGCGACGACCCCTGGGATGCCACCCAGTACCTGAACCTGTGGGCCTGCAACCTGGGCAACGGCCTGCTGGGCTACGCGCAGTTTCCGGGCGGCGCGGCCAGCACCGACGGCGTAGTTATCCTGTACTCGGCCTTCGGTAGCCGCGCCAAATACGCGGGCGGCACCTACAGCAGCAGCTACGACCTGGGCCGCACCGCCACCCACGAAGTAGGCCACTGGCTGAACCTGCGCCACATCTGGGGCGACGACAACGGCGCCTGCACCGGCTCGGACCAGGTAAGCGACACGCCCAACCAGGCCAGCGAAAACTACGGCTGCCCCGCGTTTCCGCACGTGAGCTGCTCGAACCAGGGCGACATGAGCATGAACTACATGGACTACGTGGACGACGCCTGCATGTACATGTTCTCGACCGGCCAGAGCGCCCGCATGAATGCCCTCTTTGCCAGCGGCGGGGCTAGGGCTGCCATCCTGACCTCGAAGGGCGCCACCGCCGTGGCTATGCTGGCCGCTACCTCGCCCGCTACCCGGCTGGCCCTCTACCCCAACCCCGCCACCGATAAGCTGACCCTCGACCTGCCCGCCGGGGTAGATGCCGCCCGCGCCGCCGTGCACGTGTACGACTTGCGCGGCCGCGAGATGACCGAAGCCCGCTACGACGGCCAGGGCCAGGTGCAGCTAGCTAGCCTGCCCAAGGGCCTCTACTACGTGGCCGTGGATACTGGCGCGGGCGTGCTGCGCCAGCAAGTGGTAAAGGAGTAGCCCCCTAGGCCGATAAGGAGGAAACATCGAGAAGCCCCGGCTGCCAGTGAGGCGGCCGGGGCTTCTCGGTGTTTTGATAGCTTGTAATGGCCGCCTGAGTTTAATCTAGGCGAAGTACCTTAGCAGTGAACGATGCCAACTGTTTTAGCTACTCTGTATTGATGCTTACCGAGCTTATTGAAGAAACCCTGACGCCCAAACTGCGCGGTGGTTATTACACTCCACCCATTATTGCGCAGTTCCTAGCCGACTGGGTAGTTCAACGTCCTACCGATACAGTGCTAGAGCCAAGCTGTGGCGACGGCGAGCTAGCAGTGGCCGCAGCGGCTAAGCTACTAGCGCTCGGAGCAACTCCGCGAGCAGCAGGGTAACAATTACGCGCTACTAAGTTATTTGAATCTGAGGCTCGCGTAGCCTACCAGCAGCCAAGAATAGCAAGGAGTTAGTTGTAGTCTTTTGTAGAAGCAGATTAACCTACTTTGTTTTCAATTGCAGCAATAAATGCAGACAGCTGATTTTCATTTTGAATAAACACTTCGTATCGCTCATTACCTACACTGCCCTTCTTTTTTTGACCCGGCCGTATCCGGTCAACCGTTGTGAAATTAATGCTATCAGTAAAAGCCAAGTCAGTATTAATTTGTAAAAAAGCCTTGTATCCTCCCTTGCCTGTATTTGCAATTATAGAGAAAGTTAGGCCATTAGGAGTTGATAATTTTATTTTAGAGCTTTGTACTAGCACTTCTGGCAACCCATACTTTGCCAAGAAATTATAGAATATATTATACAGACGGCTGCTTTCGTGAAGTACCCCAAAATACAAATCTACTTCAGTAGTTACTGGCTTGCCATCGATTACATTTTTAATTTTACGTATTTTCTCGCTATTCTCCTTCTCAATCCCATCATCAGGGTCATTATTTAGAAAATCTAGTAAAAAATAACCTTCCTCGTACCACCCGTAGCGGATAAGCGTGATTACTTCTTTTTTCTTACGAGCACGCTCTATATCTGGCTGGCTAAAGGCCTGAGCTATTAAAACAACTTCTACATCCTTAGATATTAATGTAGACTTGGGAAGAATTATTTCGTGCTGTTCTAAAGCAAGTAAGTAAATCGCGGCGAAATTATCTTCGATAAATTCGCGGTAATCACTCGCTTGGTCGTTAATATTCTTATCCCTATCTTTTTTGAGTTCTATAACTATAAACCGCTTTGTGGATGGATTGTAAGCTAGAATGTCAACTCTTCCAGCTGTACCTCTACTGCGCACTTGCCCATCTAATTTGAACTCGCGAGTAATAAATGTATAGTTAGGAAAAAGCATGACCCAATGCTCTGCCAAAAAACGACTCAGTTCTGCCTCAGTTTTACGTAATGGCTGTAATAGCTTCTTTGCTTTCGTACTAAGCAATTTCATTAGAAATACTGGTTGAGAAGGGGCGTATAATACGAACCAACTTAGTACAAATTTGCTGTAATTCAGCGTAGTCTTCGGTTGACCAAAGGCTATCTTCTGGCAGTGCCGCCTCCAACAAATCATATTCTGCTATAGCTAGGCGAAGATGCTCAGCGGATTCTGCCGGGATAGTCATCTGTTTCATGTAATGCGGTAGTGGCTCATCTACTAAAATGACACGCAAAGTAAGCAGCATCTAGTAGGCGATTCTTCAACCCATGCCCGCGCTGACGATTGCGCCGGAACAACTACTGGATTTTGGAGTAGCTTGGACAGCCAAAGGGGGTAGTTTAGGTCGCACCTCACCTTTTTCTTCTAGCGACTTGGGCCGCCTATTCGATGTCACGGTTGGCCGGGCGTTAGCCGCTATGCTGGGTGGCATCCCAATTGACTATGCGCCCAGCGCTACCGCTCTCAAGCCCGCCCAGCCCGATTGCGTGGAGGTTGGCCCGGTGCGCGTCATTGGTGGCGTGCGACCCCAAAATTTTGACGTTGGCTATCGTCCCGATGGTATCCGCTTCACCTTCGACTCCAAGACGTTGAATGATGCTAAAAGCGTAGGTAAGAACTGGCAGAACATGGTGAATGACCTTGCCACGGAAGCCACGATGGTACACACGCGGTTTCCACATGCAGTAGTTGGATTTATGGTTATTATTCCTGCTCCGTGCATCAGCCCAGCCCGGCTATCGGCATTGGTTCAAACGCTGGAACGCCTAACCGGCCGCACCAACGTAAGTGATTCTTTTCATCGGGCCGAAGTAGCGGCACTGGTAATCTGGAACCCCGACACAGGTGAGCTAAGCGGCGAGGCTCCTAGGGCAGATTCGCCCCTACGCTTAGAATCTTTTTCGGCGCAGGTGCAAGCTATTTATAATAGCCGTTACAAAGGACTGCCGCCCCACGCAGGAGAATAAATTTACCCCAGCCGCGCCAGCAACTCAAACAGCGGCTGGTTGACGTAGTAGTTGCTCTTGCCGAGCTTGTGCTTCTGCAACAGGCCACCGGGCGCAGCCAATTGATTGAGGTAGGCGCCGGCCGTGAGGCGGCTCACGCCCAGCTCTTGCTGCACGAACTCGATGCGGGTGTAGGGGTAGCGAAACAAGTGATAAAGCAGGTCCTGGCTATAAAACTTATAGCCCCGCAACTGCTGCTGGGTCTGCTGCATCAGCTGGCGCATAGCCTTGATGAGGGCGATGGTTTCCTGGGCGGTTTGCTCTACGCCCGCGATGAGATAAAGCAGCCACGGCTCCCAGTTGCCGGTGTCGCGCACCTGCTGCAAGTGGTGGTAATAATCAGCCTTGTGCTGGGTGATGAAGCGGCTGAGGTACAGTACCGGCAAATCGAGCAGGCCTTTCAGCACCAGGTACAAGATATTTAGAATACGGCCGGTGCGGCCGTTGCCATCATAGAAGGGATGGATACTCTCGAACTGGAAATGCAGAACGGCCATTTTCACCAGGGGGTCGGCATCGCTCAGGTTATCATTATTGAGGTACTGCTCAAGGTTGCTCATCAAGTCCAGAATAGTAGCATGGTCTTGAGGTGGCGTGTATATCACCTCGCCGGTTTTGTCATTCTTGAGCGTGGTGCCGGGCAGGCGGCGGTAGCCGGCGTTGTTGTGCTCTAGCGCGGCCTGCACCTGCACCAAGTGGTTGCTGCTTAAAAAGCCGTGCTGGCGAATCAAGTCAAATCCTAGCTGCAAAGCCGCCGCATAATTCTGCACCTCTTTGGCGGCCTGGGTAATGGGCGCGTTGGCTTGCACAGCCGCCTGAAACAATTCGTCGTGGGTAGTAATGATGTTTTCGATTGCTGAGCTGTCTTTGGCTTCCTGCAAAGGCAGCGTGTGCAGCAAAATCTCGGCATCGGGGAGCGTCCCCAGAATGCCTTTTAGCTCAGCCAGCGCCCGGTGGGCGGTAGCCAGCTTTTTAAGTATGGCCCGCGTTTCCAACTCGCCGGCGGGTGGTAGCGGGGTAGGTTGCCACGAGGAAGCCGTCATTAGTTATTGAAGAGTAACATATCTATAACGTATAAAGAAACTACCGATTTTCTTTACACGTTATCAGTTACGTGTAAAGAAAATCGGTAGTTTCTTTACATGAAGGTAACCTGCTGGTTCAGTGCTTGGGTGAAAATTCAAAAAAGCATATCTCTGCCTGCGCTGCGTGGCCGCCACGGCATCGAGGCCGCGCACAAATTCTCCGTACTAGGTAAGAAGGGGGCAGTTTGGCGGGTAGCATGTTGGTGAGAGTGTAAGTAGCAACGTTGGCAGGCTTGGTTGCGCTACCGGTTTTGCACGTCGCGCAGGGTGAGGCAGTCAAAAGCGATAGCAGGCTAATGTGGCGTGAACGGCAGTTAGCGAGTAGCAACTCATTCTAGCTGCGCCAGTTCTTCTGGAGACGCCGCTGCCGCTACCTGCCCCTAGGGCCGATGCCAACCCCCCTGGGCCCTGCCCGTACACCCTAGGAAAATCACCCTTTCCTTTCCCACACATGGCCAACAATCCTCCCTCCCAAGCGCCGGCCGACGGTAGCGACGCCGCCACCCCCGCCAACAAAAGCGGCGTGAACCCCCAGCAGCAAGGCAGCCACCAGCAAACCAAGCCCGCCAGCGACAGCGCAGGCCACCACGGCGGCAACCACGGCAACGATGTAAATGACGAGGGAGCCCCCGCTTACTCGGCCAAAGGCAGCAGCCACGCGGGCACCCAAGTGCCGGCCGCCAACCGCAACGATGGCGGCGGCTCAGACCAAGAGCACAAGAACGAAACCAAGAATACCACCGCCTATAACTCGGAGTATGGCGAAGGCAACGCGGCCTCTAGTTCAGCCAACGACGGCGGCAAAATTGGCGACGCCGACAATCCGGCGTAAGCCGACCCAGTACCTTAGCTAGAATAGCCCTGCTGCCACGCGGTAGCGGGGCTTTTTTGCTTTTTGGTCGGTCCCGCCCAGGCCCGTTAGCAACTTCGCAACCGCTGGGGGCCTAGGGGCGGGGCGGTCAGGCGCGGGTATTATCCATCCACCAAAGCTTCACGTAAGTATCCCGCTATCCGTTTGGTTCTGCGTATGTCTAGCTCGTCGCCTTTAACTGTAAAAAGCTGGTTGATAGGTGGCTGCCTGCTGGGAACTGCTGGTGCGCAGGCGCAGCAGGTGCCGCGCATCTACCCCGAGCCGGCGCCCACGCCGCTCGATTCGACTCGCCACGCTCCCGACTTGCGCGATAAGCAGCAGTTTGCCGTGCCTTCGGTAATAGGCATGGGGCCTAGCAAGGGCATTATCCTGCACTACGAGCGCACGGCGCCGTTCAGTGTCAACGCTACGGCCCAGGTGAGCGGAGTCAATGACTTCCAAACCCAGGCGCGCCGCAATGGGCGGCTGATTTTCAAAGGCTACATCCCGGCCTGGAACCGCCCCCACCTCAAGGTAATTGTGGGGTTGAATTACGACCGTGAAGAGTTCAAGTTTGAAGACCGCCCCACCAACTACAGCCTCTTCGACAACATCGAGAACAAGGGTCTGAAAAGTACCGGCGTGCAGCTGGCCGTCATTCGGCCCGTCGATGCCGTGCACTGGTACTTGGCCCGCGTCAAGGGCGAGTTGTCGGGCGATTACAACTCGGGCCAGGACTTGCAAAACGGCACCAACTACCTGCGCGCCTCGGCCGAGGCATTTTACGGCTGGAAGCGCAGCCCACGCTTCGCCTGGGGCGTGGGCTTTCAGTACGGCTACACCTTCGGGCGGCTCAGTTTGTATCCGGCCATCATCTACAACCGCACCTTCAACGACCGCTGGGGCCTGGAGGCGCTGTTTCCGGCTCGCGTAGCGGCGCGCTACAACGCCTCCGACCGCTCCATCTTCTACGGCGGCTACAGCGTTGACGGCGCCAACTACCTCATTGCCCTGCGCCAGGAGCTACCCTTAGGGCCCGAAAAGCAGCCCCTGCGCACCCTGGAGCTGCGCGAAACCGAGGTAAAGCTGCGCCTGCGCTGGGAGCGCGAGCTACTCTCCTTTTTGTGGCTAGGGGCCGAAGGCGGCTTCCGCTACAACTACGCCTTCGACGCCTTCGACCACACCAACGCCACGCGCGAGCGAATTATCCGCACCAAGCTCGGCGGCACGCCCTACGTCAGCATCGAGCTATTTGCCGTGCCCCCGCGCAAGCTGCTCGAAAAAGCCGGCGTGCGGCGCTAAAGCGTAACCCTTAGCAAAAAAGCAGCCCGTCATGCTGAGCCTGCCGAAGCATCTCTACCGAACAATACGGCGTGATAGAGATACTTCGGCAGGCTCAGCATGACGGGCTTTTTTAATGATTTATTGCCCGCTAAATCTCCACCTTTAGCGTGGCGGGCCGGGATGTTACCTCGAACAACTCGCCGTGGGGCACTATAGTAATCTGGCCGTACTCTTGCAGTAGCATCCTGTAGGCATCGGCTACGGGGCGGGGCTTGCGGTCGAGGTCGTAGAGGCCGCAGGCGTTTGCTACGCCGTTTTTTTTGGCCAGGCCCGTGTCCCAGTCCACCTGGTCGATAAGCGAATACCAGGTGAAGCCCAGCACCGGCACCCCATCCTTACGCATGCGCAGAATGTTGGTCCACTGCTTCCACAGCCAGTTGGGGGCCTCCTTGGCGTCGAAGACGTTGGTTTCGGTGTGCATCACGGGCTTGCGGTAGCGCCGGTAGTAATCGCTCGTAATGGTATACCAGCCCAGCACGTCCATGCTGGTGCAGATTTCCCCGTTAGGCAGCATGATTTTCTCGTTGCGGCCGTAGTAGTCGTTGCCCATCACCTGGTAGCCGGGCGGCTCGCCGGCCATAAACCAGTCGTACTCCTTGCGCGTCATACCGTTGTCGTACAAATAGTTGAGTACCTCGCCGCTGGGCTGATGGGCATACAGCAGGTCGAGCGACAGAAAACGGAGCGAGTTTTCCATCTGCACGGCGGGCGTGTGCTCGGCGTGCAGCTCGTGCATAAACTCAGCCGACTCGCTTTGCACAATCACGCAGTCCGGCCGCTGCTTGGCAATTTGCTGGGTGCCCATGATGCTGGCCGCCACCGTGTGCTTCATGGCCGTCACAAACGCTTTGTCATCCTTGAGCTGCTCGTTCCACACCCCATCCTTGGCGCTCGACTTGGCCGTGACGTAAATCTCGTTTACGGGCGTGTAGAACCGCACCCAGGGGTAGCGCTTGGCCACCTGCTCGCAGTAGTCAGCAAAGTGCACCGGCAGCTCGGGGTTCTGGAAATTGCCTAGCCAGTCGGGCACGCCAAAGTGCATCAGGTCGAGGATGGGCGTGATGCCCAGGCGCTGCATCTCGGCCATGGCCAAATCGGCAAACTCCCAGTCGTACTTGCCCGGCGCCTGCTGAATCTTGTAGTACGGCAGGCCGTAGCGCAGCACCTTCAGGCCCAGCTCCTTTACCAGCCCTAGGTCTTCCTTGTAGCGGTTATAATGGTCGCACTCGGCCAGCTGGTCGCGGCGAGTTTTGCCGTGGTCGATAGTAGGGTAGCTACACTCGATGCCCGTAGCAAACATAAAGTTGTTGGGCAAGCCCGTGGGCAGCCCGTTGCCGTTGTGCCCGGCGGCCCCGCCGTACTGGTCGCCCTCGTAGCCGTGGTCGCCATACTTGGCTGTTATATCAGAAAGAAAGGATTTCATGGCGTGGAAAAATGAGAGACTGTCCTTGCGAGCGCAGCGAAGCAATCGCACTACAATAACTAAATGGCGCAAAGCCATCGTGGCGGCCCCGTTCTGGTGCGATTGCTTCGCTGCGCTCGCAAGGACAGGCTACTACTTATCGCGCCGCCGCTGGCGCTCCAAAAACTTATCGGCGGTGCGCAAGCTCAGCGCCATGATGGTGAGCGCAGGATTCACGCTCAGCGCGCTCGGGAAGGTCGAGTTGTCGCTGATGTAGAGGTTGGGCACGTCAAAGGCGCGGCCGTCGCGGTCCACCACGGCATCGTCGCCGCTCAGGCCCATGCGCGCCGTGCCAATCACGTGGGCGTAGCGCATGAAGTCCCACACATCGGTAGCTCCGGCAGCCTCCCAAATGCGGCGCATAATAGCGGAGGCATGCTTGTTCATGCGCTGCTCGTTTTCCTGGGCCGTGAAGTGAAGGCGCGGCTTGCGCACCTGCTTGCCATCTAGCTCATCGCTCAGTTCCAGGTAGTTGCTGGCGTGCGGCAGGCAGTCGCCCAGGATGTTGATGCCCGCAATATGGTTGAACTGCCGCATGTAGTCGCGCAACGGCTGGCCCCAGAGCTTGCGTCCCCGCGCCACCTGACCGGCAAACGTAACTGGCATTACGCCAATACTTTGCAGCAGGTAGCCGCCCGCAAAATCCGCATCCTTTGGCCGGTGCGTATCCTGCGAAATAAGCCCGCCCGGAATGCCCTTGTTGGGCCGCACCTCCTCGGGAAAGGTACCCCAGACCTGCACGCCGGTGTGCGCCATCAGGTTGCGGCCCACTTGCCCGCTGTTCAGCGCCAGCCCGTTGAGCAGCAGCAGCCTAGGGGTTTCTACCGAGCCGGCGCAGATAAAGAGGTGGCGGCAGGGCAGGCGGTGGGGTTGGCCATTTTGGGTGTACACCACCGCCGACACCTCACCCCGCTCGTTCTTCTCAATCTCCGTTACGTAGCTATTGGGCCGAATATCAGCCCCGTAGCGCACGGCCAGCGGGATATACGTCACGTCCATACTGGCCTTGGCGCCGTTCGAGCAGCCGGCCTGGCAAAAGCCTCGGTTGGTGCAAGCCTGGCGCCAGCCCACGCCCTCCTGGTAGTAGGGGCCCGAAAGGGCCGCGTTGGCCGCTGGCGAGGTGTTGATGCCAATTTTCTCGGCCCCGTGCACCATCAGCTGGGCGGCGCTATTGAGAGGCAGCGGCGGTAGGGCATAACCCTTGGACCGGGCGGGGCCCCAAGGGTAGGGCGTGGGGCCCGACACGCCCAAAAACTGCTCTACCTCTTCAAAGTACGGCGCCAGGTCATCGTAGGTCAGCGGCCAGTCCTCGCCCACCCCAAAGTCGCGCTTCAGGTGCAGGTCGTCGGGCAGGGGCCTAGGAGTGTAGGCAGTGTAGTGCAGCGTCGAGCCACCCACGCCGGTGCCCGAGTTGTTTTTGCCCATCGCCAGCGGGTCCTGGCCCGCGCTCAGGCGCTCGTCGTTCCAAAACAGGAAGTTCTGGGCCATCTCGTCGGTGGCAAATTCTTTTTCGGGGTTGTGCCAGGGGCCGGCTTCCAGGGCCACCACCTGTAGCCCGGCCTGGGCCAGGCGAGCCAGCAATGGCGCCCCGCCCGCTCCTAGCCCAATGACCACGCAATCAACCTCCTCGCTGGGGCTGGCTATGGGCTGGGGCTGCTCCTGGGGCGTATCGGCGGGCGCGGCGTTTTCGGCCAGCAGCTCGCGCAGCAGCGGGTCTTGCACGGCCGGCTCGGTGGGCGTCAGCAGGCCTTCTTCGGCAACTTCTTCGTCAGGCATAAAATAAATGAGTAAATGAGCGGATTGGTGAAGACTGGGCAGCATGAGCAAGCGAAATCATTCGCTCAGTCACTCATTTACCCATTCACTACTGCTCCCTAGGGTCTTTTTCGTTAAGGCCGATGCGCTCCCAGCGGGGCAGGTCGGCGTAGCCAGTGTAGCCAATTTCGTCCTGGGCCCAGGGGTGGGCATAGTAGGTTTCAGTCAACTCGGCCAGCATCTCCTCAAAAAAGCGGTTGGCCGGCAGCTCCTGCCACGCCTCGCCGGGCGGGTTGCCGCCAGCCAGGCTCTTGAGCACCTCATCCTGCTGGGCGGGGCCTAGGGCCTCAAAATCAGTTTGAAATAGCGCCTGCGCAATTTGCCCGATGCCACCCAGGCCTAGGCGATACGCCTCGCGGTCGGGCGGCATGGCGTCGTAGCGCCAGCCGTCGGAGCCGCCCTTGGCCAGGCGCTTATCAACGGCCGGGGCCAGCGGAATGGGCTGCGGCCGGTCGGGCTGCGGAAACAAGCGGGCCGCCACGGCTTCGAGCAGCCGAAAGGTTTCAGGAGCTAACAACTGGGGCTCGTAGGGCTCGGTAGTTTCGGCCAGCCGCTGGCTTAGGGCCGCGCGGGTAGGCTCCGACACGTGGTCGGTTGGCAGCAGTTCCTCGAAGGACATACGGAAAGAAGACGTGAAAACGAAGCAACGAGCTAGACCAACTGGTGCTCAGCGGTCGGCCGCCCCCTGGGGAGCAGCGGGCCCGCTGCCGAGGCTAGCGAGTAGGCGGTTCTGCCTCAGTGCTACCAGCTAACCATTACCCTTGCAGACTTGTTGTAGCTACCAAACGTAAAAAAATAACCTGGGTTGCTGTCCACAATCCGGTTGGCTTTAGGAGTGCCCCAGGCCCTAGGGGCGCCCCGCCGCAAGCTACTCGTCGCTGCTCAGCTTGCCGCCCGTCACGTGCACCAGCGCCCCGGTCATAAACGAGCCGTCCTGCGAAGCCAGCAGTACGTAGGCCGGTGCTAGCTCCTCGGGCTGGCCGGGGCGCTTCAGCGCCACCTCGTGCCCATACTTGCGAATTTCGGAGTCAGGCATGGTGCCCGGAATATTGGGCGTCCAGATGGGGCCCGGTATCACGGCGTTCACCCGAATGTTTTTCTCACCTAAGTACATAGCCAGCGACTTGGTAAGGGCGTGGATACCCGCTTTGCTGCAGGTATAGTCCACTAGAATCTTGTTGCCCACGATGCCCACGATGCTGCCCGTGTTGATGATGCAGTCGCCATCCTGCAGGTGCGGAATAGCCGCCTGCGCCATCCAGATATACCCGAGGATGTTGGTATCGAACGTGCGCCGAATCTGGGCCTCGGGAATATCCTCAAACTTCTCCTGGCTCATCTGGTAAGCCGCATTATTCACCAGAATATTGAGCCCGCCCAGCTCGGCCCGCACTAGCCGCACCGCCTGAAAGGCCTGCTCCCGGTCGCGCACGTCGAGCTGCAGCAGCTGGCACTGGCGGCCCTCGGCTTCGCACATTTTCTGCGTTTGCTCGGCATCCGCGCGGTTTTCGTTGAAGAGGATGGCCACGTTGGCGCCCTCCTTGCAAAAGGCCACCGCCACGGCCCGCCCAATGCCCGAGTCGCCGCCCGTAATCAGGGCCACCTTGCCTTCAAGCTTGCCCGCGGCGCGGTAGGCGGCCAGGCTGCTTTGGGGCTGCAGCTCCATGTCGGCCTGCTTGCCGGGGTAGGGTAGCTTCTGGCGGTGGTGCTCCATGTCTTTAGCGGTGGGGCGCTTGGGTGGGGCAGGGGGGGCGGGCTTCTTGGCAGGCATAGCGAAAAAAAGAGATTTTTAGGTGGCTAAGGCTTACGTAAAAATGGCGGCCACGGCTAGCAAAAGGCGCTATTATGGTGCCGCGCTACTATTTTGCGAGGTATTATCCCACCGGTATTTTACGCTCTTAGCCGCTTGCTATTTTATGTGGAAATTATACTTTTTGCTGATTGCCAGCCTCCTATTTAACGCCCGCTCCAGCTCGGCGCAGGCGCCCGACGCTTTGCGCCTCAACGGCCAGTGGCAGGGCCCGCTGAAAGTGCCGGGCGGCGCGCTTTCGCTCAGCATCACCATCGTGCCGCTCAGCAACGGCACCTACTACGGGGCCCTCGATGTGCCGCAGCAGCGCATTGCCCGCATGCCCATCGAAGTCACCCTAAAAGATGACAACATCACCCTTGGCATCGAGCAGGCCGGCAGCCGCTTCGTGGGCAAGGTGCTGGCCGGTGGTGCCCGGCTGGAAGGCACCTGGCAGCAGCCGGGCCTAAGTGCCCCGCTGGTGCTAGAGAAAAGCGCCGCGCCGGCCGCCGCCCAGGCCGCCCGCCAAATGCGCCTCACCCCGCCCTACCGCGAGTCCGACGTAACATTCTTCAACTCGGAGGGCAAGTTTAAGCTGGCGGGCACGCTCACCGTGCCCGCCGGCGAGGGGCCCTTCCCGGCCGTCGTGCTGCTGTCCGACTCGGGCCCGCAGGACCGCGACGCCGACCTGCAGGGCTACCACCTGTTTGGCATCCTGGCCGACTACCTGACGCGGCGCGGCATCGCGGTGCTGCGCTTCGACGACCGCGGCGTGGGCAAGAGCGGCGGCGACTACCAGCGCGCCACCACCGCCGACCTCGTAACCGACGCTCAGGCCGCGATGGGCTTCTTACGCAGCCGCCCGCTCATTGCCGCCAACCAAATTGGCCTGCTCGGCCACGGCGAAGGCGCCAACGTGGCCCTACTGGCCGCCGCCGACCCCGGTACCGAGCCCGCCTTTGTCGTATCACTGGCCGGCTACGGCCAGCCCGGCCGCGAGGTGCTACGCCGCCAGCAGGGCGAGATTATGCGCCTTATTGGGGCCGATGGCAGCCAGGTAAAAGCCGCCCAGCAGCTCTACGACCGCATTATCGACGCCGTGCGCCAAACTCCTAACCAGGCCGCCGCCCGCACCAAGGTGATAGCCCTGCTGCGCAGCAGTAACACCGCCCTCGACGAGCCCATGGCCCGCGCCCGCGCCGCGCAAATCACCTCGCCCTGGTCGCGCTTCTTCCTCGACTTTGACCCCGCCGCCCGCCTGGCGGCCGTGCGCTGCCCGGTGCTGCTGCTCAGCGGCGCCGCCGACTTGCAAGTAGCCGCCAGCCGCAACCTGAACGTGCTGCAAAAAGGCCTGCGCCAGACCCCCTACGGCGTCGAAGCCCACAAGCTGGCGGGCGTCAATCACTGGTTTCAGGGCGACCCCGCTCAATGGCCTATTGTGGCCGGCGAGCGCCAGGCGGCGTTTTCGCCCGAAGGCCTCGAGTACCTGCGTACCTGGCTGCAGGCCCACACTAAGCCCGCCCACGCCCCCCTGCCCGTAACCGTGCGCCGCCCCCCAGCGGCGGCCCCTAAAACTAAGGCAAGCGCCGCCACCAAGCGGCGGAGCCTGGCTTCTAGGCCCAGCGCGGCGCCCAAAGGCTAGGTTCTAAAAGTTGAGGCCGCAGCCGAAGCAGTGGTTGGCACCGGTAGCCAGCAGCTGGTTGCGCCGCAGCCAAGTGCGCAGGCCCGCCCACCAACTGCCCGTGCCAGCCTGGGCCGCTTCCTCGTCGCGCCCCACCTCGGCCGAGCCGCAGCGCGGGCACGTGAGGGCCACCCCGGCTGCGGGGGCGGCCGCCAGCCCACCGCGCTCGGCGTGCATGTGGGGCAGCTCGCGCAGTACCTCGGCAGCCCGAGGTGCGTCGCGGGCGTACACGTGCAGGCGCACTCCGCCCGCCACCGGGCTATACATGCGGTTGAGCGACACCAGGTTCTCGTTGCTTAAAAAGCACGCGATGCCGGCCGCCTCTAGCTGGGTGCGCGCCAGGTGCGCCGCCACGGGCTCGTAGTAAGTGCCGAGCACAATAATATTTTCGGTTGCCGAAGCCATGCGTAAAAAGCCGGTGCTAACTGCCGGCTACGTAGAAGCCTAACGCGCCGCGCCAGCTAATCATTCTTATCCTGCTTGGTAGCCGTCTGCAAATCTTTGGCCGTGCGCCTGGCCCGCAGCGCCACAAATTCGGCCTGCCAGGCCCGAATGCGCACCTCGCTGCGCGCCGGCAAATCCAGCCGGATGCGCGCCAGTTGCTGGTTGAGGCGCTGGTAGGTGTTCTGGGCGTAGTCCCAGTCGCGCAGCTGCCAGCCGCCTTGGCGCACCCGCGTGGCCCGCAGCAGCTCGCCGTAGGCCCCCGCGATAGTCTGCACCGTTAGCTCGCCGATGTGGTCGGCGTAGCCGCCCAGCAGCTGCTGGTCCATAATCCGCTGCTCGCGTGGGCTTAGGGGCGTGGCGCGCCGGGCGCGGTTGGCTGCATCGTAGGCCACTGCTTGGCGGCCTAGGCGGTGCAAGGTGCGGCCGCCGTTGCGGGCCGCTGTGTCGAGCTTGGCTAGCTCCTGGCGCGCCACGGCCTGGCGCTCGCGCGGCGTCGAGTCGCAGGCCGTCAGCAGCAGCGCCAGGCCGGCTGCGCCTAGGGCTGCCCAGCTATAAAAGGCTTTCATACCGCCAAACTACGGCCGCCGCTACGCTCGTAGCTCCAAGCCCCGCCGCCTGGCTGGGGTGGCTGCCCTAGGGCCGGGTTGGCTGGGTGGCCTCATAGCTACGGCGCTGGCCGCTACTTGGCGCCGCGATGCTACCAATGGGGCCGGGCCCTAGGCCCCTCAACACGCAAAAGCCCGCCGACCAGGAATAGGTCGGCGGGCTGACAAAAGGGGCGGTTAGGCCAGGGCACTAGGGCATCAGCACTTTGTCGATAACGTGAATCACGCCGTTGCTTTGCATTACGTCGGGGATGGTTACCGTAGCGATGCCGCCTTTCTCGTCCTTCAGTTCAATTTTCTTGCCTTTCATCATGGCCGTCAGGGTTTCGCCCTGCACGGTTTTGAGCATGGCCTTACCGCCGCCAGCCTTGATGGCCTTCATGAGGTCGGCGGCCGTCATGCGGCCGGCTACCACGTGGTAGGTCAGGATTTTGGTAAGGGTTTCTTTATTTTCGGGCTTCACCAGCGTTTCTACCGTGCCGGCGGGCAGCTTGTTGAAGGCCTCGTTGGTGGGGGCAAACACGGTGAAGGGACCAGGGCCCGACAGCGTTTCTACCAGGCCCGCGGCTTTCACGGCGGCTACCAGCGTGGTGTGGTCTTTCGAGTTAACGGCGTTCTCGATGATATTCTTGGAGGGGTACATGGCCGCGCCGCCTACCATCACGGTTTTTTCCATGGTTTGGGCCGAGGCAGCCTGGATGCTAGCGGTACCGAGCAGCGTTACCAGCGCCAGCGAAGCAAAAGAGAATTTCATAAGGAAATGAAAAAGGGGAGTGGATGAATGATGCCTCACCTACGGCCTTGGTTCCCGACGCGGATTTAGCGGTTGTAAAAAAACTCCTTGCCAGCTGGGCGGTCAGTAAAAAAACCTGAGTACAGCAAATTTTTTTGGCCTGAGAATGAACTGAAAACGTTCGGCCGCCGACTGAAATAGTCTTGCCTACTTGCTCAGTAGTAAAAAAAGCGTACCTTTGCATCATCATTCGCCGCCCACCAGCGAATTGACTTTTAGCGAGAGTAGCTCAGTTGGTAGAGCGCGACCTTGCCAAGGTCGAGGTCGCGAGTTCGAACCTCGTCTCCCGCTCCAAATAAGACGCCACCCTAGGGTGGCGTTTTTGTTTTTATGGCTTTATAGTCGCTCCATGCAAATGGTGAGGCACTAGCGCCGAGTTTCGGCAGGCTGTGGCTGCCCGCCTATCGGTGCGGCAGGTGCTAAAGCGCATCAGCTTGGTGTCAACGGGTGGCAAATACAAAACGGAGCCTAGCCGCCTGCTCGTTGGGCGGAAATCGTAGTCAAAAATTCCGCTTACAGCTTCGCTTATGAACTGAAGAAGCGGCTACTTAACGAAGAGATGAAAGCCTGGCGCCGTGAGGAATGTGGCCTGCACAAATGGCGAAGCCAGTCGATTACGCTGGAATTGCACCCCTGCGCTGGCATCGATAACGACTGCCGATTAGAAAATTTGCAGTTACTTTGCCCCGACTGCCACGCGCTGACCGGAAGCTATTGCGGTAAAAATAGGGTTGTAGTAGTAAATAACTGCTTGAGCCAGAGTGGTGTAATGGTAGCCACGAGGGACTTAAAATCCCTTGTCTTCACGGACGTACGGGTTCGAGTCCCGTCTCTGGTACAATAGCCGACAACCGGAAGACCCGGAAAACCGCTTCTCGCGTCGTAGAAGCGATTTTCCGGGCTTTTTGCGTAAAGGCCAATCGGTACTTCTGGATGAGAAGAGTGGCGTTTAGGAAGGGAACTTCGCCATTTCTATGCTGCCTAGTTATCTACTGTGCGCAGCAGTAGAAAAAATGCAGCCGGTGGTGCCCGGTGTACGTGTGCCTCGACGGGGCACGACTGGCGTGTGCGACGGGCAGCAGTTTCGGCGCCCATTTAATTAATACCAGCCAGCACCTGGTGTGGCCGGCGGCCGGAGAAGTAAGCACCGCTCCGGCCTAGGGCATCGAGCACTTACGCAAGAGTAGCAGCCTCGGCCCCGTGTAGGAAACAGTATTTTTGCCTTCCCGCCACCTCCCCGCTACATGACTTCCGCTGCTCCGCTTTTGCTCGTCACCAACCTTAGCTTGGCCGAGCAGGGCGTGCAGGTACTGGCGCCACTTAGCTTCGAGCTGGCGGCGGGGCAGCGCCTGGCGGTGGTAGGTGCCAGCGGGGCCGGCAAAAGCACGCTGCTGCAGCTGCTGGCGGGACTAGTGCAGCCCAGCACCGGCGACGTGCGCGTGGCCGGCCGGCGCGTGATGCGGCCCGCCGATGCGCTGGTGCCTGGCCACCCCGGCGTAGCCTACCTGTCCCAAAAGTCTGATTTGCCGCGCTTTCTGCGGGTCGAGCAGGTGCTGCGCTATGCCAGCCAGCGCCCAGCCGCCGAAACCCAGCGCCTGCTGGTGCTGTGCCGCATAGCCCACTTGCTGCCGCGCAAAACCCACGAGCTGAGCGGCGGCGAGCAGCAGCGCGTGGCCTTGGCCCGGCTGCTGCTGGGGTCGCCTAGGCTGCTGCTGCTCGACGAGCCATTCTCGAACCTAGACCGGGGCCACAAGCGCGAACTGCAGCAGGTGCTGGAAGATGTGGGCAGCCAGTTGGCCATCACCAGCGTGCTGGTATCGCACGATGCCACCGACACCCTAGGCTGGGCCGACGAGCTGCTGGTGCTGCACCGGGGCCGAGTGGTGCAGCGCGGCACGCCTCAGCAGCTGTACCAGCAGCCTGCCAACGCCTACGTGGGCGGCCTGCTGGGCGATTTTAGCTTGCTGCATGGCCCCGACCGGCCCGACCAAGCTACGGCCGCGCTGGCTACTGCGCTGCTGCTGCGCCCCGAGCAGTTGCGCCTGACGCGGTCTAAGACCGCCGGCCAGCCAGGGCGGGTGCGGGCCGTGCGCTACCAGGGCGGCTACTATGAAGTAGAAGTGCAGCTGGCGGCCAGCGTAGTGCGGGTGCCCGCCAGCGCACCGCTCGCCGTAGGAGCTGCCTGCACGGTAGCGTTGGCCGCCCCTGGCTGGCCCGTGCCGCTAGCCGACGGCGAGTAGCCGGAACTGCTAGGCGGGCGTATGGCGCTGGGCTAGCAGCGGGGCCAGCACCGCCCATACGTTGGCTGCCAGCACCTGCTGGCCGGCGGCGTTGGGGTGCACGCGGTCGGGCAGGTTTAGCTCGGGGCGGCCCAGCACGCCGGCCAGCAGGTGCGGAATGAAGGCGACGCCCTCGGCCGCGGCTAGCTGGCGAAACAGGCCGCCAAATTCCTGGGCATAAGTGCGCAGGGCTGGCACGCCCAGCGGGCCCAGGTCGAAAGGAAACTCGAGGCCCGCCAGCACCAGCAGGGCCGCCGGAAACTGCTGCCGCACCGCCTGTAGGATGGCTCGCAGGTTGGCGGTAGTATCGCGCAGGGGCACGCCGCGCAGGCCGTCGTTGGCCCCTAGGGCCAGCACAAATACGTCGGGTGCCTGGCGGGCCAGCACCGCGGGCAGGCGCTGGCGGCCCCCGGCGCTAGTTTCGCCGCTTACGCCGTAGTTGAGGGCGCGGTAGGGCAGGCCCGCCGCGTCGAGCTTGTGCTGCACGCGGGCCGGGAAGCTATCGGCGGCCGGCAGGCCGTAGCCGGCCGTTAGGCTATCGCCAAAGAAAATAATGTTTTGCATAAGAAAGCTGCCCCGCCCACCGGCCCCCTAGGGAGCTGGCGGCCGGGCAGCAGCAGAAAGTTAGACGGCAGGGGCGGCCGCGGGCTTGCTACCGAGCCAGCCCCTAGGGCCTACATGCGGGCAAAGTGCCCGGCGGCTTGCCGGGCGCCCTCGTCGGTGCACAGGCCCCGGATGTAATACAAAAAAACGCTCCGAAATATCTCCGCGGAGGACGCCATCGGTGGGAAAATATTGGGCGTGAGCACGATGCCTAGCTGCTGCACGATGATGATGGTGACCAGCTGAATATTGATGTCACTGCGAAACAGCCCCTGCCGGATGCCATCGTTGAGCAGCTGTTGCAACTGCGGCGAGGAGTAAGCCGCCAGGTGGTCTTGCAACAGCTCCCAGGCCGGCGCGTGCTGGCGCAGGTCGGCCAGGTACTGCGGGCTGGTAGCGGCCAGGTCGGTGATGGAGTAGCCAATCAGCCCAAAAAGCCGCTCCACGGCCGATGGAAACACTTGGTAAAGGCGCACGTGGTCGAGCTTCTGGCGCTCCAGGTCGAGCTGCAGGGCGTGGCGCAGCAGCTCGGTGCGGGTGGGGTAGCGGGCAGCAAAGGCGGCGGCCGGCAGGTTTTCGGCCTGGGCCAGGTCGGTCTCGCTGGGCGCGGCCACGCCCTGCTGGCGTAGCAATACCATAGTAGCCGCGGGCGGGGTGGGAAGGAAGGGAGCGGTAGCCGTGGCCATAACGAAAAGAGATAGTGCGAGTACCACTCAAACGGTGCGCCCTAGGCCCCGGTTAGGCTAGCAGCCAACCCAACCCGAAAAAGAATAGCAGCTGCACCAAATAAACCAGCGGCACCAGCGCATTGCGCTTGACGAAGCCGGCGCGCACAAACAGCAGCTGCGTGACGAGCGCAAGCAGAAACCAGTCGCGGAAGTTCTTGAGCGGAATAATGTTGCCCGCCCACTGCCAGAAATCGAGGCGGCTGGCTACCGGCTCCAGGCACAAATCGAAGCCCACCATGAGGGCGGCGCCCACCAACACCCGCACCCAGCTGGGCACCGGCAGGTAGGCGGCCAGCATACCGGCCAAGTACGTCACTACCACCCAGTTCAAGCCAATTAGCCAGGGCACGTCGCCCCACTGCGGGCCTAGGGTGTGGCCATAGGCGTAGCTGCCGAAAAGGATGGGCCCGTGCACCCCCAGCAGGCGCGCAATGATGTCGCCGTGCACGCCCACAAACTCGGCCAGGAAGCCTAGCAGAAACACCTGCACCGCAAACAGCCAGAACAGCACGCCCCGCCCCGGCTGAAACGCCGCCAGCAGCCCCGCCGTCAGCAGCAGCGTGAGGGGCGTGAACCTGAGGTAGAAGGCCGGGTCGTGGCTGAAAGCTAACCCCACAAACCCGGTGAGGTGAAACAGCAGCACCAGTCCCTGCGCCAGCCGCAGCCGTGTGGGGGTAGCCGGCGGCGCGGGTATAGTCGAAAACTCCATAATTCGCTTTGAATTATGAATTAGAAATTACGAATTGCTGACTAAGTCATTATGTCAATTCACAATTTTCTAATTCATAATTAACTCTTAACCAATTAGCTCGGCCACGATTTTGGCCGAAAGTAAACACAAGGGAATGCCGCCGCCCGGATGCACCGAGCCGCCGCAAAAGTACAGCCCATCGAGGCGGCCCGAAAAGTTGGGGTGCCGCCAAAAGGCCGCCAGCGCGTTGTTGCTGGCGCTGCCGTAGAGGGCACCCCCTAGGGAGGAGGTGTCGGCCGCAATCTGGGGGGGCGTCCATACCTTCTCGGCAGCAATAAGCGGTTCTACATCAACGCCCAGGGCCCGGTGCAGGCGGGCCAGCACGGCGCGCCGGGTGCGCTGCGTGAGGGCGGCCCAGTCCTGGCCCTGGTCGTGGGGCACGTTCACCATCACAAACCAGTTTTCGTGCCCTGGGGGCGCGTCGGCGGGCGTTTTCTTGCTGGTGATGTTCACGTACACTGTCACGTCGTCGGCCAGGGTTTTCTGTTGGAAAATGGCGTCGAACTCGGCTTTATAGTCTTGCGAGAAGAAGATGTTGTGCACGTCCAGCTCGGCAAACTCGCGGGTGATGCCCCAGTAAAAAATAAGCGCCGAAGAAGAGCGGGGCTGCGCAAGGGTACGCTCGGGGGCGGGGTGGCTGGGCAGCAGGCGGCGGTAGGTGGGCACCACGTCCATGTTGCTCACTACCAGCCCAAAATCGTATACGTCGTGGTCGGTGCGCACGGCCGTGATGTGCCCGCCGGCCGCGATAATCTCGCGCACGGGCTCGTTGAAGCGGAACTTCACCCCAAACTCCTCGGCCAGGCGGTGCAGGCTGCTGGCAATGGCGTAGATGCCGCCCTCGGGGTAGAAGGCGCCGATGCCGTGCTCGAGGTGCGGAATAAGCGAGAGTGTGGCCGGCGCCTGGTAGGGGTCCGAGCCGTTGTAGGTGGCGTAGCGGTCGAAGAGCTGCACCAGGCGCGCATCCTGCCCGAAGGCTTTTTGGTGGCGCGCGTGCATGGTGCTGGCCAGCCCTAGGGAGGGCAGGGCGGCCACGGCCTTCAGGGTTTCGGCGCGCAGGTAGGTGCCGGGCCGGTGCAGCGACTTGTGCAGGAAGGTGCCCGCCGTGGCGTCGTAGGCGCGCCCGCTGCGAGTTAGAAACTGCTCGACTTCCGGGGCCGGCACGCCCAGCTTGGCTTCTACCTCGGCCGCGAAGCGCGGGGCGTCGGCCCAGGCCGTGAGGCGGGTGCCATCGGCAAAGAAGTACTGGGTGATGGGGTCGAGGCGCTCGTAGCGGAAGTAATCGGTGGGTTCGCGGTGAGCCAGCCGAAAAATATCGTCCACCAGCTGCGGCAGCGTGAACAGCGAGGGGCCCGCGTCGAAGCGGTAGGCGCCGGCCGGCCCCCCTAGGCTGAACTCGTGCATCTTGCCCCCAAACGAAGCGGCGGCCTCGAACACCGTAACCGGGTGCCCGGCCACGGCCAGCCGCACCGCCGCCGCCAGCCCCGCCACGCCGGCCCCAATAATGGCCACGGGCTGCCGCGGGGTTGGGCTTTTTTGTTTTGTCGTAAACACTGGGCTGATAACCGTTGGGGCCGGGGTAGAAGTTGCCCGGCCCGGACGAAAATACCGCCCGGCGGCCGCCGCGCCCTACCTTCGGGGCGGTTTACAGCTGCTTCGATTTCAACAATCAACCAGCGGACGGTTTTTGGCCCTCGGGCCAGAATGAAAAGGGAAGCGGGTGAAACTCCCGCACAGACGCGCTACTGTAAGTGCCATTGCGGCCTCCGCCCCCTAGTTTTCCATTGGCTAGCCCTAGGGCCGGCTGAGAAGGAAGGGCGGCCGGCCGGCACAGAGTCAGGAGACCTGCCGGCCGCCATTTGATGCTTCCTCCGCGCTTTGAGGCTCCGCATCAGGTTTGGCACGCCGGCGGCCAGCGGCTGCCCGGCGCAGCGGCTGGCCGGGGCGTAGCTGGGCCTATATGAAGGAGTTAGGGTGGGCAGGAGGTGAGTCGGGCGCTGGGCCATTACCCCTCAACTGCTACCCATGCTAGCCCTCGCCGACCAGATTGCCCGCGCCGAAACGCGCATCTTCAAAGCCGTTTTTCCGAACACGGTCAACCACTACGATACGCTGTTTGGCGGCGCCACGCTGCACATGATGGACGAAGTGGCCTTCATCACGGCCACGCGTTTTTCGCGCCTGAAAATGGTAACGGTATCTTCCGACAAAGTCGATTTCACCCACCCCATTCCGGGAGGTACGCTGGTCGAGCTGATTGGCAACGTGGTGCGGGTAGGCACTACCAGCCTGCAAGTGCGCGTCGAATTATTTGTGGAGCAGATGTACTCGGAGGACCGCCTGCTGGCCGTAACGGGCTCGTTCACATTCGTGGCCGTAGACGACCAGCGCCGGCCCACGCCCATTCGGCCGGTGGCCGCCGCGGGGTAAACGTAAGAGCAGAAAGAACGTCGTGCTGACGCAGGAAGCATGACGTTCTTTACTGGTTATTGACAGCTTACTCCACGGCCAGCACCAGGCCCTTGAGGTAGGCGCCCTCGGGGTGGAAGAGGCTCACGGGGTGGTCGGCGGGCTGGGTGAGGCGGTGCAGGATGCGCGCCGGCCGCCCGGCCTCGATGGCGGCGGCCAGCACGGCGCCTTCAAACAGCTCGGGGCTAACCACTTGCGAGCACGAGAAGGTGAACAGCAGCCCGCCCGGCGCCAGGTGGCGCAGGCCGGCCAGGTTGAGGCGCTTGTAGCCCATCAGGGCGTTGTGGCGGGCGCTCAGGTGCTTGGCGTAGGCCGGTGGGTCCAGAATAATGAGGTCGTAGGGCTGCTCGCTCGCCGGGTTTTTGAAGAAGTGCTGCACGTCTTGCGCAAATGCCTCGTGGCGGGCCTGGTAGCCGCTCAGCTCCACGTTGCGCTCGGTCAGCTCGATGGCGCGCTTGCTGGCATCCACGGAGTGCACCAGCGCGGCGCCGGCCGCCAGCGCGTACACCGAGAAGCCGCCCGTGTAGCAAAAGGTGTTGAGCACCCGGCGGCCGGGCGCGTAGCGGGCCAGCAGCTCGCGGTTGTCGCGCTGGTCGATGAAGAAGCCCGTTTTCTGGCCCGTTTCCCAATCCACGGCAAACTGGTGGCCGTTTTCGTGCACCAGGTGCTCGTGGCCGCTGGCCTCGCCCAGCAGGTAGCCGTTGCGGGCGTCGGGCGCCGCCTGGGCGGGCACGGTTTCGGCGCTCTTGTCGTAAATGGCCCGCACGTCGTCGCCCAGTACGGCTTTAATGGCCGCCGCTAGCTCGTGGCGGGCGTAGTACATGCCGGGGCTGTGGGCCTGAATAACGGCCACGTCGCCGTACACGTCCACGATGAGGCCGGGCAGGCCGTCGCCCTCGCCGTGCGCCAGGCGGTACACGTTGGTGGGGGCGGCGGGGCTAGGGCCGCTGGCTAGCCCTAGGCGCTGGCGCAGCTGGTAGGCGTTGCGCAGGCGCGCTTCCCAAAAGGCGGGGCTGGGCAGCTGGGCCGCGGGCCCGAAGTCGAACAAGCGCACCGCGATGGAGCCGCCCGGCGAGAAATGCCCGGTGCCCAGCAGCTCGCCGCCGGCGGCCTCTACGCGCACAGCCTCGCCCTCGCGGGCCTCGCCCAGCAGGCGGGCAATGGCGCCCGAAAATACCCAGGGGTGGCGGCGGCGGGGCGACTGGTCTTTGCCGGGCTTGAGAACGACGGTAGCGGGCATAGCTTTTAGTGCTTAACGAGTAGTGCGTAATGGCGGTCGAAGCCGCAAAGGTCGCACCGCAAGGCTGCGCGGAATGCCAACGTGCCAGTGGTCGGTAAGCACCTACTGCCTGCTACTTGCTCAGCACTAAGTATTAAACACCCTCTTGTACACCGGGCCGCGCAGCCGGAACTGCCCCCACATGGCGGGGTAAATGAGGTAGTCGAGCCAGGCGCGGCCGGTGCTGAAGGTGATGTCCTCCACGATGACGCTGCCGCCCCTAGGCCCCCCTGGCTCGATGAGGTGGCGGTGGCGCCACTGGCGTAGCGGCGCGGGCAGCTCCTGGCCCTCGTCCACGAAGTAGTGGGTACCGTCGGGCAGCACGCCGTCGTCGGTGATGCGCGACACCCAGCGCCAGCGCTTCGGGCCCAGGCGCAGCTCAATGGCCACCGTGTCGCCGGTGCGGTTGCCGTCGTAGCGCAGCAACCGAGACTTGGGGAAGGGCGGGGCCAGGGCCTCGAACAGCGCCTGGGTGAAGCCCGCTGCTACCTGGGCCGGCGGCTGGCCCACCGGAAAGCGAAGAAGCAAGTGCATGGCCCCTATACGGCTAGCGGGCCCTAGGGGCCGGCGCGCTGTCGAGCGAGCCAATCTTGGGTTGAATCTGGATGATGAAGCGCTTGTTGAGCTGCTCCTGCTGGTAGCCGCCGTAGCGGCCGGCGCCGCGGTAGCCACTGCCGGCGGGCAGCACCTCAATGTTTTTAGGAAACTGCAAGCCCGCCTGCTGCCACAGGTACACCACGGCCAGGGCGCGGTTGTAGCTCAGCTCGCGCACGGCCTGCAAATCAGCGTTTTGGGGCGCGGTGAGCGCAAAATTGGGGTTCATGGCCGCCCGCCCCTCAATGATGACCAGGTACTGAATGCCGTCGTTGCGCAGGCTCTGCATCTGATTGAGCAGGAAGCGGCCGGCCTGCACCAGCGGCTGCTGGGCGGCGGGCGGCAAGTCGTAGCGGCCGGGCTGAAATAGCACGTCGAAATTCAGCTCGTAACGCTTAAACGTCTGGTTGTAAGTGAAGTAGCGCGAGTTGTCGAGCCGCTTCAGGGCCTCCTTTATCTCGTCAATCTTGCGCTTCTCGCGTAGCTGCACCTTCAGCTGGGCGTTGGCCGATTCCAGGTCCGTCTGCTTGTCGTGGAACAGCTTGTAGCTCAGCACGAACAGCACCAGCATGATGAGGAACAGCGCCGTCATCAAATCGACGTAGCTGGGCCAGAAGAAGTCGCGGCGGCTTTGGTTCATGGGAGCGTCTAGGCAATAAGGCGGTCATGCTGAGCTTGCCGAAGCATCTCTATCACGCTGCCTAGGGTCTCGTTCGGTAGAGATGCTTCGGCAAGCTCAGCATGACCGCCTTTTATGTTACGTTAACTAGTATCTTTCTACCCCACCAGGCGTTGCAGCCAGTTGCGCTGCGTCAGCTTCTCCAGCAGGGCGTTGGTGCGGTCGGTTTGGCGCAGCAGCTGCTCCTGTATCTGGCGGTTTTGCTCTAGGGGCTGCTGCAGGGCGGCCAGGGCCTGGGCGCTACGGCGGGCCTGCTCTTCCTGCAGTTGGTTGAGGGCCCGCTGCTGGGCGGGTAGCTGCTGAAACGGATTCAGGTACTCGGTGATTTTCTGGTAGATGTTATCCTGGTTGAGTTGGCGGAAGTAGGCGCCCCACTGCGCGTGGGCCGCCTGGGCCTGGGCCTCAAACTCCTCGCGGCGGCGGGTCAGCACCTGGTTCATTTGGGCGGCGTCCTCGCTCAGGGCCTGGTTTACGCCCTGGCTCATCTTGGCCAAGATGGCCTGGTGCTGCCCAAAAAACTGCGCCTGCTCCCGAATGCGGGCGTCGTGCTCCTGCAAATACTGCGGTACCAGGTTCAACGATTTTTCGAGGCTGCCTAGCCGGTCGAGCAGGGCCGTGACGGTGCGGGCCGTGTCGGCGCCCTGCTGCACGCTCACGTTCAGCGCCTGCTGGTACCCTAGGAACTTCTCAAACGAAGCCGCACTCTCGTCCACCCGGTCAAATACCTTGATGGTGGCGTTGGCTAGCTCGGTGTAGCCGATGGTTTGTAGCTTCTCCAGGAAGTCTTTTTGGATGCTGATATTCTCGGTAATGCGCCCGATAAGCGGCGTAAACTCGGCCACCTTGGCAAAGAAATCTTGCTGAATCTTGGCGAAGAAATCCTGATTGAACGTGTCGAGCACGCTCTTCAAGTTGCTCATGCTCTGCTGCATGTCCGAGTTGAGGCGCGGCAGCAGGGCCCGCTGCAAGAAGCTGTAGTAGTCGTTCTTGAGGCGGTCGCGGCGGGCCCGGGCCCCTTTTAGCAGCTGGTTGCCCCCTAGGGTCAGCAGCAGGCCCATAAAACTGCCGCCCATGGCAATGAGCACGCCACCCAGAAAGTGCGTCACGTCGGCGTTGCCGAAGCTGGTGCCCGCACTGCTGAGTGGGTTTACTAGCGCCAGCAGCCCGATAATGGCTCCTAGAAACGTGCCCAGCAGCCCTAGGTACAGGGGAGTCGAGAGCTGGGCCTGAATCTCCTCGTCGAGCAGCGTGGCCTCGCGCTCCGAAATGTCGCGCAGGGTGTTGAAGTCGGCCGCCGCGCCCTTGTTGGCTTGCAGGTAGTCGTTGGTGTCGGCCACCACGCGCCCAAACTCGGGGCTGGCGCCGCCCACCGTCAGGGCGTCGTAGCTGGCGCCGTCGGGCGTGTAGGCGGGGCTCACCCCTAGGCGGGCCACCGGCGGATACATGCTGCCCACCCGCTCGATGAGTTGGCGGTTGCCCCAGAACACGAACAGCTGCCAGCCCACCAGGGCCAGAATAAGGACGATTTCGAGGAGTTGGAGGGTCATGGATGCACAGAGAGTAGTACAAAAGAACGTCATGCTGAGCCTGCCGAAGCATCTCTACCGCGCCGCTAGTGTTCGGTAGAGATGCTTCGGCAGGCTCAGCATGACGTTCTTTTTTGGGTGTAATACGCGGCGGCTCGGTTCAGCACTGCTAGCTCACCACCAGCCAGGCGCGCTCCAGCACCTGCCAGCCGTCGCCTTGGCGTTGCAGCAGGCCGGGCTCGGCGGCTTCTACCAGGGTGGCGCGCCCTAGGGTCGGCTCGTACTCAAAAAACTGCTCGAGGCGCGTCAGCCCGTCGCCGATGAGCATGGCTTGGTTGACGTGCGGGTTAAGCGTGAAAGAGGCCTGCGCGGGGTTATTGGGGTCGGGCAGCAGCATCAGGGCCAACTGGGGCAGCGGGTCGTCGGTCAGCTTGCGGTCTTCGAGGTAGGGCGTCTCGGGCACCGGGCCGTAGCGGGCGGGCGGCGCATCGGCCGCTGGCGCGGCTTCGGTCGTTGGGGCCGGGACGGCCTCGGCCGATGGGTGCGGCATTTCGGCTGGGGCCACGGGCGGCGCCAGGGCGGGCTCGGGCACGGCGGCCGGAGTACTAGCCAGGGCCGCATCGGCCGGATTGGCATTTTCGTAGTGCAGAAGCTTGGCTTCCAGCTGCTTGATGTAGTGCGTTAGGCGCTGCACTTCATCTTGCAGCCGCAGTACTTCCGACGAGTCGGGCGGGGTGGTGTTCATGCTGAAAGGGGTGGCTAAGGTTTCGGGCGAGCGGCGGCTGTGGTGGCGCGAGCGCGGCCGCAGCGCGCGCCGGGCCGCCGTTACCAGCGCGGCGCCCACCAGCACGCCCAGCAGGCCCGCCAGCCACGGGTGCCGGTCGAAAAAGCCGCCGCTCGTGGTGGTGGTGAGTGTGCCGGTGGCGGGCGCTGGCGCCGCCATAGCCGAGTCGTTGGTGGCCAGCACCGGCGGGGCGGCGCGGCGGGCAGTATCGGCGGCAGCGGCAGGCAGGGCGGCGGTAGGCGTTACTTTTTGCAAGGCGGCTTGCAGGGCAGGCAGGTCGAGCCTTTGCAGCCAGGCGCGGCTTTTGGGCGGCTGGCTGGCCTCGGCCAGGATGGCCTGCGCCACCTGGGCGGCCGTGGCGGGGTGGCCCGCGCCCAACTGCCGCACCACGTCGCCCCGCAGCAGGCCGATGCCGCTTTTCTCCTTTTTGCCTTCCTGGTTGAGCCAGCTCGTGAAGGCCGCGTTGGTGGGCCAGGCGGCCGGCTGCGGCGCCCTCGGCTTAGTATCGGCCCAGATGCGCTGGGCGGTGGCCGTCCACACGCGGCCCTTCAGGCTGTCGTCGCGGGTGGCCGGGGCCTGGGCGTGGCCTAGGGTGCTGGCCAGCAGCAAAGGGGCGGCCAGCAAGAGGCGGTGGGCTTGGGCGGGTAAGGTCATGGAAAGGCGGGTGTTTGGATAGGATGGTGCTGGCCGAGTTTTATAAACGAACGTCATGCTCATCTGGCGTCCGCCTGCCGAAGCATCTCTACCGCGTAGCTAATCCAAACGTTAGAATTACTTCCGCGGTAGAGATGCTTCGGCAAGCTCAGCATGACGTGCTTTTTTAAGCTGACTGGTTTATAACTCTACCCCGGCAGGCCGTGCAGCACCTGCGAGAGCACGTAGAGCGCGTTTTTGAAGGGCAAAAAGAACAGGGTTTCGGGTACGGGCTCGCCGGCGGGCAGCGTGTTGGCATATTGCTGGCGGGCCAGGTTGAACGAGTCGGCCAGGGCGGCTTGCAGCTCGTGCAGCACCAGGCCGGGCGGGTTTTTGATGCCTAGGCTGCTTTGGGCGGCTACTAGTTCGGGGTCGGTGAGCAGCAGCGTGAGGCAGCGCTCCACGTTGGCCAGCACGGCGGCTTTCACCTCCTCGGTGATGTCGCTCGGGAACAGCGGGCGGGCCTCGGTGGCGTCGAGGGCGCCGGTGCCGATGGGCTGCACGATGGGTGGCACCTGGGCCGTGCTCTCGGCGTCGAGGCCGGTGGCCAGCACGCCGCCGTTGGCGGTGGTTTGCTTGGGGTCGTCGGCCAGGATAATCTTGAAATTGGCCGGGGCGGGCGCGCCCATCACCTCGCTCAGAATGCGGCTGGCCACTTGCTCGAGGGGCCGCAGGCTGCCGGGGCACAGCAGGCGCAAATACAGGCTGCCGCGGCCCGTGAAGCACAGGTAGCGCGGGGCCGCCAACCCGCGCAGGGCCGTGAGCTGCCCTAGGTGGTACACCAGCGCCCCGAAGTGCAGGTAAAACAGCACCCGCAGGTGCTGGGCGCGCAGCAGCCGCTCGCCAAACTGAAACTCCTTCTCGTAGTTAAACAGCAGACTAGCTACCTCTTCCGAGCCAAAGCTCGGGTTAGCCAGCACTACGCGCAGGCACTTCTGGGCCAGCTCGGCGGCCTTGGTGGTGGGAACCGGGTTTTGCGCCAGACTGTCGAGGCCAAAGCGCACCAGGCCGTTGTCTTTGCCGCCCCGCACTTCGGCCGCGCCGTCGCCCCACAGGTCGTTGCCGGCAAAGCGGAACGAGGTGCTGTAGGCCGGCTGGTGGCGCCTAGGGCCGCCCGGCGCGGCGGGCTGGTCGGCGTAAAACAGCACGTCGGAAGTGCCGCCGCCAATGTCCACAAACGCCGCGTTCTCGCCGGGGCCAGGCGTGACGAGTCCGCGCCGCGTGAGGAAGAAATAGGGCGCCGACGACTCGGGCAAATACGTAGTGGCGCGGTCGGTGTGAAATACCTCGCGGAACAGCCCGTCCCACTCGCGGCGGTACAACTCGCGGTTGAAGTCGCTGAAGCTCAGAGGTGCGAACCACACCACCTGGGTGGCGGCCAGGTTGCCGCCGTGCAGGGCCGCCTTGCAGCGGAAGAGCAGCAACATCTCGCGGAAAAACTCGCGCACGCGGTGGCGGGCCGCCTCGGTAGTTTCGCCCCACTTCAGGTTGGTGTGGTACGAGTCGCTGGTTTCCTCCTCGGTGTTGATGCCGAAGCCCACGTTCACGTTGGCCAGCAGCTTGGGCGTTTCGATGCTGAACGCGGCCGCCTCGCTGCTGGCCGTGCGGATGGGGAACTGGTAGGGCGAGCCGGCCGCGCCCAGGTAGGGCGGCACAAACTCGCGCTGCTGGTAGCGCTGCCAGCGCCGCAGCTGCACGCCGTGGGCGGGGTCGTCCTCGATGCCGCGGTAGAGGCGCTCGTAGGGCGAGTAGTCGATTTCCTCGGTCGGTTTTTTGAGCAGCGCCACCGGCGTGTCGTCGGGCTCGAACCCTAGGGGCTGGGGCGGCTGGCTGGGCGCGTCGTGGTAGGCCACGTGCGTGTTGGTGGTGCCAAAGTCGATGGCGAAGCGGAACGTCTTGGTGCCCTGGCGCACCTCGGGCCAGCGCGGCACCACCAGCGCCTGCCCGGCGGCCGGGGCCGGATTATTTACCCGCAGGTAATCGAAGTGGGTGCCGCGCACTTCGTAGTAGGTGCTGCCCTCGTCGCTGGCGGTTTTGGTGGTGCGGCGGTAGGCGGTGGCGCTCTGCTCGGTGCCGGTGCCCGACAGCAGGCGGCCCTGCACGCCAAATTCCAGCTCCACCGGCTTGTTCACCAGGCTCAGGTCGGTGTTGTTGGCGTCCACCAGCATCACCTTGTACCAGTCGTTGTACTGGGGTGCGTCGGCCACTTTCAGGAAGGGGAAAACCGACAAGCCCACGTTGGTCGTCAGCAGCCGCCCTAGGTCCTTGAGCTGCGGATTGGGGTAGTAGGCGCGTTCGTAATCAACCGTGAAGCCGCCCTGCACTGGCAGGCGCAGGCGCACCCGCACGCAGGCCGGCTCCAGCTCCAGCGTCAGCTGGGTGGCCAAGTCGTGGGTGGTGAAATAGTCAAAATACGCGGGCTTGATGGGCAGCAGCGGCCAGCAGGTGGGCCGGTAGCCCGAGGCCACCCGCACCTGCCCGGTCACGAAGCGCGCATCATCCACCTGATAGGGTACGGTCAGCAGCGTATCCTCCAGCAAGTCATTGACCGTCAAGTAAGGGTAGTTCAGCTCGGGGCCGGGCAGGGTGCGCTCGGGCAGAGCCCTAGGATCGGCCACGGGCACCTTGGCGCCGCTGTCGCCGAGCAGCGTGTTGTTGTAGTACTGCTTGCCCGGCGCCTGCAAGCCCGGCCGCAGCACCAGCGGCAGGGGCGTAGGCAGGGGCCAGCTAGGCGTCGGCTGCCGAGTGGGCGCAATAGTGAAGTCGGAGCTGCGCACCACGCCCTCGTCGGGCCGCACGCGCAGCACCACGCCGGCCACCGCGACGGGGTTGCCCACGTGGTCGGTCAGCACCGGGTAGTTGCTGAGCTGGGCCGTGCCATCGAGGTCCCACTTATTGAGCAGGCTCGGGTCGAGGGCGTTGCGTACGGCCGGGGCCAGGCGGGCCAGCTCGCGGTCGGCCACAAACAGTTGGTACACATAGTCCTGAAACGCCCGCTCGCGCTGCCCTAGGGCCACGTAGCGCCCGTCGAAGTAGTGGCCGCCGCCCTCGGGCCGCTGCACCGGTAGCGGGGCCACGGCCGGCGCCGGAAAAAACAGCGTGAGCGGCGAAGTGCCGCCTAGCAGTTGCGGCGGCTGCTGGGGCGTGGCGCCCGGCCAGTACAGCAAGTGCAAATCGGCCAGGCCTGCAAAGCGCCGGTCGTTGAGGTACAGTGCCAGGGCCTGGGCCAGCGGGCGCGTGTGTGGATTGGCCTCTAGGGCGGCCAGCTCGGCCTGGCGGTTCCAGGTGCGCACCAGCAGGCGCTGGCCCGGCTGCCGCCGCTGGTAGTAGTTGAAGGTCAGCTCCCACAAATCCCAGAACTGGCCCACCAGGCGGTGATGCACCGTGTCGGTAGCCCCGCTGGCGCCCGGCCCGCTCACGTAAGCCAAGGCCGTCTCGACCAGGTGCAGGCGCGCAAACGGCGACGGAATGGCCACCGCCACGCGCTCGGCCCGCCCGCCCTCGGGGTCCTGGATGCCGCCGGAGCCTTCAATCTCGTTCCGGCCAAGTTTGCCGGTGCGGCCCCAGCCCTCGTGGGTGCTTGAGCCGGTGCGGTGCAGGCGCAGTATTTTGGGCATGGTTCGTAAAGAAGCTAATAGGTAGGGCGCTGCCAATCAAGCAGTTGATTTTGACGCGCAATCCGAAGTTTTTAAAAAGGGTACACCGCAGTATAAAGTCAGTACTCACGGGTACAAAAGCACGGGCGAGTTCCAAGAGCAAGCCGAGGGCTGATTATGAGGAAAGAGGCCCCAGGGCCCGCTATGCGACTAATCGTATTGCAGCTTGGTTTCCACTACCCGCGCGGTGGCTTTATTGAAGGCCTCCACTAGCCAGCGCAGGGTGCGGGCGGCGTCGGGGTCGTCGAGGTTGGTTTTACCCACGGCGTCGTTCAGCTCGCCGCGCAGCACGTCGTCGGTCAGGCCTTTGTTGAAGAAGCCGGTGCTGATGGGCTTGTCGGCCACCATCTTGTTGAAGTCGGCCTCGTCGGGGTGCAGCGCGCCGAAGCGGCGCTCGTTAGTACCTAGCTCGCGCAGCCAGGCTTCATAGTCGGCCACAAAGGTGCTTAGCTCGGCTAGTGGGCCGGCCGTGGCGCCTAGGTGCTGCCCTAGGCCCCCACCCTTGTAAATAGGCGCACTTTTCTCGCTGGGCAAGTGCTGGCGGTAGTAGCGGGCGAAATAGTGGAACTGGATGAGCGGCCGAGCCACCTCGCGGCGCAAGTTGGGCGGCAGCTGCCCAAAGTCGAAGGTCGGTCGGTCGTCCTTCAACCCAAACTCGTGGTAGGCGGGCGCGGCGCGGTCGAGCTGGCTGGCCGGCTGACCCAGGAAGTGCGGGATGGCCAGCGCCCCTAGTAGCTCCAGCAAGTGGGCCTGGTTGCGCTGCTCAGCCCGGCCGGGGTGGTTGGGCAGCGGCTGCCCGGCCTGGTCGCCGAGGTAGTAAATGGCCTCCAGCCCCTCCAGATTATCGGCGTAGTAGCTGAGCGCCGTTTTAGTCTTGGTGATGAAGGTATTGGAGTCGATGAAGTCTTGGCCGTTGCGCTTTTCCTCGGCCGAGGGCTGCTGCAGCTTGAAATAAGGCAGCAGCACCAGCGCCCCGGCCGGCACGGCGGCCCGCACCGACGGTTGGGGCAAGTCCACGGCCGGGTCACGCAGGTTCTTCACCAGCAGCGGGAAGCCCGCCGCGCCCGTGCCTCCGAAGATGCTGCTGATGAAAAACACCCGGTCGTCGGGGTTCAGGCTCTGGGCCAGGTAGCGCATTTCCTTGGCTTGCACCAGTGAGTTGAGCACCACCGAGCCCACGTTGGGCGAGCCCCGGAAGCCGAGGTCGAGGCTGGCGTTGAGGCTATCGGGGGTGAAGAGCAGGTCGAGCAGGCCGCGCGTTTCCACACTCGCCTCCTGGTAGTGGATGTAGTCCTTAAACGACTGGCTGATACCGCCGAAGTCGTACACAAAGGAGTTGCTAAGCTGCTCGGTGCCAGTGGTGTGCAGCTGCCCTAGGGTGGTGAGCTGCTGCCCAAAGAAGCCCTCGCCGCGCGGGTGCTGCCCGTCCTGATGCAGCGCGTCGTGAATGGCGGCGTAGCGACGCATCAGGGCCACGGTGCGGGTCACGTCACCGTTCTGGGTGTCGGGGTCTACCAGTACGGGCACCACCTGGTCGCAGTCGGGCAGCTTGAGGCCGGCGGCCAGCAGCATTGTGAGCGAGCGCAGCACCCGGGCGCCAGTGCCGCCCACGGCGAAGATGAAAAGACGAGCCACAGGTTAGAAGGTGGAAATGTGGAAAGAATGTGGATAATGTACTGATGTGGGGGGATGTAGAAAATGTAGAAATGGAACGTCATGCTGAGCTTGCCGAAGCATCTCTACCGCTTCACTAATTCTTGGCGTTAGGATTACTTACGCGGTAGAGATGCTTCGACAAGCTCAGCATGACGTTCTATTTCTACATTCCCCACATCAGTACATTAGAATTAAAAGGGCGTGCGGCGGGCGTGCGTCGAGCCCCACTTCAGGGCCAGCGAGAGCAGCGCGAACCAGAGCGGCGCAATCACCGTGTTCACGATGATGAAGTAGCGCAGGTAGGGGTCGGGAGTGGCGCCTAGGGCCAGGCTGCCGCGCCAAGCCAGCAGGGCGCCCAGGCCGGCCGCGCCCACCAGCACCAGCAGCCAGTGCTGGGGCCGGTACAGCCCCAGGTGGGTGAGGGGCGCAATGCGGTAGTTGAAGATGTAGTAGAACACCAGCACCAGGGCCAGCGCTACCAGCAGCGTGTTGAAACCTACGGTATTAAAGATTTCAGCTTTGTAGAGGCCGTAGAGCGGCGTTTTGCGGTCGTAGAGCAGCCCGATGCTGATAGTGTAGAGACTGTTAAAGAATTGTTGCATCGCGGGTTAGCTGGCAGAAAGCGTGAAAGTGGCGGTGAACACGGGCGGGAGTTGAGCCGGAAACGCCTCGCGCACGCCGTTCAGTATTTCTTGCAGGCGGTAGGTGCGGGGCTGGGCGCCGGGCTGGTTGTCGTTTTCGGTGCTCCAGCGGCTCACCCAGGCCGGCACGCCCGGCGCGGGTAGCGCTAGCGTAAGCGTGGCCCCGCCCTTGGGCAGGGCGCTCAGGTGCAGGCGCAGGGCGTGGGTGTAGCCGTCGAGGCCGGGCGTGCCCCCTAGGGCCCGCACCGAGCCGGGCAGCAGCTGGGCCGCGCCGCCGGGCAAAGTCACGCGCAGGTTCTGGGCCAGGAAGGCTGGCTCGCGCCAAGCGGCCGGCAGCTGGCTGAGGTCGAGCGCCACCGTAAAGTCCACGCCCTCTTTCACATCCGATACTTCCAGGCTGGTGCTGGCCTGCGCCCCGGCGTAGCTGATGGAGCCCGCGCCGCTGGGCGCCAGGGGACTGCCGGCCGTCACTTGCGTAAGCACCGCCGCGTAGGGCACCTGCTTGAAATTCAGGCCAAAGTAGGCTTGCTCGGCACTGTTGGCGCTGGCCGGCACTACCTCGTTGAGGTAGCGGCCCACGGCGGCGGGCGGCCCCAGCACCCACAGGTAGTAGGGCAGGGTGGCGCCCTTTAAGGTTTGCTGGCGGCGCGGCGTTTTGACGGCCGGGAAGTAGGTGCCGCTAAAGCGTGAGGTTTCGCCGAGCACCGCCACGGCCAGCTGGTTTTTAGTGGCGGCCGCCAGCGCGTCGGTGATGCGCACGTTCATCAGCGCCACGTCGGAGGGTTTGTCGGGGCCATAAATGAAGTCCGACGTCAGCACGCTCACCTTACTCGTGGCTCCGGGCAGGGCCAGCGTTTTTTCGAGCATCGTGGGTAGCTCGGTGCCGAGGGCTGCCTCACGGGTGTCGCCCTGCACTACGTCGCGGAAGTGCGCGTAGGGCACCGTCGTGGGCGCGTCCTTGCGCACCAGCCAGAAGCGCGCCTCCTGCACCGCCGGGCTGCTGTGCGTGCGCGAGGCCAGCTGGCTCACCAGTTGCTGAAACGCCGTGGGCTGCTGGGCCGCCGTGGTCACGGGCATGAAGCCCTTCATGCCGCCCGATAGCTCCAGCAGCATGTTCACTTGCAGCGGCGCGGCTTTGGCGGCGGGCTTGGTGGCTGCCGGGGCCGGGGCAGTTTGGGTGGTGTCGGCACTGTCGCCGCCGCAGCCGGCCAACAGTCCGCTGAACCCTAGGGTGAGAAGCGCGTGCGCAAGGGGTATCCGCATAGGTGAAACCAGCTACTTGGTAGTAACAACTACCGTTGAGGACGCAAGTAACAACTTTTCGCGTAAAGGGATGCGCGGGCTGACCCGATGGCCATGCCTATACTCAAGTAAATTCAGCGGTTGAAGCTACCCCCACTTAGTTGATAAGCGGCCTTGAATCGGTCCGCAGGTGGAAGTCGAGGCGCACGGAATCGCCTTGGTAAACCCGCAAGGGTATATCGACGCGCATCAGACCCGGCAGCCCCACTCGAAGCCGATGGCGCCCAGTAGTCAGCTTGAAGCTATAAGTGCCATCGGGTTGCGAGTTGAATAGAACGCCGTCAATGGCCAGCACCGCAAAGTTTTGGATGCCTCTAGCTATTGCTGGTGAATAACGGCTACCATCGGACTGCCGCTGGTCGATGGCTCCTGAAATAAGTGGCGCACTTGCTGGATTGTGGCTCTTAAAGCGCGTAAGCTCATAGGCCGGCGAGTAATTGGCCTTGGCTAAGCGCTGGGCACAACTGGCCCCTAGGCTTAGCAAAAATGCGCTAACTAACGGGCAATAGGTAGAAACGCGGGACATAGTAACGAAGCCTTTTGAGCGGCAGGGCGTTAAACAGATGCCCCTAGGGCTACCCCAGCAGTTCCTCGATGTCCTCCCGCGTCAGCGACTTTATCACCGCTTCGTCGGTGGTTATCAGGTCGCTCACCAGTTGCAACTTGCGTTTTTGCAGGGCCAGGATTTTCTCCTCGACTGTGTTCTGGCTAATGAATTTGTAGACAAACACCGGGCGCTGCTGGCCGATGCGGTGGGCGCGGTCGATAGCCTGGGCTTCCACGGCGGGGTTCCACCAGGGGTCGAGGATGAACACGTAGTCGGCGGCGGTGAGGTTGAGGCCCACGCCGCCCGCCTTGAGGCTGATGAGGAAGATTTTGAGGTCGGGGTCGCGCTGAAAACGCTCCACCTCAGCCTGCCGGTCGCGGGTGTGGCCGTCGAGGTAGGCGTAGGGCAGCTGGCGCTCATCAAGGCCGGCGCGTACCAAAGCCAGGTGCTGCACAAACTGGCTAAACACCAGTACCTTGTGGCCCTCGCTGATGACGCTGCGCAGCATCCGCAGTATCTCGCGCATCTTGCCCGATTCGCCCTCGTAGGTATCGTCGGCCAGGCGCGGGTGGTTGGCAATCTGGCGCAGGCGGGTGAGGCCTTGCAGCAGCAGCAACTGGGTGCCGCCAGCCGGCGTGGGGGCGTGGCCCTCCAGGCTCTCTAGTATCTTGTTGCGGTAGAAGCTCTTGGTTTCCTCGTAAAACTGGGCTTGCTCCTCGGTGAGCGGGCAGTAGCTGAGGTGCTCGGTTTTGGCGGGCAGCTCGCTGGCTACCTGCGCCTTGTGGCGGCGCAGCACGAAGGGCTTGATGAGGGCGTGCAGCTTGCGGGTGCGGCCCTCGTCCTGGTTCTTCTCGATGGGTTTCACGAACTCCTTGCGGAAGAACGCCTGCGTGCCCAGCAAGCCGGGGTTGATGAACGACATCTGGCTCCAGAGGTCCATCGTGCTGTTTTCTACCGGCGTGCCCGTCAGAATGAGGCGGTGCCGCGCCCGCAGCTGGCGCACGGCCTGCGCCGTGGTCGAGCCGGGGTTTTTGATGGCCTGCGACTCGTCCAGAATCACGTAGTCGAAGTAGTAGGAGGCCAGCAGCTCGGTATCCAGCCGCACGATGCCGTAGCTGGTCAGCACGATGTCGTAGTCGGCAAACTGCGCCGCGTTTTTATCGCGGTATGTACCAGTGTACACCAGCAGGCGCAGGCTGGGCGTGAACTTGCGCGCCTCCGCCATCCAGTTGTAAACCAGCGAGGTAGGCAGCACCAGCAGCGAGGCCGCGCCCTGGCTGGCGCCGCTTTCCTGGCGCTCGAGCAGCATGGCCAGCGTCTGCAAGGTCTTGCCAAGCCCCATGTCGTCGGCCAAGCAGGCGCCCAGCTGGTAGTCTTGGGCAAAGCGCAGCCAGTTGTAGCCCGCGTGCTGGTAGGGGCGCAGGGTGCCGCGCAGGCCCACGGGCAGCGGGCGCTCCTCCACTACGGCAAAGTCGCGCAGCTTTTCCAGCCGGCGCGTTAGCGTCACGGTGGCCAGGTTCTCGTTTTCCAGGTCCGTTACCAGGGCCAGGTGGTGGCGGCGCAGGGCCAGGGGCTGGCCTTCGCCGTTTTCTTCAGCAAAAGCAAACAGCTCCAGGTAGTCCGTGAACCACTCGTCGGGAATGAAGGCGACCTGGCCGTTGGGCAGGCGGTACTCGCGGCGGCGCTGCAAAATGTAGGGCCGCAGCCGAATAAACGGCACCGCGTACTCGCCAAACCACACCGTGCCGCGCACGTCGAACCAGTCGCCGCGCTCCTCAATGCCCACCTCTACCCGCACCGGGCCAATGAAGTAGTCCTGGCTGGCCGTGTCGCTGCCCTGCACCTGGAAGCCCAGCTCGCCTAGGGCCGGCGCGTGGTCGTGCAGCCACTTAAAGGCCTCGGCCTTAGGTAGGGAGGTGTGGCCCTCGGCGTCGAGGGGCAGGCCGCGTTGGCGCAACTCCTCAGCGCGGTTGTTTTCCTCTTTGGCCGAGCGCAGCAGGCGCCGAAAAATGTATGAGTCGCCGTCTTCCTCCAGCTGCACGCTCATGGCGCGGGGCGGCGTCAGGGGCAGGTCGTAGGCCCCGTAGCGGAAGGTGAGGCTGAAAAACAGCGGGGCCTCGTCGGTGCCCGCGCCGGGCACTACCAGGGGCTTGGGCAGCGGCACCCGCCCGCGGCGCGGCGGGCCGGGCGGGCGCACGGGCACCGCCGCCGCGGCCGCCGTGAGGGCCGCCGGCGGCACGTCCGAAAACGTGAGGTGGGGCCGCGCAATGTAGCGCTCGGTGCGAATGTCGAAGCCCCGCGCGTGCACGTCGAACGACTCCATGAGCGGGGCCACGAACTTCTGGAAGTAGCTCTTTTCCACGGCCCTCGGCACTACCACAAACTTCTTGTTCAGAAACGGCAGCAGCTTGCGCCCGTCGATGGCGTGGCGGAAGTGGTAGAGCACCGTGTCAAGCAGCAGCCAGGCCGGCTGCTGGCACACCAGCACGGCATTTTTAAACTGAAAATCCAGCTTTTGATTCTGGTACTGGATGGTGGGGAAGTAGTGCGTGCCCTCCTCGTTGCGCCGGAAGTGAAACAGCACCGACGCCGGCGCCTCGGCCAGCGACAGCTCGCGCCAGGTGGGCTCGCCGTCGCGCCCCATCACGAAGACGTGCTTGCCCTGCAGCCCCGCCAGCAGCTTGCCTAGCCGGCTTTGCACGTAGCGGCTAATGGCTTCTTGTAGCGGCTTATCGCCCTTGTCGGGGTTGTAGGTTTTGAGGAAAAACTCGGCCGTGGTGATTTTGCGGGGCCAAAACTCCTTTACCACCGCATCCTGCTGCAGCTCGTCGCAAAGCTTAATCAGCTCGTAATCGTCGGGCTCTAGGCCGGCGGCAAACTCGGGCGCGTTCTTGCTCGACACCATCTGGTGTTGCAAGGTGAGCTGCCCGCGCGCACTAAGCTGTACTACGTGCGCCGTAAACAGATGACCCAGATACTCGTGCGCAAACAGCGAGTAAACTAATTGAAAGGGTAGCGTAGTGGAAACATTCATAACCAGGCACGGGAAGCGTGCAAGTTAGCTATACTAGCTATTTCCCCAAGCGGTTGAGGTTAAGGAGTAGTGCGTACTAAGCAGTAGGCAAGTTCGTTACCCCCAATGCACCGCCCGCTACCCTACAGGTTCTCCCGAATTTGCATGCGGCCCGCATTCAGGGCCGGGCGAATGCTGACCCCTAGGGTAATGGAGATGATGGCCAGCGAGATAAAGAAGATATCCAGCGGCTGCATCTTCACCGGGTACGAGTCGATGACGCTCGTGGCCATGCCCATCTTTACGAGGTGGAAGGTTTGCTGCACCCAGCAGATGGCCACCCCAAATACCAGGCCCGCCACCGCGCCCACCAGCGCCACAATGGCGCCCACCAGCAAGAAGGCCTCCCGAATAAGCTTCTCGGTGGCCCCAATAGCTTGCAGCACGGCAATATCTTTCTTCTTATCAATCACCAGCATCGAGAGCGAGAAGAAGATGTTGAGCGAGGCAATGAGCAGGATAAAGGCGAAGGTGATGAACACGAACAGCTTCTCAATCTTGATGGCCTTGAGCAAGCTCACGTGCTGCTCGTCGGAGTCGAGCACGGTGAAACTGGGCCCTAGGCGCTCGCGCAGGTCGGCCTGCACCGCGCTCAGCTTAAAGCTCTTGCCTACGTGCACGTAGAAGGCCGTGCGGCGCGGGCCGTAGCCCAGCAGCCGCTGCGCAAAGCTGAGGGGCACAAACAGATAGCTGTCGTCGAGGTGCTGCTCGATGCGAAAGACGCCGCCGGCCACAATATTTTCCTCGTTGAAGGCCTTGTCGGGGTTGAAGCTGAGCGTTTTGCGGCCCGGCTCCTGGTGCGGATACAGCAGGTGCAGGGGGGCTAGGCGGTTGTCGAGCGTGATGCCCAACTCTTGCTGCACGCCCTGGCCCACCAAGGCAAACTCCTCGTCGCCGCGCTGCAGGCGGTGGTCGCCAGCCACTAGGTTCGAATCCACTGGAATTTGGCCGAAGTAGTTGCCCGACAGGCCGCGCATCTTCACCACCATCTGCCGGTCGTGGTATTGCAGCAGGGCGTTGTCCTCAATTACCTCCGTAAGCAGGGCCACGCCGGGCGCGTTCTGCACCTTGTTCAGCAACAAGGTATTGACAGGGAAGGACTTGCCGGTGCGGGCCGTAATCACCAAATCGGGGTCGCTTTTGCCGTAGAGCGAGCGCACGAGGTCTTCCAGCCCGTTGAACACCGAGAGCACGATAATGAGCGCCGCCGTGCCCACCGCCACGCCCACCATCGAAATGTTGGAAATGATGGTAATGATGTTGCGCTTCTTCTTCGAGAGAAAATAGCGCTGCGCAATGAGAAGAGGTACGTTCACAGAATCACGGATTACGCGGATTTAAACGGATTGCACGGATTTTGTGGACGACTTTACCTTGCTTGTGGCATCGCCTAGGGCGCAGCGCGGGGAGTACAACTGGTTTTGGCGGCTACCGGCCCGGCTGCGCCTCAACCCGGCGGCTGTGCTTTACGAATTTTACGTCCACAAAATCCGTGCAATCCGTTTAAATCCGTGCTAATCAGTGGTCCTATTTCCACGCCTTCACGATGAGGCCGGTGCCCGAGTCGTGGGTAATGCGGGCATCGAGCCAGTTGAGCAGCAGGCAAAAGGGGAAGGTAACGGCGTAGTAGAAGGGGAGCAGCGCGAAAAACCAGCGCGACTTGCCCAGCATCAGAATGGGGTACTTCATGCTGAGGCGCCACGAAATCTGGCCCGGCTCACCGTAGCTGTACTTGGCCTCGATGCGCTCGAAGCCGGCCGTGCGCAGCTTCTGCTGAATCTCGTGAATATTGTAGCCGTCGCGCACGTGCTCCTCAATAAAGCTGGTTTCCGAGTCGTCGTGCACGTCGGAGCCACCCTGGTCGCTGGGGGTCGAGATGAGCAGCATACCGCCGTCCTTGAGCGAGGCGTGGATATTGCGAAACACCTCCACATCTTCCAGAATGTGCTCCATCACGTCCACCGCCAGCGCCAGGTCGAAGGTGTTGGGCTCCTGGTAGAGCACCAAATCCTGCACCGCGAACTGCACCTGCGGCCGCCCGATGGCCCGGAAGAAGTCGTTGGAGTCCTTCACCTGCTCCTCCTTCACATCCACCGCCAATATGTGCCAGGCGCTGCTCAGGCTGCTGAGCCAGTAGCTGTACTGGCCGTAGCCGGCGCCAGCATCCAGTAGCTGCAGCGGCTCGCGGAGGCGGCCCCGCGCCCACTGGCGCAGCTCGCGGTGCACGTGCCAGGTGCGCAGCAGCAGTAGGTCGAGCAGGTGGTAAAACAAGCGCCGCAGCCACGGCGAGCGGTTGAATACATTGCCGAGGCTGCGCTTAATGGGGTCGTAGTACAAGGTGGTAAGTGCGTAGTTGAGTAAGTGAGCAAATAAGGTTGCCAAGCAAGTAATTGACTAAGGCTTACTCAATTACTCAATTGTTCATTTACTCAATTAAAGAGCCTAGGGCGCTCGGGCTCGTCGGATGCGTCGTCGGCTTCGTCCTCGGGCGGGGCGGGCGGAATGTCCAGCTGGTTAAGCACCTGGTCCATGTGGGCGGCGTAGGCGGCGCTGTCGTCGTGAAAGAACGTCAGCTCGGGCACCACCCGCGCCTGGTTGCGGATGCGCTTGCCCAGCGCGTGCCGAATTTCCTTGGTGTGCTCCTGAATCTGGGCCAGGCGGGCGCTGGCATCCGGGCCCAGCAGCAAGCTCAAATACACGCGGGCCACGCCCAAGTCGGGCGATACGTGCACGGCGCTGATGCTGGGCACCAGGCCGCCGGCCAGCACGTGCGGCAAGTCGCGCTGCAGTACCTGGGCCAGCTCCTGCTGCAGCAGGCTGGCCATTTTTTGCTGTCGTTTGCTTTCCATAGCTTTTCTCTAAACCCCAAAGGTACGGCGAGTACCGAACGTGGTGCCCGGCCCCGCGCGGGGCCCTAGGCCCCGGTGGCCGCCCCCGGCTGGGGGCGCCCGTGCCGCGCCCGGCCCGGCAGTACGTTCTTTGTTTGCACAATGCTTCCCTAAAAGACTACCTGCCCCTTGCTTCGCTTTTTCAAAAGCTCGCTGCCCGCCCCGCTGTTTGTGCTGCTGCTGCTGGTGCTGGCCCTGCGCCTGCCGCTGCTGTGGGCGGGCCTGCCCACCACGGCCGCCGAGCTGCGCCTGCTGCTGCTGGGCGAGGGCGTGGGAGCCGGCGCCTGGCCCTACCGCGACCTCTACGATAGCACCGCGCCGCTGGCCGCCAGCCTGGGCGGCGTGCTGCAGCTGGCCTGGTCGCGTCCGCTGGCTTTGTACCGCGCCCTGGCCCTAGGGCTGCTGCTCTTCCAGGCCCTGCGCCTCAACACGGTGCTCAACCGCCTCGATGTGCACCCCGAGCGCAGCTACCTGGCGGCCCTCACCTACCTGGTGGTGGGCAGCAGCAGCAGCGAGCTGGATGCGCTGTCGCCGCTGCTGCTGGGCCAAACGTTTATTATCTTGGCTTTGAGCGCGTTGGTGACTACCTCGCGCGAGGGCTACGACAACCGGCGCCTGTTTCGGGCCGGGTTCCTGATTGGGCTGGCGGGCCTTTGCTACCTGCCTTTGGTGCTGTTTGTGGCCCTAGGGCTGTTCGCGGTGGTATTGTTCGCGGCCAACTCGTTTCGCAGCGGCCTGCTGCTGCTGTGCGGGGCGCTGTCGCCAGCGGCCCTCGTGAGCACGGCCTTCCTGTACGTGGGGGCGCTGCCCAATTTCTGGCAGCTGTGCCTGGCCCGCGGCTTCGGTCCCGGCGCCACCCTCGACGGACTGCCGCCGGCCGTGGCCTGGCCGCTGCTGGGCGGTGTGGCCGTGCTGCTGCTGCTGGCCGCGCTGCAGGCCCTAGGCACGGCGATGGGGCTGGTGTTTCAAGCCAAATTCCGGCAGCTGATGCTGGTGTGGCTGCTGGTGGCGCTGGCGGTGCTGGCGGTGGGGCAGGGGCGGGCGCCGGGCTCGCTGGTGCTGCTGCTGGCGCCGCTGGCCTACTTCAGCCTGTTTTTGTGGCAGCGGCGGCCCGGCCGGCCGGGGCTGGTGCCCGAGCTGCTGTGGCTGGCGGTGTTGGCTAGCGTGGTGGTGGTGCGCTACCGGGGGCTGGTGCCGGGCCTGCCGGCTTTGCTGCGCCTGCCCCTCGAAACGGCCGCCGCGCCCCAGCCCGCCCCCGCCTACGCCCGCCTGGCGCCGGGCCGCCCAGTATTGGTGCTGGGCCCCGACCGCCGCATTTACTTGCAGCACTCCGCCGCCCGCCCCTACGTAGACTGGCCCCTAGCGCAGGCCGATTTTGGCCACCTTAACGAGTATGCGGCCCTGGTGCGCATCAACCGCAGCCTGGGGCCGCGCCCGGTGCCCTACCTGCTCGACCAGGCCAACCTGCTGCCGCGCCTGCGCTACCTGCTGCCGGCCGCCTTTGGCCGCTACCAGCCGGTGCCGGGCGTGCCGGGCGCCTATGCTTGGCAGTAAGCAGCGCAAGGGAGTAAGCTGCTAGTTAGAAGCGTACGCAAAATCGGCTGTCATTGCGAGCAATGCGAAGCAATCGCACCAGAACAAGCTGTTTGGGTATCGTTTTGGTGCGATTGCCGCGCCACACTTCGTTGCGCTCGCAATGACGCATAAGTTCTAATTAAGTAAAGAACAGGGCCGCCGCCCCGAGCTAAGTGCGGAGCGGCGGCCCTTGCCGGAAAGTGCGGCATAGCCTTAGCGGCCAGGCTTGCCCTAGGGGGCCTTACATGGGCAGGCCGCCATTGCCGGGGTAATTGCCCGAGCTACTCGAATAGCTGCCGCGCTCGATGGTGGCGGGCGCCGGCTGGTAGGGCGGCGGGGTGCCCGGCTGGCCCGGCAGGCTCATGGGCGGCACCGGCGGGCTGGGCGGGGGCGGACCCTGCTGCTGCCGGTTGGCCAGCTCGGCGTTGAGGGCGGCGGTGCGGTCGCGCTTCACCACGTGGGCAATGTAAATGCTTAGCTCGTAGAGCAGTAAGATGGGAATAGTAACGATAATCTGGGCCGAGATGTCGGGCGGGGTGATAACGGCCGCGATAATCAAAATAACCACGATGGCGTGCTTGCGGTAGAGGCGCATCAGCTCGGGTGTCACGATGCCCGCCTTGGCTAGGAAGAACACTATCATCGGCAGTTCAAATACGAAGGCGCACGAAAGCGTCATCGTGGTGAGCGTGCTGATGTAGCTCTGCAAGTCCATCTGGTTCTGGATGGTGGGGTCAACTGTATAGTTGGCCAGAAACTGGATGCTGAGCGGCGCGGCGATGTAGTAGCCAAAGAGCAGCCCAAACCCAAACAGCAGCGACACGAAAAACACCGCTCCCCGCGAATTCTGGCGCTCGTGCGGGTACAGGCCGGGCTTAATGAAGCGCCACAGCTCCCAGAACAGGTAGGGGAAGGTGAGGCAGAGGCCCGCGATAAACGCCGCCGAGATGTGCAGCGTGAGCTGCCCGCTCATCTCGCGGTTCTGAATGATGAAATTAATCTGGTTTTCGCACGGTTCAGTGGAGCCGAAGAAGTGCCCCACCTTGCAAAACATCTGGTAGGTCCAGAAGTCGGGCCGCGACGGCCCTAGAATGAGCGTGTGGAACAGGAACTGCTTGTTCAGAAACGCGACCAGCGTGAACACCACCACCGCGATAGCCGCCCGGATGATGTGCCAGCGCAGCTCCTCCAGGTGGTCGATAAAGGACATCTCCGCCCCTTCTTCGCCCTGGGCGGCGGCGCGGTTCTGCTGAAATTTTTGCGTGGGAGAAGCCAATGGGGACCGCAGATTAAACTGATTTTAACGGATTGAACGGATGTTTTGTGGTTCGGCCAACTGGGCAGCAAACGGGTTTAATGAACTGCACAAGACTTTCTAGAGGCGCTTAAACAAGCGGCACTCCAAAAAATCCGTTCAATCCGTTAAAATCAGTTTAATCTGCGGTTTGAAACAGCGGGTAGCTGGGCAGCCACTCGTTTACCTGGTGGCGCACGGCCAGCAGGCGGGCGGGGTCGGCGTGGTGGGTCAGGGCCTCGTCAATCAACTCCACGATGCGCGCCATGTCGGTTTCCACCAGCCCGCGGGTAGTTACGGCGGCCGAGCCAATCCGGATGCCGCTGGTCACGAAGGGCGACTTATCGTCGAAGGGCACCATGTTTTTGTTGATGGTGATGTCGGCCTGCACCAGGGTGTTCTCGGCCAGCTTGCCGGTCAGCCCCTTCGAGCGCAAGTCAATCAGCATCAGGTGGTTGTCGGTGCCGCCCGAGATAATGTCGTAGCCGCGGTTCAGAAATTCCTTGGCCAGGGCCTGGGAGTTGCGCTGCACCTGATGGGCGTAGCGCGTGAAACCCTCCCCTAGGGCCTCGCCGAACGCTACGGCCTTGGCGGCAATGACGTGCTCGAGCGGGCCGCCCTGGGTGCCGGGGAACACGGCCGAGTCGAGCAGGGCCGACATGGGGCGGGTTTCGCCCTTAGGCGTCTTCAAGCCGAAGGGATTATCGAAGTCCTGGCCCAGCAGGATGAGGCCGCCGCGAGGGCCGCGCAGGGTTTTGTGGGTGGTGGTGGTTACGATGTGGCAGTGCTCGAACGGGTTGTTGAGCAAGCCCTTGGCAATGAGGCCGGCGGGGTGCGAGATGTCGGCCAGCAGCAGGGCGCCCACCTCGTCGGCGGCGCGGCGCAGGGCGGCGTAGTTCCAGTCGCGCGAGTAGGCCGAGGCCCCGCAGATAATAAGCTTGGGGCGCTCGCGGCGGGCAGTGTCCACCACCTTGTCCCAGTCGATGAGGCCGGTTTCCTTCTCCACCCCGTAGAAGCTGGGCTGGTAGAGCTTGCCCGAGAAGTTGACCGGCGAGCCGTGGGTGAGGTGGCCGCCGTGGCTGAGGTCGAACCCTAGGATTTTGTCGCCGGGCTGCAGGCAGGCCAGCATCACGGCGGCGTTGGCCTGGGCGCCTGAGTGGGGCTGCACGTTGGCCCAGGACACCCCAAATAGCTCCTTGATGCGGTCGATGGCCAGCTGCTCTACCTGGTCAACCACCTCGCAGCCACCGTAGTAGCGCTTGCCGGGCAGGCCCTCGGCGTACTTATTGGTGAGCACCGAGCCCTGGGCCGCCATTACCTGGTCCGAGACGTAGTTTTCGGAGGCAATCAGCTCCAGGCCGTGGGTTTGGCGCTGGCGCTCCTGGGCAATGAGGTCGAACACGGCCGTATCGCGCACGGCGGCGGGGGCGGTAGTGGGGGCAGTGGCTTGCATAGCCCAAAAGTACGACTGCGGAAGAAGGTAGCAGAAAAGTACCCTAGCAGATAGCCAGATGAAGGCAACACGAGTCACCTGGCCTGTACTTTCGCCAAGAAGTCCGCCTATACTTAATCAATCCAATGCGAATGGTTGCTACTTTATTTCGTAGCCGGGCACGGCTTACCCTAGGGCTATTGTTGCTCGCCACCGCTTGCTCCAAGGATAAAGCAACTCCGGCGCCGGCCAACAGCTGGCAGGTGGATGGACAGGCGCAGCAGGCCGCGAAAGTGACGGTGGAGGTTGGCACTCCCGCGATGAACGCGGGTATGCTGACCATCCATATCTGGCAGGATATCAGCAACGCTAACTCGACTGGCTCGGCGGTGGCCGTTTACTTGTTTGTGCCAAACCGGGTGGGTACGTACAGCCTGACCGCTGCTAGCACCAGCGCGAGTGCCGGCTACTCCGACTACGTAAGCCCCGGCGCGGGCAGCAACTTGTATGAGGCAACGAGCGGGTCGGTTACCATCACGGCCCTGACCAGCAATTCCGTAACCGGCACATTCACCTTCACGGCGGCGGAGGTATTTACCCCCCAGCACACCAGGCAGATTACCAACGGGCAGTTTAGTACCACGTTCTAGCAGGCGAGCCCAGGAATTGGCGAAAGCTCGCAGCCTCATTTTTTGGCAATGGGGTAGGGCTCCTCGCGGTTCTCGGCCAGGTGCAGCTGCCAGGTGTCGAGGTTGAGGGCGGCGAGGTGGCGTAGCTCGGGGTTGTGGCGGTACACGCAGCCGCAGTCGAGCCCTAGGGCCTCGGCGTGGGCGCGGGCGCCGGCTTGCACCTGGGCTACAGGCGTGGGCACGTGGCCGTGCAGCAGGCGCTTGCCCGCCAGTCGTGAGGCGTCGAACACGAACTCCTTGGTGTAGAGCATACTGTGCTCATCGTGGCGCAGCTCGGCGGGCGGCAGGGCGAAGTTGAAACCGGCGTGCACCAGCACAAAATCGGGCAGCTCCAGCGTGAGGGGCAGGGCTTGCATCCAAGCCACATAGTGGGCCGGTATGTCGGCCGGCTGCGCCACGCCGAAGCTGCCCAGCACCAGCTCGCGCTCGGCCGCAGCCTTCCACATATCGTTGGCATTGGGCTGCCCGGCGATGGTGTCGAGCAGCTCTTTTTCGTGGTTGCCCTTCAGGCAGTGCACCCGGTAGCCCGCGGCTTGCAACTGCATGAGGTAGTCGAGCACGCCGCGGCTGTCGGGGCCCTTGTTCACATAGTCGCCCAGCAGGTAGAGGGTGTCGTCGGGGCGCAGGCGCAGCTCGCCTTCCACTAGGTAGCGGAAGGTGCGCAGGCAGCCGTGCAGGTCGGTGGCGGCAAAGCGGCGGGGCATGAGTGGTATTAAAAAAGGCGAACGAATGAGATACGGGCCGTACCTGCCCTAGGGCCTTGCTACGCATAAAAGCCCCGCCTGGCAGTATGCCAGGCGGGGCTTTCGATACTCAGGCAAAGCGAATTAGTAGCTGCCTTTGCCGTTGTCGGGCTTGTTGTAGCCACGGTTAGGGTGGCGCACGCCAGCATCCTCGGCCTCATCCTCCAAGCGCTCTTGGGTTGCCTCATCGCGCTCCAGGTTGGGCAAGGCGTCGCCTTTGTGCACTTCGGGCAGGCCGGGAGTATTTTTCTCGGCGGCGGCGAGCTGGTTTTTTTTCTCGTGGTGGGTAGCCATAATGGGGAGGGCTTAGCGGTTGGGGTGGGTATGGGGGGCGTCCTGGGCTTCGTCGCGCAGGCGCTTTTCTTCAGCTTCGGTGCGCTCGGGCGAATTGTCTTCGCCGGTGCCCGCGGGCTTGCTCGCTACGTTGGGGCCGCCCTGGTGCGATTCGCCCTGCTTGCCACTGTGTTTGTCTGCCATGATGGAAAAGGAGTGAGTAGTGCTTAACGTTTAGTGATTGATAAAAAATTGACCATCAATTACTAAACGTTAGGTACTGAGTTAAAAGCCTTGTTGAATAGCCGAGTCCGAAGCGCCGGGGTCGGTTAGCTCAGCGTTGGTATCGGTGCCCGTGATGGGCTTGAGGGGCTTGGGCGCCATCTGGCCCATGCCCACGTGCGAGTCGGCGTCGAGCATTTCGTCGGGGCCTTTGCGTAGGTCATCAGCCTCTAGCTCGTCTACTGGGCCGCGCTGGGGGCGGCGGCCATCGTCGTCGCGCTCGTCGTCGGGGCTGGGCAGGTCCTGGTCGCGGCGCTGGTCGGCGCCCTCGTCGGCGGTTACCATGTTGTCGCCGGGTTGGTGGGTGTCGCTGTTCGAATTCATGGCCAGGGCCGTTTCGCCCTCGCCGTTCACCGTGCCGAAGCCTTCCTTGCCGTCGCGGTTGCCGTAGCCGCCGCGGGCTTTCTCGTTCTTGGGCGGGTCGGCATTGGGAATGCGCAGGCCAGCGGCAAATTCCTGCTCGGTCGTGTCGTCGTTGATGACGCGGATGGGACGGTTGTTAGGGTCAACAGACATAGGTGGTCGAGGCTAAGTAAGTAGAGGGGTTTACTTGGGTTTAGCATTTTTGGTTGTTCAACGATTGACCCCACCCCCCGGCCCCCTCCCCTTCGGGAGAGGGGGAGCTACGGCGCAAGTTTATCGTAGATAGTCGTCAGGCTCCCCCTCTCCCGAAGGGGAGGGGGGCCGGGGGGTGGGGTTTCCGCCTGGTGTACCTTTGCCCTTATGCCCGAAGCCGCTGCCCTTACCCTCGTGCCCACGCCCATCGGCAACCTCGAAGACATCACCCTGCGGGCCATTCGGGTGCTGGGCGAGGTCGATACCATCTTGTGCGAGGACACCCGCACCAGCGGCCGGCTGCTGCAACACCTCGACATCAAGAAGCCCCAGCTGGCCTACCACTTGCACAACGAGCACCAGCAGGTGCCGCGCCTGCTCGAGCGCCTGGCCAAGGGCGAGCGCATGGCCCTGGTGAGCGACGCCGGCACGCCCGGCATCTCCGACCCCGGCTTTTTGCTGGTGCGCGAATGCCTGGCGCGCGGCCTGGCCGTGGAGTGCCTGCCGGGGCCCACGGCCTTCGTGCCGGCGCTGCTCAAGTCGGGCTTCGGGGCCGAGCGATTTTCGTTCGAGGGGTTTTTGCCCGTCAAAAAAGGCCGCCAGACTCGCTTGCTGGAGCTGGCCCGCGAAACCCGGACGCTGATTTTCTACGAGTCGCCCCACCGCATTGTGAAGACGCTGGGGCAGCTGGCGGAGGTGTTTGGACCCGAGCGCCCGGCCAGCGTCAGCCGCGAGCTGACCAAGCTGTTTGAAGAAACCCTGACGGCCCCGCTGGGTGAGCTGGCCGCCGCCCTAGGGGCCCGCCCGGCCATTAAGGGCGAAATTGTACTGGTTGTAAAAGGTGCTGAACATGAGCGAACTGAGCGCAGCAAATACGTCTCCCGCGCCGACGAGGCCGACGAGCCAGCCGACACCGACGACGGCGATGCCGACGATGACCCCGATGCCTAGCAGTCCGCTGGCCCGCCTGGGGCAGTCGCCGCCGCTGCTGGCGCTGCTGGGCGCGGTGCTGCTGTGGGCGGCCTGGCCGGTGCACGAGCCGCCGCTCACGCTGTTGCTGTTCGTAGGCTGGGTGCCGTATTTGCGCCTCGAGCAGGTGCTGACCCGGCAGGGCGCCCGGCGCGGGCGCGTGTTTGCCAATACCTACCTGTTTCTATTCCTGTGGAACGCCTTTACCACCTGGTGGGTGAGCTACAGCACCCTAGGGGGCGGTATTGCGGCGGTAGTGCTCAATGCGGCGCTCATGTGCCTGCCGCTCATGGCCTTCCGGCGCACCAAGGAGCGGTTTGGCCCTCGGGTGGGCTACCTGTCGCTGCCCGTGTATTGGATTGCCTTCGAGCAGCTGCACCTGCACTGGGACCTGAGCTGGCCCTGGCTGACGCTAGGCAACGGTTTTGCCAACGCGCCCGAGTGGGTGCAGTGGTACGAGTACACCGGCTTTTTGGGGGGCTCGGTGTGGGTGCTGGCGGTGAACCTGCTGATATTCTGGGCCGGCTGGGGGCGCCAGGGCGTACCCTTTTGGCAATTCAATGGCCCTAGGCGCTGGCGCTGGGTGCTGCCAATGACGGCCATCTGGTTGCCGATAACGGTGTCCCACGCCATCAACCGCAGCTTTCAAGAGCGAGGCTCACCGCTGGAAGTGGTAGTGGTGCAGCCCAACATCGACCCCTACGGCGGCAAGTTTCCCGATAAGCCCGGCTTTATTCCGTACGAGCAGCAGCTGACGATGCTGCTCCAGCGCACCGAAGCGGCCATTACACCCCAAACGCGGCTGGTGCTGTGGCCCGAAACCTGCCTCGACGAAACGTTCTTCGAAGCCAGCTTCGCGCAAACGCCGCAGGTGGCCCGCATCCGGCAAGAGCTGCTAGCCCGTCACCCCGGCTTGAGCTTGCTGACGGGCATCACCAGTGTGGAGCGCTACTCTGACGCCGTCCGCGTCACCTCTACTGCCCGCTACCGCGACGACCTGGGGTTCTACGATGTCTTTAACACCGCCGCTTTCTTCGCCGATGCCAGCGCCGCCCCGCAGCTCTACCACAAAAGCCGGCTGGTGCCGGGCGTGGAGAAGATTCCGCCCGTGCTCAGCAAAGTGCTTAGCAACATCGACCTAGGGGGCGTGGTAGGCTCCTACGGCTCGCAGGACGAGCGCACCGTATTTGCCGCCCCAGCTGCTGCGCCGGCCCTGCGCCTGGCCCCACTCATCTGCTACGAGAGCATCTACGGCGACTTCGTGGCCGAGTACGTGCACAACGGCGCCACCTTGCTAGGCCTCATCACCAACGACGGCTGGTGGAGCGACTCGCCCGGCTTCCGGCAGCACCTGCGCTACGGCGCCCTGCGCTGCATCGAAACCCGCCGCGACCTCGCCCGCTCGGCCAACACCGGCATCTCGGGCTTCATCAACCAGCGCGGCACCATCTCGCACCGCACCGGCTGGTGGGTGGGCGCCGCCAGCCGCGCCACCGTGCACCTCAATACCGAGCAGACTTTCTACGTGCGCCACGGCGAGCTTATCGGTCGCGGCACCCAGGTTCTAGCCGTGCTGGGGCTGCTAGGCGTGGTGGTGGCCGGGGTGCTAGGGCGCCAAACGCGAGTAAAAAACTAAAATAGAACGTCATGCTGAGCTTGCCGAAGCATCTCTACCGAACAGTGATGCGCGGTAGAGATGCTTCGGCAAGCTCAGCATGACGTTCTGTTAATTAATCTGACCTAAAAAACGAAAACCCTCATGACCCCCGACCTCCTGCACCTCTCCCAGTCCGTAGCCGACCTCTGCCGCCGCGCCGGGGCCTTCATCCGCGAGCAGGTGAGCGGCTTCGACCAATCGAAAATCGTGACTAAAGGCCTGCACGACCTAGTTTCCTACGTGGATAAGGAGTCGGAGAAGATGCTCGTGGAAGGCTTGCAGCAGCTTTTTCCCGAGGCTGGCTTCGTAACGGAGGAAGGCACCGTAGTCAACTCTGACGCCAGCGTGGAGTACCGCTGGATAATCGACCCGCTCGACGGCACCACCAACTTCCTGCACGGCCTGCCCTGCTTCGCGGTGAGCGTGGCGCTGGCCCGCGGCAACCGCCCGGTGCTGGGCGTGGTGTACGAGGTGAGCCGCGACGAGTGCTTCCGCGCCGCCGAGGGCCTAGGGGCCTTCCTCAACGACAAGCCCATCCGGGTGAGCCAGGCCACCAGCATCGAGGATACGCTCATTGCCACCGGCTTGCCGTTCTACAAATTCAACCACCTGGACGCCTACATGGCCATCCTGGCCGAGTTTGCGCAGCACTCGCGCGGCATCCGGCGCTGGGGCTCGGCCGCTACCGACCTGGCCTACGTGGCCTGCGGGCGCTTCGACAGCTACTTCGAGTTCAACATCAACGCCTACGACGTGGCCGCCGGCATCCTGCTGGTGCGCGAGGCGGGCGGGCAGGTAACGCAGTGGCTGGAGGACGGCGACCCGGTATTCAACCGCGAAACCCTGGCCACCAACGGCCACGTGCACCAGCAGATGCAAGCCGTGATGCAACAGCATTGGCAGTCAGGGTTTCAGTGGTAGCTTGGGGCGTCCTTAACCCACGCTTCATGAAAACTTTGCTATCCCTAGGGCTGGCCGCGCTGCTAGCCAGCCCTGCCCTTGCCCAAACCCAGCTAACGGGTGATATCGCCGGCATGGGCACCCGCACGGCCGAGTATCACTACACTCGCCAAGGCAAAGTCTCCACCGATACAATTCGGGTGGTGAATGGCCACTTTGCGCAATCCATTCCCGCGACCGACGACGGCATGGGCAACATCATCTTTAGTGAGGCGTCGGGGGGCTATCATTCTCAGCAATTTTGGGTTGAGCCGGGCAAGGTGCATATTCAAGGCACGGCGCAGCAGCTCGGCCAGCTCGATATAACCGGCACGCCCGAGAACAACGCGTTGAGCGCTTACAACCGCACCGTGGAGTGGAAAGACTACAGCAAGTCGCCTAAACCAGCCGTTGCTTACCAGTCGCAGCAAGCGCAGGATGCTCGCCAGTTCATCAAGGCGCACCCGGCCGTGCGCACCAGCGCCCTCCTACTCAGCAGGCAAATGCACGACCGACCTGATTATCCGGTAGCCGAGTACGAAAAGCTGCTGCAAGGCCTCACGCCTGCCGTGCGCCAAAGCTGGTATGGACAGCAGGCTGCCGAGCGCGTCGCCGTTCTTCGCAACCAGCCCACGGTAGGTAAGCCGGTGGCCAATTTCAGCATGGCCGACACGGCGGGCGTCCAGCATTCGCTGGTTACCTACCGCGGCAAGTACGTATTGCTCGATTTCTGGGGGCATTGGTGCCATCCGTGCATAGAGGCTATGCCGAAGGTCAACGCCCTGCACCGGCAATATGCCGACAAGCTGACTATTATCGGTATTGCGCTGGAAGGCTCCAGCAGCGCGCTGCTATGGAAAAAGGCTATCCGCCAGCACCAGGTGCCGGGCCTGCAGCTCTCGGAGCTTAAGGGCACGGATAGCCCGGTTATTACCGGCTATAATATCAATGCCTTTCCAACCTATATGCTGCTCGACCCGCAAGGCAAGCTGGTAGCGCAGGCTAATGATGTAGACGATATTACCAAGAAACTGGCAGCCTTAGGTAGCTTGTAGCCACTCGCTGGCCCTAGGGCAAACTTTCCGCCTACCTGCGTCGTTTTGCTTTTATTATGGACGTTCAGCTGCTTATCATTCTTGCCCTGTGCGCCGCCGCCGCCTTTTACCTGGGCCGGCGGGTGTGGCAGCAGTTTACCGCTAAAAACCAGGCTGGCTGCGCCAAGGGCTGCGGCGGGGCCTGCGGGGCCGCCCTCGACGTAGACGCTTTGCAGCGCACTATAGAGGCGCGCAAAAGCCACGCCTGAGTTACTCGGTAAATTCATTTCGCCTGCATAACCCGCACCCGCCCCGGCCTCGTATAGCCGGGGCGGCCTGCTTTTGGCCCCTAGCCCCACCACCCACGCAAACCACCTTTTGCCATGCAGGACAAAGAAGAAATGACCTCCCTCGTGACGGTCGAGAAAAAGCTCAATAGCCAAGGCTACACCAAGGATTTTGTGGTGAAGGATGGCCGCTTGGCCACCATGGACGAGCAAAGCGCTGCCACCTACAGCCCCGAGGAAACAACCATCGTTGACTACTTCCGCTTTGAAGGCGAAAGCAGCCCCGACGATACGTCCATTCTCTACGCCATTGAAACCGCCGATGGCACCAAGGGCACCATCTCCTCAGCCTACGGCGCCTACGCCGACCAGGACGTAGACCAGTTCATCCTGCAAGTAGAGTCGCTGGGTAAAAACTTAATGAAGGGCAAGAAATAGACCACTGATTAGCGCGGATTTTAGCGGATTTCACGGATTTTGTGAACGATTCGCAACACCTAAAAAGGCCACCCAACTGGGTGGCCTTTTCTAATTTAGCCTATATCCCTTATAACCGTACGGGCCAGACGAGGGCCCCCGGGCCGTCCACAAAATCCGTGAAATCCGTTAAAATCCGCGCTAATCAGTGGTCTAGCCCCACACGCGGGTGCCCTCGGTGCAGTTGCGGCACATCTCAATTTGGTCGCGGCCTTTGAGGAGCGCCTGGCGGAAGCCCTGGTACTTGCGGCCGTGCCAGAGGGCGCGGAAGGTTTCGTGCTGGGCGTCGCCCAGGCGATACTCGGCGTCTTTGTCAAAGCAGCAGGGCACTACCTTGCCATCCCAAGTGACGACGCAGGCGTGCCACATTTTCCAGCAGCCGTTCACCAGCTTATTTTTCAGGCGGTACGTGCCGTTGCCGTTGTTGGCGTAGCGCGAGTAGTAGTCGATGGTGGGAATGAGCGGCGAGCCCTGCTGGTAGTCGTAAATCTGCGCGGTCTTAAACCACACGTCATCCACCCCTAGGGCTTGGGCCAGGGCTTTGGCATCTTCCAGCTGGTGCTCGTTGGGGCGCACCACCAAGAACTGGAAAATAATGCGCGGGGTGCTCTGGCCCAGTTCGTTGCGCCACTTCACCACGTTGCGCGTGCCAGCCAGCACCTTCTCCAGCTTGCCACCCACCCGGTACTGCTGGTACACTTCTTGGGTAGTGCCGTCGAGCGAGATGATGAGCCGGTCCAAGCCGCTTTCCACCGTGCGGCGGGCGTTGTCGTCGGTCAGGAAGTGGGCGTTGGTGCTGGTGGCGGTATAAATGCCCTTGCGGCTGGCGTACTGCACCAGCTCCAGAAACTGCGGGTGCAGATAAGGCTCGCCCTGAAAATAGAAAATCAGGTACCAGAGCCGACTGGCCAACTCGTCGATGGTTTGCTTGAACAGCGCTGGTGGCAGCATGCCAGTGGGCCGCGTGAAGGAGCGCAGGCCGCTCGGGCATTCGGGGCAGCGCAGGTTGCAACTGGTAGTGGGCTCGAAGGCCAGCGCCACCGGCAGGCCCCAGGCGCGGGCCCGGCCCGTGAGGCGGCTCAGGGCGTAGCTGGCCACCACCTGCCCGGCATTGAGCACCCGCCTAGGGGTAGCTTTGCGCAAAAAAGAGAGGCCGTCGCGAAGGGTAGAGCGCATACGCAAAGAAAGCCGAGCGGCCCCGAAAGGTTTGGGCCAAGTAAGCGCGCTCTCTACCATAAAACGTCATGCTGAGCGCAGCCGAAGCGTCTTTACCGCGCTGTATAGTTCGGTAGAGATGCTTCGGCAAGCTCAGCATGACGTTTTATGGTAGAGAGCGCGCTTACTTGGCCCCGCCGCCAGTGCCCGGCATTTGGGCTAGGGCTGACGTAAAGAGGGCGGCTTTGCCAAAGGAGGAGTTGATTTCGTCGACGGCGGCGCGGCTGCTCAGGCGCTTGGGCTTGGGGTTGAGGATGGTGCCGTCCTCGCCGAGCAGCATGTAGGTGGGTACGTCGTGCAGGTTGTAGGCCTGGGCCACGGCCGAGCGGAAGCCCCCTAGGGCCCGCACCTGCACGCCCGGCAGCCGCTTCACCAGCACCAGCTGGCGCCAGGGTATCTCTAGTTCATCCAGCGCCACGTTCACAAACACGATGTTCTTACCCTCAAAGCGCTTGTTCAGGTCCTGGGCATAGGCCAAATCGCGCAAGCACAGGCCGTTGGTCGATTTCCAGAAGTTCAAATAAACCAGCTTGCCCTGGAAGCTGCTCAGCTTGATGGTGTCGCCTTGGGCCGAGATAAGCTTGAAATCGGGCGCTTGGGCGCCGATGGCCAGCGCCTTGTGCTGGTCAAAGTCGCTTTCCAGCGTGCCCACGAAGCGGTGCTTACTGTCGAGCAGGCGGAAGTCGGCCAGCATGGCTTCCGACTGGCGCACGTGCCCAAACCGGAACGACTCCTGCAAGATGCGCCCTAGGGTAACGAGCTTGCTGGAGCCGTTGAGGCGCTTGCTCGCCAGCGCGTAGCACACCGGGTAAAAGTCAGGGTCGGTGCGCAGGTGTTTCTGCTGGGCGGCCAGGTAGTGCACGTAGTTCAGCAAAAACTCCTGAAACTGCTCGTTTTGGGCGGCGGTGGGGTCGTTGAGCAAGCCCGGCTCGCGCAAAAAGCTGTAGTAGTCGGGCGTCATCGTCAGGCGGCCTTCGGTGCTCACTACCTGCTCGCGCAGGTCGGGGAAGGTTAGCCGGTCGTTGGCGTTCGAGTAGGTGATTTCGGCCTTGGCGTAGTTGTAAAAATCGATAGTAAATGACTGCTTGGCGGCGCGGTCCTCCAGAAAGTTGCGCTCGTGCTTGATGCGGTAATCGAGGAAGGAGGTAAAGGGCGTCTCGTAAAGCTGAATATTATCGGGCAGCACTTGGAAGCCGTCGTTCGACACGAACTGCGCGTCGAATTCGGCCAGGTAGGTGTTGGCGTTGGCCATCTGCTGGCGGTGGCGCTGCTCGTCGGTCAGATTGCCGCCGTTGTGGAGCTTGGTAGCGAAACCGGTAGGCACACCGTTGGGCTTGAATCGGACAGTGCCCGCCAGGTCCTCGCTCTTGAAGCGCACGTCGAGGTCAGTGCCGGGGTCGAGGTACAGGTCGGCCACGGCGTCGCCATACACCAGGTCCGCTTTGGTTGAGCCGCTTACGGGTATGCTCAGCCGAAAATCACCCTTCTCATTCACGCGGGCATACGTGATGCGCTCCTGCGCATCAAAGGGACTATCGCGAATCGACACCGCCACCGAGTCGCTGCCCGAACCCGTAACGTGACCCGTAACAATAGCAGTGCCGGCTGCGGGGGCAGTCTGGGCCTGGCTGCCCAGCGCCAGGCCGCCACACAGTACCCCCGTTAGCAAGCAAGTAAACAGTAGCTTCATAAATAGGAATAGAATAGGAGCTAAATCATGCGCGCAGGCCGGCTAAGAAAGCACCAGCTACGCTAACTAGATTTCGTAATAAAAGCCAATTGCTGGTCCGAAGATAAAGCACGTTTGGCATTCGCTCCCAACTACCCTAATTATTATTAATTAGCTTGAAATTACCTCGCAGAAGCACTTTTTACCTATTCGCATAGTCCAGCTACATTTAAATTTGCAGTACCCTATTTTATATTGTTTTTATCCAAAAATATTCTGCAAAACCTCTTCTAATCGGCCTAGGGCTTGCACACGCATCCCAGGGCGCTTGGCCAAATCTTTTCCGTTGAACTGCGACACGTACATCTCGCGGAAGCCCAGCTTTTCGGCTTCGGCCAGGCGCTGGTCGAGGCGCGGCACAGCGCGCATTTCGCCGCTCAGGCCCACCTCGGCGGCCAAGCACACATCGCCCGGAATGGGCACATCGTTGAGGCTGCTCACTACGGCCGCGCATACGGCCGCGTCGAGGGCCGGGTCGTCGAGGCGCAGGCCCCCCGCGATGTTCAGAAACACGTCGTGCTGGCCCAGGCGCAGGCCGGCGCGCTTCTCCAGCACCGCCAGCAGCATTTGCAGGCGCTTGGCGTCGAAGCCGGTGCTGCTGCGCTGGGGCGTGCCGTAGGTGGCGGGCGTCACCAGGGCCTGTACCTCCACCAGTAGCGGACGGTTGCCCTCCAAAGTGGCCCCAATAGCCATGCCGCTGAGGCTTTCGGCGCGCTGCGAAAGCAGAATTTCGGAGGGGTTGCTCACCTGGCGCAAGCCCGTGCCCTGCATCTCGTAGATGCCCAGCTCGGAGGTGCTGCCGAAGCGGTTTTTGATGGTGCGCAGAATACGGTAGCTCAGGTGCCGGTCGCCCTCAAACTGCAGCACCGTGTCCACCATGTGCTCCAGAATTTTGGGCCCCGCGATGCTGCCGTCCTTGGTGATGTGGCCGATGAGCAGCACCGGCACGCTGGTTTCCTTGGCGTACTTGAGCAGTTCGGCGGTGCACTCGCGCACCTGGCTCACCGAGCCCGCGCCGCTTTCCACCAGGGTCGAGTGCATGGTTTGGATGGAGTCGATGACCACCACGTTGGGCTCTACCTGGTCAATCTGCCGGAAGATGTTCTGGGTGTTGGTTTCGGTGAGGATGTAGCAGCCGGGGTGCTGGCCGTCGGCCAGGCGCTCGGCGCGCATCTTTATCTGCGCTTCGCTTTCCTCGCCGCTCACGTAGAGCACGCGCAGGTTTTTGAGGGCTAGGGCTATCTGCAGCATCAGGGTGCTTTTGCCAATGCCCGGCTCGCCGCCGATGAGCACCAGCGAGCCTGGTACCAGGCCGCCACCCAGTACCCGGTTCAGCTCGCCGTCGGGCGTCAGGATGCGCGGCTCTTCTTCGTGCCGGATGTCGGCCAGCGGGCGCGACTTAGCGGCTTTTTGTAGGTTGCCGCCGGGCACGGTGCTGGCGGGCTTCCACTGGCCGGTGGTGGTGGCCGCGGTTTCCTTCTGCACCACTTCTTCCACGTAGGTGTTCCACTCGCCGCACGAGGGGCAGCGCCCAATCCACTTTGCCGACTGCGCCCCGCAGTTCTGGCAGAAAAAAACCGTTCTTGCCTTCGCCATTTTTGCTAAAATTATTCGCAAGAATAAGGCTAAAATAGGCAGAAAAGTTGCCTAGGGGTAGCGGCCGTGCGCCGGGCCTAGTAGGTAGCGGGCGGGCGCCGGCCCGCCCCCGACTGGTGGGTGAGGTCGTCGCCCAGGTCGGCGCGGGCCTGCTCGGCCAAATGCTGCAGCTGCCGCACCACGTCGGGGTACAGGGTTTGCACGTCGTAGGCTTCGGCGGGGTCGTGGGCCAGGTCGTAGAGGGCCTGGGGCACGCTCACGGTGGGTTTCTGGCCGGGGGTGCCGCCCCGGCCGGGCGGCGTTTGGGCGTAGGTTCCCCCTAGGTGGGGCAGCACCAGCTTCCAGCGCTGGTAGCGCACGGCTTGCAGGGCGTTACCGTCGTAGTAGTAATAAAATACCTCGCGCGGGCCCCGCGCCGTTTTTCCTTCTAAATAAGGCAGGAAGCTGACCCCGTCGATTTTTCGTTCGGGCAGCGGGGCGCCGGCTGCTGCCAGCAGAGTGGGCAGCAAGTCCATGTTGGTAAGCAGCTCGCTGCTGATGCCGCCCGCCGCCGCGTGGCCGGGCCAGCGAATGAGGCAGGGCACCCGCACGCCACCCTCAAACGAAACCTGCTTACCCTCGCGCAAGCCGCCACTCGAGCCAGCATGGTCGCCATATGTCAGCCAAGGTCCGTTGTCGCTCGTCACCACGAGCAGGGTGTTGCCAGCCAGTTTACTGGCGTCGAGCGCGTTCAGAATTTCACCCAGCGACCAGTCTAGCTCCATCAGCACGTCGCCAAAGGTGCCTAGGGGGCTTTTACCCTTAAACCGGGCCGACGCGGCCAGCGGCACGTGCGGCATGGCGTGGGCCAGGTACAGGAAAAAGGGCTGCCCGGCCCGGTGCGCCCGGATGTAGCGCACGGCCCGCTCGGTGTAGCGGGTAGTGAGGGTAGCTTGGTCGTTGAGGTTGCGAATGGTGTCTACGGGGGTGTCGCCTTCCAGCAGGGTAAGTACGGGGAAGCGGCTGCGCATATCCTTCGGGTCGGTAACCCGCGAAAAGCCGTCGCGGTCGATGGGCCAGATGTCGTTCGACCACGGCAAACCATAAAAGCTGTCGAAGCCGTAGTGAATGGGCAGGTAGGGCGCCCGGTTGCCCAGGTGCCACTTGCCCAGCATAGCCGTGTGGTAGCCGGCCCGCCGCAGCTGCGCGGCCAGGGTGGCTTCCTGAGGGTTGAGGGCGCGGGTGTCCCAGGGCAGCAGCACGCCCTCCATGCCCACGCGGTTGGGGTAGCAGCCCGTTAGCAGGGCCGCTCGCGAGGCCGTGCACACGGGCTGCCCCGCATTGAAGTGCGTGAAGCGGGTGCCCTCGCGGGCCAGGCGGTTGAAATTGGGCGTTGGCACGCCCGTCATGCCGTAGGGCTCGGTATCGCCGTAGCCCATATCATCCATGTTGATAAGGATGATGTTGGGGCGGGCCAGCCGCGGCGGCGCTGGCCGCGCGGCCAGCCCTAGGCCGGCTAGCAGCAAGCTGGCCACGCCTACGCTCAGCCAGCGCGGCCACGCATAAGAAACGAAATAGCGCATAGGAATAGAACTGCCAGCTGCCCGCCACTGCCCGCTAAATGGCCTCTGGTAACTTCGGCCGCCAATATAAGCCCCCCAGCTGGGCCCTAGTCGGCCACCACCGTGCGCCGGATGCCCAGCTTTTTCATGCGGGCCTCCAGGGTTTTGGGGTTGATGTCGAGCAGCACGGCCGCGCCGCTGGCCCCGCTCACGCGGCCCCCGGTGCGGCGCAGCGCCAGCAAAATATGGTCGCGCTCCTGCTCGCGCAGGGTTTTGAGGGGAGCCGCGTTATCTGGCGTTTCGGGCGCGGCGGGGCCTAGGGCCGGGGCTGGCCCAGCAGCTTCAACTGGGGCCGGCGGCAGCGCCAGTGGCGCCGCCGCTGCCGCAAACCCCCCAAACTCCAGCCAAGGCCCCCGGCTCACGATGATGGCCTGCTCCAGCACGTGCTCCAGCTCGCGGATGTTGCCGGGCCACGAGTAAGCTTGCAGCCGCACCAAATCGGCGGGCCGAATGGCGCGCACCGGGCGGGCCAGGCGCTTGCTGAGGGTGCCCAGGTAGTGCTGCACCAGGGGCGCAATGTCTTCGGTCCGCTCGCGCAGGGGCGCCAGCACAATCGGAAACACGTTGAGCCGGTAGTAGAGGTCGGCCCGGAAGCGGCCGGCGCGCACCTCGTCCTCCAGCACGCGGTTGGTGGCGGCCAGCACCCGCGCATCGGTCTTGAGCACGCGGTTGCCCCCTAGGCGCTCAAATTCTTTTTCTTGTAGCACGCGCAGCAGCTTAGCTTGCAGGTCGAGGGGCAGCTCGCCCACCTCGTCCAAGAAAATAGTGCCGCCGTCGGCCAGCTCAAACTTGCCGATGCGCCGCTCCACGGCCCCCGTAAAGGCGCCCTTCTCGTGGCCAAACAGCTCGCTCTCAATTAGCTGAGCGGGCAGGGCGGCGCAGTTGAGCTTGACAAGGGCCCGGCCGCGGCGGGGCGAGGCCTGGTGCACGGCCCGGGCCACCACCTCCTTGCCGGTGCCGGTTTCGCCGGTTATCAGCACCGTGGCGTCGGTGTCGGCCACCTGCCCAATGCGCTCGCGCACTTGCCGCAAGGCCGGGCTGCTGCCAATGAGCCCATCGGTGGGCCGGTCGGTATTAATCTCGTCAATCAGGTAGGTGCGCTCCTGCTCCACCTGGGCTTTTAGCTCCTCAATCTGCTCGAAGGCAAACAGGTTTTCGAGGGCTAGGGCCACCTGCGGCACCAAGGCTTGCACCGTAGCCAGGTCGGCCGGCCCAAAGCCCGTGGGCTGCGACGAGGCCAGCGTGAGCACCGCCGCCCCGTCGGCCCTTTGCCAGATGGGCACCACCAGCATGGCCCGCACGTGGTGCTCGTCGTAGGCGTAGCGCATGGCGGGGTAGCGCACGGCCAGCGCCCGGTAGTCGTCGCCGGCGTACAGGCCGGGGTGGTTTAGCAGGTCGGCCACTTGGTTGTAGTAGCTCGCCATTTCGCCCTCGCGGCCGGCAAAGCGGTTGGGGTCGAGGGCCAGTAGCGGGGCCCTAGGGTCGTGGTCGGGGCGAGCAAACTCGGCAAAGCCCTCGTAGGTGCCCCGCGCCTCGGCCCGCCGCACCCGGATGCCGAAGTAGTCGAACGCTACCACCTGACGTAGCTCTTCGGCCACGGCCCGAAACAGCGGCTCGCGCTGCTTGATGCTGAGCAGGGCGTTGGTGACGTTAAGCTGCAGCGTACGCTGCTGCTCGCGGCGCGCAACTTCTTCAAATTCAAGCGAGTTATTAACGGCCACGGCCACCAGCGACGCAATTTTCTCAAGCAGAGCCTCGTCGTCGTGGGTATAGCTGGGTAGGCGAGTGGTGGCCAGAATAAGGTAGCCTGTGAGGCGGCCATTCAGCCAGAGTGGCACCATCGTCATATATTGAATGCCTTGGCGCAGCAGCCGCTGAAACGGCTCAAAATCGGCGTAGTGCCGCACGTATTCGCTGAGCGCGATGTGCTGAATGCGCGGGTCAGCCAGCAGCTGCTCAACCGGCGAGCCGGCGATGGGCGTAAACTGGTCGGCGCCGGGTGGCGGCGGCTCGGGCGAAGGTACGGTAGTGTAGTCCTTGAAAAACAAACGCTTGTGCAGTAATTCCTTGTCGAAGACGTTGATGCCCATCATCTCAAAGGAAAAAATCAGGCGCAGCTTGCGGGCGATAATTTGAAAAAGCTGGTCCTTCTCCCGAATGGTCGTGATGGCCTCGTTGAGGTGCAGCAGCAGCGTCTCGTCTTGGTTGGTAGCAGGCATTGAGCAAAGAGTATGGCCTAGGAAGTAAGACGCGGTAGCCGGTTAGATGTTTTAAGTAAATTCCTTTTATTTAAGGAAATTCTTGCTTTTTGCAGTGTACTACGCGGAGTGCCTTACTTTAAGTTAAAATACTGATAGCTAATTTTATAAGGCATTAAGAAACACTAATAAATTCATTGGCACAACATTCGGTAAGCTGCTGGCACACTACTACGCCATTCGGCTTATGTTATCACGAAATCAACTGGCTAGCCTGGGTTTGTTCTGCGGCGCGGCCCTGCTAGCTCGTCCGGCGCTGGCCCAAAACCAGCCGAGCGTTCCGGCCGCCAACCAGGCCATCGGGCTGGTAAGCGACTCGCTGACCCTAGGAGGCACCGTGCAGGCAGTGCTCGACGCCAACCCCGGCGTTACCAACCTCACCGAGCTGGCCAACGCGGCCAACAGCCGCCTCTCGCAAACGCAAGCTGGGTTTCTCCCCCAGATAACGGGTTCGGCCACTTACACGCGCATCGACCCGGTATCGCAGTTTCAGATAGCGCCGGGCACCGAGTCGCTGGCTTTCGCGCCCAACAACAACTTCGACGCGCACCTAACGGCGCAGTACGAGCTGTACGACTTTGGCAAGCGGGCGGCGTCCACCAATTTGTCGCGCTCGCAGGTGCAAACTGCTCAGGACAACATCGTAGTGGCCCGCCGCGACCTAGCCTTCAGCGCCGCGCAGGCGTACTACAATATTCTGTTTGCCCGCGAAAGCATTCGGGTGCAAGACCAGCAGATTGCCTCGCTGGTGGCCCACCGCAACGAAATGCAAAAGCGCGTGGACGCCGGCGTGAGCACCAAGTTTGACGTGACGACCACCGACGTGCGCATCACGCAGGCCCAAAACCAGAAGCTGGAGCTGCAAAACCAGTTGCAGAACCAGCAGGTGCAGCTGGCCCGCCTGCTGCATAAGCCCCAGCAGGCCGACGTGCCGGTGCGGGGCCGCCTCAGCTACGAGCCGCAGGCCGTGAACCTGGAAAGCGAACTTGCCAAAGCCGCCACCAACCGGCCCGAGGCCAAGCTGGCCAAAGACGCCGAAGTGAGCGCCGACCTGCAAAGCAAGCTTACCGCCAAAAGCAACCTGCCCGTGCTGGGCGTGGGCGTGCAGGCGGGCGGCAAAAACGGCTACCTCATTCCGGGCGTGCCGCCCGCCGAGGCCCTGCAGCGGATACGCTTCAACACGGTGGGCGTGGCCCAACTAAGCCTGCCCATCTACGATGGGGGCAAAAACCGCAAGCAGCGCGTGGAAGCTGCCGCCAACTACCGCGCCGCCCAGGCCCGCACCCAGGATACGCAAGAGCAAATTCGGGCTGATGTGCGCCAAGCGGTCAACAACATGCAGTTTAGCCAGGCCCGCTACGACAACGCCCAGCAGCAGGTAGCCCAGGCCACCGACGCCCTGGAGCGCGCCCGCGGCCGCTACCGCTACGGCGTGGGCCAAAACCTGGACGTGCTCGATGCCGAAACCCAGCTGGCGCAAGCCCGCCTGGCCCGCGCCCAGGCCATGTACAACTACACCCTAGGGCAGTACCAGCTACGCCGCGCCACCGGCGAGCAGATTTGGCAATAAGTTGAAAATGTGAAAATGCAGGGAAATGTGAAAATGTAAAAATGCTGCTGCCTGACCGTTCGGCTGCTGTCAGCGACGATTCTCAATTTTCACATTCTCACATTCTTACATCTCCCACATTAAAAACATGACCCTCTCCACCATTTTGTGCCCGCTCGACTTCTCGGCTGCTTCGGCCGCGCTGGTGGCGTATGCGGCCGCGCTGGCTGTGGGCACCGGGGCCGAGCTGCGCCTGCTGTACGTGCAGGAGCCGCAGCCGGTGCCGGGCTGCACGGGCTTGCAGGTAGAGCAGGCCCTAGGGGTGCACCGCGCCGCCGCCGAAGCGGCCGGGGCCAGCCGCGTCAGCACGCAGCTGGTGCGCGGCGAAGCGGCCCCGGTTATCGTGGCCGAAGCGCGCCGCCAGCACGCCGACCTCATCGTGATTGGGGCGCACGGCCAAACGGGCCTCAGCCGCTTTCTGATGGGCAACACCGCCGAAGTGGTGGTGCGCACGGCTCCTTGCCCCACGCTGCTCGTCCGAGAGTAGCTGCCTGGCTGCTAAGCCCCTAGGAGTAGCTTTTGCCGCCAAAGAACTTTAGTTACCAAAGATTTTTTAATCCATTTCCAAAAAAGCTACTAGCTACCCGCTATCAGCTGCACAGCTTACACAGAACATGGCTACCCAAACCGACCTCCAAGACGCTCCTGCCGCCGCCGTGGCCGAGCCGCTCGAACCCGCGAAGAAGCGCGGGCCGCTGCCCCTTATTATTTTGCTGGTAGTGCTGCTGGTGGGGGGCTTCTTTGGCTTCCGCCGCTACCAGTTTGCCGAAACCCACGAAAGCACCGACGATGCCCAGGTAGAGGGCGACGTGTACCCGGTGCTGCCCCGCGTGAGCGGCCCGGTGCTAAAAGTGTACGTGGATGACAACCAGCGCGTCAAGAAAGGCGATACGCTCGTAACCATCGACCAAGCCGACTACCTGCAGCGCGTAAATGCTGCCCAGGCGGCCCTGCTCGCCGCCCAGGCCCAGGTGGCCGCCGCCCGCGCCGGGGTGGGCTCCGCCCAAGCGGCTGTGGGGACTGCCCAGGCCAATGTGCGGACCGCCCAAACGACCATCGGGGTGAGTGCCGCCAACCGCGCCCGCTTGCAGCAAGACTTGGCCCGCAGCACTAAGCTGCGCAACCAGGACATCATTCCGCAGAGCGAGTACGACGCCGTGGCGGCTAACCTGAAATCGACCAGTGCCCAGCAAAGTACCGCCCAGGACCAGGTGAGCGTAGCTCGCAACCAGGTAACGGCCGCACAGCAGCAGGTAGCCCAGGCCCAGCAGCAGGTAGCGGTGGCCCAAGCCGTGGCGAAGCAGCGCCAGAATGACCTCGACAACGCCAAGCTGCAACTGAGCTATACCACCATTGTGGCCCCGGCCAACGGCATCGTGAGCCGCAAAAACGTGCAGCCCGGCCAGGTAGTGAGCCCCGGCCAGCAGCTGGTGGGCCTGGTGAGCAGCGCTCGCACTTGGGTGGTGGCCAACTTCAAGGAAACCCAGCTCGAAAACATGAAGGTGGGCCAGCCCGTGAAGCTGGAAATTGACGCCTACCCCAACGAGGAGTTCGAAGGCCACATCGAGTCGCTGTCGGCCGCTACCGGCGCCCGCTTTGCCCTGCTGCCCCCCGACAACTCGACCGGCAACTTCGTGAAAGTAACCCAGCGCATACCCGTCAAGATTGTGCTCAACAAGGAAGACCCCGAGCACCCGCTGCGCACTGGCATGAGCGTGAACGCGATTGTGACGGTGAAGCAGTAAGTTAAGTACGAAAAGGCGGTCATGCTGAGCGAAGCCGAAGCATCTCTACCGAACAATCCAGGCGGCGCGGTAGAGATGCTTCGGCTTCGCTCAGCATGACCGCCTCTTTATAGCCTCCTATTTGATAAAATAATATGGAAACTGGATTTAGAAAGTGGATTATCGTCGTGACGGTGGTCTTCTGCTGCTTGCTGGAGCTTATCGACACCAGCATTGTGAACGTGGCCCTGACCCAGATGATGGGCAACCTCTCGGCCACGCAGCAGGAAGTAAGCTGGGTTATCGCCTCCTACGCCATTGCCAACGTGATTGTGATTCCGATGACCGGCTTTTTGGCCGAGCAGTTCGGCCGCAAAAACTACTACCTGGTATCGGTGGTGCTGTTTACGCTGGCCTCCATGGCCTGCGGCCAAAGCACCAACCTGTGGGAGTTGGTGGCATTCCGCTTCATTCAAGGTATTGGGGGCGGGGCCTTGATGGCTACCTCGCAGGCCATTCTGGTTGATACCTTTCCGCCCAAGCAGCTGCCCTTAGGGCAGGCGCTGTTTGGTATGGGCGTCATCATCGGCCCCACCATCGGCCCTACTCTAGGGGGCTACATCGTGGAGAACTACGACTGGCCCTGGATTTTCTACGTGAACGTGCCGGTGGGCATCCTGGCCAGCATCTTCACCATCCTGTTCATCCGCGACCCCGAGCGCATCAAAAACGCCATTCCAAGGCCGCTGCGCGACATTGACTGGGCCGGTATTGGCTTCCTCATCCTCGGGGTAGGCTCGATGCAGTACGTGCTGGAGCAGGGCGAAACCAACGACTGGTTCGACGACGGCGTTATCCGGTTCTTCACGGCCCTGGCCGCCATTGGCGTCATCGGCTTCTTGTGGCGCGAACTGACGGCCAAGGCGCCCATTGTGGATTTGCGGGTGCTCACTAAAAGCCGCAACCTGGCCGTAGGCGCGTTCCTCTCGTTTGTGCTGGGCTTCGGCTTGTTCGCCTCGGTGTTCGTGTTTCCCATCTTCACGCAGCGCATCCTAGGGTTCTCGGCCGAGCAAACTGGCTACCTGCTGCTGCCGGGCGCCCTGGCCTCGGGCTTCATGATGCCCGTAGTGGGCCGCATGCTGATGGCCGGCGTGCCGCAAAAAGCCATGCTGCCGGTGGGCTTCGCCATCTTCTTCGGCTTCACCTTCTGGATGGGCAGCAAGATTTCGCCCACCGCCGGCGAGAGCGACTTCTTCTGGCCGCTTATCACCCGCGGGGTGGGCCTAGGGCTGATTTTCATGCCCATTACCACCATGAGCCTGGCGGGCCTGCAAGGGCGCGACGCAGGCCAGGCGGCGGGCCTCACCGGCATGATTCGCCAGCTCGGCGGCTCATTTGGGGTGGCCATCGTGGGCACTTACCTCGAGCGCAGCATCCAAAACAACCGCGTGGCCTTGCTGCCCAACATCTCGCTCTACAATAGCGAAACCGCCCAGCGGGTGCAGGCCTTCACCCAAAGCTTTATCAACAAAGGGCTCTCGATGGACCAGGCGCGGCAAGCCGCCTACGCCGCCCTCGACGGCACCCTCATGAAGCAGGTGTCACTCATCACCTACACCCAGATTTTCTACGCCCTGGGTTGGTTTTTCCTGGCTTGCGTGCCGCTCATCTTCCTGGTGAAGCGCAACAAGCCCGGCGCCGCCGTCGACCTGAACGCGGCCCACTAAGCGCCTGTGCAACACGCAAAAAAGGGCTCCCGGCGCAGTGCTGGGAGCCCTTGTTTGCGTGGCTGGGGCCTAGACCACGGCGGCGCCTACTGGTACTGCACGTATAGGGGGCGCGGGTTGAGGTTGGTTGTGTCCAGCACCTCGGCGGGCGTCATCAGGTGGTGCGGCTTCTGCTTGGGGTCGTACTCGTAAAACAGCTTGAAGCCCGTGTACTGCACCGGCTGCTTCTCAATATAGGCTTTGTACGAGTCCTTTTTGAGCGTGGGGTTGCCCCAGCCGTCCATGTCCATGATTACCTGCACGCGCGGGTCGAGCTTGATATTCTTGTAGTTGGTGAGCATGCCCTGCGTGAAGCGGTGCACCATCAAAAGCTTGGGCGGCAGGTGGTTTTCGCTCACGATGCGGGCTAGAAAGTTGATGGCGTAGTTCACATCCTTGGCGTCGTAGGTGCCAATTTTCTTGCCGGGGCGCACGCCCTTGGTTTGCATCGCAAACTCGGGGTCGATGCCCAGGTGAATGGTTGGGTCCTTCAGGTATTCTTCCAGCTTAGGCAGCTCGTGCGGCAAGTCGCTCAGGCCCACCTGCACATCCATGAACAGGATGGCATTCTTTTCCTTGGCCCAGGCGCGGGTTTCCTCAATAGTGCTTTTCGAGTTCATGAGGCGGTACTTGCCATCGGCCCCTGCCGCGCCCTGCGCCGTGATGGTGACGCTGTGCAGCGCCGGCAGCACCGGCAGGTTGGGGTCGGCGGCCTGCCACTCGGCCACCACCTTGTCAAACTTGCGCATCATCTGGTCCTTGGGTTCGCGACCCAGGATGCCCATGCCCTTTGACCGGATGTTGCCGTAAAAAGCCACGATGCGGTGCCCCGGCAGCAGGGCCCCCGGCAGCTGCCCCGTTTTGCGGGCCATGCTGTCGGCCCGCAGCGAGTCGCGCCGCATGGCCAGGCGCTTGATTTTGGCAGAGTCAACCGGGGCTGCCTTGGCGGCGGTGTCGGCTTGGCCGGTAGTAGCTTCGCCCTGCTCCGAGCGGTTGCAGCCAGCGAGGGTAGCTCCCGCTAGCAGGGCCAGGCCCAGCGCTGCGCGCCCGGCCGAAGAAATAGTAAAATGCACTTGTTTAGGTGACAATATGAAAGTTGACAGTGCAAGTTAAGGGTGGGGGTGGGCAAGAACTCCCGCCAGCCACTCCGTAAGTTTGGCGCCGCTACCGCCTTCCACCCTCCCGCCGCCCCAGCTTTGCCCTCCCGCTTCCATATTGCCCTGCGCGCCCTACGCGCGCTGGCCCGCACCCCCGCCCTGCTCAATGCCGTGCTGGCGGCCGACGCGGGGGCCTGGCAAGCCCGCGCCCTCGCCCACGCTGGCCGCTGGCCGGGCCTGGGGCCCGGCGGGCTGCCTAGGGTGCCGCTAGCTCATTTTGTGCCCGCCGCGGCACCCGCGGCGGCGCGCACGGTAGCGCCCTTCGCTTTCGGCAATGGCGGCTCGCTGCCCACCGACTTGCTGCTGCTGCGCGCCCTGGCCCGGCAGCGCCCCGGCTGCCGCTACTTTGAAATTGGCACCTGGCGCGGCGAAAGCGCGGCCAACGTGGCCGCCGAAGCCGCCACCGTGCACACCCTCAACCTGAGCGCCGCCGAAATGCGCGCCCTAGGCCTGCCCGAGCGCTACATCAACCTGCACGGCTTCTTCTCGCGGGCCCATGCCAACGTGGTGCACCTGCACGGCAACTCGGCCACCTATGACTTGGCTGCCCTGCACTGCGCCGCCGGCCCCTTCGGTGTAGTGTTTATCGACGGCGACCACCGCTACGAAGCCGTGCGCCGCGACACTGCCCGCGTGTTTGAGCACCTGGTAGGGCCCGAAACGGTGGTGGTGTGGCACGATGCCAGCCAGCAGCCCGGCCAGCCCCGCTGGGAAGTGCTAGCGGGCCTGCTGGCGGGCTTGCCGCCCGGCCTGCCCGGCCAGCTGGCGCAGGTAAGCAATACGCTGTGCGCGCTCTACGCGCCCGGCGGCCTACCCTTGCAAGAAGCCGACCCCCTAGCCGACCCCACCGAGTTTACGGTAGAAGTAGCCTGGACTTTGTAGTCCAAGCTACCGCAGCTGCCGCTTGTAGAGCTGCACGGTATTTTCGAGGCCTAGGTACAGCGCATCGGCTACCAGGGCGTGGCCGATGCTTACTTCCTGCAAGCCCGGTACCTGTTGGGCTAGGTAGGCCAGGTTTTCCAGGTCTAGGTCGTGGCCGGCGTTTAGGCCCAGGCCGGCGGCTACGGCCGCTTTAGCGGTGTCGCGGTAGGGCTGCACGGCGGCGGCGCGGTCGGTGGGGTAGTAGCGGGCGTAGGCCTCGGTGTACAGCTCTACGCGGTCGGTGCCGGTGCGGGCGGCGGCCTCTACCAGGGTCGGGTTGGGGTCGAGGAAAATGCTAACGCGGCAGCCGTAGCTCTTCAGCTCCGCCACCGTGTCGCGCAAGAAGCCCTGGTGGCCCACCACGTCCCAGCCGGCATTAGACGTAATGGCGTCGGGCGCGTCGGGCACCAGCGTTACCTGCTCGGGGCGCACCTCGCGGCACAACGCCACAAAGTCGGGCGTGGGGTTACCCTCCACATTCAGCTCGGTCGTGACGATGCTCTTCAAATTGCGCACGTCGTCGTAGCGAATGTGACGCTCGTCGGGCCTAGGGTGCACCGTTATGCCCTCGGCCCCAAAGCGCTCGATGTCGCGGGCGGCTTGCAGCAAGTCGGGCCGCGCGTGCAGGCCGCGGGCATTGCGCAAGGTGGCAATTTTGTTGATGTTGACGCTCAGCTTAATCACGGGTGACACGGATTTTAAACGGATTGCACAGATTTGGTAGGCGGGGTGGGGCGGACCCCGGCGCCCTAGGGGTGGGCCGGCGGCGCAAGGTACCTTTGCCGGGCGGCTGGGTGCCGCGCCCGTCCTGCCTCTTTAACCAGCCAGCCCATGACTAGTTCGCTTCGCCTGCCCGTGCGCTCGGGGCCGCTGCTGTTGTTTGGGCTGCTGGCCGCCCTGGTGCTGGGTGCCGAGTACATTATCACGCACCGGGCCGATTTTAGCCAGCGCCCCCTGCTGCCGGTGGGCGTGGCGGCTGATGTGCTGGTGTGCCTGCCCGCACTGTTTTACTTGCTGGTAGTGCGGCCCTACCGCTTGCCCCTGAGCAGCTTGGTGGGGGTGCTGGGCGTATGCGTGGCGCTGGCTACCTGGTTGCTGCCAGTAACCCAGCAGCAGCCGTTGCGCCTGTTTCCCGCGCTGCTCGAAGCGGCTACCCTAGGCCTGGCGGCGGCCCGCGGGCGGCGCCTCGTCCGGGCCTACCAGGCGGCTTACGCCCGCAACCCGCACTTTTGGCCCAGCGCCCAGGCCGCCATTGGCTCGCTGGGAGCCGTGGGCCAGTTGCTGCTCACCGAAATCACGTTGCTGCGCTACGCGGGCCTAGGCTGGTGGGCTGCCCCCGAAGCCCCGGCTACTGCCACCGCCTTCAGCAGCTACCGCGAGTCGGGCTTCGTGGCGCTCGTGGCTACAGCCGCGGCCGTTTTGGTAGTCGAAGCGACTTGCGTGCACCTGCTGGCCCAGCGCTGGTGCCCTGGCCTAACGCCCTGGCTGCTGTTTGGGGAAGCGTATGGCTTGGTGTTTCTGCTGGGCCATGCCCAGGCCGTGCGCCTGCGGCCCGTGCTGCTCGGCGCCGAGGAGCTGCGCCTCCGCGTGGGGTTCGTGTGGGAGCTGGCCGTGCCCCGCGCCGCCCTGGTGGCCGCCGAGGTGCTGCGCGAAGCCCCCGCCACCGGCACGGGCGTGCTGGGCCTGAGCAAGCCGCTATTTGCCGGCCCCAATCTGCTGCTGACCTTTGCCGAGCCGGTTACGGTAGTTGGTTTCTACGGCATCCGCCGCACGGCGCAGCGTATTGCCGTATACCTTGACCAGCCGCAGCACTTTATTACCACTGCTGGGCTTTAACCCGCACTTAATTTCACGCGCTAACCCGCTCTTTCCCACTCCAGAATGCCACTCAAAGAAACCATCGACGGCGCCATCAAGCAGGCAATGCTAGCTAAAGACAAAGTGCGCCTCACCGCTTTGCGCTCCATCAAGTCGCAGATTTTGCTGGCCGAAACGGCCGAAGGCGCCAGCGCCAGCGGCCTCAGCGCCGACCAGGAGCTGAAGCTGCTCAACAAAGCCGCCAAGCAGCGCCGCGAGTCGGCCGCCACCTACCAGCAGCAGGCCCGCCCCGACTTGGCGCAAACCGAGCTAGCCGAGCTGGCCATCATCGAAGAGTACCTGCCCCAGCAGCTTACCGAGAGCGACCTGGTGGCCAAACTGGTCGATATTATTCAGCGCACCGGCGCCAAAGGCCCTTCCGACCTGGGCAAGGTAATGGGCGTAGCCGCCCGCGAGCTAAGCGGCCAGGCCGACGGCCGCCGCATCTCCGACGTGGTGAATATGCTGCTGAACAACACGGACTTCTAGCTTGATTGTGAAGTAGAAAAAATCATGACTGCGCTCGATATCCTCTTGCTGCTGCCCCTAGGGGTGGGCGTGGTGAAAGGCTACCAGCGGGGGCTGGTGCTGGAGGTGGTGTCGCTGCTGGCCTTCGTGCTGGGCGCGGTGGGCGGGCTGCTGCTGCTGAGCACCGCCATTCCGGTGGTGCGCGGCTACCTGGGCGAGCTGCACGGGCTGCTGCCGCTGGTGGCGTTTTTGCTGGTGCTGGTGGCCATTATGTGGGGCGTGCATTTGCTGGGTGGCTTGCTCAAGCAGGCCGTGCACCTCACGCCCCTCGGGGTGCTCGACAACCTGCTGGGCGCCGCCGCTGGCGGCCTCAAGTGGCTGCTGGGGCTGAGCTTGCTGCTGCACGGCACGGCGCTGGCGGGTCTGCCGCTGCTGCCGGCCAGCGTGCGAGCGGGCTCGGTGGTGCTGCCCTGGGTGCAGCGCGCCACCCCGCTGGCCCTGCACCTCACCGGCTACGTGCTGCCCTTTGCCCAGCACCTACTCGCCCGCCTCAAGGCCGTGATGTAAACGCGTGGCCTAAGCCTGAATAGCGCCGCCAGCCCTAGGCCCGGCCAGCGGCGCCAACTGCTGCCGCGCTGACTGCGCTGGTCGGGGCCGGCCGCACAGCAGGACCCCTGCGCTACCCTCTAGCTGGCCCTTGGCGGATATTTTCACCTTGAAGCATGGCTCGCTACCCAGGCCCGGCGGGGGCCAGCCAATTGGGCTAGCTGTTGTAACATTGCGCGCCCTCGGCAGTTGGGGCAGCGTCCGGCCCGGCTGGATGCCGCCAGTCGCCGCGGGTTGCTGCCCATTCCTATTTGCCTTTGCCTATGACGCGCCAGCACCTCCACGGCTACGACTATGTAGATGAAGGCCAGGGGCCCGTGCTGCTGCTGCTGCACGGCTTGTTTGGGGCCCTCAGCAATTGGGAAGACGTTATTCGGCAGTTCAGCCCCACGCACCGCGTCGTAATTCCGGTGCTGCCCGTGCCCACCATGCCCCTAGGGCAGGCGTCCATTCCGGGCCTGGTGGCTTACGTAACAACCTTTGTGGAAAAGCTGCAGCTGCCCACGCCCCTGACCCTGCTAGGCAACTCGCTGGGCGGGCACATTGCGCTGGTATACACCCTGCAATACCCCGAGCAGGTAAGCCAGCTGGTGCTCACGGGCAGCAGCGGCCTCTTTGAGGACGGCATGGGCGGCTCGTTTCCGAAGCGCGGCGACTACAGCTTTGTGCAGGAGCGCGTGGGCTACACCTTCTACGACTCTCGCCTGGCTACCCGCGAGCTGGTGGATGAGGTATTTGCCGTCACCAACTCCAACGCCAAGTGCCTGCGCATGATTAGCATTGCGCGCTCGGCCCAGCGCCACAACCTGGCCCGCGAGCTGCACCGCATTGCCGTGCCCACGCTGCTAGTGTGGGGCCTCAACGATACCATTACCCCGCCCCCGGTGGCCCACGACTTTGAGCGGCTGCTGCCCCAGGCCGAGCTGCGCTTTCTCGACCATTGCGGCCACGCCCCCATGATGGAGCGCCCGGCGGGTTTCAACCGCTACCTTCAGGCGTTTTTGCAGCGCCCGGCGGCCGGCGCCCCGCAGCCGGCCTAGGGGGAGGGCGCTAAACTAGTCGGGGTGGCCGTTGGTTGTTGGCAACCATTGGGCCGGCCGACGGCTCCTATCAAGGGGCAACACGTTAAAAGCTGAGCTTCAGCTAAAAAATAGCCCCGCTGGCTAGCTTCACTTGCCCAGGCCGGCCTAGCGCTTACCTTGCTGCTTCCCTACTTATTACTACGTATTATTATGCCCGCTCTACTCGCCGAAGATTTACTCAATCAGATGATTCCGCCCCTCAAGGGCACCGATACGGCGGGCAAGGCCGCCCGCTGGCTCGAAGAGTTTCACGTGGGGCAGCTGCCGGTGCTAGCCGGCCGGCGCTACCGCGGCCTCATCACCGAGCGCGACCTGGCCGAATACGAAGACTCGGACACGCAACTGGCCGAGCTGCCCCTAGGCTATGCCAACGCGCACGTGCAGCACGACCAGCACTTTTACCGGGTGATGGAAGTGGCCGTGGAAAACAAGATTCAGCTGGTGCCGGTGCTCGACGAGCAGCAGGACTACGCGGGCGTGGTGACGGTGAGCGATGCGCTGGCCGCCTTCGGGGCGGTGCCGGGCCAGGCCGGGCAGGGCGGCATTCTGGTGCTGAGCATGGAGGAGCGCGACTACTCGCTCTCGCAAATCAGCCGCTACGTAGAGGAAAATAACGCCAAGATTCTGTCGGCCCACGTGGTCAACGACGAGCACGACCCCTACCGCATTCGCCTTACGCTGCGCCTGAACGTGGACAGCCTCAGCCGCATCACGGCTACCCTGGAACGCTTCGGCTACCTCGTCACTGCCCAGTTCAGCGGCCCCGCCGTGCCCACCAACGACGAGCAGGACCGCTTCGACGCCTTACTGCGCTACCTGAGCGTGTAGGGGACTAGGGAGGGTGAAACTACGCGTAAACCGCTTGAGGCCCAGCGCTTGGGCACGCCGCTGGCTGAGGGTGCTGGGCGGTCTGCTGCTGGCTGCTGCGGCGCGGGCGCAGCAGCCCACGGCCCGGCCCGCCGCTCCGCCCGACAGCCTGCGCCAGCTGGAGGACCACCCTAGGTCCCTGGCCCCGGTGGTAGCCCCCACCGATACGCTGGTGCGCATCAGCCCCTGTGCCACGGCCGGGCCTAGGGTGCGGGTGGGCGCCATCCTGTTTGCCGGCAATCACCGCACCGTGGAGCGCGCCCTGCGCGCCGAGCTAAATTTCCGGGAGGGCGACTCGCTCGACGTGGATAACTTGGCCGCCCGCCTCGAAGCCAACCGCCGCCGCATCTACAATCTGCAATTGTTTCACGCGGTGCTGGTGCAAGCCAGCTGCGGCGGCACCGGCCAGCTCACGGTGCTCTTCAGCGTGCAGGAGCGCTGGTACGTGCTGCCCACGCCCATCTTCTCGCTGGCCGACGATTTCAACGTGTGGCGCACCCGCCCCGACCGCTGGCACCGCCTCGACTATGGCCTGCACCTGGTAGATACCAACTTCCGCGGCCGAGCCGAGCAGCTAACGGCCAACGTACAGTTCGGCTTCAACCGCAAGTTTGAGCTGCTCTACGAGGCACCCGGCCTGGGCCGCCGCCGCCGCGTGGGCCTAGGGCTGGCCGTGTCGTACTACCAAAGCCGCAACCTCGATTATAATGTGCTCAATGATAGGCGCGTTAGCCTACCCGCCGCCGAGGAGGACGCCTTCCCCATTCAGCGCTTCTACGCCTCGGCGGGCCTGCGCCTGCGCCACACCGTGCAGCTGTCGTCGTCGTTCGACTTTGCCTACCGCCGCGAGCAAATCAGCGACCTTATCTATAACCTCAACTACGATTACCTACTCGGCTTTCAGCAGCGCCAGTACTTGGAGGCCACGTTCTTCACCACCAACAACCAGCGCAATACCTTCGCCTACCCGCTCACGGGGCAGTTTTTGCAAGGTGGGGTAGGGTTCCGGCAGTTTTTGGGACAGCCGCGCTCGCCGGGCTACCTCAGCCTGCGCGTGCGCTATGCTCGCTACGTTAGCCTAGGGCACCAGTTTTACTACGCCGGGGGCGTCAACGCGGGCACCAAGCTCTTTGCCTCGGCACTGGGCGAAAACGACGCCCGCCTGCTGGGGGCCGATGGCTTGGTGCGCGGCTACGATTATTACGTAGTAGAAGGCCGCTCCTTCGGGGTGGTGCAGCAAGGCCTCAGCTGGCGGGCCTTCGCGCCGCCGCCCGTGCGCGTGCCGTTCATCAACAACGCCAAGATTAACACCTTGCCGCTAGCCATCTACCTCAATGCCTTCGCCGATGCCGGCCTCACTACCGGCACGCCCGTGCCGCGCCCGCTGCCCCCCGCCAACCTGCTGCCGGGCCAGCTGCTGGCTTCGGTAGGCCTAGGGGTACATTTCGTCACGTACTACGACCGGGTTTTCTGCCTTGAGCTTATCCGCACCCTCACCGTTTATCCGGCCCTAGGGTTTTTCTTGCGCACCAGCTTTCCTATCTGATGCCTCGGCACATTACGCTTTTGTTATGAAAATCGCCATTCTGGGCAAGCCCTTCGACGACGTGGCCACGCCCTACATCCAAACGCTGCTCGACGAGTTGGTAGCCCGCGACACCGAGATTCTGGTGGCCGAAGCATACCGCGATTTCATGGCCACGCGCGTGCGCCTGCCCCCCCTCGACACCTTTCGGCGCGGCGACTCGTTGCGCGGCGTGCAGTTCGTGCTCAGCATCGGCGGCGATGGCACCCTGCTCGACACCGTGACGTACGTGGGCGCCCTGCAAATTCCGATTCTGGGCATTAACACCGGTCGGCTGGGGTTCCTAGCCCCCATCGCACCGTCCTACATCGCGCAGGCGGTGGAGGCGCTCTACCGCGGCCACTTCACCTACGACGACCGCAGCCTGCTGCGCCTCGACACCGACCCCGACATCTTCGGCGAGCTGAATTTTGCGCTCAACGAGTTCAGTATTCTCAAGCGCGACAGCTCCTCCATGATTGCCGTGCACACCTACATCGACGGCGAATACCTGAACTCATACTGGGCCGATGGCCTCGTAGTATCTACCCCCACGGGCTCTACGGGCTACTCGCTCAGCTGCGGCGGCCCGGTGATGCTGCCGCAAACCAACAATTTTATTATCGCCCCCGTATGCCCCCACAATTTGAACGTGCGGCCCCTTATCGTTTCCGACCAAAGCATTATTTCCTTCGAAATCGAGGGCCGCAGCAACAGTTATTTGCTCGCGCTCGACTCGCGCTCGATGCCCGTGGAGGCCACTGTGCAGATGGCCGTCCGCCGCGAAAACTTCAGTGCCCGCTTAGTTAAGCTGAACCATATAAATTTCCTGAGTACCTTGCGTAGCAAGCTCAACTGGGGGCTTGACCGGCGTAACCCCATGGCCTCGTTGCCGTTGAAGTAAAACTTTTATAACGCTGCGTGGTTGAGCTAAATTTTTTTAGTTCCAATTGTTACGTACTTTTGCGCTAATTGCAAGTCGTGTCTAATAGCCTCGCGGCTTTCCAGGTTAGCTACTTATTTACTAAGAACACCTTTTATGACAAAGTTTTTCACTTATTCAACCTTGCTAGCGGGGCTCGCGCTACTAGGCACGACGCAACAGGCCGATGCCCAGCAGTTTACTAAGCGCAAGCAGTACACGTCGATTGGGGTGAACCTGAACGCGATGAACTACTTTGGTGACGTAAACCCCCAAACTAATTTCGCATCGTTTAAATTTGGTGATACCCGCCCTAACCTCGGTATTAGCATTACGCACCGCTATTTCCCGCGCATTTCGGGTCGGTTTGGCTTAGCCGTGGGTCGCATCGCCGCCAATGATGACAACCAAAGCACGACGGGTGATGCTTACTTCCGCAATAACCGGAACGTGAACTTCCGGACCAACATCTACGAGGCTTCGGCCGTGATGATTGTGGACCTGATTGAGAACCGCAATAACTATCTCAAGCGCCCTGACTTTGTGCCCTACCTCTTCGGTGGGGTCGCCGGCTTCTACTTCAACCCCCAGGGTACTCGCGATGGCGGTCAAAATTGGACGGACCTGCAGCCCCTCAAAACAGAGGGCATAGACTATAGCCGCGTGAGTTTGGCTATACCATTTGGCGGTGGCGTGCGTTACCGCATCAACCGTAACCTGGATGCTTCCCTGGAGATTGGTTTCCGCAAAACGTTCACCGGCTACCTCGACGACGTGAATAACACGTACGTTGGCCCAACGGCCCTAGGCGTGACCCCCGGCCAGTCGCAGACTTCGATGACCGACCAGCAGTACTTTGGCTATGGCATTACCAAAGACCACCGCAACGGTACCTTCGACGCAGCCGGCGTGAAGCGCGGCCAGGGTAAAACTGACTGGTATACGGTAGTAGGCTTCTCGCTGAACTACATTCTCAATCCCCGCATCAAGAACCCCAAATTCCGCTAAGGGCTACTGCCAGCGGCGGAGCTGGGTTAATTTCTCTGCCGAATGGCTGTATTTCGTTTTTCTTACGCGCTCCTCGCTGGCTCTGTGCTAGCGGGGAGCGTGCTTTTTAGGCCCGCCCCAGCGGTGGCCCAAACCACCAGCGAACTGGGCCTAGGGGTGGGCGCAACCAACTATAAGGGGGAGGTGTCGCCGCAGTTGCAGTGGCAAAACAGCCGGCCCGCGGCCACGCTCTTTTACCGCCGCGATATTTCGAGCCCCATTACGCTGCGCGGAGCCTTCACGGCGGGCGCCCTGCGCGCCACCGATGGCAACGTGACGGGAGTGAACGGGGGCGTGGCGCCCCTGCCAGGCTACCGGCAAGTAACCCTAACTGGCAGTATACTAGAGCTATCGGGGGTAGTGGAGTACAATTTTCTGGACTACCACCAGCGTAAGGAGCGCCGCCGGGTGCACGCCACGCCCTACCTGTTTATCGGGCTGGCGGGCTACTACGCCAATACTACTACGCGCACCGAGAACACCGGCTTGCAAAATGACTTCAACCGGCAGGGAGCTAAAGCGGGCATCGCGGTGCCGGCCGGCGGCGGCGTGAAGGTGGCCATCAGCGAGCATATCAACTTAGGCGCCGAGATGGGCGCGCGCAAAACTTTTACCGACCAGTTCGACCACCTGGGCGACCAAGACCCCTTGCTGGTAAACCCGCACGACCAGGACTGGTATTATTACACCGGCCTAAGCGTGTCGTATACCTTCTACCACATCTTCTGCCCCCCGGTCTACAAGCACAATAAGCGACTGCTAAAGTAAGCCAGCCCGAACGGTAGTGGTTTGGTAAGCTATTGGCTGTGAAGGTATTAGCTGAATACGGGCAATGGCAGGCCCTAGGCCCGGCAAGCGGGCCGCGCAGAAGAAAGCGGGGCGGGTCTGCAACCCTATGCGTAACTTGCGGCCTCTTATACGCAAACCGCAACAATGGCCGAACGGGCTGAAATCGACCTCTCCAATATTCCCGCGCACGTCGCCGTTATCATGGATGGTAACGGGCGCTGGGCCAAGCAGCGGGGCGGGCTGCGCGTGTTCGGCCACCAAAGCGCCATCACCTCGGTGCGCGACACGGTGGAGGAAGCCGCGGAGCTAGGAGTAAAATTTGTAACGCTATACGCCTTCTCAACGGAAAATTGGAACCGCCCAGCAGCCGAAGTGATGGCTCTGATGCAGCTGCTGGTGCATACCATCCGCAAGGAAACCAGCACGTTGCTCAAAAATAGCGTGCGGCTGCAAGCGATTGGCGATTTGAAAAGCCTGCCCGCTAGCTGCCAGCGCGAACTGGCCGAGGCCATAGAATTGACCAAAGCCGGCAGCCGCATGACGCTGGTGCTAGCCCTGAGCTACAGTGGCCGCTGGGACCTGACGCAAGCCGCGCAGCGCCTGGCCAGCGAGGTGGCGGCTGGCCGGCTGCAGCCCGAGGCCATAACCGAGACTACGATTACTAACTACCTGGCTACGGCCGGCATGCCCGACCCCGAATTGCTTATTCGCACCAGTGGCGAGCAGCGCATTAGTAACTTTCTGCTGTGGCAGTTGGCTTATACTGAGCTCTATATAATGCCCGTGTTGTGGCCTGACTTTCGGCGCAGCCACTTTCGCGAGGCCCTGCGTGCCTACCAAAGCCGAGAGCGCCGCTTCGGCAAAACCAGCGAGCAGCTGTCCGTATCTTGATTTTTTGCCTACTTAGAAATAATGCGTAATTGCCTACGTAAAGGCCTGTTTGGCCTGTTACTATTAATAGGGGGGCTAGGGGCTGCTCAGCCCGCGCTGGCGCAGGAAGCCCCGGCTACCGCCGGCCTGGGCGATGAACCTCATCGGTACGAGCTGGGGGGCATTACCGTGACGGGCGCCCGCTACCTGGACCCTAATACGCTGATTGGTTTGTCGGGGTTGAAGCTGGGTGACCCCATTACCATTCCGGGTGATGATTTGGCGAAGGCAATTCGCAAGATTTACGCCCAAGGCATCCTGGCCGACATCTCGGTGAGCGAGTCGCGGGTAGAAGGCAACAAGATTTTCCTGGAGTTCAACGTGCGCGAGCGGCCTAGGCTTTCCAAGTTCTCGTTCGAAGGCATCAGCAAAGGCCAGGCCGATGACTTAGAGAAGAAAATTAAGCTCATCCGGGGTAAGGTAGTTACCGACGCGCTGGTGTCGAGCACGCGGACTCAGGTGCGTAAGTTCTACAACAACAAGGGCTACCTGGATGCCAAGGTGGTAATGCGGCAAGTGCCCGACTCCACTCTTTCGAACAGCGTAGCGTTGAAGATTGATGTGGATAAGGGCAAGAAAGTGCGCATTCACGAAATTGATTTTGAAGGTAATAAGGCCTTTAAGGATTCGAAGCTAGCGCGGCAGTTCAAGAAAACCAAAGCGCGCACTGCGTTTAAGATTCTAACGCCCGGTAAGTTTCAGCGCACGGAGTTTGAGGCCGATAAGGCCAAGCTGATTGATTTTTACAACAACGAAGGCTACCGTGATGCGGCCATCGTGTCGGATTCCATCGAGCGCGACGAGAAGGGCCTGATTGTGAAGGTAAAGGTGGACGAAGGACCTAAGTACTACTTCCGCAACATCACCTGGAACGGCAATTACCTCTACGACAGCAAGACGCTGGGTTCGGTGCTGGGCATTAAGGCGGGTAGCCCCTACAGCAAGGAAACGCTTGATAAGCGCCTGACTTACAACCCCACCGGCCAGGATATTACCTCGCTCTACATGAACGACGGCTACCTGTTCTTCCAGATTGAGCCGGTCGAAACCAAAGTCGAGGGTGATTCCATCGACATCGAGATGCGCATCACTGAGGGCGTGCAGGCGCGGGTAAAGGACATCAACATCGCGGGCAATACCAAGACGTCGGACCACGTAATCCGGCGGGCCATTCGCACGCTGCCCGGCGACAAGTTCAACCGTGAGTTGCTCATTCGCACGCAGCGCGAGCTATCAACCCTAGGGTACTTCGACCCCGAAAAGATTGGAATGAACCCGGTGCCTAACCAGGCCGATGGCACGGTGGACATCAACTACACGGTGGTTGAAAAGCCCTCGGACCAGATTACACTTTCGGGTGGCTGGGGCGGCTACGCTGGCTTTATCGGCACGGTGGGCCTGGTGTTCAACAACTTCTCGCTGCGCAAGGCCCGCGACTTCCACAACTGGACGCCGGTGCCCTCGGGCGATGGCCAGCGCCTAGCCCTCAACGTGCAAGCCAACGGCTTCCAGTATCAGGCCTACTCGCTGAGCTTCACGGAGCCCTGGCTGGGCGGCCGCAAGCCCCAGTCGCTGTCGGTGAGCCTCAACCGCAGCATCTCGCGCCTAGGGTACAATTTCGACCCCATCACGGGACAATTCATCAAGGTAAATAGCATTAATATATCGCTGGGCCGCCAGCTGCGCGTGCCCGATGACTACTTTACGCTCAGCAACTCGCTGTCGTTCAGCCAGTATCAGTTGCAGAACTACGCTATTTTCTCTGATTTTAGCACTGGTAATGCCAATAACTTCACTTTTAACACCACTCTAGCCCGCAACAGCATCGACAATCCCACCTACACGCGGCGGGGCTCCAGCGTCAGCCTAAGCCTGAGCTTGACGCCGCCCTACTCGGTGTTTCCGGGCGCCCACCCCAACTCTTACGAGTGGGTGGAATTCCACAAGTGGATGTTTGATGCCTCCTGGTTTACGCCCATCGTGGGCAAGCTGGTGCTGAACACGCGGGCTCACTTTGGCTTCATTGGCAACTACAACGCCAACCGCACGCCGGGGCCGTTCGAGCGCTTCAAGATGGGTGGCGCGGGCTTGGGCTACGGCGGGGGCGGCTCGTTCCTGGTGGGTACCGACTACATTGGCCTGCGCGGCTACGACGACCCCAACGCGGCCTTTGCCATTCCGACGGCGCAGAGCGGCGCTAGTGGCGGCATTGCTTACAACAAGTACGTGGCCGAAATTCGCTACCCCGTTAGCCTCAACCCAGCGGCCACGGTATACGTGCTGGGCTTTGCCGAGGCCGGCAATGCCGTGGGCAGCTTCAGTCAGTACGACCCCTTCAAACTGTACCGCTCGGCAGGCTTCGGGGCGCGCATCTTTATGTCGGCCTTCGGCTTGCTAGGCTTCGACTATGGCCGCGCCTTCGACACGGTAGTGCCGAATTCGCCTACTACTTCGGTGCAGGATTTCAACCACTTCCACTTCATCATCGGCCAGCAGATTCGCTAGGCCTAGGGGCAGAAACTGGGTGAAGGCAAACTAAATTTCGGCCCGGCGGCGTTAAGCAGCCGGGCCGCTTTGTAGCCACTTTATTCTATGATGCACGTTGCGCGTTTCTTGCTAGCCGGGCTGCTGCTGCTGGCTGCCGCGCCGGCTTGGTGCCAGCGCTTTGGCTACGTCGATACCGACTATATCTTGGGGAAGATGCCCGAGTATGGCCAGGCGCAGGCCGAGCTAGCCAAGCTGACCGACACCTGGCAGAAGGAAATTGGGGCGCAGAAGCTCGACATCGACAAGATGTACCGCACCTACCAGGCCGAGGAAGTGGTGCTGACGGAAGCGATGAAAAAGAAGCGCCAGGATGAGATTTTATTGAAGGAAAAAGAGTTAAAGGACTACGAAGCCAAGCAATTTGGCTACGAAGGCCAACTCTTTAAAAAGCGGATTGAACTGAACAAGCCCGCGCAGGACAAAATTTTTGATGCCATTGAGAAAGTAGCCAAGGCGAAGAAGCTGGACATGGTTTTTGACCGCAACGGCGACTTGACGCTGCTGTATGCCAGCCCGACGCACGATTACACCGAGTACGTAATGGAGGAGTTGGGCCTGGCCAAGCCTACCCAAAACCAGCCTGGCAAGAAGGGCCCGGTAAAAACCGTCGCGCCGCCTAAAACCCCGGCCACCGCCGCCACTGGCAAGAAGGCCGATGCCAGCGCCGACCCTGCCTTTGAGACGGACTCGGGCACGCCCGATACGGCGCCGGCTGCTACGCGGCGTGGCACGAAAGCTGCTAAGACTACTAGCGACGGAAAACCCTAGTATTCGTTACCTTTGCCCTCGAATTAGACTTGAACCCCAGACTTTTTTCTTTACCTAAAAGCGTGAAAAAACTAACCCTGACCTTCGCCGCTGCGCTCATGACCGCTGCCTCGCTGCTGGCCCCGCGTGCCGCCCAGGCCCAGCAGAAAATCGGCTTTACCAGCGTGGAGTACGTGCTGAGCCAGATGCCCGAGAGCAAGCAGATTGAGTCGGACCTGAAAACTTACGGCTCACAGTTGGAAGCCCAGCTGAAAGCTAAGCAAACCGATTTCCAAACTAAGCTTCAGGCTTACCAAAGTCTTCCTAATACCACTACGCCGGTAATTAAAGCAGACAAGGAAAAAGAGTTGCAAACGTTGCAGCAAGGCTTGCAGGAGTTCAGCCAGACGGCGCAGCAGTCGATGCAGCAGCGCCAGCAGACGGCCCTGCGCCCGGTACTTGACAAGATTCAGAAGAACATTGACGCCGTGGCCGACGAGAATGGCTACGCCTACATTCTGAACTCGGATGCGGGCAGCAGCCCGGTGCTGCTACACGGCCCTAAGGACGGCGACGTGTCGGACTTGGTGCTGAAGAAAATGGGCATCACGCCCACCAAAGAGGCTCCGGCCCCAACGGTGAAGCCCGCCACCAACACGGGCTCGGGCGTGCCGCCGGCTCCTACCCGCACTGCCCCCAGAAAGAAGTAAGCTGCTGCTTACCACCCCCGAAAGCCGGAGCGACCTGCTCCGGCTTTTTTGCGTTTTACCCTTTTACCGTTCCGACTACCCTAGGCCATGACTACCCCGCCCGACCCCGAGTTGGAACCCGACGAAGCCAGCGAAGGCGATGAGCTATATGAGCACCACCGCATTGTGGTCGACCGGGGCCAGGAGCTGCTACGCCTCGATAAGTTTTTGCTGAACCGGCTGGCCAACGCCTCGCGCACTAAAATTCAGGCGGCCATTGAGGTAGAAGCGGTGCAAGTGAACGGCCGGCCCACCAAGCCCAGCTACCGCGTGCGGCCCGCCGACGTGATTACCATTACCCTGCCCGAGCCGCCGCGCACTGGCAAGGTGGAGCCCGAGGAAATGCCCCTCGATATTCGCTACGAGGACGATGAACTGTTACTCGTGAACAAGCCGGCCGGGCTGGTGGTGCACCCCGCCTACGGCAACTGGCAGGGCACGCTGGTCAACGGCCTGGCCTTTCACCTGGCTAACCTGCCCACCGGCCGCAACGGCGAAATTCGGCCCGGCCTAGTGCACCGCATTGACAAGGATACTTCGGGGCTGCTGGTGATTGGCAAAACCGAGCGGGCCATGACGCACCTCTCGCAGCAATTTTTTCACCACACCATTGAGCGCAGTTACCTGGCCCTGGTCTGGGGCGATTTGAAGGACGATGCGGGCACCGTGCGCGGCCACATCGGGCGCAGCTTGCGCGACCGTAAAATCCAGGCTGTGTACCCCGGCGGCGAGTACGGCAAGCCCGCCGTGACGCACTACCGGGTGCTGCGCCGCTACGGCCCCGTCACGCTGCTGGAGTGCCGCCTCGAAACCGGCCGTACCCACCAGATTCGGGCGCACATGCAGTACCTGGGGCACCCGCTGTTTAGCGACGCTACCTACGGCGGCGACCGCATCCGGGCGGGCCAAGCTACGGGTAGCTACCGCGCTTTCGTGGAGAATGTGTTTGCCTTACTACCGCGGCAGGCCCTGCATGCGCGCTCCCTAGGGTTCGTGCACCCCACTACCGGCGAGCGTACCTACTTTGAAACTGAGTTGCCGCCCGACTTTGCCGCTGCCCTGGCCAAGTGGGAAAGCTGGGCCGATAATCACGCATAAAAAAAGCCCCGCGCAGCAGCGCGGGGCTTTTTCAGTAGGCAAGGCGCTAGGGCTTACTTGCGCTTGGTAGCCGGGGCAGCGCGGCGGGGAGCCGGCGGCGCCAGGTTCTTTTTAATCGTAATGGCACGCTCATCGGTGGGGTCGAGGGCCAGGGCCTTTTCCACGTAGCTCGATGCTTCGGCTTTGTTCTTAGCGTTTAGGTTATAGAGCGCCAGGTAGTCGTAGCTCTCCACCAGGCCGCTCTTGTATTTGTCCGGTGTAGCCGAGGCCATCTGAATGTACTTCTCGTAGTACGGCTTGGCCGTGCCCTTCGTGGTTTCGGGGTCGAGGCCGGCATTAGCCTGCGCGCGATACTGGTAAGCCGGTACGTAGTCGGGCTTAGCGGTATTAATGATATTATACACGCTATCGGCGCGCTGGTAGTCCTGGTTTTTGGTCAGGGCTACGGCGTAGCGGAACTGGTCGGTCAGGTCGCTGCCAGGCATTGACGTAATCTGCTTCTGCGTGCTCACAGCGCCTTTGTAGTCGCCAGTGGCGCTTTGGGCTACCGCCAAGTCGTTCATCAGGTCGCGCTTCTTAGCTGGGTCAGTGGTGACGGCAATGGATTTTTGCAGCACCGCAATGGCATCAGCTGGACGCTTGTTTTTCAGCAGAATCTTGCTCTGGTACGAGTAGTCCTCGGGGATAATCTTCTCGGCCGGCGCCATTTTCATGTAGCTGTCCATCGCGGTAGCGGCCCCGGCGTAGTCACCAGTCTCGTACAGCGTGTAGGCCTTCAGGCGGTTCATCGTCAGGTTGCTAGGGTCAGCAGCCAGCACCTTGTCAATCTGCGTCAGCGCTTCGGGATACTTCTTGCTCAGGTACAAGAAGGCCGCGTATTCCGCGTCGGTATTGGGCGATTTCTCCGCCTTATCCATGAACGTCTGGAACGTGCTGGTAGCCTTGTCATACTGTCCAGCCGCGAAGTACATCTCCGCCAGCTCCTTGTAAGCCGGCGCGTAGTTAGGATTCAGCTCAATGGCTTTGTTCAGGTTAGTGAGCGCCTCACTACCATTGCGGCTGCGCACGTTCAGGGCACCGCGGCGGTAGTAAGCCTCCGCGTTATTGGCATCGGCCGCAATGGCGCGGTCGTAGCTGCTCATGGCTTCGCCGCCGCCGCTTTCGCTCAGCTGGTACAAGTCGCCGCGGGCAATCATCAGGGCCGGGTTGTCCTTGCCTTTGCTAGCAGTTTCGGCCGCCTTTACATAAGGTATTGCCTTATCTACTACCGACTTGTTGTCCGACTCGGCGTAGGCCTGCGTGATGAGCGTCAGAATGCGCACATCCTTCATCTTAGTGGCCTTAGCGGCATCCGCGAACTTGGCATCGGCGCCAGCCACGTCGTTTTTAGCTAGCAGCGCTCGGCCAGCGGCTACCATCCCGAAAGGCGTGGTACCAGCGGCTTTGTTGAAAGCGGTGGCGGCCGAGTCGGGCTTATCGCGCATCTGGTAGATGCGGCCCATCTCGAAGCTAGCTTCGGGCGAATTATCACCGGCCAAATCGGCCCGTGCCTCGTTGTAGCGCTCCAATTCAATGGCTTTTTGCGCAGCAGCTACTTTTTGGGCGGTGGCGGCCGTTGTGCCGGCCCCAACTACCAGGGCAGTCAGCAAGAGCGGTTTCCAGGGCTTGAAAGACATAGGGTCAGAAGAAAAAGAAAGAAAAAGAATCGGTGAAGAATGGGGAATAATACTACGCTATTCGGCGCGGGCTAGTTCAATACTGCTTGCGGGTGTTCACGATGCGGGCCTGCACGTTGGATGGCATCAGGCCCGATTTGGCGATAATAAGCTGGCCTTTTTGCCCCGCCACAAACGATACAAATCCTGAGCCAAGCCCGGCCCGCGCTTCACGGCTGATGGCGTAGAGGTAGCGCCGCAGCGGGTACTGTTGCAGTTCGGGGTTTGCCGCCAGCAGCTCAGGTGACAAGTTAGGGAGCGAAGCCTGGTAAGGCTGAATGTAGTCGCCGCGCTTGGGGTTGGGCCGCGCCGTGATGCTGGCCACCCGGATGCGCCGGCGGTACTCGCGCACCTGCGGGTCGTCGAAATCCGAAACCCAGTTCAGGCCCGCCACCCCGATGGCGTTGGGGTGGGTAGCCACGTAGTCGAGCAGCTTGGGGTTCGACTGCGCCGCGAAGGCCCTAGGGGCCAGCGCCTTACCCTGCAGCAGCGAATCGCGCATGTAGCGGCTGGTGCTGCTGCGGTTGGCATCGAATACCACGTTAATCTCGCCCAGCTTTTTCTGGCCACTCAGCTGGCTCCACTGCGTGGTTTGGCCACTAAAGATGCCGCGCAGCTGCTCCACGGTCAGCAAGGAATCGGGGTTGCCGGGGTGAAGAATAATAGCCAGCCCATCAATGCCAATTTTGGTGACTTTGGCGGCGTACTCCTGCTTGGCTAGCGCCTTGTTTTCGTCGGCGTTGAGCTTGCGCGACACGATGATGGCCTTCGACTTATCATTCAGAAAAGCCAGAAATACGCTGTCTTCGGGCTGGTAGGCCGCGTGGATGTGCGCATCGGGATAAAGCTTCTGAAACGTATCTACCTGCGACTCTAGGATAGGGGCGAAGGTTTCGTCCACGCTCACACTGACGTTGCCGCTGGTAGGCGTATCCGAAAAGTCCTCGCTGCTGCCCTTTGAACGGTCAGCAAAATTGCACGCGGGCAGCAGCGCGGCTGTTAGCAGCAGCGTGGCCCATAGGGAGCGGCGGGTGAGGTTAGTCGAGTTCATCGGGAGCAGGTTTGCGGAACTGGGTACGGATTGTGGTCACCAGGCGATACAAGCCATATAGCGCAAATACGGTACCCAAAAAGATGCGGCCGCCCGTACCCAGCGGCAGTAGTGCCCCGGCCGGTGTGGCCCGCCCCGCCGTGTACCAGAGCCAAACGCCCAGCGCTATGTACACCAGGGCCATTATAAGCGCAAAGAAACGCACGATGCGCTGCGGGGAGCCTAAACGCTCTTCGGTGGTGGGAATAGGCATAAGAATAACAAATATGGGTGAAATACCATAACCCGCGCCAGTCCCCCATAGGTTCGGGAGCTAGTGCGGGTTGGTATTCGCTCCGCAAAAAAGAGCACAAATGACCAGTTCTCCTAATTTAGGGCGGCCAGCTGCCTAGGGGCTACCCCGGCTTCAGGGCTTCAAAGGAGCTTCTTCACTGAATATTGAACGTGATGGGCAGCGTGAAGCGCACGGCCACCGCGTGCTGGGCTTGGTAGCCGGGCATCCAGGCGGGCATCTGGCGCACCACGCGCAGGGCCTCTTCGTCCAGCCCAAACCCTAGACCCTTGAGCACGGTCACGTCGGCGATGGTGCCGTCGGCCCGCACCACAAAGCTCATAAACACGCGGCCCTCGGCTTGCTCGCGTAGTGCCTGGCTGGGGTAGCGCAGGTGGTCGCGCAGGTAGCGCAGCAGCGCAGCCTGCCCACCCGCAAACTCCGGCATCTTCTCCACGAACGTGAAGGTTTCTGAGGTGGCCGGCGGGCCGGCTTCCGTACCGGGTCCCCCTATTGTAGTGCTGGTAGCGGGGCCGGTAGCTAGTGGGTCGGTGGGGCCCGTTGTGGTCGGGCCCGTGAGCCCGTCCAGGTCTATCTCTTGCGTGAGGGCTGGCTTGGGCGGGGGTGGCACCAAGTTATCTTTGGCTACAACGGTAGGCTGGGCAGGGGCAGGGTGAGTGCGGGGTGGCAGAGGCGCGTGGGCAGGGGCCAGCGCCGCCTGCTTTGGCGGCTCTACCACGGTGGGTGGCAGCACCATGGTTTCTACTATCACATGGTTTTCAACTAATGGTTTGGGCCGCGTAGCTGGCCAAGCCAGCCAACTTCCCATGAGTAGCATGCACACCCCTAGGGTAATACCCCCGGCCGAAGCTAAGTTGCTGCGGTATTGCTGGCGCAGTTGGTAGGCCCCGTAAGCCTGGTTGCGCCCTTCAAATACAATGTCGTCGAGGCTGGCAGTGAGTAAATGCATAAGGGTAGCGTGGTGAGAAAGTGAGCAATGGCGCTGGTGGCTGCCAGCTACTTACCAGATGCCAAACGCTCCTTTATTGCACAGACCACCTAGGGTATTTTTCAATAAAAAGGCATTAAAAAACCCCAGCTACGCAAGTAGCTGGGGTTTTTTGCGAAAGCAACCCTAGGGCGGCTCTACTGAATTTTGTAGGTTACCGGTACCGTAAACGATACTCGCACGGCCCGGCCATTCTGCTTACCCGGAATAAACGTGGGCAGCGTTTTAATAGCGCGGATGGTTTCGGCATCGATGGTAGAAGACAAGCCTTTTACAATTTCCACGTCCGTCACCTGGCCGTTTTCATTCACCGTAAACTTGGCGAACACCCGGCCTTCTACTTGGTTACGCAAGTCGGCAGCGGGGTAGCGCACGGCTTTCTGGATGGCAGCTACGATGGCCGGCTGGCCACCACCACCCGGCAGCGAAGGCATTTGCTCAACGTAGGTATATACCTTGTTTTCAACTACTTCTTCTACCGGCTTGTTGCCTTCCCCGCTCAGGGCGCTCAGGTCAGGCGCGTCGGTGTTGCCTTTTACGGTCACCGTAGCCACGGTCTTGTCCTTCAGCTCGTCCTGGTCGGGCACTTCCACCTTCTTTACTTCCTCATCCTTCTTTACTACGGGTGGCGTAAACTTTACCGTAGTCAGTTTCGGCGGGGGAGGCGGGGGGGCCTGGGGTGGGGGCGGCGGCGGCGGGGGTGGCGGCTGGGCCTGGTCAAGGGGCGGCGCATCCATCAGCACGTTCTCCTTCAGGTTCAGCACTTCCTTCGGCTTGCGGTCTTCCAGGTATTTAGCAAATACCGGAATGAGTGCTAGCAGAAGCAGCAGCACTGCCCCAATGATAAGTGCCCGGGTTACGTTGCGGCCGTACACGCGGCGTAGCTCGTAAGCTCCGTAGGCTTTGTTGCGCCCCTCAAATACGATGTCATTCAGGCTAGCGGCGGCCAGCTGCGTGTTGGTCATCATATGAGATTAAGCTTTTTAAGAAGGTCCACGTCTTTAGCTGGAATGTCCACCAAGGCGTATTTCTTCTGGTTAGTGATGTTCATCTCGTCCAGAATATCTACCATATTCTTGTACTTCGATTGCTTATCCTCCGGCACTGCCTTGCCCGAAAGCGGCATGATGAGGATGATAGGCTCGGGCTCCTGCTTCTGGCGGGCCAGTAATATCTGGCGAATGCCGTTGGCCGAGAAGTCGGTAGTTTTCACTTCCGGCTGCGGCACCGACTTATCGTTCGGCTCGTTCAGGCCAAAGTAATAGAATACTTTGTTTTCCGGCCCTAGGATAATCGTGACCGCTTGCGAGGCTTTAATCTTGGTTTGCTCCTCGTCAGTCAGGTTCTTGTCCTTCACCGGCATCGTGAGTTGCATCACGTTGGGCTTGGCGAAGGTGGTCGTGAGCATGAAGAAGGTCAGCAGCAGGAAGGCCAGGTCTACCATCGGGGTCATGTCGATTTTGGTCGACATTTTTTTCGCCCTTTGTTTCCCGCCTTTACCGGAGTCGCCGCCTTTCTGTTGTATTTCAGCCATGGTAGTAAGGGGCTAAGGCTACTTGCCTACGTAGGACGGCTTCATTTCGAGGCTCGTCACGAGGTTGAAGCGGTTGATATCGTTCTCTTGCAATTCCTTAATCACTTTCTGCACTGTTCCTACGTCAGCATCGCCGTCGCCCTTGATGGCTAGGTAAGTGGGCTTCTTGAAGAGCGAGGCGTTGGCCTTGCGGGCTTCGAGCACCCAAGTTACCATCTGGTTGTTAAGCGAGTCGTAGGGAATACCGGGCAGGCCGGGGTTCAGGGCTTTGCGTTGCTCGTTGTCCTTATTCAGGTAGCTGCCAAGCTGCTGGATAGGCACCCCGAAGTTGGGCAGCAACGAGAACTGGCGTATCTGGGTGGGCGTGAAGCTGACACCATACTTAGCGCCGACTGCTTGCAGCGCGGCCGCCATTACGGGAGCCTTGTCGTAGCCGAAGAATACGCGCTTCTTGCTATCAATCGTTAGCGTCAGGATGTCGCTTTCGGGTGCCCGTAGGTCCGACGTCGACGACGGCGGGTCTACTACGACGGCATCCTCGGGGCGAAACTGCGTGGTGAGCATGAAGAACGTCACCAGCAAAAACGCCAGGTCTACCATCGGGGTCATGTCCAGCGATGGCGAGGTGCGGTGGGGTTTTACTTTAGGCATTGCCGGAAAAGGTTAAAGTGACTGGCCGGGGCACGGGGCATGGTAGGAGTGGGGATGGGGGTGAAGTCGGCCAAAAGCTGGCTGGTAGTACCCTGATGCCACCGAAACTCTAATTGCACATGTGCTGCCGAAAAAAAGTGGGGCGGAAGCGGTTGTGCAACGCCGCCGCCCCTTTTTTTGTGCCAGCCGGGGCCTACGACTCTTGGCCGGCGTTGCCGTGCTGAGCGGCGAAGGTCTGGATGATGCTGAAGCCAGCCTCGTCGATGCTGTAAGTCAGCTCGTCAATCTTGCTGGTGAAGTAGTTGTAGCCGATGATGGCCAGGGCCGAGGTACCGATACCGAGGGCCGTGTTGATAAGGGCTTCCGAGATACCCGTAGCGAGGGCAGTGGCGTCGGGGTTACCAGCCTGGGCAAGCGCCGAGAAGGCCTTAATCATGCCGAATACCGTACCGAGCAGACCAGTTAGGGTGGCTACCGAAGCAATAGTCGAGATGATAACCAGGTTCTTTTCGAGCATGGGCAGCTCCAGAGCAGTGCTTTCCTCGATTTCTTTCTGGATGGCCAGCACGCGCTGGTCGGTGTTCATGGTGTGCTCGCGGCCCATTTCCTGGTACTTCTTCAGGCCGGCGCGCACCACGTTGGCTACCGAGCCTTTCTGCTGATCGCAGAGCGCAATGGCACCGCTCACGTCGTTGGCGTTCAGCTTCTGGCGTACACCACGCACGAACGATTCGATGCTGCTGCTACCCTTGGCACGAGCCAAAGTAAGTGCCCGCTCAATTGAGAAGGTTACCACGCACAGCAGCATAGTCATCAGAATCGGTACAATGGGGCCGCCGCTGTGTACAATGCCAAGGTAGTCACCAGCCTTGGGGTTGTTTTCGGGGTTGCCACCTTGGAAGTGGCTTGGGTCACCCAAGATGAACTTGAAGATGAGGACGCTAACGATAAAGGAGATGATGATAACCAATACCGCAAACAGCGATGCACCACCACTGCTTTTGGCGGCAGGAGCGGCTTTGGGAGCGGCCGGCGCGGTAGGGCGGGCGCCCGAGTTTACTGCATTTTTCTGTTCCATGAGGCTCTGGAAGGGTAGGAGGTGGGGAGTTGGTGAAATTGAAAAACGTGAGGCAATATAGAGGGGGAAACGTGAGCTGACTAGCTTACCAGCCGATAAGCTCCTACTGCTTTCGGGGCCGAATCTACGCCTAAGCCATGAAAATCCTGGCTAAACGCATTTTTTTTTTGGTCGAGATACTGGGATGGCAAGAGCTAGGCGCCGCTTAGGGGTGGCGACCATAGGCAGCGAGGCGAGGGATGGAATAAAGCTTGGTGAGTGAGCGCTAACCTACTTGTCCGCGTTGCCGACTGCCAAAATAGCTATTGCCAGTCAATCGATTATCCAACGGCGGACCAACACCTACAGGCCCGCAGCTTTAGCAGCATTCCAATATACATCTAATTGGGCAAGCGGCAAATTGCCCATCGATTGGCCGTCGTGGGCCACAGCTGCTTCGAGGTGCTGAAAACGCGCGATAAATTTTCGATTAGTACGCTCCAGGGCCTCTTCCGGGTTGATGCCGGCGAAGCGGGCGAAGTTGACCAGGGAAAACAAGAGGTCGCCAAATTCCTGGGCGGCGCGAGTGGCCTGAGCCGCGTCGGCCGGCGGCTGGCCGTGGTCATATTCGGTCCCAAACTCGGCTAGCTCTTCCTGCACTTTTCGCCACACTTGGGCGGGGTCTTCCCAATCGAAGCCCGCGCCGCGCGCCTTTTCCTGAATGCGCATGGCTTTTACTAGGGCCGGCAACGAGGTGGGCACGCCACCCAGCACACCGCCCGAATTACCCTTTTCCTTCAGCTTAAGCTGCTCCCAGTTGCGCTTCACGGCCGCTTCATCGTCGGCGCGCACGTCGCCATAAATGTGCGGGTGGCGGTATATTAGCTTCTCGCACTGCGCATTAAGGGCATCGGCAATGTCGAAGGCGCCCTGCTCGGCCGCGATGCGGGCGTAGAAGACGAGATGCAGCAGCACGTCGCCCAACTCCTTTTTCAGGTCGGGCAGGTCGTGGCGCAGAATAGCGTCGCTCAGTTCGTAGGTTTCCTCGATGGTGAGGTGGCGCAGGCTCTCCAGGGTCTGCTTCCTGTCCCAGGGGCATTCCTGGCGCAGGCGGTCGAGCACGTCGAGCAAGCGCCCGAAGGCTTCGAGCTGGGCGGGGCGGCGGGAAGAAGCAAGCAAGGGGTTATCCATATAGAAAGGGTAATAAGCCAGGGGGCTTTTTCTTGAAAAGATAATGCGCAGCTGCAGCACCCCGCCCTAGGCCACCAGAGGCCATTAAAGGCTAGCACTGGCGTTGCTGCGCCGGGCGAGGATAGCCACCGGGGCCCGCGGTAGGCCCGCGCCTACGTATTTTTGCAAAGTAAAAAGAGAAACAGTGACCCTTATTAAATCAATTTCCGGCATCCGCGGCACCATTGGCGGGCCGGCCGGCCAAGGCCTGACGCCGCTCGACGTGGTGAAGTACGCGGCCGCCTATGGCACCTGGGCCATGCGCCAAGCTACCGATAGCAAGCTTGTTGTGATTGGCCGCGATGCCCGCCTTTCGGGCGAGATGGTGAGCCGCCTGGTGGCCGCCACCCTGCAAGGGCTGGGCCTCGACGTGCTCGACCTGGGCCTGAGCACCACGCCCACCGTGGAGATGGCCGTGCCGGCCCACCAGGCGGTGGGGGGCATCATCCTCACGGCCTCGCACAATCCCAAGCAGTGGAACGCGCTCAAACTGCTGAACGCGGCCGGCGAGTTTCTGTCGGCTGCCGACGGCGAGCAGGTGCTGGCCCTGGCTGAGGGCGACGAGGTGAGCTATGCGCCGGTGGGCAAGCTGGGCAGCTACCGGCAGGACGACGAGTTCCTAACGCGCCACATCGAGGCTATTCTGGCGCTGCCCTTGGTAGATGTGGAAGCCATTCGGGCCAAGAACTTCCGGGTGGTGGTAGATGCCGTGAACAGCAGCGGGGGCTTGGCCGTGCCGCAGCTGCTGGCGGCCCTAGGGGTCGAAACGGTAGAAAAGCTGCATTGCGAGCCCACCGGCGACTTTGCCCACAACCCCGAGCCGCTGCCCGAAAACCTGCGCGACATTGCTAAGGTGCTTGAAAAGGGTGGCTTCGACCTCGGTATTGTGGTAGACCCCGACGTGGACCGCCTGGCGCTGGTGAGCGAAAACGGGGAGATGTTTGGCGAAGAGTACACCCTGGTGGCCGTGGCCGACTACGTGCTGGGGGCCCTAGGGGGCGGCAACTCGGTGAGCAACCTCAGCAGCACCCGCGCCCTGCGCGACGTGACCGAGCGCCACGGCGGCACCTACACGGCCGCCGCCGTGGGCGAGGTAAACGTGGTGACGATGATGAAGGAAACCGGCGCCGCCATTGGTGGGGAGGGCAACGGCGGCATCATCTACCCCGAACTGCACTACGGGCGCGACGCGCTGGTGGGCATTGCCCTGTTTCTGACGTGCCTGGCCAAATCGGGCCTGACCGTGAGCCGCCTGCGCAACACATACCCCAACTACTTCATCTCAAAAAACAAGATTGAGCTGACGCCCGATATTAACACCGACCAGGTGCTGACCCAGGTGGAGCAGCGCTACGCCAAGCAGCCCGTTAATACCATTGACGGCGTGAAAATTGAGTTTGATAAGGAGTGGGTGCACCTGCGCCGCTCCAATACCGAGCCCATTATCCGCATCTACGCCGAGTCGGACTCAAATGCCACCGCCGAGCACCTGGCCCAGAAGATTATCGGGGACATCAAGGAAATTATCTCGCAGAAGTAGAATTGCTTTAAAAAGCACGTCATGCTGAGCTTGCCGAAGCATCTCTACCACGCCCCTAGGGTGCCGTTCAGGAGAGATGCTTCGGCAAGCTCAGCATGACGTGCTTTTTAAAGCTCATTGTTAATCATTCACTGCTCATTACCAGCTATGCACGCCTATTTCGATAACGCCGCCACTACGCCCCTCGACCCCCAGGTGCTGGACGCCATGCTGCCCTACCTGGGCCAGCATTTTGGCAACCCCAGCTCGCTGCACGGGCCGGGCCGGCAGGTGCGCTCGGCCATCGAGCAGGCGCGCAAGTCGGTGGCGGGGTTGCTGAACGCGGCGCCCAGCGAAATCACCTTTACTTCGGGCGGCACCGAGGCCGACAACTACGCCATCTTTGGCAGCGTGCGCACCCTAGGGCTGCGCCACGCCATCACCTCGCCCCTCGAGCACCACGCCGTGCTGCACCCGCTGCAGGCCCTGGCCAAAACCGGCGAAACCCAGCTCAGCTACCTGCGCCACGATGCCCAGGGCAACCTCGACCTAGCGCACCTGGAGGAGCTGCTGGCCACCCATCCGCGCAGCTTCGTGAGCCTCATGCACGGCAACAACGAGCTGGGTAACCTCAACGACATCCAGGCTATTGGCGAAATATGCACGCGCTACGACGCCATTTTTCACACCGATACCGTGCAGACCATGGGCCACTACGCCCACGACGTGCAGCAGCTGCCCGCGCAGTTTTTGGTGGGCTCGGCGCATAAGTTCCACGGGCCCAAGGGCGTGGGCTTTCTGTACCGGCGCGGCGGTGTAGAGGTAGGCCCGCTCATTCACGGCGGCTCGCAGGAGCGGAATATTCGGTCCGGGACGGAGAACGTGTACGGCATTGTGGGTCTGGCCAAGGCGCTGGAAATTGCCTGCGCCGACATGGCCGCCCACCGCCGCCACGTGCAGGGCCTCAAAAGCCGCTTCATCGAGCAGCTGACGGCGGGGCTGCCGGGCGTGCAGTTCAACGGCCGCTCGGCCGACGCCGACGCCAGCCTCTACACCGTGCTCAGCGTGAGCCTGCCGCCCTCCAGCATCAGCGAGATGCTGCTCTTTAGCCTCGATATTAATAAGGTAGCGGCGTCGGGTGGCTCGGCCTGCACGAGCGGCGCGCAATTGGGCTCGCACGTGCTGGAAGCCCTGGGGGCCGCCCCCAACCGCCCCACCGTGCGCCTCTCTATGAGTAAGCTCAACACCACAGCTGAGGTAGACTACGCCGCCGCCCAGCTGGTAAAGCTTTACCAGCCAGTAGCCGCCTAGGGGCTGGGCCAGCGAAAAGGTTCGCAAAAGCGGGGCTATACTTGTGGGCTAAGGCACTGCCATATGTCAAGGGCTTAGCTTGGTTATGCCCACTCGTGCCCCGCTGCCTACCCCACCGCCACCAACCCGCCGCCCAGCTTGGCGCTGGCTGCGCCGGCGCTTCGGCTTTTCGCGGGCCGAAACGAGTGGCTTGGTCGTGCTGCTGGCCGTGGCGGCGCTGCTGGGCCTAGGGCTGCCGCTGCTGCTGCAACCCACTGCGCCCGCCTACCTGCCCGCCGCCGACCAGCGCCAACTCGATGCCTGGGCCAGCGCCCTAGGGGCCCGCCTCGACTCGGCCCGCGCCGCCGCGCCTACCTACGCCGGCCGCTACCAGCGCCGGGCTGGCGCGGCCAGCCGCTTTCCGGCGGTGCCGCAGGTGCAGCTGGCACCTTTTAATCCCAACGCGCTGTCGGCCCTCGACTGGGAGGCGCGGGGCGTGCCGCACTTCGTAGCCGGGCGCATCGTCAATTACGGGCAAAAGGCGGGCGGCTTTCGCGCCAAAAGCCAGCTGCAGCGCATCTACGGCCTGCCCGACTCGGTGTACCAGCGTCTGGCGCCTTTTATGCAGCTGCCCGAAGCGCTGCCGGGCCGGGGCGAACGCCCCACCGCGGGCGGCACTCTTCCGGCCTACGCCGCTACGGCGCCGGCCAGCCGCTTCCCGCGCAAGCCCGCTCACCTGGCGGCCTTCGACCTGAACCTGGCCGATACCACCCAGCTGCGCCAGATTAAGGGCATTGGCCAGGGCCGCGCCAAGTGGATAGTGAAGCGGCGCGAGGAGCTGGGTGGCTTTGTGAGTGAAGACCAGCTGCGCGAAGTATTCGTGCTGCGCGACGCGCCCGACCTAGTGGATAGCCTGCGCAAGTACACGTTCGTGGCGCCCGGTTTTGCCCCTAGGCCGGTGCACATCAACTCGGGCAGCTTCGATGAGCTGTACCTGCATCCCTACGTGCGCAAAAACCTGGCGCGCCTCATCGTGGCCTTCCGTAACCAGCACGGCCCCTACAAAACGCCCGACGACCTGCAGCAAATCAAGCTGCTCAAGCCGGCCGATTTCGAGCAGTTGCGGCCCTACGTGCGCTGCGACTAGTCGGGGCATTTGGTAGATAGTTGGCGGGCATACGGCGAGTTAAATGCTGGTTTTTATTTAAATTGATTCTAAATTGCGTCCGGATTTCCTTAGCTCCGCCGCATGAAAATACTTTTTCGCCGCCTTCACCTCTACCTGGCCTTTGCCGCTGGGTTGGTTTTCTTCGTGCAGTGCCTGTCGGGCACCGTGCTGGTTTTTGAGGAAGAGATAACCCGCGCGCTTTACCCCGCGCGCTACACCGTGGCCGTGCCCGCCGGGCAGCCGCGCCTCTCGCTGGCCGACCTGAGCCAGCGCTTCCAGCAAGCCAACCCAAAGTATAAGATACTGGGCTACAAGGTGTATGCCGACCCGGCCCGCACCGTCGAGGTAACCTTCAAGGACCCCAACGCCCGCCCCGAAGGCCCGCCCGGCGGCCGCATGGGTGGCGAAGGCCGCCCTAGGGGGGAAGGTCGTCAGGGTGGCGATGGCCCTAGGCGCGGCGAAGGCCAGGTGGGTAAAGAAAGCCCCGAGCGGGGCGAAGGCCGCATGGGTGGTGGCCCTGGCGGGCGGGGGCCGGGCAAAGGCCGCCCCGAACGCGGCAGCACCGCTTTCCTGAACCCCTACACGGGCCAGGTCACGGCCACCCAAAGCCAGCAGCAGCTGCCGCTTTTCAAGTGGGCCGAGGACCTGCACCGCCGCCTGCTGGCCGGGGAGGTAGGCAAGGCGCTCACGGGACTTTCGGCGCTGTTTATCTTGGTCATCACAGCCACCGGCATTGTGCTGTGGTGGCCCAAAACGCCCCACATGCTAGCCGGCCACCTGCGCGTAAAATGGAGCGCCAGCGCCAAGCGCATCAACCACGACTTGCACCTCGCGCTCGGGTTTTACTGCTCGCTTTTCCTGTTTGGCATCGCCCTTACAGGCGTCATCATGTCGTACCAGTGGGCTACCAAAAGCCTATTTACGCTCACCGGCAGCCAGCCAACCGCGCCGTTGGCGGCCCCTAAGTCGGCCGCGCCGGGCAGCTCCCGCGCTGTAGCCTACGATGCGGCGTTGCAAGCGGGCCAGCGCGCGTTTGCGTGCGCCGAGTTTTGGCGCGTGGGCATCCCTAGGGACTCGGCGGCGGCCGTGCCCGTGGCAGCGCCCAGCACCTTAGCCCTGCGTCATAATGGCCTCGACACGCTGTTTGTAGACCGCACTACCGGCGCCGCGCTGGGCCAGCACCTCTACGCCCGGCAGTCGGCCGGCGCGCAGCTGCGCCGCCTGGCCAAGCCCTTGCACACCGGCGCCATCGGTGGCCTCTGGACCAAGCTCCTAGCGCTGGTAGTTACCCTGTGCAGCCTCACGTTCCCCATCACCGGCACGGTGCTGTGGTGGAACCGCACCCGCAAGCAGCGCCAGCGGGGCAAGCGGCTGGTGGCGGCCTAGGGTAGTGGTTAATGCTTAGTGGTTAACAAGGCGGTCATGCTGAGCTTGCCGAAGCATCTCTACCGCGCCATACGAGTTCGGTAGAGATGCTTCGGCAAGCTCAGCATGACCGCCTTGTTAACCACTAAGCATTAACCACTAATCACTAACTACTTCTTCCCCGCGCCCATGTCCAGCCGGCGGAGCTGGTCGGCGCGCCAGGCGGTGAAGGCCACTATCAGCACCGTCATGATGCCGCCGAACACTACGCTGGGCACGGTACCCATGAGCTTGGCCGCCGCCCCGCTCTCGAAGCCGCCGATTTCGTTGCTGCTGCCAATGAAAATGTTGTTCACGGCTGATACACGGCCCTTCATGTATTCGGGGGTGTAAGTATGCACCAGCGTCGAGCGCACGATGACCGATACCGAATCGAATACGCCCGTTAGGAACAGCAGGAACAGCGAGAGGTACAGGTTGCGGGAGAGCGCGAAGGCGATGGTAGCCAGCCCAAAGCCCGCTACGGCCCACAGCAGCTTGCGGCCAGCGCCGCTTTTGAGGGGCGAAAACGTGAGCCACACCGCCATAATGACCGAGCCCACGGCCGGCGCCGCCCGCAGGTAGCCAAAGGCATCGGGACCGGCCTTGAGGATGTTTTCGGCGAAGAAAGGCAGCAGCGCCACCGCCCCGCCGAAGAGTACCGCAAACATATCCAGCGAGAGCGCCGCCAGTACTATCTGGTTGGCAAAGATGAACTTGATGCCGCTCAAAATGCTTTCGCCCAGCTTCAGGCGCTCGCCCTCGATGGGCGGCAGCGCCCGACTGGCGATGCTGCTGAATAGTAGCAGCGCCAGCCCCTCCAGGGTCACGTCAACGCCGTAGGCGAACGAAATGCCCTGGTGCAGCAGCAAGCCGCCCACCGCCGGCCCCACTACCGCCGACGCCTGCCAGCTAGTAGAACTCCAGGTAACGGCGTTGGCCAGCAGTTCGCGCTCGGGCAGCAGCTGGGGCATAAACGAGAACAGCGCCGGCCCTAGAAAACCCCGCGCCACGCCGCTAACGAAGATGGCCAGGTAAAGCGGCCACACGATGGTGGCGTTGAACACGCTCAGGTGCACGCGGCCCTGGTTGAGCAGCGCCATTTGGTGCGACAGCCAGAACAGGGTGACGGCGCACAAAAACAGCACCAGCACCGCTGGCACGATGATGCGCTTGCGGCGCACCGAATCGGCCACGTGCCCGGCGTAGAGCGATACCGTGATGCTCGGAATGGCCTCAGCTAGCCCCACGAGGCCTAGGGCCAGCGGGTCGTTGGTGAGCTTAAAAATCTGCCAGCTTACCACTACGCCCTGAATTTGGGTAGCGACGTTGAACAGCACCCGCGCCGTGATGTAGCGCCGAAAGTCGGGCAGGCGCAGGGCGGCGTAGGGGTCGTGAGGGGCCGGAGGACTCGGATTCATAGGAAAAAGACGAGCCGGCGCCCCAACTGGGGGCCGGCCTTGCAGGAAAAACCCAAAATTAGCGCGGGAGTTAGGCCGCCGGCAGATTAAATTGCCCTTCCGGCTCGCTAACCTGCCGCTACCATGCTCCCTAACGGCCTCGATTTGCTGCACCGCCCCGACCTGCCGGCCATCATTGCCCGCTGGCAGCACGACGTGACCGCCGCCGAGCTGCAAACCGGCTACGAGGCCCTGCGCGACTTGGCCGACCGGGCGCCCTGCCATCGCTGGCTGCTCGACATCCGGCGCCGTGCCGACCTCACCGAGCCGGCCATCAACGCTTGGTTTGGGGAAGTGTTTGCGCCCTCGCTGCGGGGGCGCTACGCGGCGGCCGCGCGCCTGGCTTTCCTAGTGTCGCCGCTGCGGGCCCACGAGCCGGTTATGGCCATCGTGTCGCCCCACAACACCGATTGCGCCATCGCCACCTTCACCAACGAAGCCGCCGCCTACCAGTGGCTGCAGGCCTAGGCCGACTAGGCAGCCCTAGGCCCTCTACGCTACAGCGCCACGGCCCGCGCCACCTGCGAGAAGCCTGGCCCCTGCAACTGCACGTAGTAGATGCCGGCCGGCAGCTCGGCGCGCGACCAGTTGAGGCGGTGCCAGCCGGCGGACATGGGGCCTTGCTGCAGGGTGGTTATTTCCTGGCCCAGCACGTTTAGCACCCGCAGCCGGATGGTGGCCGCGCTGGGCAGCGAGTACTCCACGGAGGTAGTTTCCTGAAACGGATTGGGCGCCACCGGGTACAGCTGGGGCACCACGCTCAGGGGGCGTCGCAGCACGTACGAGTCTACTAGCACCTGGCGGCGGGTGTAAAACTGCAGCGTCAGGCTGTCGGGGGTGGCGTTGAGCAGCAGGGCACCGTAGTCGCCGTTGAAGCGCGCCTGGCTGCCAGCCACGGCCCGCGCATTGACGGCATAGAGGCTGCGCCCCCCCAGGCCGTTTACCACGTACGCCAAGCTGTCGTGCATAAGGCGCTCGTAGTCGTGGTCGTGGCCGGCCAGCACCAGCGAGGCCCCCCACTGGCGGTAGGGCCACTGCAAATCTAGGGTGCTACCGTGCTGCCCCGACGAGTAAGGCGCGTGGTGCATGTACACCACCTTCCAGCGGGCCGTAGAAGCCGCCAGCGCCGCTTGCAGCCAGCGCCCCTGCACCGAGTTGGCCGTGATGCCGTCGGGCTCGGCCGGGTCGCTATCGAGGGCGAAGAAGTGCACGTCGCCCCGCACAAACTCGTAGTAGCGCCCGTTGCCAGGCAGCGTGAAGTATACCCGGTAGGGCTCGCCGTTGCGGGTGTAGTAGTCGTGGTTGCCCAGCGAGGGAAAAAAGCGGTTGGTGCTGGCACTGGGGCCGTAGCTGCCCCGGTAGCGGTAGATGTAGTCGTGGTAATACTGCCCAATGTTACGGTCGATGGTGGTCGAGTCGCCCACGTCGTAGTTGTTGTCGCCGAGAGTAATAATAAAGTCCGGGTTCCAGCTTTTCACCAAGTTGGCCACGTCGCGCTCGGGGGTGCCTGCGTAGCCGTAGTCGCCAATGGCGGCGAAGCGCTGGGCCTGGCTGCCCCTAGGGCCCAGCGCCAGGCAAACCCCCAGCAGCAGCCAGGCGCCGATTGCACGGAAATTATAATTTTTTAAGCTAAGCATAGTAAATGTAACTAATCATGCAGGGAAAATTAGAAATAGTTGCTAGACTGAATTTTACGTGTCTATTTCGTGGGTCCTTTTCCATATTTTGTCCTTAAAGCTACGATAATCAACGGATGTTGACTCGCCAGCAGCCCGGCTATTTCTGGAAGAAGGGTACTTAAACTACCTTATCCAACTTCCTTTTATGAACAGGCTTGCTACGTTTAGAAATTGTACTTTCTTTACATCCGTTTTTCATCTGCTGGTAGGCGCTTCCCCCGTGGCGGCCCAAAGCCCGAGCCCCGAAAATACGGTAGCCGTTAATGCGGGTTACTTCCACGTTGACGCTAAAAACCACTTGGTGCTTTTGAGCCAGCCCATCGCGGCGGGCGCGCAACCCATTACGGCCCTGCAGTTAAACGGCCGCTACACCCTGGCGCAGCCGGCCGCCGGCCTGGTTGCCGGGGCCGACTACCAAGCCCAGCGCGACGGCGTGGCGTACTCCGTGTTGGTGACCCAGCTGCCCATCGTGCAGCTGCACACGCGCCGCACCATCGTGGATGCGCCGAGCGTGTACGCCACGTTTGCGCTCACCGAGCCCACGGGCACCATTACCAAAGCCAACCTGGGCATCGAAATTCGGGGGGCCTGGTCGCAGACGTATCCCAAAAAATCGTACGAGCTTAATATGTGGGCCGATACTACCGGCGCCACCAGCCGCGACGTGCAACTGCTAGGCATGCGCACCGACGATACCTGGAACCTGCTGGCCCTCTACAACGAGCCGCTGCGGGTTAATAACAAGGTGTCGCACGAGCTGTGGCACGAGCTGAACCAACTCTACTACCAGGCCAAGGAAACCGATGCTAAAAACGGCGTGGATATGGCCTTCGTGGAAGTGTTTCTGAACGACGAATACAAGGGTATTTATGCGCTTAGCGAAAAAGTGGACCGCAAGCTACTGAAGCTCAAGAAGTACAACGCGGGCATTAAGGGCGAGCTGTACAAGGGCACGACGCGCGACAGCGCGTCGGCGTACCTAGGGGCGCCGCCCTTCGATAACAAAAGCCAAACCTGGAGCGGCTTCGAGTACAAGCACCCCGACGAGCTAACGGACTGGACCAGCCTGCGCGATTTTGTGCGCTTTGTGACCACCAGCTCGGCCGCCGATTTTCAGAGCCAGTACGCGAAGCGGTTTCAGCTCGACAACGCCGTCGATTACTTCATCTTTTTGAATTTGCTGCGCGCCACCGACAACACCAGCAAGAACCTTTACGTGGCCCGCTACAACGCTAAGGAGCCGTACTTCTACGTGCCCTGGGACCTGGATGGTGTGTTTGGCACCGACTGGCAGGGCCTGCCCGACAACGTAACGAACGACTTGTTAACCAACGGCTTTTACCAGCGACTCATCCAGGATAATTCGCCCACTGGCTTCCGGGCGGCCCTGGTGAAGCGTTGGGCCAGCCTGCGCACCACTATCATCACGGAAGACCACATTCTGGGCAAATTTCGAGCGCAGCGCGACTACCTGCTGCGCAATAAGGTGTACCAGCGCGAGCACTTGGTCTGGCCTGCCTTCACCTACGATGAAACGCGCCTGCCTGCCATCCAGACATGGCTGCACGCCCGCTTAGCGTACTTGGATACCGAATTTGGCTTCGTTGCTGCCGCGCCGGCCACTGCGCTAGCCGCCGCGGCGGCCGCCGTGCCTACTCACCCAGCGCTCTACCCCAACCCCGCCCGCGACTACCTCACCGTGGAGCTGCCCACCGGCGCCAGCACCGGCCGGCTTACCATCCGCGACCTCAGCGGCCACCCGGTGCTGCAAGCCTCGCTGAGCGGTACCACTCGCCTGCCCGTGGGGCATCTGGCCAGGGGCTTGTACGCGGTGGTAGTAGAAAGCCAGGCCACCGTGCGCGTCGAGAAGCTGGTGCTGGATTAAGCGCCGGGTTTGCAGTCGAAAAACTTTCGCTAGCTAGCGTTAGGTGCGCGCTGCTGGCCTTTGCGCGGGGCGGGGGCTCTAGGGGCTACTGCGACTCTTCCCGCGTGAGCGCCTCGTTCATGCAAATGCCGGCTTGGTTTCCCTGGCCAGCGGCTATCAGGGCCTGCTGCTGGCCGGGGGTAGTGTCGCCGGCGGCGTGCAGGCCGCGCACGGTGGTTTGCATGTTCTTATCCACCCACACGGCACCTTTGGCGTTGTGGCGGGCCCCTAGGGCGGCGGCCAGCTCGCTGCGCTGCGCTTGCGGCGCGTGCAAAAACAGCGCCTTGCACTCGTAAAACGTGCCATCGGCAAACTCGACGCAGCGCAGCAGGCCATCGGGGCCGCCTACCAGGCGGGTTACTGGCTGCTCGTACACGGCAATGCCGTGGCGCGCCAGCCGCCGGCGAGCGTGGGGCGTGAGGTGGCCCGCCCCGTCGGTGACGATGGCTACCTGCGCGCTCCAGTTGCGCAGCAGCAGCGCCAGGCCCACTACCGTGTGGCCCCGGCCGTAAATGGCCAGCGGCAGCTCGCGCACCTCGTAGCCGTGGCAGTAGGGGCAGTGCAGCACCCCCATGCCCCAATACTCGCGGAAGCCCGGCAGCGGCGGCAGCTTATCCTCGACGCCCGTAGCCAGCAGCACGCGCCGCGCGGTGCCTGCCCAGGCGTGGCCCTGCCCGGTGGTACCCGCCGCTCGGAAGCCGCCCGGCAGGGGGGTTAGCTGCGTGATTTTCAGCTCGTGCACGGCCACGGTAGGGTAGGGGGCTAGCTGCTCGCGGCCCAGGCGCAGCAGCTCGGCGGGGCGCGTGCCGTCGCGCGTGAAGTAGCCGTGCACGGCCGCCGAAGGCGCGTTGCGCGGCGCTCCGCCGTCGGCCACCAGCACCCGGCGGCGGCAGCGCCCTAGGGTCAGAGCCGCGCTCAGGCCGGCGCTGCCCGCCCCCACTATCAATACGTCATAGTCCATGGCAAGCTAGGCCGCCGGAGTCCTACCCAGCCGGCCAAGCCTGTACGTACTCCCGAACGGCCGGGCAGGTTGTGCCTAGGCACGCGGCGGCGGCTGGCCGCCCGGCGCGTATTTTGCGCCATGCACGAGCTATTTGCCGAAAACCAACCCTTCCGCGCCAATGGCCGCCTCTGGATTGAAGGACCGGCCGACCGTTTCCTCGGCATCGGCCGGCTCGAGCTGCTGGAGCATATTCAGGCCACGGGCTCCATCTCGCAGGCCGCCAAACAAATGGGCATGTCGTACAAAAAAGCCTGGGACTTGGTGAGTTCCATGAATGCCCAGGCGCGCGAGCCCCTGGTGGGCACCCAGGCCGGCGGCGCCCACGGCGGTGGGGCCACCCTCACGCCGGCCGGCCAGCAGGCCGTGGCCGAGTTTCGGGCCCTGCAAGAGCGCTTCGCTCAGTTTCTGGCCGCCGAAACGGCGCGGCTTTACCAGTAGTAGCGCACCTCTAGGCGCTGCCTGGCCGGCTTTGTGCCCTGGCCTAGCGGCGCCTGGGGGGCGCCAGGCTAATTACCCAGCTGTACTTCGTCTGCGTAGCACCAGCCCCAGGTTTCGCCCGGCTCCAGGGAGCGCACTATAGGGTGTTGCGTGGCGTGGAAGTGCTTCGTAGCGTGTTGGTTGGGCGAGCTGTCGCAGCAGCCCACGTGGCCGCATTCCATGCACACGCGCAGGTGCACCCACCAGCTGCCAGTGGCCAGGCACTCGGCGCAGCCCTGGGTGCCGGGCCGCACATCGTGCACGTGGGCGGCCGTGGCGTGGGTGCAGCCGCGGATGGGCTGCTCGTGCAGGTGCACGGGGTGGGTGGTGTCAATCCAGTCGGCGCGCATAGCTGGCAGGGGGTAGAGGTGAAAAGCGAAGCCTAAGCTACAGCTGGCCACAACCGAGGCCAACAGTAATTGTAAGTTAAATAACCAACCAATTGGTTGGTTTCACCGTTATGTTTGCGCAAACATAACGAAATCGACTATTCTTAAAATGCTACTTTTTTTCGCTGGCCGGCCCTTACTGCTAGCCACCGCCCTAGTCGGCGCTAGCTTGCAACTAGCTCATGGGCAGGCTGCTAAGCCTAGCGGGGCGCCCCCCGCCGCGCCCGCCACCATTCGCCTGGGTGGGCTGCTGGCCACGCCCCGTACCCTCACGGCCGCCGACTTGGCCAAGCTGCCCCGCCGCGAGCAAGCTACCACCGATAAAGACGGGAATAAACATCTCTACCAAGGCTGGGCGCTGGCCGATGTGCTGCACCTAGGGGGCGCGCCGGCCGGCAAGGGCATTCACGGCCCGGTGCTGGCCGAGGCCGTGCTGGCTACCGCCGCCGACGGCTACCGCGCCGTGTACGCGCTGCCCGAAATCGACCCCGACTTCGCGCCCCAAACCATTCTGCTGGCCGACCGCCGCGACGGCCAGCCCCTGCCCGCCCACGATGGCCCCTACCAAGTAGTGGTGCCCCTCGAAAAGAAGCCCGCCCGCTGGGTGCGCCAGGTCACAGGCTTCGAGGTGGTGAACGTCAGGTAAATCAAGTGCTTGTCGCGGCGAGCGCAGCGCAGTAGTCGCACCAGGGCGTTGGCGTTCGGGTGTCGTACTGGCGCGATTGCTGCGCTGCGCTCGCAATGATACAACCATCAAATAACCAATCAGCAAATGAGAAAAACGCTACGCAACTTGCGCGGCCCGGCTACCTGCGCGGCAGTGCTGGCCCTAGGCCACGCCGCCCATGCCCAAACCCCGCGCCCCGCCCGCCAACCCGCCCGCCCCGACACGCTGCGCTCGGACCTGAACGAGGTGGTAGTGACGGCCTCGCGGGTGGAGGAAAGCTTTCTGCAGTCGCCGGTGACGGTGGAAAAGCTCAACCCCAGGGCCATCCGGCTGTCGCCCGCGCCGTCGTTCTTCGACGCCATTGAAGGCCTCAAGGGGGTGCAGGTGATTACGCCCAGCCTGGGCTTTAAGGTGATAAACGCGCGGGGCTTTACCAACACCACCAACGTGCGCTTTGCCCAGCTCGTGGATGGCGTGGACAACCAGGCACCGCACATTGGCGGGCCCATTGGCAACGTGCTGGGGCCGAGCGATTTGGATATTCAAACCGTGGAACTGGTGCCCGGCACGGCCGCCGCGCTCTACGGCCTGAACGCCATCAACGGCCTGGCCAATTTTATTACGAAAAACCCGTTTAATTCCGAGGGCTTCAGCATCCGGCAGCAAACGGGCGTCAACCACCTCAACGACCCCAGCCTGCGTTCCCTCGGGTCGGGCACCTCGCTGCCCACCATCTACTCCGAAACCAGCGTGCGCTACGCCAAGGTGCTGATACCTGATAAGCTGGCCTTCAAAGTAAACGGCACCTACCTGCGCGGCTACGACTGGATTGCCAACGACCAGACCGACCTTAACGCCAGCGGCAACGCCAGCACCGGCCTGTTTGGCGCCGACAACCCGGCCCGCGACCCTACCAACAGTTACGGCAACGAGTCGTCGGACCGCTCGACGCTGACCCTCGGGGGCAAGCAGTACCAGGTGGCGCGCACCGGCTACGACGAGCGCGACCTGGTGGACTATAACCTGCAAACGCTCAAGGCCGACCTGGCGCTGCATTACCGCTTCCGGCCCGGCGCCGAGCTGGCCTACACCTACCGCGTAGCGGGCTTCGACAACGTGTACCAGCGCTCGAACCGCTTCCGGCTGCAAGGCTACCGTTTGCAGCAGCACGCGCTCACCTTCACCACGCCGGTGGTGCAGGCCCGGGCCTACTTCACGCAGGAAAACACCGGCCGCAGCTACAACCTGCGCTCGATGGGCGAGAACATCGACCGCAGCTACAAGCCCGACGCTACTTGGAATACGGATTTTAGGAATGCTTGGAATGCAGCGACTGCCAGCGGGCAGAGTGTAGCCCAAGCTATGGCTACCGCCCGCACCGCTGCCGACGCCGGCCGCCTGCAGCCCGGTACTGATGCCTTTTACCAGCGTGAGGCGCAGCTACAGGACATCAACAATTGGGACGTGGGCGCGGCCTTGCGCGTGCGCGCCGACCTGGCCCACGCCGAGGCCCAGGTGAACGTGGCTGAGGCCCTGCGGCGCGGCGGCAGCGGCCTCCCGGCTAACCTCGACTTGCTAGTGGGCGCCGACCACCGCAGTTACATCGTGGTGCCCGATGGTAACTACTTCGTGAACCCCAACCCCGGCCGCGATGCCCTGGCCGACAACTTGGTGTACTCCAAAACCGGCGGCTTTGTACAAGTGGGTGGGCGGTTTTTCGACGAGAAGCTGCGGCTGACGGCCACGCTGCGCGGCGATAAAAACGACTACTTCACCTTGCGCCTCAACCCACGCTTCACGGCGGTAGTGTCGCCCACTCAGCGCCAGAACTTCCGCCTCAGCTACCAGAGCGGCTACCGCTTCCCGAGCTTGTTCGAGGGCTTCTCCAACGTGAATAGCGGGCAGGTGAAGCGCATTGGCGGGCTGCGGGTGATGAGCAGCGGTGTGTTTGAGAACAGCTACACCCGCGCCAGCATCGACGCTTTCAACCTAGCCGTGACAGCCAGCATTAACGCGAATACCAGCGGCCAAACGGATGCCCAGAAACGCGCCGCCGCTATTCTGGCCAACCAGAATACGCTGCAAAAGAACCCCTATACCTACCTCAACCCCGAGTACATCCGCTCGCTGGAGGTGGGCTACAAGGCGGCGTTTGGCCCAACCGGCCGCCTGCTGGTAGACGTGGATTTCTACTATAACTCGTACCGCGACTTTATTGCCCAGGTGGAGGCCTACGTGCCCATTGCGGCTACCACGGGCGGCACCACCATCCAGGACCCGCTGCCCAGCGCCATCGTGCCCGTGAGCGGCGACAACCTCAACGCCGTGGCCACCGCCCTCAATGCCCGCGCCACCCAGGCCCGCTACCGCCTCTGGACCAACTCGCGCAGCCAGGTGTACAACTACGGGGGCTCCCTAGGGCTGCGCTACGCCCTAGGGCCGGGCTACCTGCTGGGGGCCAACGCCACCTACACCCGCCTCGACCGCACCGAAAATGGCGACGGCCTCGAAGACGGCTTCAACACCCCGCAGTGGATATACAACCTGAGCGTGGGCAACGAAAACGCCTACCGTAACTTCGGCTTCGGCGTCAACTTCCGCCACCAGGTCAGCTACTACTCGCAAACCTTTTTAGTGGTGGGCAGCGTGCCCGCCTACAGCAGCCTCGACGCGCAAGTGAGCTACGCCGTGCCGGCCAGCACGCTCAAGTTTAAGCTGGGCGCTACTAACTTGATTAACAATTACTACGTGACCTACTTAGGCGGCCCTAGCGTAGGCGGCCTGTATTACCTGACGGTGCAATTCGGGCTGTAGAGAACCACCCTGCGGCCGGGCTGCTGGGCTAAAGCACCGGTGGGACGGTACCAGTGCGTGTACTAGACCGAACTACCGGTGCTTACCAGCCACCCTGGAGTAGAGTGAGTAGTTGATTTTGAGAAAATTGGGGCTTACTTGCTCCAGTATTTTTCCGGTAATCAGCTATGCGCCCACTGCTACTACTCGTGCCTAGCCTACTGGCTCTAGGCTGCCCGCGGCTTAGCGTAGCGCAAGCCCCGCCACCAGCACCCGGCCAGCCAGCAACCAGCAAGCTGCACCCTAGGGTGTTTGTGGGCCTAGGGGCGTCGGCAGGAATCTACCGCTCCTTCAACGAGTTTTTTAAGAGCGGCCCTTCACCCGAACTCACCCTTGGGGTGCGCCTGACGCCCCGCGTGGCGCTGGAAATGAGCACCAGCTACGCCCGGCACGCCGAAGTAAACGAGTACGTGTCGGAGCCGACTTTTTACGACCAGACGACCAATACCAACATCCACGCGCACGTGCGCACCGAGGTGACGCGGCAAATCGTGGGCGTGCCGATTTTGCTGCGCCTTGGCTTGTCGCCCGAGCAAGCCACCCGCCTGCACCTGGATTTGCTGGCCGGCGTAACGGTGGCCCAAATATCCACCCGCGACAATTTTGCCGCTCGCAACGACGCCCAGGTGGTGTTCTACTCGTTTGGTTCGAATACGCAGACCCTGGAAAACTACCTCGACGCCGGGCTTAGCCTGCGCTACGCGGCCGGCTCGCATATCGAGCTGCTTCTCAATGGCCTGGGGCAGCTTTCCGTCACCCGCCCCAACCCGTACGGCGGCAATCTGTGCGGTTCAGTGTCGGCCAGTGTGCGCTATAGCTTCGGGGGTAGCCCTAGGCGCCCCTAGGCGGCGCAAGTGCCTCTACTTGGTTACTTTATTCTCATGCCGGGCACCAGCGGTACAGTGTCAATAAGCTCCAGCGACTTCACCATGTCCTTGGTGCCGGTTTTGTACTTGAGGAAATGCGGCGTCTGGATATGCCCCTGATAGGCCGCCGGGCTGGCGTATATCTCCAGCAGGGTGAAGCGGGTGGGGTTGGCTTTTTCCTGCACCGCGTAGAGCGTCAGCACACCCGGCTCGACGCGCATGGCGGTTTCGACGCCCTCGCGCAGGGCGGCTTTGTAGCCTTCAACTTGGTTGGGATAAATTTCGAGCTTGGCCAGCCGCACCACCTGGGTGCTGGCCGGAACCTGAGCCACCGCGCTTTGCTGCATGGCCAGCACCAGCAGCCCCGTCCCGAGCACAGGCAATAGCCAACGTCCACAGCCTAGGTGTCCGCTAAGCAGCATGTTGCGTAAGCCTTTCATAAGCAACTGAAAATAAGTGTAGTAACCGAAAAAATAGCTGCGTACGCTACCCTTGATGCGCGGCCCGGTACTCCTCGTCCGTCACCGGCTGTAGCCAATTAGTATCGTTCTCGCTAGCGCGGGGCTGAATGGCTAGGTGGGCGAAGGTGCTAGTAGCCGTAGCCCCGTGCCAGTGCACCACGCCGGGCGCAATGCTCACGGCTTCGCCGGCGCGCAGCAGGCGGGCGGGTTGGCCTTTCTCCTGGTAGTAGCCCGCGCCGGCCGTAGCCACCAGCACTTGGCCGCGGGGATGCGAGTGCCAGCTGTTGCGGCAGCCGGGCTCAAACCATACGTCGCCCACCGTGCAGTCGGTGGGCGTGCCAGCGGGAACCAGCATGGTTACCCAGGCGGTGCCGCTGAAATTTTCGGCCGGGCTGCGCTTGGCTTCGGCGGGTTGGGAGGGGAAGGGAGTCATGCGCGGAGGTACGCCCGGCCGGCCGGCGGGGTTGTAGGCCGCAACTTTCCTCCGGCAAACTGCTTTATTACCTAAAAAGCCGCCATGTCCCACGCCTTTACCGCGGCCGAGCGCCAGCGCTACCGCCGCCACTTGCAGCTCCCCGAAATTGGCGAGGCCGGCCAGGCCCGCCTGCAAGCGGCCCGTGTGCTGGTGGTGGGCGCGGGGGGCCTGGGCTGCCCCATCTTGCAGTACCTGGCCGCGGCCGGCGTGGGCACCCTGGGCCTGGCCGACGCCGACCAGGTGGAGCTAACCAACCTGCCCCGCCAAATCCTCTACGGCCCCGACGACGTGGGCCACCCCAAGGTAGAAGCCGCCGCCCGCGCCCTGCGCCGCCTCAATAACCTGGTGCACTACACTTTGCACCCCGTGCGCGTGAGTTCCGCCAACGTGCGCGAGCTGGTGGCGGCCTACGACGTGGTGGTGGACGGCTCCGACAACTTCCCCACCCGCTACCTGCTCAACGACGCCTGCGTGAGCCTAGGCCGGCCGTTGGTGTCGGGGGCCATCTATAAGTTTGAGGGTCAGGTATCGGTGTTTAACTACCAGGGCGGGCCTAGCTACCGCTGCCTGTTTCCGGAGGTGCCCAGCGCGGCCGAAGCGCCCGACTGCAACGCCACCGGCGTGCTCAACGTGCTGCCCGGCCTGGTGGGCACCGTGCAGGCCACCGAAACCCTGAAGGTGCTGCTGGGCCTGGGCGACGTGCTGAGCGGCCGCCTCTGGCTGCTCGATACCCTGAGCTTTCAAACGCGTACCCTGCGCTTTCAGCGCGACCCTGCGCGCGCTGCCATCAACCTCGATACCGCCAACCCGGCCGACTACCTGGACGCCAGCTGCGCCTCGGTGCCCGCTGCCAGCGAGCTATCGGTGGCCGAACTGCGCAGCCTGCTGGTGGCCCACACCCCACCGGTGCTGCTGGACGTGCGCGGGCCCCTGGAGTATGCGCGCCGCCACCTGCCGGGCGCCCTGCCGCTGCCGCTGCCCGAGCTGGCCGCCCGCGCCGCCGAGGTGCCGCGCCAAGGCCCGGTGGTGCTGTACTGCCAAAGCGGGGTGCGCAGCCGCCAGGCCTTGGCGCTGTTGCAGGCCCTAGGGCATACCAACGTGCAAGCCCTGCGCGGCGGCCTGGATGAGTGGTAAATAATGCTATAAGCTATGCGCAGCACGTGTTTCCTCGCCAGCGGCTTGCTGGTTGTTGCTACCCTAGGGCTCGCTACTGTGGGGCGGGCCCAGGCGCCGGCCCGCGCGGCGGCGGCGGTGCCCGATGCTTTTCAGGCCAAAGCCATCGTGGCCCTGTCTGATGCCGACATGGTGCCCTCGGCCTACGTGGATGATAAGCTGGGCCCGCCAGCGGGCACCGACGTGCTGAGCGTGGTGCGCTTCGACGGGCGCCGGGTGGCGCCAGTTAGCATGCAGACGCTGCCCATCAGCAACTCGGTAACGGGCCCCCCGGCCGCCGTAGCCACCACGCCCGATGGCCGCTACGCCATCACCATCGAAACCCGCGGTCCCCGCACCAGTTCGAGTGCCGGGGGTACGCTGACCGGCCTGCCCAACGGCCGCCTCATCTCGGTGGTGGACCTGGCCGACCTGCGGCACCCGCGCGTGGTGCAGCAGGTGCTGGGGCCGCGCCGGGCGGTAGGCGTATCGGTGAGCGCCGACGGCACCCTGGTGGCGCTAGCCGTGCACCCCGCCGGCGACGGCACGGCCGCGCCGCTCTGGCTGTATCGCTTCGGGCGGGGGCGTCTGTCGGGCGGGGCCGCCGTGCCCATCCCGGACTGGACGGCGGGCGACGAGCTGGTAACGGCCGTTTTTCATCCCAGCCGCCCCTTGCTGGCACTCACCAACAAAACCAAAAACCAGCTGCTGCTGGCCAGCGTGCAGGCGGTGGGCGCGGGCTGGCAGCTAGCGCGCTGGGGCAATGCCGTAGCCATCGAATCGGGCAACCTGCTCACCTGCTTCAGTCCCGACGGGCGCTTCGTGTTTGCCAATGGGGGCCCGGCCTCGCCGGCGCCCAACGAGCGCCAGCACGGCTGGGTGCTGAGCGTGCGTCTCGACGCGCACCCTGGCACCGCCGCCGAGCCCACGCACGAGCTAGTGTCGCGCGCCCCCACCGGCTACATTCCCGAGGGGCTGGCCGTGAGCCCCGACGGCCGCCTGCTGGTGACCACCAACCTGGAGCAAACCTTTCAGCCGGTGGGCAGTGCCCAGCGCGGGCGCTACGCCTCGCTCACGCTGCTGGCCATCGACCCCGCGAGCGGCGCCCTCACCAGCGCCGGCGATTTCGCCTTCGACGGCATGCTGCCCGAATCGGCCGTGTTCGACGCCAGCAGCCGGCGCCTGGCGGTAGCCAACTTTGGGCACCTCGACGACCTGCTGGCTTCTGGCAGCCTCGATTTTTGGCGGGTGGTGGGGGCACCCACCGGGCCCGAGCCGCTGCGCCTCGTAAAAACTGCCTATGCCCTGCCTTTGCAGCGCGGGGTGCATACCCTCTCGGTGGTTCGCTGAGAATGGAAAGCAACCCGAGCGCTATAGCCGCCCAAATACAGCGCGAAAAATATCCGAGGGAATGAAAACACGCGGGCGGTGTTGGGGGTAGAATAGGTTCTGGCGCGCCCGCCTACCTTCGTTTTTGCATGAGCAGCCTGCTTTCTACCCCTACCACCCTCTACGACGCCCACGGCCGCCCGCTGGAATACCTGCGCCTGGCCGTGACCGACCGCTGCAACCTGCGCTGCTTTTACTGCATGCCCGAAGAAGGCATCAAGTACCTGCCACGCCACGAGGTGCTAAGCTACGAGGAGATGCTACGCCTCACCAGCATCATGACGCGCCTGGGGGTGCGTAAGGTGCGCCTGACCGGCGGCGAGCCCTTTGTGCGGCGCGACTTGGTGCCCTTCATCAGCCGCCTGGCTGAGCTGCCCGGCCTGCGCGACATTAACATGACCACCAATGGGGTACTGACGGCGCCGCACGTGCCCACGCTGGCCGCCCTAGGGGTGCGCGCCATCAACCTGAGCCTGGATACTCTCGACCGGCAGCGCTTCTTTGACATCACCCGGCGCGACGAGCTGCCGGCCGTGCTGCAAACCCTGGAGGCGGTACTCAAGACCGGTATTCAGCTCAAAATCAACGCCGTGGTCATGGACGGCCGCAACATCCAGGACCTGGTGCCGCTGGCCGAGTTGACCCGCGAACTGCCCATCGAGGTGCGCTTTATCGAGGAGATGCCTTTCAACGGGGGCAGCCACGTGGCCACCGCCGAGTCGCTGCCCTGGAACCATCGCCGCATTCGGCAGCACCTGGAGGCCCACTTGGGACCGCTGCTGCCCGCGCCTGCGCCGGCCGGTGCCACTGCCACCGAGTACAGCGTGGCGGGCCACGTGGGGCGCATTGGTATCATCGCGGCCTACTCGCGCACCTTTTGCGGCACCTGCAACCGCCTGCGCCTCACGGCCGAGGGCAGCATCAAAACCTGCCTCTACGACCAGGGCGGCCTCGACCTGCGCGCCCTGCTGCGCCAGGGCGAAAGCGACGAAACCATTGCTCAGGCGCTGGCCCAGGCGTTTTACCACCGCGCCGCCAACGGCTTCGAGGCCGAGCGCCAGCGCCCCACCCACCAGCTCAACTTCGAGAGCATGGCCACCATCGGCGGTTAAGTAGGGAGTGATGAGGTAGCTCATAATCAGCATGATAACTCGTAGCTCCTAACTTTTAACTTACAACTCCTCATGATTAACGTTGCGCTTTTTGGAATTGCCCGCGAGATAGTGGGCCAGTCGTCGCTGGCGTTGCCGGCGGGCGAAGGGCAGTCGGTGGGCGAGCTGCTGGCTACGCTGCGCACCCGCTACCCCGAGCTGGGCCGCCTGCGCAGCCTGGCCGTGGCCGTCAACAACGAGTACGCGGGCGCGGAAGTGGCCCTGCACGAGCGCGACGAGATTGCGCTCATTCCGCCGGTGAGCGGGGGCTAGGCGCCCCGCACCAATAGACCACCCGACGACTAGTATGCTCATCGACCTGACCGACCAGCCCATTGACGTAGCCGCCGTGCTGCAAGCCGCCGAATCCGACGAAGCCGGGGCGGTGAACGCCTTCGTAGGCACGGTGCGCAACCGCAGCGAGGGCCGCCGCGTGGTGCGCCTGCACTACGAAGCTTACCCGCCCATGGCCGTGCACCAGCTGCGCCGCGTGGCCGAAATGGCCCAGGAAAAGTGGCCCGTACTGCGCCAGGTGGCCGTAGTGCACCGCCACGGCACCCTCGAAATCGGCGACGTGGCCGTGGTGGTGGCCGTGTCCACGCCCCACCGGGCCGACTCCTTCGCCGCCTGCCAGTTCATCATCGACACGCTGAAGGAAGTAGTGCCCATCTGGAAAAAGGAGGAGTACGAAGACGGCACCGTCTGGGTATCCGCGCATCCCTAAGGGGCGGTAAATGAGTAGGTAAGTAACTGAGTAAAGCGAAAAGACGGTCATGCTGAGCTTGCCGAAGCATCTCTACCACGCCGTATCGTGCGGTAGAGATGCTTCGGCAAGCTCAGCATGACCGTCTTTTTGCTCCTTCACTCATTCACCAATTTTCTCCTTCACCTGCTTACTCCGTAAATAGATAGTCCGACTTGCCGCCCGTTTTCTCCAGCAGGCGGGTTTCTTCAATCACAATGCCGTGCGAGAGGGCCTTGCACATATCGTACACCGTGAGGGCGGCCACTGAAGCGCCGGTGAGGGCCTCCATTTCCACGCCGGTTTTGCCCGTGACGCGAGTGGTGCACTCGATTTCAATGCGCTCGTCGTCCAGCACGTCGATGCGCACTTGGCAGTCGTCGAGCCCTAGGGGGTGGCAGAGGGGAATAAGGTCGGCGGTGCGCTTGGCGGCCATCACGCCGGCCAGAATGGCGGTTTGAAACACGGGGCCCTTGCGGGTGGGCAGGTCGCCGGCCTGCACCAGCGCCACCAGTTCGGCGCCGAGGCGCACGCGGGCGCGGGCGCGGGCCAGCCGGGCGGTTACTTGCTTGTCGCCCACGTTGACCATCGCGGGCTGGCCGGCATCGTTGAGGTGGGTGAGCCTAGGGGTAGTTGCAGCCATAAAAAAGGAAGACAAACGAAAAGCCAAAGGTCGGCCGGCGGCCGCAATTGCTGGCGGGGCCTAGGGGTTTTTGCGGGGCGCTAGTACATTTGGCTTGGAGAAGGTATTAATCCTACTTCATTACCTTATTTTCTTCCTTATTTAAAGTTAGTCCATGAAATATTTATACTCCGCTGGCTTGCTGCTGGCAACTCTGGCAGCGCCCGTACTGGCTTCAGCGGCCCCTTTCCAGCCCAATAATATTGTGGTAGCGCGCGTGGGCGATGGCTCGGCGGCCCTCACCACGGCGGCTACGGCGGTGTTTCTGGATGAGTACACCCCCGCCGGCCGGCTGGTGCAGTCGGTGGCGCTGCCTACGTCCATCACCGGCAATAACTTTCCGCTCACCGCCAACGGCACGCTGACCAGTGAGCTAATTCTGACCCGCTCGGCCGACGGCCGCTACCTGGTGCTGACCGGCTACGGCACCGCGCCGGGCACGACCGTATTCAACTCGGCAGCTACCGACGTGGCGCGGGTTATTGCCCTGATTGGCGCCGATGGCAGCATTGATACCAGCACCAGTCCCGGTGCCGATGCCTTCGACGGGGCCAGCATTCGGGCGGCGGTGACGGCCGATGGCAGCAGCTTCTACAGCGTGGGTAGCGCCTCGGGCGTGCGCTACCAGGCGTTTGGCACCGACACCAGCACGCCGCTGGCCCCCGCCCCCGCCAGCGTGCGCGCCATTGGCATCGGGGCTAATAATAACCTCTACCTGGCCACCACCACCAGCCCCTACCTGGGCCTAAGCCAGGTGGGTACGGGGCTGCCCACGGCTGCCAGCACGGTGGCAGTGCTGCCCGGCTTTGCGGGCGCCACGGACAGCAGCCCCAACAGCTTCTACTTTGCCGACCTGAGCGCCGATGTGCCAGGCGTGGACGTAGTATACGTGGCCGACGACCGCACCACGGCGGGCGGCGGCATCCAGAAATGGAGCTTGGTGAACGGCAGCTGGGTGCTGAGCGGCACCATTGCCGGCTCGGCCAGCACAGCCGTGCGGGGCCTGGGCGGCCGCACGGTGGGCACCACCGTGACGCTGGCTGCCACCAGCGCCGGGGGCTTGTTTGTGCTCACCGATGCGACGGGCTACAACGTGGCGCCCAGCGTGGTAGCCCTGCCAACCGCCGTGGCCACCCCCGGCACCAACAAAGCCTTTCGGGGAGCAGCCATGGCGCCGGTAGTGCTGGCGCCCACCATCACCAGCTTCACGCCCGCTACGGGCGCGGTGGGCACCACCGTCACCATCACGGGCACCAATTTTACGGGGGCCACGGCCGTGAGCATTGGCGGCCAAGCCATTAGCGGCTACACGGTAGTGTCGGCTACTTCCATTACGCTGGTGGTGCCCGCCAGCGTAGCCGCGAGTGGCCCGCTCACCGTCGTCACGCCCGGCGGCACCGCTACCAGCACTACCTCGTTTAGCCTGGCGCTAGCCGCGGCCGCCAGCCAGGCACTGCCCGGCCTGGCCCTCTACCCCAACCCCGCCACCGACTACGTGCAAGTAAGCTTGCCGCAGCCGGGCGCCGCCACCGTGGCCCTGCGCGACCTGACGGGCCGGCAAGTGCTGGCCCCGCAGGCCCTGCCCGCCTCGCAGCGCCTGCGCCTGCCGGCCAGCCTGGCCGCTGGCATCTACCTGCTAGAGGTGCGCCAGGGCTCAGAAACCGCCGTGCGCCGCATCGAGAAGAAATAGCCGGGCCCTAGGCCCCTCGGCAGCCCCAAAGCAAAGGCCCCGTCCACTTAGTTGGGCGGGGCCTTTTGCGTGGTAAGGGGCCTCGGGGCAGCCGTAGTGAGCAGGCAGTGGTTAGGGAAAGAGGTACTTGCTTGGTCACGCGCGCAAGGCGACTACTTAAAAGTGTCAAGGTCTGGGTAGGGCGGGGCTTGCCCCCGCCCGCCATCGAACGACAATCGTTGAACTGGCGCGGCCGCCGGGCAGGGGCGAGCCCAGCCCCTACCCGGAATGTGGATGCGCTGTAAATTACTTACAGCAAGCACCCTAGGCCCTGCGGCGCTCGCGGCCAGCTGGCAAAGGCCGGTGGCTGATTTACTGGTGGCTAGCAACAAAAAAGCCCCGGCCGCACCTGTGGGCGACCGGGGCTTTTTAGGGGAGGCCAGGGCTACTCTACCAGCACCTTGGTGGTGAGCTGCTGGCCGTCCAGCGCTTGCCAGGTGGCGAAGTAGAGGCCGGGGGCCAGCGGCTGGCGGGGCTCCAGCGTGACCTCGGCCGTGCCGGGGGCGGCGGCTTGGCGCAGCACCAGGCGCCCCACGTTGTCGAAGAGCTGCACCGTGCCGCCGGGCGTGGGCAGGCCTAGGGCCTGCAGCTGGAAGCGCTGGCTAGTGGCCGCTACCGGGTTGGGGTAGGCCACTAGCGAGGCGGCTACGGCCTGGCTCTCGAAGTGCACGGCCACCGCGGCCGAGTACGTGAAGGTGCCGTCGCGGTCTACCTGCTGCAGGCGGTAGTAGCTCAGGCCCGGCAGCGGGGCGGCGTCGAGGGTGGCGTAGTCGTGGCGGTTGGCGCTGCTGCCCAGGGCCACCACGCGGGTGAGCTCGGCAAAAGTGTGCCCATCCGGCGAGCGCTGCACCACGAAGTAGGCGCTGTTCTTTTCGGAGGCCGTAGTCCAGGCTACGCGCACGGCCGAAGCCTGGCGGGTAGCCGTGAACTGCACCAGCTCGACGGGCAGCGGCGCCGGCGTGAGGGGGTTATCGACCTTGTTGGTCGAGGCCAGGGCGAAGAACGAGTTGCTGGTAATGACGGAGGAGGCGTCGCTAGTAGGGGCCGACACCACGTAGCCGCGCGGCGCCTCGGGCGAGAACACCCCGCTGCCGCCGGTGGTGGTCCAGGGGCCGCTGGTGCCGCTCGACTTCGCCACGCGCAGGTTGCCCGGCACGTACACTTGCTCGTCTACCGCGTCGGTGTTGAAGCTGAGCTGCACCGTGGGATTGTCGATGCTGCCCGACTGCAGCTGCACGCGGTAGTAGCGGTTGGACGACATGTTGGACATTGTGCCGTCGAGCGGGCCTTGGGGGGCGCTGTTAAAGATTTCGGTAAGCACCACCGGGCTGCTCGAATTGGTGCCCTGCGGCACGATGGTAATCGGGCGGTAGCGCCCGCCCAGGCCCACCGGGAACGTGCGGATGCTGTTGGCGGTGTTGGGCAGGGCCATGGCCAGGCGCCCGGCCACGTAGGTGGTGGAGCTGGCGCCCACAATGGGCTGCACGTTTGCGTTGCTCAGGTTGACGATGTTGCTGGTACCCGTGTAAATCAGGCCGTTGCGCATCGTTAGCAAGTCGGCTACCGTCACGTTGGTGCCGTTGCCCAGGGAGAGGTTGCCCGCGCCGCCCTTCTGCAAGTCGAAGAACGTGGTGGGGCCCGTCAGCGAGTAGTTGTTGTCGAGCAGCAGCTGCACCACGCTGGTGCCGGGCACGAAGCTGCCCGTGTTGAGGAAGTTGCCACGCAGCACCATGTTGGTAGCCTTCGCCGTAAACGAGCTGGTGGAAGCTGCCAGCGCCGTGGGCTGGTTAACTTTACCCTGCGAGGTGGCGTTGCTCAGGTTGCTGAAGTTGCCCGCTACGCGCAGCGTATTGGGCAGGTTATCGGTGGCGGCGTAAACGCCCGAGTTCGTGAAGTTGCCCTGGGTGGTGATGTCGCCGCCGGCCGCGGTAAGCGTGCCACTGGCCGCGTTGGTCAGGTCACCGTTGACGAGCAGCTGGCCGGCGCCGGCATTGTAGGTGCCGCTGTTGTCGAAGGTAGTGCTCACGCTCAGGTTGCCGGTGCCTTTGTTGGCATTGTAGGTGCCGCTGTTGCCGAAAGCGGTGCCCACCACCACGTTGCCGGTGCCCAGGTTCACGGTGCCGGCGTTGGCGAAGCTCGTGCCCACGTTAAGCAGGCCGGCCCCCAGGTTGAGGGTGCCCGTATTGTTGAGGAAGGCCCCGGTAGTCAGTGGGCCGTCGCCCAGGTTAAAGGTACCCCCTAGGGTGGCCCCGCTCGTGGCCGAGGTCAGGGTAATGCTCTGGTTGGTGAGGTTGTTAACCGTCGTGTTGGCGGCCACGGTCAGCGCGCCGTTGATGGTCAGGTCCAAGTTGCTGAGCTGCTTGGCGTTGCCACCCGAAAACGTCAGGTTGTTGTACGTGTCGCGGGCGGGCAACTGCACGGCGCCGCTGTAGTCCACGGTGCCGCCATCGGCCAGCATGAAGGCCGAGTAGTTGCCGGCCGGAAACAGCGCCGAGCCAATGCGTACGGTGCCGGTGCCCGTCACGGTGTTGAAGTTGTTTGCCACGCCGGTGCTCAGGTCCAGGGTGCCCAGCAGTTGCAGCGTGGCCGCGCCCCGGCTCGAGCCATTCGCGTTGATAAGGTGTCCGCTGCGGATAACCACGGGATTAGCCAGCGTAGGCGTGCTGTTGAAAGTTGGCAGCGGGTCCGAGCCATCCGAGTTCGACGTCCACGCGGCCGCGTTATCCCAATTGGCGCCGCCCGCCTGGCCGGCCGTCGAGTTGCGGCTGTAGAAGGTGGGTACCAGGCCAAACTCCGTCGTTTCGCCGCCCGTGTAGTCACCGTCGATGCTGCCGGAAGTGCCCGTGTAGCCGTTGTTGCTCAAGGTATTGGCGGCGGCATCGTTCGTGCTGGCTGTAATGCCGCCTAGGGGCGTCCAGGCGCCTTTGTAGAAGCGGCCCACCTTGTAGGTGGTTTCGTCGCCCTTCACGTCATTGTCGCCGTAGGTGAACTGCTGGTTCACCGTGGGGGAGTTGAGCGTGCTGCTTACCTTCCAGTAGAAAGAGATTTTATTGGTGCCGGAGCCGGTGGTCGAGGGGTGAGCCAGGTCGATGGGCTGCACGGTTACCAGGCCGGCGGCGGAGCTGCCGCCCGTCACGTTCAGCACGACGGGCGTGTACTTGGCAGCGGCCCCCACCGGGAAGGTGAAGTTGAGCGTGCCCGCCGGGTAGCTCTTGCGCAGCCCCAGGTCGGCCACAATGCCGTTGGTGCGAATGAAGCGCGCGGCCGAGAAGCCCGTGATGGCGCCGGCGGCCGGGTTGCTCAGCCACAGCAGGTTAGAGCCGATGGTGAGCACGCCGCTGGTCATCGTCAGCACGCCCGTGATTTCCTGGTTGGCCAGGGTGGTGGCGCCCGCCGCGTTGTTCAGCACTACGTTGCCGAAGCGGCCGCGGTGGTTGCCGTCGAGGTTCTGGTTGGTGGTGCCGGCCAGCGTGAGGCTGCCGCTGCCGGTGCTGCTGTGGGTGGCCGTGTTCACCACGTCGCCCAGGGCGGTTAGCGTCTGGCCGTTGTCGGCCAGCGTGCCCTTGGCAATGGTGAGGGTGCCCACCACGCGAGCGTTGCGGTCTAGCTGCAGGGTGCCGCCGGTTTGGGCGTTGTTCACTACCAAGCCGCCAAAGACGGTGAGGTTGCCCGCCGGGCCCATCAGCTCCTGCACCACCGGGCCCAGGCCGGTGAAGGTAGTGGTTTGGGTGGCCGTGCCGGGCTGGAAGCCGCCGCCGCCGGTGCCCACCAGGCCCGTATTGGTCGAGGCGTTGTTGTTTACCAGATTTTGGTCGATGCTCAGCCCTAGGCTGTTGGCGTTGAAGAACGAGAAGTTGCTGGCAATGGTTAGCGAGCCCTTCAGGCGCAGCGGGTTCACGCCGGTGAGCAGGCCCGTATTGGTGCCGCTGCTGCTAGGGCCGGTTTCAACCTTTAAGTCGTAGAGGGGCACCAGCGACTCCACGCTGACCGTGAGGTTGCCGGTGGCGTTTTTGCCCAGTAGCACCGTGCCCGCCGTCACCACCGTCGAGTCGGGGCGCAGGTACAGGTCAGCGATGATGGTAGGCCGCGTGTTGGTACCGCGCAGGGCTAGGGTGCCCCCGCTCATGCGGAAGATGCTCTTGGGGCCCTGCACCTCAAACAAGCCGCGCTCGTTGTTTTGGTACACCTCGGCCCGCGCCCCGTCGATGCTCACAGTGCCGCCGCTTTGGTCGTAGCGCAGCGAGCCGCTGGTGTTGGCCGTGGTGCGGCGCACCTGCCCGTTCACGTAGAGGGTGCCGCCCGTGCCCACCCGAATGGTGGGCGCCCCGGCGCTGGCATACTCCAGGTCGTTGCCCAGGTTGCCGACGGCGCCCACGCTCAGGGTGCCTTGCAGCACTTGCAGCTGGCCCGCCAGCTTCAGGTCCGAGGGCGAGCTGGTGTTGTTAGCCGGGGTATTGGTGCTGGTGGTGGCGCCGCCGCCAGTGGCCACGGTCACGTTGGCACCGGGCGCATCCACGGTCAGGGCCGCGGCGTCGGGGATGGCGTAGGGCGAAGCAGCGTTGTGGATGGTGAGCGTACCCGTCGTTTTGGCGTAGCGCAGCGTACCGTTCACTAGGCCTAGCCAGTTGCTGGTGGGCGTGGTCAGGGTGCCAGCTACGTCCAGGTTGAGGGTGGCAGTTTGCCCTAGGCCCTTGTTCAGGGTCAGAGTGCTCAGGTCGGTGAGGGCGTTGGTAGTGGTGCCGGTGAAATTGGCATCCTGGGTGCCGCCAAAAGTCAGGCTGGCTGTGTAGAGGGTGGTGGTGCCCGTTTTCAAGTCCAGGGTGCCATTGTTGGTCAAGGAGCCCCCTACGGTCAGGGCGTTGGCCACGGCCGTGCCGCTGGTCGCCACGTCGAAGGTAGCCCCGGCATCCACCCGCAGGTCGGTATCGAGGGTCAGGGTGCGGGCCGTGGCGTTGGCAAAGCGCAGGGTGCCGGCCTGCACGGCCAGCAGCGAATCGGCGCGCAGGTTGCCGGCGGCCCCGTTGCTCAGCAGCACCAGGCCGGGGTAAGTGGTGGTAGTGCCCCCTAGGGTGTTGGCCACGCCGGTTTTCAGTTGCGCATACACGCGCAGGTCCTGGCTGGGCAGCGTGATGGTGCGGCTCGTGCCCGCGTTCAGCCACAGGTTGCGGTACTGGTTGAGGGTGAGCGTGCCCGAAGCGGTGGGCACCGTAAAGTCTTGGGTGCCGGTAGTGTAGTACTCCACCGTGCCGCCGTTTTGCTGCAGAAACGAGCCGAAGTCGCCCCCCGGAAAGGTAACGGTAGCCGCGGATGAGCTTACGCGTAGGCGGCCCGAGCCACCCACTTTCGCATCGGGCAGGGCGCCGAAGTTGTGGCCCGTGGTCGTGCCCACGTCCATCACCGAGCCCCGGTCAATAACCAGCGAGCCCGATTTGGCGTTGGCTTGCGTCACGGTCACGGTGTGGTAGAGCTGGCCGCTGGCCGAGCCAATGAACACCGGGTTATTGGAAGCGGGAATGCCGGAAGCCGCCGCCCCGTTGAAGCCGGCGGTGCTCCAGGTATTCTTGTCTTCCCAGTTGCCGCTGGCTACCCGGCTGTAAAAGGCGGTTATGGGACCGAAAGTGCTCGCTTGGCCGGCCGTAAACTCGCCCGGAAAATCATCGATGGCGCTAATTACGATGTCGGATACCGCGGCGCCCCGGTTGATGGTGCCGCTGTATTTAGTCCAGGCCGTGGGTAGGTAGCGGCCCGGCACGTAGCTGGTGAGCGAGGCGTTCGTGGGCAGGGCCGCGTCGGCGTTGGTCATGGTAAAGGTTTCGTACACCGAGCTGGCCGGAATGGTGCCGAAGCCAACGCTGCGCACCTTCCAGTAGTAGGCCAGCGAGTTGGTGGTGCTGGCCACGAAGGGGTTGCGCGAGCTAACGGGGCTCACGCTCACTTGCCCAAACCTGGTGAGGGCGGCCGATGAAGCCAGGCGCAGCTCAATCGTAGCGGGCGCGTAGCGGGCTGTAGTGCCGGCCCCCGTGCCCACTGGGTACAAAAAGGAGTCGCCCTTGCCGAAGGTGCGCTGCAGCCCCAGGTCGCTCTGGTTGCCAGCGGTTTGGATAAAGCAGTTCTTCGAGTAGGTATTGCCGGGGCCTAGGGCCAAGGCGCCGCTCAGCACGTTGGTAAGGGCTAGGCGGTTGGCGCCGATGGCCAGCAGGTTGTTGCTGCCCATGGTGAGCACGCTGGCCACGCTCATATTGGCGGTCATGGTCACGGCTACCGTGCCATCGGCGGCGGTGCTAAATAGCTTTAGGTTGCCAAATACGCCATTGTTGTTGCCGCTGATGACCTGCCCGCCGCTGCCGGCCAGGGTGATGCTGCCCCCGCCGCCGCCGCTGGTGTGCGAGGCTGAGTTCACCATGTTGCCCAGCACGTTAATGGTAGCGCCCCCGTCATTCAGTACGCCGTTGAGCAGGCTCAGCGTGCCGGCGGCCGGCACGGTGTAATACGTAGCCGCGCCCCCTAGGGTCAGCGTGCCCGCCGGCTTGTCAATCACCCAGTTGTTGAAGGTATTGTCGGACGCGCCGATGGCGCCGTCGTTGGTTAGCAGCTGGTCTTGCCGGCCGCTGAAAGTAGTGGTGTTGCCGCTGGGCAGGTAGGTGCTGCCCGAGTTGATGATGAGTGAGCCTTGGATGGTAACGTTCTGCGCATTTGCGTCGAACGTGGTGGGGTTGGTGCCGTCTACTAAGAAATTGTTGAGCACCGTCAGGGGCTGGGCCGTGTTAGTAGCCCCGCTGGTGTACTCCGAAGTAATGTCGGCCAGCATGGCCTTGCTGGTGGTACTGTTGGTGAGCGCGGGTTTCAGAATCGTTAAGTTCCACAGGGGCGCCGTAGTCAGGATGTTGCCATTGGTGTTGGTGTTGGGCAACTGCACTTCAATGCTACCGCCCGATACAATGGCGTTGCTGGAGTTGATACCGATGTGGAGCAGGCCGGGGCAGTTGGCCGGATTGGCTACCCGCAGCGTGCCGCCCGACATGCGAAACGACTGCGTGAGGTAGGGAATGGCAAAGCGGGCGAAGTTGGTAGTGGCCCCACTACCGGCGTAGGTGCCCGTGGCTTCGAACACGCCGCCGGTCATGATAAACGACCCCCGGTGGTTGGCAGAAGTGCTGGATGGCCGAAACTTATCGACCGTGGTCGTGCCACCTTCAATCAGCATCTGGCCGTCCTCGCGTACCACCATGGCGTCGGAGGTAACGCTGATGAACGTGCCGGACGATATCCGGTAGGTGCCGTAGACCACAAAGGCCAGGGCAGTATTATTATTGACCTGGGCACCCGCTATCCACAGCGTCGGGCTGGTAGCCGATGAGCCTAGCTCGTAGTAGCCAGTGCCGGCGCCGGCGCCCGCAAACGAGCCACGGTGAATTCTAGACAAGTTGATGTTGCCGCCCAGCTTGGTAACGCCATTTATGAGCGCCAATAGGCGCCCGTCGCCCGTGTGGCTCAGGCGCAGGTTGCCATCTCCCCGATTGCCCGAAGGCGCGGTGGTGCTGGTAGCTACCGTAGCCGTCACGTTCAGCAGCACCTGGCTATCAATACCCTTATCGACTTGCAGAATATCAAGGTCGGTCAGGCCATTGCAGGCAAAGTTGGCATCGGTAGCGCCCGTAAAATTGAGTAGGGCTATCTGGTCGTCGGTCTGCTGGCCTTTGGCGTTGGTGGTGGTGTTGTGCAGCCGCACGGTGCCGTTGTTTACCAGGCTACCGCTCACGTTCAGCACGTGCGCGCCCGTTACGGCCGATACCCCTAGGGCCGTACCCACGCCCACCGTCACGTTGCCCAGGATGTTGAGCGTGCGGTTGGCGCTGGCCGTTTTGCCCAGGTTCATGGATATCAGCGGGGCGGTAGCCGTGGTGTTGGTGCGCGTCAGCGTGAGGCTGCCGGCCAGCGTCAGGGTGCTGTCGAGCTGGGCGGTGTAGGCGGTGGCGCTGGTATTGAGCAGGCGTAGGTTGTTGTACTGCCCCGTTTTGGGGATGGGCAGCGTGGCGGTAGTGGCCGACCAGTTGTAGAACTCGACCGTGCCGGTGCCCGCGTCGTCGAAGTTGTTGCCGTTGACCGGAATACGGGGGAAGTAGGGCGCCCCGATGCGCAGCGTGCCCTGCCCCCCTAGGCTGCGGAGCGGCGCAAAGGTGGCGCTGGCCGACGTTAGGTCGAGCGTCCCGCCCCGCTGAATGGTGATGTTAAGCCCCGCCGTAGTGATGGCGCTGGTAACGCTCACCGTGAAGCTATTGGTAATGACTACGTTATTATACGTCGCATCCGGCACCCGCGCGTTGATGCTGGTAGAGCCCGTGGGGTCGGTGGTCCAGGTAGAAGCATCAGTCCAAGCGCCAGTAGTGCCGCCCCCATTGAATGTATATAATGTTTGGCCTAGGGCATCACTGCCCCATAGCACGGATAATAGTACAATTAAAAATGTTTTCATGGAAAAAAATAGGCGTCAAATAAAGGAGAACTATAAGGGTAGGCGCAGCTCAATAAATAATGATTACTAAGCTATGTGCAAATTTCAACCTGCTTTTTTGTTTTTTAATGGTGTTTCTCAAAGAAAAGTGAAATTGTTATTAAGTTAAAATGCGATATTAGAAAAGTCATATTATAATTCATGTTAATTTGTTTATTAATAATTGTATTTTATCATTCTTCGGCTTCGTCGCTGCCGAGCGTGGGCGCTGTACACCAAAAAGCCCCCCGCTTCAGAGAAGCGGGGGGCTTTTACTAGCCAGGAGGGCCCTAGGGGCTTGCTTGTTTACTCCTTGATGAGGCGCAGCACCTGGCGCAGCACCGAGCCGTCGGGCCGCTGGCCGCTAACCAGCACCTGGTAGGTGCCGGTGGCCAGGTCACTCAGCTCCAAGTGCTGCACCAGCCCGCCGCCTAGGGTCAGCTGGCGCACCTGGCGGCCGGTGGCGTCGAGCAGCAGCACCTGGTAGGTGCCGGTGGACGGCAGGGCGCTCAAGTCCAGGCCCGTGGCCGCGCTGGCCGGGTTGGGGTAGAGCGTCAGGGCCAGGGCCGCCGACTTCGTAAAGCTGACCGAGCGCACGGGCGAGTAGTGCACCGTGCCGTCCTGGTCGACCTGCTGCAGGCGGTAGTAGACGGGCTGGCCGCTGGCCACTTTGGGCCCGATGCCGGCGTCGGTGAAGGCGTAGCTGGTGGCCCTGGCCGTGGAGCCCTGGCCGGCCAGCTGGCCCACTGGGGTGAAGCTTACTCCGTCGAGGCTGCGCTCCACCACGAAGCGAGCGTTGTTGAGCTCCGAGGCGGTGGTCCAGCTGAGCTGGGCGTCGCGGTTCAGCACGGCCTGGGCCTCGAACTGCACCAGCTCCACCGGCAGCGGGTAGGCCCCTAGGGTGATGGTGACCGGTACCGTGTTGGTGCCGCCGTTCAGGTCGGTGGTCTGCACCGTCAAGGAGTAGGAGCGGGCCGTTGGATTATTCACCAGCTTGGCACGGTCGCTGACGTAGATGCGACCGGTGGCGGCATCCAGGCTCACGCCGGCGGGCAGCGTTCCCGCGGTCAGCACGGCATTGGTGCCAGTGGTAGCCAGGCCATTGCTGGTGCCGGTCAGCTGCGCACCCGTGGTGGCATCAAAGAGCAGCCCGTTGCTGCTGTAGCGCGCCATATTCAGGTCCGTCAGCTGGGCCAGCACGTCGCCCGTGGCGTAGGGGGTAGCCCCGCCCTTGCTGGCGTTATACGTGGCATAAGTACTGCTCAGGTCCACGCCCACCGGGATGGTGTACAGCGCCGGAGCAGCCGATACCGCACCCGCGTTGTCGGTGGCCGTGTAGCCGAAGAAAGCGTTGCCTACGAAGTTATCTACCGGGTCAAACCGGAGGTTAGCCGCGTCGGCCGCCTGAATAATTGAGCCAACAGCTAGTGCGGTGCCATTGAGCGACAGCACCCCTTGCTTAGTAGCATCCGGAATTGAGGTGAGCGTGTACGATTTGATGTCGCTGGCGCCATTAGCATCGGTGGCGCTCAGCGGCGAAATCAGCAGCGGCCCGGCGGTATTGCCTTCAGGCGTTTGCAGGGCGTTCACCACCGCGTTGGCCACGGGGGCCAGGTTGCCGGGGACCACGTTCACCGTCGAGGTGTTGTTGGCCGTGCCAGGGGTAGCGGGCTCGGCGGTAGTGGTCGATACGTTGCCCACTACGGCGTAGGTCGTGCTCGGGGCGGTGAAGCTAATCGTGTTCATCACCTGGCCTCCCGAGCCGGGAGCTTCGCTCGTGATGACGGGGAAGGTCACTACTCCCGTACTGGCGTCGTAGGTGCCGCCGCCCGTAATGGTCACGCTCCCGCTGGCCAGGCCGGTCGGAATCGTCACCGTCTGGGCTACCGAGGCAGCCGGCGAGGGGCCGTTGTTAATCGTCAGTACCGAGTAGGTTACCGCGTCGCCGACGGCTACTGTGGTGGGGCCGCTCACGGCCGTGGCCACGTCGGCCGTAGGCGTCACCGTCAGGTTCAGGAACCGCGTGTTGTTGGTTAAGTCGGGGTCCGACTGGTCGCCGGTTACCAGCGCGCGCACTTGCAGCGGGGTAGTGCCCGACGCCACTACGTCGATGGTGTTGGTTTGCGTAGTGCCCGCCGTCAGCGAAATAGCCGGGAAGGTGACCACGCCCGTTACCGGGTCGTAGGTGCCGCCATTGGTAATGGAATTAATCGTGAGGCCGGCTTCTAGGGCCACGCGCTGCACCACCCCGGTAGCCGTGCCCGTGCTTGAGTTGGCGTTGGTCGTTGTCACTGTAAACTTAACCGACTGGCCGGCCGTGGGTGGGTTGGGCGAGGCGGTAATATTCGTTGACAGGTCGGTCCGAATAGTCGTCGGCGCGGTTTCCGCAGTGATAATGCTGGCCGTGTTGTTCGTGTAGTTCGACTCCTCAGCCGTGGCAGCTTCGCTCACGGTAGCCGTAGCATTAATCTGGCTCAGGTTGCTGGGGGCTATGAAGCGGATAATGTTCGTAACGGTGCCCGCCGAGCCTGGCAATTGGCTGGCGATAGTGGGAAAGGTTACGATACCCGTTGCGTTGTCATAGTTAGACTGAGTTGGATTAGAAAGCGTAATCGCCCCTAGGCCGGGCGGCAGCTGTACTCGGGTAACCACGTTGGTAGCGTTTGAAGGCCCGTTGTTAGTGGTCACAATAGCATAGTCTATCTGGTTGCCCTGCACGATGGTGCTGGGACCGCTGATGGCTACGGTCACATCCGAGATGGGGTCAACGATAGTTGTGACCGCCGAGCGGTTGTTGGTGCGCACGTTGTCGGGCGAGGCCGACGCTACCGAGGCAACGTTGACCAGCGTGGCTGCGGCCGGGGCCGCGTACTGGATGGTGTTGACCACCGAGTTGCCGGCCGCCTGACTGGTGATGGCGGGGAAGGTTACCAGGCCCGTGCTGGCGTCGTAGGTGCCGCCGCCCGAGAGCGTAACGCTAGCTAGACGCGCCGGAATCGTGACGGTTTGCACCACGTTGGCAGCCGGAACCAGCCCGTTGTTGGTCGTCGTTACGGTGTAGGTCACAGCCTGGCCCGCGCCCACTTCGGTGGGGCCAGTCAGGGTGGTGGCTACGTCGCCGGGTGCGTTCACCGTTACGTCGATGGTGGCCATATTGTCAGCCACCACCGGGTCGTTGGTTGTGGCCGCAATGCTGGCGGTAGCTGCCACCAGGCCCGAAGCCGGGGCGGTTACCGTCACCACGTAGGTATTAGCGCTGCCGCTGGCCAGCGAGGTAATTGATGGGAAGGTGACTACGCCCGTCGTGCTGCTGTAGCTGGCTCCGCTCACGGCATTGCCGCTCGCATCGGTAATCGTCACGCCCGTCAGGCCCGTAGGCAGCGACACGCGCTCTACTACCGCCGCGGCGGCGTTCGGGCCGGCGTTGCCGGCCACCACCGTGAAGGCCACGGCACTACCCGGCGCCACGTTGCCGCTCGGGGTCGTGATGGTCGTGTACACGTTGGCGGTGGGGTTGTTAGTGGCCGGGGTCGCCACGGTGGTCGTAGCCGTCGAACTGTTGTTCGTCGTCACAGCGTCGGTGGTAGCCGCGCTCACATTGGCCGTGGCCGTGATGTTGCTGCTGGGTGCTACGAAGCTGATGGTGCTGTTCACCACGCCTCCGTTTGCCAGGGTGCCCAGGCTCGGGAAGGTCACTACCCCCGAGGTCGAGTTGTAGGTGCCGCCGTTCGAGACGAACACGTTGGTGAGGCCCGTGGGCAGCTGCACCGTTTGGGCCACGGTGGTAGCCGGCGAGGGGCCGTTGTTGGTCGTTACCACGCTGTAGGTGGTCATGGTGCCGGCTACCGTCGAGGCCGGGCCGCTGATGACGATGGCTACGTCGGCGCCGGGCGTGGCCGTGATGGTGGCCTTGTCGGCATTGTTGCTGGTGCGGCCCAGCTCGCTAGTGGCCGTGGCAATGGTGGCCGCCGCCGTTACCGAGCCCGTGGCGGGCACCGTAAAGTTGATGGTGGAGGCGATATTGGTGCCGCTTGGCAGGGCGGTGCCCGCCGTGCCGTAGGTGTAGGTAACAAGGCCCGTGGTCGCGTTGTAGCTGCCCGTGGTGCCGGCGCTGGTGCCCGTTATCGTCACGCCGCTCAGGCCGGCCGGCAGCTGCACCTGCAGAGTGGGGCTGGTTGCCGGGCTAGGACCCGCGTTGCTGAACGTTACGCTGAACGAGCCCGTCTGGCCGGTGGCTACCGAGGCGTTGGCCGCCGTGATGGTGGTCGATACGTCCGTAATGGTTCCGATGGTCGAAGTGAAGTTTGCCGCATTGGCGTAGGTACCCGTGCCGCTGCCTTCGCTAGTGGTCGTGGTCACGTTGCTGGTTTGCGTCACCGAGCCCGTAGTGGTGGGGGCAGTGAAGCTGTAGGTGAACGTATTGGTGGCGCCGCTGGCCAGGGTAGCCGCCGTGCCAAAGTCAATCACGTTGTTGGTCGGGGTGTAGGCCACGCCGTTCACCAGCACGTTGGTGGCGCCGGCCGGAATGGTCACCTGCTGCGTAACGGTGCTGGCCACCGAAGGGCCGTAGTTGGTGTAGGTAGCCGTGAAGGTGCCCGAGGGCTGGCCCGCATTTAGGGCTATGGGTCCGGCGAGGGTCGTCGTTACGTCGGCCACCGGCGATACATTTAGCGAGAAGGTGCTGGTATTGTTGGCCGTAATGGCTTCGGGTGTGTCCGTGCCAATAGTCGATTTAGCCGCTACCGGACCGCTGGCCGGAGCCGTGAAGGTGATAACCGAGCTGGCGGAGTTGTCGCCGCTAGCCAGCGAAGCCACTGCGGGATAAGTTACCAGGCCAGTCGTAGCGTTGTAGGCCGCCCCGGTGATAACGTTGCCAGCAGCGTCTTTAATGACCACGCTGGCCAGGCCAGCCGGTAGCTGCACTTGCCGCGTCACGTTGGCCGCGGCTAGGGGGCCGTTGTTGGTAAAGGCCACGTTGAGAGTCGCCGTTTGGCCAGCTGCCACCGGGTTGGTGGGGGCCGTAATAACCGTGGCCACGTCGGCTACGCAGTTGGCACCCGCTGCGCTGTTGGCGATGCTGGGGCTCACGCTGGTGTTGCTCAAGCCGTTTAGGCCGGCAGCTGCGCCAAAGGCTACACCGGTCGTGCTGCCATTAGCATAAGTAAGGCCGTTGGTACCAGCCGTCGTCGGTGAGCCGGCAACGGCACCGTTAGTCAAAATCACCCCGCCGCCGCCGCCGCCACCAGGGCCGTGGCCGCTGGCATTGCCCGCATTATTTGGGTTGGTTCGGCCACCCATGCCTCCCAATGCATTAAGAGTCAAGTTGCTCAAGCCGCTGGGAGTAGCAGCCGTGATAAGAATGGAGCCCCCGGCTCCGCCGCCGCCGCCGCCATCTTGTTGTACCGAGGTCGTCGTCGTAGTGCCATTGAGGGCGCTGGCACCGTTGGCCGTGATGGTGCCGGTGCCGGTAATGGTACCCGTGCGCACGATAATGATGCCGCCACCCGCTGCACCGCTGCTGGCGAAGCCATCGGCGGCGGCGTTGCCGGTGCCATCGTTGGTAGTGCCTGAGCCGCCACCACCACCCAATACTAAACGGCTAGTGCTAGCCGCTGGAAAAGCAGTGCCAGGCTCGCCGCCGACAGCTAACGCATTTCTAAAGGAGTCGCCACCCCGGCCACCAGCGCCGCCATTGGCCCCGCCGCCGCCGCCGCTGTTGTATTGATTTCGAATGGGCTCGCCATCAGTGCCGCCTCCGCCCGCGGTGCCCGGTGCACCGCGGCCGTTATCGCCGTTAGGATAGCCGTCGTTTAGGGTAGTGGGTAAGCCGTTTGTGCTTGAGCGCGTATCTAAAAGAACACCGTTATTATTGACGTAACGCGGTGTGCCTGCAGTTCCTTCACCTTTAGTGCCATTGACGTTTGAAGCGGCTGAGGTACGATAATCCGAGGTAGCAAACCCCGCAGCAGTGCCGCCAATCCCCGTAAGCTTGCGCCCCGCGCCACCGCGGAAGCCCGCGCCCGAGGCATCGATGGTGAAGCCGGCCATATTAAGCTGGCCGGCTACGTCGAGCACGATAATGCCGCCCGAACTGCCGTTCCAAGTAGTAGCCGTCAGGTTGGCCCCTAGGGTCAGGTTGGTGTACTGAGGCACCCGAATGACTTGGAAGGTGCGCTGGCCCGTAGTAGCAGTAGCTGCCGCATTGGTATAGCCGTTTTTAAGGCCCGAAGCTAGATTAATGGTGCCCCCACTAGCCGCGGTTACGGTGTTAGTAGCCACCACGTATTCGTAGGTGCCAGCCGTGAAATTGGTCGTTAGGTTGCCGCTAGCGCCGCCGCCGGCCATGCCGTCGCCGTAGCTGTCAGTGTTGGTAGCGTCAATATCGGCGCCTTGCATCTGGATAACTAGTAGCAAGTCGCCGGCCGTGATGTTTGTGGCAGTTCCCGTAGCGGTACCTACCGCAATGCTGGTAGCCCCGACGGCTAGCGTCTGGCTAGCTGTGCTGGGGTAGTAGGCATTCGGGTTAACTGACACCGTGGGCGAGCCGTCTTTGCCCGCCGTGGCGCAGGGCGCGGGCGTGCCGGCCGCGCCGGTGGGCGAAACAGTAGTGGTTACGTTGGCATTCGTCGCCGAACCATTGTTGTTGTTGGTATTGGCATCGGCCGAGTTGGTAGTGCTGGCAGCCTGGCCAGTAGCTGTGGTGGGCGAAGCCTGCGCCACGAAGCTCACCGTATTGACCACTGACGCGCCGGCGGCCAAGGCACCATTGGTGAACGTCACAATGCCCGTGGTAGCATCATAGCTGCCCCCGGTCACGGTCACGGTGCTGGCGGCTGGCTTGTTGGCCAGCGTAATGGTAGTGACAACGCTAGTTGCGCTGGCAACCCCGTTGTTGGTAGTTGTGGCCTGGTATACAACTGTTTGGCCTACTGCCGCCGCAGTTGGCCCGTTGATGATGGTAGCCAAATCGACGGTGCTAGTCGGGCAGAGTATCGAGTTAGGTACTACTTGCTGAGCTAGGTTATTAGGTCCACCCGAATATTGAAGAATCAGGCTGTTATCGCCCTGCTGATCGCCGTAATATAGTAGAATATCGTGCAAGCCGGCAGTCAGCGTGATGGTCGTTTGCTTGGTAGTGGCACCGTGTGCGCCACCGTTATTTATGGTCGCATTGCTTGCGGTAGCGTTACCCGTTCCCGTATCAAGCCACAGGTAAGAATCATCATCCGAAGTCAAGTAAAAGGTGTAGCTGCCAGCAGCTGCGATGTTGATGCTGCCCCGGTAGCGCGCGCTGAAGTAATCGGGGTTGTCGCTGGTGCCTTGCGTAACGGGGGGGGAGATGCTGCCCCAGCTGTTATTGTTAGGAAAATTTATGTTTCCATCCGTGCGCGTCAAACCTGGTGTTCTGGTGTTGAAGAATGTCAGGTCCCCCGCAAAGTAATTGTTATAATAGTCGGCAGACAGGCCGCTACCACCCGCGCCGGGGTAGGCAATACCAGCGCAACTATTGTTCGGCAGGGTTATCACCGTTTGCACGCTGGCGTTGCTCGCCGAGCCATTATTATTGGCGGCCGTAGGGTCGGTTGTCGTAGCCGTAGAAGAGGCTGTACCGGTGATGGTCGTCGTGTAGTTAGGCGCCGTAAACGTGAAGTTGTAGGTCAGGCGGTTAGCCGCGCCATAAGCTAGCGAAGTCGTGGTAGGTAGGGTCAGCACCCCCGTGTTGTTGTTGTAGCTGGCACCGGTGGGCAGCGACGTAAAAGCCGCCGCCGTGAGACCAGCGGGTAGCTGCACCTGCGGGGCCACGCCCGAAGAATTACCAGGGCCGTTGTTTTGCACGGTGGCCGTGTAGGTGACACTACTTCCCGCCACTGCCGACGTCTGGGTAGTTGAAAGCGTCGTCACCACATCGGCGATTAAGCAGTCGGCCCCCGCAATGCTGTTGTCAATGCTCGTGCTGCTGTTTGTGGTCATCACCCCCGCGCTGCCTTGCGTAGCCCCGTAGGCAGTGCCAGTGTATTTGTCATTGGTGGTGGTGGTGCCTGGTGCGCCCCCGGCCACCGACGAGGCGGCATTAATGCTCCCGTTGGTAAAAATGATGCCGCCGCCGCCGCCGCCGCCAGGGCCGTGGGCTACGTCGTTCGCGTCTTTGTTGCTGCCGCCGACCCCGCCGGTAGCCAAAACGGTCAGGTTAGCTAAGCCAGCCGCCGTGTTTGCCGTGAAGAGGACCGTGCCGCCCGCCCCGCCGCCGCCCGCGCCGTCGTTGCTGCCCGTGCCACTAGCGTCCAGCAAGATACCCGCTGCCCCCGATGCGTTGGCCGTGCCCGTGCCACTTACGCTGCCCGTACGCACCAAAATAAGGCCACCGCCAGCCGCGCCGCTGCTGTAGGCACCCGTGCCGTTTTGGGCTCCGCCCCCATCGCCGTTGTTGTTGCTGCCTGCGCCGCCGCCGCCGCCCATTACTAGGCGAGACGTAGTAGCCTGCGCAAAGGTAGCGCCACTAACAGCTTGATTGTTAGTATTAATGGAAGTGCCATTAGTGCGGGGCCAACCGCCTAGGCCACCAGTGCCGCCATTGCCGCCACCGGCGCCCCCCACGTTGAGGCCATTACTGTTGCTCCCGTTACCCGCGTTGGGAACATCGTCGGTGCCGCCCCCGCCGGCGTTGCCTGGTGCTCCGCGGCCATTATCACCGTTGGGGTAGCCATTCGTGACTGCTGGATTGCCGAAAGCCGATACTTTGGTCGAATTGTCGGTAGCGGTAGTAGCGGTAGTAAGCGTTTGCATTGCTAGGGTATAGCGCGGAGTACCCGCTATACCTTCACCTTTAGCCCCGTTAGCTGCTTGGGCGTTGGAAGTCCGATAGTCTGTATTGCTTAAGCCGGTTCCCCCCGTGTAAAGCTTGCCTCCACCCCCGCGGAAGCCTAGGCCCGCTGCGTTCAGCACCTGACCATTTAGAGTCAGCGTGCCAGCCACATCCATTGCCAGGATGCCTCCTTTGTCGCCATCCCAGGCCAGCGCATTTACTTGCCCGCCCAGCGTTACGTTGTTGTACTGCGGAATGCGGACTACCTGAAAGGAGCGACGGCCGGCGGCTGTGGTGGCCGCTGCCGCATAATAGCTGTTTACTAGCGTAGAAGTAATGCTAATGGTGCCAGCCGTATTGGTGGCTAAGGCACTATTAGCCACCACATACTCGTAGTTGCCCGCATAAAAATTGCCGCTGGCGCTGTAGCCGTTGCCCGTAGTGCTACCAGCTCCGTAGGCATTGGTATTGTTGGAATTGAAATCAACTCCCTGCATCTGAATCACCAGAAGTAAATCGCCAACAGCCACTGCTGTGTTGGCTCCGCCCGAAGCGCCAACGGTGATGCTAGAAGTGCCAGCGCCTGCATTAGCCGTACCGGCAAAGTAGGTGTTTACCACGCCTGTTAGTGAGGTAGGGCTACCATCTTTACCTGGGTTTGCGCAGGGCGCAACGGCCGTAGCCATGCGCACCGCGCGGGCTCCTTGAGGATGCCGTACCGTGCGCAGTGCTTTAGCCTGCGGACGAACCTCTAGTGGCACGCGCCGAGCCTTTGGTTCGGCAGAAGCTGCCCAAGCTATGGCCCTGCCTAGCGCAGTCCAGGCGACTAGCAATAAGAGTAATCGTTGTAGTCTCATAAAGGGTAAGGGAATGTTAGGAAAAAGTATAAATGGATATTAAAAAGGCGATTAGTACCATTCAAGCCAGCAGCTGGCTTCTCGCGGCGCTGGCTAGCCCTAGGGCCGTATGCGCTGCGGTAGTAGGTAAAAACATAGCTGGAGGGCAGTGGAATGAATAAGCTGCGCGCTGGTAGCGCAAAATATTGACCATAAGCCAGCTAATAGCTCCCGCTGGACCATGGTGAATAGCAGTAAAATATTCTTGTAAAAAGATTATTATCGTGTCAATTAAGGTGATTATTTAAAGGTTTGTAGAACGAAAGGTACTAGATGTTTTCACGATTAAGTATTATTTCTATTACGCGTAAAAATGACCAGATGGATTTTAATCTGAAGATTATATTATTATTAATAATCTGAAATACAGTAAAATATATAATAAGTTTTTTTATCTAGTAACAAAAATTCATTAATATGCTTTTAATAATTGTTATATTTTATTAGAATAATCATAAAAAAAATTTATTTATGAAATCAATCTTTCGCCAATGGCTATATAGCCGAGTAAGCTACCGGCTTGCCTGGTAAGCTGCCAGTAGTTGGCTAGGTTAAGTGCAGTAGCCGGCACGGTGCTTCACTGGTCGGCAGCTAGGCGCCACGACCTCCCCTTGCTCATGCCCGACGCGGCCACGGCCATTTGCCAGCGCTTGCCGGCTGCCGCAATCGGGTACGCCCCGTGTGAGTGGGTTCTTCTGCTAGTATCGGACCGGGTTTACTGCATCGAGAAAACCTGGCAGCCCCTAGGATAGGCCCCGCGCTACACCACGCCGTACTTGTTGCACTAAGCCGCGTGCCATCAGCAGGACTCTGCTCAGCAATTGCTGCAAGAGGCTATTAATAAGTAAGGAAAATGCGGTGCTCACTTCCCAGCACGCGGGCCACCTGGCCGCTTGGGAGCATTAGCTGCGGGTCGGTATGGCCGAAGTCTATGTTTTGCACGATGGGGATGTGCGCATTGTAAGCGCGAACCGTTTTCACCACGGTTTCCCGCTGCTGCTGGCAATAGACCGCTTTCTGCGCCTTGGTAAGCGGCTGCGCAAAGTCCCACGCTTTCGGCCGCCCGACTAGAATGGCTTGAAAGTGATTCAGCCAGCCGCGTTCGCCCAGGCCTATCAGCAAGTAGGCGACTACCCAGGGCGGCGGCATGCTTTCGGATGTTTCCAGATACAGCACGCTGCCTGCCAGGGCCGCCGTGCTGGGCAGGTATTTTTCGGCCGCTACCTGGGCTAGCAAGGATTCTACGCAGCCACCCCACAGCCGGCCCGCCCCATCGGCCGTGCCATCCCAGTGCCACCCTTCGTTGGCATCCAGCCGGCGCTCCGCTTGCCAGGTGGCAGAATTGGCCCAGTCGCTGGCTTCATCCGTGTAGCCCGCGGCCGCCGCTATTTCTACCTCTCCCGCGTGAAAGAGGGCATTGGTCAGGGACTGCACGGTAAAGTCGTGCATGTGCCCCGGCATGGCCAGTTGGGTCATCACCGCGCCGCCGTAATAGGAGGGAATACCTAAATTCCAGAGAAACAGGTGCAGGTGGGTACTGTCGCTGAAACCAAAAAAAGGCTTTGGATGGGCTAGAAAGACGGCCGGGTCCAGATACTTCAGCAATCGGAGTTGGTCCGTTCCTCCAATGGAGGCAAAAACCGCTTTGTGGGCCGGGTTGGCAAACGCGGCCAGCACATCCCGTGCGCGGGCTTCCAAGGGTGCGTTCAGCCGGCGCGTAGTCGGATATTCGACCGGCTCTAGCGCAAAGACTTCGCGCAAGCGCCGCAGGCCCAACTCCTGTACCCACGGAAACAAGCCCGGCAAGCCGGCCGAGGGAGAAATAACGGCCACCTGGTCGCCGCGCGAAAGCTTCGGAAGGACAAGAAAAGGATGCATTTGGCACCGTTCGAACTCGTTGTAAGGCAAGGTAATTCAGAAGATACTGAGACTGCGGTGCGCCCGCCCTCCCATAGCCCCAGGGGAGGGCAGACAGCCGCAGCCGCGTCGGGACGCGCGTACTATTCGTGCTGATTTTTACGACTGCCACCGGCCTGCGCCACCTATAGCACGGTATTGCCCGCCCAAGCGGCCACTATAAATAAACCAGCAAGCTGCTAGCGCTTAGTGTTAATCTGGTAGCTATTGCGCTGCTGCTTGAACTCGCTCGCTGGTCACGGGCTAAACTCAAGCCACAGTAGGGCAGTGCCCCCGGTATCGGGCACGATAGCCTGCGCGTGTCGCCCCCAATTGTTAGGGTCAAGTTGATTGCCCTGAGGCAGTTGATGCTTGGCGAGCGGCCAATCTGGGAAAGCCATTTCTGCTGGCTAACCGCGCTGGACGGGTAAAACACGAGCAGATGCTGTTTACGGCGCTGCAGGTGAGTTGAATTATCCCAGAAGAGGGGACGATGCTGGCGTGCGGGCCTCCTGCCATTCGGGTAATACGCACCCAGGAGAGCCGATTTCCCCAGACGCAAAAAACCCGGAAAACGGCCTTCGCAGCGCGAGCGGGCAGTTTTCCGGGTATGCCGGGAGGGTAAGTATGAGCCAACTACGGTGGCCCAACTTCCCAAGCGGTACGCTCGGTAAACTCTATGTAATCAGCCAGTTGCTCGCAAGCAGCCGGCCGCTTCGTATCAAGGGGTAGCGTCAGAGGCAGCGTTTCCTTCCAGATGCCGCCTGATTTCGCTTTTATCCAGTCCTAGGGCCTCAATTACGCCCCAGAGCCGCTCCACCGTCACGTCGGGGGCACTGGGGATGCGCGATGACAGAAAGCCCTGCACCTGCCAGAGCTGAATGATGTCGCGGGTTTCCAGCCCGAAGGGCTTGCGGTGCGGGTTGTCCGAGTACAGCGTTACCTCGTCGTCGGTGGCCCGCAGCCGGTGGTTGATGCGCTTGAGCAGCACGTTCTCGGCCGTGACCACCACGTACACCTCGCCCGGTTCCAGCAGCCGTAGCTCGCTCACCAGCGAGGCCACCACGATGTCGCGGCCGTGCAGCGTCGGCTCCATACTGTCGCCGTTCACCTCGAAGGCCCGGTAGGTGCCGCGCTCGAAGCCCGGCAGCCGGTACTGCCGCATCTGCTGCGCGTACACCGGCTCGTTGTGCTGCAGGCCGTAGCCGGCCTGCGCGTTCACGGGCACCAGCATTGTGTTCAACTCCCCGTCCAGGCCTACCGTCAGCAGCTGCTCCTGGCTGCCCGCCCCCAGCCGCCCCAGCAGCACCGGCCGCGCCTCTTCGCGGCCAAACGGCACCAGCTTCAGCTGGCCAGCTTGCTCGTCCGTCCCAGCGGTCAGCATCGGCCCGGCCCCCGTCAGCAGCCAGGTAGACGATACCTCCGGGAATGCTGCCAGAATTTCCACCAGCGTGTCGTAACCCGGCCGCACCTCATTGTTGAGCAGCTTGTAGAGCTTGGAGCTACGCCCGTAACCCAGCTTCTCGTTGGCCTGGTAGGTACTCAGAGTATAATGGTCAAGCAATTGCTTGATACGCCCGCCCGTGTCTCGCGACGAACCCGGCAGCACGGTTTTTTCAGATTGTTGTTCAGTGGCTTGCATATTAGGGCGCTAATTTTTAGCGTACATTTTGCTAAAAAATGTAAAAAATTGCGTTGCTTGCGCTACTGTTGTACACAAAGGTATAACAGCGCGTAATAAGATGCAACAAGCGAATAATAAAGAAGCGCCTACCCCTACGCTGCACCAGCTTATCCGGGGACTCGGCCGGCGCACCAACGTCATCAACGACGCGCTGAAGCTGCTCGAACAGCGTGGCCACACGTTCAGCAAGTCGGCAGTGTACACCACCATCAACCGCAACGGCACCAACAACGCCACCATTGAGGCCGCCCTGCTCGATGCCATCGAGGCCGAGCGCAGCAAGAAGGATTCCAGCACCGCCCGCCGCCAAGCCCTCGCCGCGTAGCCATGCAGCACGTCGTCCTCATTCCCGAAACGGAGTGGCGGCAGTTCACAGCCCGCCTCGAAAAGCTCGAAGCCGCCGAGCAGGCCCGCGCCACCCCGCCCCCCGTCGCCGACGAGCCGATGCCCACGGCAGAAGCCGCCGCCCGCATCGGCCTCTCGGTAAGTGCCCTACTGCGTGCCCGCCGCGCCGGCAAGCTTCAGGGCGTGCGCCTCAACGAGAAGGACTGGGGCTTCCGCCCGTCCGCCCTCGACCGCTACCCCCGCCGCTATCACCGCCAAGCTGCATGAGCCAGGTCGTGCTTTCCCTCTTCGACCACTCCGGCCGCTTCGTGGAGCCGTGGGCCGCCGCCGGCTACACCTGCTACTGCGTGGACGTGCAGCACCCGCCCGGCGAAACCTGGGCCGGCAACGTGTGCCTGGTCGGCGGCGACGTGCGCCGCTTCGTCCCGCCGCCCGGCCCCGTGGCCTTCATAGCCGCCTTTCCGCCCTGCACCGACCTGAGCAACGCCGGGGCGCACCTGTTCCGCGTCAAGGGCCTGCGGGCGCTGGCCGCCGCCCTCGACCTGGTGGGCGCGGCGGCCGACCTCTGCGAAAAGCTCGGTGCGCCCTACTTCATCGAGAATCCCCGCGGCCAGCTGCGCCACTACTGGCGCGAGCCGGACCAGCAGTTCGACCCCTGCGAGTACGCCGGCTACCTGCCCGACCCCCACGCCGAGGCCTACACCAAGCGCACCTGCCTCTGGACCGGCCATGGTTTCCAGATGCCGGAGAAGCGCCCCGTCTTCCCCGCCCAGGGGTCAATGGTGGACAAGGTGCCCGGCTCGAAGAACCGCGCCAATATCCGCAGCCTCACGCCCCGCGGCTTCTCGGCCGCCGTCTTCCTCACCCACCACCGCCCATGAATCAGCAACTCGCTCACGTCGGCCCGGAAGCCGACACGTCCCTGCTCACCGTCACCAAGGCTAAACTCAAGAACGGCCTGCTCTACGCCGAATTTAGCGAGCAGCACGACGCGCAGGCCGCCCCGCGCACTTTCACCATGCAGGGCACCGAGCCGGTGCACCCCGACCTGCTGCGCGCCCTGGCCCACCTCGTGCCCCACCTCTGCCTGTTCACCGAGCAGCTGACCGAAACCCCCGACTACTGGCCCGACGACGTGGCTCCCACCGCCGACGGCGACGCGCTCGCCCTGCCCGCCCACTTCGCCGCCTACTCCGTTACCGGCTTCTCCCTAGGCCGGGGCCAGGCCGGCGTGACGCTGGTGGGCCAACGCGAGCTGGCCGGCGGCCAGGTGCTGAACCTGACCAGCCCCTACACCGCCTTCGAGGACGAGCACGCTACCTACGCCTACCCCGGCCAGCTTGAAGCCGCCATGCAGGGAGTGCTGCACGAGGTCGAGGCCGCCCTGCGCGGCAAGGCCAGCGCCACCGGCCGCCAGCTCCCCCTGTTCACGGCCGAGGCTCCCGCCGCTGCCCCGCAACTCACCGCCGCCTAGCAATGCCCCGCCCCCGTGAACTACGTCAAGCACAGCGTGGCCGCCCACGAACGCCTGCGCGCCCGCCCCGATGCCCGCCCTCACCACGTCAGCCTGTATTGGGCGCTATTCTTTGCCTGGAATGCCGCCCGCTTCCCCGACGAGCTGCCCCTGCATCGCGACGAGCTGATGGCCGCCGCCCACATCGGCAACAAGGACACGCTCACCGCTACGCTACGCGCCCTCGAAACCTTCGGCCTGCTCACCTACCAGCCCAGCCGCAGCGTCGGCGGTAGCCGCGTCCTGATGGCCAGCCTCGACGGCCCCGTTACCCCAGCAGTGGGGCAACCCGCCCCCGCCGGTACCCCCAATAGTGAGGCAACCCAACCCGCCCCGGTTGCCCCAGCAGCGGGGCAGCCAGTCCCCCCAACGGTGGGGCAACCCACGCCGGAGGTTCCCCCAGGAGTGGGGCAACACTCCTTAGTAGATAAAACAGCGGATAGTGTAAACAGTGATGTAAACAGCGACCCCGCCGCCAGCCCGAAAAAAAATGCGGGGCAGGTTTTCACGGGCGAAGGGCAGTCAGAAGCGCAGGTGCTCGACGACCTGACGGGAGACCCCTCCGGGGCAGGCGCAGCCCCCAAGAAAAAAGTTGCGCCAAAAATGAAGGGGGTAGGGAAGCGCCCACCCAGCCCCCGCGAGCCGCGCCCCCGGCGGCCGGCCCCGCTGCAGGAACTGCCCTTCCGCGAGTCGCCCCTGTTCGCCCTCGCGGCCTTCACCGCCGCCTTCGCCGGCACCGACTACGCCCTAGCCGACCTGCCCCACTACCACCAGCTCATCGACAACTGGCGTGACAAGAAAACTGGTCTGCCCCCCGTCCGCCGCGATTGGGCCGCCACCGCCCGCCGCTTCATGCTCAACGATGCCCACGACAACCGCCTCAAACTCGCTCCCGGCACCCACCGCCCCCCCACCGAGCCAGGCCCTGGCTCCCAGCCGCCCCTATCAGGCGGAATACCAGTTACTGGCTACCGTTCAAGCCGCTGGGATTAGAGACCTAGCCCGCGCCGACAGCGACGAGCTGCGCGAGATGGTGGCCGACCTGAGCACCGGCCTCACCCGCCCCCAGGCCGCCGCGGCCCCCAAGCTCTTCCAGCTCAACCGCCGCCTAGGGGAGGCCGTGGTAGTCAAGCTGCTGGTAATCGTACTCAAGTGCTTCTGCGACGCCGTGCGCGTGCCCGATAAGCCCACCCCCGCCGAGCTAATCGAAGCCGCCGAGGTGCTGGCCACCACCTACCCCTACGACAGCATCAAGGACATCGTACTAGCCCTCAAAGAGGCTCGCCTTAGTGGCCACAACTTCTACCAGTCGCTCGACACCGGCAAGATATTCGGCCTCGTCGCCACCTATTTCGAGAAGAAAGCCGACTGGCTGCACACCCAGCACCTCGACCAGAAAGCCCGCAGCACCAGCCGCGACCAGAACGCCGTGGCCCACTTAGCCGCCGCCGCCGCAGCTGTCCATAGCATCGGCCAGCGCCTCGACCCCCAGCACCCCAACCACGAGAGCCTGCGCCGCAAGCTCACCATCACCAACCAGAAAGCGAAGCGTGGCCTCCTCACCGAGCAGCAAGCCGCCGAGCAGCGCCGCCAGGTGCAGCAAGCCAATCAGCGTAAGCCCCGCCTCAACTGGCTGCCCCGCGAGGATGCCCAGCGCCGCCTCGACGCTCGCAACCGCGCCGAAGACCGCCGTCTGCTAGATAAGTATCATAGCAAACTCGAGCCATAAAGAGTGTTTATGCTTCTACTTATCTTGACATTCAAGCGCGCTCTAGACGTTGTCCGAGAGCGTTCCTGTTTGGCTAGCAACCGGTTTATTAGGGGCTTATCAGAGCCGTTTGGAGCATAGTGAAAGTTCAGTGCTAGCACGGATGTGTAGGCAGACTAGAATGCTGAAATTTGAACGCTTTGGACAGGTTTCCAGACTCATGTTAACCTAGCTCAGCCCTGGTGAAGGGTGGGCTCTATGACTAAATGCGGTCCGACGCAACTAAGTAACAGCACCCCATCTATCGCCAATGCCAAAAAGACTAAATAACAATGCGGCCTCACAACTATTGGGCACCGCCATTATACTGCTGACTGCGTTTTCACTGTCAGGATGTCCTAACACAAAATCGGGTTCTCCAAATGATGAAGGGTTAACGGCAAATTCATCCGTTTTGGGTAGTTCACTTTCCCTAAAAGATTTATCTGATTCACTCAAAACCGATGTCCTCGCCGGCGCCTCAAATACCGTTGCTAGCCTTTCAGGAAATGGGGGCTACGATTCCGCTGTGCCAACAATGCGAGAGCAACTGCGCAGTATGCGCTCAGTTGTCAAGATTTATGACTCAAAAACAAGCGCTGGCCTTGACGTGCCAGGCTTCGGGGGGGTGAAGTTTGGTAAGGACGAATCAAGCGTGAGCGCTTATTATATAGAGACCAAAACGGTGGTAGCGGCTCCTGGTGATACTGCGGTGTATGGGGTAGGCTACTCAGTACACTACCTGTTTAAAAAGGTGCGAAAAGGTGTCAGCGTCACTAACCTACCTTATGTAGCGGCATCAGTGCAGTTGGAGGGAAATAAGACGCAGGTATTGTATAGCCTGCAGACATATGGCATCAGCGGCCAGCCTCTAGTCCGTTTTTTTAAGCCCGTTGTCAATAAGCCGTTTGATGTGGAAGGATTTGCCATTATCCAATCATCTATTGATGGCATTCAGAATATACTGGGTGATGAGGCCTTATCCAAGACTGTCCGGTTTAGTCCAGAAAGACTTGCCAATGTGAAAGCTTCTGACCTTAGAAAGTGATAGGTAATCATCGGTGTGTGCCGAGATGCGCCAGCCAGTATAGCATTTGTATGCCGTATGAACTCCTTACTACAGGTCTGCAGAGTTGGAATTATAGCTGCAGCAATAGCTAGTTATGCAGACGCTGGTCTCTGCCAGGGGGTCGAATTAACCCCCGATAGTGTTTATAGGGCAATTGAGCCCCCGCCTCTAGACGCAGGTGCCACACCGGGAACGGCTGCTGACAAGAGCAAGATTTACACGATACCACTTAGTTATTTCCCGCCACCAGGCTTTCAGGGCTCCACTGAGTCTTGCGTTGGTTGGGCAGTGGGCTACACCATGATGGGGTACATGAGTGTCCCTAAAAGTTTGGTGCCGCCTAAATCATTTACCGGAACGGTATTCAGTCCATGGTATCTATACCTAGCAGTAGATAGGCAGGAGGTACGCATGCCTAGGCAGTGCCAGGGACTTGGGCAATGCGGCATTAGGGCAGACTTAGCATTGCAATATCTACAAGATTTTGGGACTGTGCCAATAGAATTTTATCCTACCTACCCTATTCCCTATTCCTTTCCCCCTCCTAACGAGCAGCAACTCAATGAAACTGCCTTGAAACACAAAATCCCATCCACTTGGCATCGCCTGTATGCGGTTAATAATCCACGGGAAATCAAATCATACATTTCCGTCGATATACCGATTATCTCAATCATTGAGGTGGATAGGAAATTTATGGATTATAGGGACAATTTCGACAACAGACCGTATCAGTGGAAAGGCCCAGCCGTTGGCACCCATGCCATGGTTGTCATTGGGTATAATGACAGCTTACACGCATTTAGGATACTAAATTCTCATGGTGATTCCTGGGGCAAGCGTGGTTACGGATGGATAGATTATGAGAGTTACATCGCCATGGTCAGGCAAAATTTTATAATGGTTCAGGAACCAAAAAGCTTATCAGCCACCTCCTTAACTACACCAAAAATTACTGACCGTTCGAAGGAGCAAGATGCGCCGGGCGCGGCTGCTACAGGGCACAGCTCGCTGGGAGTTAAAACCGTAATGCGTATCAGACCCGAGGACTTTGCGGTGCGGAGCGAAGAGACTGCTATCAAAGGCGCCAGTGGATTATCCCATTATACTTTTAGCGTTGCTGCTAAACCTGAGCTTCTGGCTGCAATTAAAGAGGTCACTTATATATACAAGCTGCCCGGCTTCCCCGTTATTCGGTTCACCTCGAGGGAGCAGCCATACTTTTCGGGGGCTTTCGACGTCAAAGAATGTTTAACAGCTATGACGGCCTCATTACAACTGGCTAACGATTCAATCATTAATATCAGCTTTGATGGTTGTGATATTCTACGCTCTGCAAATAGCTCACTGGCTGACCCTTCCATAGTCAATGTAATCCCATATGTCACGGCAACTCATGTTGCCTATGCGAGAAGGGCACTTGGTAGAATACGAAACAGAGCAACAAACAATAAATATGATTTTGAAATTCAGCTTAGAGGTATCGAGAGGGTGATTACCCATGTTGACAGTGTTACCTACTTCTGGAACCACCCTACATTCAATGAGTACAACGGGATATTACGTTTGAGTAGAGAAGAAGGGCTTGAAACAAACTTCTCCGGTGCTTATAGTGGATGGGGGTGTCTAGATGATGTTATTATAACCTTATATTTTAATAACAGAAAAACTAAGGTCATCCACTTGGATATGTGTAACAGCTTAGGCTGGTCTGATTAATAATGACTAGGTATATCATAATGTGACACCAAGCCAGGTTACGTTAGTGTCTCCCATGTCGGCCCAGACATCTAATCTCCATCGCGTACACCGGTCCAAATACGCACGCGGGATAACTTGCACTGTATTCAATGTCCACCCGCGCTACATAGGGTTCGGGAAAAAGCCGCTTAAACACTGGGGCCACCAGTAACTAAGTCGCCCCGGCCGCCGGGCACGCCCCCAGCACCTGCTCCAGCAGCTCCCGCAGACTCTTGGTGAGTTGTTCAACCAACTGCCCCTCGGCCGCCACATCGCCCGACACTGGTACGCTCGCTGCCCAAAGCATCAGCTTGTCCACCGGCATCAGCTTCGAGCTGACCGTAAACTTCCGTGGCTTCGGGGGCATCTTGCCATCCGCCGCCGGGTACAGCAGCACCGCCCGTGGGCACGCCCGGCGCAGGGTATAGCTCACCAGCTGGTACAAGTCGGCCTGCCCGATGCCCGCCTTGCGCGTCTGCTCGTCGCCGTATCGCTTCTTGTACTTCGCGTCAAGTATCACCTGGGCTTTCGTCTGCCGGCACGTCAGCACCAGGTCGGGCCGCAGCTGAAACACGCCCTCGTCCGTCAGCCACTCCGTCGATTGGTAGGCCACCGCGTAGGCCTGCCCCAGGTGCGTTTCCAGGAAGCCCCGCAAAAAGTCTTCAAACACGTACTCCATCGGCACTAGCAGGCAGCTGTTCGCCCGGCCCGACCACGTAGCCAAATCCAGGTAGCTATGCGCCAGAAAAAAGCGGCACATGGCCACGCACGGCGCGTAGTCGGCGAAGTAGGGCGTGAGCAGCACCGCGTCGCAGTCGACCACCGTCGCCACCTGGTCGCTTACCTCGTCCAGCACGAAAAGCACCTGCCGCAGCAGCTCGGCCGTTTCCACAAAGCGGCACTGCCCGTGCAACTGCCGCGCCACGTACCGCAGCAGCCGGTTCAGGCGGTTGTCGTGGGCAAATGGCTCGTGGGCATACACCAGCCGCTGGTACTGCCCATGCCGCAAGCTCTCCCGCACCGAGGCCGCCACCTCCAGCCGGCCCCGTGGGTACGTTAGCGGCTCCTCTACCGGCTGGTACTGCGAGTAGGGCTGCGTCGTCACCAGGTGGTAAGCCAGCCGCGCGAACTGCGCTATCAACGCCTCCGGGAACTGCCGCACCGTAGCAAGCTCCGACATCACTCCCGCAAACGGAAACCGCAGCCGGCGGCAGTACGATAGCCACCACAGCACGTGCGCAAACCAGCGCTCGCTTTCGGGCGCGTCGTGGGCAAACAGCTTTGGGTATACCTCAATTCGCACCCCGTCCCACTGCACCACCCCCACGTAGTTCCGTGCCCGCACCCGCCCGTCGGCCAGTACCTCCAGCAGCTGGGCCTTGTGCTGGCCCGCCGGCTCTACCCCTTCAGCAGTGTCAGCTAGCAGCTGCCGGCTCTGCCACACCTCCGTTAGGTAGGCCCGCAGCCCCGCCACGTCGAAGCCAGCCGGCAGTTGCTGCTCCGACGTGCGATGCTCTTCCAGCCGAATGGTCAGCCCTGCACTCATACCTGCTTCGGTTTCACCCGCAGCTGGTAGTTCGCCTCGTCCACTTCCATCGTGGCGGGCAGCGCCGTGCTCAGCACCTTTTTCACCAGGTCCTGCCGGCCGCCATAGTATTCTAGCAGCAGCGGTAGCACCTGTCGGTTCAGCACGTCGGGCAACGCTTGCTCGTCCTTGTCCAGAAATAGCGCGTGGCCAATCAGAAAGTCAGCTGACTTCTTGGCCTCCAGCAGTTGGTCGTTCAGGCTACGCAGCACCTGCCGCGCCACCGGCTGTAGCCCCGCCACCTCGTAGTCCGGGTACAGCCCCACGAACTCGAAGCGCCGCCGCAGCGCCACGTCCAGCAGCGCAATCGACTTGTCGGCCGTGTTCATCGTGCCCAGGATGTACAGGTTCGGCGGCACCGCCAGCTGCTCCAGCGCCGTGCTGCCGTCGGCAGCCGTTGCCGGCAGGGGTAGCGTCACGGTTAGCTCGTTGGCCCCGCCCAGCCGCTTGTCTTCTTCCAGCAGTGTTATCAGTTCGCCCAGCACCCGCGACATATTCGCCCGGTTTATCTCGTCCACCACCAGCACGTAGTTGAGCAGCGGTTCGGTCGGGTGCGCCCAGTTGGCCCGCGCCCGCTGGCAGATGCGATAAAATACCCCCTCGTGCCGCTCAAAACCCAGGCTGCCCCCCGTCAGGCTTGGCTTGATGCCTACCACGAAGTCCTCGTAGGCGTAGTTCTGGTGGAAGGTCACGAAGTCGGTTTGCTTGCCCCGCAGCGCGTCAAACGTGGCCTTGGCTGCTGCGTGCTTCTCCTTTGCGCTATCACCCACTGGCTCCTTGCCCGTCGCAATGTGGGCGGCAATCTCAATCGTCCGGTACGTCTTACCCGTGCCGGGCGGCCCGTACAGGATGGTATTCAGCGCGTAGGGTACTGCTGCGGGCACCTTTCTATTTTCTGCTCCAGGGTCAATTAAGTCCGGCTCTGCGGGCGGCGTTACCACTATCGGCAACTCAAACATAGCTGCGATGTGCTCCGGCCGCCACAGCTCATGAATCGTAAGCCGATAGCTGCCTTTGCCTATCAACTCAAAAGCCGCAAAATCCGGCTCCCAATCAACTTCCAGCAGTCGCCCATTCTCCGGGTTCGCCGTGACCCGCCCCCGTGCCTTTATCATCATAGCCGACACGTAGGTGCCTTTCACTTTCCGTGTGTAGGCCGACTTTATTACGATGCCCGCACCTACGGGCACCTCCTTTACTTTGTCCAGAAATTTGTCATCGTAGCCATTCAGCCAGATACCTTCCTTCACAAAGCGATTAGTTTGGTCGTCTCCCTCCCAGTAAGCCCCTACGCAATAGAAGGCTGGTGCAGCACTCACAGGTGACGGTGACGTATCTGGCTCAACCCCGGTATCTAGTGGGTCTGTTTCACTAATATCACTTGTGGCCGCCTGATTAGCCAAGTAAGCCTCATACGACACCTCGTACAACGGCTTCCCAAAGTGCGCCCGAATGTCGGCCTGGTAGCCCTCGTACTCCCCAAACGAGTCAAACGAGTAGTCTAGCCCCGCTTCTGCCAAGTACGGCCGCGTCTGCTTGTTCAGCGGCAGGTATTCCTTCGGCAGCAGGCAGCTCAGTCCCTGCGTCAGCTTCGGCCAGGCCACCCCGTGCAGCGCCAGCGCCTGCCCAAACGTGTCGTCGCTTACCTGCCGGGCTTGCACCTGGTGGTACAGCTGCCACAGCAGCGGCACGTCGCCAGCTTCCCGGTCTTTGGCGTACCGAAACAGCCACGCCCGTTGCGCTGGAGCGGTAGGTACGCCATCGGTATCCGTCGGGGCCGCTGCCGCCAGCCCCATCGAGTGCTTCAGCGCCGCCAGAAACTTTAGCTGCTTGTCCTTGCCGTGCTTCATGCACAGCGAGAAGAACGTGAATGGGTCCAGTACCTGGAGCACCCCCGAGGTGCCGTCCGGGTACTGGTCGTCACCAACCTTAACCCCAGCCTGTTGCAGCAGCGTCACGAGCTGCGGCTGGTCGTTTTCATAGTCGGCCAGCTTCTGGCCTAGCTCTTCGAAGAAGGGAACCCACGTGTACATGCGGGCAAAGAACGCAAAAAACTGTGCTTGGTGAAGTAGGGTAAAATTGGTTTACAAGCGGTGGCTTTTGTTCCTTTGAGAATGAACTTGATTGACCAAGCTAAACGCGACGGCCTTATCTCCTTTTCGGCCGACGGTAAGTATCTCTATTACACTAATCACGGTAATAAGCGTCGCAACTTTGATAATCCTGAAGAGGCAACCCAGCTCGATGCATACTTACAGTTGCGCTATCACTATGGCTATGGGGAGCAACAAATTGCTTTGTTTGAGCCCGTGCAGATGGGGGCTAGCACCCGCGAAGCTGACATTGTAGTATTTGTCGATGCGGGCCGTGCCAAGCCTTATTTGGTGGTAGAATGCAAAAAGCCCGATACTAGCGGCAAAGAGTTTGTACTGGCTGTGGACCAGGCTTTTAGCTACGCCGTGGCCAGTGGTGCCCGCTTTGCATGGATAACAAGTGGTACCACAAATGAATACTATGAGGTACTAAGTGACGCGCCACGCGAGCGCAGCAAAAACCGTCTCCCAAACATTCCGCGGGCAGGCGAAAATGAACCGCCGGTATTCAAATATGCTTATAAGGGTCTGCTAAGCACCGATGAAGCCCCAACGGACGCTGAACCAGTGCAGCCCTACTTCGAGCTTCAAAAGCTGAGCGAAAGTGAGCTAACACGTCGCTTTAAACTGGCTCACAACACGCTTTGGGGCGGCGGCGAATTGAACCCATCTGATGCGTTTGATGAATTGGATAAGCTCATTTTCTGCAAAATATGGGACGAGAAAGAGCCGCGTAGGCCCAATCAGCCTTATGCCTTCCAAGTGTACCGCAATGAGGACCCCGAAGAACTGCTCAAGCGTGTAAAGGGCATCTACGAAAAGGGCCGAAAAAAAGCGCCCGAGGTTTTCAAGGCCGATATTACCCTGACAGCGGCCAAGCTCCGTACCGTTGTGGGCTATCTGGAGGGAGCCAATCTGTCTGCGTCGGACTTGGACAGTAAGGGGCGGGCGTTTGAGACGTTCTTGGATTCGTACTTCCGCGGCGACTTTGGGCAGTATTTCACGCCCCGTGCCATTGTGGAGTTCATTGTGGAATGCCTGCCTTTCACCCACGAGTCACTGGTGCTTGATACTTCATGCGGTAGCGGTGGCTTCCTGCTGTATGCCCTGGATAAGGTGCGCAAGCAAGCAGATGATTTTTACCATAAAGAGCGGCAAGCAGCCGAGCATTATCGTCACTGGCATGATTTCGCAGAAAAGAACCTCTATGGTATTGAAATATCGGAGCAGATTGCGCGGGCGGCCAAGATGAATATGATTATTCACGACGACGGCCACACCAACGTAATTGCCGCTGATGGCCTGTTAACGGATGAGGAATTGCAGCGCAAATCAGGTAACAGTGGGTTCCGGTACGGGCGCTTCGATTTCATCCTAACCAATCCTCCGTTTGGTTCTATCGTCAAACAGACGGAACAAGCATATCTTAAAAATTATCAGCTGGGCTTCAAAGAGTCCGATTGGAAGGCGGCGGTGACCCAACCACAGGCCCCGCGCCTGACCCAGAGCACAGAAGTACTGTTCATGGAACAGTGCCACAAGTTTCTGCAGCCGGGCGGTGTGTTGGCCATAGTCATCCCCGACGGTATTCTAACTAATAGCAGCCTACAATATGTGCGCGACGAGTTAGCTCTGCGCTACCGCATATTAGTTGTGGTGAGCCTGCCCCAAACAGCGTTCACGGCCAACGGCGCCGGGGTAAAAAGCTCTGTGTTATTCCTTCAAAAGCACCCCGACGAAGCCACCGAAGCCCAGCGCCAGCGCCAGCGCGAATTAGAGCAGCGCCTCTTACGCGAGCAGAACTACCACGCTCAACTCGCAGCCCTGGACGACGCACAGCGCTTTGCTCAGCGCGATTGGGGCGCTTTTCTGAACGCTTATCCCGACCTAACGCCCGCCGACTTGGGCCTCAGCGTGGCGGCAGTGCGCGCCGTGGCTTTACCCCCCGCCCAGCGTCGCCTACTGGAGCAAACCGCCGAGTACCGTACTTGGAAAAAGCAGTTGGCCGACGGATACACCGAGCAGCGCCAACGCCTAGCGGAACAACTCGACGAAGCCCGCCAACAAGCCTTACGCCATGAACTGTTAGACTACGACATCTTCATGGCCCTTGCCGAAGACATTGGCTACGACGCCACCGGCAAGCCCACCGGTCGCAACGACCTCAAAGAGCTAGCCCCAGAAATCAACCGCTTCATCGACCACCACATCCACGGCACCGGCAGCGCGCTTTTTCGTTAAGCCCCGCCTGGCAGGAACGTGAAAACGTGTTTCTGCTGCGGCGGGGCTCCATAGAAGGACGCTTAGACCCCAGCGCTTACCATCCCCAACGGCGTCGGACACTAGACGCCCTGCGTGCTCAACCTAATGGCACCGTGCGGCTGAGCGACAGCGTACAATTTGCCAGGGCTCAGGTAACGAACAATGACGGAGGACTGCCCTATGTGGGTCTTGAAAATGTGGAAAGTAACACTGGAGTTTACTTGCCAACCGGCGATAAAGAATCCATCAGTAGTGCCTTTCTCTTTCGGCCTGGTCAAATTCTGTTTCCCAAGCTTCGGCCGTATCTGAATAAGGTGTTGCTCGCTGATTTCGCAGGAATATGCTCAACAGAATTCCACGTTTTAGACCCAGTCCGGTTCACCCCATCCTTTTTGGCCTTGTATCTGCGCACGGGCCTAGTACTTAACCAAACAAAATGGTTGACATCGGGCAACACATTGCCCCGCTTGCAAACTGCAGATGTTGAGGGGTTGCTTATCCCAAATTGCAATGCCGAAATGCAGGCGACTATTGCCAAGTTGGGTGAACAAGCTCAGGAAGAAGCTGATGCTGCCAAAGCACAGGCCCGAACTCACCTCACCAGCCTTGACACGCACTTGGTAGCGGCATTAGGCTTGACCCTGCCTTCCACAGGGTCAGTGCCGCTGGCGGAGCGTGAGTTTCAAGTTCGTTTCCGGCAGGTAGCCGGCCAACGCCTTGACCCGAAATGGTACGACCCTCGCACACAGGCTTTGCGGCAGGCGATTGAGGCCTCGCCTTTTCCAAAAGTGCCGTTGCGCGATTTGCTCTTGCATACTAGCTCCGGAGACTGGGGTTACGACGCTGAAGACCCAGATGTCCTGGCTGCGCCTGCTGCATATGTACGGCGGCTTGTAGTTCGGGCCACTGAGTTCGACAATTTTTACAATCTGAACGTGGACGGCGAGCGGGCCAAGTACCGCATATTGCGCAAAGAAAAAGCTCGGCAGCTAGATGTACGTGCCGATGACTTACTCCTTGAGAAATCAGGTGGCAGCGAAAACCAGCCTGTGGGCCGGGTGGCACTGCTCACGCCAGAGCTGCTTAATAATTACCCGTTGGCCTTTTCCAATTTCATTTTCAAGTTCCGTCCTGACCCAACCCAGATACTACCGGCCTATCTATTCAACTTCCTGCGCTTTGTGCACAACATCCGCCTTACCGATGCTATGCAAAGTCAGACCAACGGTATCCGCAACCTCATAATGAGCCAGTACCTGAGCCAGTCTATCATCTTGCCTCCGCTGGCTCGTCAGCAAGAACTAGCTGACCAACTCGACGCTATCCGGGCTGAAGCAAAACGGTTGCAACAAGCGGCACAAGCCACGTTGGCCAATGCCCGGCAGCAAATAGAGGTAATGATTCTGGGGACTGATAAATAGCCGACATCATGGATATCCGTTTTCAACTGCACCACCGCTCAGGATTCCGTCTTGAAGAATTGGCAGCTAAATTTTACCAAGATTTCAAGGAAGAATTAAACGGAGTTGGTCTCAACGAAAACGATGCAGAAGATTGGTTTGAAGTAGAGCACTCCTATCGATTACCTACGGGTCGGCTTTTGTCCACCATCAGATTAAGGTGTGATATAGTCAGCTTAACTAACGGCAACGATTTTGCTGATGTGTTTCTTACTAATCTTCCTGATTTTCAACCGGCTCGTATCGACAAGGTCGTTTGTATTGATAATCTGGAAATGCGCCAAGCCGCTCAAGTTGACCAAGCTATTATTTATCGCTGCGAAATGCAGATTCGAGAAATATTATACCATATTCTGATTGTCAATGACAAGTTCGAAACTGATAAGCAGGGCAAGGAGAATATTGCTAATCATCTAACAGGTGTCTTAGGGGCTATGCTTAAAAGTAATCAGGGCAGTGAGCGTAAATCTTATGAAAACGAGTTATTTTATTTGATGTTTGACGATTATAAGAAACTTAAACCATTGTCATTACCTCATCCCGAAAAGATAATAGATTTAATCGATAGAGCCGATTCTTATAGTAAATTACGCACATTTTTAGACCATTGGGGAATTGGTAATCCACGCCATAAAGATTTTATCAATGCAGTCAAAGAACCACTTGAAAAGCTTCACTATCACCGTAACAACGTCATGCATAACCGCTCTTCGTCGGTGACACGCACTAAGTTTGACGTAGGTGTTGAACAGTTCAATCAACTGGTAGCGCGATTTTGGACTGCCGAGCAGGAGGATTTAGCATCGCAGCAACTCTCCTTATTGGGTAATGCATTAAAAAATCAACTACAAGAAATAGTTAAGGAAGCGGATATACATTCTGGACGAATTGAACTGCGTTTTTCTAATACTATTGTTCCAAATTTTTTGCCCCGGCTCGTCACCAGCCAAGCTAGTCTATTAGCGGTTCTAGAGGACTTTAGCGACCAAGCAATCGAATTTTTGGCCCCTATTCAGCCTGGCCAAGCTGACGAAGTGAGAGCTGATTTGAATATCACCGAAATCATCAGGCCTTACGCACAGCATGAGCGACTGAGTGCAGCTGCGTTGCCAGAAATTGATGAGCCGGCACCAATCGCTTGATTTATATCTTTCTTAAAGATTGAAACCAATCAACTCACATTGGCGGCCACCTCGTCCTGCATATTCGGGATATTTTTAACCAGCAAAGCGAGTTCAGCAGCGAATCGATTAATTGACTGATGAAATTTTAAGCCGGTCAAAGCCGCTCGCATTGTCAAAGCACTGGTGCAATTGAGCTGTTTAAGATTCAGAACCACGCATGTTATTAAAATAAAGTAGCATGAGCTAGTGTGGTTAGGTTGCACACTAGCCCTGACCTACGCAATGCTATTCGTGAAACGCGAGAAAGCCGAGAAACTGCTGGTCGAGTTATTGAACCAAGTACGGGAAGGGAAGACCAGCCCCGACTTGTTCGGCAACAGCCTGCTCGGCACCGCCCTCGACCGCACCTTCAACCTGCTCGATGCCGACGGCGACGAGACCGTGATGGAGCAGGTGCCCGCCGTGGGCCAGCAGGGCATCATGGCCATGCAGCACTTCCTGCGCGGCATTCACCACTGCCGCCTCGAAGTCAAGATGCGCTGGGACACTCCCACCAAGCAATACCGCACCTGGGCCGGCACCACCAACCGCCTCGTCAGCCTCAGCTCCCAGCTCGGCCACATGCGCGAGGAAGCCCCCGAGTCGTTCAGCTTCGCCGGCCTGGTCCTCAGCCTCAAAGGCTTCATCGAGGTGCAAGACGAGCGCCAGGGCCGCATCGTAGCCCGCTATCCCGAGGAGGCCCTGCTGGCCGCCATCCAGTCGCTGCACGTCGGCCAGGAGTGTCAGGGCAGCATGGTCAAGCTCACCACCGTGCATACCACCACGGGTGCCCGCAAGTCCAGCTTCATCCTCATGGCCATCACCGGCCGGTAGTCCCGCAAACCAGGAAGCTGGCTCGGCCTGCATCACCACCCAGCGTTTGCCCAGGTACCCTTTGGCGCTCAGGCGCTAGTCTATCAACTCGCTACTGATACCCACCTATGCTCAGTGTTTCGCTCACCATCTCCGACAATCAAAAGGCCAGCAAGCTCCTCGACCTGCTCAAAGAGCTACCTTTTGTTGAGATAACCGGCTGCCAAGAGGTTAGCCCCCAAGACCTGGCTGTTTTAACGGGCATCTTCGAGCGCCACCTTGCCCAGCGCGAGCAAGGTGGCTCGGTTATCGATGTTCGCAGCCAGGCAAGCCTTTCAGTTGACCATGCCATCTACCAAAGCGTTTTCACAGAATACGGCTCCGAGCAACTGATGCCGCTCTTTACGCAAATCGCTACTAATCCCAAGCCAACGGACGTAGTTGAGTTCCAGGTTGGAGAACGCAAAGCATACTGCCGCTTCTGCAACGGCTTCCGGGTGCTTTACCAACTTGGTTCTGTGGTTTACACTGGCCAGCAATCAATTTCTGTCTTCCATGTGCTGAAACTCTCATAATAACTGACCACCTCAACGGTATTTCGGCAATTACTTTGTCGCGCTACCGCCTGCCTGTAGCGGCCCGTCAGTTCACATGAAGCTTATCCACCCCAATCAAGTCAGCGGCCAGCTCTTCGACATCATCCAGGAAGCCGAGAAAGAGCTGGTTATCGTCTCTCCCTACGTCAATTTCAGCTACTGGCAGCGCCCCGTCACGGCCATCAAGCAAGCCCTGGCCCGCGGCGTTAAAGTAGATTTCTACATCCGCCACGACCCCGGCCGCGACACCGGCCAGGCCTACGTCGAAAAGCTCGGCATCACCCCCATCCTGGTCGAGAACCTGCACGCCAAAATTTACTACAACGAAACCACCGGCATCGTCACCTCGATGAACCTGCTGCATTCCTCCAACAGCAACTCCATCGAAATCGGCAGCCAAATCGAAACCCCCGCCGAGCTGGCCGACCTGCGCCGCATCGTGCAGCAGTTCCTGGCCCCCAACAAAGCCCCCGAGCCTGCCGCCCCAGCCCACGTCGCGCCCCCCGCCCCGCCCGGCACCCCCTTCGACGAACTGCTCGAAAAGCACCTGTGCGCCCGCGTAGATGAGGATGCCTACGTGGAGTGGGAAAACCCCGCCGAATTAAGCATATTGGCCCTTCGCAACAGCTTCTCCTTGTACATAGCCCTCCCTGGCAATCAAGTCCATCTGGAGGGCATCATCAAAGGCAACGAGGCCAACCGCTACGACCGCAAAAGCACCCAGCACTTCACCAGCCGCGACGTGCGCCACGAACTCCTGCGGCCCGACGACGACAGCAGCTACTACCGCATCGGCGGCACCTATCTCCATTGCCCCGCCTCACCCGACCTAGACCAGCTACCCCCAAAAGAAGCCCAGCGCCTAGTCGATACCGTCGCCACTTTCATCCGCGCCGTCCGTGCCTTCAAAGACGACTACAGATAATAGAAACCATGCCACGTTATATCAACTTTTCAGAAGGCCAACAAAAACTCGGTTTAGTTGAAGATTATAAATTATCTGGAGCGAAATTGCTGCCTGAGTGTTTCGGTGCAATTGCGAATATTAATATTTTTTTGGGAGAAAATAATTCTGGAAAAAGTAGATTTATGCGCTATATAATGCGCGACAGTAAACTTCAGACAATTGAGTTTTCTGGATTTGTTGAAAGTGTCCTAAGCCTTATACAAAACATGGAAGGAGTCTTGGTACAAACGATTGGGCATAGTGACATTGAATTTACATTCAAAGTTCAGTCTTCTATTGATGTTCGTTATGAGGGAGTTAATGAAATTATAAAGTTATTTTGGCGTACTGAAAGAGTGCCGAACAGAGTTGAAAACTTAACTATTTCTGTGCCAAAAATAACAAAAGAACTCAAGGATATAATTTCCGAATTAAAGAAAAATATTGTGTTTAATAAAAATTTAGTCGAACTGTTTTTTACTAACGATATTCAGGAAGTACTAGCCAGTATTAGCAAAAAGAGCGAAGAGTTCACCTATTTGTCAAATATATTCGACAGCCTTAGACGCGAAAGCTTTGTAGGTAAACACTATCAACGCGATGCTGTTTTTAGAACAAATGTAGGAGAATTAACCTTAAGTAAATATCACTGGGATATTACTAATTTTAATAAAGCAGGTGATTTATTAGATATCTATGCAAGAGCAGCTTCAAGGTTTATGGCTTTGATAAGTAGTCAGGTTAAAATAATTGGTAATTATTTGCAGGCTAGATTAGAAGGGAAAGCTCAGCCCACGCACCGCACATACATTCCCACTCTCCGCACCGCCCGTACACTTATCACTCAGGAAGGTGGCCGTCTGGAAAGCACCAATGATATTTTCCTGCACACTACCATCCACGACTACGACCTGAAAGAAACCGGCGTGGTAGTAGATACTGGCTTCGGCCTCTACGATGCCATCGATACCACCCGCAACGCCCGCCATGAAGGCCGCACCAGCTTCAAGGACTTCGAGCGGTTCCTATCCGCTACCTTCTTCAACGGTAAGGACGTTGAGGTGGTGGCCGAGCGAGTCCGCGACCAGCGCGGCGGTAACATCATCGTGGCCGTCGAGGGTGTAGAGCGCGACATTCACCACCTCGGCGATGGCATCCAGGCCATCATCATGCTGCTCTACCCCCTCTTTATTGCCCCCGAAAAAGCCTGGTTCTTCATCGAGGAACCCGAAGTACACCTTCACCCCGGCTTCCAGCGGCTATTCATCGAAACCATTACCTCCAACCCCGTCCTGCAAGCCAAGCAGCTCACCATATTCCTGACCACCCACTCCAACCATCTGCTCGATTTTGCCCTCGACGACCCCAGCCACGTCAGCATCTTCACCTTCCGCCGCCGCGAGGGTACCGGCAACAAGTCCACCTACCAGATTCAGCTCAGCAGCCAGCGCGACATCGAAAACCTCAACGCCTTGGGCGTACAGAATACTTCCGTTTTCCTCGCCAATTGCAGCATCTGGGTCGAAGGTATTTCCGACCGTCTCTACTTCCGCGCTTACCTCCACGCCTACATAGTCGAGCTGGCTACCAAGCAAAGCAAAACCGTCTCCCTGCTCGAAGGCCTTCACTACACCTTCCTCGAATACGCGGGCGGCAACGTTACCCACTTCGACTTCACCGCCCAGGACGGCCGCTTCACCTCGCAAACTATTGAGGATATCAAAGCCCTGTCCATTTCCAACCGCATTTTACTCGTCGCTGACCAGGATGCTGGTAAAAACACCCGCCATCAGGCCACCGAATCCAAGCAGCACAACGGTTTCAAATACGAGGTGCTAACCGTGCGTGAAGTCGAAAACTTGCTGTCACCAGCCCTGCTTGCCAAAGGCCTCAAAAAGCTTTACCCTAACCGCGACTTCGACCCCGCTCGCCTTACCCAGGCCGACTACCGCACTACCTACATCGGTACCTACCTCCGCACCCAGTATGGCGGCTTCCCGGCCAGCTTCACCGCCGACAGTGGTACCATCAAAAACAAGCGCAAGTTGGCCGAAGTCATTGTGCCAGGACTCAGTTGGAGCGAGATGAGTCCCGCCGCCCAAAAGTTTACCAAGACGCTCTACGATTTCATTATTGCCCACAACCCCCGATTAGGCTCAAACTAATTATTTGGCAGTCGCTGAATTGCTGACCGAGCCACCCTTGAACTCATCGTCACCTAATTGGTCTTCGGCTTGGCTGTACAGGTCAAGTAGCTCTCGTATTTCAATTTCTCCGTGTTGGTAAAGCATTACGGCATAGTGCAGAGTGCGAAAGGCGCGGCGGGCACGGTTCGACTTTTCTACTAAGCTGAACGAGAATATAATGCCCGTTGACAGAGAGGAAACGAAGGCTAATATTTTTGTAACAGTCACTGATACTTTGGTGCCCAGCGCAACAGCTAGAAATAGCGAAGAAGCCAAGCTTACTACACCAAGTACCCGATACGCCCAATAGTTACGCAGTGAAATCTCGTTGTAGATGTGCAACGAATCAAGTACCTCAGACGGAGCCATTCTAACATTCGGCCTGGTATACCGCTCATGCACGCCCTTGGCAATTTCACCACGTAACCGCTGGGTAGTGTGCCGCTCCCACATGTGAAGTCCCAGGAGCAGTGCCAGTACAGCAGTTGGTATGCCAAATACCAGATAGCCAATGTTAATTGACGAGTCGTATTGACCAATAAACCATTGCGGCACAAATAATAAACCACATACTGACAGCGTGAGCGCAACCGCGAGAACGAAACTGTACCTCAACATGATGCTAAATAAGGGCGGCGCAGCTAAACAGCGTTCAGTTACATAACCGTCACATAAAAAAACGGCCTTCCCACTACCAGGAAGGCCGTTTTTGTTACCGCCAGTCACATAGCCGTCACATAAGAACGGCCTCACTCCACCGCCCCAGTAGCCCGTCTATCACCAGTCGGCCCAGCGCAAGCAAGCAGCGCTTCCAACTCCCGCACCCGCGTTGCCAGCCGCAGGTTCTCCGCCAGCGTGCGCTCGTGCCGGGCGTTGGCCGTGCGTTTGCCCACCACCGGCGGCAGGCCAGTCCGAAATGCCGCCTCAGCTACCTCTTGCTGGTAGCGGGCCGTCTTCACTTGGTCGCGGGCGCGGCGCAGGGCCTCGGCCAATGGCAGGCCGGTTTCCGCATCCACCTCGCTGGCAACCTTCTGCAGCCGCGCTACCGTCTGCTGCTCCCCGGCCAGTTGGTTGGCCAGTCTCTGAAGCTGACGCTCGTAGTGCTCGCGCTGGCGGGCCAGGCGCTCGTCGGCCACCAGGCCAGGGTTGAGCACCGGCGTGGCCAGGTAGTGCGCCAGTATCATGTTGAGGGCGGCATTGCCGGCTTCCGCGTAAGTGGCCGCGTCCGGTCGCCCTTCCGCTTCCTGCTCAATTGCTTTCCGGGCTTTACGAATGAAGGGTGGCTCAGCGGGCATACCGGCGGAGTAGGGGAGTTGTTCCAGCATAATGCGCAGCGCATTTCGCGGCCCTGCAAAGAAAAGCCCGCTACCCGCACCCGTTCAACCAACGGGCACAGGAAGCGAGCTTTTTGGGTAACCGTCGCTACCCCACCAGTTCAAAATGCGGCCAGTCCTGAAAGTGCTCGTCGTCGGTGCGCCCGTTGTGGTTCCAGTCCGCGCCCCACACGATGCGCGCATCCGCCGCCAGCAGCAGGTGCGAAAACAGCAGCAGCGCCGCGTTGTCCCACTTCACCGACCCGTCCGCCTGCAGGTGCGCAACGTCCAGCGCCCAACTCGGTTGGTGGTTGTGGTGGCTCTGCCCGCCCCGCTTATAGGTCACGATGCGCCGCGCCTCGGCCGACCCCACCGGAAACGCCGGCAGCCCCGCCGCCAGCCGCAGCCGATTCAGCGCTAGCAGGCCGTAACGGCCCTGTGCGTAAAGTGCATCCTGCTCGGCCGGGCTGCGGTAGCCCTCGGTCACGATGGGCAGCCCCAGCAGCAGCAGCTTCGGGTCGTCTATCCAGCGCCCCAGCGCCGTGCCGTAGGCCGCCGCCAGCTCCGGCCGCACCTGCGCCAGCCGCGCCGCCTGGCTGGCCTGCTGCGCGGCAGTGAGGGTGATAGTCGCCCGCATCGGTTACGCGCTGAAAAAGCCCTTGCGCCGGCACACCCGCCAGGCCGCGTACCCCACGCCCCCCACCGCCAGCACCAGCAGCCACCACCAGCTACTGCCCTTCGCCGTGGTGGCCGTGGCCGTGGCCCCCGCGCCCGAGGCCGCCGCCCCGCCCCGCTGCCCCTGCTTCCGGTAGTCCTGCACCGTGGCGCCCGCCCCCAGGCCCACCGCCGCCTGCGGGTGCTGCACGCTGGTGAGCACGGCCCCCGGCGCGGTGGCCGCCTGCCCCTTCTTCGCCACCGCCGACGAGCTGACGGTAGCTGCTCCGTAATACACACTCACCGTTGCCTTCTTGCCCACCACGATGCGCTCACCACGGGCCGACGACGCAACAACAAACCTGCCCGTTGCCCGGCCCGATACCCTGCTGCCTGCTATCGGCTCCTGCACTACCACGCTGTCCACGCGAGCCAACGGCAGCTCCGGCGCGGCCTCCACCGGCCCCGGCCCGGTAGCCCCGCGCTGGTGCGAGGCACAGCCCCAGCCCAGCAGCACCAGGAGCAGCAGCAGCGGCGCAGCCCCGGCACCTGCCCCAGCGTCCGGCTCCGGCGGGCAGGAAGCCACCGTGACGGTAGCTGGCGGCGACACCGGCACCTTCACCACCGCCTCCGGTTTCTGCAGGGCCTTGCGAATCGTGGCCCAGATAGTCACCACCGCCACCAGAAACTGAATGACCATCGACCCCCAGGCCTGTATCTGGTCGGGCGAGGGGGGCGTAAGTTGGTTCACCACCGCATCGCCCAACAAACCCGACATGAGAATCTGGGCAAAGTGCCCCGTCTTACTAGTGCTGAAAAGCATGACAATTTACTGTAAAAAAGGGTAATAATTATTGTACAAAAGTATATACAGTTGCCGCCCCTTCCAAGTTGCTTGCTTACGGCGGATAAATAGTATTTTAAAGTGCTCGCTATTCTGGGCGCTGCCTTCGGCCCAGGCTGTACAGGGCTACGCTTCGCTCCGGTGCTTCGCACAGCTCCCGCTGGTCGCTCCCTTCCCATCCTTAGCGCGTCACCGCTGATACTGCCCGGCACTGGGCCGTGCCGCCCGCCCTACGGGACGCGCCGCCCGACCCCCGACACTTCAGCAGCAGGCCCTGACGCAAGCCCCCGCCCCCGCCCGCCTCCCGTTGGTCGGCCAGCGGCCCACCGCGCCCCAACGCCCGCCCCCAGCGCTCCAGGCCAGCCGCTTCCCCATCTGCAACTCCCCCGCGCAGCGGCCCGCCTTCCGCTACCGAAGCCCACCGCCCCGGCCCGCCCCCGGCTGCCAGTCGCTCCGGACGGTCTGCATTCCGCTCCGGCTCCGCTCACGCTGCGCCTACGCTCCATTCCGGCCGCCTACGCTCCTTCCCGCCGGGTGCCAGCCTCTCCCCACCGCACCCACTGCTGATACAGCGGCAGCACTAGGCCGCCCCACGCGCCGGCCGCTTCCCTATAGTCAGCCGCCTCTGCTACCGGCCCCACGGCTCGCTTCCCTACAGTCAGCCAGCCTACCACCGCGGATGCCGAAAGCGGTGTGCTTCGCACGGTGTCTGTTGGGGGCGGCCCCCCAAACCCCCGGTATTCATGCCCGGCCTCCGGCCAGCATCTAAGTCTAAGGTCTGCTTCGCAGGGTGTCCATTGGGGGCCTCACGGCCGGCCCCCAAGCCCCCTGGCCGAGGGCAAGCAAGGGGTGTCAGGTCGGCCGCGTCCGTCCGCGCCGCTCGGCCGGGGCCGCCGGTGGCCGGCGCTACAGGCCCAGCCCGCCCGGTACCGGCCCGGCGGCCGGGGGGCCGTGCAGCAGCCAGTAGCAGGGGCGGCCCAGGCGGGCGGCGGCGCGGGCCGTGCTCAGCGTGCCCGTGCTGGCCCCATCCCACAGCAGCAGCACCACATCGGCCCGCTCGGCTATCGCCCGGTTGCGCTCGTGCGTCGCGCCAGCTCCGTGCCGCCGGTAGTCGGGCCGCAGCTCCAGCAGCGGCACCCCGTTGGCCCGCGCCCAGCCGGCTGCCAGTGCGTCGGCCCCGGCGGCCCCGCCGCTCACCACCAGCGCCGGCCGCAGCCGGGCCAGGTGCGCCGCTAGTTGCCCCGCCGCCGGCTCCCCGTCCACACCCCGGCTCCCTACTACCGCTACCACTATTCCGGCAGTGCCTATTTGTACATTTTTCATATGCAAAGATACAAAATGTGCGCGTAAAAAAGTGCATAAAGTGCGTATGTATTTCGCATTTTAGTGCATCAAGTAGTGCATATTTAGCGTATATTTGTGTAGTAGCGGGGGACAGGCCCCCGCGCCAGCGTTGCCCGGAGGCCTACGGCGCGGCGCACCCCACGGCTAACCCATACAGCCATGCTTACCACTCTGCAATTCGCCCAACTGGCTACCGCCGCCTGGTCCGGCCCCAGCGCCGCCGTGTTCGCCAATATCGAGCATTACACGGCCGCCGTCGGCGACTACACCGCTACCACTTACGCCGTGTCCTACCACGTGGGCGGCGTGTGCCATATCGGCCGGGCCGCCTGCCCCTTCGAGGCCGTGGCTGCCGCCGTGCAGCACTACGTGGCCGGCATCCAGGCCCAGGCCGCCCGCCAGCTCGCCGCCGCCCAGGCCGCCACGCGCCACACCCGCCGGGTGCTGGCCACCGTGGGCGGGCAGCTTGCCGGCCGCCCGCCCCGCGCCGCCGGCTTCGCCTGCCGTGCCCGTCGCCACCGCTGCGCCCGCCTCGCCCATGCCTAGCCCGGTGCTCGCCCCGGCCGCGCCCTGCACGGGCGCGGCCCCCACGCCGGGCCAGGAGTTGGCCCGCACCCAATGGGCGCAGTCCGATGCCCGCGAGCAGTGGCTCGCCGCCCGGCACGGCAAGTACGCCCCCGGTGGCCGCGCCCGCCTCGCCGCCGCCAAGGCTGCCTACCAGCAGGCCCGCGAGGCCTTCGCTGCCGCCGCCCGCGCCTTTTGGGCCAGCCCCGAGGGCCACACCTACGCCGCCGCCCAGCGGGCTGCCGGCTACCTCAACCACTAGCAGCCACCGGCCCGCGCCCACCCACCAGCGGCGCGGGCCACCAGCCCCCCCTTCGCCATGCACCCCAAGACCTACACCCTTTCCGACATCCAGACGGCCAACCGCGCCGCCGGCCGCTACTTCTTCAGCCCCGACACCATGCGCTACTTCCGCTCTCGCGCCAGCGAGCGGGTGCACCAGGGGCCGGGCGGCATCTACTTCGTCACCAGCGAGCAGTACGACCGCGCCAGCCCCCGGCTTTTTACCGTGCGCCGCTTCCTACCCGGCGCGGCCGACATCGACACCGTGGGCAGCTTCCAGGCCCACGCCACCGCCCACCGCGCCCACGCCGAGGCCGCCCGCCTGGCCGCTGCCCCGCCCACCCACGCCGCCGAGAACTGAAAGTCAGCGAAGCTAAGTCCCCACCAAGCCCGCGCCCCCACCAGCGGCGCGGGCCATTACTCCCCCTTTCGCCATGCCCGCCTCGCTCACCATTTCCCTCAATCAGCTTGCCCTGGCCCTGTTGGGCGCGGGCGCTTACCTCTACTTCTGCCGCAGCCGGGGCGGCTACTGGAAGGCCTGCGCCACCGTGTGCGGCCAGCACGTCGAGCGCGACCACCCCAGCCCCTACGCCGCCCTGGCCGCCGTCGCCGCCGTGCTGCACGAGTACGAGGCCCGGCAGACCGCGCTGGACTGCTACGACCACCCCGCCGCCCGCACGGCCTACCGCACGGCGTGGGCCGCCAGCGCCGGCCAGCCCGTAGCCGCCCGCTTTGCCGCCGCCGAGGCCGCCGCCCGCGCCGCCGATACACTGCCAGCCGATGCCGGCCAGGAGGAGGCTGACGACCCCGACCCTGACGACCTGCGCGAGCACGACAGCGGCAATTGGGCCAGCAGCGGCGACCACCACGAGGACGAGGCCGAGCGCCTGTACCGCCACGAGCAGCGCCTGGCCCACGAGCAGTACCACCCCCACCACTAACCCACCCAGGGGCCGGCCGCCGAGGTCGGCCCTACCTACCAAACCAAGCACCACCATGCCGGCCCCTACCACCTACCAGCCCCACCTGCTCGACCCCCACGCCGCCGAGCCGCAGCCCGTCACCCCGGCTAACGGCCGCCACTTCCAGCTGCCCGAGCTGTACCGCCTGCTCGACTGCTCCCTGGTGGACGTGGTGCGCCTCACCGACGAGCTGATTCTGCTAATCGACGACGACGGCAAATTCCGCCAGCCCGCCTACCTCAACCTGCTGGCCACCTACCTCTGGCACAGCTACCAACCCCAGGCGCGGGGTGTGGATGCCATTGTCGGCCGCGCCATTCTCTGCCACGACCAGCAATTCCGCTAGCCCATGAAAGCCCCAACTTTCCGCGCCTACGTGCACCGCACCCCCGCCGGCTTCGGCTTCGCCGTGCGCCAGCTCCATAGCACCACCACCTGCGCCCTCAGCCCCAGCACCGCCGTGCTGACCCGCGCCGAGGCCATTGCCGCCGCCGCGCACTGCGCCTGCGAGCGCGAGCAGCACACCCATGAGCTGAACGCCCGGCCCGACCCGGACGACCCGCACGGCTACGACGACAGCCCCCACTAGCACCATTCCCAAACGGCCAACGAGGGCTGCGCCGCCAAGCGGCCCCCACCATTTTCCATTTCCTTATTTATGCCTACCAAAGCCAATACCCCCGCCCCCGTAGCCCCGGCCGCCGAAACCCTCACCGCCCAGTTGCCCGTGCCCAGCCGCGCCTACCTCACCGCCACCGTGGACGAGGCCAGCGGCGAGGTCGTGGAGCGCCCCCGCTTCAAGTACCTGCCCGGCCACCCCCGCCAGATTCGCTTCGATGGCAAGGCCGGCTGCTTCAACATCGGCGGCGGCGACATCCTCGGCAAGAGCCTCACCTTCATCCCCCTGGCCCTGCGCGTGTTTGCCGACGACCTGTTCAACATGGGCCGCAAGGTGTGGGCCGAACTCTTCTACGCGGACGAGAAGGGCATCGTGTGCGGGGTGCTCTTCCACGGCTACAGCGCCGAGAACCTGCAACACCTCAACGCCGACCTGTTTTACGACGACCTGCACCTGACCGACGTGCAGCTGACGGCCACCGCCGTCAAGAAGGAGAACAAGAAGGTGGGCGGCAGCTACTTCATCGCCGAGTTCAGCTTCCAGGCCGCCGACCCGGCCGAGGTGCAGGCCCGCCGCGAGTTCGCCGAGGATTTCGACCTCTACCGTGAGGAAACCTTGACCACCACGGCCGAGCTGCGCATCCTCACCGGCTACCGCGTCCCCGACCGCTACCAGTTGCCCGCCGAGCCGGAGCCGGCCCAGTTGCCCGCCGCCTAGCCCCCCACTGGCTGCCCGCCCGCCCCGCCACCCACCGGGGCGGGCGGCGCAGCCCTAGCGCCCCCCTGCTGCCATGCTGCAAACCCCCGAACTGCGCCAGGAGCTGCCTGCCACCGACGCGGCCGAGGCCGCCCGCCTCGCCGAGCTGACCCAGCTCGTCGCCACCACCGCCCCGCTGCCCGACCTGCGCGACCTCGCGCCCGCCGTGCGCCAGCTCTTCCCGCCCCCCGCCTACGAGGTCGGCTGCGGTGGCTCCCACATCTGGCTGCACCGCACCACCGAAACCCAGCGCCTCGCCTTCATCCTTGACCGTCACCAATAACCCCCTACACTATGTTCACCAACCTTACCCACCACGCCGGCCTCACCCAGGCCCAGCACCGCGCCCTGCCCGGCCTTAGCAATACCGACCTCTCCGCCCTGGCCGACCAACTGCTCGGCCGCCCGCGCCACGCCGGCAGCCCCGCCGCCCTGGCTTTCGGCTCCCACTTCCACACCGCCACGCTGGAGCCGCACCTGTTCACGCCCACCAACCCCCACGACCCCGCCGACGAGCAGGCCCGCGCTCGCGCCGCCGCCCTGGCCCGCCGCATCCGCCGCCAGCGCTACCCGCGCCACGTCCTCTACCGCGGCCAGGCCGAGCAGAGCTACACCGCCACCCACGACGCCACCGGCCTGACGGTGAAGGTGCGCCCCGACCTGCTCATCGACAGCCCCGCCGGCCTTCGCCGCACCCTCGTGGACTTCAAGACCACCAGCTGCCGCGACCTGCCCCAGTTCCTGGCCACCGTCGAGCAGTACGGCTACGACCGCCAGCAGGCCCTCTACGCCGACGTGCTCCAGGCCCACCGCGCCCTGCTGATTGCCGTGCAGAAGAACCCGCCTAAGAATCAGGAGCCGGCCGTGTGGGTGGTGGAGCTGACCGCCGAGCAGCTGGCCAACGGCCGCCGCAAGTACGCCCGCCTGCTACGCGCCCACGCCGAGCAGGCCACCGCCAGCCAGCGGCCCGTGCCTCTCCTGCCCACCAGCCCCGCGCCCGCCCGCCTACTAGCCGCCGCCTGAGATTATCACCACGAAAAAAGCCCCGACCAGCATCACGCCGGCCGGGGCTTTTTAGTTGGGAGCGCGAGCGCAGCTTACACCCGCCTGCGCTTCCTGCGTTGCTCAGTCAGCTCCCCCAACTGGCCCCAGCCGTTCACTATCGCGTCCATCGCCTCGCCCGTGAGCATGATAACCGAGTACCGCACCCGGTCGCGCAGGATGTAGTCGCTGGCGCAGTCCACATGGCCCTCCTGCTGCCGCAGCTCATCGGCCTCGCCCGGCTTCAGCGCCAGCGAGATGTGGATATAGCAGTTGCCATCGGGCAGCCGGGCCATCACGATGCGCCGGTTGTGCAGCCGCCGCATGATGCCCTTATTGGTTGTCTGACAAGGTAATTGGGCACCGGGCAGGTGGGCCGGCGGTATTGGAAAAGCCATGTGTAAAGAGGAGAGGGTTACTTGACAATCAACAGGTCTTCCAGCCGCGTCGTATAAGCCGGCGTGCGCCACGCCGCCTGCCCCTGCCAGGGCACCGGCCCACTCCCGGCCGGCCCCAGCGCCGCCGCCAGCTGCACCGTCCCGCGCCCGAAGCGCTCGTTCAGCCCGTCGAGCACCGCCATGAGCGCCGCGCCCGGAGCCGGCCCCACCGGCGCGGCTACCGGAGCCGGGGCCGCCGGCCCGCCCCCGAACAGCCCCAGCTGCTGCCCCCGGCCCGGCGGCTCCAGCCCGGCCAGCACCACGCCCGCCTTCACATACACCGCCCCCTCCTCCCAGATGCGCCCCAGCAGCTGCCCGGCCCGCGCCGCCAGCTCCCGCGTGTCGCTCGTGGGCACGGGCAGCGTGAGCACTGCCGAGCGCGAGTGTCCGCCCGGCTCCGCCCCCGGCGCAAAGCGGTTCTGGCTGATGAACACCGTCAGCACGTGCGCCAGCTCGCCCTGCCGGCGCAGCTTCTCCGCCGCCCGCGCCACGAACGAGGTCACGGCCCCCGCCACCAGCGCCCGCTCGCGCAGCGGCCGGCCAAACGTGCGCGAGCACGTCAGGCTCTGCCGCCGCAGGCTGCCGTCCTCGCTGCTGCCCAGCCCCGCGCACGGGTAGCCCTGCAGCTCGCGCACCAGCCGCGCCCCCACCACGCCGCCCAGCTGCTTGCGCGCCCACGCTTCCGATACCCGCGAGAGGTCGGCCGCCGAGTCGATGCCGGCCGCCGTGAGCTTCTGCGCGTACTGCCGGCCCACGCCCCACACGTCGCCCACCGCCACCTGCCCCAGCGCCCAGCGCCGCCGCTCGTCCGAGTCCAGGTGCAACACCCCGCCCAGGGCCGCGTCCTGCTTGGCCAGCCGGTTGGCCAGCTTCGCCAGCGTCTTCGTCGGGGCCACCCCCACGCAGGTGGGGATGCCCGTGCGCCGCTTCACATCGGCCCGGATGCGCCCGGCAAAGGCTGTGAGGCTGCCCCCGATGTGCCGGCCCAGGTGCGCCTCCAGCCCGCCCAGGTCCAGAAAGGCCTCGTCAATCGAGTACACCTCCACGCCCGGCACCGTCTGCCCCAGGTAGTGCATCACGCGCCGGCTCATGTCGCCGTACAGCGTGTAGTTCGAGCTGAGCACCGCTACCCCGTGCTGCCGCAGCAGCCCCTTGACCTGGAAGTACGGGTCGCCCATTTTCAGCCCCAGCGCCTTGGCCTCCTGCGAGCGCGAGATGATGCACCCGTCGTTGTTCGAGAGTACCACCACCGGTCGCCCTTCCAGCCGCGGCTGAAAGACCCGCTCGCAACTCACGTAGAAATTGTTGCAGTCAACCAGGCCGAACATAGGTCAGTTATCAAGTAGCATTTAACAAGCAGGCGCAAACTCAAATAGGCAACCTATGGAATTGTATAACTGGCTGTTAAATGATAATTGTTACTTGTTAAATGAACCCTAGTCGTAGCTCTGAATCAGGGCCGTGAGCTTGCCCGGCAGCAGCTCGTGCACCACGTGCGTCACCACGCCCCAGATGTGCACTTCCTCGGTGTTGCGCACCCGGTAGGGCTGAAAGGCCGGGTTGGCCGGCACCAGCCACCAGTCCTCGCCCCGCCGCTCCAAGCGCTTGACCGTGCACTCGCCTTCCAGCACGGCTACCACAATGTGGCCGTGGTCGGCTTCAATGTGCTTGTCCACCGCCAGCAAATCGCCGGCGTGAATCTCCGCGCCGGCCATGCTCTCGCCCATCACGCGCACCAGGTACGTGGCATCGGGGTGGCGAAACAGCAGCTTGTTCAAGTCGAACAGCCCTTCCAACTCATCGGTGGCCGGCGAGGGAAAGCCTGCCGAAACCCGGCAGGCGAACACCGGCAGCAGCAGCGGCATCGGCGCTTCTACCACCGGAATAAGTAACACGTCGTGCATAATAAAAGCGAATAGCTGGACACCAAAATAAACGCAAACTAACCTGATTAGGCCATCTTCTGCCTAGCTGATTTGGCAACAACGCCTGAATATCAAGCCTAAAAATATTCTAGTGTCAAGTCCACTCACCCACTAGTGGCCTCATAAAGAACAGCCTGAAAGCCCCGCGACCCTTGCTAGTACTTAGACTTGCTATGTAACTTAGTATTCCGTTTCTATCACCTTAGCTGCCCGGGCCCGATGGCGACTGCTAAAAAATTACGCTATTCACTCGACGAAGACCAGCACCTCGCCACTTGGGAAACCGGTCCCGACCCCGACTACAACGAGGCCGCGCCAGCCGGCTTCGATGACGTAATCGATTGCGAGTATGAGGTGCCCGCTGACCCCGACTATGACGACGCAGGGCAGCCTACCTACGACGAGCCCGCGCCCGCCGACCCCGACTACGGCGACGAGCCGGCCGTTTCTTGGACCGATGAAGCGCCCGGCTCACCGCCCCCGCCCGCCCCGGCCGCGGGCTTCACCTACGCGCTAGGGCAGGCCGTGCGTCCACTCACGCAGCAGCAGGCTCACCCCGTTGTCTGGCAAGGCTACCTCAAGGAGCGCCACCCCACCACGGGCCTGGTGCAGCGGGTGCCGGTCTACCAGCTCCGCGACGGCTTTTGGGACTGCTATCGCGAAGATGAGCTGCAGGCCGCCTGAGCCAGCCCGGCAGCCCATTAAAAAAGCCGGCTCCCGTCCAGGAGCCGGCCTTCGCCAGAATCATATAGCCTCGTGGCCTTAGGCTGCTACCACATCGACCGGGTTGTTCCCAAACTCGAACTGCTGGTAGGCCTGCGCTCCGCTTGAAGTCACGGCGAACAGCTCCACCGCGTCATCCTGGTTGAGGCCGTTGGTCGAGTTCACCAGCGCGTCAATCGGCAGGTCCACCAAATGCCCTAGGGCCACGCCCGTAGCCCAGGTCGCGCCGGCGCAGTCAGCACTGCCGCTCCGGGTGGGCAGGGCCAGCAGCACGCTGGCCGTCGCGTCACCGGGCTGGCTCGACGTGAGCCGACAGCGCACGTAGAAGCGGCCAGTGTCATCCAAACCGCTGGTTAGCTCGCTCACCGTCAGCGTCGGCCCGGCGGCGTCCGCGCCCGTCAGTACCGCCCCCGGCAGCTCAAAGCCCGGCTGCGCCACGTCCAGGATGTAGCTGCCCTCGGGCACAAGCTGCTGCAGCGAGTTGAAGGTGTTGGCCGGCTTGAACACCGTGTAGCCGGTGCCGGCGGCGTTGAAGCCGTAAATGGCCCGCACCTGGTTCTTCCAGGCAGCCGAGGCTAGCGGCAGGGCTGCTCCACTAAACAGAATGCCCACCAGGGCTTTGTTAATCAGACTCATAAGTAGAAAGTAGAAAAGTTAGAAAATACAGTCTTCCCGCGGGTCGAGGTAACCCAGTAGCCGGTAGCCGGCCGGCAGGCCCACCAGCGGCCAAGCCTCGCCCACGGCGAACACCCGCGCCAGCTCGGCCGGTGCCGTGCCCGCCGGGGCCTGCACCTCGGCCAGCAGCCAGTCGCCCAGCGCCACCTGCGCCCGCACCGCGCCTACCGCCGCCATCGGCCGCACTCCGGCAATCCGTACCATACCCTAGGGAAATGAAAATGGAAAAAAGCAAAAGGCCGACCCCGGCTTGCGCACCAGGGCCGGCCCACTCATTGCCTAGGCCGTCAGACCTAGAAGTTCACCGTGGCGGCGAAGCTGCCCGTGTGGGCCACGCCAGCGTGGGTGAAGCGGAACGGCTGCCCAGCGTAGCGGTCGAGGTAGGCCACCGAGGCCACTTGCGCGCCCCCGAGGTAAATGTCCATCGAGGCCGGGGCCGCGCCGCCGCTGGCCAGGGCGTTGAACTGCAGCGTGTCACCCGCCGAAGCGGCCAGCGTCACGCCGGCCCCGTCCTGGTTGGGCCCGCTCAGCGTGGTGTCGTAGCTGCGTACCGGCGCGGCCTCACTGCCGCCCGGAATATTGGCTACCACCGACACGGCTTCGCCAAACAGCGGCTCAGCCGCCAAGGCCCCGCCGCCGTTGCCGTTTGCCGTAGGGTTGAACACCTGCACTTCCTCGCCCGGCGAGCTGCCGCCGGTGGCGGCCGTGAGCATGTCGCTCAGCCCAGCCGTGCGCAGCGCGTGCACCAGCAGCGTTTCGGTCGAGACATCCACCCCGTAAAGAGAGTTAATGCGGTCGAGCCGGGCGCGGGCGTCGGCCGCCCCGGCCAGGGCTGCCACCAGGGCGGTGGCGTACTTGCGGGCCTTGGCGTCGAAGCGGGCCCGCAGCTTGAGGGCGGCCTTCGTGCGCTTGTCGGCCTGAATCTGGTAAGCGGTCTTGGTGGCCACAGATAGGGAAAAAGAAAAAGTGGAAAAGGAAGAAGAGATGCCTGGCCCAGGCCCTAGGGTCGCAGCTAGCCGCCGACGCCGCCCGGCACTTAGCCCACGTACTCGATAGCCAGCGGGTTGGTACTATTGTTATTGAGCGGGTAGAGCTTGCCGTTGAGCATCTGGTAGAAGTTGATGCCCACCGCGCCCACCACCAGCTCGTCGGCCGTCGGGGCCGTGGATAGCGTGGCCACCACGTCGCGGTTCTGCAGCGCCGCCGAGTTCAGGGCCAGCACACCCAGCGGCTGCGCCACGGTGGCCACCCGGAAGGTACCCGCCTCGAAGTTTACCGCCGACACGCCGTAGAGCACCTCGAAGTGCGTGGCGCCCTGCGGGGCCACAATGTCAGTCTGCGGGTTCAGACTCGGGATGCTCAGCGTCACATCCGCCCCGCTGCCGGCAATGCCGTACTGAAAGAACAGCGTCTGCCCGATGCCCGCCCCCAGGTTGAAGTTGAAGCCAATCAACTCGTCACGGGCGTTATCCGCATCCACCACCCGCTCGCCGCGGTCGTTGGCCTCGTCCAGGCCGATGATGGTGCGCATGGCCTGCGTCAGGCGCGACACCATACGCGAGTCCGAGGCTGCGGCAATCAGCACGCGCAGCGAGTCGCGCAGCAGCTTGCCGGCCGCGGCGGCGCGGCCGAACTCCGAGGCGTTCTCGCGGGTGCGGGCTAGCGAGGCGGCCGAGTTAAACGCGGCCTTGTTCGAGGCGGGCTTCTGCCGCACCGAGCCGTCCTTGGCGAACACGAGGCCGCCAACAGTGCCCTTCAGGCCCAGAATACCAGTTTGGGTTGCCATAAGAAAAAGTGGAAAAGGGAAAAAGTGATAGAAAACATTTATTAGACAATTCGTTACCAGGCGCATCCCCCGGCGTAGCGCCGCTTCACGGCCGCCGCAAACGAGCGCCACAGCTTTGGCGGCACCGGCCCTAGGGTGCCGCAGCGCCACAATCCCCGACCGGCCCGTTGGGCTAGCATCTGCTGCTGCGCCCGGCCCGCCACGGTATGGGTAGGGTCGTAAGCCCAGGCCCAGCCCCGCACCACCAGCACCGAGTCCAGCGCCATCGGCCGCGCCGGGGCGGCCAGTAGCAGCACGTCGCCCAGCGTGCGGCCGTACAAGTCCAGCCCCGCCCGGCGCACCAGCACCAGCTGCCCGGCCGGCAGCAGCCGGCGCACCGAATCGGCTGCCAGTACTCCAAAGGGCTGGTCGGTTTCGGGCGCATCCACGCCCCGCAGCCGCAGCCTAAACGTGGTAGCCCCAGCCAGTAGCACGTAGGTATCACCATCGATGACCCGCACCACGCGGGCCGTTTCCAGCACCACCCGGCCCGACGGCTGGGCCCCAACCAATAGCTGCTGCCCACCCGCCGCCAGGCCCAGCAGGGCCGCAGTGGTTAGCCGTAAAAAAGCGTGGTAGCGAATCATACCCCGAACCTAGGGCCGCCGCCTACCGGGTTGTATATTCGCCTAGCCAACTATACCCCAAAGGCCCCCACATGCCCCAGGTCTGCATCTACCCCAAGCAGGCGGCGCAGCTCACCGGCAACCAGTACAGCGCCGGCAAGCGCCTGCTCCAGCGTATCCGAACCCAGCTCGGCAAGCCCGCCGGCGCCTACGTATCAGTGGGCGAGTTCTGCCAGTTCACCGGCCTGCCCGAAGCCGAGGTAGTCCGCGCCCTGGCCCGCTGCTAGCGCCTAGCTTGGGCATGCCTAGAGTATAGCTAAAGCATGGCTGGAGTATAGCAACGGTACGGCCGCCCGGCCGCTGCTGCAAAGACCGGAGCCGCCCCGTCGGCGGCCCCGGCTCCGCCGCCCTAGGCCGCCGCACCAGGCAGCACCCGGCACACCGCGCCGGTGGTTTCCTGCTCACGGCCCCCGGCTTGGCCTTCCCACACGCGCTGCATAGTCTGGTGCTGTAAGTCCTCGACCACTTTGGCATATACCAGTGTGGTTTGGATGCGCGTGTGGCCCATCACTTTCTGCAACACTTCCACCGGCATCCCGCGCAGCAAGCTCTGCGTGGCAAACGTGTGCCGAGCCGTGTGCATCGTCAGCAGCTCAAACTTGGGCACCGACTTCTTCACCATCTCCCCGGCTACGCGCTCGGCCAATACGACTTCCGCCGTGAGGCCCGCGTACTTGCCCACCCGCTTCAAAAAACGGTTCATCACCTGGTTGGCCAGCACCGGCAGCAGCCGCGCCCGCTGCCCGTCCGCCCGCGCTGCGTACTTGTCGATAATGGCTCCCGCCGCTTCCGTTAGGTAGATGCTCACCCCGGCCCTCGTCTTGGTCTGCACCAGCCGCAGGATGCGGTTACCATTCCATTGCTCCACATTGCCCGGCTGCAGGGCCTGCACGTCCGAGTAGCGCAGCCCCGTATAGCAACAGAACAAGAGCACGTCGCGCACCTTCACTAGGTAGTCGGGCAGCACCGTGGCGGCCAGCGCATCCAGGTCGGCCGCCGTGAGCCACATCTTCACCACGTCCACCGCCTTGCCCTGGAGCTTGCGCAGCTCCACCGGCACGGCCATGCCGCGCTCCTCGCGGCACCAGCGCAGAAACACCTTCACGTTGCGCACGAGGGTAGCCACCGTGTTCTCGGCTAGCTTGCGCTCGAAGCGCAGGTAAGCCAGCAGCCTGTCGTGGGTAGCTACCTCGTAGGTAGTCGGGTGCAGCCGCTCCTCCGTGTCGCGCTCGAAGTCGCCGAGCCAGTTGCGCACCACCAGCCGCTGGCGCAGTGTTTCTTTAGAGTAGCCCCGCGCCCGTAGTGCCTGCCGGTACTCCTCATACAGCTCCGTCATGGGCCGCAGCACCGGGGCCGTTGGCCCCGGCTCGGCTGCCGGCTTGAGCACCGCCTTTAGGCTAGCCAGCGTGGGCTGCTCGCCGGCCGCCCGCAGCTTGCGCCACCACGTCAGCACGTCGGTGGCCATGCGGTTCAGCAGGTTGTTGGCTTCCTCAGTCAATGGGTAGCTGCCGCGAAATTGCTGCCGCTTGTCGTTCCAGTCGGCCGGCCGGCACTTCTCGCCCGTCGCGCACGTCAGCCGCGCCCCGTCGAAGTACACGATTAACTGCACCGGGCATTCTCCCGCCGCATTCTTCTTCTGCTTTCGCAGCACGAATTGGGTAACCATAAGGGTAGCGTGTAGGGTAGCGTCGCTCCCGCCTTAAAGTGAAAGATTCGCGCCCGGAAGTACCGATTCCTCCAAACGCAAAAAACCCGGAAAACGGCCTTCGCAGCGCGAGAGGGCAGTTTTCCGGGCGTACCGGGAGGGTAAGTATGAGCCAACTACGGGATTCGAACCTGCGACCTGCTCATTACGAATGAGCTGCTCTACCAGCTGAGCTAAGTTGGCGTTTCCCGACGCACTTTTCGGCGCTGGGGCTGCAAAGATACGCGAGGCAGCCGGCCCAGCGCAACCCTGGCCGGAATTTTCGTACAATCCAAGCCGCGCTGGCTACCTGGCTGGTGCTGGCCAACCGATATGAAACTACTCGCCTCGCTCACTGCTGGCTTTGCCGGCGCCATTGCCCTCACCGCCCTGCACGAAACCGTGCGTCGCCTGCGCCCCCACGATGCGCCCCGTATGGATGTGCTGGGCGAACGGGGCCTACGCAAACTCCTGCGCTTGGAAGACCTGCCTCAACCCTGCCCGCAAACCGCCTACTCGGCCACCATGCTGGGCGATGTGCTTAGCAATGGCCTCTACTATAGCCTGGTGGGCAGTGGCCGGCACACGCTGGGGCGCGGCGTGGCCCTAGGGGTGCTGGCGGGCGTGGGCGGCGTAGTGCTGCCAGGGCCACTGGGCCTGGGCACCGCCCCCAGCAACCGCACGCCCCAAACCCAGGCCATGACGGTAACCTGGTACACCGTGGGGGGCCTGGTAGCTGGCGCCGTGGCGCGGGCCCTGCGCCAGCGCCGTTACCCGCGTCGGCGTCCCTAGGGGCACCGCCCGGCAGCCAAGGCACAGCCGAGGTACCAGGCGGCTACCAGTGTAGCTGGCTGCCAGTGGCCGCTACATCGAGCGTGGCCTGGCGGCCTACTACTACGGCATGGTTGCTGGGCTCGTGGCCGATGGGGAAGCCGTAGCCCACCGGGAAGTGATAGCGCTGGGCGTACTGGTCGATAATTTCGTAGGCCGACTGGCCGAAAGGAATCAGGTTGTCGCGCATCTGCGAAAAGTGCCCCACGACCAGGCCCGCTAAGCCCGCCAGCTGCCCGCTGCGGTGCAGGTGCAGCAGCATGCGGTCGATGTGGTAGAGGTACTCATCCAGGTCCTCCAGAAACAGGATGCGGCCCGTAAAATCAACTTGGGAGCGGGTGCCCGTCAGGGTGTGCAGCAGGCTGAGGTTGCCCCCCACTAGCTCGCCCTGCGCGGTGCCGGGGCGGTTGAGGGGGTGGGCAAGGGCCTCGCAGGGCATGGGCGCACCCCCTAGGGCCGCCCGCAGGCTGGCTACGGCGGCCTCGCCCGCAGCCTGTCCAAATAGGACTGGCATCACCCCGTGAATGCTTTGATAGCCCAGGCGTAGCAGGTGGCAGTTGAGGGCCGTAATGTCGGAGAAGCCCGCTACCCACTTGGGGCTGGCGGCAAAGCCGCTGAAATCCAACTCGTCGAGCAGCCGGGCGGTGCCGTAGCCGCCGCGGGCGCAGATAATGGCCCGCACGCTGGAGTCGTCGAGCTGGCGCTGCAGGTCGCGCCGACGTTCGTCGTCGGTGCCGGCAAACTGGTGGCTCGCGGCTCCAATGCTAGTGCCCAGCACCACTTCGAGGCCCCAGCCGCTGAGGGTTTGCACGGCAAAATCAACTTCGGCGGCGGTGATTTTGCGGGCGGTGGCTACCAGCGCCACGCGCTGGCCGGGCCGAAGGGGAGGGGGGGCGATAGTCGACATCGAGGAACGGAATGCGGGCACAAATAACGCGGCCGCGCGGCCCAGACGGGGTTTAAAGTTAAAATAATGGCCTAGGGCTAACCAGTCGGCTGGGCTTGAGTGCTATTTTTGAATATTCACCTTTTACCCGTTGCCGTGCTATGAAGTACCTGTACCTATGGCTACTGCTGGCCCTGCCAACCCTAGGCCGCGCCCAAACCGCCGGCCTCGATACCACCCGCGGGCGCTACTACCAGCCGGTGTTTGCCAGCGCTAGCGTGACGCGCGACGTGGCCTACGGCTCGGCCACCACCTACGCCGGCGCCACCCAAACCCTGCTCATGGATGTGTACCAGCCGGCCGGCGATACGGTGCAGCGCCGGCCGCTCATCATCTTTGCCCACGGCGGGGGCTTCATCGCCGGCACCAAGGCTGATGCCTACCCAGTGGCGTTTTGCACGCGGCTGGCCCGGCTGGGCTACGTGGTGGCCAGCATCGAGTACCGTCTGGGCTACGCGGCCACCGGCTTCGGCGCGGCGGCCGATACGGCCAAGATTGCCGCTGCCGCCCTGCGCGGGGGCTTCGACATGAAAGCGGCCGTGCGCTACTTCCGCCAGGATGCGGCCGGCCCCAAAACGTACCGCATTCAGCCCAGCTACGTCGTGGCGGCGGGCTCGTCGGCCGGGGCGTTTGCCGCGCTCGAAACCGGCTACCTCGACAAGGCTAGTGAGGTGCCCAGCTACCTCGACCTGGCGGCCCTAGGGGGCATCGAGGGCAACAGCGGCAGCCCTGGCTACAGCAGCGCCGTGGCCGCCGTCATCAACCTGAGCGGCGCCACCGAAAGCCCCAGTATCATCGAGGCCGGCAACGCGCCGCTGTGCAGCGCCCACGGCACGGCCGATACCACGGTGCCGTACTTCCAGGGTCGCATCGGCTCGCTGCTGCCGCCCAAGTACGTGTACGGCAGCGGCCGGCTCAACCCGCGGGCTGCCTCCCTGGGCATTACCAACGTGCTGCGCCGCTTCAGCAAGGCCGGCCACGTGCCCTTCGAAGCCAGCCAGGCCTACGCCGATACGGTGTTCTGGACGGTGCGCGATTTTCTGCGCCCGCTGCTGAAGCGGAGCGGCGTGGCTTTGGCGGCCCGCGCTGCGGCCGCCCCGGCCGTATTCCAGGCCTATCCCAACCCTGCCCGCGAAGTGGTGCAGCTGGCCCTGCCCGCTGACTTTGCCCACCTGGGCGAGGCCGAGCTGCTTGACGTAACCGGGCGCGTAGTGCGCCGCTTCCGCCCGCAGGCGCCCACCGAGCAGCTGCCGCGCGGTGGGTTGCCGGCGGGCCTGTACGCGCTGCGCTTCGCCGGCCAAGCGCCAGTGCGGGTGGTGTTTGAGTAAAAGCCCAAGGTGCTTCCCTACTATCCCCCTAGGGGACGATACGCAGCGTACTGCCAGGCTACTGGCCGCCTCGTGGGTGTCCATAAAAAGAACTCTGGCCGCCTCGCCAGGGCTCTTTTGCTAGGCGCCAACTTCTACTGCCAGGGCGTCGAGCACACGCTGCTTCCAGGCTTGAAACTCGGGGCTGGTGCGGCGGCGCGGGCGGGGCAGGTCCAGGGTCAGCGTTTGGCTGAGGCGGCCGGGGTGGCCGTGCAGCACCACCACCCGGTCGCTGAGCACGAGGGCTTCTTCTACGTCGTGGGTTACGAGCAGCAGCGTGGGCCGGGTATCGGCCCAAATGTCAAGCAAATGCTCGTGCATGCTGGCCTTGGTAAAGGGGTCGAGAGCGCTGAAGGGCTCGTCGAGCAGCAGCAGCGCCGGCCGGGTTACCAGGGCCCGCGCAATGGCTACCCGCTGCGCCATGCCGCCCGACAGCTGCCGGGGCAGCGCATCGGCAAAGTTGCTAAGGCCCACGCGCGCCAGCACGGCGTCGGTGCGGGCCATCTGCTCGGCGGCCGGCAGCTGCGCCAGGCCAAAGGCCACGTTGGCGCGCACCGTGAGCCAGGGCATCAGCCGAGGCTCCTGAAAGATGACGCCTACCGCCGGGTGCGGGGCCGTGAGCGGCTCGCCAGCCAGCGCCACGCGGCCGGTGCTGGGGGGCTCCAGGCCCGCCACCAGGCGCAGCAGCGTGCTTTTGCCGCAGCCGCTAGCCCCCACCAGGGTCACGATTTCGCCGGCTTGCAGGTGCAGGCTGATGTCGTGAAGGGCCACCACCCCGTTGGCGAACTGCTTGCCGATGTGCTCTAACTGAAGCATTCAATTACTAATTCTTACCTGCTGCCTATCAACTTTTCAACCACCAGTTAGTAGGACGGCGTAACTGATGACTGATAAGTATTTAACTAAAACTTGTGCCGTGCGTGTCTTGCCAGTGCAGCAGGCGGCGGCCCAGCAGCGCCAGCAGCGAGTCGGTGCAGCGGCCCAGCACGGCAAACAGCAGGATGCTGGCCAGGATGGTTTGGGGCCGGCCCGTCATCTGGCCATCTATCAGCAAGAAGCCTAGGCCCTTGTTGGCCCCCATAATCTCGGCGGCCACCACAAACATCCAGCCCAGCCCTAGGCCGTTGCGCAAGCCCACAAAGTAGGCGGGCAGCGTGGCCGGCAAAAACACCCGCCGCACCAGCGCCAACCCCGCCAGCCCGTACACGCGGCCCACCTCCACCAGCTTGCGGTCTACTTGCTGAATGCCCGTCATGACGCCCAAATACACCGGAAAAAACACGCCCACCGCAATCAGCACCACTTTCGAGGTTTCGTAGATGCCCAGCCAGAGGATGAACAGCGGCACCCAGGCCAGCGACGGAATATTGCGCAGCCCTTGCAGCAGCGGGTCGAGCAGCCGGCGCATCAGCGGCAGGTAGCCCGTGAGCGCCCCCAAGCCTGTGCCTAGCCCCGCGCCCAGCCCAAAGCCCAGCGCCACCCGGCCTAGCGTAAAGCCCAGGTGCGGCCACAGCTCGCCGGTGCGCGCTAGCTCGGCAATGGTGGTTAGCACCCGCGAAGGTGCGGGCAGTAGGTTGGGCGGCAGCACGCCCAGGCGGGCCAGCACCTCCCACAGCGCCAGTAGCGCTACCGGCAGCACAGCACCCAAGGGCCACTGCCGGGGGCCTAGGGGCCGTTGGGTTGGGCTGGCCGTGGTGGGGCCCGCCGGGGCTAGTAGCGGAGCAACTAAAGTAGAGGCGGCCATGCTTACTTAACGGCTACCGGCTCGGCCGCGAGCTTGGCCGCGTACTGCGGGTCGATGAGGTCATTCAGGGTTTGCTGCACGTCCACGCTGGCCTCGATGGTGCCGCTGCGCTTGAGCACGTTGCCGGCCGCGGCGATGGTGGCGCGCTGCTGGGGCCCAAACTGCACATTGCTAAAATCGGTGCGGCCCAACTGCTTGGCGGCTACGGCGGGGCTGAGCTTGGCTTCGGTGGCCAGGGTTTGCTGCAGCTCGGCGGGGTGTTGCTGGGCCCAGGCGCGGGCGTGCTCGTAGGCGGCCAGCACCTGCTGCACCAAGGCCGGGTGCTGCCGGGCAAACTCCTCGCGCACGTTGAGCACGCCGTAGCTATTGAAGTCGGGGTTGCGGTAGAAGAGGCGGGCGCCCGATTCCAGCTCGGCCTTGGCCATGTGGGGGTCGAGGCCCGCCCAGGCGGCTACGTCGCCGGTGGCCAGGGCGGCGCGGCCGTCGGCGTGCTGCAGCGGTATCAGCTCAATGTCCTTTTCGCTTAGTCCGGCCTGGTCGAGGGCCCGCAGCAGAAAGATGTAGGGGTCGGTGCCTTTGGTGGCGGCCACGCGCTTGCCCTTTAGGTCGGCCACCGTTTTAATAGGCGAGTTGGCGCTGGTGACTAGGGCCGTCCACTCGGGCTTCGAGTAGATGTAGATGGCCTTGAGCGGGTTGCCATTGGCCCGGCCAATAAGCGCCGCCGCGCCCGCCGTCGAGCCAAAGTCAATGCTCTTGCCGTTCAAAAACTCCAGCGCCTTGTTGCTGCCTTGGCTCAGCACCCACTCTACCTGCACGTGCTGCTGGGTCAGGTCTTTTTCCAGCCAGCCCTGCTGCTTCAGCACGAGGCTCAGCGGGTTGTAGTAGGCATAATCGAGCCGGACGGTGGTGGGCGCTTCGGCCGTGGCCCCGCTGCCCGCGCCGCCGCAGCCCGCTAGCAGGCCCAGCAGCGCCAGCGGAACAAGAGCACGGACTTTCGCGGCGGGAGAATATGGCAGAAAGTTGTAAAGCATGGGTAAGCAAGGAGGTAAGAGAAAGCAGCCGGCGCAGGATTTCCTAGGGCCGGCGGGCCAACCTATTCGGCCAGCTCAGTTGCGTAAAAGGCTTCCAGGGCCTGCGTTATTTTGCTGGTTTCGAGCAAAAAACCGTCGTGACCAAAGCTGGATTCCAACTCGCCATACACTGCGCCCGCAATGCCGGCGGCCAGCTCCTGCTGCTCGCCGAGTGGGAATAGCACGTCGGAGGTAATGCCCAGCACCAGCGTGCGCGCCCGAATGCGCCCTAGGGCCGCCGCCACGCCGCCCCGGCCCCGGCCCAGGTGGTGCGAGTCCATGGCCCGCGTAAGCACCACGTAGCTGTAGGCGTCGAAGCGGGCCACCAGCTTGTTGCCCTGGTAGCGCTGGTAGCTGCCGGCCCGGTAGTCGCGCAGGCGCGCATCGTCGGGGTCGGTTTGGGTGTGGTTGTAGGCCTCGTAGCCGCGGTAGCTAAGCAGAGCCACGGCGCGGGCGGCGGCCAGGCCGGCATCGCCGCCGCCGGGGCGGTTTTCGTGGTAAGTAGCGTCGGCCTCAATGGCTAGGCGCTGCGCCTCATTAAAGGCAATGCCCCAGGCCGAGTGCCGGGCGCAGGTGGCAATAACCACCAGGTGCCGAAATACGTCGGGCTGCTGCACGGCCCACTCCAGCGCCTGCTGCCCGCCCAGCGAGCCCCCAATGAGCGTATGCACCTGCCCTAGGCCCAACTCCTGGCGCAAGGCCTCATGGGCGGCGGCCAGGTCGCGCACGGTCAACAGCGGGAACTGGCTGTAGCGCGGCTGCCCGGTGGCGGGGTCGGCGTCGAGCGGGCAGGTGCTGCCGTAGCACGAACCCAGCACGTTAGCGCACACAATAAACCAGTCGGCGGGGTCAAAAAAGCAGCTTTCCCCAAATAGCCCCGGCCACCAGTCCAGCACGTCGGCATTGGCCGTGAGGGCGTGGCACACCCACACCACATTGTCGCGGGTGGCATTCAGCCGGCCCCAGGTGCGGTAGGCCACGCGCGCGCCGGCCAGCGTTTCGCCGCTTTCAAGTGGGAAGGGATTGGGGAGGTCAAAAAGCATCGCAGATTTAACAGATTTAACGGATTGCGCAGATACGCTTGGCTGCGCCAAGCTGACTACGCGAATGGCCTTAGCTAACTACTAACAGCACTACATAAGAATCGTCAGCGTAGTCAGCTTGCCACCGGCAAGCGTATCTGCGCAATCCGTTAAATCTGCGATTAAACTTCCAGCGGCTGGGCGTGCTCGGGCGTCGGCTCCGGTATTTCCTCGTCGCCGCCTTTGCTGCTGGCACCGGCGGCTTCCAGGGCCTGGGCCAGGTCGGCCTTAATGTCGTCGATGTGCTCGATGCCCACCGAGAGGCGCAGCAGCGTGGGCGTGACGCCGGCGGCGGTCTGCTCGGCCTCGCTCAGCTGCTGGTGGGTGGTGGCCGAGGGCTGAATGATGAGCGTCTTGGCGTCGCCCACGTTGGCCAGGTGGCTGATAAGCTGGAGGTTATCAATTACGGCCGTGGCCGTGTCCTTGCTGCCGTGCAGCGTAAACGAAAGCACCCCGCCGAAGCCGCGCTGCAGGTACTTGGCTGCGTTCTGGTGGTGGGGGCTGCTGGCCAGGCCGGGGTAGTTGACGTGGGCCACTTCGGGGCGCTGCTCCAGCCACTTGGCTACTTCCAGGGCGTTGCTCACGGTGCGCTCCACGCGCAGGCTCAGCGTCTCTAGGCCCTGCAGCAGCAAGAAAGAGTTGAAGGGGCTGATGGCGGGCCCGAAGTCGCGCAGGCCTTCCACGCGGGCGCGGATGGCGAAGGCGATGTTGCCAAACGGCCCGCCCTTGCCAAATACGTCGTTGAAAACCAGGCCGTGGTAGCCCTCGCTGGGCTCGGTGAACTGCGGGTACTTGCCGTTGCCGAAGTCGTAGGTGCCGCCGTCCACAATTACGCCGCCGATGCTAGTGCCGTGGCCGCCAATCCACTTCGTGGCCGACTCCACCACGATGTTGGCGCCGTGCTTGAGGGGCTGAAACAGGTAGCCACCCGCGCCGAAGGTATTGTCCACCACCAGCGGCAGGTCGTGCTTGCGGGCCACGGCCGCCAGCTTCTCAAAGTCGGGCACGCTGAAGGCGCCGTTGCCAATCGTCTCCACGTAAATAGCGCGGGTTTTGTCGTCAATCAGCTTCTCGATGCTGTCTACGTCGTCGCCCTCGGCAAAGCGCGCCTCGATGCCCAAGCGCTTGAAGGCCACCTTGAACTGGTTGTAGGTGCCGCCGTAGAGGTACGAGCTGCTCACCAGGTTGTCGCCGGGCTGCAGGATGTTGTTGAGAGCGATAAACTGCGCCGCCTGCCCGCTGCCCACGGCCACCGCCGCCACGCCGCCCTCAAGCGCCGCAATACGCTGCTCGAACACATCGGTAGTGGGATTCATCAGGCGGGTGTAGATGTTACCGAACTCCTTGAGGGCAAACAGGTTGGCGCCGTGCTCCGCGTTCTTAAACACGTAGCTGGTGGTTTGGTGAATGGGCACCGCGCGCGAGCCGGTGGTGGGGTCGGGCTGCTGCCCGGCGTGCAGTTGCAGGGTTTCGAAATGAAGCGCCATGGGGGAGGTTACGAATTTGTTAGTTGGTGAGTAACTGCGGGTTGGGGGGCTGCGGTGCCCTAGGCCACCTGGGCCACGGCGGCCTGCTTCACGGCCGCCAAAATCTCGGCCGGCTCGGCACGGTGCTTGAAGCTGGCGTCCACCCACTGCCAGGCAATAGTGCCGTCGGGGGCGATAACGAAGGTGGCGGTCAGGGGCAGCTCGTCGGCGGTAGTGCCATTGAACTCGGCCAGGTCGATGCCCAGCGCGCGGAGCGTGGTAGCTACCTCCGGGCCTACGCCAAAAGCCAGGCCGTACTGCCGGGCCACGTGGTTACCCACATCGCTCAGTACCGGGAAAGTCAGCGCTTTCTCGCTGGCCGTGAGGCTGGTATAGTCGGGCGTTTGGGGCGATACGGCCACCAATGTAGCCCCTAGGCGCGCTAGCTCGGGCAGCAGCAGCTGGTAAGCCCGCAGTTGCACGTTGCAATAGGGGCACCAGTTGCCGCGGTAGAAAGTAAGTACCACCGGGCCCTGCGCCAGCAGCTGGCTTAGCTGCACGGGCTGGCCGTCAGCACCAGGCAAGGTGAAATCGGGGGCTTGCTGGCCGGCTGGCCGCACTTGGTTTAGCAGGCCGGAGGCAGCTACCTCGTAAATGCCACGGTCGATGGCAGCTGAAGCGGCGGTGGGCAACACGGTATTCAGGTGTTGGGCAGTAGCGGCAAGGTCGTGTTGGAAAGCAGTGGTTTGAGTGGCAGCCATGATGGTAAGCGGTAGCGGAGTTTAAGAAAGATTGGTAGCAAAAACTCCCGGTCGCACGTTGCACTATACTCGCTTGTCTTCGTTGTGTTCTTGATTGTCAGTAAATTAACAATTGGACCGATGCCTGTTCGGCCCAGGTGAGCTGGGCAGCAGCAATGCTGCCTAGTCCACGCTGCAAAACCCACGAAATAAGAATAAGGAACGCTGCCGGGCAGAGCGGTTAGCGCCGGCGACAACAGTCGCGGCGCGGTCGCATTCGCAGGGGGGCGGCTGGCGCAAGGCCAGCGGCTACGGGCGAAGACACGACAGCTACACGCCCAGCGGCGAAAGCCGGGGCAGCGGAGGAAAACGGAAAATACAAAGGGGTTGGCATGGTACTCGGTTTATATACCCCCGGCCGGTGGGCCGAGGTAGGAATTGGCACCGTTCCACGTGAAGGGAGGGTTGCCAGCGGGTCAACGAGCCTATTCTCTCGCCGCTTCTGTATAAATCAATTCAAAAAACTGCTTTGCCTACTGCAAAGGAGTACCGGTTGGTGCTGGCAAAGATAGAAGCGAATTTTATTTCCGCAACAATTTGCATGGCCGGCTAGGCGCGGTTGGTGCACGAAGCTTCTACTTAAAACAAAAAGGCCGCCCCAACGCTGGAGCGGCTTTTCTCACCTTTTTTCTGCAAAAAGTACCTAGAGACTAGGTAGGGTTAACACCTGGCCCACTTCAATGTGGTCGGGGTTACTGCCGATGGTGGCCTTATTAGCCTCGTATATCTGGTGCCACTTGGCGCCGTCGCCGTAGTGGTTGCGAGCAATTTTGGAGAGCGTATCGCCGCTCGCTACTGTGTAGGTATCGCCGTTGGTGCCCGAGGTGGCATCGGCGGGCTTGTTGCCGAAAAAATCGGTGCCAGCATTGGCTGCAGGCTGCGGATTTTCGACTGGCTTTTTATCGCCTTCGTTGCTGAGAAAATCAAGTAGGCCCATGGCGGCGAAGTAGTTAGAGGTAAAAATAAAGCCTGGATAGCCAGCTGAACGGTAGGCCGAGGCAGGTGGCTGGTAGCGGGCTGCTATACGCAGTTGCGGGGCGGGGGTTGAGCCTGGAACTAAAAAAAACCGGCCGCGTAAAGCAGCCCGGCAACACCGCTAGGCGGTCATTTTCATTCGCTCACTCTTTCATTTTCACCATGACTCCTTTCGCACTCTCATTCCGGCCTTACCTGGCTACGCTGCTTTGCGCTTTCGCGCTGCTGTTCACCGCTGCCTCGTGCAGCGACAAGGGCAAGGTAGAAGGCGCTAATATGCTATACGGCACCAATGGCAAGGTGTGGAAAACCGCCAAGGAAACTGATGCGGCGGGCGACAAAGTGAAACAAACCGATGCCCAGCAGCAAGAAACCCTGCACATATTCTCGAACAATACCTACTCGATGACCGGGACTGGCGGCGCCACCAGCGGCAAGTTCTCTTTCGACCAGGGAGCTAAAACGCTGACCCTGACCCCCGACGGTAGTACTTCTTCGAATACGTTCAACGTGGAAACGCTGACCGATAACAAGCTGACGCTAGTGGGTACCAGCGGCGCCAAGCTGATGCTGGAAGCCGAGTAGCCCGTAGCTAAGCGCACCTTTGATGAACCCCGCGTCTAGTCAGGCGCGGGGTTTTTTATGTCGGCTAACCCCAGCTTGGCGTGCCGCAAGCTTTGGCGCAGCTGCCTCGGCCCTAGGGTACCCAATGCGCTCCGAACATCCTGCGCAGTCCCGAGTATGCTGCGGGCGATGCAACTTTCGGCAGAATTACTTGCACCTTATTAGGTATGCGTTGCTTTACGTGGCTGCTGGGCAGCTTGCTGATTTTTGGGCTGGGGCTAACGCAGACGCGGGCCCAGTCGGTGGCGGGCCCGCTGGTGCCCGCCCGCCCCATTGCCCACCTCAGCCCGCCTGACACCACGTTTGCCGACCTGGAGTTTTTGCGCGGCGAGTTGGATGGGGCGCGCGTGGTTTTCTTGGGCGAGCCCACCCACGGCGAAGGCAACGTGCTGGCCGCCAAGGCCCGGCTGGTAGCGTACTTGCAGCAGCGCCTGGGCTTCACCACGCTGGCCATGGAGAGCGGCTTCTTCAGCTTACACAAGGCGCAGCAGGAAATTGAAACCGGCAAGTCGGTGGCCAAGAACATGGCGGCCAGCATCTTCCCCATCTGGATGCAGACGCAGGAGTTTCAGACGGTGCTGCCGCTGGTGGGGCCCGACGGCGGCGGCCTACGCCTGATGGGCTTCGACCCGCAGCTAAGCGGCGACTACAGCGACGACCTGACCGATGACCTGGAGGATTTTTTAGAGTCCGAGAAAGGCGCCAAAAACCTGAACTATACCCTGCTCGATGACGTGGCGGGCTACATGGAAGAGCACTTCGCTTTTCCGGCTACCCTTACCCTAGGGGCTTACGAGGCCGAGCTGGCTAAAGCTGCCCCGCTGCTGGCGCGTGCCGCCAATGCCCCCCAGGCCAGCCGCCGCGCCGAGGCTGCGTTTTGGCAGCAGTGCCTGCGTAGCCTGGGCGCCCTGGCTCGCGACTACGCCCGGCACGACCCCAACGCCAAAACGGCCGACACCTTCGTGGCCGCTGACAGCAACCCGCGCGACGCCCAAATGGCCGACAACCTGCTGTGGTACCTGCGCCAGCACCCGACCGAAAAAGTAATTTGCTGGGGTGCCCTGCCGCACTTCGCCAACCACGTAGAGGTGCTGCAAAACGACGAGCTGCGCGACTACCGCCCCATGGGCCGGGCCGTGAAAACGGCCCTAGGGCCCAATCAAGTGTACATTCTGGGCACGCTGGCCGGCGGGGGCAGCCACGGCATGCGCGGCACGGCCGGCACGCCCGTGCCCGCCCCCGCGCCCGGCACCCTGGAGGCCAGCCTGCTGGCGGCCGTGCCCACGCCCTACGCCTTCGTCAGCTTGAAGCACGACGCGCCCGGCCGGCAGCTCACCACCTACGCCTTCGACTACCAGCCCATTGCCGGCCCCTGGAGCGAGGTGGTGGATGGCTTCGTGTTTTTCCGGAGCGTGGAGCCGCCGCACTGGGTGGCGGCCGACAGCACGGCCAGCGCCGCTGCCCCCGACACGGCGGCCCTAGGGGCACCGGCCGCCGCGCAGGCTGCACCGCCGGGCTCGCTGTCGCCGGCGCCGGGGCGGGGCGGTACGGTGCTGCGGCGCACGGTGGCGGTGGCCAACGTGGCGGGCGTGCGCCCGGTGCGGGGCGTGGTGCTCGACCAACGCACGCGGCAGCCGGTGCCCTACGCCTCAGTGCAGCTACCCGAGTTGGGGCGCGGCACGGTGGCCGATGGGCAAGGCCGCTTTACAGTGGCGCTCCCAGGGCCCACGCCCTTGCAAGTGAGCAGCCTAGGCTACACGACGGCCACCGTGCGCTCGCCGGCCGGCACCGAGGAGCTGACGGTGCTGCTGACGCCCGCCGCCTACACCCTGGAAGAAGTGCGCGTGGCGGCCCGCCCGCTGCCCACGGCCGAGGCCATTTTGCAGAACGCGGTTAAGCGCATTCCCCTCAATTACGAGCAGCAGGACTACGCCGCCGAGGTGTACACCTACCAGCGCGTCACCAGTTTCGACACCTTGCAGCTGGAAGACGAATACGTGAGCCGATTTCGAGTGCCGGCTGGCTATCAGCATTTTACTGGTAACTTCATGGGCAGCGGCGACTACCCCAGCCGGCAGCTGCAGCAGCTGCACGTGCTGCGGCGCGGCCCCGACACCCTCCGCTACAAGCCCGGCGGGCGCTACGGCGACCCCCAGGGCCACGACCTGTGGGCGGCCGACCCGGTGCGCACTTCGCCCTTGTTTAAAAACCGCGGGGCGCGGCGCTTCCAGCTGAAGCTCGATAGCGTGCGCTACCGCGGGGCCGATACGCTGTACGTGCTCAGCTTTGCGGCTCGCAACGCCAACCACCGTAGCACCGGCACCTACCTGACGGGCGTATACCAGGGCCGAGTAGTGGTGCGGCGGCGCGACTACGCCGTGCTACGCTACGAGGCGCTGTGGCAGCTCGACACGGCCACTTACAACGGCGTGGCCCGCAAGAACTTCGGGCGCCCTACGCAGGTGGCGTCGCTTTATAGCCTGCTATTCAGCGCCGACCGCACAACCCACGTCGTTACCTACGCTAAGGCGGCCAACGGCCGTTACTACGTGCGCCGCAGCGTAGGGCAAACGGCTAACGCTGGCCGCAGTGTGAAAGGACAACCTTTTAATATGCAGAGCTATACGGCGCACTTCTTCACCATCCTGCCCGAGGCCGGACCGCCGCCGCTGCTCCCCGCAAGAAACCAACCACGAACTCCCGCGCCAGCGGTACCCGACCGCCCCGAATTCTGGCGTAGCTACCAACGGCCGGCCCTACCGTAGCGCAAAGCCCTAGGCCCCGGCTAGCGGCGGCGCCCGGCCCAGCGGGGCAGGTACAACAGGCCCACTAGCAGGTAGAAGTAGTAGGTGACGATGCGGTAGAGCAGCACGATGAAGCTGGTCATGGCAGCCGTGCCGATGAAGCGGCCGAAGAACGTGGGAAATGCCCCCTCGGCAATGCCCGAGCCGCCGGGCGTGACGGCAATGAGCAGTAGCACCTTGTAGGTGAGGTTGCGGGCGAAGATGAACCGGAACTCGTGGCTGGTCATGGCCGGCACGAAGGCTGCAATGAGGCAGCCGATGACGGCGTAGCGGGCCGTCCAGACGAAAACCGTGCTGATGCTGGCCCGCCACCAGTAGAGCCAGCCGGCGCCCCGCAGCTGAACCGAGGCGTTCACCATCTCCTGCCCGTGGCGGTAGGCCGTGCGCCGAAAGCGCCGCAGCGCCCGAATGGATGACACCCGCACCAGCAGCCGCCGCACCGCAAACGGGTTGACGAACAGCGCATACAGCAGCAGCCCCGCGTAGGCCGACACGGCCAGGTAGCTCACGATAAACAGCACCCGCAGCGTTTCAACGAAGGCCGAGTCCAGCTCCCTAGGGTACAACTCCTTGCGGGCCAGCACCACCACCAGTGGCACCATCAGCACGTAGTAGAGGTTGTCGAGCAGGGCCGTTACGATGGTGTAGGCCAGCGACTTGCCCAGCGGGATACCCTCCTTGGTGAGGATGACCGGGGCCACGGCCGTGCCGCCCGCCGCCGAGGGCAGCACGCACGAGGCAAACTCCCAGATGGCGATAACCCCGAAGGCCTGGCCCCAGCTCAGCTCGCATTCGGCAATGTGGCGGATGCGGTAGATATAGCCTAGGTCGCGGGCCCACAGCACCAGCAGCGTTATTAGCAGCCACTCCCACTTGGCATCGGCCAGGGGGGCCAGGCTGCCGGGCGTGTACGAGCGCCAAAATAGGAAGCCCACCACCCCCAGCCCGATGAGCACCGGCCAGATGAGCCGGCTGGGCCGCAACTGGCGCAGCAGGTCGCTTTCGGCGGCTTGCACGTCGGGGGGGGCGGGCGGCGGGGGGCTAGGCATTGGCATAGAGCTGCAAAGGTAGGGCAAGGTGCAGGCGGCGGCCGGGCTACTACCGCTAGGAAGATGCCCGGCCGGCCGCTCGTCCTCCAACGCAAACGGCCCGGCCGGCAGTTGCCGACCGGGCCGAAATAGCCAGGATGATAACGCTTTGCTAACCCAGACTACCCCTAGGGCCGCCCACCGGTTTGGCCGGCCGGCACGATGCCGCTGGGCGAGGTGGTGCCCGGCGAGGGTGGGCCCACCGCCTTGTTGGTAGGGGTGGGCTGCCTAGCCGGGGTAACGGCGGGTTTGGTAGCCGAGCTGTCGGCCGGCTGGGCGGGCGTGCCCAGGCCGGGTGTGGCCACGGCGGGCGTAGTGCCGGGCACCGCCGCCGGAGCCGCCGTGCCGGGCGTGGCCGGGCGGGCGCCGGTGCTATCGGGCCGGGCGCCCTGGTTGCGCAGTTGCTGCAGCGAATCGGCCGGAATAGCGCGGCGCGTCGAGTCAGTAGCGCTGGCCGGGCGTTGGCCCGCCGGGCGCTGGCCGGCTGCACCGGGGTAGCCGCCGGTTCGCTGGCCGGCTCCGCCGCCGCGCTGGCCGCCCGCCCCACCGGCGCCTTGGCCGCCACCTACCCCTGCGCCGCCCCCGAGGTCGCCCCCGCCGAGGTCGCCCCCACCGCCTTCTTTCAGGTCGTCGTTATTTACGCCTTTGGCGCGCGAGGGACCGGCCGTGAGCTTGCCAATGCGGTAGCTGAAGTTAATCTTGAAGTTCAGGTTGTGAATGACGTTGGTACTGCTTTGCTGCAGCACCGGGCCGTTGAGGACCACGCCGTTGTAGCTGTCCACGTAGGGCGTCGACACCTCGTTGCGGATGCGAATCTGGCCCGTGAAGAAGTTCTCGGCCCCGAAGCCGATGCTGCCGCGCTTCTCGGCAAAGCTCTTCTGCAAGCTCAGGCTGTAGATGCCGAAGCCGCTTTGGTAGCCTTGCAGCTGCACCTGCTGCCCGCGGTAGAAGCCGAAGAGTTGCAGCGAGTAGTTCTTGCCCAAATCATACGAGCCAAACGCCCGCGCGTTTACCACAAATCCTTGGTTGCTAGAGTTATAAATGCTAGTTTGGTCGTTGTTGCGCAGCACGGCGTAGTACACGTCGGTGCTGCCGTTTAGGCTGAGCTTACCCGAATTTACCCCTAGGAACAGGCTGCCGCCGTAGGCGTTTTCGGTACCCGCGTTGCGGTAGGTAGTCAGCAGGCCGCCCACGGCGCGGGTGGGGTTCAGCGAGTCGGGCAGCGGCACGCGCACCGACTGGATGGCGCCCGTGGTGTTGCGCACAAAGGCCGTCAGGTTCACGTTTACCTTCTGCTTAATTTGGGTGCTGTAGCCAGCTTCGTAGTTGTTGGTGTATTCGGGACGCAGCAGCGGGTTGCCGGCCGAGGCGTTCAAGGGGTTGCTGGCCTGTACGTTGGGGTTCAGAAACTGCAGCGAGGGGCGCTGAATGCGGCGGTTGTACGAGAGCTTGATGATGTTGCCGTTCTCGAACTTGCGCGACAGGTTGATGCTCGGCACCAGCACCCCATAGTCGGGAATGTTGGTGCCCGTAAGCACGCCCTGGCTGTTGCTGAAGCTGGCGTTGATGGTGGTGTACTCGAAGCGCACGCCCGGCTTCACGGTGAAGCCCTTGGGCAGCCCCACGGTGTAGGTGGCGTAGCCAGCCGCCACGTTCTGGTTGTATAAGAACGAGTTGTTGAGCGTGCCGCCGGTGGCGGGCGTCAGCACCGGGTCGTAGAAGTAATTGTAGGTACTCGACACCTTGCGCACGATGTCCTTCACGCCCACTTCCAGCAGCTGGTTTTTGACGGTGGGCGTGGCGTAGTCGAGCTGGCCGGTTATCTCCTGGTTGTAGCTGTCGTTGTTGTTGCCCAGGTTGCCAATAAACGAGCGGTCGCTGGGCGCGAAGACGCCGTTGGTGAAATCGTTGACTTGGTTGTTACGGCTAAACAGCGTCAGCACGCTCAGCTCGCGCTGGGGCACAGCGTAGGTGTGGGTGTAGTTGAGGCTGGCGTCAACGGTGTTCGAGTTGTTGGTCGATTTCACGTTGCGCAGCGACGTAGTGCCTAGGGTAGCGCTGGGGTTGGTGCTGGCCAGCGTGGTGCTGAGCAGGTTATCCTGGTAGTTGGTGCCGTTGCGCACGCCGTAGGCCAGCGAGCCCGCCAGCGAGTTCTGCTTGTCGAAGTCGTAAGTCATGCCCAGCGTAAAGCGCCCGAAGGCGTCGTTGCGGCGGGTGGCGGCGTTCTGCTCCACGGTGGTGCGGTAGCCGTTTTGCAGGTTGGTGCTGGTTTGGAGGTTGTCGAAGCTGCCCGGCTGGTTGTAGCTGGCGCGCCCAAAGCCCCCCAGGCTCACCCCAAACTTGCCGGTGCGGTAGTTGCCGTTCAGGCCCAGGTTGGTGCCCCGGTTGCCGGCGCCCACATTCACGCCCAGCGAGCCGCCGCGCAAATCGTTGGTTTTGGTCACGATGTTGATGATGCCGCCCGAGCCTTCGGCGTCGTACTTGGCCGAGGGCGAGGTAATCACCTCCACCGTCTGAATCTGGTCGGCCGGAATCTGCTTCAGCGCATCGGCCACGCTGCTGGCCGAGATGGTGCTGGGCTTGTTGTTAATCAGTACCTTAATGTTCTGGCTGCCGCGCAAGCTCACGTTGCCGTCCAGGTCCACGCTCAGCAGGGGCACCCGCTTGAGCACGTCGGTGGCATCGCCGCCCTGGGTGGTTTTGTCCACGTCGGCGTTGTAGATGGTGCGGTCCACGCGCTCCTCAATTAGGGGCTTGCGGCCGGTCACCACTACCTCGCCTAGCTTCTGGGCCTCGCCCTTCAGCACAATGGCCCCTAGGCTCACGTTGCCGCCGGTGGCGGGCACCGTCACGGTGCGCGTCTGGGTAGTGTAGCCGATGAAGCTGACTTCGACCCGGTAGGTGCCGGCCGGCACGGGCAGCACAAACTTGCCGTCGTCGCCCGCCACGCCGCCGTTCACCTGGCTGTTGGTGGCAGGGTTGATGACGGCCACCGTGGCGTAGGAAACCGGCTTGCCGCCGGCCGCGTCCGTCACCGTGCCCGTGAGGCGGCCCGCCGTGCGGGTGGCCGGGGCGGCGGGCGCGGCGCCCGCGGGCCGGCCACCGCCTTGGGCCTGAGCCAGGTACGGGCTGACAGCCAGCCCCAGCGTCAGCAGCGAAAGCGCCGAAAAAGTAGTTTTTTGCATAAAAATCATAACGGCCAAAGTGCGCGAATAGCTAACGCAGGTTGCACGATTAAGCTTTAATTTTTCTCGATTCATCGGCCGGCCCCGCCATTGTGCCGACCAAGCCATCCAAACAGCAGATTGACAGGACCCTTGCCTTGCCGCCTACCAGTGCCCTAGGCCCCACGCCGCCCAAAGCCGGGGTAGGTAAGGGCGCCGCAGGTAGGTTAGCGGGGCAAAGCTACTTTTCCGGCTGCGCCCGGCCCAAGCAGCCATCGCCGAGCCGTTGGGAACGGGGCTCCCAAGGGACGAAAACCTACCCCGAAGCGTTGCTACAAATCGGCTGCTTAACCCAGGTGCGGTCACTGTGCGTATAGGCAAGCCTCCGCCCAACTGCCGCCAATGCCCCCGCCCGCGCCTGCTTCCACTCCAGCCGCCCCCCTGGGCCGCCCGCGCCTGGGGCTGCGGCGCGAGGTACTGCTGGCGCTGCTGCCCACCGTCACCGTGTTGGGCTTGCTGTTTTTGCTTAAGCTGCTCAGCAACCAGCAACTGCTGTTTGCCTCGCTGGCCAGCAGCTGCTTTCTTATTTACCTCGACCCCAGCCACCCGGCCAACAGCGCCCGCACGCTGGCCGTGAGCCAGCTAGCCGCCGCAGGCCTAGGGTACGTTTGCCACGCCGGGCTGGGGCCAAGCTACGTTAGCGCGGCGCTGGCGCTGGTGGGCATCATCGCCTTCATGTTGCTCACCAATACTATGCACCCGCCGGCGGTGGGCACGGCCCTGAGCTTCGCCTTCCGGGCCGGCGGCAGCGGCGAAACCAACCTGCTGCTGTTTGGGCTGGCCGTGGGTTTGGTGCTGGTGCTGCTGGCCGTGCAGCGCGGCTCGGCGTACTTGCTGGCCCGCTTCACGGCGGCCGGCGCCCAGTAGCGTTTTCTTTCCCCTTACCCCCTAGGCCAGCGGCATGCCCGAACCCATTAACACCCTTTTTTCGCGCACCGAGGCCACGGTGGTAGCGGCCGTGCAGTGGCTTAAGCTGGGCGGCGAGCTGCTGGGCGCCCTCGTTATCGGGCTGGGCATTGTGGTGGCGGGCGTGCTGCTGGTGCAGGCGCTGGCGGCGCGGCGCACGGCCAACTTCACGGCCATCCGCCTCTCCTTGGCGCGCTACCTGGCCCTGGCGCTGGAGTTTCAGCTCGGTGCCGACATTCTCTCGACGGCCATCGCCCCCAGCTGGCAGGAAATTGGTAAGCTCGGCGCCATTGCCGTTATCCGCACGGCGCTCAACTTCTTCTTATCTAAGGAAATGGAGCAGGAGCGCAAGGTGACCGATGCCGAAGACGACGTAGTGGCCAAGTCGCAGCCCGATAAGGCCGCCGGCTAGCGCTGGTACACGCGCACGTAGTCGATTTCGTAGCGGGCGGGCAGGCTGGTGGGGGCCAGCGCGCCGCCGTTGTCGCCCCCCAGGGCCAGGTTGAGCAGCAGGTAGTGCGGCTGATGCAGGGGGTTGAAGCCGCTGCCATCCTGGTTCACCGCCTGGCTGAGCGGCGTTTCATTGAGCAACTCCTCATCTACGTACAGGCGCACGGCCTGCGCGTCCCAGTCCATCCGCCAGACGTGGAACTTACTGGCCCAGGTTGGGTCGGCGAAGCTGCGCAGGGGCTTAGTTTCAGAGTGCCACTTGGCGGTATAGAGCTGGGCGGTGCCGCTGGCCACGTTAGCTAAAATCTTGCCCCGATAGTACTCCATAATGTCAATTTCACCATTCGAGGGCCAGGGCTTACTAACCCCTAGGGTCCAGAAAGCGGGCCACAGGCCGGGGGCGGTGGGGATGCGCGCCCGCAGCTCGAAGCGGCCGTACTGCCACTGGTGCCGGCCACGGGTGTTGAGGCTGGCCGAGGTGGCGGTGATGGTGGGGCGGCTGGTGCGCCAGTCGGGGCTGCCGGGCCGGTAGGTGGGGTTGGGGCGGCTGGCCGGCCGGGCCTCCAGTACAAGCAGCCCGTTTTCGCAATGCGCGTTTTCGGGCTGGTACCACTGCGCCTCGTGGTTGCGCACGAAGCCAGTTTCAAACCGCCAGTTAGTTGAATCGGGCCGGCCGGGCTGGTTGAACTCGTCGGCCCACACCAAGTGGTAGCCTTCGGGGGTGGCCGTGGGCCTAGGGTCCGGCGCGCCGCCAGGGCGGGTAGCGGCGGGGCTGGCCGGGGCCGGGCCAGTTGGCCTCGCCGCCAGCCCTAGGGCCACCGGCCGCACGGGCTGGCCCGGCCGCCAGTCTAGCACGCCCACTGGCTGCGGGGGCAGGTTTTCGAGGGTTTCGCCGTCGCCCTGGCCCGTGCGCTGCACAAAGAGGCTCAGCACCTGCTCCTTTTTCCAGCGCTCGGTGTCGTAGCTCGGCTCCCAGTTGCCAACCGGCGTAGTGGTGAGGTCGGCCGCTACCCACTGGCTTTGGGCCAGGTTGGCGCAGCTCAGCACCGAGGCCCGGTCCTGCCGCTCGGCGTCGCGAAAGAGCAGGTAGGCGGCAGTTTGGCCGCGCTGATTAGCCACCAGCAGCTGCGGGCGCGAAATCGGAATCTTCTTGGTGCCGGCGCCGCTCAGGCTGAAGGGCGTGGTGCGCTGGCTTACCTGGCTGGTTTGCCAGCTGTTGCCAGCCAGGTAAAGTAGCTGATACTGCGGCACCTGGGTGCCCTGGGGCCGCCAGTAGCTGGCAATGTAGGGCCGGCCCTGGGCATCGGCCGTGATGCTGGTTTGGTTGATTAGCTCGCTGCCCGGCGGAATGCGGGCCGCGTACTCGGCCGTGGCCGCCGTAATGGGTAGCTGGTACGCCTCGCCGGTGCTTTTTTGCCAGGTGCGGCCCCCATCGCGCGAGCGGGCATAGGCCATGTCGTGGTTGGAGGCCACGTTGGGGCTTTCGCGCCACACCCAGGCCAGGTGCAGCGTGCCCTGGGCGTCGAGGCAAGCCTGCCAGTAGGCATTGCGCTGGCCCTCGCCGTCGAGGAGCACGGTGTGCAGGCGCGTCCATTTTCGGGTTTTAACGGCGTAGCGGTTCAGCACCAGGTTGCCGTTGCCCGAGCCGCCGTCGCGGTACAGAAACAGCAAGTCGCCCGTGGGGAAGCGGTAAAACTCGGGGTAGCTGACTTTCTGCTCCTGCTGCCCGGTCATGGCCTCGAGGGGGCCTAGGGTGAGGGCGCCGGGCGCGGTGCTGCGGCAGTAGCGCAGCGGGTCGTTGTGGTGGTCGAAGCTCAGGTGCAGGTAGCCCGCGCCATCCACCATCAGGCTGATAACGTTGTGGGCGTCTTGCACGTGGCCTTGGTAGGGCGTGCGGCGCACCTGCCAGGGCCCGGCCGGCAGGCGGCGCTTGGCCAGCGTCACGTACCCGAGCGAGTCGTAGTAGGCCACGTACTGGTCGCGCCCTAGGCTCACCACCGAGTTCTTGCGAAATACCGCGCCGTTCACGTTGTTCTTGGCCCAGCCCAGCCCCACCCGCGCCATAGTTTGGGCGCGGGCCCCTAGGGCACCGGCCAGCAGCACGAGTAGCAAACAGCGGGAAAAGTAGGGTAGAAGCATGACGCGTGAGAATTAGTGCTGCGCCAGGCCGCGAATCATAATGGTGCCGGGCGGGTGCACGGTAGGCTGGCTTGTATAAGGCACCAGGCGAATATTGACGACGGTAGCGGCCGCGGTTTGCGGCGCGGCCCGCGTTATGTCAAAGCCCGCAATGGCGTCGGCCACCAGTTGCAGCGACTCATCCTGAATGGGCGCGCCGTTCAGCTCAAACCTGACCGGGCCGCGCAGCTTTAGCCCGCGTTTGATGGCCGCCAGCGACCTGGCCTGCAGTTTTATCCTAGGCTTGGTCTTGAGGGCAAGGCTGACGAGGCCCGCCGCCGTCAGGCTACGCCACTGCATTGGCCCGCTTCCCTGCTTATAAATGTCAAGTTTGGTTATTTGCTGCGGGTTTATGGCGTTTAGTACGCTCATACTGGTGAGGTAGCGCCCGTTTATGATGCACAACGGCCACAGAATCCCAGGCTGCGCCTGCGGCGAAGCTGCTGTAGAGGCTGGTGCGGCCGGCTTTTTAGGTTGAATCTCAACTCCCAGCTTGGGCGTGGGCAAGACTACAACCGGGGTTGCCGGCATGAGCGGCGCCACGGCTGGGCGCTGCGCCCAGCCTAGGGGCCCGGCCAGCAAACAGGCGGTGGCAAGCAGCAGCGAAATAATGAGGGGAGCACGCATGGCAAGAAGGCTTTTTTCCTGAGGCAGCGAACGTTAGAAGTTGGCCGTTAGGCTCAGCATGACCAACGTTTTTTGGGTTTCGCTGCCCCTGCTGATTCTTTACGGCTGCGGCTGCTTTTCATCGACCAGCCGCAGAGTGTAGCTGTAGCTGTACTGCTTGGCTAGCAGGCGGTAGGGGTCGTGGGGCAGGGCGCCCCAGCTGTTGTCGCCGCCCACGCCGCGCTGGGCTAGGTCGAGGTGCAGCCAGGTTTGGCTGTGCATTTTCAGGTCGGTGGGGTGCTGCTGCTTTTTGCTCAGGCCGGGGTCTAGGTCTTCGGTGCGGAAGGGTAGGGCGCTGAAGCAGATGGGCTGGCCAGCGCCTTCCACACGCAGGCCCTGCCCGGCGGCGTCGGTCAGGGTTAGCCAGCGCACGTCGGTGTGGTAGCCGTACTCCTGGGGCCGGATGTAGGTGTCCGGAAACGCGCGCCGCACCGAGTCCTGGTAGGTGCCGAGCAGCGCGGCCGAGTTGCGGTCGGCGTAGTTTTCCTGGGGCCCGCGGCCGTAGTAGCGCAGCTGGTCGAAGCGCCGGGGCACCTCCAGCCGCATCCCGAAGCGCGGTAGCTCGGGCAGGGTTTTGCCTTGCATATCGAGGCTGGCCGTGACGCGCACCGCGCCATCGGACTGCACCAGGTAGGCCACGGTGTAGGGCACGCCCAGGTCGGCCAGCAGGTACTCCACGGTGAGGGGCAGGCCGGCGGCCGACTGCTCGCCCACCGTCACGCGCTGCACCGGGCGGTTGGCGTAGGCCGTGCGCCACACCCCTAGGGCTTGGGGCATGCCGTTGCCAAAGTCGTTGTCGGTGGGCGCGCGCCAGAAGTACGGCTCGGGAAACGAGCCCGGCAGGCGCTGCGCACCGCGGCGCCAATCCGTGAAGCGGCCCTGCCGGGTATTGAACTCGCCGCGCACCTCGCCCGCCACCCAGGTTAGCCGGTCGCCGTCGCGCGTCACTTCCAGGGTGCCCGCCGGGGCCGGCGCCGCCGCGAAGTAAGCCGGGGCTGGCGTGAGCATAAACTGCTCGCGGGCCACCTCGTGGCCGGCCGGTACCAGCGGCGCGGCCGCCTTGGTGGTGGCAAATACGTTGAGCACGTACTCAGCGCCGGCTTCCGGCTTGAAAGTGGGCAGTGGCAGCTTGACTTCCTTTTGCTGGCGCGGGCCGAGTGGGCCCACCGGGAAGGTGCCGGTTTTGGCTACCGCGCCGTTGCGCAGCAACTCCCAGCGGAAAGCGTAGCCAGCAAGGTTTTTGAAGGAAAAGCCGTTGACGACCGTGACGCGCCCGCTGGCGGGCTGGGCGGCCCCGAAGCGAATATCCTGGTACACCTTCTTGACTTCGAGCAGGCCGGGGTGCGGGGTGCGGTCGGCCGATACCAAGCCGTTGGCGCAGAAGTTCTCGTCGTTTTGGAGGTGGTAACCCCCTAGGTCGCCGCCGTAGGCGAAGAAGGGCCGCCCGTCGGGCGTGCGCGTAGCCAGGCCCTGGTCCACCCAGTCCCAGATAAAGCCGCCCTGCATCCGCGGGTGCGCCCGTATCAAGTCCCAGTATTCCTGAAAGTTGCCGTTGCTGTTGCCCATGGCGTGCGAGTACTCGCACATGATGTAGGGCCGGGTTTTGTCGGTGGCTTCGGCGTAGCGGCGCATCGACTCCATGCCGGGGTACATCGGGCACACGATGTCGGTGTCCACGTCTTCGCCGGCCTGCTCAAACTGCACCGGGCGCGAGGGGTCGCGCTGCTTCAGCCACGCGTAGGCCTCGTGAAACACCGGCCCGTTGCCGCACTCGTTGCCCATGCTCCAGATGATGACGCTGGGGTGGTTTTTGTCGCGCTCCACCAGCCGGCTGATGCGGTCGCGGTGGGCGGCCTTCCACTCGGGCAGGTAGGCGGGGTGCTTGCTCTTGTCGAACCAGCCTTGCAGCTCGGCGCCGTAGCCGTGGGTTTCGATGTTGGCCTCGTCCACTAGGTAAAAGCCCAGCTCGTCGCACAAAGCCAGCCAGCGCTCGTCGTCGGGGTAGTGGCAGCTGCGAATGGCGTTGATGTTGTGCTGCTTCATCAGCTCCAGGTCGCGGCGCATGCCCGCGTCCGTCACCACGCGGCCGGTGGTGGGCTCCAGCTCGTGGCGGTTCACGCCGTGCACCTCCACCGGCTGGCCATTCACCAGCAGCTGCGCGTGCTTGATTTCGATTTTGCGAAAGCCGATTTTGGTGCCCGTGGCAGCCAGCACGTGGCCCTGAGCGTCGGCCAGGGTCAGGCGCAGCTGGTAGAGGGTGGGCACCTCGGCGCTCCAGGGGCTTACTTTCGGAATGCTCCCGCCGAGCTTCACCTCCTGCGTGCCGGCGCCGGTGGGCGCGGCCACGGCCTGCTGCTGGCGCAGCACCACCCGGCCCCTAGGGTCAATGACTTCGGCCGTGAGGCGGGCGGCGGGCGCGCTGCCGAAGCTGCGCAGCGTCACGTCGGCGCTAAACTGCCCGTTGCGGTAGCTCGGGTCGAGGTCGGCGTGGGCGAAGAAATCCCAAATCGTGTGCCTGGGCAGCGCCGTCAGGTACACGTCGCGGTCCAGCCCCGAGAGGCGCCAGAAGTCCTGGTCTTCGAGGTACGAGCCGTCGTGCCAGCGCAGCACCTGCACGGCCAGCTGGTTGTCGGCGCCGGGCCGCAGGTACTTCGTCACGTCAAACTCGGCTGGCGACTTGGCCGCCTTGCTCAGCCCCACGCGCTGCCCGTTCACATACACGAAGGCGCAGCCCGAAATGCTGCCGAAATGCAGCAGCACCTCGCGCCCCACCCAGCCGGCCGGCACCGTAAAGCTGCGCCGGTAGGTGCCCACCGGGTTGCTGCCAGGGTCGATAAACGGTTGGTTGCGCGGAAAAGGGTAGGTGATGTTCGTATAAATCGGAATACCGAAGCCCTGCACTTCCCAGTTGCTCGGAACCTGAATAGTTTGCCAAGCAGCATCATCGAAGCCGGGCTGGAAGAAGTTCAGCGGCCGGTCGGCGGGCCGGGCCACGTAGTTGAATTTCCAGGTGCCGTTCAGGGGCTGGTGCCAGGGCGAGCGGGCGTAGTCGTCGGCGGCCACGTCGGCCGGCTGCGCGTAGAGATGGAAGCTAGCGCGGGGCACCTCCTGGCCCTGCTGCGTGAGCTGGGGGGTTTGCCACTCGGCGGGGTCGGGGGCCTGGGCGGCAGCCCCGCCGGTGGCGAGCAGCAGCGCCGCAAGCGGTAAACGGAAATCGGGCATGAGCAACGAGGTGGGAAGGGCAGCACCAAGCGAGGCCACCGCGGCCCTAGGGCCCGGCCAACGCTGGGGCAATACTACTTCCGCACCGGCGGCGAAGCCGGGGGCATTTTCAGGGAAATGCGGGGCCATACTCGCCGGCGCCGCTACCCTACGGCGGATTTGTAGCCCGTCTACAGTAAGGGCGGGGCTGGTTCCCGCCCGGCGGCCGCGCCAGCTCCACGACGGGCGTTCAACGACGGGTGGGGGCCAGCCCCCACCCCTCCGGCACACGGGCCCTAAAACTACCCTAGGCCCCTGCCGCGAGCGACGAGCCTACTTCAGCTCTACCACCACTACCGACTTGGGCGGCAGCGTCAGGGCCAGCTTATCGCCCTTTTTCTTCGCCCCTTTAAAGTCGGCCAGCTTGATGTTGTTGGGCTTGTCGAACGTGTTGTAGTCGCTCACGCTGGCCGAGGTGAGGAGGCGGCCAGTCACGGTTTTCCAGCTTACGCCGGGCAGCGCCGTTTCCAGGGTCAGGGCGTTTTTGGGGTCTAGGTTGACCAGCGAAATGTGCACCGCGCCGTTCTTGTCCTTCGAAGCCGAGGCGTTCAGAGCCGGAATTTTCTCGCCGCCAAACGCGTAGTCGGGGCTCTGGAATTGCAGGGGCAGGTACTCGGCATCCTGGTGCACCTGGTAGAGGTCGAACACGTGGTAGGTGGGCGTGAGCAGCATCTTCTCCTTGTCGGTCAGCACCAGGGCTTGCAGCACGTTCACGGCCTGGGCCAGGTTGGCGCCGCGCACCCGGTCGCAGTGGTTGTTGAAGATGTTGAGGGTGGTGCCGGCCACCAGGGCGTCGCGCAGCGTGTTTTGCTGGTACAAGAAGCCGGGGTTGGTGCCGGGCTCCACGTCGGTCCACACGCCCCACTCGTCCACCAGCAGCGCCACCTTCTTGGCTTTGTCGTACTTGTCCATAATGGCCGCGTGCCGGGTTACTATCGCGTCCATCTTCAGGGCGTTGCGCAGGGTGCTGAAGTACATGTCTTCGCCAAAGCCGGTGGCCTTGCCCTTGCTGCCGCTCCAGCTGCCGGTGGGCAGGGTATAGTAGTGCAGCGTGAGGCCCCACATGCGGCCGGGGCCGATGTTTTTCATGCACACCTCGGTCCAGTTGGCGTCGTCGCCGTTGGCCCCGCTCACAATGCGCTTGAGGGGCGTGCCGGGGTAGTCGTGGGCGAAGGTGGCGTAGCGCTTGTACACGTCGGAGTAGTACTCGGGCGTCATGTTGCCGCCGCAGCCCCAGCTCTCGTTGCCAATGCCCCACCAGCTCACGTGGTAGGGCTCGGGGTGGCCATTCTTTTTGCGCTCCTGCACCATGGGCGTGTCCTCGTTCGAGTTGAGGTACTCCATCCAGTTGCTCATCTCCTGCACGGTGCCGCTGCCCACGTTGGCCGCCAGGTAGGGCTCGGTGCCCAGCAGGCCGCACAGTTCCATAAACTCGTGCGTGCCGAAGCTGTTGTCCTCCAAGGTGTTGCCCCACCACAAATTCAGCATCTTGGGGCGCTGGGCGGCGGGCCCCACGCCGTCGTGCCAGTGGTAGGTGTCGGCAAAGCAGCCGCCGGGCCAGCGCAAATTGGGCACGTGAATCTTGCGCAGCGCCTCCACGATGTCCATCCGAATGCGCCCCTGCTTGGGCACGTTCAAGCTGGGCTCGACCCAAAAGCCACCGTAGATGCAGCGCCCCAGGTGCTCGGCAAACTGCCCCTGAATATGCTTGCTGATAAGGAGCTTGGGGGCGCCGGGCTGCACGGTGAGCTGCACGGTCTGGCTTGCGCCTTCCTGCGGTTGGGCCCCGGCGGCCAGCGGGGCGGCGAGGGCGAGGGCAGCTAAAAAACGAAAAACAGACATGGGTGGGTGAAGTAAACGGCGTTGCGAATGGATACTAAGTTACACAAACGATTGTGCAATGATGCTAAGCTACAACCAGTCCGCCAATGGGCACGGGCCAGCGGGTAATTGCCCAAGCTAAACGCAGGGGGCGCACCGTAGGGGCGGGGACCAGCCCCGCCCCTACGGTGCGCTGACCTCGCAACTGCTGTCGAAAAAGCCGTCGCTCAAGCCGGCCTGCGTAAGGGCCCACTGCGCCGGGCAAATCGATTTAGGCGATGGCCACCCGCTGGGCCCTAGGGGGCTAAAACTGCTTAAGCAGCCCCAGCCCCCTAGGGCCCAGCGGGGGCAAGGCTTACTCGCTAAACGTGATTAGCTGGCGGCGGCCGTCGGCCAGGGTGGCGGTGGCGCCGCTGGCGCCGGGCGCCACCTGGCGCACGGGCAGCAGCTCGGCATCGGTGAAGGGCGCGCCCGATTTTTTCCAGAGCAGCAGCGTGGCGTAGAGCCTGGTAGCGGGCGCGGTACTGCCCACCGCGTCGAGCACGGTGCTGGTTTTGGCGGCCGGGTGCAGGCCGGTGGCATCCACGGCCTCTACCCGGTCCCAGCCCGCCAGCGGCACCAGGGCCAGCTGGTAGGTGCCGTTGTCGATGATGCTGGCCTGGTGGCCCTTCACCTTGCGCGTCGTGCGCTTGATGGTGCCCGTGAGGTTGGGCAGGGCATAGTGGCCCAGGCGCAGGGCGGTGGCTTCGGTGCTGGCGTTCTGGTCCACGCGCAATATGCCATTGGGCAGCGGCATGTCGGCCAGGCGCAGGCGGATGTTCTTATTGGTTTCCAGCTCGGCCGTGCGGTAGTACACGCCGTCGGCGTACTTCTTAAACGTGTAGAAGCGCAAGGGCTCCCACTTGTCGGCCTGCTTAAACACGTAGTTCATGGCCACCTCGCCCCTAGGGCCGTCGGCCTGCCACGGAAAGGCAGTGTTGTAGCTCAGCCGGTCGTAGCTCTCGTTGCCGCGGTAGGGGTCGCTGGCGGGCTGGTGGGGGGCGTCGCGCAGCTCGGCCGCGCCCACGTTGGGGTAGTCCGTCACCAGAATGTTAGGGCCGGCCTCGAACTTGTTGAACACCGTGCCGGGCTTGAACTCGCTAACCCAGGGCCCCTCGTTCTCGGTGGCCGTCCAGAAGGGCGAGCTGGCCGGCACCAGCAAACCCAGGAAGGCCTTGCCCAGCCAGTACACGCTGCCGCGGCAGCTGTAGGCCTGCACGGCCGGCTCGAAGGCGCCGTAGAACCCTAGGGTCGGCACGTTATCCTGCAAGAAGTCAGGGTTTTGCAAAAATTGCAGCAGCGCCCCCGACGCAATGCGGCGCATCCAGCCGAAGTTGGTGCCGGGCACCGTGGGCGCCAGCCCCATCAGCGGAAACGGCACCACCGCCCCGAAGCGGTAGCTGATGCTGCGGCCCCACATCAGCATGGTGCCGTCGCGCCCAAACTGGTAGGGGTACGTGTCCTGGAGCGGGGCGAAGTTGGCGGCCAGCTGGCTGGCTACCTGCGGGTAGTGCTGCTGGCCGTAGTAGTGGCTCCAGAGCTTGCCGTACAGCTGAAACGCCCACATGCTGTAGTAGTCGAAGGTGGGCGCGTCGTCGTACCAGCCCTGGCCGCGGTAGTGGGTCAGCTGCTTTTGCAGGTATTCTTCTAGCAGCTTGGTGTTGGCCTGGTAGCCCCGGCTCTGGTAGAAGCTGAGGATGAAGATGTTGAAGTAGCGCCAGTTTTGGGGCACGGTGGGGCCGTCGCCGTAGCTGAGCATGGTGGCGGCCAGCTGGTCCTTGGTGGCCTGGGGCAGCGGGTCCCACAATATTTCGGGCGCCGCGAACAGCGCCACGCTCAGCCCGCCAAACTCCACCAGGTTCTGGCTGGGGCCGCCGTCCTTGGCGCGGGGCTGGATGTAGCTGACACTCTGCGGGTCTACCAGCAGGGCCAGCTGGTGGCGGTAGTAGTCGGCCACTTTCACGCCGTTCAGCGTCAGGTCCGGCTCTTCCTTCAGCAGCGGCGCGGCCATAAACAGCGTGCGGCACAGGCCCTCCAGCTTCTCGGTGGGCACCTGGCTGGCCGTGCGCGGGTAGGTTTTGCCCGGCTGCTTCGGAAACTGCATGGGGTCGTCGAGGCCGTGCACGTAGCTGAAGGCGCCGCTCAGCAGGTAGCGGGCGGCATCCTGCCAGTGCCGACGCGTCATGCCTGTAAAGGGGCTCAGCTGCCGGTCGGGCTGCTGCACCGCGAAGAGCGGTAGCTTGGTAGCAGCCGGCGCCACGTAGGTATCGAAGTAGGGCGCGGCGGGCGTTTGGGCGCGGGCGGGCCCTAGGGCCAGGGTGGCCGCCAGCAGGCCGGGTACTATCAGCGCGTGTCGCATAGAGGGGCGGATGGATGAAAAAGTAGCAGCGCAAGCCCTAGGGTTGCACGTAACGCCAAAGGGCCGAAGCCTGTCGTCCCACCGACACGCTCCGGCCCTAAGCGGCTGCGGCAAGGGGGCGCTAGTAGCCGGGGTTTTGGGCCAAATTGCCGTTGGTATTCAGGTCGATGCTCGACTGCGGAATGGGCAGCAGCAGGTTCTTGCTGGTGAGGCCCGTAATGGAAGCGCCGTTGAGGCGGGTAGCGCGGTCGATGAGCGTGCCGGTGCGCACCAGCGTCAGGCGGCGCTGCTCCTCGCCAATCAGTTCGCGCACGCGCTCATCTAGAATGAAGTTGAGCGTCATTTGGCCGGCCGTTACCTGGGCGGCCTTAGCGCGGGTGCGCAGCACGTTGATGCTCGTGGCGGCGCCGCTGGTGTTGCCCTGCTTAAACTGGGCCTCGGCCAGCAGCAGGTAGGTTTCGCCCAGGCGCATCATGGGCAGGTCCTTGATGGTGCCGTAGCCGAAGGGGTCGGCCGGGTTATACTGATTCCACTTGGTGGTGTAAGGCGTGATGTAGTAGATGGTATCGGTGCCCTTGAGGCCCGTGACGCGCTTGCCGTACAGGGCCGTTTGCGAGGCATCGTTGTAGTAGAAGCGGCGGTGCAAGTTGTACTTTGAGTTGCGCATATCGGCGCCGGGGTCGGCCGGGTACAGCTGGTAATCTACCCAGTTGCTGAGGCGCATGCGCCCGATGCCGCGGCCCCCTAGGCTATCGGCAATCACCATACCCTTAATGTTGTAGTAGCCCGGCACCCACATGCGGCGCTGCTGGGCGCTGGTTTGGGCGCCGGGCACGTTCAACTGCTGCTCGATGCCCCAAATCAGCTCGGTGTTGCCCTGGCCGCGGCGCTGGTTGCCCACCACAAACATGTCGGAGAAATAGTCGCCGGGCTGGGTGGTATTTACCCCGTAGCGGGCCGTAATGAGCTTGTACTGGCCGCCGTTAATCACGCTTTGCAGGGCCGTTTGGGCCAGGTCGTTTTTGCCCATGCGCAAGTACACCTGCCCCAGCAGTTGCTGGGCCGCGCCCTGCGCAATGCGCCCCGAAGCCACCTTGCTGGCCGTAAACAGATTTGGGATGGCCGTGGTTAAGTCCGCCACAATGAAGTCGTTGACCGTAGCCACGGCGGTGCGCGTAAAGTCGGTGCGCGGCGAGGTCACGGGCGCATCCACCAGCGGCACGTCGCCCCAGAGCGTAACCAGAAAGTCGTAGGCGTAGGCCCGGTAGAAGCGCGCCTCGGCCGAGATGCGGTTCTTGTAGCCCTGGCGCAGCGTGGTGGGCGCGGCGGCCGCCCCGCTGATAATCTGGTTGCAGTTGTTGATGGTACGGTAGGCCCAGCTCCACCAGTAGGCAGCGGCGCCATCCTGCGAGTTCATCAGGGTGTAGTTGTAGTAGGGCACCTCAATGCCCTGCACCTGGCCCGGAATGCACACGTCGGTGCCCTCCTGCATGGCGCCCAGCAGGCCCTGGGCGCCGTCGTAGGTGTACTGCTCGCGCACCACCGACTGCAAGCCGGCCATGGCGGCCTCGAACCCTAGGGAATCGACGAGGACGGTTTGGGGGGTGTAGAGCGAGGGGGGAGTTTCGTCAAGGAAGTCTTTTTTGCAGGAGCTGAGCAGTTGGGCCGTACCCAGCAGGCCCACAAAAGCTAACGCGAGGCGTTTCATAATCAAGATAGTAAAAGCAGGTGGGAAGAATTGGGGTAAGGCGACCCCTAGGGCCATTAGCGTAGGCTCACGTTGAGGCCCGCCACCACGGTGCGCACCTGCGGGAAGTTGGTGCCGCCGTTGCCGGTGCCGTTGCCCACGGTGTAGGTTTGCTCGGGGTCCCAGCCCACCCAGGGCGTCCAGGTGTAGAGGTTGCGGCCGCTCACGTACACGGTCAGGGTGCCTAGGCGCCACTTCTCCACCAGCGCGGCTGGGAAGTTGTAGGTCAGGGTCACGTCCTTGAGGCGGGTGAAGCTGCCGTTGCTGGCGTAGCCGTAGCCGCGGGGGTTGGTGAAGTTGAGGCCGGGCCGGTCCTGGCTCATGTTTTGGGCCGTCCAGTAGCCAATTTCCTGCGGCAGATTCACGCGGCCGCCCAGGTCCACAAAGTTCAGGTTGCCGTTGTTGCGCAGCACGCCCTGCACCGTTTGGAAGAATACGCGCAGGCTGAAGCCCTTGTAAGTGAAGGTGTTGGTGATGCCACCCTGCCAGCTCGGAATATTTGAGCCCAGGTAGGTGCGGTCGTTGCTGTCAATCTTGCCGTCGCCGTTGAGGTCGGCAAACTTCAAGTCGCCGGGCTTGGCGCTGGCGTCCTGCTTGCTCACGTCCTCGCCCTGCTGCCACACGCCGGTCTTCACGTAGTCGTAGATGCCAAACAGCGGCCGGCCAATGAAGAGGTTGTTGCCGATGTCGTCGCCGCCGGTGCCGTAAATCTGCAGCACGCGGTTGCGCACGGCCGAGGCGTTGAGCGACGTTTCCCAGGTGAAGTTCGAGCTTTGCACGTTTACCGTGGTCAGCACGCCCTCCACGCCCTGGTTGCGCACCGAGCCCACGTTGTCCAGGATGGAGCCGTAGCCCGAAATAATCGGAATTTGGCGGTTCAGCAGCAGGTCGGTGGTTTTAGCGTCGTAGTATTCTACCGTACCCGTGATGCGGTTTTGCAGGAAGCCGAAGTCCACGGCGTAGTTGGCGCTGGTGGTTTGCTCCCACTTCAGGTCGGCATTGCCGAGGGTGTTGGCCCGCAGGCCCACGGTCGTCACGCCGTTGTAGGCGTACTGCAACTGGGCCAGGCCCGTAATAGTCTGGTAGGGGTTGATGCCCTCGTTGCCGGTGGTGCCGTAGCTGAAGCGCAGCTTCAGGGCCGTCACCACGCTGTTATCCTTTAAGAAAGCTTCATTGGCCACGTTCCAGCCCACGGCCAGCGAGGGGAAGATGGCGTACTTGCTGGTGTTGGCCCCGAACACCGACGAGCCGTCGCGGCGGGCCGTCAAGGTCAGCAGGTAGCGGCTGTCGTAGTTGTAGTTGATGCGCGCCATCTGCGACACCAGCCCCCGGCGCTCGCTGTACGAGCTAATGGTGGGCGTGAGCGAGCCGCCCCCGATGCCGTTGAAGCCGATGTTGTCGTTGATGAAGCCGCTGCCGTTTTCGGTGGTCGTGAAGTACGTATTCTGCTGGGCGCTGTAGAGGCCCGTTAGGTCGAGGTGGTGCTTGCCGAAGTTGTGGGCGTAGCTCAGCACGTTCTCCAGCGTGTAGTTGTGGCGCTCGTCGTTGAGCAGCTGCGCCGCGCCGTAGAGGTTGCCAAACGAGCGGCCCTCGTAGTAGGCGTAGCGGTAGGGCCGGTAGCCGTAAGTGGCGTTGAGGCGGTACTTCAGGCCCTTGAGGAAGGGAAAATCAACCTCGGCGTAGCCCGTGCCGATGAGCTGGTTGACGCGGCTCTGGCGGGTGTTGGTCAGCGAGGCCAGGGGATTCTTAATTAGCAGCTCGGGCAGCTGCGGATACACCGTGTAGCTGCCGTCGGCGTTGTACTCGTTGCCGTAGGGGCTGGCTACCTGGGCTAGGGTCAGGTCAGCCCGGCCGCCGTCGTCGTTGTTGGTCGAGAAAAACGACGAGGTGCCGATGCGCAGCCAGGGCGTGAGCGTGGCGTCGATATTCGAGCGCAAGCTCACGCGCTGAAACTGGAAGCCCTTGAGCGTGCCGAGCTGCTTGAAAAACTCGCCCGACACGAAGTACTTCACGTTGTCGGTGCCGCCCGAAATGGACAGGTTATGGTCCTGAATGACGCCCTGCCGGCGGATTTCCTGCATCCAGTCCACCGTTTTGCCGGCTTGCAGGTTCACCACCTCGGCCGTGTTGGGCAGCGGCTGGGTGGGCGTGAAGCCGCGCTGCACCGCAAAGTCCTGGTACTTCTGGGCGTAGGCCTCGGGGCTGAGCGGGTGCAGCTTATACACCAGGTACTCGGGGCCGGCGTAGCCGTTGTAGCGAATCTCGGGCTTGCCCGTTTTGCCCCGCTTGGTGGTGATGAGGATAACCCCGTTGGAGCCGCGCGTGCCGTAGATGGCCGTCGAGCTGGCGTCCTTCAGAATCTCAATCGAGGCGATGTCGTTGGGATTCACGTCGTTGAGGTTGCCCGGAAAGGGCAGCCCATCCACGATGATGTAGGGGCTGGTGCTGGCCGTAATCGAGCGCACGCCCCGGATGTTGATGCTGGGCTGGGCGCCCGGCACCGACGACGCGGTGGTGATGTTGACGCCCGCTACCGCGCCGGCCAGTGCCTGCGCCACGTTCGAAACGGGTATCTTGGCCAGGCGGTCTTGCGGCACCGACACCACCGAGCCGGTCACGTCGGAGCGCTTCTGGGTGCCGTAGCCCACCACCACTACCTCGTTGAGGTCCTGCGTGTTCTGGACCAGGTTCACCGTCACGCTGGTGCGGCCGTTCAGCACCACTTCCTGCTTCACGTAGCCCACCGACGAGATAACGAGCGTGGGCGCGGCCGTGCCGTCGGGCACGGTGAGCATGAAGTTGCCGTCGGCGTCGGTGCTGGCGCCGAGCGTGGTGCCCTTCAGCACCACCGTGGCGCCGGGCAGGCCGGTTTGCTTTTCATCGAGCACCTTGCCCGTGACGGTGATGGGGGCCGCCGGGCGGTGCAGGCCTAGGGCTGCCAGGTGGGGAAGGGCGGGGCGGCCGGCCGGCGCAGCAGCCACGGCCAGTGGCAGCAGCGCTCCGCACAAGAGTAAAGGTTTTACCTGCATAAGGTAAGGGTATAAGAGCGGGCAGGCGCCCGCCGGGGGTGGGAAAAATTGCTTTTGCCAGGTAGCTAAGACAAACGTTTGTGTGCGGGGGCGGGCAGCTTATTGGCCGGGCTGCTTACTGGCTCAAAGTACCGCATTCGTTTGGGGGCGAGCCGGGGCTTTTTGCGGCAAAAAAGGGGGGCAAATTCACGACTTGACAAACTCGCCACTAGTTGCGCCGCCAATATAACTTATTGGCTTACTGAGGAATTGGCCTTGGGCTGGTCGAAGGCCCCTAGGGTCCAACGGTCGGCCCAGCGCAGGCGTGGCTGGTCGCCTTCGAAGCCGAGGGGCAGCCAGATGTAGCCGCCGGCTATGGGGTTCTTGGGCGTCCAGCGGTCGGCCATAAAGATGAAGGCGTCCTTGCGGCCGGCCACCGGCAGCAGGTAGGTGCTTTGCGAGCGGAAGGTGGAGTCGGCCTCGGGGCCCACGGCGGGGTTGGCGAGCTGCCGCCACGGCCCCCAGATGGAGCTGGCCACGAACGAGCGGGCCGCGTTGGGCGCCCAGCCGGTGCAGCCGCTAGTGATGAGGTAGTACTTGCCGTCTTTCTTGCACAGGGCCGGGGCCTCGTTGTGGCCGGCTGGCGCAATGGTGTTCCACTTGCCCGTAAAGCCCTGGTAGTCGTCGGTTAGCTCGGCCACGTGCAGCGTCAGGTTTTCCTCCGAGGCGCTGATGTGGTAGGCCCGGCCGTCGTCGTCCACGAAAATGGTCATGTCGCGCGCCATCTGGCCGGGGGTGAAGTCGCGGCGCACGAACAGGCCCTCGGCCACGGCTTGGCGCCACGCGGGCGTCCACCATTTCAGGTCGGCCTCGCCGGGCCGGGGCTGCTTCCACTCCTCCCAAAACCCTAGGGGCCACTGCCCGGCGCCGGGCCGGTACGAGCGCACGTAGCGGTAGGGCCCGGTGGGCCGGCTGGCCACGGCCACGGCCGTGCGGGCGGCGGCGTAGCCCTGGCCTTTCAGCTCCAGGTGAAACCACATCACGTACTGCCCGGTCTTCTTATTGTACACCACCTTGGGCCGCTCTAGCACGCAGCCTTTCTCGATTTCGGAGCCCGAGCCGGCCGGCGCCACGGCCAGCGCAATGCCCTCGTCCTGCCAGTTATAGAGGTCCTTCGACGAGTAGCAGTGCACGCCCACCTGGGCACTATTGCCTTTGGGGCCGGCTATTTTGTGCTCGCCAAACAGGTAGTAGCGGCCATGGTCGTAGAGGGCGCCCGCGCCGTGGGCGTTCAGGTGCACGCCGTGGTTGTCGGGCCAGGGCTGGCCGGGCTCGAAGGCGGTGCGCCTGGGCGTTTGGGCCTGGGCCAGGGAGCCGGCCAGCGCCAGCGCGCCGAGAAGCAGCAGAGGTTTCATGCGGGGGTGGGGCCTAGGGAAGAAGTTGGTAGCCAGGCAAAACTACCGGGCTGGTTTAGCCGCCTAGGGGGGCTTTTTCGGCAGAAAGCGGGGGTGGGTACGGCAGCAGCCCTAGGGCGCTCCCGCTGGCTAAGGCCCGGCCGCCGGCTTGTTGCCAAATGCTGCTACCTTAGTGTCCCTACCCTAGCGGCGCCCGGCGCCGCGCACTTACTCCATCCCACCCATGCGCCATCTGCTTTACGGCCTGCTCTCGGGCCTGCTGGCGCTGCTCCCCCTAGGCAGCCGGGCGCAGCGCATTGCCCCGGCCGATTTTCGCTTCGAGCACCTCACCGTCGACCAGGGCCTCTCGCACTCCGATGCCATGTGCGTGGCCCAGGACCAGGCGGGCTTCATCTGGGTAGGCACTAACCGCGGCCTCGACCGCTACGACGGCTACGAGCTACGCCAGTACACGCGCCCTATCACCCCCGAGGGCATTGCCAGCAACCGCATCAAGGTGCTGCACGTGGCGCCCGGCGGCCGCCTGTGGGTGGGGGCCCAGCGGGCGGGCCTCAGCTACTACAGCCCCGCCCGCGACCAGCTGGTGGTGCTGCGCGCCCCCAGCCTGCCGGCCGCCCAGCAGGCGCTGCTGCGGCAGCTGGCGCAGGCCACTGTGGGCACTCTGGACACCGATGCGCAGGGCCACCTGTGGGCGGGCACCGAGCAGGGCCACTTGTTTCGGCTGACGCTGGACAGCCTGGGCGCGCTGCGCGAGCTGCGGCAAGTGCCGCTGCCCACTGCGGCCGGCAGCATCAGCAGCCTAGCCGCCGATGCCGAGGGCAACGTGTGGGTGGGCACCCTCGACCGGGGGCTGTGTTTGGTGCGGCCCGGCCAGCAGCCGCGCGCCGAAGCCACCGCCCTCACCGACGCCGTGCGGGCCCTGCACCTCGACTGGCGCGGCGACTTGTGGGCGGGGGCCGAGCAGCGGGTGTTCTGGGTGAGCGCTGCCAACCGCCGCGCCGTGCGCAAGCTAACCGCCAACCCCCAGCCCCAATCCTACCCGCAGCTGCAGGCCCTGCGCCTCGACTTGCAGGGCCGCCTGTGGGTGGGCACGCTCTACGGCCTCTACGTGTGGGAGGCGGGGGCCGTGACGGGCACTGCCCCGCCGCTGCGCGCCGCCCCCACCCTGCTGCTGCCCCAGGCCGGCAACCCCGACGGGCTGAACTCGGAGCGGGTGCACCAGCTGTTTGAGGACCGCACCCACGTGCTGTGGCTGTGCGCCTCTGCCGGCGGCCTCAACCGGGTCGACCTGCTGCAGAAGCCGTTTGGGCAGCTGCGCCGCCAGCTCAGCAGCCAGGCCACGCTCACCAACAACTACGTCAACGCGCTGTATAAGGAAGAGGATACTAATACGCTCTGGATTGGCACCCGCAACGGGGTGTCGGCCTACGACCTAGCCCGCCACACCTACCAGAACTACCTGGCCCGCCCCGACACCAGCCCAGCCAACGGCGTGGACGTGTCGGCCATCTGCCAGACGCGCAACGGCACGCTCTGGTTTGGCACCCGCCACCGCGGCCTCGTGAGTTTGGTGCGCCGCGGCGGGCAGGCCGTGCTCACCACCTACGACCAGCTGCCTGGCGGCCGCAGCCTGCGCGAGGCCAGCATCGAGCGCCTGGCCGTGGACGGGGCCGGCAACGTGTGGGTGGCCACCTTCAGCGCGGGCCTCTACCAGTTCAGCCCCAGCGGCCAGCTGCTGGGCAGCTACCAGGCCGGCGCCAACGGCTTGCCCACCAGCAACTTCTCGTTCCTGCTCTACGACCCCGCCCAGGATGTGCTGTGGGCCAGCACCACCAACGCCGGCCTGCTGAAGCTGCGCGTGGGCCCCGGCCAGCTACGGGTGCTGCAGCAGTATAAATACCAGCCGGGGGCTAGGGATGGGCTGCGGGTGAACTACGTGTGGCCGCTGCTGCTCGACCGCCAGGGCACGCTCTGGATTGGCACCATTGGCGGGGGGCTGCACCAACTGGCGCGCGATGCCCGGGGCCGCGAGGTGCTGCGCAGCGACCGCCGCTGGCTGCCCGAAACCGACGTGGAAAGCATCCTGGCCGACGACGCGGGCAACCTCTGGCTGGGCGGCACCGGCCTCTATCGCTACACGCCCGCCACCCGCCAGTACCTGCGCTACGACGTGGCCGACGGCCTGCAAAGCAATGCCTTCAAGATTGGGGCCGCCGACCGCGGGGCCGATGGCACGCTGTATTTCGGCGGCGTAAACGGGGTAAGCTACTTCCAGCCGGCCACCATTCAGCCCAATCCCTACGCCCCGGTGGTGCAAGTCACGGGCCTGCGCCTGAACAACCAGCCCGTGGCCGTGGGCCAGCCCTTTGGCGGCCGCGTGGTGCTCAAGCAGCCCCTGGCCCAGCCCCAGACCGTCACCCTTAAGCCCGGCGAGAACGACTTCTCGGTGGAGTTTGTGGGCCTGAACTACGCCAACCCGCAGAAAAATCGCTACGCCTACCAGCTCGAAGGCTACAACGCCGACTGGGTGTACCCGGCCCTAGGGCAGCGCACGGCCAGCTTTGCCAACCTGCCGCCCGGCCGCTACCGCCTGCGCCTGCGGGCCAGCAACGGCGAGGGCGCCTGGAGCGCCCCGGTGGCCCCGCTCACCTTCGAGGTGCTGGCGCCGTGGTACAAAACCGGCTGGGCCTACGGCCTCTACGCCCTCGGGCTGCTGGCGCTGGTGGCCCTCTACCGCCGCTTCGAAATCAGCCAGCAGGCGCTGAAAAACAAGCTGGTACTGGAGCAATTCCAGACCGAGAAGGAGAAGGAGCTGACCAACCTCAAGCTGGGCTTCTTCACCAACATCAGCCACGAGCTGCGCACCCCGCTCACCCTCATCCTAGGGCCGGTGGAGGAGATAATGAGCAGCCCCGGACCGGTACCCAACCTGCCGGGCAAGATGCAGCTGGTGCACCGCCAGGCCAGCAAGCTGCTGGAGCTGGTGAACCAGCTACTCGACTTCCGCAAGGTGGAGACCGGCAACGTGCCGCTGCGCGCCGGCTACCGCGACGCGGGCGCCTTTTTGGCCGAGCAGTACGCCGCCTTCCAGCTCAAGGCCGAGGCGCGGCACATTCGCTACGTGCTCGACCTGCCCGCCGAGCCGGTGGGGCTGTTCTTCGACCAGGGCAAGCTGGAAATTATCCTCACCAACCTGCTCTCCAACGCCTTCAAGTACACCCCCGATGGCGGACGCGTGGAGCTGGCGGCCACCGTGGTGGGCAGCCCCGGCGGCAACGCCGTGTACGCCCCCGACGAGCTGACGGGCAACTACTTGCGCATCACGGTGGCCGATACCGGCGTGGGCATCAGCCCCGGCGAGCTGGGCCGCATCTTCGACCCCTACTACCAGGCCTCGCACACCACCACGCTCCGCATGATGGGCACCGGCATTGGGCTGTCGCTGGCCCGGCAGTTTGCCCAACGCCACGGCGGCCAACTCACCGTCACGAGTACCCTCGGGCAGGGCACCACCTTCGAGCTGCGCCTGCCCTTCGGCCAGCAGCACCTACACGCCGAAGACCTGTTGCCCGCCGAGGCTGCGCCCGCTGCCGCGGCCCTAGGGGCCCAAGCAGCGCTGCCAGCCGAAGAAGCTGAGCTGCCCGAAGCCGAAGCCAGCGACAGCGCCAGCCGCGCCGGGGGCCGCCCGCGCCTGCTGGTGGTGGAAGACCACGACGAGGTGCGCGAGTACCTGCGCGAGCTGTTCGCGGCCGACTACGAGGTGCTGACGGCCGAGGACGGCGCCGTGGGCTGGAACGCGGCCCTGGCCCAGCTGCCCGACCTCATTATCTCGGACGTGATGATGCCGCGTTCCGATGGCCTGGAGCTGTGCCAGCGCCTCAAGCAGCACCCCAAAACCAGCCACATTCCGCTGCTGCTGCTCACGGCCCGCACGGCCGAAACCCACGAGCTGGAGGGCCTGGGGCTGGGCGCCGACGACTACGTAAGCAAGCCCTTTAACCCCACGCTGCTGCACGCCAAGGCCGACGCCCTGCTGCGCAACTGCCGCAAGCTGCACGAGTTCTACCAGCGTCGCATCCTGCTGCAGCCCACCGAAATAGTGGTGGCCGACGCCGACCGCGAGTTCCTCGAAAAAGCCATGGCCGTGGTGGAGCAACACCTCAGCGATACCGATTTCAGCGTACAGGTGCTGGTGCGCGAGCTGGCCATGAGCAGCTCGGTCTTCTACCGCCGCGTAAAAAGCCTCACCGGCCAAACGGCGGTCGAGTTCATCCGCGACGTGCGCCTGAAGCGGGCGGCCCAACTGCTAGCCCAGTCGCAGCTGCGGGTGTCGGAAGTGGCTTTCGAGGTGGGCATCGAAAACGCCAAGTACTTCCGCCAGGTGTTCCAGAAGCTCTACGGCACCACGCCTTCCGACTACGCCAAGCAGCACCGCGCCGCCCAGGCCACCTCGGAGGTGGAGTAGGGAAGAGAGCTGAAAAGGGAATAAAGTAAAAAGAACGTCATGCTGAGCTTGCCGAAGCATCTCTACCACGCCGTCTGAGTAAGCGGTAGAGATGCTTCGGCAAGCTCAGCATGACGTGCTTTTTAGGTGTTTATGTATTTCAGATTTAGCAACTTGGATTTGCTGCCTGCTTCGCCCTAGGCCCCGCACCCGATAAAAAGCCCCCCGTTCTTCCCGAAAACGCCCCCGCTGCCAAGCGCTGGGCGGCCCTACTATTGCAGCGGCGAAGCCCCTAGGGGGCGGCCGCCGGTTTTCCCACCCACCTTCGTTTTGGTATGCTCCGTACCCTCCGGAACGCTTGGCTGCTCGGCGGCCTGTTGCTCACCGCCCGCCTGGCCTCGGCCCAAGCCCCGCTTTCGGCCGCCGAGCAGGCGCAGTTCAAGCCCGCTTTCATCAAGGCCCAACTGCTGAAAGCCACCCAGTGGCAGCTGGCCCACCCCAAGCACAAGCCCACCGACTGGACCAACGGCGCCTTCTACTCCGGGGTGTTCGCGGCCTACCAAACCACTAAGTCAAAGCTGATTCTGGACTCGCTCATGGCCCTAGGGCAGCGCACGCACTGGCAGCCCGACCAGCGCTACGACCACGCCGACGACATCGCCATCTGCCAAACCTACCTCAACCTCTACCGCCTCAAGCACGACCAGCGCATGATAGTGCCCACGCTGGCCGTACTGGATAAGCTGCGCACCACGCCCGGCCCCGAGGTGCAGCAGCACGGCATCACCTGGTGGTGGTGCGACGCCCTATTTATGGGCCCGCCGGTGCTGGCGAAAGCCGCCGCTATTGCCAACCAGCCGCAGCTGCTGGTGCTCAACGACACGCTCTACGCCCAAACCTACCGGCGCCTCTTCAACCACCAGCAGCACCTGTTTGCCCGCGATGCCTCGTACCTACTCAGCGAAGCCGGCGAGGGCAAGAAGGAAAGCAACGGCGAGCGCGTGTTTTGGAGCCGCGGCAACGGCTGGGTGATGGGCGGGCTGGTGCAGCTGTTGCAAGAGATGCCAAAAGGCCACCCTACGCGGCCGTTCTACGTGAGCCTGTTTAAGGAAATGGCCGCCCGCCTCATCCAGCTGCAGCAGCCCGATGGGCTGTGGCGCGCCAGCCTGCTCGACCCGGCCGCCTACCCCGGCGGCGAGGCCAGCGGCTCGGGCTTCGATTGCTACGCCTTGGCCTGGGGACTCAACCAGGGCCTGCTTGACCCGGCCACCTACCTGCCGCCCGTGCAAAAGGCCTGGGTGGCCCTCAACGGCTGCGTGAATGCGGAAGGGCGCGTGGGCTGGGTGCAGCCCATCGGCGCCGACCCGCGCCGCGACTTCTCAGCCGATAGCTGGGAGGTGTACGGCACCGGCGCCTACCTGCTGGCTGGCTCCGAGGTTATCAAGCTCAAAGCCACGCGCTAGCATTCGCCGCCCATGATACGCCGCTCCTTCTTAGGCCGGGCTGCGCTGGCGCTGCCGGGGCTAGCCAGTTGGGTAGCACCTGGCTTGGCGGCTTCGGCGGCCCCTAGGCCCCCCGCGCCGCCCAAAGCCCCCGCCACCGACCGCGCCTACTGGCTAAGCCAGCTGCTGCGCGTGGCCCGGCCGGTGCTGACCAGCGCCGCCGCCGGCCGCCTGCGGGCCGACCTGCCCGTGGAGGCCGCCCCCGGCCAGCAGGAGGGCCGCCGCGCCGTGACGCACCTCGAAGCCCTAGGGCGCACGCTGGCTGGCCTGGCCCCCTGGCTGGAGCTGGCCGACGCCCCCGCCAACGAAACCGCGCGCCAGGCCGAAGCCGCCCAGCAGGCCCGCCAGGCCATTGCCAGTGCCGTCAACCCGCAGTCGCCCGATTTCCTCAACTTCACCCAGGGCGGGCAGCCGGTGGTCGATGCCGCCTTCCTGGCCCACGCGCTGCTGCGGGCGCCCACCCAGCTGTGGGAGAAGCTGCCCGCCGCCGCCCAGCAGCAGCTGGTAGCGGCCCTGCAAAGCACCCGCGTCATCAAGCCCGTGTTTAGCAACTGGCTGCTGTTCAGCGCCATCATCGAAGCGGCGCTGCTCAAGTTTACCGGTAGCGGCGACCTCATGCGGATGGACTACGCCATCAAGGAGCACCAGGCCTGGTACGTGGGCGACGGCACCTACGGCGACGGCCCGCAGTACCACTGGGACTACTACAACAGCTACGTCATTCAGCCCATGCTGCTCGACGTGGTGGGCACGCTGGCAGCGGCCGGCAAGGAGCGCCAAGAGCTGCTCGACACCCTGAAGGCCCGCGCCCGGCGCTACGCCCAGGTGCAGGAGCGGCTGGTGGCGCCCGACGGCTCGTTTGCCGCTTTCGGCCGCTCGCTGGCCTACCGCTGCGGCGCGTTTCAGCACTTGGCGCAGTGCGCTTTGCAGGGGCTGCTGCCCGAGGGCCTGCCGGCCGGGCAGGCGCGCGCGGCCCTGGCAGCCGTCATCCGGCGCACGCTGGAGGCACCCGGCACGTTCGACGCGCGCGGCTGGCTCCAAATCGGGCTCTGCGGCCACCAGCCGGGCATTGGCGAAAATTATATTTCGACGGGCAGCCTTTACCTCTGCACCACCGCCTTTCTGCCCCTAGGGCTGCCCGCCGGCCACGCCTTCTGGCAAGAGCCCGCCCAGGACTGGACCGCCCGCCGCCTCTGGTCGGGCCAGGAGGTGCACCTCGACCATGCGCTGTAACTAACTAATGATTGAGTTAATAGAACGTCATGCTGAGCGCAGCCGAAGCATCTCTACCACGTCGTTGAACGATGCGAGGCGGCGCGGGAGAGATGCTTCGGCAAGCGGACGCCAGATGAGCATGACCACCTTTTGATTCTCTACTAAATACACCACCCTAAAATATGCCTTCACTTTTCGACCTCAGCGGCAAAACGGCGCTGGTAACGGGCTGCAACCGCGGCATTGGGCAGGGCATGGCCCTGGGACTGGCCGAGGCCGGCGCCGACATCATCGGCGTATCGGCCAGCCTGGCCCCCGACGGCGGCGAAACCGGCCGGCTGGTGCGGGCGCTGGGCCGGCAGTTTCACGCCTACCAGGCCGACTTTGCTGACCGCGCCAGCGCCGACGCCTTTACCACCCAGGTGCTGGCCGACTTCGCCCGCATCGACATCCTGGTAAACAACGCCGGCACCATTCGGCGGGCGCCGACCGCCGAGCACTCCGACGCGGACTGGGACAACGTGCTGGCCATCAACCTCGACGCACCCTTTCGGCTGGCGCGGGCCCTAGGGGGGCGAATGCTTGCGCAGGGCAGCGGCAAAATTATTTTCACGGCCTCGCTGCTCACGTTTCAGGGGGGCATCAACGTGCCGGGCTACGCCGCCAGCAAAGGCGCCATCGGCTCGGTGGTGAAGGCGCTGGCCAACGAGTGGGCCGGTAAAGGCGTAAACGTGAACGGCATCGCCCCCGGCTACATCGCTACCGATAACACCGAGGCCCTGCGCCAGGATGCCGACCGCGCCGCCAGCATCCTGGGCCGCATTCCGGCCGGCCGCTGGGGCGAGCCCGCCGACTTCCAAGGCCCCGTCGTTTTCCTAGCTTCCGAAGCCAGCGCCTACGTGCACGGCACCATCCTACTGGTAGACGGCGGCTGGCTGGGGCGGTAATAGTGATTAGTGACTAGTGATTAATAGTCAACGAGTTACTAGCTATTCGTAGCTAAAAGTCATTCGCGTAGCCAGCTGCGAAGCAGCGTATCCGCGAAATCCGTTAAATCCGTTAAATCTGCGATTTATGAAGAACCGATTTGCCATTGGCCCGCGCGAGACTGCCCAGCTGGATACAGCGGGCCTGCGCCAGCATTTCCTGATTGAAAATATCTTCACGCCCGGCGCCATCGAGCTGACTTACACCCATTACGACCGCATGATAGTGGGTGGCGCGCAGCCCGTCGCCGCGCCCCTGGCCCTGCCCTGCCCCGATAGCCTCAAGGCCCAGTACTTCCTGGAGCGCCGCGAGCTGGGCGCCCTGAACGTGGGCGGGCCCGGCCGCGTGGTGGTAGATGGGCAAGGCTGGGAGCTAGGCCCGCAGGACTGCCTGTACGTGGGCCGCGGCAGCCAGCAGGTGAGCTTCGAGAGCCTCGACGCCGCCAACCCGGCCAAATTCTACCTGCTGTCGGCCCCCGCTCACAAGGAGTACCCCACCGCCCGCCGCACCCAGGCCGAGGCCACGCCCGTGGAGATGGGCGCCCGCGAAACCGCCAACGAGCGCACCATCTACAAGTACATTTTCAGCGAGGGCCTGCCTAGCTGCCAGCTCGTGATGGGCCTCACCCAGCTCAAGCCCGGCTCGGTGTGGAACACCATGCCCAGCCACGTACACGACCGGCGCATGGAGGCCTACCTCTACTTCAACCTGCCGGCCGGCCAGCGGGTGCTGCACATGCTGGGCGAGCCCCACGAAACCCGCCCGCTGTGGGTGAGCAACGAGCAGGCTATTCTGTCGCCGCCGTGGTCCATCCACACTGGCTGCGGCACCAGCGCCTACGCCTTCATCTGGGGCATGGCCGGCGAAAACCTAGAGTACACCGACATGGACGCCGTGGCCCTGGCCGACTTGCGCTAAGGGCTAGCAAACAGCATAAAAGGGCGGTCATGCTGAGCTTGTCGAAGCATCTCTATCGCTTCGTCAGGCGACACGGTAGAGATGCTTCGACAAGCGGACGCCAGATGAGCATGACCGCCCCTCTTGATACTATAAGCTTTTGACATCTTACATGCCCCTATGAAACTCCTGCTGCTTGGCGCGCTGGCTACCCTAGGGCTGGGCCTGGCGCCCGCGCCAACCCCCACGGCTACCATTACGGTGCGCAACCCCCTAGGGCAGGCGCGCCCCGCCGAAACCGTGAGTTTGCCGCTGGCCCAGCTGCCGGCGGCCGTGCGCGGCCTCGATGCCACCAGCCTGCGCGTGCGCGACGCGGCCACCCAGGCCGTGCTGGTGAGCCAGCTGCTGGACAGCGACGGTAACGGCCAGCCCGACGAGCTGCTGTTTCAAACCGCCCTGCCGGCCAAGGGCACCAAAACCTTTACCCTAGGGCCCGGCCTGGGCGATATGCCGCCGGCCCCGCTCACCACCTACGCCCGCTTCGTGCCCGAGCGCACCGACGACTTTGCCTGGGAAAACGACCGGGTGGCGTTCCGCACCTACGGCCCTAATGCGCAGGAGTTGTACGACAAGAAAGACCCCGCCGGCACCCTAAGCAGCGGCATGGACTGCTGGCTGAAGCGCGTGCCTTACCCCATTATCGACCGCTGGTACGGGCGCCACCAGTACGAGAAGCCCTTTGCCTACCACACCGACCAGGGCGAGGGGCACGACCCCTACCACGTGGGCAGCAGCCGCGGCACCGGCGGCACCGGTGTGCTCGCAGGGGGAAAGCTCTACGTGTCGCGCAACTTCAGCAGCTACAAAATCCGGGCCCTAGGGCCCATCCGCACGGTGTTTGAGCTGAGCTACGCGCCCTGGCCCGCGGCCGGCCAGACCGTGACGGAAAAGAAAGTTATCAGCCTCGACCTGGGCTCGAACCTGACGCGCTACGAGGAGTACCTGGCCGCCGATAAGCCCTTGCCCAACTGCACCATCGGCCTGACGCTGCACGAGGCCAAGGGCCAGGTGCGGGCCGACCGCGCCGCCGGCTGGTTTCGCTATTGGGAGCCCACCGACGACTCGAACCTGGGCACCGGCGTGGTAGTGGCCCCCAGCTACCTGCTTGACTACCAAGACCACCGCAGCCCCGAGAAGGACAGCAATCAGCTGTACATGGTCACCAAGCCAGAGCAAGGCACCGTTATCTTCTACGCCGGCTTTGGCTGGCAGAAAAGCGGGCAGTTCGCCTCGGCCGCCGCCTGGGATGCCTACCTGGCCGACTTTGCCCGCCGCCTGGCCGCCCCGCTGGTGGTAAGCTGGCAGTAGCTCCTGCAAGCCTGCGCCCGCAACCGCCCCTAGGGCCGTGCGCGCCGCTAGCGCACCTACCGGACGGGCTTTTTACGGGTGCCGGGCGCGGGCTTTTTGGCCGGCACGGTGGGGGCTGGCTTAGCCGGCTCCTCCTCCAGAAAGGCCCGCAGGGCGGGCGAGGGCTGGCCGTCGTCGGTCCAGGCGCTGAGCTGGTAGCCGCTCCAGCTTTTGGCGCCTTCCGGCTCCCAGTAAAACACGCCCAGGCCCTTGCCCTGGGGCACGGCCCGCACGGCTTGCAGCGTGGCGGCCAGCAGGTCGTAGGTGTTTTGCACCAGCGTGTAGTCGCCGCCCACTTCGGCTACCACTACCTCCTTGCCGGGGTAGCGGCTCACCATATCGAGCAGGTTGGCGCGTAGGTTGGCGATGGAGGCGGTGTAATCCTGCTTGAGCCAGTAGGGGTAGTACGACATGCCAATGACGTCGAACCGGCCGCCGTTCTTGGTCAGCGTGTCGAAGAAGTTGCGGTACAGCGCGTTGTCGTTGCCCCGGTCGAGGTGCACTATCACCTTCGAGGTGGGGCTCACGGCCTTCACGGCCTCGTAGCCCTTGGTAATAAGCTGGGCGAGCTGCGCCGGATTTTTAGTGCTGCCCTCGGGCCAGAGCATCCCGCCCGGAATCTCGTTGCCCACCTGCACCCACTCGGGCGTCACGCCGCTGGCTTTCAGGGCCGTCATCGTGCTGAAGGTGTGGTCGTACACATCGGTCAGCAGCTGCGCGAAGGAATGGCTAGCCCAGGTGGCGGGCTTGGCTTGCTTGCCAGGGTCGGCCCAGGTGTCGCTGTAGTGAAAGTCAATCATCACTCGGAAGCCCAGGTCGGTGGCGCGCTTGGCCATGGCTACCACCTCGGCGGGGCTGCAGTGCCCGCTAGTTTTATCGGCCGATGGGTTGACGAATACGCGCAGCCGTATCGAGTTGATGCCGCGGGCTTTGAGCAGCGAAAAGCAGTCCTGGGGCTGGCCCTGCCCGTTGCGAAACACGTAGCCGGTAGCTTCCATCTGCTGCAGCCAGCCCACGTCGGCGCCTTTGGCAAACGCCTGGGCGGCGGCGGTAGTAGGGGCCAGCAAGATGGCGCCGGCCAGGCCCAGCAGTAGGGCCGCGCGCCGGCAGGTCAGGGAAAGAGAGCGCATAAGGAAAGGCAAAAAAGACCACCACAATAACCGGCCGCCGCCACCAGGACCACCAGGCAGCCCCGCAACGCCCGGCGTCGGCGCGGGGAGGTCGGTAAAGCTACCCACTTCCGGCCTTACCACCGCTTGCGGCCCCAGCCGCCCTAGGCCGCTGGTGGGGCAAAGTCAACTGCTTTTAGACCCGCCGCCGGGTGGTGCCGCCCCGCGTAACCTCCTTTGTATGAAACACTTTTTGGTTTTTGTCTCACTGCTGCTGGCTGGCCCTAGGCCCGGCAGCTGGGCCCAGGCCAGCCCGGCCCGGGCGCTGCGCGTGGGCGCCGCCAAGGTCGAGGCTACCCCCTCAGCAACCGAGCGACCCTCGAGTTTCACGGGCGTGCTGGACCCGCTCTACGCGCGGGCCATTGTGGTGCGCAACGGCGCGGCCACCGTGGCGTTGGTGTCGGTCGATGTCATTGCCATTCTGGAGGCGCTGTGGCAAAGCGTGAGCAGCCGCGTCGAGCGGGAGCTGAAGATTCCGGCCACCAGCCTTTTGCTCACGGCCACCCACTCACACAGCGCGCCCTGCGTACGCTACGCCAGCCTGGCCGACCCAGTAGTAGCGGTGGTGAAGCTGGCCTAGCAGCGGCTGCAACCCGCCCGCATGGGCTACGGCACGGGCGTGGCGTAGTCCAACGCCAACCGCAACTTAATGGCCCCCCAAACGCCCCGCTGGCGGGAAAGCCCCAACTACGACGGGCCGTCCGACAAAACGGTGGCCGTACTGCAGTTTGAAACGCCGGCGGGGGCGCCCATGTGTACTACAACTACGCCATACACGCCGTCATTAGCGGGTAGCTCGACCTGTTGAGCGCCGACGTGCTGGGCGCGGCCTCGCGCTATAGCAAGAACTCGTTTGATAGCCAGGTGATGGCTTTGTGGTCGACGGGGCAGAGGGCGACCAGAACCCGGCTTACTTTCAGCAAACCTACGACTTGCGCGAAATCCGGGTGCAGGACTACGCCAAGCGCGGCGAGGACATCAGCAATAAACTACATTCCCAACGATGCCGCTTTCAGCCACTACACCTTCGAGGTGATGTTGTCGCGCCTCCCCAGCTCGGTTGCGCCGAAAGCAGCATTGTAGATGGACTGCTAGCCTTGCTGGACGACGCCCGTAAGCAAGCACTGACCCTAGAGCAGCGCAGTTGGTTGCTGCTGGTCGCGGTAGGTTTAAGCGAGGCTAGCCAGCCGAGGAAATAGCTAGCCGGCGTATAGCCAGGGAGTTGGCGGGGTGGGGCAGGGGGCAGGCACCCCTAGCTGGCTGGCCGCCGGATGGGGGCAGCCACTAGCAGCCCAACGCAGGGGGTGCCATTCGCGTAAAGGTGCGGCGTTCCAGTTGAAATAATTCAGTTGTATTGCCACATCTTCAGCTTTTTATGAAACACATTTTCCTTACGGCGGCGCTTGCCCTAGGGGCTTTGGCGGCCCAGGCTCAGCAGGGTTCCTTTTATGTTGGCGGCCAGGCGGGTTTTAACTCGACTACCACCACCGCCAACAACAGCGGCACGAGCGCTACCACCAGCAAGCTCAACAACTACAGCTTCTCGCCCGAGGTGGGCACCTTTTTCACCAATCAGGTGCAGTTTGGGGTTGGCTTTACCTTCAGCGGCTCGAAGCAGGAAAACCCGAACGCCACGGTAATCGGCACTACGCTCAGCACCACGATTAATCGCTACGGCGGCACGGTTTACAGCCGCTACTTCTTTGGGGAAGGCAATTTTCGTCCTTTTGTGGGCGTGAACGTGTCGCTATTGCCCGGCAACAGCACCATAGAAACCGTTGGTAGAGTTACCCCCGTCACTACTGAATCTAGCACGCTCGATTTTGGCGCCAATATCAACGCCGGCTTTGGCTACGGCCTCACCAAGCGCCTGACGGTAGTGGGTTCGTTTGGCACCTTTGGTTACCAGAGTTCCACCTCCAAAGAGAAGGGTACCGACAATAAAATAACCACTACTAATTTCGGGCTCAACGCCAACACGCTGGGTAACCTCTTTACCGTGGGCGTGTACTACACCTTCCGGGCGCCCAACAACAATAACTAATGCCTCCGCTTGCTAGCAGCGGCCCCACGGCCTAGGGCAACTAACGCAGTTAGAAAGGTAAGGGTGGTCAGGCTGCGCTTGCGCAGCCTGACCACCCTATTATTATCCTCGTAGCTTACGACTGCGCCTGCTTCATTATGGCCTTTTCTTGGGCCGCGTGGTTGGCCGCAAACTGCGCGCGCTGCTCGGGGGTGCGCTCGTGGCCCAGGCTGCGCAGTTGCTCGCGCAATTCCGGTTCAGACAGGTCGGCGCCGTAGCACGGCGTGCCGGGCTGCTGCCGCCACGACTCGCGCAGGCTGCCATCTTCCACGGCGTCGAAGCCCAACTCCTCGACTAGGGCCATCACTTGGCGCTTGGCAGCCTCGTCGTCACTGGCCACGGGCAGGGCAATGCGGCCGGGCGTGCCGACGGGCTGGCCCAATTTTTCGAGGTGCGCGGCGTAGATATTGTTAAACACTTTCACCACCGGCCGGCCTAGGTGCTGCTGCACCCACTCGCTCTCGGTTAGGTCGCCGCTTTCCAGCTCGAGTATCCGGCCGTCGCGCAGCAAGGGGTAGTAGTTGCTAGTGTCTACCACCGGCACGCTGGCGGGCACGCCGTTGAATAGGTCTTTGGGTAGGTCGGGGATATTTTTCAGCGGAATGGTCACCACGATAAGCTCGCCGTGGCGGGCGGCTTCCGTGGCCGTAACGGGCTTAGCCCCCGTTTTCTGAGCCACGTCGCCCAGCGTCTCGGGCCCGCGCGAGTTGGCAATGTATACTGTGTGGCCCAGGCTGGTGAGCCGGGTAGCCAGAGCGCTGCCAATGTGGCCCGCCCCAATAATTCCAATGTTCATCTGGCGTGAAGTATAAAGTTGGCGCCGCGGCCTCGTGCCGCTGCGAGCAACCTAAACAACCTCGGTGGCCAATTGCTTTTTTCGCGCGCGCCGCCAGCGCCGGCAACCGCCCCGCTGGTACTAGCAGCCGGGCCGGGGCTGGCGGCCCCGCACCCACTTGCGCGTCCTCCACCCCCCCTAGGGCGCTTTACTGGGGCGCATCGGCCACGCAGCGGAAGCCGGTGTTTTCCAAGCCCGTATCGGGGGCCGATTTCATGCGCGCCGACACGCGGTAGCCCGCGCAGTAGGCGGCCGCGCACAGAAACGAGCCGCCGCGCACCACCCGCTTGGGCGTGGCGGGCTCCTGCGGGTCGAAGCTGGTGGCGGGGCCGGCCGGGTGGCGGGCCACCCGGCCGCTCAGCTGCTGGTAGTAGTCGGGCCGGTACCAGTCGGCGCACCACTCCCACACGTTGCCGGCCAGGTCGTAGAGGCCGTAGCCATTGGCGGCGAACGACTTGACGGGCGCCAGCCGCGCAAACTTATCCCAGGTGGTGTTCTGGTTGGGGAAGTGGCCCTGCCAGGTATTGGCCTTGGGCTGGCCCTGGTCGATGGGCTCGCTGCCCCAGGTGTAGGGCTGGCCCGGCCGGCCGGCGCGGGCGGCGCATTCCCACTCGGCCTCGGTGGGCAGGCGCTTGCCGGCCCAGCGGGCGTAGGCCCGCGCATCGTCCCACGACACCTGCACTACCGGGTAGTGCTCGCGGCCCCGCAGGCTGCTGCCCGGCCCGGTGGGGTGCCGCCAGCTAGCGCCCGGCTGCCAGCGCCACCACTGGCTGGCATCGTCGAGCGGCACGGCCCCGGCCGGCGGCGCAAATACCAGGGAGGCCGCTACCAACAGGCTATCGGCGGGCCTAGGGGTGCCGGGCGGCAGCTGCTGCTTCAGCACCTCCCAGTCGGGCGTCTTTTCGGCCGTCGTCACGTAGCCCGTCGCCGCCACAAAGCGGGCAAACTCGACGTTCGTCACCTCCGTGGCATCCATCCAGAAGCCACCCACGGCAACCTGGTGGCGCGGGTACTCGTCGGGCCGGCCCAGGCGGTCGGCCGCGCCCATGGCAAAGGTGCCGCCCGGCACCCACACCATGCCCGCGTGCGAAGCTGCCCCAGCGGCCGGCGGCCCGGCTCTTTTTACGTGCGAGCCCGCAGGCGCCACTGCGAAGCGAGCCGGCAGCTTCGCGCAGCAAGCCCCATTCGCCGCCCTAGGGGCCGCGGTGGCCTGGGCCATGACCCCCGCGGCGGGGGGCGTGCCGGGCGAGCAGGCCACCAGCGCCAGCAACGGCAGGTTCCGCAATCCCTGCATTACCAATGTATTAACCGCGCGGCTCATGGGTAATAGGCCGCCCGGCGCGGGTAGCGCGGGCGGCTTTAGTCATTGTAGGGGTGGCGATAGTCGCCGAAAGGCTGCTTCACGGTGCGCTTGAGTGGAATGGCCATGCCACCCGTCTGCTCCAGCCAGTCATACAAGTAATTGGCCATCTGTTGCGTTCGCTCCGCGTATTCCGGCCGGCTGATAAGGTTGGTGGTTTCGTTAGGGTCCTTCTGAATGTCGTACAGCTCGTTGGTGTCCCAAATGCCTTGGTAGCGAATGTACTTGTACTGGTCGGTGCGCACGCCAAAAACGGTGGGGGTCATCGGAAAGTCATACTCCCAGTAGTACTCGTAAAAAATCTTGTCCCGCCAGGCCACGTTCGGGTTGCGCAGCAAAGGCAGCAGCGAGCGGCCGGGCATATAGGCCGGGGCTTGCAAGCCCGCGGCGGCCAGCACGGTCGGGGCAATGTCGGTGTTCTGCACCAGTTTGGTGATGGTTTGCCCGCCCGCAAACAGCGCGGGGCAATAGGCCAGCAGCGGTACCTTCACCGACTCTTCGTAGAACTGCCGCTTGTCAATCAGGCCGTGCTCGCCGAAGGCAAAGCCATTGTCACCCATGTAGATAACCAGCGTATTCTTATCCAGGCCTTCTTGCTGGAGGTAGTCCAGCACCGCCCCCACGCTGTCGTCCACGCCCAGCAGGGTTTCGCAGTAGGTCTGCACTAGCTGCTCGATACTGATGTGCTCGTGGTAGGGGTAGTCTACCCCGTGCCAGCTGTAGCGCTGCTGCTTCACCCATTCGGGCCAGCCGAGGGCCTTGTAGTCGTCGGCCAGCGTTTGGTAGTACGTGGGCGGCAGGGGGTAGGGCTGGTAGCGGTAGCGGCCCTTGTGGCGCCGGGCGGGGGCTAGGGGCGAGTGCACCGCCTTGTGCGACAAGTACAAGAAGAACGGCTTGCGCTTGTCGCGGCCCTTGAGCCAGCCCAGCGCGTGCTCGGTCAGCAGGTCCGTGATGTAAGTAGAGTCTTGATAAGCCACGCGCCGGCCGTTGATGTTCAGCGTCGGGTTGTAGTATTCGCCCTGGCCTTTAAAGCTCTCCCAGTGGTTGAAGCCGGGGCGGGGGGCGTCGTCCTCCTCGCCCATGTGCCACTTGCCCAGGAAAGCCGTCTGGTAGCCCGCCCGCTGCAGGTATTGCGGAAAGAAGATGGTGTTGGGCGCTACGGGCGCTAGGTTGTCCACTACCTTGTGCACGTGCGAGTACTGCCCCGTCAGGATGGAAGCCCGGCTGGGCGAGCAGAGCGACGTGGTGACGAACGCGTTTTTTAGGTGCGCCCCGCCCTGGTAGAGGCGGTCCAGGTTGGGGGTTTTTAGCCAGGGCAGCTTGCCCGTAAAGCCCATAAAATCATACCGATGGTCGTCCGTCAGAATAAACACCACGTTGCGCGGCTGGGCGCCCGGCACGCGGCCGAGGGCCGGTAGCTTTTGCGCCCGCGCCGGCAAACCCATCCCTAGGGCTGCAAGCAGCCAAAAAGCAAGGCCTAGGCGGGCAAGCAAGAGCATAGCGGACAAGAAAGAAAAGTGGGTGCCAGCGCGCAGCCCCGGCGGCCTGGCTGCGCGCCAGCTACGGCTGAAAAGATAAATCGTAGCCTACCAGCTCACTGGCCGCGCGGGGCCTAGGGCCCCACTGGCCGGTCAGTGGAACCCAGCAAGCTTATTGCTCGTCCTTGAGCACGGCCACGGCCTCGCCCAGGGTCAGGTCTTTGTCGAGCCCCCTGGTGAAGCGCATAGCCCGCTTGGTCAGCGCCGAATCGTTTTGCAGGGCTTGGCGGTCAGCTGCTAATTGGCTAAAGTTTAAGGGCTTCGCTGTGGCTTGCAGTGCCTCGTACTTGTCCGACTCGGCTTGCAGCTGCCGCTGCCAGGCGCGGTACTTGGCTAGCTGCAGCGGCACCACAGTTTCGGCTTGGCGCTTGCGCAGGCGCTGCACAATGGCCGCCAGCTGCTGCAGGCTGGGGTTGGCGGCCACGCGGGCCTTGCTGTTAGCTTCGAGCTTGGCGTAGTCCGGCTGGTTGTCCCAGGGGTGGTAGCTGGCCGACTTAATCTCGTCCCACTTCAGCGGGTAGTCGGCGTCTTTCTCCCCCTCATCCAGGTACGAGGCCACGTCGGGCAGCACAATATCGGACGCCACGCCCTTGAACTGCGTCGAGCTGCCCGTGACGCGGTAAAACTTCTGCATCGTGAACTTCAGCGACCCTAGGGGCTTGTAGGCGCCCAAAGTGGCCGGCAGCGTGGCATCCAGGTCGATGATGCGCTGCACCGTGCCCTTGCCGTAGGTGCTGGTCGTGCCCATAATCAGCCCCCGCTTGTAGTCCTGAATGGCGGCGGCCACAATCTCGGAGGCCGAGGCGCTATGCTTGTTCACCAGCACCACCAGCGGGCCGGCGTACTGCACCCTAGGGTCGCGGTCGTTGAGCACGGTGGTGGTGCCGCGGCTGTCGTGCACCTGCACCACCGGCCCGCTGGGCAAGAATAAGCCCGCCATTTCCACGGCGTCGCGCAGCGAGCCGCCCCCGTTTTCGCGCAGGTCGAACACAATGCCCTGCACGCCCTCGGCCGTGAGCTTGGCCAACTCCTTCTGCACGTCGGCGGCCGATGAGCGCCCGCCTTCGCCGTTGAAGTCGGCGTAGAATACCGGCAGGCGGAGGTAGCCGATTTTGAGGCCGCTCGGGTCATTTATCACTGCCGACTGGGCGTAGGTGGCCTCGTTCACCACCACGTCGCGGGTTAGGGCCACCACCTTGGTCGAGCCATCCGTTTTTTTCACCGTTAGGCGCACCTCGGTGCCCTTCTTGCCCCGAATGAGGGTCACGGCCTTATTAGCGTGCCAGCCCTCGATGCTCACCGGCTCGGCGGCGCCCTGGGCTACGCGCAAAATAGCGTCGCCCTTCTTCAACTCGCCCTGCCGGTAGGCAGCCGAGCCGGGCACGATGTCCTCAATGTAAATCAGCCCGTCGCGCTCGTGCAGCAGGGCCCCGATGCCGTCCATGCGGCCCGTCAGTTGGTAGTCGAAGTCTTCTTTGCGCTGGGGCGCCAGGTAGTCGGTGTGCGGGTCGTAGGTGTTGGCCAGCGTGTTGGCGTAGCGCGCCAGCACTTCCTCGGCGTTGGGCTGGTCGGCAAACTGCTCGTCGTAGTAGGCGCGCACGCGCTGGCGGGCGGCCACTTCCAGCTGGGCCACGGTGCGGTCGGCGGGCGCGGCGGGCGGGGGCAGGTGGTGCAGGCTAGCCACGCGGGCTCGGTCGCGGCGCTTGTCCTGCTCGTCCAGCAGCTCGGCCACGCGCACCAGGGTTTCGTACTTCAGCAGCTTGCGCCACTGCTCGCGCTGCTCGGCGGCAGTAGCCGCAAAAGAGGCCTGCTCGAAGTCCGTCTGGATAGTTTCGTCGGCGTCGAAAGTAAAGGGCTGGGCCAGCAGCTCGCGCGTGAGGGCCTGCACCTGCTTGGTGCGCTCGGCCAGCAGCTTGGTGCTGAGGTCCAGAAACTCGTGGGTGCCGCGCTTGGTTTCGTCGTCAATATCGGTTTGCAGCTGGGCCAGCCGGGTTACGTCGGGTTGCAGCAGAAACTTCTTGCGGTAGTCCAGGCGCTTGAGCGAGAGGTCAAACACGCGCTTGCTAAAGGCATCGTCGAGTCGCTCGGGCTGGTAGTGCGCCTGCGAGAGGCCCTGCACGATGGTGCCCACCAGCACCTGCTCTTTGGTGGGCGGCTCCTGCGCAGCTTGGCGCTCATAGAACCGGTAGGAAGCGAGGCCAAAAAGAGCCGCCGCGAGGCCGGCGTAGGAGCCGATTTTGAGAGGAGTAGCAGCCATAGTGCGCATTGGTAGAAAGCCTCGCTAATGTAGGGCCTAGGGTCTTACTTTACCCCAATGCCACGGATGGTATTCCGAAACTAAAGTCTGATAGCCACCGATTGCACGAGGTGGTGCGCGGACTTGATTTAGATAGCTTCGGTATGTGTCAGCATCCTTTGTGCCAACCAGCTCAGCCACCTAAACTGCACCGTGCGCGAGTAAATCGGCAAGACTACCTCCGTCCACCTGGCCGGGCGCATGTTCACCGAGGCCAAGGCTCCGCTGCTGCACACCAGTTAAGGCGCGGCCGCAATGGCCTGTGCTTTAGGCTTGAGTACCAAGCTACTTTGCCCTACGCTGGCATTATTACGGCTAACCCTACGTTGCCCGCCCACTGGACGGGGCCGGGCCTAACGCACGTACTTGATGCCGTACAGCTGGTTGCGGGCGACGTAGTGTCCATTACACCCGCTGGACAACTCACGCATCAGTACCGGGCTGATTCACCCTAAAACTTCTTGCTGGCCACCGAGCGCTGTAACAGCAACTGCCTGATGTGCTCGCAGCCATCCAAGGACCGAGACGATACAGGATACTTGCTTGACCTTTACCGCCAAGTCATTCTGCTGATTCCAACTAGTTGCCCTGCGTTGGGTATCACTGGCGGCGAGCCAACGCTGCTGGGGGAAAGATTCTCTGAACTGCTGAGCCTGTGCCAACACTACCTGCCTTACACTGACCTGCACTGCCTTACCAATGGGCGCAGCTTCGCCTGGCGAGCTTTTGCCGAACGACTGGGTGCGTTAGGTCTCGACCAGCTGATGCTAGGCATTCCGCTTTATGCCGACCACGCCTCACTGCACGACTATGTATTACAGGCACGCGGGGCCTTCGACCAAACCGTGCGCGGGCTGCATGAGCTAGCAGCCGTGGGCCAACGAATAAAGATTAGAGTAGCTCTACATCAACTTACGATATTACGCTTAAGCAAGTTAGCTCGCTTTATCTACCGCAACTTTCCCTTCGTTGAACATGTGACGTTCGTGGGACTAGAAAATATAGGTTATACCCCGCACAACCGCTCCAAGCTCTGGCTCGACCCAGCTAACTATGCTAACGAGCTGACCGAAGCTGTAAATTTCTTGGCTGCTCATCGGTTGCATGTATCTATTTATAATCAGCAGCTATGCGTATTGTCCCAAGTACTGTGGCCCTTCGCCCGCCGCTCCATTTCTGATTGGAAGAACATCTATCTGCCGGCCTGCGAAAGCTGCGCATTACAAGCGCAGTGCGGAGGATTTTTTGCCTCATGTGGCACACTGCATAGCCAATTCATTAGTCCTGTTTCCTTCGATAACACTGTCGTAGAATCAAGTTTTTTGAACAAAGTCAATATTTGCTAATTAGCGTCTTCGGAATTATAAAAAGACGCTAAATGCGACGTTTTTTGGGCTACGACTTTGCTATTTCCGCCAGGGAAATCGCGGAAATTAGCGTCTTTTTGCAACACCTTTTTCAAAAGGTTGCAAAAACCTGTTTTTAGCGATTCGCAGCGTATTTGCGAGTTAAAAAATAGTACTATTCTATTTTAGCTTCAATGAATGAAATGGCTATGTAAAGCAAGGGTAGTTTGCATTAAGCTAGTCGTAGGAATAATGGATGGAAGAGGATGTACACTGAGGTGGTCCAGGTAGACAAGAGAGTTTAGGGTGGTAATTTCCCCTCATGGACAAACTAAACAAGTGGCGCAAATACGACGAGGCCTTTAAAGCCGAAGCCTTGCACTTGGCCCGCGAGAGCAGCTCTACCCAGGCGGCCGCCCGGGCCTTAAACATCGACCCCAAGCATATCTACCAGTGACAACGCTAAGCCCAGGTCCCGCTGCCGGCCGACCCTACGGAGGCGGCTGAGGTGCGCTAGCTGTGGGCCACCAACCGGCGGCTAGAACAGGAGCTAGAAATTTTAAAAAAGCCATCACCATATTTTCGATTCCGCCAACTCGATGAGCTGCTGGCAGTTTATTGATCAACAGCGCAGTGGCTACTCCGTCAAGCTGCTTTGCCGGATACTGAACGTGTCATCGGCCCGCTATTATACCTGGCGCAAGCAGCAGCGCCCGGCCTTGACGCAGCCGGTGGCTGAGCCGTGGAAATAGGCCCTGCCAGAAGCCTTTGGACAATACAAGCGCTGCTACGGCACGCGCCGGTTGCGGGTCGAGTTGCAGGCTCAGGGCTACCGCATAGGCCGTCAGCGCCTGCGCTCAGCCATTCGCTGCCACGGGCTGCGGGCTATTTAGCCCCGCACTCAATACCCCGCGCACGACCGACTCGACCCACGGGCTGCGCTGTGCTCCGAACCGGCTGCTCAACCAGTCCAAGCCAAGCTACCCTAATCAAGTCTGGGGCAGCGATGGTGGGCTGGCAGGTACTCGACGCTATACCCGAAGGGTTGGTCACTAGCGCCTTACGCCAAGCCCTGCTGACCCGCCATCCGGCCTGCTCGTTCACTCCCATCAGGGCGGGCAGTACTGCGCCAACGCCTACCGCGCCCTGCTCGACCAGCACGACTGCCTACGCCCACCAGGTCGGCGCGACGAATGCCTCGACAATGCGCAAGCCAAGAGCCTGTGGTCACGGCTGAAGACGGAGGAATTAGGGTCCCGCGAGTGGCCCGTGTTCCGCGACCTGACCGACGCGCAGCATAGCGTGGCCACTTATTTTGATTACTACAACCACGAGCGCCGGCACTCGGCGCTCGCCTATTAAACCCCACAATCTTTTTACCTTCAACAACTTAAAAATACTATTCTAAATTCTCCCACTTAACCGGACCACCTCAAATTAATTGAGAACCCGACTGGGCAGGTTCGGAGTAATTAACAGCAGGCTGTCGGATTCGTCACGCTATACGGCTACTCATCTGCTCGAATTGGGCATTCAACCAAGATTATTAGGCAGGCCCTAGCCATACGCTGACCTTCGCACATGGCTCACTACTACCAGGATACGGGCAGTAGTCTTGGCCGCCTTGTTCCTCGGTACAGTTACGTAGCCCTGCCTAGATGCTTACCAAAGCGGAGTTTGAAAGCTTATTGGACTGCTATTTCGCAGGCAAGCTGCCGCCAAACCAGTCGAGGCACGTGCTGGAGCAGTGGCAACGGCAACTGGACCAGGATGAGCCGCCGGCGCTAAGCGCGGCAGAGCTGGAAGAAAGCCGCCGAACCACGTGGGCCCGCATTCAGGAGCTGACCGCCAGCAGAATACCTCCCGCCAGCAGCCAGCCCGCGGACGTGGACATCAACGAGATTATCTTCCGCCCCACCCGCCAGGAATTGTGAGACGAGTCACCAACGGCCCGCCGTAACTTACTCTTGCTTAACCACTCTTATCTATGCGTGACGAATCCCAGCCGCTCCCGGAGCCGGGCCAGCCCGACCCTTCCCGGCGCGCTTTCCTCAAGCACTCCTCGGCCCTGGCCGCGCTGGCGCTCACCCCGCCGGTGGCACTCACGGCCATCGACCACAGCCTCGACGAGCGCCTGGCCGCCGCCTTCGAGCAGCTGCCGCTGCAGGTGCGCATCAACGGCCAGGCCCAGCAGCTGAGCGTGGAGCCGCGCGTGACGCTGCTGGATTTGCTGCGCGAGCAGTTGGGGCTGACCGGCACCAAGAAGGGCTGCGACCACGGCCAGTGCGGGGCCTGCACTGTGCACGTGGACGGGCAGCGAGTGAACGCCTGCCTGACGCTGGCCCTCACCACCGAGGGGCGCGAGGTAACGACCATCGAGGGCCTGGGCAGCGAGGACAAGCTGCACTGCATGCAGGAGGCTTTTCTCAGGCACGACGGCTTCCAGTGCGGCTACTGCACGCCGGGCCAGATAATGAGCGCCGTGGCCTGCGTGCGCGAAGGCCACGCCGACACCCCCGAGCAGGTGCGCGAGTACATGAGCGGCAATATCTGCCGCTGCGGGGCCTACGCCAACATCGTGGCGGCCATTTTGGATGTCAAAGCCAGCGGTCAGAAAGTATGAACCCCTTCTCCTACGCGCGGGTCACGACCCCGCCGGCCGCCGTGGCGGCCCGCACCCAGCAGCCCGGCAGCTACTTCCTGGCCGGGGGCACCAACCTGGTGGACTTGCTCAAGCGCGGCGTGGTGGTGCCCGAAAAGCTCGTGGACATCACCCGCCTGCCGCTCACCGCCATCGAGGCGACCCCGACGGGGCTGCGCATCGGAGCGCTGGCCAAGAACTCGACCGTGGCCGACCACGAGCTGGTGCGCCGGCAGTTTCCGCTGCTCTCCCAGGCCCTGAACGCCGGGGCCTCGGCCCAGCTGCGCAACATGGCCACGGTAGGCGGCAACATGCTGCAACGCACCCGCTGTGCTTATTTCTACGATACCTCTTTGCCCTGCAACAAGCGCGTGCCCGTGCAGGCCGGCCCTGACAAGGGCCAGCCCAACGGTCCCACCGGCTGCGGGGCCCTAGGGGGCTACAACCGCATGCACGCCATTTTCGGGGCCGATGCGGGCGTGGCCGCGCCCAAGTGCATTGCCGTGCACCCCAGCGACATGTGCGTGGCGCTGGCCGCCCTGGAAGCTACCGTGGTGGTGGTGGGGCCGAAAGGGGAGCGCCGGATTGCCTTCCGCGACTTTCACCGCCTGCCCGGCGACAACCCGCGCCAGGACACGACCCTCGGGGCCGACGAGCTGATTACGGCCGTGGAAGTGCCCGCCAATGAGCTGGCCGCGCACTCGACCTACCTGAAGGTGCGCGACCGGGCCTCCTACGCCTTCGCCCTGGTGTCGGTGGCGGCGGGGCTGCAACTGGAAGGCACTACCATCCGGCAGGCCCGGCTAGCCATGGGCGGCGTGGCCCACAAGCCCTGGCGCTTGTTTGAGGCCGAGCAGTTTCTGCGCGGCAAGCCCGCCACGCTGGCCACGTTTCAGCAGGCCGCCACGCTGGCCATGAAAGGGGCCAAGGGCTACGGCGAAAACGACTTCAAGCTCACGCTGGCCCCCAACTCCCTCGTGGAGGCCCTCACCCTGGCCACTACCCCCGCTTAATTCTTATGGACATTAATCCCAAGAACCAGCCCGTGGACCGGGTGGACGGGCGGCAGAAAGTCACCGGCTCGGCTAAGTACTTCGCCGAGTTTGCCCTGCCGCGCACGGCCTACTGCGTCATCGTGGGCAGCACAATCGCCCGCGGCACCCTCGACCAGCTCGATACCAAGCGGGCGGCGGCCGCGCCGGGCGTGCTCGGCGTGTTCACCCACCTCAACATGCCCGCCATTCCGGGCTGGGACGCGCCCGTGGGCGGGCAGGCCGATGGGCCACCGCCCCAGCCCACGGCCGAAACCTACCGCATCCTGCGCGGCACCAAGATTCTCTTCGACGGGCAGCCGATTGCGATGGTCGTGGCCGATACCTTCGAGCGGGCCACCTACGCCGCCTCGCTGGTCAAGGCCACCTACACCCGGCAAACGCCCAAGACCGACCTGAACAAGCATCTGGCGGCGGCCATCGCGCCCAGCATACCGTGGATGAAGGACTACTCGCGCGGGCAGGCCGAGGCCTACAAGACCGCGCCCGTGGTGCTCGAAGCCGACTACGTCGTCCCCACCGAGGTGCATAACCCGATGGAGATGCACGGCATCCTGGCCCAGTGGACCAGCCCCACCAGCCTGCTCCTCTACGCCAAGACGCAGGGCGTGAACGCCACCCAGCGGGCCATGGCCCAGGCCTTTAAGCTTGACCCGCGCAATGTGAAGGTGCACACTGAGTTCATGGGCGGCGGCTTCGGCATGGGCCTGCGCACCTGGCCCCAGGAAACGGCCGTGGTGGCCATCGCCCGCCAGCTGGGCCGGCCGGTGAAGCTGGTGATGACCCGCAGCCAGATGTTTCAGCTGGTCGGCTACCGGCCCCACACGCGGCAAACCATCCGCATGGGAGCCGATGCCACGGGCAAGCTCGTGGGGCTCGTGCACGAGGCCACGGCCGAGACGGCCACCTACGAGGACTTCACGGAGGGCACCGTGAACATGAGCAAGTTTCTCTACGCCTGCCCCAGCATGCAGACCCGCTACCGCCTCGTGCGCCTCGACCGGGGCGTGCCCATCTGGATGCGCGGGCCGGGCGAGGCTACCGGGGCCTTTGCCCTGGAGTCGGCCATGGACGAGATGGCCCACAAGCTGCACCTCGACCCGCTGGAGTTTCGCCTGCGCAACTACTCGGAAACCGACCCCGAGCACAACCGGCCCTACTCCAGCAAGAACCTGCGCGAGGCCTACGAGCGCGGGGCCGCGGCCATTGGCTGGCGCAACCGCCCGGCTACGCCGGGCAGCCAGCGCGAGGGCGAGTGGCTGGTGGGCTACGGCATGAGCACGGGCACCTTCAACGCCATGCGCTGGCAGGCCACCGTGCGGGTGGTGCTGCAAGCCGACGGGTCGCTGCTGGTGCAAAGCGCCGTCACCGACATCGGGCCCGGCACCGGCACGGCGCTGACCATCATCGCCCACAACGTGCTGGGCGTGCCGCTCGACCGCATCAAGGTGCAGTACGGCGACACGTCGCTGCCGCCCGCCCCCACGCAGGGCGGCTCGGCGATAGTGTCCACCGTGGGCTCGGCCGTGTTCGATACCTGCTCGGCCGTAAAGCAAACGCTGGTGGAGCTGGCTACCCGCCCCGGCGCGCCGCTGGCAGGCCACCAGGCCGAGGAATTGGCCCTAGCCGACGGGCAGCTGTTCGTGGAAGCCAAGCTGGCCACGCAGGTGGCCGTGGCCGAACTGCTGCGCCAGAACCAGCTGGCTAGCATCGACAAGACAACCGAGTCGAAGGGCGGGCCGGAGCAGCAGAAATACTCCTTTTACTCCTACTCCGTGCACTTCGTGCGGGTGCGGGTGAACCCGCGCACGGGCGTGGTGCGCGTGACCAAGACCGTGAGCGTGGCCGATTCCGGGCGCATCATCAGCCCCAAGACGGCCGCCAGCCAGATGATTGGCGGGGTAGCCGGCGGCATCGGCATGGCCCTCACCGAGGAAGCCGTACTCGACCACCGCTTCGGGCGCTACGTCAACAACAACCTGGCTGACTACCACGTGGCCGTACACGCCGACGTGCCGGAGATTGAAACCATCACCATCGACAAGCCCGATTACCTGCTCAACCCGATGGGAGCCAAGGGCATGGGCGAGATTGCCCTGATTGGCTTCGCGGCCGCCGTGGCCAACGCTGTGTTCAACGCCACCGGCCGGCGCGTGCGCGAGTTGCCCATCACGCTCGATAAACTCCTGGCGGTTAGCTGAAGCCGCGCGCCGGGATTGGGACGAGCGCTTCGCGCCTGCCTTTCTTCTTGTTCTGACTATGCCCGCGTCTGCCTTCCCGGTGGTGACCGATTTCCTGAGCCGCCGCCAGAAATGGCGGCTCACGCTCAGCCTGAGTTTGCTCTACCTGCCCATCCTGCTCTACCTCGACGACTGGTACCACAGCTGGGCCTCCCTTTGGCGCAATCTGCCCTTGCTATTCGTGGCCCTTGGCGTGGGGATGGGACTGCTTTTCGGCTGGCTCTACGCGGCCGAGTGGCTCCAGAGCCGGCTGCTGCGCTGGTTCGGAGAGGATTTTCTGCTGGAGCTGAAGCTGCCGGCCCTGCTGCTGACCCTAGGGTTTTCGCTGGTGCTGGCCGTGGCCTTTCTGGTGGCGCTGGGCAGTATTCTGGGTTTGCTCAACCACGTACTGCCCCTGTTTCCCGAGCTGCCGCCCGGTACCTTGCCCGGTCCCGATTTTTTGGCGCTGTTTCACCGGGCTAACAAGAGCTTCTTTTTGCAATTGATGCTCGCCACGTTCTACCTGCTGGCCACCAGCCGGGCCCTGCTGCGGGCGCGCGACTTTCACCGCCGCACCGAGCAGCTCGAAACCGAGAACTTACAGGCGCAGCTCGCGGCCCTGAAAAACCAGGTGAACCCACACTTCCTCTTCAACAGCCTCAGCATCCTCACCTCGCTCGTGCACCTAGATGCCGACTTGTCCGAGCAGTTTGTGGAGCAGCTGGCTCAGGCCTACCGCTACGTGCTGGAGCAAAAGGACCACGACCTGGTGCCGCTGGCCACCGAGCTGAAGTTTATCGAGGCCTACGCTTTTCTGCTGAAGATTCGCTTCGAGGAGCAGTTTGAGCTGGCCGTGGAGGTGCCCGCCGCCAGCCGGGCCCGGCACCTGCCCCCGCTGACCCTGCAGCTGCTGGTAGAGAACGCGGTGAAGCACAACCAGATGTCGAGCGAGCAGCCGCTGCGCGTGCACATCGCCTGCGAGGACGGGGAGCTGGTGGTACGCAACACTCTACGCCGGCGACCCGCCCCGGCCCTGGCTTCTACAGGCCTCGGGCTGCTCAATATTCAAAAGCGCTACCGCCTCGTCACCCCGCTGCCCGTGCGCCTGGTCGAGGAGGCCGGCGAGTTTGTGGTGCGCCTGCCCCTGCTGCCATGAGAGTGCTGATTATCGAAGACGAAAACCTGAGCGCCCGCCGCCTCGAAAGCCAGCTGTTGCGCTACGACCCCACCCTGCAGGTGCTCGACCGGCTGCCCTCGGTGGCGCGGGCCGTGGCCTGGCTGCAAACCAACCCGGTGCCCGACTTGCTGCTGCTCGACATTCACCTAGGCGACGACGTGGGCTTTCGCATCTTCGAGCAGGTAGCAGTGCGCCCGCCCGTCATTTTCACCACGGCCTACGACGAGTACATGGTGCAGGCTTTCAAGGTCAATAGCATTGACTACCTGCTCAAGCCCATCCGGTACGAGGAGCTGGCGGCGGCGCTGGACCGCTACCGCGTCCTGCGGCAGCAACTGGCCACCCCGCCCCCCGACCTGGCAGCGCTGCTCCAGCTCGTGGCCCGTCCCGCCGAGCCGGCTTACCGCGACCGTTTTCTGGTAAGCGCGGGCAGCAAGCTGCGCAGCATCGAGGTGGGTGACATCGCCTACTTCTTCTCCGAAAGCAAGGTCACGTTCCTGGCCCCCCAGACCGGGCCGGCGCTGCCGCTGGAGTACAGCCTTGATAAGCTCACCCAACTGCTCAATCCCCGGCAGTTCTTCCGCGTGAGCCGGCAGTACCTGGTGGGCCTGCCGGCCATCACCAGCGTGCACGCCTACAGCGCCGGCCGCCTCAAGCTGGAGCTGCGGCCCGCCCCGCGCCACGAAGTATTCGTGAGCGGCGACCGGGTACTGGATTTCAAGGACTGGCTGGGCCGGTAAAGGCCGCAGGGCTACTCGCTCGGCTGGCAGAAAAGCAGGGGTAATCCCACTGGCCCCCTGGCCCCGAGATGCTGGCGCAATTGTTTGGATAGTATACTAACCTGTTTGATTAGCATTTTTCAGCCGCGCTACCCTGCCTGAACTTTGCCCACCCAGGGCGCTACCCGCACCGGACAAGGGCACGCAGACGGGCCGGGGGCAGCAGTCTCGGTAGGTGCCCGCTGGGCTGGGCCGGCCCAAAATAATCCGCCGCTCTTACCCCCGCAACCAGCTCGCCAGCAACGGTTTTGCTGGTATCGAATTTCTTGCTGCCTACCCTTCACCTATCATCATTACTTACCAGCCCCACCCGTGAGACTACTAGCCGCAGCCGCTCTCCTTGCCTGTTCCCTGCACGCGCAGCCAACGGCGCGGCAAGCGGCGGCGGCCGGGCCTACCGTGCGCACGGCCGCTGGCCCCGTGCGCGGGGTGACGGCTGGTGCCGTAGCCAGCTTCAAGGGTATTCCGTTTGCCGCGCCGCCGGTGGGTGAGTTGCGCTGGCGGCCTCCCCAGCCGGCCAAGCCCTGGGTGGGCGTGCGCGATGCCAGCCAGTTCGGGGCCGACTGCGCGCAGGCTGGTTTTCCGCCCGGCGCGAACCCCATCGCCAAAACGTCGTCCGAGGATTGCCTGTACCTTAACCTTTGGGCCCCGGCCGGCACCAAGCCGGGCGCGAAGCTGCCCGTCATGGTTTGGATTTACGGCGGGGCCTTCGTGTTTGGGAGCGGCGCGTCGCCTGGCTACGCGGGCGAGCACTTCGCCCAGCAGGGGGTTATCCTGGTCAACTTCAACTACCGGGTAGGGCGGCTAGGCTTTTTTGCGTTTCCGGCCCTTAGCCAGGAGCACCCGGAAGAGCCGAAGGGCAACTACGCCTATATGGACCAGCTTGCCGCCCTGCGCTGGGTGCAGCAAAACATCGCCGCCTTTGGTGGGGACCCCGGCAACGTGACCATTTTCGGGGAATCGGCCGGGGGCGTTTCGGTGCATTCGCTGCTCACCATCCCGGCGGCGAAAGGCTTGTTTCACAAGGCCATCAGCGAATCGGGTGGGGGCCGCGATGGCGTGCTGACGGGGCGGCCGCTGCAGAAAGACAATGCCGACCCGTACTACCCCGTGTCGGCCGAAACCATCGGCATGAATTTCACCCGCAAGCACCACATCGAGGGCACCGACGCGGCGGCGCTGGCCCGGCTGCGGGCCTTGCCAGTGGCCGACATCGTGGATGGCGGCCAGGAGAGCGACGGGCCGGGGGGGGCGGTTACGCTCTCGGGGCCAATTCTCGACGGGAAGCTGGTAGTGGAAACGGCGCAGAGCGCCTACCAGGCCGGTCGGCAGGCGAAGGTGCCGCTCCTTATCGGGTCGAACAGCGCGGAGGTGCCGACGGGCTTCGTGAACGCCACGTCCAAGGAGCAGCTGCTGGCGCTGTTTGGCAGCCTGAAAAGTGAGGCTGCCGCGGTGTATGACCCGGACGGCAACGCGGAGCTTGCCAGGATGCTCACGCTGGTCAACACTGACAAGGTATGGGCCGAGCCGGCCCGGATGACGGCGCGGGCCTTCGTCGCCAAGGGCGCACCAGCCTACCTCTACCTGTTCTCCTACGTCTCGCCCGCCATGCAGCAGCGGATGCGGTACGGCGCGGCTCACGCCTCCGAAATCGCCTACGTGTTCGACAACCTGGGTAGCCCCAACGGTGCTACCGTAGCACCTAAGGACCAGGAGGTTGGCAAGCTACTGAATAGCTACTGGGCCAACTTCGCCAAAACCGGCAATCCCAATGGCAAGGGCTTGCCAAACTGGCCCGCCTATGACGCTAGCAAAAACGGGCTGCTCGAAATCCGCACCGATGGCACGGCCGTTGGCGAAGCTGACCCGCGGAAGGCTCGCCTGGACGTAATTGAAAAAGCCGTTACAACGGGCAATCTACACTAAGCCAACCCGGCTTGTCAATTAAGCAGAAAACATGAAACAGCTACCTGTCATTTTTCTATTCTTGCTTGCGCTAACCAAGCAGGTGGCCGCGCAAGAAGCGCCCATTTTTCCGAAGGGGGAAGTAGCCACCACCGATAATCACACCGGAACGGTTTGGCTCAAAGAACTCAGCGCGCCGGATAACGTCTTCACGTACAGCATTGCGATGGCCACGTTTGCTCCCGGTGCCAAATTAGACTGGCATGCGCATCCAGGTGGGCAAATTTTGCTGATTACGGAAGGCGTGGGTTACTACCAGGAACGGGGTAAACCTCGGCAAACGGTGCACAAAGGAGAGATTATTAAGTGTCAGCCTGGGGTAGAGCATTGGCACGGTGCCGCTCCCACGAGCACCTTTGCCTACCTGGCCACGACTCCAACCCAACTGGGTAAAACTGTCTGGTTTAAGCGGGTAACCCCGCAGGAGTACGCCGGCGGCAACTAGCTGTTCACGGCTGTCTGCCCTGCCTAATAACAGGCTAATTTTCTGCTAATTATGAAACATCTATTGTTCCTAGGGTTCTTCCTGGTCACCATGCACCTGGCCCACGCGCAAGCCAAATTGCCCGATGCTGTTCCCGCCTCCGCAACCAAGGACGAACAGGAACTGCTAACCATCTCGAAAACGAAGTGGACCTGGATGGCCGACAAAAACGTGGAGGCGCTCGGCGGGCTGTTTGCTGAAAACTGCGTGTTCGTGCACATGGGCGGCAGCTGGGGCAAAAACCAGGAGCTGACGACCATCAAAGGCGGTATGATTTGGTACAAGAAGGCCGAGGTGTACGGCGCGGCCGTGAATTTCTTCGGCGCGACCGCCATCCTGCTCAACGACATCGACCTGGTGGCCGTGGTGGGGGGGCGCGAGGTCGTTAACCCCTTCATGGTGACGGAAGTGTACGTGAAGGAAAACGGCAAGTGGAAAATGGGTTCGCTCACCTTCTCGCACCTGGCCCGGCCCGTGAAGCTGGCTGCTAACAGCCAGCCGCCGCAACACTAGGGTTTAGGCTGCCTAACTTAACTTGTTGACCGCTGCTACTTCGGCTTGGTAGCGAGCATTTTCGTCAGCACGGCGCGACCCGCGTCGGCCTCTTGCTTGCCAACGGCAGCTTCCATCACGCGCATCAGCTGCTGCAACTGTGTGGCTGTGAGACCGGTGTGCAGGCCAATATCTAGGTGACCCTGTAGCATGGGTTCTACCCCGCCCAGGCTCACGAGCGCCGCGATAGTAACTAGTTCCCGCTCTTGATAGGTGAGCACATCGCGCTCAAAAATGTCGGCGAAGAGGTGCTCTTTCAGAAAGCGGTCGATTTCGGGGCTAAAGGCACCGTAGCCGGTTTTAGGCTCTTTTTCAGGCCGGCCCGTCAGCTGCTCCAATACCTTTTTACCCCGCTCGTACTTGGGTGCAGTGCTGGTGATGGGTGAGGCGGCCTTGCCGATAACGTCTTTCTTGCCTTGTGCCTGACGCTCGTCCAGCACCTTCAGCAGGATATTCAGACCGTTGATGCTGCGCGGGAAGCCGCAGTAGGCGTACAGGTGCACTAGCTCTTCCTTCTCTTCATTCACGGTCAGACCCGCGTCAAGTCCTTGAGCCAGGGCGTCGTGCAGGTGGGGCAGGTCGCCTTTAGCCGTGAGTGCCGCAATTGACACAAGGGCTTGCTGCCGGGCCGAGAGAGTTTCAGCCAGCGGCGTGTGCGCGTGAGTAGTCATAGCAAGGCAAGTAGTTAGCGCCACGAGCAGCGCCTTGGAAAACAGCGGGCTGATGGTCATGGCGTAATGGTAGTTAGTAACTGGCTGCGACCAGGGTTTCAGCGACGCTGGGCTGCGACCTGAGGGGCGCCTACCGCTGGCCGAGGTACTCGGCCTCCGTCACGGCCCGGCCCCAAATCACGGGCACCGCCGCGAGGTCGGGGTTGATGGCGACGTGGGTCATGGCGGACTTGAGTGCGGCGCCGTGCCAGTGCTCTACACCGGCCGGGGCCTTGATGACATCGCCCTTGTGCAGCAAGCGCAGGGGCTGGCCTTTTTCCTGGTAGTGGCCCGTGCCCTCCACCACCAGTAAGATTTGCCCGGCGGGGTGAGTGTGCCAGTGGGTGCGGGCTCCCGGCGCAAACTGCACGCTGCCGGCCCCGCAGGAATATTTATCCGCCTTGCCCACTAGCCCCTGCACCCAGGCGTGGCCTGTGAAGTTGGCCGCCGGTCCCGGTTGGCCCTTCGTAAAAATAGGGCTGGGGGTTGAGTGCTCAGTTTGAGCTTGGCTGCCAAGGGCTGCGAGCATGCCCACAACTCCCAATCCCAGGGCCAGGCGTAGTACGGTATCAGGTCGCATAGGAATGGGGCAGCAAGATGTTCGTTTGCAGGAGTGGTCGCCGCTTGGGCTGGGGCTGTCGGCAGGATAAAGTACTAAGCAAGAAGTAATTGCTTAGCCAACCTGCTGCCCCAGCCCGTGCGCACTCAGCGTAGTTTCGCGGGTAGTGGACTACCCCCAAAGCTACGCTGAATAGCCAGCAACCGCTAGCGATTGATAGCTTGCTGCGCCTGCGCCGAGTAGCGGGCACCCTGGATTTCCACCTGGGCCAGCGCCTGCTCGATGCGGTGCAAATCGTCGGGGGTGAGCTGCACGGCGGCCCCACCGATGTTCTCTGCCAGGCGATGCAGCTTGCTGGTGCCGGGGATGGGCACAATCCAGGGCTTCTGGGCCAGCAGCCAAGCCAGCGCAATCTGGGCCGGCGTGGCCTGCTTGCTGGCGGCGATGGTGCCGAGCAGTTCCACCAGCGCCTTGTTGGCCTGGCGGGCTTCGGGCGAGAAACGGGGCACCGTGTTGCGAAAGTCGTTTTGACTGAACTCCGTATGCTCGTCAATCTTACCCGTCAGAAACCCCTTACCTAGGGGGCTAAAGGGCACGAAGCCAATGCCTAATTCTTCGAGCGTGGGCAGCACGCTCTGCTCCGGCTCGCGCCACCACAGCGAGTACTCGCTTTGCAGGGCCGTGACGGGCTGCACGGCGTGGGCTTGGCGAATGGCCGTAGCCCCGGCTTCAGAGAGGCCGAAGTACCGCACCTTGCCCTCGGCAATCAGGTCTTTCACGGCCCCGGCTACGTCGGCCATCGGCACGTTGGGGTCTACCCGGTGCTGGTAGAACAGGTCAATGTAGTCGGTGCGCAGGCGCTGGAGCGACTGCTCCACAACGGCCCGGATGCGCTCGGGGCGGCTGTCCATACCCAGCTGAGGCTTACCATCTTTGAAGCCGAACTTGGTGGCAATAATCACTTTATCGCGCATCGGGGCCAACGCCTGGCCCACCATTGTTTCGTTGAGTTCGCCGTAGGCCTCCGCCGTATCGAAGAACGTCACGCCCTGTTCGTAGGCCGCCCGGATTAGGCGGATGGCTTCTTCGAGGGGCACGCCCGGACCCAGGCCGAAGCTCAGGCCCATGCAGCCCAGGCCAAGGGCCGATACTTCCAGGCCGCTGGTGCCTAATTGTCGCTTTTCCATGTTTGAGAGTTAGAAAGGAATTGTTCCTGCCGGATTTAGGGCTGTTAACGGGTCAGGTTGGAAAGTAGCTATAGCGAAAGCCACCGCGCTAGGCCGGTTCGTGCAGGGTGGCCAGCACCCTAGCCGGGGTCATGGGCAGGGAACGCACCCGCTTGCCGGTGGCGTGGTACACGGCGTTGGCCACGGCCGCCGTCACGCCCACGATGGAGATTTCGCCGATGCCCTTCACGCCCATCGCGTTCACGTAGGGGTCGTGCTCGTCGATGAAGTCCACCGTCATGTTCGGGATGTCGGCGTTGGTGCACACGTGGTAGTCGGCCAGCGTGGCGTTGGTGTAGCGGGCCAGGTGCGGGTCGCGCACAGTCTGCTCCATCAGGGCCGCGCCGATGCCGAAGATGCTGCCCCCAATGACTTGCGAGCGGGCCGTCTTGGGGTTGAGGATGCGGCCGGCGCTCATCACGCTCACCCAGCGCGTGACGCGCACGGTGCCCAATTCGGGGTCCACGTGCACCTCGCAAAAGTGCGCCCCGAAGGCGTGCATCGAATGCGGGGCGGCATCCTCCTTCTTGTTCATGTTGGCGTTGGCCGTGGCTTTGGGGGCCTCGTAGCCCGCGCCGTACTTCCCGAGGGCGCTGCCCTCCACGTCGCTCAGGCTGGCGCGCTGCATGATGTCGGCGTAGCCCTCGCCCTTGGCCGGGTTGGCTTTGAGCTGCAAGCGGCCCTTTTCCACGGCCACATCTTCGGGCTTCGCCCCGTAAAGTGGCGACTTCTTGTCAATAACGGCCACCTTGAGGAGCTTCTGCCACACCTCCTGGCACGCCAGGTACACCGACGACGACACCCGCCCGGCGGCCGTGGAGCCGCCCGACCACTGCGTGGTGGGCAGGTTGGTGTCACCCAGCTCGAAGCGGATGTTCTGCATCGGCAACCCTAGGGCATCGGCCGCCACCTGCGTATTGATGGTGTAGGTGCCGGTGCCCAGGTCGGTGGCCCCGGCCTGCACCACGGCGTGGCCGTCGGCGTAGAGGCGCACGCGGGCCGTGCCCTGCGAGCCGTGCACGGGGTAGCTGGCCGTGGCCATGCCGTAGCCCACCAGCAGGTGGCCCTCGCGAGTCTGACCGGCCTTGGGGTTGCGCCGGTTCCAGCCGAACAGCTCGGCCCCGCGGGCGTAGCATTCCTTCAGGCTCTTGCTGCTCCAGGCGTGGCCGGTGGTGGGGTCCACCTCGGCGTAGTTAAGCAGGCGCAGCTGAATGGGGTCTAGGTTCAACTGCGCCGCCAAATCGTCCATCGAGCATTCGATGGCGAACGAGCCGGGCATGTCGCCGGGGGCGCGGGTCGAAGTGGGCGTCATCACGTTGGCATGGGCCAGGCGGTAGGTGCCCTCGAAGGTGGGACAGGCGTAGAGCATGTTGATGATGCGCCCGTTGGTTTCGGCCCAGTCCTCCCAGGGCGAGGTAGTGGACGTTTTCTCGTGCACCAGCGCCAGCAGTTTGCCCTCGCGGGTAGCGCCCAGCTTCAGGGTCTGCGTCTGCTCCTCGCGCAGCCCCATGCCCGTGAACTGCTGCGGGCGGGTGAGCACCAGTTTCACGGGCCGGCCCACGGCCTTGGCCAGCAGCGGGGCCAGCACCACGTGGGGCCACACCCAGGCCTTGCAGCCGAAGCCACCCCCCAGGTACTTGGTAATGACGCGCACCTGGTCCTGGGCCAGCCCCAGCATGGCGGCCAGCGTCTTCTGCGTTTCCGACACGCCCTGCGTGGTATCGTACACGGTGAGGCGGTCGGGCGCTTCCCAGTGAGCGGTGGTCGCGCCCGGCTCCATCGGGTTGTGGTGGGTAGTGGCGTGGACGTAGGTGGCCGTAAGCTGCACCGGGGCGCTGGCAAAGGCCGCCTGCGCCTCGCCGCGCTTGGTCACGCCCGGCGCGTAGCCCCGAATGGTTTTTGGCACGTACAGCTCGGCGTTCTTGGCCTCATAGGAGGACACGGGCACCTCGGGCGCGATGCTGACACGCAGCAGCGCGGCGGCGGCCTGGGCGTGCTCCAGCGTGTCGGCCACTACTACGGCCACCGGCTGCCCGGCGTAGTACACCTGGTCGGATTCCAGCGGGAAGAAGCTCATGCCCGACGAGGCCAGGGCCCTCCGGTCGTCGGGGTTGTTGGGCGACTTGGCCAGCTTGGGCAAATTCTGGTGCGTGAAAATGGCCAGTACACCCGGCTGCCGCTGGGCGGCGCCGGCGTCAATACTGGTCACGCGGCCCTTGGCTACGTCGCTACCCACAATGAGGGCGTAGCTCAGACCCGGCAGCCGGTTGTACTCAGCCGAATACTTAGCCTGGCCGGTCACTTTGGCCCAGCCATCGACGCGGCTCAGCGGCTGGCCCACTACGCCGGGCTGGGGAATGGTATCGGAGAATTGCGTTTCAGTATCCATGCTGATTGCTTGCGCTTGCTGGTAGAGATAGGAAAGTGGCAGCCCCTGGCCCTAGGCCGCTACCTGCTGTAAGGCCCGCACCAGCGTATTCTGCGCCAGCTCCACCTTGTAGGCATTTTCGCTTTGGGGCCGCGCCCCACGCAGCGCCGCCGCCGCGGCAGCGCGGAACGTGGCCTCGCTGGCGGGTTGGCCCACCAGAACCTTTTCCGCCTCGCGCGAGCGCCAGGGCTGCGCGCCCACGCCCCCCAGCGCCACCCGGGCGGCGCGGATGGTACCGCCCTGCACGTCGAGCCCCACGGCGGCCGAGGCCAGGGCGTAGGCGTAGCTGGCCCGCTCACGCACCTTCAAGTAAGTGGACTGGCGGGCGTGAGCAGCGGCCGGAATCGTCACGGCCACAATTAATTCGCCCGGCTCCAACACCGTTTCCTTCTGCGGGGTCTTGCCCGGTAGCAGGTAAAACTCGGTGATAGGCACGCGGCGCTGCTTACCCTTTTGGTTTTCCAGCGTCAGCACCGCATCGAGCGCGGCCAGCGCTACCGCCAGGTCGCCGGGGTAGGCGTTGGCAATGCAACTCTCACTTACTCCTAGGATGGCTAGGTTATGGTTATCGCCGGCGATGGCTGGGCAGCCCGAGCCCGGCACGCGCTTATTACACGGGAAAGCCGCGTCGCGGAAGTAGCCGCAGCGGGTGCGCTGCAAGAGGTTGCCACCGATGCTAGCCATGTTGCGCAGCTGCGGCGAGGCGGCCAGCAGCAGCGACTGCGACACGGCCGGGTAGCCCTGCACCACCAGCGGGTGCTCGCCCACATCGCTCATCCGCGCCAGCGCCCCGATGCGCAAGCCCTCGCTCGTCTGCTCGATGGTGGCCAGCGGCAGGGGGTTGATGTCGATAAGCTGCGGCGGGGCGGCCAGGTTGGACTTCATCAAATCCAGCAGGGTGGTGCCGCCGGCGTAGTAGGCGGCGGCCGGAGTGTCTTTGTGCAAGGTGGTCGCTTCTTTCGCCGAGGCGGCCTGCACGTAACTAAAATCGTTCATGGCCTTATCCTTTAGCAGATTGACTGGCTACCTCGCGCACGGCGGCCAGGATGTTGGGGTAAGCGCCGCAGCGGCAGAGGTTGCCGCTCATCCATTCGCGGCACTGGTCGTCGGTGCTGGCGTGGCCCTCCTTCACGCAGGCCACGGCGCTCATAATCTGGCCGGGCGTGCAGTAGCCGCACTGGAAGCCGTCGTGCTTAAGGAAAGCCGCCTGCATGGGGTGTAGTTCGCTACCGGTGGCCAGGCCCTCGATGGTCGTAATTTCCTTGCCCTGTGCGGCCACGGCCAGCGTCAGGCAAGCCAGCGTGCGGCGGCCATCCACGTGCACGGTGCAGGCCCCGCACTGTCCGTGGTCGCAGCCCTTCTTGGTGCCGGTCAAATCCAGGTGCTCGCGCAGCGCGTCGAGCAGGGTGGTGCGGGGTTCCAGCGTCAGGGTCGTGGGCTGGCCGTTGAGGCGCAGCGTCACGCTGCCCGGCCCGGCGGCCACCTGGGTGCGGGCCGCCAGTGCCTCGGCCGGGCCAGCCAGCGGCACGGCCAGCGCGAAGCCCAGGATGCCCCCGGCCTGCTTCATAAACGAGCGGCGCGAGTCGTCGGCCGGCTGGGGCGTATTCGCCGCGGGGAGTGAGTCAGACTGCATAACGGAAAAATAGGAGAAGCGAAAGGCCGCCCGGTGGGCGAGTGCTACACCACTGTAACTTATTAGTAAAAAACGCTTTATAACGAACGGCCATCTAATCCCATTAGGTGTCGCGCCGGAAGGCTAGCGGCGTGGTGCCGGTATGCTTCTTGAAGAAGCTGTTGAAATAGGTGGGGTACTCGAATCCTAGACTATGGGCAATTTCGGCCGTCGTCCACGAGGTGTGGTGCAGCAGGGCCTTGGCTTCGCCGATGACCCGCTCGGCAATGTGCGCCGTGGTGGGCTTGCCGGTAGCCTCCTTCACGGCCCGGTTCAGGTGGTTGACGTGCATGGCCAGCTGGCCGGCGAAGTCCTGCGCCGTCTTGAGCTGCATGGCCTGGTCGGGGCTTTCAATCGGAAACTGCCGCTCCAGCAGCTCCTGAAACAGAGACGTTATGCGCGACGAGGCATTCTTATGCTGCACGAAGCTTTCCGTAGGCTGCATCCGCAGCGCCTCGTGAATGAGTAGTTGCAGGTAGGTGCGAATCAAGTCGCCCTTGTACAAGTAGTCGGTGCTTTGCTCAGCCAGAATTTTTTGGAAGATGCCCTTGGCGTAGGCTGTCTGCTCGGCGCTAAGGTGAAAAATCGGTGTGCCCCCTACCTTGAACAGCGGTGACTGCTGCAAGCTTTCCGAGCGGTCGTTCTCGCGCATGTAGGCCTCGGTGAACAGGCAGGAGTAGCCCATCAGCCGCGGCTCGTGCAGTTCAATAGCATAAGGAATGTGCGGGTTGGCAAACATCAGGCACGTGCCGTTCAGCTCGATGCTGCGGTCGGCGTAGTGCACCGTGCAGTGGCTGGTCACCAAGGCTACTTTGTAGAAGTCGCGGCGCCGGTAGGGGTGACTTGGGCCAGCGGCCGTGTCCACCTCATATGCCTTGAAACCGCTAAGCTTCAGCTCCTGAGCGGTGATTTCCTGGTGGGAGCTGATGGCCTTGGCTGGTGCCGGCGAAGTTGCTTGGGGCTGCATAAAGGTGCTACGCAAAGGGTGCCAAAGGAGGTATCGAACAGGGTGAAAAAACCGCCGTTCCCCCGCCAGTACGGGCTAGTCGTGAATCTTGCGCTCGCTAATCCACTTCACCATGTGGGGGTCGCGGTGGTCGAAGAAGAGGCTGGCTTTGGTGTCGAGCTTGCCAATCGCCTGCATGTCCTCCGGGCTTAATTCGAAGTCCAGGCTGTTGAAATTCTCGGCCATGCGCTCAGGCTTCACCGACTTGGGAATAGCCACCACCCCGCGCTGCGTAAGCCAGCGCAGTACCACCTGCGCCACCGATCTGTGGTACTTGCCCGCGATGCCGCTGAGCACCTCGTTGTGGAACAGGTCGTTCTTGCCTTCGGCAAACGGCCCCCAGGCCTCAATCTGCACCCCGTTGTCCATCATAAACTGCTGCTCGGCCACCTGCTGATGAAAGGGGTGGGTCTCGACCTGATTCACGGCCGGCTTCACCTCGTGCTGCACCAAGAAATCCATCAGGCGGTCGGGCGGGAAGTTGCTCACCCCGATGGCCTTGATGCGGCCGGCGTGGTACAGCTCCTCCATCGCCCGCCACGCGCCGTGCACGTCGCCGTAGGGCTGGTGGATGAGGTAGAGGTCGAGATAGTCGAGGTTCAGCTTACGCAGCGAAGTCTCAAACGCCTGCCTAGCCCCTTCGTAGCTGGCATCCTGCACCCAGAGCTTGGTGGTGATAAACAGCTCTTCGCGCGGTACGCCGCTGGCCTTGATAGCCCGGCCCACGGCCTCCTCGTTCATGTACGAGGCCGCCGTGTCGATGAGCCGGTAGCCGGCCTTGATAGCTGCCAGCACGCTGGACTCGCACTCAGTGGGGTCGGGCACCTGGAATACGCCAAAGCCCAGAATGGGCATTTTCACGCCGTTGTTCAATTCAACCGTCTGCATGCTGCTTACTTGAGAAAAAGAGTTTGCTGGTAGTACCCGACTGCTACCCGCCGGCGCGGGAACGCTCGCGTGGCGAAAGGCAGCCTAGGGCCGGTAGGCAGCGCGTCGGGGCGCGGTACCAAGTGCGGCCATTTACCGGCACAAAGGTCCGCTTGCCTAACTCAGCCAGAAAAAGAGAATCAAACGGATTAGTATACAATTCAAACACCTTTAGGTGGGCCAGGGCCGCGCGGCCGGCTGCCGTTCGTGCGTTAGCTCAACTATTCAATTCAAGCCGCGGTACTGCGGCTCGGTTACAGGCTGCAGCCAGACTGCCGCGCCCTGCCGGGCGTTGGGCACCAGGGCCACGGGCGTCATGGCCTGCCCCGGCGTGGCCCCGTGCTAGTGTACCCCCGGCGGGGCTTTGATGACATTGGCGGTTTCAGCATCGCCGCGCCATGCGCAGCTCGCACTGCGTACCGACCAGCCGGCAGTAATAATGGAAGAGGCGGGTGGACGTGCGCAGCCGCATGGCCTCGTGCAGCACCAGGTTGAGATAAGCGCCGAGCAGCTCCTGCTTGAATATATAAGTCGCCTGCTGCTCGACCAGCATCTTAGCAAACAGGTCATTCAGGTACGCGGCCTGCTCGCGGCCGAGCGCGAAGACGCGCGGCGCAGGATTACTGAGCAGCGCCCACTGCGCCGAATTAACGACCGGACTGCGCGCCTTGAAAAACGCCTCGGTAAAGCGGCAGGCGTAGCCCGCGTGGTGGGTTGCCGCGCCGGTGGCTAGCCCCGCCCCGGCCGGATTGCCGATGAGCAGGCACGGCCCGTCCCGTCCAGCTTGGTTTGCTGGTCGGCTTGCGGCCAGTAGTACGGGCTGGTCAGCAGACACACCGTGTAAAAATCGCGGCGGCTGTACGTTGGTACCGCGCCAGCCGTGGTATCAAGCTGGCAAATTCGAAAGCCATTCATGTGGGGGGTTGCTGGTAAAATGGGTAAGCACCCTACCAGCCGGTCAGTGTCAGCATTCTTGCTAGTCAGGCCCGAGGCCAAGCTGCTCGCCAAGCGGTCAGGTACTGGCTGCACCGCAAAATTCCTGCTCTCTAGGCTCTACTTGAAAAAAAGAATCAAACCATTTACTATAACAATCAAGCAATTGAGAAGCTATGAAGCTATTTAGAAAGTCATGCAAGTGTAGTTGTCTGTCATGCTGAGCTTGCCGAAGCATCTCTACCACGCCGTCTGAGTAAGCGGTAGAGATGCTTCGGCAAGCTCAGCATGACGGTTTAGGGGATAAGCGCCTACTTTCTAAACAGCCTCTGAGATAATAAAGTAGTTGACCGAGCACCACTTAGCTTCTCAGTCAGGGGCTAACCGGCATCAGCAAAGCAGCCGTTCTGCTTGGCAGAATAGAAACCTGAAACCAGATGCTTCACGTCGTCACGACAATTTTGCCGCCGGCCGCGTTGGCTTCTATCAGTTGGTGCGCTAGCCCAATTTCGGCCAGTGGGAATACCCGGCCAATGCGCAGCTGCACCCGTCCTGCTTCAACTGATTTGATGAAGTCCTGCATAGCCGCCGCTGGGGCCGTGACCTGCCCGCTGTCGTAGATAGTCAGGCCCACTGTGGCCGGAATAAACTCCATTGGGGCGAAGTCGGGCAGCGACCAGCTTTCCGAGAGCATGCCCGTCATGCAGCCCAGCCCGCCGGGCTTGAGGCAGGTCAGGGAATCGCGGAGCGTGGGGGTGCCTACCAGCTCCAGCATTTTGTCTACGCCCGCCGGGTAAAGCGCCCGCACCTGGTCGTGCACCTGGCCGCCGTCGAGCAGCACGTGCGCCGCGCCGCTGGCCCGGAGCAGTTCGGCTTTGGCGGCCTGGCGGGTAGTAGCCAGCACCGTCAGGCCGGCTTGTTGGGCCAGCTGCGCCGCCAGCAGCCCCACCGACGAGGTGCCGCCGCGAATCAGGAGCGTTTCGCTAGCCTGAATTTTCAGCGCTAGGTGCAAGGAGCCGTACACGGTCTGGAACATTTCCGGAATGGCCCCGAGCTGGGCCCAGGGCAGCTGGCTGTGGAAGGGATAGAGAATGCGTTTCGGTACCAGTGCGTACTCGGCGTAGCTACCGTCGTAATCGCGGCCCAGTCCGCCCATGAGGGCCGCTACCTGCTGGCCGGGCAGGTAGTCGCCCGAGGGGTCCGCCACCACTTCCCCCACGCATTCAATGCCCAGCACGCGCGGAAACTGCACGCCGGGCGACAGCCCTTTGCGGGTCATCAGCTCCGAACGATTCAGTCCGAATGCTCGCACGCGCACCAAGACCTGCCCAACCTGGGGCGTGGGCACGGGACGCTCTTCCAAGTGAAAATCGGTGGCTGCGCCGGGGCACAACAAAACGGCAGCTTTCATAATTACGAAGAATAAAGCTGGGTCAAAAGCAAATTTGCAAGGCAACAGTGGGCAGGGTCTGCAGTGACTACCCGCCCAGTAGGCGAGCATAGGTGGCTTTATCGAGGGCCTGCGCCGCCGCGACCGGCGGCCGGCCATTAGCCAGGACAGCGAGGCAACTCAGCAGCAAGGCGTACATTGGCTTATCACTTGAGAAAGGGCACCATGTCGGCCCATATGGCCGGAAAATTGACCAGGAAGGCCGGGTGCGGCGCGTTAGGAATAATAGCTAGCTGGCTGCGGCGAATCAGTTGGCTGGTGTGATAGGCGTGCGGGACACTCATGCCCTAGTCGCGGTCGCCGGCCATTACCAGTACCGGGCAGCGGATGGCCCCAAACATGGTTTTATCGATGGTCAGCAGGGTGTAAAAAGCGCCCGTTTTGGCGAATAGCTCGCCTAGGCGCTGCGGCTCGGGCATCAGCGCCCGCTGCTGCCGGAAGTAGGCCGTATCCAGAAGCAGGGCGTGCTGCACGTCGAAGTCGAATTGGCGCATGCCGGGGTATAGCTCGCCCGCCCCTAGGGTGATGAGCTTACGCACGCGCTCGGGGTGCAGGCTAGCCAGCTTGAAGCCGGTGTGGCCCCCGTCGCTAAAGCCAAAGATGACGGCGCTGTCGCGGGTTACGGCGTTAAGCACGGCCAGCACATCGTCCACTTTCTGCTCGAACGTGATGGGCGAATGGCCCAATTCCGACTTGCCGTAGCCGCGGGTCGAAACGGCAATGACCTGGTAGCGCAACCGCAGGCTGTCGAGCAACTGGTGCAGCTCGTAGGTTGAGCCGAACAGGGCACCGTGCAACACCAGAAAGGGGCGGCCCTGCCCGTACACCTCGTAGTAGATTTTCGCGTCGCCGGCTTGCACGTAGTGCCCGGCCTGGGGGTTGTTGCCGTACTGGGTTTCGCCGGGGGGCGAGGGCGCAGCTTGCCCAAAGGCTCGCACGGGCTGAGGCAGCGGGGGCCGCTGCTGGCCGAAGGCCGCCGTGGTCAGTAGCAAAAAAAAGAGGAGTAGCCGGTTCATTGCGCTTGCAGTAACAAGCTGCAAAGGTCCGGTTCTGGTCAGCTCAGGACCCTTAACCTAGCTTAAGGAATAGCCTTGCGCTGGATTAGGGCTGGCGGCGGTGCGCGCTGGCCTGGTCACGGCGAATCTTACTTAAAAACTCCGGGGTAATGCCCAAGTAAGCCGCAATTTGGGTGTTAGGAAGCCGGGCGGCCCAGTGGGGGTATTGCGCAAGGAAAGCCCGGTAGCGGGCCTCGGCCGGGGTGCTGATACTTTGCAGCAACCGGTCTTGCAGCTGCAGGTACTGGCGCTCGATAAGGATGCGGAAGTTGCGGTCAAACTTGTGGAAGCGCACAAACAGGTCGAGCAAGTCGTCGTGGCTGATTTGCAGCACGCTCGTTGACTCCAGCGCTTCAATAAATACCCCACTAGGCTGCTCGGCATAGAAGCTGGCAAGGTCGCTTAGCCACTCATTTTCAACGGCAAATTGCAGGTTGTGCGCCTTGCCGCCCGTATCGACGGCGTACAGCCGCAGGCAGCCGGCTACCACGAAGTACACGTGCCGGCATATTTCCCCGGTTTGCAGGAGCAGCTGTCGGCGCTTGATTTGACGCCTCGTACAGTACGCAGCCAGTGCCTCCGCTTCCTGCGCGTTCAAAGGGAAGTAGCCACGCTGGAAGTAGTGGCTTACTAGCTGCAAAGGGGAAGTGGGCAACTTCATGCTGACAAGCTACCAAGCAGACTACGTTACCAACTGGCCGTGCTACTTCGCCAGGCGGCTAGGGCCAGCGCAAATTGCGCCTAATTGGAGACAGCGCTATTCTCATTACTGGCTGACCTCGTACCTATTGGCTGCACCTACTCTGTACCGCTTGCTGACTACCCGCGGCATATTTCCCCATAGACAATGCCAGTTTCACGGGGAAGAACTTAAATGATAAACGACAACTATGGCTGATAGATGATGAGAAGCCAGCAACTTGTTTAAACCGGCGTTTAAACTAAAAACAGAACAGCCTTGCGGCCAAGTGGCTGAACCTGAATGAGCGGGAAACGAGGCTCGAACTCGCTTGAAAGAGTTGCTATGAATCCGGCGACAGGATAAAAACCAGTTAACGTCTTGTATGCACCAAAAGCAAAACAGCCACTCAGACTTACATCTAAGTGGCTATTAATCAAGGGTGGGAGATACTGGGTTCGAACCAGTGACCCTCTGCTTGTAAGGCAGATGCTCTGAACCAGCTGAGCTAATCTCCCAAGGGCTTTTCCCGTTTGGGATTGCAAAGGTGCACGGTTTTTTTGAATTGGCAATGGTAGGGGGGCAAAAAATGCGCGTGGATGGCCTTGGTAGCGGTTAAAAAATTAGCAATCAAGCAGAAATTTTTTGTTGGGTGGCGCGGTATGGCACAGCAACTGCGGGCCGGGCTAGCCGTTTACAAGGGGCCCGGTCCTGGTTGGGCACCCCATTCCCTTATTTTCTACCACAAAACCCTTTGAAGATGGAAACGCAGCTGTTGCAAAACTATTCCGAAGCCGAAAAAACTGCTTACCTCGGGGCCCTGGCCGCCCTGGCCACCGCCGACCGCCAGGCCACGGCGCCCGAAGCCGAATTCTTGCAGCGCTTGGCGCAGCAGGCGGGCCTCTCGGATGATGCTACCCGCCAGGTGCTGGCCGCCGCCGATAGCGCGGATAACCAAACGGTGCAGCGCGACCTTGATGCTCTGAAAGGCAGTGACTTGCGATACTCGCTTATTACTGACCTCATCAGCTTTGCCCGCGCCGATGGCGCGTACTCCAACGACGAGGAGGCGATGATTGGCAAGATGGCCCAGTACCTGGGCGTGAACCCCGAGCAGAAGCAGACCCTGGAAACCGTGGTGGACCAGGCTGCCAACGTGCAGCACGACCCCCAGGACCCCGGTAAGCAGGGCTTTCTAGGGGGGCTGGGCGATAAGCTCAGCAACGTAGGCATTCCGAAGGGCGCGCTGATGGCCGGGCTGCTGGGCGTAGTAGCCCCCATGGTTATCTCGAAAGTGCTGGGCGGCGGCAGCAATACCAGTAGCTATGGCCAGCCTCAGGAACGCAGCGGTACCCTAGGGGGTATGCTGGGCGGCGCCATGGGCAACCTGGGCGGCGGTGGCTCGCTGGGCGGTATGCTGGGCGGCTTGCTCGGCGGCGGTATGCTGGGAGGCCTGCTAGGAGGTAACAATAACAACCAACAGGCCGGCCAGCTACCGCAGCAGGGCAGCATGGGCGGCAGCGGCCTAGGCTCGATTATGTCGGTGCTGGGGGGCCTAGGGGGGCAGCCCAACTCGCAGCCCCGCAGCGCGGGGGGCGGGGGCCTGTCGGGTAGCCTGGGCGGCTTGCTCGGTGGCCTTTTTGGCCGCTAGGCCGCGCGGTTGCTGGCTACAAAAAGCCCGTTGTTCCGGTGAGGAGCAACGGGCTTTTTGCTTAGTGGTTGAGGTAGCGAAACAGGTCGTCGGGTCCTACTTTCTCGTGGCTTTGCCAGCCGCGCAGGCCTAGGCGCGGGGCCGCAATGCCGCGCTCCAAACGCTTAGGAGACCGGAAAACACGGATTTCATCCCACAAGTTGAGGTGCAGCAGGGCGCCCAGCACCGTGGGGCCGCCCTCCACCAGCACCGACTGCACCTGGCGCTGGTGCAGGTCGGCCAGGATGGCGGGCAGCAAATCGGGCGCCGGGGGCTGGCCGGGCGCCGCGAAGGGCAGCGTGACGTAGGTGAGGTTGGGCTGGCTGGGCCGCTCGCGGTGCGTATACACGATGGTGGGCTGCGAGCGGTCGAGCACGTGGTGGCTGGGGGGCAAACTCAGGTTTTTGTCGATGAGCAGGCGCGTGGGCTGCTCGCCGGTCCACTCGCGCACGTTCAGGCGGGGGTTGTCGTGCAGGGCCGTGCGGGTGCCCACCAGGATGCCCGCTTCCTCGCTGCGCCACTGGTGGGTGAGTAGCTGCGCCTGCGGCCCGCTTATCTGCACCTGCTGGAAGTGGGGCCCCGCCATAAACCCATCGGCCGACTCGGCCCACTTGAGCACCAGGTAGGGCCGCTGCTGCTCCATAAACGTGAAGAAGCGGCGGTTTAGCCAGCGGCCCTCGCTGGCTAGCAGCCCGGTGCTAACCCGGATGCCAGCGGCGCGCAGCTTGCCTAGGCCCTTGCCGGCTACTAAGGGGTTAGGGTCGTCGTTGCACACGATAACCTCGGGCACGCCCTGGGCAATGAGCAGGTCGGCGCAGGGCGGCGTTTTGCCGTGGTGGGCGCAGGGCTCCAGCGTCACGAACACGCGGCTTTGGCGCAGTAGCTCGGGCTGGAGTACGCTGGCTAGGGCGTTCACTTCGGCGTGGGGGCCACCGTGGCGCTGGTGGTAGCCTTCGCCAATAATGGTGCCGCCGGGGCCCACCACCACGCAGCCCACCAGCGGGTTGGGTCGGGTGTGGCCCTGGCCGAGCAAAGCCAGGTCGAGGGCGCGGCGCATAAAGAGCGCATCGTCGGGGGGCGGCGGGGTAGGCGAGGGCATAGGGCAAGCGTGGGAGTTAGCAGCGTAAAGCTATTGGCGCAGGCGGTTTTTCAAGCAATGCCGGGCCTAGGCCGCTTGCGGCCGCATCTTTGCGCGGCCATGAGCTTGCCCCCTTCCCTCACCCTGCACGCCCACACCGCCGCCCTGGCCCGCGCCCTGCAGGCCACTTACCCCGAGGCCGAAGCCCAGGCCATTGCCGCGCTGGTGCTGGAAACCCTGCTGGCCCTGACGCCCCTGCAGCGCCGGCTGCAAGCCAGCGTGCCGGTGCCGCCCGCCGTGGCCGCCCGCCTGCCCGCCATCGAGGCGCGCCTGCTGGCCCACGAGCCGGTGCAGTACGTGCTGGGCGAGGCGCACTTTGCCGATATGGTGCTGGAAGTGACGCCCGCCACCCTCATCCCGCGCCCCGAAACCGAGGAGCTGGTGCAGCTTATTGCCCAGGCCAACGCGGGCCGGCCGGCCCTGGCGGTGCTCGACGTAGGCACGGGCAGTGGCTGCCTGGCCCTGGGGCTGGCCCGCGCCCTCACCCGCCCGGCGCGGGTGCTGGCCGTCGATATTTCGGCGGCGGCGCTGGCCGTGGCCGCCCGCAATGCCGCCCGCTACGCCCCGGCCGTGGAGCTGCAGGAAGTGGATATTCTGCGCGCCGCACCTGCGGGCCTACCACCCCGCACCCTCGATGTGCTGGCCAGCAACCCGCCCTACGTGCGCGCCAGCGAGCAGCCCCTGATGCGCACCAACGTGCTGGCCTGGGAGCCCGCCACCGCCCTGTTCGTGCCCGACGACGACCCGCTACTCTTTTACCGCCGGCTGGCCCAGCTCGCGGCCGAGCTGCTGCGCCCCGGCGGCCAGCTGTGGCTGGAAATAAACGAAGTCCTAGGGCCCGAAACGGCCGCCCTACTAGCCCCCGCGCAGTTTGCCGACGTGGCCGTGCTGCCCGACTTCTTTGGGCGCCCGCGCTTCGTGCGGGCCCAGCGGCGCTGAACTAATGCCCTAGAGTGCGCGGCCGGCGCGGGTAGTTGCCCTGTGCGTTCAACCCCACCCCCGGCCCCTCCCCTCCGAGAGAGGGGAGCCATGGCGGCGCTACCATAAATCGTCAGGCTCCGTGGTGAAGGGCTACGGCCGCAAGGCCACCGTCATCGCGGCGCGGTGCCACAGTTTGTCCGGCTCCCCTCTCCCGGAGGGGAGGGGCCGGGGGTGGGGTTGAACGCAGAGGGCAACTACCCGCGCTAGCCGCGCGCCCTAGGCCCCCCAAGCTAAATTAATGTAGCAACATGAAACAAAAGGGTGGGCGGCGAGCTTATAGAATGCCTCCCCGCGAGGCTTTTCTATTTCCTTTTGCTACTAAAATAATGGCTGAGCAACCGCTTCTGACCCCTTTCCACTCCGATAAACTGGACCTGCGCAACCGCGTGGTGATGGCCCCCATGACCCGCAGCCGGGCCGAAAACCCCGAGCACGCCCCCAACGACCTGATGGTGAAGTACTACGAGCAGCGCGACACGGCGGGCTTGCTCATCACCGAAGGCACCTACGTGAACCGCGAGGCGGCGGGCTACATCAACGTGCCTGGCATCTATACCCCCGCGCAAGTGGCGGGCTGGCGCAAGGTAACCGAGGGCGTGCATGCCCAAGGCGGCAAAATATTCGTGCAGCTCTGGCACGTGGGCCGCATGTCGCACCCCGATTTGCTGGCCGGCAACCTGCCGCTGGCGCCCTCGGCCATCAATCCCCACGCCCAGGTGTACACGCCCGACGGCATGAAGGACACGGTGACCCCGCAGGCCATGACGACCGCGCAAATCAAGCAAACCATTGCCGACTTCGTGCAGGCGGCTAAAAACGCCCTGGAGGCCGGCTTCGACGGCATGGAAATCCACTCGTCGAACGGTTACCTGTTTCACCAGTTTTTCAACGGCACCAGCAACACTCGCACCGACGAGTACGGCGGCAGCATCGAGAACCGCGCCCGCCTGCTGTTCGATGTGCTCGACGCTATGAAAGCGGCCGGCGTGGATTTGGGCAAGGTAGGCGCGCGCCTCAACCCCTCGCTCGACGGCCTGTTTGGCATGACGCTGGACGCGGAAACCATTCCCACGTTCGACTACATCGTGAAGCGCCTCAACGACTACCACCTGGCGTACCTGCACCTGAGCGAGCCGTTTACCGACGTGAGCCAGAACAAGTTTGCCGAGCCCCACATCGCGCAGCACTACCGCCCACTCTACCAAGGCACGCTCATCATCAACGGCGGCTTCGACCAGGAAAAGGGTAATAAAGTAATTGCCGACGGCCTGGCCGACCTGGTAGCTTTCGGGGTACCCTACATCTCCAACCCCGACTTGGTGGCGCGCTTTGCCCAGCACGCGCCCCTGGCTCCCGGCGACAAGGATACCTTCTACGCCGGTGGCCCCAAGGGCTACACCGACTACCCGGCCCTAGGGCAGTAGGCGCGTTGAATTAGGTAATGAAAGCCCTGGTTGCATCCGCAGCCGGGGCTTTTTTTGGGTGGTCAGCCCCTGGCGGGCGGGCCCACGGCGGCGCGGATAGAAATAACTCGGCCCCGTGCGCGTTAGCCGCCAAGCCGCCGCCCGGCCCGACCTTTGCCTTCTTATGACGCCTCGGATTCTGTTTGCTACTGGGTTTCTTTTGCTGCTGCTGGCGGCCTGCACCAAGGTGAGCGGGCCGCTGCAGCTGTACTTCATCGGCTCCAGCCGCTTCACCTCGGGCAACCGCACGGGCCTGGGGGCGGGCGACACGCTGGCCACGCGCGTCTTTGTGGCGGCCGACAGCCTAGGGGGTATTGGCCTGAAGGAAGTGCGTGTGACGGTAACGTACCGGCCTAGCCGCCAGCCGTTTGCCTACCCAGTGCCCCTCACGGCTTTCGTGTTCAATAACCTGCCCACGGACGAGCAGATTGTGTACCTCGATACCGTATTTGCGGCTCCTTACCGCAAGAACTTCTTGCTGACCAGCGTGTTCGGCGTGCGCACCACGGCCGGGGCCGAGCGCTGGGAGTACACGGCCACCGACGCGGCCGGCAACACTTCGACGCGGGCCTTCACGGCCACCGCCCGCCGTACTAGCGCCGACTCTGCGCAGCTCTACAACGATTATTTTCTGCGGCTAAACGTGCCGGCGCGGGGTGTGGGCACGCGGCGCTTCATTCAGCTCAAGTCGGGCCTGGCCCTGCCGGCCTACACTGTGCTGGGTACCTCGGCCAACCCCACGCCCGACCAGCAGGGCCTCACCGATTTGGTGCAGTCCATCGACGGGCTGCGGCTGTTCTCGCCCGATACGCTGGGCAGCGTGGTGCGCCTGCCCTCTGACCGCTGGCCCACGGGCAAACGCCGCGCTACGCGCTTCCGCCTTACCACGCTCGATAAAACGGGCTTCGACGGCACGCAGGATACCACTGCTATTCGGCAGCAGTACGGCCAGGCTGCTTCGCGGGTGCGCCAGTCGCTGACTGGCCTGACCGTCAACCAGGTATATGCGTTCCGCACGAAGCCTTTCGGCGCCGCCCCGCCCTCTTTCGGGCTGCTGCGCGTGGTGGGCGTGCCGGGGGGCTCATCGGCCGGCCTGCAGCTAGAGGTGCGCGTAGCCAAGCAAGCTCAGTCGGTAGCTTTCCTGGAATAGCTACCTTAGGGGGCTTTTTGGTGCTAGTGGCTACCCCACCCCCGGCCCCTCCCCTCTGGGAGAGGGGAGCCGGACGATTGCATATGGCAGTGCTGCCGTGGTTCCCCTCTCCCGGAGGGGAGGGGCCGGGGGTGGGGTAGCCGCAGGGATGATATCCCTAAACTAAAAAAGCGACCTTAGGGTCGCTTTTTTTGGTAAACGGGGCAAGGGTTAGAACAAGAAACCGGCCGTAACGGTGGTGGTGGCGCGGTTGGCGTTGATGCTGGCAATGGGCGAGGCGGCCGAGTACAGCGAGTAGGGCGCGTACTGGTCTTTGCTGCTGCCTAGGTACACCTCGGCCGCATCGAGGAAGAACGACTTGGTGCGGAAGCCCAGGCCGCCGGTGAAGTAGTTCTGGCCGCGGTCGAGGGTGCCGCCGGCGTAGGGGTTGCCGTAGCGCGCATACCCTAGGCGCACCCGGAAGATGTCGAAGCGGCCCTCGGCGCCTACCTTAAGGTTCACGGTGTTTTGGTAGCCGGAACTGATGGTCTGGTTCACGTCGCTAAACGAGCTGGTGTTGTCGTTGCTGTTCGGATTGAAGCGCGTAGCGGCGGTGTTTACATACTCCACGTCGCCGGTGATGAAGCCGTACTTGCTGAAGAGGAAGGTCAAGCCGCCGTTGGCGCGGAAAGGTAGCGTCACACTGTAGTCGTAGGTGCCGGGTGTAGTGCTGAGCACGTTGCTGCCCTGGCCCACCACGTAGCTGGGATTAGATGTGAAAGTAGTTTGGTAGCTGTCAGTGAGACTGATATAGGTGGGCGTCTGGGCCGAAACGCCAATGCGAATGGCATCGGCCGGCCGCACGATGATGCCTAGGCGGGCATTGATGCCGGTGCCGGTAGTTTTGAGGTAATCGTCGTAGTGGAAGTTCTCCGTACCGTTCTGGCTCTCGCCAAACGTGCTGGTCAGCGTGCGGTTCACGGACACGATGCCCACGCCGCCGCCGATGTAGAGCCGGTCGCGGTAGTTGCCGCCGTAACCCAAGTCGAACTGCGAAAGCGCGCCCTTCGACTGCACCACGCCATCCTGCTGTATCTGCCCGCTACGCGGGTAGTTGATGCTAACTTGGTAGGAAGTAGGATTCCCATTCGCGTCCTTGGTATAAGGCAGCTGGCCAGTCACGAAGCTGCCGTAAGCCAAGCCATCCAGGTTGGTATAGGTGCCGCTTGTGTATTGATTGTCAATATCAATGAGCGTGTTTTGGTAGCCCGACGAGAGCACCGAGCTTTGGGGGTAGCCGCCCGGCTCGCGCAAAAACTGGTAGAACGAGTGGTTGTCGTCGGTGTAATTGCGGTAGCGGTAGCCGTAGTTGAAGTCGGCCAGCCGGGTGAAGCCGATGGCGAACGAGCCGCCGCGCCAGGCGCTGCTGGCGTCGTTGTCGGCCCGCCGGTTGGTAAATACCAGCCCTATGCTGGCAATGTTGAAGCTATTGGCCGACTGCTGCCCGCCGCCCGAGTTGAGCGAGGCCGCGTTGGCCACCATGCTGGTGGTGGCGTTGCCGATGCCCACGCCCGGCGTGAAAGTGAACTCCGACTTGGTGTAGAGGCCCAGGCCAGCGGGGTTGGTAGTCATGCTACCGTAGTCGCCGCCGAGCGAGGCGCTGGCGCCGCCCAGGCCCAGGGTGCGGGCCGTACCGGCCGGGTTCTGGCGCGAGTAAAGCAGCGCATCATCCACGTAGCTTCCTTGCGCCCGCGCTGCCTGGCTGAGGCCCAAAAAACCGCATAGCAGCGTAGCCAGGCCTATAAATACGTGTTTCATATGTGGAAAAGTTAGGCAAAAAAAGAGCCGGTCCGAGGGACCGGCTCGGGTGACAGAAGCTCAGACGTGGAAAATGGCGTAAGGTTTAGCGACCGCCGCGGCGGCCCCCGCCGCCACCACCGCCTCCGAAGCCACCGCCCCCACCGCCACCGAAGCCTCCGCCGCCACTGGGCGGGCTAAAGCTGCGGCTGGGCTGGCTAAACGTAGGCTGATTGAAGCTACGCTGCTGGGGCTGGTTGAAGCTAGGCTGGCTGTAGCTGCGGCGCTGCGGCTGGGCAAAGCCGCCGTTGGCTTGCGGCTGGCTCATCTGGCCGCGCTGCATACCGCCGTTGTTGGCGTTGCTGTTGGCGCCGTTGCCAAAGAAGCCGCTGAAGAAGCCCCCGCGGCGGCCACCGGGGTTGCCGGGATTAGCGCCGGCGCCGACGGGCATGCCACCCGGCGCCGCTACCGAGGGCTGGCCTAGTGCCGCCCCATTGGAGAAGGCACCGCGGCCCCCATTCGGCTGGCTGATGCTGTTTGCGGTAGGAGCAGGAGCGGCTATGCCGTTGGCACCCATTACCATGCCGCCGCCCCGGCGGCCGCCACCGATGTTCACCGGCGCGTTAGCGCCGCTGGCGCCCACGGCGCCGTTAGGCTGGGCATTCATAACCATGCCGCCACGGCTGCCGCGCGGGCCAACCAACACGCCGTTGCGGCCTTCGCCATACACGCCGGGTGCGGCCGAGCCGTAGCTGCGGTAGCCGCTGCCATAGTAGTAGGGCGAGTAGCCGCCGTAGTAGCCACCAAGCGGGTAGCCAAAGCCACCAAACCCACCGTAGCCGAAGCCCAGGCTTAAGCCCGACCCATAACCATAGCCAAAGGGCGAGTAGAACGGGGAATAAAACGGCGAGTAGAAGGGGTCGTAAAAGCTAGAGTAGGCGTAGGGGCTGTAGAGCCCGCCGTAGTAGGGCGAGCCAAAGCCGCCAAACCCACCGTAGCCATAGCCAATGCCTAGGCCCGCTCCATAGCCGAAAGGCGAGCCGAAGAACGACGGCGACACCGACCAACTGGGCGAGTAGTTGTAGGTGCTGACGCCGGGCCCGGTGTAGGGCACGCCAAAGCCGCTGGGACTAGTGGAGGTATTGTCCACGTAGTAATCCGAGGAAGTGCCTAGGGTCGAGCTGTTGGCCGAAGGCGCTACGGTGCCGCCTTGGTAGTCGGGGTTGGCATCGTCGGTGGTGGCCGCGGCCGGGGCGGCCGTGCCCGTTACGTCGGTGGGGCGGTTGTAAGCAAAGCCGTCGGGGTTAGCCGAGCCGGCCGTGCTCTGGTTGTAGCCGCGGTTGGCATACACCGAGTTCAGGTTACTATTCGAGGTAGTCTTGTCGGCCGAGGAGTAATACACCCCGTCGCTCTCCGTGGTAGAAGTCAGCGCCCCGGAGGTAGCGCACCCGCCCAAGGCGAGCAGCGCCAAAGCCGGCAGCGTGGCTGTGAGCAGGTTTTTCATGAGTGAAAATGTGGTTAAGCGGCTGAGAAGCCGCACGTTAAAGTAAATAAAGGACCCTAGGCATGGAAGCTAAGTGAAGCACCGGGCCAGCCGGCCAGGCAGTCAAGCGCCATTCAAAAACAAACCTTCGCTAAGCTACTACTCTTAACGTAATTTTGCCCCAAAACGGTGCCTGTTCTAATAAAGTTATTAGGGCAAAAGCCGTACCGAAATCGCCAGGCGCGGGCCTAAGCTCGACCTAGCGGTACTTAGATGCTATTATGAGCAAAAAGTTGCCTACTCGCCAGGAAGATTATTCGGCCTGGTACAACGAATTGGTGAAGCGCGCCGGCCTCGCCGAAAATTCGGCCGTGCGCGGCTGCATGGTTATCAAGCCCTACGGCTACGCCATTTGGGAAAAGATGCAGCGTCAACTCGACGACATGTTTAAGCGCACCGGGCACGAGAATGCCTACTTCCCGCTGTTCGTGCCCAAGAGCCTCTTCGAAGCCGAAGAAACCAACGCCGAGGGCTTCGCTAAGGAGTGCGCCGTGGTGACCCACTACCGCCTGCAAACCGACCCCGACCGCCCCGGCAAGCTGCGCGTCGACCCCAATGCCAAGCTGGAAGAGGAGCTGATTGTGCGCCCCACCTCGGAGGCCATTATCTGGAATACCTACAAAACCTGGATTCAGAGCTACCGCGACTTGCCGCTGCTCATCAACCAGTGGGCCAACGTGGTGCGCTGGGAAATGCGCACGCGCCTGTTTTTGCGCACCGCCGAGTTTTTGTGGCAGGAAGGGCACACCGCCCACGCCACCGCCGACGAGGCCCTGAACGAAACCCACCAGATGCTCGACGTGTACGCCGAGTTTGCCGAGGAGCATATGGCCCTGCCGGTGGTGAAGGGCGTGAAAACGGCCAGCGAGCGCTTTGCCGGCGCCGACGATACCTACAGCATTGAGGCCTTGATGCAAGACGGCAAGGCGCTGCAAGCTGGCACCAGCCACTTCCTAGGGCAGAATTTCGCTAAAGCCTTCGACGTGCAGTTCACCAGCAAGGAAGGCGCCTTGGAGTACGTATGGGGCACCAGCTGGGGCGTGAGCACCCGCCTAATGGGCGCCCTCATCATGGCCCACTCCGACGACGACGGGCTAGTGCTGCCGCCCAAGCTGGCGCCCATCCAGGTGGTCATTGTGCCCATCTACAAAACCGGCGAGCTGGACGCGCTCATGGAGCGCATCCGGCCCATTCAGCAGGGGCTGGCCCAGCGCGGCATCTCGGTGAAGGTGGATAGCCGCGACACCGAGCGCCCCGGCTTCAAGTTTGCTGAGTGGGAGCTGAAGGGCGTGCCCGTGCGCCTAGCCATCGGCGCGCGCGACCTTGACGCTGGCACCATCGAGGCCGCCCGCCGCGACACCAAGCAGAAGCTGCACCTGCCCCTGGCCAACGTGGTAGAGCTGGTGGCCGACCTGCTGAACGACATTCAGCTGACCATCTACAACAAGGCCCTGGCCTACCGCGCCAGCCACACCACCCGCGTCGAAACCTACGACGAGTTCAAGGCGGTGCTCGACGGCAAAGGTGGCTTCGTGGTGGCGCACTACGACGGCACTGCCGAAACCGAGGAGCGCATCAAGGACGAAACCAAGGCCACCGTGCGCAACCTGCCCCTCAACGAGCCCGACGAGGAGGGCGTGTGCATCGTGACCGGCCGGCCCAGCCAGCGCCGTGCCTGGTTTGCCCGCGCCTACTAGCCCTAGGGTGCTGCCAACTAAAAAAAGGCCTCCGCGTCGCAACGCGGAGGCCTTTTTTGCAGCCGTCTGGTTGCTACTCCAGTGCTATCCGCCGGATGGCTACCCCATCGGCATATTCCACTTGCAATAAGTAAAAGCCACGGGGCAGCGCCGCGGTGGCTAGCGTAAAATCGGGTTGGGTTACGGGCTGCGTCAGCACTACTTGGCCTAGGGCATTGAGCAGGGTTAATAGCCGGGGCCGGGCCTCGGCGGCAAGCAGTACGTGCAGGCTTTCGCGAGCGGGCACTGGCCAAATTTGCACGGCGGCGCGGCTGCTTTGGCTGCCAATAGTAGCCAGTGCGGCGGGCGCCTGCAGCCGCACCAGCCCGGTAGCCGGCTGCCCGCCCGCCTCCAGGAAGTAGCCACCCACCAGCGTAGAACCGTCGGGCAAGGCGAGTAAGTCATTGACCCGGTAGCTTGCGGCCGAAGCGACGGGAATAAACGAGGTGGAGAAGGTGGCATCTAGCTGCCCATTGGCTTGCAGCCGGGCTAGCGCTACTCCGGGCGAGCTATATGAGCTGCCTTGGCGCATGGCGCCGCCTACTAGCAGCTGCCCGTTGGGCTGCGCCAGCACTGCGCGCACGCCCGATGAAGACTCGGCTGGCCCCGGAATGGCCCGGAACGGAGTGGCGAAGCCTGGCACCGCGGCCCCCGTCGAAGTAAGTGAGCCCAGCACCTCGCCCGTAGCGAAAACGCCGCTGGTGGCGTAGCCGGCCGCACCTGGCAGCGGGTACACACGCTCTAAATACACATCGAAAGTGGCGGGCAAAGGGGCATAGCTGAACGTCGGGTCGGGCTGGCCATTGGCCGATAGGCGCTGCACGGCCTGACGGCCCGGATAACTGCTGCTGGCTAGGGGCGTTACGCACACCAAGCTGCCATCGGGCTGGGCGAAGCCGCTGTACACCGGGCTTTGCCCAGCCGGGGGCGTAAAGCTGGGGTCGGCACTACCGCTGCTGGTGAGGCGGGTGAGATTAGGGCGGCCGGCAGCATCCGTAAACAAGCCACCTACTACAAGCTGGCCGCTTGCCTGCTCGGCCAGCAGCGAAATGAAGTTTTGGCCCGATAAGCTAATGGCTGGCGTGAAGCTGGCATCCAGCGCCCCAGTGGGCGTCAGGCGAGTCAGGTAGGAGAATTGCGTGGCGCCCGAGCTGCCCGTAAGTCCCCGGCCTGCTAGCACCACTTGGCCGTTGCGCTGCACTGCCCAAGTGGTGGCGCTGGTATTGGCGCTAGCGGGTTGCCGGGCCGCAAACGTGGGGTCGGGCTGGCCGGTAGGCAGCAGGCGGGCCACCTCGTCGGTTAGGTGCCCATCTACGCTATTAAACTTGCCCAGCACCTGCAGCCGGCCATCGGGCAGGCTACTCAAGCGGCTAATTTCGCCGGGTTGTTGCAGCAGGGGAGCGAAGCTAGTTGCTAGGGCCCCGGTGCCCGCCTGCAGCAGCACCACCGTGCGGCGCTGCCCCGCAAAATTGTGGATGCCGCCCCAGGTTAGCACGTCGCCGCTGGGCAGAGTACGTACTTCCGTTAGCAGGCCATCGGGACCACTGCCTGGCTGAAAGCTACTGTCGAGCGCACCGGTGGGCAGCAACCGCACCAGCTGCGCCGCAAAGGGATAGGCCACCGAGAGATTGTTGCTATCGTAGGCATCGAAAAGGGCCATGATTTGCCCACTAGGCAGCACGGCCAGGCGCTGGCAGTTGCGAGTACCCAGGCTAGCATCGAGCGTGAAGCTGGTATCGAGCGCCCCGTCGGGCTGCAGCCGAAACACCGCCCGGTTTTGCCCGCCCACCACGTTTTGCGCGTAGCCCGCCACTAGCAGCCGCCCGCTGGCGTCGAGTGCCAGGCCAGTGATGTAGAGGCGGGCGTTGGTGTAGGCTGCCGAGTGAAAGTTGGTATCGGTGCTGCCATCGGTAGTGAGCCGGGCGATGAAAAAGCCGCGCTCCCCGTTAAGCCACGTAAAGTCGCCGCCGAGGATAACCTTGCCGTCGGGCTGCAGCAGCATTTGCGTATCCTGCGAGCCGCTGAGCAGCGTTACGCTGAAGCTAGGGTCGCGCGAGCCGTCGGCCAGCAAGCGGCACAGCTCGACGTTGCTGCTGGTGAAGTAGCCTAGTAGCAGGATGCGCCCATCGGGCTGCACAATGGCCTGCGCTACCACCGGGTAAGGGTAAAGTCCCGGAAAGGTCAACTCAAACGTTGGGTCGAGGGTACCGTCAGCGTTGAGCCGAAAGGCGTACTTGCGCTGCGTAGTGCCGGCTTGGTAGCTGCCTAGTACCAGTAGCTGGCCGTTGGCCATCGGGTACACCTTGCGGGCCGCTACGGTGACGCCGCGTAGGTTTTGCTGAAACGTGGCATCTAGCGTGCCGGTCGCGTCGAAGCGGGCTAGGCCGCCGCTAGCTTGTCCGTTGGCCTGGGTAAAGGTGCCGGCTACCACATAGTGCCCGTCGGGCTGCTGGGCAGCATCGCTTATTTGTGCCGCCTGGTACACGGCCGGAATATGAAAAGCGGGGTCAAGCACCTGGGCTGACAGCTGGGACAAAACTCCCAGTAGCAAACTGGCAGCCAGCGCAAAGCAGTAAGGGAAGCCTTTCATATAGTACCGGTAACAGCTAAGGATTTACCAAAAATCGACAGTTACAAAGCCTGAATGAATGCCAGAGCCTCGGCCTCGCTCACAGCAGTGAGGGGTGGGGTGAGTGCTACCGCGCTTTGCATAGTAAATAATTGACTACCAACATAAAGCTGGCCATTTACCGACTGCAGCACAACGGCCTTGAGCGTAGCGCCCAGCGGAAGGGCGGCCGTCCAAAGTAAGTTGGTGCCACTGGCGCTATTCGCCCGCATCCGAAATAGCCCATTAAACCCCACCGGCCGCAGCAGCACGCGCGTTTCATTGGCGGCCGTAGTAGGGGTGGTTACTGCCACGGTGCCTAGGGTAGCGCTACCCTGGTAAAAGCGCCATACCTGGTCGATATTGCGATACAGTAGGGTATCGAGCAGCATAGTGGTTTGGTAGGCAGGGCCCGCCACCAACGTAGGCTGCGCCACGGTCTGCACAAACACATTAGGTAGCAGCGTCCAATCGGCTTCTGCGGCGGGCTTTTGCCAGTACTGCTGGGGCGTGGTATCCTGCTCGGGCGGCACCGGCGACTGCCACACCGGCTGCGCTGGGCTACTTGCCGTGGGCAACGCGCGCAAGCGCTGCCCACTGGCGGCGCGCACCTGCATGTAAAACTCGCCCCCCGATACCAGCAGCTGCCCCGCCTGGCTCATGGTAGGCAGGTCGCTAAGCACCATTTGCGGCACGGTATATACCTCGCGCAAGTACAGATAGGCCGAGTCCTGAGCCACTGCGTTAGTGCTGGAAACAAAATTTACGCCCGCCACCGACAGCGCCGCCCCGCCCGCCGTGCGGATGGGTTGGCCCTGCCCAATCACGAAGCCCCGGCGCTGCATTGCCGCCCCGTACTTCGAGAAAAAAGCATTCAGCGAGATGCTCGAAGTAGGCGTTGTGGGAGTTGGCGAAGTGGTAGTGGGCGGGGCAGTAGTAGTCTGGGTAGGGCCGCACAGCAAAAGGTCGGGCTTGCGGCAACTAGCCAGTAGCAGGCCAGCCATAAGTAAGGCAAGCAGCTTATGCATAGGTTACTTGAGTGATAAGTTGAGCGTGATTTTCTAAAACTCCCAGGCCAGCCCCGTAAGTAGTCCGAAGCTGAACGGCTGGCGCGGGGTATAGGCCAGGCTTGCGGCCCGCACGAAGCGCGTGGCCACGTAGCGCCCCGTGGGCTGCAACACCCACTGCCAGCGGGCGGCCGGTCCCCCCAGGCGGTAGCGCGCATCCAGCCCCAGGCTAAGCCCGAGGGTAAGCGCCGAGTAGGGGCTGCCGCTGGCCGACGTGAAGACCTGCTGCTGGCAGCTGCACGTGCTATTTTCGGTGGTGCGCCCGCCCATATACAAGCTTGGCTCTAGGCCCGCCAGCAGGCCCAACGACCAGCGGCCGCGCGGCGGCCCGAGGGCGTAGCTGAGCTGCACGGGCAGCGTCAGGAAGCGGTAGGTATCGCGTTGGCGTACTAGCGTAGGCACCGTGTCGAGCACCAGGGTGCCCGCAGTGAGTTGGTAGGTTTGCACCCGTAAATTCAATTGCGTGGCATACTCCTGATAGCCCGCGCCCAGCGCCAGGGCCCAGCGGCCTGTGAGTACCCGCCGAACCTGCACCTGCGCCCCTAGACCCGCAGCCGGCCGCTCCAGGTCAACTAAACTGGCAGATGAGCTGCTGCGCCCGCTAAAGGTGCTCGTATTAGTGGGATTGGTGGTATAAACTGGGACATTGCTAAAGGGCTGCCCTAGCGCGCGGTAGCTGATGGTAGGGCCTGCCAGCGCCAGCACCGACCAGCGCCGCACTGGCGGCAGCCACGGCCCCGCCGAATCGGGCCGCGCGGCTAGCGGAGCCGGCAGGGCCAGCGTCGCTAGGGGCAAGCGCACCCGCCGCACGGCCAATGAGTCGAGAGCAGCGGGTGGGACCGACGTAGCCGTTGCCGCCGTGCGCAAACCCGCTTCCGAAGCAGCTGGTTGGGTGGTGATTTCTCCAAGGCCAGTAGGCTGGCGAGCCGCTCGCCGCGACTGCCGGGTAGTAGCAGGCGCCATAGTTGCGGCGACCGCCTGGCCAGCCGGCCGGCGCCGACGGTGCCCCGCAACCGCGCCCCTAGGGGCTGGTAGGTCCGCAGAAGCAGTAGCAGTTAGTTGCCGGTCAGTTGCCGGGGCACTTGCCGCTGGCTGCCCATCCGCGGCAATGGCAGTAGTAGCTGCTGAAGCGCGGGGTGGCTCCCCACCAGTAGGCTGGGCCAACTGTGCCGCCGCGGTGGGTTGCCGATTCGAGGCCGGGGTAGCCCTGGCCAGCCTGAGGCCGGAGCGTGCGCTGCGTGCGCTTGGCACCACTGATTTTTCAAGCAGCATACCTGACTTCGGGCGGTGGCCAGTTGCCGTAGCAAGCAAGTGACTAGCAGACTTAGTAGCGGTGGCGTTGCCGACGGGGCCAAGCGCCGGCCGGGTTTGGTTGCGCGCCGCAAGACTGGGCGTAGTGGCCCTAGAGCCCGGCATAGCCGCCGCAGGGACGCTGACCGAAGCATGAGCAGCAGTTGATTTAGCGACTGATAAGCTGAGCGCATCTGGGGCGGGAGCTGGTAGGTTAGCCGCAGTGCGGCCGGCGGCCGAGCGGGACAAGCGCGCGGCTGTGCCAGGGGCTATCGGCTGGGTAGCTGGCCGGTGAGCCAGGCGGGGGGTGGGCCGGGCCAGCTGGGTTAACCACACGGCTGTGCCGCCTAGCAGCACGCCACCCAGCAGCACCAGTAGCGCTAGCAGCTGGCGGCTGCGCAGCCACCAGGGGCGCGGCGTGGCCGCTGGCAGCTGCTGCCGAATGCTGGCCCACAGCTCGGGCGGCGGCTCCTGGCCGAAGCGCTCGCCCAGGCGCTGCCGCAGCGCGCCCAGCAGCGGGTCGCGGGCGTCATCGTCGTCGGGGCGGGGTTGAAAATCAGGACCTTCGTTCATGGTTGAGTAAACTGGGAAGCACCCAGGCGCAGGCGCTGGGCGAGGAGCTGCCGCGCGCGCGACAGCTGCGACTTGCTGGTGCCTTCCGAAATGCCTAGCAACTCGGCGATTTCGGGGTGCGAGTAGCCTTCAATGGCGTAGAGGTTGAGCACGGTGCGGTAGCCGGGGGGCAGGGCCGCCAGCTGCCGTAGCAGGTCATCGGCCGCCAGCGTTTCCAGGGCCGAGGGGTCGGCGCTGGGCAGCTGGGCTAGGGGGTCGAAGTCGTCGTTGGGGTCGAGGGGGGCGCTAGCGGTGTGGCGGCGGTTTTGGGCCACCGCGTGCAGGGCCGTGTGCACGGTTACGCGCCGGGCCCAGGCCTCAAAAGGGCCCTCGCCGCGGTATTGCCCCAGGCGGGTGAAGATGCGGACGAAGGCATTTTGCAGCGCATCCTCCGCCTCGGCCCGGTTGGGACAGTAGCGCAGGCACACGCCCATGAGCTGGTAGGCGAGTAGCTTGTACAGCCGGTGCTGCGCCGCTTCCTCGCCCCGACGGCACGCCGCCAGCAGGCTCTCCGAAACGACCGAAGCAGTACCAGACATGGAAAAGGAAAAGTGAGCCGCCCACCCGCGTCGTGGGCGTTCGGGGGCATGACCGGCCTAGGCCCGCAACCGTTGCGTGGCCGCCCGAAAATAGTTGCCGCCGCCAGATTATACGCCGTGGCTCGCCGCTTTTACTCTAGCAACCAGCTAGTTGTCACTAGTCAGGGCGTGCAGTATAGCAGCCGGCTAGCAAGGCGCCTTGAAAAATCCCCGAGTTCTGCCTGCCTGTTCAGCGCTTGCCAGCAGCGCTGGGGCCTAGGGGTGGCAAATGGCGCACGCGGCTATAGCTTCTCTTCGAGCCACAAAAAGCCGGCCGCCAGCACAAACAGCGCCAGCAACCAGCCCGCCGGCCACGGCTCGCGCACCAAGTAGCGGCTGGCCGGAGCTTCGCCAGTGCGCGCGGCCTGGCTGCGGGCCCGCGCCGCTAGCTCGGGGCCGCGCCAGGCGGCCGAGTCGAACACAAAAAAATGGTAAATAGCCGCGCCCGGTCCGCGCACCTCGTGCCAGCCGGCCTGGCCGGGCCAGTAGGGGGCGGTGCTCCACTCGGGCAGGCGCGGGTCTTGGGCCAGGGCCAGGTGGGCAACGGGGCCGCCGGCCAGCGGGCGCACGCGCAGCGCCTCGGCGGGGCCGGGCAGGCGGCCGGCCGCTAGGCGCAGCGTAAGCGGGTAGCCCCGGCGCGGCCAGGCCTCGGCTAGCTGCCAGGCGGCGGCGGGGGCGGGCGGCGGCAGGGCGGCGGCCAGCAGGCGGCTCCAGTAGGCGCGGTAGCCCGTTGAGTCGCCCTGCAGCATCCACCGAAAGGTTTCGGGCACCACCGACACTACTACCGCGCCCAGCCCCACGCGGTGGGCCGCCACCACCGGCCGCTGGCTGGGCCCGGCCAGCACCAGCGGCCGCAAGCCCGCCCCCGGCCGCAGGCTGGCGGGGAGGGCAGCGCGCAGCTTGGCCGGCGCATCGGGCCAGGCGAGGGCCGTGGGCGCGGCATCGGCCGGGCCCGGCTGCACGCTAAAAGCCGCGCGGCCCGGCACGGCGGCCGGCAGGGCGCCGGGGCCGGCCAGCACCACCAGCCCCAGGCGCCCGCCCTGCACGGCCGCGCGCAGGGTTTGGCTTTCGGCGGGCGGCAGGGCAGCCAGGGCGGCGGCATCGGCCACGGCCAGGGGGTAGCGCGCCAGCAGCGCCGGCGTGAGGTGGTCGAGGGCCTGAGCGGGCTGGTTGACCACTTCGGTTTGCACCAGGCCCCGGCTGACGGGCGTGCGCAAGGCCACCGCCCGTCCCGCGGCGGCCAGGCTGTTTTTCAAGAACTTAAACTCGAAGCCCGGCGCGGCCGCCAGCAGCAGCACCGGCGGCTTTTGCTCGTCGGTCACTTCTACCGGCAGGGGCTCGGCTACCGGCGGCCGGGTGGCCGGGCGCAGCACCAGGGTGGGGAGCAGCAGCCCCGCCGCCCTAGGCCGGTAGCGCAGCCGAAAGGCCCCGCCCGCGGCCGGCACGCGCACCGAGTCGCGCCCGGCCCCGGCCCCGCGCAGGCGCAGCCAGGCGCCCGCGCCGACGGGTCCCACCGTGCCTTCTACCTCAAAAACCTGCCCCAGCACCAGCTGGCGCGGCCAGTACGCCGCCGCAATGCCCGGGTAGGCCGCGCTGTGCCAGCGCACCGGCACCGCCCCTAGGGCCGGTAGGTCGGGCGCGGGCAGGCCCTGGCCCAGCACGTGCAGCTGCCGCAGCGCGGGCTGCCGCTCGGCCAGGGCCAGCAGGCTACCCAGGGGGCGGCTGCCGGCCGGCGGGGTGGGCAGGCCGTAGCTCCACACCGGCGCGGCGGGCCCCAGCTGGCGGCGCAGCGCCCACAGCGTATCGGGCGAGTAGCCGGCCGTGAGCAAAATGGCCTCGTTGCGGCGGGCGGGCACCAGGCGGGTGGGCGGGTAGGCCAGCAGCCACAGGGCCGCCACGGCCACCACGCTAGCCAGCAGCCGCGCCACCCGCCAGCGCCGGTTGGGCCGCCGCCAAGCCGCTAGCAGTAGCCCTAGGCCCAGTAGCCCAGCTGCCGCCAGCAGGCCGTAGCGAATAAAATCAGGCGTCAGCAAAAGCGGTAAGTTGGTAGTAAATAATTGTTTTTATGTGAGTAGGAGGCACCAAGCGCCGAGCGGCCTACTCGCTTAGCTCCTGGAAATAGCGGCGGGCCAAGCGGTTGGGGGCCGGGGTGGGCGCGGCGGCGGGCACCGGCGCGGGCAGTAGCGCGCTCAGGCCCTGCTCGGCGGCCACCAGCTGCGCGGGGGGCGCGGGCTGGCCGGCCCGCACGGCCGCCCCTAGGGTGCGCAGCGCCTTGAGCGCCGGTAGGTAGAGGGCCGGCTGCTGCACGGCCACGGCGGCCAGGGCCGCGCCGGCAGGCTCCAGCAGGCGGGCATCGGCGGGGCGCGGGGGCTGGCCGGCGCGCACGGCCGCCAGCCAGCGCAGGGCGACGCGCACGGCGGGCTGGGCGGCGGGGGCCGGCAAGGTGGCTTGCTCGTGGAGCGCGGCGGCCCCCTTTAGCTCGCCGGTGAGGCGCAGGGTAGCCTCGGGCAGGGGCGTTGGGGTGAAGCCAGCCTTGCGCACGTAGGCGCGGGTTTGCTGCTGCACTTCCTTCAGCAGGCGCAGGGCGCGGTACTCGTAGGGGCGGGCGGCGGCGGGCTGGTTGGTGCGCAGGCGCAGCTCGGCGGCCCACATCTCATCCAGCACGGCGTGCAGCTTGGCCTTCACGGCGGGCTCCAGGAAGTCGGCGGTTTCGGCGTCGTCGTGCTTGTGGATGTAGGGCTCCATCAGGGCGTCGGTGGCGGCGGTGGGCGAGTCGTTGGGGCGGGTGCCCACGGCCGCGTGGTCATGGTCGTGGTCGTCGGGCTCGGCGGGGGCGGCCGCGGGCGGGGCGGGGCTGGTGGCGTCCTCGGCGGTGGGCAGGGCGGGCTCGTCGGCGGTGGGTGGGCCGGCGGTGGCGCCCATGCCCTTCTCGGCTTCCTCGCCCAAAAACTTGCCGTAGCGCAGCCGCAGCGCTTGCTGGTCGAAGCCCAGGGCGTTGGAGCGGTTGGCGAACTCGGCGGCGGTCAGCTTCTTTTGCTCGGCCAGCAGCTTTTCGGTGTCGATAATAATCTGGCGCTCACTGCGGAAGTAAGCCGGCGCGGTGTTCACGCCCATGCCCAGGTCGAGGGCGCTGGCCGCGGCGGCCGTGTCCTGCCACTGCACCAGGTAGGTATCCGAGCGGGCGCGCTGGCCGTGGTTGTCGCGGGCTTGCAGGTAGAGGTACAGCTCGTCGCCGGGGTGCAGCCCTAGGGCCGGCAGGCGCAGCAAGCTGCCCAGCGGCGCCTGGGTGGGCTGGCGGCCCAGGCCGGCGCTCAACTCGCGCCGCAGCTCCCGAAACTTCACCGCCTCGCCCTGCCCGGTGGCCACCGTCAGCACCAGCTCGGCCTGGCTGAGGCCGTAATCGTCGCGAGCGGTGGCTTGCAGCGTCACCTCGGGCCGGGTGCCGCGCGCCGCAATCAGGGTGTAGGGCTTCGGACTTTGGATGCGGATGGTGGGCGCCTGGTCGGGCTGCACCTCAATGGCGTAGTCGTCGGACACCTGCCCAGCCAGGTGCAGCCGATACAAGGTACTGGTGCTCAGTACCTGCTCGGCTGCGTAGATGCGCGCTTGGCCTGCTGCCCCTAGGGCCAGGCGGCGGCGGCCCAGCTCCAGCACCGGTGCGGCGCCGGCCCCGCTCACGCGCACCAGCCAGCGTACCCGCGAGCCCGCCGGGCAGCTAAATGAGGCCCCCGCCGGCCCAAACGCCACCCGCCGGGTGTAGGCCGGGGGCGTCACCAGCAGCTGCACCTGCTCGATGCGGGCCGGGCCCACCGGCGCCCCGGCCGGCCGCGCTGGGTCGGGGTGCAGGCGCACGGCCACGGGCGCGGCCGCTGGGGCGGCCCGGTGGCCGCTGGGCCACAGCCCTACCCCTAGGGCCCCCAGCCCCAGCAAAGCGCTGAGCAAATAGCTATTCTTGAAGGCAACGGGAAGCAGCTGCGGCTCGGTGGCGGCCAGCTCCGTAAAGTGCCGGGTGACGCGCTGCTGCTGCAGGCCCGGCAGCAGGGGCAGCGCCGTTTCGTCGGCCAGCAGCAGGCCGGTACTGTCTTGCAGGATGGGGTAGCGGCGGTCGAGGGCCGCTGCGGCGGCGCCCGCGTGCCAATGCCGCAGCGGCTGCAGCTGCCAGCCTACTACCGCCAGGCTGGCCAGCGCCAACCCTAGTAGTAGCGGCCAGCCGGCCGGCCAGCGCAGCGCCAGCACAACCAGCAGCCCGCCAGCGGCCAGCAGCGGGAGTAGCCGGGCCACTGCGTAGCGGCGCGCATAGCTACGCGAGGCGGCGTGCAAGCCGGCGCGGGCATCGGCGAGGGCCGCTGGGTGCGTGGCAGTAGTAGGCATAGGCGCTTTAGAAAATCAAGATAAAGAGAAGCTAAGATGCCACCATAGACGGCGTAGCGGCCGTGCGCGCCGCCAGCCCGCGCTCTAGCCCAAATAGCAGCAGCCCCGCCAGCACCAGCCAGGGCCGCAGGTCGAGCGGCGGGCCGAAAGCCGGGGCCGGGCGGCGGGCCGTAGCACCGGCCGCGGGCAGCACCTGGCCGGGGTCGAGGCGGCGCGGGTCGTGCGCGGCCAGGCGCTGCTGCCCGGCCGCGTCGAAGGCCGGGTGCAGCACCTCTAGCAGCAAGGCGGGCAGGTCGGGACTGGCAGCCAACTCGCTCCAGGCAGGCAGCAGACGGGTAGCTAGCTGATAATAAGTGCCCTGCCCTAGGGGGGTAGCCGTGAGCACGGGCCGCCCGAGGCCGTCGCGCCACAACGGCTGGGCGCCGGGCGCGGGGCTGGCCGCCCGGCGCCACACGGCCACGGGCGCGGCCAGCTGGGGCTGGGTAAGGTGGCTGGTATCGGCGCGGCCGGCCCCCGCCGGAAACTGCCACAGGCGCAGCCCCCGCCGCACGGCGCCGCGCCACCGGGCCGGCACCGGCGCGTCGGCCAGCCAAAACAGCCAGTCGGGCGCCTGGGCGGTGTCGGGTAGGGTAGGGGCTACGGTGAGGGCCAGGGGGCCGGGTAGCCCTAGGGCCGCCGCCCGCAGCGCGGCGCGCAGGGGGCGGGCTTCGGCGGCCTGAGCGGCGGGGGCATACACCCACACGCGCAGCGGGGCGGGGCGCACCGGCACTGCTGGCTCCGGGACTGGCCCTAGGGCCGCCAGCCGGGCTGCCTGGGTGGCAGTGGCGGCCTGGTAGCGTAGCGGCGGCAGCCCGGCCACCGCCAGCCGGGCGCCCGGCTGCGGCCGCGCCACGCGGGCGAGGCGGTAGGTTAGCTGGCGCTCGGTGCCCTGGCCCAGCAGCAGGTGCAGGCTATCGGCGGTGCTGGTGGCGGCTTGCAGCCAGGTGGCCTGGGCGGCCAGCGGCAGCAGGCGCCACGTCACGCCCGCCGGCAACGGGCGCCGGGTGCCGCCGTTGCCGCGCATAGTGGCGGGCGTAAGCGCCAGCAGCGGCTGCCCAGCCAGCGAGTCGGCCGCCAGCCGGATGCGCTCGGCGTAAAAATCCGGGGTGTTCGCCAAGTGGTCGAGGGCCAGAATGCTATCGGCCGGCATCCCTAGGGAATCGGCCCGGCTAGCCGTCTGGCTGATGCGCGGCAGGCCCGGCGCCAGCCAGCGCCGCTCGTAGCCGCGCCGCCGCAGCGAGTCGAGGCGCGGGCGCTCGGCGGCTAGGGCGGGGCTACCGGCCAGGGCGGGCGCCACCAAAATCTGCCCGCGCCCTAGGGTGCGCCGGGGCCGCCAGGCGGGGCCGGCTAGCGCGCCCACCAGCCCAGCCAGCAGCAGCAGGCGCAGTAGTAGCAGTGGCCACTGCTCGAGGCGCAGGTTGCGCAGGCGGCGGTTGGCCCCGGCTTGTAGCCAGCGCAGGCTGCCCACGGCCACCTCGCGGCCCGGCCGGCGGTTCCAGAGGTGGATGGCCAGCGGCACCAGCAGGGCCAGCAGCGGCAGCAGCGACGGGTTGGTGAAGGTTAGCATAGTAGTTTTTCCCGCAGAGGGCGCAGTGTTTTCGCAGAGGCCGCGGAGGTTGTTCTCTGCGACTTCTGCGAAAACACTGCGCCTTCTGCGGGAAAATTCGTTAGCTCATCAGTTGCCGGCGTTTCAAAAACTCCCGCAGCGCCCCGTCCAGCGGCTGCGACGTATCCAGTAAATAATAATCCAGCCCCTGGCGGCGGGCGGCCTGGGCGGTATCGCGCAGCCAGGCTTGCAGCTGGCGCTGGTAGGCGGCGCGCTGCTGGTCGGCGTCGAGCTGCAGGGTTTGCCCAGTTTCGAGGTCGCGGAACGTAACCGAGCCTTTGTAGCTAAAATTCAGCTCGTTGCCGGCCATCAGGTGCAGTAGCAGCACCTCGCCGCTGGTAGCGCGCAGGCGGGCAAGCAGCCGGCTTATCTCGCCCTGCTCCTCATACAAGTCGCTGACGCACACCGTAAGGGCGCGCTGCCGGCGGGCGGTGAGGGGGGCCAAGGTGGCGGCGTCGGGGAAGGTGCCGGTGGCGGCCACCGTTTCGAGGGCGTGGTAGAGGCGCGGTAACTGGCGGGTGTCGGCGCGGGCGGGCAGCTGGCGCAGGCCGGTGGGCAGCAACAGGGTTAGGCCCACAGCGTCGCCCTGCTTTTGGGCCAGGTAGGCCAGCGCCGCCAGCAGCAGCCGGGCGTAGTCGAGCTTGCTCAGGTTGTTATCGTCCAGGTGCCCTAGGCTGGCGCTGGCGTCCAGCACCAGGTTCACCGTCAGGCTGGTATCTACCTCCGATTCGCGCAAAAAATACTTGTCCGAGCGCGCGGCCAGGCGCCAGTCCAGCCGGCGCAGGTCGTCGCCCGGCTGGTAGGGGCGGTACTGGCTGAACTCCATGCCCGCGCCCTGCCGCCGGCTGGCGTGCGCACCAGCCAGGAAGCCCTCGGCCGCCCGGCGGGCCGCCAGCGGCAGGTTGCGCAAGGCAAACAGGAGTTCGGGGGTGAGCATTTAGGGGTTACTAGAAGACCAAAAGAACGTCATGCTGAGCGCAGTCGAAGCATCTCTGCCACGCCGCCTAGGGCCTTTGTTCAATGATGCGGGAGAGATGCTTCGGCAAGCGGACGCCAGATGAGCATGACCGTCTTATCTGTTTTTTGGCGCTACTACATCGCCACCACCTTCAGCAGCTCGGCCACGGCATCGTCGGGCGTTAGGTTTTCGGCCTCCGCGTTGAAGTTGAGCAGCACGCGGTGGCGCAGCACCGGCGGGGCCAGCGTTTTAATATCATCCAGCGTAGCGGCAAAGCGGCCTTGCAGCAGCGCCCGCGCCTTGGCGCACAGTATCAGCGCCTGGCCAGCCCTAGGGCCCGCGCCCCAGCGGCCGTATTCCTTAATGAATTTCACCTCCGACGTGGCCGGGCGGGTGGCGCGCACCAGCCGGTTGACGAACGCCAGCAGCTCGGGGCTGAGGCTGACCTGGCGCACCAGCTGCTGCAGCTGCCGAATATCGTCGCCGGCCAGCTGCGGGGCCACTTCGGCGCGGGCGGTGCCGGTGGTGCCGCTCAGTACGGCCATTTCCTCCTGCTCGGTGGGGTAGCCAATGCGCACGTACAGCAAGAAGCGGTCGAGCTGGGCCTCGGGCAGCGGGTAGGTGCCGCTCTGCTCGATGGGGTTTTGGGTGGCCAGCAAAAAGAACGGCTTGGGCAGCGCGTGCTCCTGGCCGGCGTAGGTGACGTGGCCTTCCTGCATAGCTTCCAGCAGGGCCGCCTGGGTTTTGGGCGGTGTGCGGTTTATCTCGTCGGCCAGCACCAGGCTGGCGAAGATGGGGCCAGGGTTGAACTTGAACGAGCGCCGCCCGGTGCCGTGGTCTTCCTCCAGCACCTCGGTGCCCAGAATGTCGGTGGGCATCAGGTCGGGCGTGAACTGGATGCGGCGAAATGGCAAATCAGTAGCCTGGGCCAGCGTGCGCACCAGCAGGGTTTTGGCCAGGCCCGGCACGCCCTCCAGCAGAGCGTGGCCGCCGGCCAGCAGCGCCACCAGCACCTCGTCGAGCACCTGCTCCTGGCCCACTATCACCTTGCCAATTTCAGCCTTCAGCCGCGGCAGCTTAGCCAGCAGGGTTTGTACGTCTTGTTCAGTCATTTACTCGGTGAAAAAGGCGGTCATGCTGAGCTTGCCGAAGCATCTCTACCGCGTAAGTAACTTCAAACGTTAGGATTAGTGCCGCAGTAGAGATGCTTCGACAGGCTCAGCATGACGTTCTGTATAAATCAAGAAAGTGCATACAGCAGAATATTGACCCCAAACTTGGTGTTGTCTTCCGCTAAAAACCGTTTATTCCGGAAGTCGTAGTCCCACTCGCAGCCGTAGTCCTTGTTGGAGTAAAGCACCCCTAGGCGGCCGTTCACGGTAATGCCCTTGAGGTAGTCGTGCACCAGGTCGTCGCCCCAGCCGTTCAGCTCGAAGCCCGTGTTGGGCGGACCGTCTTTGAAGGTGAAAAACTGGTGGTAAATCGGGTGGGTTTTGGGTAGCTTTTGCAGCGCGGCTGGGCCGAAGCAGGCGGCCATCTGCGCCTCAAACGAGCGGGCAAACAGGCCGTCGATGTCGTGGTTGCAGTCGTCCACAAACACGAAGCCGCCGTTGCGCACGTACTGGATGAAGTTCTTCTTCTCGGCCGCCGAAAACTGTACCAGCCGGTGCCCGCTCAGGTAGCAGAAGGGGTAGCCAAACAGCTCGGGACTATCCAGCGCTACCACCTTTTCCTTGGCCACCACCGGCACGGTGGTGTACTGCACCAGCGAGTGCAGCAGGTTGGCCGGCATGCGCTCGTCCACGGCATCCCAGTCGCCGGAGTGGTAGCTGAGGCGCACGAAGGTGAAAGGGGTTGGCATGAACGCAAAAGAGGCCCTAGGGCTCAAAAGATGAAAAGGGCCTGCTGAGGTTGCGCGGGCACACATCGGAAACGGCGATTTTGCCGTTAGGCGCTTAAACCTACGCGGGCTGCGGCCCTTTCTACCTCCACTTCCTTCATTTCTTTCGCTTATGAAACGGTTTCTGTTCCTGCTGGTAGCCGGCGCAGCCTGGCTACTCGCTGCCCCCCAGGCCCACGCTCAGTTCGGCGTGAAAGGCGGCGTCAACTTCGCTGAGCTACAGGGCCGCGACGGCGAGTCGTCGTCCTACAAGACATTCTATCACGTCGGCATCCTCTACCAGTGGAACGTGCTGGGCCCGCTGGCCATCCAGCCCGAGCTACAATACTCGGTGCAGGGCGGCGACCTAAAAGGTGCCTTTACCGACTACACCACCAAGCTGCACTACTTCACGGTGCCCGTGCTGGCCAAAGTGACCCTAGGCCCCATTTTCGTGGAAGCCGGCCCGCAGTTCGGCTACTTAGTGCACGCCACCCAGGACGGCAAGGTGCAGATAAGCAACACCAACGGCTCGGCCAGCTACGGCCAAGTCAGCCAAACGGCTACCAGCCAGTATAAGGGCGCCGACTTTAGCCTGGCTGCTGGTGCCGGCCTCAAGTTCAGCGGCCTCTCGCTGGGCGCCCGCTACGTGGCCGGCCTCAACGACATCAACGACGCCCAGTACATCACCGGCCTCAACGACCCGCGCCTGCAAAACCGCGTGTTTCAACTCTACGCGGCTCTGCAGTTCGGGAAGTAGAATTTCAATTAGCAAAGGCGCACGTCATGCTGAGCTTGTCGAAGCATCTCTACCGCGCAACATTGTTCAGTAGAGATGCTTCGACAAGCTCAGCATGACGTGCGCTTTTGCTAATTGAAATTCTACACTGCGTCCGATAGGCTCGTGAACGTGAAGTCGCGAATCTTTAGCGGGGGAACCAGATTGCCGGCCAGGCGCACCGGGCGGCCGATGGCTTCCACGTTGTTGAGCATGATAACGGGGCTCTCGTTGAAGCGGAAGTTCTTGATGGGGAACTTGATAGCGCCGTTCTCGATGTAGAACGTACCGTCGCGGGTGAGGCCGGTGTAGAGCAGCGTCTGCGGGTCAACGGGACGGATGTACCAGAGGCGCGTGACCAAAATTCCTTTCTGGGTGCCTTTGATGAGGTCGGCCGTGCTTTGGGTGCCGCCTTCCATGATGAAGCCGCCGGGCGGGGGCAGGTCCGGAATGCCGCTCTTCTGGGCCCAGTAGCGGCTGGTGTACATATTCTTCACCACGCCCTTCTCAATCCAGGTGGTGCGCTGCTGCGGGCGGCCGTCGCCGGCAAAGGTCAGGTCGGGCACCTCGGCGTTGGTAGGGTCCGAGTAAACGGTGATGCGCTCGTCGAACAGCTTTTCGCCTTTGCGGTTGCCGCCGCCCTTCTTGCTCAGGAAGCTGCGCCCCTCGTCGGCCGAGCGGGCGTCGAACGAGCGCATGAGGGCCCCTAGGAGCGAGGCGTCGGAATTGGAAACCAGAGCGTTGGGCTCCAGAATAACGGTGTACTTGCCCGGCTCGATGGCCTTGGCGCCCACCGACGATGACGCCTTGCCCGCGGCCACGGCCGTGAGGCGCGCCGCGTCGAAGTTCTTCACGTCGGTGTAGTCGGTGGCCGCGTAACCCGAGCCCGTGCCGTCGGGCGTGCGCACCGTAACGCTGAAGTCGGCGTTGGTCAGGCGCTGGTAGGCTTCCAGGCCCTTGCTGTTGCGCTTGGCTACGAAGCCCGCCCGGTCGTTAAGAAAGCCCGCCGAGGTGAGCTTCTTGCTGGTGCAGTAGTCCATGCTGGCCCCCATTTGGCGGGCGCGGTAGTCGGGCGTAATGGCGGCCGTGCTCTGGGCAAACGACTGCGGCGAGCTGAGGTACTGCTGCGGCCCGAGCAGCGGCATGTGCTCGGGGCTATCGGGGGCCAGGCGCGCAATTTCTTCGGCCCGCTGCACGCAGCGCTTCAGGGTAGCGTCGTCGAACTGGTTGCAGGTGGCGGTGCCCTGCTTCTTGCCGAAGTACGAGGTAACGGCCAGCGACACGTTGTCGGTGGCGCCCGAGGTGCTGATGGAGTTGCGCGCCGAGCGCACGTTGCCTTCCAGCGTGCCGCTCAGGGTAGCCTCGCACTCATCGGCGGTGCTGTAGCCAATGACCTTCTTGAGAATGTCCTGGGCTTCGGTTTGGGAAAGTATTGCCATTGGTAGGTGAAATTAAGATGTAGCACCAAGCTCCTGCTTGGTGAGCCGCCCGCGCCGTAAGGCAGTAAAATGGGTTAGTTATCGCTCAACGATGCCCCAAGCGGGAGCTTGGGGTTACCCGATTTTGCGGGCCGTATTAATCACATTCACCGCGTTGAAGCGGGTGGTGGCCGAGCCGTGGCTCACGGCCGAGCTTTGCGAGGGCTGGCCCTTGCCGTCGTTGAAGGCGCCAAACAGACGGTAGTCGCGCTCATCGCAGCGGTCGGCGCACGAGCCCCAGAACTCCAGCGTGTTGGCCTGGTAGGCCACGTCTTCGAGGGGCTCGGTAATCTTGCCCTTCTCGATGGCGTAGAACACCTGCCCGCCAAACTGGAAGTTGTAGCGCTGCTGGTCGATGCTGAACGAGCCGTTGCCCGCGATGTAGATGCCCTTGTCCACGCCAGCCACCAGCTCATCCACGCTCTTATTGGTGGTGCCGGGGCGCAAGCTCACGTTGGGCATGCGCTGAAACTGCACGTCCTGCCACGACTGCGAGTAGCAGCAGCCATCCGAATACTGCTGGCCCACGATGTGGGCCTGGTCGCGAATCTTCTCGTAGTTCACCAGCTTGCCGGCCTTTATCAGGTCCCACTCCTTAGTTTTTACGCCCTCGTCGTCGTAGCCCACGGCCCCTAGGGAGCCCGTCTGCAGCTTGTCGGCCACGATGTTAACCTGCTGCGAGCCGTAGGGAATGTTCTTGGCTTTCCAGGCCAGGGTGGCGAAGCTGGTGCCGGCGTAGTTGGCCTCGTAGCCTAGCACGCGGTCCAGCTCCAACGGGTGGCCCACGCTTTCGTGGATGGTCAGGCCCAGGTGGTGGGGGTCGAGCACCAGGTCGTACTTGCCGGGCGTCACGCTCTTGCAGGTAATCTTCTGCTTGGTTTGCTTGGCGGCCAGGGCGGCATCTTCCAAAATGTCGTAGCTCTGCTTGTAGCCAATCACGTCGGAGCCGGCCGGGCCCATCACCTTATCGGCGGCCTTGGGCGTCAGGTACTCGTAGCCCAGGCCCATGGGCGAGCTCATGGCCTGCCGCGAGCGAAACTTACCGCTGGCGCGGTCCACCACCGTCACGCCAAACGTGGGGTAGATGCGGTGGATGTCCTGGTCGATGTACGAGCCATCGGTGCTGGCGAAGTACTTCTGCTCGTTGATTTGGAACAGCGCCGAATTGACGAACGATGCGCCGCCCGCCAGCGCTACGCCGTTGGCATTCAGCAGCAAGTCCACCTTTTCCTTGATGGGCACCTCGAAGGCGTTTTGCTGAATGGGCGTTTTCCAGCTCACCTCGCCGTAGCCTTTTTGCGGGGCCAGCTGCACGGGCTCCTTCTGCACCTTCGAGTTGGCCTTGGCAATGGCTACCGCCTGCTGGGCGGTTTTGGCCACGCTGGCGTCGGTCAGGTTGTTGGTAGCCGCGAAGCCCCAGGTGCCGCCCGCAATCACCCGGATGCCGATGCCCTGGGTTTCGGCGCTGGCAATGTTCTGCACCTGCTTCTCGCGGGTGAAGATGCCCTGGTTGAGCGTGCGCTGAATGCGGATGTCGGCGTAGGTGGCGCCGGCCGCCTTGGCCGCGTTCAGGGCCACGTCGGCCAGGCGCTTTTTCTGGGCCACGTCCAGGCCCGGCTCCAGCAGCTGGGCGGGGTCTACGAGGTCGCCGGCCAGGGCTGGGAAGCTAGGCAGCCACAGCGCCCCGGCCCCTAGGCCCGCAAGGGCGGCAAAGTCACGTCTTTTCACAGGTTGAAGGGTTTGATTAGAAAAGGTTACTTATTGAAAATGAACGTCATGCTGAGTTTTTCGAAGCATCTTTACTGCTTCGTTGCAACGGCTCAAAAGAAGCGGTAGAGATGCTTCGACAAGCTCAGCATGACCGCCTTTTGGCATGGGTGCCTACCCAATCTTGCGGGCCGTGTTAATCACGTTTACCGCATTGAAGCGGGCGGTGCTGCTGCCGTGGCTCACGGCCGACACCTGCGAAGGCTGGCCCTTGCCGTCGAAAAACGAGCCGAACAGGCGGTAATCGCGCGCATCGCACACGGCGGCGCACGAGTTCCAGAACTCCTGGGTGTTGGCCTGGTAGGCCACGTCGTCCAGCATTTCGGTAATCTTGCCGTTCTCGATGGCGTAGAATACCTGCCCGCCAAACTGGAAGTTATAGCGCTGCGGGTCAATAGAATACGAGCCGCGCCCGGCAATGTAGATGCCCTTGCTCACGCCCTTAATCAGCTCATCCACCCCTAGGGGCTGGGAGCCCGGCTGCAGGCTCACGTTGGGCATGCGCTGAAACTGCACCGCGTCCCAGGAGTCGGCGTAGCAGCAGCCGTCGCTGGCTTGCTGGCCCACGATGTGCGCCTGGTCGCGAATCTTCTCGTAATCCACCAGCTTGCCCTGGTCAATGAGCGTCCACTCCTTGGTTTTCACGCCCTCGTCGTCGTAGCCCACCGCGCCCAGGCTGCCGGGCTGCAGCTTGTCGGCCACTATCGTCACCTGCTTCGAGCCGTAGGGGATGTTCTTGGCCTTCCACTCCTGCGTGGCGAAGCTGGTGCCGGCGTAGTTGGCCTCGTAGCCCAGCACGCGGTCCAGCTCCAGGGGGTGGCCCACGCTTTCGTGAATGGTCAGGCCCAGGTGGTTAGGCTCCAGCACCAGGTCGTACTTGCCGGCGGTTACGCTCTTGGCGCCCATCTTTTGCTTGGCCTGCTGGGCGGCCAGAGCGGCGTCTTCCAAGATGTCGTAGCTCATTTTATAGCCCACCAGGCCGGTGCCGGCGGGGCCCGCAATCTTGTCGGCGGCCCTAGGGGTCAGGTACTCGTAGCCCAGGCCCATGGGGGCGCTTAGCGCGTCGCGGGTCTTGAACTTGCCCGCCGCCCGGTCCACCACCGTGGCCGTAAATGTGGGCCAGATGCGGTGAATATCCTGGTCGATGTACGAGCCGTCGGTGCTGGCGAAGTACTTCTGCTCGTTGATTTGGAACAGGCTGCTGCTCATGAAGCTGGCGCCGTTGGCGGCGGCCGCGGCGTTGGTGGCCAGCAGCAAGTCCACTTTTTCCTTCACTGGCACCTCAAAGGCGTTGCGTACGATGGGCGTTTTCCAGCTCACCTCACCGTAGCCCTTTTGCGGAGCCAGCTGCACGGGCTCTTTCTGGATGCGGGCGTTGGCTTTGGCCATGGCCACGGCGCGCTGGGCGGTGCGGGCTAGGCTGGCGTCGGTCACGTCGTTGGTGGCCGCGAAGCCCCAAGTGCCCTGGGCAATGACCCGGATGCCGGCCCCGAAGCTCTCGCCGCTGGCAATGTTCTGCACCTGCTTCTCGCGGGTAAACACGCTTTGGTTGAGGTAGCGGCCGATGCGCACGTCGGCGTAGGTGGCGCCGGCACTTTTGGCCGCGTTCAGGGCGGCGTCGGCCAGGCGCTTTTTTTGGGCCACGTCCAGGCCGGGCTCTAGCAGGCGGGCGGGGTCTACGGGCAGGCTGCCACCCAGGCCGGGCAGGCTCGGCAGCAGTAGGGCGCCGGCGCCTAGGCCGGTAAGGGTACTAAAGTCGCGTCGGTTCAAAGCAGGCAGGGGAGTTGTAGAAGCAAGGACAAAGCGGGTAGCCAAGGGTTGCGGCAGCTAACTTCTTTGCAACTAGCACGATTTAATGGAGCAATATGGTGAAAAATTGATAACGGGCCTAACGCAACCCCTGGGCGCGCGGCGCGGTCATGCCCCCAGTACTCCCCTAGCCCCCTCTCTCATGCGAGCAACTCGCTTACTTGCCCTGGCTACTAGCAGCCTGCTCGCAGCCAATTTTCAATGCCGGTCGGCCGGCGAGGCGCCCTGCCCCGACCAGGAAATTGCGGGCGTCAGCGTGCAGTTTTATCCCTGCATTCCTGACCGCAGCGGGCAGGAGGCTAAGCTGTTCGTTATCAACTCGCAGCAGGAGTTTGGTGATGCTTTTATATGCTCGTCGTACCGGCCGCGTCCGGCCGTGTTTAGCGACAGTACCCTGCTGGTGGGCTGGAAAAACTATTGCTGTTGTGGCCACGTCAAGAGCCAAAGCTTGCGCTACGACTGCGCCGCCAACACCTACACCTACAAGGTGGAAATAGAACAGGGTGTGTGCGCCGCCGCCTTCCCCGTAGTGAGCCAGCTGCGGGTGCCCAAGCTGCCGGCCGGCGCCAAGGTGGTTATCGACATGCAGTAGCCCTAGGGCCCCGCCGCCTAGCCCGGCTCCCGAATCAGGCGGAAGAAGTCGTCGCGGTAGGTTTCGCCCAGCGCAATGCGTTCGGGGCCCACGTGCAGGGTGTTGCCATCCACGAGGCGCAGGTGGTGGAGCGAGATAATGAACGATTTGTGCACCCGCACGAAAGGGGGCTGCGGCAGTTGGGCTTCCAGCTCGCGCAAGGTGAGGTAGGTGACTACGCGCTGCCCCGGCAGCATAATGGACACGTAGTTCTTTAGCCCCTGCACGTAGAGAATATCGGCGTAGTTGAGCTTGAGGTACTTGTTCTTGCTCTCGCCTTTCACAAACAAGTAGTCGAGGCCTGCCGAAGCTGGCAGCGCCGGGAGCGCGGGCGGCCATAGGGCCACCGGCGGGGCTACTAAGGCCTGGGCCTTCTGCACGGCGCGCAAAAAGCGGTCGAAGGAAATGGGCTTGAGCAGGTAGTCTACTACGTCGTGCTCGTAGCCGTCGAGGGCGTACTCGGGGTAGGCGGTGGTGAGCACCACCTTGCAGCGGTTGCCGCAAATTTTGAGGAACTGTAGGCCCGTTAGCTCCGGCATCTGGATATCCAGAAACACCAGGTCGGCGCGGCCTTCCTGCACCCAGCGCAGGGCTTCGAGTGGGTCGGTGGTGGTGCCGGCTAGCGCCAGCAGCGTCGGCAGCTTCTGGATGTAGCTGGCCAGCAGCCGAATAGCGTAGGCCTCATCATCGATGGCAATGCAGCGGAGCATGGGGTGAGAGTTGAATGAATGCTTGAAGTACGGTAGGCGGCGCTGGCCCAAGTGCTGCCTAGGGGCCGGGGGTGGGGTCCCTCCTCACAAGCTCAACTCCAACTCGGTGCGGTACGTCTGGCCGTCGTCGTGCACGCGCAGGGCGTGGCGGCCGGGGTAAAGCAGCGCCAGCCGCCGCCGGATGTTAGGCAGGCCCACGCCGGTGGTGGCATCCTTCTGCTGCTGGCCGATGCGGTTGCAAACGGTGAAGCGCAGCTGGGTGGGCGCGGGCAGGGCCAGCACGATGGTCACGGGGCAGTCGGGCCGGTTGATGACCCCGTGCTTGAGAGCATTCTCGACGAGGGGGATGAGCAGCAGCGCCGCCACTCGCCAGGCCCCTAGGGCAGCCGGGTGCTCGAACTGCACGAAGCACTTATCCTCGAAGCGCAGGCGGTACAGGGCCAGGTAGTTGTTGAGGTATTCTACCTCGCGGGCCAGGTCTACTTGGCCGTCGGGGCTCTCGTGCAGCAGGTAGCGCATCAGCTCCGAGAGGCGCAGCACGGCTTCGGCCAGCGCCTCCGACAGGGGGTAAGCCGTAGCGTAGAGGTAGTTAAGGGTATTGTAGAGAAAGTGCGGATTGATTTGGGTGCGCAGGAAAGCCAGTTCGGCCTGCGTTTTAGCTTGTTCCATGGCTTGCAGCTGCAGCTGGTTTTGCTGCACCTGCTCGCGCACAAAAGCATCGCGCACCAGCACGGCCGCGCCTGCCAGCACAATGGTTGGCAACAGGAAGTATAGGTTGTCCTGTAAGTAATAAAGCAGCGTAGGGTCGGGGTAGTAGTTGCCAGAACCTAGTAGCAGCCGCAGTAATACTTCGTCCAGCAGGTAGCGGGTGCCCGCGAATATTAGGGGCGTGCCTAGCAGCCCTAGCACCAGTACCGGCCAGCGCCCCCGCCGCAGGCCGATTGGAAATAGTAGGTAGCAGTAATAAAATAACGCCACGATGCTTAGCTCAAAAACGAACTGGTGCAGGAGCAGCTTGGGCGGTAATACGCGCTGCTTGGCACCGACGCCAATAGCCATAGAAAACAAACGGTAGCTGATAATTAGCACCCAGCCCAGCACTTGGTACAGAACGATGCGGCGGCGGTTCATAACAGCAATAGTAACTGCTGCCTAGCTACGTAAGGCTAGGGCGCGGCACTGCTAGGCCCAACGTAAAAAGGGCGCGGTAAGTCAAGCCCAGGCCCAGCGCCACCAGCACCGTCCAGCCCGTAACCAGGATGGGCGAGCCCAGCACCCCGTAAGTAGCCAGGAAGCCGCTGGCCAGCAGCGAGTTCATAGCGCCCAAAATAACTACGAAGAGCACGGCCGTCGGCAGCAGAAAGAAGCCTAGAAATACCCACGCCCGTCCCCGCGGCGCCAGCGTGGCGTAGGCCCGCACCAGCGGCGGCACCGTGGCCAGCAGCACCAGCGCCGCCCCTAGGGCCCAGGCCCGGTGGTAAGGCATAAACTTGCTCAGGGCGTACACCTCGTCGTTGCCACCCATAAACACCGCCCCTAGGATGCGGGCAAACGGGATGGCCGCAAACACCAGCGCGAAGCCCAGCGACCAGCGCCGCGCCGACTGGCGCGGGCCCAGCAGCCAGAACCCCAGCCACATGAGCGCGAAGCTGAACAGCGGGCCGGACCAGGTGGCGGCCAGCTGCACCAGCGGGCGGTGGTCGCAGCTGGCGCATAAACTCCAGACGTTGAAGTCGCGGGTGCCCCAGCAGCCGCACAGCAGCCGGCCCAGACCGGTGTGCACCAGCTCGTGGGCCTCGGAAGCCACGAACAGCAGCGCCCCGAATGCCAGCAGCGAGCGCCAGGTAAGGGTAATTTTCATGGAAAAGATGGAGGCTAAGCGCCTAGCAGAGCAAAAGTGCTCGCCGCTACTGCCGCCCGAAAGTTTATTATCCCAACCTGGCGGCAGCCGCCCCCAACCCCCGCCGGGCGCGGACGACCCTAGGGGGTGGGCTTGGTGTAAAGCCGAGCCCGGTTGGGATAATAAATTTTTCGGCCCCCGGCAGCACTCGGCACCTTTGCCGCCTCATCTATTACCCTTTTCCCATGTCGCTTACTACACGTTTCTGCGCCTTGCTAGCCCTAGGGCTGCTGGGTTTCGCCCAGGCCACCGCTGCCCAAACTGCCGCCCCGCTGCCCACCAAAATCAAGGTGTATCTGGTAGGTACCTTTCATTTCGACCCCTCGACCAGCGACGTGCGCAAAACCAGCCGGGTGGACATGAGTACGCCCGAAAAACAGCGTCAACTAGAAGAACTCACGGATATATTGCGGCAGACGCACGCCGACAAAGTGTTCATTGAGTGGAAGCAAGCCCAGCAGCGATTTGCTGATAGCACGTATGCTCTGTATCGCAAAGGTCACTTCATGCTAGGTAATAGCGAGCGATACCAGCTAGGTTATCGCCTGGCCAAAAAATTAAACCTCGCTCGCGTACACTGCGTGGCAGCTGAAGGCACCTTCGACTACGAGGCCGCACGAGCATATGCGCAGCAACACAACCAGTTGGCCATTCTGAAAGGTGTGCATGATAAGCCACCAGTGGGCGATAGCACCGGTTTGTTGATAGAGAGCCGCCTGGCCGCGATTAAACAGACGCAGGCTCCGGCGACTACTTATGCGGGTAGAGGCTTGCTATCGGTATTTCAACTGTTGAACTCGCCAGCCATCGACCAAGAGAATATGGATAGCTACCTGTTAGGATTTACGCGCGTAGGTAATGGTGCTGCTTATCCGGGTGCCGACTTGGCCGGTGACTTCTTTAAAACAAACGTGCGCATTTATACCAACTTGCTCCGTGCCATCGATGTACAACACGACAAAGCGGTTGTGTTGATTATTGGTCAGGGGCACACAGCCTTTCTCAAAAGCATCCTACGTTACAACCCGCTATTTGAAGTAGCCGAGGTGCTGCCGCTGCTGGAGGCAAAGTAGGCCCTAGGGTATCGAGCAAGTAGTTAAAGGTGCCTGGCTAACGGGCTACCAAGAATTATTTACCCACCTAGCCCACTCGTCTATAAGTACTCATGCACAAGTAAACAGGCAGTGTAAACAGGCGGTCATGCTGAGCTTGCCGAAGCATCTTGGCTGGCAGTCCCGCCCCGGACGAAGCGGTAGAGATGCTTCGACAGGCTCAGCATGACCGCCTGCTTACACTGCCTGTTTACTCAATACAAGTAGCTACCTACTCACGCAAAAGCGCCCGCCGGCCGAAGCCAACGGGCGCTTTTTATGGGCAGTACCCCCTAGGGGCAGCTGATTACTCCAGGGTGAGGCGGCGGGTGGCTTGCTCGTTGCCAGCCTGCACGCGCACCAGGTATACGCCAGCCGGGAGGCCAGCCAGTTGCAGCGTCACCACTGGGTTGCCGGCCCCTAAGGCCTGCTGGCGCACCAGGCGGCCCAGGGCATCGAGCACCTGCACTTGGCCGGCGGCGGTGCCAGCGGGTAGCAGCAGCGTGGCCTGGCGCTCGTGGGTCGGGTTGGGGTAGAGGGCCAGGGCGGCTTGCAGGGCGCTGGGGGCAGTGGCCAGGGCCGCCGCGTTCAGGTTCAGCCAGAAGCGGCCGTCGGCGTTGTCGGCGGTGGCTACCGTGAAGGTGTAGCTGGCGCCCGCGGCCGCCAGCGGGGTGCGCTGGCCGGTTTTGGTGTCTTCCAGCACGGGCTGGGCGCCGGCGGGCAGGTTTTGCAGGTCGGTGGCGGTGAGCGAGTAGGTGCCATCGGCCGGCACCAGCACGCGCAGGGCCACGCGGCCGCTCAGGCTGGGCAGGGCCTGAATGCTGAGCGGCTGGCCGTCGGGGGTGAGGGCCGCCAGGTTGAAGCCGGTGGTGTTGGGCAGCTTGGCGGCGTCCTGGCGGCCGTCGAAGCCCGTGGTGGCGCCCGCTTCGGCATACACGTAGAGGTCGTCGGCGGCGCCGCTGGGGCCGGCCAGGCTCAGGGCCAGGCGGGGGCGGGGGTCGGCGGTGGTGCGCAGCAGGCTAGCCTGAGTGGCGTAGCTGGTAACGCGCTGGCTGTTGTGCAGGGCGAGGCTCGCGCTGGTTTTGTTCTGAGCCACCTGCACGAAGAAACCCTGCCCTAGGGCCAGTAGCGGGCTGCCGCCGCCCATGCCGTTGGTATAGCTGCGGTAGCGGCCAGCGTAGGGCCCGGTGCTGTTGAACACGTACACGGCAGCGTTCAGGCCGGGGCGGTCGGCGTCGGTCACTAGGCTCCAGTCGAGGGGGCTGGGGTAGGGGTTGCCCAGCAGCTGCCAGCCGCCGTTAGCGGTTTGGTCGGTGCGGGTCAGGCTCCTGGTGTAGTCGCCGTTGTTGAGCATCCCCATGAAATCGACCACCTGGTTGGCGGCCATATTCACGGTGTAGCCCTGGGCTACCACCAGCGGAGCGCTAGTATTGGCCGGCGAGTAGAAGCCTTTGTCAAATGCCGGCAGGTCGTTGGTGGTCGTGGTCAGGCGGCTTTCGTCGTAGCCAAATACCGTGGGGAAGGGCTGCACCGCGCCGGGCGTAGCGCTGGTGTTGTAGGCCGGGTTCAGCACGGGCGCAAAGCTGGTGGTGCTTAGGTCGGCCACCGTCGTGTTGCTCACCGGGGCCGAGAGGTGGCGGTAGCCGAGGCCGGCGTTCAGGCTGCCGTCGATGTAGCGCTGCACGGTGGCCGTGCCCTGCACGGTGCCGGTGCCGCTGTTCACCACCAGGGCGGTGCCGCTGGCGCTCGACAGCAGGGTCAGGGGCTGGCTGCCCAGCACCAGGTTGCCGCTGCTGGCCAGGGTCAGGGTTTGGGCCACGGCCAGGGGCTGGCTCAGGGTAAGGGCGCTGGCGCTGGCAGCCGTAAGGGCGCGCACCTGGCTGGGCAAGCCGAGGCCCGTGGCCTGGGCGCTGGTACCACTGTACACGTAGGTGGCATCGGCCGAGAACGAGCGGGTGCCCGTTACTTGCACGGCGCCGGTGCTACCGGTAGCGCTGAGGCCCGCCGCGTCGCAGATGCCTAGGGTGGCGCCGTCGGCCACCGTGAAGCTACCCGCGCCGGTCAGGGGCTGGCAGTTGGTATCGAGGCGGCCGCCGCTCTGCACGGTTACCGCGCCGATTACCGTCACGGGGCCTTGCAGGGTGCCCGCGCCGGCGCCCGTCACAGTGATGCTGTTGTAGGTGCCGCCGGCAATGGTTTGGTTGGCGCTGCTCACCACCAGGTCGGGGGTCGAGAACGAGTAGCGCGTGAACACCGGGTAGTGGTCGGTGGTAGTGGTGCCGTAGTTAGCTACCAGGGCGGCGGCATCGGTGCGCACGGCGGCCGTGCCGTTGATGTAGTAGCTAGCCAGCGGGCCGCTCGCAATCACGTTGTCGATAACCGTGGCGAAGCTCACCGTGGACTGGGCGCCGGCGCGGGCCAGCGGCAGGGTGATGGAGCGGTAGGTGGCCGAGTCCTGCACGATAACGTTGTACGACGATACGGCCGGCGTCACGCCCGTGGCAATGGTGCCGTTCAGCACGTCGTTGTAGTCGCCCACAATCAAGTTGTTCTGGCCCTTGTACTGGGTGTCGAGCAAGTTTTTGAGCAGCGTGGCGCCCAGCTGGCGGCGGGCGTAGTCGTTGGCCGAGGTAGCCGTGGCGTTGGCCTTGGCGTGAATCACGATGAAGTTAACGGGCTTGGTCACGCCGTCGAGCGTCACGTCGGCGTGCATCAGGTAGGGGAAGCGGCCGCCGGCCCAGGCGTTGTAAGCGGGGCAGGCGTCGGCCTCGGAGCAGCGCAGCAAACCCATGAAGGTGGGGTTGCTCACCACGTCGGTGCGGTACACGAAGGCCAGCTTCTGGTCGGCAGCGTAGTCGGGGTCTTGGGGATTGTCGCCATACGAGCCGTAGTCCGACACCATGTAGGCGTACGGATGACCAGTGTTGGCCGAAAGCTGCGTCACCACGCTTTGCAGGCGCGCAATGTCTACTACCTCTTCCAGCGCGTACACGTCGGCGTTGAGGTAGCTGGCCACGGTCGTGACGTTGGCTTGCTGCAAGTCCTTGTTGTTGGGCCCTAGGCCCGCTTGGGTCGAGCCAAACCACTCGATGTTCCAGTTCACCACCTCCAGGGTCTTGTCGGTGTTGTAGGTGTCGCCGCTCAGCGCCACGCTCAGGGCCGTGCCCGCGCCGGGCGTGCTCACGTTGAGGGTGCCGGTGAAGGTGGCAAATGCCGTAGTGGGCCGGAAGCGCACCGTCACGGCTTTGGTGGTGGCGCTTACCTCGGCGGCCGTCAGCGTTAGGCTGGTAGCGAAGGTGGTGCCGTCTTTTGAGAGCGTAAACAGCGGGTCGGTCGAGGTGATGGTGACGGGGCCGGTCAGGTCGGCGCCCGATACGTTCAGGGTGCGGTCGGCGCTGCTGCCAGCGGCCACGTAGCCGAAGGCCAGGCTTTTCACGTCCGTCAGCAGGGTGGGGGCGGGCGGCGTGGCCGAGTTAGTCAGGGCGATGTCGTCCAGGGTCCAGCGGGCGGCTGCCGAGCTGGTGGAGGTGTACACGAAGGCCACGTACACCTTAGCGCTTTTGAAAGCGGCCAGGTTTACGCCCGCCGTCTGCGTCCACACGTCCGAGCCCGAAGCCGGAAACTGCGCGTTCACGTCAGTCCAGGTGGCGGCGTTGGGGTCGCCGGTGCCGCTGTAGTTGGTCGAGACGCGCAGCTTCAGGCTCGGCCCGTTGAAGGCCGTGCGGCTCCAGAACGAGAGCAGCGGGAAGTTGTAGGCGCTCAAATTGAAGGCCGGCGAGATAAACCAGTCCTCGTTGGCGATGTTGCCCGAAGCGTAGCCGTTCATTTGCACGCCGTTGGGGGCGCTGGCGGTGGGGTCGGCGGCGCTGTGGCCGAACGCGGTGCAGGCCCACACCTGCGGGCCCGTTACGCTGTACTGGCTCCAGCCGTCCGAAAGGGTAGTGGTGCAGTTATCGAAGCTGAATACCGTCTGGTTGGGGTCGGCGCCGGTGCCCGTCAGGGCTACCGGGCGGCTGGTGGCCCCGGCGCTGGCGTTGCTGATGCTGCCCGTGGCGGGCCCGGTGGCGGTGGGCGCAAACCGCACGTACACCGAGGTGGCGGTGGTTAGCTCGGCGGGCGCGTAGCTCAGCGAGCTGCCGTAAGTGCCGGTGGCCGTTTTCGACACGGTGAAGGGCCCGGTGGCCGTCACGGTGGTAGCGCCGCTCAGGTTCACGCCGCTCAGCGAGTAGCTCTGCGGGGCCGAGGCGGTGTTGATGTTCTGGCTGCCAAAAGCCAGTGCGTTGGGCGTCACCGTCAGTACCGGCGTAGTGGCCGAGGGCGTGTTCCAGCTCAGCTGAAAGTCGTCGATGGCCGAGCTAGGGCGGTTGCCGCTGCCCGTTGAGGCCGCCAGCGTCGATACCCGAATGGTGACGGGACCGCTGTTGTCGTCGAGCGCGGTGCCGAAGCTTACCTTGATGGGCGTGTTGCTAAACGCGCTGCCGCCGGTGGTGCCCGTCGCCAGGGCCGTGAAGCTGGTGGGCGCCGCGCCCAAGCCGTAGTCTACCGTCCAGACGGTGGTGCGGGGCGAAGCGGCATCCAGCGACTGCAGGCTAAAGGTGAGCGCAAAGTCGGTGCGCCCGCTGGTGTTGGCCACCTGAAAGACGAACGAGGCGCCGGGGTCGCCCAGGCTGCCGGTTTGGCGCACCCCTAGGGCGCGGTCGGTGGCCGCCGCCTGGGCGGCCGTGGTGGCGGTGCTGCCAATGTCGGCCGAGGCGAAGTTCTTAAACGCGCCCGCGGTGTTGTTCCAGGCCGTGGCGGCGGTGGTGAGCGTAGCCGCGGTGCCCAGGCTGCTGGCCGTGGCGCCGGTATAAATGCCGAAGCCCGTGGGCAGGCCCGTCGCCAGGCCGTCGAAGGTTTCGAGGTAGGGGCTGGTGCCTAGGGTAGCCTGCGCCTGCGCCCGCAGGCTGCCAAAGCTCAGGCTGGCGGTGACCCCTAGGAGCGTGAGGAGTGGTTTTATCATAAGTAAAAGGGGGGAAGAGAAACCGCCGCCGGGCGGTAGGGAAGCGAAAAGGAGTAGGGATTCAGCTAGCCAAAATTACGGCAGTAGTCCGGGATAAAGTGCAGGTTAACCTAGACTTAATACCAAATAATGGTTTTGCTACCCGCATAGACCCTAGGGCCCGGCTGGCGGTTGCAGCCACCGGGCCAGGCCGCTGCCGCCAGCCGGGCCCAACTACTCGGCTTGCCTACTTTTAGGCAAGTCAATTCACCCTATCTTTAGCCCGCAATTCACCTATCCCACCACTCGTTACTCCTCCCTTTATGCGGGTAAAATTGTTACTCCTCACTGGCGGCGGCTTGCTGGCAGCTACCACCGGGGCGCTGGCCAGCGGCTTCCAGGTCAACCTGACGGGCACCAAAAACGTCGGCATGGGCAGCACCGGCACCGGCCTCTACCTCGACGCGGCCTCGCAGTACTACAACCCCGGCGCGTTTGCCTTTGCGCCCACCGGCCTGCAGCTGGGCGGCAACCTGGCCATTCCGCGCATCTCGTTTCGGCCCAATATCGGCGACCAGGGCCAGCGTACCCTGCAGAATACCAACGTGTTTCCATTTAGCGGCTTCGTGGGCTTCGGGCCCAAGGAAGGCAAGTGGCGCCTGGGCCTAGGGGCCTACACGCCCTTCGGCTCGGAGCTGCACTACCAGCAGGGCTGGGAAGGCCGCTACTCGCTCACCGACATTACGTTGCAGTCGGTATTCGTGCAAGCCACGGCGGCTTACGCCATCACGCCCTTCCTCAGCATCGGGGGCGGGCTGGTGTGGAGCGCGTTCGGCCAGGTAAACCTGCAGCGCGACCTTCCCATTCAAAGCGCCAGCGGCAGCGGCCCGGCCCACGCCACGCTCACCGGCAACGCCGACAAGAAGTTCGGCTACAACCTGGGCATCATGATTAAGCCCAGCGACAAGTTCAGCATCGGCCTGAGCTACCGCTCGGCCATCGACCAAACCGTGAGCGACGGCAACGTGGCCTTGAGCGGCGTGCCGGCCTCGGTGGCCAGCAACTTCACGGCCACCGGCTTCAGCACCACCCTGGCCCTGCCCGACGTGTACAGCATCGGCCTGGGCATCCGGCCCACCGACAAGCTCACCATCGCCCTAGATGCCAACTACGTGCGCTGGAGCCGCTACCAGCAGCTCACCTTCAACTACACCGGCGGCGTGCTGGGCGGCAGCACCAGCACCGTGTCGCAGCGCCAGTACCTGGATGCCGTGGCCCTGCGCGCCGGCTTGCAGTATAAGGTGAGCGACGGCCTGTGGCTGCGCGGCGGCGCGTTCTACGACTTCCACTGCGTGAAGGACGGCTTCGTGACCCCCGAGACGCCCGATGCCGACCGCATTGGCCTCTCGGCGGGCCTCACCTACGAGTTTGCCAACCGCTTCGGCCTCGATGCCTCGTTCCTGTTTGAGGACTTCATGCAGCGCAGCCAAGACCAAGCGGCGCTAGTTGCCAACGGCACTACCGACCGCGTGGCCGGCACCTACAAAACTACCATCGTGGTGCCCGGCGTGGGGCTGCACTTCAATTTCTAATTCGCCCGTCTTTTCCTACCCAACTCTATTATGACGACTTTTTCTCACCTGGGGCGGAAGCCGCTGGCCCTCTTGGGCCTAGGGCTGCTAGGCCTGGCCGGCTGCCAAACCGACATCGACGCGCCCGCCGGCGCTAGTGCTGGCAATGCCAGCTTCGCGCGCTACATCGCGGTGGGCAATTCGCTCACGGCCGGCTACGAAGACAACGGCCTCTACCTCGAAGGCCAGCAGAACTCATACCCCAACATCCTGGCTCAGCAGTTTGCCAAGGCCGGGGGCGGGCAGTTTCGCCAGCCGCTGTTCAGCACCGCCCAGGCCAATGGCTCGGGCTACCTGCGCCTGGCGGGCTTCACAGCTACCGGCTCGCCCATCACCCAGGCCGTGACGAGCAACCTGGCCGTGCGCGCCACCTCGCCCCAGGTGTTGTACACCAAGTACACCGATGGCATCGAGAACTTCGGCGTCCCCGGCATCAAGCTGGCTGATGTGCAAACGGTAGGATACGGCAGCACCCAGGGCAACCCGTACTTCGAGCGCATCACCCCCGACGCCAGCGCCGGCCAAACCTACTTCCAGCGCATCAAGGCCGAGGCGGCTACGGCTACATTCTTCTCAATGTGGCTCGGCAACAACGACGTGCTGAGCTACGCCACCAGCGGCGGCGCCTTGGCGGCTATCTCCAGCTCCTACGCTATTACCAACGTCGATACGTTTAGCCGCAAAGCCAACCGCATGATTAACGTGCTGACGGCTAGCAATTCAGCGGCCACTGGTGCCCCCAAGGGTGTGGTGAGCAACATTCCCGACGTGGCGGGCATTCCATTCTTCACCACCGTCGGCCCCTCGGCCCGCGCTTCGTTTGCGGCGGCCAACGTTCCTTCGGCTGCTCCCTTCATCTACACCACCGGCGCGCTGATTCCGGGCGTGGCCAGCACTAAGGTAACCGCTACGCTGGGCGACATTCGCAATGCTAGCGGCGGCACGCTGTTGCTCACGCTCACGGCCGCTCCCTATATCGGCCTCTATGGCCAGCCCACCGGCAAGTACTACCGCGACTTCTATCAGCAGCTGCGGCCTTCGCTGCCCGCTACCGTGCCCAACCTATCAGTGTTTCTGCTGGCTCTGGGCGTAGATACCACCAAGGCATTCGGCGCCAGCACCGGCAACCCCTTCCCCAGCACGCTGGTGCTGGATGGCACCGAGCAGACGACCGTAGCCAACGCCACTACCTCCTTCAACAACGCGCTGCAAACGGCGGCCCTCAACAAAGGCCTGGCCTTTTTCGATGCCAACCAGTACTTCCGCGGCATCGCCACCACCGGCGCGGCCAGCAACGGCGTGGCCAACTCAGCCAGCTATATCACGGGCAACCTGTTCTCGCTCGATGGCGTGCACCCCACGCCCCGCGGCTACGCCCTGGTGGCCAACCAGATAATTATGGCCATCAACGCCCGCTACGGCGCTACCGTCCCGCAGGTGAACCCCAACGACTACCGCGGCGTGCTCTTCCCCTAGGGCCCCGCAGTGCTTATTAGCTAAAATAAGGCGTCTTCTCCGCTGGGGAAGGCGCTTTTTTGCGTCAGGAGCTTTGCAGCAGATTCTGAGTCAGCGGACAGTGGGGGCAGGGCTTGTCCCCGCCCGTCGGCCGCGCTAGTTTGACGATGGTCGTTCAACGACGGGCAGTGACAAACCCCCGCCCCTACGGTACCCGGACCCCAAAATAGTAGTTTGCTGGCTTGGGGTTGTATCTTCGTAGCCGCTGCTATCCAGAAAGACCGAGGGACCAGGCCCGATGACGTCTTGGCAACCGCCCCAGGGGCTGGTGCCAACTCCTGTTCGGCCCCCCTAGGGGTTGAAGAAGATATCAGCCGGAACCTGCGCCGCCCGGCGCGGCTTTCTTTCTGGATAGGTGCTTAGGACCCTGCTTTCAAGAAAGAATATGCCCGCCGTTACTGCTGCCCCGGTTGCCCCCGACCCCGCCTGTACTCCCGCTGCCTCACCGCTGCCCGGCCTGCTGCGCCAGCGCCTGCTGGTGCTCGACGGCGCCATGGGCACCATGATTCAGCGCTACCCGCTGGAGGAAGAAGACTTCCGGGGTGAGCGCTTTAAAGACCACCCGCGCCCGCTGCGCGGCAACAACGACTTGCTCAGCCTCACGCGGCCCGATATCATCCGCGCCATTCACGCCGAGTACTTCGCCGCCGGCGCCGACATGGTGGAAACCAACACGTTCAGCGGCACTACCATTGCCCAGGCCGACTACGCGCTGGAGCACGTGGTGTACGAGCTGAACTACGAGAGTGCCCGCCTGGCTCGCGAGGTGGCCGACGAGTTTACGGCCCAGAACCCCGCGCAGCCGCGCTTCGTGGCCGGCGCTATCGGGCCCACCAACCGCACCGCCTCGCTCTCGCCCGACGTGAACCGCCCCGGCTTCCGCGCCGTGACGTTCGACGAGCTGGCCACCGCCTACCTCGAGCAAACCAAGGGCCTAGTGGACGGCGGCGTGGACGCGCTGCTGATTGAGACCATCTTTGACACGCTGAATGCCAAAGCGGCGCTGTTTGCCGTGCAGCAGTTCTTCGACGAGGGCGGGCGGCAGGTGCCCGTCATGATTTCGGGCACCATCACCGACGCCTCGGGCCGCACGCTGAGCGGGCAAACCGTGGAGGCGTTCTGGAATAGCATCCGCCACCTGCCGCTGCTGAGCGTGGGCCTCAACTGCGCCCTAGGGGCCGACCAGCTCAAAACCTACGTGCGCGAGCTGGCCCGCCTGGCCGACGTATCGGTATCGGCCTACCCCAACGCGGGCCTACCCAACGCCTTCGGCGGCTACGACGAGAGCGCCCAGGAGTTTGCCGCCTTGGTCGAGGACTACCTTAAGGAAGGCTTGCTAAATGTGGTGGGTGGCTGCTGCGGCACTACGCCCCAGCACATTGCCGAACTGCGCCGCCTGGCCGATAAGTACCCCACGCGCGCTCCGGCCCCCCTAGGGCCCCCGGCCGAGCTGGCCGTGGACGGCGCCATCGACAGCACGGTCGTGCCGACCGCGCACGCTTCGCTGGGCTTGGCGGGCCTAGAGCCGTTCAACATCACGCCGGGCAGCCTGTTCGTCAACATCGGCGAGCGCTGCAACGTGACGGGCTCGCGGGCCTTTGCGCGCCTCATCCGGGCCGGCGACTACGACGCGGCGCTGGCCGTGGCGCGGGCCCAAGTGGAGGGCGGCGCCCAGGTGCTCGACGTGAACATGGACGAGGGCATGCTCGACTCGGAGGCGGCCATGACCACCTTCCTACACCTCATCGCCTCGGAGCCTGACATCGCCCGCCTGCCCTTGATGATTGACTCGTCGAAGTGGACCGTGATTGAGGCCGGCCTGAAGTGCGTGCAGGGCAAGAGCATCGTCAACTCAATTTCCCTGAAGGAAGGCGAAGAGAAATTCCGGCACTACGCCCGCCTGGTGCGCCAGTACGGCGCGGCCGTGGTGGTAATGGCTTTCGACGAAAACGGCCAGGCCGACAACTACGAGCGGCGCATTGAGATATGCCAGCGCTCGTATGATATTCTGACCAAGGAAGTTGGCTTCCCAGCCGAGGACATCATCTTCGACCCCAACATCCTGACGGTGGGCACCGGCATTGAGGAGCACCGGCGCTACGCGCTCGACTTCATCGCGGCCGTGAAGTGGATAAAGGAGAACCTGCCCGGTGCCCGCACTAGCGGCGGCGTCAGCAACATCTCGTTTGCTTTCCGGGGCAACGACGTGGTGCGCGAGGCCATGCACGCGGCCTTCCTCTACCACGCCATCCGGGCGGGGCTCGATATGGGCATCGTGAACGCCGGCCAACTGGCCGTGTACGACGACGTGCCCAAGGAACTGCTCGACATGGTGGAGGACGTGCTGCTCGACCGCCGCCCCGACGCCACCGAGCGCCTCGTGGACTTTGCCGAGAGCCTGAAGGGTCAGAAAACCGCCGGCCCCCAGAGCGCCGTGGATGCCCTGGCCTGGCGCGCCCTGCCGGTGCAAGAGCGCTTGCAGCACGCGCTGGTGCGCGGCCTTACCGACTTCATCGACCAGGATACTGAGGAGGTGCGCCAGCTGCTGGGCCGCCCGCTCGACGTGATTGAGGGCCCGCTGATGGCCGGCATGAACGTGGTGGGCGACCTCTTTGGCGCCGGCAAGATGTTTCTGCCCCAGGTGGTGAAGTCGGCCCGCGTTATGAAGAAGGCGGTGGCTTACTTGCAGCCGTTCCTGGAAGCTGAGAAGCAAGGCACGGCCCGCCAAACGGCCGGTAAAATCCTGCTGGCCACGGTGAAAGGCGACGTGCACGACATCGGCAAGAATATCGTGGGCGTGGTGCTGGCCTGCAACAACTTCGAGATTGTGGACCTAGGGGTGATGGTGCCGCTGGAGCGCATCCTGGACGAGGCGCAGCTGCAGGGCGCCGACATCATCGGCCTGAGCGGACTCATCACGCCCTCGCTGGATGAGATGGTGTACGTGGCCCGCGAAATGGAAAAGCGCAAGCTGCAAGTGCCGCTGCTCATCGGCGGGGCCACCACTTCGCGCCTGCACACGGCCGTCAAAATCGCGCCCGCCTACTCGGGCTCGGCCGTGTACGTCAATGACGCCTCGCGCTCGGTGGGCGTGGCCGCCAGCCTGCTCGGCTCGGGTAAAGTGGCTTACCAGCAAACGATTAAGGACGAATACCAGGTGCTGCGCGAAGACCACGCCGGCCGCCAGCGCGACAAGAACTACCTCGCCATTGAGGCGGCGCGCGCCAACGGCTACCACGCCGACTGGGAAACCGCGCCCATCACCAAGCCCAGCTTCCTGGGCACCCAGGTGCTGGACAACTACCCGCTAGACGAGCTGGCGCGCTACATCGACTGGACGCCCTTCTTCCACACCTGGGAGCTGAAGGGCCGCTACCCGCGCATTTTGGAAGATGAGAACCTGGGCGAGGCTGCCCGCAAGCTCTTCGAGGACGCGCAAAAGATGCTAGCCGAAGTAATCGAAAACAAGAGCCTCACGGCGCGCGCCGTCCTAGGGTTCTGGCCGGCCAATACCAAGGACTACGATACCATCGAGGTGTACGCGGACGACTCGCGCCAGACGGTGCGCGACGAGTTCTTCACCTTGCGCCAGCAGGGCGAAAAGGCCCCCGGCGTGCCCAATGTAGCTTTTTCCGACTACCTAGCCCCTAGGGACTCGGGCCGCGCCGACTACCTCGGTGGCTTTGCCGTGACGGCGGGCCTCGGCATCGAAAAGCTCATCGAGCACTATGAGGCTGACCACGACGACTACTCCAGCATTATGATTAAGGCGCTGGCCGACCGCCTGGCCGAGGCCTTCGCCGAGCGCTTGCACGAGCGCGTGCGCCAGGAATTTTGGGGCTACGCGCCCGACGAGCACCTCAGCGGCGAGGAGCTGATTAAGGAAACCTACCGCGGCATCCGGCCCGCCCCCGGCTACCCCGGCTGCCCCGACCACACCGAGAAAATTACGCTGTTTAAGCTGCTGGATGCCGAGCGCCAAACGGGCATCATCCTTACCGAAAACCTGGCCATGTACCCCACCGCCGCCGTTAGCGGCCTCTACTACGCCCACCCGGCGGCCAGCTACTTCGGCCTCGGCAAAATCGGCCGCGACCAAGTGGTGGACATGGCCGCCCGCAAGGGGATGTCGCTGGAAGAATTGGAAAGGTGGCTGATGCCGAATTTGAACTACGACCCGCAGTAGCTGTACCGTGGACTCTGTGAGTCCGCGCTTATTATCCCTAAAAAGTACTTACTCGCGGACTCACAGAGTCCACGGTACAACCATGAAAGTAACTGAACACCTAGCCCGCGCCCACGGAAAAACCCTATTTTCCTTCGAGGTGCTGCCGCCGCGCAAAGGCGAAAATATCCACTCGCTCTACGCCAACATCGAGCCCCTGATGGAGTTCAAGCCGCCGTTTATCGACGTGACTTACCACCGCGAGGAGTTTGTGCTGCGCGAGCGGCCGGGCGGCCTCTTGCAGCGCAAGGCTGTGCGCAAGCGGCCGGGCACGGTGGGCATCTGCGCGGCCATCAAAAACCGCTTCGACGTAGACACCGTGCCGCACCTCATCTGCGGCGGCTTTGCCAAGGAAGAAACCGAGAACGCGCTGATTGACTTGCACTTCCTGGGTATCGACAACGTGCTGGCCCTGCGCGGCGACCCCATCAAGAGCGAGGGCCACTTCCAGCCCCACCCCGATGGCCACCGCTACGCCTGCGACCTCATTGGCCAGATTAGCGAGCTGAACCACGGCCGCTACCACGACCACGACGAGCAGTACCAGCCTCAGGGCGCCGAGCCCGTGCTGTGCACCGACTTCTGCATCGGCACCGCCGGCTACCCCGAAAAGCACTTCGAGGCCCCCAACCTGGGCTCCGATATTCGCTTTCTAAAGGATAAAATCGACCGCGGGGCCGACTACATCGTGACCCAGATGTTCTTCGACAACGAGGAGTTCTTCAAGTTTGAGCGCCGCTGCCGCGAGGCGGGCATTACGGTGCCCATCATCCCCGGCCTTAAGCCGCTCACCACCAAGGCGCAGCTCACAGCGCTACCTAGGGCCTTCTTTCTCAGCATTCCCGAGGCGCTGGCCGAAGCCATCCACCAAGCCAAGGACAACGCCGCCGCCCGCGAAGTCGGCATTGAGTGGTGCCTGCACCAAAGCCGCGAGCTAATGGCCCACGGCGTGCCCTGCCTGCACTACTACAGCATGGGCAAGGCCGAAGCCATTCGCCGCATAGCCGCCGGGCTGTTTTAAAAAATGTGGCGAGGTAGGGAATGTATAAAATGTAAAAATTAGTAAACAGCCTAGTTTTTACATTTTATACATTCCCTACCTCGCCACATTTCTTACTTAAACTTGCCATCCGGGTCGGGCGCCTTGGCCATGAGCTGGGTTAGGAAGCCAAAGTCGAGGCTGCCGAGGCTGTAGCTCTGGCCCTTGTGCACCGCCTGCCAGGCGCCCGCGTAGTCTTCCTGGAAGTACTTAACGCGGGCCGAGGTTTGCCAGGCGTTGGCGTTGGTTGAGTCGGCGGCCAGGGCGCGCTGGGCGTAGTCGGCGGCCAGGGTCAGGTCCTTTTTCTTCTTGGTTTGCTCGTAGCGGGTCAGCGTGTTGGTGGCCGCGTCGTTGAGCAGGCGGCTATCGGCGGGCGCCACGGCCAGGCCCTGGGCCAGCAGCGCCTGAATAGCCTCGGGCGAGGGGTTGGGGCGCTGGCTTACCAGCACAGCCAGGCCGCGGTAGGCATCGGCATTCTTGGGGTCGAGGGCGTAGGCCAGGTTGAAGCGTACGGCCGCCGTATCGGGCTGGTTTTCTTGCAGATACTCGTAGCCTTTCTGGCTGAAGAACCGGCTGGCTTCGGGTCGCGAGGCAAAGCTACGGTCGATGTCGGCCAGCACAGCCGCGCCAATTACCTGCTGGGCCTGGGCGGGCGAAACGCCGCCAAACAGCGGCTGCAAACGCTGGGGACCAGTGGCGGTGGGTGCCGGCTCGTTTTTACCTTTCTTCTGGGCTAGGGCGGGCTGGGCGGCGGCGCCGAGGGCCAGCAGCAGCAGGGCAGCCCGGCCACGGCGGGTGGGAGAGTTCAACCAGGAAAACACGTCGGCAAGCAATAAGATAGTGGAACGACCCTAGGGCCGGACTACAAAAATAAGCCGCGATTGATAGTGTTTAATGGCTAATGAGTAGTGATTAACCATTAAATACTACTTCCTACCACAGGCGGGTGTCGGTGATGCCGGCTGGCAGCGGGGCTACGTTGCCCAGCCCCAGCACGCACCAGCCCTCCTGCACGCCAAACTCGCCGCCGCATAGCACGTGGCTGACGTAGCGCAGCAGGGTTTGGCCGCTGTATTCGTGGCGGTCGGGGTCGTATTCGCGCAGCAGTAGCGCGTCGCCTACTTGGAAGTCGTAGTCGTTTTCGCGCACGTCGAAGGGCTTGGTGCCGGCTGCCACGGCGGCAAAGCACTGCGGCCAGAGCTGCAGCTCGTGGGTGCGGTGGCTGGCGGTGGTGACGGTAGAAACGGGCGATGAACTATAGCGAGACATAGGGTAAAAAGCAAAGATGGAAAAAAGAAAAAAGCGGCCCGCGCCCGGCCCGCACCCCCGCCTGGGTGGCGCCCCTAGGGCCAGTTCGTTTTTCCAGTGGGCTTCGGAAAAAAGGCTTGGCGGCCGGGGGCTGCGCCGGGTGGCGCAACGGGGATAATGGTTAAGTTACAAAATTTTGGCCAAAGTACTGGCAATGCCTTCGACCAAACAGGTTACCGGCGGGTTGAAAACCGACTTATAGCAAGCCAACTTTTTAGATTCACCGCCAGTATCTTGTGTGTCAAACGTGCAATCAATCTGTAGGTTAGCAACGCATTTGGGGCTAACAAAACCATAACCTGAGCCGTTGGCGCGGGCCAGCCGTATTGAGGGCATGAAAAAGCTATTCCGCTGGCTGGCGCTGCCGCCGCTGGGCTTGCTGCTGGCGGCCGGCGCGGTGCTGGGCACCCACGAGTGGGCCGTGGCCCAGGCCAGCCGCCGCGTGGCCGATATTGCCTACAAGCCCACCACCGCTCCCGGCTTCGATGCGGTAAGCAACCAACTCGACGTGTACCAGCCCAAGAAGCCGGCCGCGCCGCGCCCGGTGGTGCTGTTCATCCACGGGGGCAGCTGGAGCAGCGGCAGCAAAGACGACTTCCTCTACAAGGCCATTGGCCGGCGGCTGGCCCGCCAGGGCTTCGTGGGGGTTGTCATCAGCTACCGGCTGGCCCCTGGGGTGCTGGTACCCGCGCAAGCCGACGACTGCGCCGCCGCCCTGGCCTGGACCGTGCAGCACGCCGCCGAGTACGGTGGCAACCCCCAGCGCATCATCCTGATGGGCCACTCGGCGGGGGGCGGGCTGGCGGCGCTGCTGGCCACGGGCTCCGACACGCTAGTGTCGAAGTATGGCCTAGGGCCCCGCGCCGCCCACGCCGTGCTGCTCGACGACCCCGCCGGCCTCGACATGCTCGACTACCTCACGCGCATGGAGTACCCCAACGACGAGCAGTACCTGGTGCCGTTTAGCCGCGACCCGGCGGTGTGGCGGCAGGCGTCGGCGCTGTACCATATGCGGGCGGGGGCGCCACCCTACAGCCTCTATATCGGCGGCAACACGTATCCTGGCATTATGAAGAGCGCAGTGAAGTTTCGGGAGCGCCTTGCGGCCCTAGGGCAGCCGCCGAAGTACGTGGTGCAGCCCGGCAAGAAGCACGTGCCTATGGTGCTGCAGCTGCTGTGGCCTGGTAATGAGCTGTATAAAGAGCTGCACCGGCTGGCCCAGTAACGCCAAGTTCCGGCTTGGCGCCTTGCTGAACTAACCAGGCAGGTGTCGTTCAACGAGGCACCAAGCCGGAGCTTGGCGTTACTGGGCCGGCCTATACCCTAGGCCCTGCGCAAGCCAAAACTAGCCTTGCTGAATAACTACGCTGCCATTGGTGGTGATGGCCTTCACTGCGGGGCCGCCTTTGCCGAGGGTAGTATTCACTTCGTGGTGGTGGCCTTTGGGGTCGGTTTGGGGCAGCGCGGTGCGCAGGCCGCCATTGGTGGTGCCGGTGTAGAGCTGGGCCGAGTAGTCGGTGGGGAGGTGCCAGCGAATGCTGCCGTTGGTGGTTTCCACGTCGAGGCCCTGGCCCTGCCACTGGCGGCCGCTGAGGTTGATGGTCAGGCTGCCGTTGGTGGTATGGCCCGTCACCTGCCCACCGAGGTCGGTGAGCGATACGCTGCCATTCTGGGCGCTGAACGTGATGGCCGCTTGCACGCCCGCCAGCCGAATGCTGCCGTTGTGGGTAGTGAGGGCGAGGGCCGTGCGGCGGGGCACAAATACCTCGTAGCTGACGGCCGCGTTCTGCCCATCGGCGGGTACGGAGGCGCGCAGCACATTGCCCGCGGTGCTGATTTTAATGCCTGCCACGTGCTCCTGGGCCTGCGCCTCGGTGTCGGCCCAGGCCTTCACCACGGCCCGAATGCGCACGTCGGGCCCGTCCCAGCCCTTCACGCTGACGCTGCCGTTGGTGCTTCCCTCCACCGTCAGGGGCTGCCCAGCCGGGGCCGGCATGGTGAGGTCGCGGGTTTCGCAAAACGTTTTCTGGTGGTTGAAGCCCTGGTCTTGGCAGGTAGCGGTGAAAGTGGGTGCCGGAACGGTTTGGGCGGTGGCGGCTAAGCCGCTGGCCACCAGTAGGCCTAGGAATAACGCTTTCATGTGCAAGTAGCTAACAAGGTGAAAAAAGGCCCCGAACGGCGGCAACAACCCGAGTACCGGCCGCCGCACCATTCGTTACAGGGCCGCGCGCTTTTTCTGGTTTATTACCTCGGCCTTCGGCCCTAGGGTAGCTGCTGGCGCATGAAGCCGCGCCCAAAGCTGCGCTATTGCAGCCGCAGCGTGATGGGCGTAGTGAAGCTTACGCTGACGGCTTTGCCGTCTTGCTGGCCAGGCGTAAAGCGTTTGAGCGCGTACACAGACTTGATGGCTTCGGCGTCGATGGAGGGAAACAGGGCCTGGGTAACTACTACGTTCTCCACCTGCCCCGTTGCGTTGACGGTGAACCGCACGAGTACCCGGCCCTCGATGCCTCGGCGGCGGGCATCTTTGGGATAGCGAAAATTGCGGGATATGGCGCTGACAATAGCCTGAAAGCCCCCGTCGCCTTCCGAATAGCGCGGCATGATTTCAAACTCGAAGAAGGGCACCGGGGTACCGTCGGGCGCAAAGCACTCGCCGGTGCCGCGCTGGTCGGCCGCGTAGCGCTCGCGGCGCTTTAGCTGCCCACCGGGGTAGTAGAGCCGGAGTTCGCCCGCCCGCTTGCCGTGGTCAAACTCAGCGTGCGTAGTCAATAGGCCGGCTTTGTCAAAATATTCGCTCGTGCCGTGGTAGCTGCGCGTTCGGATGTTGGCAAATTCTTCGCGGCTTTGTAACTGGCCACTTAAGTAGTAGTCGCGCACTTCCCCGGCCGTGCTATCGCGCCACTCGGTTTCGCGCCGGTAGTGGGCCCCGGCTGCCGAAGGCAACACGTGCCAGGTTGAATCCAGAAACTCCTTCTTTAACGGGGGAATAGTTTGCTGCGCGGCGGCTTCGCCTAGGCCCAGGCCAGCGCAAAAGAGGCTACTTATCAAGTACTTCATGCCCAAAAATAAAGCTGGGGGCTAGCTACTTCTGCAGCTTACCCCCAGCTTTACAGAAGATTCCTTTACCAGTGCTACAGCGCCTGTTTATACCCTAGGCCCATATTCTCGAACATAAACGCCCACTTGTCGGTCTGCTCGGCGATGACCTGGGCGGTGCTGCGGCCCGCGCCGTGGCCGGCTTTAGTTTCGATGCGGATGAGCACCGGGGCCGGGCCCTGCTGGTCTTCCTGCAGGCGCGAGGCAAACTTGAACGAGTGCGCCGGCACCACGCGGTCGTCGTGGTCGGCGGTGGTGATGAGCGTGGCGGGATAGGCGGCCGGCTTCAGGGCGTGGTAGGGCGAGTACTTGTAGAGGTAGTTGAACATCTCGGGCGAGTCCTGGGCCGTGCCGTAGTCGTAGGCCCAGCCGGCGCCGGCCGTAAACTGGTTGTAGCGCAGCATGTCCATCACGCCCACGGCCGGGAAGGCTACCTTGAACAGCTCGGGGCGCTGGCTCATGGTGGCGCCCACCAGCAAGCCGCCGTTCGAGCCGCCCGAAATGGCCAAGTAGTCCTTGCTGGTGTAGTTGTTCTTAATCAGGTACTCGGCCGCCGCGATGTAGTCGTCGAACACGTTCTGCTTCTGCAGCTTGGTGCCGGCCAGGTGCCACTTCTCGCCATACTCGCCGCCGCCGCGCAGGTTGGGCACCGCGTACACGCCGCCCTGCTCCAGCAAGATGATGTTGGAGGTGCTGAAGGCGGGGGTGATGTTCACACCGAAGCCGCCGTAGGCGTAGAGCAGCGTGGGATTCTTGCCATTTAGGGCCAGGCCCTTCTTGTAGGTGATGAGCATGGGCACGCGCGTGCCGTCCTTGGAAGTGTAAAACACCTGCTTCGACTCGTACTTGCTGGGGTCGAACTGCACGCCGGCCTTCTTAAACACCGTCGATTTGCCGCTGGCAATGTCGTACTTGAAGATGGTGGGCGGGTACACGTAGGACGTGAAGGTGTAGTAGGTCTCCTTCTCGTTGCGCTTGCCCCCGAAACCGCTAGCCGACCCTAGACCCGGCAGCGCAATGCTGTGCTCCTTCTGCCCAGCGTAGCTGTACTGCTCCACCAGCGAGGTGGCGTCTTTGAGGTAGGTGGCGAAAATCTTGCCGCCCACGGTGTTTACTTCCAGTACGTTGGGCGTTTCGGCAATCAGGTTTTTCCAGTTGGCGGGCTTCGGGGTGGCGGCCTCGGTGGTCACCAGCCGGAAGTTGGGCGCCTGGTAGTTGGTGTAGAGGTAGAGCTTGCTGCCCACGTTGTCGGCCACGCTCACGATGCTCTTCTCATCCGTCACCACCGGCACGATGGCGCTGCCCGGCTTACTGAGGTCCTGGAGGTAGAGCTTGTTGCCGGTGGTGGTATTGGCCGCCGAAATCACCAGGAAGCGCTCGTCCTCGGTGAGGTAGGCGCCGATGTAGCGGTTGGGGTCCTGCTCGCCGCCGAAGATGAGCTTGTCGGCGCTCTGCGGGGTGTTCAGCTTGTGGTAATAGAGCTTGTGCACCTGCGTTTTGCCGGCCAGTTGGCTGCCCTGCTTGGGCTTGTCGTAGCTGCTGTAGTAGAAGCCGTCGTTGCCGCGCCAGGCCAGGCCCGAGAACTTCACGTCCTTGAGCGTGTCGCCCACAATGCGCTTGTCGCTGGCTTGCAGCACAATGGCCTTGTGCCAGTCCGAGCCGCCCTCCGAAATTTGGTAGGCGGCCAGGCTGCCGTCGTGGGTGAACCCTAGGCCCGCCAGCGAAGTCGTGCCGTCCTTGGAGAAGGTATTGGGGTCGAGGAACACCTCGGGCTGGCCGCCCGGCAGCTGCCGGTACAGCACCGACTGGTTTTGCAGGCCGCTGTTTTTCGAGAAGTAGGTGTACTTGCCTTCCTTGCGCGGGGCCGAGTACTTCTCGTAGTTCCAGAGCTTGGTGAGGTGCTGGCGGATGGCCTCGCGGTACGGAATCTTGCTCAGGTAGTCCTGCGTGACCTTATTTTCTTCCTGCACCCAGGCCTTGGTGTCGGTGGCCTGGTCGTTTTCGAGCCAGCGGTAGGGGTCGGCCACCTTGGTGCCGAAGTAGGTGGTGGTGGTGTCCACCTTGCGCGTTTGCGGATAGGGCAGGGGCTTGATGGCCGCCACCTGCCCTAGGGCCGGGCCCGCCGCCAGCAGCGCCGCCGCGAGCAGTAAGGAGTTTTTCATGGGAGAATACTGGGAATGGAATGCACAAAAGAGAGCGTGTGCAAGTAAGCACAAAAAGGCCGTCAACGTCATGCTGAGCCTGTCGAGGCATCTCTACCACGCCGTATCGTTCGGTAGAGATGCTTCGACAAGCGGACGCCAGATGAACATGACGTTCTTTTTTGCGAATAGCTACCCACCACGCCTTACCCAAACAAGCTGCCCTGGCGGGCGGGCTGCTCAAACTCCAGTAGCCACTGCTTGCGCACCAGCCCGCCCGCGTAGCCGGTGAGGGCGCCCGCTGCGCCCACCACCCGGTGGCAGGGCCATACGATGAGCAGCGGGTTGCGCCCATTGGCCGCGCCCACGGCCCGCACGGCCCTAGGGTCGCCCAGCCGCTGGGCCAGTTCCAAGTACGAGGCCGTGCGCCCGTGCCCGATGCCCGCCAGCGCCGCCCACACCCGCCGTTGGAACTCGGTGCCCACTAGAGGCGCCAGCGGCAAATCGAAGTTGCGCAGCTCGCGCCCGAAGTAGGCAGCCAGCTGCCGGTGCGCCTCGCGCAGGCAGTCGGGTACCTCTGCGGCCGGCGTGGGCGCCGCGCCGGTAGCCCGGAAGTCTACTTCGTGCAAGCCCGCGTCGGAGCCGTGCAGCGTGAGCATTCCCACAGGTGAGTACAACGTAGTTAGGGCCGACATACAGTAAAGGTAACCGCTAGTGCGTAAGTCCTAACATATGCAATAAGGCGGTCATGCTGAGCCTGCCGAAGCATCTCTCCCGCGCCGTATTGTGCGGGAGAGATGCTTCGGCAGGCTCAGCATGACCGCCTGTTTAAGTGTGGTGGCAGCCAGCCGACCCCTAGGGCCTCTGGCCGGTGCTATTGCAGCACTAGGCGCGGCTGGCGCTGCGGTTTTGGCTGCGGCTTGGCGGCGGCCACCAGGGCCTGGGCTTCGCGCAGGCCTTCGGCGGCGGGCTCGTGCAGGTGGCGGTAGGGCGGGCCGTCGGGGCGAAGGCCGGCATCCCAGAGGCCCGAGCGGTGCCACTGGTCGAGGTGGTCCCAGTCGGGCCGGTCGATAATGGGGTAGAGGCAGGCGCCCCACAGCGGCAGGCCGGCGCTAATGGCCTGGGCGCACTCGCGGCCAATCATGCGCCACCAAATGGGGCGGTCCACGCCGGGGTGGCTGGTTTCGGTCACCACGAAGGGCCGTTTGTAGCGCTTATGGGCCTGGGCTAGCAGTTCGCTCAAGGGCGTCCAGCGCGGGTCGGGCACGGGGTCGTTCCAGCCGATGTGGCGGTGCGGGTGCAGGTGCCACTGGTTGTCGTAGTAAAAGTTGAAGCCCATGATGTCGAGCAGGCTTTCGTGACCGCCCAGCTCGGGGCACAGCCGGCCCGCCAGAATATCCACCGACTGAAACTGGTTGATGTGCGCGCGCTTGGCCTCGCGGCGGTGGCTTTCCCAGGGGTTGGGCGGCGCTAGGATGTTGATGAGCGGCTCGGTGCTGAGGAAGCGGATGCCGGGGTCGATTTCGCGCATGGCCCAGCTGCCCTCGATGTAGGCGCGCATCAGCCCCAGCTTCACCTCCCAGCCCTGGCCCACGCAGTAGGGCGAAGTGCCGCGCACGTCGCCCCCCAGCCAGCTCATAAAGCTCACCTCGTTGATGGGCGTCACAATCAGGGTTTCGTCGGGCCGCTGGGCGCGGTAGAAGTGCACGAAGGCCCGGCACAGCGCCGCAAAGCGCCGCGCAAACATGGGGTGCAGCGGCGTCAGGTCGTCGGGGTAGCCGAAGTGGCACAGGTCCCACACCTGTTGGATGCCGGCGCGCTGGCCCGCATCCAGCATCACCTGCACGGTGCTCCAATCGTACTGGTAGGGCGTTTTCTCAATCTGGGCCCAGCGAATGCCCTCGCGCACGGTGCGGATGTTAAACGGCCCTAGGTCGGCGTAGTCCTGGTCGATGAGTTGCAGGTGGCCGGTGATGTTCAGAAAATCAACGCGGTGGCCGAAAGCATTGAGCTGGTCGGTGCACTCGTAGCCCCCCCACCAAAAGGAGCGGAAGGGAGAATCAGTCAGTAATTGCGTCATAGCAAGCTAGTGGAAAAGTGAGCAGAACGGCGCTGGCTTACGGGCGGCCAGTCAGCGATTTAGCTTCAATAAAAATGCGGGTAAACTCGGGGTGGCTGGCCCGCACGGCGTCCTGCACGGCTACCACCGCGTGCTCTACCTCGGTAGCCGTGAGTTGGTCCTCGAAGTCTACGTCGAGAGCCAGAATCACCTCGTCGGGGCCTAGGTACATGGTGAGGGGCTGGCGCACCTGCACCACGCCGGGCGTGTGGCGGGCCAGCTGCTGCAGCTCCTTCAGGGTGGTGGCGCTCACGCCCTCGCCCACTATCAGCTGCTTGGTGCGCATCACCAGCAGGATGGCCACTGCCATTAGCAGCAGGCCGATGAGGATGGAAGCGGAGCCGTCGAGGTAAGGATTGTCGAGCACGTGCCCCAAAAACACGCCCACCAGCGCAATGAGCAGGCCTGCCACCGCCGCCCCGTTCTCAAACACGGAGGCGAAAATGGCCGGGTCGCGGCTGGTGCGCAGCGTGCGCCAGAAGCTGCGCCCCGGCACCTGCTGCTCAAGCAGCGCCTTGATGGCCACCCAGGCCGAAGCCCCCTCAAACACGATGGAAAGGCCCAGCACCACGTAGTTCCAGAGCGGGTCGGTGAGCGGCTCGGGCTGCTGCAAGTGCTTGATGCCTTCGTAAAACGACATGCCGCCACCGATGGCAAACACCAGCACCGCCACGATAAGGGCCCAGAAATACAGCTCCTTGCCGTGCCCGAAGGGGTGCTGGTCGTCGGCCGGGCGCTGGCTGCGGTGCATGCCGTAAAGCAGCAGCCCGCCATTGCCGGTATCAACCAGCGAGTGGATGCCCTCGGAGAGCATGGCCGAGGAGCCCGTGAAGTAGGCCGCCACGAATTTGCTGATGGCAATGGCCACGTTGGCCGCCATGCCGCCGTAGAGGGCAAGTTTGGAAGAAGAAGCTGAAGACATAGAATGACAGGGGTGTACGCGCCTAGGGGGCGAGGGTTAGGCCAGGCCAGGGTGTGGCCCGCCTGTCTCATGAGCTAAGAGGCTAGGCAGCAGTCTATTAGATATAAGTTAGCTATATTGCTGCATATGATGCTGGTTAGTAGTTGCTTATCTATATATTTCAGTGGGTATCTTAGGTAAAGATATTTTTTTAACAAGAAAAGCTAATTGACATCTTTTTTCCGTTATCTTAGTTAAAGCAAAGTAAATCTTGCCTTTCTCCTCCCAATCACTCGTGCTATGAACCTTGCCATTACTGCCCGTCTAGGGGCGTTTCTGCTGCTGGCAGCCCCCGCCCTAGCCACCCCCCGCGCCGATAAGCCCCTGAGTGCGCCCGCCAGCGCCGAGCAGTTTGTGCAGGTGTGCGCCAGCCGCCTGGCCCTCACCGAGGCGCAAAGCAGCGGCCTGCGCGAATACCTGGAGCAGGAAATCAACTACCTGGCCGTGCAGCGCGCCAACCACACCGCCGCCGAAGTAGCCGAGCTGCTGCCCGCCGAGCGCGACCAGCTGAATGCCGTAGTCGGCCGCCTAGTGTCGCCCACCCAGCTGCGCCGCTTCCGCGAGCTGGAGGCTACCCCCAAGATGCAGGAATACCTGCGCCAGATGGACCTGGTGAAGTAAGCTAACGATATACTAAAAGAGGCCTATAGCGTGAGCTATAGGCCTCTTTTGTTTTGTGTTAAGCACGGTGATGAGAGGGATGGAAAGCGCAAAAAGCACGTCATGCTTATCTGACGTCCGCCTGTCGAAGCATCTCTGCCGCGCCGCCTAGGGGTTATTCGGTAGAGATGCTTCGGCAAGCTCAGCATGACGGGCTTTTAATTAGCATGACCGCTTTTTTTAGTCGGCTAGTCCTTCTGGTGCAGCATACCCCTAGGGGCTAATACGGCACACCGCGGCCGCTTTCCCTCACCATCGCGTGCAGGGGCTCGTTGAGGCCCACGGCGTCGTTGAGTTCTTCCAGGGTCAGGTGCAGGCGGTACTTCCAAAAGTGCTGCGGGTTGCTGGGCACGTTGATTTGCTCGTCGTGCGGGTTGGCGCGGCGCAGGTGGCCGTCGATGGCCAGCAGGTCTTGCAGCGGGAAGATGGCCCACATGGCTGGCGAGTAAAGGTGCTGCAGCAGTACTTCGCGCACCACCCACGGCTCGGCGTAGTAGGGCGCCAGTTGGCGGGCGTGCCCCAGGGTGGTTTCGTAGAAGCGCTGGGTGCGCACCCGGTCCTCCTCCCACCAGCCGCGCAGCGTGCTCATGTCGTGGCTGCCGGTAGTCACCACGCTCAGGTAGGGCGCGTCGGCGGGGTGGCCAAACTCGGTTTCCGGGTTCGAGGGCATCCGCTGAATGTTGAGCCCTAGGATGCCGAGCTGCTTCATCACGCCGGGCACCGAGGCGGGCACCATGCCCAGGTCCTCGCCCGCGATGAGCATGTTGGTGGCGTAGCGCACGGCCGGCAGCTTCACCAGGCCCTGCTCGCGCCAAAACTCCTCGTGGCGACGGTAGAAGAAGTCCACGTAGATGTCGTCGTAGAGGCGGCGGCGCGCCTCGTCGCCATCCAGCTCCCGAAACGAGTAGGTCTTATTGAGCGTGATGCGCGGGTGGTAGTAGTCGTTGCCGGCCGGGATGAAGAGCACCTCGTTTTGCAGCTGGTAGAGCCCTAGGCGCACGCGCTCGTAAAAAGCCGCCTTGTCGGGCTGGGCGGTGGTTTGCGCGGCCAGGTAGTCCTCTATTTTGCGCTGGGTATTTACCGACTCCTTAAACTGGTAGGTGCCGTAGTCGCCCGCGTTCAAAAACTCCTCGAACACCGCCTGCGCGTCGGCCCCGAAGATGTCCGTCAGCATGTGCCAGCGGATGTAGGGCTCGCACAGCCGGCCGTAGTCAAACCACCCGAGGCGGCGCTGAATCTCGTCGCGGTGCAGCGGCAAATCGGGCGCAAAGTGACCCAGCAGGCCTTCCACCGAGCTTTCGGGCATCTCCCAAATGCGGAAGAACCCCAGGATGTGGTCGATGCGCAGCATGTCGAAGTAGCGCGCCAGGTGGCCCATGCGCTGCTTCCACCACAGATAGTTGTCCTCGGCCATGCGCGCCCAGTTGTAGGTGGGGAAGCGCCAGTTCTGGCCGGTGGTCGAGAAGTCGTCGGGCGGGGCGCCGGCCTGTTGGTCCATGTGGTAGAGCTCGGGTTGCGTCCAGGCGTCCACCGAGTGGCGGTAGATGCCGATGGGCAAGTCGCCCTTCAGCACCACCTGGCGCTCGCGGCCGTACTGCACGGCGGCGCGCAGCTGCTTATCCAAGTGAAACTGGGTGAAGAAATGCACGCCAAACTCGTCGAAGTCGGGCGCGCTTTCGTCGGTCAGCTTATCCGGCTGGTGCGGCACCTGAAACTCCACCGGCCACTGGTGAAAGTCGGCGGTACCAAAGCGGTCGCGCAGGGCCGAAAAGGCGGCGTAGGGCACCAGCCAATTGTGCTGGGTGGCCTTGAAGTGCTGAAACTCGGGGTCGGCTAGAAACTTCTTTTTCTCCTGCTGATACAGCAGCTTGATAAACTTCCACTTGGCGTTCATCACCGGTTCGTAATCCACGAAGTCCTTGGCATTCAGCTCCTGGCGGGTTTGCACCAGTTCAGCCGCCGCCTTCTTGTCCTTGAGCTTAGCCACGGCCTCCAGGTTCAGGTACTGCGGGTGCAGGGCAAACACCGAGATGGCCGCGTAGGGGTACGAGTCCACCCAGGTATGCGTGGCCGTGGTGTCGTTGATGGGCAGAATCTGCACCACGTTCAGGCCCGTTTGCACGGCCCAGTCAACCAGCAGCTGCAGGTCGGTGAACTCGCCCACCCCTAGGCCACTTTCGCTGCGCAGCGAGAACACGGGCATGGCCACGCCCGCCCCGCGCCAGTTGCCGGCCGCGTAGCGAAAGCCTTCGTCATCGAGCACGCGTAGGGCGTGCGCGTCCTTAGCGGGCGGCAGCATCCGGTTGTCGCCGGTTTCGAGCATCATCACGCGCTGCTGCGTGGCATCCCAGAGGCCGTACTTGTAGCTGAGCAGCTGGTCGGGGTGGGCCAGGGTCAGCTCGACCTGCCAGGTGGGGTAGGCGGCGTCGCTCAGCAGCAGCGGCCGGGTATTGTCCCAGCTGCCCAGGGCGGGGTCCGAGCCCAGCACGCATACCTGGTGCTGCGGCGCCACGCGCGGGGCGGCCAGGCGCAGGCGCAGGTTGGCCGGGCCGGGGATGGCAGCGGCCGCTTTCTTCACCTTGGCTTTCACCGTTTTGGCTGGCACCGGCCGGCGGAACAGCGCCTCCGTGAAGGCGGCTGTAAACAGCTCATTCCCGTCCTGGGCCGGCGCCCGCCAAAAGTCGCGCACCTCCAGGTGCGGGGTGGGGGCGCCGGGCAGGGCCAGCGTGCGGTTGTCGCCCCACTCCCACACTACGCCGCCGCCTTCTATTAGCAATACGTACTTGTAAGTCAACTCGATAGCTGGAGCATCGGAGCCAATGGTCAGCTCGCCGCGCCAGCGGGTGGTGGCTTCGTCGTAGTGCAGCGGCAGGGCCTGGGTTAGGTCCCAGCGGCCTAGGGCATCCCACGAGCCGCACAGCACTAACTGCTGGCCATAAGTAGTGCGGTAGGGCAGGGAGAAACTTATCGTCATGGAGGAAGAATCGGGCGGAAATAGCGTGCAAGATACGGCGGCTGGCAATGCCCTGTTGTGCGGCAGCGTTGCCGTACTTTTACCCTCCCGTACCATTATTGCGTACTGCCCGTTTATGCGCACCTCTCCGCTCTTTGCTATTCTTTGGCTCGCCACGCTGGGAGCCGCCCACGCTGGCCCGCCCGGCTACCACGCGCCCCGCCGCCGCTATAATGCTCGCAACCAGGCCTACATCCGGCCGGCCGCGCGCATCCACGGCAGCCTCAACGTGGCTTACTACAACGGGGACCTCACCAACCGGCTGTCCGACAATACCCTGCGGGTGGGCTACGGCGTGGGCGTGACGCAGGCCCTGAGCCCGCGCTTCACTTTCAGCAGCGAGCTAAGCGTGCTGTACTTAAAAGCCAAGGACTTTTACCCCGGCCGCGGCTACAGCTTCGAGAGCACCAACGGGCTGCTGCAAGCCACGCTGCGCTACAACATATTTGAGGACAAGAGTATGTATTCGGGCCTAATGCAGCAGTCCTCGCCCGCCCAGCTCTTCGTGGAGGCCGGCGCCGGGCTGCTGCTCACCAGCCCCACCGCCTACCAAAACGACGGGGCGGGGGGCGCCATCCAGCTGCCCGCCGAGGGCCGCAACAGCTACCCGCTGCTGGCCGGCGCCTTCCCAGTGGGCATCGGCGGCACGCTCAAGGCCTCGCCCCACCTCTACTTCACCCTCGACGCGCTGTATTACTTCACCACTACTGACCTGCTCGACGACATCAGCCAGCGCGCCAATCCTAGGCAACCCGACAATTTCGCCACGCTCACCCTCAAGGTGGAGTACGCCTTCGGTAAGAAGCGCCGCGTACCGCTCACGCACTACGACTAGGCCGGCCCTAGGGCCGGCGCGAGCCGCGGAATCAAAAAGGCGGTCATGCTGAGTCTGTCGAAGCATCTCTACCGCACCGCCTAGGCGGTGCGGTAGAGATGCTTCGACAGACTCAGCATGACCGCCTTTTCCGCTTTTAGGCCGCCATTATGCCCTAGGCCTACTTCTTACTCGCTAGGTAGTCGGCGGCCAGGGTAGCTAGCGTTTTCACCCCTAGGGGAAAAGCACCCTCGTCTACTTTGAAGCCGGACGTGTGGTGGTCGGCCACGGTGGCGGGGTCGGTGCCGGGCGCCATGCCGCCCAAAAAGACAAACAGGCCCGGTACTTTCTCCTGGTAGCAGGCAAAATCCTCGGCCCCAGTCACGGCCTTGATTTCCACCACGTTGGGCGCGCCAGCTGCGCGCTGCAGGGTGGGCAGCATGCGGGCCGTGAGGGCGGGGTCGTTGTAGGTGACGGGCACGTAAGGCTCGATGCCCACCTCGGCGGTGGCGCCGTTGGCCGCCGCAATGCCCTCGGCCGTGCGCTTGATGGCAACCCAGATTTGCTTTTGCACGGTGGGGCTAAAAGCGCGAATGGTGCCCGAGAGCGTCGCATCGGGCGGAATGATGTTGTAGCGCACGCCGGCCTGCACGGTGCCCACCGTCACCACGGCTGCGTCCTGCGTCAGGTCTATCTGGCGGCTCACGATGGTTTGCAGCGCCGTAATGATTTCGGCGGCCGTCACCACCGGGTCTACGCTGCTCCAGGGCTTGGCGCCGTGGCTGCCCTTGCCAATTACCTTCACCGTGAAGCGGTCGGAGCTGGCCATTTCGCCCCTGGGGCGGTACTGCAGCTGCCCCACCGGCGCCGACGCCCAGATGTGTAGCCCGAAGAGGGCGTCCACCTTGGGCTTGTCGAGCACGCCCTCCTGCACCATGAGCTTGGCCCCGCCCACCACGCCGGGCAGCGAGCCCTCCTCGGCGGGCTGGAAGATAAACTTGACGGTGCCCGACAGGTCTTTCTTCACCTGGCTTAGCACCTCGGCCGCGCCCAGCAGCATAGCCACGTGGGTATCGTGGCCGCAGGCGTGCATCACCCCCACGGGTTGGCCCAGGTAGGTGCTCTTCACGGTGCTGGCGAAGGCCAGGCCGGTGGTTTCGGTGAGGGGCAGGCCGTCCATGTCGGCGCGCAGGGCCACTACGGGGCCGGGCTTGCCGCCCCGCAGAATGCCCACCACGCCGGTGCGGGCCACGCCAGTTTGCACTTCCAGGCCCCAGCTCTTGAGCAGACCGGCCACCAGGGCGGCGGTGCGGGTTTCCTCGTTGCCCAGCTCGGGATGCTCGTGCAGGTCGCGCCGCCAGGCCACTACCTTGGCGTTTTCAGCGGCGGCCAGCTGGGCAATGCGGGCGTCGAGGGCGGCATTTTGGGCGCGGGCGGGCCTAGGGGCGGCGGCCAGGGCCAGCCCAAGGGTGGTAAGAACCAGGCGGGTAGAAGTAGTCATGCGGGCCAAGGTACTGCCGGGCCGCCACTGGGTTCAAGGCTGGCAAAAGCCCAGTGGCAGCCCTAGGCCCCAATAAAGCGGTAAATCGGACAAATTTTTGCCGCCGTTCTGAAGGCTAAGGGGCGTGGCGCCCGGCTTAAGCTCCCCCACAGGCCAGCGTAGCTCGCGTCGCACCTAATGATAGCTGGCAGATTCCTCGGCTTGTTTGGTGCAGGGCCAGCCCCCGCGGGGCTCGGGAGGCACCACGCGCGGCGCCCTAGGCTAGGCCCGCAGGCAGTTATAGCTGCGCCGCTAGTGCTTTTTGTAGGGGCAGGGGCCTAGGGTGGGGCCAGCCGCGCTAGGCAGGCGAGACCGCCGCGCTTAATTTTGCACATTACTTCATTGTTACGCGTTATTTATTTTCTCTATGATTACGCCTACGCTAGCTACTTTGCCACCCGTACCAGCAGAAGCCAGCACCCCCCGCGCGGCCTGGCAGCAGGGCTGGGCCCAGCCCGCGTTTCGGCGCAGCTGGCAACTGCAGCTGGCCCTCATGTTTGGGCTGGTGGTGCCGTTTACGCCGTTTTTCTTTCACACCATTCAGCAGCGCCCCGGTTGGCTGCTGCCCGACCCGGTGCTGGACTTGCTGCCGCGCCACGATGTGACGGTGCCCATCTTCCTGCTGGTGTGGGGGGCGGTGGTGCTGGGCGTGGGCTGGCTCACGCGCCATCCGCGCTTGTTTTTACGTGGCATGTGGGCCCTGCTGCTGCTGCTGGTGCTGCGCATGGCCACCATCTGGCTGGTGCCGCTAGTGCCGCCCCTGGCCATGGTGCCCATGGTTGACCCGCTCACCGACACCCTGTTCCATACCACTTCCAGCGAGGCCATTACCAAAGACTTATTCTTCTCGGGCCACACGTCTACCGTGGTCTTGCTGGCGCTGGCCGTGCGCGGGCGCTGGTGGCGCGGGCTGCTGGCCGCCATGGCCGTGGCCGTGGGCGTGCTGGTGCTAGTGCAGCGCGTACACTACACCTACGACGTGCTGGCCGCGCCCTGCTTCTCGTGGTTTGCCTACTGGCTGGGCAGCCGCTTGGTGCAGCGCGCCTGGCCTAGCGCCTACCAAGCCTAATAATACGACCTTTTGGCCCTAGGGCATACCTAGCAGTTCGGCCCCCACAAGGCCGGATTTAGGACTGGCTACGTGGTAGTCTGACCAGAGCAACCGCAGCTTGTGGGTAAAGTAGCCAGTGGCTGCCAAGGGCGGGTAGGCTCGTCGCCGGCCGGTGGGAATTGCGCGATTGGTATGTGAGGGCCGCTCACAGCCAGGGGCCAGCTATTGCTTCTAATCCGGTGTCACTTTAGGCAACTTACTATACCCTAGGCTATTGGGTTGGCGCTAGCGTGGCCCGCTACTATATGGCCGCTGCCAGTTGGTTTAGCTATATGTGCTGGCCAGCCAGATGCCTTAACCCGCGTACGCGGTGGAAGCAGCCTATAACCCTACCGGGCGGTGCACACCGTTTAGTATCCCGTTGGTTTCTCGAACCAGCTAATCACCTGGCAAAGTTGAGGAAATTAAAAAAATATAGGATTATTGGTGTAGTGAATAAAAATTATAGTTTAAGTTATATAATATAGTGTTTATTAATTTTATAAATTATTAAAATTATACAATAAGAGAAAATTAATTATAAAATTGTCTTATCCTTGCTGTATATGATTGATTAGGGTTTATATATTTGCTAAAAGAGAACATTATAGCACTCCTAGATAACTTGTATAATAGCTGTTTATAGCTAAAGTTTATATCAAATAAATTCCTCATTTGTTCTATTGATATTGTAATAATACCTGATTGATGCGTATGAAATATCTCTTCTATCCAACAGCTATTTCAGCTAAAAGTGCCCGTCAGATTTTTTCAATTAATCCCGGTGCTGTGCAAAAACGTGTTGCCTGCGCGCTATGGGCATTTGGTGCTGGCTGGCTGCTGGCTGGCACCCCGGCCTTTGCCCAAACAGCGATAGTGCCAGTGGCCGTGACGGGCTACACGGATGATGTGGTAGCCAATGGCAATAGCCTACCACTTACCAGCACCAGCAATGACTTTGACAACGCCTCCTACGTGCTGATGGAAAAAGGCTACTCACCGCTAATTCAGAACATTGGCACGGCTTCGGGGGGCTTGCCTACCGGGGGACTTATCACCAGCGCTACCGGTAGCGGGGCCACGTACCAACTAGCTAGCTACAGTGCCAACAACTCGTTGCGCGGTGGGGGTACCCTCACGCTGAGTACCCCGCAGGCTGCCACTACCCTGTACCTGCTGGCAGCTACCGGTTCGGGCAGCAGCAATATGGGCGTCACCGTCACCTTCACCGATAATACTACGCAGGTATTTAGCGCTGTTTCGGTGCCCGACTGGTACAATGGGAGTAACTACGCCATCCAGGGGCTAGGGCGCGTCAGCCGGGCCAGCAATGCGCTTATCGGCAACGATGCCTCTAACCCACGGCTCTACGAATTTTCGTTTGCGCTGAGCCCGGCTAATACTACCAAGTCTATCCAGAGCGTGACGACCACGCAGAATGGCGGCGTGCTCAACGTAATGGGCGTGTCGGTAGCCCCCACGGCCATCATTACCAGCATTAGCCCTGGCTCGGCCGGTGCGGGAGTGCCCGCTACCCTCACTGGCGTGGGGCTGGCGGGAGCTACTAGCCTAGTTATCAATGGTGCGCCAGCTACTATCCTTACCAATATGGGCACGGCCATCACATTCCGGGTGCCCGCCGGCGCCAGCGCCACGGGTACCAGCAGCGTAACTACCCCCAATAACACGGCTACCAGTACGGCCTTTACTTACCTGCCGGCCCCTGGCAACGCCCTGGCTTTCGACGGTGCCGATGACTACGTGAGTTTGCCTAGCGGCCTCAATACCGCCAATTTCACTTTTGAGGCGTGGATAAACTACCAGGACAATGGGGGCTGGACGCGCATCTTCGACTTTGGTACCGGCACCACTTCCTGGATGATGCTGACGGCCAAGACGGCTTATGGGAACAACAGCGGCTACCTGGGCTTCGGGATTACGGCCAACCGCAACGCTGGCCCCGAAGTAAACATTTTGTCTACTACTCCCCTGGTGCCAGGGCGGTGGCAGCACGTAGCCGTTACGCTGGCTACCACGGCGGGCATCACCTCGGGCACGCTCTACCTCAATGGCCAGGTGGTGGGCACCAACTCCAACCTGGGCGTGAGCCCAGCCAGCCTGGGCACCCTAACCAACAGCTGGCTGGGCCGCTCGCAATACGGCCAGGACCCGTACCTAAAGGGCTCGCTCGACGAAGTGCGCATTTATAATGCAGCCCTGACACAAGCCCAGGTGCAGGCCGATATGGCCAGCACCGCCAGCGCCGCACCTGGCAGCCTGGCGGCCTACTACAGCTTCGACGAGGGCACGCCCGCCACGGCCAGCACCGGCGCCAACACCGCCCTCACGACCCTCTACAACATCGGCAACGGCGGCAACGGTACCCTCACCAACTTCAGCCTGGCTAGCGGCAACACCACCAGCAACTGGGTGGAGAGCTACGCCCTGGTGGTGCCCACCGCGGCGGCGGCGACGGGCGCGGGCAGCAGCGGCTTCACGGCCAACTGGACGGCCCCGGCCCTAGGGTCGGTAGCCAGCTACTACGTAGATGTGGCCACCAACGCTACCTTCAGCGCCGGCCTGATAACGCGTAGCGTGGCGGCCCCGGCCACCAGCCTGGCCATTACGGGCCTGGCTCCCGGCACCACCTACTACTACCGCGTGCGCGCCGACAAAGCCAGCGTAACCGGCCAGGGCGCCTACTCGGCCACCATGGTGGCGCCTACCTGCGCCGCGCCGCTGGCCGTGGCCCAAAACGTGACGCTGACGCTCGATGCCAACGGGAATGCTACTCTAGGGCCCAGCGCCGCCAACAACGGCAGCACCGCCAACTGCGGCCTGGCCCCGGCCAGCGCCCTAAGCGTAAGCCGCACCACCTTTAGCTGCGCCGACCTGACGCCCACCGCCACCAACGCGGCCCTTACCTTCAGTAATCCTAACCAGTCCAACCAGTACGTGGACCTGGGCAGCAGCGCCACCATGCCCGTGGGCAACAGCGCCTATACCATTGAGGCCTGGGTGAAGCCCACCCAGATGGGCCAGTACGGCATTATTGGCTGGGGCAACTACGGCAACAACAACCAGGTGAACGCCCTGCGCCTCTCGCCCACCGGCCTGCGCAACTATTGGTGGAGCAACGACTTGGATGCCACCACCGCCGACCTGAGCGGCGCCTGGCACCACGTGGCCGCCAGCTACGACCCGGCCACCAACACGCGCTGCCTCTACCTCGACGGGGCGCTGGTGAGCACCGACCAGCCCAGCACCGCTACCCCGCACGCCGTGCCCAACGCCGACAACCTGCGCATCGGCTCCACCAACTTCGGCGAGTTTTTCCCCGGCAGCATCGACGAGGTGCGGGTGTGGAGCGTGACCCGCACGGCCGCTCAAATTGCCGCCACCCGCAGCATGAGCATCCCTGGCAGCACCACCGGCCTGGTGGCCTACTACCGCCTAAATGAGAACGGCGGCACCACCGTGGCCGACGCCACCGGCACGGCCGCCAACGCCGGCACGCTGGTGGGCAGCCCCACCTGGACCGTGCCCGGCGCGCCCGTAGCCTACGGCCAGCCCGTGGCCCTGACCGTGACCGACAACCAGGGCAACACCAGCACCGCCCCGCTGGTAGTAACCGTGGTGGTGCCGGTGGGCACCACTGCCGTAGCCTGGAACGGCGCCGCCAGCACCGACTGGATGAATTGCCATAACTGGAGCTATGGCCTGGTGCCCTCGGCCAGCGTCAGCGTGACGCTGCCCGGCGGCCAAGCCCGCTACCCTAGCCTAACCACTGGCACCTACCCCGTTAGCAGCATCACCATTGCCGGTGGGGCCAGCCTGGCCTCGGCCAGCGGCGCCGAGCTGCAAGTGAATGGCGACTTGAACAACAGCGGCACCATAAGCTTGAGCGGGCCCGTCACCTTTGTGGGGGCGGCCGCTACCCAGGCCCTAGGGGGCAGCAGCGCCACTAGCTTCGGGGACCTGGCCGTGCGCAAAGCCAGCGGCACCGTGCAGCTCGGCCAGAGCGCTACCGTAACCAACAGCCTGACCCTGACCAGCGGCCTGCTCGACACCAAAGCCTACCAGCTGACGCTGGCGCCGGGCGCCACCATCAGCGAGACCGACGCCAGCTACGTGCTGGGCAGCGTGGCCGCCACCCGCACCCTGGCCCCCGGCAGCACCGAAAGCTTTGGCGGCCTGGGCCTGAGCCTGACGCCCGCCCTGGGCTCGACGGCGCCGGGCAGCACGCCGGTGGTGCGCACCACCGGTACGGCCCTGGCGGGCGTAGGCACCAGCCAGAGCATTTTGCGCTACTTCACCATCACGCCCGCCAACAAAACCGGCCTCAACGTGAGTCTAGTGTTCAGCTACTTTGCCCACGAGCTAGCTACCAGCCCAGCTACCCCCGAAGCCAACCTAGCCCTCTTTAAATCGGAAACCGGGGCCAGCAACTCGTGGCTGAGCCAGAATCCGGCTACCCTGAACACCAGCGACAAAACCGTGACCAAGACGGGCATTACCAGCTTCAGCATCTGGACGCTGGCCAACTCGGCCACCCCCCTGCCGGTAGAGCTGGTGAGCTTTGCGGCTGCGGCGCAGGGCCCGGCCGCCGTGCGCCTCACCTGGACCACGGCTTCGGAACTGCACAGCCGCGCGTTTGAGGTAGAGCGCAGCGCGGACGGCGTAACGTTTGCCAAAGTAGGCCAGGTAGCCGCCGCCGGTACTAGCGCCACCACCCGCACCTACTCCCTGCTCGATGCCGCACTACCCGCCGGGGCTAGCAGGCTGCACTACCGCCTGCGCCAGGTAGATCAGGATGGCGCGGCCCACTATACGCCCGTGCGTACCGTGGCCCTAGGGGGCGCGGCCGGCCTGAGCCTCTACCCCAACCCCACGCCGGGCGCCGCCACGCTGAGCGGCGCGGCGGCCGGTGCCTTGGTGCAGGTGCTCGATGCCCTGGGCCGGGTGGTAGCCACCGCCACCGCCGATGCCAACGGCACGGCTACGCTGCCCGCCGGCCTGCCCGCTGGCGTGTACGTGGTGCGCGCCGGCGCCCAGCCTCTGCGCCTCACCGTGGAGTAAGGGTCGAGTAGAAAGGAGACGTTATTTAAAAGGCGGTTGTGCAGCGTGTAGCGAGGCATGACCGCCTTTTTTGCTGCCCGTTGGCCAATGCTAAACCAGTTTTTCCTCCTGCGGCGTGGCGGCGGCCACCTGCGGGGCCAGTGGGTCGGCCAGGTCGCGGCCGTGCCAGTTGCCCTTCCAGTACCAGAGGCCCGCCACGGTCGAAATCAGCACGTTGGCCACCACAAACGACCACCAGATGCCGCGGAAGCCCAGGGCCGTATGGTGCGAGAGGTACCAGGCCGCCGGAAACTGAAACACCCAGATGCCGGTGATAGTGAGCACCATGGCCGAGAGCGTGTTGCCCACTCCCCGAAACGCGCCCGATACCGTTTGCTGCACCCCCGTGAAGCACAGGCTGAGCGCCGCAATGCGCACAAACTCCACCGCCTGCTCGCTCACCAGCGGGTCGCCCCGCAGAAAAAACGCCACCAGCGGCCGGGCCCCCAGCCAGATGAGGCCCCCTAGGGCCAGCAGCGTGGCAAAGCTGACGCCCAGCGCGTAGTTGGCCGTTTGCAGGGCCCTGGGCAGGTTGCGGGCGCCCACGTTTTGGGCCACCAGCGTAGAGCAGGCCAGCGAGATGCCCAACGCCGGAATAATAGCCAGCGCGATAATGCGCGAGCCGATGCCATACGTGGCCAGCACCGCCGTGCCGAAGCCCGCCGCCAGCGTCGTGAGCACCGACAGCCCCAGGGCCCGCGCCGACAAATCGACCGACGAGGGAGCGCCCAGCCGGAAGATGCGCGCCATCAGCGCCCAGTCGGGCCGGAAGCCCCGGAAGCTGAGCTGAATGCCCGAGCGCCCGCGCAGCAGCACCACCAGCCCGGCCACCACGCTTAGCACCTGCGTCACGAGGGTGGCCGCCGCCGAGCCCGCCACGCCCAGTGCCGACACCGGCCCGTAGCCATAAATAAAGAGCGGGTCGAGGGCGAAGTTTAGCCCTAGGGTCACCAGGTTGATGTAGAGCGGAATCTTGACCTCGCCCACGCCCCGCATGAGGGCCTGAAACATGAGGAAGCCAAAGTTGAACGTGAGCCCCCAGAACAGCACCTGCTGAAACTGGTTGGCCGGCTCGAAGATGTCGGGGCCGGCCCCCATCAGGTGCAGAATGGTGGGCGAGGCGAAGTGCGCGCCCACCGTGAGCAGTAGCGCCAGGCCGGTTTCGAGGGCCAGGGCCTGCGCCGCCACGTGGTTGACCATCTTGGTATGGCGGGCGCCAAAATTTTGAGCCACCAGCACCGAGCCGGCCACCGAAAACCCCGACCCCAGGGCAATGAGCAGGAAGTTGACCGGGAAGCTGACGGCCACCGCCGCCACCGCCCGCGAGCCCAGCTGCCCCACCCAAAAGGCGTCGATGAGCTGGTAGCCGGTTTGCAGCACGTTGCCCAGCACAATGGGCCAGGCCAGCGCCAGCAGCGTTTGCAGAATGGGGCCCTGCGTGAGGTTGGGGCGGGCGCGGGCGGCGGTAGCGGACGGGTGCATAGGCTGGTAGTACGGACCGCGCCCGGCCGGGGCTGCCGGCCCGCGCGCGCGCCCACGGGCCCTCGGCCCCCGGCGCTCACCAGACGGCCGTTTTTTTGTGAATTGGCCCCCGTGGGTTAACTGCCAGAAAACCTAGATTTGCGTGGCGCACTACAGCTTAGCTTGCCGGCTGGGAGCTAATAAAATTTTGGCTTTCAAGGCGTAAGCGTGTAACGCGGGGGCTTTAGCAGCGCGTATAGCTGGGGGTTCATCCTTCTCACGTTCCTTTTCCCTTTTTCCCCATGGCCGAGCAAGTTGCAGTTATCCACGACGTTCAAAAGCTCCTGGATAAAATTAAGGAAGTAAAATATACCACCCTCACTACCCTCGACGCGCAGGGCCACCTGCACGGCCGGCCCATGTATACCTGCGAGCCAGGCAACGACGGGGCGCTGTGGTTTTTCACGGAAAACGATGCCCAGAAAGTGAGCGAAATTAAAGCCAACCCGCAGGTAGGCCTCGGTTACAACGACATCGACAACGCCACCTACGTGACCATTGCCGGCCGGGCCGAAGTGACGGAGGACAAAGCAAAAATCAAGGAGCTGTGGCGCGAGGATTTTCGCGGCTTCTTCCCCAAGGGCACCGACGATCCCACGATTGCCCTGCTGAAAGTGACGATTGAAAGCGGCGAATACTGGGACTCGCCCGGTAACATCTTCGTGCGCGCCTTTGCCTACGCCAAGGCCGTGACCACCGGCGAGAAGCACCAGCCCACCCCCGACGAGCAAGCCAAAGTGCAGGCTTAGGGCCAGCCAGGGTCCTAGGGCCCCCTGCCGCAAAAAAGCAAAAGCCCGTCCTGCTGTGCTAGCCGAAGCAACTCTACTGACCACCCTTAGGGGTGCGGTGAAGATGCTTCGGTTAGCGCAGCGAGACGGGCTTTTGAGGCGTTAAAACCCGCGCTTACTCCGCCCTCGGCCGTCGGCCAACTCGCTTGGCGGTGAAGCAAGAGGCGGACCTATACCTGGGCTAGGCCACCGTCCACAAATAGCTCGGCGCCGGTGACGAAGCTGCTGTCGTCGGACGCCAGGAACACGACGGCCTTGGCAATCTCATCGGCGTCGCCCACGCGGCCTAGGGGTATTGCGCTCATCAGCTGGGCCTTAAATTGTGCCACTTGCTCGGGCGTGTCGAGGATGCCGTTGAGGCCGGGCGTTTCAATGGGGCCGGGGCTGATGGCGTTTACCCGAATGCGGCGCGCCTTGAGGTCGGCCGTGAGGGTGCGGGCCAGCGAGCGAATGGCGGCCTTGGTGGCGCTGTACACGCTGTTGGCTTCGAAGCCCTTGATGCCCACAATGGACGACATAAGGATGATGGCCGCGCCGTCGGGCAGCAAGGGCAGCGCCTTCTGCACCGTGAAGAATAGGCCCTTCACGTTGATGTCGAACTGCCGGTCGTAGTGCGCCTCCGTCACGGCCTCCAGGGGCGCAAACTCAGCAATGCCCGCGTTGGCAAACACTACGTCGAGGCGGCCTTTTTGGGCCTTGATGGTGGCGATGGCCCGGTCTAGGTCGGCCAGGTTGCTAACGTCGCCCTGCAGGCCTATGGCTGAGCTGCCCAGCGCCTGCACTGCCGCATCCAGCTCGGCCTGCCGCCGCCCGGTGATAAATACAAACGCGCCTTCGGCCACGAAGCGCTGGGCCGTAGCCAGGCCGATGCCCGAGTTGCCGCCCGTGATGAGGGCTACCTTGCCGGCAAGTTTTTGAGAGGTTTCCATGTTAAAAAGTACTTAATTTGGATTGGTTTCGGCAAGGAACTATCAATAGTTACCTATAGTTACCAAAGCCAGCCAAGTTGCCGTACAAACTGGTTACCTGTTCGTAACTAACGCTACTTTTTTTCTACTGCTATGCGCGACGCCGCCTTTTGCACCTCTGCCTGCTCTATGACCCGCGCTATGGGCGTGCTGGGCAGCAAGTGGAAGCTCATCATTATCGTGCACCTCACGCAGCAGCGTCGCTTCGGGCAGCTGGCGCAGCGCATCCCGCTTATTTCGCGCAAGGTGCTCACCGAGCAGCTGAAGGAGCTAGAGGAAGATGGCATTGTGCGGCGCGAGGCCTTTGCCGAGCTGCCGCCCCGCGTCGAATACTCGCTCACGCCGCACGGGCAGGCGCTGCTCCCCATTCTGGAGCAGCTCAGCGCTTGGCACTGCGCTACGCCGGCGGTAACCGCCGCCGAGTCAGCGCCAGGATAACCCCAGCCGGCCGAATGGGGTACACCCTAGGGTAACTGCCCGGCTGCGGCCGGCATCTTCCTTATGACGAAACATACCTATGACATGGGGGTGGTGGGCAACTGCGCCTTCCTGGCCCTCATTGGCACCGATACGGCCGTGCGCTGGCTCTGCTGGCCCCGCTTTGATAGCAGCTTCGTGTTCGGGCCCCTGCTCGACGAGCAGAAGGGCGGCGAGTACAGCATCCGGCCGGCGGCAGCCGAGTTCACGTCCAGCCAGCACTACGTGCAGAATACCAACGTGCTGTGCACCGAAATTACTACGGAGGATGGCCGTTACCGCGTCACCGACTTCGCGCCGCGCTTTATGCAGTACGAGCGCTACTACAAGCCGCTTATGCTCATTCGCAAGGTAGAGCCGCTGGAAGGTACCCCTAGGGTGCGGGTGGCGTGCCGGCCGGTGGGCAGCTACGGTGAGCAGGAGCTGACGCGCCGCCGCAGCTCCAACCACATCGCGTTTTTGGGGCTGGAAGAAGAGGTGCGCCTCACCACCAACATCCCGCTCACCTACGTGCTCGATGAGGAGGACTTCACCCTTAACGAGGTCAAGTACCTGGTGCTCACCTACGGCGCGCCCCTGGAGGCCGCCCTCGAAAGCACTGCCGAGCGCTTCCTGACCAGCACGCTGGCTTACTGGCGCGGCTGGGTGAAGAGCACCAGCATTGGGCAGTTTCACCAGAGCCAGGTCATTCGCTCGGCCCTGGCCCTCAAGATTCACCAGTACGAGGACACGGGCGCCATTATCGCGGCCAGCACCACCAGCCTGCCCGAGGCGCCCGGCAGCACCCGCAACTGGGACTACCGCTTCTGCTGGATGCGCGACACCTACTACATCCTCACGGCCTTCAACAACATCGGCCACTCGGAGGAGATGGAGCGCTACTTCCACTTCATCGCCAACCTCTCGACCCGCGCCGCCGACAAGTATCAGCCGCTCTACGGCATCGGCGGCCAGAGCAAACTGGTGGAAAAAGAGCTGCCCCTGGCCGGCTACCTCGGCAACCAGCCCGTGCGCATCGGCAACGACGCCTACACCCACATTCAGAACGACGTGTACGGGCAGGTGCTGGTGGCGCTGCTGCCGCTCTACGTCGACTGCCGCTTTCAGGAGCCCAGCCGCGCCGTGCCGCTCTCGCTGGTAGAGGAAAGCCTGCGCCTGATAGAATTGACTATGGACCAGCCCGACGCCGGCCTCTGGGAGTTCCGCCACATTGCCCAGAAGCACTGCTACACTTACCTCTTTCACTGGGCCGGCAGCCACGCCGCCTTGCGCGTAGCCCGGTCCCTAGGGCACCAGGAACTGGCCGCTAAGGCCCAGCGCCTCATCGAGGCGTCGGAAGCGCACATCGAGCAGTGCTTTGATATTGAGCGCGGTGTGTACACCAACGCCATCAACTCGGAGCACCTCGATGCCAGCACCATTCAGCTCATCACCATGGGCTACCTCGACCCCAGCTCGGAAAAGGCCCGGCACCACCTGGTAGAGCTAGAAAAAGAGCTAAAAACCCCCGAAGGCCTCTTCTACCGCTACCGCCACCCCGACGACTTCGGTACGCCTGAAACTACCTTTCTTATCTGTTCCTTCTGGTACGTAGAAGCCCTGGCCTGCGTGGGCCGCCTCGACGAGGCCATCGCCGAGTTCGAGCAGCTGCTCACCTACACCAACCACCTAGGCCTGCTGAGCGAGGACGTGGATGCCAAAACCGGCTCGCAGTGGGGCAACTTCCCGCAGGCCTACAGCCACGTGGGCTTAGTAAACGCCGCCTACCGCATCGCCAAAAAGCGCGACCGCCCCCAGTTCGTAGGCTATTAAAGCAAATTCGTAGTTAGCGTTTAAGGTCGCCCACCGCGCGCAACCCCACCCCCGGCCCCTCTCCCGGAGGGGAGGGGCCGGGGGTGGGGTTGCGCGCGGTGGGCGACCTACCCTAGGGCTTGTAGCCTGTGCTGCGCACCTTAGCTACCAAAAAGCGCCCGATGCGCTGGCCCTGCGCAGTGCCGTTGGTGCAGCTTTCGAGGTAGTGAATGCCGCCGTACAGGCGCGAGATGGCAGCCTCCTGCGATGCTTGCTGGAACGAGGTGAATTTGCGCTCGCCGCTGCCGAAGGGTATTTCGGTATTATCGACGTAGGCAATTTTGTCGCCCAGCAGGTAGGTCAGCAGCTCGGCCGAGGCCTGCGACACCACGGCGTGCCCGCTCGTGTACTCGGGGAAGGGCGGCGTTTGCAGCAGCGGCTGCCACTTCACGTCCATGTAGCGGTTGATGTAGGTTTCGGGGCGAATGCGGTTGGTGAGGTACTTGGCATCCCAGCAGCAGATGAAGGCATCCATCAGGGTGATGCCCTCCAGGCACAGCACGGCTATCGTGTTGTCGAAGCCCACCTTGCGCTGCCGCGCCACCAGGGCCGCAATGTTCATCCAGTGCCCGCCGGGGCTGATTTTTTTGAAGCCGATGGCCATGTGGCCCGCCGTGCTTATCGCAAACGGGTTGCAATCCCAGAACTGCGCTATCTCGTTTTGCGCGGGCGTCAGGTGCTGGCGCACGTTGTATACGATGCGCGCCCCCCGGTAAAAAGCCGAGGCGGTATCCTTGCTGAAGGGCGCGCACGCGGCGGGCCGAAACTCGCTGGCCGAGTCGATGACCAGCGGGCGAATGGTTTTCCAGTTGGGCTCTACGGGCTCGAAGTAGGCCGGCGGCGTAGGGCGCCAGTAGCCCTCGCCCACCAGCGGCGTGTAGCGCTTCAGGGCGCTGAGCTGGCCGTAGTGGTCGCCCTGGGAAAAGCGCACGACCGCCGCCGCTGCCGCGCGGGCCGCCCGCACCGAGCGCGCCAGCGTGCTGGCGCTCACGCCCTGGCGGGTCATTTCTTGCTCAAAGGCGGCTTCTTCTTCGGCCAGGCTCTCGCCCGAGGGCAGCAGCCGCCGGGCGCTTTCCAGCATGCAGTAGTAGGCGGCTAGCTGGTAGTCGTAGTCCGCCGCCACCGTGTCGAGCCCGATGCTGGCCGGAAATCCCTGCACGAGGCGCGCCAGCGGGGGCAGGTGCGGGTTGTGCGCTGCCGCCAGGCAGTAGGGGCCCATCAGGGTGTAGGCGTAGTAGCGCGCGGCGGCGGGCGGGCTTATCACGTCGTGCACCATCGTCAGGTTGATGATGTCGAGGGCTTTGCCGGGGTCGGGGGGGCTAGGCCGGTGCGGAGCGCGGGCCAGGCCCGCGAAGGTGCTCAGCAGCGCAACTACTACTAGCACCAAGCTGCTAAGACGCTGGTTCACTTTTGAGTTACTAAAAAAGCTAGTAGACTTATTCCTGAATTTGGAAACAACAAAACTTGGTCGTCCTGCTGAGCTTGTCGAAGCAGCTCTATCGCTTCATTGCAACGGTATGGCGTACTACTGAGGTAGAGATGCTTCGACAAGCTCAGCATGATGGACGTTTTTTTGATTTAGCTAATTCAGGAACAGGCTTATTCTTTGTAAAACTGCACCGGGCCGTTGCTCACGCCCACCACCAGGTAGGGCTGCCGGTTCACCAGCAGCTCACTCACCGATTTCACGTCGCCCAGCACGCAGATGCCGGCCGCCGGCTGGCGCACGTAGCTGAAATGCCCCTTGCCGTCGCCCTGCAGCAGGCAGCCGTAGTTGGCGTCCAGGCTGCCTATTTTCAGGCGGTTATCGGTATGGTTGCCCAGCAGCAGCAAGTCGGGGTGGCCGTCGTGGTTGTAGTCGCCGCTGGTAATCTGGCTCACCATCGAAAACTGGGCCTGCATGGGCAACTCGGTAGGCACGAACTTACCCTTGGTGTTGAGGTAGAGCATGGTGCGCAGCTCGGTGGCTTGCAACTTGCTGGCCTTGGCCAGCTCGCCGTTCGGAAAGATGTCCGCCATCGTCGCGTCAGCATAGGATTTGTAGGAGGTAAAGCGGCGACGCATGGGGTATATCACTTCGTTTAGCTCGTCGCGGCTCACGAAGGGGTAACTCTTGCCATCCATGTAGAAGTTCAGGAACGGGTCGATGGAGCCATTGCCGTCAAAGTCAGCGTAATACAGCTCGGCGGGCTCTTGGGTGGTGGCGCGCAGCGGGCTGTTCAGCCCCAGGTTGCCGGCCACCAGGTCGGGCAGCCCATCCTGGTTCACGTCGGCCACGTGCAGGCTCGCCCAAAAGCCCGCCTGGGGCGTGGCAAAGTAGGCGGCCGTTTGGTCCTGGAAGCCCTGCGCGGTATTGGCCCACACGGTCAGCGGCATCATCTCGCCGCACAGCACCAGGTCTTTGCGGCCGTCCTTGTTCAGGTCCACCCACTGCGCGTCGGTTACCATGCCGGCGGTGGCAAATGGCACGGTGGCCGCTGCAAACTGCCCGTGGCCGTTGTTGAGCAGCAGGTAGCTGGGGGGCGCCATAGGGTAGCGGCCCGGCACCACGCGCCCACCCACAAACAGGTCGAGGTCGCCGTCGTTGTCGGCATCGGCCGGCCGCACGCAGCTCTTGCTGCCAGCCGTGAGCACGGGCAGCGCGGCCGGCGCCAGGGTCAGGTGGCCGTGGCCGTCGTTTAGGTATAGCTCGTCTTGCAGCTCAGCCTGCCCGGCCTCGTAGAGCGCGTAGCCGCCTTTGGCCAGGTACAGGTCGGGATAGCCGTCGCCGGTGGCATCGAAGAAGGCGGCGGCGGCCACCGTACCGGCCGGCGCGCCGGCGGGGTGCCCTAGGGGAGCTTCTACAAACTTACCGCCCGGCTGCTGCACGTACAGCTTGCCCACTTCGTCCTTGGTGCCGCTCACAAATAGGTCGTCCAGCCCGTCCTTGTTCACGTCGGCCTTGGCCAGCACCGGCGCGGTTTTCGAGTACATAAACAGCATGAGCAGCTGCCGCTTAAAGTCGTTGAGCGCCACCTCCTCGGGCGTGAAGTTGAAGAGCGGCGCGGCGGGCTTAAACAGGCCGTTGGGGGCCGCGGCTACCCTAGGGGCCGGCCGGGCGGCGGGCGGGCCGCTCAGCTGCAGCGTTTGGTTGGCTTTCACAGCGGTGAGCAGCTGCCCTGCCTGGCCCGGCCACACAATGCGCACCGAGTCGGCCCGCGGCGCGGTGCCCAGCCCAAAGTGCAGGGCGGTGGGCAGGCACGAGAGGTAGCCACGCGTGGGGCTCACCTCCTGGTACTGCACCTGGCCGGGCGTGTACACGTACACCTTGGCCCCTAGGGCCTGGGTGTTCGGGCCGGGGCTCTTTAGCTTCAGCGCCAGGTAGTTGGCGCGGTGCTCGTCGGCGCTGCGGTTGCGGTAGATGCTGGCCGCCTGGTTGATGGTGTTCACCACCAGGTCCAGGTCGCCATCGTTGTCGAGGTCGGCGTAGGCGGCGCCGTTCGACATGTTGGTTTGGCCCAGGCCCCATTCCTGCTGCTTGTTCGAGAACGTCAGGTTGTGCTCGTTGCGGAAGATGTAGTCCGGCACCGCCGTCGAGGGCATGGCCGTCACCAAGTCCATCAGCAAGAATGGCTCGCGGGCCATGGCCTTCTTAATCTTATAATCGCCCCAGTAGCGCAGAAAATCCTTGTTGGTATAATCGCGCAAGTAGCCGTTGCTGATGTAAATATCCTTGAACCCGTCGTTGTCGAAATCGGCAATTAGGGGGCACCAGCTCCAGTCGGTTTTGGCGACGCCGGCCAGTTGCGCAATTTCGCTAAACGTGCCGTCGCCATTGTTCAGGTGCAGCATATTGCGCATGTACTGCGGATATAAATCCTGCTGCAGCATCAGCCCGAAGGTTTCGTAATTCTCCTGGAGCTGCAGCGATTTTTGGCGGTGGTTGTCCGCCGGCAGCATGTCCAGGGTGAAAATATCGGGCAGCGCGTCGTTGTTAAAATCGGCAATATCGACGCCCATCGAAAAGTGCGAATGGTGCCGCAGCATCACCTGCGCCTGGTTGGTGAAGGTGCCGTTATGGTTATTGATATATAAATAGTCCGGCTCGTTGTAATCGTTGGTCACGTACACGTCGGCCCAGCCGTCCTTGTTCACGTCGGCCACGGCAATGCCCAGCCCAAACGTGAGCGGACTTTGCACGATGCCCGCCGCCTTGGATACGTCCACGAAGTGGCCGTTCTCGTTCTTAAACAGCTTGTTGCCCGCCAGCGCGTCTACTTCGCTCTTGTGGCTAGCGAATTCCAGGTTGTCAATTTTTTTGACGTTGTGGTTGAGCAGGAACATGTCCAGGTCGCCGTCATTATCATAATCCAGAAACGCGGCCTGCGTGCTGTAGCCGGGGTCGTCGAGGCCGTAGCTTTTGGCCATTTCCTCAAATTTGGCGTTGCCCTGGTTGATGAATAATTGATTGCGGCGCGTGGCCTCGTCCTTCTTGCCCGAGTAGCACACGTAAATATCCAGCAGGCCGTCGCCGTTGACGTCGGCCATCGTGGCGCCGGTTTTCCAGCCGTCCTTGCGCCCCTCCAAAAGCGGCGACGCCTGGCTGGTTATATCCTTAAACTTGAGGTTGCCCAAATTGGCGTACAAGCGGTTGGGGCGCATGTTGCCGGTGAAGAAAATATCCGGCAATCCGTCGTTGGTAACGTCGCCAATGGCCACGCCGCCGCCGTTATAAAAATACTCGTAGGATAGGATATTAAGCGCCTCGCTTTCGCTAATGGCATTGTTGAACGCGATGCCCGTTTCCTTGGCATCGAGCAGCGTAAACAAGGGTTGCTGCGCCGCGCCGCGCCGCGCCACGCCAGTAAAAAGCACCGCGAGCAGCAGCCACTGCACACCAGCAAAACGACGATTACGCATAGGGGATTAAGGGATAAAGGCGCGGGCGATAAGCTAGGAACAACTCCGCGCGGCACTGGCCCAGCCCGTTGGTGATGACAGGCGCCAGCCAATAGCTAAGATACGATACCGCCCAGGGCCGGCCGCCGCCGCCTAGGGCCCCAGCAATGCGAAAAGCAAAGGCCTTACCCCAGGCTTGCCCGGCGTAAGGCCTTTGCTTATAATAACGTATTAACCAGTGCTTACTTGTCCCACCACACGCGCGAGGTCAGCAGGTCGCCGCCACTCAGGCTGGCCACGCCGGCCGCGTAGCCAGTGGGATTGTTGCCAATTTCGGTGGCCGGGTAAATCATGCGGCGTGGAATGGTGGCGTTGGTCACGTTGCCGGGGTAGTTGACGGGCGTTAGCACGGGGTAGCCCGAGCGGCGCCAGTTAAACCAAGCTTCGAGGAAGTTGAACGTGGTGCAGGTTTCCACCCAGTACTGCTCGTTTATCTGCTGCAGCTGCTGCGCAGTGTTCGAACTGAGCGGGTTGGCCGCTACGAAGGTCGTGATGGTGCTCGTGCTGATGGTGGCGTTGGTGCTGAACTGGCCCAGCGACTCCAGGGCGCTGCGCAGGCCGTTGGCGTAGTGCGTGGCGGCATTGGCGCCCACGCTCCAGCCGCGGTTGGCGGCTTCGGCCAGCAGGTACTCGGTTTCGGCGTAAGTCAGCAGGAAGATGGGGGCGTTGCGCTGCAAGTACACGTTCAGGCGCGGGCGCGAGTAGTTGCCCAGCGGGGCGAGGTCGGTGCCGCTGCCCGTGGGGCCGGGGTAGTCCGTGCGCTTGCGGATGTCGTTGGCGCCGCCCGTCAGGTCGTAGCCGTTGGGCAGGCCGCGCTGCAGGCTGGGCGTGTTGTCGCCGGCCAGGCTCTGGTTGGCGTTGTTGATGGCGCCGGCCGCTGGTATCTCGGCAATGGCCCCTAGGCGCGGGTCGTTGGAGTTGCGCAGGTAGTCAATCAGCGTTTTGCTCCACTTCACTTCCCGGAAGTCGTCGGTCGTCAGCAGCGCGTTGGTGCTCGCGTTCTGCGTGTCGCCGTAGCTGATGTCGGTTTTCACGTAAGCATTGTCCGAAGTGCCGGCCATAGTGCCCGCGGCGGCCGCCTTTTCGGTGTAGGTCTTGGCCAGCGTGGGGTTCACCTTAGTCATGCGCATGGCCACGCGCACCATCAGCGAGTAGCCCAGCTTTTTCCACTTCGCCACGTCGCCGCCGTACAGCAAGTCGCCCGAGGCCGTGGGGCCGCTGGTGCTCAGGCTGGCGATGGCCGCGTCGAGTTGCGTCAGCAGGGCCGGGTAAATGTCCTGCTGCTTGTCGTACTGCGGCGTCACAATGCCCGCCGCGGCCTGTACTGCTTGCGTGTAAGGCACGTCGCCGTAGGTGTCGGTGATGCGCTGAAATATCATCACCTCCATGATGTTGCTGATGGCGATGACGTTGGCGTAGCGGGTGGCGCTCTGCGTGTTGGCCACGCTGATGGCCTGCTGCAGGCGGCTGATGGCCGTGTAGCCCTGGCTGAAAATGAGCGCCTGGTAGCCCGTAAAGCCGCCCGCGTTCACGTACTTATCGCCGTTGCCGTAGTAGTTGAAGGTGCTGGCCAGGCCTTGGATGGCGGGCGCTTCATAGAGCAGCTGCCCGTAGCCGGTGTTGGCAAAAGTCAGCTCGCCGTCGGTGAGCAGGTAGTTGGGGTCGAGGTTGCTGGCCGAGGCGGCGTTGGGGTTGGTATTTATCTGGTCGAGGTATTTCTCGGAGCAGGATGAACTCCCTAAAAGGGCCGCCAGCGCAACGAAAGGAATTAGCTTTTTCATGGCGTCGCTTACTTAAATTTTACGTTGAGGGTCACGCCGTAGGTGCGGGCGAAGGGCAGCGAGCCACCTTCTACACCGGCGTAGGCCACGAGCGGCGAAATGGTGTTCTCGGGGTCGATGTTGTCGGTGTGCTTGAGGATGGTGAACAGGTTGCGGCCCACCAGCGACAGCGTAATATCTTGGAACGGCGTGTGCGACAGCAGGCTCTGCGTGAAAGTGTAGCCGAACACCAGCTGGCGGAACTTGATGAAGCTGCCATCGAGCACCTCCAGCGACGACACGTTGGCCGCCAGCTGCGGGTAGTAGATGTAGGCCGGTACCGAAATGGTATTCACGGCCCCGCCCTCGGTTACGCCGGTGGCTACTACGCCATTGTCGCGGCCCGCCAGGGTAGCCTGGTTCAGGCCCCGCACGTAGGAGTAGTACTCGGTGGCCGACAGGATTTTGTTGTTGAAGCGGTAGTCAATCAGGAACGACAGGTTGAAATTCTTGTAGTTGAAATCGTTGTTCCAGCCGCCGTAGAGGTTAGCAATGCCCGAGCCCATGGGCGTCAGGTTGCCGCGCAGGGGCACGCCGTTGGCGCCCACCACCACGTTGCCGCTGGCGTCGCGCTTGTAGTCGTAGGCCATAATCTGCGCAATGGGCAGCCCTTTCACAATGGAAATATTGGCGTTCATCGGGCGGTAGGTGCCGGTTTGCAGCGGCGAGGGGTTGGCCGACTGGTCGATGTCCAGCACCTCGTTCTTCAGCTTGGTGAAGTTGAGCGAGGACGTCCAGTTGAAGGCGCCGCGGCGCACGGGCACCACGGTCAGCAACGCTTCCACGCCGCGGTTGCGGGTGGCGCCCAGGTTCACCGAGCGGCTATCGAAGCCCGACGCGATGGAGAGGCCGGCACCCACAATCTCGCCGTTGGTTTGGCGGTCGAAGTAGGCCACGTCTACGCCAATGCGCCCGTTGAAGAATTTCAGCTCGGTGCCCAGCTCGTACTCGCGCAGGCTAAAGGGCCGCAGGTTGGCATTGGGTAGGCGCGAGTCGAAGTTGGCGCGCGGCGTGCCGTTGATGGGGTTGCCGATGTTGTAGTAGAAGCTGGTCTGGTAGGGCTGGGCCGGCTCGCCGCTGGTTTTGGCATACGAGGCGCGCAGCTTGCCATAGCTCAGCGCGGGCGACTGCAGCAGGTCGGAGAAGATGAAGCTACCCGACACCGAAGGCGTGAAGATGCTGCGGTTGCCGTTAGGCAGCGTCGAGAAGCGGTCGTAGCGGCCGGTCGTGCTCAGGGTCAAGAACTTGTAGGTGAAGTCGGCCGTGTAGTACACCGAAGGCGTTACCAGCTCCGTGAACTGATACTCCAGGTTGCGGGTGCGCAAGTTGGTGGGCGTGTACAGGTAAGGCACGATAAACTGCCCGCCGTATAAACGGCTGCTCTCGAAGCGGTTGTAGCGGTAGTTACCCCCTAGGCTGGCGCTCACCGTAAAGTCCTGGTTGAACTGCTTGTTGAACGAGAGCAAGGCGTCGCTGTTCATTTCCAGGCGCGTGCCTAGCGTCAGGTTTTGCAAGCTGCCCTCGCCATTGGTCGTGTAGAGGGTGCCGTAGGGCTCCACGTTGAAGCGCCGGTCGCTGGAATAGTCGTAGCCCGTGCGGGCCATCAGCGAGAGGTAGTCGGTGAACGCATACTTGCCCGATACCACCCCAATCAAACGTTTGCGCGACAGGTTGTTGATGTACTGATTAACGACAAACCAGGGGTTGGTGGTGTAGCTGTCCACGTTCCAGGCGGTTTCTAAGCCGTTGCGGTTAACGTCAAAGCCGGGCGCCAGCAGCGACTGGTCGATGTTAGGCGACAAGAACAGGATGTTGTTGGCGTTCAGCGGCGCATCGCTCAGCTGAGGGCGGTTGGTGTCCTCCTGGTCGATGTAGTTGGCCGACAGGTTGAAGCTCAGCTTCTTGGTTAGATCGTAGGAGGTGGTGAAGGTGGCCGTGCGGCGCGCCAGCCCGCTGCTGCGCAGAATGGACTTGTTGTCGAGGTTGGACAGCGAGAGGCGGTACACGCCCTTTTCGCCGCCGCCCGACACCGATACGGTGTTAGTCCAGGAGGTGCCGGTGCGGTAAAAATTGTGAAAGTTGTCGCCCGCCAGCGAGTAGGGGTGCTGCTGCCCGTCAATGCCGTACGTCTGCGAGCCATCTAGGCGCTGGCCCCAGGCCGTATTGCCCGAAATGATGGCCGAGGCCTGGTCGGTCGGCTTCAGCCCCTGGCTGCCCTGCCCATACTGCGTCTGGAAGTCGCGGTTGTCCACCGCGTGGTCAAACTGGTAGTTGGTGTTGTAGGTGATGGTAGTTTTGTTGCGCAAGCCGCTCTTGGTCGTTATCTGAATAACGCCGTTGGCCGCCCGCGCCCCGTACAGGGCCGAGGCCGTCGAGCCCTTCAGCACGGTCATCGACTCGATGTCATCGGGGTTGATGTTGCTGATACCGTCGCCTAGGTCGGCGCCGCCCCACTCGCCCGAGCTGCCGCGCACGGTGTTGTCCATCGGCACGCCGTTGATAACGATGAGCGGCTGCGAAGTGCCCGAAAACGACGTTACGCCCCGGATATTGAGGCGGGCCGCCGAGCCGGGGCCGCCGCTGGTGCTGCCCACGTTCAGGCCGGCTACCCGGCCCTGCAGCGAAGTGGCGACGTTGGTTTCGCGCGCCACCGACAGGGCCTGTCCCTCCACTTTCGAGACGGAGTAGCCTAGGGCGCGCTCATCCTTTTTAATGCCTAGGGCCGTCACCACTACTTCGCCCAGCTCCTTATTGTCCACGGCCATCACCACGTTGATGGAGGAGCGGCCCCGCACGGACACCGTTTGGCTGAGGTAGCCCACGTAGGAAAACACTAGGGAAGCATCGTTGGGCACGGTAATGACGTAGTTGCCATCCACATCCGTAACAGTGCCCTGGGCGCCGCCGCTCACTACCACGCTCACGCCAATGAGCACCTGGTTGTCGGCGGCCGTTACTTTCCCCGAAACCTTACTCGATTGCGCGTGGCCGAGGTAGCTCTGGCCGAGCAGCAGGAGTAGCGCCAGAAATTGTAGGATTCTTTTCATGTGGGGAAGTTTAAGGTGAAGAAAATGAACTGGTTACTTGAAAAATTCCGGGTAGGCACGTCGGCAAATTAGCTTGGTATAGCTGCTCTGTTACTGCACGTAGCTTGCTGATAAACTGTAAGCTGACGCGGCTAATTGAATCATTTCGCAAGCCAACTGCCGGTTAAAAAGGAGACTAGAATCTCAGTAAAAAAGGGTGCGGTAAATGGAGTATTTAGTAGCGAATGGAGAGCTTACTAAAAATAGGGCTGCCCCTCAGAAACGCTGCAAAAAGTCCCTTTAAATCGTTTTAGCAACCCAAAATTTCACTAGCTAAGCTACCTGGGGCGAGTCAGTAATAGGACCGATTTGATGCCGTAACCTGTACGTAGCTGGGTAGCAGTGCCACGCAGTTGTTGCTCAGTTACATAACTATTTTTTGCGTGCCGATGCCAATGCGAGGAGCCAAAAGTAAACATCTGTTAATGATAAAACAAATGAGTTATAGGCTATTCACGCGTTTGTAAGCGCATGTATTACGCACCTAGCTACTTAAGCCAGCTGGCTCAACGCAGCTTGGCAATTAGGGGCTCAGGTACCGGGCTTATTTCGACATTAAATACCCGTAGATATAGATAATTGCTAAGCCAAACTCAACTCAGTAATTATTTATAAAAACTTATAAAATGAAGTTAATGTGAATTTATAATAATACAAAAAATAAATGGTGCGACAATTTATGCCGCCATTTATTTCGCATGATTATTTCCTAGTGAAAATTAGTTGGCCCAAAGCGCGCTTTCACTGCGGCACTTTTGCGGCGCAGAAGCCCTAGGGCCCTACTCGGCCACGAAGGCAAAGGCCAGGGCCGGATAGGCGCCCGCTTGCTTGGCCAGCGTGGCGGGCAGCGTCAGACGCACCTGGTCACCCTGGCGGGTCCACGGCACGGCTTTGCCGGTTTGCAGCAAAGTGAGCTTGCTGCCTTTGCGGGGTAGGTTGCCGGTCCAGGTGAGGGTGGTGGGGGTAGGCTGGTTTTCGGGCAAGCAGGCAATGGCGTAGCGGGTGCCCTGCTTGCCCTGCGTGAAGTAGGTGGCGCCATCCCGGAACCGGGGCGTGGCGCGGGTGTTGTAAATGGCCGCGCCGTTCATATCCAGCCACTTGCCGATGGCCAAAAGCCGCGTCACGGCTTCCTGGTCCAGGGTGCCGTCGGGCCGGGGGCCGACCCCCAGCAGCAGGCTGCCGCCCTTGGCCACCACCTCTACCAGCGAGTGGATGATTTTGGTGGGCGACTTGTAAACGTCGTTTGGCACGTAGCCCCAGTTGTTGGCCAGCGTTAGGCAGCTCTCCCAGGGGTTGGCCAGGGGCTGGTCGGGCACTTTCTGCTCGGGCGTCTGGTAGTTTTCGTAGGGGCCGTGCACGGTGCGGTCTACCATCAGTAGGCCGGGCTGGGCCTGCCGGGCCATGGCGGCAATGCGCGGCATGTTCACATCCTGGCTAAACTCGGGAATGGGCGCCCCCCAGGCGCGCACCTCGGCGTTCACGGTTTCGCGCGGGCGCACCCAGCCGCCGTCGAGCCACAGTATATCCATGGTCCCGTAGTCGTGCATCAGCTCGCTTAGCTGGTTGTAAGTGAAGTCCTGGTAGTGCTTCCAGCGCCACGGGTACTTCTTGATGTCGTAGTTGACGTTGCGGTTGGGCGTAGCGTACTTCGACCACCAAAAGTCCTGCGAGTGCCAGTCGGGCTTCGAGAAGTAAGCCCCAATCATGAAGTTTTGCTTACGGAACGCGTCGAACACGTACTTGGCCACATTAGCCCTAGGGTCGTTTTTGAACGGACCGTTGGTAATCTTGAAATCCGACTGCTTGGTGTCGAACATGTTAAAGCCGTCGTGGTGCTTGGTCGTGAACACCAGGTAGCGCATACCGGCCTGCTTGGCCACGCTAGCCCACTGCTCGGGGTTGAACTTCACGGGGTTAAACACCTGGCTGTAGCCCCAGTACCGCTTTTTATAGTCCTCGTAGGCGATGGTGCTGTCGCGCTCAATCCAGTCTTCCGAGCAGATGCTCCACGACTCGATGATGCCCGGCACAGCGTACAACCCCCAGTGCAGAATGAGCCCGAATTTTTGGTCGCGCCACTTGTCCAGCTTCTGCACCACCAGCGGGTCGGTGGGCGCCTCGTACTCGGTAGACTGCTGGTGGATGCCCTGCTGCTGGGCGCGGGCCGGGGCGGTGCCCAGCGCCCCCAGCAGGCCGAGGGCAAGCGCGACTTTGGGTAAGCTCATGAGTAGAAATAGGGGCGAGGTAAAAACTGTTAGCGCAGGGGAGTTGCCAAGGCTTGCCGGTAGAGCCCGATGGCCGAGAGCGTCGGGTTTAGGCGCGAAGAGGTGATGCGTAGGCGCAGGCGCTGGGCGCGCACCGGCGCAAAGGTGAGGATGCGCTTGTAGCCGACGGTGGTGCCGGCCGCCACCGGTAGCCACTCGGCGCCGCGCTGGCGCTCCAGGACAAAGCGCTCGATGCGCTGCCCTAGGGCAATATTTTCTTGTAATTGCAGCACGTCGAACGTTAGGGGAGCAGGCAGCTCGAAGGTGAGCACCGCCGTGGTGTCGGCGGGGCCGGCGGTGGTCCAGTACGTGGCGTACTTGGCATCGAGTAGGGCGGGGGCCCGCGCCGCCTGGGGGCCGCTAACCCGCGCGCCAGCCAGCAGATTGGTGGCGTAGGTGTCGTGCAGCGCCTTGCTAAAACCCTTTAAGCTAGCCATATCGGGCTCGGCCAGCAAGCCGCGCTTGTCGGGCGGAATATTCAGGAGCAGCACCCCGTTGCGCCCCACCGAGCTGTTGTAGATGTCCAGCAGCTGCGCCGGGGTTTTCACCTGCGCGTCCTCGGCCGGGTGGTAAAACCAGCCCGGCCGAATGGATACGTCCACCTCGGCCGGGTACCATACCAGGGCCGGCGCGTGCGCGATTTTGGCGCGGCTGCCCAGGTCGTCGTCCATCATATTGTGGGGCGCGAAGGCCACAACTTGCTGCGAGTTGGCGGCTACCTTTTCCTGGTTCTGGGCCCCTAGGGGCACCACGCTCCACTCGGTAGGGCGCCCGTAGCCCGACTCGGTGCCCACCCAGCGCACGTCGGGGCCCATCACGGCAATGACGGCCGTGGGCTGCAGGCGCCGAATGAGGGCGTACCAGCGGTTGAAGTCGTACACTTGCTTACGGCCCGTCGGCCCTTCGCCGTTGGCCCCGTCAAACCATACCTCGTCCACGCGGCCGTAGTTGGTGAGCAGCTCCGTCAGCTGGTTAACGAAGTAGTCGTTGTAGCGGGCCGAGTCGCCGAAGTAGGGCGAGTTGCGGTCCCAGGGCGACAGGTACACGCCAAACCCCAGGTGCTCGGCGCGGCAGGCCTCGGCTACCTCCTTCACCACGTCGCCGTGGCCGTTTTTCCACGGGCTGCTTTGCACCGAGTGCTTGGTGTACTTGGATGGCCACAAGCAGAAGCCGTCGTGGTGCTTGGCCGTGAGGATGACTTGCTTGATGCCGCCTGCCTTGCAGGCCCGCACCCACTGCCCGGCATCGAGGGCGCTGGGGTTGAACAAGGCCGGGCTCTCGGTGCCATCGCCCCACTCGCGGCCAGTGAAGGTGTTGATGCCAAAGTGCAAAAAGCCCGTTAGCTCCAACTGCTGCCAGCGCAGCTGCTGCGGCGAGGGCGCCACCGCGGCCGCCTGCCGGATAAGCGCCGACGGGGTACTCTGCGGCGCAATCCGAACGTAGTTCTGGGGCGAGTACAGCTGCGCGCTGGCGGCCGGCGCCAGCAGCACGCCCAGGCAAGCCGCGAGCCACCGCGCCCAGCGGTGGGGCGAGTGCTGGCGCGGACCTGTCAGCCAAAGCTTCTTCATGGTGCGGTAGGGAACAGTTGGGCTGGTAGAGCGGGCCACTGGCCGGCAATGCCCCGCCTGGCCCACCAGCCTAAATTGGCCCTAGGGCCAACGCCTGGGCTAAGGTAGGCGTTGCATCAGTCGGCTTCCAACTAACCCGGCGCGGTGGTGCGCACCACAAAGCTAGGCGTCCGCGCCAAGCCCTAGGGTAGCTAGGATAGCTTAAATACCTATGCCAGGCTGTAAAGAAGAGGCTAGCTCTTACTTGGAGGCAGGCAAAAATCAGCCGCACTAGCCGGCAAAATCATCTGGTTATTGTGCAATGACGAGCGGGGGCTAGCCCCGCTCCTATAGCCTGGCACGAGCATTTAGGCCGCCGGACCGGAGCAGGCTCCAGCTCTTTTAATAGTGCCCAGCCCCTAGGGCGCGGCTGGCACGAGGCCGCTACACTAGCAGATGGCGCAGCAGCTGGCGCACCTCGGCCACGGTGGCCAGGTTGTAGCGGGCCAGCGAGCGGGCCAGGCCCACGCGCACAGTGTAGGCTTCGGGCGGCATAGCCCGGAAGGTGTCCTCGTCGGTGCGGTCATCGCCCAGGGTTAGCACAAAGCCGGGCTCGGTGCGGGCCAGCCAGCGCGCTGCCCCCGCGCCTTTATTAATGCCCGCATTCTTGATTTCGAGCACCTTATGTCCCTCCATTACCTGCAGGTCGGTGTTGGCCGTCATAAAGGCCAGGTGGCTGAGCAGCTCGCGGGCGCGCACCTCGCCCAGGTCGGCGTCGGCGCGGCGGTAGTGCCACACCAGCGAGTAGTCTTTCTCCTCAATAAACGAGCCGGCCGTGCGCGCCACGTACAGTTCCAGCACCGGGCGCAGTTCGCGCTTCCAGTCGCTGCGCAGCGGCTGCATCAGCTCCCAGTCGCCCTCGGTGTCGCGCAGCCACACCCCATGCTCGGCCACGAAGCCTAGGGGCAAGTGCCCCAGCCACTCCTGCAGCGTGTTCCGGTCGCGCCCGCTGATGATAACCACCTGGGTGCGGGGCAGCTCGGTGAGGGCCCGCAGCAATAGACGCAGCTCCTGGTCGGGCTTGGCCTGCTTGGGGTCGGCAAAGAAGGGCATCAAGGTGCCGTCGTAGTCGAGCAGCAGCAGGCGCGTGCCCTCGGCTGCCCGGAAGGCTTCGGCCAGCTTGGCTGTGGCCGGCTCGGTCAGCATTTCGGGGGCTAGGGTCTGTTGCTTCATCTTAGTGTAGGTCAGTTGGTTCATAAATAGCCGGGTCCAGGCAAATACGTTGTAGCGCCGCACCAGCTCCTGCATGGCACTGATGCGAGCCAGCTGCTCGGCCTCGGGCATCACCAGGGCGTCGTGCATGGTTTCGGTTAGCTGGTGCAGGTCGGTGGGGTTCACCAGCAACGCGTCGGACAGCTCGCGGGCGGCCCCGGCCCGCTCGCTCAGGATGAGCACCCCGCGCTGGTCGGTGCGGCTGGCCACGTACTCCTTGGCTACCAGGTTCATGCCGTCGCGCATGGGCGTCACCAGCGCCACCTCGGCCAGGTGATACAGCGCCGCCAGCTCTTCCAGGGGCAGCGAGCGGTAGAAGTACAGAATCGGATTCCAACTCATGGTGCGGTACTGCGCATTGATGCGGCCCACCAGCTCGTCAATCTCTTCCTTCAGGGCGGCGTATTGGGCTACCTGGTCGCGCGAGGGCACCACCAGCATAATTAGGCTCACCTGCCCGCGCCACTCGGGGTAGCGCTCCAGCAGCAGGTTAAATGCCCGCAGCCGCTGGGCAATGCCCTTGGTGTAGTCGAGGCGGTCAATCGACAAAATGACCCGCGTATCGCGCAGCGCCTCGCGGTACTCGGCCACGTGGGCCAGGGTAGCTTCGGCCGTGGCAGCCTGCGCAAAGCGCTCGTAGTCAATGCCCATCGGGAAGGCATCGACGCGCACCGAACGGGTGGGGGTTTCAATTTGCCCATTTTGGGCCGGCAAGCCCAGCACGTGCGTCACGGCGCTCAAAAAGTGGCGCATGTAGCCGTAGGTGTGGAAGCCAATGAGGTCAGCCCCCAGCATGCCGCGCAGCAGCTCGGCCCGCCAGGGCAGCACCCGAATCAGCTCTTGCGACGGAAACGGGATGTGCAGGAAAAAGCCAATAGTGGCCTCGGGACGGGCCCGGCGCAGCAGCTCAGGCAGCAGCAGCAACTGGTAGTCGTGCACCCAAATGGTGTCGTCGGGCCCGGCGTGTTCGAGCACGGCGGCGCAAAATTTCTCGTTCACCGCCACGTAGGCGTCCCAGTGGGCTTGCTCGTAGGTGGCAAACTCGCTGAAGTAGTGGAAGGTAGGCCACAGCGTGGAGTTGCTGAAGCCCTCATAAAAATCCCGAATTTCACCTTCCGTCAGAAACACCGGCGCCATGTGGTCGGCGGCCAGCGCCGTATCAATGTAGGCTTCCTCCACGGCATCGCCCACAAACAGCCCCGGCCAGCCAATCCACAGGTTGCCGCCCGTGCGGTATACCGACCCTAGGCCCGTGGCCAGGCCGCCCTCGCTGGGCTGAAAAGTGAGGTCGTCCTCGGTGCGGATAACTTTGGTAGGTAGGCGATTGGAGACAATGATGGTACGCGACACAAGCTTTTAACTACTGGTTAATTTTATTAGATACGCAGATTTTCACCAGAAAGCCATGTGCTGCCCGCCTACCGTAGCGCTTTCAACCGAAAATGACGGTGCGGTTGCCGTGCACAAACACCTGCTCGTCAAACACCAGCTTGAGGGCGCGGGCCAGGGTGGTTTTTTCCACGTCGCGCCCGGCCTGGGCCAGCTCGCGGGCGCTCTGGGTGTGGTCGGCGGGCAACACGCCCTGCGCAATAATGGGCCCTTTGTCCAGCTCGTTGGTCACGAAGTGCGCGGTGGCCCCAATCAGCTTCACGCCGCGCGCGTAGGCCTGGGCGTAGGGGCTGGCCCCCACAAACGCCGGCAAAAACGAGTGGTGAATATTGATAAGCCGGCCCGCGTACTGCGCCACAAACTCGGCCGACAGAATGCGCATATACTTGGCCAGCACCACAAAGTCGGGCGCATACGGTTCGATAGTCGCCAGCACCTCCGCCTCGTGCGTGGGGCGGTCGCGCCCCTCGTGGGGCAGGTAGTGAAACGGCAGCCCAAACTGCCGCACCAGCGGCCCCAGCACCTCGTGGTTGCTGACTACGGCTACGATAGTGGCGTTCAGGTCGCCAAAGGCGTGGCGCAGCAGCAGCTCGCCCAGGCAGTGGTACTCCTTGGTGGCCAGCAGCACCACCTTTTTGGGCGCTTGATTGCTGAGGCGCACCGTGGCCCTAGGGGGCAGCGCCGCCCGCAACCCGGCGAGCAGCGCGGCCGCATCGAAGCCGGCGGCTGGCGGCGCAAACTCGGTGCGCATAAAAAAGGCGCCCGCCGCCCGCTCCACGAACTCGTCGTTGCGCAGAATATTGAGCTGCTGCCTCAGCAGCACGCCCGTAATGGTATGAATCAGCCCCGGCTCGTCGGGGCAGGTAATGAGGAGCAGGTGCATAGGCGGGGCGACGGGCCAGGGGCCCTAGGGCCCGCGCAGCCGCAAAGGTGCGGCCTCCGCGCGCTACTGCACCTGGTACTTGCGCTTGATAAAGTCGAGCATATCGCGCACGTGCTCGTCGGTTTTGTTGGCCTCAATCTTCCACAGCGCCTCAATGAGCAGCAGCAGCAGACTGGTTTCCTGAGCTGGCTCGGGGTAGCCAAGCTGCGTAAAAGCCTCTTGCAGGCGCGCGGGTACCGGCCGCATAAAGCGCTCGTGCTGCTGGCGGCTGGTTTCGTGGTCGGCCAGCCGGTACTGCAGCTTCCAAAAAAAGGGTTCTTCCTGCACCAGCTTGTATGGCAGCTCAATTACGCTGTGAATGAAAACGAGCGGGTCTTCCTCCAGCAGCCCCCCGCGGTTGTGCTCGATAATGCGCTGATAGCCACTCTTAATCACGAAGTCGAGCAAGTGCTCCTTCGAACCGAAGTGCTTGAAAATAAGCGCTTCCGACACGTTTGCGGCCTTGGCAATTTGCTGGGTGGAAGTGCCGTCGTACCCACGCTCCCCAAAAAGCTGCAATGCCACGTTGGCAATGTGTTGGCGACGGGTAATCATGGCAGGAGTCAAAGGCGGATAAAGAAGGTAGCGGGAAACGGCCGGGCAGCTCTCGAAAATAAGCTGCTTGCCGACTATTGAAGGGCAAAGGTCGGCCGAAAATGGCAGCCAGCTTCATAAGATGGCTAAATTCCTGAACAGCGGAAAATACTTTCAAAAAAAAACCGGCCAATTCGCGGGGAGCGAATCAGCCGGTTGGAGGACAATATATTCTGCCAGGCCGGGGCGGGGCAGAGGTGCTACCAGTCGGGGTGGGACGACAACTGGGTACTAAAGAGTGGGTGGTAGGCGCTGCTAGCTGGGGTGGGACGACAGCCAGATACTAAAGAGTGGTAAGGAGAGTAAGCTAACTGCTAGCCGGGTGGGACTCGCTAGCCGTTAGTGTGACAATATTACGACATAATTTGAAACTGCGGTAAGTGTTAGCTCACCATTTCGCAGTGAGTGCGCACTCACCATTGGAGTAATATACTTAAAATATTGATTATGAGGAGAAAAATTTTACGCAAAAAAGAGAGGATTTTTTCAGTAAGTATATAAAGCAGCTAGCTGATTAACTTATTCTCGCCCTCAGTTCTGAGAAGCGTGCTGGCTAGCGCCTTGCAAGAAGGTGAAAGGCCTAGGGTAAATGGCAAGGCTAGTGCAGCGCGCCGCCCGGCCGCCGTAGAGCACAACAAAAAACCGAGACGGTGCCGAGCGTAGGGACTCGGTACCATCTCGGTTCAAAAGATGTGGAATGGCTAGGCTACTTCACCAAGTGCAGAAAGCGCAGGTAAAAGGGCGTGGGGCTGTCGTCGCGCTTGGGTTGGTACTTGCCCCCAATAATGGGTACGTACATCACGCGGCGGCGCGAGGCGGCCCCCACCAGCGGCGACTGCGCCACCCGGTGCCACATGCGGCCATCGTGCACGGTAAGGTCGCCGGGCTCGGTTTCGATGGCAATCTCGTTGGGGTCGTAGTGCACGTCTTTGTAGTACTTCTTGCGAAACAGCATCTTGCCAATGCTTTGGCGGTGGGTGCCGGGTATCACGCGCAGGCCGCCGTTGGTGGCCTTGGTGCCGTCGAGGTGCAAGCCCACATTGAGCATGGGCCGGATGCGCTTGCCATAAAAAACGTCGCGCAGCGAGTCGGTATGCCAGCCCATCTGGCTGAACTCTGAGCCTTCCACGTTGACGTAGTGATTAACTACCAGACCATCGCGCTCATTTACGCCCACGCGGCCTTCTCCAATCTCCAGCAGCGGAAATAAGGCTTCGAAGCGGGGGTCTTGCAGCAGCTCGTGCAGTACGGGGCTGTGCTGCGAGGCAAAGGCGAAGCGCTGCACGATGGGCGAGCCATCCACATCCTTGCCGTATTTAATGGGCACTCCGTTCACCTTTTCTACGTTGTCGGCTAGCCACTTGGCTTGCACATCCTGCGTGGCTTTCAAATAAGCCTGCACCTGCTCGGGCGAAGCGAAGGGGCGAAAGTGCAAAAAACCGTTTTTGGCGAAGAAGGCCCGCTGCTCGCCTGTTAACTCCTGGCCAAGCGTAAAGCGGGGATAATCGTATAAAGAATTCATAGAGGGAAGAAATCGCGGAAAATAGCTTTCCGAGGCCCTGTTGCTGCAAAGAAGCTGTAAAGATAGCAGCTACTAAGGTTGGCTACCGTGAAAGAGTTATTCTAGCAGCAAGACCGTGCGGGCTATAACTACCAAAGCCAGGTGGGGGTTTAGGGATTAGTTGATAGAATTTTCAACTTCATAAAGTATACACCTGCCTGGTTGGCGCGCGGCGGGGCTAGCGGGTAGCTTTGCGCGGTGGGATGGCTAGCTTGCTGCCCCGCCCACTTTACGGCGCTGCGCGCCCTTTCGCTATGGTCTTTACGCCCAGCCCCTTGCTGCTCAAGCTGCTTTACAACCGCGGCAGCCTGCACAACCTGCCCGACCAGCAGGGCGTGGCTTTTCGCATCAAAAACCGCCTGGATACGGTGTGCCTGACGGGCGTGGAAGAAGTAAGAATTGGCAGCCAGGTGGTGCCGGCCAGCGCCATTGAGCTGGACCTGGATGGCGAGCGGCGCCCGGCCACCAGCCTAGGCCCCGCCGCCGGCCAGGCCCTAGAGCTGCCCGTGGGCCAGGAACTCACGTTTGTGCTGGCTACGCCGCCGCTGCCCGCGGGCCTGCACCAGCTGCAGGTACGCTTCAGCACCGATGCCTTTGGGGCGCTGAGCGTGGAGGTGGAGGATGCCATCGGAACGATAGACAGCCACGGGCGCATCCCTAGGGCCGCGGACGATGACTACGCCGAGGCACCCATTCGGGCGCGCCAGGAGTTTGCCGAGCGCTTTACGGGGCAGGCGTTCGAGCACCTCAAGCAGTACTCGTTTGACCCCCACGCCCTGCGCGGCAACTGCGAGCACTTCGTGGGGGTGGCGCAGGTGCCGGTGGGGCTGGCCGGGCCGCTTGCCGTGCGCGGCGAGCACGCCCAGGGGGAGTTTCTCATTCCGCTGGCTACTACCGAGGGCACGCTGGTAGCCAGCTACAACCGGGGTATGCAGGTGCTTAACCTGTGCGGCGGCGTGAAGTGCACCGTGGTGGGCGACGCCATGCAGCGGGCGCCGGTGTTCGTGTTTGATGATGCGCGGGGCGCACGCGATTTCAGCCGCTGGGTAACTGAAAACCTGGGACTGATTCGGCCCCAGGCGGAAAGCACCTCGCGCGTAGCCAGGCTGCAATATATAGATGCGTACCTGGCCGGCAAGTTTGCCTACCTGCGCTTCAATTTCTCGACTGGCGACGCGGCCGGGCAGAACATGGTGAGCCGCGCCACGTTCGCGGCTTGCTCGTGGATGCTGGAAAACTATCCCGGCGCGCCCATCCGGCATTTTTACCTCGAATCGAACGTCGCTACCGACAAAAAGGCCTCGCAGATTAACGTGCTGCGCACCCGCGGCAAGCGCGTAGTGGCCGAGGCTACGGTGCGGCGCGATGTGCTGCTGCAGCGCCTGCGCGTGACGCCCGAGCAGCTAGCCTACCACGGGCAGGTGAGCAACGTGGGCGCGTTTTTGAGCGGGGCCAACAACAACGGGCTGCACTCGGCCAATGGCATTACGGCCCTCTTCATCGCCACCGGGCAGGACGTGGCCAACGTCAGCGAGTCGAGCGCCGCCGTGCTGTACACCGAACTAACCCCCGAGGGTGACCTGTACCTCAACATCACCATTCCGAGCCTGATAGTGGCCACGCACGGCGGCGGCACGGGCCTGGCCACCCAAAACGAGTACCTGCGGATGCTGGGCTGCGTGGGCGAAGGCACCGTGAACAAGCTGGCCGAGATAGTGGCCGGCGTGGTGCTGGCCGGCGAGCTGAGCCTAGGGGCCGCCATCAGCAGCAGCGACTGGGTGAGCAGCCACGAGCAGTACGGGCGCAACCGCTAGCTTACGGGCTTCGGCAGGGCCTAGGGTAGCTGACCGTTGGATTTTTTAAAGTATTTTCTAGACCAGCTAGGGGCAGGCAAGCTGCTCGCTAGCCCAAGCCGGTGGGGTGAAGTGTGCAACGGCGCGGGCTGCCCTAGGCTGCTAGGCGACACCAAGGTTGGAAAAATCTAATCTGAACAGTAAACAAGGCAAAAAATTGTTTTGCAGGTGCATTGTTGCTTCATTTGTAGTGCTATAGGAAATGCTTATGGCAGCGTTTAGTTTTGGAATGCTACTCCTTACCTAAAGCGCTTGTCCCTTGAAAAGCCTTGTCTTTCTGCTGCTGCTGCCACTGAGCTTGCTGACTTGCCTAGCCAAGGACCGGCCGCGCGCCGCCGACCCCAGCCGGGCGCTGGTGCGGCAAGCAAACGCGCCGGCCGCGCGGCAATTGACGCAGGCGGCCATCAACCAGCAGCCGGGCGCTTTTCTAAATGAGGGCCGCTACGAGGCAGGCTACCTGTACTTGCTCTCGGGCCGGCGCGTGCTGGTGCCGGGTTTGCGCTACCACGTGGGGCAGCGCGTGGTAGAGGTGCAGGACTCGCTGCAGGCCGATAGCACCAGCTACTGGCCGCTGGCCGCGCTGCGGGGCTTCGACCTCGGCACCGAGAACGACCCGGCCACCCGGCGCCGCTACCGCCCGCGCCTGGTGCACGAAAGCCACCAGCTCGACCGGCGCGAGGCCGTGCAGGTGCTTACGGCTACCGATGCCGGCCCGCTGGTGCTGGCGTGGCTGCCGCTGCTGCTGCCTGGCACCGCCTCGCCGGGCCAACTGCTGCTAGCCGGCTCTGGCCACAATGCCGACCAGCCCTTGCAGCAACTCAGTCTGAACGGCCCCGACGTACTGCACCTGCTAAACGAGCGCGCCCAAAAAGTGCAGACGTTTGCCCGCACCAACAACCTGCACTGCGGCGTGCCCCAGGAAGTAGCGCAAATGCTTGATTACTACAACCGCCTAGCCGTGGCCGTAGAATAGTTGCTGCCCCGCTGCTTGCCACCGCAAAGCCCCTAGGCCCACTACCCGGCCTAGGGGCTTTTTTGTAGTTCAGCAGTAGAAGGTTTATCAATAAATTTTTATTGATAAATAGTGCATATTTATTGTTTATCAATAAATATGCACTTTCTTTGTCGCATTGCTCCCTACTTCTACCATCTGTATGGCTATTTCCTCTTTCACCTGGGCGTTGCGGTTTGCGCGCATCCTGGCGGGTATTTTTCTGTTTGTTGGGTGTGGGCTCACGTTGGTACTACTAGGAGGAATGGCTGATGCCGCTACCGACTCAGTAGTGCGCCTGAGCCTGCGCACCGACCGGCCCGCGCAGTTCGAGTTCTGGTATGCGATGCAGGCGGGATACGAAGATGGCGCCAAGCACCAGCCGCGCCACTCGGCCTGGGATAAGCTGCCCGCGCTGCAGCTGGCGCCCGGCCGGGCGTTCGACTTGGTAGCCAACCCCATTACCCCGCTGCTGCGCTACCCCGAGCCCAGCGCCCCAAAGCGGCTGGCGCTGCTGGCCCTAGGGGCGCTGCCGGGCGCTGTATCGGTGCCGGGGCTACTGTTCTGGATATACGGGAGTTGGCTGCTGCTGAAGCTGGTGCAGGACGTAACTCCCGAAACACCCTTTACCGAGGCCAACGCGCGCCGCCTGGCCCGGCTAGCGCTGCTCGTGCTGGGCCTGAGCCTCTGGGACTACGCGGCCCAGGCGTGCGTGCTGGCTTTGGTGCCGGCTTTTCGGGCGGTGGGCGTGGCCAGCTCGCTCAATCACTACGTGCAGCTGAGTACCGAAGAGCTGCCGGGCTTTCAGGTGGGATTTATGCTGTCCGTCATCGCGGCCGTGTACCGGCGCGGGGTAGTGCTAAGCCAGGAAGCTGAACTCGTTATCTGATGCCCATCGTTGTAAACCTCGACGTGATGCTGGCCCGGCGTAAGATGTCGCTGAGTGCCCTGGCCGAAGCAGTGGGCATTACCCTGGCCAACCTGTCCGTCCTGAAAAGCGGCAAGGCCAAGGCCGTGCGCTTCAGCACGCTGGCTGCCATCTGCCAGGCACTAGACTGCCAGCCGGCCGACCTGCTGGAGCACCAGCCCGACCCGGCCGACCTGCGCCGGGGCGCGGAGTGAGGGCCTTGGGCATCCGGGGGGGGCCTAGGCCTGCTCGGCGCGCTTAGGCGGCCGGCGCCGCCCTAGCGCCCGCCCAGTAGTGCCAGCTGGGCGGTACTGTCTTGCACCACGTGCAGGGCCTGCTGCAGCTCGGGGTCAGTGTCGCGCAGCACGGTGCGGGCGGCCTCGGGGCCGTAGGCGGTGCGGGCAATGCTGGCTTTGAGGTAGCTGCGCAGCGCCGGCGCGCACGTGCGCAGCGCCGGCAAACTGGCCGGCACCCCGGCGCGGGCCGCCAGGCGCATCAGGCCGTCCAGCTCGGCATCGCTGATGCGGAAAACGGCTTGGTACTGCGCAAAGCGCAGGCCCGCCAGCTCCACCTTGTGCTGCTGGTAGAAGCGCACGGCGTAGGCGCCCGCCGCGCCGCTGGCCAGTAGCCGCTGGTAGTAGGCCGAGTGCCCTAGGGTATCGTGCGGCACCAGCACATCGGGCATAATGCCGCCGCCGCCGTACACCACCCGGCCGTGGTCGGTGCGGAAGCGCAGAGCGGGGTCGAGGTGGGCGCTGTCGGCTAGGGTTAGCTCGGGGCGGCGCTGGCGCTCAGCTAATTCACGCTGGTAGGCGGCACGGTCGGGGCCGTAGGGCTTCTGGATGCAGCGGCCGGCGGGCGTGTAGTAGCGCGCCACCGTGAGGCGCAGCTCGCCGCCATCCTGCAGCTGCACGGGCTGCTGCACCAGGCCCTTACCGAAGGTGCGGCGGCCCACCAGCAGGGCGCGGTCGTGGTCTTGCAAGGCGCCGGCCAGCACCTCGGCCGCCGAGGCGCTGTGCTCATCCACCAGCACCACCAGCGGCTGCTGCTCCCAGTCGCCGGCCACGCGGGCGTAGGTTTGGCTGGCGTACTGCTCTTCCTTGCCCAGGGTGTACACCAGTTTGCGCGAGCCGCCGATAAACTCGTCGGCCAGGCGGGTGGCCCGGTCGAGGTAGCCGCCGGGGTTGCCGCGCAAGTCCAGTACTAGGCGCTTCACGCCCTGGCGCTGCAAGTCGGCCAGCTGGGCTTTAAACTCCTCGTAAGTGGTAGCCGCAAAGCGCGTTACCTTGAGGTAGCCCGTTTGGCCGTCTTCCAGCAGCACGCCCGGCTCCACGGAAGCATTGGGCAAGCGGCTGCGGGTGAGGTGCAGGGTCAGGGGCTCGTGGTGGCGCAGCAGGCCTAGGGCCACCGTGCTGGCCCGAGGGCCTCGCAGCAGCTGGCCCAGCGGCCCGGCTGCCAACTGCTGGCCCGCCACGGCGGCCGGGCCCACGCGCAAAAGCTGGTCGCCGGGCTGCACGCCGGCCGCCGCCGCCGGCCCACCGGGCAGCACCACCGACACCGTGGCCGTATCGCGAAACATAAAGAAATCCAGCCCCACGCCGTCGAACGAGCTTTGCAAAAAGGCATCGGTTTGGTCGCGCTCGCGGGCTGGAATGTAGGTCGAGTGCGGGTCGAGGTGGCCCAGCAGCTGCGCCACGGCGTAGTCGCTCAGCGCGTCGGCGTCCACCGTGTCCACGTAGTCGCGGTCGATGGCCGTCAGGATTTCCTTGTAGCGCAGGTAGCCGCGGGCCACCGCGTCAGGGTTGTCGGAGTGGGGCCGGAACGGATTGGTGCCCAAGATGATGCCAATGCCCAGCGTGAGCGCTGGCAGCACCGCCACGCGCAGCCAGCGCCGCCGGGGGCGGGCGGGCACAGCAGTGGGGGCACCAGGGGGCAGCAAAGGGGCGGACATGGACAAAAGGCGCGTCGTAAAATTTAACTCAAGCAGGAATTTCTGGCGGTAGCACCCAAATTTATTGCACTTCCACTATAGCGCCGCTGTTGCTGCGCAGGAAAGCAGCGTTTTCTGGTTAAGTCCTTATTTTTTATTTGAAAAGCCTAAGCACCCTAGGCGGCGCGTTTCCTAGGCCCCGGCGGCCCCGCAAGCCCCGGTCGTATCTTTGCGGGGCGCAAACGCTCAGGCTAGGTTGGTGTTAGCTACCGCTTCCGGTTCACGTTGCGCCCCTCACTTGCCCCCTTTACCCATGCCCACGCCCGGCCGCATTCTTGCCCTCGACTACGGCCACAAGCGCGTGGGGCTGGCCATTACCGACCCGCTGCAGCTCATCGCCTCGCCCCTGGATACCATTCATAGCCAAGATGTAATGAAGTTTGTACTCGACTACCAGCAGCGCGAGCCGCTGGCGGCCGTGGTGGTGGGCATGCCGCGCACGCTGCTGGGCGAAGCCACCGACTCGACCAGCGCCGTGGTGGGGCTGCTGCGCCGCCTGCGCCGCGAGCTGCCGCCTACCGTAACGGTGCACGAAATCGACGAGCGCTTTACTTCGCGCCTGGCCAAGCAGGCCATGCTGGCCGGGGGCCTAGGGCGCAAAGCCCGCCAAAACAAGGCTACCGTTGACAAGGTGAGTGCGGCGCTTATTCTGCAATCTTATTTAGAATCCCCTCTTCGACAATGATTTATCCGATAGTGGCGGTGGGCGACCCGGTGCTAAAAACCCGCGCCAAGGACTTACCCGCCGATTTCTCGCCCGCCGAGCTGCACCAGTTGGTGCAGGATATGTTCGAAACCATGTATTCGGCCCACGGCGTGGGCCTGGCCGCGCCCCAAGTTGGCAAGGCCGTGCGGCTGTTCGTTATCGACTCGGGCCCGATGGTGACGCCCGACGAGGACGACGAGCCCAGCGACGAAGCCCCCGAGCCCGCCGTGAAGCGCGCCTTTATCAACCCGCGCATGGTGAGCGAAACCGGCGAGGAATGGGGCTTCGAGGAAGGCTGCCTGAGCATTCCCGGCATCCGGGAGCTAGTGCACCGCTGCCCTGACATTGTGCTGCGCTACGAGGACGAAAACCGCCAGGTGCACGAGGAAGGCTTCTCGGGCATGACGGCCCGCATCATTCAGCACGAGTACGACCACTTGGAGGGTGTGCTGTTTACCGACAAGCTCTCGGCCTTCAAAAAGCAGTTGCTGAAAGGCAAGCTGGCCCGCATCAGCAAGGGCGACGTGCACCACGAGTACCGCATGAAGTTTCCGGTGGGCGCGGGGCGGCGCTAGGCCCTAGGGGTAGTAGTAGCTTGAAAAGGGCAGTGCCGGAAGGTGCTGCCCTTTTTGGTGCGGCGGCGAGTTTGGTAAGGCTGCTAATAGAGTGTAGCTTAGCAGCGGCGAACGGACAGTGTTACCTAAACCTCTGCTGGCTATGAAATTACTCTTACTAGTTGCAGCGCTGCTCGGAATGGGCAACCTGCTGCCCGGTCACGCCCAGCAAGCGCCCGCCGCGCCCAGTGCCCGCCCCATCCTGACGCATGAAGACAGCGTAGCCGTGCTGCACCGGGTATTTCGCTACAACCGCCGGGGCGGGCGCTTCGTGGGGCTGCTCGAGGGCGCTTTGCTGCCCTCGGCCATCATAGGCGCTGCCAACCCCAACCCATCGGCAGGCCGTTTTGTGGCCGGGGCGCAAGTGGTATCTGCCACGATGATAGCCGTCTACTTCGTGGGCAATATGGTACGCTGGTCGCGCTACAGCCAGCGGCACGAGCGGGAAGTAATCGAGCGCTTCGAGCAGCACAGCGCCCAGCCGCGCTACGTGCAGCGCAACTTCGACCGGATGCTGGTGCTCGCTACCCGGCCCCCGCGCCGCGGCCTGTTTACTAAGCTCGAGCGTCTGTAGCTATCTTGGGGGGATGAAATTCTCCCTACGCCTGGGTAGCTGGCTGGGCCTGGCGTGGTTGTGCCTGCTCACCTACCGCGCCCAGGCCTGGGGCTTCTACGGCCACCGGCTGCTGAACCGGCTGGCCGTGTACACGCTGCCGCCCGAGATGCTGCCCTTCTTCAAGGCCAACATTGAGTACCTCACCGCCAACGCCACCCGGCCCGACGCGCGCCGCACGCTGGTGCCCGGCGAGGCCCCGCGCCACTTTCTGGACGTGGATGCCTACGGCGACAGCGCCCTGACTACCCACGGCCGCGGCTTGCCTAGGGCCTACGCCGACGCCGTAGCCCGCGTGGGCGGCGAGGACTCGCTGCTGCGCCACGGCATCGTGCCCTGGCAAATAGCCCGCATGGAGCGCCAGCTGCAAGCCGCCTTTGCAGCCCGCGACGCCGACCAGATTTTGCGCTTGGCGGCCGACCTGGGGCACTACGTGGCCGATGCCTGCGTGCCCCTGCACACCACCCGCAACTACAACGGCCAGCTCACGGGCCAAACCGGTATCCACGGCCTCTGGGAGTCGCGGCTGCCCGAGCTGAATGCCGAGAGCTACGATTTGCTGACGGGCCAGGCGCCGTACCTGGAGCGCCCCACCGAGGCCGCCTGGGCGGCCGTGGCCCGCGCCCACGCCGCCGTCGATTCGGTTTTTGCTATGGAGCACCTGGTCAGCCAGGAGCTGAGCGAGGACCGCAAGTACGCCTACGAGCTGCGCGGTAACCGCACCGTGCGGGTGTACTCGCGCGAGTTCAGCCAGGCCTACCACCGCCGCCTGGGGGGCCAGGTAGAGCGCCAGCTGCGCTACGCCGCGCGCCTCATCGGGGCCTGCTGGTACACGGCCTGGGTCGATGCCGGGCAGCCCGACCTGAGCAAGTTTCAGCTGCACCCCTCGGCCGCCGAGCAAGCCCGGCTGGCCCTGGAGGACAAGCAGCAAGCCGCCACCGTCCCTAGGGCCCTGCCGGGCCACGAGGAGTAGGCGCGCTGCATCGCCGCCGGCTTGCCGCTAAAAATTGGGGTCGAGATTGAAGTAAATGGGGTTGGAGAAGCCCACCATGGGGGCGCTTAGGGCCATCGACTTGGGTACCTGGGGGTAGGGGGTGGGCGGGCCTTCCACCAGCACGCGGTAGTAGGTGCGGCCGGTGGCGGCCGGGGTGTCGGTGAATTCTACAGCGGGGCGCTTGCCGGCTAGCTGCAAGGTATCCAGGGGGTTGCCGTTCTTCACCACGCGCACGGTGTAGGTGGCGCCGGCTGGCACCGGGCCCGCCAGCTGCACCCGAAACCGCACCGGCTGGCCGGTAGCCAGGGCGTTGTCGCCCATCATCAGGTCGGGCTGGCCGTCCTGGTTGAGGTCGGCCGTGAACTCGACCCTAGGGGCAAAGGGGTTCATGCTCACCGACACGCGGCCGGCGGTGAGGGCGTCCACCACGGCCTGGGTGGTGCGGGCGGTGGCAAACACCCAGGTGGTGGGCGTGCCCACGTAGTTGGCCTCGGCCTGGGGGCTGTTGGGCGTGGCCTCGGCGGGGGTGGCGGGGCGGCCGTGGTGAGCGTCGCTGCCACCCCGCCCCGTCAGCCGGCGGCCCGACGAGAGCATGTCGTCCCATATCATCTGGGCGTTGGCGTTGTTGGCCCAAATGACGGAGTTCCACACTTCCAGCGACTCCAGCATGTCGTAGGAGTAGCCAAAGTGGTCTTTGCCGCTGGGGTGGTTGCCCGAGAGGTGGATGTCCAGCTGCTTCTTGACGGCGCCCACCACTACGTCGCGCTGGTCGCGCACATCGTAGAGGCGCTGGTGGTCGTAGGGCCGGGCCGAGAGGGCGTTGCCGTGGCCGCGCACGGTGGTCCACTCGGCGGCGTAGAGCATCAGCAGGGGGCTGGCCTGAAACTCGGGGTCGGCCCAGGTGTGGTGGGCCACGTCGCCATCCACGTGGTTGTCGTGGTCGGTAATGGCCAGGTAGTCCATGCCCACCGACTGCGCAAAGGCCACAATCTTGCCCACCGGGTTGTTGGAAGACTCCTTGCTGTGGCGCGAGTGCACGTGCAGGTCGCCCTTCAGCCACACGCCTTTGCTGAGGCTGGCCGGGGGCGGCAGCGCAGTTGGCGCGGCCGTAGCCCAAGGGCTGGGGTGCGCGGCCTGGCCCACCGCCACCTGCTGCGCGCCCAGCAGTGCCAGCAGCGCGCCCACGCGCCGCAGTTGCCGCCTCATTCCTTCTTGTACGCTACGCATCGCCGAATCTGAAAAGCCCCTAGGGGCTACCTGGCGGCGAAAGTAGAGCCCGGCGCCGGCGCCTTCTAGTTAGGATACAATTTGATAACCTTGGCAGAAGTGCCGCGCCGCTTGACTGGCGCACCCGTTGGTAGAGGAGGTAATAAGCTGATAATATGCCTGTAATGGCGCGGTAATGTTCGTTTGTGGCCCCTAGGCTACGTTAGTGTTAAGAAGGCTCGGTAGTTCTTAATGCAATGATAAAAACATGATTTAATGCAATGAATAAGCGCGCTGTAAAGCGTGGTGGCTAGGTATCGTCCCATTGCTGGCCCGGCCGCGCGCCGCCCGGCTGCTCGCGCCGCTTGGCGGCCACCCGGCATAGAGAAGACCTTTGCATTCGATTAGGTCTAATTTCTAATGTGCTAATAATGAGACCACTCTACTCGGCTTTCTGTGGGCTGCTTTTTTTGCCGCTTTCGGTGCTGGCGGGTACCATTCGGGGGCGGGTGATGGACGCCCGCACCGGCGAGCCGCTGGTGGGCGCCATCGTGCACCTGCAGGGCACCCCGCACAACGCCCAGGTGCAGCTCGATGGCACCTTCGTGCTGCGCAACGTGCCGGCCGGCGAGTACGAGCTGGCCAGCCAGTTTGTGGGCTACCAGGTGCACAGCCAGCACGTGTCGCTGACCACCGCGCAGCCCGACCAGGTGCTGAGCCTGCGCCTGCGCGATAAAGACAACGCCCTGGAGGAGGTGACCGTACAGGGCCGGCGCGACCCCGAGGGCGAAACCACCGCCCGCCGCGCCGAGCAGCTGGCGCCGAGCATCGTGAACGTGGTATCGGCCCAGGCCATTCAGGTGTCGCCCGATATCCAGGTGGCCAACGTGTTACAGCGCGTATCGGGCGTGACGCTGGAGCGCAGCACCAACGGCGACGGGCGCTACGCCATCCTGCGCGGCATGGACAAGCGCTACAACTACACGCTGGTCAACGGCATCAAGATTCCCAGCCCCGACCCCTACAACCGCTACGTGCCGCTCGACATCTTCCCGGCCGACCTGCTGCAGCGCCTGGAAGTAACCAAGGCCCTAACGCCCAGCATGGAAGGCGACGCCATCGGCGGGGTGGTGAACCTGGTGATGAAGGACGCGCCCGCCGAGCGCACCTGGTCGGGGCAGCTGGGCACGGGCTACGGGCAGCTGTTTTTCGACCGCTCGCTCCTGAGCTTCGACCGCGGCGCCATCAACCGGCAGTCGCCGGCCGCCCGTAACGGCTCGGACTACCAGGCCACCCTAGGCGACTTTCCGTGGGCGAAGTTTTCCAACAAAACCGCCCTACCCAACCTGCTCGGCAACCTCACCTTTGGCAGCCGCTACGGCCAAAACCAGCGCCTGGGGGTGCTGCTGGCCGGCTCGTACCAGGCCCAGACCCGCGGCTCGGACGGCTACTTCTACGAAACGGGCATCACCCAGGACAACTACCCCGTGCTGCGCACCCTGCACGTGCAGCAGTACTCGACCCGGCAGGAGCGCCTAGGGCTGAACGCCAAGCTCGACTACCGCCTCGACAGCCGCAACACGCTGCGCTTCTACGGCGCCTACCTGCAGCTCGACGAGGCCCAGGCCCGCTTCGAAACCGATACCACCTACAAGGGCATGGCCCGCCCCGACGTGGACCGCCGCCTGCGCTCGCGCCTGCAGCGCCAGAGCATCGCCAACGGCACCCTGCAGGGCGACCACCAGCTGACCGACCGCCTGAGCGTGAACTGGTCGGCGGTGTATTCGCGGGCGGCCAACAACGTGCCCGATGTAGCTGAGCAGGACCTGAAGCTGACCACCGCCGGCAATCGCTGGCAGGACGTGAGCCGCATCTGGCTCGACAACACCGACCAGGACAAGGCCGCCTACCTCAACCTGAAGTACCAGCTGGCTGAGGGCCTGGAGCTGGGCCTAGGGGGCCTCTACCGCGACAAGGACCGCGTGAACCACTACCTGAGCTACCAGCTGCGCGCCTCGGGCCAGCTGGCCAGCAACGAGCAGGACATCAGCTCGGAGCCTTACTCGGTGTTCAACCCGCAGGGCATTTACGTGGGCAACAACAACTACTCGGCCACCGAGAAAATCGCGGCCGGCTACGGGCAGCTGCGGCTGGCGCGCGGCGCCTGGGAAGTGCTGGGCGGCCTGCGCGCCGAGCACACCAACCAAGCCTACCTCACCAGCCTGCCCATCACGGAGGCCGCCTACAAGGGCCGCCAGCTCTACACCGACTGGCTACCCAGCCTGCACCTGCGCTACGCCCTGAGCGCCCGCCAAAACCTGCGCGCCTCGTACTTCGCCAGCCTCAGCCGCCCCAGCTTCTTCGAGCTGACGCCCCACAACAACGCGGGCAGCGTGAGTGAGAGCAACATCTACCCCGAGGCCGGCAACCCCTACCTGCTGCACACCAAGGCCCAGAACCTGGACTTGCGCTACGAGCTGTTTGGGGCCGGCAACGACCAGGTGATGGTGGGCGCGTTCTACAAGAACCTGCAAAACCCGATTGAGTACGCCCTGGTGGCGCTGCCCAACACCACCGTGACGGTGTACCAGCCCAGCAACTTCGGCACGGCCACCAACTACGGCTTCGAGTGGGTGGGCGTCAAGTTCTTCGGGCCCCTGGGGCTGTCCACCAACTACACCTTCACGCACTCCGAAATCACGACCCTAAAGGCCCGCAACGCCACCGCCGACGATGCCAGCCTGAGTGTGCCTCAGAAGCGCCCCCTGCAAGGCCAGGCCAAGCACGTGGCCAACGCTTCGCTCTTGTATAAGAACCCGGCCCTAGGGCTCGACGTGCAGCTGGCCTACGTGTACACTGGCGCCCGCATCGTGCAGGTGGGCCAGTACCTGGGCCTCGACTACTGGCAGCGGGCACAATCGCAGCTCGACTTTTCGGCCGAGAAGCGCCTGAGCCGGGCCGACAAAGCCCATAGCCTGACGGCCTACGTGAAGGTGCAGAACCTGCTCAACACGCCCTACCAGGTGGATATTCTGGCGCCCGGCGCGCCCGCCTCGGCCGGCAGCCCCGCCACCACGGCCTTCCCCTACCAGGACCGCGCCGACCGCGTGGCCGTCATCAACCAAACTTACCGCGCCTACTACCTGGCCGGCCTGCGCTTCCGGTTTTAAGGTAGCCTCTGCAGGATGGGTCGTCCTTCGCGGGGCGCCTCACCCCCCGGCCCCCTCTCCTTCAGAGAGGGGGAGCCAGTCGACTACCTAATAAAATAAATGCCCGCGCCACCGTGGCTCCCCCTCTCTGAAGGAGAGGGGGCCGGGGGGTGAGGCGCCCACCAGAACAACCTGTCTACTATGCGCTTTACTACCCTAGGGCCGGCCGCCGCGCTGCTGCTCGGCACCGCGCTGCTCACCAGCTCCTGCGAGGATATCATCGACATTGCCGCGCCCGTGCAAACGGTGGGGCAGGCATTCAGCGGCGACACGCTACGCAGCCCCCTCAAGGGCACCATTGCCGGGCGCACGGCACCCTACTACATGGTGGGCGACGTGACCGTAAACGACGGCGACACGCTGCTGCTGCAGCCGGGTGTAAAGATTCTGGTGATTGGCAAGCCCAAGTCGCCCGGCACCTTCGGGCAGGCCAGCAACAACCCCGGCTTTGTGGTGAATGGCACGCTGCTGAGTCTGGGCACCAAGGCCGCGCCGGTGGTGATGACTATCGCCGACAACCTTAAGGGCGACCCCACCCAGGCCCAGGCCGTGGCCACCGACCCCGCCTTTAAGGGCTACTGGGGCGGCATCAACGCCGACGGCGCCTCGCTGCTGGTGCTGCGCTGGACGCAGCTGGGCTACGTGGGCGGCCCCTACGGCGCCAACGCCCCCACCGGCTACGCGGCCGGCGACCCCAAGTACGGCGTGTCGATGCTGGCCAAGAAAACCACCGCTATGTGCGTTATCGAAGACAGCTACTTCTACGGCAGCGTCGATGACATGATGCGCCTGCAAAGCTGCAAGTTCAGCATCATGCGCAGCCGCTTCGAGAAGTGTGGCAAAACCGGCGGCGAGGGCATCAACCTCAAGGCCGGCTGCGTGGGCGACGTGGCCTACAATACCTTCGTGGGCGTGGCCACCAACGGCAGCAAGGTGGCCTCGGTGGCCGCCGCGCCGGTGCAGGCCAACGTGGCCACCTACAACAACACCTACCTCAACTGCGGCTACCGCCAAACCAAGTCGGGCCGCGGCGGCTCCATCAACTACGAGGTGCAGGCCGCCGGCCAGATTTACAATAACCTGATTGTCAACTGCCGCTTCGGCCTGCGCCTGCGCTCCGACTCGCCGCCCGACCTGACCAACATCAAATACGACAACCAGTACTACTACGGCAACAGCAGCTACCAGGTAGCCGAGTTCAACGCCGCCACGGCCGGCTCGGTCACGGCCAACCAGCCCCACGACACGCGCGGCACGGCCGGCGCCAACGACCCCAAATTTGTGCTGGCCGACCTGAGCACCGCCGCCGGCACCACCGCCGCTCCCAGCGCCGCCATGCAGCAGGCCAACTTCTTGAACCCTACCAGCAACCTGCGCCTGCAAGGCAGCTCGCCGGCCCTCAGCAAGGGCAGCACCGCCTGCGTGCCCCTCAATGCGGTGGGCGGCCTCTCGGTGCGCGGCCTGTTCACGCCCACCCCCAGCCTGCCCGGCCCCGACGCGGGCGCCTACCAATCGGGCAACGTGGGCAACCAGCAGTAACCCTAGGGCCCCGGTCGTTACATATTGCCCTTTGCGCTTAACCTCACCCCCGGCCCCTCTCCTTCGGGAGAGGGGAGCCTGACGATTACCGCTTGGGGCCGCCGTGGCTCCCCTCTCCCGAAGGAGAGGGGCCGGGGGTGAGGTCTCCTCCGGGCGACTCGTTATATTTTCATTCTGCCTAATTACCTTATGCTCTTCGCCACCCTCCGCCTGCCCGCCGCGCTGGCCCTGGCCCTAGGCCCCCTGGTGCTGCTGCCCACCGGCTGCCAGCACGCCGCCCAGGCCACCAGCAGTACGCCGGCCGCCCTCGCCGCCGACGGCACCAACACCGGGCCCGGCGTGGTGCGCCCAGTGGTCGTGACCCAGCCCGTGCGCTACGACACCGACGACCCCGCCATCTGGGTCAATGCCCAAGACCCGGCCCGGAGTCTGGTCATCGGCACCGATAAGGATTCGGACGGCGGCCTGTACGTATTCGACCTGCAAGGCAAGGAAGTGCCCGGCAAAACCGTGCACGGCCTCAAGCGCCCCAACAACGTGGACCTGGCCTACGGCCTGCCCCTAGGGGGCCAGCCTACCGATTTTGCTCTCGTCACTGAGCGCGAAACCGGCCTGTTGCGCGCCTACCGCCTGCCCGATATGCACCCGCTCGACTACGGCAACCTGGCCGTATTTGCGGGCGCGCCGGCCGAGGAGCGGATGCCCATGGGCATCGCCATCTACACCCGGCCCAGCGATGGGGCCATGTTTGCCGTGGTGGGGCGCAAAACCGGCCCTAGGGAGGGCTACCTGACCCAGTACCGCCTCGCCGACGACGGCCAGGGCCAACTCACCATGACGCTGGTGCGCACCTTCGGCACCTGGAGCGGCAAGAAGGAAATCGAGTCCATCGCCGTCGATAACGAGCTGGGCTTCATCTACTACTCCGACGAGGGCGTGGGCGTGCGCAAGTACTACGCCGACCCAGCCAAGGGCAACGCCGAGCTGGCCTTGTTTGCCCGCACCGGCTTTGCCGAAGACCATGAGGGCATCAGCATCTACAAAACTGGCCCCCGCACCGGCTACCTCCTGGTGAGCGACCAGGGCGCCAGCACTTTCCGCTTCTTCCCGCGCCAGGGCACCGCCACCGACCCCAACGCCCACCCCGAGCTGCGCGCCGTGCCCGTGGCCGCCCATTTCAGCGACGGCTCCGACGTCACCAACGTGCCCCTGAACGCGCAGTTTCCGCACGGCCTGTTCGTGGCTATGTCCGACAATAAAACCTTCCACTACTACCGCTGGGAGGATATGCTGGGTAAAAACCTGCAGGCGGTGCGGTAAACGCATTTCGCCCGCCTTGCGCGGTGCAGCTAGCATCCGGGCAGGGCGGGCGAAATGCGCAGGCTACGTGGCCGGCTAGGACCTACAGGTGCGAGCTGTCGCGGGCCAGCGCATCGTAGCCTACGCGCACGTGCTCGTCCTCGAAGGGGAAGGGCGCGGCCTCGTTGTCGTCTACGCGCAGCGTGAGCAGGCCCGCGATGATGAGCAGCACGCCGCCCAGCACCACCACGTTGAGCGGGTCGAGGGCGGGAAACTGCTTCATCAGGGCCGGCAGGCCTAGGGAGGCGCACACCTGGGGCAGCACGATAAAGCCGTTGAACACGCCCATGAAGTGCCCCATCTGCTTGGCTGGGATGGCGCCGGCCAGCATGGCGTAGGGGATGGACAGGATGCTCGTCCAGGCGATGCCGACGCCCACCATGGCCACCAGCAGCATCCAGGGCTCGGTGATGAAGGCGAAGGAAAACAGCCCCAGGCCGCCCGCCACCAGGCACACCAGGTGCGTCACCTTGCGGTTGAGCTTGCGAGCCACCATCGGCAGCAGCAGGCTAAAGGCGGCCGACACGCCGCTGTACATGGCGAAGGCCTGGCCCACGAAGTTAGCGCCCTCGTTAAAGGCCGCCGACTTGGTATCGGTGGTGTGGTAGAGGTGCTTGGTAACGGCCAGGGTGGCAAAAATCCACATGCAAAACAGGCCGAACCAGGTGAAAAACTGCACCGGCGCGAGTTGCTTCATCACCTTGGGCATGTGGGCCACGCCCGAGAATGTTTCCCGAACGCCCTGCCAGAAGGTGGTGCTGTTCTTTTCCCGCGCAAAGGCGTCCAGGTCTTCGGGCGGGTACTCGCGGCTGGTTACTACTGTGTACACCACGCACAGGAAGAAGGCCGCCGCGCCGATGTAGTAGGAAAACTTAACGGAGTTGGGCACGATGCCGTCGGGGGCTTCGTTGGCCACGCCCAGGCTGGTGAGGATGCTGGGCAGCAGCGAGGCCACCACCGCCCCGATGCCAATGAAGAACGACTGCATGGCGAAGCCGCTGGTGTGCTGCTCGCTGGGTAGCATATCGCCCACAAAGGCCCGAAACGGCTCCATCGAAATGTTGATGCTGGCGTCCATTATCCACAACATGCCGCCCGCTATCCACAGGGCTGGCGAGTTGGGCATGATGAGCATGGCCAGCGACGCCAGAATGGCGCCCACCAGGAAGAAGGGCCGCCGCCGGCCCCAGCGCGGGCTCCAGGTGCGGTCCGACAAGTAGCCGATGATGGGCTGCACCACGAGGCCCGTGAGCGGCGCCGCCACCCACAGAATCGGGATGTCGTCGGCGTTGGCCCCGAGGTTGGAGAAGATGCGGCTGGTGTTGGCGTTTTGCAGCGCAAAGCCAAACTGGATGCCCATGAAGCCAAAGCTCATGTTCCATATTTGCCAGAACGTGAGCCGCGGCTTCACGCGCGAGCCGGAGGAATTGAGAGTAACGGAGGAGCCGGCCATGAGGAAGGCGAATAAGGGTGGGAAAAGCGGAGTTGAAAGTTACGGCTGGTGGCGCGTAGAACTGGGAACAAAGAACTTATAACTCAGAGCATGTTTCAAAATTGGAAAAGAACGTCATGCGGAGCCTATCGAAGCATCTCTACTGCGCCACCTAGGGGTTGTTCGGTAGAGATGCTTCGACAGGCTCCGCATGACGTTCTTTTTGCCTACCATCCACATACCTCAGTCTAAGTTATTTGCGCTCTATTGCGGCTTGATTTCCAGCACCAGGGCCCCTAGGGGGGGCAGCGCCACCGGGTGGTTGCCGGGCTGGGCCGGGCCATTGCCCAGCAGGTCGCGCAGGGTATAGGCGCGCTGGGCATCGAGGCCCATGGCCTGCCAGGCGGCGGGCGGAATGGCCAGGGTGGGCGAGTAGGTTTGCGAGTCGCTGAAGTTGACGACCACCAGCACTTGCTGGCCCTGGGTGTAGCGCAGGTAGGCGTAGAGCTTGCTGGCGTCGTAGCCCTGGCCGGCCTTGTTAGCCGCTTGCAGCTCGTAGAACTGGCCGGCCCGGATGGCCTCGCTGCTGCCCGCGAGACGCAGCAGGCGCACGTAGAAATCGCGCAGGCGCTGCTGCTCGGCGCTCAGGCGGGCCCCGTCAAACTTGCCCTGGTTCATCCATTTCTGGTGTTCGGGCACGCCCCAGTAGTCGAAGATGCTGGTGCGGCCGTCGGCGCTCGAAAAGCCCTCATTGCCGCGCGCGGGCTCGCCCACCTCCTGGCCGAAGTACACCATGACGGGCCCGCTGCCTAGGGTGGCCGACACGGTCATGGCCGGGATGGCGCGGCGCGGGTCGGTGGCGAAGTCGGGGCTGGCGATGCGCTGCTCGTCGTGGTTTTCCAGGAAGCGCAGCATCTTACTGCCGAAGCCGGCGCTTTCCTGGCTCCACACGTGGGTGATGTCCTCGGTGCGGCCTTCCTGGCGCATCAGCCGGCGCAGGCCGTCGTAGAGGCCCACTTTGTCGTAGAGGTAGTCGAAGTGGCCCTTGGTGAAGTAGGTGCCGTACTCGCGCGGGTTGTAGGCCTCGCCGATGAACACGAGGCTGGGCTTCACCTTTTTCAGCTCGGGAATGACCCAGGCCCAGAACTCGACGGGCACCATCTCGGCCATGTCGCAGCGGAAGCCGTCCACGTCCTTCTGGGCCCAGAACACCAAGATGTCGCGCATCTGGCGCCAGGTATTCGGGATGGGGTCGAAGTGCGTGGCGTGGCCGTGCAGGTAGTCCACGCCGTAGTTGAGTTTGATGGTCTCGAACCAGTCGTTGATAGTGGGCGCGGCCGAGAATACGTCGTTGCCGGTGGCCTTAGCCGGAAACTCCTCGTACTTGCCGTCCTCGCGCGGCCCTTGCAGCGGCCCTAGGGGGTTGTAGCCGGCGGGCACCACAAAGTGCTGGTTGGGCAGGTAGTAGAAGTTGTTATTGGGCGCGAAGGCCTGGGTTTTGTCGTCCTGCGCCCCTAGGTCCTGCACGCCGGCCGGGTGGGCATCCGAGTGGTAGGAGCGGGCCACGTGATTGGGGATGAAGTCCATGAGCACCTGCAGGCCGTGGGCGTGGGTGCGCTTGATGAGGGCTTCGTACTCGGCCATGCGGGCGTGCACGTTCACGGCTAGGTCGGGGGCCACGTCGTAGTAGTCCTTCACGGCGTAGGGCGAGCCGGCGCGGCCCTTCACCACGTCAGCATCATCGGCCGGTATGCCGGGGTAGGCGGTCATGGTGGCGTGCTCCAGCACCCCGGTGTACCACACGTGCGAAAAGCCCATGTCCTTGATTTGGGTCAGGGCCAGGTCGTTGATGTCGTTGAATTTGCCGCAGCCGTTTTCCTGGATGGTGCCGTAGGTTTTGTTCAGGGCCACCTTGTTGCCGAACAGGCGCGGCAGCAGCTGGTAGATGAGCAGCTTGTGGTCCTGCGGGGTTTCGGCGGTGGTGTTGGGGTCTTGGGCGTAGGTCACGAGTGGGAGTAGCAGGGCTAGGAGGAGTTTCATGTGGGTGGGAGGTGCGAACGTTTTTAGCCCGCAGAGGACGCAGAGGATTTCGCAGAAGGCGCAGAGTTCTTATAGCCCGTTCACTTTTCGGAAGATGCCTTCCTTTATGGTAGGCACGTTGAAATTGATGAGTAAGCCTAGTTTGTGGCCTGAGAGCTTGAGGTAGGTTAGGAGCTGCTTGTGGTGAACTTCCAGCAGGTTTTCCACAGATTTTAATTCTACTACCACTGCTTTCTCAACCACCAAATCCATGCGAAAGCCGTTTTCAAGGCGCAGGCCATCGTACAGAACGGGTAGGCCTACCTGGCACTCTACCGCCAGCCCTGCCTTTTGCAGCTCGTGCCGCATTAGCGTCTCATACACCGATTCGAGCAGCCCTGGCCCTAGGGTACTATGAATGGTAAAGGTGGCCTTTCGAATCAAATAAGAGATATCATTCTCGTGCATGTCGCGCTCTGCGTCTTCTGCGAAATCCTCTGCGCCCTCTGCGGGCTAAAAACGTCAGAACAAACCTACTTCCGCAACTCCACCACCCAAGCCGTCTGAGCCGGTATCTTAAAGCTCTTCAAGTCACCCACGGCCTCGCCCGTCACCACGTTCATGCCCGACGAGTACCCCGAAGTCCGCTCGGCAAAGCGCGCGCCATCTACCGTCTTCGCCTCCTTGCCCACGTTGGCCATCACCATCACGCAGCCCGCGTCGGTGTAGCGGAAGTAAGTGTACACCCCATCCTGCGGAATGAACTGCATGAGCTTGCCGGAAGACAATACCGGGTGCGACTTCCGATATAAAGCCAGCTTGCTCACGTAGTCGAAGGCCTCGCCCGCCTGCCCCGGCCGGTTCACAAAGTAGTTCTTCGAGTCGCCCGCCCAGCCGCCGGGGAAGTCCTCGCGCACCTTGCCGTCGGGGTTCGAGAAGTTCTTCATCAGTACCTCGGTGCCGTAGTACAGCTGCGGGATGCCACGCAGCGTCAGCAGCCAGGCCAGGCCCATCTTGTACTTGCTGAAATCCTCGCCAATCACCGAGTAGAACCGGCTCATGTCGTGGTTGTCGAGGAAGGTCACGTTGCGCGTCGCATCCACGTATAGCCAGTCGCTCTGCAGGCTCTGGTAAAGGTGCTCCAGGTTGCCATCCTTGAGGGCATCGGCAATGGCGAAGGTGGTGATGAAGTCGAGCACGCCCGGCAGGTTCGACTTAAACCCATCTACCGGCTGCATGATGTTTTGGGCGTAGAAAGCCTGCTCGGCGGTGCTGCCTTCCCAGGCCTCGCCGTAGAGCGTCAGCTTGGGGTACTCGTCCATGATGGCCTTGCCCCAGCTCATCAGGAAGTGCGGCTCCGAATACGGGTAGGTGTCGATGCGGTAGCCGTCGAGGCCGGTGCTCTCCACCCACCACAAGAAGTTCTGGGTGAGGTAGGTAGCCACGTAGGGGTTGCTCTGGTTCACATCGGGCATGGTGGTGTCAAACCAGCCGTCGTTGTAGCGCTTCTTGTCGTACTGCGAGCCGTGGGGGTCGTTGAGGGCGTAGGCGTTGTAGTTGCTGCGCGTGAAGCTGGGCCACTCGTGAAACCAGTTGGCCGCTGGCTTGTCCAGAAACAAGTAGTTGTAGCTGCCCCAGTGGTTGAGCACGATGTCCTGCACCACCTTAAAGCCTTGGGCGTGCGCGTGCTGCACAAATTGCACGTACTCAGCGTTGGTGCCGTAGCGCGGGTCAATCTGGTAGCAGTCCGTAACGGCGTAGCCGTGGTAGCTGGCCTTGGGCATGTCGTTTTCCACGATGGGCGTGGGCCAGATGGCGGTGGCCCCTAGGGCCTTCAGGTAGTCGAAGTGCTGCTCGATGCCCTTGAGGTCGCCGCCGTGGCGCGCAAACATGGCGCCGCGGTCGATGCTCGGCTCGCGGGTACCCTTCACGACGTCATTCTTGGGGTCGCCGTTCGCAAAGCGGTCCGGCATCAGCATGTAAATGAAGTCGGCCTGCGTGAGGCCTTGCGTGCGCGCCGGGTCTTGGTTGCGCGGGCGCAGCTCGTAGGTGGTCGTCAGGCTCTTGGCCCCCTTAAATGTCAGCTTGAGCTGGCCCGGCTTGGCCTCGGGGCTGATGGTGAGATTAACAATTAAATAATTAGCGCTCTCCAGCTTCTCAAAGCCGTCGAGCGTGACGCCCGGATAGGCCCCTAGGGTAGCGGTGCTGCCCGCAATGCCGGGCGCGTGCACCAGTAGCTGTAGCTTAGGGTTTTTCATGCCCACAAACCAATAGGTGGGGTCAATGCGCGGGGCGGTGGCCTTAGCTAGCGCTGACCGATGGTTGGCGGGGGCAGCAGCCTTAGGGGCAGTTGGCGGGCCTAGGGCCAAGGTGGGCGCGGCGGCCGGGCTAGGGGTGGGGCCTAGCCAGAGGGCTACGGCCAGGGCGGGCAGCAGCGAGCGAAGGGCGGACATACGAAGGGGAAAAGAGTGGGCGAAAAAGCAGGGCGAAAAGCCACCGGAGCGGTCCAAAAGCGGCCTAATTGGCCCGCAAACCATTGCGGAAACCACCCCGGTAAAGCATCAGCAAAATACACCGGGCCGCGGCGCGAACCGTATGCGCACCGTTCCTTTGCATCTCCGAACCCTCTTAGTAGCAGGCTGCTACTACATTTTCCCCTATGGCATTTCAATTTAAACCCTACACCCCAGCCGCTAAATACAAGGCCCCGGCAGCGTATTTCTCCATGGAATTCGCCCTCGACCAGAGCCTGAAAATATATTCGGGTGGCCTGGGCTTCCTGGCCGGCTCGCACATGCGCTCGGCCTACGAGCTGAAGCAGAACCTTATCGGCATTGGGATGCTCTGGACCTACGGCTACTACGACCAGGACCGCGACGCCGAGCAGCTGATGACGCCCGCCTTCCGCCACAAGTACTACTCTTTCCTCGAAGACACGGGCATCGTGTTTCCCGTCGTCATTCACGACGCTGAGGTGTTTGTGAAGGCCTACTACCTGGCGCCCGACACGTTTGGCACCGCACCCATGTTCTTCCTCAGCACCGACATCGAGCAGAACGACTACCTCTCGCGCACCATCACCCACAAGCTCTACGACCCCGACACGGCCGCCCGCGTGGCCCAGAGCATGGTGCTGGGCATTGGTGGCGGCAAGCTGCTGGATGAGCTAGGCCGCCAAACCGACATCTACCACCTCAACGAGGGCCACGGCGTGCCCCTAACCTTCTACCTCTACGAGAAGCACGGCCGCGACCTGGCCGAGGTGCAGAAGCGCTTGGTATTCACTACCCACACGCCCGAGCTGGCCGGCAACGAGGAGCACCCCATGAAGCTGCTCAGCGACATGTCATTCTTCTCGGGGGTGCCCGAAGACGAGGTGCGCCGCGTGGCCCGCATCGAGGGCGACTCGCTCAACTACACGCTCACGGCCCTGCGCTTTGCCCGCAAGGCCAACGGCGTGAGCAAGGTGCACGGCGAGGTGGCCAACGAAATGTGGGGCCACTACGCGGGCATCTGCCCCATTATCGCCATCACCAACAGCCAGAACGGCAAATATTGGCGCGACCCGCAGCTGGCTGCCGCCCTCAAGGATAAGAATGACGCCGCCCTGGACGCCCGCAAGCAGGAGCTGAAAAAAGAGCTGTTTAAGGTGGTAGCCAACCAAACCGGCCACCTCTTCGACCCCGCGGCGCTGACCATCGTGTGGGCCCGCCGCTTCGCCGGCTACAAGCGCGCCGACCTGATTCTGCGCGATTTTGAGCGCTTCAAAAAGCTGGTTACCAACAACGAGCGTCCGGTGCAAGTAATCTGGGCGGGCAAGCCCTACCCCAAGGACCAGGGCGCCATTGACACCTTCAACGGCATCATCAAGATGACGCGCGACTTCACGCGCTGCGCCGTGCTCACGGGCTACGAGCTGGAGCTGAGCGCCGAGCTAAAGAAGGGCTCGGACTTGTGGCTGAACACCCCGCGCTACCCGCGCGAGGCCAGCGGCACCAGCGGCATGACCGCCGCCATGAATGCCAGCGTGAGCGTGAGCATCGCCGACGGCTGGATTCCGGAGTTCGCCAAGGATGGCGAGAACTGCTTTATCATCGGCCACGCCGACGTGGAGCTGCCCACCGACCAGAAGGACGATATGGAGTCGGAGAACCTGCACAACGTGCTCGACCAGGTAGTGGCCCTCTACTACGACCAGCCCAAGCAGTTCCTCAAAATCCGCAAGGCGGCCATGAAGGACGTGGAGCCCGAGTTTGAGAGCGCCCGCATGGCCAAGGAATACTACGAGAAGCTGTACCGCTGATTTAACGGATTTCGCAGATACGCCGCTGCGCGGCTGACTACGCGATAGTGACTTTAAAGGCCGCCCTAGGGCGGCCTTTTTGCGTAAACCTGCCCCTAGGGGCTAGGTAGCCTAGTAGCGCGGCAGCAAAGCCGCCCGCCGCCACCTCGCGTAGCCAGCCGCGTAGCGGCGTATCTGCGAAATCCGTTAAATCCGTTAAATCAGCGATAAGTTATGTGTGGCCGTTATACCGTCATTTCGCCTGCGCCGGCCTTGGCCAAGCGTTTTGGGGCTGCTGAGCCCGCCAGTCCCGCGCCCAACTACAACGCGGCGCCCTCGCAGGCGCTGCCTATCATCACCAATGCCGCGCCCCAGCAAATTCAGCTAGTGCCGTGGGGCCTGGTGCCTGGGTGGAGCCGCGACCCGGCCAGCGGCCCCAAGCCCATCAACGCCCGCGCCGAAACGCTGCAAGAGAAGCCTAGCTTCCGGCAGCTGCTCGCGCGCAAGCGCTGCCTGGTGCTGGCCGATTCGTTCTACGAATGGCAGGCTACCGAGCGGGGCAAGGTACCGCACCGTATTCTGCTGCAAAGCGAGGAGCCCTTTGCCTTCGCTGGCCTCTGGGACGAGTGGGTAGATAAGGCTTCGGGCGAAGTGCACCCTACTTTCACCATCATTACTACCGAGCCTAACGAGCTGATGGCCAGTATCCACAATCGGATGCCTGTCATCCTGCCCGGCCCCGAAGCCGAGCGCGCCTGGCTGGCCGACGACCTAGGCCCCAGCGCCCACCAAAAGCTGCTGCTACCCTACGACGCCGCGCTGATGAAGGAATACGCTATCACCACCCGCGTCAACTCGCCCGCCCACAACGACCCCGAGGTATTAGTGGCGGCGTAATTAAATGTGCGAATGAAGAGAATGCAGAGATGTAAAAATGCTAACCATTACATTCGAGCATTTTTACATCTCCGCATTCTCTTCATTCGCACATTTTCTAAAGGGCCGGCTTCACCTCAAACGAGAAGCTGGTGCTGCCGGGCTTCCCATCGGCCCCTAGGCCCTGCACCACCACTAAGTAGCGGCCGGCCTGGTCGCCGGTAAAGAAATCCAGGGTTTGGGGCTGGTTGGCGGCTAGGCGCAGGTCGGGGTTCCAGTACAGCAGGTTACGCAGGTCGGGCAGGCGGCTTTGGCGCTGCGGGTCGGTGTCGTAGCGCGGGGCATAAAATTCGCGCGGCACCTGCAGGCCCTCATATTCTTCGATGAGGGCCCTGGGGTTGAGCGGGAAGCCGCCCAGGTCGCCCTTGTAGGTGACGTAGCTGACTACGCCATCGTAGGTCTGGGAACCCAGAAAATAGCGGTTAGCCATCACGTCGAGGCGCTTGATTTTCAGCGGGTCGAACGCCATAATCTGGTTGATGTTGAACACCGGCAGGCCATCGAGCAGCGTCAAAGGGTTCTCCTTCAGGTTGATGTGCCTAGGCCGGTCAATTACCACGAAGTGGAAGCCATCGCGGCGCTTGCGCACCAGCACAGCGGGCACGTATTCGCGCATCACGTCCTCCACCGTGGGGAAGCGGGTGTACTCATCCAGAAAAAAGTGCTCATCGGGCTTGCCATAAAAGGCCACCGTGTCGCCCGGCACGGCCTGAAACTGCGCGGCCGGCGCGGGGTAGGCGCGCTGGGTTTGCACCCCCAGGTGGCGCTCGCTGAGCGAGGTGGCCCAGCGGGCCGGCGCCGGCGCCAGGCCCAATTCCCCTAGGCCCCCGCCAGTGGTGAAGGAACTCAGCAGTTCCACGCGCAGCAGGCTGTCGGCGGTGGCGTAGTTGGGCTGCAGCACCAGCTTGCGCACCCCGTACAGGTGGGGCACCTCGAAGCGCACCCGGCCGTCGGCCTCGCTCACGGCGTTGCCAAACCAGAAGGTGCGGGCGGGCAGCGACAGGTAGGCCACCTTGCCCGGCGCCGACGCCCCGCCAGCCTGGCTGAGGCGCCCTTGCAGCTGAAAGCCGTTCAGCTCGGGGGGATAGGTAGCGGCCGGGGGGGCGCCGGCCAGCACGTCTTCCCACTTAAAGCGCCGCCAGCCCTGGGTGAGCAGCAGGTTGTCGGTGGCCTGGCGGGCGGTGGCGCTGGAGTCGCGCAGGTAGTAGCCGGCGTCTTCCACGTAGCCGGGCAGGTCGGCCGCCAGCAGCAGCGCGGCGGCGATGTCGGCCGGGGCGGCGCTGGCCGCCAGCGAGTCGAGCCGGTACACGGCCAGCGACGCGGCGGCCGGCTGCGGGGCTTGCAGCTGCACGGTGGCGCGGCTGCGCGGGGCGTAGGCGGCGGCCCCGGCTTGGCCTTGCATGGCCAGCAATTGCCCCGCTGTGGGTCGCTTAAAGTACAAGCGTTCAGCTACCGGCCGCCGGCCCGCAAACACGGTGAGGTGCGAGATGCCGGGCGGCAGCCGCCGCGCATCGAGCTGAAAAACGGCCTGGCCGCCCGCGACAGCCGTCGTTTCGGTGGCCGTGACGCGCTGCCCGGTGTGGGCCACCAGGTACAGGGTTTCGGCGGTGGCGGGCCGGGCCTGCACCTGCACGCTGAGGCTAGGGCCGGCCTCGCGCAGCTGCAGCGCGTAGCCTTGGGCGGCAGCCGCAGGCAAGGGCTGCGTTAGCTTCTGGCCGCCGGGCAGCGCCACGCTGGCGGTGTAGCGCTGCCCTAGGGCCGGCGTGAAAACAAAGCTGCCCATGCCCGCCCGCAGCGTTTGGAACGACGCTACCACCGTGCCGCGCTCGTCGGCCACGGTGCCGGCCACGGCTGCGCCGCGCCCGAGGGCATTGGTAGCCTTAAAGCCCAGGCGGCCGGGTACGCCCGCCACCAATTGCCCGCCCTCGGGGAAAAACCGCAGGTCGAGGGCCGGGGCGGCGCTGGCGGTGGGTGCGGCCACGGGCTGCCAGGTATTGACGATGCTGATGGGCGCCTGGAAGTAGTAGTCGGGGCCGGCGTTTTTCATCCAGTTGGTGTAGGCGCGCAGCACGTAGCGGCCGCTGGGCAGCTCGGCAGGCAGCGCCAGCGTGCCCTGCCCTAGGGCCTGGCGCAGGGCCAGCTTGGCTTGCAGCACGGGGCGGCGGGCGGCATCCAGCAGCTCTACGTAGGCCACTTTGCTCATCGCCAGCGGCCGGTGCTGGGTGCCATCCACGACGTACACCTTCAGCCACATGGTTTCGCCGGCGGCGTAGGCGGGCCGGTCGTGGTGCACGTAGAGCTGCTCGGTGAGCGCCTGCTGCTGGTAACGGCGCAGCTGCCGCGCCAGCGAGTCGGCCGGGCTCTGGGCCTGGGCGGGGTAGGCGAGCGAGCCTAGGGCCACGGCGGAAAGGAAAACGCAAAAACGCATAGGACGCACTAAGTAGCAAGAAGCCAATGGCAAGCGAAGCCTCACCAGAAGCTGGGTTTTACATTGCTGCCCCGCAGGCGGCAGTCGGCGCACTCGGCGCTGGCCCCCAGAATACCATCGCCCCCGGCGTCCGACGCAAAATCCAGGGGGATGTAGGCGGGCAGCCGAAACAGGTCGTAAACGCCGAGCTTATCGCAAGTGCCCTGCGGGTCGCAGTAATAGGAGATATTCGCCTGGCAGGTGTTGTAAGGGGTGTCGTAGTCCTCCAACGCGCGGGCAGGCAAATCGGCCCGGCTGATAAACAAGCGCTGCTGCCGCAGGGTGTGGGCACCCACGTAGCCGAGCACCGGCTCGGCATTGCCTACCCGGTGCACGTTGCCCGTCAGCTGCACCGGCAGCGGGTCGTTGATGGTGCCTACCGCCTCCGTATTCTTGCGCAGTAACTCGTTGTAGGCAAACTCGGGGGCCGTTTCCACATACTCGCTCACCAGCACGCTGTAGCGCACCTTGAAGCGCTCGGCCCGGGCGGGAATGGTGCGCACCACGTAGTCGGTGAGGGCATCCTGGCTAAGTTGGGCGGAAGTGGTTTGCACGATGTCGGTGGGCCGCTCGGTGCGCCAGCACGTGTAAATGGGCGTGCTGCGGGCGCTGATAATTGCCTGGCCCGGCCCTGGCTTTGCGTAGTACTCGATGTTGGAGTGGAAGGCGGCGTTGAACTCCCAGGTTTCCACGAAGCTCCAGCGGTAGTAGCGGCTCTGGGCCGTGGCGTCGTGGGTGCTCACGCGCAGCTGCACCTGGTCGCCGGCCACGTAATAGTCAAGCTTGTCGATGGCGGGCGTGACTTTGAGTGGCACCAAGTCCGACTCGTAGTTGGCCGCGCCGCTGCCCGCCGTGGTGATGCGCAGCTGGTACTGGCGGGCCGGGTTCAGCAGCAGGCTGTCGGACTGGTAGAAGCCGGCGCTCCGTTCCGTAAGCGCGTAGCGCGTGCCTTGGTCATCGAAAATAAAAAGCCGGGCGCCTTTCTCGGCGGGTGGCGAGCTGGTGGTGGCCAGCGCAATGGTGCGCGCGAGGTGGATGCGCGTGGCCCCGTTGCCATTGATGAAGCCGTCCACCACCAGGTAGCTGGTCGTGGGCGTCGCCACGTCCGGCACGTACGACTCGACGCAGCCGCCCAGCCCCAGCAGAATGGCTCCTAGGGAAAGACGCAGAAAAAAACGCGGATAAAGCGACATAGCGCAAGCGTGGGAAAAGGAAGAGAAAGGACTGCCGCAACTACCAGAAGCTAGGTTTCACGTTGCTGCCCCGCGTCCGACAATCTACGCACTCGCTGCTAGAGCCGTAGTAAGTACCAGTTTTCGAGTCGTGGCCAATCGGAACAAACGCGGGCGTTTTAAAAACTTCTTCCCCCATCGAGTCAATGGCGCAAGCGCGGTAGGGACTATCAAACACCCAATCGCCTGGCAGGGGTAGGTCGGCGCGGTTGATGAATAGGCGCTGGTACTGCACGGTGTGAGCACCCACGTAGCCCAGCACGGGCTCGGCATTGCCTACCCGGTGCACGTTGCCCGTGAGCTGCACCGGCAGCGGGTCGTTGACCGTGCCCACGGCTTCGGTATTCTTGCGCAGCAATTCGTAGTAGGCGTACTCGTCGGCCGTTTCAACTACCTGGCTTACCAGCACGCTGTAGCGAATTTTCAGCCGCTCGGCGCGCGCCGAAAAGGCTAGTAGCTGCCAGTCCGTAACCGCATCTTGGCTGAACTGGGTGGTCGTGCTTTGCTGCACGCGGGACGAGCGTACCGTTTGCCAGCAGGTATAAATGGGCGTGGTGCGACTTCTGATGTCATCATATACGGAACTGTATTCCAGCGCTGACTCGAAGGCGGCGTTGAACTGCCAGGTTTCGGTGTAGCCCCAGCGGTAATAGCGCGACTGCCCAGTGGCATCGTGGGTAGTTACCAGTAGCTGCACCTGCTCATCGGCCAGGCGCCAGCCTACTCTATCGAGCGGCGGCGTGACTTTGAGCGGCACCAAGTCCGACTCGTAGTTGGCGGCGCGGGTGCCCGCCGTGGTGATGCGCAGCTGGTAGCGCCGGTTGGCTGGTAGCACCAGGCTGTCGGACTGGTACAGCCCCGCGCTCCGTTCCGTTAGCGGGTAGCGCGCGCCTTGTTCGTCGAAAATAAAAAGCCGGGCGCCCTTCTCGGCGGGTGGCGAGCCGGTGGCGGCCACGTTCTCCGTGCGCGAGAGGCGAATGCGCGTCACCCCATTGCCGTTGATGAAGCCGTCTACCACCAGCAGGCTGGCATTGGTGTCGGCTATGTCTGGCATATAGGGATCTACGCAGCCCCCTAGGGCAAGTAGCGTCAGCCGTGCGCCCCAGCGCACAGGCAACTTATGATGAAGTAGCCGACGCATCAGAAACGAAAATTGTAGGTGACCGTCGGGATAGGTTCGCCAAAGATGGAGAGCTTGTAGCCCTTTATTTGGCCATTAACCGTTTGGAAATAAACCGAGTAGGGGTTGCGCCGGCCCAGCAGGTTGTATACGGCCACCGTCCAGGAGCTGTGGGCCAGCTTCTCGATTTTGTGGTTGCCCTCGAAGTTCACGGCCAAGTCCACGCGGTAGTAGTCGGGCACCCGGTAGGCGTTGCGGTCAGAAAAATACACGCGCAGGGCCTGGTCCACGTAGTACTTGGCCAGCGGCAGCGTGATGGGCCGCCCGGTGCTGTAGTTGAAGTTGAGCGAGGCGTTGAAGCGCCGCGAGAAGCGGTAGTTGCCCACTAGCGTCACGTCGTGCGGCTTGTCGTAGTTGCTGGGGTACCAGGCGCCGCCGTTCACCTGGTCGGTGGCGGTGTTCACCTGCACCAGCGAGCGGGCGTAAGTGTAGCTCAGCCAGCCGTTTATCTTGCCCTCGGTTTTGCGCAGCAGGGCTTCCACGCCGTAGGCCCGGCCCTCGGCGTTCACCAGGTCGGTTTCGAGGTGGGGGTTCAGCAGCAGGATGGCGCCGCTCTTGTAGTCCAGAAAATCGTGGGTGCGCTTGTAGTAGCCTTCCAGCGAAAACTCCACCGTGTTGCGCTTGAAGTTGTGGTAGTACCCTAGGCTCACCTGGTCGCCCACCTGCGGCCGGATGTAGTTGTCGCTCAGCTTCCAGCTATCGGTGGGCGACACCACGGTGGTATTCGTGAGCTGGTGGATGTACTGGCGCATCCGCGTCAGACTGGCCTTCACCGACGAGTGGGCCGTCAGCTCCAGCCGGGTCGAGAAGCGCCACTCGGGCCCGCTGTAGTGGGCCAGCACCTGGCCGGCGCCGTAGGTGCTGGTGCCGGTGGCGGTGCTCTCGCTGCGCGAAATGCCCTCCTGGTAGTTGGTGACCGTGCGGGGCCCTAGGGCCTGAAAGAACGAGTACCGCAACCCCGCCTGCACCGAAAACTTGGGGCTGATGTCGAACCGTTCCGAGGCATATACCGCGCTTTCCACCGCCCGCTCGTGCTGGATGGTGACGGGCAGCAGCAGCGACTGCTCGCCCAGCGGCTGCAGGTTGCCCGGCTGGGTATTATACAAAATAGAGCTGGCCCCAAAGTCCAGCGTGTGCTTGGCGCTGGCCAGGTAGTTGAAGTTGGCCTGCCCCGACACCTGTTTGATGGAGTAATCGAAGGTGGACGCGGCGGCCGCGTTGCGCGTGGTTGAGAGCCCGAAATCGTAGCTGCTGTACGCGCCGATGAAATAGGCCTGGAGCTTGTCGGTGAAGTCGTGCCGCCACTTCAGGCTAGCCGCCGTGTTGTGGTAATTGTACACGGTGTCGCTGGCCAGCCGGAAGCGGTCTCGGCTGTAGTAGCCACTCGCGTACAGTGAGTTGTGCGCGTCGAAATCGTAGGTAACGTAGGCGTTGAGGTCGTAGAACGAGGCCGCGCTGTTCTTCAGCGCACTGTTGGGCACCAGGTGCAGCAGCCAGTCCGAATACGAGGCGCGGCCGCTCACCAAGTACGAGCCCTTGGCGGTGCCATCGCCGCGGCTGCCTAGGGGCCCTTCCAGCGCCAGGCGGCTGGTAAGGGGCCCAATGCCGCCCGAGCCGCCAAACTTCTTGCGCCCGCCCTCGCGCCCCTGAATGTCGAGCACCGATGAGAGGCGCCCGCCGTAGCGCACCGGTATCGCGCTTTTGTACAAATCGACCGACTTGATTACGTCGGGATTAAAAGCCGAAAAGAAGCCGAATAAGTGCGCCGGATTATAAATCACGGCGTCGTTGAAGAGCACCAGGTTCTGGTCGGTGCCGCCGCCGCGCACGCTCATGCCGGTGCTGCCCTCGCCCACGGTTTTCACGCCCGGCAGCGCCATCACCACCCGCAGGATGTCGGCCTCGCCAAACACGGTGGGCACCTGCTTAATCGTCTTGATGTCCAGCGTTTGCACGCCCATTTGCAGGCCGCGCACGTTGCGCTCCTTTTGGCCTTCCACCACCACCTCGTTCAGTACGGCCACGTCGGGCGCCACTTCCAGGTCGAGCTGCCCGCTGCCGTGCAGCCACACCTGCCGCCGCGCCGCGCGCACCCCCATGCCCCGGATGTTGACGTTGTAGCGACCCGGCGGCAAGGTCAGCGCGTAGCGCCCCTCGCGGTCGGTGGAGGCGCCCACGCTCGGGTTCTCCACGTACACGGCCACCCCAATGGCGGGCCGCCCGCTATCGGCCAGCCGCACCACGCCCGAGAGGGTGGCCTTGCTGCCGGGCGTGGTGGCTTGCCGCGGCCCCACCTCGTAGAGCTTAAACTCGGAGCTGCCCGCCGCCGTGGCCGCCGCGCTGGTGGCGGCACTGGGGGGGCTGGGCGGGCCGGCGGGCCCTAGGGCCGGCGCGGCGCCCGGCTGGAAGTAGCTGTCGGGTAGCTGGGTTTGCAGCGGGTAGTCTTTGGTCACGAACACGCGCCGCGTGGCCTCGTCGATGGCGAATTGGAGGCGCGTGGTTTGCTGCACCCGCGTGAGCAGCGCCACCAGCGGCAGGGCATCGGCCTGCACGCGCACCGTCACGGTGTCGGTAGCGGCTGGGTCGAAGTAAAAGCGGTAGGGCGTCTGGGCTTCCAGGCGCTGCACGAACTGCTCGAAGCGTAGGCCCCGAAAGTCGCCGCTGATGGTGGTAGCGGCCGGCTGCTGCGCCCAGGCCCCGGGCCCGGCCAGCAGCAACGCCCCGCCAAATAGCCAGGGGTAAAGTTTGCTCATGGAAAAGAATGGAAGTACTACCGGGCCCTAGGGCCGCAGCGTGTAATAATAGCGCAGCAGCCGCTCGGCCGACTCAACCCGGCCAGCGGGCGCAAAGCTGAGCTGCTGCTGCCGGGCGTAGCGCTGCACCTCGGCCTGGTGATCGGGCAGCAGGGCCAGCAGCTGTTTCAGGTTCGCTACCTCGGCCGTGGCCGTGGCCGTGCGCAGGTACAGCGCATCGGTTTGGCGGTACTCCAGGGTAAGCGCCTGGCTGATAATGGCCTGGAACACGCGCTTGCTATGCCGGACCAGCAGGCGCACCGGGCCGTCGGCCAGCAGCTCGTAGAAGCCCGTGGGCAGCGAGCCTGCCGCAAGCGAGTCGCCCACCACGCGCACGAAGCGGTGGCCGCCGAGCGTAAACGACGCCACTTTTTCGGGCACCAGCATAATGGCCACGGCCTGCCCTGGATACAGCAAAACGGGCTGGTCGCGCACCAGGTCGTAGCGCAGGGGTAGGTTAGCGAACGTGCCGCCTCGGTACACCACACTGCCAGTTTGCGCCTCCGGCCCCCCAAAGAACTGGTGGCCCCGCGTGCCCGGCACCTTGTAGTCCACGTACTCGGCGCCATCGTAGAGCACCGTTTCGAGGCCTAGGGCACTGGTATAGGTGCGGGTGGCGGCCGCCACGCTGGCGGCCACCGTGGCCGAGTCGGCCGCGGCCAGCACCTGGGCGGCGGCGGGTTGCAGGTAGGCGCTCAGCAGCCCCCCAAGTAGCGCCGGCTGCCACCAGCGCATCAGGCGAAAGCCACGACGTAAAGTAGTTTTCATAGCAACTGGGGAGCGAGCTTATACAAGTGCGAAAATTGCATCTAGTCTTCACAATGTGCAAGATATACTGGCGCCGCATTTTGCCCGTTCACTTCACTTTACGACAGCCAAACCAGCGATTTTTAGCGGTATTATTTGGGTGGCGTAGCCCCGCCGCTGCGTGGGCGCCTCGCCGCCGGGCTGCCTACGGCAGTTGCCTAGCAAGCGCCCCGCGGGTTGCCTTTCCGCAGTCAAGCAGGTGGGGGGGGGCACTGACCAACTAGCTGAGCCAGTTAATTTGGCGCCGTGTATTACCTGATTCCGGGCCTAGGGGCCGATGAGCGCGTTTTTCGCCGCCTACACCTGCCGGGCCCCGCGGTGGTGCTGCCATGGCTACCCCCCCTAGGCCCCGCCGAACCCTTAGCCAACTATGCCGCGCGCTTGGCCGCAGCCGTGCCCCTGGGCCAGCCCTGTTGGCTGGTGGGCGTGTCGTTTGGGGGGCTGCTGGCGCAGGAGGTTGGTCGGCTGCGGCCCCTGGCGCGGGTGGTGCTCGTTTCCAGTATCAGCAGCCCCGCCCAGCTGCCCTGGCTGCTACAACTGGCGGGCGCTACGGGCCTGCACCGGCTGGTGCCGTTTGGCCTGCTGGCGCGGCTGCCGCGGGCGGCGCAGTGGTTTTTTGGCGCGCGCGGCGGTGCCGAGTACCGCTTGCTCAGCGAGATTTTGCGCGCTACCAACCCCGCGTTTGCTCGCTGGGCCACGGCGCAGTTGCTGGAGTGGCGTGGGCCGGGGCTGCCGGGCGCCGTGCGCATCCACGGCACCCGCGACCGGCTGCTGCCCGCTGGCCGGGCCTCCATCAACTACCTGCTGCCCGGCGCCGGCCACTTCCTCATCGTCAGCCACGCCCGGCAGCTTAGCACTATTCTGCACGAGCTAGCTGCCGCGTCGCTACCTTAGAAGTTGCTTTCCTATTCGCTAGTAGTTGCTTTTTGCCTATGTCGCTTATTTACGCATTGCGAGGCGGCCTACTTGGGCTGGTGCTCTGGAGTGCCCCTAGGGCTGGTATGGCTCAAGCGGCGGCGGTGCCCGCCGCGGCTACTTCGGCTCCTTCATCACCCTGGCTGCTGAAGGGCGGGCTGCGCCTCACGCACCTTAGCTACAGCCGCACCGCTACCAGCTGGCGCCTGCTAATGCCGTTGTCGCTGGCTGCCGAACGCCGCGTAGGTTCGCGCCTGAGTTGGTATGCCCAGTTCGATGCCGATATGCAGCTGGCCAGTACCAGTCTGCGCCGCCGCCGGGCGGTCGTAGGGTCCAACACTACCCTGCCTGCGGTGGCCCTGGGCCTCGGCGCCCGCTGCTACTACGGCCGCCCCGCCGGCGCCACCCGCCAGCAGCCCGGCGTGCCCGAGCTGGGTAAGTACCTGGCGCTTGAAGCCAGCGCCACGCTGAGCCAAGCCGGTACCAGCGCCACAAGCACAACCCGCGGCGCTGTAGGCAACCATAATACGCTGCTCGTGCCGGCGCTCTACGCGCTGTGGGGGGTGCAAAACCGGCTGCGCCCGCACCTGCTCTACGACTTGAGCGCGGGCCTGGGCGTGCTGGCGCCCACCCGCACTAACGCCGAATATTACCTACCTCGCCACGGCTGGGACGTGGGCGCTCAGGTAAATATCCGCTTCTACCTAACCCGGTAAATAAGCCCCTAGGGCACACGGAAAGGGCTGCCCCGCTAGGAGCAGCCCTTTCTGCAGCTATATAACTAGAAGAATAACTTAGGCAGCAGCTTCGGCCGATACGGTGGCCGGCACTACCGATACGAACGAGCGTTCGTCGCGGCCTTTGCGGAATACCACGGTGCCATCAACCAACGCAAACAGCGTGTGGTCTTTGCCAATGCCCACGCCCGAGCCGGGGTGGTGCTTGGTGCCGCGCTGCCGCACGATGATGTTACCGGCGATGAGCGACTGCCCGCCGAAGATTTTCACGCCGAGGCGCTTGCTATGCGATTCACGGCCGTTGTTGGACGAGCCGACGCCTTTTTTGTGTGCCATTTTAGTTTGAGCTATTAGCTAATAGCCAGTAGCTGTTAGCTTTTGTTAGATAAAAACAGGCTGATTAAGCAGAAGCCAACAGCTAAGGGCTGCATTAAAGCCCCCGCTAGTAGCCAACAGCTTAACCAAACTAGCCGATGCTGTTAATCAGAACCTTGGTGAACTGCTGGCGATGGCCGTTCATTTTCTTGTAGCCCTTGCGGCGCTTCTTCTTGAACACCAGCACTTTGTCGCCCTGTACGTGGGCCACGATAGTGCCCTTCACGGCCACGTCCAGGGTAGGCGCACCTACGCTGATAGTGCCGTTGTCGTCGGTGAGCAGGGCGTTCCCAAAATCAACCGAATCGCCGATATTACCGGCCAGACGGTGGGCATACACAAATTTATTAGCCTCAACCTTAGTCTGTTGGCCGGCGATAGTTACGATGGCGTACATGATAGTTCGCGGTAGGGTTCTCAAAAGGGAAGGCAAAAGTACGGCTTTTTCTCGGCAAATCCAAACCTAAGTGGTTAATCATCATTCGCTCGGCCCCGGCCGGCCGACGTCAATGCTGGTAAAAGACCTAAAAATTTTGTCACCCTGACAGCCATAGGCTAAGTAATTGATAGTAAGTCGGAGATTAAGAATAGTGATTTTTGTGGACAACCGCCGTTATCCACAGTTAAAATGTGGATAAGTGGTTATAAATCGGCTTATTCAGCGCGCTTGCTTCATGCGCTACTCACAGCCTGGGCCTGCCACGCGCCACAAGGCCCCGGACGAACGAGCAATTTGGCTAAGGAGTTGGCCGGCCTATCTTTGAAAAACCGGCTGGCAGCGTCGAGTTCAAGCTCGCCACGCCAACTGATGCCCGCAACTTGTTTATTCGTTTCATTTTGAAACCCTAGCCTACATGGAGCCTTTACTCGCCGAAAATCCTAATCGCTTCGTCCTTTTTCCCATCCAAAACCCTCAGGTGTGGGAGTTCTATAAAAAGGCGGAAGCCTCGTTCTGGACGGCCGAGGAAATCGACCTCAGCCAGGACCAGAAGGACTGGAACGGCCTGAACGACAATGAGCGCCACTTCATCAAGCACGTGCTGGCCTTCTTCGCCGCTAGCGACGGCATCGTGAACGAGAACCTGGCCATCAACTTCATGCAGGAAGTGCAGATGCCCGAGGCGCGCTGCTTCTACGGCTTCCAGATTATGATGGAAAACATTCACAGCGAGACGTATTCGCTGCTGATTGACACCTACATCAAGGACCCCAAGGAGAAGGACTACCTCTTCAATGCCCTCGACACGGTGCCCGCCGTGCAGCGCAAGGGCCAGTGGGCCCTCACGTGGATTAACTCCGAGAACTTCGCCGAGCGCCTCATCGCCTTCGCCGCCGTGGAGGGCATCTTCTTCTCGGGCTCGTTCTGCTCTATCTTCTGGCTTAAGAAGCGCGGCCTGATGCCCGGCCTCACGTTCTCGAACGAGCTGATTTCGCGCGACGAGGGGCTGCACTGCGACTTCGCCTGCCTGCTCTACAGCTACCTCGAAAACAAGCTGCCCGAGGCCCGCGTGCAAGAAATCATCCGCGACGCGGTGACCATCGAGCAGGAGTTCGTGACCGACGCGCTGCCGGTGAGCCTCATTGGCATGAACGCCCGCACCATGAGCCAGTACATCGAGTTTGTGGCCGACCGCCTGCTGGTGGCCCTAGGGTGCGGCAAGATTTACAACTCAACCAACCCCTTCGACTTCATGGAAATGATTTCGGTGCAGGGCAAGACCAACTTCTTCGAGAAGCGCGTGGCCGAGTACCAGAAAGCGGGCGTCATGACCGAGCGCGCCGACAATATGTTCTCGCTCGACGAGGATTTTTAAACAACGGTTAAGCTAACAACTAGCTGGTTAAAATAGAAAAGCTTATCCCGAAAGGGGTAGGCTTTTCTGTTTTAAAGTCAATTAGATAGATAAGGAAATAGTAGCTTGCACGTTATTCGCCTAGCTTAATTTATTCTACCTCATGAAAACACTTCTTTTTTGTAGTTTCTTGGTTTGTAACTCTCAATTGGTGTGGGCTCAGGTGCCCGCGGCGATGGCTTATAGCCAAGCCAAAGAAGCCTACAAGAGCAAAGATTTTAACAAGGCAGGGGAGCTAGTAGACCAGGCGCTGAAGCAAAAAAAGCTAGCCACGGTGCCCAAGCTTTATTGGGCCGCGCAGACCTGGGCGCAGGCCGGCCGGGTAGATAACGCTTTTCGCTACTTGAATGCCACGGTGCGGGCAGGCTTCGACGACCTAACTCAACTTCAGAGCGATTCGCTGCTGCGGCCTTTGCACCCTGACCGCCGCTGGCCGCGCCTGCTGGCAACGGTGGCCAAAATGGATGCGGCCCTCGACCAGCCGCTGAAGAAAGAGCTGGCCGAGATACACCGCGCCGACCAGAATATCCGCATCAAAATCAGGGAAGAAGAGAAAAAGTCGGGTCCGGTTTCCCCGGCAGTTGAGGCGCTTGAGGCGCAAATGGATAAGGTGGATGAGCAGTGTCTGGCGCAAGTATTGGCTATTCTCGACCGCCAGGGCTGGCCAAGTACCCAGTTGGTTGGGCGCGAAGGGTTGCACACTATATACTTAGTGATTCAACACGCACCCCCTAGCGTGCAGCGGAAATACTTACCCATGCTGCAAGCAAGTGCCAAGCGAGGAGAACTGGAGTGGTCATCCGTTGCGCTTACGGAAGACCGGGTGCTGAGCGGCCTGGGCAAGCCGCAGGTGTACGGCAGCCAAGTCAGATTAAATAAGGAAACGAAGAAATACGAGCTGTATCCCATTGAAGACGAAGCGCGCGTGGATGAGCGCCGGGCTGCTATTGGCCTGGAGCCGTTGGCTACCTACGCCAAGCGCTATGGGATTAGCTATAAGCCCACGAAGTAAAATGTGGCAGAGGTGACCTTTTGCGAAAGGCAGTATCTACCAGTGGCAGCCGGCGTTGGTTTGCCGCTCATCTTTTCTGCCCCATGCTTGCTCCTGCTGATAAGTGGCCCTTGCCCGGCCAAGTAGACCCTAGGCTGACGCCCTGCGCCTTTTGCCGCCGCCGCTTGCTGGTGAATGGCAAGCCGGTTTTCACTTCTTGCTCGTGCAAAGCTTTCGGGCCACCCGTGACTGTTGCGGCGCTGGGAGTGGGGGCCGCGGCGCTGCTGGCTTTGGGCGCGTGGTGGGCCCTACTGCGAAAAGCAGCCAGCTAGCCGAGCTAGCTGGCTGCCTGGCCAGTGGGTACGAATAAGCAGGGCTAGTGAGCTTGGTATTGGTAGCCGCCTACCTCCTGCAGCAGCCCTTGCATACGCGCCACGTTGGGCTTGTCCAGGGGCTTCGAGAAGTAGCCCTTCACTTGGTCGTAATGCGTAGCCTTGGCCATGTCGTCGGGGTGGATGGACGAGGTGAGCACGAACACGCATACCGGGCGCGTCAACGGCAAGCTACCCAGGGCATCCAGAAATTCCCAGCCGTCCATAAGCGGCATGTTCAGGTCGAGTAAAATCAGGTCGGGCACGTCACCGCCGGCTTGCAGGGTTGCCGTTAGCTGGTCGAAGGCTAACTGGCCATTATCAAAGGTTTTGACGGTGCGGCACCGCAGGTTTTTCTTAGCAATTAACTCGGTAATAGCGGCCGTAATGCGGTCGTCCTCTACTACGTAAGCTAGTTTAGGCGTTTTCATTGAAGTGAATAGTAAAAGTGGTGCCTACTTCAACTTGGCTTTCGACGCTGATGGTGCCCAGCATGGCTTCCACCTGATTTTTGGTGATAAATAAGCCGACGCCGCGGGCATCCTCGTTGTCGTGAAACGTCTTGTACATGCCGAAGAGCTTGGCTTGGTTTTTCACCAGGTCAATGCCGCGGCCGTTGTCCTGCACGGTCAGCACTACGCTGCCCGGCTCGGAGCGGGCCCGCAGCCGGATGAAGGCCGGCCGATTGGGCGAGCGGTACTTCACGGCGTTGCTGATAAGGTTGAGCAGGATGCTGTCGAGGTAAGCTGGCACTACGGTGACCTCCAAGGTCGGGGGTACGTCGACCTCGACGGCAATGCGATGCTGCCGAATTAGTACGCTGAGCACCTCTAGCGTTTTGTCAATCTCGGTGCGCAGTGCCCGCACCGTTTTGGGCTTGTTGACATTGCTGTGAATGGTCACAATGTCGTTGAGGTTCACGATGGTATCGGCCAGCTGCTCGGTGCTGGTCGTCAGCATCTGCAGGAACATGCTTTTCTGCGCCTTGCTCTTGGCCTCGGCCAGCAGCTGCACCAGCGAGGTAAGGTTGGCTGAATGCGAGCGGATGTTGTGCGAGATGATGTAAGCAAAGTTTTGCAGCCGCATGTTTTGCTGGCTGGTCACGTCGAGCAGGTGCTGCTGCTTTTGCAGGTTTTCGACCAGCAGCGTCACGTCGTAGCCCACGCACAGAATCTCGACTAGCCGGCCGTCCTCATCCAACAGGCCTTTTAGCTCCCAGTGGTTGGATTTCACCGTGTTGTCGGAGGCTAGCTTGCGCAGGATGACCTGGTGGCGCACTTCGGGTTGGGCAAAGCATTGCAGCACCACTTCGATGCACTTGGCACGGTCTTCCTCCACAATACTGAGCAGCGACGAGGTATTGATAATATCCTCGGCGTAGCCGTAGCGCTCGTAGAAGTACTCGTTGGCGAAGGTGTAGTTGCCCTCGGTATCCGTCTTGACGATGTACACCGACTGGTTGCTCAAAATCTGGCGGTAGTGCTCGGCCAGCTCCTCGGCCTGTGCCTGCGCCTGCTTCTCGTGGCTCACGTCGAAGAGCGCGCCCAGCAGCCAGGCGGCCGTACCCGCCTCATTGCGCAGCACGATGCCCCGGCAGTGCAGCCACACGGTGGCCCCGTTGCGGTGCGTGGCGCGCAGCAGTTGGTTGAAAGGCTGGTCGGGCGCCCGCAGGCACGCCTCGGCCGCCTGCTGGGCCTCGGCTAGGTCGTCGGGGTGCAGGGGGGCGCGCCACGCCTCGGGGGCCGTGGGCAGCTCGTGGGAGCCGTAGCCCAGCGTTTGCCAGTATTTGGCATTCACCCAGCCTTCGGTGGGCGCCAGCAGATTCCAGTACCAGAGGCCATCGAGCAGGATGTTCTGGAGAAAGTTGTCGGCGGCAGGGTGGTTTTGCGCAAATGGGCTGAAGGGGGGAAGTGAAATAGTAAGCTCGGACACTATAATGGTATTATTAGAAGGTAGGAAGATAGTAGATAGAATGGTTTGATTAACAAACCACTAAGTTCGTAAAAAGTCGCGAATTAGCTCGCAAAAATATTAATTTACCCAGTGTGCTGCTTACAGGTTGCTGGTTTGGTAACGACTGCACCGCCGGGGTCAGGTAGCGCCGCGTACCAACGGTAGTCTGCCTCAGCAGCTTGGCATACAATAAAATCCGCAGCCTACCTGCGGTCAGTCAGTGCCTGAGTAACTGCTCAGCTAGTGGACATCGGCACCCCATGCGGGTCTGATTCGAGTAGCTGTATATAACCAAAAAAAGCATAACGCTGACCTAAGTAGCCCGGCTAACTGGGGGAAAAACGGCCGGGCGGCCTCATTTTCAGGCTGTGTGGATAAATTCTAAATTTTTCCTTTGGCACTCCCAAACAAGGGAACTAATTTCCGACTTTAAAGCACCGTGGCTTCTCCCCCGAAGCTAGTCAGATTAGTAGCCTCGCTCACCCCAGCTCCCCTCATAATATGCTCGTAATCAAACGCGATGGCCGCCGCGAGTCGGTCAAGTTCGACAAAGTCACCGCCCGCATTGAGAAACTTTGCTACGGGCTTAATCAAAACTACGTGTCGCCCATCGAGGTGGCCAAGAAGGTCATCGACGGCATCTACGATGGCGTGACGACCGTCGAACTCGACAACCTGGCGGCCGAAACGGCCGCCTCACTGACCACCCGGCACCCGGACTACGCCATCCTGGCGGCGCGCATCGCGGTGAGCAACCTGCATAAGGTGACTTCGAAGTCGTTTTCGAGCACCATGAAGCGACTCTACACCTACGAGGACCCCAAGAACGGCGACAATGCTTCGCTCATCGCCAAGGACGTGTGGGAGGTGATTCACAAACACGCGCACACCCTAGACTCGGCCATTATCTACGACCGCGACTACAACTACGACTTCTTCGGCTTTAAGACCCTAGAGCGCTCGTACTTGCTGCGCCTCGATGGCAAGGTGGTGGAGCGGCCCCAGCACATGCTGATGCGCGTGTCGGTGGGCATCCACAAGGACGATATTGACGCGGCCATCAAGACGTATAATATGATGTCGGAGCGCTGGATGACCCACGCCACGCCGACCTTGTTCAACGCCGGCACGCCCAAGCCGCAGATGTCGTCGTGCTTCCTGCTCACGGTGAAGGACGACTCGATTGAGGGCATCTACGAGACGCTGAAGGACTGCGCGCTGATTTCGCAGAGCGCGGGCGGCATCGGGCTGGCCGTGCACAACGTGCGTGCCACGGGCTCTTACATCAAGGGCACCAATGGCAACTCCAACGGCCTGGTGCCGATGCTGAAGGTGTTCAACGACACGGCCCGCTACGTAGACCAGGGCGGCGGCAAGCGCAAGGGCGCATTCGCCATTTACCTGGAGCCCTGGCACGCCGACGTGTTCGAGTTCCTGGACTTGAAGAAGAACCACGGCAAGGAGGAAATGCGCGCCCGCGACTTGTTTTACGCCCTCTGGACGCCCGACCTGTTCATGAAGCGCGTGGAGGCTAACGGCGACTGGACGCTGATGTGCCCCCACGAGTGCCCCGGCCTCGACACCACCTGGGGCCCCGAGTTTGAGAAGCTCTACACCAAGTACGAGCGCGAAGGCCGCGGCCGCAAAACCATCAAGGCGCAGGAACTGTGGTTTGCCGTCCTGGAAAGCCAGACCGAGACGGGCACGCCCTACATGCTCTTCAAGGACGCCGCCAACGGCAAGAGCAACCAGCAGAACCTGGGCACGATTAAGTCGAGCAACCTCTGCACCGAGATTATGGAGTACACCGACAAGGACGAGATTGCGGTGTGCAACCTCGCCTCGCTGGCGCTGCCCCGCTACCTCGTGGAAGACGCCCAGGGCAACGTGCGCTTCGACCACGACAAGCTGTACGAAATCACGTACCAGACTACCTTGAACCTCAACAAGGTAATCGACGTGAACTACTACCCGGTGCCCGAAACTGAGCGCTCCAACTTCCGCCACCGCCCCATCGGGCTGGGCGTGCAGGGCCTGGCCGATACGTTTATCGCGCTGCGCATGCCCTTCGAGAGCGACGAAGCCAAGGGCCTGAACGAGGACATCTTCGAGACGATTTACTTCGCGGCCATGACGGCTTCGAAGGACCTCGCCATGAAGGACGGGGCCTACGAAACCTTCCCCGGCTCGCCCCTGAGCGAGGGCAAGTTCCAGTTTGACCTCTGGGGCGTGACGCCCAAGTCGGGCCGCTGGGACTGGGACACGCTGCGCGGCCAAGTAGTGGAGCACGGCGTGCGCAACTCGCTGCTGGTAGCCCCCATGCCCACCGCCAGCACCGCCCAGATTCTGGGCAACAACGAGTCGTTTGAGCCCTACACCAGCAACATCTATGTGCGGCGCGTGCTCAGCGGCGAGTTTATGGTGGTGAACAAGCACCTGCTGAAGGACCTGGTGAAGCTGGGCCTCTGGAACGAGCAGATGAAGCAAGACATCATCGCGGCCAACGGCTCGGTGCAGAACATTGCCCGCGTGCCGCAGCACATCAAGGACCTGTATAAGACGGTGTGGGAGATTTCGCAGCGCACCATCATCGACATGGCCGCCGACCGGGGCGCCTACATCTGCCAGAGCCAGAGCCTGAACCTGCACGTGCAGAACCCCAACTTCGGCAAGCTCACCAGCATGCACTTCCACAGCTGGAAGCGCGGCCTCAAAACCGGCATGTACTACCTGCGCACCAAAGCCGCCGCCGACGCCATCAAGTTCACGGTGGAAAAGCAAGCCGCCGAAACCCTGGAGCCCATGTACGCCCAGAACCAAGCCGACATGGCCTGCTCGCTCGATAACCCGGACGCCTGCGAGGCCTGCGGTTCGTAAACGTATTAATCTAGGGGGTTAGCTTTAAAGCTAACCCCCTTTTATTTCTGAAAAATGGATTTGACCTTCTTTACTGAAAATAAAACAGCAATCGTGTCTATTATAACAATACTTGGTGCCGTTGCTGCCGCTGTGAAGAATATCTTTTTTTCAAAAAAGCAAGGTGCAGATGAAAAGAAGGAGTCAAGTCCTGTTAATAGTAATGTGATAAATATAAATAATCAAAATAATTTAGGAGGCACTCCTGGTAATGCAATTACAGCAAAAAGTCCTGAATTATTTGCGGAGCCTACATTAGATGATTTGAAAAACAAAACACATATTCTCTTTATTGATGATGATGTTAAATTTAGAGTTGTCACAATTCTAAAGAAGGCTAATTGGGTTCACACAAAAGCAGTCAAAGATGTGGAATCCTTAGATTCGCCTGAGGTAATGGAAGCAAATATATTATTTGTGGACATAAAGGGAGTTGGTGTTGCGCTTGATTTCAAGGACCAAGGTTTAGGATTAGCTCTAAGACTAAAAGTGAGGTATCCTCATAAGAAGGTGATTATATATTCAGCGGAAACTTCTGGAGAAAGATTTCATCAGGCATTTCACAAGTGTGATGGCCAATTAGCGAAAAATGCTGAGCCATATGAATTTCAAGAATTAGTAGAGGAGTTAAGTCGAGAAATTTACGCTGCCCATATATGAGCCATTATTTGCAGTTTGTAAATGAAAGGGGAGAGGTTAGATATAATACTGTTCCTCTCAGCTGTGCATCATGTGTTCAAAATTGTTCTGGTAAGAGTTCAATAGTTAAATGCGAAGCAGACGGAACAAGTAGAAGGCAGGGTAAAATTGTTATAGATGGGGTTGGGTTTGCATATATGTGTACGGACGACATTGATATGCTGAAAAGCGCTAATGTCTTTAAAGTGCGCTTAAAATTATATGGTGAACTGCTACTAGAAATGCGCCAAATGCGTATTGCGATACGGACTGAGGCCGCAAGAGAGCTTAAGCGGTTAATACATAACATAACCTCAAATAATGCGCATAGCATTCAAGAGTTATACTCATTGGTGCCACAGGAAGCTGTAACTAAGAATATAAGAAAGCAAATTTCTACTGTAAGTTCATACATTAGGGACAATGAGAGCGAGGTGGCGCTAACTTTGCTAAAATTAGCAAAGCACAACGCAGCTCTTAAAACTGAAATAATTGTCTTTAACAAAATATATGAGGAAAGTCCTTCTCTGTCTTTTAAAAGGCATAGGATTCATAAAGTCGTGATGAATGTAATGCACTTGTTTGGTCAAGAATTATTGGCTGCGAATGTCGATGTGCAAGTGCAGCCAAGTACTGAGCAAATAGAAGTTGATTATGATTCTTTACATGTGGCCTTGTATCATTTCTTTGACAATACAACTAAATATATTCTGCCCGATAGCACCTTGTATATATCCTTTAAAAGGCTAGGCGACCTATTTATCTTGTCATTTAAAATGATGAGTACTAGAATAGGTTTAGAAGAGAAGGGGAAAATATTTGAAGAAGGGTATTCAGGTACCAATGCAAAGAAGGCTGGTAAGTCAGGTGACGGTATCGGTATGTATCAAATCCAGCGGTTATTGAAAATAAATAATGCTTATGTTTATTGGAGTGAGCCTATGAATTATGAAAATTCACAAGAGATAGAAGGTGTATTATATGATGAAAATACTTTTGATTTTATTTTTGACACTAATGCATTGCGTGGAATAGATTAACTTCTAATCCAAACAAACTATCGCTGCTACCCCCGGTAGCGGCTGCCATGTTTTTGGGGGCGGGCGGGGCGACTACTACCCCACCTAGGGCGGCTGCGTAGGTAGGGGCTATGCAGCAGCAGTTACGAGAGCATCTAGAGCGTGTCGTGTCGCTGACCGACGAGGAGTTTGCGCTGGTGCTGGCGCAGTTCACGAGCCGGCAGGTGCGCAAGCACGCGTATTTGATTCGGGAAGGGGAGCGGGTGCGCGAGCTGTACTTCGTGGTGCAGGGCCTGCTAAAGCTGGTGCATACCGATGCGGCCGGCAAGGCCCACATTGTGTCGCTGGCCATGGAAGACTGGTGGGAAGGCGACTTCGCGGCCTACCTGGCCCAGGCGCCGGCCACGCTATCGCTGCAATGCCTGGAAGACACGGCCGTGTGGTGCCTGCCGCTGGCCGGCTACGAGTATCTCTGCCAGCAGCTGCCCCAGATGGCGCGCTTCTTCCTAGCCAAGTTTGCGCGGGGCGGCATCGCCGCGCAGCAGCGCATTGTGTCGCTGCTGGCCCTGCCCGCCCGCGAGCGCTACGAGCGGCTGCTGCGCCAGTACCCCACGCTGCCGCAGCGGGTATCCAAAACGCTGCTGGCAGCCTACCTAGGAGTATCGCGCGAGACCCTGAGCCGGCTCGCCGACCAGGAGCGGCGCCCAAAATAGTGCGCTAGGTCACAGGTAGCGGGCGGGGCCGGCCGGGACCTTTGCCCCCGCAACCTCACCCCGCGCCGCCCTAGGGCCGGCGCGATAACCTAGCCTACCAATCATGCAAAAACGCGCCATCAACCCCTGGCAGTGGCAAGCGCCCAGTGCCTACCAGCAAGCCTTAGAAGTAACCCAGCCCGCTGCCACGCTCTACTGCGCCGGCCAGGCCGCCATCGACGCCGATGGCCACCCCAGCACCGCCAACATGCGCACCCAGCTCCAGCAAGTGCTCGGCAACGTGGAGCAGGTCGTAACCACGGCCGGCTACCAGTGCCGCGACATCGTGCACCTGCGCCTGTACACCACCGACAGGGCCGCGCTCTTCGGCGGGGGCGGCTGCTTCGACGTGTTTACCGACTGGGTAGCCCAGCACGGCATCCAGGCCGCCGCCACCATGGTCGAAGTGAAGTTTTTGGCCTTCGAGGGCCTGAAAGTGGAGGTGGAAGCCACGGCCGTGCGCTAGCAACTTATGATGGCGCGGGGCTGTGTCCCGCGCCATCGGGGCCATCAGGTGGAAAGGGCAGAGCTACCAGAAGGCACAAGTGGCGGCGTGCCAGTGCGCACCAGTTACTACTTTACGGTCGTTTAGTCCAGCTTTGTATGCCAACTGCCGAGCCCCACCGCGCTACTCCTTCCCCGGCTGTGCTGGCCTTCTACAATGCCGTGCCCAATGTGCTGTGGTCGGTGCTGAGTTTGGTGCCTATGGTGGTGTTTTGCTACCAGCACGTGGCGCGGCCGTGGCTTTATGGGTTTGTTGCGCTCAGCCTGCTGGCCTACGCGTGGCCGACGGCTTGGCTGCGGCATCTGCAACTGAGTACCCGGCCCGCCGTGTACCGCAAGCTGCGGGTGCCCGTCCTCAATCACTTCACCCAGCACGGTACGTTTGTCAACCGCCTGCTGCGGCGCCGCTACCCGCAGTATCAATATCTGCCCCTGCGGGCCAACCTAGCCAAGGTTGTGCGCACTACCTACCACCTAGAGCAGTTTCACTGGGTGATGCTCGTGTATTTTTTGCTGACCACTGGCTACGCGGTAGCCCTAGGGTACTGGAGCTGGGTCGGCGTGCTCACGCTGCTCAACGTGGGGTACAATCTGTACCCCATTTGGCTACAGCAGTACCTGCGCCTCCGGCTGCGTCGGTTGCCGCGCCTAGGATAAGTTAGGAGTTGCCCACGTGGTACACTGCTACTTGCTTCTTATTTTGGTGCTGTGCCTATACTTTGCTGCTGATGAAACTAGTACTTTTAAGCTGCGGCCTGGCGGCTGCCCTGCCGGGAGCAGCCCAGCAGCCAGCACCACGGCAGAACACAGTTGAGGCCGCGCCCGCAGACGCTTATGGTAGCTGGCTGAGCATAGGGAATGACGTGGCGCGGCTCTTGCGCCGGGCACTGGCCGAGCCAGACGATGCCAAGGCTATTGCCCTGCTGAACAGCCGGGCAACAGCTCGCCTGAAAGCAAAAGCCGAACAGCTCCAACCCAGCTTGCGAAGCTGGGTCAGCACGTTGTCCGTAGAGCAGAAAGAAGCTTTCGCACAACGCTTCTTGAGGGAGAGCCCGCTCAGGCAGTGCCTGGATTCGCTGGAGCGCAACCCGGCGTCGAAAGCTCGGCTGGAGCGTAGTCGTGGCTTGCAGAGCGCGCTGCAAGCCTTGGTGTATTACACGCTGTAGGGCGCCGCCCGGCGCCCGGCCGCAACTTCTGGCGCGGGCAGTAGTTTCGGGAATATGCAGACGCTCACTAGCCGGCCGCCGGTGCCGGTACACCCGTTTAAGGGCAACAGCCCGGAGGCCTTCACGATGGCGCGGTCGGAGGGCGGCACCGTGATTGAGGCCGACATGCTGCTGCCGCACCGCAAGGCGTATTACCTGCTGGTATTTGTGCGCCAGAACCAGGGGCGGCACTGGGCCGACCTCACGCCCTACGAGCACCGCCCCAACACCGTGTACTTCTCCGAGCCGGGCCAGATACTGGTGAAGGAGGAACCCACGCCCTTCTGGGGCACGCACCTGGAGTTTACGCCCGAGTTTGTGGCCCGGCACGCGGGGCTGGCTGAGCTGCCCATCGTGCAGAACCCGCGCTGCGCCCACGAGCTGCGCCTGACCGCCGCCGAAGCCGACACCATAGAGGCTCTGCTGGCCCAGCTAGAGGCCGAGTATCAGCGCCCCGGCGAGTGGCAGCAGCGCCTGCTGGGCTCCTACCTCACGGTGCTGCTCACCTATCTGAGCCGCCTCTACACCGAGCAGCACCCCGAGGCCGAGCCCACGCCCGACCAGCGGCTGCTGCGCGCCTACCAGGCCAAGGTGGAGGAATGCTTCCGGGAGGTGCACGAGGTGAGCGCCTACGCCACGCAGCTGCACATTTCGGCGGGGCACCTGAGCGAGGTGATAAAAGCCCAGACTGGGCGGCCCGCTATCAAGCACCTGCACGAGCGGCTGGTGCTGGAGGCGCGGCGCCTGCTGCTGCACACCCAGCAGCCGCTCAAGGAAATAGCCTACGGCCTGGGCTTTCAGAACGCTTCGTATTTCACCCGCTTCTTCAAGCGCGAGGCGGGTACCACGCCGGCCGACTACCGGGCCAGCGTCCGCAAAATGTACCAGTGATGCCGCGAAATGGGTAACGGCGGCGCTTGCGGCGGGCGGGACCTTTGTGCTGTTCAATTGAAGCACAAAACTTCCCCATGAAAACCGTTCTCATCACCGGCGCCAACAAAAGCATTGGCTTTGAAGCCGCCCGCCAGCTGCTGCAGCAAGGCTACTACGTGTACCTGGGCAGCCGCGACGCCCAGCGCGGCCAGCAGGCCGTAGCCCAGCTCCGCGCCGAAGGCCTCACCCAGGTCGAGTTGCTTACCATCGACGTTACCGACAGCGCCTCCATCGCCGCCGCCCGCGCCACCCTAGGGCAGAAAACGCCGGTGCTCGACGTGCTCATCAACAACGCCGGCATCAGCGGGGGCATGTCGCAGCCGGCCGTGAGCACACCCATTGGCACCATTAAGGAGGTGTTCGATACCAACGTGTTCGGGGTGATTGAAGTCACGCAGGCGTTTCTCGACCTGCTGCGCCAGTCGCCGGCGCCGCGCATCGTCAACGTCACCTCGGGCCTGGGGTCGCTCACGCTGCACAACGACCCCAGCTGGAAGTACTACCACGTGAAGGGTGCCGCCTACGCCCCCTCCAAAGCCGCCCTGAACGGCTACACCATCATGCTGGCCTACGAGCTGCGCGATACGCCCTTCAAGGTCAACGCCGTAGACCCCGGCTACACCGCCACCGACTTCAACCACCACAGCGGCCCCGGCACCGTGCCAGACGCCGCCGCCCGCCTCGTGAAGGCCGCCACCCTAGGGCCCGACGGCCCCACCAGCCAGTTTTTCAGCGACGACAACCTGCCCGGCACCGACGTCAGCCCCTGGTAAGAACAAGTGCCCTAGGCCCGCCCGGTGGGATAGGGCGCTAGTCGGCCAGGGCGGCGGGCGCGGCACGACTTGCGTAGAAAGTGAAGTATTCACCATGCTTACGACGGCGGCAGCTCGCACCTTTGCGCGGCCCCGGCGACACAAGCTTATGCTCCTGACTTTTCTATGAAATACGCGCTCATCACCGGTGCCAACAAGGGCATCGGCTACGAAGCGGCCCAGCAACTGCTGCAAGCTGGCTACTTCGTGTTCCTAGGTAGCCGCGACGCGGCCAAGGGCCAGCAGGCGCAGCAGCAGCTACAGGCGGCGGGCCTAGACCAGGTGCAGGCTGTGGAGCTGGACGTAACCAACGACGAGTCGGTGCAGCGGGCGGTGGCAGTAGTGCGCCAGCGCACCCCGCAGCTCGACGCGCTGCTCAACAACGCTGGCATTCCCAGCAACCTCGCCCACCAGCCCTCCACCATTCCGCTCGGCGCCATCGAGGCGCTGTTGGCCACCAACTACTATGGGGTTGTGCGCACCACGCAGGCGTTTCTGCCGCTGCTGCGGGCGGCGCCGCGGGCCTGCATCGTCAATGTGTCGTCCAGCATCGGCTCGCTGGCGCTGCAAGCCGACCCCACCTGGGAGTACTACCAGGTGAAGCCCGTGGCCTACACTACCTCCAAGGCCATGGTCAATGCCTGGACCATCTGCCTGGCCTACGAGCTGCGCGACACGGCCATCAAGGTCAATTCGGTAAACCCCGGCTATACGGCCACCGACTTTACCGGGCACCAGGGCCACTCGCCGCCCCACGCCGCCCAGGTGCTGGTGAAATACGCCACGCTGCCGCCCGATGGCCCCACGGGCCAGTTCTTCAGCGAAGACGGACCGACGCCCTGGTAACTATCTGTTTTTTTCCTAATTCTTTCCTTCTTCATGTCAACCCTCACCATCGCCCCCCAGTCAACTCAGCCGCTCACCGTCAACCGCCTGGGCTACGGCACCATGCGCCTTACCGGCCCCGGCATCTGGGGCGAGCCCGCCGACCGGCCCCAAGCCCTGGAAGTGCTGAAAACCGCCGTGGCCAACGGCGTTACTTTCATCGATACCGCCGACTACTACGGCGACGACATCACCAACCGCCTCATCGTGGAGGCGCTGTATCCTTACCATAAAGAACTGGTAATCTGCACCAAAGTAGGCGCCACCCGCAACCCCGCCGACAAAAGCTGGCCGCCCTTCAACCGGCCCGAGCAGCTGCGCCAGAGCATCGAGCGCAACCTGCGCACCCTCCGGCAGGAGGCCGTGCAGCTGGTGCACTTCCGGGTAATGCCGGGCGCCGAGGTGCCGTTTGAGGAGTCGATGGGCGCCATGTACGAGATGCAGCGCGAGGGCAAAATCCAGCACGTGGGTGTGAGCAACGTGACGCCCGAGGAGCTGGCCGCCGCCCTAGGGATGGGCGAAGTAGCCAGCGTGGAGAACATGTACAGCTACGCCCAGCGCACCACCATGAACGACGGCCACGGCGAAACCCGCGGCGGCGAGGTGCTGCCCCTGTGCGAGCAGCACGGCATTGCCTTCGTGCCCTTCTTCTCGCTGGTGCACGGCCTGCCCAACGCCGGCAACAAGCTCGCCGAGCTAGCCCAGCAAAAGGGCGTGACCGAAGCCCAGCTCAACATTGCCTGGCTGCTGCACCGCTCGCCGCTACTGCTGCCCATCCCCGGCACCTCATCGGTAGCCCACCTGCGCGAAAACCTGGCCGCCGCCAACATCGAGCTGAGCGCCGAGGATATGGCGTATCTGGGGTAGGTGCCCCAGGGGGCATATCCCTTACATAAGCACGTCATGCTGAGCTTGCCGAAGCATCTTTATCGCACCGTCGAACGGTTTGGATGAAGCGGTAGAGATGCTTCGGCAAGCTCAGCATGACGTTCTGGTTTAGGGAATTTTAGCTAACCGCCTGCCGGGCAAACCGCTGCTGCGCGGCCGACGTCACGGGCGTGAAGAAGTTGACCAGGTTGCCGTCGGGGTCGCGGAAGAGCAGCGAGCGGTTGCCCCAGGGCATGGTGGTGGGCGTCTGCACTACATCGGGACCTAGCAGCTCGGCGATGCGCTGATAGGTAGCATCCACATCTTCGACGTGAAACTCGATAATGGCCGAGCGGTTGGCGGCGGCCGCTACGTGCGGGTTGCCGGCCAGCTCGGGGGTGCGTAGGCTGCCGATAGCCAGCGTGGCGCCCGGCGTGCGCAGCTCGGCAAAATCGGGGGTGTAGCGCGTGGCGGGCAGGCCGGTGGCTTGCTCGTAGAACTCAACGAGGCGCTCGAGGTCGGCGGTGAGGAGGCGGATGGAGGCGAACTGCATGGGGCTTGAGAACTAAATGATGATGCCACAAAGAGCGGCACCCCCACTGACAGCCCTATGGCAGTCCTACCCGGCCCTTCAAAAAAAATTACGTCGGGCGCGGCAAGCCCAGGCTGGCGAGGTAATCGGCCAGCGTAAGCTGCGGCTGGTGGGCGAAGGGCAGGCTAGTAGCCGCCAGGTGCTGCACCCGCGACACCCGGAAGTCGCGGTACGCCTGCCGCAACTGGCACCAGCCGATGAAGTGCCAGGTGAAATTGTAGAACACCAGCCCGATGGGCTCGACCCGGCGCCGGGTGCTGCCACCGTTCTTGTCCTGGTAGTCCACCTCCAGCACCCGCCCGTTGGCAATGGCCGCCTGAATAGGGGCCAGGTAGGCCGTGTGACTTTCGGCATACTCGGGCACGTGCAGCAGGATGCGGCTAGCCAGTTCCGCCAGCCGGTCCTGGTCGGTGGGGCGCAGCACGGCGCGCACCTTCTGCAAGGCGGCAGCCACGTGCAGCTGAATAGAGCCATCGGCCAGGGTAGCGCCTAGGGTTTCGAGCAGCAGCAGGGCGTTGGCCTCGTCGGGGGTGAAGCTAACGGGCGGCAGGAAGTAGCCCTGCACCAGAAAGTAGCCCCGCCCCACCTCGAAGCTGACCGGAATGCCCTGCTCGCCCAGCGCCCGGATGTCGCGGTACACCGTGCGCACGCTGATGCCAAACTGCTCGGCCAACTGCTCGGCTGTAGTGTAGCGGCGGGCTTGCAGCAGGGTTGTCATGCCAAACAGGCGGTCGATGCGGTTCACGGAAGTAGAGGTTGGAAGGTAGGTAAATAAGGGCGGTTTGCCGGGCAGCTGGCTTGGCTTGGACTCATTTGCAGCCGCCAAAAATCGGTTGTCATGGCAAGCCGGTAGTCTATCATTGCGAGCCTGCGAAGCAATCGCACCAGAACAGTGCCCTAGGGTGTCGTCCGGATTGCAATTGCTTCGCGCAGCTCGCAAGGCCAACCGATTTTTGGCTAACAGTATTCAATTCTTACGAAGCCAAATGGCTCGCAAAACAACTGCGCAGTAGTGGCTTGGCGCCGTCGGTAGCGCCGGGTGGGTACTTTTGCACCTATGAAAAATTATGCATTGCTGCTACTAGCCGGGCTGGCCACGGCCTGCAATCAATCGGCCCCGCAAACGCCGGCCGCCGTATCGTCGGCCCCCGCCGCTACGGCCGATACTCCGGCCGCTACGGCCGATGCGCCAGCCCAAACGGCCGCGCCAGCCACCATCGACGTGGCCAAGGCCAAAGAGCTGCTGAAGCAGCCCGGCACCCAGGTCCTTGACGTGCGCACTTCGCCCGAATACATGCTGGGCCATCTACCCCAGGCAAAGAACCTGAACGTCAATAGCGATGACTTTGCCCAGCAGGTAGCCCAGCTCGATACCAGCAAAACTTACGTGGTGTACTGCGGCTCGGGCGTACGCAGCGCCAAAGCGGCCGAGCAGATGGCCCAAAAAGGCTTCCACCACGTGGTGAACGGCGGCGGCTACGGCGACCTGAAGTAAAAGTGCCAGCCGGAACCGGGTGGGTAAGCGCCTAGGTATGGAAGCGGCCGGGTTGTATGTTCAGCCCATGAAAACCCTGCTTCTGCTGCTACTACTGGCCCTAGGACTGGCCTCGACCCAGGCGGCACCCCTGCCCGATACGGCCCGCACTCAGCCCGCCTTCGACGTGGCGGCGGCCACCCAGCGCTACCTCGACACCCTTACGCCCGCCCAAAAGGCGCGCTCCGACGCCTACTTTGAGGGAGGGTACTGGCTGGCCCTGTGGCAAGCCGTGTACGCGGTAGGCGTGGCGGCCGTGTTTCTGGAGGCGGGGCTGGGGCGGCGGGTGCAGTGGCTGGTGGCGGGGCTGCCCCGGCGCTGGCTGCGCACGCTGGCCTACCTGGCGCTGTATATCGTGCTGGCCTGGGCGCTGAGTTTGCCGCTCACCATTTACCAGGGCTTTGTGCGTGAGCACCAGTATGGGCTGGCTACCCAGGGCTTGGGGGAGTGGCTGCGCGAGGTACTTATTGAGCTGGGCCTGAGCGTGCTGGGGGGCAGCCTGCTGCTGCTGGGTGTGTACGCGGCCCTGCGGCGCACGGGGCGCGCCGGCTGGCTGTGGGCCACGGGCATCGTGGTGGCGGGGCTGGTGGGGGCGGTGGCCCTGGGGCCGGTGCTCATCAGCCCGCTCTTCAACTCGGCCCGGCCCCTGCCCGCCGGGCCCGTGCGCGACGGCATCTTACAGCTGGCCCGCGCCAACGGCGTGCCCGCCACCAACGTGTACTTGGTGGATGCCTCGCGCCAGAGCACGCGCATCAGCGCCAACGTGAGCGGACTGGGGAGCACCATCCGCGTGTCGCTGAACGATAACCTGCTGCGCCGCTGCTCGCCGGCCGAGATTCAGGCCGTGATGGGCCACGAGCTGGGCCACTACGTGCTGCACCATATTCCCAAAATGCTGCTGGCCTTCGCGGCGCTCATCGCCCTCGGGTTCTGGCTGATGGATTGGGCGTTTCACGCGCTGGTGGCCCGCTACGGGCGGCGCTGGGGCATTGGGGGCGGGCTGGCCGACGTGGCGGGGCTGCCGCTGCTGGCGGCCCTGCTGGCGGTGGCCACCCTGCTGGCCACGCCCCTCACCAATACCATCATTCGCACCCAGGAGCAGGAGGCCGACATGTTTGGCCTGAACGCGGCGCGGCAGCCCGCCGGCTTCGCCCGCGTGGCCCTGAAGCTGTCGGAATACCGCAAGATAGACCCCGCACCCTGGGAGGAAATCTTGTTTTTCGACCATCCCAGCGGCCGCACGCGGGTACGTTCGGCCATGCAGTGGCAGGCGTGGGAAGCACCACTACCCTAGGAGACCTGCTCATGCGTTGGGGGGGGCTAGGCGGCCGTGGCGGGCTGGCGCAGCAGCCAGCGCACGGCGTCGGCCTCGCTGTCAAACGAGCGGTACACCAGCGGCAGGCCCTGTACGTAGGTGGTGATGTAGGCCGTAGCCAGCCGCACCAGCACCGTGGGCGACACCAGCACGGCGCCGTGGCGGTAGCCGCCCTCGGCCACGGCGCGGGGCAGCCAGTTGGTGGCCACCCACTGCTGCTCGGCGGGCGAAAAGGGCGGCATCTGCACCTGGTTGACCAGCACCCGACTCCAACGAGTAGTTTGCAGCTGGCGCAGCAACTGCTCGAACAGCGCCTGGGTAGCGGCTAGGCTGCGCGGCTGGCTTCCCCAGGCAATGCGCAAGAGGCCAGCTGGGTCGGCTTGCAAGTGGCCCGCGGAATTAGAAAAAAGAGTAGACCCCTCCGTACCCATATCCGTCAAAGATAGGGCGGCGCCCAGCCCCCCAAGCTCCTTGCTGGGGCCGCCACCAGCTGGGCGGGCTAGTAACGGCCGCCGTGTCGAAAGTGCCTAGGGGTTGAGGATAAGGCAACTACCAGATAGCAGGGCGCGGGTTTGCCCCGGCGGTGGGCCCGCCGCCGTATAAGGCCCTTATGATTCCGCTCATTACCCACACCCCCCGCCTCACGCTCATTGCCGCCAGCCGGGCTCTGCTCACGGCCGAGCTGCACAAGCCCCAGTATTTTCCGGTGCTGCTGGGCGCCGCCATGCCCGCCAACTGGCCACCCGGCGACTACAACCGCGATGCCATGGAGTATTTTTTGGAAAAGCTAAGCGAAGGCGGCCGCACCGCCGCCGGCTGGTACAACTGGTACGCCCTGCTGAATGCCGCCGGCGACGTACCCCGCACGCTGGTGGGCTCGGGTGGCTTCACGGGCCCGCCCGATGCCACCGGGTTGGTAGAGCTAGGCTACTCCATTGCCGCCGACTGGCGCGGGCAGGGCCTGGCCACCGAGCTGGTGGCGGGCCTGGTGCAGCAGGCGGCGGCCACGGGCCTGGTACACCGCCTGGTGGCCCACACGCAGCCCGAAAACCTCATCTCGCAGAAGGTATTGCTGGCCAATGGCTTCGAGTCGTCGGGCACCGACGTGAACGGCCAGCTGCGCTTCGAGCGGGCCGTGGAGCCAGCACCCGTGCTACTGGGGTAACAATTAAACAAAAAAAGCACGTCATGCTGAGCCCGCCGAAGCACCCCTACCGCGCTGCATAGTTCGGTAGGGATGCTTCGACGGGCTCAGCATGACGTGCTTTTTTTGTTAAGAACCAGAAAGCTAGCCGTGGCTATTTCTTCTGGGTGGTCGTTTTTTTGCCGTCGGGCTTGCTGCGCTCGTCCACCTCGTTCTTCTTCTCTTTTTTCTTGGTTTCCGGGTCGGTATGGCTGGGGGTTTTCATGGGAGCTAGGGCAATGGGTGAAGGTATGCCAGCGTGTACGCGGAAACCCGCCGCAAGGGTGTGCGGCGGCCCACGCCCTAGGGTGCCGGCGCCTGGTAGAGAGGCGGCGCGCTACCTTGCTGCCATGCCTACTGCTATCCGCACTTGCTTGCTACTGGGGCTGGCCGCCGCTGCCCTGCTGGGCAGCGCGCCCGCCCCGCCCCCAGCCGCTTTCTACGACTTAGTCATCGACCACGTGGCGGTGGTGGACGTGGCCGCCGCCCGCTTGCGCCCCAACCAGACGGTGGCCGTGGCCGGGGGTAAAATTGTGCAGCTGGGCCCGGCCGGCGCCCGGCGCCCTAGGGCCCGCCAGTACCTCGATGGGCGCGGGCGCTACCTGCTGCCCGGCCTCTGGGACATGCACGTGCACTTTCGGGGCGGCGACAGCCTGGCGGCAGCCAACAAAAAGCACCTGGCGCTGTACCTGGCCCACGGCATTACGACAGTGCGCGACGCGGGCGGCGACCTCACACCTTACCTATTTGAATGGCGGCGCGCCGTGGCGGCCGGCACCCTGGCCGGACCCACCATCTTCACCTCGGGACCCAAGATTGACGGGCCCGGCGCCACCTGGCCCGGCTCGCTCGAAGTAGAAACGCCCGCCCAAGTCAGCCGCGCGCTTGACTCGCTGCAAAAGCTGCGGGTGGACTACGTAAAGATTTACGACAGTAAGATATCGGGCGCGGCCTACCTCGAAACCATTCGCCAGGCCGAGGCGCGGGGCCTCAAAACTACCGGCCACATGCCCTATTCGGTCACGCTGGGCGAGGCTATCGGGCGCGGCCTCGACGGTACCGAGCACTTGTACTACCTCTTTAAGGCCTGCTCGAGCAAGGAGGACAGCCTCACGGCGCTGGTGCGCGCCAGCCAGAATACGGCGCACCCCCTAGGGCTATTTGCCATGCTGCCGGCCGTGTACGCCACTTACAGCCCCGCCGCGGCCGCGCGCATCATGGCCCTGATGGCCGCCCACCGCACGTCCACTACCCCCACGCTCAGCATTGGCCGCACGCTGGCCGAGCTGCCCGACACCGACCATAGCCGCGACACCCTGCTGGCTTACATCGACCCCGCCATTCGGCGTACGTATGCGCGGCGGCTGGCCGGGGCGCGCCAGCAGTCGGCCGCTGCGCGGGCCTTTACCAAGCAGCTGGAAGTCAAGTTCCAGCAGCTGGTGCCGCTGCTGCAGGCGGCCGGCGTGCCCATCCTGGCGGGGTCCGACAGCGGGGCCTTTAACTCCTACGTGTACCCCGGCGCGTCCTTGCACGACGAACTGGCCGAGCTAGTGCAGGCCGGCCTCACGCCTGCCCAGGCCCTAGGGGCCGCCACCCTCAACGGCGCCCGCTGGCTGGGCGTGGAAAATCGCACGGGCAGCATCGCGGTGGGCAAAGACGCCGACCTGCTGCTGCTAACCGCCAACCCGCTGGCCGATATTCACAACACGCGCCGCATCGCGGCCGTGGTGCAGCGGGGCCGGGTGTACTCGGCCGCCGCGCTGGCTGGTATGCTGCGGCCGCTCAAGCAGCCCTAGGGCTAACTGGCATATTGGGGAATTTAAAAGAACGTCATGCTGAGCTTGTCGAAGCATCTCTACCACGCCGTATTGTTCGGTAGAGATGCTTCGACAAGCTCAGCATGACGTTCTTTTAAATTCCCCAATACGCTCTAAGTATCAAGGATATAGCTTCACACCTCGGCATCACCCGGCATGGCAGGTCTTTCCCAGTTAGGCGCCCCGTCTAGCCCAGCAGCTGGCGAGCTAGGTCGGTGATGGTGGGCGCCTGGTAGGCGGGCAGCGGGGCCAGGGGGTACAGCGGCTGGCCGGGGCGGGCAATAAAGGCTGCCTGCAGCCCGGCAGCCAGGGCCCCGGCCACGTCCCAGCCGTGGGCGGCCACCATAAGCGTTTGAGCGGGCTCGACGCCGGCCAGCTTGGCAGCGTAGTGGTAGGCGTCGGGGTGGGGCTTGTAGAGGCGCCCGGCATCCACGCTCAGCGCCTGCTCGAAATACTCGGCAATGCCGGCTGTGGCAAGCTGCTGGCGCATCATGGTGGGCGCCGAGTTGGTGAGCGTAAACAGGCGGAAGCCCGCGGTTTGCAGTTGCCCCAGGCCCGCAGCCACGTCGGGGTGGGCGGGCAGGTGGGCAAACTGATGCAGCAGCTCGTGCCGCTGCTCGGCGCTGGGGGGGCGGGCCTCCAGCATGGTGGCGGCCATCTCCAAGGCCGCGTCGGCGATGGTGCTGAAGTTGAAATAGTTGCCCGTGAGCGTGGCCGTTTGCGCGTGTTGCAGCAGCAGGCCAAACCACTGCCGAAAGCCGCCGGGGTTGTCGAAGGCCTTGTTGACCGCTTGGCGGAGCGGGGCCAGGTCGAGCAGAGTTTCGTTGAGGTCGAAGACGAGGGCCTGGGGGCGCACGGCGGAAACTGCCATAAGTAAGGGGTAGGTAGTGAGGGTTTTTCGCTGTACGCAGCCTAGGGGAAAAGGGGTGGGCGGCGGCGGCGCGGCGGCCGGGGTAGCCACTCGGCCGTATGCGCCGTACAAGGCACATTCTTACCTCTTTTTCGCGCGCCATGAAACGCCTCCTCTTTTTAGTTGGGTTGCTGACCGCCGCCTGGGCCGGCCCGGCCTACGCCGCCGATGGCATTCCGCCACGGCCCAAACCCTTCACGTTCGTAACCGACCAGGCTGGCCTGCTGCAGCCCGCTGAGGTGAAGCGCCTCGACTACGGCCTGCGCCAATACGCCGACAACAACGGCACCCAGGTGGTGGTCGTGACGGTGCCCTCGCTGGGCGGCCAGGAGGTGAACGCCTTTGCCCGCCAGCTTGGCACCGACTGGGGCATCGGGCAAAAAGACAAAAACAACGGCCTGGTGGTGCTGGTGGCCAAGCAGGAGCACAAGCTCAGCATCGAGCCCGGCGCGGGGCTGCGCGACCGGGTGACGCCAAGCGTGATTCAGCGGGCCATCGGCCAGATGACGCCCCAGTTCAAGCAGAACGACTACGGCCAGGGCTTGCGCAACGGCCTCAACGTGCTGCTGGCGGCGGCCAACCCCGGCTCGGCCCCGAAAAATACGGCTAGCGCTACCACCGCCCCCGCCACCAGCGGCGCGGTAGCCAATAGCAGCAGCCTAGGCACCACTACCTCGCCCAGCGCGGCGCAGGCCATGGGCGACCCGGCCGGCGCCACCCAAAGCGAAGCCGCGCCTACCTCGGGCGGTGGCATCGGCCTGAGCACTATCCTGATTGGCGTGGTCGTTGTTGGCGGCGGCATTTGGCTGCTGAGCCGGCTGTTTCGGCGCAATGCAAATGCGGCGGGTAACAACGGCCCCGGCGGCACGCCCAACTTCTATCCCAACCAGCCTACCCAGGGCGGCACGCCCAATTTCTACCCCAACCAGGGCCCCGGCTACGGCGCCCCGCAGCAAAGCGGCGGCAGCGGCATGGGCAGCATCCTGGCTACGGGCGCGGCCGCGGCAGCTGGTGCTTATCTAGGCAACCGCCTAGGGGGCAGCCACGACTCAAATGAGGGCGGCCGCAACTTCAGCAGCGACAACCTGAGCAACAATGCGGGTACTGCCGCCGGGACGGCCGGGGGCACCGCCGCGGCTGACGACTACTTCAGTTCGCGCGGGGGCGCCGAGGAAAGCAACGCCAGCCCCGACTACTTCAGCAACAGCGGCGACGACTCGTCGGGCGGCGACTTCTTCTCGGGCAACGATAGCTCCTACGATGACTCGTCGGGCGGCGGCGGCTTCGACGATACCAACAACGACAACAGCGGCTCGTGGTAGCCCGCGCCTGCGAGGCAGCGTCAGGCGGTCAATTCCCCTCCTTAGCCAAGGAGGGGACGCTTCGGCGAAGCCGAAGCTGGGGTGGTTGACGTCGTGGAACGACCGGCTACTGGAGTGGCCACCGACTCGTTCAACGCCCGCAACCACCCCCGTTGGCGCTGTGCGCCAACATCCCTTCCTTGGCCAAGGAGGGGAATTGACCGCCTGACGCTGCCTCGCAACTTGGGTTAGCTAGCAAAACGCCCCAGTAGCCAGTGTGGCTGCCGGGGCGTTTTCGTGTCAGTTGCCCCTAGGGCTTGGTATCCTGCAGATAGTCAGGCCTGGGCAGCTGCGTGCCACCCACTACTGGCGAGGGCCCTAGGGCCTTACTTCACCGTGAGCTGCCGCACGATGGTCCCTTGCTTCGAGTCGAGCCGCAGTAAGTAGATGCCGGTGCTGAGGCTGCTCAAATCCAGTTCGCGCTGGCCGTTGGGCGCTACCTGGGCTGCTTGCTGCACTACTATGCGCCCTAGGCCATCGAGCACCTGTAAGGGCGCGGCGGCCAGCTCCGGCTTGTCGGGCGAGTTGAGGACGAAGCGCCCGCCGGGGCTGGGGTTGGGCGCTACCGTGAGCTGGGCCTGCGTACTGGCATCGGCCCGCACAGCCAGCGGCGCCCCGCTAAAAGTGAGGTCGTCAAGTAGCAAAGTAGAGCCCGCCTTAATGTTGCTCGGAAAGCGCGTCACACCCGTTCGGGGGTTATATAGCAAGCGGGAAAAGCCTGATGCCACCACAACGTGGATGGAATCGGGCACGGTATTATCCACATAGCCGATGGGCGCGCTAACGCCGGAATAAGTAGCCGTGGGGTTCAGAAAGCCCCCGCCAATGCCCAGGATGGCCGGTACGCCGTTGGTGGTTTTGGTGAAGTACACCAGCACCAGCGCCGAATCGGTGGCCGTGCCGCTGAACTTGTAGTAAAACTGCATTTGGGTGGGGCGCGCCGGGTAGTTGAGGCCCCCCAGCGGCAGGCCTTGGTAAACGTAGGCCCCCGCTTTCGTACCCAAAACCAGCTCGCCGGGCACCACTATCGTGTTGCCCGCATTATCCTTGTCATTGGTCGAGGTCAGCTTAGCCGCGAAGCTGCCGCCGTGCGCATCCGCCGATTTAGTTACCGCACCAATCTGCAAGTTGCTGGCCGACAAATTATAGTAATAACCATAAACATCCGCATCGGTGAGCCAGCCGGTGGGCGACTCGGCTCCGTTGCGGGTCGCCCAGGTTTCGAAGCCATTGTTTGAAATGACTTGAGCTTGAGCAGAGTAGCTAGCTACGAGAGCTAAGGCAGTTAACGCGTAGAAGATTTTTTTCATAACGGGTACGTGAGGGAAAAGGAACTAGGAGCTGTTAGCAGCGGCCAGTGAGGCTTACCAGTTTTAAATGTAGACGCAAGAAAAACGCTTGGGGTGAAAATGCAGTTAAAGCCAGCGCCGGAGGTATTGGTAGGCAGCCTCGTGGCGCAGCAGGCCGGTGTGGTGCTGGGCTGCAAAGCGGGCCGTGCGCAGGCGGGTACCGGGCGGCAGCGGGGTGTCGTCGGGGGCCAGGCTGGGGCCCTGGCCGCTGGCCGTGCCCACCAGCCCATCGCCGAAGTAGTCGCGCAGGGCCTGGGCGCGGCCGGCGCGCAGCCAGGTGCCCACCAGCACGTGGTAGGCCACGCTGGGCAGCAGCGGCACTGGGGTGCGCGGCCGGGGCGGGCCCGCGGCGTCAGCAGAATCGGCCGCGTCGTGAGCGTCGGCCGCGGGGCCTAAGGGCAGCCAGTCCTCATCCACCAGCCGGGCCGCGCCCAGGTCCTTGATACCGTTGGAGCGGCGCGCAAACACCTCGCTGGCCAGGAGGCGCGTGGGCAGCACGTCGAGGCGGCGCAGCAGGCGCTCCACGGCGGCGCTGTTTTGCTCTAGGTACGAGCCCTCGTGCGGCACGCCCAGCAGAAACACCGTGCGAAGGTGCGCCAGCCAGGGCGCGCCTGCAAGAGGCAAAGAGTAATCAGCAATAGACAACTCTTTTGGAGCATTCTCTTCTGCGTTAGTCAATTGCTCTTTGCTCATTGCTGACTGCTCATTGCCCAGTGCCCCATAATAGCCGGCCGAGCGGATAACCAACCCGCCCATGCTGTGGCCCACCAGCACCAGCTCGCCCACGGCCTGGGGGTAGGTTTCGACCAGTTCGGTGAGCAGGGCGCTCAGGGCGCGGCCATTTTCGGAGATGTGCCGGCCGCTGTTGTAGCGCACGTAGAGGGGGCGCACGCCGGCCTCGGCCGCCAGGCGGGGGCCGTAGCGCAGGGGCCCGCCGGGGGCGTCGGCGGGCCCGGCCTGCCAGATAAGCTCGTCGCCCATCAGGCCGTGCACGAAAACCACCGTTTTTTGGCGCTCCTCGCTTAGGCCTAGCTCGGCCACCGGCACATCCTGGCCCCCGCGCCGGAAGCTGAGCGCAATGGCGCGCGCATCGCCTTGGGCGGCTAGCTGGTCGCCAAAAGCCCCGTTGAGCACCGGCTGCCAGTAGTGCTGGTGCGCCCGCCCGCTGAGCAGCCAGTGCTCGGCGTTGCGCACGGGCAGCAGGGCGGCGCGGGCCAGCGAGGTAAGGGTACGGCGAAGCATAGGGGCGAGGGGCTTACGCATAAATACGGTGCGGGGCGGCGGCCGGTGCGCTACCCTGCGCTTCAGCCAGCTCAACTATCGGCGGGCTGCCGCGTTATTGCTGGCTAGGCCGCATCTTTGCAGCCGTAATTTCTTCGACTTCAGCATGAGCTTCCCCGTTCGCCCCGTTTTGGCCACCCTGCTGCTGGCCGCTTCGGCTACCTTGCTCACGGCCTGTGACTACGCCAAGTACAGCCCCGGCACCAATCCGCAGTTCAGAGAGGGCTTCACCAACCCGCCCGGCTACACCAACGCCGAAACCAACCGCGACAGCATCAACTACAAGCAAAACGTGCACACGCCCATCGGCGAGGGCTCGGCCGTGGCCGTCAAGAACGGCACCACCACCGACCAGCTCAACTCGGCCCCGGCCGGCAAAAGCGCCACCTCGGGGCAAAACGCCAACGGCACGAAGGCTTCCATCGATAACTCGGACCCCAACAACGCCGCCAGCACCGCCCCCGCGGCCAATGGCAACGCCCCCAAGCAGTAGCCCTAGGGTAGTAGTTAAAAAGTAGAAGTGAAGCGTTAAATCTGAGTATTTCGGATTTTAACGCTTCACTTCTACTTTTTAGCTTTTTTCTGCCAGCGGCGCGGGCCACTGCCCCGGCCGGGCGTAGCCGAAGCGCACCGGCTCGGCTACCGCGTGGTAGCCATCGAGGCCCGAAATGGCGCAGGTGCCCAGCTTGGCCAGGTCGAGGGTGCCGTCGGGGCGCAGGGCGGCTTCGGGCAAATACACGTGCTCGACGGCCGCTACCAGCAGCACCGTGCCGTTGAAGATGGGGTGCTCCTCGCGCAGGCGTAGCCCTAGGCCCACCGCGCATTCGGCCACGTAGGGCGCCGGAAAGCCGTCGCGCCACACCTCGGTAAAGCCGCAGGCGGCAAACTCCGACTCGCCATCGGGGAAGTTGGCCGAGGTGTAGTGGGCGGCGGCGGCCTGCGCCAGCAGCACGTGGTTGAGGGTGAAGCAGCCGTCGTTGTCCTTGATGTTCTGGTAGGTATGGCGCGGTACGGTGGTGGGGCGCGTCACGATGCCCAGCGTGGGCGGGTCGGACCCCAGGTGGATGGCCGAACTGAAAATGGCCAGGTTGGTGAGCCCGCCCGGCGCGGCGGTGCCCACCAGGTTGGCCGGCTTGAAGCCCGGCAAGGCATTGACGAGGTTGAGGCGGTAGATTTTCTCGAAGCCGGCAATGTCGGCGGCGGTGATGTGGCGCATATAATCGAATCGCAGATTTAACGGATTTAATGGATTTCGCGGGGTTGGTGCGCGGGGCTGCGCAGGCTTACGGATTATTCGTACAGGTCGTGCGGGTCGGCCGCGGCCAGCTCCACTAAAAACTGCCCCAGCTCCTTGGTAATGGCTTGCAAAAAGGCTGCTCCTTTGGCGGCCGTAGCGGCGGCAGGGTCGCCCACGCCCGTGTCGGCGGTTACCTGGCTCCACTCACGCTGGGCCCAGGCCCACTCGCGCAGCGCGCGGAGGCGAAACCGGCGGCTGGCGCCGGGGCCGGCTTCGGCCAGGGGCCGCACCAGCTCGGGCGCAATGTGCAGCATCATGCTCGTTTCCATCTCGTCGGCGTGGTCGCCGGGCGCGCTAAAAAACTCGCTCCGGTTGGCGATGTGAAACAGCGAGGCGGTGCACAGGAATACGCCCGGAAACTCGGCCTGCAGCTCGCGCAGATGCTGCCGAAAGTCATTGCCGCCGTGCCCGTTCAGCACCAGCAGCTTCGGAATGCCCTGCCGGGCCAGCACCCGCACTACATCGCGCAGAATAGCAAGCTGGGTGCTGGGGTTCAGGTTCATATCCAGCGTGATGTCGAGCTGGCCCGTGTTCACGCCGAACGGAATGGTGGGCAGCACCACCACCTTGGCACCCTGCTCCCAGGCCAGGCGCGCCGCCTCGGCCGCCACGTAGTCGCACTGGTAGTTGTCGGTGCCGTAGGGCAGGTGGTAGTTGTGGGCCTCGGTGGCGCCCCAGGGCAGCACCACCACCTCGAAAGCGGCGGCACGCACGGCTTGCCAGGTAGTTTCGGCCAAGAGGTAGGGGCGCGCAGTCATCGGAAGAAGGAGGGTAGGTGTAAGTTCTAGGGTGTGTGGACAGCAACCAAAAAATGAGTTCTGATGCCTTTTGGCCGTCATGCTCATCTAGCGTCCGCTTGTCGAAGCATCTCTACCAAACAATTTCATGCGACCGAAGCGGTAGAGCTGCTTCGACAAGCTCAGCATAACGTTCTGTTGGTTTGCTGTCCACACAGCCTAGAATAAATCAGGCAAAGCGAAAGGACCTTCTGGCACCCTAGGGGCCCTAGGCCGGCGCCACGGCGTCCAGGCACAGGCGGTTGCGCTGCAAGTGCAGCACCAGCGTGATGATGAAGAGGCCGTAGAGCATCTGGTCGCCCACCAGGGTCCAGTTTTCGAGCAGGCAACTGCCAAAAACCAGGCTCATGATAACGAGCATGGCGCCCACCAGCGCCGCCCGCGTAAACAGCCCCAGCACCAGCAGTAGTCCGAGGGCACCTTCCACAAAAGGGAGGGCCGTGGCAAAGGCTTCTACCAAGGCCGGCGGCAGCGGCGCGGCGGCAAACTGCTTGAGCACGTGCTCTTTGAAGGCAGGCAGCTTAGGGATGCGCACGAGGCCGTGCAGCAGGTAGTTGAGGCCCAGCAAGAGGCGGCCCAGCACGAAGGCCAGCTCGAAGTTATTGAGTTTCATAGAGTAGGGAATGCCCGCTGCTTACGGGGCCCTAGGGCCCGGAGTTGAAGCGCTGTGCAACGGCAGCGCGCCGGCTGCGTTTCTGTGCTGCACCTTTTCCTTGTCGTCGCTATGCGCGCTTTTAGTTATTTCTGGGTTTCGCTGGCCGCCTGGCCGCTGGCTGCCCCCGCCCAGGCGCCGGCCCCGCCGCCCGCCGCCAGCGCCACGCCAGCCGGGCAGGCGCTGTTTGCCGGCTCGCTGGTGCCGCACCTGGTGGCCAAGCAGTTTGCTTTCACCGAGGGGCCGGCCGTGGATAAAGCGGGCAATATTTTCTTTACCGACCAGCCCAACGACAAGATTTACAAGTACGACACCCACGGCCAGCTCACGGTTTTTCTGACGCCGGCCGGGCGCGCTAATGGGCTCTACTTCGATAAGCAGGGCAACCTCATTGCCTGCGCCGACGCCCAAAACCAGCTCTGGCGCATCAGCCCCCAGGGCAAGGTAACGGTGCTGGCCGACCGCGTAGACGGGCGCCTGCCCAACGGCCCCAACGACGTGTGGGTGAGCCCTAGGGGCGGCCTCTACTTCACCGACCCCTACTACAAGCGCGACTACTGGCCCGCCGGCCACCCCGGCCCCGCGCCCCAAAACGTGTATTACCTGGCCCCCGGCGCCCGGCAACCAGTGGCCGTCGAAACCACCTTGAAGCAGCCCAACGGCCTGATTGGCAGCCCCGACGGGCGCACGCTGTACGTGGCCGACATCGGGGCCAGCAAAACCTACCGCTACCGCCTAGGACCCCAGGGCCAGCTGCTTGACAAGCAGCTGTTCGTGAGCCAGGGCTCGGACGGGATGACGCTCGACGCGCAAGGCAACGTGTACCTCACCGGGCAGGGCGTGACGGTATACAGCCCCGCCGGCCAGCAGCTAGCCCACCTGGCCGTGCCCGCCGCCTGGACGGCCAACCTCTGCTTCGGCGGCCCCGATATGAAAACGCTGTTCATCACCGCCTCCGAGGCCGTTTATACGGTGCCCATGCGGGTGCGCGGCGTGCGGTAGGGGTAGGGCCTAGGGGGTGGGCGCCGCCAAAAGCCCGCCGACCGAACTACCCGCCCGGCCCGTATGTATACTATAGTAGTCCACCTATATCCGTTGCGTATGCGCCGCCTTACTTATCAAGCACTTAGCCTGGCCCTGGCTGCCGGGCTTACTGGCCCCGCCGCCAGGGCCCAAACGCTGGCCGCCACCAGCAGCGTAGCCCTAAGCGTGCCCGCCGCCCTGGCCAGCGCGCCCTTCGATGCGCCGCGCACGGTGCAGGTGCCGACGGGCTGGGCGCTGGCCGTGTACGCGCGGGTGCCGGGCGCCCGGTTCATGGCCCTCACGCCCGACGGGGCCTTGCTGGTGTCGCAGCCGGGGGCGGGCAAAATTTCGCTGGTGCGGCCCGGCAGCGCGGACGCCTCGCCCACCGTCACGGACTTTGCCACGGGTTTGCGCCGGCCCCACGATATGGTGTTTCACACCATCGGCAGCACCACCTACCTGTACGTGGCCGAGAGCAACCAAATTAACCGCTTCACTTACCAGGCCGGCGACGCCACGGCCCAGGGCCGCCAGGTTATCATCACGGGCCTGCCCGACGATAGCACGCCCGAGCTGAACGGCGCCTACGCCCACGCCCTCAAAAACCTGGCCCTCGACGGCAACCACAAGCTCTACGTCAGCATTGCCTCGACCTGCAACGTGTGCCTGTCCGACACGCAGAGCGACCCCAAGCGCGCCGCCATCTACCAGTACGAGGCCGATGGCACGGGCCGTCGCCTCTTCGCCCAGGGCCTGCGCAACGCCGAGGGCCTGGCCTTCATTCCGGGCACCAACACGCTGTGGGTGACGGTGAACGGCCGCGACAATACGCCCTACCCCAAGCAGGACGCCACCGGGCAGTACGGCCAAGTGCTTAGCAGTTACGTCGATAACCACCCGCCCGACTTATTTACCAAAGTCGTGGACGGCGGCAACTACGGCTGGCCCTTCGCCAATCCCAACCCCGATTCGAGCACCGGCCTGGACAACATGCCCTTCGAGCTGGACTACGACATGAACCGCGACGGGGCGGTGCCGCTCAGCACGTTCACCACCATTAGCAAGGGCATTCAGGCGCACTCGGCGGCCCTAGGGTTCACGTTTTTGCAAGGCACCCGCTTTCCGGCCGCCTACGCCAGCGGCGCCGCCGTGGCCCTGCACGGCTCCTGGAACCGCACCGCGCCCGCTGGCTACAAGGTCATTTACTTCCCCTGGAACGCCGCCACCCAAACCCCCGGCGCCCAGGCCGACCTCGTAACGGGCTTCGTGGATGGCGGCGGGGCCTGGGGCCGGCCCGTCGACGTGGCCGTGGATGCGCAGGGCGCCCTGCTCATTTCCGACGACCAAAGCGGCACCATCTACAAGCTTACAGCGCCCGCTGCGGCCCTAGGGGCACGGGCGAGCAGTAGCGCCGCCACCATTCACTTCTACCCCAACCCCGCCGGCAGCGGCCCCGCCACCCTCGACCTAACCGGCTTGCCCACGGGCGCTTACCAGGCCACGGTGCTCGACGCGTTGGGCCGCCCGGTGCTGCCGCCCCAGCGCGTGGCCGGCGGCGCCCTGGCCCCGCTACCCCTAGGGGGCCTCGGCGCCGGCGCCTACCTGGTGCGCGTGCAAGGCGAGCAGTTCAGCCAAGTGCTGAAGGTGACGGTGAAGTAGCGGCTTAGGGCCCTAGGGCTGGCCGGGGGCGGGGCCGTCCGCCACGCGCCGCAAATCCAGGTCCTGGAAGTCATAGCTGAAATCGGTGGCCGGCGAAATCGGCTTCATTTTGATGCTGGCGGCGCGGCCCTGCTCGTCGAGTGGAAGGCGGCGAAAGCGTCGGCGTTCATGCTGCGGGCTTTCCAGCGCACGGCGTAGGTGCTGCCGCGGTAGGGCAGCAGCTGGCCCACCAGGCGCGGGGCCCGCACCGCGCGCAGCCACAGCTGCGGCCCCTGCCGATACACCAGCACGTCGCCCAGCCAGGCATCGTGGTAGCGGCCCACGAAAGGCGCGTAGTCGGGCTTTTTGGGGGCGGCTTTCTGGGCCAGCGCCACCTGCTGCCAGGCGGTGGCGGTTATTTTACTGTTTTCGGCATCGCCCTGCTTCATGCGGTCCAGCATTTCCTGCACCCGGTCCAGGCCGGTTACGCCCAGGTAATGGTCCTCAATGGTGCTGCTCACGGCCGTGAAGGCCGCGCCACTTTCCTGATTGGTGAGCACGATGATGCCCAGGCGCAGCTCGGGCAGCAGCAGCACCTTGGTTACCATCCCGATTTCGCCGCCCGTGTGGCTCACTTCCTTGTAGCCGCGCACGTCGCGCAGAAACCACCCCAGCCCGTAGGCCGCGAAGTGCGTGTTGTAGGGCGGCAGGGTGGGGCCAACGGGCAGAATCGTCTGCGGCGTCCACACCTCGCGCTGGGTGGCGGGCTTGAGCAGCGGCGCGGGCGCACCGGGGCCGCCCAGTAGCATCAGGGCCCACTTGCTCAGGTCGCTCACGCTGCTGTAGATGCCGCCGGCCGGCCCCAGCAGCGTGTTCATATCGCGCCGCACCACCTGAATTTTGCCGTCCACCGGGGCGTGGGCGTCTATCACGTCGGTGGCATCGGGTAGGCGGCCGAAGTTGGTGGCGCTGCTGCTCATGCCCAGGGGCCGCAGCAGCCGCGTGGTCACGAAGTCGTCCCACGACTGCCCGCTCACCCGCGCCACCACCTCGCCGGCCACGATGTAGAGGCTGTTGTCGTAGTCGAACTTGCTGCGAAACGACGATACCGGCTTGAAATACCGCAGGTTATGAATGACGTCCTTCGGCGTAAAGTCGGCCGAGTCGGGAAATTGCATCAGGTCGCCCGCGCCCAGGCCCAGGCCGCTACGGTGCGTCAGCAGGTCGCGCACCGTAAACTCGGCCGTCACGTAGGGGTCATACATCCGAAATTCCGGGATGTAGTCGGTCACCTTGTCGTCCCAGCGCAGCTTGCCCTCGTCCACCAGCAGCCCTAGGGCCGCCGTCGTAAACGCCTTGGTATTAGACGCAATGCCCACGAGTGTGTTGGCATCCATCGGCGCCTGGGTGGCCAGCGAGCGCACCCCGTAGCCCTTGGCCAGCACCACCTACCCATCCTTTACTACCGCCACCGAGATGCCCGGCACATCAAAGGCTTTGAGGGTGCGGGCCACTACGGCATCCACGGCGGCTACATCGAGCGGCGCGGTAGGTGGCGGGGCGGTTTGGGCGTGGGCCGACAGAGTGAGGCCGGCAAGGAGGAGGGTTTGTTTGAGCATAGCTTGGAAAGGATTTAGGCACGCAAGAACGTCATGCTGAGCTCCGCGAAGCATCTCTAACGCGCAAGTAATTCCAACGTCAAGAGTTAGTTACGCGGTAGAGATGCTTCGCGGAGCTCAGCATGACGTTCTCTTTACCCCTTTACCCCTCTGCCTTACTTCACCGACTTGGCCCAGGCGTCCATCTTGCGCTCCAGCACCGTCAGGGGCATCACGCCGTCCTTCAGCAGCTCGTCGTGGAAGGCGCGCAGGTCGAACTTGCTACCCAGCTCCTGCTGGTATTTTTCGCGCAGCTCCTTGATTTTGAGGGCGCCGGTTTTGTAGCTCAGCGCCTGGCCGGGGATGGCCATGTAGCGCTCAATCTCGGCCGTGGTGCCGGCCTCATCGAGTGGCTCGTTGTCCATCATGTACTTAATGGCGTCTTCGCGGCTCATGCCCCGGCTGTGCAGGCCAGTGTCCACCACCAGGCGCACGGCGCGGTGCATCTCGTCGCCTAGGGCCCCCATGTACTGATAAGGGTCGGTGTAGAGGCCCAGGTCCTTGCCCAGGCTTTCGCTGTAGAGCGCCCAGCCCTCGCCCATGGCGCCGTACCAGGCAAACTGCCGGAACTTTGGTAAGTCCTGGTTTTCCTGCTGCAACGACACTTGGTAGTGGTGGCCCGGAATGGCCTCGTGCAGAAACAGTGACTCCATGCCCGAGGTGGTGTTGAATTGGGTGGCGTCGGCGATGGGCACGTAGAACACGCCCGGCCGCGAGCCGTCGGGCGAGCCCTGGTTGTATTCGGCCGACGCCGACGCCTCGCGGAATTTCTCGGTTTCCCGAATCTCGAACGGCGTTTTGGGGGTGCGGCTGAATAGCTTGCCTAGGTTGGGCTCAATGGTCTGGTGAATTTTCTCGAAGGCCGCCAGCACTTCTTCGGGCTTCTTGTAGGGCTTGAACTTAGGGTTGGTGCGCAGCTCGGCGAAGAACGCCTGGAGGTCGCCTTTAAAGCCCACCTGGTTTTTCACCTTCTCCATCTCGCCCCGAATGCGAGCCACCTCGCGCAGCCCGGTTTCGTAGATTTCCTGGGGCGTTTTGGTGGTTGTCGTCCAGTAGGCCACGTCGTAGGTATACAGCCCCGGCCCGCCCGGAATGGCCGCGATGCCGCTGCTGGTGCGCGCGCTCTGCAAGTAGTCACCGGCCAGGAAGTTGCCCAGCTTGCGGTAGGTGGGTGCCAGCTCGGTCAGGATGGCTTTTTTGTAGGCCGCCGTCAGCCGCGCCTTGTCGGCCGCCGAGAAGCTGGCCGGCAGCCGCAGGATGGGCCCGTAGTAGAGCGACTTGGTGGGGTCGGTCACGTCGATGTCCTTGCCGCGCATCTGGGGTATCATCTTCTTCACCAAGGCTTTGGGCAGCACCACGCCGGTGCGCATGCCGGCCCGGAAATTGGCCATGGCCGAATCGGCCCACACCGGGAAGCCGTGCACCCGGCCCAGCCAGGCGTCGTAGTCCTGCACCGTTTTGAAGGGCTGGTTGCCCTGCCCCGAGCCGTACTGCCCTAGGGTCAGCGGCAGGCCCCAAAACTGCTGAAACGGCATCATCCAGGTAGGCTGCTTGAGGCCCGCCAGCCGCTGCTGCATCTCGTACTGGAAGATGTCGTAGCTAATCTTGTCGTTTTCGTCCAGCGCGTTGCGGTCAAACTTCTCCAGCCGCGTCAGGTACTGCTGGTAGAAGGCCCCCAGCGAGTCGCGGTAGGCGCGGGTCTGGTCGTTGGGCAGCTGGTCGTTGTAGCGGTTGTCGCCCTGGGCCGTGGCATCCAGCGGAAAGAACTTCGACTGCCGCTCCCAGTACTGGCCAAATAAGCCGTTCAGGTCTTTGTTGGGGCCCGCGGCGGCATCGGTTTTGGCGCCCGGCTGGCAGCCGGCCAGCAGCGCAGCCGCCAGCGCGGCCAGGGGAAGGAGGTGCTTCATGAATGAAAGAGAAAGAAAGCGTTTTGCAGCAAAAAGCGAATGCAAAAGAACGTCATGCTGCGCCTGCCGAAGCATCTCTACCGAACGACACCCAAGCGGCGCGATAGAAAGGCTTCGACAGGCGCAGCATGACGTCCTTTTCAACCAATGAAGGCCCTAGGCCCGCTGGGCGGCCTCAAACTCGTCCAGCTTCTTGAGGGTGCCGGCAATGTTCTCGGTCAGCAGCACCACCACGGCGCCGTCGGGCGCGGTGGCCAGCACGTGGTCGATGGCGGCCATCTCATCCTCGATGTAGTGAACGGGCAGCTCGGGCTTGTCGAGGCGCAGGCCGCGGGTCATGATGTCGCGTAGAAACTCGGCCGACTTGCCGCGCAGGTCGCGGTCCTGGCGCACGATGGCCTCGTCGAAAATCTGGCCCGCAATGCGTGCGAACCCTAGGGTGTCCTCGTTGCGCCGGTCGCCCAGGCCCGACACCACGCCGATTTTGCGGGTGGCCGGCGTGGCGCGCATAAACTCGGCAAACTTGGTGATGCCCGCCGTGTTGTGAGCGTAGTCCACGATGACTTCAAAGCGCGGGAATTTATACACGTTGACGCGGCCCGGCGTGGTGGTGGGCGAGGGCACGAAGGTGCGGAACGCCCGCTTCAGCATGTCCTTATCGAAGCCGTTGACGTAGCCCGCCAGCGCGGCGGCCAGCACGTTCTCGATGTTGAAGGTGGCGCGGCCCCCTAGGGTAATTGGAAACTCGGCGGCCCGGTCGATGCGCAGCTTGTAGCTGTTCTTGTAAATCGTGACGTAGCCCTGCTCGTACACCGCCGCCACGCCGCCGGCCTCCACGTGCTCCTCAATGCGGGGATTATTTTCCCGCATCGAAAACAGCGCCACCCGGCAGTCGAGCGTGCGCATCATGTCGTACACCAGGTCGTCGTCGGCGTTGAGGATGGCCCAGCCGGTTTTGCGCACCGTGCGCGGCACCACGGCCTTCACCTCGGCCATTTCCTCCACCGTGTAAATGTCGCGCAGCCCTAGGTGGTCGGCCGCCACGTTGGTCACCACGGCCGTGTCGCAGGTGTGGAAGCCCAGGCCCGAGCGCAGCATGCCGCCGCGCGCCGTTTCGAGCACCGCGTAGTTCACGGTGGGGTCGCGCAGCACAAACTCGGCGCTCTGGCCGCCCGTGCAGTCGCCCTTTTGCAGCTGCACGCCCTGAATGTAGATGCCGTCGGTGGTGGTGTAGCCCACCTTGTAGCCGATGCTGGCCACCAGATGCGCCAGCAGGCGCGTGGTGGTCGTCTTGCCGTTGGTGCCCGTAATGGCCATGATGGGGATGCGGGCCGTGCTCTCCGACGGAAACAGCATGTCGATGACCGGGGCGGCTACGTTGCGCGGCAGGCCCTCGGTGGGCGAGATGTGCATGCGGAAGCCGGGGGCCGCGTTCACCTCAATCACCGCCCCGCGCGTCTGGTTCAGCGGAATGGCGATGTCGCTGGTCAACATATCAATGCCGCAGATATCGAGGCCCACGATGCCGGCCACGCGCTCGGCCAGCAGCACGTTGTAGGGGTCTACCAGGTCGGTCACGTCGGTGGCGGTGCCGCCGGTGCTGATATTGGCGGTGCTTTTCAGGTACACCGTTTCGCCGGCGTCCAGCACCGAGTCTAGCCCTAGGTCGCGGGCCTTCAGCAAGTCCAGCGTATGCTGGTCGGCCTTGATGCTGGTGAGTACCTTCTCGTGGCCCACGCCCCGGCGCGGGTCCGCGTTCACCTGGTCAATGAGCTGCTGCACAGTGCGCTCGCCGTCGCCTACTACGGCGGCCGGGGTGCGCTTGGCGGCCGCAATCAGCTTGCCGTTCACCACCAGCAGGCGGTAGTCGTCGCCGGTCACGTACTGCTCCACAATCACGGCCCGCCCGTACTCTTTGGCCGCCCGCAGGCCCGCCACCGCATCTTCCCAATTGGTGATGCGGATGGTGGCGCCCTTGCCGTGGTTGCCGTCGAGCGGCTTGGTTACGATGGGAAACCCCAGCTCGTCAATCGCGTCGCGCAGCCCCTCCTCCGAGTACACGGTAGTGCCCCTGGGCACCGGCACGCCGCCGTCTTCCAGCATGGCCTTGGTGCGGTTCTTATTGCCGGCCACCTCCACGCCCGCGTGCGAGGTGAGGCTGGTGGTAGTGGCCCAGATGCGGCGCTGGTTGTGCCCGTAGCCGAGCTGAATGATGTTGCTGTTCTTGAGCTTGATGTAGGGAATGTTGCGCGAGGCGGCCTCCGCCACGATGCTCCAGGTGCTGGGCCCAAAAAACTCCTCTTCCCGGATGTCGTGCAGCTCGTCCACCACCGGCTTTAGGTCGAAGGGCTCGTCGCGCAGCACGGCCTCGACCAGCTCCACGGCGGCCTGGGCGGCGTAGCGCCCGCCGCGCTCCTCCTGGTAGCTGAATACCACGTATTCTACGCCGGTTTCGCGGGCCGGGTAGCTCTTGCCCCAGTACACGGGCATGCCGGCTAGGCGCTGCAGCTCCAGCGCCACGTGCTGCACCACGTGCCCTAGGGGCTCGCCGTCAGCCAGCTGCTCGGCGCTGAGGGGCGGGTGCTTGGCCAGCTGCTTGGCCGATACGCCCGGCACATGGGGCATCTCGCCCATGCTGGGCAGCAGGGCCCCCAGCCGCTCGGCAAAGCCCGGCACGGTGTTGCTCCACTCGCCGGCGTACTCCTCCAAGTCAACTTTGCACACGATGAGCCGGTAGTGCTTCACCGACCAGTAGCTTGGGCCGCGCATCACGCGCAGGTCAATAATCTTCATAAGGCCAAGGCAGAGGAAAAAGCCGCCCGCGTGGGCAGCAGTACGGCAATGTAGGCAAGGTGGCGCTTAGTTGGGTGTTCCCTAGGCCCCCGCCCTGCCAAAAGGCGCCGCTACTTCGGGCGGCAGCAGCGGCGCCTTTTAGCGATAAAACCAGGCCGATGGTTAAGCCACTACCTCGTTTTTGGGGTGGGCAGGGCGCGCCGGGATGACGTGCCCTGCCTCCGAAGGCAGCCGTGGCGGCCACCAGCCCTAGGGGCCAGCTACGCACGGAGCCACCAGCCCTAGGGCCTCACCAGCGCTCAAACAGCAGCTGCTGATTCACGTAGTCGATGGTGGTGCGGTACTGGCTGAGCAGCGGGTAGCCCAGCAGCCCTTCGAGCGCTAGGCTGCCCGGCACGCGGCTCAGGTTACTGACGTCGGCAAACGTGGTGGCCTGGTGCCGGAACGTGAGCTGGCCCCCGGCCAGCGTGAGGCGGGGCACAATGGCCGCGCCGGCCACGCTGCCCGTGGCGTCGGCCCCGCGCAGCGTCACTTGCTCGCGGTGCCGCAGCCGGCGGGCGAGCGCGGCCGCCGCGGCCGGGTCGAGCAGGTTGGTTTGGGCGCCGCAGTCGATGCCCAGCTGGTAGGGCCGCCCCTCGATGGTGGCCGTGACCACTGGCAGGTGCCCGCGCAGCCGAAACGGCACCCGCACCCCGGCGCCCGGCGCGGTGCCGGCGGCCCCCGGCTTTTGCAGCAGCACCCGCCCGGCGCGGTAGTCCAGCGTCAGGGCGTAGTCGCGCAGCAGGTCGTAGCCGATGATGCCCAGCAGCTTGCCCACCCCCAGGCGCCGTTCCAGGCTGGCCATGTCGAAGGTGGCTACTTCCTCGTTTTGCACCACCAGGCCCTGGCAGGCAAACTGCAGCAACGCGTAGTGCGCCACGCCCGCCAGGCCACCGTTCACGCCGCGCCCGCCGCGTCCGCCCTGGGCCAAGGCGGCAGTGTCGGTGGCCGCAGGCGCAAACTCGCGTTGGTTCAGCAGCAGGGCCGGTGCGCCCGAGTCCAGGAAAAACGCGCCCCGGCGGCCGTCTACCTCGGCTTCGACTACCAGCAAGCCATTGACCACCTGCGCGGGTATCTCGACCCTAGGGGGCGTGGTGCGGCTGGGGGGCGGCGTAGAGCCCGGCGGCCGCGCGCCCGGGGGCAGCAGGTTGAGCGCCACAAACGTGCCGGCGGGCGCCAGCACTACCGAGCCGGCCTGCGCCGTGCCCTGGTGCCAGAGGGCGCACTCGTAGCGGGTGTTGGCGCCCTCGGGCACTTGCCGCACCACTTGCAGGCTATCGAGGGGGCCGAGCTGCGGCAGCAGCCGGGCCAGCACCCGGCTGGTGTAGGCGGGCGGCAGCGGGCCCACGCGCGTGGCGGCCGTGAGGTAGGGCGCCAGCGGCGCCACCCCCGGCTGGTTGATGGCGGCCACCAGCTGGGCCAGGGCCGGCGGGGTGGCCGGGCGGGACTGGCCCAGGGCGCCCCACCCGCTAGTGGCCACCCATAGCCCGCCGATAAGCAAGGTCCTCATATACGCAGCGAATGTAGCGGGCGGGCCCCTTCCCCGCGCCGCGGCTCGCTTGCGTCCCTAGGCCTATGCGGTGGGCTAAAGACAGTAGCAAGCCCACGTCGGCTTGGTTTGGAGAAGCTTAGCGCAGCTTCAGGGTCCGGTGCCGCAGGGACAAGGCGGGCCCCCGCCCGTCGTTGAACGACCAGCGGGGGACTCAGGTAGGCAAAGCACCCCCAGCCCAGGTGCTCGACCTACTGCATCGCTCACCAAACAACGCCTTTGGAGCGAGTTGCAGCCGGCGAAAGCTACCGAGGCGAACCCAGCCGCCTGCGAGCACCACGGCGGCGCAGCGCAGCGAGCTGGTGCCGTAAAACAGCGTATCGCCCGCCGCCGACACTAGGGCCAGCAAGCAACTTAGCTCGAAAAATAGGCAGCGGCCCCACCTCCCGCCGGCGCGTTGCGCGCAGGCTGTTTGATAATCAAGTATGTGGCGACGCAACGGCACGCGATTTTGCCCAGGTAGGTGGGGCGCCCAGGGGGTGCAGTGCCGCTTGCAGGAAGCCAGCGCGGCGGCCAGCCGCAGGCAGGAAAGTGTGAGAGGCTGGGCGCAAAGCGAGGCGGCGACCCGGCCTAGGCGGGTAGCAGGCCGTAATTTTACAACCAGCTATCCGCTACCTGCTTATGAAACTCCTGCTCCTGGCCGCCGCGGCCGCGCTCCTGGCGGCCGCTCCTGCCCCCCGCACCGCGCCGCGCAGCCGCACCTTTCGGCTTACGTGCCAGGCCACGGTGCCCGCGCCGCCGGCCGGCACCAAGGTGCTGGACTGCTGGCTGCCCGTGCCGCACGACGACAAAAGCCAGGACGTGCGCGAGCTGAAGATTGAAGCCAGCGGACCCTACCAAATCGAATCCGACCAGTACGGCAACCGCATGCTGCACCTGCGCGCCACGGCCGGCAAGGCGTTTAAGGAAGGTCAGACCTTCAACCTCGACCACCTTTCGCAGCAGTTGGCCAAGGTGCCCGCCGCGCCCCTAGGGCCGGTAAGCATCACCCTGACGGCCCTGGTGACGCGGCGCGAGCACCTGAACCTGCGCGCCACCGACGACCACGCCCCCGCCGAGACCGAGGCCCAGGACCCCAACCAGGCCCGCTGGCTGGCGCCCGACCGCCTAGTGCCGCTCGACTTCAAAATCAAGGCCCTCGCCCAGGAGGTGGTGGATAAGGCCCACGCCACCACGCCGCTGGCCAAGGCCCGCGCCATTTACGAGCACGTGGTGAGCACCATGACCTACGACAAAACCGGCCAGGGCTGGGGCCGCGGCGACATCTACTACGCCTGCGACGCGCGGCGCGGCAACTGCACCGACTTCCACGCCGTGTTCATCGGCTACTGCCGGGCGCAGGGCATTCCGGCGCGCTTCAGCATCGGGCTGCCGCTGCCGGCTGGGCGCGGCCAGGGCGAGATAAAGGGCTACCACTGCTGGGCCGAGTTCTACACACCCCAAACCGGCTGGGTGCCCGTCGATGCCTCGGAGGCCGCCAAGGACCCGAGCAAGCGCGGCTACTTCTTCGGGGCGCACGACGAAAACCGCGTCGAGTTCACCCGCGGGCGCGACCTGACGCTAGTGCCCCGCCAGGCCGGCGCGCCGCTCAACTACTTCGTGTATCCGTATGCCGAGGCCGACGGCCAGCCCCTGGAAGTGGCGCACACCTACACCTTTGCCGATGCCGACAAGCGCACCGGGGCCCTAGGGCCGGCGGCGCAGGGCAAGGCCACCCGGCTGGTGTTTGTGTACAACGCCGACTCGGGTCCGCTCAACGGCTTCCAGGATTTGCTGCACAAGACCTTCGCGCCCAGCACCTACGCCTGCGCGCTGTGCGCCAACACCTATCAGTTCAGCGGCATGCGCCCCGAGTGGAAGCAGGCCGTGGCCAACCTGCCGCTACCCACCGAGTTTCTGCACCGCGACGAGTTTCGGGCCGCCTACCCCGCCCTGGCGGGCCAGGCGCTGCCCGTCGCCTTCAGCGCCGACGCGACCGGGCAGCTCACGCCTTTCATCAGCTCCCAAGAAATGAGCACGCTGGATTTGAAGGCGCTGATAGCCACCACGCAGCAGCGGGCCGCGGCGCTGGTAGCAGGCCATTAGGGTGTGCGCAAGGTGCTGGCTACCTTGCGGTTGAAACCAACCGCCGAAGCTGCCCCATGTTCGTGCGCTACTACTCGCCGGCCCCGCCGCTGCGGCCCTACGTGCGGCACTACATGGTGGTGCACATCCGCGCCACCGGCGGGCAGCCGCTGCCCGCGCCCAAGCCCCAGCCGCCGGGCCCGGTGCAGAGCCTCTACTTCTACCCGCGCGATGCGATGCGCACCACCCACTATGGGCAGGGGCGCGACATCGGGGTGGGGCGCAGCATTCTGGTGGGGCCGCAGGTGTCGCGAGTCGACTTGCACTTTGCGCCCGACCATCTGGTGGTGCGCGTGGCCTGCCAGCCCGGGGGCCTGCACCGCCTGCTGGGCGTGCCGGTGCGCGAGCTATACGACTTCGCCCTCGACAGCCGCGCCGTGCTCGGCCCGGCCCTCGACGAGGTGGCCGACCGCCTGGCCGAAACCACCGACTACCAGCAGATGGTAACCGTAGTAGAAGCCTACCTGCTGCACGCCGCGCGGCGGCTGGCCGCCCCCACGCGTCCCCTCGACCAGCTGCTGCCGCAGCTACTCAGCGGCTGGGTGGCCCGGCCCGTCGAGCAGCTGGCCCACGAAGTCTGCCTCAGCCCGCGGCAGTTCGAGCGCCAGTTTGTGGAGCGGGTGGGCATGGGGCCGAAGCTCTACGCCCGCGTAGCCCGCTTCGACCAGGCGTTTCGCCTGAAGGAAGCTTGCCCGGCGCTGGACTGGCTGGCCGTGGCCCTGCACTGCGGCTACTATGACTACCGCCACCTGGTGCGCGACTTCCGCGAGTTTGCCGGGGCCACGCCGCCCCAGCTGCTGGCCGCCGAGGCGGCGCACAACTACCTGGTCGGCAAGGCTTAAAATTCTGTAGCCACTGCAGAAAATGTCGGTTTTTTACTACTTGGCAAGCGGGCCGCGGGCGGAATTTTGCCGCCGTACCAACTTCTTCGAACCGTATGAAAACGCTTGTTATCAGCGCCTTGGCCGCGCTGCTGGCCCTAGGGCACTCGGCCGCCGCGCAAAGCCTGCTCACCCTTTCGGCCGCCGACCAAGCCGGCGTGGCGGCTGCCCTCCGGCAGTTTGGGAAAAATCTGAATGACCACCACTTTGCCGATATGCCGGGCTATGTTACCCCCGACATCAGCTTCGTGAACGTGGTGGGCATGTACTGGCAGGGCGCCGCCGACGTGCAGCGGGCCCACCAGGCCGTTTTCGACCGCATTTACCAGCACGCGGTGTTCACGCCCGCCGACCCCAGCGCCACCGTTATGCGCGTAGTAGCCCCTGGGGTAGTGCTGATTACGTCGCGCGTGACGCCCCCCAACCGCTCCGACGTGCCCGCGCCGGCCGGCGGCAGCGCTCGTTCACTATTTTCGACCCTGCTCGTGAAGCGCCAGGGCCGCTGGCTCATCACGTTCTGCCAAAACACGCCCGTGGACGAGCAGGCCGCCGCCAGTAACCCAATACGCATGGCGCAGAAGTGAAATTTTATGGTAATCAATTAATAATCAAAAAGAACGTCATGCTCATCTGGCGTCCGCTTGCTGAAGCATCTCTACCGAACAACGGCCCTAGGCGGCGCGGTAGAGATGCTTCGGCAAGCGGACGCCAGATGAGCATGACGTTTTAGTAGTAGGCTGGAGCTACGCTGGCCACCGGCTAGCTGGCTTGCAGCGCCTGCACGTCGTCGGCCGAGAGCTGCACGTCCATGGCCTGCACCAGCTCCTGCACCTGCTCGACCTTGGTGGCGCTGGCAATGGGCGCCGTGATGCCGGGGGCCTGCATCAGCCAGGCCAAAGCCACCTGCGCCTGGCTGATGCCGTGGCGCTCGGCTACGGCATCGAGGGCTTTTAAGATTTGGAATCCCTTGTCGTTCAAGTATTTCTTGCCAATGCCGCCGCCGCGCTGGCTTTTCTGCAGGTCGGCCTCGCTGCGGTACTTGCCGGTGAGAAAGCCCGAAGCCAGCCCGAAGTACGGAATGACACCAATGCCGCTGGCCTGCACGATAGGTAAGTCCTCGCGCTCAAAGGTTTCGCGGTCGTAGAGGTTGTACTCGGGCTGCAGGCTTTCGTAGCGGGGCAGGCCGTCTTGGCCGCCCGCGTCGAGGGCCGCTTGCAGGCGCTCGGGCTTGAAGTTGCTGGCCCCGATGGCGCGGATTTTCCCCTCCTTTAGCAGCTCGGCGTAGGCTTCGAGCGGCTCGGTCACGGGCAGGCTCTCGTCGTCTTTGTGGCTCTGGTAGAGGTCGATGTAGTCGGTTTGCAGGCGGCGCAGCGAGGCTTCCACGGCTTGCTTGATGTAGGCTTTCGAGAGCCCTTTCTTGCCCTCGCCTAGGTCCATGCCCACCTTGGTGAAGATAAGCACGTCGTCGCGCCGGCCGCGCTGTTGCAGCCACTTGCCCAGCACGGTTTCCGACTGCCCGCCGCCCGCGTGGCCGGGCACCCAGGCCGAGTACACGTCGGCCGTGTCGATGACGTTGCCGCCGCCCGCCACAAAGGCGTCGAGCACGGCGAAGGAAGTTTGCTCGTCGGCCGTCCAGCCAAATACGTTGCCGCCCAGCACGAAGGGGGCGAGGTGCAGGCCCGAGCGGCCTAGTTCACGATGAGGAGCCATGTTTTTTAATGTGGAAATGTGAGAGATGTGAAAATGCCGTTTCGATAAGCCAGTGAGCCTACGGTTGTGTACAACAAGCGGCAGGGGGCATGGTTGCCGGACTACTGTGTTCGCATTTTCCTACATTTCCATATTCTCCACATCTGCACATTTCTCAAATTTTCAAGAGTTTACCACCAGCTGCAGGGCTTGCAGCTCCTGGTTGAGCAGGCGCACGGCCGATTGCAGCTCGTTGAGCAGGTTGGCCCGCAGCGTCAGTTCATCGGCCGAGTAGGTGCCGCCCTCGCCGAAGAGCAGGGCCGTCAGCTCCTGGCCCTGCTTCGAATCGAGGTGGGCCAGCTGGCCGTAGTGCTGCCAGCGCTGGCGCGCGTTGTGGGCCAGGCTGGTTTGGCCGGCGTTGCTGAAAGCGGGCGTGCTGAGCATGTACCACACGCTGGGCGGCCAGGTAGCCGAGGTTGGCGCCTCGGCCCACACGTCGGTCAGCAGGTTGCGCGGGTGCCGAAACTCGACCGTGTGCCCCTGCTGGCGCAGCGTGAGCAGCCCCAGCCCCGCCGCCAGCAGCCCGCCCCCAATGCCAAAAGCGTACTGCCCCGGCTTGCTGTCGATAACCGTGGTGCCAATGCCGCTGGCCGCCCCCACGCTGATGCCCAGCACGTTGAGGCGCTGGGTGCGGCGGTCGTCGAGGTGCTGCAGGTAGCCGGCCACCTGGTCGGCGCGCTCGCCCTCGCAGTCCAGCTCGGCCGCCAGGCTGCTCACGGTGCTGCTCACCAGGCTAATTTGGGCCTGGATGCGCTGGCGCTGGCGCAGCACGGCCAGCTCGGCGGCGGGCTGCTGGCGGCGGGGCTGCGGCCAGCTGGCGGTTTGCTCCAGCGCCAGCAGCTCTTGCAGCAGGGGCAAGATACCTACCGCGTTGGCCGTAAGTAGGTTGCGGCGCGGGTAGCGGGCCAGCAGCGCGGGCGTGAGCGCGGCGTCGAAATCGGCCCTAGGGGCAAAGGCCGGGTTGTAGTGGCTGGGCAGGGGCGGGTCGCAGTAGCCCACCGGCACTTGCAAGCGCGTGGCGGTGGCGCAGCCCCCTAGGGCCAAGAGCAGCGGCAACAGGTAGCGGTGGCGCATAGGCAAAGATTGGGCTCGCAAGAACGGCACGCTACACGGCTTGCCTGGTGCGTAGGGGTGGGGCTTGCCCTTGCCCGTCGCGGGCGCCGCCTGGCGGTAATCGAGCAGCGGCGGGCGGGGGTAGGCCCCACCCCTACGCCGCCTCGTACAGCTCCAGCGGCAGCCCGTCGGGGTCGCTGAAAAACGTGAATTGGCGGCCCGTCCACTCATCCACCCGCACGGGCTCGCACGCCACCCCGTGCGCCGCCAGGTGGCGCACGGCGGCCGCGAGGTCGGCCACGGCGAAGGCCAGGTGGCGCAGGCCCGCGGCCTCGGGCCGGCTGGGGCGCGGCGGGGGGCTCGGGAAGGAAAATAGCTCGATGACGTACTGCTCCCCTAGGGCCAAATCGAGCTTGTAGGAGGCGCGCTCGGCCCGGTGCACCTCGCGGATGATTGCCAGCCCCAGTACCTGGGTATAAAAGGCCTTGGACGCGGCGTAGTCGGTGCAGATAACGGCGATGTGGTGCACGCCTAGCAGGGAGAGGGCCATGGCGCGAAAGTAGCGGTGTACCGTGGACTCTGCGAGTCTGCGCATTTGAACGGCAGGGGCCAACCCGCGCGGACTCGCAAAGCTCACGGTACACCGCTACGCTACCCAGCGCACTTTATCCTGCACCGGGCTGCGCTTGCCGGCTGGCGCGGGCACCCGCACGTAGCCCAGGTTGAAGAAACCCAGCAGCTTATCGGCGGGGCCGAGGCCGAAAAACGCTTTGGCCTCCTCGGTGTACGTGATGCCACCGCTGCTCCAGAAGCCCCCTAGGCCATAGGCGTGGGCCGAGAGGGCCAGGTTTTGCACCGCGCAGGCCACGGCTTCTACCTCCTCGATTTCGGGCAGGCTAGGGTCGCGGTGCAGGCCTAGGGCAATAACGTGCGAGCAGCGCAGGGGTAGCTCGCGCAGCTTCTCGTGCTTGCCTTCGTTGAATTTGGGGCCGGCCGTGCGCTGGTATAAATCGGCCTGGAAATCGGCCAGCTGCTGCAGGCCCGCACCTGTGAACACGGTGAAGCGCCAGGGCTCGGTGCGCTTGTGGGTGGGGGCGTAGCTGGCGTTTTCGAGCAGCTGCCAGATGATGTCGTCGGGAATGACTTTGCCAGCTTCAAACTGCGGCACAAACACGCTGCGCCGGGTGCGGATAAGCTCGTTTACCTGGTCGGGAGAGGGAAGGGACATGGGAAAATTCGGGGATGAGAAGGCGGTCCTGCTTCGGCAAGCGGACGCCAGATGAAGCAGAACGGGTGGTCCTGGCGCTGCCGCCTTGCAACGCTGGGGCGGCCCTAGGGTCTTTGCTGCCTGCTTAACCAAGCAGACGCGCTTTCCTCACGCAGACTTTACCTGGCTCCCTATTTTTGAGGCGAACCCATTGCCTTTTTGCATGAAAAACTTTTCTGTTACCCGGCTGCTGGCTGGCGCGGCGCTGCTACTCGGCGCGGCTTCGGCGCAGGCCCAGCAAGGCCTACCCATCGTGCTGCCCTCGGCCAACCCCGCGCCCTACGATGCGCGCGCCCTGTTTCAGCCCGACTACTTCAAGATACCGCCCGTGGCGACGCGCACCGGCGGCGGCAAGCCCGGCGCCACCTACTGGCAAAACGCGGCCGACTACCAAATTGCCGCGCGCCTCGACGAGCAGGCGGCCCGCGTGACGGCCACCGCTACCATTACTTACACCAACAACAGCCCCGACGAGCTGCCCTTCGTGTGGCTGCAGCTCGACCAAAACCTGTTTCGGGCCGACTCGCGCGGGGCGGCTACTACCCCGGTGGCGGGCGGCCGCTTCGGCAATACGGCGCGCGGCCTGCGCGGGGGCGACTCGCTGCAAACGGTGCGCATCGAGCTGCACGGCAAGAAAATGGCGGCTAACTACCGCGTCAGCGACACGCGGATGCAGCTGATGCTGCCCGAGCCGATGAAGCCCCACGGCGACAAGCTCAAGATTGAGGTGGCCTACGGCTTCAACATTCCCGAGGACGGCGCCGACCGCCTAGGACGCCTCAAAACCAAGAACGGCGAGATATTCGAGGTGGCGCAGTGGTACCCGCGCATGGAAGTGTACGACGACATTTCGGGCTGGAACACGCTGCCCTACATGTCGGCCGAGTTTTACCTCGACTACGGCAACTTCGACTACACCCTCAACGTGCCGGCCAACTACCTGGTGGGCGGCTCGGGCGAGCTGGTGAACGGCACCGAAGTGCTCACCGGCGCCCAGCAGCGCCGCCTGGCCCAGGCCGCCACGTCGGACAAGACGGTTATCGTGCGCGGAGCCGACGAGGTGACGCAGGCCGCCTCGCGCCCCGCCGGCAAGGGTGGCCGCCTCACCTGGCACTTCCGGTGCCAGCGGGCGCGCGATGTGTCGTGGGCGGCGTCGGCCGCCTTCGTGTGGGACGCGGCTAAAATGAACCTGCCCAGCGGCCGCAAGTCGCTGGCCATGTCGCTCTACCCGGCCGAGGTGGCCGCCGATAGCGCCTGGGGCCGCAGCACCGAGTACGTGAAGAAAAGCATCGAGTACAATTCCAAGCAGTGGTACGAGTACACCTACCCGGCGGCCACCAACGTGGCCGGCATCGTGGGCGGCATGGAGTATCCGGGCATCGTGTTCTGCGGCATCCGCGCCAAGAAGGGCGGCCTCTGGAACGTGACCGACCACGAGTTCGGCCACAACTGGTTTCCGATGATTGTGGGCTCCAACGAGCGCAAGTACCCGTGGATGGACGAGGGCTTCAACACGTTCATTAACATCCTAAGCAGCCAGAACTTCAACAACGGCGAGTACAAGGAGCAGGGCGACGTGACTGCCCCTCGCGGCCTGGCCGCTAGTACGGCGCTGCAAATGCAGCTGCCCACCATGGACGTGCCCTACACCGTGCCCGACGTGACGCAGGCCCGCAACCTAGGCTTCGCGGCCTACTCCAAAACCGGCTACGGCCTGTATCTGCTGCGCCAGGAAATTCTGGGGCCCGAGCGCTTCGACTTTGCCTTCCGCACCTACATCAAGCGCTGGGCCTTTAAGCACCCGCAGCCGCGCGACTTCTTCTACACCATGAACGAGGCCGCCGGCGAGGATTTGAGCTGGTTTTACCACGAGTGGTTCTTTGAGAACTGGCTGCTCGACCAGGCGGTGACCGGCGTGGCCTACGTGAGCCAGGACCCCGCCAAGGGCTCCCTCATCACCGTCGAAAACAAGGCCCAGGCTGCCATGCCCGTGACGGCCGAAATCACCGAAACCGGCGGTAAGAAAACCACCGTGCACCTACCCGTCGAAATCTGGCAGCGCGGCGGCACCTGGACCTTCCGGGCCGCTACTACCACGCCCGTGACGCAGGTGGTGCTCAACCCCACCAACATTCTGCCCGACGTGAACCGCCAGAACAATACCTGGCGCCCCACCCGCGTGGCAGAATAAGACACCTAGGCCATCATTCCTAACACCAATCTCCGGCCCGGTGCTCCCTGAATCGATACCCACGCGGATGTCGTGTAAGGAGGCACCGGGCCGGAGCTTGGCGTTACGGCTAGTGCGTCACGGTCTTGGAAAACAGCTGCATCACTAGCACGCCGATGACAATGAGCGCAATGCCAGCTAGGGCCGGGAAATCGAGGCGCTGCCGGAAGTAGAACAGGCCGATGAGCGTGACCAGCACGATGCCCACGCCGCCCCAGATGGCGTAGGCTACGCCAATGGGAATGCTTTTGAGCGCGAAGCTGAAAAAATAGAACCCCAGGCCGTAGCCCACCACGGTAAGCAGACTGGGCCCCAAGCGGCTGAACTGCTGCGAAGCGTTGAGGGCAGTGGTGCCAATAACTTCGCTGACGATGGCGAGGAGGAGGAAAACGTAAGGCATAGGAAAAGTTGTTAAAAAGGCGGTCATGCTGAGCTTGCTGAAGCATCTCTACCGAACATCACCCGAGCGATGCGGTAGAGATGCTTCGGCAAGCTCAGCATGACGGGCTTTTTTAGTTTTAGTCGTGCTGGCCTTCAGTCGCGGGTGCGCAGCACGCGGTAGCCGTGGGCGGGCACCAGGCGGGCCCGGCGCTGGGCCAGCGTCAGTTGCTCGCCGCTGAACACGTCGAACAAGCCCTTTTGGGGCGGCACCAGCGTGCGCTGGCCGGGCAGCTCCAATTCTTCGGTAGTGGCGTTGATGAGTACGATGACGGCCGAATTGCCCTTCTCGCGCACGAAGCCGTAGAGGCCAGCCGGGCCTTGCAGGCGCTGAAAGGTGCTGGCGGGGTCGCCGTTGCGCAGGGCGGGGTGGCGCTTCTTCAGGTTTAGCAGCTTGGTGTAGAAGCTTTGCAGCGGGTAGTCTTGCCAGTCGATGGTATCGCGCTCGAAGAATTCCAGGCGCTTCTGCAGCGCGGCTTCCTGGCCAGAATACAGCATGGGCATGCCCGGCAGCAGGGCCGTGAGCACGGCGAAGGGTAGCGCCAGGGGGCCTAGGCGCTCGTACTCGGTGCCGTCCCAGCTGTTCACGTCGTGGTTGCTGGTAAAGTGCATCAGGTACACCGTGGGCGGATACTTGGCCCGCTCGGCGGCCAGGTACTCGTCGATGTCGCCCAGGGCGGCGTGGCCCTCGGCAATGCGGTCGAGCAGGTAGTGCAGGCGCAGGCCGAAGCTCATATCAAAAGCCTTCTCCAGCAGCTTGGTATCGGAGTTAAACTCCTCCCACGTGAGGCCGCCCGAGGGGTACAGCTCGTCCCACTCGGCCAGCATAAACACGGGCTTGATGGCTTCCAGCGCCGGCCGGGCCTCGTCCCAGAAGTCGGTGGGCACTAGGCCCGCCACGTCGCAGCGGTAGCCGTCGAGGTCGGCCTCGCGCACCCAGTAGCAGAGGGCGTCAAGCATATACTGGCGCAGCTCGGGGTTGGTATAGTCGAGGGCCACCACGTCGGTCCAGTCGACCACGGGCGGCACTAAGTCGCCGTTGGCGTCGTGCTGGTACCAAGTGGGGTGCTGCTCGATGAGGTCATTGTCGCGGCTGGTGTGGTTAGCCACCCAGTCGAGTATCACCTTGAGGCCCAGGCTATGGGCAGTTTGCACGAGGTGCTTGAGGTCGTCGAGCGTGCCAAACTCGGGGTTCACGCCGTAGTAGTCCTGCACGGCGTAGGGCGACCCTAGGCTACCCTTGCGCCCGGTGTGCCCAATGGGGTGAATCGGCATAAGCCACACGATGACCACGCCCAGCTTGGCCAGGCGCGGCAGGTGCTGCTCGAAGGCGGCGAAGGTGCCCTCGGGCGTGTAGTTGCGGATGTTGACCTCGTAGATGGTGGCGTTAGCGGCCCACTCGGGGTGGCGCACGGTGAAGCGGTTGGCTAGGGGGTGTTGGTCGGTCATAAGCGGTGCGCAAAGCTGGTAGTTTCCGCGACGAAGAAATGGGTTGTACGGGCCGCAGGCTGTAAAGTCCGCCCGCCGCTGCCACTGCCGCGCCCCTAGCAGCCGGCTGTCCTGGGACAGCCTATTCGCAGGCTGCGCCCGCCCCGGCTCTGGTGGGCGGGCCCTAGGGTGGGGGGCCGGGCCGCACCCACTCGATACCAGCCAGCTCAACCGTGGCTGGGTGGGCGCGGGTGGGGGCGTGCACGTTGTGGATAAATTGTTGATAAACAACGGTTCAGGTTGGGAAAATCTATTTTGGCAATAGCCCGAATGTTGTACGCCGCCAGCCCAACTCCGCGCCAATCGAGGCGTTAAGCGGCTAGCTACTCACCCTTTTTCCCTTTTCCACTTATGGCCACCACCACCTCCACCAGCGCCTTGCTCGACCAGACCCTGGCCGCCTTGCAAGGCGACATCACCAGCAGCACCGGCGGCACGTCTACCATCGCCAGCTGGATTAGTGCCCTCCAAGGCCAGCAAGGCCTGGAGGACATTACCGACGAGCTGCAAAACCTGCAGCAGGCCCTCAGCAGCGGCACGCCCGATGCCGACGCCATCGCCGATAGCCTCAGCAACCTGGGCGAGCTGACCAGCAGCGCCGCCGTATCGGCCTCGGCCGACACCCAGGCCAAGCTCCAGCAGCTGGGCGATGCCCTCAGCTCGGCTGCCGAACAGGTATAGCCCTAGGGGCTGCCCGCAGCCGCCAACCTAAACGGCCCGCCTCCCCCCGGAAGCGGGCCGTTTAGGTTGGCGGCGCGGCCGGGGCGGTGGCCTCGTACCAGCGGCAGCGGGTGCCCCCTTCCGCAAACTCGTTGCCGGAATGCAAGCCAATTTTGGCCAGGATGCAGCAGGAAGCGGCGTTGCGCACATCGGCGTAGGCGCAGATGCGCGGCAGGCCCAAGGGCCCGAAGCCCGCCGCCAGCCAGGCCCGCGCCGCCTCGTAGCCGTAGCCCTGGCCCCAATGGCGGGGCAGCAGGCGGTAGCCAAGGTCGTAGAAATCGCGCTGGCCATTGACGGGGCCGGCCACCAGCTTCAAGCCGGCCCAGCCCACAAACTCGCCGGTAGCGGCCAGTACCACCGCCCAGCGCCCAATGCCCACGGCGGCGTACTGCGCTTCGATGTAGCGAATGGTAGCTTCGCTCTCGGCCAGCGTAGTTACCATGCGGCCGCCCACGCCGCCCAGGTAGCGGTGCACGGCCGAGTCGCTGTCCAGGGCATACATACCCGGTGCATCGGCGGGCTGCAGGGGGCGCAGCAGCAGGCGGGCGGTGGCGAAGGGTGCTAGGGGCGGCAGCATGGCGGGCAAAGCTACGCGCCGCTACCCGGCCGGGCTTTTTCGCGTATGCGGGCGCATGTCGGCATTCACCTTTCGGCAGCTGGCTTGGCCGGCCGCCCTGGCCTGGGGCACCTTTGGCAGCATGGCCGCGCTGGTGCACCGCTACGGCCACGCCCCCTTCGATGCGCCCGTGCTGCAGTGGCTGCACCAGCACACCCACCCGGCCCTCGACGGGGCGGCCATTTTCTTCACCATTGTGGGCAATACTGGGCCGGTCATTGGCGCCGGTGTATTGGTAGCGGGTGCCCTAGCCTGGGCCAGCCAGCGGCGGACGGCCGGGCTGTTTGCCCTGGGCCTGGGCGGCTCGATGCTGCTCACGCAGGTAATCAAGCGCCTGGCTACCCGGCCCCGGCCCACGCTGTGGGTCAGCCTGCGGCCCGAGCACACCTACAGCTTCCCCAGCGGCCACGCCATGGACACGGCGGCGCTGGCGGCGGCGCTGCTCTTTGCCTTGCCGCGCCGCTGGCGCCGGTGGTGGCCGCTGGCCCCAGCCTTTGCCCTAGGGGTGGGCTGGGCGCGCATGTACCTGGGCGTGCATTTCCCCTCCGACGTGCTGGCCGGCTGGAGCGCCGGCGCCGGCTGGGTGCTGCTGGTGCAGCTGTTGGCGACCAGGGTAGCACCCGGCGCCGGCCTGGCGAGCCGTTGAGCAAATTATCCTGCCAACTCACCAAGCCAGCACTTGATGCTATAGCTGCACGCCTAGCTTGGCGCCGACGCTTTCCAAATCCGTTACCACGGCCTCTAGCAGCGGGATGCCTTCCAGCAGGCGGTGGGCGGCCGTGGCACGCTCGGGGTCGCCGGGGATGAGTACCTGCTTGCCGGGCACGGCCTGGGCCTGGCGGAAGGTGGTTATCCAATTGTCCATGTGGGCTTTAAACTCGGCGGTGGGCCGGAAGGCATCCACCCGCATGGCGCCGAAAAAATGCCCTAGGCCCGCGCCCACGGGGTTGGCCGAGGGCTGCAAAAACGCCACGAAGGGCGGCACCCAGGGTCCGTAGTTGGCTCCCGAGAGCACAGCCGAGAAGATGTCCACCACCGCCCCTAGGCCGTAGCCCTTGTGCGAGCCGGTGGCGCCCCCCAGGGGCTGGAGGGCGCCGCCGTTCTTCACGGCGTTGGCGTCGGTGCTGGGTTGCCCTTGCGCATCCTGGGCCCAGCCCTCAGGGATGGGCAGGTGCTTGCGCTGGGCTATTTCGAGCTTGCCGTTGGCGGCGGTGGTGGTGGCCATGTCGAGCACGAAGTCGGGTTGCTCGCCGGCGGGCACGGCCACGGCAATGGGGTTGGTACCCAGCAGACGCTCAAGCGAGTAAGTGGGCGCCACCAGGGGCGAGGCATTGGTCATGGCCAGCCCAATCATGTCCTGGGCCAGGGCCAGCATGGCGTGGTAGCCGGCAATGCCGAAGTGGTTGGAGTTCTTTACCGCCACCCAGCCGCTGCCCACCTGCTCGGCTTTGGCCAGGGCAATGCGCATGGCCTTGGGTCCCACCACCAGCCCTAGGCCCCCGTCGCCGTCCACGGTGGCGGTGCTGGGCGTTTCGTGAGCTATGCCCACCCTAGGCCGCGCGTTGATGCGCCCTGCCTCCCAGAGCCGCACGTAGCCGCTCAGCCGCGCCACGCCGTGCGAGTCTACTCCGCGCAAGTCGGCCGAGAGCAGGGTTTCGGTGGCCAGCGTGGCGTCGTCGGGCGGGCAGCCCAGAGCCAAAAACACGCGCTCGGTGAAGCTGAAGAGCTGCTGGTAGGGAAAAGTTGGCATAAGCAAATAGCCAGCGTGACCAAAAAAGCCCGCCGCCTGATAAGCACAAACCTACTACCCGGTGCTTTTAGGCGGGCGATAAGAGTTTTTTGTAAAAAATTAGTGCTTGGCAAGCAATGAGTTAGCAGTGAATCACCCTGCTTTGACTTATATCAACTAAATATTTAGTTAAAAACGGCGTACTTAGTGGCAGCTTACTGAAATTACCCCGCCGCATGCGCCCCTTACTTCCACAACTCGTTGGCTGCCTGCTTGGTATTGGTGTGCTAGCCAGCGCGGTGAGGCGCGGCGAGCCCGAAAACCCGTTCAATCTGGCTAGAACCGCCGCGCAGGTAGGGCCAGCTGGCTCATTCAACTACCTGCTGCCACTGCTGGAGCTGCGCCGGCAGCGCTCCGCCTACCAAAGCGGTTTGCAGGCGGGCTACTACTGGCAGGCCCTGGCCACCTACGCCGCCATGGGCGGCGAGCCTGATAGCGCGGCCCACTACTGGCGGCAGCAGCCCGGCTACAGCGCCCCGGCTCCGCTGGCTGCACCGGTGGGGGCGCCCGTGCCAGCCGCGGCGGCCATCCTGGCCCAGACCCGGCAGCGGCAGGTGGTGATGTTCAACGAGGAACACACCCAGCCGCGGGGCCGCTGGCTGGTAGGCAGCCTGCTGCCGGCGCTCTACCAGCAGGGGTTTCGCTACCTAGCCCTGGAAGCCTTGGAGGCAACTGATTCGGCAAACCTGCGCCAGCGCGGCTACCCGGTGGTGGCCTCGGGCTTTTACACCAACGAGCCGCACTTCGGCAACCTCATTCGGCAGGCGCGGCAGCTCGGCTTCCAGCTAGTGGCCTACGATGCCATGACGGCCGACCGCGAGCGGGACGAGGCGCGCAATCTCGTGGCGGCTACCCTAGGGCCTCACCCCCAGGCGCGGGTGCTGGTGCTGGCCGGCCACGGCCACATCAACGAAGCTAGCTCGGCGCAGGCCCTGGCCGCCTGGGTGCACCAACTCACCGGCATCGACCCACTTACCATCGAGCAAACGCAGGCCGCGCAGGCTGGCCTAGGCCAGTGGCAGCACCTGCCGGCGGGCGCCTACCTCGTGCCAGCGGCTAGCATCCCGGCGCGCGGGCTCACCTGCGACCTCTACGTGCTCAACCGCCTGCCGCTGCCCCTAGGCAACAGCTTTGGCCAGCCTACCCAGCCTACGCGCCTTGCCCTGCCGGCCGATAGCCTGCGGCCGCCCCAGGTGCTGCTGGTGCATTGGCAGCGCGAAAAGCAAGCCCAACCCGGCGCCGAGCCCGTGGCCGTGCACTGCCTGCGCCCCGGCGAAACCAGCGTTAGCCTAAGCCTGGTGCCCGGCGCCTACGTAGCCGAGCTGCGTGATGCTGCTGGCCGCCGCTGCTGGCAGCGCGCATTTTCTGTTTACTAGCTCATCAATCAGTTTATGCAGCCCCCCTTCCCCGAACTCACCCGCGCCGAAGAGCAGGTGATGCAAATCCTGTGGCGCCTGGGCCCCAGCGCCGTGAAAGACGTGCTGGCCGCGCTGCCCGCCCCCCAGCCGGCGCTTACCACCGTGAGTACCATCGTGCGCATTCTCGAGCAGAAGGGCTTTGTGGGCTACGAGCCGGTGGGGCGCGGCTACCGCTACTACCCGCTGGTGGCTCAGGATGACTACCGCCGCTTCTCGCTGCGCAAGCTGCTGCGGGGCTACTTCGGCGGCTCATTCAGCCAGCTCGTGTCCTTCTTCGCCCAGGACGAAAACCTCGACGCCGCCCAGCTCGACGCCCTGCTGCGCGCCGCCCAGGAGGGCGCCGCGCCCGACTCGCCCGCCGACGATACCCCCGACGACTCTCCTAACCCACCCCTTTCTGAGCGATGAACTACACCAACTGGCTTTTGTGGCTGGGGGGCACGCTGCTGCCCCTAGGCTTGCTGTGGGCCCTGTGGCGCCTGGCCCTGCGCCCCGAGCGCTGCTACGGCTACAACCGCGCGCTGCTGCTGCTGGCCCCGGTGCTGGCCGCTGCCCTGCCGCTGCTGCCGCGCCCAGCGCTGCCCGCCTGGCTAGCGGGCGCGGTAGCCACGAGCAGCCCAGTCGCGGCCGTTACCTTGCCGGTGCTGCCCGTCGGTGCCACGGCCCCGCACGCGGCGGTGGTGGCTAGCGGGTGGTGGCTGCTGGGGCTTTACGCGGCGGGTTTGGCCCTAGGGCTAGGCCGGCTGGCCTGGCAAACCGGCCGGCTGTGGCGCCTGGCCCGGCGCCTGCCCCGCTTCGAACTGGGCGACTACGCGCTAGTGCAAACGGGCGGGCGCCTGCCCACCAGCACCTTCGGCCGGGTAGTGTTTTGGGATGAAACCACGGCCCTGGCGCCCGCCGAAGCTACCGCCGTGCTAGCCCACGAGCTGGCCCACGTGCACCAGCGCCACACCCTAGATGTGCTCTGGCTGCAGCTCTGGCGAGCCGTGCTTTGGCCCAATCCCTTTGTGCACCTGCTGCTGCCTGCCCTGCGCCTCACCCACGAGCTGCTGGCCGACCAGGCCGCCGCGACCGTGCCCACGGGCCCGTTCCCGTTACCCGCAGCACCTGCCAACTCCGCCGACTCATACGCCACGCTGCTGGCCCGGCTGGCCGCCCGGCAGCTCGCGGGCCCGGCCTATTCGCTGCTCCAGCCCTTTGCCTTTTCTTCCACCCTTACCCGCATTGCTATGCTGCAAAACCAATTTCCCGTGCGCCGCTGGAAGCAGTGGCTGGTGCTGCCCGTAGTGGCTGCCGTAGCCCTCGTGGCCTGCCAGAAAACCAACGAGCCAGTTGCGCCGCTCAGCAAAGAAGCCCGCTTCACCTCGCTAAAAGCGAACGTAATGGAAGCCATCCGTCAGGACTCGCTGCGCAACGGCAACCAGGGCTGGCGGGACCCGAATTTGCAGCTTAACATTGACAAGGATGGTAACGTGACAATTACCCATCGGGCGCCCAGCACCGCGGTGTTGATACCCGAGCTGCCCGGCGGGGGAGGCGCCGAGGCTATCGTGGCCGCTATTCAGCACAACATTGCTTACCCAAAAGGCAGTGCCCCGCCCGCGCCCGGCAACCGCTCCTTCGTGCGCTTCGTGGTGGGGGCTGATGGCAAGGCGCAGCAAATCAAGGTCATCAAAAGCGTGGGGCCAGCCTACGATGCCGCCTTGGTGGCGGCCATCCAGCAGCTACCGCGCTTTGCCCCCGCCCAAAAGGCCGGCCAGCCCGTGCCTTTCGACTTGACCGTGCCCGTACAATTTGCCGTGCAGCCCTAGGGCTCCGCCGCCGCCCCCATTCTTGGTGCCTGCTGAGCTGCGCGCAACTTGCTACGGGTACCGCTGCTAGGCTAGGCCGCCTGCGCCACCAACCGCCTCGACCACGCCGGCCGCCGCCAGGGGTGCTGGCGCAGCTACCACGGCCAAATTTAGCAGGACTTGCTGCTGAGCTACCAGACGCTTCGCCGCAGCCGCTTTGCGACTGGTACCCAATAGCAGCTACTTGAGCAGAAGCGCGGTTCCCACTCGCTCGCTGGCTTCCTGCCCAGCTACCCCTTTACGCTAATCTCTTCTGCCCCATGAACTACCCCGATTGGCTTTTGTGGTTGGGTGGCACGCTGCCGCCCCTAGGCCTGCTGTGGCTGCTGTGGCGCCTGGTGCTGCGCCCCGAGCGCTGCTACCACTACAACCGCGCCTTGCTGCTGCTGGCCCCGGTAGTGGCCGCTGCCTTGCCGCTGCTACCTGGGCTAGCGCTACCTGCTTGGCCTAGTAGCACGGTGGCGACTGGAGCGACGCCGGGAGTGGCCGCTGCCGCACTGCTACCCGTAGCGCAGCTAGGGCAAGCTGTTGCCGCACCCGCACCGGGATGGCAGTGGCTGCTGGGGCTTTACGCGTTAGGAATAGCCCTAGGCATAAGCCGGTTAGTTTGGCAAGTAGCGCGCTTGTGGCGGCTAGCCGGGCGCTGGCCCCGCGAGGTGCATCCCGACTACCTGCTGGTGTACACGGGCGGGCAACTGCCCACCAGCTCATTTGGCCAAGTGGTTTTTTGGAATGAAATCACGGGCCTGAGTTCCGCCGAAGCCGATGCCGTGCTCACCCACGAGCTTACTCACGCCCGCCAGCACCACACCGCCGATGTATTGTGGCTCGAAATCTGGCGGGTGGTGCTGTGGCCCAATCCCTTCGCCCACTTGCTGCTGCCCGCCCTGCGCCTCACCCACGAGCTATTGGCCGACCAGGCCGCTACGGCGGCTAGCAGCCCCGTGCCTTACGCCGCGCTGCTGGCCCGCCTAGCCACCCGACACGTTGCCAGCCCACCCGCCTGGCCTTTGCTACAGCCTTTCCTTTTTTCTTCCACCCTAACCCGCATCGCCATGCTCCACCAAGCGCTGCCCGTCCGCCGTTGGAAACAGTGGCTGGTATTGCCGTTGCTAGGCATAGTGGCTTTCGTGCCCGGCCACGTAGCCCTTGCCCAAACCACCCAGCCGCCCGCTGCACCCAGTTCGGTTGGGTCAGATGACCAGGTTGCTTACGTCCGCCGCCTAACCCGCGAAGCCACGCGCCGCGATTCGCTGCGCGGTCCCCTCTCCGCCGACTCAATGCGGGAAGTGATGGTATCGTACCCCGAGCCCAATAAGCCCAACTCTACGTACAAGGTGCGGGTGGTGCGGGTGCGAAAAGGCGAGTGGATGCGACCCAACGGCACCCTGGAGGTTCGCCCCTGGCCCCCCGGCGGCACCAGCTTCGAGGCTGCCGAAACCCCTGGTAAGGAGAAGGTATACACCTACGTCGAGCAGATGCCGCAGCTGCCCGGCGGCGGTGGGCAGCAGGCCATTGTGCAAGCCATTCAGCGCGGGCTGAAGTACCCCGTGGGTAAAGTCAAAGCAGGCCAGGTATTTGCGCGGTTTATAGTGGATAGTAAGGGAGTGGTGCAGCATACGGAAATTGTCAAAGGCTTAAGTGCCGCCTGTGACCAAGCGGTGCTGGCCGCCATCAAGCAGCTGCCGCAGTTCGTGCCAGGCAAGCAAAATGGCCGGGCCGTAGCCGTAAGCTTTACCGTGCCGATAGATTTTAAAAGCAAACCCTAGGCCCTTTTCCTTCTCTGAACTATGCGTAACATACTGTGGATGAGCTTAGCGCTAACCGGCCTGGCTGGCTGCGCCACCAACCGCCTCGACCACGCCGGCAACCGCCAGGGGCGCTGGCGCACCTACCACGACCCGGCCAAAACCCAGCTGCAAACCACCGGCCGCTACCGCCACAACCACTTCGCGGGCCGCTGGCGCTACTACACCATCACCGGCGAGCTAGAGCGGCGCGAGAAATTTAAGCGCAACGGCGCCAGCCAACTCACCTACTATTACCCCGACGGCCACGTCTGGAAGCGGGGCACGGTGCAGCTGCTCGAAACCGCCCGCGCCAACCGCTACTACTGGACCGGCGACTGGCAGATTTTCAACCCCGACGGCACCCTGCAGCAAGTCGAAACCTACGAGCAGGGCAAGCTAGTGGCTACCCGCGCGGCGGCCACCCCCTAGAGTTAGGCTACTGCTGCTGCTGTTGCTGCTCCCACTGCAAATACTGGCGGTAGGAGTTTACGGGCACCGTCGCGGCCGGCGACTGCTGCACATACACCGGCGTTTCGGGCGCCTCATGAGCGGCGATGGGCCGGCCGTTTTCGATGTGCACGGTCACCTCCAGGGTGTGGGCGCCGGTGCCTTTGTAGGTGCCCTTCACGGGGGTGCAGTCGGCAAAGGCGCGACCGACGGCCATGCGCACGTGCCCGTCGCTCACGATGCAGTTGTTGGTGGGGTCGAGGCCCAGCCAGCCGTAGAAGGGCACATACACCTCCACCCAGGCGTGGGTGGCGCCCGCCCCGCGCACGCCCTCCTGCCGAGGGCACACGTAGCCGCTCACGTAGCGGGCGGGCAGCTGGATGAGGCGCAGCAAATAGATGAGCAGGTGGGTGAAGTCCTGGCACACCCCGGCGCGGCCCCGCCAAATGGCTTCCAGCGGCGTTTCGATGCTCGTCACCCCTTGCTGGTACTGAAAGTTATCGTACACATACTCCGAGAGTTCCAGCGCTTGCTTCAGCGGCTTGGCCCCGTAGCTCACGATGCCCCCCAGGGCCGCTCGCACCTCGGCTTCCAGCCCTAGGGGGGCTACTTTCAGAAAGTCCATGTAGGCGGGGTCGGCGCGCAACTCGGCCAGGTGGGCCCACTGCGCCGCGGCCGTTTCCTCGTCCATTGGAAACTGGATGGCGTGCGTTTCCACCTCCGCTACCGACTCGATAACCAGCTCCGCGTGCGGCTCGATGAGCGAGAACACGCCCACCTGGTTGCCAAAATAATCGGTGAACAGGGCCACCTCGGGCTGCTGCGTAATGCTAACCTGGTGGTGTTTCACCGTCAGCAGCTCGTCGGCCAGCGGGTATATCATCAGCTGGTTGGTGCAGTCGATAACGGGCGCCGCGTAGGCGTAGCGCGTGCGGTGCAAGATTTTATAGCTGGGCATAAGTAGTTGAATAAGTAGTAGAACGTCATGCTGAGCGCAGTCGAAGCATCTCTATCGAACGACACCCGAACGACACAGTAGAGATGCTTCGATTGCGCTCAGCATGACGTTCTTTTTTAGTGGTTTACCCGCCAAAATATAAGCTGCTGAGCGCGCTCGATACGTCCAGCAGCTCGCCTTTCACCTGGCTTAAAAACGGCCCTAGGGCAACGCCCGGTTGCGCCCGCAAGGTGCTATAGGCCACCGTATTGCGCGCCTTGCCAATGAGGAAGCGCAGTTGCTCGAAGCTCTCGGGGCGGCTCTTATCCTTGAGGCGCTCGCAGTAGCGCAGCAGCTGGCCTAGGCTGTAGCGCAGCGAGTGCGGAAAGTCGGGGTTGTAGAGCACCAGCTCCAGCACGCTGCCCGCGTCGAGCTGACCCTGGTAAGTTTTCACGTACAACTCGTAGCCCAGCAGGCCAAAGAGCAGGTAGCGCAGCTCGGGCGAGTGCACCTCGCCGGGTTGCTCGAACAAGTGCTGGCTGAGGCGCAGCAGCTCCAGGGTTTGCAGTGCGCGCTCCAGAAACTTGCCCAGCTTGAGGTAGATATAGCCCTCGTCGCGGGGCATGGTATTTTGCACCGTGCCCACGTACAGCACCCCCTGCTGCAGCAGCGCATCGAGCCCCGACACGGGGTCTTCGCCCAGGGTGAGGTGCGCCACCTCGTCGCGCCGAATCAGGTGGTAGTAGTCGTTGAGGCTCTGCCACACCTCCTTGGTGATGTGGTCCTGCACGGCCCGCGCATTCTCGCGCCCCCGCACGATGTTGTGGTACGCCGAAGCGCCGTTCTCGCGGTCAAATACCAGGTGGTAGAGCACCTGCGGCGTGTGCGGCGCGCGCCGAGCCAGCTCCGCCTCGCTCAGGTCGCCGAAGGCCAGCAGCAGCGGCTGCCAGCCCCAGTACTGCGGCTCGTCCTGCGAGGCAATGTACTGAATGCGTAGGGTTTGGAGCAAGGCCTGGGTGCGCTCCATGTAGCGCCCCAGCCAGTATATCGTATCGGCAACGCGGGAAAGCATGTATATTAAATGTCGTTTGCCCTTGCGAGCCTCATGAAGCAATCGCACCAGAACGTTGGTCGTGCAAACGACCCCTAGGGCATTGTTCTGGTGCGATTGCTTCGCGGGGCTCGCAAGAGCAAATGTGAAAAATTAACCACCCAGCACCCAGGTGTCTTTGCTGCCGCCGCCCTGCGACGAGTTCACAATTAGCGAGCCTTCGCGCAGGGCCACTCGCGTGAGGCCGCCCGGCACGATGTCGATGCCGCCCGGCCCGCACAGCGCAAACGGCCGCAGGTCGATGCGCCGAGGCTGCAATTTGCCGTCGAGGTAGCACGGGGTGGAGGAGAGGCTGATGATGGGCTGGGCGATGAAGCTGCGCGGGTCGGAGAGGATGGCCTGGCGGAAATCGGCCATCTCGGCGTCGGTGGCAGCGCTGCCAATGAGCATGCCGTAGCCACCGCTCTCATTGGTGCGCTTCACCACCATCTGGTCCATGTCTTTGAACACCAGCTCGCGGTACTCGGCGTTTTCGAGCTGGTAGGTGGGCACGTTCTTGAGTATCGGTTCCTCATTGAGGTAGTAGCGAATCATCTCGGGCACGTAGCAGTACACGGCCTTGTCGTCGGCCACGCCGTTGCCCATCGCGTTCACGATGGCTACGTTGCCCTTGCGCGCGGCCCAGTACAGGCCCGGCACCCCTAGGGCACTGTCGGGCCGAAACACCAGCGGGTCCAGAAACTCATCGTCCACGCGGCGGTAGATGACGTCCACTTTCTCCAGGCCGCGGGTGGTTTTCATGTACACGAAGTGGTTGTGCACAATCAAGTCGCGCCCCTCCACCAGCTGAATGCCCATGAGGCGGGCCAGGGTGCTGTGCTCAAAATAGGCCGAGTTGTAGATGCCCGGCGAGAGCAGCACCACCGTGGGGTCGGCGGTTTGGCGGTCGGCCAGCGCCACCAGGTTGCGGTACAAGATATCGGGGTAGTCCTTGACCGGCAGCACGTTGCTCTGCGGCAGCAGGTCGGGGAAGATGCGGTAGGTGATGCTGCGATTCTCCAGCATGTACGACACCCCCGAGGGCGTGCGCAGGTTGTCTTCGAGCACGTAAAACTCGCCGTCGTGGTCGCGTATCAGGTCCACGCCCGCAATGTGGGTGTACACGTCGTGCGGCACGTCCACGTTCACCATCTCGCGCAAAAACTGCGGGCACGAGTACACCAGCGCCGCCGGCACCACGCCATCCTTAATGATAAACTGCTGGTGGTAAATGTCTTTGAGGAAGATATTGAGCGCCTTGAGCCGCTGCTTGATGCCCGCCTCGATGCGCAGCCACTCGCTGTTAGAGATAATGCGCGGGATGATGTCGAAGGGAAAAATCTTCTCGATGCCCTCGCCGCTGCTGTACACCGTGAACGTAATGCCTTGGCTCATAAAGAGTTTCTTGGCTAGCTCGTCCTTGCGGGTCATCTCGGGGCCGGCCAGCCCGGCGATGGCCGACACGAAGGGCTGGTACTCGGGCCGGACGCGACCATCCTGAAACATTTCGTCCCACACGCGGGCCTGGTGCGGATAGGCAGAGAGGAGCGGATTCGACATGGCACGCGCCGCAAGCCAGGGCTTGCATGGTAAATGAGATAGGTGTAATTGCCTAGGCCTAATTCCCAAAAGAAGCAAGCCAAAAGGCAACTGGGGCTAAATAAACAACCTAAAATCCCAAAGTAGTGATGAGTGGCAGGCAGTACACCCTAAAAAAGAGGGTATATACTCTAATAACTATCAAGTCCCCTAGGGCCAACCTAGGCCTGCGTCGGGCCGTTTAGTGAGCCTCGACTTCTACTTACGCCCGTGGATTTATTTACTTGCACGCACTGCGGCCAGGTGCTGTACTTTGAGAACAACACCTGCGAAAAGTGCGGCTACGCGCTAGGCTTCGAGAGCACCCAGCGGGCGCTGCTGCCCCTGGTGGCCGAGCCCGGCGGCCAGCGCTACCGCCTTTACGGCGAACCTGCCAGCGGCCCCGCCTACGCCTACTGCCAAAACCATCAGCACCAGGCCTGCAACTGGCTGGTGCCTGAGGGTAGCGACACCTCCTTCTGCTTGGCCTGCGACCTCAACCGCACCATTCCCGACCTGCGCCAGCCGGGCTACCTAGGCCGCTGGCAGCACCTGGAGGATGCCAAGCACCGCCTGGTGTACACGCTGCTGTGCCTGCACCTGCCCGTGGCCAGCAAGCGCGTGTACCCCGACGAGGGGCTGCAATTTGACTTCAAGGCCGATGAGGACCCCCAGCACAAGGTGATGACCGGCCACGCCAATGGCTTGATTACCATCAATATCGCCGAGGCCGATGCCATCGAGCGTGAGCAGGCTCGGCAAGCCATGCACGAGCTCTACCGCACGCTGCTGGGCCATTTTCGCCACGAAGTGGGCCACTACTACTGGGACCGGCTCATCAAAGACTCGCCCTACCTGGACGAGTACCGCCAGCTGTTTGGCGACGAGCGGCAGGACTACGCCGCGGCCCTGAAAAAGCACTACGCCGACGGGCCGCCGCCCGACTGGCGCCAGCACTACATCAGCGCCTACGCCGCCAGCCATCCCTGGGAGGACTGGGCCGAAACCTGGGCCCACTACCTGCACATTCTGGACACGCTGCAAACCGGAGCCGCCTTCGGCCTGCGCCTCGACCCGCTCGATGCGGGCCGCCAAGCCGGCTGGCAGGCCAACCTGCAAGACCCCTTCCAAGTAGCTGACTTTAGCAAGATTATGGACATGTGGCTGCCGCTCACCTTCGCCCTCAACAGCCTCAACCGCAGCATGGGCCAGCCCGACCCGTACCCATTCGTTATCAGCCCCGAAGTGCAGGGCAAGCTGGCCTTTATCCACCGGGTGGCCGGCGGGCGGGGCGGCCTAGGGGCTCGGCAGTAGCGGCCGCAATTCTAAAAGGTGGTCATGCTCATCTGGCGTCCGCCTGCCGAAGCATCTCTACCGAACGACACCCGAGCGGCGTGGTAGAGATGCTTCGGCAGGCGGACGCCAGATGAGCATGACCACCTTTTACAAAGATGCTTACTGCCCCAGCAGCTCCGCCAGCAGCCCTTCCTTGAGGGCGTAGGCCGACGTGGTGATGCGCGTCAGGCCGTAGGTTTTGAGCACGTACTCCACGATGATGCTGGCCACCACCAGCATGTCGGCCCGCATGGGGAACATGCCGGGCAGGGCCACCCGCTCGTCGTGGTTGAGGGTGAGCAACTGAGCAAAGTGGTGCTCAAAGTCGCTGACCGAGAGCCAGGTGCTGGGCGGCAGCTCGGCCTCGCGGCGCACGCGGCCCACCGTCAGGTCGGCCAGGGTGTCGAAGCTGCCGCTGCTGCCCACCAGGCCGGCCAGCGGGCTGTGCGCCGCCACGGCCGCCGTGAGGGGGGCTAGGGTTTCGGCCAGGTACTCCAGCTCGGCGTGCAGGCTTGCGCGCGGCAGCACCCCGGCGGGGTCGGGGAAGAACTTGTCGAGCAGGCGCTGGGCTCCAATCTCGAAGCTCTGCTTCCAGAAAATGGTGCTTTCGTTGGCAATAATGAACTCGACCGAGCCGCCACCGATGTCCATGAGTAGGCTCTTGTCGGGCCCTAGGGCCACCGCCTGCCGAATGCCCTTGGCAATGAGCTCGGCCTCGCGCTCGCCGGGAATCACCTCCACCTGAATGCCGGTCCCCTCCAGAATGTCGCGCACCAAGTCGGGGCCGTTGCGCGACACGCGCATGGCGCTGGTGGCCGTGGCGCGCACCTCCGTGGCCTGGTGCAACTCTATTTCCTCCTTGAAGCCGCGCATCGTTTGCAGGGCGCGGGCGTAGGGCGCGGGCGCTATTTCGCCCCGGCTGATGCCGCCTTCGCCCAGGCGCACGCCCACCTTGGTGCGCACCAGCACGTGCGGCGGTTGGCCGGGCCGGTCTTCTACTATCAGCAAGTGGAAAGTGTTGGTACCCATGTCGATAAGGGCCAGGCGGCGGTGTAGTACTGGTGCGTGCATACTATGGTTAGCTATTAGCTATTAGCTATTGGCTGCTAGCTGTTGGCTTTATAATGAGTGAAAACGGACTTGACAGAAAAGCTAATAGCCAGCAGTCAATAGCTAACAGCCAAAATCAAGTGGCGAAGCGGCAGAAGGTGCCCAGCGGCAGCTTGCGCCGGTTGGCGTCGTGCAGGTAAATCTCGCCCAGCTCGCGCACCGCTTTCTTACCCGGAAAAATGGCCTGGGTGAGGTTGTCGAGAATCAGCGCCGAGAAGCCCAGCGAGTAGAGGTTAACCACGAAAAAGTGGTCCTCGGGGTCGAGCAGCTGCTGGCTGAGCTTGAGTAGTTCGTTCAGTTCGTCTTCGAGCTGCCACTTCTCGCCGTTGGGGCCGCGGCCGTAGGCGGGCGGGTCCAGGATGAGGCCCTGGTACTTGCTGCCGCGCTTCACCTCGCGGCGCACGTACTTCATGGCGTCTTCCACCAGCCAGCGCACGCCATCGAGCTGGCTGGCTTCCATATTGTCGCGGGCCCAGAAGTTGACTTGCTTCACCGAGTCAAGGTGCGTGACGTCGGCCCCGGCGGCGCGGGCGGCCAGCGTGGCGGCGCCGGTGTAGGCAAACAGGTTGAGCACCCTAGGGGTAGCCGCGCGCCGCTTACGGGTCTGGTTGTAAATGAATTGCCAGTTGGGGTCCTGCTCGGGAAACAAGCCCACGTGCTTGAACGACGAGAGGCCCAGCCGGAAGCGCAGGCGCAGCCCATCGGGCCGCTCGTAGCCGATAACCCACTGCTCGGGCATGCCTTTTTTGAGCTGCCACTGGCCCTTCTCGGTGCTGCCGGGGGCGCGGGCGAAGGTGGCATCGGCCCGCTGCCACTCGCTGGCGGGCAGGGCCGCATCCCAGATGGCCTGAGGCTCGGGCCGGGCCAGCACGTACTGGCCAAAGCGCTCCAGCTTCTGAAAGTTGCCGCTGTCGAGCAGCGCGTAGTCGGGCCAGGGCGAGGTCGTCAGGAAGTCGTACACGGGCGCAAAAGTACGGCGCTGGCGGGTGGGTGGGCGGCGGTCCGGCGCGGGGCCCTAGGCCCCCGCCTTGCCCCAAGGTCCCTTGAGCGAGTAAGCTGCCCAAAGCCATCCCGCCGGCCGTAACTTTACCTAATGCCCACCCTCGCCCGAATTATCCGCGCTGCGCTCAGCTTGGCGGCCCTAGGGGCGTGCTCGGCGCCGAGCCCGGTGGCGGGCCCGGCCGAGGAGCTCTACGAGTGCCGCGAGGTGTACCAGCCCCACCGCGGCCGCCTCTACGACCGGCACCACCAGCTGCTGGCCGCCAACGAGTTGCACTACACGCTGACCTTGCCCAAAGGCCGGCCCTTCGACACGGTGGCCTTCAACCAGCTGATGGGCTGGCCGGCCGGCGCCCTGCAAGCCCGCGCAGCCGCGGCCCGCCCGCCCGCCGGGCCGGCACCCCAGCTGCCCCCCGCCCTGGCCGACTCGCTGGCCGCCCTGGGCAAGCTGCCCGTGGCCCCCCGGCCCCAGCGCTGGCCGGTGCAGCTGCCCCTCACGGCGCTAGAGGCCAAGGCTTTTCGCCGCCACGCCGGCGAATTTCCGGGCCTAGGGGTGCGCCGCCAGCGCGAGCTGACCTACGCCACCACCGTGGCCGCCCCGGTGCTGGGCTACACCCCGGCCGCCGCCCAGCAGTACCTGTGGCTGGCCCAGCACCTCGAGCGGGGCCGCTTCTACCGCCTGCGCAGCGGCGGCGTCGAGGGCTACTACAACGCCCTGCTCACCGGCCGGCGAGGTGCCTACCACCCCCTCACCGACGGCCACGGCCACGTGCACGGCCGCTGGGCCGCCGACACTATTTTTCAGCCGGGGCAGGACCTGCACCTGAGCCTCGACCTGAAGCTGCAAGCCTACGCCGAGCGGCTGCTGGGCGAGCGGCGCGGCTACATCGTGGCCCTGGAGCCCAGCACCGGCGAGATTCTGGCCTGCGTGTCGGGCCCCACTTACGACCCGGCCGCCCTCACCGCGACCGGCCGCAACGCCGAGCGCCGCGCCCTGCTGCGCGATGAGGACATGCCGCTGCTCAACCGCCCGGCGCTGGTGGCCAACCCGCCCGGCTCGGTGTTTAAGCTCGTGAACGCGGCCGTGGCGTTGCAGCTCGGTGCCATCCCGGCCGATACCTCGTTTGCCTGCGACCAGTCACTGATAAACTGCGTGCACGCGCACCCTAGGGCCCGCAACTTGACAATGGCCCTCAAATACAGCTGCAACCCCTACTTCTACCAGGTGTTGCGGGCGGTGGTAAACGGTCGCCCCCCCGCCGGCGCCGACACCAGCGCCCTGCGCCACGCCAACCTGGCCGCCTGGCGCCGCACCGTCAAGTCGTTTGGCCTCGATACGGTGCTAGGGGTGGACGTGCCCCGCGAGCGGCCCGGCTTCCTGCCCACGCCCGCCTACTACGACCACGCCCGCGGCACCACCAACTGGAAGTTTTCGAGTATCCACTCGCTCAGCATCGGGCAGGGCGAAATCAACCTCACCGGCCTGCAAACGGCCAACGTGCTAGCCATCATTGCCAACCGCGGCTGGTACCTCACGCCCCACTTCGTGCGCGCCATTGGCAGCACCGGCCGGCCGCTGGCGCGCTTCCTCGACGTGCACCGCACCTTGGTAGATAGCGCCAACCTGGCCGCGCTGGTGCCGGGCATGGTGGCCGCCATGCAGCGCGGCGGCACCGCCGAGCTGGCCAGCCTCGCCGACGTGGGCATTACGGTGGCGGGCAAAACCGGCACCGTGCAAAACGACGAGGGCGACGACCACGCCACCTTCGCCGGCTTCGCGCCCGCTAGCAAACCCAAAATCGTGGTGGCCGTGTACATCGAGAACGCCGGCTTCGGCGGGCTCTCGGCCGCGCCCTGCGCTGCCCTCCTCATGGAAAAATACCTAAAGGGCCACATCGCCCCCAAGCGCAAGCGCTGGGAAAAGTGGCTGCGCTGCGGCGACCTCGCCAGCCAAGGACACTAATCGCCGCATTGCTCGTTGTGTATTACTTGCCCTATACTGGTCGCCACGTAATGCGCCGGCAGCTGCTCCTGCTCCAGCCGGGCATTGGTGGCCAGCAGCTGTTGGTATAACTCCTGCTCGGCATCAGTGAGGCCCGGCAGCTGCTGACCCACGAAATTGCCGCCTAGCCCGCCCTGGTAGTAACGGCCGAAGGTGCCCGCGTCCATCAGCAGCGACTGCGCGGCGGGGTAGTGCGCCCGCAGCCGCGCTAGTATCTGGAAGCCGTGCACATCGAGGTCGCCCCAATAAAACAGCTGTTTGGCGGCTAGCCAGTCGGCCCCGGCCAGCAAAGCCACGGCGAAGCCGCCGCCCCAGATGGCTACCGCGTCCGGCACGGCCGGAAAGGAGAGGAACGTGGTCAGGTTTTCGATGATGAAGACCAGGCGCACCGGCAGGTTCAGGTGCTGAAACTCGCTCACCCATAAGCTCAACTGCGACACGGCTGGGTGCAGCCGGGCGGCTGCGTCCAGAAAGCGGAGCTTAATGCTCGGCTCTTCCAGCAACAAGTGAAAGCGCCGGAAGAAGTCGGTTTCTTCGGCTCGCACGTGGTCGGGAATCAAGTAGTCGAGGAGCGGGCGCAAGGCGGCTTGGTGCTGCTCCATAAACTTAGTGGGCAGCCCTAGGGGTAAGTTGCGCACGTACTGGTTGGGCTGCGGATTTGCCTGGAAATACCCGCAAACCGTCAGCAGCGCCGGCCAGTCGGCGGCGTGGTCTAGTAGCAGCTTCGGGGTGGCTTGCAGCAGCGGCAGCAGCGCGGGCACGGCGGCGGCCGTGCGGGCAGCGTTGGCCGCAAAGGCTTCGTACTCCGCTTGCTTGTCAAGATACCCTAGGAAATCGGCGCGCGTGTCGAAGGCGATGCCGCTGATTTCGCTCTGGCCGGTTTTCTTGTTGGGCTTGATAGTCAACGTGTAGCCGTGGCCCAGCCGGTTTTTGGAGTGCGCCAGCAGCTCGCGCTGCTGGGCGTGAATGTGCGCGGTGCCCTGCGCCCGGTCTAGCGTTTTGCTGGCCCGCAGGGAAAGCGGAAAAATCTCCTCGCCAGCCAGGTGCGCCCGCAGCACGTCGGGGTATTTGCGCAGGGCTTTGGCGCGCAGCTCGGGCAGGCTAATCATGGCTGATTTCGGCGGCTAGCAACGCCTCTTTTTCAGCCTGGTACACCCGGATGGGAATGTCGCGCACCACCGAGCGGCGCTTGTCGTGCTTGGCTTTCGTGACCCAGTGAATCACGCGCACGTCCTTTTCCAGCAGGTGCAGCGAGGTAAGCGGCGTCACTACCATCAACTGCAAGCCCAGGCTGGCGCAGAGTTTGAGCAGGTAGGCCGACTTGTCTTCATCGAGCTTGCTAAAGGCCTCGTCAATTACGATAAACCGGAACGAGCGGTGCCCGCCCGCCTCGCGGTTGATGCCGAACTGGTAGGCAATGGCCGCCCCCAGCACCGTGTAGGCCAGCTGCGCACCCTCGCCGCCCGAAAGGCTGCCCGAGCTTTCGTACACCTGCTTCGAGCTGTGGTCGGCCCGGTAGTATTCGCGGGCCTTGAAGCTCGACCAGTTGCGCACGTCGGTTACTTCGAGGCGCCATTTTTCCTGGTCGCGCAGGGCCAGGATGAAGGGCTGAATAACCGACGTGAAATGCTCAATTTCCAGCGCGCGCTGGTCTTTGGCCAGCCCGTGCAGCGTGAGGTCGGGCTGCCAGTTGCGGAGTTGCTCGAAACGAAACTTGTGGATGAGCGGCCTAGGCGAGTCGGTGCGCTCTAGCTGAATGTAGGTGTCGGGGTTGAGGTTAAACGCAATGCCGCGCAGCGACTCATTTATTTGGTCGATGGTGTCGCGGATAAGCTCGTGCTGCTCTTCCAGCGAAGTCACGAAGTCGCTCAGCGCCTTGGTCACGCCGCGCTTGAATTCGTCATGAAAGCGGCTTTCCAGCTCGGTCAGGTTTTCGTGCCGGATGCTCTGGTAGCGGTCCAGGTATTCGGGCAGCCGCTCGATGTCGGCGTTCAGCTCGCGAGTATCGCTTTCCCAATCGGTGAACTTGGTAGTGACGGCCGCGCCGGGCCGCAGGTAGCCGTCCATCGCGTGGCAAATCTGCCGAGCCAGCGCCTGCACCTGCTCGTGCTGCCGGCCAATGCGGCGCTGCATCTCCTGCTCAAACTGCTGCTTCTGCGCCGCAAACTGCGCGTAGCTAAGCTGGCGAGCCAGCTCCTGCGTCAGCTCCCGCAGGCCACCTAGGTCGGCCGCCTGGCGCTCCGATTCGAAAGCTTCAAGCTGCCGCTGCGCCGTTTGCCGTTGCTGCCGAAGCGTCTTCAGCAAGTCTTCGGTGCGGGTGATGCGCTGCTTGGTCTGGTCGCGGGCGTTAGCCAAGTGCTTCAGCTCTTCCTTCAGCGCCCGCAGCTGCTCCTGCATGGTTTTCAGGGCGGTGCTGTCGTTTTCCAGCGCGTCGCGCCGGGTCGTCAGGTCTTGGATTTGTAAAGTATCAGCGTGATGGTCGATTTTAGAAAACTGCTGCGCCAGCAGAAAATTACCGAACCTGATTTCCTGCTCTTCGGCTTGCTCGATTTCTTTGGTTAGGCGACGCAGGCCAGCTTCGGCTTTGGCAATGGCCTCGCTCAGGGTGCGGGCCTGGCGGGTGCGCTCGCGGCGCAGCTCGCGGTTGTCCCAGCCCAGAATGTGCTCCTGGCGGCGGCTGTCGTCGCGCTCGTGGCGGTTTTTGTGGCGCACCAGGCCCGAGGGCAGCAACGCCTTGTCGGCCCGCTCAAAAGTGGCTTCATCCTCTGTGCACAGGTGGTCGAAGCGGCTGGCAATGTGGTGCTCGGCCCAGGCCGCGTAGTCGCTGTCGGGGTTGAATTCGAGCTTGCCCCACACCGTGCGTTCGTCCGGAAACAGCGAGGCCGGTGCCCGCCGCTCCACGCGGTGAAACACGATTTTGCCGCGCAAGTCGCGCTGCTCGTGCACGTAGGCCCGCACCGCTGAGTACAGCCGCTCGGGCACCAGCAAACTCAGGCCGGTGCTTTGCAGCAGCTTTTCGAGGGCGTCGTTCCACACGGCGCGCTCGCCGGGCTTCACCTGCATCACCTCGGCCACGAAGGGAATTTCAGCCTCGCTGGCCGCCACGGCCGCCAATATTTCCTGCCTGATTTCAGCCGGCCGGCGGATGATTTTACCGCTGCTGCTTTCGAGCTGCTTCAGCTCCGCCTCCAATTCGGTAAATTCCTTTTTCTGGCCTTCAATGCCCGAGCGCGCCGCAAATTTCTGGTCGTCTAGCTCCTGCCTAGTCTGGCGCAGCACCAGCTGCAAGGCCAGCGCCTGCTCGATGTTGGCGGCGAAGGCGCCCGCGTCGGGGTTTTCCACCAGCCCTAGGTGGCGGGCCAGCGTGTTGTAGCCGCGCAAGCTTTTCTCCTTCTCAGCTTTACTTTTGGTCAGGTCGTTGATGTCGCGGTTCAGGTCGCGAATTTGCTGCGCCACCTGGTTGTTGGCCACCTGCACTTCCAGCGCTACCCGCTGCGTATCAGTGGCTTCGTGCGCTTGCTCCTGCTGCCCGAGCAGGTCGATGAGCTGGTCCAGCTCCCGGTTTTGCCGCGCTATTTCTTCCCCCCAAAGGGCCACCTGCCGCTCGGCAAACCACGACTCCAACAGTTGCTGCTGCGCCCGCAGCTGGCGCAGCGTCTGCCGCTGCTGCTCGTAGTCGGCGCTCAGCTCGTGCACGGGTTGCAGCAGGTGCAGCTGGGTGCGGGCCTTTTCGAGGGCGCGGTAGGCCGTGAGCAGCGTCTGGTAATTGCTGAGCAGCTTCGCAAACTCCGCTTCGGCGGTGCTCTCCTCCAGCATGTTGACGCGGATAAACTCGTCGAGGTCGCCCAGCACTTTCATGCCCACGGTCTGGTTGAACAAGGTCAGGGCCTTATCGCTGCGCATCCCAAACAGGCGCTGAAACGCCGCCGCGTACTTCGGAAACGCATCGAAGTCCTCCACCACGCGGTCGGCAAATTTCTTCTTCAACTGGCTCACCCACTGCCCGCCCGCGCCAAACTGAATGTGCTCGGCAATATTCAATTCGGCCTTGGCCACCAAGTAGCGCCGCTGCAAGCCGCTCGCGTTAAACCAGCGCACCTGCACCAGCGTCACGGGCAGGCTCTGGGCATTGGTAAACGCCCCTAGGATGATGGAAAACGTGCCCTCTCGCTTGCGCAGCTGCTCCACCCGCGACTTCTGCTGCTCCTCGCCCTGCGTGCGCCCGTAGTGCCCCTCCACGTAAGATTCTTCGCTGCGGTCGGTGCGCTTCTGCGCCCCCGACGACTGGTTGAAAAACCGCTTCGCCGGGTTCACCAGCAAGGCCAGTAGCCCATCCACGAGCGTAGTTTTGCCCGAGCCGTTCGCGCCCGTTAATAGGGTATTCTGGCCGCCCGGCGTCAGCTCCCAAATGTCGTTTTGCGCGCTGCCCTCGTGGAAAGTACCCCAGTTGAACACTTGCAGCCGCTGCAAGCGGTAGCCCGCCGGCCCGGTCAGCTCCTCAAACAGATTCAGCATGGCGTTACAACTTTTCCTTGAATTCTTCGAGTTTTTCGAGCGAAATTTTGGCCTTGAGCAGTGCCTTTACCTCGTACTGCGTCTGGTCGGGCTGGGCGTCGTCGCGGCGGTTCACCTTCAGCAGGCCGTGTGCTACCAGCTTCTCTATCACCTCATCTAGCTTATTAAGCCACGCCTTGCGATTCGTGGGCTGCTGAAAAAACAGCTCGACCCGCTCCCGGATTTCCACCCGCGTGGCAAACAGGCGGCGGGTGGTGGTTTGGGCGCTGGCTTCGTGCTCTTCCAGCCACTCGCGCAGCACCACGGCCAGCAGGCTTTGCTCGTAGCTGAGGCCCACGCGGCGCAGTAGCCGCAGGGGCGGCGCGGGGTCGTCCTCGGCCGGCGCGGGCTGCGTGAGGCGGGCGTAGCCATCGGTGCGGTTTACATCTAATTGTACCCCGATTTGCTCAAAATACGCCCGTACAGCCACTTCGTGGTCTTGCAGCTGCTGCCAATACTGCGGTTCATCGTCGGCGTACAGCGCATGCGTTTGCAGGATTTTGATGATAAGGGAAGCGTAAGGTTTGGGCATCGGTTTGTTTTTGAGTTCGGGTAGGAATTGGTAGAATTTAACCGTCATGCTGAGCGGAGCGCAGCGAAGTCGAAGCATCTCTGCCGCACCGTTGCTAGCGATAGAGGTTAGTATTGAGGTAGAGATGCTTCGACTCCGCTGCGCTCCGCTCAGCATGACGGACGGTTTTTTCACCGGCAGAAAATTATCTCCGGAAACTCGCACGCCCGCCCCGGTCCCAGCACGAACACCTCCGTGCGGGCATCATTGAGCAGGTGCTTATCAGACGCCGCCGCGATGCTGCCGTAGGTCATCAGCTCGGCCAGGCCGTGCTGCAAGGCGTAGGCATCCACCACTTGGCGCAAGCTCACCTGCGGGCGGCCGCGTAGCAGCTGGTCGATGTTGGCCAGCAGCACCGCCTTATCTACCACGCGCGGCCCCATCAGCGGCACGAAGTCGGTTTCTTCCTGCTGCGCCACGGCCAGCTGCCGGGGCACGATGCTGCTTTCGCGCTCCCCCAGGTCCAGAATTTCCTTGGTTTCGCTGGCCTGGTATTCGGCCCGGCCGTCGATTTCCAGAAACACCGCGTCCTCGGGCGGCGCGTCCATCACCTCAAAAGCTAGGCAGCGAATATCCTGGATGAGCGCTAGCGAGCGTCGGCGCTCGCGCAGGTTTTTCTCCGATACTATCTTTTCCAGCTTGCGGGCCAGGGCATGAAATGAATCATTCACCTTCTGCCCCTCGCCGTGCAGGTAAAACCTGATTTTGCGCAAAAAGCCGTCGCCCGCCGCCAGCCCCCGTGCGTGCAGCAGCCCGAACAGCTGCTGCACCAGTGCGTCCAGCTCGGCCTTTTGGCGCGGGTCGGTGAGGTGCTGGTAGAAGGCCTCGAAGCTGCGGCCTTGCGGCGTGTCGCGCAGGGCATCGAGCGCGTCGAGGGCCAGGCCCAGCAGGCTGCCCTTGGTGTGCCCGGCGGCCGACTGCTGCTGATAAATCTGCTGCGTAATCGCCCGAAAATTGCTTTCCACCTCCCGAAAGTCGCGCAGCAGCCCCCGCGCCAGCCCGTTCACGTTTTGGTAGCGCTCGGTTATCTGCACGTCGTCGTAGGTCACCACCGCTTTGGCTATTTTCAGCTCCCGAATCTGCTTGTCGAGGTCGCTGCGCTGTTTTTCCAGGTCGGCCAGCTTGGCCCGCCAGTCGGTGTCGGAGTTTTGCACCAGCTCGCGCAGCTTGTGCAGAATGTCTAAAAACCGCGACTCGGTGCCCACGTGCGCCGGCTTGTCGAGCAGCGCCTGCACCCAGTCGAGCACGCTTTCCAGCTCTGGCGTGAGGGTGTGCTGGTCGGCCCCGTGCTCGTCAGTGTAGAGCGTAAGGTAGCCGTCGCGCACCCATTTCTTGAGCAGCTGCGCAGCCTGGTCCTCATAAGGCAGACCTAGGGTGCTCAAGTCGCCCTCCTCATCGCCAGCCTGGTTGGCATCCAGAAAATCGGCCAGCAGCCCCGTCAGCTTTTCACCGCTGATTACCGGCAAGTAGCTGCCCGCTTTAAAGCTTTCCTGCAAAAAGCACAGCACCAGCGCCGCATTCCGGCTGCGCAACAGCCGCACGAACACGGCCGGCCGGTCGGGGCTAAACAGGGCGCGGTAGCGGGGATAGAGCATGCAATAACTTGATTGTAAGTGTGTAATGAATACTATTAGTGTGCGATTTATACTTGATTATTAAAAGTTTTGCAAGCTATATAGGCCGGTGTAGCAGTCCAAAACTATCTACTATGCCCATGTAATTAGAAATTGCCGAGCTGGCTAAAGTAATTAGTAGCTACTTTCTGCTATTATTGCTGAGGCAATTATACTGCGCACTGGGGCAAAGGCATTGCAGAGTGAGTTTTAGTTAGTAAGATAAGTGGTAGCCAAGCACATAGGTTATGAATGTAAATAGCCTTTTTTATGAAGAGTTCCGCCGCCAAGGCAAGCTACTGATGCCTGACCGGCCGGTGCTGCTAGCTCTGCTAAAGCTCTATACCTGGCTTGCCACCTCGGGGGCCGACTTTTTCACGGAAGACCAATTGCGGGATGCCTTAAAAGCTGGTGAGGCAGATTCTCCCGATACAGAGCATAATTCGCTTTATACGCCGTGGCAGCGGCACACTTTGCTGGTGCGGGAGTTGCAGGTATACTGGCTGCTGCGGGGCGTAGAATCAGGCACCACAGTTACCTATCGGTTTAAACCCCATGCCAGGGCTATTTGCAAGCGCTTGCACACCACCTTATTTAGTAAGCTGGTGGTTAGCCAGGTCGAAGCGGCTTTTCGGCGTCTGCAGCAGGGGCTTGGGGAAAGCGAAGAAGATTTTTTGAATTGGGCGCGGGAGTTGCTGCCGTTGGGCCTGGAGGTGGAACAACAATTGGTAGCGTTGGACAACGACATTGAGGAGACAATCCGCCAATTGCGGCAGCAAACCAGCCAAAGCGAGGAGTCCTTCTTAGCGGTATTAGACTACGTGAGCGCAACGCTGGATAACCTGTTGCAAAAAGCCGATGAGCTTAACCGCGCCTTCGACCACGCGGCGGACTTGGAGCAGGAGCTAACCCATATTTACACGGGTAAGCAGTACGAAAGTGAAGCTGTGGACCGGGAGGCAAGGGAAGCTCTGCGATTTATTCGCCGCGCTCGCCAGCGCCTCAACGAGCTAAGCCTACGACTCGATTGGGTGCGGCCCCGCGTGCGGGCCGTGTTCGGCAACTTGAAAAAGCTGCGTTTTGACCGCAAAACCGAACAGTTTTTAGAGCGGCTGCTGAACGCTGAGCCAACAACCAAGCCCCAGTTGCCGGCGGGAGTAGCCCTGGCACGCCTCGTTTACCGGCCGTTACGCTACGAGCGGGTACCCCACGCGGGGCAGGTGCTGCCTGCCGTGCCAGTGCCCGCAGCCGTGCGGCCCACTAATCAGCGGGCTCAACAAGATTTTAAAGCCAGAACGGAGGAGATGTTACGCGTGCGGGGCCGCGTGCAACATTGGCTGACCCAACTGCGCGCCGAGCTGCTTCAGGCTGGTGCTACAGTCGATTTTCGGGAGTTTGGGCAGCGCCTCGCCGATAGCGAAGGCCCGGCGGCCTACGAAATAGTAGCCCAGGTGCTGGCCACAGTGCGGCGCGAAGACGAACTAAATCGGAACTGGCAGCTGCATATAATTGCGCAAGAGGAGAAAATTGAAAACGAGTTTGGCATTATCAATTTATGGAAACTGACGCTGACCAACCCCTAGGCATTCCTGCCTTACCCGATACTACTGCTGGCCAAGGACTTTTTCATGAGTTGGACACGCTGCTGCGGAGTGGGGTGCATGTACAAGCAGCGCACCCCGAGCAGCAACACCTCATGCCATATCTGCGAAAAAATGAGGCGGCGCTTATTGCTTTTTACCGCGACTGGCACATGGGGGCGCAGCTCCAGCATCGCCACGAAGAGCCCCACCGCTACTACTTCTTGGAGCCGCCGGCCAGTAGCTGGGCGCAAGCCGGCGCTGCTTTTCAGCGCGAGTTGGAAGCCAAGCATATTATCGTGGCAATGCTGCTGTGCAAAGTATTTCTCATCGATTTACAAAAGCCGGAATTTGAGTCGGTGCCGGCGCTGATGCACTTGCTGGAGCGCGAATACGAGGATTACCGCGATGGGCTATTTCGGAAGCTTGCCCAGGTGATGGACAAGCGCGAAACCCAGCTGGATAGCGAAAGCGTGCAGAAGCTGGTGGGTCAATGCCTGTCGCTATTCAAAGACCTGGGGTGGCTGTGCCGCACGGCGGCGGGTGGCTGGCGGGTGCTACCGGCCCTAGACCGCATCCGCGACCTGTACCAGAATGAAATAAGGGCCATGCCCGACCGTTTTAAAGCTGCTTCCTAACATGCCGACCCCCTACTATCCCCGCTTATATCGGCTTTCCACGCTGAACCTCATCTACCACGGCAGCTTCGACTACCAGCTCAATCCCTGGTGCACCAGCTTTGCCGGCGAAAGCGGTGTAGGCAAAAGCATGATAGCCGATTTGCTGCAATTGATTTTTGTGGGAGCGGGCGAGTATAAATCGGCTACGCACGCCAAGGGCAACCGCCCACCCGAAGGCCTGGTGCTGGATGATGCCGTGGCCGGCGGCAAAGGCCTAGGCTATGCTTTCCTAACAGTAGAAGTGCAGGAAAGCCGTTTTGTGGTGATAGGCTGCTACTTGGCGGCGGCCGCTCGGGTGGTTACGCCCTTCATCGTGCAGCAGGGTATCAGCTTCGCCGGCCAATTGGAGCCGTTGAAACGGCCCCTCGGCTACCAGGATTTTTTGTCAGCGGGGGGCCTGGTGTTGCCGCGGGCCGATGCCGAAGCACACATGCGGTCGAACGAACGGGTAACGCTCCGATTTTTTGACCGGCTGAGCGATTATCACCGCATTCTGTACGATAACGAGATTTTACCGCTGGACGTGAATCAGCCGGGAGTGCTGCGGAACTACGCGAAAATAATCCGGTCGTTTTCGCGTAGCGGCGATTTGGACCAGCACAAAACGAAAGACGATTTAAAGAATTTTCTTTTTGGCGAGGAAGCCAAAAAGGCTATCTGGGACAACTACCAGAAGCGTATCGGCGAAATCAGCCAGCAGCTGGCCGACCATCAGCGCAACACGAGCCTCATCGCGGACATAACCGATAAGCTGACGCGGTTTCGGGGGCTGCACGAGCGCCGTCAGGCGGCCCGCAAGGCCGAAGAAGCCTTGTTGTTGGCTCGGGTTATTTACCAGCAGGGCGAGGAGCTGCGGGCCGCCGCCGCGCTTGCAACGGCAGCGAGGGCTACGGTGACTGGGCAGACCAAGCTATTGCAGCTGGAACGAGCCGCTAGTCAGCAGCAACTTGAATCCGTACGAAAAGAGCTGACTGATTATCTGAGGTTAGTTGAAGAGCAGAAAAAACTGTCGGACAAGCAGCAGAAATGGAAGCAAACCGAATCAGCCGCTCAGCAAAAGCAGCAGGAATTGCGCCCGGCAGCCGACAAAGCCCGGCAATACCGAGAAGCAGTAGCACAAGTAACGAGCTGGCTGCGCACGCACGGCAACCTCGCCGAGCTGCGGGTGGCGCAACGACGACACCAGCAAACCCGGTGGGACTACGAGCTGGTAAGGCGGCTGGATGAGCAGCTGGCGGCGGATAAGCTGACGACGACTTTTGAAAACACCAACTGGACCACGGCTCGCGCCGCAGAGCACGCCATAGCCACCTTGCGCGAGCAGGTGGCCGAAGGCCTGCGCGGCCACGTCTTTACTGACTTAACCAATCCCGATTCGCTGGCGCGCTGGGCCTTCGAGCGCAAGCGAGCCTTGACGCTGGAAGAGGAAAGCATTCTGACACATTTCGGCCGCTTTGCTGAATTGCGCCGGGTAGAGTCTGAAGCGGCGCACTACCTGCACGGCCCCGATGAGCTGTTTGCGCATCCCTTGCAGTTGATTGAAGGAGAGAAGTCCGGGTTTTGGCTGCATTTGCAGGGCGTGCGTGTATGGGTGCCCCGCCTAGCCCTAGTCAACTGTGCCTTCACCGATGCCGATGCTTACCGTATTACTCGGCTTTTTGCTAAGCGGCAGGAAGCCGCTCAGCACAACCTGAAGGCATTACAAGCCCGCCTGCAACAGGAGGAAGCTGTGTACGCCGCTCTGCAAAAAGTGGCGGGCTGGCAGCAGGCCGTTGAACTGGTAAGTCAGCGTGTCGCGCTGAGCCAAGCAGTAGGGGCCGGGCTGTTGCCCGATAGCAGTGTTTTTGATGGGCAGTTGGAGCTGTATGCGGCCGATGCCGACGTGCGCGCCACCCATGAGGAAGCCGAAGCGGCAGCGCAAAAGGCGAACGAAGCCTGCATGGAAGCGCAAATTCAGCAGGGTATCATTAGTAGCAAATTGAACGACATAGCGGTCAGGCTTAGCGGCAAAGATGAGCGAGCGTTGACCGAAAAAGACACGGCGGCGCAGCAAGCTAACGCAAGTACCGAACAGAAATTAGCTGGCTGGATGCGCGAGCATACTATCGGGGCCGAGCAGCTGCCACTCGGTGAATTAAAATTGGCATCGCTGCGTGCGGATATTGCTGAGTTGAGTGCCGCAGTAGGCACCCAGCGTACGCTGGTCGAGGGGCTGCGGAAGGACGAAGATGCCGCCCGGCTGCTACGCGATACGCAACTATCTGCAAGCCAAGCCGCTACTGCTACTTATGAAAAAGCAACCGGGCAGGCCGCGCCAGCGCCCCCAGCCAGCGCGCCAGCAGCAAGCGAGGAACCCGACGAAAAAGAGTATAAAGATGCAGTAGCGGCGTACCGCAAGGAGTTTGATACAATAATGGGGCGCTACCTGACGGATGCTGACCGAGAGCGGCTGAGCTACGACGATGCGCTGTCATTGCTCATCCAGGAAGTGCTGCCCGATGTAGTTCACGGCTTTGTGGAGTCGGAAGAGGCGCTGGGTTTGATTGAGGCACGCCTGCAAAACATCAACGAGGCGAACAATCAGATTGCCGGTTTGAAAATCCAGCTGTTGCGGGGCGTATTCGAGCGGGTGCGGGAGGCTTTCGACGAATATATTGAAGAAGCGAAAAAAATCAAACGGTATTTCCTGGCCAAAAACGCGCAGATTACTGGCGGTTTCAGCCCTAAGCTGGACCTGGTGCTGTCGGACGAGTATCCCATTGGCTGGATTGGTGTTTTTGGCCAGCTGCTCAGCGAGCGGGCCGCTGGCAACTCCAGCCTCTTCGCGCAGCTGAGCAGCCTGGAAAGCATGCAGGAACTCATGCGCAAGGCCTACCTGAGTAGCGGCGGCAAGGTGCAGAATGCCAGGGACACCGACCTGCTCAACCCCAAGTCTTACCTGGACCTGAGCTTCGACATGAAATCGGCGAGCGGGCGGATTAATCACGGTAGCACCGGGCAGACGTTTATGGCCGCCGCGCTGCTCAATATTGCGCGTCTCTCGGTGATTGGCGGCGGCAGCAAGCGCCCCGGCATCCGGCTGATTCCCGTGGACGAGGCGCACGGGCTGGGCAGCAATTACAAGGCGCTGCTAGCCCTGGCCCACGAAGAAAAATACCAGGTGATTTCGCTGTCGGTCGGTCCCATGATTGAAACCGCCAGCGCTGAACACCGGCTGTATTTTCTGGCTTTCGACCCCGACCCTAATACCTTGCTAAACTTGCACCCCATGATGCTTAATCTTCAGCAAAAGTTGGTGCCGGCGGCTCTGCCTATGCTACCCTCCGATAATCTCTTTGCCAATGGTGATTAAGAATGCATTGCTTCTCAACAAGGAATTCACCTGGCGCACCATGCGGGCATTACACGAGTTGCGCAATCAGGGCCAAACGAAACTGCAAGTATTACGCGGCAACGCGTACGTGCAAGACTTGCTGGCCCGTCACCTAATCGTGCGTAAGCCGCGTAATCAGCAGATTCTGCTCAAGGTAGCGGGTTCAGGATTCGATGATGAATTCGACAACGACATCGCTGTCGACTATGCGCAGGCAGAGCAGTTTTTGGTGAAGCACCAGCTAAATACCAGCTATCTGAACCACACGCTGGCCCAGCTGCAAGGGCTGGCCGGGCTATTCAATAACGCCCTGCTCATTTCGCGCTCCGAGCTCAGTCGGCAAGATATCAGCAGCCAATACATGGGCGGTAGCAAAGTGCTCAAAAAGAATCCAATGTTGTATCGTGATGCGCTCAAGCTCTTGGGACTACAGGCGATGCCGGTATCAGACCATATTTCCCAGACGGCGGTTTACAAGACGGGGGCGTTTCGGGCCCAGGTGATAGTGCTGTGCGAGAACGAGTCGTACCTAAAGCAGCCCGCCAAAGCGCAGCGGGCCGGCGTGGAGCTACTGAACGCCGGCGGCCGCAACGTGGGTAAACTCGAAAAATATTTCGTGCCAGCAGCAGATATCTCCCTCTATTATGCCTGCGATTGGGACTATGCCGGCCTCACTATTTTTCGGACTATCGCGGCCGGGTATCGGCGCCAGGGACGGCAGATTCAACTTCTCACGCCAGTAGCAGGCGCTGAGCGCAAGGCCGTGCATTCAGCCGACCATTTCAGCCAGTGGAGTCCCCGGCTATGGGACGATGACTTGGAGCCGGATGCTTTGGCAAAAGACGTTTTCTCGCCGGAACAGCAGCAATTGATTGCTAATTTGATAGCAAAAAATGAGTGGATAGAAGAAGAAAGCAGCGAGTTTATAGCCTTGCTCAATGCCAACGGAGTAGCAAATACTGCTATTTAATCAAGCGTATCAGGTTTGTGTCCAGTTCAGCAAGTCGTCTTCAACCGAGCACCTTAGATAGCCGGTAACCGGGTCCGTGTCAATTGCCACTCCGTCCGCGCTCAGCAGTTCTCCTTGCCCCACTCGAATATAGGAAACTTCGCCCCGAATTACCTGCCCGCCTGCGTCCGTGAATAGCGGCCGGGTAAACTCGCCCTCCACGGCCGCGCCCTGCCCGGCCTGCGGGTACAGCAGTCGCACCTGTGTGGCTCCGAAATGGTGGGCGTAGGCAAAAAGCTGGCGCAGGTCGGTTTCGGCGTGGCGGCTGGTGGGGCGCTTCCACTTGGCATCGAGTACGAGGCAGCCGTGGGTAGGGTGCTCAAGCACTATATCGGGCTGCATTCGGCTTTGCTGGCCGTTTTCGGCCTGCCAAAATACTACTTTGGGCGGCTTGCTCACCGTCCAGCCGGGCGGGGCTAGGCGCTGCAAGGTGCGCAGCAGATAGGCTTCCCACACGCGGTTCATGTTGAAAAATAGCGCAATCAGCTCCTGCGGGCCGCTACGCACGTCGGGGCTGAGGCGCAGCAGCAGCAGGCGGGCGATGCGCAGGGCTGGGCGGTAGGGGACCGTTTTGCGGTCGTAGCGCAGGCGGGCAAAATGGGCCGCCGTGGGGCGCAGCGGCTCGGTGTCGGGCCAGGCCAGCAGGGCGCGGGCGGCCCGGCCACGCAGGCTGGGCGTAGCCGTGAGGGTAGGCAGCAGCCCTAGGGCCTGCCGCAGCAGGCGGTGGAGCAGGTGGTCGCGGTCGTAGGTCTGGTGGCGGGTGTAGAAGCGCTCCTGGTGCACCACGTTGCGGACCAGGTGCGGGCCGAAAAGTAGGCTGCCTTTCAAGGCTTTCACCTGGCCCTCGCGCTGCCGGTAGCGCTTCACCAGGCCCCGGTGCAGCAGGGCCTCTACCTCCGTCAGAAACAAGGCTAGGTAGAGGTCGAGCAGGCTGTTTTCGCGCTCGTGCAACTGGGCCGTGTTGAACGAGTCAACGGGTAACAGGCCGGCTTCGGCCAGCATCTGCAGCAGCAGGGTGCGCCAGCGGTCGAACGGCTCGTGGGGGGTAGGGGTGGCGCCGGGCACCGCGTCGGCCTTGGGCAGCACCTCGATGGTGAGGTCGCCGGCTTGCAGCACGCCCACGTAGTGTTTGAAGCGGATGCCGCGGTGCCGGATGTCGTAGTAGCGCCGGCCCGCACCGGTGTCGTGGTAGCGCAGCAGCTGCTGCCAGTGCGCCTCGGTGAACTCGGCCCCGTTTTGCCAGTAGCCAATGGGTAGAAGGCTGTGCTCCAGCACCCGGATGAGGCCCGCCATCGCTACCCTGCGTAAATGGCCTGGAAAGCCGCGGCCGGCAGGCTAGCCACGTCGGCCAGGCGGTACACCGGGCGCTCGCGCAGGCCGGCCGCGTCGTAGCCCTTGAACTTGGCCAGCGGGTAGCGCCCCGCCGAGCCCAGCCCGCTCACCTGTACAAACGCCTCGCCCAGCACCAACCCGATTTTGCCCCAGTCGCCGAAGAAATACTCTTGCAGCAGCGGCAAAATATTGCGCCGGAAGGCTTCGCGCAGCTCGTCCAGGGTCTGCACCCGCAGCAATAGGGCGTGGCCCAGGCAGTGGTCGCGGTCGAGCAGCTGCTCCAGCCGGCTGTTGAGCGCTTCCAGGAGGCGGGCCACATCCACCGCGTCGTCGCCCTCGCCAATTACGCCGTGGTCGCCTACGTGGTCGCGCAGCACCTGCGCATCGGGTAGCATCTCGGTGAAGCTGAAGCGGCGGCGCAGGGCCGTGTCGAGGGCTTCTATCGAGCGGTCGGCGGTGTTCATGGTGCCGAGCAGGTAGAGGTTGGGCGGGATGGAAAAAGACTGCTTGGAATAAGGCAGCGTAACGGTCAGCTCATTGTCCTCACCCGCCCGCTTATCAGTTTCTAGCAGCGTTATCAGTTCGCCAAAGATGTTGGCGACGTTACCGCGGTTGATTTCGTCAATCACCAAGACAAAACGCGGAATGTCAATGGCCTGCGGAATCGTATTGAAAGTTTCGGCAACTAGTGCGGCGGCCTGCTGCTCAAACAGTTTGAGCGCGTTGAATATCGCCCATTGCAGCGAGGCATTAGGGCCACCTAGCCGGCGTAGCTCCTCATATACTTTTTTAATCTCATCGATTGAAGCATAGGTGTCGTAAATCTGCCGAATCCACTTAGGCGCAACCCGGTGCTTAAACTGCGCGCTGTTGAGATGAATCAACGTCAGGGTGCCATCAGTATCAACGGCCGTTACTTCCACCGGCATTCCTTGCCGGGTAGTCAGCTGCGGAGGGCTGCCTTGTTGAAGCCGCATCCGCAGGTCTTCTGCAAAGCGCTCGTACAGCTCGTCAAAGTCGGCCGCCACTAGTTGTAGGGCTACCGGGGCCGGCTGGCCGCTCACTGCCGCCAGCCACGCCTGCCTAGCTTGCCGGCACATGCGTTTGAATACTCCATCTTCGATGCGGTAGCCCAGCTGGTCATTCTCTTTCTCATAAGGCTTGATGCCTTCGACAAAATCTTCGTAGCCAAAGGCTTGGTGGAAAGTAACAAACTCCGTCTGGCCTTGCTCCCGGTAACCGGCTAGTGCCTGCTGCAAAGCTTTCTGATTGGTGCCGTAATGGCCGTTAGTATCAGCTAAGCTTTTGCCCGTCAGGATAGCCAGCGTGAGGGCCGGAGTTGTGAAGGTTTTGCCCGTGCCGGGCGGGCCGTAGAGAATTTGATTGAGGGGAAAATTTGCTCATGGGGCTTCTTCCGAGGCAAAGCCAAGAAGCGCAGCTAAATGCGAAGGTTCGGTTACGCGCTCCACCGTATCCCAGTAACGACCCACGCCCGGCGTTTTATTCTCTGCCAAATCCGTTTCCTCAAATTTCGTATCCCAATCAACCGCTAGGTGCCGTCCGTCACCTTGGTTTGCCGTTACCACGCCTTTTGCCTTGAGGCGCAAAACTGAGGTTTTGAGACCATTATGATAGAACAGTGATTTAATAAAAACCGGGTTGCCGACGGCAATTGATTTCACCAAATCCAGGTATTCTACTTCATAACCGTTTTCCCAAATGCCGTTTTGCACGAAGCGGGCGGTCTGGTCCCGGGGATTGTTGTCGTGCCAGTAGGCACCTAGTAAATAAGCAATGTTTTGATTCACAATTATTATGTTGATTCATGAGGATGTAGAAGCGCAATAATAAGTACTGTCTCATCCAAGTCATTACGTCAGTTTGTCAAGCGTAATAGTCATCTGTGTTTCGTTATAGAATACCAAGGCATATAGATAATAGGCTGCCAGTATCCTATACTTATAGTCCCGTTAAATGCTTTTATCGTGACCCTAGCCCAAGCCCAAGCCACCGTCGATGAGTGGATTAAAACTACTGGCGTGCGCTATTTCAGCGAGCTCACCAACATGGCCATTCTCACCGAAGAGGTGGGGGAGGTGGCCCGCCTCATTGCCCGGCAGTACGGCGAGCAGTCGTTTAAGAAATCGGACGAGGGCCGCGAACTGGGCGACGAGCTGGCCGACGTGCTATTCGTGCTCATTTGCCTGGCCAACCAAACCGGCACCGACCTCACCGAGGCCCTGGCCCGCAACCTGGCCAAAAAGACTCAGCGCGATGCCACCCGCCACCGCGACAACCCTAAGCTGGCGCCGCCCGCCGGTCCCGCTGCCTAGGGTTGCCCGCGCAGCCGAAAGCCCAATACCTGCCGTGTCGCGGTGTCGCGGAAGGTGACTTCCAGCAATACTTTCGGCGATTTTAGCAGCGAGTCCTGCGCGAAAGAGAAGCAATAAAACCACGGCTCGTGCGTGCTGGGTGCGCCCAGCCAGGTGCCCAGCTTGTAGAGTTCGATGGCCTGGCCGCGCCGCCTGCCTAGCTGCGTCAGCGGCCGGGCGGCTCGGATGAAAGCTGCTAGCGGTAGTTTGCTTTTCACGTCGGGGGCCAGGCGCTGGTAGGCAGCCGGGTAGTCGGCCCGCAACACGTCGAGCAGAAAGCGCCGGGCCATTTGGGGCTGGGTAGGCGCGGGCGCCTGGGCACCCAAGGCCAGCATAGCTAGCAGAGGAATGGCGCCAGGCAACCCTAAAGCGACCAGACGATTAGCAAGATGGATAATAGCCATAAGGCGGAAGGAGAAGAGATGCTATACCTAAAAAGGCCGCTCTGCCCAGCAGAACGGCCTTTCCTGAGGAAGTTGCGAAAAGGAATAGATTAGTCCTCTTCTTTCGGCACCAGCACGAAGACGTCCTCGCCGGGACGCTTCATAAGGTACTTTTCGCGGGCAAATTTCTCGAGCAGCGCTGGCGAGCTGAGCAGCTCGGCGCGGTCCTTCTTCACGCTCTCAATGTTGGCTTCGTAATAGGCTTTCTCGCCCTGCAGCTCGCGCCACTTGCGGTACATGTCGTACTGCTTGCTCACGTCGTTGGCGTCGAACACGGTCATCCACACCACGAACCCTAGGCCCGTGAGGAAGTAAAAATTGCGCGCGACGCGGAAGATGGGGCTGAGAAATTGCATCGGGACTGCCTAGTGAACTGCTTCAAAAGTAAGCATAAAAAAGGCGGTCATACTCAACTGAGCACGACCGCCTTTTTTAGCTTTCAACCAGCAGAATTAGAATTTCTTGCCGGGGAAGTAGGCGGTTTCGCCCAGCTCTTCCTCGATGCGGAGCAGCTGGTTGTACTTGGCCATGCGGTCGGAGCGCGAAGCCGAGCCAGTCTTAATCTGGCCGGTGTTCAGGGCCACGGCCAGGTCGGCGATGGTCGAATCCTCGGTTTCGCCCGAGCGGTGGCTCATAATGGACTTGTAGCCGTTGCGGCGGCCCAGGTTCACGGCGGCGATGGTTTCGGTAAGGGTGCCAATCTGGTTTACCTTGATGAGGATGGCGTTGGCCACGTGCTCGTCAATGCCCTTTTGCAGGCGGTCTACGTTGGTCACGAACAGGTCGTCGCCCACCAGCTGCAGCTTCTTGCCGCCCTGGTCGGTGATGCTCTTCCAGCCCGCCCAGTCGTCTTCGGCCAGGCCGTCTTCGATGCTCACGATGGGGTACTTATTGGCCCAGTCCAGCCAGTAGCTCACCATTTGCTCGCTAGTGAGCTTATCGCCGGTGCTTTTCTTGAAGTGGTACATGCCATCCTCGTAGAACTCCGACGCGGCCGGGTCGAGGGCAATCATCACCTGCTCGCCGGGCTTGTAGCCGGCCTGCTCGATGGCTTGCAGCACCAGCTGAATGGCCTCCTCGTTGCTTTGGATGTCGGGGGCAAAGCCGCCTTCGTCGCCCACGTTGGTGCTCAGGCCCTTCTTCTTCAACACGTTTTTGAGGGTGTGGAAGATGTCGGTGCCCCAGCGCAGCGCCTCGCTAAACGAGCTGGCGCCCACGGGCATTACCATAAATTCTTGAAAGTCAATCTTGTTGTCGGCGTGCGAGCCGCCGTTCAAGATATTCATCATGGGCACGGGCAGGGTGTTGGCCCCTACGCCGCCCACGTAGCGGTACAGCGGCTGGCCCAGCTCCTGGGCGGCGGCGCGGGCGGCGGCCAGGCTCACGCCTAGGATGGCGTTGGCCCCTAGGTTACCCTTGTTGGGGGTGCCGTCCAGCTCACGCATAATTTTGTCAATCAGCGTCTGCTCGTACACCGAGAAGCCCACCAGCTCTTCGGCAATCTTGGTGTTCACGTTCTCCACGGCCTTGAGCACGCCCTTGCCCTGGTACATGCTCTTGTCGCCGTCGCGCAGCTCTACGGCCTCGTGCACGCCGGTGCTGGCGCCGCTCGGCACGGCGGCGCGGCCCACGGTGCCCGAGTCGGTGGTCACGTCAACTTCAACGGTCGGATTGCCGCGCGAATCAAAAATCTGGCGGGCATGAATGGCTGCGATGTAGCTCATGGTAGTTCTCAGGAAAGATGAGTGGTGCAAATGTAGGGCGTGGGCGTAATGAAAGAACGTCATGCTGAGCTTGCCGAAGCATCTCTCCCACGCCCCTAGGGTATCGCTCGGTAGAGATGCTTCGGCAAGCTCAGCATGACGTTTTTCTTGACAATCTGTAATCTACTCTATTCACACCTCGGCTAGCAGCTCGGCTAACCGCGCAAACAGTACCTCGTTGCCGCGCTGCTGGTAGCTGGCCAGGGCGGCCTCGTACTGCGGCAGTTTGGTCAGAAAGGCACCGATGCCAGCGGTTTCCATGGCGGCCAGGCGGCGGCCGTAGCCGCGCTTTTCAATTTCGGCCGCGTTCAGCCACTGCTCAAACTGCGCCGGAATGGGCACCGCGCACACCGGCTTGTGCAAATACACGGCCTCCGAAATCAGCGAGAAGCCGCCGTTGGTGAGCACCGCCCTGGCCCCCGCCAGCTCGGCAATGAAGCCAGCCTCGGAGAAGGGGCGCAGCAGCACGTTGCCGTGGTGTTCGTCTTTATTGAAGCCGTACACCCGAAACTCGGTGTCGGGCAGCTGCCGCAGGATATCTACTAGGTCGGTTTGGGTGGTGGCCGTTTGGTACACCAGCACGTAGTCGCCCTTGGTGGGCCGGGCAGCCTGAATCTCGGGCCGGATGATGCTGGGCACCAGCGTGGTGCGCGTGGCGTAGCGAGCCTTGAGTGGCAGCTCGAAAAAGGTGGTTACCAGGTAGTGCTGGGCCCTAGGGAGCTTGAGGCGCACAATGCTGCGGGCCAGGTCGTAGTGCTCGCGCTCGGCCGGCGGCACGGCCACGTCGAGCTGGGCGCGCACGATAATCTGCATGTTGTCGAGGCTGATGACGGGCACCCGCAACAGCTTGGCGTAGAAGTAGCTGAACGACTCGAAATCGGAAATCACCACCTGGGGCCGGAAGCCGCGCAGCAGCTGCCGGTACTGCCGGAAGTTGGTTTGCAGCGCCTCGGGCGCCGTGCGCAGCGTCAGGCCGATGGTGCGCGACTTCGACACGGTGAGCTTCTTGTAAGCTAGGTGGAAGCCCTTAATTTCGAGCACCCGGCCGGGAAACGTCTGGTCGAGCAGCGTAAAGGCGCGCGAGCTGCTGACCACGCGCACGTCGTGGCCCTGCTCGAGCAGCCAGGCAATGACCACTTTGCTGCGCGTGGCGTGCCCTAGGCCCTCGCCCGGCACGCCGTAGAGAATTTGCATAAAAAATTAAGCGATAGGTGAATGATGCTCGTGCTCGTTGAGCGCTAAGGTGGCGGAAGCAGCCTCGTTGGCGGCGGCCAGGGCGGCTGCGTGCTGCACCAGGGCCGGCCGCAGCCAGGGCCACAGCACCAGGCCAGCCAGTGCGCCCACGGCCAAGCCGCCCAAGTGCGCGGCATTGTCGACGCCCGGAATGGCGAAGCCCAGCAGCAGGCTCACCACGCCCGTGGCCAGCACCACCGTGCGCAGCATAGTTTTGAGCAGCGGCGTAGCCTGCGGGCGCCAGTATAGCGTGAGGGCCAGCCCCATCCAGCCAAACAACGCCCCCGAGGCCCCAATGCCGATGGTGGCGGGGTGCCACCAGATGCTGAGCAGACTAGCGCCTAGGCCCGCCACTGCGTACACCACCAGCGGGCGCAGCCAGCCTAGGGCCAGTTCGAGTTGCCAGCCCAAGAGCCCCAGCAGCACGAGGTTGTTGCCGAGGTGCAGTAAGTTGGCGTGCACAAACACGCTGCTGAGTAGGCGCCACCATTGGCCCGCCGCCACGGCCGGCCCATAGTCGCCGCCCCAGGCCAGCAGCGTGGGGCCATCGAAGCTGCCCAGCCCGGTGCCCGTGTTCGCTACCATCAGCAGAAACACTACCAGGTTGGCATCGAGCAGCAAGGGCGTGAGCACATAGCCGGGCCGGGGCCACAGGGCTTTGGCGTAATCGGTTAGCCAGCCGTGCGAGCGGTCGAGCTGCCCGGCCAGCACCTGGGCCCGGCGTTCGGGGTGCAGGGGCAGCACCAGCAGTAGCAGCAGAAACACGCCATTGCCAAGGAGCTGCGACCACTTAAAAAACTGCTTGGGTTCGCGAGTGTCCTGGCCGAAGGGTTCGTAGCGTGGCAGCAGCAGTAGCGGCGGGGTGCCGGCCGCGTAGCGCGGGCTGCGGCTGGCGGCCGCCAGCAGCCCGCGCCGGTTGCCATCGTTGGGGCAGCGCTCAAGGTAGGTGAAGGGGCGTTGCTGGTCGCGAACGAACTGGCGTGCGCAATACTGCAAAAACTCCCGGTAGGCTGCCTCCTTTTGCTGGTCGGGCAGCCGGTTTTGAATGGCCCGCGAATAGTGCCAGCCCAGCCAGGCAGGTATGGTAGCCGGCCGCCCTGCCGCCGCGGCTGGGCAGGCTACGTACACACTTAGGCTTAGCGTTTCGTTGTTGCGGCCCGTTACCTCGGCCCGCTGCTCCACGCCAATACGGGCGGTGTCGAGATTCACCTGCCGTACCTGGTAGTAGCGGGCCGGTAGCGCGGCGGCTTCGGTAAGCGTAGCCACGGGCCGCAGTGGGCTGAGCGCTGCCCGTAGGCCAAACGCTAGGCTACCCCAGGCAAATGCCAGAGTGGCGGCGGCCACCACCACTAGCAGCTGGCCCAGGTTAGAGCCGTTGCGGCCGTCGCGCACCAGCCGGAAGCCCGGCCACAATAGCAGCAGCACCAGTAGCAGGCAGCCCACCCCCGGCCCAGCCCAAATCCAGAGCCACTCGGGCGGCTCGGTAGTGGGCAGCAGCCACGCCAGAGCGGCGTGCAGCCCTGCCGCCACGGCAACGAACACGACCCACACGCGCAGGTAGGGCCAACCAATATAACGCAGCTTCAGCCGCAGGCTTTGCCAGAACATGCGGCGAAAGTACGCGGCTAGTAGCTACTGCGCCAGCGGCCTGCTGGAGCGCCTAAGGCATCTAGCTTTCAGGCGAGCGAGGCCGGCCAGCCGCCTGCCGAGACGCTGGCCGCGCTGGCTGTGGCCGGTGGAGGACTGGTGGCCGACGGCTAGGTTGCTCACTATGGGGGCCAGCTGAATTTTTACCCCAACTTTGAAGGATTGTCTATACCAAGCCGGGGACTGGCCGAGTTTTGCGGTTGGTTGGTCTATCGGGCGGCGGCACTGGCCGGGCGCCCAACTCCTGGCCCGGTTTTCGTATTGGCGGCGCCAACCTCCTTTCTTCTGCATATGCGCTACACTTTCTCCTTTTCGGTCCGCCTAGGGGCCCTAGGGCTGCTCGGATTGGCCGGGGCCTGCACCGCCCCCAGGGGCATCACTACCTCGGGCAAGGTTACGCCGCAGGGCGAGTTCCGGGTGGCTTACAACCAAGGCTTTAACGTGGGCACCGCGCCGCTGTCCAAGGCTACTAGTGCCGTGCGCGAGGCGGCCAGCAGCCTAGGCACCCGCGCCGCCAGCGGCGACACTGTGCGCTACTCGGGCTTGGTGAGCAACGTGCAGGGCGCGGCCCTGGCCTACCTGCTCGACCCCGTGCAAAGCACCGCCGACCTCAGCATCCGCTACGGCGTGGTGCCGCGCCTCGACGTGGGCTACAAATACGCCTTCGGCTCGCACGTCTTCGACGCGGCCTATCAGTTGCTGGGCCCTACTGGCTCGGTAGAGAACCCCGAGCTCGGGGCGGCCGGCGGCACCACCTACGCCAGCGTGGGGCTGCAATTTGCCCTGCAGCGGGCCCGGCTGCCCAGCCTGCCGTTTCTCAATAATCTGAATAACCTGGTGGGCCTCGACGCTAGCCGCCGCGACATCCTTATCCCGCTCACCGTCAGCCAGTCGTTTGGGCCGGAGGAAACCCTAGGGGCCATCAGCTACGGCGCGGTCTATGGGCACTCGTGGGTGAGCTACGGTTTCAACCCCAGCAACTTATACAACCGCGCCGGCACCAGCGTGCTGCCCGACCTACCGCGCCAGAGCCGTAATTTCTCCAGCTACGGCCTGTTCCTGAACGTCAAGCTGGGCTATAAATACGTGTACGTGGTGCCCGCCCTCAGCGTGTATTACCAGAACTACGGCGACTACACGCTGGTCGATGGCAGCACCACTTCGCTTAGCGGCGCCACCTTCGTGCCCTCGCTGGGCCTGCAGTTCCGCATTCCGAACCTGAGTCGGTAGGAATTAAGTAGTTAAAAATAAAAAAAGAACGTCATGCTGAGCTTGTCGAAGCATCTCTACTGGGCCGCCTAGGTTGTGCGGTAGAGATGCTTCGACAAGCTCAGCATGACGTTCTTTTTTCGTGAGCGCTAGCCCTAGGGGTGCTACTGCACCACAAAGCGGCTGGTAACAGCGGTTTTGCTGGGGGTTTCAATCGTGAGCAGGTACACGCCGGGCACCATATTGGTGGTGGGCACCGTGCCCGCGCTGCCGCTAATGCTGCCCGTGGCCAGCGCTTGGCCCAGCAGATTGCGCACGGTGTAGGTGCCGGTGCCAGCCGTGGCTAGGCGCAGCTGCAGGTCGTTGCCAGTGAGGATGGGGCTTGGGAAAAGGCTGAAGACAGCGGCGGCCTCGGCGGCTTTGGTGGCCGTTACAGTGTTGTAGAAGTTGCCGCCGTAGTCGCGGGCCCGGTCGCGCCAGATGCTGTGGTAGTGGATGTTGTTGCGGAAAACCACGCCCGTCTGACACACAAACTCAATCCAGACGTTGGGCCCATCGATACGCACGTAATCGCCGTTGGTGGTGAGGTTGCCCGTGCCCGCGTAGGAGACGTAGGTATTAGCCAGCTGCGTTTGGTAGTAGTTGAGCAGGGTGGCGGCTGTGGCGTCGTCCGAGTCTTGCACCCAGGGACGCATGGCAGCCATCACCAGCGCCTGCTGGTCGGTGCTGAGCTGGCTGCACTGGATGCCCACCTTGGTAGCCGGGTAAGAGGTAGCGCCACCCTCTACCGTATTGGGGCCCAGCAGCACGTCGCTAAACGACTGACTCAGCTTGGCCGTAGTTTTCTGCGTCGAAGTCAGGCCGTTGAGCATCGCCAGCATGGTGGCGGCCTCGTTGGTGAGCGGCGCCACGGTGGTGCCGCTGGCGTAGATGCCGCCCGTGGAGGTGAAGCTCAACGGCTCGACGCCCTCAAACTTGGGCGTGGCCCCGGCTACCGCCCCGTTGGTATAGGTAATATTAGTAGCCAGGTGGTGCCCGCCAAATTGGAGCATCCAGGTGCCAGTAGTGGAAGGCGTGCCCAGGAAGGCAATGAAATAAAGGCCGCTGCCGTAGCCCGAGCCCCCGCCATTGGCATTGAGGTAATCGTCGGCCGCCCGAATCTGCTGAATCTCGTCGTAGCCGTCGCCCGCCACGGTGCCAGTGGCCGCCTGCACCACGGCCAACGCGGCCGTTTGCTGGGCGGTAGTTAGGTTGCTGAGCTGCAAGCCAATGCGGCACTGCGAGCCGCAAGGCAAATTCGACCACTTCGCCACGTTGGTGGAGTTGAAGGTCTGCTCCAGGGTGCTTACCTGCGTAGAGCTAAGCGTGGCAAGAAAGGTGTTAGCCGCCGCCACTACAGCCGCCGCGTCCTGCGTGCCCGTAATGGCGCGCGTGCCCTTGGTGGTGGCGGGCCGGAGCGCCGGCCGGTACTGCTCCGCTGCTGGCTGCGTGAAGGCCGTGATGGCCAGCAGCGTCGTGGCCGACGCCACGCTGGTAAAGATTTTCATGCCTGAATGGGTGAAAGTGAGGGATAGAGATGCCCGAGAAAGGATTTGCTTTTGCTACGCCAAGTAAGAAAAAAGGAATGCGCCACCAGGCCTATAATAGCCTGATTGGCAGAAGTAATCGACGTTCGGCGAACTTAACCGCAGCCGTAAAAGCAAGGCCCTAGGCTGGCCGCGGGCGGGCGCGCCAGTGCACCAGCAAGGCCGCCGTGGCCAGCAGTGCCAGCAGCCAGGGCGCGTAGGGCACAGCCTGGCTCAGCAGCGTAGCCACGGCGTTGGGCTGGCTCGTCAGGCGCTCGGCTAGCCAGGCCAGGGCGGCCGCGCCCGCTAGCACGGCCCCGCCCCGACGCACAGCCGGGTAGGCGGGCGTTTGACTGAGCAGCAGCAGCCAGGGCACCGTGAGGGCCACTACTAGCAGCTGCATCAGCTCGATGCCGACATTGAAGCCTAGGATGCTAAGTGCCAGGCGGCTGGCATCGAGGTGCAGGCCGGCCAGGGTGCTGGCAAACGCCAGCCCGTGCACCAGCCCGAAGCCGCCCGCCACCCATCCCTCGCGCCCCGCAAATACCGGCCGCCAAGCGTGCACCGCCGACACTAGAATGGATACTGCAATGAGCACCTCAACCGGCTGCCCCGGCAGGCGCACCCAGCCCAGCGCTCCCAGCAGCAGCGTGAACGAGTGCCCGAGGGTGAAGGCCGTGACGATGCGCAGCAGCCGCCCCAGGCTGTAGCGCACGCCCCCAAAGCCCACCCAGCGCCCACTCCGCGCCAGCAGTGGCGCTGGCAGCAGCAAGGCCAGCAAAAACAGCAGATGGTCGGTGCCTTCGCCGATGTGCTGCATCCCTAGGGCCACCAGCGTGCGGAAACCCTGCCAGCGGCTGCCCGCCGCGGGCGCGATGGTCAGGGTATTGATGGAATTGTCGCGCGCATTAAGCCTAATGGCACCCACTTCCACCGGGTGCTCGGCCAGCACCCCAGTGTCCCAATCCTGCCGAATAGCTACCAGCGCTGCGTGAGTAACTACCTGGTGAATAATGGCATCGTAGGCTAACGTAAACTCGCGAGCGCTGGCGCTGGGCGGGGGCTGCAGCCACAGCCGGGCGGTTAGCTCCTGGTAGGGGCCCGTCGCGGTTTGCTCGGCACTGCCCACGGCCAGCGCCCGTACGGCCACCGTCCAGGGCCGGCCGGTGGGGGTAGTGGCGCGCACATGGGCTAGCAGGTAGGCGCGCAGCGCTGGCCCCGCGCGCTCCACCAGGTAGGCGGGGGTCGTTAGCACGTCCAGCTTATCACCTAAGGCCAATTGCAACTCGCTCAAGGGCAGCTGCACCTCGGCCGCCACGCCCTGCGCCTGCAAGTCTAGCAGCACTCGCGAAGTAGGCATGGGGTGGGCCGAAGCCGGGCGGCTGGCTAGTAGCAGCAAGGCTATCAGTAGCAAGCCCAGCAGGCGCGTAAGTACGAGACGCAGCTTTCTCATAAGCGGCCACAAGGTGCGCTGCGGTCGCAATAATCAAGCTTTTCAATCGCCCAAAAGCCGGTCTTGGCTCGACCAGTCAGCCATAGGGCCACCAGCCAGGCAAAGGCGCGACACCCCGGGCTCCGGTGGCGCCGGGCTACTCGGCCGCGCCGCCGGCCACCACAGTCAGCATGTCGGCGGGGTTGAGGTAGGTGCGAGCCAGGGCTTGCAGCTCGGCGGCGGTAGTGGCCAAGGTGCGCTGGGTTAGCCGCTCGTAGTGGTCGGGGCGCAGGTTTTGCAGCACCAAGTGGCGGTACTTGTCGGCTTGCTCAAATACGGTGGCCGTTTCGCCCAGCAGCTTGCCTAGGGTGTAGTTTTTCACGGTTTCCAGCTCATCGTCGCCCAGCAGCTCGTCTTGCAGGCGGCGTAGCTCTAAGTTGATTTCGTGGCGGGTAGCGGTGGCTTGCGCCCCATTCACGTCGGTGCCGATGACCAGGGCGGCCCCCTGCTCGCGGGCTACCACGCTGGCGTGAATACCGTAGGTAAAGCCCTTATTCTCCCGAATGTTACGCATCAGGCGCGAGCCGAAGTAGCCGCCCAGCACCTTCACCAGCAGCAGCAGTTCGGGCGTTTGCGCATCGGTGAGGGCGGGCCAGCGGCGGCCTACGCGCAGGCTGGCTTGCAGGCTGCCCGCCACCGGCACCGTTACCAGCCCAGTGGGGTAGGCGGCAGCGGGCGCCGGCACGGTGGGCAGCAGGGCCACGGCCGCGGCGGCGGGCCACTGGCGGCCCAGCACTTCGGCCACGGCCGCAGCGCCAGCCTGCACGTCGCCACTCAAGAAAATCTCGGCCCCGGCCGGCTGGTAAGCCGCGGCGTGGAAGGCGCGCACGTCGGCCACCGTGAGGCGCGCAAAGGCAGCTTCGTCGAAGGGCCGGCCGTAGGGGTCGGCCTCGCCAAACAGGTGGCGGTTGAACTCCTCGGTGGCGCGGAAACTGGTTTTGCGGCGCTCGACCTGCATATTTTGCGCAATGCGGGTTTGCATCTGGCTCAGCTCGGCCTCAGGAAAGGTGGGGGCGGCCAGCACCTCTTGCACTAGCGGCAGCAGCGCGGGCAGGTGGCGGGCCAGGCAGTAGAGGGTTAGCGTGGCGCGGTCGGGGCCCGCCTCGCACTCCAGCGATGCCCCGAAGAAGGCTACTTCATCAGCTAGCTGGCGGGCGGTGCGGGTGGCGGTGCCCTCGCCGAGCATACGGGCCGTGAGCTGGGCCAGGCCCGGCGCCGACTCGTGGTGCTTGCCAGCGGGCACCACCACTTGCAGGCGCAGCACGGGCTGGGCAGCATTGGGTAGCAGGTGCAGGCGGGCGCCGTTGGGCAGGTAGCTCACCTCGGAGCGGGGCAGGCTGATGGTGGCTAGCGGCTGGGTGGGTGGGGCAAGTTGGCGGTTGAGGGCAGTGGGTATCATGGGAAGGCAGTTGTTCTAATAGCAGGATAGAAAGCGGTAGCAGGGCAGAGCAGGTTCCGGCCGGCGGGGCAGCCTAGGGCACGCACCAGGGGCTAGGGCGGGAAATAAAGTAGGTATGCCGCATAAAAGTACGCGGAGCCCGCTTCCCTATAAGAAACGAGCTCCGCGTACTTTTTTATACTTAGCGCAAGTACCTAAGTAAGTAATTGACGGACAGTTACTAAATTATTTTGATGCTTAGCTGATTGATGAAGGCTGGCGGGTGCTGACTAGCGCAAGCGGGGCTAATTGGGCAGCGTGCCCTGGGTGCCGCCGGCGCCCTTCTCGTCGAAGGCATCGGACAGCTTGTTGAGGTTGAAATGCAGTGATACCCGGATGGTTTGGGCCAGGGGGTTGGCTTGCGAGTTGGGCACCAGGTAGGTGCCATCGACGCCGAACGCCGAGAGGCGCGCGCCCAGGCCGAAGCTCAGGTACTGGCGGGCACCAGTGTGGGGATTCTCGTAGAAGTAGCCCACCCGGCCGGCAATGATGTTGTTATACCAGTACTCCAGGCCGCCGTGCAGGTTAATCTCCTGCAGCTCGCCGTGGAAGCCGCCCGGCGCGTCATGAAACGAGTCGAAGATGGCCGTGACGATGCCCGACTGCTGGCGCTCGATGTTGATTTGCTGCACCCGCTGGGCCTGCGTAGTGTTAGCGGGGTTGTAGGGGTCCTCGTAGTAGGGCGAGGGCACCAACAGCTTGGTGGCGTCGAAGGCAAACGTAATCTTGTTGTACTGGTCGATTTCGCGGGTGATGGCCGTGCCCAGGCGCAGCTGCGTGGGCAGGAAGCTGGGGTTATTGGGGTCGTTGTACACCATCTTGTTGCCCAGGTTGCTGATGGCCAGGCCAAACGCCAGATTGTAGAGGCCCGCGCCGATGCTGGCATCCTTGGTGTAGTAGGCCCCTAGGTCGGCGGCGAAGGAGTTGCCGGCTTGCGCGTCGTTGCCCGAGTAGTTACCCACCAGGTTCGAGCGGATGTAGCGAGCCGTGATGCCCACCCCGAAGCTTTCGCCCAGCTTCTGGCCATACGACACGGACACGGCGTACTCCTTGGGGTTGAAGGAGCCGTTGGGCAGGTTATTGCCGGTGCGGTAGTCAATCTGGCCCAGGCTGAAGTACGTGAGCGAGCCCGCCAGCGCCCCGCGCTCGCCCACCTTGCCGTAGCCCGCTAGGTGGCTCAAGCTCATGTCGTCGGTAATCTGGCGCAGCCAGGGCGAGTAGGAGGGCGAGAAGGCGTACTTATAGTCCACGAACCCGAGCTTGCCGGGGTTGTAGAACGCCGCGTTGGCATCAGGCGAAGTAGCCACGCCGGCATCCCCTAGGGCCGCGCCACGGGCATCGGGGCTGAGCGTGAGGATGGGCACGGCCGTGGTAATGGTATGCAGTTCGGGCGTGGCTAACTGCGCCAGGGCCGCCGGCGCTGCCAGCAGCATCAAACCCGGCACGAAGCCTAGCGAGCGAAAAAAGGTCATAGAAGTGTAAGTATGGGCAATGCTAAGAGGGATGGACGCCCGCAAAACGTTGCAAGTAACGTCAAGCGTATCCGCCCGTAAAAAAAAGACTGAACCGATAATCAGGTACTTAGTTCAGTAGCACCAGCTTTTCGAATTTCGAAGCCAGCTGCCCTTCGCTGCGCACGCTCACGCGGTAGATGTAAACGCCCCGCGCCAGCTGGTCGTGGTAGTCGTCGCGGCCGTCCCAGCTCAGCTGCGCATCCTGCAGGCTGGCCGGCACGTGGGCCGGGCTGCTGGGGAAGCTGGCTTGCAGGGTTTTCACCAGCCGCCCGGCCACCGTGAATATCTGCACCTGCACGTCCATGGCCTGGCCGGGCCGGTTCTGGTCGAAGTGGAACGTGGTGATGTTGCTGAACGGGTTGGGGTAGTTGAGCACGTGGCTCAAAGCTAGCTGCTCGTTGCTGGCCACGATGAAATCGACGCTGCCCTCAGCCGAGTTGTTGTAGGTGTCCCAGGCCTTGAGGCGCAGGGTGTGGGGGCCGGCGGCCAGGTCCTTGTAGAGGTAGCGCACGGTGCCGGCCCGGAAGTTGTCCACGTCGGCCGTGTAGCTGTCGTTCACTACCACCACCTTGCTAGCGTCGTTGTCGATGGTGGCCGTCAGGTCGTGGCCCACGCCCGCGCTGCTGGTGTTGATGCCCGACTCGTCCTTGAGCCGCGCGATGAGCAGGGGGCTGGACGTAGCTGAGCCGCCCGACACGAACGAGGTATCGGTGGGGGTGCTGGACGTGGCAATGAACAAGCGCACCCTAGGGGGGCGGGTGTCGGCCGGGGCCTTGCGCGCGGCGCCGCCCACGGGCAGCAGCTGGTAGCCCTGGGCGTCTACTTTCTGGGTCAGGTCCTGGGCGTAGAGGCTGATTTTGCCGGGCCCCACGCTGTAGGCAATGTCTTTGGGCACCACCAGCTGGGTGGTCCAGCGCCCGGCACGCACCGTGGCCTGCCCGTCGTAAATAACCGTGTTTTGGGTGGCTACCGAGATGGGGGGCGCGCCCTGGTCGCCCAGGGTGAGCACGTTCTGGACTTTGTCGAAAATGGTGATGTTGGCCGTGCCGTTGAAGCTGCCGTTCAGTGCGCCCCGGTTTTCGATGTGGCCGCTCAGCCGCGCCTTGCCGAGGGCCTGCAGCGTGTCGAGGCTGAGCGTGAGCGAGCGCACCAGGCGGCCATTCACCGAGTCGAGCACCACGCGCTGGGCGGGGTAGGCCAGGCGCCCGGTGGGGTCGGCCAGCAGGGTGTAGTTGCGGTTGTTGAGGTCGCCGCTGGGCGACGAGTTCTTGGCCGTGCTGGCCGCAAAGCCCAGCGTGGGCAGGTTGCCGGCCGCGCTGCGCCGCAACAGCTGCGCGTAGAAGTTGTTGACTACCTCGGTGTTAAACGTTGACAGTACCACTCGCGTGGTGGTGAACAAGCCCACCGCCCCAGCGCTGAGGTTGTCAGTGAGCACGGCCTCGCCGGCTGAGGTCAGGTCGGGGTTGTCGTAGGTGCTCAGGTCGCAGGTGCCGGTGACCAGGAAGGTGAGGCGGTTTTGGTTTTGCAAAGCCAGCAGCGAGGCTTTGGTGATAATCTGCTCGTCGGCCAGGCCGCCGGTGCCGCCGTGCCCGGTGTAGCCAAAGAGCAGCGAGCCTTGCTCCAGCGACTCATCGATGGCCGCCACCGCCGCCGGCGAGCGCTGCCCCGCCGCCACGCTGACTTGCGGAAATAAATCGAGGTAGTCCTTGCGCAGGTTGTAGGCTGGCTCGGCCGCCTGCAGGGTGGGCGCGAATATGGCTTCCGACTCGCTGGCGTAGGCGCTGCCGTCGCCGTCGTCGGCGCTTAGGGCCAGATAGTTACGCCACTTGCCAAAGCTGGCCGTACCGTCGTAGGCAATCAGCTTGGCCACCACCGCGTTGGCCTGACTGGCATCGGTGAAGCTGCCGAGGGGCGTGCGCACCGGCACGCGCCCCACGCTGATGTCGGTGCTCTCGAAGGTGGCCAGGCCGGAAGCTTCCAGCCACTCGCCCTCCGTGTCGTCGAGCAGCCCGTAGTAGTCCTCCGACGAGTAGCTGTTCTCGCCCTCGTAGTTGTCGCGCGCGCCGCTCACGGGTAAAAACGACTCGCGGCTTTCGTAGGTGGGCACGTAGTTCTGGTTGGCCCGGTCGAAGTCGACCGTCGAGTGGAAGGGCACCCGGTTCACCCACCAGGTAGGCTCCTGGCTCTTATCGTTCTGGGGCGACGACTTGTAGTCGAACGAGGCGTCGCCGAGCAGCAGCAGGGCCTGGCGGCGGGTGGTGGGGCTCGGGTTGCGGTCGTACACCTGCTTCATCAGGTCGCGGATGGCCGTTACGTCCTGCCCGCCCGAGCTGTACTCGTTGTACACCTGCTGGGTCGTGACCACGGCCACGTTCAGGCCGTTGTAGTCGCGCCGGTGCTGGGCCAGCTGGTTGGCCGCCGCCACAAACAGCGGGTGCGTCACAATCACCAAGTCCAGGGTGCCGTCGTTGTTCAGGGCGTGCAGGTTCTGGTTGGCCACCTTGCCAAAAAGCCTAGGGGTGCTAAATGCCCCGCTGGGCTGCAAGGCCACGTACTCGCGCAGCGAGTCGGTGGGTGCCACAAAATTGCCGCTGCCGTCGAGGGTGCGCAGCAGCGGGCGGCGCGGGTTGGTAACTTCCCAGACCTGCGCCCCGCTGGCGTTGGCCACCGTGAAGGTGCCCGCCGTGCGCGGCCCGCGCAGGTAATTGAGCGAGTTAAACTCCAGGTAGTCACCGCTCAGGCGCAGCTGGCGCTTCACCACCAGCTCCAGGTAGTCGAGGTAGCCGGTGGCCGCCGCGTCAAACGAACTGAAGGTGAGCGTCACCCTAGGGTCGGCGCTGGGGCTGGCCGGCAGCAGGGTGGTGTAGGTGCGGAAGCTGTTGTTGGCCACCGCCGAGAACGCCGCCGTGGGCAGGGCCGCCACACCCTGGCTGCCCAGGGCCGTCCCGTTGAGCGCCACGCCAAAAGTGCTGTTTTGGGAGCCCACCGCCGCCACGGCCACCGTCAGGCGCAGCGTGTCGCCGGCCACCAGGTCGGCCAGCGCCGGGTAGCCCTCGCCGCCAAAACTAACCTCGCGCGTGAGCACCGACGTATTGCTGAACTGCTCGCCCAGCCAGCGGCGGCCCGAGTGCAGCACGTTCACCAGGTCGTGCTCGTAGAAGCGCCGGTCCAGAAACGTGGTTATGGCGCTGCCGCTGGCCGGGGCCGCCGGGGCCGGGGCCGCCGCCACGCGCCGCCCATCGGCCGTGCCCACCCGCACGAAGTAATAGGCCGTGTCGCAGTAAATGTTGTTGAGGTGCTTAAAGCGCCCGCCCTCGCCCAGCAGCCCGTACAGGCCCGGCGCGTAGGTTTGGGCGGCCCGGCCCGGCTGGCTGGCGCGCCAAGTGTGCGGCCCCTTGGCGTAAAAGAGAAAGTACTCGCCCGCGTCGAAGGTGGCATCGGCGTTGCCCACAAACAGGATGTTGTTTTCCACTAGGTCGTCGGGGCGCGGGGCAGCGTTGGCCTGGGGCAGCAGCCCCACCGCGTTGCCAAACAGCTGCACCTTGCGCGGGTCGAGGTTGGCCACGGGCAGCCCCAGGCTTTGCAGCGCGGCGCGGTCCAGCTTATACACCCCGCTGCGGGGCACGCCCAGCTTGTACCAGTCGCCGCTGCTCAGCACCGACGCTTTGGCGAAGACGTGCACGGCCGTGGTGCGGGCCGTGGCCCCTAGGGTAGCCGCGGGCTGGTAAGCGTAGCTGAACGAGACCAGCCGCTCGGGCTGGCCGGTTTGGGGGTTGCGGCGGGCGGGCTGCACCAGCACGTAGGTGGCGGGCTGGCGGGCCTCGGTGCCGGCGCGCAGGCGCACGGCGGGCGCGGCGGGCAGGGTGGCGCTGCCCAGCAGCTGGGCATCGGCCGCGCTAAAGGGCTCGTACACGGCATCTTGCAGCTGGCCGCTGGCTACCGCGCCGGGCAGGCGCAGGGTGTAGGTGCCCACCACCTCGGCGGGGCCGTGGTAGGCTCCTCGAAAGCTGGGTACCCGGCGCGGCGCGTCGTCGGCCGTGCGGCCCGGCAGGCTGGCGTAAACGCCCCAGCTCAGGCTAACGGGCACCACCGGCGTGCCGCTGGTTTGGGCGCGCGCAGGCAGGGCCAGCCAGCTCAGCAGCAGCACCAATCCTAGGCCCCCTTTCGAGAAAAAGTGTCGCATAGATAAACCAATAACCTGAACCTGACCAGACCAGCGCCCGCCACTAGTAGTTCCTTAACTAAGCAGCCCCGGAAGTTATTGCGGCCCGCCAGCGCCCGCCTCGGCCAGGTCGCGGCTGCGCACCCGGCCCGGCACGCTTAGCAGCACGTAGAGCAGCACCGCCAGCGGCACGCCCGCCGCCCGCAGCCAGCCCACCAGCCCTAGGGCCAGCACCACAAACAGGAAGCGCCGCCGGTTGCCCAGCCAGCGCAAGTTCTTGAACTTGAGCGCGAACAGCGGCAGCTCGGCCACCAGCAGCCCGCTCAGCACCACCGTCAGCCCCAGCAGCACCCAGGGATTCAGAATGAAGCCGGCCAGCCCAAACTCGTCGCCGGCCAGAATGAGCGGCAGCGAGGCCACCACCAGCGTGCAGGCCGGCGTGGGCAGCCCAATGAAGGAAGTCGTCTGCCGCGTGTCGTTGTTGAACTTAGCCAGGCGCAGGGCCGAGAAGATGGTGATGAGGAAGCCGCAAAACGGAATGAAAAACGACTTTGCGCTGAACATCTCTAAATAGCCAAATGTCGGCGGCGGCAATGTTTTTTGCAGCAGCTTAAACATAATAGCCCCCGGCACTACTCCAAACGATACCATGTCAGCCAGCGAATCCAGGTCCTTGCCGATGGGCGATGACACGCGCAGGGCCCGCGCTACCAGCCCGTCGAAGAAGTCGGCCACTGCCCCTAGGCCCACGAAGTAAGCGGCTGTTACCAGGCTGCCTTGAAAAATAAAGGTGAGCGCCAGGCAGCCGCAGAGCAGGTTGAGGCAGGTGAGGGCGTTGGGAAGATGTCGTTTCAAGGGCCTAGGGGGTTATTTGTTGAGCATCGTGCCGAAAGCCTTTTGCTGCTCGAACGACTTGATGGTTTCTTCTTCTAGCGGCGTGCGCTTCACCACCGGATTATCGCGCCAGTAGGCGGCATCGTAGGGCTTTTGCTTGATGGCATCGAGGTCTTTGAGTTTGCCGTTGGCTGGCTCGTAGGCTACGGCGGCGGGGGTAGTGGGCTGCCAATCGTAGAAGTACGTGTAGCCGACCACTTGCACGCGCAGGTCGGGCTTGAGCAGCCGGCCGATGGTGTGGGTCAGGGTAGTAGTAAGGTGGTCGGGAATGGTCCCGCCGGCCCCAGGGCTAAACACTAGGTCGTAGCTCATCCGCCCACCTTTCATCTTAAAAGTTGGGTTATTAGATTTGAGAACCGCGTCGATGCCCGCCCGGAATCGCAGCAGCTGGTAGGTGTCGGTGTCGATAGTCAGGATGCCTTGTACGTGCTGCGGATTAAACGCTGGCTTGCCCACAAACTCCACCTCAGCCAGGCTGTGCCCGTTGCTTTGGCTGATGCCCAGCAGGCGCAGCGTGTACTGCGCCGTGGGCTGGGGGCTGAGCACGCGGGCCTGGCTGGTGCTGTCCTGAGTGGGCGAGTACAGATGCAGGCTTTTGCTGAACGACGAAAAATCGGGGAAGCTAATTAGCACCCCCTTTTTCTCGGCAAAGCGACCTTGGCTAAGCGCCGTACCCTCGGGGCCGGCGCTGCTGGCGCGCACCTGCCACAGCATTTCCAGCAGCTGCGATGGCTGCTGGTCGAGGCTGGTGAGCTGGCGGTAAAACGCTTGGCCGTAGAGCTGCCGCCCTTGCGTGCGCTGCATTTCCCGAAAAGCCCGCTGCACCAGCTCAGCCGCGTAGCCGGCCGGCTCGGCGGCGGGCAGCGCGATGGGCGCGGGTGCCAAGCCCAGCACTAGCGCCGCGCCGGGCTGCGCCACCGTGGCCGAGTCGCGCCCGTAGCCGAGGCTGAAGGCCAACACCTTAGCCGGCAGCTGGGGCACGCGCAGCACAAACTCGCCCTCGGCGTTGGCGGTGGTGCCCAGGGAGGTGCCGGGCACTACCACGCTGGCGTAGGGCACCGGCTGGCGGGTGCTGCCGTCGAGCACCCGGCCGCTGAGCTGCGCCTGGGCGCGGGCGGCCAGCGGCCCTAGGGCCAGCAGTACCAGAAGGACGGCGTGTTTCATTACGTTTTTTGCCCGCAAGCTACTCACTGCAAAAACGGATTCGAGCGCCGCTCGGCCCCCACGGTGGTGGCGGGGCCGTGGCCGGGGTATACCACCGTGGCGTCGGGCAGCGTCAGTAGCTCGCGCTCAATGCTTTGGATGAGCTGCTGGTGGTTGCCGCCCGGCAGGTCGGTGCGCCCGATGCTGCCCTTAAACAGCACGTCGCCCCCAATTACCTGCCCGCCGGCCTGGTCGTAGAGCACCACGTGGCCCGGCGCGTGGCCGGGGGCAAAGCGCACCTCCAAGCGGCTCTCGCCCAGCTCGATAGTCTGGCCGGGCGTCAGCTCGCCGGTGGGCTCGGTGGGCTCGTACTGGGCAAAGCCGTAGGGCCCGGCGTAGCTGCCCACGGCGCGCAGCACGGGCCAGTCTTGGGCGTGCAGCAGCAGCGGCGTGCCGGGGTAGGTGCGCAACGCAAAGGCATTGCCCAGCACGTGGTCGATATGGGCGTGGGTGAGCAGGATATACTTCACCGCCAGGTTGTTATCCTCGACGTAGCGGCGTAGCGTTTCCTGCTCGTCGCGGGCGTACATGCCGGGGTCCACGAGGGCCGTGGCGCGGGTGGCCTCGTCGATGAGCAGGTAGGTATTCTCGCCAAAGGCGTTGAAGGTAAACGGGACGACGCGGAGCATGGGGGCCAATTCTAGTATTTCGCTAACAAAGAACGGCATGCTGCGCTTGTCGAGGAATCTCACTCGCTTCGTTACATAAAGCCCAACCGATTCGCTGGCGGCGCGAGCGAGATTCCTCGACAAGCCCGGCGTGACGTTCCTTCGTACGCAAGCCATACGCAACCACCCATGACCTCTTACGATTACCTACTGGTGGGCCACGGCATTGCCGGGGCGGTGCTGGGCTGCGAGCTGCGCCGCCGCGGCCACCGCGTGCTCATCTACGACGAGCCCCGGCCCGACGCCGCCTCGCGGGTGGCCGCCGGCCTCATGAACCCGGTGGCTGGCAAGCGCTTTGCCCTCACCTGGCGCGCCCACGACACGCTGCCCACCGCCCTGGCTTTTTACCGCGCCCTAGGGGCCGAGCTGGGCGAAACCTATTTGCAGGAAGCGCCCATTCTCAAGGTGTTCGGCTCGCTGGAAGAGCAGCAGCAGCTGCTAACCCGTGCGGCCAGCGGCGCCGACCCCTGGCAGGGCTTCGTGGCCGAAATCGACCCTAGGCCCCTGGAGCTGCCCGGTTTGCTGGCACCCCACGGCGGCGCCTGGCTGCGCGGCGGCGGCCACGTGCGCACCGAGCCGCTGCTGGCCGCCCTGGCCCGGCAGGGGCAGGCGGCGGGCTGGCTGCGCGAAGAAACTTTTAACTGGCAGGCGCTCGTTGCCGAGCCCGCAGGCGGCGTGGCCTACGCGCCGGGCGGGGTGCGGGCCGCGCGGGTGGTGTGCTGCCAGGGCGCGGCGGCGCTCACCTGCCCGCACTTTGGCTGGCTGCCCCTCACGCCCAATCGGGGCGCGGTGCTCGACGTGGCGGTGCCGGGCCTCAGCGGCGCGCAGGTGCTCAACCGGGGCGCCTACGTGGTGCCAGGCGCGGCCGAGGGGCAGTTTCGGGTAGGCGCCACCTACCGCTGGCCACCCTTCGCGCCCGAGGCTACCCTAGGGCCCGGCAACGACGACGAGCGCGAGCTAACTGGGCGGCTAGCGGGCCTCACGGCGCTGCCCTTCGCGGTACTGGGCGAGCGGCGCGGGGTGCGGCCCGCCGTGCGCGACCGCCGCCCACTACTGGGTTGCCACCCGCGGCTGCCCTGGCTGAGTTTGTTCGGCGGCTTTGGCTCGAAGGGCGTGAGCCTGGCCCCGCGCCTGGCCGCCCTGCTGGCCGACCACCTGGCCGGCGCCGGCGCCCTCTGGCCCGAGGCCGATGTGGCGCGCTATGCCCATCTTTATCCCGCAACTCCGAATACTGAAACTGCCCCGCAATGAGTTAGTAGTAGGCCCCCCGAGCGCTGGCCGGGCGCCCCGGCCACTGGCTGGCCCGCCCGGCCCGGCGGCAAAGCCTTTGCGCTGAGCGCGGCCCTAGGGCTACGGCGTAGCTTAGAGCCCGGTGGGCTGGCGTTTTCAACTTATTTTCACCTTGTTTGCTCATCTTTACTTCCGCACTTCTTTACCCCTACCGCGAGTGGCAGTACATATATTCTCTGCAAGAAACCGGGGCTGCCGGCCTGCCGGGCACCCTGGCCGGGGCCAGGCGCTGGCCCTGTTAGGCGGGCTGCTGAGCCTGCTGCTCGGGCTGGCCGCCCCCGCCCGCGCCCAAACCGCCCAGGAGCCCTTTGGCCGGGTCCGCATTCAGTACAAGGATTTCGACTGGGCCGAGTACTCGACCCAGAATTTTAACGTGTACTTCTACGCCGGGGGCCAGGCCAGCGCCCGCCGCGTGGCCGAGTACGCCGAGCAGGAGTTGCAGCGCATCACGGCGCTGGTGGGGTACTTCCCCTACAGCAAAACCACGCTCATGATTTACAACTCGGTGGGTGACTTGCGCCAGAGCAACATCGGCCTGCCCTCGCCCAACTCGCAAAACGCGGCCAACGCCCAGCTGGCCCGCCAAACGCGGGTGGAAATCGCCTTCACGGGCCGCGAAACCGACTTCAAGCGCGAGCTGAGCTACCAGCTAACCCAGGTGCTGCTCAATGATATGCTGTACGGCGGCTCGCTGCGCGAGGTGCTGCAAAGCAACTACCTGCTGCAACTGCCCGAGTGGTTTGTGAGCGGCGCGGCGGCCTACGCCTCCGAGGGCTGGAGCGTGGACATGGACGCCTACATGCGCGACATGGTGCGCCAGTACCCCACCGGCAACCGCACGGCGCCCTTCTTTTTGCGCAGCCCCCGGCTGGCGGGCCACAGCATCTGGAACTACATCGCCGAGCGCTACGGCTACGGCACGGTGCAGAACGTGCTGAACCTCACGCGTATTACCCGCGACGTGGAAGTGGGCATCGCCTCGTCGCTGAATGTGCCCTACAAGGTGTTTTTGCGCGATTGGGTCAACTACTACCGCAACATCAACACCGGCGGCACGATGGCCACGCTCACGGCGCCCAACGACAAGAACCGCCTCAGCAGCCGCAACCGCCGCGGGCTCGACCTATTTTCGCAGCCCGTGTTTAGCCCCGACGGCCAGCACCTGGCCTACGCCGTCAACGACCAGGGCCGCTACCGCGTGGTGGTAACCGACCGCGCCGGCCGCCACCCGCGCACCATCCTGCACGGCGGCTACCGCACTCCCGACCAAACCCTGGAAACCCGCCTGCCGGTGCTGACCTGGCGCAACAACGCCCAGCTGGCCGTAGGCGAGTTGGTGCACGGCCGCATGGCGCTGCGCGTGCGCGAGGCCCTAGGGCTCGACCTCAGCGGCCGCCTGCGCCGCACCTTTCAGCTGCACGCGCCCGTCACCATCTTCGCCGCTTTCGACCAGGTGCTCGACATGAGCTACTCGCCCGATGGCAAGGCGCTGGTGTTCTCGGCCATTGCCAACGGCCAAAACGACCTGTACCTGCTGCGCGCCGGCAGCCGGCAGCCCGAGCGCCTCACTAACGATTTGTTTGACGACCAACAGGCGGTGTTCTCACCCAACGGCCAGGAAATCGTGTTCAGCTCGAACCGCTACCTCGACTCGGCGGGACGCGCCCGGCCGGCCACCTTCAACAACGTGGTGAACAACTACGACCTGTTCGTGTACCACCTCGACGGGCGCGAATTGCCGATAACGCCGCTGGTGAGCACCATCTCGAACGAGACGCGCCCGCGCTTTATTTCCGACGACGAGGTGCTGTACCTCAGCGAGGAAAGCGGCATCCGGAGCCTGTACCGCTACTCGCGCAAAACCGGCGAGCGCCAGCCGGCCAGCAACTTCGCCTCTAACATTCAAGACTTTGACTATAACGCTGCCACCAAGGGCCTAGGGTTTGTGGCGCAGGTGCAAGCCCGCGACCTGCTCTACCTCTACCCGCAGTACGAGCTGCCCACGGGCCTGCCAGTGGGCAAAACCTCGCGCCAGCGCATCCTGGAGTCGCGCTCGGCGCCGGCGCCCATCAAGCCGGCCGCGCCGGCGGCCGCTGGCGCCGCCCCCACGGCCGCCAGCGGCGGCAGCAGCACTGGCGCCGGGGCCGACACGGCGCGCACCGCCACGCCGGCCGCCGCTGCCCTCAAACGCCGCGCGGGCACCGTGAACACCGGCAACTACCAGTTTGAGGAAGACGAGGACGAGGTGGCGCCCACCCGGCCCCGCCGCAGCCCTATTGCCAGCACCAGTCGCACCCCGGCCCGCACCGGCCCCACCGCCGTCACCGGGCCCTACCGCTACGACACGCGCTTCCTGGCCGACAACCTGACCACCGGCGTGGCCGTGGACCCGCTGCTGGGCTTTGGGCTGTCGCTGCAAGCCAACCTGTCGGACGCGCTCGAAAACCAGCGCATCCAGGCCAGCATTTTCGGGCAGCTCGACTTGCGCACCAGCAACATCAGCCTCATTTACACCAACGTGACGCACCGCCTCGACTGGTCGCTGGCTTACCGCAAGCAAGCCTACTTCTTCGATGCCAGCACCGTGAACGGGGCCCTAGGGGGCGAGCAGGTGCGCTACGGCCGCCACAGCTTCTCGCCCACCGCCACCTACCCCCTCACCCACAACCTGAGCTTGCGGGCCGGGCCGCGCTACGACAACATCTCGCGCACGCTCACGGGCAGCGCCATCACGGACTTCGACCTGAACCGCAACTACTTAGGCTACAACGCCGAGCTGGTGTTTGACAACTCGCTCTCCACCGGCGAGAACATGCTGCTGGGCACCCGCATGAAGGTGGGCGTGGAGCAGATGCGCGACGTAAAAACCCAGGCCAACAGCTTCGGCAAGCTCTACATTGACCTGCGCCATTACCAGAAGCTGCACCGCTCGCTGGTGTGGGCCAACCGCGTCAGCTACGGCCAGTTTTTCGGGCCCAACCAGGGCACCACCGCCCCGCAAACCTTCCGCCTGGGGGGCATGGACAACTGGATTGGCCAGAAGTACAGCGACTCGCAGCTGCTGACGCCCACCGGCCAGGCCCTGCCCGACCCCACCAACATCTTCTACCAGCAGTTCGTGACCAACCTGCGCGGCTTCGACCTGAGCAAGCGCGTGGGCCCGCGCTACGTACTGCTCAACAGTGAGTTGCGCTTCCCCATCGTGCAGTACTTCGCGCACCGGCCCATCTACTCGGGCTTCTTCCGCAACCTGCAGTTCATCGGCTTCTTCGACGCGGGCACCGCCTACTCGGGCACCAACCCCTTCGGCGAAGACAACTCCAATAACACGGTGAAGTTTGGCGGCAATGGCAACCCCTTCTCGGGCACGGTCACCAACTTCAGCAACGCCATCCTCTACGGCTACGGGGCGGGCGTGCGCACTACCGTGCTGGGCTTCTACGTGAAGTACGACATCGCCTGGGCCCAGGAAAACTACGTTACCACCGGTCCCAAATCCTACTTCACCCTAGGCCACGATTTCTAGGAAAAGCTAAGCTAACAGCAAGCCATCGCCAGTTCGGGGAAGCCCGGGCTTCCCCGAACTGGCGCTTTACTTTTGAAGGGGGCTAGAGACGCTTGTCGAAACGCCCTTGCGTGACACAAATGGTGTCGCAGCCCGGTTTGTAAAGGGTGAAATTGAATGTGCCCGAAACAATACCAGCTTTTAAATCCAAACGAGTGATTGTTAGTGTGCCTCGACGGTAAGTAGTGGCACTATCGCCGGTAGTCCATCGACACCTTTTATAATCTGTATAGCTAGCAAGACTTCTTTGCGAATTACTTAAAGAATAGCTTCCCGTTTTGCGTACATCATTAGAAGCCAATGCAATGCTCTGAATATTATTGGAAGCATCTGGATAGCGATACGTTTGGATATCAAGTTGCCCATTCTGTACTCCAGAGTCATAAACTACGCTGTAGTTTGAGGTGCCATTAGAGCCCCGTGGTGTCCAAGCTTACCCATTAACCAAGCAACCAAAGGTGTTGGCGCCGGTCTGCGTTTCGGGTGGTAAGGCACTCACTGGGTCAGGGTTATTCTTCCGGCACTGCGTTAGCAATCCAGCGGCCAGGCCCAGTAGGATAAGTCGTTTCATAACTGAAAAAGGAAAGTCCACAAACCTCCGGCCCAGCTCCCGCCACCGCAAACCGAAATGCGCGGCTACCTGACTTTAGACCGGCGCCACCCACGGGCCTTTGCCAGCCTAAAACCACCCGCCCGGTACCCTAGGGCCCTGGCCGCCCGCTCCGCAGCTTACGTTACGCAGCCACCCGCCCCTAGGGCCCCGGCCGTATCTTTGCGGGCGTGTCGCTACTCGCTGAAATCTGGTTGCTGCTGCTGAAGGACCTGCGCCTGGAATGGCGGCAGCGCACGGCCCTGGGGGGCCTGCTGCTCTACGTGGGCGGCACGGTCTACGTGAGTTACCTCAGCTTCAGCTTTCGCGGGGGCGCGCCGCCCGCCCCGGCCTGGAACGCGCTTTTCTGGGTTATTCTGCTATTTGCGGCCCTGGGGGCGGCGGGGCGCGGGTTGGCCCAGGAGTCGGCCGGGCTGCGGCTCTACTACTACACCGTGGCGCGCCCCGAGGCCGTTATCCTGGCCAAAATCGCCTACAACTTTCTGCTGCTGCTGGCTTTGGCGCTGCCGGCGCTGCTGCTGTATAGCCTGCTGCTGGGCAACCCCGTGCAGGACGAGCCGCTTTACGTGGCCAGCATTGCCCTAGGGGCGCTTAGCCTGGCTACCTCGCTCACGCTGGTGGCGGGCATTGCGGCGCGGGCCGGGCAAGCGGGGGGCGGCACGCTGCTGGCGGTGCTGGGGCTGCCGGTGCTGGTGCCGGTGCTGCTGCTGCTCATCAAGGTCAGCAAAAACGCCCTCGACGGGCTAGCCCGCGACGCCAGCCAGGGCCCCATCGTGGCGCTGCTGGCCCTGAACTTAATTGTGGTGGCGGTGTCTTACCTACTATTCCCCTTTCTGTGGCGCAGCTAAGATTTTTATAAATGTGAAGATATGCTAATATGAAAATGAAGAGCAAAACAGGCGGTCATGCTCATCTAGCGTCCGCCTGTTTTGCTCTTCATTTTCATATTAGCATATCTTCACATTTCCACATTAACCCAATGAGTAACGCTCCCAATTCTGCCTCTCCGCTTTCGCTGCCACCGCAAGCTTTCTTGCGCCGCGACAGCGCCCCCGACGCGGAGTTCTACCGCTTCGAGCGTCTCGTCACGCACATCGACCCGACGGCCGTGGCGGCCGTTACCCAGCTCTACCGGCAGTTTTTGCCGGCCGGCGGGGCCGTGCTCGACCTGATGAGTAGCTGGGTAAGCCACCTGCCGCCCGAGGTAGCCTACGGCCGCGTGGCGGGCCTAGGGATGAACATGAACGAGCTAGCCCACAACCCGCGCCTCACCGAGCGCCGGGTGCAGGACCTCAACCAGCAGCCCGCGCTGCCCTACGGCGACCACGAGTTTGACGGGGCCGGTATCTGCGTGTCGGTGCAATACCTCACCCAACCCGTGGCGGTGTTCCGGGAGCTGGCGCGGGTGCTCCGGCCGGGCGCGCCGCTGGTGGTCACGTTCTCCAACCGCTGCTTTCCCGACAAGGCCATCTACGCCTGGCAAACCCTCGACGACGGCGGCCACGTGCGCCTGGTGCAGCACTACTTTGCCGAGGCTGGCTTCGAGCCCGCCGAGGTGTTTGCCCACCGCCCCAAGTATGGTGACCCGCTCTACGGCATTGTAGCCGCCACGCCGTCCGCCCCAACTCCTAATTCATAATCCCTGACTCATAACCCACAATTTGCTATGAAGTGGTGGAAATACCTGGCTATTGCGCTGCTGCTCTACACGGCCGTGATGGGCTTTTTGGGGCAGGTGCCGCGCCTGGCCATCCTCAACGAAACCGAGCGCAACCTCTACTTCCACGTGCCCATGTGGTTTGGCATGACCATCGTGCTGGCCGCCTCGGTCGTGAACTCGCTGCGCTACCTGCGCAATCCTAGCTCCCGGCTCGACATCCTGGCCCATGAGTCGGCCAAGACGGGCGTGCTGCTGGGCGTGCTGGGGCTGCTCACGGGTAGCCTGTGGGCGCGCTACACCTGGGGCACCTGGTGGACGACTGACGTGAAGCTCAACTGCGCGGCCATTACCATGCTCATCTACCTGGCCTACCTGGTGCTGCGCGGCTCGGTGCAAGACGAGCAGCAGCGCGCCCGCCTTTCGGCCATCTACAACATCTTCGCCTTCGCGGTGGCTATCCCGCTGCTATTCATCGTGCCGCGGGTGGCCTCGGCCTCGCTGCACCCCGGCATGGGTGGCAACCCCGGCTTCTCGAAGTACGACCTCGACAGCCACATGCGCCTTGTGTTTTACCCGGCCGTGATTGGCTGGACGCTGTTGGCCGTGTGGATAACGGAAGTAAGCTGCCGCCTGGCTTTTGTTAAAGAGAAAGTATATGAAAAACAACTGGATAAGCAAACTGCCTAGCCGCGCGCTGGCCTTGCTGCTGCCGCTGCTACTAGCGGCTTTTGGGTCCCTGGCCCAAACCACTACCCCTAGCCCCGACCGACCCGAGATGGCCGATGCCCTGCGCCAGAGCGGTAAAATCTACGTGGTGGTGCTGGTGGTCGTCATCATCGTGAGCGGCCTGCTATTCTACCTCGTGCGCCTCGACCGCAAAGTGAGCCGCCTGGAGAAGGAAGTAGGGGAGTAGTAACCCAATGAAAAAGGCGGACGCCAGATGAGCATGACGTTCTTTTTCCTAGCCTTCCCGGCCACCTTTTGTACCTTTACGGCGTTATCAGGGCCCTAGGAATCTTATGAAAAAGTCACACATCTTTCTGCTGGTCGTTATTGCGGCGGCGGTGGGCATCATCATCAGCACCATGTCCGATGCCAGCACGTATTCCACCTTCAGCATTGCCCGCGCGCAAGCGGCGGCCGGCAACCCGGCTAAGGTGCACGTGGTAGGTACCCTACCGCGCGACGCCACCAACCGCCCCACCGGCCTGGAGTACGACCCGATGGTGAACCCCAACTACTTCGCCTTCATCCTGGTAGATACCCTGCAGGTGGCCCAGCGCGTGGTGTACCGCAACCCCAAGCCCCAGGACATGGACAAGTCGGAGCAGGTAGTTATCGTGGGCGCCATGAAAAACGGCGTGTTCGAAGCCGACCAGATTCTGACCAAGTGCCCCAGCAAATACGTGGAGAAGGACCTGGGCAAAACCGGCCCGCCCGCCACAGCCATGACCACCAGCGGCCGCCGCTAGCCCCTAGGCCCCGCCAGCTACTAAAAGTGCCCGGCTCTCGCTCCGTAAGGGGAAGAGGGCCGGGCACTTTTAGTAGCTGGCGGGGCCAGCCCAGGCGTTGCGCCTCACCCCCCGGCCCCCTCTCCTTCAGAGAGGGGGAGCCTAGGTGGCGCAGTCGAGTCGTATGCTTACGCCTACAATCGTCTGGCTCCCCCTCTCTGAAGGAGAGGGGGCCGGGGGGTGAGGCCCCCGTTACTGCTGCCCGATAGTTAGCCGCTGGCCGGCCGAGGTGGCGCCAAACTCGGGCGCGTACAGGCACTGCACCTCGCTGAGGCCGCCCGAGAAGTCGCCCGCCTGGGCGGCCCGCAGGCGATACTCAAAGACGTGGGTGCCGCGGGGCAACTCGCTCAAGAAGAAGTGGGTGGCGGCATCGCGCGGGCTCTCGTAGTACCCTAGGCCACCCTGGTACTGGTAGCCGCTGAGCGGGTTCACCAGCTCCAGGCCGGCGGCGCGCTGGTCCTTGAGGTGCACGTATTCGAGGGCGCGGTCGGTGCGCAGCACCAGGCGCACCACCAGCACGTCGCCCACGCGCAGGGGGCTGGCGGCGGTCAGCTTCTCGAGGGTGGGGCCGGCGGCAGTGCGCACCTCGCGGTACAGCTGCCGCTCGAGGCTGAGGGCGGCCGCGGCGGGCGTCACCTTGTCCAGGTCCTCGAAATACTGCCAGTAGAGAGCTCCCCAGGCCACCCCGGCGTCGGGCTTGGTGAGGCTGACGCGGCCTAGGGCGGGCCTCACCGCGGCGGCCGGCCAGGTGGCGCGCACGTAGCCGGTGCCGGCCTGGCCGGGGCCAGGCTCGAGGCGCTGGCCGCCCACCGTTACTTGCAGGGGCTGGGCGGGGGTGGCCAGCCAGTTGGTGCCGCGTAGCAGCAGGGCGTAGCAGGCATCGGCGGTGGCGCGGGTGCTGGGCCAGTGGTGGGTTTGCTTTTGGCGCAGCAGCCACAGCTTCAGCTCATTCACCGACTCTTGGTCGCCGGCAATCTCGTCGAACGCCTCGATGAGGGTGGCCTGGGTTTCGGTGGGCGCCTCGCGCCAGTAGTAGCCGGGCTGCACATCCTGCCAGTACATGCCCAGCTCGGGCGAGTGCAGGGCGTTTTCGCGCAGGGCGCGCATAATTTGCGCGGCGGCGGTTGACTTCGCGTCGGCGCGGTGCAGGGCCAGGGCCAGCTGGCCTTGCAGGTAACGCGTGCGGCCCAGCCAGTGCTGCGCGGCCTGGCCCTGATAATAGGCCAGGGCCGGCCGGCTGGCGGTGGGCACGGCCAGCTGCGGCCAGTAGCTGCGCGCATACAGCGCCTGCACCTGCAAGTCACCGAGGTGGTTTTCGGGTAACTTGACGCCCTTGGTTTGGCGCAGTTCGGCGTAGTCGCGGGCCAGCTGGCGGTCGAGGTAGCCCAGGGCGGCTTGCAGCAAGGGGCGGGCTGCAGCGTCCTGGCTGGCATCGAAGGCCCCTAGGGCCCGCAGCTTGCCGAAGCCCGCCACGATGAGTTGGGTGAGGTAGCGGTCGGTGGGCATGCGCTCAAACCAGGGCCACGAGCCGTCGGGCAGCTGCATGGCTTGCAGCTTAGCCAGGGCGCGGGTGGTTTCGGCGGCCAGCCGGGCTTCGTCAAACAGGGTGCTGAGGCGGGCCAGGCGCTCAGTTTCGCTCTGGGCGTCGCGCACCCAGGGCGTTTCTTGCAGCAGCAGGTTCTTGAGGTCCTGGTTTTGAGCGAGCTTGCTGGCCAGCGCGTTTGGCTGGGCGGTGGGGCCGCTCTGGGCCTGGCGTGTCCACTCGGCCAGCACGGTTTTGAAGCGCGGGTTGGCCTTGAGCACCTGGGCGGCCAGCAGGTTGGCGTACAGCCGGTCGAATACCTGCTCCGAGCACTCGTAGGGATACTCCATCAGGTAGGGCAGGCTCTGCACGGCGTACCAGGCGGGGTTGGCGGTCAGCTCCAGCGTCAGGCTCTGGTTGCGCCGGGTGGGCGAGCTGGTACTGGTCAACTTGGTCAACTCAAACTCGCGGGTGCCTGGCCCTAGTATCGTCAGCGGCAGGCGCTCGGTCACGAGCACGCGGTTGGGCAGCACCGGCAGCGTGTTTTCCTCGCCATCGGAGTAAGTCACCGCCGGCCCGGTTGCCGGCTTCAGGCTTTGCCGCTTCGCCCGGCGGCCGGCCGGGCCCGGAGCCCCCTCGCCGCCGGCCTGCGCCACCACGCGGTACGTGACGGCCACCGGCGCAAAATCAGTGGGAATGGCCAGCGGCCACCCTAGGGCCTGGCTCTGGTGGGCGGCGGCGGCCACGGGTTGCTGGGCCGGGCCCGGCAGCAGCTGGCTGGTAATATCCTGCCCGGTAGCGGCATCGAGCAAGAAAAGCTGCGCCGTGCCGCTCACGGCGTGGTCGGTGAGGTTGGAGAGCTTGGCGGGGAAGGTGAACGCGTCGCCGGGCCGCAAAAAGCGCGGCGCGTTGGGCGTCAGCTGGATTTCCTTCTGTGTCACGAGTTGGCGAGCCAGCTGGCCGCTGTGCAGCTGCCGGTCGTGGGCCAGGGCCAGCAGCTGCCAGCGCGTCACGGCCTCGGGCATCTGAAACTCCAGCACCACGTCGCCCTGCTTATCGGTGCGCAAAGCCGGCTCCCACAGCGCCGTTTCGCGGAAATCGGTGCGGGTGGGCACGGTGCTGAGGTCGGGAGCAGCAGATGGTTGCTCTGCATTATCAGCTTCAGCATGGACGATGCCGCTGGCGCTTTTTCTTTTGAATGATGATAATTTATCTGCTGCAACCATCATTGGCGCGGCAGCTCGAGTACGTAGGCTAGGTCCAGCATCGTAACCATCAGCGTCCACCGCATCTGAATTGCCTTTTACGGTAACAGTCGATACTACTCTCTCTTTTAGCTCATCTTGGTCCGGTACTTCAACAATAAAGTGCTGATACCAGCCATTCAACTCAGGGTAGTTAACCTCTTTTGGTCCCGGACCACTGTCTGTAGTGCCGTAAGATTCAGAACTCACCTCCCCAAACTCGCCTTCCCACTCAAACCGCGCCGGGTAGTAGTTATTCCCAAACTCTAACCCCTGAAAGCGGTGTAGCCGAAAAACGTCCAGGCTTTGGTCGTAGAGCGTGGCCAGCAGCTCGGCATCGGCCGGTTGGCCGTTGGCCTGGCGGATGGTGAGGCGCCAGGTTTCGCGCTGGCCCGGCTGCAGCCGGTCGCGGAAGGTGCTGAGGCTGAGCTGCAGCGGCTGCGGGCGCTCGGCCACCTGCACGCTGGCATCGTGGCGGTAGAGGCGGCCGTCGCGCACCTGGGTGGTGTGGATGTAAAGCGGCCCTAGGGCCGTGGCCGGGCCGCTGTCTAGGCTCAGGCGGCGCTGCTGGCCGGCGGTTAGCGTCAGCCATTCCTGGCGCAGCAGCTGGCCGCCGCGCTCCACCTCCAGCAGCACGTGGGCGTCGGCTTCGCTGCTGCCCAGCAAGAGGCGGGCCGGCTGGCCGGGCGCCACGGTATCGGCCAGCACCGCAAACCAGTCGGGCGTGGCAAAGGGCACGGTGGCCGCCTCCGAGTCGAAGAGCGTGAAGTCGAGTTGAGCGCGGGCCGAGTCGGCGCCCGTGCCCCGCGCCTCCAAGCGGTAGCGGCCGGTGGGCACCTGCGCTAGCAGCGCGGCCAGGTCGAGCCTAGGGTTTTGGCGGGTGTCGAAGGGCTGGGTTTTCACCAATTCGGCGGGCAGCTCGTCGGCCTCCGTTTCGGGCGCGGGGCCGGGCACGCCGGGCGGGTTGGGGCGGAAGCGGCGGGCCAGCAGGCGCAGCGTGCCGGTGGCGGGCAGCGCCTCGCCGGTGGCGTTGGTGCTCAGCAGCGCGAAGGCCGGCAGGTGGCGCCGGTCGGCCAGCTCGGGCCCGGTTAGGCTGAGGCTGAGCGGGTTGCGGCCGATGGAGAAGCTGCGGCTAGCGCTGCGGGTTTCGCCGGCCGCGTCGGTCACGTCGGCCGTTAGCTCGTAGAGGTAGCCCGGTTCCCAGCGGCGCCCAGTGGGCCTAGGGGCCAGCGGCGGCGTAAAGGTGAAGCTAAAGCGCCCCTCGGCGTCGGTGGTGGTGGTGCCGTGGGCTACTTCCTGGCTGGGGGCCCGCCCTCGCGAACCGTAAATAGCCTGCGCCGCGCGGCCAAACAGCGGCCACAGCTCGCGGCGCGTCACGCGGTACTGCACCCTGGCCCCGTCGGTGGCTTGCCCGGCGTAGGCGCGGGCCCGGCCCGTGGCCGTGAGCGGCTGCCCCAGCTGCGGCCGGCCCGGCACCGAGTCCAGCTGCACCAGAAACGTGGGCCGCTTGTAGTCCTCCACCGAAAAAGCCAGGCTGCCGTTGTCGGTGCTCAGCTGGTACTCGCCGTTGAGCCGCCCGGTAGGCAGCACGAAGGAGCCGTGAAACGAGCCAAAGTCGGAGCTGGTGAAGGTGAGCGTCTGCACCGTTTGGCCGTTGGCATCGAGCAGCCGCACGCTGGCCGGGTGGCCCGTCAGCAGCTTGGTGTCATTGCCATACGTCTGGGTCAGAATGCCCTTGAAGTACACCGTCTGCCCCGGTCGGTAAATGGCCCGGTCGCTAAACAGAAAGGTGCGTTGCTGCAATTGATGCTGCGGCTGGCCGCCGTAGTAGCCGGCCGGGCTATTGAGCACCAGCGTGTCGCGCCCGCGCCACAGGCGCACGGCCGCCAGCTGCTCGTGGTAGTCGTTGGTTTGGGTGGGGGCCGGCAGGGTGACGCGGCCGCTGGCTTCGGTGGGCTGGGGCGGGCCTAGGCGCTTGGTATCCATGCCGTTGCGGTAGGCGGCGTAGGTGGGCTGGGCCTGCACGCCGGCCAGCGGTTGCCCGGTTTGGCGGTGCAGCACCAGCACCTGGGTTTGGCGGGTGGTGGCGTCGGTTTGGCTGAGCGCGCTCAATTCGCTGGCCCCTAGCACGCCCCAGGCTGTCACGCTGCCCGCCGGCGCCGACTTAGCGGTCGGGTCGGTAACCAGCGCGGCCTGGTTACTGAGCAGCACCAGGTAGTAGCCCACCGGTAATGCGGGCCCCGCCGCGGCAAACTGCTGCTCCTTGTAGTCAGCCGGGTGCGCGGGCACCGGCACCTGCCAAGTAGCGGCCGGCGCAGCCTTGAGAACGCGCGCAAAGCGCTTGGCTATGGTCCAGTCCTGCCCATCAAAGCCAGTGCCCCGCTGCCACTCGCGCAGCGAAATGCGGTAGGCCCAGGCGTGCAACTCACGCACGTTGCGCGCCGTCAGGTCGAGGCGCCAGGGCTGGCCGGGCACCACTATTTCGGCCGCCGTGAAGGCAACTTCAGGCTGCTCAATCTCGGCCCGCAACTGCCGCGCCTGCGCCGCCCCGCGCGACTTTGGAAAGCGTCCATTGGCGGTGTGGGCCCAATGCACAGCAGCTATTTCGTCGCCGGCCTCATGGCGGGCTACAGCCTGGCGGAAAACGAACTCTGACCCGATGGGTAGGTCCTTGTATTCTAATGCCGCGCGGATTAGGGCCGGCTCATAGGCGGCAGCTTGGTCGGTGCCTTGCGCGAGGCTGTGCAGGTAGTCGAGCCGCTGCAAGTCCACGTCGGCCAGCGCCAGCTGGTTTTGGGGCTGGCGCAGGCGCTGGGCCGTCAGCGCTTGCAGCAGGCGCAAAGTCAGCAGCTCGTGGCTGAGCGAGTCGGCGGCCGGCGCGCGCAGCCCTAGGGTGGCAAACTCGGCGGCAGAGCCAAAAAGCGCGGCGGTGGGGTAAGCGCTCAGCTCGAAGGGCGGCGCGGGCTGCGTGGCAGTCAGCTCCTGGTTTTGCAGGCCCGCGATGGCGCGCTGGGCCAGCAGGTCGTAGAGGGTGGGACGCCGGGCGCGGCCCTCGGCGTCGCCGCCGGTGGCCAGGTCGCCCAGCTCGGCCAGGGTGGTTTGCAGCTGGCGCTGGGGCTCATCTTGCACCGACTGCTGGTAGTGGCGGGCAATGGCAGCCCCCAGGCGGCGGGCGTCCCAGGTGGCGAGGTCAGTGCCCCCGTCGGCCTGGCCGGGCGCGGCCTGGTCGGTGGTGGGGGCGGCCCCCGGCGTGCGCTGGTACAGCTGGTAGCGGTGCTGGTTGAAGTACTCGGCGTAGAGCCCCGCCAGCAGCGAGTGCAGGATGGGCCGCGCCGGGAAGGTGGCCGCCTGCGCATCGCGCTCCAGCAGCGCAATGGCCTTTTCGGTGGCATCGTTCTCCTTGTTTTCGAGCAGCCGAATCTTATACAGCAGCGCCCGCACGTAGGCCGGGGTGTTGCCCTCGCGCCGGGCCTGCTGGTACAGCTTTTCCACCAGCGGCGCGGCGCTGGCCGTCTGGTCCTTACGCAGCAGCGCGTCAATCCGCTTCCACTGCGCCGCGTAGGGTGGATTAGGGCCCGGCGCGGCCGAGTCGGCGAGGAGGGTGGTCATCAGCAGGCAGCAAAATAGCAGCAGGTGGCGCATCGGAAAAGGAATATGCTTCGCCTAAAGATGCCAGAATTGGGCCAATTGCACAGGAAGCAATGAATGAAGGGGTGAAGGAATAAACAGGCGGTCATGCTGAGCCTGCCGAAGCATCTCTACCGCGCCCCTAGGGTATCGTTCGGTAGAGATGCTTCGGCAGGCTCAGCATGACCGCCTGTTTATTCCTTCACCCCTTCACCAACCTACCCCCGCCGGCCCCGGCGCACCGGGAAGAACAGCAGCTGCACAATCAGCAGCGCCACGCTGGTAAACAGGATGCTGGCCCCCACCCGCGCCAGCGTTAGCAGCGGGCGCCGAAACGAGCCCAGCTCCAGGAAGAAATAGGCGGCGTGGTGCAAACTCACCAGCAGCAGCAAATACACCATAAACCACTGCCAGCCCATCTGGTGCACGTTCACCTCGTCCTGGGCGTCGTAGCCGTCGCGCGGGGTGAGCAGGCCAATGACCCTAGGGCGCGCGTACATCAGCAGCACGGCCGTGGCCGCGTGCAGCCCGCCGGTATCGAAGCAGATGTCCATGGCCAGGCCCGTGCCGAAGCCCAGCAGCAGCTGCGCCGCCACGGGCAGCCGCAGCGGCAAAAACAGCAAAAAGCCCAAGTAAAAGAAGCACCAGCCCACCTCAAACAGCTTGAGCTGGCTGATAATCAAGACGTAGGCGCCCGCATATAGGGCAAAGCGCACCAGCTGCCGCAGCACCATCCAAACGGCACTCATGGCTGGGGCGGGGGGCTAGGGGTGGCGTCGGATGCCTGCGCGGCTTTGGCGGCTTTGGCCTTGGCTTCGGCGGCGGCTTTGGCTTTGGCCAGCTTTTCGGCGGCAGCACGGGCTTTGGCTTCGGCGGCGGCTTTGGCGGCGTACTCAGCGCGGGCCTGCGCCAAGCCCTCCTGCCGGGCGGCCTCAATCTTATTAACCAGGCCCGTTTGCGGCACGTAGCGCACGGGGCCAGAGCTAGGGGCCGGCTTGGTGCCCTTAGCGGCCGGCTTAGCCGCGGTGCCTTTGGGCGGGTTCAGTTCCTGGGTCAGGGCAGTTTCCAGCGAGTCGCGCTCGGTGCTGGCGCGGTTGTGCACCACGTACACGTACACGAGCCGGCTGAAATCGACCCCTAGGCGCACCTGCACCGTCCAGAAGTTCTTGTCGGGCTCTTTCACGAAGTCTGCTACCGTGCCGATAAATACCCCCTCCGGAAACACCGCGTTGTAGCCCGACGTCAGCACCGTGTCGCCGCGCATCAGCTTGTTTTGGCGCGGGATGTAGTCGAGCAGCGCGTAGCGGTAGTCATCGCCGGGCCAGCGCAGGCTGCCAAACGTGCCGTCGCGCTTGAGGCGGGCCGCCACCGCCGTCTTCGAGTTTAGCAGCGACGTGACGGTGGCGTAGTGCGCGCTCACCGATTTGATGCGGCCCACCACGCCACCTGGGGCCAGCACGCCCTGGCCCGTCTGCACGCCATCGGCCGCGCCCACGTTCAGCGTCAAGTAGTTATCCACACTGCGCAGCGAGTTGTTCACCACCCGGGCCGGCACTAGCGGGTAAGCCGCGCTGCGGGTGGGCAGGCGGGTATCGCCCAGCAGCAGCGTGTCGGGGTAGCGGGGGGCGAGGGGCGGGGGGCTACCGCTAGCCTTGGCGGGCCCCGCAGCCCCTAGGGCCGGGGCGGCCAGCCGGGGCCGCAAGTGCCGGTACACGAGGCGGCCCAGCGTGTCGCGGCCCACGGGCAGCGAGTCGGCCTCGCGGTGGGCAAAGTCGGGCGGAAATAGCTGCTGGTGCAGGCGCGCGTTCTCGGCCAGCAGCTGCTGGTTCAGCTCGCCCAGGCGGAAATAGTCGGCCACTTCGGTGCGGCGCGTCAGCACGGCCCCCGCGTAGGCATTGGCCGAGTTGAAGAACGCCGCCCGCTGGTACGAGCTGTTGGTAATAAACAAAAATAAACTCACCACTTCCAGCAGCACGAAGAGCATCACGCCCTGGTAGCGCAGCACAAACGCGATGAGGTTACGCACTTCGTTGAGTTATGATTTAAAAGTTAAAAGGTACTAAAGGCGGTCATGCTGAGCTGGCCGAAGCATCTCTACTGCGTGCGTAATCCTAACGTCAGGAGTTAGTTACGCAGCAGAGATGCTTCGGCCAGCTCAGCATGACCGCCTTAGATTGCTCTTTGACTACGTCAAGAGTACGCCCCGGAAACCCTGAATGTCCTTGATGGCCTTGCCGGTGCCGCGCACCACGGCGCGCAGCGGGTCTTCGGCAATGTGGATGGGCAGCTTGGTTTTGGCGGCCAGGCGCTTGTCGAGGCCGCGCAGCAGGGCGCCGCCGCCGGTCAGGTGGATGCCGTTCTCGTAGATGTCGGCTGACAGCTCGGGTGGGCTGATTTCCAAGGCCTTGAGCACGGCTTCTTCGATTTTGGCCACCGACTTGTCGAGGGCGATGGCGATTTCCGACGACGTGACCTTTATCACCTTCGGGATGCCCGTCATCAGGTCGCGGCCACGCACCTCGTAGTCGGGCGGCGTCACGTCTAGCTCGGTCAGGGCTGCACCCACCTCAATCTTGATACGCTCGGCCGAGCGCTCGCCAATCAGCAGGTTGTGCTGGCGGCGCATGTAGTCGAGAATGTCCTGGTTGAAGACGTCGCCGGCCGTTTTAATGCTTTGGTCGCAGACGATGCCCGACAGCGCGATAACGGCCACCTCGGTGGTGCCGCCCCCGATGTCGATAATCATCGAGCCCATGGGCTGCTCCACGTCGATGCCGATGCCGATGGCGGCGGCCATGGGCTCCTGAATCATCCACACTTCCTTAGCGCCGGCGTGCTCGGCCGAGTCGCGCACGGCGCGCTTCTCCACTTCCGTGATGCCCGAGGGAATGCAGATAACCATGCGGTGCGACTGCTGGAACAAGCGGTTGCGGGTGTCGATGAGCCGAATAAGGCCCTTAATCATTTCTTCGGCGGCGTGGAAGTCGGCAATCACGCCGTCTTTCAGGGGCCGGATGGTCTTAATATTATCGTGGGTTTTCTCGTGCATCTGCTGGGCCCGGCTGCCCACGGCAATCACCTTGTTGGTGGTCCGGTCTTTGGCAATGATGCTCGGCTCGTCCACTACTACCTTGTCATTGTGAATGATAAGGGTATTGGCCGTGCCCAGGTCCATGGCAATGTCGCTGGTCAGGAAGTTGAAGAAACCCATTTAAAAAACGCGGAGCGAATTAGTCGGTCGTAGTAAGGAGCAAAGGTACGATATAACTCGCCGGGGTTGAAAGGGCGGTTACCCCTGGCACAGACTAAACGCACTTGGTCGCCAGGGCGTAGGGGCGGGGCTGGCCCCCGCCCGTCGTTGCACGATGCTCGGGCGGGTTTGCAAGCTGGCGCGGTGGAGTTCCGCCTGCCGCCGGGCGGGGGCAAGCCCCGTCCCCATCGCCGGCCGGCCACCTCCGGCTTGGCTGGTGCCCCTAGGGCCTACTGCGCCTTGTCGAGGGCCAGGCGGCCTTCCTCCAGGTCAAGCTCCAGCTCTAGCTTGCGCAGGGTTTCCTCGCTGCTGTCGTGCGCGCGGCGCAGCTCTTCCAGCACGCCGCGCTCGTAGTGAATGAGCACTTCCTGCAGCTTTTGGAAGGGCGAGAGCGTGGCTTCGGGCACGGCGTCGTGGCCCTCGGTGGCCCGTTTTTGCAGGCGGTCGAGGCGAATCTGGTAGCGCGACTGCATACGGCCCAGGATTTCGGCCGGGGCCTGGCTGGCGGCTTCGGGGCTGCGCAGGTAGGCCAGCGACTGCGAGGCCAAGCGCACGCGCAGCGCCAACTCCTCGCGCTCGGCCCGGTCGTCGGTTTCGATGCCTAGCAGGCTGATGAGCGGCCGCAGGGTGAGGCCCTGCACCAGCAGCGACACCAGAATAACGATGAAGGTGAGCAGCAGAATGGGATTGCGCTGCGGAAACTCAGCTCCCGACGGCAGCGCCAACGGCACGGCCAGCGCGGCAGCCAAACTCAGCACCCCGCGCATCCCGCCCCAGCCCAGCAGCGTCAGCTCGCCAAACGTGGGCGCATCGACTTCGGCCCGGCGGCTGAGCCAGCGCGGCAGGTAGGAACTGGGGTACACCCACAACATGCGGGCGCCGAGCACGGCCAAGCTGATGAGCACGCCGTAGCCCACCAGCGGCCAGCGCAGGCCGGGCGCCACCCCCTCGATAACGGCAGGCAGCTGCAGGCCGATAAGGATGAATACCAGCCCGTTCATAAGAAACTCCAGCGTGTCCCACACGGCCGCGGCCTGCAGGCGCCGGTCGTGGGCGAAGATGCGGCCCGAGTAGTGGCTGCCAAACAGGGCCGCCGCCACCACCGCCAGCACCCCCGAGCCGTGAAAGGTTTCGGCTAGCAGGTAGGCGGCATAGGGCGTGAGCAAACTCAGGCTAGTATCGATGGCCACGCTGGTGCGCGAGAGGCGGTGAACGCCGTAGAACGCGGCCCCCACGGCCAGCCCCACCCCAATGCCCACCCCGGCCACCAGCACCAGCTGCCCCGCCGCCTTCCCTAGGGCAAACTGCCCCGTAAGCACCGCCGCCACCGCGTAGCGGTAGGCAATCAGGCCGGTGGCGTCGTTCACCAGGCTTTCGCCCTCCAGGATGGTGGTGAGGCGGCGCGGCACCGGCAGCCCCTTGGTGGCCACCGAGGCCGACACGGCATCGGTGGGCGCCACAATGGCCGCCAGCACGAAGGCCGGCCCCCAGCCGAAGCCGGGCAGCACGTAATGGGCCACGGCCGCCACCACGGCCAGCGAAAACAGCACGCACCCCACCGCCAGCAAGCTGATGGGCCGCGCCTCGCTCCGAAACGCCGACCACGACAGCTCCCAGGCCGAGGCGTAGAGCAGCGGCGGCAGAAACACGAAAAACACCAGCTCGGGCGCCAGCACTACCGGCGGCAGCCCCGGCAGCAAACTCAGCCCCAGGCCCGCCAGCACCAGCAGCACCGGGTACGGAATGCTCAGCCGATTAGCCACCTCGGCCAGCGCCGTCGTCACGGCCAGTAGAATTACCAGGAGTTCAATTTCGTGCATAGGGTTCGGGAAGGTCTGGGATAAAAAAGCACGTCATGCTCATCTGGCGTCCGCCTGTCGAAGCATCTCTACCAAACAATACGGCGCGGTAGAGATGCTTCGGCAAGCGGACGCCAGATGAGCATGACGTTCGCTTTTAACTCATTTCAAACGGAATAGGTTAGTGCTTGAAGTGGCGCACTCCCGTCAGCACCATGGCCATGCCCAGGCGGTTGCAGGCGGCGATGCTATCCTGGTCCTTAATGGAGCCGCCGGGCTGCACCACCGCCCGGATGCCGGCCGCCCCGGCAATTTCCACGCAGTCGGGGAAGGGGAAGAAGGCGTCGGAGGCCATGACGGCGCCGTGCAGGTCGAAGCCGAAGCTACCGGCTTTCTCGATGGCCTGGCGCAGCGCATCGACTCTAGAGGTCTGGCCTACCCCGCTGGCCAGCAGCTGGCCGGCGCGGGCCAGCACGATGGTGTTGCTCTTGGTGTGCTTGCAAATCTTGAGGGCAAACTCTAGGGCCGCTGTCTCGTCGGGGCTGGGGGCCGACTCGGTAACGGTGCGGAAGTCCTGGGCGGTTTCGATGGCCAGGTCGGCGTCCTGCTCAATTACGCCGTTGAGCAGCGTCTTGATGAGCTTCTTAGGCAGCTCCACCGGCTTCTGGCGCAGCAGGATGCGGTTTTTCTTGCTTTGCAGGATGGGCAAGGCGTCGGCCGCGAACTCCGGCGCAATGAGCACCTCGAAGAACAGCTTGTTCAGCTCCTGGGCCGTGGCCTCATCCACTTGCTTGTTCACGATAATCACGCCGCCGAAAGCAGACACTGGGTCGCAGGCCAGGGCGTTCAGGTAGGCCTCGTGCAGGCTGGCGGCCTGGGCCACGCCGCAGGCGTTGGTGTGCTTGAGAATGGCCACGGCGGGCGGCCCTAGGGCAAACTCGCGCATGAGCTGCACGGCGGCATCCACGTCCACCAGGTTGTTGTAGCTCAGCTGCTTGCCGTGCAGCTGGTCGAACAGCGCCCCCAGGTCGCCGAGGAAGGCGCCGGCCTGATGCGGGTTTTCGCCGTAGCGCAGGGGGGTGGTTTGCCCGCCGGTAGCCCCTAGGGTAGTGCCCTGGCTCACGTACTTGAAAATCTCGGTGTCGTAGTGGCTGGTAGTGGCGAAGGCGGCGGCGGCGTAGTGGCGGTGGTCGTCGTAGCTGGGGCTGCCGTTGGTTTCGTCCAGTAGCTTCGTCACGGCCTCGTACTGGTCGCGCGAGCTGACTACCAGCACGTCGCGGTAGTTTTTGGCGGCGGCGCGCAGCAGCGCGATGCCGCCGATGTCAATTTTCTCAATCACAGCCTGCTCGTCGGCGCCGCTGGCCACTGTTTCCTCGAAGGGATACAGGTCCACCACCACCAGGTCGATGGGCGGGATGCCGTGCTCCTGGGCCTGGGCCAGGTCGGCGGCCTCGTGGCGGCGGTGCAGGATGCCCCCAAATACCTTGGGGTGCAGCGTTTTTACGCGCCCGCCAAATACTTCGGGGAAGCCCGTCAGGTCTTCTACGGCAACTACTTCAGCACCTTGCTCTTCCAGAAACTGTTGGGTGCCGCCCGTGGAGTAGAGCGTGACGCCGAGGCGGCGCAGAGTGGCTACCAGCGGGGCCAGCCGGTCTTTGTGGTAAACGGATAGGAGCGCGGCGCGAATGGGGCGAGCGGACATGAAAAACGGGAAATAAGTGGGGGTACAATGCCCGGCGGCGCGTGGCGCGTCGCTTCCCTGGTCCGGCCAAGCACCGGCGCGGGTTGGCCTGGCAAAGGTAGGCGGGGCGGGCGGCCCTAGGGCTTTTTTTCGGAAAAAAGGCCTAGGGAGACTGACTTCCAGCCGCGGTGGTGGTTAAAGCACTACTACCCCATCACGCCACCACTACCTCGCTACATGCCCGCCACCACCCCGCCCAACGCGCCCGCCCTGAGTTCCGCCCGCCTGGCTGCGGCCTACACCTACGCCAGCTACCGCCAGCACATCGACCAGCTGCTGGCCGAAGGCAAAACCACCGGCCCCCAGCAAACCCCCGAGCTGACGCACTACACCCAGCTCAACGTGCAGCGTATGCAGCGCCTCGACAAAACCGTGCACCTGCTGCCCGAGCTGGTAGCCGCCGCCCGCCAGCTGCCGCGCCCTTACGTGTGGCTGATACTAACGGAAGGCTGGTGCGGCGACGCGGCCCAGCTGGTGCCCGTGATGGAGGCCGTGGCCCAGGCCAGCGAGGGCAACATCGAAACCCGCTACCTGCTGCGCGACGAAAACCTGGACCTCATGGACCGCTACCTCACCGGCACCAGCCGCGCCATTCCGCGCCTCGTCGTGTTCGAGGCCGACACCCTGACGGAAGTGGCCGCCTGGGGCCCTAGGCCCGCGCCGGCCCAGGCGCTGCTGCTGCGCCTCAAAGGCGAGGGCATGCCGCACGACGAGTACATCACGCAGATACACTCTTGGTACGCCCACGACAAAACCCAAACCACCCAGCAGGAGCTGCTGGCACTGGTGCAAAGCCTGGGGGCCTAGGGTAGCGGGCGTAGAAGTAGGGCCAGGCAACTATCGGCGGCACTTCGGGGTTAAGTAAGCTTCTACTACCCATTCCTTTTCCGCCGCGCGCTGATGACTGACTTCCATGCTGCCGATTTTACACTTGCCCCAGCCGCGCCGGCGGGCGAAGCCACGGCGCTGCCAGCCACCCCCGCGGCCGCCGCGGCGGCCGCCGCCCAGCTAGCTGCCCGGCTGCTCGGCCAGGCGGCGGTTACCGATGTGGCCGGGGGCTTCCCCACGCTCGAAATGCAGTGGTTGCGCGAGGCCGGCTTGCTGGCCGCCCCGCTGCCCATGAGCCAGGGCGGTGCCGGCCTGGGCGAGCCCGCCCACACCCTGGCTTTGCTGCAAACCCTTTACCACCTAGGCCGGGGCAACCTGGCAGTAGGCCGCCTCTGGGAAGGCCACTGCAACGCCCTGCTGCTGGTGCGCCGCTTTGGCACCCCCGCCCAGCAGGCGCGGGCGGCGGCCGATGCCCGCGCCGGCCACTTATTCGGGGTCTGGAACACCGAGAACCCCGCCGAGGGCGTGCGCCTGGAGCCTTTGCCCAATGCGCAGGGCTACCGGCTGCACGGCGCCAAAACTTTCGCCTCGGGCGCCGGCCAGGTGAGCCGGGCCTTGCTTACGGGAGCGCTGCCCGACAAGCAGGGCTGGCAGCTGCTGCTGCTGCCCGCCGACCAGCAAGCCCCCACCCTCGACCGCAGCTTCTGGCGGCCCCTCGGCATGCGGGCCACCGCCAGCTTCCGGGCCCAGGTAGAGGGCCTGGAAATCGCGCCGTCGGACCTCATCGGCCAGCCCAACGACTATTACCAGCAGCCTTGGTTTGGGGGTGGAGCGGTGCGCTTCGCGGCCGTGCAGTTGGGCGGCGCGGCCGCCGTGCTCGACGAAACCCGGCGCTTTCTGCGCCGCCAGCACCGCACCGACGACCCCTACCAGCGCCAGCGCCTGGGCGAGCTGCTGGTGCTGCACGAAGCCGGCCAGCGCTGGCTGCAGGGCGCCGCCGAGCACGCCGCGCTGCCCGCCGGTGCCACTGTCCCCGACCCGGCCCGCCTGGCTACCATCGCCGCCTACGCCAACCTGATGCGCACGGCCACCGAGGAAATCTGCCTCACCACCCTGCGCCTGGCCGAGCGCTGCGTGGGCGCCCGCGGTCTGCTGCAGCCCGAGCCCTTCGAGCGCTTGCACCGCGACCTCACCCACTACCTGCGCCAGCCCGCTCCCGACGCCGCCTTGGCCGATGCCGGCCGCTTCGCGCTCGCCTCCGACAAGCCGGCCTACCAGCTTTTTTAGGCCCTAGGGCTAACTGAATGCTGATTGGGCCGTAGGCAAAACCCTGGGCCCTGGCTGCTGCAATGCGCTGGCGGGCCCTAGGAGCGCCCAGTTGGGTAGCTCGTCGCCACTTATCAGCATGGCCATTCCGTTTACTGAGTACCCGCTGCGCCCGGCCAGCTACGCCGCCACACTGGGCCGCACCGTGATTGTGGTGCCCCACCCCGACGATGAGGCCCTAGGCTGCGGCGGCCTGCTAGCCCTGCTGCGGCAGGCAGGCCTGCCCGTGGCCGCCGCCCTGGTTAGCGACGGTACCATGTCGCACCCGCACTCGCAGGACTTTCCGGCGCCCGCCCGGCGCGAGCTGCGCTACGCCGAGCTGCGCCACGCCCTGGCCGTGCTGGGCGTGGATGAAAACCGCGAGGTGCTGTACCTGGGCCTGCCCGACAGCCAGGTGCCTAGCCAGGGTCCCGCGTTTGAGGCGGCGGCCGACCGCCTGGCTGCTTTCCTGGCCGATAAGCAGGCCGACACCGTGCTGGTGCCCTGGCGCCGCGACCCGCACCCCGACCACCGCGCCACGGCCGCCCTGGTGGCCGCCGCGTTGGCCCGCCTGCCCCAGCCCCCGCGCCGCCTCGAGTATATGGTGTGGGCCTGGGAGCGCGCCGCCCCCGCCGACCTACCCCAGCCGGGCGAAGGCACCGGCTTCCGACTGGACGTGGCCGCCGTGCTGCCCCAGAAGCAGCGGGCCATTGCCGCGCACCGCTCGCAGCTGGCCCCTGGCACCATCGCCGACGACCCTAGCGGCTTTCTGCTGTCGGCGCACATGCTCAGCCACTTTGCCCAGCCGTTTGAGGTGTACATTGAATAAAACGCTCGCTACCTTCTGGCTATGAACGACCAACACCCCGACTCCCTGCCCCCCAATTATTTCGACGATGTGTACCGGGCCAGCAACGACCCCTGGGCCTTCACTAGCAGCCCCTACGAGCGCGCCAAATACGCCGATACGCTGGCGGCCCTGCCGCGCCCGCACTACCCTAGGGCCTTCGAGATTGGCTGCTCTATTGGGGTGCTCACGGCGCAGCTAGCGCCGCGTTGCGGCCACCTGCTGAGCGTAGACGTGAGCGAGGCGGCCCTAACCCAGGCCCGGCAGCGCTGCGCCAGCCTGCCCCAGGTAGAGATAAGGCGCCTGCAAGTACCCAACGAGTTTCCGGCCGGTCAGTTCGACCTGATTTTGCTGTCAGAAGTGGGCTACTACTGGTCACGGCCCGACCTGACGCGCGCCGCCGACCAACTACTGGCGGCCCTAGGGCCCGGCGGCCAGCTGCTACTGGTGCACTGGACCCCCTTCGTACCCGACTACCCCCAGACCGGCGACGAAGTGCACGCGTTTTTTCTGGAGAAAACCCGGCCCGGTGGCCCCCTGCGGCACTTGCACGGCCACCGCGCCGATAACTACCGGCTCGACCTGCTGGAAAAGGCCAACTAGGGTTAATACGTACTGCGCCTGAAGCGGAAGTTACTCACCATATAAGGGTCGGTTGCAAAAGAGCGTCTTGCTTCGGCAAGCCTGGCAAGGCGCTCCTTTGCTGCTGTGGATATTTCCTGCCAATACCAGCACGCGAGAAACTACGCTGCGCTTAAGATCATTAGCTCGGCCTGAATCCCTAGGGCACTGCTGTGGCAGAAAGCGGCTGCCGCTGCTACACGGCTCCCTTCACGCCCTCGCGCAAGTAGCGCCGGAGGTCACGCAGCGCGCCCGAAAGGGGCACGGGCAGCACAGCCCCGCGGGTGGCTTCCACCCATTGCCACAGTGTCCCAAATGCTGCGGTGGCGCGGGCTTGCTGTAAAAGCTGAGCTGGAGTTACTTCCAGTGCCTGAGCCAGGCGGGCCAGCTCGGGCCCCACGGCGCGGGCGCCTTGCTGGTGCCAGGCGCGCAGGCGGCGGCGTGCGCGCCACACCCGCGCCAGCTCGTGGGGGCAGGGAACGTGCAGCTCGCCCTGTTGGGCGCTCAGGTGCTCCCACTCGCGCAGCTGCCATGACAGGCCCACCTCGACGCGGCCACAGCGCCGGGCCGAGGTATATACCTGGGCGTGAAGGCTGTGGCGCACCGGCAAGTCTTGAGCGCACAGCAGTTGCCACAAGGCCTCATCTTCTAGATAAGGTACTGCTGGCATGCCGCCCACGCGGCGGTAGGCCCGCACCGTGAGGGCCAGGCTGGCGCCGTAGTGCTGGTGGTGGCAGGGCCAGCGGTCGGCCGTGCAGGGGTCGAGGCGGTCTTCGAGCTGGCGTAGCAGCACGCGGTAGGCGGCGTCGTACACCTGGATGCGGCGCACCGGGCAGGGCTCCACCGCCGCCGAGGTTTGGGTGAGGATGCGTCCCCCCACGGCTTCGGCCCCGCGCTCTATCTCGCGCAGGTTGGCGGCCACCCACGTGGAGGCGGCCAGCGTGTCGGCATCGGTGCTGAGCAGTACGCCAGTGGCGCCAATGGTGGTTTCGAGGCGGCGGGCGGCCTCATCGAGCAGCAGGCGGCGGGCGCGGCCTACGTGGGCATGCGCGGGCGGTAGGGCTAGCTCGGCCACGTGCACCACTAGGCTAGGGTGGCGGCGGGCCGCTTGGCGCACAGCCGCCGCCGTGCGGTCGCGGCAGTTGTTGGCCAGCACAATCACCTCAATCATGCCGACGGGTAGCCGCTGGCCGTCGAGGGTGGTTTGGGCAGCTAGCGCGGCCAGGGTGGCGGGTAGCGCCGCCGCTTCGTCCTTGGCCGGAATAATGACGCAGGCCTGCAGGGCACCGTCGGGCGGCGGCAGTTGGCGGCGGAGCGTGTGCTCCAACTGCTGCAGCTCGGTGGCCGGCGCAGGGGGCAGCAGGGAGGGGGCCGGCGGAGCAGCGGCCGTAGCCTCCCGCGTAGCGTGGAAGCGGGCCGGCGTGGCGAAATGGTCCATAGAGGCGGTTATGTACGCCGCCCTAAGCAGAAGGATTGAGGCTAGGCCCAAGAAATTAGCGCTATTTTAATTCGCTCATCCACTGTTCATTCACTAGACATTTGTAATTATTTGCTTGTCAGTATGAAAAGCCCTTTATAGCCGACCTAACAATTTTAGCCAAGGAGCCATTCACTAGCGAGCGACCACCAAAAAAGCCGCGCCGCCCAGCGAGGGCAGCGCGGCTTGGTGGCGCGGACGGGCCTAGGGCCATCCGCGCTTAAAAAGCCTCGCCGATGGCAAAGTAGAAGCCAGGGTCGGTGCCGAAGGCGTAGTCGAAGCGAAGGTTCACCCGGTCGCGGCGAATGAAGTTGAAGCGTGCCCCGATGCCCCCCGCCGTATGGATGCCCCCAAACGTGTAGTCGCTGATGTTGTAGCCCACCTGCCCTACGCCCAGGAACGCGGCCCCGTCGAGGCGCCAAAACAAGTGCTGGCGCAGCTCGGCCTGGGCCGTCATCAGCTGGCGGTCGCGGAAGCGCTGCTCGTAGATGCCGCGCATCAGGTTGGCGTTGTCGTAGAGCGTACCCCCTAGGTTGGCCCCAATGCCGGCCAGCCCGTACCACGGCACATTGCCCGAGTGAAACTGCCCCAGAAACTGCAGCGCCAGGATGGTCTTGTCGCTGAAGATGCGCTGGTAGTGGCGGGCGTCAATCTGGTAGCGCACGAAGTTGTAGTCGGAGCCCACAAACTTGCCGTTGAACATCACCTGCAAGTCCAGCAAATTACCTTTGGAAGCAGCCAGGGCTACGTCGCGGCTATCGAGGGTATAGACTGGGCCGATGCCCGAGAGGCTAAAATTGAGGCGCTGGCGCTGGTCGAGGCGCGGGTCCAGGTTGAAATAGTTTTGCGTAGCCGGGTCACCAGCTGGGTTAATCTGGTCGCCGTCGTCGTTCACCCGTCCCTGCTCCTGCGAAAGGTTGTAGACCCGCGAGAGGCGGTACTGCAAGCCTAGGAACTGGTTTTTAGCAATGCTTTTCTGTACGCGCTGATTGATAATAAACAGCTGAAAATCAAGGAATGAGCGGTGGGCATTGGTGACCGCTGGCGCCTCATTGCCGATGCCGAAGTAATAAAGCCGGTTTTTGTAAGAGCTGATTTCACCATTAAGGTAAAATTTCTCGCCGGGCGAGTAAACAGTGTGCACGAACTGCACCAGCGACTGGCTCTTTTGGGTAGTCCAGAACTGCACGCGGGCGTTGGAAGCGCGGGTGGTCGTGTCCTGCCCCAGTCGGCCGCTCAGCAAGCCGCCCAGGCCGTAGCCCGCCCCGGTTTCCTGCTGATAAAACAGCACCGGCACCGGCAGAATCGTAATCTTGTTGGGCTTAGCGGCGTTGGGGGCCTTGGCCGTATTAACGGCCTGGCGGGTAGTGTCGGCTGGGGTAGTTTGCCCATAGCTAGCCCCCGCGGTGCCCACTAATAAGCCAAGTGCTAGTAGCGAAAAAAGGCGCATACAAAAGTTCAGGTGAAGCGTAGATGCGCCGCTAACGCAAATAGCCCCGCTACGGTTGGCACGGAGCTTGTGTACGGCGGCGCCCGCTGGCTGCCCAGGCGAAACCCTAGGCCAGCAGCATGCTCAAAACCCCCGCCAGCATAATGCCCTTGCACCAGGCGCTCAACTGCCGAAAATGGCGCCGCCGGTCGGCCCGCGCCAGCTGGCGCGCTAGGGCTAGCAGTGGCAGCGCCACCAAGGCCAGCAGCCAGGCGCCCAGCCGGTAGTGGTGCCAGGCCAGCAGCTGCCCGCCGGCGCCCAGCACCAGCGCTCCCAGGCCCAGCAAGAAAAACCCCGCCACCCACTTGCTGCGCGCCACGCCCCACACCAGCGGCAGGGTGCGGCAGCCGTGCTGGGCATCGCCGCGCATGTCCTCCACGTCCTTCACAATCTCGCGCACCATCGTCAGCAAGAAAGCCGCCAGCGCGTAGAGCCACACCGCCTCGCGGCCCGTAAGCAGCTGCAGCTCGGGCAGCACCACCAGCGCCGCCGTGAGGGCCGCAATGCTGGCATTGCCCACCAGCGCCACCCGCTTGAAGCGCGCCGAGTAGCCCCACAGCAGCAGCGCCGCGCTGGCCGTCACCAGGCCCAGCACCAGCATTTGGCGCTTGCCGCTGCCCGCCAGCACCGCCAGCGCAATGCCCAAGCCACTGAGCACCAGATGGGTGAGCATGGCGCGGCGGCGCGTGAGCAGCCGGCCCACCACCAGCCGGTCGGGCCGGTTGATGGCGTCAATCTTCACATCGTAGTAGTCGTTGATGACGTAGCCGGCCGCCGCCACCAGCAGCGCGCCCAGCACCAGCAGCCCAAAGCGCTGGGTGAGCACCACCCCTAGGGGCTGCCCCGGCAGCAGCAGCGGCCCGCGCACCAGCAGCAGGCACAGCAGCATAATGGCCAGGTTAGGCCAGCGCACCAGCCCCGGCAGGGCCCACCGCAGCCGCGCGGCCCGCTCGGGGCCCGGCAGCAGGTCATCGTCGGCGGGGGCGGCAGAGGTAGGGGAGGGCGGCAAGACAGGGGCGGTAAGGGAGTGCATAACTACGGTGAGCTCGGGTGCCTACCAGCCTGGCTTGGTCCGGCCCAGGGCGCTACAGCTTGCGCACGTTCACGGCGTTGAGGCCCTTGCGGCCCTGCTGCGTGTCAAACGCTACGCGGTCGTGCTCCTGCACCTGGGTGCCGTTGAGACCGGACGCGTGTACAAAAAAATCCTGCCGGGTTTCATCGTCGGTGATGAAGCCGTAGCCCTTTTCCTCGTTGAAAAACTTAACGGTGCCTTGCTTCATAGCGAATAGGCGGGGCTTACTGGTGGTCGCGCCACTCGTACACCCACTTGGCTTGAATCTGCTCTAGGTGGCCCTCGTTGGCTTGCTCGCGGGTGCCGGCAAAGTTGGGCAGCTCCACCACCCAGTCGAGCAACTCGGTAAAGCGGATGCGGTAAATCTTGGCTTCCGAAAAGTCATCGCCAAACTTCTCGTAGAGCGCCATGGCAATGTCTTCGTGGTCAGCCCAGTGCATGGGCGGCTCGTAGTGGTTCATCTTTTTAGAATTGTGAATTACAAATTATAAATCATGAATGAGCTATCATCATTAGCGCTTGCCGCTAATTCATAATTCCCCATTCATAATTAAATATTAGTGCCCCAGGAAGTTTTGGGGTGGCAGCAGCACTACCACTTCCAGGCCCTGATTGGGTAGCACGCACTGGCAGGCTAGGCGCGAGTTGATGCGCGGGTTGATGGCGCGGTCAATAAAGTCTTCTTCCTTCTCGGAAATGTCGGGCAGCTCGTCGAGGCCTTGCTCGACGTAGATGTGGCAGGTGCTGCAGCCGCATACGCCGCCGCAGTTATGCTGGAGCTTAATGCCGTTGTTGAGGGCCACGTCGAGTACCGACTCGCCGCTGGCTCCCACGTGGGTTTGGGCCGGCTGGCCATCCTGAAACTGAAAAACGATGGTAGAGGGAGACAAAACGTAAGGTGCCGGCTAGGCGCTGTTAAAGCCCCAAAGGTACGCTGCTGCCCGTCGCCGCCCGCCTTAGCCCCCGGCCGCCGCCTGAATGCTGGCCGACAGCTCGGCGTAGAGGTGCTGCCAGGCGGGGTGGGCGGCCAGAGCGGCGGCGTGGGAAGCCAGGGTGGGCGCATCGTGGCGCACGGCGGGCCCGGTTTGCACCGCAAAGGCATTGGGCTCGGCCGCCAGGGCCTTAGCCACGGTTTCGTGCACTAGCGGGTGCAGCAGCTCGAAGGGCAGGGCGGCCTCGGCCAGTAGAGTTTGGGCTAGGCCCAGCAGGTGGTTGGTGAAGTTGCTGGCAAACACGGCCCCCAGGTGCAGCCGCAGCCGCTGCGCCGAGCCCAGGTGCGCAACGTGCTCGCTCAGGCTGCGCGCCAGGGTGAGTAGCAGGGCCTCGGCGGCGGGCGTGGCGGCCTCCACAAACAGCGGCACCGTGGGCCAGGCAATGGCGCGGCCGGCACTAAAAGTTTGGAGCGGGTAAAGTACGCCACCCTGCACCAGAGGCGCGGCCTCGAACACAGCCAGCGGCAGGGCCCCGGCCAGGTGGGCCACCACGGCGCCGGGCGGCCAGGGCAGCGTGGCTAGCAGCGCGGGCACGGCGGCATCGGGCACGGCCAGCAGGTAGGCATCGGCCGGGGGCAGGGCGCCTAGGGCCTCGGCGGCGGGCAAGGCGCGGCAGCCAGGCAGGCGCGCGGCCAGCGCCACCGCCGGGCCCGGCGCGCGGCTGCTCACAAACACCACCTGGTGGCCGGCCGCCACTAGCGCCGGCCCTAGGGCGGCGGCTACGCGCCCCGCCCCCAATAGCCCCAGGCGCAGCGAAGAAGAAAGCGAATGGTCCGCCACGGCAAAAAACTGAAAAAAGACGCGAAAAAAAGGGTGCGTATGGCCCGCCCAAAGAGGCCCTAAAGGAGCAGGTAAGCCCCTGGCCGGGAGCGGTAGCAGTTCTGCGCCTAGCCCCTGCGGCGGGAGCTTACCCGCGGCAAGTTTAGGCGGCGGCCTTTACCGGTCCTACTCCCGTTAGCCTTTCCGCTCTTGTTCAGGGTGAAAAATTACGTCGCAGCTGCTGCGCTGCGGCAGCTGGCCCTGGCCTTGGCGGGCGGCGCGGCCCTAGGCCCAAACGCTGAATTGCCTTGTGGGGGACGCGTTGAAAGCCACTGCCCTCAACCGCTTCGACCTGAGCACCCTGGCCCCCAGTATCTTTCACTGGCTGGTGCGCACCGGCGACGACTTCACAACCCGTCAGCTTGCCATTGCCAAGTAGCCCCTAGGGTGCTTCACCACGCCGACAGGCCCCGACAGCGCTGGTTGCCGGGGGCTTTTTTATTGCCGCGCCCCGGCCGTTAGCAGCCCAAATCGAATGATTCAGCTAGCGAGCAAAGTAGATTAAACAATGTTTAACTTGTACCCAGCGTAAGCGGTAATACTTTTGATGTTTTCCCCAGCTCGCGCTTATTTTATTCCGTATGGAGCCATATTCCAGCGTTCCGCTAGCCTCCTTAGAAGAGCTGCGCCTGCAGGCGCTGCGTCCGTACCAGCTGTACAACACGATGCAGGACGAAACCTTCACCGAGCTTGTGCGCTTGGCGGCCAAGCTGTTTGAAGTTCCTATTGCAATTATCGCCTTCGTAGAAGAGGAAGAGGTGCGCTTTGGGCTCAACCACGGCCTGGACCCCTCCCTGGACCGCGTGAACCGCTGGGAAACCCTGTGCTCGGTGGCGCTGCTGCACGAGTCGGTAAGTGTATTTGAAGACCTAAAGGCCAACCCCTGCGACCTGATAAACAACGTCCTAGTGCGTCGCCTCGACCTGGGCTTTTACGCGGGCTGCACGCTGCGCACTGCTGCGGGTTATCCTATTGGGGTGCTGTGCGTTATCGACCACCAGGCACGCTCGTTCAGCGATATGCAGAGCGACCTGCTGGAGCGCTTGGCGGCCGTTGTGATGCGTCTGCTCGACCTGCGCCTGCGCCTGCTGCTGCAGCCCACCTGGAACCAGCGGCTATGGGCGGCCATCTACGCGCGCATTGAAAGCTCCGTGACGCGCCTTGAAACGCTGGCCGCCCTGGCCCGCTGGGAAGCTGAGCCCGATAGCGAATACGCCCGCGCCAATCAGCAAGCCGCCCAGGAAGAAATCAAGCGGGTAGTAGACGTGCTGCTGGAGCAAATTCAGGCCGTGCCGGAGGGCTAGCCCCTAGGCCCCGCCGCCGCAAAAAGGGCCGCGCTACCCAGCGCGGCCTTTGTGCTTTTTACTGGCAGTGCAGGCTGCCTAGGCCACCGCCACCCGGCCGGCGCTGGCGCTGCCAGCGGGCTCTTCGGTGGTGGCGCGGGTGGCCGAGCGGCGCTGGCGCATGCTCAGCAGCAGGCCAAAGCCCATGAGCAGCGTGCCGCCCCACAGCAGGTTGATGAAGGGCTTCTCGGTGGCTTTGAGGATGATGTAGTCCTTGGGCGCCGTGCTCACGCCGAAGGTAAACTTGCCCTTGGTGGGGTCAATCTGGTCGAGGGTGATGCGCAAACCAAGGTCGTCAATCTCCTCGGGCACGCGGCCGATTTCGCGGTTGCGCACCAGGAAAACCGGGTGGGCGTGGTACTGCCGGCCCTTCTCGCCGGTGATAATCATGTCGGCCTGCAGGGCAATGTCGCCGGGCTCCAGTTTGATGCCGGGTACCTCGTGGGCCTGCTCGATGGCCCGGAACACGGCGAAGTAATCGTTTAAAAATAGCGTGTCGCCCACGGCCAGCGAGTGGGCCAGGGCCGGGCCCCAGGGCGTAGCCTTGCGCGGGTCGGGCACCGACGAGATGTGCGAGTAGATATCGTGGTCCCAGAAGCGCTGCAGCGCCGGCGAGGCCAGGATGCCGCCCATCTCCTCGTTGACCTGGGCCCTCGGGTAGAGCGTAAACTGCTGCCTGGACTTCTGGTCCTGGTAATCGACGCGGTAGTAGGTATTCTCGGGCCGGATGCCGAGCGTGTCGCCAGTGTGAAAGTAGACCTTGCCCGCCGCGCTGATGTCGCCCCGCGCCACGGCCTTGTACTCGTCGTCGGTGCGGTAGATGAGGTTGGTATTCACGTACTCGGGCACGCCCGGCACGTCCAGATACTGGCCGCTGTAAGTCACGTTGTAGCCGTTCATGGTGCCCTGCTCGTTGCGCCACAGCAGCACGTTGTCGGCGTTCTCCTGGTCGTTCATCTCGCGCGAAATGAGCTTGCCGGTGCTGTTGCGCGAAATCACGCTGCTGTAGCCCGCCGAGGCCAGCATGCCGAGCAGCATTAGGGCCACGCCCAGGTGGGCCACCGCGCCGCCCGACAGCTGCACCCGCCGCCGCCACAGCCCAAAGAGCGTACTGGCGTTGGCCAGCACGCCAAACAAGCCGGCCAGCGTCAGCACCACGTAGGGCGCCGTCATGGTGTGGCCGAAGTAGCGCGTGAGCAGCACCACCAGCGCCGTGCCCAGCAAAGCCAGCATAGTGGGGAAAGCCAGCGCGTTAATCACCGTTTCGCGGTCGTTGCGCTGCCACCACAGCACCTGCGCCACGCCCGAAATCAACCCGATGAGTACCCCAAACCACAGCTGAATGCGCGTGTAGTGCTGAATCTGGTCGGCCGGCAAGGCCAGGTTTGACTTGATGTGCAGGAAACCCAGGAAGGCATTGTATACCGGAATGCTGGTGGTGACCACCACCTGGAAGGCGGCCAGGCACAGCACCGTGGCGCCCACAAACACCCACAGCTCGGGGCTGTAGCCATCCAGTTCCTTCTGCGAAACCGGGATGGTCTTCCAGCGGGCCACTAGCAGGCCAACGGCCCCTAGGGTAAAAAAGCCCAGGTAAATGAGCAGCTGGCCGCTCAGGCCCAGGTCGGTGAACGAGTGCACCGAGGCGTTGCCCAGCACGCCGCTCCGGGTGAGGAAAGTGGCGTACAGGACCAGCACGAACGTGCTCACTACCAGCACGAAGGCCGTGCGCAGGCCCGTGCGGCGCCGCTGCCACAGCACCATGCCGTGCAGCGCCGCTATCAGCACCAGCCACGGAATGTAGACCGCGTTTTCCACCGGGTCCCAGTTCCAGTAGCCACCGAAGTTCAGGGTTTCGTAGGCCCAGTAGGCGCCCATCATGATGCCCACGCCCAGCACCGCACCCCCTAGGGCCGTCCAGGGCAGGGCGGGCTTCACCCAAGTGGTTAGCTCCTTTTTCCAGAGGCCCGCGATGGCGAAGGCAAATGGCACTAGCGTGAGCGCAAAGCCCAGAAACAGCGTGGGCGGGTGAATCACCATCCAGTAGTTCTGCAGCAGGGCGTTGAGGCCGTTGCCGTCCTTGGGCACGAAGTTGGGCTGGGTTTGCCACACGGGCAGGTCGCTCATAAACTCGCGCAGCAGCATGAAGGGCGACGAGCCTACCTTGGTGCCGCCAATGACGACGCCCAAAATCATGCTGACCAGGAAGGCCTGCACGGCGGCAAACACGGCCAGCACCGGCGCCTCCCACTTGCGGTTGAACACCATAATGCCCAGGCCGAGCACCACTTGCCAGAAAATCCAGAGCAGGAATGAGCCTTCCTGGCCTTCCCAGAAGCAGGAAATCATGTACTGCACCGGTAGGTGGTTGCTGCTGTGGCTCCAGGCGTAGTAGTACTCGTAGCGGTGGGCGTGGATGATGTTGAACAGCGCGCCCACCACCGTGAGCACCGCCGCGCCGTGCACGAAAAACGCGCCCCGGCCCAGCCGCAGCCAGCTGGCGTCGGCCTCGCCCAAGGCGCGGCCCCGCGCCGCCTGAAAGTAGGCGTAGGCCGCCACGGCCGCCGCCACAAAGGCCACAATCACGCCGGCCTGGCCTAAGTTTCCGATAAATAGATTCACGAGCTACTGGTTTTTTGGCAAAGGTACCGCCTAATAAGTAGGGATGCTGAGCGGCAGCAGCAGGTGGTCGCGGGTGGGCACGCCGCGGGGCGGGCGGCACTCAATGTCCACCTCCACTTGGCGCAGGCCGGCATCGAGCCAGGCCTGGGCGTAGAGGCGGCCCCGGCTGGCTTGGGCCGGCTCGTTGGTAAGCGCGAAGCGGCGCAACAGGTTCCCGGTGCCGGGCGTGCTGATGCGAATAGTGAGGTAGGCGCCCCTAGGGTAGCGGGCCAGCGGCAAGTCCAGAAACGTGACGCCGTCGGGCACCGCGCCGGGCATAATGGGCCGCAGCCGCGAGTAGCTCACCCACTGCTGGCGCAGCAGCACCGGCGGGGCGGCGGGGTCGTCGCTTTCGGCCACTATCTGGTAGAGGTAATTGCCGGGCGCGGGCAGCGTGTCGGTGAGGGCATAGTCGGTGCGGTGCTGCCCTAGGGTGTTGCGCCCTACTAGCAGGCGCCCCACCTCGCGGGTGCGAAACGCGCGCTGCTCGCGCCGCAGCACCCGGCACTGCTGCACGCCGGCCAGCGAGTCGGGCAGCTGCCAGGCTAGCGTGACAACGCGGCTGCTGGTGGGTGGGCCCTGGGGCACCGCCGGAACCGGCACCACCGGCAGGCCCCGCGCCCGGCCGCTTACTTGCAGCGTGAAGCCGCAAAAATCATTCAGGTAGCCGTCCACATCAAGCAGGTAGGGCTGGCTGGCGCGCAGATTGGGCAGCGGCACGTACAAATCGTCCTGGGTGCCGAGCGAGGCGCAGGCCAAGATGCGGTACGTGGCGGGCTGGCAGGGCGTGCCGGTGAGGGCCACCAGCTGCACGCCGCGTACGTCGCGGCACCGCTGCTGGCCGATATTCACGTAGTAGGTGCCGTCGGCGGGCGGCCGAAACTCAAACCACTGGTCGTTGTGATACTCGATGCACTTGCCGGTGAGGCGCTCATCTACGCAGCTCCACTGCACGGTGCAGCCGGCCGTGCTCGAGGTAATCACCTCCTCGGCTTGCACCTGGCGGCGGTTTTCGATGTTATCGTTGAGCACTTGGGCCGCGGCCGGGTGCCCTAGGGCCACGGCCAGGCCCAGCCCGCGCCCTAGGCCCCCAATCGGGCCAAAACGCCTGGCCCTGCCCACGCTGGTGCGGCCCGCCGGGCCCCACTTGCTGAGTGCGCGTTTTTTGTTGCTAAACACTTGATTTTGCTAAAGTTGCCTTTTTATTTTCTTGGTTATTTTGCCGGCTAATTCTTCGCCAGCTTATTTCGCTCACCCATGAACGTGCCCGCAGCCCCCGCTTCTTCCGCGGCGGAAAGTACGCCCGGCTCGCCCGCTGCCTTCGCCCAGCTGGCACACGAGTTGCAGCTGGCCCGCGCCGAGGCCAGCGCCGCCCGCCAGCAGCTCGGCGCCCTCATCAACCACCTGCGCGAAGGCTTGCTGCTGATTGACGGCACGCAGCACGTGGTGCTGGTAAACGAGCAGCTGTGCGTATTATTTGGGGTGCCCGAGCCCCCCAGCTACTGGGTAGGGCGACCGCTGACCGAGCTGATTGAGCGAGTGCGCAAGCAAATGGCCGACGTGGCCGCCTACGATGCCAGCGTTGCCCACCTGCTTACGCAGCCGCAAGACGACTTCCACACCCACAACCAGCTGCCCCTGCGCGACGGCCGCGTGCTGGAGCGCGATACGCTGAGCGTGCGCCTGGAAAGCGGGCCCGGCTGGCTGCTGACCTACCGCGACATTACGGCGCGCCTCGCCGCCGAGCAGGAGCGCGACCGGCAGCGCCAGTTTTACGAAACCGTGCTCGATGAGCTACCCGTGGAAGTAGCCGTGCTCGACGAGCACTTTCGCTACGTGTATGCCAACCACCAGGCCGAGCCCGACCCCGAAAAGCGGGCCTGGCTGCTGGATGGCCACACGGTGCTGGAGTTTTGCGAGCGCTACGGCTACCCCTTGAGCTTGGCCGAGCACCGGCGCCGCATGTTTGCCGAGGCCGAAACCAGCAGCCAGCCCGTGTTTTGGGACGACCATACCCCTAGGCCCGACGGCGACCTGGTGCACCAGCGCCAGTTTAAGCTGCTGAGCGGGGCCGGCCAGCCCGGCCGCCCTTACATGCTGGGCGCCGGCCTCGACGTGACGGCCCGGGTGCGGGCCGAGGAGCGCAGCCAGCGCAGCGAGGCCGCCGTGCGCGAGCAGCAGGCTTTTATGGAGCAGGTATTCGACACCACGCCCAGCGCCATTTTTGTGCGCGATACGGCGGGCCGCCTGCTGTTTAGCAACTTTATGATGGCTGAGCTGGCCGCCCAGCTCGGCCGGCCCGGCACAATGCCCGCAGCCGGGCACCCCTGGCACTCGGCCACCGACGCTGCCGTGCTGGCTACCGGCCAGGAGCTGGTGACGGAAGATACCCTGGCGCTGGCCAGCGGCGAGCGGCGCTGGTACCATACCGTGCGCCGCCTGCTCGAGCGCCCCGATGGCAGCCGCCAGGTGCTGGGGGTCAGCACCGACATCACCGACCTGAAGGCCGCCCAGCTAGCGGCCGAGGCCGCCGCCCAAGCCCGCGAAAACTTTCTGGCCAATATGAGCCACGAGATTCGCACGCCCATGAACGGGGTGCTGGGCATTGCGGGCCTGCTGGCCAAAACCAGCCTCACGCCGCAGCAGCAGGACTACGTGCGCACCATCCGCAGCTCGGGCAGCCACCTGCTCAACTTGCTGAACGACGTGCTTGACGTGGCCAAAATCAACTCGGGTAAGCTCGAGCTAGAACGCATTCCCTTCGAGTTGCTCGACTCGGTGGGGCAAGCCGTGGCGCCCCTGGCCCTGCAAGCCGAGGAAAAGGGCCTGGCTTTCCGCTACGAGCGCCCCCCGCAGGCGGCGGCCTGGGTGCTGAGCGACCCGTTTCGCCTCAACCAGGTGCTCATCAACCTGCTGGCCAACGCCATTAAGTTTACGGAGCGCGGCAGCGTGGCCCTGCAAGTGAGCCTGGTGGCCGAGCTGCCGGCCCTGCGCATCGTGCGCTTCGAGGTGCACGACACGGGCATTGGCATCAAGCCCGAGGCCCTAGGGCGCATTTTCGACAGCTTTGCCCAGGCCTACGCCGATACCACCCGCCGCTTTGGGGGCACCGGGCTGGGCCTCACCATCAGCCAGGCGCTGGTGACGCAGCTGGGCGGCGAGCTGGCCGTGGCCAGCGACTATGGCCGGGGCAGCACCTTCAGCTTTACGCTGCCGCTGCCGGTGGCCGCCGCCCCGGCGCCCGGCCAGCACCCCAGCACCCTGGCCGACGGCCTGCTGCGCGGCACCCGCATGCTGATAGCCGAAGACAACGACGTAAACCGCTTGGTGGCCAGCCTGCACCTGCGCCACTGGGGCGTGGAAGTGGCGGAGGCCGTGGATGGCCTGGCCGCCCTGCACTGCCTCGAGCAAAGCCACTACGACGTGGTACTGATGGACATTCAGATGCCCGGCCTCAACGGCCTGGAGGTGACGCGCCAGCTGCGCCGCCTACCCGACCCGCAGCGCGCTACCACGCCCGTGCTGGCCCTCACCGCCAACGCCTTTCGCAGCGACAACGAGAAGTACCTGGCCGCTGGCCTCAACGACTACCTGGCCAAGCCCTTCGCCGAGCAAGACCTGTATGCCAAGCTGGTAGGGCTGCTGCGCCAACCCGCGCCCCCGCTGCCAGCGGGCGAGTTGCTGCCGCCCGCCCCAGCCCCGGCAGCCACCCCCGCTGCCGCCAGCAGCACCTACGACCTAGGCCGCGTGCGGCAGGAAGCGAAGGGCCAGGAGGTTTTTGTGGCGCGCATGGTGCGGGCATTTTTGAACAGCACCCCGCCCAAGCTGCGCGAGCTGCAAGCCGCCGCCGCCGCCCGCGACTGGCCCCGCGTGGCCGAGGTGGCGCACTTTCTGAAGCCCAACCTGCAGCTGCTGGCCGTGCGCGCGGCCCTAGGCCCCGTGCAGGCCCTCGACGAGCTAACCGCGCCGGTAGACGAAGCCCTGGGCCAAAGCTTGGTAACCCAACTGATGCAGGCCGTGGAAGCAGCCATGCGCGAGCTGGCGGCCGAAACGGCGGCCGCACCGGATGCAGATACCGCGTAGCAGCCTGGCAGCCAGGCGCTAAAGGCCCCGTAGCCGGCGAAAAAAGCTTTCCTGGTACGCCTTGGCTACGGGAATGCGGTAGCCGCCGGGCAGCACCAGCTGGTTGTCTTCCACCGCCTCTACCTGGCGCGAGTTGACGATGTAAGAGCGGTGCACCCGCGCGAAGTGGCTGAACGGCAGCCGCTCCTCAAACACCTTGAGGGTGGAGTACACAATGTGCTTGTGCTTGGCCGTCACCAGCACCGAGTACACCGACATGGCCTCGATGTACAGCACCTCGTCGAAGTTGACGCGGGTCAGCCGGTTGTTTATCTTCAGAAACAGCGTGTTGCCCTCGGGGCCGAAGGTAGGCTCGGAGCCCCCGGCGGGCAGGCTGGGCGCGGCCGGCGTCTGGGGACCGCGCCGCGCCCGAATGCGGTCAACGGTGCGGCTGAAGCGGGCGTAGTCGAGCGGCTTCACCAGGTAGTCAGCTACTTGCAGCTCGAAAGCGTCCAGGGCGTAGTCGCGGTGCGTGGTTACGAGCACCACCTCGGGCTGGGGCTCAGGCAGAATGCGCACCAATTCGAGGCCCGTTAGCTCGGGCATCGTAATGTCGAGCAGCAGCAAGTCGGCCAGGTGGCCCGCGCGGAAATAATTAAGACAAGTGATGCCATCCGGAAAGCTGCCCGCTAGGGTGAGCCCATCGGTCATGCCGATGTAATGCTCCAGCGTAAGCCGGTTCATTTCATTATCATCGGCGATAACGCAAGCCAGCGGGAAGGCAAAAGGAGTGCTCATCAGGTAAGATGACCCAAAAGAACGCAACTCCGCCCTTCTTTCCAACTATTGGACTCGCCGTCGCCGACTGGTACTCGGCTTGCCGCTGCTAAAATCCTCACCGCAGTGGCCTGGCGCAGCACCTGCCGAAACTTCTTTTTTGGCAGGTCAGGCCGCTCGTCTAGGCCCGCTCTATTATTTGGACTTAAGCGTCACACTAAATCAAGAGAAGTTACCGAAAACTATTTGGGAAACCTGCTAATGGTCATGCGGATGAGTTTTCTTAACTTTCTAAGCAGCTTCAATGAGGTAATCCCTTGCGGATTACCAAAATAAACTTCACGGTTTTAGCTGGCTCAGTAGCTGCTGCCCGGGCCTGGGTGGCTCACCAGCTAAGCCCGGAATACGGAATAGTATACTGGCTGGGCTGCTGGCTATAGGGGCAACAGCCCAGGTTATTAATTCATTAAAATATCCTGTTGCGGCGCGCCCGGCACCCGGTTTTTGGCAAGATGGCCTTCGTGGGGATGGCACTCAAAGGCGGGTTAGCTGGCGCGGCGCTTGGCTACTAGCGCAAGCTGCCGGCTGGTAGCACCTAACTGCCTATGGTAGTTAGGCTTGCGGGCGACAGTAATTCAGGTTAGCAGGATGGGCTGGCTCCTAGGCCCCTATTTTTTACTTGTGTGGGCAGCCGCCCCGGCCTATTTTTGCTTTTCTAAATTATATCTAACTTATTGATGCGTAAGCTAATCGTTTTAGTTGCTCTCTCGCTAGGCGCTTCTACCGCCTGGGCCCAGGCCCCTGCCGCTAACGCCGTAACTAAGCTGCCCGGCGAAGAAAAGCTGAGTATGCGCGAGCGGGCCGAGCGCGATTTTCTGATGCCGGTGCGCCGCAAGCGAGCCGCCGAGTTAGCCAAGCAGCCCACCGCCTTTACCGAGCAGCTGGCTACCGCCGCTCCCGAAAACGACGCCCTCAGCACCTACAACGAAGCCGCCCCTGACCCGCGCCCCGAAGAGGCCGCCGTAGCGCACGAAGCGCACGCCACCCGCTCGCGGGCCGCGCGCCACGCCGCCTGGCTAGCCGCCCGCCGCGAGCGCCTTGCCGAAGCCCGCGCCGCCGAGCGCCGCGCCGCCCACCGCAGCAGCCGCAAAAGCAGCGTCAAAACCAAGCACACTAGCAAAGCCAGCAAGGCAAAAACCCACGCCAGCAAAGCCGCGAAGTCGAAAACCCGCCACCGCAGCGAAGAGCACCATAGCAGCCGCAAAGCCACCACTAAGAAAGCAACTGCCCACAAGTCGGCGCACAAGGCTACGGCCACCAAAAGCAAGCACCACACTGCCGCTGCCAAAACAAAAACCAAAACCAAGCCCGCCAAACACAAGCGGCGCTAGCAGCAAAAAGGCCCGGCATCCGCCGGGCCTTTTTTATACATTTTATTTTTAGGCTACCCAGCTTGCGGGGTAGGAGGGACCATAGGGCTAGGCCGGGTCGGCCACGCGCACCACCAAGCCATCGAGGCCGGGCGCCAGGCGAATCTGGCAGCTTAGGCGGCTGGTTTCGTGCAGCACGGGCAGCGTATCCAGCATGGCCCACTCGTCGTCGCTGGGCTCGGGCAGGGGCGGGCCGGCCAGCACTTCCACGTGGCAGGTAGCGCAGAGGGCCATACCGCCGCAGGTAGCCTGAATGGGGTAGTCGTTGGCCTTCAGCAGCTCCATTAAGCTCAGACCCATGTCGGTAGGCGCTTCCAGCTCGCGGCGCTGGCCAGGCCCTTCTTCCACGTAAATGCGGATATCGTCACTCATAAGGTGAGTTACGAGTTATGAGTTATGAGTTATGAGTTTTTATAAGCAGTGCCCAGTGGCCAGCTCATAACTCATAACTCACAACTCATAACTCTTACAAAGTGGGTACGCCGTTGACGGTGGTGTACTTGAGGGTGTATTTTTTGTCGGGGTAAATGTACTTGAACGCGCCCTGGCACATGAGCGCCGCCTCGTGGAAGCCGCACAGAATGAGCTTCAGCTTACCCGGATACGTGTTGATGTCGCCGATGGCATATACGCCGGGCAGTGAGGTGCTATAGTCCTCGGTGTTCACCTTCACGGCGTCGTTTTCCAGCTCCAGGCCCCACTCGCCGATGGGCCCCAGCTTGGGCGTGAGGCCAAAAAGCGGTACGAAGGCATCGAGCGGCACCCGCTCGGCCTCGCCGTTATTGCCCGTGATAGTGACTTCCTGCAAGTGGCCGTTGCCGTGCAGGTGCGTCACGTTGCTACTCAGCACCAGCTTGATTTTGCCCGCCTTGGCCAGCTCGGCTACCTTCTCGGCCGAGTCGGCGGCACCGCGGAAGGTGGTGCCGCGGTGCACCAGCGTCACGTCCGACGCTACATTAGCCAGGAAGTTAGTCCAGTCGAGGGCCGAGTCGCCGCCGCCGGCAATCACAATCTTCTTATCGCGGAAGTGCTCGGGGTCGCGCACCATGTAGTGCACCCCTTTGCCACCTTCAAAGCGCTCCAGGTTTTCGACGGCCGGCTTGCGCGGCTCAAATGACCCTAGGCCCCCAGCAATAGCCACGGCCTTGCACTGAATCTCGGTGCCGTCGGTGGTATAAAGCTGAAACGAGCCATCGTCGAGCTTACTAAAGCGCTCTACCCGCTCGCCCAGGGTGAAGGTAGGGTGGAAGGGCGCAATCTGCTTCATCAGATTATCAACCAAATCGCCCGCTAGCACTTCCGGAAAACCGGGAATGTCGTAGATGGGCTTCTTGGGATAAATCTCGGTGAGCTGGCCGCCGGGCTGGGGCAGGGCATCCACCACGTGGCAGCGGAGCTTCAGCAAACCGGCTTCAAAAACGGCGAACAGCCCCACCGGGCCGGCCCCCACAATGCAGATATCAGTGGCAATTACAGCGGACATGCAGCGAAAACGAAAGTCTTTAGAATGATTACAAAGATACGGCTCGCCGGCTGCGGGCGCGAATGTACGCGCGGGTACCGGCTAGGCCCCGCATGCTAAGCGGGCAACTGGATAACAACCTGGCAAAGGGTAAAATTCTGTCGGCAAACATATTACTGGTTGCTGGCTAGCCGGCTGGCGCAGGTCATCTTCCCAAAATCTTCGCCGGGAAAAGGCTAGCTACTGGCTTGATAAGCAGCAGTATGCCCTAGGGTATTAGGGTAGCCTGCAAGCCCAGGCAAGCCTTACTTCCGTCGCTCCAAGCATCAAGTGCTGCCCCCGCAAGCTGTACTACCGGAAAGCGCCCGCGAAGCTGCTCATCAGCAGCTGGTGCCCCTAGGGGCATTGGCGGCCGTACTTCCCGCTACCCTTGCTTGAAGGGTGGCGCATAGACGGCCGGCTAGCCGTTGGCTACGCAACCCCGGCCTTCGGGCGAATGGGCTCGCCACGGCCCGGCCACCAAAAAGTAGTAAGGATTTTGCACAAGCACGGGCAAACCTGCGTAGCTGGACCCACTAGTAGCCTGCTGGTAGCTTCGCACCAGGTAGAATAGTATCCAACCAGGTAAATTATTGATTATCGTGTTAAAATGGAGTACTAGAGCTTGGCTTACTATTCCTCGCTTTTAATTTTCGAAAACTATGCCCAACTATACGTTACCACCTACTACTAACCGGCCCGAGCGGCCCCTGCACCGCCTGGGGCGCTGGCTTATCTACCTGGTTTTAGTGCTGGCGGGGGGCACCGGCTATGCCTGCGGTGTTAGTTGCACCCGCGCCCAGCCAGAGCCCGAGTCCCCCGGTGCTCTCGTGCAGGCCTTGCCCCAGGCCATGCTGCCGGCACTGCCCCACGCGTAAGCCGCCTGGTTGGCTAAGTTTGTTAAGCTGACAGGGTTAAGCACCTTTTGCTAGTGCGCAGAGCCCTAGGGCAGTGGTAGTTGTCAACGGCAGACTGGGTTTTCGAGGCGAGAGGTTACGGGTCACATCTCACATCCTGGCAGAAGGCCCGCTCACGCAAGCCCTTGTTCGGGGCCGGTTAGCGCGAGATGGGAAAAGGCTTGTTGCGCCGGCCCGGGCGGCTCTGGGCAGCTAGTGCCAGTTGCCGGCGCCTGACTGATGAGTACGCTGGGAGGTATGGCCTCGAAAGCGGGACCTTAGGCCGGCAGCGCGGCAGTTGAGAGGTGGCGCTACTAACCTGCTAAAGACCTGTTGTTGACTTGGTTGTATCGGGAGCTGACGCGCGAAGCAGCGTGAGCTAATTCAAATCTGTGGTAAATGGCGGCGGCCAGCGCCTAAAGCAATGGTATGGGACTAAGCTGCTAATCAACACGTAGCGTGTTGGGAAGCGCCGAGGGCAGGTGGTCGCGCAGCCGACTAATCTCCCGCTGTAGGCGCTCATTGTTCAGGCGCTGCTCGTGGGTTACGAAGAAGGAAAAGTAGAACTGCACGTAGGCCTCGAAAGAGAAGAGGTCGGTTATTTCGGGGCGCTCATCTAGGAGGAGCGTGTATTCAAATAAGAAGCCGCTGAGCAAATCGCGGCGGGTAGCAAAAAAATCGAGGGCTTTGCTAGGGTCCATAAAAGGCTACTGATAAAGAATAGCGAGGGCAGCGGGTAGAAAAAGGACGGGGAAGTATAGCTGGGCGGCGTAAAAAAAGAAGCGATGGTAGGGCCAGCCACTACAGCCGCAACGAGCTGGCAACAATAAGAATAAGCTCCGCAATTTAAGATTAATTGCCTAGGTAATAAAATACTGCTAAAGCCCAAGCCTCGCAACTTGGTGTGGAGCACTAGGGCGCTGGCTGCTAACGCCCTGGCGGGTAGCCTGGCACCCTAGGCCACGCAGGGCGAAAAGCAACCCTGCGCGTCCAGAAAACAGCTGGATTGCAGTGCGTAAACTGTCGCGCTAACCCGTTCAACAGAAAAGGTGTATAATTGAGATGGAAAAGTAGGTATAATGCAGTATTACAAGTTGTTATAAGTTATATGCAATGTAATCTTCCAATTGTCCTTTTCTCGCGTTAGTATGTTTCTACTCCCCGCCAATTTGTTGCCCCCGAAGGAGGCAGAGCGTTTGCTGACCCTAGACCATTATGATGTGCTGGACTCGATGCAGGAGCCAGTGTTCGACGAACTGGTGAGTTTAGCAGCGCATATTTTTGGCTTGCCCATGTCGCTGCTGGCTTTGGTAGGCACCGACGAGGTGGTGTACAAGGCCCGCTACGGGCTACCCAACCTCACGCACCAGGCGCGCAACGAGGCTATTTGCTCGCTGGCCGTGCGGGATAGACACACGGTACTATTAACCGATTTGACGCAGGAGCCGCAGCGCCACCGCCTCACGGCCGCAGCCGATGCGGCCGCGCAGGCCAAGGGGCTGCGCTTCTACGCCGGCGTACCCCTGCGCATGCCTGACCAATGCGTGATTGGGACGCTCTGCGTAATTGGCCGCGAGCCGCGCGTGCTGAGTGCCCAGGAACTGCAGGTGCTGGAGTACCTGGGCCACCTGGCCGAGCGCGTTATGGTGGTGCGCCACTCGTGCCTGGTATGCAACTGGCTAGTGCCCGAGCACTGGCAGCTGGTGCAAGACTACATTGCCGCCGAACTACGCCGACTGGCTACCAGCGTGCGCAGCTTAAAGGAGCAAGCCGGCTCCCAGCTACCTACCCCGCCGGCCTTGCTGCTCGTCGTCATCCGGCGCCTGAATGAGCTAAGCTCCATCCTGGCCGAGCCGTTGCCGGGCTTCGCGTAGCAATAGCGCCAAAAGCTGCTTCTGGGTTAGGTCACTTAGGTGGAGTTCGGCTAAAATATGCTCATATTTTGGAGGGCTGACGACCTCGCCTAAACGGCCCGGAAACACACTGTTTCCAAGCTGTTTGTTTACACCCTTTTTGGATGGTTGGATGTAGCTTTACATAGCTACTAAAATCTCTACAAATGCCCGACCGTCTGCCGACTGATGTTTGCTTGCTATGTAAGCAAAACTTGGCAGATAAAAGAGCATCTCATATTATACCAAAGTTTATGACGAAAGGTATGCTGAAGCCGTCTCGGCCAGGTGGAGGTAACCAAGGCTTTATAATGGGCACTTATGGCAAAAGGCGATTTGCTGTAGTCCAGGATACTCCGAAGCAGGATTATCTTTTTTGCACTCGCTGTGAAGCAAGGTTTGAAAAAGTCGAAACTTATACCGCACGTAAGTTTTTTAGTCGATTCCGAAATCCAGCATTTAGAACCGAGTTCCCAGTTGATAACAGAAGCTATTATGATTCGAATAATGCCGATATCATGAGATTAGTTAATGTTAGCAGGGGCATGATGCGTTTGCTAGTTTATTCTATATTATGGAGGGCCTCGGTTTGTTCGTTAGAAATGTATAAGCATTTCACCTTAGGCCCAGAAGTAGAAGAAATATTAAGAACTGAGCTTGATAGTGTCCTCACTGATACGGAGCCAGGGACTCTTGCTGTGTGCGATACTTACTCTAATAGTGAGCCTACGTTTCCGTATGTAATGCTTGCATCTGCTGCTAAAACTGACGAAACAGGGAATATGATAGCCACATTTAATTTAGAGAATGGCAGAGCTTTAATATTGGCTAATGAGTTTATGATGCAGGTATTTTTAGATGGTCAAGTTAGTCCTAGTGCAAGTGGTTTTAATATTCGTGCGCAGTGTCCTGAGGTGGGCCTATTTAGCCCTGCATACTGGCGCTCATTCGTAGGTAGAATAGCTAGGACAGCAGCGGAGCACAGAGCTGGAAATATGGGCTTAGATGCATAAAATAAGAGTAGCCATCTACGCCCGTGTATCAACAAAGGATAAAGGCAAGATACCGAGAACCAACTGCACCGGCTGCGGGCCTTAGCCGAGCAGCACGGCCCCGTCCATTAGGCGTACACCGACTAGGAGTCGGGCGGCAAGTCGGAGCGCAGCGAATTTGAATGCCTACTGCTCGAGGCCTACCGGAAGAAATTCGACCTAGTCGTTTTCTGGTGCCTAGGCCTCGAGCAGCCGCGAGAGTGCGCTACCCGAAAGGCCAAATAAAAAAGGCCCTCACAGTGCTGTGAGGGCCTTTTTGTGGTCGCATAGGGAGTCGAACCCCAAACCTTCTGATTCGTAGTCAGATGCTCTATCCAATTGAGCTATGCAACCGATTTCCCGCGTTGGGAGTGCAAAGGTAGGAAAAGGAGCGGGAAATCCGCAAGCCGTTGGCGCAAGTATTTTCCTTGAAAAGCGGTTTTACCTGGTAATGGACTGGTTTTGAAAGCACTTAATAGGTAGAAAAATTACTCAGCAGCGGCTACCTGCTTGGCCAGAGCCCGCTTCAGGGCGCGGTTGAAGAGCAGGTACAGCCCTAGGAGCGAGGCGATGACCAAGCCAATGAGCAGCAATTTGGACGCCGTGCCTTGGTCGGGGTTGCGTAGTAGGGCCAGCACGTCGCTGGCCTCGGTGCCGAGCCAGTAGAAGAACAGGCTGCGCGGCAGCATCCCCAGCACGGAGGCCCCTAGGAAGCGCCCGCGGGGCACGCCCACCAGCGCTAGCACAAACGTCATGAGGGCGAAGGGCAGTACCGGCGAGAGGCGCGTGAGCACAATGAGCTGCCAGCTTTGCTGGTGCAGCTCGCTGAGTACCGCGCCGGCTTTAGGAAAGCCCAGCATGAAATGGCGCAGCTTGCCTTGGTCGAGGCGCAGGGCCAGCTCGTAGCCTAGGGCTGCCGCCAGCGCGTAGGCCGCCACCATGCCTGGCAACCCCGGCCAACCCAAAAAGTAACCTGATACGATGGCTACGAACGTGGTAGGCGTGAGGGCCAGCGCCATCGTCAGGCTCACCGCCATGAAGTAAAGCAGGCTCTGCCCCAGGGTGAGGTGTTGCAGTAGCGCCTGGCGCTCGTAGAGCAGCACCAGCAGGCTGCTAGAGCCCAGCAGCGGCACCGCCACCAGCAGCAGCAGGGTGAGGAAGGTGGAAAAATTCTTCTGGAACAGGGCGCGCAGAAAGGCTATCATGCTGGCATGAGGAGTCGTAAAAAAAGTGGGCCCGCCGGGCGGCCACCCGGCGGGCCCACCCGCTAGCTTACGGCCCTAGGCCACCAAAGGCTGCCTAGGCCGACTTATCGGCGTAGCCCTTCAGGCGCTTGACGGCCGTCCAGACGGCGCCCACGGCCAGCAGGCCGGCCTTCCAGAATTGGCCTAGCACGGCTGCAGTGCCCGCGCCCCCTAGGGCCTTGCCCGCCACCAAGCCGCCGAGTGAGTAGGCGGCCAGCTCGTCGTGCTCGGGCTGGAAATCGGCGTACTGCTCGCCACGCGCAAACTGCACGCCCGCCAGCAGGGCTGGCATGCTAGACTTGATTTCGGGCAGGTACTTGGGCTCGGCAATGGCGTTGAGCACCAGCACGCCCTGGCGGCCCAGCACCCGCACCTGGTAGTTGAGGGTTTGGGTGGGGTCGGTGCCGAAGCGCAGCAGCTTGCCCCAATATAGGGCGTGGTGCTGCGCGTCGTAGGCCGGCTTGGCGCCCCAGCCCGCTAGGTGAATGGGGGCGTAGCCGGCGGCCACGCGCGCGGCATTGTTGCCCTCGGTTTGGCGCTGCATGTCGGCCAGCAGGCGGTGGTCGTCGAGGCTGGCCGCGTCAGCATCCTTCACGTGGCCAATGGGGTCAAACTCCACGATGTAGCCCCAACTTTTGTCGGCCAGCGGCGCGGCGTCGGTGGGGAAAAGCATGCCCAGGTTGGCCCGGCGCGGGTTGTGCCACAGCTCGTGCAGCACGTAGGCGCTCTGGGTCGAGTCGAGGTAGTGGAAGCCTGCGGGCACGGTTAGCTCACCAATGCCGCCGGGCAGCGCAATGCGGCCCGTCTGGTAGCGGAAAGTGGCATTGATGGAATCGGCCCGGGCGGGAGAAATTGCGGCGGCCGTCGGTAAATTTTTTTTGAGCTGGGGCGCGGGCGCCGCCTCGGTAGTCCGGCTGGCAGTGCTGGCTAGTAGAATGAGAATAGCGAATACTGATTTTTTCATAAAAAAGCGGGCTAGGGTCGGCTACGTGACTAAGATACTAAGCTTGCGAATTATTGCTACTACTCGGTGCTAAATAGTTGCTTTATTGAGGTTAGGCTAAATAAGCGCGAAAATGTTCAGCGGGAAGTTATCCAGATAGCCTCCACCGTAAAATGATTTTTAGAATTAAGATAAATCTTGTTATTAGTCAATTTTAAATAGTAATTGAGTTGCCTCGCTGGCTTAGCCGCGGGCGGTAGCCGGTACCTTTGCTAGTCTATGAAGTTTGCCACCAAAGCCATCCACGCCGGGGTGCATCCTGACCCCACGACCGGGGCCATTATGACCCCCATTTACCAAACCTCGACCTATGCTCAGCGCTCGCCGGGCGATAACAAAGGCTACGAGTACTCGCGCACCCACAACCCCACCCGCACCCAACTGCAGAATGCGCTGGCTGCCCTCGACGGCGGCGAGCACGGGTTGGCGTTTGCCTCGGGCATGGCGGCCATCGACTGCGTGCTGCGCCTGTTGAAGCCCGGCGACGAGGTGATTTCAACCGACGACCTCTACGGCGGCAGCTACCGCATCATGACCAAGGTGTACGAGCCGCTGGGCATCGTTTTTCACTTTGTGCCGATGCGCGATTTAGCTTCGGTGCGCGAGAAAGTGAGCGCCAAAACCAAGCTCATATGGGTGGAAACGCCCACTAACCCGCTGCTCAACATCATCGATATTGCGGGCGTGGCGGCCATTGCCAAGGAAGCCGGCGCGCTGCTGGCCGTCGATAATACCTTCTCGACGCCCTACCTGCAGGAGCCGCTGGCCCTAGGGGCCGACATCGTGGTGTACTCGCTAACCAAGTACATGGGCGGGCACTCCGATGTGGTGATGGGCGCGCTGGTGTTTAACGGCGAAGAACTGCTGAAAGACCTGAGCTTTTACCAGAATGCCTGCGGCGGTACGCCGGGGCCGCAGGATTGCTTTTTGGTGCTGCGCGGCCTCAAGACCCTGCACCTGCGCATGCAGCGCCACTGCGAGAACGGCCGCGCCGTGGCCGAGTACCTGCGCCAGCACCCGCGGGTGGAAAAGGTGTACTGGCCCGGCTTCGAGAGCCACCCTAACCACGCCGTGGCGGCCCGCCAGATGCGCGACTTTGGGGGCATGATTTCGTTTGTGCTCAAGGGCGACCAGCAGGCCGATGCCATTGCGGTGCTGGAGAAATTCCAGCTCTTTACCCTGGCCGAGAGCCTAGGCGGCGTGGAAAGCCTGAGCGGCCACCCCGCCACCATGACCCACGCCAGCATTCCGCCCGCGCAGCGCCGCAAGGCCGGCCTCAGTGACTCGCTCATTCGCCTGAGCGTGGGCGTGGAGGACGCCGAGGATTTGATTGATGACCTGGCCCAGGCCCTTGGGGAATGAGCAATTAACAAGGAGCAAGGAGCATTTGCCAAGTGGTAATTGCTCCTTGCTCCTTGTTAATTGCTCACTGTAAAAAAATCCTGCCTGTGCCTGGCGTGCGTACATTTAGCATATCCTACCCTTGCTACTTCGTGCGCCATGCGTTTGCTTGCCGGTTTGTTGCTTTTTGTTGCGGCCTGCACCTCGGCCGCCGACCCCGTGCCCATGTCGCCCACTACTGCTCCCACGGCTACCCTCCTGAGCGGCCCCGTGCCTTATTTGGCCCTCGGTGACTCTTATACCATTGGCCAGGGCGTGGCCAGTGCCGCCGACCGCTGGCCCAACCAGATGGCGACCCTGGCCCGCGCCCAAGGCCTTGACGTGCGCCCGCCCGACATCATCGCTAAAACCGGCTGGACCACTACCAACCTGCTCGATGCCCTGGCCACCAGCGGCAACACGCGCACCGATTACGGCCTGGTATCGCTGCTGATTGGGGTAAACGACCAGTACGAGGGCCAGAGCATTGATGTATTCCGCAGCGAGTTTAAGCGCTTGCTGGGGCGGGCTACCGTGTTTGCCGGCGGCCGGGCTGAGCGGGTGCTGGTGCTCAGCATTCCCGATTGGGGGCAGTCGCCCTTCGCCAGCGGCATGAACCGCCCGCTCATCGCGCAGCAGATTGACCAGTTCAACGCCGTGGCCTTGGAGGAGTGCCAGCGGGTGGGCATCGTGTTCGTCAACATCACCCCCTTCACGCGCAGCGCGGGCGCCGACCCCACCCAGTTTGTGGACGACGGCCTGCACTACACGGGCATCAGCATGACGCCCTGGGCCCAGCGCGCCCTGGGGGCCGTGAAACAGATGCGCTAGGCGAGGATTAGGCGGCGCTAGTCGATTGCGGCGCTTAGAAAGCTCGGCCGCCGGGCAATACTTCCGAAGTTTGCGGCGTAGTAGGGCCGGGGTTGGCTGGCCTTTTCAGCCAATTTTCAGTATCCTCCCCGCTCTTTGTGTGTATGAAGTATATGCTGCTTGCGCTGCCCCTAGGGGTGCTGGCGCTACCCGCCCTCGGGCAAAAAATAGAATACTCGGGGCGCGCCACGGTCGGCTTTGGAGGTTTTCGGGGCGATAACTCAACGGCGATTACCGCGGTAAATTTGTCCAACAACGTGCCCAACTCGGAAAGTAGCCGCGCCGTGAACCCCTACGGTAATAGCCTGGGCGTGGGCGGCGGCCTGGCCGTGCGGGCGCAGTACGTGGCCAAATTTAAAGCGCTGGCCGCGTTCGACTTAGGCTACGATTTTATTAACAGCAAGGCCGACGTAAATACCCTGGCCTACAACAGCACCGTGATGCCCTTCACCCGCTCGGGCTCGGGCACGGTGCATTTGTTTACGCACGCCATTACGGCCTTTGGCGGAGTGGGCTACCGCCTAGGGGGCGGCGAGGGCCAGAAGCTGGCCATTGACCTGCTGGTGGGCCCCGAGCTGGCCTATGCCGTGGCCCAGCAAGAGTCGGGCAGCGGCACCGACAGCAACGGCAGCGACTGGAGCACCAGCCTCGCGCGCACCCCCGCCAACCGCCTCGACTTCCGGCTGCGCGGCGACGTGACGGTGTGGGTGAAGCAGCTGGGGCTGGTGGGCAGCTACTCCTACGGCTTCACCAACTATCAGCCCGGCACCGCCAGCGTGCGCTACCCCGACGCCGAAATCAAGCTGATTCGCGTGGGCCTGGCTTACCGGTTTAAGTAGGCTTGGCAGTGCCAAAGCAAAACGTCATGCTGAGCTTGCCAAAGCATGACGTTTTGCTTTAGTGTGACGGACGGTTTGTAGGCGCGGCCGGCGCCCGCGTTAAAGCAAGCCGGCGGGTTTTGCGTCTGTTGGCCAAGCCGCCTCCCTAGGGTGGTTTTTGCCGATGACGCTTTTGCAACCCGGCCGGGCCGGCCGCCGCTACCTCAACGTACTGCCTACTACCACGCAGCCGCCTTCGGGCTACGCCCAACTGCTGCGCCGATTTTTATTTGAGAAAAACGACCGGCAGCCCCGCCAGACCCTAGGGCCGTTTCGGGCCGATGCGGCGGCGCTGGCGCAGCCCGTGCCGGCCGACGCCTTGCGCGCTACCTGGCTGGGCCACAGCACGGTGCTGCTGGAGCTAGACGGCCGCCGCTTCCTCACCGACCCGGTGTGGGCCCAGCGCGCCGCGCCGGTGCAGTGGCTGGGGCCGCGCCGGTTTTTTGCGCCGCCGCTCGCCCTGGCCGCCGTGCCGCCGCTCGATGGCGTTATCCTCTCGCACGACCACTACGACCACCTCGACCCCGCCGCCGTGCGCTACCTGGCCGGGCGGGGCACGCCGTTTTTTTGCCCCCTGGGGGTGGGCCGCCACCTGCGCCGCTGGGGCGTACCGGCCGCCCAAATCACCGAGCGGGGCTGGTGGGAAAGCGTGGCCCTAGGGCCCGACTTCGAGCTAACGGCCACCCCGGCGCGGCACTTCTCGGGCCGGGGCCTGCTCGACCGCGACCGCACGCTGTGGGCGTCCTGGGTGCTTCGGGGGCCTAGGCACCGGGTGTTTTTTGGCGGCGACTCAGGGCCGTTTGACGAGGCCTTTCAACAGATTGGGGCGCAATTTGGGCCGTTCGACTTGGCGATGCTGGAAATAGGGGCGGCCGATGCCGAGTGGGCCGGTATTCATTTGGGCCCCGATAATGCCCTGGCGGCGCACCAGCTGCTGGGCGGCGGGCCGCTGCTGCCCCTGCACTGGGGCACCTTCAACCTGGCGCTGCACGCTTGGCGCCAGCCGGTGCAGCGCCTACTGGCGGCCGCCGGGCCGGCGGTGTCGCTGCTGCTGCCCGCCCCCGGCCAGCGCGTAGACGTGGCTGCCGGGCCGCTCAATAGCCACTGGTGGGAGCCGGCAGCGGCAAGCCAGGTGCTTGCCTGAAAAGCAGCGGCCGTCGACGGGGCCAAGGTAGCATTTGGCTTATAGGAAGAGTAAATGTTGCCTGGGTAGGTTTCGCGTGTAACTTGCGAGCTTCATAAGTTCAACAATTCACGCCGTTAGCCTCCTATTTGCATGAAGCACCCGCTACTCGTACCTCTATTCGTTGCCACCGCCCTGGCCGCGCAGGCCCAGAAAATTACCGTTACCGGCCGGGTGCTGAGCACCGCCGGCGAGGCCCAGCCGGGCGCCACCGTGCTGGAGCGCGGCACCACCAACGGCACCGCTACCGGCGCCAATGGCGAGTTTAGCCTCAGCGTGGCGCCCACCGCTACGCTCACTATTTCGGCCATCGGCTTCGCCACCCAAACCATTGCCGTGCAGGGCCGCCCGCGCATCGACGTGCGCCTGGTAGCCTCGGCCACCGACCTGAGCGACGTGGTAGTAACCGGCTCGCGCGCCACCGAAGGCCGCTCTAATATCCTGACTACCGCGCCCGTGGACGTTATTTCGGCCCGCGAAATCAAAGCCTTTGCCCAAACCGACGTGGCCCAGGTGCTCACCTACGTGGCGCCCTCGTTTCAGTCGTCGCGCCAAAGTATTTCTGACGGCACCGACTTCGTGGACCCGGCCAGCCTGCGGGGCCTAGGGCCCGACCAGGTGCTGGTGCTGGTAAACGGCAAGCGCCGCCACAACTCGGCCCTGGTGAACATCAACGGCACGGTGGGCCGCGGCTCGGTGGGCACCGACTTGAACGTGATTCCTACGGCTAGCATCAAGCGCATTGAGGTGCTGCGCGACGGTGCGGCGGCCCTCTACGGCTCCGACGCCATTGCGGGCGTTATCAATATCCAGCTCAAGGACGATAGCGTGGGCGTGCAAACCAGCGGCTACTACGGTCAAACTATTGAGAACGATGGTAAAACTGAGCAGGCCGACGTCAACATCGGCCTGGGGCTAGGCGGGCGCGGCTTCCTGGACATCAGCGGGCAGTTTTTGAACCGCGGCTACACTAACCGCGCCTTTGCCGACACGGCGCCCCTCATCTACCTAGGGGCCAACGGCGGTCAATACCCCAGCTCGGCCACCACCGAGCAAGCCCGCATCGACCTTAAAAACCAGGATAACGCCCTGGTGGCCGCCAACGGCTTCGACCGCGTGGATATTCGGGTGGGGCAGTCGTCGTCGCGCAACTACGGCGGCTATCTCAACGGCGGCTACCGGCTCAACGGTGGCTACGAGCTGTACGTGGGCGGCGGCGCCTCGTACCGCACGGGCCGCGGGCCGGGCTTCAACCGCCTGCCCAACCAGCCCACGCAGAGTGACCTCAACATCTATCCCAACGGCTTCTTGCCGTTCATCAACACCACCATCTACGACCAGTCGGCCATCACGGGCATCCGCAAGAGCTTTGGCGGCTTCGATGTGGATTTGAGCAACACCTTCGGGCGCAACGAGCTGGACTACCAAGTGGACGGCTCCATCAACGCCTCGCTGCCCCAGGCCCCGAGCCTGGTGAACGTGAACCCGACCAGCTTCTACGCCGGCAAGCTGGCCTTCCTGCAGAATACCACTAACCTGGGCTTCGTGCGCAAGTTTCGCGACCTAGGGCCCCTGGCTACGCTGAACGTGGCGTTTGGGGGCGAGTTCCGAGTGGATAACTTCCAGATTGGGCGCGGCGAATACGCTTCCTACATCAACGGCGGGCGCCTCTACAACAACGCGCCCACGGCGTCGGGCTCGCAGGTGTTTCCGGGCTACCAGCCGCAGGATGAGGTGAATAAGAGCCGCACCAACCTGGCGGGTTACGTGGATTTGGAAAGCGACGTGACCGACCGCCTGCTGGTGCACGTGGCGGGCCGCGCCGAACGCTACAGCGACTTTGGCGGCAACGTGAGCGGGCAGGCCGGCGCGCGCTTCAGCATCGTGGAGGGCCTGGCCCTACGCGGCTCCATTGGCAACGGCTTCCGGGCGCCTTCCTTGCAGCAGCGCTACTTCACCAACACCAGCACCCAGTTTGTGAGCGGCGTGGCCAACCAGGTGCTCACCGTGAACAACGACAACCCGATTGTGCGCAACAGCTTCACGAGCGCCCAGCCAGGCTTTGGGGTGGAGGCGCTCAAGCAGGAGAAATCCACTAACTACAGCGCTGGCATCACGGCCAGCATCGGGCGGCAGTTCACCTTCACGGCCGATGCCTACCAGATTGATATCCGCGACCGCATCGTGCTCTCGTCGCAGTTTACGCGCACCAACCCGCTGGTAAACACCATCCTAGGGTCGCTGGCCGTAAGCCGGGTGCAGTTCTTCGCCAACGCCGTGAACACCCGCACCCAGGGCATCGACGTGGTGGCCAACGAGCGCCTGCCGCTGAGCGACAAGGCGCGCATCACGCTGACGGCCGCCGCCAACTTCAACAAAACCGAGGTAACGAACTTCAACAGCACGTCCTCGACCATAAACAACGACCAGACCGCCGGCACCACCAACCTGCAAAACACGCTCTTCGACCGCCAGCAGCGCACGCGCCTCGAAAACGGCAACCCGCGCAGCAAGATTAACCTGTCGGCGCTGCTCAACTACGGCATCTTTGGGCTGGAGGCGCGCTCGGTGCGCTTCGGCGAGGTGCAAACGGCCGACGCCGACCCCACCCGCTCGTTCCTGGACCAAACGTACTCGGCTAAGTGGATTACCGATTTCACGCTGAGCGCGCAGTTTACCAAGCAAGTGGGCCTGACGGTGGGCGTCAACAACATCTTCAACGTGTACCCGGACAAGATTTACGTCAACCCCCGCAACAACGCCACCAACACTTCGGTAGACCCCAACCTGAGCTATAATTCGACCCTGGACAACTCCAACCGCGGCCGTTTCCTCTACAACCCCAACCAGTTTGGCTTCAACGGCGCGTTCTATTTCACGCGCCTGTCCATTTTGCTGTAGGCAATTGCCTAGGCCCGCTGGCTACGCAAAAGGCCCGCCCCCAACAATGGGGCGGGCTTTTTTGGCACGTGCTATCCATAATTAATAGTAGGGGCGGGGCTCGTCCCTACCATAGGCTGACCCTAAAACTGCCCTAGGGCAACCCCAGCGGGCAAGGCTACTCGCGCAGCAGGCGGGCCAGCGCCTGGCCATTGGCAGCGCGGGCCAGGTAGAGGCCGGCCGGCAAGCCCGCCGCTGGCTGCCATAGCACGCGCCCGCTGCCATCGGCGCTGAGGCGGGCCACCACGCGCCCTAGGGCATCAACCAGCGTCACGGCCTGGCCGGGCGCGGCCTGAAACTGCACCTGCTCGCGGAAGGGCACCGGGTAGGCCTGGCTTTCGGCGTTGGTGGCGGGCCGGGTGGCCAGGGCCTGGTTGGCGACTACGATAAGCAGGGTGCGCTCCTGGGTGGTGCGCTGCGGGCAGCCATCGTCGAGTACTGCTACGGGCAAGGTGTAACGCCCTGGCGGCAGCGTGGCCGGCACTTGCCACGTCAGCCGGACCTGCGTGCCGCTCAGCGTGGCTAAGCTAAGGCCGGGTATAATGGTGGTAGAAGCGCAGGCAAAACTGAGTTGTTGGCCGGCATCAGGGTCGGCGGCAGTGAGGGTGAGGGCAAGCAGCTGGCCGGGGCGGGCTGCAATGGTCTGGTCGATGGGTTGCGCTGCGCCCCCGTCAACGGTGAGGCTGGTAAAATCGGGTGGGCGGTTGGTAGTGGCGTACGCCAGGTAGGTAAGGTCGCGCGTGACGAAGCCGATAAGCTGCCATTGGCCACCAATGCGCCGGTACTCGCTTACCTGGCCCGACATATTGAACCGGCCCTGCTGCGTGTTGCCGCCGCCCGCCGAGGTAAGCACGCCCGTGCGGACATCGAGCTGGTATTGGGGGGCGTAGGAACTACTTAAGTTGCTGCCACAAGTGGAAATAGCATCGGTGCCCCCGAGTACTTCGCGCGGCAGAATGAAGCTGTAGCTCAGCGAGTCGCCATCGGCATCATAGGCGCTGAAGCTGTAGCGCTGCGCGGCGTTGCCGCCCACGTGAGGCAGCAGCGTGGCCTGAAACTGCGGCGAGGAATCCTGCGCAGCCAAGGAGCTGTTTAAGTAGGCATTGACAAAGGAGTTATGAGAAACGGCGTTAACGATGTTCTGAATATTGTCGGCGCGGTTGCCTTGGGTGATGCCCAGCGTCCAGGCGCCCGTTGGCAGGTCGAGGTCGGTTTCGTAAATGGCGGTGTAATAAATTAAGTTGACGCCCAAATTGCCGCAGTTAATGGCGTAGCCAGGGGTAGGCTGATTGCGGGGAATGTCGGGCACCACTACCTTATTTGGCGCGGTGGCGTCGCAGCCACCCCGGGTAGCTACCAGGGTAATTGCTGATGAAAGCGTTTGATTGGTAGGGTCCAAAAACAGCCGGACGAGCACGTGGTAGCGGGGTATGCCCGGCGTAGTGGGCGCAATTGACTTATAGGCGATTTCGGCACCTTGGTTGTGGGTGGCATGGGCAGCATGCAGCCGTAGCCCTAGGGCCAAAGCCAGCAGCCAGCGAACGTGGAAAAGTGCGCGCATAACAGGATAAAGGAAAGTGCATTTAAAGATAAGTAACTGACTGCCTAGCCGTCAAGCACTGGGTTACGTTGGTTCTATCGTGGGCCCGTGGCGCGTAAAAAGGAGTTGCCGGAGCATTGCTAGCAGTAGCAGGCCCGGGCCTGCGCGGGGCCGGCTGAGGGCTTGGGTAGGCCTGGGGGTGCCAGCCGGGCCTAGGGGTGGGGGCGGGCACAGGGCGCGGGCCGCCGGTAGCGCGTAATTTTGCAGACTGCCTGGCCGCCCCGGCGGGCTAGTGGGCCAGCTTTGGGTTACTTTGCCGGTACGTTTGTTTGATTTAGAATAAGTTAGATTTTTCTACTCCCGCTATGGCTTGGTTTAAACGACAGGAGAAGGGCATCATCACTCCCACCGAACAGAAAAAGGAAACGCCCGACGGCCTGTGGTACAAGTGCCCCGAGTGCAAAACCGTGGTGACGATGGCCGAGCACAAGCGCCTGAACTACGTGTGCGGCAACTGCGGCTACCACGACCGCATTGATGCGGGGGCGTATTTTGAGCTGCTGTTTGACGAGGGCAAGTTTGAGGAGCTGGACGCCGACCTGACCTCGGCTGACCCGCTGCACTTCGTGGATACCAAGCCCTACCCGCAGCGCGTGGCCGCCACCGAGCGCAACACCGGCCTGCGCGACGCCGTGCGCACCGCCCACGGCCAGAGCGCCGGCCAGCCGCTGGTAGTAGCCGCCATGGACTTTCGCTTCATCGGCGGCTCGATGGGCTCGGTGGTGGGCGAGAAGATTGCCCGCGCCATCGACTACGCCCGCCAGCACAAGGTACCCTTCCTCATGATTTCCAAGTCGGGCGGCGCCCGCATGATGGAAGCCGGCTACTCCTTGATGCAGATGGCCAAAACCTCGGCCAAGCTGGCGCTGCTGGCCGATGCCGGCGTACCCTACGTGAGCCTGCTGACTGACCCCACCACGGGCGGCGTCACGGCCTCGTTTGCCATGCTAGGCGATTTTAACATTGCCGAGCCGGGCGCCCTTATTGGCTTTGCCGGCCCTAGGGTCATCAAGGAAACCATTGGTAAAGACCTGCCTAAAGGCTTTCAAAGCGCCGAATTTGTGCTGGAGCACGGCTTCCTAGACTTCATCGTAGACCGCCGCGAGCTGAAGCAGCGCCTGGCCGATTTGTTTTCGCTGGTGCGGTAGCAAATAGACTTGTTCCCTGACAAGAAAAAGTAAAAAGCCCGTCATGCTGAGCGCAGTCGAAGCATCTCTACCGGGTAACTAACTCCTGACGTTAGAATTATACTTACGCGGTAGAGATGCTTCGACTGCGCTCAGCATGACGGGCTTTTTTGGGAAGTTTAATTTGGGAATAAGTCTGATAAGCATCTTGCTCATCTGCTCATTTACCACCTGGCATGACTATTGAAAAGCCTGTCCTAGGCAACTAGGACGGGCTATTTCGTATAAGGCTCGGTTGCACTAGCGCCGCTTTACTTAAAAAGTTAAACCATGACGACAACAAATTCCAAGTCACTCCTAGCCATTTTAATGGCTTTTATCTTGCTGCTAGGCTCGTGCGCCACCTCGCGCCAAACTAATGACGGCTCGCTATCGGACGCTAACGGCACGGGCGTGCGCAAAACTGGCAAGCTGAGCAAAACGGCCAAAGGTGGCATTCTGGGCGCGGGCGGCGGGGCCGTGGTAGGCGGCGTGCTAGGGAGCATTATTGGCGGGGGCCGGGGCACGGCCGCGGGCGCCATTTTGGGCGCGGCCGTGGGTGGCGGCGCGGGCGCCCTCATCGGCCGCAAAATGGACAAGCAGGCCGCCGAGTTGCAGCGCGACATGGCCAACGCCAAAGTGGAGCGCGTGGGCGAAGGCATCAAAATTACCTTCGACTCGGGCATCCTCTTCGACACCAATAGCAGCTCGCTGCGCCCGGCCTCGGTGAGCGACATTAGCAGCCTGGCCACTACGCTCAAGAAATACCCCGATACCAACGTCATCGTGGAAGGCCACACCGACAACACCGGCACCGATGCCATCAACAACCCGCTGAGCGAAAACCGCGCCCAGTCGGTGGCCACGCAGCTTACCAGCCTAGGGGTTACCAGCGACCGCATCAGCACCAAGGGCTACGGCTCGGCCGACCCCATTGCCGACAACAGCACCGCCGAAGGCCGCCAGGCTAACCGCCGCGTGGAGGTAGCCATTTTCGCCAACGAGAAGATGAAGAAAGCCGCCGAAAACGGCACGCTGTAGCCTTTGCCGGCTCGCGCAGCTCCTTATTTAACGAAGCCCCGAGGTAGCCGCCTCAGGGCTTTTTTTTAAGTTTAAACCTCAACCCTAGCCCAGCTGGGCGCGTTAAAACCGGCGCGCCTACCGGGCGCGCTCTTCCCACCTTACTCTTCCTTCTTATGAAAGCTTTCCCCAAATTATTCGCCCTGCTACTGCTGTTTTTCACCTTGGCCGGTACCCTAGCCCAGGCTCAGGATAAACCCAAGGGCTGGAGCCGCAAAGCCAAAGGCGCAGCCATTGGCGGCGCGGGTGGTGCCGTAGTGGGCGGCCTGCTGGGCGGCGGCAAGGGCGCCCTCATTGGGGCCGGCGCCGGGCTGGTAGGCGGCGGTGCCATCGGTAAAAGCCAGGATAAGAAAAAAGACCCCGCCCGCTACAACCGCTACGTGAATAACAAGGCCAAGCAGGTGCCCGTGCACTAAGCGCGGCAGTAGTATAGAATACACAGCGAGCCCGGCAGCATTGCCGGGCTTGTTTTTTATAGTGGCCAGCCCTAGGGTATATTTTGGCAAGGTGCTTGCAAATGCCGAACTTGCCGCTTTAAAGCCTACTGCGGCCATTTTATTTACCTATCTCATGAAAAAGTTGAAAATTTCGCTTACTTCTTTACTGGTGCTATTGGTGTCACTAGCTCAGCTGGCGCAAGCCCAAACTACTACCGTAACCACGGACAAGCCCAAGGGCATGAGCAAGACGCTGAAGGGCGGCATCATCGGGGGCCTGGGCGGGGCGGCAGGCGGCGCCATTCTGGGCCGCGTTATCGGGGGCAAGTCGGGTACGGCCAAGGGCGCCATTTTGGGAGCGGCCGTGGGCGGCGCGGGCGGCGCGCTCATTGGCCGGCGCATGGATAAGCAGGCGGCCGAGCTGCGCCGCGACTTGGAAGGCGCCACCGTGGAGCGCGTGGGCGAAGGCATTAAAGTGACCTTCAACTCGGGCATCCTGTTTGGCAGCAACTCCTCGACCCTGACGGCCGCCGCCGCTGGCAACATCGACGAGCTGGCCACCACGCTCCAGAAGTACGCCGATACCAACGTGGTGGTGGAAGGTCACACCGACAGCAGCGGCTCGGATGCCATCAACCAGCCCTTGAGCCAGCGCCGCGCCCAAGCCGTGGCCAACGAGCTAACCAAGGAAGGCGTGGATACCAGCCGCATTACGGCCACCGGCTACGGCAGCAGCCAGCCCGTGGGCGACAACAGCACCGTGGCTGGCAAAGCCGCTAACCGCCGCGTGGAAGTAGCCATCTTCGCCAACGACAAAATGCAGAAAGCCGCCAAGCGCGGCCTGCTGTAGGCGTCCGAACCACGGATTAACGCGGACTTTTCGGATTACGCGAATTTTGTGGAGGATGAAGCACCCGGCAGCTACTTGCTGCGTACAGGAAAGGCCACCCCCTGGGGGTGGCCTTTTTCGTGGTCAAGCCCCTAGGGGGCATTGGCCGGAGTAAAGCCGCCTGGCAGCGCTAGCCGCGCCGCCCCACTATCCGCGTAATCCGAAAAAATCCGCTTTAATCCGTGGCTCAGACAACTTCCTCCGCCCTCGATAAGGCCCTGGCCGACCACCAAATCCTGAACGAGTTTTACGGGCCGGTACCCAAGGCGCCGCGCCGCACGCCCATGCGCGAGCTGATTTCGACGCTGCTCTCGCACCGCACCACCCACGCCGACGAGGAGCTGGCCTACGACCGGATGCTGGAGGCCTTTGGCGACTGGCCGGGCGTGCTGGCCGCGCCACTCGACGAGCTGATTCACGCCATTCGGACCACGCGCTGGCCGGCTACCCAGGCGCCGCGCATCCAGGATATTCTGCGGCGCATTCAGGCCGAGACGGGCGGCGAGTTTACGCTGGACTTCCTGGCCGACTGGCCCACCGAGCGCGCCATGCAGTGGCTAACCGATATGCCCGGCATCGGCCTGAAAACGGCCTCGCTGGTGCTGCTCTTCAATTTTCGCAAGCCCGTGCTGCCCGTCGATGCCCACGTGCACCGCGTGATGCAGCGCCTAGGGGTGCTGGGCCCCAAAGTATCGGTCGAGAAGGCCCACGAGGTGCTCTTAACCATGCTCAAGCCCGAACTGGACCCCGAAGGCTTGTTCAACTTCCACAAGCACAACTACTGGCACGGACAACAAATCTGCTTTTTCCAGCGCCCCAACTGTCCCCGCTGCCCGCTCAAGGGCTTCTGCAACTACTACACCGAGCACTTTGGCCCCGCCACGCCCGAGGCGCTGGCCGCCACCCCGGCGCACTGGGACGCGGCCGCCTGGGGCAAGCTGCCGCATTGATAGTGACTAGCTACTAGTGACGAGTGACTACTGTCAATACACGTTCTGGGCTTAGCTTCGCGCTAATCGCGGCAGAGCGTTTTTCAAAACAAGTGGCCATTGGACATTTATTAGTCACTCGTCACTAGTAGCTAGTCACTATAAAACATGCGCCTCGTTCGCCACCCGGTTCTCTGCAATTACTACGTCACGTACCGCTGCAATGCGAAGTGCGCGTTTTGCGACATCTGGGAGAAGCCCTCGCCCTACGTGACGCTGGCCGAGGCCGAGGCCAACCTGCGCGACCTCAAGCGCCTAGGGGTGAAGGTGATAGATTTTACGGGGGGCGAGCCGCTGCTGCACCGGCAGCTACCCGAGCTGCTGGCGCTGGCCAAGAACCTAGGGTTTCTCACTACCGTTACAAGCAACGGGCTGCTGTACCCCAAAAACGCCGAGAAGCTGCGCGGGCTGATTGATATGCTGCACTTTTCGCTCGACAGCATCGACCGCGCCACCCACGACCAGGGCCGGGGGGTAGCTTGCTACGACTTCGTACTCGAAAGCATTCGAGTGGCCCGCGCGCTGGGCGAGCGGCCCGATGTGCTGTTCACCGTATTCGGCCACAACCTGGCCGATTTGGAGCGCGTGTACCAGGAAATAACGCAGCCCAATGGCCTGCTGCTCATTCTGAACCCGGCCTTCGAGTACGGCGAGGTGGAAACCGGCGAGCAGCTGACCGATGCGCAGCTCGATTACCTATCGGCTTTTGGTCGGCGCAAGGGCGTGTACCTCAACGAAGGGTTTATTGCCCTGCGCCGCGACGGCGGCAACCACGTGGCCGCGCCCGTGTGCCGGGCCGCCAGCACCACGCTCGTCATCTCGCCCTACAACGAGCTGGTGTTGCCCTGCTACCACCTGGGCCAGCAGAAATTCCCTATTGATAGCCAGCTGTTTGCGCTTTATAATTCGGCCGAGGTGCAGCGCCTGGCCGCGCTCGAAGGTCGCCTGCCGCAGTGCGAGGGCTGCACCATCAACTGCTACATGCAGCCCAGCTTCGCGGTCGAAACCAGCAAGTACTTTTGGCAGGCGCTGCCCAGCACCCTTAAGTACAACTGGGAAAAGGGCACTTGGAAGCAGCTGCTCAGGAAGCGGCCGGCGCCTTTATCGGTAGGCTAGGTATGGCGGCTTTAAGGCCGCGCAGGGCGGTGCGCAGCTCCTCAGGGCGCTGACTGCCCAGCAGCAGGCGGTGGCCGCTCTTAAACACCAGCTGCAAACCCTCGGGGCCCCACACATTGTAGGCCTTATTGCCCTGGAGGCCGCGCAGGCCCCAGCCGCCATACTCGCCCAGCGGCGAGTAGCGGCGAGGAAACACCTGCCGAAACTCGCTCCAGGGCCAGTGGCGCCAGCGCCATAACAGCGGAAAATAACGGTAGTGCACGCCCTCGGCATCGAGGCGCACCTGCAGCCGCAGCAGCCCTAGGCCCACTACCAGCGCCAGCACCAGCAAGGCCGGCAGCGCCAGCACCACCCGCGACTTTAGGTTGTACTGGGGCGAGGAGTAGCCAATCCAGACGCCAGCGGCCAGCAGTAATAGCAGCAGCCACCACCAGCGCCGGCCAAACCATTGCGTTTCGCTGTAGCTGGGGGCAGTGGGGCGGGCCATCGGAGGGGGCGGATAGAGGTGGTAAGTTGCCCGAAACAGGCTAAACCAGGCGGCGGCCGTAGTATTACGGGGCAAAGTTTGCGCCGTTCGCCTATGCCCGCCCTTATTTTACCCGTTCACGGCATTTTGCCGACCCTAGGCTCCGACTGCTTCGTGGCCGACAACGCGACCATTGTGGGCGATGTAGTGCTGGGGCGCGGCTGCACGGTCTGGTTTTCGGTCGTCATCCGAGGCGATGTGAACAGCATTCGCATCAGCGACGAAACCAACGTGCAAGACGGGGCCGTGCTGCACTGCACCTTCGAGCGGGCCGCCCTCACCATCGGCGCGCGGGTCAGCATTGGGCACCGGGCCATCGTGCACGGCTGCACCATCGAAGACGACGTGCTGATTGGCATGGGCGCTATTGTAATGGACCACGCCGTAGTGGGTGCCGGCTGCCTGATTGCGGCCGGCGCCGTGGTGCTGGAGCGCACCATCTGCGAGCCCGGCTACCTCTATGCGGGTGTGCCCGCCCAAAAAATCAAGCCGATTAGCCCAGCGCAGCGCGCCAGCATCGAGCGCACGGCGGCCAACTACCAGCGCTACGCCAGCTGGTTTGGCGGCGCGGCGGCCGAGCCCTTGCCCGGCGGACCTGGCCCTAGGGAGTAGCGGCCGGGCAGTAGGAGTGGGAGCCAAGCCGGGCTGCTAAGGGTTTTTTTAAGGACTATGGGAGGCCCTAAGCCGCGTGGCTGCCAGCGCCGGGCCGTTGCGTTGGGGGTGGTTGCTAGGGGGTAGATGGGGCAAAACAATTCTCATTAGGGCAATGGAGACGCGGTTTGCGTAAAAAAACTACGGCTAATTAAAGTGCAAGGAACACAAAGACTTTGCTGGATACTGTCGTGGTAGTGGAGAAAGGTTTTTTAACGTTTTATCACGCATTTATTCAACTTGGCCTGCGTATTAACCGTAACAGGGGCAGAATTGCTTGGCTTAGGTGTAGCCTAAATGAATGCTTTGATAATCAAGGCGCTTACTCTACCTACGTACCCTTTTTCTTTTCACCCCCAATTTTTTTCGCCATGAACAAAGCCTACCGTCTCGCGCTAGCTCTCTTCGCTACCGCAGCGTCCCTGTCCTCTTGCAGCCGCGCCAACTACGCCTTCAACCCCAGCACCCCCGCTTACCTCGGTAGCCAGCCCGCCCGCACCGTAGCTGCTGCGCCCGCAGTAGAGGCCACCCCAGCTGCTACGCCCGTGGCAGTTGCCACTCCGGCCGTAGTAGCCGAGCCAGTTGCCACTCCGGCAGCCGCCGTAGCTGCCCCCGCTAAAGCTTCGGTAGCTGTAGTAACACCAATTCGTTCAACCCAGGAAAAGGCTGCTCCTTCCTCGCAGGCTGCTGCCGCGCCCGTGGCAATGGCTACCGAGCCCGCCAAGGCAGCTAAGCCCAGCTTCGCCCAGCGCCTGGTACTAAAAAAGCTTAACAAGCAGCTGGCAAAAGCCGGTGTGCGCGACCAAAATACCGCTGGGGTAACCCACACCACCGCCAAAGCTCCCGGCATCACGGTAGCCATCATCGGCCTGATTGCGCTGCTGGTTGGTATCATCGCTAGCTCGGGTTTGGTTATCACCCTTGGCGCCATCGTGCTGGTAGTAGGTCTAGTGCTGCTGCTGCTCGGCGCGCTGTAAATAACTCCGCACCTTAGTCAGTAGTGTAAAAAAGCCTCGGGCCCGGTGCCCGAGGCTTTTTTACGTAGTTAGGCCCCAGGCATAAAGTCAGTTTGGCAACGCCTTAAATCCCCTTTACCAGTCTCCTAGGGCCGTTTAATGACCATCTTGTTGCCTCCGCAAAAGTCAGGGCGAGCTATCTATGCAGTTGTGAAGCCCTAGGCTTGGTGGTTGCTTTGAAGCACCTTCTTACCAAGTGTTTCATCGCCATGCTGCCATCCCTAGCCCGCTATTTCTGGGTATTGTTCTGCCTGTTAGTAGTGGGCGCCTGCCAGCGGGCGAGCTATTCCTTTCAGCCGGCCCCAGCCACCGCGTGGCCGATGCTTCCCTTGGTATCTGCCGATACGCTGCCCGCCGCCACCTTGCTCAGGCCGTCCACCGCGGCCCACCTCCACCAGTTGCCTACAGGGCGCCGGCCTAGGGCTGCGGCGGGCTTAGCTACGGCAACTCGTGCCCCCCGCAAGCTACTGCGGGTGCTGGCGGCGGGGGGCGCTACCTCGGCTCCCGCTCGCCAGCAGCCTCTACCCGCCGGTGAGCCCGTGCGCAACCGTAGCCGCGGCATTGCACTGCTGCTGGCCGTAGTGCCCCTGTTGTTTGGGTTACCCCTAGGGCTCTACCATTTTTACCTGGGCTACACCGGGCGGGGCCTCGGTTCGCTAGGCCTCGGGCTACTGGCCTTTGTGCTGGTAACAATCGGGTTTGTTGGCTCTTTTGGGTTGCTGTTTGGTGGCACTAGCGGCGGCCTCTTTACGCTGTTCGTTATCGGCGCGGTTATTTTCTACGCCCTGATTATCCAGCAGCTGGTAGATGCCGTGCGCATCATACTAGGCGACCTGAAGCCCCAGAACGGCGAGTATTACCCCCGTTTTTTTCAGACTCGCCCAGCGGCTGACGCCGCGCCGCCCAGCCACTAGGCGGCCAGCGGGTTGGTTTCGGCGTCGCTAGCGGCTCGGCTAGCTTGCGCACTGGTAGCTTTGTTGGGTAGCCGAATAAGCGTAAGAAGCTAAGGCTGTGCGGCATGGAAAATAGTTGAGGTAGAATGCCTCTTTAAACCACTACAAACAGCTTTTTTAGTTAGGAGCGAATTGTGAGCCGCTGATACATTTGCCGGGCAAACATTTTCTCTCCTTTCTATTTCATGCGAAATAAATACTCTTTCCTACTAGCATTAGGTATGGCTGCTACGTCACTGTCTTCGTGCAGCCGAGCTAATTATGTTTTTAACCCTACCGCCGCGCCTTATTTAGGTACAGCACAGCCGGCACAAGCCACCGCGCCCACGGTGGCCATTGCTACTAGTGCTCCGGCTGCACCGCTGGCTGTGCGTGCGCTGGCGCTGGCCGGTACAGCGCCTAAGCGCACCGAAGCTAAAGTTTCCGTAGTAGCTAAGCCTTCGCTGAGCCAGCGGATATTACTAAAGCAAGTGGCTAAGCATTTGGCGAAGGTGCAAAGCAAGCAGCAGAATACCGTTCGGGTTGAGCAGGCTGCTGCCTCAAAAGCTGGTCGCGCTGGCCTTATCGCCTTAGCCGGCTTGGTAGTGTTGCTGATAGGAGGCCTCACCGGGGTGGGCATTCTAGCAACTATCGGGGCTATTGCCTTCTTGGTAGGGCTTATTTTACTAATCGTGCACTTAGTGAGCGGTGATTAGCCTAGGGGCTGCCAACAAAAAAGCCTGGGTAGCTCTAGCTGCCCAGGCTTTTTTGTTGGCAGCCCCTAGGCTGCTAGCGGGTCGGTTTCGGCCGCATCGGCCGCCGAGGGCGTGAGCACCCGCAACTGCACCACTTCCACTACGCGGCGCGTGCGGCTCAGCACCCGAAACTCGTAAGGCTCCAGCACGGCCACGTCGCCTACTTCCGGAATGTTGCCGTAGAGCACGTTGAGCAGGCCACCCACGGTTTCGTAGTCGTCGCCCTCGGGCAGCGGGTAGGGGAGATACTCGTTGGCATCGGGGATGGAAGTGGAGGTATTAACGCGGTATTCGGTTTCCGATACCTTCTCTACCACCGGTACCTCGTTGTCGTACTCGTCCTGGATTTCGCCCACTAGCTCCTCCATAATATCTTCGATGGTCACGATGCCCGATACGCCGCCAAACTCGTCGCTTACTATCGCCATTACTAGGTGCTTGCGCTGAAACTGGCGCAGCAGGCGGTTTATCTTCTTGGTTTCGGGCACGAAGTAGGCCGGGCGCATAATGCGCGCCAGTTCCAGCGGCTGCCGCGCCCGAATCAGGGGCAGCAAGTCCTTCACCACCAGCACGCCCACAATATTGTCGATGTTGCCCTCAAACACCGGCATGCGCGAGTAGCCTTCGCTGAACACCGTTTCCAGAATCCGGTCCTCCGTGGCCGCCACATCGAGGGCGGCAATCTTGGTGCGCGGCACCATAATCTGCCGCACCGAGCGGTCGTTGAACTGAAACACGTTCTCAAACAGCTCGTGCTCCGAGTCTTGCAGCTCGCCGCTTTCCTTGCTCTGGTCGATGAGAATGCGCAGCTCGTCGGAGGTATGAGCCTCGGTGCCGTGTCCATCTTTTGTTTGAAGTCCCACCGCTCCTAGCAGCACGTTAGACGACTTGCGCAAAATCCAGCTTAGAGGCTTGGTAATAACGTAGAACGCTCGTAGTGGTAGGACCAGCGCCAGGCTTACCGGTTCGGGCTGCTGAATGGCTAGCGCCTTTGGGAACAACTCTCCAAACAGCACGTGCAAAAAGGTAAGAATGACCAAGCCCGAAACGAAAGCGATGCTCTCGGCACGGGCTTCCGTCATCTCGATATGCAGCGCACCTAGGTGCAGGCTGGGCAGCAAGTCAAGGATAAGCTTGGTAAACACCTTCTCACCCAGTGCACCAATCACCAGCGAAGCAATGGTAACCCCTAATTGGGTGGCTGACAGGTAGTCGTAGAGCCTGCGGATAACGCTAACAACCTGCCCTGCCAGCCGATTACCGTCTTTTGCCTTGACTTCAAGCTGCGAAATTCGGACGCGAAGTAGAGAAAACTCAGCGGCTACAAATACACCGTTGATGAAAACCAGCAGGAAAGTGATTATTAGTTGTAGCGATGTGCTCATGTAAGTGGCCCCGGCCCTGACACACGCGGTCGGGCAGGCCTTAGTAGCACGAAAGTACGCGCTTTGGCTCAGCAGGTTGGCGAAGCGGTGCCGGGGGGCTCAATAAAAAAGGTGGCTCCCGTTGCCGGAAAGCCACCTTTCAAAATGCTGTAGCGGAAGGACTTGAACCTCCACGAAGTAGTTAGCGCGCCTCCAAAGAGCCAGCGTTTATCCCATCGCCTTCACCCCCGAGATAGGAGGGCGTGTCTGCCAGTTTCACCACACTACAAGGTTGGTAGCAGGCGGGCCGTTTGCCGTTTTGCTGCGTCAAAGATAAAGCATTATTTTTTGACGATGCAAACTTTATCGAAAAATTTTCGAAAAATTATCAAATATGCTTTTTGAAGGCGCATTTTCTGATAAATACGTTAAATTTGTCTTTTGATGACGCGTCCGCACGAACTCGATGATATTGACCGCCGCATCCTGGCGCTGCTGGTGCAGAATGCTACGATGGCCTACTCCGAAATTGCCCGGCAGCTGCACGTATCGGGGGGCACCGTGCACAGCCGTATGAGCCGCCTCGAAGACCTGGGAGTGGTGCGCGGCGCTACCCTCGACCTGGACCTGACCAAAGTAGGGTTCACCATCCAGGCCTTTCTGGGTATCTATTTGCTAAAAAGCTCCTACTGCGACGCCGTGATTGCCCAGCTGCGTGACATTCCGGAAGTAATTAGCCTGCACTTTACCACCGGCAGCTACAACCTATTTGCCCGCCTAGCCTGCCGCGATACCCAACACCTGCGCAATGTGCTGCACGACCTAGTACAGCAGATAGAAGGCGTGGAGCGCACCGAAACCCTCATTTCGTTGGAAGAGGTGTTCAATCGCAGCGTGCGCCTCGATGAGACTGCCCCGGTAGCCAGCTAGCGCCTAGGGCTTCGCTGCGCCCGAAAACGCCGGCCGGGCCAGTAGCTACTCGCTACTGGCCCGGCCGGCGTAGTGACCCTAGGGTCGAGCCCGTGGCTACATGGAGCTGGCTGCCTGGTCTTTCATCTTCATTTTGCCGGCTTTTTTGCCGGAGGCTTTCGACGTCTTCTTGCTGGTGTTGGTCGTCGCGCGCCGGGGGTTGATGCTGGCATCCGTTTTGGCTACCTCGCCCTTCGGCGTGTTGGCACCCATGGCGGGCATGGTAGATTGGGCGTGCGCGGTAGCGCCCAGCAAACAGGCACCGCACGCTAAGCTGAGGAAAAGCTTCATGTCTGGAAGAGGAAAAATAGGGTGAAAACTGCGCTACTATGTACGCGCCAAGTGCTGCCAAGTTTATGGCGGCCGACACTTGCCCTACCACCAAGCGCAGCTGCCTAGGGGCTGCCCGGGCCTTGGGCTACTAAGCTGGGTTGCGCGGCGCAGCTGGCCACCGCAGCGCGTGCCGCACGGGCCAAAACTAAAAGCGCCCCCAGCAATACTGAGAGGCGCTTTAGTACTGGGGCACTACGCTGTTACATCGTCGTTTTAGTGGTCTTGACGGTCGTCTTGTTGGCTTTATAGCGCATGTCGGGCGTCCCATCGGCCTTCATTTTGCCGGTAGTGGTCTTGGTCATTTTGTTTTCTTTGTAGCGCATGTCGGGCGTCCCGTCAGCTTTCATCTTACTAGTAGTAGTGGTGGTCGACGCGGGAGTCGTCACCTTAGTGCTGCTCATTTTGGTTGAGCTGGAGCTACTCATCGTGGTGGCTGGCGTTTGAGCTTGGGTAGCCAGGCTGCCTGTTACAAGCAGGGCGAGCAGAAAACCGAGAAAGCTTTTCATAAGGAGAAAAAAAGGAGGTGAGTGGGATGCCGCCGCTGCATGCGCGACAACGCCGGAAATATAACGCAATTCCTGTTGAAAACGCGTGAAGCCCTGGCAGTTGCCGCGGGTATAAGGCCGCCAGCAGCGCAGCCGGCCCTGGCCCCTGGGCGCAGACGCAAAAAGCCCCGCACTGGTTGGTGCGGGGCTTCTTAGGTAATGGTAGCAACCTAGGCGGTTACCTGGGCTTCGAGTTTCTGGGCCAGCACGTGCTTGGGCACGGCGCCCACCTGCTTGTCTACAATCTGGCCGTTTTTAAACACCAATAGGGTAGGAATGCTACGGATGCCGAACTTGCTGGGGACTTGCGAGTTGGCGTCCACATCCATTTTGCCTACTATCACTTTGCCTTCGTACTCGCCAGCCAATTCTTCTACCACTGGGCCTACCATGCGGCAGGGGCCGCACCACTCAGCCCAGAAGTCTACGAGCACCGGTTTATCAGAATTGATAATCTGCTCAAAATTGGCGTCAGTTATCTCAATTGCTTTGTGCGCCATGACGCTAGATGATTTTTGGTTGATAAAACGTCCGGCGTGTACAGCCGGCGGGGCTGCAAGGTAGCGGAGTTGATGTATAACAAAGGTAAGCGGGGAAAAGTTGAGAGACCGGTACCCCCGGCCGCTAATTGCCTACTGGCTTGGCCGGCTGCGGGCGCGGTACCGGCGCAAGCGAGCGGCCGGGTGCGACCTGCTGGCTAGGCGGCGGCGGAAACTCTCCCGGCCCCGACTCGATGGGCAGGCCGCCCCGCTGCACTTTGCCCCCGCGCAGCCCAATGTTTACTTGTAGCATAAGGGCTCCGTTGTGGAAGCGGTTGCTGCTGCCCGCAAACAGTGCCCCTGACCCGTAGCCGTCGCGGTACACGTTGCTAAAGTCGCCGCTGTAGCGCAGCTCTACGCCCACCACGCCGCTGGGCTGGGCCTGGATGCCTAGGCCCACTACGTAGCCCCGGCCCCAGCGTGTGAGCGACTTAGCATCGCCGTTGAGGGTTTCGCGGTAGTCGTCGGCGTTGCTTACGCTGCCGGGCCGCACGGTTTCCTGCTTGTCGAAGGCTAGGCTCAGCTGGGGGCCGGCCACCACGAACCAGCCGGGGCGGCTGCCGCTGCCGGGGCCGTAGCTCAGCAGCAGCGGCAGGTCCACGTAGTGCAAGGCGGCCTCGTACACGTTGTCGAAGGGCTGGCTGGTTGGCCAGTTGCTGCCGCCCCGGTACCAGTAGGTGTCGTACTGCACCCCCTTGCCCGCGTACAGCACCTCGGCCTGCGCGGCCCAGCGCCGGGCTAGCCGCACCGCCCCCGCCAGCCCCGCCGAATAGCCCGTCGTCAGGCCGGTGCGCCAGCCAATGTAGCCCCCGCCCGTGTAGGTCGTCAGGCTGAAGCCTGCCTTGATATTGACCAGCAGCCGGTGCGGCCGGGCCACGTTGAGTTGGTTTTGCTGGGCCTGCTCGTCGGGGGGAAGGTAGGCTCTGATAAACTGGGCCTGCGCCGGGCGGGCGGCCAGAGCCAGCAGGCCGGCCATGAGGGTGAAAGACGGGCGCATAAGCGATAAGCCAGGAAAAGTGCCCAGCCCGCCTCAAATTAACGCACAAACGTCCAGCTCAAACTCGCGCATCTTCTCAATAAACGCCTTAGGCTCAATCTGGAAGCGGCGCGAGAACATGTCCACCGCTAAGCGCTCGTGGGGCTCCACGAACTGGATTTCGAGGCGCTTCGAGCCCTTGGCGTGCTCAATGGCTTCCTGCAGGCGGTCAATCATGGGGCCGGTCACGGTGCGCAGGTCCAGCTTCACGCGCACCCCTTTGCTCATCTTGTCGGCCACGCCGCTCAGTGGCTCCAGGTGCTTGATTTTCAATTCCCACTGGTCCTGCGTGCCGTAGCGCAGCTCCATCTTGCCCCTGATGTACATGGGCGGCACCTGGTCCTGCGGGTGGTTTTTGGGGTTGATGAGCGGCCCAAACTTGGTGTAGTCGTCGCGAAACAGCGCTAGGTTGATGCTGCTGTCGTAGTCCTCTACGTTGAACGACACCATGGGCTGCCCGCTCTTGGTGGTGCGGAAGGTGACGCCCGAAATCAGGCCCGCAATGTTCACGTCCTTACCCTTTTGCTCCTCCAGCTTGTCGAGCGGGCAGGTGCAGTAGGCGTCGATTTCCATGCGGTAGGCGTCTAGGGGGTGGCCACTCAGGTAAAAGCCCACCACCTCTTTTTCGCGGCGCAGCTTTTCGGTGGCGCTCCACGGCTCCAGGTCGTTCACCTTGGGCAGCGGCGCGGCCACGGCCCCGAAGGCCCCGGCGCCAAACAGACTGTGCTGGGCCGATTCTTTGGCCGCCTGGTGCTGCTGGCCCATGCGCATGGCCTTCTCAATCAGGTTCTGGTCGCCAGCCGGGGCATCCATGAACTGGCGCCGGTGGTACTTTTCAAACCCGTCGAAGGCGCCGGCCTGGGCCAGGCTTTCCCAGGTTTTCTTGTTCACCGCCCGCAGATTCACGCGCTTAGCAAAGTCGAATACGTCGGTAAAGGGGCCGCTCTTCTGGCGCTCCTCCACCAGTTCCAGCACGGCTGCTTCGCCGGCGCCCTTCACGGCGGCCAGGCCGAAGCGGATTTGGTTGGCGCGCGGCACGTTGAACTTCTGCTCGCTTTCGTTCACGTCGGGCCCTAGCACCGCCACGCCCTGCTTGCGGGCTTCCTCAATGAAGAAGGTCACCTTCTTGATGTCGCCCATGTTGTTGGTGAGCACGGCGGCCATGTACTCGGCCGGGTAGTTCGCCTTTAGGTAACCAGTCTGGTACGCTACCACCGAGTAGGCAGCCGAGTGCGAGCGGTTGAAGCCGTACTCAGCAAATTTCTCCATCACGTCGAACACCTCCGACGCCTTCTTAGCCGGAATCTTGTGGATTTTGCCGGCGCCCTCCACGAATTTCTCACGCTCCAGGGCCATCTTTTTCATGTCCTTCTTACCCATGGCGCGGCGCAGTAGGTCGGCCCCCCCTAGGGAGTAGCCGGCCAGAATCTGGGCCGTTTGCATAATCTGCTCCTGGTACACCATGATGCCCTGGCTGTACTCCAGGATGGGTTTCAGCAGCTCGTGCGGGTACTCTACTGGCTCGCGGCCGTGCTTACGGTTGATGAAGTCAGGGATGAACTGCATAGGGCCCGGCCGGTACAGGGCGTTCATGGCAATTAGGTCCTCAATATTAGTGGGCTTCAAGTCCTTGAGGTACATGCGCATACCTTCGGACTCGAACTGGAAGGTGCCCACCGTATCGCCGCGCTGGTAGAGGGCGTAGGTTTTGGGGTCGTCGAGCGGGATGTTATCAATGTCGATTTTGAGTCCGTGGTTGCGCTCAATCAGGCGCATGGCATCCTCGATGATGGTCAGGGTTTTGAGCCCTAGGAAGTCCATCTTGAGCATGCCAGCGCTCTCAATTACCTTGCCGTCGAACTGCGTCACGAGCAGGTCCGAGTCCTTGGAGGTCGAAACCGGAATGTACTTCGTGATGTCGTCGGGCGCAATGATGACGCCCGCCGCGTGAATGCCGGTGTTGCGCACCGAGCCTTCGAGGCGCTCGGCCAGGGCCAGAATCTGACCCTTGAGGTCGGTGTGGTCGGCGCGGATGGCTTGCAGTTCGGGCACGTCGCGGAAGGCGCCGGCCAGCGTGGTGCCGGGCTTTTCGGGCACCAGCTTGGCCAGCTCGTTGGCGGCGGGCAGGGGTAGCTCCACGGCGCGGGCCACGTCCTTGATGGAGCTTTTGGCCGCCATCGTGCCGAAGGTGATAATCTGGGCTACCTGCGTCTTGCCGTACTTACCCACCACGTAGTCAATGACTTTCTGGCGGTTCACGTCGTCAAAGTCGATGTCGATATCGGGCATCGACACGCGCTCGGGGTTCAAAAAGCGCTCGAATAGCAGCGAGTACTTGATGGGGTCGATGTTGGTGATGCCCACGCAGTAGGCCACCGCCGAGCCCGCCGCCGAGCCGCGGCCCGGCCCCACGGCCACGCCCATGCTACGGCCCTTGTTGATGAAATCCTGGGTAATCAGGAAGTAGCCGGCAAACCCCATCGTCTTGATGATGCGCAGCTCGTATTCCAGGCGCTCCTCCACCTCGGGCGTGCGGTCGGAGTACCTAGGGGGCTTGTTCATCGTCACGGTGCCGTTGCCGGCTTCCGGCCCGAAGGCGCCCACGTAGGTCAGCTCGCGCAAAAAGTCGTCGGCGGTGGCAAAGCCGGCGGGCAGCGGGAAATTGGGGAGCAGGATGTCGCGCGCCAGCTTGGGCGGCGTTATCTTATCCACAATCTCGTTGGTGTTGTCCACACTCTCCGGCACATCCGCGAACAACTCGTTCATCTCGGCCTGCGACTTGAAGTAGAACTGGTCGTTGGCGAAGCCGAAGCGGCGGCGGCGCTGCTTGGGCGGCTTTTGCAGCTCCTCGTCGATGCGCGAGAGCATGCGCCGGGCGTGCTCGTCGTGCAGGTGGTTGGCCCGCAGGTTGTCCAGCGTGTCGTAGTGCACGCGCTGGTCGGCGGTGAGAATGGTGTAGTAGTTCGTCTCGAAGTCGCCCACCGGGATGCTGCGCTCCTCGGCCGTATTCACGCACAGCAGCAGGTCGTGCGGCGCGTAGTCGTCCTGGTTCACGTAGTGCGAGTCGTTAGTGCAAATCACCTTCACGCCGTACTTCTTAGCGAAGCCCAGCAGCACCTGGTTCACGTCCTCCTGGCTTTTGCCGGTGCCGTCGAAGTTTTGCAGCCCGTGGCGCTGAATCTCGATGTAATAATCGTCGCCAAACACGTCGAGCCACCACTTCAGCAGCTCCTCGGCTTTAGCCTCGCCCTCAAACAAGATGGCCTGTGGAATCTCGGCGCCGATGCAGCAACTGGTGGCAATCAGGCCCTCGTGGTACTTCAGAATCAGCTCCTTATCGATGCGCGGAAACTTTGAATACACGCCCTCAATGTAGCTCAATGAGCTGAGCTTGGCCAAGTTGTGGTAGCCGGCCTGGTCCTTGGCCAGCAGCAGCTGGTGGTAGCGGTTGTCCTTCTCACCCTTCTCGCGCAAAAACGTCTTCTTGTGGCGGTCGGCCACCATGTAGAACTCCGAGCCGATGATGGGCTTCACGTTGTACTTGTTGGCCTCGGCCACGAAGTTGAACGCCCCGAACATGTTGCCGTGGTCGGTGAGGGCCACGGCGGGCATCCCGTCAGCCTGCGCTTTTTTCATGAGCGCCCCAATACTGGCCTGGCCATCAAGCAAAGAGTACTGGGTGTGCGAATGCAGGTGCGAGAAAGTAGGCACGGTGGGTCAATTAACAGTTTACAATGAGCATTTAACAATTCGATAGGCAGCCAATCGCACAAGCAGCAGACAACGCGAACAGAGCCACAAGCACCTCTTTATTGGTAATGGCTGATTGTTAAATGAATCTAAAGTTACCCGGTGGCCGGGGGCTGGGCAAGCTGGGCGCGGGCAGGGCCCTAGGGGTCAGGCCAGAAAAAAAACAACCGGCTAAAAGGTTGGGTTCGCCGGGAAGGTGGGCTTGATAGTCTAGTGCGGCGCGCCGCTGCGAACCCAATCACGCTACTTAGAGTTAGCTTGCCACGTAGTTTTCACGTACGTATAAACCACTACATTTTTTAAGCTGCCTTTTTCTTCGGCTGGTGCTTTGGGTCCTCCTAGGGGGCAGGGGGCGGTATTCGACTGGTAGTCAGCACTTCCCTCTACTACTTTGCCCTATGAAGCTACTGACTGCTTCTACCGACCCCGTTTACACGGAAGTCACCAACCCCTCGCGGCTCGATGCTTTCTTGCTGAACTACCTGCAAGACAAGCGCGACCTGCCGTTTGCCCACTTGCTGCTAAAGCTCTCGCTCACGGTGCTGCCGCTGGCAGTAGCTTTGTTCGTGCCCGCCCTCACGGGTTGGGCGTGGTGGGTGGCCCTAGGGCTGTTTCTGTACCTGAGCCTGGCGCGCTACAAGGGCTCGTTTGGGCTAATGCTGCACTGCACCAGCCACCGCCTGCTGTTTAAGAAGAAGTACGCCTACCTCAACCACTACATTCCGTGGGTAATCGGGCCGCTGTTTGGCCAAACGCCCGAAACGTACTTCGTGCACCACCTGGGCATGCACCACCCCGAAAACAACATGCCCGACGATGAAAGCTCAACCATCTACTACCAGCGCGACTCGGTGTGGGGCTTTCTGCGCTACTTCGGCGATTTTTTTGCCCTAGGCGTGGTGCGGCTGTGCGGCTACTTCCGGAAGCGCAACCGGCCCGCGCTGGCGTGGCGCGCGTTGCGGGGCGAGGTGGTGTACGTGCTGCTGGGCGTGGGGCTGTGCTTCGTCAACCTGCCGGCGGCCATTGGGGTGTTTGTGGTGCCGTTTGTGCTCTCGCGCCTAATTATGATGCTGGGCAACTGGGCACAGCACGCGTTCGTCGCCCCCGAAAGCCCCGACAACTGCTACACCAACAGCGTGACGTGCATCAACACCAACTACAACCACAAGTGCTGGAACGACGGCTACCACATTAGCCACCACCTCAAGCCGGCCATGCACTGGACCGAGCACCCTGCGCACTTTCGCAAGAACGTGCAGGAGTACGTCGATAACAATGCCATTGTATTTGATGGCATCCACTTCCTGCACATATTCTTCTTCCTCATGGGCAAGCGCTACGACCTGCTGGCCCGCCACTACGTGGAGCTAGACGGGCCCAGCCGCACCGAAAGCGAAGTGGTCGCGCTGCTGCGCTCGCGCACCCGCCGCATCCGGCAGGAGGAAGTGGTGCCGGCGATGGCGTAGCAAAGACTGACTGACATCCGCTTCTGGAACTGCTGTCAGCTACTTTTAGGGCAGCCAGTAGCGCGTTTTTCCATGAGGCGGTTTCTTTTTGTGTGTTTACTTGCGCTTGCCACCCAGGCATTTGCGCAAAATAAAATCGCCGCTCTCACCACGGCGGAATACGAGGCAGGTCACTTTAACGGAACGCTGCTCGCCGTGAGAAATGGCCGGGTAGTTTCGCAAGTCAATCGGGGTAGCGCCAACTTTCAATTCGGAGTTCCTATCGACGCTGATACGCGGTTTCCTATCGCGTCAATGACCAAGCTGTTTACTGCCATTCTAGTATTGCAACTCGTAGAAAAAGGCCAGCTCAAGCTCGATGACAGGGCGGCCAGCTACCTGCCCGATTTACCAGTGGCTTGCCGGGCTATCACCATTCGGGAGCTTCTCACGCATACTTCTGGCCTGAAGAACGAGCCGGTCAAAGCCTACCAGGCCGCCTACTCTACGGCAGAATTCGTGCGAAATTTTGTGGCGAAGGATAGCACCAAGCAGGTGGCGGCATTCAATTACAATAACGTGGACTATATCGTGCTTACTCGCGTGCTGGAAATGGTCACGAAGAAGCCTTTTGCCGCAGTAGTGCAAGCTGCTATTCTTACGCCGTTGCAGATGCACGATTCGGGGGTGATTGCCGAAGCGCGTATTATTCCGCGTTTAGCGTATGGCTACCATAATTACACGTTTGGGAACGGCAGCGCGAAGGATACGCTTCGCAACGACCGCCGGTATTTAGCTAACTACGCCGGCGCTGGCGCACTCTACTCCACTACCGCCGACCTATACAAGCTCGTGCAAGGCTTGAAAGCACATACGCTGCTATCGGCCAAGACCAGTGCAGAGTACTTACTTAAGCCACAGCAAGCCAACTTCCTGGACTACGCCCGCGGTTACCCGACCATCGGCTTCTTTTACAACGACAAAATGGTAGCCCATCCCATTTTAGAACGCCGCGGGAGTATTGATGGCTTTAACTCTGTATTGCTCACTGATAAAGACTTTACAAAGGTTGTCATCATCTTAACCAATACCGACCAAGCAGATTTAGAGAAGTTTGGCGATAAAGTATACAACGCCTTTTGAGTTATCAAAAGCTACCCCCGCTTTACCCGTAGCTGCAGGCGGTAGTCATACCAAGCCATAGGGTACCGGTTGAGCCAGCCCGGCAGCCACGCCAGCAGCGCCAGCGTGAGGCCGGTGCCCAGCACGGAACCCGCGAATACGTCCTCCACGAAGTGCTGGGCCAGGTATACCCGCGAATAGGCCGTGAGGGCCGCCAGCAGCACGAATGCGTAGCCCCAGGCTTTGCGCCGCACCAGGTAAGCGAGCAGCAAAAACACGGAGAACGCCGAGGTAGAGTGCCCCGACGGGAAGCTCTTGAGCGTGCCCAGCACCACGCCCTCTATGGTGTGCAGGGCCGGGTAGCCGGGGTGCTCCTGGAAGTAGCGCGCCGGCCTAGGGTGCCCCGTGAAGATAAGGTGCTTGCCTACCTGCGCCGCCAGCGACGTAACGGCGAAGCATACGAAGCCCAACAGCGCCCACCGAAAGCGCACGAACAGCAGCCCTAGGCACACCAGCACGTAAAAAGCCCCGTCGCCCACGTTGGTGAAGGGCCGGAAAAACTGGTCGAGCAGCGGCGCGTGGTGGCCGTTGACCCAGAAGAAAAGGGTGTGCCGGGGCGTGGCGAGCAGCCCGCCGCCTACCAGGGCCAGCAGCGCAAAATAGAGCAGCAAAAAGGGGCGGACGTGCCGGAGCATGGCGGAGCGAATAAGCCGCAAAGTTGGCTACGTCCGTTTTAAGTAGCGCTACGGCCAAGGTGTAACTTGCGCCCGCAACCCGAAAACCTCGTTCTGCCCATGCGCTACGGCCCCATCGACCCCACCCTGTTTGTTGAAAACCGCCGCCGCTTCCGCGAATTGCTGCCGCCGCAGTCGCTGGCCATTTTCAACGCTAACGACATTTTGCCCACCAACGCCGACGGCACGCTGGCGCTCAAGCAAAACACCGACTTGTTTTACCTGAGCGGCGTGGACCAGGAGGAAACCATCCTGCTCATTTGCCCCGACGCGGCGCTGGAAAAACACCGCGAAATCCTGTTCCTGCGCGAAACCTCGGACCATATTCTGGTGTGGGAAGGCTATAAGCTGACCAAGGAGCAGGGCCGCGAGGTATCGGGCATCCAGACGGTGATGTGGCTCGACGCCTTCCCAGCGGTGCTGGCGGCGCTCATGAACGAGGCCGAGTACGTGTACCTGAACGCCAACGAGCACATCCGCTCGGTGGTGGAAGTGGAAACCCGCGACGCCCGCTTTATCAAGGACTTGCAGGCCCGCTACCCGCTGCACCAGTACCGCCGCGCCGCGCGCCTCACGCACCAGCTGCGCGCCATCAAGAGCCCCGAGGAAATCCGGCTGATGCGCCGCGCCGCCGAAATCACCGGCAACGCCTTCCGGCGAGTGCTGGGCTTCGTGCGGCCGGGCGTGTGGGAGTACGAGGTAGAGGCCGAAATCCTGCACGAGTTCGTGCGCGCGGGCTCGCGTGGGCCGGCCTACACCAGCATCATTGGCAGCGGCGACAGCGCCACCATTCTGCACTACATCAGCAACGACCGGCAGTGCCAGGATGGCGACGTGCTGCTCATGGACTTCGGCGCCGAGTACGCCAACTACGCGGCCGACCTCACGCGCAGCATTCCAGTTAATGGTACGTTTAGCCCTAGGCAGCGCCAAGTGTACGAGGCCGTGCTGCGGGTATTCCGCTTCTGCCAGAGCCGCCTGGTGCCCGGACACCATATTGAGGCCTACCATAAGGAGGTGGGCGAAATGATGGAGCAGGAGCTAATTAAGCTGGACCTGCTGAACGCCAGCGACGTGCGCAACCAGAACCCCGACGCGCCGCTCTACAAGAAGTATTTTCCGCACGGCACCAGCCACTACCTGGGCCTCGACGTGCACGATGTGGGCTACAAGTACCGCGTGTTTGAGCCGGGCATGGTGTATACTATCGAGCCCGGCATCTACATTCGGGAGGAGAAGCTAGGCATCCGCCTCGAAAACGACTTCCTACTCACGGCCGGCGGCAATGAGGATTTGATGGCCGATATTCCGCTGGAGCTGGCTGATATTGAGCGCCTGATGCGCAAGTAGACCGGCGTTTAGACCGGGCCGGTTGCTAGCGGGCGCCGCCGGCCCGGCTGCCGTTGGCGGGGCGGCGGGGCGGGTGCTACCTTAGCCCAAACGTACTCCCTAGCCCCGCCCGGCAAGCCATGACCGACGAGCACAGCGCGCAACTCTGGGACGCCTTCCGCCGGGGCGATGCGGAGGCGCTGGCAACACTATTCGACGCGAACTACGACGCGCTGTATAGCTACGGCCGGAAGCTGACCAGCGACGAGGAGCTGGTGAAGGACTGCATTCAGAATCTGTTTCAGCAGTTGTGGCGGCGACGCGCCAGCATTGGGGCGGCCCCGGTGGTGAAGACGTACTTGTTCAAAGCCTTGCGCCGCCACCTGGGCGACGAAACCAAGCGGTGGAGCCGCCACCGCCACTTGCTGCCCGCCTATTCCGACTCGTTCGAGGTAACGTACTCGCACGAGGAGTTTTTGATAAGCCAGCAGGCCGACGCCGAGCAGCAGCACCGCCTGCTGGCCGCCCTCAACCAGCTCTCGAAGCGGCAGCGCGAGGCGCTTTACCTACGCTTTTTCGACGGTTTTCCCTATGAGCGCATCGCCGAGGTGATGTCGCTCAACACCCAGTCGGTGCGCAACCTCATTTTCCGGGCCCTGCAAGTGCTGCGCCAAGTGATGCTGGCCTCGCTGGCCCTATTGTGCCTGCTGGGGGCCTAGGGGCTGCTTATAGAAAAGCAAGGAAAGCAGGCTTGAAAAAAGTGAAGAAAATTTGCAATTGAGTAGAGTATAAACGCCGACTAGCCCTGTAGTGGTAGGGAAGGGGGACGATAACCGACCCCAACTACCCTGCCGCGCCGGCCTATGCAGTACCAGTACTACTCGACGGAAGACTTCTTGGCCGACGAATCCTTCCAGGCGTTCGTGCTGGGCCACGACCCCGCGGCCGGGGAGCACTGGCAGCAATGGCTGGCGCAGCACCCGCCGCAGGAAGCTGCCGCCCGCGAGGCCATGGCCGTGCTGGAGCTGCTGCGCACTGCCCGCCGCCCCGGTGCGCCCGCCGCCCTGCGGCAGCACGAAACCCAGAAGCTGCGGCGCAGCCTGCTACCCACTGCCCGCCCAGCTGCCGCGCCGCACCTACGCAGTAGCCGGCGCGCCTGGCGCTGGGTAGGGGCTTTGGCAGTCGTAGTGGCCCTAGGGCTGGTGGGGCTGCGCTGGTGGGGGCGGTTGGCCCCGGCCCCCACCTACGCCCGCTACGCCGCCCTGCCCGGCGAACAGCGCCAAGTGCAGCTGCCCGACGGCTCGCAGGTGGTGCTCAACAGCGGCTCGGCCCTGACGCTGGCGGCCACTTGGCCTGCCGGCCAGGCCCGCGAGGTGTGGCTGCGCGGCAGCGCCTACTTCGACGTGCGGCACTTGGCGCCGGCCGAAGTGAAAGCCGTGCCGCAAGCGCCCGACAGCGTGAAGTTTACCGTGCACGCCGGGCCGCTCGACGTGGCCGTGCTGGGCACCCAGTTCACGGTGCTCAGCCGGGGCAGCCGCACCGAAGTGGTGCTGAGCACGGGCCAAGTGGAGCTGAGCCGACCGCAGAGCACGGCGGCGCGGCTGCTGCTCAAGCCTGGCGAGCTGGCCGAGTACGATGCCGCCACGCCGGCCGCCCCGCTGCGCAAGCGCCCCGTGGCCGCCCGCCTCTACTCGGCTTGGGTGAGCGGGCAGCTCGAATTCACCGACCTGCCGGTGGCCGACTTGGTAGTAATGCTGCAAGATGCTTACGGCCTGACCATTACGGTAGATGACCCGCAGCTGCTGCGCCAGAAGCTGACGGGCGCGCTGCCCACCCACGACCTCGACGGCCTGCTGGCCGCTTTCGGTAAAATCCTGGATGTGCCGGTGCGCCGTCAAGGTAGCCACGTGTGGCTGAAATAAGCGCGGCGGTTTTCCAGCCGGCGCGCGGTTGCCTTGCTTTCTCACGCTTTCCATTTCCCACCCCATGGTCATCTCTACCCGATGGTTTGCGCTGCTGCCCGCTCTGCTCGCGGCAGCCCGGCCGGCCCAGGCGCAGGCCCCCGTGCTGGCTATGGCCCGGGCCGAGCAGCAAGCCGGCCCGGTGCCCACGGCCCCACCTACTGCGCGCGGCACTTCGCTCGAAAGCATTCTGCAGCACATGAAGGCCGAGCACCACGCGTTTTTCCTTTACCGCAGCGAGGTGGTGAAGGATAAATATGTGAACCTGGAGGCCCGCAAGTTTAGCACCTGGGAGCAGGAACTGACTTACGTGGTGGCCATGTGCGGCCTGCAGGTCGAGAAAACCCAGCATAACGTGTACCTGATTTCGGTGCCGAAAAATGCCCGCTCGGCCCTGCCCATGCCTGCAGGAGCGGCTACGGCTACGGCATCCCTAGGCCCGGCCAGCCCCGAAAAGACCCCTGACGCCGCCACTGCCCCGGCCGCCGTGACGGTGAAGGGCCAGGTAATCGACCAAAAGGGCGAGCCCATTCCGGGGGTGACGGTGGTGGTGAAGGGCACTACCAACGGCACCACCACCGACGTGGGCGGCAACTACACCCTGAGCTTGCCCGATGCCACGGCCACGCTCGTGTTCTCCTCCATCAGCTACGTGACGCAGGAGATAGCCCTAGGGGGCCGCACCCAGCTGAACGTGACCCTGCGGGGCGATACCAAAAGCCTGGATGAGGTGCTGGTAACGGGCTATACCGTGCAGCGCAAGTCGGACTTGACCGGCGCCGTGGCGCAGGTAAAGGCCAGCGACATCAACGCCCTACCCGTGACCAACGTGGCCCAGATACTGCAGGGCAAGGCGGCCGGCGTGGCGATTACGGCCGCCACGGGCGCGCCCGGCGACCCCATCGCGGTGCGCATTCGGGGCGTGGGCACCATCAACGACAACGACCCGCTCTACATCATCGACGGGGTGCCCACCAAGGATGGCATCAACCAGATTGCGCCGGCTGATATTGAGAGCGTTAACATCTTGAAGGACGCGGCTTCGGCGGCTATTTACGGGGCTAGGGCCTCCAACGGGGTGGTAGTGGTGACCACTAAGCGCGGCAAATCGGGCAAGGCGCGCCTCTCGCTGAACGCCTACACGGGCGTGCAAACGGCGGCCAACCTCATCAAGATGGCCAATACCGCCCAGTATGTGAATGCTTACAATCTAGCGGCTGCCAACGATGGGCGCGACCCGATTCCGGCCGCCGTTATCCCGACGCTGCCCGACGTGAACTGGCTGAAGGAAGTGCTGAAACCGGCCGCCCAAAACAGCCTGCAGCTCGACGTGAGCGGCGGCAACGAAAACTCGCAGTACATCGTGAGCGGCAGCTACCTTAACCAGAAAGGGCTGATTCAGAACTCGTCGTATGAGCGCTACAACCTGCGCACGGCCATCAGTAGCAACCTCTCAAAATACGTCAAGATTGGCACCAACGCCAACCTCTCGTATGCCAAAACCCGGCAGGTAGGCTCATCGGGTGATGGCTACGGGGCCGGCAACCCGGGCGCCAGCATTGTGCGCTACGCCTTATTTCGCACGCCCGCCACGCCCGTCTACAACGACCAGGGCCAGTTTGTAGACTTACCTAAAATTAATGGTGCCAACGCCGCGGCCTTCTTCGGCGACGGCATCAACCCGGTGGCGCTGGCCGACGCGGCCGACCGCAACTTCTACACCTACGGCATCATCGGCGACGCCTACCTGGAAGTGACGCCCTTCAACCACTTTCGCATCCGCTCCGACTACGGTATTACGTTCAACATCACCGACTACAAGCAGTTTTTCAAGACCTTCGGCATCGACCGCTCGTTCAACTCGCCGCCCCAGCTGGCGCAGTCCAACGCCAAGCAGTTCAACTACAACTGGACCAACACGGCTACCTACGACCTGGTGCTGGGCAAGCACACCGTCAACTTTCTGGTAGGCTCAGAGGCGCTGCACTTCGACCAGCAGGCTATTTCGGCCTCGCGCACGGGCTACGCCGACCAGTCCACCACGTTTCAGTACTTAGACAGCGGCACCGGCGTGCAGCTCAACGGCGGGGGCGAGTCGCACTCGGCGCTGCTGTCGGGCTTTGGGCGCGTGAGCTACGACTTCGACGGGGGGCGCTACCTGGCCAGCGCCAACTTCCGGCGCGATGCCTCGTCGCAGCTTTCACCGGGGCAGCGGGCCCAAAGCTTCTACTCGGGCTCGGTGGGCTGGAACATTGCGCAGGAGGAATTTATGCGCAACGTGAACCTGCTCAACCAGTTGAAGCTGCGCGCTAGCGTGGGCCAACTGGGTAATTCGGCCATTGGCAACTACCCCTACGCCTCGCTCATCAACAATGGCGGCTACTATCCCCTAGGGGGCGTCTCGACCCAAAGCCTCACCATCACCACTACCGGTAACCCCAACATTCGCTGGGAAACCAGCACTCAAACCGACGTGGGCCTGGACGTGGGACTGCTAAAAGGCGCCTTGCAGCTGAACGTAGACTACTTTATTAAGAACACCTCCAACATGCTGCAATTCTTGCCGCAGCCGCCCAGCGGCGGGCAAGTGGGCAGCCCGGCCGCCAACGCCGGCAGCGTGCGCAACCAAGGCCTGGAGGTGGAGCTGAACTACCGCAACACCATTGGCAGCAACTGGAGCTACAGCATAGGCGGCAACCTAGCCACGCTGCACAATGAGGTGACCTCGCTGGCCGGGGCGCCCCCCATCGTGGGCGGGCGCATCGACAACAACTACTACGCCACCCTCACGCAGGTGGGCCAGCCCATCGGCTCGTTCTACCTGCTGCAAACCGACGGTATTTTCCAGAACGCGCAGCAGGTATTCACCAGCGCCTACCAGGGGCCGGGCATCCAGCCGGGCGACGTGAAGTTCAAGGATATCAGCGGGCCCGACGGCGTGCCCGATGGCGTGATTAACGGCTACGACCGCACGTTTGTGGGCAGCCCCATTCCGAAGATTACCTACGGCGTGACGGGCAGCCTGCGCTTTAAGAACCTGGACTTGAGCGTGTTCTTCCAGGGCGTGCACGGCAACAAGCTCTACAATCAGGTCAATACCGACATCGAGGGCTTTTACCGCGCCTTTAACCTGACCGAGCGCGCCGCCACCCACTACTGGACCGGCGAGGGCAGCACTAACGAGTTTCCGCGCCTGTCGTGGACGGGCGCCACCAACAATAAGCAGCCCTCCACCCGCTTCCTGGAAGATGGCTCGTACCTGCGCCTCAAGAACCTGCAAGTAGGCTACACCTTCGGCGACAAGCTGCTGGCGCCCTTGCGCGTATCGTCGGTGCGGCTCTACGCCAGCGTGCAGAACCTGCTGACTTTCACCCGCTACACGGGTCTAGACCCCGAGCAGGGCGTGAACAACAATTCGCTCGGCGACGGGGTGCGGGCCGTGGGCATCGACTTTGGCAACTACCCCTCGGCGCGCACCTTCACGGTGGGCATCAATGCTGGTTTCTAATCAATTTATAAACAATAAATTACGTATGAAACCGCGCACTTATTTTCTCGGCTTAGGGCTGCTATTGCTGGCCGCCGGCTGCAAAGACTACCTGGAGCAGCCCGTGCTGGGGCAGTACACGGCCGGGCAGTTCTTTACCTCCGACGTGAACGCCAAGCTGGCCGTGAACGCCGCCTACGTGCCCCTCTCGTTCCGCGATGCGTCCAGCAACGTGCTGTGGGTGCTGGGCGACGTGGCCTCGGATGATGCCCTGAAGGGCAGCAACCCCGGCGACCAGGCCGACTTCGACAACATCCAAAGCTTCAACATTACGCCCATCAACGCGGCCGTGGAGGCCCAGTGGAAGCGCGACTACGACGGCGTGTTTCGCTGCAACGTGGTGCTCGACGGGCTGCCCGCCAGCAATACGGCCGTGAGCGCTGCCGTGCTAAGCCAATCGGTAGGGCAGGCCAAGTTTCTGCGGGCCTGGTACTACTTCCAGCTAACGACCATTTACGGTGATGTTCCGCTGCACCTGGCCGTGAGCACGCCCGAGGAGCTGCAAAGCCCGGTGGTGCCCCAGGCCCAGATTTTTGCGCAGGTAGAAGCCGACTGCCAGGACGCCGCCAAGCTGCTGCCCGATAGCTGGACGGGCACCGACGTGGGCCGCGCCACCAAGGGCGCGGCGCTGGCGCTGCTGGCCAAAACCTACCTCTACGAGAAGAAATGGGCCCTGGCCGCCAGCACCGCCCAGCTAGTAACGGCCCAAGGCTATAAGCTGCTACCGGTGTTTGCTGACAACTTCCGGGCGGCCACCAAAATCAACTCCGAAGCCATTTTCTCGGTGCTGCACACCAGCTTGCTCAGCCCCAGCCAGGGCAACAGCCTCAACCAGTGGTTTGCTCCGCGCCAGCAGAATGGCTACGGCTTTTACTACCCCACCAAAAGCCTGGTAGCCAACTACGAAGTGTCGTCGGCTGGGGTCGTTGACCCGCGCCTCGACTATACCATTGCCCGCAAGGGGCACGACTATTTTGGGGTAGCCTACGACACCACTTGGTCGAGCACGGGCTACCTCTCTAAGAAGCACGTGCAGCCCCTGAGCGAGGTGCCCGCCTCGATTAAGGGCGACGGCAACCTCAACTTCCAAGCCATTCGCTACGCCGAGGTGCTGCTCATTCAGGCCGAGGCGCTGAACGAGAATGGGCAGGGCACGGCGGCGCTGGTGCCCCTCAACCAGGTGCGCAAGCGGGCCCGCGAAAGCTACCTCTACGACACCTCGCTGCCCAAGGCCGGCACCGTGCCCACGGGCCTGCTGCCCGACATCACTACCACCGACCAAAGCACGCTGCGCGACGCCATTCGGCGCGAGCGGCGCTCGGAGCTAGCCACCGAGTTTCAGCGCTTCTTCGACCTCATTCGCTACGGGCAGGCCTACGCCACCCAGGCCCTGCGCGACAAGCCCAACTTCAACTACGCCCGCAACAAGTACTTCCCCATTCCGCAGAGCGAGCGCGATACCAATAAGAAGCTGGGTATCTGATGCTAGCGCAGTAGTTTTTGTGCCTTCTCTTTTTTCCCACCACTTTCCCCCTTCCTTATGAAAAGGACTAATAATTTTTACCTGCTGTTGCTTTCGGCGCTGCTCGTGGGCCTGACGGCCATGTTCTCGGCGTGCAAGAAAGACGACTCCACCACCCCGACGGTAACGGCCGACAAAACCAAGCTGTCGAGCGTTATCGACTCGGTGAATACAATTTACAGCGCCGCAGTGGAAGGCACCAAACCCGGCACCTACGCCTCGGGCTCGAAAGCTACCCTGAAAACCTCAATTGACCTGGCCACCACCACCAAAAACGACGCTGCTGCCACCCAGGCCTCGGTGAACACGGCTTTGGCCAACCTGCGCCGCGCCGCGGCTACCTTCCAAAATAGCCTCATTCAGGAAGTGTCGGTAGCCAACCTCATGGCTCAGTACAAGTTCAATGGCAACGCCAACGACGCTACCACCAACGGTAACAATGGCACCCTTAAAACCGGCCCCACTGGCCCGGCCACGGCCCCCGGCGACGGTGGGCAGCTGCCCGTGCTGGCCGCCGACCGCTTTGGCAATGCCAACCAGGCGTATGAGTTCAATAAAGGAGCTTACATCGAAATTCCCTATAAAGCGTCCCTCAACCCGCAGGCGATTACCATCAGCGCCTGGGTGTACCGCTTTGATAACAATGCCGATAACTACATCGTGTCGCTGAACCGCTGGAACAGCTACAAGTTTCAGCTGCAGGATTTTGGTAAGCCTTTCCTGACTGTGACGACCACCAAGGGTATCTCGGACCGCGACGACGACTCGGGCATCGTGGCCGTGAATACGTGGACGCACGTGGCCTCGTCGTACGTGGACGGCACCATGAAATTCTACATCAACGGCAAGCTCATCAAAACCTACACCGACGTGACCGGCAACCTGACGGCCGCCCCGCAAAACGTGAACCTCGCCATTGGCCAGCAGCTACCCAAAGACGTGTACAACAGCAAGCCCACCGGCGGGCAGGCGGCCGACTACTTCCAATACTACAGTGCCGCCTACTACAAGGGTCGCCTCGACGACATCCGCATCTACAACAAAGCCCTGTCGGATGCCGAGGTGACTTCCATCTACACCATCGAAAGCACGCAGTAGGCCCTAGGGCTGGCTAGCGCCCCAAGGGGCCCGCCGCCCAGCACACCAGGCGGCGGGTCCTTTTTTTCTGACTCAATTCTTTCGCCCCATGACTTATCTCCCTCGCTACCAGGCCTTGGCGGCCGGCGCCACCCTGGCGCTGGCCGCACTGCTGGGCTGCGCCAAAAAGACCGATTCACAGGCGGCGGGCAGCGGCGCCGTGCCCGCCACTAGTTGGCAGCTGGTCGATTTTACCAAGCAAGACGCCGCGAACCCCATCATGGGCCCTAGCCCAGTGGGCGTGTTTCAAGACCCCATTCTGAACCAGGCTATTCACTGGGAGGAGAAGGACGTGTTTAACCCCGCCGTGGTAGTAAAAGACGGCAAAATCTACATGCTGTACCGGGCCGAAAACCTGGTGTCGGGCAACGTGGGCAAAACGTCGCGCATCGGCCTGGCCACCAGCACCGATGGGTTGCATTTCGACCGGCAGGTAGCGCCCGTTTTTTATCCCGCTAACGACGCGCAGAGGCAGTACGAGTGGCCCGGCGGTACCGAGGACCCTAGGGTGGTAGAAGACGAAAACCACGTCTACTACATGACCTACACCGGCTACGACGGCAAGTTAGCTCGGCTGCTGGTAGCCTCGTCACCCGACCTGGTGCACTGGACCAAATACGGCAGCGTATTCGCGAAAGCTTACAACGAAAAGTATGTGAACAAGTGGAGTAAATCGGGTTCCATCGTGTCGCGCTACCTGGATGACGGCCGCATCGTGGCCACCAAAATCAACGGCAAGTATTGGATGTACTGGGGCGACGCGCAGATTTGGCTGGCCACATCCGATGACCTCATCAACTGGACGCCGATAGAAATGGCCCCCGGCGAGAAGCCGCCCGTGACCCTGCGCGACCAGGCCCTGACCGTGCCCGACCTGAAAGTGGTGCTGCCCACCCGCGAAGGCAAGTTCGACAGCAACTTGGTGGAGTCGGGCCCTCCGGCCATGCTCACCGACCAGGGTATCCGATTGATTTACAACAGCCGCAACGTGCCCGCCTATGGCGATAAAACCCTGCCTGAAGGTACCTATACGGCCGCCCAGGCGCTGTTTGACAAAGACGACCCCACTAAATTGCTGCAGCGCATGGATACCTATTTCATGCGCCCCGACCAGCCCTACGAAATTACCGGCCAGGTAAACCAGGTAGTTTTTTTGGAAGGCCTGGCCCGCTACAACAACAAGTGGTTTCTGTACTACGGCACCGCCGACTCGAAAATTGCCGTGGCTACCCGGCCAGTGGCGCCCTAGGGCCGCCGGTAGGGCTAGGGCATAAAAAAGGCGGTCAGGCTGAGCTTGTCGAAGCATCTCTACCGGACGATACTGCGCGGCAGAGATGCTTCGACAAGCTCAGCCTGACCGCCTTTGTAGGGCTGACCGACCAGTAACGCTTACTGCCGCTGGAAGAACATGAGGTGCTGCTGGGGCAATTGCTCATCGAGCTGCACCAGCTTGAGACCCACGGCCTGCATCTCCTTTTTGGCCTGCGCCACGGTCATCTTATGAATGGCCTTGATGGGCACGTTGGGGTCTTCGGCGCGGTACTCTACCAGCGCCAGGCGGCCGGTGCCGGGGCGCAGGGAGTGGGCAATGGCGCGGCCCATCTCGCGCGGGTGGTCAAACTCGTGGTAGGCATCTACTATCAGCACCAGGTCGAGGCTGTTGGCGGGCAGGTGCGGGTTGGTAGTGGTGCCGAGGGTGGGCTGCACGTTGGCCAGGCCGTTTTTGAGCTGGCGCTGCTTTAGCTCGATTATCATTTCGGGCTGAATATCCACGGCTAGCACTTCGCCGCGCGGTACCAGCCGCGCCATCCGAAACGAGAAGTAGCCGGTGCCCGCCCCAATGTCGGCCACGTCGTCGGTGGGCTTTAGGGCCAGTTCCTTTAGCAGCAGGTCGGTGCCTTCGTCCTGGGGGCGGTCGTCGCGCTCCAGCCAGTCGGCGCCCTCGTGGCCCATCACGTGGGCAATCTGGCGGCCCTGGTAGTAAAGACCAATGCCGTTGGGGTCGCGGGGCGCGCGGCGCTCGTAACCCGCCGAATCGGGCGGGGGCGGCGTGCGAGGGCTAGCCCGGAAGGCGGTGGTAGAGGCGGCGGCGCTCGATTCGAGGGGTAGCTGGGTGCAAGCCCCCACTGCCGCCAGGGCCCCTAGGCCGGCCCATACTGCAACGGTATACTTCATAAAGGAAACAACAAGGAGAAACGGCCCCGCAAGCTGGGCCGCAGCACGAAGCAAACACAAAAGCCCGCCACCGCGTTCGGTCAGCTTGTGGGCTCTTATTCAATAATATTGCCCAGGCAGCTATCTTTCACTGGCAAAATAATCTGGTTTTTTCAACTGCTTTCACGCTAGCTAACGTAGAGAGGCCGTTTTTCTTTCACACCTTTGAATCACCCTTTACTTTTTCACCTTATGCCTACTTCTTTCTCTTTATTCCGTCGAGCAGCCCTCGCCTTGGCCGGCTCGCTGGCCCTAGGTGCCTGTAACCGCGCCGAATACGCTATGTTGCCGCGCTCAGCCTCGTATCTGGGCACAGCGCCCGTCGCTTCTGCTGCGCGCCCCTCGGCCCCGGTGGCCGCCCATCCGCAAGCAGCCGCACCGGCTGCCAGCCCAGCTGAGTCGGCCGCTACCGCGCTCGCCCCCGAGGTAGTACTTACTGCCCCCAAAGCAGCGGCGAAAGCCCCGGCAGCCGTAGCAGCAGCTCCGGCTGCGGTGGTAGCCGCCCCGGCCCCGGTGGCCGCCGCTCCGGTAGCGCCGACGGTCGCGCCCCTAGCCCCCGAACCAGCAGTAGCAGCCGCTTCGGCCGCACCTGCTAAGCTGAACCTGGTGCAGCGCCTGGCCCTGAAAAAAATCAGCAAGCAGCTTAACAAGCTGGCAGCTCAGTCGCCCCAGCTCAAGCAGCGCGACGCGGCGGCCAGCACGTCGCGCGTAGGTGGCAACCTGCGCTCGGCCATCATCTTCGGCGTGGTTGGCCTCATCCTTACGCTGCTGGGGGGCATTGCCGGCATCTTCTACGTGCTGGGTGTCATCTTTATCGTTATCGGCCTGGTGTTCCTGCTGCTGTGGGTGCTCGACGAGGCCTAGGCCCCAGCTAAGCAAAAAAGCAAAAACCCCGGCTGCCTAGCGCAGTCGGGGCTTTTTCGTGGGCCGGGCCCTAGGGCCTACATGGGGTCCACATCGGCCACCAGGCGCGCCTGTTTAAACTCCTTCTGGTCGCGCACCACATCCATCGCGGCCAGAATGTCGAGCTTGGCTTGCTTGAGCACCATGTGCTCGCGCGGGAGCTTGATGAGGATTTCCTGCAGGAAGAAATTGCGGATGCGGAAGATGTACGGTGCCTCGGGCCCCAGCACCGGCCCGCGCCCTAGGCGTTCCGTCAGCTCCTGGGTTAGCCGAATGGCGGCCTTCTGGGCTAGCTCCTGGTCCATGTGCTTCACCGTCAGGCGTATCATGCGCGTGAAGGGCGGGTACTCGTGCTCGCGCCGCTGGGCTATCTCGTACTCGTAAAACTCCTGATAATCGTTGCGAATCACCTTGTCGAAAATCACCTGCGTGGTGTCGGCGGTCTGAATCAGCACCTTGCCCTTCTTGCCCTTGCGCCCGGCCCGGCCGCTCACCTGCACAAACATCTGGTAGGCGCGCTCATGCGCCCGGTAGTCGGGGTAGTGAATGATGGCGTCGGCGTTGACGATGCCCACCAAGCTAACATTCTCAAAATCTAGGCCTTTTGTTACCATCTGGGTGCCTACCAGCACGTTGGTTTTCTGCTGCTCGAAGTCGCCGATTATCTGCTGGTAGGCATTTTTGGCGCGGGTCGTGTCCAGGTCCATGCGCTGTACGTTGGCCTGGGGTAGCATGATTTTGAGGTCGTCCTCCAGCTTTTCGGTGCCGAAGCCTTGGGTACGCAGCGCCCGCGAGCCGCAGGCCGGGCACTGCGTGGGCATGCCCTCGTGGTAGCCGCAGTAGTGGCAGCGCAGCTCGTGGGCGTGCTTGTGGTAGCTGAGGCTCACGGCGCAGCTCTGGCACTTCGGAATGTAGCCGCAGTCTTGGCAGGCCACCACCGGCGCGTAGCCCCGCCGGTTCTGAAACAGAATCACCTGCTCCTGCTGCCCAATCTTGCTTTCCATCGCGGCCAGCAAGTCGGCCGAGAAGTGGTTGTGCATCTTCTTGGCCTCGCGCAGCTTGCGGGTGTCCACCAGCTCAATATCGGGCATGCCGGCCTCGCCAAAGCGCTTGCTCAGCGTCACGAGGCCGTAGCGCCCCTGCCGAGCCATGTAGTAAGTCTCCACGGCCGGCGTGGCCGAGCCTAGCAGCACCTTGGCGCCTTGGAAGTTACCAATCATCAGGGCTACCTCGCGGGCGTTGTAGCGCGGGGCGGGGTCGTACTGCTTGTAGCTGCTCTCGTGCTCCTCGTCCACAATGATAAGCGAGAGGTTATCAAACGGTAGAAACACCGCCGAGCGCACGCCCACCACCACCTGGAAGCGCCCCGAGAGCACGCCGTTCCAGATTTCAGCCCGCTCGTTGTCCGAGAACTTGGAGTGGTATACCCCTAGGCGCGTGCCGAACACGCGCAGCAGCCGCGTCACAATCTGGGCCGTGAGGGCAATTTCGGGCAGCAGATACAGCACCTGCCCGCCGCCATCGAGCGCATTGCGAATCAGGTCGATGTAAATCTCAGTTTTGCCCGAGCCCGTGACGCCGTGCAGCAGCACGATTTCCTTGCGCGTAAGCAAGTCCAGCACCTCGTTGCGCGCGGTAGTCTGGGCCTCGTTGAGCTGAAACTGCAGTTGCGCCACCGGATTCTCATCGAGCGGGAAACGCGACACAATCTGGTCGAACTGCTCGAGCACGCCGTTCTTAATCAGCGTGTTCACGGCCGAGGGCGAGAGATGGGGCGAGCTGGTGAGAGCCGCTTTTTCCAGCCCGGCTTGGTTGAGGTGCTCGTCGCGGTGCACCGGCACGCGCTGCAAGTACTTCAGCAGCACGTCAATCTGCTTAGCCTTGCTGGCAAACTCGGTGAAGAGCTGCTCCACGGCCGCCTCGCTCACGTAGCGGTGGGCCAGGCGCACCTTCTTCACCACCTTGGGCGTGTATTTGTCGGCCAGCTGCTCAAACAGAAAGATAACATCCTTCTGCATCAGCGACTTGATGACCTTGTGGAACGAAGCCACCCCTAGGAGGTCGCCCACCTCGGTAAAGGTCAGCGCCTTGCCATCCTCGCCGCTTAGCGCGTCCACAATGCGCTGCTCCTTGTCGTCGAGCGGGTAGGGCGAGCCCTCGGCCGCAAACGCGGGGTGCAGCTGAATGCGCGACTCCGACGAGAGCTTGAGCGCCGCGGGCAGCGCCGCGTTGATGACCTCGCCCAGCGTGCAGAGGTAGTACTCGGCCATCCAGCGGAAGAGCTTGAGCTGCGGCTGCGTCACTACCGGCGCGTCGTCGATAAACTCCAGAATATACTTGGCCTGGTACTCCTTGGGCGGCGTTTCGTGCACGGCGGCCACAATGCAGCTGAGCGTGCGCTTGGGCCCGAACTGCACGATTACCCGCCCGCCCACTACCACGCTGTCGTTCAGCTCGTAGGGCACCCGGTAGGTGTAGAGCTTGGGCAGGGGCAGGGGCAAAATCACGTCCACGAACAACGTCACGCGGTCGGGCGCGGGCGTGGGCACGGGGGCAGGCGAGGCAAATTCAAACGTAAGCGACACGGGATACTCGGGCAGCGGCGAATAGTAAAGATAACCCCAGGGCTTAGCGAAAGTGCCCTAGGGTAGGAGCTATAAATACAAAAAGGCGGTCATGCTGAGCTTGTCGAAGCATCTCTCCCGCACAAGTAATTCCTGACGTTGGAATTAGCAACGCGGGAGAGATGCTTCGACAAGCTCAGCATGACCGCCTTTTTAATTTGTGGTTACCCTGGCGCCTCGGGTAGCGCCAGCTGTTGCAGGGCCTCGGGCACCGAGTGCACCGGCAACTGGCAGGCGCGGTGGCGGCACACGTAAATGGTAGTGCGGCCAGCCTCGCCGCGGTGCTGCAGCAGCGGCAGCTCGCTGGCCCTAGGGCCGCCGGCCAGTACATCGGTAGGCAGAAAATGCTGGCTCAATTGCCGGCGCAACGTCTCAAAGTCTTTGCCTACAATAGCTACCTCGGCACCCGGCCGCAGCAGCGCCGCATATAGGCTGGCCCAATTAGTGAGGTGTTGGGGCTCTTGTATCACTAGGGCTTGCACCTGCTGCAGCATGGTGGCGGCCAACTGCTGGTATTCATCGTTGTCGAGCAGCCGGCCCAGGCGCAGTAGGTTGTGGGCCATCACCGAATTGGAGGCGGGTATCACATTGTCAAACAGCTCCTTCTTGCGCGCAATGAGCGGCTCGGCGCTGGCATCGGTGTAAAAGAACTGCTGTTCGGTGGAGTCGAAGAAATTGTCTAGCACGTAGCCCGTCAGCGCTTCGGCCTCGCGCAGCCAGGTTTCGTCGAAGGTGGCTTCGTACAGCGCCAGGTAGGCCTCAATCACCAGGGCATAATCCTCCAAAAAGCCGCTTATCGTGGCGCGGCCATTCTTCCAGGTGCGGTACAGGCGCGTGCCATTCCGTAAGTTCTGCTGCAGAAATTCGGCATTGCGCAGCGCTAGCTGCAGAAACTCCGCGTCGCCGAAGGCGCGGTAGGCTGCCACTAGGCCGCTCAGCATCAAAGCGTTCCAGCCGGTCAGCACCTTGTCGTCGAGGCCGGGACGCACGCGGTGGGCGCGCACGGCCAGCAGCTTCTTGTGCCAGCCGCGCACCAGCTCGGCCAGCACTTCGGGCGTGAGGTCGTGCTGCTGGGCAAAGTCGAAATCGGGCAGCGTGCGGTGCAAAATATTGCGACCGTGCTCCCAGTTGCCTACGCCGGTGCAATTGTAGTAGGCGGCCGCCAGGGGCTCCTCGTCGCCTAGGGCCTGCTGCAGCTCCTCGCGGGTCCACACGTAGAATTTGCCTTCCTCACCCTCGCTGTCGGCGTCGAGCGACGAATGGAAGCCACCTTCGGGGTTAGTCAACTCGCGCCGCACCCAGGCCACCGTTTGGTACACCACCTCGCGGTACAGCGGCTCCTGCGTCACCTGGTAGGCCTCGCTGTAGAGGCTCAGCAGCTGGCCGTTATCGTAGAGCATTTTCTCGAAGTGCGGCACCAGCCACTCGCCATCGACCGAGTAGCGGGCCCAGCCGCCGCCCACCTGGTCGTAGAGGCCGCCCCAGGCCATCTCGCGCAGCGTGAGGTTAGCTTGCCGCAGCACCTGCGCGCTGCCCGTAATGTGGTAGGTGCGCAGCAAAAACCGCCAAATGCTAGGCATCGGAAACTTGGGGGCTCGGTTGGTGCCGCCCCGCTCGCGGTCGAAGCGCTGGCTTAGGTTATACACCAGCAGCTTGAAGTCCTCATCGTTCACCGCGCCCCCTAGGGTGCCGCTGGCGCCGTACTTGGCCAACTCGCTGGTTTGCAGCACCTGGGCAAAGCGCTCGGCCGACCCCTCCAGCTCGGCGCGGTGTTCGCCGGCGTAGGCCTGGGCCACGCTCTCGAGTAGCTTCACCCAGTTGCCGGGCGGGAAGTAGGTGCCGCCGTAGAAGGGTTTGGCGGCGGGCGTCAGCAGCACGTTGAGCGGCCAGCCACCTTGAATGCCCATCGCCTGCACCGCATCCATATAGAGCTGATCCACGTCGGGTCGCTCCTCACGGTCCACCTTAATGCACACAAAGTGCTCGTTCATCACGCGCGCCACCTGCTCATTCTCAAACGACTCGCGCTCCATCACGTGGCACCAGTGGCAGGCCGCGTAGCCGATGCTCACGAGGATGGGCTTCTGCTCGGCCTGGGCCCGCGCCAACGCCGCCGGGCCCCAAGGGTACCAGTCCACCGGATTGTAGGCGTGTTGCAGCAGGTAGGGGCTGGTTTCGTCGGCCAGGCGGTTGGTGGGGCGGTCGGGGTGGGCAGAAGCTGACATGCGAAACTGTTGCGTGAGGAAAGAAGTGGGCCGGCAGCCCTAGGGGTACTTAAACAGAAAACCCGGCCAACGAAGCCGGGTTTTCTGTTTGGGCTAGCCAGCAGAATTTTCCGCGGCGGGTGGAGTCTTTTTGCCCGGCGGCCGGCCGCGGCGGGGGGTGGTGCTGCCATCTGCCTTGGGCTTGGCGGCGCGCCTGGGCCTAGGGGACGTTTGAGCAGCATCGGCAGCCGAAGGAGTGGCAGCAGCGGGTGGCGACGCTTCCGCAGTCGCTGGCGTGGCCTTGGGCCGGCCGCGCCGGGGCTTGGCTGGTGTGGCTGCGGCGGGTAGTTGCCCATCGGTAGCCAGTACGGCCGGATTTTCTACTAGCTCCGCCACGGCGGGCCGTTCTAGCAAGACCTCTGGCAAAATGGGCGTCGAAATAATAGGAGCCGGGTTGGTAGCCTCTGATACCTCAGCGTCGGCCGCCGTGGCGACCGCTGGAACTTCGCCACTCGCCGGGCGGCCGGGCCCCGCGCTGCGAAACAGGCTCGCGCGCTTGGGCCGCTTCACCTGGCTCGATTTGGTGATGACCTTCGACTTTTTGGGCGTGGGCCCAGTGCCGCGCTTGCGCACCGGCGCAGCCACCGGCGTAGCCTCTACAATTTCGTCGGCTTCAGTTTCGTCGGCTGGAGTTGCTTCAATTACCGGCTCGTGCAGCGGCTCCGATACCAACGGGGCTTGCTCATCGGGCGGAGCCGTCGGCGGTAGCTCGTCGGTAGTTTCGGCGGCCAGCAGGTTGTCGGCTACCTCAGCAGCCAGCAGCGACAACTCCTCGGCGGGGCCGGCATCAACTGCGCCTGTAGCCTCGTCAATTGGTAAATTTTCCGCATTATCGAGCAGCTGCTCGGCTACCAGGCGGGCAGCGTTCTTGCGGGCCGTGCGTTTGGCCCCGCCTCGCGAGCGGCGCTTCTTTTTCTTGGCCGGATAAGGGCCAGCGCTGTCTGGTTCGGTTAGACCGGCAGGTTCCAGCGCCGCCGCACTCTCGACCGGAGTCTCTTCCAGCAGCTCATCGCCGATAAGTACTTCTTCCGGTAGCTCGTCAGGCATCTCCACCGCGTAGTCTGCCGCCGCTGCTTCAGCGGGCGCTGCTGCCGGCTGCTCTGGGCGGCGGTCACGGTCGCGCCCCCGGCCCCGGCGGTTGCGGCCCCGGCCCGGGCGCTGGTCTTCCAGCGGAGCAGTAAGGCTAGGAGCAGCTAGGTGCGTAGTTTCTTCGCCACCAATATCAATGCGCTCCTCACCGTCGTCTTCGATTAGTGGCTCAGGCTGGCGGGCGGGGCGCGGCGGCGGTAAGGCAGCCAGCTGGCGCTGCACATCGCGCAGCTCCTGGCGCACCTCCACGCCTTGGCTCAGCAGGCGCTCCAGGCGCTCGGCCGTTTGGTCGAGGAAGGTGCGGTGCTCGGGAGCCCCTAGGTGCAGCGGCCGGTGCGTCAGCGACTGCCGCACGGCGGCCCATTCCTTGCGGAAGCGCCCAAAATCGGCGTCGAAATACACGCGGGCAAACCGGTCCCAGATATACTCTTCCGCCGCCTCCGACGGGTGCAGCATGTCGCTGGCGTAGAAGCGGTAGTCGCGCAAGTCGTCGTTCAGCAGCTCATACGCCGGGAAGTAGCTCACGCCCGGCAATAGCTCGCTCAGGTAGTGGCAAGCCACGCGCAACACCGATTTGCTCACCGCGTTCAGCGGCAGCGTATCCTTCAGATGGCGCACGGGACTCACCGTCAAGGCAATGCGAATATCAGGCTTGATGCGGCGCAACAGGGCGTGCACTTCGGCCAGGCCATTTACAATCTCGTCGGCCGTTAGCAGCTCCTTCTCAAATAGTTGGGCCGGCAGCTTGTGCAGGTTGCTCACCAGCTCGTCGGTTTCGCGCAGGCGGTAGGCCCAGGCTGTGCCCAGCGTTAGCACCACCAAATCAGTTTGGCGCAAAAAGTCGCTCACGCGCTGCACCTGCTGCTGAATAGTTTGTAGCAGCTCCACCGGCGAATCGGCCCCTAGGGTACCATGAAAGTCAAAGCTCTGCCAGCGGCCCCGCGCCTCTACTACGTGCTGCTGCCAGTCCTGCGCTTCGCCAGCGGCGGCGCGCAGCAATTTCGCCAGTGCCAGCGGTTGAAACACCGTGCCGAACGGGTTCACCAGCGCAGTTACCTTATTTAGCCGTAGCCGCTCGCCCATGCTATCGGCAAAGCACGAGCCCACCGTTAGCACCCGCGCCGAGCGGGGCAATTGCCGCTCCTGCGGCGCAATCGTCAATTCAGTCCGAAACATTCCTGGCAAAGGTAACCCTTGATATAGCTGTTGGCCGAAAGCGGCCCGCCAGTAGCTGGCCACGTCGATAAAAGGCGTAAAGCCCCAATAGACGGCTTATCGGTTGATAAGGCCACCCATTGGGGCTTTGATAGCGGCAATGCAGGCTAACAGCCGCTGCGTAACAGCTAGGCAGCTACTACGCGGAAGTTTACCGTGTGCTTCACCTCTTTGTGCAGGCTAGCGGTAGCCGTGTAGTCGCCAGCAGCCGTGGGCTCCTGGTCGAAGCTCAAGCGCTTGCGGTCTACGTCGATACCCTTGTTTTTCAGTGCTTCAGCGAGTTGCAGAGTCGTCACGCGGCCGAAGATTTTGCCGGTTTCGCCCACTTTGGCGGGCAACTCAAATACCTGGTCGCCAATTTGGTCGGCCACGGCTTGGGCATCAGCTTTCACCTTCTCGGCTTTGTGCGAGGCCTGGCGCACGTTCTCGGCCACGATTTTCTTGGCCGACTTGTCGGCTACGATGGCTAGGCCCTGCGGCAGCAGGTAGTTGCGGCCGTAGCCTGGCCGTACCGTTACGAGGTCGTTCTTGTAGCCCAGCCCCTTAACGTCGTCTTTCAGAATTACTTCCATGGTTGTTGGAAATTGTGACTTCTAAATGTGTAAGTGCTAAACTGACCGAAGGTCAGCTCAGCAGCTTACCCTTTATAAGCCAACATTCATAATTTATTTAAGGGCGTCGGCTACGTAGGGCATTAGGGCCAGGTGGCGGGCTTTCGCCACTGCCTGGGCCACTTTGCGCTGGAATTTGAGGCTGGTGCCCGTGATGCGGCGGGGTAGGAGGCGGCCCTGCTCATTCACAAACTTTAGCAGGAAGTTCGGGTCCTTATAGTCCACGTACTTAATGCCGTTCTTCTTGAAGCGGCAGTACTTGTTGCGCGTGTCAACGGGCTTGCCGCCGTTGTTGCGGTCGTTCTGGTTGTTGCGGTTGTTAGGAGTTGCCATCGTCGTTGCTTACTTAAAAATTACTGGGCTACGGCTTCGGTTTCCTTGGCAGCGCGCTGCTGGTTCATCTCGCCGTTGCGGCGGCGCTCGTTGTACGTCACCGCGTGCTTGTCGAGCACCGTGGTGAGAAAGCGGATAACGCGCTCGTCGCGGCGGAAAGCCAGCTCGAGGGCGTCTACTACGTTGGCTTCGCCGCTGTGCGAGTACGTCAGCGTGAAGTAGTAGCCCGTGCTCTTCTTCTGAATCGGGTAGGCAAGCTTGCGCAGGCCCCAGGCTTCAGTGGCAATAATGTCGGCGCTATTTTCCTTAAGCACCTGCGAGAACTTCTCGACCGTCTCTTGCACCTGGCCCTCGTTCAATACGGGGGTGAGGATGAAGACCGTCTCGTAATTTCTTACGTCCATGACGGAGGTTGAATTTATGAGTGAAAAATTAATTGGGGTGCAAAGGTACTGACTTTCGGGCACATTGCCAACGGTTGGTGCTACTTCTTAGGCCTAGCCCCCTATTAGACAGCCGGCCCTAGCCTCGCGTAGAAGCCCACTTTTGCCAGTAGTGCCGCCTAGCTGCGGCTACTACCCTAGGTCTCCCTTACTTGGCACCTGTTGCTGGAGGGGAAACTTGAATTATTTCTATTAACTTTTTAGGAAGGCAGCTACTGCATACCCTAGTAACCAAGCTGAAAAGCAGACGCCTAAAAAACGAAACTGCCAGGCTCGGATTAAGCCCACAGCCAATACCTTAGTAGATACTAGCCCTCAAGATGGTTTTAAGAACCGATAGGATTTGGCTATTTGGTATATTTCTAAATAAGCTTGCGGGTGCTGTAAAGGCCCTTCCTGCTTTTGCCACCCACGATTCCTAGCCTACATTTGCACCCCGGAAAGGGTATTCCCGAACTCCGTTTTACCTGTTCGTTTGAACGATGAATAGCTTTATATTCCGCACTACCACCTGGGTGCTCGGCCTGTTTTTGGCTTTGGCCGGCCCAGCATTGGCCCAATCAGACGCTACGGCTCCTCCTAAGCAGAGCACAGCAACTGCCCCTGGCACTGCTCCTGCAGCTGCCGGTGGTGGCGGCGACCAAGCAGGTATTGCCGCTGGCGATGCCTTGTTTAAAGCCAACTGTACCCAGTGCCACGCCGTGAATGAAAAGGTAGTAGGCCCAGCGCTAGGTGGTATCTCCAAGCGCCGCTCTATCTCCTGGATTATTCCATGGATTCACAATTCGGCGAAAGTTATCGCTAGCGGCGACGACTACGCCGTGAAGCTTTATAATGACAACGGCAAGCAGCAGATGCCTGCTTTCCCGCAACTGTCGGATACGGACATCAAAAATATTGTAGCTTGGATTGGCTCGCAGGAGGGCGGTGCTACGGCTGCTACCGCCGGAGCTACCGTGCAAAATGCTGGTGCTGCTGATGGCCAAGCTGCTAGTGGCGATGCTGGCGCGGCAGCCGGTGGGTATACCGACATCCTGCTCATTGTATTGGTGGTAGTGCTGATTGTGCTGGTAGTAACCCTGGCCATCATCGCCAACTTGATGAAGGATGTGCTACAAGGCCGCAAGGACTTGGACGGCCGCGACGTAGAAACGTTGAATCAGCGCTTCGACTGGTCGGGTCTGTACCGCTCGCCGGTGCTGCGTGGCATCGTAGGCGTGGTTTTCGCCTTGGTGCTACTGTACGAAGGCGTGCAAAGCGTAATGGCAGTAGGCCTGACCCAGGGTTATCAACCCACGCAGCCAATTGCCTTCTCGCACAAGATTCACGCCGGCGAAAACAATATCAACTGCGCCTACTGCCACACTTCGGTGTATAAAGGCAAGTCGGCCAACATTCCTTCGGCCAACATCTGTATGAACTGCCACTCGCAGATTAAGACGGAATCGCCAGAGATTAAGAAGATTTACCGGGCTATTGAGCGCAAGCAACCCATTCAGTGGGTACGGGTACACAACTTACCCGACCTAGCCTACTTCAACCACTCGCAACACACGGTGGTAGGTAATATCCAGTGCCAGACCTGCCACGGTCCCATTCAGAACATGGAAGTGGTATATCAGTACTCGGCCCTCACGATGGGTTGGTGTATCAACTGTCACCGCGAAACGCCACTCAACACGAAAGGCAACGCCTACTACGATGCCTTAGTGAAGCTGCACGATAAGTCGAACAGTGCCGTGCCGTTCACCGTGTCGTCGAACGGGGGTACTGAGTGCGCCAAGTGCCACTACTAGGCTATCAGCTAAGCACAAGATTTTTCAATAACGCATTTCTAAGCAAGACCCGAGCCATGCCAGAAAAAGCGCTTAGCGCTATTCTGGCCCCGCGCCGTAAGTCGCATTTTCGATAAAATGAAGTACTGGAAGGGAATTGAAGAGCTAGAGAATTCGCCGGAATTCGTTAAGAATGCTTTCGCCGAGTTTCCCGACTTTTTGCCGGTTAAAGAAGCACGCGCTGGTTCAGTTGATGAATCGGCCGCTCCCCGCCGTGATTTTCTGAAGTTAATGGGTTTTGGGGTAGCTGCTGCTACCCTAGCTGCCTGCGAAACCCCCGTGCATAAGGCTATTCCTTACTTGAATAAGCCACAGGAGGTTGACCCAACTATCTCTAACTTCTACGCTTCCACTTATTTTAACGGTTCGGACTATAATGCGGTACTAGTAAAGACCCGTGATGGCCGCCCGATTAAGCTGGAAGGCAACCCGGAGTCGCCCATTACGCGTGGTGGCTTGTCGGCTCGTGCCCAAGCGGCCGTGCTTAATCTTTACGATGGTGCCCGTTTGCAACACTTTGCTATTAAGGGCAAAGAGGCTAAGACGGACGACGTAGACCGCGCCGTGCGCAGTGGTCTAGCTAATGCTCAAGGCCGCCTTGTGGTGCTGTCGCCCACCATTATCAGCCCTAGTACCAAGCGCGCCATTGCCGCGCTAGCCGGTCGCTACCCACGTGTTGAGCATGTGATGTACGATGTTAACTCCGCCTCAGGCCTATTGCAGGCCAACGGTGGTGTACTGCCGGCCTACGACTTCAGCCGGGCCAACGTCATTGTGAGCCTAGGGGCTGATTTCCTCGGTACCTGGATTTCGCCTGTTGAATACGCGCGGCAATACGCTACTACCCGTAAGATTAATACGGGTAAGCGTACCATGTCGAAGCACTATCAGTTTGAAGCTAACTTGTCGATGACGGGAGCTAATGCTGACGTGCGGGTGCCTGTGCGGCCTTCGCAGATTGGCTCGGTAGCCCTGGCTCTGTACAATGCCGTTGCTGGTGGCGGTGCGGGAGGCAACTTGCCAGCTAACGTGCAAAAGCAAGTAGCGCAGGTAGCGAAAGACTTACAAGCTAACCGCGGGGCTTCGCTAGTAGTAACCGGCTCGAATGACCCCTCCGTGCAAGCAGTAGTTGCTGGTATCAACCAGGCACTTGGCAACGTAGGCTCAACTATTGACCTGACTAATCCGGCTTACGTGCGCCAAGGCGACGACGCTCAGATGAATCAGTTTGTAGACGACCTGAAGAGCGGGGGAGTAGGCGCAGTTATTTTTTACCATGCCAACCCGGTGTATAATCACCCTCGGGGCAAGGAGATTGAAGCAGCATTGCCTAAAGTAGGCCTGACGGTATCTTTCAACGACCGCCTTGACGAAACCGGCTCGCTTTGCCAGTATCAGGCTCCTGATAACCACTGGCTAGAATCTTGGAATGATTACGAGCCTAAGCGGGGTAGCCTAAGCTTGGCACAGCCGGCTATTATGCCGCTATTTAAGACACGGCAAGCCCAGGAGAGTCTCCTGCGTTGGGCTGGCTCAAATGAGACGTACTATAACTTCTTGCGGGCTGGCTGGCAGCAGGTGCTAGGGGGTGGTGCTGGTTTCCAGGCCGCCTGGGATAAAGCGGTGCACGATGGGGTAGCTACCGGGTCCGCCTTGCCAAAGCCAACCTTCGCAGGGCGCACCGTAAGTGCTACTGAAGCCGCCGGCACTCTCAGCAATGCTGCTAAGCAAGGTATTGAAGTAGCTTTATATGAGAAAGTAGGTATTGGTGATGGTGGGGTAGAGGGCAACAATCCCTTCTTGCACGAGCTACCTGACCCCATTACCAAGGCTACTTGGGGCAACTACCTCGCTATCCCACGCAAGATGGCGGTAGATAACAAGTGGGAGCAAGGTGATGTAATTAAAGTTACAGTTGGTGGGCAGTTTATCGAAGTGCCGGTGCTGGTGCAGCCTGGGCAGGCCGATGGTACGGTAAGCATTGCCCTAGGGTATGGCCGCACTAAAACGGGTAAGGTAGGCGACAACTTAGGGGCGAATGCTTTCCCGCTGGCTATGTTCGCCAACGGCGCAGTGCAGTATATGAATACTGTAACGCTTGAAAAAACCGGCGCTACCAACCCTATCGCCCAAACGCAAACGCATCAGACGCTGATGGACCGCCGTGAGGTGGTGCAAGTAAATACGCTAGAGAAGTATCGCGAGAATCCTAAGGAAGTAACTGAATACGAGAAGGTATATACCCCAGAGGGCATGGAAAAGCCCAATAAGGTGTCGTTGTGGCAGGATTACCAATACAACGACCACCACTGGGGCATGGCCATCGACCTAAACTCGTGCATTGGCTGTGGCTCGTGCGTGATTGGCTGCCAAGCCGAGAATAACGTGGCCGTAGTTGGCAAGCAGCAGGTGATTAATCGCCGCGAGATGCACTGGATTCGCATCGACCGCTACTACAGCTCGGATACGCATAAAGACGAGTTTGATAAAGAGGGTAAGATTACCACTTACCGCAAGATGGAAGACCCAGCAGCTAACCCGCAAGTGGTGTTTCAGCCGATGATGTGCCAGCAGTGCAATCATGCGCCCTGCGAAACGGTATGCCCGGTGCTAGCTACTACGCACAGCTCGGAAGGTCTCAACCAGATGACCTATAACCGTTGCATCGGTACGCGCTACTGCGCTAACAACTGCCCATACAAAGTGCGTCGTTTCAACTGGTTCTCGTATTATTCAAACGAGAAGTTTGAGGACGTGAACGGTCATATGTTCACTGACCTCGGCCGTATGGTACTGAATCCTGACGTAACGGTACGGGCTCGTGGGGTAATGGAAAAGTGCTCGTTCTGCATCCAGCGCATCCAGCTAGGAAAGTTGGAAGCTAAGAAGCAGAAGCGCCGCCCGAAGGATGGTGAGATTGTAACTGCCTGTGCACAGTCGTGCCCCACCGAAGCTATTCTATTTGGTGACATGCGCGACCCTAGCAGCCGCATCAGCCAACTGCTACGTCGCGAGGACGGAGAGCGGGCTTTCCACTCGCTTGATTCGATTAACGTGCAGCCTAACGTGACGTATCTAACCAAGATTCGCAACTCGGACTCCACTATGTTTGGCAAAGAAGAAGGTGAAGAAACAGAAGAAAAGCAGCCTGCTTCCAACCGCCCTGTTTAGTTTACTAACTCTCTAATCCCCACATCCTTATGCAGCACATCTCAGCTGTACGCGAGCCGCTCGTTACCGGGGGTAAAACGTACCACGACGTTACACAAGACGTGTGCCGGCAGGTAGAAGCCGCTCCCAACATTCGTTGGATGGCTGCATTCTCCGTAGCGCTGTTTTTTCTAGGTGTATTCTTCTACTCCGTGTATCGTACCGTATGGTTCGGCATCGGTGAGTGGGGCCTAAACAAAACGGTTGGCTGGGCCTGGGACATCACCAACTTTGTGTGGTGGGTAGGTATCGGCCACGCCGGTACGCTCATTTCAGCAGTACTACTACTTTTCCGGCAGAGATGGCGGAGCAGCATCAACCGTGCTGCGGAGGCTATGACAATTTTTGCCGTAATCTGCGCTGGCCAGTTCCCGATTTTGCACATGGGGCGTCCATGGCTCGGCTGGTGGGTGTTGCCCTTGCAAAATACGTTTGGCTCACTATGGGCGAATTTTAACTCGCCACTGTTGTGGGACGTGTTTGCCATCTCCACGTATTTCTCGGTTTCGCTGGTATTCTGGTACACTGGTCTGATTCCTGACTTCGCTACCATCCGTGACCGGGCTAAGGGTAAGATTGCCAAGTTTAGCTATTCGATGCTGAGCTTCAACTGGCGTGGTTCGGCCAAACACTGGTCACGTTACGAGACGGTATCGCTGATTTTGGCTGGCATCTCAACGCCGTTGGTGCTGTCAGTGCACACCATTGTATCAATGGACTTTGCTACCTCAGTAGTACCGGGCTGGCACACAACCATCTTCCCTCCTTACTTCGTAGCGGGTGCTATCTTCTCGGGCTTCGCCATGGTACTGACGCTGATGCTCATCACCCGCGTGGTGTTTAAGCTAGAGGATTATATTACCCTAGAGCACATTGCACTCATGAATAAAATCATGATGGTTACGGGCTCTATCGTAGGTGTGGCGTACATCACAGAGTTCTTCATTGCTTGGTATTCGCAGGTAGAGTACGAGCAGTATTGCTTCTTAAACCGTGCTACTGGACCATACTGGTGGGCTTACTTAAGCATGATGTCGTGCAACGTGCTCTCGCCGCAGATGGTATGGTTCCGACGCATCCGCTATAGCATTACGATGACTTTTATCTTGTCGATAATCGTGAACATCGGTATGTGGTTCGAACGCTTCGTAATCATTGTGTCATCGTTGCACCGCGATTACCTGCCTTCGTCGTGGGCTATGTTTTCGCCTACCATTATCGATGTGGGGATGTACGTTGGTTCAATCGGCCTATTCTTCACGCTATTCTTACTTTTCGCTAAGTTCTTCCCCGTGATTAACATGGCTGAAGTGAAGACTATCTTGAAGTATACTGTCAACAACGGTCCGACTTACGGCGGCCCTAACAACGGTGGTCAACCCATCACGCGTACGGCTGCTCCCGCTCCTTATTCTACCCCCGGTGTTCCGGCTTCGGCACCCGTAAACTACGATAAGCATGAATAGCCCCGCCGTTACCTCTGCCGGCCCGGTAGTGCAGGACACGCACCACACTTCTGCCAGCCGTACTAAACGCTTCGCTGTAGGCATTTTCGAGGATGAGGACGTGCTGCTTCATGCCATTGATAACATGCGGGCGGCGGGTGTTAGAATCTATGACGTATTCTCCCCCTACCCTGTACACGGCATCGATGATGCCCTAGGGATAGAGCGCTCACGTTTGCCAATTGCGGCCTTCTTCTTTGGCTGCTGTGGCTTATCGTTTGCCCTTTGGATGCAGATTTACATGTTGGGTTTCGACTGGCCGATGATTATTGGTGGCAAACCCAACATTGCTTTACCTTCATTCATCCCGGTAAGCTTCGAATTAACGGTACTGTTCACGGCCTTTGGCATGATGATTACCTTCTTTACCATCAGCGGACTGTACCCAAAGCCAACGGTGAATGTGCTTGACGCCCGCGCCACGGACGATAAGTTTGTGGTGGCTGTTGAGTTAGATGAATCCAGCTCGCAGTTGTCGAAATTGACTACGCTTTTCCGTGATAATGGGGCTAGCGAAGTCAATCACAAGGAAATGACCAACTTCTAATGATGTCGCCTTTTCTAAAATACGGGCTGGCCTCGGCTTCTTTGGCACTAAGCCTTGGTGTGGTGTCTTGCACGCCTGATGCCGGTGACCCTGGCGTAGAATATGCGCCGGAGATGTACGAATCAATTCCGTACGAGCCGCTTCGCCAAATCAGCTTCAATACTGTCAACCCTTTTGGCATTAATGAGCGCGACCCAGCCATTGGGACGATACCGCGTGGTAAACTAGCTTACTTCGACCATATTCCGAAGGACAGCGTTCGTATCGCGGAGCGAGTACTGCAAAACCCGTATCCCTATACTAAGGCCAATATTGAAGAAGGCCAAGTATTGTTCACGCGTTACTGCCAGCACTGCCACGGCGAAGGTGGCAAAGGTGATGGCCCGGTAGGCCAGAAATTCAAAGGGGTACCCAACTACGCGACGGGAGCCTACAAAACAATGAACGACGGTCACATCTACCACGTGATTGAGTGGGGCCGCAACCGTATGATGCCCCATGGTTCGCAGGTAAATCCGGAAGAGCGTTGGAAAATTGCTATGTACGTACACGTATTGCAACTCAACAACGACCCAGCCGACTTGCCGAAGCTCGTTAAAGTAAATGCACCAGTTCCCGTAACGAGCGCTACTGAGGGCAATGCTTCAGTGATGACCGATGGTCTCAACCAGAAAGCTGAGGGACAAGCTGGCACTAATAAAGAGTCTGCCACGCCTGGGCAAGGCAACACTAAAGGCCGTAATGGCCGCATGTAACTGAACTATGGCAACAGTACATCATCACGAAGCCCCAGTTGCTGAGCAGCTACACTTGAGCGGAAAAGCCCAACGTACCTTTTACACCATTATTGGTGCTGGTATTCTGGTTCTTATTATTGGTATTGTCGTGGCTCTCTTTAGCAAGAGCGGGCATAACCCGGCGGGCGTAAGCCCTATGGTAGACGCTACCCATGATGCCGATGCGCACGACCATGGCTCCGTCCTAGGCCGTCGAATTTTGGTAAGCCTCTGGCACAGCAATGTATTCTTTATTGGTGTTTCAGTCGTAGGTACCGTCTTTATGGCTATCCAGTACGTAGCCTATGCGGGTTGGTCGGTAATAGTAAAGCGCATCAATGAAGCGCTAAGCGCTTGGCTGATTCCAGGGGCCGTACTGCTAGCAGTACTCTTTCTATACGATGCATTAGTGGCTCACCAGATTTTTCACTGGACGACGCCAGGCATTATGGATCCTAAATCGGCCAACTACGACCACATTATTGCTGGTAAGAAAGGCTTCCTGACCACTGGATTCTACTTGGTACGGATGGTTTCGTACCTAATCATCTGGATTGTGTTCTCGCGCAAACTTCGCCAGTTGTCGTTGGAAGAAGACCGGATGGGTGGTACATACTATTTCCATAAAAGTATTGTGGCAGCAGCCATGTTCTTGGTGCTGTTTGCCGTAACCTCTTCGATGTCGGCCTGGGACTGGGTGATGTCAGTTGATGTTCACTGGTTCAGCACTATGTTCGGCTGGTATGTATTTGCCTCTTGGTGGGTATCAGGCATTGCCGCTACCACGCTAACGGCCATTTTCCTGAAGCAAGCTGGTTACCTGCGCTTTCTGAACGCCAATCATTTTCACGATTTAGGCAAGTTGATGTTTGGTTTCAGCATCTTCTGGACTTACGTGTGGTTCTCACAGTTCATGCTTATTTGGTACGCCAACCTGCCTGAGGAAGCCGTGTACTTCAACCAGCGCCTAGGAGGATTCAATGGCAGCTATACTTGGATTTTCTACTTCAACCTAGTAATCAACTTTGGCTTCCCTTTCTTGGCACTAATGACCCGCGATGCCAAGCGCCAGATGATTATTATGAAAATCGTGTGCATTGCCATTTTAGTAGGGCACTGGTCGGACTTTTATTTAATGTTTATGCCGGGCACCTTACAGGGCAATAATGGGTTTCTAATTGAGATTGGCATCGCCATGATTTTCTTAGGCTCCTTCCTTGTACTAATGACCCGCCGCTTGGCTGAAGCCTCGTTAGTGCCAGTTAATCACCCCTTTGTAGAAGAGAGCGTCCACCACACTACGTAATAACTTTTTAGAAATAAGAGCCGAAAGCTTAGAGCTTAGAGAGTTGCGCCGCTGTGCTAGCTCTAGGGTCTAAGCTTTCTGTTCTAAAGTCTAAGCCCTACTCACTTCCAAGATGACTGCTTTAACTATTTCGCTGGTACTGGTACTCCTACTGGTGGTATTTGGCCTGCTGTTCCGCATCCAAATACTGACAGCCATTTTCTCGGGCTCAACTAACCGGGAAATTGGCACCAGCAACCGCGTGAATGCCTTGCTCATGCTGGTATTTATGGTAGTAGGTGGCGCCCTGTTCTTCTACTCCTTTGTGCAGGCTTACCCTAAGATGAATCCGCCCATCGCATCTATTCATGGCCACGCTATGGAAAAGATGTTTTGGACGACGATGGTTGTCATCGGCATTGCCTTTGTGATTACCCACATCTTACTTTTTGTATACGCCTATAAGTATCAGCACCGCGATAACCGCCGGGCTTATTTCTTTTCGCACAACAATAAGATTGAGGTCATCTGGACAATTATCCCAGCCATTGTAATGGCTACGTTGATTTTTGCCGGTTGGAAAGCTTGGACCCGCATTACCGGCCCAGCTCCTAAAGATGCAGTAGTGCTGGAAGTGATGGGCAAGCAGTTTAACTGGCTGGTGCGCTATCCCGGCCGCGACCTAAAGCTAGGTGTAGTGAATTATCGCCTCATTGATGCTTCAAACGACTTTGGGTTTGACCTAAGCGATAAGGCATCGATGGATGACTTCACTGCTTCTGAGATTCACGTGCCCAAGGGCCATCCGGTACTTATTAAGATTCGCTCGCGCGATGTGTTGCACGCTGTTTACATGCCTCAATTCCGAGTGCAGATGTATGCAGTGCCAGGTATGCCGACGCGCTTCTGGTTCACACCTACTACGACAACCGATGAGATGCGGGCCAAATTAGGCAATCCTGCCTTTAATTATGAGTTGGCTTGCAACCAGATTTGTGGCCTAGGTCACAATGCCATGAAATTTATCATCGTAGTAGACGAGCCCGATGACTATCAAGCTTGGTTTGCCGCGCAAAAGCCAAATTCCCAGAACGCAGACCTCATGGCTTCTTTCAAGCAGATGAGCAAGCAAACCGGCCTAGGCCAAGGCGGAAGCCAGGAAGCTAGAAAGAGTTCTATCAATGAAACGGGGGAGTCACCGGCTACTATGCCGCTATCCGCTCAATCCTCGCTTTAGGATTTTGGCCTTACATTTAAGTAATCAATAAACATTCATATGGCTACTAACATGACTGGCTCATCGCAGGCGCAAGGAGGTATTGGCACCGCTGCGGCGCCAGCCACCACGCACGATGACCACCTGCACGAGCATGACCACCACGACCAGCACTGGCTGTGGAAGTATGTGTTCAGCCAAGACCATAAAATGATTGCCCGTCAGTTCCTTATTACGGGGATGTTCTGGGCTATCGTAGGTGGCGCGCTATCTAGCTTGTTCCGTTTGCAATTAGGTTGGCCGCAGGCTACCCTAGGCTGGCTAGAGCCCATTTTAGGTAAGTGGGTAGTTGGCGGCAAAATCGCTCCCGAGTTTTACTTGGCCCTAGTGACGATGCACGGCACTATCATGGTGTTCTTCGTGCTAACGGCTGGTTTGTCAGGTACATTTTCCAACTTCCTGATTCCGCTGCAGGTTGGTGCCCGCGACATGGCCTCGGGCTTCATGAACATGCTTTCGTACTGGTTCTTTTTCCTGTCGAGCATCATCATGTTCAGCTCATTGTTCTTGGAAACGGGCCCGGCAGCTTCTGGTTGGACTATATACCCACCACTATCGGCGTTGCCGCAAGCCATTCCCGGCTCAGGTATGGGTATGACCATGTGGCTGGTGAGCATGGTGTTCTTCATCGTATCGCAGCTGCTGGGCGGAGTTAACTACGTAACGACAGTTATCAACCTGCGCACCCGCGGCATGAGCATGAGCAAGCTGCCGCTCACTATCTGGGCTTTCTTCCTTACGGCAATCCTTGGTATCCTATCGTTCCCAGTGCTGTTCTCGGCAGCTTTGCTGCTGGTGTTCGACCGCTCGTTTGGTACTTCATTCTTCCTTTCTGACATCTATATTGCTGGGCAGGCGCTACCCAATCAAGGTGGCTCGCCAGTGTTGTTCCAGCACTTGTTCTGGTTCCTAGGCCACCCCGAAGTATATATCGTAATTATGCCCGCCATGGGTATGGTGTCGGAGGTGCTAGCTACTAATGCTCGTAAGCCCATTTTTGGCTACCGCGCGATGATTGGCTCGCTGATTGGTATCTCGCTGCTGTCATTCGTAGTGTGGGCTCACCATATGTTTGTAACAGGTATGAATCCTTTCCTAGGGTCAGTATTCATGTTCCTGACGCTTATTATTGCCGTACCGTCGGGGGTAAAGGTATTCAACTGGCTGGCTACGCTTTGGCGCGGTAATATTCGCTTCACGTCAGCTATGCTGTTCGCCATTGGGTTTGTATCTCTGTTTATTTCGGGTGGCTTGACGGGTATCATCCTTGGCAATGCTACCCTTGATATTCAGATGCACAACACGTACTTCGTGGTAGCGCACTTTCACTTGGTAATGGGTTCGTCGGCCTTCTTCGGCTTGTTTGCTGGGGTGTATCACTGGTTCCCAAAAATGTTTGGCCGTATGATGGATGAGAAGCTGGGCTATATCCACTTCTGGCTCACGTTTGCTGGGGTATATCTGGTGTTCATGCCTATGCACTACGTTGGCATCGCTGGTTTCCCGCGCCGCTACTATGCTTGGACTGGTTTTGATGCTTTCTCGCAATTTGCTGATTTGAACAAGTTCATCTCGACGGCGGCCATTCTGGCCTTCTTCGCGCAATTCGTGTTCATCTTCAACTTCTTCTACAGCATCTTCCGGGGCCGTCGTGCTACCCAAAATCCCTGGAACTCAACAACTCTGGAGTGGACTACCCCGATTATTCCTGGCCACGGCAACTGGCCGGGTGAGATTCCGGCTGTGTACCGCTGGCCCTATGACTATAGCAAGCCTGGCTCTGATAAGGACTTCATTCCGCAGACCGTACCGTATTCGGCTACACCGGAGTCGAACCTGCCTTATGAGCAGGAATTATCTGAATAGCTTTCGCTAAAACGAATGCCCTAAAACGGGCCGCCGCACGTCGGCGGCCCGTTTTTTTATAGTAAAAACCTTCCTTGCTCGAAGCGATTTGCGCGGCAATCTTGTTTACCCAGTTATGTTAAAGAACCTAGGTTTCGTGCGCCGCTTTCGCTTTTGGAGCGGCTTAACGGTAGCAAGCGTGTACCTACTTATTCTGGTTGGCGGTGTGGTACGAGCAACTGGTTCGGGTATGGGATGCCCCGATTGGCCTAAGTGCTTTGGGCAATGGGTGCCCCCCACCCAAGCCAGCCAATTACCGGCCAATTACAAGCAAGTGTATACGGCGCAACGGGTAGCTAAAAATCAAAAACTAGCGCGCACTTTAGAGCATTTGGGATTTCGACAAGTAGCAGGTAACATCTTCGCCCATCCTACGCAGTATATCGATACCGATTTTAATGCCACCAAAACCTGGATTGAGTACCTCAATCGCCTGTTGGGGGCTCTAATCGGCATTTTTGTTTTTGTAACAGCGGTGGTGGCGTTGCCTTATTGGCGGCACGACCGGCCGGTATTTTGGCTGGCAGTGGCTAGCTGGCTGCTTACGGGGGTACAGGGCTGGCTAGGGTCGCTGGTAGTATCTACCAACCTGCTGCCCGTGATGGTAACCGTGCACATGGGCCTAGCCCTGCTGATAGTGGGGCTATTGCTGTGTGCCGCTCATCGAGCGCGGTATGGCCGCGGTGAAGTACTGGCCCTAGACGCCCCCGCCGAGCTAGAAACAACTGGTCAGCAACTCGACGATGAAACTCCTGCCATTACAGTTGGCTTGCGCTGGCTGGTGGGTGGGCTGCTGCTGCTAAGCTTTGGGCAGATTATCATTGGCACGCAGGTACGCGAGCAAATCGATTTGATAGCGGCGGCTCACAGCTACGCCCAGCGCTCAACATGGGTGGCGCAACTGGGCAACGTATTTGAATCGCACCGGACGCTGGCGGCTTTGGTAGTGCTGGCTAACGTAGTAGTGGGCTACTGGCTGTGGCAATTAGCTGAGCCCGCTATCCAACGGCTAGTAGGGCTGATGGGGCTACTGCTGGCAGTGGAGATGGCCGCGGGTATTTCGCTGGCTTACTTCGGGCTGCCGGCCTGGCTGCAGCCCGTGCATCTAACTATTGCTACGCTGCTATTTGGAACCCAGTTTTTGTTGCTACTGGCCTTGCGGCGCCTAGCTGCGGCCAGCGGTCGGGCTATTGCTGCTACGCAGCTGGCGGCGCCAGTTAGCTAGGTGCCCGCCCTAGGGGCAATGGGCCGTACCTTTGCAGCCGCAAATTAAATGGGTTTAATGAACAAGGCGCGCGCCTACTTTCAGCTGCTGAAATTTCGGCTTTCCTTCACGGTGGCCTTTTCAAGCGCGATGGGGTACTGGCTGGGAGCAACGGCGCCAACGTGGCCACGGGCCTTGCTTGTGCTACTAGGGGGGCTGCTGGTAACTGGCGCCGCCAACATCATCAATCAGGTTTTTGAGAAAGACCTAGATAAGTTGATGCACCGCACCGAAAACCGGCCGCTGCCCACCGGCCGCCTATCGGTAAGCGAGGCGTGGGGGTTTTGTGCCTTGCTGGCGGTAGCGGGCCTAGGGCTGCTGGCGTATTATTTCAATCCGCTCACGGCAGCCCTCTCGCTGCTCTCGCTTATCCTCTACGGGTTTATTTATACACCACTTAAAACCGTGTCGCCGGTGTGCGTGGCGGTAGGGGCTATCCCGGGTGGACTGCCGCCGCTTATTGGCTGGGTGGCGGCCACGGGGCACTTGGGTGTGGCGGCTTGGGTGCTGTTTGGTATTCAGTTTATGTGGCAGTTTCCGCACTTCTGGGCCATTGCCTGGGTGGCCGATGAAGACTACCGGCGCGCTGGTTTCAAAATGCTGCCCTCGCCTGGTAACCGCGATTTGCGCACGGCCTTCCAGATAATGACCTACACGGTGCTGTTGGTGCCGGTATCGCTGCTGCCGCTGGTGCTGGGCATCTCGGGGCGCGTGTCGGCGGGCATTGCGCTGGTGTGCGGGGTGTTGTTTACGCTGCTCACCGTGCAGCTCATGCGCACCCAAGACCGTAAGGCTGCGCTCAGTATCATGTTTGCTTCGTTCCTGTACCTGCCCATTGTGCAAATTGCGCTAGTGCTGGATAAAGTCTGATTTTGAAGCAATTATCCCTAGGGCATTATTCTGCAAAAAGACTGATTTAACGGAGTTAAACCTACCCGCAAGTTGTTAAACTAGCAACGTACTGTTCGTTTTCTAACCCCAAAGGCTGGCTGCTGGTAGTGGCTGGCTAAGTGCTACTATGATGGACGCAACCCAAGAACTCCCCGAAAAAGAAGTGGGCCTCGGCTGGCACCCCTACCGGGTGCTGCTGATACTGATGATTTTTAGTTTCTTCATGGTCTTTGCCGGCTGGACTAGCGGCTACATCGTGCGCCGCGATGAAGGCAACTGGCGCGAGTTCGACCTGCCCAATATTTTTATCTTGAGTACTGTCCTCGTCACTCTGAGCAGCGCTACCATTCAGTGGGCTTATTACTCGGCTAAGAAGGACGAGCTGCGGCGCGTGCAGGTTGGGTTGGTCTTGACGCTGCTGCTGGGCCTAGGGTTCTTGGCCAGCCAGTGGGCCGCCTGGACCTACCTGGTGCATCAAACCAACACATACTTCGGCGGCGCCGATGCCAATCCATCGGGTTCGTTTCTGTACGTGCTTACGGGCTGGCACGCTTTTCACATCATTTCGGGGCTGATATTCGTCGGCGTGGTTTTGAAGCGAAGCCTTAACTATCAGGTGCATTCGCGGGCTATGCTCTCGATTGGCAATGGCGCTATCTACTGGCACTTCTTGGGCCTGCTTTGGTGGTACTTGTATTTGTTCCTACTTTTGAACCACTAATAGGCTTTCTGGCGTAAAGCCAGCCGGTATTCCTGTTATCTGCTATGGCCCAATCTACCACCCTGCAGCCCACGGCTGCTACCACCGACTTTGCCGACGCCCCGCGCTCCGGCACCTGGGATGGCGGCAACGAACCTTTCAGAGCGAGCTACGGCAAGCTGATGATGTGGTTTTTCCTGTTGTCGGACACGTTCACCTTTGGCGCGTTTCTGACGGCTTACGGCCTCATCCGCCACAAGCACGGGGTATATACCGGGCCGGCTAAGGATTTCTTCTTCAGCACCGCCCACTGGCCGGTGCCGGAAAAAGTGTTTAACGCATTTCCCGGCTTCCACGGTGTCGATTTGCCCCTGGCCTTCGTGGCCTTGATGACGATGATTCTCATCTTCAGCTCGGTAACGATGGTGCTGGCCGTAGAAGCTGGCCACCGCCTGGATAAAGCCGACGTGCAGAAATGGCTGTTGTGGACTATTTTATTCGGCTCGATGTTTCTGAGCAGCCAAGCCTGGGAGTGGAGCCACTTTATTGGCGGCCATGAGGAGCCTACCATTATGGCAGATGGTACCCGCTTTTTTGGCGCCAACCTGGCCATGAACCAGTACGGGCCGCCCTTGTTTGGTGACCTATTCTTCTTCATCACTGGCTTCCACGGCACTCACGTATTCTCGGGCGTTATTCTGCTCATATGGTGCTTTATCGCCACTACCAACGGTACGTTTGAGAAGCGCGGCCACTACGAGATGATTGAGAAAATCGGCCTCTACTGGCACTTTGTAGATTTGGTGTGGGTGTTCGTATTCACCTTCTTTTACCTCGTTTAATTGACCCGGTGGCTTGCGAGTGAGAGGTAAACCCTAGGGTAACTTCTTCCTAAATCACTATTTTGTATAAAAACTATGTCTGCTAACCACGCTGAAGAACTCTCGCTGCATCCCGGCGAAATTGCCAAGCCGAACACCGGCTGGATTTGGAAGACGTTCTGGGTACTGGTTATTATTACGGCTTTCGAGTTCTTGATTGCCTTTACCATGACTTCGCCCGGTCTGCGTACTTTCCGCAACAGCATCTTCATTGTAATGACGATTCTGAAGGCGTTTTTCATTGTGGGTGAGTTCATGCACCTCAAGCATGAAGTCAAGAGTCTTATCTGGACTATCCTCATCCCAACCGCGCTGCTGGTGTGGCTGGTAGTGGCGCTCGTAACCGAAGGCTCTTATGTGGGCGAGGTACTCTCGCACATGTTTAGCTAGGCCTGATGCGGCCGCGCCAGACGATTTTACTGGGCCTGCTTTTGCTGGTGCCGGTGCTGGCATTCCTTTTTCTGTATAGCTTCGGCCGCAACCATTACGCGCTGCCAACCTACTTGCCCGTGCGGGCGGACTCGGTCCGCAGCGCGGCTGGGGGTTGGCAGCGCGATACTGTTTATCACCAGGCTCGTTTGCCGCAGCTACTGGATGCGGCTGGTCACTTGAGTGCCGGGTTGCCCGGCGAATCCAAGGCCATTTACCTAGTGCAGGTGCTAACGGCCCCTAGGGTAGCGGGCGATGACGAGCCCGGCACCCGAGACTTGGCTCGCCTGCAGGAAACTTTTCGGACGCGCTCAGATGTGCGGCTGGCTACGTTAGTGCCCCTCGCCGCCGGCGAAACCACGGCACAGGCCGCCACCCGCTTGCAGCAGTTAAGCGAGCAATACGGCACTATTGCGGGCAAGTGGGCTTTTCTGGCGGCGCCAGCCGATACGCTGGCCCGCGTGGCCCGCTACGAACTGGGCCTCACCGCGCTGCGGCCCGAGCACCTGCCCTTCAACCCCAGTACCGAGCCGGGGAACCTGCCAGCCGGTAGGTTGTTATTGCTAGACCGCAACCGCCACGTGCGGGGCTACTACGACGCCACCGACCGCCACGAGCTGGAGCGGCTAATTACGGAACTCAACGTTTTGCTTTACATCTATGACCACTGCCACTGAGCAGCTGCACCCGCCTACCCTGGAGCCTGGCGATTACACCAAATACAAAATTATTCTGGGTACGCTAGGGGTGGTAGTGCCGGTACTGGTAGCCGTACTGTTCTACTACAAGAACATCTTTCGGATTGAGGGCGCGGGGCACTACCTGCGCATGTTGCCCGCCGTCAATGCGCTGCTTAACTCCCTCACGGCCTTGGCGCTGCTGGTGGGCTTTTACTTCATTCGCCAAAAGAACGTGGTAGCCCACCGCGCCGCCATGCTCACTGCCTTTGGTTTAGGCGGGCTATTCTTGCTGTCCTACGTGGCCTATCACTCGCAGGTCGAGAGCACGCACTACTTAGGCACTGGCGCCTTGCGCTACGTCTATTTTGTGCTGTTATTGACCCATATCAGTCTGGCCGCCGTTACGGTAGGACTGGTGCTATTTACGCTCTACTTCGCCCTCACGGGGCAGTATACCAAGCACCAGCGCATTGCCCGCTGGACGTTTCCTATCTGGCTCTACGTGTCGGTAACGGGCGTTATCGTTTATTTCATGATTGCGCCCTATTACCCGGCTGCTTAGCCGTTGTATCTTTCATGTATTAAGCCCCCATAATATGAAAAAGCTTGTTTTGCTGCTTGCCCTCACGCTGCTCACCCTTGGCGGCCTGCGCCCGGCCCTAGCCCAGTGCGTGATGTGCAAGAGCCAGGTAGAGGCGGCCCGCGCCGAAAAAGACGACTACAACGTAGATGGCCTCAACAAAGGCATTGTGTATATGATGACCGTGCCCTATCTGCTGATGGGCGCGGTAGGCTTCTTCTGGTACCGCCGTACCCATCCGAAGCCGAGCAAGAAATAGCGGTTATTTTTAATGGTTTGGGGCCAGTCTGACGCGAATGCGCTAGGCTGGCTTTTTTCTTTGCAAGCCGGGTCGGCGTGCTTAGGGCACTTGCCTCGCTACCCCGCCCTCGCCCTTTTTGATGTCTATTCTCCCCAACTTACGCCTGCGCTGGTGGCCATTTGCGCTGCTGCTGGCGGTGCTGAGCTTTGGGGCCAGCTGGCTAGCCGACCGCTACCGCGAGCTGCCGGGCGGCCCCGAGCCGCTGCACCCCGATGCAGCCAGCCTGCAGCGGCTGGTAAGCCAGGCTACCGCCACCGCCACGCGCGAGGCTGCCCTGGTGGTGCACGACTACCAGCCGCCAGCCGCGCCCGATTTTGCCCGGCTGCGGGGGCAGTGCTCGTACCCCACCTTCGTCAACGTCGATAGCACCCTGGTGGCGTGGTCGGCCTCGGGGCCCGAGCCCACGCCCCGCGACTGGGCCGACCCGCGTCCTGAGCGACTGGCTAGCACTGCGCTGGGCGAGTTTTTGGTGGTGCGGCAGGCCCTAGGGCCCGTGCGAGTGCTGGTGTTCGTGCCCTTGGCGCGGCACTACGGCATCAATAACCGCTATCTGCGCGACGGCGCCGAGCCCGCTTTGCTACAGGGGCTGGACGTGCGCGTGCTGGCCGCTCCGCCTGCCCCTGACCAGGTTGGCGGCCGCATGGCGGCCCTGCTCGACAGCGCGGGGCACTACCTATTTACGGTGGTGCAGGAGCCGGGCGGCGTGGTAGCCGAGCGCACGCTACCGCTGGCGCTGCTGCTGCTGGGCATCGTAGCCTGGGTAGCGGCGGGGCTGGGGCTGGCGGCCAGGCTGCGGCGGCGGGGCCGGGTGGCGTCGGCGGTGGCGGTGGCCCTAGGGCCGCTGCTGCTGCTGAGGGGTGCGCTGCTGTACCTGGAGCTACCCTTCGCCTGGCTCGAACTGCCCCTATTCGACCCGCGGGTGTACGCCGTGTCGGCGGTGGCGCCCTCGCTGGGCGACTTGCTGCTTAACAGCGTGCTGGCGCTGCTGATAGCCCTTGGCGCGGTAATGCTTAGCCAGCACTACGACCTGCCGGGCCGGGCGCGCCGGGCTCCTCCGTTTCGCTGGGGGCCGGTGGCGTGGCTGCTGCTGCTGGCCATGCTGCTGCGCCAGTACATCTACTGCACCAGCACCTTCAGCAACAACCAGCTCAACCTCGACGTCACGCAGAGCATTCAAGTCAGCGGCTTCCGGCTAGTGCTGCTGCTGGCTGTGCTGCTGCACACGGCGGCGTTCGTGCTCATTTTTTTGCTGCTGACTCAGCTGCTGGCGCCCGATTTGCGGCGCCTGCGGCAGGCACCGCTACGCTGGCTGGGGCCCGTGCTGGGGGGGCTGCTGCTGCTGCTGGGCACTTTGCTGCGGCAGCCGGCGCTGGTGCTGCCGGCCCTCACCATGCTCTACCTGGTGCTGGTGCGCACCAGCGGCCTCGACGAGCCGCTGGCGCCGCCCGGCAGCCGCTACCTGGCCGTGCTGCTGGGCCTAGGGCTGGCCGCCGCCTCGGGCTCGCTGGCCGAGTATGGGCAGTTTGAGCGCCAGCTGGTGCAAGACAAGCAACGCCTGGCCAACAACCTGCTCATCGACAACGACTTGCAAGGGGAGTTTTTGCTGGGCCAGCGCCTGCGGCTGCTAGCCAACGACCCGCTCGTGGCGCGGCTGCTGGCCGCCAGCCCCGAGCGGGCCGAGGCGCTACGGCGCCGCATCAGTCGGCAGTACCTCAGCTCCTACTTCGATAAGTACGAGGAAAACATCGAGCTATTCAACCCCGAGGGGCGGCCCGTGGGCAACGAGGAAGGCGATACGCTCAGCTTTGGGCAGCTGCGCGAGCGCCTGGGCCGCCTGGCTTCGCCCACCGACCAGCCAGGGGTGTACCTGCTGAAGTCGGACAACTCCTTTAGCTCGCGGCGCTACGTGGCGGTGGTGCCCATTCAGGCGGCGCCCGCGGGGGGCATTGGGCCGCCCGCGCCGGTGGGTACTATCTTGCTTACGCTGAGCCTCAAGCAATTATCCAGCTACAGCGTATTGCCCGAGCTACTGGTGGACCAAAAGTTCTTTCAGCCCGGCCTGGCCACCGACCTGAGCTACGCTGGCTACCTAGGGGGACAGCTGGTGTACAGCCAGGGCGAGTTCGACTACGCCAACCTCCTGCCCGTGGGGCTGCTCAGCGACCCGGCCATTTACAGTAAGGGACTCATCATCGGGGGCTTTCATCATCTGGCCGTGCGCGACTCGCAGGGCCGCACCGTGGTGGTGACCACGGCTACGTACTCCTTCGCCGACGGGCTTTCTAATTTTTCGGTGCTGCTGCTGTTCAATGTGTTGGCTTGGCTGCTGGTACTGGGCGGGGCCATGCTGGTGCGCCGCGACTGGCGCACGGCGGGCCTCAATTTCAGCACCCGCATTCAGTTGCTGCTCAATGTGGGCGTGCTGCTGCCGCTGCTGGTGGTGAGCATTGCCACGGCCAGCCAGCTCACGGCCAGCTACCGGCGCGACCTGCACCGCTTTTACGAGCGGCGCGGCCACTTGGCCCTCGAAAGCCTGCTGCGCCGCCGCGAGCAACTGGCCGACACTACCGCCCGCGCCTCGCTGGTGGCGCTGGTGCGCAACGTGGCTACCCTCACCGAAACTGACCTCAATCTCTACGATGTGCGCGGGCAGCTGCTGGTTAGCTCGCAGCCGCTCATCTTTGAGGCGGGCTTGCTAGGGCCCCTGCTCAATCCGCAGGCCGTAAGCGACTTGCGCGACCGGGGCCTGAGCCGCACCCTGCTTACCGAGCGCGCCGGCTCGCTCAGCTTCACGGCCCTCTACCTGCCGGTGCGGGCTGATGCCGCCGACGGGCTGGCCGAGCCGGTTATCGGCTACGTGGGCATTCCGTTTTTCGACTCGCAGAAGGAGCTGGACGGCAAGCTGAGCGATTTGCTGACGACGACGCTGAACATCTTCACCCTGATGTTTTTGTTTTTCCTGACCCTGGCCCTGGTGGCCACGCGCCAGCTCACGGCCCCGCTCAAGCTGCTGACGCAGCGCCTCAACCGCACCACCCTCACGGGCCAGAACGAGGTGCTCGACTACCGCAGTAGCGATGACGAGATTGGCCTGCTCGTGCGTGAGTACAACACCATGCTCGGCAAGCTGGAGGAAAGCAAGCGCGAACTGGCCACCCAGGAAAAAGAAGCGGCCTGGCGCGAAATGGCCCGCCAAGTGGCCCACGAAATCAAGAACCCGCTCACGCCCATGAAGCTGAGCCTGCAATACCTGCAAAAAGCCATTGCCGAGCGACGCCCCAATGCCGAGGAGCTGATTGGCCGCATCTCGCAAACGCTTATCACGCAGATTGACGTGCTGAGCGACATTGCTACCTCGTTCAGCACCTTCACCAACCTGCCGGTTATGCGCCCCGAGCGCCTCGACGTGGCGCAGGTGTTGCGCCAGTGCACCGACCTTTTCGTGCAAACCGTTGGCACCGACGGGGGCGGCCTGCGCCTCGACCTGCCCCCGGCTAACGGCCCGGCCCTGCTTGTTTTTGCCGACGAAAGCCTGCTGGTACGCACCTTCAACAACCTGCTGCTCAATGCCCGCCAAGCTGTGCCCGAGGGCCGCCACCCGCAGCTCAGCGTGGCCCTGGTTCCCGAAGCCAGCAGCCGCGTGCTCATTACCATCCGCGACAACGGCACCGGCATTGCCGAAGATGTGCGCGGGCAGGTATTCAAGCCCAATTTCACCACCAAGGCCACCGGCTCGGGTATTGGCCTGGCCGTGGCCAAGCGCGGCATCGAGAGTGCCGGCGGCCGCATCTGGTTTGAAACCCAGCCAGGCGAGGGTACCAGCTTCTTCATCGAGCTGCCCTTGGCGGGGTAGGGGAGGCCTAGGGCTAGCTAAAACGCAAAGCCGGCCGCCACTATGGGGCTGCTAATTCCCCGGGCCCCCGCTGGCACGAAACCACCCAAGCCCGACGTTACGGCCGCGTACCCCGAAATTTAAGGTATGATTCGACCCTTACGCCGGGTTCCGCTGCTACTGGTGGCGCTGCTGGGAGCCTTGTGGCTGCTGGCGGGCGGGGCGGCGCGGGCGCAAGCGCCGGGTACGAATCAGCCAGCGGTGCCCAGCCAGCCGGCAGCAGCTAGCCCAGCGGGAGCGTCCGCGCCAGCTGCGCCAGCTGCGCCCGTGGCGGCCCCCGTGCCGGGCCTGAGCCGGCCGGGCCTAGGGCCGCTCAGCAGCCGGCGCTGCCGATACCTGCGCTTGGCGCTGGGGAGTGACACTACCAGCTTCGCTATTGCCGATACGCTGACCGTGGTGCCGGGCACCGTGACGGTGAACGGGCAGTCGGTGCCCTACGAGGCGCGGCTGGGCCGCTACCGCTGGGTGCAGCCGGTGCGGCGCGATACGGCGGGCGCGCCGCTGGCCGACTCGGTGCTGCTCTGCTACCGGGTGCTGCCGCTGTCGCTGAGTCGGGCGCGGTTTCACCGGCCCAGGCGGCTGATGGATAGCCTGGAGTTTCGCGATAGGCCGATGCTGAGCGCGGCCGATTTTTCGCAGAAAGAGCAGATACTGAGCACGCCGGGCATCAGCAAGACGGGTAATCTGAGCCGGGGCATCTCGTTTGGCAACACCCAAAACGTGTTTGTGAACTCGGCCCTGAACCTGCAGCTGGAGGGGCAGCTTACCGACAAGATTCACCTGACGGCGGCCATCTCGGACCAGAACGTGCCGTTTCAGCCCGAGGGCAACACCCAGACGCTGCAGCAGTTCGACAAGATTTATATTACTCTGACCGGGCCGCAGTGGAACCTGACGGCCGGCGACGTGGTGCTGCGCAACAAGCCCGACTATTTCCTGCGCTACTACAAAAACATTCAGGGCGCGGCCATCGAGGCCAACCTGGGGGCGCCGGGGCCGCAGCCGTTGCAGGCGGGCGTCACCAACAGCGTGAGCAACGCGCCGCCCTCCTCTTTTGCGCCCTACACCAACGGCGTGACCACCAACAGCGCCGCGCCCACTGGCAGCGGCAGTGCCCCGCTGGCCATCCCGAACGCGCCGGTGCCCTCGGGGCCGCAACTCACGGCGGTGCCGGGCAACTTACCGGCCGATGGCCCTAGGGGCGCGGCGGGCGTGACGGTGCGCGACCGCCTGGGGCAGGTGCGCTCCTCGACGCTGGTAGCGGGCGGCGTGGCCAAGGGCAAGTTTGCCAGCCTCGACCTGACGCCGCTCGACAACGTGCAAGGGCCCTACCGCCTCACGGGGCCCAACGGCGAGCAGTTTATCATCGTGCTGGCCGGCTCCGAGCGCGTGTACCTGGATGGGCGCCTGCAAACGCGGGGCTTCGACTACGACTACACTATTGACTACAACCTGGCCGAAATCACGTTTTCGCCTAGGCACCTGATTACCAAAAACTCGCGCCTGAAGGTCGATTTTGAGTATTCCGACCTCAACTATTCGCGCTCGCTCTACACCCTGAGCCATTACCAGCAGGTGGGGCGCCTGCAGCTGCGCGCCAACTTTTACCAGGAAGCCGACGACCCCAACAACCTCGCCAACCTGAGCTTGAGCGGCAGCGACCTGGCCACGCTGCGCCAGGCTGGCAACGTGAGCCAGGTGCAAACGCCGGGCGGCACCGTGGCGGCCTTCAATCGCACGCTGGTGCAGTACCACCAAGTGTCCTTCACCGACCCTAGCACCGGGCAGCAACTCACCAAGTACGTGTACGCCACCGACTCGCTGAGCACGGTGTACACGGTGCGCTTTACCGATGTGGGCGAGGGCCTAGGCACCTATAACCTGAGCACCACCAACAACTCGGCCAACGGGCGGGTGTACGAGTACGTGGGAACTGGGCTGGGGCGCTACCAGCCGGTGCGGGTGCTGCCCACGCCGCTGCTCAAGCAGATGGCCACGGCCGGCGCCACCTTCCAGCTCGACCCCACGGCGGCCGTGTTCGTGGACTTGGCCCACTCGCAGCTGCAGCGCAACCGCTTTGCGGTAGGCACCCAAGATGCGGGTGGCGCCATGCGCCTGGGCTACACCGTGCAGGATAGGACCCTGCCTACCTGGCTGCCGGCCGGCTTGCAGCAATACCGCCTGCGCTCGGCCCTCGACTACGAGTACACGGCCCCCAAATTCACGCCCATCGACCGCTACCGCGACGTGGAATTTGACCGCAACTGGAGCACGGCCAGCACCGCCAACGCCACCACTACCGTGCCGCGCGAGGACAACATCTTCAACTTTGCCCTAGGGCTGACGCGCGACGCCACCCACGCCTTTAACTACCGCGTGAGCCGCCGCTACCGGCCGGGCGAAGTCAGCGGCTTGCAGCACTGGCTGGATGTGGCCCAGCAGGTGGGCCGGCTGGAGCTGCGCGGCTCGTTTTTTCTGCTCAACTCGCAGGCCGGGCGCTACCGCTCCGACTGGGCCCGCGGCGAAGCTAGCGTGCGCTACGGCGGTGGGCGCATCATTCCGGGCTACACCTATAAGTTTGATAAAAACCGGGTTATCTCGCCCTTGGGCGACACCGTGCGCTCGGCCAACTACTTCGACGAGCATACTTTTTACCTCACTAGCCCCGACACCGGCCGCACCCGCTACCGCCTCGACTACAGCTACCGCCGCGACCGCACCCCCACCGCCGAGCAGGCCAATTTGGCGCTGCACAACATTGCCCAGACCGTGCAGGCCAGCGCCAGCACCCGCCTAGGGCGCACCCAGGAGCTGCGCGTGCTGGCCACCTACCGCGACATCAACCGGGTGAGCTACCCCGACAGCGCCCGCGTGCGCAACGTGCTGGCCAAGGTGGACCACACCGCCACGCTGCTGCAAAACCAGATTCGCTCGGAGCTGAGCTACAGCGTGCAAACCGGCCGCGAGCTGCGCCGCGACTACTCGTTTCTGGCCGTGCCGGCCGGGCAGGGCACCCACTACTACGCCGGCGACCTCAACAAGAATGGCGTGCAGGACAAGGACGAGTTCTTAGAAGCCCAAACGCCCGACGCGCAATACCGCACCTACATCAAGGTGTACCTGCCCACCGCCGACTACATCACCGCCTACCAAAACCGCCTGAGCTACCGCCTCACCGCCAACGCCCCTAGGGCCTGGTTTCAGGCCGGAGGCTGGCAGCAGTTTGCCTCGCGCCTGAGTAGCATCAGCAGCTTCACGGCCGACCGGCGCACGACCTCCGACAACCTGGGCACGCGCCTCAGCCCCTTCAGCCTGCTCAGCAACGAGGACGAGAAGCTGCTGGCCTTCAACCAGCTGCTGCGCAACACGGTGTATTTCAACCGCGCTAGCCCCATCTTCGGCGCCGAGCTGACGGTGCAGCAAACTCAGCAGAAAACGCTGCTCACCCAGGGCTTCGACCTGCGCAAGCTCAGCACCCAGAGTTTACTGCTGCGCCGCACGCTGGCCCAGTCGTTCACGGGCCGCCTGCTCTTCAGCCGCGACATTCGGCAGGCCAACAGCACCTACTCGACCGACCCCAGCAGCCTGAGCTACCGCAACTTCGAGCTGCTCATCTACACCGTGCAGCCCGAGGTAAGTTACCAGCCTAGCCCAGCGCTGCGCCTCACCGGCTCGCTGCTGCACACCACCAAGGAAAACATCCTGGCCGCCCGCACCTTCAACACCAGCGGCCGCTTCGACGACGCCGGCCTGGAGGTGCGCGTGAGCCAGGTGAGCAAGCGCACCGTCACGGCCAATACGCACATCACCCGCGTCGATTTCCAGAGCGGCAGCACCGACGCCACCAACGGCGTGGCCAGCACCGTGGGCCTGGAGGTGCTGCAGGCCCTGCGCCCCGGCACCAACTACACCTGGAGCCTCAACCTGGAGCAGCGCCTCACCAACGGCCTCAACATCAACGTGGCCTACGACGGCCGCAAAGCCAGCGGCACCAACATCGTGCACACCGGCCGCATGCAGGTGGCCGTGCTGTTTTAAGGGGGCCTATTGATAATGAGTTAGGCGTATCACGCGGCCATCGTTGGCCGCTAGAATTATTTCGAAAGTGCCACCTTCATACCCAGTGGGTAGCGTGCCGGTGATGTACCAGTACCCATTTAGTGGATATACTTCGTAGGGCCGTTCGCTAAGAATTTGCTTGCGGCCATATTTCTGGAACAGAAGCGGTTCAGCTGCGGTAATTGCTGCTTCTGGCGTTGGCAATGCAGGCGTATCGCGGATAGCTACGCTAGGCAAGCCCTTCGTGGCTTGCTGCACCTGTTGCCGGGCAACTTTCTCACCTAGCACAGTGCGACCAGCAAATTTTTGGGCTGAAGCTGGAGCAGCTTTCGCTAGCAGAAACAGCAAGAACAGAAGAAACCAATTAGTCCTCAGACACTTCGCTTTCATGGGTAGGCAAGCGTTCCTCCGCCAAAATCTCATCCATAATCCGGTTCTCTTCCTCCGTGAAATGCAGCTTGGGCAGCTGTAGCGGTCCGCGGCGCGGCGCCTGCTCGTCTAGAAAGCGCCGCACGCCATAGGTTTTGATATCTTCTGGGCGCAGAGACTTGCGGCCATCGGTTAGCATCTGCTTGTAGGGGTTATCGGCGAAACTCATAGTATGAGCAAAATAAGTACGCACAGCTACTAAAGCTAATCGTGGGCTTAAGGAGCAAAGTTTGGCTGGCGGCGCGCCGAAGATAGCCGGGCCCTCACCAGCCAGTTGGCAGACGCTAAGGCGCTTGCATAGGTGAGTGCGGGCAGGGGGCAACCGCGCCGCGTACCCTGCGTTACTACCTGGCTCCCTAGCCTTTTCCAATTCCTGTTTCCGATGGCAGAACCGCTTAGCCAGCCCATGCCCCAGCCCCAGCGCGGCGCCGATGGCGGCACCGACACCGGCCCGCGCAACGTGGCCCTCGACCGCCAGAACCCCGACCTGCTAGCGCCGCCCGCGACCGACCACGGCACGCTGCCCAACCTCTGGTTCCCGTTTTCGGCGGCGCACAACCGCCTCGAAAGCGCCGGCTGGGCCCGCGAAGTAACTGCGCTGGAGCTACCTAGCTCGCCCACGCTGGCCGGCGTGAACATGCGCCTGAACCCCGGCCAAACCGAGAGCGGCGTGCGCGAACTGCACTGGCACAAGCAGGCCGAGTGGGCCTACATGATTAGTGGCCGCGCCCGCCTCACGGCCATCGACCAAGAGGGCCGCACCTTTGCCGACGACGTAGCGCAGGGTGACTTGTGGTACTTCCCGGCCGGGCTGCCGCACGGCATCCAGGCCCACGCCGAGGGCTGCGAGTTTCTGCTGGTATTCGACGACGGCAGCTTCTCCGAGAACGATACCTTTTTGCTGACCGACTGGCTGGCCCACACCCCTAGGAGCGTCATCGCCAAAAACTTTGGCGTGCCCGAGGAGCTGCTAAAAGACCTGCCAACCAAAGAGAAATATATCTTTCCGGCCCCGCTCCCGGCGCCGTTGGCCGAAGTAAATCAGCCGGGGCCACAGGGGGCGGTGCCCCAGCCGTTTTCCTATAAGCTCTCGGCCCAGGCACCCCAAGAAGCGACCGGGGGCCAGGTGCGCATTGCCGATAGCCGCAACTTTCTGGCTTCTACTACCATTGCGGCGGCCTTGGTGGAGGTGGCGCCCGGCGGCCTGCGCGAGCTGCACTGGCACCCCAACGCCGACGAGTGGCAGTACTACATTGAGGGCCAGGCCCGCATGACGGTATTTGCCTCGGGTGGCAAGGCGCGCACCTTCGACTACCGGGCGGGCGATGTGGGCGCCGTACCTTTTGCGATGGGCCACTACATCGAAAATACAGGGAATACGACCCTGCGCTTTCTCGAAGTATTTAAGAGCGACCGCTTTGCCGATGTGTCGCTGACGCAGTGGCTGGCCCTGACGCCGCCCGCCCTGGTAAAAGCCCACCTCAACGTGAGCGACGAGTTTATCGCTCACCTGCAAAAAGTGAAGCCCGTAGTGGTGAAAGCCCAATCTTAATAAAGTAGGTCGTCAGGCTGAGCCCCGCGAAGCATGACGACCTATGTCGCTAACACAAATCTGAGTTTAAATCTCATTTTTCACATGAACCGCTTACAAGGAAAAGTTGCCGTCATCACTGGCGCGGCGCGCGGCATTGGCCGGTCCATTGCCGTGGCCTACGCCCGCGAGGGGGCTGCCGTGATGGGCATTGATATTGCCGCGCAGCCCAGCGCTGCCACCGCCTATCCGGCCGCTACCTCCGCCGACCTGGCCGAAACCCAGCGCTTGGTAGAGGCCGAGGGCGGCCGGTTTCTGGCCCACACCCTCGACATCCGCGACCTAGGGGCCCTGCGCGAGGCGGCCGAGCTGGCGGCCCGCGAGCTAGGGCCAGTCGATGTGCTGGTGGCCAACGCCGGCATCCAAGTGTTTGCGCCGCTGCTCGAAATGGACGACGCCCACTGGCACGACGTTATCGACACCAACATGACGGGCACCGCCAACACGGTGCGCGCCTTTGCGCCCGCCATGGCTAAGCGCAAGCGCGGGGCCATTATCGTCACGGCTTCGGGGCAGGGCAAGAAGGGCTTCCGGCACGGTAGCAGCTACGCGGCCAGCAAGTGGGGCATTCTTGGGTTTATGAAGTCGGCGGCCCTCGACCTGGGCCAGTACGGCATCACGGTGAATGCGCTCGTGCCGGGCCTCATCGCTACCGACATGACCCTGAACGAAACGCGCCTGAAGGAAGCCTACCTCGACTACAAAACCGACCCGCCCGCCGGCATCACGCCCGAGCAGGCCGCCCTGGTGCGCGAGCAGCACACCGCCATGCGCCTGCCCTGGCTCAGCCCCGACGATATGGCGCCCATCGTGGTATTTCTGGGCTCCGACGAGGCCCGGCGCATCAGCGGCGCCAGCTTCGACGTGGATGCCGGCGACAGCGCCCAGTTTACGGCCTAGGGCTGTTTTTATGAAAAATGAACGTCATGCTGAGCCCCGCGAAGCATCTCTACCGAACAATACGGCGTGGTAGAGATGCTTCGGCAAGCTCAGCATGACGTGCTTTTTTATCGCTTATGACTAAACTTCTCCTCCTGCTTTTGCTGCCCGCCGTGGCCCTAGGGCAGTCGTCGCGCCTCAACGACTTCCACAGCCTGGCCTGGCTGGTGTACGTGGGCGACCACCAGCTTGCGCCGAAATGGGCCCTGCACACCGAGGCCCAGCTGCGGCGCGTGGACTTGGTGCGCGCCCCGCAGCAGGAGCTGTACCGCCTGGGGCTGGTGCGCACGCTCGGCCAGCGGGTAAAGGTGTCGGGCGGCTACACCTTCTTTCAAAGCCACCGCTACGGCCAGTACGCCGAGGTGCCGGGCCGCGTGGAGCCGGAGCACCGCCTGTACGAAGACGTGACGCTGAGCGACCAATTGGGCCGCCTGGGCTTGGCGCAGCGCATCCGGCTGGAGCAGCGCTGGCTAGGCGCGCGCGATGCCAGCGGCACTGGTCCGGTGCAGGAGTACGAGTACCAGAACCGCATCCGCTACCAGCTGCAGCTGGAATACCCGCTGCAAGGCGCCAGCATCGACGATGAGGAGTTTTACCTCACGGGCTTCGACGAGCTATTTATCGGCTTCGGGCAAAACGTGGGCCTGAACGTGTTCAACCAAAACCGCTTGTCGGGGGGCCTAGGGTATCAGTTCACCAAGGCTGCCAAGCTGGAGCTAAACTACCTCTACCAGGTGCGCTCGCACGCCACGCCCGACCCCGCTACCAATCAGCCGGTGGTAGAGCTAAATAATGGCTTCCGGCTGAATATCAGCTACAACCTCGACTTTACCAAGGGCTAAGGCCGTAGGCGGGCGGCGGGCGCGGTTAAACTGGGGTGGCCGTCCTAAAATAGTAATATCCTACGGGCGCGCTGTACATTTACCCAGGCCCCCTGGCCCCGCGTACGGGGCTGGCGGGTTACCCTTTTCGCGCCTTCTTTCTCCGCACCTATGCGCTTTTACTACCCCGCTACCCTAGGCCTGGCGTTGCTGCTGGCCCGCCCTGCCCTGGCCCAGGTGCCCGCTAGCGCCAGCCCGGCCGCCCCGCAGCTAGGCAAGGCCAGCCTGAAAGAGGTGCTGGCTGCCCTCACGCCCGAAGAAAAAGTGCGGCTGGTAGTGGGCGTGGGCTTTTATCCCGCCGGCTTCCCGCCGGGCCTGCTGCCCCCTGGCCCTCCCGGCGGCGATAAACTACCCGAGAAAGTGCCCGGCGCCGCCGGGCGCACCCACGCCGTGCCGCGGCTGGGCATTCCGTCCCTCACGCTCTCCGACGGCCCGGCGGGCGTGCGCATCGACCCTATCCGGGGCAAGGACAGCACCAAGACCTACTACGCCACGGCCTTTCCGGTGGCTACGCTGCTGGCCAGCAGCTGGGATACGGCCCTGGTGCGCCGGGTGGGCGTGGCCTTTGGCAGCGAGGTGCGCGCCTACGGCATCGACGTGCTGCTGGCGCCCGGCATGAACATTCACCGCAACCCCCTAGGGGGCCGCAACTTCGAGTATTACTCCGAAGACCCCGTGGTGGCCGGCCATGTGGCGGCCGCCCTAGTGCGGGGGGTGCAAAGCAACGGCGTGGGCACTAGCATCAAGCACTTCGCGGCCAACGAGCAGGAGTTCAACCGGATGCAGCTCAACTCGAAAGTTAGCGAGCGGGCCCTGCGCGAGGTGTACCTGCGGGGCTTCCGGATAGCTGTGCAGCAGGCCCAGCCCTGGACGGTGATGTCGTCGTACAACAAGATAAACGGCACTTACACCTCCGAGAGCCGCGATTTGCTGACCACGCTGCTGCGCGGCGAGTGGGGCTTTAAGGGCCTGGTAATGACCGACTGGTACGGCGGCCACGACGCGGTGGCCCAGCTCAAGGCCGGCAACGACCTGCTGGAGCCCGGCACCCTGGTGCAGTACGAGGTCGTGACGGCGGCCCTGCAAAGCGGCCAGCTGAGCACCGCCCAGCTCGACCAGAACGTAACCCGCGTGCTGGAGCTGGTCCTAAAATCACCTGCTTTCAAAGGCTACCAGCCCACCAGCGCGCCCGCCCTCAAGGCCAATGCCGCCGTGGCCCGCCAGGCCGCCGCCGAAAGCATGGTGCTGCTGCGCAACCAGGGCCAGGCCCTGCCTCTGCAAGCCGGCCAGCGGCTAGCCGTGTTCGGCAACGCCGGCTACCAGCTCATTGCGGGCGGCACGGGCAGCGGCGACGTAAACAAGGCCTACACCATCTCGGTGGCCCAGGGCCTCACCAACACGGGCTATAACGTGAGCAGCACCCTAGGGCAGGCCTACGCCCAGTACCTGCAAGCCGAAAAAGCCAAGCTGCCCAAGCAGCGGGGCATCCTCGACCCGGTCCCTGTCATTCCGGAAATGCCGCTGCCGGCCGGCCAGCTGCCCGACTACGCGCAGAACAGCGACGTGGCCGTGGTGGCCCTGGGGCGCAGCGCCGGCGAGGGCGGCGACCGCCAGGTGGCCGGCGACTTTACCCTGACGGCGCCCGAGCGGGTGCTGCTGCGGCAGGTGTCCGGCGCCTTCCACGGCCAGGGCAAGAAAGTGGTAGTGGTGCTCAACGTGGGCGGCGTGATGGAAGTAGCCAGCTGGCGCGACCAGGCCGACGCCATCTTGCTGGCCTGGCAGCCCGGCCAGGAAGGCGGCAACGCCGTGGCCGACGTGCTCAGCGGCCAGGTAAATCCCTCGGGCAAGCTGGCTACCACCTTCCCCATAGTCTACGACGACGTGCCCTACGGCCAGAACTTCCCCGGCAAGCTGCTGGATGCCAGCGCCAAGGGTGGCGGCCTGATGGGCGCGCCCGCCGAAAATACCTACGAGGAGGGCATCTACGTGGGCTACCGCTACTTCAATACCTTTAAAGTGGCGCCGGCCTACGAGTTCGGCTACGGCCTCAGCTACACCACTTTCGGCTATGGCCCGCTCAAGCTGAGCAGCGCCACATTTGGCGGCAAGCTCACGGCCACGCTCACCGTCACCAACACCGGCAAAGTGCCCGGCAAGGAAGTGGTACAGCTGTACCTGAGCGCCCCCAAAGGCAAGCTCGACAAGCCTGCGAGCGAGCTGCGCGCCTTCGCCAAAACCGGCTTGCTCGCCCCCGGCCAGTCCCAGGCCCTGACCTTCAGCCTGAGCGCGGCCGACCTGGCTTCGTTCGATACGGCCGCCTCGGCCTGGGTGGCCGATGCCGGCACCTACACCGTGCAGGCGGGGGCCTCGTCGCTGGCCATCAAGCAGCGCGCCACCTTCACGGTGCCTAGGGCCCTGGTGGTGGAGAAAAGCCGCCCGCTGCTAGTGCCCCAGCAGCCGCTCGCCGACCTGAAAGCCGGCCAGATGGCACCGGTCGGCCGCTAGCCGGTAATTTTAATTGAACGTCATGCTGAGCTTGCCGAAGCATCTCTACCGAACAACGTCGTTCAACGACACGGTAGAGATGCTTCGACAGGCTCAGCATGACGTTCTTTGCTTACGAACTAAGTAACTGCAGCCCTACCTATTCTCATATCTAACCCACCCGTATGCCTCACCTCTCCCTTCGCTTTGCCACGGCCCTAGGGGCTGCCCTGCTGGCCCTGCCCACCCTGGCCCAGCGCGCGCCGGTCCCCGCCAAAGCCCTGGCCAGCACCAACCGCCAAACCCTGCTGCTAAACCACGAGGCTGACATAACGGCCCTGCTGGCCAAGCTGACCCTGGAGGAGAAGGTGCACATTCTGCACGCCAACTCGGCCTTTGCCGCCGGTGGCGTCGAGCGCCTGGGCATCCCCGAAATCATGACCTCGGACGGGCCCCACGGCGTGCGCCCCGAGCAGGGCCGCAACTGGAAGCCGCCCGTCGATGCCAACGACGCCAGCACCTACCTGCCCACCAACAACACCCTGGCTTCGACCTGGAACCGGGCCCTAGGGCTGGCCTACGGCACGGTGCTGGGCAGCGAGGCCAATGCCCGCGGCAAGGACATCATCCTGGGGCCCGGCATCAACATCGTGCGCGCCCCGCTCAACGGGCGCAACTTCGAATACCTGAGCGAGGACCCCTACCTGGTGGCGCAAATGGCGACGGGCTACATCCGCGGGGTGCAGAGCCAGGGCGTGTCGGCCTGCGTGAAGCACTACGCCCTGAACAACCAGGAAACCCACCGCGACGACGTGGACGTGGACGTGAGCGAGCGGGCCCTGCGCGAGATATACTTGCCCGGCTTCAAGGCGGCCGTGCAGCAGGGCGGCGTGTACTCGCTCATGGGCTCGTACAACAAGGTGCGCGGCACCTACGCCACCGAAAATGCCTACCTGATGAACACCATCCTGAAAGGGGAGTGGGGCTTCAAAGGCCTGGTGATGAGCGACTGGGGCTCGGTGCACAATACCGACGAGGCCCTGCGCAACGGCACCGACTTGGAGATGGGTACCGACCTGGCCCTGATGTACGGCGGCACCGACCAAAGCACGGCCACCGCCAGCACCGCCAACGCACCCGTGCGCAGCTACTACGACCGCTTCTTTTTGGCCGACCCCGCCCTGGCGGCCGTCAAAAAAGACCCCAAGCTGCTGCCACTCATCGACGACAAGGTGCGGCGCATCTTGCGGGTGATGTACGCCACCGACATGCTGGGCGGCACCAAGCGCCCCGCCGGCGCCTTCAACACCAAGGCGCACCAGGCCACGGCCCTCAAGGTGGCCGAGGAAGGCATCGTGCTGCTCAAAAACGAGGGCCACCTGCTGCCCCTCAGCAAACAGGTGAAAACCGTGGCCGTCATCGGGGCCAACGCCGACCGGCTGAACGCGATGGGCGGCGGCAGCGGGCAGCTCAAGGCCAAGTACGAGGTGACGCCGCTGCAAGGGCTGAAGAACGAGTTGGGCAGCGGCGTGACCATCAACTACGTGCCCGGCTATACCATTGCCCGCGACCAGCAGGCCGACGCTCAGCAGATTGCGCAAGCGGTGGCCGCCGCCAAAGCCGCCGATGCCGTAGTGTATGTGGGCGGCTCGTTCCACGGCTACGACTACACCAAGTGGAGCGACAACGCCTACGACGCCGAAGCCGTGGACAAGCCCGACCTCAAGCTACCCTTCGGCCAGGATGCGCTGGTGCAGGCCGTGCTGACCGCCAACCCGCGCACGGTGGTGGTGCTCCTAGGGGGTGGCCCCATCGAAACCAGCGCCTGGGTCGGCCAGGCCAAGGCCGTAGTGGAAGCCTGGTATCCCGGCATGGAAGGCGGCAACGCGCTGGCCCACATCCTGTTTGGTGACGTGAACCCCTCGGGCAAGCTGCCCTTCACCTTCCCCAAGCAGCTGGCCGACGCGCCCGCCATGAAGCTGGGCGAGTACCCCAGCACCCCCGGCAACCCGCTGAAAGAAACCTACAAGGACGACATCTGGGTAGGCTACCGCTACTACGACACCTACCACGTGGCGCCGCAGTTCGCCTTTGGCCACGGCCTGAGCTACACCAGCTTCGACTACGGCAAGCTCACGGTGACGCCTGGCCCGCAGAGCGCCACGGTACGCCTGGCCGTGCGCAACACCGGCAAAACCGCCGGCGCCGAGGTAGTGCAGCTCTACATGCACGACGTGAAAAGCAGCGTGAAGCGCCCCGAGAAGGAGCTAAAAGGCTTCGAAAAAGTGTTCTTGAAGCCCGGCGAAAGCAAGACCGTAACGATGCAGCTGCCCGCCGATGCATTCAAGTATTACGACGAGGCCAAGAAGCAGTGGGTGCTGGAGCCTGGCCAGTTTGAGGTGCTGGTAGGCAGCGCCTCCGATGATATTCGCCAGCGCGGCAGCCTGACGCTGTAGGGGGAGCAGTAGGCAGCGCAAGAAAGAAATACGTTTTGCTCAATTAGCGTTCGTCAGCCGCAACCTCTTCTACCAAATCAGGCCCTGGGTGCGCGTGGTAAGGAGGATTTGGCTGGCGAACGCTAGTTGGATAAGATGCGCCGAGGGGGCGTGCTAAACCTAAGGAAGCCTGGTAGCAATTGCTGGAGTCTTGCTGTTCGCGGCCTGCCGCTTTACTTTGCACAATCGATTGTGCAAAAGCTTCGTTGGCGCAGTGCACCCAACTGCCAAGCTGGCAGATGGGTGTTGCGTACGCGTTAATAAAAAGCTATAATACAAGAAAATACGTTGAATAAGCTCCTTCGCCTCCTGCTGCTCATCGCCTTGCCCACCCAGCTACTGGCGCAGGCCCCTAGGCTCGACCACCTGCTCTACGGCGTGGCTTATTACGACGAGTACATGCCCTACGACCGGCTCGACCAGGACGTGGCCCTGATGAAGGCAGCGGGCATCAACGTGGTGCGCATCGCTGAATCGACCTGGAGCACCCTGGAGCCGCAGGAGGGCGTGTTCGACTTTACGCACGTCGATAGGGTACTGAACGCCATGCACAAAGCGGGCATCAGCGTCATTATTGGTACGCCCACTTACGCCGTGCCCACTTGGCTGGCGCGCAAATACCCGGCCGTGCTGGCTACCACCCCTAGGGGCCAAAACCAGTATGGGCCGCGCCAGAACATGGACATCACCAATCCCGATTTCCGCCGCCACGCCGAGGCGGTGATTCGGGCCTTGCTGGGCCACGTCAAAAACCACCCGGCCATCATCGGCTACCAGGTCGATAACGAAACCAAAGCCTATAATACGGCGGGCCCGGCGGTGCAGGCGCTGTTTGTGCAGCACATGCAGCGCAAGTTTCCTTCGCTCGACGCGCTCAATAAGGCCTACGGGCTCGATTACTGGAGCAATCGCATCAATTCGTGGGCGGACTTTCCGTCGACCGTAGGCACCATCAATGCCAGCCTGGGTAGCGAGTTCGCGGCCTTTCAGCGCCAGCTCGTGACCGACTACCTGGCCTGGCAGGCGGGCCTGGTGCGCGAGTACAAGCAGCCCGGCCAGTTCATCACCCAAAACTTTGACCTGGGCTGGCGCGGCTACTCGTTCGGTATTCAGCCCGAGGTGAACCACTTTGCGGCGGCCAAGGCCCTCGACGTGGCCGGCGTGGACATTTATCATCCCAGCCAGGACCAGCTAACCGGCGCTGAAATTGCCTTCGGGGGCGACCTGACCCGCTCGATGAAAAACGGCCAGAACTACCTAGTGCTCGAAACTGAAGCCCAGGGCTTTCCGCAGTGGCTGCCCTACCCCAGCCAATTGCGCTTGCAAGCGTTCAGCCACCTGGCTTCGGGGGCCAACCTGGTGGAGTACTGGCACTGGAGCAGCATCCACAACTCGGCCGAAACCTACTGGAAAGGTGTGCTCAGCCACGATTTGCAGCCCAACTACGTGTATGAGGAAACCAAAACTATCGGGCGCGACTTCCAGCGTCTGAGTCCGCAGCTGGTTAACCTAAAGAAAACCAATAAAGTAGCCCTCCTCTTCAGCAACGAGGCGCTGACGGCCGAGGGCTGGTTCAGCAATGGCCTGGACTACAACCAGGTGCTGCGCTCGTTCTACGACCCGCTCTACAAGCAAAACGTAGGCTGCGACCTGGTAGACCCCAGCAGCCCCGACCTGAACCAGTATGCGCTGCTCATCGTGCCCATGCTGTATGCCGCGCCCGCCAGTCTGCTCGAGCGCCTCGACCAGTACGTGCAGCAAGGCGGGCACTTGCTCGTTACCTACCGCAGCGGCTTTTCGGACGAGAATGTGCAGGTGCGCCATACCACGCAGCCGGGCCTGCTTAGCAAAGCGTGCGGTGTGACGTACAGCGAGTTTACGACGCCCGAAAAAGTGGGCCTGACAGGGGAGGCGTACCAAGCTGCCCCCGACGCGAACAAGGTAACCACCTGGATGGAGCTGCTACGCCCCACCACGGCCCAGGTGCTAGCCCGCTACGACCACCCCGTGTGGGGAAACTATGCGGCCATCACCGAAAACCACTACGGCAAAGGCCTGGCCACTTACGTGGGCTGCCATACCAGCAGCGACCTAGTAGACAAGCTGGTAACTGATGCCGTGAAGAAAGCGGGCCTCTGGGGTGCCGACCAGCAGCTGAGCTTCCCGCTCATCACCCGGGCGGGCCTCAACCAGCGGGGTAAAGCCGTGCACTACTACTTCAACTACGCCGCTACGCCCGGTAGCGTGCGCTACCCCCACGCCGCCGGCCGTGAGCTGCTGGCGGGCACCGCCGTTAGCCAGGGGCAGCAGCTCACCCTAGCCCCCTGGGGCGTGCTGATAGTAGAAGAGAAGTAAGCGCTGCCAGTCCACTACGCGCGCCCCCGCAGCCAACCCGGCCCGTCGGCCACGCCACTTAGCTTGCCAGAAGCGCCCCCGGCAGTATCTTACCCATTCGTTTATCGGCCAAAGGATAAACGCAGGCGGTTATGATTAGTTTTTACCTCAACGACCAGCCGGTGCACACCACCGAGCCCGCCCCGAGCCCGCTACTCGACTTCGTGCGCTACCACGAACACCTGACCGGCACCAAAATCGGCTGCCGCGAGGGCGACTGCGGCGCCTGCACCGTGCTGGTGGGCGAGCTGACGCCCGACGGCGAGCGCGTGCAGTACCAAAGCATGACGAGCTGCCTAACCCCCCTAGGCAATTGCCACGGCAAGCACGTGGTCACGGTAGAGGGTATCAACCGGGCGGGCGGACAGCTCACGCCCGTGCAGCAGGCCATCGTGGACAGCCACGGCGCGCAGTGCGGCTTCTGCACGGTGGGCTTCGTGATGTCGCTGACCGGCCACAGCCTCGGCGATAAGCCCGCCACCGCGGCCAGCACCTGCGCCGCCATCGACGGCAATATCTGCCGCTGCACCGGCTACAAGTCGCTGGAGCGCGCCGCCGAGAAGCTCACCGCCGCGCTGGCCGCCCGCCCCGCCACTGGGGCCCTAGGGTGGCTGACTGAGCGGCACTACGTGCCCGCCTACTTTGCGCAGATGCCCACCTACCTAGCCGCGTTGCGCACCGAAACCGCCGCTACCAAAGCCACGGCAGCAGATAGCACCGGCCACGCCCCCACCCCCACCGACAGCGCCACCGTTACAACTCCGCCCAGCGGCCACGCTCAAAATCAGAACGGCACCCGTTCAGCCAATCAGCCATTCAGCCACGCCTTGCTCGGCGGTGGCACCGATTTGCTGGTGCAGCAGCTTGATGCCCTGCGCGAGCAGCCCGTGCGCCTGCTCTTTGATGAAAGCGGCCGGCGCGGGGTGCGCCAGGGTGCGGGTGGCCGCGTGGTGCTAGGGGCCGGCACCACCGCCACGCAGCTGCTGGAAAGCAGCCTGCTGCGCGAGCTGCTGCCGGCCCTGCCGCAGTACCTGAAGCTGGTAAGTAGCACGCCCATCCGCAACATGGGCACCGTAGCCGGCAATTTCATCAACGCCTCGCCCATCGGCGACCTTACCATCCTCTTCCTGGCCCTAGGGGCCGACATCACCCTCGCCGACCCCACCGGCGCTACCCGCGTACTGCCGCTCTCGGAGCTGTATCTGGGCTATAAGAAGCTGGATAAGGAGCCGCACGAGCAGCTCACCGAAATCAGCTTCCCCGCCCCGCTGCCCGGCGACCTGTTCCATTTCGAGAAAGTAAGCAAGCGTACCCACCTCGACATCGCCAGCGTGAATACCGCCTGCTGGCTGCGCTTCGAAAACGGCACCATCGGCGCCGCTCGCCTATCAGCCGGTGGGGTGGGGCCGGTGCCGCTGCTGCTGCGCCGCACCAGCGCCTACCTGCTGGGCCGCGAGCTGAGCGCCGATACCCTAGCCGGGGCCAACGAAGTAATGCAGGCGGAAATCAGCCCCATCTCCGACGTGCGCGGTACCGCCGCCTACAAGCGCCTGCTGCTGCGGCAGCTGCTGTGGGCGCATTTCGCGCAGTTTGGAGCGGCGGCGGAAATGGTATTATAAGTATATAAGATATAAGAACGTCCTGCTCATCTAGCGTCCGCTTGCCGAAGCATCTTGGCAGAACTCGTTGAACGATACCCGAGCGGCGTAGTAGAGATGCTTCGGCAAGCGGACGCTAGATGAGCAGGACGTTCTTTTCCAGGATAGGATTGCCATGAACCACCTCGACCCCCACCGCCACGTGCGCGGCGAATCGCAGTATCTCGACGACGTGCCCGAGCAGCAGGGCACCTTATTTGCGGCCGTGTACGAGTCGCCAGTAGCGCATGGCGTGCTCAAAGGCCTCGACCTGAGCGCCGCCCGCCGGGCGCCCGGCGTGGCGCGCATTCTCACGGCGCAAGACGTGCCGGGGCGCAACCAGATTGGCGGCATCGTGCCCGACGAGCCGCTGCTGGCCGAGGGGCACGTGCATTTTCGGGGGCAGCCGGTGGCGCTGGTGCTGGCCCGCACCGAGCGGCAGGCTCACGCGGCGCTGCGGCTGATACAGGCTGATATTGAGTTACTACCTGTCATCACCGACCCTAGGAAGGCGGCGGCGCTAGGCGAGTTTATCGTGCCGCCGCGCACGTTTCGCATCGGCGACTCGACCGGGGCGTTTGCCGGCTGCGCGCACGTGTTTGAGGGCGTGGCCGAGAGCGGCGGGCAGGAGCACTTGTACATCGAAACGCAGGGCGCCTACGCCTTCCCGACCGAGTTGGGCGGGGTGCGCATCATCTCGTCTACGCAGGGGCCGACGGCCGTGCAGCGGCACTGCGCCGTGGTGCTGGGCCTGGGCATGCACCAGGTAGAGGTGGACGTGACGCGCCTCGGGGGCGGCTTCGGCGGCAAGGAGGACCAGGCCACGCCCTGGGGCTGCCTGGCGGCCCTAGGGGCCTACCTGACCCGCAAGCCGGTGAAGCTGGTGCTCGACCGCATGGCCGACATGCGCATGACCGGCAAGCGCCACCCCTATAGCTCCGACTTCAAAATCGGCCTCGACGCGGACCTGAAAATCGTGGCCTACGAGGTGCAGTACTACCAGAACGCCGGCGCGGCGGCCGACCTCTCGCCGGCCGTACTCGAGCGCACCCTCTTCCATACCACCAACGCCTACCACATCCCCAACGTCACGGCCACGGCGCACTCGTGCCGCACCAACCTGCCGCCCAATACGGCCTTCCGGGGCTTCGGCGGGCCGCAGGGCATGTTCGTGATGGAATCGGCCATCGTGCGGGCGGCGGAGGCCCTAGGGGTGGCGCCGGCCGAGATTCAGCGCCGCAACCTGCTGCGCGAGGGCGACCTGTTTCCGTATAGACAACCAGCGGAGCTGTGCCACGCCGAGCAGGCCTGGGACGTGGCCGCCGAGCGCTTCGACCTGCCCGGCCTGCGGGCTGAGGTGGAGGCCTTTAACGCCGCTAATAAGTTGTTTAAGAAAGGCTTGTCTGTGATGCCTATCTGCTTCGGTATCTCGTTTACCAAGACGTTTATGAACCAGGCGCACGCGCTGGTGCACATCTACACCGATGGCTCGGTGGGCATCAGCACGGCGGCGGTGGAAATGGGGCAGGGCGTGAACACGAAAATCGCCCAGGTGGCGGCCCGCACGCTGGGCATCAGCATCCACCGCGTCAAAATTGAGAGCACCAATACCACCCGCGTGGCCAACACCTCGCCGAGTGCCGCCAGCGCCACCGCCGACCTCAACGGCCAGGCCACGCTGCTGGCCTGCCAGCGCCTGCGCGAGCGCCTGCTGCGCCTGGCCGGCGCCGAGTACACTGTTGACTACGAAGGCATTGAAATAAAAGACGAGCAGGTGCTGGCCGCCGGCATTCCGGCCGAAACCACCTGGGAGAAGCTGGTGTTGCTGGCCTACGTGCGGCGCGTGAGCTTGAGCGAGAACGCCCACTACGCCACCCCCGGCGTGCATTTCGACGCCAGTACCGAGAGCGGCCACCCCTTCGCCTACCACGTCTACGGCACGGCCCTCACCACCGCCACCGTCGATTGCCTGCGCGGCACCTACACGATTGATGCCGTGCGCATCGCCCACGATTTCGGCCAGAGCTTCAGCCCCGCCATCGACCAAGGCCAGATTGAAGGCGGCGTGGTGCAGGGCATCGGCTGGATGACGCTGGAGGAAGTCAGCTACAACCAGGAGGGCCGCCTGCTCAGCAACTCGCTCAACAGCTACAAGATACCGGACCTCTACTCGGTGCCCGCCGTGCTCGACGTGCACTTCCTCGACACGCCCGGCCACCCTAGGGCGGTATTGCGCAGCAAGGCCGTGGGCGAGCCGCCGCTCATGTACGGCATCGGCGCCTACTTCGCCCTGCGCAACGCCATCCGCGCCTTCCGCCCCGGCGCCGCGCTGCCCCTGGTAGCGCCCATGACGCCCGAGCGCGTGCTCGGCGGGCTGTACCCGGAAGCGGTGGCGGAGCCGGCGGGCGTGGCGGTGGGGTAGGGGCCTAGGGGCTGCCGCAGGCCTGCCTTAGTCCCGGCTGGCTGGGGGCGGCAGCGCGGCCCGTTTACCGTGTTACCTTGAAAATTGCGCCTAGGACTTCTTGGGCTTTTTTGGGGCCGCTAGCAGTTGCAATAGCTGGTCGGCCGTGGGCTGCTGGCGGGTGGGCCGGGGCTGGGCGGCCAGCTGCCGGCGGTATTCTTCCAGAAAAGCATTTTCTTCGGCTATGAGGTCGGGCAGCGCGGCCAGGTGCTCGTTCACGAGGTCCAGTTCGGGCAGGTCGGGGTCGTACTTGCCGAGGCCGGCGAAGTGGCTGGGCATGCGCTTGCGGGTGCCGGCGGCTTTTTCGGCCAGCGCGTCGAGCAGCATCTCGTAGCCGGGAATGCCGCCTATGTCTTCGGGCGGGCCGGCGCGGCGGCCATCGGGGCAGCGAACGGGCGGCAGGGGCGCGCTGGCGGCCAAGGGGGCCGTTTTCTCCACCACCAGCTCGTGCTCCCAGTGGTCGCCCATATCGTACACGTAGCTGACTTTGTCTTTGGGAGCCCGCAGCACCTCGGTCAGCGCCACCTGGCGTGGGTCGCGCCACCACTCGGGCATATCCTGCTCGTTGCCGGGCTGCGCGGGCGGTGTGCCGGTGAGGAAGTCGCTGGGGCTGCCCCAGCCGGTGCTAAACTCGAAAAGGTGCGCGTTTCCCCAGCCAAACGCCAGTTGCAGCGCAAAGTGCAACTCCCAGAACGTGAAGGTGTCGGGTAGCACGAGGCGCCGCCAGACGGCTGGCTTGGTGTAGCGTAGCGTTGCTTTGAGCGTAAGTAAGTTAGCCATGCCGACAAGGTACTAAGCCGCCGGCTGCTTAGCGCCGCCAGCGGGCCGCGTCCAGCCCCAGGGTCACCAGCAGGGCGTGGGGGAGCGTCACGACCGAGGCCACCAACAGCGCCAAGCTAATGAGTACCGGGCCGCCCGCCGCCCGCGTCCATTCCCAGGCGTAGAGCCCCGCCAGCGCCGCCACGCTTATGGCCAGTAGCGGGGCCGAGCGCCTTAGGAAAAAGCCAATCTCGGCCCAGAGCGGCCGGGTGCTACCGGGGTGCCCCATCACTGCATTCATGCGCAAGACGTGCTGCAGGCTGTGCCAAAACACGAAGTACACGCTGCCCGCCAGCACCGGCGGCAGCACCCCCAGCAGGGCCAGCAGCAGCCCGGTTTCGAGCAGGTCGGTGCGGGCTAGCTCGGCCTGACCGGTGGCCGCGTAGCTGCCCCACAGCGCCAGGTGCCCGGCCAGCACCACTGGCCCCAGCACCCGCGCCGCAGCTGCCAAGGCTGCCGCACTCACGGGCGCGGCTCCGGCCAGGGCCAGCAAGCCATTGGTTAGCGCCTGGGTTTGCTGGGGCCAGACTAGCAGCGGCACGGCAAAAAGAAGGCCTCCGCGCAGCAGGCTGTGCGCCAGCCACTGCCCGCGGTAGCGCGCCGCTGCGGGGGCATCGCCCGAGCCCCAGTGCCAAGCCGATAGGCCGAAGAAAAAGGCCACTGCCAGCCCCGGCTGCCACCACCACAGTGCCCCCACGGCCGCCGCCAGCCCCAGGTAGCCGCCCAAAAACACCACCCAGTAGCGCCCCCGGTGGCGGGCCAGCCGGGGGTGCGTGGCCGGCACCACAAACTGGTCGCAGGCGCCGTGGGCTACGCCCAGCCCCACCAGCCCCAGCAGCAGCACCGGCCCCAGCACCCAGCCCGCCCAGGCCGGCACCAGCAGCCCCAGGGCCACGGCCGCCAGCACGGCCGCGTAGGAGTAGCGCAGCGGGCCCAGCCGGGCCGGCGCCCAGGCAGTAGCCGCGTAAGAAAAGGATGGCAGCATGGCAGGCAGAAAAAGCAGCGGGCGCGTAGAGGCGCGGGCAGTAAACGAAAGGCTGCCCCTAACCCTTGGCGGGGCGGCAAGGGGCTAGGGGCAGGCTCCGCGGCCAGCAAGTAGGGGCTAGGCCGTGGTGTAGCCGTCAAGCACCTTCTTCTCGTTCAGGCGCTCATCCAGCATCTGCTTGCCCACCAGGTAGGCCACTACCGAGATGCCTACTTTATTGAACACATCAAATACGCTGAAGGTGAGGTGGATGTAATTCAAATCAATGCTGGTCATGGTCAGCATGTAGCCCAGCGGGTACACGCCCCAAGTGGTAACGGCCGTGATACCAATGAAGCGGAAGCCCCAATTCTCCACGGCGCTGCCCCGCTCCCGGAAGCGCTTATACAACCCAAACAGCGCTACCAGCGCCACCACGTAAAACACCGTCGAAATGGCTCCCCACAGCAGCTTCTGGCCCACGATTATCTCGCCGCTGGCGTCGAGCTGCTGCTCCCCGATGTAGCCCGTCACCACCATCAGAAAGTCGGCAATCATCATCAGCAGGATGGCCCCGGTGGCCTCGCTGAGCTTGATGCGGAACATGGAAGCTGCCTTTAGCAGCAGCAGCGGCGTGGTCACGGCCCAGTCCATATAGCGGTATTGCCCAATGGCGTTGTAGCTGTGGCGGATGAGCGCCGTGCGGGCCTCGGGCGAGCTAAGCTGGCCGAGGTCGTGCAGCATGCCGTGGTAGAAGCGCGTGATGAGCAGGTACGACACGCCCGCTACCACCGAAATAATGGCCCCGTAAGCCCGCGATACCCGGTGCTCGGGCGCCACGCTCTGGTTGGTGAGGAAGCTGAACACTACGCTGCCCAGAAAGCAATACGTCGCTACCGTCATGGTGTAGTAGGTTAGCATGGGGAGAATGCCAACCTCAGCCGCGGTAGGAACAAAGTCGCCGTTGAAGTTCATAGAAAAAGGGTTAAGGGGAAACTACTTTTTCTACGCCTTGCTCAGTAGTTGGTTAGTAGAATAGTGCAAAAAAAAGCCTCTAAATTTGTATGAATTTAATATGAAGTTATAATAAAATGATTTTCAGCTTACAGCGTTTCTTAACAGTCGTCCTTATTGCAAAGCTTTTTGCGTTGCTAGCCAAAACCGCCGGGCACGCCGAGGGAGGGCTAGGGGGCCGGGACGACAGCTGCCGCATCATAAAAAAACGGCCGGCCCAGGGTGCTCCCCCAGGCCGGCCGCCGTAGTCTGCGCGGGGCACAGGCCTACATCTTCTTGGTAGAATCGGCCGCCAGGGTGTTGCCGGGCGCCGACATCTTGCTGGCCGAGTCAGCCATCATGGTGCCCCCTACCTTGTCGGCGGCCGAGTCGGTGCCGAGGGTACTGGTGGGCGTGGTGGTAGTGGTGTCGGTAGTAGCCGAATTGCTGCACGAGCTAAGCAAGGCAGCGCTCACAAAAAGCAGAGCCGGAGCCAGGTACCAGGTTGTTTTCCGCATCACGAAATAAGGTTGGTTCGGTAGGGCTATACGAATGAGTATCAACAAAGAGCGGTGTGGAAAACACGTATTTTTTAACCCGGCGAGCCGAGCCGGTCAGCCAGCTACGGTGCGAAGTGCCCAGCTGAATAAGCAGTGCCTTGCGCCAGGCTTGGGCAAGCGTGGGCTGCCTGCCGCGTTGCGCTTAAGTAGTAAGTCATACGTAAACAGCTAGTCAAAAAGGCGGTCATGCTCATCTGGCGTCCGCTTGTCGATGCATCTCTACCGCTTCGTTCGAGGCGGAACCGCCAGCCAAGATGCTTCGCGGGGCTCAGCATGACCGCCTTTTTGACTAGCTGTTTACGTATGACTTACTACTTAATGCTGGCCTGCCGCAAAAAGCTGCTCGGTTGGCGCCGTACCCAAAAAAGCCCGACCTGACGGCCGGGCTTTCTAGTGCCAGGTACCCCTAGGGCCCTATTGCTTGGTGAAGCGCTGCACGTAGGTGCGGGCGCCGTCGGTGGCGCGTAGCAGGTAGAGGCCGCCCGCCAGGCCCGACACGTCGAGCTGGCTGCCGCCCTGGTAGCGGGCCGCCGGGGCCAGCTTGCCGAGGGCATCAAACACCTCCACGCTGCGCAGCTCGGCGCCCGAGCTTAGTTCCAGCGTCACGACGCTGGCGGCGGGGTTGGGGTAGAGGCTTAGCACGGCGTCGCCGCCCACGGCGCTGGCCGCCGCAATACCCTGGCTGGCTGCCGCCACGGCGGCCCCGCCCGTAATGCTGAGCGAGTAGTCCTCGGTTTCGCCGTAGCTGTAGCTGCCGCAGCTGGTGGTGGTGCTGGCGTCGCTCATCACCACGCGCAGGCGAGTTTTGCCGGTTTTGGCGCTGGCAGGCACCGTAAAGGTGCTGGTCAGGGTGCCGGTGCTCTTGCTGCTGCCGCTCACCACGGTTTCGCCAGCGTCACCGAAGTCGCCGTCCTGGTTGTAGTCGATGTAGATTTTCCAGTATTCGGTGTAGGCCGTGCTCTTGAAGCCCGCCGAGAAGCTGATGGTTTGGCTGCTGCCGGCCGCCACGCTGGTGCTGCTGGCCGTGCCGTCGTAGTAGCCGCCATCGGCGCCGCTGGTGCGCGCCAGGCTGCCCAGCTTCACGTAGTCGATGTACTCGTAGGCCTGGCTGCCGCCCTTGCTGGTGCAGTAGGCGGTGGTGGTGGGCGGCGGGGTGGTGCTGCCGTAGGCGGCCCCAATGCCTACCGCGTACCAGGCGTTGGTGACGGCCTGGGTTTGGGTCGAGGTGGCCCCAAACAAGTCGGTAGCCGCCTGAATGGAGTAGATGCGGGCATTGGCGTAGGTCGAGCTGGCCGTGAGGTACACGCTCTCGGTGCGGAACAGAATCTTGGCCGCGTCGCCCAGCCCGAGGCCCGTCACGCTGAAGCTGTTGCCGGCTTCGTTGGTGCCGCTCTTGCCCACGGCCACCAGGTAGTACCAGTAGTTGAGCACGCCCGAGTTGGTGTGCACGCCGCCGTTGTCGCTGGTGCCGCTGTACCAGTTTTTGCCCTTGTAGTAGGCCGGCTGGCCATACAGGTTGGGGTTGCTCATCGAGCGCAGCGCCCCGCCGGCTTTCATAATCTCCTCGCCAATGTCCCAGGTGCTCTTACCGGTCAGGCCCAGCTTGTCCACGGTGTACTTCTCCACGCTGGCCCCCCAGCAGTCCGAAAAGCCCTCATTCATGGCGCCGCTCTCGTTGCTGTAGGTCAGGTTGGCGGTGTGTTCGCACACGGCGTGGCCGATTTCGTGGCCGCACACGTCCAGCGCCGTCAGGGGCTTGAAGGTGGTGGCGCCGTCGCCGTAGGTCATCTCGGTGCCGTCCCAGTAGGCGTTTTCGTAGCTCTTGCTGTAGTGCACGTAGCTCTTGATTTTGGCGCCCGCGTTGTCGTAGCTGTTGCGGGCGTGCACCTCTTTCCAGTAGTCGTAGGTGCTTTGGGCGCCGAAGTGGGCATCGCCGGCCACGTTGTCGTATGCGGCGTTGTTGTACTCGGCCGCGGTCCAGTTGTTGTCGGCATCCACAAAGTCCACGGCCGCGCTGTAGTTAGTGCCGGTCTTCAGGTTATAGGTTTCGATGCCGTTGCCGCGGGTGTACTCGCGCAGGCGGTAGCCGCCAGTGGTGGTTTCGGTGGCCAGCGAGCGGGTGCCGCTGTAGGCCGTGGCAAAGCTGGCCGTGGCGCCCGCGTGCTTAATAATATCGTCGCGCAGCACCACTTCGCCGGTTTGGGCGTGCACGTAGTAGTAGGCGCGGCTTAGGGGCGCGGCGGCGTAGATGTTGAACTTCCAGGCCAGCACCAGCGGGCCGGTGTTGTCGGCGCTTTGGCGGTTGTCGCGCACCAGCACCAGCTCGCCGCTGGGGCGGTAGCTGGCGTCGGCGCGGCCGGTTTGCTTTTGCAAGAAGGCCTCCATGCCGGGCTCCTGCCACATATAGCGCCGGGCCCCGATGCTGGCCAGGGCGCGGCTCAGGGCCGCGTCGGCCCCTAGGGTGGGCTGCACGCTCAGCTGCTCGTCCACGGCCTCAAAGTCGCCGCTGATGCTTTGCACCTGGTTTTGGCGGGCGTGCACGGTGTAGCTGGCGTGCTCCACCTTTACGCCCCGGTAGTACTGCTCGAAGCGCTGGTGCGTGAAGCCCTGCGGGTCGGCCTCGAAGCGGGCGGCGCGCAGTTCGTCGTAGCGGCCCACCGGCAGCTGCTGGCGCAGCACCTGGGCGGCATTGGTGGCGCTGAGCGTGGCGCGGGCGGCGGCCGAAAAGGCCACCAGCGTAGGCTGGCCATCGGCCCCCACTGCTTTCTGCTGCACCTTGGCGCCGTCCTGGGCGCGCGCCAGTTGGGGCAGCAGAGCTGCGCTGGCGAGTAAAGCAGCTGCGTAGTACTTATTCGTCATAAAGGGTGGTTTAGGAAAAGAGAAAAGAAGAAAAAAAGTAGAATTTCTACTCCCGTTGGCGCAAGCTAAGCGGAATTTTTAAGCCGGCAAAAAGCCTTACGTGTAGGTTTGATGAAGTAAGCAAAGGGCTTTTCAAGTGATTGAGAGTCATAAAATTTTATTTTAGGTTTCGCTAAATCGGTTTAGCTCGTTTTAAATGAAGATTAGTTGAACTTGTCGCTGCCCGCCCGCCCACCGTGCCCAAGTAGTTGGCCTACCAATTGATAGCGGCCGAAATAGCATTTAAATCAGAAAAAAATAGAGCTATAAAGCCCTAATTTTACACCATTATCGAATGCTTAGCTATAGCTGCCCTGCTATATGCAAGGTGGCCTAGGCGCGGCTAGTGGGCTGGCCGGCGGCCCCGCCTACGCCGGCTGCCGCCGCTACGCTCGCCCAGCCCGGGTTACATAAAAAGCCCCGCCCCCACGCGCGGCGCGGCAGGGGCGGAGCTTCCATAGTTGCTTAGAAGCCGGCTAGTTAGCGGCCGGGTGCGGGGCTGGCTCCGTCAGGCGCAGCAGCTCTTGCAGGTAGGGGCCCCAAATGGCAGGGTTGGAGTGGGTGCCGTGGCCGGTAGTCAGGTCGCTGATGGGCAGCAGGATGTAGCGGCCCCTGGGCACCTTCTTTATCTCTACTTCCAGAATACCCAGCTCGGGCGGGTTCACCTGGTCGTCGGCCGAGTTGATGGCGAACAGCGGCGCCCGAATAGCCCCCAGGTGCGGGGCCGGGTTGTAGTCGCGCGAGGCGTCGAACTGGTAGATGAAATCATTGGCGTCGAGGCTTTTGTAAAAGTTAGCTTCGGTTTTGGCCAGCGCTGCTTCGGCCAGGGTGCGGGTGGGTGCCTGGCGCTGCATCTGCTTGGGGCTGCTGGTCATCATGATGAGCGACGAGGCGGCCCCGGCCAGCCCCACGCGGGGCTCGGTGGCGTACTGGCCGTTTTGCCAGGCCGGGTCCATTTCTATCATGTCGATGGCCATTTTGCGCAGCATGCGGTTGCGGCCGGCTATCTCGACGGGCAGGCTGGCCAGAGGCAGCAGCGCATCCATAAAATCGGGGTGCTGGTAGCCCCACACCCAGGTTTCCATGCCGCCCATTGAAGTGCCCATCACCAGGCGCAGGTGGTTCACGCCCAGCTTTTGGGTTAGCAGCTGGTAGTCGGCTTGCACCATGTCGTCGTAGGTGTACTTCGGAAACTGCATGCGCAGCCCGTTGCTGGGCTTGCTCGACTGGCCGTGGCCGATGGCGTCGGGCAGGATGAGGTAGTACCGGGTGGCATCCAGCAGCTGGCCTGGCCCAAATAGGTGCCCGGCAAACTGCGCGTTGAGGAAGGCGCCGCCCGCACCCGTGGTGCCGTGCATGATGAGCACGGCGTTGGTTACCCGGCCGCTTTTATCGCGCCGGGGCTGCCCTAGGGTGGTGTAGTGCAGCCGCAGCTCGGGCAGGGTTTCGCCGCTGGCAAAGCGGAAGTTGGGCAGCTCGTAATCGCCCGTTTGGGGGCTGGGGTAGGGCTGGGTGGGGGCCTGGCCGGCGGCGGGCAGCGCCAGCCAGCCCAGCAGCAGGGCCATGCGAAAAAGCAGCATAGGTAAGGAAGCAACAAGTGAAACGCCAGCAGCCGGGCCGCTAGCTACCCGCCAAATGAAGCGCAAAAAACTTAAATTGCCCACCGGTGGCCCCGCTGGCTGCCAGGTGCTTAGCGGCCCCGCCGCCCCTGGGCGGCCGCCCGCGCAAGCAGCCCGGCCCGTCCTACCCGCGCCTTTAGCTTGCCGGGCGCCGCGGCTGCCCGGCCACCGCCCGGCTTTGCGCTCTATTTCATAGCTTAACTTCCCGCATGCTGAAATACCTATTGCTGCTCGCTGGCTTGGCCAGCCTGCCCGCGAGCCTGCCCGCCCTAGGGCAGCAGGCCCCCAAAAAGCCCCTCGACCACACCGTGTACGACCAGTGGCAAAGCGTGGCCAACCAGCACCTTAGCGCTAATGGCCAGTACGTGCTCTACCAGGTGAAGCCCCAACAGGGCGACGGCGTGCTGTACATCAAAACCACCGGCGGCCGGCTGGTGCGCCAGGTGCCGCGCGGCGACTCGGCCCAGTTTTCGGCCGACTCGCGCTACGCCGTGTTCAGCATCAAGCCCCGCTACCAGGACGTGCGCCAGGCGCGCATCAAAAAGAAGAAGCCCGACCAGATGCCCAAAGACTCGCTGGGCGTGCTGGCGCTGGCTACCGGGCAGCTCACCAAGTACGCCAACGTCAAGTCGTTTCAGCTGGCCGAGGAGGCGCCGGTGCTGGCTTTCCTAGGCCCCAAGCCGGCCGTGAAGGACTCACTGAAGAAAGCGGCGCCCGTGGATACGGTGAAGAAAATAACCGATAAGCTGTTGGAAGTCAAGAAGGAAGGCGCCCTGCTGACGGTGCTGCGCCTGACGGGCGGCCCGGCCCGCACCTTCGAGGCCGTGACGGACTACCAGCTCAGTAAGCCGGGCAACGCGGTGGCTTTTGCCGTGGCGGCCCCTAGGGGTGATAAAGCTACCAAGTCGGGCCTGTTTGTGCTGGAGCTGGCCAGCGGACGCCTGCGCCGGGTGAGCGCGGGCAAGGGCGTGTACAAGAACCTGGCCTTCGACGACGCGGGCCAGCAGCTGGCGTTCACGGCCGAGAAGTTTCCCGAAAAGGCGCTCGTCAAGCCCTTTAGCCTCTACTACGCCGCCGTGGCCGGCGCCGACAGCGCCCGGCTGCTGCTGGCGCCGGGGGCCAGCGTGCTTAAGCGGGGCTGGTCGCCGAGCGGGTTTGGCAAAGTGGCGTTCAGCGACAACGGCGAGAAGCTCTTTTTTGGCACCGCGCCCGACCCCGTGCCGCAGGACACGACGCTGGTGGACTTTGAGCACGCCAAGCTCGACATCTGGAACTACAAGGACGACTACCTGCAGCCCATGCAGCTGAAAACACTGAAGAAGGACTTGCAACGTAACTACCTGGCCGTCATCTACCCCAGGGCCGGGGGCAAGTTCGTGCAGCTGGAGGACGAGTACCTGCGCGACTCGTTTGTGGCCGAGCAGCGCGACGCCGAGTACGTGCTGGCCGTGACCGACACGGCCAAGCGCGTGGCGATGCAGTGGCAGGGCAACACCTTGAAGCAAGCCTACTTGGTATCGACGCGCACCGGCGAGCGCATCGCCATCAACCCCAAGGCCGCCAAGAGCCGGTTTCAACTTTCACCCCAGGGCCGCTACGTGGTGTGGTACGACTACGAGCAGAAGAACTGGTTTTCGTTTGACGTAGCCACCCGCAAAACCACCAACCTGACCGCCAAAACCGGCGTGGCGATGGCCGACGAGGAAAACGACTCGCCCGACGACCCGCAGCCCTACGGCGTGGCCGCCTGGACGAAGAACGACGAGGCGCTGCTGGTGTACGACCGCTACGACATCTGGAAGCTGAACCCACGCACCGGCGCGGCCACCAACTTCACGGCCGGGCTGGGCCGCCGCCAGCGGCTGCGCTTCCGCTACGAGCTGCCCATCCCGAAGCAAAAGTTCATCGAGCCCAAAGCCGAGCTGTGGCTGCTGACCCAGGCCGACAGCACCAAGCAGTGGGGCTACTACAAGAAGAGCCTAGCTAGCGCGCAGGCGCCGCAGCGGGTGGCCCTAGGGCCCGTCAGCTACTCGCCCTTGCTGCAAGCCAAGCACGCCCCCGTTTTCGCCTATACCAAGCAGAGCGTACAGGCCCCGCCCGACCTCTACGTGAGCCGCGACCTGGTGCACGAAACGCGCCTGAGCAGCATTAATCCGCAGCAGAAGGACTACAACTGGTTTACGGCCGAACTGGTGCACTGGACCACCCCTAGGGGCCACGCCGCCACCGGCATCCTCTACAAGCCCGAGAACTTCGACCCCGCCAAGAAGTACCCGATGGTGGTGTATTTCTACGAGAAGCTGTCGGAAAACCTCTACCACTACAACGCCCCGGCGCCCACGCCCTCGCGCCTCGACCTGGCCCTGTTTGCCAGCAACGGCTACCTGGTGTTCACGCCCGACATCAGCTACACCATCGGCGAGCCCGGCCCTTCGGCGGTTGATTTTATTAACTCGGGGGTGGAGAGCCTGAAGAAAAACGCCTGGGTGGATGGCGCCCACATCGGCCTCCAGGGCCAGAGCTGGGGCGGCTACCAGGTGGCCTACCTCATCACCCAAACTCCGATGTACGCCGCCGCCTGGGCCGGCGCGCCCGTCGTGAACATGACCTCGGCCTACGGCGGCATCCGCTGGGAGTCGGGCATGAGCCGGCAGTTTCAGTACGAGCACACCCAGAGCCGCATCGGCGGCACGCTCTGGGAAAAGCCGGACCTCTACATCCGCAACTCGCCCCTGTTTTCGCTGCCCAAGGTGCAAACGCCGGTGGTGATAATGGCCAACGACGCCGACGGCGCCGTGCCCTGGTACCAGGGCATCGAGATGTTTACCGACCTGCGCCGCCTGGGCAAGCCCGTGTGGCTGCTGCAATACAACGGCGAGGCCCACAACCTGGTGAAGCGCGAAAACCGCAAAGACATCTCCATCCGCGAGCTACAGTTCTTCGACCACTACCTCAAGGGCGCCCCCGCCCCGGTGTGGCTCGACAAGGGCGTGCCCGCCGTAGAGAAGGGCCGCAACTGGGGCCTGGAGGTATCGAGCAAGTAGTGGGCCCTAGGGGGTAGTAATCGAAAAAAGAACGTCATGCTGAGCTTGTCGAAGCATCTCTACCACGCCGTATCGTTCGGGAGAGATGCTTCGGCTGCGCTCAGCATGACGTTCTTTTCATTTTTTACGACAGTGCCTTATGCTACAATTCTTCTTTCTGCTAGCAACCCTAGGGGTAGCGCTGCTGGCAGCCCCTAGGGCCGTTGCCCAGTCAACCAAGGTGCTGCCGTACTTGCGGCGCGTGGCGGGCACCCGCACCCTGGCCGGGCAGCACAACCGCGAGCCCAACGCCGAGCCCACCAAGTGGACCAAATACATCCACCACACCACGGGCAAGTACCCCGCGCTGTGGAGCGGCGACTTCCTGTATCAGCAGGAAAACATCGACCAGCGCTGGACGATGATACGGGAGGCCGTGCGCCAGTACCGGCGCGGTGCGGTGGTCAATATCATGTGGCACGCCTGCCCGCCTACTACCGGCGAGCCCTGCAGCTGGGACCCCGGCCTGCTCAACCAGCTGCTGACGGACGCGCAGTGGCAGGAGCTACTGACCGCCGGCACGCCGCTAAATAAGGCCTGGCAGGCGCGCATGGACGACATTGCCAAGTACCTGCAGTACCTGAAGGACCAGCGGGTAGAGGTGCTGTTTCGACCCCTGCACGAGATGAACCAAGGCAAGTTTTGGTGGGGCGGGCGGCCGGGGCCGCGGGGCACCGCGCGCCTCTACCAACTCACCCACGACTACCTCACCCAAACCAAGGGCCTTACCAACCTCATCTGGGTGTGGGACGTGCAGGATATGAGCCGCGACCTGGCCCAGTACGACCCCGGCCCGCAGTACTGGGACGTATTCGCCTTCGACGTGTATGGCCAGGGCTACGACCAGTCGTGGTACGACTACCTGCTGCCCATCGTGGGCGCCAAGCCAATGGCCATCGGCGAGTGCGCCGTGCTGCCCACGCCCGCGCTACTGGCCCGGCAGCCGCGCTGGGTGTTTTTCATGGGCTGGGCCGAGCTGGTAGCGGAAAAGAACACCACCGAAGCCATCAAGCGCCTGTACGCGGACCCGCGCGTGCTGACGCGCGACGAGCTGCCCGGCTGGTAGCGCCAGGCAGGCCTAGGGTGGTGTAGGCGCGCAAAGGCTGGGCCTACGAGCCTAGTCAGCCTGGAGCGGCTGGGTAGGGGCGGGTGTCAGCTGCGCTTGCAGCGACCCGAGGAGCTGGGCAGTAGCTTCCTCAAAAGCGGTGCGCACCAAATACGGGTAGTTTGGGCCGGCAGCCGCGGGTACTTGCGCCAAAAAGGTTTCGGCCGGTACGTAGACGGGGGCCGGGCTGCCGGCCGTTTCCACCACAAAATCCGTGGCGCGGTAGTGGTAGCTGCCCGCCTCCAGCGTGAGCGTGAGCGTGTAGTGCAGGGGCACGCGCACGAGCTGAGTGGGAGTGGGGTAGAGCATTTCCTCGGTGCCGGTGAGGACGGCCACGCCGGTTTCGGGCGCCGCCGCAACAACCAGCGGCTTAGTAGCCGGGCGCCGGGCACCCGCCCAGCTGCGCGTGCGGGCCGCTAGCTCGCTCTGGCTGGCGCCGGCCACCAGGCAGGTGCCTTCAAACGTGATGCGCTGGGTTTGGGCATCGAGCGCCCAAGCCCGCCCCTGTTGGCTAAAGGCCGGCCGGCCCAAGCCTAGGCAAAGCAGGAGGCAGAAGAGTTTTTGCACGTAATGGGCGAGTTAGCAGGCGTAGCGATGGGCTTAGAGCCAACGCATATGGCGGTGAAAGTAGCGTAAACCAGCGCATAATCCGCAAAGTTCTGAAACGGCCGAAGCTGACAAATGGCGTTAATAAGAGCCTACCCGGAAAATACTTGGTCGTCATGCTAAGCTTGTCGAAGCATCTCTAACGCGCCGTTCGGGTGACGTTCGGTAGAGATGCTTCGACAAGCTCAGCATGACGTGCTTTTACAAGGAATGTTATTTTCCGGATAGGTTCGGTTCTAAAGCAATTTCGCAGTCATTATGCAGTAGGGGCGGGGCTGGCCCCCGCCCGCTGTTAGCGCCGCTGCCCTAGGGGTGACCGCCTTTTTTGACTGCCTGTTTACCTAGGCACGAGTACTTAGTTATCCGGTCAGGTCTGCTTCGGGAGGGGCGCGGCAGGCTGCCCGGCGGCTGGCTGCAGGCGCGCAAAATAGGTGGACACTTCGCTCGCCTGCGTGGTGATAAGGGCGATGTAGCCGTCCGGGCGAATTAGCACCAGCCCGTCGGACAAGCCGTACGCCTGGCGTAGCGCGGCATCATCAGCGGCGAGGAGCGTCAGGTAGGGCGGGGCGGCCACGTCGGCCGGGCCGAAGAGCAAGAGCTTCCAGTCGGGGCCCCGCAGCTGGTCGGAAAGCCAGTTGCCCGTGGCCAGCTGCACGTCGGGCGCCCGGTCGCCGGCTTGCAAGCCCCTAGGCGTCGGCTCGCCGGGCACAGCTAGGGAGCTGGCCCGGTAGTGCAGGTTGAGCTGCGTGGTATCGGGGGTGGCAATGGCTTCGAAGGCTCCCTGGCCGGTAGTAGCTGCTTGCAGCATTGCCCGCTGGCGGTCGGAGCTGGTTTGCAGCAGCCACTCGGCAATGGGTATACGCTCTTCCGCGTAGGTGTCCAGCAACGCGTCGGCTGCCTCGCCCCTGGCAACGGCGGCCAGCTTCCAGCCCAAGTTAAAGGCGTCCTGGATGCCCGTGTTCATGCCCAGGCCGCCCGCGATGGAGTGCACGTGGGCGGCATCGCCGGCCAGAAAGGCATTGCCGACGCGGTAGCGCGCGGCCCGGCGCACGTTAACGCGGTAAATGGATTGCCAGCTGCTGCTCGTAAACGTCACGCCCGCCAAGTGGGTCCGCGCCTGAAACAACTGGTTGAAGCCGGCTAGGGTGGGCGCGGGCGTGGTGCCATCGGCCGCGGGCGGCACCACCGCTTGCAGCTGCCAGCTGGGGCTGTGCTTAAAGGGAAATAAGGCGAAGGCCAGCCCGAACTCCGGACTCAGCCAGTTGTACCAGGCATCGGGGGTGAGCCCAGCCACTTCCACGTCGCCCACCCAAAGCTGCTCCTGCTGGTGCGTTTCGCCCACGAACTCGATGCCCAGCTGCTTGCGGGTGGGGCTTTTGCCCCCGTCGCAGGCCACCAGGTAGGTGCACGTCAGCTCCTCCGTCCAATTGGGGTGCTCCAGGCGGCAGGTGAGGCCGGTGGCAGTTGGCGAGCAATCGACTAGCTCCGTGGCCCACTCCACCGCGCCGCCCAGCTCGCTCAGCTTCGCCCGTAGGGCGGCTTCCACGGTGGTTTGGGGCAGCAGCAGCACGTCGGGATACCGGGTGTCGGGGCGCAAAGAAGGGCGGCGGGGCGTTTCGCCCAGCAGCTGGTCGCCCGCGAACTTGCGGTAGGGCAGGTCGGTATGGCCGGCGGCCAGCAAGGCTTCGGCCAGGCCCAGGTGGCCTAGGATTTCCAGGCTGCGCGGCTGCAGCCCCTTGGCCCGCGAGCCGCGGGGCGGCGCGGCCAGGCGCTCCACCAGCCGGTGCGGCACTTGGCGGCGGGCCAGCTCGCAGGCCAGGGTGAGGCCCGTGGGGCCGGCCCCACTAATCAGTACGGTGGTGTGGTTCATCGCCTAGGGGGTTTAGAGCCGCAAAACAAGGCGGCCGGCCCCCGGCCAGCGATAACAATTGTTAAGTTCCTACTTGCGGTTGCGGATGCGGCTCAGCGAGACGGGGGTGATGCCGAGAAAGGACGCGATGTAGTGCTGGGGCACCCGCTGAATAATTTCGGGGTGGTGGGCCAGCAGGGCGCGGTACCGGGCGGCTGGGTTGTCTCTGAGGCGGGCAATAAAGAGCTGCTGGTAGTGCAGCAGCCGGCTTTCGACGTAGGCTACGTAGGCGGTCTGCCACTCGCCCGCGGTGGCTTTCAGGGCCTGAAACTCCCCTAGGGGAATGCTGTAGGCCACCGTCGGCTCCAGGGTCTCTACGCTGTACCAGCTGGGCTGCGCCGCCAGCAGCGTTTCCATCGACGACACGAAGCTGCCTTCAAACCCAAAATTCATGGTGACCTCTTTGCCCGCGTCGGTCCTGAACCAGGCGCGGCAGCCGCCGGCCTCGATGTAGAACAGCTTCTTGGCCAAAGCCCCTTCTTTAACCAGCAGGCTTTTGGCGGGAAATTCTTCGCGGGTGAAAGTGTCTTGAAGCAGGGCCAGGAGGCTTGCGGAATCCAGCATGCGCAAATTTATACCCAACTGCCTGACCAGATGCGCTTTGCCTAGTAGGCGACCAGGCGGCTAGCAGTCTCGGCACCTCGGCCAAAGCGGTAATATCCTGCTAGCTCTTACTATTTAGCGCCGTAACCATTTTTTCAGTGCTCCAATAAGGGTATCAAAAAACGTCAAAAAACAACCTTTACGTGTTGGAATCGCATCCTAGCAGTTACTCCGCGAAAGGTCTCTTCACTGGAGTATATTTGGTGCGTCATCACCTCTTCTTCATCCTTTTCCAGCCTAGCCCATGAACCTGCTTTTCCTGCCGCTCACTTACCTACTCGGCATTGCCTCTCCCTCGGCCAAAGCGCCGGTTATTACGCTACCCGGGTACTCGGCCTGCCAGCAAGCCTCGCTCGTGCCGGAGAAATCCATTCTTTCCTGCTACACGTTGCAGCCGGGCAATTGCCAGAGCGGAAAAGTCGTGCTGGCGTATGAAAAGCGCAGTAGCCCGGCCAAGGAGTCCCCACGCTATCAAATTGCCGACACGGTGCAGCTGCAACTGGATGCTGCCAAAAACTACCTCACCACGGCGATGCGCGCTACTACGGCCGGTAAGGCTACGGATAGGCGGTATTTTGTGCTCTGCCAAAAGGACGCGCTGGGCGAAAAATACCTGCGCAACCTGCTGCGCGTCTGGGAGGTGAATACGCAAGGGAAACTGGTGGAAGTGCCGGTTACTACGCTCAAATTCCTGAATGATGATTTCGGCGCGTGAGCATGAAAGTCGCCCTCTACGCGCGGGTCTCGACCAAGGACAAAGGCTAGCGCACCGAGAACCAGCTGCCGGAGCTGCGCCGCTACCCCTAGGCCCACGGCTAACCAACCCGAAGAGGTGTAGCCACCCCGGCCGAGCAAGCTGACCAACACGAGCGCAATTATTCTAGGTGCCCCCAGCTGTAAATGCCGGGAGGTTATGCGTGGAATCAAGGAGGCCTACGCGGCACCGGACACGCGCTTTACGAAAAAGCCGCAACGCCGCAAGGTGAAGTATGGCAACCGCCGCTTGGTGGTAGTGTAAAGGGTAGGGTTTATAAGTGAAAAGCCCCAACCGCAAGGCCGGGGCTTTTTTGTGCTTTAATTCCAAGTTAGCTTGTAACGTCACGCTACTGAAAACTGCGAGCTAAGGTATAATTGTCTTTTCATCTCCTACCTGCCTAATTCATGGCTCAATACTCGCCCGCCGTTCAAACGCTGCTCGACCGCATTGATAACCTGCAAGCGCAGATTGAGGTGCTACGCCCCGTTAAGCCAGAACTGGTTGACAAGATTTTTCAGAAGTACCGGCTGGATTGGAATTACAATTCCAACTCGATTGAGGGCAACAGCTTGAACTACGGCGAAACGGTAGCCTTTATCATGGAGGGGCTAACGGCTAAGGGCAAGCCGCTGAAAGACCACCTCGACATCAAGGGCCACAACGAGGCCATTGATTTTTTAGTGGATATGCAACAGCAAGGAAGTGAGTTAACAGAGCGTGATATTCGAGGACTACACCAAATGATATTGGTTGAACCATACCAATCGAGGGCGCAAACAGCAGATGGACAAGTAACATCCAAAACTATCCAATTAGGAGTGTATAAAAGCTCTCCGAATCATGTAGAAACTCGCACTGGGCAGATACATTATTATGCTACACCAGAAGAAACGCCTGCGAAGATGCATGAGTTGATGGAATGGTATCGTGCAAATCGAAAGAAGATGCACCCATTAGTGCTTTCCGCTCTATTTCATCATCGGTTTGTGGCCATTCATCCCTTTGATGATGGTAATGGACGTATGTCCCGCTTACTATCTAATTTAATTCTGATGCAAGCTAATTTTCCACCAATAGTAGTGCGAAAAGAGAACAAAAGTATATATTATAGTATATTGAACCAAGCAGATGCAGGTTTAGATGAGCCTTTGATAGAGTACTTTGCAGAATTGCTCATTCATTCATTAGAAATTTATTTGAAAGGGATGCGAGGTGAGGATATTTCAGAAGTTGATGATTTAGATAAAGAACTTGATTTGTTTATCGCTAGCTTTGATGACGAAGAACTGACTAAAGAGCCTCTTAGCGTTGATATTATTAAGCAGACTAATAGTTTTTTATTTAAACCACTATTGTATTTATTGGAAGTAAGGTTGCTTAAAATCAGCCGATTATTTTTTAAGTCAAACGCATATATTACTATAACAACTGCTATTAATGGCAATAGTGGAACGACTAATGGTATTTCATACGAATCGGTTCCAATTGTTAAATTTTATTCAGATTTTGCTCCGAATTTGCATACATACATTTTAGATTATTTCAAAAAAAATACTAATATATTTCCTAAAAATTTTATTCATCTAAAAATTAATTTTATATTCGAAGAATTTAAACCAAATTTTCCTATAGAATCATTGAATGATTATATTGCAGTTAATTTTTATTTAACTTATTTTACTGTTCATACTCAGTTTTCAAATGGTAAAATATTCAAAGGTGGTTATCCTAAATCATTGTCAGAAGTCGAATTGAATAATATTTCTGATATAGTTATTAAAGAAATGATGGATAGAATAAACGCTAAAATTAAAGATTCACGAATTGCCTCTGATTAATCTAAGACTTTTTTGTTTAAAAAAAAGCCCGACCAACCGGCCGGGCTTTCTCGTTCTATATACCCCAGTCACCCCTAGGAGATACCCAGGCGCCGGGCTTCATCAGCTACTAGCATGCGGACTAACGCAGACGACTCAAGGTATGCGCTAGAGCACCACCAACAGGCGCACCTAACAAGTCCCGCCTTTGCACGCCAGCCAGCACAGTACCACTTCGGCTGAGTACTCCATGTGGGTTGGTCAGTAGGGAGTAAGCCTAAAATGGCAAAACCCCCTTCTCAGCGGGACTGAAAAGGGGGTTTTAGTAGCTCTGGAGGCTTTTTAGCTTCTCCGAGTACCTGGAGCCGGAGTCGAACCGGCACACCTTGCGGTAATGGTGTTTGAGACCATCGCGTCTACCGGTTCCGCCATCCAGGCAAGCTATTCCGCTCGGCCGGTAATCACGAGCGGGCCGCAAAGGTAGTTAATTGCTGCCGAAGCCGCAACAGATAGCGTTTCTTCAGGTAGTAGGTGCGCACCTGGGCTAGGGCGGCGGGGCGGTGGTCGGGCGGCAGCTGGGGGTAGCCGGCCAGCACCGGCTGAATGCCCGCGTCGAGCGTATCGGTCAGGGCCGTTACCTCCTGGGTTAGTTGCTCGGCGGCGGCCTGGTCGGGTTCCAGCTCCAGCTCCATCAGCTGCTCGTTCAGCTCCATTACTTCCATCAAAAAGTCGGGGGGAAGCTGGTTTTGCGCGCTGCCTTCTTCCAGCAGGCCGTGCTGGCTTAGCAGGTAGGCCATGCGCCGGTCGGGGTCGGCCAGGGTGCGGTAGGCGTCGGTGTTGAGGGTGGAGAGGCGCAGCGCCTCGGCCTGGGCCGCGGGCGTGTCCTGGGCGTGGAAATCGGGGTGCAGCTCGCGGCTGAGCTGGTAGTACTTGCGCTTGAGGGCGGCCTCGTCGAGCAAAAAGCCCTCGGGCAAGTCGTAAAAGGCAAAATAGCTGGGGGTAGTAGGCATGAGAAGCGCGCTGGGAAGGTGAGGAGCCCAGCCGGCGCAGCTATAGTACCGCCAACCAGCCGCTACGGTTAGGGCTGGCCCGCGCGCAACGGGCCCTGCTGGCCGCCCGGCACCCGCTCGCCACTGCCTTGCCGCCCCGGTGCTGCCCCTAGGCCAGGCTGGTTGAGGCAAGGCGTTCCGGGGTGGATAAGCGCCTAGTGGCTCAACCCCGCGCCGTTTCGAGCGTACAGCCAAGCTCCTTTTCCCTTCAACATAAGTAGTTTATGCGTAGTACCACTCGTCCCCTGTTGCTCGCAGCCCTGGCTGCGCTGCCCCTGTTAGCCGCTTCGTGCTCAGACAAGCCCAAGGCTACCGACCCCGAAAAAACGGCTACCGTAGTACCGGCGTCCAGCATGGCCGCTTCCGACAGCACCGCCGTGCCGGCTGATTCTGTAAAGAAATAAGGTAGTTGCTGCCAGCCACCTAGCGCAGTTTCGCGGTCGGTGGCTGTAGGGGCGGGGCTGGCCCCCGCCCGCCGTTAGCACCGCCGCCCTGCGGGTGAACGAAATCAGACTCGTTCCTAAGCAAGGAAAATCAAAAATCAAATAAGCGCGTCATGCTGAGCTTGCCGAAGCATCTCTACTGAACGACCCCTAGGCGGCGTGGTAGAGATGCTTCGGCAAGCTCAGCATGACGGTCTTTTCCAAGAAATCTAATTCAGTAACAAGTCTATCGCCTAAGTGGTGCAGGCGACGGGCGGGGGCCAGCCCCGCACCTACAGCCACCGACTGCGAAACTGCTGTAATCAGGCCTAGGGCCTATGCGCTGGCAAAGCGCACGTCTACCTGCGAGTTAAAGTAGAGACCCAGCAGCTCGCTGCCGTTGCCCTCGCAAATGGCCACGCACAGGAAACCCTGGGGGTTGAAGGCGCACACTACCTCGCCGGGCGGCGCGGCGCCGAAGTGAGGGCGCACCTCGCGCACCACTTCGCGCCCGAAGTGCACGGCCAGCGGCCGGCCCCGGCCCACTACCTCCACTGCTTCGCGGGTAATGTCGGTTATCACGTTGCCGTAATGGTCCACGTGCACCACGTGCCCGGTAATGCGGTTGTCCTGAATCCGAATTTCGGGAAATTTCAGCACGTACAAATCTGTCACTAGCGTGCCCAGGCTAGCCAGGGCCTCGCCGCGCGCCAGGCGCACGGCCGCCGGCAGCAGCACTTCAAACGTGGGGTTGAGGGTGCGGGGCAGGGCGGCCAGGTCGGTGAGCAGCAGGGCCGCGGGCAGCGCCAGGCGCACCAGCCGCTCGGGCGGCCCGCCGCACAGCAGCGCCAGCAGGCCATTGTCGGCTGCCACAAAGAAGTGGCCCTCGTGCTCGGCCGCCAGCCAGCCGGGGCCGGGCGCGTTTTCGCCCGCGCTTATCCCGTATTCGCGCACCGTAATCAGGTGCGTGGTGCCCGGCGGAAACTCCCGGAATACAGCTTGGAGAACGTGGACGGCGTGGGCGATGTTATAGGGCTCGACGCCGTGGCTGATGTCCAGCACCGGCACGGCGGGGGCCAGTTGCAGCAAACGAGCTTTGAGCGCCGCCACGTAGTGGTCGCGGTAGCCCAGGTCCGTAAGCAGCGTCAGAAGCCCCATGCCAGTCGGTTAGTAGTTTCTTCGTAGTATTGTTTTAGGCGAAGGCCCTAGGGCCGGCGCGGGCGCAAAAGTAGTGCCAGGCCCAGGCTCGCGCCCCACCCGGCGCGGCCAGTAAGGGCCGGCCCAGTAGGTTTCAACTGCCATTTCCCATCCTTTTTTTCTCGCCGCTTGGTCGAAAAAGTCATCACCCTCGAAAACGTCTCCCTGGTTGATTTCCTCGGGGCCGATAACCAGAATATCCGTCGCATTGCCGCCGCTTTTCCGGGCTCTAAAATTATATCCAGGGGTAATGAGATTAAGATTCAGGGCCCTACCGAAGTTATTTCGCGGGTCAATGACATCCTCTCCTCCCTCATCGAGCACTACCACCAGTACGGCCTCGTAACGGACCGCGACGTGAACCTGCACCTCTCGGCTACCTCCGAGGAAGCCGAAGGGCGGGTGCTGGCCGCCTCGCCCGACGTCATCTTGTTCGGCGCCAAGGGTGGCATTATTAAGGCCAAAACCCCTAACCAGCAGAAGCTGGTGGATGCCGTGCTCAAGCACGACCTCACCTTTACCCTAGGCCCCGCCGGCACCGGCAAAACCTACATTTCGGTGGCGCTGGCCGTGCGGGCGCTTAAGAATAAGGAAGTTAAAAAAATCATCATTTCACGCCCCGTGGTGGAGGCCGGCGAAAGCCTCGGCTTCCTGCCCGGCGACATGAAGGAGAAGGTAGACCCCTACCTGCGCCCCATCTACGACGCCCTGGAGGACATGATTCCGGCCGAGAAGCTGAAGTTTTATCAGGAAAACAAGATTATCGAAATCGCGCCCCTGGCCTACATGCGCGGCCGCACCCTCAACAACGCCTTCGTGCTGCTGGATGAGGCCCAGAACACCACGCCCTCGCAAATCAAGATGTTTCTGACCCGCATGGGCCCGAGCGCGAAGGTGATGGTGAACGGCGACCGCAGCCAGATTGACTTGCCCACCCGTCAGAAGTCGGGCCTAATGCAGGCGCTGGATATTCTGAAGAATATCCCCGGAATCGGCTACGTCGAGATGACGGCTGAAGACGTAGTGCGCCACCGCCTGGTGAAGGAGATTGTGCAAGCCTACGACAAGTTTGACGTGGCTGAGCAGCGCCGCGACGCCGAGCGCCAGCAGCGCCGCCGCGAGGGCAACGAGCAGCGCCCCTACGGCCGCGACGAGCGCCCCGAGCGCGGCAACAACAGCTACCGCGACCGCCGCCACCCCGACGACCGCGCCTATGACCTGCCCGAAGCCGAGCTGCCCGTCAACCACGAGCAGGCGCTCTAGGGTCCATTTTTACGTGAAAAGCCCCGGCCAACTCTGGCCGGGGCTTTTCTTTGCCACTAGAATTAGTGCTTATGACCACCGCCGAAAAAATAACCGACCTGCGCGACCTGGACGCGGCTTTCAGCATTCGCGAAAAAGTATTCGTGGAGGAGCAAGGCGTGCCGGCCGATGCTGAGTACGACGAGCACGACCGCGCCGCCACCACCCGCCACTACCTGGCGCGCTACCAGGGCCACCCGGCCGGGGCCGCCCGCTGGCGCCCCACCGCGGGCGGCGTCAAGCTGGAGCGCTTCGCCGTGCTGCCCGAGTTTCGGAACCTAGGGGTGGGCGAGGCGCTGGTGCACCAGGTGCTGGCCGACGTGCGCGCCGAAGCCCCCGACGCCGCCCAGGTGTACCTGCACGCCCAGCTGCGCGCCATACCGCTCTACGAGCGCACGGGTTTTGGCAAGGTGGGGGAGCTGTTCGAGGAGTGTGACATTCAGCACTATAAGATGGTGCTGGGGGCCTAGGGCGCGCCTAGCGAGCCCGCTGAAACGGGCGAAACAGCAGCGGCGCGTCGGCTTTCACTACGGCGCCCATGCCGCCGTGGGCCGCAAAAAAGGCGCCGATGGCGGCTTCCAGGCCGGGCCGGTCGGTGAGGGCTACCGTGGCAAACACGTCTTGCGCAGCCAGGGCGGCCGGCAGCGCGCTCAGGCGGCAGCCGTCGATGCCGAGCGGGTGCTCAATATAGAGCGGGGTGCCGTCGCAAGCTTCGTGGTCGAACTGGTAGCGCCAGGCGTGGCCAAATTCGGCACGGTTGGCTTTTCGGTCGAGGCGGGAGGCGGTGAAGCCTAGGCTTTGCAAATACGCATCGGTGAGCATAGCTAATAAAGCGAAAAAATGAGGCAAGGCTCCCCAGCCGGGAGTCCTTGCAAAAGGAAATAGGATTGACTAAGTGCCGCTGGCTGCCCTAGGGGGCTAATGCAGGTTGCCCGGTGGGCAACGGGCGGGGCAGGGCGGCGGCGACCAGCTAAGGCGCCTAAAATCCCTTGATTTTCAAGGGGTAATTCTGTATACGGCCAGGGTAAGCGGGCGGGCATAAAGCGGCCGCTTTTCTTTCGGAAGCGCGCGGCGGCGCCCGCGCCAAGTGGTCCGGTTGGTGGGCTTGGCCGGCGGGCGGCGGCCGAGCGGGCGGGGTGTTGTACCTATGCGGTTTAAACCCTGCCGCCAGCTTATGTTGCCTTGGTCTATCGCCCCTTTTTTGCGCCTGGCCGCGGCCTTCATGCTGGGGGTGGCGGGCTACCTCTACCTGGGGCAAGGCTGGGCGGGCAGCGCCGCGCCCTGGGCCCTAGGGCTGGTGGGGCTCTACGTACTGGCTTGGTTCTACAGCCAGCGCCAGCGCGGGCCCGCCGCCACCGATGCCGTGGGGCTGCTGGGCTTGGTGGCCGTGGCCGCCCTAGGGTTTGCCCGCACCCAGGCCAGTACCGAAAGCCGCCGCCCCGACCATATCGGCCACGTGGTGCCGCGCATCGAATACTACCGCGCCGTGGTGGACGAGGCGCCCGTGGTGCGGCCCGCTACCTTCGCCACCACCCTGCGCGTAACGGCCGTGCGGGTGGCCGGGCGCTGGCAAGAGGCCACCGGCGGCGTGCGCATCAGCGTGCCGCGCTACGAGCCGGGCGCCGCCGTGCCCGCCCCGCACTACGGCGAGCAGTGGCTGGTGCGCGGCACCCCCGAGGCCAGCCGCGGCCCCGCCAATCCCGGTGAGTTCGACTACCGCCAGTATTTACGGTATCACCAAATTTACTTTTCGCAGTTCGTGCACCCCGGCCAGTACCAGGTGCTGGGCTACGCGCCCCGCAGCCTGCTGGTGGCCGCCAGCCAGCGCGCCGCCGGGCAGCTCGACAGCGTATTTCGGCGCTACGTGCCCGGCCGCCGCGAGTACGCCATTGGCACGGCGCTGGTGCTGGGCTTCAAGGACGACATTGACAAGGGCACGCGCCAGGCGTATGCCGACACCGGCACCACGCACATCATGGCCGTGAGTGGGTTGCAGGTGGGGCTGCTGTTTGCGGCCTTGCAGTGGCTGCTGGCGCGGGTGCCCCTAGGGGGCTCGGTGGCGCGGCGGCGCCTGCTCACGGCGGGGCTGGGCCTGGGGCTGATATGGAGCTACGCGCTGCTCACGGGCCTGTCGGCCTCGGTGCTGCGGGCCACGGTCATGTTCACGCTAGTTATTATTGGCCAGGCGTTTGAGCGGCAAAGCAACAGCTTAAACACGCTGTGCGCGGCGGCCTTTCTGCTGCTGCTCTACAACCCCTATTTGCTGTGCGATGTGGGCTTTCAGCTCTCCTTTGGGGCGGTGCTGAGCATCATTTACGGGCAGCCCCGGTTGGCCCGGCTGCTCGATGCCCGCTCTTTTTTCCTGGAAAGGCGCCGCAGCTACCAGCCCCATTGGGTGCAAAAAAGCTGGGGCGCCGCCGCCACCCTGGCCGATGCCGCCTGGCAGCTCACGGTGCTTTCGCTGGCAGCGCAGGTGGTTACGTTTCCGCTGGGGCTGTATTATTTCCACCAGTTTCCGCTCAGCTTTCTGCTGTCCAACCTTTTTGCGGTGCCCATTTCCAGCCTGGCCGTGTACGTGGGCGTGGCGCTACTGGCCGTCAAGGGCTTGGTGGCGCTGCTGGCCCTAGGGCTGCCCGCGCTGGCCCCCTGGCTCGACTACCTACCGCGCGCCGGGGGCTGGGTATTTGAAAAGCTGATTTGGCTGTTCAACGAATACATTTTTTGGGTGGGCCGCCTGCTGCCGGGCGCGGTAGTAGGCGGCGTGCACCTCAGCCAGGGGCAAACGCTGCTCATTTACCTGCTCATCGGGTCGATGGTAGCGTTTGTAGCGAGCCGGCGCCTGGCGTGGGCGGGCGCGGCGGTGGCTGTGCTGGCCGCCTACAGCGGCAGCCGGGTGGCCGAGGCGCGGGCCGTAGCGCCCCGGCGCGAGCTGGTCGTGTACAGCATTCCGCACCGCTCGGTGCTAGGCTTCTGGCAAGGCGCGGCCCCCGAGTTTGTGACCCTCGACTCGCTGCCCCTCTCCGAAACCGAGCGCACCTACCGCCTGCTGCCCAGCTTGATACAGCGCCGCACGCCGCGGGCCCGCTACTGCGTGGGCTGGCGCGGCAGCCAGGTGCCCGCTAGGGCCGTGGCCCCGCCCGACAGTGCCGAGGCCGCCCGCCGCTACCCGCCCGCGCCGCTGGTGCTGGCCCGCTGGCACGGCCTGCGCGTGGCGGTGGTTAGCGGCACGCTGCGGCGCCTGGCCGGTGCTGCCGCCTACCCGGCCGATGTGGTGGTGCTGCGCCGCAACGCCTACCTGCCCCCCGGTGCGCTGGCCGCGCATTTCGGCCCTAGGGCCCAGGTGGTGTTCGACGCGTCGTGCCAGCGCTGGTACGTGGCGCGGCAAGATTCCACCCTGCGCGCGGCTGGCTTTCGCCCCTGGGACGTGAGCAGGCGCGGCGCCTACGTGCGGGCGCTGCCGGCCGGGCAGTAGGGCCCCTAGGGCACTGGGGCATCATTTTTGCGCCGCTACCCAAACGCCGAACGGGCTACTTATTCTAGCTGCCAAACTGTAGTAAGCTCCGCCTTAACGCGAATCCCGATTGTTTGGACTAGTATTGTCGGGCTAGGCCGGGGTTTCCAACCCGGCGGCCGCCTTTTGCCGTACCTTATTGTGTTATGACCGACTCTATCACTCCGGAACTGGCTACGCTACGCTTTCTGCAATACGAAACGCACGACCGGCTGGCCTACATTACCCTCAACCGCCCGGCTAAGCGCAACGCGCTGAGCGCCAATGTGGTGACTGAGCTAAAGAAAGCATTTGAGCAGGCCGAAGCCGACGACCACATAAAGGTTATTGTGCTGCGCGCTACCGGCGACGTCTTCTGCGCCGGCGCCGACCTGAAGTACCTGCAGGAGCTGCAGGAGAACACGTATCAGGAAAACCTGGCCGACAGCACGCACCTCATGCAGCTGTTTTACCAGATTTACACCCTCAAGAAAATCGTGATTGGGCAGGTGCAGGGCCACGCCCTAGCCGGTGGCTGCGGCCTGGCTACCCTCTGCGACTTCACCTTTGCCGTGCCCGAAGCCAAGTTTGGCTACACCGAGGTGAAAATCGGCTTTTTGCCCGCCATCGTGAGCGTGTTTTTGGTGCGGCGCCTGGGCGAGTCGCGCGCCAAGCAGCTGCTGCTGAGCGGCGATACCATCACGGCCCAGCAGGCGCTGGAGTACGGGCTGGTGACGTTTCTGGTTGAGCGCGAGGCGCTGGCCGACACCGTGCGCGACTACGCCCTGCGCCTGGCCCGCGAAAACTCGGGCCACAGCATGGAGCTAACCAAGGAGCTACTGGCCCACCTGCCCGAAATGGGCCTGGAGGAAGGCCTGCGCTACGCCGCCCAGCGCAACGCCGACGCCCGCGCCTCGGCCGATAGCCGGCGCGGCATCGAAGCCTTCCTAAACAAGGAGCCGATTGAATGGTAGTTTCACTTAGTTGTTAGCTATTGGCTGCTGACTATTAGCTAACAGCCAATAGACCTGTCCCCAAACAAGAAAAATTGAAAAGAGCGTCATGCTGAGCTTGCCGAAGCATCTCTACCAGGTAACTAACTCCTGACGTTAGGATTATACTACCGCGGGAGAGATGCTTCGGCAAGCTCAGCATGACGCTCTTTTTTGGAAAGTTTAATTTGGGAACAAATTTAATAGCTAAAAGCCTAGTAATGACCCATCTGCTCATCGCCTGCGCTACCTTCGCCTTCATGGAATTCTGGGCGTGGTTCATGCACAAGTACGTGCAGCACGGGCCGCTGTGGGTGCTGCACCGCTCGCACCACGTGCGGCCTAGCCCTAGGCCCTTCGAGCGCAACGACTGGTTTTTTGTGATTTACGGGGCTATTTCGGCCGCGCTGTTCGTGACGGGGGAGGGCGGGAGCCGGTGGTGGTTTTGGGTGGGGGTGGGCATTGCGGCCTACGGCTGCGTTTATTTTTTCGTGCACGACGGGCTCATCCACGGCCGCCTGCCGTTCTGGAAAAAAACCGATAGCGTGTACTTGCGGGCCCTCAATATGGCCCACAAAATGCACCATAAAACGCAGGGGCGCGACCACTCGCAGGAGTTCGGGTTGTTGTGGGTGTCGCCCAAGTACTTACGCCTGGCGCGCGAGCAGGCCGCGCGCCGCGCCGGCCCGGCGGAGGCCTAAACTATTTGGCGCCTTTTTGAATTAGTAGGTTAGTATTACTAGCCTTACCTTAGCTATTTCTTCGCTATACTATTCAATCTGAAGTGGTTCGCTTTCGGGCGAAACGCTTGGCCTTACCCTTCTGCAATTACTATCGTGGCCCGTTATTCTATCAGCGATTTGGAGCAGCTTTCCGGCGTGAAGGCGCACACCATCCGCATCTGGGAGCAGCGGTATAACCTGCTGCACCCCACGCGCACCCTTACCAACATCCGTACTTACGGTGAGGCCGACCTGCGCCGCTTGCTGAACGTGGCTACGCTCTGCGGGCGAGGCCAGCGCATCTCGCAAGTAGTACGCCTTAGCCCCGAGGAGTGCCAGACGGCCGCCCTCGCCCTGTGCAACGAGGTGAAGCCCGCCGACGGCCCCCGCCTCAACGCCCTGCAAACCGCGGCCCTCGACCTCAACGAGGTGCGGCTGCACGGTATTCTGGACACGGCCATCGACGAGCTAGGACCCGAGGAAGCGCTGCTGCGCCTGGGCTATCCGCTGCTGCAGCGCCTGAGCGTATCGTGGCGCGAGGGCTCGCTGAGCGGCGCTCAGGAGCGCCTGGTGGCCCAGCTGCTGCGCCAGGAGTTGCTGGCCGCTACCGACGCGCTGCCCCTAGGGGCCGCCCCGGCCGATGCCCCGCGTTGGCTGCTGTTTCTGCCCGAGGGCGAGTGGCACGAGCTAGCGCTGCTGTTTATGAACTACGCCCTGCGCGCCCGCGGCCAGCAGGTGCTGTACCTGGGCCCCAACCTGCCGCTGGCCGACGTGGTGGCCGCCGCCCGCGCCTTCCGGCCCACAGCCCTGGCCACGGTGCTCACCACCGTGCCGCCGCGCGGGCAGGTGGCGGCGTTTGCCCGCGAGCTGCGCCAGCAGTATAGCGAGGGCTCGCTGGTGCTGTTTGGTACGCTGGCCGTGCAGGCTACCGGGCTGCCCGAAGGCGTGCTGCCGCTGGCGTGCCTGCACGAATTTCGGGATTTAATTCCGTTTGTGAATCAGGAGCTTGAGACGAGTGTGGCCGAATAAGCGGGGCGAAGTTGACCACCGGGGAGGGTTTGCACGTAAAGGCTTCGGCCTGCGATAGTTGAAGCACGGAGGTCTAAAAAAACAAGCGTGGGTGAGCCGGATTCGAGTAGGCACATCTATCTTTGTTTAAGATTCTGCCACGAACCCTTCAACAGTATGACTTCTCTGGAATTCACTTCCCAAGTGCAGAAAATATCTTCCTCGCTGCGCCCCGTAGCGATGAACCTCACCCGCGACGCCGACGATGCCAAGGACCTTGTGCAGGAGACTTTGCTGAAGGCGCTGCTTAACAAAGACAAGTTTAAGGCTGGGACGAACTTGAAGGCATGGTTGTATACCATCATGCGCAACACGTTCATCAACAACTACAACAAGATTACCAAGCGCAGCTCGAACATTGATTCGACCGAGTATTTCCAGTACTTCAACACCGACGAGAACTACATCACTCACAACGGCGCTACTACCGATTTTGTGGTGCGCGACATCAACGAGGCTATTGCCAGCCTGGGCAGCGACTACCGCACGCCGTTCATGATGTACTACATCGGCTATAAGTACTTGGAAATTGCCGAGAAGCTGCAAATTCCGATTGGCACGGTGAAGAACCGCATCCACATCGCCCGCAAAGACCTCAAGGCCGCGCTGCACGTGTATGCTCCCGCCGGCGCCAGCCGCGCCAGTACTACCGAAGAAGCTGAAGACTAAGCAACTGCATTTGCTACTAAGGCCCGCCGCTACTGCTAGCGGCGGGCCTTTTTGCGTAGGTGGCCCCTAGGCTGGGCTGGAAAAGCACTTATCAGCTGAGTAGTGAATCATAGTAGTGGTAGTGAGTCATAAGCCAACAGGTAATTGAAAAAGGCGGTCATGCTGAGCGAAGTCGAAGCATCTCTACCGCTTCGTCCGGGGCGGGACCGCCAGCCAAGATGCTTCGGTAGGCTCAGCATGACCGCCTTTTTCAATTACCTGTTGGCTTATGACTCACTGCTTAGCTGATACACTAAATTTATATGGGTTGTAAATGACTAATATTCAATAAATTGATAAGCAAGAAATGGCCTTGGCTGGATTTCGCGGCTTGGCGCAGAAACCTCGCGTTTGGGTTAGCCAGTATAGAAGGAGCCAGTGGCAGCCAGCGGGCGTAGCTTGCGATATATTCTTCTTTTCCTAGTTTCTTTTGGCTTTTTCCGCATCTCCTTCGGCCGTCGTCATTGGCGCAGGCTTTGCCGGGCTATCGGCGGCTACCACGCTGGCCCAGGCTGGCTGGCAGGTTACGCTACTTGAGAAAAATAGTGGTCCCGGCGGCCGGGCCCGGGTGTTTGAAGCCCAGGGCTTCACCTTCGACATGGGCCCGAGCTGGTACTGGATGCCCGACGTATTTGAGCAGTACTTCGCCAAGTTTGGCAAGCGCGTAGCCGATTACTACGACCTCGTGCGCCTCGACCCCGCCTACCGCGTCATCTTCGGGCCCGACGACCTAGTGGATATTCCGGCCGACAGAGCAGAGCTGCGCCAGCTCTTCGAGCGCCTGGAGCCGGGCAGCGGGCCCAGGCTCGATGCCTTTTTGGCGCAGGCGGCCTACAAGTACGAGGTGGGCATCAACAAATTTGTGCACCTGCCCAGCCGCTCGCTCACCGAGTTTCTGGATTGGGACATCGTGAAAGGCGCCCTGCGGCTTGACCTGCTGCAAAGCATGAGCAAGCACGCGCGCAAGTTTTTCAGCCATCCCAAGCTGCTCAAAATCATTGAGTTTCCGGTACTATTCCTCGGGGCCACGCCCGAGAACACGCCGGCCCTGTACTCGCTCATGAACTACGCCGACCTGGCTTTGGGCACCTGGTACCCGAGGGGCGGCATGCACCAGATAGTGCGCGGCCTGGTGGCGCTGGCCCAGGAGCAGGGCGTGCATATCGAGTACAACCAGGAAGTAACGGAGATAGTGGTGGAAAACGGCCACACCACTGGCGTGCGCACCGCCGCGGGCTTTTATCCGGCCGATGCCGTAGTGGCCGGCGCCGATTACCAGCACATTGAGCAGCAGGTGCTGGCGCCTGAGTATCGCCACTACTCGCCGCAGTACTGGAACTCGCGCGTGATGGCGCCTTCGTCGCTGCTCTTTTATTTGGGGGTGAACCGCAAACTGGACAAGCTGCTGCACCACAACCTGTTCTTTGACGAGGACTTTGGCCAGCACGCCCGCGAAATTTATGAGCAGCCGCAGTGGCCCAGCCGGCCGCTGTTCTATGCCTCGGTGCCCAGCCGCACCGACCCCACGGTGGCGCCCGCCGGCCAGGAAAACCTGTTTCTGCTGATACCCGTGGCCCACAGCCTCGACGACCCCGAAGCCACCCGTGAGAAATACTACAACCTGCTGATGGACCGGCTGGAGGCGCACTGCGGCCACCCCATCCGCGCGCACGTAGTGTTCAAGCGCAGCTACGCCCACCGCGACTTCGTGGCCGACTACCACTCCTTCAAGGGCAACGCTTATGGCCTGGCTAACACCCTAGGGCAAACGGCCATTTTAAAGCCCTCGCTGAAAAGCAAAAAAGTTGATAATTTGTACTTCACCGGGCAGCTGACCGTGCCAGGGCCGGGCGTGCCGCCCTCGCTCATTTCGGGGCAGGTAGTGGCCGGCGAGGTGTTGAAGGAAATGCAAAAATGAAAGAAGACCGTCATGCTGAGCTTGCCGAAGCATCTCTACTGCACTGCAACTGGATAATGCGGTAGAGATGCTTCGGCAAGCTCAGCATGACGGTCTTTTACAAAATGATTACAGATGGACCACCAGCAGCTTTTTACCGATACTAGCCTAGCGTGCGCGCAGCTCATCACGCGGCGCTATAGCACGTCGTTCTCGTTGGGCATCCGCACCCTGGATAAATCCCTGCACCGGGCCATTTACGCGGTGTACGGCTTCGTGCGCTGGGCCGATGAGATTGTGGACACCTTCCACGAGTATGATAAGGCCGCGCTGCTGGCGGCCTTCGAGCAGGACACCTACGCGGCCATTGCGGCGGGCTTCAGCCTAAACCCGGTGCTGCACGCTTTTCAGTGGGCGGTGAACACCTACGGAATTGAGCACGAGTTCATTGATGCGTTTTTGCGCAGTATGGAGATGGATTTGGAGGACCGCAACTATCGCCAGGAGCTGTACGAGAAATACATTTACGGCTCGGCCGAGGTGGTGGGGCTGATGTGCCTGCGCGTGTTTTGCCAGGGCCAGCCGGCCCTGTTTGCGCACCTGCGCGAGCCGGCGCGGCGGTTGGGTGCGGCGTTTCAGAAGGTGAATTTCCTGCGCGATATCCGCTCTGACTACGAGGACCGGGGCCGCGTGTACTTCCCTGGCCTGCGCTACGAGCAGTTCGACGATGCCGCCAAGCGGGCGGTGGAAGCCGACATCCGGGCCGATTTTGACGCTGCCTACGTGGGTATTCAGCAGCTGCCGCGCACCTCGCGCCTAGGGGTGTACCTGGCCTACATCTACTACCTCAAGCTATTTCAGAAGCTGCGGCAGGCCCCCGCTACCCAGGTGCTGGCCGAGCGCGTGCGCCTGCCCGACAATACCAAGCTGCTGCTGCTGCTGGGCTCGTGGCTGCGCTTCCGGCTACGGGCAGAGTAGGCTAGTAAGCTCAGCATTAATTCATTAAAAATTCATTTAATAGCTAGTGTTTATCTTTACGGCATGAGAGTGCCGCTGCTACTAGGCTTGTTCTTGCTACCCGCCACTGCTTCGGTGCGGGCCGAGCAACCGGCATTTCCCCTTTTCCACTCTATGTCTGCCTACACGCCCGCGGCCCTGCGCCGCCAATACGAGCTGGCCGCCGCCGGCAAAGAAGCCGGTGAAGCGTTCTACAACACCCTGCAAGCCTACCACGGCCAGGAGCCGCTGGTGCTGGGCTATAAGGCTGCCTCCGAGGCTATTAAAGCCCGCGATGCGTCGATGCTCAACAAGCTGAGCTACGTGCAGCAGGCGGCACGCACCTTCGAGCAGGCCGTGGGCCTAGCCCCCCAAAGCGCCGAAATTCGCTTTCTGCGCTTCTCGGTTGAAAGCAATTTGCCGCCCTTTCTGGGGCTAAGCAAGCACGTGGACGAGGACAAAGGCTTCTTGCTGAATGCGGCGCTGCAGCACCCAAACTCGGGGCTCGACGACGAGGCTTTCCGCACGGTGCGGGGCTTTTTGGTAGGGCGCGGGCACGTGTCGGGCGAGGCGGCCGAGCAACTGGCGCGGGTGAAGGACTAATAGTGCCGGTACCGCCATCTAGCCTAAGCGCGACCCTAGGGGGACTAGCTGCCAGCAAGGCCAGCAGCTTACTGGAAGCCAGGCGCTGACAGAGTGCATAACTCAGAAGCGAAATAGTTGAATTTTGGCGTGAAAAGATAAGCTCCGCAACAACCTTGCGGCGAGATTTTCAGTTAGCTTCGCGGTATGCAGTCCGGCTTGCACCTTAGCATTCGCATCGATTCCGGCTCCGGCTTTTGCTTTGGGGTGGTTTATGCCATTCAGATGGCCGAAGACCTGCTGGCCGAGCAAGGCTACCTCTACTGCCTGGGCGATATCGTGCACAACGACGAGGAGGTGCAGCGCTTGGAAAACAAGGGCTTACGCATCATCGACTACGAGCAGCTGGCGGTGTTGCACAACGAGGCGGTGCTCATCCGGGCCCACGGTGAGCCGCCCAGCACCTACCAGCGCGCCCTCGAAAACAACCTGACCCTGATTGATGCCAGCTGCCCGGTGGTGCTCAAGCTACAAAACCGCATTAAGGCCAGCTTCGACCGCAAGGAGAAAATCTTAATTTACGGCAAGCACGGCCACGCCGAGGTGCGCGGCCTGCTGGGCCAGACCGGCGGTGAGGCGCTGGTATTTGAGAGCTTGGACGAGTTGCTGCGCCACGAGCTGCCGCCCAACGTGACGCTCTATAGCCAGACCACTAAGAGCACCGATTCGTTTTACCACATTAAGAACGAGCTGGAAACCAGGGGCTACCAGGTGAACGCCAACGACACCATCTGCCGCCAGGTAAGCAACCGCGACCTGGACTTGCGCCGTTTCGCGGCACAGTTCGACCAGGTAGTGTTTGTGAGCGGCACCAAAAGCTCCAACGGCCGCGTGCTCTACCAGGCCTGCAAGGAAACCAACCCGCGCACGCACTTCGTGTCGCACCCCGGCGAATTGACGCCCGAGTGGTTCGGGCCGGGGCAGTCGGTGGGTATCTGCGGAGCCACCAGCACCCCCATGTGGCTCATGGAGCAGGTGCGCGACGAACTGGCCCGCTTCTAGACCGCAGATTTAACGGATTTAACAGATTCCGCGGATACGCTTGCCTGGCGGCAAGCTGGCTACGCGGCTGGGACGGGAGTGGAATAGAGGACTGATATGGTAAATTAATTGGGGTAGAAACGACTTTCGGGGCAGTAAATAGGTTATAAGTAAGTTAGCAGATAGCAGAAGGGCCGGATGGCCGTCAGCGCTTTATAGTATTTGCCGTGTCAGTCATCTATTCCCACTCCCCGAGTACCACCCACGTAGTCAGCCCGCCGCAGGAGAGCGTATCTGCGCTATCCGTTCAACCTGCGGTTCGGGTGGCGCCGCGGCCCCTAGGGGGGCGCGGGGTGCTGGCGGCGGGCGTCATCCTGGCGGCTTGGGCGGGGCTGCTTGCGTATCTGCTAGCCTTTTATCGGCCCGACTGGCACTCGGCGGCGCCCTACTTGCTGGTGCTGCTGCAGATGCACCTTTACACGGGCCTTTACATCACGGCGCACGACGCCATGCACGGCGTGGTAAGCCCGAATAAGACGTTGAACAACGCCATTGGGACGCTGTGCGCGCTGCTGTTTGCCTACAACTGGTTTCCCAGGCAGCTGCCCAAGCACCACGACCACCACCACCACGTCGGCACCCAGGACGACCCCGATTTTCATCCCGAAAACCACTCCGGCTTCTTGCCCTGGCTGCTGCGCTTCGCCTGGAACTACGTGACCTGGTGGCAGGTGCTGGCGATGGCTATCACCTACAACGTGCTCAAAATCTGGTTTCCGCAGGCCAACGTCATTGCCTTTTGGATGGTGCCGGCGGTGCTGGCCACCTTGCAGCTGTTCTTCTTCGGCACCTACCTGCCCCATCGCGGCGAGCACGAGGCCACCAACCAGCACAAGTCGCGCAGCCAGCTGCGGCACCACGTCTGGGCCTTCGTAAGCTGCTACTTCTTCGGCTACCACTACGAGCACCACGACCAGCCCTACCTGCCCTGGTGGCGCCTGTGGCGGGCTAAAGCCTGACCGCAGATTTAGCGGATTTAACGGATTGCACAGATACGCTCGCCTGCCTCCGGCAGCGAGCTGACTACGCGAATTTCGTTGCTCAACTGTTCACAGCCCTTTGCATACAAGCTACTATTCAGCAAAAAGGCCACCCCAGGGTGGCCTTTTTTGTGTCTATGCTTCACGTTCGCGTAGTCAGCTCGCCGCCGGAGGCTGGCGAGCGTATCTGTGCAATCCGTTTAATCCGCTAAATCTGCGATTTAGTGGGCCGCGGCGGTTTTCTTGCAGCAGTCGGGCAGGCGGTCGTAGGCGCGGGCGTCGGCCTGGAGCTGGTCGGCGTCGTAGCCGGTTTTCTGCACGGCGGTTTGCAGGGCGGCGGGGGTGGTTTTGGCGGGGTTGTAGGTCACGGTCAGCACCTTGCTGGGCACGTCGAGGTGGGCGGCCTGCACGCCTTTTTCGTAGGCCAGGCTCTTTTCGAGGCGGGCCTTGCACATGTCGCACACGGCCGAAGTTTTGAACTGCACCTGCTCGGGGGCGCCCTTTTTAGCGGCGGCAACGGGAGCAGTCTGGGCCTGGGCGGCGGTAGCCCCTAGGGCCAGCAGCATAGAAAATGCGAGAGCTTTCATGAGGTTAAAACAATTGAAAAAGTGAAATAAGTGCTAGTGAAGAGAAGAAGCTTTATGACTTAAAATCAAGCCAGAAACGTAATCAGCTCGCCGCCGCAGGCCGGCGAGCATATCTGCGTAATCCGTTAAATCCGCTAAATCTGCGGTCTTAATTAATCGTGTAGCGCACCCCGGCGTAGGTGAGGCGGCCGTAGACCGGGCCCCACACCATGGAGGCGTCGAAGCCGGGCGAGAAGGGCTGGGCGGCGTTCTGGATGGGGTTGGGCTGGCGGAAATTGGTAAGGTCCTCGACGCCCACGTACACCTCGAAGCGCTTGAAGGCGCGGGTAACCTGGGTGGTAAGGGTGGCGAAGCGCGGGGCGTACTCCAGGGTGCTGGTGCCGGTGCCGTGCTGGTGGCCGCCCCCTAGGCCATCGGCCGGCAGGTGGGCCAGCGGGCGCTGCCCAAACCACTGCACCGTGAGGTCGGCGCGCCATTTGTCGAAGGCCGTGGCGTAGCCCAGGTTCAGGAAGGCGCGGTGCTGGGGCGTGAGAGGCTTGGGCAGCAGCTGGCCGTCGTAAGTGCTTTGCACGTTCAGAAACTTGTAGGCGGCCTTCACTTGCAGGCCCCTCACGGGCTCGGCCTGCACCTCGGCCTGAACGCTGTGGGCAAAGGAGCGGGCGCCCGACTGCAGGTTGTCGAGGATGATGAACTGCGGGGCCGTGTACATATCGGCCACCAGCTGGTTCTGGAACATGGTGCTGTAGTAGTCGGCTACGAAGGTGGCCGGGCGGCCCAGCACTTCGAAGTAGCGCGTGTAGGAGCCGCCCACGTTCCAGGCAATTTCGGGGCGCAGGTTGGGGCCGATGTAGTACTGGCGGGCGCTGGCCAGCTGGGCCTGGTTGTCGGCAATGGGGTTGGGCACGCGCAGGCCCCGGCCGGCCGAAAGGCGCAGCGAGTTGGTGGGCGTCAGGTCGTACTTCAGGTTGAAGCGGGGCGTGACTTGCCAGCCGTAGAGGTTGTGGTAGTCGGTGCGCAAGCCCAGCACGGCGGTCAGGTTGCGGGTGTTGGTGTAGGTGTACTCCGCGAAGGCGCCAGGCACGCGCTCGGTGCGCAGGCGCAGCTCGCGGGCGTCGATGCTGGCCTGAGTGTCAGTGGAATACACGCGGTGGTCGCTCAGGCGCTCGCGGTAGTCGTCGTACAAGAAGCTCAGGCCGGCGCGGTAGGTGTGGCGCGTATCGCCGATGATGCTTTGGAAGAGCAGCGTGGCCTGACCGGTGTTCTGGTGGCCGTCGTAGGTGCGCGGGCCGCTGTCCTGGCGGTACGAGTAGGCGCTGGTGAAGTCGTGGCTGGTGGCGTTGGCCAGCAGCCCCAGGCTCTGGAACGGCCGGCCGGGCCAGGTGTAGCTGGTGCGCGACTGGGCAGTGTAGCGGTGGGTGGTTTGGCTGGTGCCGTAGTTGGCTACGTAAGCATTAGGCGCGTCTTTGTCGAAGCCCACCTGCCCCCCTAGGCGGTTTTCGACGATGGCGCCGGCGCCTAGCTCGGCCACCAGCCCGGTGCCGCTCATATACTTCACCTTGTCGTAGGCATTGAACTGGGTGGCCAGCGGCAAATCCAGAAACCCATCGCCGTTGCGGTCCACGCGATCGCCCAGGTGGTCGTTGTGCAGCAGCAGCTCGTTGCTCCACTTCTTAGTGATGCGCTGCGAGGCCACGGCGTTCAGGTCGAATTTGCCCAGGTCGTTGACGTAGGCGTTCAGCAGCAGGGCGTCGGTTTTGTCGGGCTCCTTGAGCTGCACGTTCACCTGGCCCGAGATGCCCTCGTAGCCGTTCACCACCGAGCCCGTGCCCTTGATGATGTCGATGTTGCCAATCCAGGGCCCCGCCAGGTACCCTAGGCGGTAGGGCGCCGAGAGGCCCCGCAGCGCCGGCTGGTTGTCCACGGTCAGCAGCGAGTAGGCGCCGTCGAGGCCCAGCAGCTGAATCTGCTTGGCCCCGCTCACGGCATCGGCGGTGCTCACCTCCACGGCAGCGTTGGTTTCGAAGCTCTCGGCCAGGTTGCAGCAGGCCGACTTGGTGAGGTCGCGGGCGCTGATGGTTTGCAGGCTGCCCACCGCCTTGGCCGAGTACGCCTGTTGGCGGCCGGTCACGGTCACTTCGCCCAAGGCCGTGCCGTCGCCGGTGAGGGCCACGCGCAGGTAGGGCGACATGCTGCCCACGGGCACGGCCACCGTATCGGCTTTATACCCCAGGCCGCTCACCACCACGCGGTGGCTTGCCTGGGCCGGGAAGGGCAGCGTAAATTGGCCGGCCCCGTCGGTGGCGGTGCTGGGGCCGTCGGCGCCGCCGGGCAGCAGCCAGCGCACCACGGCGCCGGGCAGCGGCCCGCGGGCGTCGCGCACCTCGCCGCGCACGGCCGCGCCGCTCTGGGCCCGCGCCAGCAGCGACGAGCCGCTTAGCAGCACCACTAAAAGAAGGCGCGAAATATTTCCGCTACTAGAAGTCATATCGTCTGTAAGTTAGCTATTCCTGAAATAGTAAAGCCCAGCTTCGCCCGAAAGCAAAGCTGGTAACCGTTCAGAAAAAGCCCTAGACGATGAGGGTGCCGAGGAAGGCAAGCAGGACGCGCCCCGCCCTGGGGGCACCGGGCGGCGACGGCCCACCGGCCGTGCCCACGGCCACGCCGGCCGCCAGCGGCGCGGTGCCGCCCAGGCCCGCCCACACCAGCGCGGGCAGCAGGGCCGGCAGCCAGTGCGGCGGCTCGGGCAGCAACTTGGTGGGGCCGCCGGCGTGTTGCTTGGCGTCGAGCTTGTGCAGCACGTGGCTGATGTCGCAGCAGCCATCGGCGCGCTTGGCCAGGGCCAACTTGCGGGTGCCGCAGGGCTGGCCCGGTTTGGTGGGCGCCTCGGCGGCGGCATCGTGCCCTAGGCCCCCCGGCAGCACCAAGGCCACCGTACTGCGCCCGCTGATGCGGCAGCGGTGCCGCTCGGCCGTGAGGCCTACCGACGTAGCCAGCACCAGCAGCGCCAGAAAGGCGCTGAGCAGGCGGTAGCAGACGGGCAGTTGGCGCGGCATCACGGGCGCAAAGGTACGACGCAGCGGGGTGCGCAATTAGGGTCGGAAGGTGCAGGATTTGCGCCGGGCGCCAGCACTATTCGGCCACTACCACCCGGTGCTGACGGGCCTGCCCGGCGGTGGCCAGGATTAGCTGATACACGCCGGGCGCCAGGCGCGGCACTAGCAGGCGGGCAGCCGAGCCACTGAACTGCGTGGTGAACACCACCTGGCCCAGCACGTTGCGCACAGTGGCTTGCGCGAGGCCAGTGGGGGTGCCGGCCGGCCGGCGCACTTGCCAGGGCTCGCCCGCGGCGGCGGGGTTAGGCCAGAGGGCGTCCTCGTCGGCGGGCGCGGCGGGCACGGCGGCCAGCGCCAGGGGCAGAAATACCGCTGGTGAAGTGGTGCTGCCACGGCTGGTGCGCACGCTAATGGGGCCGGGCACGACGCCCGCCGGCACGGTAGCCAGCAGCCGCGTGGCCGACTGCACCGTGAAAGCCGCCGCCGGCTTCTCATTGAACAGCACATCGGTAACGCCCGCGAAGCCGGTGCCGGTGATGGTGACTACCTGGCCCGGCGCCCCGCTGGCGGGGGCGAACGCGGCCAGCACAGGCACCGTTGGGGCTAGCGTGACGAAGCCAGTAGTCGGCCCGCCCGTGCCGCCCGCCAGGGTAGTGTCGCCTAGGGTAAAGCTAGCCCCTTGAAAACTGCCGGCCAGGCTGAGGTTACCCCGCGCATCGGCGGCCAGGCAGGCCAGGCGCTGCCCCTCCCCGGCTTGGCTGCTAGTCGTGCCTAGCCAGGTGCCTCCTAGGCTGAGGTAAGACAGAAAAAGGCTGTTGGGATAGGGTACCACCCGCCCGCCCGCGGTATTAGTGAGCGTGGTGGCTCCAAACTGCGCCGTGCTGCTGGCGTAGCTGCCTACCACGGCCAGCCGGCCGGTACCATCGAGCACTAGGTCGCTGCCATAGTCATCGTTTGGGCCGCCAGCTTGAGTAGCCCACTTCCACTGGCCAGCGCTGGTAAGCTGCGCTACAAATACGTCGCCGTAGCCGCCCCCGCCGCTGTCGGTGTTGGTGAGGGTGGTAGTGCCAAACGTGGCCGTGGGGCTGGTAAACCGGCCAGTTACGTAGGCATTCCCCACCGCATCGACGGCGATGCCGTAGCCGTTATCGTCGTAAACCTGCCCCCCACCCAACACGGCCCACTGCCAGGTGCCGGCCGAGTCGAGTTTGGCTGCTAATACGTTTTCGTTGGTACGGGCGGCGCCGGCTACCGTTAGCGGGCCGAAGGTGGCGCCGGCCGCTTGGGTCTGGCCCGTTAGGTACACGTTGGCGCTGGCGTCCAGTGCCAGCGCGCGGCCGGTATCACTGGCGCCGCCCCCGCCGCCGCGCGCCCACAGCCAAGCGCCCTGCGGCGAGAGCTTAGCCACAAACAGGTCGGCGGAGCTGGTGCGCCCTAGGGTAACGTTGGCCAGCTCCGTGGTGCCAAACGCAGCGGTGGCACTCATAAAGCCCCCGGTCACGTACACGTTGCCGGCCGCATCGAGGGCCAGCGCGTTGGAGGCGTCCTGCCCGGTGCCGCCCGCGCGGGCAGCCCACAGCCAGTTGCCGTTAGGGTCGATACGCGCCACGAAAATATCGGCCGTACCGTGCTGCGAGTCGGGGTTGACCAAGGTAATGGGGCCGAACGTAGCGGCCGTGGCAAACTCGCCGCTGATGGTGGCGTTGCCCGCCGCATCCACGGCCACATCGCCGCAGAAGCTGTTGACCGGGCTTTCCACCTGCCGCGCCCACTGGCAGGTACCCGCACCGTCGAACTTGGCGACAAACCCGTGCCCGTAATAGCTCGTCAGCGAAATGCTGCCGAACTGCGCGGTGCCGTAAAAGCAGCCCGTTACGTACACGTTGCCCTGCGCGTCGAGCGCGTTGCTCGTGACCAAACTCTGGGCCGGCAAGGTATAGCTGCCTACTACCACTGCCGGCCCCAGCGCGGGAGCTTGTGCTTTGCCAGCCAGCGGCAGCGTACCAAGCAGCCCAAGCAGATACAAAGCGCACGCCCTGGGTGAACGAGCTATAAACAGAACAATAAATAGAAAATGTATCACTGCAAATAGCTGAAATATTGAGTTTTATACTTGGCTATGCAAGTATAGGCCAGCTATTTGGCAAGTGGTGCGTTGGCTGGCAGTCCTAGCCCCCCAGCGCCACGCTAAACGCCGTGCGCCCGCCCGGCCCCGCCTCTAGCCGAAACGCAAAGCCGTGGGCCAGCAGGATGTCGCGCACCAGCACCAGCCCGATGCCCTGGCCGCCCGGCTTAGTGCTGAAAAAGGGCGTGAACAGCCGCTGGCTGACTTCGGGAGTGAGCGGGGCGCCGTCGTTCTCGATGCTGAGCGTGGGCGGCGCGGCCGTGGTGCGCACCCATACGTTGCCCCCGGCGGGCCCGATGGCTTCCAGCGCATTCTTGGCCACGTTGAGCAGGGCTTGGGTGAGCTGCTGCGAGTCGGCTTGCACCCACAACGGGGCGCCCCCGGCGGCCAGCTCCCAGTGCCAGGCTACCCCTAGGGCGGCGCTCTGCGGGGCCAGCAGCTGCCCCAGGCCCCGCAGCAACTGGTGCAGGTCGAGGGGGTGGGGGGCGGGCGGGGGCAGGCGCACCAGCCGGGCGTAGGCGGCCACGAAGTCAGCCAGCTGCGTGTTGCGCGTAATGCTCACTTCCAGGCCCTGGTGGAAGTCGTCCCGGTCGGCCGCAGTCAGCTGCGGGGCGTAGTGGCGGAAGCTGCCCAGCAGCGAGTTGACGGCCCCGATGGAGTTGTTGACCTCGTGGGCCACCAGCCGGATAAGCTGCTCATAGGTCTGCTTCTCCTGAGCCCGGATTTCCTGGGTCAACTCCTCCAGCACCACGAAGCGCCGCTGGAAGCCCCGGTCGAGGAAGTGGGCGGCCACGGCGCGGTAGGTTTGGCCGCCGGGCAGGCGCAGGGTGTGGGGCTGGCTGGCCCCTAGGGCCGCCAGCGCCGGCCCCCAGGGCGCGGGCAGCGCCGCTGCCGGCTGGCCTGGTAGGCTGGCGGCGGGCTGCCCCAGGGCCCGCGCCGCCGCCGCGTTGGCCTGGCTAATCTGCCCGTCGAAATTCAGCAGCAGGATGCCCGCCGGCGAGGCCGCTACCAGCCGCTCCAGCAGCACGCTCTGCTCGTGCTGGCTGATGCGCTCCTGGCGCAGGGCATCAAGCATCTGGTTGTACACGGCCGCCAGCCGGTCCAGCTCGGGCTGGCCCACGGGCTGAAACTTCAGGCTGAAATCCTGGGCCGCCAGCGCCGCCGTGCCCGCCTCGATGAGGCGCACCGGCCGCAGCAGCCCCCGGTACAAGTGCCAGGCCAGCCCTAGGCTCAGCGCCAGGCCCACCTCGCCCGCTACAAACAGCGCCGGGTGCGTAGCGCGCACGGCCACCAGCAGCACCGCCAGCAGTCCGTAGAGCAGCACCAGGAATAGCAGGAGTTGGTAGCGCAGGGGCATGGGGGCAAGATAGAAAGCGAGGAGCCAGCTGACGCGGTGCCCCCCAAGGTAGGCAATCGCCAGCCGGGTGAAGCGGCGGATGTGCATAACCGGACACCTGTTCAAATGCGGACGAATTTCATTGCCCGCGCAAGCGGCCTTGCTGTGTCAACTTTCAGAATATAAGTAATTTATAAAATTGGCATATCGCTTGGGAAACTAGTAGGCAGCAAGCGGCCGGCTGTCTGCCGATGGACACGCTGCCCTTGCATCCACCTTTTTCTTGCTAACTATGCGGTGCTTTCTCAAGGGGTCGGCGGGCCTTTCGTTTCAGTTCTTTCTGGCTTCGGCTACTTGCCCGGTGGCCGCGCAACAAGCCCCGGCCGCCGGGGTGCTGACGGCCTGTGGCCCGGCAAGCCTGCGGCTGCACGTGGCCAACTCTGACTCGCTGCCGGGCCAGGTGAGCGTGGTGCGGCTGGCTACGGGGCAGCCGCTTTTTACGGCCACTTACCGTGCTCCCTACGGTCACCGCTTCGATTTTGCCGGAGTACCAGCCGGTATGTACCTAGTGCGCCTGCGTCTGGGGAGCACGCGCACCAAGTACAGGGTATGGATGAGCGAGCAGGCGCAGCTTACGCTAGCGCCGGCCGGGCTGTCGCTGACGCGGCGCTAACCAGCGCCTACCTCCCCTGGCTGCTAGTGGTCTGGTAGCCAGGAGAGGTAGGTGCTGGGGTTTGCTGCCGGCCTCATTCCCCGGTCGGTATCCCAAACTTCTCCAGTCTTCTATACAGCGCCCCGCGGCTCAGCCCTAGGGCCCGCGCCACGCGGCTCAGGTTGCCTTGGTAGTGCGCCAAGCTTTGGCGAATCATCTGTTCTTCCAGCTGCTCCAGGGTCATGGTGCCGGGGGCGGGTAGGGTAGCTTCGGGGGCGGCGGGGGGCCTAGGGGTGGGCGCGGCAGTGGGCTGGAAGTCGGCGGGTGTTAGCTCGTCGTGGGGGGTGGTGAGGGCGGTGCGCTCCACCAGGTTCTTCAGCTCGCGGATGTTGCCGGGCAGCGGCTGCTCTTGCAGCCAGTGGGCGGCGGCGGGGCTCAGGCGCAGAGCGGGGCGGTGGTAGGTGGCTTGCAGCTGCTGCACGAAGTGGCGGGCCAGCGCCGGCACATCCTGGGCGCGCTCGCGCAGGGCCGGCAGGCGCAGCGTGATGAGGTTGAGGCGGTAATACAGGTCTTCGCGGAAACGGCCCTGGGTTACCAGCTCGGCCAGGTTCTTGTTGGTAGCCGCTACCACCCGGATATCCAGGCGGCGCGGTTTGCTGTCGCCCAGCACCTCGTAGGTGCGGTCTTGCAGCACGCGCAGCAGCTTCACTTGGCTGGCCAGCTCCAGCTCGCCAATCTCGTCGAGGAAAATGGTGCCGCCGTTGGCCAGCTCGAAGCGGCCTACCCGGTCGGCGCGCGCATCGGTGAAGGCGCCGCGCCGGTGCCCAAACAGCTCGCTCTCAAACAGCGACGACGAGATGCCGCCTAAATTTACCTTCACGAAGGGCTGGCCGCGCCGCCGGCTATTCTGGTGCAGGGCTTCGGCAATCAGCTCCTTGCCAGTGCCGCTCTCGCCCTCAATCAGCACCGAGGCATCGGTGGCCGCCACCTGGCCCACTTGGTGCAGCACGGCCAGCAGGCGCGGGTCGTCGCCCACAATGGCCCCCAGGGCAAACTGCCGGTCCAGCTCGCGGCGGGTGGGCGCCCCTGGGGCCGGCTGCGCGGCCGGCGCGTGCAGGGCCAGCACCGTGGCAATGGTTTGCAGCAGCGCCGCGTTATCCCAGGGCTTGGTCAGGAACTCGGCCGCGCCGGCCTTCATGCCCGCCACCGCCAGCGCGATGCTGCCCCAGCCCGTGAGCAGCACCACCGGCACCTGGGGGGCCAGGGCCTTTAGCTCGGCCAGCAGCCCTAGGCCGTCGGCCCCGCTGGTAGCGGCCGAGAAGTTCATGTCGAGCAGCACCAGCTGGGGCGCCGACGCCCGCACCGCCGCCAGCGCCTCGGCCGGGCCGGCCACGGCCGAGGCGGTGTAGCCGGCCTGCTTCAGCAGCAGCTTCAGCGAGGTGCGGATGGCCAGGTCGTCATCGACGATGAGAAGCATGGGAAGGGAAAAGGAGCTTGGAAAAAGAACGCTATTCCAACCAAGAGCACGTCATTCCGAGCATCCTGGGAAATTTCGCCCGCGCCGCCTAGGGGTCGTATCAACGATTATCTACGCGGCGCGAGCGAGATTCCTCGCGGGGCTCGGAATGACGTGCTGGTAGGGTCAGGCAGCGCACAGAGTAGGGCTACCGCCCGCTCACGCTGCCACCGCTGCTGGTGCGCTTGGTGAGCTGGGGCGAGCCCTTGTAGCTGATGCTGCCGCCGCTGCTGGCTTCGGCCACCAAGTCGTTCTTCACGGCCAGGCGCACCGAGCTGCCGCTGCTGGCTTCGGCGCGGGCGCGCTCGGTTTGCAGCTCGTCGCCGTCGAGGGTGGCGCCGCTGCTGCTGCGCACATCCACGCTGGTGGCGCGGCCGCTGAGGTCGGCGGTGCTGCCGCTGCTTTGGCGCACGGTGAGGGCTGAGGTAGCCAGGCTGGCTTTCACCGAAGCCCCCGACGATACGTCGAGTTGGAAGTTGTCGGCGTCGAAGTCGCCCGCGGCGCGTACCGAAGAGCCGCTGTGGGCCGAGAGGGCCGTGAGCTGGTCGGCCGTGACGGCGGCGCGCAGGTGCTTGTTGCGGCGCTGGCGGCCGTCGCGGTCATCGCGGTTGTCGTAGCGCAAGGTCAGCACGCCGTCTTTCACGGTGGATTCGATGTGGTCGCGCAGCTCGGGCGTGTCGGCGCTCACTTCTACGCGCTGGTTGTGGCCGGCCGTGAGAGTCAGCTCGATGCCGGTGCCCACGTTGATGGCGTGGAAGGCGGGTACGTTGCGCGTTTGGGCGTCTTGGGCCAGGGCGGGGGCTAGGGTGCCGGCGGCCAGCAGGGCGGTGAGCAGCAGGGTTTTCATGGGATGCAGGGAAGAAGGTGAGAAAAGCGAATGCGGACGTAAGAAAGGGCCTAGGGGGCTAGCTGCCCTTGATGGTGCTGCTGCCGCTGACTTGCTTGGTTACCTGCGGCGAGCCGTGGTACTTGATGCTGGAGCCGCCGTCGGCGGTGGCCGTCAGGCTGTCCTTAGTAGTCAGCTTCACGATGCTGCCACCATTGACCTGCACCTGGCAGGTGCTGGTTTGCAGGCCGTTGCCGCCGAAGATGGAGCCGCCATCCACGGTCAGCGTTAGCTTGGCGGCTTGCCCCTCCAGGTTCACCACGCTGCCGCCGCTCAGGCGGGCCGTCAGGTCGCGGGTGCTCAGGTCGGCGCGCACCACGGTGCCCGATGAGGCCTCAAGGGCGAAGCTAGGGGCGGCAAAGGCGCCGGTGGCTTTCACGGCCGAGCCGCTGCTAGCCGTGAGGGCCGTAACCTGGTTGGCCGTCACGGCCACGTGCAGGCGCTGGGTGCGCACATTGCTGCTTGGGTGCTGGAAGCGCAGCACCAGCGTGCCATCCTCCACGGTGGTGGTCAGGTACTGGGCCATCTCGGCGGGCTCGGTGCTCACTTCTACGCGCTGCACGGGGCCAGCCACGAGGTCGAGCGCGATGCCGCCGCTAACCTTGATGGCGCGGAAGGCGGGCACGGTGCGCACCTGGGCATTTTGGGCCAGGGCAGCCCCTAGGGCCAGCAGCGAGAGCAGGGCGGTAAGCAGCAGGTTTTTCATGGTAGCGAGGTGCTTGGGAAGTGGAAGTTGCCGGGGTTACCGGGCCGAGGGGGTGTTCGTTACCGGACAGTTGAAAAATAATCCGGAACGCTTTTAGCGCCAGATGCCCCCTAGGGCCCTAGGGTTGCCTGGGCGGCCTTACTCCTCGCGCAAGGCCACGGCCGGCTGGATGCGCGCCGCGCTCAGGGCTTAGGAGCGGCCTTACGTAATTGGGCTAGAGCAGCTTGCAGCGGCGCATCGGTTGTATCAGTGGCCGGTTGCACGTAAACCGGGGGCAGGTAGGCTTCGCGCGGGAGGCCATCGACCCGGTACAGCCGCTCGGTGGGGATGGAGAACCCGATGCCGGACTGCGGTAGCTGGTAGGAGGCGATGCTGCCGTTGAGCTGCGCCATCTCGGTGCCCATGACGGTGGCGCGTCGCATGGCGTCGAGGCCAATGGTGATGCCCTCGCCCATGCTGGCCGTCCAGCGGCCCACCAGCACCACCAGCGGGCCAGTGTAGGGCGCTGGCCGGGGCGACACCAGCTCCACCCAACTGCGCTTCACCCCAAAGCTGGCCTCCTCGGCCGGTAGCTCGTGGCGCTGGTAGGGCTGCTCCTGCGTGATGAAGCGCCCCATGAGGGCGCGGGCCACCGTCGTGTTGCCGCCGTTGGGCGTGTCGCGCAGGTCGAGCACGAGGCCGGCGGGGTGCCCTAGGGTGGTGAGCGCGCTGTCGAAAACCGAAATCAAGCGGTTGTTGCCGAGGCTGTTGTTGATTTTTACGTAGCCGATGGCGCCGTAGTGCCGCGCTTCCAGCAGCTTCGGGTTGCCATCGCTTTCCAGGCCTAGGCCGTTCTGGTCGGGGAAGATGTCTTGGCGGCGGCCCTGCGTGCGCACCGTCCATTTGCGCGGGGTGCGGTGGTCGCCGGCCAGTGCGTGGTTGAGGGCTACTTCGCGGGCGGCGGCGTCCACGGTTTTCAGGTGCTTGCCGAGCAGCGCCTGCGTCGCCGCCTCGATGGGCACGTCGTTGACGGCCAGTAGCTCCATGCCCGGCCGCAGCCCCGCCTGCGCGGCCCCGAAGCCCGGCCGCACGGCCTGCACCACCGCGCGCCTACCGCTAAACTGCGCCCACGCATCGGTGCCCGACGGTACCAGCCGGCGCGAGTCGGGCAGGTTGGTATTGAGGGCAGCGTGGTTGTCGTAGAGTTCAGCCAGAACGTTTTCCAGCAGCCGCACAAACTGGCCGCGGGTCTTAACGGCTGGCAGGGCGGCTTCGCCCGCTTGCCGCACCTGTTCCCAGTCGGTTTGCTTCTTGTCGAAGTAGGCGTAGTTGTCGCGCACCGTTTCCCAGAAGTACCTAAAATCTTGCTGGTACTGGGTTGCCGTAAGGGCCGGCCGCGGCTGGCCGAGCGCAACCAACGGGACGACCTGCACCCACAGCACCCACAGCACCCAATAAACGCTTTTCATCTCAGTACAGAAGTTGGTTTGAGGCAAATGTGGGATGAATTATTCTTCGCGCAAAGCCACCGCTGGCCGGATGCCCGCCGCCAGCCGGCTCGGGTAGAGCGCGCAAATGGTGGCCAGCAGGTAGAGCGCCCCGGCCGCCAGCGCAATGGCCGTGAGGTACACGCTGGTGCGCTCGCCCAAAGCGCCCAGCAGCGGAAACTGCACCGCTACCAGTAGCCCCAGCACCAGCCCAAAGGTGGTGAGGGCTAATGTTTCGCCCACTATCAGGCGCGCGATGGCGCCGGCCGGCGCCCCCAAGGCCCGGCGCACCCCCAATTCGGCCCGGCGGGCGCTGATGGCCAGCCACAGCACCCCAAACAGCCCTAGGGCCACGTTAAGTAGTAAGAAGATGCTCATCACGCTCAGCAGCAGCGGCCGGGTTATCACCTGCTTGAGCTGGCTGCTGTGCATCTCGTCGAGGGTGCGAATGGTGCTCGTCCAGCCCGGCCCGATGCGGCGAATATCGTCGGCCAGGCGCTTTTCGAGGGCGGCCCCGCTGCCGGGCGCCACCCGCACCAGCAGCGACTGCGGTAGAAAGAGGGTATCGGCCGGGGCGATGGGCCCGAAAATGGCGGGTAGTGGCTCCTTCAGCTCCCCATCGGTGCGGTAGGCGCGCACCACCCCAATGATGCGCCACTGTTTGTCTTTATTCAGCGTCAGTAGTTTGCCAAGCGCCGATTCTCCCGTCGGAAACATCGCGCGCTGCATCTGCTCGTCGATAACCAGCGGCGGGTGCGAGCCAGCCACGGCATCGCGCTGGTCAAACCAGCGGCCCTTTGTTACTTCCAGACCCATTACGTCGCGCAGCTCCGGTCCCACGGCGTAAGAGTTGATGTTATTGATAGGGCGCTTGGGGCCGCCCGGCCGGTCGGCAAAGTCGATAGCCGTGCGGCTGTCGTTGAACGAGAAGGGCGTATTGGAAGCGGTGACGGCCACGCCCAGCACGCCGGGTGTGGCGCGCAGGCGCGCCAGTACTTGTTGCAGCGTGCCAAGTGCCTCGGCCTTGGGCTGCGTGCCGGGTAAAAAGTTGACCTGCCACACGTTATCGAAGCGAAAGCCCAGTGGCTGGCGGTAATTTTCCCACAGGCTGCTGCCGATGGTGCCCACGGCAAACAGTACGACGTAGGCCAGAAAGATTTCCAGAACCAGCAGGCCGTTGGCGCGGCGGCGGTTCCACATCAGGGTAAATATGTGGCGTATCATGCGGTAATGCGTCCTTTTAAGGCTTGATTAGCAGGTAGCTTCGACATCTTGTAGGCGGGGTAGGCGCCCGAGAGTAGCCCAAATAGAAGCGCCAACCCTAGCCCCACACCAAACACCGGCGCGCTGAGGCTGAGGTGGGCGTAGGGAATAAATTGGCTGCTATTGAGTAAGTGCATTACCCCGGCCGCCAGCCCTAGGCCCAGCACGCCGCCCACCAGCGTCAGCAGCACGTTCTCGACCAGGAACTGCCCGGCCAGCCGCCCTGCCGTGGCCCCGAAGGCCTTGCGCACCCCAATCTCGGCGGCGCGCTCCAGCGTGCGGCTCACGTTGATGTTGACTAGGTTGAGGGCCGGCAGCAGCATAAATAGTAGCCCCAGGCCCACCCACCGGCGCCAAAAGGCGGCGGCGTCGCCGTCCTGACCGGCGTCATTGCTGTGGTTGGCCATGTAGTGCGCCAGCGGAGTGCGGGCATAGGAGCGGATTTCCTTAAACTGCTCGGGGTCGGGGATGGGTAAGCGGCGCAGCACCTGCTGATACTCGGCCTGGATGGCCGGCACGTCGGCCGCCTGTCGCGCTAGCACAACGGCCTGAAAATCGCCCAGGTAGTTGCGTTGGTTATTGGGGTCTTGCAGGTCGGCGGTGGTAGTCGTTACGGGCAGCCAGCACTCGGCATAGGTCAACTCGCGCGAGGTGGGCACATCGGCTACCACGCCCACCACCTGGTAGGGCCGGCCTTCGAGCTGCACAGCCCGGCCCACGGCCGCCGCTGCTGTGCCAAAGCAGCGGCGAGCTACTGTTTCGTTAAGGACCATCACGTGGGCGGCGTCGCGCACCTCGGTAGCCGTATAGGGCCGGCCGGCTACGAAGTCAAAGTTCAGTACCCGCCAGAGGTTACTGTCGGTGTAGCGACGGTCGGCTTTTAATGCCTGCTGGCCCACGTACAGTGTAATATTAATCGGATAAGCCTCGCTCACGGCGATGGCTTCGGGCGTACGCAACGTAAGCACGTGCCGCTGCAAAAAGTTGTAGCCTAGGCTGGAGGAACTCTGCGACTCGGGTCCGCGCAACACCATGCGGCTGATGAACAGCAGGCGGTCGGTGTGGCGCTCGGGGGCCCTAGCCCCCACGGCGTGGTCGAAGAGGGCAAACAACACCACCAACATCATCAGCGTGAAGCTGATGCCGAACAGGCTGATGGCTGTGAAGAACTTGCGCCGCTGCCAGCCGCGCCAAGCCAGTTTGAGGTAACTCAGTAACATGATTGGTAATGAGCAATAAACAGTGAGCAATGAGCAAGTAGGAAAATGAGCGAACGGCGGGTTAGCACAATTGCTCATTGTTCATTGCTCATTGATAATTACTTACGCCACCTGGCGGCCGTCGAAGAAGCGCACTAGGCGGCCGGTTTTCAGGGCCTGCTGCTCGTCGTGGGTTACCATCACGAGGGTGGTGCCCTGGGCGCGGTTGAGGCCCAGCAGCAGGTCCATAATTTCCTCGCCCATCACCGAGTCGAGGTTGCCGGTGGGCTCGTCGGCCAGGATAATTTCGGGCTCGCCCACCAGCGCCCGCGCAATAGCCACGCGCTGCCGCTGCCCGCCCGAGAGCTGGGCCGGAAAGTGGCCCGTGCGCGCCGTGAGGCCCACTTTGTCGAGGGCGGCCAGGGCCCGGCGACGCCGCTCGCTACCCCCGATGCCGGGGCGGTAGAGCAAGGGCAGCTCCACGTTGTCGCGCACCGAGAGGTCGTTGATGAGGTGGTAGCTCTGGAAAACGAAGCCGATTTTGTGGTTGCGCAGCCCGGCCAGCTCCTTGTCGGAGTACGAGCCCACGGGGCGCCCGTCGATGGCGATGGTGCCGCCGCTGGGCTCGTCGAGCAAACCCATCAGGCTGAGCAGGGTTGATTTGCCGCAGCCGCTGGGCCCCATCACCGACACGAACTCGCCGCGGTTGATGCTGAGGTTAACGTTGCTGAGGGCCACGGTTTCGATGGTGCTCGTTTGGTACACCTTCTCGATGCCGGTGAGCTGGATGACAGGCGGCGTGGCGGTGGCGGCCGGTGGGGCTGGGGCGGTAGTGGGTTGGGGCTGCATGAAGAGGAGGTTGTAAGTAATTGTTCTGGTGGGCGCCTCACCCCTAGCCCCTCTCCGAAAAGGAGAGGGGAACTAGCTCTAGTTTTTAATTCTAGTACTAGAAACTAGTCCCCCTCTCCTTTTCGGAGAGGGGCTAGGGGTGAGGCGCTCGTTGGCATTCATTCGGCCCCTAGGGGCTGCTGGGTGGCGAAATCGAATAAGGTGAGGCTGCGCAGGCGGTAGTGGGCTACCCAGCCGGCGCGCAGGACCAGGATGTAGCCGCGGCGGGCCAGGTCTTTGGCGGCCGAGGCCAGGGTGAGGTCGGTGAGGGAGAGGCGGCCGGCCTCGTAGGTGGCGCGGCTGATGGCGTAGCGACGCTGGGCCAGCGAGTCGGCGCGGGCGGCCAGGCGCACCTGCCCGACCAGGGTAGGTAGTTGGGAGGCCTGGGTGAGCACGGTTTGCTCGAAGTTGCGCTCGTCCTGGGCTACGGCGGCCTGGGTTTGGTCGCGCAGCAGCTCGGCAGCCCGGATGGTGGCGCGGCGCCGGCCCCAGTCCATGAGCGGCAGCGAGAACGCCAGGGCCACCTGCTGTTGGTTTTGCAGGGCCAGGTAGCTGTCTACCAAGTGGGGCGCCTGGTTGACGTAGCCCAGGTTGGCGGTGAGGGTGGCCAGCAGGCCGGTGGTGCCGCGGGCCTGGGCCACGTCGCGGTCGGTTTGCAGGCGCTGGCGGGCAAAGGCCAGCACGGCGGCCCGGCGCTGGCGGGCCTGCCCTAGGGCCTCGGCGGGCACGATAACCGGGGCGGGGGCGGCTTCGGGCACGGCCAGGGCCGGTAGCGCTTCGGAGCCGGGCAGGGCGCAGTAGGTGCGCAAACTCACGGCGGCGCTTTCGGCGTCCAGCTGGGCCTGGGCCTGGGCCTGCTGGGCGTTCAGCAGGTTCAGCTCCAGCTGCACCTGGTCGCTCTGCGAGAGGCGGCCGAGGGCAAATTTTTCGCGGCCCACGCGCAGCAGCTCGGCGGCGGCTTGGGCGTTTTGGCCGGCCACGGCGGCATTCACCTGCTGCAACAACACGTCGAAATACAGCTCCGTAACGCGCTGGGCCAGGGTTTCGCGGTCCTCCAGGTACTGGCGCTGGCTTTCCTGGTAGCGCAGCGGCTCGATGCGGCGGGCCCACTTCAGGAGGTTGAAGTACCCGATGGGCTGCGTCAGGCCCAGGGTAAAGGGCTGGTTGTTGTAGCGCTTCTCGGTGCGGATGAAGTCGTCGAAGCGCTGGAGCTGCGAGCCCACCACCACTTGCCCGCCCGTCAGGCCGATGTTCTGGGTGAGGCCCACGGCCAGCAGCGAGTTGTTGTAGCGCACGGTCTGGAAGGCGGTAGTGCCGTCGGGCTGTACCACCGGCAAGATGGCGCGATTGAAGTTGGGCACCGTGCCGCTCAACCCCAGCTGTGGGCGGTAGCTGGCCTGGTAGGCGCGGTAGCTCCAGTAGCCGGCCTCGCGGGCGGCGCGGGCCTGCACGCTGGCGGCCGAGGTGGCCAGCGTCTGCTCGATGAGGCCCGGCAGGGTGAGCGTTTGGGCGGTGGTGTTGAAGGTTACTAGCAGAAGTAGGCCTAGGGTGTAGCCCCACCCCCGGCCCCTCCCCTGCGGGGGAGGGGAGCCTGACGCCGTTTGGGGCAGTGTCTTATCAGACAGGTATTTTTTGCAGAAGGAAAGCACGGCCTTAGTTTATAAGTCAGTCGATAGGTATTGCTTTTCGTTTGGCTCCCCTCCCCCGCAGGGGAGGGGCCGGGGGTGGGGCTACTCCACCCGTAGCTCGGGCACGTCCACAAATTCCTTGGTGTCCGACACAATCACCTGCTCGCCCTGGCGCAAGCCGCTGATTATTTGCACGTAGTCGGTATTGCTGTCGCCCAGGCGCACTAGGCGGCGCGTGGCCCGGCCACCAGCCAGCACGAACACCGGCTGCTCCTGGCCGCCCTGGTAGTAAGGACCGTTTTTGAGGCGCAGCACGCCGCGGTGGGCGCGGGTCAGCACAAACACGTCGGCCCGCAGGTTGGCGCGCAGGGCGGGGTGGTGGTCGTTGGTGAGGGTGGCGTAGAAGGTGACGGTGCCCTTGTCCACGGCCGGGCTGATGCTGGCGATGGTGCCGGGCAGGTCGGTGCCGGGGCCCAGGCGCACCAGCACCGCGTCGCCGGGGTGCAGCTGGTCGGCGTAGGTGTCGGCGATGGTGGCGCGCACCCGGTAGCGGCTCAGGTCGGCCACGCGGGCCAGGGCCTCGCCGGCCTGCACGGTGGTGCCCAGGTTGTCATTCACCCAGGTGAGCACGCCCGGCAGCGGGCTGCTGATGTCGGCCTGCCGCAGCTTGGCCGCCTGCTCCTGAATGCTGCGCTGCTGCACCGACACCGTAAAGCCCAGCTCGCGGCGGTCGGCGGCGCTGGCCTGGCGCTGGTTGGCGAGCTGCTGGCCGAGGCGCTGGGCTTCCAGGCGGGCGGTGCGCAGGTTCAGCTCGGCTTGGCGCACGGCTTCGGCGGTGCCGCCGCCTATCTCCAGCAGGTGCTGCTCGTCGCGCAGGGCCGACTGCAAGCTGCTCACCTTCAGGTCCTGGGCTTGCTGCTGAGCTTCCAGGTCGGTGAGAGCGCGGGCCAGGGTCAGGCGCAGCTGGTCGTTCTTGTTTTGGTTGCGCAGCTGTTCGTCGTCGAGCTTGGCCAGGGCCGAGGCCGCTAGCTCCTTGTCCAGCTCCAGGATGGGCTGGCCGGGCTGCACCCGCGCGCCCACCGCCAGCAGCACCCGCCGGATGGTGCTCTGCAGGGGGCTCGTCAGCACCGCCTCGCGGGCCGGAATGACGGTGCCGGCGGCCGTGAGGGTGGCGTCCACGTCGCCCACTTCTACCGGGGCCGTGAGGATGTCGGCACGGCGCAGGGTGGGCTGCAGCGCGCGGCGCAGCCCTAGGGCCCCGGCCGCCAGCAAAGCCAGAATGCCCAGGCCCAGCAGCCAGCGGCGCAGCTGGCGGTGGCGCAGCGTAGTAGTTGAAATGGCTCTGTCCATTAGCGGGCAGGTAGGAGGGAGGTTTCCTTTACCTAAGCCAAGGCCCGTGCCGTTTTTATAAATAATTGATTGTTAGAATATTAATTGTTAAATAGTGCTTGTGGCGCGGCAGAATACTGTCCGGTTGCGGGCAGGGTGTCCAGAAGTGGACAGGAGCCTAGGGCCGGTAAAAAAGAAAAGCCAAAAACCAGCCGGTCAGGCTGAGCTGGCCGAAGCATCTCTACTGCGTAAGCAACCTCTGACGTTGGGATTACTTGCGCGGGAGAGAGGCTTCGGCCAGCTCAGCCTGCCCGGCTGGTTTCAGGCTATGCCAAGGGCCCTAGGGCCTCCCGGCCTTTACCTGCTCCCAGGCTATTTGCTGCAGCTTTTTGGCAATCTCGGGCGCGATGCCCAGCGCGGCGGCGGCCTGCTCCTGGCGGCCTAGCTTGCGCGGGTCGTAGCCGGTTACCTCAGCCAGTAGCACGCAGGCGTTGAGGTACGAGCCGTAGCGGCTGGGATGGTAATGGTCGCGGCCCCAGAGGTCGAGCTTGCCCGCGTCGGTGCCATCGTAGGGGTTGGGGTCGGCCAGGCCCTGGCGGATGGCGCGCAGCCAGGCATCACCGGCCGGGGCCACGCCGCTAAAGCCTTTGTCTTGGGCAGCTTCCTGGTAGTAGGCGCGGTGCAAGTCGGTTTGCATCGAGTCGAGGGGCAGGCCTGAGTAGCCCTTGCCCTCGGGGTAGGTCTGGTCAGCTCGCGCCCAGGTTTCGTAGAGGTAGACTTTGGCGCGGGGGTTGGCCTCGTGCACGGCCTGCTCCAGCTTGGTGGCGTAGGTGTAGAAGCGCTCGGGCGAGCCCGTGTGGCGGGCGGGCGTCGGGCCCAGGCTGTGGTCGTGCATCACCACCGTGTTCCAGCGCGGCTGCTTGATAACGTCGAGCGCGTTGTCGTAGTGGTACTTCAGGGTTTCGCCGGTAATGACTTCCAGATGTATTTCGTAGTTGAAGCCGGCCTCATCGGTAAGCTTCTTGAAAATGCCCGGGATGCCGGCCCAAGGCCCATCCGCATGTTGGCGCGGGCTGCGCGGCCCGGTGGTATTCAGGTTCTCGTCGGTCACCAGCGCCGTGTTGTAGCCCAGCACCGGCGCAAAGGCCCCGTGCGTAAAGCTGTTGCCAATGAACAGGATAACGTTGGGCTGGGCTGGCTGGGCGAGGGCCCCTAGGGACAGGCCGGCCAGCAGAAGCGGAAGGAGGCGCATAGGTGGGAAAGTAGCGGAAGAGTGGGCCGGATAAGATACGGCTGGCGCAAAAAAGCCGCCATTGCTGCCTTGCACCCGCGGCGGCTGTCGATTCTTATGCAGCTGCCTGCTATTGCTACCGAGCGCCTAGCCCTTGCGACCGGCTTTCACCTGCTCCCACGCCACTTTTTGCAGCCGGGCGGCTACCTCGGGCGCGATGCCCAGCGCGGCGGCGGCCTGCTCCTGGCGGCCTAGCTTGCACGGGTCGTAGCCTGTAATCTCGGCCAGTAGTACGCAGGCGTTGAGGTAGGCGCCGTAGATGCTAGGATGGTAGTGGTCGGGCCCCCACAGGTCTACTTTGCCCGCGTCGGTGCCGTCGTAGGGGTTGGGGTCGGCCACGCCCTGGCGGATGGCGCGCAGCCAGGCGTCGCCGGCCGGCGCCACGCCCGCAATCTGCTTATCCTGCGCGGCTTCGCGGTAGTAGGCGCGGTGCAGGTCGGTCTGCATCGAGTCGAGGGGCAGGCCCGAGTAGCCCTTGCCCTCGGGATAGGTTTGGTCGGCGCGGGTCCAGGTTTCGTAGAGGTACACCTGGGCCCTAGGATTGGCCTTGTGCACGGCCTGTTCCAGCTTGGTAGCGTAGGTGAAGAAGCGCGCGGGCTGGCCGCCGTGGCGGGTGGGCACCGGACCAGTGCTGTAGTCGTGCATCACCACCGTGTTCCACTTGGGCTGCTTAATTACGGCCAGCGCGCTGTCGTAGTGGAACTGCAGCGTCTGCCCGCTGATGGCCTCCAAGTGCACCTCGTAGTTCAGCCCCGCCTCGTCGGTGAGCTTCTTGAAGATGCCTGGGATGCCGCCCCAGGGGCCCTCCTCGTGCTCATACTGGCGGCGGCGCTGCCCGCTGCGGCCCGGCCGGAAGTTCTCGTCGGTAATGGCCGCCGCGTTGTAGTTCAGCACCGGCTTGAAGGCGCCGTGAAAGAAGCTGTTGCCCACGAAGAGGATAACCGTCGGCTTAGTAGGCGGCGCGGCGGGGTGGGCGAGGGCCCCTAGGGGCAGGGCGGCGAGCAGGAGAGTGGGGAGGTTCATAGGAGTTGTTCAACGGATTTCCCGCAGAGGGCGCAGTGTTTGCGCAGAAGACGCAGAGGCTAACGTCCGCGCTCTGCGTCTTCTGCGCAAACACTGCGCCCTCTGCGGGAAATCTACCTGTTTAGTTGGCTACTCAAAATCCAGATGCTTATTAAAGAACGGCAGCACATGCTGATACACCCGCCCGGTGGGCCCCATGATGCGGCTGCCGTGGGTGCCCTGGTACTCCTCGGCCGTGTGCGGCAGGCCGAATACCGTGAGCAAGTTGCTGAACTGGTGGCAGGTAGGCGGAATGTGCTTCACCTCGTCCTGGGCGCCCCAGTCGAAGGCGAAGCCGCGCAGCTGGCGCAGGGCAGCGGCGTGGGTGGGCAGGGTGTAGAGGGGCGTCTGGGGCACGCTGCGGGCCAGCACGGCATCGCGCCGGGCCAGGCTGTCGGCGCCGAGCGAGCCGGGCAGGTCGGCGCCGAAGGGCTTAGCGGCGGGGTCGGGCGTGAAGGCGCGGGCGCCCGAAATGACGGACAGCACGGCGTGGTTGCCCAGTACGTCGGCCATGCTGCGGGCCCGGAGCGCCGCCCCTAGGCCCGGCCCCGGCGTGTAGCTGGGGTGCGGGCCCAGCAGCGCCGGGCTCAGGGCGTAGGCGGCCGCCCAGGTGCCGGGGTAGGCCAGGGCCAGGCGCACGGTGCCGCCGCCGCCCATCGAGTGGCCGGCCAGGCCGCGGCTGCCGGGCTTGGCCAGCGTGCGGAAGTTCTTGTCGATAAATGCCACCAACTCGCGGGCCGTGAAGTCGCCCCAGGGTCCGTTGGTGGCCGAGTTAACGTACCAGCTACCGCCAAAGCGCGTCTGCTCGTCGGGCACCACCATAATGAAGGGCCGGATTTGCCCGGCGGCGATGGCCTGGTCGAGCAGCGCCTTCATGCCGTCCTGGTTGAAAATCAGGCTGTCATTCCACGTAAAGCCGTGCAGAAAGTACACCACCGGGTAGCGCTTGCCGGGGCTGGCGTCGTAGCCGGCCGGCAGGTACACGCTCACCCGGCGCCTAGGGTTCTCGCCGCCGGGGTTGCCGCGCAGCAGCTTCGAGTCGAGGTGCGTGACGACGAGCCGCCCGGCCGCCGGGGCCGTTTGGGCGCGGGCGGGGCCTAGGGCGGCGAGGAGCAGCAGGAGGCAGAATAGACGGCGCACAGATTAGCAGTTGAAAAAAAGGCGGTCATGCTGAGCTTGCCGAAGCATCTCTACCGCGCAAGTAGAACCAATGTCAAGAGTTAGTTACGCAGTAGAGATGCTTCGGCAAGCTCAGCATGACCGCCTTTCTTGATTTTTATATTACCGCTTCAATTCCGCTCCTAGGGCCTTCACCACGCCTTCGTTGGGCACGCAGTTCTTAAACTTGATGTCTTCCAGAATCACCGGTAGGTCGGCGGCACTTTTTACGTCCACCAGGTAGGGGGGCTTGATGCGCAGCAGCGAGGCAATGGGCTGGTCGGAGAAGCGCTTGTAAGTCCAGTTGCACCAGCCGATGCCGGCGGCGTTGAGGTTGCGGGCGGCCTCGCCCATCCACTCGGGCGAGTTCTCGCCGGTTTCGCCCACCCACACCGGCACCTGCTGTGCCTGCCGGAAAGCCACCAAGTTGCCGATGGCGCCGAGCTGGTTGGCGTCGGGGTTGCTGGCATCGGGCGCGTTGCTGAGCGGGTACTTGGGCAGGATGCTGTAGCGGTGCGAGTTGTACACCAGGTTCTGGTGGTGCGTGAAGCTACTGGGCAGCAGCTCGTTGTAGTTGTTGCCGAAGCCGTTGCCTTCCAGCAGCAGCAGGTGCTCGTCGCCCTGGGCCCGCACGGTGTTGATGAGCCGCTCCAGCATGGTGTGGATGGCCGCGTTGCCGCCGGGCACGTTGTTGGGCTCGTTCACGAGGTCATACATGGCAATGCGGCCGTCGTTTTTGTAGCGCTTCGCCAGCGTGGCCCACAGCTCATTGGTGATGGTCTGGTACACCGGCTCGTTCCAGAAGTCGTTGGGCTGCAGCGCGTCGGCAATGTTGGTATCGGTGCCCTGGGCGCCGGGCGCGGCGTGCAAATCCAGCACTACGTAGAGCTTATTGGCCGCGCACCACCCTAGGGTCTGGTCGATGAGCCGGATGGCGTCGAGCTGCTCGGGCTTCCGAAACAGCTCGCCCTGCTGCTGCCACTCGCGCAGCTTGGCCACGTAGTCGGCGTAGGGCACCGTGCCCTTGATGACCCCGTTGCGCACCGCCCGCTGCTGGGCGGTCAGAAACAGCTCGTAGTGCAGTGGCAGGCGCACGCAGTTGAAGCCCTGCTGCGCGATGTAGTCGATGTCGGCCTTGGTGATGAAAGTGGCGCGCCACTGCTGGTAGAACTTCTCCACCGCCGCCTCGCTCAGGCCCGCGCCGTAGAGCACCTTCTTCACCGAGCCCTGGGTGCCACCGTAGCCGGGCTTCATCATGTAGCCCTCTTGCAGCAGCCAGCCGCCCACGTTCATGCCCTGCAGCAGCACGTCGCGGTGCTGGGCATCCACGATTTTGGGGCCTTCGGCGCGCAGCAGCGGGGCGGTGGTGGTTTGGGCCAGGGCGGGGAGGGCGGCGAGGAAAAGGAACGGGAGGAGTTTCATGGGAAAAGTCTTGTTCTGACGAAAGGCCTCACCCCCCGGCCCCCTCTCCTTCAGAGAGGGGGAGCCTGACGCCTACCAACGTTAGGCTTGTGCTGTGGCTCCCCCTCTCTGAAGGAGAGGGGGCCGGGGGGTGAGGCCCCTCATTGCTAGTTAACCACATACGTGGCCATGGAGTGGGCGGGGCTGGTGGTGGCCACGGCCTGGCCCTTTATCCAGAGCTGAAACTCCTGGGGCTGGTCGCCGCGGTTCATCACCACCACGGCCAGCTTGCCGTCGGTGTTCTGGAAGGCGGTGGCTTGCAGCCAGTCGCGGTTGGTGCTCACGGCCACGCGCTTGGCGCCGGGGCGGATAAACTTCGAGAAGTGCCCGATGTAGTAGTAGGCGTTGGTATAAATCAGCTCGCCGGTGCGCAGGTCGGCGTGCACCGGGGCAAAGCAGAAGTTGCCCACGTGGTTGGGGCCGCCCTGCTCGTCGAGCAGGATGTTCCAGTCGGTCCAGCCCGCCGTGCCGGCGTTGAAGTCATTAATCATCGAGTAGCCGTAGCGCTCGCCCAGGCGCCACTCCTTCACTTGGTCGAGCTTGAAGTTCTCGACGCAGCCCTCGGTGAAGAACAGCTGCTTATCGGGATACATCTCGTGCACGCGCGCCACGTTGCCAAACAGCATGCCGCTGCCGGTCCAGGTTTCGTACCAGTGGTAGCCCAGGCCCCAGAGGTACTTGGCGCTCTCGGGGTCGTCGAACACGGCGCTGGCCCGCTGCTGCACCAGGTCGCGGTTGTGGTCCCAGGCCATGAGCTTCTTATCGCTCAGCCCGTTTTTCTGCAGCGTGGGCCCTAGGAAACCCTTCACGAAGTCGCGCTCCTCCTCGGCCGTGTACACGCACGACTCCCACTTCTGGGTGGCCATCTCTTCGTTTTGCACTGTGAGGCCCCACACCGGCACGCCTAGCCTCTCGTAGGCCTGCACAAACTTCACGAAGTGCTCGGCCCAGGCCTGGCGGTACTCGGGCAGCAGGTGGCCGCCGTGCAGCAGGTCGTGGTTGGTTTTCATCCAGGCCGGGGGCGTCCAGGGGCTGGCAAAGAGCGTGAGCTGGCCGCCCGCCGCCGCCGTGGCCTGCTTGATGAGCGGCAGCTTGTACTTCTCGTCGTGCTTCACGCTGAACGACTTAAGACTCTTGTCGTTGTCCTTCACATACGTGTAGCTGTCGCTCGAAAAGTCGCAGCTGCCGATGTTGGTGCGGGCCAGCGTGTAGCCGATGCCGGCCGTAGGGCTGTAGTAGGCTTGCAGCAACTCCTGCTGCTTGGCCTTGGGCAGCTTGGCAAACACCTCGGCCGAGGCATCCGTCAGCGCCCCCCCGATGCCCACCAGCGTCTGAAACTGGCGCTCGGGGTTCACGAATACGCACACCTGGGTTTCCACCGGCTGGCCCACTTCCTTGAACGGGAGGGCGCCGCCGGCCGCCAGGCGCTGGTCGGTGCCCTGGGCGGTGGTGTACACCTGGGCCGATTTGCCGGCGGCCGAGTAGGTGGTTTGGGCCGCGGCCGGCTGGGCGAGCCCTAAGGCCGCTAGCAGCCCTAGGGCGGGTAAAAAATGCTTGGTCATGAAAAGAAGAGGGGGGTGGGAAAAGTGGTTAGGTGTAACAAGAACGTCATGCTGAGCTTGCCGAAGCATCTCTAGCGCGTAAGTGACTCCTGACGTTAGGATTACCTACGCGGTAGAGATGCTTCGACAAGCTCAGCATGACGTTCTTTTCCGGGCACGGTCAGCTACCACACATACGTAGCCACCGCGCCGGCGTAGAGCGACGTGCTCACCACCTTGCCTTTGTACTGAATATTGAAGGCCTGCTGGGTGTTACCCGTGTTCAGCACCACCAGGCAGCGCTTGCCGTTGGGGGTTTTGTAGGCTACGTTGGGCAGGTTGGCGGGCAGGTTGGTCGCCACGCGCACCGAGCCGGGCCGCACAAACTTGCTGCTGTGGGCCACCGTGTAGTAGGCCGGGTTGCGCGTTACCTGGTCGCCGCTGATGGTGACGGCCCCCAGGCACTGGGTGCAGCCGCCGTTGGTGTGCGGGCCGTAGGTGGCGTCGGTGGCCAGGTTCCACTCCAGCACGGCCTTGGCCCAGTTGCGCGAGGCCCCAATCTCCAGGTTGTTCACGTGGTAGCTGAGGTCGCTGGCGAAATTGCCGGGCGCCTGCGTCCACTGCTCGGTGAAGTACACGTTCTTATCGGGAAAGGCATTGTGCACCGGGGTGAGGGCGTCGATGGTGCCGCCGTAGAGGTGAAAGGCCGAGCCATCGACGTAGGGGTTGGCCTGGGCGTCGGCCAGCACCGCCTCGGGGTAGTCGGGCCGGTCGCAGTTGTGGTCGTAGGCAATAATCTTGGTATTGATGCCCGCCGCCTTGAACGCCGGCCCCACGTTGTTCTTGATGAAGGTGGTTTGCTCGGCCGCGCTCATCAGCATGCTCGGGTTGTTGCCCCCGTAAAGGGGCTCGTTCTGCAGCGTCACCGCGTCGATGGTGATGCCCGCCGCCCGCATCCCCTGAATGTACTTGACGAAGTACCGGGCGTAGGCGTCGTAGTACTGCGGCAGCAGTGAGCCCCCCACGGGGTTGTTGTTGCTTTTCATCCACGAGGGGGCCGTCCAGGGCGAGCCCAGGATTTTGATGTTCGGGTTCACGGCCAGAATCTCCTTCAGCACCGGAATGAAGTACGCCTGGTCGGGCGCCAAACTGAAGCTGGCCAGCGTGGGGTCGGGCGTGCCCGCGTCGTCGTAGGTATACACCTGGTCGTTGAGGTCCGAGGCCCCGATGCTCACGCGCAGGTAGCTCACCCCTAGGGAGGTGCTATCGGTAGCAAACAACTCCTTGATGAGCGCGGCCCGCGCCGAAGCGCTCATCTTGCTCATCACCTGGGCGCTGCCCCCGGTCAGGCAGTAGCCAAAGCCATCCATCGTCTGGTAGGTCTGGGTGGTATCGACCGCAATGGTGGGGTTCTGGTTGGTGTTGGCCGCAAACTGCAGGCTCACCTGCTGGCGATTGAACAGGGCGCCCCGGTCGGAGGTGGTCAGCCACACGGCCACCTGCGACGAGGTGGTGGGCGTAGGGGTGGGCGTGGGCGTAGGGGTCGGCGTGGGCGTCACGGGGTCGCCGCCGCTGCTTTTGCAGGCCCCGGCCAGCAGGGCCAGCGAAGCCAGCAAAAGCGCCGGCCGGCGCCAGCGGGTGAGGGTGGGAAAAGGCATGGGAGGCTAGGGGAAGGAAGTGGGTAAGTAGTAAATGAGTAAGTAGCTGTTTGTAAATAATTTATAGTTATATGTGGTGTGTCTGGCTGCTTGGTATAGCGCGGGCCGGCGCAAAAAAGTGCCCGCTGGCGGGGTAGCCAGCGGGCACTTTTGGCTAGCGCACCACCACGCGCTGGGTGCTGAGCTGGTCGCCAGCCCGCACGTGCAGCAGGTACACGCCGGCGGCCAGGCGCTGCAGCGGCGCCAAGGCCAGGGTGTGCTCGCCCGCGGGCTGGGGGGCGCCGTCGAGCAGCGTGAGGGCAGGCTGGCCCAGGGTGTTGTAGGCCACTACGCTCACGGGGGCGCTGGCGCCGGCCACGGTGTAGCTCAGGCGGCTGTCGGCCCCTAGGGGGTTGGGGTAGGCGCTGGTGGCCAGGGTGCTGCTAGCCGCGCGGCTGACCAGCACGCCGGTGCCCACCTGGTAGGTGTAGTACTGCTTGCCGGCAATGGTGGTGAAGTTGGGGTTGAGGCCCAGGTCGGTGGTTTGGCCCGCAATTTGGGGCAGCACGTCCGAGTAGAAGCCCTTGTCCGAGTCGCGCACGTAGCCCACCATCACGTTGATGTTGCTGCCCGCGGCGGCCCCCCCTAGGGCACTCAGCGGAATCGAAAACTCCCAGCCGGTGGTGGTATTGGCCGCCACGCTGCTCGACGTTTTATAGGCCGTAGTGGCCCCCGACGGGTCGTTGCCGTCCGAGGTGACGGTGCCATTCTTGCCGGCCGAGCCCATGTTCACTTCCACGGGCGTGGCCACGGTGTAGTCGGCCCGGCTCAGGTACATGGCGCCCGGCTGGTCGTCGAGCGGCGAGGTAGTGATGCGGAACACGTAGTCCGTGTTGGGCAGGTCGAGGGTCGGCTTCTGGGTGAGCGGCGTGTTGCCCGACACGCCCGGCAGCGCCGTGCCAGCGGCCACGCCCGTTTTGCCCGGCACGTCCAAATACAGCAGCGTGTGGGTATACACCCCGCTGGCTTGCTCGGGCGTGCACACCACCAGCACGTTGAGGGTAGTGGCGGTGGTGCCCATATAGAGGGCTTTCAGGCCGCGGTCACTCACCGAGTGGGTGCCGGTGTAGGTGCCCACCAGCTGGTACTTGCCGGTGCCGGTGCCCAGCTCCGACGACCCTAGGGTACCATCGACGGTAAACTGCGCCTGAGCGCTGAAGCCGGCAGCCAGCAGGGCAGCCAGGGCAGAGAGGGTAAATGTGTTTTTCATACAACTGAGTGGGAAAAAAGGGTGAAAGGGAAACTAGTAGTAATTCAAAAATTGGCCCTAGGGCCTACCACACGTAGGTAGCCACCGCGCCGGCCGGCAGCGTGGCCGTGGCCGCGCGCGCGCCACCCGGCCGGATGCTGAAGGTCTGGGCCTGCTTCTGGTCGTTTTGCACCAGCAGCACGTGCTGGCCCTGGGGCGTGCGAAAAGCCACGTTGGGCAGGCCCGCCACCTCCGTCGAGCCCAGGCGCACCGAGCCGGTGGGCACAAACTTGCTGGCATGGGCCACCGTGTAGTAGGCCACGTTGCGCGTCACCTGGTCGCCGGGGGCCAGGGTGAGGGCCCCTAGGCACTCGGTGCAGCCGCCGGGCGTGTGGGGGTTTTGCTGCGGGTCGGCGGCCAGGTTCCACTCCAGCACGGCTTTGGCCCAGTTGCGCGGGGCCCCAATCTCTAGGTTCTTCACGTGCCAACCCAGGTTATCAGCAAAGGTTGATTTCGAGCCCGTCCACTGCTCAGTGAAGTACACGTTCTTCTGCGGGTAGGCGTCGTGCACCTTGCTCAGGGCCGAAATAGGGCCGGCGTAGAGGTGGAAGGCCGAGCCATCGACGTAGGGGTTGGCCTGCGCATTGCCCAGCACCGTGAGCGGGTACTCGGGCTTGTCACAGTTGTGGTCGTAGCAGATAATCTTGGTTTTGAGACCTGCCGCCTTGAGGGCCGGCCCCAGGTGCTGGCCGATAAACTCGGCCTGGGGCTCAGCCGTCATCAGCAGGCTGGGGTTGTTGCCGGGGTGCAGGGGCTCGTTTTGCACCGTCACGGCATCGAGCACGATGCCCTGGGCGGCCATGCCCCGCAGGTACTTCACGAAGTACTGCGCGTAGGCGGGGTAAAACTCCGGCTTTAGCGAGCCGCCCTTGCTGGCCTCGTTGGTTTTCATCCAGGCCGGCGGGCTCCAGGGCGAGCCCAGCAGCTTGATGCCGGGCTGAATGGCTAGAATCTCCTTCAGCACCGGAATCAGGTGCTTTTCGTCAGGCGCCAGGCTGAAATGCGCCAGCGTGGGGTCGGTTTGGCCGGCGGGCAGGTCGTCGTAGCTAAACACGCTGGCGTCCAGGTCCGAGGCCCCGATGCTGACGCGCAGGTAGCTCACGCCAATGCCGCCGGGCCCCTGCCCAAACAGCTCGCGCAGCAGCTTGGCGCGGGCCGGGGCGCTCATGGCGTGCAGCAGCTCGGCGCTGCCCCCGGTCAGGCAGTAGCCAAAGCCGTCCATGGTTTGGAAGCGCTGGGCATCGTCCACCGCAATAACGCCCCCGTCGGCGGGTACGGCCTTAACCCACGCCAGCGGCGCCTGAGGCTGCAGCAGCTGGGTTTGGTCGGGGGTAGTCAGCCAGCAGCTTACGCCGCCGGCGGGGCGCGCTGCCCGCGGGGCCTTTTGGGCGCGGGCGGGGCCTAGGGGCAGTAGCCCCAGCGCCAGCAAGCTATACCGGGCCAGCAAGTACTTCATAACGAGCGGGAATTCAACGCCGGCCCTAGGGCCGGCCGTGGGAAAAAGGAGAAGTAAAACTGTATGCTATAAGGTGGTAGCTGAGATGCTGGGAGGGAAGCAAGCGAGCCGCCCGCCCGGCGACCACCAAAAAATAGGTAAGCCACCGGCCCCCACCGGCCGGCGACCTACCTAGGCATACTGCCCAGGGACTAGAGGATTCTTTTCACTTTCCCCGCCCCCGCAGCAGCAGCCAACTTTTTTCAATTATCAGTGACCAATTATCAGTTAGCAGCCAAGCATTGCGCACTGCTAATTGACTTAATAACCTGGGTTTTGCGTGATGAGCGGGTTGGTGTTCAGCTCGGTTTGCGGAATGGGAAACACCAAGTAATTCTGGTTGGCCGCGCCCGTGAACTGCTGAATAATAGTGAGGGCCGTGACGGGGTGCGTGGCCGAGGGGTCGGCGATGGTGTGGCGGGCGTAGCGGGTAAGGTCCCACCAGCGCTCGCCCTCGAAGGCCAACTCCAGGCGGCGCTGGCGGTCAATTTCGGCGCGCAGAGCTTGCTTGCTCAGCGCCTGCGTCGAGGCCAGCGTGAGGGCGGCCAGGCCGGCGCGCTGCCGCACCTGGTTGAGGGGCGAGAGGGCCGCGGCGGTGGGGCCGTTCAGCTCGTTGCTGGCTTCGGCGGCCGTCAGCAGGGTTTCGGCGTAGCGCAGCACGTAGGTGTTATCCACCGAGTTGAAGCCGTTGCCGATGCTGCGCCACTTGTACACGAAGGGTCCCTGGTCGTTGTTGTTGCTGCCGGTGCCAATAATCATGCTCACGTAGCTGCGGCCCACGCGGCTGCCGTTGCTGGCGTTCACCACCCCGCTGTTGGTCCAGCGGCGGTCGCCGTTGGCGCGGGTGGTGTCGGCGTAGGCAATCAGCTCGCTGGTGGGGATGTTGAACTTCGGAAACGAGTAGGTAGCCAGCGGCGAGGGCAGCGACAGGTCGGGCACGATGTTGCCGCCGTCGCTATTGCCCGCAAACTGCACCTCGAAGAGCGACTCGCTGCCCTTGTTCTCGGCCGGGTACAGGCTGTTGGGCGTTGTGTTCAGCGTCACGCCCGTTACGGCGTTGGCGGCGGCCAGGGCGGCGGCCCAGTTGCGGCGCGTCAGCTGCACGCGCGCCAGCAGGGCGCGGGCCGAGTTCTTGGTGGCGCGGTTGGCCTGGCTGCTGCTCATCCGCACAATAGCCTGCTGCAAGTCGCTCACCACCTGGTCATACACCTGGTCCTGGGTCGAGCGGGCGGTGTTTACGTCCGAGGGGGCGCCGCTTTCGCTGGGCTGCAGGCGCAGGGGCACCCCGCCGTAGGCCCGCGCCAGGTTGAAGTAGTAGAGCGCCCGCAAAAACTGGGCCTCGCCCACAATCTGGCTGCGGCGGGCGGTGTCCATGCTCACGGTGGGCACGTACTTAATCACGACGTTGGCCCGGTTCACGCCCAAAAAATTGCTCTGGTACACATTGTTCACCTGGCTAGTGGTGGTGCTCCAAATAATTTTTTCCAACGCGTTCACGTCGCCGTTAGTGGTGGTGCAGTTGTCGCTGGGCATCTCGCCCATCTCAATCTGGTCCTGGCCGTAGGAGCCCGTCTGCTGCAGGCCGTCGTACACGGCTGTGAGGCTAGCCTCCGCGTCGCTGGAAGTCTTAAAGAAGTTGTTGGGCGAAATAGTCCCTAGGGGCTGCTTGTCAAGGAAGTTGCAGCTCGCCAGCAGCGCAAGCGCGCCGAGCGCGGGTGATAGTAGCTTTTTCATGGGGAATTCTAGGCTGGCTGAAGCTTAAAAAGTTGCGTTGAGGCCCACCGTGTAGGTGCGCGTCTGCGGGTACACGCCGTAGTCCACACCGGGGTTGGTGGTCGAGAAGGGATTGGCGCTTACCTCGGGGTCGTAGCCCAGGTAGTGGGTCCAGGTTATCAGGTTCTGGCCCGTCACGTACACCCGAATGTTGCTCAAAGCGGCCCGCTTGCTAATGCTCGTGGGGATGGTATAAGCCAGCGTCACGTTCTTGAGGCGCACGTAGGAGCCGTCTTCCAGCCAGCGGTTCGAGAAGCGGTTGTTGCCGGCCGGGTCGTAGCGCACCGGGCGCGGAATGTCGGTATTCGTGTTGGTGGGCGACCAGTGGTTGAGCACCCGCGTGGTTTGGTTGTTGGGGTCCGATTGCGACTCCAAAATCTGGCGCGTCTGGTTGTAAATCTCGTTGCCAAACTGGCCCTGAAAGAATACGCTCAGCTCCAGGCCCTTGTACGAGAAGTTATTGGTCACGCCTGCGAAGGCCTTGGGGTTGGGGTTGCCAATTATAACTCGGTCACTATCGTTGATAACGCCGTCGTTGTTCACGTCCACGTATTTGACGTCGCCCGGCTGGGCCGCAACGCCGTAGTGTTTAGGCTCAGCAGTCGCCTCGGCAGTGGTCTGCACGATGCCGTTGGTGCGCAGCCCGTAAAATACCCCTAGGGGCTGCCCTGCCTGCGAAATCTGCGCGCCGCTGATGATGACGGTCGGCGCGGCTACCCCATCGGCATTCACCCGAGTGCCTAAGTCACGAATCATGTTGCGGTTGCCGCTCACATTCAAGCTAGTCGTCCAGCCGAAGCTGCCTTCATTCGACTCAATATTGGTCGTACTCAAGCCAATCTCCAGACCTTTATTTTGAATGCTGCCCAGATTTTGTAGCACAGTGGGTGCCTGACCCAGGTTTGCCTGGGCACCGGTGCTTAGCGGAATGGGCACATTCAGCAGCAGGTCGCGGGTCTGCTTGTTGTACACGTCTACGTTCAGCGTCAGGCGGTTGCTAAACATCCCAATGTCGATGCCGGCGTTGTACTGGTAGGTGGTTTCCCAGCGTAGGTCATTGTTGCCGATGGTGGTTTGGGTGGTGCCGCCCGCAATGCTAGAGCCGGTGCCCTGGTAGTTCGAGCCGGGGCCATACTGCGCAAAGCGCTGGTAGGTGTACACCTCCTGATTGCCGTTGGCCCCGAAGCTGGCACGCAGCTTCACGTCGCTCACGGTGTTGTTCTCCGGGAAGAAGCTTTCCTTCGAGATGCGCCAGGCCGCCGACGCCGCCGGGAAGTAGCCGAAGCGGTACTGATTGGCGAAGCGGCTGGTGCCGTCGGCGCGGGCACTTATTTGCAGCAAGTACTTACCATCGTAGTCGTAGTTGGCGCGGGCAAAGTAGCTGAGCAGCGACCACGAGTCGGCGTAGCTGTACGGGATGCCTACTACTGCCGTGCCGGCGCTCAGGTACGGTACGGCGTTGGAGTTGAAGCCCTGCACCGTGGCGCCCGCCGTGTTGCGGAACGACTCCTGCATCGACTCGCCCCCTAGGAGGGTCAGGTGGTGCTTCTCGCCAAAGGTCGGGTTCCAGGTAATCGTGTTCTCGTTCAGCCAGATAACCTGGGTGTTGGCCGCCGTCTGGGCCCGGCCGCGGGTGCTGGGGTCGGCGTTGCTGGTGCCGGGGTAGTTGGTAGTCTGGAAGTAGTTCTCGCTTTGGTTGCGGAAGTCGATGCCCAGGTTCGAGCGCACCCGCAGGTTGGGCAGGATGTCAAACTCGCCGTAAATGTTGCCCACCGTCTGGTACACCACGGCCTGGTTGGTGGTTTCCAGCAGGTTACCCACCGGGTTGTCCGACTGGTTGAAGGGGTTGGTGCCGTAGATGCCGCTGGGCTTGTAAATCGGGATGGTCGGTATCTGGGTCAGCACCCCCAGCACCGTGCCGCCGTTGGCCAGGGCTGCTTCCGAGCGCACCGAGCTGTTGGTGTGCGAGCGGCTCAAATTCAGGTTGGTGCCCACCCGGAAGCGCTTGCTCAGCTCCTGGGTCAGGTTCACCTTAAAGTTGTAGCGGTCGAAGCCCGAGTTGAGGCTGATGCCCTGCTGGTTGAAGTAGCCGCCGCTCACGTAGTAGCGCGTCTTCTCGGTGCCGCCGCTCACGTTGAGCTGGTAGTTCTGGATGTTGGCGCCGCGGTACACGGCGTCCTGCCAGTCGGTGTTGTAGGGGCCGGGGGCGGCGGGGTCGGGGCTAACGGGGTTGGTGGGGTCGGTGAAGGCCGGGGCCAGGCCCGCGTTAGTCTGAATCTGGTTGAACTCCGAAGCAAACTGCTGGGCGTTGAGCACGTCGAGCTTCTTGCGCAGCATCTGCCGCCCGAAGTACGCCGTGAGGCCCACCTGCGCTGCGCCCACCTTGCCGCGCTTGGTCGTAATCACCACCACGCCGTTGGCGGCGCGCACGCCGTAGATGGCAGCAGCAGCCCCGTCTTTCAGCACGTCGATGCTCTCGATGTCGTCGGGGTTCAGCGTGTTGAGCGGGTTGATGCGCTGGTTGTTGGTCGTGATTTCCTGCTGGTAGTCGGGCACGATGGGCACCCCGTCAATCACGTACAGCGGCGAGGCATTCAGGTTGAGCGTAGCCGAGCCGCGGATGCGCAGGTTGATGCCGCCGCCGGGCGCGCCCGAGGGCGTCGTCACCTGCACGCCGGGCGCCTGGCCCTGCAAGGCCTGGTCGAAGCCCGCCACGGGCTGGCGGGCCAGGGCCGCCCCGCCCACCGAGGCTACCGAGGTGCTCAGGTCCTGGCGGCTCTGGGTGCCGTAGCCCACTACCACTACCTCGTTCAGGGCCTGCTGGTCGTCGCTCAGGCGCACTTCCAGGGTGCTGGTAGGCCCGTTCAGCGGCGGCAGCTCCTGGGTGCGGTAGCCCACCGAGCTAAACACCAGCGTGGCGCCGTTGGACACGCTCAGCGTAAAGCGGCCGTCGGCGTCGGTGCTGGTGCCATTAGTAGTGCCTTTCACCAGCACCGTCACGCCGGGCAGGGGCTGGCCCTTATTATCAAGCACGCGGCCCGCCACCGGAATGTCTTGCGGGGCGGCAGCGGCCCTAGGGCCCGCGGCGCCAGCCTCGGCCCGGCTCGTTACCACAAAGTAGTTTTCGCGCAGCTCCTTGTACTGCAGGTTGGCTTGGGGCAGCACGGCGGCCAGCTTCTCGGCCAGCGAGCCGGCCGCGGGCTGGGCCCGCACGCGCTTATTGTCTACCAGCCGGCTCTCGTAAAAAATGGTGGCGTGGTACTCACGCTCCCACTGCTTGAGCAGCGCCTTGAGCTGCACCGACTCGGCGGCCGGGGCGGGGGCGGCGCTCTGGTACGAGGCATTGACGGCTAGCAGCTGCGCGGCGGCCGGGGCACTGTGTAGCTGCAACAGCAGCACGCTGCCCACGAGGCAGGCCGCAGGCCGCCGGTAGCGACCTAGGCCCAGGTTCGTAAGGGGTCCGTTCATAAGTGAAAATGAAAGGGTGGGGGAAAGTGTAGAAGCAAAAAGGAGGAAGGTTATTCGGATAATACCAGGCGGTTGCCCTGCCGGGTGATGCGCAGGTGGAAGGTTTCTTCCAGGGCCTGCAGCAGCACGTCCAGCTCGCGCACGGGCACGGTGCCCGTCACGCGGCGATTGTTCAGCTCGGGGGTAGTTACTTCCACGTCCAGGCCGTAGGTGTCGTGCAGGCGGGTGGCCAGCTCGGCAATGGTGGTTTCGTCCAGCACCAGCTCGGCGTCTTTCCAGGCGGCGTAGGGGGCGGTGTGCACCCGCTGGTGGGTTGTCACTACCGGGGCGGCGCCGGGCGTGGGGGCGTCCTGGGTTTCCACCAGCTCGCCGGGTTTCAACAGCACATCGGGCTGGCGGCGGTCGTCAAACTCCACGCGCACCTTGCCTTGCAGCAGCACCACGCGGGTTTGGGTGCGGCGGCGGGCCACCACAAACTGGGTGCCTAGCACCTCCACCTGCAAGCCCGCGTCGGTGTGCACCAAAAAGCGCTGGTTGTCGGCGGTGTGCTTAATGGCAAAGTAGCCCTCGCCTTGCAGCCACACCTCGCGGGGCTGGCCGGGCGCCCAGGCGGCGGCGTAGCGCAACTGCGAGTGCCCATTCAGCGTCACCTGCGAGCCGTCGCTCAGGCGCAGGGTGCGGGTTTGGCCGTAGGCGGTGCGGGTGGCCAGGGGCGCGGCGGGCGCCGGGCCGCGCTGGCTTTGGTAGAGCCAGCCGCCCGCGGCGACGGTGCCGGCCAGCGCCGCCGCGGCCGCCCAGCGCCGCCACGTGGCGGGCGGGGCCCGGTATGGAGCAACCGGGGGGGCTAGGCGGGGGTGCAGGCTGGTTAGCAGCGCATCGTAGTCGGGGTCGCCGGGCAGCGCGGCCAGGGGTAGCGTGGTCGCCAGCTCGTCCCAATGCTGCTGCAGCCAGTGCGTGGCCAGCAGCTGGTTGGCGGGTTGGCTGAGCCAGGCGCGGACGGCTTCGGCTTCGGCTGGGCTGGCCGTGCCGCGCGCGTAGGCTGCTACCAGGGCTTGGGTAACGGTAGGGGTCATAGCGTAGCGTTGAAGCAGCAAACTGATTAGAATCCCCGCCCGCAGGCCAGGTAACAATCGTTTGCAGTACTACACTGCGCGCGCGCACTCCCCCTTAGCAGCCACCTTAGAAAAGTTGCCGCGTACTACTTATCTTATTGACTATCAAAAACAAAAAAAAGTGAGTAAGTAACTACCTTTGTTTTAAGCCGCTCACTGTAATCCTTTGGTAGCATCTTTTGCCACTGTCTTTAAGAAGGCTCAACAGGCTAGAAAAAGACCCAGCGGTCCAGCCGAGCCGTGCCGCGCCGGCTCCCTAGCCCTAGGCTGCCATAAGTGCCCTAGGGTCTTGGCTAAAGAAAAAGCAGTTAGTCGGCTTGCTCTTGCGCCGGGCTAGCGCGCTGCCGGGCGTGCCGGCCGCCGGGCTGGCGAAGAAGACGCCCGCGGCCGCCGGGCAGGGGCCGCGGGCGGCAGTGGTTGGAGCCGGTTGGTGCTTTGAGCCAGGTTGCTCAGGGCGGCTTTGGGGCCGGCCAGGGGGGCGTACACTTCCAGGCTCGATTTTAGCAGCGAGTCGGCGGCCAGGGCGTGCACCTCCTCGGCGTTCATGCCGGCGCGGTAAAGCAGCCAGTTGCGGTACTTGCCGCCCGGCCGCGCCGGGTGGCCGCCTAGCGTAAGCTGGCGCAGTAGCAGCTTTTCGGGCAGGCTGCCCACGCGGGTGCTATCGAGGTAAAGCACGGTTTCGCCCCGCGCGTAGTAGTGCGTCAGCACCAGGTGGTGCCAGCGGGCCCCGGTGGCGCGCCCGGTGCTTGCCAAGCGCCCGCCCCTGGCCGAGGCGTAGGTGAGGGTACCTACCGCGTCGAGGTCCACAAAGCCCGTGCCCAGGCTGTCGGTCAGCGTCAGCAGCCGCCCCGCCGGGCCCGCCCCCCAAAAGCTAACCGCCTGCGTAAAGGCGTGCAGCCCCGCCTCGGGCACCACCCGCAGGGCAGCCCCAGGGGCTAGGGCCGTGCCGGAGCTGGGCTGCCAGCGCGGCACCGGCTTGCCCGCCCGCAGCGCGTCAAACAGCGAGGGCACAATGGCGCGGGCCAGCTCGGCGTGGCCGCGGTCGTTGGGGTGCAGCGCGTCGTCCCAGTAGCCGGGCGCCCAGTGGCCCTGGCCGTCGTCCACGGCCCCGAGCAGGTTCACGGTGGGCACCGTCCAGGCGTGCAGCAGCAAATTCATTTGCTTGGTGAACGCGTAGTCCTCGGGCGTGAAGTCGTTGCGGGTGTAGCAGTTCGTGATTACCGGCACCCGGCCGTCGGCCCGCGCCCGCGCCACCAGCGCCGCCAGGTTGCGCCCAAACTGCTCGAATATCGGCTGCCCGCCCCCGTGGATGCCCTCGTTGCCCAAACTCAGGGCCAGCACCACGTAGCGCCCGCGCTGGGGTAGCAAGTCGCGCCGCCAGCGGGCCGCCACCTTGCTGGTGTTGTCGCCCGGCACCGAGGCGTTGGCGCTCGTCCAGGCCCGGCCCAGGCCGGCCGCGTGGCGCTGCTGCAGCTCGGCAGTGTAGCGGCTGGTATAGCCATACTTGTTGGTAGCGCCCTGCCCATACGGCACCGACGAGCCCAGGTACACGATTTTCAGCGCGTCGAGCGAGTCGGCCGCGGCGCCGAATGGCCGGGCGGTAGTGGCCGCGGCCGTGGGCCGGCCGGCTAGCCCTAGGGCAGTGAGGCCGAGCCCGGCCAGCAGCGTGTAAAGCGGGAGCTTGTGTAGCATCGCAAGGAAAGCAAAGAAGAAACGCCGCAAAAGTGGGCGGCAAAAATTGAGGCAGCCCCGGCTGCTACCCGCCCCAGACCGCCCTAGGGGCCTGCCGGGGGGCAGCTGCCTAGGCCGGTTAGCAAACGCGGCGGCGCACGGCCAGCCAGCTAGCGCCCTAGCGTCAGCATCAGCAGCACGCCGATGACGCCCCCCCCGTGCAGCCGGAAATACGAGCGCAGCGTTTTTAGGGCCTGCATAATGTGCGTTTCCACGGTTTTGACGGACACACCCTGCCGCTCGGCAATCTCGGGGTAGGAGAGACCCTGCTGCCGGCTCAGCAAAAAAGCCTCGCGCTGCTTGGGCGGCAGCTTGTCGAGGGCGGCCAGGTAGAGCGCCTCCATTTCCTGGTACTCGGCTTCGTTGGCCACGCTGGGGCTGCTGGTAGCCGCCACCTGCCCGGCCAGGCGCAGCTGGTGCTGGTCGCGCCGCAGCTCGTTGAGGATGGCATGGTGCGCCACCGTAAACAGGTAGCCCTTCAGCGGCACGTCCTCGCGCAGCTGCCCGCGCTTTTCCCAAATCTTAATAAAGCATTCCTGCACAATCTCCTCGGCCGCCGCCCGCGACTTGAGGTAGCCAAACGCGAAGCGGTACACCAAGGCGCTGTAGTGCCGAAACAGGGCATCGAAAGCCCGTTGGTCGTCTTCTTTCAGACGGCGCAGGCAGTCGGGCTCCGAAAAGGCAGGCTTGGTTGGCAAGGTGGGGGAGAGGGGAGAAGCCAGCAAAACTTTTGCGGAAATTTAACGCAAATTTTGTGGAGACTGGTCACGCCCGCTGGCCTAGCCGCCACTAAGCGGCAAGGCGAAGTTGCGGGAGCTTCGGCGGGAGGCGGCGCCCGGCACTACCCGCCGGGTAAATACATTTTTGCAACATAGTTGCTGATAAAAATTATTTTTACTGGCCCAGTTTTTTGGCGTCCTGCCAGCCTCAAATGCACCTTCTATGGCCTGTTAAAATAAAGCAACATTGTTGCATAAGAGCTAAAACAAGCGTTTCTAAGCTGTTTGAGCGGTTTTGGGAGTGTGGTAGAAAGTGGTAAAAGGTGGTGGCTTTTCTGGCAAGGCTTGTAATTTTGTAGCCTATCGGCCCGCCCTAGGCCCCGCTCTCTCACCCAACCATGCACCAGTCCCTGTCCGGCGAATACGACTGCAAGCTCGACCCCAAGGGGCGGCTGGTGCTGCCGGCCAAGGTGAAAGCGGCCCTGCCCGCCACGTTTGCCAACCAGCTGGTGCTGGTGCGCGGCTTCGAGCCCTGCCTCACGCTCTACCCGCGGGCCGCCTGGGAGCTGATTCACGCCAAGGTGACGGCCCTCGACGAGTTCAACGAGGAAAACCGGCAGTTTCAGCGCAATTTCTTTCGGGGCATGACGGAGGTAGAGCTAGATAGCATCGGGCGCTTTGGGCTGCCGGGTTCCATGCGCCGCTACGCCGGTATCGAGAAGGACGCCGTGATAGTAGGCCTGGGCAACCGCTGCGAGCTGTGGGACCCTGCCCGCTACGACGATTTCTTAATTAAGGACATGAGCCAGCTTTCGAGCATGGCGCAGAAGTTCTTAGCCACTCCCCTCGACACGCCGGGCACGCCGGCCCCCCTGGCCTGATGGAGTCCCGCGCCAACGATACCGCCTACCACCGCCCGGTGCTGCTGGCCGAGTGCTTGGATGCCCTGGCCCTTGTGCCCGGTGGCCGCTACGTGGACGTGACCTTCGGTGGCGGCGGCCACTCGGCCCGGATAGTAGAGCAACTGCTTGACGGCCACTTGTATAGTTTCGACCAGGACGACGCGGCCGAGCGCGAAGCGGCTGCGCTGGCCCGGCCGCAGTTTACGTTCGTGCGGGCCAATTTTCGGCACCTGGCCGGCGAGCTGGCCGCGCGCGAAGCCTTGCCCGTGGATGGGCTGCTGGCCGACCTAGGGGTATCGTCGCACCAGTTCGACACCGCCCAGCGCGGCTTTAGCACTCGCTTCGACGGGCCGCTGGATATGCGCATGAACCCCGAGGATGCCAGCGCCCCCACGGCTGCCGACGTGCTCAACGACTACGACGAAGCCGCGCTGCACCGCATTTTTGGCATGTACGGCGAGGTGACCAACGCCCGCACGCTGGCCGCCACCGTGGTGCAGGCCCGGCGCCAGCGCTCGCTGCGCACCATTGCCGAGCTGAAGCAGGCCATTGCGCCGGTTACCCCTAGGGGCAAAGAGAATAAATACCTGGCGCAAGTATTTCAAGCCCTGCGCATTGAGGTAAACGACGAGCTGGCGGCCCTGCAAGAGATGCTGACCCAGACGGCCCAGGTACTGCGCCCCGGCGGCCGGCTGGTCGTCATGAGCTACCACTCGCTGGAAGACCGGCTGGTGAAGAATTTCCTGGCCCAGGGCAAGTTCTTCGGCCAGGCCGAAAAGGACTTATACGGCCGCACGCAGCTGCCTTTCGAGGCCCTGACGCGCAAACCCGTAGAGGCTTCGGCCGAAGAAATTGCCCTTAATAGCCGCGCCCGCAGTGCCAAGCTGCGGGTGGGCGTTCGCACTACTAACCCGGCATAAGGCTATGGCTACCAACACTCTGCGCCCTGGGCCCGCCGGCCCGCCCCGCACCAATACGGTGCGCCCCCGCCTTGCCCCGCCCGAGGAGGTGGCCGCCGAGCCCGTGGCCGCCCCGGCCGCGGTAGCTGCCCCTGTGCCCACCCCTACCCCCACGCCAGAGCCAACTCCGGCACCGGGCCCCGGCGATGGGCCGCGCCGCCAGCCCCGCCCCGGCCCTAGGCCCCTCACGGCTGAGGAAGCCGATGCCCAAGCCAGCGAGTGGAAGCAAGCCCCCGCCGGCGCCACGGCCACCGGCTGGAGTTTGTTTTCGCTGCTCGACCGCTTTACGGGCCTCGATGGACTATTCCGTGAAGGCCTGCCGGTGCGCTACCTGCCCAAGCTGCTGTTCGTGATGGCGCTCACGCTGCTTTACATCGGCAACACGCACTACGGCAACCGCATGAACCGTAACATCCAGCGCCTCAAGCAGGAAACCGAGGACTTGCGCGCCGACTACACCACCCTGAAGTCGGACTACATGGAAGCTAGTAAGCAAAGCGAGGTGGCGCGCAAGGTGGCCGCCATCGGGCTGGTGGAAAGCTCCTCGCCGCCCTTCCGCATCACGGTGCCGGCCGGCCGCCTCGACGAGGCTGAGCTGGAAACGATGCCCGTGCTGACGTCCGACACCCTGGCCGCCCGCGCCGCCCGCGACTCGGTGGCCGCAGCCCGCGCCGACTCGGTAGAGGGCCGCGTGCGCCGCCAGCAGTTTGGCCTGCCCACCGACGACACGCCCGAAGCCGGTGCGCCCCCGCCCGGCCTCTCGCCCGACGATTCGCTGGCGGCACCTAACAGCCAGGCGGGCAATACGCTGAGCAGCGGGCGAGCCGGCGAAAGCAAGCGCCGTAGCAAAGCTAATAGTACAAAAAAGCACAAAACAGCGCAAGAAGTTCAGGCGGTTCCTAGCCCCCGCGGCGCTAAAAAGGCGGCTTCCCATTCTTCTTCGCACGGCCCGGCAACCCGATGAAAAGCAGCGTAAAAAAATCCATCGTCACGCGGGTGCGGCTCGCGTTTCTGGGCGTGACGCTGTTTTCGGGCGCCATTGCCTGGAAAATCTCGCACATCCAGTACCAGGAAGGCGCCAAGTGGCGCGCCCTGGAGCAGGAGCGCCGCATCAGCTACCAGCCGGTGCCGGCCACGCGGGGCAACATCTACTCCGACAACGAGAGCATTATGTCTACCTCGCTGCCTTTCTACCGGGTGGCCTGGGACCCCGGCGTGGTCGATGACGCGCTGTTTCGCCAGAAGGTGGACTCGCTGGCCCACCGGCTGGCCAATTTCTTCCAGGACCGCAGCTGGCAGGAATACAAGCGCAAGCTGGTGGAAGCCCACAACGACCACGATGTGCGCTACATCCGGCTGAACTCGCGGCAGATTAACTTCCAGGAGAAGAAGGAGTTTGCCAGCTGGCCCATCTTCCGGGCCAAGCGGCGGGGCGGCGTTATTTTCGAGAAGGTGGACAAGCGCTTCCGGCCGTTTGGGGGGCTGGCCCAGCGCACGGTAGGCTTCGTGAACGAGGACAAGAACGGCGCGGGCCTGGAGTTTACCTTCCAGCAGAAGCTGGCCGGCCGGCCAGGCGAGGCGCTGTTTGAGCGCGTGCCGGGCGGGCTCAAGCCCGTGTACGACGGCACCGAGGTGAAGCCCCAGCCGGGCTACGACGTGAAGACGACCCTCGACATCAACCTGCAGGACGGCGCCGAGGATGCCCTCTACAAGGCCCTGGTGGCCAACGACGCCAAGTACGGCTGCGTGATTTTGATGGAAGTAAAAACCGGCGCCATCAAGGCTGTGGCCAACTTGGGCAAGGCTACCGACGGCACCTACAAGGAGGACTACAACTACGCCTTTGCCGACCAGGGCCGCACCGAGCCGGGCTCGACTTTCAAGCTGGCTTCGATGATGGCCGTGCTGGAGGCCGACCCGAACCTGAGCCTCGACGACAAGGTGAATACCGGGCCGGGGCGCATGTTTATTGGCGGGGCGGTGAAAACCGACTCGCACGCCAACGGCGTGATTACGGTGCAGCAGGTGTTCGAGAAATCGAGCAACATTGGGGTGGCGCGCCTGGCGCAGGAGCACTTCGGCAGCAACCCCACGCAGTACACTGACTACCTCAAGCGCTTTGGGCTGGACAAGCCCCTAGGGTTCCAGATGAATGGCGAGGCCCTGCCCTACGTGAAGGACCCCAAGGACCGCAGCTGGAGCCGCACCTCGCTCAGCACCATGAGCATCGGCTACGAGTTGAAGCTGGCGCCGCTGCAAACGCTGGCCTTTTACAACGCCGTGGCCAACGGTGGGGTGAAGGTGGCGCCCATGATTGTGAAGGAAATAAAGGAAGCCGACCAGGTGGTGGAAAGCTTCGACACGCGGGTGCTGAACCCGCAGATATGCTCGGAAGCCACCCTGCGCAAGGTGCGCGCCATGCTGGAGGGCGTGGTGCTGGAAGGCACGGCCAAGGCCATCCGGCCCAAGGACTACAGCATCGCGGGCAAAACGGGCACGGCCTGGAAGTTCAAGAATGGGCAGTACACCAAGACGTACTCGACCAGCTTCTGCGGCTATTTCCCGGCCGACAAGCCCAAGTATAGCTGCATTGTAGTGATTGACTCGCCGAGCAAGGGCCGCATTTACGGCGGCGACGTGGCGGCGCCGGTGTTCCGCGACATTGCCGACCGCTGCATGGCCCGCGACCAGGCCAGCCAGCGCCCCATGCTGGCGCGGGTGCCCGCCCGGCGCTCGCCGGTGCCGCTGGTGCGCGCCGGCTTGCAGGATGAAATTGCGCTGGTGTGCGAGCGCATCGGCCTGCCCGGCCAAACCCGCGCCACCGGCGGCGAGGACTGGGTGCGCGCCGCCCCCGCCCGCGACACGGCCTTCGTGGCCCGCACTGTAAGCCTGCGGCCCGACCCCAGCGTGACGCACCCAGGCCGGATGCCCGACGTGCGCGGCCTCACGCTGCGCGACGCGCTGTTCCTGCTCGAAAACCGCGGCCTGCACGTAGTAAGCGCCGGCACCGGCCGCGTGCGGGCGCAGTCGCTGGCCCCCGGCGAGCCGGCCAAGCGCGGCGCCACCGTCAGCCTGGCCCTGACGCCCACCGCCACCATTGCCGCCACGCCGCTGGCCTTGCCCGAGCCCGAGCACACCGAAATCGAGGAGAATACCCTGCTGGTGCCCGCCGAAATGGACGCTCACGCCACCAAGGCGCCTAGGGCCAACAGCGCCGCCAAGGCCAAGCCCACCAAAGCGGCCAGCCGCCCGGCTGCCCCTAGGGGCAGGGAGCAAGAGAAAGCCGCTGCCAGAACCACCGCCGCTAGCCCGGCCAAGGATGCCAAAGCCAAAGCCGCCCCAGAAAAAGCGGCCGCCAAGCCAGCAGCCCCTAGGGCCGACAGCAAGGCTAAAGCTGCTAAGCCAACCGCCGAGCCTAGGGGTGGCGAAGGGAAGGAAAAGGCCAGCGGCGCGAAGGCAAAAGGCGACAAGAAAAACAAGGACAAGCCCAAAGCCCGCCAGCCCGAAACCCGCCTCACGGCCCGGCCGGGGCCTAGGGGCAGCAATGGATAAGTGCCCGGTGGCCCTTGGGGGCGACGCGAGGCCCTAGGGGAGGCGAAAGGTGCCGGGTTGTGTAAATTCGAGATTCCGTGCTTTCAGAAACATAGTCCAGCTGCCGAGGCTAAGCACTGGAAGTAACCAGGTAGCAAAGCAGGCCACCCGAATAAAAAGCCAACGGCTAACCACCCGCGGCGACCAGCTAAAAAACGATGAACCTGCCCCTTTTCTCCCTGCTCACCGACGTGCATGTGCTGACCCAGCAGGGTTCGGCCGACGTGCCCGTGGTGGGCCTCACGCTCGATTCGCGGCAGGCGGGGCCGGGCATGCTGTTTTGCGCCCTGCGCGGCACCGCCACCGATGGTCATAAGTTTATTGGGCAGGCGGTGGCCCTGGGGGCGGCCGTGGTGCTGTGCGAGGAGCTGCCCGCCGAGCTGAACCCGGCCACCACCTACGTGCAGGTACCCGACGCGGCCGCGGCCCTAGGGCCGGTGGCCAGCGCGTTCTACGGCCATCCCTCGCGCCAGCTGCAGCTGGTGGGCGTGACGGGCACCAACGGCAAAACCACCTGCGCCACGCTGCTGCACAAGCTGCTGCGCGAGCTGGGCTACCACTGCGGCCTGCTAAGCACGGTGCAAAACCAGATTGACGAAACCGTGGTGCCCAGCACCCACACCACCCCCGATGCCATTCGGCTGAACGAGCTGCTGGCGCGCATGGTGGCCGCCGGCTGCACCCACGCTTGCATGGAAGTGAGCAGCCACGCCGTGGCCCAGCACCGCATTGGCGGGCTGCGCTTCGCGGGCGGCGTGTTCACCAACCTCACCCACGACCACCTCGACTACCACGGCACCTTCGGCAACTACCGCGACGCTAAAAAAGGCTTTTTTGATGCGCTGCCCCGCGCCGCCTTCGCCCTCACCAACGCCGACGACCGCAACGGCGCGGTGATGCTGCAAAACACCGCCGCCCGCCGCGAAACCTACTCCCTGCGCTCGGCCGCTACCTTCCGCGCCCGGCTGGTGGATAATAGCCTGGCCGGCTTGCTGCTCGAAATCGAAAACCGGGAGGTGCATTTCCGGCTTATCGGCGTGTTTAATGCCTACAACCTACTGGCCGTGTACGGCGCGGCCGTGCTGCTGGGCGAAGACGCCACCGAAGTGCTCACCATTCTCTCGGGCCTGACGACGGCGCCCGGCCGCTTCGAGCCAGTGACCGTGCCGGGCCGGGCCATCATCGGCCTCGTGGACTACGCCCACACGCCCGACGCGCTCGAAAACGTGCTCCAAACCTTGCAGCAGACGCGCCGGCCGGGGCAGCGCATCATCACGGTGGTGGGCTGCGGCGGCAACCGCGACGCCGCCAAGCGCCCCGTGATGGCCCGGCTGGCCGCCCAGCTCTCCGACGAGGTTATCCTCACCGCCGACAACCCGCGCGACGAAGACCCGCTCGACATCCTGCGCCAGATGCAGGCCGGCCTCACCCCGCCCGCCGATGCCCATGCCCAAACCATTGCCGACCGCCGCCAGGCCATTCGGGCCGCCGTGGCCCTGGCCCGCCCCGGCGACCTGGTGCTGCTGGCCGGCAAAGGCCACGAAACCTACCAGGAAATAAAGGGCATCAAAGCCCACTTCGACGACCGCGAGGAGCTGCGGAAAGCACTTTCTGAACTTAGTACCTAACGACTTGTCAGTGCGAGCGCAGCGAAGCAATCGCATCAGCACGATACCCGAACGATTACCGCCCGGTGCGATTACTTCGCTGCGCTCGCACTGACAGGCAATGGCTGACCATTATGCTCTACTACCTCTTTCGCTACCTGCACGAACACTACCACCTGCCGGGGGTGGGCGTGTTTCAGTACACCACCTTCCGGGCGGCGCTGGCCGTCGTGACCTCGCTGCTCATTGCCCAGATTTTTGGGGGCCGGCTCATCGGGGCGCTGCAGCGCAAGCAAGTGGGCGAAAGCATCCGCGACCTAGGCCTGCAAGGGCAGATGGAGAAGAAGGGCACTCCCACTATGGGCGGCCTCATCATTCTGCTGGCTATTCTGGTGCCAGTGCTGCTGTTTGCGCGCCTGCGCAACATCTACATCATCCTGATGCTGCTGAGCACCGTGTGGCTGGGGCTGATTGGCTTTCTCGACGACTACATCAAGGTGTTTCGCAAGAACAAGGAAGGCTTGAGCGGGCGCTTTAAGGTGCTGGGCCAAATTGGCCTAGGCCTGACGGTGGGCTGGGTGCTCTACTACAGCAACGAGGTGACGGTGCGCGAGTACCTGCTGCCCAACGGCCAGCTCTCGGCCGTGGACGCCACCAAGGTGTGGCGCGACGTGCACCTGACTATCACGACGGTGCCCTTTCTGAAAAACAACGAGCTGAACTACAGCGACTTGTTTGCCAACGCGCAGTTCGTGTTCAAGGAGTTTTACGGCCTGCTCTACATCCCGCTGGTAATCGTCATCATCACGGCCGTGAGCAACGGCGCCAACATCACCGACGGTCTCGACGGGCTGGCGGCCGGCACCTCGGCCATTATCGGCATTACGCTGGCCATTTTCGCCTTCGTGAGCGGTAATGCGCTGCTGGCTGATTACCTGGATATTATGTTCATCCCGGATTCCAGCGAGCTGGTTATCTTTTGCACGGCCTTCGTGGGGGCGTGCATCGGGTTTTTGTGGTACAACTCGTACCCAGCGCAGGTATTCATGGGCGACACCGGCTCGCTGGCCCTAGGGGGTATTATCGCGGTGCTGGCCCTCATCGTGCGCAAAGAGCTGCTGATTCCAGTATTGTGCGGCGTATTTCTGATTGAAAACTTGTCGGTTATCGTGCAGGTGAGCTGGTTTAAGTATACCAAGCGCAAGTACGGCGAGGGCCGCCGCCTGCTGCGCATGTCGCCGCTGCACCACCACTACCAGAAGCTGGGCTACCACGAATCTAAAATCGTGTCGCGGTTCTGGATTGTGGGGATTATGCTGGCGGTTATCACCTTGGTTACGTTGAAGTTACGTTAATGCTGTTTTCACCGCAGAAGGACCGCGGAGGCCGTTCTTCTACGCTTCCTCTGCGAAGCCCTCTGCGTCTTCTGCGGTGAAAACACCCGAAAAGAATATGAAAAATATCGTTATCCTCGGAGCTGCCGAAAGCGGCGTGGGCGCGGCCCTGCTGGCCCAAGCCAAAGGCCACGCCGTGTTCGTGTCGGACCGCGGCGAAATCAAGCCCGACTACAAGCAGAAGCTAACCCAGGCCGGTATCGAGTTCGAGGAGAATATGCACTCGCTGGATAGAATCCTAGGGGCCGATGAAGTAGTAAAGAGCCCCGGCATCCCGGAGAAGGCGCCGGTTATCAAGGCGCTGCGGGAGAAAAATATTCCGATTATTTCCGAGATTGAGTTTGCCAGCCGCTACACCCAGGCGCGCTACATCGCCATCACGGGCACCAACGGCAAAACCACAACTACCCTGCTCACTTACCACCTGCTGAAGGAAGCGGGCTACAACGTGGGGCTGGCCGGCAACATCGGCTACTCGCTGGCCGAGCAGGTTATCGAAAACAACTTTGACTACTACGTGCTGGAGCTGAGCAGCTTCCAGCTCGACGACATCAGCTACTTCCAGCCCTGGATTGCGCTGCTGCTCAATATCACCCCCGACCACCTCGACCGCTACGACTACTCGCTGGCTAAGTACGCCGAGTCGAAGCTGCGCATCGTGCGCAACCAGGACAGCAGCTGCTCCTTCATCTACAACGCCGACGACGAGAATATCCAGCGCTACTTCAAGGCGGCGCTGCGGCCCATGCAGCAGCTGCCCTTTAGCCTGCACCACCGTCCCGACTTTCACCTGGGCGGCTACTACAAGGAGGAAAACGAAATCTGCCTCGACTTGCTGCCCGGCTACTACAGCGAGACGGAGCGCGTCAACACCGCAGCCTCGCCCCTCATCGGCGAGCACAACCGCCAGAACGTGCTGGCCGCCGTGCTGGCCGCCCGCGTGGCCGGCGTCAGCCGCCCGGCTATCGAGCAAGCCCTAGGCACCTTCCATAACGCCGAGCACCGCCTGCAGCCCGTGGCCGACCTAGGGGGGGTGACGTACATCAACGACAGCAAGGCCACCAACGTGGAGGCCGCCTGGTATGCGCTCGACGGCGTGAAAAGCAACCTCATCTGGATTGCCGGCGGCACCGACAAGGGCAACGACTACGCCCCGCTGCAGCCCCTGGCCCAGCAAAAAGTAAAGGCCCTCATCTGCCTAGGGGTCGATAATGCCAAACTCGTGGCCGCCTTCGCCGACTACGTGCCCCTTATCGAAGAAACCCAGGATATGGCCGACGCCGTGCGCCGCGCCGCCGCCCACGCTGCCCCCGGCGACGTGGTGCTGCTGTCGCCGGCCTGCGCCAGCTTCGACTTATTTCAGAACTACGAAGACCGCGGCCGCCAGTTTATCGCGGCAGTGCGGGCCCTAGAGTAGTTTTTTGCTAAAAAGCGCAGTCAGCCCGCCGCTGGCGGGCGTATCCGCGAAATCCGTTAAATCCGTTAAATCTGCGGTCCTATGCAGCCCACCTTTCGCCTCACCTGGCTCCAGCGCAACCTCAAGGGCGACCCCATTCTGTGGGCCATCGTCATCCTGTTTTCGCTCATTAGCATCGCGGTGGTGTACTCGGCCACCGGCACGCTGGCCTACCGCAACGAGCTGCACGGCCGCTCGGGCTCAGTCGAGGGTATTGCCTTGAAGCACAGTAGTTTGATACTGGGCGGCCTCGTGCTGGCCTGGGCCGCCCACCGCATCGACTATCGCCACTACTCACGCCTGTCGCTCTACGCGCTGCTCATTTCGGTGCCGCTACTGTTGTTCACCTATTTCATGGGCGGCGACATCAACGGGGCCTCGCGCTGGCTGGTTATTCCAGTTATCAACCAAACGTTTCAGCCCTCCGACCTGGCCAAGCTGGCGCTCATCACGCACCTGGCCAGCATGCTCAGCCGCCGCCAGCAGCACCTGCACGACTTCTGGAACACCCTGTTTCCGGTGATGCTGTGGGTGGGCGTCATCTGCGGGCTCATCATTTTGTCGAACGCCTCCACGGCGCTGCTGCTCTTCATCACCTGCCTGCTGCTCATGTTCATCGGCCGCGTGCCCATGAAGCAGATGCTGCTGATGGTGGCCATTGGCGTGACCCTAGGGGGCGCGGGCCTCGCGGCCGGGCAGCGCCTGGGCACGGTGGTGTCGCGCGTGTCCAACTTCACCGACAAAACCAAGAAGCCCCAGTTTCAGCTCGAACACTCGTTTATCGCCATTGCCACGGGCGGCGTCACGGGCAAGGGCCCCGGCAAAAGCACCGAGCGCAACATCATGCCCCACCCGTATTCCGACTTTATCTACGCCATCATTATCGAGGAATACGGCATGCTGGGCGGCCTGGTAGTGCTCTTTCTGTACCTCGCTTTTTTGTACCGCGGGCTGAAAACGGTGATGAACAGCCAGGGGGCATTTGGCGGCTTGCTGTCGGCGGGCCTCAGTTTCAGCCTGGTGCTGCAAGCTATGGTGAATATGGGCGTGGCCGTGGGCCTAGGACCCGTGACGGGTCTGCCGCTGCCGCTGCTCAGCATGGGTGGCACTTCCTTGATTTTCACTGGTTTGAGCATCGGTATCATCCTGGCAGTGAGCCGGGGTGACCGCGAAATCCGCCCCATGAAGGGCGAGCCCGCCGATACGGCGCGCATTCCTAGCAAAAGGGCGGGGTACTAATAAAAAGGGTGGTCATGCTCATCTGGCGTCCGCCTGCCGAAGCATCTCTATCGCAGCACTAGCCCTAGCGTCTGAGATTACTTACGCGGTAGAGATGCTTCGGCAAGCTCAGCATGACCATCGCTTAATTACAAGAAAAAATCTAATGAAATTCATCATTTCCGGCGGCGGAACGGGCGGGCACATCTTCCCGGCGGTGGCAATTGCCAACGAGATTCGGCGGCGGCAGCCCGACGCCGAAATTCTGTTCGTGGGCGCCAACGGCCGCATGGAAATGACGCGCGTGCCCGAGGCCGGCTACAGCATTGTGGGCCTCGACATTACCGGCTTGCAGCGCCGCCTCACGCCCCAAAACCTTTTGTTTCCGGTGCGGGTATTTCGCTCGGTGCGGGCCGCGGGCAAATTAATTGAGCAGTTCCGGCCCGATGCCGTGGTGGGCGTGGGCGGCTACGCCTCGGCGCCGGTGCTGCTGGCGGCCACCTCGCGCGGCATTCCTAGCCTCATTCAGGAGCAAAATTCCTACGCCGGGCTCGTGAATAAGCTGCTGGCGCGCCGCGTAAGTAAGATATGCGTGGCGTATGATGGCATGGAAAAGTTCTTTCCGGCCGACAAGCTGGTGCTCACCGGCAACCCCATCCGCACCGAAATTGCCCTCGGCGACCGCGCCGAAGCCCTCGCGTTTTTCAACCTGGACCCCGCCAAAAAAACGCTGCTCGTAATTGGCGGCAGCCTAGGGGCCCGCACCCTCAACCAAGCTACCGCCGCCGCCCTGCCCCGCCTGGCCGAAGCCGGCGTGCAACTACTCTGGCAAACCGGCAAGCTTTATTACCCCGAGGCCCGGCAGCAGGTAGCCCCCTACGCCGCCCAGCACCTGCACGCCCTGGAGTTTATTCAACGCATGGACCTGGCCTACGCCGCGGCCGACGTGGTTATCAGCCGGGCCGGGGCCCTCTCCGTATCAGAGCTTTGCCTTACGGGCAAGGCGAGCGTGCTGGTGCCCTCGCCCAACGTGGCCGAAGACCACCAAACTAAAAATGCCCTAGCCCTGGTGAGCAAAGGCGCTGCCGTACTCGTCACCGACGAGCACGCGGCCGTCCGCCTCTACGACGAAACCCTGCGCCTGCTGGCCGACCCCGCCCGCCAGCAAACGCTTAGCGAACGGGTGCGCGAACTGGCCCGGCCCGCCGCTACCACGGCGATAGTGGACGAATTATTCAGGTTAATTAAAAACTGAAGAATATGCAGTAAGAATTACGCCCTTGCGCAAGTGTTGCCGCTTGGCCGCAACTCATAATTCATAACTCCTAATTTAAATTAAAAAAGGTGCAGCAATTTCCTTACGTATTTTTTCTGGGTATTGGGGGCATCGGGATGTCGGCGCTGGCGCGGTGGTTTAAAGCCAACGGCCACCAAGTAAGCGGCTACGATAAAACTGAAACGCCCCTGACGCAAGCCTTGCAAGCCGAAGGAATTGCCGTGCACTACCATGACGACGTAGCGAATATTCCGGCGGTAATTCGGGAAAATAAAAACCAGGTACTAGTCGTGCTGACGCCCGCCATCCCGGCCGATAGCCGCGAGTGGGCCTGGCTACGCGCCGAGGGTTACGATATTCGCAAGCGCAGTCAGGTGCTGGGCGTGCTCACGGCCGGCCGGCCTACCATTGCGGTGGCCGGCACCCACGGCAAAACCACTACCAGCAGCATGGTGGCCCACTTGCTGCACCACGCCGGCCTCGACGCGGGCGCCTTCCTAGGGGGTATTTCGGTGAACCTGGGCAGCAACCTGCTGCTACCCCAGACGCCCGCCGCGCCCGTGGTGGTAGAGGCCGACGAGTACGACCGCAGCTTCCTGACCCTGCATCCCGACGTGGCCATCGTCACCAGCACCGATGCCGACCACCTCGATATTTACGGCGAGCAAAGCGCGCTAATTGATTCCTTCTGCCAGTTTGTAAGCCAAATTAAGCCCGGCGGCACCCTGCTGCTCAACCACACCGCCGATGCGCGCGTGGCCGCCGCTGTGCCGCCCGGCACCCGCGTGCTGCGCTACGGCCTCACGGCCGCGCAGGGCCCCGATCTATTTGCCGAGCACATTGCCGCCGCAGGCCACGAGTTTACCTTCGACTTGCACGGCCCCCTAGGAATGGTGCCGGGGCTGCAATTGGCCGTGCCGGGCTTTCACAACGTGGAGAACATGCTGGCGGCGGCGGCAGCGGCGCAGCTTTTTGGCGTGGCCAGCGCGCAGCTGCCCGCGGCCGTGGCGGCTTATCAGGGCGTGAAAAGGCGGTTTGAATTCGTTGTGACCGGGCCCAATAAGGTGTACGTGGATGACTACGCGCACCACCCGCGCGAGATAGAAACTTTCCTGCGCTCGCTGCGGGCGCTGTATCCGGGCAAGCGCCTGCGCGTCATTTTTCAGCCCCATTTATTTACCCGCACCCGCGATTTTGCCGAGGGATTTTCACAAAGCTTGAGCCTGGCCGACGAAGTGGTTTTGCTGGATATTTACCCGGCCCGCGAATTACCAATTCCTGGAATTACTTCGGACATATTATTGGCCAAAATTTCTTCCGCTAAATCATTGCAAACCAAAGAAGAAGTATTGCAAAACGCCCAAGATTCGCCTACATTTGACATATTAGCAACGGTTGGCGCGGGCGATATTGATACGTTGGTTCCGAAGCTGAAAAAAATAGTGCAGGCAGCCTGAATAATCGCGGTAAATAGAGGTTTTTACCACGGGTGTTTTACTGGATTAATCCAAAAAACGCCAGCTAATTATTTTAGAAAACAAGTTAAATTAATTCCGGTGCCGACTACTGGTCAGGAATAAAAATGCATGCAAAAAAATGTTCGTAACCTGCTCGTTGCGTTCGCCTGCCTGCTGGGCCTAGGCGGCATGGCCACCTTTGCGGTGGTGCGGCAGGCGCACAAGCCGGTCGAGAATATCGTGGTGACTATTGCCAACGACTTAAACACGTTTTTCATCAGCGAGCGTGGCGTCACGGCGCTGCTTACCGCCGGGGGCAAAGACCCGGTGCTGGGCACCGTGCCCGAGGGCCCGCGCCTGCGCCAGCTAGAGAGCCGCCTGCGGGCGCATCCTTTCGTGCGCGACGCCCAGGTGTACCGCGACCTGGCGGGCAACCTGCACGCCGACGTGCGCCAAAACCGCCCCATTGCCCGCTTGGTGCACGCCGACGACCGCCTGGATAGCTACCTTGATGCCAGCGGCAAGCGTCTGCCGCTTTCGCCGCTCTACACGGCGCGGGTGGCTACGGTGAGCCGCGCCGGCGGTGGGGCGCTGCCCCCCAGCTTCTTTCAAGACAGCGTGGGGCGCGGCTACCTTGATTTTCTGCGCTACGTAGACGAGCATCCGTTTTGGCGGGCGCAGGTGGCCGAGGTATTCGTGGAGCCGGGCGGCAAGCTCAGCTTTACGCAACAGGTCGGCGACCAGCGCGTAGAGTTTGGCTCACCCAGTGACATTGCTGGAAAATTCGCTAAATTGATAGTATTTTACCGACAAATTCCGTCAGTTTTGGGCTGGGATACCTACCATCGGGTAAATGTGGAATACCAAAACCAAATAATTTGTGAGTAGAAATTACTTGCAAATCAATTCTTTCTTTTTTAAATAAACGGCTAACAAACTTAGCTTTCGTTCTTTCACTGCTCGCCTCGACTCCCATGCAACAAGATAAAATCGTCGTCGGCCTCGACATTGGCACCACTAAAATTTGTGCCTTGGTGGGCCGCAAAAACGAGTATGGCAAACTCGAAATTCTGGGCATGGGCAAGGCGACGTCGGAAGGCGTGCAGCGCGGCGTGGTGCTCAACATCGACAAAACCGTGGATGCTATTCGGCGCGCCATCCGGCAGGCTGAGGAGCAGTCGGGCATCGATATTGGCGTGGTGAACGTGGGCATTGCCGGGCAGCACATCCGCAGCCTGCAGCACAATGGCTCCATTACGCGGCCCAACGCCGACAGCGAGATTTCGCAGGACGACGTGAACCGCCTCACCGCCGATATGTACCGGCTGGTAACGCCGCCCGGCTCGCAAATCATTCACGTGATGCCGCAGGACTACAAGGTGGACTTTGAGGGCGGCGTCACTGACCCCATCGGCATGGCCGGGGTACGCCTGGAGGGTAACTTCCACATCATCACGGCGCAGAGCGCGGCCATCAACAACATCAACAAGTGCGTGACCAAGGCGGGCCTGGCCATCGCCGACCTCATTCTGGAGCCGCTGGCGTCGAGCGTATCGGTGCTGAGCGACGAGGAAAAGGAAGCCGGCGTGGCGCTGATTGACATTGGCGGCGGCACCACCGACCTGGCCGTATTCAAGGACGGCGTGATTCGGCACGCGGCCGTGCTGCCGTTTGGCGGCAATATCATCACCCAGGACATTCGCCAGGGGTGCAACGTGACGCCTAGCCAGGCCGAGCAGCTAAAGGTAAAATTCGGCAAGGCCATTGCCGAGGAAGCCAGCGATTACGAAATCGTGAGCATTCCGGGCTTGCCCAACCGGCCGCCTAAAGAAGTGTCGCTCAAGAACCTGGCGCACATCATTGAGGCGCGCATGTCGGAGATTGTGGAGTTGGTGTACGCGGAGATTTACCGCATGGGCCTGCAAGACAAGCTCTCGGCCGGCATTGTGCTGACCGGCGGCGGGTCGCAGCTCCAAAACCTGGAGCAGCTGACCGAGTACCTTACCGGCCTCGATACGCGCATCGGTTACCCCAACCAACACCTGGGCAAGGGCAAGATTGAGGCCGTGAAGTCGCCCATGCACGCGACGGGCGTGGGCCTGGTGCTGGCCGGCTACCAAGCCGTAACCGACGAGCGCCTGGTGCGCCCCGTGTACGGCGAGGAAGAGCCTGCTGCTTATGCCTACTCGGCCCCCGCGCCAGTGGCGGCCCCGGTGGTGCCCTCCTTCACGGCGGCCCCGGCGCCAGCTCCCGCGCCCGAGCCAGAAAAGCCCAAGGAACCCAAAGGCCCCAGCAAGTTTGGCAGCTACCTCAAGGGCATGACCGACAAGCTAAAGGGAATTTTGATTGACGATTTCGACGACAAGCAATACTAAATAGCAAGCTGTTAGCTGCTGGCTATTAGCTGTTGGCTTCACGTTTTCGATTGCAGTTTTTTTATTGACCATATAAGCTGACAGCTAATGGCTGATGGCTAACAGCTAGTAGACGATGACTTTTATTTTTGAAGTTCCTTCCCAAAGCCGCTCAATTATTAAGGTAGTTGGGGTGGGCGGCGGGGGCTCCAATGCCGTGAAGCACATGCACAAGCAGGGCATCAAGGACGTGGAGTTTATTATCTGCAATACCGACCGGCAGGCGCTGGAAAGCTCAACCGTGCCCAACAAGCTCCAGATTGGGGTGGACCTGACGGAGGGCCTAGGGGCGGGGGCCAAGCCCGAGCGTGGCCGCCAGGCGGCCATCGAGAGCCGCGAGCAGATTCGGGAACTGCTCAACAACGGCACCAAGATGCTGTTTATCACGGCGGGCATGGGCGGCGGCACCGGCACCGGCGCGGCACCGGTGATTGCGCAGGTGGCGCAGGAGCTGGGTATTCTCACGGTGGGCATCGTGACGGCGCCATTCCTATTTGAGGGCAAGAAGAAGCGCGAGCAGGCCGAGCAGGGTATCCGCGAGCTGAGTGAGCACTGCGACACGGTGCTGGTGATTCTCAACGACAAGCTGCGCCAGCTCTACGGCAACCTGCCCATGGGCGCGGCCTTCGCCAAGGCCGATTCAGTGCTGACCACGGCGGCCAAGTCGATTGCCGAGATTATCACGGTGACGGCGGACATCAACGTGGACTTTGAGGACGTGAAGACGGTGATGAAGGACTCGGGCGCCGCCGTGATGGGTAGCGCCATTACGGAGGGGGAAAACCGCGCCCGCCGCGCCGCCGAAGAAGCCCTTAATTCGCCGCTGCTCAACAACACCGACATTCAAGGCGCCCAGAAAATCCTGCTCAGCATCATGTCCGGCGACCAAGCCGAGCTGGAAATGGATGAGCTGTCGGAAATCACGGAGTACATCCAGCATAAAGCGGGCGAGGATGCCGAGATGATTTTTGGCCACGGCACCGACGAAACCCTCGGCCAGAGCATCCGCGTGACGGTGATTGCGACTGGCTTTGCCCGCGAGGCCCACGACATTGGGGCCGGCTCGGCCGCCCCGCGACCCGAGCCGGTAGCCGAGGCCGCGCCAGTAGCAGTTGACCCGCAAATCAACGTCTTCGACAAAGAGCGGCAGGGTTTGCCCACGCCGCTGGTGCCGAGCTTCACGGCATCGGCCGCCCCCGAGCCTGCCCGCGTGGTCATCGACCTCAACGGCCCCGCCCTGCCCAGCGCCCAAACCGGCCTGACCGGGGCGCCCATCACGGCGCCCGGCGAGCCGGTGCTGCTGCCTAGCCCAGCCGCCGGCCAGCAGCCCGCCACCCCGCGCCCCCGCCCGGTGCTGCCCCCCGCCCAAATGGAGGAGCGCCACCGCCGCCTACAGCAGCTCAACCAGGGCCTGACGCCCGAAACCACGGCCCACCTCGATACCCCCGCCTACCTGCGCCGCGGCCAGAAGCTGGACCCCGTGACGCCGAGCAGCGCCCAAAATATTTCGCGCTTTAACCTCAGCGACGATAACGAGCTGCTGGGTGACAACCGGTTTCTGCACGACAACGTGGACTAGACCACTGATTAGCACGGATTTTAGCGGATTCCACGGATTTTGTAGACGATTCGCTTAGTATTTAATTTTTCATAAAGAAAGGCCGCTAAACTAGCGGCCTTTCTTTATGGCGTTGGCCCTAGGGCAGTAGGCGCTAGAGTAGGCGCTAGATTTGCTGGGGCACGGCGGCCGGCTCGTAAGCGTAGCGGGTTTTAAGGCGCTCCAGCGGGGCTTCGAGCCAGTGCCAGGACAGCGCGCTCAGGCTGACAAGCAGCGGCAGTAGCGCCAGGGCCATGACGAGTGGCTGGAGCAGCCAGGGCCGCCACGCGCTAGCCGCCGGGAGGAAGTAATAGATAAGCCGCTGGTAAAAAACGGGCAGCATTAAGTGAAAGAGGTACATGCCGTAGCTGCGCTTGCCTAGCCACTGCGCCAGCGGGTGCGCCAGCCAGCGGCCTTGGCGCGGCGAACTCATCAGCCAGCGCAGGGTGAAATAGCTGACTACGGCCCCCAGGCCCGGCGCCAGCACCGACCACAGCTGCTCGGCCGGCAGCGTGGCGCGCGTGCCGGCCCAAAGCAGGCCCCAGGCGGCACCGGCCGCGGCGGCGGGCCAGCCGGGGTAGGGACGCCGCTGCCCCGGCCGGGCGCGCGCCGCCGCAGTATGAAGCCGCAGCAGCGCCCCTAGGGCAAATAAATCGAGGCAGGCCGGCAGCAGCACCGTGGCGTAAACGGGCGTGGCGGGCACCAGGTAAAGCACGGCGTAGCAGCGGTAGGCCAGCCCGGCCGCCACCAGCAGCCACAGCCCGGCCGCCCGCTGCCGCAGTAGGCCCAGCGCCAAGGGCCAGATTAAGTAAAACTGCTCTTCAAGCGCCATGGTCCAGTAATGGCCCACGCCTTCGGGCCAGCTGCGGAGCTGGTAGCATAGGACGTTGGTGAGGGGCAGCAAAAACCAGCCGGGGTACTGGTACAGCGTAGCCAGCGGCAGCAGGGCCCCTAGGGCCAGCGAGAGGTAGTAGGGCGGAATGATGCGCAAAAAGCGCCGCGTGTAAAAAATACCCAGGCGGCGCGTCCAGCCGGGGCTGCCGCCCCAATAGATATCATTTTTCCAGATAATGCCCGAAATGAGGTAGCCGCTGAGCACAAACAGCGGCAAGCGCCCCACCTCGCTGAGCGGAAAAGGCGGCAGAAGCCAGTGCCCCAGCACCACCAGCCCGATGGCCACGGCCCGAAACCCCATTAGCTCGGGCTGGTAACGCAGGGCGGTAGGCGGGTTGGGCAGAGGCAGCATAAAGGCGATTGTACCCAAAAATACGCGCGGCGGCCAGCCTAGTGCGGGTCCGCGAAGCGCTTGTCGGCCACGAAGGACGAGTCGGTGAGGGTTTTGAGAAAGGCAATGACTTGCCGTTTCTCGGTGGCCGTGAGGTCCATGTGGGTGCCGAAGGGCGGGTTGTTGAGACCCTGGATGAGGTTGTTATCCAGGTTGGGGCTGGCCATTTGCACGTGGTCGGAGTAGTGGTCGAGCACTTCCTCCAGGGTTTTGAAGCGCCCGTCGTGCATGTAGGGCGCCGTGAAAACGAGGTTGCGCAGGGTGGGCGCGATGAACTTGCCCTGGTCGACGGCCAGGCCCGTGACGGCGCCGCGACCGGTATCGGCGAAGGTGAGGTCGAGGCCGTTGTTGAAGAACTGACCCGCGTACTGCGATGACATCAGCGGCTGGGTGTGGCAGTGGAAGCACTCGGCTCCGCGCACCACGCCGGGCGCAATGTGGGTGGTGTAAAGTTGCAAGCCCGCCTGCTCGTCGGCCGTGAAGCCGGTGCGGCTGGTGATGAACTTGTCGTAGCGCGAATTGGCCGAGATGAGCGTGCGCTCGAATTGCGCCAGGGCCTTCAGGGTCAGGTCGTTGGTGATGGTGCTGGTGCCGAAGGCGGCCCGGTACAGCGGCGGGTAGGTACTGGTAGCCTGCAGCTTGGCTACGCCCGCCGCCAGCGACTGGTGCAGCTCAATCGGGTTTTCGATGGGGTGCTGGGCCTGGGCCTCTAGGGTCGCAAAGGCGCCATCCCAGTCGAAGGCGCTGCTCCAGAGCACGTTGGTGAGCGACATGGCCCCGCGCGGATTGGCTACGCCATCAACCCCCACGGCCAGGGCCCGGCCGTCGGTAAAGGCCTTGCTTTGCTGGTGGCACGAGCCGCACGCCATGGTGCCAGTGCTCGACAGGGCCTTCTCGTAAAAAAGCATGCGCCCGAGGGCCACGCCCTCGTTGGTGAGCGGGTTATCGGCCGGAATGATAGGGGCGGGGAAGCCTGGCGGCACCGTAAGTGTATAAGGCGTGGGGGCCGGGGCGGGAGCGTCGGGCTCGGTGCCGCCGCCCTTTTGGCAGCTGGCTACTACCAGCCCTAGGGCGCTCAGCAGGGTCGAAACGAGCAGGCAGGTAGTGCGTAGCGACATAGGCAAAAGGCCAGGAAAGGCAAACGAAGCCGGGGCGCCACCAGAACGACGAAGCCGGCCGGCTTAGTTTCGGGCGGCCAGCCAAGCGGGCGTAAATACTGAAAAAAGCCGACCGGGCAGTGCCGGGGCTGTCGGCGCGGGAGCCAGCAGGCGGCGGTCGGTCAGGAAGTCGCGGTCGGTCAGGGTGCGCAGAAACGCCAGCAAGTTGGCTCGCTCCGGCGCCGAAAGCGGAATGCCGAGCCGCCCATTCGGCTGGCGCAGCCGCGGGTCGAGGGTGCGCGAGGGTTGCACACCGTGGTCGTAGTGGGCCAGCACCTGCCCTAGGGTGCCGAAGCGCCCATCGTGCATGTAGGGGGCAGTGCGGGCCACGTTGCGCAAGCTCGGCACCTTGAAGCGGCCCACGTCGCCGGGCTTGAGGCTGATGCGCGCCCGGCCCGAGTCGAGGGGAAACGTGCGGTCGAGACCGTTGTTGCGGTAGCTCTCGTCCGTGAACAAGTCGGTGGCGTGGCAGCCGGCGCACTTTGCTTGGAATAGCGCTAAGCCGCTTATTTCCTGGCTGGTAAGCTGGCCGCCGGCTTCGTGGCGCACGTAGTGGTCGTAGCGCGAATTGGCCGAGGTAAGCGCGGCCGTGAACTGCGCCAGCGCCCGCAAAAACTGCGCGGTGCCAATGGGCCCCGGCCCATAAATAGCCGCGAACTGCCGCCGGTAGTCGGCGTCGGCGTTGAGCTGGGCGAGGGCTGCCGCTAGCGGCCGGTGCATTTCCCTAGGGTCGGTGAGGGGCGCCAGGGCCTGCAGCTCCAGCCCCAGGGCGCCGCCATCGGCCATGAAGCCACGGCGCCAGCGCAGGTTTTGCAGAGCCGGGGCGTTGCGGGCGGCCAGCTGCCTGCCCACGCCGGGGCTAAGGCGGTGGCCCGCGTGCGCAAACGCCGCCGCCGGCCGGTGGCACGACCCGCACGACACGGTGCCGTCGGCCGAAAGGCGCGCATCGTAAAAGAGCTGCCGGCCCAGGGCGAAGGTGGCCGCATCGGGCGGGTTGCCGGCCAGCCCATACACCATGGGCGGAAAGTTGGCGGGCTGCGCAGTGCCGGGCACCGCTGCTACCGGGCGGCTGCCCGCGCCCGCCAGCAGCCCGGCCAGCCCGAGGCCGGCCACCAGCCCCAGGCGGGCCAGCGGCCGGTGCGGGGCCGGTATAAGCTGGGCTAGCCGCATGACCGTGAGCTAGTTGGCTTGCACGCCCTTGACCGAAAACATACCCGCCGCGTAGTTGCGGGCCACCTGCACCGAGGTGGCGCTGGGCTGCATGGCCGTGGGGAAGGTGCTCAGGGGCAGGTGCGTTACGCCGTCAAACAAGCTTAGCACGTTGGCCACGAGGTGCACCTGCGGCGCCTGGCCGGCCCGCACTTGCAGGGTGGTGCCGCTGGGCCAGGCCGGCGCGGCCGTGACGATGGCGCTGTAAGGCGCCCGGTAGCCGCCAATGTGCGCCGTCAGGGCCTTGTTGCCGGCCGAGGTGACGGTGCCCTCCAGCTTCATGAAAATGTGGCCCGTGTTCCAGACCCAATACATATTATTGGCCGGGTTCAGGTCGCCGGTCAGCGAGAGCGGGTCGGCCTTAGTAGCCGTCGAGTCCACGCCCACCACAAACTTCACCCCCGCGTAGTCGCCCACCGGCACGTTGCTGATGGTGAGGCTGGTGGTGCTGGGCTTGCTCACGTCTACCAGGTGGTATACGCCCGGCGCGGCGTAGGTGCTGCCGTCGGCCTTGGTGAACACCACGTTGGAAATGTAGTACTCCAACGTGTTAATGCTGAAGGTTTCGCCGCTTGCGGTTTGGTAGGTGGTGCCGTTCAGCGCCACGGCCTTGGGGCCCGCCACGTGCTCCAGCGCCAGCGCCACGGTGCCCACGGTGGGCTCGCTGCTATCGGCGTCTTTTTTGCAGCCACCCAGCAGCCCGGCCGCGGCGGCCAGCACCCCTAGGCCGGCAGTGAATAGAAAACGGTTTTTCATCGCTTAAAAAGCTAAGTTGCTGTCAGTAACGCTCGCCGGTCCCGCGCGGTATGCGGCCCCTAGGAGTAGCTAGCTGGCCGGCAGAATAGGAAAGGGCGCTTACCAAAGATAAGTGCCCGCAGCAGGCCTAGGGGATGAACAACCGCCGGCCGACGCTATTTTTGCCGCTGGTTAGCCATTTTCCAACGCTTGAAGCCTACGCTTGCCTATTTGCTCGCGGCCCTGGTGCTGCTGCAAACCTTCAGCCGCGAGCTGCTGGTGGCAAACTTCACGCTCAACCGGGCGGCCATCACGGCGCGCTACTGCGTGAACAAGGCCCGCCCTAGCCTGCACTGCGACGGCAAGTGCTACTTTGCCAAGCAGCTGAAAAAGCAGGAGGAGCGCGAGAGCAAGTCGGCCGGCCCGCTCAAGGAGCGGCTGGAGATGCTGCCGGCGGCCTTCGGGGGCTGGCAGCCGCGGGCCCCGCGCCCGGTGGCGCCATTGGCCCGGCGCTACGCCCGGCTGGTGGCGCAAGGCTACGCCGCGCCGCTGGGCGCGGTTTTTCACCCGCCGTTAGGCTAAAAACAACTTGCGGATGGGGAGTTGCCGGCCGGTTGGCCTGGCTGCCGCGGTGCGCGCAGCCGGGCGCCCCGCGCCTAGCCCCCTTGGTTTGTTTTTAGCTTTCGTAACAAGGGATGAAGTCATTTTTAATGGGTACCGGGCTGGCGGCTGCCAGCCTGGGCTGCGCGTGTGCGCAGCAAGCCCCGCTGCGCGGCACCGTGCTCGACGCGCAGTCGCAGCAGCCGCTGCCGGGCGTCACGGTGGTGGTGCCGGGCACGCAGGTGGGCACTACCACCGATGCCGCCGGCCATTTCGTGCTGCCGGCCGCGGCGGGCGTCCGCGAGGTAATTACCTCTTTTATTGGGTATAACACCCAAAACGTGCGGGTGCCCGCCGGTAGCCAGGCCCTCACGGTGCGACTCGAAGCGGCGCCCCTCAACCTGCAGGGCGTGGTGGTATCGGCCAGCCGCGAGCAGGAGCGGCGCACCCAGGCGCCGGTGGCCATCGGCCAGGTAGCGCCCCAGCTCATTGCCGATACCAAGGCCACCGCGCCCTACCAGCTGCTCAACAAAGTGGCCGGCGTGTACATGGTGAACCTGGGCAACGAGCAGCACATGATGGCTATTCGCCAGCCCATTAGCACCAATGCCGTGTACCTGTACCTGGAGGATGGCCTGCCCATCCGGCCCATCGGCATCTTCAACCACAACGCGCTGTACGAAATAAACCAGGCTGGCGTGCGCAGCATCGAGGTGGTGAAGGGACCCGCGTCGTCGCTCTACGGCTCCAACGCCATTGGTGGGGCCATCAATTTCCTCACCCAGCAGCCCACGCCGCTACCTACGGCGGGCCTCTCGGTGCAGGGCGACGGCTACGGCTACCGGCGCGTCGATGCCAGCGCCAGCGGCACAGTAGGGCGCTTAGGGGTATTTGTGGGTGGCTACGCGGCCCGGCAGCGCAACGGCTGGCAAGACTACTCCGACTTCGATAAGCAGTCGTGGACGGCGCGGGCCGACTATGCCTTTAGTACCAAAACCCGGCTGGTGGGCATGGGCACGTATAACTACCTCAACACCCAAACGCCCGGCACGCTCGACAGCACCCGGTTCTACGGCCGCAGCTACGCCAGCAACAACCGCTTCACCAACCGGGTGGTGACGGCCGTGCGGGCCAGCCTGCGCCTGGAGCACGACTGGAACCCGCGCCAGCGCACGGCGCTCACGGCCTTTACGCGCTACAACTCGACCGGCCAGCTGCCGAGCTACTACCTGGCCGACATGCGGGTGAACGGCGTTTACCAAAGCTCGAACGGGCAAGTCAACAATCAGTCGTTCAATAGTTACGGCGCTTTGGCGCAGCACCGCGCCGACTTCGGTTTCTTAAACTCGCGGCTTATCGTGGGCGGGTACTTCGACTACAGCCCCAGCACCTACTTCGCCCGCTACCTCACCGTGCAGAAGGACGTGGCCCGTAATTTCTACACCGGCTACACCGACACCGGCCGCTTGCTCGACAACTACCGCACCGACCTTTACAACGCGGCTGCCTACGCCCAGTACGAGGTGCAGGCTACCGAGGCGCTGCGCGTGGTGGGTGGCCTGCGCTACGACCGGGTACAATACCATTTCGTGAACTTACTGAGCGGCAGCCAAACCACTAAGAAGCCGGCCCAGAATAACGTCTACAACATCGTGGCGCCCAAGCTAGGGCTGACCTATGCTCTAGGGGCCAACCAGGGCGTGTACGCCAACGTCAGCACCGGCTTTCAGCCGCCCGAAACGGGCAGCCTCTACAGCTCGCGCCAAACTATTGAGCTGAAGCAGGCCAACTTCACCAACTACGAGGCTGGCGGCTGGGCGGCCCTGCTCGACCACAAGGTGTACGTGGACGTGAGCGTGTACCAGCTGGAGGGGCGCAACGAAATCGTGAGCTTGCTGCAAGCCGACAACACCACCCAGAGCGAGAACGTGGGCGCTACCCGCCACCAGGGCATCGAGTACACGCTGACTTACGCGCCGGTTGCGGAGGTGAATTTCCGCCTTAGCGGCACCAACGCCCGCCATACGTATTTGGAATACAGCGAGGTAGTGCAGGGCCAGAACCGCGACTACTCGGGCAACCGCATGGTGAGCGCCCCCAGCTGGATTGCCAACGCGGAGGTGTTTTACAAGCCGCGCTTCGTGCCCGGCGCCCGCCTGGGGCTGGAGTGCCAGCGCATTGGCCAGTACTATACCAATACTGCCAATACCAAGACCTACGCCGGCTACACGGTGCTCAACCTGCGCCTGGGCTACCGCCTGCCCCAGCCCGCCGTGCGCGGGCTCGAGGTGTGGGCCAACGTCATCAACCTAGGCAATGCGCTATACGCCACCCTGGTAACGGCCAACCAGTACGGCACCACCTACACCGCCGCGGCGCCTCGCACCCTCACGCTGGGCCTAGGCTACACCTTCGCCGCCCAGGTGAAGAATGCGCCGTAGCGCCGTCAATGGCCTCTTTTCCTCTCGTCTTAAGCGGAGCGCTGCGTTCTGTAAATCAATATCTTCCATGCAAACAACTACTTCGCCGCCCCGCGCGGCGGCTTCGCCCGTGCGGCGCTTTGTGGGGCGCCACCTGTACCGCTGGCACCGGGTGCTGGGCCTGCTCACGGTGCTGCCCGTGCTGGCCTGGACGCTCAGTGGCATCTCGCACCCCTTGATGGCCAATTGGTTGCGGCCGCCCATTGCCCACGAAACGGTGCCCACGCCAGCGCTGCGAGCCAGTGCCCTAGGGGTGCCAGTGCCGCAGATACTGGCCCGCTACCAGCTGGGCACCGTGCGCAACCTGCGCGTGGTGCAGTACCGGCGCCAGCCCTACTACCAGCTGGCCGACTACCGCGGGCAGCTGCGCTACTTTGCCGCCGCCACCGGCCAAGAGCTGCCCCAGGGCGACCGCGCCTACGCCGAAGACGTGGCCCGCTACCTGCTGGCCGACTCGACCAGCGCCGTGGCCCGCGCCGAGCGCCTGACGCACTATACCGCTGACTACAAGTTCATTAACCGCCTGCTGCCGGTCTGGAAAATCACCTTCGACCGGCCCGATGGCATGGCCGTGTTCGTCGAAACCGGGCAGAGCCGGCTGGGCACCTTCAACAACTACGCGCGGGCCCGCTTCCTGTGGCTGTTTGGGATGCTGCACAACTGGGATTTTCTCGACGCGCTGCCTAGGCCGCTGCACCTGGGCATTATGCTGATTTTCACCACCGTGCTTTGGGTGTCGGCCCTGAGCGGCTTGGTTATTTACGGCTTCGTGCGGCGCAAGCTGCGCCAGCCGCGCTCCCCCCACGACCAGGTGGGCTGGCTGCGGCGCCGCCACCGCACCCTCGGGCTGTGGGTGGCCTTCGTCACGTTCACCTTCGCCCTGAGCGCCTCCTACCACCTCTGGCAGAAGCTCACGCCCGACCGCCGCGAGCAGGTGGCGCGGGTAAATGCCTTTACGGCCAGCGATTTCACCTGGCCGCTGACCGCCGCGCTCACTGGTCCCGCGCCGGTGCAGGGCGTGTCGTTGGCGCGGGTGGGCGGCCAGCCTTACTACCGCCTGGTGGCCCTAGGGGCCGGCGGCCCGCCCCAGGTGACGTACCGCAGCACCCGCGACGGTAGCGTGTTGCCCGACGGCGAGTTTGCCTACGCCCGCGAGCTGAGCGAGCAGTTTGCGCAGGCGCTGGATGGCCATCTGGTACCGGGCACGGCCCTAGCCGGCGCCAACGATGCACTACCGGCCGACTGCTGCGTGCTGCCCGCCACGCCAAGCCCCGAAGCCGAAACCCGTACCGCCATTGGTACGGCCGCTGCCAGCCTTGGCGCCGCCCCGGCCAGCCCGGCCGCCCTAGGCAGCCCCGAGCTGGTAACGCGCTTCGCTGGCGAGTACGGCTTCGTGAACAAGCGCCTGCCGGTGGTGAAGCTCACTTACGCCGGCGCGGGCCACCCCGCCCTATATGTGGAGCCCGCCACTGGCCGCCCGGCCGCCCTGGTGCGCGACGGCGACCGGCGCGAAGGCCTCTCGTTTGCGGTGCTGCACAAGTTCTTTTTGATGGACTGGGCCGGCAAAAACGTGCGCGACGCGGTGGCCATCTTCTCGGCGCTGGGTGTGCTAGTCGTCACGCTCTACGGCATGGCGCTGGCGCTCAAAACCTGGCGCTAGCTCCTAACAAAAGGCGGTCATGCTGAGCGCAGCCGCAGCAGCTCTACCGCGTAACTAAACCTTGGCGTCAGGATTACTTACGCGGTAGAGCTGCTGCGGCTGCGCTCAGCATGACCGCCTATTTAAGCAAGCATATCTAAAAAGCTAAGCCGCCAGTAACGCCTCGGCTTGCTCGCGTAGTAACTGGCGGTATAACTCGCTGGTAAGCTCGCCGGCGGGCGTGAGGTGCTTTCCAATAAACGGTAGGCGCACCCGCTGCGGCAGCACGCTGGTGCCGAGATAGAACAGGATGTCGGTGAGGTGGCTCAGGGCCAGGCCGCCGCCTTGGCTGCCACTGCTTAGGCTCACCAGCGCCGCCTGCTTGCCCCGGATGCCGCCGGGGTAGGGCAGGGCGTCGATGAATACCTTGAGCGCGCCGGGGATGGAGCAGTTGTACTCGGGCGCGAAGATGACGAGCTTATCCGACTGGTCGAGCGGGGCGATGAAACGGTTGAAGTCGGGGTGCTGGCCGGCGTTGTGGTAGAGCGCCACGTTGAGGAAATCAATAGGCAGCTCGGTCAAATCCAGCAGCTGGTAGGTGGCGCCCAGTTCAGCGAGCAGGGTGGCGTAGAAATCGGCCAGCTGGCGGGCGCGCGACTGGGGCCGGTTGGTGCCGACGAGGAGGGTAATCATGGCAGAGTAGCAGTAGGCGTACAGGGGCAACCCGGCCCTAGGGCCCGAAGTTTAAACTACCACCAGCCCGTACTTGTCGAGCAGGCCCGGCAGGCCGTCCAGCGCGAAGCGGGCGCCCGTTAGCACGTTGGCTTCGGGGTCGAGGCTGAAGCCGGTGGCGGTGGTAAAGTCGGCGCCCGCCAGCCGGGTGTTGTGGAAGACCGTGCCCGTAAGGTCGCAGCCGGCCAGCACCGCCTGGCTCAGGTCGGCGTTGGTGAAGTCGGCCTCTTGTAGCTGGCAGCGCTCGAAGCGGGTGCCCGCCAGCTTCTTGCCGCCGAAGGTGGCGTAGCGCAGCAGGCAGTCGTCGAAGTGCACGCCAAACAGCATGTCCTGGCACGCCCCGAAGCCTACGCCCAGCAGCCGACAGTCGGCAAAGGCCACGTTTTGCAGCGCCGCACCCCCTAGGCGGGCATTGCCCAGGTCGCAGCGCTCAAACAGGCAGTCCTCGAAGCGCAGCCCACCCAGGTTGGCCTCGCCCAGCGAGCAGCTCAGAAACCGCACCTGCTCAAACTCGCGCCCCAGCTCCAGCAGCTGCCGCGCATCCAGCCCAATGAGCGTCTGCTCGAAGCGGTCGGGCTTGCGCAGGGTAGGGGCGGGGCGGCGTTTCATGAGAAGTTAAGAGGTAAAAGGTAAAAGGTAAGAGGTAAAAAAGGCGGTCATGCTGAACTTGCCGAAGCATCTCTGCTGAATAATGTCGTGCGGTTAATTCTAACGGCGCGGTAGAGATGCTTCGGCAAGCTCAGCATGACCGCCTTTTTTACCTCTTACCTTTTACCTCTTAACTCCCCTAGGCCACCTGCCCGGCCAACAGGTCCTCAAACGTCTGCCGCTTGCGGATGAGGCGCAGGCTGCCGTCCTCTTCCAGCAGTACCTCGGCGGGGCGCAGGCGCGAGTTGAAGCTGCTGCTCATCTCGAAGCCGTAGGCGCCGGCGTTGTGGAAGGCCAGCACGTCGCCCTCGCGCACCTCGGGCAGCAGGCGGTCCCAGGCGAAGGTGTCGGTTTCGCAGATGTTGCCCACCACCGTGTACAGGCGCTCGGGGCTGGCCGGGTGCGAGAGGTTGCTGATGTGGTGGTAGGCGTCGTACATCATCGGCCGGATGAGGTGGTTGAAGCCCGAGTTGACGCCCGCAAACACCGTGGCCGTGGTGTGCTTCACGGTGCTCACCTCCACCAGCAAGAAGCCGCACTCGCTCACCAGGTACTTGCCCGGCTCGAACCAGGCTTCCAGCGGCCGGCCGTATTCCACCTCAAAGTCCTGGAAGGCCGCCGCCACGCGCTCGCCCAGGCCGGCCACATCGGTTTCGGGGTCACCGGGCTTGTAGGGCACCTTGAAGCCCGAGCCCAGGTCCAGGAACTCCAGCTGCGGGAAGCGCCGGGCGGCGTCGAATAGAATATCTAACGCCCGCAAAAACACCTCTACGTCCTTAATCTCGGAGCCCGTGTGCATGTGCAGGCCGCGCACGTGCAGGCCGGTGCCCTTCACCACGCGCTCGAGGTGGCGCATTTGGTGAATGCTGACGCCGAACTTGCTGTCGATGTGGCCGGTCGAAATCTTGTAGTTGCCGCCCGCCTCGATGTGCGGGTTCAGGCGCACGCACACCGGGTAGCTGCCGCCAAACGTGGCCCCAAATTGCTCGAGCAGCGCGAGGTTGTCGATGTTGAGGTTCACGCCCAGTTCCTTGGCCTCCACCAGCTCACTGAAGGCCACGCTGTTGGGCGTAAACAGGATGTTTTCGGGCGCAAAGCCCGCGTGTAGCCCCAGGCGTACTTCGTTGATGCTCACGCAGTCGAGGCCCGCGCCCTCGGCCAGCAGCACCCGCAGCACGGCCACGTTGGTAAGGGCCTTGCAGGCGTAAAAGAACCGCGTGGGGTGGCCGCTGAAAGCCGCCGTGAGCTTGTGGTACTGACGCCGGATGGTGGCGGCCTCATACACGTAGAGCGGGGTGCCAAACTGAGCGGCGGCGGCCAGCAGGGCCGTGGTAGGAAGCGAAGCAGACATTACGAAACAGCAGAAAAACCGCGGCCAGGCCGCGCCCCCAAAGGTACGCCGGCCCTAGGGGTAGTTGGCCGCGCCAAGCCCGCCGATATATTTACGGTGCTATCTTACCGTCCTGCTTTTCCCGAGAATGAAAAAACTGGTTACCCTTGCCGGGCTGCTGGTCCTCAGCCTAGCCGCCCACGCCCAAGACGCGCCCGTGGCCACCACCACTGCCTCGCCTACGCCCTACCAGGTGCAGTACGACTCGTTGCAAGCCCGCGCGCGGCGGGTGCGCGCCTCGGCGGCCGCCCGCACCCAGCAGGTCAAAACCAATTTTTTAGCCTTGGGGGGCACGCGCCGGGTTATTATGAGCCTGGGCGTCCCGCGCGTGATACCGACCAGCGTCGGCGAAACGCTGGTGCGCGAAGTGCGGATAAAGAAGGAAACCGTGAAGCACAAGCGGCACGGCGCCATCGTGCGCAAGGTGGTGTACTACGGCGGCAGCAAACCACGGCTCTACGAATACTACGAGGACGGGCAGCTAGTGCAGCTAGAGCTAAACGGCTACGCCCTGAACACGGGCAGCGGCAACAATACATTCGTGACTATGCGCTGGCTGCGCGGCAACTACCTGACCGTAAGCCAACAAGCCAGCACAGGCGCCAGCCGGTACGCAACTCAGCGGCAAACCTTTAGCGAGCCCGCTATCATCGCGCAGTAGCCCATGCCTCCCAACCCATCCCCGCTTCCCGAAGTGTGGCTGCGCGGTCCGCTGCCCGCGGTGCCGCCGCTGCTGCAACCCGTAGCCCACGCCCTGCTGCAAGCCCGCGAGGAGTTGGCCGAGCACCTGGCTACTTTCCCGGCCGCCAAGCTGGCCGCGCGGCCCCTAGGGTTGGCGTCGGTGGGCTTCCACCTGCGCCACCTCACGGGCGTGCTCGACCGCACCTTTACCTACGCCCGCGGCGAGGCCCTAGGCCCCGCCCAGCTCGCCTACCTGGCCGCCGAGGAGCAGCCGCCCACCCACCCCGGCGCCGTGCAGGAGCTGCTGCAAGCCTTTAGCCAGCAGGTAGAGGCGGCGCTGGCCCAGCTCATCGCCACGCCCGAGGCCAGCCTACCCGAATGGCGCGGCGTGGGCCGGGCCCAGCTGCCCAGCACCGTGCTGGGCCTGCTCACCCACGCCGCCGAGCATACCATGCGCCACGTGGGCCAGGTACTCGTAACGGCCCGGGTGGTAAGTGGTGAGCAATGAGCAATGAACAGTGGGCAACTTTGCTCTTTGTTTATTGCTCATTGCTCATTATTTCCCGTGTGGCGCTCAGTTGTTGACTCTTACTGGATAACTATCGCGTATCCGATTACCCTGCTGCTATCCGTGTACCTAGGCGCCGAGTTTGCGCGGCGGCGCTACCTGGCGCACGGCAAAACCTGGAAGTCGATTGGCGTGGAAGGTGGCATCTTCGGCATGTTCGGGCTGCTGCTCTCGTTTACGCTGGTGGCCTCGGGCAACGCTGTGAAGGCCCGCGACGGCATCGTGCATGCCGAAGCCAGCAGCATTGCCGACTTGCACCGCCAGGCCAAGCTCTACCCGCCCGAGCTGCGCGCCCTGGTAAACGGCTACCTGCTGCGCTCGCTGGCCGCGCAGCTGCGCCACCCCACCCCCGACCCCGCCGAGTGCCTGGGGCTGGTGCGCTACTCCGAGGCCCTAGGGCGCCGTTTCGATGCCGAGCTGCTGGCCTACCTGGCGCGCCAACCCACCCAGCAGGCTACCGGCCAGCAGGTGCTGGCCCTGGCCGCCACCAAAAACGCCAACTACCTGGCCCTGCTCTACACCTTCCGCGAGCGCACGCCCCGCACCATTCTGCTGGCCTTAGGGGTACTGTCGTGGGTGATGGGCTTCCTGATTGGGTTTATGAACCGCTTCTCGGAGCAGCCGAGCCCGCTGGTGCCGCTGGTGTACATCGTGACGGTGGCCGTGCTCGTCACCACCATCCGCGACCTCGACAACCCCGGCCGCGGCGTCGTCACGCCCGACTACGACGACCTGCGCCACGTGCACAGCCTGATACTAGGCGACGAGGCCGCGGCGCTGCCCGCCCGGCTGCCGCCGCTGCGGGCCATCTAAACCGGCTGGCTTGCGTAAGCAGCGGGTGGCGGCCCGGCCGCCTAGCCCCCCCCATGAACCAGCTGCTTCCCCTGGCGGCCGGCCTGGCCCTGCTGCTAGCCGGCCCCGCCGCCCTCGCCCAATCCTCTTCTTCCCCGCGCAAGCCCATGCAAACTCCCCAGTACCAGTCGCCCGACAAGGCCGTTGAGCACGGCAAAGCCCCCGGCCTCACCTACAAGCTGCTCAGCGAGCAGGGCGGCGTTAAAAACTACGTGCTCATCTTCGCCAAGGGCGACGAGGTGCTGAGCGGGCTCACCGACTTCGCGGCCGCCCAGGGCATGCAGGCGGCGCACTTCTCGGCCATCGGCGCGTTCTCGCACGTCACCACCGCCTGGTTCGACCCCCAGAAAAAGCAGTACCGCCTCAACCCCATCCAGGGCCCCGTGGAGTTGGTGTCGCTGCTCGGCGACGTGGCCCTGCAAGATGGCAAGCCCGCCGTGCACAGCCACTTGGCCGTGGGCCACCCCGATGGCCGCGTCGAGGGCGGCCACCTCATCGAAGCCCACGTGTTCCCGACGGTCGAGCTGTTTCTGACCGTGTACCCCACGCCACTCTACAAAAAGGCCGACCCCGAAACCGACCTGCACCTCATTGACCCCGCGGCCACCAAGTAGCCGGGTTGGCGCCGGTACCAAGCCAATGTATCGTGGCCGCTGCGAACTGCTTTGAGGGTACCAGTGCGTTATTTAGCGGCTCATTCCTTTACTGCCGCTTTGCTCATGGCCAACCGTCGCCGTTTCCTCTCGTCTTCCGCCGCCGGTCTAGCGCTGCTCGCCGTGCCGGCCGGCGCCGCGCGCGCCCAGCCGCCCCGCCCCAACGTGCGCGGCAAGGCGCTGGTCATCTCTACCTGGGATGAGGGCCTGGCCGCCAACCAGGATGCCTGGGAAATTCTGAAGAAAGGCGGCCCCGCCCTCGACGCCGTGGAGGCGGGCGTGCGCATCACCGAAGACTCGCAGAACTGCTGCGTGGGCCTAGGGGCCAACCCCGACCGCGACGGCATCGTGACGCTCGACGCCTGCATCATGGACCACCAGTTTAACTGCGGCAGCGTGGCGGCGCTCGAGCGCATCAAGCACCCCATCAGCGTGGCGCGGCGCGTGATGGAGAAGACGCCGCACGTGATGCTGGTGGGCGAGGGCGCCCAGCAGTTTGCCGTGGCCCAGGGCTTCCCGCTCGAGCCGCAGGTACTCAGCCCCGAGGCCGAAAAAAACTACCGCGAGTGGTTGAAAACCAGCGAGTACAAGTCGGTTATCAACATTGAGAACTCCGGTAATAAGCGAGTTGGCCCCGTGGGCGGCCCTCAAAACCACGACACCATTGCCATGCTAGCCCTCGATGCCCTAGGCAACCTCAGCGGCAGCTGCACCACCAGCGGCATGGGCTTTAAGATGCGCGGCCGCCTGGGCGACTCGCCCATTATCGGCGCGGGCTTATTCGTGGATAATGAGGTGGGTGCCGCCGCCGCCACCGGCCAGGGCGAGGACGTAATCCGCATGGCCGGCTCGCACACGGTAGTGGAGCTGATGCGCCAGGGCCTCGCCCCCAAGGCCGCCTGCCGCGCCGCTGTCGAGCGCATCGCCAAAATCAAAGGCGCCGCGGCCAAGGACATCCAGGTAGGCTTCATTGCCGTGAACAACCAAGGCCAGATTGGCGCCTTCGCGCTGCAAAAAGGCTTCAGCTACGCCGTGTGCAACGCGCAGAACCAGCGGCAGTTGCTGAAGTGCGAGTACTTGTTGCAGTGATTAATGAGTAACGTTTAGTGGGTAGTGCTTGATACGCGACATGCTCGCAATGACAGGCGCCATTAAGCACTACCCACTAAACGTTACTCATTATTTCCGCGGCTTGGCGCGCTCGTACTGCGGGGGCCAGGCCACGTCGGCCCCTAGGGCGTGGGCGGCGTGCAGCGGGAAATACGGGTCGCGCAGCTCTTCGCGGGCCAGTAGCACCAGGTCGGCCTGGCCGCTGGCTACGATTTCTTCCGCCTGCTGAGGTGTGGTGATGAGGCCCACGGCGCCGGTTGGGATGCCCGCCTCGTGCCGGATGCGCGCGGCAAACTCCACCTGGTAGCCAGGGCCTAGGGGTATTGTGGCGTGGGGCACGTTGCCGCCGGTGCTGCAATCCACCAGGTCTACGCCGCGCTCGCGCAGCACGCGGGCCAGCCGCACCGACTCGTCGGGCGTCCAGCCGCCCTCGGCCCAGTCGGTGGCCGAGATGCGCACCAGCAGCGGCAAGTCGGCGGGCAGCACCTCACGCACGGCAGCCACTACCTCCAGCAGCAGCCGGCTGCGGTTCTCGAACGAGCCGCCGTAGGCGTCGGTGCGCTGGTTGCTGAGCGGCGACAGGAACTCGTGCAGCAGGTAGCCGTGAGCGGCGTGAATCTCTATCACCCGGAAGCCCGCGGCCAGGCTGCGCACGGTGGCGCTGCAAAAATCGGCCACCACCTTCTGCAGGCCCGCCGCGTCGAGCGCCGTCGGCTGCGGGTAGTTGTCGGCAAACGCAATGGCGCTGGGAGCCACCACCGGCCAGCCGCCCTCGGCCAGGGCGCCGCTGCCGCGCCACGGCGCATACGTGCTGGCCTTGCGCCCGGCGTGGGCCAACTGAATGCCCGGCACGCAGTTTTGCGCCTCGATAAACTCGTTGATGCGCTTCAGAACGGCAATCTGCTCATCTTGCCAGATGCCTAGGTCCTCGGGCGTGATGCGGCCCTCGGGCGACACGGCGGTGGCTTCCTGAATGAGCAGGCCGGCCCCGCCCACGGCCCGGCTGCCCAGGTTCACGAGGTGCCAGTCGTTGGCGAGGCCATCTTGGGCGCTGTACTGGCACATGGGCGCCACGGCCAGGCGGTTCTTGAGGGTGAGGCCGCGCAGAGCGAGCGGCTCGAAAAGGGTATGCATAGGAAAAGGCGAAAAGTAGCGCGGACGTTGCAGCCCGAGCTACTACAGCTAACCCTGCCCATAGGTTGGCGCGTAAAGGCAGGCAGCTTTTTCACAAAAACCTAGCGTGATGCTTCAAGAAAATTCCACTACGGCGCTGCTCGACGAGACCGCCCGCACAATTGCCTGCGCCACCTCGCGCCGCCAGTTTATCAACCACGCGGGCCGGGGCCTGCTGGCCGTGGGCGTGGCCGGCACCCTAGGGCCCATAGCCGCCACCCCGGCCGAAGCCGCCGACCTGGGTAGCGGCGACGCGGCCCTGCCGCCCACCGGTCCGCTCGACATTACGCTGCCGCCCCTAGAAGCGCCCACCGACCCCAAGGCCGGCCCCTTCCCCAACCCCGACGCGCCCGACCAGCGCGTGGGCTACGCCATTGTGGGCCTAGGGCACCTCACGCTGGCCGAGATTCTGCCCGGCTTCGGGCAGTGCAAGCACGCCAAGCCGGTGGCCCTGGTGAGCGGCAGCCCCGACAAGATGGCCAAGGCCGCCAAACAGTACGGCATCAAGCCCAGCAACTGCTACAGCTACCAGGACTACGACAAGCTCAAGGACAACCCCGAGGTGCAGGTGATTTACATCGTACTGCCCAACTCGATGCACCACGAGTACGTGCTGCGCGGGGCCCGGGCCGGCAAGCACATCCTCTGCGAGAAGCCCATGGCCAACTCGGTGAAGGAGTGCGAGGAGATGATAGCCGCCTGCCAAAAGGCCAACGTGAAGCTGATGATTGCCTACCGCATTCAGTACGAGCCGCTGAACCGCGAGGCCATGAAGCGGGTGCGTGCCAAGCAGTACGGCCAAACCAAGCTCATCCAGATGATGGACTGCCAGAACCAAGCCCACGACAACCAGTGGCGCCACAAGAAGGCTCTGGCCGGCGGCGGCGCCCTGCCCGACATTGGCCTGTACTGCCTCAATACCACCCGCTTCCTGCTGGGCGAGGAGCCCGACGAGGTGTTTGCCTACACCTACAGCACGCCCGGCGACGACCGCTTCAAGGAAATCGAGGAAAACGTGAGCTTTACGCTGCGCTTCCCGAGCGGGGTCATCTCGCAGTGCCTGGCCGGCTACGGCTCGTTCAACAGCAAGAACTACATGGTGCACGCCGAAACCGGCACCATCAAGATGGACCCGGCCTTCCCCTACAAAGGCCTCAAGCAGGAGTTTGTGCACGCCCCCGAGGGCAAGCAGGTCATCGAGCAGCCCAGCAACCCCGGCAAGCAGCAGTTCGCGCTCGAAATGGACCACATGGCCCTGTGCGTGCGCCACAACCAGCAGCCCTACACCCCCGGCGAAGAAGGCCTGCAAGACCAGCGCATTATGGAAGCCATCTACAAGTCGGCCCGCGAAGGCAAGCCCGTGAAGCTGACCGCCGGCGTGGGCAAAACCGACGCCTTCCGCGGCACCCCCCCGCAGGACGACGCGGCCTAGGGGATAAGTAATAAGCGTAAGTAAAAGAACGTCATGCTGAGCGCAGCCGAAGCATCTCTACCGCGCCTTTCGGGTCGTTTGGTAGAGATGCTTCGGCTGCGCTCAGCATGACGTTCTTTGTTTATCATTCTCCACAAACCTCTTTCCCCACCCCATGAAGCACCTCTTCCTGACCGCTACCCTAAGCCTGGCCCTTACCAGCGCCGCCCCCCCTAGGGCCGCCGCCCCCGTTAAGGTAACCGTGCGCCATACCGCGGCCGGCTACGAGCTGCTGCGCGGCGGCCAGCCCTACTTCGTGAAAGGCGCCGGCGGCAGCCAGTACCCCGAACGCATTGAGGCCTACGGCGGCAATTCCATCCGCACCTGGGGCACGGGCGGCGCCGATAAGGTACTGGCCGACGCCAACCAGCATGGCCTGACGGTGATGCTGGGCCTCGACGTGGCCCGCGAGCGTCACGGCTTCGACTACAACGACGCGGCGGCCGTGGCCGCGCAGCTGCAGCGCATTAAAGGCGAGGTGCTGAAGTACAAGGACAACCCCGCCGTGCTGCTGTGGGGCATTGGCAACGAGCTGAACCTCGACTACACCAACCCCAAGGTGTGGGACGCCGTGAATGACATCGCCCGGATGATTCACGAGGTGGACCCCAACCACCCCACCAGCACGGTGCTGGCCGGGGCCAGCAAAAAGGAAATCGAGTACGTGAAAACGCGCTGCCCGGCGGTAGACATCCTCAGCATCAACACCTACGCCGGCCTGGCCACCCTGCCCCAGCAAGTGCGCGACGCCAGCTGGACCGGCCCCTACCTCGTAACCGAGTGGGGCCCCACCGGCCACTGGGAGGGCCCGCAAACCCCCTGGAAAGCCTCGGTAGAAGAAACCAGTAGCCAGAAAGCCGCCGTGTACCGGAGCCGCTACGAGGCCTCGGTGAAGCAGGATAAGGCGCAGTGCCTGGGCTCCTACGTATTCCTGTGGGGCCAGAAGCAGGAGCGCACGCCCACCTGGTACGGCCTCTTTACGGAGCGGGGCGAGGAAACCGAGGTGATGGACGTGCTGCAATACGAGTGGACCGGCCAGTGGCCCAAAAACCGCGCCCCGCACATCGCCAGCTTCACCCTAGGGGGCCAAACCGCCACCGAGGCCGTGACCCTCAAGCCTGGCCAAACCGCCCCCATCGTAGCTGCCATCACCGACCCCGATAAGGATAAGCTGACCTACCGCTACGAGCTGCTGCCCGAAAGCACCGACCTCAAGCAGGGCGGCGACCGCGAAAGCCGGCCCCAGGCCGTAGCCGGCGCCCTGCCCACCGGCGCCGGCGGGCAAACCACGCTCACCGCACCCGCCCAGCCCGGCGCCTACCGCCTGTTCGTGTATGGCGAGGACGGCCACGGCAACGTAGCCACGGGCAACATCCCGTTTCTGGTGCAGTAGGCCAGTAGCTTGGGCGCTACGCGGTAGCAGCAGGCGGTCAATTCCCCTCCTTAGCTAAGGAGGGGATGTTGGCGCGACGCGCCAACGGGGGTGGTTGTGGGCGTTGAACGAGTCGGCGGCCACTCCATAACGGGTCGTTCAACGATGTCAACCACCCCAGCTTCGGCTACGCCGAAGCGTCCCCTCCTTGGCTAAGGAGGGGAATTGACCGCCTGCTGCTACCGCGCCACTTGGGTTAGCTTGGACGCTGCAAGTGCGCGCGAGCCTAGCGAGCAGCTAGCGCCTAGGGGGCGTCCGCACGCGAGGGTGTTCGCTGCGCTTGCGCTCGGCCTCGCAGCGTCCAAGCTACTTTTTTTCTTGCCAAATTAAAATTCCTTCCTACCTTGCCGCCGCAAACAGCACTCGCCATGTTCAGCGCCCGCTACTTTTTTGGCTACTTTTATTTTACGCCGCCCGCGTAGAACGAGTCGCCATGTAGCTAATAACCAGATAATAGCAGCGCCACTCGTTCCGCGAGTGGCGCTTTTTTTATTGCCCCAAGCGCCCGTTGAGCTGTTCATTGATAACTGTTAATTGATAATTGAAATGCAAGTCGCCATTCAGGGTTTCCAGGGTAGTTTCCACGAGGTAGCCGCCCGCCAGTATTTTGGCGACCAGGTGGGCCTAGGGTACTGCGCTACCTTTGGCGAGGTGGTAGGCCAGGCCACCGACGGCCGCGCCGACGCTGCCCTCATGGCCATGGAAAACTCGCTGGCCGGCAGCATCTTGCCTAACTACCTGCTGCTCGAGCGCCACCCGCTCACCATCACCGGCGAAATCTACCTGCCCATTCACCAGCACCTGTTAGTGCTGCCCGGCACCCAGTTGGCCGATATCCGGGCCGTGCACTCGCACCCCATGGCCCTGCGCCAGTGCGGCGACTACCTCGGCCAGCACCCCGGTTGGCAGTTGGTCGAAACCGAAGATACCGGCCTGAGCGCCCAACTGCTGGCCGAGCGCCAAACGCCCGGCGTGGCTGTCATTGCCGGGGCCCAGGCCGCCGAGGCCTTCGGGCTGGAAATTCTGGCCCCGGCCATCAACGACGACCCCCACAACTACACCCGCTTCCTGGTGCTGAAGCGCGCCGCCGAGGCCGCCCCCGTGGCCCAGCCCGATAAGGCCAGCCTGTACTTCTACACCTCGCACGCGCCGGGTATGCTGGCGCGGGTGCTCACGCTCATCGCGGGCCTAGGGTTGAATTTGAGCAAGTTGCAGTCGTGCCCCCGGCCCAGCCAGCCCTGGCACTACGGCTTCCACGCCGACGTAGAGTTCGCCACGCCTACCCAACTCGACGCCCTGCTGGCCGAACTGCCCGCCGTTACGGAGGAGCTGCGGGTGCTGGGCGCCTACCAGCGCGGCAGCATGGACTTCGGCCCGGTAGGGGAGGCAGACGAAAGCCAAAAAGAACGTCATGCTGAGCTTGCCGAAGCATCTCTACCGCATTCGTTGAACGATACCCTAGAGGCGCGGTAGAGATGCTTCGCAGGCTCAGCATGACGTTCTATATGACGCTGATAACTGTTAATTGATAACTGTTAAATGATAATCGACGCCGCCCGCCGCCTCGCTAATACCGGCGAATACTATTTCTCGCGCAAGCTGCGCGAGCTGGCCGCCCTCAACGCGGCCGGGGCCAGCATCATCAGCCTGGGCATTGGCAGCCCCGACCTGCCGCCGCACCCGAGCGTAGTGGCGGCCCTAGGGGCTACCGCTGCCCAACCCGGTGCCCACGGCTACCAGAGCTACCAGGGCACCCCCGCGCTGCGCCAGGCCATGGCCGATTTCTACCAGCACCACTACGGCGTGCAACTCGACCCCGCTACCGAGGTGCTGCCGCTGGCCGGCTCCAAGGAGGGCCTAATGCACATCGGCATGGCCTTCTTGCAGGAAGGCGACGCGGTGCTCATCCCCAACCCCGGCTACCCCACCTACCGCGCCGTGGCCGAAATCTGCGGGGCCGAGGTGCGCGAGTACGCTCTCACGGCCGAAACCAACTGGCTGCCCAACCTGGAGGCGCTAGCCCAGGGTGACTTACGCAGCGTGAAAATGATGCTCGTCAACTACCCGCACATGCCCACTGGCGCGCCCGCCTCGCCCGAGTTCCTGGCCCGGCTGGTGCAGTTTGCGCAGGCGCACGGCATCATGCTGGTGCACGACAACCCCTACGGCTTCGTGCTCAACGAAACGCCCCCCACCAGCTTGCTGAGTGTACCAGGGGCTAAGGAGGTGGCCCTAGAGCTGAACTCGCTGAGCAAGAGCCACAACCTGGCCGGCTGGCGCGTGGGCATGCTAGTGGGCCGCGCCGACTGGCTGGCCACGGTGCTGCGCTTCAAGAGCAACATGGACTCGGGGATGTTCCTGGGTATTCAGCAGGCGGCGGTGGCGGCGCTGGCCCTAGGGCCCGAGTGGTTCGAGGAGCTGAACGCTACCTACCGCGCCCGCCGCGCCCTGGTGCACGAGCTGCTGGCCGCCCTTGGGTGCGAGGCGGCCCCCGGCCAAACCGGCCTCTTCCTGTGGGCCAAGGTGCCCGCGCCCCACGCCGACGGCTACGCCCTGAGCGACGCCGTGCTGGCCGAGGCCCGCGTGTTTCTGACGCCCGGCGGCATCTTCGGCAGCAACGGCAACGGCTACATCCGCGCCAGCCTCTGTCAGCCTGAGGCGGTGCTGCGCGAGGCGCTGGCGCGGGTGCGGGCGGCCTCCGAAAAGCTTTATAAAGAAGACCGTCATGCTGAGCTTGCCGAAGCATCTCTACCGAACAACGACACCCAGACGACTCGCTAACGGCGTGGTGGAGATGCTTCGGCAAGCTCAGCATGACGGTCTATTATGACAGTAAAGCAATGACCATCACTATCATCGGCCTAGGCTTAATCGGCGGCTCGCTGGGGCTGGGGCTGCGGCAGCACGGGCTGGCCAGCCGGCTCATCGGCCTGGAGGCTAATCCCGCCTACGCCCGCCGGGCCCTGGAACTGGGCCTCGTGGACGAGCTGGCCGCCGACCTACCCGCCGCCGTGGCCCCGGCCGACCTGGTAGTGGTGGCCGTGCCCATGGATGCCATGGTGACCCTGCTGCCCCAGGTGCTCGACCTGATAACTGACCAGCAGATAGTTATCGACGTGGGCTCGACCAAGGGCAACCTGCTGGCCGCCGTGGCCCAGCACCCGCGCCGCCGCCGCTTCGTGGCCGTGCACCCCATGGCCGGCACCGAGTACAGCGGCCCCGACGCGGCCGTGCGCGGCCTCTTCGAGGGCAAAACGCTGGTCATCTGCGATGCCGAGGCCAGCGACCCGGCGGCCGTCGCGACCGTGGAGGCGCTGTTCCGGGCCCTGCCCATGCGCGTGACCCACCTCGGCGCGGCCGACCACGACCTGCACACGGCCTACGTGTCGCACATCTCGCACCTCACCTCCTTCGCCCTAGCCCTCACAGTGCTCGAAAAGGAGCGCCGCGGCGAGCAGCGCATCTTCGACCTGGCGGGTGGCGGCTTCGCCAGCACCGTGCGCCTGGCCAAGAGCGCCCCCGCCACCTGGGTGCCCATCTTCCGCCAAAACCGCGACAACGTGCTCGACGTGCTCGACGAGCACCTGCACCAGCTGCACCAGCTGCGCGAGCTGTTGCGGCAGGAGGACTACGCCGGGCTGGCGGCGGCCTTTGAGAAAGCCAATGCCATAAAGAAAATCATTCCTTAACCCATGCAAAAAGGCGGTCATGCTGAGCTTGTCGAAGCATCTCTACCGCAGAACTAATCTCAGACGTCAGGATTACTTACGCGGGAGAGATGCTTCGACAAGCTCAGCATGACCGCCTTTTTTAGCCATCAACAACCATTCAGCCATGCAGCCAGCAGCAAACCAGCTCTTAGCCACTACCCCCATGTTCGACCGTCTTTTCAACCGCCAGCCTTCCGACAAGCCCTTCCTCATCTCGGGCCCCTGCTCGGCCGAAACTGAGAGCCAAGTGCTCGAAACCTGCCAGCGCCTAGCCGCCACCGGCAAGGTGCAGGCCCTGCGCGCCGGCATCTGGAAGCCCCGCACCAAGCCCGGCGGCTTCGAGGGCGTGGGCGTGAAGGGTCTGCCCTGGCTGAAGAAAGCCAGCGAGCTGACCGGCCTGCCCGTGGCCGTGGAGGTAGCCACCGCCAAGCACGTGGAGGACTGCCTGGCTTTCGGCGTGGACCTGGTGTGGGTGGGCGCCCGCACCACCGGCAACCCCTTCTCGGTGCAGGAAATCGCCGATGCGCTGCGCGGCACCGACGTGCCGGTGCTGGTAAAAAACCCCATCCACCCCGAGCTGGAGCTGTGGGTGGGCGCGCTGGAGCGCCTGCAAAAAGCCGGCGTGAAGCAACTGGGCATGATTCACCGCGGCTTTTCGAGCTACGGCAACACCGACTACCGCAACGCCCCGATGTGGCACCTGCCCATCGAGATGAAGCGCCGCCTACCCGACATGCCCATCCTCAACGACCCCAGCCACATCTGCGGCCGCCGCGATACGCTGTTCGGCGTGGCCCAACAGGCACTGGATTTGGACTTCGACGGCACCATGATTGAGAGCCACATCGACCCCGACAACGCCTGGAGCGACGCCAAGCAGCAAATCACGCCCGAGGTGCTAGGCAAGCTAATCGAGGACCTAGTGTGGCGCCACGAAACCACCGACAAGGAGGAGTACCTGAATGCCCTGGCCGGCCTGCGCCAGCAAATCAACAACCTTGACGCCGAGATTATCCAGCTGCTGGGTCGCCGCATGAGCGTGTCGGAGAAAATCGGCCAGTACAAGAAGGAGAACGACATCACGGTGCTGCAAACCGCCCGCCTCAACGAGATTCTGGACCGCGCCAAGCGCCAGGGCAGCCAGGTGGGCCTGAGCGAGGACTTCGTGGAGCGCTACATGGAAGCCGTACACTTGGAGTCGGTGCAGCGCCAGGAAAAGGTGATGCAGGGCTAAGAGGCCTAGGGGCTGCTCGCCTGAAAAAGAACGTCATGCTGAGCGCAGTCGAAGCATCTCTACCACATCGTTGAACGACGTTGTTCGGTAGAGATGCTTCGGCAAGCTCAGCATGACCGCCTTTTTTATCAGGTAATCTTACCTTCCAATATGAAACAACGCTACCTCCTAACCCTGGCCGCCGCGCTGCTTACCCTAGGGCCCGCCCAGGCCCAGCACCTGCCCAAAGCCCAGCACGAGCTGCTGGCCACGCCCAGCACCGTAGCCTGGGGCTACTATTGGGCCGATGCCGCGCCGGTGCTGCGCATCAAATCGGGCGAAACGGTGCAGGTGCACACGCTCATTACCAGCACCCCCGCGCGGCTCGAAGGCGCCGGCGTGCCCCCGGCCCAGGTTGAGCAGAGCCTGCGCGACATCACCGAGAAAGTGACCAACAAGGGGCCGGGCGGGCACATCCTCACTGGCCCCATCTACGTGGAGGGCGCCCAGCCGGGCGACGTGCTGGAGGTGCGCATCAAGGGCATCGAGCTGGCCATCCCCTACGCCTACAACGCGTTCGGGCCCAAGAGCGGGTTTATTCCGGAAGACTTCGGCTACGCCAAGATGCGGATTATCCCGCTGGATGCCAAGAAGATGGTGGCCAACTTTGCGCCCAACATCAAGCTGCCGCTGCACCCGTTTTTTGGCAGTATGGGCGTAGCCCCGCCGCCCGCGTCGGGCCGCGTGAACAGCGCGCCGCCCGGCATCCACGGCGGCAACCTCGACAACAAGGATTTGGTGGTGGGCACCACGCTCTACCTGCCGGTACACGTGCCGGGCGCCCTGTTTTTCGTGGGCGACGGCCACGCCGGCCAGGGCAACGGCGAGGTGGACATCACCGCCCTCGAAACCTCGCTCATCGGCAACCTGGAGTTCATCGTGCACCACGACGAGCACCTGACCGTGCCCCGCGCTGAAACGCCCACCCACTACATCAGCATGGGCCTGGACGAGGACCTGACCCTGGCCGCCAAGCAGGCCGTGCGCGAAATGATTGACTTCCTGGTAAAAACGAAGGGCATGACCCGCGACGACGCCTACATGCTGTGCAGCGTGGCCGGCGACCTCAACGTGACGCAGGTAGTGGACGGCACCCGCGGCGCCCACGTGCTGCTGCCCAAAAGCATTTTCGGCAAGGATAAGAAGTAAGTAGCAAGCAAATCAGACCGTCATGCTGAGCTTGCCGAAGCATCTCTACCGAACAATACGGCGCGGTAGAGATGCTTCGGCAAGCTCAGCATGACGGTCTGATTTGCTTGCTGACGCCAACCGCCAGCTACTTGCCCGCCAGGAACTCTCCGATGTTGTCGTTCAAGAACTTAGCGTCGGCGGGGTTGCTGGCGGCGCCGGCGGTGTGGCCCCACAGCGAGGGGATGGGCAATAACCGCACCTGCGGAATGAAGGCGGCCTCGTAGCGCGCATCGCCCACCGGGAAGTACATATCCGTTTCGGAGGGCATGTAGAGCAGCGGCACCCGGATGGACCCTAGGGCCTTGGCTACGTCGCCGCCGAAGCCGGGGGTGCTACCCACGTCGTGGTACTCCCAGGTGCGCATCTGGGCGATGAGGTCGTTGGCGTCGGCGCCCGGAATGAAGTGCGTGCGGTAATTGTCGAGCACCTGGGCGAAGGTGGTGCCGGGCTTGGCCGTGGTGCACCACAGCTCGCGGCGCCACCACTCCTGCGAATACAGCCAGCCGGTCCAGACCACCGCAAAGGCCTCCAGGCCCTTGGTGGGCGGCGCGGTGTAGTCGCCATTTTTAAACGCCTCGTCGGCGGTGAGGGCGGCAATCTGGCCTTCGAGGCGCACCACGCCGTGGGGGTAGTTCTTGGCCGTGCCCGAGGTAGCCACCAGCCGGTCGGCAAAGGTGGGGTAGCTCACGGCCCACTGAAAGGCCTGCTGCGCCCCCATCGAAAAGCCGATGATGGCCCGCAGGTGTGTAATCTTCAGCTCTTTGGTCAGCAGCTCGTGCACCGCCGCTACGTTGTCGCGGATGGTCATGACTGGGAAGCGCGGCCCATGAAACGGCTCGGGCGTGTTGCTGGGCGACGACGACTTGCCGTTGCCAAACAGTTCGGTAGTGACCAGGAACAGCTTGGTGGTATCCAGGCACTTGCCGGGCCCGATGAGCCACTCGTAGCCCCGGTGCCCGGCCATATAGTGCGAGGGCAGCAGCACAGCGTTGTCGCGCTTCGCATTCAGGTGGCCGTAGGTGCCGTAGCCCACCCGCGCCTGCGGCAGCACCACGCCGCCCTCGGTGCGGAAGTTGGGGAGCGTGAAAAAGTGGTGCGGCACCGCGGCCGGCTTGGGCTGGGCCCGCAGCCCTAGGGCCATTAGCAGCAGGAGTAGGGTAGGGAGGAGGCGCATAAGGTATGATGAGGTTTAAAAAAGGCGGTCATGCTGAGCTTGCCGAAGCATCTCTCCCGCGCCGCCAGAATGACCCCAAGCAGTGCGGGAGAGATACTTCGGCAAGCTCAGCATGACCGCCTTCTCTGAGCATAATGCCCATTAATTACTTCGCCGCCAGAATCTGCTTCAGCTCTTGCGGCGACACCGTGAGCAGGCCCACCTTGGGCAGGCGCTCGGTGAGGGTGCGCCAGTTGGCATCCTGGCGAAAAATGGGGCCTAGGAGCTTGAGGGCGGCCGGCACCTGCTGCTTGTTGGCCAGCGTGATGGCGTGCCAGTACTGCATCTCTAGGTTCTGCGGAAACATCCGCTCGGCGGCCTGGTACTCGGCAATGGCCTGGGGCATATTATTTTTCTCTACCGCGAGGTCGCCGGCGTTCATGTGCTCGTAGGCGCGGTGCAGCTGCAGCAGGCGGCGCAGCTCCGTCAGGGGCGCGGCGCTGTCGTCCACGCGCAAGTCCACCAGGCGGTCTGCCCAGGGCCCCTCGGTGGCCTGGCCGCGCACCACCAGCAGGGCAGCCGACTGTCGGCCCCGGATGTCGCCCCCGGCGGCCTGGGCCGCGTCGAGGGCAGCCAGTACGCGCTCGGCCAGGGGCAGGGCGGCGCCGGCTTCGTAGGCCTTGGCCATGGCGGCGGGCACGGTGGCCGTGAGCATCATATTGGCCTGCACCGAGAACTGCGGGCCCTGCTGCTGGCCGGCCATGTCGATGCACTTCCGGCCGGTGTGGGTAGCTACGCGGCCCTGCGCGTCCACGATGGCCACCTGGCGCACGTCGCGGCCCTCGTCGGCGGCCAGCAGCTCGTCGAGCGCCTGCTGGGCGGTTTTGCCGCTTTTGAGCAGCGACAACCCCCTAGGGCCGAACGACTTGTTGGTGAACGACTGGGTAGCCACCACGCCCACCCCGGCCTCGCCCCAGCTCACCGAGGTGCCCACCGAAAACCAATGGCTCTGCACGGCCACGGCCATCTCGCCGGTTTTAGGGTCGCGGGCCACGATGCTGAAGGTGTGGGCCAGCGGGTCGGTGGCCGAGTAAACCGATTGGGCCCGCGCGGCCACCGGGCCGAATAGCAACGAAGCCCCGCAGAGCAGTAGTTTTTTCAGCATAAGGAAACAAGGAAAAAACGAATGTACTTCCAGGATAACAGTGCTTAAGCCGTGCGGTAGAAAACAGCCTAACTACCCGGCCCCTGGCGATGGCCACTACGCGCAACAGCCCCCCGGCACTGCTGCCGGAGGGCTGTTGTGTGAAGGCACCGCACTAGGTAGGCCTTGGTCCTAGTTCACCGTCAGGCGCTGGCTATAGGCCTGAGTGCCGGTTTGCAGGCGCACGGTATACATGCCCTTGGCTACGCCGGGCAGGCCTAGGGTGCGTACGGCGTCGGGCTGGGCGGCCAGCGTCTGGCGCAGCACCAACTGCCCCAAGTTGTTGAACAGCGCCACCTCCACGGCTTGCGCGCCCAGGCTGGGCGGCAAACTCAGCGACACGCTGCCATCCTGCGCGGGGTTGGGGTAGAGGAACACGCCCGCGCTGGCGGCGCTGGCAGCCTGGGTGCCCAGGGCCGTGCTCTGCACGTAGTTGCGCAGCCACACCAGGGCCGGGCGCTCGGTGCCGTCGGCGTTGATGATGTTGTCGCCCTGGGCCGTGCGCCAGTGGCCTACGCGGGCGCCCCACAGCGTCACGCCCTTCACGTTGGGGTTTTCCCAAAACAGCGGAAACACGCGCTGGTATTCGGCCAGCTGCACGGCATCGTTGCTCACGCCGTTGGCGTCGAGCGCGTCCGAGTCGTACTCCGTCACGTAGAGCGGCACGCCCGTGGCGGCCAGCGTGGCCAGGTTAGCATTGATGGTGGCGGCCGGGGTGCCGCCCGTCGAGAAGGCGTGGCCCTGAATACCGATGCCGTCAATTAGCCCTCTAGATTTCAAGAGGTTCACGATGGTCACGAAGGTGGCCGTGCGGGCCGACGAGTTCACTAGGCTATACTCGTTGAGCACCAGCTTGGAGGCCGGGAAATACTGCCGCGCCAGCTGGTAGCTGGTAATAATCCAGTCGTAGCCGGTGGCGCCGGTGCCCCCTAGGGCATTAATATAGCCGCCGCCGTCGGCCACGGCGGTGCCAGCCGGCGTGCCCGGCACCCCAATGGTAGTGAAGCCAGTGGGCGGCGTGTTGATGGGCTCGTTCACTACGTCGATGTAGTCGAGGCGCTTGCCGGCGAAATGGGTGGCCACGGCCGCGTACCACTTCTTAATCTCGCGCAGCTGAGTAGTGTCGGCCAGGCCCTTTATCCAGGTTGGCTGCTGGGCACCCCAAATCATGTTGTGCATCCGGAAAGGCCCGTTCACGGTCACAGCCATGTTGTAAGCCGCATCGAGGTCGGTCCAGTTGAAGGTGCCGCGGGTGCCCTCCACGCTGCCCCACTTGCCCGAGTTGCCGGGCGTCACCGAGTTCCAGTACTTGGCGAAGTTGGGCACCTCGTTGTCGGTGTATACGCAGCCCAGGTACTTGGGCTTGCCGGTGGCCAGCGGCGGCCCCGGCGGCACAAACTGCACGGGTGCTGTGGTACTGCCCTGGGTGCCCGCGTCGAGGTTGGCTACCGTGAAGTACAGCCCCGTTTGCCCAAATACAAACTTGTCGAAGTCCAGCCCGTCCTCGCGCGCCCCAATCTGGAAGGTCTGCGTCAGGGCGCCGGCCGCCACCGTAAAGGTGTTGCCGGCCGTGCCGTAGGTCAGAAACTTCGACATGTCTATCCACTTCCACACGCCCGTGGCGGCCCCGCCACCGCCGTCTACCAGCACGTTGCCGCTGCCCGTGGCGTAGCCCGCGTTGTAGAAGCCGTTGGCCGTGGTCCAGTCGGTGGTGGTAGTGGGGCCCTTGGCGCCCAGGCTGTTGCCGTAGAAAAAGCTGTCGTCGTTGGCGCCGCCCGAGCCTACCCGCACCTTGGCATACAGGTCGTAGGTGCCGGGCCCCGGAAACGTGACGGTAAAGGAAAGCACCCGCGCGGCCGTGGCCGGGGCCGCGCCGCCCACGCCGCCGCCCGGCGAGGTAGGCGAAGTGTAGCCCGCTACGTCGGTGAGGCAGGTGATGTAGGTGACGGCCGGGGCGCCGCCGCTGGCCGCCGCCGTGCGCACGGCCCAGTCGCCGGTGGTAGCGCCCGTAACTGGCGTGGCCGGGTTGGTAGAGGTGCCGGTTTCGGCTTCCACCACTACGGGAGCGTTCTGAGCCGAAAGGGTGAAGTGGCTGCCGAGCGCGGCTACCAGCGCATAGAGTATGCGTCGAGGTTTCTTCATAACAGGAAGGGGTTGGGTGGGAAAAGGGAAGGAAAGTCGGTGCCACCGGCAAGCTTCCCATACCCTAAAACTATTGCCCTATCTTGTTAAAATAACCTCTTGAACAACAAAGAAATAACTGATAATTTACCGGAATCGTTTTCGATACAAATCCTAATCGATTGTGATAGTAATAAGAAGCTATTCTTTTATTGCTGTGATTCTACGTTTGCTTTGCTGCGGCCGTCGCGACGGGCGCTTGCCCGGTGGCAAGGCCGTGCTCACATCCGCTCTTTTACCCCGCTCTTTATCAGCCACCAGTTGACGGGGTAGGCCGTGAGGAAGCCCAGCACCATGGCCAGCTGCATCATAAACCAGAACACCGGGTCGTTGGCCTTTAGCTCGTGCCCAAAAATGAGGAAGGTGGCAATGGCCATCCAGCCGTACATGCCAATCTGCCAAGAGGTTAGCGAAAGCGTATCGGCTTTGACGGCCGCTTTCAGGCCTTCCTTTACCCCTAGGTGGCGCATGGGCGCAATGGCGTAGTACTGGAAAATGATGCCAATAAGGAAGGCCACGAGGTAGTCGAGCACCCAGGCCCCGAAGATGGCGTGGCCAAATAACACCAGCGGTACATACAGCACAAAGGTTTCGACCAGCAAATCGCCCAGGCTGCAGCCGCTGCCGCAGTGCATGGCCCCTAGGGCCACGCTTTGCCAGAAGGGCTTTTTCGGGCCCATGTCCATGTCGCTATACTGCTGGCCGTCCTTAGCGCCGCCTTTTTTATCATCCATATCCATCTTACCGGCTGCCTTGGCCATCGGGCGGCCTAGCCGGTAGTAGGCCCACAGCCCCACCAGCCCCGAGTAGAGCGGAGTGAGCACCCACACGAAGTTCATCACCCCCATTGGCTGGCGGTGCCCGCGCAAAATGTCGATGGCTACGATGGCTACGCACAGCAGCGCAACCACCAGGGAGGCTATGGCGACAGTACGAAGCATAGGTGAATAGCTTATTGGTAGTGAAGGAGTTGCAAGCCTGGCTACGCAATAAAGCCGGCTTGGTACCCACCAAGCCGGCTTTTCGCCAAATGCTGTTGCTACTGGGCCAAATTCTGCACTACCTAGCTTTAGAAGGGATAGCCGATGGCTAAGTTCAGGCGGCCCGATTTGTCGTCGGGCACGCCGTAGTTGGCGCGCAGCGGAAAGGCGTAGTCGAAGCGGATGACGAAGAACTGCACGTCGATGCGCAGGCCGGCGCCGGCGCCCACGGCCAGCTGCTGCAAGAAGGTGCTGGCCTGGAACTGCCCGCCCGGCCGGTCGGGGTCGTTGTTGACCAGCCAGATGTTGCCCGCATCCACGAACACGGCGCCCTTCACGTAGGGAAACAAGTCCTGGCGGTACTCCAGGTTGCCTTCCAGGCGCAGGTCGCCCACCTGATCGTAGTAGTTGCTCACGTAGCTATTGGCCACGGGGTGGTACGAGCCGGGCCCAATCTGGCGCGGCGCAAACGCCCGGATGGAGTTGGGGCCGCCAATGCCGTACTGCCGGATATAGGGCAGCGAGCCGCCGCTGGAGTTGCCGTAGGGCAGGCCCACCCCAATCTGGAGCCGGCCCACAATGCGGTTGCCCGACGTAGCCTTGGGGCTAATGCGGTAGTACTCGCGCAGCTCCAAATCGAACTTGGCGTACTGCGCAAACGGCTGGCCGGCAATGGTGCGCCGCCCCAGGGTATCGGTGCGGGCGTTGGTGGCTTTAGTGAGGGCGTTGGCCAGGTTGCCGGCCACCTCGGCCTGGCCCTGGAAGAAAATCTGCTGGCGCCGCTTTTCCAGCACCTGCTGGTTGTAGGTGTAGTGGTACGACGAGGCCAGGATGAACTGCGAAGTGTAAGCCTGCTTGAGGAAAGGCCGGGTACGCAGCACTCGGTTAAAGGCCGTATCAGTCGAAACGGCGTTGTACGACACATCAATCAGCTTCAACTCCTGCTCGTTGGTAATCTTGGTTTTCCAGGCGTAGCCGTAGTTGGCCGAGTAGCTAGTGGTGCTGAAGTAGCCCGTGCGGTTGACGTAGCGAATGCCCGCCCCGAAGTTGGTGCGCGGCTGGAAGTTGGAATTAACCAGCCTAGGGTTCAGAAACGGCAGATTGGGCGCAATCAGGCGCGGCACAATCAGCTGCGCATCCAGCCCAAACTCAGTCGAGAGCAGGCCCGAGTTGCCCCGGCCTTCGGCCCCGGCTGGCGCCCGCGTCGATACCTCGTAGGAGGCCACGGCGTTGACGAGCAGCTGCTCGGCGCCGCGCAACGCCGAGCGGTTGCGGAACTGTCCCGTGAGGCCCGGCCCCGTAAAGCCGTTGCTTTTGCTGATGAGCTGCAGCTCGGCCCGCAGGCTTTTCTTCTTGAGCTGCGTCATCAGGATGTCTGAATCGAGCTGGGCGCGGCCGGCCGAGTCGCCCGCCGCCGAGGGCCGGAACTTGATTTCTACGAAGCGGAAGGTGCCTAGACTCATCAGGCGCGAAAGGGTCTGGTCGCGCCGGTACTGCCGAAACAAGCTATCCGGATACAGGAACACGGCCCGCGTAATGGCCTTGGCCTTAAACATCTTCTCGTCGGGGTAGTACAGGTATTTCTGGTAGCGGATAGGGTTTTCCTGAACCGTGTCGGCCAGCGAGTAGTCGGTATTCAAGCTAATGGTTTTCAGCCAGTAGGGCTGCGTGGCCTTGGGCGGCGCTCCGGCGATGACGCGGTAGTGCACAGCCACGCGCCCATCCAGGGTGCTATCGACCTGGAATAGGAGGTAGCTGGCGTTGAAGTAATAGTAGCCCTGGTCCTTGAGGGCCTTGTCGATGCGCACACGCTCGTTGGTGAGCACGTCGAGGTCGTAGGGGTCGCCCACTTTCAGCAGCGTTTCGGCCTGGGTGCCCCGGATGGCCGCGTCGATGAGCGTGTCGCGCTGCGGAAAAATAATCTCCTTGATGGTGTACTGCTGGCCGGGCCGCACGGTGTAGTTTACCTGCGCGGTTTTCTCCTGCGTCACCGTTTCGCTGCTGGCCGCGCCGTGGAAGTAGCCGCGGTTTTGCATGCGGTTCACCATCAGCTTCTGGGTGGCGGCGGGCTGGGCAGCGCTTATCAGCACCGGCGCCTCGCCAAACTTATCGGCCAGCAGGTGCCCTAGGCCCTTGGTTTTGCCTACGCCTAGGTGCCAGAAGTACAGCTTGGGCCGCTGCCCCAAAATGGAGGAATTGGGCTTGGGCCGCACCACACTTTCCAGCTCGGTTTGCAGGGCATCCTGGTTGCGCAGCTTCTCGGGCGCCTCAATCTTCACGGTGCTGCCCGTGTACAGCTTCGAGCCCTCCGGAATGTACTTCAGCCCCGAGCACGAGGCCAGCGCCCCCAGGCCCAGCAGCAGCCCTAGGGCGTAGCGCGCCCGTACCCACCGGCCTAGGGATAATCGGTTACTAAACAAGGCTATCCAAGAAAAATCCTTCATGCTTACTCACTTACTCGTGCTGCTTACTTACTGGTGGCCGGGCGGCGCGTGGTATCGGGGCGGGTGGCGGTGCGGGCGGGCAGCGCGGCCGCGGCGGCCGTCGAGTCGGCCAGCTGCTGCTCGCGGCGCTTGCGCTCGTCGTTTTCCTGCTTGGTGCGCTCGCGGCCCTCTTTCATGTCGCGCTTCAGGCCCGGCGCAATCTTCGAAAACAGGTCCTTGAAATTGTCGTAGTCGCGCTGAAACACCAGCGCCGCCCCGGTGCGCACTATCGGCCCGTCGATGTCTTCGTAGGCATTCTGGCGGAAAGCCCGCAGGCGCAGGCGCCCGTCGCGCAAGATGGTGTATTCCAAACTCACGTCGCCCGAGAAGTTGCTGGCCGAGCTGCTGCCGCTGGTAGCGGCGTTGCCGGCCGCCCCGCCCGCCAGCGGCACGTCGGTGCCCAGGCGCACGGTCAGGCGGTTGTTGAACAGCTGGCGGCGCACGGCCACGTTCAGGTCGGTGCGGCCCTGGGCCGAGCCGCTGGTGTAGTCGGCCTGGTTGGTGACGCCCAGGTCTAGCCCTAGGCCCGCCAGGTACTTGCCGGTCAGGTTCTGCAATTGGTCGGTGAGCACCTGGCTGACCGAGCCGCGCAACTGGCTGGCCAGCACGCCCTCGCCGGCCGAGGTTTCAAACGGGTTTTGCTGAATGAAGCGCCCCAGCACCAGCAGCGAAAACACCTGCTTGCTTTGCTCCGAGGTTTGGTCGGGCTGGCGCAGGCGGGCCAGCTGGGTTTCCACCTCCTGGCCCACCGCGCTGCTGCGCTGGCCCTCGGGCAAGGTGATGTCGAAGCCGATAAGGGGCTTGCTCAGCGGCCCGGTCACTTTCAGCAGCACGTTGAAGTCCATGTTGTTGCGCGCCACGTTGGTGGCGTATTGCCCGCCGGTGCCCTGGGCGGCCAGCAGCTCGGCCGGCGCCGCCTTCACCTTGTAAATGGCCGTGATGTTGAGGTCGGCGTTGTAAGGGTCGCCGGTCCAGGCTATCGACGAGCCCCGCGCAATGATGAACTCACGGGTGGCCAGGCCGTAGAGCGAGAGGCGGTACTTGCCGCGCCGCACATCGAGGCGCCCGCTCAGGCCGATGGTGCCCGCCGGGTCGATGGTGGTAGTGAGCGTGCCCGCCGCCCGAACGCGCAGGTTGTCGCCGCTCACCGGGTCCACAATGAAGGTGAAGGGCGTGTCGTCGGTAATGGTGATGCGGGCCGTGATGTCGTAGCCAATGGCCCCGGTGTTGGCCGTGTCGGCGGGCGCCCGGTGCGCCCGCAGCGAGTCAGGCAGGCTAAAGTCCACGAACTGCACAATGCCTTCGCGAGCCACCACCGAGGGGTCTACCGAGGGGTTTTCCACCGTCAGGTCCGAGCCCTTAGCCACGGTGGCGGTGGTGTTGATGTGGATAAGCGAGAGCGGCCCCGTTAGGCGCGTGTCCGAATCCACCACCAGCCGGCCGTAGTACAGCGTGTTGTTCTTACTGCGCACGCTCTTCACGGCCAAGAAGTTGTCAGTCGTCACCCGCAGGTCGAAGGCGTAGTCCGTCAGGTTCTTGGTCAGCAGGTAGCCGTTGGCCACCGCCTTGTTGCCGGCCGAGTCGAGCACCGTAAAGTCGCGGAAGGCAATGCCCCGGTCGTCGAAGGTGATGGGCTGGCTCACGAGCCGGAAGGGCGAGCCCAGCTGCGGCACCACAAAGCTGGCGTCGGGCGAGGTGGTGAGCTGGCCGCGCAGCTGCGGGGCGCTGGTGGTGCCCACCAGCGTCAGCTGCCCGCTCAAGAAGCCGGTGGCCTGGCTGATTTGGCCGGCCGAGAAGGGCTCGGCGGTTTTTACGTTCAGGCGCCGCACGTCCACCACAAAGTCGAGCGGCGTGGTGCCCACCGTGCGGTAGGCGCCGCGCACGTTCACGTCGTTGCCGCCCCCGCCGGTCAGGGTGGCGTTCACGTTGTAGCGGTCGGGCACGGGGTTGCTGGCTTGCAGGGCCAGGTCGCCGAGCACCGTCTTGCTATACAGCAAGTCCTTGATGGTGAGGTTGGCCGTGAAGGCTTGCTTCTTGGTGCCCAGGCCCCGCGCTACGGCCTCGCCGTTCAGGGTGCCCCCTAGGGTCGAGTCGGGCTGCCCGATGGCCTTGCTGATAATACCCAGGTCGAACTGCTCGAAGCGCACGGCTAGCGGCGAGGTATTCACGGCCGGGTTCTGGCTCTGCACCACCAGCGCCGAGCTGCCGTTGGTCAGGCGCAGGTTGTTGGCCACAATGGTGCCGTCGGCGTTGTAGCGCACATAGTTGCTGGGGCCCGCCGTCCAGGTGTCGTAGTTGATTATCTGGTCGTTGTTGAGGGCGAACTGGTAGCCGTCGCCGCGCCGGCCCTGGGGCACCACTTGCAGGGCGCCGGCCAGCGCCAGGCGCTCGCGGTTGCTGCTATCGCCCAGTATCGCGGCGCGCACGTTCACCTTATTATCGGCCACGGTGCCCACTAAGCTGGGCCGCCGCAGGTTTAGGCTGGTATCCTGCTTGGCATCGGCCAGGTGCAGGTCGTAGCTGAGGCGCTGGGGGTTCGAGCCTACGTCGAGGCGCAGCGAGTCGAGCCGATAGGCGTCGTAGCGGATAACCGGAATGCTGGTTTGGGCCGTGAGGCGGGCGGCGGCGCGGCTGTAGTCGCCGGCCAGCGTGAAGGGCGAAATCTGCTTGAGGCTGGGCACGAAGCGCGTTAGCAGCGAGGTATTCTTCACTTGCAGCGAGTACGTAAACTGCTGATTACCCGCTGCGTTGCGGAACGGCTCCACGCCCGGCAGCTTAAAGTAGCGGCTGATGTGGCGCTGAATTTCCGTCGCCAGGTCCCCTAGGCGCACGTTGCCATCCAGCCGCACGTCGGCCACGTCCGAGTCGAAGGTGACGGCCGTGCGCGTGGCGTTCTGCACGATGCGTCCGCTCACGGCATTTAGGGCAATTGGCTGCCCGTCCTTGATAATCACCAAGTGGTCGCCGCCAAACGTGCCGTTAATCGTGTTCAAGCTCGAGCCGGTGATACTGGCCGTAATGTCGCCCTGAATCCGCAGGTCGCCGCCCGTGTAGAAGCCCAACTTGGTCAAGTTCACGCCCCGTAAGTTCAGCGACGTTACCTGGTAAGTGGGGTTCTTGGGGTTGCGTAAATTCACCACCGCGTTCAGGTCCAGGTTTAGGTTAGGGTCGTCCTTGCTGCTGGCCGCGATGGTATAGAGGTTGCGGTCAATGTCCACCGTTGCGTTCACGCCGTGGTAGGTGTAGCCGTTGTAGCGCGCGCTCTGGATGTTGGCCGTCAGCTTGCCCACCAAGGTGCTGGGGTCGCTCAGGTTGCCGGTGGCGTTGATGCGCCCCGTGCCCGTAATCGTGCCAATGGTGGGGTCTTTCAGCAGCTTGCCCGCGTCGAAGTTTTGCACCGCGAAGGTGCCCACCAGCGGCTGCTTGCCGCCGCGGTCAGCCTCGCCCAGCCGCCCGCTAAAGGCCACGTTGCCGTAGCTCGAGCGCAGCTTCAAGTCCGTAACGAAGGCCAGCGTGGTGGGGCGTCCCTTCAGCGTGCCGCTCACCGAGAGGCTAGGGGGAATGCTGATGTTGCTGGGCACCGTGCCCTTGGGCAGGATGCTCAGCAAGTCGGCCCGCGTGGTGCTGAACTTCTGGATGTTCAAGTCCACGAACAGGCGCTGGTCTACGTTGGGCAAGCCTACGATGTGCGCCCGGCTGGCCAGGATGGTGGTGTTGCGCAGCCCCACAAAGTCGAGGTTGCGCACCAGCAGGTCGCCCAGCCTCCCCGTCACCAGCCCGCTCACCAAGATGCTCTGGTTGGGCCCCGTGGTGAAGGGCGGCGTGTCGGCCAGGCTCGGCACCAGGTACAAAATATCGCGGAAGCCCAGGCGCGTGTTGCGCAAGTCGCCGGCCAAACCCAGGTTGGGCAGGTCGTCGGCAATGCCCCCTAGGCTCTTGTACTTGATAGCCAGGCTGTTCTTGATGCGCGAGTTGGGCGTCACCAAATCCAGGCTGTCCAGCTGAATGGTGGTGTTGCTGTAGAGCGCCTTCGCTTTGGCGCGGGTTATCTCGAAGCCGCTCTGGTCCTTGCCGGCCAGGTTGTCAATCTGCACCGTAGTCAGGCTGTCGGTGTAGCGTAGGTCGTAGGTGTTCAGCACCAGGCCCGTGAAGTGCAGGTGGCTGTAGTCCAGGGCCGGATAGCGGCTTTTCAGCTTGGGGTCGTTGAAGTTGTCGAAGTTCACCGCCAGCCCGCTGATGTCGGACTGCCCTAGGGTCACGGCCCAGCTCACGGGGGTGGGGGTAGCCTTCTGCACGGCCTCGTTCACCTTGCGCACGGCCTCGGCCGGATTCACCACGCGCTGCGCTACCGGCACGTTCTCGTTCTGGGCGTAGGCGAAGGTGGTATTCTTCAGCGTCAGCTTGCCCAGGTCAATCTGCTCCTTGGCCAAGTCAATGTTCTTGGCCGTGGCGTCGAGCAGCCCAATCTGAGTGCTGATGTACTGCGCCGCCGGGTCGTTCTTATATACAAATCCCACGTCCTCCAGCGTGGCGCGGTTCAGGCCGAAAGTCAGCCCTAGGGGCTCGGTGGGCTTGTTATCGTCTAGCTCGGGCGCGGTCTTGGTTTGCACCATCCGCACGGCCGAGTGTTTGAGCGTGGCGTTGTCCACCTTATAGACGGAGTTGTTCACGTCCACCTCGTCCATGTTCACCAGCAGGTCGCCAATCTTGGCCCGTAGGTCGGAGCCCGCTACCTGGTCGTTCTGGGTGAACAGCAGGTTGCTGACGTGCAGCTTCCCGATGTCGTACTTCAGCGTCGATTGCGTGGTATCAACCGGCGCGTTGGGGTCCGTGAAGGCGTTGATAATAAAATCGTAGTTATTAACGCTGTCGGGCTCGGTGCGGGTCAGGCGCACGCGCCCGTCGTTCAGCTCTACTTCCTTCACGTTCACCTGGCTGTGCAGCAAGGCAAAAATGTCGATGCTCACCCCTAGGTGCCCCACGCTCAGCAGGGTATCGCGCTGCTGGTCGGCCAGGTACACGTCGTCGAAGTTGATGGCGTGCCGAAAGTCGGTACGAAATTTCCCCAGCCGCACCTCGGTTTTGAGCTTGCCGCGCAGGTAGCTTTCGGCCCGCCGCGCCACAAAGTCTTGGCCCGCTGGGAATTGCAAGAACACCACTACGGCTACTACCAGCAGCAGCACCAAGCCCAGCAGCCCAAGAATGAAGTATAAAATCCGGCGTAAGTAGACGTTCACAAGCAGCAGAAAAAAGGGTTCTTCTCGCTCTCCTCTTCAGCGAAAACACAGCGTATCGCTCTTTCCAACGCAAAACCCTGGGCCGGGGTTAGCCACGTCGCCGCCCAAGTCCACAATTATCGGCCCAAAATCCAATTCACCAGCAATTACCTCGCTTGGCCGCCGCGCGCCGCGCCAGTTCTGCGCTTTGCCCGACGCCTCCGCTGGCGGTAGCCACGCAACGAGCCGCGAAGCCGGCGCGGCGTGCTGCAAGCGCTGCGCGAGGCCCTAGACTGACCTTCGTAGGGCTACTCGCGTCGTTACTTTGCTCCATGCAGCCTATTTCCACCGATTACCGCCCGCTCATTCGCCAGGCCTTCGCCGAGATGGAGAAAGTAGTGGTGGGCCAGCACACCCTGGTCAGCCGCCTGCTCATTGGCGTATTCACCGGCGGCCACATCCTGCTCGAAGGCGTGCCGGGCCTAGCCAAAACGCTCACCGTGAGCACGCTGGCCCAGGTGCTGGCCCTGCACTTCCAGCGCGTGCAGTTCACCCCCGACCTGCTGCCCTCCGACCTGGTGGGCACCATGATTTACAACCAGAACCAGTCGGTATTTGAGGTCAAGAAGGGCCCCATCTTCGCCAACCTTGTGCTGGCCGACGAAATAAACCGCGCCCCCGCCAAGGTGCAGAGCGCCCTGCTCGAAGCCATGCAGGAAAGCCAGGTCACCATCGGCGAAACCACCTACCGTCTCGACCGCCCCTTCCTCGTGCTGGCCACCCAAAACCCGGTGGAGCAGGAGGGCACCTACCCGCTGGCTGAGGCGCAGGTCGACCGCTTCATGCTGAAAGTGCACGTTGACTACCTCAAGAAAGCCGACGAGCTGGAAGTGATGCGTCGCATGGCCAACCTGGGCTTTCAGGGCGACGTGCAGTCGGTGCTGACTAAGGAAGACATCTTTGGCATCCGCGACCAGATAAACCAGGTGCAGATTTCGGACACGCTGGAGAAGTACCTCATTGAGCTGGTGTTCGCCACCCGCCGCCCGGCCGATTACGACCTGCCCGAGTTTGCGCAGGCCGTGCAATTTGGGGCCAGCCCCAGGGCCAGCATCGCGCTGCACCGCGCCGCCCGCGCCGTGGCCTACCTCGACGACCGCGACTACGTGCTGCCCGAAGACATCAAAGACGTGGCCCAGGACGTGCTCAACCACCGCATTCTGCTCACCTACGAGGCCGAGGCCGACGGCGTGAAAACCCAGGATTTGATAGAGGGCATCCTGCGCAAAGTGCCGATTTCGTAGGGCGAGCAGTGAGGCTACGCTAACAGCCGCGTGAGGCATTCGTGAAAACCCCCGGGCCAGCTCCTGCGTTAAAGGCTCCACAACGGCGGCCGAAGCTGCTGTTGCTCACCCTTATCGAATGTTTTCCACGTTATGAAAAAGCTGTTTGTTCTCGCTTCGCTGCTGACGGTAGGTGCCCTTTCGGCCAACGCCCAAACCGGCACCACCACGACCACCACGCGCCAGACGACCACTACGCCGGGCACGATGAACCCCGACCAAACCGTAAATCCGTCGTCGACTACCACCACTGAGTCGACCACGACCAGCAACGACCAAACGATGGGCGTGCCCGCCAAAACCAAGAAGGGCCGCACGGTAATCGTACCGGCCGATGGCGCCAAGGTAAAAGGCAACGGCAAGAAAATCAAAGTAAAATAAGCACTAGCTTATAACTTGTGCAGAAGCCCCGGTTGCCTACGTTGCGGCCGGGGCTTTTGTATGCCCATGCGTCAGTTATTGCCAGTACCCTTGCGCCGGGCTATCCCGCCGCCGCCCGCTCCAGGATGCCCTGCATCTGTGCGGCCAGCTGCCGTCGGTCAAACTCGCGGGCAGCCAGCGCTCGGCCGCGGGCTCCGGCCTCGGCGGCGGCCCTAGGGTCGGCCAGCACGGCGCGGAGCTGCGCGGCCAGCGCCGGGGCATTGCCGGCCGGGGCGTACCAGCCGCAGCCGTGCTGCTCCACCAGTGCCTTGGTCCAGCCTTGGTTGGTGACGACCACCGGCGTGCCCACGGCCAGCGCGTCGTAGAGCTTGGCCGGCGAGTTGGCATCGAGTACCGCTAGCCCCAAGAACGATACTACCGCTACCTCAGCCAGGGCAAACCACGCGAATACGGTGTGCCGCGGCTGCCCGCCCACCAGCCGGATGCGCCCCGGCCAGCGCGCCGCCGCCGCCGCCACCAGCGGCGCGTAGTAGCCGTGGCCCAGAAAAAGGAATGTTACGTCGGGCTCGGCGGCTACCAGCGCCTCGGCCGCCGCTACCACCGTGGGCAGGTCGTTGGCCCGCCCAAAAGTGCCCGCGTACAGCACCACCCGCTGGCCCCCTAGGCCCTCGGCCTGGCGCAAAGCGGCCACGGCGGCGGGGGTGGCGCGGGCCGCCAGGTCGAGGTCGGTGCCGTTGAGCAGGGTGGTAATCTTGCCGGGCGCCACCCCCAGGCCCGCCACGTAGGCGCTCATGCCGGGCGAGAGCGGCACAATGTGCGCCGCGCTGGCGTACAGCTGCTTCTCCAGCGCAAATAGCTGCCGCCGGGCCAGCGCCGTAGGCACCGCGCCCATCGCCACCGGAAACGAAGGCCACAAATCCTGTACTTCAAACACCCACGGCACGCCCCAGTGTCGCGCCACCCGCGCCGCCGCCCAGGCCGCTGTCAGCGGCGTGCTGATGCCCCACACCACGTCGGGCCGGGTGGCCAGGCGCCGGCCCGCGCCCCAGGCCCAGCCCGCGTACTGCGCAAACGCCAGCGCCCGCCGCGCCGGCCCCATCTTATTCTCATACGGGATGGCCGCTTCACGCAGCTCCACGCCCGGCGGCACCCAGGCAAACTCGTGCGTCAACTGCTGGCTGCGCCAGGCGGGCGTCGTCAGTAGCGTTACGCGGTGGTGCTTGGCCAACTCGCCCAGCAACGTGTAGTGCCGGCTGGTAGCCGGGCAGTCGGGGCTGGTGTGGTACTGGCTGAAAACCGCGACGTGCATTTTTCCAATGAGTGAAGGAGTGAGTTGGTGAAGGAGTGAATGATTGAGCGACATTCACTCCTTCACCAACTCACTCCTTCACTCATTGCTTCTTCGGTCGGTAGTGCGACTCGTTGAGAATGCGCTGGGCGTTGGTTTCAGCCATTAGTTGGGCTAGGGTCACGGCCGAGTGCTCGGCCATGTACTTGCGCACGATTTGCAGGCCCACCCACTGGCCCACCCGGCCGGGCGCCGTACGGTCAATTTCGGGCACGTTGGGTCGCTCGCCCACGTATTTCTGAATCTCGAATGGCGTGGTCGAATACAGCAGGTTGTGCTCCAGGAAGTGCCCCCACACCTTGGCTTCGTTGAAGCGCAAGCCCTGCAGTTCCTTGCTGGTGTAGCCCAGCAGCACCGAATCGGGCGTACAAGGCAGCACTTGGCCCGCAAAGTAGAGGCGCTTGCCCTGGTCTACCATCTGGTCGAGCATGGAAGTCGAAGTCAGCTGGTGCCGGTCGTACTTGCTTGATATGGCCACCGCCAGCGTGGGCAGTACGTTGGCCGGCCGGTAGCGGCGCAGCATGTACTGCGGCAGGTCGGGCCGGTAGCTGGCCTTCGGCCCCGCAAACCAGTCGAGGCTGATAACCAGCAAACTATCGTTCACAAAAATGTCCTTGCCCAGCAGGCCGCTTACGTAAGTAGCCGCCACGCGCGGCGCCCGAAAATCCGGGAAGTAATACTTCACCCGCCCCAGCATAGCCCCCAAGTCGCGCCCTAGGGCCGCCGAGTCGGCAAAGGCTGTGGCCGTTTGCTGGCCCAGCTTCTGCAGGTCGGGGTTGGTAGCCAGCTGGGCCAGGCTGCTGGCCAGCGCGGCGGGCGAGGGCGCCTGCCCCGCCTGCAGGTAGTAGCGCGCAAAAACCGGGTGCGCCTGCATAAACTGCAAGCCATCGGCCGGGCTTTTCAGCTGAAAAAAAGGCCGCTCCAGGTGCTCCAAGTGCACCGGTAGGGGCGGGGCCTCGGCAGCGGGGTCGGGCCGGCAGCCGCCTTCCTCAGCGGCTTGGTGGCAGCCGGCCAGCAGGCCCGCCGCACCCAGCGCCAGCAGCCTAAATAGGGCAGTTACTTTCAAGGTCAAGCTATTTTTAAGTCAAAAGTACACCCCAGGCGTGGCGCAAGCACGAATTCTGGCCTAGGGTGTCGCTCACTAAAAAAGGCTGCCAGTTAGCAGCCTTTTTTACTTTTTCTCAGCGTGCGCACCCGCCCAGCGCTATTCAGTAGATTCAATAACTAACTCACGGTCTTGGGCGCGGGCCATGGCGCCGGCGGCCGAGTGCAGCTCAATCTGCTCGCCTTGCTCGTCCTCGATGCGGAAGTCGGTGAGGCCCAGCGAGCTGTCCTTCATCACCTTCACCCACTTGTAGTATTTCAGGTACCACTTCATCTGCTTGCTTACCAGGCCTTTGGTGTAGTAAGCGTGCAGGAAGGGGTGCACAAACAGCGTCAGGCCATTCTGGTTCTGGTTTACCAGCAGGTCGTCGATGCTGTTCTCAATCTCGTCGGTTACCTGGATGCTCGCCGAAATCTTGCCGGTGCCGCCGCAGGTGGGGCACACCTCGCCGGTCACAATGGTTTCAGCCGGGCGCACCCGCTGCCGGGTTATCTGCATCAGCCCAAACTTGGTGATGGGCAGGATGGTGAACTTGGCCTTGTCCTGCTTCATGACGTGGTACACCGCGTCCTCCACCTTCTTGCGGCTCTCGGCCGAGCGCATGTCGATGAAGTCGACCACGATGATGCCGCCCATGTCGCGCAGGCGCAGCTGGCGGGCTACCTCTTTAGCGGCGCCCAGGTTTATCATCAGGGCCGTGGCTTCCTGGTCGTTTTCCTGGTTGCTCTTGCTACCCGAGTTCACGTCCACTACGTGCAGCGCCTCGGTGTGCTCAATCACGAGGTAGCCGCCGCCCGGCACGCTCACCGTTTTGCCAAACAGGGTCTTAAGCTGTTTCTCAATCCCTAGATTCTCGAATACCTTGACCTTGTTATTGTAGAGCTTCACCAGCCCCACCTTGTCGGGCGCGATTTTCTGCACGTAGCCCTTCATCTCCTCGAAGCGGCCCGGCGTATCCACCACAATCGAATCGAACGACTCGTTGAGCATGTCGCGCAGCATCGAGGAAGTGCGGCCTAGCTCGCCCAGCATCTTATCGCGGGGCTGGCCCTTACGCAGGTTTTCGTAGAGGGTATTCCAGTTGTCGACCATGCTTTGCATGTCGCGGTCCAGCTCAGCTACCTCGCGGCCCTCAGCTACGGTGCGAATAATCACGCCAAAACCTTCGGGCTTGATGCTGGCAATGAGCCGCTTGAGCCGGTCGCGCTCAGCCTTGCTCACAATCTTCTTCGAAACCGAGATGCTGTTCGTAAACGGCAGCAATACCAGGTAGCGCCCAGCCATCGAAATATCGGTGCTCACGCGCGGGCCTTTGGTCGAAATCGGCTCCTTCACAATTTGCACCAGCAGCGCCTGCCCCTTCTTAAACACGCTGTCGGCCTTGCCAACTTTGTCTAGGGGTCCTTCTAAGGTAAAGTTTTCCAGGCCAGGGGTTTGCAGCTGGTGCTTCATCACCCCATTTACCCACTTCTGCAGCGAAGGGTACTGCTCGCCTAGGTCGCCATAGTGCAGAAAGGCATCCTTCTCGGAGCCAATATCCACGAAGGCGGCGTTAAGGCCGGGCATTACTTTGCGCACCGTACCCAGGAAAATATCACCTACTGCGTAGTTGGTGTCGTTGCGGTCGAAGTGGTACTCAATCAGCCGCTTATCCTGGAGCAAGGCTATCCGTTCACCCTCCGGGGTCGAATTGATAATCAGTTCATTGCTCAACGTAGTAGTTGTTAAAGTAATGGGGCAGAAGCGGAGCTAAAGGTGGGTGTAAAAGCATGGCGGATACCCTAGGCGGCTTGGCCGGCCAATACTGGCCCTGGTGGCCCGCGCAAGTTCAAGTAATTATCCGAATTTTTACACGCATCCCGCTTTCACCCGCGGCCCCATTGATAATAGTAAATAGCCCGCGCCCGGCAAGCCGCCAAGTCGTGTGCCCCGAAACCGGCAAAAGGGAAGCCGGGACCACAAATGTCCCAGCTTCCCTCTCGGGGCCTCGGCCACTGCCCCTATGGGCAGCCTGGCGCACCACGTTAGTCGTCCGCGTGGCGGAGGCTACGTGAGAGATATTGAGGAGTGGCGGGCCAATTAAAGGCTCGCCGCTCGCCACCTACCACACACTAAGTCAGAAGCTTACTTCTTCTTGTGGCGGTTTTTGCGAAGGCGCTTCTTGCGCTTATGGGTGGCGATTTTGTGACGCTTACGTTTCTTACCGCAGGGCATGTACTAAGGGGTTAAAGGTTTAAATCGTTAGGTAGTAAGCAAAGCTAGGTTTCGCTAATGGGGTGCAAAAATACGCACCCCTAGGCTTAGCGCCGCAACTTCGCCATTTCTTCTTCAATGGAAGCCGCCAGCGCCGGGTCGTTGCTGAGGCTTTTAGCCTTATCAAAAGCCGCCTCGGCCGGCGCTACCCGCCGCAGGCGAGCCAGCGACACACCCAGGTAAAACTGGCCTTCCACGCTGTTTGGGTTAATCTGCACCAGCTGCCCTAGGCGCTCGGCGGCCCGGTCGTACTGGTTGCTCTGGATGGCCAGAATGCCCAGGTTATACAAGACTTTCTGGTTGCGTGGGTCCTGCTCCAACACTTCCCGTAGCAGCGTAATCCCTTTCACAGGATTTTCGCTGCTCATGTACGCCATTCCCAGGTTGGTTTTGGCGTCGAGGTTGTTAGGGTTGTCGGCCAAGACCTTGTCGTATAAGTCGCGGGCTTCCTTGCCGAGCAGCTCGCGCCGCTCGGGCGTAGTAGCAAAGCTAAACGCCTGGTAATAAGCATCGGCGGCCCGTTGCCAGGCTTTCTCGCTGGGCTGGGCCTGGGCCACGGTAGTCAGATAGTAACCCACGCTGTCAAAGCGTTGCACGGCGGCGTAGCGCGCCGCCAGGTTCATGGCCATTGCCGGGCGCCCGGCAGCCGGGGCTGCCCGGTACTGCGCCAACTGCTCATCAAGGGCGCGGCGCTGCTCGGCGGTAGCCTGAGTGTGGGGCGCGGCGGCAGATTGGGCGCCCACCGTGGCCGTGGCCGCCGGGCGGGGGCCCGACGAGGCTTCGGCTTTCTCGCCTTCGCCGGCCTCAGCCCCGTCGCGGGTGGCCGAGCGGGCTGCACTCTGGTTTAGCTCGCTCCGGTTTTGCTTGGGCTTTACGATGCCTTTGGGCAGCGCGTAAAGCCCACCGGCCAGCGCCAAGGCGCCGCCCAGTACTAAGGCTTGGTGAAAACTGGTTTGTGAGAGCGCCATACCAAATGGGCTAGTAACAAGGAGGTGATGAAAGCCAGACTGGCGAGCCGCTGCGCGACTGCCCCGTCCGCCTTCATCACCTCACCGCTTGCTAGCGAATGCCAGCCAGCATTACGCTTTCGACTTTTTAGTAGCTTTAGCTTTCGGAGCCGCGTCGCCGTGGATTTTCTTGCTGCCTTTAATCTTGGCTACGAAGGTCTTGCTCGGCTTGAAGCTCGGGATGTAGTGCTCGTCGATGATGAGCGACGTGTTTTTCGAAATGTTGCGGGCTACTTTGCGGGCGCGCTTCTTGTTTACGAACGAGCCGAAGCCGCGCACGTAAATGTTGTTGCCCTCGGTCATCTGGTCCTTCACTACTTTGAAGAAGGCCTCGACGGTCGTCAGCACATCGGCTTTCTCGATGCCGGTTTTCTGCGAAATTTCGGAAATTACCTCAGCTTTGGTCACGTTGGTAAGGGGGGATACTAAAAGTGGAAAAAATGGGCGACTACTGTTTCCGTTTCCGGCGTAATCCCTTGCCCAATAGGACGTTCGCTTATAGAAACGGAGCGCAAAGGTACTACCTAAATTCTTATCAACAATGCAAGGCGAGAAGATTCTGTTCCCGTCAACCTGTTCTGCCTCATTATTTTGCTAAAATCTATTGCTGTTTTGCCTGCCGCTGGCCAGCCAAGCTTTCTGGCCCGGGCGCTGCTAGCTTGGTACCCCCGGCACCGCCGCGATTTGCCCTGGCGCACCACCCGTGACCCCTACGCCATTTGGCTATCGGAAGTTATTCTGCAGCAAACCCGAGTAGCGCAGGGCTTGCCCTACTACCTTGACTTCCTGGCTTCTTACCCCACCGTGCACGAGCTGGCCGCCGCGCCCGAGCAGGAAGTGCTGCGCCATTGGCAGGGCCTAGGCTACTACTCCAGGGCCCGCAACATGCACCACACCGCTCAGCAGGTGGTGCGCGAGTTCGGGGGTGAGTTTCCGGGCACCTACGCCGGGCTGCGCCAACTAAAAGGCGTGGGGCCCTACACGGCGGCAGCTATCGCCTCGTTTGCCTTCGACGAGGCGGTGGCCGTGCTCGATGGCAACGTATTTCGGGTGCTGGCGCGCATCTTCGGCCTGCACGCCGACATTGCCGCCCCTAGCTCACGCAAGGAGTTCCAGGCCCTGGCCGACCAGCACTTGCCGCCCGCCCACGCCGCCGAGTTCAACCAAGCCATTATGGAGTTTGGGGCTTTGCAATGCACCCCCGCCAAGCCCGACTGCCTGTTTTGCCCGCTGCAAAGCGAGTGCTGGGCTTTTCAGCACGGCCAAGTGGCGCTACTGCCCGTCAAGAGCAAGGCCAAGGCGGCGCGCACGCGCTACTTCCACTACCTGGTGCTTCGCCACGGCGGTCAGCTGTACTTAAAGGCGCGCCCCAGCGGCGACATCTGGCAGGGCCTCTACGACTTTGCACTAGTAGAAACCGATAGCCCCGAACTGCCCGCAACTGAGTTGCTGCGCCACGTGGCGGCCCTAGGGGGTAGCCCCGCCCCCAGCACCTACGCGGCCGAGCCCCGGCCAGCGCCAGCGCTGCGCCACGTGCTGAGCCACCAAAAATTGGAAGCCCGCTTCCATGCCGTGGAGCTGGCGGCGGCGCTGCCCGCCGTAGCCTTGCGCGACACCGGCCTGCGGACGTACTCAGATGCGGAAATTGAAACGCTGCCAAAGCCAGTGCTCATTAGCAACTACCTGGATAAGCACAGTGAAAAAACGGCCGGCGCATAGTTCGCAGGGTTTACTAGTTTTATTGGTAAAAATCTGCCAATATTATTTGCAAAATAACTGTCTGCGTTGTACTTTTAACTCGTCATTGGCAGCTGTGGTTGGCTGCCGCATTCACGGTATTACAGGAACGTATTATGGCTGGAGTAAACAAAGTAATTTTGGTAGGCCACCTCGGCAAAGACCCCGAAGTGCGTCACTTAGAGGGTGGCAATAGCGTAGCCAATTTCACGCTGGCAACCAACGATTACTACAAGGACAAGCAGGGCACGCGGGTAGAGCGCACCGAGTGGCACAACATTGCCGCCTGGCGCGGCCTGGCCGAGCTGGCCGAGAAGTACTTGAAAAAAGGTGGCCTGGTGTACGTAGAAGGCAAGCTGCGCACCCGCCAGTACCAGGATAAGGACCAGCAGACGCGCTACATCACGGAGATTGTGGCCGATGAGATTAGCCTCCTAGGGGGGCGTGGCGGCGGCAACGGCACCAGTAGCCCCACCGCCGTAGCTGCCGGCGAAACCCCCAGCCTGCGCCAAGAGCCGGAACTCGACCAGTTACCGTTTTAACTCGTAGCTGCGCCGCCAACGCGGCTTGCTAAGGGCTGCCTGCTTTTGAGTAGGCAGCCCTTTTGGTTTGCGCGGCCGGCTGCACTAGGGGGCGGGCGCGTTTGCTTATTTCAGTGGCTCGCCCCTAGGGGCACTGCCGGGGCCAAAGGCCACGTTTGGCAGCCGCCTATCTTTGGGGAAGTTTACTGCTACTTATGACAATCTTAGTTTGGTTTGGGCGAATGGGCGTGGCGCTGGGGCTACTGGCCGGGGCCGCCTGCTCGTCGGGCGACGACGACTACACGCCCCGGCCGAAGGGCTTCAACCGCATCGACCTGCCGCCGCACCGCTACCGGCCCCTAGGGCCGGGGCACCCCTACTCGTTCGAGGTATCGCGCTACGCCAAGGTGCTGCGCGATTCGTCGTACCTGGCCCAGCCCGACTGGCTAAATGTATACTACCCACAGCTGCACGCCAACGTGCAGATAACCTACACCAATGCCGAGCGCAACCGTCAGCTTTACAATAAGATGATGGAGGATGCCCGCAAGCTCACCGGCAAGCACCAGATAAAGGCTACGTCGATTGAGGAGCGTATTTTGAAGACGCCCAACGGGTTGCGCGCCTCGGTATTTGAGCTGGAAGGGGAGGTGCCCAGTCAGTTTCAGTTTTATACCACCGACAGCACCAAGCATTTTTTCCGGGCCGCGCTCTACTTCCGCACCGCCACCCAGAACGATTCGCTGGCGCCCGTGATTGAGTACGTGAAGTACGACATGTTGCGGATGCTGAACTCGCTGAAGTACACGAAATAATTTGTCTCAGGTAGAACGTCATGCTGAGCCTGCGAAGCATCTCTACCACACAATAAAGCGGTAGAGATGCTTCGCAGGCTCAGCATGACGTTCTAGTTATGCAATAGTGGCCTAGGCCTTTGGTAGCTAACAGCGGCTAGCTGATTAGGATGAGTAATTTCTTTCAAACAAGAATTGAGTTTTTGCGCGGCGTAGGCTTGCAGCGGGCGCAGCTGCTGGGCAAGGAGTTGGGGCTGTTTACCTACGGCGACCTGATTCAGCGCTACCCGTTTCGCTACCTCGACCGCACGCAGTTCTACAACGTCGTGGACCTGCACGACGACCTGCCTTACGTGCAGGTAAAGGGCGTGCTGCGGGGCAAGGAAGTGATAGGGGAGGGACCTAAGAAGCGTCTGGTGGCCAAGGTGGGCGATGCCAGCGGCGAGCTGGAAGTAGTGTGGTTTAAGGGGGTAAACTACCTGGAGAAAGTGATGAAAAACCACCAGGAGTATATCGTGTTTGGCAAGCCGACGCTCTTCAACGGCCGGCCGCAGATGGCCCACCCTGAGCTGGAGGAAGTGACCGAGCAAAAGACGGGGCAGAGCTTTTTGCAGCCGGTGTACAACACCAGCGAGAAGCTCAAGAACTACCACCGCGTTGACAGCAAGGCCATCATGCGCATGGTGAGCGACCTACTGAAAATTGCGCTGCCGCACGTCACCGAAACCTTATCGCCGGCCCTCATCCAGCACTATGGGCTGATGAGCAAGGCCGAGGCCCTCCAGCAGATTCACTTTCCGCAAAACGATGACTTGCTGCAGGCGGCGCGGTTTCGCCTCAAGTTTGAGGAGTTGTTTTATGTGCAGCTCAAGCTGCTGCGTCAGAAAGACCAGCGCAAGGTGACCCTGGCGGGCCAGGTGTTTAACGAAGTGCCCACCCTGGTGCACTTCTACAAAAACATCATGCCCTTCGACCTAACGGGCGCCCAGAAGCGGGTTATCCACGAGATTTACAAAGATTTCCTGGCTGGCCGGCAGATGAACCGGCTGCTGCAGGGCGACGTGGGCTCGGGCAAAACCATCGTGGCTTTCATCTCGATGCTGATGGCGGCCGACAACGGCGCCCAAAGCTGCCTGATGGCGCCCACCGAAATCCTGGCCGACCAGCACTACCAAGGCCTGAAGGGCTACGCCGACCTGCTGGGGCTCAACATTGGCAAGCTCACGGGCAGCACGCCCACCCGCGAGCGCCGCGTGCTGCACGAGCAGCTGCGCGACGGCACCATGCAAATGCTGGTGGGCACCCACGCCCTGCTCGAAGACGTAGTGCAATTTCGCAACCTCGGGCTCACGATTATGGACGAGCAGCACCGCTTTGGGGTGGCGCAGCGCTCGAAATTGTGGCAGAAAAACCCCTACGTGATACCCCACGTGCTGGTAATGACGGCCACGCCCATTCCGCGCACGCTGGCTATGACGCTCTACGGCGACCTCGACGTAAGCGTGATTGACGAGCTGCCGGCCGGCCGCAAGCCCATTGTGACGGTGCACCGCTACGACGCCAACCGCCTGAAGGTCTTTCAGTTTATCCGCGACCAAGTGGCCCTAGGGCGGCAAGTGTACATCGTGTACCCGCTGATTGAAGAAAGCGAAACCCTCGACTACAAGGACCTGACCGACGGCTACGAAAGCGTGAGCCGTGCTTTTCCGGAAATGCAGATTAGTATCGTGCACGGCCGAATGCGGGCCGAGGAAAAGGACTTCGAAATGGCCCGCTTTGTGAAGAAAGAAACCCAGATAATGGTAGCCACCACCGTAATTGAAGTGGGCGTGAACGTGCCCAACGCTTCGGTGATGGTGATTGAGAGCGCCGAGCGCTTTGGCCTAAGCCAGCTGCACCAGCTGCGCGGCCGCGTGGGCCGCGGTGCCGACCAGAGCTACTGCATCCTGATGACTGGCTACAAGCTGAGCAAAGACAGCCGCACCCGCCTCGAAACGATGGTGCGCACCAACAATGGTTTCGAGATTGCTGACATCGACTTGAAGCTGCGCGGCCCCGGCGACCTGATGGGTACCCAGCAGAGCGGCGTGCTCGATTTACTGATTGCCGACCTGGCCAAGGATGGCCGCATTCTGAGTGAAAGCCGGGCGGCGGCCCAAACTATTTTGAGCGAGGACCCCGGCCTGGAGCTACCAGAAAACGGCAACCTGCGCCGCCATATTGATAGCCTGCCCGCCACCGCTGTTAATTGGAGCCGGATAAGCTAAAAATTACTGAAAAAAAGCATAAAAAAAGCGACCAGACCAGTCACTTAAAGATTAGTACCAAACTAAGTAGGCTGGCTCGCTGCGCGGATTGGCCACTGCGTTATACTGATTGGCCGGAACCAGGGGCAAGGTCATCTTGCTAGTAGCGTAGCTGGCAAACTGCAACGTATCGGCCTTAACTAACCGAGCAACAGGCTGTTCCTGTTTTGCAAAAGCAGCCGACTCGGTGAGGCGCAGGTAGCGGCCCGCAACCACGAGGGCCAGCAATAGGCCAAGCTTAGAAAGCGTTTTCATAAATAGAAATAATGGCAGCACCCAGTCGCAAATTTTATGCCGGGTAATAAGGTGAAAAAGAATTGGGAAAATAGAATCGACTGGGTGGGATAGGATAGCAGCTGCAAAAATAGCAACTGGAAATTTGGTAGGCGCCCGTTTAACGCTACGGTTGAGTTATGGTTGATAGTTCAACGTTAAAATTGTGTTACTACTTCTAAGCCAGCGCATTATTTTGCTTGCCTTGGCGAGCCGGCGGGCGGCGCCTAGGCCCCGGTAGCTGCCCCGCGCCGCGCCAAGTATGGGCCGAAGTACTTTTGGGCACTGCAGTGGGCTAGGCTGCCCTGCGCGAGAACGCGCCTAGCCACTCCGCCTTGCCAATTAATTAACTTAAACTATATGCGTGTTACTGCGATAGGCCTGGTGCTGGCTGGGCTAGCCGGGGCTATTCCGCTGGCTACCCAGGCCCAGAAGGTAAAGACGGTACCCTTCAGCTACCTGCCCGAGCAGGGCGAGGACCGCTACAACATGCGGGTGCCCCAGAAAACCCTGGCCCTGCCCGATGGCAGCGGCTTTGTGATACTGGCCCACCAGAGCGGCAGCGCCTACGCCGTGGAGCGCTACGACGCCGCCCTGAAGAAGCAGTGGAGCACCACCCTGCCCGTGGCCCCCGGCGAAACGGTGGAAGCCTTCGGCCGCAACGCCGAGCAGGTGCTGGTGGTGCTGCACCACGCCGACGACAGCGGCCAGAACCTGACGGCCTACGCCATTGCCCTGGCCGGCGGCCAGAAGGCCGCGCCGGTGGTGCTGGTGCAAGCCGCCGCCGCCGACCGCCGCCCCGTGGTGCGCCTCTCGCCCGATGGCACCCGCCTGCTGGCCTACCGCTACGCCCTCTACGGCAACCAGGTGCGCAGCCTCGTGGGCACGCTCTACGACCAGCGCCTAACGAAAATCCTGGACCGCACTTACGATTTTCGCGACCAGGGCGACTTCTTCTCGCCCAATATCCTGTTGGCCAACGACGGCACCCAGTACGTAACCCTGCTTGGCGACGGGATGCGCCGCCTGACGGTGCGCCGCTACCCAGCCACGCCCGACCGCCTGGGCGTGGCGACGCCCGTACCAGTGCTAGGCGTGCCGGTGGGCGGGGTATTCGGGGGCCAGCCCATTACCATCCGCGATGCCAAGTTCAGCCTGCTGCCCGACGGGCAGCTGTACGCCACGGCCCTGTGCGCCAAAGACAACACCGGCGAGCTGAGCAGCCTGAAGACCGTGCGCTTCGACTTCGGCGCCAACAATATCAAGCTAGCTGAGCCTGTGCCCCTAGGGGGGGCGTTTCTGGCCGAGGTCAATAAAACCTTGAACACCAGCTACAAGCGCCTCGACGACGTGTACTTGACCGATATGCTGCTCACCGACAGCAAGAACCTGGTGGTAATGGCCGAGCGCCACTTCGAGGAGGGTGGCCCCGAGCTGCCGGTGCACGCCCGCGAGCTGTACGTATTCGGCTACAGCCCCTTCCTCACGCCCACCTGGCACCAGCTACTGCCCAAAGACCAGGTGGCGCCTGCTATCGATAGCTACACCGGCATTGGCCTGCGGGCGACCGTGTGGGGCGAGGAGGTGCAGCTGCTGACCTGGGAAGCCCAAGAGGGCAAGAGTGACCTGTACCTACGCCGCCTGCAGGCCGCCACGGGCGTAGCCAGCCCCCTGCAGCGCCTCAAGCTCAACGTCACCCAGACTACTACCGAGCAGCAGCCGGCCTACGTCAAGGACTTCACCACCTGGCTCGACCCCAAGACCATCATCACCGTAAGCCGGCCCAACAAGAAGTCGGCGGCGCTGCAACTGGATGAGATAAAATTCAAATAAGACCGCAGATTTAACGGATTTAAACGGATAAGAACGGATTTTTTGGGGTTCCATCTCGGTTGCTAACCAGCAAGCGCAGAACCCCAAAAAATCCGTTCTTATCCGTTTAAATCCGTTAAATCTGCGGTCTAGTAGCAGTACTCATTCGCTTCAATCAGCCCGGCGGCTACGCGGCGGCGGGCCTCTTTCACGTTGAACATGTCGGGCTTGGTGAAGCGCTTGAGGCCTAGGGCCAGCAGGCGCTGCTCGTCGCCTTCAACCATGCTCGCGATGGCTTCCTTGCCGGCGTGGGCTACCTGGTCGATGGTGTCGGAGAGGTAGACGCGGGCCATGTCGAGCTGGCGGCTCAAGGCTTCCTCGCCCTTGGCGGCCAGCTCCTTCTCCACGCGCAGCAGGGTGCTCTCGGCCACGTAGGTCTTGATGGCCATGTCGGCGATGTTCATCAGCACCTCCTGCTCTTTGGCCAGCGAGTTCATGTACTTCTGCACGGCCGTGCCGGCCACCATCAGGATGGCCTTCTTGAGGTTGGCGATAATCTTCTTCTCGGCGGCCAGGGGCGCATCATTGTCGTCGCTGCCGAAGCTGGGCACGGCCAGCAGTTCCTGCTGCACGGCCTGGGCGGGGCCCATTAGGTCTAGCTCGCCCTTGAGGCCCTTCTTCAAAATCATGTCCACGGCCAGCATCCGGTTGATTTCGTTGGTGCCCTCGAAGATGCGGTTGATGCGCGAGTCGCGGTAGGCGCGGTCCATGGGGTAGTCGGCCGAGAAGCCGTAGCCGCCGTAAATCTGCACGCCTTCATCGGTCACGTAGTCAAGCACTTCCGAGCCTTCCACCTTCAGGATGGCGCACTCTACGGCAAACTCGCGGGCGGCGCCCAGCAGGGCCTCGTTGGTGCCCATGCCGCTGGCCAGCAACTCCTGCTCCTTGCGGAAAATGTCCTCCCCGGCGCGGTAGATGGCCGATTCGACGGCGTACATGCGGATGGCCTGCTGGGCCAGCTTGAAGCGGATGGCCCCGAACTTGGCAATGGGCAGCTTAAACTGCACCCGCTCGTTGGCGTATTTCACGCTCTGGTTGGCCGCCATCTTAGCGCCGCCCAGGCAAGCCGCCGCCAGCTTGATGCGCCCGATGTTGAGCACGTTGAAGGCGATGAGGTGACCTTTGCCAATCTCGCCCAGCACGTTCTCCTTGGGCACCAGCGCGTCGCTTAGAAATACCTGCCGGGTGCTGCTGCCCTTGATGCCCATCTTGTGCTCCTCCGGCCCCAAGCTCAGGCCGGGCGTGTCGCGGTCCACGATGAAGCCGGTGAACTTGTCGCCGTCAATCTTGGCAAACACGATGTACACGTCGGCAAAGCCGGCGTTGGTAATCCACATTTTTTGGCCGTTGAGCACGTAGTGCGTGCCCTCGGCGTTGAGCACGGCCTTGGTCTTGGCCCCTAGGGCATCCGAGCCCGAGCCGGGCTCGGTGAGGCAGTAGGCGCCCATCAGCTCGCCGCTCGTGAGGCCCGGAATGTACTGCTGCTTCTGCGCGTCGGTGCCGAAGTACAGAATCGGCAGCAGGGCGATGCCCGTGTGGGCCGCAAACGCCACCGGAAACGAGTGGCCGCCGCCCACGCCCTCCGTCACGCGCAGGGCGGTGGGGAAGTCCATGTTCAGCCCGCCCAGCTCCTCGGGCACGCTCACCCCAAACAGCCCTAGGGCCCCCGCCTTCTCCATAATGCTGCGCATCAGCCCTTCCTCGTGGTTGTCGAGGCGGTCGAGCACCGGCATCACCTCGGCAGCCACGAAATCGAGGCAGCTCTGGTACATGTAGTTCTGCTCCTCCGTAAAATCGGCGGGCGTGAAAACGTCTTGGGCCTCAGTGGGCTTAATAATGAATTCGCCGCCCTTGGCAACGGGCTTGTTCGATACTTCCATGACGATTTTGGATTAGGGATGGGACTAAAAACTGTTAGGCTAGCCGAGTATTTGGGTAACGCTACGCCCGGCGCGTTGGTGCTGCAAGATACACGGAAATTTGTTAGGCGTGCCGACTAATTTAAGAAAAAGCAGGGGTGGGACTCGCCCCTACTTCAGCAGTTCGTAGATGCCGGCTACGCCCTGGCCGCCGCCAACGCAGGCGGTTACCATGCCGTATTTCTTGCCGCGCTCGCGCAGCTCGTCGAAGAGCTGGATGCTGAGTTTCGCGCCGGAGCACCCTAGGGGGTGGCCCAGGGCGATAGCTCCGCCGTTCACGTTGAGCTTGTCGGGGTCGATGCCCAGCTCGCGCACTACGGCCAGCGACTGGCAGGCGAAGGCCTCGTTCAGCTCAATCAGGTCGATGTCTTCCAGTTTGAGGCCGGCTTGCTTGAGCACTTTCGGCACGGCCTTGATGGGTCCCATGCCCATGATGCGCGGCTCCACGCCCTCGCTGGCGTAGTTCACCATGCGGGCAATCGGCTCCAGGTTCAGCTCCTTCACCATCTTCTCGCTCATTACGATGACGAAGGCCGCGCCGTCGGAAGTCTGCGAGGAGTTGCCGGCCGTGACCGAGCCACCCTGCGCGAACACGGGGCGCAGGCGGGCCAGGGCCTCCAGAGATGTATCGGCCCTAGGGCCCTCGTCGGTATCCACCACGTAGGAGCGGGTTTTCTTCTTGCCGCTGGCCTGGTCGAGGTAGGTTTCCTCTACCGTGATGGGCACGATGCTTTTCTTGAACTTGCCGGCCGCGATGGCCTTGATGGCCTTCTGGTGCGAGTTGAAGGCGAACTCGTCCTGGTCCTGGCGCGAGATGTTATAGTCTTTGGCCACGGCTTCGGCGGTGAGGCCCATGCCGATGCTGTAGTCGGGGTACTGCACGGCCAGCTTGTAGTTGGGCACGGTTTTCCAGCCCACGGTGGGCACCAGGCTCATGCTCTCGGTGCCGCCGGCGATGATGCAGTCGGCCATGCCGGCCGTGATTTTGCCCACGGCCATGGCAATGGTTTCGACGCCCGAGCCGCAGTAGCGGTTCACGATGAGGCCCGGCACGTTGATGGGCAGCGCCAGCAGCGAGATGAGACGGCCCATTTGCAGGCCCTGCTCGGCCTCGGGCACGGCGTTGCCCACAATCACGTCGTCCACCCGGCTAGGGTCGAGGGCGGGCACCGAGGCCACGAGGTGCTTGATGACATCGGCCGCGAGGTCGTCGGGCCGGGTGAAGCGGAATACGCCCCTAGGGGCTTTGCCGACGGCCGTGCGGTAGCCAGCGACGATATAGGCTTGTTGGGGAGTCATGGTAGGGTGGGGTTGTTTGAGCGCAGAGTTTCGCGAAGTTGGCAGAGTTTCGCAAAGGCTAGAGAACTCTGCGAAACTCTGCCAACTTCGCGAACTCTGCGCGTTAATTACGCAGCGGCTTGCCCGTCGTGAGGATGCTTTGAATCCGCTCCAGCGTCTTGCGCTCACCGGTCAAACTCAGAAACGCCTCGCGCTCCAAGTCCAGCAGGTACTGCTCGCTCACCTCGGTGGGCGCGCTCAAGTCCCCGCCGCACATCACGTAGGCCAGCTTATTTGCAATTTTCTCGTCGTGGTCGGAGATGTAGTTGCCCATCTTCATGGCGTACACGCCGCTCATGAACATGCCCAGCGCGCCCCGGCCGTGCACCTTGATGTTCCTTTTCTGCACCGGCTGTGAGTAGCCCGCGTCGGCCAGCTCTAGGGCGGCGGCTTTCGCTTGAGCTATCACGCGGCTAGGGTTCACCACTACTTCGTCGCCGCGGCGCAGGAAGCCCAGGTCGAAGGCCTCGGCGGCGCTGGTCGAAACCTTGGCGGTGCTGATGGTCATGTACGTGTTGCGCAGTAGATTATACTCCGGCTCGCCGTCCTCGTACTTGGCGGCGGTGCGCAGGGTCATTTCCTTGGTGCCGCCGCCGCCCGGTATCAGGCCCACGCCGAACTCGACGAGGCCGATGTAGCTCTCGGCGGCCGCTACTACCTTGTCGCAGTGCAGGTTCAACTCGCAACCGCCCCCTAGGGTCAGGCCGTGCGGGGTGCCCACCACCGGGATGCTGCTGTAGCGCATCCGCATCATAGCCTGTTGGAACTGCTGAATCATCAAATTCAGCTCATCAAACTCCTGCTCCAGCGCCTGCATGTACACCAGGCCCAGGTTGGCGCCGGCCGAGAAGTTGGGCGCGTCGTTGCCCACCACCAGGCCCCGGTAGCCCTTCTCGGCCATGTCCACGCCGCGCAGCAGGCCTTCAATCACGTCCTGCCCTAAGGCGTTCATCTTAGCGTGAAACTCCACGTTGAGGATGCCGTCGCCCAGGTCGAGCACCGAAGCGCCCGAATTCTTCCACAGCACCTTGCCGCTGGCCCGCAGGTTGTCGAGAATGATAAAGTTCTCGACGCCGGGGATGGGCTGGTAGCTTTTGCTGGCCTGGTCGTAGAACTTGCGGGTGCCGTCTTCCACCTTGTAAAAAGTCTGGTAGCCAGCGGCTAGCATCTCCTCCACCCACGGCGCCACGGTGCGCCCGGCGGCCTTGGCCAGCTCCACGCCGGCCGGCACCCCTAGGGCATCCCAGGTCTCAAACGGCCCCAGCTCCCAGCCGAAGCCGGCCCGCAGCGCGTCGTCAATCTTGTACAGCTCGTCGGCGATTTCCGGCACCCGGTTGCTCACGTAGGCAAACAGCCCGCCGAAGCTGAGGCGGTAAAATTCGCCCGCCTTATCCTTGCCGCCCACCAGCACCTTGAAGCGGTCGGCCAGCTTGTCAATCGTCTTGGTCAGCTCCAGGGTCGGAAATTTCACCTTCTGGCTCGGCTGGTACTCCATCGTAGCCAGGTTCAGGGCCTGGATTTCCGATTTGCCGCCCGCGCCCTTCACTTTCTGGTAGAAGCCCTGGCCGGTCTTGTCGCCCAGCCACTTGCGCTCGCCCATCTGCTTCACGAAGTCGGGCAGCGCAAACACGTCCTTGGCCTCGTCATTGGGTAGCCCAGCGGCTAGCCCGTTGGCTACGTTGATGGTCGTGTCAAGGCCCACCACGTCGGACGTGCGCAGGGTAGCCGACTTGGCGTGGCCGATAACCGGGCCCGTCAGGCGGTCGGTTTCCTCCACCGTCAGGCCCAGCTTTTGCATCGTGTGCATGGCGTCGAGCAAGGCCCACACGCCCACGCGGTTAGCGATGAAGCCGGGCGTGTCCTTGGCCAGCACCACCGTCTTGCCCAGGTATAAGTCGCCGTAGTGCTGCAAAAAGTCCAGCACCTCGGGCTGCGTTTCTGGGCCAGGAATAATTTCCAGCAGCTTCAAATAGCGCGGCGGGTTGAAGAAGTGTGTGCCGCAGAAGTGCTGCCGAAAGTCCTCCGAGCGCCCCTCGGCTAGCTGCTGAATGGGGATGCCGCTGGTGTTGCTGGTGATGAGCGTACCCTTCTTGCGGAACTGCTCCACGCGCTCGTACAGACTCTTTTTGATGTCGAGGCGCTCCACCACCACCTCAATCGTCCAGTCGCAGCTGGCAATATCCTTCAGGTTGTCGTCGAAGTTGCCCGTCGTGATGCGGGCGGCATCGGCCTTGCGGTAGAGCGGGGCGGGGTTGCTGGCCACGGCCGCCGCCAGCGCCGCATTCACAATGCGGTTTTTCACCGCCGGCGCGTCCAGTTTCAACCCTTTCTTCTCCTCATCGGCCGTCAGCTCCCTAGGGGCGATGTCGAGCAGCAGCACCTGCACGCCGATGTTGGCGAAGTGGCAGGCAATGCGCGAGCCCATCACGCCGGAGCCGAGCACCGCGACTTTCTTGATTACTCGTTTCATACGGTAGCGCGGCTTGCGCCGCACGTTGGGTTGGGTAGGAAAAAGGTAAATTTATTAGGCTTGCAGCGTAATCGGCGCTGAAAAAGAATGTCATGCTGAACGTGGTGAAGCATCTCTACCGCTTCGTTGAGCGGGGCCAGGCGGCGTGGTAGAGATGCTTCGACTTCGCTCAGCATGACGTGCTGGTAAGTTGCATTAAATAGTTTCCTTGCGCAGCGGCTTGGGCTCGAAGTCCTCGAACAGCGTCTTACTTTCGATGAGCGCTGTAATCTGCCCGGCCACCTTGAAGAAGGTTTCCAGCTGGCCCTGGGGTATCTTCTCGCGCATCTTCTGGTTGAAGTGGCGCACCGTCTGGCGCGAAACCTCCTTCTTTTCCAGCCCCAAATCGGTGAGGAAGATGCGCACCGAGCGCTTATCCTGCGCGTCGGCCTGCTTGTAAATCAGCCCCTTCTCCTCCATGCTGCGCAGGATGCGCGTGAGCGAGCGGGTTTCTAGGCCCAGCAGCGGCGCAATCTTAGTGGCCGGCGTGCCCAGCGCCTGGTCGATGTTGAGCAGCACAAAGCCGATGCTGGTGGTAATGTCGCTCTTAGCCGCCTGCGCATTATACATGCGCGAAATGGCGTGCCAAGCCACTTTGATATTGTAATCAACGGTTTCTTCGGGTTTCATGCGGGGCGGGAAAGTGCGGTAAACATACGAAGAAATTTGTTAGGCTTGCATACTACTTGCTGCCTGTATTTACAAGAACGTCCGGCTGAGCCTGTCGCAGCGTCGCTACCGCATCGCCCGGACGACACGCTAGCAGCGCGGGTGAGAGGCTGCGACAGGCTCAGCCGGACGTTCTTTTTTGCGCGCGAAGCAACAGCTTTAATGCGCCTGCCGCTCATGCGGCTCGCGCTCGGCCCGCTCGTACAGCTCGTCAATTAGCTGCTGGTTGTTCTCGGTTATCACCTTGCGCTTCACCTTCATGGTGGGGGTCATCTCGCCGCTTTCCACCGTCCAGTGCTCGGGTAGCAGCGCCTCTTTCTTCACCTGCTCCCACTGCGCAAAGCCCTGGTTGTACTTCTTTACCAAATCGTGGTAGAGCTTTACTACCTTCTCGTCCTTTACCAGTTCGGCGTTCGACTTCGCGGCCACGCCGTTCTGGCTCGCCCATTTCTTTAGTTCGTCGAAAGCCGGCACAATGAGGGCCGCTGGAAACTTGCGGTCGGCGCCCACTACCATCAACTGCTCAATGAGTGGGTCTTCTTTCATCTTGTTCTCAATCACCTGCGGGGCGATGTACTTGCCGCCGCTGGTTTTGAACATCTCCTTCTTGCGGTCAGTGATTTTCAAGAACTTACCATTTACAAACTCGCCAATGTCGCCGGTGTGGAACCAGCCATCCTGGTCAATGGCCTCGGCCGTGAGGTCGGGCCGATTGTAATAGCCCTTCATCACCGACGACGAGCGGGTTAGAATCTCACCGTCCGGGGCAATTTTTACCTCCATATTTTCAATTAGCGGCCCCACGGCGCCAATCATATTATCCTGCTTCTCATAGCCGTTCACCGCGATTACGGGCGAGGTTTCAGTAAGGCCGTAGCCCTCCATCACCCGGATGCCAGCCGCCCAAAACACCCGCGCCAGCCGCGGCTGCAAGGCCCCGCCGCCGCTTACGATGCAGCGTAGCTTGCCCCCTAGGGCCTCGCGCCACTTGTTGAAGATGAGCTTATTAGCCAGTGCCAATTCGGTGTTATAGAAGAAGCCCTGGTCTTTCTGCGTGTCGTATTTCAGCCCTAGGTCGAGGGCCCAGAAGAAAAGCTTGTGCTTGATGCCGGTTTGCTCGTGGCCCCTGGCCACGATGCGGTCGTATACTTTTTCGAGCAGGCGCGGCACGGTAGTGAAGATGCTGGGCTGCACCTCGCGCAGGTTATCGGCAATGGTTTCCATACTCTCGGCGTAGTAGATGCTTACGCCGTGCAGCATGTATAAGTACGTCACCATGCGCTCGAAAATGTGGCACAACGGCAAGAAGCTCAAGGCTTTGTCATCTTTGCCCACGGGCACGGCCGTGCTGCTGTTGCGGCAGTTGCTCAGGATGTTGTCGTGGCTCAGCATCACGCCCTTGGGCTGGCCGGTGGTGCCACTGGTGTAGATGAGCGTCAGCAAATCGTCGGGCTGCACGGCGGCCTTCAGGGGCTCCAGGTCGGCGGGGTTGCCGGCTTGCCCTAGGGCCAGCAGCTCCGAGAAGGGCCGGGCGCCGGCTACCTTATCGAAGGTGAAGATGTTCTCGGCCGGAATGTCGAGGTCGGCGGTCGCCTCCTTCACCTTATCAAACAAGTGCTTGTCGCTCACAAACACGGCCCGCACGCCGGCATCGGTGAAAATGTACTTGTAGTCCTCGACCGTGATGCTGGGGTACATGGGCACGCTGGTGGCCCCAATCTGGGCAATGCCGAAGTCGGCCAGCAACCACTCGGGCCGGTTTAGGCTGATAATGGCCACTTTATCACCTCGTTGCAGGCCCAGCTTCAGCAGCCCTAGGCTCACCAGGTTGGCCTGGTCCTGCACCTGCTGGCTGCTGAGGGGGGCGTAGGTGCCGCCGTGGGGCTTGCCAGCCAGCGCGTCGGGTTTAGGGAATTTCTCCAGCTGGTGAGCGAGGATATCGAAAGAGCGGCGCGCGTCCATAAGGATGACTAGAAGGGCAGGGGCGGGGAAATGAGGTGTTAAAGAAACACGATTTTTTGCGAAAACTGCGCTAGTAGCCGCCAGCTGGCAAGCTAGGGCGGCGCAATAGGGACGGGAGAAGCGTAATTTTGACCCTGCCCGCCGCGCTTCCTTTATGAACCTGGCCCTCTTTTTCGATTCACTGCCCGACGAGCTGCTAGCCCCTACCGCCGTGCCCACCGCCCTGGCGGCCTACCTCACGCCGTTTGGCGAGGCGTTTCCCGACTGGCGCGCCGCCGACCTGGCCCTCATTGGCCTTGACGAGTGGCGCGGCTCTGCGGCCGGCCCGCCGCCGCCCGGCCACCACGGCGCCAACCGCGTGCGCGAGCGCTTCTACCAGCTGCAAAAAAGCACCGGCCCGCTGCGCCTCGTCGACCTGGGCAACCTGCGGCCCGGCCCCACCCTGGAGGACACTTACCAGCGCCTGCGCGAGATAGTGGCGGCCCTGCTCGAAGCCGGCACCGTGCCGCTGCTGCTGGGCGGCGGCCACGACCTCGACATTGGGCAGTTTACGGCCTACGAAGCGCTCAACCAGTCGATTACCTTCGCCGTGGTAGATGCCAAGCCCGACATGGGCCTGCCGCTGCCCAGTGCCCCGGCCGAGGCCACCCATTTGCGCCGCCTGCTCACGCACGAGCCCAACATCATCTTCAGTTGCGCCCACCTAGGGCACCAGCAGTACCTGACGCCCCCCGACGTGCTAGCGGCTTTTGAGAAGCTGCACTTCGAAACCATGAGCGTGGGCGAGCTGCGCACCGACCGCCGCCTGGCCGAGCCGCTGCTGCGCCAGGCCGATTTTCTGAGCTTCGACGTGGCGGCCATCCGCTGGCAAGATGCGCCCGGCTACCACCCGGCCAGCCCCTTCGGCCTTAGCAACGAGGACGCCGCCCAGCTCTGCTGGTACGCTGGCCACAACCCGCAGCTTAGCTCCCTAGGCCTCTACGGCTACCGGCCCGAGCACGACCCCCACGGCCTGGCCGCCGCCACGCTAGCCACCATGCTCTGGTATTTTGTGGAAGGCTACAACCACCGCAAGCCCGAAACCGGCTTCGGCACCTACCGCTTCCTCACCTACACGCTGGTGCTGCCCAACCCTCAGCCCAACGAGCCCACCGAGCTAGTGTTTTACAAGTCGCGCCGCCAGGACGACGTGCCCAAGTGGTGGATGGAGGTGGAAGGCCTGGCCGACCAGTCGCTCAAGCGCATCGTGCCCTGCACCCACCAAGACTACCTGCAAGCCGCCCAGGGCATCCTGCCCAAGCGCTGGATTTGGACGCAGGCGCTGCTGGGATAAATTATGGGTACCAAAAGAACGTCATGCTGAGTTCCGCGAAGCATCTCTACCGCGTCGTTAAACGACATTGTTCGGTAGAGATGCTTCGCGGAACTCAGCATGACGTTCTAAATAAGTGATAATCAATGGTTGATTATACCCGCAGCCAGCTAGCCCTGCGCAACGGCCAGGACCGCCCCGAAATCTGGGTGGCTTACCGGGGCGACATCTACGACGTGAGCCGCTCGCGCCTGTGGCAGCGCGGCAACCACTACGAGCACTGGGCCGGCCAGGACCTGACCCGCGAGCTGGACGAGGACGCCCCGCACCTGGCCACGGTATTCGACAAATTCCCCGTAATTGGCCGCCTCAAAAGCTGACGCCCGCGCCCTGCGCACTACTGCGCTTTACCACCGCGTACCTCCGCGGTAACTTCCCAAACGAAGCCCGAACGAACATGACCACCGAAACCCCCTCCGAATACAACGACCTCGAAACCCTGCCCACGGCCGCCCTGCTGGCCGGTATGAACCAACTCGACCAAACCGTGCCGCTGGCCGTGCAAAAGGTGCTGCCGCAGGTAGAAGCCCTGGTGGAAGCCACCGTGGCGCGGCTGCGCGCCGGCGGCCGGCTGTTCTACATCGGAGCGGGCACCAGCGGGCGCCTAGGGGTGGTCGATGCCTCGGAGTGCCCGCCCACCTTCGGCGTAGCGCCGGGGCTGGTAATCGGCATTATGGCCGGGGGCGATGGGGCCATCCGCACGGCCGTGGAAGGCGCCGAGGATAATCCCACGCAGGCCTGGGCGGACATGCAGGCATTCGGGGCCAACGCACAAGATGTGCTGGTGGGCATCGCCGCCTCGGGCCGCACGCCCTACGTGATTGGCGGCTTGCAGGCGGCGCGGGCGGCGGGGCTGGCCACCGGCTGCGTGGTGTGCAACGCGGGCTCGGCCGTGGCGGCAGCTTGCGAGTTTCCGGTGGAAATCGTGACCGGGCCCGAATTCATCACGGGCAGCACCCGCCTCAAAGCCGGCACCGCCCAGAAGTTGGTACTCAACATGCTCACCACGGCCACCTTTGTCCGCCTAGGGCACGTGAAGGGCAATAAGATGGTGGATATGAAGCTCAGCAACGACAAGCTGGTAGACCGCGGCCAGCGCATGCTGATGGATGAGCTAGGCATTGCGCAGCCCGAAGCAGCCGACTTGCTGCGCCAGCACGGCTCGGTGCGGGCGGCGCTGGCGACGCGGCAGACCTAGGGGTAAAAGTGTGCACTAAAGCCGAACGATTCGGGCGAAATGGCGTTTTTGCAGGGGGCCTTCGCTAGCTGGCTCGCTTTGCTATGCACACCATTGAGCCGCACTACAACTGGATTGAGCACTACTCGGCCGCCGAGGATGAGCGTTCGCCGCTTTTCGGCACCGAGTACAGCCTCGATACGTTTAGCAATACTATTTACGGCTACTACATTCATCCCCAGTGGGATAGCTTGGAGTCGGATACGCTGTTTTTCAAGATTCTGTGGGCCGACTACGACGAGGGCGCGGCCGTGCTGGAGTTTATTGGCGAGTGGAACGACGCCATTGAGAATGACATCATGAGCCTGAAGCGCAACATCCTCGACGTGCTAATGCACGAGGGCATCAAGCGCTTCATTCTGGTGGGCGAGAACGTGTTCAACTTCCACGGCTCCGACGATAGCTACTACGAGGAATGGTTTGAGGATGTGGAGGATGGCTGGATTGCGGGCGTGAATTTCCAGGACCACGTGCGCCGCGAGATGGCGCAGTACGGGCTGGATAATTATATCAATTTTGGCGGGCAGCTCGACGACCTGCCTTGGCGCACCTTCGAGCCGCGCCGCCTGGTAGAGCACGTGGATGGACTGATTCGGCGGCGCCTAGGGGCCTAGGGGCCTAGCCAACAAAAAAGCCCACGGCTGGCTGCCGTGGGCTACTAAAAGAGGCGTTGGTGTAAAAGCTTACTGCTTGTTGCGCTTGCTTTTCTTGGTGCTGGTGTCGTCGGCGTTGTCGTCTTTCTCGGCGCCGGGGGCGTCGGTCACGATGCGACGCTGCTCGGCTACGGTGCCTTTGTACACTTCGGGGCCGTTTTGGCGGCGGGCTTTGCGCTGGGCCTTTTTAGTGGCTTTGCTCATGGGCTCCTGGGTGGTTTGAGCTAGGGCTGGTAGGGCCTCAAAAGCCAGGGCGCCTGCGAGGAGGGCGAGGGCGAGAACGTTTTTCATGGGAGTTGATTGGGGAAGAGTATGGCGTGAATGCAGGTACCAAAATAGGCGATTGATGCTTAAAAAGTTTCACCTGCTAAGAAGTTTTTGTATCAAGAACTAAGCCAGCCAAAGGCGCGTCATCGTTTAGTACTACTGTCCAACCAGGCGCCCGAAGCGGACTGCACTGCAAAAGTCTCGTCAGCGCATATAGCAAGCACTTGTATTTCAATAGTTAAGCAGCATATTATAGCTGTATTGCTGAGCTAGACAAGAGGAATAAGCTAGCAGCAGTATGTTGCTTAAGCACACAGATAATTAATTGGTTGTGTAGCCAAAATAAAAAGCCCCGCTCACGAGGAGCGGGGCTTTTGTAGTAAACAGCGGTCAGCCGAACAGGCTGGCCAGCGTAATTACATTTTCTTGGTGGTGTCGGCTTTGTTCTCGATAGCGTCCGACATGTTGTCGCCAGCCTTGCGGGTCGAGTCGGCTTTAGCCTCCATCATGTCGGCTTTAGCGTCGGCGTTAGCCTCTACGGCGTCAGCCTTATTTTCGGCAGCATCCTCTTTTTTGCTGTCGCACGAAGCGAGCGAGAACGATACAGCGGCAACGGCGAGGAACAGTACTTTTTTCATGGTCGAAGTTGGTTAGGGAAGTTTACAGTTTCCGGGCGTTTATACCGGCTAACCCGGCAGGTAACCCAACCGTAGGAGAAAATTCTACTTTTTTCGGAAGGCCAGGCCAATTGGCACGCCCGTGAAGTCGAAGTGCTCGCGCATCCGGTTCTCCAGATACCGGGCGTAGGAATCGGGGATGTACTGCGGCAGGTTGCAGAAGAAGGCGAACACCGGGTTGTGGGTGGGCAGTTGGGTGGCATACTTGATGCGCACCATCTTGCCCTTCTGAATGGGCGGCGGGTACTTCTCAATCTCCTTTAGCATCACGTCGTTAAGCTGCGAAGTTGGAATCTTGCGGCGCTTGTTGGCGTACACTTCCATGATGACTTCCAACGACTTGTGCACGCGCTGCTTATTCAATACCGAAATAAATAAGACGGGCGGATAGGCAATAGGCGCAATTTTCTCCTTAATCTTGGCTTCAAAGTCGCGGGCGGTATTGGTTTCCTTGCCCTCAATCAAATCCCACTTATTCACCAAAATCACGATGCCCTTGCGGTTTTTATCGGCCAGGGCGATGATGGCCACGTCCTGGGCCTCGATGCCGCGGCTGGCGTCGAGCAGTACCACGCACACGTCGGCGGCCTCCATGGCCCGCAGCGAGCGCATGTTGGAGTAGAACTCAATGTCCTCGTTCACGCGCGCTTTACGGCGCAGGCCGGCCGTGTCCACCAGCATAAACTCGTGACCGAAGGCGCTGTACTTGGCCTCGATGGCGTCGCGGGTGGTGCCGGCCACGTCGGTCACGATGCTGCGGTCCTCGCCCAGCAGCAGGTTCACAAACGACGACTTGCCCACGTTGGGGCGGCCGATGATGGCAATGCGCGGCAGCTCTGAGTTGGGGGCTTCTTCGCCCACCTCGGGGAAGTGGCTGACCACGGCATCGAGCAGCTCACCGGTGCCCGAGCCGTTTTGCGACGAAATGGCGAACACCTCGGTGTCGCCGAGCCCTAGGGCATAGAACTCGCCCGAGCCGTGCGCCCGCAGGTTGGTGTCGGCCTTGTTGGCCACGATGTAAATGGGCTTCTTGCCGATGTAGCGGCGCAGCACCTGGGCAAATTCCTCGTCCAGCCCGTGCAGGCCGGCGTCGGCGTCCACCATAAACAGCACCACGTCGGCCTCGTCGATGGCCAGCTTGACCTGCTTGTTGATTTCGCCCTCAAAAATATCCTCCGAATTGTGGACGTAGCCCCCGGTGTCGATGACGGTGAAGTTGTGGCCGGTCCAGTCGCCGTAGCCGTAATGACGGTCGCGCGTCACGCCGCTCTGGTTGTCCATGATGGCCTGGCGGCTGCCCACCAGGCGGTTGAACAGGGTGGACTTGCCCACGTTGGGGCGGCCCACTATTGCAATGGTATTCATTGGCTTGACTCCAGCCGCCGGCCCGACCAATGCGCGGCAGTACCCGGAGTAATTAAGTGATGTAAGGTCGGTTTTTTGAGTTCTGTCATGCTTCGACCAGCTCAGCATGACAATGATTTACTCTTTGTAGCCGAAGCGGCTGAGGGCTTTGGCGTCGGTGCGCCAGTTCTCATTCACCTTGACGAACAACTCCAGGAACACTTTTTTCTGGAAGAACTTCTCCATCTCCTCGCGGGCCCAGGTGCCGACCTTTTTCAAGGCCTCGCCTTTGGCGCCGATGATGATGCCTTTCTGGCTGCTGCGCTCGACGTAGATGACGCCGCGGATGCGGATGATTTCGTCGTCCTCCTTAAACTCCTCGATGACGACCTCGCAGCTGTAGGGAACTTCCTTTTTGTAGAGCTTGAAGATTTTCTCGCGCACCATTTCGGCGGCAAAGAAGCGCTCGGGCTTGTCGGTCAGCTCGTCTTTGGGGTAGTAAGGCGGGTGCAGGGGCAGGTGCTCTAGCACCAGTTGCAGCACCCGCTCGGTGCCGAAGGCGTTGAGAGCCGAGATGGGCAGCACTTCGGTGGCATTGGGCAGGTGCTCTTTCCAGTAGGCCAGTTTGGCCTCGACCTCGGCCTGGTCGGCCTGGTCTATCTTGTTCACCAGCACGATGATGGGCACGTCCTCGGTTTTGCGCAGGCGCTCCACCACGGGTTCCTCGTCGTGCTTCTCGTAGATGTCGGTGACGAACAGAATCACGTCGGCGTCTTCCAGCGACGAGTACACAAAAGCCATCATGGCGTTGTGCAGCTCGTATTTGGGCTGGATGATGCCGGGCGTATCGGAGTAGATGAGTTGGAAATCGTCGCCGTTGAGGATGCCCAGGATGCGGTGGCGCGTAGTTTGGGCCTTGCTGGTGACGATGCTTAGGCGCTCGCCCACGAGCGCGTTCATCAGCGTCGACTTGCCCACGTTGGGCTTGCCGATGATGCTGACAAAGCCGGCGCGATGTGGCTTGGGTTCGGGGTTCACGCTAGGGATGTTTTTGAAAATGAGGCCGCAAAGGTACGAAATGTTAAGCCTCCGGCCGCCATTGCCGTGCGAATAGCTCGCCGGGTTTGTCATGGCTCACCCGCCGGGCCTTGCGCGAAAAGTCAATTCGATTTGCGGAAAGCGTCAGCAAGGGCGGCGGTGGCGGCCAGGACCTTTGTGCTGAACAAACGCCCCTAGGGCCTCTACTATGTTTCTAGGTCATTTTGGTGCCGCGCTGGCGGCCAAGCCCCTGCAGCCCCGCGTATCGCTGGGCACCCTGTTTCTGGCCGCGCAGCTGGCCGATTTGCTGTGGCCCACGCTGCTGCTGCTGGGCGTCGAGCGCGTGCAGATAGTGCCCGGCCTGCTGGCTGCCTCGCCCTTCAACTTTGAATATTACCCCTTCTCGCACAGCCTGTTGGCGCAGGTGCTGCTGGGGCTGGCCCTAGGGGTGGGCTATGGCCTGCTGCGCCGCAACTGGCGCGGGGCGCTGCTGGTGGGCCTGCTGGTGCCCAGCCACTGGCTGCTCGATTTGCTGATGCACCGCCCCGACCTGCCGCTGGCCCTGGGTACCTCGCCCAAGCTGGGCCTGGGCCTGTGGCACTACTTGGTGCCCACGCTGCTGCTGGAGCTAAGCACGCTGGCCGCCGGGCTGTGGGTGTACGTGCGCCGCACCCGGCCCCGCACCCCCGCCGGCCGCTATGGCCTGTGGGTGCTGGCGGCACTGCTGGTGCTGTCGTACCTCAGCGCCGAGCTGGGGCCCACGCCGGCTAGTGTGCCGGCCCTGGCCTGGGGCGGGCAGGCGCTGTGGCTGTTCGTGGCCCTAGGGTACTGGGTCGATGCTAAGCGCGAGGCGGTAGTAGTATAAAATTGCCCGTCATTGCGAGCACGAGCGCAGCAATCGCACCAGAACGTCGTCGGGCGAGTGTCGTCCGGGTTGCGATTGCTGCGCTCGTAATGACAGGCCTTTTGGCAGACGTGCAGATTTCCTCACGCAGCGACTGCTGCCCGCCGGAAGGCGCCCGGCGTTTGGCCGGTCCAGCGCTTGAAGGAGCGCACGAACACGCTGGGCTCGGCGAAGCCCAGCAGGAAGGCGATGTCGGTGGTACTGTGGTGCTGGTCGTGCAGGTGTTGCTCGGCCAGCTCGCGGCGCACCTCGTCGAGCAGCTGCTGATAGGTGTGGCCGGCTTGGCGCAGGTGCAGCTGCAGGGTGCGGGAGCCTAGGCACAGGGCATCGGCCACGGCGGCCAGGGTGGGGGCGGCGCCCTTAAGCAGGCGCACGATTTCGTGGCGCACGCGGTCGGGCAGGGCGGCGGTGGGCTGCTGCAGGCGAGCCAGCAGGGCGGCGGCGCGTGGCTCCATCAGGGCCAGCAGGTGCGGGTCGGCGTTGAGCACGGGCAGCTCGAGCACAGCGGCGGGCAGGCGCAGGGCCGAGTCGGGGGTGCCGAACTGCACTGGGGCGGGGGCAAACACGCGCCGGTGCTCGCGGGCATCGGCCGGGGCGGGGTAGGCCAGGCGCACGGCCTCGGGCGCCAGGGGCTGGCCGCTAAGCATCCGCAGCATTTGCAGGTATACCAGCAGCTCGGAGTTGAGCACGAAATGGGGGTGCACGATGGCGGGGCTAGTCAGCTCGACCACCAGCTCGATGCTGGCGCCCAGGCGGCGCAGGCTGGTGCGGGTGCCGTTGCAGGCAATATCCTGGTAGCGGCACAGCTGCTGCACGGCCGCCCCTAGGGTGGGGCTGTGCATGAGCACGTAGGCCAACAGCCCGAACTGGGCGGGGTTGGCGTGCTCGGCCAGGTGCAGGTCGAGGTAGGGGTCGGCGGTGGCCGCGGCGGCGAGCGGCCACAGGCGCTGCATGGTGGCGATGGGCAGGCGGCCGTCGGGGTTGTGGAGCTGGCTGGCATCGAGGCCGGCGGCCTGGCTGAGGGCAGCCGCGTCGGCCCCGCGCTGGGCGGCGGCGTGCAGCAGCAAGGCGGCCGAGGTGACGGAAAGGGTAGCGTCGGCGGAAGGCACGGGAAAAGGCTAAAGGAAGGGGGCCGGGGTGGGGCGGCCGCAAAGTACCGGCCGCCGCCCGAAACCAAGCGGCCGTACTTTTGTATGGTAGTGGATATCCCCTATTATTTATGCCTACCCCCGCCCGCCGCATTGGCGTTTTGCTAGTAAATCTGGGCACGCCCGACTCGCCCCAAACCGGCGACGTGCGCCGCTACCTCAACGAATTTCTGACCGATGCCCGCGTGATTGACATGCCGGCGGCCGTGCGCTACCCCCTGTTTCAGGGGCTGGTGGTGCCGCTGCGGGCGCCCAAGTCGGCCAAAATCTACCAGCAGCTCTGGGACGACGAGCGCGGCTCGCCGCTGCTCTTCCACGGCCTCGACCTGCAAAAGCACCTGCAACAGACCCTAGGCGAGGGCTACGTGGTGGTCTTCGGGATGCGCTACCAGAAGCCCAGCATCGAGAAGGCGCTGGAGGAGCTGCGCGACGCGGCCGTGGACCGCATCATCGTGCTGCCGCTGTTTCCGCAGTACGCGGCGGCCAGCACCGGCTCGGTGCAGGAGAAGGTGATGGACATCGTAAAGGACTGGTGGATAGTGCCGAGCGTGAACTTCATCAGCACTTTCGCCGACGACCCAGGCTTTATCGAGAGCTTCGCCAAGCGCGGCCGGGCCGAGCTGGCCAAGCATGACTACGACCACATCGTGTTCAGCTACCACGGTATCCCGGAGCGGCACGTGCTGAAGGGCAGTTTCAAGGGCTACTGCCAGCTGGGCAAGTGCTGCAACACCTACAATAAGAACAACCGCTACTGCTACCGGGCGCAGTGCTTTGCCACCTCGCGCCTGCTGGCGGCGGCGCTAGGGCTGCGCGACGACCAGTACACCGTCACCTTCCAGAGCCGCCTGCAAAGCCGCCTGCGCGACCCCTGGCTGCAGCCCTATACCGACGAGGTAATTAAGGAGTTTCCCGCCAAAGGCATCAAAAACGTGCTGGCCTTCTCGCCTGCCTTCGTGGCCGACTGCCTCGAAACCACCATCGAGGTGGGCATGGAGTTCAAGGAGCTGTTTGAGGAAGCCGGCGGCGCGCACTGGCAGCTGGTGCCCTCCCTCAACTCGGAGCCCTACTGGGTAGAGGCCGTGGCCGACATGGTGCGGGCGAACTAGCAAAACGAGCAAACCAGCACGTCATGCTGAGCGCAGCCGAAGCATCTCTGCCGCATCGTCCGGGTGACGTTCGGTAGAGATGCTTCGGCTGCGCTCAGCATGACGTGCTGGTTTGCCTGCTACCCTAGGGCCTCCTGCATAGCGGCCTCGAAGTCGGGCGGGAGCATAAAATCGACGAAGGGCGGGTAGGTGGCTACGGTATCGCGGCGCAGCTGGGTGACGAAAATGCTCTGGCCCTCGGTGTCGATGTTGACGGCGGCCACGGGCAGCAGGATGCGGTGGTCGGCGTGGGGTGGGGGCGGGGGCACCTGGGGCAGGCCGGGCTCCAGCACCACGTTGAGGTACAATACTGCGCGGGCCGCGGGGTCTACGAGCAGCTCATCGACGGTGCCCAGGGGCTGGCCGTCGCCGCCGCGCACCGGCCAGCCGCGCACGTCGGGGCTATTGGGGGCCATCTCAAAATCGGGCAGGTCGCGCATGCGGCGCACAATGGTGGGCGAGGACATAAAAATGGGCCTAGGGGTGGGTGCCGGGCGTGAGGGCCAGCAGCTGCTTGAACAGCGCCGACTCTTGCTGCAAGAATTGGTTGTTGCGGGTTTGCTCGGCGGGGGTTTCGTTGCGGCCGGGCAGGGCCTGGGCTTGGCGCAGCAGCGCTTGGGCCGGGGCCGCCAGGCTGGGGTAGGCCTTTTGCTGAATGGCCAGCAGCAGGCTGGCGCCGGTTAGCATAACGGGGTGCAGATTGGCGGTGGGGGCGGCCTGCTCCAGCTGGGTGGCCTCGTGCACAAAGGTGTCGTTCAGCTCCTTGAGGTGGGCGTCGCCCTGCAGCTTGGGGGCCGCAGTGAGGCGGCTGATGTAGGGCGCCAGCATCAGCAGGCCGGTGCGCGGGTCGGCACCGGGTTGTTGGGTGGGGGCCATAGGGTGGTAGGCGGGGGCCGGGCAACTGGCGGCCGGCCTAGGCGCTACGAGCCCGGCGAGGGCCGCGTGCACCACTACTAGGGGCAGCAGCCTGCCAGGTAGCAGAAGCAGGCTATAAGACATCGCGCGCGGGGTAGCTCATGGTGTTGGCCAGCTCCGAGAGCTGCGCCAGATACTCTTTGTTCAGAGTTTGCTCGGCGGGGGTGGCGTCGCGGCCCGAGAGGGAGTTGGCTTGACGCAGCAGGCCGTTGGCTTCGGCTTCGAGGTTGGGGTAGGCCTTTTGCTGAATGGCCAGCAGCAGACTGGCGGCGGCTACCAGGCCGGGGCGCAGGCTAGCCTGCGGGTCGCCGTCGGCCAGGCGAGCGGTGGCGCTGGTGAAGTTGTCGCGCTGCTCGCGCACGCTGGCGTCGTCGCGCAGGTCGGGGCGGTCGGTGAGCTGGGTGAGCGTGGGGCTAAGCTCGAGCAGGGCCGTGCGGGTGGGCGAGGCCGCCGCCGGCTGGGCCGCCGCCTGCCGGGTTACCGAGTCGTTGTCGGCCGGCGGGGTAGCGCGGGCGTCGGCGGCGGGGGTGTTGGGGGCCAGCGTGTCGGTGGCCGGCACCGAGGCGGCGGGCGTCGCGGCCGGCACCGGGGGCGTATCGGCCGGGTCGGGGCGCAGAAAGAAATAAGCGGCTAGGGCTAGTACAATGATGGCCAGCACGACCAGCAACCAAGGGCTAGGGGCCGATTTTTTGGGTTGGATATGAAGCTCCGCCATGCAGTAAGCTAATGCTGTGCTCGGCATTACGCAAGCAGCCGCGGGGCGGTTGGGCCGGGGCTGGCGCAAACTGGGTAGGCGGCGCGTATGTTTAAGCTGGTTTTTCAGCCTTACTTCATGCTGCCTACGCCGCCCACTGCCCGCCTGCTGGCCCAGCTCCAAGCCGCTGGCCTGCTGCCCCCCGCCCAGGTGGCTGCCATTGCCGAAGCCGAGCGCGCCCGGCCCTTTTCCTTGCACTACGAGCTGCGGGCGCTGCTCTACCTAGGTAGCACGCTGCTGGCCGGGGGCCTAGGGGTGCTATTGTACGAAAACCGCGATAGCCTGGGCCACAGCGTAATAACGGCGCTGATGGCGGCGGCCATGCTGGCGTGCTTTGCCTACGCGGCGCGGCACCGGCCGGCCTTTAGCTGGGGCGAGGCGCCGCGCACCCGCGTGGCGGCCGACTACCTGCTGCTGCTGGGCTGCCTGCTGTTTTTGGGGCTCGAAGGCTACGTGCAGGTGCAGTACGGCATGTTTGGGCAGCGCTACGGGCTGGCCACGCTGCTGCCGGCGCTGGTGTTCTTCCCGCTGGCCTACCGCTACGACCACCGGGGCGTGCTAGGGCTGGGCATTGCGGCAGTGGGCACGTGGGTGGGCGTAAGCACCAGCCCGCTGGCCGTGCTGCGGGGCGAGCTATTTGAGAGTGCCCTGGCTGGGCCGGCCCTCGGGCTGGGCGTGGTACTGCTGGCCGCCGGGCTGGCCTCGGAGTATTTCCGGCGCAAGCCGCACTTCGCCTTCACCTACCTGCTGGCGGGAAGCAATTTGGCCGAGGTAGGTGCCCTAGGGCTGGCCCTGACGCGCTACGACTGGAACCGCAGCGCCTGGGTAGCAGCGCCCTGGCTACTGCTGGCCCTGGGGCTGGCACTGGCGCTGGTGTGGTACGCCCGTCGCTCGCAGTCCTACCTGTTTCTGCTGCTGGGCGCGGCCTACGGCTACGTGGCCTTTACCCTGCTGGGGATACTGCTGCTCCTGAGCCTCGGCGACATGCTGTGGCCGCTGGCGATATTCTACTTCCCCTCGTCGCTGGCCGGCTTGATACTCATGCTCGTCAACCTGAAAAAAATCGTGCGCCGCGTATGAGCTTCAAAGCCTACCCCGAAGCCTGGGCTACTCACGCGGCCCTGCGCGAAGCTGCCCAGCGCTGGCAGCGGCGCGGCCTGCTCACGGCCAGCCAGCAAGTGGCCATCGAGGCAGCCTACCCCCTAGGGTACTACCGGCCCGCGTGGTGGGTGCGGATGGCGCTGTTTATAGCCACGGCCTTCTGTATCAGCGCTACCAGCGGCTCCTTCGCCGCCTTGGTGGGCGAGTGGCACCCCCTATTTTATAGTATCCTGCTATTACTGGGTTCGCTGTTGTTCCTGGAGCTGCTCGTGCGCAATGGTCAGCACTACCGCTCGGGGGCTGATAACGCCTTGCTCTACAGCGCGCTGCTGGCCTGGGCCTGGTTAATTGGCTACGCCCTGCGTGATACGGGCTTCGACTCGCTGGCCAGCCCCCGGCTGGCGCTGTGGCTGGTGCCCGTGCTGCTGGCGCTGCTGCTAGCCCTGGTGCGCTACGCCGACCCGCTGGTGGCCGCTGCCACCTGGGTGGCCGGGCTGGCCCTAGGGGCGAATGCCCTGCTGCAAAGCAGCCTGGGCCGCGCCCTGCTGCCGTTTGGGCTAATGCTGGCGGCGGGCGCGCTGCTCTGGGGGCTGCGGCGGCTACCCGCGCGCGCCGATTATTTTTACTACCGCCCGGCTTACTACGTGCTGCGTACCCTAGGGCTGGCCACGCTCTACCTGGCCGGCAACTACCTAGTGGTGCGCGAGGGCAACGCCGCGCTGCGGGGCGGGGTCGGCCCGTCAACTGAAATTCCCTTCGCCGGGCTGTTCTGGGCGCTCACCTGTGCCGGGCCGCTCGCCTACCTGGGGCTGGCCCTGCGCCGCCACGACCGGCTGCTGCTGTGGCTAGGGATGCTGGCGCTGGCTTTCTCCATCTTCACCCTGCGCACCTACCACGCGGTGCTGCCGCCCGCCGTGGCCGCCACGCTGGCCGGCACCTTGCTGCTGCTGGGCGCGCTGGCTGCCCTGCGCTACCTGCGCCGCCCTCGCCACGGCCTCACCGCCGAGGCCGACGACGACGTGCGCCCGCCCGTCAACCTGGAAAGCTTCGTGCAACTCGAAACGGCCCACGTGCCCGCCGCGCCCACACCCGGCTTCGAGTTTGGCGGCGGCAGCACCGGCGGCGGCGGGGCCGAAGGGCGGTTTTGAATGAAAGCCCCCGCAGCCCCCTAGGCTACTTGCCATGCGCCAGCACCCAGTCGCCAATTGCCTGCAAAGTAACTGGGGCGAAGGTTTCTTCGCTGGTGCTGTATTCGGCAATGCTGCCAGTGGCGGCGGTTTGAAACAGGTGGTTCAGGCCGGGTAGCTCGCGCACCGTCACGTCCCGGTTGCCCGCGGCCTGCAGGCCTTGCCGGATGCCAGCCAGGTTGGGGCCGGCGGCAACTTGCAGGTCCTTGCTGCCATTGAGGGCCAGCACCGGGCAGTGCACCTGGGCCAGGTCGCGGGCGGGGCGGTCGGCCAGCAGGGCGCGGTAGCCGGGCGACGTCAGCTGGCCGATTACCTGGTCGGTGCGGTCGGCGCTGAGGCCGGCTGACGCCAGCAGCGGCCGCAGCTTGGCGCGGGCCTGGGCGTTATCGGGGTTTTGCAGCACCACCGCCAGCAGCTCGCGCTCCTGCCGCTCGGTGGCAGCCAGGGCGGCGGGGTCGCTCACTTGCAGGCGGGCCAGGGCCACGGTTTGCTGCACTATCAGCTCGTTGCCCGCAATGCCGGGCGCGGCCAGCAGCACCAAAAAACTAGGCCCCTGGGGCCGGCCAGCCGCTAGCACCGCCGCCGTGCCGCCCTCGCTGTGGCCCAGCAGGCCCACGTGCTGCTGGGCAATGCCCGGCTGGGCGCGCAGCCACCCTAGGGCCGCGCGGGCATCGGCGGCGTAGTCGGCGCTGGTGGTGCCGGCCAGCGTGCCGGTGCTTTGGCCCACGCCCCGGTCGTCGAAGCGCAGCACGGCCACGCCGCGCCGGGTCAGGTAGTCGGCCAGCACGGCGAAGGGCTTGTGGTCGAACAGCGTCTCGTCGCGGTCTTCGGGCCCCGAGCCGGTGAGTAGCACCACGGCCGGAAACGGCCCCGTGCCCGCCGGCTCGGTGAGGGTGCCGGCCAGCATCACGCCCGGCGCGGAGCTGGCAAACGTCACCGGCCGGCTGCGGTACGGAAAGGGGCCTTTGGGCGTTTGGGGGCGCCTAGGGGCCGCGGCGGACGCCTGCCCCGCCACCAATTGGGTGAAGGTGAGCGGAATCAGCCGCCCGGCCTGCTCCCAGTCGCCGACCAGCGTGTGCCCGTCGGCCGCGCGCTTGCCGGCAAAGCGGGCGTGCGCCACGGCCAGGTAAAGGAACACGCTGTCGTTGCGCGTGCTAAATTCCAGCGGCAGGCCCTGGGCGTGCTGCTCGGGCACGTCGAGCGTGGCCGAGCGCGGGCCGCCGGCCGGGTCGCGCAGGTGGGCCGTGAGGGTGAGCGGCCCCAGCGAGCCCCGCCAATCGCCGCTGAGGCTGGGCAGCACCTGGGCCGGCGCGCTACCTGGGCGAAATAAGCAAGCCGCCAGGGCCAGTAAAAGCGGAAGTTTCATAAGGGGGGAATAGATAAGTAGAACAAACGTAAAAGCCGGCAGAAGGCGTACGCGAAAACGTCGGCCTTGGCGCGCCAGCGAAGCCCGCGCACTGGCAAGAGTCGCGCGGGTGCCGGTGGGGTTGCCCAGGCTCCGGCTTGCGCCGCCGCACACGCGCCCGCGCAGCAGCCAGCGTTTCGGCGCTAAAAAAGGGGGCCTCGCCCAGCTACTGCCCACAAGTCAAAAGCCCCCGCTTCAGAGAAGCAGGGGGCTTTTACTAGCTGGGAGGGCCCTAGGGGCTTACTCCTTGATGAGGCGCAGCACCTGGCGCAGCACCGAGCCGTCGGGCCGCTGGCCGCTGACCAGCACCTGGTAGGTGCCGGTGGCCAGGTCACTCAGCTCCAGGTGCTGCACCAGCCCGCCGCCTAGGGTCAGCTGGCGCACCTGGCGGCCGGTGGCGTCGAGCAGCAGCACCTGGTAGGTGCCGGTGGTCGGCAGGGCGCTCAAGTCCAGGCCCGTGGCCGCGCTGGTCGGGTTGGGGTAGAGCGCCAGGGCCAGGGCCGCCGACTTCGTAAAGCTGACCGAGCGCACGGGCGAGTAGTGCACCGTGCCGTCCTGGTCGACCTGCTGCAGGCGGTAGTAGACGGGCTGGCCGCCGGCTACTTTGGGCCCGATGCCGGCGTCGGTGAAGGCGTAGCTGGTGGCCCTGGCCGTGGAGCCCTGGCCGGCCAGCTGGCCCACCGGGGTGAAGCGCACCCCGTCGAGGCTGCGCTCCACCACGAAGCGAGCGTTGTTGAGCTCCGAGGCGGTGGTCCAGCTGAGCTGGGCGTCGCGGTTCAGCACGGCCTGGGCCTCGAACTGCACCAGCTCCACCGGCAGCGGCGCGGTAACCGGGATGGTGTAGACGGCCGAGCCGCTGCGGAGGGTGCCACTGGCGCTGTGCTGGCTGCTAGCCAAACCGTTGGCATCCAGCGCCGTGTAGGCAAACGTCACGGTGTTGGTAGAGCCAGCCACCGGCTTGAAGGTAAGCTGATTGAGGTTGCCGGCCGGAATGACGGTGGCCGCTGTCAGGGGGGTGTTGTTGTAGTAGAGCGTGCCGCTGCTGGGCAGCCCCACGGTGTAGCTCACAATGGAGTTAGCTGTGCTAGTCGTGACGTTAGCCGTTAGGCCTAGGGCCGTGCCCGACATGTTAGGGTTCAGCGCTACCGGGTTGGCAGTGTTGTTTGGCACGCTGGCGTTGGTGGCATCATTAGGCACCGGCGCCTGGAAAATGCGGGCGTTACCCGAGAACTCCGAGGTGCCGAAGTTGCCGTTGCCGTCGTTCGCCGTCAGCGTAGCCGTCGAGGTCAGCAGGGCCGAGCTGGCTTGCAGCTGGGTGAGCTGGGCGGCCGTGGGCGTGAAGGTGTACGTGAAGGTGAGCGTGTTGTCGGTGCCCTGGTCGAGGCCATCGTTGAGGACGCCCGAGTAGGTGGTGGCGGCGCCGGTGGTTAGGCCCCCAGCGGTGCCGGCGGCGCTGCCCTGGGTAAAGGTCGTGAGGTAGTTCACGCCCTCACCAAAGTGGGTGGGGTCGTCGGCCGCCAGGTACAGCTCTACGCGGGCATTGGAGCGGGCAAAGCCAGTGACCGTCACGGTGCCGTTAGCATTAATCACCGCCGATTGCAGAATGGGGTAGTTGATGAGCCCATTGGCGCCGGTATCCGCGTCGCCGTTGTCGTTCTTGGTCACCCCATCGCCGTTGTCGCCGCTGGCGCCGGTGGCCATCAGGTCGATGCCCAGGCCTAGGCCCGCAGTGGTCGAGCTAGTGCCGGTGCCATTGCCCGAAAAGCTATTCTGGCTGAAGATGTTGCCGGTAGTACCCGACTTGGCAATGATACCCGCCCCATTGTTATTGGTGAAGCTATTGTTGCTGATAACGTTGTTGTTAGAGTTGCCGCCCCGCAGGCCAATACCCGAGCCCTGCCCCGTAGTAGAGTTGCCCAGGCCCGTGCCATTACCTGAAAAAATGTTGTTGGTAATGGTATTGCCCGAGTTAGCCCCAGCGATAAAATCAATGCCGAAACCATTGTTGCGCAGCAGCTGGTTGCCGCTGATGGTCATGTTGCTGTTGCCACCATTCAACTCAATACCGTCGGCATTGCCGCGCCGCGAGTCGCGGATAATGTTGTTCGAGATGGTGGCCGCGCTGGCGGTACCCGAGTTCGAGAACGTGACGTTGGCGCCGTTATTATTGATGGTGCTGTTTTGGATGATGGTCCGCAGCGCGCCGCCGCTAATGCCCACCCCCACGCTGCCGCCACCGTTAGTAGCGCCGTAGAGGCCTAGGGCCAGCAGCTGGTCATCGTTGGCCGCGATGGTCAGGGCCGTGCCGCTGGCGCCGTTGCCAGTGGTCATGCTACTGGCATTTATCAGTACCTCGGGGCCCGTCGACTCCCCGTTTGCCGTAGCTGTGGCCGCGTTGCTGTCGCCCGTCGAGCGGGTTTGCGTTGCTCCATCAAGGCTAGTGTTCGCGCCCGTGATAGCGGGCAGGGCCGCAGCCAGCGTAATGGTGGCTGCGGTGCCCGAGCCATTGTTAGGCATCGTGAAGTTGGCCGTGCCGGCCGCATTAGTGAGGCCCGCGCGTTGGCCGGCTACTGCCGAGCCGTTGGGAATCATGAAGATGCTCGTTTCCTGCCCGGTGGTCAGGGCCGTGGTGCTGCCATTGGTGGCGGTGTAAACCGGCGCTAGGCTGGCTTCGCCCCCTAGGGCATTGCTGTTGATGATAAACTGGCGCAGCGAGCCCTGGGCATTGTTGCCGGTCACCGTGACGGTGGTAGTCGTCGTGCCGTTGGCGGTCGTCGTTGTTACCGTTGGGGCGTCATTGTTGTTCACTACCAGGTCGAAATTGAAGCCGAAGTCGGGGCCTACATTGGCGGTGCCGCTGCTTACGCTTACCGCAGCAATCGACTCGGGTAGCACGGTGCCGCTGCTCAGTGAGGCTAGCGTCTGGTTGCCTGAGTTGGCCAGGGCGTCGGTGTAGGCGGGGTTTTCGCCCCCTACGCGGTTGGTAGTGCCGTTGTAGGTCTGCACCGGCACCTGGTTGCTCACGTAGCCCGTGGTGGCTGTGCCGCTGGCGGCCGTGGCGCCGGTGCGGCTCGAAAGCACCGAGTTGTTGACCACGCGCACCGTGTAGTTGCCCACGCTCACGTTGAACGTATACTGGCCGTTGGCATCGGTGATGGCGGTAGAGACGTAGTTGCCGTTGGCGTCATACAGCTCTACTTTGGCGCCGGGGCGGGTCACGGTCCCGCTGGCGCTGCGCGGGCGGCCTAGGCCCCCGCCGTAGTTCACATCCTCGTACACGTAGCCGGTGAGGGCGGGGGGCGTGGTGGTCACGTTGCCCGAGAACTCGGACGTGGCGCTGCTCACCGTGGCCGTGGCCGTGAGCAGCGTGCCCAGCGCCAGCGTGCCGCCGGGCAGCGACGAGAGGGGCACGCTAAACGAGAAGCCGTTGGCGTTGGTGTCCGAGCCCTGGTCAAAGCCGTTGATATTGCCCGAGTAGCTCAGGCCCGTGCCGGAGTTGGTATCTACCGGGCCCGCGGCCGTATTGGTGTTGCCTTCCGTGAGGGTAGTCAAGTAAGTTTTGCCCTGGCCGAAGTTGGCTCCGGTGGCATTCAACGCGCTCGGGTTGGCCTGGGCCGTAAAGAGTTCGATGGCCGCGCCCGCCTTGGCGTAGCCCTGCACCAGCAGGTTGGTGCCTACTACCGAAGCCGAGGTGATGACGGGGTAGTTCACTAGGCCGTTGGCGCCGGCAGTAGTCGCGCTGTTCAGCGTCACGTAGGGCGCGGTGCCCGCGGCGCTGGTTTGGGCGTTGGTTTGCAGGTCGATGCCAATGTCGCCGCTGGCAGCCGTGTTGTTGAGCGAGCTGACCGTGCCGTTGCCGTAGATGGAGTTCTGGCTGATGGTGGTAGCGCTGGCCCCGTTATTGAGCATAATGCCCGCCCCGTAGTTGTTGGCTACCACGTTCTGGCGCAGCGTGTTGCTAGGTCCATATACGTAAATGCCCGAGGTGGCTACTGGGCCAGTATTGGCGGTGCCCACGCCGTTGCCCGTTACCGTATTGCCGCTAATGAGGTTACTGCCGTTGGAGTTGTTGCTGTTGATGCCCTCGCCCGCGTTGCCGGTAAAGAGGTTGCCGCTCACCACCGTCGAACTGCCCTGGATGTCGAGGCCTGCCAGGTAAGCATTGCCCTGGTCGTTGCCGCGCACCTCGTTGCCCGTAATACTAGCGCCGACTACCCCCGCCCCTAGGGCGATGCCCTTGCCATTGACAAAGCCAATGAGGTTGTTGCTGACGGTTGCGCTACCCCCGTTGTTGTTCACAATATTGAGGGCGTTGGCATTCGTGGTGGTGGTGCTGGTGGTAGTGGGCGCGCTAAAGCTCGTGGCTGAGGAGCCTAGTACGCTTTGCGTGATGCTGAAGCCCGCCGCATTCGAGCGTACCAGCGCGTTGTTATCGTCGTTCACCGCGTTGCCGAAACCGTAGAGAGCCAGTCCCTTTAGGGTAGTATTGGTGGCCGTGCTGGCCACATCGAGCCCTAGGGCCAGGTTGGTGTTGCCCGTTAGCTGCACCTCGGGACCGTTCACCTGCGCCAGGGTAGTGGCGCTGGTGCCCACGTTGACGCCCGCACCCAGTTTCGCGCTGTTGGTGTCGCCCACGTTCTGGGTCTGGGTGGTGCCGTCGATGCTGGTGTTAGCCGCGTAGGTGTTGTTGGCGTTGCCTAGGGCCGGTAGCGCCGTGGCAGGCTTGATTACCGCCACGCCGTTGGTAAGCTGCGAGGCCAGGCCGGCGTTGGGGCCGGTGGCGCTGTCATACGCATTCAGGCCGGGGTGCGCCTTTCCATCGGGCACCATAAAGATGCTGGTTTCGACGCCCGCGGCGGGCGTGGGGCCGCCCGAGCTGGCCGCCGCCTGCGCCAGGCCGTCGTTGGCGAGAGCGTTGGCATTGGTAATGAACTGCCGCAGCGAGCCCTGGCCCGTGTCGTTGGTATTCACCACCGTGTCGAAGTTGTAGCCGAAATCTACTTCTACCGCCGGCGAGGGGGTGGTGCTGGTGCCCGCCGTAATATAGCTGATGCTCTCGGCCGCCGTAGTGCCCGCTGCCGGAGAAAGGGTAGCCAGTGTGGTGCCGGTGCCGCCGTTGCCGGCATCGGTGCGGCCGGGGTACTCGCCGCCTACCCGGTTGGGGTCAGGTACGGTGCCGTTGGTGGCATTTACGCTGGTGCGGTAGGTTTGCACTGGCAGCAGGCCTGCCGCATAACCAGCCCGACTGCTGCTTACGGTGCTGTTCACCACGCGCACGACGTAGTTAGCCCCGCTCGTTAGCTTATTGCCGTTGGCCAGGGTCGTGAAGGAGTAGCTGCCGTCGGCAGCCGTTAGCTGAAACGAATCGAAGGTGTAGGTGGTGACGCCGGCCGTGGTAAGGCCCGTGTAAAGCTCCACACGGGCACCCGAGCGGCCTACGCCCTGGCTGGTGCCCAGGCTGCGCCCTAGGCCGCCACCGTAGTTCACGTCCTCAAACACGGTGCCGTTGATGCTCGGCGCGAACGTAACCGGCGTGGGCGCCGGGGCATCTACTGGGTTAGGGGTGCCGTTTGTGAGCGTGCTGCGCAAAGCCGGAAAGGCCGCAGTATTGGTGGAAGCATCGTTGGCCACCAAATCATTGGGCGTTAGAAGTACGTCATTCGAGAGCAGGCTGTAGCCTTTATTAGGGCTAGTCGCAGTACTGGTGGCGTAGGCCGTATTGTTGCGGGCCGTGGTAGGTACGTTGGCTGCGCTGGTCCCAAATTGCACGCGCACAGTGTAGGTAATCAGCGCCCGCTGCCCCGCCGTCAGCGATTGGTCGCCGCTGAGCAGGGCGCCGCCACCTAGGGAGCCGGTAGTAGCCGTGCTCAGGCCATTGAAATTGGCATTGGCTACCAGGGTTGCGCCATCGTAATTGGTTACTACCGGCTGGCCCTGTATGGTGATGGCTGTAGCGGTTGGAAACGGCACGTTTGTAGTCGTGGTAGTGTTGCCCTTCAAAATATCCGATACCTGCACATTAGCGAGCGCCGTAGAATAGGTGTTACGCACCCGAATGGCGTAGCTGATGTCAAAGGTGGAGGCGTCGACCGCTTTCACGTTGGTTAGCTCCTTTGTCACATCGATGGTGCTGCCGGGATTGATGCAACTGGCCCCGTCGCTCACGCTAGCGGGGTCGATGGAACTGATAAGGGTATAGGCCCCCGTTGAAAGGTCAATAGAATAAAAGCCGCCGGGAACGGGGTTGGTTGTGCTGACAGTGCCGTTAGAGTAGCCATACATGTTGCCGGCCACGTCAAAAAATGCCGAGCCAATGGGCGAAGCGCCGTTGCTGTTAGGGGTGATTTGTGTTACCGTGGCGGCCGTTGGGGCCGTTGGGGTGCCCCCGCTCAGTACTATCTTGTAGAGCGAGCCGGTGCCAAGCGTGCCGTACAGATTGTTGTCGATGGGATTGTAGGCTATGTCGTAAAAGGTATAAGAGTTGGCGCCGCCCCCGGCAAGCTGCGTGGTGAGCTGAGTAGCGGCCGTGGGCGTGCTGCTGGTAGGCTGCAGCCGGTACACGTTGTAGTTAGCTGCGGCCGTGCCGGTACCCGTGTTTTGCGACGTGAAGTAGTAGTTACCTGCTTTATCGAAGGTGCCCGAAGCTACTACTAGCCCCAGCGCTGCGTTATTTACGGTGATGGGCCCACCAACTTTCACTTGGCCACTTTGCCCAATCTTGTAAAGGGAGATATCCGTGTAAGCATTGTTGCCCCCCGAGCCTTGCGTACTTAGCGCGTACAGGTACCCGTCTTGCGAGTTATAAGCCAGGCCATTTACAAGTACTCCTAGGTCGTTACTGCCACCCTGAATATTAAGCGGCGTGGTTGTGTAAGAGGCGGTGCTGCGGTCTACTTTAAAAATCTGGGAGGTAGAGTTTACCTGCCGAATTTGGTAGAAAGTGCCGTCGCAAGAAAAGGCCATGCCTTGAGCAAGCACCTCGCCGGGGCGTAGTAGGGCCGCACCCGCCAGCAACAGCCCTAGAAAACGTAATAATTGTTGCATAAGATACAGGGTAGAGTAACAGTGTTTGGTTGGTTAGTGGTCAAGAGTATCTGGGTAGTGCCTGAGTAGTTCAACGGGGGAAACCCATAAGATGGAAACGGGTACTAGTAAGAAATATGCAATTATAAACTAATCGACGTTGTCGCTGATGCTTATTTAAAATTTCTCAAATGTATAAATTTTGTCCAAAAATAGGACGTTACCCGTTGAGCTGATAAAATCCTCGTTAAACTCTATAAAAAAATAGCTTAAAAGCTTAATATTATCGCTTTAAAGCATTAATGATAAGCTTTGCGACAAACAAAAACTCGTTTTTTTTGAACGTATGATAAATTTTATAATAGATAAAGTTAATTATTTTATTGTAATAATTATATTAATTAATCGTATTTAAATTGTGCGCGCTATAGTATAGTAGTTGACGAAAATTATAAAATAGTACTAAAAATAGATTATTTTACATTACCTATTCGCATAAAATTTAGCCGCTGGTATTAGTCAATGGCGAAGTAGCGAGCACTAAAGCGACGGCCTGCGAAGCCTAGCTAGCGCTACCAGCCCCGACCTTTGCCCTTTGCTACCCTAGGGCCGAAACCTTCCGGCCCCCGGCCGGCGTTACCCCATTCATGTCCGACAACTCCGCCCTGCAAGTGGCTGCCCCCGCCACCGATGCCATCGATCAGCTCGACCCGCGTCAGTTTATCGTTATCAAGAATGCCCGCGTGCACAACCTCAAGAACCTGAGCGTGGCCCTGCCCCGCAACAAGTTCATCGTGGTCACGGGCCTCAGCGGTTCGGGCAAGAGCAGCCTGGCGTTTGATACCTTGTACGCTGAAGGCCAGCGCATGTACGTGGAGAGCCTGAGCAGCTACGCCCGGCAGTTTCTGGGCCGCATGGACAAGCCCGACGTGGATTATATCCGGGGCATTTCGCCGGCCATCGCCATCGAGCAGAAAGTCAGCATCAAGAACAACCGCTCGACGGTGGGCACCAGCACCGAGATTTACGACTACCTCAAGCTGCTGTTTGCGCGGGTGGGCCGCACGTACTCGCCCGTCAGCGGCGAGCAGGTGCGCAAGGATACGGTGGCCGACGTGGTAGATTTTTTGGTGGCCCTGCCCGCCGGCAGCCGTGCCACCATCCTAGCCCCCCTCACCAGCACCGAGCCCGGCCGCCCCATGAGCAAGGAGCTGGATTTGCTCTTGCAGAAGGGCTACGGCCGCGTGGTGTTGGCCAACGGGCAAACGGCATTTATTGAGGATTTGATAGGCGAAGGCAAGCCCGAGGTAGAAGGAGAGGTGTTCATCCTCATCGACCGCGCCGTGATGCAGCCCGACGACGAGGACTTGCAATTCCGCCTGTCGGATTCGGTGCAGACGGCCTTTTTTGAGGGCCACGGCACTTGCATCGTGAAGCTGGATGACGAGAGCCGTACTTTTTCGGATAAGTTTGAGCTAGATGGGCTGACGTTTGAGGAGCCCAACGTCAACTTCTTCTCCTTCAATAACTCCTACGGCGCCTGCCACACCTGCGAGGGCTTCGGCTCGGTGCTGGGCATCGACGAGGACTTGGTGATACCAGACAAGAGCCTGACCGTGTTTGAGGGCGCGATAGCTCCGTGGCGTACCGAGAAGCAGGGCGAGTGGCTGAAGCCGCTGCTCAAGAACGGTATCCGGTTTGACTTCCCCATTCACCGGCCCTACAACGACCTGAGCGAGGCCGAGCGCCGCCTGCTCTGGACCGGCAACAAGTATTTCGAGGGCCTCGACGCCTACTTTAAGTGGGTAAGCGAGCAGACCCACAAAATTCAGTACCGCGTGCTGCAAAGCCGCTACCGGGGCCGCACCACCTGCCCCGACTGCCGCGGCACCCGCCTGCGCAAAGACGCGCAGTACGTGCGCATCAACGGCCGCAGCATCACCGACCTCGTGCTGCTGCCCATCTCGGAGGCCCTAGGGTTTTTCGAGAATCTGAGTTTGACCGAGCACGAGGCCGCCGTGGCCGACCGCCTGCTGGCCGAAATCACCAACCGCCTGGGCTACCTCAACCGGGTAGGCCTGGGATACCTTACGCTCAACCGCCTCAGCAATACCTTGAGCGGTGGCGAAAGCCAGCGCATCTCACTAGCTACCTCGCTCGGGTCGGCGCTGGTGGGCTCGATGTATGTGCTCGACGAGCCGAGCATCGGCCTGCACCCCAAGGATGCCGAGCAGCTCATCGGCGTGCTGCGCTCGCTGCAGGAGTTGGGCAATACGGTGGTGGTGGTGGAGCACGAGGAGAAGATGATGGAAGCCGCCGACCAGATTATCGACATCGGCCCCGAGGCCGGCAGTGGCGGCGGCAACCTCATGTTTCAGGGCACCTTCGAGGAGCTGACTCACGACCGTAGCACCTACACCGGCCAATACCTGAGCGGGCAGCTCGACGTGCCGGTGCCCGCCGTGCGCCGCCCCTGGCGCAATGCGCTCACCCTCAGCGGCGCCCGCGAGAACAACCTCAAGAACGTGACCGTGCAGATACCCCTAGGGGTGATGACGGTGGTCACGGGCGTGTCGGGCTCGGGCAAGAGCACGCTCATCCGCCGCATCCTGGCCCCAGCGCTCATGAAGCAGCTGGGCGGCGGCGCGGGCGAAAGCACCGGCAAGTTCGACAAGCTCACGGGCGTGAATGGACAGATTACCCACGTCGAGTTCGTGGACCAGAACCCCATCGGCAAGTCGTCGCGCTCGAACCCCGTGACCTACGTGAAGGCCTACGACCAGATACGCAGCCTGTTTGCCGAGCAGCCGCTGGCCAAGGCGCGGGGCTACAAGCCCTCGCACTTCTCGTTCAACGTGGAGGGCGGGCGCTGCGAGGTGTGCCAGGGCGAGGGCCAGGTGAAAATCGAGATGCAGTTCATGGCCGACATCTACCTGACCTGCGAGAGCTGCGGCGGCCACAAGTTCAAGCAGGATATTCTGGAAGTCAAGTTTCAGGACAAGAGCATCGACGAGGTGCTGGAGCTGACCGTGGCCGACGCCGTGGAGTTCTTCAAAGGCCAGCCTAAGGTGGCCGAGCGCCTGCAGCCCCTGCTCGACGTGGGCCTAGGGTACATCCGCCTGGGCCAGTCGGCCAACACGCTGTCGGGCGGCGAGGCCCAGCGCGTGAAGCTGGCCAGCTTCCTCACCAAGGGCGCCACGCTGCAGCAAGACAAAATCCTGTTCATCTTCGACGAGCCCAGCACCGGCCTGCACTTCCACGACATCGCCAAGCTCCTCTCGGCGTTGAATGCGCTGGTCGAGCAGGGCAACACCGTGCTCATCATCGAGCACAACGTGGACATCATCAAAACCGCCGACTGGCTGATTGACCTAGGGCCGGAAGGCGGCATCAACGGCGGGCACCTGCTCTTTGAAGGTACGCCGGAGCAGCTGGTGAAGCTCAAGGACACGAACCACACGGCGCGGTTTCTGGCTGATAAGCTGTAAGTTGAGAATCTAATTGATAGACCTGTGCTATGGTAACGGAAACACAAAAGCAGGAATTAATCACGGCCGTCAGGCAGATGCAGGATGAGGCGCTTTGGCAGCAGATGAAGAATCTGCTGACTACGGCTGCCACCAGCCCTGACACGGCTAAGCCACGGGCACCCCTGGGCTTTGCCCGCGGGGAGGGTATGTGGATGGCCGATGATTTTGATGAGCCGCTGGAGGATTTTGCCGATTATATGTAATGGCTGACTACCTGCTCGATACGCATACGTTGCTGTGGTATGCTGGAGCCGACCCCCGGCTGCCTGCCGCCATCAGCCAGCTCATTGCCGACCCTGCCAGTCGCGTGGTGGTTAGCCGGGCTTCGCTCTGGGAAATAACCATCAAGGAGAGCCTCGGCAAGCTGATTCTATCGCAGCCCCATGCGCAGTGGATGCAGATGCTGCGGACCTACGATTTTTACATTCTCGAAATCACGGACGCGCACCTACTGACGCTAAGCCAACTATCCCAAGTCAAAGATCACCGCGACCCCTTCGACCGCCTGCTCATTGCCCAGGCCCTGGCCGAGCGCCTAACGCTGGTAAGCCGCGACGGCAAGTTTGGAGCCTACGCGGCGATCGGGCTGCAACTAGCCTGGGAGTAGCCGCTCGATACCCTATGAAACCTAAATACCTGGCCCTAGGGGCGCTTGTACTGCTGCTCGGGTGGTTCGTTTTTAACTCGCTCAGCCAGCCGGGAGTGGGCGACCTGAAAGGAAACTTCCAAGAGGTCGCCGTCTACCGCAACGAGAACAACACCGGCCCTATCGTGCACGTGTACGCCGTGACGGTGGCCGATACGCTGTGGCGCGAGATGCAACAGTACGGCGACCTGATGCCCTACACCAAGTATGGCCGCACGGCGGTGTATTTCTTCCGGGCGGGCCAGCCGGCGCCCAGCGCGGTGCAGCCGGGCCAGACCAGCTTCGACGCCCGCTTCGAGCAATATTGCCTGGCAAAGTACGAGAAGGACGCCATGAGCAAGGTCACGTTCCGGCGGTACCCTTTTCAAGCCAACTAGCTCTCGGCTAGCGGCTACTGCCCGCGGCGCATCTCCTGGCGGCGCATGGGCATCTTGTCAATGGTGCCAAACAGCGCCTGGGGCGTCAGTGGGTGGGGGCTGCGCTGCTTCACGCCGCCGTCTTTGCCGATGAGCACTACCTCGAACCGGGTGAGCTTGAGCTTCAACTCCTGCTCGGCGTACTGGCGGTCGGCCGGGGTGAGCTGGTCGCCGCGCACGTCGAGCACCAGCATATCGCGCTCGTGCAGGCCGTCGGGGGTAGCGGCCAGCAGCTGCTTCTGCTGCCGGTAAGCCGCTTCGTCGGCCCTAGGAGCCACTACGAGCAGCACCCGCTTCTTCCACTTGCTGGCCCGGATGGTGGCGGCCAGGGAGGGCGGGGCGGCCGCGGCTGTGGCCGCCGTGGCCAGCAATGCCAGCAGCAACAGCGTTTTCATGCTAGCCTAAACGGCAGTGGCCAGGGCAGGTTGCCGGTGGGGCTTGCGGTGTTTCTTCTGCCGCCCGCGCCACACCAGGAAGCCCGTAACCGGCAGACTGGCCGACAGCAGGCTGACCACGAAGGCGATAACCTTGCCCCCGAGGCCCAGAATCAGCCCCGTGTGCAGGTCGTAATTCATATCGGCGAGCTTCTTGCCGGGGCTTTTGCCCGCGTGGGGCTGCGCCAGCAGCAGCTGGCCAGTGGTGGGATGGAAGCGGTACTCGTCGCGGTGGTAGTAGTGCAGCGACTTGCCGTAAGCGGTGCACCACACTGGCGCGCCCTTGCTCACGGGGCCCAGCAACAGCATTTCGGCCTTGGGCGACTGCTGCCGCATGCGCGCGTAGGCCACGTCCACCACCGGGCTGGCGGAACGGGCGGTGAGCAGCGTGTCGACCTTGGGCTCGGCATTTTCGGCGGCGATGCTGCGGCCACCGTTGGCCAGGGTGCTCACGCCGTTCATCAGCCATTCGTAGCTGATGCAGAGGCCGGTAAGGGCCAGCACCAGGGCTAGGGCACTGGCGTAGAAGCCGCCCACCTGGTGCAGGTCGTAGGTGCGGCGCTTGGGCGAGGCGTCCCATTTCACCGAGAAGCGCTGCTTGCGGGCGGCCTGGTTGCGTGGCCACCACAGCACCAGGCCCGACACCAGCATGACCACGAAGATGAGCACGGCCACATCAACCACCCACTTGCCCACCGCCGACGGCAGCAGCAGGTACATGTGCAGGTACTGCACGGTGGTGAAGAAGTCGTTCCGCAAGTTCTGCACTTTCAATACCTGGCCGGTGTAGGGGTTCAGAAAGGCGTAGTACGTTTCCTCGCCCTTGCTCAAGTACACGGCTGTGGAGCGGTCGGGGCCGTTGTAGATGGTCCAGGAGGGCGTAAAGCCGGGCTTGGCTTGCACGGCGGCGGCTTGCAGCACCGAGGGCGGCAGCGCGGGCCGGGCCTCCACGGCTACGTGCCGCCAAGGCTGCGTCAGGTCCCGGATTTCATCCTGAAACACGAACACCGCCCCCGATAAGCTCACGATGAGCACTACCAGCCCCGAGGCCAGCCCGAGCCACAAGTGCAGTTTGCCGACGGCTTTGCGGAAAGTCATACGCGCAGGGCCAGCAAGCCATACTTTCCTTGCTGGCTGGGCAAAGGTAAGGTAATCGACTTTGTTTAGACGAATTATAAATAATATTGACTAAAAAAGGCAGTCATGTTGAGCTTGCCGAAGCATCTCTACCGCGCCGTATTGTTCGGTAGAGATGCTTCGGCAAGCTCAACATGACTGCCTTTTTACGCGGTATACCGCATCCCTAGGCCACTTGCAGCGGGCGCACGCCGGCCACAAACTCGCGGATGGCGGCGTCGCGCTGCTCGGCGGAGGTGCTTTGCAGCAGCCGGATAAAGGCGCTGCCGATGATGGCGCCCGTGGTATGCCGGCTGGCTGCCCGGAAGCTGGCCGCGTCGCTGATGCCGAAGCCCACGAGCGTGGGGTTACGCAGCCCTAGGGCCTTGATGCGCTGCAAGTAGGCATCCACGTCGGCGTTCATGTTGGTTTGTAAGCCGGTGGTGCCGGCAGCGGCCACCAGGTAGATAAAGCCATCGGCCGCGGCATCGAGCTGCTGCACGCGGGCCGGCGCGGTCTGGGGCGTCACCAGAAATACGGTTTGCAAGCCGTGGCGGGCAAACAGGGCTTTATACTCGCGCTCAAACACTTCCAGCGGCATATCGGGCAGAATCACGCCATCGACGCCCACGGCCTGGCACTGCTGGCAAAAGCGCTCCACCCCGTACTGCACCACCGGGTTGAGGTAGCCCATGAGCAGAATGGGCACCGTAATGCCTTGCTGCCGAATGTCTTGCAGCTGCTCGAATAGCTTGCCCACGGTCATGCCATTGTCGAGGGCCTGCTGGTTACTTTTCTGGATGGTTTCGCCGTCGGCCACCGGGTCCGAGTAGGGCATCCCGATTTCCACGAGGTCGGCCCCGGCGTCTTGCAGGCTGCGCAGGATGGGCACCGTGTCGTGCAGGGCCGGAAAGCCGGCCGTGAAGTACACGTTCAGCACGTCGGCGGTTTTGTGCTGGAATAGGTTAGTAAGGCGGTTCATAGTAGGGGTTCGCGCAGGGTTTCGCAGGGTTGAGCGCAGGGTTTCGCAGGGGTGAAAGCGCACTGCGAAACCCTGCGCGAAATAGCTTAGGCGTATTCCTCCAGGTGCTTGGTATAGGTGGCCAGGTCCTTGTCGCCGCGGCCCGAAAGGCAGACGACCACCACCTCATCGGGCTTGGCCTTGATGAGTGGCAGGCAGGCTAGGGCGTGCGCCGTTTCGAGGGCCGGGATGATGCCTTCAAGGCGCGAGAGCTGGAAGGCCGCGTCGAGCGCCTGCCGGTCGGTGATGCTGATGAACTCGGCCCGGCCGGTGGCAAACAGCTGCGCGTGCTGCGGCCCGATGCCGGGATAGTCGAGGCCCGCCGAGATGGAGTAGGGCTCCGTCACCTGCCCGTCCTCCGTCTGCATCAAAATCGTGCTGCTGCCATGCAGGATGCCGGGCTTGCCTAGGGCCGTGGTGGCGGCCGAGTGGCCCGTGTCCACGCCCTGGCCGGCGGCCTCGGCGGCTACCAGGCGCACCTGGGGCTCGTCGAGGTAGTGGTAGAAGGCGCCCGCCGCGTTGGAGCCGCCGCCCACGCAGGCCAGCACGTAGTCGGGGGTAGCGCGGCCGGTGTGGGCCAGCAGCTGGCTGATAATCTCGGCCGAAATTACCGATTGGAAGCGGGCCACCATGTCGGGGTAGGGGTGGGGGCCCACCACCGAGCCGATGATGTAGTGCGTATCGGTGGGGTTCGAAATCCAGTGGCGCATGGCCTCGTTGGTGGCGTCCTTCAGGGTTTGGCTGCCGCTGCGGGCGGGCACCACCTGGGCGCCCAGCATCCGCATGCGGTCCACGTTGGGCTTCTGGCGCTCCATGTCGATGGCCCCCATGTACACGATGCACTCCAGGCCCATGAGGGCGCACACGGTGGCCGTGGCCACGCCGTGCTGCCCGGCCCCGGTTTCAGCCACGATGCGGCGCTTGCCCAGGCGCTGGGCCACCAGTATCTGGCCGATGGTGTTGTTAATCTTGTGCGCGCCGGTGTGGCACAAATCCTCGCGCTTGAGGTACACCGTGGTACCGATTTCGGCGCTCAGCCGCTTGGCCAGAAACAGCGGCGTGGGCCGCCCCACGTAGTCGGCCAGCAGCTGCTGAAACTCGCGCTGGAAGCCCGGCTCGTCGATGAGGCGCAGGTAGTTGTCGCGCAGCTCGGCCACGTTGGGGTAGAGCATTTCGGGCACGTAGGCGCCGCCAAACGGGCCGTAGTAGCCGCTGGTATCGACGCGGTAGGGGGAAGCGGTTTCGGTTGTCATAAAAGTAGATGGTAAAGCAAAGAAGGCGGTCATGCTGAGCTTGTCGAAGCATCTCTCCCGCGCAACTAATTTCAAACGTCAGGATTATTTACGCGGGAGAGATGCTTCGACAAGCTCAGCATGACCGCCTTTATTCTTTCATTTTTGTGCTGTCCCCTAAGCGGCCTGCTCGTGCAGGCGCGTCAGCAGGTCGCGGGTGCGGGCCACGTCCTTCAGGCCGGGTGCAGTTTCGAGCTGGCTGTTGAAGTCGAAGGCGTAGAGGTAAGGATGGCGAAAAGCTAGCACCTCGGAAAGGTTGGCCGGCCCTAGGCCCCCGCCCAGGAAAAACGGCAGCGGGCCCTGGTAGGCGTGCAGCAGCTGCCAGTCGAAGGCCTGGCCGTTGCCGCCGGGCAGCTCGCCCTTGGTGTCAAACAAGAAGTAGTCGCACACCGGCGCGTAGGCCGCGACCGAGCTAAAATCAAAGCCGGGCCCCACCGCAAACGCCTTGATGACGCCCAGGCCGGTGGCGCGCACCTGCTGGCAAAAGGCGGGCGTTTCGTGGCCGTGCAGCTGGGCGTAGTCGAGGCCGAAGCTGATGCTGGCCGCCTGGATGCTGGCCAGCGTATCGTCCACGAACACGCCGATGCGGCCAATGTGCGCAGGCAGGCTCTTGACGTGGCAGGGTTCGAGCATCTCGCCCATGTAGCGGGCCGACTTAGGCGAGAAAATAAAGCCTAGGAAGTCGGGGTCGAGGCCGGCAATCGCCGCCAGGTTGCCGGCTTGGCGCATGCCGCATACTTTAATTTTCATGCTCGCAGGGAGTGGGTTACCTCGCCAACGGTGCAGGCCGGGCGGATAGTTCGCCCACCAGCCGGCCGAGGGCGGCGGCCGGGTCGGTGGTTTTCATAAACGTTTCGCCCATCAAAAAGCCCTGGTAGCCGGCCTGGCGCAGCTGCCGGATGGTGCGGGCGTGCTCGAGGCCGCTCTCAGCCACCTTCACAAACCGGCCCGGGATGAGCGCCGCCAGCCGGGTCGAGGTGTCGATGTCGGTGGCAAAGGTGGCCAGGTTGCGGTTGTTCACGCCCACCAGGTCTACCGTGTCGCAGAGGTGGCCGGTCAGCTCGGCGGCGTCGTGCACCTCCAGCAGCACCTCCAGCCCTAGGGCCTGCGCGGCCGCGCTCAACTGCCGCACCTCCTGGGGCGTGAGGCAGGCGGCAATGAGCAGCACCAAGTCGGCACCCCAGGCGCGGGCCTCTAATAGCTGGTACTCGCTGATAATAAAGTCTTTGCGCAAGATGGGCGTGGCGGGGCAGGCCGCCCGCGCCGCCAGTAAATCGGCCGGTGTGCCGCCAAAAAAGGGCTCATCGGTGAGCACCGACAGCACCGCCGCGCCCGCCGCCGCGTAACCGGCCGTGGTAGCGCCCACCTCGGCCGCGCCGTTGATGACACCCTTGGACGGCGAGCGGCGCTTGAACTCGGCAATAATGCCCGACGAGCCCACCGCCGTGAGTGCCGCCCGCGCCGACAGCACCGGCCGCCCGAAGCCGGGCTGCGCTCGCAGCGCCTCGACCGGCGTGGCCGCCTCGCGGCGAGTTACCTCCCGGCGCTTCTCGGCAATGATTTTATCAAGGATGGTCATAGGTATAATCTACTTAAGAACGTCATACTGAGCGAAGTCGAAGCATCTCTATCGCGTAAGTAATCTTAACGTTTGAAATTAATTGTGCGGTAGAGATGCTTCGGCAAGCTCAGCATGACCGCCTTTTTAAAGGCATTTACTCACTCAGCGCCCGCAGCTTCTCAAAGGCAGCCAGCGCCCGGCCGCTGTCCAAGGACTCGGCGGCTAGCCCTAGGCCCTCTTCGATGTTGGAAGCCCGGCCGGCGGTGCGCAGTGCCAGGGCCGCGTTGGCCAGCACGGCGGCGCGGTGGGCGGCGGGCGCCTCGCCGCGCAGCACCCGCATAAAGATGTGCGCCGCCTCGGCCACCGTGTCGCCGCCAAACAGCGACTCGGGCGTGGTGGCGGGCAGATTAAAGTCGCGCGGCGTTAGCAGCTCCTCGCCCTGGCGGCCAATGAGCTTCACCGGGCCCGTGAGCGACACCTCGTCGTAGCCATCCAGGCTGTGCACAATCAGGAATTCGCGGCCGGCCTCCTGCTGGTGCAGGTAGGCGTAGAGGCGGGCCAGCTCCAGGCTGAACACGCCCACCAGCTGCAGGCGCGGGCGGGCCGGATTCACCAGCGGGCCCAGCATGTTGAAGAAGGTCTTCACGCCCAGCTCCTTGCGCAGCGGTGCCACGTTCTTCAGGGCCGGATGGAACAGCGGCGCGTGCAGAAAGCAGATATTAGCCTCGTCGAGTTGCCGCCGCAGCTGGTCGCTCTCGGCCGTGAAACGCACCCCTAGGTGCTCCAGCACCGTGCTGCTGCCGCTGATGCTCGACACGCCGTGGTTGCCGTGCTTGGCCACCGGCTGCCCCGCGCCGGCCACCACAAAGGCCGACAGCGTGCTAATATTGAAGGTGTTGCGCCCGTCGCCGCCGGTGCCGCACACGTCCATCACGTCGTAGCCCCCCAGGTCCACCGGCCGGCACAGCTCCAGTAGCGCGTTGCGGAAGCCGGCCAGCTCGTCCACCGTCACGCTGCGCATGAGGTACACCGTGAGGAAGGCCGCCATCTGGGCCGGGTTGTACTCGCCGCGGGCAATGCCCAGTACCACGCGGTGCGCCTCGTCCTGGGGCAGCGTGCGGTAAGCGAAGAGGTGGTTGAGCGTGTCTTTCATGTAGTTGGGTAAGAGAACGTCATGCTGAGCAACGCGAAGCATCTCTGCCGCGCAAGTAATCTCAACGTCAGTAAATAGTTACGCGGTAGAGATGCTTCGGCAAGCTCAGCATGACCGCCTTTTTTTGCCAGGCAAACCAGTTGGCTTAGCCCTTTATCCAGTTCGCCAGCATGGTTTTGCCGTGTTCGGTCAGCACCGACTCGGGGTGGAACTGCACGCCCTGCACGTCGTACTCGCGGTGGGCCACGGCCAGCACCTGGCCGGTTTCGTCCACTGCCGTCACGTGCAGCTCGGTGGGCACCTGCTCGGGCGCGATGGTCCAGGAGTGGTAGCGGCCCACTCGCACGTGGTCGGGCACGTCGTCGAAGAGGCGGCTGCGGCCAGCCTCGGCGGTTTGGTGCAGGGTGTGGGCCACGCCGTGGTGCACCTCGCCCAGGTTGGCCAGCTGCCCGCCAAAGGCCTCGCCGATGGCCTGGTGGCCCAGGCACACCCCTAGGATGTGCTTGGTGGGCGCGTAGCGCTGCAGCAGCGCGGGCATGATGCCGGCCTCGCTGGGCACGCCCGGCCCCGGCGAGAGCAGGATGTGCGAGTACTTCTCCACCTCGTCGAGGCTGATTTTGTCGTTGCGAAACACGTCCACCTCTTGCCCCAGCTCGCGCAGCAAGTACACGAGGTTGTAGGTGAAGGAGTCGTAGTTGTCGAGAACCAGGATGGCCATTTGATTTAAAATTTTTCTAGAACGTCATGCTGAGCTTGCCGAAGCATCTCTGCCGCATCGTTAGATAATAGAGAGCTAGTTGCGCGGTAGAGATGCTTCGGCAAGCTCAGCATGACCGCTTTTCATATTCAGCGTACCCTAGGGCCTCATACCTTCTCCGCCTGCTGCAAGGCGGCCCGGAGCGCGCCCAGCTTGTTGTGCACCTCCTGCAGCTCGCTTTCGGGCACCGACTTGGCCACCACGCCCGCGCCGGCCTGGAAGTACAGCGTATTGTCCTGGCTGAGGAAGGTGCGAATCATGATGGCGTGGTTGAAATCGCCGCCGAAGTCCAGCACCCCCAGGCAGCCGCCGTAGAAGCCGCGCTGCGTGCTCTCGTACTCGTCGATGAGCTGCACCGCCCGGTACTTGGGGGCGCCCGAGAGCGTGCCGGCCGGGAAGGTTTCGCCCACCACGTCGAGCGGCTCGGTGTTGGCCCCTAGGCTGCCTACCACCTTTGAAACCAGGTGGATAACGTGCGAGTAGTACTGGATTTCCTTGAAGCGCTCCACGGCCACTACGTCGCAGCGGCGCGAGAGGTCGTTGCGGGCCAGGTCCACCAGCATCACGTGCTCGGCGGTTTCCTTGGGGTCGTCGAGCAGCTGCTGGGCCAGGTGGGCGTCGGCCGCGTCGTCGCCGGTGCGGCGGAAGGTGCCCGCGATGGGGTAGAGCACCGCCTGCCCCTGTTTAATGACAATCTGCGACTCGGGCGACGAGCCAAACAGCTTATAGCTGCCGTAGTCGAAGAAGAATAGGTAGGGCGAGGGGTTGAGCGAGCGCAGGGCCCGGTACACGTTGAACTCGTCGCCCTGAAACTCCTGGGCGAAGCGGCGCGACAGTACAATCTGAAACACGTCGCCGCGCTGGCAGTGGTGCTGCCCTAGGCGCACCAGCTCCAGATACTCGGCGTCGGTGGCGTTGGTGGTTTCCGCGCCCGTCAGGCGGAAGGGGTGGGTGGCGAAGTTGCGGTTCTGGATGAGCGTTTCCACCTGGTCGAGCGTGTCGGGCGCGGGCTCCTCGCCCTCGGCCAGGTACTGGTGCTCAAACAAGTACAGCTCGTCCTTGAAGTGGTTGATAACGATAACGTAGCGAAACGCCTGGTACACGATGGCCGGCACCGTGCTCTCGGCCGGCTTGTCGCGCAGGGTCACATCCTCGAAGTACTGCACCGCCTCGTAGGCCATGTGCCCAAACAGCCCGTTGCTGGTGAAAGGCAGCCCCGAGGGCGCCACCGGCCGGAAGCTCTCCCGAAACGCGCGCAGCTGCCCTAGGGCCTGGCGCGGGTCGGCCAGGGTGCTCACCTGCGCCGGCTGGCCGGGATGCTGCACCGTCAGCTGGCGGCCATCCAGCTCAAAGCGGGCTACCGGGCTGAAGCACAGGTACGAGAAGCTGTTGTCGTGCCCGTGGTAGTCGGAGCTTTCGAGCAGCAGCGTGCCCACAAACTGGTCGCGCAGGCGCAGGTAGAGGCTCACCGGCGTCAGCGTATCGGCCAGCAGGCGGCGGTGGCGGCTGTGCACCAGGGTGGCGGTAGAAACTTCGGAAGAAACAGCCGACATGGCGGAAAACAGAAAACGAGAACCAATAAAAAAGCCCATTGCGGCGAGCAACGGGCTTTGGAAATTTCAGGAGGGGTTTGCACCAACCGGATATGCCTTTTTGCTCAGCCTTGAAGTAAGGGAGAGTGCCACCACCAGAGTTGCGAAGCGAAGGCGCGGGTTGACATGGGTTGGGTGCGTTTGCGGGGCAAAGGAACGACGCATTTAGCAAAAAGCCACTGCGGCTACCGTAAAAAAAATGGCACAACGCGGCAAAAAGCTGGTTTCGGCTATTTTTCCGTCACAGCGAACTCCATATTTACCAAGCCCTTATCGGAAACGGGCTGCGGGTTGATGCGGATTTCGGTGGGCACGAACAGGCCGCTGGCGGCCAGGCTACGCTGCGCCGCAATCAGCTTGGCGCGGCTAAATAGCTCACCGCTGCGCAGCCCGGTTAGCTGCACAATGGTGGCGGTGGGCACCCGGTGATTACCCTTGGTCGAAATCATATTTAAGCGCGCCGTGGGCCCCTCGGTAATCTTGAAAAGCAGGTTGGTGGTGCCATCGGGCTGGGGCGTGGCCACGGGGTCAAGCTGAAAAAACAGGTAGCCGTGGTCCATGTAGCGCGAGGTAACGTCGGTGCCCTGACCGCTGCCATCAACGGCACCTTGCAGCCTGCGTTCCAGCGTTTGGGCGTCGTACGCATCGCCCGGCTTCAGCCCTAGGGCCTCGTTGAGCTGCGCCGTGGTCAGAAAGGTATTGCCCACCCAGGTGATGGTGCCGATGCGGCCGGCCGCCGTTGCCACCGTAGGCGTGCTGACGGCGGCCGCCCTCGGCTGGGCTGCTACCGCCGGCCGGGGGCCTAGGGCCGCGGCGCCTAGCCAGGCGGCGGTGCCTACGGGCAGCACGAGCAAGAAACGCAGCTTTTTCAGGCGAGGGGTAGGGGGTGAGGTCAGCATAAGCAGGCGTTGGGCTACCTGCTGGTTGGCAAAGGAATGCACGAGCGTGCCCAGCGGCGGGGCGGCGGCCAGCTTCAGCAGCAGGTGGCCGTAGGCGGCGCGCGGGCCGGTAGGGGGCGCGGCGGCGGCATCAGCCAGGTACTCGTGCACCGTGCGCAACTGCCGCCGCAGGTAACCTACCACGCCGTTGAACCAAAAAAACCACCCTAGGGCCTCGGCCAGCAACAAATCGAGCGAATGGTACTGCGCGCCGTGCGCCTGCTCGTGCCGCAGCAGCTGCGCGTACTCGGCGGCGCTGAGCTGGGCGTGCTGAGGCGATAAAAACACGCAGTTGCCAAACGAAAAAGCCGGCTGGCCCGGCGCAGGCAACTGCACCAGCCAGCCCCGACCCAGCCGGGTGCGCGGGTAGCGCCGGGCCAGGCGGCGCAGCGCCACCAGGCCGCGCACCGTGCGCCCCGCCTGCCAGGCCACCCCCAGCCAGTAGCTGGCCAGCACCAGCGGCAGCCACGGCAGCGCCAGTGGTGGGGCTGCCGTACTGGCTAGACCCGCGGCCGGGTGCGCCACCGCCAGCGACCAGGCCGGCAGCGTGGCCAGGCCCGCGGCCGTGGGGGCCGCGAGCCCCGGCAGCCAGGTAGCGGGTGGGGCCAGCAGCGGCAGTAAGGTACTCAGTCCCAGCGCGCCCAGCAGGTAGGCGCGGTTCCAGCCGAAGGTACGTAAGGGCGCCAGCGCCAGCCAGTACAGCAGCGCAAATGCCAGCTGGCAGCCCGTGGCGGCCGCCAAGTACAGCAGCCAGGCGCTAGTCATGGCCCGGCGTGGTGGGCTCGTCGTCCAGCAGCTTACGCAGCTGCGCAATGTCCTTAGGGCTCAGGGTTTCCTCCACCATGTACGACACCAGCGCCGCCGGCGAGTTGTCGAAGTAGCGCGTGAGTAGCCGCTTAAGCGTGCCGGCGCGATATTGCGCCTTGCTAATGAGCGGGAAATACTCATACGTTTTGCCGTAGGCCCGGAAGCCCAGGTAGCCCTTCCGCTCCAGAATGCGCACCACCGACGATACCGTGTTGTAGGGCGGCTTGGGGTTGTCGGGCAAGTGTTCGATAATGTCCTTCACGAAGGCCTGCTTCAGCTTCCACAGCACCTGCATGATGGGCTCTTCCGTTTTGGTGAGTTCCTCCATGTCGTAAAAGTATAACGTATCTATCAGTCTTTAAACGTAAGAATACGTTTTATAACGTACTTGCAAGTTTAAGCACGTATAAATCTGATTATCAAGAAATGAAAATAGAAGCGTCGGAACGCTTACGCCGTGGGTGCGCCCGCGCTAGCCACGAGGCCCTAGGGGCTACTCGCCCTCCACGAGCCGGGTTTCGACTGGGCCCAGCGCTACCAGGCCTCGTTTGTAGAGCGCGCCCAGGGCTTTTTTAAACGTCTTCTTGCTGATGCCCAGGCGGCGGTACACGTCGTCGGCCAGGCTTTTGTCGCCCAGGGGCAGCGTGCCGTTGGGGCGCTCGCGCAGGGCGGCCAGCACTAGGTTGGCGGCGGTTTCTACCTCGTCGTAGCCGGCCTGGCCCAGGCGCACATCGAGCTTGCCGTCGGGGCGCACCTGGCGCAGGTGGCCGGGCAGCAGCTCGCCCAGCCGCAGCGGCCGAAAAATCTCGTTGCTGTAGAGCAGGCCCAGGTGCGTGCCGTTTACCACCACATTGTACCCTAGGGGTGTTTCTTCGGCCACCATTATCTGCACAGCGTCGCCGGGCTCACCCACGAAAGGCGCGGGGCTCAGAAACTGGCGCCACTTGCCCGAAGCCACCAGCCGGTCGCTGGCCTCGTCGAGGTACACGTACACCAGCACCCGCTCGCCGGGGCGCACCTCGCGGGGCTGGTTGCGGTAGGGCAGCAGCAGGTCCTTCTCCAGGCCCCAGTCCAGGAAAGCGCCGGCCGAACCCAGGTCGCGCACCGTGAGGGCGGCAAAGCTATCGACCACCGCTAGCGGCTCCAACGTGGTGGCAATGAGGCGGTCCTCCGAGTCGCGGTATACGAACACCCGAATCACGTCGCCCACGTGCGCGCCCACCGGGCGGTACTTCTCGGGCAGCAGCAAGTCGCCGTCGTCGCTGGTGAGGTAGAGGCCGATGCTGACCTCGCGGGCAATCTCTAAATCGTTGAAGTCGCCAAGCTGAAGCATTCGGGGGTAAAGCAGATGAGGGGATGAAGGTAGTAGCCAGGCGCCAGCCGGCCTAGGGGGGGCGCTTGGAGTGGTGCCCGAATAGTGGAGCTTAAAATAATAAAAGAAAGGATGAATTGTTCTTTTATAAGAATATTGGATTTTTGGCAATCCGCAGATAGGAAACTAACCGTAATCATTTTAGCTTTGATAAAAGGAATTAACGCATTATTATCCGTTTTATCAATCACTTGCTGTTACTATGAAAAAATTGTACTTTTTGCTGGTAGCTGGCTTGTTACTTTCCGGCTCCGCTTTCGCCCAGCGCACGCCTCCCCTGGCTACCCTCACGGCCGATGCGCCCGCGCCCGGCCGCTTGGCCAAGGCCACCTTCAGCCCCGACTCGGTATTTGTCAACCCCGACGTACTGCCGCAGTTCACGGGGGGACTGCCCGCGCTGCAAGCGTTTCTGGCCAAAAACTTGCGCTACCCCGAGCAGGCCCGCTACCTGCACGCCAAAGGCAGCGTGTACGTGCGTTTCGTGGTGAGTGCCGAAGGCCGCATCTCCGACGTGGCCGTGCTCAAGGGCCTAGGCTACGGTCTCAACGAGGAAGCCCAGCGCCTGGTGTGGTTTATGCCCCCCTGGCAGCCCGGCCGCCACAATGGCCAAGCCGTGCGCACGGCTTGCACGCTGCCCATCACGTTTCAGTAGCCGCTCGGCGCGCTGCTTTTGCCTGCCGGCCACCGCTTGGTATAACCGCTTGGTAGGCGTGCGGGCCCCGGCTGTAATTTGGCAGGCATGAAGCTTCCTCTCCTCCTCGCCGGGCTGCTGGCCCTTGTTGTATCTACTGCGCTTGCCCAAGAGGCGGAGCGCTTTAAGTATGCCGATTTGCCGATTGATGCTACCACGCACTTAGTAACTTACACGGACGTGGTGCGGGCAACGGGTGCCACCAAAGAGCAGCTTTGCTTGCGTGCGAAAGCCTGGGCCACCTCCTCGTTTATGGATAGTGAACGAGCGCCGCAGATGTTTGACGGCGCAGCGGGTACGTACAGCTGCCGGGGCGCCGTGCACTTGCCCTACGGCACCACTTACTCCATGGTGCTTGCTATTCAGGCCAAGGACGGTAGCTACAGGTACACTATCAACCAGCTATTTTACGCGTACAACGCCAGCTCCAGCGACGCGCTTTCTGGTACGCAAGCAGAATCCGTAGAGCACTGGGCGACCTACAAGAAGAAAAACCTGCATTACGTGGATGTGCGCATCCACGAAGTGCGCCAATTCCTGCCGGAGCTGCTGGCGAGCTTGCACGCCGCTATGAGCACAGAAATCCCCGAAGCTACCCGGTAGCGCCGCCAGCGCCACCGCGACTGGGCGTAAGCCAGGCGGTAGCCGCCTCGTTGGCTTGGGTTGGCCGGTTTCGGGTTTGGCCGGCCCTAGGGTCCCCCTGGCTACTGGTAGGAGTACTGCACCACGCTGGGCTGCCCAAAGCTGAAATCGGCAAACTGGTACGAGTCGCGGGCGGTTTCGAAGAGGCGCACGCCGTTGGGAGTGATTTGGCCCCTAGGGTAGAAGCCCAGCAGCACCTGGAAAGTACGCAGCGCCGTCAGCTCGTTGCGAAACCGGAAGCCGATGCCAAAGCCCGAGTAGGGCGCGCCGGTGCCGAAGGGCGAGCCGCCCCCGATGGTTTGGTTGAGAAAGGCCACGTCGGCAAAGGCCAGCACCGCCATGCGGAAGCCCGCCAGCGACAGCGGCGTGTACACGGTGCCTTCGTAGCTGGCCGTGAAGCGGCTGGTAGCCAGCTGCTGGCCTTCGGGCCGGAAGCCGCGCACCAGCCCGCTTGCCCCGCCAATACCGTTGAGCAGCACCTCGGCCGGGTAGCGGTTGAAGCCCGCCACCGCGCGGGCATTCAGCAGGTGCCGGCTTTGGTAGCTACCCAGGCGGTAGCGCCGCGTGAAGTACAGCACCTGCGCCCCTAGCAGCCCCTGCTCCCAGCCGCCGTCGCTTAGGCGGCGGTAGGTGCCGAAGCTGGTACCCACGTACAGGTAGCCCTGGCGCTCGGAGTAGCCGGCGGCCGAAATGCCCACGTTGGCGTAGAGGCGCGGGCCCACGGGGTTGGCCTCGTAGCCGCTCGTGAAGCTGAGCAGCGTGCCGGTGGGCACGTCCTCGGTGCGGCCAAAGCCGAAGAGGTACTTGTCCTTGTAGTAGCGGCGCACCGAGTAGCCCACCGCCCCCAGGTACTGGGTTTTGGTGCGGTCGTCGGGGGTGTTGCTGGGGTTGTTGAAGTGCTTCTCGTGCAGCACGCTGGCGGCGATGATGAGGCGGCCGGGGTTTTCGTAGCCCAGGTCGTAGGAGCGCAGGCGCAGGGCCCGGCCCACCCACAAACTCTGGCTGTTGTAGGAGCGAATCTGGAAATTAGGCATCTGGCCCTCGGGCACCGGCGCGTCGCGGGGCAGCACCAGGCGCAGGTTGAAGGCGTCGAAGGCCAGCGCCCCAGCCCAGCGGGCGCTGGGCGAGTAAAAGTCGCGTCGCAGGGCTGCCCCGCCCGAGTGCGACTCCCACTCGTTGAAGTAGTAGCCGTTGCCGTACACGAAGTTGCGAAACGGCAGGCGGTAAGTGCCCTCGTAGCCCCAGGTTTGGGGCAAGCCGCGGCCGTACTGGTAGCGGTTGTCGAACTGGTGCCCGAGGCCCAGGAAGTTCTGGTCGCCTAGGGTCACCACGGCCTCGGTAGCGCGGCGCAGGTCGTAGCCGCCCGTGATGCTGAACACGTCGGTAGTGAGCACCAGAATGTCCACGCTGTCGCGGGTGGCGGTGGCCTCGTTCACCAGCACGCGGGCGTCGAGTATCTCGTCGGTTTGGCGCAGCAGACGCTCGCTTTCGGCCAGGGCCTGGGGCTGCAGCGGCTGCCCCATCCGAAACAGCAGCAACTGCCGAATGCGCGAGCGCGCCGTGCGAATGTGCAGCACGTTGCCCCCGCGCTCCACTAGGGTGCGCGGCTGGCGCAGCGAGTCGTTGAGGCTGTAGCCAAAGGCGTCGAAGGGCCGGATGGTGACGCGGCGCACAATCTTGAAGTTGTGCTGGTCGAACTGCCGGTTCAGCAGCACCGCGTCGAGGCCGTGGTCTTCCTGCTGGGGCTTGGTAAGGCGAAAAAAAGCGCTAATGGCGCGCCCCGCAATGGTTTTGCGCCGGGCGTAGCGCTCCAGCGTCAGGCGCAGCCGGTCCTCATCGAAGCGCCGACTCAGCGAGTCGGTGGGCAGCGCCAGCTCGGCCTCGGCCGCGTGCAGCGAGTCGGGTGGCACGGCCAGGCGGGGCGAAAACTCCTGGGCCCGCGCCAATTGGCTGCCCAGCAAAAGCAGGCAGGCCAGGCAGCAGCTAAACCAGGTAAGACACGGGCGCACAACAACAAAGTAAGCGCCCTAGGGGGCCTGCTTCCGCACCAGGCCCTTGTCGGTCAGCTGCACGGTGGTGGGGTCGAAGCCCATGTTTTGCTGGGCCACCTGGCGGGCGCGCTGGGCCAGGGTGGCGCTGGCGGCCGCATCCTGCGTGGTTTCGGCGCCGCTCTGGGCCTGGTTGAGCAGCAGGCTTTGCAGGTGCAGGTAGTCGGCCAACTGCTGGCGCTGGGCGCTGGTGCGCAGGCGGCCGGCCAGGCTGGGCAGGGTGCACACGCGGCGCAGCTGGCGGCGCAGGCCGGCCACTTGGGCGGCGGTGGGCGGCGCGGTCACCTCGTTAGCGCAGAGGTAGAGCACCAGCCAGTTGGCCGTCAGGGCATCAGCCACGTTGTTGAGGGTGAGGCCGTAGGCTTGCATGGCCTGGCCCCAGGCCGCCAGCACGTCTTTGCTGGCAAAAAGCTGCCCTAGCTGCTCGCCCGCCGCTTCGTTGGTCAGCTTCACTTGCCGCACCGTCAGGGCCTCGGCCCGGCGCGTAATGGCCGCCTCGCGCCGGAAGGGCAGCGTGGCGCTGGTAGCTGGCGCCACCCTAGGGCCCTGGGCGCGGCCGGCCGGGCGGCTGGCCGCGGGGCCAAACAGCAGGTTGGTAATGGCGCGCGAGCTGGTGCCGCCCGCCACCGTGGGCGGCGCATCCTGGGCGACGGCTGGCGCCCCCAGCCCCAGGGCAAGCAGCAGCGGCCAAACGGCTTTCTTGAAAAAAGGCAGCATAGCAAATGGGTGGCAGGCCGGCAGCGGCCCCGCGGCAAAGGTCGGGCCTAGGGCACCAACCGGGCCCTAGGGCTGCCCGCCGCGGCGCTTGCGCCGGACGCGTAAAACCAGCTGCGTGCCCCCCGCCCGCCGGTTCTGCGCGGCCCCCGAGCGGCTAATGGCTGGTGCAACTGCGGCGCCGGCCTGTCAAGCCAAGTAGTAGGTATAAAACTGCGCGGGCAAGAAACTTTTTCTAAAAAAATTAGCTTACCAAGGGCTATCTTTCACTTGGCGTATTCTACATTTACGCCCACTTACGTCCTCATCCGCATGAACGAGCGCATCCAGGAGAAGCTAAGCATCTTAGCCGACGCCGCCAAGTACGACGTGTCGTGCAGCAGCAGCGGCGGCAAGCGCAAAAACGAGCAAAAAGGCCTGGGCAACGCCGAGGGCATGGGCATCTGCCACAGCTACACCGAGGACGGACGCTGCGTGAGCTTGCTCAAGATTCTGCTCACCAACCACTGCATCTTCGACTGCGCCTACTGCGTGTCGCGCCGCTCGAACGACGTGAAGCGCGCCGCCTTTACGGTGGAAGAAGTGGTGGACTTGACCATCAACTTCTACCGCCGCAACTACATCGAGGGTCTGTTTTTGAGCAGCGGCATCTTTTCGAGCCCCGACTACACCATGGAGCGGCTGGTGCGCATCGTGCGCACGCTGCGCACCGTGCACAAGTTCAACGGCTACATCCACGTCAAGACCATTCCCGGCGCCAGCGAGGAGCTAATTGCCGAGGCCGGGATGTACGCCGACCGCCTGAGCGTGAACATCGAGCTGCCCTCGGAGCTGGCCTTGCAAACGCTGGCGCCCGAGAAAAACTACCAGGAGATTCTGACGCCGATGGCCCAGATTCGGGACGGCATCATTCAAAACAAGGAGGAAAAGGCGCTTTTTAAGAAAGTGCCCCAGTTTGCCACTGCCGGCCAAAGCACGCAGCTTATCGTGGGCGCCTCGCAGGAGAATGACCTGCAGATTATTAAGCTCTCCGACTCGCTCTACCAGGGCTACGGGCTGAAGCGCGTGTACTACTCGGGCTACGTGCCCGTGACCGACGATGCGCGCCTGCCGCAGGTGACCCAGCCGCCGCTCATTCGCGAGCACCGGCTCTACCAAACCGACTGGCTGATGCGCTTTTACGGCTTCGAGGCCGACGAGATTCTGGACCCCGCGCACCCGTACCTGGACCTGGAGATTGACCCCAAGCTGGCCTGGGCGTTGCGCAACCGCCACCTGTTTCCGGTGGATGTGAACACCGCCGACCGAGCACTGCTGCTGCGCATTCCGGGCGTGGGCGCGCGCTCCGTCGAGCGCATCGTGCAGGCCCGCCGCTTCGCTAGCCTCACGGCCGAAACCCTGAAGCAGCTGGGCGTGGTCATGCGCCGGGCGCGCCACTTCATGACGTACCGCGGCGCGGCCCCGGCCGCCCTGGGCGAGCTGGACGAGCAGCAGATTCGGCGGCAGGTGCTGTTTGGGGGCAAGGCCGTGCGCTCGGCCCTCGTCACGCAGCAGCTCGACTTGTTTGCCCAGGCCGGCTAGCGGGCCTAGGGCATACCAGCCAGTCCTGCTGCCGCGTTGCCTGTGTTCAACGCTTTCACTTGTAGCACCTATGAAACTTTCGCTGCTGACTGGTTTGCTTACGGCTACCCTCGCGCTGCCCGGCTGCCTGGCCGTGAGCGAGCCCGTGTGCCAGTCCACCATTCTGGTGCCCATCACCACCGCGACGGGCCCGCGCACGGCTACGGTGGGCCAGGCCGTGACCTACAACCTGGTGTATAGCATTGGCAATGACTGCGGTACATTCGGCAATATTGTGACCAATACCATCAACAATACCGATGGCACCACCGTGCAGCAGGTAGGCGTGAATGGCAGCTACACCGGCTGCTCGTGCAACGCCACCACGACTTCCTCGCAAACCACTTACCAGTTTACGCCTACCAAGGCCGGCACCTACTACGTGCAGTTTCTGACAACCAACAACGCGTACCTCACGGATACGCTAACGGTGCGCTAACCAGCTTTTCAGGTTGATTACTAACGCTCACGCCATGAAAATTACTCACCGCGCCCCCGCCGACGCGTCGGCCCCTGCCGCTGCTACTGCCACCCCGGCCCTAGGCCCCCTGGGCACCGATAAGGCCCCGCGCTTGGCCATGTGCTGCCGCCTCTCGGAGCTGCTGCCGCTGGTGCGCCAGGCGCACGATGCCGCCCGCGATGCCCGCCGGGGCCGCGAAGAGCAGCCGGGCGTGGCGGCGTAGGTTAGCTTTTCGCGGGCCGCGTCAGCCCCAGGCGCGCCACGGTTTCGCCCTCAAAGTCGAACTGAATGAGCACAGCCGGCTCGGTGCCCACCACCCAGCCGTCGTGGCCGGGCGCGATGGCCACCACCTGCGGGGCCACGTAGTCCTCCACGCCGCCGTCGGCGTACTCGATGCGCAGGTGGCCCGCCGCCAGAAAGCCCACGTGCGCGTGCTGGCACAGCGCGGTGCCAATGAGTGGCTTCAGGTGCTGCGACCAGCGGAAGCCGGCTGGGTACACCACCCGCTTCACCCGCGAGTTGCCGGTGCGCACGGTGTCAATCAGCACGCCGCCCATTTCGCGGTGGTCGGCGTTTTTCAGGGGGGCTAGCAAATCGGTAGTCGCCATTGGGTGAAGGGGTTAGGTGGGAGGCATGAAGGTAAGCACCGATTGGCGCCGCGCAACCAGCCGCGAGCCGTTGATTTTTACGTGAAAAAGGCTGGCTTGCTGGCCCCACCCCCATGAAATCCCTTATTCGCCCCGCTGCGCCGGCCAGCACGGCCCTAGGGCCGGTGGTGCCGCGCCCGCCCGCCCCCGAGCTGCACCAGCCGCCCACCGACTACACCTACGACAACTCGTTTGAGGGGCTGCTCACGGTGCTGTTTCGGGTGTATGAGCGGCGCTCGGCCCCCAACAGCATTCAGCCCGCCGCGGCGGTGCAGGGCGGTTTGTTTGCCCAGGCCGTGGCTATCGAAACCGAGGAGGCGCTGGCCACCCGCACCTGGGAGGGCCTGCTACGCTTTATGCCCGAGGCGGCGCGGGCGCGGCTCTACCACGTGTTTTTGAGCGAGGACCCGGAGCGCGAGCTGCTCATTTTTCGCTTTGCCGATATGGCCCTGCGCGCCGGGCGCGACATCTCGGAAAACTACGCCGACGCCACCGTGCGCCGCTGCCAGCGCCTGGCCCAGCAGCTGTTTCGCGAGAAGCACCGCATGGAAGCGTTTGTGCGCTTTGAGAAGGCGCAGGATGGCCTGTTTCACGCCAGCATCGAGCCCGACTTCGACGTGCTGCCCCTCATTGCCAGCCACTTCACCAAGCGCTACGCCGACCAGCGCTGGCTGATATTTGACAAGAAGCGCCGCTACGGCCTCTACTACGACCTGCACCGCACCGACGTGATTGAGCTGACCGAGGCTGGCGCCGCCCCTAGGGCCGGCGAGGTGTCGGCCACGGTGCTCGACGAGCGCGAGCCCCTGTTTAAGCTGCTCTGGCAGAGCTACTTCGACCACGCCAACATCCCCGAGCGCCGCAACCTTAAGCTGCACCAGCGCCACATGCCCCGCCGCTACTGGAAGTACCTGAGTGAGAAGCAGCCCCGCGAGCGCCGCTTCGAGCCGATAAAGAACAAGCGCGGGCCGAACGGCTCGCTAGGGCCCACCGCGCAGTAGCGCCGGGTTCCGGCTTGGCAGGCGCCCGCTAACTTCGCGTCGGTAAAGTCAGCTGTCATTGCGAGCCTGCGAAGCAATCGCACCGGAACAGTCGGCCTAGGGATTGTCTAACAGCATAACGTTCTGGTGCGATTGCTTCGCAGGCTCGCAATGACAGACAGAAAATAGCAGTCGATGCAAAGTATACTGGTATTTGGGGCCTCGGGCCAATTAGGGCAGTGCCTGGCGCACGTGGCGAAGGAGCGCAACCTGTCGGGCCTGGTATTTCCGCCCGAAGCCCAGGCGAATATCCTGAACCCCGAGGGCCTGCGGGCGCTATTTGCGCAGCACCACCCCGCCTACGCCATCAACTGCGCCGCCTACACGGCCGTGGACAAGGCCGAGGACGAGGTGGAAATAGCCCGCCGGGTGAACCGCGACGGCGCCGAAAATCTGGCCCGCCTCTGCGCCGAATTCGATGCGGTGCTACTCCAGATTTCGACCGATTTCGTGTTTGCCGGCACCGGCAACCAGCCCCTGACCGAAACCGACCCCGCCGAGCCCCTAGGGGTGTACGGCCTCACCAAGCTGGAGGGCGAGCAGGCCGTAGCCGCCGCCACCGATAAGTATTTTACGCTGCGCACCAGCTGGCTGTACTCGCAATACGCGGGCAACTTCGTGAAAACCATGCTCAAGCTGGGCGCCGAGCGCGAGGAGCTGCGTATCATCTGGGACCAGGTGGGCACGCCCTGCTACGCCATCGACCTGGCCGGCGCCCTGCTCACCATCATCGAAAGCCAGAGCACCGCCTACGGCCTCTACCACTACAGCAACGAGGGCCTCACTTCGTGGTACGACTTCGCCACCGCCATCTTCGAGCTAGCCGGCCTGCCCACCCGCACCGTGCCCATCCGCACCGCCGAGTACCCCACTAAGGCCACCCGCCCCGCCTACTCGGTCATGGACAAGACCAAGATAAAGCAGACCCTAGGGCTCACGATTCCGCACTGGCGCGCAAGTTTGGCGGTGTGTATTAAGGCGCTGGGGTGATACCTATGTAGGCGTTGAAATATTTAATGACAATGCATCTGCATGCATTTATAGAATCGTTTATTGACAAACGATATAAAAAGCAATGGCTGTATGACTTAGAACATATTAGGCTGGGTCATAATTCTGTCAAAGGCATGGATGCATTATGGCGCGAACTTGACGACCGCTACTGCATTCAACTGCCTAAAGGAGATAAGCGGCACAATATTGATTTTGTGCGTCAGGCGATTGCACCTTACAAACTAACCGTATGCTATGTGTCGTCTGCTGACGAGAAACTTAATGAGCAAACCATGCCTATTGATGAGGCTCTCGATAAAATTATTGGAAGTATTACGACAACTATAGTTTCCTTTATTCCTGGTAAAGTAGCCTATTTTGAGGGACACTCCCCTGGTGACCGGTACATATGTATTAGGAAATAGCAATAGCTATGTATCGCTGCGCCGATACCCCAAATGCACCGCCAGCGCCAGCAGCACGAAGCTGCCGCCGGCTACGCACACGCCCGGCCAGCCGTAGTGCATCCAGGCCCAGCCGCCGACAACCGACCCTAGGGAGCCACCCGTGAAGTAGCCCGTCATGTACACCGTGTTGAGGCGACTGCGGGCCTCGGGGCGCAGCGAAAACACCAGCGTCTGGTTGGAGATATGGGCCGCCTGCACGCCCACGTCGAGCAGCAGCACGCCAATGACGAGGCCCACGAGCCAGCCGCCTCCTAGGCCCAGCACCAGGTAGCCAGCCAGGGCCAGGGCCACGCCCATCAGGATGGCGAAGCGCGGGCCGCGCTCGTCGGCGGCCCGGCCGGCCAGCGAGGCGGCCAGGGCCCCGGCGGCGCCCACTAGGCCAAAGAGGCCGGCCACATCGGCGCCGTAGTGGTAGGTGGGGCTTTCGAGGTAAAAAACCAGGGTGGTCCAGAACACGCTAAAGCTGGCAAACACGCTGGCGCCCACCAGCGCCGAGCGCCGCAAGTCGGGCAGCTCGCGCCCTAAGGTCAGCAGCGAGCCCATCAGCTCGCGGTAGCTGCCCCGGAAGCTGGGATAGCTGCGCGGCAGCTGCCAGGCCAGCAGCGCCCCTAGGGCCAGCATGAGGCCCGCCGCGCCGCCAAACACCGTGCGCCAGCCGCCCAAATGCGCCGCCACGAAGCCGCTGACGGTGCGCGACAGCAAGATGCCCAGCAGCAGCCCGCTCATAATGCGGCCCACGATGCGGCCCCGGTCGGCCTCGGGGGCCAGGTGGGCGGCCATGGGCAGCAGCAGCTGCGGCACCGCCGAGCACAGCCCAATAAGCACGCTAGCCCCTGCCAGCACCCAGAAAGTAGGCGCCAGCGCCGCCCCCGCCAGGCAGGCCGCTGCCCCGCCCAGCAACCACAAAATGAAGCGCTTACGCTCCAGTTTATCCCCCAGGGGTACCAGCAGCAGCATCCCCAGCGTGTAGCCCACTTGGGTAGCCGTGGCCACGAGGCTGGCCCGGCTGTCGCTCACGCCGAAGCTGCGCCCGATGGCGGCCAGCAGCGGCTGGTTATAGTAGATATTGGCTACCACCAGCCCGCAGGCGAGGGCCAGCAGCCACACCAGGCCGCCGGAGAGGCGGGTGGTGGGTGGGGCAGGGGTAGCGAGTAACGTATTCGGCATAGTGCCTTCTCAAACTGCTGGCTCGGCGCGAAGGTTGCCCCTAGGGTGGTTTTCACCCTGACGCCGTTGCCCGCAGAGGGAGCAGTGTTTGCGCAGAGGGCGCGGTGCGCGGCCGATTTCCGTACACCTGCTTATTTACCCATTTACGCACGTACCAATGAGCCGCGGTTTTGTAAAAGAAGACGACGCCCAAACGCCGCCCCTGGTGCCGCCCCGCGCCGCCCTGCCGCCCGGCACGCCCAACTACGTGACGCCCACCGGCCTCGAGCAGCTGCGCCAGGAGCTGGTGCTGCTCGAAGCCGAGCGCGCCGCCGCCGAGGCCGACCGCGCCAACGACACCGACCGCACCTTCCGCCTCTCGCTGCTTAACGGCCGCCTGGCCCTGCTGGCCGAGCGCCTGGCCAGCGCCCGCCTCGTCGACCCCACCACCCAGCCACCCGGCGAAGTGCGCTTCGGGGCCACCGTGCGCTTGCGCGGCCAGGGCGGCGCCGAGCGGGTGTTCACCCTCGTGGGCGTAGATGAAGCCGACGTAGCGGCGGGTAAAATCGGCTTCGTGGCGCCGCTGGCGCGGGTGCTCATCGGCGCGCGGTCGGGGCAGGTGGTGGCGCTGCCCCTAGGGGGCAAGCGGGAGGAAGTGGAGGTGCTGGGGGTGAGCTACGACGGGTAAGGTGGATAAAACGGGTAAGCAGAACTAAACAGGCGGTCATGCTGAGCTTGCCGAAGCATCTCTCGCGCGCCGTATCGTTCGGTAGAGATGCTTCGGCAAGCTCAGCATGACAGCCTTATTTATGGATTCTATTCGCCTTTCGCCGCTACTGGCACTGCTTTTTGTAGGCGCCTGGCGTCAGGCCCTCGTGCTTTTTGAAGAGCGCCTGGAAGTAGGAGAGGTTGTTGAAGCCGGCGCGCAGGCAGGCGTCGGCCACGCTGATGGCGGGCTGGCGCAGCAGGCGCTTGGCCTCGGCCAGGCGCTCGTGCACGATGTACTCAACCGGCGTCAAACCCAGCTCGCGCTTGAAGAGGCGGAAGAAGGTGGCTTTGCTCATGCACGCCAGGGCGCTCAGCTTCTCGATGGGCAGCGGCGCGGTGAGGTGCTGCTTGATGTGCTGCACCACGGCCGCGAAGCGGTGCGTGGTAAGGTGCCGGGCGTAGTCGTGGAAGATGAGCTGGCGGGCCTGGGTTTGCATGAGGCGCACCAGCAGCTCTTGCAGCGTAAAGCCGGCCAACACATCCTTGGCCGCGTCGGTGGCGCGGGCGGTGGCCACCAGGCGCCCTAGGGTATCGGTTAGCTCGGGGGTGTTGGTGAGGTGCGCAAACTCGGGGCCGGCTACCTGCCAGGGCTGGTGGGGCTCGGCTAATGGGTACTTTTCATTCAATAAATCCACCGTTTGGCGGATGCTGTCGGGTGCGATGGCCACGGCCAGGCACTGCGTGGGCTGCCCCAGGTGCGCCTCTGGGAAGTCGATTTCCATCAGCTCATCCTCACCCACCACTACCGACTCGCCGGGTAGGTAGTCGAAGGCCGGGCGGCCGGGCAGGTGCATCACCTTCTTGCCCCGCAGCATGGTGGTGAGGGCCAGGCCGTCGAGGCGCAGCGGCACACGGTGGGCCGCTTGGTGCGTCTCGAAGATGTTTAATTCAAAGGCTTCCAGGGCGAAGACCGTGCGGTTTTCCACCAGCGAGTGCAGCCGCTCGGGCGCGAGCGTGGGCGTGGCGGCGGGCAGGTGAACGCGGGTGGGAAGCATGGGTTGGGAGAGGAAGTGAGCGGAGCGCCTAAGGGGACAATACGGGCAAACAGGCGGTCATGCTGAGCAAAGCCGAAGCATCTCTAACGCTTCGTTGAACGATTCAAACGGTGTGGTAGAGATGCTTCGACTTCGCTCAGCATGACCGCCTGTTTGGAATTGATAATCTAAGTAAGTGACTACTTACTAACGAAGTTGAGGCAATTTCGGTATTTTTTGCGACAATACCACAACCGGTACCCTAGGGCCTGGGCCAACCTTTGCGGCGTTCCCTAACCCTTTTTTCAATTCCCACTTCGCCATGGCTGAAACCCTCGAAGCGCCTACCTCCGTGGTGGCCCGCCCCCAATTTAAAACGCACTACGACAACTACATCGGTGGCAAGTGGGTGGCCCCGGTGAAAGGCCAGTACTTCGACAACCCGTCGCCCATCGACGGCAAGAACTTCACCAAAGTGGCCCGCTCGACCAAGGAAGACATCGAGCTGGCGCTCGACGCGGCGCACGAGGCCTTCAAAACCTACGGCAAGACCTCGGCCACCGAGCGCAGCAACATGCTGAACAAAATTGCCAACCGCATCGAGGAAAACCTGCCCTACCTGGCGGCCGTCGAGTGCGTGGAAAACGGCAAGCCCATCCGCGAAACCACCTACGCCGACATGCCGCTCGTGGTGGACCACTTCCGCTACTTCGCCAGCGTTATCCGGGCCGAGGAAGGCAGCGCCACCGAGCTGAACAGCACCACTTTGTCGCTGAACATTCAGGAGCCCCTAGGGGTGGTGGGCCAGATTATCCCCTGGAACTTCCCACTGCTGATGGCCACCTGGAAGCTGGCGCCCGCCCTGGCCGCCGGCTGCTGCGTGGTAATGAAGCCCGCCGAGCAAACGCCCGCCAGCATCATGGTGCTGATGGAGCTAATTGGCGACCTCATCCCGGCCGGCGTGGTGAACGTGGTCAACGGCTTCGGGCTGGAGGCGGGCAAGCCGCTGGCCTCGTCGCCGCGCATCCAGAAGGCCAGCTTCACGGGCGAAACCACCACGGGGCGCCTCATCATGCAGTACGCCGCCGAAAACCTCATCCCCGTCACGATGGAGCTGGGGGGCAAGTCGCCCAACGTGTTCTTTGCCAGCGTGATGGCGCACGACGATGATTTCCTCGACAAGGCCATTGAGGGCGCGGTGATGTTTGCCCTCAACCAGGGCGAAATCTGCACCTGCCCCTCGCGCATGCTGGTGCACGAGGACATCTACGACGAGTTTATGGCCCGCGTCATCGAGCGCGTGAAAGCCATTAAGCTCGGCAATCCGCTGGATATGAACACGATGATGGGCGCGCAGGCCAGCAACGACCAGTTCGAGAAAATCCTGAGCTACCTGGAAATCGGCAAGGCCGAGGGCGCCGAAGTGCTCACCGGCGGCGAGGCCTACGCCCAAACCGACGGCGAGCTGGCCGAGGGCTACTACATCCAGCCCACCGTGTTCCGGGGCCACAACAAGATGCGCATCTTCCAGGAGGAAATCTTCGGCCCGGTGGTGTCGGTCACCACCTTCCGCACCACCGCAGAGGCCATCGAGCTGGCCAACGACACGCTCTACGGCCTGGGCGCCGGCGTGTGGACGCGCGACGCGCACGAGCTCTACGAGGTGCCGCGCGCTATTCAGGCCGGCCGCGTGTGGGTGAACTGCTACCACGACTACCCGGCCGGCGCGCCCTTCGGCGGCTACAAGTCGTCGGGCTTCGGCCGCGAAAACCACAAGATGATGCTGGCCCACTACCGCCAGAACAAGAACATGCTGATTTCCTACAGCGAGAAGCCCCTAGGGTTCTTTTAGGCCGTAAACACAAGGGCTCATAAAAGATGAAAGACGGTCATGCTGAGCTTGCCGAAGCATCTCTACCGCGTTGTTGAACGATGCGAGGCGGCGTGGTAGAGATGCTTCGGCAAGCTCAGCATGACCGTCTTTCTAAATTAGAGTACCCCTAGGCATAGTGCAACCCAAGTAGCCGGCGAGGCCTCTTTTAATTACTTACCAACTACGCCGTTGCCATGAAGCTGCTACTCCTAGGCCTCGCGCTGCTGGCCACTCCTGCCGCCCGCGCCCAACTGCTGCCCGTGCCCAACACCCGCAACCCCGACTGGGAGCAAACTGATACCAAGCTCGGCTTCCGCCCCAGCCGGCCCGATACCCTGCCCGCCGGGCGCGACCGCATGCCCATTGCCGACCCCAACCGCGGCAACCGGGCGGCCATGCCCAACGCCTTGGGTAAGAAAAGCTTACTCGGCATGAACGGCAGCTACCACTACTGGGATGCCGCGCGCAAGCTGGGCTACGAGTGGAAAGCCCGGCCCGGCAGCAACAGCGCCGCGCCCGATAGCCTCGTTACAGTGTACCAGCAGGCTACCGGCGCCACCTACACCTACCGCCGGCGCCCCGCGCCCACAGCCACGCCGCGCCTGCTTAGTCCCGGCAAATAACAACTTCTGCTCATGCCCACCCCCCGCGTTCTCGCTACCCAAGCCGCCGAGGCTACCATCGACCTGCTGCGCGACGAGCACGGCCCGCTCATGTTTCACCAAAGCGGCGGCTGCTGCGACGGCTCCTCGCCCATGTGCTTCGCCAAGGGCGAGTTTCGGGTGGGCGCCAACGACGTGTGGCTAGGTTGCATCCACGGCTGCGACTTCTTCATGACGGCCGCGCAGTTTGCCTACTGGCAGCACACCCAGCTGACGGTGGATGTGGTGAAGGGCCGCGGCGCCAGCTTCTCGCTCGAAATACCCCTAGGGGTGCGCTTCCTCATTCGCTCGCGCCTTTTCACCGAGGAAGAAGAACAAGACATAGCGCCCGTCTTCGCCGGCGACGAGTACCCGCAGGAAGCTTAGGCCCTACCAATATGCAAAAGGCCGCTGCAAGTCTTTGCAGCGGCCCTTTAGCTTTCCAGGTAGCAGGTACTAACTACTTCAAATTGCCTATTCGAAAGGTCGCTTTGGCGCCAGGGGTGAAGTCTCGCACAAAACCAAAGGAGTAGTCATTGGTCAACTCATCGTCAGTGGCGCTGCCCCAGGTGTAGCCTTCGCAATCCACGTGGAAGCTGATTTTGGTCAGGTATCCTTCTTTATCAAATTCCAGCCGGTCGTATTCCAAGATAAGGCCGTCTTTTAATACATCTTGCTTGATAGTAGCTAGCTGCGTAAACGTAGTCTTGCGGTTAAAATAAACCACCACTTGCTTCGGCGTTGGCGCGTGGATTGGCGCGGGGGCCGGTACGCTGGCCATGGCTGGCGCGGCCAGCAGAATACCACAAAGGAGCAGCAGCTTCATAAGAAAAAGGACTAGTTCCAGGCACCGTGCGCTGGCCTAGGCAAGTATACTAAAGTATTGGTGGTTAAGTTGAAGTAAGTGGTGCTAGCCGCCAAAAAAGCCGCCCTTTCGATTACGAAAAGGCGGCTTTTTCTTAACGCGGCAAAAACTACTTCGTCTGCACTGGCAGGTCTTCGAGCTGGGCCAGGCTGAGCTTCCAGGTGCCGTCGCTGGCTTTCTTCCAAATGAAGACGTAGTTGCCCTGGCCTTCGCCGGTCGTGCGCTCGGTACCGCTGGGCAGCACATCGACCGAGAAGGTGCCCGCCTCGTAAGCCAGCGCGTCGCTGTTGCTGCTGCTAACGGTGTTGGTTTTGAGGTTGGAAATGGTGTTGATGGTAGGCGTCACCCATTTATTGGTCACGTCGCCTTTGCCGCTGAAGTGGGTTTCGCCCTGCAAAAACTGCACATCGTCGCCCAGCATCGAGGCTACTTTAGCAGCGTCCTTGCTGTTCCAGGCGCTGATAAACTGCTGGTCGAGGCTGGCTACGTCGGCCGTCGTGCCGGCAGGGGCAGTCGTGCCAGTGGCAGGCGCAGTAGTAGCTGCCTCGTTGTTTTTGCCGGAGCACGAAGCCAGCAGGGCGGCTACGCACACAATAGGCAGGTAAGCTTTCATACGAAGGGTTTTGGTGTAGGAGGAGAGTTATTAGTGATGAATGACTAACTACTAGTGACTAATGACCAGTTTATCAAACACTAGTCACTAGTAGTTAGTCACTAACCGCTTACCAGCTTTTGCGGAGCACTTTGGAGTTGGGATAAGCGGTGCCGGCTACCCCGTATTGGGGGTTAGGCAGGTAGCCATCGGCCACGGTGGGCTCAGTATTGGCGGCTACCAGGGCGGTGGTGGCGGCGGCCGTAGTGGCCACGGCGGCAGCGGTGCGGGCCGGGCTGGCGGCGCCAAAGCTAGTGGTGGGGCGCGCTTCAGCGGCGCGGGTTTCGGCGGCCTGGCGGGCGGCTACGGCGTTGCGCTCGGCGGCAGCGGCGCGGGCGTTGGCCTCGGCAATGCGCTCGTTGGCGGCGGCGCGCTCGGCCGCGGCTGCGGCGGCTTTTTTCTTCTTGCTATTGATAATGGCCCCCACGCCGTAGCCGGCAGCGGCTCCGCCCGCCCCGCCAATCAGGGCGCCTACTTTACGGTTGCGCCCGTTGATGAGGGCGCCGCCCAAAATGCCGGCCGCGCCGCCAATAACGGCACCTTTGGCCTGGGGGCTCCAGCCTTTGCGGGCCTGAGCCTGCGCTTCCGAAGAAGCAAAAAGAGTCAGTAGGAAGGCCGGGATGAGTAGCAGCCAGCTAATGCGTTTCATACGAAAAAAAGATAAGGAAGGTGAAAGAGAAGCCCCGGTGTAATGGCGTTTACAAGCACTGTGCCAGGTACGAAGCTGCTCGGCGCGAGGTTTGACCAAGAGCGCGACAATTTACCTTAGTAGTAAGCTAACTGCAAGCAAATTAGCTCATTCTTTTTGCCGAAGGCCTCGCCGAACCGCCCCGCCCTAGGGCCCGCGTCAGGCTACTGCTGGCGCACCAGCACGCGCACGTCCACGTTGCGGCCGTGGTCATCGGCGCACGAGATTTTGACCTCGCCCAGCGGCGGCCGGAAAAACACCCGTCCAGCGGCCGGCGCCGCCTGCACAAACCGGTCGTTGACGTACCAATACACCTGGCGCACCTCGGCCGGGGCGGCGCAGCTCAGCAGCAGGCGCTGGGGCTCGCCCGCGCTTAGCACGTACTCGGCGTGGGCCGCGGGCGAGGTAATGGCCAGCGCCGGGGCGGCCCCGGCCCCAGCCTCAGTGGCGCTGGCTTGCACCAGGCGGCAGGCGGGGTTGTGGGGCGGCAGGCGGCGGGTGGGCAAGCCCTGGCTTTCGCGGAAGGCCAGCACCTCGGGCGGCAGCCTAGGGTAGAGGGCGCGCCGAAAGCCGGTGGCCGGCACGCAGGCCCGGCAGTAGCACATGGCCCCGTCGGCCGACACCAGCACCTCCTGTTGGTGCTGGCAGCGCTGCCCCCCGCTGGCGCCCAGCAGGTAGTAATCGAGGAGCTGGTCGGGGCAGTGGGCGCCGGGCACCTGGCCAGTGGCAGCGCAGACCAACCGAAAATCGACGCTGGCCGGCGGCGCGTACCAGGTAGCGGGGGTGTTGTAGCTCAAGGTATTGAACAAGGCAAACAGCAGCGGTGAGGCCACGTCGGCCCCGGTGAGGGCGGGGCTGCCGCGCCCGTCGAAGTTGCCCAGCCACACCCCAATGGTATACTCCTGGTTGTAGCCGATGCTCCAGGCGTCGCGGCGGCCGTAGCTGGTACCGGTTTTCCAGGCAATGCGCGGCAGGTGGCGGGTGGCCGCCGCGTCGAGCGGCAAGTCGGGCCGCGTGCGCTGCGCCAGGATATCGGTGATGAGAAAGGCCGCGCCTTCAGAAAGCAAGACTCGCCCTCTGCGGGCAACCCCACCCCCGGCCCCTCCTCTCCGGGAGAGGGGAGCCGGACGTTTGTTTACGACAGCGCTGCCGTGGCTCCCCTCTCCCGGAGGGGAGGGGCCGGGGGTGAGGTCCCCCGCGGAGGGCGAAACCACTTTCAACTCCCGATACCGCCCCCCGTCGGCCAGGGCGGCGTAGAGGCCGGTTAGCTCCTCCAGAGTAGCGCCGCAGCCCCCTAGGATGGTGCTGAGGCCCAGGCGGGGCGCATCGTGGGCGACTTGCCGAAAGTGCGCCTGACGTAGGGTAGCCGTGAAATTGTCCACGCCTACCTCCGAAAGCAGCCGTACGGCCGGGATATTGAGCGAGTAGGTGAGGGCGCGCTCGGCGGTTACCTGGCCCTGGCAGCGCTTGTCGAAGTTCTCGGGCCGGAAGCCCTGGAAATTGGCCGGCACGTCGGGCAGCACGGTTTTGGGCGTGGCCAGGCCGCGGTCGAAGGCCAGGCCGTAGAGCAGCGGCTTGAGCGTGGAGCCCGGCGAGCGCACGGCCCGCACGCCATCTACCTGCCCTAGGGCCCCGGCGTCGGCAAAGTCGGCCGAGCCCACGTAGGCCTCCACGGCGCGGGTGCGGTTGCGCACCACCAGCACGGCCGCCTGCGTGATGCCTAGGGTAGCCAGCCGGCGCACGTAGTTGCGGGCCAGGTCTTCGGCGCGGGCCTGGCTGGCGGGCCGCAAGGTGCTGCGAATGAGCGCCTGGCCAGGGTGGGCCAGCACCAGTCGCCGGGCCAGGTGCGGGGCCAGGGTGGGGGCGGGGTGGCGGTGGGCGTCGAGCGGCTCGGCCAGCGCGTCGGCCACGTCCTGGGCCGGGAACAGGTAGTGCTGCCCGAAGTAGCGCAGCCAGCGGTTGCGCTCGCGCACGATGGCCGCGTTGTCGCGCCCCAGCACCAGCCCGCCCGGCCGGTTCGGAATGATGGCCAGCGTCACGGTTTGAGCCAGCGAGAGGTAGTCGGGCGGCTGCTGGAAGTAAAGCAGCGCCGCCGACTTCACGCCCTCAATGTTGGAGCCGTAGGGCACCAGGTTGAGGTAGAGCTGCAAAATCTCGGCCTTGCTGTAGTGCGCCTCCAGCTGCACGGCGCGGGCCATTTCGAACAGCTTGTGGGGCCAGGTGCGGCTTTTGGGCTCCAGTAGGCGCGCTACCTGCATGGTAATGGTGCTGGCCCCGGTAGTGCGGCCCCGGCCCAGCAGGTTGCGCCCGGCCGCCTGCACCACGGCCAGCGGGTTCACCCCCGGGTGGTAGCGAAAATACCGGTCCTCCTTCTCGATGATGGCCGTTTGCAGCGCGGGCGTAATCTCGGCCAACTCGGTTTTGAGGCGCCACTTCTGCGTCGGGTTCAGGTAAGCGTGCAGGGCCGAGCCGTCCTGGGCCAGCACCAGGGGCGAGTACTGCGGCGCGGGTGGCAGCGGCAGCAGCCAGTCGAGCAGCAGCAGCGCGCCGGTGAGCGCCAGCAGCCCGCCTAGCCAGTGAAAAAGCCGTTTTTGCCGCTGCGTGCGCATAGCCAAAAGTAGCGTGGCTGCCTGCGTTGGTCCTAGGCCCATTTACGGTAAAAAAGGCCCTAGGCCGGCACGCGCCACTCGCGGCCCAGCCAGCGCAGCACGGCCCGCTGCCAGCCCGGCCGGCTTTCAAATTGCAGCTTGCTTTCGGACAGCTGGCGCAGGGGTACTTCGGCCAGGTGGGGCAGCAGAGCGGGCAGCGGCTGCCCGGCGTGGCGAGCGAAGAAGGCGGCCAGCAGCGGCCGAGCTTCCTTGAGGTTCCAGTAGTGGAAGATGCCCGGCGTGGCCTCGCGCACGGGGCCGGCGGCGCTCAGCACGGCGCTGAAAGCCAGCTGCTCCATCACATGCTTGGGGTAGAAGCGGTGCAGCTCGTCGGTGAGGCACAGCACCTGGTCGAGCAGGGGGCTATCAGCGGGGTGCAGGCCTAGCACGCCGGCGTTGTACATGGGCGTGGCGGGGCCGAGGGCCGGGCCGCCGCACTGGCTCGCGAAGCGGTGGCGGCGCAGGTAGCGGCCGATTTTGCGGTTGAGGTAGCTGCCGTGCCCTAGGGTGCCCTCGGCGGCGTGCATGAGGCGGGAGCCGGCGGCCAACCAACCAAACACCTCGGCTGGCGCTTGCTCAAACACGGTGTCGGTGTCGAGGTAAAGCAGGCGGCCGGGGTAGTGCGCGGCGGCGTGGCGCAGCACCTCAATCTTGACGCGGTGCACAAAGTCGATGCTGCCGCGCCACTGCTGCCACTGGGCGGGCGTAACTTCCTGGTACGCTACCTCGGGCACCGCCCCCAGCAGCGCCCGAAACTCGGCGGGCGCATCGGTATACACCACCACGCGGGCGCCGCCCAGGGTGTCGCCGCCCGCCGCGTAGGCCGAGAGGATGCTGTAGGCGGCCTCGTGGCGAATGCCGGGCGGGCCGTAGGCTTGGTAGATGAGGGTGTCGGGCATCGGGCGCAGGAGTGGGGGCAAAGGTCGGGCCGGCGGCGGCAATGGCCCGGCAGCCGGCGGCCCGCAGCTATCGGCAGGTTTCCGGTGCCGGGGGCTGCCTACTTTCGCGCCGCTTCCTCATGCGCCCGCCCGCTTATGCTGTCCGCCCTCCCGCTGCCGTTGCTGCTTAGTGCCTGCTTGCTGCTCGCCGCTCCCGGCCGGGCGCAGCGGGCGCCCTCCAACGGGGCCGGGGCCTACGCCACCGGCCAGTACCGCGACTTATTCCAGGAAAACGGCCACTCACCGCAAGCCAGCGCCGCCAAGATAGAAGCCGCCTTTCAGCAACTTTTCTACGGCGATAGCACGCAGGCCATCTACTTCCGGGCCGGGCGCAATGCCAACGGCCCGCTGGCCTACGTGAGCGATTTGCCGCACCACGACGTGCGCAGCGAGGGCATGTCGTACGCGATGATGATTGCCGTGCAACTCGGTAAAAAGGCCGAGTTTGATGCCGTCTGGAACTGGTCTGTGAGCAAGATGTACGTCCGCGACCCCGCCCACCCCTCGGCCGGGTATTTCTGCTGGTCGCTGCGGCCCGATGGCACGCCCAATTCGGAGACGCCCGCCCCCGATGGCGAGGAGTACTACGCGATGGCGCTCTACTTCGCGGCCCACCGCTGGGGCAACGGCGCGGGCATCTACGACTACCAGGCCTGGGCCGCTAACATCTTGACCACCATGCGCCACCACTCGCTCAAGTCGGGGCCGACTCGCTACGGGGTGCGCAGCGTGGGGGCGATGGTGGACGAGCCGACCCGCCAGATACGCTTCGTGCCCGACGCGAAGGGCAGCCAGTTTACTGACCCTTCCTACCATCTGCCGGCCTTCTACGAGCTGTGGGCGCGCTGGGGCCCGGCGGCCGACCGCGCCTTTTGGGCGGCGGCGGCCGATAGCAGCCGGCGCTTCTTCCAGCGGGCCGCCAACCCGCAAACTGGCCTGGCCCCCGACTACGCCAACTTCGACGGCACGCCCCACGCCGCCGCGTTTAATCCGAACGCCACCAAGTTCTCGTTTGACGCGTGGCGCACGGCCAGCAACTGGTCGGTGGACTGGGCCTGGTGGCACCGGGCGCCGCAGGAGCCGGTGCTCAGCAACCGCATCCAGGCCTTTTTTGCCGGGCAGGGCCTAGGCCGCTACGGCTGCCAGTACACCCTGGCCGGCCAGCTGCTCGACCCGCGCCACGCGGGCGGCCTAGTGGCCACCAACGCCGTGGCCAGCCTGGCTGCCACCCACCAGCCCCTGGCCCGCGATTTTGTGGAGGAACTGTGGCGCGCCCCCGTACCGCACATCTGGGTCGAGCGCTACTACGATGGCTTGCTGCACCTCATGAGCCTGCTGCACTGCAGCGGCCAATACCGCATCTGGCTACCCAAAAAATAACGCTGCGGCCCAGCCACTCCCGCGCGCAACTTGTTCTTGTCTCACTTCCACGAGTTGGGTAGTTCTCGGCTCACCTTTTCCCCCACGCAAGATTATGGCAGGTAAACTCACCGGCAAAGTAGCTTTAATTACCGGCGCCAGCGCTGGCATCGGCGCGGCCTGCGCCCGCGCCCTAGCTGCCGAAGGCGCCCAGCTTATCCTCACCGCCCGCCGTGAAGAGCGCCTCGACTCGCTGGCCGACGAGCTAGCCGCCCACGCCCCTAGGCCCCTTATCGTGGTGGGCGATGCCCGCGACGAGGCCACCGCCCAGCAGGCCGTGCAGGCCGCCCTCGACGGGCCGGGCCGCCTCGATATCCTGCTTAACAACGCCGGCACCGGCAACTACAAGAACCTGGTAGACACCAGCGCCGACGAGTACGACGACCTGATGGACACCAACATGCGCTCCACGTTTCTCTTCACGCGCCACGCCGTGCCGGTGCTCATCAAGCAAGGGTCGGGCACCATCCTTATGCTGTCCTCCATGGCCGGCGTCTACGGCTTTGCGGGCGAGGCCGTGTACTGCGCCACCAAGTTCGCGCAGGTTGGTTTTGCCCAGGCGCTCGATAAGGAGCTGCGCCCACACGGCATCAAGGTGGGGGCCATCTGCCCCGGCGGCGTCAAAACCGAGTTTGCCCTAGGCCGGGGCCGCACCGAAACCAGCGTAGCCGAATCGGGCATGCTAGAGCCCGAAGACGTGGCCGGCGCCGTGCTGCTGGCCTGCACCCAATCGCCTGGCTCGCGCATCATCGAAATCCAGATGCGCACGATGGCCGAGGGGCTGTAGGAGCGAGTAATTACAACCAAAAAGAACGTCATGCTGAGCTTGCCGAAGCATCTCTACCGCACGATACCCTAGGGGCGTGATAGAGATGCTTCGGCAAGCTCAGCATGACGTTCTTTTATACTCTATCCGCTGCCCGCTACCGCACCCGCACCACGCCGGCGCCGTTATAGCTGTGGTACTCGGCGTTGTACATGGCGTCGGCGCTGACGGGGCCGAGCTTAAAGGTGCCCTTGCTGACGGCGCGGGCCAGGTAGGCAAACACCTTGACCTGGGGCGTGGCGGTGGTGAAGATATTGAGGCGGTCGTCGCGTACGTCGAGGTAGTCGGGCGTGGCCAGGCCAGGCAGGGCCACGTCGCGCTGCACCCCTAGGCGCGGGTTTTCGATTTCGAGGCCGGCGGGCAGCAAGTCGGTGATGGCCACGTTCTTGACCTCGCCGGCCGCGTCGGCGCTTTGCAGGGCGATGACGACCAGCACCAAATCGTTTTGCTTGAAGTTGGCGCTGGCCAGCGGCCGACCGTTGCGGTCGGCAAAGTAGCGGCGCACCTTCAGGTATTTGTCCTCCTCCAGCACCTGGCCGCGGGCGCTCACGCCCTCCAGCTGCCAGTAGTAATAGAGCGGGCCATTGCCCATCGCCTTCAGCACCAGCTGATAGTTGGCCACGTTCTTCACCGTCAGGTCTTGGCCCGTGAACTGCCCTAGGGTCTTACCGCTGGTTGAGATAGTGGCCGTGGCGGTGCTGGCCTGGGCGCGGCGCGCAATCTTGCCCAGCGCCAGCAGGGCCCAGGCCGATTCCTGGGTGTTGAGGTAGCGCGCGTCGCGCAGCTGGCGGCTGAGCTGGCGGGCCAGCGCGGCCACCTGCGGGTTGGTGGGGTCGGCTTCGAGCAGGGCGTTGAGCACCAGCGCCTCATCGCGGATGGGCGAGGCGAAGGCGCCGCCAAGCTCACGCCGGCTGAGGTCGGGCGTGAAGGTGGTGGGCAGCGTTTGGCGGAAGGCCTGTTGCTGGCCCCCTAGGCCGTAGGTGCAGGCCAGCAGGAAGCGCGCGTCGGGCGTGAGCAGCTGGCGGTTGGCGCGGTAGTAGTTGAGGGCCACGGCATCCTGGCGGCCGGCCAGGGCCAGCACGTAGAGCGAGTAGCTGATTTCGCGCGGGGCGATGACGCGCTCGCGAGCAATATTGCTGGCGTCGACGTACTGGTACTTCTCGGTTTCGCGCTTTTTGAGGCGGAACTGCAAGTAGCGCAGCACTTTATCGAGAATGCTTTGGTTGACGGCGAAGCCCGCCTGCTTGGCTTCGAGCAGGAAGTGGGCGGCGTAGGCGGTGGCCCACCAGTTGTCGTAGTCGCCGCCCGGCCAGTAGCTGAGGCTACCGTTGTAGAGCTGCATGCTCTCGATTTTGCGAATGGCCTCCTGCACGTGGTAGTTGGGGTTGTAGCGCTGCACCCTAGGCCCCGTGCCCGCCTGCTGGGCCAACGTAGCCGCCAGGTCGCCGAAGTACAGCTGCGGAAACGCCGTCGATACGGTTTGCTCGAGGCAGCCGTAGGGGTAGCGCAGCAGGTAGTTCAGGTTTTTGGAAAACTGCGCGAGCGGCGAGCGGCTCAGCAGCAGTTGGCTGCGCAGGGTGCTGGGCAGGAAATCGCTGCGCAAGTCGAGCGTGGCAGGCTTGCCGGCGGCTACCTCGCCGCTGCCGGTGCGCGTGCCTAGGGGCGCGGCGGGGCGGATGGGGAGGTCTATTCGTTCCTCGCTATGGGCCTGTTGACCTTTCTCGTCTTTGTAGTAAACAGCCGTAGCAATGGTTGCACTGCCGACACCGCGGCCAAAGACTCGAAAAGTCACTTTGGCTTCGCTATTCGGTTTTAATATAAGCGGTTCTTGAATAGGTAGGTAGTCAGTCTTTTCTGTATGCCCTGCACTACTAGTTAAAAAGCCCAAAATCTTTGAGTCTTTGGCTTCAAATGGTAGCACTAAGTCCACTGTGGGACGTATGGTTTTCCCCGTCGTATTCGTCAGCGTCACCGGCAGGTCAATCGTATCGCCTGGACTCGCAAAGCGCGGCAGCGCCGTGCTGATAACCACCGGGTCGGCCACGCGCATAGTGTGCTCGGCCGAGGCGAAGGCGTCGTCTTTGTAGGCCACGGCCATTACGCGCAGGGCGCCACTGAACTGGGGCACCCGCACCCGGTAGCGCACCAGGCCGCTGGCATCGGCCGTGAGCAGGCCGCTCCACTTGGCTACCAACTTCACGCGGCGGCTGGGCACGGGGGTGGTGCGGCGGGCCAGGTCGGCGGCGTCGCCCCCGCTGCTGCTGGTGCCCAGCTCGGGCAGCAACGCGGGGTAGAGGTCGTAGGCGCTCACCTCCAGGGCGCGCTTCTGGTAGAAGTAGCCGTAGGGGTCGGGCGTGCGGTAGTTCTGGCGCTGCAAAATGCCCTCGTCCACCACCGCCAGCGTTACCTGCGCTTTCGGAGCAGTATGCACCTCAATGGTTTGGAAGGTTTGCGAGCGGCTGAGCGCGGCGGCCTGCACGACTAGCGGCAGGTGGGTGCCAGGCTTCTCCACCGTCAGCGGCACGAAGCCGCGAGCCACGGTCAGGGGCAGCGAGTTATCGCCCGTAATGGGCCGGATGGCAGTGGCCGTCACGTACACGTTGGGCACGTGGCCGGCGCGGATGGGCACCTGCACGCGGGCCGATTTCTGGTCGGTATCCACGTAGAAGTGGTCGAAGACGTGGTTGCGCTCCACCGTCACCAGCACCCGGCCCGCGAAGGGCGTTTTGAGCAGCAGCTGGGCGGTTTCGCCGGGCTCGTACTTGGGCTTGTCGGCCTCGATGGTCACCTCGCCCTCGGTGTTCACCTCAAACGAGTTGCCGGCCGTGTCGCCGCTGCCGTAGGCGTAGAAGTGGCTGGCTACGTAGCTGCTGGCGCCCGGCCGGCTCACCCGCACCTCGTACTCGCCCGAGTAGGTGGGGGTGAAGTTGAAGCCGTTGCCCGACGTCACTTGCAGCACCTGGCTGCTCAGGGTTTGCTCGCGCTTCTGCGAGTTGTACACGTAGCGGCCGCCCTGGCGCTCGAGCACTGTTTCCCAAAGCAGGCGCACCACCCGCACCTGGGCCGGGGCCGTGGTGGGCCGCCCGGCCGGCGTGAGGGCCAGCAGCCGCACCGGCAGCGGCTGGCGGGTGCTCACCAGCTCGGGCAGCCGCTCGATGCCGAACATCGTGGCCTGAGTTTGCACCTCGAAGGAAGCCAGGCGGTTCACCGGCCGCCCGGTTTCGTCGAACACCGTGGCGAAGGCCACGCCCTCCAGGGTGCCCAGGTCGCGCACGTCGGGCAGCTGGTAGGCGGCGGTGCCGCGGCCGGCGGCGTCGGTTTCGCCCTCGCGCACCTCCTTCTGGAAGCGCGCCGCGATGCCCGTGGGCGCCACTTCCTCGCCGTACTCGCTGCGCTGGGGCCGCTCGCCGGTATTTATCGTGAAGTCGTAGCCGGGGTACTGCTTGGCGGTAAAGGCTTTCTCCTTCAGCGAAAACTCCACCTCGAACTTGCGCCCGGCGGCCGGCGGGCCAAACAGGTTTTGGGCCGCGATAGTGGCCGTCACGGTGCCGCCCGAGCGCACCACGGTCGGGGCGGCCGTCACGGTCACTTTCAGCCGGTCGGGGATGAACTCCTCCACGCTCACTGGCTTGCTAGCCAGTAAGATATCGTTGCCCGTCAGCACTTCCAGCGAGTAGGTGCCCGTCATCACCGACGGGGGCAGAATGAAGCGCGACTCCACCGCGCCGGTGGCCGTCAGCTTTTCGCCCAGGCTGGCGTATTCCTTGCCGGTGGGCAGCAGCAGGCGCACCTTCAGGGGCAGCCCTAGGGGGGGCAGGCGCCAGTCGTCGGTGCGCACCACCACGTTGGTGTGGATGGTGTCGCCGGGCCGGTACAGGCCCCGGTCGCCGTACAAAAACGCCTGGTAGTGCGCCGCGTTGCTCGTCAGGCCGCCCACCTCGAAGCGCGAGGTTTCGACGCGGCTCTTGCTCAGGGGCAGAAACGAGAAGTCGGCGCCCTGCGTGGCCGTTACCAGCCCTAGGCGCAGCGGGCCGCCGCGCAGGCTGTCGAAGTCGAAGCGCGCCACGCCCTGGCCGTTGCTCAGGGCGGTGCCCATCAGCTGGTTGTTGGTGCTGATAAAGCGCACGGTGGCCCCGCTCACCGGCCGCGCCCCGCGCAGGCTGTTCACAAATACCACCGCCCCGCCGCCGTTGTCCTGGCGCGCTATCAGCCCCAGGTCGGTGAGGGCCACCAGCTTATCCTGGCGCACCCACTGGCGCTCGGTGTCCTGCACCCGCACCACGTACAGGCCCTTGAGCGGCGCGCTAAACTCCAAGTCCTTGAGGCTGAGGTTGAGCAGGTGCAGGCCGTTTTCCTTGGTTAGCCCGCTGGTGGCGTAAGTGCGGGTAAAGAGCACGTCGCCCCGGTTGGCCAGTTCGTAGTAGCGGTAGCTGCGGTCCACGTACTCGTCGTCTTCGCCGCCGCCATAATCTTCGCCGTCCTCGCTCTCGCTGTCGTAGCCGTACTGCTTGTCCTGGCGCAGCAGCTCCTGAATGTTGCTGGCGTACACCTTAGCCACGGTCACCTTCACGCTGCTCACGGCGTTGAGGCGCAAGCCCAGGTTGCGGTTGCCGTTGGCCCCTAGGTACATGGCCTTGTCGGGGCTGGCAAAAGCGATGCTGGGCTGGCTGTCGCCGAAGCTCACCGCCTGCTCGAACTTTTCCACCAGTTGCCCCCCTAGGGCGCCGCGCGCACCGGGGTCGAGGCTCACCTGGTAGGTCTTGCCCACCTCGAAGCCGCCGCGCAGCGCCAGCCCGCTTTCCAGCGCCTCCACCGCGAAGGGCACGGCCGGCGTCACCTTCAGCAGCGGCTGCACGTCGGCCACCGACACGGGCTGGTTGGTGAGCAGCGTCACGAAGGGCTGGCCGTTGAGCACCTGGCCGGTTAGCTCGCGTACTTGCAGGGTTTGCTGGTCGGGCACCTCGGCCTCGGCCTGTAGCGCTTCGGTGGTGGGCTGGCGGCCGGCCACCGCGTTCAGCCCGGCCGCCACCTCGAAGTGCAGCGGCGCGTCAGGCCGCACTTCCTGGTTTAGCGTCAGCCCCAGGGTTTTATCGGGCTCGGCGGCCGTGAGGGTGAAGGCCACCGGCCGCCCGTTCTGGCTCACGCGCAGCCGCGGGCGCAGGTCGGCCGGCCGCACGGGGTAGTTGAACAGCAGGTTGGCGCGCATTTCGGTGGTGCCCGCGGCCCGGCTGCTGCGCCCGTAAAACACCTGTGCGCCCCCTAGGGCCAGAAACGGCGTGTGAAACCGCGGCTTGCTGAGCGCCACTTGCTGCTTGCCGCTGGGCAGCGTAGCCGGCCGCAGCGCCGCCGTAAATACGGTGCTGGGCCGAAATGGCTCGAGGGGCGAGAAAATCAGCTCGCGCCCATCGTCGCTCCACTTGAACTTGCCCGGCATAGCCGGCTCAAAACTTACGTAGCGCGTGGTGTCCCAGCGCCCGCCCTGGTCGGCGCGCACCACCGGCTCGTCGAAGCGGAAAACCAGGTTTTGGCTGGGGTCAATTTCCTCGCCCGCGGCCGGGTTGGCGGCGCTGGCTTGGTCAGCGGGAGTTGTTTTCGAGCAGGAGAACGTTGCAAGCAGCGCGGCAAAAAGCAGCGGCACAAAGCGGCGGGAGCGCATGGAAAAGAGGCAAATAAGCCGGTGTGAAAGACGGATGAAAGGTAGCGGCAAAAACGAGCATAATCGTATACCTTCACGCCTTTAAACTTGGAATATTTAGCTGTCTATGTACGCCAAATTTTTATACCTCGACGCGTCAAACCATGAAGCAGCCCACGATTACGGTTTGCGCTTTATGCGCGAGGAAACACCCAACTATACGCGTCTAACTATTGGCGCTTCGACTGAGGGCGTAGGACTACTGCTACAGCTATGCGACCTACTGACTCCGCCGTTTTACTGCCTGTATGTGCTAGTTATCGGTCGGCGCAACGAGCAGCCAGGTCGATACCAGTCGCCTTGGCTGGAAACACGTGAGGAGCTGGTAAATTTTCTGCTGGATTTCAAGCAGCCGCTAGAAGCCGATGGTCGGCATCACCTCTGGATATGCAGCCCAGACGATGGCGCTACGCTTGTTTATGACCGTCATAACCTAATTTATGCTTACGGGCCACTCGAACTCTTTAGCGATCGCCTACGGAAGCTGCACTACCGGGAAGAAGTAGTGGTTATGCCTTTTCCACATGTGCACTACTTCCACGATACGACTGACACACAAGTAAGTGAGTTGTTGAATTATTGGGAGTGGCAACACTTTCCACTGAAAGAGGTTGATGAGTAATAAGGCCGGTGGGTGAAAGTCTAGGCCCGTACGTTCTATGCTTTCGCACCCGCACGAGGTTTTTTTGGCCGTAGCCCAGCACCTGAGCTTCACCAAGGCCGGGCAGGCGCTGTTCATCAGCCAGTCGGCGGTGAGCAAGCAGGTGCGGGCGCTGGAGGAGCACTACAAAACCGGCCTCTTCGAGCGCCTAGGGGGTAGCATCCGCCTCACGCCGGCCGGGCAGCGCCTCTACGAAAAGCTGCTGCAAGCCAAGCAGTTGCAGCAGGAGCTGCACCAAGAAATGAGCGCCCTCAGCCCGGCCTTCGCGCCGGCCGTGCACCTGCTCATCGGGGCCAGCACCACCATCTCGCTCTACGTGCTGCCGCCGGTGGTGGCGGCCTACCTGCGCCAGCACCCCAGCCATCAGCTCAGCCTCAAAAACCGCAACAGCGACAACATACTGCGCGCGCTGCTCGAGCACGAAATCGAGCTGGGCATCGTCGAGGGCATCCACAAAGTCAGCCACGTCACCTACACCCCGCTGCTCACCGACGTGGTGGTGCCGGTATGCGCCGCCACCAATCCGCTGGCCGGCCGCGAGCTGGCTGTCAGCGACTTGCGCACCGTGCCGCTGGCCCTGCGCGAAACCGGCTCGGGCACGCTGGCGGTGCTGGAGGAGGCGCTAGCCGCCCAGGGCCTGGGCTTGGCCGAGCTGCCGGTGCGCGTGCGCCTAGGGGGCACCGAGGCCCTCAAGAACTTCATCCGGGTGGAGAATACCTGCCTGGCCTTCTTGCCCCGCCAGGCCGTGCTCAAAGAGCTGGCCAGCGGCGAGCTGGCGGCTGTGAAAATCAAAGGCTTGTACCTCGAGCGCAAGTTCAATTTCATCCAGCGCAAGGGCACCGAAAACAACGGGCCCTACCGCGACTTCCTGCGCTTCACCCAGCGCTACTATGCTCAGGCAGAATAGCCCATGCGTAAACTCCATATCTGCTAGGCATAGTAAGCCGCTGGGCGCCGCCGGAAATTTGGGGCATGAAATCGGCTATCACTACCGCCGCCTCGCGGCTGCACGAGCTTCACTGCGCCGCCTGCGGGCAGGTGCACTCTGCCTTCGAGCTGCAAACCGTGTCGGCCTGCTGCCAGCAGCCGCTGCTGGCGAGCTACGACCTAAGCTGGCCCCCTAGGCCCGAAGGCATTATCGACCAGGCCGATAGCTCGATGTGGCGCTACGGGGCGCTGCTACCTTTGCTCGACCCGGCCAACAAAGTGACCCTAGGCGAGGGCCTGACGCCGCTGCTAGACCTACCGCGCCTAGGGGCCCACTACGGCTTTAGCGCGCTCACCCTCAAGGACGAGGGCCAGAACCCCACCGGCTCGTTTAAGGCGCGGGGCCTGAGCATGGCCATCTCGAAAGCCAAGGAGCTAGGCGCCAGCGGCTGCATTATCCCCACGGCCGGCAACGCGGGCGTGGCCATGGCCGCCTACTGTGCCCGCGCCGGCCTGCGCGCCACCGTCGTCATGCCGCGCCACACCCCTGAGGCCTTTAAGGAGGAATGCTACTGGTACGGCGCGCAGGTGGAGCTGGTCGATGGCCTCATCAACGACTGCGCGGCCCGCGTGCGCCAGCTCAACGCCGGTGGCGAGCTGCTCGACATCTCGACCCTCAAGGAGCCCTACCGCCTGGAAGGTAAGAAAACCATGGGCTACGAAATAGCCGAGCAGCTAAACTGGCAGCTGCCCGACGTGCTGCTCTACCCCGCCGGCGGCGGCACCGGCCTCATCGGCATCTGGAAGGCCTTTGCCGAAATGAAGGCCCTAGGGTGGCTGGCGCCCGAAACCCGGCTGCCCCGCATGGTAGCCGTGCAGGCCGAAAACTGCCGCCCGCTCTACGACACCTACTTCGGCCACCAGTCCAACTGCCACGCCTACCAGGGCCGCCCCACGCTGGCCAACGGCCTAGCCGTGCCCCGCCCCTTGGGCGAGCCCCTAATGCTGCGCGTGCTGCGCGAAAGCCAAGGCACGGTGGTGAGCGTCAGCGAGGAAGCCATGCTCGAAGGCATGCGCGAGCTAGGCCAGCACGAGGGTCTGTTCGTGGCTCCCGAGGGTGCTGCCGTGTGGATGGCCGCCCGCCAGTTGCAAGCCCAGGGCTGGCTGCGCGCCGACGAGCGCCTGCTGCTGCTCAACACCGGCAGCGCCCAAAAGTACCTCAGCAACGTAGTCGGCCGCGCCTGGGGGTAGAGGTTTCTGGTTGCTGGCTTGCACTACGACTGCACAAAGAATGTCATGCTGAGCTGGCCGAAGCATCTCTACCGCGCAATTAGTGTTCGGTAGAGATGCTTCGGCCAGCTCAGATGACGTTCTTTGTGCAGTCGTAGTGCAAGCCAGCAACCAACAATCAACAACTAATTCTTGCGCATCCTGCACGTTCTTTCGGCCGATTTTTTTGCCGGCTCAGTGGCCTACGCCGTGGCCCTGGCCGAGGCCCACCGCCGCGACGGCCACCAGGTATGGCTGGCCTCTGACGCGGCCACGCTGCCCACTGGCGCCACCCTGGTGCAGCTGCCCATCAGCCGGCGCACCTACAAGCAGCGCTGGCGCAACATCCGGGCGCTGCGCCAGCTTATTCGGGCTGAGGGTATCGACGTGGTGCATGCCCACTCGCGCGCGGCCAGTTGGGTAAGCTACTGGGCCGTGCGGGGCCTGCCGCTGCCGCTGGTGAGCACCGTGCACGGCCGCCAGCACCTGCACGCCTCCACTTCGCTCTTCGATATCTACGGCGACAAAGTCATCGCCATCTGCGGAAACTTGGCCCAGCACCTGCGCGACGAAGTGCAGATGGCGCCCGCTAAAATTGAGGTCATTCCCAACGGCGTGGCCTTTCCGAACCTGGCCGTCGCAGCCGGCCCTAGGGCCACTTCGCCCGACTTGCGGCTGGCTTTCATCGGCCGCTTCAACGGGCCCAAGGGCGAGCGGGCGGCGGCCTTATTCGAGTATGTGCTGCCGGCGCTGCTGCGCGAGTTTGCCGGCTTGCGCGTGGCCCTTATCGGGGGCGAGCTAACGCACTTGCCCGCCCACGGCCACGCGGCCCTAGGGGCCTTGCAAGCCGAATTTGACGAGCGAATAGAAGTAGTAGGCTTCAGCAGTGACGTGCCCGGCTGGCTGCAAAAAACCACCCTGGTGGTGGGGGCCGGGCGCGTGGCCATTGAGGCCCTAGGGGCCGGCGTGCCCGCCCTGGCGCTGGGCGAGGCCTGTTACGCCGGGCTCGTCACGGAAGCCACCTACGCCGCCGCGGCAGCTTCCAACTTCGGCGACATTTTGCCCCAGGTGGGGCTGGCGGCCGTGAGCTGGCCCCAGGTGCTGGCCGATGCCCGCGCCGTGCTGCGGCAGCCGGGCCCGGTGGCGCCGGCCCTGCAAGCCCAGGTGCGCCGCGACTACGACCTCGGCCGCGTTGCCGGGCGCGTGCTGAGCGTGTACGAGTCGGCGCGCATGAAAAAAGCGGTGCCCGACTGGCTGCCGGTGCTCATGTACCACAAGATTCCCGACGCCGCGCCCGCCACCCGCCACCAAACGTTCGTCACCAGAGACCACTTCGCCCGCCACCTGGCTTTTTTCCATCGCCAGCGCTTCACGCCCATTACCTTCCTCGACTACCAAGAGTTTGCCAGCGGGCGGCGGCCGCTGAAAGAGTTTCCGCGCAAGCCGCTCATTCTCACCTTCGACGACGGCTACCTCGACAACTATACCAACTTGCTGCCCCTGATGCAGCAGGCGGGCTACCGCGGCGTGCTGTATCTGCTGGGCAACTTCGACCTGCGCCACAACGCCTGGGACTTGGCCGCTGACCCCGCCGAGCCGCGGGCCGAGCTGATGAGTGCAGCCCAAAAAGCCGCTTTTGTAGCCGCTGACTGGGAAATCGGCGCCCATACCCTCACGCACCCGCACCTGCCCGCGCTGCCCGCCGAGGCGGCCGCCCACGAGCTAAGCGCCAGCAAGGCCGCCCTTGAGCAGCGCCTGGGCGTGCCGGTGCAGTCGTTTGCCTATCCCTACGGCGACCTCAGCGCCGAAACCAAGCGCCTGGTAGCCGCCGCCGGCTTCCGCTTCGCCGTGGCTACCGATACTGGCGGCCAGCACCTGGAGGACGACCGCTTCCAAATCTTCCGCGTCAACATCTTCCCTCACGAAACCGAGGCCAGCCTGCGCAAAAAAACGGCGCCCTGGTACCGCCGCTACTACCGTTGGAAGCGCGGACGATAGATGCGTAAGTGGGTAGATGAGCAAAAACAGCACGTCCTGCTGAGCCTGTCGAAGCAGGACGTGCTGTTTTTGCTCATCTACCCACTTACGCATCTATCGCCTTGCTTATCCGCGCTTGGCCAAAGGGGCAAACGTCGAGCATGATGCAGCGGCTGCAAGCGGGGGCGTGAAAAAAGCAGCACTTCTGGCCATGAAACATGAGCGCCTCGTGGTGGTCATACACCTGCTGGGCGGTCCAGTCGGGCGGCAGCAGGGCGGCCAGCAGGGCGTGGGCCGGCCCTTCGCCCACCTTGGGCCCAATGAGGCCTAGGCGCTGCGCCACGCGGTGGTGGTGGCTATCGACGGGCATGGCCGGGCGGCGCAGGCAGCTGAAAAGCAGCACCGCCGCGCTGGTTTTAGGCCCGATGCCGCTGATGCTTTCCAGCCAGGCGCGCGCTTCGGCAATGGGCAGCTCACCCAAAAAGTCGAGCGAGCAGGGCGGGCGCTCGTCGTCGCCGCAGCGGCGGCTTACTTCGCGCAGCACGCTTTGCAGGCGCGGCGCCTTCTGCTCGGGCCAGGTGCAGGCCGAGATGGCCCGCTGCACGTCCAGCGTGGGGGCGTCGCGCACGGCTTCCCAGGTCGAAAAAGTAGCCCGCAGGCGCTCGTAGGCCCGGTGCGAGTCGGCATTCTTGGTGCGGTGCGACAGCAGGGCGCTCATCAACTCGCTCAGCGGGTCTTTGTCGCTGAAGAATAAGAAAGGCGCCCCGTACTCGGCGCACAGGCGAGTGTGCGCCAGCAGGGCTTGCTGCTGGCGGGCAGTGAACGAGTCGGTAGAAACAGCGGCGGCGGGCATACCTACTACATACCGCCAGAGGGCGGCTAATGTTGCAGCTGCGGCTACCCGGCGCTAGTAGTGACTCGTTATGAATCAGTCAATTATGAGGATTTGGTGAGCCTTTGGCTACCGCGCCCCGCTGTTGTAGAGCGCAATGGCCTGGCGCTGCGCCGACGCCTGCTTGCCCTGGAAGATGAGCGGCACGATGAGCACCGGAATGGCCGCGTACAAAAACGGTGAGATGCCGGTCGAGTTGGGCCGGAACGATTGCAGGGCCCCGTAAATAAGCAGGCCGCCGCCCGCGATGTAGGCCGCCGTGACGGAGGTTTGGTAGCGCCGGGCATTGGCCAGCAGCGCCTGGGCGCCGGCATTGTCGGCGGTAGCCAGCTGCAGGTTGCGGGTGTTCAGGTTTTGGATGGGGCCGTTGTCCTTGGAGAAATACTCGGTTTTGGTGGTGCGGTAGCCGCCGTAGGGATAGCCGCCGTAACCCATGCCGTAGCCCCCTAGGCCACCATAGCCCAGCCCGCCGTAGCCAAAGCCCCCGTAGCCCAGCCCACCGTAGCCCGGCGAGTAGCTGGTGTTATAAGTAGCGTAGAGGCTGATGCGGCCGGTTTTTTCGCGCCGCAGCGTAGCCTCGCGCGCCGAGCCCGGCAGCGTGGTGCGCACGTAGTGCCCGGTTTCGTTTTCATAAAAGCCCACCTCGCTGAGGTCGACGCGGCGCTGCCCATCGAGCAGCAAAAAGCTGCGGCCAAACAGCGGCGACTTCACTTCCACGTCCGACACGTTGTAGAGCTGCCCATTGCGCAAGCCCACCTGGAAGCGGGCGGGCCGCGTCGAGCCCCCCATAATGTAGGGCTGGGTGCCCACGGAGCCGGGCGCGGGCTGCGGCGCGGCGCCGTTTGGCGCGGCCAGGCCCGGCTGCGCGGCCGCTGGCTGGGCGCGGGCCGAATCGGCCGCGACGGCCGGTGCCGGCGCGGGGTCGAGCTGGCGCGGGGCCGGGGCCGGGCGCGGGGTGTAGGTGGGAAGCGAAGGAGCGCCGCCGAGCTGCCGGGGGGCCTCCTGCGCCTGGGCGGCGGTGCAGCCGGCGCCTAGCCCTAGGCCCAGCGCCGCAACGAGCAGTGATTTCATGCAAGCAAATAAAAGCCCCGCCGGCCACTTCGGCCGGGGGTTGGGTAACGACACCTCCCGCCGAAAAAGTGCCAGCCCGCCGCATTTGTCCCTGCCAAGCAATAAAAGACCATTAATCAGCTGGTTAACCCAAAATGAGGAGCTCGATACCCAGCTGCTAAAGCGCCCGCCCCCGCCCGCCCTTCTACCTTCGCAGCCATGTACGCCGCCCGCCCCACGCCGCCCGACCGCATTACCAGCCCCCAAAACCCGCGCATCAAGGAGGTGTTGCGCTTGCAGGAGAAATCGGCCGAGCGCCGCCGCCAGGGCCTCACGGTGGTGGAGGGTGCGCGCGAGCTGAGCCATGCGCAACTGGCCGGCTGGCGCGTGGCCCAGCTGCTGCTGTGCCCCGAGCTGGCCGGCGAAACCCTAACCCAAGCGCTGCAAGCGGCCCCGCCCGCCGGCGAGCTGCTGCTGGTGAGCGCGGCCGTATTTGCCAAGCTGGCTGTGCGCGAGCGCTCCGACGGGGTGCTGGCCGTGCTGCACACCCCTAGGCGCACGCTGGCCGACTTGCAGCTGCCCGCCAACCCGCTGGTGCTGGTGCTTGAGGCCGTGGAAAAGCCCGGCAACCTCGGGGCCATCCTGCGCACCGCCGACGCCGCGCCCGCCCACGCTGTGCTGGTGGGCGACCCGCGCACCGACCTCTACAATCCCAACGTCATTCGGGCCAGCCTGGGGGGTATTTTCACGGTGCCTACCGTAGCCGCGCCCATGCCCGAGGTGCTGGCTTTTCTACAAGCCAAGGGCATCCGCACCTTTGCCGCCGCCCTGGCCGAGGGCGTCAACAGCTACACCGCCGCCCACCTGGCCGGCCCCACGGCCCTGGTGCTCGGCACCGAGGCCGACGGCCTGACGCCCGCCACCCGCCAGGCCTGCGACGAAACCATCATCATCCCCATGCGCGGCCAGCTCGACTCGCTCAATGTGAGCGTGGCCGCCGCCGTGCTCGCTTTCGAGGCTGTGCGCCAGCGAGGACAATAGCACGAACCAGGGAGTTCACGCTGCCGCGCTGCTGCCTAATACACGGCCAGCGTGAAGCCCAGCGCCGCCGCCAGTTGGCGGGTGTCCTCCGCCTGCCCGTCGGCCACCACACTCAGCGCATACGAGTCACTGTCGAGCGTGAATAGCACCAGCGCCAACCCTAGGGGCTCCAAAGCGTCCTGCAGGGCATCAAGCGCGTCGGGCCCTACCAGGCGGCGCGCCCCTAGGGCCTGCTCGCCCAGCCGCCCAGCGCGCTGCTGCCGCGTCAGTATTTCATCTAGTCCGCCGGCCAGGTAGTTGGCCGCGTCCTGCCAGTCGGCTTCCCACACCAGCTCCTCGCTCAGCAGCGCGTCAATCATGGCCACGTCGCGTAGCTCCTGCACCGGCAAGTCACCCTCGATGCCGCGTTCCAGCAGCTCCTCGCCAAACTGCGCGTGGTAAGCCGCTGGGTCAGCCAGCACTAGGGCCAGGCGCGGCTCCAAACGCGCGGCGGCCGCGTGGTCACCTAGGGTGAAAAGCTGAAGAAATTGAGTCAAAGAATCCATAAAGTGCGGCTACTAGCTAAAAAACAAACAAGCTTACACCCTAAATAAAATAAAGAAAGGCTGCCTAAAGACAGCCTTTCCTATCGCGTAGTCAGCCTGCGCAGCAGGCGTATCCACGAAATCAGTTAAATCCGTTAAATCTGCGATTATTGGGCGTCGGCCGTTTTGGCGTAGCGCAGGCGCTCGTTTTCGTCGAGGAAAATCTTGCGCATCCGCACGCTCTTGGGCGTTACTTCCAAGTACTCGTCCTTCTGAATGTACTCCATCGCGTCTTCCAGCGAGAACTGGCGCTTGGGCACAATCTTCGCGTTTTCGTCCGAGCCGCTGGCGCGCATGTTGGTTAGCTTCTTGCCCTTCTGAATGTTGATGGTCAAGTCGTTGGGGCGGGTGTGCTCGCCAATTACTTGGCCGCTGTATACTTCCTCACCGGGGTCTACGAAGAAGGTGCCGCGGTCCTGCATCTTGTCGATGGTGTAGGCCGTGCCGGGACCGCTTTCCAGCGAAATCAGCGAGCCCGCAATGCGGCCCGGAATGGGGCCCTTATAGGGCTCGTACTCGCTGAAGCGGTGGTTCATGATAGCCTCGCCGGCCGTGGCCGTGAGGATGTTGTTGCGCAGGCCAATCAGGCCCCGGCTCGGAATGTTAAACTCCAGGTGCTGCAAGTCGCCCTTGGGCTCCATGATGGTCAGCTCACCTTTGCGCATCGTCACCAGCTCAATCACCTTGCCGGCGGTTTCCTCGGGCACGTCCACCACCATGTGCTCAATGGGCTCGAGGCGGTTGCCGTCCTCGTCCTCCTTGTAAAGTACCTGGGGCTGACCTACTTGCAGCTCGTAGCCCTCGCGGCGCATCGTTTCGATGAGCACCGACAAGTGCAGAATGCCGCGGCCGTACACCAGGAAGGTATCCTCGCGGTCGGTTTCCTTCACGCGCAGGGCTAGGTTTTTCTCGGTTTCCTTAAACAGGCGCTCGCGCAGGTGGCGCGAAGTCACGAACTTGCCTTCCTTGCCAAAAAACGGCGAGTTGTTGATGGTGAACAGCATGTTCATCGTCGGCTCGTCGATGCTAATGCGGGGCAGCGCCTCGGGGTTGTCGGCATCGGCCAGGGTATCGCCAATCTCGAAGCCTTCAATGCCCGTCACGGCGCAAATATCGCCGCTGCTCACCTGGTCCACTTTTACGCGGCCTAGGCCCTCAAATACTTGCAGCTCCTTGATTTTTACTTTCTTCACGCTGCCATCAGCCTTCATCAGGCTCATGTTGGCGCCCTCCTTGAGGGTGCCGCGGTGCACGCGCCCAATGGCGATGCGGCCCACGAACGACGAGTAGTCGAGCGAAGTAACCTGCATCTGCGGGGTGCCTTCCAGCGACGGCGCGGCCGGAATCGACTCAATCACGGCGTCGAGCAGCGGCGTGATGCTGTCGGTCTTCACCTTCCAGTCGGTGCTCATCCAGCCCTGCTTCGACGAGCCGTAGAGCGTCACGAAATCCAGCTGGTCTTCGGTGGCGCCGAGGTTGAACATGAGGTCGAATACCTGCTCGTGCACCTCGTCGGGGCGGCAGTTTTCCTTGTCCACCTTGTTCACCACCACGATGGGCTTGAGGCCCAAATCGAGGGCCTTGCCCAGCACGAAGCGCGTCTGCGGCATGGCGCCCTCAAAGGCATCCACTAGCAGCAGCACGCCGTCGGCCATCTTCAGCACCCGCTCCACTTCGCCGCCAAAGTCGGCGTGACCGGGAGTGTCGATGATGTTGATTTTGGTGCCGTTGTAGCGCACCGATACGTTCTTAGAAACGATGGTGATGCCGCGCTCCCGCTCCAGGTCGTTGTTGTCGAGGATAAGGTCGTCGAAGTGCTGGTGCGCGTCGAAAATCTTGGAAGCGTGGATGATTTTATCCACCAGCGTCGTCTTGCCGTGGTCAACGTGCGCGATGATGGCGATATTCCGAATATTCTGGGTCATAAGTCAGTTTTTGCGGCCGCAAAGGTACGGATTCTCAGGCAGAAAACCGAGTTGTGCAGTGATTAACTTAACGATGCGGCGTCGTTTGCTGCCTAACAGTCCGGCCAGAAAGTGAGTTCGTTAGCTTGCTTAAAGGAAATTAGCCACATCCGAACGCCTAGGCTATTGCGTTCGTTATAGCACTACTAAACTTCTTGCCTTCCCTTTCATGCGCCTGTCCCTTTTGCCCCTGCTGCTGAGCGCGGTGGCCTTTACGCCCGCCTGCTCGCAAAGCCACGCCGACCAATCGAAGCCCGCCGCGCCCATTGCCGGCGTGGTGCCCGCCGGCCCCAAAGGCGCCAGCGTTGCCAGCGCCAAGTACCCCGAGCCGCAGCCCGCCACGGGCAAGCCCGGCGAGTTTCCGGTAGTGAAAACCGACGCCGAGTGGAAAAAGCAGCTCACGCCCGCCCAATACTACATCCTGCGCCAGGAGGGCACCGAGCCGCCGTTTCATAACAAGTACTTTGACAACCACGAGGCCGGCACCTACTACTGCGCCGCCGACCACAACCTGCTCTTTACCTCGGCCACTAAGTACGACTCGGGCACTGGCTGGCCCAGCTTCTGGGCCCCGGCTAGCAATGCCAGCCTGAAAGTGAAGGCTGACAACAGCTTCGGCATGAGCCGCGATGAGCTGGTGTGCGCCAAGTGCGGCGGCCACCTCGGCCATATCTTCAACGACGGCCCCAAGCCCACCGGCCAGCGCTACTGCATGGACTCGGACGGGATGCTGTTCGAGAAAAAATAACTCAGTGCGCCCGCGCGCTCAACCCCGTTTTGCCGCCTGCGTACTGCTAGGGCCGCCCCGCACCGGGGCGGCCTTTTTGCTGACACTCATGCGTTTCTCGCCTTTCGCCCGTCTGCTGGCCCTAGGGGCTGCTACCGCGCTGGCCGGCTGCTCAGCTTCCGAAACCGCCTCCGAGCGGGCGGCGCCCGGCTCCGAGCCCATTCCCACCGAGGTAAATTCCGATGCCGCCCGCCGGGCCATCTACAACGCCAACTCGCCGGTGCGCGGTACTTCGGTGCCCGCCGCCGCCGTGCCCGACGCCACCCCCAATACCCAGCGCCTGGGCGAGCAAGCGGCTGACATCAACCGCTACAAGCGCCCCGAATCGCTAAATAATAACGCTCCCAATAATACTACTACCGAAACGCGCATGCAGGAACTCGACCGCTCCATCCCCGACACCCTGCGCCGCCCCTAGGGCCCAGGTGTTTTGCATTGCCCCCTAGGGTGGCGCCCACAAAAAAGGGGCCCGGCTGAAACAGCCGAGCCCCTTTTACTTGCTTGCCGGATATAGCGCGCAGCCGGGCCCTAGGCCCCATCGTGGGCTACACGTTGTCGACGGCCACGCTATCGTTGGTAGTGCCCATGGGAGTGCTCAGCTCGGGGCCGGCAGGTGCCGCGTCGCCTGAGCGCTTGGAGCGGCTGCGGCTGGCGGCCGCCGGCGCCTTGCGAGTGGTGCTGCTGCGCTGGGGGGCCTCGCTGCTGGTAGCAACGGGCTTAGCGCTTGCTTTTGGGGTGGCTGCTTTAGGCCGAGCGACACTTTTGGCCGGGGCTTTGGTTGCAGCAGTGGCCTTGGCCGCCGGAGCGGGCAGGTTGATGTCGGTGGTGCGGCCGGGAGCCAGGGTGTCGTAGTGCTTCACTATAGTGTGCAGGGCCTGCTCAAACAGTTTCTCCGTGTCCACGTCGAGGCGGCGGGTAGCCTCTTTTACCACCTCTTTCAGCTTGTCCTTCGTTTCTTTGCGAACGCGAGTGACCATCTCCATCATCCGGTTGTCAAGCTCTTTTTGCAGTTGCTTAGCGGCCGACTTTAGGTTACGCTTCTGGTCCGATTTCTTGTCGGCGTGGTCGCTGGTGAGGGCCTTGGTGGCTTTGCGCTCTTGCTTATTGGCTTTGCGCTGGGCTTTTTCTTCCGGCGTGCGCTTGGCAGCCGGAGCCGAAGCGGTAGAGTCGGTGCTGGATTTCTTGGCCATTGGGTGAGATGGTTAAGGGGAATGCGGGTTCGATAATGCTGGACAAATATAAAATTTGCCTGTTGGCAAACGCGCTATTTTATCTTTTTGTTAAAAAACTTAACATACCACGTCCTTAGTTGCCCCTACGGCTGAGTTCAAGCCAGGAGGGCGGCTGGGATAGTCTTTGCCTCAATTATTACCCCGCCTAGGGGTCTTTTCACCGGAAAATGTCTTCTCAACCAAAGCGCTATACTGTTACCGCCGCCCTGCCTTACGCCAACGGCCCGGTGCACATCGGCCACCTGGCGGGCGTATATCTGCCCGCCGATATTTACGTGCGCTACTTGCGCGCCCAAAATCGCGACGTAAAATTTATTTGCGGCTCCGATGAGCACGGGGTACCCATCACCATCCGGGCTCAGAAAGAAGGGGTTACGCCGCAGCAGGTCGTCGATAAATACCACCAGATAATTGGCGATTCCTTCCGCGATTTTCACGTGTCGTTCGACGTGTACTCGCGCACGTCGTCGCCCACGCACGCCGAGGTATCGAGCAACTTCTTCCTCAAGCTTTACAACGACGGCAAGTTCATTGAGCAAACTACGCAGCAGCTCTACGACGAGCAGGCGCACCAATTTTTGGCCGACCGCTACGTAGTGGGCACCTGCCCTAACTGCGGCAACGAAAATGCCTACGGCGACCAGTGCGAGCGCTGCGGCACCTCGCTCAGCCCCACTGAGCTAATTAATCCGCGCTCGATGCTGAGCGGCAACACGCCCGTGCTGCGCGAAACCAAGCACTGGTTTTTGCCCCTGAACGAGTACGAAAGCTGGCTGCGCGAGTGGATAATCGAGGGTCACAAAAACGACTGGAAAACCAACGTGTACGGCCAGTGCAAATCGTGGATTGACCAGGGCCTGCACCCTAGGGCCGTGACGCGCGACCTGGACTGGGGCGTGCCCGTGCCGCTGCCCGATGCCAAGGGCAAGGTGCTGTACGTCTGGTTCGACGCGCCCATCGGCTACATCTCGGCCACCAAGGAGGCCTTTCCCGAGCAGTGGGAGAAATATTGGCAGGACCCCGACACCAAGTTGGTGCATTTTATTGGCAAGGATAATATCGTCTTTCACTGCATCATCTTCCCGGTAATGCTCAAGGCGCACGGCGACTACATTTTGCCCGATAACGTGCCGGCCAACGAGTTTTTGAATCTGGAAGGCGACAAAATCAGCACTTCGCGCAACTGGGCGGTGTGGCTGCACGAATACCTGCAGGATTTTCCGGGCCAGGCCGACGTGCTGCGCTACGTGCTGTGCGCCAACGCCCCCGAAACCAAGGACAACGACTTCACCTGGAAGGACTTCCAGGCCCGCAACAACAACGAGTTGGTAGCCACCCTGGGCAACTTCGTGAACCGCGCCGCCGTGCTCACGCAAAAGTTCTTCGACAGCCAGGTGCCCGCCCGCGGCGAGCTGCAAGCCATTGATGAAGAAGTGTTTGCGCAGGTGGCTGAGTTTCCTGGTCGGGTAGGGGAGCTGATTGAAAACTACCGCTTCCGCGAGGCCCTAGGGGAGGTGATGAACCTGGCGCGCCTGGGCAATAAATACCTGGCCGACACCCAGCCCTGGCACCTCATCAAAACCGACGCCGCCCGCACCGGCACGGTGCTGCACGTGGCCCTGCAGGTGGCCGCCGCCCTGGTGCCGCTGCTCACGCCCTTCCTGCCCGAGTCGGCCCAGAAGCTGGCCGATATGCTCAATTTTGCGCCCGGCGACTGGCAGAGCGCCGGCCGCGCCGAGCAGCTGCCTGCCGGCCACCAGCTGCGCGAGCCGGCCCTGCTATTTGCCAAAATCGACGACGCCGTAGTGAACACGCAAGTGCAGAAGCTGCTCGATACCAAGAAGGCCAACGCCCTGGCCGCCGCGCCCGTAACGGCCGCCAAGGAAAACGTGAGCTTCGATGAGTTTGGCAAGATGGACTTACGTGTGGGCACCATCGTGGCCGCCGAGAAAGTCGCCAAAACCAAAAAGCTGCTTAAGCTCACCATCGACACCGGTCTCGACCAGCGCACCATCGTCAGCGGCATTGCCGAGGCCTTTATTCCCGAGGCGCTCCTTGGTCAGCAGTGCCTGGTGCTGCTCAACCTGGCCCCGCGCGAAATCAAGGGCATTCAAAGCCAGGGGATGCTGCTGCTAGCCGAAAATGCCGACGGCTCGCTAGCCCTCATGCAGCCCGGCAGCGCCGTGCGCAACGGTAGCAGCGTGTTGTAGGATATATCGATAGCTTATAAAACGCTCGTGTCATGCTGAGCTTGCCGAAGCATCTCTACCGCACAATACGGCGTGGTAGAGATGCTTCGACAAGCTCAGCATGACACGAGCGTTTTATTTTGCTGCTACTTCACGTTCACCACGTTCATGGCCCGCTCCAGCCCTAGGGCCCCAAAGGCCAGCACGGCCTCGCCGGCGGCAGCAATGCGATCAGGCAGTTCCAGCTGCTCACCGGCCGAGAATGGGTTCAGCACGTAATCTACTTGCCGGCCTTTCGGAAAATTGGCATCTACGCCGAAGCGCAGGCGAGCGTATTTATCGGTGCCCAGCGTGGCCTGAATGTCCTTCAGCCCGTTGTGGCCGCCCGCCGAGCCCTGGCCTTTCAGCCGTAGCTTGCCAAAGGGCAGCGCCAGGTCATCGGTCACCACCACCATATTATCCACCGGAATCTTCAGCGTACTTAGCCAGTGCGCGGCAGCTTTGCCGCTCAAATTCATGAAGGTGGTGGGCTTCACCAGCATGTAGGTGTGGCCTTTGCTGCGAAACTCGGTAGTGAAGGCGTGGCGGCCAATTTCGAAGCGCGGCGCGTCGAATTTTTGCGCCAGATAATCGGCCACCATAAAGCCGATGTTATGCCGGGTGTCGGCATACTCGGGGCCGATATTACCCAGGGCCAGAACCAAAAAAGTCATCGCAGATTTAACGGTTTTAACGGATTGCGCCGATACGCTTGGCTGCGCCAAGCTGGCTACGCGAACGAAAGCTACGGGGCCGGGGCCGGCAAGAAGGTCTCACACTAACAAGTAAAATAAAAAGGCTGCCCCATCGGGCAGCCTTTTTGTGCAACACAAACGAGTAAATCCGGGTGCGTAGTCAGCTGCGAAGCAGCGTATCGGCGCAATCCGTTAAATCTGCGATTATTTGTTGCCAGCCAGCTCGCCTTTCAGGGCGCGCGGGATGGTTACGGTCGCAATGGGAGCCTGCGCGTTGGTCAGGATGGTGTAGTTGTTGGGTTGAACCGAGCCTACTTTCACCGATTTGCCCAGCTCTAGGTTGCTGATATCAACTTCCACGTAGTCGGGCAGGTTTTCGGCCGTGGCCTTCACCTTCAGCTTGCGCAGCTTGCTTGCCAGCTTGCCCCCAGCCAGTACGCCCGGCGAAACGCCGATGTACTTCACGGGAATATCCATTTTCACTTCTTTGCCTTCCTGCAGCTCCAGAAAGTCAACGTGCAGCAGCATCTCGTTCACGGGGTGAAACTGAGCATCCTGCACAATGGCGCGGTAGGTAGTGCCTTCCACGTTCAGGTCCACGATGTGGGCCTCGGGGGTATATAGCAGCTCGCGGAACAGGATGGCGGGCACCGAGAAGTGCACCGTTTCGGCACCACCGTACAGTACGCACGGCACTTGCGCATCGAGGCGCAGCGCTTTGGCGTCCGTCTTGCCGAGATTCGCTCTTTTAAACCCTACAATCTCTAGGCTTTTCATAAAAGAAGTTGGTTTGGAATAAATTACCGCCCTAGCAGGCTTGCCAAAACGGGCCGCAAAGGTACGCCCTAGGGTTGTAAATCGCAACCGCTAGCCAAACAACGAGCTGATGCTCTCGTGCGTGACCACGTTGCGGATAGCCGCGGCAAAGAGTGGCGCAATGGAAATCACGCGGATTTTATCGTTCTCCTCGCGCTGCGGAATAGTATCGGTGGTAATCAGTTCGGTGAGGGCCGAGGCGCGGATGCGGGCGTGGGCGGGGCCCGAAAGCAGCGGGTGCGTAATGACGGCGCGCACCGAGTTGGCCCCGCGCTCCATCACCAGGTCGGCGGCTTTGCAGATGGTGCCGGCCGTGTCCACCATATCGTCCACAAACACCACGTCCATGCCCTTCACGTCGCCAATCACCTGCATCGAGGCAATCTCGTTGGCGCGCAGGCGCATCTTATCGCACACCACTATCTCTGCCCCAAATTTCTTGGCAAACGCGCGGGTGCGCACCACGCCGCCCACGTCGGGCGAGGCAAAGATGAGGTTCTTCAGGTTCAGGCTCTTGATGTAGGGCGCCGTCACAGTAGCCCCGTCGAGGTGGTCCACCGGAATGTCGAAGAAGCCCTGAATCTGGCCGGCGTGCAGGTCGCAGGTCATCAGGCGGTCGGTGCCCACGCTCTGAATAATGTTGGCTACTACCTTGGCCCCGATGCTCACCCTAGGCTTGTCCTTGCGGTCTTGGCGGGCGTAGCCCATGTAGGGCATCACGATGTTCACCTTATGGGCCGAGGCGCGCTTGCAGGCGTCCACCATCAGCATCAGCTCCATGAGGTGCTCGCTGGGCGGGAAGGTGCTTTGGATGAGAAATACCTCGCAGCCGCGCACGCTTTCGTCAAAGCTGGGGCCCAGCTCTGAATCGGCGAAGCGCTGGAGAGAAAGTGCCCCTAGGGGCTGGCCGAAACACTCGGCAATATGGTGGCCAAGCATCTGCGAGGCACTGCCGGCGAAGATTTTAACAATAGGTTCCATACGGAGAGGGGGAGCGGGGCAAGCCCTGGGGGAAGTAACGCGCGACCCGTTGCCCTTGGGGTGTTGGGGCCGGAATAAAAAGCGAAAGGCGCCGGCCTGCTCCCGAAGGGGAGAAGCCAGCGCCTTTGCTGAAATTGTCGAGCGGTGTCGTTGTTGTCCGACCAGGGCTCGAACCTGGACTTTCTTGAATCAAAATCAAGCGTGTTGCCAGTTACACCATCGGACAGGTTCCCGTTGGGCGGGTTGCCGTTCGGGGCTGCAAAGGTACTAACGGAACGATACGAGGCAAGGGTGCGGCAACTTTTTTTTGAAAAAAGTGCCGCTGCCGTTTCGTCATCCGGTTGGCCCTAGGGCAGGAGTAAGGTAAGTATTTGGTGAAAACCAGGGGGTTTGACCGGGGCGGGCCGGGCGCTGAGAGATAGGCTGCAGACTTTGAAAAAAGCGGTTTTCGGCGTACTTTTGCACCCTGAAAAATGGACTTTAATTCTCTAAAACAAAACCAAATGGCGAATTCGGGCAAAATCACCCAGGTTATCGGCCCCGTGGTGGACGTAAGCTTTGCGGGCGAGGGCGACCTGCCTAATATTTATGACGCGCTGGAGGTAACCAAAGACAACGGCCAGGTGGTGATGCTGGAAACCCAGCAGCACCTGGGCGAAGACCGGGTGCGCACCATCGCCATGGACTCGACCGAAGGCTTGACCCGCGGCGCCGACGTGCGCAACCTGGGCCACGCCATCACCATGCCCACCGGCGACGGGGTGAAGGGCCGCCTCTTCAACGTCATCGGCCAAGCCATTGATGGCATTCCGCAGCCGGCCAGCACGGGCGGCCTGCCCATTCACCGCAACGCCCCCGAGTTCGAGGAACTGGCTACTTCGTCGGAGGTATTCTTCACCGGCATCAAGGTAATCGACCTGCTGGCCCCCTACGTGAAGGGCGGCAAAATTGGCTTGTTCGGTGGTGCTGGCGTGGGCAAAACCGTACTGATTCAAGAGCTTATCAACAATGTGGCCAAGGCCTACTCGGGCCTGTCGGTGTTTGCTGGCGTGGGCGAGCGTACCCGCGAGGGCAACGATTTGCTGCGCGAATTCATTGAAGCCAACATCATCCGCTACGGCGAGGCCTTCAAGCACTCGATGGAAGAGGGTGGCTGGGACCTGAGCAAGGTGGACATGGCCGAGATGGAGAAGTCGCAGGCGACCCTCGTGTTTGGCCAGATGAACGAGCCCCCCGGAGCCCGCGCCCGCGTGGCTTTGTCGGGCCTCACCATCGCCGAGAGCTTCCGCGATGGCGACGGCACCGGCGCCGGCCGCGACATCCTGTTCTTTATCGACAACATCTTCCGCTTCACCCAGGCGGGCTCGGAGGTATCGGCTCTCCTAGGGCGTATGCCGTCGGCCGTAGGGTACCAGCCCACACTGGCCACCGAAATGGGCGCCATGCAGGAGCGCATTACCTCGACCAAGCGCGGCTCGATTACTTCGGTGCAGGCCGTATATGTGCCGGCCGACGACTTGACCGACCCGGCCCCGGCCAACACCTTTGCCCACTTGGACGCCACCACGGTACTAAGCCGCAAGATTGCCGAGTTGGGCATCTACCCGGCCGTGGACCCGCTGGACTCGACCTCGCGCATTCTGGACGCTACCGTGCTCGGCGCCGAGCACTACAACACCGCCCAACGCGTGAAGGAGATTCTGCAGCGCTACAAGGAACTGCAGGACATCATCGCCATCCTAGGCATGGACGAACTCTCGGAAGAAGACAAGCAGACCGTGAACCGCGCTCGCCGCGTGCAGCGCTTCCTGTCGCAGCCGTTCTTCGTGGCCGAGCAGTTCACGGGCCTCAAAGGCGTGCTCGTTGACATCAAGGATACTATCCGCGGCTTCAACGAAATCATCGACGGCAAGTACGACCACCTGCCCGAGGCGGCCTTCAACCTGGTAGGCACCATCGAGGATGCCGCTGCTAAAGGCGAGCGCCTGATTGCCGAAGCGAAGTAGTTTTTTGAATGTGGAAAATGTGAAAAGGTGGTTGATGTGAAAATTGCTCCTCAGGTAGCTAATCCATCAACTTCATTTTCACATTTTCACATCATCACATTTCCACATTTAAAAACATGCATCTCGAAATCATCACCCCCGACCGGAAAGTATTTGAGGGCGACGTGTCGTCGGCGCGGTTTCCGGGTGCCGATGGCTCGTTTGAAGTGCTTAACAACCACGCCCCGCTGATTTCGGCCCTGCAGGCCGGCGACGTGGTGCTGAACGGAAGCGGCGCGGGTACCTTCCACATCAGCGGTGGCATTGTGGAAGTGCTGCGCAACAACGTAGTGGTACTGGCCGAGTCGGCTTCGGCCTAGGGCTTCCTAGTTGGTAAAGCTTGAGCGCGCCCCCGCTGGCTTCGGCCGGCGGGGGCGTTTTGGCGTAGGCGCAGCCGTAAGCGGCTGATTTTCGTTCACGGCATACGTTCACTCTGCCTACAGGCCCTGGGTCCCATGTCTACTTCAACCGAAACCAATATCTACACCCCTAAGCAGCGCTACGTGCTGCTCATTATCACCCTGATAGTGTTGGGGTTGCTGGCCCTGTTTGGGCTACTCGCCTACCTGACGGCTTTCCTCGGGGCCGGCATTCTGTACGTGGTGCTGCGGCCCTGGTTTACGGCCCTGGTGCACAAGCGCCAGTGGAACCGCACGTTTGTGACGGCACTGCTGCTGCTGTTTTCCACGGTGGTGCTCATCATCCCGTTCTTCGCGCTCACCTCGCTGCTCATCGACCGGGTGCGCGAGCTGACGCAGCACCCGGATGAGATTTTGCAGGCCGTGCAGGCGGTGGAGCGCAAGGTAGGCCTGCAGGTGACGCAGCAGGCCCAGGTGAAGCAGCTGCTGCAGCAGGGGGTGGCGCGCGTCAGCCAGTGGATACCCACCGTGGCCAACAGCGTGCTCAACGTGCTGGTAATCGTGGGGTTGATGCTCTTCACCATGTACTACCTCTTCACGCAGGAAGAGGATTTTCTGGCGGGCTTGCACCGCTTTTTGCCCTTCCGCGAAAAAACAATGGAGGAACTGGGCGAATCGCTGCGCAATAATGTGAACGCCAACGTGCTGGGCCAGGCCCTGGTGGCCCTGGTGCAGGGCCTGCTGACGGGCGCCACGCTCTGGATTTTTGGGGTGCCCAGCCCTGGTTTCTGGACGGTGGTAGCGTTTTTCCTGGCTTGGCTACCGGTGCTAGGCACGCCCATCGTGTGGATACCGGCGGCCGTTTACCAGTTTTCGCAGGGCCACCCTGGGCAGGGAATTGGCATTCTGGTGGTAGGCTCGGTTATTATTATCAACTCCGACAACCTGCTGCGCATCTGGCTGGCCAAGTACATGGGCGATATTCACCCCTGGGTGACGCTGGTGGGCATTGTGCTGGGAGTGGAGCTGTTCGGCATCGTGGGGCTGGTAATCGGGCCTCTGCTGCTCTCGTACTTCATCGTGTTGATGCGCGTATTTGCCCGCGAAAACCTGGCGCTGCGCCACCTGCTGCCCACGTCCGCGATGGGCCAGGCCGAAGAGCAGGCTGACAAGGCCGAGGAAGTGCGCGAACAAGCCGAGCAGGTGCTGCGCTCGCAATAAGGTAAGCCTTACGGCGCGCGGGCAGCCTAGGGATGCCTTTCTTTGCAACTGCATCCCTAGGCTGCCCGCGCACGCCACCCGACCATGGACCTGACTCCGATTCATCCGAAAGTTACCCCCATCTACCAAACCTCAGTTTTCAAGTTCGCTTCGCTGGCCGAACTAGAAACCTACTACACCACGCCCGACCACGGCGGCATGTACGGCTACTCGCGCTCCGAACACCCCAACTCCGACGAGCTGGTGGCCGAGGTGGCGAAGCTGGAGGGCGCCACCGGCGGGGGCGTCGCCACGGGCGCGGGCCTGGCTGGACTGCTGGCCGCCGTGCTGGCCACCTGCCAGGCCGGCGACCACGTGCTGTGTCCCGCCGAGCTGTACGGCGGCTCGGTGGTGCTGCTCTCGCAGGAGCTGGCCCGCCTGGGCATTGAAACCAGCTACGTGCCGCTGGCCGAACTGTATGACGTAGCCCGGCACCGACGACCCAATACGAAGCTGGTGCTGGCCGAAGTGCTGAGCAACCCGCTGCTAGTGGTGCTGGATGGGCCTAGGCTGGCGCAGGCCTGCCAACGAGAAGGTATTTTGCTGCTCATTGATAGCTCGTTCACGTCGCCCATGCTTACGCGGCCGCTCGACTGGGGCGCCGACCTGGTGTGGCACTCGGCCACCAAGTACCTGGCCGGCCATTCCGACGTGACGGCCGGCGTGGTGGTAGCCCGCGACCCGGCCCTGGGTAAGCGCCTGCGCCAGGTGGCTACCAACCTGGGCCTCATGCTGGCCCCGCTCGACAGCTGGCTGGCGGTGCGCGGCCTGCGCACGCTGCGGCTGCGCATGCGCCAGCACTCCGAAAACGCGCTGGCGGTGGCGCAGTTTTTGGTAGCCAGCCCGGCCGTGGCGCAGGTATTTTATCCCGGCCTGCCCAGCCACCCCGGCCACGAACTGGCGGCCGCGCAGCTGCTCAACGGCCTATATGGCGGGATGCTGAGTGTGCGCCTGGCCGACGATACGGCCGCGGCAGTGGATACTTTCATTCAGAAAACCAGGCTTTTCCCGCTGGCGCCTTCGCTGGCGGGCGTGCAGTCGTCGTGCTCGTACCCGGCCGCCACCTCGCACCGGGGCCTCACGCTCGCGCAAAGGCAGGCGCTGGGCATCACGCCCGGCGTACTGCGCCTGAGCGTGGGCATCGAGGAGCCGGCCGAGCTGCTGGCCGACTTGCAGCAGGCGCTGCAGTAAGCTAGTAGCCCCTAGGGCCTGCGTACGGCTGATACGCAAGCCCTAGGGGCTACTGGTTCTGTAAATTAAGTGCCGACAAACCTACAGCTTATCCGACACGTCTTTGGAAATTTGGCGGGCGGTGCGCAGGGCCTGGAACTCGGCTTGCTGCGACCGAATGGTTACTTTATCGTCGAGCGAGAAGCTGTCGCGCAGCTGGCTGTAGCGGCCGTTGAGGCTGCTGAGCACATTGGCGGCATTCGCCCAGTCAGCCGTTTGCCAGCCCTGGCGGTCGGCGCGCACCTTCTCGATAAAGCGGCTGTAGGCGCTCAGCAACTCGCTGGCGCTGAGCTTAGACACCACCGTTTTCTCGCGGAAGTAGTCCGATATTACCGCGTCGCTGGCCGGGGCCACGGGCACGTCGGCAGTGGTGCTGGTAGTACTGGTGCTGCTGGGTGCGGCTACCGTGCCGGCGGGTACCGTGGTGGTGCGGGTGGTGCGGCGGATTACCTTCCCCGTTTTGGGGTCGAGTTCCTCGGTCACTTCCGTTACCTGCTGGGTGGGTTTGGTTTGGGCAGCGGCTGCCAAGGGCAGCGCCAGGCCTAGGGTAAGAAAAAGGGTGAAGCGGTTCACGGCAAAGGAGATAATTGGGGCTTTAACGGCAAAAAGCTGCCTGATGGCTAGCCTCCCAACCTTGGCAATTACCGCACCAAAGGCGGCGTAATATACATAAATAACTGTAAAACAACTACTTGTTGTATAAAAGCCCAAAGCTAAGACGCTTTGCTGAGTTGTTGCCCTAGGCCCCTTGCCCAGCGGCCGGGCCTACAGAGCCTCGCGCAGGGCGCGCAGCACGCGGCGCAAATCGTCGTCGGTGAGGACAGTGCCGCTGGGCAGGCACAGGCCGCGGGCAAACAGGTCTTCGCTCACGGTCCCGCCATACATGGGCGCATCGGCAAACAGCGGCTGCAAGTGCAGCGGCTTCCACAGCGGGCGGCTCTCGATGTTGTGCGTTTCGAGGTGTTGGCGCAGGCTTTCGGGGGTGGCGGCGGTGGCTTCGGGGTCGAGCAAGGCGGTGGTGAGCCAGCGGTTGGCGCGGCTGCCGGGCAGCTCGGCGGCCGGGGCCACCCCTAGGCCGGGCAGGGCAGCCAGGTGCTCCTGGTACCAGCTGAAAATCTCGCGGCGGCGCTTCACCCGGTCGTCTAGCAACTCAAGCTGGCCCCGCCCAATGCCAGCCAGCAAGTTGCTGAGCCGGTAGTTGTAGCCCAGCACCGAGTGCTGGTAGTGCGGCGCGGGGTCTTTGGCCTGGGTAGCCAGAAATAGCGCCCGCTCGGCCAAGGTCCGGTCGTAGGTCACCAGGGCACCGCCGCCGCCGGTGGTCAGTATCTTATTGCCGTTGAACGAAAACACCCCTATCCGCCCAAAGCCGCCCAGGGGCTGCAGCCGCCAGGTAGAACCTAGGGCCTCGGCCGCGTCTTCCAGCACCGGAATGTCGAACTCGGCGGCCAGGGCCAGAATTTCGGGTAGGCGCGCCGGCATGCCGTATAAGTGCACCAGTACCAGCGCCTTGGGTTTCTTACCCAGGCGCAGGCGGTCGGTAATAGCCTCGCGCAGGCGCTCGGGGCAGATGTTCCAGGTGGCGGGCTCGCTATCCACGAATACCGGCGTGGCGCCGCAGTACAGGATGGGGTTGGCCGAGGCTACGAACGTGAGCGACGGGCACAGTACCTCGTCGCCGGGGCCCACGCCCAGTAGCAGCAGCCCCAGGTGCAGCGCCGCCGTGCCCGAGCTGAGGGCCACGCAGTAGGGCACGCCCACGGCGGCGGCCAACTCGGCCTCGAAGCCCGCCAGGTTGGGGCCCGCTGGCGCCACCCAATTGTCCTCCACGGCTTTGTGCAGGTAATTTAGCTCGTGGCGGCCCAGGTGCGGCGGCGATAAATAAATGCGGTCCACGATAAAAAATGCAGGATACTAAGAAGGTAGCCGAACCCAGCAATGGCCGGCTGGCCGCGCAAAAAAAGCCCTCGAAGGCCGACCCCTAGGGCCCCCGGACCCCTAGGGCCCCCGGCGCCGAGAAGCCACAAAGATGCGGCTGGCGGCGCTTGGGCGAGGCCCGCTGCTGGTATCGCGCGGCGAAATCAGCTAGCACCAGCCGTGGGCGGCAGGCGAGCGGCAATCAAGCCGCGCTTTTGGTAGGCAAAATTTTGGCGGGCACCCCGGCCGCCACGCAGCCCGCTGGCAAGTCGTGCACGGCCACGGCGCCGGCCCCCAGCGTGCTGTGCGCCCCCAGGCGCCGGCCCTGAATTATGGTGGCTTTAGTGCCTAGGTAACAGCCGGTTTCGATGTGCGCGTGGCCGCTGACATCGACGTGGCACATGAGCGAGCAGAAGTCCTCCACTACGGCGTCGTGCCCCACGGTGGTGCCCAGGTTCAGCACCACAAACTGGCCGATGCGCAGGTCGGTCGTCAGGATGACCCCCTGCTGAATGATGGTGCCCGCACCCACCACCACGTTTTGGTAGGGCTGCAGCGCTACGCTAGGGTGCACCAGGGTAGGGAAGCTAAGCTGGGGCGAAGTAAGCCGGGCCACGACCGCCGCGCGGGCGGTGGGGCTGCCCACGGCCACGGCCACGGCCAGCGGCTCGGTAGTGGCGTTGAGGTCGGCCGCGGTGCCCAGGTAGGGCAGGCCCCCTAGGGTAGCCGTGGCGGGGGGCTGGTCGTCGTAAAAGCCGCGCAGCGTCCAGGTGGGCTGGGCTTCGTTGAACTGGCGCAGTAGCACCAGCACTTCGCGGCCCAGGCCCCCAGCCCCAAAAATAACTAGTGGCGACGCGGCTTCGGGAGCGTCGTAGTCGGAGAAAAAAAGCTGGGTCATGAAAAAACGTGCCGCGCCTGGCAGCTTCTGCAGTGCCCGGCCGGGCGCTGGCAAGGTACGGCGCTCGGCCGGGCCTAGGCCGGTTTTTGGGCGACGTGGGGGGCTAGGCGGCTAGCAGGGCCTCGCCGTGCTGGCTGGTGTCGAGGCCACGGTTCTCGTTTTCCGCGTTCACCCGAATGGGTACGATGACGTTGGTAGCTCGGTAAAGCAGCCACGAGCCACCAAACGTGAACGCGCCCACCACCAACAGCGTGAGTAGGTGGTAGCCCAGCAGCGCTGGCCCGCCCCCGGTAAACAAGCCGCCCTTTTCGGCAAAGAGCGCGGTGGCCAGCATCCCCACGATGCCGCCCACGCCGTGGCACGGAAACACGTCGAGGGTATCGTCGAGGGTGGTTTTGTTTTTGAGGATGACCGCCGCGAAGCTCACGCCCGACGCCAAAATGCCGATAGCAATGGCCGGCCCGTAGCTCACGTAGCCCGCTGCCGGCGTGATGGCCACCAGCCCCACCACGGCGCCTACGGCCGTGCCCATGGCCGAGGGGCGCTGCCCGCGCGAGGCCTCCAGCAGCATCCAGGTGAGCATGGCGGCGGCCGAAGCCAGGTGCGTCGTCACAAAAGCCTGCACGGCCTGGGCATTGGCCCCGAAGGCCGAGCCAGCATTAAACCCAAACCAGCCGAACCACAGCAGCCCGGTGCCCAGAATAACGAATGGAATATTGACCGGCTCGTGCGAGTGCCCATCGAGGTGGGCGCGGCGGCGCCCGATGGCCAGCGCCCCGGCCAGCGCCGCAAAGCCCGCCGAAATGTGCACTACCGTGCCGCCCGCAAAGTCGAGCACGCCCCACTTAGCCAAAAAGCCGTCGGGGTGCCAGGCCCAGTGGGCCAGCGGGCAGTAGATGAGTAGGCTAAACAGGCAAATGAAGATGAGGTAGCCCCAGAACCGGATGCGCTCGGCGAAGCCGCCGCTGATGAGGGCCGGCGTAATAATGGCAAACTTGAGCTGAAACGCCGCAAACAGCACCAGCGGCAGCCCGGCCCCCAGGCGCGGGTGCGGGGCCGTGCCTACGTTGTTGAACATGAAAAACGTGCGCGGGTCGCCAATTACGCCCCCGATATCGTCGCCAAAAGCCAGCGAAAACCCCACCACGTACCACAGCAGCGACACCACGCCTAGCGAGATGAAGCTTTGGAGCATGGTGGAGATGATGCTGCCCCGGTTGACCATGCCGCCGTAGAAGAATGCCAGGCCGGGCGTCATGAGCAGTACCAAGGCCGAGGCCATCAGCATCCAGCCCACATCAGCCGGGTTGAGGGCGCCCGCTGCGGCCGCTGGGTGCACTTGCGGCACAAAGGCCCCAAGCAGGGCCAGCACCACTAGTAGCAGCAAAGACGGGCGAGCTAATCGTTGCCTACGCGACATAAAATTTAAGTAAAATTATAGAAATAGCCTCCGCGAAGATAGGGGGTAGCTTATAAAACAATAGGATTTTTACCTAAAGTAGGGGTAATCATTGGGGGTATTGCTCTGAAACGAGCAAGTAACTACAGCTAGTGATGTGGCTGTGCATCCCCAAGGTTTGGCCTTGCGCACCTAACTTTCGCCTACCTGACACGTTGAGTAGCCAACTCTTCCCTCTTCTTATTCTTCTAGCTGCTGTATGACGCACAAAACCAAATGGTTAGTATTTGCCCCCACTGGCCTCGTGATAATAGGGGCGGGAGCTTGCCTGGTGGGCTGGGCTACGACCCTTAAAAACCGGGGGGCTAGCACAGGCCAGTGGGTGCTTGCGGGTACGGCCGCCCTGGGCGTATTCAACGCGGGGATAAGCCTGTTTGGGCACGGCGTAGTGGAGAAAACCCTGTTTGAGCTGCGCGAGAAGCCTCTGGCTAGTGAGCCTACTTATCACACCATCAGTCAGTTGTAGTTTTAAAAATGCCTCGCGCCTTACGCTTCGCTAAGGCCTAATGGATAGGCAGGCGCATAAAAAAGCCCCAGCCGAGGCCGGGGCTTTTTTGTAAGTAGTGAGCAGCCGAATTACTCTGACTTCGCTTCCATTTTGCGAGTGTCCTGACGGAGCTTGCTGCTAGCCTTATAGGAGGCGCTTTTGGTTTTCTTCTTGCCTTTATGGAAGGCATTCGAAATTTTGTGGCCAGCTTTGTCAGCCACGTTGCCAGCTGCGTCGGCCGTATTGTCGAGGGCGGCGCCCACGTTGGTTTTGCCGGTTTTGGTTACCGTCGTTGAGCCATTCGCGTGCTCGGTAGTAATTTTTTTCGAGCCGTTGTCACGGACCTTAACTTCGGTAGAGGGAGTCTGGGCAAAGGCCGCGGTAGTGAAAGCGCAAGCGGCGAGCAACAGAAGTGCTTTTTTCATGATTGAAAGAGAGTATTAAAGTATTTACAAAGCCTTTTACGCGGGCCGGCAGCGCGGGGTTCACAGCGATACCCGTCAGATTTTAGTCAAAGCCCGTGCCAAAATCGACCGGCGCAGCTGGTTTATCGGGCAGCAGTAGCGAACTGTCGCCGTAGCTCAGGAAGCGGTAGCCGCCAGCCAGCGCGTGCGCATACACCTGCTGCCAGCCCGGCCCCAGCAGGGCCGCCACCAGCAGCAGCAAGGTGCTTTCGGGCTGGTGGAAATTGGTAATCAGCCCCTGCACCAGCCGAAAGCGGTAGCCGGGCGCGATGAGCAGCCGGGTGCTGGCCTCCACCGCCGCCGAGCCGGTGCGCTCCAGGTAGGCCAGCAGGGCCCCTAGGGCCGCCGCGGGGGTTACTGCCTCGGCTACCTCGGCGTAGGGCTGCCACTGGGTTACTTCGAGCGGGGCGGCGGGGTCGCGCACCAAGGCGGCGCCCAGCCAATACAGGCTTTCGAGGGTGCGCAGGCTGGTGGTGCCCACCGCGATAACCGGCCCGGCCTGGTGCCCGAGCAGCTGGCGCAACAAGCTGGCTTGCACGATGATGGGCTCGGCGTGCATGGGGTGGTCGGCCATGGTGTCGGCCTTCACGGGCTGGAAGGTGCCGGCGCCCACGTGCAGCGTCACGTAGCCGGTGGCCAGGCCGCGGGCCCCTAGGGCCGCCAGCACCTCTGGGGTAAAGTGCAAGCCGGCGGTGGGGGCGGCCACGGCGCCCTCGTGGGCGGCGTACACGGTTTGGTAGCGCACGGCGTCCTGGGCGGTGTCGGGGCGGTGCAGGTAGGGCGGCAGGGGCAGGTGGCCGGCCGCCCGCAGCACCTCGGCAAACGGCAGCGAGCTGGGCTCCCAGCGGAAGTCAATCAGGCTTTCGCCACCGCCCTCCACAGCCTGGCGCTCGGCCCAGAGGGTAGCCGGCTGGCCAAACGCCTGGAAATCGAGCTGCACCGGCCCGCTTTTCCAGCGGCGGCCGTTGCCCACCAGGCAGCGCCAGGTAGCGTAGCCGGTTTGCTGCAAGGCCGGCTCCAGGGCGCGGTGCGGCGCCACCGGCTCGAGGCAAAACAACTCGACCTGGCCGCCGCTGGGGCGCTGGGCCAGCAGCCGGGCCCGCACCACGCGCGTGTCGTTGAATATCAGCAGCGACCCTAGGGGCAGCTCAGCGGGCAGGTCGCGGAAGGTTTTGTCTTGGATGATGCCGCTGCGGTACACCAGCAGGCGGCTGGCGGCGCGGTCGGGCAGGGGCTCGGGGGCGATGCGGTCGGCGGGCAGGTCGTAGTGAAAATCCTGGATGCGCAGCTGGCGCGGGTCGGTAGGGTAGGGCGAGGATGCGGCTTGCATGGCACAAAGGTCGGGCACTCGTTACTTGCGCGCTAAACCTGCGTTCTACTCCGCTGTATGCGCCTTCCAATTTTACGCTGCCTGTGGGCGGGGCTGCCCTTGCTAGCCGCGGCCGCCCCCGCGCCGCACCCCTACGCCGACGCCACGCGCCGCCGCATCGCCACGGCCCAGGATGAGCGCAACACTGCCGCCCTGCTGCCCTTCTTGCAGGATAAGAACGTGGGCTATCGCGCCGCCGCCGCCCTGGCTTTCGGCTCGGTGCAAGACAAAGCCGCCGTGCCCGCCCTGCTGCCCCTGCTGGCCGACAAAGCCGTGGCCGTGCGCCGCGCCGCCGCCTTCGCCCTGGGCCAGACCGGCGACAGCGTGGCCGCCCTGCCCCTGGCCCAGTGCCTGCCGCAAGCCACTGACTACCAGGAGCGCCTGGCGCTAGGCGAGGCCCTAGGGCGCTGCGCCACCCGCCGCACCGTGCCGCTTCTTTGGCAAGGCGCCGCCTCCGCCGACACCGCCCGCAGCGCCGCCCGGGCCTGGGGCCTGTACCGCGCCGCCCTGCGTAGCCTTACCACGCCCGAGCTGGTGCGCCAAGCCCTGTCGCTGCTAGCCCGGCGCCAGCCCGCAGCCGCCCGGCGCGGTGCCTCGGCCGCCCTGGCCCGCATCAGCTGGGACAAGCTCGACACCACCCAGCTCCGCGCCCTACGGCCCACCCTGCAGCAAGCCATCGGTACCGACCCCGACTACTTCGTGCGCACCAACTGCGTGAGCACCCTGGGCCGCCTGCGCCAGCCCGGCACGCTCGGCGCCCTGCTCAGCGCCACTACGGATGCTGATTTTCGGGTGCGCGTGGCGGCGCTGCGAGCGCTGCCGGTTGATATTTCGGGTGATGCCTATCAAATGGCTTTAAGGCAAATAAAAAAGTCACTAGAGAGCCAAGTATCACAGGAGGCTGTAACAGCTGCTGAATGGCTACTAAAGCTGCCTTTCAATTCATCTTCAAGGGGTTACTATGATATGGTAGCTGTTCCAAATTTTACTCGTATTTCTAATTGGCGAGCACGAGCAATCTTGTTACAAGGAGTACTACGATTTGATGTGGCAAGTGCGCCTGGCATCCGTCCAGCCCTGACCGATACCATCCGCGCCCGCTTCCAGCGCAGCCGCAACCAATATGAAAAGGCCGCGCTGCTCACGGCCCTGAGCGAGGACCCCGCGCAGCTTGACTTTCTGGCCCAGCAGGCGCAGCAGCTGACGCCGCCGCTGGTAGTGTCGGGGGCGGCCCTAGGGGCCTTGGTAGCCATGCGGGGCAGCAAGAGCTTCCCGGCCGCCCGGCAGGCCGACTTCACGGCGGCGCTGCGCCGGGCGCTGGCGGGCGGCGACGTTACCCAGCTCAGCACCGCCGCCGAGGCCCTGGCCGATGCTAAGCTGGTGCCCACGCCCGGCCTCGACGACCTGGCCGCCCTGCGCGCCGCTCAGGCCAAGCTGACGCTACCCCGCGACGTGGAGCCCTACCAGGCCTTGCAGCAGGCGCTCGACAAGCTCACCCACGCCGCCACGCCCACGCCCGTGCCGGCCACGCCCCGCCAGCCCATCGACTGGGCGGCGGTGCAGACGGTGCCGGTGGGCCAGCGCGTGCGCCTTACCACCAGCAAGGGCGCCATCACGATGGTGCTGAAAGTGGAGGAAGCGCCCGGCTCGGTAGCCACCATTGCCGGGCTGGTGCGGCGCGGCTTCTACAACGGGCTCTACTTCCACCGGGTGGTGCCCGATTTCGTGGCCCAGGGTGGCGACCCTAGGGGCGACGGCTCGGGCGGCTTGCCTACTACGTTACGTTCCGAGTTCTCCTACCTCACCTACGGCACCGGGGCGGTGGGCCTGGCCTCGGCCGGCAAGGACACCGAGAGCTGCCAGTTCTTCTTCACCCACCTGCCCACCCCGCACCTCGACGGGCGCTACACCATCTTCGCCCAGGTGGTGGCGGGCCAGGACGTGGTGCAGCGCCTCGAAGTGGGCGACCAGATGCTGCGCGTAGAGCTGCTGTAGACCCGGCGCCGCCTACTTACTCGTATGAAATACCGCTTGCTAGGACTTTTCTGCGCCCTGTTCGTGCTGCTCGATTTGGCGGCCACCTTCGTGCAATACAACCGCATGGTGCTCGACGGCGACCTCGTTGCCATCGTGCACCCGTCGGTCAGCTACGCGCCCGTGCTGCACGACCCGTTTGGCCTGGCGGTGCTCACCAAAGATTCGGTGTATGCCGCGCCCAACCGATTTTTTGCCCACCTCAGCATGGTGGGCTACTGGCGCGCGGTGCCGGGCTGGCTGCAACGGGCCGGGCTAGCCCCCATCGACAGTGTGTACGCAGCCCAGGCCTTGTTTTGCACGCTCCTGCAGGCCCTGCTGCTGTATGTGCTGGCAGTGTATATAGTGGGCGCGGGGGGGCTGGGCAACTGGCGGCTGTGGCTGGCCATGGCGCTACTGGCGCCGTTTTTTCAGGCGCAGGGCTACAGCAGCGAAATGGCCATTGTGCCTCGGGCGGTCACCTACGCCTTTTTCTACCCGCTGCCCCTGCTGCTGCTACTGGTGGTGGCACGGCCCTTCTACCGCTGGGCGCAGGGCGCGCAGTGGCACCTGGGGCCGCTAGGCGTAGTAGGTTGCCTGGGGCTGATGGTATGGCTAGCCTTCAACGGGCCGCTGGTGCCGGGCGTGGTGGCGGTGCTGCTGCTCGGCGGGGGTATGCACTGGGCGCGGAGCGCGGGGCCGCCCGCCGGCTGGGCTTCCCGCCTGCGGCAGCTGCCCTGGGTGCCGCTGGTGCTGCTGCTGCTGTTCGGGCTGCTGTGCGCCTACTCGCTCTACATCGGGCGCAACAACAGCGAGAGCCTGCTGCCCAAGCACAACGTTTTCGGGCGCTACCTGCGCCTGCCCTACGGGGTGTTTCGGCAGCTCACCGGCAAGCTGGGGGTGCCGCTGCTGGTGCTGGCCTGCCTGGGCAACGGCTACCTGCTGCGCCGCCAGGTGCCGGCCACCGCCGAAAGCCAGCGCATCCGGCAGGTGTTGCGCGTGCTGGGCTGGTTTGCGCTGGTCTACATTCTGCTGCTGCCGCTAGGTGGCTACCGCACCTACCGGGCCTACAGCCTGCGGTTCGATACTATTCTGCCCATCACCCTAGGGCTGCTGTTCTTCTACGGCTTGTCGGCCCTGTACTTGCTGCGGCACTTGGCCGGGCGCGCCCGCGCCAGCTACGCGGTGGGGCTGGTCGTCATTGCCTGCATCTACGCCAACGCCGACCGCAAGCTGCGCGTAGCCGACGGCAATGACTGCGAGCGCGCCGCCCTGCTGGCGCTAGGGCAGGCCCCCGCCGAGCTGCCCGCCGTGCACCTGGCGCAGGATTGCAATGTGCTGTCTTGGGACCCCATCACCAATCCCGCCAACTCAACCGACCAGGCCGCCATGCTGCAGTATTGGAATATTACGTGGGGGCCGCGGCCCTACTACCACTAGCCCCGGCCAGCAGCCTGCCCGGCCGGGTTGGCCGCCCACCGTATAAGCCGCTACTTTCATTTTCCGCTACTTTATTTCCGCTTCGATGCCCGCGCCTATTACTCCCATCTCGCTCACCCAATTTGATACGTACACGGAACGCCTCAAGGGGCTGGTAGCCCTGTATCTGCCGCGTATAGCGCTGGCGCTGGTTATCTTGGTTATCGGCTGGTACGTCATTGGCTGGCTGAGCCGGCTGGTGTCGGTGGCCGTCGAAAAGGTAGACGTTTCGCTGCGCTCTTTCCTGACCAGCCTGTTCAGCATTGCCCTCAAGGTGCTGCTGCTCATTAGCGTGGCGGGCATGGTGGGCTTTCAGACTACCTCGTTCGTGGCCATTCTGGGGGCGGCGGGCCTGGCGGTGGGTTTGGCCCTGCAGGGCACCCTGGCCAACTTCGCGGGTGGGGTGCTCATCCTGCTCTTCAAGCCCTACACGGTGGGTGATGTCATTGCCAGCCAGGGCAATACGGGCACGGTGCAGGCCATCCAGATTTTCAATACCATCCTGCTCACGGCCAGCGGCGACATGGTGATTCTACCCAACGGGGCCACTTCCAACAACGTCATCGTGAATAAGGCCCACCCCAAGCGCACGCTGGTGGAAATCGCCCTGGAGTTCGACGCCAACACCGACCTCGACGCCCTGCGCCAGCAGACCCTACCCCTGCTAGCCCGCGACCCCGACGCGCTGCCCGACCCCGCCCCCATGGCGGTAGTAACCGCCCTCAAGCCCGGCGCGACCATGACCGTGGCCTTCCGCGTGTACACGCAGTCGGGCAGCGAGGATTTGGTGCACAACCGGCTGATGAACCAGCTGCAAAAGCTGTTCAGCCGCGGCACGGCGGCCGTGCCCGCTGCCTAAGCCGGTACTACCACCACCTTTTTGGTGTCGAAGAATTCCTCCTCGAAAAAGTCTTTCAGCGCCACCACCTTGGCCACCAGGCCGCTTTCGGCAATTTCCTCCCCTAGGTCGCCGCCTTTCAGGTAGTAGAGGCCCGCGCCGGCCGCGGGGTGAGCCTTGTAGCGGTGCATTATCCAGGGGTGGAAGGTGGCCAGGCGGGCCACGGCGCGGCTCACCACGAAGTCGAACTTCTCGGGCACCTGCTCGGCGCGGGTTTGCGCAGCCGTCACGTTAGAGAGGCCTAGGGCGGCGGCCATAAACTGCACGGCCTTAATCTTTTTGCCGATGCTGTCCACGAGGTGAAACTTCACGTCGGGAAACAGAATGGCCAGCGGCAGGCCCGGCAAGCCGCCGCCGGTGCCCACGTCGAGTACCGCGCTGCCCTTCGGAAATTGCACCACCTTGGCAATGCCCAGCGAGTGCAGGATGTGGCGCTCCAGCAGGTTATCGGTGTCGGTGCGGGCCACCAGGTTTATCTGCGCGTTCCAGGCCCTGAACTCGGTTTCGAGCTGCGCGAACTGCTGCTGCTGCTGCGGGGTAAGCTGGGGAAAGTACTTAGTTAGTAGGGACATGGGGAACGTGAGCGGGCAAGGCGAAAAGAAGTAAAAAGCAGAACGTCATGCTGAGCTTGCCGAAGCATCTCTACCGCTTCGTTGGACGAGCCCAGGCGGCGTGGTAGAGATGCTTTGGCAAGCTCAGCATGACGTTCTGCTCGTCACGCTTTCAGCTGATTAAATAAACTCTTTCTTGTCCTTTACCATGTCGAAGAGCAGCTCGCGGGCGCGGTGCAGCTGGGCCTTCACGGTGCCGAGGGGCGCTTTTAGCTCGGTCGCGATTTCCTCGTAGCTCAGCTCGTCGAAGTAGCGCAGGCTTACCAGGCGCTGGTACTTATCGGGCAGCAGCGACACCACGTGGCGCATTATCTCGATTTTCTGGTTTTTGATGGTGGTGTCGGCCGGGTTCAGGTCATTGTCCCGGAACTCGAGTTGAATCTCGTCGCCGTCGCCCATCTTCACCGCCGAGTCGATACTCATGGTCTTGATTTTATTCTTGCGAATAAAGTCGATGCAGTTGTTGGTGGCAATGCGGAAAAGCCAGGTGCTGAACGCAAATTCGGGGTTGAACTTGTGCAGGTTCTTGAACGCCTTGGCGAAGGCCTCGATGGTGAGGTCCTCGGCGTCGTCGGGGTTGCGCACCATCTTGAGCACGACGTGAAACACCGGCTTCTTGTAAATCTGCATCAGCTCGGCGTAGGCCTTCTCGTCGCCGTGGTCCACGGCCGCCCGAATGAGCTTGAAGTCGTGGCGGGCCTTGGAGGAGAACTGCTTTTGGATATCTGAAGAATTTACTTCCATTGGAGCGGGCGCTTCAGGAGCACGGACGTGCCCCAGGCGCAATAAAGTACAAGGTAAAAAAAATCGAGCAGCGGCAGGGCGGCGGCGGGCAGATGCTGGTTCAGCCGCCGCGCCAGCGGTACATAAACAGCCCAACCTAACAATGTTCGCGCCAGCCAGAGTAGAGCCAAAGATACGACATTCTGAGGCGTCAAACTGACAGCCAGCAGTGCGGGTGTAAACACGTAAAAAAGCACGTTGGTGCCCATAAATAACCCTAAGCGCAGGCGGTCGGCGGGGCGGTAGCGGGTGCCGGCCGAGAGGTGCCGCCGCTTCTGGCGCCACCAGGCCCGCCAGGTGCTGGCGGGCTGGCTGCGGGTGTGGGCCGCCGGGTCGGCCACCACGGCCGCGCGGGCCCCTAGGGCTACCGCGTCCTGCACCAGCAGGTCGTCGTCGCCGCTCAGGCGCCGGATGTGGCTGGCAAAGCCCTTGGTGCGGTGGAAGGTGGCGCGGGTGTAGGCCAGGTTGCGGCCCACGCCCATGTAGGGGTGCCCGGCCCAGGCTAGGCTCAGGTACTGGTTGGCGGTAACCAGCGTTTCGTAGCGGATGAGCTTATTGAGCAAGCCCGGCTGCTCCTCAAAATCCGAGAAGCCCAGCACCATATCGGCCCCGCCGCGCTGCGCGAAGCCCTGCTGCATTTGGGCCAGCCAGTGGGGGCCTAGGGGCCGGCAGTCGGCATCGGTGAAGAGCAGCTGCGGGTAGCGCGCCGCCTTGATGCCCAGGGTGAGCGCGTACTTCTTGGGGGCGAAGCCGGCCGGCGTGTGCGTCACCGTCACGAGCCGGAAGCGGCCGGGGTAGTACTGCGCCAGCTGCTGGGCAAACAGGTAGGTGTCGTCGCGGCTGCGGTCGTCGATGAGCACCAGCTCGAAGCCGGCAGCATACTCCTGGCGCAGCAGCAGCGGCACCAGCTCGCGCAGGTTGTCCAGCTCGTTGTGGGCGCACAAAATGATGGACACCGGCTCGGCAGCGGGCCCTAGGGGTGCGGGCGCCTCGGCCGGTCGCCGCACGAAAGGCCGGAAGTAGCGCAGCCAAAACCACAGCTGCACCAGCAGCAGCGGCAGCAACAGCAACGCGGGCGGAAGCGAGGAAAGCGGGGGTAAAGGCGGCACGGCGAACTAGGCCGCAAAGGTACGCCCCGCCGAAAACCCCTACCGGCCCGATTGGCCCAATGCCAGGCTGCGCCGGCCAGACAACCCGCCGACCAGGTTTAACCAATGGGGCTGACCCGGCTGGGCGGTACTTTTGTAAGTCGGCCGCCCGCGGCTCTTTTTGCTATGACGTTTGAACTACAAGCCCGCGACGCGGGCACCAAAGCCCGCGCCGGGCGCCTCACCACCGCCCACGGCCCCATCGAAACGCCCATCTTCATGCCCGTGGGCACGGCCGGCACCGTGAAGGCCGTGGGCCAGCGCGAGCTGAAGCAGGACGTGCACGCCCAAATCATCTTGGGCAACACTTACCACCTCTACCTGCGCCCCGGCCTCGACGTGCTGCAAGCCGCCGGTGGCCTGCACAAGTTCAATGGCTGGGACCAGCCCATCCTGACTGACAGCGGGGGCTACCAGGTATTTTCCCTAGGGGCCACCCGCAAGATTAAGGAGGAGGGCGTCACGTTTCGCTCGCACATCGACGGCTCGAAGCACCTGTTTTCGCCCGAGGGCGTGATGGATATTCAGCGCCGCATCGGGGCCGACATCATCATGGCCTTCGACGAGTGCACGCCCTGGCCCTGCGAGTACGACTACGCCCGCCGCTCGCTGGACATGACGCACCGCTGGCTGAAGCGCTGCATGGCCCGCCTCGACAGCACCGAGCCGCTCTACGGCTACGAGCAGACGCTTTTTCCGATAGTGCAGGGCAGCACCTTTGCCGATTTGCGCCGTCAGTCGGCCGAGTTTGTGGCCGAGCAGGGCCGCGCCGGCAACGCCATCGGGGGCTTGAGCGTGGGCGAGCCCGCCGCGCAGATGTACGAGATGGCCGAGCTGGTGTGCGACATCCTGCCCCCGGACAAGCCGCGCTACCTGATGGGCGTGGGCACGCCGGCTAACATCTTGGAAAACATTGCCCTAGGGGTCGATATGTTCGACTGCGTGCTGCCCACCCGCAACGCCCGCAACGGGATGCTCTTCACCGCGCAGGGCATCATCAACATCACCAATAAGAAGTGGGCCACAGACTTCTCGCCCATCGACGAAACCCTAGGGGACTATGCGAGCACGTTTTACAGCAAGGCCTACCTGCGCCACCTCTTCCAGGCCCAGGAGCTGCTGGCCTCGCAAATAGCCTCCATGCACAACCTCACCTTCTACCTCTGGCTGGTGGGCGAGGCGCGGCGGCACATCCTGGCCGGCACCTTCGCCGCCTGGAAGCCGGGCATGGTGGAGCAGGTCTCCAGGCGGTTGTAAGCATAATCGTCTGTCATTGCGAGCACAGCGAAGCAATCGCACCAGAACGAAATCAGTACACAACAATAATCGCCTGTCATTGCGAGCGCCGCGAAGCAATCGCACTAGAACAGGTCGTCCGGGTTGCGATTGCTTCGCGGCGCTCGCAATGACAGGCGATTTATAATTAACTGGTCAATTAGTTGTTACCGTCATGCATACCTACTACGTCTATATCCTCACCAACCAATACAACACGGTGCTTTACGTAGGCGTGACCAACAACCTGGAGCGACGCGTGATGGAGCACAAGGCCGGCGCACAAGCGGGTTTTACCAAGCAATACAAGCTCACGAAACTGGTCTATTTTGAAACGTCGCCCAGTGTGCAGGATGCCATTGCGCGGGAGAAACAGCTTAAAGCTGGCTCGCGGGCGAAAAAGCTGGCGCTGGTAAGCGAACTCAATCCGATTTGGAAGGATTTACTAGCAGACTACTAAGATGGTATCGGCGTTGAGAATTGGCCAAGCGAGATGTTCTGGTGCGATTGCTTCGCAGGCTCGCAATGACAGACGGGTTTATTACTTATGAAACTATTAGATAAATACATCATTGGCAAGTTTCTCACCGCGTTCTTCTTCACGGTGCTGATGCTGGTGTCGGTGATTTGCGTGATTGACTACACCGAGAAAAACGACGACTTTCTGCACGCCAACCTGTCGTTCTGGTACACCTTCACGCACTACTACATCTACCTGTTTCCGTACTACGCCAACCTGCTCTCGCCCATTACCATATTCATCGCGGTGGTGTTCGTCACGGCCAAGCTGGCCTCGCGCACCGAGCTGGTGGCCATGCTGTCCAGCGGCATGAGCTTCGAGCGGCTGCTGCTGCCCTACGTGATGGGCGCCGCCGTCATCGGGGCGCTCACGTTTGGGCTTATTAGCTGGATTATCCCCATCGGCACTAAGCAAATAGTGCTCTTTGAGGGGAAGTACGTGGAGGAGCCCTTTCACTTCGACGGGCGCAACGTGCACATGAAAATCGGGCCCCGCACCTACGCCTCGCTCGAGAGCTACGATAACGTGCGCAACACGGGCTACAACTTCGTGCTCGAAACCATCGACAGCACCACCATCCTGCGCCGCCGCCTCAAGGCCGATGTGCTGAGCTGGGACTCGGTGAAGCACGTCTGGCACCTCTCGGCCCAAACGGTGCACACCTTCGGCGGCGGCACCCGCGAAGCGCTGCTCACCATTCCGCCCCGCGACACCACCCTCAACCTTTACCCCAAAGACTTTGGGAGCACCTACCGCCTGGCCGAAACCCTGACCTCGCCCCAGCTCAACCAGCTGATACGCGAGAAGATAGAGCGCGGCGCGGCCGACACCGCCAAGTACCTGAGCGTAAGGTACGAGCGCTACGCGTACCCCTTCGACGCCATCATTCTCACCATCATCGGGGTGGTGCTCAGCGCTCGCAAAAGCCGCACCGGCGTGGGCGGGCAAATTGCTCTCGGGTTCGTGCTGGCGTTCGTGTTCATCATCTTCGTTATGCTCTCGCGCAACCTGGCCTCGGTGGGCACCGTGCCCCCCATCGTGGCCGCCTGGACACCGGGCGCCATCTTCTCGGTGGTCGGATTTTTCCTGTATAGAGTGGTGCCGAAGTAAATTTTATAAATGTGGAAATATAAGGGATGTGGGAAATGTGAAAATTAAGCTGTCATTCCGCCAAAAGCACTCAATAGACATTTTTACATTCTTCACATCCCTTATATTTCTACATTAAAAACTATGCTCAAAGACTACCTGCGCCTGCATTTCATTGTGTTGCTCTGGGGCTTCACGGCCATTCTGGGTAAGCTGCTGCAGCCCATGCCGCCCGTCGAGCTGGTGTTTTGGCGCACGCTGCTGGCCAGCGCGGGGCTGGCGGGGCTGCTAGCGGCGCGGCGCCTGGGCTGGCGCCTAGCCCCCCTGGAGGCCCTGAAGCTGCTGGGCGTGGGCGCGCTGGTAGCGGCGCACTGGATTACGTTTTTCCTGGCCGCGCGCCTCTCCTCGGTGAGCGTGTGCCTGGCGGGCCTGGCCACGCTAGCGCTCTGGACCTCGGTGCTCGAGCCGCTGGTGCTCTGGCGCCGGGTGCGGCCCTACGAGGTGGGCCTGGGGCTGGCCGCCATGGTGGGGCTGTATTTGATTTCGCAGGCCGAATTGACGCAGCTGACCGGGCTGCTGGTGGCGGTGGCGTCGGCGGGGCTATCGGCGCTGTTTAGCGTGCTCAACTCGCGGCTGGTGCAGCGCCACGCGCCGGTGCGCCTCACCTTCTACGAGATGGTGGGCGCCTGCCTGAGCATCAGCCTATTTATGCCCTTCTACACGCGCTACCTGGTGCCCGATGGCCGCCTGCACCTAGCCTGGCACGGCTACGACTGGCTGTGGCTGGGCCTGCTGGCGGGGGCCTGCACCGTGTACGCCTTCGCCTCGTCGGTCGAGCTGATGAAGCGCCTGTCGGCCTTCGTCGTCAACCTCACCATCAACCTGGAGCCCGTCTACGGCATTGTGCTGGCCCAGATGCTATTTGTGCTGCGGGCGCCGGGCTTCGGGCAGGAGCGCATGAGCAGCGGCTTCTACTTGGGCACGGTCATCATCCTGGCCAGCGTGCTCATCCACCCGCTGCTCGACCAGTGGAACCAGCGCCGCGCGCGCAAGAAAGAAGCCGCCGAGGTGCTGGTGTAGCCTAGGGCCCCCCGCTACTCCCAAGCGTAGTACCAGGAGCTAGCCACCGTGCCATTAGGCGCTAGGCGGAAGCGCAGGTAGTCGTGCCGGTAGCGCCAGTGGTAGATGAGCAGGCTGTCATTGGCTTCGTCGGGCTTGCCCATGGCGCGCCACACGGCCTGGCGCGGCTGGCCATTGAGCCGGGTGCCCAGCTCGTTTAGTACCTTTTGCAGGTCGCTGCCGTAGCGGCTGCACGCGGCGCACTTCGCCCGCTTCAGCCGCCGGTACTCCTGGCCGAGCTGCGCGGTGCTGTACGGGCCTAGGGCCGCGACCGGGTAGCGGCTCTGGCAGCAGCCGGGGGCCTCGGGGCCGGCCGCGCCAACTACCGCCGGGCGCGTGCAGGCTACCAGCAGCGCCAGGCCGAGCGGCAGCCCTAAGATGCTTCGGGAGCGTTGAATAGACATGTAAGTAAAGGGCAAAAAGAACGTCATGCTGAGTTCCGCGAAGCATCTCTACCGAACCATACGGCGCGGTAGAGATGCTTCGCGGAACTCAGCATGACGTTCAATTATTATGGCAAGCATAAGCCACGCAGCTACAGCGTTCCGCGCCACACCAGAAACTCTGGCTCCCAGGCCAGCGCCGGCGCTTCCCCTAGGTCCGGAAACAGCCCGTACACGGCCGAGCCCGAGCCCGACAAGCTGGCGTAGGTGGCCCCGGCCGCGTAGAGGCGCGCCTTGATGTCGGCCAGCACCGGGTAACGCGGGGCCAGCGCATCTTCAAAATCATTGCGCACGGTGCCGGGCCATTCGGCCATTGGCTGCCCTAGGGCCTCGCGCAGCGGGTGGGCCGGGGGGCGCGGCACGATGCCCGCAAACGCCGCCGCCGTGCTGATGTGCAGGCCCGGATACACCACCAGGCAGGCCGTGCCGCGCACCTCAAGGGCCAGGGGCGAGAACTCGTCGCCGCGGCCGTGGGCCAGCATAGGGGTATTGTGCAAGAAAAACGCGCAGTCGGCCCCCAGGCGGCGGGCATAGCCTTCGAGCTGCATGGTGGTCAGCCCCAGGCTAAATACCTCGTTCACCGCCCGCAGCGCAAACGCCGCATCAGCCGAGCCGCCCCCCAGGCCCGCGCCAATGGGCACCAGCTTGTGCAGGTGTAGCTGGGCGGCGGGCAGCGCGGGGTAGTCGGCCTGCAGCAACTGATAGGCCTTGAGGCACAGGTTAGTAGCGGGGTCGCCGGGCACGGGGCGGCCGCTCAGGGTGAGGCTGCTGGCGGCCTGGCCCTTGGGCGCGGGCAGCACCTCCAGGGCGTCGGTCCAGGGCAGGGGCACGAAGGCGGTTTCGAGGTCGTGGTAGCCGTCGGGCCGCCGGGCCGTCACGTAGAGCCCCAGGTTGAGCTTGGCGTTGGGGAAAACTAGCAAGGGGATAGTGACTAATTACTAGTGACTAGTGACAAAATGAGTGGCAAAGAACGGGACGGCGCAAGCAGTTGCCCTACTGTTCGGCACCTACCCGCCCAGGGGGCAGCTGCGTAAATTGCGCGCGGTAGCCTTGTTCCTCCTCTTCTATTCGTCACTAGTCACTAGTAGTTAGTCACTAAAATGTACCCCGGTAAGCGCCTGCTCGACCTGGCGGTGGCCCTGCCGCTGGCGGTGGCTACGCTGCCGCTGCTGGCCCTAGGGGCCGCCCTGGCCGCCTGGCAAAACGGCGGCTCCTGGCTGTTTCGGCAGCAGCGGCCGGGGCTAGGCGGACGCGCGTTCACCCTCTATAAGCTGCAAACCATGCGCCCCGCCCTGGACCCCGCCACCGGCCGCCCGCGCCCCGACGCCGAGCGCCTGCCGCCGCTGGGGCGCTGGCTGCGCAGCACCAGCCTCGACGAGTTGCCGCAGCTCTGGAACATTATTCGCGGCGAGATGAGCTTGGTGGGCCCTAGGCCCCTGCTGCCCGAATACCTGCCCCTGTACTCGGCCCGGCAGGCGCGGCGCCACCTGGTGCGCCCCGGCCTCACGGGCTGGGCCCAAGTAAACGGGCGCAACGCGATTTCGTGGGAAGAAAAATTTGAATTTGATAATCAATACGTTGACCAGCAAAGCCTGCAGCTCGATCTGCGCATTTTGTGGCGCACGGCCGGGCGGGTGCTGGGGCGCCAGGGCGTGGCGGCGGCCGGCGAGGCTACCATGCCGCCCTTCCGGGGCAGTGCGGGCCTAGGGCCGCCGGCCGAAAAAAGCTAGCAGTTTGCCGGGCCCGGCCGCGGCGCGCGGCGCCCGGCCCAATACTTTTGCGGCAGCGCCGTTTGAAGCGCAGCTTGCTTTCGAAAACCTACTCATGATAAAATACCTAGCCCTCGCCGCCCTGCTGAGCGCCGGCGCGCCGCTGGCCGCCCAGGCGCAGGCTGCCCCTGCCGGCGCCACCACCCAAGTGCGCCAGGTAGCTCATTTTCGGGGCGTGCGGGTGGGGGGCAGCATCAGCCTCACCCTCACGGCCGGCCCCGCGCAGCGCGTGGAAGTGAGCGCCGCCACGGCCGAGTTTGTAGCTAACATTCGCACCAAGCTCGAAGACGGCATCCTGATAATCTCCTACGATGACTTGCTGGAGCGCGACGACCGCAAGCTGATGAAGGCCGACCACAAGCTGCAAGCCACCATCACGGCCGATTTTCTGACCTCCCTGGCCGCTACCAGCGGCGCCAAGGTGCAGGCCAGCGGCAACTTCGCCGCGCCCGACTGCGTGCTCGACGTGACGGCCGGCGCCACGCTCACCGCCACCGACCTGGCGCCCCAGGTGCTGGTGGTGCGCGAAAACGGTGCGGCTACCGTCACGCTCGCCGGCACCGCCCCGCGCCTCGACGTGCGCGTGAGCGGCAGCTCGACCTACGAGGGCCAGCAGCTGCTGAGCGAGCGCGCCCAGATAGAAGCCAACGACAAGAGTACCGCCCGCATCGCCGCCAGCAAGGAGCTGCTCGTGGAAGCCAATAGCGGCTCGACGGTGCGCTACTACGGCTCGCCCACCGTGTCGCGCGATTTGAACGGTGGCAGCCTCAGCAACGCGAAATAAGCACTTTGGGCCTAGGCTGGTTTTAGCGGCCTAGGGCAAACACGGCCGGGCGCTTGTGCAAGGCCGGCAGCTCGGGCAGGCGCCGCCACTCGGCCACGGGCAGCGTGCGCAAGTACTCGGTAGGCGCCGTGAGGTCGGCGGCGACGCACAGGCGGGTGGCGGGCTGCAAGTGCGTTAGCAAGTCGCTCAGCAGCTGGTCGTTGCGGTAGGGCGTTTCGATGAACAGCTGGCTTTGGTCGAGGCGGGCGGCGTCTTTTTCCAGCGCCTTGAGGGCTGCCAGTCGGCCGGCTTTCTCGATGGGCAGGTAGCCGTGGAAGGCGAAGCGCTGCCCGTTGAGCCCCGAGCCCATGAGGGCCAGCAAGATGGACGACGGCCCCACCAGCGGCCGCACCACCAGCCCCAGCCGGTGCGCCTCCTGGGCCAGCGCCGCGCCGGGGTCGGCAATGCCGGGGCAGCCGGCCTCGCTAAGCACGCCGGCCGCGAGGTTGCCGGCCAGCAGGGGGGCTAGGGCGGCCTTTACCTGCGCGGGCGTGCTGTCCTTGTCAATCAGCTCGAAGCGGATTTGCTCGATGACGCGGTGCGGCGCTACCTCCTTCACGAAGCGGCGGGCCGTGCGCAGGTTTTCGACCAGGAAATAGGGCAGCTCGGCCACGGCCGCCACCACTTGCGGCGGCAGCACCTGGGGCGCGGTGCCGTCGGCGAGCGGCGTGGGCAGGAGGTAAAGCATCTCTATTTAATTATGAATTAGCAATGAGCATGACGCATTATTTATTGTGCTGCTTGCTAATTGTGCTCATTGTGGCTTACTCATAGTGGCGAAGTTGCGCACCAGCTCAAACACCTCCTGGGGCTTCTCGGCGTGCACCCAGTGGCCGGCGTCGGGCACGGTGGCTATCTGCGAGTTGGGGAAAAGCGCGGGGATGCCGGTCAGCTTGTCCTCGGCCGTAATGTAGTCGGAGGTGCCGCCGCGGATGAAGAGCGTGGGCTTGAGGAAGGGCTGGGCGCTGGTAATTTCTTCGCCAATGGCGGCTAGCTCGGCGGCCAGCACCGGCAGGTTGATGCGCCAGGCAAACGAATTATCCTCGCGTCGGTACAGGTTTTTGAGCAGAAATTGCCGCACGCCGGGCTGCCGGATGTGCTGGGCCAGGGCGGCATCGGCTTGCGCGCGGCTTTGCAGGGCGGTAAAATCCACGGCTTGCAGGCCGGCCACGATGTCGTCCTGGTGCTCCATGTTGGAGAAGCGCGGGGCGATGTCCACCACCAGCAATTGGGCCAGGCGCGCGGGCTGGGTGAGGGCCAGGGTCATGGCCACCTTGCCGCCCATGCTGTGGCCCAGCAGCGTGAGGCGGGCGGGGTCGAGGGCCAAATGGTCGAGTAGGGCGGCCACGTCCTGGGCCATGAGGGCGTAGCTGTGGGCGGGCGAATGGAACGAGCGGCCGTGGTTGCGCAAATCCACGCTCACCACGCGCAGGCCGGCCTCCTCCACCCAGCGGCGGGCTAGGGTCTGCCAGTTGTCGAGGGTGCCAAAGAGGCCGTGCAGCAGCACAAGCGGCGTGGCGGCCGGGTCGCCTTGGTCGAGGTAGTGGAGGAGGGGAGCAGAGGATTCAGCCATGCGGCAAAGGTCGGAGGTAGCAGGAAATCGGTAGCAACTAGGGAAGAAGTAAAAAGGTGGTCATGCTTATCTGGCGTTCGCTTGCCGAAGCATCTCTCCCAAAGGACACCATAGGGGCGCGATAGAGATGCTTCGCTCGCGCTCAGCATGACTGCCTTTTTGGCCAGGCGTTCAGCCTTATACCCAGGCCCAGGCGCGGTTTTTCTCGTCTACCCGCACCCCAAACTCGCGCAGGTAGTTCACCAGCGGCCGCATGTTGGGCAGCATGAGCGAGGTAAGGATGAGGTCGCCCTGGGGTAGGGGCAGGCGCAGGTACTCGTAGCGGCGCCAGAACACGCCCGGCCAGCGGCAGCGGTGCCACTCTACGGGGCCGGGGCCGGGCCAGCCCTGGCGGCCGGCGTCGTAGGCCAAGGTGCCGTGCAGCGCCACTTGCAGCTGGCCCTGGGTGGGCACGAAGAGCAGCTCGGTGGCCGCGTTGCGGGTGTAGTAGCGCAGGTGCAGCAGCAGGGCCGGGGCCGCCAGGGCCACCACTGCCCCCAGCAAGCCCCAGGCCAGCCAGCGCTCGGTGGCGCTGCCACCCAGCAGGTTGGGGCCGGCGGCGGCCAGCCCCGCCGCGATGGCCAGCACCGGCCAAGCTAGCAGCGAAATCTGCTGCGTGATGGTGGGGCGGTAGAGCGTGGTTTTGCGCGAAAAGAGGCCTAGGGCCCAGCGCAGCCCCGCTAGCGCCAGTATCAGCGCTACGGCTACTTCCAGCAGCGAACGAAGGACTCTCATGAGGTTAACATACGGAGGTAAACTGCCTGGAAGGCCGCGCCCACCGCCGGGTAGCTGAACTTGGCCACCGCGCGGCTGCGCATGGCGGCCGCGCTGAAGCGGGCCGGTGCCGCCAGCGCCTGCGTAAGGGCCGCGGCCAAAGCGGCTTCGTCGCGCGCGGGCACCAGCAGCCCTAGGGTGCCGTCGTCGGGCAGCAGCTCGGGCACGCCGCTCACGCGGGTAGCCACGGCGGGCAGGCCGCTGGCCTGCGCCTCAATAAGCACGCAGGGCAGGTTTTCGTAGTTGCTGAACAGCACGAACACCGCCGCCCGGCGCATTTCGTCGGCTACTTGCGCGGGCGTCAGCTTGCCTAGAAACTCTACAGTGCCGTCGGCCAGCAAGCCCAGCTCGGCGGCCAGCTGGTGCATGGCGGCTTCGGCCGGGCCGTAGCCGGCTATGCGCAGGTGCAGGCCCGGCAGGGTAGGGCGGACGGCGCGCAAGTGGGCCACCGTGCGCAGTAGGCCGCTCAGGTTTTTGGCTGGCTCATTAAATGCCGCTACATTCAGCAGGCCGGTGCGGGCCCTAGGGTCGGCGGGCAGGTAAAAGAGGTCGGTATCGACTACGTTGGGGATGACGACGGTGTGGGCATTGACGCCCCCTAGGGCCGCCAGCGCCCGGCGTAGGTCGTGGCTCACGGGCGTGTAGGCGGCGGCGCCGCGCACCAGCCAGCCGGCCAGCCAGCGCCGCACTAGGCCCAGGCGCCAGGCATTGGCAGGCTGAAAGATGGTCCAGTTTTCGGTAATCAGATAGGGCCAGCCGTGGCGCCCGCGCAGCCAGCGCGCCAGCAGCGCCGTCCGAAACAGGATGTGCGCGTGCACCACGTCGGGCGCGGCCCCGCCCCAATGGCGCCGTACGGCCCGCCGCCCGCGCCCCATGGCCAGCAGCCACAGCCCCAGCTTCAGCAGCTTATCCAGCGGCGCCCAGCCACTCGGGCGGGCGCGGTAGTAGTAGCGCCAGGTGGGCACCGGGCCGCCCAGGTCGTGGTCCTCGGCCAGCCAGCCCGCCACCGGCCCGCGCGCCACGGCTGCGAACACCACCGCCGACTCGATGCCCGGCTGCCGGGCGATGGCCGCCACGTGCCGCGCCACGAAGTCGCCGTCCTGGTCGTCGTAGCGGTGCGGGTACCACTTGGGCAGGTGCAGAATTCTCAAGGCAAAAAGCGAAGCGCGGTAACTACCCGGCAAAAGTAAAGCCTGCTCCGGCGGGAGCAGGCTTTACCAGCGGTGCGGGCCCTAGGGCCCCAGCCCGGCCGAAAGGCCTAGAACAGGTAGCGCACGCCCAACTGCCCCTGCCAGCGCGAGGCCAGCTGGTCGATGGAGTAGGTGGCGGGCTGGCTGAAGGTGAAGGCCGGCGTGTTGTAGGTGCTGGCGCCGTAGGTGGTGCTGAATGCGCCGGCCGAGTTCACGAAGCCCACCTGCGAGAGGCCGGTGCCCAAGGTCGAGTTGAACGTGTTGGGCACGTAGTACTGGCGGCCCCAGCTGTTGTTGAGGAAGTTGCCCACGTTCTGGATGTCGAACGACACCTGGATGGCGTGGCCCTGGGGCACCTGGCCGGCCTCGTTGGGCTGCAGCTTGCCGATTTTGGCTTCTACCATCAGGCGCACGTCGGTTTGGTTGTTCCAGGGCGTGCGGGCGGCGTTGCGCTCGGCATACTGGCCGCGGCGGGTGCTCAGGTAGGGGTCGTTGCTGATAAAGCTGTTCAGCGCGGCGTACTGGGCGCCGTTGTTTTCCAGGGTGTAGGCGGCCGTGCTGCTGGTGCGGCTCACCAGGGCAATGTCGGTGGGCGAGTTAGGGATGTAGGCCAGCTGCACGTTCTGCTGGCCGTTGCCCAGGAAGTTGTTGTTATACACCCAGGTATAGGGCGAGCCGGCGGCGTAGGTAGCTACGGCCGTGAAGTAGCCCGTGAAACGGCCGTTGTTGGTGCTCTTGTGCAGGTTCACGGTAGCCACGAAGCGGTGGCGCAAATCGAAGTTCGAGTAGGCCAGGGCCGGGTTATTCACGTTCAGGGCCGGGTTCAGCTCCCAGTTCGATTGGGGCGAGTTGCGGATGCCGTTGCTGATGTCCTTGCTCACGCCGTAGGTGTAGGCGGCCGTCACGTCCAGCAGGTTATTAAGCGTCTGGCCTACCGAGCCGGTGAACTGGTAGCGGTAGCCCTGCTGGGTGTTGGTGAGAAAGAAAGCGTTCGAGAAGCCATTATTTACCCGAGTAGACGCGCTGGTGGCGCCGGGGAAAGTGTAGCCCGCGTAGCGGGGGCTCTGGGTAGGGCCGTTGGCGAAGTAGGTCACGTTGTCCACCAGGTTGATGTTCTCGAAGCGCACGTCCTGCAAAGTCTTGGTGTACAGGCCTTCGAGCGAGAAGCGCGTGCCGCTGGCAAACTTGAAGTCGAAGGCCAGCGACGAGCGCCACACCTTGGGCATCTTGAAGTTGTTGTCCACCAGGTTTACTTCCGTCGTGTTCTGGGCCGAGGCCGGCAGCTGGCTGTAAATCTGGTTGGGGTTCTGGCTCAGCTTATACACCGTGCCCGCGCCCGTGCCGGCCGGCTGGCCCGCCGCGCCAACGGTGCCGTTCTGAATGTTGTTCAAGTCCACCGAGTTGAAGTTCACGCCGTTGTTGTAGTAGGCGTAGCCGAACCAGGCAAACGGCACGCGGCCAGTGAAGAAGCCTGAGCCGCCGCGCACCACGAACGAGCCGTCGCCGTTCACGTCGTAGTTGAACCCTAGGCGGGGCGACACCTGCAACTGGCCCAGGTACTGGTTGTTGAGGTCTTGCCAGGGCGTGTGTGAGTAGGTTTGGTTGAGGGTGCGGGCGTCGTTCTGCGGGTCGTTCACCAGGCCCGTGTTTAGGCTGGGCTTGGTGGGCAGCGTGGCAATATCGAAGCGCAGGCCGGGCGTGATTTTCAGGCGGTCGGTCACCGTCCACTCGTCCTGCACGTAGGCGCTCAGGAAGCTGATGTTGAACGCGGCCGAGGGATTGTTGAAGTTGTACTCGTACGAGTTATCCGTCTTGTTGTAGGTACCGCGGATGCGGCTCGGCATGTCGTTCAAAAACTGGTTGACGTTGTTGTACTCGATGCGCCCGTTCCAGGAGTTGATGAAGCCGTAGTCGATGTGGTAAAACTCATTGTGCGTGCCCACCGTCAAGGCGTGCGCGCCGGTGTAGAAGGTGAAGTTATCGGTTACCTCAAACGTCTTCTGGCGCTGGTTGAAGATGCTCGCCTCGCGGTCCGAGCCCAGCAGAATCTGGTTCGAGCCGGCGTAGTAGGTGTTGGTGCCCATGGTGCCCACCGTGGTGCCCACGTTGTTAATCTGCACCGCCGGAAACAGGCTGCTCTGCCCGTACAGCAAGTCGCGGTAGTCGTGGATGTTGGTGTAGCCCAGAATCAGGTTGTTGGCCAGCGAGTTAGTGAAGTTCGACTTCACTTCCAGCACCGTCGAGTTCTGGATGTTGTGCTGGTTGTAGTCCTGCGAGCCGAACTTAAACAAGCTGCCCGAGCGCTCCAGGTTCGAAGCCACCGACGTGATGAAGTTGTGACGCAGCGTGATGCTGGTCTTGTCGTTCAGGTTGAAGTCGAGGCGCCCAAACAGCTTGTCGCTGTTGGCGTAGATGTTGTAGTCGCCGTAAGCCCCGACGTTGTAGCCGTAGGTGTTTTGCAGCTTGGCCGAAATCACCTGGGCCAAATCCAGCGTCACGGGCGAGCCGGGCTGGCCCGCGCCGAAGAACTGCGGCTCGGTGCGGCGCGAGGTTTCGCCGTTCACGAAGAAGAACAGCTTGTTTTTGAGTATTGGCCCCCCTAGGCGGAAGCCCTGCTGGTTGTCGCGGTACGAGGCCCCAATCTTGCTCAGGTTGCCATCCACGCTCTTGCCCGTAATGGCCTGGTTGCGGCCGTAGGCGTACACCGAGCCGTGGAAGTCGTTGGTGCCCGAGCGGGTCACGGCGTTCACCGAGCCGCCCGTAAAGTTGCCCAGCTTCACGTCGAACGGCGCCACCTGGGCCTGAATTTCTTGAATGGCATCGAGCGAGATAGGGTTGGCGCGGGCCGAGCCGCCGGGCAGGCCGCTAGTGCCGCTCTGGCCCCCTAGGGAAGGCGAGAAGCCGATGGCGTCGTTGTTCACGGCCCCATCAAGCGTCACGTTGTTGTAGCGAAACGACGAGCCCGCAAACGAGCCATTGCTGTTGCGCGGGTCGAGGCGCGTAAAGTCCTGGATGCTGCGCGAGATGGTGGGCAGCTGCTGCAGGGCGGCGCGGCCCACGTTGGTGCCGGCGCCGGTTTTGGTGGCCTGGGTGCTGCCCACTACCACTACCTCGTTCAGGGCCTGGGCCTCGGCGGCCAGCGTCACGTTCAGCTTGGCCGTGTTGCCCAGCGTCAGGGTGATGTTGCCAATAGTCTGCGGCTTGTAGCCCACGTAGCTTATCAGTACCTCATAAGGCCCGCCGGGGCCGAGGTTCGGGATGGTAAAGCGCCCGTCGGGCTCGGTGGTGGTGCCGCGCTTCACGCCGGTGGGCACGTTGGTAGCCACCACCGTCACGCCAATCAGCTCCTCACCTTTATCCGACACCACCTTGCCGCTGATGGCCGAAGTGGTGACCTGCGCCGAAGCCAAACGGCTCAGCAGCAGTAACATAAAAAGAACTGCCAAGCGCAAGGCAGTTCGGGGTTGCGTAAGCGTGTGCATGTAGAAAGGGGTTTGGTCCTATTCGACCACAAAGGTCCCCTTCATCCGAGCCCCACCGGCTGGCTTCAGGTTTATCAAATTGTTGGTAATAAGGAAGCTAGGTAACATTGCAGTAATCTGCCAGCCTAAGCGTCTAGCCCTCAGTAGCCCGCCCAGGCCCTAGGGGGCAGTAGGGGCGGGGCGGGGACTCGCCCCGCCCCCATGCCGACCGCGCAACCGCCATAAGGCTAGCTTTGCGGTTATTGGCCTGCCGGGGCTCCTAGGGCTCGTTCAGTAAGCTGGGCAGTTTACCGGGTAAATCCCCCCGTTAAGCCAAAACTACCCCGTTCCGCCCGCCAGTAAGCTCAACTTTACACCACGATTCGCCGCTTAGCCGGCCCCTCCCCATGCTGCTTTCCATGACTGGCTTCGGCCAGGCCCACCGCGAAACCGACCACTACGCCGCCACCGTCGAGCTGCGTTCGCTCAACTCCAAAACCCTGGATTTGAGCTTGCGCCTGCCGCGCTTCCTGCAAGCCCACGAGCTAGAAATTCGCCAGCAAATCACCAAGGCCCTGCTGCGCGGCAAGGTCAACTTCAGTTTCGACTACACCCGCGCTGCGAGCGCCGCCGGTCCCGCCGCACCCATCAACCGCGAGGCCCTAACCGCCGCCTTTGCCGAGCTTAAGGCCGTAGCCGAGACCCTAGGGGTACCCGCCGGCGAAGAAACCCTGCTGGCCGCCCTGCGCCTACCCGGCGTGGTAATGACAACCGCCGATGTCCCGCCCACCGACCAGGCCGCCGAGCCCACCTGGGTTGAGTTGCAGCCGCTACTCACGCAGGCCCTGGCCGCCATGCAGCAGTTTCGGCACGACGAAGGCCAGACCCTACAGCGCGAAATCCTGGGCTACATCGCCACCATTCGGCAGCAATTGGCCGCCGTGGAGCTGCACGACCCCCAGCGCATTGAGCACGTGCGCCAGCGCCTGCAGGCCCACCTGGCCGAGCTGGTGCAGCACGAGCAGTTCAACGCTGCGCGCTTCGAGCAGGAAGTCCTTTACTACATCGAAAAGCTCGACATTGCCGAAGAGAAAGTGCGCCTGGCCGCGCACTTAGACTATTTCGAGCTGGCAATCCAGCAGCCCGATGAGGCCGTAGGTAAAAAGCTGGCGTTCCTGGCCCAGGAGATTGGCCGCGAAATCAACACCATTGGCTCGAAGGCCAACGATGCCGTGGTGCAGCACTTGGTGGTGGGCATGAAGGAAGAACTTGAAAAAGTTAAAGAACAACTCAACAATATCTTATAGCTAACTACAGTAAGGCAACTGTAGTACTGTAGAGATTAGATTTTGTATTTTTCATATAAAATAAAATTTATTTGGTTGAGCTTAAAAGAAATAACTCTGCCATTAAAAGTTTAAATAATGTGACATAATAATTTGACTAATAGTCAAATATTATAAAAATTGTTGCATTGAGCTGTGTCATAGCGCCAATATTTTCAATTTCAGTAGTTGATTAGCAGTTGCATTTTAGTTGTAACTTAGTCCCAGTGAAGCAGTATAAGTAATTATTCAAAAGCTAGTCGCTTACTTTTCCCCATCTTATGAAAGCACTATTACTCCTGTTGCTGGTCGCCAGTACCAGCTTGCTCATGGCAGCCCGCCCGGCTTCCGAGATAGAGCTGATTAAGAAGCGGGTGCTCAGCGAGCGCGTCGAGCTGCTCATTCCCAAGGGTTTCGAGGTAATGACTGAGCAGCAGATGGACTTTCAATATGCCCACGCCAACAGCCGCCCCAGCGTGGTCTTCACCAACAATAACCTGGTGTCGCTGTCTTTTAACTATTCCGACAACGAGGCCGACCAGGACATGGTGGAGGTGTACGAGGCCAACTTCGCCAAGGGCTACCACAAGCAGTATAAGGCCGCCACGTTCTTCAGCGAAGGCGTGAAGGAAGTGAACGGCCGCAAGGTGGGCTTTATCGAGTACATGAAGCCCGAGATGGGCCACGAGGTGTACACGCTGGTATTCTTCACCGACGTACAGGGCAAGCTGCTCATCTGCACCTTCAACTGCGCCGACCGCCAGAAGCCCGAGTGGGAGCCGCTGGCCAAGAAAATCATGGCTTCGCTGAAAGCCAACAACGGCTAAAGCCTAGGGTACCGGACGTGTTTTATAGGGTGCTAAAGTGTTATGAGTTAGCGTTGAATGTTTATAAAGGGTTAAATTAAAATAAGTTACATTACGAGTAAGAATACCAAAAAGCCCCGGCCGGTTATCGGCCGGGGCTTTTTTCGGGCCTAGCCCCTTGCTGGTCGAGAAAGTCGCGCACCAGACCATAGGCGCCCGCAAAGCCCGCCAGCGAGAGCGCGGCCGGTTGGTCGCGCACGTCGTGGTAGGTTTGGCTGCCGCCGCGGGTGTACATAAAAAAAGCCGGCACGCCGGCTTCCGAGAAGGGAAAGTGGTCGGAGTTGGCGGCCCGCCCCCTGGCCGTGAGTTTGGGTAGGTAGTGGTGTGTATCGTTGAGGGCCACTAGGCGCTGGTAGGCAGCTTCGTATACGCGGCCGTTCACGATGGTGGCGCCCTCCTCGCCGGTGCCCAGCAAGTCGAGGTTAACCAAAAACTTGATGCGGGGCAGCGGCAGCAGCGGGTGCTGCACGAAGTAGGACGAGCCAATCAATCCCGCTTCCTCGGCCCCAGATAGCAAAAAGGCGACCGAGCAAGCCGGCCGGTTTTCGGGGCGGGCGTAGTGGGCGGCCAACTCCAGCAGCAGCGCCACGCCGCTGGCGTTGTCGTTGGCGCCGGGGAAGTAAGTATCCTTGCCCATCATGCCGAGGTGGTCGTAGTGGGCCGATACTACTAAAAAGCTATCGGGCTGCGTGCTGCCGCGCACCACGGCCGCCAGGTTCTGCGTCTGGTAGTTGCGCAGCAATTGAGCGTCGAGCTGCAGATTTAGTAGCGCAAAGCGTTGATGTTGTTCGCCAAATTGCCACACTGGTAATTTCTCTAAGCTCTCAATGCGAATGGCTGGACTAACCGTGGGAGCAAGCGAAGCCGTTAGCTTAGGCACTAGTAGCACACGATTAGGTAGCGAATCCAGATAGTGCTGTAGCGGCAGAGGTAGCTTAGCAAGGCGCGCTTCATCGTGAGCCGCTAGTACCAAAAACGGCTTCGCTAGGCGTCCCTCTGACCGTCGGGTTGACCCTAGGGCATCAGCAGCTTCTTTGAGTAGCGCATCTTGCCACGACGGTTGGGAGAAAATCGAACTGTCGAGCCGTATGGCAAGAGCCGTAAGCGGCTTACCCAGCGTACCAGCCGATTCTGGCGCCGCAATAAAATCAGTGCCCAGGTGCAGCTTATGAGCTGGAGAGTTACCAGTAATTGACGATACGTTTAGGGTTGCTTTGTTTGGAAACGTGTTCACGTCCAGCGTAAACGGCTGGGTGTAGTCGGGCGCTAGGGGCTGCAAGCCCAGCTGCCGCAGGCGCCCGCGCAGGTAGGCGGCGGCCAGGTGCTCGCCGCCCTGCACGTAGCCGCGCCCGTGCAGGCTAGGTGCGGCCAGCTCCGCAATGGTGCGGCGGGCGCGGGCGAGGTCGGGCGCATCGGGGGCGCTGGGGGTGGCCGGCTGGGCAGTGGCCCCTAGGGCCGCTAGTAGCAGCAAGCTCGCCGAAGCTGCCAGCCGGCGGCGCCCCACACCAATGACTAGCAGCGCCAGCACCACGCCGATGCTGTCGCTCAGCAAATCTGACCACTCGGCCTGGCGGCCCAGGTGCATGGCGTATTGCAAAACCTCAATGAGGGCGCCTAGGGCCACGCCGCCCAGCAGCACCAGCAGGCGCGGGCGCAGGGCCCAGGTTTGCACCCACGGATAAGCCAGCAGCGCCAGCAGCCCAAATACGCCCGCGTGGGCCGCCGTGTCGAAGGAAAGTAGCTTCCAGGCGGGCGTTTCGGGCATGTCGGCGGCCGGCGTCAAGGTTAGCACCAGAATGGTTATCGTCCAGACGAGGGTAGGGTAGGGGCTACTGAATAGCTTTTGGAGTAGCTTCATAACCAGCAGGTAGGGGGGCTAAAAGGCCGCCACGCCGCCTAGGCCTGCCCCAGGGCCGCCGGGCCAGCAGCGCAGGGCTACCGGCTTCGCAGCCTCGGGGGCGGGCCCACGCGGCGTGGCGGGTGGGATGGGTGAAAAAAGAGCTGGGTGGCGGGCGGCTACGCGCCCACCAGCTCGGTGTAGGCGTCGGCCGTGAGCAGGTCGGCCAGCTCGGCGGGGTTGCTGAGCTTGAGCTTGATAATCCAGCCGTCGCCGTAGGGGTCGCTATTCACAGTTTCGGGAGCGTCGGCCAGCTTGGCGTTCACTTCCAGCACGGTGCCGCTCACGGGGCTGAACAGGTCGGAAACCGTCTTGACGGCCTCCACGGTGCCAAAGACGTCGTGCTGGCTGATGTCCTTGTCGAGTGTGTCCACATCCACGTACACAATATCGCCCAGCTCGCGCTGCGCGTGGTCGGTGATGCCGATGGTGGCCGTGTCGCCGTCCACGCTAATCCATTCGTGGTCCTTGGTGTAGTGCAGGTTAGCGGGGGTATTCATGCAGGCGGTAAATGAGGAGGTGAGTAAATGGGTAAAGTGGCCGGCGGGGCCGGACTAATTGCTGGCGCGTCGCAAAAGTAAGGGCCGGCCCGGCCCCCGCCGGCCATTCTGCCCATTTACTCACCTCCTCATTTACCCCTACTGCAAGCTGTAGCGCAGCTGCAGGCCGCCCTCGGTGGTAGCGTTGCGGAAGGCGTTGCTGACGCGGGGCTGGGTAATAGTTTGGGTGAAGTAAAACTGCAGGTTGAGGCGCGTGTTGAGCAGGTAGTCGATGGTAGGGCGCAGCTGCACCGTGAGGGCACCGTTGGTGACCTGGCTGCTCGAAATGCCAACGGAAGCCGGGTTCGAGGTGGTGGCTTCCTGCGGGTCTACCACGTTGATGACGCTGCGCTGCACCGTATAGTTGTCGCGGATGCTCATATCGAGGCGGGCCGAGAGGTTGTTTTTGAGTACCCGCTGCTCGCCGCCCACCCGAAAGGGCAGCTTGACGCCCCGCGCCGCGTAGCCGATGCCAATAATCAGTTCGGTGGTGTGCAGTTCGGTTACCTGGGCGTTGGTGATGTTGAGGGCAATGGCGCGGCTGCTGCGGTACTCGGCCCGGCCGCTTACCGAGTTCATCGTCTGGAAGTTGACGCCTACCAGCGGGGCCAGACTCTCCAGGAAGCTCACCTGCCCAATCACGTAGTAGGGTACGTACTGGCCGGTGGCGTTCAGCAGGTAGGGGATGCCGCCCACGCCGTTCGCAAACTCGGGGTACTGGTCGTAGTTGGTGGTGGTAGTGTAGCTGCCTAGGTTGTAAACCGACGAGTAGGCGTGGTTGATGACGAACGAGCGGAACACGTCGCGCAAACCCGGCAAGTCGGCCAGCGTGCGGTATTCCACTGTCCAGTTGGGCAGCGGAATCAGGGCGAAGGGGTCGAACTTCTTGGCCTGGTAGTCATTCGAAGTGCGGCCCCAGTACGCATCCAGGAAGGCCGGCAGCAGCACATCCTGCGAGTTGTAGCTGAAGTAGCCGGTGGCCGGGCCGCTAGCCGGCGTGTTGGCCTGCTGCAAACGGTCTTGCACCACCGCCCGGTTTTGCACAAAACGCTCGAAGGCCTTGCTGATTTCGCCGTTGGCGCTCAGGTCGCCGAAGAGCGACTTGATGGTGATGGTGCTGACGCTGTACGAGCCGGTGCCCAGGGCTTGCGAGGGCGCGTTGTGCAGGTCGTTGTAGGGCGTCAGCAGCCCTAGGGTGCGATAGGCGGCCGAGGTCGTGTCGATGGCGTGGCGGTAGTAGGCCTCGGCGTTGCGAATCTTCTGCCGGCGCAAATCGAGCTGAATGTTGAAGCCGCGGAAGGGCTCCAGGGCCGTGCGCGCCGTCAGGTTTTCGGTCAGGATGTTGGAGAGCGGCGTATTTAGGTACTCGCTGCGCTGGGTGTACCAGCCGTTGCGGCTGGCCAGGGCGTAGAGGGCGCTGGGGTCGTACTGCTGGCCCAAAATGAACCCTAGGCCCGGCGCGGCAAATTTGGGGCTGAAGCCCAGGTACTGCGTGCCCGGCAGGTAGCCCGGCAGCAGCGTGCCCGTGCTGCGGGTGTAGGTAAAGTTGAGGGTGCGCGCCGTCATAATGGCCCGCAGCACCGCCTTCACGAAGCGCAGCGGGTCTTTGCGGGCCGTGTCGGGCGCCGCGGGCTGGGGGCGGGTTGCTACCGGCGTCAGGCTGGGGTTGTTGGGGTCGGGCGGCGGCGGACGGTTGATAACCGGCGCCGGCGCGTTGTTGATGATGTTCAGGAACCTCACCTTGTTGTAAAGCTTCACCAAGTCAATCTTGCCGTTGGCGCTCAGCTCGGCGTTGTTTTGAATGGTATTGCCCAGGTTAATCTTCACTGAGGCCGTATCGGTGGGGTCGGGATTGAGTATGTTTTTGGGGTTGGGCGCGCGCAGGGCCGTGCTGGCCGCCTGCCAGGTGAAGTGGGCCGCGTAGCGCGTGTCGGCGCTCAGCCAGTCGGTGAGCGGAAACTTATCCAGCGGCAGGCGGTAGGTGAGGGCGGCGGTTTGGTTGAAGTTGGTGGTGCGGCCGCCGCGCAGCAGGTTTTCGCGCAGCATCATCTGGTTGCGCTGGGCGTCGGGGCTGTCGCCCACGCTGCGCCCTAGGCCCTCGTCAATCACCCCGCGGTTGGTGGCGGTGTAGTCCAGGATGAGCGCTTTGGTGAGGTCCCACTTCAGGTCGTAGATGCGGTTGATGTAGAACGACTTGTAAAATACGCCCGCGTCTATAGCGGTGGGCAGCTGGCCGGGCTCTACCACGCGCTGTAAGAATCGCTCGTTGTAGCGCCGGTCCAGGTCGGTGCGGAAGGCGAAGCGGGAAGGCAGGGGCGAGAAGTTGACTTCCTTGAATATTTTCAGGTACGGGTTGTCCAGCGCCTTCACTTTGGCCAGGGGCGTGAAGCTTTTGGGTTGGGTTTGGTACACGTAGGCCAGCGCCGCCGTAAACGAGCGCGTGTAGTCGCGCTGGGTGTTGATGTCTGAGTACATCCGCTCGGTGATGGCGTAGCTGACGGCCACGTTCTCAATGTCCCAGGGGTGCACTGCGGTTTGGGTGGGGCTGCGGTCTTTGCGCACGTTCAGCAGCGAGAGGCTGCGGGTGCTGGTGCGCGTAATCACCAGGTCGCGGTAGGCCGCCGCAGCGGCGCTATTATCACCAAACTTGGTCAGGCTTTGGTCGAGCTTGGTATCGGGGTTGAGCGGGTCGTACTGCGGGGCGCGGGTTTCGCGGCCCACCTGCACCAGCACCGGCACCCGCAGGCGCAGGGCCGTGGGCAAAAACTTGTCGGCCGCCACGGTGGCGTTCAGGTCGCCGCGCAGCACGTCTTCCGTCGAGCGCTGCTGGGCCTTGTCCTGCAAGCCGCCGAAGCCCACGCCGATAAACGAGCCGGTGGCCGTGATGTTGGCCAGGTCGGCCAGCTTCACGTTGGCGCGGGCGTTGGCCGCCCAGCCGCCCTGGCTGTCGAAGTCAAACACCCGGAACTCATCGGCCCACAGCGTCACGGTTTTATCGCTGGGGTCGGTGCTCACTGGGTTCAGCACGCCAATCATGCAGCCCTGCACCTGCGAAAAGTCGGGCTGGCCCACGATGGTGATGGTGGCGCCGCTGGGCAGCGTCTTCACGTAGGGTATGGTGTACTGCGGGTTATTCTGCGAGTTGCGCTCGGTCTTGGCGTCGATGAAGTCCTGCAGCGCCACGTCAATGCTGTTTTCATCGTACCAGATGTCGCTCTGCGCCGTGGAGCCCTGGGGCGTCAGCCGCAGCGGCAGCGAGTACTCGTAGTAGTTCTGGCTGTAGTCGGTGCCGATGCGGATGAAGGCCCGCACGTCGCCGCTGTGGGTGTTGGGGCTGCTGCTTTCGCCGTGCAAGTACATGCGCAGGCGCTTGTAGCGCAGCAGGTTGGTAGACAGGTTTTTGTAGGCGCCCTTACCGTAGCCGTCGCGCAGGTTCGTTACTACCAGGCGCAGGCTTTGCTCGTTCTGCTGGCGCGATACGGCCGTCGAGCCGTACTCAATGTCGCGCTGAATATTGGGCGGCACTACGTACGGAATCACCGGCGTGCCCGTGATGGCGGCCGGCCCGTTTTCCTCCACGCTCACCGTCGACACGTCGAAGGCATCGGCGTCGGTGGTGGTGTTCAGGTTACCGCCGGTGTTCTGCGGGTCCACGATGGTGCTGAGGTAGCGGCGCCACTGGTTGGCCACGAACTGGGGCTGCACCATGCGCAGCACCACCGGCTGGCGCCAGCCGGTCATGTACATGCGCACGAAACGGATATTCTTGAAGCCCACGATGTTGCCCTGCGTGCGCCGGTTGGGCGTGCGAACGGGTACCCGGAACTGGTACCAATCCACCGACTGCGAAGTGCCGCCCGTGGCGCTGGGGATGTTGGCCGTGATGCGGTCGGTCACGAAGCCCTGGCTGGCCAGCTGGCCCGGCTGCAAGTCGATGGTGTACTCGTAGTAGTTCTCGCTGTTTTGCACCACGTTGTCGCGGTTCAGGTCCTCCTTATCGGGGTAGGCCGTGGAGCTGAGCTGCGAGTTCTCGGGCGAGTTGCCTTCGTAGTTATCGTAGTTCTTGTAGCGGCCCAGCAGCTGCACGTTGCCCGCGTCGTAGCTTGGGTCGAGGTAGTGGCGGAAGTTGTCGGCCGAGGGGTCGGCCAGCGTGGCGTAGATGGGGGCCACCGTGCCAAACTGGCTGGGGTAGTTGCCGAAGTAGGCTTGCTCGCCCGCGTCATTGTAGCCATCTAGGCCCACGTCCTGCACTGCCCTAGCCCCCGGCGTGGCGTTAAAGGCATCGGTGAGGAACTGCTGGGTAGTAACCTGGCCCCACGCGGTGGGCGTTACGAGTTGCGCGGGGTTGGCGTCGGCGGGCGTGGGCAGGCCGTTCTCAAACTCGTGCTGGTCTTGGTCGGCCAACACGTCCTCGCTCACGTTGCCCAGGTTTATCACTAGCCGCCCGCCCTGGATGTTGTTGTCGTCGTAGGTGCGGATTTTGTTGGGGTCGGTATTCAGGGCGGCGGCCAGGCCGGTGGGGCCCGTCGTGAAGGGGTCCATCAGCCAGAACTCCAGGTACTCCACGTTCGAGTTGTCGAAGTCGGTATCGAAGGTGATGCCGCGCGAAATGCCGCCGTACTTGCCCAGGTAGTTGGTGGGCGCCGTGTTGGCAAAGTGCACCCCGTCGCCCTGAATGTCGGGCGTGTAGTTGTAGGGCCCGCGCTCCTCGGGGTAATAGGCCATGTCGAAGGTGTACTCGAAGCCGTTGCCGGTAGCACCCAGGTCGCGGTTCGGAAACACCTCGTTGCGCGGAATGCCGCGCGTGTAGTTATTGGCCAGCGTGGTAGCCGCCAGGCCACCCGCCACCGTGCCGCCGGTGTAGTAGCTCTGGTCGATGGTGTACCAGGCCAGCTTGGCGCGTTGGTAGCCATTGGCCAAGGTGCTCAGCCCGCTGCCCGCGATGGGGGCGGGCGTGGCCGCCAGGCGCCAGGCCGGTATTGAGGCCAGGCCCCCTAGGGCGTAGGGCGTGCGCGCATTCTCGAAGTCGTCGAGGTAGCTCACCCCGTTTTCGCCCCGGCCCAGCTGCGAGCGGCCCGCAATCAGTTTGGCCACCTCGCCCGTAAAGGCCACCGTCGAAATCTCCTTGGTGGAGATGCCCGGCAGCGCGTCCACCAGCTTGGTGAGCACTCGGCTTTCCTTGCGCAGGCTGATGTCGGCGCCCAGAATGGTATTATTGGCTGGCTCGTCGCCCACGTTCACGCGGTTGATGCCGGGCGCCTGGTTTTCCAGAATGTGCATGGCCGTGGCGCCCAGCAGCACATCTTTGCTCAGGGCAAAGTCGAAGCGGGCCCCCAGGAGCTTGCGCGGCTGCACCTGCACCAGGGCGTTTTTCTCGAACTGCACCCGCAGCTCGTTGGCCGAGTTCAGGTAAGCCGCGTTCAGAATCTTGACTTTGGCCTGGTCGTAAAACACCTGGTAGTCTACGCCCTCGGTCAGCAGGGTGCTGCCTGCGTACACCCGCACCGAGCCCTGCGCCACCCCAATGCCGGGCAGGTTAATCTCGTCGGTGCTCACGCCCTGGTAGCGCCCGCGCAAGTAAAACTTGTCCTTGGTTTGCTGCTGCTGGGCGTCGCTCTGCGTTTGGTTGTAGAGCGCCGTATACACGTACTTCTGGGCCAGCAGCCGCTCATTAGCCGCCTGAGCGGCCGATACGGCCTGCCGGGGCGGGTCAGTAGAAGCTACCCGCGCCACCGTATCGAACTGCGCCTGCAGGTAGCTGCCAAACGGCTGCACGCTCGGAAAAATAATCTTCCCCAGGTCGGGGTCAATCGTAATTCCCGAGAAGTAGTCGAAGTTGCCGTCGGGGTTGCGGTCGTTGTTGGCGTTCACCCTATCCAGCCCCAGCACCTGAATCAGCGGCACGTTCTGAATCTCTAGGCCCTCCTTGAGTGAAATCAGGTCGACGCCCGTAATGTCGTCTTTGTAAATGAGTTGCAGCTGGAAGTTGTCCCGGTTGATTTGCGACGTGTTCAGCGGGTACACGTTCTTCATCATCAGGTCCCAGGTCGGCGTGTTGCGCGTGGCCAGGTTCGGGTTGGCGGGGTTCACGCTGGGGTCGGCCGTGTTTACACCGGGGTTAGTGGCCTTCAGCATCTTCAGGTAAATCACCTGGTTCTGGTCGGCGTTGCTGGCGTACTCGCTCTGGGTTTCGCCCACCGTGTACGACTTGCCGTTGAACAGATACTCGTAGCTCACGGCTAGCACTTGGTCGGGCAGCAGGGTCGTGTTCAGGTTCACGTATCCCAGCTGCGCGTTGAAGGTGTACTCGGTAGGCGTCAGCTTGCGGGCCCGGATGCGCTCGTAGTCCAGATTCTTTACCAGCGACACGGCGCCGCCGGGCGGCGCCAAATTGGCCAGAAAGCCCTCTACCTGCAAGTTGTCGCGCGAGGCGCTGCCGCCCCCAATCAGGGTCGAGTACAAGTAGTTGGCCGAGTTCTTAGCCGGCGAGGCCACCGTGGCGGTGCTGGCGCTGTTGTAGAACTGCGGCCGGTAGAGGCGTTCGCGGCGCGGCTCACCCAGGTCTTGCAGGGCCACCACGTTGCGCAGGTTATCGGTGGTGCGGTTGTCGTTGGTTATCCACACCTCCAGGCGCCGAATCTGGATGCCGCTCGACAGCGTGGGCAGCCCGCGCAAGGCCAGGTCGTAGCGGTCGCGGAAAAACTGCGACAGAAAGAAGTGCCGGTCGCGCTCGTACTGGCTGGCTTTCAACTCAAACGTGCGGCTCTGGGCGCCGTTCTGCACCCGCACCTCGTCCTGCGAGCCGCGCAGGGTAGCCGCCACCGTCGTCACCCCCAGGCGCCCAAACTGCATTTGGGCCTTGGCGCCAAATAGGTTCGAGCCGCCCGTTATCAGCGAGTTGTTCAGAGGCATGCTCACGTTGCCCAGGTCCAGCTTTCGCAGAATGTCGGTGGGCTGCCCGGCGTAGTCGAACTTCATTTGGTTGTCGAAGTCGAACGCCGCCTTGGTGTCGTAGTTGAACGTGAGCTTGAGCTTGGTGCCCACCTGCCCGCTCAAGCTCAAATTCATGTTCTGGTCGAAGATGAAGTCGCCCACGCTCTGCTGGCGCAAAGTCAGGGCCGGGTTGCGGTTCACGTTGAAACGCGCCCCGGCCTTCAGCGTGAGCGAGCCCGCCGGCCGGATGTCCACGTAGGAGCCCCCGAAAATGCGGTCGGCCACGGGCCCGAGGTAAATCTTAGGTATCAGGCGCTGGGCCTGCGGGCTGCCGGGAGCCGCCGCCGTGGCCGCCACGCCCCCTAGGGCCTTCTGGCGGTAGTAATCGGTAATGGCCTGCCGCTCCTGATAGCGCAGCAGCTCCTGCTGTGAAATGGTGCTAGGGTCGCGGTAGTTGACGCTGGAGCCGGGCGCACCCACGGTTTCGCGTACGTCGTACTGCTTGAGGCTGTCGCCGGTGGGCGTCACTTGCAGCGTCACGTTTTTGGGCAGCGGTAGCACCAGCGGCGAGCGGCGGCGGCCCGGCGCAAAGCGGCTACCGGCTCGGTCGCGCACGGTGCCCACTCGCGGGCGGGTGCTGGGCTTGTAACGGCCCGTGTCGCCAGGGCCGGCGCCGGGCCTAGGGGCAGTTTGCAGCGGGGCAGTTTGCAGGGGCAACCCCAGGCGCGTAGCCCACGTATGCCAGGCACCTACGCTGTGGCGGCCTGCCGCACCCGCTCCCTCGATGCCTAGCAGCACCGACGCGGCCACTGCGGCCGTGAGCAACACGGCCGGCGTAGCAGAGGTGAATTTAGCAGAGAATAAGTACTTCAAGCAGAAGGTAGTAGCTGTTGGCTTTCAGCTGGTAGCTGTTAGCACACGTTCCAGAGGTGAGAATAGCGACGCGGGCAGCGCCAAGTAGCTGCCCCGGTTGGCCGGGCGCAAGTAGCTAACAGCCAGCAGCCATCAGCTAAAAGCTTAATTGGATTTCAGGGCGAACTTGATTAGCGCTTCTACGCTCAGGTCCGGGCCGTGCTTGTGCTGAATCTGGTCCAGCGTCTTCTCGGCGGCGGCCCTGGCGAAGCCGAGCATAACCAAGGCTTGCAACGCTTCCTGGCGGTGCGTATTGTGCTGCTTGGCCAGCGGCACGGTTTCGACGCCGGCCTTGGCCAGCAGCTCGTCCTTGCGCAGCTTATCCTTGAGGTCGAGTATCACGCGCTGGGCCGTTTTAGGCCCCACACCCTTGATGCTCTGAATGGCGCGCACGTCCTCGTTCACAATGGCCTGGCGAATCTCGCCCACCCCCATGCTGCTCACCATATTGATGCCCGTGCCTGGCCCAATACCCGACACCGATATCAGGTGCAGAAACAGCGCTTTCTCGTTAGGGTCTAAGAAGCCGTAGAGCGTTTGGCCGTCCTCCTTAATGTGCTGGTAGGTGTACACCTTCACTTTTTGGTCTTCGGCGGGCAGCTTGGCGTAGGTGGCCAATGAAATCTTGACTTCGTAGCCCACGCCGCCGGTGTCGATAATGGCTTGGGTGGGGTCTTTATAAGCGAGTTTACCGTCGAGGTAAGCAATCATAAGAGCAGAATAGGTAGCGCACTAAGCGCGTGGAATAAGGCGCTTGCCACTCCAAATCTACTTCCGCGTAGTCCAACTCGAAAGCCCAACCGCCCGGCCGCGCGGCCTTGGGCGGCCCCTAGGCCCTGCTTTTGCGTAAACGCCAGGCACCAACTTTTTTTCACCATGCGCACATTCTTGCTGGCCTTCGCTGCCGCCCTGGCCCTAGGGGCCTGCCAGTCCTCTTCTTCCTCCAAGACTAAGGTGCCCGCCAACCTGCCGCCCGAAGAAAATGCCGCCCCTAGGGCCGACACGACGAGCGGGAAATAAGTAGTTCGGCCAACGCTGCTAAAATCGGCAGCGAACAGGCTATGCCCTAAAAAGACCGGCCAGTTAGGACGGGCCAGGCTTTTACTAGAAACGCTACCGTAAGAGGAGCCTTATCGTTCAGCCACTAAAGAGGGCCGCGTCGAGCGGCTTTTCCGGGCTAGGCGTAACGCTACGGCCCTGAACGCATCATCCAACTGGTGCCGTTTATCCGGCGCACGTACGTGCTTTTGGGGTGAGCCGCTGCCATGGCAGAAGGCAAAAGGCTATAACGGGCATCAGGCGGTGGCAGCCCAGCCGTTTGTAGCGGCTGCCAAGCAGAAAAGCTTTTGCCAGGCGGCTAGGAGTAGGAAATAAAACCCCGCTGCCGATGGGCAGCGGGGCCTTAAGGCAGCTAGTTGGCCTGGCGCACCAGGCGCTTGGTTATGCGCTCCTCCCCTACCTGAAACTGGAGTAGGTACACCCCGGCGGGCAGCGTGCCCAGGTCCAGGCGGCCCTGGCGCACGGGGGTGGTAAGTACCAGGCGTCCTAGCGCGTCGCGCACCTGCACGGCGGTGCCCTCCAGGCTGCGGGGGCTTTGCACGTACACCGCGCCGCTGCCGGGATTCGGGTAGAAGCTGATGGCAGCGGCCTGGGCGCTTTCGCGCGCGGCCAGCGGCGAGCTGACGCGGCTTAGGGTATTGAGGCTCTGGGCTAGGTTGGCGAGCGAGTCGGGGGCCACGGTGCGGCTGCCGTCGAGCGGGGCGTAGATTTCCAGGCTCGATTTCAGCAGCGAGTCGGCGGCCATCATTTGCACTTCCTGGTCGTTCAGGCCAGCGCGGTAAAACATAAACTCGCGCAGCTGCGTGCGGGCCGGCGCGGCGTTGCCACCCAGGTCGAGGCGGGTAGGGCGCAGGCGCTCGGCAGCCGTGCCCTCAAAGGTGCTGTCTACGTAGAGGCGCGTTACACCGTGAGCATAATAGTGCGTGAGCACCAGCTTGTGCCAGCGGTTGTCGTTCACGGTTTTAGTGCCGGCGATGCTGCGGCCCTTGGCTGACGTATAAAGCAGCTTGCCGCTAGGAGCTACCGCGATGGTACCGCTAGCTAGCCCGGCCGAGTCGGCCAGTAGCAGTAGCCGGCCAGTGCCCGTGGTGCGGAAGCGCACGGCAGCCGTGAAAGGGTGCACCACATCTTCGGGGGTGAGGCGCACGGTGGGCGCGGGCGCGGTGGCCGTATTGCGCAGCACGATGCCGGGGTTGTTGGCGGCGGGCCGGCGGCGGGGTAGGGCCTTGCCGGCGGCCAGGGCATCGAGCAGCGAGGGCACGATGGCGTGGGCCATCTCGGCGTGGCCCAGGTCGTTGGGGTGCAGCGCGTCGTACCAGTAGCCGGTGGTGTAGTGCCCGGCTAGGTCGTCTACAGCACCCAGTAGGTTCACCGAGGGCACGTTCCAGCCGGCAATCAGGGCGTTTATCTGCTTGACGTAGCTGTACTCGGTGGCGCCAAAGTCATTGCGCCCGTAATTGTTCGAGATAATCGGCACCAGCCCGTTGGCGCGGGCGTGTTTGATGAGCGCCACCATGTTGTCGCGGAACTGGTTGAATGCCGCCTGCCCGGCACCCAGAATGTTCTCGTTGCCCAGCGAGAGGGCAATAAACACATACTTGCCATTTTGCGAAAATACGTCGCTGTCGAAGCGGTTCGTCACGTCCACTGTGTTGTTGCCGGGCACGCACACGTTGGCCGTTACCCACGGTCCCCCTAGGCCGGCCGCGTTGCGGGCCGTCAGCAAATCGGCGTAGAGGGAGGTGTAGCCGTGGTTGCCCGTGGCCCCCGTGCCGTAGGGCACTGACGAGCCGATGTAGGTCAGCTTATTGGGGTTGGTAGCCACGTAGGGCTCTAGGACCAGGTCGTCGAAGTACACGCTGCCAGCGGTAGTGCCGGCCGCGTTGCGCCACACGGTAACCGCTTTCACGAAGGCCGTGCCCGTCGGCACCGCCCCCACCGCCGACAGCCGCACCCAGGTGTCGGGCGTGGTGGCGGCCGTCACCGAATCCGAGCGGAAGCGACCTAGCAGGGCGCTGCTGGCATCGTAGTAAAGCAGCTCCAGGTGAGCCGCCTGCGCCCCGCGCAGCGCATCGGCCGAGGCGTTGTAGAACCACCCATTGAGGCGGTAGGTGCTTACCCCCGTTTGGGCCGCGTAGCTGATTTGCTGCGTCAGGCTCAGGCTGGCGGCGGTCAGCTTCGCCGCGTAAGAACCAGTGTGCCTAAGGGCTTGTCCTACGCTCGCCCCGGGTGTGGCACCCCCGCCCACGGTGGTCCAGTACGTGAGGTTACCCAGCTCGAAGCCCGGATTCTGGAAGCTCGTGTACACGGGCGGGGTGGTGCTGGCCCGGCCCGGCACGATGTCGAGGCGCAGCAGGTTGATGTAGGCGTAGGAGCCAGCAGTCTTGCTCAACTCCAGCGTAATGCCGCCCGCCGCGTCGGCCATCAGTGTATCCGACTTGGTGATGGTGTTGTTGTTGCCGGCGTAGCCGTTGGCCCCCACGTTGGCGCCCGTGGTGGTTTGGGTGATGGTGCTGACATTGGCTCCGGTAAATTTGTACTGGCTCGTCCGCGTTTCGGCCGTGGTTTGGCGCGAGCCAAACATCTGAAACACGTAGCGCTTGGTTTTGTCCAGCCCGCTAAAGCGCAGCGTGCCGGTTGCCGTGCTGCCCGTGCCTTGCACAAAAAAATAGTCTTGGGTAGCCGTAGCAATCGCGTACTCGCCTAGCAGTGCGGCGCTTGGGGCCAGCAGCCCACCCGTGGCAATGCCATTGGTAAGGAAGTTAGCCCCCACCTTGACCTTTATCCCGGTGGCCGCGTTTTGCTTGTCCACTAGCCGGAAGGTATCAGCTACGCCCGTATTGTTGAGAATATTGTTCCAGTAATTCCCATTGCCATCGGGACTAGGAGTAATGTTGCCGTTGGTGCCGTCGTTCGGTCCGAAGTCGAGCAGCATGGAGCGCACGGCGGGTGCAGTTTGGGCGTGGACTGCCCCTAGGGACAAGGTGGCCAGCACGAGCAGCGTATAGGTTTTTCGCATGGGTGGGGAAAGTGTAAGAAATAAGCTACTACTAGCTCTAAATGGAGGACGGGCAACAGCCAACCACTAGCTGGCTCTTCCGCAAACGTTTGAGGTAGTACACATACCAGCTCGCTTCACCCTTAGTCACTTAATCAGTATTTTTTGGAATAGTCCGGCGGTAGCGGCAAGAAAACTTTGTTCTTCCTGTTGATACCAAATAGGAAACTGGCTGGTAGTCAAGCCATACTATTGAGCATCTCGCAAGGCTGAGCGCGTCTGGCAGTTGCCCGCCAGCGTGACGTGGCCCATGCCTAAGCAAGCGGCTACCAGACCAATAAAAAAGCCTGGTTTGAAAACCAGGCTTTGAGAAGTAAACAAGCTGCGCCTAGCCTAGGGCCGTCGGCATAAATAGTAACCTTACAGCGCCTTTTCGTCGCGCTGGGCGTCTACCACCGCAATGGCCGTCATGTTGATGATGTCGCGCACGCTGGCGCCGAGCTGCAGAATGTGCACCGGCTTGCGCATGCCCATCAGCACCGGGCCAATTACCTCAGCACCACCAATTTCTTGCAGCACCTTGTAGGCAATGTTGCCCGACTCGACGTTGGGAAAAATAAGGGTATTGGCGCCCTTCTCGGCCAGGGGCGAGAAGTCGTAGTTTTCCTGCAGCAAGTGGGGGTTTAGGGCCACGTTGGCTTGCATCTCGCCGTCGAGCAACAGCTCGGGAAACTGCTTTTTGGCCAGTTCGGTGGCGCGGCGCGTTTTCTCGGGCAGCGCCCCGCCCGAAGGCGAGCCGAAGTTAGAGTAGCTAATAACGGCCACCCGCGGCTCGGTATCAAAAAAGCGCACCGCCCGCGCCGTAAGGCCGATAATTTCTACCATCTCCTCGGCCGTGGGGTCAATATTCACGGTGGTATCGGCGAAGAAGTACGGCCCGTTCTTGTGCTGAATAATATACATGGACGACACCCGGCGCACGCCCTCGGCCGGCCCAATCACTTGCAGCGACGGGATGAGGCTCTTGCCATAGTCCTTGGTCAGGCCCGTGATGCAGGCGTCGGCCGCGCCGGCTTCCACCATCATAGCGGCGTAGTAATTGCGCTCGCGCATCAGCCGCTTGCCCTCAAACAAGGTGATGCCCCGGCGCTGGCGGCGTTGGTAAAGCCGCTCGGCATAGGCGTCGCGGGTAGCGTCTTCGCGCAGAATATCAATGATTTCGCAGCCCGCCAGGTCGATGTGATTGGCCTGGGCCAGCGCCCGTACCTTATCGGGGGCCCCTAGCAGAATGGGCAGGGCAATGCCCTCGTCGCGCACCAGCTGCGCGGCCTTGAGGACCTTGTAGTTGTCGGCCTCGGCAAATACCACGCGCTTGGGGTTCTGGCGGGCGGCCGACGTGATGCGGTTCATCAGCTTCTGGTCGAGGCCCAGGCGCTGGCGCAGCTCGTCGTCGTAGACGTTCCAGTCCAGAATCTGGCGGCGGGCCACGCCGCTTTCCATAGCCGCGCGCGCCACGGCCGGCGACACGGCCGTAATTAGCCTAGGGTCTAAGGGCTTGGGAATGAGGTAGGTGCGCCCGAAGGCCAGCGTGGTGTCGCCGTAGGCGTTGTTCACAATATCGGGCACCGGCTCCTTGCTCAGCTCGGCCAGGGCGTGCACGGCGGCCAGCTTCATGGCCTCGTTTATTTCGGTGGCCCGCACGTCCATCGCTCCCCGGAAGATATAGGGGAAGCCCAGCACGTTGTTTACTTGGTTGGGATGGTCCGAGCGCCCAGTAGCCATAATGAGGTCGGGCCGGGTGCCCATCGCTAGGTCGTAGCCAATTTCGGGGTTGGGGTTAGCCAGCGCAAATACGATGGGGTTGTCGGCCATCAGCAGCAGCAGCTCGGCGGGCAGCACATTGGCCGCCGAAAGGCCCAGGAACACGTCGGCGCCCGCCATAGCCTCGGCCAGCGTGCGGATGGGCCGCTCGGTGGCAAACTGCAGCTGTAGCGGCGCCAGGTCGGTGCGCGCCGGGGTGATAATGCCATCTTTATCAAAGACAACCACGTTCTGCGGGCGCACCCCTAGGGCCAGGTACAGCCGCAGGCACGATACGGCCGCCGCGCCCGCCCCGCTCACCACCAGTTGAATGTCCTCGATGCGCTTGCCCACGATTTCCAGCGCGTTCAGCAACGCCGCCGAGGTGATGATGGCCGTGCCGTGCTGGTCGTCGTGCATCAGCGGAATGTTCATCTTCTCGCGCAGCTCGGTTTCGATGCGAAAGCACTCCGGCGCCTTGATGTCCTCCAGGTTGATGCCGCCGAAGGTGGGCTCCAGCGCCTTCACGATGCGAATAAACTCGTCGGGGTCGGTGGCGTCAATCTCAATATCGAAGCAGTCAATGCCCGCGAACTTCTTGAACAGCACGCCTTTGCCTTCCATCACCGGCTTGCTGGCCGCCGGCCCAATGTTGCCCAATCCCAGTACCGCTGTCCCGTTGCTGATAACGGCCACCAGGTTGCCCTTGGCGGTGTACTTGTACACATCGTCGGGGTTGCGGGCGATTTCCATGCACGGCTCAGCCACGCCCGGCGAGTAAGCCAGCGCCAAATCGAGCTGGGTGCTCACGGGCTTGGTGGGCACTACCTCAATCTTGCCCTGGGGGCTCATGGCGTGGTAGGCGAGGGCATCCTCCTTATTTATCTTCAGCATGGGAATTCCAGGGAAAGGGTAACTGTCGAGCTACTGCCCGGCCGCAATCAAGCTGCGAAGCTACGCCCAGCCCGCCCAACGCGCCGGGTTCTGAGGCACCAAAACGCCCTAGGGCCACCGCCAAAAAGCAAGCGGCCCTAGGGCGTTCTAGCCATTCAAACGGACGGGCAACCGCCTGCGCTAGCTGGCCGGCACCACCAGCTTCTGGCCCGATTGCACCGCGTCCGACTTCAGGTGGTTGAGCCGCTTTAGCTCGGCCACGCTCACGCTAAACTGCCGCGAGATGCTGTAGAGCGTGTCTTTGGGCTGCACCACGTGCGTAATCGTGCGCAGCGCCGGGTGGGGGGCAGTGCGCACCGCCACGTGGTCGGGCGCGGCTGGTGGCGCCGCTAAGCGTAGGCGCTGGCCGGCCTGCACGCCCCCGGCGGCCGGCAGCTGGTTCCACTCGCGCAGCTGGCTGAGGCTGAGGTTATTGGCCTGAGCCACTTTCGTCAGGTTGTCCCCCGGCCGCACCACGTAGAAGGTGGGTTTGGCGGCCGGCTCAGGCAGGCTAGCCTGGTGGCCGGCCAAGGCCGCTTTTTCTTCCAGCGCCGCCCTAGGGCTAGCGGGCCGGGCCAGGCGGCTGCCCCTGGGCGGCGTGGCCGCGCTGTCGGCAGTAGGCACCACCGGGTCGGGGGCGGCCGCCAGCATAGCTACGGGGGTTTCGGTAGCGGGCGCGGCGGCCGCTAAAACTGGCGGGTTGGCTTTTTCCTGGCTGGCGGCCTTAGCCAGCGCGGCGGCTTTGGCAGCCTGGGCGCGTTGCTGGGCCACGGCACGCAGGGCCTGCTGGCGCTGGCGCGCTACCAGCTCTTTCGCCATAGCCGCCTCTTGCTGGGCCCGCTCCAGGGCCTCGCGGGCAAAGCGAGCGTTAGCCGCCGCCAAGGCTTGGCTTACGCTATCAGCTGGGGTAGCGAGGTGCAACGAATGGGGCAGCGGCGCCGGGGTGGCGGCCACCAGCAGCGCCGGCGCAGTTTCGGCCGCTGGTAACGGGCGCAGCACCACCAGCTCGCGGCCAGGGCGGGGCTGGGCGTTCTTGGGCAGATTGTTCCAGTGGCGCAGCTGGGCGGCGCTCACGTCAAAGCGCTCGGCCACGGCCGCCAACGTTTGGCCCCGGCGCACGGTGTAGTATACGCGGCGGTAGCGCGGGGCAGCAGAGTGGCTGGCGCTGGCGGCCAGGGTGGGCGCGGGCCCGTAGCCACTCAAGTACACCGTGCGGGCCAGCAGCGGGCGCGGCAGCTCGGCGGCCGGCTGGCAGTAGGCTAGCAGCGTGGCCCGGTCTACGCCCGCCAATTGCTCGCGGGCAGCACTCGGAAAGCGCAGCACGTAGGGCCGGTAGCCGGCGGGCAGCTCGCCGTGGCGCACCTCAGGGTTGTAGCGGCCAATGGCCGACGAGTCGGCGTAGCCCAGGGCGCGGCTCAGGCGGCGCAGGTCGAAGGCCTGGCCGCGCAGCCCTAGGGTGTCCAGGGTTTCAAAGCGCTGGTAGCGCAAAGCCGCGTCGTTAAGGCGATACTCGGGCGCGTACTTCATGGCGTAGAGTACGGCCGTGAAGGTGGGCACGTAGTTGCGAGTTTCGGCCGGCAAGTGCGAGTACAGCTCCCAAAAGGTCTTCTTGCCAGTGCGGCGCATTACGCGGTGCACGTTGCCGGCGCCCCAGTTGTAGGCAGCCAGTACCAGCTCCCAGTCGTGAAACAGCCCGTATAAGTAGCGCAAGTGCTTGCAGGCAGCTTCGGTGGCCTTTTCGGGGTGCATCCGCTCGTCCACCCACTCGTCGCGCTTCAGGCGCAGGTCGCCAGCCGTGGGTGGCATGAACTGCCACAGCCCCACCGCGCCTACCGCCGATTTAGCCGTGGGTATCAGCGCTGACTCGACCACCGACAAATATTTCAGGTCGAGAGGTAAGTTGTACTGCGCCAAGTACTTCTCAAAGGTGGGGAAGTAGAATTGCTCGCGCTCCAATACCCGCTGGGTATAGCCCCGCTGCCGCTCGGTAAACAGGCGCACGTAGGCCAGCACCGCCTCGTTGTAGTGCAGCGGCATATCGCTTTGCAGGCAGCCCATGCGGTCGCCCACTAGTTCGTAGAGCGTAGCGGGGGTTTGCAGCCACAGCAGGCGGGCCGAGTCCACGGCCGGCACCAGCGGCGCGGCGGCCAGCGAATCCAATTCGGCGGTGGGTAGCTCCACTACCCGGCGCACCGTGTCGGTGGCGGCGGGTAGGGCCTGCGGCACTACCGGATGCTGGGCCAGCGCCGGGCCCGCGCCCAGGCCTAGGGCCAGCACCAGCAGCCGCCGGGGCAGGCGCGCGGGCTTGGCGGTGGTAGGCACTTGGTGCGAAGCTTTCATTGGGCTAAGGTAAGTAACAAGTTTTGAACCACCTAACAACAGAAGGGCGCGCAACAGTACGGTCTGGCGGCCGTAACTGTTGCGCGCCATAGGCGCTGCTAAAACTATCGGCCAACGTCCGGCCCGCGCCTCAGCGCCCGAAAGTCAACCGTAACCAAGTGGTTGAGCCCCGCCCAGCTACTTTCAAAGAAGCCTAGGCCGTCGCCGCCTCCGCTAACCTAGTTAGCTGCCACCGGCTCGGTAAGCGTACCCGCGAAAGCCAGCAAATCGGCCTCCCGGAAGTCACCGCTCAAAATTTGCAAACCAATGGGCATGCCCGCCGCGTCGGTACCCGCCGGGATGGAAATGGCCGGCACGCCCGCCAGCGAGGCTTGCACCGTGAAGATATCAGCCAAGTACATACTCACCGGGTCCTGCTTTTCGCCCAGCTTGAAGGCGGTAGTGGGCGTGGTGGGCAGCACCAGAAAATCGTATTGGCGCAGCAGCTCGTTGGTTTTCTCCTTAATAAGGCGCCGCACCCGCTGGGCCTTGGTGTAATAGGCGTCGTAGTAGCTGGCGCTCAGTACGAAGGTGCCCAGCATAATGCGCCGCTGCACCTCGGGCCCAAAGCCCTGGGCCCGGGTTTTCTTATAGAGCGACTCCAAATCAGTGGCATCGGGCGCACGGTAGCCATATTTCACCCCATCAAAGCGCGAGAGGTTCGAGCTGGCTTCGGCCGTGGTGAGAATGTAATACGTCGGAATCATCTCGTCGAGCAGCGGAAAATCGACGGCTTCTACCACGTGGCCGTGGCCGCGCAGGGTTTCCAATGTGTTTTCGAGCGCCTCGTGCACCTCGGGCTGCAAACCAGCGCGGTTCACCGCATTAGCCAGGTAGCCAATACGATACTGCGGCGCGGGCGTCAGCAGCTCGCTGTAGGCGGGCACCGGGGCCTCGCTGGCGGTGCTATCAAGCCCATCGGGGCCGGCCATTACTTCCAGCAGCAGGGCCGCGTCGCTCACCGAGTGCGTAATGGGCCCAATCTGGTCGAACGACGACGCGAAGGCCACCAGCCCGTAGCGCGAAATGCGCGAGTACGTAGGTTTTAGCCCAATAACGCCGCAAAAAGCCGCTGGCTGGCGCACCGAGCCCCCCGTATCAGAGCCGATGGAAGCCAGGCACATATCTGCTTGCACGGCCACGGCCGAGCCGCCGCTGCTGCCGCCCGGCACCCGGCTAGGGTCCTGGGCGTTGCGCACGGGCCCAAAAGCCGAGTTCTCGTTCGAGCCACCCATGGCAAACTCGTCGCAGTTCTGGCGCCCGATAAAGATGGCGTCCTCGGCCAGCAGGCGGCCCACGGCCGTGCCCGTAAAGAGCGACTTAAACCCGTCGAGAATGCGGCTACTGCTTTGCAGCGAGTGGCCTTGGTAAGCCAGCACATCCTTAAGGCCGATGACCATACCGGCCAATTTACCGGCCGTACCAGCCGCCAGCTTTTCGTCCACGGCCTGCGCTTGCTGGCGGGCTTCGTCGGCCCATACTTCCAGAAAAACATTTAGCTCGTCGTTACGACGCTCGATGTTGTCCAGGTAATAAGCAACGAGCTGGCGGCAGGACGTGGTGCCCGCCGCCAGCTCGCGCTGAATTTCCGCTAGGGAAGAATACTGAGGTTTCAATTCTTAAACGTCGGTTGGTGTCTGGTCGAGGCGCGGCCGCGTGCCAGGCACCCCGCTCACGCCCGTAGCGGGCGGAATGGGCGTATCGTGGTGGTGCGGCGCCGGGGGCGAATTTACGGCATCCGGCGCAGTGTAGTCCGTGGGCGGCGCGTAGGGGGCGTGGTAGTCGGCTACGGGCGGGGCCGTGGCGTAGTCGGTAGGTGCCACGGGCGGGGCCTGGTACCCCTCAACATGCGGCTGGTAGGGTTGGTAGGGCTGGCTAGCCGGAGAATAGGGCGGCTGCTGGTACTGGTCGGGCTGCTGGTAAGCGTTGGGTTGCTGATAGTTAGGCTGGCTTGGCTGCCCGGCACGCTCAAACTCATTGCGAATCTCGCTGCTAGCATCTTTGAACTCACGGATGCCTTTACCCAAGCCGCGGGCTAGCTCCGGAATCTTATTGGCTCCAAAGAAAATAAGGATAACCACAACTATCAGTATCATCTCGGAACCGCCGATGTCACCGAGGAAAAGCAAGGAGGTATGCATAACGAACGCAGAAAAGTATAGGAAGCAAGTAGTAATGACCAAGGCGCTACTCGGAGTAAGCGTAGCTACGAGCGAAGTGCCCTAGGGCTAGCACTTAGCTGATAGGCTGGCCGTTGGCATCATAAGTAGCGGGCGCGGCTGGGTTAGGCTGCGGCTGGCCATAGGAGGGCTGGGTAGGGTAGGGGGGCTGCGCTACCGGCGGCTGCGCGGCATAGCCAGGCTGACCGGCATACGGCTGGGTTGGCTGGTTAGCGTACGGCTGCTGGTTGTAGGGCGGCTGCGGCTGTTGGTTGGGGTTGTAGGGCTGATGCGTTTGCGGAGCTTTATTGGCATCGGTGCTGGCATCCTTAAACTCCCGTACGCCCTGACCAATGCCGCGCATCATTTCCGGAATCCGCTTAGCGCCGAAAAATAATACCAAAATCAGGATGATAAAGATGATAGTTTTAGGCTGCTCGATAAACAGAAAAAGCGTGGACAGTAGCATGGGGCGAAAGCCAAATGGCCAATTGGGAGTGAGAAAAAAGTAGATACGAGAAAGCAAGTCGCTTGGTCGCACAAAGGTAGGCACGCACAACGGGTGTGCTGGCCTTTTGCTGACTAACGCCAAGCGAGTCAGTTTAATGCCCGCTAAAATTTTTGTGGTTACCTAGAATGGCTGCGTGAAACAAATCAAGTAGGCACGCCGAATAGTTTTTTACCCCCTCCGCCGAGAAAATGGCCTTTTTTATCGGGACAGGGTTTTTAATTATAGTTCTGTAGTGCAATTTTGCAACGGTTAGCAGCCTTGGTCTGGCCTGCCGCTTAGCGGTAGTCAGGCCTGAGGAAGTTGGCTAAGTTTGTTTTCATAGCTCAGAAAGGCGTTGGGTATTACCCAACGCTTTTTTTATTTATTGTTATCAATGAGCTACTTAACTTCTTTAGTAAGCCTCCATGCCTTAAACTGAAAGCCACCTGCTTGCTTAGCTTTAGACCATTCAGCTACCCTAGGAATGTCCAGTTAATAGTCAATGCCGAAAGCAGAACCATAGTAGCAGCTAAGCATAGCTAATCCTGCGAATTAAACGGTTTAGCACAATAATTATTTGTAAAGCACAATTATGAAGATTTGATTTTAAAAAGACTCACCTATAAAATTTGGGCATTTTAATGGTTGTGCTGTTGGTCACCTAGGCCGCCCGCCGCAGCAAACGCGGCCCGCCCTCTAGGGCGAGCACTGCCCCTGCGTAGGCTAGCGTCAGCCCTAGGCCCGGCGCGTAGCGCAGCCAGCCAGCTAAGGGTGGCAGCGCAAAGTGGGCCGCTAGCACCAGCCCTGCCGCAGCGGCCAGCCAGGCCAGCAGGCGCCCCACCGGGTAGGGCACCGGAAAGTGCCGCTCGCCCAGCCACCAGCACATACCGGCCATCAGGAAATAGCAGGCCAGCGTAGCCCAGGCGCTGCCTAGGTAGCCTAGCACTGGAATAAGTACAAAATTGAGGATAATGGTGAGCACTGCCCCCGCGGCGCCGATGTAAGTGCCGTAGTAGGTTTTGTCGGTGAGCTTAAACCACACCGACAGGTTGTAGTAAACCCCCAGAAAAAGGTTGGCCAGCAGCAAGATAGGCACTACTGCCAAGCCGGTGAGGTACTCGGGACGCCGCAAAAAGAGGGGGCCTATCCAGTTGAGGTTCAAACTAATGCCTACAAAGATGAAGCTGCAGCAGAGCGTAAACCACTTGAGCACTAGCGCAAACGTGGCCGGAGAGTTTTTTTCGGTGCTCTGGCTGAAGAAGAACGGCTCGGCTGCGTAGCGAAAGGCCTGAATAACCAGCGACATAAAGATGCTGAGCTTATAGCAGGCGCCGTAGATGCCTACCGCTGCCAGCGCACTCAGGCCTGGATAAAATCCCGCTGGCAGCCAGGCCGGCAGCAAAATCCGGTCGAGCGTTTCGTTGACCATGCCCGCCAGTCCCATTAGCATGAGCGGCAGCGCGTAGGCCAGTACTGGCCCTAGGAACTGGCGGCCAGGCCAGCGAAACCGGAAGTCAAATAGCTCGCGCGCCAGCAGCAGCAGCGTAAAAGCCGACGCTACCAGATTGCTCAAAAACACGTAGCCCACGCCCAAAGTGGGGTTATACACAGCTTTTACGAACGGCTGCAGCGCGGCCAGTACCGTGCCGGGCGCAGCTCGCTCGGCCGCCGGGCACAGCACCACAAAGAACAGGTTCAGCCCTATGTACAGCAGAATGTTGGCCAGGCGCACGGCCGCAAACTTGCGGGCCTTGTTTTCGAGCCGCAGGCGAGCGAAGGGTAAGGCGGCCACGGCATCCAGCCCCAAAATCAGGGCCATCCACACGGCATATTCCTGGTGGCCGGGCGGCACGTGCAGCAGCCCGAGCAGCGGCCGGGCCAGCAAGGCTAGCAGCACCGTGAGGCCTAGGCTGCTGAGTAGCAGTAGGCTAAGCGTCTGGTTGTACAGCTCGCGTCGGTCGGTGCCCGGCCGGTTGGCGAAGCGAAAAAAGGTGGTTTCCAGCCCGTAGGTGAATACCACATTTAAAAAAGAAACGTAGGCGTACAGCCCCGTCACGATGCCGTACTCGGCCGCCGCAAAATGGGCCGTGTATATCGGCACTAGCAGGTAGCTGAGCACCCGCCCCACAATGCTGCTGACCCCGTAGATAGCCGTCTGGGATGCCAGCCGCTTCGCGATACTCATCAAATAAAGATATGGAAATGTGGAAGATGCGAAAAGATGGCAATGAGCAGCAAGCGTAGCCGCAACGGGTGAAACTCCTTTTCACATCTTTCGCATTGCCCACCTGGTCGCATTAAAAACTAAACACCTTTAAATACGGCCGGCCGCTTCTCTAAAAAAGCCGTTGTGCCCTCCTTAAAGTCGGCCGTGGCAAACGCCTGACCGAAGGCCGCCGCCTCGGCTGCAAAGCCGGCCTCGCCGCCTGTATTGAAATAGGCATTAACGCACCCAATGGTGAGGCCAACAGCGAGCGGACCCTTACTCAAAATCTTGAGCAGTAAATTTTTGCAAAAATCAAGTAGTTCGGCCTGCGGTACAACGTGGTTGGCTAGGCCCAGGCGCACAGCCTCGTCGGCTTTCACTTGGTCGGCAGTCAGCAGCAGCTCCAGCGCCTTGCCCTTGCCTATTAGTTGCACCAGGCGCTGCGTACCGCCGTAGCCGGGCGGTAGGCCCAGGTTTACTTCGGGCTGCCCAAAGCGCGCATTGTCAGCGGTTACCCGCAGGTGGCAAGCCATAGCCAACTCGCAGCCCCCCCCTAGGGCAAAGCCATTGACGGCCGCCACCACGGGCTTTGGGCTGGTTTCGAAGCGCCGAAAAACCCCTTGCCCGTAGGCTGACAGGCGTTGTGCGGCGGCGGCATCGGCGGTAGCCGCCAGCTCGGCAATGTCGGCGCCAGCCACAAACGCCTTTTCGCCACTGCCCGTTAGCAAGATGCCCCGCACGGCGCTATCGGTCAGTGCCCGCTCGATAGCTTGGTCTAGCTCCTGAATGGTAGCGGCGTTAAGCGCATTAAGCTTAGTAGGGCGGTTGATGGTCAACGTCAGAATGCCAGTGGCGGCATCCAGTTCGTAAAGAAGGTTTTCGAAAGGCACAGCCATGAGCAGATGTGGGGGACGAATAAAAGCGACCCAAAGGTACGGCTGCGCTCAAACTGGTGCTAAACTGGTAAATCGGGAGCTTGATAGGATAAATAGTGGGTGTTCAGCGAAATTATGTATGTTTGCTATACACGGGTTAGCAGTTTTGCAACATTAAATAGGAGGAAGTTACAATAAATAGTGCTCAGCCTATACGCTAGTAGTTCACGCGGCCGCATTTTGTAGAATACTACCGGTCAACACTTTTCACTTTCACCCCTTACTGTTTTCCTTATGAGCATTGTTTCCGAATTCAAAGAATTCATTTCCAAGGGCAACGTACTCGACCTTGCAGTCGGCGTCATCATCGGTGCCGCTTTCGGAAAGATTGTGACGTCGTTAACCGACGACGTTATTATGCCGATTGTGGGCCTAGGCCTGGGCCACGTCGATTTTTCCGATATCACGGCAGGGCCCATGAAAGTTGGCCTATTCCTCAATGCCGTCATCAATTTTATCATCATCGCGTTCATTATCTTCTTGATAGTGAAGGGAGCCAACAGTATAAAGAAGAAGCCCGAGCCGGTGGCCGTCGTAGCTGACCCCGTGCCTTCTAAGGAAGAAGTGCTGCTAACCCAGATTCGCGATGCTTTGCGGGCGCGGCCCTAGGGGCTAGCCAGTAAGTAAAGGCGCGCGCACGGCCTGGCTTGGAAATTGTTCTAGGCCAGGCCGTGTTTTTAGGCTAACTTCCACTTCGCTTTTCCCACGTTTTTACAGTGCTCCTTCGCGTGAAGAAAATAATTGCCTCTGCCTTGCTGGCTGGTACCGGGCTGCTAGCCGCCCCTGCCCAAGCGCAAACCACAGCGCCGGATTTTCCGACTAGTACTTCGGCGTCAACTCGCCCTTCTGCTAAGCTGCCCCTCGATGCTGCTCGCTTGCGCCGCCAGCAGCAGATGAGCCCCGAGGAGGCCGCCCGCGACCAGCAGCTGCAGATAATGGAGGCCCGCACCGGCAATACCAGCTTTGGCATGGCTAAGGCAGGCCCTTCGCGCCAACAGGATAAGAATACCGGCTCCTTTCGAGTGCTTAAATTCAGAGAGTTGCGTGGCCAGGAACAGAAGCGCGGCGACACGCGCCGCGTGCTCCTAGGGGCCCATACCACCGGCAAGCCGTTGAAGCAGAAGAAGCATAAGTTTCTCTTCTTCTAATCACTGATTAGCGCGAATTTTAACGGATTTCACGGATTTTGTAGACGACTGTTTAATTACCTGTTTACTTAGGTACGAGTACTTGGAAAGAAAGCAAAAAGAGGCTGCTAGTGATAGCAGCCTCTTTTTGCTTAACGTCCACAAAATCCGTGAAATCCGCGCTAATCAGTGATTAGAGTTTACGCTTGATTTCCTGTTCTTCGAAGCCCTCAATATTGTCACCTTCTTGCAGGTCGTTGAAGCCTTTGATAGAAATACCACATTCGTAGCCCTGGCGCACTTCCGACACGTCGTCTTTGAAGCGCTTGAGGTCTTGAATATCACCTGTGTATTGCACAATGCCATCGCGCACTACGCGCACTTTAGTCTTGCGGGTCAGGGTGCCGTCGGTCATCATACAGCCGGCAATGGTACCAACTTTAGTGATATTAAACACTTGGCGCACCTCGGCGTTAGCCGTTATGACCTCGTGTAAGGTCGGGGCCAGCATGCCCTCCATCGCGTCCTTCACCTCGTTGATGGCGTTGTAGATGATGGAGTAGAGACGGATATCAATTTGCTCTTGCTCGGCCAGGCGGCGCGCGCTTTGCGAAGGCCGCACCTGGAAGCCGATGATGATGGCATCGGAAGCCGAGGCCAACAGCACGTCGCTTTCGGAGATGGCGCCTACCCCTTTGCTCAGGATATTCACCTTCACTTCGGGCGTGCTGAGCTTTAGCAGCGAGTCCGACAAGGCTTCCACCGAGCCATCCACGTCACCTTTCACCAGAATGTTCAATTCCTTAAACGAGCCGATAGCCAAGCGGCGGCCAATCTCGTCGAGGGTGATGTGCTTCTTGGTGCGGATGCTTTGCTCGCGGGCCAGCTGCTGGCGCTGGGTGGCTAGCTCGCGGGCTTCGCGCTCCGTTTCCATTACCTGGATGCGGTCGCCAGCTTGCGGGGCGCCCGTCAAGCCTAGCACCTGCACGGGAGTAGCGGGGCCAGCCAGCTTCTTGCGCTTGCCGCGGTAGTCGGTCATGGCCTTTACGCGACCGTAGTGCGGGCCAGCCAGCACAATGTCGCCCACGTTCAGGGTGCCAGTTTGCACCAGCACGGTGGTTACGTAGCCACGGCCTTTGTCCAGCTCGGCTTCGATAACTGTACCCACGGCGTTGCGGTCGGGATTGGCTTTGAGGTCCAACAATTCAGCTTCGAGTAGCACTTTCTCTAGCAATTCCTCCACCCCTAGGCCCGACTTAGCCGAAACCTCCTGGCTTTGGTACTTGCCGCCCCATTCCTCCACCAAGATATTCATTTGCGAAAGCTCTTCGCGAATCTTCTCCGGGTTGGCCGAGGGCTTATCAATCTTGTTGAGTGCGATAATAATGGGCACCCCTGCCGCTTGCGCGTGGTTGATGGCCTCCTTGGTTTGCGGCATTACTGAGTCGTCGGCCGCCACCACAATAATGGCAATGTCCGTGACCTTGGCACCGCGGGCACGCATGGCCGTAAAGGCTTCGTGGCCAGGCGTATCGAGGAAGGTGATAGGCGAGCCCGACTGAGTTTTCACCTCGTAGGCGCCAATGTGCTGGGTGATGCCGCCGGCCTCGCCCTTCGCCACGTTGGCGCTCCGGATGTAGTCAAGCAGCGACGTTTTGCCGTGGTCAACGTGGCCCATGATGGTCACGATGGGCGCGCGGGGCTGCAAGTCCTCCTCCGCGTCGTTAATCTCGATGTTATCGTCTTCCTGCTCGGCCGACAGAAACTCCACGTCGTAGCCAAACTCGTCGGCAATAACCGTGATGGCTTCGGCATCGAGGCGCTGGTTGATGGAGACGAACATGCCCATGCCTAGGCACACCCGGATAACCTCGTTCACGTTCACATCCATGAGCGAAGCCAAGTCGTTGGCCGAAATGAATTCGGTCAGCTTCAAGGTCTTGGCATCCAGCTCGTTCTGAGCGCGCAGGGCTTCGCGCTCTTCGGCGGCCATGCCGCGCTTATCACGGCGGTACTTGGCGCGGTTAGCAGCGGCGTTGTTCTTGCCGCCGCTTAGCTTAGCTAGCGTAGCCTTGATTTGCTCCTGAATCTGCTTGTCGTTTTGCTCGGGCGTAAGCGCGGGTTGTGGCGCGCGGTTGCCCTGGCCAGGCCGGTTATTGCCACCGGGAGCGGGCCGGTTATTGCCACCGGGACCTCCTGGGCGATTGCCAGGCTGCTGGCCTGCGCCGCCGGGGCGGTTGCCCTGGTAGCCGCCACCTTGCTGGCCAGTGCCCGTGTTGCCACCCGCATTGCCGCTGGGCTGGCCGGGCACCGGTAGGCGCTGGCGCTTTTTCTGGTTGGTATTGCCAAGGCCGCTCTTGCGCACGTCGGACGAAGCTACCGGGCGAGGACCCCGGCCACCTGGGCCGCGCCGGCTGTTGTCAACCGGCAGCTGGATTTTGCCCAGTACGGTCAAGCCCTTCAGCTGGTCGGCTTTGGCCACGATGGTACCATCTTCGGCAGCCGGAGCTTCGGGCTGCGGCGCGGATGGAGCAGCAGCCGGCTCGGCCGGCGCAGCCACAGCCGGAGCAACGGCGGCCGGCGTAGCAACTGAGGCCGGCGCTGCCGCTGCGGGTGCGGCGGCAACTGGCTGGGCCACGGGTGCGGGGGCAGCGGTAGGCGCAGGCGCTGCCGGGGCGCTGGCGGCTGGCTGCTGAGCAGCAACTGCGGTCGGTGCAGCCAGGCGCGGCTCGGGAGCTGCCGTAGCCCTAGGCTGGGCCTGGGGCTGCGCAGCCGGGCGCACTACGCGTCCCTTGCTGTCAAGCTCAATCTTGCCAAGTACTTTCAGGCCGGGGGCAGCCGGGCGGGTAGTGTCGGGAACAGTGGGGGCGGCGGGCGCAGCTGCCGCGGGGGCAGCAACTGGCGCTGGAGCAGCCGGCACAGCGGCAACTGGCTCAGCAGCAGCAACCGGGGCTGCGGCAACTGGCGCCGGGGCCGCTACGGCTACGGGAGCTGGCTGTGGCTTGGCCGCGGGGGCTGGAGCCGTAACTGGGGCCGGACGGGCCGCGGCGGCCTGGGCCTGCGCATTCAACTCGCTTTGGCGGCGGGCCTGGGTGTGGCGCTCGGCCTGTTGCTTTTCCTGGGCCGAGGAGGCAAATTCTTTCTCCAACAAAGCCACCTGCTCGCCGGTCAGCTTCGTGGTGGGCTTGTTTTCGACCGCAATACCCTTGCGGGCTAGGGTCTCGACCGCCCGGTCGATTGCGATATTCAGGTCTTTGGCCGCCTGAAGAAGCCGTTTGGGGGTTGCTTCCGCCATTTACTAAGAGGTGCGAACGAACGTTCTGGAATACAAAGGTAACGGGTAAATCGGGCCAGCGGGCTATAAACCGGCCAATTGGCCCGATTTACTACCTCGTTCGCTGGCGGTTGGCCCCGGCGCTCATTCGGCGGCCGGGGTATTGTCGGTGGTCGGGGTGCTGGCTTCGTCCGTGGTCAAGTCCTCGTCGTCGGCAAATTCTTGACGGATAATGCGGTATACATCATCCACGGTTTCTTCCTCCAACTCGGTACGGCGCACGATGTCGTCTTTCTTCACGGCTAGTACGGCACGACCGGTATCGAGGCCAATCTTCTTCAACTCAGCGATAATCCAAGCCTCAATCTCGTCGCTGAATTCTTCCAGCGCGATGTCTTCTTCGTAGTCGATAGCCTCGCGGAACACGTCGATTTCCATGCCCACCAGCCGCGAGGCCAGCTTGATGTTGGCGCCGCCCCGGCCGATGGCTAAGCTCACCTGGTCGGGTTTCATGAACACCGAAACCCGGCCGGTTAGTTCGCTGATTTTCATGGAGCCTACCTTGGCCGGGCTCAGGGCGCGGGCAATGAACAACTCCAGGTTATCGGTAAAGTTGATAATGTCGATGTTCTCGTTCATCAGCTCGCGCACCACGGGGTGAATACGGCTGCCCTTCATGCCTACGCAGGCGCCCACCGGGTCGATGCGCTCGTCGTAGCTTTCTACGGCTACCTTAGCCCGCTCGCCGGGCTCGCGCACCACGTTTTTGATAGTGATAAGGCCGTCGTAAATCTCGGGTACTTCCTGCTCAAACAGGCGCTCCAGGAAAGCGGGCGCGGCGCGGCTCAGAATCACTTTAGGCGCACCATTCACTACGTCAACGCGGTGCACTACGGCCCGCACGGTATCGCCTTTACGGTAACGGTCCTTAGGTATCTGCTCGCTTTTAGGCAGTACCAACTCGTTTTCGTCCTTGTCAAGGATGAGGGCCTCGCGGCTCCATACCTGGTACACCTCGCCGGTGATAATCTCGCCCACCAGGTCTTTGTACTTCTGGTAGAGGTTGTCGCGCTCCATGTCCTTCACGCGCTGAATGAGCGTTTGGCGGGCTAAGAGCACGGCGCGACGGCCAAAATCTTCAATCTTAATGGGCTCGGCTACCGATTCGCCCACCTCGAAGTCAGGCTCAATCTTCTGGGCCTCGGCCAGCGGAATCTTGTCGAAATCCCAGATGTCCTCCGAGTCGTCGTCCACGATTTCACGGTTGCGCCAAATTTCCAAGTCGCCGTTGTCGGGGTTAATGATGACGTCGAAGTTGGAATCGTCCTCAAACCGCTTGCGAATCATCGTGCGGAACACGTCATCCAGAATTGACATCATCGTGGGCCGGTCGATGTTGCGGCTCTTGGCGAACTCCTGGAAGTTCTCGATAAGCATCCGGGCGTTCAGGTCGGCCTGAGCGGCAGCGACCTCCTGCGGGCTGGGAGTGACTTTTTTAGCCATGAGAGTTGAGGGTTTAGCAGCTAAGAGGCTACTAGCTTATTTAAAAGAGATAACAACTTTCGCCTCCTTTATGTCCCCGAAGGGAATAACGACGGCGGGCAGGGTAGTCTTTTTGGTTTTCACCTTCACCACTTCGGTGATTTCAAGGCCCTCGGGCAGCACGTTCACGAGCGGGCCGGTTTTCTCGGTGCCGTCCTGCAGCTTAAGGTGCAGCGAGCGGCCCACGTGGCGCGCATACTGGCGCGGGTCGGTGAGAGGCTGGTCGGCGCCAGGCGAAGTTACTTCGAGCGAGTAGGCGGCTTCTTCGCCGTAGGTGGCCTCCATGGCGCGGTTGAGGCGGCGCGTGATGGTGGCAATCTCGTCGATGCCGAGGCCGGTGGGGCCGTCGAGCGTAACGGTAATCTTGGGCAGCACCGAGTCGGACACGGTCAGGCCCACCACAAACAGCTCGGTGTCGCCGATGGCCTCGGCGAGCAGCTGCTGAATCTGGTGGCGGTCAAATTTGGCCATAGCTGGGCGGGGTAGGGCAAAAAAAGAGGGGACTGCGCGTCCCCTCTTTTCAGATTGAATACAAATTTCGGTGCAAAGGTATGACTTTCGATTGGGCTTTGCAAGCGACATCTCCAGCCTAACGGACACCCTAGGGCGACGAATGGTGGCTGGCGCACAAAAAGTTGCCTAGGCCCCCTCAGCGGCGCCAGCGCTGGTTGCGGTCGTAGAGCAGCACGCCCAGGCTGAGGATGAACTGGTTGGTGCGTTGGTGGAAGTCCTGGGTTTGGCCCTGGTAGGTAACCTGGCGGGTGTAGGGCGTCAGGCTTTGCTCGTAGCGCAGCCCGAAGTCGAGGCGCCACACTTGTAGCCCGAGGCCCGCCTGGGCCAGCAGCTGCACCGGCTCGACGGCCTCGTAGAGGCTGCGGTACACGGCCGCGGTACTCGACTGGCCATCGGCCGAATTGCGGAATTGCCGTGCCAGCACGGGCCCCGCCAGCACGTAGAAGCGCGGCCCGAGGTGCCGCCCCACCAGCGCCGCCACCTCGGCCCGCCGAATGCGGTAGCCAAAAGGTCCGCTGCTGGCGCTTTGGTAATCGGGGGCGCTGGGCGGGCCGGGGTCGCCGGGGTAGCTGAGGTCGTAGCGGCTGCTGAGCACGCTAGTGTAGGCTAGCTCTGGTTGCGCGAAGTAGGCGCCTTCGCCCAGCCGGATGCGGGCGTAGGCGCTGTAGCGGTTGCCGGTATCGTCGAAGCGGACGCTGCGCGGTGTAGTGCCTAGCAAGTAGCGGCCCAATTGTAGGTCGGACTCGCGCACCCAGCTCTGGCTGACGTTGAAGCTGGCCGACAGGCCGGCAACCTCCACGCGCTGGGCCTGGGCGGCGGGGGCGGCCACCAGTGCCCCTAGGGCTAATAGAAGGACAGTTTGTAGAAAGCGCATATGGCAGAAAGGATAGGGGGTGGAAAAGCAGGTGGCAGGCCGAAAGGACCCTAGGGTGCTTACTGCCCCAGGCACAGGCCTAGGCGCAGGTTGACGGCCAGCGTGGGCCCGGAAAAGTTGGGGTAGTAAGTAGAGGTAGCCGCGCCCGAACTCAGGGCGAAGGGGATGCCCACGTTGAAATCGGCGAAGCCGTAGCGGCCCAGCCGCCGCTGCAGGCCGTAGAGTAGGGCCGCATCGAAGCGGGCGAAGAGACCCGCTTGGGGGAAGAAGAAAAAGGCCGTTTCGTGGGCCCGCTGGCCGTAGCCACCCCCTAGGGATACCGAGAAGTAATTGCCCGAGAAGTTGCCCGCGCTCTTGCCCAGGCGCAGGCGCCGACCCAGGTTGTAGTAGTAGCGCCCGGCCAACTGCGTGCGGCCGCAGAGCACCACGCCCGGAATATTCATCTCAACGGGCTGGTAATCGAGCAGGTAAGGGCTTAATTCACCCATCACCGTCCACCGGGCCCCCAGCTTGCGCTCGAAGGCCAGGTGCAGGCCGTAGCGGGCGTAGCGGTAGACCGAGGGTACGGCGCTGAACTCGTGCGACCAGCCGGCGGGCAGATACAGCAAGTTGTTGAGGCCCAGCTTCCACAGTGTGCGCTCCTGCACCTGCAAGCGCGAGGCGGCCGGCGCAGCGGTGGGTTCGGGCACGGTCACTTCCTCGTAGTGAATAGTGGTTGAATCGGGCTGCGCGGTTTGGGCAGCGGCGGGCCGATAGGCAGCCCCTAGGGCCCCGAGTAGCAGCCCGAGCAGCGCCGGGCGAGCGCGAAAAAAACGAGTCATCGGGGCGGGGAGAGCTGGGCGCCGGCCGTGGATTGCAGCGTGATGGGCGCGTAGGTGGTGATAATGCGAACCAGGGGCTGCCGCGCGGGCCCGCCCGATTGCCAGGAGGTGCGCCCCCCGCCGGGGTCGGGGTAGTCAGCGGGCAGGCTGAGGCGGCCGTGGGTGGCCGTGAGCTGGTAGCTGAACTGCGCCTGCGCGGGCGGCAGTAGGCTTACCTCGGTGCGCTCGGCGTCAATCACGAGGCCCGTTAACTCGGCGGTGGGCTCGAGGCGGATGCTGCCGTAGCGGTTACGAATGGCGTAGCCGCCGCCCACGCCTTTGAGCTGCAGGGCCGACTTCTCGGCCTGGCAGGTGAAGCTCATCTGCAAGTCGGTGCCCGTGAGGTCGGCGTAGCGCACGGTGGCCTCCAGGGTGCCGCGCAGCTGGCGCAGCTCTACTTGCCCAAAATCCTGGGTCAGCTTTTGGGTGCCGCTGAGGCCGGTTAGCTGCGTGAGGCCATAGGTGTTGGCTACGCGCAGGGCGTTGGCGGCGGGCATCAGCACGGTGTAGTCGGCGCGCAAGTCGCTGGCCGGGGTGGGGGCGCCGGCGGGCAGCGCCACGTAGTTCACCAAGTCGATGGCCCCGTTTTCGTGGCTGATTTGGTACTGGGTTAGGGCGAGGTCTTTTTCGGCCACGGCGCGCTCGGGGTGGCGGGTGCTCAGGCGTAGCACCACGCGTACCGTGGGCTGGCTCCAGCCCTGCACGCGCACCGTGGCCCGGTCGGCCCGAATGCGCACTACCGTGCCGGGCGGGCAGGGCAGCGTTTGCTCAGTGGTGCGCGTGAGCACCAGCACCTTGCGGGGTGCGGCCGGCGCAGCCGCCGCCTGAGCCGCCGCCGGCCGCCTAGGCCCCAGCAGTGTCAGCAGGCCCCAGCCGCTCAGCAATAACACGAATCGGGCGTGGCTCATGAGATAAGGAGGTGAATAAGCTCGCGCGTGACGGTGGCTTTGCGAATGGTGACTTGCACCTGCTGCTGCACCAAGTGGGGGTTGGCGCCGCGCTGCTGCGTTTGGGTGCGCAGCCGCCGCTCCTGCTGCTGCAAGGCCGTGAGCTGGGCGCGTAGCTGCTGAAACTCGCCTGACTGGCACACCTGCGGCAGCGACGAGCAATGCGCATCGATAAACTGCTCGCCTTCCGCCTCTAGGGGGTCGGCGGCCGGCGGGGGCGGCAGGGCAGGCAGGGCGGGGGGCACCGTAGCTACCACCGGGGAGAATGGCGCGGCCGCCTGCCGCCACCAGCCCCGGCCCACGGTCAGCAACAGCAGCAGGGAGGCTGCCAGACCCAGGCTCACGGCGGCCCAGCGGCGGCGTGGACGCAGGCGCCACCGCGGCTTAGGGGCCGCTAGCTGGTCTAGGCGGGCGGCCAGGTGCTCCCAAGTATCGGGTGCGGGTTCGTAAGTAGGTAGCTGCGGTAGGGCGCGGGCTAGGGCTTGCTCGCCGGTTAGCCGGGCGGCAATGGCGTCCCAGGTGGACGCGTCGGGCTCGTGGGTGGGCAGCTCGCCCACAGCCCGCCGTAGGTGGGGCGCGCCGGCGTCGGGCTGGGCGTCGGGCCCTAGGGGGGGAATTGGGCTAGGCATGGTAGAGCGAGGCGAGTTTTAGTTGTAGCAGGCGCTTGGCCTGGTGCAGCTGCGACTTGCTGGTGCCTTCCGAAATGCCCAGCAATTCAGCCACTTCGCGGTGCAGGTAACCCTCTACCTCCACCAGGCAAAACACGGCGCGGTAGCCGGCCGGCAGCTCGGCAATGGCCTGGGCCAGCGCCTCGCCGGTGAGGTTGTCGCGCCAGGGCACCAGCGGCTCGGGGTGGCGCTCCTGGTCATACACTTCCATGCGCTGCTCGCGGCGCAGCGTGTGCAGGGCCGTTTGCACCACGATGCGCTTTATCCAGGCCCCTAGGGTGGAGTGCTGGCGAAAAGCCGCCAGCTGCTGAAACACGGCCAGGAAAGCGTCCTGCAGTGCATCCTGGGCCAGGGCCCGGTCGTTGAGGATGCGCAGTGCGCAGCTGAACATGGCCGTTTTGTAGCGCTGGTAAAGCTGGTGCTGCGCTGCCCGGTTCTGGGCCAGGCAGTCGGCTAGCAGCTGCTGCTCGTCAGGCAGGGAAAGAAAGGGGGTAGAAAGGGTCACGCGCAGCAGCTTTGGTTTAATGTGGCGCAGCCCCTAGGGAAGGTTGGTTGGTAGTTAATAAAAAGATAAGTATTCTGGTAAAGTATTGATTGTCAGAAAAAATATTTTTAGGTTAGGATTAAGTCGGTAACAAAGCAGCCCGTCATGCTGAGCCTGTCGAAGCATCTCTACCGCGCCGCCTAGGAGTATCCTAACGGCGCGGTAGAGATGCTTCGACAGGCTCAGCATGACGGGCTGGTCAGGCCACTACTACACGCCTTAATACCCCACGGCCGTGTCGTCGCCCCTGGGGTCGGCGCCGCCTTGCAATTGGCCGCCCGGCAGCACCTTGATGAGGTCGAGGCGGCCCCAGGCAGCGCGGGGCTGGGGGTTGAAGCCCTTGTCTTTGAGCGTTTGCTCGGCGGTGGGGGCTAGGGCGCTGGCTTCCACGTCGAGCTGGTCGGGCAGCCACTGATGGTGCAGGCGCGGGGCGGCGGCGGTTTGCTCAGCATCGGCCCCGTAGTCAACTACGGCCAGGATGGACTGCAGCACGGTGGTGATGATGGTGCTGCCGCCCGGCGAGCCCGTGACGAGCGCCAGCTTGCCGCCGCGGGTGAGGATGGTGGGCGTCATACTGCTGAGCATGCGCTTGCCGGGCGCAATGGCGTTGGCCGCGCCGCCCACCAGGCCGTACATATTGGGTACGCCGACTTTCGAGGAGAAGTCATCCATCTCATTGTTAAGCAGAAAGCCCGCGCCCGCCACCACTACCTTGCTGCCGTAGGCGCCGTTGAGGGTGGTGGTGCAGCTCACGGCGTTGCCCTGCGCATCCACGATGTCGTAGTGGGTGGTTTGGTCGCTTTCGTAGCGGGGCAGGCCGGGGCCGGCCGTTACCTGGGTGCTGGGCGTGGCCCGGCCGTCGGCGGGCAGCGTGCCGAAGCGCTGCTTGTTGTAGGCCTTGGCCAGCAGCTGCGCCACGGGCACCCGACCGAAGTCGGGGTCGCCGAGGTAGGTGGCGCGGTCGGCGTAGGCGCGGCGCTCGGCCTCGGTGATGAGGGCCACGGCGGCGGGCGTGTGGTAGCCGAGCTGGCCCAGGTTGTAGGGCTCCAGCATCTGCAGGATTTGCAGCAGGGCCACGCCGCCGCTGCTGGGTGGCGGCATCGTAAGTACTTCGTAACCGCGGTACTGGCCCCGCAGCGGGTCGCGCCACTTGGGCTGGTAGCCGTCGAGGTCGGCCTGGGTGAGTAGGCCGCCGTTGCGCTGCATGTCGGCCAGCAGCAGCTCGGCGGTGCGGCCCCGGTAGAAGCCGGCGCGGCCCTGGTCCTGAATGCGTTGCAGCGTGGCAGCCAGCTTGGGTTGCTTCAGGGTATCGCCCTTTTGCCAGGGCGCGGCGCGCACGAAGGCCAGGGTCTGGCCGGGGTTGTACTTCACGAAGCTCTCGCGGGTGCGGTTGAGGCCGGCGGCTTCCTTTTCGGTGAGGGCCACCCCTAGGCGGGCCAGGCGCACGGCCGGGGCCACGAGCCGAGCCCAGGGCAGCTTGCCGAGTTTTTTATGCAGGGCTTCCATGCCGGCCACGGTGCCGGGCGTGCCCACGGCCAGCGCGCCGTAGGTGCTGCGGCCGGGCACCACGTTGCCGCTGGCATCTAAGTACATATCGCGGCTGGCGGCGGCCGGCGCCGTTTCGCGGAAGTCGAGGGTGCCGGCCGGGCCCGCGTGGTCGCGGTACACGATGAAGCCGCCGCCGCCCACGTTGCCGGCCACCGGCAGCACCACGGCCAGCGCAAACTGCACGGCCACGGCCGCGTCGTAGGCATTGCCGCCCTGCTGCAGCACGTCGCGCCCCACCCGCGAGGCGGCCGGGTGCGCCGATACCACCATCGCGTGCTGGGCCACCACCGGCGCGGCGGCGGGTGGCAGCTGGTCGGGCACGCGGGCGGGCTGGGCCAGGGCGGGGGCCGCCACGGCCAGCCCTAGGGCTCCGGCTTGCCAAAAGATGCGTATAAGTCTTTGCATAGTGCAAAGTAGCGCGCCCGTCCGTGATTGTGGGCGGGCGCGCTACTTTTACCCCGTAACCCTCCATTCCCGCTCCGCATGGCTCCCGACACGCTGACTCCTACCGCGCCCACCCTGGCCCTGACCAAAGAAGACGGCTGGCTACAGCCCTACGAGCCCGTGCTGCTGGCCCGCCAGCAGCGCCTGGCCGACCGCCTAGCCGTTATCACGAAGGAGTACGGCTCGCTGGGCAAGTTTGCCACCGCCCACCAGCGCCTAGGGCTGCACTACGACGCCAAGCGGCGCGGCTACGTGGTGCGCGAGTGGGCGCCCGGCGCCGAGCGCGTGAGCCTGGTGGGCGACTTTAACTTCTGGAACCGCGAGGCCGACCCGCTGACTAAAAACGAAGCGACGGGCGTGTGGGAGCTGTTTTTGCCCGATGCGGACGGCACCCGCCGCCTAGCCCCCAATTCGCGCTATAAGCTGCACGTGGTGGCCCACGGCCAGGGCAAGGACCGCCTGCCGGCCTACCTGCGCCGCGCCGTGCAAGACCCCCATACTAACGACTTCGCGGCCCAGCTGTGGGTGCCCGAAGCGCCGTTCACCTGGACCGACCAGACCTTCCGCGTGGCCAACGCCACCAAGGGCCAGCCCCTCATCTACGAGGCGCACGTGGGCATGGCCCAGGAGGAAGGCCGCGTGGGCACCTACCGCGAGTTTGCTGACCTGATTTTGCCCCGCATCCAGGCCGAGGGCTACAACGCCGTGCAGCTCATGGCCGTGCTTGAGCACCCCTACTACGGCTCGTTTGGCTACCACGTGGCTAATTTCTTCGCGCCCAGCTCGCGCTTCGGCACGCCCGAGGACCTGAAATATCTGGTAAACGAGGCCCACCGGCGCGGCTTGGTGGTGCTGCTCGACTTGGTGCACTCGCACGCCGTGAAGAACGAGGCCGAGGGCCTGGCCGACTTCGACGGCTCGGGCAACCTCTACTTCCACAAGGGCGAGCGCGGCAACCACCCCGGCTGGGACAGCAAGCTCTTCGACTACGGCCGGCCCGAGGTGCAGCAGTTTCTGCTCTCGAACCTGCGCTACTGGCTCGAGGAGTTTCACTTCGATGGCTTCCGCTTCGATGGCATTACGTCCATGCTCTACCACCACCACGGTGAGGGCCACGCTTTTGGCGGCTACGAGGACTACTTCGGGCCGGCGGCCGACGACGACGCCATTTTATACCTGATGCTGGCCAGCACGCTGGTGCGCGAATTGAAAAAATCGGCCCTGCTCGTGGCCGAGGACATGAGCGGGCTGCCCGGCCTCTGCCGCCCCATTGCCGACGGGGGCGTGGGCTTCGACTACCGCCTAGGGATGGGACTGCCCGATTTCTGGATTAAAACCCTCAAGCACCAGCGCGACGAAAACTGGGACCTAGGCGAGCTGTGGCACCAGCTGACCAACCGCCGCGCGGGCGAGAAAACCGTGGCCTACGCCGAAAGCCACGACCAGGCCTTAGTGGGCGATAAGACGATAGCGCACTGGCTCTACGACGCGGCCATCTACACCCACATGGGCGTGCTCGACGGCGACATGCAGGCGGCCCGCGCCACGGCCCTGCACAAGCTCATTAGGCTCGTCACCATCGCGGCGGGTGGCGAGGCCTACCTGGCCTTTATCGGCAACGAGTTTGGCCACCCCGAATGGGTCGATTTCCCGCGCGAGGGCAATGATTGGAGCTACCACTTCGCCCGCCGCCAGTGGAGCCTAGCTGATAACCCCGACCTGCGCTACAGCCAGCTGCTGGCCTTCGATAAGGCCATGCTGGCCCTGGCCCGCGAGCGCCAACTGCTGGTAAAAGGTCCCGCCCAGCTGCTCAATATCGACTACGGCAACAAGGTGCTGGCCTTTGCCCGCGCCGGGCTGGTGTTCGTGTTCAGCTTCAATGTGAGCGAAAGCTTTGCCGACTACGGTATTCCGGTGCCCGCCGCCGGCCGCTACCGCCTGGTGCTGCAGTCGGACCGCAGCGAGTTCGGCGGCTTCAACCGCCTCGACGAGTCGGTGGTGTACGATACCCTAGGGGGCGGCGGCACCGCCGAGGCCCCGCGCCTCAACCTGTATTTGCCCAACCGCGTGGTCCTGGTGCTGGCCCGACAGTAAAGTGGTGAGGCGGTGGAATGGTGAGAAAAAAGGCGGTCATGCTGAGCCTGCCGAAGCATCTCTACCGAACGACACCCGAGCGGCGTGGTAGAGATGCTTCGGCAAGCTCAGCATGACCGCCTTTTTTCTCATCTGCACATATTTCCCCATCCGCACATTTACTCATTTACCTTACTTCCGCTTCAAGCCTTGTCCTAGGCGATACACGGTTTCTTGCAGGCGCTTGCCGCGCTCGTCGGGCCGCTTGGCGCCGGCCAGGTAGCGCACGTAGGCGCGCTGGTCGGGCTGGGGCAGTTTTTTGTAGAAAGCGAGCGCGGCCGGCTCGTTGGCCAGGGCGGCGGCCAGGTCGTCGGGTAGGGGCACCACGCGCTCGTCAGGGTCGCGGCTGAGGGCCACGCGCAGCACGTCGCCCACGGTTTTGCCCACGGCCCGGCGCACCGCGCGCGGCACGATGAGGGCGTGGTAGCCCTCGCCGTAGGGCGTCAGCTCGCCCAGGTAGGGGAAGCCCTCGATGCGGGTGCGTACCGGCAGCTCGCCCTTGGTGCCGTACACCTCGGCCACCGAAAAAGGCACCAGCACCAGCAACTCGCCGGTGTGGGGGTCGGCTTCCAGCGCCTCCTCAAATTCGTGTTCAAAATCCGTCATCGACAAAAAACTCCCCACGGAGCCAGCTTGGTTGTGCCCGGCAAAGGTACCGGTGCGGCTAGCTTGGCGGCGCGGGCCGCTGAGTTGGCCCTGGCGGCGCTTTTGCCGCGCGGCTACCCCTAGGGGGCTACGCCAGGCCGGGGCGGCGGCGGGCGCGGCGCAGGGCACGGGCCACGGCGGCCGCGTCGGCGGTGGGCACCACCCGCACGGTGGCGGGGCCCAGGCCCAACTCGCGGCGCAAGCGGCGGGCCAGGGCGTAGGTTTCGACCAGCACCAAATCGGCTTGGCGCAGCACCTGGCGCTGCAGCTCGGCGGGCCAGCCGGCGGCGGTGTCGGCGGGCTGGCGGCCGGCGGCCAGGGCGGGCAAGTGCAGCACCAGGGGGCCTAGGGTGCGCTGGCGTAGCTCGAGGGCGGCCAGCCAGGTGGGCCAGGCCGGGGCGTAAATGACCTCGTATGGGCCCTCGGCCAGGGCCAGTGGCACGGCCAGGCGCGCGTAGCGAATCACCTGGCTGTTGAGGTCGGGCGCGGTGTACTGCTGGGCGGCCGCCACCGAAGCCGCAAATACGCGGGCCCGCTCCTCGGGGGTATCCTCGGGGTCGTCGGCCACCGCGGCGCGCACGGTAGTACGCGGCGCGGGCGCCGCCGAAGTATCGAATTGGGGCAGGCGGTTGCCAAATGGGCCCAGCAGAGGCGAGGTACCAACGGGAGCCGGGTCACTGAGCCGGGGCGAGTCGGCGGGCGTGGCGGCCGCAGGCAACTGCTGGCTAGTGGACTGCAGTTCTTCTTCGGGGTTCGGGTCCAGTATTTCGGCGGCGGCGAAGGCTGCTTCTGCTAAGGGGAGGCCTAGGGCTTCGGTAGGGGCTGGCGCAGCGGGTGCGGTAGCTCCGGCGGGTGGGGCTTCAGTAGCTGGCGCGGCAGCTTCGGTGAGCTGCGGGGGAGCAGTTGTGCTGGTAGTAGCCGCACTATCTGCCGTTTCTACCTCAGCAACCACGCTAGTACTGCTGACTAACTTACTGTTTTGCAACAGTTCTGGCGCTGGCGTAGGGCTCGGCTCCAAAGACGAAACGGTGGTTAAAGTCTGCGTAGGATATTCGGCGGTGGCCACTGGCACTGGCATGGCGGGCGGCGCGGTAGCCCCTAAATAAGGCGCGGCCGGTACCTGAAAAGAGCCGCTGCGCACAGTGGCTGGCGGCTGACTGGCCACCACGTGCACCACCCGAACACCGGGCGCGGCTGCCCTGGCAGGCTCGCCTAGGGCCGGCGTAGGCAGGGTAGCTTCGGGCAGCGCTGGTTGCGGGGCCGGCACTGGTGGCGCCGGTGCCGTAGCGGTTGCCGTGGCAAGCGCGGGCGTGGGGGGCGGCAGGGTAGGGGGCAGGGCCGGCGCTGGGTTGGCCAACTCGGCGGGGGTAGGCTTGGCGGCGGGTGCCACCGGGATAGGCGGCGCAGGCGCTGGCTCGGGCAGGGCAGGCGGCAGCAGCACTAGCAAGGAGCCTATGGTTGGGGCGGCCTCCACCACGGCCCGTACGGTTGGCGCGGCCTCATCCCAGGCTAATACCAGCACGGAGAGGGCAGCAGCAGAATCGGGCATGGCGGGAGGCGGTTTGGCTGCGAATAACGGTACCACAGCCGGCAGATTAGTTGCGTAGTCTAAAAATAATTATAGCGGCTTTGCTCCAAAAGGTTGCCCTAGGGGGCGGCTAAAAGCAAATTCCAGCGTGAGAACACTATTTCAGAAATCCTAAAAAGTGCGAGCGTCAGTTGGTTAGCTTCCCCAAAGGTTTGCGGCGCCGCTGCTTGCGGCGCAGGTTAAATACCGCTCAAAACTTATCTTGCAGGCTGCTAGTTGCGCCCCGGCGGCTCCCTGGCGCCAACTGCTACCTTCGCCCCGCTTTCGTTCTATTTTAACTATTATATGGCCAATACTACTGTTCAGGAGAATAACTACATGCTAAACGACCTGGCCGCCCAAGGGCGCCAGGAGCAGCTACCCGGCGCGGTGCGCCACGCCGAGCAAACCCACGACCACCTCTTCACCTTCTACACCGAAAACGGCACGCGCCTGCTGCTGCACGTGCTCAGCGACAAGATTCTGCGCTTCCGCTACCTGACGCCGGGTGCCGCCGCCGAGCCCGATTTCAGCTACGCCGTGCCCGGCGCCGGCGACCACCACCCCACGCGGCCGGCGGTACCCACGTTTCTGGAGTTCAAGGAAAAGTCTGACCACTACCGTATTACAACGGGGCGGGTCATCTGCATCGTGTGGAAGGACTCGCTGCGCACGCGGGTGCTCGACCGCTCGGGCAACATCCTGAGCGCCGACGAGAAGGGCTTTCACTGGCAGTACGACTACGAGAGCGGCAACGACATCGTGAAGATGAGCCAGCAGGTGCCCAGCGGCGTGTGCTATTACGGCCTGGGCGACAAGCCCGCCAACATGAACCTGCGCGGCCAGCGCTTCCTCAACTGGGGCTCCGATACCTACGGCTACGAGAAGGGCACCGACCCGCTGTATAAGAATATCCCGTTCTTCCAGGTGCTGCACCAGCGCATCGCGCACGGCATTTTCTTCGATAACACCTTCAAAGCGTTCTTCGATTTCGCGGCCGAGCGGGCCGACGTGACCAGCTTCTGGGCCGAAGGCGGCGAGATGAACTACTACTTCATCTACGGCCCCACGCTGCTCGAAGTGACCCAGGAGTACACCCTGCTGACCTGCCCGCCCGAGCTGCCCCCGCTCTGGACCCTAGGCTACCAGCAGTGCAAGTGGAGCTATTTCCCGCAGAGCAACGTGCACGCCGTGGCCCAGGGCCTGCGCGAGCGCCAGATTCCGTGCGATGCCATGTACCTCGACATCGACTACATGGACGGCTACCGCTGCTTTACCTGGCACCCGCAGCACTTCCCCGAGCCCAAGCAGATGGTGGCCGACTTGGCCGCCGACGGCTTCAAAACGGTGGTTATCATCGACCCCGGCATCAAAATCGACCCCCAGTACCCGGTGTACCGCGAGGGCTTGGCTAACGACTATTTCTGCCGCCGCGCCGATGGGCCGCTGATGCGCGGCTCGGTGTGGCCGGGCCTGTGCACCTTTCCCGACTACACCCGGCCCGAAGTGCGCGAGTGGTGGGCCGGCTTGTTTGAGGGCCTGATAAAAGACGTGGGCGTGCGCGGCGTGTGGAACGATATGAACGAGCCGGCCGTGTTCGAGAAGGGTACCTTCCCCGACGACGTGCGCTTCGGCTACGACGGGCAGCCCGGCTCGCACCGCAAGGCCCACAACATCTACGGCATGCAGATGGCCCGCGCCACCAACGCCGGCGTCAAGCGCTTCAGCTACCCCAACCGGCCCTTCACCATCACGCGCAGCACCTACGCGGGCGGCCAGCGCTATTCCTCGGGCTGGACCGGCGACAACATCGCCAGCTGGGACCACCTCTGGCTGGCCAACATTCAGTGCCAGCGCCTGAGCATCAGCGGCTTCAGCTTCATTGGCTCCGACATTGGTGGTTTCATCGACACACCTAGTGGCGAGCTCTATAGCCGCTGGATAGCCCTAGGGGCCTTCCACCCCTTCTTCCGCACCCACAGCAGCGGCGACCACGGCGACCAGGAGCCCTGGAGCTTCGGCGAGCCCACTACCAGCCTGGCGCGGCACTTCATCGAGCTGCGCTACCGGCTGCTGCCCTACGTGTACACCGCCTTCTGGCAATACGTGAGCCAGGGCACGCCCATGCTGCGCCCGCTTACCTTCCTCGACCAGAACGACCCCGAAACCTACCTGCGCATGGCCGAGTTCTCGCTCGGCGACAACCTGCTGGTGTGCCCCATCACCCAGGCCGGCGTCGATGGCCGCTGGATGTACTTGCCGAAAGGTCAGTGGTATTACTACTGGACCGACGAGCTGAAGAGCGGCGGCCAGGAAGTGTGGGCCGCTGCCGACCTCACCCGCATTCCGCTCTTCATCAAGGCCGGGGCGGTGGTGCCCATGCAGCCCGTTATGCAGTACGTGGGCGAGAATGCGGTAGAGGAGCTGACCCTGCACGTGTACCACCCCGGCCAGGCCGAGCCGTTCGAGAGCGTGCTCTACGACGATGGCGGCGAGGGCTACGCCTACGAGCAGGGCCACAAAACCGTGCGCCGCTTCCGCGTGGCGGCCGATGCCAACGGCCTCACCATCAGCCAAACGACCGAGGGCAACTACCAGCCCAGCTACGCCACCTACCGCGTGGTGCTGCACGGCCTGCCCGCCACCATTGAGGTAGCCGATGCCGATGGTCAGTCCGCCACCCTAGGCCAGTATGAGGCCACCGAAACCACCGCAGCCGCCCCGGCCCTGTGGGTAAGCAGCAGCTTCCAGGAGCTGAAGCTGCTGCTGGCTGAGCCCGCTGCAGAGGCCCAGGGCTAGGTGGCGTTTAATAAAACAGCCCGTCATGCTGAGCCTGCCGAAGCATCTCTACCGCGCATCACTGTTCGGTAGAGATGCTTCGGCAAGCTCAGCATGACGGGCTGTTTTTAGTTTTGACAGGCTCTACTCCACCTCCGCCACCACGTACTCGGGGTCGGTCAGGATGTTGACCTCGATGAGCGGGCCGGCCTGGTGCAGCAGGCGGCGGCAATCGGCGCTGAGGGCGCGCAGATGCAGAGTTTTGCCCAGGTGCTGGTAGCGCTCGGTGAGTTTACTCAGCGCCTCGATGCCCGACATATCAGCCACTCGACTTTCGCGGAAGTCCACGACTACCTCGGCGGGGTCGTGCTGCGGGTCGAACTTCTCGGCGAAGGCCTGCACCGAGCCGAAGAAGAGCGGCCCGTAAATCTCGTAGTGCTTGGTGCCCTGTGCGTCCACGTATTTGCGGGCGCGGATGCGCTTGGCGTTTTCCCAGGCAAACACCAGGGCCGACACCACCACGCCCAGCAGCACGGCCAGGGCTAGGTTTTGCGACACGGCCGTGACCAGCGTCACCAGGGCCATCACCAGCACGTCGGCCAGCGGCATGCGGCGCCAGATGCGCAAGCTGGCCCATTCGAAGGTGGCCACCACCACCGTGAGCATGACGCCCACCAGCGCCGCCAGCGGCAGCCGCTCAATCAGCCCCGAGCCGGCCACCACGAACAGCGCCAGCGCCCCGGCCGCCACCACGCCCGAGAGCCGGCCCCGCCCGCGCGATTCCAGGTTCACCATTGTTTGGCCAATCATGGCGCAGCCGCCCATGCCGCCGGTCAGGCCCGAGGCCGCGTTGGCCAGCCCTAGGGCCACGCACTCCTGGTTGCCGCGGCCGCGGGTGTCGGTCAGCTCATCTACCACCGTCAGGGTCAGCAGGCTTTCGGTGAGGCCCACCAGGGCCATAATGACGGCGTAGGGCAGCACCAGCCCCAGCGTGGCCCAGGTGTAGGGCACCTGCGGCCAGTGCGGCCGCGGCAGCCCGCCCGCAATGGAGGCAATGTCGCCCACCGACTTGGTGTGCAGCCCGCCCCCCAGCACCAGCGCCGACACCACCACAATGGCCACCAGCGAGCCCGGCACCGCCTTCGTCACGCGGGGCGTGAGGTACACCAGCGCCACGGTGAGGGCCACCAGGCCCAGCATCAGCCCGAGGGCCGGGCCGGCCAGCCACTGCCCGGTGCCAGCCACCTTAAACTGCTCGAGCTGGGCCATAAAGATGATGATGGCCAAGCCGTTGACGAAGCCGTACACCACCGGCTGCGGCACCAGCCGAATAAACTTGCCCAGGCGCAGCAGCCCCACCAGCACCTGAATCAGCCCCATCAGCACCACGGCCACGAACAGGTACTCGGCGCCGTGCTGCGCCACCAAGCTCACGATAACCACGGCCACCGAGCCGGCCGCCCCCGATATCATGCCCGGCCGGCCCCCTAGGATGCTGGTGAGCAAGCAGATAACAAACGCCGAGCCGATGCCCACCAGCGGGCTGATGTGGGCCAGCAGCGCGAAGGCCACCACCTCAGGCACGAGCGCCAGCGCCGTAGTGAGGCCGGCCAGCACCTCGTTGCGGCTGTTGACGGTGTATTGAGTGAAATAAGTGCGAAGCGAAACCATGCGGGGGTAGAAAAGGAAAAAGCAGGCCGGCGCCACCCAGCCCGATAGCGGGAAAAGCGGCAGCCCAGGACGTGCGGGTGGGGGAGGAGAAGCAGGCCGCGGGGCGCGGCTCTGGCCAGGGCCGGCAACACCGCCGGCGCGGGGCTAATAGCCCTTAGGCCCCGCAAAGGTACCAAGCCCGCGCCCAAAGCAGCTTTTGCGCGCCCGCTGCCGTACTACCGGCTGCCTTCCCTTAACTTCTAAACTGCCTTGGCTACCGCTCCCCAGCCGCCCGAATCGAAAACCGCCATCGTGGCCGCGCTGGTGGCCAACCTGGGCATTGCGGCCATCAAGTTCGTGGCGGCGTGGTTTACGGGCTCGTCGGCCATGCTCTCCGAGGGCATTCACTCGCTGGTGGACACGGCCAACGAGTGGCTGCTGCTGCTGGGCTTGCGCCGCAGCCGCCAGCCGGCCGACGAAAACCGGCCCTTTGGCTACGGCAAGGAGCTGTATTTCTGGGCGTTCGTGGTGGCCATCTTCATTTTTGCCCTAGGGGGTGGGCTCTCGCTCTACGAGGGCATCGAGCACCTGCGCCACCCCGAGCCCCTGCAAAGCCCCGCCTGGAACTACGTGGTGCTGGGGCTGGCTTTTTGCTTCGATGGCTACTCCTTTCTGGTGGGCCGCCGCACCTTCAATGCCCAGCGCGGCCGCCAGCCCTTTTGGCGCGCCTTCCGCACCAGCAAAGACCCCTCCACGTTCGTGGTGCTTTTTGAGGATGCCTCCGACCTGCTCGGGCTGCTGTTGGCGTTCCTAGGGGTGTTTTTCAGCCACTTCTTTCAGCAGCCCTGGCTCGACGGGGCGGCCTCGGTGGGCATTGGCTTGCTTCTGCTGGTGGTGGCCGGCCTGCTGCTGCGCGAAACCAAAAGCCTGCTGCTGGGCGAGCCCGCCGACGCGGCACTGCTGCGCCAGGTAACCGCCTTGGCCCAGGCCGAGCCGGGAGTGGTGCGCGTGGCCGCCCCGCTCAGCACCTACCTCAGCCCCCACGAAATCCTGCTGGTGCTGCCCGTCGAGTTTGCCCCCGAGCTGCCCGCTGCCGAGCTAACGCAACTGGTAGAGAAGCTGCGTGCCGCCATCAAGCAAGCCCAGGCCGACATCAAGCACGTCTTTGTGCAGCCCGTGACACCTAGGGAAAACGAGTAAGCACTAACTAAGGCCGTCCTGCTGAGCCCCGCGAAGCACTCTACTGAACGATACAGCGTGGTAGAGATGCTTCGCGGGGCTCAGCAGGACGGCCTTAGTTAGTATATCTGTTCCCAAATAAGAAAAATTGAAAAGAACGTCATGCTGAGCTTGTCGAAGCATCTCTCCCGCGTAAGTAATTCCTGGCGTTAGAACTACTGCCGCGGTAGAGATGCTTCGACAAGCTCAGCATGACGTTCTGTTTCGAGAAGTTTAATTTGGGAGCAAGTCTAGTGCTTACGCAAGCAGCCTGCCTGCTAGTAGCTTAGAACTTGAGCGCCACCTGCCCGATGATGCTGCGCAGCTTCTGCGGGTTGATGGTGGTATAGCCTATCCAGTAGTGCGTATTGGTGAGGTTGTCGGCCTTCACCGAGAGGCGGTAGCGCGGCTGGTCGTAGAAGGCGCTGGCGTTGAGTACCGTGTAGGCGGGTAGAATGAACACGCTGCTGGTAGTGTTCTGAATGCGGTTGTCGCTGGCGTAGTTGCCGCCCGCGCCCAGCCCTAGGCCCCGCAGCGGCCCTTCGCTGAGGCGGTAGCTCACCCACAGGTTGGCCAGCACCGGCGAGCTGGCCGTGTTGGGGCGGCGGCCCTGCTCGTCGGCAGTCGATACGGCCAGCTCCGAATAGTTGTAGGAGAAGCCGCCCACGACGTTGAGCCCTTTGGCGGGGTTGGCAATAATATCAACCTCCACGCCGCGGCTCAGTTGCTCGCCGTTCTGCGTCTGCGCGTAGAACGAGCCGATAGTGGGGTCGTAGCGCAGCAGGTTCTTCACGTAGATGTTGTACAAGCTCAGCGTGGCCGTGAAGCGGCCCCCTAGGCGGTCAAACTTCACCCCGGCCTCTACCTGGTTGGCCTGCTCCAGCTTGGCATTGACGGAAATAGGCTGAGTGGGGTTGGCCGCAGTGGCGGTGGTGTAGAAGCCGGGGTTGCGGAAGCTGTTTTGGTAGTTGGCAAACACCGACAGCTGCTCGGGCACCAGCTGGTACACGGCCCCGAACTTGGGCGAGTAAGCCGTTTGGTTGTAGCTGGCTTCGGGGCCGAAATAAGTGCCGCCCTTATTGGCAAAGCGGTCGATGCGCACGGCGGCCAGTATATTCAGCCGGTCGGTAATATTGAGCACGTCCGACACAAAGGCGCTGTAGGTATTGCGCTCGTTGTCAACCAGGTAAGGATAGGCGGAAGTGCCAGCGTTGGCAGCTTCCAGCGCGGCCCCGGTGAAATTACTGTAGTTGTAGCCGGCCCGGATGGGCACCACGTCGAAACCATAGTCCAGAAACAATTGGCTATTGCGCAGGTGCAGGAAGTCCAGGCCTACCACCACGCGGTTGCGCAGGTTGCCCAGCAAGAAATCGCCGTTAAATAGCTGCTGCACTTCCGTCAGGTTGGCGCGGCTGTCGCTGGTGTTCTGGCTGCGGCGCTCCAGCGAGTCTTGGCTGGCCAGGCCGCGGCGGTTGCCCCGCAGGTAGAAGTACACGCCCCCGCCGTCGGAGTAGCTGCTGCTATACGTGTAGTTGGTAGACGAGCGCCAGGCCGGCGACAGCTGGTAGTTGACCTGGCCAAACAAGTTGACCGAGCGGCTCTTGGCCCACAGTCCGTCGCCGGTGTACGCCTGGCGGTAGTCCAGCGGCAGCTCGTCGGCCCGCGAAGCCCCTAGGGTAGTGGCAGTGCCCTGCGGGAAGAACGTTTGCTTGGTGGTGCCGGTGCCGGTTTGCAGCTCCCCGTCGAGCGTAATGCTCAGCTTCTCGCTGGGCCGAATGGTAAGGCTCGGAGCCACGGCGTAGGTGCGCGAAAAGCCGGCCGTCTGGAAGCTCTTTTCGTAGTTCCAGGCTCCATTCACCCGAAACAGGATGGTCTTGGCCGAGTTGAGCGGCGTGTTCAGGTCGAGCGCCACGCGGTTGAAATTGTAGCTGCCGCCGGCGTAGCTCAGCTCGCCGCCAAAGTGGTCGTAGGCGCGCTTGGTGACGCGGTTGAGCAGGCCGCCGTAGGAGGTGAGCGAGCTGCCGTAGAGCGTGCCCGACGGACCCTTGATAACTTCCAGCTTCTCTAAGTTAACCGCGTCGATGGTGTTCGTGACGTTGCCCACCAGCCCGTTGCGCAGCTGCGTTTGCACGATGAAGCCGCGCATGGCGTAGTAGCTGCCGCCGTCGCCGGCGCGGCCCGTGGCCTCCCACATGCGCTGCAGGCCGGGCACGTTGCGCGTGGCGTCGTCGGCCGTAAACACCAGCTGCTCAGTCAGTAGCTCCTTAGTCACGGTGTTGTACACCTGCGGGTTTTCCACGTTTTTGAGCGGCATCTTGGCCACGTCGTCGCTGTTGGTGCGGCTGAACTTATTGGTGCGGTTGCCGCTCACCACCACTTCCTTCAGCTCGGCGGCGCTCTCGGCCAGCGAGAAATTCACCGTGGCCGTTTGGCCAGCCGTCACCGTCACGCTCTGCTGCTCGGTTTTGAGCCCCACCGCCGACACTACCAGCGTGTAGGTGCCCGGCGCCACCGGCCGAATCATAAAGCGGCCCTGGTCGTCGGTAATGTCGCCCTGGGGCAAGCCTTGCAAGCCCACGCTTACCGCCTCCACGGCGCCGCCGTTGCGGTTGGTGACGCGGCCCCGGATGCCGCCCGTTGATTGTGCAAATGCTGCACTGGCCCACACGAGCAGCGCCAGCGAAAAAAAGTGGCGGATAGAATTCATGGCATCTATTTAGACATATTCTAAAAACATGCAAAACAAGCACCGCGACCCGCCTGCTGCAAAACCACTAGTTGCCCTAGGTTAACCATTTCGGCTTTGTCGGGTGGGCAAGTGCCTAGGTTATCAACTGTTTAGATTAATTCTAAAAAGCTAAAATATTTTCGCCAGTTATGCGCCGGCTAGGCGCGCACCAGCTACTTATGGGGGTTGGCGCAGGCGGGCGCAGGCTTTAACTTGCCGTATGATTCGCGGCAAACCTGGCCTGGTCCTGCTGTGGCTGCTGCTGCTAGCCGGGCCCGCCCGCGCCCAGCTGCGCCGCCTGCTCGGCCCCGCGCCCGACACCACCGGGCTGGCGCGCGTACTGGCCCGGCCCGACTACTGCCGCCTGCAAATCAGCCTGGTGCGCATTCGGCGCGACGCGCAGGGCCGGCCCCACACCGCCCGGCCCGTGCGCTACCACCTGCGCCCGCGCCAGTACTTCTACCCCGCCAGCACCATTAAGCTGGCTGCCGCCGTGCTGGCCCTCGAAAAGCTGGGCCGCTTGCGCGCTACCGTGCCGGCCCTAGGCCTCGGCTCGTTCATGCGCACCGACTCGGCCTTTGCGGGCCAAACGCGCGCCTGGCGCGATACCAGCGCCGCCAGCGGCCGAACCAGCCTAGGCCACTACCTGCGCAAGATGCTGCTGGTGAGCGACAACGACGCCTACAACCGCCTCTACGAGTTTGTGGGCCCTAGGGAGCTAAATGCGGGCCTGCGCCGCCTGGGTTTGCGCCACGCCCGGCTGGTGCAGCGCCTGGCCATCGGCGACAAGCCGCCCGGCTCGCGCCACACTAACCCAGTGCGTTTCTTTGCCGATACGGCCGGCCGGCAGCTAGTTTACGCGCAGCCGGCCGCCTACTGGCCCGCTGCCTACCCCGCCGCCCGCTTCCGCCCCGCCAGCATGCGCGTGGGCCGCGCCTACCTGGGCCGCCACGATTCGCTCCTCCACCAGCCACTCGACCTAAGCAAGGGTAACCTATTCGCTCTGCGCGACTTGCAGCGTTTGCTGTAAGCCATTGCGCTGCCCGAAACCGTACCCGCCCGGCGCCGCCCCGCCCTCGACTCGGCCGACCGCCGGCAGCTACTGCTGGCCCTAGGGCAGCTGCCGCCCCAAAGCCGCTCGCCCCGCTACGACTCGCTGCGCTACCCCAGCACCTACGCCAAGTACCTGCTGGGTGGCGGGGGCCTGGCGCGGCTGCCGCCGGGCGTGCGCGTGTACAATAAAATCGGCCAGTCCTACGGCTTCCTCACCGACGACGCCTACGTGGTAGATGCCGCGCACGGCGTGGAGTTTCTGCTGGCCGCCACGCTCTACGTGAATGCCGACGGCGTGCTCAACGACAACAAGTACGAGTACGATACTATCGGCTTCCCCTTTCTGCGCGACCTGGGGCGGCGGGTGTATGAGGCGGAACTGAAGCGAAAAGCCGCTGCCCGCTAGCTGGTAAGCATTGGTGCGCCCGCTCCTGGTGGCGTTTCGCTCAGTCAGAGGCCCTAGGTGTTGGTTACCGTCACGGCCTGGCCTAGGTAGGTATCACTCGTGAGCTGCTCGACAATAAACTGAGCCAAGTCGGTGCGGGTAATGCTGTGAGCTTTGGTTTCACCCGTCACCACGTGTGCCTGGCCGGTGGCCGGGTCATTGCTTAGGTAGGGCGGGCGCACCAGTACGAAGTCCAGGTTGCTTTGCTGCACTTCGGCTTCCATGGCCGCTTTGTCGGGGGCAGCGCCGCGCAAAAAGGTGGGCAGCAGCAGGTGCTCGTAGAAGAAGGTGGCCTGCTCCTTACTATCGCCCACGCCCAGCACCGAAATAGCAATGAGCCGACGCACGCCGTGCTGCTGCATGGCCGCCACGATAACCTTCGCGGCAGCTTGCTCAAGGTGGGTGCTCAAGTAGGGCGTTTTTCCCCCGATGGCGTCAATTACCGCGTCTTGACCAGCCACGGCTTGGCCAACAGCGGTGGCATCGGTCGCGTCGCCGGTTTTCACCTGCACCCCCGCGGGCGCGTGGTACTCGTCGGGGTGGTGCACCAAGGCCGTTACCGCGTGGCCAGCCGCCAGCGCTTTTTCAACTATCTGCTGGCCCGATTCGCCCGCCGCGCCAATGACTAAGACTTTCATGGGATGGAAGCAAGAAGTTTACGGGCAATTCCTACGCGAGCCTCCCCGCTTGGTTATTGCTCAGTAAGCACAAAAGGGCGCTCCGGTCAAACCGGAGCGCCCTTTTAGTAATTATCTCACCCTAGGGTCTTTTAGGCCAGGTTATTCGAAGCGGCTTTCGCCGTCAAGAACTCGCGGTTCAGGATGGCGATGTTCTCCAGCGAGATGCCCACCGGGCACTCGGCCGCGCACGAGCCGATGTTGGTGCAGGCGCCAAAGCCCTCGATATCCATCTGCGCCACCATGTTTTCGACGCGGGTAGCGCGCTCTACCTGGCCCTGCGGCAGCAGGGCCAACTGGCTCACCTTGGCGCTCACGAAGAGCATGGCCGAGGCGTTTTTGCAAGCCGCCACGCAGGCGCCGCAGCCGATGCAGGTAGCAGCTTCAAACGCCCGGTCGGCAATATCCTTCGGAATCGGAATCTCGTTGCCGTCGGGTGCGCCGCCGGTGTTCACGCTCACGTAGCCGCCCGCCTGAATAATGCGGTCGAAGGCCGAGCGGTCGACGCTGAGGTCCTTGTTTACTGGGAAGGAGTTGGCGCGCCAGGGTTCAATGGTAATCGTGTCACCATCCTTAAACTTGCGCATGTGCAGCTGGCAAGTGGTCGTGCCCTTTTCGGGGCCGTGCGAGCGGCCGTTGATGAACAGGTCGCACGAGCCGCAAATGCCCTCGCGGCAGTCATGGTCGAAGGCTACCGGGTCCTGGCCTTGGTGCAGCAGGTCCTCATTAAGCACATCCAGCATTTCCAGAAAAGACATTTCGGGCGAGATGTCTTTTACTTTATAGTCCACAATCCGCCCCTCGGTTTGGCGGTTGGGCTGGCGCCACACACGCAGCGTCAGGTTCATCGGTTTAGCGTTGGGATTCGAGCCGGCCATTTTGCAAAAAAGAACATCAGGCTAAGCTTGCTGAAGTAGCTCGGCCGTACAGCTAACCCTATGCGTTAGAAATGCTTACGCGGTAGAGCTGCTTCGGCAAGCTTAGCCTGACAGAAATATTATTTATAACTGCGCTGCGTGAGCTTCACGTTCTCAAACGTTAGCTCTTCCTTGTTGAGACGCTCAGGCTGGTTTTCGCCCATATACTCCCAGGCTGCTACGTAGGCGTAGTGCTCGTCGTCGCGCAAGGCCTCGCCCTCGGGGGTTTGATACTCCTCGCGGAAGTGGCCGCCGCAGCTTTCGTTGCGGTTCAGGGCGTCGTCCACCATTAGCTCGCCTAGCTCGATGAAGTCGGCCACACGGCTGGCTTTTTCGAGGGCCTGGTTCATCTCGTCGTTGCTGCCCACCACCTTCACGTTGGTCCAAAACTCCTTCTTGATTTTCTGAATCTCGGCTTTGGCATACTTCAGGCCTTCGGCGTTGCGGGCCATACCGCAGTACTCCCACATAATGTGCCCTAGGGCCTTGTGGAACTCATCGGGCGTCTTGTTGCCGTTGATGCTCAGCAGCTGCTCAGTGCGGGCCTGCACGCCAGCCTTGGCTTCAGCAAAAGCCGGGTGGTCGGTGGTGACGGGCTTGGGCGGCGTGGCAGCCAGGTAATCGCCAATGGTAGAAGGAATTACGAAGTAGCCATCGGCCAGTCCCTGCATCAGGGCCGAGGCCCCTAGGCGGTTGGCGCCGTGGTCCGAGAAGTTGCACTCGCCGGTGGCGTAGAGGCCAGGCACGGTGGTTTGCAGGTTGTAGTCAACCCAGAGGCCGCCCATGGTGTAGTGCACCGCCGGGTAAATGCGCATGGGCTGCTTGTAGGGGTCCTCGTCGGTAATCTTCTCGTACATCTCGAAGAGGTTGCCGTACTTCTGGCTCACCGCTTCGGCGCTAGTGCGCTTGATAACGTCGGCAAAATCGAGGTACACCGCCAGGCCCGAAGCCCCCACGCCGCGCTTTTCGTCGCACATCTGCTTGGCATTGCGCGAGGCTACGTCGCGCGGCACCAGGTTGCCGAAGGCGGGGTACTTGCGCTCCAGGAAATAGTCGCGGTCATCTTCGCCAATGTCTTGCGGCTTCACTTCGCCTTTGCGCACGCGCTCGGCCAGCTCCACGGTTTTGGGAACCCACACGCGCCCGTCGTTGCGGAGCGACTCCGACATCAGCGTCAGCTTCGACTGGTAGTCGCCGCTCACCGGAATGCAGGTGGGGTGAATCTGCGTGAAGCAGGGGTTGGCAAAGTAGGCGCCTTTTTTGTGGGCCCGCCAAGCAGCCGTGGCGTTGCAGTACATGGCGTTCGTGCTCAGGTAGAACACGTTGCCGTAGCCGCCGGTAGCCAGCACCACGGCGTGGCTCGCGTGGGTCTGCACCTCGCCCGTCACCAAGTTGCGCGTGACGATGCCGCGGGCCTGGCCGTCCACCACTACCACGTCGAGCAGTTCCGAGCGGGTATACAGCTTCACCTTGCCGTAGGCTACCTGGCGGCTGAGTGCCGAGTAAGCCCCTAGCAATAGCTGCTGCCCGGTTTGGCCGCGGGCATAGAACGTGCGGCTCACCTGGGCGCCGCCAAACGAGCGGTTGGCCAGCAGCCCGCCGTACTCGCGGGCGAAGGGTACGCCTTGCGCCACGCACTGGTCGATGATATTGACCGATACCTGGGCCAGGCGGTACACGTTGGCCTCGCGGGCCCGGTAGTCGCCGCCTTTAATAGTGTCGTAGAACAGGCGGAACACCGAGTCGCCGTCGTTCTGGTAGTTTTTGGCCGCGTTGATGCCGCCCTGGGCCGCGATGGAGTGCGCCCGGCGGGGCGAATCGTGGTAGGTAAAGGCCTTCACGTTGTAGCCCAGCTCGGCCAGCGACGCGGCCGCGGCGGCTCCGGCCAGGCCGGTACCCACCACAATCACGTCGTACTTACGCTTGTTAGCCGGGTTCACCAGCTTCACGTTGAACTTGTGCTTGTCCCATTTTTCGGCCAGGGGGCCTTCGGGCGCTTTCGAGAGCAGTTCCATAGTTGACTGGGCAGTTAGTTGAACGCCAAGGTGAGCTGGTGCAGCACGGCTGGCATATCGCTCAGCAGCGCGCCCTTCTCATTGGTAAAGAAGAAAAAGTAGAGCGGCATCGAAGCGAAGCCCGCCGATACTATGACCGCGAAAGCGTAGCCAAAGTTCTTGATGAGCGGCATGTATTTGCGGTGGTTGAGCCCTAGGGTTTGGAAGCCCGAGCGGAAGCCGTGCCACAGGTGGTAGCCCAGGCTGGCCTGCGCCGCCACGTAGAGCAACACATACCACCACTGGTGAAACGACGATACTACCAGCTTATACAGGTCATCATTCTTGTTGATGTCCGGGTCGAGGGTACCGAAGCGGGCGCGCCAAAAGAAATTGTACAAATGCACCAGCAGAAAAATCAGGATGATGGACCCTAGGATGCCCATGTTGCGCGAGGTCCATTCCGAGTTTTGCTCGGCGTGAAACTGGTCGTACTTGTGCGAGCGGGCGCTCTTGTTGCGGGTGGTCAGCATCAGCGCCTCGTAGATGTGAAAACCAAAGCCCAGCACTAGGCCCCATTCGATGGTGCGGATGATGGGGTTATGCCCCATAAAGTGCGAGTACACATTAAAAGCGACCCCATCGTCGTTCTTAAAGAGCTGGAAGTTGCCAATCAGGTGCACAACCAGGAAGGTGCACAGAAACAAGCCCGTGAGGGACATGATAATCTTGCGCCCGATGCTACTAGTGAAGGTTTTTGTAAACCAATTCATATAACTTACAACCGAAAAAGAGTCTATTTACCGCGCCCAAAGGTAGGGCCGCCTCCGTTGCCAGCCCAAGTCGGGCGGCTTATTTGGAATAGTTCAAAAATAACTACCGCGTTTGCGGCCTTTACGCCGTGAATCAATCCCTGCGAAAAGCCGTTAGCGGCTAGCTAAAGGTGGGTATGGGTTCAACCACCGCCCCGAAAAAAAGGTTGGTTGCCCGGCCGAAATAAGTTTTGGCCCTAGGCCCTGTTTTCTTGCTTGCTCTTGTTCTTCCGTTCTCCATGCAACATTCTTTATTCCCCGCAAAGTGCAGTAAGCTGGCCGGCTGGCTGCTGGGCTTGCTGCTACTGCTGGGCCTGCAGCCTCAGCTGGCCCACGCCACCCACATCCGAGCCGGCGACATCCAGTCGAAGGTGGATACGGTAGCGGGCAACCCCAACCGCATTTTCTTTAAGCTCACGCTGTACTGCAACCCGGCCAATCCGCAGTTGCAGGCGACCTCCATTCTGTTTTTTGGCGACGGTACCCGTCAGGAAAGCCCCCGCGCCTCCAACGTGCCGGTAAGTACGGACACCAACATCTACACCTATTATTTCGACCATACTTTCCCGGGGCCCGGTAGCTACACCGTCAGCTTTGTGGGAGAAAACCGGGTGGGCGATGTCGTTAATATGACGGGTTCGATTGGGCAGACCTTCTACATCAACTCCGTTATTACCATCGACCCTACCCTAGGGCGCAATCACTCGCCGGTGCTACGGGCGCCGGCCATCGACAAGGCGGGCCTATACAAGGTGTTTTTGCACAACCCGGCCGCCTACGACGCCGATGGCGACTCCTTGTCGTACAAGGTATTGTATAGCCAGCAGGTGCCCGGTGGCATCCCGGCGCCGCCCAACAACTCGCCCGTCCCCGCCCGGTGCACGGGCTTCGTTTTCCCGGCCGACCCCAACCTGGTGCCGGGCGCAACGCAGGTTACGTATCCAGGCATTCCGAGGCCCACTACTACGCCCGCCACTTACACGCAAGATGTGTACACGGGGCAGATTATGTGGAACGCCCCAGCCAAGGTGGGCTACTACAACGTGGCCATGACGGTAGAAGAGTGGCGGCGCTCGCCGGGCGGCTTTAAGCGTCTGATTGGCACGGTTATCCGCGACATGCAAATTCAAGTGCTAGCCACCCAGAACCTGCCGCCGCAGCTCACGGTGCCGGCCGACATCTGCGTGCAGGCCGGGCAGACGGCCACGCTCAACGTCACGGCCATTGACGGGCAGAGCACGGACACGACGCCCACGCCCGTCACGCTCTTTGCCTACAGCGGCACCATCCCGCCCGCCACCTTTACCCAAACCCGCACCGGCACCTCCGTGGCCGGCACCTACACTTGGCGCACCGACTGCAGCAACGTGGCCAAGGAGCCCTACCTGGTCGTCTTCAAGGCCCAGGACAGCCCCGGCACCGGCAACCCCATTCTCATCGACGAGAAGCCCGTGCGCATCACCGTCGTGGGCCCGCCGCCCCAGAACCTTAAGGCGGTGGTCAGCGGCACGACCGGCGTCCTGTCCTGGGACCCATACGTCTGCTCGAATGCCAGCCAGCTGCTCATCTTTCGGCGCGAGGGCTGCTACGACTACACCCCGGGGCCCTGCGACGTAGGCTTGCCCGCCTCGGCGGGCTACACCCAGATTGGGGCCGTGCCCGCCACGGCCACCACCTACGCCGACAACAATAACGGGGCCGGGCTGACCCGGGGCACGCAGTACTCCTACCGCATCTACGCCGTTTTCCCCCTGCCGGCGGGTGGTAGCAGCCTCGTGTCGAACCAAGCTTGCCTGCAGCTCTCGGGCCGCTCGGCCCTTCTTACCAACGTGGACGTTACGCTGCCCAATACGACGGGCCAGATTACGGTGAAGTGGACCCGTCCGCGCAACGACGATGGCTCGACTACGTTCCCGACGCCCTATGGCTACCGCCTGAGCCGGGCCACCGGCGCGGGACCCTTTACGCAGATTGCCGACGTACGCAACAGCCTGGCCGACACCACCTTCGTGGACTCGGGCCTGAACACGGAGGCCAACCAGTACCGCTACCAGCTCGTGTTTTACCGCACCCTCACCGTCAACGGTACGGCCAGCGAGCTGGCCGACCCGGCGGTGGTCGCCAGCAGCGTGCGCACGAGCCTGGTGGCCAACGGCAACGCCAACACCATCAGCGTCAACTTCGCCTACCAGGTGCCTTGGGACAACAGCCAGCAGCCGGCGCGCATCTTCCGCCGCACGGGCACCACGGGCGCCTACGCCCCGATTGCCACCGTCACGCCGGGCGCGGCCACGGGCAGCTACGTGGACGCCGACCCCAGCCTGCAGCGCAACCAGACCTACTGCTACTACGTGCAGACGGTGGGCCAGTACGCCACGCCGGTCAATAGCGCGGGCGCTAGCATTTATACTAATCTGCTCAACAAGAGCCAGGAGGTGTGCGCCACCTTGCGCCCCACCCCCTGCACGCCGGTGCTGAGCTTGCGCGTCATCAACTGCGACAGCCTGGCGGCCCTGCCCCAGTACCCGGCCCCCAACCAAAGCTACCAGAACAGCCTGAGCTGGACGGTGGGCTCGACCCCCGCCGGCTGCCAGGCCAACGCCGCCTACTACCGCGTGTTCCGGGCTACCAGCGCGGGCGGGCCGTTTGCCCTGCTCGACTCGACCACCCAGCTCCGCTACCTCAACCGCCTCTTGCCCCAGCAGACCTACTGCTACCAGGTGCAGGCCGTCACGGCCACCGGCGAGCGCAGCGCCCTGAGCAACGTGGCGTGCCAGAGCGAGTGCGTCTTCTTCCTCCTGCCCAATATCTTCACCCCTAACGGCGACGCCCTCAACGCCACGTTCCGGCCCAAGACCAGCTCGCCCGTGCGCCGCACCCACGTGCAGATTTTCAACCGCTGGGGCCGCAAAGTGTACGAGAGCGACCAGCACCCCTACATCGAGTGGCAGGGCGACGGCACCAACGGCGAGAGCACGGGTAGCGGACCACTGGCCGACGGCATCTACTACTACCTGGCCGAGGTGCAGTTTGCCGACTCCAATAACACCCAGCGCGTCTACAAAGGCTGGGTCGAACTCATCCGCTAAGGCCTAGGCCCGCGCCAGCTGCAAAAGCCACCCCGGTTCCGGGGTGGCTTTTTTGCCGTTATTTTGCCCGGCCCGCAACGGTTGCGGGCCGCGCTAAGCTGTTGTTTTGACTCCTTCCCACCCTTCCGCTACCACCACGACGGCCCTGGTTTTTCCGGGGCAGGGCTCGCAGTTTCCGGGCATGGCCCGCGAGCTGTACGCGCAAAGCGAAGCCGCGCGCGCCTTGCTGCTGCAAGCCAACGATATCCTAGGGTTCGACCTCACCAAAATCATGTTTGAGGGCAGCGAAGACGATTTGCGCCGCACCGACGTGACCCAGCCAGCGGTGTTTGTGCACTCGGTGGCGCAGTTTGTGGCGCTGCCCGGCTTGCAACCCAGCATGGTGGCCGGCCACTCGCTGGGCGAGTTTTCGGCGCTGGTGGCGGCGGGGGTGCTCACGTTTGCCGAGGCGCTGCCCCTGGTGGCCCGGCGCGCCCAGGCCATGCAGGCTGCCTGCCAGGAGCAGCCCGGCACCATGGCCGCCATCCTAGGCCTTTCGGACGAGGCCGTGGAGCAGGGTTGCCAGCAAGTAGCCGCCGCGGGCGACGTGGTGGTGGCCGCCAACTACAACTGCCCCGGCCAATTGGTGATTTCGGGCTCGGCCACCGGCGTGGCCAAGGCTTGCGAGGTGCTGAAAGCGGCCGGTGCCAAGCGCGCGCTGCCTTTGCCGGTGGGCGGCGCCTTCCACTCGCCCCTCATGCAGTCGGCCCAAGCTGCGCTGGCCGAAGCCATCGAAAAAACGACTTTCCGGCCCGCCCAGTGCCCGGTATACCAAAACGTGGATGCCGCGCCGCACCGCGACCCGGCCGAGATTAAGGCCAACCTGCTGGCCCAGCTCACCGCCCCCGTGCGCTGGACGCAGAGCGTGCAGACCATGTTCCGCGACGGCGCCACTACTTTCCTAGAGTGCGGTCCCGGCAAGGTGCTGCAAGGCTTGGTCAAGAAGATTGAGCCGACCGCTACGGCGGGCTCAGTAGCCTAGGCTGCCATGTGCCAAGCCAAGGGGTGGCCAGGCCGCGCGGCTTAGCCACCCCTTGGGTATTCCCTAGGGGTTGGTTTTGCACTGCAGCCGCGTCAAGGTCAGCAAGTGGGGCTGCTGCCGGCAGGTAGCGGCCGTTAGGAGCCGGCGGGTGCCAGCGGCTCGGCCACGCCGCCCAGCCAGCGCCAGGCGGGCAGCGTGTCGGGGCACTCTTGCAGCAGCGTAGCAATGGTTTGGCCCAGCTGGGGATGGCGCAGCTGGGGGGCTATTTCGGCCAGCGGCAGCAGGGCAAAGCGCCGGCTGGGCAGGGCCGGGTGGGGCACCGTCAAAAAGGGCGTCTGCATGATGGTAGTGCCAAAAAGCAGCACGTCCACATCAAGCGAGCGGGCACCCCAGCGTTCCAGGCGCAGGCGGCCTTCCTGCTGCTCGGCGGCCAGGCACACGGCCAGCAGTGCCTGGGCCGGCAGATAGGTGTCAAATGCTAGCACTTGGTTGAGAAAAGCGGGCTGGTTTTCGACGCCCCAGGCGGCCGTTTCATAAATGGCCGACTCGGCCACCAGGTCGCCGGCGGTCGCCAGCAGCTGCTGGCGGCCCGCCGCTAAGTGAGCGGCGCGGTCGCCGAGGTTGCTGCCCAGCAACAAGTAAGCAAGTGTCGAAGCCATAGCCAAAAAGCGGAAAAGAGTGAGGAGGTAATCAACTTAACTGGCGCTGCTCAACAGGTGCCGGGAACCTACTCGTCGGCGCCCACCCAGGCCCTAGGGTGCCTGTGGGCAACAAAGCCTGGCAACTGCGACGTTACGCGCTTGTCAACCAATGCGATAGCGGGAACTACTCAGGCCAGGCCGGCAAAAAAAGCCGCCGTGCGCTCGGCCGCGGCGCGGGCCGGGCCAGGTAGCTGCGCCGCTAGCCAGGGATGCGCCCCCCCGAAATTATGCGGCGCATCGCTGAGAATGAGTAGCTCGGCGTCAGGCTTTTGATTTTTAAGTTGATACGCAGCTGTTAAGGGTACTGTTTCGTCGGGCTCGCCGTGCACCAGCAGTAGCGGTTGGCGCAGGCGGGGCAGCCGGCTGGGCAGGTCGAGGCGGGGCAGGTGGGCGAAGTAGTTTTCGGCCAGCTGGTAGTACAGCGGTAGTTGCTGGCCGGTGCGCACGTTGGGCACGTGCAGCACCCCGGCGCGCTGCCAATCGGCCAGTATCTCGGCGGGCCAGCGCGGGTGCAGGTCGGCCACGGCGGCCCAGGTGGCCACGGCCCGCACCCTAGGGTCTTCGCCGGCCTTAAGCAGCACAATGCCGCCGCCGCGGCTGTGGCCAATGAGGTAGAGGCGCTTTAGGTCGAGCAGGGTGGGGGGCAGGGGCGTGGCGCCCGGCGTGTGCAGGGCGTCCAGCAGTTGGCCCAGGTCGTCCAGCTCCAGGCAAAAATTGTTGTGCCCAAACGCTTCCAAATCTTCCAGGTCGCCGGTGCCGCCCACCACCACGCCATTGTGCGAGAGGTTGAGCTTGACGAAGACGAAGCCCTGCTCGGCAAAGAAATCGGCCAGCAGCCCGAAATGCCCCCAGTCTTTGAACCCCTTGAAGCCGTGCAGGAAAACTACCACCGGCTGGGGCTGGCCGGTGGCCTGGTAGGTAGCATCGGCGGCGAAGGGCCGGCCGTGGGCGGGGCCGGTAAGCGTAAATTCTACGTGGGTAATCATACTGGCAAAATAAGGCGTGGCGGGTAGCCAGCGGGCTAGGTAGCCCGCGCCCCCTAGGGGCCCGTTTAACGCCGTACCAACTGGCAGCCGTATCATTGCGCTGCTTTTCCTGCCCGCATGGCTTCTTCCCTCGACCGCATTCAGGCCCCCATTGCCACCGAAATGGCCGAGTTTGAGGAGAAATTTCGGCAGTCGATGCAAACCAAGGTGCTGCTGCTCGATAAGATTATGGGCTACATCGTGCGGCGCAAGGGCAAGCAGGTGCGGCCCATGTTCGTGTTTCTCACGGCCCGCGCCACCGCCCAAGACCCCGCCGCCCCACTGCCCGAGGCCGTGTTTCGGGGCGCCGCCCTCATCGAGCTGCTGCACACGGCCACGCTGGTGCACGACGATGTAGTGGATGAGAGCAATTACCGCCGGGGCTTCTTCTCCATCAACGCGCTCTGGAAGAACAAGATAGCCGTGCTGGTGGGCGACTACCTACTGAGCCGCGGCCTGCAGCTGGCGCTGGAAAACGACGACTTCGACCTGCTTAAAATCGTGAACCGCGCCGTGCGCGAGCTAAGCGAAGGCGAGCTGCTGCAAATTGAGAAGGCCCGCCGCCTCGACATCACCGAGGACGTGTACTTCGACATCATTCGCCAAAAAACCGCCTCGCTCATTGCCTCCTGCACCGCCGTGGGGGCCGCCGCCAGCGGGGCCAGCCGCGCCACCGTGGAGCGCGCGCGCCTGTTTGGCGAAAAGGTAGGCATGGCCTTTCAAATAAAAGACGACCTGTTCGACTACGGCACCGCCGAAATTGGTAAGCCGGTAGGCATCGACATCAAGGAGAAAAAGATGACGCTGCCGCTCATCTACTCCTTGCAGCAAGCCAGCTGGCTGGAAAAGCGCCGCGTCATCTTCAACGTAAAAAACAACGCTGGCCACCGCGACCGGGTGCAGCAAGTCATCGAATTTGTGAAGCAGTCGGGCGGCCTCGACTACGCCATCCGGGCCATGTACCGCTTCCGCGACGAGGCGCTGGCCATCCTGCACGAGTTTCCCGCCTCAGCCGCCCGCGACTCGCTGGAAGCCTTGATAAACTACACCGTCGAGCGCGAGAAATAAGCCGACACCCGGCCGAAGAACCTTTGGCTTATCTAGTTCACCAGCAGCCACGGGCTAGGGCACAGCGCGGCCCAATACGCCTGCTCGCTAGGGGGCGCCACGCCCGGAAAGTCCCCCCAGCGGCCCTGCAAGTCGGTTATCACCTGGAAGTGCAAGTGGGGCGGCCAGTCGCCGTTTTCGGGGTAGGGGCCCACGTGAGCGAATGCTTGGCCCTTTAAAATGCCTTGGCCGGGGCGCAGTGCTGCTAAGTCAGTGCGGGTAAGGTGGCCGTAGAGGGTGTAAAAAGTTTCCCCGTCCAGCGGGTGTTCCAGAATAACGGTGGGGCCGTAGTCGCCGAAATGGTTGTTATCGGCCAGGCTGTGCACGATGGCGGGCAGCGGCGCGGCCACGGGCGTGCCGGCGGGCACCCACACATCAAGGCCCAGGTGCAGGGAGCGGGCTTCGGTGGCGGCGTCAAAATGGGGGCTGCGGCGGTAGATAACGCGGTTTTCGAGGTAGCCGCCTACCCCCACGGTAGCTTGCTGCTCGGCCAGCATAGCCTGCACCACGCGGGTAAAAGCAGCCGTGTCGCGCAGCTGCTCGGGCTGCGCCAGGCGGGGGTTGGCAGCCGTGAAGTCGAGCCGCGCCACGCCGGGGCCGCGCAGCGGAAAAGGAAACAGCGGGGCTAGCCGGTGGCGATGCCGGGCCAGCAGGGTAGAAAATTCGGGCATTAGGGAACGAAGCTAGGGCCAGGGAGTTAAAAGCCCCTAGGCCCTAAAGCTGCCGCCAGTGTTACCGTACCTTTGCGCGGCCGCTGAATGGCGGCCCGGCCCTGGGGCCCGTGGCGAGCCCAGCCGCCCCCAGGGCCGGGCCGCCGCAGTGGTGCCGGGGGCTAGCTCATCCGTTTTCTATCCTGCTTTCTACCAGTTAGTTTTAAGTTATGTCGTCGTACCTGACGCTGCAAGTTGTTGCGCTTACCCAAGAAACGCCCGATACCGTTACCATTCACCTCGAGCGGCCCGACGGGCAGCCCGTGGTCAGCCAGCCGGGGCAGTTCCTGACGCTGCTGGTGCCCTGCGGCCCGGCGGGCGCCCGGCCCGAGCGCCGCGCCTACTCGCTCAGCAGCACGCCCGCCGAGGCCCCGCGCCTGTCCGTCACCGTGAAGCGCGTGCTAGGCGGCCTGGTTAGTAATTATTTGCTTGATAACGTGAAAGTTGGGCAGACGTACGAAGTGCTGCCGCCGCTCGGCAACTTCGTGGTGAAGCCCAGCCCCGGCGCGGCGCGCTCGCTGGTGCTCATTGGGGCCGGCTCGGGCATTACGCCGCTCATGAGCATGCTCAAGGCGGTGCTGGCCCAGGAGCCGCGCAGCCATGTGCTGCTCATTTACGGTAACCGCAACGAAAACACGGTCATTTTCAAGCAGCAGCTCGCCGCCCTGGAGGCCAGCAGCAGTGGCCGCCTGCAGGTTGAGTACGTGTATAGCCAGCCCCTAGGGGCCGTGGGCGCCCACCAGCACACCGGCCGCCTCAACCGCACCACGCTGCTGCGCATCCTGGAGCACCGCCACCAGTTTCCGGCCCCGCAGGCCGAGTACTACATCTGCGGGCCCGAGGGGCTGATGACCGAAGCCCAGGCCGCTCTGGAGCTGCTGAATGTGCCCGCCACGCGCATTCGGCGCGAGAGCTTCGTGGCGGCTGCCGACGCGGCCGAAGCCGGCGACCAGCACGGCGACGCCCTGGCCGGCCCCGACGATGGCACCGTGAAAACCCGCTCGGTAAAGGTGCAATACGAGGGCAGCGACTACGTTTTTGAGGTGCCCCCGAGCAAAACTATTCTCGACGCGGCCCTCGACCTCGACATCGACCTGCCCTACTCGTGCCAGGCGGGCCTGTGCACCGCCTGCCGCGGCAAGTGCCTAAGCGGCAAGGTGCACCTCGACGAGCGCGAAGGCCTTTCGGACGCCGAGCTGGCCAAGGGCTACGTACTTACCTGCGTAGCCCATCCGCTGACAGCCGATGTAGTAATTGAAATAGGCTAACTCACAGCATATTGCCCGAAATTTGGTAATTGTGCCAAGCTTTTGGCCGGGCGGGCTTGTTAACTGTCCTCATACTTGTGTCGTAAACTACAGCTATGGTTTTTTCCGAGCTTGACGTCCCACCTACCTCACTGGCTACCGATACCGCCCGTGCGCCCCGCCATTACCTCCCGGAGGATTTTCGGGTAACTGACTGGGCGGCGCTGGAGCCTTTTTGCCAAGAGCTGCAGCACCGCTCCGTGCCCGATGCCTCCGCCCTGGAGCGCTGGCTGCTCGACCGCTCGGAGCTGGAGGCGGCCCTAAGTGAGGACTTGGCCTGGCGTTACATCCGCATGACGTGCGACACCCAGGACGCTACTCACGCCGAAGGGTTTCAGTTCTTTGTGCAGGAGATAGAACCCCTGATGGCGCCCTACGACCACGCCCTCAACGAGAAGCTGCTACGCTCGCCTTTTCTGGCAGGCCTCGACCCCGGCCGCTACGGGGTATTTCTGCGCTCGGTACGCCGGGCGTCGGAAATCTACCGCGAGGAGAATATTGCCCTCAAAACCGACATCTCTACCAAGCAGCAGCAGTATGCCGCCACCGTGGGCGGCATGACCGTGACGCTCGGCGGCGAAGAGCTGACCCTGCCCCGCGCCGCCGACTTGCTGAAGAGCCTCGACCGGGCCGTGCGCGAGCAGGCCTGGCGGGCCGTGCAGGAGCGCCGCCTGCAAGACAGCCAGGCGCTCGACGCGCTGTATACAGAGCTGGTGCAGCTACGCCACCAGGTGGCGCTGAACGCGGGCTTCCCCAACTTCCGCGACTACATGTTTGCCGCCCTGGGTCGCTTCGACTATACGGCCGAGGACTGCTTCGACTTCCACTCAGCCATCGGGGCCACGGTGGTGGGGCTCACGAGCGAGTTTGACCAGCAGCGGCGGCAGCGCTTAGGGTTGGAAAACCTGCGCCCCTGGGACCTGGACGTGGACCCCAGCGGCCAGCCGCCGCTGCACCCGTTCAGCACCGGCGCCGAGCTACTGGAGAAAACGATAACCATCTTTCAGCGCCTCGACCCCTTTCTGGGCGACTGCCTGCGCACCATGCGCCAGATGGGCCACCTCGACCTGGAAAGCCGCAAGGGCAAGGCTCCCGGGGGCTACAACTATCCGCTCGACGAAACGGGCGTACCGTTCATCTTCATGAACGCCACCAGCAGCTTGCGCGACGTAGTGACCATGCTGCACGAGGGCGGCCACGCCGTGCATTCCTTCCTGACGCGTCGCCTGCCCCTAGGGGCCGATAAGCACCCGCCGAGCGAGGTGGCCGAGCTGGCTTCCATGAGCATGGAGCTGATGAGCATGGACCACTGGGACGTGTTTTTTGAAAATCCCGCCGACCTGCGCCGCGCTAAGAAAATCCACCTCGAAAGCGTGCTCGAAACCTTTCCCTGGGTGGCTACTATCGACAAGTTTCAGCACTGGGTGTACGAAAATCCCACCCATACCGAGGCCGAGCGCCACGCCCGCTGGACGGAAATTTTCCGGGAATTCAACCAGCGCAGCGTAAGCTGGGAAGGATTGGAAAAATACTTGCCTTACTTGTGGCAGAAGCAGCTGCACCTCTACGAAGTGCCTTTCTACTACATCGAGTATGCCATGGCGCAACTCGGGGCTATTGCCGTGTGGCGCAACTTCCGGCAAGACCCTGCCGCCGCGCTGGCCGGCTACCAGCGGGCGCTGGCCCTAGGCTACACCGTGCCCATTGGCGAGGTGTACGAGGCAGCCGGCATTCGCTTCGACTTCAGCACCGAGTACCTACAGCAGCTAGTCGATTTTGTGCGCGGCGAGCTGGCGGCGCTGTAAAGCAGTTAATTGTAGTCGTGATAGCACGTCCTGCTGCGCTTGCCGCAGTCTCTCTCCCATGTCGCCCCTAGGGCAGTTGTGCGGGAGAAAAGCTGCGCCGAGCGCAGCAGGACGTGCTTTTGTCTCAGCAAAACAGCTATATGCTCACTATCCCTGTTTTAAATTCTTCGCGGCACCCGCTACCAGCTTACCAAACGGCGCAGTCGGCCGGCCTCGATTTGCGCGCTAACCTGCCAGCCGGCGCCGTCACCCTAGGGCCGTTGGAGCGGGCACTCATCCCAACGGGCCTGAGCCTGGCGCTGCCCGCGGGCTACGAGGCGCAGGTGCGCCCCCGCAGCGGCCTGGCCCTCAAGCACGGCATCGGCATCGTCAACAGCCCTGGCACCATCGACGCCGACTACCGAGGCGAGATTAAAGTGCTGCTGGTCAACCTCTCCAACGAGCCGTTTGAGGTGCGCGACGGCGAGCGCGTGGCCCAACTGGTGGTGGCCCGCCACGAAACTGTGGAGTGGGAGCTAGCCGAAACTCTCACCGAAACCGCCCGTGGCGCCGGCGGCTACGGCAGTACCGGGACCGCAGATTAAACGGATTTAACGGATTGCGGGGATACGCCCGCTGCGCGGGCTGACGACGCGGACGGCGTGATGCCTTTACTTGCTTTGCTGACCCTAGGGTAGCAGCGCGAATAATGTGGCGATGCGCGCCGTCTGCGTCGTCAGCCCGCGCAGCGGGCGTATCCCCGCAATCCGTTAAATCCGTTTAATCTGCGATTCAGATTTAGTGGCTGTGCCCTTGGTGCTGGGCAATGGTCATCATGTTGCCGCCGGCCGAGGCTAGTTTCTGACTCAATTCGCGCAGCTTATCGCCGAGGCCGGCGAAGCTGTGCAACCCTAGGGCCGCCTGGCTGGTGAGGTTGCCTAAATTTATGAAAGCCTTGCCCATCCCGGCCGCGTCGTTGCGGTTGATGGCTTCGCCGAGGACTTGCAGCTCCTCGGTAATGGGGCGCAGGGCGTTGCTGTTTTGGCCATGCAGGGCGTCGAGCCAGGCTTGCAGATGCGAGCCGGCTACGCTGCTGTCGCCGCGGAAACCCTCGTTGGTGGCCGTAAACAGGGTTTGAATATCGAGTTCGGCTTGATTGAAGTAGTTCATAGGGACAAAGTAAGCGGTGCGCTGGCTAACGCGGAAGCCGCCTGCGCGGTTGTGACCGCCGGGCGGCCCTAGGGAGTTAGGCGCTTGCCGCTACTTTCGCCCCATGAACCTAGTGACCCTGGCCGACATCGAGCAGGCCCGCGAGCGGCTGCGCGGGCTGGCCCGCACCACCCCGCTGCTACCCTTTGAGCTATCCGAGCTGCCGGATGAGCACGTGTACCTGAAGCCCGAAAGCCTGCAGCCCATTGGCTCATTTAAGATTAGGGGCGCCGGCAACCGCCTGGTGGCGCTGCTGCCCGCCGAGCGCGAGCGCGGCGTGCTGGCCTACAGCAGCGGCAACCACGCGCAGGGCGTGGCCTATGCCGCCCGGCAGCTGGGGCTGCGCGCCACCATCGTGATGCCCACCACCGCGCCCCAGGTGAAGATAGCCGCCACCCGCGCCCTAGGGGCCGAAGTGGTGCTCTACGACCCCGCTCACGAAAAGCGCGAGGCCGTGGCCGCCCGCCTGCTGGCCGCCGCGCCCGCCCCCCCGGTGCTGGTGCCGCCCTTCGACGATGCCTACGTGATAGCCGGGCAGGGCACCGTGGGGCTGGAGATAGTGGAGGCCCTGCCTACGGTAGAGCTGGTGCTGGCCCCGGTGGGCGGCGGTGGCCTGCTGGGCGGCATGGCCGCCGCCCTCAAGCTGCTGAAGCCCAGCGTAAAAGTCATTGGCGTGGAGCCCGAGCTGGCCGCCGACGCCCAGGCCTCCTACCGCAGCGGGCAGGTGGTGGAATGGGCCGCTGCCGACACCGGCCGCACCTTGGCCGATGGGGTACGCACGCTGTCGGTGAGCGAGCTGACCCTGGCCCACCTGCGCCAATACGCCGACGACATCGTGACCGTGAGCGAGGCCGAGCTGCGCGCCGCCGCCCGCCGCCTGCTGCTCGAAGCCCGTCTGGTAATCGAGCCCACCGCCGCCCTGCCGCTGGCGGCCCTGCTGCGCCACCGCGCCAGCCTGCCGCCCAGCCAGCACACCGTGCTGGTGCTCACCGGGGGCAACGCCGACCCGGCCACCCTGGTAGAGCTGCTGCACGGCGAAGGCTAGACATTGGAGTATGGGCCAGGGCCTTCATCTTTGTGCCATCTTTTTCAGCGCCAACTCGCCCGGTTGGCCCTAGGCGCACCCCGGCAACCAAATACCCCGGCAGCAGTATTGCTAGCATCTTCCCCCCAATTTCCCCCAACCAAGCACCTATGAAAATTATCGTTCCCATGGCGGGCATGGGCAAGCGCATGCGCCCCCACACGCTCACCGTTCCCAAGCCCCTGATTCCGATTGCCGGCAAGCCCATTGTGCAGCGCCTCGTGGAGGATATTGCCCGCGTGTGCGGCGAGCCGGTGGATGAGGTGGCCTTCATCATCGGACGCTTTGGGTCGGCAGTGGAGAAAAGCCTGGTCGCCATTGCCGAATCGGTAGGAGCCAAGGGCTCGATTTATTACCAGGACGAGCCCCTAGGGACGGCCCACGCCATTTTGGCCGCCAAGGACTCGCTGACCGGCCCGCTGGTAGTAGCCTTTGCCGATACGCTGTTCAAGGCTGATTTTAAGCTGGATAGCTCGGTGCCCGGCACCATCTGGGTGCAGCGCGTAGACGACCCTAGGCCCTTTGGCGTGGTGAAACTCGACGACGCCGGTCAGATTACCGACTTCGTAGAAAAGCCCGAAACCTTTGTCTCGGACCTGGCCATTATCGGCATCTACTACTTCCAGGACGGCGCCTACCTGCGTGAGGAGCTGCAGTACCTGCTCGACAACGACATTAAGGACAAGGGCGAGTACCAGCTCACCAACGCCTTGGAAAACATGAAGAACAAGGGCACCATCTTCGTGCCCGGCCAGGTGACGGAGTGGCTCGACTGCGGCAATAAGGACGCTACCGTATACACCAACCAGCGCTACCTGGAATACCTGCAGGAGCGCGGCGAAGAACTGGTATCGGCGTCGCTACGCATGGAGCATTCAGTCATTATCGAGCCCGTGTACGTGGGCGAGGGTGTCACCATCACCAACTCGGTGGTGGGCCCGCACGTGAGCATCAGCGCCGGCGCGCGCATCACCGACTCGCGCATTAGTAACTCCATCGTGCAGGGCGCGGCCACGGTGAACAGCGCCAACATCGCCAACTCGATGGTGGGCAACAGCGCCATCGTGAACGGCCACCCGCAGGATTTGAGCCTGGGTGATTTTAACGTGCTCAAGGTGTGAGCTGCCTAGCAGCTAGAGGTTTGTGATAATAAAAGCGGCGCAGCTCTTGACGGAGCTGCGCCGCTTTTTTAATGGCCTAGGGCAGTAGCTTTGCCTAGTAGTGCGCTTACTACTTTTCAACGCAGCGTATGCGAGCATTTTACTTCTATTTACTAAGCTATTTGCTGGCGCTAAGTGCTTGGGCCCAAGCACCTACCAAGGTCTGGGACCGTACGCTGGGCGGCAGCAATGCCGATTTTCCCTATGCCATTGCCGCCACTACCGACGGCGGGTCGGTTGTGGGCGGGTATTCTTATTCCGGGGCTTCGGGCGATAAAACCCAGGATATTAATGGCAATAATGACTATTGGGTTGTTAAGCTCGATGCCAGCGGGAAGAAGCAGTGGGACAAAACCTACGGCGGCAACGATTACGACGTGCTGCGCAGCTTGCAGCAGACGAAAGATGGCGGCTATATCCTAGGGGGCTTCGCGTATTCGTCCCGGTCGGGCAGCGTGTCGGAAGCTAGCAAGGGCGGGGCCGATTACTGGATTGTTAAACTCGACGCCAACGGAAACAAGCAGTGGGACCGGCGCATAGGCGGCAACGACCACGACTTACTATACGCCCTGCAACAAACTGCCGATGGGGGCTACATTTTAGGGGGCTCTTCCTTTTCGAAAATATCGGGCGATAAAAGCGCTAACCCTTATGGCTTTAGCGGAGCCGATGGCTGGGTGGTGAAGCTCGACGCCAATGGCCGCAAGGAGTGGGACCGCACCCTAGGGGGCACCAACGCCGACGAGCTGCGGAGCATCGAGCAAACCGCCGACGGCGGCTACCTGGCGGGTTTCTCCACTGCCTCGCCCGTATCGGGCGACAAAACTAAGCCCAGCAAAGGCGGCTACCTCGACTACTGGGTGGTGAAGCTCGACGCCCAGGGCCAGGTGCAGTGGGACCAGGTAGTAGGGGGACCGGGGCTGGACTACTTCGTGACGGCCCACCAAACGCGCGACGGGGGTTACATTCTGGGCGGGCACACCGACTCGGAGGTGGGGGGCGATAAAACCCAGCCCAACCGCGGGGGCATCGACTACTGGGTGGTGAAGCTTGATGCCCAGGGCCAGCGCCAGTGGGACCAGCGGGTGGGCACGACCGTGGGCGATACCCTAGGGGGCCTGTGCCAAACCAGCGACGGCGGCTACCTACTGGGAGGCAAAACCAGGGGTGGTATTGGGGGCGATAAAACCCAGGCCCGCCGCGGAGGCTACGACTACTGGGTGGTGAAGCTCGACGCCAGTGGTAAGCAGCAGTGGGATGGTGCTTTTGGCGGCACGGGCAGCGAGGAATTGGTGAGCTTGCAGCAGCTAGCCGACGGCAATTACCTGCTGGCCGGCGCTTCCTACTCGGGGGCGGGCGCTGACAAAAGCGAGGCCTCACGTGGAAATGCGGACTACTGGGTGGTAAAAATTACGAGTGGCGCGCAGCTAGCCATCCAGGGCGAGCAGGTGCTGTGCCCAGGCGGCGCGGTAGTGCTGACGGCCGTGCCCATCCCGGCGGCGGCTACCTACCAGTGGAGCACCGGCGCCACTACGCCCACCTTACGCGTCACGCAGCCCGGTACCTATAGCGTGGTAGTCACCTTTGCCGATGGGCAAACCCGCACGGCCCAGCACCAGGTAACGGCCTTCGCCGCCAGCCTCACCATTGCGGGCGACTCGGTGCTGTGCGCCGCCGGAACGCCGCTGACGCTGGCCGCTACCACCACCGGAGCGAGCGCCTACCAGTGGAGCACGGGGACTACTACCCCCACCATCGCCGTCAGCCAGCCCGGACTCTATACGGTAGTTGCCACCTACCCAAGCGGCTGCACCGCCCAGGCCCGGCTACGGGTGCTGGCCTCGCCGGTGCTGCCGGCCTTCTCGCTCGGGGCCGATACTACCCTCTGCGAAGGGGCGCAGCTGCTGCTGCGAGCCCCTACGCTGCGCGGCGTCACGTACCGCTGGTCCGACGGGTCGGCGGGCGCTACGCTGGCCGTGCAGCAAGCCGGGAGCTACAGCCTGACCGTAGCCAGCGCTTGCACCAGCCAAACGGCCACCCGGCGCATCGCCACTAAGTCGTGCCTGCTGCTGCCAAACATTATCACGCCCAATGGCGACGGACTCAACGACCGTTTCCGCGTGGCGGGGCTCGTTGGCACGGGCTGGCAGCTACTGGTGTATAACCGGTGGGGCCAGCAGGTGTACCAGGCGGCTGATTACCGCCACGAATGGGGCGAGCAGGCCGCGCCCGGCCTCTATTACTACCACCTGCGCCAGGCCACCACTAACACGGCCTACCAAGGCTGGGTAGAAGTGCGGCCTTAGCTTTGCGCCGCGCCATAGCTGAAGCGGGCTGATGCCGCGCATACAGGCGAGTAGTGAACCAAACTCCCCAAAAAAAGGTGCTTAAAAATAAGTCGACGACTTTATTGGTTATACGTCTTTATATTCATGTGCCGGCCCCCTAGTCGGCAAGCTGCTATGCGTAAGGTACTATTTGGGGTCTGGATACTTTTGTCGGCCACGGCCGGCTGGGCCCAAACGGCCGGGCGGCCCGATTCGGTCAGCGGGCAGCGCAAGCCCGTGAAACTGAGCCGTAAGGAGCGGCGCGAGCTAGCCCAGAAAGTGGCCTACGACGCCAAGAAAACAGCCGCCGCCGTGCTCTCGCCCAAGGAGCGCGAGCTGGCCGAGGCGCTGTACGTGGACGGGGTGAAGTACGTCATCTTGGAAGACTACACCAAGGCCTTGGAGCGCCTGCTGCGCGCCTATACCCTGATGCCCGACAACGCGGCCGTGAACTACAAGCTGGCCGAGGCTAACCTGCTGAGCGGCAACCTGCGCGACGCTACCAACTACGCCGAGGCCGCTGTGCACCTCGACGCCAGAAACCCTTACTACTACCTGCTGCTGGCCCAGGCCCAAGCCAGCCAGAAGCAGTACGACGCCGCTACCGCCACCTACGCTAGCCTAGTGCAGCAAGTGCCCAACTCGGGCAGCTACTTGTTTCAGCTGGCCGACCTCTACATTGCCCAAAATAAGCTGCCCGAGGCGCTGACTACCCTCGACAAGGCCCAGGCGCAGTTTGGGGCGCTCGACGAGATTTCGTTTAAGAAGCAGCAGATATACCTGCGCCAAAACAACCTGCCCCTAGCCCTAAAAGAGGGCGAAAACTTGATTGCCTCGAACCCCACCGAGCCGCGCTACGTGCTGGCCCAGGCCGAGATGTACGCCGCCAACAATCGCCTGCCCGACGCTCAGCGCGCCGCCGAGCAGGCCCTGCGCCTCGACCCGCAGTCGCCCCAGGCCCACCTGGTGCTGGCCGACATCTACCGCCAGCAGAAGCAGCAGCCCGAAATGGAGAAGCACCTGCGCCTGGCCCTCGAAAACCCCTCGCTGGATGTGGACCAGGCCATGCGCATTCTGGTGGGCTACCTCAAGCAGCTGCCCGACCCCAAGGTGACGCCGCTGGCCCTCGACCTGGCCGCCGTTACCGTGCGCAGCCACCCCCAAGAGGCGAAGGCCTACAGCATGGCGGGCGACATTCAGGCCACGGCCGGCAAGCGGCGCGAGGCCCGCGACAGCTACCTGCACGCCCTGCGCTACGACAAAAGTAAGTACCAGCTCTGGCAGCAGCTGGCCGTGCTCGACGCCGAGCTGAACCAGCCCGACTCGCTGGTGCGCCACACCGACCAGGCCCTAGAAGTGTTTCCCAATCAGGCGCCGCTGTGGTTTTTCAACGGCGTGGGCTACTCGCTGAAGCACCAACCGCAGCGGGCGGTGCAGGCCCTCGAGCACGGCCGCCGCCTGGCCGCCGGCAGCACCGACCAGCAAAGCCAGTTCGACGCGCAGCTCGGTGATGTGTACAACGAGCTGAAGGATTACGCCAAGTCGGACGCGGCCTACGACGCCGCCCTGGCCGCCGACCCCACCAACTACGGCGTGCTGAATAACTATAGCTACTACCTGAGCCTGCGCGGCGAGAAGCTGGACAAGGCCAAAGAAATGTCGGGCCGCACAGTGGCTAAGTTTCCCGACAACGACACCTACCTCGATACCTACGCCTGGATTCTGTACAAGCAGAAAAACTACGCCGGCGCCAAGGAAAACCTGGAGCACGCCCTCAAAACCACCAAGGACCCGAGCATTTTGGAGCACTACGGCGACGTGCTCTGGCAGCTGGGCGAGCACAGCGGCGCGGTAGCTGCCTGGCAGCGCGCCCGCAAGGCCGGCCCCGGCACCTCGCCGCTGCTCGACCGCAAAATCCGGGAGCAGAAGCTGGTGGAGTAGGGGTCCTGAGAGAAAAAAGATGGTTATGCTCATCTGGCGTCCGCTTGTCGAAGCATCTCTACCGAACGATACCCTAGGGGCGTGGTAGAGATGCTTCGGCAAGCTCAGCATGACGTTCTGGAAAGATTCTTAGCAGCACTCAAATGCGCTTTTGGACAGGCGGCCCTAGGCACTCCGCTCGCAGTTTTGCTAGTAGCTTGCGGCCCCTCCTTTTCCCACTCCGCGCATGATATCCAGGCTGTTGCTGCTGCTGGCATTTGGTATGAGTACCCTAGGGCTTCGGGCCCAGGCCCCGCCGAATACAATTATCTGGCAGGTAGGCGCGGCCGACCGCTCGGGCGCCGAGTTTGCCCTGGCGCCGGCGGGGTTCCGGCAGTTCGTGGGGCATGATTTCGGCTACGAGGACAAGCTGTACGTGGTGGGCTTCTCGCAGCCGAAACGCGACTTTCCCTACGTGCTGCCCGGCCCGGCCGATACCTGGGGCGGCACCTGGGGCACGGCCGGCTGGCGCACCAACCAGGTGGCCCTAGGGTTCGCGCTGGGCACCGAGCCGGCGGCTAGCGGCTACCACCTGCAGGTGCGGCTGGCCGACTACGCCAAGAAGTTTCTGCCGCTGCTCAAAGTCAGCATCAATGACCAGGACGTGAAGGTGCAGCTGACCGCGCCCGGCCACGACCGGCGCCGGCAGCCCCGGCCCAGCCTGCAAGAAATACCCGTGGACACGGCCAGCCTCGTCGGCAACCTGACCAGTGCCACGCCCTACGTGCTGGATATTCCGGTGGCGAAGGGCGTGTTGCGGCGGGGCGGCAATAAGGTGGTTATCACGGTGCTGGAAGGCTCCTGGGTGCTCTTTGACCAGGTGCGACTGGTGGGGCCTAGGGGCGCGGCCGTAGCGCCGCCCGGCCCGGCGCTGGTGCAACGCGTGCAGCCCACGGCCTACGAGCTGGCCGCCCAGGGCCGGCGCTGGCAGCCGCTGCTGGTGGCCGTGCACCACCTCAGCGGCCGTCCCACGCTGCAAGTGCAACTCGACGGTCGCCCCATTTTCAGCGAGGCCGTGGAGCAGGGCGACTACGAGTTTGAGGCGCCGATGCCGGCCGTGGCCGCCGCCCGCACCAGCCGCTACCAGGTGCTGCTGGACGGCCGCGTGGTGCAAGCCGGCACCGTGCGCCGCGCCGCGCAGCCCCTGCAAACGCCCGCCGACTACGTAGATACGCGCCTCGGAACGGCGCACTCGCGCTGGATGATAGCGCCCGGCCCCTGGATGCCCTTCAGCATGGTGAAGCTGAGCCCCGACAACCAAAATAGCGGCTGGCAGGCCGGCTACCAGCCTAGCTACGAGAGCGTGGGCACGTTCAGCCACCTCCACGAGTGGACCATGGCGGGCCTCGGGGTGTTCGCCACCAACGGGCCGCTCAAAACCAGCATCGGCGACGAGCTGCAACCCGGCTCGGGCTACCGCTCGCGCATCGACAAAAAGACCGAAGCCGCGCCCATCGGCTACTACAAGGTGCAGCTGGCCGACTACGACATCCGGGCCGAGTTGACGGCCACCACCCGCGGCGGGCTGGAGCGGTTCACGTTCCCGAAGGGCCGCGACAGCGCCCGCGTGCTGCTCGACTTGCACATTCCGGCCGAGTACGACTACCAGCTCAAAAACGTCAAGTTCAAGAAAATCAGCCCCTACCGGCTAGAGGGCGTGGTGCACCAGTTTTCGCCCGGCGTGTGGAGCCACGACGCCGACCAGGACTACACCCTGCACGTAGTGGTGGAATTCGACCAGCCCATGCGCCGCCTGGGCACCTGGCTGAACGGCCGCGCGCGCTACGGCGCCGACTCGCTGGTGGCGCTGGATGCCCAGGACGCGGGCCTGTTTGCCGAGTTCGACGCGCAGCGGCAGCCGGTGGTGCAGGTGCGCACCGGCCTCTCGCTGGTGAGCCTGGCCGGCGCCCGCCAAAACCTAGAAACCGAGCTGACCAAGCCCTTCGGCTGGAACTTCGAGGCCGTGCGCCAAAACCAGCGCCGCACCTGGAACGAGCTGCTGGGCCGCGTGCGCATCACGACGACCAACCGGCTCGAAAAAATGCGCTTCTACAACGCGCTCTACCGCTCGGTGTGCAGCCGCAACACCTGGAGCGACCTCAGCGGCGAGTGGCGCGGCACCGATGGCGCCGTGCACCGCCTGCCCCGGCCGGGCGATGTGGCCCTAGGATGCGACGCGTTCTGGAACACCTTCTGGAACCTCAACCAGGTCTGGAACCTGGTGCTGCCCGAGTGGAGCAGCCGCTGGGTGAACTCGGAATTAGCGATGTACGACGCCTATGGTTGGCTGGCCAAGGGCCCCGCCGGCCTGAACTACGTGCCCGTGATGGTGGCCGAGCACGAAATACCGCTGCTGGTGTCGGCCTACCAGATGGGCATCCGCGACTTCGACGCGCCCAAGGTGCTGGCCGCCGCCGTGAAGATGCAAACCACGCCGGCCCAGAAAGTCTACAGCGGTTTCGCCGGCAACCGCGACCTGGTGGCCTACCAGCAGCACGGCTACGTGCCCGCCGACCAGGGCCGCTTCTCGAACTCCATGGAGTACTCGTTTGACGACTGGACGGTGGGGCAGCTGGCGCGGGCCCTAGGGCACCCGGCCGAGTACGCCACCTTCAACGCCCGCGGCGCGTGGTGGCAGCACGCCATCGACAGCGCCGGCTTCTGCCACCTCAAGAACAGCGATGGGCGCTGGACCAAAAACTTCGACCCCTTCCGCAGCGGCGCCAACGAGGAATATGTGGAGGGCAACGCATGGCAGCTTACCTTCTTCGTGCCGCAGGATGTGCCCGCGCTGGTGCGCAAAGTGGGTCAAAAAACCTTCGTGGACCGCCTCGATTGGGGCTTCCGGGCCAGCGAGCCCTGGCGCTACAACGGCATGAACGACCAGTACTGGAACTACCCCGTGGTGCAGGGCAACCAGCAGTCCATGCACTTCGCCTTCCTCTTCAACTGGGCCGGCCAGCCCTGGCTGACGCAAAAGTGGAGCCGCTCGATACTGGACCGCTACTACGGCTACGGCGTGGGCAACGCCTACCTTGGCGACGAGGACCAGGGCCAGATGAGCGCCTGGCTGGTGATGGCGGCCCTAGGGCTGTTCCAAACCGACGGCGGCACCAGCGCCGCGCCCACCTACGAAATCGGCAGCCCGCTCTACCCCAAGGTCGAAATCGACCTGGGCGGGCGCTACGGCCGCGGCCAGAAATTTACGATAGAAGCCCACAGCGCCTCGCGTCGCAACCAGTACGTGCAAAGCGCCACCCTCAACGGTCGGGCCCTAGGGTCGTTCAACTTCCCGGCTGCCGAGCTGCTGCGGGGCGGCTCGCTGGTGCTGCGCATGGGCCCCGAGCCGAACAAGCAGTGGGGCACTACGGCGTGGCGGTAGGCCGAGTGGGCTGCCGGCCGCCGGGCCTAGGGCAGCCGCGGCCCCAAGTTGCTGGGCGAAGGCGCTACTTTTAGAGCATGAATAGTTCGGCGGAGCTGGCGCGGCAAGTGCAAGTGGGGGGTGCCGCTACCTGGGCGCCGGCCGGCCAGTTGCCTCAGCCACCGTGCCAGCCCGCGGCAGTATGAAAACCTGGCTGCTACTGCTGGCCCTGCTGCTGGGCACGGCATTCTCGCTCTGGCTATCGCCGGCCCCGCAGGGCGCGCCCGATGTGGAGTATTGGGGCGAGTACGTGCGGGTGGCGCCCGGCCTAGGCTTCGTGCTGAACCACGATAGCCAGGGCTATATCGACGCGGCCCGGTACCCCAGCCAGCTGCTGCGGCCGGGCGAAGTACGGCAGTCGCGCCCCCTTTATATTTTGCTGGGTACGGCCGTGGGCTACCCGCTGGCGACGGGGTTGCGGCTAGGTAGCCAGCTGGGCTTGCTGCCCCCTTGGTGGCCCGAAACGACCTGCTACTGGGGCTTCTACGGCGGCTACGTGCTGCTGAATGCCCTGGCCCTGCTGGCCAGCCTGGGGCTATTGCGCTGGCTGGTAGCGGCCCTGGCGGGCTGTCCGGCGCGCCGCTGGGTGTTTTGGCCCTTAGCCTGGGTGCTGGTAGCTAACCCCATTACCAAGGCGTTTTTCTGGACTGCCCACCAGCAGATGCTGGCATTTCTGGTGCCCCTGTTTTGCCTGGCGCTGGCCTTGTGGGTGGCCCGTCGGCCAGCCCCCGGCTGGCTTTATGCAGCGGCCCTAAGCGCGGCTCTGGGGGTGCTGCCGCTGCTCTACGGCAGCTTTGGGCTGGCTTGGCCGGCGCTGGCGTTCGGGCTGGGGGCTGCTTCGCTTGTGCACCCTAGGGCCCGCGCGGCGCGGTTTTCGGCCCGGCTGGCCGGCCAGTTGCTGCTGAGCCTGGCCCTGTTTGCCGCCCCTACGCTGCTGTGGATAGGGCTGCTGCGCCTGCACGGCACCACTTACTACAACCACGAGGCCGTGCGCTACCACCAGCTGGTGTGGCTGCTGGAGGCCTGCCACCTGCCCCTGGCCGGCTACCTGGCCCTGGTGGGCCGCCGGCTGGCCGAGTACCTGGGTAGCCTGCAGCTGATAGCCGGGTGGCTGCTGCTGGGCCTAGGGCTGCTGGCTGCCACCTGGTGGCGTACCCGCCGCGTCCGCCCGGCCCAGGCGCTGCTGCCGGCCCTGCCAGGGCGGGCGCTGGCGTTCACCTTCGCGTGCTTCGGAGGTTTTTTTGCGCTGCTGGGCTACTACCCCGAGCGCCTGGCCTACACGCTGCTGCCCCTGGTGCTGTGCCTGCTGGCAGGCCTGCTGCCGCACTGGCCGCCGCGCCGCGCCCGCTGGCTGGCGCTGGCCGGGGCTGCCGGCTGGTATGGCTACGTACTGCTCAGCTACGGCCCTTTCTCGTGACGACCAGCCGGGCTCGGTTGGTTGGTCGGCCGCCCGTAGCCGGGTGCCGGCCCGGTGGGCTACCCGGCTGGCTTCATCATTTTGCCGGGTACTGAGCCTATTTTTAGGGCGATGAAGGTTCCCGCCAAGCAAGCGCCCGCCCTGCTATTTGAAAATGCCGCCGGCCAGGTGCTGGCCGACTCTGCCGGCTTTTTACGCCTGGTGTGGAGCGCAAACGCGCGGCAACTAACTGACACCCAATCCTTGATGCGGGCCGTGAGCCAGCACCTGCGCCAGCGCGGCTGGAGCCGCCTGCTGGGCGACCAAACGAACCTGGTGCCTTTCTCGCCCGAGGAGCAGCACTGGATAGGCCAGGAGTGGCTGCCGGGCGAGGCGCGCACCAGCGGCTACCGCCACGGGGCCATCCTGGTATCGAGCCACGTGCTGAGCCGGCTGGCCACCGCTGCCATTACCAGCGCCCAGCCCGCCTCGGGGCTGCGCTACCGCTCCTTCGACGATGAGGCCACCGCCGTGTCGTGGCTGTTGCGTCAGCCGGCATAAGGGAATAGACCTAAATTAAACTGCCCGAAACAGGCGGTCATGCTGAGCTTGTCGAAGCATCTCCACTGCGTAACTAACTTCTGACGTTAGGATTACTTACGCGGTAGAGCTGCTTCGGCAAGCTCAGCATGACCGCCTGTTTCGGGCAGTTTAATTTGGGAACAAGTCTAATGGCTAAATGGGAAAACAAACGCTAAAGTCATTTTTACATTCTCCTATTTCTCCCTTTTCCCATTTGGCCGTTTCCCTACACCAGTAGCACGTCGATGCGGTGAGCGTGCACCACCCCTAGAGCCTTCGACCAGCGAAAAACCGTGAAGTTGCCGTCCTGTGAGGCTACCAGGGCCACGCCGTCGTGCTGGTCGTGCACAAACTGCGCGGCGGCCAGGTGGCGGGTGCCGCCCAGCTTGGCCGGGTGCATGCGCTGGGGCGTGCTGCCCAGCACGGGCTCGGTCAGCACCATTTCCTCTACCGGGGTGCTGCCGTCGCGGCGGGCCACCTTGGCCCCAAAGGCCAGCAGCGCCAGGCGGCCGCGGGTGAGCACGGTGGCCCCATCCACGGCCGTGAAGCCGCCAATAATCTCAATGTGGCGCAGCAGCTCGGCCGACCAGTCGGGGCCGTGGGCCACGGGGGCGGCCAGCAGCTCGGCCACGCCCTGGTAGGCGGGCTCGATGGGATAGCTAAGCGGCTGCACCAGCGAAGCCTGCCAGGCGTCGGAGCCGGGGGGCACCAGCAGCACCAGCGCCCCCCGGCCGTGGGTGCGCATGACGCGGCCCAGCTCTACCAGCACCACTACTGGGGCGGTGGGGTCGGGGTCGGGCGGCAGCGAGTCGCGCAGCTCGGGCATCTCGGCCAGGCCGGCGTTGTGCTCGTCCACCAGCTTTACCAGGTCGCCGCGCAGCACGGCCACGTTCACAAATTTGCCAAAGCCATCGGCCCGGCGGTGCTTAACAACCAGTAGGCCAGGCTCTACTACTTCCAGCACGAAGCCCACCGGCGGCACCTCGCTCACGGTGCCCCACACGTAGAGGCTGCCGTCGGCCGGCTCGTAGCTTACGCCCAGGTGGATGCCGGGGTGCTCCACGGCCGGCGCCAGCTTGGTGAGGTTGTCGGGCGTGAGGCGTAGCGGGTGCCCAAATAGCAGGGGCTGGGCAGTGTCGGCCGGGCCGAGCAGGGTCAACGAGATGCGCGGCGGCCGGCCTTCCTCGCGGCGCAGGCTAGCCCAGAAGGCAATATCAATAACGGCCTCGATGAGGGCCGCCGATGGGGTGGGGGGCAGCTGCTGCGCCCCGCGGCCCAGGGCGGCCGCCCGGTAGTCGGCAAAGTGGGCTTCCAGCTCGGGGGCTACCATGCGGGCAGCCAGGTAGGTGGGTTCGGAGTGCATAAGGAGCTAGGGAGCGGCGGGTAGTATAAGCCGAACCGGGCACTTATGTTTAGGCGTCTTCCGTGCTCCCCGGCGCCTAGCTATGCTGCCCAGGGTTGCCCTAGGCCCTCGCCACTCCTAAAGCGCTGCTATCGCCCAGGTACACGCTGAATAGAGTGCCCTGGCCGGGTTGGCTGGCTACCTCAATGCGGCCGCCCTGGGCCTGCACCAGCCGGTTGACCAGAAACAGCCCCACGCCAGTGCCGGACGCTGCCTCGGGGTGCAGCCGCTGAAACAGCTGAAACAGCTGCTGGCCGTGGCGTACCAGGTCGATGCCCAGGCCATTATCCTGCACCTGCAGCAGAGGGCCGCCGGGCGTGTGGCGGCTGCGCAGCACCACGCCCGGCGGCCGGCCCGGCTGGCTGTACTTCAGCGCATTGGCTACTAGGTTGAGTAAAATGGTGCGCAGGCTGCCCGGCACGTAGCATACAGCGGGCAAGCTCGCAAAATCTACCTCGATGGTGGCGCCGGCGGCCACCACCTGCGGGCGCAGGGTAGTGAGCACCTCGGCCAGTACCTCGGCCAGCACCACCCGCTCGGGGGGGCGGGTGGTGCCGGGCTGGCGCTGCTCTTGCACTACGGTGCCCAGGTCGGTGATAGTGGCGTTCAGCGTGTGCAGCGACTCGTCCACAAGGCGCCACATCAGGGCCGTATCGGGGTCGGTGCTGACGCTGGCTTGGCGCAACTCCTCAAATAAGCCCCGCAGGTTGTTCACCGGCTGCTTGAGGTCGTGCGAGGCGGCATACACGAAATTGTCGAGGTCGAGGTTGGTGCGGGCCAGCTGCTGGTTGGCGGCTTGCAGCTGCCGGGCCTGCTCGGCTAGCTCGCGGCGCGAGGCGTCGAGGGCGTGCAGCGAGTCGCGCAGCTGCTGGTTGATGCCGCCCAGCTCGGCGTGGTAGCGGTTTTCGTACTGCTGCCACTCGTGCTTTTCCAGGGCATGAAGCACCGTCTTGCACAGCAGCTCTTGGTCGAACTGGCCCTTCACCAGGTAATCGAGGGCGCCCGCGTTTAGGGCCTGCACGGCCAGCTGCTCGTTGCCGCCCCCCGTTATCATCACCACGCAGGGGCTGCTGGGGCGCGCCAGCTGCTGCAAGTCGGCTAACAACTCAATGCCGTCAAAATCGGGTAAGTTGTTGTCCAGCACCACGCAGTCGGGGCGCTCGGCGGCGTACAGCGCCAGGGCTTCCTCGCCCGAGGTAGCCTCGCACAATGCCAATCTCTCGTGCCCCAGCTGCCGGCCCAGGTAGCGCCTATACAGTACCCGGTCCGGCTCGTTATCGTCAACCAATAAAATCTTTTTCACTCCCCGGCAAAGGCAACTTAGTTCAGGCGGGGCAGCTCGGTGGCGTCCAGCCAATAGCTGATGATGAGGCGAATTTTTTCTTCCAGCGCCGCGTACTCAATTGGCTTAGTAAGGTAGCTATTGGCCCCTAGGTAGTAGCAATCCTCCACGTCGCGGGTATTGGCCGACGAGCTAAAAATAATGACTGGAATGGCATGCAGGCGCGGGTCGCGCTTCACCACATCCAGCACCTCGCGGCCATCGAGGCCAGGCAGGTTCAAGTCCAGCATCACAATGGCGGGCAGCGTCGCGGGCCAGCCCACGGCCCGGCCATAGCCCTGTAGGTATTCCAGAGCTTGGTCGCCGTTTTCGCAGCGTAACACCGGGTTTTGCAGCGCGTTCTTACGAAAAGCCCGCCCGAGAGCATTAAAATCCTCGGCGTTATCCTCCACGACTAATACGGGTCTGAGCGGTTGCATAGCGAGTACCTAAATAGTGATGAGTGATAAACTAATCTGCTTGGGGCAGTGAGAAGTAGAAAGTAGCGCCCTCGCCGCGGGCCGACTCGACCCAGATGCTGCCGCCCTGCCGCTCCACCATGCGGCGGGCAATGGCTAGGCCGGCGCCGGTGCCGCCGCCGTACTTGTCTTGCCCGTGCAGGCGTTTAAAGAGCTTAAATATACTGTCGTGGTGCCGGGCGTCGATACCGATGCCGTCGTCCTGCACAAAAAAGAGGTGAAAGCCGGTTAAATCTAGCTCAACACCAGCTGGTACGGTGCCAGCCGGGGCTAGTCCCACTTTTACGTGCTTGGTGGGGCGGTCGTTGTATTTGGTGGCGTTAGCAATGAGATTATTAAAAATCTCCATCACCCGCACCCGGTCGCCCTGCACGGGCGGTAGGTGCGGGGCGACCGTTACCACGGTGTTGGTTTCGAGCAGGCGCGGGTGCAGCAAATCCAGCACCTCGGCCAGCAGCTCGTTCATGTCCACGCGCTCGGGGCTCAACTCCTGGCGGCCGGCGCGGGCCAGCTGCAGCAGGCCCTCAATGAGGCCTTCCATGCGCTGGCTCAGGCGCACCAGCGTGCGCAGGCGCTGCACGGCCTCGTCGTCGAGCTGCTCGGCGTAGTCTTCCAGCAAGAAAATGGAGTAGTTATGGATGCCGCGCAACGGCTCCTTCAAGTCGTGCGAGGCCACGTAGGCGAAGGCGTCCAGCTCGTCGTTGCTGCGCTCCAACTCGGCGTTGAGGTGTAGCAGAGCTTCGGCGCGGGCCTGCACCTCGCGCAAGGTGCGCAGCTGTTGGTCGGCCACAAACTGGCGAATGGCCACGGCGGCCTCTACCTCCACCTCGAGCCAGGGGGCGGCCATCAGCTCCACGGTTTGCTTCCAGGCCTCAAACGACTGGCGGGGCGAGAGAAAAAGCTGCCCGTTGGCCAGCTGCTGGGGCTTGTCGTTCTGCCCGGCCCACGTCACGGTGTGCACCTGCTCGGGCCGCACCCACAGCAAAAAGTCGTCGGAGCCCGGCGCGAGGCGCACGGCCAGCACACCGGCGGCGGTGGCGCGCAAGGCTTGGCCCAGGGCGGCATCGTGGGCGGCCAGCGAATGGGTGTGAAACACTTCGCCGCGGGCGTGCTGCCGCAGCCAGCCCAGCAGCCGGTGCAGCTCGGGCGCGGGTGGGGTGGTGCCCACCTGGGCGCAGGCCACCTGCTGTTCGAAGCACACGGCCGCCCCGCCGCAGTCGAACACGCCCGCCAAAGTGGGGCTGCCCTGGGTGAGGGCGGCCAGTAAATCGGGCTGGGCGGCGGCCTGCTCCAGCAGCTGGCTTTGGCGCGCCTGCACCCCTAGGCGGTAGGCGTAGCCATCTTGCAGCTGCTTGGTTTTCAGCAGGGAAGAAAACGTTTTACCGATAAACTGGCACAGGTCGCGTAGCTCGTAGCTCACCAGCCTAGGGGTGAGGTGGTGGCAGGTAATCATGCCCCACAGGCGCCCATCTTCAATGAGCGAGATAGTCATGGTGGCCGCCGAGCCCAGGTTGTGCAGGTACTCGAGGTGGATGGGCGACACGCTGCGCAGCACCGAATACGTCATGTCGGGCGGGCGGGCGTGGCCGGGCGGGCAGGTAGGCACCAGTCGCGCCGGCTGGTAGCGGGCGTCGGGGATGAAGCGCAGCCAGTTTTTCAGGTACAGCGCCCGCGCCTGCTGCGGAATATCGGAGGCCGGGTAGCGCAGCCCCAACCAGGGCGCCAGGCCGGGCGCGGTAGCCTCGGCTACCACCTCGCCGCTGTCGTCGGGGGCAAAGCGGTAGATGGCCACCCGGTCGAAGTCGGTGATGGCGCGCACCTGCTTGGCCGCCAACTCGCACAGGGCCAGCACGCTGTCGGCCGTCAGCAGCTGCCCTAGGGCCTCGTTGAGGCGGGACAGGTCGAGGGCGCTGGCGCTGGTATCGGTTTCGGCCACCGGCTCAAACTCCAGCCACAGCAGCCTGTCGAAGCGGTGCAGCACCAGCTTGTAGAAGGGCGCCCCGGCAATGCCTTCTAGGCGGGTGCCCAGCAGCCGCGCCGTTTCGGTGAGGGTGGGCAGCAGCGCCGTTACCTCGGCCGTGCGGCTGCGCCCCAGCAGGCGCCCTAGGGGCTGGCCCAGCAGCTCAGCCGCCGGCAGGCCCACGTGGGTGGCCGTGTTTTCGCTGGCCTGCACGATGAGGTGCGTGGCCGGGTCGAGGCACAGCAAAAAGCCGTAGGGCTGGATGGCTCCCGGAAGGTGAATCGGCTCGGTGTCGCAGTTGGTAATGGTAACGGCCGCGTGGTCGGCCGCCGCGGCGGGGCTAGGGGACATAGGCTATGAAAGGGCGCTGGGCGCGGCAAAGTTCGCGCTATTCACCCAGCCACACCGCTAGGTCGTGAAACGTGCGCACGGCCGAAGCTACCAGCTCGTCCTCGTTTTCGGGGGTGGCGGCCGCGGCCAGCAGGCGGCAAGTAGCTTGCCAGCGCGGTCCGGTGAGGGCGCCGTAGGCCGTAAAATAGCGGCGGGCCGCGCCCAGGCCCACTTTTTCGAGCTGCCGGGCTATCACCTGGCCGCCCAGCGTCGAGCCCTCCAGCACGTAGAGCACCCCTAGGGCCTGGGTGGGCGTGGCCAGCGGCGGCAGCACCGGGCACAGCGGCAGCGGCAGGGCCGAGCGGCCCAGCAAGTCCTGTAAATCGAGCGGGATGAGGTAGGCGCGCCGGCGGCTAAACAACTCCCAGGCTGGATCGAGGGCCGGCCCTAGGCGGTTGATGCCTTCTTCGAGGGGCAGCACGAAGCCAAAGAGCTTGCTCAGAAACCAGGCCGCGTCGGCCGCCTCCACAGTGCCGGCCGCCAGCGCCTGGTTGAAGCGGTTGGCTTCTACGGCCTCGTGCTGGGCGTGGGTTTCGCGGCGCAGCCGCTGCAAAATGGGTGGGGTGGGGTTCAAGTGGTTGGGTGGTTGAGTAGGTAAGTTCCTGGTTTATGGTGGTTGGCAAACAGGCGGTTATGCTGAGCAGAGTCGAGGCATCTCTACCGCGTAAGTAATCCCAATGTTAGAAGTTAGTTGCGCGGTAGAGATGCTTCGACAAGCTCAGCATGACCGCCTTTTTAACCCGTCAACTACCCAGGCGCTTACCTACTTACAAGATATTCACTTCAGGGTGCAGCTCGATGCCAAACTGCTCGCGTACGCTGCGGATAATATCATCGGCCAGAGCGCGCAGCTCGGCGCCGGTGGCCCCGCCGTGGTTGACCAGCACCAGGGCCTGGCGCGCGTGCACGCCGTGGGTGCCTAGGCCCTCGCCGCGCCGCAAGCCTTTGAAGCCGGCCTGCTCGATAAGCCAGCCGGCGGGCACCTTCACGCCGCCCGGCACCGGGTAGCCGGGCAGGGTAGGGTAGCGGCGCTGCAGCTCGTCGAACTTGCTCTGCGAAATTTCGGGGTTTTTAAAAAACGACCCGGCATTGCCAATGTCGGCGGGGTCGGGCAGCTTCGAGCGGCGAATGTGCACCACGGCCCGGCTCACGTCGTGCGGGGTGGGCTCGGCCTCCACCCCCAGGTCGGTAAGCGTGTCGCGGATGGCGCCGTAGCTCACATTGAGGGGGCGCCGGGCGGCGGCGCGGTGCAGGCGCAGCACCACGGCCGTGACGATGTAGCGTCCCCGCAGCTCGCGCTTAAATACGCTCTCGCGGTAGCCAAAGCCGCACTCCTCCTTCGAGAATACGCGCAGCTGCCCGGTGCTGATTTCCAGCGCTTCCAGCCGCTCAAAGGCATCTTGCAACTCCACGCCGTAGGCGCCGATGTTTTGCAGCGGGGCCGCGCCCACTGTGCCGGGTATCAGCGACAGGTTTTCGAGGCCGTGCAGGTCCTGCCCTAGGGCATATTCCACCAGGCCGTGCCAGCTTTCGCCGGCCCCGGCGCGCAGCAGGGCCGCGTAGGTGGCGGCGTCTTCCTCCACTATTTCCAGGCCCTTCATCTCGTTTTTGAGCACCACGCCCGCAAAATTCTCGGTCAGCAGCAGGTTGGAGCCGCCGCCCAGCACCAGCAGCGGGCCGGCCTGCACCTCGGGCAGGGCCAGCAGTTGGCGCAGTTCATCGGCCGAGGCAAAGCGGGCGAAGTAGCGGGCCTCGGCCTCCAAGCCAAAGGTGTTGTAGGGGCGCAGCGAAACGTGTTCTTCGAGCAAAGGCATGCCGCAAAGGTCGGCAAGCCGCGCAAACTGCGCGTGGCCCCCTAGGCCCAGCCGCGGCGCCTAAGCGGTAGCCGCAAGCCAGGCGCTGGCCGCGTCTCCCTTATTTTTAACCCCATGACGCCCGCCGAAGCCACCCGCCACAGCAAGTTTCTGAGCCAGCACCTGCGCCACCAGCCTGAGGCCCTTGGCCTAACGCTGGCGCCCGGCGGCTGGGTGCCAGTAGCCGATTTGCTGGCCGCCTGCGCCGCCCACGGCCACCCGCTCACCCGCGCCGAGCTAGCGGAAATCGTAGCCGGCAGCGATAAGCAGCGCTTCGCGTTCGATGAAACCGGCCAGCGCCTGCGGGCGCAACAGGGCCACAGCGTGGCGGTCGATTTGCAGCTGGTGCCGGCCACGCCGCCCGCCGTGCTCTACCACGGCACCGTGGCGGCGGCGCTGCCCGCCATCGGGCGCGAGGGCCTACGCCCCATGGGCCGCCACCACGTGCACCTATCGCCCGACGAGGAAACGGCCCGCCGCGTGGGCAACCGCCGCGGCCCGGCCGTGCTGCTGCGCATCAATGCGGCGGGGCTGCACCAAGCCGGCGGTGTTTTTTACCAAAGCGGCAACGGCGTGTGGCTGGTCGCCGCCGTGCCGCCGGAGTTTATTGGTAAGTAAGTGAATGAGTAGACGAATAAATGAGTAAGCGAGGCGGTCATGCTAAGCCTGCCGAAGCATCTCTACCACGCCCCTAGGGTACTGTTCGAGAGAGACGCTTCGGCAGGCTCAGCATGACCGCCTCACTTACTCACCTACTCATTTACCGCTACGGGATGTTGGCGTGCGCGGTGAAGCGCGAGTCGGCGCGGATGTCGGTGTCCTGGCGCAGAGGCTGGGCAATTTGGGCCTGCGTGGTGAGGGTGTACGAGCTGGCTTTTAAGTACTTGTCGAGCTGGTTGCCGGCCGGGTTCAGGGTGATGCTGGTTTGGCTTTTAGGCACGGGGCTCAACGAGGCGAGCAGCACCTTGTCCGAGCCGCTCGCATCGCTGGAAATGTAAATGCTGATGCTTTGCAGAAAGTCGAAGTTCTGCGTGCTGGGGTTGGTAGTGGTGAGTGTCAGCTGGTCGAGGGTCACGTTTTGCACGTACTGGGCGCTCGTGTTATTGTTCTGGTACGTACTCTGCGCCGTCGATTTCACCGTGGAGCCCGGCAGGCTAAGCACCGCCCCCGCCACCGTGGCCGAAGCTGGGATGGTGAAGCTGGTGGAGTCGTTGACCTGGAAGCTGAGCAGGTTGGCGATTTTCTGGCAGCCAACCCCTAGGGCCAGTAACGCCACGAAGACAATAAAGAGCTTGAGGAAACTAGATTTTTTCATAAAAATAAGAAGATAGCAATGGTTCAGCTAAGGTAAAGTACGAACGCCCAATACCACCCGGATTTTAGGTGAACTATTATTTTTGCTGGTCGAATTGCTGGTCTAACGTGCTCAGAACGCCCGTTTGCGCCGTGATAGAACGGCGAGGCTAATCGACGCTGCCTCGCTTAGCTGCTGCGAACTACAATGCTGTTTGCTATTGGATAAGTACTAATTGCGGCGGATATGGTAGGTGCATCCCTAAATTGGGAAAATTCGCCCGTGGCGTACCTTGCCCGCCTGATTTCCACCCCCATGAAACACCTTTGGCTCACGGCCGGGGCGCTGCTTTTATCGGCCGCCACCCGGGCCCAAACGCCGGCCAGCCCCGGCTCGGCGGCTTCGCTGCCTACCCCGCGCCAGCTCTACCCCGGCCTGTTTGAAGCCGTGCAGCTCGGCCGCGTGTATGCCGACGGTAAAACCTTCGTGGATGCCCGGCCCTCGGGCAGTGCCACGCCCGCCGAGATAGTAGCCGCCTACGAAAAGCAGCGCACCCAGCCGGGCTTCGACCTGAAAGCGTTTGTGGGTCAGTATTTTCTGCCGCCCGTGGCCGCCACCGATTTCTACCATAGCAACGTGGCGGCTGGCATTCGGGCGCACCTCGACACGCTGTGGACGGTATTGCAACGGCCGGCCCAGCCGCAGGCGGTGCCCTACTCGTCGCTGCTGCCGCTGCCCAGGCCCTACGTGGTGCCGGGCGGGCGCTTCCGCGAGATGTACTACTGGGACTCGTACTTCACGATGCTGGGCTTGCAGCAGGCCGGGCGCACGGCCCAGGTGCGCGACATGGTGGCCGATTTCGCCTCGCTCATCGACCGCTACGGCCACATTCCCAACGGCACGCGCACCTACTACCTTACCCGCTCGCAGCCCCCGTTCTTCGCCCTGATGGTGCAGCTGCTGGCCCACGCCGAGGGCCCTAGCAGCCAGGCGTATATCCAGTTTCGGCCCCAACTGCAGCGCGAGTATGCCTACTGGACCGCCGACGGCGCCCAGCCCCAGCCCGGCACCGCCACCCGCCTGGCGGTGCGCATGCCCGGCGGCGAGCTGCTAAGCCGCTACTGGGACGACAGCGACCAGCCCCGCGAGGAGTCGTACCGCGAGGACGTGGAAGCCGCCAAAACCACCGCCCAGCCGCCCGCCGAGTTTTACCGCAACGTGCGCGCCGCTGCCGCCTCGGGTTGGGACTTCAGCTCGCGCTGGTTTGCGCCCGGCCAGGGCCTAGGCACCATCCGCACCACCCGCCTGGTGCCCGTTGACCTCAACTGCCTGCTGCTGACCCTGGAGCAAACCCTAGGCCGCGCCGCCCACCAGGCCGGCGACTCTACAGAGGCCCCGCGCTACCGCCAACTGGCGCGGGCGCGGGCCGCCGCCATCCGCCGCTACTGCTGGGACGACAAGGCCGGCTTCTACACGGATTATGACTTGGATGCGCGCCAGCCCACGGCGGCCCGCACCCTGGCGGCCGTCTTCCCGCTTACCTACGGCGTGGCCACGCCCGCCCAGGCGGTGCTAGTGGCGGGGCACCTGCGGCGCGAGTTTTTGCAGCCCGGCGGCTTGCTGACGACGCCCGTGGCCAGCGGCCAGCAGTGGGACGCGCCTAATGCCTGGGCCCCGCTCGAGTACCTGGCCATTACGGGGCTGCGCCGCTACGGCCAGCACGCCCTGGCTGATACCATTGCTCACCGCTGGATGCGCGTGAACCTGCGCGGCTTTGCCCAAACGGGTAAGCTGCTGGAAAAATATAACGTGACGGCCACCGGCAGCGCCGCCGGCGGGGGCGGCGAATACCCCCTGCAAGACGGCTTCGGCTGGACCAACGGCGTGCTACTGACCTTACTCAACGCCCCGCAGCCTACCCAGCGCCCCGCCGCGGCGCGGCGCCCCCTGGCTCCGCCCCGCAAGCCGGAAGAACAGAAGCGGACAAAAGCTATTCAGTGAAGCTGCCCACTGCCGCGGGCCTAGGCGCTAAGCAGCCATTGGCTAAGGCCTGACGTACGGAACCTAACGCAGGAAATAAGTAGCGCCGCGTGGGTGAATAGGCTTGCTGAGTATACCGCCGCACATTGGCCGCATAAGCTGGCGCGGTAGCGATGCCCAGGCCGAGGGCCCTAGGTGCTGAACGAAGCAGGCGACCTAGCACTGCGTGAAAGGGCTAGGGCAAAGGGCCTAATTAACCCAAGTTGCGGAGCATAAGCAAGTCATCAATTCCCCTCTTTGGCCAAGGAGGCGATGCTTTGGCGAAGCCGAAGCGGGGGTGGTTGACGTCGGTGAACGACCCGCCCACCAACTCGTTCAACGCCTACAACCACCCCCGTTGGCGCGGCGCGTCAACATCCCCTCCTTAGCTAAGGAGGGGAGTGCACTGCCTGGCACTACCTCGCAACTTGGGTTAACTATGCGCCGCTAGCTGTCCCGCTTAGAGGCCAGTTAGCGAGCCAAAAGCTTCTGCAGTAGCAAACACTTGAAGTACAGCGCGTGAAGCGGATGATTCGGGTGCCGAGGTGATAAGTTTGGGTTAGTAGTCAGGTAAAGCTTGACTAGGAATACACTAGCTGACCAGAGCACAGGGCACTTAATTTTTCAATAACACAATCGTTAATTAAATTTTTATGATGTTGATTTAAAATGGGTTATAAAAGATTAAAGTTGATGTGCTAGGCATTTGGTAAGTCTGAGCGCTGGGAAAGTAGCTGGCTCTAGCTTTGCCATTCGTCTTTTGTTCAGTACTATTGCCTTTAGGTTAGCTGAATAAACGGCCACGGGGCAACTTATTAGCTCCTTCTGCGGGAGGAAGCTGGCGTGGGCGCTTGTTACTGATTTGCACAATCGTTTGTGAATTGTTTGTGCTTCCCTCCTGTTGCTTTTACTATTTTCCCACCCAACCCCTTTCTTTTATGAGAAAGTCAATACCAAAAATGCGGCGGCTCGTATTGCCCGCTGCACTTAGCTGCTTGGCGTTCCAGCCGCTCCTGGCCCCCGCAGCCACCCCTAGGGCCCATCGGCTGGCGGTGCTGGCTGGCCCCGTAACCGGGCGCATTGTAGATGAGAAAGGCAACGGGATGCCGGGTGTGAACGTGGTAGTGAAGGGCAGTAGCCTCGGCACCCAAACCAATGCCGACGGTAACTACACCCTGGAGGTGCCCGATGGCGCTACCCTGGTATTTTCCTTCGTGGGCTACGCAACCCAGGAAGTAGCCGTGAACGGCCGCAGCACCGTGAGCCTGGCCCTGGTGCCCGATAGCAAGTCGCTGGCCGACGTGGTAGTGGTGGGCTACCTGGCCCAGGACCGCCAGAACGTGAGCAGCGCCGTAAGCGTGCCTAATTTAAAGGAAGCCACCAAGCAGCCCGTGCCCACTATTACGCAGGCGCTGCAAGGGCAAGTAGCTGGTCTGCAAGTAACTGGCTCGGGTGGCCCCGGCGATGCGCCGGTGGTAATCATTCGGGGAGCGGGCAGCGCGGGTAATAGCAACAGTGCCCCGCTCTACGTCATCGACGGGTTGTGGACCGACAACATCCGCGACCTAAACCCCAACGACATTGCCACGCTCACGGTGTTGAAGGACGCTTCCTCGACGGCCATTTACGGCGCGCGCGGGGCGAACGGCGTTATTCAGATTACCACCAAGAAGGGCAAAGCGGGCGTGCCTACTATCGGCGTGAATGCCTACGCGGGCATCGACAATGTGTATAAGCGCTACCAGCTGACCAACGCCAGCCAGTGGGCCGACCGCGCCGTGCAGGCCTACGCTAACGCGGGCATCAACCCGCTCAACGCCGGCCAGAATAGCTTGGCGGGCGCGGTGAAAGGGCCGGGCGGCGCCTTTAACCCCAATATTGATACCGACTGGCAGAAGGAGTTTTTCCAAACCGGTAAGGTAGAGGACTATAACGTCAACTTTTCGGGTGGCACCACTGGGGAAGGCGTGAGCAGCAACTACCTGATTTCGGGCGAGTACTTCCACCAGGAAGGGATTGTGAAAGGCCCCGACTTTAAGCGCTACAGCTTGCGCCTAAACTCGGGCATGACCAAAGGGCGCTTTAAGTTTCAGGAAAATGCCCAGCTCACGCACATCAACACGACGCTGCTGAACGGGGCGCCGTTTATTGATGTGCTAACGATACTGCCCAGCGTGCCGGTGTACGACCCGAACAACCTCGGCGGCTACGGCACGGGCTCAACCATTAACAACACCTTCGCTACCAACCCCGTGGGGGCGCAGCAGCTACTGCGCCGCACGCAGTCAGACAACCGGGTGGCGGGCAACATGACGTTCGATTACTCGATTTTCGACTTCCTGACTTACCGCCTCAACCTGGCCATGGATGGCCATACCTACAGCAACGCCGATGCCCAGAAGCTGGGCATTCTGCGCCAGAACACGCAGATTAATACCTCGTCGCTAAGTGAATATCAGGGCTACGACGTGTTTTTGATGGCCGAAAACACGCTGAATTTCAATAAGAGCTTTGGCGACCACCACGTGAACGTGCTGGGCGGCTACTCGGAGCGCTACTACGACTACCACAACACCACGGCGCAAACCCAGGGCTTCACGGCCACGCCGCAGTACTACTTCCAGCTAAGCGCCGGCCAGACAGTGGGGGTGGTGCAGGGCACCGAGGGGGTCATTACCAACCGTTCGTACTTCTCGCAGGCTACCTACGACTACAAAAACCGCTACCTGCTGAGCGGTAGCTACCGCCGCGACGGCTCGTCGCGCTTTATCGAGCAGAACCGCTTTGGCAACTTCGGCGCCGCTTCGCTGGGCTACCGCATCAGCGAAGAGGACTTCTTTAAAAATGCCCTGCCTGCCGTCAGCAACCTGAAGCTGCGCGCCAGTTACGGCGTTATCGGCAACGACCAGCTGACGGGCGACTACTACGGCGCCTACCTGCCCACGCCCAACATCAACCAGAACACCAACTACGTGCTGGGCAACGGCCAGGTCATCACCAACGGCCGCACCCAGGTAGTGCTGGCTAGCCCCGGCTTGCAGTGGGAAGAGCGCCGCACCAAGGATGCGGGCCTCGACCTGGCGCTGTTCAGCAACCACCTGACCCTGACGGCCGACTACTACATTTCGGAAACGCGCAAGGCGCTGGCCCCAGTAGTGGTACCCATCTACACGGGCAACTTCGGAACGGTGTTCCAGAACGCGGGCAATATTGAAAACCGGGGCGTAGAACTGGCCCTAGGGTACCAGAATAGCACAGCCAGCGGCTTCACCTACAGCATCAACGGCAACATTACCACGCTGCGCAACCGGGTGCTGGCGCTGCCCAACGCGGGCCAGACGCTGGTAGATGCCCAGGGCCTGACCAGCACCAGCGTGGGTACCAGCTTAGGGCAGTTCTTCCTGATTCCAATGGCCGGCATCTTCCAAAGCCAGGATGAGGTGAACAATTACAAGTCGGCCGATGGCAAGGTGATTCAGCCCTACGCTTCGGCCGGCGACGTGAAGTATGCCGACACCAACGGCGACGGGGTAATTGACGTGAAGGACCGGGTGCACGTGGGCTCGGCTTTCCCTACGCTGCAGTACGGCTTCAACGTGAACCTCGGCTACAAGGGCTTCGACCTATCAATTTTCGCGCAGGGCGTGAGCGGTAACCGTATTTTTAACAACGCCAAGGTGGCGCTGGAGAGCTACAACGGCCCCACCAACTTTGAGGCGAACGTGCTGCCCTGGACGGCCGATAACCCGTCAAACTCGGTGCCGCGCGCGCTGCAGGGCGGTAGTGCTAACCCTAACTTGGCCCTGGCCGCGTCGCAAAACGCCCTCTACCAAACCACGCGCTGGCTGGAAGACGGCTCCTACCTACGCCTGAAAAACGTGCAGCTAGGTTACACTTTCGGAAAGAACCTGCTGGGCTGGGCCCCGGCCATTGGCAGCCTGCGCGTGTACGTGACGGGGCGCAACATCGTGACCTTCACCAAGTACACCGGCTACGACCCCGAAATCACGGGTACTGGCTACTTCGGCCGCGGCGTAGATAACAGCGCCTACCCCAACGTGCGCACCTTCACGGGCGGTGTGCAAGCCACTTTCTAGGGCCTAGGGCTTAGAAGAACGTCGGGCGGCACCCGCCGCGGCAGCTAACTCGCATCGATTGAATGAGCACGGCGTGCGAGCTGCGGCGGCAGGATTTGCAAGATATTCTTCTAAGGCGTTCTCCATCAATTTATTACTTCTCTTTATATGAAATCCCACAAACTCTTCACCCTGGCTTTGGCGAGCACGCTGGCTGTGGCAACCAGCTGTAAGAAAGACCTGCTCGACCAAACTAATCCCAATACGCTGTCGGTAGCCCAGTTCTGGATGACGGCCGACGACGCCAATAAGGGCATTATTGCCTCGTACTCGGGCATTCAGCAGTACGGCGTGTACGACCACTGCTGGCAGTTTATGGCGGCTCGCTCCGACGAGTCGTACAGCCAAAGCCCCTACGTAGAGCTGGCCGTATTCACCCGCTTTATTCAGGCGAATAACCTGTTCTTTATTTCGGCCTACGCCTGGAACGACTACTACCGCACCATCTACCGCACCAACCAGGCGCTGAACCACATTCCGAGCATCACGATGGATGCGACGCTGAAGGCGCAGTACATTGCGGAGGCCCGCTTCATCCGGGCGCTGATGTACTATGACCTGGACTCGTTCTTCGGCAACGTGCCGCTGATTACGGAAGACCCCACCGTCACTACCCGCGTGAAGCAGGTGACCCCGGCTGAGGTGGAAGCGCAGGTAATTGCCGACCTGCAAGCTGCCATTCCGGACCTGCCCACTGCCTACGCCGCCGCCGACCTGGGCCGCGCTACCAAGTACGCCGCCCAAGCCCTACTGGCTAAGATGTACATGCAGCAGCACAAGTACCAGGAGGCGTCGACCCTAATGGCGGGCATTATTAGCTCGGGTAAGTTTTCGTTGACAGCCAATTACCTCGATAACTTCACGGAAAGCAACGAGAACAATAGCGAGTCGATTTTTGAAGTGCAATACACCAGCACTCCGCTCGACGTGGGCCAGGGCCAGGACAACGCATCGTCGTCGGAGGGCTACGACCGCCCCAACTTCTTCGGTCCCCCCGTGTACTCGTTTGCCGACGTGCAGCCCCGCCAGTCGCTCACGGCCTCGTTCACCGACTCGACGGTAGCCCTAGCCCCTGGCAGTACCAAAAAGCACCTGATTGACCCGCGCCGCGATATTTCTATTATCAGCTCGCTCAATCCCGGGTTATTTTACGGAAAGACCTTTACCCAGCTTGGCTACGACGCCAGCCAGCAGTACTGGCGCAAGTACCTGAATGACCGCACCCGCACCACGCCCGAAAACTTTACCTCGGGCATTAATTACCGCCTGATTCGCTACGCCGACTTGCTGCTGCTGCAAGCCGAAGCCCTCAATGAACTGGGCCAAACAGCCCAGGCCGTGACGCTGGTAAACCAGGTGCGGGCCCGCGTAGGCCTGGCCGGCGTATCGGCCGCCAACGCTAGCAGCCAGAGCACCCTGCGCCTCTACATGCGCGACGAGCGGGGCCGCGAGCTGGCCGGCGAAAACCAGCGCTGGTACGATATTGTGCGGTGGGGCCTGCTCGACAACCAGGCCGGCCTGAACTACCTGATTGCTCGCGATGCTGACTTCACCAACTTCGTGCTGGGCAAGTCGAAGCTGCTACCCATTCCGCAGACGGACATCGACCTAGACCCCTCAATCAAGCAAAACCCTGGGTATTAAGTGCCACCCCGCAGGCCGCCGCTCCGGCAGTCAGCGGCCTTCGGGGTGGGTTGCTCCGGCAAGCACGACGGTGGAGCTAGCGGCGGAACTACTAGCGCGGCTGAGTGCGCCGCGGGGGGCATATTTACGCAAAAGTGAGTGCATTCTAATCTTTCGTTTCCTTTTTATGCCCAGTTCCTCACGCCTTAGCGTACTTGCTGCCAGCCTGAGCGGCACCCTTCTGTTGGCCGCCTGCTCGTCTGCCCCCACCACTTCTACCAGCCAGGAAACGACCGCCCCCACGGCTCCGGCCGATTCGGCCGCTACTGGCGCCAGCACCTCCGCCATGCCCACCTCCGCTTCGTTCGGCAAAACTGCCGAAGGCACCGAAATTCAGCTCTTCACCCTCACTAATCAGCACGGCGTCAAGGCCACCATCAGCACCTATGGCGGCACGCTTACTAGCCTGCTGGTGCCCGACAAAACGGGCAAACTGGGCGACGTTATCTTGGGTTTCGACAATGTAAGCGGCTATCTCAGCCCGGCCTTCCGCAAGTCGAATCCCTACTTTGGGGCCCTCATTGGGCGCTACGGCAACCGCATTGCCAAGGGTAAATTCACCATCGACGGCAAGAGCTACCAAGTAGGCATTAATAACAACGGCAACTCGCTGCACGGCGGCAAGCTGGGTTTCGACCAGAAGGTGTGGACGGCCAAGCCGGGTACCTCAGCCGACGGCCAGACCCTAACGCTGACTTACCTGAGCAAGGACGGGGAGGAAGGCTACCCCGGCAGCCTGAGCGTGACGGTGGTGTACACCCTCACCAGTGACAATGCCCTTAAAATCGACTACTCGGCCACCACCGATAAGGCCACGCCGATTAACCTCACCAACCACGCCTACTTCAACCTGGCCCTGGGGCAAAGCAAGGACGTGCTGGCCCACGAGGTAACCATTCCGGCTGACCGCTACACCGTGGTGGATGCACAGTTGATTCCGACCGGCGAGCTGAAGCCGGTAGTTGGCACGCCCTTCGATTTCCGCACGCCGCACGCCATTGGCGCGCGCATCGCGCAGGTGCCCGGCGGCTACGACCACAACTGGGCGCTAAACACCACCACTGGCCAGCACAGCGCCGCTACCGTGTACGAGCCCAGCACCGGCCGCACGATGGAGGTGACCACCGACCAGCCGGGTGTGCAGTTCTACACCGGTAACTTCCTCGATGGCTCGCTCACTGGCAAGAACGGCGTGGTATACGGCAAGCACGCCGGCTTCTGCCTCGAAACCCAGCACTTCCCCGACTCGCCCAACCAAGCCAAATTCCCGAGCACCATCCTCAAGCCGGGCGAAACCTACCACACCACCACCAGCTACACCTTTGGGGTGCGCCAGTAGAAGAACGTTAAAAGTTAAAAGCGAAGAGTTAAAAACCTCGTCCTTTTGGCTTTTAACTCTTCACGTTTAACTTTTAACTCACTTACTTACCGTGCCAACCTCACCCGCCTCTGCGGCCTACGTTATTGGCCTCGACTACGGCACCGATTCGGTGCGGGCACTGCTTGTGGATGCGCGCACCGGCGCCGAAGTGGCGCAGGCCGTGCACTACTACCCGCGCTGGAAACAGGGCCAGTACTGCCACCCCGCTCAGAACCGTTTTCGCCAGCACCCCCTCGACCACCTCGAAGGCCTTGAGGCCACCGTGCGCGAAGTAACCCAGCAAGTGCCTGCCGAGCAGATTGTGGGCCTCGCCATTGATACCACCGGCTCGACGCCCGGCCCCGTCAACGCCGACGGGGTGGCCCTAGGGCTGCTGCCCGAGTTTGCCGATAACCCCAACGCCTTATTCATCCTCTGGAAAGACCATACGGCCCTGGCCGAGGCCGCTGAAATCAACCAGAAAGCCCGCACCTGGGGCGGCGAGGATTTTACGAAGTACGAGGGCGGCATTTATTCCTCGGAGTGGTTTTGGGCCAAAATCATGCACATCGTGCGCGAAGATGAGGCCGTGGCCCAGGCCGCTTACTCCTGGATGGAGCACTGCGACTGGCTCACGCTCACGCTCACCGGCCAGCCGCTGGCCGAGTTTAAGCGCAGCCGCTGCGCCGCCGGCCACAAGGCCCTGTGGCACGCCAGCTGGGGCGGCCTGCCCCCCGAGGAGTTTCTCACGCACCTCGACCCTAAGCTGGCCGGTTTGCGCAATCGATTATTCACGGAAACGTACACGGCCGATGAAGTAGCTGGGCATTTATCGGAAGAGTGGGCTCGCCGCTTAGGGTTGACTACCAGCACAGTAATTGCCGTGGGCTCGTTCGATGCCCACGCGGGCGCCGTGGCGGGCGAAATCGAGTCCTACTCGATGGTGAAGGTAATGGGCACCAGTACCTGCGACATTGTGGTGGCCCCGACGGCCGAGGTGGGCGACCACCTGGTGGCCGGTATCTGCGGGCAGGTTGATGGCTCCGTCATTCCGGGCATGCTGGGGCTGGAGGCCGGCCAGTCAGCCTTTGGCGACTTGCTGGCCTGGTTCCGCCAGATGCTGGAGTGGCCGTTGCAGGCCGCTACGCTGGCGCATTCGCAGGTGCTGAGCGCCGAGCAGCTGGCCCTGTTTCAGCAGGAGGTAAGCGACAACCTGCTGCGCCAGCTCACGCAGGCTGCCGCCGAGGTAGACCCCGCCGAAAGTCAGGTGCTGGCCCTCGACTGGGTAAACGGCCGCCGCACCCCCGACGCCAACCAGGCCCTCAAAGGCGCCCTCACGGGCCTGACGATGGGGACTTCGGCCCCGCAGGTTTTTCGCGCGCTGGTCGAGGCCATTTGCTACGGCTCGAAGCAGATTGTGGAGCGCTTCGAAAGCGAGGGTATTCCCATCAAGCAGGTTATCGGCATTGGGGGCGTGGCCAAGAAGTCAGCCTTCGTGATGCAGACCCTGGCCGACGTGCTCGACCGGCCCATCAAAATCGCGGTGTCGGAGCAGGCGCCGGCCCTAGGGGCGGCCATGTACGCGGCCGTGGCGGCGGGGATTTACCCCGACGTATTGGCAGCGCAGCAGGCCCTCGGGAGTGGTTTTGCCGAAACTTACACCCCTAACCCCGCCCGCGTGGCCGACTATGCCGACCGCTACGCGCAGTACCAGGCCCTCGGGCAGTTTGTGGAAAGCGCCACGGTGGGCGCGGCCGTGCCCGTGGCCGAAACTGAAACCCAAGCCATAACCACCGCATGAGCCAGTACCAAGCGCTAAAGCAAGCCTGCTACGAAGCGAATATGCAACTGCCGGCCCTCGGGCTGGTGCTCTTCACCTTCGGCAACGCCAGCGTGGTTGACCGTGCGCGGGGCGTGTTTGCCATCAAGCCCAGCGGCGTGCCCTACGCCACGCTGCAGCCCGAAGACATTGTCATTGTAGACTTCGATAATACTATTGTCGAGGGCAGCAAGCGGCCCAGCAGCGACACCAAAACGCACGCGCTGCTCTTTAAAGAGTGGCCAATGATTGGGGGTATCGTGCACACACATAGCACCTACGCCACCGCCTGGGCCCAGGCCCAGCTCGATATACCCATTTTGGGCACCACCCACGCCGACCACCTCACGGCCGACGTGCCCTGCGCCCCGCCCATGAGCGACGAACTGATTGCCGGCGACTATGAGCACCAGACGGGCTGGCAAATCATCAACGAGTTTGCGCAGCGCGGCCTCTCGCCGGCCGAAGTGGAGATGATACTCGTGGGCAACCACGCGCCCTTCACCTGGGGCAAAACGGTGGAGAAAGCGGTGTACCACAGTGCCGTGCTGGAGGAAGTGGCCCGCCTGGCTTACCTCAGCTGCACGCTGAAGCCCGGCGTGGCGCGCCTGAAGGACGCCCTCATCAAAAAACACTACGAGCGCAAGCACGGCGCCAATTCTTACTACGGGCAGTAGCGCTGCTGCGTGGGCCTGCTAGCCCGCGTTTCGCCCCAGCCTTTTCCTACCCCTACGCGGACTCACGCAGCCCGCGACACTACCCACTACCATGATTGATATTTCGCAGTACGAAGCCTGGTTTATTACCGGCAGCCAGCATCTCTACGGCCCCGAAACCCTGGAGCAGGTAGCCCAGCACTCGCAGGAAATTGCCAAAGAACTGGGTACTAAACTGCCCATCCGCATCGTGTACAAGCCGGTGCTCACGGGCCCGCAGGAGATATACCAGCTGATGCAGGAAGCCAACACCACCCCCAACTGCGTGGGGCTGATTGCCTGGATGCACACCTTCTCGCCGGCCAAGATGTGGATTAACGGCCTGAAAATCCTGCAAAAGCCGCTGGCCCACCTGCATACGCAGTACAACCGCGACATTCCGTGGGAAGCCATTGACATGGACTTTATGAACACCAACCAGTCGGCGCACGGCGACCGCGAGTTTGGGTTCATCGGCACCCGCATGCGCCTGAACCGCAAGGTAGTAGTGGGCCACTGGCAGAGCCAGGACGTGCACGAGCGCCTCAGCATCTGGAGCCGCGTAGCCAGCGCCTGGGCCGACTGGCAGGGCGGCCGCATTGTGCGCTTTGGCGACAACATGCGCTACGTGGCCGTGACGGAAGGCGACAAAGTAGAGGCCGAAATTAAGTTTGGCTACGAGGTGAACACCTACGGCGTGGGCGACCTGGTGGCCGTAGTGAACCAGGTGAATGACCAGCAGGTGGACGAGCTGGTAGCCACCTACGAGCAGGCGTACGAACTGGCCGCTAGCCTCAAGGCCGGGGGCGCCCAGCGCGAAAGCCTGCGCGACGCGGCCCGCATCGAACTGGGAATGCGCCAGTTTTTGACTGCTAAAAAGGCCATCGGCTTTACCGATACCTTCGAGGACCTGCACGGCTTGAAGCAGTTGCCCGGCATTGCCACCCAGCGCCTGATGGCCGACGGCTACGGCTTTGGGGGCGAGGGCGACTGGAAGACGGCGGCCCTGGTGCGCGCCATGAAAGTGATGGGCGCCGGCCTGCCCGGCGGCAACTCCTTCATGGAGGACTATACCTACCACTTTGCGCCCGGCAACGAGCAGGTCCTAGGGTCGCACATGCTCGAAATCTGCCCTAGCATCGGCGCGGGTAAGCCGCGCGCCGAGATTTTTCCGCTCGGCATCGGGGGCAAGGAAGACCCGGTGCGCCTGGTATTTAACTGCGCGGCCGGCCCGGCCCTCAACGCCACCATCGTAGATATGGGCAACCGCTTTCGCCTGATTGTGAACGAGGTAGAAGCTGTGGCAGCCGAGCAGAACCTGCCCAACCTGCCCGTGGCCCGCGTGCTCTGGAAAGTGAAGCCCGACCTGGCCACCGGCGCCGCCGCCTGGATACTAGCCGGGGGTGCGCACCACACCGGCTACAGCCAGAACCTGACTGCCGAATACCTGGAGGACTTCGCCGAGATGGCCGGCATCGAGTTCGTCCTTATTGATGCCGATACCAAGCTGCGCACGTTTAAGAACGAGCTGCGCTTCAACGAGGTAGCGTTTCGGGGGTAGGGCTTGCCCTGCCTAGCGCCCCCTAGGCCCCCTCCGGCTAGTGAAGGAGAATTACTGTTGACGCTAGACCAGTCATTCCTAAAATTAACCCCACCCTCGCCGTCGCGGCGAGGGGCCAGGGGGCACCTTGCTTACGCCGCCCAATTTGCCGCATCCCACCCGCCTTTCTTCCTTCCCCATGAAACCTACCTCCCAACTACTGGCCCTGGCGCTGCTTGGCCCCCTGGCCGCGCGCGCTCAGATGGCCGCCCCGGCCAGCCTCACCGTGCAGGTAAACAAGCCCGGTGCGGCCGTCAATAAGAACATGTACGGCTTGTTTTTTGAGGACATCAACTTCGCCGCCGACGGGGGGCTGTACCCCGAGCTGGTCAAAAATAAGTCGTTTGAGATTGACCCCGGCCTTATTGGCTGGAAGGCCCTAGGGGGTGGTTTCAACCTCGACGCCTACGCCGTGCGCAACGAGCAGGGCATCAGCGCGAGCAATGCTCACTACCTGCGCCTGACTACCCGCAGCGGGGCCACCGGCGAGGCGGGCATTGAGAACGAAGGCTTTCGGGGCATGGGCGTGAAAGCGGGCGAGGCGTACAACCTCTCGCTCTACGCCCGGCGCGGCGCGGGCAGCATCAGCGGCCTCACGGCGGTGCTGGTGGGCGCCAAGGGCGAAGTGCTGGCCCAGGCGCCGGTTACGGGTTTTGGCGAGGGCTGGCAGCAATACAAGGCCGTGCTAAAGCCCACAGCTACTCAAAACAAGGCCCACCTGAAGCTGGTGCTCACGGGCCAGGGCACGGTAGACGTGGACGTGATTTCGCTGTTTCCGCAGGATACCTGGAACCACCGCCCCAATGGCCTGCGCACCGATTTGGTGCAGCTGCTCAAGGATATGCAGCCCGGCTTTCTGCGCTTTCCGGGCGGTTGCATCGTAGAGGGCCGCACCCTATCAGAGCGCTACCAGTGGAAGGAAACCATTGGCGACGTGGCCAGCCGCTCGCCGCTCATCAATCGCTGGAACATGGAGTTCCGGCACCGCTCGACGCCCGACTACTACCAGTCGTTTGGCCTAGGGTTCTTCGAGTACTTCCAGCTGGCCGAGGATATCGGGGCCGAGCCGCTGCCCATCCTGAACGTAGGCATGGCCTGCCAGTTCAACTCGGGTGAGCTAGCCCCGATGGGCACCGCCAGCACCGCCAAAGGCCCCAACGCCAGCGGGGCGACCCCGGCTACCGGCGACCCATCGCTGGACATTTTTATTCAGGACGCGCTCGACCTCGTGGAGTTTGCCAACGGCCCGGCCAGCAGCCCCTGGGGCGCCAAGCGCGTGGCCATGGGCCACCCGGCGCCCTTCAACCTCAAGTACCTGGGGGTGGGCAACGAGCAGTGGGGCCCGCAGTACCTGGAGCGCTACGAGCCGTTTGCCAAGGCCGTGAAGGCCAAGTATCCGCAGATGCAAATCGTGAGCAGCGCCGGCCCTAGCCCCGACGGCGAGCTGTTTGACAAGGCCAGCAAGCGCCTCGGCGAGCTGAAGGCCGAGTACGTGGATGAGCACTACTACGCCAAGCCCGAGTGGTTTCGCGAAAACGTGGGCCGCTACGACAAGTACGCGCGCGGCGGCCCCAAAATCTTTGCCGGCGAGTACGCCGCCCAGAGCGTGGCCATTGGCAGCCCCGACAACAAGAACACCTGGGACTGCGCCATTTCGGAAGCGGCCTTCATGACCGGGCTGGAGCGCAACGCCGACGTGGTGGGCATGGCCTCCTACGCCCCGCTCTTTGCCAACGTGGACGCCTGGCAGTGGACGCCCGACATGATATGGTTTGATAACCTGAACTCGTACGGCTCGCCGAGCTACTACGTGCAAAAGCTCTACGCCCTCAACAAGGGCACCCGCGTGCTGCCCGTCACGATGCCCGCCGGGGCCAAAAACGGCGCCGACAACCTCTTTGCCAGTGCCGTAGCCGACGAGCCCACCGGCGAGGTGGTGCTGAAGCTGGTAAACTACTCCAGCAGCCCGCGCCCCGTAGCCATCAGCCTGGCCGGGGCCAAGGGCCTAGGTAAAACCGGCCGCGCCCAAGTGATGGCCAGCGCCGACCTGCAAACTCAGAACAGCCTGCAAGAGCCCAAAAAGCTCGCCCCGCAGGCGTCAACCTTTGCCGTGAAGGGCGCTACCGTGAGCTACACCCTCGCCCCCAATTCCTTCACGGTGCTGCGCGTGCCGGCTAAAAAGTAACCGGCTAGCTACTGCTGCCGGCTGGTAGCGGACAGTTTTCCCACCCACTTTTCTTTATGAAGAAGCCCATTCTGCCGGCCCTGCGCTGGAGTAGCCTGCTGGCGGCGTTGCTCTTGAGCGTAGCTTCTTGTAAAAAAGAGGATACGTCCGCTACGCCCACCCCCACACCGACCCCCACCCCAGTGCCGACCCCGGCGCCGGCCGCGTTCGACATTAATAGCATCACCGACACCTACGCCAGCGTGGCGCCGCTGGCCTCCTATGCGCAGTGGGGGCCCTACAACGTGCACGACCCGTCCGTGCTGAAGGCTGACGATGGCTACTACTACATGTACAGCACCGACGTAGGCTACGGCATCTCGGACGCCGTGCTGACGCCCGGCCTGCAGATGCGCCGCTCCAAAGACCTGGTGCAGTGGGAATTCTTGGGCTGGGCCTTTAAGAGCGCGCCGCCCCTAGGCACGGCCTACATCACGCAGCACGGGGGCACCCCCAACCGGCTGCTGTGGGCGCCCTACGTGCTCAAGGTGGGCAGTGAGTACCGCCTCTACTACTCGCTAGCTTCCAACGTATTTAAGCTGAGCACGATTGGGTTGGCCACGGCTAGCTCGCCCACCGGACCCTGGACGGAAAAGGGCCTTGTGGTAACGACTGACAACTCGGCGGCCGACATCACCAACGGCATCGACCCCACGGTACTCGTAGACCAGCAGGGCCGGCACCGCATGTACTACGGCTCGGCCTTCGACGGCATCCACACCGTGCAGCTCGATGCCGCCACCGGGCTGAACGCCACCCCCGGCGACCGCGGCCCGCGCATCGCGCAGCGCGGCTTCACGGGCACGCAGATTAACGGCAACATTGAAGGCCCCGAGATTATCTACAACCCTGACCAAAAGAAGTACTACCTATTCATTTCCTACGACTGGCTGCAAACCAAGTACAACGTGCGCGTGGGCCGCGCCGACTCGCCCGAGGGCCCCTTCCTGGACTTTAAGGGCCGCGACATTAACCTGGCCGAGGACCACGGCCCCATGATACTGGCCCCCTACCAGTTTGGCGGGCACAGCGGCTGGCAGGGCACGGGCCACTGCGGCGTGTTTTCCGACGGCAACGGGCAGTACTTCATGGCCCACCAGGGCCGGCCGGGTATCGACTCGTACTACATGGACCTGCACGTGCGCAAGATTTTTTGGACGCCCTCGGGCTGGCCAGTGGTATCGCCCGAGCGCTACGCGGGCGAGGACAACAGCCTCGTGGCCCAGGCCGACCTGGCGGGTACCTGGGAGCAAATTACGCTTAACTACCTCGTCATTCCCGGCTACGGCAACGAGCAGATTACGCCCAATTTCCAGTATAGCACCGCCCTCACACTGGCCGCCGACGGCACCTTCGGCGGGGCCACCACGGGCACCTGGAGCTACGCCGCACCGTGGCTGACGCTGCGCTTCAGCGGCGGCACCACCGCGCAGGTATACGTGCAGCAGGGCCGCGACTGGGAAAACAAGAAAACCACCCTCATTTTCACTGGCCTCGACAACAACGGCACGGCCGTGTGGGGCAAGAAGAAATAGACCCTAGGGCCCCGCGGTGGGGCCTAGGCTAGCCGCCCAGTATTCTTTCTGGTTAATGAGCTACTTACGCAACTTGCTATGCGGCAGCGCGTTGGCCTGGGTAGGGGCCGTGGCTGCCCAAGCCCAGCCCGCCGCCCCCAGAGCCGACTTTCACCAGTGGGCGCCTAGCCCCCCCATGGGCTGGAACAGCTGGGACTGCTACGGCCCTACCGTGACGGAGGCCGAAACCAGGGCCAATGCTGACTACATGGCTCGGCACCTCAAAGCCAGCGGCTGGGAGTACGTGGTGGTGGATATTCGCTGGTACGTGGGCAACGACACGGCCCACGGCTACAACGAGAAAAACCCCGACTGGAACCTTGACCAGTACGGCCGCTTTGTGCCCGCGCCCAACCGCTTTCCGTCGGCCGCGGGGGGCAAAGGCTTTAAGCCGCTCGCCGACTACCTGCACGCCAAGGGGCTGAAATTTGGGATTCACCTTATGCGCGGCGTGCCGGTGGTGGCCGTGCAGCGCCGGCTGCCCATCAAGGGTACCCGGCTAACGGCGGCCGACATTTACACCAAAGACGGGCAGTGCCAGTGGCTGCACGACATGTACACGGTAGTGCCCACCCGCCCCGGCGCGCAGGCCTACTATAATTCGCTGTTTGAGCTGTACGCGAGCTGGGGCGTTGATTTTGTGAAGATTGACGACCTGTCGGAGCCTTACCACGCGGGCGAAATCGAGCTTATTCGCCGGGCCATCGACCGCACGGGGCGCAAAATAGTGTTCAGCATGTCGCCCGGCGAAACGCCGCTGGCCGATGCCCGGCACGCGCAACAGCACGCCAACATGTGGCGCACGGTGGGCGACTTCTGGGACTCGTGGGAGCAGCTCAAGGAGCACTTTGCGGTGTGCGCGCGCTGGGCACCTTACATCATGGCCGGCGCCTGGCCCGATGCCGACATGCTGCCGCTGGGCCGCCTCGGCATAAGGGCCGAGCGCGGCGACGACCGCCAGAGCCGATTCACGCCGGACGAGCAGCGCACCTTGATGACGCTGTGGAGCATCTTCCGCTCGCCACTGATGTTTGGCGGCGACCTGCCCAGTACCGACGCGGCCACCTTAGCGCTCCTCACCAACCCTAGGGTGCTGGCCGTGCACAAGGCCAGTACCCACAACCGCCAGCTATTCCGGCGCGGCGACCTGGTGGGCTGGGTTGCCGACGACCCGCGCACGGGCGACAAGTTCTTGGCCCTCTTCAATGCCCAGGACCAGGAGCAGGCGCCCGCCAGCGCGGCGGCCTTGGCGGGGCCCCCCATCAGCCGCGAGGTATGGCAGGCCCCGCTCGACGTGGACATTGCGGGCGCCCAGAAGCTGTACCTGGTGGTGCGGGGCGGCGCCGACGGCACGGCCTGGGACCACGCCGACTGGCTGAACCCCGTGCTCACCGATGGCGTAGGTAAAACGCTTGACCTCACCACCTTGCCCTGGCGCACGGCCAGCGCCGGCTGGGGCCAGGCCACGGTGGGCAAAAGCGTGAGCGGCGGCCCGCTGCGGGTGGCGGGCCAAACCTACGCCGCCGGCATCGGCACCCACGCCAACTCCCTTATCGAGTACGACGTGCCCGCGGGCTACCCGCGCTTTCGGGCCACCGTGGGGCTCGACCAAGCGGCGGCGGGGCAAAATACCGGTGGCACGTTCCAGGCCCTAGTGTTCACCCAAAGCCCCCTGCTGCCCGCCCCCGCCGATTCGGTGCGGGTGCCGGTGGCCCTGGCCGAGCTGGGGCTGGCGGGCGGCGCCACCGTGCAGGATTTGTGGAGCGGGCAGACCCTAGGGGCCGTTAGTGACGAATTTGCGCCGTACGTCCGGCGGCACGGCGCGGGCTTCTACCGGCTGGTCAGGCGCCGGCTTCCGTAGGGCCTTACGCCCTATCTTAGTTAAAACTGAATTATCGATTGTGTAAGCGTGTTGCCAAGCAACTGCTTGTGCTCTCATCTGTTAAAAGCCACTTTTCCATGAAAAACTCTCTGCTTTTGCTGCTTGGCCTGGGTTGGGCCGCGCCGGCCCTGGGCCAGCAATTGGATTACCCCATCCAGGCCGTGCCGTTTACGCAGGTGAAGCTGACGGATAGCTTTTGGCTGCCGCGCCTCAAAACCAATACCGACGTCACCATCCCGGCGTCGTTTGCGCGCTGCGAGAGCACCAACCGGGTGAAGAACTTCGAGATGGCGGCGGCCCGGCAGGGTAAGTTTGCCACCACCTTCCCTTTCGACGACACCGACATCTACAAAACCATCGAGGGGGCGTCGTATTCGCTCAGCGTGTACCCCGATGCTAAGCTCGCGGCCTACGTAGATGAGCTGATTAAGAAAGTAGGCGCGGCCCAGGAGCCCGACGGCTACCTCTACACGGCCCGTACCATCGACCCCGCCCACCCGCACCCTTGGGCGGGTCCCGAGCGCTGGAGCAAGGAGCGCGAACTGAGCCACGAGCTGTATAACGCGGGCCACCTCTACGAGGCCGCCGTGGCCCACTACCAGGCCACGGGCAAGAAAACGTTGCTCAACATCGCCCTCAAAAATGCTGACCTCGTGTGCGCGGTGTTCGGGCCGGGCAAGCGCAGCGTAGCCCCCGGCCACGAGATAGTGGAGATGGGCCTGGTGAAGCTCTACCGCGTGACGGGCCAGGCGAAGTACCTGACCACGGCCAAGTTCTTCTTAGATGCCCGCGGCCACTACCCCGGCTACGACCCCAAGAGCCCCGATAGCTGGAAAAACGGCTCGTACTGGCAGGACGACAAGCCGGTAGCGGCCCAATCCGAGGCCGAAGGCCACGCCGTGCGCGCCGAATACCTGTACTCGGCTATGGCCGACGTGGCCGCCCTCACCGGCGACAAGCAACTGCTGGCCGCCGTGGATACCATCTGGCACAATATGGTGGCCAAGAAGCTGTACGTAACGGGGGGCACGGGCGCGGTGCCCGGCGGCGAGCGCTTCGGGGCTAACTACGAGCTACCCAATACCACGGCCTACAACGAAACCTGCGCCTCGGTGGCCGACGTGTATTGGCAGCAGCGCATGTTTCAGCTGCACGGCGACAGCAAGTACGTGGACGTGCTGGAGAAGGTACTCTACAACGGGCTGATTTCGGGGGTGGGGCTGGACGGTAAGTCGTTCTTCTACAGCAACGCCATGCAAATAAAAAACAGCCTGGGTTTTCCGCAAACCGAGCCGGCCCGTGCCGGGTGGTTCGAGTGCTCGTGCTGCCCCACCAACCTGGCGCGCCTCATGCCCGCGCTGCCCGGCTACGTGTACGCCCAGCGCGGTAAGAGCGTCTACGCCAACCTGTTTGTGAGCGGTACCACCACCCTGATGGTAAACAAGCAGCCGGTGCAGCTAACCCAGCAAAACAACTACCCCTGGCAGGGTGACCTCAAGTTCACGGTGACGCCCAAAGCCGCCGCGGCCGACTTCGACCTGCTGGTGCGCATTCCCGGCTGGGCGCGGGGCGAGGCGGTGCCCTCCAACCTCTACACGTTTGCGCAGCCTACGGCGACGCCGGTGGTTATCAAGGTCAACGGCAAGGCCGTGGAGTACCAAGTGCAGAACGGATACGCCGTGCTGGGCCGTAAGTGGCGCCGGCACGATGTGGTGGAGGTGAGCCTGCCCATGGAGGTGCGCCGCGTGCACGCCAACCCGCTGGTGAAGGACGACCTGGGCAAGGTGGCTTTGCAGCGCGGCCCGGTAGTGTACTGCGCCGAATGGGTCGACAACAACGGCAAAACCAGCAACCTGTTGGTGCCGGCCACGGCTACCTTCACCGCCAGCTACCAGCCCGCCCTGCTAAACGGCGTAGAAACCCTCACGGCTACCGTGCCCGTGGTGAGCCTAGGGGCCGACGGCACCAGCGTGAGCACCGCGCCGCGCACGCTGGTGGCCATTCCGTACTACGCCTGGGCCAACCGGGGCCGGGGTGAGATGACCGTCTGGTTTCCCGAGAAGCTCACCGACCTCGACCTGCTGAGCCAGCCGACTACCGCCGCCACCACGGCCCAGAAGTAGCGCCCGCTGAAGCTCGCTGCCCTGGCCAAAACCGGCCGTTACGGCGCGGGCGGTGGCTCACTCATTCATTCTTAAAACTCTTATTACCATGCGTTTGCTCCTGTTGTCGTTGTTGTGCTTGGGCTGGCGGGCCGGGCAAGCCGCCCAAACTGCCCCGCCCACTCCCGCCGCGTCGGGCACCAAAAACGTGGGTGCCGACCGGGCCGACGCGCCCCAGGCCCCCGGCATGACCACCCCCACTCCCGGCGCCTTGCCCGCCCCGCGCCACGCGGCCCGCAAGGCCAACGCGCCCGGCAAAGCCGCCAAGCCCCCCAAAAAATAGGTGCTCCCCGCTGCTGCCGGTGCAACGCCTGGCCACCTAGGGCCGCGCGCGGGCGAGGTAGCCAACAATTCTTCTGCGACGCCCGGCCAACGGGCGTTTGCTTGCCAATACTTTGTCGGTTCGTAGTATGCTAGTAGGTGTAAGCAGAGCGTTGTGGTTGCTCGTGGGGCTGGGGATAGGGGGCGGCTCGGTGGCCTGCGCCCAGCCGGCTCCCACCACTATTACCGTGGATGTGCGCAAGCCCCTAGGGCCCTTGCCGCCGGTGTGGGCTTACTTCGGCTACGACGAGCCCAACTACACTTACCTGCCTGATGGCCAGCGGCTATTAACTGAACTGGCCGCGCTCAGCCCGGTGCCCGTGTACGTGCGGGCCCACAACCTGCTGACCACCGGCGACGGCACCCCCGCCCTGAAGTGGGGCTCGACCAACGCCTACACCCAGGATAAAAAGGGCCGCCCGGTGTACGACTGGACCATCGTGGACCGGATTTTTGACGCCTACGTGAGCCGGGGGATGAAGCCCATTGCCCAGCTTGGCTTCATGCCCGAGGCCTTGTCCACGCGCCCCGTGCCCTACCGCCACCACTGGCAGCCCGGCGCCGACTACAACACCATTTACACCGGCTGGGCCTACCCACCCACCGACTATAAAAAGTGGGGCGAGCTGGTGTACCAGTGGGTACGCCACAGCGTGGCCCGCTACGGCGCGGCCGAGGTAGCCACCTGGCGTTGGGAGCTGTGGAACGAGCCCAACATTGGCTATTGGCAGGGCACGCCCGAAGAATACAACCAGCTCTACGACTACACCGAGGCGGCCGTGCACCGCGCCCTGCCCACCGCCACGCTCGGCGGCCCCGAAACCACCGGCCCCGGCTGGGACAAGGCCGCCACCTACCTGCGCGGCTTTTTGGCGCACTGCGCCAGCGGCAAAAACTACGTAACGGGCAAAACTGGCACCCGCCTCGACTACATTTCCTTTCACGCCAAAGGCGCCCCTAGGCTAGTTGAAGGCCACGTGCGCATGAACATGGGCGCGCAGTTTGGCGACATCGAGGAGGGTTTCAAAATTGTGAGCTCCTTTCCCACGCTGCGGCAGCTGCCCATCATTATCGGCGAAAACGACCCCGAGGGCTGCGCCGCCTGCGGCGTGCAAACCAACCCCGAAAACGCCTACCGCAACGGCACCCTTTACGCCAGCTACACGGCCGCCGTCTACGCCCGCCTCGCCGACCTGGCCGCGCAGTACCAGGTCAACCTGGCCGGGGCCGTTAGCTGGTCGTTTGAGTTCGAGAACCAGCCCTGGTTTGCGGGCTACCGCGACCTGGCCACCAACGGCGTCGATAAACCCGTGCTCAACGTGTTTCGGATGCTGGGCCTCATGCGCGGCGCGCGAGTGGCCGTGGCCAACCCCGCCGCCCTCACCGTGGCTGACATCCGGGCCCAGGCCCAGAGCCAACGCCCCGACGTGGGCGCCCTGGCCACGGCCGATGCCCACTCTGCCACCGTGCTGCTCTGGCACTACCACAGCGATGACCTGCCCGCGCCGCCCGCCGAAACCACCCTGGCCCTAGGGGGCCTAGCGGCCGAAAAGGTGCTGGTGCAGCACTACCGCATCGACCAGGCGCACAGCAACGCCTACGCTGCCTGGCAGGCCCTAGGCTCGCCCCAGGCCGTTACGCCCGCTCAGCGCCAGGCGTTGGAGCAAGCCGGACAGCTCGCGCTGCTCACCTCCCCGGCCTGGGTCAGCACCCCCGGCGGCCGGGTAGCGCTGCCCCTTACGCTTCCCAGCCAGGGCGTATCGCTGCTGCGCCTGAGCTGGTAAGTAGGGCCTAGGGCTACTTGGCCGCCCGCACGCCCTCAGTGGTCATTCGCACGCGCTGGAGGGTGCCGTCGGCATTATACTGCAGGTAGTCGGCGCACACCGAGCGGCGGAAGCTGCCGCCGTGCACGTCCAGGCCGCCGTTGTGGTAAATGAAATACGACTTCCCTTTGAAGTCGATGATAGCCTGGTGGTTGGTGTTGGAGTTGCCGGCCAGCTCGTTCAGGATGCCCTTGTACTGCCACGGGCCCGCCAGGCTACGGCTCATGGCGTAGGCTATCTTCTCCGGAAACTCGGTGGCGTAGCTCAGGTAGTACCAGCCGTTGTGCTCGTGCACCCAGGGCGCCTCGGTGTAGCGCGGCAGCCCGCTCACGGTCTGGATGGGCCCATCCAGCTCGGTCATGTTGGGCTTGAGCTTAGCGTAGTAGCAGGCCGTATTGCCCCAGAACAAGTACGCCTGGCCGCCCTTGTCGATGATGACGGTAGGGTCAATATCGTCCCAACTGATGCTGGCGGCCTTGGTCATGTCGTTGGTAACCAGCGCCGAGCCCCGCGCATCTTTGAAGGGCCCGGCCGGATTGTCGGCCACCGCCACCCCAATGGCCTTGCCCGGCACGGTGCCGTGCTCCACCGCCGCGTACCAATAAAACTTGCCGTTGCGCGCAATTACCTGCGAAGCCCAGGCATCGTCCTTGGCCCAGGCAAAATCGCTGACTTTGAGCGGCACCGGGTGCTCGGTCCAGGTTACCATGTCGGGCGACGAGAAGCAGAGCCACTCGTGCATCACGTACCGCTCTTGCGGGGCGGGCGCCTCGTCGTGGCCCGTGTAGAGGTACACTAGGTTGCCCTGCACTAGCGCGGCCGGGTCGGCCGTGTACTTGGTCTTGATAAAGGGGTTGCCGCTGGCCGCGGGGCTAGGGGCCGCGGCTTGGGCTAGGGCCGGGCCCGCCGCCAGCAGCAGGCCGGCCAGCCCTAGGGTACTGGTTTGAAGCAAAAGGCGGAATGAGCTACGCATACGAGTAGGTTGTTACAAAAAGAAGGGGGTAGTAGGCCCGGACCGGCGCCGCGCAGCCCCGGCGCTACTTGGCCGCCACTACCGTAGGCCAGCCGTCGGCGCTCCAGGCCAGGGGCTCGATGCGCAGCTTGGGGCGGCCCTGGTCGTGGGCGTCGTAGCCGTGAAATATCAGGTAGTCAGTATTGTCGAAAGTGGCCACGGCGTTGTGGCCCACGCCAAACCAGTTGCTGTCGCCTTGCAGCACCAGCGTGCCGCCGCCCTGGGTGAGGGGGGTGCCAGCCGCATCGAGATAGGGCCCGGTAATGGTGCGGGCGCGGCCTACCATCATCTTATAGGTGCTCTGGGGACCCCGGCAGCAGTAGTCAAACGACACGAACAGGTAGTAGTACCCGGCGTGCCGAAAAATGAATGGCCCCTCGATGGCGCCGCCGCCGGGCAGCGAGTCGGCCAGGGTGGCGGCGCGCGGGCGCTGGGCCACGGTGCGCCACTGCTGCAGCTCGGCCGGGCCCGTGAGGTCGGGGCGCAGCTGCACGAGCTTAATGCCGTTCCAGAACGAGCCAAACGCGAGCCAGGGCGTGCCGTGTTCGTCGCGCGCCAGGTTGGGGTCGATGGCGTTCCACAGGTCGCGGCCGGGCACCGAGGCCAGCACCTGCCCGTGGTCTACCCACTTAAAATCGGGCGACTGGGGGTCGAGGGTCTTATTGGTGGCCAGGCCAATGGCCGAGCGGTTTTTGCCAAACGTGGAGATGGAATAGAACAGGCTATACTGCCCATCGGCAAACGAGATGTCGGGCGCCCAAATGTGCCCTTTAAAGCCCGGCACGGCCTGCACGGCCCAGGCGGGGGGCGCGGCAAACACGGGCTTCTCGGGCGTCCAGTGCTGCCGGTCTTTCGACGACCACACCGTGATGCCGTTGCCGGTGCCAAAGAGGTAGTACGTCCCATTTTGCCTAGTTAGCACCGGGTCGTGGATGGGAATGGCCGGCACCCCCTGGGCGGCCGCCGCCAGGTGCAGGCCCAGCAGGGCCACTAGTAGTAAGCACTTCATCATAGGGTGGGAGCTGAAGACGGGCGAAAGTACATAATCGATTGTGTAAATTAACGCACAGTATTTCCTTTTCTGATTATCTGCTTACTTAATATGAGTGCAGCGCAGAATTAGAATTCAATCATGTGGGCTAATTGGAGTGCATTAAGCACAATCGTTTATGCTTTGGACTACTCGCGGGGCATTGTGAGCGCGGCCTGCGGTCCGGCGCGGCCTAGAGCAAAGCAGCCGGAAAAAAGCGGCGCGGATTTGCCCAGAAGCCCTTACCTATACCTTGCACAAAGCCCCCCGTGCCCGCCAACTTGCCCCGCAGTTGCGTAGTTTCGCAAGGTCGTATATTACGACGGCTGGCATCGCATCCATGGGTTCTCGCAAAAAGCAAGCATCATCTTCCCCTAGGCCCCTGTCGATGGCCGACCTGGCCCGCGAGCTGGGGGTGTCCATGACGACTGTTTCGCGGGCCCTGAGCGACCACCACAGCATCGGGCCCGCCACCAAGCAGCGGGTGCTCAAGCTGGCCAAGAAGCTCAACTACCAGCCCAACCACCTGGCCTCGGCCCTGCGGCGCGGCCAAAGCCGCCTGCTGGGCGTGGTGGTGCCTTACATTGAGGGTAAGTTTTTCCCGGCCGTTATTCAGGGCATCGAGCACGCGGCCAGCAAGGCGGGCTTTAGCGTCATCGTGTGCCAGTCGCACGAGGAGGTGCAGCTCGAGCGCCGCAACGTCGAAACCCTACTGCACGCCCAGGTGGCGGGCATCCTGGTGTCGCTGGCGCGCAACACCCAGGAGTACCAGCACTTCGACAAGGTGCGGAGCCGGGGCATTCCGCTGGTGTTCTTCGACCGTATTCCGGGCGCCGGGCAAGTCGATGCGGTGGTGCTCAACGACCAGGCGGGCGGCTTCCAGGCCACCAGCCACCTGCTGGCCCAGGGCCGCCGCCGCATTGCCCACTTGGCAGGCCCGCCGCGGCTCAATATCTACAGCCAGCGCCGCCAGGGCTATCTCGACGCGCTGGCCACCTATGGCATTCCGCCCGACGACGACCTCATCATCTACTCCGACATGACGGTGGACGACGGCGCCCAGGCCATGCGCCAGCTGCTGGCCCGCCCCGCCGGGCGCCCCGACGCCGTGTTTGCCGCCGGCGATTCGGCCATCCTAGGGGCCCTACAGGAGCTAAAGGCCCAGGGCCTGCGCGTGCCCGACGACGTAGCCCTGGTAGGCTTCAGCAACGAGTCGTTCACAGCCATCACCGAGCCCCAGCTCACCAGCGTCGACCAGCGCTGCGAGGAAATGGGCCAGGCCGCCGTGCGCCTGTTTCTGGAGCTGGCCGCCGCGCCCGAAGCGCCCTTCGTGCAGCGCCAGGTGGTGCTCGAGCCCAAGCTATTCATCCGCGGCTCGTCGCTGCTACCAGCGCCGGTGGGGGTGGGGTAGGGGAGGGTCTAAGGAGGGCCGGTGCGCCATTGAAACAGCAGCAGCGCCATGAGCGCCATTAGCCTAGCGTAGAAGCGGGAGGTAGCCATATGGGCGGAAGGAACAAAAAGGCCAGCCTTTGGGAGGCTGGCGGGAAGGTATCAATCCGCTTTGAAATAAGTAAATTTTAAATCGTAGCCATAAGGCTCCTGTTGCGGCGGTTGTATTGGGTCAGTATTGAAAAGCTCTACTTTATCCTTAATCACAAACCCTACCTGCTTTGCTACTGATGATACTAGGTCTATCGCCTCACTATCGTCCTTCACCCACATTTTCAACGCCATAAAAGCATTGCCTACTGCATAGTCTGATTCTTTAGCTACAACTCCTTCCGTTATGGAAGTAAAATGTTGATAAATGGTTGTGAGCTTGCCATAACGAAGCTTTAATTTCCAGTTTTTAATTTCCTCGTTCATCTTTCAAGGTTTTAATCGCACAATCTTCCCGTCCCGCGCCACTACGACTACGCTATTCTTTTAGCGCTTAAATTCCAGCATCCGCTCATAGGCAACTGCTAGGCCGGCCTCGATTCGCTCTTGGCGTTCAATCTGTTTCTCTAGACTCATATTGATTCAATAGCTGTTGATATAAGTAATGATTAGTCACGCTTAGGCCACCAACTAGCTTACGCGCTATCAGCGTTGGCGTGCCGCTCGAATTGTCATAGAGCCAAGCTTCATCAATCAGTGGTAGGTAATTGTTAAAAAGCAAGCGTAAGCCCTGCCAATAGCGTCGTTTAATTATGTCGGGCGCAATTAAATGGCCGCCTTCTAGCACCCGCGTCTTTACGCGTTCTTGCGCTAGCTCGGGACTGCTCAGCCAAAAATACAGCAGCGTGGTGGTATAGCCCTGCTGCTAGGCGGCGATGATTTTTTGTTGGTAAATTCTGGTGGCTAGCGTGGTTTCGAGCGCGAAAGTTTCGCCCCGCGCCGGTAGCTCATCGAGGCGACGTTGCATAATGCGGCCGGCTTCCACAGCTACTTTCTTGGGCTGGAAGGGCGAGAGCCGCGCGCTATTTCGTCGGCGTTCACAAACTCGCGGCAGTCCAGCATGTCAGGCAAAATAGTGAACGAGGCTGTGGTTTTGCCCGCGCCGTTGCAGCCAGCAATGAGGTAGAGGTTTTTATCTGGCATTAGGAAACAGTGGACCCTAGGGGCGCCGTGGGCAGTAACTGCAAGTTACGCCGCTAGCCCACCGCCTAGGCCCGACCTTTGCTGGCATGTACCTAACCGCCACCACCCAGTTTGGCCTCGAAGACGTGCTGGCCGACGAGCTGCGCCAGCTCGGCGCCACGATTGACTACGTAGGCAGCCGCGCCGTCGAGTTTCAGGGCAGCCAGCGGCTGCTTTACGAAGCCGTGCTCTGGAGCCGCACCGCTATGCGCCTGCTGCGCCCCTTCGCCGATTTTGATGCCCCCGACGAGCGCGCCCTCTACGACGAGGTATACGCCATTGACTGGCTGCGCTACCTGCAGCCCGACCAGACGTTTGCCATCACGGCCGTGGTCAACAAGTCGAGCTTCGAGCACTCGCTCTACGTGGCCCAGCTCACCAAAGACGCCATCGTGGACCAGCTGCGCGAGCGCACCGGCCGCCGCCCCAGCATCGACACCAAAAACCCCGACATCCGCATCCATCTGCGGATGCTGGAAAACGAGGTAATCCTGAGCCTGGACGCGGCCGGCGACTCGCTGCACCGCCGCGGCTACCGCCAGGGCACCAACGAGGCGCCCCTCAACGAGGTGCTGGCCGCCGGGCTGGTGCTGCTGAGCGGCTGGGACCAGCAGAGCCCGCTCATCGACCCCTTTTGTGGCTCGGCCACCATCCTCACCGAAGCCGGGCTGCTGGCCCAGCGCATGGCGCCGGGGCTGTTTCACCAGGGCAAGTTTGGCTTCGAGAACTGGCCCGACTTCGACGCCGCCCTGTGGCAGCAGGTGCAGCAGGAGGCCGCCGCTCAGCGCCTCGACGAGCCCCAGGCCTACCTAGCCGGCTCCGACCTCGACCCTAGGGTTATCGAGCAGGCCAAGGCCAACGTGGCGGCCGCCGGCCTCGACGAGTGCATTCGGCTGGCCGTGCGCGACGTGCGCGACGCCCGCCCGCCCCAAAACCAGCCGCCCGGCGTGCTGCTCACCAACCCGCCCTACGGCGAGCGGATAGGGGAGGAGGCGCAAATGGACGCGCTCTATAAAACGCTGGGCGACACGCTCAAAACCAACTTCCAGGGCTACGAAGCCTACGTGTTTACCGGCAACCTGGAGGCGGCCAAGCGCATTGGCCTCAAGGCCACGCGGCGCCTGCCGCTCTTCAACGGCCCCATCGACTGCCGCCTGCTGAAATATGAGTTGTACGGCGGCACCCGGCGGGCGCCGCGGCCCTAGGGGCCCAAGCTGGAGCGAAGGCTGGCGGTTACCACCCCTGAAATGCTGCCAAGAGCTGCTTGAGAATCAGTGGCTTTCGGGGATGAAGAAAATATAGCCGGGACTTTGACGACGGCAGCCCGGTCAGCACCGAGCCGCGCCACCGCTACGCACAGCCCGGCACCTATACCGTGCGCCTGAGCGGCCGCAACGCCGCCGACTGCTCCCTAGGGGCTACCGCGGTGGTGCAGGTAGGCAATATACTGATGACCAGCGTATTAACGCCTAACTGCGACGGCTACAACGACACCTTCCGCCTGTGGGGCGTGCCTGCCAACGGCCCGCCTGGAGGTGTACAGCCGCTGAGGCAACCGCATGTACGCCGCCGAGCGCTACGCCCACGACTGAGACGGCGGCACGCTGCCCGCGGGCATTTACTACTACTTGGTGCGCGTGCCCGACTACCTCACCGTCATTAAGGGCTGGGTGGAACTGGTGCGCTGGCCGAACCCTAGGGTAGCTAATAACCTAAACAGGCGGTCATGCTTCAGCAAGCTCAGCATGACCGCCTGTTTAGGTTAGTCGGCATACTTGGATGAGTAGTAAGACTAATTAAATTAGTCAATTACAAATTGCTATTTTTACTGGTAATTTAGGCAGGGGCCTAGGGGCTAGGTATTTAGGCACGGCTTGGGTTCGGTTCGCACTTTTGCGGCGGGCCTAGGGTTATAGTCGCTTGGTGCCGCGCCGTATCTTTACCCTATGTCCTCCGTTGCCACTGCCCCTGCCGATTCGCTCACCACTGCCCGCCAGGCGCTGAAGCGCTTTTACGGCTACGATAACTTCCGCCCCATGCAGGGCGACATTATCCAGAGCATCCTGGGTGGGCACGATACCATCGTGCTCATGCCTACCGGCGGCGGTAAGAGCGTGTGCTTTCAGATTCCGGCCGTGGTGAGCCAGGGCGTGTGCGTGGTGGTGTCGCCGCTTATTGCCCTGATGAAAGACCAGGTAGAGGCCTTGAAAGCCAACGGTATTCCGGCCGCCTACCTCAACAGCAGCGTGACGCAGACCGAAAGCCAGGATGTGGGCCGCGCCGCCCTCAGCGGCCACCTCAAGCTGCTCTACGTGAGCCCCGAAAAGCTGGTGGGCGAGGGCTTTTTGCAGTTCCTGAAGCGGGTCAATATAAGTCTCTTCGCCATCGACGAGGCGCACTGCATTTCGAGCTGGGGCCACGACTTCCGGCCCGAGTACACGCAGCTGGGCACGCTGCGCCAGCACTTCCCCAGCACGCCCATCATCGCCCTCACGGCCACGGCCGACCGGCTGACGCAGCGCGACATCCGCACCCAGCTCAACCTGCACGACCCTAGGGTCTTTTTGTCGAGCTTCGACCGGCCCAACATCAACCTGCTGGTGCGGCCGGGTCAGGACCGCCTCAACGGCATCCTGGACTTTATCGGCCGGCGGCCTACCGAGGCGGGCATCATCTACTGCCTCTCGCGCAAAACTTGCGAAACCGTGGCCCAAAAGCTCCAGCAGAAGGGTATCAAGGCCGGGCACTATCACGCCGGCATGACGCCCAACCAGCGCGGCAGCGTGCAGGAGAAGTTTTTGCAGGACGACTTGCAGGTCATCGTGGCCACCATCGCCTTCGGCATGGGCATCGATAAGAGCAACGTGCGCTGGGTGATTCACTACAACCTGCCCAAAAACATCGAGGGCTACTACCAGGAAATTGGCCGCGCCGGCCGCGACGGGGCGCCCGCCACGGCGCTGCTCTTCTACAGCTTCGCCGACGTGATGCAGATGCGCGAGATGGTAACCAAGGACGTGCCCCCGCGCCAGGCCCAGCTCAACCAAGCCAAGCTCGAGCGCATGCAGCAGTTTGCCGAGGCCGCCAGCTGCCGCCGCCGCATCCTGCTGCACTACTTCTCCGAGGACCTGGGCCACGACTGCGGCAACTGCGACATCTGCCGCAACCCGCCCACCACCTTCGACGGCATCCTGCTGGCCCAGAAGGCGCTGAGTGCCAGCGTGCGCACCCAGCAGCGCGTGAGCATCAACCTGCTCATCGACATCCTGCGCGGGATGCGCAACCAGGCGGTGCTCAGCCACGGCTACGACCAGATAAAAACCTACGGCGCCGGCCAGGACCTGCCCTACCTCGACTGGTACAGCTACGTGCACCAGATGCTCAACGACGGCCTGTTTTACATCGCCTACGAAGAAGGCTATTCGCTGAAAATTACCGAGCGCGGCCAGCAGGTGCTCAAGGGCCAGCTGCCGGTGATGCTCAAGAAGTTCCAGCCCACCGAGAAGGCCGAGAAGCAAACCCGCGCCACCAAAAAAGCCGCGGCCGAAGCGGCCGCCGCCACCGGCTCGCCCGAGGCCCGCTTGTTTGAGCGCCTGCGCCAGCTGCGCAAAACCATTGCCGACGAGCAGGGCATGCCGCCCTACGTGGTATTCTCGGACGCCACCTTGCAGGAGATGGCCCGCGAGCAGCCCACCAGCCGGGTGGCCATGCTGGCCGTGTCGGGCGTGGGCATGAAGAAGTTTGAAACCTACGGCGAGGCCTTCATCAAGGCCATTATCCAGCACGGCCCCCCTAGGCCCGTGCCCGCCCTGGACGATACGCCCGCCGTGCCGCCCTTCACCGACGACGAGCCCCTAGGGCCACCCGCTCCGCGCGCCACCGCACCCAAAGCCCCCGCTAGCGAGCGCGACGTGAACGGCACCGAGGAAACGACCTTTCAGCTGCACCGCCAGGGCCTAAGCCCCGAGCAGATTGCCGAGCAGCGGGGCCTGACCGTGAGCACCATCAAGAGCCACCTCGAGCGCGGCTACGCCAAGGGCCTCGACCTGCGCCTCCAGGACTTTCTGAGCGACTCGGACCTGGCCGAAATCGCCGCCGCCCGCGCCCAGCTCGGCGGCGCCCCCGGCCTGCGCGACCTCTTCGACCACCTGCGCGAGAAATACGACTACTTCCAGCTGCGCCTGGCCGGGGTGAAGGCGCAGCGGCAGGGACGGTAAGCATCATCACTTGCGAAGCCAACGAGAACCGTAGAGCTTAACAAATTCTTTGGCTTCGTACATAGTGGTTGGCATTGCGACAAAACCTACTCCGTCGACTGAAACGTGGTTATAATCAAACCCATTTTGGCTTAAGAATCGAACTACATCCCATTGTTTAATCGCATTGCGGCGAGGAGGCCGAAACCGGTGCCACAATTCAGTAGCTGGCAAACCACACTCAGGGCAATTAGTTGAGTGTTGTCGCTCAAAGTCCATTCCTAGGCTAAAGGCCTTGCGGCACCCGAAGCATACTATCTTGTAACCCATAACTTTTTTTATGATTTCTAGCCGCATCACTGGCAGCCACGAAGTTATGCTCGGTAAACCCGTCGTGCGCAGTACGCGCCTGACGGTGGAATTGCTACTGCGTAAGATGTCGGAAGGCGCCATGGCAGCCGACTTGCTGCGCATGTACCCGCAGCTAGAAATGGCCGACGTTGAGGCCGTAGCTGCCAAACGCTGATAGTACTCCACCGTCCCTACGCCGCGCCAGCCCCCGATTCCTGCGCGCCGGGCTTGTTAGGCTTCATTAGGAAAACCAGGGGCATGACGCACAGGCACACGATGCTTAGCACCCAGAAAGCGTCGTCGTAGGCAATGGTGGTGGCTTGCTGCTGCACGCTGCGCAGCACCACGGCCTGCGCGTGCTGCATGGCATCGACCGCGCTGCCAGCGCCGTTGAAGACGGTGCTGCCGATTTGCTGGAGGCTGCTGGTGTAGTCGGCGTTGGTGCCCACCAGGCCGTCGATGAGGCGGCTTTGGTGGAACTGGCTGCGCCGGGCCACGATGGTTTCGATGGCCGCGATGCCGAAGCCGCCCCCCACGGTTTGGGCCAGGTTGATGAAGGTGGCGGCCTGGTTGGTTTTGGCCTTGGGCAGCCCCACGTAGGCTGCCACGTTGATGGGCACGAACAGGAAGCCCAGCCCTAGGGCCTGAAACAGCCGCGCCTCGGCCACGGAGCGGAAATCGACCAGCGTGCTCAGCGTGTGGGCGTAGTTGAAAAACGCCAGCGAGCTGATGCCCATGCCGAGCATGATAAGCCAGCGGGCCTGCACTTTGCCCGTGAGCCAGCCCACGATAGGGAGCAGCGCAATCAGCATCAGGCCGCCCGGGGTGATGACCAGCCCGGCATCGACGGGCCGGTAGCCCAGCAGTGTTTGCAGAAACTGCGGCAGCTGCGTGCTGCTGCCGTAGAGCAGCACTCCCACCACGAACATGATGAGGATGGCTGAGGCAAAGGTGCGGCTGCGAAACAAGCTCAAATCCAGAATTGGGTTTTTGGCCCGCGTTTCCCAGATGAGGCCCGCCACCAGCAGCACGCCCGAGGCCACGGCCAGCCCCGTTATCAGCCCCGAGCCGAACCAGTCGTTGCGCTCGCCCCGGCTTAGCACGAATTGCAGCGAGCTGAGCCCTAGGGCTAATAAGCCCAGGCCCAGCACGTCCACGCGCAGGCCCTTGGCCCAGGCGGCGGCCTTGGCCTTTACCAGCTCGGGCGGGTCGCGTACAAGCACCGTGGTCATGAAGGCGGCGAAGAAGGCCACCGGCACGTTCACGAAGAACACCCAGTGCCAGCTGTAGGTATCGACCAGCCAGCCGCAGAGCAGCGGCCCGATGGTGGGCGCCACCACGGTAGCCACCCCAAACAGCGCAAACGCCTGCCCCCGCTGCGAATCGGGAAAGGAGTCCTTCAAAATGGCCTGCGCCATCGTCGGAATGACGCCCCCGCATAGCCCCTGGCACACCCTGAAAACCAGCAGCATGGTGAGCGACGACGAGAGCCCGCACAGCAGCGACGAGATGCCATACAGCACCAGCGCCCCCGCAAACAGCCGCGTGCGCCCGATGGCCGTGGCAAGGAAGCCCGCTAGCGGCAGCATCACGGCCTCGGCCAGCAGCAGCGAGGTAATCACCCACGTCACATCATCCTGCGAGGCCCCCAGGCTGCCCCCGATGTGCTGCAAGGCCACCGACACGCTGGAATTGTCGAGCACGTCCATAAACGTGCCGAGGGCCACGGTCACGGCAATCAGCCATTTCAGGCTGCCGGCCCCCTTGTCGGCGGCCGCAGGCTTCGCTGACGCTGACCTTTGATTGGCGCGGGCTTTGGTTGCAGACATAAATAGCTAATAGTAAAATAACTAGATAATAAAAACGTCATTCCGAGCCTGCGAGGAATCTCGCTCACGCCGCCCACCAGTCGTTCAACGGCGCGAGCGAGATTCCTCACAGGCTCGGAATGACGTTTGGGAGAAATGGCCGCCAAGGGCCCTAGGGCTGCTGGCGCGGCGCGGGCGGAGCCACATGCAGCTGGGTGCGGGCCAGGCCTAGGGCCTCCTGGTAGTGCCGCACGAAGTCGTGCAGAATCTCTTCCTGCGTGATGCTGTCGAGCGCCCGGCCCTCGCGCCAGGTGCTGAGCACCTCGATGGTTTTGGTGCGCGCCGGCTCTTTATCGTCCTTCTTGTCGTCGCCTTCGCCGTCGTCATCTTTTGCCTCGTCGCCTTTGTCGTCTTCATCCCCTGCGGATTTTTCGGGCTGGCCCTGCTCCTTTTGTATGGCCTCGGCCAGCTTGTTTTCCTCAAACCAGCAGTGGATGTAGGGCGTCACAGCTTCAATGCGCACCTCGGCCACCACGGCGTACTGAAACTCCACCTCGCTAGTTAGCTTGTTGACAATCAAGTACACGCGCTCGGGCTCCTGCCCTGCCTCGGCGGTTCTGCCATGCTTGCCTAGGGCCTGGGCCGCCGCTTGCAGGGCCGGCAGGGCGGTGTTTTTGTAGAAGTCCGTCTGGCGGCCCAGGTTATCGGTAAAGGCCTGGTCTTCTTTTTCAATCGTGCCAAATACGTTGTCGAGTTCGGCTTGCCAATTGCCGGGGGGCGGGGTGGGGGCGTTATCCATGTGGGGGAGGCTACTGTGTTATTTCAGGTGGTCATGCTGAGCGAAGTTGAAGCATCTCTACCGCGTCGTTGAACGACAGTCGGACGACGCGGCAGAGATGCTTCGACTTCGCTCAGCATGACGTTTTTTTATCCGGATTCTGCTTGCTACTTCACCGGGCCCACCGTGCGGCGGGCGGGGCGGTCGGTTACCTGGGGCAGGGCTTCGCGGTGGGCCCGCTCGATGTCCTGTTGAGTAGGTGCCACGGTAATATCCACTTCGGGCACCACCGACATGCCGGGCGCGAGCAGCGATAAATCGGGCTGGCCATCGAACACAATCTTCACCGGAATGCGCTGCACCACCTTCACGTAATTGCCGGTGGCATTTTCGGCGGGCAGCAGGCTGAAGCGGGCGCCGGTGCCCCGCTGGAAGCTCTCGACCCGGCCCCGAAACTGCTTGCCGGGGTAGGCATCCACGGCGAGCAGCGCCGGCTGGCCCACGCGCATGTTGGTCAGCTGGGTTTCCTTGAAGTTGGCCGTTACCCACAGTTGGCCGTAGGCGATGAGCAGCAATTGCTGGCCCACGGCCACTGTTTGGCCTTCGTCCACGGCCTTGCTGGTGATGCGGCCGGGCTCGGAGGCGTAGACCTTGGTGTAGGAAAGCTGCAACGCCGCCTGGTCGGCGGCAGCTTGGGCCTCGCCAATCTGCGCCTCCGTTACGCTGATTTGCTCGGTGGCCTGGCGGTAGTCGTTCTGGGCCTGGGTGACCACGGCGGCGGCCTGCCGGGCCTGGGCCAGCGCCGTTTGGGTGCGGCGGTGGGCGGCGTCGGCCTGGGCGGTGGCGCTGCGGGCGGTGGTGGCGGCCTGGTCGTAGCGCTGGCGCGATACGGCATCGGTTTTATACAATTCGGCGTAGCGCTGCTCGTCGCGCACGGCGTTGGCGGCCTGGGCATCGGTGGCGGTGGCCTCGGCCTGGGTTTGAGCCAGCGTAGCTTCGGCGGCGGCCAGCTGGGCCTGCTGCTGGGCAATGACGCTGCGCCGGGCCTCGGCGGCCTTGCGCGAGGTATTGCGCTGGGCCTCGGCGCTCACCACCGCGGCTTGGGCCTGGGCCAGCCGGGCCCGGTAGTCGCGTGGGTCCAGCTCCAGCAGCAGCTGGCCGGCTTTCACCTGCTGGTTATCGCGCACGTACACCTTTAGCACTTGCCCCGCCGCCCTAGGGCTGACGCGCACCGCGTGGCCCTCCACGAAGGCGTCGTCGGTGGTTTCGTGGTGGTTGGAGTAGATGAGCTTGCTGATGCCCCACCACGCCACCAGCAGCAGGACCAGCCCAGCCACGATGAAAAACCAGCCTTGGCGGTAGAAGGGCTTATGGGTGGTGTCGGCCGGGTCGTCTTTGGCCTGCGGCACGGTGCGCCGGCCCGCGCCCGGCCGCTGGTCGGGCGCGTCGGAGGGGTCGGCTACGCGCCGCCGGGCGGGGTCGTGCGTGGCGGCGGGGGAGGAGGTAGTGGGCATAGCAGGTTGCTTCGGGCTTCTTGAAAACGACTAGCCGGCGAACTCACAGCGTGAACTGCTGGGCGGCGCCCGTGGCCGCCGCGTAGTTGAGGCGGGCGCCGCCGTACTGCGCCAGCGCCTGCACGCGCAGGGCGCGGGCATTGGCCAGGCCGGCCTGAGCTTGCAGCACCTCCAGGTTGTCGGCTACGCCGGCCCGGAAGCGTTGGGTGGCCAGGGCCAGCTCGCGGCCGGCCAGGTCCAGCTGCTCGTCGGCCGAGCGCACTTGCTCCAGGGCCAGGTTCCAGGCCAGCAGGGCGTTGCGCACATCCTGCTCTACCTGGCCGCGGGTGTTGCCCAGCTCCAGCTCGGCCTGGCGCTCCTGGCTGCGAGCCTGGTTTTCGCGCCCCCGGATGTAGCCCCCGTCGAAAACGGGCACGCTCAGCGTGACGCCGTAGGTACGGGTGGCGTGCTCGTTTTGCCAGGGCGTGCTGGCCGAAGCCCCGTAGTCGGCCGCCGCCGCAATAACCGGAATGCGCGCCGCCGCCCGCGAGCGGCGGTCGAGGGCGCGTTGGGCGATGGTTTGCTCGGCCAGGCGGGCTTCCACGCGGGCGCTTTGGGCGGCGGGCAGGGCCTCGGCCACGGTGGGCACCAACTCGGGGCGCAGCCCTAGGGTATCTACCAGCTGGGTAGCGCTGCCTTGGGGCAGGCCAATGGCGCGCTCCAAGTCGAGCCGGTCTTGGGCGAAGGCGGCTTCGGCCTGCACCACGCGCAGGCGCTGCTGGCTGGCGCGGGTGGCGGCCCGCACCACGTCGATGCCGTTGGCCACGCCCGCGTCGCGCTGCTGCTGGGCCAGGCGGCGCAGGGCCTCGGCCAGGGCCAGGTCGGCGCGGGCGGCGCGCACGTCGAGGCTGCCGCGCTGGGCGTTGAGGTAGGCCAGGGCCACGAAGGTGGCTACCTGCTCGCGGGCCAGCAGCGTGCCCAATTCGGCCACCTGCACGGCCGCGGTGCTGCTCTTGAGCTGGCGCAGGCTGGCAATGTCGAGCAGCGCCTGCGAGAAGTACAGACGGGCATCAAACGTATTAAATGGCCCCACAAACGACGGAATGCCGGGCGTGGCGGCCCCCCCGCCCCCGGTGCCGCCACCCATGCCGCCAGTACCGCCGTTACCCATGCTGCTCTGGTCGCTGCCCGACGTGAGGCCTAAGGCGGCCAGGTTGAGGGTGCGGTTTTGCTGGTAGGCCATGCCTGAGAGGTTGGGCAGGATGAACGAGCGTACCTGCTGGCGCAGGGCCCGCGCCTGGTTGGCGCGCTCGGCGGCCAGCAGCGTGGTCAGGTTGTTGTCGATGCCGAGCTTAATGGCTTCGGGTAGGCTGAGAGTGGCCGGGGCCTGAGCCACGGTGCGGGCCGCGCCGGTGGGCGTGGGCACATTGCCGCCGTACTGCACGCGGCCGCCCACCGGCGCCTGCGGGGTGCTGCTGCCGCTGGGCTCGCCTACGGTGCCCTGGCCGCCGGGGGCCGGGGCGCTGCCGCCCGCCGTCTCGCCGGCTTGGCCCGGCTGGCTGCCGGGGCCCACCAGCGGCTGGGGCTGGCTTACCCGGCCGGGCTGGCCGCCACCCGGCTGCTGTTGCAGCTGCTGCTGGCTGGCATCTTGCTGCATTTGCTGGCGGCGCTGCTGCAACTGCTGCATCTGCGGCTGGCCCACGGGCGGCCCGCCGATGCCCGCCTGGCTGCCGCTGGCGGCGGGCTGGGGCCGGGTGGCCGGCGTGGCGCCGGGCGCCGCGCCTTGGGCATAGGCGGCACCGGTGGCCAGCAACACGCCCAGCCCTGCGCAAACCGCCCGGCAAGTGGTAGAAGGTAGCGTATACGTTTTTCGCATAAAAAGCCCGGCGCATTGCCAGTGCAGGTACTTAAACGCGGATTTGGCGCAGGAGGTAAGGGTGTTGTAATGAGTTCATTAAGTGTTCATGTTGTAGTGGCGCCTAGAATACTTAAAGAGGCGTTGGGAGCCCCTGCGGCCTTAGGGGTCGCTCGCGCTCATAAAGCCAAGCAAGCCACTAAAAAAATCGACTAACTGCCCAGCTTCAATTTCGCCAGCAGTGCCAACGGCAGTAAGAAAATATTTTGCCGTCCGCGTTTAGCTTAACTACTCCCGGCTACTAGCCCCGCACCCACAAAAACAGCCGCCCCAAACGGAGCGGCTGCTTTGGTAACTACGGTACCCCTAGGGGTTACAGTCCCGGAATTACGTTTAGCAAGCTCTTACCCTTGGTGGCAATGGCCTCGCGGAACTGGTCTTTTACTACGTTCTTGATAATTTCGCTGGTGTCGCGCTCGCCGCGGGCCAGGGCTTTCACAAACTCCACGGCCTGGGCGGTGCTCACCTTGCCGGGCATGGCGGGCTCGTTCTTGTCCACGTAGCAGTCTACTACCACCGGGCCATCGTGGGCCAGCGCCTGCCGGATGGTGGCGGCTGCCTCGTTGGGCTCGCGAATAGTGAAGCCGGCTGCCCCGCACGCCTCGGCGTACTTAGCAAAGTCGATGTTTTCGAGGTCTACCCCAAATTCGGGGTTGCCTTCCATCACAATCTGCTCCCACTTAATCTGCCCTAGGGCCTGGTTGTTGAAGATGAACACTTTAATGGGCAGCTTGTAGCGCACGGCGGTAGCCAGCTCGCCCATTAGCATCGTGAAGCCGCCGTCGCCGACCAGGGCCACCACCTGCCGGCCGGGGTGCGCCACCGAGGCCGCGATGGCGTAGGGCAGGCCGGCCGCCATCGTGGCCAGCAAGCCCGAGGTCGAGAACAGCGTGTTTGCCTGGGTTTGGATGTAGCGGGCGGCCCAGGTGGTGTTATTGCCGCAGTCGCAGGTCACAATGGCGTCGGAATTGAGTAGCGGGCTCAGAATATGGGGAATTACCTGCGGCTTCATGGGTACAGCCTGCTGGGTGCCGCGCTCGGCCAGCACCTCGCGCCAGGCCTTCATGTTGCTTTGGGCTTCTTCTAAGAAGTCGCGGTCGGTTTTGTGCTCCAGCAGCGGCAGCAGGCCTTGCAGCACGGTTTTGCAGTCGCCCAGCAGGCCCACTTCCACCGGCGTGCGCAGGCCGATATGGGTGGCATCGAGGTCAATCTGCACGGTGCGAGCCTGGCCGGGCTTGGGGTAAAACTGTAGGTAGGGAAAGTACGAGCCGATGATGAGCAGCGTGTCGCAGCCTTCCATGGCGTCTTGCGAAGGGGCGGTGCCCAGCAGCCCCAGGCCGCCGGTGGTGTAGGGCGAGTCGTCGGGCAGCACGCTCTTGCCCAGCAGGGCCTTGGCCACGGGCGCGCCCAGTTTCTCGGCCAGCTGCTCCAGCTCGGCGCGGGCCCCTAGGGCGCCCCGGCCGGCCAGGATGGCCACTTTCTTGCCGGCGTTGAGCACGTCGGCCGCCTTTTGCAGCTGGCTCTGGGTGGGGGCCACCTCGTAGCTCACGGTCACGGGCTTGGTGTGGCCCTCAATGTTTTGCGAGGAAATCTCGTCGTCGCTAGTGGTCCAGTCCTGAAAGTCCTTGGGGAAGGAGAGGTGGGCTACCGTGCGCTGCCCTAGGGCCGTGCGAATGGCCTGGTCCACAATAGTTTCGACGTGGTCAGGGCCCATCACGCGCTCGTTGCAGGCGGCCACGTCTTCGTAGAGCTTCACCAGGTCCACGTCCTGCTGCCAGTAGGTGCCGCTCAGGTCGTGCGCCGCGCTGCCCGTAATGGCCAGCACCGGCTGCCCGTCGTACTTGGCGTCGTAGAGGCCGTTGAGCAAATGGATGCCGCCCGGCCCGCCCGTAGCTAGGCACACGCCCAGCTTGCCCGTAAATTTGGCGTAGCCGCAAGCCATAAAGGCGGCCGACTCTTCGTGGCGCACCAGCACCAGTCTGATTTTCTCCTTGTGGGTGCGCAGGGCTTCGTAAATGCCATTTATCCCATCGCCGGGCAGGCTGAAGATGGTATCGACGCCCCAATCCAGTAATCGTTCGACCAACAGGTCGGCTCCGGTTTTAGCCATAACGGGTAAGGTTGAAAAGAGTAAGCAACTTTCCGGGGCTTTACGTAGCCGGGTGCTGGCCCGTTCGAGTGAGCCCGCCCGGCAGCGGCCGTAGCGGAGTCAATGCGCTATTTGGCCGGCGCGGCCCTAGGGGGCAGTAGACATTGCTTTTCGGCTAAAGGCGCTAGATTAGGTAACTAATTTTTTACGGACCCAACAAAATTTCCCCAACCGCGTTGGCAAGTCTAATGGAATTAGTAACTTGCGCCCTGTGTTGCCGAAATAGTTGCGTCGTCAGCCCGTCGCGTTGGGCCGGTTCCTCCCCCTAGCCTCCCTATCCCCATGATTAATACCAACCTCAAGTTCTGGCGCCGCGAGCTGGGCCTGACGCAAGCTCAACTGGCTGATAAGCTAAGTATTAAACGCTCGCTGGTGGGCGCTTACGAAGAAGGCCGCGCCGAGCCGCGCCTGGCTACGCTGGTCAACATGGCCCGCCTCTTCAACATCCCGCTGGACTCGCTGGCCACTACTGACTTTACCAAGCGCAAGAACGCCAAAACCGCCGCCGCCCTGCGCGAAGCTGGCCCGCTGGTAGAGCCCGAAGAAAAACCCATGCGCGTGCTGGCCTTCACCGTGGGCCCCGACCAGAAGGAGAACATCGAGCTGGTGCCCCTGAAAGCCGCCGCCGGCTACCTCAACGGCTACGCCGACCGTGAGTTCATCGAGGAGCTGCCGCGCTTCCGCCTGCCCATGCTGCCCGGCAACGGCACCTACCGCGCCTTTGAGATTGCGGGCGACTCGATGCTGCCCCTGGTAAGCGGCACCACTATCGTGGGCCGCTACGTGGACGAATGGAACACCATCAAGGATGGCACGCCCTGCATCGTGGTAAGCCAAAAGGAGGGCATCGTGTTCAAGCGCATCTTCAACAAGCTCAAGCAGAACCACTTGTTTGCGCTACATTCCGACAATCCCACGTACTCGCCCTACGACATCAAGGCCGAGGATGTGCTCGAAATCTGGGAGGCTAAGAGCTACATCAGCAGCACTTTCCCCATCGGCGGCGTATCACTAGAGCAGCTGGCCAGCATGGTGCTCGACCTCACGCAGCAGGTGAAGAAGCTGCAAATGGTGCGCGTGTAAATCATATAACAGTTGTCATTTGCCAAGAAGGCCAGTCGTTTTGCAAACGACTGGCCTTTCTTAATGGGTGCTAGGTACACTGCCTACAAATTGTCATCTGCGGTAGTCTCAACTTCGACCTGTAGGATAGCACCTAACATGGCTGCGCTACGAACGGCTTGCGGCTGCCCAACGTAGGCCGCTACAATACCAACAGGCGAGCCAGGGACGCGCAGCAATACTTGCCAGTTGTCCTCAACTGCTACAAGGCCGACACGCACAGAGCCATTATCCTCCAGCGGTAGTGAGTGCTTGTGTGGGCGGTGCCGGATAACAACGGATGTGATAATTGGCAGTGGGTTCCACTTGCCAAAGCGTAATCCAACCACCCACAAGCAACTGCGGAAGCGTTTGCGGCTACTATCCAACTCGAAGCGATAATGCTGAGTAGTGGTAGCTACGAGCAGCAATACACTGAATGGCGCAACTACAAGCGCTGCCATTTCAAGTGATAGCTCGGTTAGGGTATAAACCAGCAATGTTAAAATAAACAAGCTTGTGGCCGCCGCCACGAAACCTCGATACCAATGCTCCGCCAAAAACGGCCGGCTCAATACCCCATCATAGTGGGTAGCTGAACCGGCCATTTTGAGGTGGAAAGCCATCTACTGCAGCTGCATCTCTTCGATAATCTGCTTGATTTTGGCTTCGGCCTTTTTGTGCGTGGGCTCGTAATCGGCGATGGAAGCTAGGGGCTCCTTCACGCTGAAGTAGAACTTGATTTTGGGCTCGGTACCGCTGGGGCGGGCCGACACCTTGTCGCCAGCCGCCGTGAGAAACTGCAGCACGTTAGAGCTTTCGACGCCGGTGGGTGTTTCGGTGCCGGTTTGCAGATTATGCAGCTTCCCGGTCTGGTAGTCGCGGATTTCCACCACTGGCGAGCCGGCCAGCGATTTGGGCGGGTTCTGGCGCAGGTTTTTCATCATCTCCTGGATTTCCTCGGCGCCGCGCTGGCCCTTCTTAGTCAGCGAGATAAGGTCTTCTACGTAGAGGCCAAACTGGGTGTACATCCGCTGCATCTCCTCGTAGAGCGTGCGACCCTGAGCCTTGGCCACGGCGGCCATCTCGGCTACCAGCGCGCAGGCCGATACGGCGTCCTTGTCGCGCACGAAGTCGCCAATCAGGAAGCCGTAGCTTTCCTCGCCGCCGCAGATGTACTGCTGCTGGCCCATCAGCTCGCGGATAAGGCCCGCGATGTACTTGAAGCCCGTAAGCGTGCGGTAATAGGTCACGCCGTAGTGGTGCGCGATGTCGCCCAGAATCTCGCTGGTCACTATCGTGTACACTATGAAGTCGTGGGGCTGGTGCTTGCCGGTGCGGGCGCGGGCCGACAGGATGTAGTGCGTGAGCAGGGCGGCGGTTTGGTTGCCGTTGAGCAGTACCCATTCGCCCTGGTCGTTTTTCACGCCTACCCCCACGCGGTCGGCGTCGGGGTCGGTGGCCAGCACCAGGTCGGCGTTTTGGGCCTTGGCCTGGTCGAGGGCCAGCTGCATGGCCGATTTCTCCTCGGGGTTGGGCGACTGCACGGTGGGGAAGTTGCCGTCGGGCGTGGCCTGGGCCTGCACCAAGCTCACATTGGTGAAGCCGAACTCGGCCAGCGCTGGCGGCACTAGCTTCACGCCCGAGCCGTGCAGCGGCGTGTACACGATGCCCAGGTCGTGCTGGGCCCGCACGGCGGCCGGGTCAATGCTAAGCTTCTTGACCTCAGCTAAGTAAGCGTCATCTACCTCTTTGCCAATGATATGAATGAGGTTGGGGTTGCCCTCAAACTTCACTTCCGACACGTCGGTAATCTTGTTGACCTCCGTGATGATGTTCGTGTCGTGGGGCGACACCACCTGCGCACCGTCGTTCCAGTACACCTTAAAGCCATTGTACTCCTTGGGGTTGTGCGAGGCCGTGATGACGCAGCCGCTCTGGCAGCCCAGGTGCCGAATGGCAAACGACAGCTCGGGCGTGGGCCGCAGGTCGTCAAACAGATAGGCCGTGATGCCGTTGGCCGAGAAGATATTCGCTACCAGCTCGGCAAACTTGCGCGAGTTGTTGCGCGAGTCGTGGGCAATGGCGGCGCTGATGGGCTCATTCGGGAAGCTCTGCTTGAGGTAGTTGCTCAGGCCCTGGGCGGCCATGCCCAGCGTATAGCGGTTCATACGGTTCGAGCCCGCGCCCATCAGCCCGCGCAGGCCGCCAGTGCCAAACTCCAGGCTGCGGTAGAAGGCGTCGTTGAGGGCGTCGTCCTGGTGCGAATCGACGAGCTGCTTAATTTCGGCCTGAGTATCAGCATCGTAGGCGGGCGTGAGCCAGGTGTCGATGCGCTGCTGAACGGCGGGGGAGAGGGCCATTGACTGGGAATAGTTAGGGGGTGGTGCGGGCAAAAATAACGGTCTTGCCTAGTGTTTTTGGTAGAACGGCCAACCCGCGAGTTGGTTGGGCTAGCTTAACGCGCCGCTTGGCCCCTAGGGGGCGCACCGCGCCGCAGTGGCTCGCGCCGGCCCTAGGGCACCACCAGCTTCTGGGTGTGCGCGCGGCCGCCCAGCTCCAGGCGCAGCACGTACACGCCGGGCTCCAGGCCGGCCAAATCCACGTCCTGCTGCTGGGTGCCGGCGGCCAGGGTTTCGGTAAGCACCTCCTGGCCCTGCAGGCTGAGCACGCGGATAGTGGCCGCCCCTGTTGCGCCGTTGGCGCGCGCCAGGTGCAGGCGCTGCCGGGCCGGGTTGGGCGTAGCTACAATGCCCACGTCGGCGCTGGCGGCGGGGATGGTGGCTAGGGCGGTGGCGCCCGGCAGCCAGCGGCCCACCCCTAGGGCATATAGCTGAGCCGGCACCGTCAGTAGCGCGTTGCTCACCCGCTCGTTGCTGATAAACACCCGGTTGCGCGGTCCAAACGCCAGGCCTTCTACCTGCCCCACCGCTATTACGCTCGGCAACTCGATGCGCCGCTTGTTGGCCCCCAGGTAGCGCGTGCCGCCGAATCCCGAAAGCAGCCACACAAACGCCGCGCCGCTACGCGTGTCGTAGCCCAGCAGGCTGGCCACGGTGCCGGCCGGGTTGATGTCGGCTGCCGTGATGAGCCCGTTCACATCGAAGGTGGCCTTGAGGTGGGCCACGTAGGTGCCCGGCGCGGCCGGCACGGTGTAGTAGCGGGTCTTGAAATCAACCCAATCCTTGGTGAACAGGTGCAGCGAGTCGTGGGCGAAGAAAAAGGCCTCGCAGTCGAAGTTGTGCTGGTTGAGGCGGCTGGTAAAGTCCGTCTGGTCGGGGTAGCTGAAATTGATGGCTTCGGCGGTGGCCGTGGTGGCGGTGGCGCCCAGGTCGGCGCGCGCCACCCGCAGCACGCGCAAGTCGCGCCGATTGCCGAAGTTGTTGCCAAAGTCGCCCACGTACAGGTAGTTGGCGTCGGCCGCCAGGTCTTCCCAGTCGGTATTGGCGGCGTTGCTCAGGCGCACGCGCTGCAGGGTTTGCCCGCTGGTGGTGTCGAGGCGAAACAGCACCGGGTCGTTGCCGCTGTCGTTGTGGCTCCAGAGCTGGCCGCCCAGCAGTTGCAGGCCTGAGCTTTCACTAAGCTCCATATTTAGCTGAGCCCTAGGGGGCAGGGGCGTGGCCGTGGCCGCGTACTGGCACGAGCCGTCGTTGGTGGTGGCGCCGGGGTTGTAGTTGGTGGCCTGCGGGTCGGGGCAATTTTGGGCCAGGGCCAGGCCGGGTCCCAGGGCCAGCAGCGGCAGCAGCCAGCGTAGTTTTTTCCAGAAAGAAAGCATGGCGCAGACGCCCTGAGGCGCGGTAGGTAGCGCCCGCAAGATACGCCTAGGGGTGCGCCAGCGCGTGAAGGAGAAAAACGGCTAAGAACGAGAATAATAAAAAGGCGCTAGCGGCCAATCCGCTATTTTCTGGCAGCCGGCAGCTCCTCGTGCAGTGCCACGCCATAGCGCTGGGCAAACTGGCGCAGCTGCTGGTTGAAAAGCGCCCGCCGCCGCGTGCCCCGGATTTCGCGCAGATTCAGCACGTGAAAATCACCGTCCTTCAGGCGCAGGCGCAGCTGGCGCGGCAGCAACTCCAGCAGCTCGATGTTTTCGACCGGAAACACCTGCTTGGCCCGAAATAAGCCTGCCTTGCGCACCAGGTAGCCGGGCGCAAACTCGAGGTAGCTTTGGGTGCCGAACACCGGCGCATTGTGCACCAGAATAAACCCCAGGTAGCCCGCGCAGGCCAGCAAGAAGATGTAGTGCAGCGGCACGTAATTATGCTGCTGCGGGTTGCCCAGCAGCATCAGTAGGGCGTAGGCGATGGCAAAGAGCGCCAGCGACACCTGCACGCCAAACGAGAGGCGCGAGGAGTTGGCGGGGCGCAGGCGAATGCGGGTAGTACCAGTGGGCATGGGGCAAAAGTAGGTAGAAGTTAAAAAGCACGTCATGCCGAGCTAGCATCCGCTAGCTCGGCATGACGTGCTTTTTAATACCCTAGATACTACGCCAGTTTGGCTTCCAGCGTCATTTCGCCGATGGCCCCTAGGGCCTTCGATACTGGGCAGTTGGCCTTGGCAAACTCGGCGTGCTTCTGAAAGTCTTCGGGCGTGATGTTGCCGCCCGTTACTTTGCCTTCCACGCTCACCGCAATCTTGGTGATGACGGGCGGCTGCTGGCTGGGGTCGAGCGTCACGGTCGAGGTGGTGTGCAGGTCCTCCACGGTGTGGCCGTGCTGCGAGAGCACGATGGCCAGAAACATGGTGTAGCAACCGGCGTGGGCGGCGCCAATCAGCTCCTCAGGGTTGGTGCCTTTCTGGCCCTCAAAGCGCGAGCCTACCGAGTAAGGGGCCTCTACCACGCCGCTTTTGGTGCTGATGCTGCCGTGGCCTTTCGCGTCGCCCGTCCACTGAGCTTTGCCGAACTGGTTAATCATAAAGAAGATAAGAAAAGAGAGAGAAAAAGGAAGACTGCTAGCCCGTGGGTGGGTTAGCAGCTTCCATACGTCCAACTAGTAGCCTAAGATTTTGTTGAAGAAAATGGCGCAAAAAATTAAACAAGCTGCTGGCGCTACCGGCGCAGTACTGCGCATGTGCGCTCCCGGTCAGACTTTTGCTTCCTCACCGACCCTAGCCCCCTCATGGGACTGAAAGCCCTGCTGAGCCGCCCGCTGGCGGCCTACACCGTGCACCGCTACCGCCAGTGGCAGCGCCAGCCTGCCGCCACCCAGGCGCGGCTGCTGCGCCAGCTGGCGCGCGCGGCGGCGGGCACGGCGTTTGGCCGCGCCCACGACCTGGGCGGCGTGCGCACGCCCGCCGACCTGGCGGCCCGCGTGCCCGTGCGCGACTACGAGGGCCTGCGGCCGTGGTTTGAGCAGGTAAAGGCCGGGCAGCCCGACGTGCTGTGGCCCGGCCGCCCGCTGTATTTGGCCAAAACCAGCGGCACCACCAGCGGCGCCAAGTACATTCCCATTACCCGCGCCAGCATCGGCAACCACATCGGGGGTGCCCGCGACGCGCTGCTGCACTACGTGGCCGCCACCGGCCGGGCCCGCTTTCTCGATGGCAAGCTGATTTTTCTGTCGGGCTCGCCCGAGCTGGAGCGCGTGGGCGGCATCCCCACGGGCCGGCTCTCGGGCATCGTCAACCACCACGTGCCCAGCTACCTGCGCGGCAACCAGCTGCCCAGCTACGCCACTAATTGTATAGAAGACTGGGAAGCCAAGCTCGATGCCATCGTGCGCGAAACCCTGGGGCAGCCCTTGTCGCTCATTTCCGGCATTCCGCCCTGGGTGCAGATGTATTTCGACCGCCTGATGGCCCGCACCGGGCGGCCGGTGGGTGAGCTGTTTCCCGAGTTCGACCTCTTCGTGTCGGGCGGCGTGGCCATGGCGCCCTACCTGGGCCGCCTGCGTGAAAGCATTGGCCGGCCGGTGGCCAGCATCGAGCTGTTTCCGGCGTCCGAGGGCTTCCTGGCCTTCCAGGACCAGCCCGGCAACCCCGGCCTGCTGCTGCGGCTGGCTAGCGGCATTTTCTTCGAATTCGTGCCCGCCGAGCGGTTTTTCGAGCCCCGGCCGCCCCGCCTTACCATTGGCGAGGTCGAGCTGGGCCGCCAGTACGCCGTGGTGCTCACCTCCAACGCCGGCCTCTGGGCCTACTCGCTCGGCGACACGGTGCGCTTCGTGGATTTGCACCCGCACCGGGTGGTGGTGACGGGCCGCCTCACGCACTTCCTCTCGGCCTTCGGCGAGCACGTGATTGGCGAGGAGGTAGAGGCCGCCCTGCGCGAGGCCGGGCGCCAGTACCCCGAAGCTGAGGTAACGGAGTTCACGGTGGCCCCCTTGGTAAGCGCCGACCCTAGGGAGCCCTCGCGCCACCAGTGGCTGGTGGAGTTTGCCCAGCCGCCCCGCGACGCGCCCGCCTTCGCCGCCACCCTCGACGCCGCCCTGCGCCAGCGCAACGCCTACTACGACGACCTGCGCCAAGGCCACATCCTGGCGCCGCTGCAACTTACGGCGCTGCCCCTAGGGGCCTTCCAGCGCTACATGAAGAGCATCGGCAAGCTTGGCGGGCAGAACAAGGTGCCTAGGCTGGGGAACGATAGGGCAGTGGCGGAAGGGCTGCTGCAAGCTTAACGTGGTGGCCGCTGCCCCCACTAGTGGCCGTGCTGCTTTTGTACCTTTAGATTATGGCGCCCATCACCGACATCTCGCAGCTTGACCCTAATCAGACCTATACCTACGCCGACTACCTGAGCTGGCGCTTCACCGAGTACGTGGAGCTTATCAAAGGCAAGCTGCTGCGCAAGGTATCGGCCCCGACTTCGGAGCACCAGCAGATAGCCACCAACTTTACAGTGGAGATAGGCCGTTTTTTGAAAGGAAAAGTGTGCCGCATCTATACCGCGCCCTTCGACGTGCGCTTGCTGCGCAGCACGGGCAATGGCGACGCCCAGATTAAAACCGTGGTGCAGCCCGATATCAGCGTAGTATGCGACCTCAGCAAGATTGACCGGCGCGGCTGCCTGGGGGCGCCTGATTGGATTATTGAGATTGTATCGCCTAGCTCACTGGTGCTCGACACGCGCACCAAATTTGACCTGTACGCCGAAAATGGCGTGCGCGAATATTGGATAGCCTACCCCGGTGAGCAGGTGGTGACGGCCTATGTGCTGGATGCCCACGGCCAGTACGAGCTAACCGGCGCCTACTCCGAGCCGGGGCCCATGCCCGCGGCCTGCCTGCCGGGGCTGGCCGTGGAATGGGTTGATATTTTTGAAGAAGCGAGGTAGCCCGCTGGGCAAGCGTAAGCTGCCCGCAGCAGCCTAGGGCCCCAAACTTGCGTAAGGGGGAGCTTATGGTTAATAAGCTGCTCTTTTACTCGTTGCTGCTGCTGGGCGCGGGTCTGGTGCTATACCTCAGCTGGCAGTCGCACCCCAAGATGGCAACTGACTGGTTTATACCTGCTTGGGTAGCCAGTTGGGCCGATAAGCAACAAAACGACACCCTACGCACGGCTGTGCCCTTCGTGGCGCTGGGCTGGCTGCTGGGCGGCTGGCTGGCTTTCAAAAACAGCCCCTGGCGGCAGTGGCTCCTGGCCTGGGCGGGGCTGGTGGCCCTGGTGAGCACGGCCGAAGTGGGCCAACTATTTCGCGCCGACCGCTCCTTCGACCTCAAGGATATTGGCTGGGGTGCGGCCGGGGCCTTGCTGGGCCTGGGCACGGTAGCGGCCCTGTGGGGGCTGCGCCAGGCCGTGAAGCTGGCCCGCCGCCGGCCCTAGGGCTGACCCTGCTGCTACCTAGTTGGTAGCAGTAATCGTTTGCGGGCCGTAGCAACTCCAGCAAATGTCGTCGGCCGTTTGGGCCGGGCCAGGAGCCAGCGGGAAAGTAGCCGCCGAGTAGCGGGCGGCTTGCTTGGCATCCGTCAAATCATAAAGTTGGGCGTATACTACGGGGTAGCCCACCCCTTCGTCGGGGTAGCGCCAGCGAACCGCCAAGCGCTGCCCGCGCCGCCCAATGGCATCGAGGTAGCTTGTGAGTGCCCGGTCGTCGGCGGGGGCTGCGTGCGTCATCAGCAGCCACATCCGCCGGCCACGTAGCGCATCTACTTCCTTTAAATACTGGCGCTCGGCGCCCGGCTGGCGGCGGTAGCAGTGCCCCAGTAGGTAGCTACCCGGGCTTAGGCCGTATTGCGGCCCATACCAGCGCAAATATTGGCCCGCGCCATAGTAGGCATACACGGCGTCAGTAGGGCGGCGCACTTGCGCCAGCTTGGCGTAGAGCGTTTTGGCATCCTCCGTGGCGTAGGGCGGCAAGTTGTGGCGCGTGGTGCTGTAAAGCACGGGTAGCGTGCATATACCCAGCGCCCCCCAGCCTAGAGTTCGGTTGCGCTGCCAGGCCCACTGCACACCCGCCTGAAAAGCTACAAAGACGAACAGAATGAGGCTAGGCACTAAAAAATCCATTAGCCGCATCCGCAGCGGAAATTGTTGCGCTGCCGCCGCGGCAATGCTCATGGCCCAGGGGGCCAGCAGTAGCAGCGCCGCTGGGCGCTGCCGCTGCCACAGCACTACCACGCCCACTAGCACCAACACCACCCAAATAGAAGTGGGGTGGAGCCAGCCCAACCCGTTGGCCCAGCGCTCGGCCACGTCGCCCCATAATTTGCTCAAAAAATGAGCATTTACTGGCAACAACCCCTCACGCCAGAAGTAGTGCATAAACGCCCGGTCAACGGGCTGTAGCGCTGCCTGAGCCAGGGCCAGGCTAGCCCCGCAGCCCACGGTCCATGCCCCCACCACGGCCGCCGTAGCGGGCAGCCGCGGCCGCCCGGCATCTAGGGCAGCTAGCAGTAACAGCGCCGCGCCGCAGCCGGCAAAAACCATCAGCGATGACTGCGAGTAGAACGGCAGCACTAGTCCTCCTAGGCCCGCCAACACCCAAAACCGCGACGGTGGCGCGGGCTCGTCGCGCAGGCGCAGAGCCTGCCACAGCACCAGCAAGCCAATAGCCGTGTCGCTAGCGTACTGTTTGACCTGGGTTCCATAGTACACGAAGGTGAAGCCAACGGCCAGCGTGAGCAGCGCCAGCGGCACCAGTGGGGGGGCCAACACACGCTGCGCTACCAGCCAAAATAAGGCCAGCGCCGCCAGCGATGCCAGCAGCGCCGGCAGGCGTAGCGCTTGCTCGGAGCGGCCTAGCCAAGTTAAACAGGCTTTCTCGGCCAGCAGAAACAGCGGCGGTGCCACCTGCGCCTCGGCTAGCGGCTGGCCCACCAGCTGGCCAGCTGAGCGCGTTACTAGGTTGTGCACCACCGCCAGCTCGTCCATAAATAACGTGGTGCCCAGCTGCCACTGCCACACGCGCAGCGCCGCGCCCACCAGTAAAGCGCCTAGCGCCAGCCACCACCAGCCCGACCAACGCGTAGTAGTAAGAGGGAATTTTTGGTCCTTCATGGCTAGAAAGTACCCTAAGCCTTCAGCAGGCCATACTTAATGATGCAATAAATGGCGCGGAAGCCGTCGCGCCAGCCAATTTTCTTGCCCTCGGCGTAGGTGCGCCCGTAATAGCTGATGCCTACCTCGTAGAGTTTGAGGTCGGGTACCCGCGCTACCTTGGCCGTCACTTCGGGCTCGAAGCCAAAGCGCTTTTCCTGCAGCGAAAGGCCTTGAATAATGTCGCGCCGAAACAGCTTGTAGCAGGTTTCCATGTCTGTCAGGTTTAAGTCGGTAAACATGTTGGACAGAAACGTGAGCATAGCGTTACCGATGCTGTGCCAGAAAAATAAGATGCGGTGCGGGTTGCCGCCCATGAAGCGCGAACCGAATACCACGTTGGCAAAGCCCTTGAGCACAGGCTTCAGCAGCAGGTTATATTCTTCGGGGTCGTATTCTAGGTCAGCGTCCTGCACAATCACGTAATCACCGGTGGCCTCGCGAATGCCTGTGTGCAGCGCCGCGCCCTTGCCCTGGTTCACGGCGTGCTCTAGTAGCCGCAGCCCCATAGTGGGGTGCTGAGCTGCGTAAGCCCGGATAGTAGCTGCCGAGGCGTCGGTCGAGCAATCGTTGACCAGAATTATCTCTTTCTTAATGCCATTGACTAGTTCCAGTTCCCGCAATAAATCCAAAATCTGGTGGATAGTGCGGGCTTCGTTGTAAACCGGAATAACGATGGAGAGCGTGTCGAGCTTTACCAAAATAGCGGTAGTTAGTAGGTACTAATTGCGTCAGAGTTTACATAATAAATTGGTTTCCTACCAACTATGGCTCATGGCAATGTCCCCAGCTAACTTGCTGTTGCACGTGTTTAAACTTGACGTTATTTTAAAGATTATATTCTAAAAATTAATAGATTAACATCATAAAACACGGCAATAAAAAACTTGTTTTAAAATCTCGCAGCGTCGGCGCTTCAACGGCCTAAAAAGGTGGCTCATTAGTACTGCCAGGCTCTTATGGCCACTGGCGCCTAATCTTGGCTGTGGGGCGGCCTACAGCTAAAAAATCCTGGCGGCGCTCACTAACTATCGAGTTTTTGTGGGCCGCTAGAAGTGGCAACAAAGTACAATTTACGCCAGCTCGAACTGCAACCGCAACAAATTAGCGTACAGCCCGCCCTCGCGCTCACTCAGCTCCTCGTGCGAGCCGGCTTCTACAATGCGGCCGCCGTCGATAACCAGGATTTTATCGACCTTGCGGATAGTGCTGAGGCGGTGGGCGATGATAAGACTGGTGCGGTGCTGCATCAGCTCGTCGAGGGCACCCTGCACCAGCTTCTCGCTCTCGCTGTCGAGCGACGACGTGGCCTCGTCGAGGATGAGGATAGCAGGGTTTTTGAGGATGGCGCGGGCAATAGCCACGCGCTGGCGCTGCCCGCCCGAGAGCTTGATGCCGCGGTCACCCACTAGCGTATCGAGCCCCTCGGGGAAGTTCTGGATAAACTGCCAGGCGTTGGCGCGCCGGGCTGCCTCCACGATTTCGGCGTCGCTGGCGCCGGGCTTGCCGTAGGCAATATTCTCGCGGATGGTACCGCCAAAAAGCAAGGTTTCCTGGGGCACGATGCCAATATGAGCGCGCAGAGCCGTGAGGTCATAGTCGGCCACGTCGTGCCCATCCACCAGGATGCGGCCGCCGCTGAGCGGGTAAAACTGCATGAGCAGGCCGGCGATAGTGCTTTTGCCCGCGCCGCTGGGGCCTACCAGGGCAATTTTCTCGCCCGCCGCAATGTGGAAGTCAATGTCTTGCAGCACCGCCACGTCGGGCCGCGTGGGGTAGCGGAAGGCCACGTGCTCGTAACGAATGTCGCCCAGCACCTGGGCCGGCACCAGCCCGAGGGCCGGCTGCTGGTGGGTAGGCTCTGGCGTCTCATCCAGGATTTCCAGGATGCGCTCGGACGCCCCTAGGGTGCTTTGCACCTTGCCATACAGCTCGCCTAGGCCCGCCACTGAGGCCCCGATGAAGGCCGTGTAGATGATGAACGAGGTGAGGTCGCCGACCTCTAGGTGGCCGGGCGTGCCCTTGGGCAGGTGCACCAGCGTGGCCCCGCGCCACAGCACCAAAATGATACCCCCAAATAGCCCGATAATGACGAACGACACGAAGCCGCCGCGGAACAAATTGCTTTGCAGCGCCGCGCGCACCACCTTGTTGAGCGACGCGTTGTAGCGCCGCACCTCAAACTGCTCGTTGGTAAAGGCCTTCACCGAGTTGATGGACTGCAGCGTTTCCTCCACGATGGTGTTGGTGTGGGCCAGTTCCTGCTGCACGGTGCGGGCCAGGGTGCGAATTTTGCGCCCAAACAGGCCCGCCGCCAGCACGATGGGCGGAAACGTGAGCAGCATGAACAGCGACAGCTTCCACGACACGGCCACGATGAAGGCGATGCCGCCCACCAGCGTAAATACCTGCCGGAACAGCTCGGCCAGCGTCAGCGAAAACGAGTCCTGAATCTGGGCTACGTCGCTGGTAATGCGCGAGGTGATAGCGCCCACCCGGTTCTGCTCGAAGTAGGGGATGGGTAGCTGCACAAACTTGGCGTAGAGCGCCTCCCGGATGTCGCGCACCGTGAACTCGCTCACCTGCGTGAAAAACCAGATGCGCCCAAACGAGAAAATGCCTTGCAGCACTGTCACCAAAAACAGCCCTAGGGCCACCCGGTTGATGTCCAGCTCCAGGCCACCGGGCAGGCGCAGCGGCTCGCCAGTGGCCACGTTCACGAGCTTGCCCGCAATCCAGGGAAACGAGATGGTGCTGAGGCTGCTGAGCACCAGCAGTCCCATGCCCACCGTAAACTTGCCCCGGTAGGGCAGCACGAAGCGGAAAATGCGCAGGCTGCGCTGCAATGACGCTTTATTTATCTTGGGCTTAGGCAGGTCGGCGGTAAGGTCGCTGCCACTGGTATTGAGTCCACTACGGGCCATAATATCGGGATAGATGCCAGCCAGCAGGCCAGCGCACTTGCTATAAAGACGTAAAGCGGGCGGAAATACCGCAAGGCGGCGCCCCGGTGCTAATTCAGGCCCGGCGCGTCTTTAGCCGAGCGGGGCACCTTGCGGTCGGTTTCAAATTTGGTGACCCCGGCGTTGTCGAACGGCACGGGCACCTGCACCAGAATGGCCACCGGTACCCCGCGCCGGGTAGCGGGCTGCCAGGCCGGCATGGCCTGCACCACGCGCAGCGCTTCGGCGTTGCACTCGGGCGTGAGGCCCTTGGCTACCTGGGGGTTGATGAGCTTGCCGCTGGTATCGACGGTGGCCTGCACCACCACGTCGCCCGTCACGCGGGCCTGCTTGGCCTTGGCGGGCACCTGCACGTGCTGGCTGAAGTACTCGCCCATGGCTTCCTCGCCGCCGGGGTACTCGGGGGCGTGGTCGGGGCGGTTGGCGGCCCCGCCGCCGGCTTGCAGCTGCATGGCGCCGGGCGCCAGCGTGATGGGCGCCTTGGCCGCTGGCGCGGGCTTGGTTTGGGCCAGCACCCCTAGGGGGGTAGTTAGGACAAAAGCTAGAATAACGGCGCGCATAAAAGAAAAACGGATAAGGATAACCAACGGAAAGCCAATTCAAATTTACGACAAAATCGGTGCGGCTTCGGTTCGGGTGGTGGGGCGCGAGATTAGCAGTAATCCGAGAAAGATGAGCAGCCCATTAAGGAGCAGAATCTCGAAGCCGAACTTATAGCCGTTGAGCCACTCCACGGAGTGCGTGACGATGAGCAGCGTGAGGCCCACGCCGGCTGCGCAGGTGGGCAGCACCAGGCGCTCGCGCAGGCGCCGCGTGGTGAAGATGCCGAACGCAAACAGCCCCAGCAGCGGCCCGTAGGTGAAGCCCGCCGCCTTGTACACGGCATCAATCAGGCTCTGCTCGTTGAGGGCGCGGAAGATGAGGATAATCACAATCAGCACCACTGACCAGCCCAGGTGCGTGAGCTGCCGCAGCCGGGTTTGGCGCTTTTCGGAATACTGCTGGATGTTCAGAAAATCGACGCAGAACGAAGTGGTGAGCGCCGTGAGGGCCGAGTCGGCCGAGGCGTAGGTGACGGCGATGATACCCAGAATGAAGATGATGCCCGCCGCCAGCGAAAACTGCGTGGTGGCCAGGTAGGGGAAAACCTTGTCGGTATCGAGCCCGCCCTTGGCGTTGAGCAGCTGCGGCATGTGGGTTAGGTCGAGGCCCTTGGCGGCGGCGTATTTATAGAGCAGCACCCCTAGGGTCAGAAACAGGACGTTGACGCTCACGATGACGGGCGTAAACCAGAATAGGTTTTTCTGGGCTTCGCCGAGGCTGCGGCAACTCAGGTTTTTCTGCATCAGGTCCTGGTCGAGGCCCGTCATCACGATGGTGATGAACATGCCGCTGGCAAACTGCTTCCAGAAAAACTTATCATCCCGAAAATTCGAGAAGTACACCTGCGACATGGGGCTGTCGCGCACCGTGCCAATGAGTTGCTTAAACGAATAGTTGAGCGCATCGGCCATGAAGTAGATGCTCAGGGCCACGCAGCTCAGCATAGCCAGCGTCTGGAAGGTATCGGTCCAAAGAATGGTTTTGAGGCCGCCCCGAAACGTGTAGAGGTAAATGAACAGGATGCTGACAACTACCGTGACCCAGAACGGCACGCCCATCGAGTCGAACACGGCCAGCTGCAGCACACCCGCCACCAGGTAGAGCCGCAGGGCCGACCCTAGGGAGCGCGAAATTAGGAAAAACAGCGCGCCCGTTTTGTAGCTCCAGTAGCCGAAGCGCTGCTCCAGATACGAGTAGATGCTCACCAGCCGCAGCCGGTAGTAGAGCGGCAGCAGCACGGTGCCGATAACCAGGTAGCCCGCCACGAAGCCCAGGGCCACGGCCAGGTAGCTCCAGCTTTTGCCATACACGTTGCCCGGCACCGAAATAAACGTGACGCCCGAGAGCGAGGTGCCAATCATGGCGAAGGCCACCATGTACCAGGGCGCGTTGCGGTTAGCTACGAAGAAGCTTTCGCTGGTGGCCCCGCGCGAGGTGAGCAGGGCAATGATGACGAGAACGATGAAGTAGCCCGCAACCAGGCTCAGAATAAGGGTCGGCGACATTTTTTGAAGCTGTTAGCTCTTAGCTGCTAGCTACTGGCTTTTTAGAGCAGCGTAACAAGTCGGCAAAGCTACAGGCTTGCGCCGTTGCGTCACCCCTAGGGCTGCTTATCACGCAGCCAACGGCCAACCAGCTAGCAACTCAAAAATTACATCCACTGCGTCCAGTCCAGCACTTCGCCCACGGCGGGGGCGTGCAGCTCGCCGCGCAGCAGGCCACCGGCCGCCACCTCGGTTAGCAGGCGCAGGGGCTCCGAGGCGGGCTCGTCGCTCAGGTCGAAGGTGCCGTAGTGCATGGGCACCAGGTGGCCGGCGCGCAGCACGTTGGCGGCTTTGGCAGCCTCGTGGGGGTTCATGTGGCTCTGGTGCATCATGAAGGGCGGCTTGTAGGCCCCGATGGGCAGCAGCACAATGTCGAGCGGCCCAAACGCCTGCTCAATCTGCTCGAAGTGGTCGCCGTAGCTGCTGTCGCCGCCGAAGTAGATGAGCCGGTCGGCGGTCTTGATGAGAAAGCTGCCCCACAATATCTCGTTCAAGTCGAACAAGCCGCGGCGGCTCCAGTGGCTGGCGGGCAGGTAGTATAGCTCGAAGGGTGCGGCCGGCCCCAAGTCGAACTGCTGCCACCAGCCGGCCTCCTGCACTGGCAACTGGGGCAGCCAGCCGTGCAGCAGCCCGCCCACCCCTAGGGGGCCCAGCACCTGCAAGCGCGGGTTTTGCGCGGCCAGCGTGCGGATGGTGCGCTCGTCGAGGTGGTCGCGGTGCGCGTGCGAAAGCAGCAGGTAGTCCACATTGCGCACATCTTGGGGGCGGCAGGGCAGGGGGTGGCGGTGGCGCAGCCCTAGGGAGCTGAACAGCACTGGGTCGAACACCAGGCTTACGCCCTGCACGCGCAGTAAAAAGCCGGCGTGCCCCAGCCACACCAGCATGTCCTGGGTCGAGAAAAAGGCCTCGGCGCAGGGCACCACGGCGGGCGTCCAGGTGTCGCGCTTTTTTTCTGCCTTCTGGGGATTGGCCGTCAGCTGCCAGCGCAGCACTGTGCCGAAGCTGGGCTCGTAGAGCGTTTCGCCGTTGCAAAATTCGGCGCCGATGAGCTTGTTGCCGGGGTAGCCGGGGCGAATGGTGCGCAGCGCGTCGTTGCGGCGGTAGTGGGCAGCGGGCATAAACTATAAGTGGAGCGGCGGGCCACTAATTGGCCACAAAGTTGTTGTAGTACTACCGTCGGCCGCCAAAGTTCGTATGTGGGCTAGCACGCCGCTTCATTCCGTCCAATCCGCCTTTTTTCCTCCGCTGAATTCATGAGTGATTCCCAATTTTCGTCCGGCCGCTCCCTGGCTCACCAGCTCACGGAAGAGGATGCCGCCCGCATCCAGGCCCAGTTCTTCGCCCAGGTTTACGGCTGGATGGCCGCTGGCCTGGCCCTCACCGGCGGCGTCTCGCTGCTGGTGGCTTCCTCGCCCGAGCTTATCCAGCTCATTTTCGGCAACCGCATTCTATTCTTCGCCCTCATCATCGCCGAGTTGGCGCTGGTAGGTTTCCTCACGGCCCGGGCCGATAGCTGGAGCCGCGGGGCCGTGCAGGCGTCTTTCCTAAGTTATGCCGTGCTCAACGGCCTCACCCTGAGCGTTATATTCTTGGTGTATACGGCGGGCTCCATTGCCTCCACCTTTTTCACCGCCGCCATCATGTTTGGGGTGATGAGCGCCTTTGGCTACTTCACCCGGTCCGACCTCTCGGGCTGGGGCAAGCTGCTGGGCATGGCCCTGATTGGGCTGGTCATCGCCGTGGTGGTCAACCTGTTCTGGACCAATAACATCCTTAACTTGATAATATCCTTCGTGGGCGTTATCCTGTTCACGGCCCTCGCTGCCTACGACACGCAGAAGCTCAAAGCCATTGCGCTGGAAAAAGCGATGGGCAGCGAGGACGCCAGCGCGAAAGCATCTATCTTAGGGGCCCTCACTCTGTACCTCGATTTTATTAACCTCTTCTTGTTCCTGCTGCGCTTCTTCGGCCAGCGTCGCTAAAATTATCCGGAAGCACAGAAAAACCCCGACTGCTCACGCAATCGGGGCTTTTTGTTGAGGTAGGCCCTAGGGCCCGGGCCTTACTTGGCGGCGCTGGCCAGCCAGGCGGCCCGCTGCTCTTTTTGGGCGGCGGTGGCTGTCATTTTCTCCACTTCCTCCATGGGCTGCACCTGCACGTTGGTGTCCTCCGTCAGCACCACTTGCACCAAACGCTCCTGGCCGGCGCGGTTGCGCACGCGCACCGGCACGAGGTCGGCGGGCGTGTGGCGGCGCATAATGGTTTCGAGGGTGGTCATGTTGTCAATTTTCTCGCCGTCGAGCGTAACTATCTGGTCGCCACGGTCGATGCCAGCCTTGTAGAGGCCCGAGCCGATGGTGGTGTTGCGCGAGAGCAGGCAGCGGCCCTCCTCGTCAAACTCCACCTGCCGGGGTAGCGCGGCGGCCAGGGCCTTCACCGGCGTCACGGCCAAACCCACGGTGGCCAGGTTCTCCTTGAAGCGCGGCTCCTCGTGCCCGTAGATGTAGCGCCGGAAGAAGCTGCCCGCGAAGGCCGTGTCCTTGGCCACGGTGCCCAGCACGCGCTGCAAGTCGGCCACCGTGAAGGCCTTGGTGGGGGCTAGGGCGGCCGTCTGGTTTTTGCCAAATTCCTGCCACATGGCCTGCATGTACTTGTCGAGCGAAGTGTGGTAGCGCTGGCGCAGCTGCAAGTCGAGGCACAAGGCCAGGCCCGCCCCCTGTATGTAGTAGGAGAGGTAAGTGTTGCTGCGGTTGCTGGGGTCGATGCTCACGGCCGCGTCCACGAAGGTGGCTTGCCGGCTCATCTCCACCGGCGAGGCGTAGCGGGCGCCGGGCGCGTTGGCGCGCGCATTCACCCACGAGCTGACGCGCTCGAAGAACTGCTCGTCGTTGTAGTAGCCCGCCCGGCGCAGAATCAGCTCGCCGTAATACTGCGTGAAGCCCTCGCCAAACCAGAGCGCATCGCTCATGTTAGCGCGCTGGAAATTAAAGGGTTCTAGGCCCTTCGAGCGAATGCGCTCGGTGTTGTAGGAGTGAAAAAACTCGTGCGACACGGTGCCCAGGTTGCGCAGCTCACCCTCCTCCTTCAGCGGCAGGTTGGAGGTAAGCGAGGTGGAGTTGCGGTGCTCCATGCCATCACCGCTGGCCTCGGGCAGGTAGTCGGCCAGGAAGGTATAGCGGCCAAAATCGAACTGGGGCAGCTCGCCGCCGTACACGCCGGCCGCCTCGCGCACCACTTTCTGGGTCTTTTTCACGAAGTTATCTACCTCCGAAGCCGGACCCTGGTAGTAGGTTGCCATCTCGAAGTGGCGGCCCCCGTCCTGCCAGGTGTGCAGCAGCTGCGGGGTGCCCGCTACAATGGGGCTGTCCATCAGATACTGCAAATTGGGCGCCGTGAAGGTGGTTTTATCGGCGCCGCTGGCCCGCAGCTGGGTGGCGGCTTTCCAAGTGGCGGGCATGTCCAGCTTCACCTCGGCCGCCCGGTTCTCCAGGCCGTCGGCGTAGCAAAGCGTAGCCGGCAGGTTGAGGTGGGCGTGCTGCTGGTCGATGCCTGCGTAGGTGCCGTCGGTGCGGTCGCCATACAGGGTGTAGTTGAACTGCACCGTGCCGTCGGCGCCCGGCACTACCTCCCACGCGTACGGGTCGACGCGGTTGACAGCCAGCAGCTTGCCCGCACCATCGGTGGCGATTACGTAGTACGTGTTCTTGATAAAATCGTGCACCGCGTAGCGCCCCGGCGACGAGCGCGCCATGCGCACCGTCAGCTTCTGGCCCGGTGCCAGCCCCTCAAACGTAGCGCCGACGCGGGCCTCGTGGTGAATGGCGTTGGGGAAGGAGATGGTGTAGCGCACCGGCGGGCCCACGGCCGCTGCCGGGCGCGCCACTGGCGCTACCACGGCCGCCGGCCGGGCCACCGGGGCTGCCGGGGCCGCTGGGGTAGCTACAACTACCGCCGCTGGGCGCGCCGCCGGAGCCGTAGCAGCCGGCCGCCCCACTGCAGCGGCAGGGCGCGCCGCCGGGGTAGCTGGCCGTACTGCCGCTGCAGTGGGCCGCGCCGCTGCGGTAGCGGGCCGCGCTGCCGCAGCAGCCGGCCGCGCTACCGGGGTAGCCGGCCGTACAACTGCCCCAGGCTTAACCTGCGCGCTAACCCAATCGGGTAGTAGTATTATTCCACCTAGCACCCACCCAATAGTGTAAAGAGAACGTTTTTTCATAAATTGTAACAGGATAATACTAATAATGCTTGCTTGCCTAGCATAGTGGCTGCAAAGTACTGACAAAACTCAATAGCGCATCTAGTTTGTGGCACTATTCGGCGAGCCGGCCCCTAGGCCGGGCGCCACACCTGGGCCGCCACCGCCCCCCCGAAGAAGCGCTGCTCCCAAGTCGGCCGCAGGCCTAGGGCCGCCAGCCCGGCCGGCCACGGGGGCATGCGGCGCGCCTCCAGCCCCACCGCCCACCCAAAAAACCAGTACATCAGGGCCAGCAGCGCGCGCCGCCAGCCCCCGCGCGCCGGCCAAAAATCGGCCACTAGCCAGGGGGCGCCCGGCCGCCGCGCCGCATCGAGGCGCAATAGGGCAGCTGGCAGGGTTTCGGGCAGAAAGGAGTCGAGCACAAAAAACGTGACGAGAGCGTCGAACTGCTCGCCGGGCCTTAGGGCCCTTTCGCTGCCCAGGCGCAGCTCGATGCTGGCGCCGGGCGGGGGCGGGGTGCGCCGCAGGCGGGCCGCCGTGCGCGCCAGCATGGGAGCCGCCACTTCCAGGTACAGCACTTGGGCCTGCGGGCATTGCCGCCACAGGGGGCGCAGCACCCAGCCAGGGCCGCCGCCCAGCACCAGCACGCGCGGCGCGGGCCCCAGCTCTGCCAAGCCGGCCGCCAGCGCCGCCCGCTGGGTGCGCCGCAAGCTGCCCCCAAAAGCCACCACCGCCAGCAGGTCGTAGTAGCGGGCCAGCGCGCCGTAGTCGGCCGGGTGGCGGGGGGCGGGGGGAGTAGGCATGGGTGTGGTAGCAACCAGCGGCGAGGAGTATTGATAGCCCAGGGTGCAAAATTTTAAAAAAAATGCGCGACGCAAGTAGCTGAAAAACAATTTTCCGGCCCTCGCCAACCAGCTACCCTAGGCCCCAGTGCTAGCTATAGCTTGCGCGGAGTCAGAAAAATAGCGTACCTTTGTGCCAGCAAAACGCCCCCGCTCCGTGCGGGGTAGCCGTAGTGCCTAGCCCGCGCTTGTGGCGAAATTGGTAGACGCGCTGTCTTCAGGCGGCAGTTCCGCAAGGTGTGAGAGTTCGAGTCTCTCCGAGCGCACGAGGTTTATACGAAAAGAGCCGGTCCTATTAGGGCCGGCTCTTTTTGCGTTTTAGCCGGTGGCATTTCACCTGCAAGCTGCCGCGTTCCAGCTGTTGGTCCTGGCTGAACATTGGCAGTCAGAGGGCGTATTGAAAGCTGAAAATAGCCTGAAAATCAAGGTATTCGGTGCAGCCGCGTACGCCGGTCAATTAGCAACTAATATACTGAGCGCAGCAAGCTTGTCTTGGGTAAGGGCAGCGCTTTAACACCACTCGGCGCGCCGGTCTGACAGCTAGCTCGTGCGCGGCCCCCTAGGGTACTAACGCAAACTCTCGGACCATTTGGCGCTGGTTTCAACCAACAAAATTTCAGTTAAACCCTACAACATTATGCCCCGAAGGATACTCTTGCTACTGCTGCTGGTACTGCCTACGCTGGTACGCGGCCAGCGCGGGCCGGTGTATGCCCGGCCCGCCGCCTACGCCGGCCTCTACAGCAGCCCCGAAGCCGCGCGAACCCGCACGCCCCGCCTCGTGCGCTACGACTTGGCCGTGCGCGACACCGTGCTGGTGCGGGGTGGGGCGCGCAACCACGCCCTGGCCACCAACGGGCAGGTGCCGGCCCCCACGCTCACCTCCACCGAGGGCGATACGGCGCTCATCTATGTGCGCAACAACACCGGGCGTACCATCTCGTTTCACTGGCACGGCATGCTGCTGCCCAACCGCTACGACGGGGTGCCCATCCTCACTACCGAGCCCATTGCGCCGGGCACGGTGCACACCTACAGATTCGCCATTAAGCAGCACGGCACGCTCTGGTACCACTCGCACACGCGCCTCAACGAGCAGCTGGGGCAGTACGGGCCCATCGTAGTGTACCCGCCCACGCCGCTGCCCACCCCCGACCAGGTGGTGCTGCTCTCGGACTGGACGCGCGAGCGGCCCTGAGAGATTCTGCGCTCGCTCAAGCGCGAAACCGATTGGTACGCCATCGAGCGGGGCTCGGTGCAGAGCTACGGCAAGGCCTTGCTGAGCGGCTACCTGGGCACCAAGCTGGGCCAGGAGTGGCGCCGCATGCCCCAGATGGACCTGGCCGACGTGTATTACCAGGCCAGCCTCGTGAATGGTCAGCCTAGCCAGGCGCTGCCCCAGGCCCGGCCCGGCCAGCCGCTGCGCCTGCGCGTCATCAACGGCTCGGCGGCCAGCTACTACTGGGTGCAGTTTGGGGGCGGCAAACTGCGCGTGGTGGCCACCGACGGCGTGGACGTGGAGCCCGTGGAGGTGGATAAGCTGCTGGTAGCCACCGCCGAAACTTTCGATGTGGAAGTGACGCCGCCCGCCATAGGGCAGTACGAGCTGCGCGCCACTTCCTGGGACATGGCCGGGTACAGCAGCTTGTGGCTGGGCAGCGGCGGCGAGCGGCACGAGGCCCCCACGCTGCCCCGCATCAACTATTTCGAGCTGGTGCGTAATATGAACGGCATGATGAGCAAGATGCCCGGCATGCACATGGGCCGCGCTCCGGCCGGCGTGCCCGCCCCCGCCGTGGCCGCTGCCGGCACCGCCCTGCCCCCGCCCGGCCCCGGCATGAAGATGGACGGTATGAAGATGGGCGGCCGGGCCGATGCGAAAATGCCCAGCATGACCATGAGCTCGGCCAAAGGCTCCCAGCAGATGCCTGGCATGAAAGGCGAAGCAAACGGCGCCGACGCCCAGCCGATGCCCGGCATGAAAATGGGGGGCGCCGCGCCCGCCGACAGCGCCCGCCCTAGGGCCACCGCCAAGCCCAACCTGGACAGCCTGGACAAAGCCCCGCCCGGCAGCATGGCCGAAACCAACATGGCCGGTATGGCTATGCCCATGGCCGATGGCAACGGCAGGAAAATGAGCGGCATGGGCGGCATGCCCATGGCCCCCCTAGGCACCTTCAACACCGGCGCCAAGCAGCTGCAGGCCGCTTTCCCGCACGAAACCCTGCTCGACTACACCATGCTGCGCGCCCCCCAATCCAGCGCCCTGCCCGCCGACCGGCCCGTGCGCACCATCCACCTCTACCTGACGGGCAACATGTTTCGCTACGTGTGGAGCATCAACGACACGCCCCTCTCGCGGGCCGATAAGATTACCATCAAGCGGGGCGAAACCGTGCGCTTCGTGCTGCACAACACCACCATGATGAGCCACCCCATGCACCTGCACGGGCACTACTTCCGGGTGGTGAACGGGCAGGGCGACCACGCCCCGCTCAAGAACACGCTCAGCGTGGCGCCCATGGACTTGGTGACCATCGAGTTCGACGCCAACGAGTACCGCGACTGGTTCTTCCACTGCCACCTGCTCTACCACCTCAACTCGGGCATGGCCCGCATCGTGCACTACGCGGGTGACTCGGTGCGCACCGACAACCCCAGGCTGCTCGCGCGCTTCATCGGGCAGGACCGCAAGCTCTTTCCCTATATCGACGCCACGGTGCAAAGCCAGGGCACCTGGCTGGAGGGCGGCATCCGCAACTCGTACTGGCTGCTGCGCCAGGAAGCCCGCTTCGACTGGCACGGCGACTACGAAGCCGAAACCCACCTGCAGCGCTACCTAGGGCCCAAGCAGTTCTTGGCCGTGTATGCCGGCGCCGACTTCCGCGATAACACCCGCTACCTGGCCCCCGACGTGCGGAAGCGCGACGAGAACGGCCACCGCACCAACTCGCACGACTACCGCCAGGTGGTGTGCGTGGGCGTGCGCTACTTCCTGCCGATGATGGTGTGGTCGGATTTGCGCTTCGACAGCGGCGGCAAGCTGCGCCTGCAGCTCGAGCGCGAGGGCCTGCCCCTCACCAGCCGCCTGCGCTGCGACCTGCGCGTGAATACCGACCGGGAGTACACCGTCAACCCCTACTACATCCTGGGCAAGTACGTGGCCCTCTCGGGCAGCTACGACAGCGACTACGGCTGGGGCGCCGGCCTGCGCATTATCTACTAGCGCTGCCGCCCCCCTAGGGGCCCTAGGGGGGCGGCAAGGCGCGGCAGCCTATTTTAGCAAAAATTCGTTAAACCGACTTTTTGCTTCCCGCTGCCCCTATGCCTGCTCCCGTCGCGCCCCACCAACCCGAGCCGCCCTCCTCACGCTGGGCTGCCTTCACGGGGCTATTCACGGCGCAGGTGCTGCTGGCGCTGGGGCTGTTCGTGGCGGCGTTCGCGCTGTTTTTCTACCTGGCGCGGGTGGTGTTTCGCGAGCACTCACAGGTGTTCGATAACTGGGGCTTCGCCCAGATGGACCGGCTGCGGGCGGCGCAGCCCTGGCTTACGTGGCCCATCGAGAACGTGCTCACGCGCTTCGGCTCGGTGTATTTTTTCGTGCCGGCCAGCGTGCTGGTGCCGGTGCTGCTGTTTCGGGCGGGCCGACGCCGCTACGCCATCGAGTTCATGCTCTCGATGGCCGGCGGCATCGTCCTCAACGAGCTACTGAAAGCCTGGTTCCACCGCGACCGGCCTACCTCGGCCCTCATCCACCAGTATGGCCTGAGCTTTCCCAGCGGCCACGCTATGATGAGTGTGGCCTTCTACGGCTGCCTGGCCTGGATTGCGGTGCAGCACGGCCGGCCCCGCGCCTGGGCGGTGGCCCTAGGGGCCTTCACCCTGCTCATCGGCCTCACGCGCATTTACCTGCACGTGCACTATCCCACCGACGTGGTGGCCGGCTTCGCCGCCGGCCTGGCCTGGCTAGTGCTGCTGCGCACGGGCCTGCAACTTTTTTGGAAAGAGAAAAAAGAGTTGATTGACGAAGGCCAGCCGCTGCTAAATAACCCATAAGCGCTTTAAACGCGCACTTTCACGCGCAGGGCCAGCAGGCCTTTCACGCCCTGTAACTCTTCCAACTCCAGGCTTTCTATGCCGGGCTCCAGCAGGCCGCGGTCCTGCAAGTAGTCAATGTACTCGTGGTACTCAGTGGCCTCGCGGGTTTGGGCGTACACCAGGGCCAGGTAGCCGGGCTGGGTGAGGCGCTCGCCGGTACCGAGCACGGTGGCCTTGTCGATGCGCTTCTTAATTATCTCATAGCGAATGTTATACGTGCCATCCACGTCGAACTGCCGCTCGTCCTGCCGGAAGCGGATGCTCAAGGGCTGCGAATGAATGAGGATGAGCTGCGTGGTGGCGAGGGGAACCGGTAACTCGGCCTGCAGGGCGTGGGTGCGGCGCGTTATCTCCACCATCACCAGCAGCTGCCACAGGCGCAGGTTTTTTAGGAAAACCAGGTCGAAGGGCTTGTCTTGCACCAAGCTGCCGCCCACGTAAATATTATATTCCACCCCGTCGGTTTTGAGGCGCTGGTAGTAGTGCGGAAACATGGCCTGCGCTTCCGCTTCCTGCTCATCGAGGTAGTCGCTGATGGTATCATTGAGGCGCGTTACGCTCAACTCAAAGTCGCGCCGCCGCTTATACAGGATGCCCAGGTGCTCGTCGATGTGCTGCCAGTAGCCGGCGATGGTGGGGCGCAGCTCGGGCACGTTCTGAGCCAGGTACTCAAACAACGGCTCCACTTCAGTCCGCAGCGAATCGTAGATGCTGACCTCATCGCCGCTTAAGATGCCTTGCCGCAAGCGGCGCAAGTGCTTGTTCACGTAAAACTTTAGCTCGTCTAGGATAGGGAGCTGCTGGTATTCGGAAGCTTTTTTCAGCACCCGGCCGGCTAGGGTCAGGTGCTCGATGAGGTCGCCCTGCACGGCTTCGTTGCGGGCCGTGCTGCTGCCCCGGATGTCGCTGGAGCCGTGCAGCGGGTACACGTCCTCAAACACGATGGCCTCCATCTCGACCACGCGGCCGCCGGCTTCCTCGCGGCGGGCCAGCAAGCGGCGGGCCGCGTCGTTGAAGCGCCACTCCATGGTGGGGTGAATAGCGGTAAAGTACTCTTTTACGACGGACTGTACGCGCGTTTCCTGGTCCTCAGCGTTGCGCTTCACGGCCACCGCAAACAGCGGCACAAACTGGTTGACTAGCTCCAGGGCAAACTCGTCGAGGTCGCCCACGCCGGGCGAGCCCAACTCCAGCAGGCCTACCGTGTCGGAGCCGTAGGGCAGGGCCGCCAAGATAGCCGAGCGCACCCCTAGGCGCAGCATTTGCTGGCGCAGGCTGTCGGGCAGCTCGGGGGCGGTGGCCACATCGTCGAGCACCAGCGGGCGGCGCTCAGTCAGCAGGCGGTTATACACCTGCCGGAAGTCGTTTTCCAGCCCCTGGCCTTGCAATTGCTTGGTCAAAAAGCTGTGGTTCACCTTGCGCCCGAAGTCCACAAAAGCCTTTTTGCGCTCGTCGTAGGCGGCAATGCCCAGCTGCAGGGCCGGCAGCGCAAACAGCACCCGCAGCTTTTCCTGAATCTGCTCAATGCGGTCGGAGGCCTGCAGCACGTCGCGTTCCAGCAGGTCGTATTTCAGCTCGCTCAGAATTTCCTGGGTCGTCACGTCCACTAGCTGCAGCAGGTTGAAGCCTTCGAGCATGAAATGGGCGGGCGGCAGCAGCTCGTACCAAGTGGGCAGGTGGTGGCGGTGGCGCAGCAAGTGTTGCACCTGCTCGGCGCTAAGCGCGGGCTTCTCGCCCACCACCCGCACCCGCACAAAGGTTGAGTCGATGCTGACGCCGTAGTGCCGGTAGAGCCCAATGCGGTAGTCGGGCACGGTGAAGATGAGCGCCCCCGGCAGCGGCAGCTCGGCCCCATATTCGCGGCTGAGAATGAGCAGGTAAGCCAGCCGGGTCATCAGCTCCTCCAGCATGGCTAGGTCCACGTTGAGTGGCTGCTTAATGGTGCGGTCGCGCCCCAGCAGCACCTCCGCGAAGCGCGGGGTATAGTAAAACGCCTGGCGATGAAACGGCACGATAGCCCCCGTGATGGCCGTGGCCGTGGCCGCGGGCGGAAACATGGCCAGCATCAGGGTATCTACCAGCTCAGGGTTGGCATCGAGCACGGCCACACTGGGCAGGTCGCCGTGGCAGGCCGGATGCTCGGCCACCTGACGGGCTACCGTGCGGGCCAGGCGGGCCACGCCGGGATTGTCATCGTGTTCGTGCTGAGCCCAGTAGGCTATCAGCGGCTCCAGGCTTAATACTGCCGCGAAGGGGAAGCCGGTGGGCGCGGCGCCGGCCGCCGGGGCTAGGGCCAGCGGCTGGTCGGCGGGGCTAGGGGGGGCAGAAAGCAGGCTAGGGGCGGGCATGGCAAAAAAGGCGGCGCGAGTAGCTATACGCAGGCGCCCCCGCCAGGGGCTAGGCGCCGCACCTATTTGGTAAGCTGAATAACGACCGGCACCCGGTTGCTGCCCGAGCCGGCTTCGGTGGTATTGGTAATGATATTAGGGTCGGTGAAGTTGCCACCCAGGATGCGCACCCGCTTCAGCGAGTTCTCGTAACAAGTGCAGCAGCCATCGGCCTGGTAGCGCCCAATCACCCGGATGCGGTCGAGCGAGAAAGTGGTGAAGGTGTGCTTCTTGAACGTGCCGGCGCTGTCCTGCGGCACGTAGAGGCGGTAGCGGTAGCGGCTGATGTTACCGCCCGCCGTGGCCGCCGCAAACGGGGCATTATTGCTCAGAATAAGCAGGCCTGTCGTATCAACGCTGATAGGACTAGCTGCCAGGCGTCTTTTTAGCGTGTTATTCACACGCTGACTGCGCACCAGCGGTAGCGAGTCAAGGCTGAGGCCGGCTCTGGTACTATCGTAGCGCGCCAGGTATACGGTAGCTATTTCAGTATTGCTGAAGGCATTGGCGCCTTGCGTTCTGAACGAGAAATATAGCGAGTCGGCCAGCAAGTCCTGGCAGTCGCAGGGAGTGTTGCCGCAGCAGCCAGCCAGCAGCACTAGCAGGGGGGAGCCCAACAGGGCCAGCAGAAGTTTACGAAGCATACGGATACCTAAACGAACACCCGGCCCGGGCAGTGTGCGGCGGCGCACTGCCCGGGCCGGGTGGCAAAGGTCGGGCGGGGCAGCTTAGCGGCCGTCGCCGGCCGAAGCGGCGTTGCTTACTTGCCCGCCGGCCAGCATCAGCGTGCGCAGGCGCGTCGAGGCGGTATCGAGCTGGGGCCGAATCTGGGCTAGGGCCTCGCGCAGGGCAATAACGTCGGCCAGACGCGGCGCGTCGGTTTGCGAGTAGCCGTGGTACATGGCCACTTTTACGTTGGAAGTGCCTTTGCCCACGTAGGTGCCCAGCAGCTCGCCGCTGGCGTTCATCATTTGCACCTCGGCTTGCAAGTCGGTTTTATACCACTCCAGCGGGGCACCTACTACGCTGGGCGCCAGCATGGTAAGTACCTGGGCGGCTTGTAGGCTGCGGCCAGTGCGGTTGGTGTGCACTTTGGTTACTACCAGGCGGGCGTAGCCGTAGGTGACCGAGTCGGTAGGCTCCAGAATGTTGCGCTGCAGCTCGGCCTTGAACATGCGGAGCGGGTCTTCGGGCAGGGCACCATCGTTCATGGCCAGCGGGCCGGGGTCGGCAGTGATTTCCAGCGGGGGCAGGCGCTTGCTGATAACGGCCGTGGGCGTGGAGGTGAACATGCCCTTCGATGATTTGCAGCCGCCTAGGCCCGTAGCCAGGGTTAGCAGCGCGAGCCCGCACGAACCGATAACTGTGGAGGTAAGCTTCATAAGTAGAAAGTGTAAAAATCGTTGTTATACCTGAGGATAGTATTATTGCTAGAAGAAGTTGAATATGCTGGTAAATACTACGCAGTCAGCTTAATTGCGCCTCTAAATTACTGCTTTTGCCCTGAATAGGCGCAAGGCAATAATAGCAAATTTCCACTTTTATTGAAATTCATGGGTTAAACGCGCTGGTTTAGCTTTAGTTAGCAGCCTGCGTAAAAAAACGGATGTTAGCCAGCAGCACAACGTAGAAATACCCAAAACTGTGTGAAGTGCTGGTAGCCCTCGCTTAACAACCCGCTTGCCTAAGCGGCAGGTGACGGGAAGCTGCCCGCGCCGCCCAGCAAGACTAGGGGGGTGGGGCAGGCGGCGAAAAACAAGAGTGTCCGCGCCGCCGACGTGCGCCGCCACCGACTGGGGGAGCAACGCTGCCGCGAAAAATTAGGTTGCCCATTGCAGCCACCGCACACCCTAACTTAGGAAGGGGCCCTAGAACAGCAACAGCGCTAAGTCAGGATTTGCCGTATGAGTCCCAGAATTTGCTCTGGCGCACTTTCAGTTCGCACGTTACCTCTTTCACCTTTTCACTTTATGAATAAAGCAGCCCTGCTGCTGGCTGGGTTGGCCCTCGCCAGCTGCCACCGCGCCGCCAATGTCAAGTCCGGCTCGGTTTCGGCCGGTACCTCTACGCCCGTTGCCCAGCCCGTTACCACGCCCGCCGGCGTGAAGACCGCCAATACCAACTTCAAGTACCTGAATGGGCGCGGCAAGGTGCACTTTAAGCGCAAAGACACAGACCAATCGGCTAACTTCGCCTTACGCATCAACCGCGACTCGGCCATCTGGCTGTCGGGCTCGCTGCTGGGTATTGAGGGGGTGCGCGCCCTGCTCACGCCCGACTCGGTGCGGGTGGTGAACCGCCTGCAAAAGACTTACTTCGCCGGCGACTACGCCTACCTGAGCCAGCTGCTGAACGTGCCCGTGAGCTACCAGCAGATGCAGGCCATCTTGCTGGGCGACTACCAGCCCGCCCCTAAAGGCGCCCTGCCGATAGTGAAGCAAGAGGGTGACAACCAGAGCGTAACTTATCCCCAGGCGCCCCTGATACTGGAGCAGCTGGTGAGCCAGAGCACCGGCCGCCTGCAGCAGCTGAAGGTAAGCGAGAGTAACGCTCAGCGCAGCCTCACCGTGGGCTACACCGATTTTCAGGCGCCTACCGGCTCGCCGCTGCCCTTCGCCTTCACCACCAACGTGCTGGGCCAGCAGGGCGCGGGCGCCGAAGCCACCTCGGCCACCCTCAACTACCAGAAGGTAGAGGTAGGCGCCGGCCGCCTCGATTTTCCCTTCAGCATCCCCAGCGGCTACAAGAAGGAGACGCGAGTAGGCAAGAAGTAGTAGCGCCTCATTGATGGCTGCAGCACAAAGCCGGCTGACTGCCCTAGGGGTGGTTGGCCGGCTTTGTGCTAGCTAAGAGGAGATGCCAGGCCGCTGCTAAGCGCAGGATGGTGCTGGCTTTGGTGGAAGCCGCTGGCTGCCTGCTGGGCGCGGCGCGGCAGCGGTGGGGCCGCCAGCCGGTTAGTCGTGCGTTACTTTGTAGAGCGGCCGGCTGGCCGCGTTTGCCCGTGACTTTCGCACCACTACTTTCTGCTCTTTACCGAAGCCTAGGCCCGCTGCTGCTGCTGCTGCTACTGGCGGGGCCCGTGGCCGCGCAGCACCGCCGCCCGGCCACCAAGGGCAAGCCGGCGGCCAAAACCAAGAGCAATGCGCCGGCCAAAGCAAAAAGCAGCGCCCAGGCCCCTAGGGCCCGGCGCACCAAAAAGGGCCGCTCAGCTGAGGAGGAACCCGCGCCGCGCCGCGGCCGCACCAGCCGCCGCGAGCGGCCCGCCGCTGCCAAAAGCAAGGCCCAGCTGGAGCGGGAGCGCCAAGCCAACCTCAGTCGCATTGCCGAGGCGGGGCAAGTGCTCACCCAAACCACCCAGAAAAAGCAAGCGACCCTCGGGCAGCTCAACGTCATCAAGGAGAAGCTGACGGTGAAGCAGGGCCAGATTCAGCACATCTCGACCCAGCTCACGGGCATCGAGCGCAACGTGCACCACACCACCCAGCAGGTGCTAAGCACCACCGAGCAGCTGGCCCGCCTCAAGCAAGAGTACGGGCGGCTGCTCTACACGGCCTCCAAAACCAGCAGCGGCTTCAACCAGCTTATGTTTTTGTTTGCGGCCGAGTCGTTCAATCAGTTCGTGCAGCGCCTGCGCTACGTGCACCAGTACACCCAGCAGCGCCAGCAGCAAGCCCTGCGCATCGTGATGGCGCAGCAGCAGCTAGGGCAGCAGCTCGACGGCCTCACGCGCCAGCGTCAGCGCCAGCAGCGCCTGCTAAAAACTCAGCTGGTAGAAAGCAAAAATCTGCTAGGCCTCAAGAGCCAGCAGGATGAGGTGGTGCAGCAGTTGAGCCAGCAGGAGCAGGGCCTGCGCCAGGAGCTGGCCGAGCGCCAGCAGGCCGTGGCCCGCCTTGATGAGCTGATTGCCCAGCGCGTGCGCGAGGAAATTGCCCGCGCCGCCCGCGCCGCCCGCCTGGCCGCCGCGGCGGCCCGCCGCCGCGCTGAAGCCCGCGCCACGGCCGCCGCCCGCCGCGCCCGCCGCAGCGAAGCCCCGGCCTCGGCCGACGAGGAGGGCGGCGACCCCAGCGCCAACCCTGACAGCGACAACCCCGAAGAAACCAGCGCCGACCGCAGCGCCCGCCGCGTGGCCCTCACGCCCGAAACGGCGGCCGTATCGGCCAACTTTGCCGACAACCGCGGGCGGCTGCCCTGGCCGGTGGCGCACGGCTTCGTGGCCCAGCACTTTGGGCGGCACCCGCACCCGGTGCTCAAGCACGTGACGGTGGACAACCGCGGCGTGGACATTCAAACCAACCAGGGCGAGGCGGTGCGGGCCGTGGCGCCCGGCCGGGTGCTGACGGTGGCCCAGGTGCCGGGCATGGGCACCATCGTGATGGTGCAGCACGGCGAATACTTCACGGTATATGCCAAGCTGCGCGGCGTGAGCGTGCACGAGGGCCAGCAGCTCAGCGCCCGCGAGCCCCTAGGCACCGCCGCCACCGACGCCGACGGTACTGCCCAGGTACAGTTCCAGGTTTGGCGCAATTCGGCCAACCTCAATCCCGAAAACTGGTTGGGCAGGAAGTAATTAGTCACCAGTCATTATCTCATCATCTCCACCCAGCCTTTGATGGCGGGCGAGTTGTCGGCGGGGGTGATGAGGTAGTAGTAGATGCCGGGGGCCAGGCCCGCGCCGTCCCAGGTGTTTTGATAGGCGGCGTCTTCGTACACCTGCTGGCCCCAGCGCGAAAACACTTGCAGGCGCGGCGCGCAGCCCCCCAGGCGCGGGGCAAAGCGGTCGTTCTGGCCGTCGCCGTTGGGTGTGAACACGTTGGGAATGAGCATACCCTGCACCACTATGGGCGGCAGGCCCAACTGCTGCGAACAGCGGTTCTGGTTGTAGCGCACCGACACGCGGGGGCGGAAGGTGCCGGCCGCGCGGTAGGTGTGCGTCACGTCGAAGCCCGTTACGGCGGTGCTATCGTCGCCGAAGTACCAGGTTACTACTGCGTCGGTGGGCAGGGTGGCGGGGTCCTGGCGGTAGTGCAGCAGCAGCGGGGCCACGCTGGTGGGCGTGCAGGTGCCCGGCACCAGGCTAGGGGCTAGAGTGGGCGCGGCCAGCAGCGTGATGCGGCGCGTGGTTTGCGAGGGGCAGGTAGTGGCGGCGCCCACCAGGTAGGTGAGCACGTAGGTGCCCGCCGCTGTGGGCGGGATAAATACGCCGCCCGCCGACACGCCGGGCCCGCTCCAGGTGCCACCCGCCGGCAAGCCACGCAAGCTGAACGGGCGCGTGGCGCCGGGGCACAGCACCGTATCGGGGGGCGCCACGGCCACGAAGGCGGGCATCACCTGGATGGTGGTAGTGGCTTGGCTGGCCAGGTTGGCGCACACCGAGTTGGCCAGCACCGTGTAGGTCAGCGTATGGGTGCCCACTAGGCCCGCGGCGGGCGTGAAGACGTAGCCCGCCGCCACCGAGCCCGACACGCCCGGCCCACTCCAGGTGCCGCCCGCCGGACTGCCGCCCGTGAGGGCTACCGGGGCGTTGGTGGCGCACACGGCCCCTAGGGGCTGCACGACGGCTTGGGGCGGGGCCGATACCGTTACCAGCACCTGGGCGGTGGCTTCGCAGGTGCCATTGGCGGTAGGCACCGAGTAGGTAAGGGTTTGGCGCACGCTGCCCAGGGCCGGGTTGGGGGTGAAGGTGTAGCCGGTGCGGGCCGAGCCCGCTACGCCGGGCCCGCTCCAGGTGCCGCCCGCGGGCCGGCCGCTGGGCAGCGCCACCGGGCCGCTGTTCGAGCACAGGGCGAAGTCGGCGCCGGCCGTGGCACCCAGCACCGCCACCTGCCGGGTGGCCGAACTGGGGCAGGGCGTGTTGGCCCCCACGGTGTAAGTGATGGTGAAGATGCCCGCCCCGGCCGCAGCCGGCGAAAACGTATTGCCCACCACGCCCGGCCCGCTAAACACGCCCCCCGCCGGGCTGCCTTGCAGCGCCACGGTGGGCGGCGCCACGCCCGCCTGCAGGCAGTAAGTATCCTGCGGTAAAGGGGCTAGGGCGGCCGTCTGCACGGGCGCCACCGTGATTACTTGCCGGGCCGTGACGGTGCAGGCGGTCGTCACGCCCGTCAGCGTGTAAGTAAGCGTTTGCACGCCCACCAGTGCCACCGCAGGCGTGAAAACGTAGCCCGCCGCCACCGAGCCCGACACGCCCGGCCCGCTCCAGGTGCCGCCGGCCGGCGTGCCGCTTAGTGTTACTGCCCCCGAGTTGGCGCACACCGTGCGGTCGCTGCCTACGGTAGCCACGGTGGGCTCGAAGTTGATTTTGAAGGCCGCGTTGTTGCACAGTGCCTGGCCGTTGGTGCTTTTCGAGCCGTTGACGGTGGAGTAAGTGTAGGCGCCCGGCGGCACTGGGAAGCCGGTGGTGCTGAAGCACGAGCACACCGCCGCGTAAACCACCCCCCTAGGGTCAAAGCGCGAGGTGCCGCCGTCCACGTGGTCGCCGGTCGAGTAGGGCGTGGCGTTGCCGTAGTAGGTGCCGTAGGCCAGGCTGCTGAGGCCGGCCGAGAACTGCACCAGGTAAAAGTCGGAGCCTTGGCCGGGCGTGTCGGGCGTGGTGCGCACGGCGTTGGGCGTGGTAGGCATGCCATCGGTGTAGCCGTTTTGCGACTGGTACCCGGCGTAGGTATAAGCCACCTGGTTGGTTTGCCCACCCCAGCCGCAGGCATACACCCGGTCGCACTGGTCTACCAGAAAGGCGGTGGGCGAAATATCAATCGTGCTGCGGCCGCTGCCAAACACCGTGCTCACTTGCAGCGTGGCCAGGTCGGCGCTGAGCTTACTGATGAACTGCCGGCTGCCGGCGTTGCGGTACGTACCCGCCGTTACGGGCCAGGTGCCTAGGGTCTGGCCCAGCAGGTACACCCCGCCATCGGCCCCGAGCTGCACAAAAAAGGCTTGGTCGTAGGCGCTGGTACCTAGGAAAGTGGCCCGCTGCACGGCGCTGCCATCGGCCGCGATGCGCGCCACGAAGCCATCGACGCCGCCCTTGCTGGTGGGCTGATAGCCGCCCGTGGTGCCCGGCAGGCTGGCGCTAAGCGTGCCGCCCGCCGCGTACACGTTGCCGCTGCCATCGAGCTGCAGCGAGTAGGCCGCGTCGGCGGCGCTGCCACCCAGCAAGCCGCTCCAGCCCAGGCTGGTAAAGTCGGGGTTGAGCTTGCAGAGCACCGCGTCGGAGGTGCCGCCGCGGTAGCTGGGGCCAAAGCTGCCGGCGGTGGTGGGGAAGTCGGCCGAAGCCGACACCGAGGCCAGGTACACGTTGCCCTGGGCGTCGGTGAGCACGTCGCCGCGCAGGGCGTCGCCGTAGTTCTGGGGCAGCTGCCGGGTGGCGGATGTAGCCACGTAGGCCGCTATGCCGTCGTTGGCGCTGCCGCCTAGGTAGGTCGAGGCCAGCAAGCTGCCGCCGTTGGCGGCCAGGCGGCTCACCACGATGTCGGTGCCGTTGGTGACCTCGTAGGGGTAGCCAGGGTCGCCAAAGGGCTGCACCGACGTGCCGCCCTTGAAGCCGCGCTGCACCGCCCCGCGCGTAGTAGGGTAGTTGGTCGAGGCTGTGCTGCCCAGCACAATCAACTCATTATTAGCGTTTACTACCAGGCTACTCGGAAAGTCGGCCCGGTCGCCGCCCAGGTAGGTGGCCCACACCCGCGAGGCCGCCCCGTTCACGGCCGGGTTGTACTTGATGAGCGCGATGTCGATGACGCCGCCGAACGTGGTTTGGAACGCGCCGCCGCTAGTCGGGAAGCTGGGCAGCGCAAAGCCGTCGTTCAGCACGATGCCGCCCGAGTACATGTTGCCCGCGTTGTCGTAGGTGGCCGTGAAGCCCCAGTTGCTGCCCAGCGCCCCCGAGTAGGTCGAGAAAATCACCGTGGGGTCGATGACCAGCGGCCGGGCGTGGTCGTAGGCGCCCAGCTCAAACGACACGATACTTTCTTCGGGGTCCAGCCGGTAGGCGCAGGCCACGGGCTGGCGCGCGCCGCTGGCGAGGTCGAGCTGGTAGGCTTGCGGGTGCAGCTCGGTGAGGTCGCCCACGGTGGTGCCCACGTGCAGCTGGCCGTCGGCGCTCACACTCAGGCTGGTGGCGCCCTCGTAGCGCAGGCGCACTTGCCCAGGGTCGGCCCCGGCGGCCAGCTCCAGGTCGTACTCTAGGTGCTGGGTGGCGTTTTCGTACAGCCGCACGTCGATGCCCGGCCAGGGCTGCTGGTAGCTTACTTGTCGGTAGCCGGCAGCGGCCGGGGCCCAGTGGGCGGGGTCGTTGCCGCTCAGGTAGTTGTGGGTGCCGCTGGTGGCCTGCGCGGGTTGCAGCGGCGCGCTGGCCCTAGCCCCCTCAAAGCGCACCCAGAGCTGGTGGCCGCGCAGCGCCTCGCCGCTGCCGCGCGCCCCGGCGGGGGCGTCGTGGTCGTGGGGGTGGGGCAGGGGCTGCATCAGCACGTAGCGCAAGGCGCTGCCTTCCAAGTACAAGTGCCCGCCCGGCACGGCCGCCCCGTAGCGCACGCCGGCCGGCCACTGCCCCTGGTTCTGGATAAATTCCAGCGACTGGTCGTCGGGCGGTGGGGTGGCCAGGTGGGGCTGCGCGTGGCCCGTGGCAGCCAGCGCAAGAAAGAGGTAGAAGCAGTAAAGAAATTGTTTCATAGCGAGTGAAAAATCCCGGTAAGTAAAGCTACGCCGAGCCACCACAATACCCGGCGGGCGGCGGCGTATTTTTGCGGCGGCGGCTGGCCAAGGCTGCCGCCGCATCGGCCAGCCCCAGGCCCCTGCGGCGGCCAAAGGCCGGCCAGCCTGGTTCGCTGCCCCCACGTAAGCTGCCCTGCCGGCCGTAGCTGCCCCCGTTTTTTAGTTATGCGCCGCCTGTTTTCTTACCGTTTTACCTGGCTGGTGCTGCTGGCGCTGCTGCTGGCCGTGGGGGCCGAGCGGGTGCCGGGCGGGCAGCTGGCTCTGGCGCCGCTGCTGGCGCTGGCCGTGCCGCCGCTGCTGCTGCTCACGGCCTGGCTGGCGCTTTACTGGGCACTGCGGCGGCGGCCCATTGCGCTGCTGCTGCTGGCGGCGCTGGCGCTGGCCTGGCCGCAAGTGCAGCGAGGGCTGCCGCTGCACTGGGCCGGCCTGCGGGCGCGCCTCACGCAGTACGCCCACACGCCCCTGGCCGCCCAGGCCCCTAGGGCCGCGCGCGAGCTGCGCCTGCTATCGGCCAACGTGCGGATTTTCAACGTGTACGCGCAGCTGCGCCGGCCCGACCCGGCCGCGCCCGGCAAGTTCATCGCCTGGCTGGCCGCCAGCCCCGCCGACGTGCTGTGCCTGCAAGAGTACTACCAGGAGCCGGCGGGTGTCAAGTCGGCCGATGGCAGCCTCTTTCGGGTGGGCGAGCACCTAGGGCCGGCGGCGGGCCGCGAGGTATTCGTGTCGAAGAGCCTCACCAATAGCATGGGCGCCGAGTTTGGGCTGGCTATTTTCTCGCGGCTGCCCATCGTGGGGCGGGGCGAGATTTCCTTCGGCCGCCTCACCCAAAACCACGCCATGTGGGTGGACGTGGTGGGGCCCGGCCCGCGCGATACGGTGCGCATCTTCAACGCCCACCTGCAAAGCATGAGCCTGGATGAGAACGACCTGGTGGCCGCGGGCTCGTCCAGGGCCGGCCTCGAAAGCAAGGGCCGGGGTTTGTTGCGGCGCTTCGTGCGCGGGGCCGCCCGCCGCGCCTGGCAGGCCGATACGCTGCTGGCCCACCTTCAGCGCTCGCCCTACCCGGTGCTGCTGGCCGGCGACCTCAACGACCTGCCGTATTCCTACGCCTACCAGCGCCTGGCCGGCCCCCTGCAAAATGCCTGGGCTACCGTGGGCTTCGGGGTGGGCAACACCTATCACGGCCACCTGCCCCCGCTGCTGCGCATCGACCAGCAGTTTGCCGGCCCGCAGTGGCAGGTGCTGGCCTGCCGCATCCACGCCGAAATTCCCTACTCCGACCACTACCCCGTGGAGGCGGCCTACCGCCTGCGCTAGGGGCCTAGGGATGGCACCTGCTAACTCCCAACTTCCTGCCGAACTTTGCGCCCGCTTCGGCGTTCCGTAGTGCCGACTTCGCCGCAATTGACGACGCCTTGTCGTTAATTGCCCCTTATCCATCATGCCGTTAACGCTTTATAATACCTTAACCCGCCAGAAAGAGGCCTTCGAGCCGCTGCACCCGCCGCTGGTGGGGCTCTACTTGTGCGGGCCTACCGTCTACAACGATGCCCACTTGGGCAACGCCCGCGGCCCAATCGTGTTCGACGTGCTGACGCGCTACTTGCGCCACCTAGGCTACCAGGTGCGCTACGTGCGCAACATCACCGACGTGGGCCACCTCGAAAGCGACGCCGACACCGGCGAGGACAAGCTCGAAAAAGCGGCCCGCGCCAAGCAACTGGAGCCCATGCAGGTAGCCCAGCACTACACCGTGCGCTACCACCAGGCGCTGGCCGCCCTAGGGTGCCTGCCGCCCGATATTGAGCCCCAGGCCAGCGGCCACATCACCGAGCAAATCGGGCTGACCCAGGAAATCCTGAACAAGGGCCTGGCCTACGAATCGGCCGGCAGCATCTACTTCGACGTGAACCGCTACAACGCCGAGGGCGGGCAGTACGGCCGCCTCTCGGGCCGCGTGGTGGAGGAACTGCTGGCCGGCGCCGGCCCTCGGGACCTGGCCGGGCAGGACGAAAAACGCTCGCCCGTAGACTTTGCGCTGTGGAAAAAGGCGAGCCCCGCGCACATCATGCGCTGGCCCTCGCCCTGGGGTGAAGGCTTTCCCGGCTGGCACCTCGAATGCTCGGCCATGAGCCGCAAGTACTTGGGCGCCAGCTTCGATATTCACGGCGGGGGGCTCGACTTGATGTTTCCGCACCACGAGTGCGAGATTGCCCAGAACGAAGCCAGCGCCACGCCCAGCACCGGCGCCCGCTTCTGGCTGCACAACAATATGCTGACCGTGAACGGCCAGAAGATGAGCAAGTCGCTGGGCAACTTCATCACCCTCAGCGAGTTCTTTCAGGGCAGTAGTGCCGCGCTCTCGCAGGCCTACTCGCCCATGACACTGCGCTTCTTCTTCTTGCAAGCCCAGTACCGCTCGCCCATCGACCTAAGCGACGACGCCCTGCAAGCCGCCCGCAAAGGCTACCGCAAGCTCATGAACGGCCTGCGCCTGCTCGATAAGCTAGGGGAGGGGCTGGCCGGCCAGGATTTGACGCCCGAGCCGGCGCCCACCCAGCCGGGGCCGCCCTCGGCCAGCCAGCAGCTGCGCAACCTGGCCGCCAAGCCGCTGGAGTTTTTGAGCGACGACCTGAACACGCCCCGCGCCCTGGCCGCCTTATTCGACTTGCTCAAGCGCCTCAACACGCTGGCCGCCAACCCCACCGCTCTGGCCGACATCAGCCCCGCCGCGCTGCACGAGGCCCTAACCACCTACCGCACTGTGGTAACGGACATCCTGGGTTTGCGCGACGAGCCCCGCGCCAGCGCCGAGGAGCTACTGGCCTTAGCCCTAGGGTTCTACCAAGAGGCCAAGGCTGGCAAAGCTTACGACAAGGTAGACCAGATTCGGGCCGCGCTCAAGGAGCAGGGTATCGTCATAAAAGACACGAAAACTGGCGTGGAATGGGCCTACAGCGAAGAGTAGGCCGCAACTGTTACTTAATAGAACGTCATGCTGAGCTTGCCGAAGCATCTCTGCTGCGCAAGTAACCTTAAACGTTAGGATTACTTACGCGATAGAGATGCTTCGGCAAGCTCAGCATGACGTTCTTGCAGATTGAAAAGAAATTAATTCTATGCGTTTCCCCAAGTTGCTGCCGCTGCTGGCCCTAGGCGGCGCGTTCGTCCTCACCGCCTGCCCCGACAAGAAACCCGCCGAGCAGACCAGCGCGCCCGCCGAGGAAAAGCTGCGTAAGGCGCCGGCCTTCAACGCCGACTCGGCTTATGCCTACACGGCCAAGCAGGTAGCATTCGGCCCTAGGGTGCCCAACAGCAAAGCGCACGTAGCTTGCGGCAACTACTTGGTAGCGAAGCTAAAAAGCTTTGGCCTGACGGTGTACGAGCAGCCGTTCAAGGCGATGACGTTTGACGGCACCAACATCAGTGCCCGCAACATTGTGGCCCAGTACCAACCCACGGCGGCGCGGCGCGTAGCCTTGTTCGCGCACTGGGATACCCGCCCTTTCGCCGATGGCGAAAAGGATAAAGCCAAGCGCAAGCTGCCCATGGACGGGGCCAGCGACGGAGCCAGCGCCGTGGCCGTGGCGATGGAAATAGTACGCACCTTGAGCCAGCAGCCCGAAAAAATGGCGCCCAACGTGGGCGTAGACGTTATCCTGGTTGATGCCGAGGACTGGGGCTTCGATGCCGACCGCATCGATGGCCAAAAGAACCTGCTGGCTGGTAGCGGCGACGGCTGGTGCCTAGGCTCGCAGTACTGGGCCAAGAACATGGTGCCGCCCAACTACAAAGCGGAATACGGCGTGCTGCTCGACATGGTAGGGGCCAAGGATGGGCATTTCACCCGCGAGGGCATATCGCTGGAAAAGGCCCGCAACGTGGTAGATAAGATTTGGAATACCGCAGCTAAGATTGGTTATTCCGACTATTTCCTCTTCCGAGACACCGGCGCCATCACCGATGACCACGTGTACATCAACCAAGCGGGCATCCCGACCGTGGACATCTACGACCACCCAGCCTTTGGGGAAGAGTATTTTAAGCCTTACCACCACACCACGGCCGATAATATGAGCATCATCGACCGCAAAACGATGAAAGCGGTGGGCCAAACACTGGTACAGGTTATTTACCAGGAGTAGGCCCTAGGGCTAGTAGCTACCGATTGGCCGTGGCTTGCACTATCTGCTCGGCCTGCTTGACGTAGCGCTGGGCGTGGGCTACCAGGGCCTCCAGCACGTCGGTGAGGCGCAGGCGCAGCCAGGGGTAAAGGGGGTTGGGCACGCGCACGGCCCCGGCATCGACCTGGCGGGCCAGCAGCAGCAGGCGTAGCAGCTCGTCGAGCTGGCGATTGAAGGCCTCGACCACGGTGCCGGTGAGGCGGGTGCCGGTGGGAGCATACTGCTTAGGCAAGCGCAAGAGGCTGTCGCCTAAGCCATTGCGCTGGCTAGCGCTGCGCGTGACGTAGCGCCCCAGCCAGCCGCTGCGCACCCGCTGGCCGGCCGCTGAACCCTTGGTGTGGGCCAGGCGCAAGCGGGCCTTTAGGGTGGGCAAAAAGTAGCCGCCTACCAGGTTGAGGTGCTCTAGGCACTGAGCAGCGCTCCAGTTATCGTAGCCCGGCCGGCGGTTGAGCTGCTCGGACGTGAGGGGCCGTAGGTGGCGGTACGCTAGTACGCGCAGGGCCAGTACCTGATTGGTAAGTTGGTCGAAAAACTCGGTAGTATCGCGCGCGGAAGCACTCATGCGGGGTAAAAATAGCTAACGCGGAGGGGTTTGGGTTGTAATATTACGGCAGAGGTTGGTATGTCGGCGCCGGGCAATTGCTTAGCTGGCTAACTCCTAGTATAGTCAAGCCAGATGGCAAAATTGTTTTATACGCCCCTAGGCTGGCTCGCCTTAACCGGGCTGCTGCTGCCGCTAGCCGGCCCAGCCGCCGCGCAGGCCGTGCCCAATCCCGTCGAGAAGCTGGAGAGCCTGGTCACCTTCGGGCCGCAGGCGCCCACCGCCTGGGGCGACGACGACCACTCGCAAACGTTCTTCTTTCTGGTGCCCGCCACCCGGCGCGAGCCGTTCTACATCCGCGTGTTCGACCCCGACTGCGGCGGCACGCTCGACGCCAAAATCGGCGAGTTCAATACCCGCACCGAGTTCAGCCTGTATGGCGGGCCGGGCACCCACTCGGCCCCCGGCGCCACCAACCCGCGCCCCGCGCCCGGCACCGTGCCCAGTGGCCGCTTGCTGAAGCAGCAGGCCTTTGGCGTGGACCCCGCCACTAACGGCAAATACTGGAACCTAGGCCCTCTAAACCCCCTAGAAGGCGAGTTGGTAGAGCAGTTTAAGGGCTACGTATACAAGGTAGTAGTGCGTGGGCTGAGCGGCAACGACGGCAACCTGTACCGCTTTTTCCTCAGCAGCAGCCCGAGCAGCGACGTGCCAGTGCCGGGCGGCAACGCCTTCACCTACAAATACTGCTTCCGCATTCCGGCGGGGCCGCCCTCGGGCCGACCAGTTACGGTGCACCTCTACCCGTTTGCCGACGAAAACGTGGTCAGCATCAAGCAAAGCAACTTCGACCTCGACAACACGGCTAAGCTTACCGTATTCAGCGTAGCCAAGAACGGCCACGACGCGGCCGTGAGCGGCGATGGCCAGTGGGCCAGCAGCGTGCTGCCCATCACGCCCCAGGAGCACGGCCTCTCGCTCGACCTGCGCCTGACTAGCACCTCCAAAATTTTCAACGACGCCACCTTCTACGTTACCGACCAGTACGATAAAGCCTTGCCGTTCTTCGCCGTGCCCCTAGGGGGCCCGCCGCGCTATAAGTACGACATTGACATGCGCATTCATAGATAATGGTTAATGTAAAAAATATAGAGAGATGTGAAGAATGTGAAAATTTCGGAAAGTGCTAATAGTGCCTTCCGAAATTTTCACATTCTTCACATCTCCCTATATTTTTTACATTAAAAGGCTACTTATCCCGGCCGTCGTTGCGGCGAGGGGCGGGGCCGTAGTCGCCGTCGTTGGGCTGGTCGCCATCGGCGGGGCGGTTGTCCTGGCGGGCTTCCTGGCCGTAGTTCTGGGCCTTGTCTTGCTTGGTGAAGTCGTCGTAGGCGGGCGTTTGGGCGCCGGGGTTCTGGTCGTCATACGAGCCGCCTTTCGAGCCGTAGCCTTCGCTGGTATTGCCTTCCTTTGAGCCGCCGGGCCCAAAGCCGTTGCGCGAGTCGCCGGTGTCGGGGTTGCCGGCTTTGGCTTGCTCGCTGCGCTCAAACCCGTAGCCGTAACCTTCGCCCTGCGGCGCGCTGGGCGCATCGACGGGCGCGGGCGTGCCCTGGGGTGCGGTTTTGGCTTCCTGCTGCTGGCCATCGTAGCCCCCGCGGGCCGAAGCGGGGTTACTGCCTATCCCGTGTCCATCGGGGGCCAAGGGCAGGTGATTGCTGGGGGTGTTGGCGGGCAGGCCCACGCCCGCCGTGTGGCCATAATCGTCGGCGTAGGCAGGGCCCACAGTGGGCGCACCGTTATCGTTCTGAAAAGCGGCGGCGGGGCCACCCTCGCTCACCAGGTTACGTGTATCCTGCTGGCGGTAAGTGGCGTTAGGATTCGGGTCGAGCGGGCCGCCCTGGGTGGGCGTGGGCGTATCGCGCACGGCGTGGCCCTGCTCGGCAGGGCTGGTGTCCTGGCCGTCGTAGTCGCGGTAGGCATTGTGCTGGGGGCCAGGTCGGCTGGCGCCGTCGCCGTAGTATTTTTCTTCGGTAGCTTCAGCCGCGGGGCGCTCGGCCGCCGTGTCAAACTCGCGGTATTGGTTGCCGTAGCCGCCGTGGGTGGCCCCTAGGTGCCCTTGCTCGCCAAAAGCCCCCCGGTTCGGGGTCGATTCCTGGTTGGCCACGCGGTTGGGGTCGTTGAAGGTAGGCTGCACGTCGTTGCCAAAGTTGCCGCCGTACACGTCGGGCTGGCCCGAGGCGCTCGGCGGCGCGGGAGCCACCGGCGTGCCCTCAGCGTAGTTGGGCTGCGCGCCGCCGGGCACGGCGGCGCTGGGGTCAGTGGTTAGCTCCTGGCTGGTGGTGGCCGCGTCGCCCTCGGGCTGCGCCTGGGCATCGGGCGACTGCGTGTTGCTATTAGTCAGCGTGTTCTGCACGTCGGCACCCATTTTGGTATTGGCCACCGACGGGCTGCTGTAGTTGCCGGCAATGGAGTTGGTGCCGGGGTATTCGGGGCTATCGGACATGGCGGAGCGGAACTGGGTGAAGGTGAGCAAAGGGCCGAGTGAAACCCTAGGGGCTATACGCCCCGGCGTTGATGGGGGTTGGCGGGCAACCGCGCTGAGCGGCGCGCTTGCACCCTAGGGCCGCGCGGGGGCAGCTAGCAAATTCTTCAGGAAAAAATAAGGTGCGACTGGCGGCCCATCAGCTTTCTTTGGAGTCCTTGCGATTCCTGCCGTTCACTAACCCGCATTTCTACCGCCTCACCACTACTTCCATGCAACGACGCTCCTTTTTGCAGCACGGCAGCCAGGCCGCGCTAGCTGCCACCTTGTTGCCACTCGCCGCGGCGGCAACCCCAGTGGCGCCCGAAACTACCAGCCCCGCCACGGGCGCCGCCGTGCCCGCGCCGCCTGTGCCCTTCGCCCTGAGCGAGGTGCCGCTGAGCGAACTGCAAGCCCGGCTGCAAAGCGGGCGCACCACCAGCCGCGCCCTCTGCCAGCAGTACCTGGCCCAGATTGCGGCCATCGACCACGCTGGCCCCGGCCTGCGCGCGGTGCTCGAAACCAATCCCGATGCCCTAGCCCTGGCCGACGCGCTGGACAAAGAGCGCAAGGCCGGCAAGGTGCGCGGCCCACTGCACGGCATCCCTATCTTGCTGAAGGACAACATCGACACCGGCGACAAGATGCAAACCACCGCCGGCGCCCTGGCCCTGGTGCCCCACCGCGCCGCCAAAGATGCCTGGGTGACGCAGCGCCTGCGGGCGGCCGGCGCCATCATCCTGGGTAAAACCAACCTCAGCGAGTGGGCCAACTTCCGCTCGAGCCACTCGGTGAGCGGCTGGAGCAGCCGCGGCGGCCAAACCCACAACCCCTACGTGCTGAGCCGCACGCCCAGCGGCAGCAGCGCCGGCTCGGGCGCGGCGGCCTCGGCCAGCCTCTGCGCCGCCGCTGTGGGCACCGAAACCAACGGCAGCATCGTGTCGCCCAGCTCCAACAACGGCCTGGTAGGCCTCAAGCCCACGGTGGGGTTGGTGAGCCGCACGGGCATCATCCCCATCTCAGCTACCCAGGACACGGCCGGCCCCATGGCCCGCACCGTGCGCGACGCTGCCCTGCTGCTGGGCGGCATGGTGGGGCCCGACCCGGCCGACGCCGCCACCCTAGCCCCCGGCGCCCCCAAAACGCCCCAGGACTACACCCGCCTGCTGCGCCCCGACGCCCTGAAGGGCCAGAAGCTGGGCGTGGAGAAAAGCCACCTGGCCAGCCAGACGCCTGGCGGCGAACTGCTACGCCGCGCCGTGGAGGTGCTGAAAGCCCAGGGCGCCACCATCACGGAGGTTGACGTGCGCACCGCCACCCAGCCCATCGGCGAGGCCGAGTTCGACGTGCTGCTCTACGAGTTTAAGGACAGCGTGAATAAATACCTGGCCGGCACCAACGCCCCCGTCAAGAACCTGGCCGAGGTCATCGCCTTTAATAAGGCCCACGCCGCCCAGGCTATGCCCTACTTCCAGCAGGAAACCCTGGAGCAAGCCGAAAAAACCGACGGCCTGGGCAGCGAGAAATATAAAGCCGCCCTGCGCAAGGTACTGGACACTAGCCGCCAGGCGCTGGACGCGGCCTTGCAAACCGATGGGGGCCTAGGGGCCATCGTGGCCATTACCACCGGCCCGGCCGCCTGCATCGACCTCGTGAATGGCGAGTACAACACCGGCCCCGGCTACTCGGGCGCGGCGGCCATGGCCGGCTATCCGCACCTCACGCTGCCCATGGGCTACGTGCACGGCCTGCCCATCGGCCTGTCCTTCGTGGGCGCGCCCTACCGCGAGGCCGAGCTGCTGGCCCTGGGCTACGCCTACGAGCAAGCCACCAAGCACCGCCAAGCCCCGACCTTCGCCGCCGCCGTAGGATATTGAGTTAACGCAGCGTAGAAAAGTGGTAAACGAACGTCATGCTGAGCCTGCGAAGCATCTCTCCCGCGTAAGTAAACCCAACGTTTGGAGTTAGTTACGCGGGAGAGATGCTTCGCAGACTCAGCATGACGTTCGTTTTCTGATAACTGATAATTGTTGACTGATAATTGCCAACTGACCTGCCGTGCATTACCTACTGAAAGCCGCCGTGCAAAACGCCGTGGCGTGGCTGCCCCGGCCGCTGGGGCAGCCGCTCTACTACCAGCTGCAACGCCGCTTTGGGGCCCTGCGCCAGGTCGATTACTGGCGGCACCTGGAGAAAGCGGCCAAAATTGCCGGCATCCTGCGCCAGCAAAACCTACCCCTGGAGCGTTGCTTTCTGGAGGTGGGCACGGGCTGGGTGCTGGGCACGCCCCTCGGGCTGTGGCTAGCTGGCGCCGCCGAAGTAATCACCGTTGATTTGCACTCCTACTTAAAGGAAGAGTTAGTGCTGGGGCTGCTAACCTACGTGGGCGCGCACGCCGCCGAGCTACCGGCGCTCTTCCCGTGGGTGCCTAGGGCCGAACTGGCGCGCAAGGCGCAGGTGCTGGCCGGCTGCCACTCGCTGGCCGAACTGTGGGCGGCCGTGCCCATCCGCTACGCCGCCCCCGCCGATGCTACTCGCCTCGAGCTGCCCGCTGCCAGCGTCGACTATCATTATTCCACCAACGTGCTCGAGCACGTGCCGGCCGCCACCCTAGCCGGCCTACTGGCCGAGGCCCGCCGCGTGCTGCGCCCCGGCGGTTACCTGGTGCACCTAGTCGATTTGAGCGACCATTTTGGCCACGATGACCCTAGGCGCACGGCGGTGCACTTTCTGCGCCACGGCCCGCTGGCGTGGCGCCTGCTGGCCGGCAACCGCTTCATGTACCAAAACCGCCTGCGCCTGCCCCAGTACCGGGCGCTGTTTGCCGCCGCCGGCCTGCCCATCGCCTGGGAGCGTGCCGTCACCGATGCGCCCAGCCTGGCGCTGCTGCAAGCCCCTAGGCCGCCGGTGCATCCGCAGTTCCGGCGCTTTTCGGCCGAGGAGCTGGCATCGGTGTATTGGGAAGTGCTGGCGGTGAATCCCTAGGGTAGTATCTGCTTAAAACAGGCGGTCATGCTGAGCGCAGCCGAAGCATCTCTACCGCGTCACTAACTCCTAACGAAAGGAATTACTTACGCGGTAGAGATGCTTCGGCTGCGCTCAGCATGACCGCCTGTTTTAAGCAGATACTACCCTAGAAAATCTTGCCGGGGTTTAGGATGCCGTGCGGGTCGAATACCTGCTTGATGCCGCGCATCAGGTTCAGATTAGCCTCTTTGAGGGCAATGTGCAGGTAGGGCTTCTGCACCAGCCCAATGCCGTGCTCGCCCGAAATGGTACCCCCTAGGCGCACGCAGAGCGCAAAAATCTCCGATATGGGCGCGCGCAGGCCGGTCGTCCACTGCTCCTCGCTCAGGTCGCCGCGGATGATGTTGACGTGCAGGTTACCGTCGCCCGCGTGGCCGTAGCACACGCTCTTGAAGCCGTAGCGGGCGCCGATTTCCTTCACGCCCTTCAGCAGCGTAGGCAGCTCGGCGCGGGGCACCACGGTGTCTTCCTCCTTATACACCGAGTTGTAGCGCACCGAGTTACCAATGTTGCGCCGAATACGCCACAGGTCGTCCTTTTGGGCGGCGGTGTCGGCCAGCAGGATTTCGCCCACGTCGTAGGTTTCCAGCACTTCGTACACCTTCTCGGCTTCCTTATAGAGCTGGTCGAGGTCCTGGCCGTCCAGCTCAATGAGCAGGTGGGCGGTGATGTCGTCGGGCAGCGTGAGGGGAATTTTGAGGTAGTCCGACGACCAGGCGATGGCCTCGCGCTCCATAAACTCCATGCCCGAGGGGATGATGCCCGCCCGAAATACCGCCGATACTGCCGCCGCCGCCTGCGCCTCCTGTCGGAAGGGTACCAGCATCAAGATATTGTGCTGGGGGTAGGGGAGGAGCCGGAATACGGCCTTGGTAATGATGCCCAGGGTGCCTTCCGAGCCCACCATGAGTTGGGTCAGGTTGTAGCCGGTGGCGTACTTGAGGGTATTGGCGCCGGTCCAGATAACGTCGCCGGTGGGTAGCACTACCTCCAGGTTCAGCACGTAGTCGCGGGTGGTGCCGTACTTCACGGCCTTGGGCCCGCCGCTGCTCTGGCTCAGGTTGCCCCCCAGGAAGCACGAGCCCTTGCTGGCCGGGTCGGGCGGGTAAAACAGCCCCACTTCCTGCACCGCGTTCTGGAACGCCTCCGTCACCACGCCCGGCTCCACGGTGGCTTGCAGGCTCTGCTCGTCGATGTTCAAAATCTTGTTGAAGCGCTCCATGCTCAGCAGCACGCCCTGGTGCACGGGCAGCGCCGCGCCGCTCAGGCCGGTGCCGGCGCCGCGGGCCGTTATGGGAATATGGTGCTCGTGGCAGAGGCGCATGATGGCGCTCACTTCCTCCACCGTGCCGGGGCGCAGCACCACGTCGGGCGGAAACAGGAAGTCTTCGGTATGGTCGCGCCCGTAGGCTTCGTACACCAGCGCTTCGGTGCGGGCGGCCGTCAGCACGTGGGCCGGGCCTACAATGCCCTCAAAGGCCACCACCAGCTCGGCGGTAAGGGGAGTGAAAGTCATAAGATATAGGTTTTGAGTTACTTAATTGAAAAAGGTAAAGCCTTCGGGAGTAGGTAGCTGCCAAGGAAGAGAAGTAGAAAACCAACGGCCGGTTTTCCTGCGCAAGCCCGGCCGTGCAGCTGCCGCAAGGCTGCCTTTCTAAACCACCGCCACTGCTCAAATGCCTCGCCACATACTGCCGGGTTATATTTGCAGTTAATGGGGCGCGAATCAACGAAGGTAAGCCTGATGATGCTAGCGCAAAACTACCCCGGCCCGGCCCGGCCCGCTACCCTAGGGGCCTGGCTGCGGCGAGCCGCCTGGCCCCTCTTATTACTACTGTTGCTGCTGGGCACCAGCTGCCAGCGCCAGCTCAACCAGCGCACCGGCTACCGCTACCCCTCGCGCAGCAGCGGCCGCCTAGGGGCCCACCGCGCCCCGGTGGTCGTCAAGTCCAAAACCAAGGCGAGCAGCCCCGGCACCACGGCTGGCAAAACGGTGGTGAAGCAGCGCATCACCCGGCCCACCAGCGCCAGCGGCGCGCTGGCCACGGTTATCGAAGCGGCGCGTTCCTACCAAGGCACCCCTTACGTGTACGGCGGCACCACCCGCGGGGGGCTCGACTGCTCGGGGCTGTTGCAGCTGTCCTTTGCCGAGGCGGGCATCACCATTCCGCGCTCCTCCAACGAGCAGGCGGTGTGGGGCGACCCCATTAAGCCCACCGAGCTGCGCCCCGGCGATTTGCTGTTCTTCGGGCCCTCGCCGGGCGCCCGCACCATTACGCACGTGGGCCTGGTGACGGTAGTAGATGCCGACGGGGTGGAGTTTATTCATGCCTCCTCGTCGCTGGGGGTGGTCGAAAATAGCTTCGAGCTGGACTATTACCTCAGCCGCTTCATTCGGGCAGTGCGGCCGCGGTTTTGAGGGTCTAGGGTCTGCTAGATGAAGAATTAGTAAAGCTCGACCTTTAATAAATGCTACTTCTTGACTTGGTAATACAAGCGTAACATTGGGTGTGTGCCTTAGCCGTAATTTTGCGGGGTTGTTGAACGCATCATTTTTCAGCAATTCAGCTCTGATTATGGTTCAGAAAATACTACGTCACCTCCTTATAATGCTACTGATAGTTGGCTCGGGCCAATTGGGCTGGGGCCAGGGAGCTACTACTGCCGCCATGAGCGGCACCATCACCGACGCCAAGGGCGGCGCGCTGCCGGGCGCCACGGTCATTGCCGTGCACACGCCCACCAACACGCAGTACGTGTCGCCCACCAACGCCGACGGCCGCTTCAACATCCAGAACATGCGGGTGGGCGGCCCTTACACCGTAAAGGTGACCTTCGTGGGCTACACTGATTTTACCCGCACCGGTATTAACCTGACGCTGGCCGAAAACTTCCGCCTCGATGTGAAGCTGAGCGAAAGCTCGTCGCAGCTGGCCGAAGTAACCGTAACCGGCACCCAAAACCCGGTCATCAACGCCGACCGCACGGGTGCGGCCACTACTATTCAGCGTGCTCAGATTGAACGCCTGCCCACCATCAACCGCTCGTTTGCCGACTACACCCGCCTCACGCCGCAAGCCAGCGCGGGCGGCGGTTTTGGTGGCCGCAACAACCTGTACAACAACATCACCATCGACGGCGCGCTGTTCAACAACTCGTTTGGTTTGTCGGGCACCATCGGCGGCCAGGCCAACGCCCAGCCCATTTCGCTCGATGCCATCGACCAGATTCAGGTAAGCATTGCCCCCTACGACGTGCGCCAGGGCTCGTTTACCGGCGCTGGTGTAAACGCCGTAACGCGCTCGGGCTCCAACCAGGTATCGGCCTCTATCTATGGCTTTTACCGCGACCAGAAATATACGGGCAGCCACATCGCTGATGTGAATAACAATATTGCTAACTTCAATTTGAAGAACTTTGGCTTCCGCGTGGGTGGTCCTATCATCAAGGATAAGGTATTCTTTTTTCTAAACGCCGAGCGTGAGCTGCGCAGCGACCCGCCCACGGGCAACTACATGGCCGCCACGACTGCTAACCCCACCGACGGCCAGTCAATCTCGCAGGTGGCGGCTTCAGATTTGAATACCCTCTCTAGCTTCCTGACTTCTAACTACGGCTACAATCCCGGCCCCTACCAGGGCTACCAGCTGGCCCAGAATAGCGATAAGATTACGGCCAAAATCGATTGGAATATCAGCAGCAACCACCGCTTCAACATCAAGTACAACTACCTGAAGTCGTACCGCGATTTGCCGCCGAGCAACTCAGGCGCCGTCAACTCCAGCGCCAGCCGTTCGCAAACGTTGTTTGGCCTGCCCTACCTGAGTTCCTACTACCGTATTAATAACAACATCAACTCGTTCATTGCCGAGTTGAACAGCACCCTAGGGGGTGGCAAGTTCTCAAACAACCTAACGGCCGGCTACTTAGCCAACCGTGACTTTCGCCAGGGCGCGGGCGGGGGCGACATTCCGCTTTTCCCACTGGTAGATATCGGCAACACGACCACCGGCCTAAGCGCCGTGGGCTCGCGCGTAACGGCCGCCCAAACGCTGACTACGTTTGGCTACGAGCCATTTTCGGCCTTCAATATCCTGAATACCGACACCTACCAATTAGGCGACAACTTCACCGCCTTCCTAGGCAAGCACAACGTCACGATTGGCACCTACAACGAGCTGTATAAATATACCAACGGCTTCGCGCCGCAGTACTATGGTGCTTTCGTATATAACTCGCTGCAAGACTTTTACGCCTCAGCGGCCACCACTGCCGCGCCCTATGGCTACAACTACGCCAATGGCCAGCTAACGCCCCGCACCTCGGCCGATGGCCTGCGCTCGGCCCAGCGCTACCAGTTGCGCTATTCGGCCCTCGCTGATGGCTCGTTTCCCTATGCCACCACCAACGCCGCTCAGATTGGCCTCTACATTCAGGACGAGTACTCGCCCACTAGCAACTTTAAGGTTACCTACGGCGTGCGCGGTGATTTACCCATCATCTATTCTGACATTCAGCAGAATACGGCCCTGGCTGCCTTCAACGACTTCCGGGGTGGCACGCACATCAATACCAGCCAGCTACCTCGGCGCCGGGTGCTATTCTCGCCCCGCGTAGGTTTTAACTGGGATGTGAACGACGACCGCAAAATCCAGCTGCGCGGCGGCACGGGCGTGTTCACTGGCCGCGTGCCCTACGTGTGGATTTCCAACCAAGCCAGCAACAACGGCGTGCAGTTTGGCACGGTTGACTTCCAAGGTACTACGTCGGTGGGCTACCCCTTTAGCCCCAACGTGGACCAGTACCGCACGGCTCTTACCGCCGGTGGGGCTAATACCTCGTATAACATTGCCGTGACGGCCCGCGACTTCAAGTTCCCGCAGGTGTGGCGCAGTAACCTAGCCCTCGATAAGCAGCTAGGCGGTGGGGTGGTCTTCACCCTTGAAGGCCTTTATACCAAGGACTTGAACGCGGTGTACTTCCAGAACATCAACCTGCCTTACTCAACCAACAACGCCGTAGCGGCTATTCCGGGAGATGCTTCGGCTGGCGACCGCCGCCCCATTTTCTACACCCGCGTGAGCGCGGCCAGTCCCACGGTAAATACCAGCCCCTACAACCGCATCCACGGCCAGAACGCAAACGGTGTGGCTAACGCGCCCAGCACCGTATCGCTGACTAACCCGACCATCACCGACGCCATCCTGCTGAACAATACCAACCAAGGCTATTCGTACAGCATCACGGCGCAACTGCAGAAAACCTTCAGCAACGGGCTGTACGCCATGGCCGCCTACACCTACTCCGACTCGCGCTCGGTGAATGACGGAGGTTCGATTGCCCAGTCTAGCTGGGCCGGCCGCCCCGTATCGGGCGACCCCAACTCGGAAGACCTTGGCTACTCGGCTTACCTCATTCAGCACCGCGTCATCGGCTCGCTCTCGTACCGGATTAATTACTTGGACCACCTAGGCACCACCTTCTCGCTGTTTTACGAAGGCGCCCCGGCCGGCCGCTACTCGTACACTTACAGCGGTGATATGAATGGTGACGGGGTTTCGGGCAACGACCTCATGTACATCCCGCGCAACGCCAGCGACATTGTATTAACCGACCGCACGTATTTCTCGGGCACCAGCGACCAGCGCGTGTATACGGCCGCCCAGCAGGCCACTGACCTGGATAACTACATCAGCGCCGACCCTTACCTGAGTAAGCACCGCGGTGAGTATGCGGCCCGCAACGGCGCCACGCTGCCCTGGCAGCACCGCGTAGACTTCCGCTTGTTGCAGGACATTTTCACTAACATTGGCAGCAACAAAAACTCGCTGCAATTCAGCATCGATATCTTCAACATCGGCAACCTGATTAACCGCAACTGGGGTCTCTATCAATTCCAGTATACCGCTTCGCCGCTGGCCTTCCAGGGCTACAATGCCGCCGGGCAGCCCACCTACCAGTTCACCTACGTGGCCAACCCCACGCGCACCGTATCGGGCAGCACCTCAACCGTGACGCCCGCCACAACGCTTACTACTCCATTCCGCAACGATGTAACGACGCTGAACTCGCGCTGGCAGGCCCAGATTGGCTTGCGCTACTTGTTCAATTAGTCACTCCAGCGCTCCTAGGGGGCTAGGCGTACCGAAAGGGCAGGAAGCAATTCCTGCCCTTTTTTGATGACGGAGGCCTAGGAGCATCTAACCAACACCGGTTGGATGAAGAAGTGAAAAATTTGGAATTGTACAATTATTTGAACCTTTCTGAAGTAATCTGGTCGGCGTGCTACAGCGCTGCCATTCATAAGATAATAGCTTGACTAATGCATTATTATGCTGCCTATTTAAAGCCTCGGGGTTAGCCTGGCGCAGGTATAAGCTGGCAGGGTAGTACCCAGCCCAGACTTGCTAGCAACCCAATGACCTGTGAAATCACCTTAATTTTGTACTGGTTTTAATTAAGCCTACATCTTCCACTAACCATTTTCTGTATGATTCAGAAAGTTTTACGACACTTGTTGCTCTTAGTGCTGGCGGTGGGTCTAGCCCACAGCGGCTGGGCACAGGGCATCACTACGTCGTCGATTGCGGGCACAGTTACCGACCAAAAAGGGGGCGAGCTGCCAGGCGCCACGGTCATTGCTGTGCACACACCTACTGGCACGCAGTACGTAGCACCCACCAACGCCGACGGTCGCTACTACATCCAGAACATGCGCGTGGGTGGGCCCTACACCTTGAAGGTAACCTTTGTAGGCTACCAGGATTTCAACCGCAGCAACGTGGTGCTGACGGTAGGCCAAACCCAGCGCATCGACGTGAAGCTGGGTGATGCTTCGACCCAACTAGCTGAGGCCGTGGTAGTGGGTAATAACCCTCGCTCGGTGCTCAACGCCGAGCGCACGGGCCCGGTAACCAACATCAGCACCGAGCAGTTGCAGCGCCTGCCTACCATTCAGCGCAGTCTGAACGACTTCTTGCGCCTCACGCCCCAGGCTTCGCCCACCTCACAGGGCGCGATAGGGGGGGGTAACTACCGCCAGAATAACATCACGGTAGACGGCTCGGACTTCAACAACAACTTCGGTATCGGTGGTAACCTGCCAGCCAACGGCTCGCCCATTTCGCTCGATGCCTTGGAGGAACTAACGGTAAACATTGCGCCCTTCGACGTGCGCCAATCGGGCTTCGTGGGTAGCGCGGTGAATGCGGTGACGCGCTCGGGTTCGAACCAAGTGCAGGGCTCGCTCTACACCTTCTACCGCAATCAGAACTATATCGGTAAGAACGTAGCAGCTGACCAGTTTACCATCAATCCTACCACGGTGCGCACCTACGGCGCGCGCGTGGGCGGCCCCATTGTTAAGGATAAGCTATTCTTCTTCCTGAGCTACGAACGCTCAACAGAAGACATACCGGGCCCGCAAAATATTGCCTCTACCACCGCCAATCCTTATGGGTCGGCCAGCAACGTTGCCCGCCCCACGGCGGCCCTGCTCGATAGCTACAGCAGCTACCTGCAAAGCACCTACGGCTACGCCACCGGCCCTTACCAGAGCTACAACTTCCAGAATACGAACAGCCGCTACCTAGGTCGCATCGACTGGAACATCAACAACAAAAACCACCTGAGCATCCGCTACAACCAGGTAAACAGCCACAACCCCATTCAGGTAAGCACCTCGCGCAGCCCGCTGGCCAACTATCCGCAAACCCGCACGAGCATCTTCGCGCTGCCCTTTGCTAATTCCAACTACTTCCAGGACTACAACTTCTACTCGGGTGCCCTAGAGCTGAACTCGACCCTAGGCACGCGCCTCTTCAACACGCTGCGCCTGACCTACACCAACCAGAACGACCCGCGCAGCTCAAACAGCTCCATCTTCCCATTCGTAGATATCCTTGATGGCTCGGTGCCCCGCACTACTAGTGGCACTGCTATCGGTGGTTTTGCTTCGTACAGCACCCCCTATACCTCATTCGGCTATGAGCCTTTCACCTTCGGCAACCTGCGCCAGGTAGAAACCTACTCGGCCGTGGACTTTCTCTCGGGCACTTTTGGCAAGCACACCCTCACCGGGGGCGTGCAGTTTGACCTGCAAAGCACCAAGAACGGTTTCCAGCGTTTCGCTACCAGCTACTATACCTACAATAGCTGGTCGGATTTTCAAAATGGCGCCAATCCCGTTGACTTTGCCATCACTTACTCACTGCTGCCGGGCTTCCAGCAGGCGTTCCCCCGCTTCAAAACGGCCCAGTACTCAGCTTATGTACAGGACGAATACGCTATTAGCGAGAAATTCCGCCTTACCTACGGCCTGCGTGCCGAGTTGAATTCATACCTGAACGTTCAGGAAATCAAAACCAACCCGCTGATAGCCGCGCAGTCGTTGACTGATGGCCGCCGTATCGACACGGGGATACTACCCCAGAACCGCGTGCTGCTCTCGCCGCGTATTGGCTTCAACTGGGACGTGAAAGGCGACCGCACGTTGCAACTGCGCGGCGGCTCGGGCATCTTCACCGGCAAAGTGCCCACCGTGTGGATTGTGGCCCAGTCGGGCGACGCCGGCATGATTCAGGTAACGCAGCAGTACTCTACCGTTGGTAGCGGCACTAATGCGGTAAGCCCCGGTTCGGTTTTCGGCTCTATTCCGGGCTTCAACCAGCAGACGGGCGTGCTGCCCTTCAGCCCCGACCCCGCCGCCCACCGCCCCGATGTGGTACCAACGGCTGGCACCCTGGTGCCCAGCACCGCCAGCGCCACCGACCCCAATTTCCGTAATCCGCAAGCGTGGAAGAGTGCTTTGGCCCTCGACGCGAAGCTGCCAGGCGGCATCGTAGGTACGCTGGAAGGCACCTATAACAAAGACCTCATCGTGGCCTACGGCCAGAACTACAACCTGGTAAATCCGCGTTCGCTCGCTGGTGCCAGCGCCGGCCAGCCGGGCTTCTCCGACAACCGCGACTTTTATCCCAACGCGGTTGGGTCGAAATTCACCAGCCCGCTTTATGGCAACGATTTCACGCCCAAAAACAACCCCAACGGTACGCCAGTAGCTGCCGGTGCTTTCAATCCCATTGTGCTTTCGAACGGCTACAAAGGCTACTACTGGTCGGCTACGGCTCAGCTGCAAAAGTCTTTCAGCAGCGGCCTGCAGGCCTCGCTGGCCTATACCCGCTCCGATGCCCGCGTGCTGTTTGATGGTAGCGGTGACCAGCTGCTCAACACCTGGTCGGGCACTTACACGGTGAACAACGCCAACAACCCGGCCCTGAGCTACGCCAACTACGTAGCTCCCGACCGCATCGTGGCCTCGCTCACCTACCGCAAGGAATACCTGCGCCACCTGGGTACCACGATTTCGTTCTTCTATTCAGGGTCAATTCAGGGCCGCTACTCGTACATCTACAGTGCCGATTTCAACCGCGATGGCCAGACCAACGACTTGATTTACATTCCGAAGGACGCTAACGACATCACTTTCTCGGACTTCAACTACGGCACCACCGCGAACCCGAACGTGATTACGGCGGCGCAGCAGAACGTGCTGTTCCAGAAGTTTATTGACCAGGACCCCTACCTGAGCCAGCACCGTGGCGAGTATGCCGAGCGCAACGGCGCTACCCTGCCCTGGCGCCATCAGGTGGACTTCCGCGCCGCCCAGGACATCTTCGTTTCGGGTAAAACGCGCAACGCCCTGCAATTCACGTTTGACGTGTTCAACTTCGGCAACCTGCTCAACCGCAACTGGGGTATCTTCCAGCAGCCCGTTGTGAGCAACGGTGCCATCCTGGCACCCACCAACGTGAGCAGCCTGGTAGAAGGCGGTACCGTGAAGCCAACCTTCCGCCTGAGCACCTACGGCGGGGCACCCATTCAGCAGTCGTTCGTGAATACTATCACCACGGCCTCGACCTACTACATGCAGATTGGCTTGCGTTACAGCTTCAACTAAGCTGCCTAGGCTAGCAAAATGCTAAAAATGGGCGGGGAGTAGTCCCCGCCCATTTTTTTGCGCCTGATTTCGGGGAACTTAGCAACAAAATGTGGCCTAGGGCTTGTAGAAGCCAAAAGGCGCCGTACTTTTGCCGAACCAAAACGCAAACGGCGGCTTGGTAATAGCCAACAAAAGGGGGATTAGCTCAGCTGGCTAGAGCGCTTGCATGGCATGCAAGAGGTCATCGGTTCGACTCCGATATTCTCCACTCCCTTTAGGCAAAAAGGCCGCTAGCACTGCTAGCGGCCTTTTCTGTTTGCGATGGCTCCTAGGGCTTTAGGCCTGGCACAAGTGACAGGTACCCGAGAGCAGGAAGTCGCGGCGCTGGGCCTGGAAGCCGCCGGGCAGCTGCACGGCCGGAATGGCCACCTGGCTGAGGCAGTAGGTGTGGCCGCAGTCGGTGCATTTGAAGTGCACGTGGTTGTCGAAATGAGCCGCGGCCGAGCACTCGATGGAGCAAGCCGCGTAGCGCAGCACGTCGGTATCGTCGATGACGCGGTGGATGAGACCCTGCTGCTCGAAACTTTTGAGGGTGCGGTAGAGGGTGATACGGTCAACGTCGGCCCCAATTTCCTGCTCAATCTCGGCGCCGGTCAAGGCGAAGCCTTTGCCCGACACGGCGGCCAGCACGGCGCGGCGCACGGGGGTTTGGCGCAGGCCGTGGCGCAGTAGGGTTTGGGCCAGGCGGTCGGGAGTGGTGGTGGTAGCGGACATAAGTCAAAAATAGGGTGGCGCCGCGTACTACGCAGGTAGGCCAGGCAGCGGCAGCTACGTAGCTAGTGGGGCGCGGCCCGCTAGCGTACCTTTGCCAGCCCCCAGGCCGGGCGGCTGAGGTGGGTACTACTTAACACTACTTGTGGCAGAAACGTTGGCGCGGCGGGTTTTTGAATGGCTGGGCCAGCGGCCGGGGCTAGTGCTGCTGCTCACGCTGGCCGTGGCCCTGCCGGCGCTGCTGCTGCACCTGGGCTGGCAGCCGCTGCTGGTCGATGAGCCCATCCGGGCGCTGGTATCGCTGGAAATGCACTACTCGGGGCGGTTTTTCGCACCTACGCTCCAGGGTTTTCCTTACTACAATAAGCCCCCGCTCTTCAACTGGCTGCTGGTGGCGCTTTACCGCCTCACGGGCCGCGCCGACGAGTGGATAGTGCGCCTGCCCACCGTGGCCGCGCTGCTGCTGTATGCAGGCGCCATTTGGCGGGTGCTGCGGCCGCAACTAGGCAGCCGGCTGGCATTCACGGTGGCCCTGGCCTTCGCCACCACGGGCCGCGTGCTGTTCTACGATTCGTTTTTGGGCCTCATCGACCTCTGGCACGCGGGCCTGACCTGGCTGGTGTTTATGGCCGTGTGGTACCTGGGGCAGCGCGGGCAGTGGGTGCGGCTATTCGTGCTCACGTATGCGCTCACGGCAGTGGGCTTCCTGCTGAAGGGGCTGCCCTCGCTGGTGTTTCAGGCGCTGGCCCTAGGGGTGTATTGCCTGGCTACGCGGCAGGTGCGGCGCCTCTTTAGCGGGGCGCACGTGCTGGGGGTGGGGGTGCTGCTAGGGGTGCTGGGCACCTATTTTCTGCTCTATAGCCGCCAAAACTCCCTCGAAACCGCCCTGGCTACCCTTTGGGACCAGTCGAGCCAGCGCACGGTGGCCGCCCAGCCCCTGGCTGACTCGGTGCGCTACGTGCTGCTGTTTCCCTTCGATTTCGTGCGCCACTTCCTGCCCTGGACGCTGCTGGCGGTGCTGCTGCTCACGCGCCGGGCGCGGCAGGTGGTGTGGCAAGCGCCGTTTTTGCGCTACAATGCGCTGCTGTTTCTGGCGGTGCTGCCCGTGTATTGGCTCTCGCCGGCTACCATCCCGCGTTATCTCTTTATGCTGGTGCCGCTGGGCTTGACGGTAGTTATTCCGCTGTACCGGCCCGCGCAACTGGCCGGCGCCTGGCCCGCGCGCTGGCTCGATGCGGCGCTGCTGCTGCTACTGGCCTGCACGGCGCTAGCGCCGCTGGTGCCCGCGCTTAAAGCAGTGGCCCCTGCCCTAGGGGCCACGGGCGCCAGCATGGCCAGCCAGCTGCGGGGCGTGCCCACCTACTGGCTGCCGGGGCTGCTGCTGAGCGCGGGGCTGGCCGGGCTAGCGTACCTGTTCTACCGCTTGCCCGACTACCGGCTGCTGCTGCTGAGCTATTTTTTGCTGGTGCTGCGGCTGAGCTTTGATATTTACGTGTTTCCGGCCCGCCTGGCTACGTCGCCCGAAGTGGCGTATCGCACCGCCGCCGTGCGCGTGGGCCGCGAAACCAGGGGGCGCCCGCTGGTGCTGTGGCCCGGCGCCCAGCTCGACAATGTAGAGGCCTACTACATTGCCCGCGAGCGGGGCCAAACGCTGGCTACCGGCCGGCTGCCGCCGCACCCCGGCACCCTTTACCTGGCCGAAGCCGGGCAGCTCGCGGGCCAGCATTGCCGCCTGCTCGACGAGTTCACCATCGACCGGGGCCTGGTTTTCCAGTTGGTGGAGTTTCCGTAACCCCAAGCTCTTGCCTGGGAAGGCAGTATCAGCGGCCGCCCAGGGCCGCCGCCTCATCCTGCCTGCCGAAGCCTAGGGCACTGCACTTATGGTTGCTACCGATACAAACGACCCGCCACCCGCCGCGCCCGCTGCCCCCTGGCGGCGCCCCGCGGCGCTGCTGCTCAAGCTGGCGTTTATGGCCGGGGCGCTGTGGCTGGTGGCCCGGCACCTCGACCTGCCGGCCCTGGCCCGCACCCTGCGCGGCGCCCGGCCGGGCTGGCTGGCGCTAGCGGCGGGGTTGTTTACGGCGTCCAAGCTGCTGTCGTCGGTGCGGCTCAACCGGTTTTTTGGAGTAGTTGGCATTTCGCTGAGCGAGGGTTACAACCTGCGGCTGTATTGGCTGGGCATGTTTTACAACCTGTTTTTGCCGGGCGGCATCGGGGGCGATGGCTACAAGGTGTATTTGCTGGGCCGGCAGTTTCCGGGGCGGCGCGCGCTCATCTTTCGCGCCCTGCTGCTGGACAGGCTCAGCGGCATGGTAGCGCTGCTGGTGCTGCTGGCCCTACTGGCCGCCGTGCCCGCCGCCGAACTGCAGCTGGCGGGCGCCGGAGGCCTTGGGCTGGCGCTGCCGCCCTGGTGGCGGGCAGTGCCCCTAGGGCTGCTGCCGCTGGGGGTGGCGCTCAGCTACGGGCTGGGGTGCTGGGTTTTTAGCGAGTTTCGGGGGGCGTTTGGGCGCACTTCGTGGCAGGCGCTGGGGGTGCAGGGGGCGCAGGTGCTGTGCGCCTGGGCGCTGCTGGCGGCCCTAGGGGCGGCGGGCGGCCCGGTGCTGCCCTACCTGCTGGTGTTCCTGGCGTCCAGCATCGCGGCGGTGTTGCCGCTCACCATCGGGGGCCTGGGCGCCCGCGAGCTGACTTTTTTGTACGGCGCCAAGCTCTTCGCCCTCAGCGCCCCGGTGGCCGTGAGCATAAGCGTACTATTCTACGTCATCACGGCCCTGGTGAGCCTGGTGGGCGCCTGGGTGCGGGTGGAGCAAAAGTAGCTTACTGGCCCGGTAGCTGCCAGGTTTTGGGCAGGTAAGTGGCGGGCGAGGCAGCCGGTAGGAAAACCCGCGCCGTATCTACCAAGCTCAGCGTCAGCCGGCGGCCGTCGAGGGTGCGGTAGGCTAGGCGCACGAAGCCGAGCTGCGGGTGGTAGTAGCTGTCGAGGCTGGAAGTACCCACTGGGCAACTAGCTTGGGCCCGCACCAGCCAGCAGGTGAGGGGGCCAAGCGGGGTAGCAAGTAGTTGCTGGCCTAGGGTCTGGTAAGCGTAGGTAACATGGATTTCGCCTCGCCAAACAGCCCACTTGGGGTCGGCCCACTGGCTACCCACGGCCAGGTGCCAGGGCCAGCGCTGGCCTTGCCGAGCTGGCAGCTTAATGTAAGGGAATGGGCTTAGCTCCAGGATGCGGTACCTGCCATCGCGCGGCGGATGTAGCCACAACGTGCTGTCATTTTCTATGACCCCTGGAAAAGCAACGGGCTCAGCATTGGCCCCATAGCTGTAGCTAGTTTTCCATTGACGGAACCAATGACTAAGGCTATCGTCACCTGCCTCAAAAAAAGGAAAATGAGACAGGGTGCCGTAGGTAGTAATGGCTATGGTATCGACTAGAAAAGGCCGGGTGGCCACCACGCCAAAATGCTCGACCCGGTAGGTAAGCCGGTGGCCCCGCGTCTTGAACGTCTTACCTGGCAGCCACTCGTGCGGCGGCGCTTGACAGGCGCCAAGTAGCCCGGCCGCCAGCCAAAGGTGAGCCGCGCGGGGCCGGAAATAGTGGGGAAGCATGGCACAAGGTAGGCCGCTACCAAACTGCGGCGCTGCATAACTCATAGCTCGCCGCCCAGCTCGCGCAACGGCCCTAGGGGTGGCGGGTGGCTAGAGCTGCCCGGCGCGTGGGTGCGAGTAGGGAAATCTTAGCGCGCCGCCAGTTGAATAAGCAGGCGCTGCGCTGCGGTCAGCAGGATGTCCTGCTGAAAATCAAGTTGGTCGGAGCTAATAGCTAGCTCCCGCAGGCCAGCTACCAACTGGATGAGTGCCGCCAGACGACTATCAGCGGCGGCCGGGTCAAAGGCTTCGCCGCTCCGGTAGCCAATGTTTGGTTGTACGGTACTAATTAGCAGCCTGGTGCCATCGACGCGTAGCGGTTCTTGCACGGGGTAGCGCATTTGGGCCAGGGCGACGCTGCACACATCAACCAAGGCCTGGGCCAGCTGTGGCGGAAGCAGTAGCTGGCGCGTCGCAATGGCAGCGCTGTCGAGGCGAGCAGCGCGTGGGGATGGCGGCTTCACTGTCGCACCCTGCCCATGGAGGACGCCAAGGTTGGCTGGCGCGCCGGGAGCCGAAGCCTGCCAAATACTACGCTTGGCCAGGCGATAAGTCAATAAATAGGTGGGACCGGTGCGCTCGATGGTCAGCGAGTATTCGGGCGCGAAGGAAGGCAGCACCACTACCTGCACCAGTGCCTGCGCGGCTTTGTCTGGCAGCAGCAGGTGCCGGATGGTGCCGCGGTAGCGGAGCTGGTCGTCGCCTAGGGCTAGTGCGCTGCGCGGTGGCACCAAATGGTCGTCGAAAGTAGGCGCCTGCGCCCGCGCTACGCTGGCTGCCAGCCAACCACCTAAGAAAAGCAGATGCCTCATGCCGCGAAGTAAGCGGCCGCCGCTTATAGCGCCGCGTAGCTCACCAATTCGCCGCCTAGCTCGCGCAGCAGCCCTAGGGCCTGACCGCCGCGCCAAAACTCGTACTCCGGCACGCGCATCAGCGGCGAGCCGGGCCGCTCGCTCAGGCCAGGGTGGCTCATAAATTCCACTACCTCGGCCTGCCGAAACGCGGCCGCCACGCCCCGCCGGAAGCCCGCCGCGCTGGCCGGCTCGGTCGAGAACGTGCTGACCAGTGCGCCCGGCGTAGCAAATGGCCCTAGGGCCTGGCGGCTGCTGGCGGCAAAGGCGCGCAGCACCAGCCCGCGCCCATCGAGCCGGCCGGCGGCCGTGAGGCGGCGCACCCGGCCCACGCCCAACTCGCGCAAGATGCCCAGCAGCGCGGGCCCCAGCAGCGGATACTGGTGCAGGTGCTGGTGGCTATCGGCGTGGGTGGGGGCCAGGCCCGCGGCCACTAGGCGGCGCAGCTGGGCGACTACTTCGGTTTTTAGCTCCTGGCGGCGCACCTGGCCGCGCAAGTAGCGCTGCCACAACTGGCTAGAGGAATAAAACTGCCCGTCGGCATCAACCAGCGAGGGCACGGCCGAAGCGGCACTCAGCGGCGGGCCGGCATTGAGGGTGAGGTGCAGGCCCACCGAAAAAGCTGGTGAAACCAGCCCGGCCAGCGCTCGCAGGTCGGCAGCGGTGGCGAAGTTGGCCATCACGGTGGTGCTACTCACCCGCCCGGCCGCGCCCAGCTCCAGAATGGCCTGGGTGGCGGGCGCGTCCCAGCCGAAATCGTCGCAGTTGATGATGAGCTTCTTCAAGGAGCAGGTAGGAAGTAGCAACTAATTGCGGGGGCAAAAGCAGAAGTAGGGGTGGGGCTGGCCCCCGCCCGTCGTCCGCGCCAGCCGGCAAATAACCGTTCAACTGCAAGCAGGGGCGTACCCCGCCCGGCCCCAAGCTACGCTACTGGCTCATAGGCCGCTGCCGACGCCGCCAGCTGCCTGATAATGTAGGGCTTGCGCGAGGGACGCGAGTAGTAGTTGTACATGCCGATTTCGGCCAGCACCCCGAAGCAGAGCAGGAAGAGGCCCGCCATCAGCAGGAATAAGCTGAAAATGAATTCCAGGGGGTAGTGCGCCTCGATATTGAGCCCGAAGAACAGCGAGCGCACCAGAAACTGCCCCGCAATGACGCCACCCACCAGCAGGCACAGCAGCCCCGCCAACCCAAACAGCCGAAACGGCTTGCGCCCGTGCACAATAAAGAAGCGCAGGATGAACAGGTCGAGAATGACGTAGAAGAGCTTGCTGAGCTTGTAGTTGCTCTGGCCAAACTGCCGCTCGTGAATTTCAATCGGGAACTCGCAGTAGCGCAGGCCCTTGCGCGCCACCAGCGCCCCTAGGAAGCGGTGGGCATCGCCGAGCATCTCCACGTTTTTCAGCAAGTAGCTGCGGTAGGCCTTGTAAGTGGCTCCGAAGTAGCGCAACTGCACCCCCGACAGGCGCCGGATGATGCCGTGCGCCGTGGTGGCGAGCGCCGTGGCCACGGCGCCCTCGGGCCGCTTGGCCTTGGCGCCGCCCACCATGTCGTAGCCCGCGTTGATGAGGCTGATAAACTGAGGGATGTAGGCCGGGTCGTGCTGCAAGTCGCCGTCCATCGCAATAATGACTTCGCCCTGGGCCTGGGCAAAGCCGGCCCGCAGCCCAATAGTCTGGCCGTAGTTGCCGGCCAGGTCGATGACCACCAGGCTGGGCTCGCGGCTAGCCAGCTCCTGCATAATGCGCCAGCTCTCGTCGCGGCTGCCGTCGTTCACCAGTATTAGCTCGTAGCGGTAGTGGTGCTGCTGCATCACGGCCGCCACGCGGGCCACCAGTTGGGCTACCGTATCGGCCTCGTTGTAGAGCGGGGCCACTACCGAGATGAGGCCCGAATAAGCCGTGTTGGCAGTAGGAACAGCGAGAGGCGGCATGGCAGACATAGCTGCAAAGGTACGGCCGCTGTACCCAGCTGCTGGTCGGTGCTGCAGTTGGCCAAAGCTGAAGCCCTAGGGGTCGAATGCGCGTCCCAAAAGAAGAAAAGCTAGACAGATGGCTGCTTATAAAATAGTATTAAAGAAAGTTAAAATAGTTTATTTACTGTTCAGCTAAAAGGCGTTATGCTAGGCAGTGCAAACTGATGCTGTAATCTTCATACGCATGAAAAAGGGCTTTATTTAGGCTTTGATGGCATCCGCATGCTTAAATCAGGCATTGACATTGTTTTTGATTACGTTGGTCGAGGCAGTAAAAAAAGTGGTTGAGCAGGCTTTTTAATTTGTAGTATTAAAAGACGAGCTACTTATAAAGTTACTTTATGCATTCCCAGTTATCCTATGAAACCAACCCTAGCCCTCTTTCACCTTCACCTTCTATAAAATGGCTTTAACTGCCAACCCCTTCCATCCTGCCACCGGCGAGTTGTTGCCGAGCTACCGGGACGCCTACTTGCGAGGCGACCTGTCAGCTAAAAACACCGAGCTGGTTGATGCTTACCTCAAGGCCAACCCCTCGAAGGGCAGCGAAGCCTACTACCGCTTCCACACCCTGCAAACCACCGGGCACAGTGTGCGCCCCGTGGGCTGGCTCGACAAGCAGCTGAATCTGCTGCGTACCGAGCCGCGGCGCTTTCGCCACCGCGCTGGCTCGCTCGTGCTGGTAGGGGCCCTCATCAGCGGAGCCGTATTTGCGGCCAGCGGGCCGGTAGCTTCGTCCAAAGACTCGTTTACCAGCACGCCGGTAACTGCCACCACGGTAGCCGAAGCGGGCGAGCTGCTGGCGCCCGAGTCCGTTGCGGCGCTCACCACTATCAGCGGCCGCATTCTCAATGAGAAGGGCCAGCCGCTGGTAGGCGCCACCGTGCTCGACAAGCGCACGCACCGCGGGGTAAGCACCGATGCGCAAGGGCGCTACTCGTTTGCCGTGCCCCGCAGCCAGCACGTGCAGCTGCAGTTCGGCTACGGCGGCTACCAAGACGCCGACCTGCTGACGAAGGGCCAAAGCCTGGGCGATGTAGCCCTGCATCCCCGCACCGACCTGCCCAAGAAGCGTTGGTGGCAGCTGTTTTAAGTACTTGGCCGCGTTTCGCGGCTAGCTAGGCTACCCCTGCCCGCAGCCGATGGAGGGCGTTTTTGCGGGTCGCAGCCTAGCGAGCCGCGTAGCAAAGCCGGGCAGGTGCCGCCCGAAGTAGCTTCCTCGCCGCTGGGGCGGCACCACACTGGTTACTCCGGCACTGACCGGACTTTTTTCCGCGATGAGATTTCCTTTCTTCAACCGCCTTCAGCCTAAACAGATAGTGCCGGCCGCCAGCACCACCGCTGCCCGCCGGGCCGAGCAAATGCTCGCTACCGTGCTGGCAGGCCTGCCCGAGCTGCTGCTAGGCTACGTATTTGATTTACAAGGTAATGCGTTGCTAGCTTCATACACGGTAAGCAGCGAGTTTAACCCGCACCAGCTAACGGTGCGCAATGCCCGGCTGCTGCAAACCGTGCAGCAGGCAGTGGCTACCGGCGCCTGGCCGGGTGGCCCCTGCACCGACCTCACGGTGATGCTCGACGAGCACATGCATTACCTGCGCCCGCTGCCCGAGCTGGGGTGGTACTGCTTCGCGGCCGTGCGCCTCGCCGATGCCAACATGGGCATGGTGAAAGAGGTGCTGCGCCGCGCTACTGCCCAGCCAGATGTCTAACAATCAGTTTATTAGCCTGCCCGCAGGCCCTTCCGTTTACAACTTTCCAACCACACCCTTTTACCCTACCCTTTTATTATGACAACCCCAAAGCAAACCATTGACGGCATCAAAGCCGAGCTGCCCACCCTGGTAGCCGTAGCCGTAGTAGAAACCGAAACCGGCATGCCGCTGGCCTCGCACTCCAACATCGCCGACTTCGACATCGAAACCGCCGCCGCCTACAACACGGAGGTGGTAAAATCGAAGCTTAAGGCCGTGCAGGCGCTGAAGCTCAACCAGACGCTGCAAGACATCCTGCTCACCCTCACCGACCAGCTGCACCTGCTGAAGCTCTCGCCTTCGGGCGATAAGTTCATCTACCTGGCCGTGAACTCGAAAGATACTAACCTGGCCCAGGCCCGCCAGATTATGAAAGCCCACTCGGCTTCGCTCAACTAAGCCGCCCGCTGGCGCCACCACCGCTACCAAGCCCACTGGCCCGCGCCGGTGGGCTTTTGGCGTTTAACGGCCATTAGCTACCATTCGCCTAGGCTAGGCAGCTACTGGCCCGGTGCGCCGCCCCGCCCTTGAATGATTCTGATGGGCCAGGCGTTCGGCCAATCGTAACTTTGCTATATGCAATACCTGGAGGGCCGGCGCTACGTGGTGCTGGCGATTTTTTTGTTGGTGGGGGTGCTATTCGCCGGGCGGTTGTTTTACTTGCAGGTGCTCGACGACTCGTACAAGGTGGCTGCCGACCGCAACACCCTGCAGCGGCAGGTGCAGATTCCGTACCGCGGCCAGATTTACGACCGCCACGACTCGCTGCTCGTCACCAACACCCCCGTCTTTGACCTGGTAGTGGTGCCCCGCGAGGTGAAGCGCCTCGACTCGCTGCGCTTTTGCCAGCTCACCCAAATGCCCATCGAGGACCTGCGCCTAGGGCTGCGGGCGGCCAAAATCTACTCGCGCAATCGGCCCTCGCCGCTCATCCAAAACCTGAGCACGCGCGAGCTGGCCACCATCGACGACATGCTGGGCGACTTTCCTGGCTTCCGCATTCAGGCGCGCATGGCCCGCACCTACAAAACCGAGAACCTGGCCCACGCCCTAGGGTACGTAGGCTCGATAACGCCCAAGCTGCTTGAATCCAGTAAGTTTGCCCACTACCAGCCGGGCGACAACGTGGGTATCTCGGGCCTGGAGTCGTACTATGAATCGACGCTCATGGGCCAGCGCGGCGTGCAGTACCGCCTGGTAAACGTGCGCGGCGTGGACAAAGGCCCTTTCCACGGCGGGCAGTACGATACGCTGTCGGTGGCGGGGCAGGACTTGCACCTGAGCATCGACGCCAGCCTGCAGGCCTACGGCGAGAAGCTGCTGGCCGGCCGCCGCGGCTCCATCGTGGCCCTCGACCCCAAGACGGGCGAAATCCTGTGCTTTGTGTCGGCCCCCCACTACGAGCCGCAGGTGCTCACGGGCCAGGGCAGCGGCAACCGCTACATGGACTTGCTGCGCAATCCCGACCGCCCGCTCTTCGACCGCCCGCTGATGGCTACCTACCCGCCGGGCTCGGTGTTTAAGCTGGTAAACGAGCTGGTGGCTTTGCAGTTGGGCGTCGTGACGCCGGGCACCGGTTTTCCGTGCAACCAGAGCCTCATCCACTGCACCCACCGCCACGAGTACCCCAGCAACGTAAACATCGCCATCAAGCAAAGCTGCAACCCCTACTTCTACCAGGTGATGCGGGCGGCGGTGCTGCGCGGGCAGTCGCGCAACGGCTTCGAGGATGCGCGCCTAGGCCTGGGGCAGTGGCAAAAGATGGTGAAGAGCTTTGGGCTGGGCGAGAAGCTGGGCGTGGATATGAGCCAGGAAAAGCGCGGCCTCATCCCCTCGCCCGACTACTACGACAAGCGCCTGGGCTACCACCGCTGGAACTACAAAACGGTATATTCGCTCAGCATCGGGCAGGGGGAGATTGGCATCACGGGCCTGCAAATGGCCAACGTGCTGGCCACCATCGCCAACCACGGCTACTACTACGCGCCGCACTTCGTGCGTGGCATTGGGGCGGTAGGCCAGCCGCTGGCCCAGTTTCGCGAGCGCCACTACACGGCCATCGATACCAGCCTGTTTAAGTACGTTATCCCCGGCATGCAGGCCGTGGTGGATGGGCGCGGCGGCACCGGCGAGTTTGCCAGCCTGGCGCAGTACGGCATTTCGGTGGCCGGTAAAACCGGTACCGTGCAAAATGCCCACGGCCCCGACCACTCCACCTTCGCCGCCTTTGCTCCCGCCAACAATCCCAAGATTGCCGTGGCGGTATTCATCGAGAACTCGGGCTTTGGAGGCACGGCCGCCGCGCCCTGCGCCGGCCTCATCATGGAGCACTACCTGCGCGGCCACGTGGCACCTTCCCGCAAGCGCTGGGAAAACTGGATTATGTATGGCGACCTGACCCGGCGCGGCCACCATTAGGGTACTGAGCACTTATCAATGAGCAGTTGGTAATAGGAAGCCCCGGGATGAGCTAAGTAAGTTGGCCGGCCTATCCATTGCTCATTGATAATTGCTGATTGTTAATTATTTATCGTGACTCCTTCCCGCTCTTCGCGTAGCATCGACTGGCCCTTGGTGCTGCTTTACCTGCTGCTGGTGGGCCTAGGGTGGGTGGCGGTGTACGCGGCCAGCTACTCGCCCGAGGCGCCCGCTAATCCGCTGGCCAGCCTGGGCTTTTCGCAGCTTATGGCCTTCAACTGGTTCAAGCAGCTGCTGTGGATGGGCACGGCCGCCGTGCTCATCGTGGTGCTGCTGGTGGTCGATTACAAGGCCTACGATACGCTGGCGTATATCTTGTACTTTGCCATGCTCGGGCTGCTGCTCGTGACGCTGGTCATTGCCCGGCCTATCGCCGGCTCGCGCTCGTGGCTGGAGTTTGGGCCGGTGCGCTTGCAGCCGGCCGAGTTTGCCAAGTTTACGACGGCGCTGGCGGCCTCACGCTTCATGGCCAGCATCAACCTGCGGCAACAAAATTGGCGCGACCAGGCCGTGCTGGCCGGCCTCACGCTGGTGCCGGTGGCCCTCATTCTGGCCAGCAATGAAACGGGGCAGGCACTGGTATTCGCGGCCCTGCTGCTGGCGTATTTCCGCGAGGGCATGTCGCCGCTCATCCTGCTGCTACTGGCGGCGGGTGGCGTCATTCTGCTGCTGGCGCTGCTAGTGCCCAAGCTGTGGCTGGTGGGCGGCTTCACAGTGGTGCTAGCCGTAGCTTTCCTGCTGAATGCCAAGCTCTGGCGCCACCACCTCATCCTGAGTCTGAGCACCTGGGCAGCGGTAATCGGCATGGTGTTCGGGGTCAATTTCTTCTTCAACCACGTGCTGCAGCCCCACCAGCGCCAGCGCATCGAAATGCTCATCGACCCCGGCAAAGACCCGCTGGGCAAGGGCTGGAACGTGACCCAGAGCAAGATTGCCCTAGGGTCGGGCGGCTGGCTGGGCAAAGGCTTTCTCAACGGCACCCAAACCAAGTTCGATTTCGTGCCTGAGCAAAGCACCGACTTCATCTTTTGCACCGTGGGCGAGGAGTGGGGCTGGGCGGGCAGCACGCTGGTTATTGGGCTCTACATGGCCTTGCTCTGGCGCATTTTGCTGGTGGCCGAGCGCCAGAAATCGGTGTTTGGCCGCACCTACGGCTACTGCGTGGCCAGTGTGCTGTTCGTGCACTTTACCGTGAACCTAGGCATGACGATGGGCCTAATGCCGGTGGTGGGCATTCCGCTGCCCTTCTTCAGCTACGGCGGCTCGTCGCTGTGGTCGTTCACCATCCTCTTGTTTGCTCTGCTGGCCCTCGACGCCCACCGCAAGCAGGATTTACTGCGCTAGCTCTGCCGTGCCCTTATCTTGGGCGGCATGAAAAAATTACGCTTCCTGGGCGCTTGGTGGGCGCTGGCCGCTGCTCCGGCGCGGGCACAAACGGCGCCCGCCGATATCGTGGTGGTGCGGATTTACGAGGGCAATTCGATTACGGCCATCTTCAGGGTCAGTATAGAGTAGGGGCGGGGCTCGCCCCCGCCCGTCGTTGAACGATTGCCGGCAAGCCGCCCGGCCGACGGGCGGGGACAAGCCCCGCCCCTACTATACAGTAACTGCGAATTTGCTGTAGTTACGCTGGTTAGGGGCTACCTCCGCCAGGCGCCCGCGCCTAGGGCCACTACTGACGCTAAGCTTCCCGCTCCCGCTTGCTTTATGCCAACGCAGTGGTGAACCTCTGCTGGCGCCGCGTAGCCTGTAGTAGCAACTGGTCGGGGTAGTGAGTGCCGGGGCTTCGAAGTAAACACGGGGCCTAGGGCGCCGTCGGGGGCCGGCGCCTGGGTGCCGGCGCGCCGCGTAGCTTGCGGCCCGCATGGCTGGTTTCGTTCGCTATTCGCTTCCGCGCCGCGCCTTCTGGCGCGGACCCGAGCTGGCCGTGGCAGCTGTGCTCACGGCGCTGTGCCTGGCCCTGCCCACCCACAACCCCACCGGCGACGCCTGGTACTACGCTGCCTGCTCGCGCTGGGGCCACGAGCTGTGGCAGCCCCACCACCTAATTTACAACGGGGTGGGCTGGCTGTGGCTGCGTCTGCTGGGCGCCACCGGCCCGGGCCCGGCCGGCAATGCCGCCCTGCCTTGGTTGCAGGCTCTCAATTCGCTGGCCTACGGAGGCTGCCTGCTGCTGCTGGGGCCGCTGCTGCGCCGGGCTGGGGTGCGGCCGGCCGCGGTGCCCGCCTGGCTGCTGGCGGTGGGCAGCACCTTCGGCATGCTGCGCTTCGCCGTCGAAAATGAGGCCTACATCCAGCCATTGCTGGCCGCGCTGGGGGCTAGCTTGGCGTGGGCGCAGGCCCTAGGCAGCACGTCTTTTACGGGCGATGCAACGCGAAGCGAAACACCTACTGTCAGCGCAATGGTAATTGATAAGGCCGCTGGTAATCAGCCTGATTTACGCTTGCGCTGGCTGCTGCTGGCGGGCCTGCTGGCCGCGCTGGCCTGCCTGCTGCACCAAATGCTGGTGTGGTGGTGGCTGGGCTTGCTGCTAGGGCTGCATCCGTGGCGCGGCCGGCGGGCCTTGGGTGCCGCCCTGGCCTATGCCGCGCCCGCGCTGCTGGTGCCGTGGGCTTACTGGCTGGCCGCGCCGCCTGGTGGTGGGGCCTTGGGCGCGGGGCGCTTCGCCCTGCACGACTACCTCACGGGCGCGGCGCGGGTGGGGCTAGGAAGCCGCGGCTGGCTGCTCACCCCCATCAACCTGGTGCGCACCCTAGGGCAGGTACACGGCAACCTGTGGCCGCTGCTGCGCCGCTGGCCGCTGCTGCTGGGCGTGGTGGCCGCCGGCTGCCTGGCGCTTGCCGTGTGGGCCATTATGGGAAGTAGGCCGAAGCTGGACAGCAAGCAGGAAGCTAGTAATCGTCAGCTGCTTAAACCTGTGCTATCAGCAAGCCAGGCGGTATTTGCGCCGGGGCCGGCGGCGGCGCGCCGCCTGCGCCGCACGCACGGGCTGATTGGCGCCCTGCAAGTGGGTTTTGTGGTGCTGTCGGCGGGCAACGCGGAGTTTATGGTGCTGTTGCCAGCGCTGGCGGCGCTGGGGCTGGCCGGCGGCGGCTTGCGGGCCTGGCCGGCCCGGCGCGTGGCGGCGCTGGGGGCAGCCTTGTTGCTCTGGAACGTGGCCGTGGGGCTGGTGCCCGCCCGCCTGCTGACCTTTACTGCGGCCGGGCCGGCCTTGCGGACGGCAGCGCAGCAGCAGCCGGCCGCTTGGTTTATCTTGCTCGACCCCAACCCCTTGCGCAACCAGCTGCATTACTACACCGGGCAGCCAGTGGCCCCGGCGCGGGTGCTGGGGCTAGCGGGGCAAGATTCGGCTAGCTTCCGGGCGTGGCTGCGCCGCCAGCTGGCTGGTGGTGCGGTAGTATACACCGATGCGCTGGGTGGCCCGCAGCCCCTCGACCGGGCCCGCCTCACATTGGGCAACCCGGCTACGCTGCTGGGCGGCTTTGGGGCCCGGCGCGTAATGGTGCTGCCCACCTTCCTAGGGCCCTACTACCTCTCGAAGCTGGCGCTGCCCGCTGCGGCTGGCCCGCGGCGCAGCCACCCCAGCGCCAAGGCTAGCGCGCCCGCAACTACTGGGGCCGCCAGGTAGCCCATGCGGCCCAGGTCGGCCGATAAGAGCATGTGTACGAAGACGATAAGCAGCCACCAGCCCTCGGCGGCTCGCAGTACCGGGGCCAGGGCGCGCCGCCCGCCCGGCCAAGCCAGCGCCGCCAGCACCGGCCCCCACAGCAGCCCAAAGCTACTCGCGGCTTCGGCCAGGCCCTTGGCCGTCGCCAGCTTGCCCAGCGAGTAGCGAATATTATCGAAGTGCGCCAGCGCGTTGCCCACGGCCGCCGTGGGCAACGCGCCCGCCGCCTCGTCTACCCAGCGATGGGCTAGCAGCAAAGCCCCTAGGCCCCCAGCCAGCGCCAAGGCTTGGCCGCGCCAGGGCAGCGCCGGGCGGCCGTACCAGGCCAGCCAGGGTAGCACAAAGACAAACGACTCTTTGGCCAGCGGCCCTAGCAGCAGGGCCACCGCCACCGCCCAGCCCGCCCCCGGCCCGCGCCGCCCGGCGTAGTAGGCCAGCGCCAGCACCAGCCAGTACAGGCTGTCGGTGAGGGGCAAGCCCGCCGCGTAGCCTGCCCAGCGGCTGCTGAGTGCGGCCAGCATGGCCACCGCGGCCAGGCCCGCCCCGGCCCCCGATAGCCGCGCCGCCCGGTACCAGGCCGCCGCCGCCGCGGCTAGCAGCGCGCAGTTAATCAGGTAGAAAGCCAGGCGGCGCGCGCCTTCGCCGGCGGGGGCGCCCGGCTGAGCGGGCAGGCTGCCTAGCATAGCCAGGGGCCGGGCCAGCGCCCCCGCCGCCAAGGGCACCAGCAGCCGGTAGCGGCGCGTCACACTCACGCTATCGAAGCGGCCGGCGGCCAGGCGCAAGTAGCTGCGCGTATCGGGCGAGTACGAGAAATCGTAGTGCCGGTAGGTGGGGTAGGCCAGGTTGAGCAGCACTGCCAGCCCTAGGGCCCCAGGCAGCAGCCAGCGCCACAGCCTGGGCAGGAGGAGCGGGCGCGGGGTGGTACTCAACTGCCTTGGCCAAATTTGCGCTCAATGAGCTTGCGTAGCTTGGCCACGTGTTCTTCGCGGCGGGCCCAGTCGTGGCGCGGCGCCAGCTCGTGCTGCACGTAGGCCAGGGCCGCCTCGAGGGTGGGTAGCTGGTCGAGGTGCTCGATGGCGGCGTGGTATTCCATGTTCTCGCCGTTAAATAGCTCATTGATAAAGCTATAGCGCTGATTGATGGAAATGGCTTCGCGCAGGCTGCCAACTTTGGGCGCGCCGCGCTCGGCCAGGCTGGGCGCCGCGCTGGCTGCCCCGGCCCCGCGCAGCGTGTCGGCCAGGTGGGCGCTGGCCGGCTGGGTGGCCTTCAGCTTTTCGTAGAGCGGCACGCCGCTGGCGGCGGCTGGCGCAAACGAGGGTACGGCTGCTTTAGGCGCCGCTGGCTTGGGCTCGGCCGATGGGGTGGAAACGGCTGGTGCCTGGGCAACCGGCGCGGCGGGGGCTGTCGGCTGGGTAACGAGCGGCCGCGCGGGCGCGCTAGTAGCTGGCTCGGCCACTGGCACCGCCGGTGCGGCCGCCACGGCGGGGGCGGGGGCAGGCGCGGCAGCCGGGGCCGGTGCGGCAACCGGCACTGCGGGCTTGGGGGCTGCCAGGGAAATTGGGGCCGCAACGGGTGGCGCAGCAGGGGCCGCGGCTGGCTTGGCCGGAGCTGTTTTGCCGGGGCCATCGTCCCAGAGGTCGGCCTCGGTGAGGGGCAGCAGCGCGCTTAGCTCGGCTACCAGGGGGGCGAGGGGGGGCAATTCCTTGTAGTGGTTGGCGCGGTAGAGGTCGAGGCGCTGCACCAGAAACTCGCGGCTAAGCGGCGCGTTGCCAGTGGGCAGGCTATCCATAAAGCCCTCAAAGAAGCCCTTGCCCAGGTCGAGGTAGCGCAGGCGTTCGCGCAGGTAGGGTAGGGGCACGGCGGCGTCGGGCACGGCGGCCTGGGCGGGCGGCAGCAGCAGGCGCTCGAAGGCGGCCGCGGGGTCGGTGGCCAGCAGCAGAGTGTAGGCAATGGCCTGGGCCAGCAGCGGCTCCAGCGCCCGCTGCCCCACGCTGATGTGGCGCGAGAGCACGTTCATGAACTGCCCTAGGGCCTCGCGCACGGGCGCGGCCTCAAAATCGAAGTAGGGGCTGCGCAGCTGGGTGGCTTCGTGCTGCCAGCGGCCCAGCAGCTGGTGCAGCACCAGCAGGTTGAGCTGGCGCAGCGGCGTAAATTTTAGCAGCGCCGGGCCATCGAGCGTGGCGGCGGGCTGCGAGCCAAAGTGCTGCTGGCATAGCCGGGCGGCCAGCCGGTGGCCGTACTGCTCGCACTTGGCAAGGCTATATTTGTCGGGCATGGCGGAAGAAGATTATGCGTTAAAAATTATGAATGGCAAACCAGCGAAACTGAGGCAAGCTACGCGTGCCTTTTCAGCCTGGCTTTAGTAAAAAATACCTTCATAACCCATAATTTTCAATTCATAATTGCCCCAGACGGGGCTGGTTTCGCCGCCAAGTTAGCCATAAAATGCCCCTGCTGACCATTGAGGGCCTAGGCGGCCCGCCACTGCCCCTGCGGCCCGGCGCCACGCTGCTAGCTGCCATTCAGGCCGGCGGCCACGACTGGTGGCACGCCTGCGGGGCCAAGGGCCGCTGCACCACCTGCCGCCTGCAAGTGCTGGCCGGCGCCGAGGCGCTCACGCCCCTTACCGAGCCCGAGCAGCGCTACCAAGCTGCTGGCCGCCTGCGCCCCGACGAGCGCCTCGCCTGCCAGGCGCGCCTGCTGCCCCTAGGGGGCGATGTGGCCGGCGCCAAGCCGTAGCTGAAACACGGGTGGCGAGCTTTAAAAAAAGCTCGGCGCTATCAGTGCGCACTGATAGCGGATAGATGAATTTTGCCTATATATTGCCGAGGTTTTGGCAAGCCGTATTTAATTCGATTCTATTCGTTCTTGCTATTTTTCAATTGATTAGTTATTCACTTTCTTTTTTTCTATGCCCAAACCTTTTACTCCTATTATCAGTGGCTTGCTGCTTGGTTCCGTGCTCCTGCAAAGCTGCGCTACGCTTATCTCGGGTTCCCGGCAAACTATCCGCATAGTGGGGCAGCCGGCCGGCAGCACTATTTACGTCAACGACCAGCCGGTAGAAGCCAAACCCCTAGCCGATGGGGGCGCCAAGGTGAGCCTGCGGCGTAAGGGTACCTCGGAAATCAGAATTAAGCACGAGGGCTACAAGGACTACAATGAAGTGTTGAAGGCCAACCGCGTAAACGGCGTTACCTACCTCAACTACTTGCTTATTCCGGTAGGCCTGGTGGGCGGGGTAGTGGGCGCGGCCGCTGGGAGCAGCAACAGTGGCCCGAGCCTAGGCCCCCTGGTGCTGGGACTGCTTGCGCCACTGGGGGCGCTGGGGGTGGACGCGGGCACCGGCGCTAATCGCCGCTTTACCGAAACGGAAGTGCACGCCCTCATGCCGCGGCTGCCTAAACCGGTTGCTAACGGCCAGTCGGTGGCCGCCGGCCCGGTGAACGTGCGCGTAAAAGGGGGAGATAAAATGGGTAACTTCTTGGTTATGAAAGAAACCAAGGAAATCCTCTACTTCGGTAAGACGCTCGATATAAACTCTGAAACCCTGCAAAACACCGTCAGCAATACCCTTAAGGAGCTGGGCTACAACGTGCCGGCGGCGGGGCGCAGCGTATTTTCGGCGGCCTCGGCGGCGCGCTACACGCTGCAGGCGGAGATGCGGAATATCAAGTACGATATCAACGCCAACAGTCCCTACGAAGCCCTGGCCCGCTTCGAAACCAGCTGCACGGTGGAAGTGACTTGGAAGCTGGTGAACCAAACCCGCCAAACAGTGGTGGAGCAGAAAACCAGCGGCTCGAGCGTCAAGTTTGAGAAAGGTGGTAGCGCAGCCTTCGAAGACGCCTTCGAGAATGCTCTGTACACCTTCCTCGACCAGCCCACCACCACGGCCGCGCTGGCCAATCCCAATGCCCCGGCGCTGGCTTCGACTGGCTTAGAAGCGGCGAATGCTAGCGCAAGCACCGGCCTAGGCTCCACTTCAGCGGTGAAGCCAAATTTGGCCGCCAGTGAAAAAATGGCGCCCATCAGCGTGCGCCGCGCCGCGCCCCTCAAGCCCACCGGCGATAACGGCATCGGTGCCGCGGCGCGGTGCGTAGCCACCATCGTGACCAGCGACGGGCACGGCAGCGGTTGCTTCATCTCGCCCGACGGCTACCTCGTTACCAATGCCCACGTAGTAGGCAACGACGCTACGGTAGATGTGCTGCTCGCCGACGGCTTGCAAGCCAAGGGCCGCGTGGTGCGCCTAAACCCCGACATGGACCTAGCCCTCCTCAAAGTGGATACCGACGGCCTGACGGCGTTTCAGCTGCCTACGGGTGGGGTAGTGGAGGTAGGCTCCGATGTGTTTGCCATCGGCACGCCCGCCGATAAGGAGCTGGGCCAAAGCATCGCGAAAGGTATTATCAGCGGCCGGCGCAAGCTCGACGGTCGCACGCTGCTCCAAACTGATGTAAGCATTAACGGGGGTAATAGCGGGGGCGCCCTCGTGGCGCGCTCGGGCCAGCTGCTCGGCATCGTGAATGCGAAACTGGTGGGCCAGGGCATTGAAGGTATTGGCTTCGCTATTCCGGCTGACCAGGTGAGCGAGGCTTTGCAGCTCAAATTTATTGATTGATACCCTGGGTGCTAAGGGTAGATAAGCCGCGGCCGGCAGTCTGTACCAGGCTGCCGGCCGTGTGGCTTTCGCTGGGTTGCGCAGGGTAGGCTGTACTTTCGTAAGCAGGGGGCTGCGTTGCTGGGCGTAGTAAAGGTGGCCCGCTACTACTGCTTTGCGTTTGCCATGTCGTTATTTACTGAGCCTCGCCGCTTCCCGCTCGACCCGCCCCGCCACCGCGGCTGGCTCGAAGTCATTTGCGGCTCCATGTTTTCGGGCAAAACCGAAGAGCTGATTCGCCGCCTCACCCGTGCCCGCATTGCGCGCCAGCGGGTCGAGATTTTTAAGCCTGCCCTCGATACCCGCTACCATGCCCAGGATGTGGTGAGCCACAACCATACCAGCATTCGCAGCACGCCCGTGCAGCTGCCCAGCGAAATTCTGCTGCTGGCCGGCGGCGGCACCGACGTGGTGGGCATCGACGAGGCCCAGTTCTTCGACGAGTCGCTGGTGGACGTGTGCCGCCAGTTGGCCGACGGCGGCACCCGCGTAATCGTGGCGGGCCTGGATATGGATTTTCGCGGCCGCCCTTTTGGCCCCATGCCGGCGCTGCTGGCCACGGCCGAGTTCGTGACCAAGGTGCACGCCGTGTGCGTGTGCTGCGGCGAACTGGCCGCCTACTCGTACCGTACCGTGCCCAGCGCCAGCCAGGTGCTGCTGGGCGAAACCGAAGCCTACGAGGCTCGCTGCCGCCCCTGCTTTTTGGCCGGCGAGGCCGCCCAGCCCCTGCGCGACCCAGCCCGGCAGGGCGCTGCGGGCCGGTAGCGGCAAGTGGGCCCTAGGGTGCCGCGCCGGCCCGGAGCAGCCGCGCACTAAGCAGCCAGCGGCCGCGTTAGCTTAGCGCCACTTTTCTTGCCTTATACTTTGCCGCTTGCTTATGCGACAGCTTTCCGCCTGGGTTGTTTTTTGGTTGCTGCTCGGCCACGCCTTTGGTAGCCAGGCCCAGGGCGCGGCCTACGGCGATTGGCAGCTGCACCTGCCGGCCCGCCACCCGCGGCTGCTGGCCGAAGCTGGCGACCGACTGTACGTGGCCGACGAGTCGTCGTTCTACTACTACGATAAGGCGCTGGATGCCACGCGTATGCTTTCGCGCCGCGACGGGCTGAGCGACGTGGGCGTGCAGGCGCTGGCCTACGATTCAGCCTCAGCCCAGCTGGTTGTCGTGTATGCCAGCGGCAACATCGACCTGCTGGGCGCCGGCGGCACGGTGCGCAACGTGACGGACCTGCTGCGCAAGCAGGCAACCGCCAAGAGCATCAATCAGGTACAGATTTTCAATGGCTTGGCCTACATCAGCACCAGCCTAGGGATAGTAGTGCTCGACCTGGCCAAGCGCGAGGTGCGCGACACCTACGGGGCCATCGGGCCGAGCGGCACGGCCGTGACGGCCTACGCCACGGCCGTGCTGCACGACACTATTTTTGCGGCTACCTCGGCTGGTATTTTGCGGGGGCGCCTTAGCTCGGCGGTTAACTTGCTCGACTACAGAAGCTGGGTGCAGGAAGTGCCTAACCCGCAAAATACCAGCCAGGCGTATGAATACCTAGCCGTGTACCAGGGGCATCTGGTGGCGGCAGCCCGCTACTACGGGGTAAGCTACCTGGCCGGCACGGGCGCGGCGCGCAGCTGGCGCTTCGTGGCCAACAGCTACGGCAGCGTGGCGCGGCGCCTGCGCACCAGCGGCGGCCAGCTGCTGGTTGCCTTCGAAAACAACCCGCTGCGCCGATTCGATGCCCCCACCGGCCGGCTGGTAGATGTGCTGCCCACGGCCAGCACGGGCCCGGTGGTAACGGATGCTCTGCGCGAAGCCGACGGTACCCTATTCGTGGCCAGCTACACCCTAGGGCTACTGCGCTTTGGGCCCGGCGCTACGGCCAACCCCGAGGTTATTCAGCCTAACGGCCCGGCCACGGCCCTGGCTTTTGGCTTGGTGGCCGACGCGGCCAGCAATACGGTTGATGTGCTGCCGGGCGGCTACTCGGGCAGCAGCGGCTTGCAGCAGGGCCGGCGCGAGGGCTTTTACGAGTACCACGGCGGGCAGTGGACCAACTACACGAGCGCCAACTACTCGGCCACCGATTTTCCTAATCTGCTCGACCTGTCGCGCGGCACCCGCCTGGCCGATGGCACGCTCTACCTGGCTAGCTACGGCAACGGCCTGCTGGCTTGGAAGGGCCCCGGCCAGTTTCAGCGCTACACCGCTGGCACGCCCGCAGGCTCGCCCCTGCGCAGCAGCCTCGACCCCGACGCTACCAACCTGGACTACGTGCGCGTAACCGACGTGGCCGCCGACCCCAGCGGCCGCTACCTGTGGGTAGTCAACCGCCACCAGCGGGCCAACGTGTCGGGACTGCTGCGCTTCGAGCCGGGCACTGGCCGCTGGCAGTCAGCCAACTATGCATTCGGCCTGCAAAACCTCGACCGCGTGGTAGTGGATGCCTTCGGCAATCCCTGGGCCACGCAGTCGCGCAAGGAGGGCACCGGGCTGATGGCCTACGACACCACCAGCCGCCAGGCGTTCAACTTTGGCACCGCCAATGGGCTGCCCAGCAACTCACTTTACTGCGTGGCGCGCGACCGCGCCGGCGCCATCTGGGTGGGCACCGCCGAGGGGGTAGCCTACGTGGGCGACCCTAGCCCCCTGGTGGGCGCCGTAGCCCAGCCTACGTTCACCAAGCCAGTGGCCCAGAGCGGCAACGGGCTGTTTCCGACGCTCTACAACGAGAGCGTAACCTGCATAGCCATCGACGGAGCCAACCGCAAATGGTTTGGCACGCCCAACGGCCTGTGGCTCTTCAATGCCACCGCCAGCGAGGCACTGCTCCACTTCACTACCGCCAACAGCCCGCTGCCCAGCAACACGATTAACGACTTGGCCGTGAACGACAAAACCGGCGAAGTATTCGTAGCCACCGACGCGGGCGTGGTCAGCTACCAGGGCTCGGCCAGCCTCACCGAGGGCAAGCCCAGCTGCGCCCAGGTGTTCCCCAACCCCGTGCGGCCCGAATTCGCAGGCACCGTCGGCATCCGCGGCGTGGTAAACAACGCGCAAGTAAAAATTACCGACATCGCCGGCCACCTCGTGTACAGCACCACCGCCGCCGGCGGCACCGTCACTTGGAACCTCACCGATGCCCAGGGTCAGCGTGTGCGCTCGGGTGTGTACCTGGTGCTCAGCTCCGACGCCCAGGGCCAGAACACGTGCGTGAGCAAAGTAGCGGTGCTGAGCAAGTAGGGTAGGGCCAATCTACCGCGCCGCCTAGGGTCATCCCAACGGCGCGAGCGAAATGCTTCGCTGCGCTCGGCATGACGTTCTTTCACTTCATTTTCAATTATTATTTCCCCTAGGCCTCATGCTCATCAAAACCCACGGCATCGTTTTTAACTACCTCAAGTACCGCGAAACCAGCATTATTGCCCGCGTATACACCGAGCGGCGCGGCGTGCAGAGCTACCTCGTAAACGGCGTGCGCAAGGCCAAGCCGCCGGGCCGCATCGCCCTGTTCCAGCCCCTTACCCTGCTGGAACTGGTGGCCTACGTGCCGCGCCAGGGCTCCGACCTCACCCGTTTGTCCGAGTTTCGCTGCGCCGAGCCATTCCGCTCCTTGCCCTACGATGTGCGCAAGAGCAGCGTGGCGCTTTTCTTGAGCGAAGTGCTGAGCAAGGCCGTGCGCGAAGAAGAAGAAAACCTGCCGCTATTCCGCTTCCTGCACGATTCCATCCTGGCTTTTGACGAGCAGGAGGTGGGCATGGAAAACTTTGCGCTGCTGTTTCTGCTGCACTTGGCGGGCTACCTGGGCTTCGGTATCACGAGCGGCGCCGAGCTCACCGACCAGCTGATGATGGCCGGCCCCGCGGGCGGCAGCGGCTACAGCAGCGGTCCGCAGCAGCTGCGCCTGCGCGAGTTCGACCAGTACTTCGACCAGCTGCTGCACGCCCCCGCCACCAGCACCATCCCCAGCGGCCAGGTGCGCCGCGAGCTGCTGGCCGTGCTGCTGCGCTACTACCAGCTGCACCTGGAGGGCTTCGGCGACATCAAGTCGCTGGACGTGCTCAGTGAGGTGCTCGCTGGCTAGGCCTGCCAAGTGCCCCGCTCGCCCCTAGGTGTCAGGCGTCTGTGGTAACCCCACTGCTAAGCATAAAGCAAGCAAGGTTTGGCTGCGCGAGTTGCTGCACAGGCATCGCTGGGGGCGGGCTCTATGCAGCAGCGTCCTGCTTCGGCAGTAGCTACAGCTTGGCCACAGGTAGTAGAACTGCCGCCAGCAAGTATTTCTGTTGCCTAAACCTATCCTGGCTACATTCCCTAGCAAGCACAGCTATAACCCGCCGTAAGGCAATTTTACGGCTCTGGCCTTCTCCACATTCTCTTTTCCCTTAATCCTAGTCAGTATTCTAGCTAACAAGCTCGATTGGGGAGCGAAGCTTTCATGTACTACCGCCCCATTAGCCCTTACTCGTGAAGCTCTAATTTCTGTAAAGTTTCCTTGAAAACGAAGATGGTTTTTTTCTGCAACAAATTTGAGTAGTCTTTCAGCGTGCAGTGGAGACTTTAGCTGCTTAAAATAGTCAGAAATAAGTTGCAGGCGAAAGCCGTAAGTTTCAGCTGCTGCTCGCCCCATTATGGCAAAGCGGTCATTAAGCCCATTGTAAAGCGCCCAATCAGGAGTAATCAACAGTTTTTCTCCGTGCTGCTGCAGTTTCCGCGCAAACTCTTCAAAGGGAAAGGGGTCATGATAAATCATATCTGGACGTAGGTAAATAAATAAATCATTTGGTCCTGCTTGCCCGTGCCAAAATTCTGTTACTTTTTCTAGGCTATGGAGTGCCCTACAAAGATTTTTGGTGCTTTGAAAGTCGTCACCCCATGCGTCACCATGCGTATTGACTGAATCCCAATCAAAGCTGTAGTCGAACAAATCCTGTTTTATATGCTTGTATAAGTTTATGCCTAATTTTTCATGACCATTTACTTCAATACTCACATTTTCCTCTCCGGAATGTCGGTTTGAAAAGTTGCCATTGATATGCATGAATGCCGCTAAAGTATGGTAGCGCCAACCTAGTTTTATTAAGGGGTCGAGTATATTCTGTTGTATTGATGCTTGGGTTTTTGACAATGAGCGGTTCATGCCAAAAAAGCATATCCATACTTGACCTGTATAGTTTATTTGTTTCATAAGATTCTGGTTGGTTATTTGTTATTAAAATAACTTTTTTAAGTTGCGGATAAAATTATTAAGACTTTTTAAAGCACTTGATAAATAAAATTTTTTGGTTTATGCAGCAATATATTAATATCTGTCAGTGTCAAGCCTATTTCGCTGTGCAGTGCAAAGCAAATATTATTTAATACTGCATTTGCTACTGAAGTACTGTTGCATGTTTTATTAGCCCAAATATAGCTATTGTACTTCGATAAGAAAATAAGTTGGCCATCCTGCATCAGATAGGCTAAAGTAGGGTAGCAGTCACAGTCATTGTTTGCCTCCCTTTACACAAAGGGTAATAGAGATTTAGCACACAAACCATCCTTTTCTAGTTACTTACTACTAAACGGTTGAAATAATCTTATTCGCTGCTAGTTCAGGCTTGTTAAGTGGCGCAGTGTGCTTTGGCAATAAGAACAAGCCCGGTGTTTGGTAACAGAAGGCACCTTGTCGGATGCGAGCTTTATTAGGCTTCCAAACTCAACATTAACTAAATCCTGATTAAAGCTATAAAGCAACCGTCGCTACTACAGTGCCTGCCGTAAAATATATCCTAATCCTTGGCTGTTGAAGCGCTTTGGTATAAACTAGCAAAGTTTTGATGATTCAAAGAATATGATAAATTTATTAGTTAGGTAAGTATCTGATTGTTGATTTATCGAAGAGATTTAGTGAAGAACTTGTTTTGTGAGTTTGTGTGTAATTACCTTTGCCTATATTGAAAATAAATTTAAGTATTTTTTGGTTAACATGAAAAATAAATTTAAGTTATATACGGATTTGAGTCTGCTAAAAATTGGCCGCTATGTGCAGATGCTTATACCATTTATGTCTGACGATATAGCTAAGCAAGAATCTAGAATAGTTGAAGCCGGTAGGTTTGATGATTATATCAAATTTGGTAGAAATTTTATAGAATTAACCTCTATCGAGGAGTGTGATGCCTGTTTGTTGCCGATATATTATGACTTATCAGCTAATAGACGCTCTTTTGAAGAAAGTATTCAAGATTTTTTAGATAAAGTTGGCAAGGCTAACAAAAAATTATTAATATTTGCTGGTCATGATGTTGCAAATGTAGCCATTACTATTAAAAATTCTATTGTATTTACTAGTGCTATTGATAAGTCATCGCAGGCAAATAATGAACAATCATGGCCTCATTTTTTTGAAGATTTTTTAAAAAAATATACTGAAGGTAATATAATACCTCGTTCTAGGGGTATTACTCCCGTAATAGGTTTTTGTGGTTATGCTCCGCCTTTAAATGTATCTTTTGGAAAAGAAAAAATAATTAGTGGAATAAAATTAATTACAAATTACCTTGGATTAATTCAAAAGTATCCAGATAAGATATCTCACTCATACCGGGCAAGGGCAATAATTGGATTGCAAAGGTCTTCTAAAATCGCTCCTAATTTTGTATTAAAAAGTAATTTTGCATTCGGACCTAGTGGGCTTAATTCTGGTAAGGTAACAGAATCAAATGCTGATTTTAGAAGAATTTTTGTAGAAAATATATTAAATAGTGATTATACACTGTGCGTGCGAGGTATAGGGAATAATTCTATCAGATTCTTTGAGACTATCTGTTGCGGTAGAATACCTGTATTTGTAGATACTGACAGTGTTTTACCGTATGATAGCGTAATTAATTGGCGAGAACTGTGCGTCTGGGTAGCTGAAAAAGATGTGGATAGGATTGATGAAGTAGTGGCAAACTTTCATCGTTCTATTTCAGATGAAGATTTTATAGCTTTGCAGAAGCGATTAAGAAATGTTTGGGAAGAGTATTTGTCGCCGACGGGCTTTTTTAAAAACCTACACCTGCTAATAAACTCTTGAAGTAAGAATATTTAGTATGTAGAAGAAGGTACACCTCTATTTTAGTAGTGAGGCAGACGCTGTTCTTTACTCATATAGTTGCCTTCCGAAGACTAATTTAAGTGTCAACCGACTTGTAACCAATTGGTTGCTAACCGTTGCTATTTGCTATTTCAGGAAGTGAAAGTAGCGATACTAGTTTTGCACTCAGCAGGTGCGCCGCTAAAGCCAGTCTGGTCGGCTGCAGTTTTAGTTAATATGCTAAGGCTACTACGGTAGCCCTGCGGCTACAGCAGCGGCCCGCAGCAGCTGCGCCTGCGCGAGTTCGACCAGTACTTCGACCAGCTGCTGCACGCCCCCGCCACCAGCACCATCCCCAGCGGCCACGTGCGCCGCGAGCTGCTGGCCGTGCTGCTGCGCTATTACCAGCTGCACCTGGAAGGCTTCGGCGAAATAAAATCGTTGGAAGTGCTCAGCGAGGTGCTGGGGGGCTAGGGCGCGCAAAGGCGCTTGTACCGCCGCCCTAGGGCAGCGTGGCAGTGCAACCCCTAGGCGGCCGGGCGCTTCTGTAGGGCCTCACCCCACTAGCATGCACAATGAATTGCAGCCGGAGTTGCCTTATTCGCCTGCTTAGCCTACTGCTGCTGGCGCTATTTAGCGAAGTTGCGGCTGCCCAAGGCCTAAGCAGTTCCGTAACTGGTAGCGTGCGCGACTCGGCGAGCCAGCAGCCAGTAGCGTTTGCCACGGTGGTTTTGTGGCCCAAGGGGGCGCTGGCGGGCCCACCAGCCGCCAGTGCCAGCACCGATGCCCAGGGCCGCTTTACGCTGGCAGTGGCGCCGGGCACCTTTCGCCTACAAGTAAGCCTGGTAGGCTATGCCACTCACCAGCAGCAAGTAGTGGTGGCGGAGCCGGTGGCGCTAGCTCTCATATGGCTGGTGCCCGCGCCCCAGCAGCTAGGCGAAGCCGTGGTGGTGGGCACCCGGCCGCTGGTAGAAGTGCAGCCCGACCGCCTAGTGTACCACGCCAGCCAGGACGTAGGCAACGCTGGTGGCACCGGCCAGGATGTGCTGCGCCACACCCCGCTGCTGGCCGTGGATAACCTCGGCAGCGTAACCCTGCGTGGCTCGGGCAATTTCAAGGTGCTGATTAACAACAAGCCCGCGCCGGCGCTCACGCAAAACCTGGCTCAAGCCCTGAAAAGCCTGCCCGCCGACCAAATCCTGCGTGTGGAAGTAGTAACTACCCCTTCGGCGAAGAACGACGGTGAAGGCACGGCGGGCCTGGTCAACATCGTGCTCAAAAAAGCAACGGGCCCGGCGCTGAACGGGCGCCTTGGCGCCAGCGGCGGCAACCAAAGCAGCGAAACCACGGCCGCCCTCGGCTGGAAGCGCGGTAAGGTGGGTAGCACCTTGGCGGTGGGGGCCGGCGGCTGGCGCGAGCCCGACTTCCTAACGCGCCGCCGCCTGGATTTTACGAGTACTGGCCCGGCCGATACGCTTACCCAAAGCGGCCGGCGCCAGAATACCGGCACCTGGTACAACGCCTCCCTAGGGCTCGACTACGACCTAGCCGCGCACCACAGCTTCTCCCTGCTGGCGGTGCTGAGCGGCTACCAGGCCCAGGGGCAGCGCGCCCTGCTTAGTCAGCTGTCGTCGGCAAATGCGGCAGTTAATCAGCTTTTTACCCGCGCTACTACTGACTACGTGGGCAGCCTCGGCACCGAGCTTACGGGCACCTATACCCGCACCTTCGCCCGGGCCCGGCGCGAGTGGAGCGTGCTGGGCCAGTACGCCGCCACGGCCGGCACCGCAGGGTATGGCTTCGACCAGTATACCAATTCGCGCGCGCCGCTGAATCCCGCCCAGGCCGACTACCGCGAGCGTAGCCAGGGCCGTACCCCCAGCCGCGAGCTTACCGCCCAAACAGACTTCACCCAGCCCCTAGGCGCCAAAAGCACCCTGGAGGTGGGCACCAAAGCTATTTTTCGGCGCACGGGCTCGGTGGCCGAGGTAGCGGGTAGCGCGCCGGGCCAAGCCCTGGGGCTGGCGCCGCTGCCGGGCCGGGGCACTAGTTTCAGCTACCAGCAGCAAGTGCAAGCCGCCTACGCCAGCTATGCTACGGCGCCGGGTAAGCAGCTAACGGCCACCCTAGGGGCCCGCCTGGAGCGCACCGCCGACGAGGCTGACTTTGGGGCTGGTGGGGGCAGCCTGCCGCCCCGCAGCTACTATTCGCCGCTACCCAGTGCCAGCCTGCGCTACGCTTTTAGCGATACCAGCAGCCTGCGCCTGGCGTACAGCCGCCGCATTACCCGCCCATCCATCGACTTTCTCAACCCATTTGTTGACCGCTCCAATCCGCAGAATATCACCTACGGCAACCCCACGCTAGCGGCTGAGCTAACCGATGCGTACGAGGCCAGCTACGCTACCGGCATGCGCACCGCCACGCTGCTGCTAACGGGCGCGGTGCGCCACACCGGCCGCGCTATTGAGGCGGTGCGCCTGCCCACCAGCACGCCGGGCGTCACGGCCCAAACCTTTGCCAACGTGGCGGCCACCACCTATTACCAGCTCACCCTCTACGGCACGGCCAAGTTCACGCAGCGCTGGGAAGTCAGCGGCGGCCCCAACGCGCAGTACGTGGTATTTCTGAGCCCCGACCGCGAACTGCTGCGCCGCGGCTTCTCGGCCGGCATGAACGTGGATACCTCGTACCACTTCACCCGCAAGCTCACCGCGCAGGCGTCGCTGGCGGCCGCCCTGCCCGCGCCCACCCTGCAGGGCCAGGGCTCGGCCAGCCTGTATTACACCCTAGGGGTCAAAAAAACGGTGTTCGGCGACCAGGCCGACCTGGTGCTAAACCTGGCCAATCCCTTTACCGACTCGTTTCCCAACCGCAGCAGCCTTGCCACCGCGTTCCTCGACGAGCGCACCGAGTACCGCACCTACCAGCGCTCCTTGCGCCTCAGCTTCAACTACCGCTTCGGCCAGGAAGACCCAGCGCGCCCCCACAAAAAGGCCAGCAACGACGACCTGAAAAGCCGGTAGCAACCAATGGTAATCAAAAACGCAAAACGCCAGGCTACTGCAGCCTGGCGTTAGGAATAAGCCCTAGGAGGACGCGCCGAAATACCGGGCGGCTTACTTTTTCTTGGCCGCGGGACTCGCCTTTTTAACGGCCGGCTTGCCCTTGCTGGCGGGGCTGCTGGCCGCTGGCCTGGTGGTATTGAGCAGCTCTACGTCGAAGCGCAGTGGCGCATCGGCTGGAATGTCGGCGCCCGCGCCACGCTCGCCGTAGGCCAGCGACGAAGGAATGAGCAGGGTGGCTTTGCTGCCCTTGGGCAGCGCGGCAATGCCCTGGTCCCAACCCGGAATAACCTGGCCGGCACCCAGCTTGAAGTCGAACGGCGTGCCGCCGTGCTTGTCGCTCGAGTCGAATTCCTTGCCCGTGGCCAGCACCGTGCCGCGGTACTTCACGCGCACCGTTTCGCCGGCCGTGGGCAGCGGGCCGGTGCCGTGCTTGGTAATGACGTACCAAGTGCCGCCGGGCGTCTTCTTGGCCACGGACGCCAGCTTATATTCCTGCAAATAGGCCTGGATGGCAGCGTTGTCCTTGGGTAGCTGGGTGGCGGCATGGGCCTTGGCCTGGCGCTCCTGCTCGGCCCGCGCCTGCTGCTGAATCTGCTGCATGGCGGCCATCGCCTGGGCCTGCGTCACCAGCCCTACGGCCGTAACGTGCATTACCAACGCGTTGCCGCCGCGCTTCAGCTCGGCCGGCACCGGGCGGCCCTTAAACAGCGAGTCGGCCCCGAACCGGAACACGGCGCTGTCGCCGGGTAGCAGCAGCGACATGGCTTCCTCAGGGCCACCTTTGCGCTGCACGGGCTGCAGCGGCACGGGCACCGGCTGGTTCTTCAGCTGCTGCCGCGAGCTTTGCAGCACCGAGTCGCGTCCGGTGAGGTAGGCCACGTGGGCCATTAAGAACTTGCCCTGGCGGGTGCTATAGGCCGAGTCGGTGGGCACCACCAGCGGGCGGCGCTGGTAGCCACCACCCGGCGCCCGCCGAAACAGCTGGTACTCGGTGCCGCTGGGCAGGCGCTCGAAGCCAGTGGCCGGCGCCTGGGCCTGGGCGGTGCCCCCTAGGGCCACCAAGGAAAGAAAAGCTAACAAAAAACGCTTCATGGCGCGAGAATTACGGGTAAAAAAAACCGCCACGCCAAAACGGCGTGGCGGCAACAAAAGGGGCTAGGGCAGCTGGCTACTGGCCCGCCGGGGCCGAGGTGGGAGCCTGGGCAGCCGGGTTCATGGCGCCCGCCGGCATCTTGGGGGCGTCCTTAATGTCCACTACCTCGATATCGAAGCGCAGCGGCGAGTTGGCCGGAATGGCGGGCGGCGAGCCAGCCTTGCCATACGCCAGCGACGAAGGCACCAGAATAGTTGCCTTAGCGCCTTTGCTGAGCTGCGTCAGGGCATCGTCCCAGCCGGGAATAACCTGGCCGCGGCCCACGGCAAACGAGAAGTCAGGCTGGCCGGGGTGCTTGGCGCTCGAGTCAAACTCCTTGCCGTCGAGCAGCGTGCCGCGGTATTTTACCGTCACGAGCTGGCCGGGCTTGGCATCGGGGCCGGTGCCAGGCTGGGTAGTCAGGATGTAAACGCCGCTGCCGGTAGCGCTTTTCTTGGCGGCCGTCAGGTTGTTTTTCTTGATGTAGTCCTGCAGCGTCACCTCGTCTTTCTTGTCCTGGTCGGCGGCGTAGGCGCGCATCTGGCGCTGCTGCTCAGCCATGGCTATTTGCTGCAGCTCCTGCTGCATGCTCATGGCCTCGGCCTGGTCAATTACTTTCACGCCCACTACCTGCATTACCAGGTAGTTGCCGCCGCGCTTCAGCTCGGCCGGCACCGGGCGGCCTTTGAAGAGCGAGTCGGCGCGGAAGCGGAACACGGCGCTGTCGCCGGGCTGCACCAGGGCTAGAGCCTCCTCCTGGCCGCCTTTGCGGGTGGCCGCCATCAGGGGCAGGGGTACGGGATGATTTTGCAGCTGCTGCCGCGAGCTTTGCAGCACCGAGTCCTTGCCGGTCAGGTAGGTGACGTGGGCCAGCAAAAACTTGCCCTGGCGGTCCTTAAAAGTAGGGTCTTCGCCGTTGGCTACCGTGCGGGCTGTGTACTTGCTGCCATCCTTTTTGAAAAGCTTGTACTCAATGCCCGACTTGGTTTTGGCAAAGTCGCCGCCACTGTTGCACGACGAAACGAGGGAAGCAATGCTAAGCGCGCCAGCCGCCAGGGCCAGCTGCCGGGCCACGCCGGGCCGGAAAGTAAACTGCATGAAAACAGATTGAAAATGAAATGTGGGAAATGCGGAGGATGTGTAAATGTGAGAGATGTGAAAATGAGCTGGTAATTTTCACATCTCTCACATTTACACATCTTCTACATTCGAAATTCAAAGTTAGGCCAGCGGCGGCGCAACTACCACCGGCACCGGCTCGGGCACCGGGGTGCTCACCAGCTGGGCCTGGTACTGCGGAAGCAGCCCCACGAAGCGCTCCACCGTGGCATCGAGCGGCTGGTAGCTGACGCCACCCGAGGCGTTGTGGTGCCCGCCGCCGTCGAAGTGGGCGCGCGAGAAATCAGCCACCGAAAAGTCACCCACCGAGCGGAAGGAAATCTTCACCGCCGAGCCGCGGTCGATGAACACGGCCGCCAACACGATGCCCTCGATGCTGAGCGCGTAGTTGACCAGGCCTTCGGTGTCGCCGGTCTTGCTTTCGTAGTCGCGCAACTCCTGCTGCGTCACGGCAATGTAGGCGGTGTTGAATTCACGGCGCACCACCAGCTTATCTTTCAAGATGTACCCTAGGAAGCGCAGCCGAATTTCGGAGTGCGAATCGTAGATGCGGCGGTGCACGGCGGCCAAGTCGATGCCCACGTTGAGCAGCTCGGCGATGATGAGGTGCACGTTGCGCGAGGTGCTGGGGTGCCGAAACGAGCCCGTGTCGGTCATGATGCCTGCGTAGAGCGCCTCGCCCATGCCGCGGTCAATGAGGTCCTGGTCGCCGAGGGCCCGAATAATCTCGAAAATCAGCTCGGCCGTGGCCGCCGCCTGCACATCGGAGTAGGCCAGGTCGGCGAAGTGCTCGGGGCGCTGGTGATGGTCGATGAGCACCTTGTAGCCCGGCGCCGTGCGCACGTACTCGCCTAGCTCATTGATGCGCCCTAGGCAGTTAAAATCGAGGCAGAAGAGCAGGTCGGCCCGGTGCACCAGGTCGCGCACCTGGCGGTCGTTGTGGCGCGGCTCATACACCACCACCTCGTCGTTGCCCGCCATCCAGTTGAGGAAGGCCGGGTAGTCGGAGGGCGTGACGACCGTCACGGAGTGGCCCTTCTTTTTAAGGTAGGTGGCCCAGGCCAGCGACGAGCCCAGCGCGTCGGCGTCGGGCTTGTGGTGGGTGGTGATAAATATCTGTTTGGGCTCGGCCAGTAGGCTCTGCAACTCGGAGACGGAAGGAAACATCGACAGCGTGACTGACCTACGAATGCGAACTAAACAACGACCGGCGCCCGGCCGGCATAAAAACGGGCCGACAAAGTTCGGCACGAATTGGGTTTCAACACGCAACCCGAGGGGTAAGGTTCGCCTTCATCGAAGTTGCCAGCCCGCTGCTTAGCCTACCTTTGCGCCCCCAAGCCCATCATTTCCCCTTTTACACCCTCGAAAAAAAGCATGGCAACCAACCGCACCTTCACGATGATTAAGCCCGACGCCGTGGCCGACCAGCACATTGGCGACATTTTGGCCATGATTGAGCACGGCGGCTTCCGTATCGTGGAGCTTCAGAAAGTAACCCTGACGCCCGAGCGCGCCGGCGAATTTTACGCCGTGCACAAAGAGCGCCCTTTTTACGGCGACTTAGTAAAGTACATGTCGAGCGGCCCCATCGTGGCCGCCATCCTCGAAAAAGATAACGCCGTGGCAGACTTCCGCACCCTCATCGGCGCCACCAACCCGGCCAACGCCGAGGAAGGCACCATCCGCAAAAAATTTGCGAAGAGCATCGAGGCCAACGCCGTGCACGGCTCCGACTCGGACGAGAACGCCCAAATTGAGGGTGCGTTTTTCTTTAAATCGTAGATTTAATTGACGCAACGGATTTCACAAGCGCGCTCGCGATGCGGGCTGGCTAAGCAGATTTTCGCTTAAAAAGCAAATACCCGTCTGACAATCAGGCGGGTATTTTTGTGCCCTAGCAGGCGGAAGGGATGGAACTCTTGTGCTCTTTTTATACTGCCGAGCTTAGGCTGCTAGCGCTGGCTCGGAGTAGGCGGCTTCTTGGGGCTGCGCCTCGTGCTTGTGCTTGAAGAGGAACACGAACAGCACGGCAATGGTGAGGGCGTAGCCGGCGAAGGCCAGCCAGATGCCGTGCCAGTCCTTGTTGCCGCTGGCGTCGGTGAAGTAGTGCTGGATAACGAGGCCGCTGATGGAGCTGCCTAGCACGGCGCCAAAGCCGTTAGTCATCATCATAAACAAGCCCTGGGCGCTGGCCCGGATGCTGGGCTGGGTCTGGGTTTCGACGAATAGCGAACCCGAGATATTGAAAAAATCGAAGGCCATGCCGTAGACGATGCACGAGAGAATAATCATCCATAGGCCATCGGCGGGGTTGCTGTAGGCTAGCAGGCCAAAGCGCAACACCCAGGCAATCATGCTAAATAGCATTACCTGCTTGATGCCGAAGCGCCGCAAAAAGAACGGAATAGCCAGAATAAAGAGCGTTTCCGAAATCTGCGAAATTGACATGATAAAAGCCGGGTGCTGCACCGAAAGCGTGTCGCGGTAAGCCGGAATCTTGTCGAAGTCGTGCAGGAAGGTGTCGCCGTAGGCGTTGGTGAGCTGCAAAGCGGCCCCGAGCAGCAGGGCAAAAAGGAAAAAGGTGGCCAGCTTGCGGTCGCGCAACAGGGCGAACGACTTGAGCCCTAGGGCATCTACCAGCGAGCGGCCCGATGAGCCCGACGAGGGCGGCGGGCACTTGGGCAGCGTGAACGCGTAGAAGCCCAGCAGCAGCGCCGCGCCGGCGGCCACGTAAAACTGGTTGGCCGACTTTTCGAACCCCAGGAAGGTGACCGTCCACATGGCCGCGATGAAGCCTACCGTGCCCCACACCCGGATGGGCGGGTAGTCCTTCACCACGTCGAGGCCCTGGCTTTTGAGGGCCGAGTACGACACGGCAATGGATAGCGCCAGCGTGGGCATGTAAAAAATCATGTTTAGCAGGATAACCCAGAAGAACACGCCGGGGTCGGTGACGAACGGGATGGCGCACAGCGTGAGGCTGCCTAGCAGGTGCAGCGCGCCGTAGAGCTTTTCGGCATTCACCCACTTATCGGCCACAATGCCCATGAGCGAGGGCATGAAGATGGACGCGATGCCCATGGTCGAGAAAATGGCCCCGAACTGCGCCCCCGACCACTGCTTGGTTTGAAACCAGTACGCGCCAATCGTAATCAGCCACGCGCCCCAAATAAAAAACTGCAAGAAGCTCAGCACAGTCAGGCGCAACTTGATACTCATGGGGCTCGGCTTAAAAGAAAAAAGGACGCTTTTGCTGCTAAAGATACAAAAACTCCCGCCAGAAATATGACGCCTGCGTTACGCCCCGGCGGCTGGCGCCCCACGCAAAAACGCCCGTCTGCGCAGGGCAGGCGGGCGTTTGGCAGGCTGAGTGGGCCTAGGAAAAGTGCCTAAGGCTACTTGGCAGCGTCGAAGCGCTTGTTCACCTCGTCCCAGTTGATGAGGTTGAAGAAGGCGGCGATGTAGTCGGGGCGCTTGTTCTGGTACTTGAGGTAATAGGCGTGCTCCCACACGTCGAGGCCCAGGATGGGGGTGCCGCCGCAGGTATTGGCATCGGGCATCAGCGGGTTGTCTTGGTTGGGCGTCGAGCAGATTTTCAGCGAGCCGTCGGCCACCTTGCACAGCCAAGCCCAGCCCGAGCCGAAGCGCGTGGTGGCGGCCTTGGTGAACTCCTCCTTGAACTTGTCGTAGCTGCCGAACGACTGGTTGATGGCGTCGGCCACGGCACCGGTAGGCTGCCCGCCGCCGTTGGGGCTCAGAATGGTCCACCACAGCGAGTGGTTCCAGTGGCCGCCGCCGTTGTTGCGAATGGCCGGCGTAGCCTTGGCAATGTTGTGCAGAATTTCCTCCAGGCTCTGGTTCTCAAACTCGGTGCCCGCGATGGCGGCGTTCAGGTTAGTGACGTAGGCCTGGTGGTGCTTGGTGTGGTGAATCTCCTGGGTTTGCGCGTCAAACGTGGGTTCGAGGGCGTCGTAGGAATAGGGCAGCTTGGGCAGTTCGAAAGCCATGGTGCGGGTGAGTTAAGGTAAAATCAATGTGACCCTGCTATAACCCCTAACCAGCAGTTGAGGTTACGGCGCAGCTTAGTTGCCGGCGTCTACCTGCTGGCCATCAGTTGGTTGGGCAATAGCGCCATCCGGCACTCGATGCGCACTATCCCAGCCCGCGCTTCTGCGCGAAGAACGCCTGCATCAGCACCGCGCACTCTTCGGCGCACACGCCCCCTAGGGCCTGGGTGCGCGGGTGCAGCAGCCCCAGGGCGTGGCGGCGGTAGCCGGTGCGGGGCTCGTCGGCCCCGAATACCAGCCGGCCCACCTGGGCCCAGGCGCTGGCCCCGGCGCACATCACGCAGGGCTCCACAGTCACGTACAGGGTGCAGTGGGTGAGATACTTATTGCCCAAGCGGTTGGCGGCGGCTGTAAGGGCTAGCATCTCGGCGTGGGCCGTCACGTCGCGCAATTGCTCGGTTTGGTTGCGGCCTCGCCCAATTATTTCGCCCGCCAGCACCACCACGGCCCCAATCGGAATTTCGCCCGCCGCCAGCGCCTGCTGCGCCTCCCCTAGGGCCTGGCGCATAAAATACTCGTCGGTGAGCATGGGTGGCAAAGGCATTGGCGGAATATACAAAGAACGTCATGCTGAGCCCCGCGAAGCATCTCTACCGAACAACGACGCGGTAGAGATGCTTCGCGGGGCTCAGCATGACGTTCTTTTAAACAAAGTATTGACTACTTCAACTCCACGGCGCCCATCGCGGCCTGGGCTATCGGCCGCCACTTGGCCTGCTCCTCGGCCGGGGCCGAGAACGAGAAAATGTACAGCTGCTGCCCTTGCACGGCGTACTGGATGTACTCGTACTTGCGGATGGCGGCCTGCTGCACCGTGCGGCGGTTGTCGCTCAGGGTCGAGACGAACTCCAGCACCGCAAACTCGCGGCCGTTCACCTTGCGCGTTTCCTGGGTCAAAAAATCAACTTTGGTATAGAGCCGCTGCACGCTGGCCTTGTACATGGCCAGCAGAATAGGGTAGTCGGGCCCAAACGTAGTAGGCCGCGCCGAAATGCTGTAGTCGATGCGCCCGCTGGGGTCACTGAACACCGCCAGGGGCTTGCGCGCCGCCGGAAACTTCACGGCAATGCCTTCGTCGGGCAGCGGCGCGAAGCCTTGGGGCACGCCCACGGCCAAGCCCGGCGCCAGCTTTACGGTGGTGAGCTTGGGTTTGGGCGGGGCAAAGCTGGTGAGCGCCAGCAGCAGGCAAAACGAAAGCAGGAGTTTCATAGAGCAGGTAAAAGTACGGCCCGGCTGGGTAGCCGGGCCGGGCTGAACCAAGGTAAAGGCCTAGGGCCTAGCGCCGCGGCGAAGGGTAGCGAATGCGGACTTTCTTCCAGTATACATAGTTAGCTATCTTGGCTTCAATGAGATAGGTGCCGGCCTGGATGTGCCCTAGGTCCACGGGCGCGCCGGTGTTGTTGGCCGGGTCGAGCGCCTGCTGATACACCACCCTGTCCTTGTAGTCAGTCATCACTAGCGTGCCGGGCTTGGTAAACTGCTGGGTGAAGCTCAGCAGCACGCTGTTAGAATTGGGTTTGGGATAAATATCAATGCCCGAGAGCGTTTCGACGCGCTTGATGGGGCCGTCGAGCGTGACGGCGGGCGCTTCGCTCTTGGTTTTTACGTCTACGCCGCTGTCACTCTTGGTTTTAGTCTTGACTTTGGTTTGGGCCTGGGCGGCGCCGGCCGCCAGCAGGGCAGCCCCTAGGGCCAGGGTAGGAAGGACTTTCATAATCGCAGATTTAACGGATTTAACGGATTGCGTGGATACGCTTGGCTAAAGCCAAGCTGACTACGCGAGTGGTGTTGAGAATGGACGCGGACGTATTTTCTCTCCTTACATACTCCATACCAAACTTCTGGAGCCCAAAAAACGAAGTACCTTCGCCCAATTTTGCGCCCCGCGCTCACTCCTAAATCATCCGCGTAGTCAGCCTGCCTCCGACAGGCGTATCCGCGAAATCCGTTAAATCCGTTAAATCTGCGATGTTAAGGACGCACACCAACGGCGAGCTTCGCCAAGAAAATGTAGGTCAGACTGTTACGCTTGTGGGCTGGGTGCAGCGCACCCGCGACAAAGGTGGCATCCTGTGGGTTGACTTGCGCGACCGGTACGGCATCACGCAGCTAGCCCTCGAAGAAGGCGTAGAAAGCGACGCGGTGCGCGAGCAGGCCCGCGAGCTAGGCCGCGAATACGTGGTCAGTGTAACGGGCCGGGTAGCCGAGCGCTACTCCAAAAACCCGCACCTGCCCACCGGCGACATTGAGGTGCGCGTTGAGAAGCTGGAGGTCCTGAATCCGGCCAAGCTGCCGCCCTTTCTCATTGAGGATGAGACGGATGGTGGTGACGACCTGCGCATGCGCTACCGCTACCTCGACCTGCGCCGCACGCCCGTGCGCAACAACCTACTGCTGCGCCACCGCATGGCCCAGGCCGTGCGCCGTTACCTCGACGGCCAAAACTTTATTGAAGTGGAAACCCCGGTGCTCATCAAGAGCACGCCCGAAGGTGCCCGCGATTTCGTGGTGCCCTCTCGCATGAACCCCGGCGAGTTTTACGCCCTGCCCCAATCGCCCCAGACGTTCAAGCAGTTGCTGATGGTGTCGGGCTTCGACCGCTACTTCCAGATTGTGAAGTGCTTCCGCGACGAAGACCTGCGCGCCGACCGCCAGCCCGAGTTCACCCAGATTGACTGCGAAATGGCCTTCGTGGAGCAGGAGGATATCCTCAACACTTTCGAAGGCCTGGTGCGCTACCTCTTCAAGGAAATTAAGGGCCTAGACTTCCCCACCGTGCCGCGCATGGAGTACGCCGACGCCATGCGCTGGTATGGCAACGACAAGCCTGACGTGCGCTTCGAGATGAAGTTTGTGGAGCTGAACGAAGTAGTTAAAGGCCAAGGCTTTACGGTGTTTGATAACGCCGAGCTGGTAGTAGGCATCAACGCCTTCAACTGCGCCACTTACACCCGCAAGCAACTAGATGAGCTGACCAATTTTGTGAAAAAGCCGCAGCTCGGCGCTACCGGCCTCGTGTATGCCCGCGTAGAGCCCGATGGCAGCGTAAAATCGTCGGTCGATAAGTTTTACTCGCCCGAGGAGCTGCAGAAATGGAAGGCTGCCTTCAACGCCCAGCCCGGCGACTTGCTGCTCATCCTGGCCGGTCCAGCCGATAAAACCCGCAAGGCGCTCAGCGAGTTACGCCTCGAGATGGGCCAGCGCCTAGGCCTGCGCGACAAGGAAACCTTCGCCCCGCTGTGGGTAGTTAACTTCCCGCTGCTAGAGTACATCGAAGAAGAGGGGCGCTACTTCGCCATGCACCATCCCTTCACCTCGCCCAAACCCGAGGACGTGCATCTGCTCGACGACCCCGCCACCATCGGCCAGGCCCGCGCCAATGCCTACGACTTGGTAATCAATGGCGTAGAGGTAGGTGGCGGCTCCATTCGCATTCATGACCGGGCGGTGCAGGCCCGCATGTTCGCGCTCCTAGGGTTCTCGCCCGAAGAAGCCCAGGCCCAGTTTGGCTTCCTGCTCGATGCCTTCGAGTACGGCGCACCGCCCCACGGTGGCATCGCCTTCGGCTTTGACCGCCTGTGCTCGCTCTTCGGCGGTGCCGATAGCATCCGTGACTTCATCGCCTTCCCCAAAAACAACTCGGGCCGCGACGTGATGATTGATTCGCCCTCACCGATTTCGGGCAAGCAACTCACAGAGCTAAGTATTAAGACGGATGTAGTAGCGAAGTAAGCGTAGCTACCACTCGTAAAAACGAAAGCGGCGCCTGATGCATCAGGCGCCGCTTTCGTTTCTGTAGAAATCGGGTTAGAAATTCCGCTCGCCCGTTTCGCGCTTGCCTAACATGACCGAGCCCACTAGCGCCGTGAGCAGTAGGATGGAAGCTAACTCGAAGGGCAGCGAGTACTCTTTGAACAGCACTAGCCCTAGGCGGTTGACCATGCCTACCTGCGAGTCGAAAGTGTCGGCGTTGTAGCCAGCGGGCTGCACGTTGTGCAGCGCTGCTACCATCACGAGTAGCAGCAAGCCTCCGGCAATGGCGGCTGAAATCTGAGCCAGCGCCGGCTTGTGCGGCTCGGTGTCCTCATTGAGGTTCAAGAACATAATCACGAACAGGAAGAGCACCATAATGGCTCCAGCGTACACGATGATGTTCACGGCGGCCAAGAACTGCGCGTTAAGCAGCAGGTAGTGGGCCGATAGAGTGAAGAACGTCAGGATGAGGAATAACACGCTGTGTACCGGGTTTTTAGCCAGCACCACCCCTAGGGCGCTCAGCAGTGCAACAAAGCAAAGAAAGAGAAAGAGGGACATGCTGTAGCGCGGACTTTTAGCCCGCGAGAGAGAATAAGTAAAGTAGCGGACTAAAAGCCCGCGCTACAGAGTAGTTACGCCGTTTGCAGCTGCACTTTCAGCGAGCTGGCTTGCTCGGGCGTGAGCTGGATACCACGCTTGCTGCGTTTGTCGGGGTCGGCGGGCTCTACCAAGCGGTCTTTGCCGTAGATGAACTCGTCGCGCTCGTAGCGCGGCGGCGCCATTTTGTCGGCTTGCAGGTAAATAGCCGCCTTCGGGCAAGCCTCCTCACAGAGACCGCAGAATATGCAGCGCAGCATATTAATCTCGTAGCTAACGGCGTACTTCTCTTCGCGGTAAAGGTTCTGCTCGCCTTTCTTGCGCTCGCCGGCTACCATCGTAATGGCTTCGGCGGGGCAGGCCACGGCGCACAGCCCGCAGGCCGTGCAACGCTCGCGGCCCTGTTCGTCGCGCTTCAGCACGTGCAAGCCACGGAAAACCGGCGAGAAGGGGCGCGTTTCTTCGGGGTAGCGAATGGTGGCCTTCTTCATGAAGAAGTGCCGCATCGTAATGCTCAAGCCCTGGAAAATAGCCGGCAGATAGGCGCGCTCAGCGAGCGTCATCGGCTTCTTTTCTAGTACTTTAGCGCGTTTGCTCAGCGATTGCATAAGAAATAATCAAATTAGCGCACGGCCATGCCCGAGGCCAGCCACCACTGCTTCACCTCGGGAATAACCCCAGTGAAGATAAGGCCGCCCGTGAGCAGGATATTGAAGATGGCCAGCGGAATGAGGATGGTCCAGCCCAGGCGCATCAGCTGGTCGTAGCGGAAGCGCGGCAGCGTCCAACGCACCCACATGAAAAAGAAAATGAAGGCAAAAATCTTCAAGAAGAAGCCTACTGCGCCCAGAATGGAAATAATGTTCTGCGCCGCATCAACCGACATGCCGCGCGAGGTATGCAGCCACTCGCTCAACTCGTACTGAAACGGAAAATTGAACCCCCCGAAGTACAAGACGCTCATCACGGCCGAGGCCACGAAGACGTTAATATATTCGGCGAACAGGTACAGGCCGAGCTTCATCGAACTATACTCGGTGTGGTAGCCGCCTACCAGCTCAGTTTCGCACTCGGGCAGGTCGAAGGGCGTGCGGTTGGTTTCGGCGAAGGCGCACACCAGGAAAATGATGAAGCCGAGGGGTTGCTTCACGATATTCCAGAAGTGCCATTCGCCGGGTACTGATTGCTGCAGCGTGATTTCGCGCAGCGAGAGCGTGCCCGACATCATCAGCACTGCAATGAGGGCCAGGCCCATTGCTAGCTCGTAGCTGATATTTTGGGAAGCGGCCCGGATGGCGCCCAGCAGCGAAAATTTGTTGTTAGAAGCCCAGCCGCCAATCATGATGCCGTATACCCCTAGTGCCACTACGCCAAATACATACAGCATGCCTACGTTAATTTCAATGCCTTGCAGCATTACCACCGTAGTGCCAAACTTGAGGAAGTTGCCGAATGGAATAACGGCCGACGACATTAACGCCGTGACCATGGCCAGGCAAGGGCCGAAAATAAACAGGGCTTTGTTGGCACCGCCGGGGAAGAATTCTTCCTTAGTGAACATCTTCACGGCATCGGCCAGGGGCTGCGCTAAGCCGTAGGGCCCTGCGCGGTCGGGCCCCACACGGTCTTGCAAGAAAGCCGCGATAACACGCTCGGCGTAAGTACAATACGTAGCAATCAGCAGCGAGAGGCCGAATACTACCAGGATAACGAGGCCTTGCCAGCCTAGGGTTTCGAGAGCCATTTATTATAATCGTATGTCATGCTGCGCTTGCCGAAGCGTGACGTTCTAGTAGTTATCCATTAAAGCCGCCCAACTTCAGCGGCGGGTTCTGCTCTAGCTCGCGCACGGTGCTTTCGGGTAGGTCGGCAATAATCTGGGCGTTGAGCACGGGCAGCTCATAGTGGTTGGCCGAGATAACCGACGAGCGGTCGATGTGGGCCGGGCCTTCCAGTATCCAGTCGGCCGTTTCCTTTCTCTCGAAGCGGCACTCATTGCAAATCCACTCCTTCACCTCGCCGTACTCGTCTTTGCGGGCCGTTACGCGCAGCACGTCCTTGCCTTTATACCAGAGCGTTACCTTGCCGCTGCACTTCTCGTGCGAGCAGTCGCGGTGGGCATTGACGGGCTTAGTAAACCACACGCGCGACTTAAAGCGCCAGGTTTTGTCAGTAAGTGCGCCCACCGGGCAGACGTCAATTACGTTGCCGATAAAGTCGTTATCGAGCGAATTTTCGATGTAAGTACCAATCTCGGCGGCGTCGCCGCGGCCCAGCACGCCGTGCACGCGGTTGTCGGTCACTTGGTTGGCCGTGTACACGCAGCGGTAGCACAGGATGCAGCGCGTCATGTGCAGCTGGATGTAGGGGCCAATGTCGATTTTCTCGAACGTGCGGCGCTCCTCTTCATAGCGCGTGGTGCTCACGCCGTGCTCGAAGGCGAAGTTCTGCAAGTCGCACTCGCCGGCCTGGTCGCACACCGGGCAGTCAAGCGGGTGATTGATGAGCAGCATCTCCACAATGCCTTTGCGCACGTCGAGCACCTGCTGGTTGGTGGTGTTTTCCACCACCATCCCATCCTGCACCGGCGTGATGCACGAAGCCACCAGCTTGGGCATGGGACGCGGGTCTTTGGCTGAGCCGGCGGCCACCTTCACCAGGCAGGCCCGGCATTTGCCGCCGCTGCCTTTCAGGGGCGTGTAGTAGCACATGGCGGGCGGCACCACGCTACCCCCAATCTGCCGGGCTGCATTCAGGATGGTAGTGCCATCGGGCACTTCTACCTCAATTCCGTCGAAAGTTATTTTAGCCATTAGTTAGATAACTAAGAACGTCCTGCTGAGCTTGCCAAAGCATCTCTACCGTGCCGTTCGGGTGTCGTTCTGCCAAGATGCTTCGGTAAGCTCAGCAGGACGTTCTAAATTCAAAACTACGCTAGCACCAGATTGCCACGGTAAGCGGCGCCCGGCGCGGTAGCCTCCTTGGGGTGCGTCACGTGCCACTCAAACTCGTCGCGGAAGTGGCGCACGGCGGCGGCTACCGGCCAGGCAGCTGCCTCCCCTAGGGGGCAAATAGTATTGCCCTCAATCTGCTTGGCCACGCTCACAATCAGGTCGATGTCGTGCATCGAGCCGTGGCCGTGCTCCAGGCGGTGCAATACTTTTTCGAGCCAGCCGGTGCCTTCGCGGCAAGGCGAGCACTGCCCGCAGCTTTCGTGGTGGTAGAAGCGCGAGAAATTCCAGGTGTTCTTCACGATGCACGTCGTTTCATCCATCGCAATAAAGCCCCCTGAGCCCAGCATAGTACCCGTCACGAAGCCCCCATCGCTAAGCGACTCGTAGGTCATCAGGCGGTTTTCGCCCGCGGCAGTCTTGAGGATTAGCTCCTTCGGTAAAATCGGCACCGATGAGCCCCCGGCTACTACCGCCTTTAGCTCCCGGCCTTTCCAGATGCCGCCGCAGTATTCGTCGGAGTAAATAAACTCCTCTACCGGCACGCCCAACTCCAACTCGTAGATGCCGGGTTTATTGAGGTGGCCGCAAGCCGAGAACAGCTTGGTGCCCGTGCTTTTGCCTACGCCAATCTTGGCGTACTCATCCCCCCCTAGGTTGAGGATGGGCACCACGGCCGCGATGCTTTCTACATTATTAACCACCGTGGGGCGGGCGTACAGGCCCTGCACAGCCGGAAACGGCGGCTTGTTGCGCGGGTTGCCGCGCTTGCCTTCCAATGATTCCAGCAGGGCCGTTTCTTCGCCGCAGATGTAGGCGCCGCCACCCGGATGCACGTGTAAGTCCAGCGAGTAGCCCGAGCCTTGAATATTCTCGCCCAAGAAACCGTTGGCGTACGCCTCGGCAATTGCCTTTTCCAGAATGCGCAGCACGTACAGCAACTCGCCGCGGATGTAAATGTAGCTCGTGCGCGCCCCTAGGGCATAGCTGCCGGCAATCATGCCCTCAATGAGCAGGTGCGGCAGCTTCGACATCAGGTAGCGGTCCTTGAAGGTGCCCGGCTCGCTTTCGTCGGCGTTGCACACCAGGTAGCGCGGCACACCCTCGGGCTTGGCCAGGAAGCTCCACTTCATGCCAGTGGGGAAGCCCGCGCCGCCGCGCCCACGCAGGCCCGACTTCTTTACTTCCTCTACCACTTCTTCGGGCATCATTTTCAGCGCCTTCTCCACGGCGCGGTAGCCCCCGTGCTGGCGATACACCTTGAAGGTTTCGATGCCTTCAACGTTGACGTGTTCAGTTAATAGCTTGCGTCCCATAGTATTCGCTATCTAATTGTTTTGCAAGGAAGTCGGCAGCCCGTTCTCCTCCCACGGCAGGATGGGGCGGTGCACCATGCCGCGCAACTCGCGTAGCATGGCATCCACTGCCTCGGGCGTGTCGAGCGACTCGTAGTACTGCTCGCGCACCTGCACCACCGGCGCAAAGCCGCAAGCCGCCAGGCACTCTACTTCCTTAAGGGTGAAGTTGCCATCGGGCGAGTTACCGCCTACTTTGGCACCCGTTAGGCGCTCCAACTGGGCCGTCAGCTCGTCAGAGCCGCGCAGCATGCAGGGGCCGGTGCGGCAGATTTCAATCACGTGCTTGCCCACCGGCTTGAGGTTGAACATAGTGTAGAATGTGCTCACCTCATATACCTCAATAGGCTTGAGGTCCAGCACTTCGGCCACCAGGTCCTGCACCTCGGGGCTTACCCAGCCGCCAAACTCGGCCTGGGCAATGTGTAGCACCGGCAGCAAGGCCGACTTACGGCGGTCGTCGGGATAATGCGTGAGCAGGCGCTTAATTTCAGCTTGGGCGGCGGGCGAAAATTGCGGCTTGGCAGCGGTAGTCGGCTCCATAGGTTTCTTAAGCGGCGGGGGCTAGGCGTCCAACTCGCCGGCAATCACGTTCATCGAACTCAAAATAACAATCGCATCTGAGAGGCTGGTGCCCACTACCATTTCGGGGTAAGCCTGGTAGTAGATGAAGCACGGCCGGCGGAAGTGCAGACGGTAGGGCGTGCGCCCACCGTCTGAAACCAGATAAAAGCCCAACTCGCCGTTGCCGCCCTCTACCGAGTGGTAGACCTCGCCCACTGGGGCTTCAATCTCACCCATGATGATTTTGAAGTGGTAGATAAGCGCCTCCATGTTCTTATACACGGCCTGCTTGGGGGGCAGGTAATAGTGCGGCGCATCGGCGTGGAAAGGGCCCTCGGGCAGGTTGTCTAGCGCCTGGTTGATGATGCGCAGGCTCTGCCAGATTTCCTCGTTGCGCACGATAAATCGGTCGTAGGTATCGCCGTTGGTGCCCACCGGAATATCAAACTCGAAATCCTCATACGAGGAGTAGGGGTTCATCACCCGCACGTCGTAGTCCACGCCCGCCGCCCGCAGGTTGGGGCCAGTGAAGCCGTAGTTGAGCGCCCGCTCGGCCGAGATGGGCCCCACGTTGCTGATGCGGTCCATGAAAATGCGGTTGCGCGTGAACATAGACTCAAACTCGCGCATCACGGCCGGAAACTCCTTGAGCCACTTGCGCAGTTTTTGCAGCGCCACGGGCGAGAAGTCGCGCTCCATACCGCCCACGCGGCCCATGTTGGTAGTCAGGCGCGAGCCGCACACCTCCTCGTAAATCTCGTAAATCTTCTCGCGTTCTTGGAACACGTAGAGGAAGCCGGTGAAAGCGCCCGTATCCACTCCCAGAATGGAATTGCAGATGAGGTGGTCAGCAATGCGGGCCAGCTCCATCATAATCACGCGCATGTACTGGGCTCTTTTGGGCACCTGTACCCCTAGGAGCTTCTCCACCGTCATGTGCCAGCCCATGTTGTTAATGGGGCTGGAGCAGTAGTTCATGCGGTCCGTCAGCGGTGTAATTTGGTAGAATGGCCGCCGCTCGGCAATCTTCTCAAATGCCCGGTGGATGTAGCCAATCGTGGACACACCCGAAATAATCCGTTCGCCATCCATTTGCAGGATGTTTTGGAAGATACCGTGCGTGGCCGGGTGCGTGGGCCCTAGGTTGAGGGTCGTTAGCTCCTGCGAGAAGTCGTTGAGGGTGGGCACCAACTGCCCGCCCTGCTGCTCGCGGGCTTCTTCGATAATCTTGTGGGTGCCAGCTAGGGCGTCATTCACTGCCATGGTTTCAGAGCTTAGAACCTAGAACTTAGAGCTTAGATTTTGATATGAAAAAAATGGAAAGCCAGAACCTATTCTACGTTCTAAGCTTGCCCTTCTAAGCTCTGAAAACTACCGTCCGAAGAACAAGTCCGTTTTGTCCTCGCGGGTGCCGTCTTCTAGGGGGTATTCTTTACGCATGGGATGGTAGTCCATATCCTCTACGTTCAGAATTCGAATCAAATTGGGGTGGCCGGGGAAGATAACGCCGTAAAAATCATAGGCCTCGCGCTCCATCCAGTTAGCGGTAGCGTACAGGTCGGTGATGGTAGGCACCACCGGGTCGGCGATGGGAAAGAAAATCTTGATGCGCAGCCGGATATTATGCACCAGGCTGTGCAGGTGGTATATCATCCCAAGCTCCTGGTTCAGGTTCTCGGGGTAGTGAATCCCGCACATCGTGGTCAGGAAGTGAAACATCAACTCCTGGTCTTGCTGCAAGCCAGCTATGATGTTGTGAATATGCTCGCGCTTGGTCGTTACCGTTAGCAAACCGTAGGGCTCGGCTACCTCCGTAAAGGTGGCTTCACCAAACAGCTTGTGCAGCAGGGCCAGTACCTGCGCATTTTGCTGCGCGGTAGGGTCCTGGGTGGCAGCCTCGGCCTGGGCTACGGGCGATTCTTCTTTGGTGGGGTCAGCCATTATTCTTATCAAAAAAGGCGGTCAGGCTTCATCTGGCGTACGCTTGCCGAAGCATGACCGCCTTTTTTGCTTGTTACTTAATATTATAGGATGCCAGCAACTCCTGGTATTCGGGCGAGTTGCGACGGCGGATGCTCTCGTTCTTGGCCAAATCCTGAATGCGCATCAGGCCGTCGAGCACCTGCTCGGGGCGGGGTGGGCAGCCCGGAATGTACACATCCACCGGAATGATGCGGTCGATGCCTTGCAGCACCGAGTAGCTGTCGAAGATGCCGCCCGACGATGCGCAGGCGCCCATCGCCAGCACCCAGCGGGGCTCGGCCATCTGTTCGTACACTTGCTTCACGATGGGGGCCATTTTCTTGGCAATGGTGCCCATTACCATCAGCAGGTCGGCCTGCCGAGGCGAGAAGCTGGGCCGCTCCGAGCCGAAGCGCGAGATGTCGTAGTGCGCGCCCATGGTGGCCATAAACTCAATGCCGCAGCACGAGGTAGCAAAGGGCAGGGGCCAGAGCGAGTTGGCGCGGGCAATGCCCACTACCTTCTCGAGCGAGGTGGCAAAGAAGCCGGCGCCTTCCACGCCATCGGGAGCGGCAACGGTTTTGATTTCAGGAACGCGGGTATCCATTTTCAATTATCAATTAACGGTTATCAGTCGTCAGCTCCTATCAGTCGGGGCTTGGGTAGCAGGCCAAAGCAGGCTGCAAGCGATAACTGATAATGGATGGCTGACAGCTGGCCTAGGCTGCCTGGGCAGTCTCAACGGGCTGCTTCTGCAACGCCGCTGGCGCCGCGAAAGTTTGCGCCGAAGGGGCCTCATTCCAGCGCAGAATGCCTTTTTTGATGACGTAGCCGAAGCCTGCCAGCAGCAGCCCCATGAAAATGAACATCTCGACGATACCAGCCAAACCCAACTGCCGGAAGTTGACCGCCCAGGGGTACATAAAAATCACCTCCACGTCGAAAAGCACGAACAGAATGGCCGTGAGAAAGTACTTCACCGAGATGGGCGTGCGGGCATTGCCCACGCTTTCGATACCGCACTCGAATGCCTCGTCCTTTACGCGGCTTTTGCGGCGTGGGCCCACAAGGTGCGATACAATCATGGCAAAGGCTACGAAAGCTATGGCCAACCCAAACTGAATGAGAATGGGTAGGTAGTCACTGGGCTGGTACGCGGCGTTAGCAACGAGTAGCATAGGAGTCAGCTAGTTAGTGGGAAGCCCCAGCAGGCGGGACGGGCAAAGGTACACCGGCGCCCGGTTGGGTGAAAAAACCAGGGCTAAAAGGACCGTTCTCTAACGCTGGTCGGCGGGGGCAGCTGGGGGGCCGGGAGTTTCGTTCATAGCCCCATCTGGCTGCTGGTTGCCCTGCAGGTAGTTCTCGGTGAAGATGCGGTAGCGGTCGAAGATGGAGCGCACCGAGCGCACCAGCACGTACTCGCCCCGCGGGCCCTCGGGCACGGTCACGCCCGAAGCGTAGCCGTTCCAGATGGCGTTGTCGGTGTGAGCATCGATGAGCGTGACCATGAGGGTGCCGTCGAGCAGCAGCATGCGCCGGGGCTGGTAGCCGTGGCGGGACTCCTCGGGGGTTTCCTCGTCCTCCGCGTCGTTGTATTTCACCCACGAGTGCAGGTCTTCCTGCACAAAGCCGGGGAAGTGCATGTCGCCCTCGAATACGCGCACGCTCACCATCAGGTCGGGGTTGCGGCGGGCCAGGCGGTAGCCCTGCAGCCGCAGCCGTTGCTTGATAGCATCGCGCAGCGACTGCGAGAGGCGGGTGCTGTCGGCCATGAGGCCCTCGCCACCCAAAAAGCCGTAGGTGCGGTAGTGCCGGAAGCGGCCCCGGTAGCTGTAGTTGGATTCGACCCGCGCCTCGCGGGAGGTGAGGCAGCCCGATAGCAGTGCCAAACTAAAAAAACAAAAAAGCAGCGTAAGGGTGGGTTTCATAGGTAGTAACGTAGAAATTACAATCAACCCCCCTAAGTTACACAGCTTCCTGCATAAGTGCTCTATTGTTCAGCTTAATAAGATTTGCCTGCATTAGCCCCCTAGGGGCAGTTGCCCGTGCCCGGCCGCGGCTAGGGCCCCGCCACGCCCGGTTGGGGGCTGCCCGGCACCGCGGACGCCGCCACGAGCTTTTTTTGAAGCCAGGCCCGCACTGGCTCGTCGTACAATTTCAGGGCGGCGTAGGCGAGCGCAAGGGCACTAAAAAAGGTGAGCGCCGCCACCGGCAGCCCATCTCGTAGCGTCACCTTGTGGTCGTATACCCAAGCCGTGTAGCTATAAATTAAGGGATAATGCGTGATGTAGAGGGGATACGAAATAGCCCCCAGAAACTTACATAGCTTCCTAGTGTAAGGCGCTATCAGCTCGCCGCTGGCGCCGAGCAGAACGATGAGCGGGAAAACCAGGATGATGCTAAGCGACTCGTAGAGCCCATTTACCCACGGGCGCCCTAGACCCCCTAGGCGCGGCATGGCCAGCACGGCCACTACCAGCAGGCTGCTCCACCCAAAGGCGTGGTTGACCCGGCCGGGCTTCACGGTGCGGAATAGCAGCAGGCCGGCGAAAAAGGGATACATAACCCTAATGAGGCCAATGCGCACCTGCCCTAGCTCGGGCGACCAGCCGCCCACAATGTCGCCCTCGGGGCGCGTGAGCAGTAGGTGCAGCAGGGCAGCGGCCGCCAACGCCACCAGCACCCCTAGGGCCAGCTTCGAAAATTTGCGCACGAGCACGGCGTACAAAATATTGGCGACGTACTCGTACATCAGCGACCAGCCGGGGCCGTTGAGCGGGTAAGTTTCCTGCCAGCCCCGAATATCCAGCGCGAGCGGTGCGGGTAGCATCAGCGACCCTAGGACCGTTAGCAGCAAAACTTTCCAAACCGGCGTTTGGCCAATGGCCGGCCACAGGGCCGACACCTGGAAGTAGTACAGCAGCGCGCCCACCACCGTGCCAAACACCACCATCGGCTGCAGGCGCACCAGCCGGCGCCGGAAGAAACTGCCCACGCTCATGCGGTTCCAGCGGTCGTCGTAGGCGTAGCCGATGACGAAGCCCGAGAGCAGAAAGAAGAAGTCAACCGCCAGGTAGCCGTGGTTGATAAGCTGGTCTTGGTGACTGGTGGCGTGCGCCTCAAACAGGTGAAAGGCCACTACCATGAGGGCTGCCACGCCGCGTAAGCCATCGAGAATAGGGTAGTGAGGCTTGGTAGGAAGCGTAGGAGCTGGCTGCATAGCGGGTAGACTGGGGCTGGCAAGGTAGCAGGGCCCTGCCCCACCCAGCCGCTAAGTAGGAGGCAAAAACAAGCTGCGCTACTGCCTCTACCCTAGCACGCTAGTAGGCTGGCCGAGGCGCATGAGGAAGCAAGAGTAGTACCTACGCTGGCGGATTACGCCATCGGCGCGCGGTAGCCTACCAAGTAGCCGGATAGGTGGTGGCCGGCTGAATGCGCTCCTGAGTGATGGTGAGGGTGGGGCGCTTGGCCTTGCCTTTGGCGCCGCCGCCGTGAAACTCAATAAGCCAGATGCTGTCGAAGTCGGCGTCGGGCCACTTGGGTGGGTGCTTGATGCCTAGCCGTTTGGCAATGCGCGGAATATTGTTGTGCTCCCACACGAGCAGGGCGGTGCCGCGCTGGCGGCGCAGCTCATGAGCTAGGCCTTTGGCGTCTTCCACCGCGTAGTCGCTGTTCACGCACAGGTTGTGGCGCACGGCATAGGGCGTCACGGTCTGGAACATCCGGGCCTGGCTGGTACTGTCGTCGTTGGTGCCGATGATGGGCACGTAGGTGTAAGTGGGCGGGGCGGGCAGCAGCTGGTCGAGCACGGCGGGCAGGGCCAGCGCCCGGTTGAGACCAGCGCAGGAGAGGTTATCGCCCTCGGCGGGCTTCTCGCCGTGGCGGATAATGACGACTCGCAGCACCGGCGGCGCGGCGGCTTCGGGCGGCAGCACCGGGCCCAGTGGGGCGGGCAGGGTGTCGTAGCTAGTGGTTTCGGGCATTGGAGCTGGAAAGAATCGGCAAGAATAAGGCCGAGGTAGCAGAAAAGGTTGGCGGCGCGCCAGCGAGGAAGGTATTGAAACAAAAACCAACCGGCAAGTGGGCGCCTCGCTACATGCAACTAAGCTGATTGAGCGCAGCCAAGCAGAATCTTAAGCTGCCGGGCTAGCCCGGCTTAGTGAGCCGGGCCGTTTACTAAAAACGACTAGCGAGTTGGGGTAAATAATGCCGCAAATCAGCTTCAAGCTGACGGGGGAGCTGTAGCCTAGGGCGCAGCAGCATCGGAAATACCTATCGAAGTGGCTGGCTACCCCTAGCCAGTCCTCGTGCGAGCTGGTAAACGTGCCACTGTGGGGCAGCAGCTCCGAGAGCATTTGCGCGGCCTAGCATCAGCTAACTACTCGGCGCAAGCAGGCACCGCGCCAGGTAGCACCAGCGCCCACCCACTAATGGCGAGTACGCCAGGTCGCCGGCCCGCACTTGATTGGGGGCGAGTAGGCGCAGGCTGGCCAAGTAGCAGGCTTTCGGTCCCAGCAGTAGCCAGGCCGGCCGGCTACCGGGCTGGCAGCTCTGGCTGATGTCGAAAAGTAGTTGCCCCCCCTTCCTGATTTGCCTCACTAATCTCCCTAGCCTCGACCGCCACCGTGGGCGTCATCCTCATGACTGCCAGCGACCCAGCAGGCCGCCAGCCAGCTCGTGAATACTCGCGCCAAGTTCTGGCCGTGCCTGAGCATGCACCAGTTCCTCACCGTCTCCGCCGGCAGGTAGCGAAATTGCCGCGCCTGCTTTAAAACAAAGCCGGTCAGGCTGCGCTTGCCGAAGCAACTCTACCGCTTCGTTGCTTGACGGCCTAACCGACCCTAGGCAGCGCGGCAGAGCTGCTTCGGCAAGCGCAGCCTGACAACCACCTTGTAAGTTCTCTAAACCATGTCTTCTTTTCGCCAAAAATTCACCCGCTTCCTGTACCCGCTGATAATGAAGCTCTCCAAAGCCGGTCCCAACGGGCAGGTGCTTGCCAGCCCGGCCCCGGCCGCCCCGCCGCACTCGTTCTACCAGCTGGGCGGGCAGCTCAGCGGCGGTCAGCCCCTGGACTTTGCCAGCCTACGCGGCAAGCAGGTGCTGCTGGTGAACACGGCCTCGGGCTGCGGCTACACCAGCCAGTACGCCGAGCTGCAGCAGCTGGCCGAGCGCTACCCCGAGCAGCTGGTGGTACTGGGCTTCCCGGCCAACGACTTCGCCGGTCAGGAAAAGGCCGACGACGTGACCATTCAGCAGTTCTGCCAACTCAACTTCGGCGTGTCGTTTCCGCTGCTCAAAAAGAGCGTGGTTGTCAGGCAGCCCGGCCAAAACCCCGTCTACCAGTGGCTCACCGACCCCGCCCAAAACGGCTGGAACCAGCAGCCCCCGGTGTGGAACTTCGCCAAGTACCTCGTGGATGAGCAGGGCCGCCTGCGCGCCTACTTCGGCCCCGCCGTGTCGCCCCTGAGCGAGGCCGTCACGCGCTACCTGTGAAGGAGTGGGGGAGGACCGCCCGCTAGCTGGTCACCGACCCTCGCCATGCCATCAATCAAGCAGCAAGCATTTGCTACTGTTTACTCCACCCGCGGGGCGGGGGTGTCGCGCCCGCCTTGGTGCAGCACCAGCTGCCCCACGCGGCCCTGCGCATCCGCTACAAATTCCACCTTGGCTGGCACGCCCCGTAGCGTGAACAGCGCCGCCGTGGTTGCGTCGGTGGCAAACTCTTGCTGCCCAGTGGCTTGCACGTAGAGCTGCCCGCCCCGCTCGCGCACGATGATGCGGAAGGTAGGGGCTAGCTCGTACACGCCCACGTAGGCAGCTAATTGAGTGGCCGTGGGGGCACCCGGCCCGCTGGCCGCGGGGCGAGCAGCAACGAGGGGAGGGCTGGCGGGCAGTTGATGCAGCAGGCGCAGCAGCCCCCGGCGCAGCTCCGGCAGGGTTGGGTCGGCGTGGTTGTCGAGCAGCACCAGGCACTGCTGGCGCTGCGGCACGCGCACCAGCAGCGAGGTGAACCCGTTGATGGCCCCGTTGTGCTCCTGCGTGCGTAGGCTGTCGGGCCCTAGGGCTGTGGTGAGGGCCAGCCAGCCGTAGGCGTAGTGGTTGCGAACGGGCGCGAACAGCCGCTGCCGGCTGGCGGCCGAAAGCACCTTATTGCCATCCAGCGCCTGGCTCCAGCGGTAGAGGTCGGGGGCGGTGCTGGTAATGCCCCCGGCGGCGTAGGCTAGGGTAGGGTTGAGGGCAAAAGCGGCCGTCAGGCTGTCGGCCCCGCTGCCGTAGCCGGTGGCCCGGCCAGGGCCGGTGGGCAGCGCCAGGTCGTAGCTGGTGGCCGTCAGGCGCAGGGGGCGGGCAATGCGCTCGCGCAGCAGCTGGCCATACGGCTGGCCCGTCACGCGCTCCAGAATAGCCCCCAGCAGCACGTAGCCCGAGTTGCTGTACGCAAACTGGGTGCCGGGGGCAAATTCCAGCGGCTCCTGGGCAAACGAGGCTACCAGTTGGGCGGGCGTGCGGGGTTGCCGGGCCAGCTCGGCAAAAACTGGCAGGCGCGTGAAGTCGGGCAGCCCGGCCGTGTGCGAGAGCAGCTGGTGCAGGGTAATCTGGCGGCCGGCGGGCAGCGGATAGTCGGGTAGGTAGTCGGCCACCGTGCCGTCGAGCTTCAGCTGGCCCTGCTCCACTAGCTGCAGCACCAGCACAGCGGTAAACTGCTTGCTGAGCGAGCCGATGCGGAAGCGCGTGGCGGAGGTGTTGGCCTCGCGCCGGCCCTGGTCGGCCAGGCCGTAGCCCTGCGCCAGCAACACCCGGTCCTGGTCGGCTACCAGCACCGTGCCGCTGAAGCGCCCGGCCTGCGCAAACTGCCGCACGTAGGCCGCCAGCTGCGCGGTGGTGGGCGGGGCGGACGGAGGCGTTTGGGCGGGCGAGGCGTGCGCGGCCCCCAGCAGCAGGGTGGCCGCAGCCAGCCGGGTGGCCGCCCGGCGAAACCAAAAGGGCGTGTTCATGGCAGAAAGGAGAGGTAACTGTGAATCCGTGGCAAACCTAACCGGGCGCTGTCCCGGCCGCCCAGCTATTCAACCAACCCCCGCCGGGCCGTCCGCAACGCCCAAAGAATCCGGTTCAACGCCCGCTGCCGGGCCGGGCCAGGTTGGCGCGGACGGGCCGGCCAGGTTGGTAGAGCCGGCCGGTGGGTTGGGGCAGCCAGCGGCGGCGTTGGTTGAATAGCGGGGGCCTAGGGCCAGCAGCCGGCTATCTTGCGCGGCAACTACGGCCGGTGCTGCTGCCCGCCGTTGCCCTTCTGCTCCGCGTGACTATTTCCTGGGCGCTGCCTTTTTCCTTCCTTGCGCCGGCGCAGGCCTGGCTACGCCGGGCGCGGGCCACGCCGGCCGGGCCGGTGCCCATGCCCATCCCCGGCTGGGTGCACGCCCTGCTGCTGGCCGTCGTGCTGAGCTTCGACGGGCTGATGTACTACGGGCAGACAGTGGCCCCGGCGCACCCGCTGGCCTTCAACCACGTGTGGGTGGTGCGCAACGTGGCCCTCGACGGCTGCACGGCGGCGCTGTTTTATGGCACCTGGTGGTGGCTCGTGCCGCGCACGCTGGGCAGCGGCCGGGTGGGGCGGTTCGTGGCCACCGCGCTGCTGGTGCTGGCAGCCAGCAGCGGGCTGCGCCTAGCCGTGTCTACGCTGGCCTACTGGCTGCTGGGGGCCACCACGCACCTGCGCGGCCACCTGCCCGAAGTGTTGGGCCTGCTGGCGCTGCTCAACGCCAGCATCCTGCTGCTCAGCACCGGGCTGTACGTGGCCCTCGACTACCTGCGCGGCCAGCGCCAGCGCCAGGCGCACGCGCACCAGCAGCTGCTCTCCGAGCTGACCATGCTCAAAACTCAGCTCAACCCGCACTTTTTGTTCAACACCCTCAACAACATCTACTCGCTGGCCAGCCGTAAGTCCGACCGCGCCCCCGAAGCTGTGCTGCGCCTGGCCGAAAGCATGCGCTACCTGCTCTACGAAAGCGCCGCCGACACCGTGCCCCTCGCCCAGGAGCTGCGCCACCTGCAAGGCTTCCTGGACTTGCAGCGCCTGCGCCTGCCGCAGGCGGAGGCTGCTGCCGCTATCGTGCTGCACGCCCAGGTGGCCCCGGCCGCTCTGGCTGCTCCCGTGGCTCCGCTGCTGCTGCTGCCGCTGGCCGAAAACGCTTTCAAGCATGGCGACTTGGCCGCCCGTCCCGCCGCCGTGTGCCTGGAGTTGGAGGCCACCGCCGCTGGCCTGCGCTTCGTGGTGCACAACTTCGTGGCGGCCGCCCCAGCCGGCCCGCTACCAGCCGGGGGCCTAGGGCTGGCCAATCTGCGCCGCCGGCTGGCCCTGCTCTACCCCGGCCGCCACACCCTCGCCGTGCAGGCCAGTGCCACCGAGTATACCGTAACGCTACAGCTGAGCTGGGCCTAGGCCTAGGCGCCAGTTATTTCCACCCGTCCTATGGCTGCCCCCGGCGCTTTGCCCCCGCTCACCTGCGTGCTGCTCGACGACGAGCCGCTGGCCCTCGACTTGCTGGCCGACTTCTGCGCCCAAATACCGTTTCTGACGGTGCGCGGCCAGTTTCACGAGGCGCTGGCCGGCCTGGCCTTCCTGCAGGATAACCCCGTGGACGTCGTATTTCTCGACATCCACATGCCGCGCCTCAGCGGGGTGCAGCTGGCGCAGCTGTTGCCCGCGCCCGCGCCCCTGCTGGTATTCACCACCGCCTTCGACCAATATGCCGTGCAGAGCTACACCCTGCAAGCGGCCGATTACCTGCTCAAGCCCATCGCCTTCGACCGTTTCCTGCAAGCGGCCCTGAAAGTGCGGCAGCTGGCGGCCGCTCGCCTGGCCCTGCTGCCCGCCGCGCCGCGCCTGCCGGCGTCCACCCCGGCACCGCCCGCCGCCGCCGAGGCCATGTTCGTGAAGCACGGCGCGCGGCTCCAGCGCGTGGCCTTCGCCGACTTGCGCTACATTGAGGGCCGCAAGGAGTACTTGCTGCTGCACACCGGCTCTGACAAGCTGCTGACGCTGCAATCGTTCCAGCGGGTGCTGGAGGCACTGCCCGCGGGCCAGTTCGTGCGCATTCACAAGTCATTCGTGGTGGCCTTGCGCTACATCGAGCACGTGGAGCGGGGCAAGGTGCAGGTAGCCGGCCAGCTGCTGCCCATTGGCGACAGCTACCGCGAAGCCTTTCTAGCTTGCTTGCATTCCTATCAGCAGCTGTAGGCCGCTTTGAGGCCGCCTAATAGGCCTAGGTAATAAGGCGCACTAGCCAGGAACCTACGCCAACTACGAGTAGGGTTTATCCCGTTTGTTTAGCCACCCTCATCTCTTGCTTCACTACCTGCGCCGTCGTGCCGGCGTGGCTACGCGGTGCCCCTGTTCAGGTGGTTGTACCCCGCGCTGCCAATGGCAACGGCCAGGACGGCGACGCTACAAAGGCCATGACGTGCCGGGGACTGGCGAACTATACTGTGGGGTTGCCGCGCCAAAGTAGCAGGCGGCCGAGATGCGTGGCAGGGAAATTTAGCGTCGGCCACGCCGGGCATTGGTGCATTCAGAATAGAAGGGTATCCTGGTTACTTAGTTATTTAATCGTAAGCACCGCGTTAAATGAACGTGGCATTATTTATTTAAAAAATTATATTTTATTTGTTCGATTAAAATAGCTGAAAAAATATTATATAATTGTGCGTGTATTTTTTTTAATTCTTTTGAAATTAATCATATTAAGCTCAGCATTAAGGCAAATTAAATCACATTATTTTTATTATTTATATCTTGAAAATCAGTAGTTTAATATTAAAAATATCTTAACAAATTATGTATCCAATAGCATTGTTTAAAAACTAGTTATATCGCTTCCAATAAGGGTGGTATTTAAAGAAAATAAGATTGACATCTGCTGCCGTAATTTGCAGCACAATCTTATTTTTTTCATATCAAAACACCTCGACTTTGAAGCCATTCTACTATTCTTGGCGCCAGGCGTGCTTGGCGTTACTCAGTGCCACGGTGCTGAGTGCCTGTGAGAAAGCGCAGGACGACACCGGGCCCCTAGGCACGAGCGTGAGCCAGGACGCCAAAGCCGGCCCAGGTACTTCATCGACCGACTTTGCTGGCCCCGCGGGGGGCAGCAACACCGTTAACCGGTCCGACGAGCAGGCCTTCAACCAGCCTTCCCCCGCGTTGATGGGCCCCGACGTCACCTACCACAACACGGGGCAGGGGAACTTCGAGCAGGTCTTTTCGCTCCAGCAGCTCGTGCCGCTCTGGAACCACAACAAGTGCAGCGGCTGCCACGTGGCCGGGGGGCGCAGCCCGCTCGGGCTCGACCCACAGGTACCGCAGCTCCTCTTCCGCGTGAGCGCGCCGGGGGTAGCCGACGATGGGGGCCCGAACCCGGTGCCGGGCATTGGGGGGCAGATTCAACCCTTTGCCATCGTGAACGGGGCGGTGGGCATTGGGCCGGAAGGCACCGTGAGCACCACCTACGTGGAGCAGCTCCAGGCCTTTGTGGATGGCCAGGCCTACAGCTTGCGCACGCCCACCTATACGCCGTCCGTAGCCTTGCCGGCCGGCACCATGCTTTCTCCTCGCATTGGGCCGCAAATAGCGGGCCTAGGCCTGCTCGAAGCCGTAGCGGAGCAGGATATCGTGGCCCTGGCCGACCCGGACGACAGGGACCATGACGGCATTACGGGCCGGCCTAACCGCGTGTGGGATGCTGCCGCGCAGCAAACGGTGCTGGGCCGCTTCGGCTGGAAAGCCAACCAGCCCAACCTACTGCAGCAAGCCGCCGCGGCCTTTAACGGCGACCTGGGCATTACTAGCCCGTTCTTTCCGCTCGAGTCTAACGTGCCGGGCGGCGGTCGCAACAAGAAAGGGCCGGGTGTCAAATTGCCTTCGGGCGGCTTGTCGAGTATAACGGCCGCTGCGCTGATGCTCAAAAACAGCGCCGCTTCGACCACGCCGACGGACATCGATACCGACGCGCTATTCTCCACGGCTTTTTACACGGGTACGCTGGGGGTGCCCGCCACGCGGAATACCAGCGACCCGCAGGTGCAGGCCGGGCAGGCCCTCTTTATTTCCGCCAAGTGTGCCGTTTGCCATACGCCCGCGCTACGCACCTCCCCAATGGCTCCCTATGGCCTAGGTGGCCAGACTATTCACCCCTATACGGACTTGCTGCTGCACGATATGGGCCCCGGCTTGGCTGATAATCGGCCCGACTTTTTGGCTACTGGTAGCGAGTGGCGCACCCCTCCCCTGTGGGGCCTAGGCCTGAGCGCAGTCACCAGCAACCACACCAACTACTTGCACGATGGCCGCGCCCGCAACGTGCTGGAAGCCGTGATGTGGCACGGTGGAGAAGGCGACTTCTCGCGCCGCTACGTGGCGCAGCTCTCGCAGGCCGACCGCAATGCCCTGGTAGCCTTTGTTAACTCTTTGTAAATTCTTTCTCTTGCAGTAAACACCTCTTTTTAAAGGCTTAGCTTACAAAATCTTATATTCCCCTAGTATGGCCCTTTTTACTATTCGCTTTCACTGGCTGGCCCGCTGCTCGGCCCGCACCCTGGCTGGTTTTCTGTTGGTGGTTTTGACACTGAGCAGCTGCCAAAAGAAGGAGGATGCCGTAGCGCCCACCCCTGCTCCGCCCGCCGTGCAGCTAGCCAACGATGCCAAGCTGGGTTCCTTCCTCACCGATGGGCAGGGCAACACGCTCTACTATTTCACGCTCGACGTGAGTGGGTCCAACAACTGCGGGGCCGCGGCCTGCGCGGCCCAGTGGCCCGTGTTTTACGCGCCTGCTATTACAGTGGGCGCCGGGCTGAACGCGGCCGACTTTACGACTGGCAAAACGGCGGGGGGGCAAAACCAGACGCTGTATAAGGGCTGGCCCTTGTACTACTACGCCGCCCCCACCGGCAGCCAGAACGTGCGCGAGCAACCCGGCCAAACCCAGGGCAACGGTATCGGCGACGTATGGTACGTGGTGCGCCCCGACTATACGGTGATGGTAGCAATGGGCGCGGTCGAAAACAAGGTGACCAGTAAGACCAGCTTTAAGCCGTATCTGATTGACCCGCAAGGCCGCACGCTCTACACGTTTAGTGCGGACGCCGCCCACCCAACTACCCAGGCCACTAACTGCACGGGCGGCTGCACGGATGCGTGGCCCATTTTTTACCAGGCTAACCTGAAGGTGCCTTCTTGCCTGAAAGCAAGTGACTTTGGCACCATCACGCGCACTGATGGCCCGAACGGCGGCACCCGCCTGCAAACTACCTATAAGGGCAGCCCGCTCTACTACTTCGTGGCCGACAACGGCGTGCGCGCTAAAATTGAAGGGGAAGGGGGCGACTGGGCCGTCGCCATGCCCTAGGTAGCGACTACCGCTGCTGTAAGTTTCACGAAAAGAGTGATTAAATAGTGTAAACTATAACGGCTGCCCTACTGAGTCATCCATCTTGCGCGCAACAGCCCCCGGTACTCCAGCGGTTCTTACTTAACGCGTAGGAACCGCTGGAATATTGGGGGCTGTTGCGCGCAAAATAGATTCAGTTTTCGTCAAGGTACTCAGCTCGGGCCTAGGCCCTTACCGATAGCCCGCCGCCTGCAGCGCAAATAGCTCGGCATAGCGCCCGTCCTTCGCCAAAAGCTCCTCGTGCGAGCCGATTTCCTGCACGCGGCCGTTTTCGACCACTAGGATGCGGTCGGCCATGCGCACGGTGCTGAAGCGGTGCGAGATGAGCACGGCGGTTTTGCCTTGGGTCAGCTCCTTGAAGCGCTCGAACACCTCGTACTCGGCGCGGGCGTCGAGGGCGGCGGTGGGCTCGTCGAGGATGAGCAGCTGGGCTTCGCGCATGTAGGCGCGGCCTAGGGCTATTTTTTGCCACTCGCCGCCGCTTAGATCCACGCCGCCGTTGAAGCGCCGGCCAATCATCTGGTCGTAGCCCAGGGGTAGCTTGGCAATCACCGAGTCGGCGAGGCTTTGGTGGGCGGCCTGCTCGATGCGAGGCTGGTTTTGGCGCTCTTCGATGCGGCCCACGGCCAGGTTTTGGCCAGCGGGTAGCTGGAAGCGCACAAAATCCTGGAAGATGACGCCGATTTCCTGGCGCAGCTCGGCGGGGTCGTACTCGCGCAGGTCGTGGCCATCGAGCAGGATGCGGCCCTCGGTGGGGTCGTAGAGGCGGGCCAGCAGCTTGACGAGCGTGGTTTTGCCAGCGCCGTTTTCGCCCACCAGGGCCAGCTTCTCGCCCGCGTGCAGCTCGAAGCTGAGGTGGCGCAGGGCCCACTTTTCGGCGCTCTTATACTTAAAACCCACATCCTCAAAGGTGAAGCCCTGGCGGATGGGTCTCGGAAACGGCCGCACCGCCTGCCCTAGGGTGGGGCGCACGATAAGGGGCTGAATCTGAAAGAAGTCGAAGAAGTCCTGCAAGTACAGCGCCCCGTCGGCCACCTGGCTGAAACGGCTCAGGATGCCTTCGAGCAAGCCGCGCAGGCGGGCAAACGAGCCGGCCAGAAACGTGAGCTGACCGATGGAAATGACGCCCACCGCCGCCTGCTGAATGATGTAGAGGTAGGCGCCGTAGTAGCCTGCCGCCCCCACGGCCGCGAACACCGTGCCCCAGCTGGCGCGGCGCAGGGCCAGCGCCTTGTTTTGGCGGTAAAACTGGTCAGAAAGCGTTTCGAAGCGGGCAATGAGGAAGTCCGACAAGCCAAAGATTTTCACCTCCTTGGCCGTGTCGTCGCTGGCGCCGGTTTGGCGCAGGTAGTCCAGCTCGCGGCGCTCGGGCGTCCAGGAGTGCGAGAGCGAGTAGCTGCGCTCGTTGAAGTGGCTTTCGCCCAGAAAGGCGGGCACCACGGCCAGCAGCAGCAAGCCCAGCAGCCACGGTTGAAACGCCACCAGCCCACCGGCCAGCAGCACCAGCGTCACCACATCCTGGCCCTGGGCCAGCACCTGGCTCATGAGCACCGAGCGCGACAGCGTTTGGCGGCGCGCGCGCTCCAGCTTGTCGTAGAAGTTGCTGTCCTCAAACTGGTCGAGGTCCAGCTCGGCCGCGTGGCGCATCAGCCGCACCGACGAGGCGTTGGCAAACAAGTCGCCGAGCAGCGAATCGAGCAGGGCCACGGCGCGCCCCAACGCATCGGTGAGCAGCACCAGGCCAAACTCGAGCGCCACCAACCCGAACACCGGCCCTAGGGCCCGGCTGGCGGCCGGCAGCTTGGTCAGCGCCACCACGTCGTCGATGATGAGCCGGCCCACGTAGAGCAGTGCCAGCGGCACGGCGGCCCGCAGCAGGCGCAGCGCAATGTTGCCCAGCGTCAGGGCGGGCGAGGTTTCCCAGATGAGCTTTAGAAAGGCGGGTAGGTGGCGCAGGGCGGCGGCCCGCTCGCGCACGCTCACAACGGGCTTATCGGGGCCGTGGCCGTGGCTGGGGTTTTTGGCGGAAATCTTTTGGAATAAGTCACTTAGCGGCATAGGCTAGCCCTAGGGCACATTTGGGGCCGGAGTGGGGGAGGGGCCATTTTGGCAGAGTGCGGTGAGTTAAGTAAATGGGTAGATGGGTAGGTGAGTAAAGGAGTAAATGGGTAAGTGAGTAGGTGAGCAAAAAAGCACGTCATGCTGAGCTTGCCGAAGCATCTCTACCGAACGATACCCTAGGCGGCGTGGTAGAGACGCTTCGGCAAGCTCAGCATGACGTGCTTTTTTGCTCACCTACTCATTTACTCCCTTACCATCCCCGACCTTTGCCGGTACTTATGCTCGGTTCCTACTCGCGCGGCTTTTGGCTGATGTGCCTGTCGTCGTTTCTGTTTTTTGCGTCCTTCAACCTGCTGCTGCCCGAGCTGCCGGCGCACCTCACGCGCCTGGGCGGCGGCGAGTACAAAGGCTTCATCATCGCGCTCTTCACGCTGACGGCGGCCATTTCGCGGCCGTTTTCGGGCAAGCTCTCCGACACCGTGGGGCGCATTCCGGTGATGGTGCTGGGCTCGCTGGTGTGCGTGCTGTGCGGGCTGGCCTACCCGTGGGCCCTGGGGGTGGGCAGCTTCTTGCTGCTGCGGCTGCTGCACGGCTTCAGCACTGGCTTCAAGCCCACCGGCACGGCCGCCTTCGTGGCCGATATTGTGCCGGCCGACAAGCGGGGCGAGGCCATGGGCTTGCTGGGCGTCACGGGTAGCCTGGGCATGGCGGCCGGCCCGGCGGCGGGCTCGTGGGTGGCCGAACACTTCTCCCTGAATACCATGTTTTACTGCTCGGCGGGCCTAGCGCTGCTGTCGGTGCTGGTGCAAGGGACCCTCACCGAAACCCTGCCCCTAGGGCAGCGCCGCCGCTTTAGCCTGTCGCTATTGCGCCTGAAGGCCAACGAGATACTGGAGCCGCGGGTGGCGGCGCCGGCCCTCACCACGCTGCTGTGCTTGTTTCCCTACGGCGCGGTGCTCACCGTCATTCCCGACCAGAGCCAGCTGCTGGGGCTGGCCGGGCCCACCAAGGGCCTGTTCTACATCTGCTACACGGCCTCGTCGCTGGGCGTGCGGCTGGCGGCGGGCAAGGTGTCGGACACCCACGGGCGGGTGCCGGTGCTGCGCTGGTCGGCGGCGGTGCTGGCCCTGGGGCTGGCCGTGCTGGTGTGGTCGCCGTCGGTGCCGGTGTTTCTGGTGGGAGCTGTCATCTTCGGCCTGGGCACCGGCCTCAACTCGCCCACGCTCTACGCCTGGACGGTGGACCTAAGCGACCCCACCCGGCGCGGGCGCGGCATTGCCACCATGTACATTGCCCTGGAGGTGGGCATTGGGCTGGGGGCCCTGCTGGCGGGCTGGATTTTTGACAACCAACCCGGCCGCCTGCCCTACGTGCACGCCCTGAGTTTGGCCAGCGTGCTGGCGGCCATCGGCTACCTGCTGCTGGGGGTGCAAGCGCCGCCGCGCCCTAGGCCCGAAAGCGACGCCCTGGCCGCCGAAGCCCTGGCCGTGGCGGCTCCTGAAGAAGTGGTGTAAAGTTGGTGGATAATTGGTGAGAATTAGCGGAGTTTGCTATACTTTTATCCGCTGCTAAGCACCAGCTTACTCGCACTTCTTTAAACCTACTTTTTTCTGTTCTATGAACAAACTGCTACGTAGTTACGGGCTGGCCACCACGGGCTGCCTGGCCCTGGCAGCTGCCCGGCCCGCGGCGGCCCAGCAGGCGCCGGTGCAGCCAGTGGTCATCAAGTTTGGGCAGCCTGCCCCGGCCGATTTTGAGGCCAGAAACTTTGTGGCCGACAGCGCCGCGGCGGCCGTGGTACTTTCCGACGTGGGCACCACCCGCTTCCGCGTCGATGGGCTCAGCTTTAAGATGGATACCGAGCGCACCACGCGCATCAAAATTCTGAAGAAGGCGGGCTACGACTACGCCACCGTCGAAATACCGCTGTACCACCGCGACGGCGACGAGGAGAAGATTACCAGCCTCAAGGGCTTCACCTACAACATGGTGGGGGGCAAGCTGGAGAAGGTGAAGCTGGAAAGCGCCAACATGTTTACCGAGGAGCGCACCAAGAACACGCGGGTGCGCAAGTTTACGCTGCCCGGCGTGCGCGAGGGCGCCGTGGTGGAATACACCTACTCGGTGACGTCGGACTTCTTCTTCCACTTACAGCCCTGGGCGTTTCAGCGCGACATCCCCACACGCTGGAGCGAGTACCGGGCCAGCATTCCGGAATACTTCGACTACAAGATGCTGATGCAGGGCTACGAGCCCCTGGCCATTTCGCAGAAGGAGGACGGCATGACCCAGTATATGGCCTCCGAGCGGGTGCAAACGACGACGGGCGGGTCGGCGTGGCAGGGTGGGGGCACGTCGCACACCTCCACCGAGGCGCAGACCATTAATGCCCGCGTCACGAACTATCACTGGGCCATGCGCGACGTGCCGGCCCTGCGCGAAGAGCCCTACATGACCACCCCCGACGACTACGTGGCCCGCATCGACTTTGAGCTGGCCGGCGAGCGCCTAGGGGGTACCTACCGCAACGTGCTGGGCGACTGGACCAAGATTAACTCCAGCCTGCTGGAAAGCGACGACTTTGGCGGGGTACTCAACCGGGGCGGCTTCCTCAAGGAGCTGGTGCAGCAGCTGGTAGCCCAGTACGCCGACCCCGCCGCCCGCGCCGCCGCCGTGCGCGAGCTGGTGCTGCGCAACGTGAAGTATGACGGCAGCAACCGCGCGGTAGGCAGCGGCTCGGCCAAGCACACCTGGGAGCAGCACCGCGGCACCGCCGCCGACGTGAACCTGCTGCTCATTGCGGCCCTGCGCCAGGCCGACCTGCCCGCCCAGCCGGTGCTGCTGAGCACCCGCACCCACGGCCGCGTCAGCGTCAGCTCGCCCCTGCTGGAGCAATACAACTACGTGGTGGCCCTGGTGCCGCTGCCCGATAAAAAAGAGCTGCTACTGGACGCCACCGAGCCGCTGCTGCCCGCCGGCGTGCTGCCCCAGCGCTGCCTCAACCAGGTGGGCCGCCTGGTGGTGCCCGCGGCCGAGGGCGAGGGCCGCTGGGTGGAACTGGTGCCCGCCCAGCGCCATAGCCACTACCAGCAGGTAACCATGACGGTTGATGCCCAGGGCAACATCACCAGCCAGGTGCAGGAGCAGCACGGCGGCTACTCGGGAGTTAGCGCCCGCAGCAAGCTCACCGAGCTGGGTGAGAAAAAATACGTGACCGAGCTAACCAACCAGCACACCAACTGGGAAGTGCCCAGCTATAAGTTTGCGGCCGTGGCAGACGTGAGCCAGCCCTTGAGCCTGCACTACGAGGTGCGTCAGGCGGCCACCACCCCCGGTACCGCGCAGGAGCTGTACCTCAAGCCCTTGGCTTCGTTTTGCGAAAGCCGCAACCCGTTCGATAACGCGCAGCGCAGGTTTCCGGTCGATTTAGGGGCGCCCACCCAGGACGTGGTGCTAATTAACCTGACGCTGCCGCCCGGCTACGTGGCCGAGCTGCCCAAGAGCGCCAACGTAAGTCTGCCCGAGCAGGGCGGTAGCTACGTGTTTTCGGCCAGCAGCCCCACGCCAGGCACCGTGCAGCTCATCAGCCGCCTCACGCTGGCCAAGCCCGTGTACGGGGCCGAGGAGTACGGCAACCTGCGCGAGTTTTACCGCCTGGCCCTGGCCAAGCAGGCCGAGGCCATGGTCATTAAGAAACAATAAAGCGGCCTGCGGTGAACACAACCCTACTTGCGCTTTGGCGGCGGTGGGCCCTGCCCATGGCCCTAGGGCTGCTGGCCGGCCCGGCGCTGGCCCAGTCGAAGCAGCCCGCGCCCATCAAGTTTGGGCAGCCCGACCCGGCCGATTTTGAGGCCAAGAACTTTGTGGCCGACAGTGGCGCGGCCGCCGTGGTGCTGTGCGACTACGGCACCACGCGCTTCGGTAGCCCCACGGGTGAGATGCGCGTCATCCACGAGCGGCTGGTGCGGCTCAAGATTCTCAAGAAAGCCGGCTACGACTACGCCACCGTGGAAGTGCCGCTGTACCACCGCGAGGGCGACGCCGAGAAGCTGAGCAATCTGCGCGGCTTCACCTACGTGCGCGGCGCCGATGGCAAGCTGGTACGCACCAAGCTAGAAGCAGCCAACATCTTCGTGGAGAAGCGCACCGACCGGGTGACTATTCAGAAATTCACTTTGCCGGCCGTGCAAGAAGGCGCCGTGGTGGAGTACGCCTACACGGTCACGTCATCCTTTTTGAGTGACTGCCCCGACTGGGAGTTTCAGCGGGATATTCCCACGCGCTGGAGCGAGTACCGCACCACTTTGCCGCGCTTTTACCGCTACAAGTTTCTATTTCACGGCTACCAGCCCCTGGCTGTGAACGAGGAGGGCGCCGGCTCGGTGCAGCTGATACTGGCCCACCACACGGGCATGAGCGGAGCCTTCGACAGTGGCAGCTCCGGCATAAGCGTGAATACCGAAGACCACCGCTGGGTGGTGCGCGACGCCCCGGCAGTGCGGAGCGAGCCTTTCATCACCACCCCGGCCGACTACGTGACGCGCATCGACTGCGAGCTGGCCGGCGAGCAGTGGCCCCAGCAAGAATACCGCGACCTGACCGAAACCTGGGGAAAGATGAACGAGCTGCTGCGCCGCCACCAGTCGTTCGGGCAGGTGCTGGAGCACGACAACTTCTTGCAAGCCAGCGTGGAGCCCCTCACCCTGCGCTACCCCGACTTTGGCGAGCGGGCCCTGGCCGTGCGCGAGCTGGTGCTCAAAAACGTGAAGTACGACGGGGCCAACCGCCTCTTCACCGAAACGCCCCTCAAACGCACCTGGGAGCAGCACCGCGGCACCTCGGCCGATGTGAACCTGCTGCTGCTAGCCGCGCTGCGCCAAGCCGGCCTGAGCGCCGAACCCCTGATACTGAGCACCCGCACCCATGGCCGGGTGGTGCAAGAGTATCCGCAGCTCGACCAGTTCAACTACGTGGTGGCTTTGGTGGCGCTGCCCGATGGCAAGGAGCTGCTGCTCGACGCTACCGAGCCGCTGCTGCCGGCCGGCGTGCTGCCGCGCCGCTGCCTTAGCCGCCTAGGGCACACGGTGCCCCGGCAGGGCGAGGGCCGCTGGGTAGACTTGGCGCCCGGCGCCAGCTACGTGCATTTTCAGGATGTGAAGATGGCCCTCGACGCCCAGGGCAACCTCACCAGCCAGGTGCAGAACCAGTTTGGCGGCTACGCGGGCCTCGAAACCCGCGGCAAGCTGAGCGAGCTGGGCGAGAAAAAATTTATAACCGAGCTGGCCAGCCAGCACCCCAGCTGCGAAATTCCGGCCTATACCTTCGAGGGGGTGGCCGACCTGAACAAGGCCCTAGGGCTGCGCTACACCCTGCACCAGACGGCCGCCACCCCCGGCACCGCCCAGGAGCTGTTCGTGAGTCCGTTGGCGGTTTTTGGCGAGGGTAGCAACCCCTTCAAGCTGGCTACGCGCAACTTCCCGGTCGATTTTGGCATGACCCAGCAGGAAATCATCAGCCTGACGCTAACGCTGCCACCCGGCTACGTGGCCGAGCTGCCCAAGCCGGCGGTGCTGGTGCTGCCGGGCCAGGGCGGGCGCTACGTGTACTCGGCCAGCAGCCCCGCGCCCGGCACCGTGCAGCTCATGAGCCGCCTCACCCTCGATAAGCCCGTGTATACCCCCGAAGAGTACCACGCCCTGCGCGAGCTGTACCGCCAGATGTTGGCCAAGCAGGCTGAGGCGCTGGTAGTGAAAAAGGCGGGGTAGCGTCCTTAACATGGGCTAAAAGCATGTCATGCCTCGTGGGACGCGGCATGCGCCTTTATTCACTTCGTAAGTAAAAACTACCTGTATGCTCCTTACTATCCTGGCCGTGCTGGCCGCGCCCGCCCCCAAGTACCCGGTAGCCACCATTGCGCCTGCCCTGCGCGAGAACGCCCACGCGGTGGTGCGCGCTTACGACGAGGTGGTGACCGTGAAATCGGCCAGCCAGCTGGTGAATACCGTGCACAAAGTGGTGACGGTGCTCGATGGCGCGGGCAGCGACAGCTACGGCCAGCTGGTAATCGAGTACAGCGCCCTCAACCGCATCGGCTACCTGCGCGGGGCCGTGTACGACGCCAATGGCCTGCTGCTGCACCAGCTGCGCGCCGCCGAGGTGCACGACCAGGGCGTGGGCAGCGCCGACGGCAGCTTCATGACCGATGTGCGCGTGCGCTACGCCGACCTGCGCCAACCCAGCGGCCCCTACACCGTGGAATTCGACTACGAGATAGTATCGGACAACACGCTCTTTTACCCCAGCTGGCAGCCCCAGCACGCCGAAAACGTGGCGCTGGAGGGCGCGACGCTGCAAGTGACTACCCCCACCAGCCTGCCCCTGCGCTACCACGAGCAGCTGCTGCCGCCCGGCGCGGCCAGCGCGCCCGTGGTGGCCGGCGCGCAAACTACCTACCGCTGGCAGCTGCCCGCCCACCCGGCCGTGGACGAGGAACCCCTGGCGCCCCCGCTCAGCACGCTGCTGCCGGCCGTGCGTCTGGCGCCCGCGGCCTTTGAGGTGCAGGGCTACAAGGGGTCGTTGGCGTCGTGGCAGAGCCTAGGGCAGTGGGTGTATCAGCTGGGCCAGGGCCGCGACCAGCTGCCGCCCGCCGTGGCCGCCAAGATGGCCCAGCTATTGGTAGAGGCCCCTAATCCGCGCGACCGCGCCCGCAAGGTGTACGAATACGTGCAAAGCACAACCCGCTACATTTCGGTGCAGCTAGGCCTGGGTGGCTGGCAAACGGCCCCCGCCAGCAGCGTGGCCAGCGGCGGCTACGGCGACTGCAAGGCCTTGAGCAACTACACCTGCGCGCTGCTGAAAGCCGCTGGCCTGCCCGCCTACGTGGCCCTGGTGAAAGCCGGCCGCGACCAGGCCGACGTGCGCCAGGAGTTTCCCAGCAGCCAGTTCAACCACGTTATTTTGTGCATGCCCCTGGCGGCCCACGGCACGGCGCCCGCCGACACGGTGTGGCTGGAATGCACCAGCCAGACCGATGCCTTTGGCTACATGGGCTCCTTCACGGGCAACCGCCACGCCCTGCTGCTCACGCCCGAAGGCGGCCGCCTGGTGGCCACTCCGCGCTACGCCGCCCAGGCCAACCGCCAGCAGCGCCGCACCGACCTCTGGCTGACGGCCGACGGCGGCGCCAAGGCTACGGTGCGCACCAAGCGCGTAGGCTTGGCCCAGGATACCTACGCCCAGCTGCTGCACGAAGGCGACCCCGAGCAGCAAAAGCGCTACGTATCCAACCGCTTGCCGCTGAGTCACTTCACCATCACCAGCCTGCGCCTGGCCGCTGGCCCCGCCACCGACGCGCTGCCCAGCGTGAATGAGACCCTAGGGCTGGAGCTGTCGGGCCTGGCCACGCCGGCCGGCCAGCGCCTGCTGCTCGAGCCCAACCTGCTGGGCCGCCTGGCCGCGCTGCCCGCCCAGGTGGGCGCCCGCGAAACGCCGCTAGCCCTGCCGCCCGCCGCCCTCTACCAGGATACCGTGCGCCTGCACTTGCCCACCGGCTTCAAAATCGATAACCTGCCCGCCCCCACCGAGCTGAGCACCGCCTACGGCACCTACCGCAGCACCTGCGCCACCCTGCCCGACGGCACCCTGCAGTACGTGCGCCAGCTAGAGCTGCGCCGCCCCAACGGCAGCACGCCCCTGCCCGCCGCCAAATACCCTGAGTACCAGGATTTCCGCCGCAAAGTCAACCAGGCCGACCACACCCAGCTGGTGCTGGTAAAGCACGAGGCGTAGCTGTTGTCACATTATCTATCATTGCGAGCGCGAGCGAAGCAATCGCATCAGAACGACACCTTAGGCGGATTGTTCTGGTGCGATTGCTGCGCTGCGCTCGCAATGACAGCTGCCTTTTCTTTAAGGAGACAATAGACAGCCAACAACTCACAGCCGGTACCGCACTTGGGCCGTTACCTCGGAGCGGGCCGGGCCCTGGATTTGCTCTAGCCCCGAGCCCACGGTGCTTTGGTGGCGGTAGCGCGTGTCGGCGTAGCGCAGCCACAGCGTAAAGTGCTTGTTGAGCGTGAGTTGGGCTAGGGCGTAGGCCCGCGTGCCCTGTCCGTAGAGCGCCGGAATGGAAAACGCGTACAGCACATCCTGCTCAAAAATGTACTGGCGCGTGTCGTAGTCGTCGGTATCAAACAGGGCGTAGCGGGCCGCTAGCAGCAGCCCGCGCCGGGGCTGCACCTGCACATCCTGGCTGAGCACGTAGCCGCGCTGCCAGGGCAGGTTGTCGTCATCGCGCAAGAAGCTGGCTTGCAGGCGCGTGCGCAAGCCTACGGTGGCCGTGGGCTGCGCGTCGCAGTAGAGCAGCAGCGAGTGGCGCAGCTGCTGGCCGGGCAGCGGCAGGGCGCGGCCGCTCTGGCTGGCGGCCAGGTCGAGCGGCTTGAGGCGCGCCCGGTAGAGCACGTAGAGCAGGCTGGTTTTGGTAGGGGTGAAGGACACGCGGGCCAGCAGGTCGCGGCCCTGGCTGGGGGCGCTGACGCGGTAGCGTAGCCACGGAAAGCTGAATTGGTCGAGATACGCGCTTAGCTCCCAGCGGCTAAGGGGCCGCACTTTCAGCCCCACGTACATCCCGCTTTCGTTGATGGTGCGCGTGTTCTCGCTCAGCGCGTTGCCGTAGAAGGTGTGAAAATCGGGGCCGTAGTGCCGCAGCAGCACGGCCGCATCTACCCGAGGGCCCAGGCTGGCTACCAAGCCGTTGAGGGTGCCCAGGCCGCCCCCGCTGCTGCGCCCGCTTTCGCCAAAGAGCAGCAAATTGCGGTAGCCGTAGCTGTAGTGCACGCCCAGCGCCAGGTTATTCTGGCCGCTGAACTCGTAGCGGTTGTAGGGCTCGGGCCGCTTCTGGAACGCGCTGCCGTAGTGCGTGGCCACGGCCGTGGCTCCGAGGGCCAGGTTGCCATCGGGGCTAGTGTAGCCGAGGTGGCCGCCGCCCACGGTTTCGCTCAGGCGCTGGCGGTTGGCTAGCTCGCTGGCCGTGCGGTGTAGGCCCGTTAGCAGCAGGCTGCTGCTAAACTCGGCCAGTTGCGCCAGCGAGTCGGTGGCCTGCCGGGCGCTGGCGTCCAGGTTCTTGCGCGAAGTAAAGACCGTGGCTTCCCAGCCGGGCGCCAGCTGGTAGGTGGCCGCCGCGCCCCGAAAAAACGTGTTTTCGAGCAGCGCCGTGTAGGGCCGCACGCCCAGCGAGGCCCGGCGCAGGTTGGTAATGGTTTCGGCCCCCTTGCCCAGCGCCAGGCCCGACGACAGCAAGAGCCCCTGCCCAAACTGCAATTGGTAGTCGCCCAGCGCCAGGGTTTTCAGTCGGCCTTGGTCGTAGAATACCGCGTGGGCTGATATAAAATCGGGCCCGTACTGGCCGCGCCCCGGCTGCCAGGTTATGGGCTCGCCCGCGTCTTTCTCAGCTGTGAAGCCCAGGCTGAAATCGTGGGCGTGCGCCACCCGGTAGCGCAGCGCCCAGGCATCAGCCGAGCCCAAGTAACGCAGTGTAGGCCGGCCCTGAAAGGTGTCGACCGGCGTGTACCCTTTTTGCTGCTGCAGCACGCGCCGGTAGCGCAGGAGCAAGGCGTTATTCTCTTCGCTCTTAATGCGTTGCCATAAGGGTCCGCGCGCCGCGTTGGCCCTAGGGGCTTCTACCGCCACGAAGGGCGCCACCCGCGCAATGGTGCGCACGTCCCACTCGGGCACCGCTTGCAGCTCATACACGCTCAGCAGCGGGCCGTTGGCCTGGCGGTAGCGCAGCAGGGCTTGCACCTGCTTTTCGGCTAGCAGCGGCAGGGCGCGCAGCTCCTCGGGCGTGGCCGTGTTCAGGTTTAGCGGCGACTGGTAGAGGTTGAGCAGCGTGCCGTAGAGGTCCTCGTAGGGAATCTGGTCGGTCTGGATTTCAGCAAATAGCTCCTGCGCCAGCCGGTCGAACTCGGGCGCCCGGCGCGGGTAGGTTTGCGCCTGCCCCACCCGGCTGCCGAGCAGCCCAAGCAGCGTAAGCAGCCCTAGGGCCAGGCGCCAGCCAAAGCCCGGATGATTAGGTAGTTGGCTAGGCCGAGTCCTGCCGGTGCCCCTAGGGGTGCCGACAGTTAGCAAGAGGGTAAGCCCGCTCATTCGGCAGGAGGCGAGGCCGGCCGCTGCCACTGCCAGTTGGCGCTCAGAAACTGGCTCAGCCCCAGCACCGTGTGCCAGCTCGCCGCGTAGTCGAAGTGGAAATTGCCGGCCGCCACGCCCACGCCGGCCGTGGCCTGCTCGCTCAGCGTGGCGTAGCCCAGGCGCACCGCCACGGCCGGCGCGGGCAGGTATTCGAGGCCCGCGCGCAGGCCGGCGGCGCGCTCCACATCCTTTTCGGCTTCGGCCAGCAGCAGTACTTGCTTGCTGGGGCGGTAGGCCAGCCCGGCGCGCAGCACCGTGGGCACGCGCTCGTCCTGGTAGGTGGCTAGCCGGGCCTGGGTGAGGTTGTAGAGGTAGGCGCCGAAGGTGAGGCGACCCGGCAGCAGCTCGGCCTGCCCGCCCAGCGAGCCCACCAGCGCCCGGCGGCTGCCCAGGTCTTGCAGACTCACTTGCAGCATCTCCAGCCGCCCGCCAATGTTGATGATGCCCAGCCGGTAGCCGTAGGCGGCCCCCAGGCGCACCTCGTTGTAGAGGGCCCCGCCGAAGCGCTGCCCCTCGGCGGCCAGCACGCCCCGGCTGGCGCGGGCCGGTTGCCCGGCAGTTTCAGGCGCTACTACCCCTAGGGGCACGGCCACGGCCGCCGCTACCAGGTTCAGGCTCGGAATAAGGTAGCGATTTTCGAGGTAGGCCCCGGCCGCAGGCTGCGTGAGAGTGCCCAGGCCGGCAGCATTATTAGCCGCCGCCCATACCTCGCCGGCGAGCGTGGTGGCGGCCCCGCCCAGGGCCTGGGCCCGCGCGCCGTGGGTGGCTGGCCCGCCGCCCTGAGCCTGGGCGGCCAGCGGTGCAAGTAGAAATAAATAAACTGCTATTTGTAAATAATTAGGCATAGGCACACTAGCGCAATATCTGGCGAAAGATACTGCTGTTCTGTGAGTAATAATTTGCTTTACTCAACTTAGCGCCCGTGCTTTTCCTGGTAGCAGCTGTTGGGTTTACTTAGCGCTCGTCGCTACTGCCTAGGGCCCCCGAACTTTACTGCGCCGCCCGGCCTTTTCTGCCTATGCTCCGCCGCCTGCTGCTGCTGCTCGTGCGCTTCTACCAGCTGTTTATCTCGCCGCTCACGCCGCCGAGCTGCCGCTACACGCCCACCTGCTCGGCCTATGCCCTGGAGGCCATCGGTAAGTACGGCGCCTGGCGCGGGGGCCAGCTGGCGCTGCGGCGCATCGGTCGCTGCCACCCCTGGGGCGGCCACGGCCACGACCCGGTGCCGTAAATAGGCGGGTTTTGTAGGGCGAAGTTTAACTGCCTAGGGTAGCTTCCGCGTACAAGGCAGCTTATGAAGCTACCGTTGCTGCTGCTGCTTACTACCGGGCTTTCGGCCGCCTGCTCGCCCGCCGCCACCTCCGACGCCCCCGACACCGCCCAAACGCTGGCCCAGGACCACGGGGGCAAAAAGGGTAAGAAGGGCGGCCACAAAAAGAAGAAAGGCGATAAAGACACCGACCAAGCGCTACCCAGCGGGCTGCGCCGAGTGGGCACGCTGCCCGACAACGTGCGCGAAAGCTCGGGGCTATGCGCGGCGCCCCAGGCTGGCAGCTACTTCACCTTCGGCGACGACGGCACCACGCCCACTGTGTTTCGCATCGACGGCACCGGGCACGAGCTGGACAACTTCACCCTGGGGGCACCCAACCACGACTGGGAAAGCCTGAGCCGCGACCCCAGCGGCAACTACTACATGGGCGACTGCGGCAATAATAATAACGACCGCCGCAACCTGGCCATCTTGCGCTTTCGGCCCGACAACCCCAGCCAAGTGGGCCGCATCGCCTTCAAGTACCCCGACCAAACTGAGTTTCCGCCTGCCAAAAAGGAGCGCAACTTCGACTGCGAAGCCAGCCTCTGGCACGGCGGCCAGGTGTACTTGTTCACCAAAGACCGCGGCGCCGAGAGCACCTGCAAAGTGTATACTGTGCCCGAAACGCCCGGCACTTACACCGCCCGGCTCGTGCAGAAAATTGCCCTGCCCGGCGAGGTGACCGACGCTACCCTCTCGCCCGATGGCCGCCGCCTGGTGCTGTTGGCCCGGCAAGAATTGTACGTGCTGGAAGGTGCCACCTGGGAGGCCATCCTGAAAGCCACGCCGCGCCACATTAGCCTGGAAGGCGCGGGCCAAACTGAAGGCGCCGCCTTTAAGAACGCCAACACCTTGCTAATCACTACTGAACAGGGCGCAGTGTATGAGCTAGGGTTGTAGAACGGGCTTTTCCTCATCCGCTAGCCCCAGCTGGCTACTGCTTCACCTCAGCCGGCTCATCTATCTCGTGCGGGGCGTAACCGTAGCGGTTATTCGGGTCTTTGCCGGCGCGCAACAGTACCCATATACCAATCAGGATGAAGGGAATGCTGAGCAACTGCCCGATATTGAGGTGATATTCGGCGATGAGGCCGCCTTCCTTGGCCACTTGGTTTTCCTTCAGGTACTCGACCGCGATGCGGAAGCTGAAGAGCAGCACCACGAATAGCCCAAACAGCAGCCCGCGCGGCGTGTGGTCCTTGTACCTGTTCCAGAGGCCATAGAGCAGCACCAGCAAGAATACGCAGAACAGCGACTCGTAAATCTGGGTGGGGTGGCGTGGCACGGCCATCGGCGAGTCAGGCGCTACGGTCGTGCCCTCGGGCAGCAACCGGTATCCTTGGGTGCCATCGGCATACTGCACGCGCTCGGCGGCTACCTGCACGGCACCGGTCGGCAGCGGGCGCTGCACGGGCTCCAAATGCTCAGTATCGCGCGGAAACACGAAGGCCCACGGCACATCGGTCGGCTTGCCCACAATCTCCGAGTTCATCAGGTTGCCGATGCGGATGCAGGCCCCCCCAATGGCCACCACAATCACAATGCGGTCGAGCACCCACAGGTAGTCGAACTTATTGCGGTAGCTGAAGATAAACACCGCCAGCAAGATGCCGATAGTAGCGCCGTGCGAGGCCAGGCCGCCTTCCCAAATCTTGAAAATATCGAGCGGGTGGTCCTTGTACTTATCCCAGTCGTAGAAAAACACGTGCCCTAGGCGCGCGCCCAGCACCGTGCCCACTACCATGTAAAAGGTAATCACATCGACCCAATACGGCCGCACGCCCTCGCTGCGGTAGATGTGGGTGAGCACAAACGAACCGATAACGAAGCCTAGGGCAAACAGCACGCCGTACCAGCGCAGCAGCAGCGGCCCCAGGTGGGCAATAATGGGGTCAGCGTTCCAGGTAATAAAGCCGAGCAGGTGCATCATGAGTAACAGAAAAACAACGGGAGTCAAAGGTACTTCGGGCGGGGTTGGCGCTGCCGATATTCAGCGCGGGGCCAACTGGGTTGGCTGGCCTGCTTGGTAGCCGTCGGATTGGCTGGCCGACGCGGCAGGGCGCAGGGCGGCATTGTCGCCGCTCACGGCCAGCACGAGGGCCCCCAGCAGCGCCGCGTAGGCTGGGCGGCGCACCCAGGCCGGCAGCCAGGCAATGGCCGCTGCTTGCTGGGTTGCCAGCCGGGCGCGCACGCGAGCGTAAAAGAAGGGCTGCGGCTGGGCCCTAGGCTGCCGGCGAAGCTGCTGCATAAGCCCAGCCCATTCCTCGTCGGAGGTGGCGTGGAAATCAGAATCAGACATGGCGCGGGGAGAACTGAAGGTGGTGGCGCAGGGTGCGGCGGGCCCGAAAAAGCAGCGATTCTACCGCCGCGGTGGTCGTATTGAGCACGGCCGCTATTTCCTCGTAGCTCAGCTCCTGCTCGTGGCGCAAAACGAAGGCTACCTGCTGCTGCGGGGGTAAGCGGCTGATGTGCTGGCGCAATAGCTCCAGTTGCTGCGCCTCCTCCAGCAGGGCCAGCGGGTGCGTATGGTCGGGCGGCTCGGGCAGCGAATGGTCGGCGAAGCCCAGCCAGCTGGTAAAAAAGGCGAACCGCTTCCGGGTGGTCAGGCGGCGGCGGTGCTGCAAAGCCCGCGACGTAGCCAACCGGTAGAGCCAGGTGCTGAGGGCCGCCTCACCCCGAAATCGATTGATGGTTTGGTACACCTCCACGAAAACCTCCTGGGCCACGTCTTCTGCCTCTTCGGGCGAGCGCAGCAGCGAAAAGGCGGTGCTGTATACCTGGTCTTGGAAACGCGCCACCAGGGTGCGAAAAGCGGCCTCGCTGCCTTGCCGCAGCTGCGCAACCAGCGTCGCATCGGCCGCCCAGGTGCTGGTGCCGGGCGGTGCGGGCAAGTCAGAAGCAGCGCGTAGCGGCAGGCTGGGAGCCATAAAAAGCAAGGCAACAGGTCAGGAAAAAGGCGAGTACCGCGCTGGTTGCGGCCGGTAGTCAATGTTCTGGAGCCTTAGGTGCCATTTCCTCAGAAAACTTGCGCTGCATTCTCCAGTGAAAAGATAAACTATTGATTATTAGCTAAAAAGATTATATATTTAGCGGATATAGTAATCTTGCTTACTGGCAAGCACTAACAATAGCCAGAAGAACGTCATGCTGAGCTTGCCGAAGCATCTCTACCACGCAATTAGTGTTCGGTAGAGATGCTTCGGCAAGCTCAGCATGACGTTCTTCTGGCTGCTGTTCAGTTGACCATTAACAGCTCAATGCTTAACAGCCGCTACAGCCCCGCCAGCTCTTGCCCGAAGCCACCGCTCAGGATGGGGAAGCGCAGCCACGAGCGCGGGTCCACGTTGTAGTCGTCCAGGTGGAAGCTGGGGGCATAGCGCTCGCGCTTCCACTGGTTGCGGCTCCAGAGTTGGTAGAAGCGGCGCACGTAGGCGCGTAGCTGCTCGGCATCGTGCTCAGGGCTTTCGGCCACCAGCTGGGCCAGCACGGCCTGGGGCGCCAGCCGGTCATAAAAGGCCAGGCGCTCGATGCGGTTGAGCAGGGCGTAGGGCATTAGGTCGCGCTCGTCGGTCTGCTTGTCGGCCAGCGGGCGCAGCTCGGCAGTAGGCTGCAGGTTATTTACGCGGTGCAGGGCGGCGTAGCCTAGCTCGGTTTCGGCCCAGCGCAGCCACTTCTTCACAAAGTCCTTGTCGACGCCCGCGATGGGGGAGATGCTGCCAGCCGTATCGCCGTCCATAGTGCAGTAGCCCACGCTGGCCTCCGAGCGGTTGCTGGTGGTAATGAGCAGGCAGTTTTGCACGTTGGCCAGCAACCAGATGGCAGGGGCCCGCACCCGCGCCTGGATATTCTGCAGCGCCAGGTCGTCGGTTTGCCAGGTCAGCTCGCGCCCCAGGCCCTGCTCAATCTTGTGCACGTAGCCGCTCACCTCGTCGTCAATCGTCCAGTGCAGGAAGCGCGCCCCTAGGCTATCGGCCAGCTCCTTAGCCGAGGTAAAGGTGTCGTCCGACGAATTAACCGTGCCCTGGTAGGCGCAGGTCAGCAGCTGGCGCACAAGCTGCTGGTTGGCCGTAAGCTGCGGCCCTTCGGGGTTAGGCTGAGCTTCCTGTTTGGCCGCGCCGCCTGCGCCGGTCTGCACCACCTCGGTCTTAGCCGGCTCAAAGGCCCCTAGGCGGCGCTTAAATTCCGCCTCGCCCAACTCAGCCACCCCTAGGCGCACCAGCTCGGCCACGCCCACGGCGCAGAAGCACGAGTCGGCCCCGCCGCTCAGGCTCAGCACGAAGCCCCGGCTGCGGGCCTTGCGCAGGTAGTCAAACAGCCCGAGGCTCATGGCTTGGTTTAGCTCCTTATACTCGTCGGGCGCGGGCAGCGGCACGATGAAGTCAGCCAGCGGCACCGGCTCCGCAAAGCCCACGTCCACCCATTCCAGGTCCACCGCTTTGAAGCTCAGCAGTTGGTTGCGGCGCAGCAAGTGGCCGTTGCGGGCCACTAGTATCTCGCCGTCGTAGATGATGCGGCCGGCCTCGTTGCCCAGCAAGTTGGCGTAGAGGTAGGTGCAGGCAAACGTGCGCGAGCCCTTGAGCACCAGCTGGTAGCGCAAGTCAGTCTTACTCATGGCGAAGTGGCTGGCGCTCGGATTCACGATGAGGTCCACCTTGCCGCGCAGCCGGCAGGCGGGCCGCACGTCGTCGGGTCGCCAGGCGTCTTCGCATATCTCGAAGCCAAACCGCACCCCTAGGTGCTCAAAGGTGAGGTCGCCCAGCGGCCAATTCTCACCCTCAAATTCTACCGTAGTGGTTTCGCCCGCCGGCCAGGGCACGAAGAAGCGCGGCTCATAGTGCACCCCGTCGTTGGCCAGAAACTGCTTGGCCGCGAAGCCCAGCACCTGCCCATCGCGCAGCACCGCGGCCGTGTTATAGGTGCGGTGTGCCAGCCGCACCGGCAGCCCCACCGCCACGCAAATCCCCTCCGTAAGCGGCCGGATTTTCTGCAGCTGCCGCAACGCTTCCAGCGGCAGCCAGTCACTCAGAAACAGGTCCTCGCAGCCGTAGCCCGTCAGGCACAGCTCGGGCAGGCACAGCAGCTCCACGCCCGCCTCCTTCGCCTGCTCAATGGCCGCGCTGATGTTGGCGAGGTTGTTTTTCCAGTCAATCGGGGTTTGGTTGAGGGCGGCTCCGGCAATGCGCATGGCTAAAGAAAAGTTTTTCGTTGGTCCTTGCGAGCCTGCGAAGCAAGCGCACCAAAACGACAGGGGTAGAATAAATTTGTAGGTAATCCTCTTGGTGCGCTTGCTTCTCTGCGTTCGCAAGGACCAGCGAAAATCACACCCCTAGGGTCGCCAGGGCCCGCTCGGCGGCCAGCTGCTCGGCCTGCTTCTTGTTGAGGCCCATGCCGGTAGCTACAGCCTCATCGTCAAGCATCACCGTGGCCGTAAACTCCATGACGCCGCCGGGCCTAGGGCTACCACTCAGCTCGTAGCGCAGGTTTTTGCCCTGGCGCTGGGCCCATTCAATGAGCTTGCTCTTGTAGTTGGCGGTGGTGGTCACCAAGTTATTCACGTCCACAAACGGCTTTAATAGGCCTTTCAGCACGAAGCGGCGGGCGGCCTTGTAGCCTAGGTCGAGGTATACGGCGCCCACCAGCGCCTCCAGGGCATTGCCGTTCACCGAGCGCGAGCGGGCCACGCGGGTTTGAGTGGCATCGAGCTGCACCAGCTTATCAAGGCCCATTTTCAGGGCAATGGCGTTCAGGCTCTCGCGGTTAACGATGCGCGAGCGGGTTTCGGTTAGGAAGCCTTCCTGCTCGTAGGGAAACTTGCGAAAGAGGTATTCGGCCACCACCGCCCCCAAAATAGCATCGCCCAGAAACTCCAGCCGCTCGTTGCTTTGGTGGCGGCCCGCGCCCGGCTCGGCCCGCACCACCGACGAGTGCGTAAAGGCTAGCCGATATAGCCGCGCGTTCACCGGGTCGTGCCCAATCACCGTCGCCACCGCCTGCCGAAACTGCCGGTCGGCGCCCACTAACCGGCGAAACGTACCAAAAAGGGGAATGGACATTCTGTAAACGGTTAGCTACCAGCTGTCAGCCTGTAGCTTTTTATAAAAGGTCATCCAAAAGCACGCCATGCTGAGCTGGCCGAAGCACCTCTACCCAGTAGCCCGAATGGCGCGGTAGAGATGCTTCGGCCAGCTCAGCATGACGGGCTTTCAGCTACTATGCTTGCGAGTTATTCCTCAAACCGGCGAAAAACCACGCTCGTGTTATGCCCGCCAAACCCAAAGGTGTTGCTGATGGCAATGTTCACCTCGCGCTGCTGAGCGGTGTTAGGCGTGAAGTTGAGGTTCTGGTTGATTTCCGGGTCGGGCGTTTCCAGGTTGATGGTAGGCGGCACTACCCCGTTTTGAATGGCTAGGATGGCCGCCACGGCCTCAATGCCGCCGGCGCCGCCCAGTAGGTGCCCGGTCATGCTCTTGGTCGAGGAGATGTTCAGCTTCTCAGCGGCTGGCCCAAACACCGTTTCGATGGCCTTTATCTCGGCGCCATCCCCTAGGGGCGTGCTGGTGCCGTGGGTGTTGATGTAATCCACGTCCTCGGGCTTGATGCCCGCGTCGCGTAGGGCATTCTCCATCACCAGCACCACGCCCGAGCCGCTGGGGTCAGGGGCCGTAATGTGGTAGGCGTCCGACGACATGCCACCCCCGATTAGCTCGGCGTAGATTTTGGCACCGCGGGCCTTGGCGTGCTCGTAAGCTTCGAGCACAATGGCGCCCGAGCCCTCGCCCAGCACGAAGCCGTCGCGGTTTTTGTCGTAGGGCCGCGAGGCGGTTTCGGGCGAGTCGTTGCGCTCGCTCATGGCTTTCAGCGCGTTGAAGCCGCCGATGCCCGACTCGGTAATAGCTGCCTCGGAGCCGCCCGTCACCACCACGTCGGCCAAGCCAAGGCGAATGGTGTTGAAGGCCGTAATGATGGAGTCGGACGACGAGGCGCAGGCCGAGGTCGTGACGAAGTTGGGCCCGCGGAAGCCGTTCTTGATGGAAATATTGCCCGACGAAGAGTCGGCAATCATGCGCGGAATGAAGAAGGGCGAATAGCGCGGCGTGCCGTCGCCGCGGCCAAACTGGAAGCATTCTTCCTGCAGCGACTTCAGCCCGCCGATGCCCGAGCCCCAAATCACGCCCACGCGGTCTTTGTTGACGCCTTCGAGCAGGCCCGCGTCGGCAATGGCTTCGTCGGCCGCCACCACGCCAAACTGCGTGAAGAGGTCCATCTTACGATGCTCCTTACGGTCGAAAAAATCGTCGGGATTATAGCCTTTTACCTCGGCCGCAAAGCGGGTTTTAAACTTGGTGGCGTCGAAGCGCGTGATGGGCGCAGCCCCGCTCACGCCATTTTTAAGGCCTTCCCAATAAGCAGGCGCGGTATTACCCAGCGGGGTAATGGCTCCGATACCGGTTACGACAACGCGGCGAAATGACGACATACACTAGACGCCGAGTGGGCGGCGTTAAAAAAGGACGATGAGAGTGGATAAGGAAGGCAGCTTGCTAAAGCGACCAGGCTGGGTAAGTGAGCGTTGGCCTATTGTTCCTGGCCCGGTTGGCCGGGATGGGTGAGCTAGGGCAGGGGCCTAGGCCAAGCGAGCCTGACAGAAAGCTGCCGAAACTTTAAACTACAAAACCGGCCGGCGGCGGGCCGGCCGGTCTAGGCAAAAGGATGCGGGCCAGCAGCCCAGCGTAGTAAAAAACTACTTAGCGTGCTCTTCGAGGTAGCTAATCGCCTGGCCAACAGTTTGGATGTTTTCGGCCTGGTCGTCGGGAATGCTGACGTTGAATTCTTTTTCGAATTCCATAATCAGCTCGACGGTGTCGAGCGAATCGGCACCCAAGTCGTTGGTGAAGCTGGCTTCCGGGGTTACTTCCGAGGCTTCAACACCCAGCTTGTCGATAATAATGGCTTTTACTTTTTCGGCGATTTCAGACATTGCAGTCGTGGTTTAGGGGAAACTTGATTGCAAAGTAACGTTACTTTTCGCAACTGTGCCGCGAAACTCCCTTCAACCGGGCGTATAAGATTTTGGGCCTCACCTCGGCGCGGGCCCTTGCCGCGCCGCCGCCCGCCGTAGATTTGCGCCCACGCCTTGCCTACCCGCCGCCGCTGCCGCCGCATGAAAACCTTCACGCTGGAGTCTGATTACGCCTGCAACTTTGCGCTGTACGGGCTAGTATCCAGTACCCGCGACTATACCCTGGCCTGGCTACTCAACGGCAGCCTGCGGCTACGGCTGCGGCGCCAGCCCGATTTTTTGCTGCACCTGGTGCAGCAGGGTCCGCTTGCCTTCAGCTACTACTTGCACGCCACCGAAGTGCTTACCTTGCGCCTGCTGCGCAACCGGGCGCTGCTGCCCACGGCCCTGGCCAAGCCCTTCCTAGCCCCCGATATTCGCGAATACGACTACCTGCTGCACGTAGAAGGGGGCGAAGGCGAGCTGGCGGGCACCGAGCTGCTCGACCGCCTCACGGCCCTAGGGGCCGTGCAGTATGCCAGCGAGCTGGACCCCAACGATTTGAAATACAAAGAGAATCTCTTTTTTTAATTTGGCTGCGCCACCCTAGCCGGCGCTTTGCTTCCGTTTATGCAACCAACTTCCCCCGCCTTCAACAAGACGAAGATTGTCGCCACCGTCGGGCCGGCATCCAATACCTACGAGAAATTAGGCATGCTCATCCGCGAGGGCGTGGACGTGTTTCGCCTCAACTTCTCGCACGGTGCCTACGAGGAGCACCTCTCGGTTATCAACCTCGTGCGCCAGCTCAACCAGGACCTAGGCACCAACGTGGGCTTGCTGCAAGACCTGCAAGGCCCCAAGATTCGCCTGGGCGACGTGGAAGGCGGACAGGTCGAGATTAAGGCCGGTGACAAGATTGAGATGGTAGCCGGCGACAAGGAAATAACCACTGCCAAGCGCTTGGCTACCATTTACCTAGGCCTGGCCAAAGATGTAAAGCCCGGCGACAGCATCCTGCTCGATGATGGCAAGCTAGAGCTGAAGGTGCTCTCGACCGATAACGACCGGACGGTGCAGGCCGAGGTGGTGTACGGCGGCACCGTGAAGCCCCGCAAGGGCATCAACCTGCCCAATTCGGAGGTGTCGGCCCCGAGCATGACCGAGAAAGATATAGAGGACCTGAAGTTTGGCTTGGAGCACGGCGTGGATTGGGTGGCCCTGAGCTTTGCGCGCAAAGCGGCTGATATTCAGTTTATCAAAGACCAGATGGCGCAGGCGGGCAAAAGCGCGCGCGTAGTGGCCAAAATCGAAACCCCCGACGGCCTGAAAAATATCGACGAGATTATTGCCCTCACCGATGCCGTGATGGTGGCCCGCGGCGACCTAGGGGTGGAAGTGCGCTCGGAAGAAGTGCCGATGGCCCAGAAGATGATTATCGAGAAGTGCAACCGCGTGGGTAAGCCCGTTATTGTGGCTACCCAGATGATGGAGAGCATGATAACGGCCCCGCGCCCCACCCGCGCCGAAACCAGCGACGTAGCCAACGCCGTCATCGACGGGGCCGACGCGGTGATGCTATCGGCCGAAACGGCCGTGGGTGCTTATCCCGCCGAGGTTATCCGCTCGATGGTGGCTACGGTGCGCAGCGTGGAAAGCCAGAGCGCCAAAATCTACAACAAGTGGTGGCCCATCGATCCAAGCTCCTCCACGTTCATAGTGGATAGCATTCTGTCGGCATCGTGCCACTTGGCGAAGAACACCGCCTCGAAGGCACTAGTAGGCATGACGCACCAGGGCTACACAGCCTTTCAACTGTCGAAATACCGCCCGAAATCAGACATCTTCATCTTCACCGATAACCGCCCGCTGCTCACGGCTCTGAGCCTGGTGTGGGGCGTGCGCTGTTTTTACTTCGACCGCTTCGAGAATACTGATGAAGCCATTGCTGACATCAGCCAAACGCTCACGAGTACTGGTCACCTCAAGCCGGGCGACGCCTTCGTGAGCGCGGGTTCCATGCCCATCACCGACCACGGCGCGGCCAACATGATGAAAGTAAGCATCGCTTAGGACCGCAGATTTAACGGATTTAACTGATTTCGCGGATACGCTTGCTAACGCAAGCTGACTACGCGAGAATTTAGAAACCGTACTTCGCGTAGCTTGAACTTTGCTGTAATCAAGAATAAAAAAGGCCACTGCACAGTGGCCTTTTTTTATGGCTAGCCGAATGCAGCAATAGTGCCCTAGGCTAATGCAAGCCAGCGCAGCCGGCTTACCCTCGTCCGCGTAGTCAGCTTGCGTTAGCAAGCGTATCTGCGAAATCAGTTAAATCTGCGATTAAACGAGAAAGCCCCGCCGGTTGGGGCGGGGCTTTTGATAAGCGCGGGACCGAACGGTGGGGCGGCAGAGTTCGGCCCCGCTAGAACTCGTCTCGCGCTAGAGCGCGTTAACGAGTTTTGCCAGCTTGCTCTTATTGTTAGCAGCTTTGTTTTTGTGGATGATGTTCTTCTTGGCCAAGCGGTCAAGCATCGACGACACTTTCTTGAACAGGTCTTGAGCGGCCGTTTTATCGGTGGTGCCGCGCAGCTTTTTAATGGCCGTGCGGGTCGATTTATGCTGGTAGCGGTTTAGTACGCGCTTCGCTTCGTTGCTGCGGATGCGCTTGATAGCCGACTTATGGTTTGCCATGGCAAGAAAGAGATTCTATAATAGCGGCCGTTAGGCCGGGTTTTCGCGTTTGGGAGTGCAAAGGTAGCAAGCGCGCGGGAGATATACAACCAGTAGCGCACCTTTTTTGTCGGGCCTAGGGCGGCAAAGGAATAGGCTCGTGGCGTTGGGTTGTAGGCGCGCCTACTATCTTAGCTAAGCTATGCCTGTCATTACGCCTTCTGCCTATCGACCGGCCGTTTACCTGCGCAACGGCCACCTGCAAACTATTCTGCCCAGTACTCTGCGCCGGGTGCCCGAGGTGCGCTACCAGCGCCAGCAGCTAGAATTGCCCGACGGTGACTTCATTAGCCTCGATTGGGCGCTGGCGGGCCCGGCGCCGGTCCGTCAGCTTGGTATCATTTCACACGGGCTGGAAGGCAGTAGCAACCGACCCTACGTGCGTGGTATGGCGCGGGCTTTCAACCAAGCTGGTATCGACGCGCTGGCCTGGAACTACCGGGGCTGCGGCGGCGAGCCCAACCGCCTGCCCCGCGCCTACCACCTAGGCGACACGGCCGACTTGGCGGTGGTCATCGACCAGGCCATCGAGCAAGGCTACGAGGAAATTTTCCTGACGGGCTTTTCGGCGGGTGGCAATGTGACGCTGAAATACCTAGGGGAGGCGCCCGAGCGGGTGCCGCCGCAGGTGAAGCGCGCGGCCGTTTTCTCGGTGCCTACCGACCTGAAGGCGGGTTCCGAGAACATTAGCCGCTGGCAAAACCGGGTGTATCTGCGCCGCTTCATGGCTTCGTTGCGGCAGAAAATGCGTGATAAAGCTGCCCAACTGTCGGGGCATTTCGACCTGACTGGCTTAGACGATTTGCACGGTTTTCCGGAGTTCGACGACCGCTACACCGCCCCCATGCACGGCTTTGCCTCGGCCGATGCCTACTACGCGCACGCCGCCTCGGGCCGCTACCTAGGAGGCATCAACCGCCCCACGCTACTGGTAAACGCCCTCAACGACCCGCTGCTGCCGCCCTCCTGCTTTCCGCACGAGGCAGCCGCGGCCAGCGAGTTTCTGTACCTGGAAACGCCCGCGGCGGGCGGCCACGTGGGCTTTGCCGAAGGCCGCCCCGATGGCGAGTACTACTCCGAGCGGCGGGCCATCGACTTCTTGACCCGCGCGGTGCCGGGGTAGCAGTACATGAGTAGGTGAGTAAATGAGTTAAGTATTGAAGCGTAACTTATAAAAAGCTGCGTATAAATACTTTAATCGTTTGACTCGTTCCTAAGCAAGGAAAATCAAAAAAGGAACGTCATGCTTCGGCAAGCTCAGCATGACGTTCCTTTCTAAGAAAACTAATTCAGGAACAAGTCTATCTACTCATTTACCGCTACTGCGCGGGCGAAGTAGCCTCGATGGCCGAGAAGGTTTCGAGGATTTTGTAGGTGTGGCTGGCGCCCTGCGGCACCAGGTAAGAGTCGCCGGGGGCTAAGGGCGTCACCTTACCCTCTAGGTGCAGTTCGGCCCGGCCTTTGAGCACGTAGCCCACGGTTTCGTAGGGGCGGTTGGTGGCGGGCTTGGGCTCGCTGGGCTCCTCGTTTTCCCAGAGGCGTAGCGATACGTGGTGACCGGCGGCCAATTTTTTCTCGCCCTGGTCGCCCTGCAAAGCGTTCGCGGCGTTAACGTTGGAAGTAGACATGAATGGGGTAAAATGGAACCGTGAACAGGCGACGTGGCACGCCGCCCAAACAATGAAAAGGGAAACGCTAGGCGATGGTGGGGTGCCACCCCACCGCCCTAGAACCTAACGGGCCAGGCGCGGTGGTGGTTGTGGCCGCAAAAACCTTTCGCGCCGCCGGGCAGTTACACGAGACCGGCTGCGGCCTACCCGCGCCCGGCCTGCTTTTCCAGTTTATGATTCTGCCGTGTCTACTGCCGTCGCCGAAAAATTTGCCGAGCAACTGGCCCGGGCGCACGCGGCCGTGGCCACCCCGCTGCCGGGCGTAGCCTTCTGCGAGCTGGCCGAGCAGGTGCTGGCCGTGCTGTTTCCCGAGCGGGCCATTCGGCCTCTGGGCGGCGCCGACGCCGTGGCCGCTACCCTGCACCAGCTGCAGGCCGAGCTGGCCGGGCTGCTGGCCCTGGTGCCGGGCCTGCCCGAAGTGCCCACCACGCTGGCCGCCAGCTTGTTTGAGGGGCTGCCCTTGTTGCGGGCGGCACTACTGCAAGATGCCGCTGCCACCCTAGCTGCCGACCCGGCTGCCCAGGGAATGCCAGAGATAATTAACTCATACCCCGGTTTTTATGCTACGGCTATGCACCGCCTGGCCCACGCCCTGCACCAGCGTGGCGTGCCCCGCTTGCCCCGCATGCTAAGCGAGCATGCCCACCGCCAAACGGGCATTGATATTCACCCCGGTGCCCGCATCGGGCCATCCTTTTGCATCGACCACGGCACGGGCATCGTGATTGGCGAAACGGCGCAGATTGGTGCCCACGTCCAGTTTTACCAGGGCGTGACCCTAGGGGCGCTCAGCGTGGCCAAGCATATGCAGGGCCTCAAGCGCCACCCCACCATCGAGGACTACGTGGTTATCTATGCCAACGCTACCATCTTGGGTGGCAATACGGTGATTGGCACCCGCAGCGTCATCGGCGGCAACGTGTGGCTGACCGAGAGCGTACCCTCGCACTCGCGGGTGTACCACCGGGCCCAGCTGCGCATGGCCCGCCAAGACGACCCCGAAGGCGAGCTGATGTTCGTTATTTAAGTTGTTGAGCTAGTGACTATTAGCCAATAATATTTTCTTTTCCCTCTAACAAACTAAGCAGCTAGTAGCCAAAAGCTAGTAGCTAACAGCCAATAAAATGAAAGCCAATAGCATTCTCGACGTAATCGGCCACACGCCGCTCCTGAAACTCAACAAGCTTTTTGCCGCCGAGCGCCCCGATGTGGAGGTGTGGGTGAAGCTGGAGCGCCAAAACCCCGGCGGCTCCATTAAGGACCGCATTGCGCTGAGCATGATTGAGCAAGCCGAAGAAGATGGTATCCTGACCAAAGACAGCGTAATTATCGAGCCCACCTCAGGCAATACGGGCGTGGGCCTGGCCTTGGTAGCGGCCGTGAAGGGCTACAAAATCACGCTGGTGATGCCCGAGAGCATGAGCATCGAGCGCCGCCGCCTGATGCAGGCCTACGGCGCCAACCTGGAGCTGACCCCGCGCGAGGGCGGCATGAAGGGCGCCATTGCCAAAGCCCAGGAAATGGTGAACAACACCCCCGGCGCCTGGATGCCCATGCAGTTCTCGAACCCCGCCAACATTGAGGTGCACAAGCGCACCACGGCCCAGGAAATTTTGGCCGACGCGCCAGAGGGCGGCTTCGACATGCACATTACGGGCGTGGGCACCGGCGGCCACATCACGGGCGTGACGGAGGTGCTGAAGCCGCACTTCCCCCACATGAAAACCTACGCCGTAGAGCCCGAGCTGTCGCCCGTCATCAGCGGCGGCGCACCGGGGCCGCACCCCATTCAGGGCATCGGCGCGGGCTTCATTCCCGAAAACCTGCACACCGATATCCTTGACGGGGTGGTGCAGGTGAGCCGCGACGAAGCGTTTGAGATGACGCGCCGGGCCGCCAAAGAGGAAGGGATTCTATGCGGTATCTCGTCGGGCGCCTCGCTGGCCGCCGTGGGCAAGAAGCTGGCCGAAGTGCCCCAGGGCGGCAAGGTGCTCACCTTCTGCTACGACACCGGCGAGCGCTACCTCTCGGTAGAAGGCTTGTTCGTGTAACTAGCTAGCAGGCTGGTAAACGCAAAGAAAGACGGTCATGCTGAGTTTGCCGAAGCATCTCTACCAAACGACGCGGTAGAGATGCTTCGGCAAACTCAGCATGACCGTCTTTCTTTGCGTTTACTCTATAAACCCTCAACCCTGTGCAAACTCCCACCGCCCCTAGGCCCTTCTGGCGCTGGCTACTGCCACTGGCGGTAGCTGGCTGCCTCTACGTCAATTATATCTATAATGCCCGCCCGCCGTCGGGCGCCCTGAGCAACGGGCAGATGTCGGCCCGGCACCCCACGCTGCTCACGCCAGCGGGATACGCGTTCAGCATCTGGGGCGTCATTTTTTCGGGACTGATTCTCTATACCGTATGGCAGCTGCTGCCGCGGCAGCGCCCGGCGACGCTGCCGGCCCGCCTCACCCCGCCGCTCACGCTGGCCGTGCTGGCCACCACCGCCTGGACGCTGGTGTTCAGCTACGAACTCATTGGCGCCAGTCTACTAGTCATGCTGACGCTGCTGGGGCTACTAGCTTGGAGCTACGCCCGCGCCCGGCCGCTGGTGCTGGCTGGCGCCGCGCCCGCCTGGCCCACTTGGTTTCTGAGCCTGTACCTGGGTTGGATACTGCTGGCCACGGTGCTCAACATCGTGTTTGGGCTGCGCGATGCCTTAGGGTGGCAGTGGCCAGCCGAGGCCAGCGAAGCGGGCGCCTACGGGCTTTTGGCGGTGGCGGCGGCCCTAGGGGTGGCGCTGGCCTGGCGCGGGCGCGATGCCTGGCTGCCCCTGCCCCTGGCCTGGGGGCTGGTGGGCACCTGGGTGGCGCAGCGCCAGACGGCCCCAGGGGTGGCCCTGGCGGCGCTAGTGGCCGCCGCGGTGCTGCTGGCGGGCGCGGGGGGAGCGGGTGCTTTCGGGCGGCGAGTGGCCCTAGGGTAGGTTGCCGCCCGTACTTTTGCTCGCCTCACATCACTTTACATTTTGACCCGATGCGCCAGAATTTTGTTGCCGGCAACTGGAAAATGAACCTCACCCTGCCCGAAGCGCAGGCCCTGACTACGGAACTTGTGCAGGCCCTAGGGCACACGCCGGCCGGCCAGGCTACGCCGCAGGTGGTTATCTGCCCGCCGTTTCCGCTGCTGCTGGGGGTGCACCAGCTGCTGGGCGAGGCGCACAACCCGGCCCTGGGGGCGCAAAATTTTCACCAGAAAGAGAGCGGCGCCTACACCGGTGAAGTATCGGCCAAGCAGCTGCAGTCGGTGGGCGTCGAGTACGTTATTCTGGGCCATTCCGAGCGCCGCGAGCACTTCCGCGAAGATGATGCCTTGCTGGCCCAAAAGCTCGATGCGGCCCTGAAAGCGGGCCTGAAGCCCATTTTTTGCGTGGGTGAGAGCCTGGCCACCCGCGAGGCCGACGAAACCTTCGACTTTATTGGCCAGCAGCTGGCCAACGGCGTTTTTCACCTTGGCAAAGAGGATTTTAGCCAGGTAGTTATCGCCTACGAGCCTATATGGGCCATCGGCACCGGCAAAACGGCCAGCAGCGCCCAGGCCCAGGAGGTGCACGCCTTCATCCGGCAGCAGGTAGCCAGCGCCTACGACCAGGCCACGGCCGACGACACCACCATTTTGTACGGCGGCTCGTGCAACGCCCAGAACGCCCGCGAACTCTTCAGCCAACCCGACGTGGACGGCGGCCTCATTGGGGGTGCCTCGCTGAAAGCGGCCGACTTCGTGGCCATCATCCAGTCATTTTAGGCAGCGGCTGGATTGGTTCTTGCGTGGCGGGGTAAGTAGCTGGCTTTATTCTTCGTGCGTATGCTTTCGTTTTTGCTTTCCTGGCTGCTGTTGCTGGCCCCGCCCGCCAAGGCGGCCCCTAGGGGCTCGCTTGACCCGTGCAAGATTTTTGGCTCGGTCTACCTCGAATACGACCCCAGCCGGCGCAACAGCTGCTTCGGCACGGTGTACGTGGAACCCGAGGAGACCTTCGCCGACCTGCGCGTATTTGTGGAGAGCAACCGCCTGTTTGCCGACAAAACCGGGCTATGGTACCCGGCCGACAACCGCGAGTTTGCCGACTACACCCTGTACGTAACCACCGACCGCAGCCGGGCCGACTTTGCCATTCATTATATCAAGGTGCGCTCTTTTGCGGGCTGCCGCAGTACTAACTGAGGTTTGCTTGGCGTAAGTACTAGCGCAATCAGGACGGTCATGCTGAGCCTGCCGAAGTATCTCTACCGCGTCGTTCGGTAGAGATGCTTCGGCAGGCTCAGCATGACCGTCCTTAAATAAATTTATCTCTGAAAGACAATGGATTACGTAGAACTAACGGTGCAAGCCCCCACCGAGCTGGCCGAAATACTGGTGGCCGAGCTAGGGGAAGTGGGCTTCGACACGTTTGAGGATAACGACGCGGGCTTCTGCGCCTACACCACCGAGGAGGCGTTTGACCGCGACGCCGTGGCCGAGATAATGAGCCGCTACGAGGGCCTAGGGGAGCTGAGCTACTCAAACCGCGTGATAACCCGGCAGAACTGGAATGCCGAGTGGGAAAAGAATTTTCAGCCCCTCATCATCGCCGGCCGCGTGTCGGTGCGGGCCCCGTTTCACCCCCAGCCGGCCGGCATAGAGTACGAGGCGGTAATTATGCCGCGCATGTCGTTTGGCACCGGCCACCACGAAACCACCGCCCTCATGATTGAAAACCAGCTAAGCCTCGACCACCAGGGCAAGCGGGTGCTGGATATGGGCTGCGGCACGGGCATCCTGGCCATTGTGGCCGAGAAGCTGGGCGCCCGCCAGGTACTGGCCGTGGACGTGGAACCCTGGACGGTGGAAAACGCTCGCGACAACGCCGCCGAAAATAATTGCCACACCATCGAGTGCCGCCTAGGGGGCGCGGAGGTGCTGGAAGGCGAGGCACCGTTCGACCTGATTTTGGCCAACATTAACCGCAATGTGCTATTGGAAGATATGCACGCGTACGCCCGGCTGCTGCCCAGCGGGAACCCAATTTTATTTAGCGGGTTTTATGAGGAGGATTTGCCCAAAATAGCCGCTGAAGCCACCCGCCAGGGGTTGCGCTACGAGCGTCATTTGACGCTTCGTAGCTGGATATCGGCAATATTTACGAAATTGTAGCCGCTCTACGTTAGACTAGGGCAACCGTGTTAGAATATCTGGTTATTGTCCTATTCTATGAAGTATTCAATAGCGCTATTTAGCAGCCTTCTCTTGGCCGGATTAACCGGCCGAGCGCAGACAACGGCCCCGCCTACTGCTCCTGCCTCCGACGGGCGCGTGGCCGGGGCCGTGCGCCCCGCCCAGGTAACGGTGCAGCGCTTTGCTGGGCACCTCTCGCCCGAGCCCGCCCAGTTTATTGTGGACGTGGGCGCCATGATGACGGCCAGCAACAACGCCGGCGCCCGAGCGCTGGGCGACCAGCTGCGCCAGCTCTGGGGCAGCAACCAGCTTACCAGCAGCCAGCAGCGCACCATTGCCGCGCTCTCGCAGCAGCTGATAGACAAGAAGTTTCGGCCCATTCCGCACCTCACGGCTTTTTACAGCGCCGTGGTGGGCGGCAAGACCAAGGCCAAGCTCAGCGACCAGCAGCTAGACCAGTACCTGGATGCCCTAGGGCAGGCGGTGGCCAAAAGCCCGGCGCCCGAGGTAGAGAAGTACCTGGCAGCCACGGCGCGCGCCCTCAACGGCGGCTACCTCTACCGCACCAGCTTCAACACGCTGCGCGTGGCGGGCGGGCAGTGGGCATTCAGCTACAAAGCGCCCGCCGCGCCCGACCCCAACGCCTCATTCGATACGCCGGCGGCCCCGGTAGCGCCGCCGGTACCAGTAGCGGCCAAAGCGGCGGCTGCGAAGCCCGTAGCCGCCAAACCAAAACCCAAGCCGGCCGCGAAGAAAAAACGCGCCAGCGACGGTTGGGACACCGGCGACTTGTGGTCGTCGGGCGGCAGCAAGGCCAGCAGCAACGATGGCTGGGGCGCCCCCATTAGCAGCGCGCCCAAGAAAAAAGCTGCCGATGATGGCTGGGGCAGCCCAGTGGCCGACGATGGCTGGGGCACGCCGGTAAAGAAGAAAGCCCCTGCCAACCAAAAATCAGCGTCAGCTAAGCCCGTGGCTAAAGCCGGCGCCGCTAAGTCCGTGGCCAAGCCTGCCGCTACTCCGGCAGCCGCCCCCACCGCCACCGCGGCCGACTTCGACACCCCTCAGCCGTTTGTGCCGTCGCCGCTAGCGGCACTTTCGGCCTACTACCCGCCGGCCGTGAGCGGCCCGGTGCTGGAGCTGAAAGACGCCGACTTGGTGCTGGCCTCGGCCGGCGACTCGGTGGTGCTGCATAAGGTAAGCGGCACGGTGGCGCCCGGCAGCAGCCGCGTGCTGGCCACCGGTGCCGAGCTGAATTGGACCATCAAGGGCAACCCCGTATCAGCGGTGCTCGAAGCGTTTGACTTCGATTTGAGCAAGCCGGAGTTCACGGCTCAGCCCGTGACGCTGACGTATCCCTTTCTGCTGGAAGCCCCGGTGAAGGGCGCCCTCAGCTACAAGGCCGGGCGCCGCAAGCCGGGCGCTGCCGATACCGGCTACCCGCGCTTCATCTCGCTCAGCAACGACGTGCAAGTGAAGAACGTGGGGCCGGGCATTACGTACCGCGGCGGGCTTAGCCTGGCGGGCAGCCTGGTGCGCTCGGCGGCGCTCGATGGCTCGCTGTCGCACCTCACCGTGAGCCAGCAGGGTAAGCCGCGCTTTCGGGCCGCCTCGCGCAACTTCCTGCTCGGCGACTCGCTGCTGACGGCCGGCCGCGCCGCCGTGGCGCTTTACCAAACCAGCGGCGACTCCATTACTCACCCCGGCGTAGAGCTGAAGTATCTGAAAGCCAAGGAGCAGCTGAAGCTACTGTACGAGCAGGGCATCTACCGCACCACGCCCTACACCGACTCGTACCACCAGGTATACATCCGGGCGCAGATGGTAACCTGGAACCTGAATGACCCCAAGATAGACTTTGTGGTGATAACCACCCCTAAGCAGGTTTCGGCCGATTTTGAAAGCCGGGGCTTCTTCTCCAATACCCGCTACCAGCAGCTCAAGAGCATCAACCACCTGCACCCGCTGCAACTGCTGGTAGGCTACAGCCGCGAGCACGATTTTCAGAACGTGCTGAGCGTGCGCGAGGTAGCCGAGGCTACGCACACTTCGGAGGCCAACCTGCGCTCGGCCGTGACGGGCCTGGCCCGCGATGGCTACGTGGATATTGAGCCCCAAACCGGCCAGGTCATTCTGCTGCCTAAAGGCCGGGCCTATGTGGGCGCCGCCCGCGAAAAGAAGGACTACGACAACATCAGCCTGCACTCGCTGAGTGGCTCGGGCCGCAGCGCCACGCTCAACCTAGCCTCTAACGAGCTGCTGGTGCGCGGGGTCGAGTCGTTCCGCTTCACCGACGACTCGGCGGCCGTGCCCGTGGTGGTGCGGCCCGATAGCGGGGTGGTGCACCTGCAAAAGAACCGCAACATGCACTTTGGCGGGCGCATTAAAACGTCGATTTACGGCTTTAAAGGGCGTGACTTTAGCTTCGACTACGACGGCTACTACATTGACATGCCGCGGATTGACTCGCTCACGATTCGCAGCAAAACCAAGCGCGTGGCTGGCAAGCCCGACCTGGAGCACCGCCCCAGCGACTTCGTGCTCTCGAACAAAGGCAAGACCCAAAGTGGCCGCCTCTATCTCAACGACCCTAAGAACCGCTCGGGCCGCAAGAAAATGGTGAAGTACCCGTCGTTCAATTCGTCGTCGGGCGCCTACGTGTACTTCGGCAAGCCCGACGTGCTAGGTGGAGCCTACGACTCCACCACGTACTTCGACGTGCCGCCCTTCCAGTTTGACTCGATGAGCACGGGCAAGTCGCGGGCGGGCTTCGTGGGCGTGTTTCACAGCAAAGCCTTGCCACCCATCAAAACGGCCCTTACCACGCAGGATGATGGCTCGCTGGGCTTCGTGCACACGACGCCGGCGGGCGGCTACCCGCTGTATGGCGGCAAGGGCAAGCTTTCGGGCGGCGCCACGGTCCGGCTCAACAGCCAGGGTTTGCAGTCGAACGGCACCGTGAACTACCTAGGGGCCACGCTGCAAAGCGACCGCTTCGTGATGTACGCCGACTCGCTAACGGGCGAAGGCAAGGCGGGCAGCATTGCGGCGGGCGTGAACACGCCCAAGGTGGTGATGCCGCCGGGCTACCTCATCAGCTGGGCCGCCAAGAGCGACTCGCTGTACTTGCAAACGCCGCCGGCCGGCGCGCCGGTAAAGATGTACGCCGACCACACCTTTAAGGGCTCGCTGCTGCTAACGCCCAAGAAGCTAGGGGGGCAGGGCCGCCTCGACGGCCCGCAGAGCTACGCGCGCTCCGACAACATGACGTTTAAGAACGACTCGTACTCGGGCCGCCAGGGGGTGCTGAGCTTGAAATCGGCCACGGCCGGCAAGCCCGCCCTCACGGCCAACAACGTAAGCTTTACCTACGACCTGAAGCAAGGCTACGCCGAGTTTAAGGGTGAGCAAACGGGTAAGTCAGACATTGATTTGCCGTACTCGGCCTTCCGCACCTCGCTGAGCGGCGGGCGCTGGGACTTCAAGAAGAAGCGCGTGACGCTGCGGGCCGCCGGGGCCGACTCAGCCCGGGCCTATTTCACCTCCACCAAGCCCGAGCAGCACGGCCTCAAGTTTAAGGCCGCCGCGGCCAGCTACGACCTCACCAAGTACCAGCTGCAAACCAAGGGCGTGCCCTACATCGCCACCGGCGACGCCTGGGTGATTCCAGATTCGGGCCGCGTGGTAGTGAACGGGGGCGGCCAGCTGCGGCAGCTGCACCGCGCCAAGGTGCTGCTCGACTCCTTAGGCAAGTTTCATAAGCTGGAAAACGGCAACATCACGGTGCTCTCGCGCGACCAGTTTAAGGGCGACGCGCAGTACATGTCGAAAACTGCCTTAGGGGATTCGATAGCGCTGAAGTTTAGCGATTTCCAACCCGACTCGGTGGGGTTACTGGCGGGCGCTGGCACGGGCCGCAAGCGCTTCGTGCTGCGCCGCAAGCCTGCCTCCGAAGACCAGGGCCAGGAGCCGCCGCACGTGGGCACCGTGGCCACGGCCAACGTGGAAGCCAACCAGAAATTTCAGCTGGCGCCGCGCATCGGCTACCGCGGCCCCATCACCCTGAACTCGCAGAAGCGGGGCCTCAACTTCGACGGCCAGGTGCAGCTGCAGTTTGGGCAGAAGCGCGGGCCCGCTACCGCCGACTGGTTTGCGGTGAAGGACTCCATCGACCCTAAGAACATTGTGCTGAGCTTGCACAACCTGAAAAGCGAGGACGGCACGGCGCTGGCCATGGGCTTCTTTGTGAACGGGGAGGACAACACGCTGTATCCGCTCTACGCCGGGCCGAAAGTCAACGAAAGCGACATTCCGCTATTTAAGGCCGATGGTACCCTGCACTACGACCTGGCGCGCGGCGAGTACAGCGTGGCCGACCACGACCTGAGTGACCCCAACAAGTACGCCGGCACCACGCTGGTGTACCACGAGGCCACCAACCGCTTCGACTTTAAAGGGCCGCTGAGTTTTATCGCTAATAATAAAAACTACGCCATGGTGGGCAGCGGCGTGGGCATTGCTAACCCCGACAGCGCCCGCTACCAGGTGCGCAGCCTGCTAGGCATTGATGCCAGCATGCCCAGCAAGGCCGTGGAAAGCATGGCCGGCACCCTGGCCAAGGTGCTGAAAAACGCGCCCGAAGCCCTGGATGGCTCCAACGAAGAGCTGTCGAATATTGCGCAGCTAGCTGGCGACAAGGGGGCCGAATCCTTTGCCAACCGCCGGCCGGGCGCGGCGCCACCCGCGCTCAGCAGCATCTCGCCCAAGCTGGTGCACACGCTGCTGCTGAGCAAGGTGGACCTGCGCTGGAACGCTAAGCAGCGCGCTTGGTACTCGGTGGGCAAGCTGGGCCTAGGGGGCGTGGGCAAGCAAAGCCTCAACGCCCTGGTGAACGGCTACGTCGAGATTAAGCGCCAGGATGCCCAGGATGTGGTGGAGGTGTACCTGGAAGCCGAGCCCCAAACCTGGTACTACCTGCGCTACGCCAACAATACGCTGCTTACTAAGTCGAGCGACGAGCAGGGCTACGACGCCGAAGTAGCTGCCAAGCAGAAGGGCAGCATCGAAACCACGCCCGATTACGGCGTTTTCCTAGGGGAGCTGGAGGACGTAGACCGCTTCCGGGCTCACTTCGAGAAGGACTACCTGGGCAAGTCGGGCAAGCTGGCCACCCGCGCGGCCGCCGCTACTCGCCCCGATACCGAAGTGGACGCTGGCAAGGGTAAGAAAAAGAAGAAAGCCAAGGCCGACGACCCCTTCGGCGATGGCACCATCGAGCCCGCCGCCAGTGAGCCCGGCGTCGATGCGGATAAGAAGGCCAAGAAAGGCAAGGCGAAACCCGCTGAGCCCGCCGCCGACCCCAACGCCGAGCCCGCGCCTGAACCCAGCAAAAAGAAGAAAAAGGCGAAGGCCGACGACCCCTTCGGCGACGGCACCATCGAGCCCGCCGCTGCCCCGGCGCCTAAAGCTGAGCCCCAAAAGGCTAAGGCTGCCGAACTGAAAGAAGACACCAGTGCCGAGCCGGCGGCCGACTCCGAGAAGAAATCGAAGAAGGCCAAGAAAGAGGAAGCTGCCACCGACCCGAACGCCGAGCCCGCGGTAGACGATTCGAAAAAAGCGAAGAAGGAAAAGGCTAAGGCCGCCGAGCCCACGCCCGACCCGAACGCCGAGCCCACTACCGACGACTCGAAAAAAAGCAAGAAGAAAAAGAAGAAGGCCGACCCCGAAGACCCCTTCGGCGACTCCTAGCCCTAGCCGCCCCGCCCAACCCCGGCGGGGCGGTTTATTTTTGCCCCATGCTGTATATCGTTCTGGCCCTGCTGGCGGCCTATTTGCTAGGCTCCATCCCGACGGCCTTGTGGGTAGGGCGCTGGTTTTTCAACCTGCGCGACATTCGGGAGCACGGCTCGGGCAACGCGGGCGCCACCAATACCTTCCGGGTGCTGGGCAAGCGCCCCGGCTCGGCGGTGCTGCTCATTGATGCGCTCAAAGGTTTTGCGGCGGCTTGGTTTCTGCCCAACTGGCTGCTGGGCCTAGGGGCCATTACGTCCGAAAACCTGTTTTATTACCGGCTGGCTTGCGGGGTGCTGGCGGTGGTGGGGCACGTGTACCCAATATTCGCGCAGTTTCGGGGCGGCAAGGGCGTAGCCACCATCCTGGGCATGATGCTGGCCATTGCGCCGGCCACGGTGGGCGTGGCCATCCTGGTGTTTCTGGCGGTGCTGGGCACCACGCGCTACGTATCACTCGGCAGCATGACGGCCGGCGTCGTCTTCGCACTACTCCAACTTACGCCCTGGTTTCGGCCCGCCAACTCATGGCAAATCTGGTTTGGCTTCGCGCTGGCGGCTATGCTCATCTACACTCACCGCACCAACATCGGCCGCCTGCGTGCCGGTACCGAAAGCCGCGTGCCGCTGTGGGGGAAGCGGTAGATAATTATTGTCTTTGTTCTCTGCTTTTTAACACAGCTACTGCCCTCGTAGCTGAAATGCGCTTATAGTGAAAATGAGCATAGCTTGACTTTTGGTCGACCGAAAGTTGGGCAGTAAAGGAGCCATGGTGTATTGCTTCTAGTGGGTAGGAATACGTTGTGCCTGCTGCTACATACTCGGTATTACCTAACGAAACTTTCCAGCAAGTTCCTGAAAAGCTGCGGAAAGAAAGACGTTGCGTAGCGTACCCCACATAAGCTACTAACAAGGAGTCTTGCGCAGTAGGTATATAATCAAGCCAGGCTTCGCCAGAATTAGTGGTGGAAGTGCCAATGGAATTTCTACGACTATTCGAGATGCTAATAGTAACTCCAGGCAGCGGCGCATTGGTTGCACCATCTACAACTTTAACGTAGAAGCCACCTTTATACTGGCCGTTACAGGTTGTAGCTGCTATAGCCGATAAGTCGCTAGTATTATCAAAGTGTAGTATTAGCGTACTATTCTGGACAATGAATGTGCCGCTGCCTTTAACCAAGCCAGTGCAGGTTGACTGGTTGTAAGTAAAGTGATTCCCTTCAAAAAATAACAAGTCGGTAACCCATGCTTTCGTGGTGCTGATAAAATAACCTTGTAATTGCTGCGCCTGTCCGGTAGCAACTGCCAGCAGAATTATGATTAGCGAGAAAACCAGTTTCATGGCTGTAAAGTACAGCTAATTTGCTGCCATTGCGCTTCTTGTTGCCCGCGCCGCGCCTACTGCTCCGGCTCTTTGCCGCGCCCGATGTGCCGCCGAAATAACGCTCGAAGGCTAACTGCCCAGCACGCCAAGCACGGCGAGCAGTACCTCGGCCTGCCGCAAGCTCGGCGCTTTGCCGCGACTACCAGCCCTAGGGGAGGGGACCGTTAAAAAGGCTACTTTTGCGCCACTAACTAACCTTTTCCCCGCTATGTCCGCACCCGCTTACCTTACCCAGCACCAAAACCGCTTTCTAGAAGAGCTGATGGATTGGCTCCGCATCCCAAGCGTATCGGCCGATGCCGCTTTCCACGGCGACGTGCTGCGGGCGGCCGATTTTCTCAAGGAGAAGCTCGAAGCCGCCGGGGCTGCTAATGTGGAGCTGTGCGCCACGGCCGGTAACCCCATCGTGTACGGCGAGTATTTCGTGGGCGAGGATAAGCCCACCGTGCTTGTGTACGGGCACTACGACGTGCAGCCCGCCGACCCGTACGAGCTGTGGACCTCGCCGCCCTTCGAGCCGGTGATTAAGGATGAGCAGATTTACGCCCGCGGCGCCTGCGACGACAAAGGCCAAGTGTATATGCACGTGAAGGCCCTAGAGGTGATGCGCGCCCAGGGCGAGGTACCCTGCAACCTCAAGTTCATGGTTGAGGGCGAGGAGGAAATTGGCTCCAACAACCTCGCTATTTTCGTGAAGGAAAACAAGGAGAAGCTCAAAGCCGACGTCATTCTTATCTCCGACACCGGCATTCTGGCCAACGACGTGCCCAGCATCGAGGTGGGGCTGCGCGGCCTCAGCTACCACGAGGTGGAAGTGACGGGCCCCAACCGCGACCTGCACTCGGGCCTCTACGGCGGGGCCGTGCTCAACCCCATCAACGCGCTGTGCCGCATGATTGCCAGCCTGCACGATGAGAACTACCACATTACCATTCCCGGCTTCTACGACCAGGTAGCCACCCTAGGCGAGGCCGAGCGCGCCGAGCTGGCCCAGGCGCCCTTTTCCGAAAGCGGCTTCGAGCAGAGCATTGGCCTGCCCGCCGCCGTGGGCGAAGCCGGCTACACCACCCCCGAGCGCACCAGCATTCGGCCCACGCTCGACGTGAACGGCATTTGGGGCGGCTACATCGGCGAGGGCGCCAAAACGGTGATTCCGAGCAAGGCGTTTGCCAAAATCTCGATGCGCCTGGTGCCCAACCAAACCAGCGAGCAAATCACGGCCCTGTTTCAACAGCACTTCACCAGCATTGCGCCGGCGGGCGTCACGGTGCAGGTGCGGCCCCACCACGGTGGCGAGCCCGTGCTCACGCCCACCGACTCGGTGGCGTACCGCGCCGCCGCCCGCGCCCTCGAAACCACCTTTGGCAAGAAGCCGGTGCCCACCCGCGGCGGCGGCTCCATCCCCATCGTGGCCATGTTCAAGAGCGAGCTGGGCCTCGACACGGTGCTGCTCGGCTTCGGTCTCGACTCCGACGCCATCCACTCGCCCAACGAGCATTTCGGCGTCTTCAACTTTCTGAAGGGCATCGAAACCATCCCTGAGTTCTACAAGGAATACGCGGCTTCCTAGGGGGTAGCGAATGCCAGTACATGCAAAAAGGCGCCACTTGATAGTTGGCGCCTTTTTGCTGAGGGAAGGCCCTAAGGGCTAGTTGAACGAGTACGTGACGTAGAGCTGAAACGCGCTGTTGCGCGCCCGCGGCTGCACGGTAGTGCTGCCCGAAGTAGTGGAATTAGGGAAATTGGTGAAGGCGCCGTTGTAGCGCAGGCCCACGCCGGGCCCGTGCTTAAGCTGATACCCTAGGCCCGCCAGGTACCCAAAGTCCACCGACTTGTAACCGTTAGTAACGTCGGTCGAAGTGCTGCCGTTCTGGTAGCGGGCGGCCACCAGAAAGCCCACCTGCGGCCCCGCCTCAAAGAAGAAGCCGTCGGTGTTGACGTGGAAGGCCAGCGGCACGTCTACGTAGTGTAGCCGGACGCTCATGTCGGTGACGTTCTTGTAGTTAGCGCCTTTCTGTGAGTAGATAATTTCGGGTTGAAAGGCAAACAGCCGAGCAAACCCGATATTGGCGAACCCACCCGCCAAAAAGCCAAAGCGGTAGTCGTAGCCGCTGGTGCCAGCGGCATTTTTGGTGTCGGCCCCCACGAAACTGGTGAACGTGGCGCCCGCCTTGAGGCCCAGCGACACGTTGCCGCCGCGCCCGCGGTACTGGGCCTGGGCTGAGTGGCTGGCCCCTAGCAGCAGCCCCGCGCTAGCCACGAGAAATAGCTTTTTCATTAAGTAGAAAACAGGTGAACACCGCAAAGCTACGCTCAGCTGCGCCGGCCACTACGCAAAAAGGCCGGCTTCCGTGCTGGAAACCGGCCTTTTTATGCCTAAGCAAAGAGCCTAGCTTTTGCCGCCGAACAGGTAGTGCACCTGGAATTGGAACACGCCGTTGTGGAAGTTGTTGTCGCCGCGCAGGGGCGAGCTGCCCGAGCCGAAGCCATCTTTGTAGACGTTCGTGAAGTCGCCGGTGTAGCGGGCTTCCAGGCCCAGGCCGCTGGTAATCTGGTAGCCAATGCCACCTACGTAGCCAATGCCCACGGGCACGAGGCGGTCACGGGTATTATACACGGTAACTTCCTTGGGGCTACCGGCCTTCTCACCCTGCGGGCGGAAAAACTCGCGGTCGCTGAGGGCGAAGCTAGCCTGCGGGCCGAAGTTAAAAAACAGCCCTTTGCCATCCTGGCCGGTCGTGAATTTCAGCAGCACCGGCACGTCGATGTAGCCCAGCGTCGAGCGGTATTGCTGGCCGTTGTACTGGTTGAGGGGCGTACCCGTGTAGTTAGCTTGGTCGATGAACACGCCTTTCTGCGAGTACAGGCCTTCGAGTTGCAGCGACAGCAGGTCGGTGAAGCCAAAGTTTACCAGCACACCCGCAGCGAAGCCCGGCTTGAAGCCCGTGCTGCTGCCGATGTCGCCACCGCCGGTGTACGAACTCAGGTTGAAACCGCCTTTGATGCCATACTTAACACCAGTTTGAGCATGAGCAGCGCTGGCCGCACCAGCGAGAAGAGCTAGGGAGAGAATGATTTTCTTCATGATTGAAAAATGAATAAGATAAAATGGCCAGTGCCTCAAAAAAAATGATAGTCGGAAGGCTTACCTGGCCGAAAACGGGGCTTATACCGACTAAAAACAGAGGGGGGTTGCGTTTTTTTTGAAAAAAATATTTTAGCTGCTCCGGTCAGGTCCGCCTGAGCGGCCCGTAGTTTTGAACTAGGTTGCCCAGCTAAGTACTATGCGTTTTTCGACCAGTTTCCTCCAGCTTCTTAACATTCAACTAGTTGCTGGCGTGCTGGTTTTGGCCTGTATCGTGGGAGGGCGAGCTCAGCAGTACCCGCCAGCGGCCGATTCGGGCGCCGCGCTGCGGGCTCCTTTTATTTGGGGCGCGTACGCGCAGGGCAGCATCATTATTAGCCATACCCAGCCCGTGGCCCACCTGGTTAGCTCGCACCCCCTGGGCGCCGAGCTGAACGTGCAGCGCCAAACCACCGGGGCCGCGCCCTGGCACGCCTGGTATAAATATCCCAAAGTGGGCCTGGCTTTGGTGTACTTCGACTACCGCAACCCGCTGCTGGGACAGAGCTACGCCGCCACGGTGTACCTCAGCAAATCGATTTCGCGCACGGCCCGCCACGATTTCAGCTTTCGGCTGGGCACGGGCCTAGGGTACTTCCCGCTGCACTACGACCTGTACAGCAACCGCAAGAATACCTTCATCAGCTCGCCGCTCAACGCTACCATTCAGCTGCGCTTCGAGTATGACGTGGCCCTGAGCGAGCACCTAGGGCTACTGCTGGCCCTAGGCCTGCACCACTACTCCAACGGCGCTACCGATAAGCCTAACTTCGGCATCAACCTGCCCACCGTGGCCGTGGGTGTCAACTACCACCAGCAGCGCCCGGCCCCGGTGCGCCCTGGCTACGCCCCCGCACCGCCCGACGTAGGCCATAACTTTTTAAACGTCAGCACTAGCGTTGCCTTTAAGAAGCGCAGCGCATTTGACCCCACTACATACGTAGTAAATTCAATCACCCTGGCCGCCGGCCGCCGCCTCAACCGCAAAAGCAACCTGCTGGTGGGCCTGGAGGGCTTTTACGACCGCTCGCTGCGGGCTGCGCAGCTCGACACCGCCCGCGACACCCGCCACCTGCCCGACACCCGCAAGGCCGGCGCTTTCTTGGGCCACGAGCTGCTGCTGGGCCGGCTGGCGCTGGTTACGCACTTGGGCGTGTATTTCTACAATCCTTACAAGTCAAACCCCTTTTACTACGAGCGGGTGGGGCTGAAGTACCACCTGACGCCCTGGCTGTTCGGAGCCCTCGACCTGAAGGTGCACCGCTTCGCGGCCGACGCGCTGGAGCTGAAGGTAGGCGCCCGCCTGGGGCGCTAGCTGCGCGGCTTGGGGCGGCCTTTTCGACGGTTGGGAGCCTAGGGTTTGCCCACCGTGCGCCAGGCTTGCACCTTTGGGTTGCGCGTGAGCCGGGAACTTGCGGCCGCGCGTTGCTATATGGCTACTTGGTTGGTTTACACGCGCTACCTGCACATAGCGGCGGGCTTTTTGGGGTTTTTTGTGGCGCCGGTGGCGCTGGCCGTGCGCAAGGGTGGCGTGGCCCATCGGCGCTGGGGGCTGGTGTTTTTCTGGGCCATGCTGGTGGCCGGCACTACCTCGCTGCTACTGGCGGGCGGGCAGCTGCTATGGGTGGCGCTGCCGGCCGGCCGCGCAGTGGCGCTGATGTTCTTACTTATCACCGGGCTGTTCAGCTTGTATCTGGCGGCCTTCGGCTACCGGGCGCTAGCGCTCAAAAAGCTGGGCTACGGCCAGCGCCCCGCCTTGGTTGACTGGCTGATGGCGGGTGTGGGACTGCCGGTATTCGGCTTCTTCATCTACTATGGGCTGCGCCAGGGCATTGTGCCGGCCGTGGTGTTTGGCGGGGCTGGGGTAGTGCGCACCGGCACGCAGCTATGGAGCTACCTGCGCAGCGCCCCACCCCGGCCGGGGCAATGGCTGCGCAACCACATTTCGGGGTTTGTAGGGGCCTATGTCGCAGCCGTTTCGGCATTCTCAGCCACCAGCCTGCACTTCATCCCCTGGCCCTGGAACTTCTTGTGGCCCACGCTCCTAGGGGTACCTTACATGCTATGGGCACAGCGCCGCTACGTGGGCACGCAGGGTCCGCAGCCGGCGCGCGTGGTGCTGCCCGAGGTGGGCATGGCCTAGGGCAGCTGGCATCTTGCAGCCGGTCGGCGCTAGCCCGGCACCTGCCGCACCAGCGCCTCGTTAATCTGCCGCACCAGTGTCGGCCCCTCGTATACAAACCCGGTGTAGAGCTGCACCAGGCTAGCGCCGGCCGCCAGCTTTTCCAGCGCGTCGTGGGCCGAGTGGATGCCGCCCGCCCCGATGATGGGCAGCGCGCCCGCGCTGCGCTGATGTAGGTAGCGGATTACTTCGGTGGCGCGTGCCCGCAGTGGCTGCCCGCTCAGGCCGCCCGCCCCCAGGGCCTGCACGGCGGCTGCGGGCGTGCGCAAGCTGGCGGGCCGGGCAATGGTGGTATTGGTCGCCACCAGCCCGCTCAGCTGAGTTTCGCGCGCTATTTCCAGAATGTCATCGAGCTGCGCATCGCTCAGGTCGGGAGCTATCTTGAGCAGCAGGGGCCTAGGGGCGGGGCGGGCCAGGTTGCGGGCCTGCACCTGCTGCAAAATGTTGATGAGCGGCTTTTTATCCTGCAGCTCGCGCAGGCCCGGCGTATTGGGCGAGCTGACGTTCACCACGAAGTAGTCAACTACTTCGGCCAGCGCCTCGAAGCCCGCCACGTAGTCGGCCGCCGCCTGTTCGTTGGGCGTATCCTTGTTCTTGCCCAGGTTGCCGCCAATGAGAACCTGCCGGTTGCGCCGCCGCGCCAGCCGCGCCGCCACCGCCGCCGCCCCGTCGTTGTTAAAGCCCATGCGGTTGACCAGCGCGCCATCCTGTGGCAGCCGAAACAGGCGCGGCGCCGGGTTGCCGGGCTGAGGCTGGGGCGTCACAGTGCCAATTTCCACGAACCCGAACCCTAGGGCCGCCAGCTCGTCGGTGAGCACCGCGTTCTTATCCAGCCCCGCCGCCAAGCCCACCGGATTGGCAAAGCGCAGCCCAAATACCGTGCGCGCCAGGCTAGGGTGCTGGTAATCGTAGAGGCCACGCAAAGCCGCCAGTCCACCCGGCACCCGCCCGGCCCGCTTCAGATTATCAAATACCAAGTGGTGCGCCCGCTCAGCATCGAGCTTGAATAACAGCGGCTTAACGACGGATTTATACACTAGCATCGGGGCCGAACTGTTGGTCGAGGTCAGCAAATAAGGCTTCTAGCGTAGGTAATAGTCCTGGTAGTAAGGCGGTGGCAATGTGCCAGACTTGCGGGTAATCGGTACGGAAGTATTCGTGTGCCAATAAGTTGCGAAAATTCTTGATGCTAATCCAATCTATTGATGGCCATAAGACTTGAGTAGAAGCCGATATATGTGAGCCGGCTTCCCCCAAAATTTCAAACTGCCGCTCAACAGCCGAACGGAGTAAGTTATCGTTTAAAAAATCTTGGAATGTGCGGCCATTAGTAAAAGCAATTATCAGTTTAGCTGCTTCTACCATATGTCGAGCCCGGTCCGGGTCACGCGGTCTGTTTTTTCTCGGGCTCATATTCAGGCTCATACAATGTCCGTAAGTCTTTTTTGATATAACGCATGATATAATCTGACACGCCAGTACCAATGTCAACTTTTATTCCCAAACGGTCGCCTAGGTCGTCGGCATACCTAAAATATTCCCAGCCGACTAATTGAGTTAATTCAATCAGTAAATCTAAATCCGACTCGGCCGTAGCTTCGCCCCGCGCATACGAGCCAAATACCTGCACGCGCCGCACGGGCTTGTCGGCAAAGTAATCGGCTAACACTTGGCGGATATAGTCTAAAGAATGGGGAGGCTGCGGCATACCACTAAAATACGCAGGTTTAGCCCGCCCAGCCTTCCCGGTCGAGGCTGCGGTACTGAATGGCTTCGGCCAGGTGCTGAATCTCAATCTCGTCCTTGCCCGCCAAATCGGCAATGGTGCGGGCCACTTTCAGGATGCGGTCGTAGGCGCGGGCTGAGAGGCCTAGGCGCTCCATCGCGGTTTTGAGCAGCGTGCGGCCCGCCTGGCTTATCTGGCAGATGTCTTTCACCATCTGGCTGGGCATGAGTGCGTTGGAGTGAATTTCGGGAAAATCGGTAAACCGCGCGGCCTGGCGCTGGCGGGCCGTTTCGACGCGCTGCTGAATGGCCTGGCTGCTCTCGGCCTTGCGCGTTTCCGCCATTTGGTCGAAGGTCACGGGTGTCACTTCCACGTGCAGGTCGATGCGGTCGAGCAGCGGGCCCGATACCTTGTTAAGGTACTTTTGCACCACGCCGGGGCCGCACACGCAGTCCTTGTCGGGGTGGTTGTAGTAGCCGCAGGGGCAGGGGTTCATGCTGGCAATCAGCATGAAGCTGGCTGGAAAATCGATGCTGAGCTTGGCCCGCGAGATGGTGACGCGGCGCTCCTCCAGCGGCTGGCGCATCACCTCCAGCACCGTGCGCTTAAACTCGGGCAGCTCATCCAGAAACAGCACGCCGTGGTGGGCCAGCGAGATTTCACCCGGCTGCGGGTTGCTGCCCCCGCCCACCAGCGCCACGTCGGAAATAGTGTGGTGCGGCGCCCGAAACGGCCGCTGGCTCAGCAGTCCCGCGTTGGCGCCCAGCTTGCCGGCTACCGAGTATATCTTGGTGGTTTCCAGTGCTTCCTGCATGGTGAGGGGCGGCAAAATGGTGGGCAGGCGCTTGGCCAGCATCGTTTTGCCGGCGCCGGGTGGCCCAATCATGATGACGTTATGGCCGCCGGCGGCCGCTATTTCTAGGGCCCGCTTGATGTTTTCCTGGCCCTGCACGTCGGCAAAGTCGGCGGCGTACTGGTTGGCCTCATACTGGAAGATGTCGCGCGTATCAATGCGCACGGGCTCAATCACTTCGCGGCCTTCCAAAAAGTCGATGGCCTGCTGCATGGTCGCCACCGGAATCACGTCCAGGTTATTCACGATGGCGGCTTCCTGCGCGTTTTCCACCGGCAGAATAATGCCCTTAAACTTCTCCTTGCGGGCCTGAATGGCGATGGGCAGCACGCCCTTAATGGGCCGCACCGCCCCATCGAGGGCCAACTCGCCCATCACTACGTAGTCGCTTAGTTGCTCGGTAGTTAGCTGCTTCGAGGCGTGCAGGATGCCTAGGGCAATGGGCAGGTCATAGGCCGCGCCTTCCTTGCGGATGTCGGCCGGCGCCATGTTCACCACCACCTTGGTGCGCGGCATGCGGTAGCCGCGCAGCTTCAGCGCCGACTCTACCCGCTGCTGGCTCTCCTTGATGGCCGAGTCGGGCAAACCCACCACGTAGAAATTCGTCCCGGCCGTGACAACTACTTCAATAGTAATAGTATACGCGTTAACACCCTGCACGGCCGAGCCGTAGACCTTAGTTAGCATTTTGGATAGGTATAGTTCTTTCTACAAAGAACGTCATGCTGAGCCCCGCGCAGCATCTCTACTACGCCGTCTAGGGTGACATTCAACGAAGCTGTCGAGATGCTTCGGCAGGCTCAGCCTGGCGTTCGACTTACTATCCTTTTACTAAACCGGCGCAAACATCAGTTCCTCAATCAGCAAAATCATGATGTGAATGGCCTTGATGTGCACCTCCTGGATGCGGTCGGCGAAGCCGAAATGCGGCACCCGGATTTCCACATCGCTGAGGGCGGCCAGCCGGCCGCCGTCCTTGCCGGTCAGGCTTACCACCTTCATCCCTAGGGCCTTGGCAGCCTCGGCGGCGTTGAGCACATTAGGCGAGTTGCCGCTGGTGCTGATGGCCAGCAGCACGTCGCCGGGGCGCCCTAGGGCCTGCACGAAGCGCGAAAACACGAACTCGAAGCCGTAGTCGTTGGCTACGCAGGTCATGTGTGAGGCTTCGGTAAGGGCTATGGCGGCCAGGGCGGGGCGGTCGGCGCGGTAGCGGCCGCTCAACTCCTCGGCAAAGTGCTGGGCATCGCAGAGGCTGCCGCCGTTGCCGCAGGTGAGCACCTTGCCGCCGGCGCGCAGGCTGGCGGCTACCAGCTCGGCGGCCTGGCTGATGCGGGTGAGGTTGGCCTCATCGGCCAGGAAGGTATCCAGTAAGGCGCGGGCTTCGGTAAGCTCGGCGCGCACGCGGGTAGCAAGGGGAGAAGCAGACACAAACACTTAGTTAACAGGCGGAAGGGAGCCGGGCGCGGGCGCATCGGGGCTGGTGCGCGGGCGCTGGGCTGCGGCCTCGGCGGCGGTGGGGTAGCCCACGGCCGGGGGCGGGGTCTTGGCAGTGGTTTGGTGGTCGTAGAGCTTGGCTTTCAGTTCGTTCACTTTGCTGTCTTGCTTGCTCAAGGTGCGGCGCAGCACGCTGCTGTCGATGTTTTCCACGACCAACTGCACGGCCATAATGACCGCGCCAATAAGCGCCAGCAGCTGGTAAAAATTGCGTTCGTTTTCGGTGGGCGAGTAGCCCGAGCCCAGTTCGGCCACCGACGTACGCACTGCCGGAAACAGAAAAAACAGCACGGCCAACAGCAAATACACCATGACCACGATGGTGACGAAGCGTTTAAGAGCAAGCATAAATCGCAGATTTAACGGATTTAACGGATTACGCGGATACGCTGCTTTGCAGCTGGCTACGCGGGTGGGCCTAGGGTGGTTTGGTGGGCGAAAGTAGCTTATCTCAGCTGTTGGCTACCGGCGGTTAGCTGTTGGCTGCCGTTTTTGGAGGTTGTTAACTGTTGGTAGCCAGTGGCTCACGGTTAAAGATTACAGCAATACTGCGCTGGTTTGCATCTGGCTCAGGCGCTGGTAGAGGCCTCCCTCGCGGGCTACCAGGTTGTCGTGGGTGCCGCGCTCCACAATACGGCCGTGCTGGAGCACGATTATCTCGTCGGCATGCCGTATGGTGCTGAGCCGGTGGGCAATAACGAGCGACGTGCGCGCCGACATGAGGCGCGTGAGGGCTTCCTGCACCAGCTTCTCGCTCTCGGTATCGAGGGCCGAGGTAGCTTCATCCAGAATGAGGATGGGTGGGTTGCGCAGCACCGCGCGGGCAATGCTCAGGCGCTGACGCTGCCCGCCCGAGAGGCGCCCACCTCGGTCGCCAATCAGGGTTTGGTAGCCCTCGGGGCTGGCCATGATAAACTCGTGGGCGTTAGCCGTTTTAGCCGCTTCAATTACCTCTGCCTCGGTGGCTTCGGTATTGAATTTGATATTGTTGAAAATCGTGTCGTTGAACAGGATGCTCTCCTGCGTGACGATGCCCATCTGGGCGCGCACCGAGTGCAGGGTGCAGGCGCGCACATCGTGGCCGTCGATGAGCACTTGCCCGCTGCTAGGGTCGTAGAAGCGAGGCAGCAGGTCGGCCAGGGTGCTTTTGCCGCCGCCGCTGGGGCCCACCAGCGCCACGGTGTGGCCCTTTTTTACGGTCAGGTTCAGGTCGAAGAGCACCGGCACGTCGCCGTAGTGGAAGCTCACGTGGCGCAGCTCAATCTGGTGCTCGAAGGCGGGCAGCACCGCGGCGCCCGGCCGGTCGCGGATGGTGGGCTCGGTGTCAATAACGCGTAGCACGCGCTCGCCGGCCACCAGCCCGCGCTGGATGTTGCTGAACGCGCCCGACAAGGACTTGGCGGGCGTCAGAATCTGCGAGAACAGGATGATATAAGTGATAAAGGCTGAGGCCGATAGCCCGCCCGCCTGCCCACTTAGCACCAGCGTGCCGCCGTAGTAGAGCAGGCCCGCCACCACCGCTACGCCCGCAAACTCGGAAAACGGCGAGGCCAGGTCGCGGGTATTGTCGATGGCCTGCGTAGTGCGCGAGTACAACTCGTTCTGCGCCCGAAACTTGCCCAGGATGTAGGCGCGCGCATTGAAGCCTTTTATGACCCGGATGCCCCCTAGGACCTCATCGAACACCGACAGCATAGTGCCCAAGGTTTGCTGGCTGACCTCGGCCTGGCGCCGTAGCCGCTTGGATACGCTGGCGATGACGCCGCCCGAAATGGGCAGCAGCACCAGGGTGAAAATGGTGAGCCGCGCCGACATGGAAAACAGCAGCACGAAAATGCCCACGATGTTGAGCGGCTCCTTAAATACGGCCGTGAGCGTGTTCACCACCGATATTTCCACCTCCTGCACGTCGTTGGTGAGGCGCGAAATCAAGTCGCCCTTGCGCTCGCCCGAGAAGTAGCCCAGCTCCAGCTCGGTGATGCGCTCGAACAGCGTGCCGCGCACGTTGCGCACCACCCGCGCCCGCACGCCCGCCAGCAGCCGCCCGCCCAGGTAGCGAAACAGGTTGCTCAAAAACACGGACACGATGATGATGCCGCACACGAAGGCGAGCGTGCCCTGCTTGCCGTAGGTGGCTAGTATCTGCGTGAAGTAGTAGTTGAAAACCAGCTTAATGTACTCAATTGAGAACGTGAAGTGCGGCAAGCTGGCCGGCGCGCTGGCCGTTTGGTTGGCCGTGGTGCCAAACAGCACGTTAAGCAGCGGGATGAGCAGCGTGAAGTTGGCAATGCCGAAAAAGATGCCCAGCGTAGCGTACAGGGCGTACAACGGCACGAAGTTGTACGGCTTGGCAAAGCTTAGCAGGCGTAGGTAGGTTTTCAAGACCGCAGATTTAACGGATTTAACGGATTTCGCGGATACGCCGCTAAAGCGGCTGACTACGCGGGACGGAATCTTGGAACCCGCTGGGTGCGAGCCTAGGCTTGACGCCTGAACGTGGCCGTTACTTCAATGGGGCCGATAATATGCGCGTTAAATTCGGCTAGCTGCTCGGCGGGTACCCACAGCTCGTTGTGGTGCGGGTCGCCCACGTTTTGCGTCGCAAACTGCCCTAGGTACGCCGTTTCTACGGCGAAGCGCACTACGTAGCCCACGCCGTAGTACGGCACGTTCCAATCGCGGCTTATCTGGTTGGCGTACTCTTCGTTCAGTACCGGGTAAAAAATGGGCTGCTCGGACAGCCGCGGCGGAAAGGCCCGCCACCCGCTGGCCGCAATTAAATCCAGCTCTGCCTGACTAACCGGCCGGTATAGAGAGGTGGTTTCCAACATCACAATAAACAATAAAGTAGACTTCGGGTAGCTACCGGCCCTAGGCCCCGTTGCCAGCGCAAGCATAGTCAGGCCGCGTAGCGGCCGTATCTGCGAAATCCGTTAAATCCGTTAAATCTGCGGTCTAAAATTCGTGCAGGCGCTGGGCGATGTTCCAGCGCAGGGCTAGCGACGGGTATACCTCGGTGCCAGCCACGGTGCCGTAGTAGGTGGATTGGGGCAGGCTTTGGTTGCGCACGATGAGGGTCGCATCCACGAACAAATTGAGCTTGGGCTGGTAGCTGGCCGTGAAATCGAGGTGCAGCAGGCGGTTTTTATCCCCCTCGCCAGTACGATAGCCGTGGTCAGAATCAATTCCTCCCGGCACAGTTGCGCGGGTATTGTATGAGAGTAGCACGTTGCCCCCGTAGTTGTTGAAGGTAGCCGAGGAGGTAGCCAGTGCATCGAGCCCTTGTACCGTGTAAAAAGCCTTGCCCACCAGGCTCAGGCGTGCGATGGGCTGGTAGCTGAGCACGGCTAGTACCTCGGTAAGGTTGGCGCCCATGGGGTGGGCCAGGGGCTGCTGGTAGTGCTGGTAGTTGGTGTAGGAGGTTTCGTGCTGGTAGGTGTAGGGGCGGATGTAGTTGAACTCAACCTGCAAGTCGAGGTTGCGCAGGCCGGCCACGTCGATGAGCTTGCCGCCCAACTGGATAGCTTGCTTGTTGGCCCACCAGCCGTTGCCAGCCAGCACCTCTTTCAACTTAAACTCGTCGAGCACCAACTGCCCGTACAGCTGCCCGCGGTGGGCAATGTTCCACTTAAAATCGAGCCCTAGGAGCGCGTTGTCGGCCGAGCCCACCTGCTGTTCGATGGCGCGGTAAAAGATGACCGGATTCAGGTATTGCAGCTCTAGCCCGCGTCCCGGACCGCCCGCCACTTCCGACTCAAACACGCCGATGTTAAAGTTATTCGTGACGTCGAAGCTGAGGTGGTGCAGCGCCAGGTACTTCTTGGGATACACCTGGTCCTGGTTGAGGCGCTGGGCCGTTAGCTCGGCAAACAGGTTCTGGTAGTTGAAGCGCCACACGCGGGTGTTGAGCTTCAGGAAAAAGTACGGCGCGCTGTAGTCGCTGAGTATCAGCGAGCGGTAGCCGTTGCCGATGAAGTTGCGGTCGTGGGCCAGCTGCACGTTGATGTGCCGGGTGGCGGCGTAGGTGATGCCGCCCCGCGCCGTGAAGAAGTCGTAGGCGCTGCCGCCCTCGTTCTTAAAATACTTGGTGTAGCCCTCGTGCGGGGCCACCGGCGCCCCCGGAATAATGTCGCGCTGAATGCGCTGCTGCACCCAGCCCGGCACGGCCTCCTGGTTGTCTGTGAAGAAGCCGTAGAACCCGAGGCGCCGGTCAATAAGCCCTTCGAAGGCCGCGCCGCGCGTGTTCACGTAGCGCAGGCCGCCGAGGCTGCCTTCGCCGCTGTCGGCGCCACCTTGCAGCAGCAGCACCGGGTTCAGCCGGAACGTGAAGTCGCGCGTCTGCACGTGGTAGAGGTCGGTCTGGTCGCGGTAGAAGTACTTGAGGAAGGGCTGCTTGCTTGCATTCAAGCTGTCGCCCAGCGGCGAGTACATCCAGTTGTCCTTCAGCAAATACTCGGCGTTGAAGCGGTCAGCGGCCGAAAGCATTTCGCTGCCTTCCAGCACGCGCTCGCCCAGGCCCGCAGCGGCGGCGCGGGTGTAGGGCCGCACGCTGGTATGGGGGTCCTGCAGGCTATCGGGCCCATACTTGATGGCGTAGCGGTCGAGCAGCCGGTAGGTGTTCACGTCGAGCGGCACGTAGAGCGCGCCCTGATACTCGCGCACGCGGCGCACGCTCCTAGGGGCCGGCGCGGTGGGCACAGCGGGGGCAGGAGTAGCAGTGGGTGCCACGGCGGCCGGGGCTGGCGCGGGAGCCGGGGTAGAAGCCGGCGCGGTAGGCGCGGGAGCTGGGGCCGGCGCGTCAACCTTCACGGGGCGATTGCCGCGGTCGGTTTTCGTTTTAGGGTCTTCGGGTAGGGGCTGGTCGAAGATGTACCAGTTAGTGGTATTGGAGGCGGGCGGGGTGGGCGCGGGGGTAGTTTGCGCCGCTAGCCGGCCAGCCAAGGCAAATAGCGATACGAAGAATAAGTACTGTTTCATTAAGTATATAAAGTACCCGAACGCGGTAGGGTGCGCAAAATTACGCCCTAGGCCGCCGCCCCGGTTTTAATGCCACCTTTGCTGGCTGGCCCGCCGCTTTGCCGCGCCTGAGGCCACCTTGCCTGCTGCTCCCGCTCGCCGTGCTGCGCCTCCTGCCTTTTTCTGCCCTCGACCTAGCCCGCTGGGCGGCCTGCCTGGCCGCCAGCCCGGCCGCCCCGCCCTACGCCCAGGCGTGGTGGCTGGCCGCCACGGCCGGCCGCTGGGCCGCCGTGGTTGAGGTTGGCCCCGCGGGCGAGTACCGCTCGCTGCTGCCCTTGCCCTACAAGTGGCGCCCTAGGGGCCGCGTGGGCTACCAGCCCTTGTTTACCCAGCAGCTGGGATTGGTGCTCACGCCCGCCAGCCAGCACCTTAACCTAGCTGAGTACCTGGCGCTGGCCGCCAAGTTCTGCGGCGAGTTTTACCAGCAGCTCGCGCCCGGTGCCCAGCCATTGCCGCCCCTGCCACCCGGCTTCCGCGCCACCGAGCGCCGCACCTACTGCCTCGACCTGGGCCTAGGGCCCGCCCAGCTGCAGGCCGGCTACGCTCCCGACTACCGCCGCCGCCTGCGCCGCCAGGCCGAAGCCGCTGCGCCGCTGCAAGTAACAGAAAGCGTTAACGTAGAAGAAGTTATTCAACTGTTTCTAACGTATAAAAACGCTGCTGCTACCGGCCTGCGCCCGCGCCACTACGCGCCGCTGCGGCGGCTGTGGGCAGCGGCGCGCGCGCGCGGGCTGGCCGAGCTGCGCCAGGTGCGCCACCCGGCCACCGATGAGCTACTGGCCGGCGCTCTGTTTATAAAGCACGCGGGCGGGGTGGTATACCTGTTTGCGGCAGCCTCGGCAGCGGGGCGGGCGGCGGGCGCCCCGCTGCTGCTGCTCGACGAGGCCCTGCGCCGCCACGCCGGTCAGTCGGGGCAGGTATTCGATTTTGAAGGGGGCAGCCAGCCTGAGATTGGCCGGTTTTTCGCCAATTTCGGGGCGCGGCCCGTACTATATCCGGCCGTATCGTATTCCCGTTCCCCCTGGTTTTTCGCATGGAAGCGCCCCTAGCTACTCCCGCCCCCGCCTCGCCCCAGCCTGAGCGCTTGCATGTTGTGTGCGCCGAGCCCAGCATTGCCAATCATTTCCTGGCCGAGCTGCGCGATGTGCAGGTGCAAACCGATAGCCTACGCTTCCGCCGCAACCTGCAGCGCCTGGGCGAAATAATGGCCGTGCGCATCAGCGAATTTTTGAGCTATACGCCCCAGACCGTGCAAACACCCCTAGGCGAAGCCCCCAGCCAGCTGCTGCGCGATTTTCCGGTGCTGGCCACCGTGCTGCGGGCCGGCCTGCCCTTCCACCAGGGCTTCCTCAATTATTTCGACCAGTCGCCCAGCGCCTTTGCCGCCGCCTACCGCATCGAGGGTACGGCCCAGGTGCGCGTGCAACTCGACTACCTCACAGCCCCGCGCCTCGACGAGCGCGTGCTTATCCTGGCCGACCCCATGCTAGCTAGCGGCCGCAGCCTGGTGCAAACCTACCGGGCTATGCTGCGCTTCGGCACCCCTAGGCAGGTACACATCGCGGCCGTTATCGCCTCGCCCGAGGGCGTGGCCCACGTGATGAGCGAGATTCCCGAGGCCACGCTTTGGGTAGCGGCCGTTGATAGCCACCTCAACGAGCAGGCCTACATCATCCCCGGCCTGGGTGACGCCGGCGATTTGGCTTTTGGCAGTAAAATTTAGGACGCAGGTGTGCGTTCCTAGCCGTGGCTCGTTGTATCTTCATCGGGCCATTTCGCCGGTTGCCGGCGCGGGACTACCGCTAGGCAAGCGCAGCAAAAGACGAGCCTGGAGTGCCGGCGCCACCAGTTCGGCACGGAAGTAGTAATAGAAAGTAATAATCTAAGATTCACAGCCTAGCGAGTAAACCACTACAGGAAATTGTCTATTTTTGCTGCTGCACCCACTAGGCTATACAGTAGCACTTATTCTTTTGTTGTTTTTCCTGTATTCGTGTTGCAATTTGCTATGAAGCTCGCTTCGGTATTCTTATTAAGTACGGTCAAGTTCTTGGGTGGGCCGCTGGCGGGCAGCAGCATGGGTATTGGCTTCTGGCCCACCCTGCTGCTTACGGTAGCGGGCATGATGACGAGCGTGTTTCTTATTTCGGGCGTGGGCCGTCGCTGGGTGCGCCACCGCCAGCAGCAACGCCGCCTGCGCCGGGTGCCCATGTTCTCGAAGCGCTCGCGCAACATTATTAAGGTCTTTAAAAAATTTGGGATGGGCGGCATCGCCTTCCTTACGCCGGTGCTGCTTTCGCCCATCGGGGGCACCGTTATTGCCACGCTGCTCGGGGTGCCGCGCCGCCGCATCATGCTGCACATGCTGTGGAGCGCGGTGCTCTGGGGCGGCATCCTCACGCTGGCCAGCGCCCGCCTAGGGCACCTGCTGCATCACTAGTAGCATCCGTGGGCCGGTATGTAGCGCACAGCCCGGTCGGCCCCGCAGTTGTGGAGGAGTCATCGAGGCGGCAGTATTTTCGCCGCTAGCGCCTGCTGGCTAATTGCTGGCAGGCTTTTTTTGATGAAAAGCTTCTTTTTTCAATGCCTGCTAGGGTGCGCACTGCTGGCGGCCAGCTTGCGCACGGCCGCCCAGGTGGCTAGCGTGCCTGCTGCCCCGTCTGCCGCGCAGGTGCCCGCCGCGCCGCCGCACGACACCACCCGCACCCAAGCCCTCACCGCTGATACGCGCACCCTGCGCCAGCTCGACTCGCTACGCCGCACTACCAGCGCCCACCTCGGCCAGCTGCAGCAGGAGCTGGCGCGGGTGCAAGCTACCCAGGCCACCAGCCAGGATGTGGCCCGCCTGCGCCAGCTGCGCCAGGAAGTAGCCGGCTTGCGCGCCGCCGACTCGCTGCGCCACGCCCACGCCCGTCGCTACATCGACTCGCTGAAGCTGCACGCGCGGGGCTACCCCGTGGTGGTGCGCCAGGATACGCTGTTCGACGTGTACACCAAGCTCGGGCCCTTCCGCCCCCGCGAGCGCGCCGCCCTCATTGCCCAGAAGGTGCAGCGCCTACAAACCGACATCGGCGAGTTTCACCCCGACTCGCTGCGCCTGACCCCGGCCGAGCAAACCACGGATTTAACTTATGGCGAGCAGGTTATCCAAAGTATCTCCGACAACGATGCGCTGTGGATGAACGTGCCCCGCGACTCGCTGGCCCGCTTTTACCGCGCCCGCATTCTAGGGGCTGTGCAGCACTACCGCGATACGCACAGCGTCAGTAACTTACTGAAAGATGTCGGCCTAGCGGCGTTGGTACTGGTGGTGTTCTACTTCGTGGTGCGCTTGGTTAATGGGGGCTTCCGCTGGGTCGAGCTACGCCTTACCGAGCGCGAGGAAACCTGGTTTCACGGCGTGAAGCTGGGCAACTACGAATTGTTTACGCCCCGCCGCGAGCTGGACGCCGCGCTGCTGCTCATTAACCTGCTGCGCTGGACGGTGATTCTGCTCATCATCTACCTGGTGCTGCCGCTGCTCTTCAGCCTCTTTCCAGGCACGCAGCACATGGCCGATACGCTACTGGGCTACGTGCTCACGCCGCTGCGCCGCATGGGACTGGCCGTGTGGCACTACCTGCCCGATTTGGTAACTATCCTGGTCATTGTCACGGTATTCCGCTACTTCCTGCGCGGTATCAACTTCCTGAAAAATGAAATTCAGGCCGGGCGGCTCACCATCGAGGGCTTCTACCCCGACTGGGCCAACCCCACCTACCAGATTATTCGGGTGCTGGTGTTCGCCTTTCTGCTGGTCGTCATCTTCCCCTACCTGCCCGGCTCCGACTCGCCCATCTTCAAGGGGGTGTCGGTGTTTCTGGGGTTTCTGTTCACATTCGGCTCGGCCGGCTCGCTCTCTAACATCGTGGCCGGGCTGGTGCTCACCTACATGCGCGCCTACAAGCTCGGCGACCGGGTGAAAATCGGGGACGTGACCGGCGACATCATCGAAAAAAATCTGCTCGTGACCCGCGTTCGCACCATCAAGAACGAGGAAATCACCATTCCCAATTCCACCATCATGAGCAGCTACACCACCAACTACAGCGCCGCCGCGCCCACCCGCGGCCTCATCCTGCATACCACTGTCACCATCGGCTACGATGTAGCTTGGCAGCAAGTGCATAAGATGCTGCTAGCCGCCGCCGCCCAGGTGCCCGACCTGCTGCCCGACCCCACTCCCTTCGTGCTCCAAACCAGCCTCGATGACTACTACGTGAGCTACCAGCTCAACGCCTACACCCGCGAGGCCAGCCGCCAGGCCGTCCTGTATTCACTGCTCCACCAGCATATCCAGGACCAGTTCAACCAGGCTGGCGTAGAAATCATGTCGCCCCACTACCGCGCCGTGCGGGACGGGAACGCGCCGGCCATGCCGGAAAAGGGGGCGGGGGAGTAGGATAATACTTGAGAAAGTGATACTTTTGAAAAGCTGCTTGATGAACTTATGCTTAGTATTTTCTGATGAGTAATATTGAAAGATACAGGGGTTTACAACTGTCAAGAGTATCTAGTATGATACTAGGTCAGATGTTTGATAATGTTTCTGGTGATGAAGTGTCGTTGTTAAGTATAGTAATAGAAGATTTTAATATTAATATCAAAGACTTAAGCTCCTTTCTTTATTTTATCTACAAAATAGATGGCCTCTTTAGTCAAAAAGGTTTTAATAGTTATTCTAAAACAAAAGAAAATCAGATTCATATAAATAGAATAACAACAGGTTCAATAATTATTGAAATTGAAAATGAAATCCATAAAGTAGGTACTGAGAATTTAATAATAATTTATTTTGCTATTAAAACTATATACAGGACTGGTGGTATGCTAGTTGATGGTTTAACTAAATTCTATGAAATTGGAACTAAAAGGGAGGATTATTTAGAAAAGCGTGAAAGAAGACAGATGCGTAAGCACATTAGGGAAGCAATAAATGAAGAAATTGAGTTGTCTAATCTTGATAAGAAGAATAAGGAAAAGCTTGTAGATTTATTGGATGATATATACGTCAAAATAGCCGGGATTTAAATTCAATTAATTCCTTGGTTAAAAAGAAGATTAAAAGTGTTACTTTAAAAGTAAAGAAGAAATAAATTTATATTTATCGAGAGCACAAATGACCAAGCAAGCCATCATCACTCGCACGGCCGAAGTAATCAACCAACTGCCCGATGCTCAGGCCGCTGAGATTTCGGATTTCGTGGAGTTCATTCTGAAGCGGTATGAGGAGCATAAGCTCACGCAGGGTATTCAAAAGCTAACCGCTGAAAGCCAGGCGTTTGCTTTCTTACACGACGAGGCGGAATTGTACACTGAAGCCGACCTAAAAGAAGTGTACGATGGCTAAGGGTGACATTGTGCTGATTACGTTCCTGTTCACCAATTTGAGCGGCAGTAAGTTGCGCCCGGCCGTGGTGTTGGCCGAAACCAGCCTCGACCTGACGGCTTGCTTCGTCACTACGCAGCTACAGTGGCAGGAAGCGACTGACGTAGTACTGATGCCTAGCTCCACCAACGGCATCCGTAAGCCATCGCTCATCCGCGTCAGCAAGCTTGCCACGCTCGACCGCAAGCTAGCCAAAGGGCTGCTGGGCCGGCTAAGCCAGGCGGAAATGGCCGGCCTCGACCACGGGTTGAAAACGCTGCTGCAACTGCCCTAGCCCCCCATGCCCCCCTACGAGTTAGCGCCGCCCGCCGAGCTGCGAAACACCATCAAGTGCTTCTGGCACTTCGGCCTGGACCTGGGCGCGGGGCCGGCCGACTTTGAGGTGCTGCCCGATGGCTACGCGGAAATTATTTTCTACTTCGGCGGCGCTAGTGGCTTGGCTACCAAGGTCGGCCGCCAGCTGCTGCCGTCGCCGTTTGTGGTGGGGCTGCTCGATGGGCCGGTGCAGTTTGTGGGCAGCGGGCGGTTTGAGGTGTTGGGTATCAAATGCTTTCCGTGGGCGGTGACGGAGCTGCTGGGGCTGCCGGCCGGGCGGGGTGGGGTGCAGGTGGTGCTACACTCGCTGGCGCAGCTGCAAGCTCCTTTGCAAGCGTTGGTGCAGGCCGGCCGCATAGACGAGGCCCTGGCCGAGGCGGCGCGGTACTTTCTGGCCATCCGGCCGGGCGCGGCCACTGCCGACCCGCTGCCCTACCAGGCGGGCGCGGCCATGCGCGAGGCCAACGGCACGCTGCCGGTGCGCGAGGTAGCCGCCGCCACCCACGCCACGGTGCGCACCCTGGAGCGCCGCTTCAAGCAGGCGGCTGGCCACACGGTGAAGGACGTGTCGGCGCTGATACGCTTCGAGCAGGTGCGCGACCAGCTGTGGGACAACCCCAACGCCAGCCTAGCCATCCTGGCGCACGCGCTCGGCTACGCTGACCAGTCGCACCTGGGCCGCGAGTTTCGGCGCTACAGCGGCACCACGCCCGCCGCCTTCGCCCGCCAGGTAAAGCAGGCGAGACAGAGGGCCGGTCGTGATTTTGTCGCGTTTGTCCTAACCTGAGCCTAGGGCGGGCGGGAACTTTGCGGCGTACCAATTCTCGTAGCAAATGGACTCGCAACACGCCAAAACCGCCCTCGTATCGGGGGCTAGCATCGCCGGGCTGGCTACGGCTTACTGGCTCAGCGAACTGGGCTACCGCGTCACGGTGGTGGAGCTGGCCGCCGCGCCGCGCACCGGCGGCGGGGCCGTCAACGTGGGCGGCCCGGCGCTCGACAGCATCCGGCGCATGGGTCTCTACGAGCAGCTCAAGCCCCACGCCCTGCATCTCGATAAATGGGAGTTCAAGAACGCCGACGACACCACGGCGGGCACCATGACGCTGGGCGACGGCCCGGACGGCCCGCCCGCCGAAGACCTCGAAATTGAGCGCTACATCTTGATTCCCAATCTGCTAGGGGCCATTCGGGGCGAGGTAGAGTACCTGTTCGACAACCGCATCACGGCGCTGCGCGAAGCGGCGGCCGGCGTACAGGCGACCCTGGCCGATGGCACGCAGCGAACCTTCGACCTGGTGGTGGGCTGCGACGGCGTGCACTCGGGGGTGCGCAAGCTCTGGTTCGGCCACGAGACCGAATACGCGCATTTTCTGCACTACTACTTCTCCCTCACCAGCCTCGACAAGCCGCTGATGCCACCCGCCACTGCCCAGCTCTACAACGTGCCGGGCAAGGTGGTAATGGTGATGGACCAGGGCGGCAAAACCGACGTGGCCTTCTGCTTCTACTCCGAGCACGAAATCGCCTACGACTACCGCGATACGGCGCAGCAGGCCGCCATCGTGGCCGCGCAGTTTGCGGGCGAAGGCTGGCGCACCACCGAGCTGCTGGCCGAGGTAGCGCAGCAGCAAACCGCCTACTTCGACAAGTTCGCCCAGATACGGATGCCGGCCTGGACCAAGGGCCGGGTGGCCCTGGTGGGCGATGCCGCCTACTGCGCCACCGCCGCCGCCGGCCAGGGCGGCGCGCTGGCCCTGGCCGGGGCCACTGCCCTGGCCGACGCGCTACGCCAGCACAACGGCAACATCGAGGCCGCCCTGCCCGCCTACGACCATGCCCTGCGCCCCTACGTGGAGGAGGTGCAAGACATGGCACTCGTCATGCTAAGCGAGTACCTGGTACCGCGCACCGAAGCCGGGATTCAGAAGCGAAACGCGGGGGGCATCCCGTTTTAGTATCTCCTCGCAGCATACCTTGCGTGCCCACTCAATACCGCCTGCCGATGCCCGCTCGCTTGAATAAATGGCTGCTCCGGTTCTCAGTTACCGGCGCGTTTCTGCTAGCGCTGCTGGTGCTTATCGTGTTCGCGCCGGCGCTCAGCTACGCTCAGCAAAGCAGCTTCGGCCGCTTCACAGTGTATCACCAGCAGCCACTGGCCGTTGCGCTGCCGGCCCACTTGGCCGCGGCAGCTGCGCAATTGCGTGGCAGCGAGCTATACACTCCCGATTTCCACGCTGACATCTGCCTGAACGACCAGGGCAGCAGCTATCCAAAGCTGCTGGGCCAGCTGCTGCCGCCCGCCTTCGCTTGGGGCTTTGCCGATAAAGTGGTGCTGCAAGGCCAGGCCAATTTCGCGGCCGACTACGTGGAGCTGCATGGCTACCGCTGGAACAGCACCGCCCTGCTCACGCACGAGCTGACTCACTGCCTGCAAGCGCAGGCCCTGGGCTGGTACCGCAGCAACTCCCTCACCGGATACCCCACCTGGAAGCGCGAAGGCTACGCCGAGTACCTGGCCCGCCCCCACGGCACGCCCGCCCAGCTGGCTGCCAGCCTAGCCCGCCTGCATCAAGCTGAATTTGAGCAACCCACCGCCTGGGAGGTACTGCTGCCCGATGGCACCATGCAGCCCAAAGACTACGCCCACTACGCTGCCCTGGTCACTTATTGCCTTGACGTGCAACACCAAACCTACCGGCAGCTGCTGGCCGACACGCTAGGGGAGGCGACGGTAGCGCGGCGCATGGCGGCGTGGGAGGGCGGGCGCAAGGGTGGCGAGTAGGAGGTGTATACAGTCGCAAAAAGAAAAAAAGCAGTCATGCTGAGCCTGCCGAAGCATCTCTACCACGCATCATTGTTCGGTAGAGATGCTTCGGCAAGCTCAGCATGACGTTCTTTTTGCTGCTGATAGCTACTTCTAGCCTACCGCCCCTGCCCGCGCCGCCGCAGCGCCTTGGCGCCCGGCGCGGAGGCTCCCTTCTTACCGGGGTTCTTCTTGGCGCCTTTCTGGCTTTTCTTGGCGCCTTTCTCGAAGACCTTGCCGGTGCGCTTGTCGATGGTTTCGCCGGGCTTTATCCATTCCTTGCGCTCGTGGAAGGCGCCCTGGTAATCGGGGTTGGCCTTCTTTTTTTGCTCGTCCAGGGTGCGGGCGTGCTCCTGGCTTTCTTCAAAGGGCGTTTCCGTTACCTGCACCTCGGGGGGGAGGGGCAGCAGCGGAATCTCTTGCTTAATCAGCTCCTGGATGCGCTCGATGTGCTGGCGCTCGGCGGGGTTGGCGAAGGTGATGGCCTCGCCGGTGTGGCGGGCGCGGCCCGTGCGCCCGATGCGGTGCACGTAGTCGTCGTAGATGAGCGGTACGTCCACATTAATAACGTGGCTGACCTGGGGCACGTCGATGCCGCGGGCGGCCACGTCGGTGGCCACCAGGTAGCGCACCCCGCCGGCCTTGAAGGCATCCATGCTGTTGAGGCGGGCGTTCTGGCCTTTGTTGCCGTGTATCACGCGCACCTCCCCTAGGGGGGCGTGGCGCTCCAGGAAGCGGGCCACCTGGTCGGCATTCTCCTTGGTGCGGGCGAAGAACAGCACCCGCGTCATGGCCGCGGCCTCGGTTTGCAGCAGGTAATTCAGCAGGTTGAGCTTGGTGCTCAGGTTGGGCACCTCGTAGAGGCGCTGGGTCACGGTCTGGGCCGGCTGGGCGGGGGGCGTCACCTCCACCCGCGTCGGAAACTCCAGAAACTCGGCGCTCAGCTCCTCCACCCTGGGGGGCATGGTGGCTGAGAACAGCACGTTCTGGCGCTTGCGCGGAATGATTTCTAGGATGCGCCGAATCTGGGGCATGAAGCCCATGTCCATCATCTTGTCGGCCTCGTCGAGCACCAGCGTCTTCAACTCCTTCAGCACCAGCTCGCCCTTGCCGTAAATCTCCATCAGCCGGCCGGGCGTGGCCACTAGGATGTCCAGCCCCTGCTGAATCGTATCAATCTGCGTTTTCGGCCCTAGGCCCCCGTAGATGGCGTAGATGCGCAAATCTGTATGCGTCGCCAGCGCCTTGAGGTGCTTTTCGAGCTGGATGGCCAGCTCGCGAGTGGGGGCCAGCACCAGGGCCCTAGGGTGCTGGCCCTGGGCGTACTTCACCTTCATCAGCAGCGGCAGGCCGAAGGCGGCAGTTTTGCCGGTGCCAGTCTGGGCGATGCCCAGCACGTCGTGGCCGGCTAGCAGCAGCGGTATCGTTTGCTCCTGCACCGGGGTGGGCTCCGTGAAGCCGGCTTCGGCCACGGCCGTGAGCAGCTGCTTGTTGAGCTTGAAGTCGGCGAAGGTGATTGGGAGGGTATCCATCCGGCAAAGGTCGGGCATAAAGGTGTAGGGGCGGGGCTTGTCCTCGTCCGTCGTCGTTACGTCATCGTTCAACGACGGGCGGGGGCAAGCCCCGCCCCTACGCCTTGCGGCACATTTTTTCCACTGCTTTCTTGCAGAAAAGCCTCCGCCTAGTATCTTTGCACTCCCAAACCACCACACGGTAGATATAGCTCAGCTGGTTAGAGCGTCGGATTGTGATTCCGAAGGTCGTGGGTTCGAGCCCCATTATTTACCCGCCTGCAAGTCCCCGGATGCAAATCCGGGGACTTTTTTGTTATTTGTGTAGTTGCTAGCGCAACCATTCACCTTCTTTCTCCCCCAATTCCCCTAGCATGAGCCTTCTCGTTATCGGCTCCGTGGCGTTCGATGCCCTGGAAACCCCTTTCGGCAAGACCGATAAAATTATTGGCGGCGCGGCCACGTACATCAGCCTCGCAGCCTCCTATTCGGTGAAGCCCGTGAACCTAGTGGCCGTAGTGGGCGGCGACTTTCCGCAGAGCGACATCCTGACCCTGGAAGAGCACGGCGTAAACACCGAAGGCCTGCAAATCAAAGCCGACGAAAAGTCGTTTTTCTGGTCGGGCAAGTATAACAAGGACCTCAACTCGCGCGAAACCATTACCACCGAGCTGAACGTGCTCGGCTCGTTTGACCCTATTATCCCCGACGCGTACCAGGACTGCAAGTACCTGATGCTGGGCAACCTAGCCCCGCAGGTGCAGCGCCTGGTCATTCAGCGCCTCGTCAACCGGCCCAAGCTTATTGTGCTCGATACCATGAACTTCTGGATGGACTCGGCCCCCGACGAGCTGCTGGCTACCATCGAGATGGTGGACGTGCTCAGCATCAATGACGAGGAAGCCCGCCAGCTCTCGGGCGAGTATTCGCTGGTGAAGGCGGCCCGCAAAATCCTGATGTTCGGCCCCAAGTTCTTGATTATCAAGAAGGGCGAGCACGGCGCGCTACTCTTCCACAAAAACAAGGTATTCTACGCCCCGGCCCTGCCGCTGGAGGAAGTATTTGACCCCACCGGCGCCGGCGACACCTTCGCGGGCGGCTTCATCGGCCACATCGCCGCCACCGACGACTGCTCGTTCGAGAACGTGAAGCGGGCCGTTATCCACGGCTCGGCCATGGCCTCGTTCTGCGTCGAGAAGTTTGGCACCGAGCGTTTGCTCAACCTGACCCAGGAGGATATTGAGGCCCGCGAGGCGCAATTTGAAGAGTTGGTGCGCGTGCAGCCCGCCACCGTGGTGGCTTCTCTGTAAAAAACTAAAGCCCCCTAGCCCTCGCTATTGGCGGCTAGGGGGTGCTCAGCCCATTCTTGCTCTAGGTGCGCCTGGGCAGTGGGGTCTTGAAAGCTCAGCAGCCAATCGAGCGCGCTAGCCGGTTCGCTGAAAAACTGCACCTCGTAGTGAATGAAGTGGCGCGCCGCAAAGTGCATGGCCTCGATAGCCATCTGGTTGTAGAGGCTAGTACTGGACATAACAAAGGCCACGTGCTGAATAGCCGGCACCGATACGCGCGGCAGCCAATTAGTAGCCACCCACAACTGCTGCTCGGGGGTGATGCGGGGCCGGCCGCGCAAGTCAATCAGGCCCTCAGTAATGGTATTTTGCTCAATGAGCTGCGCAATGGCATTGAGACTTTTTCGGTTGGTAGTCAGTTCGGCCGATGACCGATAGTATTGAAAGCGCAGCAGCGAAACTTCTGGGGCATACTGCGCCTGAATAGCGTAAAAATTTAGAATCATAGCGTGAGGATAGGACGGTATGCACGGTAAGCCCTACTAGCCCAGTTGTTCGCGCGTATAGCCGCTAGCTGCTGGGTGTTTGCGCAAGCAAGCGGTCGGGCGAGCTAGCCTACTGGCGAAGGCAAAGGTATTTAAGAAGCACTTGACTAACTGCTTAGGTAACGGTATTCATGCTTAATTGGCTGCGCAGCAACTGGCGCGACGTTACTTTTCTGGCGGGGTTGGCCGTGGTGTTTGGCACTGATTTGCGCCTGCCCGTGGTCAGCACCTTGCAGCGCGGGCTGTTGGCTACGGGCTTTTGGCAGCCGGCTCTGCCCACGCGGCCAGCCCTAGGCCCAGCTGCGCAACTGGTAAGTGAGCGTACGGCTGGGCTGCCCAGCGTGGCGCTCTATACCCTAGGGGGCCAGCCGGCCAACCTGCGGCAGTTTGCGGGCAAGGTGGTGCTGGTAAATATGTGGGCCAGCTGGTGCCCGCCCTGCCTGGCCGAGATGCCCGGCCTGCAGGCGCTTTACCAGCAGGTAGATACCGCTAAAATTGCCTTTGTGTGCATCTCGCTCGACGCCAATCCTAACCGGGCGCGGGCTCTGCTCAAGCACAAGGGCTACACGCTGCCGGTGTTTTTCCCGGCCGCGCCGTTGCCTGCGCCGTTTGCCTCGTCATCCATCCCCTATACCGTCATTCTCGCGCCCGACGGCCGAGTAGCGGCCAGCCACGCCGGCATGGCCGACTACGATACGCCCGCGTTTCGGCAGGCCCTGGAGCAGCTGGCGAAGTAAGCCCTAGGGCCTTCCTACGCGGCTAGTGCCGGCAAACACCGGGCAGACTTACTTATTTGGGGTGAGAGGCAACCCCGCCGGCCGCGAAGAGGTAGAAAGAGAAGTACGCTCACTTAACCTTTTCCCGCCATGTCACTAGCGCATTTAAATCCCGAGAACGAGAACGAAGACGTTCAAAACTCCGTCAACCCCTTCGAGAACACCAACAAAAAAAGCACGCAGGTGCAAAACCCCAGCGATAACCAAGTGTCGCACAAAGGCAACACGACGGATGGGGCCGATGCGGGCGAGGGTGTAAACAACATCCGCAGCAATCCGCAGGGCAACAATCCGATGTCGGTTAACAAAGGCAAAGTAGGTGCGGGCGGCGACGCCAAACACTAAACCTTAGACTTAAACAACTAAAACAGCAACGCTCGCGTCAGCGGGCGTTGCTGTTTTAGTTGTTTTAAAACTCCCAGCCCAGCCACTTCTCAAAGCCGGCCCGCTGATTTTCATCGGCTTCGGTCAGCTTTTCTACGGTGTAGCGGGTGCCGTAGCTGGGGCCCGGCTGCGGTGCCAGCTCTACTAGCAGCAAGCGGTTTTGGCGGAACACGGCCAGTTGGTACACCGGCTCGCCGGGGGCTAGCAAAGTTTGCAAGTTGGCCCCGGCGCGGCGGCCGTTGATGGCCACCAACTCATCCTCTACCGCCAGCACGGCGGCGGCCGGCGAGTCGGGCCAGAGGTAGGTCACTTCCACGCGGTCGTTTTTGAGGGCCGTGCGAAAGCCGAACGTACCTTCGGAGATAACCGGGTTTTCGTAGGCCACTAGCTGGCAGCCCACCGTGTGCAAGGCACGGTCGAGAGGCTCCTGCAGCGGCGCCGTGCCGTTGATAAACTTGTCGAAATACACCTGCATCCGGCGGCCGGCCACCTCAGTTACCACGCGGGCGTAGTCCTCGTCGGTGTACCCTAGGCCGGTCTTGCCAAACTCTTCGTAGAGGCGGCGCATCACATCATCGAGGCTGCGCTGGTGGCCGTGCAGCTGCCGCAGGGTGAGGTCGAGCAGCAGCGCCGCCAAGGCGCCTTTGTGGTACACGCTCACCTTGCGGTCGGGTACGCCGGGGCGGTAGCCATCCAGCCAGAGGTCCATGCTGGCGTCGGCCAGGCTCAGATTGCGGCCACCCGCGTCGTCGTAGTGCTTGCGCAGCACCAGATTCAGCTCCTCAAAATACTGCGCGGGCGTGCGCACGCGGCTGCGGGCCAGCAGATACTCGCCGTAGTAGGTCGTGACGCCCTCGGCCACGTAGCAGGTGCGGAAGTAGTTTTCGCGGGCGTAGTCGTAGGGCTGCATCTCGGCCGGCCGGATGGCCTTGATGTTCCAGGTGTGAAACAGCTCGTGGCAGCTCACGCCCAGCAGCTCCTTGTAGTAGGCTTCCTGCATCAGTGCCTCGGCGGGGCCCAGCACAATCACCGTCGAGTTGTGGTGCTCCACGCCGTGGTAGTGCTTGTAGGGCAAAAACTGATTCAAGAAGTGGTACTCGGCCACCGGAAAGCCCCCGAATAGCTGCAGCTGCTCTGCCGAAAAGGCCTGGAAGTCAGCCAGCAGGCGCGGCCAGTCCACGGCCGCTTCCTCGCCCTGCACCCACACGTGGAAGGGCACGCCGCCCGCCGTATACTGCTCGTGCTGAATGCTGGGGCTGGCAATGAGCGGCGCATCGGCCAGCTGGTCAAAATTGCTGGCTTGCAGCACGTTGGGAGCCGTTTGGAGCAGGCCGCAGGCTAGGCGCCAGTCGGGCGGCAGCGCCAGCGTCAGCTGGCACGGCTGGCTCTCCTGGCCCACGGCATACAGCAGCGCCTGCACCGGGTTCAGGTACAGCTGGCTTTCGTCGAGCCACGAGCCGCCGGCGTCCATCTGGTGGGCGTAGAAGTTGTAGCGCGCCCGCACGCTGCGGCCCGCCGCGCCTGGCACCTCCCAGCAGTCCTTGGTAATTTTGCGGTAGGGGAGGGGCTCGTCGGTTTCGGCATCGCTAAACTCCATGCGCTGAATCTTTTGCGCGAAGTTTTGCAACTCGTAGCGGCCGGGCCGCCAGGCGGGCAGCTGCAGCGCTAGCGGGCCGGTAGCCTCGGCCGGCACGTCCACCAGCAGCTGAATTTGGAGGTAGGAAGTCAGCGGATTCTCGAACGAAACGTGGTAGTAGGTCATGAGCGGCGGTAAAGGCGGGCAGCGGTACAGACGCAGCACCGGGCCCCGTTGTTGTGACCCAGGGGGCCTAGGGGCGCCAAGGTGGCAGCGCAGGGCAAAGATGCGCTTTGGTACCCGGCAGGCAGTCATGGTCTTACAAATCACAATGGCTAGCTTGCTATTTTCCCGGAAAGCGCGTACCTTTGCCGGCCCAAACCCGCAATTTGACCGGACATGAAACGTACCTACCAACCCTCGCAGCGTAAGCGTCGCAACAAGCACGGCTTCCGCGAGCGCATGGCTTCGGCCAACGGCCGCAACGTGCTGGCCCGCCGCCGCGCCAAAGGCCGCAAGCGCCTTACCGTATCCGACGAAGGCCGCCACAAGCGCTAGTCTATTAGGCTGTTAGCTTAGCGCTAGTAGCTACCAGCTAGCAGATGCCGCATTGCGAAGGCAGCGTATTTCCGACTTTTGTCGAAAATGCTGGCCATTGCAATGCGGCTTCGCTATGTTAACTAACAATGGACGAGCTACCCACCGCTAGCCAGCCGCCAAAAGCGCCCCGCAAGTATACCTTTCCGAAAGAGGAACACCTGTGCCGCAAAAAGCTGATTGAGCAGCTTTTCAGCAAGCAGGGTTCCTCTTTTGGCGTTTACCCCCTGCGCCTTACCTGGCTGCCGGCCCCAGAGCGCAGCAGCGCGCCGCCCCAGGTGCTCATCAGCGTCAGTAAGCGCACCTTTAAGCGGGCCGTCGACCGCAACCGCCTCAAGCGCCTCATTCGCGAGGCCTACCGCCTTCATAAGTACCGCCTGCTGGAAGCGGCGGGCGGCCACCCCGTAGCCGCGCTCGGTATCTTGTACACGGGCAAAGAAAAAAGCGGGCTGCCGCTCATCGAAAAAAAATTAATTTCCGGGTTTACTCGTTTGCTGGCCGAGCCGGCGGTGCAACCAGTGCCGTAGCGTGCTTATCTTCAAGTAGCAATAGGCAGCGGCCTAGGCCGGCCCGCACTGCGAGGCGGCCGGGTAAGCAAGGCAAGCTGTTACCTCCTTGTTCTTTAGTCAGTATCTTTTCGCCCGATGATTAGCCGTAAGAAAGTACTCGCCGTTTTGGCCCTGAGCACCCTGGGCCTAGCCAGCTTCCGCGTAGCGTCTGACAGCGAGCGCTACTTCGAGATTGCCAAAAACCTCGATATTTTCGCTACGCTTTTCAAGGAGGTGAACACGTACTACGTGGATGAGATTACGCCCGGCAAGCTGGTGAAAACCGGCATCGATGGGATGCTCAAGTCGCTCGACCCCTACACCAACTACATCCCCGAAGATGATATTGAGGATTTTCGCACCCTCACCACCGGGCAGTACGGCGGCATTGGGGCGGTAGTCATCAAGCGCAACGGTAAAACCGTGGTGCAGAGCGCCTACGAGGGCTACCCGGCCCAAAAGGCGGGCCTGCTGCCCGGCGATGAAATCTTGACTATCAACAACGTAAACGTTGATAAAAAGACCAACGCCGATATCAGCAAGCTGCTCAAGGGCCAGGCTAACTCGGTAGCCAAGCTCATCGTGACGCGCTACGGCCAGGACAAGCCGGTGGAGGTGAACATCACCCGCGACCGCATCCAGGTGGAGAACGTGCCTTACTACGGCATGCTGACCAACGACATTGGCTACTTCCAGCTATCGGGCTTTACCATGGATGCCGGCCGCGAAGTGCGCAACGCCGTGGTGCGGCTCAAGGAAAAAGGCGCTAAAAAGCTGGTGTTTGACATTCGCGACAACCCCGGCGGCTTGCTCAACGAGGCGGTGAATATAGCTAACCTCTTTGTGGACAAGGGTCTGGATGTGGTGAGCACCAAAGGCAAAGTGACGGAGTGGAACAAGACGTACAAGGCGCTGGACGTGCCGTTGGATACGCAGATTCCGATTGCCATCATCACCAGCAACCGCTCGGCGTCGGCCTCGGAAATTGTGTCGGGCGTGCTGCAGGACTACGACCGGGCCGTGCTGGTAGGCGAGCGCACCTTCGGCAAGGGCTTGGTGCAAGCCACGCGCCCGCTCAGTTACAACTCGCAGCTGAAAGTAACCACGGCCAAGTACTACATCCCCAGTGGCCGCTGCATTCAGGAAATCGACTACTCGCACCGCGGCGAAGATGGTAGCCTCACGAAGTTTCCCGACTCGCTACGCACGGCCTTCAAAACCCAGGCCGGCCGCATTGTGTACGACGGCGGCGGCGTGGCCCCCGATATCGACATTCAGGACCGCGGCATTGCCGACATCACGCGGGTGCTCATTCAGAAAAGCTACCTCTTCGACTTCGCTACGCGCTACCGCTCCGAGCACGCTACTATTGCGCCGGCCCGTGAGTTTCACCTCACGGAAGCTGATTACCAGAAGTTTGTGGCTTTCCTGCAAGGAAAAAACATCAGTTATAACACTGATGCCGAGCGCGCCCTCACCGACCTCACCAAAAAGGTGAAGGAGGACAAGCACTACGACGACGTGAAGCTGGAGCTGGCCACCATTCAGCGCAAAGTGGCCGTCAATAAAACCAACGACCTCCAGCGCTTCAAGCCCGAAATTCGCGACCTGCTAGAAACCGAAATAGCCTCACGCTACTACTATGAGAAGGGCCGCACCGAAGCCAGCTTCGACGACGACCTCAACGTGCAAGCGGCTATCGCCGTTCTCAACGACCCTAACCGCTACGCCGCGCTGCTTAAGCCCGGCGGCCAGGCAGCGAGTGCTAAAAAAGGCGCAGGAGTGCCGAAGTAAAACAAAGGCAGATTTGCCTCGGGAACAGTAGATTTGGCAACAAGTCTACTATTTTTTTTAGCTATGAATAGCTGGTTATTGAGAATCAAGAATTGGCAAATATTTCTAATTTATATTATCGGCTCTAACGTAGGCAAACTGCTATTAAAACAGCCTGAGTTTGCAGAGTGGGTATTTGCAGTATTATTGATTAGCTATGTAGGCTGGTACGTATTAGTAGGTAATACTTTATACCGCTACTTGCCTAGGAACGCTACGTACAGCATGACTTGGTTTACAGTAGACGCTTTTATTGTCGTCGTATCCTACGCGGCTTTTGTATTCATATTTGATGGGGATTTTGAAAGCAATGGTTTAGTAGCATTGCCTGCATTTTATATATTCTTCGCAATCGCTCATTTATTCTGGTTTCCGGCAGCAGCACTTGTATCAATCGAAAACCAGAAAGAAGCAACGTTTAGCCAGTATGCAGGTACTGCTATACAATTATTCTTTTGGCCTATCGGCATATGGTTTGTGCAGCCACGGCTTAATAAGCTTAGCCAGCAAGCGCAGGAGCCCAGCGAATAGTATTTTTAGTAATACTTCCCCTCCACTAAATACCCCTGCACGTAATCCCGAATGCCTTCTTCGAGCGTGGCGAAGTGCAGGTCGTAGCCAGCGGCGCGGAGCTTGCGTATGTCGGCCTCGGTGAAGTACTGGTAGTTGTCGCGGATATCCTCGGGCGTGTCGCGGAACCGGATGTCGACGGGGCGGCCTAGGGCCTCGAAGGTGTTCAAGGCCAGGTCCATGAAGGTGCGGGCCTGGCCGGTGCCCAGGTTGTAGAGGCCGCTGTGGGTGCGGTGGTGCAGGAAGAAGTAGCACACTTCCACCACATCCTTCACGTACACGAAGTCGCGCATCTGGCCGCCGTCCACGTAGTCGGGGTTGTGCGAGCGGAAGAGCTGCATGCTGCCATTCTCCTGAATCTGGCGGAAGGCGTGCAGGATAACGGAAGCCATGCGACCCTTGTGGTACTCGTTGGGGCCGTACACGTTGAAAAACTTGAGGCCCGCCCAGAAGTAAGGCTGTTCTTCCTGCGCCAAAGCCCACTTATCGAAGTCGTTTTTCGAGTCGCCGTAGGGGTTGAGCGGGTGCAGTAGGGGCACCAGGGTATCGTCCTGGTCGGAGTAGCCTAGGCGGCCGTCGCCGTAAGTGGCGCCGCTGCTGGCGTACACCAGCGGCAGCTGGTAGCGCACGCAGGCCTGCCACATCTGCTTGCTGTAGTTGAGGTTAAGCAGGTCGAACACGGCCGGGTCCTGCTCGGTGGTGTCGGTGCGGGCCCCTAGGTGGAAGATGAACTCAACCTGCTCGTGGTGCTGGTCGAGCCAGGTAAAGAACTCCTCGCGGTCCACGTACTCGCGCAGCTTTTTGCCCCGGATGTTGGGTAGCTTTTTCTCGACGGCAAAATTATCAACCACCACGATATCGTTGAAATTGGCGGCGTTGAGGCGGGTGACAAGGCAGCTGGCGATGAAGCCGGCGGCGCCGGTGACGACTATCATAGGGTAGTAAGCAAGTAGCGTGGACGCTGCGAGTCCGCGCGGGAGTAACAGTCCGGGGGATGGCACGCGCGGACGCGCAGCGCCCGCGGTGCAGTCCCTCAAAGGTACTGCCAGCCGGCCTGGTAGGTTGGGCTACCTTTGCGGCCATGCGTCTTTCGCCCTTTTTACTGATTGGCTGCGTGCTCCTAGGGGCCTGCCAGGCCCACGACCAGCCGGCCGCCGCCCCAGCCACCGTGCAGGTGCGCGACGACCTGGGCCGCTCCGTGACGCTGCCCGCCTATCCGCGCCGCCTGGTGTCCCTAGCCCCTAGCATGACCGAAATGCTTTATGCCGTGGCCGATACCAGCACCATCATCGCCCGCACCCAGGCCGACGACTACCCCGCCGCCGTGCTGCGCAAGCCGGTAGTAAACTCGTATCCGCTTGATATAGAGCGCCTGGTGACGCTGCATCCCGACGCCGTATTCACGGTGGAAGGCCTGACGCCGCCCGACGCGGCCGAGCGCCTGCGCCAGCTGGGCATTCCGGTGTACTACCAGAAATACCGCCGGGTAGGCGACGTGCTGCGCGGCCTAATCACCCTAGGCCGCCTGCTGGGCCGCGACGCGCAGGCCCGCCGCCTCACCGATTCGCTGCAGCGGCAGCTGCACGCGCTGGCCACCTGCCCGGCGCCCGGCGCCCGGCCCACGGTGCTGGCCCTGGCCGCGGCCGACCCCATGTACGCCTATGGGCAAAACACGCTGTTTACGGATGAGATATGGCTGGCGGGCGGCCAAAATGCCCTGCGCGACAGCCTGCCGCAGCCCTACCCGGCCCTGACGCGCGAGTACGTGCTGAAGCTGAACCCGGAAGTGATAATTGGGGGCCGGTTCGGGAAGCTGGACAGCACCTTGTTTAGGCAAAACCCCGAGCTGCGGCGCCTGCGCGCCTACCAAAAGCGGCGCGTGTACGCCACCACGCCCAACCTGCTGCAGCGCCCCAGCCCGCGCGTGGTAGAGGCCGTGCAGGAGCTACGGGCCTTGCTGGCGCGCTAACCCCCTAGGCCCATGTCTTCGCCCCACCCGTTGCGCTGGCTGCTGGCTTTTGGGCTGCTCACGCTCGGGCTGCTGGGCCTGGGGCTGCGGGTAGGCTCCTACGAGGTCAGCTACGCTTTCATCTTCGACACCCTCGCCCACTACCACCCCGCCGACCCCGCCCAGCTGGCTTTGGTAGAACTGCGCCTGCCGCGCCTGCTGCTGGCGTGGCTGGCCGGCGCCAGCCTGGCGTTGAGCGGCTACCTGCTGCAAACGCTGGTCAACAACCCGCTGGCCGACCCCTACCTGCTGGGTACGGCGTCGGGGGCGTCGCTGGGGGCCATTGTGGCCTACTTGCTGGTGCCAGGCCTGGTGGTGGCGGGGCTGTACTTGCCGCCGCTGGCGGCGCTGGCGGGGGGCCTAGGGGCCACGGTGCTGGTGGTGGCCATTGGCACGCGGCAGGGGCGGGTGCGGCCGGCGGTGCTGCTGCTGGGCGGCGTGGCCGTGGGGGCGCTGGCGGCGGCGGCGGGCTCGCTCATTACTTTCCTCAAGGCCGACCAGGACAGCCTGCGCACGGTGGTATTTTGGGCATTCGGCTCGTTTGAGCGGGCTAGCTGGGCGGGGCTGGGCTGGCCGGCCGCCGTGCTGGTTGGCAGCCTAGGGCTACTATTCTGCTTGCAGAAGGACCTGAACCTGCTGCTGCTAGGCGAGGAGCGGGCGCAGGCTCTAGGGCTGGCCGTGGTGCGGCTGCGCTGGGTGCTGCTGGCGGTAGCCGTAGCCCTCACCAGCGGGGTGGTGGCGCTGTGCGGGCCCATCGGGTTTGTGGGGCTGGTGGTGCCGCACCTCACGCGCGGGCTGCTGGGCGCGGCCGGGCGCCTTAATTTAGTGGCGTGCGCTGCCCTAGGGGGCGCTTTTCTGCTGGCCGCCGACCTGCTGGCCCGCCTGCTGTACCCGCCCGCCGGCCTGCCCATTGGGCTGGTAACGGCCCTGCTGGGGGTACCCTTCTTTGTATCTTTGCTGCGGAAAAAATTTTAGCTGTTAGCCGCTAGCCATTGGCTGTTAGCGTCTTTTGGGCTTGTTGGGCAGCGCGTTCAGCAAGCGGCCAGCCCCTAACAGCTAGTAGCCAACAGCCCCTAATTATGCTATACGTCAGCCGCCTCGAGCATTTCAATGCTGCCCACAAGCTCTACAATCCGGCCTGGACGAAGGAGCGCAACCAGGAGGTGTTTGGGCCCTGCGCCAATGAGAATTGGCACGGCCACAACTACGAGATGATTGTGACGGTGAAGGGCGAGCAGGACCCCGACACCGGCTTCGTAGTGGACCTTAAGGCTTTGTCTGACCTTATCCGCGACCACATCACCAACCAGGTAGACCACAAAAACCTGAACCTCGACGTGCCCTGGCTGGTGGGTAAGCGGGTGAGCACCGAAACGCTGGCGCTGGAATTTTGGCGAATCTTGGAGCGCGAGCTGCCCACCATTACCAAGAGCGCCCGGCTGCACTGCATCAAGATTTACGAAACTCCGCGCAATGCGGTAGAATACTACGGGTGAGGAAGTTATGAGTTAAAAGTTAGGAGTTATGAGTTTGCTTGTAGCTCGTATCGTGCAACTCATAACTCCTAGCTTTTAACTCATAACTCCTCATGAAATACTACTTCATTGCCGGCGAGCGCTCGGGCGACACCCACGCGGCCCGCTTGCTGCGCGAGCTGAAGCAGCAGGACCCCGCCGCCGATTTCCGCTACTGGGGCGGCGACCAGATGCAGGCCGAGGGCGGCGAGCTGGTGCGCCACTACCGCGAGCTGGCCGTGATGGGGTTTTGGGAAACGGCTACCAGTATTCTCAAGTTTCGGGGCTACCTGAAAGAATGCCAGCGCGATGTGCTGGCCTACCAGCCCGACGTGCTGGTGCTGGTCGACTACGGCGGGTTTAACCTGCGCATGGCCGCCTGGGCCAAGGAGCACGGCATTCGGGTGTTCTACTACATCTCGCCCAAAATCTGGGCCTGGAACCAGAGCCGCGGTGAGAAAATCAAAGCCTTGGTGGACAAGATGTTCGTGATTCTACCCTTCGAGGAAGAGTTTTACCAGCGCTTCGACTACCGGGTAGACTACGTGGGCAACCCCACGGCCGACGAGGTGGCCGACTTCGTACCCGACCCCAACTTCCTGACCCAAAACGGGCTCGACCCTGAACGCCAGATAATCGCGGTGCTGCCGGGCTCGCGCAAGCAGGAGATTGAGGAGATGCTGCACGAGATGCTGGCCGTGCTGCCAGCGTTTCAGGAGTACCAGTTCGTGGTGGCCGGCGTCAGCAACCTCGACCGGGCCTACTACCAGCACTTCGAGCGCAACGGCATCAAGCTGGTGATAGACCAAGCCTTCAATCTGCTGAGCCGGGCCAGCGCGGCGCTCGTCACCAGCGGTACGGCTACTCTCGAAACAGCCTTGTTTGACGTGCCGCAGGTGGTGTGCTACCGCACCAGCGGCCTCACCTACGCCGTGGGCAAAGCCTTGATTAAGGTGCCCTACATCTCACTGGTGAACCTGATAGTGGGCCGCGAAGTAGTGCCTGAGTTCATTCAGGGCAAGTTTACGGCCCGCAACCTGCTCGACGAGCTGAAGCGCCTGCTTACCAACAAAGCCTACGTGGCCCGCCAGCGAGCGGGCTACGCCGAGCTGCGCCAAAAGATGGGCCAGCCCGGTACTGCCCGCCACACGGCCGCCCTTATGGTGAAGTACCTGCGCGAAGCGCAGCCGGCGGCTGCCTAGGGCTAGTTATTGGTTATCAGTTAGCACAGGAACAGGTAGCAATTAGTACGGGAACGTCATGCTGAGCCCCGCGAAGCATCTCTACCGCGTAACTAACTCCTGACGTTTGAGATTACTTACGCAGTAGAGATGCTTCGCGGGGCTCAGCATGACGTTCCCGTACTAATTGCTACCTGTTCATTGCTAATTGCTAACTGATAATATGCCCACCCTGCAGCCCCCCGCCCCCCCTAGCGCCGAGCGCACGACCGTGCTGCGGGTAGTGGGGGAGGGCGCCACCCCGGCCACCGACCTGCTGGCCGTGGAGGCGCCGCTTGAAATCAGCCTAGGCTATGGCCCGGCCGACCAGCGCCTGGCTCACACCCTGGCCGTAACCATGCGCACGCCCGGCCACGACGCCGAGCTGGCCGCGGGCTTTTTGCTAAGCGAAGGCCTGGTGCACCAAGCAACCGATATTACCAGCCTGGCGCACCAGGCCGACCCGCGTCGGCCTAAGGAGCGCGGCAACGTGCTGCAGGCCGAACTGGCGCCCGGCGTGGCGGTGGCGCTGGGCCGGCTGGAGCGGCACTTCTACACCTCCTCCAGTTGCGGGGTGTGCGGCAAAACTAGCATTGAGGCAGTGCAGGCAGCTAGCTGCCCGGTGCCGCCCGCGCCCGGCCTGCCCCTGGTGCCCGCGGCCGTCATCCAGGCGCTGCCCGACCGGCAGCGCGCCGCCCAGCGCGTATTTGCGCAAACGGGCGGCTTGCACGCCACGGCGCTGTTCGACGCCGCCGGCGAGCTGCTGCTGGTGCGCGAGGACGTGGGCCGCCACAATGCCTTTGATAAAGTGGTGGGCGCGGCGCTGCTGGCCGGCCAGGTGCCCCTAGGCCAGCACATTGTGCTGGTGAGCGGGCGGGCCAGCTTCGAGCTGGTGCAGAAAGCGGCCGTAGCGGGCGTGGCCATCTTGGCGGCCGTGGGGGCGCCGAGCAGCCTGGCCGTTGAGGCCGCCGAGGAGTTTGGCCTGACGCTGCTGGGCTTCGTGCGCGACGGGCGCTTCAATATCTACACCCACGCTGCCCGCATTGCCACCACCTAAACCGCCTTATGAAGCTGCAACTCACCCCCCAGTCTCTGCGCCTGCGCCTAGCCGCCGAAGAAGTAGCGGAGTTTGGCCGCACCGGCCAGCTAACCCAGGTGCTGCACCTAGGCCCCGGCGCGGCCCTAACCTACGCCCTGCGCCAGCTACCCGACGATGCACCGGCGGCCCTAGGCCCGCGCGCGCACTTCGCGGCCGGGATGCTCACCGTAGAAGTGCCGGCTGCCCTGGCCCGGCAGCTGGTAGCGGGCACCACCGTGAGCCTAAAAAGCGAAACTGCGGGAACGAACGGGCAGCTACTCCGTATTTTAGTAGAGCAAGACTTGGGCCCAAGCCATTAAAAGGCCAGTTGGAAGTTTCCTGCTTTAGTGCCCACTGAATTTCGTCACGTTGCCGGCCGCTGGCGGTGGCAAAGCGCTGTGCCACCTGGCTAGTGCTTTGCGTCAGCAGCTGCTTTTTTACGCTTACGTATGCCCGAAGAGCACCCCGAAAACGCGCCCCTCATGCCCGCGCCCGACACGCTGGCCAGCAAACACCGCCACCCCATTCTGGCCCAGCCGCCCGACCGCCTGCTCGACCTCCAGCTAGCGGCGCGCGAGCACATTGCCGCCGGCGTCACGGCCGTGCTGCAATCCGTTGAGTTCAACTGGGGCGAGGCGGGCGTGGCCCGCGGCACCCGCGGCCTGCTGAAGCTCAACCAGTTTGATGGCTACGACTGCTCGTCGTGCGCCTGGCCCGACCCCGATGGGCACCGCTCCATCGCCGAGTTTTGCGAGAGCGGCGCCAAAGCCACTGCCTCCGACGCCGACGTACGCGCCTGCGGCCCTGAGGTGTTTGCGAAGTACAGCCTAGCCGAGCTGTCGCAGATGCCCGACCGCGACCTCAATAACCTGGGCCGCCTGACGCACCCGATGGTGAAGCGCCCCGGCGGCACCCACTACGAGCCCATTGCGTGGCGCGAAGCGTTTACGCTCATTGCCAATAAGCTCAACGGCCTGGCCTCGCCCGACGAGGCGGTGTTCTACACCTCAGGCAAGGTGCCTAATGAGCCGGCGTTTTTGTTCCAGCTGTTTGCGCGGCAGTTCGGCACCAACAACCTGCCCGACTGCTCCAACATGTGCCACGAGAGCACCAGCTCGGTTTTGGCCGAAACCCTAGGCCTAGGCAAGGCCTCAATAACGCTCAACGACTTCTACCTCTCGGAAGTCATTATTATCATCGGCCAGAACCCCGGCACCAACGCGCCTCGAATGCTGTCGGCGCTGCAAAAAGCTAAGCAGAACGGCGCCAAGATTATCAGCATCAACCCGCTGCCGGAAGCCGGCCTCGACCATTTCCGCCAGCCGCAGGACTTTAAAAATCCGCTCAAGGCCATTCCGACGCTGCTGAGCGCCGGCACGCCCATTAGCGACGTGTTTCTGCAGGTGAAGCTGGGCGGCGACATTGCCGTGCTGCGCGGCATCATGAAGCACCTCTTTGAGGCCGAGAGCTACAACCCCGGCGCAGTCGTGGACCGCCCGTTCATCGAGGAGTTTACCAGTGGCTTTGCGGAGTTTGAGGAGAACATCCGCAGCACCAGCTGGGAGGAAATTGAGGAAAGCAGCGGCCTCAACCGCTTTCAGCTGCTGGAAGCTGCCAATATCATTGCTCCCAAGCAGAAAATTATTACCTGCTGGGCCATGGGCGTGACGCAGCAGAAGCAGGGCACGGAGGTTATCAAAGAAATCGTGAATTTGCAGCTCCTGAAAGGGGCCATTGGCAAGCCGGGGGCGGGCACCTGCCCGGTGCGGGGCCACTCCAATGTGCAGGGCGACCGCACGATGGGCATCTGGGAGAAGATGAAGGACGAGTTTCTGGATGCGCTGAAGAAAGAGTTTGGCTTTGAGCCGCCCCGCGCTCACGGCTACGACGTGGTGAAGAGCCTGCGGGCCATGGTGGAAGGCAAAGTCAAGCTGTTCTTCAGCCTAGGGGGCAACCTGCTGTCCGCCGCTCCCGATACCGAGCTGATTGCCGACGGCATGCGTCAGCTGCAAACCAGCATCTTCGTGGCCACCAAGCTCAACCGCGGCCACCTGACCACCGGCGACACTAGCCTGCTGCTGCCCACCCTGGCGCACGTGGACATTGACATGCAGAAGAGCGGCCACCAAATGACTTCCTGCGAAAGCACGACAGGCGTAATCGGCCAGAACAAAGGCGTGCTGGCCCCGCTCTCCGACCAAATGCTGAGCGAGGTGGCCATTATTAGCGCCACGGCCATTGCCACGCTCGGCGACCGGCTGAAGGGCGACTGGGTGGCCATGACCGAGAACTACGACCTTATTCGCGACCACATCAGCCGGGTGGTGCCGGGCTTTGAGGACTTTAATGAGAAGCTGCGGCAGCCGGGCGGCTACTACCTGCCCAATGGTCCCCGCGTCCGCAAGTTCAAGACGACCGATGAAAAGGCGCACTTCTCGGCAACCAAGCTGGAGCCAACCAAGCTGGAGCCTGGCCAATTGATACTGACCAGTCTGCGCGCCCACGACCAATTCAACACCACTATCTACGAGAACAACGACCGCTATCGCGGCGTGTTTGGCGAGCGCCGGGTGCTGTTTATGCACCACGAAGACGCCCGCGAGCGCGGCCTGCAAGCCCGCGACCGGGTGAATATCACCAGCCACTACGAGGGGCAGCAGCGCACGGCCGAGCAGTTTCTGGTGGTGCCCTACGACATCCCTAGGGGCAACGTGGGCGCCTACTTCCCCGAGATGAACGTGCTGGTGCCGCTCTCAAGCGTGGTGCCGGTGAGCAATACGCCCACCTCCAAGCACATTGTGGTGACGGTAGCCAAAGCGCCCGCGGTGGTGCAACACGCTGAGCTAGTGTAGCCCACCAGTTTACCAATACCACCGAAAAGCCCCCGGCCTTGTGCCAGGGGCTTTTTTGCTGAATGGGGGGTGGTCGCCGTCGTTAGGCGCGAGCGGGGCCTAGGGGCTGTAGGAGCTGGCCTAGGGTCACTTACTCTGGGGTAATAGCTGTTGCCGTTGAGAGTTAATCAGGAGCGAGAAACAGAAACATTAGGCAGAAAAGCGAAGTTGTACCAGCGGAAGGCCGCCGGGCGGTGAAGGCCCTAGGCAGGCACCCGCCAGCAGGCAGGAGTTGCTGAGTACTTTGCTTTTAGTTTCCCACCCTCTTTACGATATCCTCATGGAAGAATCTCCGCAAAGCCAGCCCAGCCAGGCCGGTAAGTCTGGCCAGCAAGACGCCAGCAACAAGCCCAAGAGCGGTGAGCGCACCGACCAGGGCGCCGCGCCGGCCCCCGACCACTACTCGGCCGAAAACACCAATAAGCACGAAGCTGAGCTGCTGCCCCCGCCCGATACGCTGGGCAACAAGCACCGCTTCCCAGTGCTGGCCCAGCCCACCGAGGAGTTTACGGGCCTTAAGCTGAGCGCGCAGCAGCACATTGCGGCCGGCGTCACGGCCGTGCTCAAGTCGATGGAGTTTAACTGGGGCGAGGCGGGCGTGGGGCGCGGCACCCGCGCGCTGCTGGGCCTGAACCAGAAAGATGGCTACGACTGCTCGTCGTGCGCCTGGCCCGACCCCGACGACCACCGCTCGGTAGCCGAGTTTTGCGAAAACGGCGCCAAAGCCACCGCTTCCGACGCCGACGAGCGCGCTTGCGGCCCCGAGGTATTCGCGAAAAACAGCCTGGCCGACTTGTCGCGCCTCACCGACCGCGACCAGAACAATCTGGGCCGCCTGACTCACCCGATGGTGAAGCGCCCCGGCGGCACCCACTACGAGCCCATCGAGTGGCGCGATGCCTTTTATCTCATTGCCGATGAGCTGAATGCCCTAGGCTCGCCCGATGAGGCGACGTTCTACACATCGGGAAAAATCCCGAACGAGCCAGCGTTTTTGTTTCAGCTCTTTGCGCGGCAGTTCGGCACCAACAACCTGCCCGACTGCTCCAACATGTGCCACGAGAGCAGCGGCTCGGCCCTGAGCCCCACCCTGGGTCTGGGCAAAGGCTCAGTTACGCTCAACGACATTCACGAGGCCGAAGTCATCCTCATCATTGGCCAGAACCCCGGCACCAACCACCCCCGGATGCTGTCGGCGCTGCAAATTGCCAAGCGCAACGGGGCCAAAATCATCAGTATCAACCCGCTGCGCGAGGCCGGCCTCGACCACTTCCGCAACCCGCAGGACTTTATGAACCCGCTGCGGGCCCTAGGGGCGCTGCTGGGCGACGGCACCCAGATAACCGACGTATTTCTGCAAGTGCGCGTGGATGGCGACATGGCCGCCCTGCGCGGTATTATGAAGCATTTGTTTGAGGCGGAGGACCTGAACCCCGGCCAAGTGGTGGACCACGCCTTCGTGCAGGAGTTTACCACTGGCTTTGCGGAGTTTGAGCAGAACATCCGCGCTACCAGCTGGGATGATATTGAGCAGCTGAGCGGCCTCAGCCGGGCGCAGCTGCTGGAAGCCGCCAACGTTATTGCCCACAAGCAGAAGATTATCACCTGCTGGGCCATGGGCGTGACGCAGCAGCGCCAGGGCGTGCAAACCATCAAGGAGATTGTGAACCTGCAGTTGCTGAAGGGCGCCATCGGCAAGCCGGGCGCGGGCACCTGCCCGGTGCGGGGCCACTCCAACGTGCAGGGCGACCGCACGATGGGCATTTGGGAGAAGATGCCCGAGTCATTTATCAACGGCTTGCAGAAGGAATTTGGCTTTGACCCGCCCCGCGAGCACGGCCGCGACGTGGTGGACAGCATCAAGGCCATGATACAGGGTAAAACCAAGGTGTTCTTTAGCCTGGGCGGCAACCTGCTGGCCGCCGGCCCCGATACCGAAGCCATTGCCGACGGCATGCGCAAGCAGAAGCTGACCGTGTTTGTGGCTACCAAGCTCAACCGCGGGCACCTGACCACCGGCGACACCAGCCTGCTACTGCCCACCTTCGCCCACGTGGACGTGGACATGCAGAAGAGTGGCCACCAGATGACCTCCTGCGAAAACTCGATGGGCGTGGTAAGCCAGAACAAAGGCATCTTGCAGCCCCTGCCCGGCCAGATGCTGAGTGAAGTGGCCATCTTGAGCGGTGTCGCCATTGCCACGCTTGGCGACCGGCTGAAGGGCGACTGGGTAGCCATGACCCAGAACTACGACGTCATCCGCGATCACATCAGCCGCGTGATTCCGGGGTTTGAGGACTTTAACGAGAAGCTGCGCCACCCCGGCGGCTTCTACCTGCCCAACGGGCCTAGGGAGCGCAAGTTCACGACCGAGAACGGCAAGGCCAACTTCACCACCACCGAGCTGGAGAAGTATCCCCTGGAGCCCGACCAACTGGTGCTGATGACCGTGCGCAGCCACGACCAGTTCAACACTACAGTGTATGACTACAACGACCGCTACCGTGGCATCCACGGCGAGCGCCGCGTGCTGTTTATGAATCCCGAGGACGTGAAAGCCCGCGGCCTGCAAGCCAAAGACCGCATCGACATCACGAGCCACTTCGAGGGGCAGCAGCGCACGGTCGAGCAGTTCCTGGTGGTACCCTACGACATTCCGAGGGGTAACGTCTGCGCCTACTTCCCCGAGGCCAACCCGCTAGTGCCGCTGTCGAGCGTGGCCAAGGTGAGCAATACACCCACTTCCAAGTACGTGGTAGTGACGGTGGCCAAGTCGAAAGTATCCGCCGCTAAAGCCCCGCAGCGGCCGGTGGCCGAGGCCGTGCCCGCCTAGGCCCCTAGGTTAGTACCGCGCTGCCCAAGCAAAAAGCCCCCGGCCTTTACTGGCCGGGGGCTTTTTTTGCGCGCAATTGGGTGCTTTCTTTACCAGCCGGCCCGGTGCGCCACCAAGTCCGGCAACTCTCCGCGCCGCTAGCTATAGCTGTCGACTATAGCTAGTACGCTTGCAACGCATTGATTAGTAAGGGATATACTGAAGTAAGTTAGCAGTAAATTTGCAAGGCTATAGCAGTTTAGCAAAATAATCTCTCTGCTTAGTTGCTTGAGATAAAGACACTTTTACCTTGCGGTGGTTTAGAAGATACTCATAGCCGATTTCTTATTTCTTCCACTAATTCCCACCCTCCGCATGGCCGAATTCTCTTTACTTGACCGCAGCCGCACTATTGCGCCGCCGGGCTACAACCGCTGGCTAGTGCCACCGGCCGCGCTGGCCATTCACCTGGCTATTGGCCAGGCCTATGCCTTTAGTGTGTTCAACAAGCCCCTAGGGTCGCTTATCAGCGGCGACCCGGCCGCCCCGGCCCCGACTGACTGGACGCCCACGCAGATTGGTTTTACCTTTTCGATTGCCATTGTGCTGCTGGGCTTGTCGGCGGCGCTGTTTGGCAAGTGGCTCGAGCGCGTAGGTCCGCGCAAGGCCATGCTGGCCTCGGCCCTGTGCTTCGGCGGCGGCTTCCTCATTGCCTCGCTGGGCGTGAGCTTGCACAATATCTGGCTGGTGTACTTCGGCTACGGCTTCGTAGGCGGCATTGGGCTGGGTATCGGCTACATCTCGCCGGTGAGTACGCTCATCAAGTGGTTTCCCGACCGCAAGGGCGTGGCCACGGGTATGGCCATCATGGGCTTTGGCGGCGGCGCCATGATTGGCTCGCCGCTGGCCGTGGCCCTCATGAACCACTTCAAAGCCTCGGCGCCGCAGGGCGTGGCTCCCACGCTTATCTGCATGGGTATCATCTACTTCCTGTTTATGCAGTTTGGCGTGTGGACCATCCGGGTGCCGGCCGATAGCTGGGCGCCCGCCGGCTACGTGCCCAACCAGGAGCACAGTGCGCTCATTACCACTGCCAACGTATCGGCCGACAACGCCATCAAAACGCCGCAGTTTTGGCTGCTGTGGGTGGTGCTGCTCACCAACGTGACGGCCGGCATCGGGGTGCTCGAAACCGCTTCGCCGCTCATTCAGGACACGTTTTCGGATAAGGCGATGGGCGCGGGCCTGGGCGTAACCGCCGCCGCCGCCGCGGGCTTCGTGGGTTTGCTGAGTTTGTTTAACCTGCTCGGCCGCTTCTTCTGGTCGTCGGCCTCCGACAAGCTGGGCCGCAAGGTCACCTACGCTATTTACTTCGGCCTGGGTATCCTGCTCTACGCGTCCATCCCCACCCTAGGGCACAACCTGCAGCTGACGCTGTACGTGGTAGTGGCCTGCGTGATTATCAGCATGTACGGCGGCGGCTTTGCCACCGCGCCCGCCTATTTGTCCGACCTGTTTGGCAAGTACCAGGTGGGCGCCATCCACGGCCGCCTGCTCACCGCCTGGAGCACGGCCGGCGTGCTGGGACCGCTGATTGTGCACGTGCTACACGATAGCGCCAAGGAGCGGGGCCTGGCCGGCGCGGCCGCCTACCAAAACGTCTTCTACACCATGGCCGGCGTGCTGGTAGTGGGTTTGCTGGCTGACCTGGCCGTAACGGCCGTCAATGAGAAATACCACGAGAAAGGCCCGGTCGTCGTCGAAGCAGGCGGCCACTAATATAGCTTCTTACTCCTCAAAACCGTCTTGCCTTATGTCTCCTAACTCCAATTATAACACCGCTGGCGAAGCTACTTCGTCTACCGGTTCGCTGGTGCTGGCCTGGCTGGTAGTGGGTATTCCGCTGGCCTGGGGCGTTTCCCAAACCTTTATCAAAGCGCTGGCTTTGTTTAAGTAAGCCGACTGCTAACGCAAAAAAGCCGTCTACCTCCGTTGCGGGGTAGGCGGCTTTTTTGCGTCAATACTGCTTGGCTGTCCTCGCTATCTTAGCCTCCTGGCTAGCATCAAAGGCTGCGGCCAACCAGCTAGCGCGGGCCCTAGGGCCGGTAGCGCCACACGGGCCAGGCCGAGCCCGCGGCGAAATGCGTTTGGCCGGGCGCCAGCTCTAGCAAGCCATCGGCGGCGAGCAGTCCGGCTAGGTCACCCGAGCCGGCGGTGGGGGCGGGGTGCGCCAGCAGGCGGCCGTCGGGCGCGGGCGCCAGGCGCACGGCTAGGAAATACGTGAGCGCGGGCTGAAAATCAACGGGTTCGGTGAGGGCCGCGTAGGCCAGCGGCGCGGGCGCGGCGCCCTGCGCCTGGGCTAGCCAGCCGCGCACGTAGCGGTAGTAAGCGGCGAAGGTGGCCACCGGGTTGCCGGGCAAGGCAAACACCACCGCCCCGCCCGGCTGCTGCCCAAACCACAGCGGCTGCCCCGGCCGCTGCGCCACGCGGTGGAAGTGCTCCGTTACGCCCAGCTCGCGCAGCGCCTGGGGCAGAAAGTCGGCCTTGCCCTTGCTCACGCCGCCGCTCAGCAGCAGCGCGTCGAAGCCGGCCAGCAGTGCTGGCAAGCGCTCCTTTAGCGAAGCCAGGTCATCGGGCAAGTGCAAAGCTTCTACCTCGGCGCCGTCAAGCAGCAAGGCGGCGTGCAGCATGGCCGCGTTCGAGCTGCGAATCTGGTGGGGGAGGGGCTGGGCCGCCACGGGCACAATCTCGTCGCCGGTGCTGATGACGGCCAGGCGCGGGCGGCGCGCTACGGCCAGGGTGGTGGCGCCTACGGTGGCAGCCACGGCTATTTCGGCGGGCGTGAGGCGCAGGCCGCTGGCCAGCAGTAGGTTGCCGGCGGCCTGGTCGCTGCCCTGGCGGTGCACGTTGTGCCCTAGGCGGGGCGGCGGCACGCGCACGGTGGCGTGGCGCGCGGGGGCGTCGGCCAGCGTCAGGTCTTCGTAGCGCACCACCGTGTCGGCGCCGGGCGGCAGGGCGGCGCCGGTCATTATTTCGATGGCGGCCCTAGGGTCGGCCAGCGGCTGGGGCACGTCGCCGGCCAGCTGGGTGCGCTCAATGGCAAACTCCGTTTGGCCGGCTTGCAGAGCGTCGAAGCGCAGGGCCAGGCCGTCCATCGTGACGCGGTGGTAGGGCGGGAAGTCGCGGTCGGCCACTACTTGCTGGCGCAGCACCCGGCCCACGGCGGCGGCCAGCGGCACGGGTTCGGACGGCAGCGGCTGGGCGGTGGCCAGAATGCGCTGGTAGGCTTCTTCGACGGAAAGCATGGGGTAGCGTAAATAGAGCTAACTAGTATTAGTAAAATAAAAAGAACGTCATGCTGAGCCTGCCGAAGCATCTCTACCGCGCAAGTAGTGTTCGGTAGAGATGCTTCGGCAGGCTCAGCATGACGTTCTTTTCTAGTTAGATGTTAACCCCAAAGCTAATTTTCCAGCTGATTGTTATGCTACCCATGAGCCCCACGACCCCGCCCCGCGCCAAACACGCCGACCTGACCCGCCCTGCCCTGGGTGACTTTGCCCGCCACGAGCTAGCCTTGCTGGGCGCGCCCTGCGGCGACATTCAGCGCCTGGCCGCCGCCCTCACGGCCGTGCTGGCCCCGGCCGGGCACCGCGTGGGCTACGTCGATGCCGACCACGCCAGCGGCGACGCCGACCCTAGGGCCGCCGAGAGCCCGCTGCTGCAAGCCGGCGCCTGGGTGGAAGTGACCGACAAAATTCACTTCCGCCGCCGCGACGAGCGCCGCGCCCTCGACCGCTTCTCGCAGCCCGAGCTGCTGGCCGGCGCCAACCTGGTGCTGGTGAACGGCAACCACTTCCGCGCCCAGCAGCAACTCGTGCTCATCGACCCGCGCAAGTCGCTGGCCCACAAGCTCGACAAGCTCACTGACGTGCAGGCGCTGGTATTTGCCGAGGGCGTAAGCGAGCTGCCCGACTACCTGCAGGCCCACCTGCCGCAGCACGCTAGCCTGCCCCGCTTTGCCCTGGCCGACGCGGCGGGCCTGGGGGCCTGGGTGCAGCAGTGGCTGGCCGCGCGCCGCGCGCCGCTGCGCGGGCTGGTGCTGGCCGGCGGCCGCAGCGAGCGCATGCAAACCGACAAGGGCCGCCTGCGCTACGGTCCTGCCGGCCGCGAGCAGCGCGCAGTAGCCGCCGAGCTGCTGGCCGAGGTGTGCCAGGATGTGTTCGTGTCGGTGCGGGCCGAGCAGGCCGCCGAGCTGCCGGCCGGCCTGGTGCCGCTGTCCGATACCTTTCTGGGCCTGGGGCCCCTAGGGGGCATTTTGTCGGCGTTTCGGCACGACCCCAATGCCGCCTGGCTGGTACTGGCCTGCGACCTGCCCTTCCTGGGGGCCGACACGCTGCGGACGCTGGTGGCGGGCCGGCAGCCGGCGCAGCTGGCCACCGCGTTTCAGAGCCCCGGCAATGAGTTTCCCGAGCCGCTCATCACCATCTTCGAGCCGCGGGCCTATCCCGAGTTGCTGCGGTTTTTGGGCCTAGGGTACTCGTGCCCGCGCAAAATGCTCATCAACAGCGACGTGCACGTGCTGCCCACACCCGGTGGCGACGCCCTGCGCAACGTGAACACGCCCGCCGAGCGCGCCGCCGCCGAGCAGGCCCTAGGCTAGCGCGTTGCTCGCCGGCCTGGCGGCCAACGCAAGCTCGGCTGCTAACTTGCGCCGCCCAGCTACCTCTAGCGGGGCTTCCTCGCGCGTGAAAGCACTCCTTACCTTGCTGCTCGGCCTGCTGGCGGCGGTAGTAGCCGCCGGGGCGCCCACGCCGCCGGCCGATACGGCCGCCCTGCGCCTCCCGGCCCTGCCCGCGCAGGGAGCCGAGCTGCTTGGCCACTGGCGCTACTATCCCGCCGACAGCGCCGTTTTTGCCCGGCCCGGCTACGACGACCGGCGCTGGCTGGCCGCCGCGCCCACCGTAGATGGGGTGGCGGGGCCGCTGCGGAGGCCGGGCATTGGCTGGCTGCGGCTGCACTGGCAGGCGGGCCCGGCGCTGGCCGAGCGGCGCCTGTACTTGCTGATTGCCCAGTCGGCCGCTACCGAGGTGTACCTCAACGGGCAGCTGGTGCAGCGCCTGGGCACGCTCAGCGCGCAGCCGGGGCGGGTGCGGGCCTACTCGCAAACGCTGGCGCCGGTGGTGCTGCCCCCGCTGGCGGCGGGCCCCCAGGTGCTGGCCGTGCGGCTGGCTTTGCCGGCTGTAGCGTTCTGGCTGCCCAACCCCACCTACCTGCCGCCGGTGTTTCGGGCGCGGCTGCTGGCCCCCGAGCAGCTAGCCTCGTGGCAGCAGCGCCGCTACAGCCTGCTGCTGGCCGATGCCGTGAGCGCCGGGGCGCTGCTGCTGCTGGGGCTGCTGCACCTCACGTTCTTTTACTACAGTCCGGCGCAGCGGGCCAACCTGTACTTCGCCCTGTTTGCGCTTTCGGCCTCGGTGCCCCAGGTGCTCACCTACAGCCTACTGCCCACCGTCAGCAACACGGCCATTACGGGGCAGTTGGCCTGGCAGGGAGTGCTGCGCTTCTGTCTGGCGCTTACGGGCTACCTGTGGGCCGTGCGGGCGCTGTACGCGCTGCTGGGCCGGGCGCCGGGCTGGTGGTTTCGGGCGCTGTGCGGGGCCCTAGGGGTGGCTTTGGTGCTGTGGTTTAGCTTCAGCAACGTGGTGGGGCAGCTGTCCCTGGCGGCGGTGTTCCTGATAGGCCTGCTGGAGCCCGTGCGCCTGACCGTGCAGGGCTGGCACCAGGGGCGGCGGGGCATTGGGTTTGTGGCCCTGGGCTTCGCGGGCGCCCTAGGCTCGCTGCTGTTCGCCGCCGGGCTGCGCATCTACTACTATTACCACCACATCGCGGACTCAGCCATCGTGCTCGACAACCTGGTGCAACTGCTGCTAACGCTGAGCCCAGCGCTGGGCATCTCGCTGTTTCTGGCCTACGAGTTTGCCCTCGATGCCCGCCTGCTGCAAGCCAAGCTGGGCGAGGTAGAGCACCTGAGCGCCCAAACCCTGCGCCAGGAGCAGGAGAAGCAGGCCCTGCTAGCCACCCAAAACGACACGCTGGAGCAGCAGGTGGCCGCCCGCACCGCCGAGGTGCTCGCCCAGCGCAACAGCCTAGCGCGCGCCCTCACCGAGCTGCGCGCCACCCAGGGCCAGCTCATTCAGCGCGAGAAGATGGCGAGCCTAGGGGAGCTGACGGCCGGCATCGCCCACGAAATCCAGAACCCGCTCAATTTCGTCAACAACTTCGCCGAAGTGAGCGCCGAGCTGCTGGCCGACCTCAAAGCTGAGTTGGCGGGCGGCAGCCCCGCCGAAGCCCAGGCCCTGGCCGACGACCTGACCACCAACCTGCTCAAGATAAAGGACCACGGCGGGCGGGCTTCGGGCATCGTGCGAGGCATGCTGGAGCACAGCCGCACTAGCACCGGCGAGCGGGCGCCCACGGACGTGAACGCGCTCTGCGACGAGTACCTGCGCCTGGCCTACCACGGGCTGCGGGCCAAGGACAAGAGCTTCAACGCCACGCTCGAAACCGACTTTGCCCCCAGCCTACCAGTGGTCGAAGCCGTGGCCGGCGACCTGGGCCGGGTGCTGCTGAACCTGCTCACCAACGCCTTTTATGCCGTGCAGCAGCGCCAGCTGGCCGGCGCCGACCCTGGCTACGCGCCCACCGTGAGCGTGCGCACCCGGCAGCTGGACGGGCGGGTGCAAGTGGAGGTGCGCGACAATGGCTCCGGCATCCCGGAGGCCATCCGCCCGAAAGTGTTTCAGCCCTTCTTCACCACCAAGCCCGCCGGCGAGGGCACCGGCCTGGGCCTCTCGCTCAGCTACGACATCATTACCCAGGGCCACGGCGGCACCCTCACGGTGGAAAGCGAAGCGAACGCCGGCACTACGTTTACGCTGCAGCTACCCCTGGCCGCCCCCGGCCAGCCCTGAAGGACCTGGGCGAATGCAGCGCGCTGCTGCTTGGGCTGGCCCTGTGCCAACAAACGGCGCTGGCCTGGCAGCCGGCCAGGCGCGCCGAGAGAAAATTCTGGGCCAAGGCCAGAAGTAAGCGCCAGTGTAGGCCAGTGGGCCAGTGGGCTCTAACTTGCGCGCCGCCACGGGCCGGGCTAGCTGGCCCGTTTGCCCCGGTGCCCAGCCATGAACGACGAAGCCCGCTACTGGAAAGAACAGGCTCTCTACTGGAAAACCCACGCTAACTGGGACCTATTGTCGGTGGCCACCCTAGGGCTGATGCTGGCCATTTTGGTGCGCAGCCTGCTCGACAAGCCCCGCTACCTGCCCGCGGCGCGCGCGTGGCTGCTGGGGCTGTGGGTGCCGGCGGTGGTGGGCTTCGGCGTCACGGGCGCGCTGCACTACGTCAACCACCTGCTCGACGAGTGGTACCAGCTGTTTGCCTACGGGGTAGTAGCCGCCGTGCTGTGGCAGGTGCGCACCTACCGGCCGGCGGCCAGCATGCTATGGGCCATCGCCTTGCCGGCGCTCTACCGGGCTATTGCGCTGGGGCAAAAAACGCTGGGCCTCACGTTCGTGAAGCCGCTGGATGAGTACTTCAAAAGCTTAGGTAAGCTCAACATTATCTGGTTTTTTGGTTTGCTATTCGTGGCTTTTTACCAAAAAAAGGTATTGGCCAAAGAGCAAGCCCGGCGAGCCGAGGAGGAGCAGCAGCGCCGGCAGATAGCCGCCCGCAACGCCGAGCTGGAGCGCCTGGTGGCCGAGCGCACCGCCACCCTCACCCACCAGGCCGAGGAGCTGCAAACGGCCCTCACCGAACTGCGCGCCACCCAGCAGCAGCTTATTCAGCGCGAGAAGATGGCGAGCCTGGGGGAGTTGACGGCCGGCATCGCCCACGAAATCCAGAACCCGCTCAACTTCGTCAATAACTTCGCCGACGTGAGCCAGGAGCTGGTGGCCGAGCTGGAGGAAGAGCAAACCCGCCCCGCCCGCGACGCGGGCCTGGAAGACGAGCTGCTAAACGACCTGCGCCACAACCTGCATAAAATCAACCTGCACGGGCAGCGGGCCGCCAGCATCGTGCGCGGCATGCTGGCCCACTCGCGCCAAACCACCGGCGAGCGGGCGCCCACCGATGTGAACGCCCTGGCCGACGAGTACCTGCGCCTGGCCTACCACGGCCTGCGGGCCAAGGACAAAGCCTTCAACGCCACGCTCGAAACCAAGCTGGCCCCCAGCCTGCCCCGCATCGAAGCCGTGGCCGGCGACCTGGGCCGGGTGCTGCTGAACCTGTTCACCAACGCCTTCTACGCCGTGCAGCAGCGCCAGCTAGCCGGTGCCGACCCTGGCTACGCGCCCACCGTAGTCGTGCGCACCCGGCAAGTGGGACCGGCGGTAGAGCTGATAGTGGCCGACAACGGCGAGGGTATTCCCGAGGCCATGCGCCAAAAGATATTCCAGCCCTTCTTCACTACCAAGCCGGCGGGGCAGGGTACGGGCCTGGGCCTGTCGCTCTCGCACGACATTGTGGTGGAAGGCCACGGCGGTGCGCTTACCGTCGAGAGCCAGGAAGGCCGCGGCACCGAGTTTACCATCCGGCTGCCCATTCGGGCCGCCCAGCCGGAAGCCCGCCCTTAGCCCCTACCCTCATGCCTAACCTAAAAATGCAACGCAATGGCCGACAGTGAGTTGCTGATGGCTACGCCCAGTGCCCTAGGGCTGCTATACTGGGGCCGCAAGGCGCTGAACGTGCCCGCCCGCCTGCCCAGCTGGGACCGCTGGCTGCGGCGGCTGTGGCAGCCCGCGGCCGTTATTGTGGGCCTAGGGCTGGTGGTAGGCGGGCCGGTGCTCAATTGGCTCGATGATTTTTTTCTGGCCGCCATGCTGGCCCTAGGGGTGGCCGTGTGCTGGCAGCTGCGCGCCCACCGTCCCGTGCTGTTTGTGGGCCTGGGACTGTTGCCCTACGCTGCGCTGCAGCTGGCCGAGCTGCTGCTGCAGGCCGTAGCCCCCGCCCTGCTCAAGCGCCTGGGTGGCCTCGACAATGCCGAGGGGCTCAGCTTTGCCTGGATGGGTATTTTTTTTCTAGTAGCCCGCAGCCAGCACAAGGCGCAGCAGGCCGACCAAGAGCTGCGCCTGGCCGCCGAGCAAGAGCAGCGGGCGGTAGAAAGCCAAAATCAGACTCTGGAATACGAGGTGGGCCAACGCACCGCCGCCCTGGCCCACCAAACCAACGAGCTGCGCGCCACCCTGCAAGAGCTGCAAGCCACCCAGGACCAGCTTATTCAGCGCGAGAAGATGGCGAGCCTGGGGGAGCTGACGGCCGGCATTGCCCACGAAATCCAGAACCCGCTCAACTTCGTCAACAACTTTGCCGACGTCAGCCAGGAGCTGGTAACTGAGCTAGTGGAGGAGCGCGCCCGCCCCGCCCGCGACGCGGCCGCCGAAGCCGAGATACTGGCCGATTTGCGCCTCAACCTGGGGCGCATCGCGCAGCACGGCAGCCGGGCGGCCGGCATCGTGCGCGGCATGCTGGAGCACAGCCGCACCAGCACCGGCGAGCGGGCGCCCACGGACGTGAACGCGCTCTGCGACGAGTACCTGCGCCTGGCCTACCACGGGCTGCGGGCCAAGGACAAGAGCTTCAACGCCACGCTCGAAACCGACTTTGCGCCCAGTCTGCCATTGGTCGAAGCCGTGGCCGGCGACCTGGGCCGGGTGCTGCTGAACCTGCTCACCAACGCCTTTTATGCCGTGCAGCAGCGCCAGCAAGCGGGCGAGCCGGGCTACCGGCCCACCGTGCGAGTGCAAACGCAAGCCGGGGCCGGGGGCGTGGTGGTGCGCGTGCGCGACAACGGCACTGGCATTGCGCCCGAGGCGCGGGCGCGCATTTTTCAACCCTTTTTCACCACCAAGCCCTCGGGCGAGGGCACGGGCCTAGGGCTGGCGCTGGCCCACGACATCATCACCGATGGGCACGGCGGCACGCTGGAAGTGGCCAGCCAGGAAGGCGAGTTTACCGAGTTCACCGTTACGTTGCCGGCCGCCGGTTAAACTATGACTACGTTCTTGTTGCGTTGCGGGGGCGGGTTGGCGCTGCTGCTTTTGCTCGGCCTAGCGGCGCAGGCCCAACCTAGCCCGGCCGCGAAGGCGCAGTTTCAGCGCCGGCTGCGAGCTATGCACTTCGGCCATCGCTTCTGGGATGCCCCGCCCGACTCGCTGCGGCGCGTGCTGGCCACGCAGCGCGCCGACACCCTGCGCCTGCAAACCCTAGAGCATCTACAGGCGCTATATACGTCGGAGGCGGAAGACCGGGAGGCGCTGACCCTAGCTACGAAGCTGCGCTACCCCGAGCGGGTCGCGCTACGCTTGACAGTCAGTGCCAACCAACTGGCGCGGGCGCAGCCGCCAAACCTGCCGGCCATCCGCGATACCCTGCAGGCGCTGGTGACGCAGTACGATGCCCTAGGGGCCGTGCCGCTCGTCAGAGCGCTGGCAAACATTCGTTCGGTCTACGACCAGCAGAATCAGCCGGAAGCCAAGCGCGCCTACTTTCAGCAAAAGCTCGCCTACTACCAGCAGCACGGGCCGGTTGAGAACGTAGCCGCGTGCTACCGTTTCCTGGGCAGCTACTACGATTCGCGGGGCGACTACAACCAGGCCATCAGCTACCGGCTGCGGGCCGCCGAGCTGTTTCGCACTTTCTCCGAGGCGTGGTACTACAACGAAATCAGCGTTATCGGGGCTGAGTACGCCGAATGGGGCAATGGGGCCCGCGCCCTGCCTTACCTACAACAGGCCGCCAGCTGGCCCAGCAGTGACGCTAGCAATGAGCGTTTCCTGAACCGAAGCATTGCCAGCATCTATTTGCAGCAGGGGCGCTACCCGCAGGCCATGCGCTACGCTACCCTGGCGCTGCGCGCCCGCTCGCCCCGCGATACGGTAGCTGCGTACGAGCGAGCCTTGGGCCTGGTGCCGCTTGGCGCTGTGCTGCTGGCGCAGGGCCAGGCTGCGGCGGCGCGCCCCTTGCTGCAACAAGCTCAGCGCCTGGCCGACTCGCTGCACCTGCCGCTGTATTCGGGCGGGGGCAACTTCGAGCTACCAGCCACCTGGGCCCGCTACTACGCTGTCACCGGCGACTATGCCCGCGCTGAAGCTGCCTGGCTGGCCGCCTACCGCCAGGCCCGGCTGGAGCACCGCGAACCCCTGCGCCTGGCTTACCTGCACGGGCTGGCCGAGTTTTACCAGCAGCGGGGCCAGCCGGCCCGCGCCGCGCCCTACGCCCTGGCCGCCCTAGGCCTGGCCGATACCCTGAACGCTGCCCAAACCGCTACGCGCGTGGCCCAGTACGAGCTAGCCCAGGCCGACCGCGCCCAGCAGGCGCGGATGGCGCGCCTGCGCCAGCAGCAAACGCAGGCGGCGACGCAATCGCGGCGCCAGCGCCGGGCACTGCTGTGGGTAAGTGGGGGCGTGTTCGTGCTGCTGCTGCTGGCCACGGGGGCGTTCTACGCTTTTCTGCGCTCGCAGCGCCTAGCCCGGCTCGTCACGGCCCAAAAGCAGGATTTGCAAACCCAGCGCGACCAACTCGATACCTCCCTCACGGAGCTGCGCCAAACGCAAGCCCAACTTATTCAGAAGGAAAAGATGGCGAGCCTGGGGGAGCTGACGGCCGGCATCGCCCACGAAATCCAGAACCCACTCAATTTTGTCAACAACTTTGCCGACGTAAGCGCTGAGTTAGTAAACGAGCTGCACGCCGCCCAGGCCGCCGGTGACGCCGCCGAAGTAGCCGCCCTGGCCGGCGATTTGGCGCAAAACCTGAGCAAGATTCACCAGCACGGGCAGCGAGCCAGCAGCATCGTACGTGGGATGCTCGAGCACAGCCGCGCCAGCACCGGCGAACGCCAGCCGGTGGAGGTAAATGCGCTCTGCAGCGAGTACCTGCGCCTAGCCTACCACGGCCTGCGAGCCAAAGACAAAGACTTCAACGCCACCCTCGAAACCGACCTGGCCCCCGGCCTGCCGCCAGTGAATGGGGTGCCCGGCGACCTGGGCCGGGTGCTGCTCAACTTGTTTACCAACGCCTTCTATGCCGTGCAGCAGCGCCAGCTAGCCGGCGAGCCCGGCTACGTCCCTAGGGTAGCCGTTGCTACCCAACAGCTAGGTGAGCAGGTAGAAATCTGCGTTAGCGACAACGGTACAGGCATTCCAGACAGTGCGAAGGCCAAAATATTCCAGCCTTTCTTCACCACCAAGCCCACGGGCGAGGGCACGGGCCTAGGGCTATCCTTGAGCTACGACATCATCACCCAGGGCCACGGTGGCGCGCTTACCGTGGAGAGCCAACCGGGGGTAGGAACTACGTTTCGAATTACTTTGCCAAAGTAAATTCATACTGTTCAGGTTGTTATTCTAGCTATGTACAACCGTGTTCCTGGGGCTTGGCTGCTGTGGCTGCTACTAAGTTTGCCCGGCTTGGCTCAGCAGGCTGCCGCACCCGAGCCGGCCCACGCCGCCCCGGATTTGGCGCACCTGCTGCCGGCCATCGCCGCGCTGCCCGACTCGAGCCGGGTAGACCAACTGCTGGAATTCACCGATGTGCTGGTGCAGGGCGGGCGCTACGAGGAAACCGCCCCCACCCTGCGCGAGGCCGCCGCCGTGGCCCAGGCCAGCGGCCGGCCCGTGCTGGAAAGCCGTGTTGAGCTAAGCCAAGGCTACGTGGCGGCGCAACTAGCCGATTTTGCCGAGGCCCTGCGCCACTACCAGCGTGCCCTCGACCTGGCCCGCGCCGCCCGCGACGTGCCCCGCCAAATTCGGGTGCTTACCCGCATTTCGGGCCTCTCGTACCAAACTCGCGACTGGCCGCCGGCCATCCGGGCGCAGCAGCAGGCCCTTGGGCTGGCCCGCCAGTACCACCTGCCCAAGGCCGAGGCTGGCGTATACGGCGAGCTGTCTAACCTGGCCGGCATGCAGCACCGCCCCGCCGAGGCCTTGGCCTACAACAACCAAGCCTTGGCCATGTACCGGGCCCAGCACGATACGGTTTCCTACTATGGGTCGCTGCTCAACCAGGGCATCGTGCTCAAAAACCTGGGGCGCTACGCCGAGTCGGCCCGCAGCTACCGGCAGGTGCTGGCCTACGCCCGCCGCACCCGCGACTCGACGTTTATCCTCTACGTGGATGTGAATTTGCCGCGCACGCTGCTGCGCCTGGGCCAGGCTGCCGAGGCCGAGCAGCTGGCCCGGCAGTCGCTGGCGCTGGCCACGCGCACCCACAACCTAGAGCTGCTGCATGAGGCCAACGACCTGCTGGCCGCCGTGCAGGAGCAGCAGGGTCAGTACCAGGCAGCCCTCGGGTACCAGCGCGCCGCCACGCGCCTGCAAGACTCCATCTTCAACCAGCAGAAAAGCCAGCAGTTGCTCGCCACCGATGCTCGCTACCAGGCCCGCGCCCGGCAGGCGCAAATCGGTCAGCTGGCCGCCGATAATACCCGCCAGCAGCGCCAACTGCTGGGGCTGCTGGCGGGCCTAGGGATGATTGTGGGCCTGGCCGCCGTGCTGTGGCGCAGCAACCGCCAGCGCCTGAAAGCCAACGCCTTGCTGGAACGCCAGAAAGCCGAGCTGCAAACCCAGCGCGACCACACCACCCAGGCCCTGGCCGATTTGCGCGCCACCCAAAATCAGCTCATCCAGAAGGAGAAGATGGCGAGCCTGGGGGAGCTGACGGCCGGCATCGCCCACGAAATCCAGAACCCGCTCAACTTCGTCAATAACTTCGCCGACGTGAGTGCCGAGCTGGTGGCCGAATTGAAAGAAGCGCAGGCCGCCGGCGATGGGGAGGAGGTAGCCGCCCTGGCCGATGACCTCAGCCAGAACCTGGGCAAGATTCACCAGCACGGGCAGCGGGCGGCGGGCATCGTGCGCGGCATGCTGGAACACTCGCGCCAGAGCACGGGCGAGCGCCAGCCTACGGACGTGAACGCGCTCTGCGACGAGTACCTGCGCCTGGCCTACCACGGGCTGCGGGCCAAGGACAAGAGCTTCAACGCCACGCTCGAAACCGACTTTGCCCCCAGCCTACCAGTGGTCGAAGCCGTGGCCGGCGACCTAGGCCGGGTGCTGCTGAACCTGCTCACCAACGCCTTTTATGCCGTGCAGCAGCGCCAGCAAGCGGGCGAGGCCGGCTACCAGCCCACCGTTAGCATGAGCACGCGGCAGGTTGGCGGCAGCGTAGAAATCCGCGTGGCCGACAACGGCACGGGGATGCCGGCCGAAGTGCAGGCCAAAATCTTCCAGCCCTTCTTTACCACCAAGCCTACGGGCGAGGGCACCGGCCTAGGGCTGTCGCTGAGTTACGATATCATTACCAAGGCGCACGGTGGCTCGCTCAATGTAGCTTCGCAGGCGGGGGAGGGCACTACCTTCACTGTGCGGCTGCCGTGCTAAGTGCCCTGGGCGCTGTTATTTTTACTGGATTCAACATGAAAATACTGGTAGTTGACGACGAGCCCGACGTGCGGGTGCTGTTCGAGCAGCGCTTTCGGCGCGAAATTCGCAGCGGCGAGTTTGCCTTTTCTTTCGCCTACTCGGGCGAGGAGGCCCTAGGCTTTCTGCGCGCCCACCCCTCCGAGGTAGTCCTCATCCTGTCCGACATCAACATGCCCGGCATGAGCGGGCTCGAGCTACTGCGCCACGTCAAGAGCGACCCGCTGCCGCCCCCGCCGCCCCTGGTGATGATGCTGACTGCCTACGGCGACGCGGCTACCAAGCAGCAGGCTGAGCAACTCGGGGCCGACGACTTCTTAACCAAGCCAGTAGATTTCACGGCCCTGCGCGACAAGCTACACGCTATTGAAAACCGATAAAAACTAGTGTAGAGAATGGGAAAATGTAGGAAATGCAAAAATGCCTGAAGTCACCTAGGTGCTACGCAGCCATTTTCAACATTTTTACATTCCCCAGATTTCTACATTCCCCACTATGGCAACCAAGATTTTAGTGGTCGATGATGAGGCCGATTTAGAACTGCTTATCAAGCAGAAGTTTCGGCGCAAGATTCGCGAGCAGGCCTACGAATTTCTGTTTGCCGGCAACGGGCAGGAAGCGCTGGAGCGCCTGCGCGAGCACCCCGACGTAGACATCGTGCTGAGCGACATCAACATGCCCGTAATGGACGGCCTGACGCTGCTCGGCCGCCTGCCCGAGGCCAGCCCCGTCACCAAAACCGTCATGGTATCGGCCTACGGCGATATGCAGAACATCCGGGCGGCCATGAATGGCGGCGCGTTCGACTTTGTGTGTAAGCCAGTCGATTTCAACGATTTGGAAGTGACCATTGAGAAAACCGCCGGCCACGTGCAGCAGCTGCGCGATACGATGCGCGCCATCCAGGAAAACAATATTCTGAAGATGTACGTCGACGAGACGGTTATCAACTTCATGGCCCGGCCCGGCTTCGAAAATAAGCTGCTGGCCTCCGAGATGATAGAAGCCACGGTGATGTTCGTGGACATTTGCGGCTTTACGTCGCTGTCCGAAACGCAGCCGCCAGCCACGGTAGTAGGCTTGCTGAACACCTACTTCGACCAGGTGGTGCGGGAGATTATTGACCAGGGCGGCTACGTCGACAAGTTTATGGGCGACGCCGTGATGGCCGTGTTTCGGGGCGAGTACCACCTCGACCGGGCCCTCGACGCAGCCTTGGCCGTGCGCGAAAAGCTGCAAGGCAGCCGCCAAGCCCTGCCCAGCGGCGGCGAGTACCAACCCGCCATCAGCATCGGCATCAATACCGGCGAAATGGTGTCGGGTAATATTGGCTCGGCCACCCTCAAACGCCTGGACTACACCGTAATAGGCGACACCGTAAACGTAAGCCAGCGCCTGCAGTCAGCCGCCAAGGAAAACCAGATTGTCATCACCGAAGCCATCTACCAGCGCATCAAGGAGAGCTTCCAATGCGCGCCCATCGGCGAGCTGAAGCTGAAAAATAAGGAGCTGCCCGTCATGACGTATGAAGTCGTGGCCTAGGGGAGGAGTAGCGTAAAAGCAAAAAGGCCGTCATGCTGAGCTTGCCGAAGCATGACGGCCTTTTTGCTGCAGACGGCATCGTAACGCCAAGCTACAGCTTGGCGTTACGATGCCGTCTGCAGCGCCTCGTTCTGCCTTCTGAGCCGCTGGCACAGCACCCGCAGAATATTGCGCAGTACCTCGGGCCGCTCTTCCATCACGTCGTAGAAGTCCTCCTGGTCGAGCCGGAAGGCCGTGACGGCGCCCTGCGCCACGGCAGTGGCCGAGCGCGGCTCGGCATCGAGCAGCGCCAGCTCGCCAAAGAAATCGCCTTTATGGAAGGTGGTCAGCAGCTGCGGGCCGTTGAAGATGCCCACTGCGCCGGCGTACACGATATAGAGCGAGGCCCCTAGGTCGCCCTTGGCAAAGATTTGGTGACCAGCAGCAAAGCTCACTTCCTGCATGATGGGTACGATGCTGCTGAGCACATTCTCAGGCGTTTGGGCAAACAGGGTGGTTTGCTGAAGCACCTCGACCCGCTCGGCGGCGGAGATGTGCGAAGCAGTGGCGGCGTGGCTCATAAGCAGCGAATCTAAGGTGTGGTGGGCAGCTTGCACCTGCTGGTAAAGCGCGGCTTGGGCCTGGCGCAGGTGGACCAGCACCCGAAAGGCGCTGTCGCGCACCAGCGGGCTGAGGCTGCGTAAATGGGGCGACAGCGCCCCCACGGTGCCGGCCGTGGGCTGCCACTGGTCGAGCGCCACGCTCACCGTCCAGTCCGAAAAGGCGGTTTCGCCGCGCTCCACGATGGTTTCCAGCACCGGGGGCGGGGCCAGTAGCGGGCCCAGCAGGCGGTCGAAGGTGCGCTCCTTCTCGGCCGGTGGGGCTAGGGTTAGCAAGGTTTGCAAGCCTTGGTAGGTAGGCCGGTCAATGCTGTTGTCGAGCATTTCGAGGGCGTTAGCTTGGCGCTCGCGGGCAGCGTTGGCCACCCCGCGCTGGGCGTCGGCAATGAGCTGGGGCGGATAAATGCGGCCCAGCAGAGCAAAAATGCGCTGCTGCACCCGGCCCAGCTCGTAGTCGAGGCAGCGAACCAGCTCGCTGCCCGCGCTGGCTTGGCCGTGCAGCAGCAGCTGGGCCAGTAGCTGCTCGTCGTGCACCAGCGCCTGAAACAGCGGTACTTCCTGGGGCACTACGTCGAAGTGGCGCAGGGCTCGCAAGGCTGCCTCGCGCCGAAACAGGTGCGGCTGCCGGGCCAGCGCCACCAGCAGCTGCCGGGCCGCCGGTAGCCGCAGCCGCCCGCACACCAGCGCCACCCGCCGCACCAGCTGCTGGTTGGGGTCGGCACTCAGAAAATCGTTGAGGGCTGGCAGGGCCGCCGCGCCCAGGCGCAGCAGGCGCTGGCTGGCGGCGGCGCGCTCGCTCTTGTGCGCCAGGGCCCGGATAAGCTGGCGCACCTCGCCGGGAGCGAGCGGCGCGACTGGGCCGGCAGCTTCGGTAGCCGTTTCGGCGGGCTCGGCCGCGTCGTCCGTAAAGCGGCGGCTCAGGGCGTGTTGCAGCTCGGCCAGGTAGCCCCGGTAGGTGCGCAGCAAGAAGCCAACGGCCACCAGCCCTAGGGCCCCCATCCAAATAAAAGGCGCCCAGGTGTGCTCGCCCGGCCCGGCGGGCAGCGCAAACAGCAGGGCCCCCGCCAGGCCCATGCCCAGCGGCTCGTACAGCCCCTTCACCAGGGTGTGGGCATGCAGGCGCTCGGGGGCGGCCAGGGGCTGAAACAGCAGCAGAAACACAGGGTCGAATACCGCCCGGCGCAGCACTTCCTGCCCCAAAAACAAGCCGCAGAAGTATAGCAGCCGCGTTTCGAGCCCCGCCTGCCCTAGGCCCGCATACAGGGCCAAGCCCACCAGCAGCGCCCCCGGTAGCCCCAGCAGCACCCACCGCACCCCCAGCCGGTCGAGGGTGTGCTGCGAAAGCAGCAGCTTAAAGAGCATGGCCAGCAGGTACGTGCTAATCAGCACCGAGCCCACGAAGTGCATCACCGCCGCCTCGTTGTGGAAGCGGTGCTTGACGTTGACAAAAAACAAGTACTCGATGCCCGTCGTAATGGCGGCCAGTGCGGCCAGCGCCAGGCACAGGTTCAGCACCAGCGCGCTTTCGCCAAACCAGCGCTGCAAGCCGGGCGCCACCGCCGCCGGCCGGGCGGCGCGGCGGGCGGGCACCGCCTCTACCGCGTGCGAGCGCAACGTGGCGCGCAGCGCCCACAGCGCCCCCAGAAAAGCGCCAAAAGCCATCAGCAGCAGCCCCGGCAGTTCGGCGTTGCTGTGCACCAGCATCCCTATCAAAGCCCCTAGGGCCTTGGCTGGCATATCACCCGCGCTGATAACGCTAAACAGCCGCCGCCCCTGGCGCACGTCAAACACCACCGCCGACACGCCCCAAAACTCCAGGCTGGTAAGCAGGTAGATGACGCGGTAGCCCGTCATCACGGCCACGGCCGAGGCTACCGAGTGGCCCGTGAGCACCAGCACCGCCACCACGCCCGCCAGCACTACGGCGGCCAGCAGCACCCGCCCCGCCAGCTTTTGCAGGGCCCAGTGGTGCTCGAAATAGGCGTACAGGCGGCTGGCGCCTACCATGGCCAGCGCAGCCACGCCGTAAGCCAGCGGCAGGTTGCGCTCGGGGTTGTTTTCCAGCAGCAGCACGTTGGCCGCCACATACACCTGAATGGTGCCAATGCCGAGCAAAAAATTATGCAGGAAAAACAGCCACACCGTGCGCCCTTCCTCGGGCCGCACGCCCAGCAGCCGCTGCCCGCGTTCGGTTACAGTCATGCCCGCAAGTTAGGACGGGGGTTGGGCAAAAAAGAACGTCATTCCGCGCTTGCCGAAGCATCTCGCCCGCGCCGCCTAGGGGTATCCTAATGGTGCAGGCGAGATTCCTCGGCAAACTCGGAATGACGTTCTGGCTTGTTATTAATGGCTTATGCCGCGCGCATCAGCTGCAGCGGCGACTTTTCAAATTTGCTCCGGGCGTAGCTCTCGGTTATCGTAAACTGCTCGACGCCCGCCTCCGAAGGCATTTCAAACATGGCGTCGGTCATGATGCTCTCACAGATGGAGCGTAGCCCACGCGCCCCTAGGCGGTACTCGTCGGCGCGGTCCACGATGTACTCCAGCGCTTCCTCGGTAAAACCGAGTTGAATATTCTCCATGCCAAACAGGCGCTGGTACTGGCGTACCAGCGAGTTCTTGGGCTCGGTCAGGATAAGGCGCAAGGTACTCTTATCCAACGGGTTTAAATGGGTGAGCACCGGCAGGCGGCCAATCAGCTCGGGTATCAGGCCGAAGCTCTTAATGTCCTGGGCCGACACGTAGCGCAGAAAGTTCTGGGTGTCGGTCTGCGCCTCCAAATTGGTTTTGGAGAAGCCCATCGGCTTGGTATTCAACCGGCCCTTAATGATGCGGTCGATGCCCGAAAACGCCCCGCCGCAGATAAACAGGATGTTCTCGGTGTTCACCGAAATCATCTTCTGGTCGGGGTGCTTGCGGCCCCCCTGCGGTGGCACGTTGATGTGGGTGCCCTCCAGCAGCTTCAGCAGCGCCTGCTGCACGCCCTCGCCGCTCACGTCGCGCGTAATGCTGGGGTTGTCACTCTTGCGGGCAATCTTATCAATCTCGTCGATGTAGACAATGCCGCGCTCGGCCGCCTCCACGTTGTAGTCGGCCGCTTGCAGCAGGCGCGTCAAAATGCTTTCCACGTCCTCGCCCACGTAGCCCGCTTCGGTCAGCACCGTGGCGTCGGCGATGCAGAAGGGCACTTGCAGAATCTTGGCTAGCATCCGGGCCAAAAAGGTCTTGCCAGTGCCCGTTTCGCCCACCATGATGATGTTGGACTTCTCAATCTGCACCTCGTCGTGGCCGGCGGCGGGCTTCTGCATCAGGCGCTTGTAGTGGTTGTACACCGCCACGCTCATCACGCGCTTGGCCTCGTCCTGGCCTACCACGTACTGGTCGAGGTGCTGCTTGATTTCGCGCGGCTTAATGAGGTTGAACTTCGGGCGCCGCGCCTCCGCCTGCAACTTGGTTTCCTCCTGCAAAATGTGCTCGGCCTGAGCCACGCACTTCTCGCAGATGTGCGCGTTAATGCCCGAAATCATCACCGCGACGTCGCGCTTGGGCTTGTTACAGAAGGAGCAGGCAATTTCCGGCATCGGGCAAACGAGAATAAACGAGATAACAATAACCGCCTAGGGCAAAACGGGCTCAAAGGTACGGCGGCAGACAAGTAGCTAGCAGCAAGTACTTGGCAAATTATTACGCAACTACTTGCGCAATAGACTTGTAACTGCACAAAATTCAAGCTAGTCGCCTTGGCTGGTTTGGCCCTGGCGCCAAGTAGCTGACCAGCGTAGTACTCACCGTGCGGCTATCAACCCGTGGGGGCGGGTTGATGTTGCAGCATAGGCCTAAGCCTAGGCGGCAGGCCCTAGGCCACCTAAGGAGGCAAGATAATCCGGCCGGGTTGCTTATCGCCGCCGGGCAGCGGCCTTGCTTTCATCCCGCGCTCCTCAACCACGCCCCGTGCGGCTGGCCCCGTACTAAGCGCAACGCTGGCTGAGCTAAGTTGCAGCTAGCAGCCGGCGCGAGCAGCGAAATAATTCTTGCTTAAAAGAGTGCTAATTAAGCTAGTAGCAATTGCGGCTCTGATAAATCACCAGTACATTTCCGCACCTGTCACCTTACTTTTTGCAAGCGTATGAAAATTTTCTTTACGAGTGCGTTGATGCTTGCTGCTACCCGGCTAGCCGTAGCGCAACAGCCCGGGCCCCCGCCCACTCCCGAGCGCCCCGTCACCGATGTGTATTTCGGCCGGTCAGTGGTTGATAAGTACCGCTGGCTGGAAGACACCAAAAATCCCGAAGTGCTGGCGTGGTTTAAGGCCCAGGGCGACTACGCAGCCCATACGCTCGACCAGCTGCCGGGTCGCGACAGCCTCATCAATACCTTCATGCGCTACGACCGGCTGAAGCCCGAGCGCTACTCTGAAATCAAAAAGCGTGGCACCCGTTACTTCTATCGCAAAACGCTGCCGGCCGAAACGGTAGGCAAGATTTATATGCGCGAGGGCGAAACCGGCCCCGAAATGCTGCTCTTCGACCCCGTAGCCTACGACAAAACCAAAACCTACTCCGTCACGGCCTTTACGCCCAGCAACAATGGCCAGCGCCTGGTGGTGGGCCTGCAAGAAGGCGGGGCCGAGCTCTCTACCCTCCGCATCCTGACGGTGGCTACCAAGGCGCTGCTGCCCGAAAGCATCGTGGCTGTAAGCGGCGGCGGGGTCGACTGGCTGCCTACCGACACGGGCTTCGTTTATACCCCTAACAATTCCACTGACCCCAAAGACCCTAGGGGCAACCTCAACACCAAGGCCCGCCTGCACCAATTAAACACCGCCGCGGCCGCCGACGCCGAGCTGTTTTCGCGCGCCAAGAACCCCGCGTTTAATATCCGGCCCGATGAATATCCCTTCGTCTATTTCTCCGATGACCACACGCAGGTGTACGGCGGCCTAGGCTCGGTTGATAATCGGCAACACGTGTGGGTGGCCGCCCCGGCCGACTTAAGCAAGCCCGTCATTCCGTGGAAGCGCCTGGTAGCGCCCACCGACAGCGTGTACAGCTACCTGAAATTGGGGACCAGCCTGTACCTCTACAGCGTGAAGCAAGCGCCGAAGGGCCGCATCTTGGTTACGAGCGCGCTCAACCCGCAGCCCGCCACCGCCACGGTGCTCCTGCCCGAGGGTCAGCTCAACATCACGAGCATCGCGTCGTCGAAAGACTACCTGTTTGTAACGCTCAACGACGGCATCAACGACCACATTCGGCAGTACGACCCGCGCACCAAGCAGTGGGCCGACGTGCCGCTGCCCTTTAGCGGCACGGCCTACGTGCAGCCGCTCGATGCGCCCCGCAGCAACGCCTGCCTGGTAGGCCTCACCACTTGGAAGCAGCCCGCCACGCTCTACAACTACAACCCCGATACCAAGCAGCTGAGCGCTAGTAAGTTTGAGGTGAAAGCTGCTTATCCTGGCCTCGACGACCTAGTGGTGGAGGAGGTAGAAGTGCCCAGCCACGATGGCGCACTGGTGCCCCTTTCGCTCATCTACCGCAAAGGGCTCAAGAAAGATGGGCAGGCCGTGTGCTTCATGGATGGCTACGGCGCCTACGGCATCTCGGCCGTGCCGTACTTCAGCCCGCGCTATCTGGCTATGCTTAACCAGGGCGTCATCGTGGCCGAAACCCATCCGCGCGGCGGCTCCGAAAAGGGCCAGAAGTGGTACCGGGCCGGTTACCAAACCACTAAGCCCAATACCTGGAAGGATTTTATCGCCTGCGGCGATTACCTCGTCAAAAATGGCTATACCAGCCCGAGCCACCTCATCGGCATGGGTACTAGCGCGGGGGGCATCCTCATTGGCCGGGCCATCACCGAGCGCCCCGACCTATTCGCCGCGGCCATCAGCAACGTGAGCTGCTCCAACGCCCTGCGCATGGAAAACTCCCCCAACGGTCCCGTCAACGTGCCCGAATTTGGCAGCGTGAAAGACCCCGTGCAGTGCCAAGCCCTCTACGAGATGGACGCCTTCCAGCACGTGAAGCCCGGCACCAAGTACCCCGCCGTGCTCTGCGTGGGGGGTATGAACGACCCCCGCGTTATCGTGTGGCAACCTGGCAAGCTGGCCGCCGCCCTGCAAGCGGCCAGCACCTCTGGCAAGCCCGTGCTCATGCAAGTAAACTACGACAACGGCCACTTCACGGAAGATAAGAAGGTGACGTTCCGCAACTTCGCCAACATGTACGCCTTCGCCCTCTGGCAAGCCGGCCACCCCAACTTTCAGCCCAGCGCCGTAGCGGCCAAGTAAGCTCCCCTAGAGTGCACCCATAAAAAAAGCCTTAACTATGCGGTTAAGGCTTTTTTTATGGGTGCACTCTAGAGGGTCGCAGGCATCATCTGAGGCCTAGGCGGCGCTCTTTTTTTCCAATACCTCGTCAATCAGGCCGTATTCCTTGGCCTCGTCGGCGCGCATCCAGTAGTCGCGCTCCGAGTTATCGTAGATTTCCTGGTAGGTTTTGCCGGTGTGCTGCGCCAGAATGTCATACAGCTCCTTCTTGAGCTTCAGAATCTCGCGGGCCGTAATCTCGATGTCAGTCGACTGGCCCTGCGCCCCGCCCGAAGGCTGGTGAATCATGACGCGGGCGTGGGGCAGCGCCGAGCGCTTGTCCTTGGCCCCACCGGCTAGCAGCACGGCCCCCATCGAGGCGGCCAGGCCGGTGCAAATGGTAGCCACGTCGGGGTTTACGTACTGCATAGTATCGTAAATACCCAGGCCTGCGTACACCGAGCCGCCCGGCGAGTTGATGTACAGCAGGATGTCTTTTTTAGCATCCACCGACTCCAGAAACAGCATCTGTGCCGTCAGGATGTTGGCGATGTAGTCGTCCACGGCCGTACCTAAGAACACAATGCGGTCCATAATCAGGCGCGAGAACACGTCGATTTCGGCGAAGCGCGTGGGGCGCTCCTCAATCACCGAGCGGGTCATGCCGGTAGGTAGTATCAGCCCGTTGCGGGTCTGGCCCTCCACCGACTGGATGTATTGGTCAACACCCAAGCCATTGAGGCCCTGGTGCTTAACAGCAAACTTGCGGAATTCTTGTTTATTCAGCATGGGAGGTAAAATAGGGAGGAGGGCCTAGGGCCAACCCCTGTTCAAAGGCAAATGACGGATGCGAAGGTTGAATGTTGTACCGTGGACGCTGCGAGTGCTTCTGCTGCTACGCGCGGACTCGCAGCGTTCACGGCACAAACAAAAAAGCCCTTACGCGGGGCGTAAAGGCTTTTTTATTTGTCAACCACCCTAGGGCACTAGCCCTCGTTTTGGTTGCGGAATTCTTCGGCCGTTACGGGTTCATCCGTAACAACAACTTTGCCACGCAGGGCCTCCACTACTTTCTCTGCCAGAATGGCCTCGTACTCCTGCACGTAGTTCTTGCCGTTTTCCTGCTTGAGGTAGTTGTCGGCAAAGCCCACCATGCCCTCGCGCATCTCGTCGGTTAGCTGCATGCCGCCGCCAAACTGACCCAGAATCTTGTCCAGCACCCGGTTGCGGATTTCGTCGTTGCCAACCTTCAGGCCCAGGTCCTCCACCACTTTGTTGCGGATGAGGCTCCACTTCAGCTCGCGCTCGTAATCGTTGTAGTGGGCGTCCACGGTGGCGGCATCGAGTTTGCCTTCGTTGGCGCGCACCAGCCACTTCTTGAAGAACTCGGTGGGGATGCGGATGGGCGTGGCGTCAATCATAGCGTCGATGAGCCGGCGGTTGAGCACGTTGTCCGACTCGCGGTCGTAGTTGCCCTGCACCGTTTCGCGCACCTTGTTGTCGAACTCCTCTTTCGAGCTAACTGCCTCGGGGCCAAATACCTTGTCGAACAACTCCTGGTTTTCCTCCGGGGCTGCCGTGCGGTTGATTTTCTCTACCTCCAGCTCGTAGTCGCCGGTAGCACCCGCGGCTTCCTCCTTGCTCAGGCCCGAGAAGCTGCGAATAGCGCCTGCGTCGCCGCCAAAAGCGTCGCTCAGGTCAAACGTCAGCGTGTCGCCCGCCTTCACGCCGATGAAGCGCTCCTGGCCATTCTTCACCTTGTTGATGGGCAGCAGCACCGTTTGGCCTTCGCCCTCGGCGCCGGCCTTCTTCAGCTTGCCAAACAGGTAGTCGTCGGCTTCCGAAACCTCGGGGTTAGTGGTTTCGCCAAACTGGCGGGTAATCTGCTCGTGGGTTTCGGCCAGCGTCGCGTCGTCGAGCGCCACGGTCGGGCGCTTCAGCTCCACGTGCTGGTCGGCGGGCAGCTCGAAGTCGGGCAGCAGCCCTAGCTCAAACTGGAAGTCAAAAGCCTTTTCGTTGTTGAAATCAACATTGCTCGGCACCGGAATCGGCTCGCCCAGAATCTTGACGTTGTTGTCCTTCAGGTAGGTGTCCACGTTCTTGCTCAGCAGGCGGTTCACCTCGTCTACCAAGATGCCCGTGCCGTACATTTTGCGCACCAGGCTGGCCGGTACTTTGCCGGGGCGAAAACCTTTAAACTGCGCCCGCTTGGCAGTGTCCTTCAGTTGCTTTTCGACGGCGTCGCTGTAGTCGGCCTCGTCCAGGTGCACGTTCAGCAGCCCGGTCAGCTGCTCATCGTTGCGGTCAAGCGTAATATTCAAAACGGTGGGAGCAGGCCCACGCCTGCCAGTCAGAAAGGGTTAAAAAAAAGGCCCCTAACTAATAGCCAGGGGCCCGTTCAACTTGAAAAGTGCGGATGGAGGGACTCGAACCCACACGCCTTGCGGCACCAGATCCTAAGTCTGGCACGTCTACCAATTTCGCCACATCCGCATTTTGCGCTCATAACCGGTCGTTATGGGGCCGCAAAGGTAAGCAGCGTTTGGCAGGTTTACAAAACCGCTCGGCTATTACGGGGGCAGTCTTAACCAGGTAGCTACACTTTTTCGCCCCTAGGGCTGTTATTTGTAGAACTATGTCGCCCGTTATTGACCTCGAAGCCGAGCGCCAGGAAATCCTGCGCCAGTACCGCCGCTTGTTGCGCACGGCCAAGCCCTACCTGCACGGCAACGATGCCAAGCTGATAAAAAAAGCCTTCAACCAAAGCCTGGAGGCACATAAGGACATGCGCCGCAAGTCGGGCGAGCCCTACATTCTGCATCCGCTGGCCGTAGCCCAGATTGCGGTGGAGGAAATTGGCCTGGGCACCACCAGCATTGTGGCGGCCCTGCTGCACGACGTAGTGGAAGACACGCCCACCGAGATTTCGGACGTAGAGCGCGACTTTGGCCCCAAGGTGGCGCGCATTGTGGATGGGCTCACCAAGATTTCGGGCGTGTTTGAGCAGGGCACCAGCGAGCAGGCCGAAAACTTTCGCAAGATGCTGCTCACCCTGAGCGATGACGTGCGGGTGAGTCTCATCAAGCTGGCCGACCGCCTGCACAATATGCGCACCCTCGACTCGATGCCGCGCCACAAGCAGCTCAAGATTGCGTCGGAAACCATCTATCTGTATGCGCCGCTGGCCCACCGCCTAGGCCTCTACGCCATCAAAACCGAGCTGGAGGACCTGCACCTCAAATACACCGACACCGAGATATATAACGAGTTGAAAGGCAAGGTAAAGCAGAGCCAGAGTGCCCGCAACCGCTTCATCAAGGAGTTTGTGCAGCCTATTGATGAGGAGTTGAAGGCCCAGGGCTTCAGCTACGAGATTAAGGGCCGGCCCAAGAGTATCTATTCGATTCTCAAGAAGATGCGCAAGCAGAACGTAACCTTTGAGGAGGTGTACGACCTGTTTGCCATCCGTATTATTCTGGATGTGCCACACGAGCAGGAGAAGGCGGCTTGCTGGCAGGTATATAGCATCGTGACGGACTTTTACCAGCCCAACCCCGACCGCCTGCGCGACTGGGTGAGCACGCCCAAGGCCAACGGCTACGAGAGCCTGCACACCACCGTGATGTCGCACGCCGGGCAGTGGGTGGAGGTGCAAATCCGCACTCGGCGCATGGACGAGATTGCCGAAAAAGGCTACGCCGCCCACTGGAAATACAAGGACAGTGGCACGCCCCAGCCCGAAAGCACCCTAGAAGCCTGGGTAAACCGGGTGCGTGAAATGCTGGAAACCAACAACTCCAGCGCCTTGGAATTCATGGATGAGTTCCGCCAGAACTTGTTCGTAAAGGAAGTATATACCTTCACGCCCAAGGGCAAACTAGTGATTTTGCCCGACAAGGCTACGGCGCTCGACTTTGCCTTCGACATCCACTCGCACATCGGCCTGCACTGCCTAGGGGCCAAGGTCAACCAAAAGCTCGAGCCCTTCAGCTACCGCCTGCGCAACGGCGACCAGGTGGAAATCCTGACCTCGCACAAGCAGCGCCCCACCGCCGACTGGCTGAACATGGTGATTACCAGCAAGGCCAAAACGCGCATCAAGGATTTTTTGCGCGATGACAAGCGTGCCAAGGCCGACGACGGCAAGTTTATTTATGAGAAGCGCCTGGAGTTGATTGGGGTGGAAAACACGTCTGAGAATTTCCAACGTCTGCTCGCCTATTTCAACGTGCCTACGGCGCAGGAATTTTATTACCGGCTGGCGGTAGGGCAACTGGATGGGCGCGAAATCCGGGAGCCCTTGTTTCGGCCGGTTACTCAGGCCGTGCCGGCTAGCCAGCCGCGCAAGTTCGACGACGAAATTCAGAAGATTCGGGGCGTGCACCCCAATATGCTGGTGGTGGGCGAGCGCACCGACAAGTTCAACCACAGCCTGGCGCGCTGCTGCAACCCCATTCCGGGCGACGACGTGTTCGGCTTTGAAACCGAAACTGGCCTCATCATCCACCGCACCAGCTGCCACCGGGCTGTGGATTTGATGTCGAACTACGGCAACCGCATCGTGCGCGCCAAGTGGACCGACCAGCTGGAATTGGCCTTCCTAGCCGGCGTGCGTCTCAAAGGCTCGGATAGGGTAGGCCTGGTAAACGACGTGACGCGCATCATCTCCACGGCGCTCAAGGTGAATATGCGCTCTATTATTATAGATGCGGATGATGGCTTCTTTGAAGGCAAGATTTTAGTGTTCGTCAATGATACCGACCATTTGAACAAGCTGATTCAGCGCCTGAGCAAGGTGAATGGCGTGCTGCAAGTAGAGCGGTTTGATTCGTAACCAGCCAAAAGTCACTACATGTCTGACCTTACCGCCGTCGGTGCGCCGCTAGTGCATGGCTTGGCCGTTACGGCCCGCACCCAGTGCGCCCACTACCATTCCGAGCGTGATATTATTGCCATTCGACACAAGTGCTGCGGCGAGTACTATGCTTGCATCGCCTGCCACGAAGCCCTGGCCGACCACGCGCCCCAGGTATGGCCTAGGTCCGAACGCGCTGCCAAAGCCGTGTTGTGCGGCAACTGCCACACTGAGTTGAGCATCAGCGAGTACCTGGCTTGCGGCAACGCGTGCCCCAAGTGCCAGGCGGCGTTCAACCCCGGCTGCGCCAATCATTACCACCTGTATTTTGAAATGTAAAGCGGCTTTCTGCCTGCCTCAGCAAAGTCCGCTACGCCCTTCTGCGGGAAACTAAAGCCCGCTCCCCAATGCCTGAAATCACGCTGCCTTCTACCCGGCCCCGCCACATTCACCGCATAGCCGTTAGCACGTCGTTTTTGCTGCAAGGCCTGTGCTTTTCTACCTGGGCCTCGCGCATACCTACCATGCAGCAGCGGCTACACCTTTCCGAGGCCGAGCTGGGTGGCGTGCTGCTGGCCGTGCCGGTGGGGTTGCTAGCCTCGCTGCCACTAAGTGGCTGGTTGGTAGCGCGCTACGGTAGCCGCCACGTGGTGGTAGCAGGCGTGCTGCTCTACGCCGCTGTGCTGCCGCTGCTGGGCCTGGCCGCTACTACCGTGCAGCTAATGGCAGGCTTGGTGCTGTTTGGGTTAGCTAGCAACATGGCCAATATCAGCGTCAATACCCAGGGGGTAGGGGTGGAGGCGCTGTACGGCCGCTCCATCCTGGCTAGCTTCCATGGTATCTGGAGTTTAGCGGGCTTTATAGGGGCTAGCCTCGGCACGCTAATGATAAGCTGGCGCATTGACCCGGCCACGCACTTCACGGGCATGGCGGCGGCCGTATTTCTCGGCGTCGTCCTGATGCGCCCCTACCTCGTGCCCGCCGACCCGCCCCGCCCTGCCGACCAGCCCCTTTTCGTGCTACCCGACCGTGAATTGCTGCTGCTCGGCGTATTGGCCTTTTGCTCGCTGCTGGCCGAAGGGACGATGTTTGATTGGAGCGGCGTGTATTTCAAAAAAATTGTGTTGGCTCCGCCCGCCCGCGTGGGCCTAGGGTTCGCCGCTTTCATGTCGATGATGGCCACCGGGCGCTTCATTGCCGACTGGTTTACCAACCGCTTTGGCCGGGTCAAAACCTTGCAGCTGAGTGGCTTGTTCACTACTGCTGGCCTCACACTGGCGGTGGGGCTGCCTACGCTGGCTACGGCGGCTCTCGGGTTTATGCTGGTGGGCCTAGGGGTATCGTCGGTGGTGCCGCTGGTATATAGCGCGGCGGGCCGCTCGCGCACTATGCCGGCTGGAGTAGCGCTGGCGGCCGTTTCTACGGTGGGTTTTGCAGGTTTTTTGCTGGGGCCGCCACTTATCGGCTTGGTGGCGGGCCTTAGCAGCCTGCGGGTTTCGTTTGCCCTCATTGCCGTGATGGGCCTGGCCGTAGCCGCGCTGGCCCGCCCCGCCGCTGGCCGCTAAAACCCTGGCGCTCGCTGCTAGTTTTGCAACTAGTATGCAAGTAAAAGCATTAGTACCCTAAATAGTCTATCCTTGTGAAAACCGACCTCCACCGCCCGCCCGCCCCGGTGTCCACCATCGACCATAGCCTAGGGGGCTCTACCGAAACCGGCTATGCGGCCCGCCACACGCCCAGCGCCGCCAGCCAAGCCACACTCAATACGGACCGGCTCGAAGAAGTAAAAAAGATTTTTACCGCGCACCTCGAAAATAAAGGCCTGCGCAAAACGGCCGAGCGCTACGCTATCCTTGAGGAGATTTATGCCCGCTCGGGCCACTTCGACGTCGAGGAGCTATACGCCGGTATGAAAGAGCGCAACCTGCAAGTGAGTCGCGCTACCGTATATAATACGCTCGATTTGTTGGTTGAGCAGGGCTTGGTAAGCAAGCACCAGTTTGGCCGCAACCTCGCGCAGTACGAAAAAAGCTATGGCTACCGCCAGCACGACCACGTTATTTGCACTGAGTGCCACAAGGTGGTAGAGTTTTGCGACCCGCGCATTCACGGTATTCAAACGATGGTGGGCGACCTGCTCAATTTCCACATCCTGCATCACTCCTTAAATTTGTACGGCATATGCGGCGATTGCCGCGCCAAAGCCGCTACCAGTACCAGCCCCGCGCCCGAGGTTACCAAATAAGTTAGCCTGGCTTATTACCCTAGGTCTACCTTCTATACTAATAGGTAGGGCCCAACGCCTAAGCTGGCTTTTTTCGCATGAATTCTACGAGCACGCTCATCGACGGTATTCTCTACGTAACCCTCTCCGGAGACCTGATTGGTAGTCCCGATACCCAGCAGCTACTGCAGTTGGTGTCCTCGTACCTTGAAGAAGCCGTCACCAGTTGCGCCGTCGACCTGTCCGATATCCGCTACATCAACAGCACGGGCATTGGCGTGCTGGTGTCGCTGCTCACGAAGTTTCGCAGCCGCGGTGGCGAAATGGTGCTCATCAACCCCGCCGACCATCCACGCAAGCTGCTGGCCCTTACCAAGCTCAACAATATCTTCACCATTGCTGCCGACCAGGCTGCCGCCCGCCAGCAACTTGCCCTAGCCGCCTCGTAAGCGGCTATTTTTTTGTTTAAAAACCACGCTCAGGTTCTTTGCCGCTACTATGCGCTCAACAGTCCTCCGCATCAGGGGGCCTAGGGGCAAGTAATGCGTCCAGAACGAAACCCAATCAAAATGCCCATCGACGTACTAGTAGGCCTCCAGTGGGGCGACGAAGGAAAAGGTAAAATTGTGGACGTGCTCGCGCCCACCTACGATGCCGTAGCTCGCTTCCAGGGCGGCCCTAATGCGGGCCACACCCTCACCTTCGGCGGCCAGAAGCACGTGCTGCACCAAGTGCCAAGCGGCATTTTCCACCCCCATATTATTAATGTAGTAGGCAATGGCGTCGTGCTTGATCCCGTCGTGTTTCGCCAGGAGCTGCAAAAGCTGACTGATAAGGGAGTAGAATGGGGTCAAAACCTGTACATCTCTAAAAAAGCCCAGCTCATTTTACCCAGCCACCGGGCCCTCGACCGCATCAGCGAAGAAGCGCGTGGCAACACCAAAATCGGCAGTACCCTCAAAGGCATTGGCCCCACCTATTCCGATAAAATCGGCCGCGTGGGCCTGCGCGTCGGCCACATTTTGCTGCCCGATTTTCAGGAGCGCTACCAGGAAGCCGTAGCCCACCATGCTAGTATTGCCGCTCATTACCATAAGGAATTAGAGATTAAGGAATTCGAAGACGAGTTCTTCTCGGCCGTTGATTTCCTGCGTACCCTCCAGCTCACCGATACCGAGTACTTGCTCAATGACCTGCTAGCCCAAGGCAAGCGCATCCTTGCGGAGGGTGCGCAAGGCTCACTACTCGATATTGATTTTGGCACTTATCCCTACGTTACCTCGTCCAGTACCATTGCAGCGGGCGCCTGCACAGGCCTAGGGGTAGCCCCGCGCCATATTGACAAGGTATACGGCATTACCAAAGCTTATTGCACCCGCGTAGGCAGCGGTCCTTTTCCTACTGAACTAACTAATGAAGTAGGCGAGCAAATTCGCCAAGCCGGCCGCGAATTCGGTTCTACCACCGGTCGCCCCCGCCGCACCGGTTGGATAGACCTGCCGGCCCTGCGCTACGCCATCATGCTTAATGGCGTCACCGAGTTGCATCTTATGAAAGCCGATGTGCTAGATGGTTTCGCTGAAATTCAGGCCTGCACGCACTATCGCACTCCTAGCGGTGAGCATACCCCAAATCTGCCTGACCCCGGTCAGCTTGAAGCTGTCGTTCCCGAATATCAAACCATTCCTGGTTGGCAGACCGACCTTACGCAACTCACTAGTGCAACTCAACTCCCCCTGGCTTTGCAAGAATACCTCAGCTTTTTAGAGGAGGAACTGCAAGTCCCAATCCGTATCGTCAGCGTAGGGCCCGACCGTGTAAGTACCCTATTCCGCTAATTCCGCTTTTATGACGCAATTCAGTGGCCAGCCTTGCCAACATGCTTACTCAGTCAACTGGTTGATAGATTCCCCAAGTTAGCTAGGCTAGCCGCTGAATTGCTTATACCAAGTGCCCCTTGGTAGCATTAGATAGCGAGACCTGCATAGGAGGTACAAAATTTTGTGCGCTGTAATCAACTACTTACAGTATGCGAAAGGGCTTTTTTTGCCGTGTTACTTGCTTAGCAGTATAAACCCCCTACTTTTGCAGTCCCAAACGGCAAACGGCTGTTGGAAAGACGAATTCTGAAACCTATTTGAGTTAGCGGCTTTGACTACGTAGGACCGGTAGACTTCAGGGTCTCGTTCTATGTATTGAAGCTATAGGCTTAAAGATTGTAGATGTTATAATCCATTTGCAAGTCTGAGTGGCTTATAGGACTTTTGCAGTCCTGTTTTACTAAGGAATCAAATTCGAAAAAAAACAGATTTTTTAGCTTCAGATTTGGAAAGTCAAAAAACTTTCTTACCTTTGCACTCCCAAACGGAATAAAGGTTCTGAAAACTGAAGTAAAACGAGTTGTTTATTAACAAGTTAACTTCTTGATTCGCTTTAATCGAAAGCGAGCAAGCACTGAAAAGCTCACGAAAATCCTCAAAAATTTTCGCTAAAAGTTTGGAAGTCGAAAAAAAGCTCTTACCTTTGCACCGCGCTTCAATCGGAAGCCACTGCAAGCAAGTCGGGTTGAAAAATTCTAAAAATTTTTCACTTAAAACTTGTAGAATAAAAAATCTTGCTTACCTTTGCACTCCCAATTAAAACAGGGTGCTGTAAACAGCGAGAAAGGGCAGCTTAATATGCCCGCCAAGTTGCTTCAATTGGAAGCGACAAACGTTCTTTGAATGACTGGAAAAGACAAATGGTAAGCTTGCAAAAGCAAGCAAATCACGTAATAACAAATTGAACTCGTCAATACGAGTCGGATTAGCCCTCAACATCATCCTTTTTTCGAGAAGGAGTAGAGAAACATTTTACAATGGAGAGTTTGATCCTGGCTCAGGATGAACGCTAGCGGCAGGCCTAATACATGCAAGTCGAACGGTTGGTAGCAAT
>NZ_JABBGH010000003.1 GCF_012927305.1 Hymenobacter polaris
TGTCTTGCCCGCGTCCACCCTTGCACCCTTCCCGACCTGGAAGCAGCGGGGCAATCCGCGTCCACTGCGCGTCCGTCAACAGGTATTCCATACCCAAACATACCCTAGACTGTTAACACCTCCTAGTCACTAATATTGCCCATGCTCTTTTATACCGTGATGAAGCCCCTGGTGAGCCTGGGGCTGCGCGTGTTTTTTCGCCGCTACGAGGTGCGCCACCTCGACCGCCTGCGCCTGCCGGGGCCGCTGCTGCTGTGTAGCAACCACCCCAATACCCTCATGGACCCGCTGCTGACGGCCGTGCAGCGCCGGGCGCCGGTGGCGTTTCTGGCCAAGAGCACCTTTTTCAAAAACCCCATCCTAGGGGCCATTATGCGCTCGGGCAACTGCATCCCCATCTACCGACGGCAGGATGTGGAGGGCGGCGCCGAAAAGCTGACGGCCCAGCAGCTGGCCGCCAGCAACGAGGCCAGCTTCGGGCGCTGCTACGACTACCTGGAGCACGGCGGCACGGTCATGATTTTTCCGGAGGGCACCAGCGTGAGCGAGCGCCGCCTACGCCCTCTCAAAACTGGCGCCGCCCGCATTGCGCTGGGCACCGAGGCCCGGCACGACTTCCAACTGGACTTGAAAATCGTGTGCGTGGGCACCAACTACTTCGACCCCACCCGCTTCCGCTCCGATGTGCTGCTGAACGTGGCTCCGCCCATTCGGGTGGCCGACTACGCCGACCGCTACCACCAGAGCCCCGACGACGCGGCCGACGAGCTAACCGAGGAAATTGCCCGTCGCCTTAGCCGCCGCCTCGTCATCAGCCGCGCGGCCGACGACGATGCTCTGGCCCTGCGTGTAGAGCGCACCTTCGGCGACCACCTCAACCCCGACGACGACCCCAACACGCTGTGGGACAACTTCCAGCTCAGCCGCACCTTGCTCAACGCCGTGGCCTGGTTTGAGGAGCACGCCCCCGGCCGCCTGGCCACGCTGCGCGCCAGCCTCGACGAGTACCTGGCCGCCCTGCACCAGCACCGCCTCACCGACGACGCCCTCGACCAGAGCCGCCGCCCCGGCACCCGCCTGGCCGACTATTTTAATTTGGTGCTGGGGTTGCCTGTGTGGCTTTATGGCTTGATTACCAACTACATTCCCTACAAGATTCCGGCCGAGGTAGCCAGCCGCGCCACCTCCGACACAGCCTTCGTGGCGGCCATTCTGCTGGCGGTGGGCATGGTTACGTTTCCGCTGGCCTACGCCCTGGAAATCGCCGCCGTGCAGCACTGGCTCACCCACGACTGGCGGCTGACCACCTTATTTGGGCTGAGCTTGCCCTTGGCCGGTTTTTATGCCCTAGGGTACTGGCAAACGCTAACGGCCCGCCGCGAGCGGCTGCGGGTGCGGCGCCTGCCCGCCACCACGCTGGCCGCCTTGCGCCAGCAGCGGGCGCAGGTACTAGCCCGGCTCGATGAGGCGCGCACCGAGTTTTTGAGCCGGCGGCCGGCCCCGGCCCAGGGCTAGCGTTCCTCGCCAAGGCCGGCCCTATGGGCTTTCTTTTTGGTAAGGCTGCGCACTTACCGCTTCTCAGCGCTGTTTTTTTGTGGTGACAACTTCTGACCCGGCCCCGCTGCTCACCCGCGAGCAGGTGCTGCGCGCCCTGCGCCTAGTGGAGCGCGAAAACCGCCGCCTGCCGCCCAGCACCGTGTACGAACTGCTGTACCGGGGCCGGCGCTACCCGCCCCGCGCCGTGGCCGAGTTGGCTTACCGCCTGGCCCAGGCCGATGCCCAGGCGCGCTGGCCCCTGCCCGCCGGCCAGCCCACCAACGCCCAGCTCGAAGCCCTCGATTTTACGGTGGTAGCCAAGCGCCCCGTGCTGGCGGCCGGCTCGGCCCAAGACCAGGAGCAGGCCGCCGAGCAGCAAGCCGAGGCCCTCTACACGGGCTCGCCGGTGGCGCCGCGCGCCGGGGCGTCGGCGCTGGCGGCCGAGCCTGCCGCCCCCTACGCCACCGCTTCTTACACCAAGGCCGACGCCCTAGGCGAGCTGTTTAGTACGGAGCAAGAATTGGATGACGCCCTGGCCGGCCTGCGCCGCCGCCGGGCGCTGCTGCTGCAAGGCCCGCCCGGCACCGGCAAAACCTATTTAGCCCGCCGCCTTGCCTGGCTGCTGCTGGGAGCCCGCGACGAGCGCCGCATCGAGCTGGTGCAGTTTCACCCCAGCTACGGCTACGAGGACTTTGTGCTCGGCTTCCGGCCCGGCCCCGGCGGGCAGTTTCAGCTAGTGCCGGGGGTGCTGCCGCTGCTGTGTGCCCGCGCCGCCGCCGACCCCGACCGGCCTTACTTTCTGCTGATTGACGAGCTGAACCGGGGCAACGTGGCGCGCATCTTCGGCGAGTTGCTTTTGCTGCTGGAGCCCGACAAGCGCGGCCCCGCCCACGCCCTGCGCCTACCCTACGCCCCGCCCGAGGCCGCCCGCTTCTTCGTGCCCGACAACCTCTACGTCATCGGCACCCTCAACTTGGCCGACCGCTCGCTGGCGCCGCTCGACTACGCGCTGCGCCGCCGCTTTGCCTTTGTGCCGCTGCGGCCGCAGTTTGGCGCGCCGCTGCGGGCGCTGCTCACCCAGGCCGGCGTGCCGGCCGCACTCATTGCGCAGCTCCTCGAGCGCCTGACGGCCCTCAACCAAGCCATCGCCGCCGACCCCGAACTGGGGCCCGACTTTGAGATTGGCCACAGCTACTTCTGCACGCCGCCCCTAGGGCCACCCGCCGAAGCCGAAGCCTGGCTGCGCCTGGTTTTCGAGCAGGAAATCGGCCCGCTGCTGGCCGACTACTGGCGCGAGCAGCCCGACAAAGCCGCCGCCCAGCTACGCAAGCTACTAGCCTAGGGGAAGTTATGATTCCGCTCGCCACGCTCTACTACCTGCTGTGCTACGCCTGGCAGCGCCTGCCCGAGCCGGCCGTGCTGCAAGCCGTGAAGGCCACGCCTTTTCACCGGCCCCTGGAACTGCTGACCCAGATGCTGCTGCACGCCGCCCGGCCCCTACTGCGGGCGGGCCTGCCCCTAGGGTATGTAGCTACCGAGCAAGAGGAGAGTGAGTTGCGTGGCCGCATAATGCTGGCGCCCACCATCGGACGGGGGCTGCTGCCGCGGGGCCGCGCCGCGTGCGAGGTAGATGAGCTGACGCCCAACCAGCCCCTGGCGCGGCTACTGGCCGGCACCTTGGCGGCGCTGGCCAGCCTGCCGGCCCTGCCCCTGGCCTTGCGCCGCGAGGTAAGCCAGCTACACCGCCGGGTGCCCGCTACCGTGCCGGCGCCCGCTCCTACGGCTGAGGCGCTGGCCACTTTGCGCCGCCAGCGTCTACCCGCCGCCCAGGCCTTCGTGCTGCACGTTTGCCAACTACTATTCGACACCGCGCTGCCCGCCCCGGCCGCTGAGGGGCGCCGCCGCTTCGCCGACTTCCGGCGCGATGAAGCCTTGATGGCGCGCATTTTCGAGCAGGCCGTGCGCAACTTCTACCGCCGCGAGCAGCGCCAGTACCGCATCTTTACCGAAACCATTACCTGGCAGGCTACCGCTGCCCAGCCCGCCGACCTGGCCCTGCTGCCCACCATGCTCACCGACACCACCCTGGAGAGCCCGGCCCGCAAAATCATCCTCGATACCAAGTACTACGCCGCCGCCCTGCGCCCGCGCTACGACCAGCCGCGCCTCATTGCGCCGCACCTCTACCAGCTCTACGCCTACCTCCAAAACCAGCGCCCTAGCCCCGGCCAGGCCCTCGAAGGCATCCTGCTCTACCCCGCCGCCACCGCCACCGTCGATGCGCGCTATACCTTAGGCGGCCACCCCGTGCGCATCGCCACCCTCGACCTGGCGCAGCCCTGGCCCGGCATTGCGGCCAGCCTACTGGCGCTGGTGAGCGTTAGCTAATAGCCAGTTAGCAGTCAACGCCGGAAGCGCAGAGTAAGCCAAAAAGCGGTCATGCTGAGCTTGTCGAAGCATCTCTATCGCGCCGCCTAGGGGTTGGTTCGGTAGGGATGCTTCGACAAGCTCAGCATGACCGCTTTTTGGCAAGCCTGGCCATTTAATGCCGTTGCTCACCCCTAGGGCCGGCCACAAAAAAAGCCCCAGGCGCGGGGCCCAGGGCTTTTCCTCCACAGAGGGAAACTGCTGTGCCGGGCCGCGAAGCCCGGCGCGCAATTACATTTTCTTCTCTTCGGTGGTGGTAGTGGTGGTCGAGCCGTTGGCAGGAGCCATCATCTTGGTGGTGTCACCAGCCATCGGGGCAGCACCCATGGTGTTGCTCGAGTCGGTGCTCATCGTGGTGGTCGACTCGGTGGTAGCGGGGGTCGTGGTGGTGGTTTCGGTGGTCTTAGCGCCATCGCCGCACGAAGCCAGGCCTACAGCCAGGAAAAGGGCCGATACTTTCAGCAGATTGTTCATCTTGGGTAAATTTGAGGGGAGATTAGAAAAAAATCTGCTCTTAATAGCACTGCGTACCCCTAGGTAACCCACCCGAAAAAATCTTTTTTCGGCGGGTTACTACTACTGGCTCGCTGGCATTAACCCCCGAAGCGAATGAATACAGACAGCACCTCGGCGGCGCTGGCGGCAGATGCCCAGCTCATCCAGGCCATCCGGGCCGGCGACGAGCGGGCCCTGAGCCGGCTCTACCGCCTGCACTGGCCCATGGTGTCGCACTTCGTGCTGCAAAACAGCGGCTCGGAGGACGACGCCCGGGACGTGTACCAGGAGGGCGTGATGGTGTTTTACGAGAAGGTGCGCGAAGGCTCGCTGGAGCTGAGCTGCCTCATCAAAACCTACCTCTACGCCGTGTGCCGCCGCCTGTGGCTCAAGCGCTTGACTACCAAGAGCCGGCTGCACGGTGTGCGCCTGCTCGACGAGGAAGAGTACGGCCCCTACCTCAACACGGGGGCCGAGGACGACCTGCTCGAAGCCGAAGAGCGCGACCGGCGCTTTGCCACCATGAGCGAGGCGCTCACCCACCTGGGCGAGCCCTGCCGCTCGCTGCTCGAAGGCTTCTACCTGCTCGACAAATCTATGCTCGACCTCACGGCGGAGCACGGCTACACTAACGCCGACACCGCTAAAACTCAGAAGTACAAGTGCCTAGCGCGCCTGAAAAAATTATTTTTCGCCAGTTATAAAGAAGCTTGATTTTTTGCTGTTAGCCCTTAGCTGCCAGCTGTTCGCCCTGACAATTCAGCGCAGCAGCCAAGCCGCCAGTTGCTACCAGCCGAAAGCCGTCAGCTAACCAAGATGCAAACCGAAGCCGACTACTACGCCCTCTTCGAGGCTTACCAGCAGGGAGCGCTGGCGGCCCCCGAACGGGCCAGCCTGGAGGCTCGCCTCACTGCCGAGCCCCGGCTGCAACAGCTCTACACCGACTACCTGGAGCTGACCAGCACCCTGCATGACTATGCCGAGCGTCGCCGCACGCGCCGCACCATTGGCGCGCTGCACACGGCCATGCTGGCTGCCGACGCTACCGTCGAGGAAGCCCCCGCGCTGAAAGCCACCGTAAACCCACGCCTGCGCATTTCGCGCACCGAGCAGCGCCTGCGCGAGTTTTGGGGTGGGCACCGCGCCACCGTGGGCGTGGCCGCCTCGGTGGCGGTGCTGGCCGTTTTTGGCACGCTGCTGGGCCTAGAGGCCTACCGCACGGCCAACACGCCCTCGGCGGGTGGCTACCAAAAGCTGCGCCTCGAAATGGCGCAAATTCGCCACAGCCAGCAGGCTCTTATTAACAAGGTGAACACGCGGTTGCCGGGCGCCGAAGTGCCCCCGGTGCGCGAAAGCAAATACGGCGGCACTGGCTTTGCCCTTACGGCCGACGGCTACCTAGTTACTAGCGCCCACGTCATTCAGGGCGCCGACTCGCTGCTGGTGGAGGGCCGCGACCACCAGCGCTTCCACGCCGAAACGGTGTATGCCGACCAGAAGCATGACCTGGCTATTCTGCGCATCAAGGACGCTGATTTTAAGACCTTCGGCAAGCTCCCCTATACCTTCAAGGCCGGGCAGGCCGACCTGGGCGAGCGCGTGTACACCCTAGGCTACCCGCGCGAGGACGTGGTGTACGGCGAAGGCGCGCTGAGCGCCCGCTCGGGCTTTGACGGCGACACGGCCTTTTACCAAGTCAGCATTCCGCTGAACCCTGGCAACTCGGGCGGGCCGCTGCTCGACGCGCAGGGCAACTTGATTGGCGTCGTAAACGGCCGCGATAAAGACGTGCAGGGCGCCGCTTTCGCCACCAAGTCGTCGTACCTGGTGCGGCTGGTTGACTCGCTCAAGAACCGGCAGCCCGCGGCGGCCTACCACCTGCCCCACCTCAACCAGCTGGCGGGCGCCGGCCGGCCCCAGCAGCTCAAGCGCCTGCAAGATTTTGTGTTTGTTGTGAAAGTATACGAGTAAGCTTTTCTCCCTTTTTTCTGCCTTGGTTACGCAAAGCCTCGCCCTTCCCGGTGGGGCTTTTTGCTGCCCGCCCCCTAGGGCCAGCGGCGCAGCCAGACCACCTATTTTAATCCTAAATTTCTTTCAGTCAGTCATTAAACTTTCATTCGGCAGCGTCATCTTTAGGGTAAGGTGCGCCACCTGGCCCTCGCCAGCTGGTAAAGCCTTTCGGATTTACTCACTTGCTTTCGCGCGCCGACTGCCCTAGGGAGCGCCGCCCAGCCTGCTGCCTATGGAACGTAGAGCTTTCCTCCAACGCCCTCTGGCGGGCGGCCCCATCAAGCCCGCCCAGCCGGCCACGCCCAGCCTGCTCGACCAGGCCAGCCCCTTTGCCAATACTACGCTGCCGGTCCGCACTAGCGCCGCCACCGCCACTACGCTGGCGCCCTACACCGGGCCGTGGAGCGCGGCGCAGGCGGCCCACTTGCTGCGGCGCTGCCTATTTGGGCCCACGCGCGCCGAAATCCAGATGGCCGCTACCACCACGCTGGCCGCCACCCTCGACAAGCTGCTGACGCCGGCCGCCACGCCCGGCCCGCCCCTGAACATCAGCGCCGCCGACACCACCGTGCCCCTAGGGCAAACCTGGGTAGGCCAGCCTTTCGACCAAACGCTGGAGGGCGCGCGCCGCACCTCGCTGCGCGACTGGTGGCTGGGGCTGCAGCTCAGCCAGGGCACTTCGCTCACGGAAAAGATGACGCTGTTTTGGCACAACCACTTCGTGGTAGAGTTTGGCGACATCAACAGCGCGCAGTACGGCTACGCGTATGCGCGGCTGCTGCGCCAGCACGCGCTGGGCAACGTGCGCCAGCTGGCCACCGACGTGACCGTGAACCCGGCCATGCTGCGCTACCTCAACGGCAACGCCAGCACGGCCGCCGCGCCCAACGAGAACTACGGCCGCGAGCTGCTGGAGCTGTTTACCCTGGGCAAAGGACCGCTGATTGGGGCGGGCAACTACACCACCTACACCGAGGCCGACGTGCAGGCCGCCGCCAAGGTGCTGACCGGCTGGCGCGACGACGCGGCCACCGTGGCGGGCTACTTCACGGCCAGCCGCCACGATACCAGCACCAAGCAGTTCAGCGCCGCGTTTGGCAACGCCAGGATTGCGCCCAACGGCGCGGGCGAGTACCAGGATTTAATTAACCTGATTTTTCGGCAGCCGGCCACGGCGGCATTTCTGGTGCGCAAGCTCTACCGCTGGTTTGTGTACTACGTGATTGATGCGCAGGTAGAAAGCGATATTATTCAGCCGCTGGCCGCCCTGCTCATTGCCAGCAACTACGAGGTGGCGCCGGTGCTGCGCGCCTTGTTTAGCTCCGAGCACTTCTTCGACGCGGCCAACGTGGGCTGCCTCATCAAGAGCCCGCTCGATTTTGTGGTGGGCGTGTGCCGGCAGCTAGAGCTGGCGCTGCCCCCCGCCAGCAACTACCTGGGCCAGTACGGCGTGTGGGACTACCTCTACGGCCTAGGGGTGGTGCAGCAGCAAAGCCTGGGCGACCCGCCCAACGTGGCCGGCTGGGTGGCTTACTACCAGGCGCCGCAGTTTCACGAGCTATGGATAAACGCCGTGACGCTGCCGCGTCGCAACCAAGCCACCGACTTGTTTATCGGCACAGGCATTACCAAGAGCGGCTTCGCGTTCAAGGCCGACCCGGTGGCGCTGGTGCAGGCCCTGCCCGCCGCCACGGCCCAGGACCCCAACCTGGTTATTGCCGAATTCGTGCGCCTGATGGTGCCCATCGACCTGACGGCCAGCCAGCTGGCTTTCCTCAAGAACGCGCTCATCCCCGGCCTGCCCGATTTTGAGTGGACCAGCGAGTGGAGCCAGTTTTTGGCCACGCCCACCAACACTGCCAAGCGCGCCGCCGTGCAAAGCAAGCTGCAAGCCATGCTGCGGGCCCTAGCCGGCCTAGCCGAGTACCAGCTGAGTTGAGCTGCTGGCAGCTGGCTTTTCCGGCTGGAAGCCCCTAGGGTGCGTCAACTTCTAAACTACTCATTTATAAAGAGCTAACAGCCATTGGCCAGCAACTAACAGCTATTCTATGAAACGGCGCACATTTATTCAAACGACGGGCGCGACAGTAGCGGGCGCGGCTTTTTTGGGCGGCTTCCCCATTGGCGCCTACGGGCACTCGGCCGAGCTGGCGGCCCTCACCAACGCCACTACCCAGACTGATAAGGTGCTGGTAATCGTGCAGCTGCAGGGCGGCAACGACGGGCTGAACATGATTATCCCCCTCGACCAATATTCGGCCCTGATGGCGGCGCGGCCCACCCTGGCGCTGCCTCAAAGCCAGGTGCTGCCCCTCACGCAAGCCACTGGCATGCACCCGGCCATGGCCACGGCCCAGCAGCTCTATAAGAATGGGCAGCTGGGCGTGGTACAGAGCGTGGGCTATCCCAACCCCAACTTCTCGCACTTTAGGGCCACCGACATCTGGACCTCGGGCTCGGCTTCGGACGTGATGTGGAACACCGGCTGGGGCGGGCGCTACCTCGACGGCGAGTTTCCGAACTACCCCACTGGCTACCCCAGCGCCCAAAACCCCGACCCGCTGGCCATCAGCATCGGCTCGGTGGTGAGCAACTGCGTGCAGGGGCCGGCCGTGAACATGGGCATGGCCATTGCCAGCACCAGCAGCTTTTATCAGTTGCTGAGCGGCGGCGTCGATGCCGCGCCCGCCACCCCGGCCGGCCACGAACTGACGTTTATTCGGCAGGTGGTAGCCCAAACGCAGGTGTACACCACCACCATTCAGGCGGCGGCGGCCAAGGCCAAAAACCTGTCGCCCCTCTACCCCACCGCCGGCCAGAACGCGCTGGCCGACCAGCTCAAAATAGTGGCTCAGCTGGTGGCGGGCGGCCTGAGCACCCGCATCTACGTATGCCAGCTCGGCGGCTTCGATTTGCACTCGCTGCAAGTGCCCGCCACTGGCAGCCCCACCACCGGCGCCCACGCCACGCTGCTAGGCAAGCTGGCCGACGGCATCAACGCGTTTCAGGACGACCTGCGGCGCCTAGGGGTGCAGGACCGGGTGGTGGGCATGACCTTCTCGGAGTTTGGCCGCCGCATCAAGGCCAACTCGGGCTACGGCACCGACCACGGCGCCGCTTCGCCGCTGCTCGTGTTTGGGGCGCAGGCCAACCCTATTGTGCACGGCCCCAACCCCACGCTGCCCGCCAACGCCGGCGTGAACGACAACGTAGCCATGCAGATTGACTACCGCAGCGTGTACACTAGCATTTTGAAAGACTGGTTTCAGGTGCCGCAAGCCACGCTCAATCAGCTCTTTGGCCAAGCGTTTCCCTACGTGCCGGTTATCAAGCCGCAGGGCGCGCTGGCTACGGCGGGCGCGGCGGCAGTCGAGGGCTTCAGCGTGTACCCCAACCCGGCCATCGACCAGGCCACGGTGTTGTTTGAGAGCCAGGGCGGCGCGGTGCAGCTGCAGCTGCTCGATGGCCTAGGGCGCGTGGTGCGCCGCGTGGTGGAGGGGCGCCCGCTAGGCACGGGCCCGCAGCGGGTGCCACTGCCGGTGCAGGGCCTGGCACCCGGCGCCTACCACTGCTTGGTGCGCGAGGCCGACCGCAGCAGCTCGCTGGTACTGGTGGTGGCCAACTAAGCTGAAGCGTGGGAACGCAACGCTGAGTTTTGCGTAAGGTAGCGAGCGGCCCCGCGCCCACTTCCTTTGTCAACTCCTTCCCCTAGCCCCTTTGTTATGGCCGACCAGCTTCAACCCCTCGATAAGGTTCAACCCGAAGACATTGCCCGCACGTTTGAGGCGGCCGTGAACGTGTTTCAAGGCAAGACCGAACACATGGACGATCTGCTGAAAAATGGTGGCACGCTGCTGCGCAAAGTTTCGAAAAATTTCTCGCCTACGCAACTCGTGCTCACGGTGGCCGCGCTAGCGGTGGTGTCCATCTACGTTATCAACCGCGCTACGGAAGAGGAATAGCCCCTAGGGCTCCTACCCACGCAAAGGGCCGCCCTCTACCAGAGAGGGCGGCCCTTTGCTATTAGGTCGAAGCCGCCGAGGCGGCCCTAGGGGTGAGCGGCGCACTGCTGGCAGGCTTTCGAGCTGGTCTGCTACCGGCGTCTACGCGCTTAGTCCATGGCCGCAACCGTGGCGGGGGCGCTGGCTACCGGTTGAGGAGCCACGTCGGGTAGCTGGTGCCGCCCCAGGCCTACCATGCTCCACAGCTGCAAGTTGCGGCGCACGGTTTCGGCCGCCAGCCAGCTATCAAGCTGACTGGTAACTACCGGGTTGGCAGGCTGCTCCCCCATGCTGGCCGCTTCCGGGGGGCCGAGTAGGCTGGGGTCAATACTATGGCGGGTTAGGGCCGCTTCGGCCCGCTGGGCATCCGCAAAGAGGCCAGTTGGCACTTCAAACCGCGACCCTGGCACTGCGGGCGCCGTGGCGGTAGCCGCAGAGGGCAAGCTGGCAAGCGGCCCGGCGGGGGCAGTGGCCACGGCGGCCACTAGCTCTTGCGACTGCCGCAGCAGCGGCAGCAGGTAGGCCGTGAAAGGGGCGCGGGGGCGCGGGTCGCTGGCGCGCAGCAGGGCTAGGTCGGCGGGGGTATCGGCCAGGCCCAGCGGGGTAGTGTCGGGCACTACTACGGCAATTACCGTGGCAGCCCCAGCCTGCACTAAGCCCAGGGGCTTGGCGGCTTGCTCCGATAAATCGAGAATGCGCTCGTGGCGGAAAGGTCCGCGGTCGGTCACGCGCACCACCACCGTCACGCCATTGTCCACGTTGGTTACGCGCAGGCGGGTGCCAAAGGGCAGCTTTTTGTGGGCGCACGTGTATTTGAAGCGGTTGTATCGCTCACCGCTCGCCGTTTCCATGCCCTGAAAAAATTTACCGTACCAAGAGGCGCGGCCCCGCAGCACGGTTTGATAGCCCTCGCGGGCGGTGGGAAGAATGGTGGGCAGCATTTTTGGGATGAAGATGCGACCGTGGTGAGGCACTGGTTTGGGGCGGGCAATCGCCGTTGCCGCGGTGCTCCATGCGAGGGCCAGCAGGCACATAAAGCGGCCCCACGCAGTAACTGATTTAAGAGAAATTAAATGCATACGCAATTGCTTGCTTTGCCGAATGGTGAATCAACCGAATGTAACCCCGCTCATTACATTATCACCACTTCTCAATTTGCTAATTGAGTTAACATGCGTTAGTAATTGACCTTTTCTAATAAACCTTGCATTTAAGATGACCGGTGAACGAGTAGCGCGAGGTCAATTGTGTTTAGTTAAGGCACACAAACCCTTATTATTGCATTTTTTTTAGGTGGCGCTCATATTAGATTATCCGACGGGTGTAAAATTTTGGCTTAAAGCTTTAGTTTAAGTCTGGCCTTAGCTTGCACGCTTACTAAGTTCTTTGTATATTCCCGCGCCCGCGAATCCTTAGTAAAGCCTCCTACCTTTGCCGCATGGATTTTGGCCGCCTACCCGACCTGCGCTACGTAGACTTCCGCCTGCCCCCCGACCACCCCGAAACTGCCCACGTGCTAGCGCGGGCCCAAGCCACCGCGTCGCAGCCGCCGGGCCTGTACGTAGGCTGCCCCATCTGGACCAATAAAGAGTGGCTGGGCAGCTACTTCCCCCTAGGGGCCAAGGAGCCCGACTATCTGCGCTATTACGCCCGGCAGTTCAACAGCATTGAGCTGAATACCACCCACTACCACATTCCGGATGCGCCCACCGTGCGGCGCTGGCGCGAGGCCGTGGGGCCAGACTTCAAGTTCTGCCCCAAGCTGCCGCGCAGCATCAGCCACGAGCGGGAGCTGTACAACGTGGATGCGCTGACGCTCACCTTTACCCGCGCCATGCAGGAACTGGAAGGCAACCTAGGTACCTGCTTCTTGCAGCTACCGCCCCACTTCGGCCCCGAGCACCTGCCCCGGCTCGAGCGCTTCCTGCTCGACTGGCCTGCCGAGCTGCCGCTGGCCGTGGAGCTGCGCCACCCGCGCTGGTTTGCCGACCGTGCCTTGGCCGATGCCACCTTGGCCACGCTGGAGGCCCTAGGCAAGACACTGGTGATAACCGACGTAGCCGGCCGGCGCGATGTGCTGGTGCAGCGCCTCACCACGCCCGTGGCCTTTATTCGCCTCAACGGTCACGGCCTAGTAGGCAGCGACTTCGAGCGCGCCGACGCCTGGGCCGAGCGCCTGGCCGCCTGGTTTGCGCAGGGCCTGCATACGGCCTATGTATTTATCCATCAGAAGGATGTGCGTCACGCCCCCATCTGGGCCCAGCACTTTCTGGGCCGCGTGCACGCCCTCACCGGCTTGCCTGTGCAGCCCCCGCGCCCCATCCCGCAGCAAGTGCAGGGCAGCCTGTTCTAGGTCAGTTACCAGTAAAAGAACGTCATGCTTCGACTGCGCTCAGCATGACGTTCTTTTACTGGTAACTGATTAAAGGGCTCCGGCTACGCCGTTGATGACCAGAGCTACCAAGGCTGTGTTGAAGCCGAAGCTGATGAGGCAGTGCACGAGGGCCAGGCGACGCAGCTTGCGGCCGCTGATTTCGACGTCGGCGGTTTGGGCGGTCATGCCGATGACGAAGGCGAAGTAAGCCACGTCGAGGTAGTCGGGCTCTTTCTCATCGCCGGGGAAGTCGAGGCCGCCGTTGTCCTGGCCGGGCTGGTCCTGGTCGTAGTACTCGTGGGCGTAGCGCAGGGTGAACACCGTGTGCACCAGCAGCCACGAGCTACCCACTGCTACCACTAGTAGCCCTAGGCGGCGGGCCTGGGCAGCCCCATCCAGGTTATGCAGGGTGCTAAGCAGGGCCACCACGGCGAGCAGGCTGGCGCTGGCCGCCACTAGGATGAACAGCGTCGCCACGGTGCGGCTGAAATCCTCCTGCGCCGCCACTTCGCGGATGCGGTCGATGTCGGCCTGGTAAATGCTTATCCACACCAGCGCCAGCGTCACCAGCGCGAAGGCATCCCAGCCCGATACCAGCCGCACCAGCAGCGAGTGGTGGCTGAAGCAGCCTGCCGCGACGCCGGCCCCTAGGGCTAGCAGCAGCCGGATGGCGGTGGGCAGGCGGCCCACACGGCCAAGGAAGGAAACGGGCTTGGGGTTAGAAGTAACGCTCACGCAGCAAAGGTGCGGCGGCGCTTACTTTCACGGCATGAACGACGCGCCCATCTCCGGCCTCTACCAGCCCTCGCTGGCTTTGCTCACCGACCTCTACCAGCTCACCATGGCCTACGGGTACTGGAAAAACAATATGCACGAGCGCGAGGCCGTATTTCACCTATACTTCCGCAAGGCGCCCTTCAACGGGGGCTACGCCGTAGCTGCCGGCCTGGCGCTGGCCGTGGACTACCTGCAAACCCTGCGCTTCTCGGACGGCGACATTACCTACCTGGCCTCGCTGACGGGCAGCAAGGGCACCCGCCTGTTTCCCGACGATTTTCTGGCCTACCTGGCCGACTTCAAGTTTACGTGCAGCGTCGATGCCATTGCCGAGGGCACGGTGGTATTCGGCAACGAGCCGCTGGCGCGGGTGCAGGGCCCGCTGCTGCAAGCGCAGTTGGTGGAAACGGCGCTGCTCACCCTCTTCAACTTCCAGACGCTCATTGCCACCAAGGCCGCCCGCATCCGCGACGCGGCCGGGCCGGATGATGCCGTGCTGGAGTTTGGCCTGCGCCGCGCCCAGGGCCCCGATGGCGGCCTCGAAGCCAGCCGCGCCGCCTACCTGGGCGGGGCCGACGCCACCAGCAACGTGCTGGCCGCCCGCCGCTACAACCTGCCCGTGCGCGGCACCCACGCCCACAGCTGGGTCATGGCGTTTGACGATGAAAAGGAAGCCTTCGCCAAGTACGCCGACGCCTTCCCCGACGACTCGGTGTTCCTGGTCGACACCTACGACACGCTCGACGGCGTGCGCCACGCCATCGAAGTAGCCCTAGCCATGCGCGCCCAGGGCCACGAGCTAGGCGGCATCCGCCTCGACTCGGGCGACCTGGCCTACCTCTCTAAAGAGGCCCGCAAGCTGCTCGACGCGGCCGGGCTGGATAAAGTGCGCATCGTAGCCAGCAACGATTTGGAAGAAAGTCTCATCGTGAGCCTCAAGCAGCAGGGCGCCCGCATCGACATCTGGGGCGTGGGCACCCAGCTCGTAACGGCCTACAACCAGCCGGCCCTGGGGGGCGTCTACAAACTGGCCGCCCTGCGCTCGGCAGATGGCCAAAGCTGGGACTTCATGATTAAGCTCTCGGAGCAGCAAGCCAAGACCAGTATCCCCGGCATCCTGCAAGTGCGTCGCTACCAGGCCGAAGCCGGCGGCCAGCCCCGCGCCGACATGATTTACAACGTGGCCGCCGAAGCCCCGCTGCCCGAAGCCCCCACCATCCTCGACCCCGCCGACGCCACCCGCCGCCGCCCCGTGCGCCCCGGCGCCCCCTACCGCGACCTGCTGCAACCCGTGCTGCGCCAGGGCCAGCTGGTGCAGCAGCTACCCACCCTGGTCGAGAGCCGCGCCCACGCCCGCCAGGAAGTTGGCGCCCTCGACCCCAGCATCCGCCGCTTCCTCAACCCCCACACCTACCCTGTGGGCCTGGAGCAAGGCCTCCACGAGTTCCGCACCCAACTGATGCTGGACAAGCGACCGGGCCGGGCGGTGTGATAACACTTATACAACACCTTCGTAGTTCGCCGCTTGCAATTCTATTTTCAATTGACTTACCAAGTCTTCTACTCTGCGCTTTTCTAATAAATACTGCTTCACCTCTAGTACTCCTGCGCTTCGCTGCTCAAGTAATATTTCTAATTGACGGCGTAACCGACGTATTTGAACAGCTTTTTCTCGAAGTGCGAAATCAGCTGCTTTAAGCTTTCTAACTTCTGTCGATTCACTAAATGTAGTATCTGGCACCACACTAAAACTAGAATCGCCACGCTCTTCAGGTAATACCTGCTGGCCAGTTTGCAGAGTGGGCTGTCGCCTAACTACTTGCCGGAAAGAATCAGCAGTAATCGTGATAGTACCTTGGTGAGTTTCAATGCACCACTCCGTACTTCCACTGCTTGCAACACGTCGTTGTATATCTTCTACTTCTAATTGTTGACTAATTCGGCAATCAACATTAAATAAAATGCTAGTAGGATTTAGAAAGACGAGCGTAACGGGCGCAACAACAAACGAGAAAAAGTCATCTGCGTCTGACTTAACCCATTCAAAAATATAGTCAACGTCGAAGCTGATGTCTTTCCCAAATTGTACCGCATAAATTCTAGCATCATGCCAGCCCATTCGGTCAAAATCAGCTTCTGACCACGCCCATTTCTCCAATTGATAACTCACAGAATTACCCATACCGCAGCTCCCCCGCCGCCACGCGCAGCGTCACGCCCGCTTCCGCCATGAGCCGCCCGGCCACCTGGGCGGCGTAGCCTAGGGCCGTGAGCTGCTGCACCACAGCGTCGGCAGCTTCGGGGGCTACTACCAGCAACATCCCGTTGCCCATGTTCCAGTAGAGGTATGCGGTTTCGGCCTCTATGCCGCCGATTTCGCAGAGGCGCTGCATGGCGGGCAGGGGGGGGAAGAGGTTATCTAGCTCGGCGCCTAGGCCGTTTTGCAGCACGCGCTGGAAGTTGTCGGCCACGCCGCCGCCGGTGATGTGGGCGGCGCCGCGCAGGGGCTGGCCGGCGTCGAGCAGGGCGGCCACGGCCGGCGAGTAGATGAGCGAGGGCGCCAGCAGGGCGTCGCCCCAGGTGGGGTACTGGGCGGCGTCGGGGCCGTCGTAGGCTTGCTCGTGCCACTTGTCGCCGAAGAGGCGCTGCAAGGTCTTGCGGGCCAGTGAGTAGCCGTTGGAGCGGAACGAGGGCGACTGCAACGCCACCACAGCATCGCCCGGCTGGGCGGCCGCGCCGCTCAGGGGTTGCGCCAGGCTCGGGTGCAGTACGCCGATGGCGGTGCTGGCCCAGTTGAAGTTCATGCGGGCGCCGGGGTAGCCGCCGATGCGCGAGCCTAACTCCGCGATTTCGCCGCCGGTAATGGCGATTTTCGAGAACTGGCAGGCGTCGTGCAGGCCGCGCATCAGCTCGTCTACTACGCTGTAGCTGAGCGTATTCACGTCGATGATATTCGACAGGTTGGTGGGCACGAAGCCGGCGGCGATGAGGTCGTCGGCGGTCATGGCTACCAGGTCGTAGCCTAGGGTATCGTAGCGGTCGAGGCGCTCGGCCAGTTCAATCTTGGTGCCGATGCCGTCGGAGCTGATGCCCAGGCGCTCCTGGCCGAAGCGGATTTCGTTGCTGAAGCCGCCGTCGAGGCCGCGGGCCGGCTCGCCGGGCAGGCCGGCGCGGGTGGTGAAGGTTTTCTTGGCCCAGGCGTAGGCGTTGCGCGAGGCGTTATTGCCTTCTTCGATGGAGTAGCCGGTGTCGGGGGTGTTAGAGGCAGACATAGAAAAGAAAAAACTCCTCTCCTTAGCCAAGGAGGGGACGTTAAAGCGCAGCTTTAACTGGGGTGGTTGAGGTCGTTTGCACCGTCAGAACTCACTAGCGCCGACAAAATAGCGTGGGTTATCTCCTCAAAATTGCTCCAAACCAGCTTGTTTTCAAACCGAAGCACTCGAATGCCCAGCGCCCGCAGGTAGCTGTCGCGCTCCGCGTCGTGCGCTTGGCCTACCGCATCTGCATGGCCGGCACCATCCAGCTCCACGGCCAGCCGGGCGGCCGGGCAGTAAAAATCCAGCACGTATGGCCCCACCCCGTGCTGGCGGCGGAATTTATAGCCGCCAAGCTGGGCGCTTTTCAGTGCTCGCCACAGCGTGGCCTCGGCCGCCGTGCCGTTGGTGCGTAGGGCTTGGCGGAAGGTTTTTTGGTGCGGGAGGTTGTGGAGCTGGGCCATGTGGGAGGGTTGGCTTAGCGGGCGGGTCGTTCAACGAGGTCAACCACCCCAATTTTTGCTTCGCAAAAATGTCCCCTCCTCGTCTGAGGAGGGGAGTTTTTTTCTGGCTTGGTTTAATGCTCGGTCGGTGCGGGCGCTTTCGCGCTCACCGACAACATCTTATCGGGTTCGCGGTGGCTGAGGCGCTCCTCCTGGATGTGGCGTAGGTAGCGGGTCACGTCGCCGGTGGGGTACTGGCCGGTGAAGCAGGCGAAGCACGAGCCGCCGTGGCCGCGCTCCTCGGCGAAGAGGTCTTTCAGGTCCTGCAGGTCCTGGTAGATGACGCGGTCGGCCTCGATGTAGCGGCAGATTTCCTCTTCCGAGTAGTTGGCGGCAATCAGCTCGGTGCTCATGGCCATGTCGATGCCGTAGATGCAGGGCGACACGATGGGCGGGGCGCTGCTGATGAAGTACACCTCCGTGGCGCCGGCCTCGCGTAGCAGGCGCACGATGCGGCGCGAGGTAGTACCGCGCACGATGCTGTCGTCCACGACGGCCACTTTCTTGCCCTCCACGAAGGCGCGGATGGGGTTGAGCTTCTTCTTCACCACATCCTCGCGGCCGGCCTGGGTGGGCACGATGAACGAGCGGCCCATGTGGTTGTTCTTGACCATAGCGCGGCGGTAGGGCACGCCGATGGCTTCGGCCAGGCCCGAGGCCGAAAAGTAGCCGCTGCTGGGCACGTCAATCACCATGTCGGGCCGAAGGCCGGCATCGACCACCTTGCGGGCGATGATTTTGCCCAGGCGCACCCGCTCGCGGGCCACCAGCCGGCCGTGAATGGTGGAGTCCTCGCGGGCGAAGTAAATCTGCTCGAACACGCAGAAGGCCTTGGGCACCGTGTTCTGGTTCTTGTAGTGAACCTGGAAGTTGTTGTCGATAAACACCGCCTGTCCCGGCCCCACGTCGGCCAGAAACTCGAAGTCGAGGTAGTCGAAGCAGGTGCTCTCGGAGGCGAAGGCGTACACCGGGCCGTCGGGCGTGTTGCGGCGGCCCAGCACCAGCGGCCGAATCCCTAGGGGGTCGGTAAAGGCCAGCAGGCCGTGGCCGGCGATGATGGTGATGGTGGCATAGGCGCCCTTCACCAGCTCCTGGGTGGTTTCGACGGCATCGAAGATATCCACCACCGAGATGCGGTCCAGGTCTTTCACGCGCAGCTCCGAGGCGAAGGTGTACATGATAAGCTCCAGGTCGTTGGTGGTTTTGGGCAGCACGTGGTACTTCTCGTGCAGCAGCTTGGCCACGTCGCGGAAGTTGATGACGTTGCCGTTGTGCACCATCGCCAGGCCGAAGGGGTAGCTGGTGGTGAAGGGCTGGGCCAGGTCGGAGTCGTTGGCGCCCTGCGTGGTGTAGCGCACGTGCCCGATGCCGGTGTTGCCGGTCAGCTTCTTCACCGCCTTGGGCCGGAACACGTCATTGACCAGCCCCTGCCCCTTGTGCAGGTGGAAGGCGTCGCCGTCGAAGGTGGCAATGCCGGCCGCGTCCTGCCCGCGGTGCTGCAAGGCGGTGAGGCCGATAATCATGTCGCCCACCACGCGCTCGGGGCCGTGAAAACCTACAATGCCACACATAAGCAATTAACAATTAGCATTTAACAATTAACAGTTGGGCGGGAGGGCTGGGCGGAACGAGGTCAGCAGGACGTCGGTAAAAAGGCGGTCATGCTGAACTTGCCGAAGCACCTCTACCGCGTCGTTGGCTTGCGCCTTTCTTCGGTTGAACGGTTCGCTAGCGGCGTGGCAGAGATGCTTTGGCAAGCTCAGCATGACGTTCCTTCGGGTTGGGCGGCGTTGCGTTTAATCAAGTCGGCCAGCGTTTCGGCGTAGAGCACGTGCTCGACGGCGAGGCCGCGGCGCTGCACTTCGGCCAGCGAGTCGGCCCCTTCCAAATTTACGACTTGCTGGGCCAGGATGGGGCCGGTATCGAGTCCTTCGTCCACGAGGTGCACGGTTATTTTCGTTTCGGGCAGGTGGTTGTCGAAGGCCCACTCGTAGGCGTGCAGGCCCTGGTGCTGGTGCGTATCGGCGGGGTGGATATTGATAATGCGCCCGGCAAAGGCGCGCACGAACGTGGGCGAGAGCACGCGCATGTAGCCGGCCAGCACCACGTAGTCGGGCCGGTAGGCTTGCAGCGCGGCCACCACGTCCTGGTCAAACTCCGCCCGCTTGCGGCCTTTCGAGGGCAGGCTGGCGGTGGGCAGCCCTAGGGCCGCGGCAGCTTCGAGGCCGGGCGCGGCGGGGTCGTTGCTGAATACTACGGCCACCTCGGCCAGCCCGCGCAGGGGGCCAGTTTTGATGGCTTCAGCCAGGGCCAGCATGTTGGAGCCGCGGCCGGAAAGCAGGATGGCGAGTTTTGCCTCACCCCCCCGGCCCCCCTCTCCTTCAGAGAGGGGGGAGCCTGACGACTGCAACCATCCGCTGACGGTTGGCTCCCCCCTCTCTGAAGGAGAGGGGGGTCGGGGGGGTGAGGCATTGCGCATCTCGTCCATCATCACACCTAATAAGCCTTGGTTTCGAGCAGCGGCGCGGGGCGCTGGCCGATGTCGGGGCGCACGTACTTATCCTGGAAGTTCACTTTCTCGGCTTCGGCGTAGGCCAGCTGCACGGCGGTGGGCAGGTCGGGGCCGTGGGCCACTACCACGGCCACCCGGCCGCTGGCCGTGAGTAGTTCGCCGGGCTGCTGGCCGGGCTGCACGCCACCCACAAATACGTGGGTGCCCTTGGTCTGCTGGCCGATGCCGTGGATAGGGAAGCCCGTCGGGAACTGCGCGGCGGGGTAGCCGCCCGAGGCCAGCACCACGCCCACGAAGGCACCGGGGCGCTGCCGCGTGATGGTCTGGGCCAGGCTGCCGTCGAGGGTGGCTTCAATCAGCTCCAGCAGGCTGCTTTCGAGGGCGGGCAGCAGCACCTCGGCCTCGGGGTCGCCGAGGCGCACGTTGTATTCGAGCAGCTTGGGGCCCTGGGGCGTCAGCATCACGCCGAAGTAGAGAAAGCCCACAAAATCGAACGGCTCGGCTTGCAGGCCGCGCAGGGTGGGGTCGATGATGTCCTGGCGGATGGCGGCCAGGGCGTTATCGTCCAGGAAGGGCACGGGGCAGTAGGCGCCCATGCCGCCGGTGTTGGGGCCCTGGTCGCCGGCCAGCAGCTGCTTGTGGTCCTGGGCGGGCGCCAGCAGGCGGATGCGGTTGCCGTCGGTGAGGCCGATGAGGCTGACCTCGGGGCCGGTGAGCTTTTCTTCGAGCAGGAAGCTGAACCAGCCCTCGTGCAGCTCGCGCAGCTCGGTGAGGGCGGCCGTGGCCTCGGCTACCGAGCTGCACACGTACACGCCCTTGCCGGCGGCCAGGCCGTCGTACTTCACCACCACTTGGCCCCCCAGGGCTTCGGCCTGGGCCTGGGCCTCGGCAAACTGGTCGCTGCGGTAGCTCCAGGCGCGGGCCGTGGCGATGCCGTGGCGGCGCATAAAGTCCTTGCTCCACACCTTCGAGCTTTCGAGCGTGGCCGCCTGCCGCCGCGGCCCGAATACCCGGATGCCCGAGCCCAGGAAGTAGTCGGCCACGCCCGCCGCCAGCGGCGCCTCGGGCCCCACCACGATGAGCGTGCTGCCGTGCGCCTCGCAGAAGCTCTTGATAGCCGGAAAATCGGTGGCGCTGATGCCGGGCACGCTGCCGGCAATGCCGGCGTTGCCGGGCAGCACGTGCACGGTGGCGCCATCCTGGCGGAGCTTCCAGGCCAGGGCGTGCTCGCGGGCACCGGAGCCGAGGAGGACGAGTTGTTGCGTGTTGCCGCTCACGATACGAAAGAAACCTTAGCTAAAATCTTGAATAAAAGCGATTAACCCATCGCGAAAAGAGAACCGCGAGCGGCCCGAGAACTGCAGGGTCGTACCGGCCTTCACCCCGTTGGGCAGGTCGGTAGCCGTCACGGCGTGGTAGTCGATGGCCGCCTCCACCTGCTCCGCCTGCCACTGCAAATCCGTAATGCGCTGCGTGCGCTCCGTGAACCACGCGGCGGCCCGAATGGCCTGGCTCTCAAACGCCTCCTTGCTGTCCAGCCGCACCGTTACGTCGCCGTTGGTGGAGTGCTCGAACCGCACGTCGGGTTGCAGGCAGGCCAGCATGCCGGGCACGTCGAAGCGGTTGTACGCCTCAATGTAGCTCTCTATCAGTAACTTGGCTTGCGCTGCGTCCATCGGGTAAAGGGACTGAACATCCATCCGCGCAATCAGTCCATCGCGCAAGTGGTAGATGTGCTGCACCGTCGTATCCAGGAGCAGCGTGCCGGCCAGGTCGTGCACTACCTGATGTACTGTGACGGCCACGCGGCCATCGGGCAGCAGCTCGAAGCCGGTGGGGTCTACGTGCGGGTCGATTCCACTCCACTGCTGGGCCCAGTACGCCCGCACGGCGGCGGGGCCCTGCACGTAGCCACCCAGGAAGGCCTTGGGCCACTGCACATCGGGCTGCATCAAGGCCAGCACGGCTTCGGTATCGCGGGCGTTGAAGCCTTGGTACATCCGCGTTAGCAAGTCAGTCGTGGCTTGGTTGAGTTGCATGGGGCACAGGAGAGTACTGAGGTGGCGCTGACTTAGGAGGCGGACAGCAGCCCAGCTTGCACCAGGTTATGGGTCAGGCGTTCGGTTACGTCCCCGGTTTCGTCGGCTGTGGGCAGCGGGTGGCCCACGATACGCGCGTAGATGTCGAGGTAGCGGTTGACTGCTTCCTGGGTTACCTCGGGCGTGAGGGCCCTAGGGTACTTGCCGTCCACCTTGTGGGCAATCAGCCACTGGCGGATGTACTCCTTGTCCATCTGCTCGGCGCCTTCGGGGTTGCGGGCGTAGTCTTCGGCGCTCCAAAAGCGCGACGAGTCAGGCGTGTGGATTTCGTCAATCAAAATCAGCTCGCCGTTGAGCAGGCCGAACTCGTACTTGGTATCGACCAGGATGATGCCCTTCTCGCGCAGCAGGTCGGAGCCTAACTTAAACAGGGCTAGCGATTTCTCAGCCATCTGCTCGTACAGCTCGCGGCTCACCCAGCCTTCGCTGACTAGGTTACTAGGGGTGATTTCGCGGTCTGACTCCTCCTTGGTGGTTGGCGTCACGATGGGCGCCGGAAACTGCTGGTGCTTGGTGATGCCGTCGGGCACGGTCACACCCGAAAACGTGCGCTGGCCCTGCTGATAGCCGCGCAGCATCGAGCCGGTGAGGTAGTGGCGCACCACCATCTCCACCTTGATGGGCTGCGCCTCCTTCACCAGCGTGGCATTGACATCCACCAGTTTCACCACGTGGTTGGGGATGATGCCGCGGGTCTGCTCAAACCAGAAGTTAGCCAGCCCGTTGAGCACCGCACCCTTGTGCGGAATCGCGGTTTCGAGCACGCTATCGAAGGCTGAGAGGCGGTCGGTGACGACGATGAGGCGGGTGGTATCGTCGATGCGGTAGCTGTCGCGGACTTTGCCGCGGTGCAACAGCTGAAGCTGGGGGGTAGCAAAGTGCGGGAGGGTGTTCATAACTAGTGGTTGGCTGGCGGCGCGGGTGGTGGCCTCACCCCCCGGCCCCCTCTCCTTCAGAGAGGGGGATCCTGACGTTGGTAGTTGTGGTGAGTTAGTTCTTTTGACCTGCCTTGTTCGGTTGTGCGGCTTGCCGGATAGCTTTTAGCACTTCCGGCAAATGATTGTGTACTTCCTCGTTGGAGAAGCGAAGCAGTTGGTAACCTTGGCTTTCCAGCTCGTGCGTGCGCCCTTGGTCATATTCAGCCTGTTCGGCGTCTAAATGCATCCCACCGTCTACTTCCACTATCAAGCTGTGTTCCAAGCAAATAAAGTCGACAATAAAATGCTCAACGGCGTGCTGCCGCCGAAACTTCAGGCCATCCAATTGCCGATTGCGCAGCGCCTGCCATAATTGATTCTCCGCCGCAGTTGGCTCTTTGCGCATCTGCTGCCCAAACTGCTTGTGCGTTTTAAACCAGCTTTTCTTATCAGCTGTCAGATGCAATGGCACCGCGCCCGCCCGCCGATAGTCAGCGGCACCCTCCTCCACCAAAAACTCCTCCTGCTCGCTACCACTCTCACCATACGCGCCGCCAAGGCTCTCCCTCTCTGAAGGAGAGGGGGCCGGGGGGTGAGGCAACGACGTAAGGTGCTTCACAATGTTCCGAAACAGCGCCAGCCCATCCCCCTCTTCCTTCAATTCCCCCAGCCGCTTACGCCGCCCCCAATCGGGGTGGTTGCACCCCGCCAGAAACGCCTCTGGGTGCGGCATTAGTCCAAAAATCTGCCCCGTCGGGTCACACAGCCCCGCACAATTCAAATCCGCGCCGTTGGGGTTGAGGGGATACGTGCCCGTTTCCTGGTCGTCGCCATCGGCGTAAGCCAGGCAGTTGAGCCCTAGGGCTACAATCCGTTCGCGGGTCGCCGCGTCGGGCACCACCAAGCGGCCCTCGCCGTGGCGCACGGGCACCTCGAACGAGGTGAGGCCGCGCAGGAAGGGCGTTTGCGAAGCGGGGTTCACTTTCAGGCGCACCCAGCGGTCCTCGTAGCGGCCCGAGGCGTTATGGGTCAGCGTCACCTCGGGCTCGAAGTTGCCCCCTAGGTTGGGCAGCAGCCCCAGCTTCACCAGCACCTGAAAGCCGTTGCAGATGCCGAGCACGAACTTGCCGGCGGCCACGAACTCGCGGATGTCGGAAAGCAGCGTGCGGCCGGCGGCGTCGGTTTGGCGGTAACGCAGCTTGTTGGCCAGCACCACGCCCGAGCCCAGGTCGTCACCGAAGGAGAAGCCGCCGGGGAAGTTGAGGATGTCGAAGTCATGGATGCTCACCCGGCCGTGCAGCACTTCGTTGAGGTGCACGATGGTGGGCGCGCCGCCCGCCAGGCGGTAAGCCGCGGCCATCTCCTCTTCGCAGTTGATGCCGAAGCCGGTCAGGATAAGCGCTTTGGGTGCTTGATTCGTCATGGTTGGCTGACGTCGTGGCCTCACCCCCCGGCCCCCTCTCCTTCAGAGAGGGGGAGCCTTGGCGGCGCGGCTTCTTAGTGCTTACTTATAAATAATCGTCCAGCTCCCCCTCTCTGAAGGAGAGGGGGCCGGGGGGTGAGGCTGCCGGCTCCAAGCCAATCGTCTGGTTCACCGGCCCATTCGTCCAGGCCGCCCGCAGCTCCGCCGTGGCTGCATCCAATAGCAACTGCCCCTGCAAGTGCACCCGCAGTTGCCCGTCGTCCGTCACTACCCCTAGACGCGTCGCCCGCTCCTCCAGAATGCTCTCGAAGGCCGTTACGTCTTCCGGCGCCACCGTTACCACGAAGCGCGAGTGCGACTCCGAGAACAGCGCCGCCGGGGCCGACAGGTCGGTGGCGGGTAGCTCCAGGCGGGCCCCTAGGCCATCGCGGCCGAAGCAGCACTCGGCCAGGGCCACGGCCAGGCCGCCGTCGCTCAGGTCGTGGCTGCTTTGGATGAGGGACTGGTCGTTGGCTTCGCCCACCAGCGTGTACAGCTCTTTGGCCTTTTGGAAATTAACCTGCGGCACGTTGGCCCCTAGGGTATCGAACAGCTGGTAAAACTCCGAGCCGCCCAGCTCGTCGTAGGTTTCGCCCAGCAGGTACACCACGTCGCCGGCCTGCTTGAAGTCGCTGGTCACGGCCGCCCGCACGTCGGGCATCTTGGCCGTCATCGAGTAGAGGACCGTCGGCGGCACCGAGATTTTCACCCCGTCGGCCTTGAAGTCGTTCTTCATCGAATCTTTGCCGCTGGTGAGCGGGATGCAGTAGGCGGCGCAGGCATCGCGCAGGGCCTGGCACATCTGCACGAGCTTGGCCAGCTTTTGCTTGCCGTCGGGGTTGGTGGCGGGGTCGTACACCGAGTCGGGCACGCAGAAGTTGTCGTTTACCGACCAGAAAATCCCGTCGCCCGGCGTGAGGTTGGGCAGCCTGCCGCCCACCGAAATAATCTGCCGCACGGCCTCGTCAAACGAGCCGGCCGACATCTGGTAGGCGTCCAAATCGCCCAGGCGGGGCAGGATGCCGTTGCTCACGGCCACGCCCTCCCAGTTCTCGAAGTTGAAGCGCACCACGGCCGCATCCTGCGGGGCCTGGCCGGTGGCGCCCATCAGGGGCTTCACCACGGTGCGGCCCTTCACCTCGTGGTCGTACTGCCGAATTACCGACTCGCGCGAGCAGATGTTGAGCGAACCCAATAGCTTCAGCAGCACCTCGTTGTAGTCCAGCCCGGCGGGCAGCGTGGGCTCCTGGGCGGCGGGCTTCACGTACTCGGCCGTCAGCGTCTTGCGCGGCACGCCGTCGTGCAGAAACTCCAGCACCAGGCCCGCAATCGGTTGGTGGTCAAAGAGAACGTGCAGCGTGCCGCTGGCGGTAAACTCGCCGATGTCGGTCAGCTCTACTTCCATCTCGCGCCCTAGGGCCAGCAGCTCGTCGAGGCGGGCGGGGTCTACGGCCAGGGTGAAGCGCTCCTGCGACTCGCTCAGGAAAATCTCCCAGGGGCGCAGGCCGGGGTATTTCAGCGGCACGCGGGCCAGCTCCACGGTGGCGCCGCCCGAAATCGTGGCCAGCTCGCCGATGCTCGACGAGAGGCCGCCCGCCCCGTTGTCGGTGCTGCACCGCACCAGGCCGCGCCGGGTGGCCAGCAGCAGGAAGTCCATGGCCAGCTTCTGCGTTATCGGCGAGCCGATTTGAACGGCCGTGGTGGGGGCGGCCTCGTCCAGCTCGATGCTGCTGAAGGTGGCGCCGTGGATGCCGTCCTTGCCCACCCGGCCGCCGGCCATGAGGATGCGGTCGCCGGGCAGGATAATTTTCTCCCAGCTGTCCTGGCCGGCCAGCTGCATGGGCATCACGGCGCCGGTGCCGCAGTACACGAGCGGCTTGCCGGCGTAGCGGTCGTCGAAGATGATGGCGCCGTTCACCGTCGGGATGCCCGACTTGTTGCCGCCGTCCTCGATGCCCTTGCGCACGCCCTCAAAAATGCGGCGCGGGTGCAGCTGCCCCGTCAGCAGCGGCCCGTCGTAGTTGGGGTCGCCAAAGCACAGCACGTTGGTATTGAACAGCAGCCGCGCGCCCCCGATGCCGGTGGCTAGCGGGTCGCGGTTGTTGCCCAAGATGCCCGTGATGGCCCCGCCGTAGGGGTCGATGGCCGAGGGCGAGTTGTGCGTCTCGACCTTCCACACAAACAGCGACTCGGCGTTAATCCGCACCGCCCCCGCATTATCCGAGAACACCTTGATGAGCCAGTCGTTGCCATTGGCCCGCAGCTGCCTATCCACCTCGGCCGTGGCCCCCTTGATGTAGGTTTTGAACAGCCCGTCGATGGTTTCCTCGGCGCCCGTTTCCGCGTTCTTATAGTGAATTAAGGCGCTGAACTCCTTGTGCTTGCAGTGCTCCGACCAGGTTTGGGCAATGATTTCCAGCTCGCAGTCGGTGGGGTCGCTGGGCAGGCCCTGGGCGGCGCGGGCTTCGCGCACGGCGGCCCCGGCGAAGTAGTCGCGCACGGCCTGCATCTCGGCCAGGTTCAGGGCGTACACCTGGTCCTTGCTCAGCTGCACCAGCTGCTCATCCGTGAGGCCCAGCAGGGGCACGGTTTCGGTGCGGGCGTCGGCGCCGCCGCCGGGCCTAGGGGTGTAGTCGCGCACGCCCTCGGCCACGCGGCCCACTTCGAAGCGGCTGATGAGCTTGTTGGCCAGCAGCTCTTCGGCAATGCGGCGCAGGTCGCCGTCGGCCAGCTCATTTTCCAGCCAGTACAGCCGCTTGCTGAAAATGTGCTGCGTCCGCACGTCAATCGGCTCGTTCAAGAAGTCCGAAAGTGCGTTCTGGGCCGAGGTGCCTTCGTCGTCGGTCACGCCGGGCGCCTTGGCCACCACGATGTAGCTGCGGGCGCCGGCCGGCGCGGGCAACTCGTTGATGGCCAGCGTGTGCAGCACCGGGTCTTGCAGGCAGGCGGCGGCGAAGGCGGCCACCTGCGCGGCGCTCAGGCCGGGGTAGCGCACGGCGTAGAGGGCCGCGCTGTGCACCTGCCCCGTGCGCAGGCCCAGGTGCCGGGCCGCGTCGGCGGCCACCCGCTGCCCGTCGCCGTCGTGGCGGCCGGGCTGCAAAGAGAGGAGAATCGAATGCTGGTTGGTTTCCAAACGGAAAGGACGGCCCGAGGGCCGCCCGTTAGGGTAAGCAGTCGAGCGGCCGATTGCCGCTTGTAGCGCGGCCTTGCGGTCCGCGTAATAGTATATTCTGGTAACTCGCGGACTGAAAGTCCGCGCTACTTGGCGTCGGGCCGAGAGCCCGGCTTGATGGCCGGCGTACCGGCCAAGTGGGCCGGCACCGCATCGGCCGCAAAGACGGCCGCCTGCACCGGCAACAGCGCAAAGTTCGGGAACGGAAGGCCAGCTTTCCCACTGGTGCGGTCGATTAAGGAGGCCACGGCCAGCACTTCCACCCCCATTTCGCCCAACACCCGGGCTACTTCGAGGGTGCTTTTGCCAGTCGTAACTACGTCTTCTGCAATGACTACCTTCTCGCCAGGGGTCAAGGTAAATCCGCGGCGCAAAGTCATTTCTCCATTAGCATCGCGCTCAGTAAAAAGTGCCGGCACGCCCAGTTGCCGGGCCAGCTCGTAGCTCACGACCACGCCGCCCATGGCCGGGCCCACCACCACGTCGGGCACCAGCCCGGCTTCGCGCAGGCGCTGGGCCAGCACCGCCATGGCGGGCGCTGCCAGCTCCGGCTTGCGCAAGAAGCGGGCGCACTGCACGTAAGTATCCGAGTGCAGCCCCGACGAGAGCTTGAAGTGCCCGCTCAACAAGGCGCCCTCCTCGCGCAGCTGCGCTTCGAGGATGCGGGCCACTTCGGCGGCGGGAAGGCTGGGGGTGAGTTGATTGGTCATTGTCAAAACTTGACGTCTGTTATGCTGAGCTTGTCGAAGTATCTCTGCCACGCCACAAGGTTCGGTAGAGATGCTTCGACAAGCTCAGTATAACAGACGACTTAAAATTAATTATTTACGCTATCACCGTCCGATGCTCATTTATCTCGTTCATCAGCTCGCGCGCGGCGGCGCCAGCATCCTCAGCTTGCCAGATGCTGCGCGAGGCGTTAATCAGCAGCCCGCTGCCATCGGCCAGCAGGCCCGCTTTGAGTACGGACGCCAGGTCGCCGCCCTGCGCGCCAATGCCGGGCACCAGAAACCACTGCGTCGGGCAGAGCTGGCGCAGGCGGCCTAGGGCAGCCGCGTCGGTAGCGCCGGCTACCAGGCCGATGTTGCCGTGGGTGGCGTCGAGGCCGGCTAGCAGCTGGGCGGTGAAATCGCTCACGGGCTCACCGCTTTGCAGCACGGCGTCTTGCACGGCCGACTGGTTCGAGGTTTTAGCCAGGGCGAAGACGAACTTGCCGGGGCGGGCGAAGGGCGCTACCGCGTCGGCGCCCATGTAGGCGTTCACCGTCACGGCGTCGGCGCCCACCACGTCGTAGGCAAACTGCGCGTAGTGCAGGGCCGTGTTGGCGATGTCGCCAAACTTGCCGTCCAGGATGACCGGGATGCCCTCGGGTACGCTCTGCATCACCTGACGCAGCAGCTGTACGCCGTTGGCGCGGCTCAGGAAGAAGGCCAGGTTGGGCTTGAAGGCGGCGGCGTAGGGGGCGGTTTCGGCCACCACCTGGGCTAGGCGGCGCGTCACGTCTTCGTCCGAGCCAATTGGGTCGAGGCCCACGCACAGCAGCGTATTGGCCTGGGCAACGCGGGTGAGGAGCTTTTGCATACGGTGATAGTGGCTTTGGCCTTGGCGGCGGGGGCGCGGAGCATATGGGTATCCGCGACGAAGCGCGCGCGAAATTTTCTTGGGTTGAGGAGGCTAAAAACCTACTCCTTACTTAAGTGGAACGCACCGGCCGGGCACAAAAAAACCGCCTCAAACTACTGAGGCGGCAACGGGCGCGAAGAACGTAGCAAACGAAAAAAACAGGGCAGCAACGACCTTGCTGGCTTCTCGCAACAGAGCTTGGCAGCTCGCGTTGCGCTCTTTCAACTGGTGGTTGAGCGAGTTCACGGTGCAAAATTACCCATTCTTGCATGGGTGCCACATTATCATTGGCAAATGATTTTTTCTGTTCTGTTTCTGCCAGAACGATTTTTGCAGCTGCCTAGTCGCTTAAGCCCAGTTTTCAGGTGTTTCCGCTAAGTTAAAAAAATTAGCCCGTAGGCGCCGCCTTGCGCTCCGGCCAGTAGTGACCGTAACTTTGGCTGTTTAGTGCGCCAGCCTTTTTGCTGGCCTAGGGCCCTAGGCCAGCAAAAAGGCCCGCTGACAGCGGGCCTTTTGTTTACTAAACCGGGTATCGGCCCCTAGGGCCTTCGGCTAGCCGAAAGCGGCGTTGAGCACGGCTGCCAGGCGCACGCCGGCTTGCTCGATGCGCTGCTGCAGCACGTCGGCGTGGGCGGGGTAGTAGCGGTAGTCGGGGTTGGGGTTTTGGGCGGCCTCGTCGTAGAGCTTACCCGAAATCTGGTACGACTCCCAGAGCCACTCGGCGGGGTCGGTGGTGGCCTGCCACTGCTTGCGCTCGGCGCTGGGCAGCACGCTGTACTGCTGGCCCATCTCGGTGTAGGTTAGGCCCTGGTAGTCGAGCAGGCCGCTGTCCCAGAGGCTGTGCAGGTTGGTATCCTTGCCCCGGTAGGTCATCTTGATGTCGTTGCCGCCTTTGTCTTCGGCGTGGCCGGTGTGCATGGGCTGGTGGATGTCGCCCACAATGTGCACCACGAAGTATAGCGCCTGCTTGCGCTCAGCCGGGGACTTGCTGGGGTCTTTGGCGATGGCCAGCTGGGCCAGCAGGGCGCTGTAGGCGTTGGGCGTGGCTTGGCTTTTCACGGCGGCCAGGTAGGGGTCGTGCGCTAGGCCAGCGGCAGTGTTCACGTAGTGCCAGGGCGCGGTGTCCTTAAACTCGGGCAGGTAGCGCATCTCATCGGGCAGGGTGCTTATCATCGTCAGGCTCTGGGTGCCCAAGATGGCGGCCAGGTTCTGGCGGGCCTTGGCCGTGAGGTAGTGCTCGGCAATGTTGCCGATGGCGCGGTGGCCCTCAGCGCCCCAGGCCCAGAGGCGCAGTGGCAGGGTGGCCAGCAGCAGCAAGGAGAAAACGACTTTACGCATAAGGATACTTGAAACAACGTAAGCGAGGCAGCCGCCCGGCCGCCTAGGCCCCGCCAGCGGCAAAAGGGCCCGCAAAGATGCTGCCTAGAAGCAGGCCGTTGCATGAAGGCGAATTCTTCTGCTACCTACACAGTAGAACGTCATGCTGAGCGCAGCCGAAGCATCTCTACTGCATCGTTGGACGGCGTGGTAGAGATGCTTCGGCTGCGCTCAGCATGACGTTCTACTAATTAACTAAGTGCCTAGGGCGAGGTGAAGATGTCGCTCCAGTCGAAGGTGAGGCCGGGCAGGGTGCGCACGGGCACGGGGCCAGGCTCGGCATACTCGGTAGAGAGGCGGTAGCGGCCGCCTTCGAGCAAGTACACGGCAATGGTTTGCTCGCCCGGAAATAGTATCCAGTACTCGCCCACGCCGCTTTCCTCGTAGAGGTCGAACTTGATTTTGGTGTCGCGGGCGGTGTGGCCGGGCGAGATAATCTCAATTACCCAGTCGGGCGCGCCCAGGCAGCCGCGGTCGTCGAGCTTGGCCGGGTCGCACACCACGCACACGTCGGGCTGAACCACGGTGTAGACCTGCTCGTCGAAGTTGGCGCCGCCGGGCGGGGGCAGGCGCACGTCGAAGGGCGCGTGGTAGGCGCGGCAGGGCTTGCCGCGCAAGAAGGGCAGCAGCTGACCCAGGATGTTGGCGACGTAGTCTTGGTGGCGGCGGCTGGGGCCGCTCAGGGGCCGCAGCATTTTGCCTTTTACCAATTCAATCAGCTCAAATTTCCAGGTCAGGTAGTCGGCGTAAGTATAGTTGCGGGAGAGGTCGAAGTGCGATAATTGAGCGGGAGACATAGCGGCGGCACTGGGATGCCGGGGTAAATATAGGCGGATATCTACTAGGTTGTCAGAACTCTACGTGTAATCGCAGGCCGGCCACGTGGATGGGTCCCTTACGGTCTTGGTTGTAGCCGGGGTTCAGCACCAGTTGATAATCGGGGCTGAGGGCGGCGTGGTACTTTGGGAAGTCTATACTATAATATAGCTCCGTAATGAATTCGGTAGCGTAGGTAAGTGCCCCATCGCCAAGGATAAAGCCGTAGCCCCCGCGGGCCAAATACGCGCGGTGCTCGGGCGCGAGGCCGTTGCCCACCACGGCCAGCCCTAGGCGGTCGGTGGGCCGGTGCCAGCGCTTGCCGTCGCTGGTGATGCCCAGGCTCAGGCTGCGGTCGATTTCGGTGAAGGCCCAGGTTTCGTTCTTGCCGTCGTCGTAGCTGAAGCGCCCAAACAGGCCCACCGAGGGGCTCAGCTCCTGCTCGGCATTCACCACGAAGCCGTACTTGGTGCGGTAGGCCTGGCGGGTGGCAATGAGGTTGGGGCGGTAGCGGCCGTTTTCGTAGAGATTGTACTGCGGCTCCAGCGCCTGGGTGTAGTTGCCCATGCCGGCCTGGTTGCGGTAGCCCAGCAGGCGCACCGTGCCGGGGTGGCCGCGCAGGCTGTACACCTTGGTTAGCTCCAGGGTCTCGGCGTGGGCCTTGCCGTAGTCGTAGTCCAGGTCGGGGCCGTTGGCGTAGGTGGGCATCAGGGAGGTAGCGGCCCGCACCGCAAAGCCAGGGCTGATGTACTGCACCACCACGGCCCCGGTGTAGCCGCGGGTGTTGGCCGGGTAGTCCCAGCCACCGGCGCTCATCAGGCTCCAGTTGAAGAACTGCGTGCGCGGGTCGTGCGAGTAGCTATTCTGGTCGAAGTAGTCGGCCAGGCTGATTTTACCCACCACGATGCCCAGGTAGCGCGTGGGCCTAGGCCCCCCTAGCTGGTTGAAGTCGTCCTCGTCGTCCACCACCTCGTCGGTGAGGGCGAAGCGCTGCTGCAAAAACAGGCGGGCCAGGTAGAGCACCGGCTCGGCCGAGCCCACCCGGAACGTTTCGCCGTTGAGCGCGCCGGCCACGCCCGAGGCGCCACTGAGCCCGCTGCCACCCGACACCTCGGGGTTCACAAAAATGGCCCCGTTGTGCCACAGCCGCCGCCCGATGAACGCCGTAGTGGTGAGCGAAAGCTTGGCATTTTCGCGCACTTGCAGGCTCAGGCTATCCTGGTAGGGCGCCCGAAACTCGCTGTGCCACTGCTTAATAATGGTTTGCTGAAAGTGCACGCTCCAGCCGTGCTTGTCGCCGGGCTCGCCGTACTCGTAGTGCACCGGCTGCTGGGCCGAGGCCGCCGCCGGGGGCTTGGCGGGCAGCACCGACGAGGGCGGCGTCACGCCGCCTTGGCCGTAGGCCGCGCTGGCTAGCAAGGTGCCTACCGCGAGCAGTACTATTCCCCGAAAAGTAGAAGTTATCAAAACAGTAAAAGCTAAGCCCTAGGGTATACTACCGGGCAAAGGTAGCTACTACCCTAGGGCTCAGGCTTTACTCATGTATTCTTCACGCAAGTTGGTGGCCATTTGCAATAACCAGCACGTCATGCTGAGCTTGTCGAAGCATCTCTACCGCGCAGCTAGCCCCTAACGGTAGGGGTTACTTGCGCGGTAGAGATGCTTCGGCAGGCTCAGCATGACGTGCTTCTACCTTTTACTAGTACCACCCCCTAGGGCCCTACCAGATTTTCACCCGCGCCGAATCAGGCCGGTAGAGCTTCTGGCCGGGCTTCACGCCGAAGGCTTCGTAGAACTCGGGTACGTCAGCCATAGGGCCGTTCACGCGGTACTGGGCGGGCGAGTGCACGTCGGTCAGGATTTGCGAGGCCAGGGCCTCCTGGCGCTGCTGGTCTTGCCAGCCCAGGGCGTACCCGAGGAAGTAGCGCTGCACCGGCGTGAGGCCGCCAATCTTCTTGCCCTCCTGGTACTCCTTGGTTTTCTTGAAGGCGTCGAGGCCGATGACGATGCCACCTAGGTCGGCGATGTTTTCGCCGGCCGTAGCCTTGCCGTTCAGGTGCAACGAGTCGAGGGCGGTGTAGCCACTGAACTGCCGCACAATGCCCGCCACGCGCTGGTTGAAGCGCTTACGGTCGCCCTTGGTCCACCACTCGTGCAGGTTGCCCTTGGCGTCGAACTGGCTGCCCTCGTCGTCGAAGCCGTGGGTTAGCTCGTGGCCGATGGTGCTGGCGCCCGCGTAGCCGTACACCACCGCGTCGTCCACGTCGGCGTCGAGCATGCCGGGGATGGCGAAGGCGGCGGCGGGCAGCACAATCTCGTTGTTGCTGGGGTTGTAGTAGGCGTTGTAGGTCTGGGGCGTCATGCCCCACAGGGTGCGGTCTACGGGCTTGCCCAGCTTGCTCAGGTCGTAGTTCCAGTCCCAGCGGTTGGCGCGCATCACGTTTTCGGTTAGCGAGTTGCGGCCAATTTGCAGCTGGCCGTAGTCCTTCCACTTGTCGGCGTAGCCCACCTTGCGGGTTATCTGGCGCAGCTTGGCTTCGGCCACCTGCTTGGTGGTGTCGCTCATCCAGTCAAGGCGCTTGATGTGGTCCGAGAACGACGACACGATGTTAGCCACCAGCTTTTGGTAGCGCTCCTTGGCTTCGGGCTTGAAGTACTCCTTCACGAACAACTGGCCCAAATCGTCCCCTAGGGCCCGCTCCTCCATATCGAGCACGCGCTTCCAGCGGGGGCGCTGGGCGGTGGCGCCGCGCAAAATGGTGCCGTAAAAATGGAAGTTCTCGTCGGCAAACGCCTGGCTGAGGGTGGGCGCAAAGCGGCGCGTGAGCTGCCAGCTCAGGTAGGCCTGCCAGTCCTCAAGGCCAGTGTTTTGAAGCAGCTTACTCACCGCCTGGTAAAACTCGGGCTGGCCTACAATTACGCTGTCTTGCTTCGGAATGCCCATTTCACCCAGCCATTCTCCCCAAGTAGTTTGGCTCAGAGGCGCCAGCTTATCGAGCTGTTTTAGGCTCATCTTGTGGTAGTTGGCATAGGGGTCGCGCAGGGCTTCGAGCTTGCGCGACGACCTAGCTAGTGTAGTTTCCAGCGCCATCACCCGCGCCGCATTCGCCTTGGCCGTAGCCGAATCTTTGCCGAGTTGCTGGGGGTCAAGTAGTTGAAATATGCGGGCCACATGGCGCACGTACTGCGCGCGAATTTTTTTGGTGCGTGCGTCGGTGTTGAAATAATAGTCACGGTTGGGCAGTCCCAGGCCGCCCTGCCATAAATACAGCGCCATGCGGTCAGAGTGCTTAGCATCTTGCTGCACGTTGGGGCTAATGAGCGCGTTTACTCCTAGGGGCACCAAGTGCGCTACTACCTCAGGTACTTGGTATATCGACTCCATCTCCGTTGCTTCATTCAACTCTCGCTGAATGGGCTGCGCGCCCAGCTTATCGGCCCGCGCCGAGTCGAGGCCCACGGCCCAGAAGTCACCGATTTTCTGCTGGGCCGAGCCTTCGGCCGCCTTGGCCCCGGCCGCTTGCTGGCTGATGGTGCGCAGCTGGGCATACACCTCGTTCTGCACTTCGCGCCCGATGCCCCAGCTGCTTTCCGAGGCCGGAATGGGGTGGTTTTTGAGCCAGGTGCCGTTGGCATAGGTGAAAAAGTCGTCGCCGGGCGCCACGGTAGTGTCGAGGGCGGCTTGCAGCACGTCGGGCTTGCCGGCGCCCGACGACGACGAGGGCCCCGACTGGCAGGCCGCGCCCAGGGCCGCCAGCAGCGGCAGGTAGAGGTAGTTTTTCATCAAGCAAAAGTTAAACGCCGCGCGCCGCGCTTGGCGCCGCAAAGTAGCACCCGGCGGCCTAGGCACCTAGAAGTCGGCGGTTTGCGTAGGAGCGTTGCACGGGGCGGCGCCCCGCCCGCTCTGCTATGTCGCTCCCGCACCTGCTGCTGCTCAATTTTGCGCTGGCCGCCTACCTCACCGGGCTGGTGTGGGTAGTGCAGCTCGTGACGTATCCGGCCCTGGGGCTGGTGGGCAAAGCGGAGTTTAGCCGCTACCACGCTGCCCACACGCAAGGCATGGGCTGGGTGGTGGCCGCCCCCATGGTGGCCGAGCTGGCGCTGGCCGGCTGGCTAACCTGGGCGGCCTGGCGGCCCCTAGGGCCCGCTTTTGCACTAGGGCAGGCGGGACTGGTGGCGCTCGTCTGGCTGGTCACGTTTTTCGTATCCGTGCCCTTCCACAATCGCCTCGGCGCGCAGGGCTTCGACTACGTGGCCATCGACGGGCTGACGCGCACCAACTGGCTGCGCACGCTGGCCTGGACGGCCCGGCTGCTGTGGCTGGGCGCGGTGCTGTGGGCGCACATCTGCTTTTCGCCAACGCTCATTCCGGCTTCTGCGTAACTTGCAGCCTGAAAATCGGCTTACCCTCATGATGATGAAACGCTTCCTGCCCGCGCTCCTCGCGTCGGCGGCCCTCACCCTGACCCTGGCCTCGTGCAATGACGAGTCGCCGAACAGCGGCGCCTCCACCTCGTCGGAAGACGACGTAGCTACTACCACGCTGCCCCCCCTGCCCCCCGTAGTGGACACTACCGGCGGCAAAAAAGCCCCCGAGCCGGCTGCCAACAGCGTTAACCGCGAGCTGAACGCGCAGAACGCGACCGAAGACATCAAGAAAATGCAGGAGCAGCTGTAGCCCGGCGCGCGGGCCTAAGGCCAGCGCCAGCCAGCTGCTTTTACTCGTTTAATTCATCGGCCTGGGCTGGTAAGCTACCGGTAGTTTACCAGCCCAGGCTGCTGCATTTACCTCCGCCCCATGCCCACCCCAACCATTCGCCGCGGCCAGGAAACCGATTTGCCCCGCGTGCTGGCCCTCATCCAGGAGCTGGCCGAGTATGAGCGCGCCCCGCACGAAGTCACCAACACCCTGGACATGATGCGCCGCGACGGCTTCGGGCCCGAGCCAATTTTCGGGTTTTTCGTGCTCGAAAGCGGCGCCGACTTGCTGGGCCTGGCCCTCTTTTACACCGCCTACTCCACCTGGAAAGGCCGAATGCTGTACCTGGAAGACCTGGTGATTACCGAAGCAGCCCGGCGCGGCGGCTACGGCCGGCAGCTGTTCGAGGCCGTGGTGGCCGAGGCCCGGCGCACCAACGCCCAGCGCCTGAAGTGGCAGGTGCTGGACTGGAACGAGCCGGCCATCGGCTTCTATAAAAAGCTGGGCGCCCAACTCGATGGCGAGTGGCTGAACGGCAACCTCACGGCCGAGCAGCTCGCGGCCTTTTAGCGCCCTAGGGTCCTAGGGCAGCCTGAACAGCGTGGCCAGCTACCTCACCTCACAGGCGCAGCAGGCGCACGGTGTAGCTGGGCTGGCCGCTGGCGGTGAAGCGCAGCAAGTACAGGCCCGGCAGCAGGCCTTCCGCGTTCAGGCTGAGCAGGTTGAGGCCCGCCTGCACGCTCACGGCCTGGGCCAGGCAGCAGCGGCCCACGGTGTCGTAGAGGCGCAGCACCAGGGTGCCGGCTGCCGCGGCTGGGTAGCTGAGCTGCAGCTGGTTGGCGCCGAGTGGATTGGGAAATACCTGGGGCCCGGCCGTGGCGGTATCAGCGCTGGCGGGCAGGGGCGCGGCGTAGTCGGTGGTGCCATCGGGGCGGCGCACCCCCAGGCGGTAGTAGCGTAGGCCGGTGGCCGGCTGCGGGTCGGCCAGCTGGTACTGGCCGCTGGCTTGGCCGGCGCTGGTACTGGCTACCGCCTGCCAGCCAGCCGCGGCGGCCGTGGTGTCGGGGCCGGCGCTGCGCTCCAGCACAAAGCCGCTCACGTAGCATTCGTCGCGGGTGCTGAACGGGAAGGTGGCGCCACCTGGGGTGGTGGCCCCCAGGCTGGTGAGGGGCGCGGGCAGCATGGCCGGCCCGCCGCACCCGCGCTGCCGGAAGCTGCGCGTGCGCAGCACCAGCCGCCCGCCCGCCACGTCGGACGCCGGGTTGAGGGTGCGCAAATTGGCCCCCGCCGCAATGCCGTAGTGCATGATGGCCCCCGGCCGAATGAGGTGGCTCAGCTGCTGGGCGTGGCCCAGCTCGTGGGTGGCTACCGACTCAAAATCGTATTGCCCGGCCGTGGCCAGGGCCGGCCCGAATTGGAAAGTCAGGCTGGTAGCAAACTGCTGGTCAATCTCCTGCGTGTAGAAAACCACCTCGCCCTGGAGGTTGTAGCAGCCCGAGTAGTAGGTGGAAGTGCGCCCCAGCACGCGCGCCGGCAAGCTGCCATCATCGAAGGCCACCACGTTGGCTTGGTCCAGGGCAATGGTATTGGCCGCGGCATCGGGGCCTAGGGCCCAGTTGATGCCGGTGCGGCAGCGCCACTGCGCCAGGGCCCGCTGCCAGGCCGCCACGGCCGCCGCGTTGGCCCGGAAGTTGGGCGCCAGCTGAAAGTTAAGGCCGCCCGCGCCGTTGGTAGCCACGTGGTTGGGGCGGTCTACAAACGTCGAGCTGGTGTTATTAATGGTGGTGAGGGCATACACGATGGTGAGCGGCGTGGCCGAGTCGGCGGTGCTACCGTCGGCGGCCGTCACGCGCAGCAGGCCGGTGCCGGCCGGGTGCCCATCACTCGCCAGCGACGGCACCCGCACTTGAATGCGCGTGTCGCTCCAGCTGAGATAATCGAACGCCAGGGCGCGGGTGGTGGTGGCCCCGCCATCGTCGGCATTGCGAAAATCGACGCCCCCACTGCCCCGGCTGCTGCCAAAGCCGCTGCCCACGATGGTAAGCACCGCACCCGTGCCCGCCGTGGTTACGCTGGGGCTAAAGCCGCTGATGGCCACGGCCTGGGTGCGCTGGGTAGCGGCGGCCGCAGCTCGGGCAGCCGCTTGCTGCGCGGCGGCCGCCAGGGCCGGGTTGGGACGCAGCACCTGGGCGGGCTGGCCGCTCAGCTGAATGGTTTGGGCGAGGGCCGCGGCCGGACTGGCGTAGGGCCGGGTGGGCTCGGCAGCCGTATTCTGGGCTAGGTCGAAGGCGATAACGCCCTGGCTGGAAGCGTAGGCCGCCCAGGCGGAAGCCAGGCCGGGCCAGGGCGCGGGCATTAGAAAAAAAATACCCTGCTGGCCCGGCGGCAGCGGCCGCAGGGTGTTGGTCAGCTCCTGGCGGATTAGGCCCACCTGCCCGCCCTCTACCAGTAGGGGCAGGGCGGCCGTGTCGGGCAGCGCACCCTTTAGCACCCGAAACACGCGCAGGTGCTGCCGGGTGAAGATGCGCTGGTGGCCGGCATCCCACTCGCCCTGGGCGTCCAGCACCTGCGCTTCTACGATGAGCGGCGCGGCGGCCACCCGCTCGGCGGGGCCTAGGGGCAGCAGCAGGCAGGGCAACGGGGCCGGGGCGGGCAAACCGGGGGCAAGCTGAGCAGCAGCGGAGGTAGCCCCCAGGAGGCCCGCCAGCAGCCCCATCAGCCAGCCAGGCAGCAACGGGTAAAAGCGCATAAGCGAAGGTAACGGTGGAACGGCGGCTATCTGGCACGTTTTTTTCACTGGCGCCCCTAGGGCTAGGCAGGCGGCTAAGCCCTGGGGCGCTGGCTATTTTATGCTACCTTGCTAGCCTGTTGCCAGCGGGCCCGCACCCGCTGAAATATTCAATTTTATTTTAGCATTATTTTGTTAATCACCGCTTTATCTGCTTTATAAACAGTAGTTACTTTATGAAATACTTTTTGCTTATAGGAGGTTTTTTGCTGGCTGGCGCCCGCGTGGCCGGGGCCCAAACCGCGCCCGTGCCTGCCCCCGTAGCTGCCGCGCCGGGGCCGCCCTGCTCGGCCCTTAGCGGCTACGTAATGGGCAGCGACAGGCCCCTGGCTGGCGCCACGGTCGCCATCCCAGGCACCCGGCTGCTGGCTATTACCAACAGCGAGGGTTACTACACCCTGCCCACGGCCAACGTAGCCAAGCCCACCCTGCTTTTCAGCGCCGCTGGCTACGAGCCCCAGTCCATTACGCCCACCACCTGCGCCGACGAGCACGTCGAGATGCAGCTGCTGCCCGGCACCCGCATCAAACAGCGGGGCAAACGCAAGGGCTTCATCATGAAAACCGCCCCGTCAGTGCAGTAGGCCCCTAGGGGCATGGCACCCGCCTAGGGGTGTTTAGGGCGAATGGGCGCGGCGGCCTGGCTATCCTGGTCCGGCCGCCGCGTCCGCGTGGCCGCCCGGCGCGGCATTTTTGCGTAGCAGGCGCTATGTCTACTGCTGTTTTTTGGGTCGCCCGCAGCCTGCGCGTGCCGGGGCTGGGGCTGCTGGTACTGCCCGCGCCGCCCGCGCCGGCCTGGCTGGCCGCCCCGCCGCTGCACGCCGCCCTACGCCTGCTGCTGCGCCGGCCCGGCTACCCGCCCCTGGCCCTGCCCGCCACCATCGAAGAAGTAGCCCCCGAGGGGCAGCCCCCCACCCGCGCGCTGCTGCTCGACGCCGACCCGGCGGGCGAGTTGGGCCAGGGTGCGCAGCTCGCGCTGGTTGAAGTAGTACCGGATGACTTGCTTTAGCAAATTCTATCCTTTAATTTTCATAAAATTAATGCCGGCCAGCTGTTTATAAGCTCTACCCTACCGATTACCCCGGTGGGTGGCTTACCGCGCTGGTCGGCGGCATACTGCTTTTCTCACGCTATGAAAACCGCCTTGCTGCATGGGTCTATCACCGTCTTCCCCCACGGGGCTGCTGGTAGCGGCCCCGCCTACCCTGCTGTGCCGGGGCCTCTTGCTGACCCTACACGAAACCTGGCCCGAGCGCACGGCCACCTTGGTTACCGACCCTAGCCAGCTGCTGGCCCATTTGCGCACGCACGCCTACGCGCTACTGATTGTGGATAGCGCCGCGTTTGCGTCGCCCCTGCTGCCCGGCTTGCTGCGGCAGGCGCGCCAGCTGCGCGCCAACTTGCCCTTTCTGGTGCTTACGGGCCGCCGCCCGCCCGCGCTGCCCCTAGGGGCGATTACCTCGCTGCGGCTGCTGCCCCGCCACGCCACTCCAACTGAGGTAGCAGCTACGGCCACCGAGCTGCTGCGCGGTAGCCCGCCGGGCACGGCACCCCAGCCGAGCCGCCGCACCCCCAACGCTGGCTTCAGCCCCCGCGAGCTGGAGGTACTGGCGCTGGTGGTAGCCGACCTCGGCAACGTGCAAATTGCGCAGCGCCTGTGCCTGAGCGTGCGCACCGTCGAAAGCCACCGCCGCACCTTGCTGCACAAAGCCGGGGTGCGCACTCCCGTGGGCCTCACCGCCAGGGCGCTGCGCGAAGGCTGGGTGCCCATGTAAAATTTCGTGCTTTACGGCTGGGGCCCGGCCATCGGGCCTTGGCGCTGCGCCGACCGGCGCCGCTATTTGTGGCTGCTCGCTTACCTCATCCCTGGTTTTAACTTCCTTAGGTATGCTCGAAAACCTATCCAACCTGCTTACCGTGGTGCTGGCCCTGAGCGTGGCTTCCGAGCGCCTGGTAGCTATTGTCAAAAACCTGGTGCCGTGGCTCCGCACCGAGCAGCCGCGCAACGAGGCCACCCGCAAGCTCGTGCTGCAAGTGCTGGCTGTGCTGGCGGGCATTGCCACCGCATTTTTGGCGCAGGAGCTGCTGGCCGCGCCGCTCCAGGGCCGGGGGCACCTGGTGGTGCTGGGCCTGCTGGCCAGTGGCGGCTCGGGCTTTTGGAAGTCGGTGCTGGGCTACGTGAGCAGCGTGCAAGACATCAAGCGAACGAAAGCCGTTGAAACCAAGGTGCAGGCCGCGCACGCGGTAGCCACCATCGCGCGCAGCGCCGCCACCCGCCCGGCGGCCCCGGCTAGCTTCCGCGCTACCGATGCGGAAGCCCCCCAGCCTACCGCCGCCGCTGACCAGCTGCAAAAACAGGCCGACGCCAACCTGGCGAAAGCAATTGCTCTAGCCAATGCAACGCTTTAAAGCCGGGCTTGCCGCGCGCGCCGCGCGCTACGGGCGCGGCCTAGGCCTACTACTGCTAGGGCTGCTGCTCAAAAGCTGCGAAGTACCCGATGTGCAGCCTTTTACGAAAGCCACCATCGCCATGGGAACGGCCATTGAGGAGAGCTTGCGCCGCGTGGTGGCCGACCTAAACCGGGTGCAGCTGCCCGCTGCCGAAACCCAAAACCGGATTCAGCTCGACACCGCCCGGCAGCAGCTAACCCGCAAGGCGCACAAATTTGCCGAGGTGGCGCACGCCTTCGATGCCTACGCCCACGCCCTGGACGCGGTGGCGGCAGCCGGCCAAAAGCGCGGCGCGGCCATCAACCAGGTTTTTGCCGCTACGCAAGCTATTGCTACGAAAAGCGCGGAGTTTTTGAGTGCCGCGCTGCCGGTAGCAGCCCCCATCAACGCGACCGCGCAGCCCATCTTGAAGGCGCTGGGCAAAGTGGCGACTGACCTCAACGCTGCCAAAACAATTCATAGCCTCGGCAAGCTGGCCTCGCCCGCGCAGGACTCCGCCATTCAGCTATCGGCGCAGCTACTGCGCCTGGGCATGCGGCACTTCTACGCCATCGACTCGACGGCCTACCAGCTTTCTTACGCCAACTTGCCCGACGGCTACCGCCAGGCGCAGTACTGGTACCAGTTTACGCTGCAGCGGCAAGATTCGCTGGTGAGCCTGCTGGCAGCGCTCACGCAGGCCGATAACTTGGTGCGGGCCGGTAAGTATGCCTCGCTGGAAAACCCCATCGACCACGACGGCCCCCTGGACCACATCCGGCAGTGGGACTACGACCCCCAGCGCACGGTAGCCACCGCCTATGCCGCCTGGCAGCGCCGCCGCAGCCCCGCGCAGCAGCGCCTGGCCAAAGCCGCGCTCCTGGATGCCCTGCGCCGCCGCGAGCTGTATTACCGGCCGCTAACCGAGCTGCCCCAGGCGCAGCTGGCGGCCGCCCAAGCCCGGTGTGGCGGCCCCGCCCGCGACGCGGCGCTGCTCAGCAAAAGCACCCAGCTGCTTGACACCTGGGCCAGTAGCCACCACGAGCTGCGCCTGCTGCTGGCCAAGGCCAGTCAGGTGAGCCGCCAAGACCTGGTGAGCTACGCCCAAACCGTGCAAACGCTGGCCGAAGAGTTAAGAGCCGCTAAAAAGTAACCTTTCTCATCCCCTACCCAATGGCCGCTATTGATTGGAATTCGCTCAGCTCCGCTACCGACTGGGAAGAGGCCCTAGGCACCCTGACCCAAGACGCCGCCGCAGCCAAAGCCGGCACCCCCGCCGACCGCCAGGCCGTAGAAAGCGAGCTAACAAACTTTTGGGTTATTCCCTGCCCCTTCACGAAAAAGACTGACCGAGCTCGGCAGCTGTACAATGAGTTGGTTTTAATTGACTTAAGTAGGCTCATTGACCAAGCTACCTTACCGCCGCCCACTACTGCCCGCTTAGCCGCAGCAACTTCGCCCCGCCCCCTAGGGTTGCCCGAAACGAAGTTGGCCCACCAGGCACTCCAAGCCCTGAATGGCCTGCGCGAGCAGCACCGCCAGCAGCTGGCAGCGCACCTGGCTATGGCTTGGCAAATCAGCGCGTTGCAAGCTGCCGTGCAGGCCTTGCTGCCCGCGCCCCGACCTATGCGCGGCAAGCGGCCAGCCAAGTAGCAGCCGGCCCTAGGCCGGCTGCGGACTAAATGTGCCTGACTAGGTAGCTGGCTAGCTTAGCTTACGGTAGCGCACGCGCTTGGGCTCCACGTCGCCGAGGCGCTTGCGCTTAGCTTCCTCGTAGTCCGAAAAGTTGCCCTCGAACCACACCACTTCCGAGTCGCCCTCGAAGGCCAAGATGTGGGTGGCCAGGCGGTCGAGGAACCACCGGTCGTGCGAGATGATGACGGCGCAGCCGGCGAAGTTCTCCAGGGCATCTTCCAGGGCGCGGATGGCGTTCACGTCCAAGTCGTTGGTGGGCTCGTCGAGCAGCAGCAGGTTGGCGCCCTGCTTGAGGGTCATGGCCAGGTGCACGCGGTTTTTCTCGCCGCCTGAGAGCGTGCCGACCTTCTTTTCCTGGTCGCCGCCGCCGAAGTTGAACTTGCTGACGTAGGCCCTAGAGTTCACCGGCCGGCCGGCCAGCAGCATGGTTTCGGTGCCGCCCGTAATGGTGTCAAACACCGATTTGCTGCCGTCGAGCGAGTCGTGCTGCTGGTCGATGTAAGCCGTTTGCACCGTGGGGCCCACCGCGAAGGTGCCCGCATCAGGCTGCAGCTGGTCGGTTATCAGTCGAAACAGCGTGGTTTTGCCCGCCCCGTTGGGTCCAATGATGCCCACGATACCGCCCTGCGGCAGCGAAAACGACAGGTTCTCGAATAGCAGCCGGTCGCCAAACGCTTTGCGCAGACCCTCGGCTTCAATTACTTGCGCCCCTAGGCGCGGGCCGTCGGGGATGAACAGCTCCAGCTTCTGCTCCTTGTCTTTGGCTTCCTCGCCGGCCAGCTTTTCGTAGTTGGCTAGGCGGGCTTTACCCTTGCTCTGGCGGGCTTTGGGCGACATGCGCACCCACTCCAGCTCGCGCTGCAGGGTTTTAGCGCGCTTGCTTTCGGTGTTCTCCTCCTTGGCCAGGCGCTCGGTTTTCTGCTCTAGCCAGCTGCTGTAGTTGCCCTTCCACGGAATGCCGGTGCCGCGGTCCAACTCCAAAATCCAGCCGGCCACGTTGTCGAGAAAGTAGCGGTCGTGGGTGACGGCAATGACCGTGCCCTTGTACTGCTGCAAGTGCTGCTCGAGCCAGAGCACGCTCTCGGCGTCGAGGTGGTTGGTAGGCTCATCAAGCAGCAGCACGTCGGGCTCTTGCAGCAGCAGGCGGCACAGGGCCACCCGGCGCTTCTCGCCGCCCGAGAGATTGCCAATAATGGCCTCCTGGGGCGGGGTGCGCAAGGCATCCATGGCGCGCTCCAGCTTGCTGTCGAGGTTCCAGGCGTCGAGTTGGTCCAGCCGTTCCTGCACGGTACCCTGGCGCTCCAGCAGCTTGTCGAAGTCGGCGTCTTCGGCCCCGAAGGCCTCGTTTATCTCGTCGTATTCCTTGAGCAGGGCCACGGTTTCGGCGGCGCCTTCCTGCACTACTTCGAGCACCGTTTTGGTGGGGTCGAGCTGGGGCTCTTGCTCGAGGTAGCCCACTGAGTAGCCGGGCGAAAACACCACCTCGCCCTGAAACTGCTTATCGACGCCGGCAATAATTTTGAGCAAGCTCGACTTGCCCGAGCCGTTGAGGCCAAGCACGCCGATTTTGGCGCCATAAAAAAACGAGAGATAGATATTTTTGAGAACTTGCTTCTGAGGCGGGTAAATCTTACTTACCCCAGCCATGCTGAAGATGATGGTGGGCTGCTGGTCGGACATGCGAGGAGGCGAAGAGGTGGGGAACGCGCACGACCCTAGGGGCCGTAGCGCAAAGCTAGCGCGTTTTGGCGGCCAAGAACCAGGCGCCTCCCCTGGCCAAACCCCAAGTGCAGCTAGTTATTTTCTTGATAATCAACCTGTATTTAAGGCTACACTTCGCAAAAGTCCTAAACACGCAATTTCCCCCGTAAACTTGTAGTTCATTCTCTTCTTGCGCGCGCAGCTATCGGCTGCGTGCGGCGGCTCCACCCTATCCTCTCCTAATGCAACACCCCGACCACCCACTCACGGAAGCCAAGCGCTACGGCTATGTGGAAGACGGGGGCGTGTGGCTGCGCCCCGTACTGGGCCAGCCGGCCCGTCGCATCGGCTCGGTCAAAGGCACCGACGACGATGCTCTCCGCTACTTCGCCCAACGCTACACCGCTTTTCAAGCCAAGATTGACGAGCTGCTTGACCGCCTGCAAACGGCTGACAACCAAGGCTCTTACCTAATGAAGCTGCTGCACCTGCAGGAGCAAACCAAGCAGCACGACGGCCTGGGCGACTACCAGGCCCTTTACGACCGCCTGCACGCCGCCGAGGAGCAGCTGAACGGCTCGGTAGCCCGCAACCGCGAAAAAAACCTGGTCACCAAGCGCAGCCTCATTGCCCAGGCCGAAGCCCTACGCGACACCGTGGACTGGGTGGCGGCCAGCGAAACGGTGAAGGAGCTGCGCCAGGCCTGGCTGAAAACCGGCCCCGTAGATAAGCAGCTGACCGAGGAGCTGGAAAACCGTTTTCACACCGAAATCCAAGGCTTTTTCGACCGGCGCAAAGCCTTCCAGCTCGACCGCAAGGCCCTGACGCGCCGCACCGTGGAGCGCTACCGCGAGCTGGTGTGGGAAGCCGAGAAGCTGAAGAACTCCGAGCAGTTTGAGGCTACCTCGCGCCAGCTCAAGCAGCTGCAAACCGCCTGGCGCGACGTAAACGGCAACTTGCCCAAGAAGCAGGCCGCCGAGCTGTGGACCAAGTTTCGGGCGGCCAACAACCATTTCTTCGAGCGCCTCAAAAAGCACATCGAAAGCCAGCGCCCGGCCGAAGCCGCCGCCAGCACCGGCGTGCCCAGCACCCCCGAGCAAAGCCTGGTGCGCAAGCGCGAGCTGGCCCGCCGGGCCGAGGGCCTGCTTGGCCTGCCCCCCGCCCAGGGCGTAACGCAAGCCAAGGCCCTGCAAGCCGAGTGGAAGCAAAGCGGCGCCGTGCGCGGCCCCGAAAGCGACCAGTTGTGGCAGCGCTTTATGCTGGCCTGCGACAAAGTATTTGAGATGAGCGCCCTCGACTACTACCTGCGCAAGCGCCAGGGCGAGGGCGGCGAGCCCCTAGGCCCCGCAGAGCGCGCCCAAGCCAGCGTGGTGGCCCTGCGCAAGTTTATTGAGAGCGACCGGCAAGAACTGGCAACCTTACGCGACAATTTGGGTAAGCTACCCAACTCGGCCGCCAACGACCAGCACCGGCAGCTGCTGCAAGGCAAGATTCGTACTTTCGAACGGAAGGTGCAAACCAAAACTGAGCTGATTGCGCTTTTCCAGCAAGCCGCTGGCGCTTAACTTCGGGCGGCGCTCGCACGTAGCGCTTTGTTTAACTGACTTTTTCCTGCACTTCAAGCTTAACTCCCTCCCTCTATGTACTGGACCCTCGAACTAGCCTCTTATCTGGAAGATGCGCCCTGGCCCGCCACCAAAGACGAGCTGATTGACTTTTCCATCCGCTCGGGCGCTCCTATGGAGGTGGTCGAAAACCTGCAAGGCCTTGAGGATGACGGCCAGCCCTACGAGAACATCGAGGAGGTATGGCCCGACTACCCCACTAAAGAGGACTTCATGTTCAACGAAGACGAATACTAGATTAGTGACTAATTACTAGTGACTAGTGACAACTCTTCAACGTTAGGCGGGCCATGCTTGCTTTTACTTATTAGTCACTAGTCGCTTGTCACTAGTCATTCAAAGCTTAGTCGCGGAGTACCCCAACCGGGTGCTGCTCCGCGACTTTTCGTTGGTGCTGCCCCCTAGGCCCACGTTTGTAGCCATCCTGGGGCACAACGGCGCGGGCAAAACCACCCTGCTACGGGTGCTGACGGGGCAGCTGCCCTACCAGGGCTCGGTGCGCCTAGGGGGCCCCGAGGAGCTGCGCACCCTGCGCGGCCCGGCCCTGGCCCGGCGCCTGGGCTACCTGCCCCAGCGCGGCACCTTAGAGTTTGGCCTGCCCGTGCGTGAGCTGGTGGTGATGGGCCGCTACCGCCACCACGGCCTACTGGGCACCTACGGCCCCGCCGACTACGCCCGCGCCGATGCGGCCCTGGAGGTTGTGGGCATCGCTCAGCTGGCCAACCAGGACTTCCGGCAGCTGTCGGGCGGCGAGCAGCAGCTGGTGTGGCTGGCCCAGCTCTCGCTGCAAGCGGCGCCGCTGTACCTGCTCGACGAGCCTACCCAGCAGCTCGATGTATATTACCGCCAGCGGGTATTTGAGCTGATAACCAGCTGGGTAGAAGTGGATAAGCGCACCGTGCTGTGCACCACTCACGATTTGGATAGCCTACCGGGCCTGCCAGGCTATTTACTCAATTTATCGCGCCCTAGACCCGTACTGGTGCCCATCAGCCCCGAGGCCGTGCGGACCGAATATAATTTTTTGGCGCGCAAGGGTCCGCGAGGTTAAGCGAGGTTTCGCCAGGTTTTTGCTGGCTAAATAGCAATGATTCTAACCTGGCGAAACCTCGTCTAACCTTGCGAACCCTTGCGCCGCCCCGGCTGGCCGCGCAGCACCTGCCAGATGGAGCGCAGAAAAGGCCCCGCCGATACTGAGTTCATAATGCGCAGGTTATCGGCCCAGGAGGTTTGTTCGTTTAGAAACTGCAGGATGCGCGCCACTGGGTTGCGCTCGAACAGCTGCCGGAAGATGTCGCGGGTGCGCTCGCCCCGGCGCTGCATGATGTCGAGCAGCAGCGTGTCAAAGAGGCGAAACTGCCAGCGGTCGCCGGTGGCGTCGGCGGGCGGGTGGCCAGTAGTCGCCAGCGCCGCCACCAGCCGCGCCGACTGCGCCTGAATGCGCTGAAAGGCGTAGCCGGTGCTGGGCTTGGCCCGGCCGGCGCGCGTGCCCAGGTTAATGATGCGCGCCCCCGCGCGGGCCGGCAGCGGGTGGTCGCTCATCGGGATGGCGCCTATTTCTTCCTCCACCACGCGGTAATGGCCGTCGGCGAGCCCTAGGGTACCACGCAGGTAGTCAAGGATGTACGCCTCATACTCGGCCTTAGGCAGGCGCTGGGCCGAGAAGAGTGTGTACTCGACCAGCGCGCGGCGCGGGCCGAAGGGCAGCACGTACATAAAGCGCGCCTCGTAGTGCTGCGGCCCCCGAAAGTCCATAAACTCCACCACGGTGGGGTCAAATACGTCGCGGTCGGTTTCAATTTCCCAGCCTACGAAGTGCTGCAGCAGGTAGCGGTGCCTATCGGGCCTAGGGGCAATAGCGGGCGGGCGGCTGTCGAAGGCGTAGCGGGCGCGGTAGCGGCGGCCGTCGGCCAGGCGGGCTTCTACGCCGCCGGGCACTTCTAGCACGCCGCTCACCTCGCCCTGCACCTGGGTAAACTGCCGGGGCCGCGCCGCCAGCGCCGCGTGCACGAAGCGGTAAAAGTCGAGCCCCCGAATGCTGTAGTAACGGTAGGACCCTAGGGATAGCACCCGCTCGAAGCCCGGCGCCCGGAAGGCAATGGCGTCCCACCGGCCGCGCGCCAGGTGGTCGAAGGGGCCGGGCGCGTCGGCCCAGTAGCTCCAGGTGCGGTCGTTCTGGGTTTTGGGCTCGGGCTCGATGAGCAGCACGCGCTGGCCAGCCAAGCGCGGCTCCTGAGCTAGGTGGTAGGCCAGGCTGAGGCCGGCCGCGCCGCCGCCCACCAGCAGGTAGTCGTAGGTATCAGCGGCGTCGGGGGTGGCCTTGGGCATGGTGCAAAGATGGGGCCGCCGCCGCCCCGATTTGGCTGGGCCGGGCCTGGGTGTTAGGTTCGTAGTGGCAACGCCTTGATTTACCTAATTATAGCATTTTATCAACTTCCAGCGTTACGATACTTAGCAGGACCCATTTTATTTGGTATTATTATGAATTCTAGTTCGGGTTATTTTTTAGTGGCCGCGCTACTGGCAGGCTCGGCCGCACAGGCGCAATCGGTACTGTGGGCCACCAAGGTAACGGAAGTTTCATCGCAGAAAGCCAAGGGAAAAGAAGACTATTCGCCCGAGCAGGTGCTGGGCGAGCCCAACGCCCTACCCCTAGGGTCGGCTAGCGAGAAAGCCTGGACGCCCGGCAAAGATGGCAGCACCGAGTTTATTGAAGTGCGCTTCGCCCATTCTATTAAGGCCCAGCAGGTTACGGTCATTGAGAACGTCAACCCCGGCGCCATCATCAAGATTGAGCTGGTGGATACTAAAGGCCAGCGGCACCAGGTGTACAAAAACGACCAGCCTGGCCCGCTGCCTTCGTCGTTTCGCACGCTGCAAGTCACCTTCAAGCCCGATAAGTACTTGACCATCGGGGCGGTAGTGACGCTGAACGGCAGCAAGGTGACCGGCGAAAACCAGCTCGACGCCATCGGCGTGGCCAACGTGGAGGCCCAGATGGTGAAGTCGGACTTCAAGAACGAGGCCTCGGAGGTGCAGGCGGCCCAGATTGACTCGACGCTGAAGAACCTGGGGCCCAACGTGAACAGCAAGTACGTGGATACCCACCCGGTGATTTCGCCCGACGGGCGCACGCTGTTCTTCGCCCGCCAGTTTCACCCCGACAACATCGGCGGCACCCACGACCCGCAGGACATTTGGTACGCCAAGATTACCAGCGGCAAAAACCAGACATGGGGCATTGCCAAGGGCCTAGGCTCGCCGCCCAACGGTGGCGACGAGCCCAACGGCCTGGCCTCGGTGACGGCCAACGGCACGCAGGCGCTGCTCATCGGCGTGTACGAGGACGGGCTGATGCGGCCCAACGGCTTCTCGATGAGCCGGCGCTCGCCGGGCGGCTGGAGCGTGCCCGCGAAGGTGGAGATTGATGACTACAAAAACGAAGACCCCGAGCACATCGACGGCTTTCTGGCTACTTCGGGCAAGGCGCTGCTGATGGCCGTGCAGCGCCCCAACGGCCGCGGCGGCCAGGATATCTACGTGAGCTTTCCGAAGCCCATTCCGGTGGGCGAGCAGGACCGCCCCGGCCGCGCCGTGAAGTGGGGCAAGCCCATCAACCTAGGGCCCAATATCAACACGCCGGGCTCGGACTTTGCCCCCTTCCTAGCTCCCGACGACAAGACGCTGTACTTCGCCTCGGACGGACACGGCGGCTACGGCAAGAGCGACATCTTTTACTCGAAGCGCCTGGACAGCACCTGGACCAAGTGGAGCGTGCCGCGCAACCTGGGCCCGGTGGTGAACTCGCCCGACTTCGACGCTTATTACACCGTATCGGCGGCCGGCGACAACGCCTATCTGGTATCGTCGCGCGAGGGCACGCAGGGCTCGAAGGATATTTTCCGGGTGGCCTTGTCGCCCGCCTTCAAGCCCGAAGTGGTAACGCTGGTAACCGGCAAGGTGCTGGACGCCGTGACCAAGAAGCCCATCCGGGCTAAGATTCACTACGAAAACCTGCTGACGGGCGAGGAGATTGGCGTGGCCGAAAGCTCGCCCATCGATGGCTCGTACACGATTGTGCTGCCGGCCGGCGTGCAGTACGGCTACCGCGCCGAGGCCGCCGATTACCTGGCCGAGGACGCCAGCCTCGACAACACGACGGCCAACAAGTACAGCGAGAAGCAGCAGGATTTGTTCTTAGTGCCCTTCAAGGTGGGCCAGAAGGTGAAGATGAACAACATCTTCTTCCCGCAAAGCAAGTTCATCTTGCAGCCCAGCTCGTTCCCCGAGCTGAACCGCCTGGTGAAAATCATGCGCAACTACCCGACGCTGGAGATTGAGCTGGGCGGCCACACCGACAACCAGGGCGACCCGGCCCTAAACGTAAAGCTGAGCGAAGACCGGGTAAATGCCGTGAAAGCCTTCCTGGTAGCCAAGGGCATCGAAGCCAAGCGCCTGACCACCAAAGGCTACGGCGGCGCGCAGCCCATTGCCAGCAACGAGCAGGAGGAAACCCGCCGCTTCAACCGCCGCGTGGAATTTACCATTACCAAAAAATAAATAGCTTTGTAAATCAGCAAAAAGCAGACCGTCATGCTGATTTACTAATTGACCCAGGCGCCAAAAACAACCCCTAGGGTCAAGTACCTTCGCAGCCCTTGCCAGCGTTAGGGCTGCACCATGAAGCTTCCACTACTCGCGCTTACGTTGCTTGCCACGGCCGCTCACGCGCAGGACGTGTATTTTTCGCAGCCCTACGCCAACCGCCAGCAGGCCAACCCCGCCTGGGCCGGCCTTGTGGACGACTACAGCGCCACGCTCAGCTTTCGCGACCAGCTGCCGCAGTTCGCGGGCTCGTTCATCACCACGCAGCTGGCGGCCGACTGGCGCCTGCCGCAGCCGGGGCTACACCACGCCCTAGGGGTGGTTATTACCCGCGACCAGGCGGGCACCGCCGGCTACACCCGCCTCGAGGCCAGCGCTCAGTACGCTTACCACACCCGCCTCACGCGTGAACTGGCGTTGAGTGGCGGCGCCACGGTGGGTTACGGCCGCCAGCGCGTGGGCTACGGCAACCTCACTTTCGGCGACCAGCTGGCGGCCGACGGCACACTGACGGGCCCCACGGCCGAGAGCCTGAGCGATTTTCCGGCGGCCAACTACCTGACCCTAGGGGTGGGCGCGGTGCTGTACACCCAGCAGTTTTGGCTGAGCGTGAGCGGGCACCACCTGAATAGGCCCGACCTAGGGTTTCAAACCCAGGCGCAGCTGCCGGCCCGGCTGGCGGTGAGCGGCGGCTTTAAGGTTTACCTGCGCCCGCCCGAAAGTCACGGCCGGGTCGAAACCCACGAAATCAGCTTTACGCCGGTGGCCGGCTACAGCCAGCAGGGCGGCTCGCGGCGCACCGAGGCGGGCGTGTACTTTTTGGCGCAGCCCATCACCCTAGGGGCCGTGTATCGCAACCTCACCGGCTTTGAAACTAGTGGCACCCAGCACGTGTTGGCGGCGGTGGCCGGCGTAGCGGTGGGCGACCTGAGAATTGGCTATAGCTACGACGTGGGACTGAGCCGGTTGGCGCAGGATTTGGGGGGGGCGCACGAAATAACTTTAACCCTGCGTGCGTTTGACAGGCTCGAAAGCGCCTACCGGAAGCTGAAAAGAAGAAATTATCCGGCTGCCCCTTGCCCAAGTTTTTGAACTTTTGTAATATTGCAGGCAGATTGCTCGAAATAATTAATTACAGCCTTTAAAAAATTGTCTTTACCTATGAAATTCAATAACTATCTCGGCCTGGTGGCTGCCGGTAGTCTGGCATTTCTAGCCAGCTGCGGCCACAAGGGGGCTCCTACCGCCACCAACCCTGGCAAAGCATCGTCGACGACCGGTATAGAGTACAATACGGACGAGGGTATGAAAGTGGCCAGCTTCAAGAAGATTCCGACCGGTCCCGGTTTGGTATATATCGAAGGTGGCCGCACGGTGCTGGGCTCGGCCGAGGAGGACGTGACCAACAACCACGACAACATGGAGCGGACGGTGACTATCGCCTCGTTTTACATGGATGAAGCGGAAGTGGCCAACATTCACTGGCTGGAGTATTTGCACTTTTTGCGTAAAGATTCATCGGAAGAGAAGTACCGCGCCGCCCTGCCCGACACCACCGTGTGGGCCCGCGACCTGTCGTTCAACGACCCCTACGTAACCTACTACCTGCGCTACCCCGGCTTCCGCTACTACCCCGTAGTGGGCGTAAACTGGCTGCAGGCCGACAGCTACTGCGCGTGGCGCACGGCCAAGGTGAACGAGAACCTGGCCAAGAGCAACAGCGGTAACTCGAAGGGGGGCGGCTTATTTGGCAAGAAGAAGGATAAGAAAGGGGATGCCTCGGCCGCTAGCGGTGCCGAAGGCGGGGGCGCCGGCGCCCTGGCCAACGGCAAGAATGGCCCATCCATCGAAAACGGCAACACGCTGCCTAACTACCGCCTGCCCACCGAGGCCGAGTGGGAATACGCCGCCCAGGCTCTCATCGGCACCCAGGAAGTGGGCAACGAAAACCAGGAGGAGAAGCGCATTTATCCCTGGGATGGTCGCTCGCTGCGCAACCCCTACGGTGGCAAGCAGGGCCAATTTTTGGCTAACTTCAAGCGCGGCCGCGGCGACTACGCCGGCCTGGCGGGCAGCCTGAACGACGGCGCCATGATTACGGAGTATATCTACGCTTACCCGCCGAACGATTTCGGCCTGTATAACATGGCTGGCAACGTCAACGAGTGGGTGCAGGACGTGTACCGCCCGCTCTCGTTCCAGGACGTGGAGGACCTCAACCCCTTCCGCCGCAACGGCGTGGGTGACCCGGCCGACAAGTACGACAAGAAAGGCTACCAGAGCATGATTGACGACCACGTGCGCGTGTACAAAGGCGGCTCGTGGCGCGATGTGGCCTACTGGCTCTCGCCCGGTACCCGCCGCTACATGGCGGAAGACTCGGCCACGGCTACCATCGGTTTCCGCTGCGCCATGATTAACGCCGGTAGCAACAAATAATCGCGGATTTAACTAATTTCGGGAATACGCTTGCTGCGCAAGCTGACTACGTGAGCAGTAAAGTTGAAAGGACAGGCCACCCATAAGTGGCCTGTCCTTTTTTGCTACTACTAACACAAAATCCCTAAACCAGGCGAGAAGCAGGCACGCGCCAACTCGCCAGTCGCGTAGTCAGCTGCGAAGCAGCGTATCCCCGAAATCAGTTAAATCCGTTAAATCTGCGGTCCTAGGCGGCGGCCACGGTGGCAATGCTAATAGCGCGGGCACCCGCTTGGAGCAAGGCCGCGCCGCAGGCTTCGAGGGTGGCGCCAGTGGTGAGCACGTCGTCAACCAGCAGCACGTGGCGGCCGGCAATGGCCCTAGGGTCGGCCACCTCGAAAACGGCGGCTACATTTTGCCAGCGCTCGGCGCGGCTCTTCCGGGTTTGCGACTCGGTATCGGCCAGGCGGCGCAGGGCGTGAGCGCGGCTAGGGCAGCCCAGCGCTTCGGCCAAACCGCTGCCGAAGGCCTCGGCCTGGTTGTAGCCGCGGCGGGCCAGCTTGCGCGGGTGCAGCGGCACGGGCACAATGAGGTCGAACTCACGGGCCAGGCCAGCGCCGGCCAGCTCGGCACCGTAGAGGCGGCCTAGGGTGTGGCCCACATGGCGCTGGCCCCGGTACTTGAGCTGGTGCAGCAGCAGTTGAGTGCGGCCGTGGCGCATAAAGTGCAGGTAGCTAAGCACCTGCTGCACCGGCAGCCGGCCCCAGAAGCGGCGAGCCAGCGGGTTGTCGGCGGGCGGCAGGCGGTGGTAGTCGGTGTAGGGCAGCTCGATGCGGCAGACGGTGCACAGGTGCTGCTCGCCGGCCACCAGGGGCTGCTGGCAGGCTAGGCAGGCTTGCGGAAAAAACAGGGCCAGGCAGTCGGCCAGCAGCGAGCGGAGCATCTTTTCGGGAGCGAAGCGGTTATGGGACGTAAGTTCGCCGCCCGCGCGTGAAAGCCAGTTGTCCCGGCTCTTTCTAGGACTGCTAATTTGCCCTAGGCCCCTTGGACCAAGCAACGCGCTCCCACCTCCATGGGGCCCCGCAGGGCATCAGAACGCAACTTTTAACTTTTAACCTACCATGTCGCTCACTACCGACTTCAATGATTACCGCCAGCGCATGAACGAGCGCGTGCTGGCCTATGATAACAAGGTTATCAAGCGCTTCTTTAACCTCGATACCAACGCCTATCAGGCCGGGGCCATTGATGTGAAAACCAAGGAGATGCTGGGCCTGGCCTGCTCGCTGGTGCTGCGCTGCGACGACTGCGTGAAATACCACCTGGGCAAGTGCCATGCCGAAGGGCTGAGCGACGACGAGGTGTTCGAAGTATTCTCCATCGCCAACCTCATCGGGGGCAGCATCGTGATTCCGCATTTCCGCCGCGCCGTAGAGTACTGGGAGGTGCTGCGGGCCGAAGCTGCCCTAGGAACCCCCGGCGCCGCCCACGCCGCTACGCACCCGCCCCATGCGCACTAATCCCGCCTTCGCCGCCGAAACCGAGGCTGAGTTCAATGCCCGCTGGGAAGCGCTGCTCACCGAACTGCACGCGCGCTTTGGCCGCCGACCCGACCTCAATGCGCTGCTGCTGCTCATTGGCGTGCAGGAACTGGGGCAGGGCGTGGCTGCCTTCACCAAAGAGCAAAAGCAGGACCTGATGCACATTGCCACCTGCAAGCTATTCAGTCTCAGCCACTACTACGAACTGGAGCGCGTGGATGACGAGGGCTGGCCGCACTACCGCCTGCTGACGCCGGTACCCTTCGCCAACCTCAAAGAGCAGGAGCGCATGCTGAAATGGCACATGCTGGAATATTTTGATGCCCTGAAAGACGAGGAGTAAGGAATGTGCGAAGGTGGCAGATTTGGAAATGTAGGGAATGTAAAGCTGCGCCTGACCGTCTTTTTCCTGCGCTACCCCCATCCTATACATTCCCACCTCTTCTCATTTCCCTACATTCTCCTTGAAAATCGTTTCGTATAACCTTAACGGCCTGCGCTCGGCGCTGGGCAAGGGCCTGCTCGACTGGGTGGCCCAGGCGGCACCCGATGTGCTATGCGTGCAGGAAATAAAGGCTGGCACCGCCTCGCTCGACGTGAGCGGGCTGGTGGCCCTAGGCTACCATGCCTACCTGCACCCGGCCCGGAAGCCCGGCTATAGCGGCGTGGCCACCTTCAGCCGCCAAGTGCCCCTAGGGGTAATAGAGGGCTGCGGCAACCCGCTCTACGACGACGAAGGGCGGGTGTTGCGGCTCGACTTTGAGGACGTCTCGGTGCTCAATACCTACATGCCCTCGGGCACGAGCGGGCCGGCGCGGCAGGCGTTTAAGGTGGCGTGGCTGCACTGGTTTCGGCAGTACGTGGCTGGGCTGCGGCGCGACCCGGCCGTGCCGCCCCTGGTAATTGGCGGCGACTTCAACTGCTGCCAAACGGCCATCGACCTGCACAACCCCAAGGCTAACCAGCAAAGCCCCGGCTACACGCCCGAAGAGCGGCAGTGGTTTCGGGATTTTCTGACGGACGGGCTGGTTGATTCGTTTCGGCACCAGCATCCCGAAGCACCCGGCCACTACTCGTGGTGGAGCTACCGCGCCGGCTCGCGGGCCCGCAACGTGGGCTGGCGCCTCGACCACCTGCTGCTGGAGCCCGCCCTGCTGCCGCGCCTGCACGGGGCCGGCCTCTGGCCCGACGTGGTGCATTCCGACCACTGCCCCGCCTGGCTCGAGCTGACACCCTAGGCCGATTCCAATTAAAAAGCCCCGCACTCCTGCGGGGCTTTTTTTTTGTGACTAATAGCTAGCCATATAGCAAGGAATGAAGGACCTACGAATAACAGGACGTTGGATTACGGACAGGAACAGGAATCAGCATAACAACTTGCGCGGCCACTTACTGGCCAGCTACTTGCAGGCGCTGCGTGGTAAGGACTTGGCCGGCCGCATCGCGCAGCACCACGTAATAGAAGCCGGGGGCTAGCCCGGCGGTAGGCAGCGCCAGCGTGGCCTGGCCCTCGGCCGCGGCCGCCGAGTGGTGCAGCGGCTGCCCGAGGCTTGAGTACAGGTGCGCCACGGCCCCTAGGGGCAGGTTGCCGCTGGCTCCCAGCGTGACGACCGCGGCGGCTACGGGGTTGGGGTAGAGGCTAAAACTAGCCCGCGGGGCACTGCCGGCCAGCGCCACTACCTGCGAGAGCGTGGCAGTGCCATCGCGGTCGAGTTGGCGCAGGCGGTAGTAGAGGGTGCCCGTCAGGCTGGCGGCTTCGGAGTCGCGAAGGCTGTACTGGCGCGTGGTGGCGCTGCTGCCGGCCGCGGCCACCTGCCCTACGGCCGCAAAACCCTCGGCCGGGTCGGTGGCGCGCTCCACCACAAAGGTGGCGCTGTTCAGCTCGCTAGCCGTCGCCCAGCTAAGTTCGGCTTCGCCGGTGGCGGCCAGGCGCCGCACCGCCACGCTCACTAGCTGCACGGGCAGGGGCGCCGCCGGGGCCACCAGGTTAATTTGGCCGTTGGAGTCGTCGGCGAAGGCGTAGTAGATATTGGTATTATCTACCAGCCCCAGCACCCCGCCGATGGTTACGCCCACCGCGGCAAAGTTGCGGGTGGTGCGGAAGCTGACGGTTTGGCGGTTATCAGGCAGCACATCCAGCGTGAGGAGCGACGAGCCGGTTTTGGTTTCTAGCACGTTATTATCAGCGTCGTAGGTAGCCACCGTCACGCGGTCGAGGGCTGCGGCATCGAGCAGGCCGCCCTGGTGGGCCAGTACTAGGCCGGCGCGGTTGCCAGCCTGGCCGCCGCCGTTCAAATCCAGCTGTAGGCTAGCCGAGCTGGCCACGCCTACCGCCACGTTCAGGCTGGCGTAATTGGTTAGGTTGACATCGGCCGCGTTGGCGCCATTGCTTACGCTGCAGCTCGTCGGGGACGCGCACAGCAGCCCGTTGCTGTAGGTGCGGAAGTGGCCGGCTGCGTTGCCCCAGGCCGAGCGAATTTGGGTGGCGGGGGTGGCGGCCACGCCCACGCCGTAGTACAGCTGCAGGTTGTCAAGCACCGTCACGGCGCCCACCCGCTCGATGGATACCGCATCAAACTCCTTGGTGGTGGGAAAGCTGAGCAGGCTTTGGCCGCTGGGCAGCACGCCTAGCTCCAGCAGCGACAAGCCCTCGGTAGTTTCCTGCATCGCGCCGTTGCGGTAGGTTTTCAGCACCACGCCCCCTAGCAGGTCGGCGTTCAGCAGGTTGTCGCGGTTGCCCACCACAAAGCCGGCCCGGTAGCCCGCCGGCGCCACGCCCTCCAGGTTAGTGCGCAGCTGCTGCGGGCAGCTAACGGTGGCCAGGCTGGCGAAGGTGGCGTAGTTGGTGAGGTCGTTGTCTACCGTCAGCTCGGGGTTGTTGATGCCGCTAGTGCAGCCGCCGGTGGCGTACTGGCCGGCCGGGTTGCCAAAGCGCGATACGTAGCCTGCCACCTGCCGGGCCTGGTTGGGCTGCACCCCGTAGGCATACTGCACCCGCAGCCCCGACCCTAGGCTGAGCACGCTTCCTAGTTCCAGCTCCACTTGGTTGAAAGACAAGGTAGACGTGAACTCCAGCTGCTCGGGCGCACCAGCCCCGGCCAGCAGCGCCGCTCTCAGCAGCGATAGGTCTACCGCTTTGGTTTCCCGCAGCGCCCCATCCAGGTACGTGCGCAGGGTGGCCGTTTTCAGCGCCGAGATATTAAGGCCCCCTAGGGCTGCTACCAGCATGCCGGCGCGGTAGCCAGCGGGCGCCGTGCCGCTGAGCGGCAGCCGCAAGACAACCGGGGCAGTAGTGGCCGTATACACATTGGCGGCGAATGACAAATCAGCCAGCTGCGCGGCCGTACCCACCGCTACCCCGCCGCACAAAAGCGGCGTGCACCCAAAGCCCGTAGGCTGCGTGGCCACCACCGGGCTGGCCGAGGAATAGTAGGCCGCCCCGCGCGCCGCGGCGGCCGCCAGCAGCAGGCTTAGCAGCAGCAGGCGCCCCATATAGGCGCCAGTGGCGCGAGTAGAACCAATTGTGGTTTTATCAAGAGAATACATAACGGGCGGGTATACTGTGGAGCTATGCCACACCTGTTACAAGGAATTTGCCAATTAATATAAAATGTTTATAGTCAAGATTTTAATTTAATGACATAAGATTTAAACCATCTCAAATTGGAAATTATATATCCGTATTTCTACTAACTATTACCCTATTTACCGGGGTGATACTTGCACTGTAAATTTTATACCCGAATTTTGCCTATCGTATATATAATTAGTGCGTTAATTATAATTATTCTATTATCAAGTTGTCCTGCTTATCTGCTTACACTCTTTCTGATAGTGCCATCAGGGACTATCTGCCTTCGCTATCGTTAAATGCCTACTCCTTCTTCCTACATTATCTGGCTTATTGGGCCAGATAGCTATTACGTTACCCGCCTCTGCCATCGCCTTTGCCTGAACCCCGACTACCAGGTGCGGCGGTTTACGAGCGTGGCGGCAGCCCTGGCCGCCCGGCCTAGCCCTGGTTCGCCCCTGCCCAACGCCCTGGTGCTCGATAGCGACGATGCGGCGCAGCAGCTGCCCCAGCGCCTGCTGGCCAAGCTGCGCGAGCGCCTGCCCGAGGCCCCCCTCTTTGTGCTGGCCGACCAGGCCAACGCCACCCTAGAAGCCCAGCTGCTGAGCCAGGGCATTACGGCCTATCTGGTGAAGGATGCCGGCAGCCCCGAGCGGCTATGGCAGGCGCTGGCCAAAACCCGCGAGCCGCAGCCCACCCCGCCCCCCGCAGACAGCCCCGCCTCGCACCTGCTGCTGGGCGAGCACCCCACTATTCTGCGGGTGCGCGAGTTGATAACTAAGGCAGCCCGCACCAGCATTACCGTATCGGTGAGCGGTGAAACGGGCACGGGCAAGGAGGTGGTGGCCCAAGCCATCCACGCGCAGTCCAGCCGGGTGGGCAAGCCGTTTGTGGCGCTCAACATGGCCGCCATTCCGCGCGAGCTGCTGGAAAGCGAACTGTTTGGGCATGAGAAGGGCGCTTTTACCGGGGCTGCCAGCCGGCGCACCGGGCGCTTTGAGGAAGCCAGCGGCGGCACCCTGTTTCTGGACGAGATAGCCGACCTAGAGCTGACGCTGCAAGCCAAGTTGCTACGCGTGCTGCAAGAGCGCACCATCACGCGCGTGGGAGGCCGCGACGCCATTCCGTTTGATGTGCGCCTAGTAGTGGCCACCCACCGCGACTTGGCCGCTGAGGTGCGGGCGGGCCGTTTTCGTGAGGACTTGTATTACCGCCTGCTGGGGCTGCCCATCGAGCTACCGCCCCTGCGCAGCCGCGGTCAGGATGTGCTGCTGCTGGCCACGGCGTTCGAGCGGGCCTTTAGCCAGCAAAACGGGCTGCCCTCGCGGCCCTTTAGCAAGGAGGCCCGCCAGGCGCTGCTCAACTACGCCTTTCCGGGCAACGTGCGCGAGCTGAAGGCGGTGGTGGAGCTGGCTACCGTGCTGGCGGAGGGCGCGCAGCTCGAAGCCGCCGACCTGCCCTTCCGCAACCTAGCGCCCGTGGCCGACGGCCCAGCTCCCAAAGGCCAGCACCCCTCGCTACGCGAGCAAACGCTGGCCATTATGCAGCAGAGCTTGAACGATATGCAGGGCGATGTAGTAGCGGCGGCCGGCCGCCTGCGCGTGGGCCGCTCCACGCTCTACCGCCTCATTCAAAGTGGCGAGCTGCGGCTGCCCACCTCTGCTACCTAGCCGGCCGGAGCGCGCCAGGGGCCACCACCGGGCCGCCAGCCTAGGGGGCTTGGCCGGCCGGCAACCCTAGGGGGCATAAAAACCCGAATCTTACTGTAACCCTGCCCGGCCAATCCTGGTTAAACACCCACCCCGTCCCGCCGGCCGGGCGTTCCTATTCCTTCACGTTAATTGCCTTGTACTATGAAATGGGTATTTCTTGCGTTGGTGGTAACTACCGCCGTACTCGCCCTCGATACTGCTCGCCGCGTGCGTAACCTAGCCACCGGCGAGTCCCGCTAGGCTAGTGGCGCTTAGCGCATAAAAAAAGCAGCCCGACGGGCTGCTTTTTTTATGCGCTAAGCGCTGCTGGGGCAATACCCTTTCAGCGGATAACCAGCTTGCAGAGCTGGCTGGCGTTGTCGGCCTCAATCTTGACGTAATATAGGCCATTAGCCAAGCGGCTCAAGTCCAGCGTCTTAGTAAAATGGTCGTTCAGTTCGCTCAGCGACTCGCGGTACACTACGGTGCCAATCACGTTGAGCACGCTCACGTCAACTTTACGGCCTTCGAGGCCGCTGATGGTGAGGTGCACAATGCCAGTGCTCGGGTTAGGATATACCGTCAGGGAGCGGTCGTCGAGAAAAGCGCGCGCCGGGGCTTGAAGCGGGTGTACCGGCGTAGCTTGCGCAGTGAGCGGCAGCGCCGCCAAGGCCAGCCCTAGCGCATAAAGCGAGCAAATAACAGTAAGTAAGCGTTGTTTCATACTAAACTCAACCAGAACACGATAGCGGGGTTGGACTCAGGTTAACGTCCAAGGCTGGTTTTGGTTTTACAAAGTTAGGGAGCTAGTATAAGCGCCGCATACTAAACTACACAAATATTCGTTTTTTCTCCTTGACTACGTGCAGCTAGCCCCTATTCCTACGGCAGAGGTAATCCCGGTTTTGGTGCTGGGGGGCGGGCTGGCGGGGCTGGCCGCGGCCCTGGACCTAGCCCAGCGGGGGCAGCGCGTGGTGGTGGTAGAGCGCCGCACCTATCCCTTTCACCGGGTGTGCGGCGAGTACGTGAGCAACGAGGTGCTGCCCTACCTGCGCCGCCTGGGCGCCGACCCGGCCGCGCTGAACCCGGCCGCTATTCAGTATTTCGAGCTATCATCGCCGGCGGGGCGCACCTTGCGCAGCCCGCTCGACCTGGGTGGCTTCGGCATCAGCCGCTACCAGCTCGACGCTTTTTTGTACGAGCGGGCCCTAGGGGCGGGAGTCGAGTTTATCTTGCCCGCCACGGTGGCCAGCGTCGAGTTTGAGGCCGCTGCCGGCCTACACCGCGTGGCGCTGGCCGACGGCCGCCGCCTGGCCGCCCGGCTGGTGCTGGGCACCTACGGCAAGCGCGCCAACCTGGACCGGCAGCTGAACCGCAGCTTTTTTGGGCAGCGCTCGCCCTACCTGGGGGTGAAGTACCACCTGCGCCTGCCCGGCTTCGGGCGCGACGTGATTGCGCTGCACAATTTTCGGGATGGCTACGCGGGCATTTCGGCCATAGAAGACGACCGCCTGTGCTTCTGCTACTTAACCACGCGCAGCAACCTCAAGGCGGCTGGCAGTATTCCGGCCCTGGAGGCTACGGTGCTGGCGGCCAACCCGCGCCTGGCCGACATCCTGGCCGCGGCCGAGCACCTGTACGCCCAGCCCGAAGTGATAAACGAGATATCTTTTGCCCCCAAAACCTGCGTTGAGCAGCACGTGCTGATGGTGGGCGACGCGGCGGGCCTCATCACACCGCTGTGCGGCAACGGCATGGCCATGGCCCTGCACGGCGCGGCGCTGGTGGCCCCGCTGGCCGAGGCTTTTTTGCGCGGGCAGCTACCCCGCCCGGCCCTGGAAGCAGCCTACGCCCGCACTTGGCGCGCGCATTTTGCCGGGCGGCTGCAAGTGGGGCGGGCGGTGCAACGCCTCTTTGGTGGGCCGCGGCTGAGCGAGCTGGTGGTGGGCGGCCTGCGCCACTGGCCCGCCGCCGTGCGGGCCCTGATGCGCCGCACGCACGGCACCGAATTTTAGGCGCACGGCCTGGCAGCTAGGCAAAACAAGTGTAAAATTTGCGCTATCTGTGCCCCTAGGGTCCGGCCAGCCCTGGAGCCATTTAGCTATTAACCAGCATCATACTAGCAATACATGCAGCTACCCGGCCCGCCCCAGCCGAAAACTTGGGGCGGGCCCGACTGCTACCGGCCGCGCCTTTGCGTAGATTGGCCCAAGCCCTAGACGCCTGCGCTGGCCTAGGGTCCTTCTTTTTCTCATGCCTAGCTACCTGGGTGCCATTGGCACCGCCGTTCCGCCCCACCGCCTGGCCCAGCCGGTTATTGCTGGGTTTATGGCGCGGGCCCTCGAGCTAGACGAGGCCGCCACACGCAAGCTGCGGGCCCTCTACCGGGTGTCGGGCATCGAGCACCGCCACTCGGTGCTGCCCGACTACGGCCGGGCAACGGGCGAGTTTGAGTTTTTTCCTAATACGCCCGGTCTGGAGCCTTTTCCGCGCGTGGCTTCGCGCCTGGCGGCCTACCGGCGCGAGGCCCTGCCCCTGGCCCTGGCGGCCGTGCGCGACACCCTAGGGCAGGCGCCGGGCATAGAAGCGGCCAGCCTTACGCACCTGCTTACCGTGAGCTGCACGGGCATGTACGCGCCGGGGCTAGATATTGAGCTGGTGCAGGCCCTAGGGCTAGCGCCGAGCGTGCGGCGCACCTGCATCAACTTTATGGGCTGCTACGCGGCCGTAAACGCCCTGCGCCTGGCCGATAGCCTGGTGCGGGCCGACCCGGCGGCGCGGGTGCTGGTGGTGAGCGTGGAGCTGTGCACCCTGCACTTCCAGAAAAGCCCTGAGCCCGACCACCTAGTAAGCAACGCCTTATTTGGCGACGGGGCGGCGGCCGCGCTGGTGCTGGGCGAGCCCCTGCCGGGCCCGCAGCCTAGCCTAGCGCTGCGCGCCTTCCACTGCGGCCTCGAGCCGGCGGGCCTGGCCGACATGGCCTGGCACATCGGCGACTTTGGCTTCGAGATGACGCTCTCGGGCTACGTGCCGGCGCTCATCGAGGGGGGCATTGGGGCCTTGGTTGCGCGGCTGCTGCACGAGCTGCCAATAGAGGCCGAAGCCATTCGCCACTTCGCGCTGCACCCCGGCGGCCGTAAGATTCTGGAAGCCATCGAAAAGGCCCTAGGCCTCTCGGCCCACGACAACCGCCACGCCTACCGGGTGCTGCGCGACTACGGCAACATGTCGTCGGCCACGGTGCTTTTTGTGCTGCGCGAGCTGCTGGCCCACGCCACCCCCGCCGACCACGGCGCGCCGGTGCTTAGCTGCGCCTTCGGGCCGGGGCTGACGCTGGAGGCTATGCTGCTGGAGGTGGTAGCCTTGCCTAGCCCAGCAGCCCTAGGCCCGGAGCAAGCCGCAACCTTTGCTTAGCTGCGTTAAGTACCCTAGTAGTCCAGCGACAACTTGCGGCTGTAGGTGCCGCGCTCGGTGCTGAGAAACAAGCGGTAGATGCCCACTGCCAGCCCCGGCTTGATGAAGTGCGGCTGGCCATCCTCCAGGTTTAGCGACTGCTGAAAAACCAGGTGCCCCGCAATGTCCACTATCTTGAGCTGGCCCATGCTGCCAGGTCCCAGCGGCGGCACCTGCAAGTAAAAGGTACCATTGTTGGGCACCGGGTACAGGCTGAGCACGAAGGGGGTTGGCTTCACTTCCACGGCCAGCATGGGCGAGTACACCGGCGAGCGGTCGCTGCGCAGCTGTTCGAGGCGGTAGTAGTTTTGGCCAAGGGCGGGCTTAGCATCCAGAAACTCGTAGGTGTGCGGGCCCCCGCCCACGCAGGCCTGGCGCTGCACGGTTTCGAACACCACCCCGTCGGTAGAGCGCTGCACCACGTAGGCCTCGCAGTTGTATTCGGCTACTACGTTCCAGCGCACCTGGACCCGCTGCTGGTCAGGCGTCAGCTCCAGCTCACTGAGCGTGGGCTGGATGGCGCCGGTCTGGCTATAAAGCACTCCGTTGGGAATGAGTTGCTTAGGCAAGTTGGGGCCGCTGTATTGCAGCACCAGGCCCTGGCTGCCGCCGTGCTCCCCGTAGGCTACGCGCAGCGTGTGCAGGCCGGCAGTAAGGGTGCAGGTGCCCACTGCTTCGCGGAAGCCCTGCTGGTCGCCCTTGTTGCTCGCCAAAGCCTGCGGACCGGCATCCAGCCAGAGGTAGGCGGCATCATCCGAGCCCAGGTAAAAGCTGTATTGCCCCGGCGTCAGCACGTAAAGCTGCCCCTGGAAGTAGCCGCTGAACTCGTCGGGATTGCCCGGCGCGTTGTAGACTGCGATGGCGCCCACCTTAAAATTATCCGTTTCGGCCTGCGGAAAGTTAAGCTGGTCGACGGGGCGATTCACGATGGCGGCCGGCTGCTGGAAGAAAGACAGCGCGTCGTTGAAATAGCCCCGGTAATAATCGGCCCGCAAGCCCGGTGTGCCCACTGGTGCCTGCGCGGCCGCCGCCGTTGCCCCCAGCAACAAAACTCCCCACCACAGCAGGACCAAGCCGCGCCGGGCCGCCAGCAGCCGCTGGGGTGGGTGGTAGAATAAAAGCGCGTACAGTGAATTCATAATAAGTCGGGTGGGATAGAAGGAAAGTGAATGTTAAACGTGCCTGCTGGGCGGTGCGGTTAAGCAGATGCGAGTTCTTTTAAAATAATATTATTTTTTTACTTTTTTCTTGTAAAAAGACTTTACAAAGCTAATGCATCATTTTTACCCTCAGGTGGTTTACAGGCTTAAAATTGTTATATTTAGTTAATTTTAAGTGAAAGTTCAAGGGGCATTTGCCGCGCCCGCCAGCACCAGCTGCCAGCGGAAAGCCCAGCACCAGCGCAGTGAGTAGTGCCTGATGCCCGCCGCCGCCAGCAAGCGCCGCCAGTCGGCCCGTGAAAAGGCGCGGGCGACCGACAAGGGCGCATCGTGCTGCACCAGGCGCGAACCCCCTAGAAGCTTGGTTAAGAGCCGAATGCTGTGGTAAGCCAGCCAATGCCGGTGCAGGTCGTTGATGACAACGGCTACCCTAGCCTGCTGCTGCCAGCGGCGCAGCAGCGGCACCAGCTCGGCATCGGTGAAGTGGTGGCAAAAGAGGCTGGCGGTGAGTACATCGTAGGGCTGGCTGGCAAATTCGGTGCCGAAAATGTCAAGCTGCTGGTAGCTGATTTCGGGGTAGGCCTGGCTTTTGGCAGCGGCGTAGCGCAGCATAAAGGCGTTGGCATCGATGCCCACCAGCTGGGCGGGCTGGTGCTGGCGGCGAACCCAGCGGGCCACGTGGCGCAGGGTATCGCCGCCGCCGCTGCCCAGGTCGGCCAGGCGCAAGGGCCGGCCCGCCGGAAAGCGCGGGCGCAGCCGGGCTAGCGCCGCCAGCACCGGGCGGTAGCCACCGAGCCAGGTATTGATAGTTTCCAGCTCATCCAGGTTTTGGCGCAGCTCCTCAGTAGCCAGGCTTAGGTCGTCCATCAGCTCGGGCGTAGTGGCGCGGGTGCGAAGGTTCATGTAGGTAAAGGTCGGGCAGTGGTTGGGCTAGCAATTGGATTCATTCAGCCTTTTTTTGGTTGCTACCAAGCCAGCCAATAGAATTAATTTGGCAATCAATAGAACCTTATTTATCTTAGCCAGCGTATTCGCTTAGGGAATAAGCATTTGCTTTTAGCTATACTCGCGCTGTGACTCTCCCTTTTACTCTCCTGTGGCTGCTGAGCGGAGGTCCTGCCTCCCACTTAGCCCCTAGCCACCCGGCGCCCCAGCACCGGCCCGCGCCCGCCGTCCAGGCTGAATTTGGCTACCCCGACGGCGTGGCTCTCGGGCGCGACGGCTCGCTCTACGTGGTAGACACCGATAACAGCGTGGTGAAAAAGATATCACCGGCGGGCGAAATCACCACCGTGCTCAGCGCCAACCTAAAGTATCCCACCGGCGTGGCCCTAGGTCTCGACGGCACCCTTTACGTGGCCGACGCGGGCAGCCGCGCGGTGTGGCGCCTGGCGCCTGCCGCCACCGCCGCCGACAAGCTCACGGGCCGCGGCTTCACCTTTCCGAGCGCCGTGGCAGTGACCCCCGACGGCACGCTCTACGTAGCCGATGCGGGCGCAGGCGCCGGGGGCTCGGTGCAGAAAATCAGTCCCGCGGGCCAGGCCGAGGTGGTGGCCAAAAACCTGCATAAGCCCAGTGGCCTGGCCCTAGGGGCCGATGGCACGGTGTACGTAGCCGAAAGCACCACCAATACCATCCTTCAGCTAACGCCTACCGGCCAAACCAGCGTGGCCGCCCAGGGCCTGGCGCTCGACCAGCCCCACGGCCTGGCCGTGGGCACCGATGGCGTGCTGTACGTGGCTGATTCTTACCACCATCGGGTGCTCACTATCAGCCCCACCGGGCGGGTGGCTACCCTGGCCGAGGGCCTCAGCTACCCCTCGGGCCTGGCCGTGGATGCGGCCGGCACCGTGTACGTAGCCGATACCGGCCACGGCGTCCTCAAGCGCGTGAGCGCAGCCGGCACTATTTCGGCCGTGCCCGCCCCGGCGCTCGATATTAAAGCCAGCGCGGCCGGCTCTCAATCTACTAAGCCATAGTTATTTATAAGCATTAAGCTATCGTTTCGGCGGGCTCTCAAACTAGGTTTGGGAGCCCGCTTCCTTTACGTTGCTGCCGAGCGCGCTGCCCCTAGGCCCCCGCGTAGCTGGCCAGGTACTGGAAGCGTGGCTGTAGCTGGCCGCTGCGGGCGATGGTGGCGCGGGCCAGCACCCCGTCCGGGTCGCCGCCGAGCAGGTGCGGAAACACTTCGTCGAGCAGCTGGCGGGCGAAGTCGCGGCTAGCGTTGCGGGGCAGCTCGCAGGGCAGGTTATCCACGGCCATGACGGTGATGTGCCCTAGGCCCGAGTAGGGCGCTACAAGCTGCCTGCTGGCCGGGTCGTAGTCGAAAGCCGGGGCTTCAATGGTGGTACTGCGCTGGGTAAGCGGGATGGAGCCATCCACGTCGCAGGTGACGTCGGCGATGGTATCGAGCTTAAAGTCAGGGCGCTGCGTATCGGCTTCCGTAAAAAGCCTAGGGGCGGCGGGGTCCCAGTAGGCGCAGGCAATGAGCAGGTCGGTGACGGGCAGAAACTGGCCGAAGGTGCTTTCGTAGGCCCTAGGCTCCTGGTGGAAATTGGGCGTGTCCCAGACCCGGCCGTCGGCGCGGCGGTTGTAGTCGGAGCTACGCAGTTGGGCGTACACCGGCTCGTTGAACGTGAGGTAGAGGTAGTCGTAGACGCTCACGCGGCGGATGCCCATGCGGCCCAGCACCTCTAGGGCGCCCTGGGCCACGCGGCCCGAGCCCGTAACGGCAATTTTGATGGGCGGCAGGCGGCGCACCTTGAAGAACTCCTCCTCCATGTCCTCCAAATCGACGCACTGCCAGGCCGGCCGCAGCTGGTAGAGGCCATGCTTGCGGCCGTAGGTGAGCAGGCCGTTGTAGGCGCCCACCACGCCGGCCCAGTAGCCAAAGGCCACCACCCGCTCGCCCTGGGCATTGGTCAGCAGCTCGTAGTCAATCAGCGTAAGGTCCTGGTCGAGCACCGTCCGCAGCAGCGCCCGGTTGCGCGGCTGCTGCTTGATGGTGTGGGAGAAAAACAGGTAGGTTTTGCTCGGAATCAGCTCCTGCACGGGCACTTCCTTCACGCCCAGCAGCACGTCGCAGGCGGCCATGTCGTCGCTTACCTCCAGGCCCAGGTCGCGGTACTCCTGGTCGGCAAAGGCGCGGTGGGGGCTGGGCTGCACCCGCACCCGGATGCCACCGGGGTAGGCATCCTGCAGCTCCACGCACTTTTTGGGGGTGAGGGCCACGCGGCGGTCGGGCGGGGTGCGGCCTTCGCGCAGCAGGCCGATGAGCAGAGGGGTGGGCATGGAGGGAGAGGAGATTGTAAAAGAACGTCATGCTGAGCGTAGCCGAAGCATCTCTACCGCAGTCGTCCGGGTATCGCGCGGTAGAGATGCTTCGGCTGCGCTCAGCATGACCGCCTTTTTATTCCGGCGGCAACGGTAAGCGAGCCAAAACTAGCACCCGCCCCGCACCCGGCCGGGCGTACCTTTGTTACCGGATTTGTAGCCATCCTTTTCTACTAGTTTATGTCGTTTCGTTTCGCGCCCGCCGACGTATTTGAAACCCGCCACAATGCTCCCGACCCCGCCGACCAGCAGCAGATGCTGCAAACCATCGGGGTGGAGAGCCTGGAGCAGCTAATTGCCGAGACGGTGCCCGCCGGCATCCGGCTGCCGGAGGCCCTGCAGCTGCCCCCGGCCCAGAGCGAGCGGCGCTTCCTGCGCAGCTTCAAGCAGCTCACGGGCCAGAACAAGGTGTACAAGAGCTACATCGGCCTAGGGTATCACGATACCACGCTGCCCCCGGTTATCCAGCGCAATATTCTGGAAAATCCCGGCTGGTACACCGCCTACACCCCCTACCAGGCCGAAATCGCCCAGGGCCGCCTGGAAGCGCTGATTAACTACCAGACGCTCATCATCGACCTCACCGGCCTGCCCATTGCCAACGCCAGTTTGCTCGACGAGGGCACAGCCGCCGCCGAGGCGCTGCACATGCTGCACGCCCAAACCAAGAAGAAGCCCGCCACCAAGTTCTTCGTGAGTGAGCAGGTGCTGCCCCAGACCATCGACGTGCTGCGCACCCGCGCCACCCCGCTCGGCATCGAGCTGGTGGTGGGCGACCACCGCACGGCCGACCTCGCCGACCCGGCGCTGTTCGGGGCCATGGTGCAGTACCCAGGGGCCGATGGCGAAATCTTTGACTACAAGGAGTTTATCGAGCAGGCCCACCAGAATGGCTTGTACGTAATAATGGCCGCCGATTTGCTGGCCCTCACCTTGTTGACTTCGCCCGGCGAGCTGGGCGCCGACGTGTGCGTGGGCTCGTCGCAGCGCTTCGGGGTGCCGATGGGCTTCGGGGGGCCGCACGCCGGCTTCTTCTCCACCAAGGACGAGTTCAAGCGCTTCCTGCCCGGCCGCATCATCGGCCAGAGCATCGACGCGGCCGGCAATAAGGCCTACCGCATGGCCCTGCAAACCCGCGAGCAGCACATCCGCCGCGAGAAAGCCACCAGCAACATCTGCACCGCCCAGGTGCTGCTGAGCGTGCTGGCCGGCATGTTTGCCGTGTACCACGGCCCGAAGGGCATCCGCCAGTTTGCCGTGAACACCCACCTGCTGGCCCAGCAGCTCGAAGCCGGCCTGAAGGCCCTAGGGGTGCCGCAGCTCAACGAGAGCTACTTCGATACCCTGGCCCTGCGCCTGGAAAGCCACGAGCTACAGCAGGCGCTGAAGGCCGAGGCCGAAAGCGCTGGCATTAACTTCCGCTACTACGGCGAGAATATGGTAGGCATCTCGCTGAGCCAGAACACCGAAGCCGACGACGTGCAGGACATCCTCGACCTGTTTGCCAAGGTGCTGGGCAAGGAGGAGCAGACGCCCGCCGCCCCCGAGGCCACGGCCGACTACGCCCCCAAGTGGCCCGAGAGCCTGCACCGCCGCAGCGAGTACCTGACCCACCCCGTCTTCAACACCCACCACGCCGAGCACGAGCTGCTGCGCTACATGAAGCAGCTCGAAAACAAGGACCTGAGCCTGGCCCACAGCATGATACCGCTGGGCTCGTGCACCATGAAGCTCAACGCCACGGCCGAGATGATTCCCGTGACCTGGCCCGAAATCGGCCAGCTCCACCCCTTTGCCCCCGCCGACCAGACCCTAGGGTACCAGGAGCTATTCCGCAACCTGCAAGCCTGGCTGTGCCAAGTCACTGGCTTCGCGGCGGTGAGCCTGCAGCCCAACTCGGGCGCCCAGGGCGAGTACGCCGGTCTGCTGGCCATCCGCGGCTACCACGAGGGCCGCGGCGAGGGGCACCGCACGGTGGCCCTCATCCCGGCCTCGGCCCACGGCACCAATCCCGCCTCGGCCGTGATGGCCGGCATGCAGGTAGTGGTGGTAAAGAGCACCGAGGACGGCAACATCGACGTGGAGGACCTCAAGACCAAGGCCGCCCAGCATGCCGACCACCTGAGCTGCCTGATGGTGACCTACCCCAGCACCCACGGCGTGTACGAGGAAACCATCAAGGAAATCTGCGCGGTAATCCACCAGCACGGCGGCCGCGTGTACATGGACGGCGCCAACATGAACGCCCAAGTGGGCCTCACCTCGCCCGCCAGCATCGGCGCCGACGTGTGCCACCTCAACCTGCACAAGACCTTCTGCATCCCGCACGGCGGCGGCGGCCCCGGCGTGGGTCCCATCGGCGTAGTAGAGGACCTTATTCCCTACCTGCCCGGCCACGTGGTGGTGCCGGTAGAGGGCCGCGCCAGCGGCGCCGTATCGGCCGCGCCTTGGGGCTCGGCCAGTATCCTGCCCATCAGCTACGCCTACATCTCGATGATGGGCGGCGACGGCCTGACGCGCGCTACGGAGCTAGCCATCTTGAACGCCAATTACATCAAGGCCCGCCTCGATGGGCACTACCCGGTGCTCTATGCCGGCGCCAACGGCCGCTGCGCCCACGAGATGATTCTCGACTGCCGCCAGTTCAAGAAAGCCGGCGTAGAGGTCGAGGATATCGCCAAGCGCCTCATGGACTACGGCTTCCACGCCCCCACTGTGAGCTTCCCCGTGGCCGGCACCCTGATGGTGGAGCCCACCGAAAGCGAGAGCCGCGCCGAGCTCGACCGCTTCTGCGACGCTATGATTGCCATCCGCCAGGAAATCGCCGCCGTGGAAGACGGCCGCGCCGACCAAAAGAACAACGTGCTCAAGCACGCCCCGCACACCGCCGCCGTGGTGCTCACCGAAGCCTGGGACCGCCCCTACACCCGCGAGCAGGCCGTGTACCCGCTGCCCTACGTGCGCGACGCCAAGTTCTGGCCCAGCGTGAGCCGCATCGACTCGGCCTACGGCGACCGCAACCTCATTTGCTCCTGCACCCCGCTGGAAGAGTACGCCGATGAGCCCGAGCAGCTGGTAGCGACGGACAAAGGCCCATCATATTAAGCGGCCTAAGCAGCCCTAGGGTCAGCGCCCCTGTAAAAAGGCGGTCATGCTGAGCTTGCCGAAGCATCTCTACCGCGCCATGTTGTTCGGTAGAGATGCTTCGGCAAGCTCAGCATGACCGCCTTTTAGCATTGTGCCAGCACGTTGTTGGCCCGCAATTTGTCCGCTTTCTACGCGTTAAACCGCTGCCTTTTGCCCCGGTCTAACCCTAGGATTTGCTAGTCGAGGCAATCGGGCAAATAGTCGGCTTGCCTACTAAAAAAAGGAACATTGCCTAAGCTGCCAACGTTAGCAATTTACCTTCCTGAAACCACTCATTTAAAGCCATATGAACCGCATCAATCATTTCCTGGGCCGCTCGGCTGCCGCCGCGGCTCTGGGCCTTACGCTGGCCCTAGGGCTGGGTGCCTGCACGACCGCTAACGTGGGTGTATCGAGCGATTTTGACCACGCCGTAAACTTCCGCGCTTACAAAACCTGGGCTTGGTATCCGCGCCAGGCCAGCGACACCGAGGGCGGCCCCGCCCGCGGCTACGAGTCGTTCACCGACCAGCGTATTCGCGCGGCCCTCAGCAAAGATCTGGAGTCGAAAGGCCTGACCGAGGTAGCCAGCAATGCCAGCCCCGACGTGTTTGTGGCCTACTCGGTACGCGTTGAGAACAAGCAGAACCTCTCGCCCGGCTATGGCGGCTTCGGCTACCCCTACTACGGGTACGGCTACGGTGGTTTTGGCGGCTACCCCTATGGCGGTGGCAGCTACACCTACAAAGCCGGTACGGTTATCATCGACATCGTAGATGCCCGCCGCAAGGAGTTAGCCTGGCGTGGCACCGGCCAGGCCCAACTTGATAACAACAGCATCTCGGAGCAGGAAACCTTCCGCATCGTGAATAGCGTGATGGGTAACTACCCGCCCACCGACAGCCCCCGCCAGCAGGCTGCCTACCGCTAAGTCCTAGGCCCCCTATCAGCAAAGAAGCCCCGCTGCTCAGCGGGGCTTTTTGTTTGTACTGCGGGTACGGCGAGTCTACGCACAGAGCCGTCTGCTTCCTTACCCGTGCGGACTCACAGAGCCCACGATGCAGCACTATATCGGCACGTTGACGTGGCGCTCGGCGTGGTAGCTGCTGCGCACTAGCGGGCCGCTTTCCACGTACTTGAGGCCGCGCTTCAAACCCTCCTCCTTATAGGCCGCGAACGCGTCAGGGTGGATGAACTCGGCTACTTCGAGGTGGCGCTTGGTGGGCTGCAGGTACTGCCCTAGGGTCAGGATGTCGAGGCCGTTGGCCACGAGGTCGTCCATAGCCTGGTGTACCTCGTCGGGCTTCTCGCCCAGGCCCAGCATAATGCCCGACTTGGTGCGGTGCCCGGCCAGCTTGGTGCGCCGGATTTGCTCCAGGCTGCGGTCGTACTTGGCCTGCGGGCGCACCAGGCGGTAGAGGCTGCCCACGGTTTCCATGTTGTGCGAAATCACCTCCTGGCCGCCCGAGGTCATGACCTCCAGCGCCTCCCAGTTGGCTTTCACGTCGGGTATCAGGGTTTCGATGGTGGTGCCGGGGCTCAACTGCTTGGTAAGCACCACTGTATCTCGCCACACGCCGGCGCCGCGGTCCTTCAGCTCGTCGCGGTTCACGCTGGTGATAACGGCGTGCTTCACCTTCATCAGGCTGATGGCCTCGGCCACGCGGCGCGGCTCATCCAGGTCCAACTCGGAGGGACGGCCGGTGGCCACGGCGCAGAACGAGCACGAGCGGGTGCACACGTTGCCCAGAATCATGAACGTGGCCGTGCCGGCACCCCAGCACTCGCCCATGTTGGGGCAGTTGCCGCTCTGGCAGATGGTGTGCAGCTTGTGCTCGTCCACCAGCTGGCGCACGGCAGCGTAGTCGGGCCCGATGGGCAGTTTCACGCGCAGCCAGTCGGGCTTACGGGCGCGGGCGGGCGCGGCCGGCTCGGCGGGGGCTAGGGCCGCCGTCTGGGGCTGCGCCTGAATAACGGGAAGCGTAAGCAATAACGAATCCATCTTGATGAATTATGAATTATAAGTTATGAATTACGAATTGATAAACCGGGAAGTAGGAATTAAGTATGCCACTGCGCTCAATTCATAATTTCTAATTCATAATTCAAAATTAAGCATTAGCTGCGGTGGCCCAGGTACAGCGTTAGGTACACCGAGGGGTAGAACTGTTTGTTGAGCGTATTGGGGTCGGTGGGAGCCGGGGGAGCCAGCACGTCGAGGCGCTTGGTGTATACTTCCATCAGGAAGCCTACCTCGGCGCCGGCCACGGCGTCGCGGTAGCGGCCATACTCGAAGCTGAGGCCGCCGCGCAGGTGGGCGCCGGGCACAATCTTGGTTTGGCCAATGCCGCTGAAGAGCGGGGCGCGGTCCACGATGAAGTCCGACTCGGCGTGCTTGCTGGGGTCATACTGCTCGTTTATAATAATATCGCTGGCCCCAAACTGACGGCGGCGCTGCGCATCGTAGTCGAAGCTGATGTAGTAAGGCATCAGAAAGGCGATGGACGGGCCCGCGCTCAGCAGGGCGTTCACCTGCACCCCCGACTCGGCCGCCTTGCGAAACAGAATGCGCTGCACCCCAAACGAGGGGCGCAGGGCTAGGGCGTAGTTGGTTTTGTAGCGCGTGTAGGTGCCGCCGGTGTAGGGGTTGGTCACGCGCTCCTCCTTAGGGTTTTTAAACGACACCCCCTCCAGGCTCCAAAAGCGCAGCAAGTGCTCGTCGAGCACGCTGGCCACGCGCACGTTGACGCCCCCAATGAGGCCGCCCTGGGTGTTGAAGTTGAGGCCGAACACCACCTCGCGGCGGTACGATTGCTCGTCGGAGGGCATGGCCCCGGCGGGCGCCTCGAAGGTAGGGCCGGTGGGCGGGGGCGTCTGGTTGGCTTGGGCCAGGGCCGGCGCGGTGGCTAGCAGGCTGCTACCTAAAACAGAAGCTAGGTAAAGTAGCTTTTTCATAGAAAACCAAAAATATCCGCTGAGCGTGGCTTTTTTGTGAGCGCGCACCTAACAACGCAGAACTGATAGCTTTGTGATATGAGCGCTTCCCACACCACCGCTACTGCCCGCTACGAGGGGCAGCTCCGCACCGAAGCTACGCACACGGCTTCGGGTACTACCATCCAAACCGATGCCCCCGTGGACAACCACGGCCGGGGCGAGGCGTTTTCGCCTACCGACCTGGTAGGTACGGCCCTCGGTACCTGCATCTTAACTACCATGGCCATCGTGGCCGAGCGCCACCAGGTAGACCTGGTGGGTGCCTCGTTCAAGATGGAAAAAACGATGAGCCCGGAGCCGCCGCGCCGCATTGCGCAGCTCCGTGTAGAGCTACACCTGCCCGCCAGCCTCGGCGAGCGCGACCGCGCCCTGATGGAGCGCACCGCGCACACCTGCCCCGTAGCCCTGAGCCTGAACCCGGAAATCAAGCAGGAAATTCAATTCGTGTACGAGTAAGGTACTAGTGATTAACGGTTAGTGTGTAGTGATTACTACGTAGCAACTGCGTACGAGCTACTTATCTACACCTTGCCCTAGGCCCATCAACAACCTTTAGGGGCCTTTCGTTATTACTCACTACACATTAACCGCTAACCATTAGCCTCATGGGTCTCTTCACCAACCGCGGCTTCCGGCCCAAGCACCCCAGCAACCCCAAGCTGCCGCCGGGCCAGTACGAAACCACCGATTTTCCGGTGCTCACGGCCGGGCCTACGCCGCGCATCAACCTGGCCAACTGGGAGTTTCGGCTCGAAGGCCTGGTGGCAGAGCCCGTGAAATGGAGCTGGGAGGAGTTTAACAAGCTGCCCATGCAGGACTTCAACCCCGACATTCACTGCGTGACGAAGTGGTCGAAGTTTGATACTCACTGGCGCGGCGTGAGCGTGGATACCCTGCTGGAGCACGTGCAGCTGAAGCCCGAAGCGCAGTTCGTGACCGAGTTCAGCTATGGTGGCTACACCACCAACCTGCCCCTGGCCGACCTGCGCGACGGCAAAGCCTTTGTGGGCCTCTACTTCGATGGCCAGCCGCTGGCGGCCGAGCACGGCGGCCCGGCCCGGCTGGTAGTGCCGCACCTCTACTTCTGGAAGAGCGCCAAGTGGGTGCAGGGCCTGCGCTTCACGGCCCAAGACGAGCCCGGCTTTTGGGAGCGCGCCGGCTACAGCATGTACGGCGACCCGTGGAAGGAGCAGCGCTACTCGGACGACGACGAGCCCATGGCCAGCCCCTCGGCCCTGCGCCTATGAGTGCCCGCGACTGGCAACTCGCCACCGTGCAGGCCATTAAGCCCGAAACGCCCCACGTCAAGTCCTTCACCCTCAGCCTGCCCAACTGGACGCCCCACCTGGCTGGCCAGCACTACGACCTGCGTCTCACGGCCGAGGGCGGCTACCAGGCCGAGCGCAGCTACTCCATCGCTTCGCCGCCCGAGCAAACCGGCGAAATTGAGCTAACGGTCGAGATTATCGCCGACGGCGAGGTGTCGGGCTACCTCAACGAGGGCGTGCAAGTGGGCGACCAGCTGGAGGTGCGCGGGCCCATCGGCGGCTACTTCGTGTGGCCCGGCGCGCCCGATGCCCCGCCCCTGCTGCTGGTGGGCGGCGGCTCGGGCGTGGTGCCGCTGATGGCTATGCTGCGCCACCGCCAGCGCCTAGGGCCGCGCCCGCCCGCCATCCTGCTGTTTAGCGTGCGCACGCCCAAGGAGGTTATTTACCGCGCCGAGTTGGAGGCGATGGCGCAGGCTGACCCCAGCTTCACGCTACTGCTCGACTACACGCGCCAGGCGCCGCCCGGCTGGACGGGCTACCAGCGCCGCCTCGATGCGCCGCTGCTGGCCGAGGTAGTGGCCCGGTTTGGCCAGGCCGCGCCGCAGGCCTTCGTGTGCGGGCCCACGGGCCTGGTAGAAGCCGTGGCCAATGGTCTGCAAGCCGCTGGCCTGCCGCCCGAGCGCATCCTGACCGAGCGTTTTGGGCCCACGGGGGCCTAGGCGCTGGGTACCGAGCGCGTCGCCGGTTATTTGGTGGGCTTGGTAGCCACGGCCGACCAGACCAGTTCATTTGAGTCGCAGCGCTGGGCGCGGTTGGTGAGGCGCAGCTTGCCGTTGGCCGCCGCGCCCGCCACGCGGCCGCTCAGCTCGAAGCAGTTGCCACCCTCCTGGCACAGGCGGCCCGCGATGCGGCCGCTGGCCACGGTGTAGGTGCCCCTAGGGCCGCCAGCCGGCAGCGGCACCAGCGTACCGCCGCAGCGCCAGTAGCCCTTAAATTTTAAGTCGCTGATAGTCTGGCCATCGGGCGCGAGCACGAAGCTAAGCGTGTCGCCCTTGGCTCCGTTCGAAAACGTGCCGAGGTAGTGGGTGCCGGGCGCGGGGGGCGCGGGCGCGGGGCCAGCCAGCAGCCCGAGCAGCGAAAGCAGGAAGAAGGGAGGCATGGGGCAAAAGTGCTAATTCAGCCTTTTTTACTGCTACCCGCGCCGACTGGTTTCCACTGGTTTGCGTGGGCGTGGCGCCCAGGGGTGGCCAACCACGAGAAAAGCGACTTCTATCAGGCAGGTAATCTATTGCTAATAAATAGCTTACACCTAGTGTATTGCTGGTTTTTAGCACGGTAGCTGCCTAGGCAACCGCGGGGGCCTGGCAGTACCCTAGGGGCCAGCGCTGGGCAGTGCGGCCACAAGAAGCGCGGCGCAACGGGGCCGAGACGATGACGTCTTTGGGCTTACCAGCCAACTATCGCTTGGTTTTTCTACCCCTAACTCCGTTCTGCTTATGCGCGCTTGCCTGTTATTCGTTGTGTGCGTGCTAATGGGGGGCCGGACCTGGGGCCAAGCCACGTTCACCAACCCACTGCTGCCCAGCGGGGCCGACCCCTGGGCCATCTACCACGATGGCAGCTACTACTACATGCACACCACGGGGCGCGACCTCAGCCTTTGGAAAACACCCGACTTAGCCCAATTGAGCCAAGCTCAGAAGGTAACCATCTGGACGCCACCTGCTAACGGACCCTATTCCAGAGACATTTGGGCGCCCGAGCTGCATTTTTTGGCTGGCAAGTGGTACGTATACTTCGCCGCCGACGATGGCCGTAACGAAAACCACCGCCTCTACGTGCTTGAGAACCCCGCCGCCGACCCCACCACTGGCCAGTGGACGCTGAAGGGCGAGCTGAAAACGCCCGACAACAAGTGGGCCATCGACGGGTCGGTGTTTGAGTACCAGGGCCAGCTATATGCCATTTGGAGCGGCTGGGAGGGCGACCGCAACGGCCGGCAGGACATTTACCTGGCCCGCATGCGCAACCCCTGGACGATTACCGGCCCCCGCCTGCGCATCTCCGACCCCGGCCTGGCCTGGGAGCAGCACGGGCTGCTGCCGCGCTTTGGTTCCGGCGAGCCAGCCTACATCCTGGTCAACGAGGGCCCGCAGTTTTTGGCCAGCCCCAACGGGCGGGTCAATATCGTGTACTCGGCCAATGGCTGCTGGACCGATTTTTACGCCCTAGGGCTGCTGTGGGCCGCGCCGGGCGCCGACCTGATGAACCCCGCCGCCTGGCACAAAGAGCCGCGGCCCGTGTTTGCGGCCACCAACGTGAAAGGCACCTACGCCGTGGGGCACAACAGCTTCTTCAGCTCGCCCAATGGCCAGCAAAACTGGATTCTGTACCACGCCAACTCGCTGCCCGGCCAGGGCTGCGGCCGCGAGCGCTCGCCCCGCATGCAGCCCTTTACCTTCGCCGCCGACGGCGCGCCCGTTTTCGGCGACCCGCTGCCGACCGACCAATCGCTCTCGACGCCTACCGGGCGCTAAGTAAGGCTGAGCCAAGTACTTGGGAGCATGCGCCCGCCGCGCCTACCTTAGCTAGGCAGCTACTCCTTGCTCGTATGGATTCTTCGCATCACCCGGCCTCCGACCACCTCGACCGCACCGCGTTTCAGCTAGAGCGGCTAATACTGTTTACCGACGCGGTGTTTGCCATTGCCATCACGCTGCTCGTGATTGAGATAAAGGTGCCCGAGCTGCAGCAGCGCACCGAGCAGGCGGCGGCCAATGGCCTACTGCACCTGATTCCAAAGTTTATTGGCTTCTTTATCAGCTTCTTCGTCATTGCTATCTACTGGGTGGCGCATCACCGCATCTTCCGCTTCGTGCGGCGCCTCGATACCCGGCTCATCTGGCTGAACCTGCTTTTTCTGCTGGCCATTGTGCTGATACCCTTCACCACGGCCTGCCAAAGCGAGTACTTTGAGCTACGCACGCCCTGGGTGTTGTATAGCCTCAATGTGATGCTGGCCGGCTTCCTGCAGGCCGGCATGCAGGCCTACCTGCGCCACCGGACCCACGGCCTCACGCACGGCCACGAGCACGCCCACCCCGACCTCGACCTGTTTCGGCCCATTACCTCGCCGCTGGTCTTTGGCCTGAGTATTTTACTCGCCTTCTTTCTGCCAGGCATGCTGCTGCGCCTCGTGCCCGCCGTGGCTTTTCCGCTGCTGGGCATCCTGCACGGCCGCCGTCACCACCGCCTCAGCACGGCGTATGCGCGGCTGGTGCAGGTGCATGCCACCCCTAGGGCCGAAGCGTAAAGAAGCCGGACCACTCAGGTGGCCCGGCTTTCTAGCTTACGCGCCTATTCAGTTAAGGCACCTACACGTACTGGCTTGTTTTCAGCTCCTCGGCCAAAAACCGCCCCGTATGCCCTTTGCCAGCCTTGGCTACCTGCTCGGGGGTGCCCTGGGCTACGATGGTGCCGCCGCCGGCGCCGCCTTCGGGGCCGATGTCGATGACGTGGTCAGCTACTTTTATCAGGTCCAGGTTATGCTCGATGATGAGGACGGTGTTGCCCTTGTCGGCGAGCTTGTGGAGCACGTCGGCGAGGTGGCGGATATCCTCGAAGTGCAGGCCGGTGGTGGGCTCGTCGAGGATGTAGAAGGTCTTGCCGGTGTCCTTTTTGCTCAGCTCGGTGGCCAGCTTCACGCGCTGGGCCTCGCCGCCGCTGAGGGTAGTAGCTTGCTGCCCTAGGGTCAGATACCCTAGGCCTACATCGGCTAGGGTCTTGATTTTGCGCAGGATGCGGGGCTGGAACTCGAAGAACTCGACGGCTTTTTCTACCGTCATGTCGAGCACGTCGGTAATGGACTTGCCCTTGAAGCGCACTTCCAGCGTTTCGCGGTTGTAGCGGCGGCCTTTGCAGGTTTCGCAGGGCACGTGCACGTCGGGCAGGAAGTTCATCTCGATGGTCCGTAAGCCCGCTCCCTCGCAGGTTTCGCAGCGCCCACCCTTCACGTTGAACGAGAAGCGGCCGGGGCCGTAGCCGCGAATCTTGGCCTCGGCCATCTCGGCGAAGAGCTGGCGGATTTCGGTGAACACGCCCGTGTAGGTGGCCGGGTTCGAACGCGGGGTGCGGCCGATGGGCGACTGGTCGACCTCTATTACCTTGTCAATCAGCTCCAGACCCTCGATGCTGCCGTAGGCTAGGGGCTCGCGATGGGCGTTGAAGAAGTGCTGGTTAAGAATGGGGTAGAGCGTGTTGTGGATGAGCGACGACTTGCCCGAGCCCGACACGCCGGTCACGGCGATGAGCTTGCCCAGGGGAAACTTGGCCGTGACGTTCTTCAGGTTGTGGCCCTTGGCGCCTTTCAGGGTCAAGAACTTGCCCTCGCCCTCGCGCTTTTTCTTGCGCACCTCCACGTGGCGCTGGCCGCTGAGGTATTGCGAGGTGAGCGAGCCGGAGTTGAAGATGGCTTCGGGCGTGCCCTCGGCCACGATGTGGCCGCCGTGGATGCCGGCCCCTGGGCCGATGTCGAGCACGTGGTCGGCGTGCAGAATCATGTCCTTGTCGTGCTCCACCACAATCACCGAGTTGCCGATGTCGCGCAGGTGCTGCAAGGCCTTGATTAGCCGCTCGTTGTCGCGCTGGTGCAGGCCGATGCTGGGCTCGTCCATGATGTAGAGCACGCCCACGAGCTGGGTGCCAATCTGGGTGGCGAGGCGAATGCGCTGGCTCTCGCCGCCGCTCAGCGTGCGCACCGAGCGGTGCAGGCTGAGGTAGTCGAGGCCCACTTCCAGCAGGAAGCCGATGCGCTTGCGGATTTCCTTGAGCAACTCGCGGGCAATGAGGTTCTGGCGCTCGCTCAGGCGCTCTTCCAGGCCTACAAACCAGTCGCTCAGCTCGTTGATGTCCACCACCGACAGCTCGCCGATGTGCTTGCCGGCCAGCTTGAAGTGCAGGCTTTCCTTCTTAAGGCGATAGCCCTCGCACACGGGGCAGGTCTGGGCCTGGGTGTACTGCTGAATCCAGTCGCGGATGCTGTCTGAGTCGGATTCCATCTGCCGGCGTAGGAAGGGGATGATGCCCTCAAACGGCTCGTCGTGCACGGCCTTGGCGTCGTCGGCCTCGTCCTGGCTGATGCCGTGCAGCAGGCTGTGCAGCAGCGCGGGCGGCAGCTTTTCGATACTGGTATTCAGGCCCGCTTTGTGCTTCTTGAGGATGCCCGCGAGCTGCTGGAAAATCCAGATGTCGCGGTACTCCCCTAGGGGCGCGATGCCGCCGCGGCTGATGCTGAGCTTGGGGTCGGGAATGACGGTTTCCTCGGTAATCTGCTGCACCTCGCCGAGGCCCGCGCAGTGGGGGCAGGCGCCGTAGGGCGAGTTGAAGCTGAACGTGTTAGGCGCCGGGTCGTCGTAGGCGATGCCGGTGTCGGGGTCCATGAGGAAGCGCGAGAAAAACTGCGGGTCTTTCTTCTTGGCGTCGGGGTCGAGCACCAGCATGGTACCCTTGCCGTGGGTGAGGGCATTTTGCACCGAGCCCGAGAGGCGGAAGCGGTCGGTTTCGGTCACCACCAGCCGGTCAATCACGATTTCGATGTCGTGAATCTTGTAGCGGTCCACCTGCATCTTGGGCGTGATGTCCAGGATTTCGCCATCGACCCGCACCTTGGCGAAACCGAGCTTGGCAATCTTCTGAAAATCTTCGCGGTAGTGACCCTTGCGGCCCTTCACCACCGGCGCCAGCACCACCAGCTTGCGGCCCTCGTAGTGCTTAAGGATGTAGTTGATAATCTGGTCGTCCGACTGCCGAATCATCTTCTTGCCGGTGGCGTAGCTAAACGCCTCGGCCGTGCGCGCATACAGCAGGCGCAGGAAGTCGTAAATCTCGGTGATGGTGCCCACCGTCGAGCGTGGGTTACGCGAGGTGGTCTTCTGCTCGATGCTGATAACCGGCGAGAGGCCCTCAATCTTATCCACGTTGGGCCGCTCCAGCCCGCCCATGAAGCTGCGGGCGTAGGCCGAGAACGTCTCCATGTAGCGCCGCTGCCCCTCAGCATAAATCGTGTCGAAGGCCAGGCTGCTCTTGCCCGAGCCCGAGATACCCGTAAATACCACCAGCTTGCCGCGCGGAATCTGCACGCTCACGTTCTTGAGGTTGTGCTCGCGGGCGCCGTACACCTCGATGTAGGGCGTGTCCAGGAGTTGTCCGTTGACAGCTGGCAGGTGACCGTTGCTGGTGGGCGGCAGGGTGTCGGGCATTTGGTGCCCTAGGGCTACCTGGGCGCCGTCGGGGCTGGGCTGGCGGCCCACGGGCAGGTCGTGGTGCAGGTCGGGGGCCGGGTGCTGGGCGGCTTCCAGCAGCTCGTCGGCGGGGGTGGCCGTCAGCACTTCGGCCGCGTCAGCGCGCAGCTTAGTGGGTTTGGTAGGGGCAGCTTTCGGTTTCTTAGGCGCGGGAGCGGCAGGGGCGGTAGCCGTTTTTTTAGCCATGCGGGGCAATACAGGGGAACGAGCAAAAGTACGGGCGCGGCCGGCCGGGGGTGGCATTCCGCCCGCTTTTTGTGGCCGGCCGCGCCGGGGGCGACTAGCGGCAACACGCCGTTGGCACAATTGGTGCCTGATTAGTGCAGTCAGTTTCGGCTGCTGTCCCCTCCTTTACTCTGCACTGCTATGCTCCCCTTTTCCACCTGCTGCCGCCGGGCGCTGCTTGGCGCGGCCCTGCTCTTACCCCTAGGGGCGCTGCCGGCCGCGGCCCAGGGCACCTTCGCTACCACCACCTTTCATCAGCCGCCGGCGCTCGAATACCTGACGCTGACTTTCATTGAGTCGGCTAAGCACGAATTTGCCAAGATGGTGCTGGCGCCGTCGTTTCACGCCACCAGCGAAACCTCGCTGGACGCCTACGACAGCTTCACCGAGGCCGGCAACTCCTGGGCCTACCAGCACAACCAGGAGCGCCTGGCCAAGCAGCTCGACGAGCTGGCCACCGAAGGCTGGGAGGTGTTTGAGGTGCACGCGGCCCCCTACCTGCCGGCCAGCGAGGCCTATAGCACCCGCTACCTGCTGCGCCGACCGCGCCGCTAGGGCCAATGCTGGCTGGCTTGGTCGGGACAACTAGCCGGTTGAACCACAAAATCCGGGCGTCCGAATGCTTGAGGCTACTTGCGGCATCTTAGTTGCCAGGTTCGGAGTATCAGGCTTATTCACCTGATTCTTTCCGCCATGAACTTGCAACCTAACGCCCTGCTGCTGGCCGCCGGCCTGGCCCTGGCCGGGGCCGCCGCCCCCAGCGCCGCCCACGCCCAAATTAACGTCAACATTAACACGGCCCCGCCCGTGGTGGTGGGCGCCCCGGCCGATGCGCAGTACTACTACATCCCGGAGGCCAACGCCTACTACGACATCCCGGCCCACCGCTACCTCGTGCAGCGCAACGGCCGCTGGGAGCGCTACGAGCGCCTCGACGGCTACGACCCGCGCAATTTCCACCCCCAGTACATTGACTACCGCGGCGCCGAGCCCTGGACCTATAAGACCCACGGCAACCCCCACGGTCTGCCCCCCGGCCAGGCTAAGAAGCTGTACAAGTACGATAAGCACGACGACCACGGCCGGGGACACGGCCACCGCTAGCCTGCCACCCCGCAGCAAAAAGCCCCGCCCACCGGCGGGGCTTTTTGCTGCGGAAGGCCCTAGGCGGCGGGCCGCTACGCGCTCGGCACGGCCACTTTGCGGCTTTTTCGGGCCCCGCCAGGCTTGGTCGGCACAAATGGCCGGTTGGTCCGCAAAACGGGGCAGGCGGCCCACTAAGCACTAGGTACGGCACCGGGTTTGCCTTAGGTAAAGCATCCCGCTTACCCTTACCTCTTCCACCTTTCTCCCCTTTCCGCCATGAACTTGCAACCTAAAGCCCTGCTGCTGGCCGCTGGCCTAGCCCTCGCGGGCGCTGCTGCTCCCAGCGCCGCCCACGCCCAACTTGCCGTCAACGTGCAGCTTGGCCACCCCACCTGGGGTCCGGCCGTGCCAGCCGGCGTGCAGTACTACTACATTCCCGAAATCGGGGGTTATTACGACCTGGCTGCCCAGCGCTACCTTGTGCAGCGCAACGGCCGCTGGGTGCCGGTAGCTGCGGTACCGGGCTACGACCCCCACAGCTTCCATCCGGTGGTGCTGCGCGACTACCGCGGGCGCGAGCCCTGGGTGCAGTACCGCACGCACTACGCCCGCTACCCCAGGCCCGTGGTAGTGCAGCAGCCGGTGGTGGCGCGTCCCGTGGTGGTGCGGCAGCCCGTGGTGGTGCAGCGCCCCACCCGCCCAGTGGTCGTGCAGCACGTCAACCGCCGGGGCCGCGTAGTGGAGCGCGTGCGCTACTAACGCCGCGCGCCACCTGGCGCCCTGCCCGGCGGCCGCCCCGGGCCCCTAGCCCCCCCAATTGCGTACAGCCATTGGCTAGCCGGCCACCGCTGGCTGGGAGCGTGGGGCGGCTTTCGTCGGCATATTTCGCCCGCTGGTCCGCCGCAGTACCCTAGGGAGCCCGTTTCCTAAAAACCGGCACTTTACTTGCCTTATCGTTGGTGGCGCTACTGCCGCTTCTTTTCTTTCATTAAGTATGAAACGCTCGCTTCGTTTGCTTGCTGTTGCGCTGGGCGCCGGCCTGGCCCTTACTGCCCCCTCTGCCGCGCACGCGCAAGTGAGCGTAGGCGTGCAAATTGGGGCGCCCGCCTGGGGGCCACCCGTGCAGGCGGGCACGCAGTACTACTACATCCCGGAGATTGACGGGTACTACGACATTTATAACCAGGTATATATCGTGTTCGACGGCCAGCAGTGGGTGCAGCAGCCCTACCTCGATGGCTACGACCCTTATTACTTTCACCCGTACCCGGTGAGCTACGTGGGGCCGCAGCCTTGGCTTTACATTAGCACGTACCGCAACCGCTACCCGCAGTACGTAACCGGCTGGCGGCGCGGCGGCTACCCTGGCCAGTTTTATGGCCACGAGTACGGCGCAGGCCACGTATATGGCTATGACCGCGGCGGCTACGGCCGGCCAGGCTACAATGGCTTCGGCGACCGGGGCAGCTACGGCCGCCCTGGCTACGGCGGGGGCCGCGACAACCGCGGCGGCTACGGCCAGCCCGGAGGCTTCGGCGACAACCGCGGGGGCGGCAGGCTGCCCGGCAACAATGGCTTTGGCGACCGCGGCAATCCGGGCCAGCTTAGCCCCAACAACCCCGGCAACGGCGGGGGCTTCGGCAACCGGCCCGCGGCGCCCGGCGGCTTCCCGGGTGGGGGCATTGGGGGCGGCCAACCCCAGCGCGGCAATTTCCCGGGTGGCCAGCCCGGTGGGGGGCAGCCCGGCGGCTTTGGTGGCGGCAACCACGGAGGCGGCGGCCAACCTGGCGGCGGGGGCCGGCGCGGCGGCCGCTAGGCCCGGCCCCTACCCTACTTGTGACTAGGCGCGTAGCTTTGAAGCTGCTCTTTCGCAAGGGCAGCTTCTTTGCTTTTACCCCCTATGGTTTTTAGCAGCACGCTATTCCTCTTCTACTTTTTACCCAGCTTTTTGGCGCTGTACTGGCTGGTGCCGGCACGCTTCAAAAACGCGGTTGCCCTAGGGGCCAGCCTGCTGTTTTACGCCTGGGGCGGCCTCAGCTTTTTGGGGCTTTTCCTGGGGTCGGTGGTGGTCAATTTTTTCCTCATTCGGGCCATGGCGGCCACCCCAGCCCGGTGGAAGCAGCGTATTTTTCTGATAATCAGCATTCTGCTCAACGTCAGCCTGCTTTTTTACTTTAAGTACGCCAACTTCTTCCTCGACAACGTGAGCGCGGTGCGCGGCTACTTCGGCGCCGGGGAGCTGACCTGGGAAAAAGTGGTGCTACCCATCGGCATCTCCTTTTTCACCTTCGAAAAGCTGACGTACACCATTGATGTATACCGGGGCGTGAACCAGCCCCTACGCTCGTTCTGGGATTTCCTGCTCTACATCATGCTCTTTCCCAAGCTGATAGCCGGGCCCATCGTGCGCTTCCACGAAATAGCCGGGCAGCTCACCGACCGCCGGGCCTTCGACACAGTGGACGAGAAGCTGGCGGGCTTCTTCCGCTTCATGGTGGGCCTAGGCAAGAAAGTACTGATTGCCAACGTACTGGGCCAGCAGGCCGACCGCCTGTTTGCCCTGCCGCCCGAGGCCTTGCCCACTGGCCTGGCGTGGGTAGGCGCGCTGGCCTACACGTTCCAGATTTACTTCGACTTTTCGGGCTACTCCGACATGGCCATCGGCCTGGGGCGGCTCATGGGCTTTCAGTTTCCCGAAAACTTCAACTCGCCCTACGTGGCGCGCTCCATCACCGAGTTTTGGCAGCGCTGGCACATCACGCTGGGCCGCTGGATGCGCGACTACCTCTACGTGCCCCTGGGCGGCAACCGGGTGCGGCCCAGCCGCTTATACCTTAACCTATGCACCGTGTTCGTGCTCTCGGGTTTGTGACACGGCGCCGCCTGGACGTTTGTGGCCTGGGGGGCCTACCGCGGCGTCTTTCTGGTGCTGGAGCGGCTCTTTCTACTGCGCGTTTACCGCCGCCTAGGGCCACTTAGCATCTTGCCCACGTTTGCCATCACCGTAGTAGGCTGGGTGCTGTTCCGGGCCGAAACGCTGGCTGGCGCCCTGGCCTACGCGGGACGTATGCTGGGCCAAACTCCGCCCGTGCCCGACGTGGGCTGGGGCGGCCCGGCCGTGGCGGCGCCCGTGGTGCCGGCCAGCTGGCAGCAGTTCGATGCGCAGTTCTGGACCCTGCTGGCCCTAGGGGCCCTCTTCGCTTTCATGAACGTGGTGCCGGGCCTGGAGCGCCGCAACTTGAGCCTGTACGCGGCGCATACGCTGTCATGGCGGCGCTCGGTGGCGCTGGCGGCAGTGTCCGCTGCGCTGCTGCTAGTTAGCACTAGTTCACTGGTTAGCAGCTCGTTCAACCCTTTTATTTATTTCCGTTTTTAGCTATTCGCTCTAATGTCTTCTACTCTTCGCCCACCAGGGATGCTGGGCAAGCGCTTAGTGATAGGCTTGCTCTTTTTGCTGTTGCTGCTACCAGCCATACAAGCCTACTGGCCTCTGGTGCCAATGGGAGCCCTAGGCGGCGTAACTGCCGAGGCTGCCGCGCCCCAATTTAATTGGGAGGCATTGAAAACTGGCCGCTTGCAGCCCGCTCTCGAAACATATACCACTGACCATTTAGGATTTCGCCCTTGGTTGGTACGGCTGTATAATCAATTAGTGTTTTCAGGCTTCAGTATCACTCGCTCGCCGGATGTACTGCTAGGTAAAAATGGGGTGCTGTTCATGCCCACCTACATTCAGGCTTATTTAGGAAAGGATGTGATGACAGCCGATGACGTACGCTATCAAGTTATAAGAATCAAGATGTTACAGCATGACTTAGCGCAGCATGGCATCAACTTTCTGTTTGTATTAGCGCCCAGCAAAGCCCGCTTCGAGCCCGAGAACTTACCGCCACATTCGCCACCTACTACCTCCAAATATGACCTATTTACGCGTCAGGCAGAAGCTAGCCACTTACCACTGCTTGACTGTGTAAAGCTGTTCGCCGCTTGGAAACGCACTAAACCGTATCCGCTCTATCCGCGGGGTGGCACCCATTGGAGCGGCTACGCAACTACCCTGATAGCCGACACCTTGCTGCGGCAGCTCGAAGCTAGTGGCCACTACAAATTGCGCGATTTTCGGCCGGTAGGCCGCCCGGATATTGTGCGAGCCAGTGACTTGCTGCGAGGCACCGACAACGACTTAGGCCAGACACTCAATTTATTATGGCGCAAGGAAATTACCCCTTTAGCTTACCCGCACATTCATTTTGAACCACTACGCGCCGGGCAAAGCCAGCCTTCTTTGCTGCTGGTTAGCGACAGCTATTGCTGGGGCCTAACGCAATTTGTACCGTATTTGCAGCAAGAGTTTGCCACTGATTCGCGCATCTGGTTTTACAACCGCACTGCCTTCGCTCCCGATTCCAGCGATAAAACCAATGGGGCGCGCAAGGAGGGTGAAGTAGAAAAGCTCAATCTGCGTCAGGAGCTGGAAAAGCGCCGGACTGTGGTACTAATGATGACCGAATTTAATTTGCCTGAGTGCGAGTTCTGGTTTACCAGCCAAGTATTCCAGCTTTACCACCCCTTCACCGACGCAGACCACGCCGCTATCGACCAATTGGCCGCTAAGTATCAGCAGGAATACTTGACTGGCAGTTGGGATGCCAAGGCCTTAGAGCCCGAACATGCTGCTTACCTAGCCCATCGCAACGCCCTTCAGTACTACGAAGCCGAGCAGATGACGCGCTTGTTAGCGGCTTCTTCTGCCCCCTAGCCCGCCAGCTCGGCCCAGCTGGTGGCGTCGCTTACCTCGGCGGGTGCGGGCATCTGGTTGTTGTTCAGCAGTTCGGCGATGTAAATCATGTCGGCGTCGCGGCCCATGCCGGCCACGGCCGTAATGCGGCCCTGCTCGATGTAGAGGGCCAGGAACTCCTGCTTGGCCAAGTCGCCCAGGATGCGGGTTTCGTCGGGCTTCGTGGCGTGGCCAGCGTAGCGCAGGCTCTTGCCGTACTGCTGCGTCCAGAAGAAGGGGGCGGCGGTGTAGGCCTCCTGCTTGCCGAGCATGTTGCGGGCGGCGGTGCGGCCGTGCTGCTGGGCCAGGCGCCAGTGCTCGATGCGGGTGGCCTGACCGCCGGCCAGGGCCAGCGGGAAAGTGGCAATGTCGCCGGCGGCGTACACGTTCTTAGCTACTTGCAGGTACTGGTCGGTTTTGAGGCCACCGTCTTTTTCGAGGGGCAGCGCGTCCTGCAGCCAGTCGGTGGCCGGGCGCACGCCCACGCCCAGCACCACCAAATCAGCGGGCAGAATCTGGCCGGATTTCAGCTTGACGCCACTCGCTTTTCCGTCGTCACCCAGCAGCTCAGCCACCTCGGCTTCGGCCTCAAATTTTACGCCCTTCTCCTCGTGCAGCTTCTGAAACATGGCGCCCACCTCGGGGCCTAGGACTTTCTCGAAGGGTACCTTCTCCTGGGCCACCACGGTCACGGCGCGCCCCTCCACGAGGCTGCTGGCGGCCTCCATGCCAATGAAGCTGCTGCCGATAACTACCACCTGCTTGGCCTCCTTAGCGGCGGCCAGCAGGGCGTCTGCGTCCTGCTGGGTGCGCAGGGGCAGCACGTTTTGCAGGTCGTGGCCGGGCAGCTTGGGCAGCCGGTTGGGGGTGGCGCCCAGGGCCAGCAGCAGCTGGTCGTAGTGCACGGCCGGGCGGCCCTTTAGGCTGATTTCCTGCTTATTTAGGTCGAGGCCGGTGGCTTCGGCGCCGCCGATAAAGTCGATTTTCTGCGCTTCGTAAAATGCCTGCTGGCGCAGCGGCAGGCCCTCGGGCTTGGCCTTGCCGGCCAGGTAGGCTTTGCTGAGCTTGGTGCGGTCGTAGGGCGCCGCGCCGTCGGCCGAGATGAGCACCAGGCGGCCCGTAAAGCCCTCCTGGCGCAGGGTTTGGGCGGCGTATTCGCCGGCCGCGCCGCCGCCCACGATGACGAAGGTGTGGGTATCGGCGGGCTTGGCATCAGCCGGGGCGGGCGGGGTGCCGCCCACTTCGGCCGTGGGCGTGGCCTCGGGCTTGTCGGTGCTGGCGGTGGGGCTAGGGGGCACCTGCACCAGAATGCGGCCATTGGCCTCGCGCACTTCGTAGGCGGGCAGGTCGTCGAGGGCAGGCGGCTCGCAGAGGTGGCCGTTCTCGACGCGGAAGCAGGCGTGGTGCCAGGGGCAGACGAGGCGGCCGGCCACCACCTTGCCCTTTTCCAGCGGGGCGCCGTAGTGCGGGCAGTTGGGGGCGAAGGCGTGCACCTGGCCCTGCTGCCGCGTCAGCAGCACCTTGGGGCCGTCATTCGGCGCAGCGAAGGTTTGGAGGCCGCCTTCGGGCAGGCTGGCCGAGTCAACAAGGTCTATTTCGGAAATCATAACGGGCGTAGTAAGGTGGCTTTGCTGAACGCAAGGCTGGGCGGCCGGGTTGGCCCTAGGGCCAGCCGTGAAGCCTTAGGGCTGCTACCACTTGCCCGCCGGCGCCGGCTGCCGCAGCCAGGAGGCAGCCGCGTCCAGCGTTGCATCGGCGGCGCCAGCCGGAGCGGCGGGCACCAGTTCATCGGACACCAGCGGCCCGGTGCGCACGCGGTGGGGGCGGTCGGCCTCGTTAACCATAGCGATGTCCAGCTCGGCGCCGTCCGGCAGCCGGAAGAGGTTGTTGGCCGTGGTATAGCCCGCCGAGGGCTGCCCAAACAGCCACGTGGCGGGCCGGCCGATGAAGGCCATTGCTGTCACTTCGCCGCTGCTGCCCGTGCCAGGGCCGATGAGCACCGCCACCGGACTGGCGGGCCGGCGCAGGGGCTGCGCGGGCGACAAGCGAGCACCTTGGCTGCGCCCGTTCACGCTCGCGACCATCTCGCGGTAGGTAATGGGCTTCTTCCAGCGGCCCGCTACAAAGTACGCCAGGGTGCCGGTGCCCGTCAGCGCCCCTAGGCCCGCCAGCATGGGGCGCATATTGCCCCCGCCGTTGCCGCATAAATCCACGACCCACCCGGTGACGGTGTGCTCGGTATCGAGCTGCCGGATAAGGGTTTGCAGCTCACCGGCGAGTGCTATCTGGCGCTCGTTGTTGTCCGAGGTGAACTCCGGCACCGCCATGTAGGCCAGGCCTTCGCCCAGGTAGCGGGCGCTGGGCGCGGCCACGGCGCCTTGTCGGCGCTGACGGCGGCCGGCAATCGGAACGTGCTGTGTTTGTTGCCGTGCTGGCGTAGCCACCCTATCAGGCAGGGAAAGAGGAGGTAGGTTTCGCCCATCGTTTGCATACCGTGGGCCCGGGCCAGCAGAAGCAGGTGTTTCATAGCACTATTAAGAACGTCCCGAGCTTGCCGAGGAACCTCACTCGGCGCCGCCTAGGGTGCTCCTGACGGCGCAAGCGAGACTCCTCGACAAGCTCGAAATGACGTGCTAGATAGTTGCTATCGTTCGCAGTATTTATCCCCTAAAACTCTGCCTTTTTGGGGTAGCGGGGGAAGGGGATGACGTCGCGGATATTACCCATGCCGGTTACGAACAGCACCAGGCGCTCGAAGCCCAGGCCGAAGCCCGAGTGCGGCACGGTGCCGAAGCGACGGGTGTCGAGGTACCACCACAGCTCGTCGGCGGGCACGTGCATCTCGGCCATGCGGGCTTCGAGCTTCCCTAGGTCTTCCTCGCGCTGCGAGCCGCCGATGATTTCGCCGATGCCTGGAAACAGCACGTCCATGGCCCGCACGGTGCGCCCGTCGTCGTCGAGCTTCATGTAGAAGGCCTTGATATCCTTCGGGTAGTTGGTCAGGATAACCGGCTTCTTGAAGTGCTTTTCCACCAGGTAGCGCTCGTGCTCGCTTTGCAGGTCGGTGCCCCAGTCCACCGGAAACTCGAACTTCTGCTTGGCCGTCTTCAGAATCTCCACCGCCTCGGTGTAGGTGAGGCGCTGGAACTGGTTGTCGACTACAAACTGCAGGCGGCCGAGCAGCTCCTTGTCGTAGGTGTCGTGGAGGAACTGCAGGTCGGCGGCGCAGTGCTGCAGGGCGTAGCGCACCAGGCTTTGCAGGAAGTCCTCGGCCAGGTCCATGTTGTCGGGCAGGTCGTAGAAGGCCATTTCCGGCTCTACCATCCAGAACTCGGCCAGGTGGCGGGCAGTGTTGGAGTTCTCGGCCCGGAAGGTAGGCCCGAAGGTGTACACCTGCCCTAGGGCCATGGCGGCCAGCTCACCTTCCAGCTGCCCGCTCACCGTGAGGTTGGTTTGCTTGCCGAAGAAGTCCTCCGCAAAATCCACCGAGCCATCAGCCGTGCGCGGCGGGTGCTCGGGCGGCAGAGTGGTGACGCGGAACATCTGGCCGGCACCTTCGGCGTCGGAGCCCGTGATGATGGGCGTGTGCACGTAGTAGAAGCCGTGCTCGTTGAAATACTGGTGGATGGCGAAGGCCAGCGCGTGCCGGATGCGCAGCACCGCCCCGAAGGTGTTAGTGCGGGGGCGCAGGTGGGCAATGTCGCGCAGGGCTTCCAGTGAGATACCTTTTTGGTCGCTGCCGCGCTTTTGCAGCGGGTAGGTTTCGGGGTCGGCGGTGCCGAGCACGGTAATTTCCTCGGCCTGCACCTCCACGGCCTGGCCCTTGCCCTGGCTGGCCACCAGTTGCCCGCGCACGGCCACGCTGGCGCCGGTGGTGATGTCCTTCAGGCTCTCCTCCGAGAACTTGCTCAGGTCGGCCACTACTTGCAGCGTGGCTAGGCACGAGCCATCGTTGAGGGCAATGAACTGCACGTACTTGTTGCCGCGGCGGGTGCGCACCCAGCCCTTCACCAGCACGTCGCGGTTGAGGTCGGTGCTCGTCAGCAGGTCGTTGACGCGGGAGCGGCGGAGGGCTTCGGGGGGCATAAGCGAAGAAAAGCGGGTTGGGCCGCAAAAATAAGGCCGCTTTGCGCGCTTATACGCGCCTTAGCGCTAACCCCAGCCCGACCTTCGCAGTATTTAGGCACGACCAAGCCCAACGCTACTACGTAATTACTTCGTCCGCCCCGGCCCCCCGGCCACTTTTACTAGTCTCCTAGCTGCTATGCAACGCCTCGACCTTACCCAAAGCCTATCCCAGCGCCTTTCGCCCCAGCAAATTCAGTTTATCAAGCTACTGCAGATACCCACGGCCGAGCTGGAAACGCGCATCAAGGAGGAAATGGAAGTGAACCCGGCCCTGGAAGAAGGCGATGGCGACGAAGCGGAGCGCGACGACAACGCCGACGATACTGCCGACGAAGCCCCCGAGGCCGACGACCCCAACGATTCGCTCGACAGCGACGACACTACGCTGGACGAAGACTTTGGCGGCAGCGAGGCAGCCGACGACACCCTAGGGCCCGACGACTATGCCGACGAGCGCGCCGAGCCCAGCACCGAGCCCGAAACCCCCGGCCTCGACACCGAAAACCACGAGCCCGACATCAGCGATTACCTCAACGACGACGAAATTGCGGGCTACAAGATGCAAGGCGACGGGCCCGGCGACGAGGAGGAGCGCGAAATGCCGCTGGCCGACACCAGCGCCAGCTTACAGGACTCGTTGCTCGACCAGTTGCACTACGCCCAGCTCGACGAGCTGGAGCAACACATTGGCGAGCAGCTCATTGGCTCGATTGATGGCGACGGCTACATTCGACGCGACCTGGCCGCCATTGCCAACGACCTGGCTTTCAGCCAGAACATTGAGGTGAGTGAGGCCGATATTGAGCGCGTGCTCCACGTTATCCAAGCCTTCGACCCGGCCGGCATTGCCGCCCGCAGCCTGCCCGAATGCCTACTGCTGCAGCTAGAGCGCCGCCCCCAGGACGAGGCCACCCAAAACGCCGAACGCATTATTACCGAGACGTTTGACGAGTTTACTAAGAAGCACTACCAGCGCATTCAGCAGCGGCTCGACCTAGAGGACGACGAGCTAAAGGAAGCCGTGGCCGTGATACTCAAGCTAAATCCCAAGCCCGGCGGCAGCGGCCCCGTGAGCGGCGGGCGCGGCAGCGCGGGCGGCGCGCAGTACCTGATGCCCGACTTCATCCTCACCAACGACAACGGTGAGCTGAACCTGACCCTGAACGCCCGTAACGCCCCCGAGCTGCGCGTGAGCCGCGACTACCGCGAGATGCTGCAGACCTACGACAAGGCCGCCAAAAAAGACCAGAAGATGAAGGAGGCCGTGAGCTTCGTGAAGCAGAAGCTCGACTCGGCTAAGTGGTTTATTGACGCCATCCGGCAGCGCCAAAACACGCTGCTGCGCACCATGTCGGCCATCGTGGAGATGCAGCGCGAGTTCTTCCTGACCGGCGATGACTCGAAGCTCAAACCCATGATTCTGAAGGACATCGCCGGGCAGATTGGCATGGACATCAGTACCGTGAGCCGGGTGGCCAACTCCAAGAGCATCCAGACCGAGCACGGTATCTACCCGCTCAAGTTTTTCTTCTCGGAAGGTATTGCTACTGACAGCGGCGAGGACGCCAGCAGCCGCGAGGTGAAAAGCATCCTCAAGGACCTCATCGGCAACGAGAAGAAGGACCACCCGCTAAGCGACGACAAGCTGGAAAAGATGCTGAATGCCCGCGGCTATAACATTGCCCGCCGCACGGTAGCCAAGTACCGCGAGCAGCTCAACATCCCAGTGGCCCGGCTACGCAAGGAGTTGTAGCCCCCACTTTTCCCTAGGCCCTCGCCACTTGGTTTGCAACTCATGAAGGCAGTATTTGCGTTTTTGCTCTTGCTGGCCACTGGGCCGGCTGGTGCCCAGCAGCTAATGGCGCCCGTACCCGTCGATGCTACCACGCGGCTGGTAACGTACACGGCCGTGGTGCCGGCGCCGGGCGTGGCGCAGGCCAGCCTACTGGCCCGCGCCCGCGTGTGGGCCGCCCGGGTAGGCATTCCTGATAAGCCCCCAGTTATGGTCAGCGAGCTAGGTACCGATGTGCTGGTGGTAGCCGGCATGCAAGCCATTAACAGTGCCTACGATATTTCGCCGCAGTCGCTCTACTTCCTAGCGCGGGTAGCGCTGCGGGAAGGGCGCTACCAGTACCGCCTGGAGGAACTCACCCTGGTAACCACCAGCAGCACCGAACCGCCTATTTACCGGCCGGCCGAGGCGCTTTTCCTCAGCGAAGCCCCACCCAAGGCTACCGGCTCTTCCTACGCCACGCGCCAGCGCAAGGCGTTTGAGGAAGCCGTTGGGCAGGCGGCCGCCACGTTGCAGTTTTCCCTCACTACCCCGCTCACCGCCGGCACCGGCGCCGATTGGTAAGCGAGTGCGCGCTTGAGACTAGGCCTAGGGCCATACTTGCTTGCGGCAGCTGGCCCCTTTAGTCACTCACTACCTGATACTTCCTGCCCAATGCCCCAGCGAATCATTCTTACCGGCGCCACTGGCATGGTGGGCGAAGGCGTACTGCTCACGCTCCTAGGCCAGCCCAACGTCGAAGTGATGCTGAGCATCAGCCGCCAACCCAGCGGCCACCAGCACCCCAAGCTGCGCGAGCTGCTGGTAGCCGATTTCTTTAATCTGGAAAGCATTGAGCACGAGCTGAGTGGCTACACGGCGTGCTTTTTCTGCGCCGGAGTATCGTCAGTGGGCAAGAAGGAGGCTGAGTACACGCACCTCACCTACGACCTGACGCTGCACGTTGCCCGCACGCTGGTGCGGCACTCGCCGCAGGCCACGTTTTGCTACATCTCGGGGGCGGGCACCGGCGGCCGGTCCATGTGGGCGCGGGTGAAGCGGCGCACCGAAACCGACCTGCTGGCCCTGGGCTTCCGGGCCGCCTACATGTTTCGGCCGGGCTTTTTGAAGCCCGAGCGCGGCCAGCGCCACGTGCTGAAGATGTACCGCTGGCTGGGCTGGCTGTTTCCGCTGGTGCGGCGCCTAGGCTACGGCAGTACCCTGCGCGAGTTGGGGCTGGCCATGCTGCACGCCGCCGAGCGCGGCGCCCCCCAGCCCGTGCTAGAAGTGCGCGACATCGTGCGGCTAGCCGCTACCTGAGTACCCTAGGGCCTACTTGGCCGCCAGCCACACCAGGGTTTCGTAGTAGGGCCGGCCCAGCACCCGCGCTTTCAGCCAGGCGTAGAAGCTGAGCACCTGCAAGTCCTCGCGTTCCGACGATACAAAAGCCGGGATGGCCGCCACGCGCTGCGCAAACTCGGGCTGGCGCACTACGGCCGGCTCCTCAATAAGGGCGCGCACGCACTCGAGGTAGCGCAGCACCGGCTGGTAGCGGCCCCCTAGGGGCGCGGCGGGCGCCTCGGCCGTGGCCGGGCTGCCCGGAAATTGCTCGTGCAGACGGCGCTCGACGGCGCGCACGCGGGCTAGGGCCTGGTCGGGGTTGCCTAGTTCCAGCTGAATGAGCAGCTCGCCGATATTATGGTTTATCAGCCATTCCAGGCCTAGGTTATGCTCCAGCCAGTGGTCGGTGCGGTCGAGGCTGATGAGCGTCTGGTTGGCTTTAGCGAAGCTGCCCTCGGCAAAGTAGTGAAACGCCAGTTGCAGGCGGGCGGTGAGCTGGTCGGACGGCAGTAGCGGGGGCTTGCGCTGCAAGGCCTGCTCCAGCATGCCGATGCTTTCGGTATTGCGCTGCAAGAAGGCGTAGTTGGCCGCCAGCAGAAAGCCGAAGCGCGGCCCTAGCTCGGCAAAGCGCTGGCCGGCCGCCGCCAGCACCGCCTGCCCCTGCTCGAGGTAGGCCACCGACTCGGCAAAGCGCCGCGCCCGATACAGCGCGTGGGCCAGCATATAAAGCAGGCGCAGCTGGTGGCCCCGCTGGGCAGGCGCAAAGCCGTGGCGCCGCTCCATCAGCCGGTAGCAGCGCTCCCCAAACTGGGCAAAGGCCGCGTAGTCGCCGCGCACCAGCATGGCGCTGCGCGTAATGCTCAGCAGGCGGGCCAGCAGCGAGGGCGAGCGCGCAAACGCCTCCTGCAAGTCGTACTCTTTCAAGATACTTTGCAAAATCTCGTCGGCCGGCACGGCGCGGCCGTGCACGCGCGCCTGGCGCAGGCGCTGCCGCAGTAGGCTATCGGCAATGCTGGCGCGCTCCTCCTCGTCGGCGGCTTTTTTGTTGCGGTTGCGGCGCACCAGCAGCTCGTCCAGCGGCTCGGCGTGGGGCAGGTGCGCGTACTGAATTTGCAGGTTATACACCGCATTCAGCGGCTCGTACTGCTCGTTGTCCAGGGCCAGCTTCTCGGCCTTGCGCAGCAGGTTCCAGGCTAGGCGGGGCACCCCGGCCTCAAACAGGTAGCGCGCCAGCGAGAGCTGCCCGCGCAGCGAGGTGGCGGCCGTGTCATCGAGCTGGCGCTGGCGCAGCAGCAGGAAGTCGGTGAGGTGGCGCAGCAGGCGCTTGCGCAGGGCGTAGTAGGCGGCCGGGTTGGGCTCGCCCGGATACAGCTTGTCGATAAGCTCGGCCGACGACCACTCGCGCGCCTGCAGCAGCAGGGCCAGCAGGCGCAAATCTTGCCGGCCCGTGGCCTTGCGGCGCTGCCACTGAATGAACTGCGCCAAGTCGCGGCGGTCGTCGGGCGAAAGAGTTTGCAGCGTCAGGCGGAGGTCATCCATGGCAACGGGAGGTAGCGCAAGTGGCGCGGGCAGCCCCGGCCGCGCCCAAAGATACCGCTTGGCCTACTTGGGCAAAGTCGAATTATATCCAATAAAACTTTTTATAATCAGTACTTTATCTATTACAACCTGATTAAACGAAAGTCCCGCACTCACATAAAAATCGCCTGGTGCGGGTCCAGGGCATCACTGGTGCGCTATGCCAACAACCTACACGAGGCGCCGCCGGCCGTGCCATCCGCTAGCTGGAGCCACCTGGGAGGCTAGGCCCGGCTATGAGCGTTAGCGCTTGGCCCGTGCGCGGCCCCAACCTTACGCAAAGCCCCACCGTAGAAAGCCACATAAGCACTCGCTTTCTTTCATACTACCCCACCCCTAACCACTTTTCAGTCATGGACGCTAACAACAATAATGTCAACGACAGCACCGAGCTGCGCGCTCGCGGCAACTGGAATGAAGTAAAAGGCGCCGCCAAGCAGAAGTGGGGCCAGCTTACGGACGACGACCTGACCTACGACGAAGGCAAGCAGGATGAGTGGTTTGGCGACTTGCAAAAGAAAACCGGCCACGCCATCGACGACATTAAGGATTGGTTTTCGAAGACTTTCAGCGGCACCGAGAACGACCCCAACCGCCCTTCCAACCAAAATAGCTAGTAGCGCTGGTTAAACTGCCCTAGGCCCCGCTTCCGCAAGGAGGCGGGGCTTTTTTTAATGATTAGTGACTAACGATTAGTGATTGATAGTTAGCCATTAATCCCACAGGTCGGCGGCCACTCGATAGGTATTGGCGTGCGCCTCCACGATGTCGCTTATTTTTTCGGAATAGCCGCCGCCCATGCACACTACGGTGGGCAGGTTGCGCTGACGCAAGGCGCTCAGCACTAGCTCGTCGCGGCGGCGGCAGCCCGCGCGGCTCAGGCTGAGGTGGCCCAGCTTGTCGGTGGCCAGCACATCAACGCCGCTGAGGTAGAATACGAAATCGGGGCGCGTCGGCCCGTCGAGTAAACCAGGTAGTACGTCGAGTAGCATGGCCAGGTATTCGGCATCGCCAGTGCCGTCGGGCAAGGCAATATCCAAATCGGACTGCTCCTTGCGGCCCGGAAAGTTGCGCGCCCCGTGCATGGAAAACGTGCATACCCGCGGCTCGTGCTGGAATAAAGCGGCCGTGCCGTTGCCCTGATGCACATCCAGGTCGATGATGAGCACCTGGCGCACCCTAGCCCCCTCGTGGGTTAGTAGCCAGTTGGCAGCCACCGCCTGGTCGTTGAGCAAGCAAAAACCTTCGGGGCGCCCGGCAAAAGCGTGGTGCGTGCCCCCGGCAATATTGAGCGCCACACTGGCGTTTTCTAACGCGTACCGGGCGCAGCCGATGGTGCCCCCCAGCAGCACCAGCTCGCGGTGCGCCAAGGCGGGGCTCCACGGAAAGCCGCTGGCCCGCTCCTCCTGCCGCGTCAGCTGGCCGTGCAGCAGGCGGTGCACGTAGCCGGCCTCGTGCGTCAGCAACACGTCGGCCAGCGGGGGCGGCTCGGGGGCAAAAAAATTGCTGGCCGTGGCCGTGCCCTCGTGCAGCAGCTGCTCGGGCAGCAGCTCGTACTTCAGCATCGGAAAGCGGTGGCCCGGCGGCAGCGGCAGCACGTAGCTCGGAGCGAAGGCAATGGTCACGGCCGAATGCTAGAGGTTATAGCTAAATAATGCAACTTTTGTATTCAGCCAAGTAGTTCTTAATTTGCACCCCTCCTAGGGCCCGCCCTACATCCGAAGACGCTAGCAGTTACGTACTTTTGACTTTATAATTACCTACTTTATTATTCTATCCGCGGCCTTTCGCTCTCTTTAGTTATGGCTTCTCCCGCCCATTCCTCCCATTCGCGCCTGCGCGCTGATTATCAGCCCCGCCTGCGCCGCTCTTCTTTCAACGGTGCCAAGCAGCTAGCGGCCGTGCAGGCGCCCAGCCGCCGGGTGCTGCTCGCCGTGGGCCTGCTCGTGGTGGCGCTGCTAGTAGCTATTGGCACCATTGCCTACCACGTAGCCACCAGCAAGTAGGCTCACCGCCGGGCCCTAGGCCCCTACTCGTCGAACAAGCTGCCCGCTAAGCTGCCTAGCACCGAGCCGCTCTCTTTTTTGGCGTTGCCGCCCCATGGGGCCAGGGCCTGAATGAGCTTCTTAACGGGCATCGACTGCAGCCACACCCGGCCGGTACCGCGCAGGGTGGCTAGCAGCAGCCCTTCGCCGCCAAATATCATCGACTTGAGCCCCCCAGCCCGCGCCACGCTGAAGTCGATGCCCGGCTCGAAGGCTACGATGCAGCCTGTATCGACGCGCAGCAATTCATTGTGCAGATGCTTCTCGACGATGGTGCCGCCGGCGTGCACAAACGCCTTGCCATCGCCGGTGAGCTTCTGCAGGATGAAGCCCTCGCCGCCAAACAAGCCGGCTCCGAGCTTTTGGTTGAAGTGCAGGCTGATAGCCGTGCCCTTGGCCGCCGCCAGAAAGCCATCTTTCTGCACGATGAGGCCCGCGGGCATGGTGCCCAGGTCGATGGGAATAATCGTGCCGGGGTAGGGCGCCGAGAAGGCCACTCGACTACGGCCATAGGCCCCGCGGTTGGTGAAGTGGGTCAGAAACAGGCTTTCGCCCACCAGCAGCCGCGTGCCCGCCTTGAAGAGCTTGCCCAAGATGCTCTGGTCGGGCTCCGAGCCGTCGCCCATCTTGGTTTCGAACGCGATGGCTTCGTCCATATACACCATGGCGCCGGCCTCGGCCACCACGGTTTCCTGGGGGTCCAGTTCTACTTCTAGTAGCTGAATATCAGTACCTAAGATGCGGTAGTCAACGTCGTGCGAGCGCATGGCCAAAGTTGTTAGGGGTGAAGTACCGGTCAACGGCAGCTGCTGCATCGCCCGGCGGCGGCCCGGCATTACAGCGCCGCCCCTAGGGGGTTTGCCACTGGCAAAGGCCCTAGGGGCAAGCCGGTGGCTACTCCAGCTCAGCGCGGGTTTCGGCAGCCTCGTCGGCGTCGGTCGCGCCGTCTTTTTTGCGCTTGGACTCGCGGCTGGTACGCTTCATAAACTCCTCGTCCGACTCTTCGGGCTCTTCGGCTTCGGCGGCGTCAATATCCTCATCTTCTTCTTCGCGCGCTTCGCTAGCCGCGGCAGCCGCGGCGCGGGCCTGGGCTTCCTCGCCAAAGTTGCCTTCGCGATGTACTATCTTTTTGTCGCGCACGTGGCGGCCCAAAAACTCGTTTATCTGCTCGATGGAGTAGTTGGAAGTGATTTCGCCCAGCGGGTTCACGCCGATTTCAAAGCCTTCGAGGTCTTTGTGCACGCGCGCTTTTTTTTCGGGCTCGGCCGGCTTTTGCTTGGGTTTAGTGGGTTTCTTGGCCATGGTAAGGTAAGGGTAGTAGTCATCAATAAGGAGCAACTGCCGTGCATACGCAAAAAGCCGCCCTCGAGTGTCCGAGCGCGGCTTTTTGCGTATGGATAGGCTGCCAAAAGCCCTTAGTAGCCCAAGCTACCCTAGGCGCTCGCGCGCTGCGCGCAGGCGCTGGGCCACCTCCCCGGTACCCAGAATGGCCAGCGTTTCGAACAGGTCGGGGCCGGCGCCGGCGCCCGTCACGGCCACGCGCAAGGCCTGTAGCACCTGGCCGGGCTTGAGGCCCTGGGCTTCCATGGTTTGGTTGAAAATACTTTTAAGCACCTCGGCGTTGGCGCTGGGCTCCGAGTCGGCGGGCAGGGCGTCGGCGTAGGCCCCTAGGGCCGCCGAAACCTGCGCGTTCCACTTCTTGGCAATTACCGCCTGGTCGTACTCAGTCGGCGCTTCAAAGAAGTACTTGGCTTCCTGCCAAAAATCCTGCGGGAAGCTCACGCGCTCCTTCATCACGCCCACTACCTGCGCGGCCTTTTCCGCACTGCACTCGATGCCGTGCTCCCCTAGGGCCGCTAGCAGGTAGGGCGCCAGCTCGGCGTCGGGCTTGGCGCGCAGGTAGTGCTCGTTGTACCATTTGGCCTTGGCCACATCAAACTTGGCCGGCGACTTGCTCACGCGGTCAATCGAGAAGGCCTCAATCAACTCGGGCATTGAGAAAATCTCCTGGCTGGTGCCGGGGTTCCATCCTAGGAAAGCCAGAAAATTGACCAGCGCCTCGGGCAGGTAGCCATCTTCGCGGTAGCCGCGGCTCACGGTGGGCTCGCCGGTTTCGGGGTCGGTGCCGTGCCACTCCAGCGCAAACACCGGGAAGCCCAGGCGGTCGCCGTCGCGCTTGCTGAGCTTGCCCGTGCCGTCGGGCTTAAGCAGCAGCGGCAGGTGGGCGAACTGCGGCATGGTCTTTTCCCAGCCCAGGTAGCGGTACAGCAGCACGTGCAGCGGCGCCGAGGGCAGCCACTCCTCGCCCCGAATCACGTGGGAAATTTCCATCAGGTGGTCGTCCACGATGTTGGCTAGGTGGTAGGTCGGCATGCCGTCCGACTTCATCAGCACCTTGTCGTCCACGGCGCTCGAATGCACCACCACCCAGCCCCGAATCAGGTCCTGGAAGCGGATTTCTTCCTTGCGCGGCACCTTGAGGCGAATAACGTAGGGCGCCCCCGCGTCGAGCAGGGCCTGGGTTTCGTTTTCGGGCAGGGTCAGTGAGTTGCGCATCTGGGTGCGCGTGATGCTGTTGTACTGCGGGTTGGGCACCTTGGCGGCTTGCAGGCGCTCGCGCATGGCGTCCAGCTCCTCGGGCGTGTCGAAGGCGTAGTAGGCGTAGCCGTCGCGGATGAGCTGGTCGGCGTATTCGCGGTAGATGGGCTTGCGCTCGCTTTGGCGGTAGGGGGCATGCGGGCCGCCCTTCCAGGGGCTCTCGTCCAGCTCAATGCCCACCCACTCCAGGCTCTGGCGAATGTAGTCCTCGGCGCCGGGCACAAACCGGTTCTGGTCGGTGTCCTCGATGCGCAGTATCATAGTGCCGCCCAGCTTGCGGGCCAGCAGGTAGTTATACAAGGCCGTGCGCACGCCGCCAATGTGCAGCGGCCCCGTCGGCGAGGGTGCAAAGCGCACCCGAACAGGTCTTTCACTCATAATGCCGCAAAGGTAGGCAGTAGTGAAATGGTGAGGTGGTGAGCTTTAAATAGATTAACTCACCACCTCACTATTTTACCGCTACTGCTCCACTGCGATGCACGAAATTTCCACCTGCACGTCGCGCGGCAGGCGGGCTACTTCCACGGTTTCGCGGGCCGGCGCCGTAGCTTCCTCGAAATACGAGCCATACACCTGGTTGATGGTGGCAAAGTTGCCCAGGTCCTTCACGAAGATGGAACACTTTACTACGTCGGGCAGCCCTAGGCCCGCGGCCGCCAGCACGGCTGTCAGGTTCTTCAATACCTGGTGGGTTTGCGCGGCCACGTCGCCGTCGCCTACCAGCTGGCCCTGCGCATCAAGTGGTATCTGGCCCGATACGTACACGGTAGCGCCCGCCTTCACGGCTTGCGAGTAGGGGCCAATGGGCGCCGGAGCCTGGTCGGTGAGGATGATTTGGTGGGGCATGTTTTTGAATGTGCAAATGTGGAAAATGTAAAAAGGGACGTAATAGAAATGCAAAAATGGGGGAGATGTGAAAACTGACTTGCTTAGCCAATTTTCACATCTCCCCCATTTCTACATCTTCACATTTCTTATTATTCCACCGTCACCGATTTAGCCAGGTTGCGGGGCTGGTCAACGTTGCAGCCGCGCAGCACGGCAATGTGGTAGCTGAGCAGCTGCAGCGGTACCACCGACACCAGGGGCATCAGGATTTCGGACGTGTGGGGCACCTCAATGACAAACTCGGCCATCGCCGGAATCACGGTGTCGCCCTCCGTTACCACCGCGATAATGCGGCCCTTGCGGGCTTTCACTTCCTGAATGTTGCTCACCACCTTCTCGTACGAGCTGTCCTTGGTGGCGATAACGACTACCGGCATGTTCTCGTCGATGAGGGCGATAGGGCCGTGCTTCATCTCGGCCGCCGGATAGCCCTCGGCGTGGATATAGCTGATTTCCTTGAGCTTGAGCGCGCCTTCTAGGGCCACCGGGAAGTTGTAGCCGCGGCCCAGGTACAGGAAGTTGGGCACGTCCTTGAAGATTTCCGAAATCTGCCGAATTTCGGTATCCAGCTCTAGCGCCTTCTCCACCTTAGTGGGGATGTTGTGCAGCTCGGCAGTTAGCTCGCGCAGCTTAGTTTCTGGGATGGTGCCGCGGCGCTGGCCGATGCACATGGCCAGCAGCGTGAGCACCGTCACCTGGGCCGTGAACGCCTTGGTGCTCGCTACCCCAATCTCGGGGCCGGCGTGGGTGTAGGCGCCGGCGTCGGTGGCGCGCGCGATGCTGCTGCCTACCACGTTGCAAATGCCGAAGATGGTGGCGCCTTTGCTCTTGGCCAGCTCCAGGGCAGCTAGGGTATCGGCCGTTTCGCCGCTCTGCGAGATGGCAATCACGATGTCGCGCTCCGAGATAACCGGGTTGCGGTAGCGGAATTCCGAGGCGTACTCCACCTCCACGGGCAGGCGCGCCAGGTCCTCAATCAGGTACTCAGCCACCAGCCCGGCGTGCCAGGAGGTGCCGCAGGCCACGATGATGATGCGCTGGGCATTCACAAACTTCTGCTCGTAGGCGCGGAAGCCGGCCATGTTCAGGTGGCTGCCCCCCAGCTCCAGGCGCCCCCGCATCGAATCGAGGATGGAGCGGGGCTGCTCAAAAATCTCCTTGAGCATAAAGTGCTCGTAGCCACCTTTCTCAATGCTATCCAGCTCCAACTCTAGGCGCTGAATGTAGGGCGTCTGCGTCACGTCCTCGCGCGAGCGAATGGTGAGCTGCCCGTCGCGGATAACGGCCAGCTCGTAGTCGTTCACATACACCACCTCGTTGGTGTATTCGATGATGGGCGTGGCGTCGGAAGCCACGAAGAACTCGCCTTCGCCAATGCCAATTACCAGCGGCGAGCCTTTGCGGGCCGCAATCAACTGGTTGGGCGCATCCTTGCTCAGCACCACAATGGCGTAGGCGCCGATTACTTCGTGCAGGGCCAAGCGCACAGCTTCCTCCAGCGTGCAGTCGTTCTGCTTCTGAATTTCCTCAATCAGGTTGACGAATACCTCCGTATCGGTATCCGACTGAAACACGTGGCCCTGCTGCTGCAAGTGCGTTTTGAGCGCCGCGTAGTTTTCGATAATGCCGTTGTGGATGATGGCAATACGCTCGGAGGTAGAGTAGTGCGGGTGCGCGTTCACGTCGTTGGGCTCACCGTGGGTGGCCCAGCGGGTGTGGCCCATGCCCACCGTTGCGTGCGTGTCTTTCGAGGCTAGAAAGTTTTCCAGCTCGGCCACTTTGCCCTTCTTCTTATATACGTTCAGCGCGCCATTGAGCAGGGCCACGCCGGCTGAGTCGTAGCCGCGGTATTCGAGCCGATGCAGGCCTTTTAAAATAATAGGACAGGCCTCCCGATGGCCTAGATACGCAACGATGCCGCACATGTGCAGTAGGATTAAAAAGAGTTAGAAAATAACTGGTAACAGCCTCAAATAATTTGCGGCCAAATAGTGAAGCAATTTACGGGTAGGCGGCGGGAAATGCCGCTGCACCAACTGGCGCAAAACAGTTCCGGCCGCTAGCCCCGCCCAAGGCGAGGCCAGCGGCCGGAAAGGGAACGGCAAAGTTACGGCACTCCGCAGTTTCTTAGCAGCTAGCTAACTACTAATTGGCCAGTTCGTTATAAAGTGCCTGGTACGACGAAAGCAGATTTTCGTCGGTAGCCACCTGGGGCAGGCTCTTGCGCGAGGCGTACTCGCTGAACAAGCCGTTGAGGTTGTCGGAGAAGTCCTCGTCGGAGCGCACCACGGTGTCGGCGTAGTCCATGCCCATCTTCACGAAGCCCGAAAAATCGGCGGTTTGCAACGAAGTCAGCATCTGGTCGTCGATGTCGAGCATCTTGGCTTTTTCCACCAGGTTGCCCTCAAACTTGTCCATGAACTCGTTGTTGTAGACCGTGAAAACCGACTTGGCATCCTTGAATACCGGGTCCTTCTTGTACGTCGTTTTCAGGTACAGCGGGATAAGCGAAGTCATCCAGTCGTTGCAGTGCACGATGTCGGGCTGCCAGCCGAGCTTCTTCACGGTTTCAAGTACGCCCTTGCAGAAAAAGATGGCGCGCTCGTCGTTATCAGTGTAGAACTTGTCGTTTTTATCAACCAGGGCCGACTTGCGGTGGAAGTAATCCTCGTTGTCGATAAAGTAAACCTGTAGCTTCGCGGTCGGAATGGAGGCTACTTTGATAACCAGCGGCTTTTCGTCGTCGCCCACGGCAATATTGATGCCCGAAAGGCGCACTACCTCGTGCAGGCGGTTCTTGCGCTCGTTGATAATGCCAAAGCGCGGCACGAAGATGCGCACCTCGGCCCCGCTCTCCTGCATAGCAGCGGGCAGGCGGCGCAGCAACTCCGCTACTTTCGTGGTGTGGAGAAAGGGGTCAATCTCGGTGGCCGCGTACAGGATGCGCAACTTCGACATGGGGGGGCTGGCTAATGGGTTGAGAACGGGCCATAGTTTGGCTCCACAAAATTACGCATTTTTTCGTGTATTTGCAACAAAATTCGCTTAACCCTATTCGTTTGAAGCTCAACTAAAATGCTAAATTTTACATCCGCCACCGAGTGGCGGAGCTACACCGAGCAAGCGCGTTGCGCCGGCCGCCGCCTAGGGCTGATACCCACCATGGGGGCGCTGCACGCCGGGCATTTGCAGTTGGTGCAGGCCGCGGCCGCCGAGTGCGACGAGGTATTGGTCAGCATCTTCGTCAACCCCACCCAGTTCAACAATCCTGAGGATTTACGCCTTTACCCTAGGGTGCCCGAGCAAGACGCGGCCCTGCTGGCGCCGGCGGGCTGCACGGCCTTGTTTCTGCCCTCGGTGGCCGACATGTACCCGCAGCCCACGGTGCTGCGCTTCGACTTTGGCGCGCTGGAGAGCGTGATGGAGGGCGCCCACCGCCCCGGCCATTTCAACGGCGTAGCCACAGTGGTAAGCAAGCTGTTTCACCAGGCCCGGCCGCACGCGGTGTACTTCGGGCAAAAGGACTTTCAGCAGGTAGCTATTGTGCGCCAGCTCATTGCCGACCTTAGCTTTGACTTGGAGCTGGTAGTGTGCCCTACCGTGCGCGAAACCGACGGGCTGGCCATGTCGTCGCGCAACCGCCGCTTGGGGCCTGAGGCGCGGGCCCTAGCCCCCTTCCTCTACCAAACCCTGCAGGCGGCGGCCCAGCAGGTGCGCCAGGGCGTGGCACCGGCCTTAGTGCAGCAACAGGCCCTAGGGACGCTAGCGGCCGAAAAGGCATTTACCCCCGAATACTTCGAAGTAGCCGACGCGCAAACCTTGCAGCCGCTGGCCGCCTATGCGCCCGGCCGCGCCGTGGTGCTGTGCGTGGCCGCGTTTTTGGACGGCGTGCGACTGATTGATAACGTGGTGGTGGAAGCCTAGGGGCAGTTAAAGAACTAAAGAACGTCATTCCGAGCCCGCGAGGAATCTCGCTCGCGCCGGTTGGTTGTCGCCCACACGACCCCTAGGCGACGCGGGCGAGATTCCTCGCGGGCTCGGAATGACGTTCTTTAGTTCTTTACTTGCTCTGCTGATAGTCGATGTCGGTATTATCGCCCAGGTTAAGGCTGTGGTTGAGACCGCGGAAGGAGGCGTCGGAACCCACGATGCAGTCGCTCATCACGGCCGAGCTTAGCTCGGAGTACGAGCCGATGATGCTGTCGCTGACGATAGTGTGCCGGATGATAGTGCGGTCGCCGATGGCCACGTGCGGGCCGATAATCGAGTGCTCGATGCGGCAGCCCGCGCCGATGCTCACGGGCGGGATGATAACGGTATTGGGAAAGTCGGGGTGGGCAGGCACGGTCCGAAACTCGGGCGCGTCGAGCAGGCGGGCGTTGGCTTCGAGCAGGGTTTCCTTGCGGCCGCAGTCAAACCAGTTGTCCACGGCGGCGGTGCGCATGGGCTCGCCCTGCTCAATCAGGTGCATGAGCGCGTCGGTGAGCTGAAACTCCTCGTGGGTGCGGGTGCCGCTGGCAATGAGCCACTCCAGGGCTTCGGCTAGCTTTTCGGCGTCGGCAATTTTATAGAGGCCCACCAGCGCGTAGTTGCTCTTGGGGATGCGCGGCTTCTCGACCACGCGGCTGACCTGGCCGGCGGCGTCGGTTTCGACCAGGCCAAACAAACTGGGGGTTTTCACTTCTTTCACGGCCAGCACCGTGCCGGGCTGGCGCAGCAACGCGGGCAGGTCCACGTCCACGATGGTATCACCCAGCAGGATGAGCACGCCGTCGGGGTCGTGGCGAAACGTGTCGCGGGCCAGGTACAGGGCGTGCCCTAGGCCCTCGCGCGGCTCCTGCACCACGAAGGTGGCGTTGAGGTCGGGGTAGTGCAGGCGCACGTAGCGCTCTACTTTTTCGCCCAGGTAGCCAATCACGAACACAAACTCGGTGAGGCCTGCCCCGCGCAGCCGGTCGATGATGTGGCCCAGAATGGTATTGCCGGCCACCGGCACCAGGCTTTTGGGCTGGGTGTGGGTGTGGGGGCGCAGGCGCGAGCCGATGCCGGCAACGGGGATAATGGCTTTCACGGGAAGCGGATTTTACGAGCGAAACACAAACGGACCGGCCAAGCTACTCAACCGCGCGTATTAGTCTGCGTACTTTGCGCCGACTCGCGGCCGGGTTTAACCAGGCTCGCGCCGCGAAGTTGGCTCTCATCCCTCAATTTCTTTCTTTCATCGGATTATGAAACGTCTTCTCCTTTACTTCGCGGCTCTCGTGACGCTGATTTCGCAGTCCTCGTGCGGCTACAACGGCATGGTGCAGCGTGACCAGGCTGTTAAAACCCAGTGGGCCAACGTGCAAAGCGCCTACCAGCGCCGCGCCGACCTGATTCCGAACCTCGTAAACACGGTAAAAGGGGCTGCCAATTTCGAACAATCGACCCTGGAAGGCGTGGTGGAAGCGCGGGCCAAGGCCACCAGCGTCAATATCTCGGCCGACAACCTGACGCCCGAAAACATTCAGAAATTCCAGGCCGCGCAAGGGCAGCTGACGCAGGGCCTGGGGCGCCTGCTGGCCGTGGCCGAAAACTACCCGCAGCTGAAAGCCAACGAGAATTTCCAGGAGTTGCAGGCCCAGATTGAGGGCACCGAAAACCGCATCAACGTGGCCCGCGACAACTTCAACTCCTCGGTGAACGACTACAACACCTTCACGCGCTCGTTCCCCAACAACCTGTTTGCGGGCATGTTCGGCTTCCCGCCCAAGGGCTATTTTGAGGCCGACGCCTCGGCCAAGGACGCGCCCAAGGTTGATTTTGGCGACATGGGCAACAAGGGCACTTCGAGCGCCCCCAACACCAGTTCCAGCCCGAGCAATAACGCTAGCAACGGCAACGGTCAGTTTTAAAGGCCCTAGGGGCGCGGCGGGCCCCTAATGCCCGTCGCGCCCCTAGCTTTTTCTTATCCTTCCCATGACCCACCCGCTTACCGCCGCCCAGGAGGCGACGCTGGTTGCCGCCATCAAGCAGGCCGAGCTGCGGACTTCGGGCGAAATCCGGCTGCACATCGAGGACCGCTGCCCCACGCCCGAGCCTCTCGACCGGGCCGCCCAGGTATTTGCCGAGCTGAAGATGCACCAAACCAAGCTGCGCAACGGCGTGCTATTTTACCTGGCCTGGCAAACGCGGCAGTTCGCCGTCATTGGCGATGCGGGCATTAATGCGGCGGTGCCCGACGAGTTTTGGGAGGCGGTGAAGGAAACAGTGCTCGACGACTTTCGGCAGGAGAAGTACGTGGCGGGGCTCGACCACGGCATCCGGCTGGTGGGCGAGCAGCTGCGCCAGTTTTATCCCTACGACGCGGCCACCGACGTGAACGAGCTATCCGACGACATTTCTTACGGCGACGACGCCCCTAGCCCCACTCGCTCATGATTGACGCGCCGCGTTTGGTACCCGCCCCCCCCAGGGGCTGGCTTTGGCTGCGCCCTAGCTGGCTGGGCGGCTGGCTACTGGCTTTGCTGTGGCTGCTGGCCCTAGGGGCAGCGCAGGCCCAGCAGGTGCCACCGCGCCCCGACCCGCCCAAGCTGGTAAACGACCTGGCCGGCATGCTGCAGCCCGACCAGGTGGCGGCGCTGGAGCAAAAGCTGGTGGCCTATAACGACAGCACCTCGTCACAAATCGCCATCGTGACGGTGCCTTCGCTGGGCAACAGCGACATTTTCAGCTACGCCCAGAAGCTGTTTCAGGATTGGGGCATCGGGCAAAAGGGCAAAAACAACGGCATTTTGCTGCTGGTGGCGCTGCAAGACCGGCAGGCCCGCATCCAAACCGGCTCGGGCATGGAAGGTGCCGTGCCCGACGCCCTGGCCAAACGTATTATTAACTATCGCCTCAAGCACGCCTTTCAGCAGCAGCAGTACTACCAGGGCCTCGACGAGGCCACCGACGACCTGTTTAAGCTGCTAAAGGGCGAATACAAGGCCGACCCCGAGCAAGCCCGTGGCCGCCGCGATAACTCCGGCTCCGGCTGGGGCTTCTGGCTGATTATTGGCGTGCTGGTGCTGGTATTTCTATTCCGCTCGCGGGGCGGCGGGGGCCGGGGCGGGCGCGGCGGTATTGGCGGCGGCTTCGTGCCGCCCATCATCTTCGGCGACTTCTCGGGCGGCCGCGGTGTGTTTGGCGGTGGCGGCGGCGGCTGGGGGGGCGGCGGAGGAGGAGGCGGCTTCGGCGGCTTTGGCGGGGGCAGCAGCGGCGGCGGCGGCGCCAGCGGCAGCTGGTAGCGGCAGGCCCCGCAGCCCTGACACGTAGCTAAAAGGCGGTTGAGCTTACGTGGCTCGGCCGCCTTTTTTAGGCGCCATCTGCACCGAGCTGCACCTCCTTGTAGAAGGGCTTGTCGTAGAATGGCCGCAGCAAGCGCACCACTTCCAAGGCATCGGCCAGGGCCTGGTGGGCCACGTGGGGCTCGGCCTGGCCGGCGCGGGCCTGGCAGATGAGCATGGTGGGCAAGCGCGAGTCCTTCTGCCAATTGAGATAAAAAGCCGCGGGGTCGAGGGTGGCCGGCTCGGACCGGACCAGGGTGCCCCAGCCGGGCAGCTCGCGCAGGAAAAGTAGGTCGAAGGTGGCCACGTTCTTGCCAGCCATCACTACGCTCACGCAGTCTTTCTTATTGGGCTTGAAGCCATTGGCTAGCAAAAACTCGCGCAGCTGCGGCAGCACCTCGTCGGGGCGGCAGATGTCGGGCGCGTCGCGCTTGTTTTTATCGGCCAGCTCGGCTAGCAGGCCCGCGTTCAGGGCCAGCGCCCCGGCCGTACCGCAGATTTCGGGGTGGCGCAGGGCGCGGCGAAAGGCCGGCAGCTCCCCTAGGGGGGTGGCAGACGTGCGGCGGGTATCCTCCACTACGGCGGCCAGTTCCAGCACCTGGTGGCGCAAGGGGTCGGGGCCGCTCATTTCGAGGTCAATGGAAACGTAGCGCATGCGGTAAATGAGCGAGTGAATAAAGTAGCTGGAATACGGCCCGTTGCCAGGGGCGTTTACCTACCGACTACTTTACGCAGTTACTCACTTGCTCATTTACTCTTTCCAACGCAAGTCCATTAGGCGCAGCTGCAGCGTGCGACTACCGCGAAACTCATTCATTTCCAGCATGTAACATGACTCCAGAATGGCATCCGGGTTGTCGAGCAGCCTAGGCAGGTAGTGGCCTAGGCCAAAGCCGATGGCCTCCACCACCAGGCCTGGTGACTGCTGGGGCTGGGTGAGACGCATTTTGAGGTGGCCGGCCACGCCCACGGGCCGCACCGAGCCGGGCACGGCGCGCAGGTCGGTGCTGGCGAAAATGGGCTGCGGGTTGCCGGGCCCAAAGGGTTCGAGCTGGCTCATCTCGTGCAAAAACTCCTCCGTCAGCTGCCGCAAATCGAGCCAGCCATCCACATCGATGGGGCGCACGGGGCGCTGGCCGGCGGGCTGCCGGGCGGCCACCTCGCGCATAAACTGCTCGCGAAAAGCCTCCACGTTTTCGATGGGCAGGGCCAGGCCCGCCGCCGCCTTGTGGCCCCCAAACTGGCGCAGCAGCGGGGCGCAGGCCTCCAGCACCTCGTGCACGTCGAAGCCGGCCACCGAGCGGGCCGAGCCGGTAGCCAGGCCGTCGCGCTCGGTGAGGATGACGGTGGGGCGGTAGTACTGGTCGAGGCAGCGCGAGGCCACGATGCCTAGCACTCCCTGCGGCCAGTGCGGCTGGTAGAGCACGGTGGCCGGCGCGGTAGCCCCTAGGGGGTCGGCCTCAATCATGGCCAGCGCCTCCTGGGTGGTGCGCGCGTCCGAGAGGCGGCGCTCCTGATTCATGTGGTCCACTACTTCGGCCGTGTAGCGGGCCTCTTGCTGGGTGGGGGCCAGCAGCATGTTCACGGCGCGGTGGGCGTCGCCCATGCGCCCGGCCGCGTTGATGCGCGGCGCAAAGCCAAACACCAGCGAGCTGAGGCTGAGCGGCCCCTGGCGCGGCGCGGCCAGCTCGTGCAGCGCGGCCAGGCCGGGGCGCAGGCCGTCGGGGGGGCTAGGGGGCGCCAGGTGCAGCGGCACCGGCCCGTCGAGGGTGTCGGCGGCGGTGTAGGCCTGGGGCTCGGCGGGTGCGAAGGCGGCGGCCTGGGTTACGTTGAAGCGGCGCAGGCCGTGGGCGGCCAGAATGCGGTTTTCACCCGTCACGGGCACCACGTCGGCGGCAATGCTCACGGCTACCAGGTCGAGCTGGGCGTAGAGGGGGGCTAGGGGGAGGTCGAGCTGCTCGGTCAGGGCCTGCATCAGCTTGAAGCCCACGCCGCAGCCCGACAAATCGGGGTACGGGTAGTGGCAGTCGGGGCGCTTGGGGTCGAGCACGGCCAGGGCGGCGGGCAACTCCTCGCCGGGCAGGTGGTGGTCGCACACAATAAAGTCGACCCCCTGCGTATTGGCATAGGCCACTTGCTCCAGGGCCTTGATGCCGCAGTCGAGCGTCACGACCAAGCTAAAGCCGTGCTCCTTGGCAAAGTCCACGGCCTGCATCGAGATGCCGTAGCCCTCGCGGTGGCGGTCGGGGATGTAGGGCTGCAGGCGGCTTAGCTCCTCGGGCGTGCCGGGGGCGTCGGCCAGGGGGCGCAAGTAGCTCACCACCAGCGCCACCGACGTAATGCCGTCCACATCGTAGTCGCCCAGCACCAGCACTTTCTCGCCTTCTTCCAGGGCGCGGCGCAGGCGGGCAATGGCCACATCCATGTCGCACATCAGCCAGGGCGAAGGCAGGTCGGTCAGCTTAGGGTCGAAGAAAGCCTGGGCGGCGGCGGCCGTTTCGATGCCGCGCTGGGCCAGCAGGCGAGCCAGCACCGGCCCAATGGGCAGCGTCCGCGTTAGCGTGGCCACTGCCTCGGGAGCCGGGTCAGGAGCAAATACCCATTGCTTAAGCGGAATAACAGACATAGATAGGGTTAACGTAGGAATAACCTCAAAATTACGGCATAATTACCCGCCGTACCTTCGGCTCCCGTTTCCGTCCGCCCCATGCGTCCCCTCCGCGAGTTCTATCAGCGTTACCGTCAGTACGTTTCCACCGATGCACTGATGTACTTGGTCTTCATTGTGGTGCTGGCTTTACTGTTCCTTTTTTTCCGCTAGGGGCCCTAGACACCCCGGCTACTGCTACTGCGGCGGCCAGCCGCCCTGCGCGCTACTGCACCGCGTCGCCGCGCAGGTGGCGGAAGCGCTTGCGGGCCTCCGCCACGTAAATGCTGCCGGGATACTTAGTTAGCACCTGCTGGTAGTGCTCCTGCGCCTTGGCCTTGTCGCCCAGGTTCTGCTCCTCAATTTCGGCCAGCAAAAACAAGGCGTCGTCGCTCAGCACGTCGTACTTGGGGTTGCTGGTAATTTGCCCCAGGGTGGCGGCGGCGGCGGCGTAGGCCCCGGTGCGGCGCTGCAGGCGGGCCTTCAGCAGCAAGGCATCGTCGGCGATGGTATGGCCGGGGTAGCGGGCCAGCAGCGCATCGAGGCCCGTGATGGCCTGCGGCAACTGGTTGCGAAACACCAGCGCCTCCACGGCGGCGTAGTCCTTTAGGGCCAGCCCTAGGGTATCCACCGCCAGCCCTTCTTGGATAAGCAGCGAAAGCTGCATGGCGTCGTTGGCGATTTCGCGGGTGGTGGCTTCCTTCAGAATATCCAAGTGGCTCTTGGCCAGCTTAAAGTCGCCGGCAAAGTAGCTCAAGCGTGCGTTGCGCAGCTTGGCTTCCTGCCCGATAGCCGCCTCAGGGTTAGCCTTTTCTACCTGCGAATACAGCAGCGTGGCCTCCCAGGGCTCGCCCTTCAGCAGGTCAATATCGCCGAGCGCCAGCTTGGCCTCGGCCACGGCCTCGGGCGCGGCGCGGGGCATGGCTATCACGCGCTCCAGCAGCGGCACGGCCCTAGGCTGGTCGTCGAGCTGAAAGGCGTAGAGCTGGGCCAGACGGTTCAGCACCGGGGCCGCATCGGGCGTCGAGCCCAGCTCGGTAACCAGGGCGGCGTAGTCGGCGGCCAGGGCGCGCAGCTGGGCCTGGTCCACGGGGTAGGTATCGCGCACCTGGGCTTCGCGGGCCTCGAGCAGCAGCTGGCGGGCGCGGCCGTAGAAGGGGCCGGTGCGGTACTCGCGCAACACATATTCGCAGGCGGCCACGGCGGTAGCGTAGTCGCGATTGCGCTGCGCGATGCCGGCCAGCGCCAGCACCCTAGCCCCCTGCGCCTCGGCGCGGCGGTCGAGGGCGCGGGCCTGCACCAGCGCGCCCGCAAAATCGTGGCGCTGCACTTGCAGCCACAACAGCAGCTCGCTGTAGGCTTGCTGGTCGGGCTGAGCTTGCACCTTGCCTACCAGCAGCTTTTCCAGCGTGTCAAAATCCTTTTCTTCGCGCAGCGCGTTTTGCAGCATGTTGCGCACGAAAGGCAGTTGCTGGGGGTCGCGCTCCACCAGGCGCAGGGTTTCGTCGAGCAGCTTGTCCTGCTGCTGACTCTGGGTGTAGAACTGGATAAGCTGGGCGGCGTACTCGGTATTGTTGCGGGCCAGCTCGCGGCCGCGCAGATAGGTTTTCTCGGCCCACTGCGGCAACTCGCGCTGCTGGAAGTCGGCCGCCACCGGCGCCACTTGCGGCGGCGTCAGTTGGCTAATCACCTTTTGGTACTGCTTGTCGGCGGCCGCCTGGTCGCCGCTGGCGGCGTACAGCGCCCCTAGGGCCACGCCGTAGGTGCCCTCTTCGGGGTGCTGGCGCTGGCCGCGCTTGAGCAGCTTTTCGGCCTCCTTGTAGCGCTTGAGGCCCTGCAGGGCCGCGAGGTAGCTGGGCAGCACCTCGGGCGCGGTTTGCTCGTCGCTTTTCAGCTTTTCAAACAAGAAGGCGGCCTTCTCAAACTCGCCCCGCTTGGTGTACTCGCGGGCCAGCGTGGCGCCATCCACGGGCGCCCAGGCGCCGGAGTTGCCGGGCTGGGGGGGCCTAGGGATAAACTGGGCTTGCGCCGAGGCCACCAGGGCCAGGCCGCCGGCCAGTAGAAAGATGGAAGTACAACGCATACTGTTCACGGCTCTTCCCGCTTGGTTTTCTACCTAACGCTATTGCTGCGCCGCTTTGTTCAGGGCGAGCGAGCCGATTACTTACAACGCCCCGAGCCAGCTGCACAGCTGCCAGCCAAGCAAGCCGGCTAGCAAGGTGGCCAGGCCGCGCAGCTCCGAACGCATGGCCGACCAGGGGCGTTGGTACACGTAGCTGTTAACCAAGGGCATCCCGCCCAGCGCCAGCACTAGCGCTACCGGAAAGGCCAAGTGTTTTAACTCCTCGGGCCAAGCGCTGGAATGCCGAAAGATGAAGCACAGCGCCAGCCCGAGGCCGATGCACAGCAGACCCGGCAGGCCCCGCTGCATAAAAGAAATAGTGACTTTTGGCTGCATGGAACGGAGGCGCTAGTTAGGCAAGCAATATACGCGCAGTAGCCTGTCGCTCCGTGGCCTAGGCCCCGCCAACTTCCCCAAAGCCTGCCTTCCTTAACGCAACCGGCCGCACCCTAGGGGCGCGGCCGGCTGGTAAACCTATCCTTGTATAGCGAGCTATGGCGAGCGCGACTAACTCCTAGAAGAACCTGGCGCGGTTGTCTTCCACCTTGGCATTGGCTTTCAGGGCCTCGTAGGTGAGGTTGTCCTGGCGCTGCTGGCGCTGCTGGGTGAGCTGCTGGCGCAGGGCTTTCACATCGGCGGGGGCGGCGGGCGGGGCCACGGCCAGGCCCTCTACCACCAGCACGCCCTGGTCGCCCTGGATGGGGGCCGACTTCTGGCCCGCTTTCAGGGCGAAGGCGCGGCCCACCGCGTCGGGCTCGAAGCCCACGTTCGGGATGATGCCCTGGCCGGCGGCTACGCCATCGGCAGTTTGCACCACGGCGCCGGGGCCGGCGGCTTTGGCCATCTCCTCCAGGGTGCCGGCCTTGCCTTGCAGCTTGCCCATGATATCCTTGGCCTTCAGCTCATTGCGCACCTGGGCGGTTAGCTCGGGGCGCACGCTCTCGACGGTGGCCGTGCCCTTGGTGCGGGTGTCGGTGAGGGCGGCAATGATGTGCTGGTCGCCGATGTCAAATTTCTTGACGTCGCCCACCTTGGTTTCCCCATCGGGGCCTAGGCCGAACGCCCAGCGCACAATTTCGCGCGCATTTTGCAGGTTATTCACGCTCTGCGCGTCGCGGCCCACGTACTTGGCTTCCTGCTTTTGCAGGGTCTTGTCCTTGGTGGGCAGGGCGCGGAAGGCCTCCAGGCTATTCGCGTCGGCCAAGAGCTGCTCGGCCTTGGCGTAGGCGGCGTCGCGGGTGGCGTCGCTGGGTTGCACGGTTTTCGTAATGGCCGCTACCTGGTAGGTGTTCGTGGTTTTCGGGGCCGTTACCTTGATGATGTGGTAGCCGAAGTTGGTTTCTACCAGGTTGGGCAGCAGGCCGGGCTTGCTGGCCGCAAACACGGCCTTGCTGAACTCGGGCACCATGCGGCCTTCCTCAAACCAGCCGAGGTCGCCGCCCTGGTCCTTGGTGCCGTCGCTGCCAAACTGCCGGGCCATCGCCGCAAAGTCGGCGCCGCCCTTAATCTTATTCAGGAGGTCCTGGGCCTTGGCCTTGGCGGCGGCTTTCGCCTGGGGCGTCTGGGCGTCGGGCTTGATGAGGATGTGGCTGGCGCGGGCGGCCGGCTTGGCGCCCGCCTTCTCGCCCGTCACCTTAAAGAGGGCTAGGGTGTTGCCGTTCACGAAGGGCCCGTATACCTGGCCCACCGTTAGGGGCAGCTCCTTACGCAGCTGCTCGGGAAAGCTAGGGTCGCCAGGCGAGAGGTAGGCGCGGTTGTAGGGCTGGTCGGAGTTGGCCCGCACGAACAGCGAGTCGTTGGGCGCCGTTTTGAACTGCGTGGCCAGGCTGGCTACGCTCTGGCGCAGGGCGGCGCTGTCTTCCTTCGAGGCCACTTCGGGTACCACGATGTACTCGATGCTACGGCCATCCTCTACTTTATAGCGGCCCTTGTGGCGGTCGAGGTAGTCTTGCAGCTGGGCGTCGGTGGGCTTAAAGGCCGAGTCCGACACGCTGGTGTAGGGCACGAACAGGTAGCGGAAGTTCGCCTTGCTGTTCTGAGCCTTGTCGAAGGCCTTAGCCTCGGCCGTGGTCACGTACACCGAGTTTTTCAGCAGGTCGTTGAACTTGGTTACCGGGCCCCGGAAGGTGCGCAGGTCGTTCTCAAACTGCATGAAAGCGGCTTCCTGCTGCGGGTTTTTATTGAGGTTGCGCAGGAAGCTCAGTAGCGCTTCTTTATTGAACTGGCCGGTTTTGGGGTCGGTAAACGACTGCTTCAGCGAAGGGTCAATGTTGTCGCCCTGCACCATGTCTACCAGCTCGTCGTCGCTCACGCCCAGGCCCAGCTTGTCAATTTCGGGCTGGTAGGCGTACTTATAAAGCAGTTGGTTCCACACTTGGTCGCGCAGGTAGCCAGTGGCTTGCTCGTCGGGCTGGCGGCCCTGCTGGTTGGCAAAGTTCTGCTTGGCTTGCTCGAGGGCGGCGGTAAACTCGGGTAGTTCAATCTTGTCGCCGTTCACTTTGCCCACCATCTGGCCATCGCGGCCGAAGAGGCGGTTGCGGCCCCCCACTAGGTCGCCGCCCACAATGAAGAGCAGCATCCCGACGGCCACGGCCCCCACGGCTACGCCCGACTTTTCGCGAATCGTGTTAATTAATGCCATTTAAGAAAATAAGATAATTCCGTGGGCCGTAGCCAAATGAGGCGCAAAATAACCACCGCCCGGCCAAACTTTCAAGCTGGGCCTAGGGCCGCCGCTGCCAAAAGGGCCCTGCTAGCGGCGGGCGCCCTTTTTCTTTTGCTTCTTGGGGCGGTTCAGCTCGGCTACTTGCTGCGCTACTTCCGCTTCCTTGGCGCGGCGCGCATCCTGCTGGCGCCAGTAGTTGAGGGGCAGCCAGCAAGCCAGCGACACCATAAAAATCCAATAATTGCGCCCCAGGTCTTTCTGCAAGACGGTCTGGTACACGCCAATCACGAACGAGACCACCCCTAGGGCCATCAGCACCGTGCGCGCCAAGGATTTATCGAATTTCATATGGGTTAACTAAAAGTGAGCCAGAATGCCAAGAACGTCATGCTGAGCTTGCCGAAGCATCTCTACCGAACAATGCTGCGCGGTAGAGATGCTTCGGCAAGCTCAGCATGACGTTCTTTTTGCTTAATGCTCTAAAACGCTAGCACAAAGTTACTGCCCCCCTACCCCGCCGCTGCCGCCGCCGGTAGCCGGGGCAACACTGGGGGCGCGCAGGTTGGTTTCAAAGAGCTTGAGCACGCGCTTGTACTCGTCAGTCCACGACGAGGCCTCCACGAAGCCGTGGTCCTCCACCGGGTACACGGCCAGCTCCCAGTTGTCTTTATGCAGCTCGATGAGGCGCTGGCTCAGGCGCACGATGTCCTGGAAGTGCACGTTGGTATCGACCATGCCGTGGCACATGAGCAGCGCCCCGCGCAGCCCCGCCGCGTAGTTAATGGGCGACGAGCGGGCGTAGGCCACGCTGTCGGCGTAGGGCTCGTTGAGGATGTTGTCGGTGTAGCCGTGGTTGTAGTGCGCCCAGTCGGTGACGGCCCGCAAAGCGGCCCCGGCCCGGAATACCTCGGGCTGCGTGAACAGGCCCATCAGGGTAATAAAGCCGCCGTAGGAGCCGCCGTAGAGGCCCACGCGGCGCGCATCCACGCCGTATTTGTCCACCAGCAGCTTGGCGCCGTCCACTTGGTCGGTCAGGTCCTTGCCGCCCATGTAGCGGTAGATGCCCGTGCGCCAGGCCCGCCCGTAGCCCGCCGAGCCGCGGTAGTCGATATCCAGCACCGTATAGCCGCGGTCGGCCAGCAGGTTGTTGAACATGTACTCGTGCTGGTAGCTGCTCCACCACTTGTGGGCGTTTTGGAGGTAGCCCGCGCCGTGCACGAATATCACGGCCGGCCGGGTGGGGTCGGGCTTGGCCGGGCGGTAGAGGCGGGCGTACACCGGCGCCCCGTCGCGGGCCGGGAAGCTGATGAGTTCGGGGTCGCGCCAGGGGTAGCTGGCAAACTCGGCGGTGGTGGAGTGCGTGAGCTGGCGCATGGGCGCACCCGGCCGGTTGGGCTGCACAAACAGCTCCCAGGGCTGGTTGGCGTAGCTGTAGCGCAGCAGCAGGGTTTTCTCGTCGGGCGAGACGCTGACCTCGTAGCCGCCCGGCCGCGTGGTGAGCTGCACCAGCGGCCCACCCCCCACCGGCAGGCGGTAAAACTGCTGCTCGCCGGGGTGGTTTTTATTGGCCGTCAGGTACCAGGTTTTCTGGTCGCGCGCCAGCTGCACCTGCTGCACCTCGAAGTTGCCGCTGGTCAGGGCTTGCTGCTGGCCGGTGGTCACGTCCACGGTGTAGAGGTGTGAGTAGCCGGTTTTCTCGCTCTGGAACCACACGCGGCGGTTGTCGGGCAGCCAGCCCACGTTGCCACCCCCGTAGCCTAGGCCCGGCCCGCCAATCCAGGCGTCGTCGTGCTGGCGGTCGAGCAGCTTTATTTTTTGGGTTTCGGGGTCCAGGGCCAGCAGCCAGCGGTCTTTGTTGTCGGCGGCGCGCACTACCAGCAGCGCGTGCTGGCCGTCGGGGCTCCAGTAGGGGCCGAAGGGCTGCACGTGGCGCAGCTCGGTGGCGGGCTTGGCTTTGGGCGCATCGGGGGCCCTAGGGGTCGTTTTGTCGGCGGCGGCGGGCACGGGGGCCTTGGCCTTCAGGGCGTACTCCTGGCGGTAGGCAGGCTGCTCGTCCAGGCCCTGCAAATCCTTGTAGCCCAGCACGAAGGTGGTATCGCGCCCCACGTCGTAGATGCCTAGCTCGTAGGCCCGCTGGGCGGCGCCCACCTTGCTGCGGGTGTTCAGGTCCTCCGTAAAGCCCGAGGCCGTGACGAAGCTCGGCACGATGGCCACCTTGTCGGTACTGGGCTGCACCAGCGTGTAGGTTACGAAGCGGCCATCGGGCGAGAGCTGCAGGTTTTCAACGGTTTGCGACCCTAGGTAAATCACCTTGGGCTGCAGCCGGGTCAGGGCTTTCTGCTGGCGCTCGCGGGCGTGGCGGTCCTGGTCGCGGGCCCGAATCACCTCAAACAGCGCCAGCTGCTCCTGCCGCAGGTAGCGTTGCTGCGGGTTGGCCGCAGCCTTGGGCGGGGGCGGCCCGGTGCGGAAGTCGGTGCGCTGCACCGTCTCGCCGGTGGCCGGGTCCCAGGTGAAGAGGTTGCCGGCGCGGGTGTAGCTGACGACCCGCTCGCCCAGGGTGAAGCCAGGGTTGGTTTCGCGCTCGGCCGTGTTGGTCACGCGCCGGGTGCGGCCGGTCTTCAGGTCGAGCAGGTAGATGTCGCCGTTCAGCTCGTACACCTTGCGGGTGTAGCGCTGGTCGTACTCGCCGCGCTGCGGCGGCAATTGGCGCTGGGCAGCCAGCGGCACCTTGCGCGGGGTGCCACCGACGGGCGTGGTTTCGTAGAGCGAGTCATGGCGGGCCCGGTCGGGGTTCCACTGGAAGTAGATGCGCTTGCCGTCCTCGCTCCAGTACGCCTCCGAGGGCAGGCCGCCCATCCAGTCGGCGGGCTCGCGCATTATCTTTTCGACCGTGAGGGGGCCTAGGGGCCCGGCGGCCGGCAATGCGGCAGTTACGGCGGGTGCGGCAGTTTGGGCCGGGGCGGCCAGAGGCAGCAGGCCGCCAGCCAGCAGAAGCAGTACAGAACGGGACATAAAGCAGAAGAAGCCAAGTAGCCACCCAAAGTAGCACGTTGGGGTGGCTTCGCTGCACGGCGGCCTTATTTGCCTTGGGCGCGGGCCTCTTCGAGCGTGAAGGTGCCGAGGGGCTTGTAGATGCTGTAGCGCGAGAAGTCCTGGTTGGCCGTCAGGCCGTAGCCGGTGAGCACCTCCGTGGGTGTTTCTACCCGCACAAAGATCTTGCGGTCGGTATAAATCAACTGCTTGCTTTGGTCGTAAAACAGCTCCTCGGTGTTCAGCTTCTGCTGCTGGGGCACGTTGGCTACGCGCACGTTGCCGCGCAAAACATAGAGTTGCCGGGCGTTATCGCGCTTCGCCCAGTTAGCATCTATCGTATTGATAAGCAGCTTGCCCGTCTTATCGTAGAATAGCACGCGGGCCCCTTTCGGATATAGCACGTCGCCGCTCTCGTACTGCTGCTTCAGCGGGCCGGTCAGCCGAATGTGGGGCCGCGCCGAGTCGCTTATCAGCGTAATAACGTTCTCAGTTTGCAGCAGTGGCCCCTTGTATTCGGGCAGCTTGGGGGCTTCCGCCTCGGGCTGGCAGCCGGCCAGCAGTGCCAGCAGCCCGGCCGCCCCCAGGCCCCCTAGTGCGCCTGCCCTAGCCATGCTACTGCAGGCGCCGCTTGATAAACCAGCGGTTGCCCAGCGTGGCGGCCAGCTGCATGCGCAGGTAGGTTTCGCGCACGTTGCTGCCCGAGGTGTTGCCCACCACGTAGTTGGTGTTGCCGCGCTGCCCTAGGGCAAACCCCAGGCTAATGGTGGTCGATTCGAGGGGCGTGCCGGTGGGCAGCGGAAAGCCAAAGCCCCAGTACACGGCCCGGTCGTAGAGGTTTTCGCCCTGCGGGGCGTAAGGCAGCTGGGCCAGGCTCAGCCCCAGGCGGTAGGTGACGCGCTGGAAATAATGGTCTACCGAGCCGGGGTCGGGGGTAAACTCGCCGCCCGCCGCGCCGCGCCAGGTGTTGGTGAGCGGGGCAGTAGAAATTTGGCTGTAGGGCCGAAATTGCGACCACTGCTGGTACGACCCATCGACGCTAACCGACCAGTTGCGCGAGTTGTCGATGGAGAGGCCCGCCTGGCTTTGGGCCGGCACGTAGGTTTTGCCCACCTCATCGGAAAGCTGCACGAGCGAGCCGCTGATGAGCGAGCCGTTGGCGTCGCGCTGGTCTTCGGTGCGGGTGCGGGTGGCGCGCAGGTTAGTGGGGAAACTATAAACGGCGCCCAGGTTTAGGTTCAGGTCCTTGGTTACCTTGTGGCGGTAGTGCGCCGCCGCCCGAAACAGAAAGTCGGAGTAGCGCAGCTGCTCCTCATCTACCACCAGCTGGCGCGCCGCCAGCGAGGGCGTGCTAATGGCCGTGCCCACCGTTTGGTTGATGGTGCCGAACAGGTAGGAAACGCTGCCGCCCAAGTTCAGGTCGCGCAGCACGTGCAGGCCTGAAGCCAGGTACGCTTCCGACAAGCCACCCGTGCCGTGGTACTGCTTGAAGGCCGTAGCCGTGGGGTCGCCGTTGACGGCGCCCGTAGTGGTGGCGTCGTAGGATACCGAGCTAAAAGGCTTCAGGCCGAGGGCGCCCGCCCAGCGGCGGTTGAGGGGCACGGCCAGGGCCAGGTAGCCTAGGCTGCCGCTGCCGCTGCGGTGGAAAGCCGTGGCGGTGCGGTTGCTTTTCACTTCCCCGTTGAAGGCGGCCTCCCAGGTGGTGCGGGAGGTGTAGGTGAGCAGGGCCGGGTTCAGCTCGTTCACGTTGCCGGTATTGGGGGCGGCAATGCCGGTGCCGCCCATGCCCAGCTGGCGCACGCCACCCATGTTGCCTTGGTAGTCGCCCAGGCCTAGGCGCGAATACGGCGAGTTAGCCTGCCCCTGGCTTTGGGCCAGGGCGGGCCCCGCGGCCACTAAGGCTGCCCCAATCAGCGTGCCGGATACTTGCTTAAAAATTGACATTATAGCGCAAAATCATTTCCAGGCCTAGCAGCACCAGTTCTGGCACCACAAAGATACGCCCGCTGGCGGCCTCCAAAGCCGCCTGCAGGTACGGGGCATCGCCGCCCGTGAGCACTACGCCCAGGTCAGGGTAGTGGCGCTCGTAGGTGGCCAGCAGGCCCACTACCTCGGCGGCGGCCCCGCGCAGCACCCCGCTGTGCATAGCAGAGGCCGTAGAGTCGCCAATTAGTTGCACGGCCTCGGCAGCGGGGGGCAGGTCTAGCAACGGCAGCCGGCCCGTAAACGTGTGCAGGGCCTGCAGTCGCATGCGCAGGCCCGGCGCAATGCTGCCGCCGTGGTAGGTGCCGTCGGCAGTTACTAAGTCCAGCTTCAGGGCCGTGCCGGCGTCTACCACCAGCGTATCGCGGCCCGGCCGCAAGCCCGCCGCGCCCACTACGCCCGCCAGCCGGTCGGGCCCTAGGGTGTGCGGCGTGGCGTAGGCGTTGCGAATAGGCACCGGCGTAAAGCCCGGCCGTAGGGGCAGCACCTGCCCTAGGGCCCCCGCCGCGGCCAAAGCCGCCAGCCAGGGCTGGGTAACTGCCTCGGCCGCCACCGAAGCCAAAATAGCCTGGGCGGGCTGGTGCTGCTGCCAGAGTGCCAGCAGCCGCGCCGGCTCGTGCAGGATACCGTGCTCGCGCAGCCGCCCGTCGGCAAACAGGCCGTACTTCAGCGCCGTGTTGCCGAGGTCGATGATTAAGCTGCTTGCCATTCGCCGCGAGGTAGCCCTAACCCGAACGTCATGCTGAGCTTGCCGAAGCATCTCTACCAAACGATGCCCTAGGGCATCGTTTGGTAGAGATGCTTCGGCAAGCTCAGCATGACGTTCGGGCTGGAACTAACAAGTTGACACTACATAAAGTACTTCAGGCGAATAACTTCCTGCTCGCTCAGGAAGCGCCACTTGCCGCGGGGCAGGTCCTTCTTGGTGATGCCGGCGTACTGCACCCGGTCGAGGGCAACCACTTCGTAGCCCAGGTGCTCAAAAATGCGGCGCACAATGCGGTTGCGCCCGATGTGCAGCTCCACGCCCACAAAGTGCGGGTTGCCAGCTACCACGGCCACGTCGTCTACCTCAGCCTTGCCATCTTCCAGCTCTACCCCGGTGCTGATTTCACGCAGGTGCTCGGCCGTCAGCGGCTTACTAAGCTCCACTTGGTAAATCTTCTTGTTTTTGTGCGAGGGGTGCGAGAGCTTCTGCGCTACCTCGCCGTCGTTGGTGAACAGCAGCAGGCCCGTGGTATTGCGGTCGAGGCGCCCCACCGGGAAGATGCGCTCCTTGGAGGCGTTGGCTACTAGGTCCATCACCGTTTTGCGGCCCTCGGGGTCGTCGGTGGTCGTAATGAAGTCCTTGGGCTTATTAAGCAGCACGTACACCAGCTTCTCGCGGTTAAGGTTGGTTTTGCCGTACTGCACCGTATCGCTGGGCTGCACTTTGTAGCCCATCTCGGTTACCACCTCGCCATTCACCCGGATTTCGCCGGCCGCAATCAGCGCGTCAGCTTCGCGGCGCGAGCAGATACCCGCATTAGCGATATAGCGGTTTAGGCGCATCTCCTCGGTGCCAAAGTCCTCCTCGTCGCGGCGGCGCTTGTTGCCGCGGTTCTTGTCGTCTTCGTAGTGCTTCAGGTTCTTGTAGTCCGGGGCCTGGCCCGTTCCTTCGCCGCGCCCGTAGCTGGTGCCCGAAGCCCGCCCGCCGCGTACCTGGTCGCGCATGGCATCGCGCCGCTCGCGGAACGAGCCGCCGGCGCTAGGGCGCTCACCCGCGCTGCGCGGCTTGTCGTAGCCACCTTCGCGGCGGCTGTCAGCGCCGCCAGTGGGCCGGCGCTCATAGCTACCGGTAGTGCGCGGCTTGTCGTAGCCGCCTTCGCGGCGGTCGCCCGTGGGGCGGCGCTCCTCGCGGCCGTAGCTGCCGCCGCCTTCGCGGCTGCCCGCGGGGCGGCGGTCGGCGCGGTCACCGCCAAAGCTATTTTCGCGGTTGCCACCCTCCCGGTTGCCGTAGCCAGCGGGCTTGTCAGCGCCGCGCTCTTGCCAGGCGCGGCGCTCGTCGCGGCCCTGGTAGGCCGGGCGTGCTTGCTCGCTGGCGGGGTTGGTTGACGGGGTATTTTCGCCCGCCGGGGCAGTAGGGTCTTTCTTGATGAACTTGCGGCTGCGCTCGCCGGGTTGGCCGCGGGGCACGGTGGGCTTGCCCTCGTAGCGCACCGGCTGCCCCTGCCAGATGGCTTTCTTGGGCCGCTCCTCCCGGTCAAAGGAAGGGCGCTCGCCTTTTGCGCGGCGCGGCCGGTCATCGCGCCGCTCGTTGTAGGCCGGCCGGTCGCCGTAGCTGGGGCGCGGCCCCGCGGCGGGGCGCTCGCCGCGCTCCTCGCGGAAGCTACCACCGCTCGGGCGCTCGCTTCCACCAAAACTGCGGCGGGTATCACCGCCCTTGCCACTGGGTCGCTCGCCCCCGCCAAAGCTGCGGCGGGTATCGCTGCCGTAGCCACCGGGGCGGCTGCTACCCGCGCCACCGGGCCGGCCGCCACCCTGCCCAAATGCCGGGCGAGCCGCCGAGTAACCTTCGCGGCTATTGTCGCCGCGGCCGCCGCGCTCGGGCCGCTCGCTGCGGTTGCCATAGCCGCCGGCACTGGGGCGGTTGCCGTAGCTACGCTCGGTGCGGTCGGCGCCGGGGCGGCCCCCCGAGGGGCGGCGGCTCGGCTTGTCGTTGGCGGAAGAATGCTGCTTGCCCATATTACTTACTGGGGTTAACGAATTGGCTGCCTATCGGCGCTAGGTAATGGAATGCAATACAAAGCCCGGACTCCTACGCCAGGCGACTACTGCGCCTGCTGGAGTCCGGGCCATAAATAGGCAGAACGGCTTAGTCGCGCCGGGCCAGCTTGGCCTCAATTGAGTGCTGGGTGTGCGGCACCGCGCGCAGGCGCTCCTTCGGAATGAGCTTGCCCGTGCCGATGCACACGCCGTAGGTACCGTTCTTGATGCGGAGCTGGGCGTTTTCCAGCTGCTGAATGAACTTCATCTGCCGCGAAGCTAACTGATTAAGGCTCTCTTTTTCAGCAGTTTCGGCGCCGTCTTCCAACACTTTCAACGAAGCCGCCGTGGTATCAGTGCCCGACTCGTTATTGCGGGTCAGCGTTTCCCGAATAAAGGATAGTTCTTTGCGGGCGGCGGTGAGCTTTTCCTGGATAATCTGGTCAAACTCAGCCAAGTCTTCCCGCGAGTAGCGGAGGTTTTCCTCAGTCATCGAAAGGAGAAGTAATAGTTTTTTGAATAGGGTTGCCGGTTGGCAGCGTGGGTTGCAACGCTCCGGTGAAACAAAAAGTTTGACCACTGGCCTCTAGGCCTGCAGTCTTAGCAAAGGTAGGCTTTTTCTGCCTTTTCCACGCAGCAGGCCCTAGGCCCCTCAAAAGCCCAGCATCTGGATGGCGGCCACCGCGGCCTCGGTGCCCTTGTTGCCGTGCCGGCCGCCGGCGCGGTCCCAGGCTTGCTCCAGGGTGTTGGTGGTGACCAAGCCAAAAATGACCGGCTTGTTGTATTTCAGCCCCACCGTGGTGAGACCCTGCGCCACGGCGTGGCAGATGTAGTCGTCGTGCTTAGTATCGCCCTTAATAACTACGCCCAGGCAAATAACGGCGTCTATCTCCTCGTGCTGCGCCAGCAGCTGGGCACCGAGGGTCAGCTCGAAGCTGCCGGGCACCGAATTGCGAAACACATTCTCGGGCTTGGCGCCGTGCTTGAGCAGCGTTTCGTAGGCTCCGTTGCTGAGCGTATCAGTCAGCTCGCGGTTCCACTCGGCCACTACCAGCCCAAACCGCTTTTCGCTAATGTCAATGAAGTTGGTGCTGTCGTAAGCACTGAGGTTTTGCAGGGCCGTGGCCATAAGCTTGGTTGCGATGAGTAAAACAAAAATAGGTGCTTGCCCGCTGGCGTAGCAGTGCCCCATAAGCAAAGCGGCGCCGCCCAAAAGGCCAGCGCCGCTTTTTGTCAGTTGCATGCCCTAGGGGCCGCCGGGTAGCTACAGCGCGGCTTTGCGCTGCCGGGCCTCAGCTACTTCCTGAGCGCTCTGGTAGTCGTTGATGATGCGGTCGTACACCTTGCCGGCGCCTTCCTTGTCGTTAGCGGCTTCCAGAGCCACGCCTTCTTTCAGCAAATAGCCAGGCGAGAAGTACTCGTTGGCGTTGTGGCTGGCGGCTTTCTCGTACAGGTCGGCGGCTTCCTTGGGCTTGTTCAGCTCCAGCTGGGCGTCGCCCATCAAGGCGTAGGCGCGCGCCTGCACCAGGTAGTCCGACGAGCTGAACTTGTTCAGGTAGTCATAGGCCTGCTGGTATTTGCCGAGCTTGAGGGCAGCCACCCCGGCGTAGAAGTCGGCCAGGTTGCCGGCCTTGGTGCCGCTGTATTCGCTGGCCACTTTGTCGAGGCCGGGGTACTTACCGTCGCCTTTGGTGGCTTTATTCAGCGAGTCGGCGGCCCAGTAGCTCACCGCCCGGAACATGGCCGCCTGGCCCTGCTCGTTCTGCTGGGTGCGCCAGTAGTTGTAGCCGAAGATGCCCACTACCACGGCCACCACCGCCCCGAGCACGCCCAGCAGCAACGTGCGGTTGCGGCGCACAAAATCCTCCGACTCGGCCAAGCGGTTGGCCAGCGCGTCGGGGTCTTCCAGCAGCGGGTTTTCGGCGGGGAAGCCCTCGGCCGGTGCCAGCGGGTCGGCCGATACAGGGCGCACCGGCTGGCGGGCGCCGGGAGTTTTATTGGTATAAGGAATTTTCGACATAACGAAGAGAGCCGAGGCGGCGCGAACCGGGACCTAGGGTGCCTCGGCGGCGGCCAGGATACCCTAGGGAGTAGTTAAAAATTAGTCGTGGATATAGGGATAATCGTTCTGCACGTACACGTCGTGGTACAGCTCGGCGGCGTCGGGGAAGGGCGAGTTCTCGGCGAAGTCTACCGACTCCTGCACCTGCGCCTTAATGCGCTCGTCAATGGCACCCAATTCTTCTTCGGTGGCGAAGTTGTTGGTGAGGATGGTGTGGCGCACGGCCTCGATGGTGTCGCGGTGGCGATATTCCTCCACTTCCTCCTTGGTGCGATACTTGGCCGGGTCGCTCATCGAGTGGCCCTTGTAGCGGTAGGTCTTAAACTCGAGGAAGGTGGGACCTTCGCCGGCGCGGGCGCGCTCGGCAGCGCGGGCCACGGCGTGGTGCACGTCCTCCACATTCATGGCGTTCACCGGCTCGTTGGGCATCAGGTAGCCTTCGGCAATCTGGTGCAGCTCCACTACGTTCGAGCTGCGGCTTACGGCGGTGCCCATGGCGTAGCCGTTGTTCTCCACCACAAAAATCACGGGCAGCTTCCACAGCATGGCCATGTTGAAGGCCTCGTGCAGGGCACCCTGGCGCACGGCGCCGTCGCCCATGTAGCAGATGCAGAGCTTACCGGTCTTGTTATACTTCTCGGCGAAGGCAATGCCCGCGCCCATCGGAATCTGGCCGCCCACAATGCCGTGGCCGCCCATAAAGCCCACTTCCTTATCAAACATGTGCATCGAACCGCCTTTGCCTTTCGAGCAGCCGGTAGCCTTAGCAAACAGCTCGGCCATAATGGCGTTGGGCGAGGTCCCCAGGGCTAGGGGGTGGGCGTGGTCGCGGTAAGCGGTGATGTATTTATCACCGGGCTCTAGCGCCGACACAGCACCCGCCACGCAAGCCTCCTGGCCAATGTAAAGGTGGCAGAAGCCCTTAATTTTCTGCTGCCCGTATAGCTGCCCAGCTTTCTCTTCGAACTTCCGCATCAGCTGCATTTGCTCGTACCAGCGCATATACACTTCCTTCGAGAACTCGGCCTTTTCAGGTGAAGTAGCCCTAGGCTCGCCCGCGGGGTTACCGCCCGCGTGGGCGTCGGGCATCACCTCTACCGGAGGCTGCTGTACGGTAGCCACGCCCGTTGCTCCGTCTACTACCACCGGGGTAGCGCCTTTGGCCGCTTTTTTTGCCTGGCCATTGGTGTTGCTCACCGCTTTGGCAGCTCCCTTTGTTTTCGTCTCAGCCATTGTTCGAAAAGTATAAATTCGCGTTGGGAGCGCGAAATTACGTACTACCGGCCGTACTCCCATTGCCCTTGCATGACGCTCGACCAGCTCCACCTCCTGTTTTTCAAAAACTACGACGAGGCCAGCCTCACTTTTGGTTCCGGCATCAACTGCTTTATCGGCGATAATGGCACGGGCAAAACGAATTTGCTGGATGCTATTCACTACTTAGCACTTGGCAAAAGCGCATTTGGCAGCTCCGATGCGCAAAATATCAAGCAAGACGCTGATTTCTTTGTAGTTAAAGGCAGCTTCTCCGCGCCCGAAGCCGAAAAGTCCGAAACCATTCAGGTAAGCCTGCGTGCCGGGCAGAAAAAGACTATTACCCACGATAAGCAGCCATACGAGCGCCTGGCCGACCACATTGGCCGTTACCCCGCTGTACTTATCTCCCCCTACGATACCGACCTCGTGCGCCAAGGTAGCGAAGAGCGCCGCCGCTATTTCGATAGCCTACAGTCGCAGCTCGACCACGATTTTCTGGAGTTGCTCATTCAGTATAATAGCCTGCTGCGCCAGCGCACCGCCACGCTTAAGCAAAGCAACGGCGCCCACGGGTTTGACGCCTTATACCTGCAGGCGCTCGATGACCAGTTGGCTCCCCTAGGTGAGCAGCTCTCTCAGCAGCGCGTCGATTTTCTGGCGCAGTTCCTGCCCGCATTCCAGGCTCATTATAGCCAGTTGGCTGATGGCCGCGAGCAAGTAACCATCGACTATAAGAGCCAGCTACCAGGCCAGAATTTTCGGCATCTGCTACTAGCTAATGAGCGCCGTGACCAACTGCTGCAACGCAGCACCGTAGGGCCGCACCGCGACGATTTTGTTTTTTTAATGAATGGGCTACCCATTAAAACCTATGGTTCACAAGGCCAACAGAAGTCGTTTGTCATTGCCCTCAAGCTGGCGCAGTTCGATTTGTTGACTAACCGTGATGCGCGCTTGGCCGGACCCAAACCATCCAAACCCCTGCTGTTACTAGATGACATTTTTGACCGTCTCGATGATAAGCGCATTGCCCGGCTACTACAGCTAGTAGCCAACCATGCGTTCGGCCAGGTGTTCCTCACCGATACCAACCTAGCCCGTACCGACGCTGCGCTAGCGGGCATCACGGGTGAGATTAGCCGCTTCCGTATCACGCAAGGCCGGGCTACGCTTATTGCGGATGGCAGCTAGTCGTACCTCTTCCGGCGTATTTTTGACCATAGGAAACTCTTACCTGGCAGTAGTCAGGCAGCGATTTTCTACCCCATAAAGTGAAAAAGCCTAGCCCCTCCCCCACTGCCCGCCAAGCTGATACTATTCCGCTAAAGGAGGGCCTAGAGGCATTAGTGAGGGCGTACCGCTTGGGTGGCAAACTAAGTGAAGTATCCTTGGTAGCTAGTTGGGAACGCGTAATGGGCAAAGCCGTTGCGCTCAAAACTAAGGAGGTTTACGTTAGCAAAGGCAAGCTCTTTGTGCGCCTTACTTCCGCTCCTTTAAAACACGAGCTAGTGATGGCTAAAACGCGCGTGCTGGATTTACTTAATGCAGAAGCTGGCACTCAAGTAGTATCGGAAGTCGTTTTTCTGTAGCAGTTAGCTGAGGCCCTATTTTGGCTTGCAAAGCCTAGGCTAAGCGGCCGCACATTTTATTTATTGGAGCAACTTAATGCATTTGCCTCACTGGTGGATGTTAGTAGTTAGCGCAGTACCAATAGAGCGTTTTACTGCGCTAGTCTATCAGCAGCAAAAACAGAGTGATGCACATTCATGCAGTTTATCTCAGTGCAGATTGGTTGAGCGAATTCTAAGTAAGCTGCATGAGCAAAAGCCGCATGGTTTTAATATATTATTTGTCATCCGCTCAACACCTAATTAATTCAATTCCCTATCCTTGTCATTAACCTGATTACCACTCGGATTTACAAAGCGCAATGTTATATGCCTTGCTTGATGCCGTATCAAATACGATTGATAAATAACCGGCTAACTATTTAATCAAGCCTACTTTCAGCCGGGACAACAACTACTTATATAATCGACTCACAAATAGGCAACATATGGTTATTTAACTGGCAGTTTCTGTTTCAATTAACCTTGTTTGAAGCGTGACAAATATGTTTCACGTGAAACATATTTGTCAGCGTGGTCCGTAGACTTTGAGCAAAAGCTCGTTGTAGGCCTCTAATAAGGCAATATACTTGGTCTGAAGAGCCATAAGCTGCTTAGAAACGTCCATTTCTGCGGCAGAATTATTAGCGGCACGGACAGATACAGGCTGTGATACAGCGTTACGTGTAACGTTTGTTACAAACGGTAAAGTGGATTGCTGAATTATTGTAAAGTCATTCGAGAAGTCGTGCCCTATTATTTTACCAACGGCTTGTACAAAATTGACGTCAAGTGTATCGTCTTTAAATTTACGGTAAATAGTAGGACGTGTAATGCCTAACTCCTCCACTATCCTAGTGATGGATATACCGCTGTTTTTTATTGCTTCCTGCAATATTTCGCCTTGATGAGGCATCAGATAGTGTGTTACAAATTACAATGCAAATATGTATTCTGTATCATTACAAACCTACTCTATACAAAAAATTAAGTGTAAGTAAAATAGTGTAAAGTGTAATGTAAATGGTATTTTGTAACAATCAGAAACAGATATTAAATGATACACTTGATTAGTGTAACGGCTACTATACAGCTTTTTTTAATACAGCCTGTGCTACATCTGGATAATCGGTTGTAATCCCAGAAATTCCCCACTTACTAGCTTCTAGCATTGCCGCATATTCATTTATAGTCCAGCAAACTATTTGAAGGACTGGATAACGACTCTGCATATCCTGCGCTAGCTGGCGATTTAATAGTTGATAATCGGGACCAAATACTTCGGGTACAAAACCTAGCTCGTGAAATACTGTAGTTGAATCGAAAGACGATTCCGTAAGCAGGCAGACCGCTAGGCTTGGCTGCCAGCGCCGCACCTCTTGTAAAATGCGGAAGTCGAAGCTCAGTAGCGTAGTGCGGCTAAGCACTGCGGCGGGGCACTCACCGAGCACTAGCCTTACAAACTCAGTAGGGCTAGGGTGATATAATTCCTCAGTTGCGCGCGTGCTCTTGATTTCAATGGAATAGCGCACAGGTGGGCGGCCAAGCTGCTGACATGCAGCCTCGGTAGCCAGCAGCACTTCGCGTAGCAGTGGCCGATAGGTAGGCACCAACTGCTGCGTCGGGAACAGGGGGTGAGGAGATAGCCCTACCTCGCACTGGCGAATTAAATCGTAAGACATCTGGTAGAGGTTGTATTCACGCTTAGAGCCAGTGATGGGCTGGCCAGTTGGTGACAACCCTAACTGAGCCGATAGCCAAGGCTCGTGGGCAACCACAACTTGGTTATCAGCCGAGATAACTACATCCAATTCTAGCGCATCGACCCCTAGGGCCAACGCATGCAGAAAGGCTGGTAGCGTATTCTCTGGAAATAGCCCACGGCAGCCGCGATGTCCATGTACTTGGGGTAGGGCAAAGGATAACGTATGCATGGTGCTTATACGCAATAGCAACTGGCCATAGGTGCGGCCCGGTTTAGCTTTGCAACACTCCAACTGCGATTTCTAATTCGACTTTATTTCTATGAAGCGTTTACTAATTTCCATTCTACTACTCGTGCTAGTAGCCGGAGGCTACTACTATTTCCGCTACTTGCGTGATACACCGATAGCTGCCCTTATGCAAGCTGCACGCGCTACCCAAACGCATGATGTAGCTACTTTCGACCGGTTTGTGGATGTAGAGTCGGTGACAAATGGAATGGTAGACGACGTAGCCAGCCAGGGCAGCATTTTAGGGGCGCTAGTGCCGGGAGGAGGTTTTGCCTTACGAGGCGGCTTAGGGCTACTGAAACCCCAATTGGCCAAGGCAGCCCACACGGAGGTAGAGCGCTTCGTGGAAACGGGCTCGGTGGAAGCAGCCACGGCTAACGCTCCAAAACGTCTGCTAAACGTTTCTTTCTTAGGGTTGATTGGACGTATAGTAGGGCCAGGCAGCACATTCAAAGGCATTAAGTATACAACAACTACTGGTGATGAAGCTCGCGTAGGCGTTGAATTTACCCGGCCGCAATTTGACACAACATTGGTTGCTGATATTGCCCTTAAGCGCCAGCCCGATGGCCACTGGCAGGTGAAGCGCATAACTAATACGGGTACCCTGCTGCGACAGGCCGTGCGGCTAGAGAAGTAAGCTAGGTTAAGCAAAACCACCGATAAACTGCTTTTTACCGAGCCCCATTGGCTACAAAAAAGCCCCGAGCTACTACGTGGTAGCTCGGGGCTTTTTTGTGGCCCATAGGGCGTAATACTATTATCCTTCCCGACCGGAAAAGAGCAGGTAGATGATAGAGCCCCCAATGGGGAAGAACCAGATTACAATACCCCAGATAAGCTTCTTGCCAAGTGACCAGTCTTGCTTGAGCAAGCTGATAACAGCGTAGATAGCCAAGATAAGGTAGATAACTCCGGCGATGCTCAAGGAGCCATTGTTGTTGTAGCGGCTGCAACCGGTGGCAAGCAGCAATACAGAGGAGAGCAACGCAGGTATCGTCAGCCGCGAAGCAAGGTTGGTGAGTTGGTGCATAAGGTGAAAGAAGTGTAGTGAACAGAAAGCTTATACGCACAAATGCGCCACTAGGCTATTTATCTACTTAATATATTGAAAATCAATTAAATAACTTATAATCCTGAATATGCTGCACAAAACTGGTACCTACCCCCGGTATCAAGGCCAGCGTGACTACTACCCCGAATAACGCCCCGTAGAAGTGCGCGTCGTGATTGATGTTGTCGCGGCGCTGCCGGCCCATGTAGTAGGAGTAAAGTAGGTAGAGCACGCCCCAGATGAAGCCGGGGATGCCAATGGGGATGAACATCATGTAGACCTTGCCGATGGGCTGGAACAGGATGCCCGCGAACAGCACCGACGCCACCCCGCCTGAGGCGCCTAGACTGCGGTAGCCAGGGTCATGGCGGTGGCGAAAGCAGGTAGGCAGGTCGGAGAGGACGATGCCGCCCAGGTATAGCACCAGAAAGGCCGTGATGCCGGACGTAAGGCCTAGGTACTCGACAAAGCTGTTGAGCACGATGCCGCCGAACGAGTACAGGGTAATCATATTGAAGAGCAAGTGGCCCCAGTCGGCGTGCAGGAAGCCGCTGGTGAGGAAGCGGTACCACTGGCCGGGGCGGCCGTCCATGCGGTAGGGGTCGAGTATCCAATCGTCCATCAGCTTGGCGTTCGACCAAGCGTAGGCGGATACCAGCACCGTGAGGCCGATGAGGATGAGCAGGGGATTGGTAAGCATGGGGCTAGGGTCGTTGAATGGATTAACACAAAAAGTAAAGCGTCATGCTGAGCCTGCCGAAGCATCTCCACCGCGCCGCTCGGGTATCGTTCGGTAGAGATGCTTCAGCAGGCTCAGCATGACGTGCTGGTATGCTTGGTACTACACCTCCCGCTCCAGCAGCTGCAGGGCCAGGCGGCGCAGCGACTCCTTGCGGGCGGCGGGCACGGCTACGCGCTCCAGGTGCAGCAGGCCGGCCTCGAAGTACTGGTTGATGAGCGCCTCCGTCTGAGGGCGGATTTGCAGCTCGTCGTACACGGCGCGCACGGCCTGGATTTTGGCTTCGGCATCGGTCACGGGTTGGCCGAGGTAGTGGCCCAGGGTGGCTTGCTGGATGGGGCCGCCCTGGGCTTGGGCGGTGAGCAGCAGGTAGGTTTTCTTATCGGCCAGGATGTCGCCGCCTACGCGCTTGCCAAAGGTGGCCGCGTCGCCATACACGTCGAGCAGGTCGTCGCGCAGCTGGAAGGCCAGGCCGATGTCGGTTCCGAACTGGCGCAGGTGCTCGGCATCGGCGGCAGGGGCGCCGGCCAGCACGGCACCCAGCTCTAGGGCGAAGCCCAGCAGCACGGCCGTTTTCAGGCGAATCATGTCCAGGTACTGCGCGATGCTGACGGTGGCTTCCTGCTCGAAGTTCATGTCCCACTGCTGGCCCTCGCAGACCTCGGCGGCGGTCTGGGAAAAGCGGCGCAGCACCTGGGGCAGCAGGGCCGGGGGCACGTGCTCAAATAGCAGCTCGTAGGCGCGCACCAGCATTACGTCGCCGCTGAGAATAGCGGTGCTGGCATTCCAGCGCTCGTGCACGGTAGGCTGGCCGCGCCGCAGCGGGGCGTTGTCCATTAGGTCATCATGCACGAGGGTGAAGTTGTGGAACACCTCCGTAGCCAGCGCGGGCTTCACCAGCGGGCCTAGGTCATCGGTAAAGAGTTGGCCGCCGAGCAGCGTCAGCAGCGGGCGCAGGCGCTTGCCGCCTAGGCCCATGATGTAGCGGATGGGGTCGTAGAGGGTAGCGGGCTGCTGGCCGTAGTCGAGCTGAGCGAGGGCCTGGGTAAGCAGAGTTTGGAGGTCGGTTTGCACGGGGCAAAGGTATTGGGCGAGTGGCTAGGGTCGCCCTCCGCGTGGGGCCTCACGGGACCCCTAGGGGGCCGGCCCCCTCTCCTTCAGAGAAGGGGAGCCACGGCAGCGTGGCTAGGTTTTCACCGCAAAAACAAACGGCCCCTAGCAGAACTAAGAGCCGTTTCAACAATCGTCTGGCTCCCCTTCCCTGAAGGAGAGGGGGCCGGCCCCCTAGGGGTCCCGTGAGGCCCCACGCGGAGGGCGACCTTATCGCCGCCGCTTGCCGCCGCCACCGGGCCGGCCGTCGCTACCCTTGCCGCTACTGCGACCACCGCCGCCCCGGTTGCCACCGCCCCGGTGCCCTCCTCCGCCGCTACGGCCGGCTTCGCGCTCGGCGCGCTCGCGCTGCTTCACGGCGTCGGGGCGGTTATCGACCAGATCCATGTCGATGGTGCGGTCGAGGAGGTTAGCCGAGGTGACGACCACCTGCAGCTCGTCGCCGAACTGGATGATGCGCTTGCTGCGGCGGCCTATGATGCGGTAGTTGTCCTTGTCCAGCTCCCACTGGTCGCCGGGCAGCTCGCTCAGGCGTATCATGCCCTCACACTTGTTTTCCTCAATCTCGACGTAGATGCCGCGCTCGGTGAGGCCCGATACCACGCCGCGGAACTGCTCGCCCACGTGCTTGCCGATGTACTCGACCTGCTTGTACTTGATGCTGGCGCGCTCGGCATCGGCGGCCAGCTTCTCGCGGCGCGACGAGTGCTTGCACTCCTCCTCCACCGGCTCGGCTTCCACGTTCTTGCCGCCTTCCAGGTAGTGTTCTAGCAGGCGGTGGGCCATCATGTCGGGGTAGCGGCGGATGGGCGAGGTGAAGTGTGAGTAGTGCGCGAAGGCCAGTCCGAAGTGGCCTAGGGGCTCGGTAGTGTAAATAGCCTTCGACATGGACCGGATAGCCAGGCCCTGGATGACGTTCTGCTCGGGCTTGCCCACCACGTCCTCGCTGAGCTTGTTCAGCTCGGTGCTGACTTTTTTGGGGTTGCTCAGACTGAGGGTGTGGCCGAACTTCTGGGCGAAGAGGGCGAAATTCTGAAGGCGGTCGGGGTCGGGCGCGTCGTGGGTGCGGTACACCATCGTGAGGCGCGGCTTGGTTTTCTTCTTGTTGAAGACGTACTCGGCCACGCCCTTATTGGCGAGCAGCATGAACTCCTCGATGAGCTTGTGCGCGTCCTTGCGCTCCTTCACGTACACGCCTAGGGGGTTGCCCTGCTCGTCGAGCTTGAACTTCACCTCCTGGGTTTCAAAGCTGATGGCCCCCTTGCGGAAGCGCAGCGCCGAGAGCTGCTTGGCGATGCCGTTGAGGGTATTGATTTCGGCGGCGTAATCGCCCTCCTTGGTTTCGATGCGCGTCTGCGCTTCCTCATAGGTAAAGCGGCGGTCGGAGTGGATGATGGTTTTGCCGAACCACGACTCGTGCAGCTTGCCCTTCTCGTCCAGCTCAAACACGGCCGAGAAAGTCAGCTTGTCCTCGTGGGGGCGCAGCGAGCAGAGGCCGTTGCTGAGGTTTTCGGGCAGCATCGGAATCACGCGGTCCACGAGGTACACCGAGGTAGCGCGGTGCTTGGCCTCGCGCTCCAGCTCGGTGCCTAGGGTCACGTAGTGGGTCACGTCGGCGATGTGCACGCCGATTTCCCAGTGCCCGTTCTCCAGCTGCCGGATGCTCAGGGCATCGTCAAAATCCTTAGCGTTGTCGGGGTCGATGGTGAAGGTCGTGACCTTACGGAAGTCACGGCGCTTCTTGATTTCGTCGCGCTTAATCTTCTGCGGAATGGCTTCGGCCTCCTCCTCTACGCCGCCCGGAAACTCGAAGGGCAGCCCGAACTCGGCCATGATGGCGTTTATCTCAGCCTCGTTCTGGCCGGCCGCGCCGAAGTTGCGCACGATGGTGCCCACCGGGTTGCGGCCCTGGTCCTGGTGCTCGGGAAAGTCGGTGATGCGCACCAGCACCTTGTCGCCGTTGCGCGAGTCGGCCAGCCCGTCGGGCGGCACCATCACGTCGAAGTAGGCCTTGCGGCTGTCGGGCTTCACGAAGCCAATGGAGCCGTGCACCTGCAGGCGGCCCACCACTTCGGTGCGCTGCCGCTTGAGCACCTCCACCACATCGCCGGTTACGCGGCCGTCGCGGACGCCGCGCAGGCGCACCCGCACCAAGTCGCCGTCCAAGGCGTAGCGCAGCTGGTCGGTGAAGACGCGGATGTCGTCGCCCTCGCCGTCCTCACGCACCACGAAGGCGAAGCGCGGCGTGGCCAGCGACACCGTGCCGATGAGGGTATTGCTGTCGCGCTGCGGCCGGGTGGGACCGTCGCCCACGTGGTCGAAGCCGGCCGAGCGGCGGCGGTGCACAATGGGGTCCTGGCCGAACTCGTCTTCAGGCTGCATGGTGGGGGCTGGTTCGGCCTTTTTCGGCTTTTTGCGGCCCTTGGCGGCACTGGCAGCCACTTGCAGGTCAGTAGGGCTAGCCAGGCGGTAATCGTCGTTTTGCAGGTGCTCCAGGCGGCCCTGCTGGCGCAGCTCCTTCAAGATGCCGAACAAGTCGTCGCGCTGGGTTTTAGTGGTGATGCCGAGGCGGCGCGAGAGCTGCCGGTAGCCTAGCACCTTGTCGGGGTTGTCAGCAAACTGGCGGTATACTACGTCGGCGGAGAGGGCGTGCCCGGCGGGGGCGGCCGCCTTCGCGCGAGGGGCGCGGGGGGCGGCGGGGTCTTGGGGGTTTTTCATGGGGGTTGTAAGACGGCCGCCGAACAGCTTAACGGAAATCGACTAAGGCGGCCTGAAAAAAGTAGAGCGGAGTGGCACTCCGCTCCCGCAAAAGAACGAGCCGACTACCGGCCCGGAAGCGGAGTGCCACTCCGCTTTACAGCTGTACCCTAGCCCGGATGCGGGCCGGGTCGTCGCTAGGGATGGCGGCGAGCAGCTGCTGGGTATACGGATTCTGCGGGTGCGCGTACACCTCAGCGGCGGGACCGGCTTCCACGATGCGACCCTGGCTCATCACCAGCAGCCGGTCGCTCATGAAGCGGGCCACCGACAAGTCGTGGGTGATGAACAGATAGGTGATGCCCAGCTCCCGCTTGAGATCGTTGAGCAGGTTCAGCACCTGGGCCTGCACGCTCACGTCAAGCGCCGACACCGACTCGTCGCACACAATGAGCTTGGGCCGTAGCGCCAGCGCCCGCGCAATGCATATGCGCTGCCGCTGCCCGCCGCTAAACTCGTGCGGGTAGCGCTGCTCGGCATCATCGCTGAGGCCCACGGTGCGCAGCAGCTCGCGCACCCTGGCCCGCTGCTCGGCGCGGCTGCCGCCCACGCCGTGCACCCGCAGCGGCTCCAGTATCGCCTCCCCCACCGTCAGCATCGGATTGAGCGCCGCGTAGGGGTCCTGAAATACCAGCTGAAACTCGCGCCGCCGGTGCCGCAATTCGGCGGCCGGCAGCTGGGTCAGGTCGGTACCCTCGAACAGGATGCGGCCGCTGGTTGGTTCAGTGAGTTGCAGCAGGGTGCGGCCTAGGGTCGTCTTGCCGCAGCCTGACTCGCCTACCAGCCCCACCGTCTCGCCGGGGTAGATGGTGAAGCTGACATCATCCACGGCTTTCACGAACTCGGTTTTGCGCGTGAAAAAGCCCTTGCGGATGGGAAAGTACACGCGCAGGTTTTCGACCTCAAGCAGCGGTATAGGGGCGGGGCTTACTCCCGCCCACCTATTTACGCCGTTCACAGTGTCCGCATTCAAGTCGTCCAACGGCCGGGCGGGGGCAAGCCCCGCCCCTACGGCATCAACTACCGCCGTGGAACGCCCTTTTTGTTCCACGGGGAACGGTTTGGAACTTTCGCTTTCTGGTCGTAACTCCCCGGGCGCGGCCGCCGCGCTGGTTTCGGGCCGCGCTATGAGGTTGCCAGTGGTATCTACGGCCATAAAGTCGCTGACTACCGGCAGCCGCTCGCGGCCGATGGACAAGCGCGGGCGACAAGCCAGCAGGCCTTTAGTGTAGGGATGCTGCGGGTTGGTAAAGATGTCGAGCACCGTGCCCTGCTCCACCACCCGGCCCCGGTACATGACTAGGATGCGGTCGGCAATCTCGGCCACCACGCCGAGGTCGTGGGTGATGAAAAGCACGGCCGTGTTGTGCTCGCGCCGTAGGTCGCGGATGAGGTCGAGGATGCGGGCCTGCACGGTTACGTCGAGGGCCGTGGTGGGCTCGTCGGCGATGAGCAGGGCGGGGCGGCAGGCCATGGCCATAGCAATCATCACGCGCTGCTTCTGGCCGCCGCTTATCTCATGGGGGTAGCTTTTGAAGATGGCCGCCGGGCGCGGCAGCTGCGCTTCGGCAAACAGCTCAATGGTGCGGGCTTCAGCCTCGGCTGGCCCTAGGGTGGTGTGCAGGCGCAAAGCCTCCACCACCTGGCTGCCGCAAGTCAGCACCGGGTTGAGGGAGGTCATCGGCTCCTGGAAAATCATGCTGATGTCATTGCCTCGCACCTGTTGCAGCTCGGCCTCGGAGAGCTGCAACAGGTCGATGTCGCCCAGCTTCTTGGAGGCAAAGCGCGCCGTGCCGCTCTCGATATGCGCCGCCGGTTTGGCTAGCAGCCCGAGCAGTGCCAGCGAAGTCACCGACTTGCCCGAGCCGGACTCGCCCACGATGGCCACCACCTCGCCCCTAGCCACCTCAAACGAGATGCCCGCCACAGCCTGGGTGTTCGTGCGCCGCGAGCGGAAATCGACGGTGAGGTTCTGGACGGTAAGGAGGAGGGGCATTTCGTGGAGGTTTTATCGTTTAAAAGTAGGTGTACAAAACAGAACGTCATGCTGAGCTTGTCGAAGCATCTCTCCTATGCCGCTAGAGTATCGTTCAACGATGCGGCAGAGATGCTTCAACTTTGCTCAGCATGACGTTCTGTTTTGCTTCCTCCCTACCCTACCGCCGTCTCGGCTTCCGCCGCCTGCTCTTGTTTGAAGAAGCGGCCTTGCAGCAGCAGGATGAGTGCCACGCCGATGAAAATAAATGAGTCGGCTAGGTTGAATACTGGGAAGCCAAATGTGTATTGGCCACCGACGAAAGGCAGCCAAGCGGGCAGTTGGCCTTGGTAGAGAGGCACATAAATCATGTCAATGACGTGGCCATGAAACCAACCTAGCGGCTGGTAGGTCTGCTCGTCACGTTGATGATAAAGCACGCCGTAAAAAATAGAATCGAGGAGGTTACCCACGGCTCCGCCTAGAATAAGACTCAGGCAAGCAATGAAGCCGGTGTGGACATGCCGGCGCACTAGCAATGCGATGTAGTAGCTAAGAGCCACCACAGCCAGCAGCCGAAAGCTAGTGAGTAGTAACTTACCGTAGGTAGTAGGCAGCTGCGCCCCGAAGGCCATACCAGGGTTTGTAGTGTAAAGCAGGTTGGCCCAAGTACCTAGCACATGAATTTCGCCAGCACCGCCAGGCTGCATGTAGGTATGCACAGCCCACTTGCTAGCTTGGTCAAGACCGATAACCAGCACGGCGAGCAGAAAGTAAGGCACAGCCCGGCGGAACGTTTCAGCAGTGGAAGCGACGGTGTGCATAAGTAGTGGCAGAGGCGTGGGGGTCGACTAAATTAAGCTGCCGAAGCGTCGGCAGCGACATTAGCTTCTGCCGCCCGCTCCTGCTTGAAGAAGCGGCCTTGCAGCAGCAGTATCAGCGCTACGCCGATGAAGATGGACGAGTCGGCCACGTTGAAAATGGGCCACAGCGACACGTATTTGCCGCCTACCAGGGGCCAAGCGGCGGGCAGGAAGCCCTCGTAGATGTCCACGTAAATCATGTCGATGACCTGGCCAAAAAACCACTTGCTGGGGGCACCGAAAGGGGCGTTGTTATAGAGCACGCCGTAGAAGATGGAGTCGAGCAGGTTGCCCACGGCCCCACCCAGGATGAGCGCTATGCAGGCCACGAAGCCGCGGGCGGCGCGGTGGCGCAGCAAATACACGATATAGTAGCTCAGGCCGCCCACGGCCAGCAGGCGGAAGCCGGTAAGCAGCAGCTTGCCGTAGGGCGGCGGTAGCTCCACGCCGAAGGCCATACCGGGGTTGATGGTGTAGTGCAGCTTCAGCCAGTGACCGATGAGAGGTATCTCGCCGGGCAGGCCAGGGGCCATGTAGGTGTGCACCAGGTACTTGGAAAGCTGGTCGAGGGCGATAACCAGCAGGGCCAGTAGGAAAAAAGGCAACGCACTGCCGCGCCGCGCCGGGCGGGCTACGGGCAGCGAGGAAGAAGCTACAGGCGAATCAAACTCCACGGTGAAACTCTAATTACTTTGTACTGTTTTATACCGAATTAGGAGATTTTACTACCTTCTAAAACGGCACCACGCACGGTTTGTGCGCGGGAAAACCCGGCCGCATTTTCAGGTGCGGCCGGGCTACTCACTATCAGGCAGTTACAACTTGTAGCTGCGCCGGCACCTGAAAGTCGTCGAAATCGAGCTGCTTGCCGCCAGCCACGTCGCTCGCAAAATCCAGGCGCTGGGCCTGCACCTCCTCGCGGATGTAGTCGCCGAAGTGCTGCACGGCGGCGTGCAGTTCGGCCGGCGCGGCGGCCCCTAGGGTCACGCTGATGCGGTCCTGCACCTCGAAGCCGGAGTCTTTGCGCAGGTTTTGGAGGCGGTTGACCAGCTCGCGGGCCAGGCCTTCCTGGCGCAGCTCGTCGGTTAGGGTCACATCGAGGGCCACGGTGAGGGGGCCGTCGGTGGCCACCAGCCAGCCGGGCAGGTCGTCGGTGCGGATTTCCACGTCCTCGGGCAGCACCGGCGTGGGGCCGCGGCCGTCCACGTTCAGCGTCACCTCGCCGGCAGCCACGGCGTTAATTTCCGCCTCCGTCATGGCCTGGATGCGGGCGGCCACGGCCTTCATCTGCGGGCCGTACTTCTTGCCGAGCACCTTGAAATTGGGCTTCACCGACTTCACCAGCACCCCGCTCGTGTCGTCCAGAAACTCGACGTGCTTCACGTTCACTTCGGCGCAAATCAGGTCCTCGACCTTGCCGACCTGCTCCTTGGTGGTATCGCTGAGCACCGGCACCAGGATGCGCCGTAGCGGCTGGCGCACCTTCAGCACCGACTTCTTGCGCAGCGAGTGCGTGAGCGAGCTGATGCGCTGGGCCAGGTCCATGCGCTCCTCCAAGGCGCTGTCGATGAGCGCAGTATCGGCCTGCGGCAGGTACGTCAGGTGCACCGACTCGGCCGCGTCGGTCTGGGCTTTGGTGAGGTTCTGATACAGCCAATCGGCGAAGAAGGGCGCGACGGGAGCCATGAGCTGCGCCACTACCCCTAGGCACTCGTGCAGGGTTTCGTAGGCGGCCTGCTTGTCGGTGGTCAGCTCGCCCTTCCAGAAGCGGCGGCGCGAGAGGCGCACGTACCAGTTCGAGAGCTGGTCGGTGACGAACTCCTGCACGGCGCGGGCGGCCTTGGTGGGGTCGTAGCTGTCGTAGTGGCCGCGCACTTCGGCCAGCAGCGAGTGCAGCTTGCTCAGAATCCAGCGGTCTAGCTCGGTGCGCTCGGCCACGGGCACCCTAGGGGCCTGGCCGGCCGCAAAGCCATCGAGGTTGGCGTAGAGGGCGAAGAAGGAGTAGGTATTGAACAGCGTACCGAAGAACTTGCGCTGCACCTCTGTGATGCCAGCCGGGTCGAACTTGAGGTTGTCCCACGGCGGGGCGTTGGCAATCATGTACCAGCGCGTGGCATCGGGACCGTACTGGGCGATGGTGGCAAACGGGTCCACGGCATTGCCGAGGCGCTTGCTCATCTTGTTGCCGTTCTTGTCGAGCACCAAGCCGTTGGCAATCACGTTCTTAAACGCCACCGAGTCTTCCAGCATCACCCCTAGGGCGTGCAGCGTGAAGAACCACCCGCGCGTCTGGTCCACGCCCTCGGCAATGAAGTCAGCCGGGAAATTCTGGGCGAATTTCTCCTGGTTCTCAAACGGGTAGTGCCACTGCGCGTAGGGCATGGCCCCGCTATCAAACCACACGTCAATCAAGTCCGGCTCGCGGTACATAATTTGCCCGCTCGGCGACACCAGAAATACGTCGTCCACGTAGGGCCGGTGCAGGTCGAGCTGGCCGCTGGCTACCAGCGGGTTGTGCGTCATCACCTCGGCGGCAATGGCCTTCTCAATCTCGGCGTTCAGCTCGGCGATGCTGCCGATGCAGCGCTCCTCGGTGCCGTCCTGGGTGCGCCAGATGGGCAGCGGGGTACCCCAGTAGCGCGAGCGGCTCAGGTTCCAGTCCACCAGGTTTTCGAGCCAGTTGCCGAAGCGGCCGGTACCGGTGCTCTCGGGCTTCCAGTTGATGGTTTTGTTTAGCTCAATCAGCCGGTCTTTCACGGCCGTGGTCTTGATAAACCACGAGTCGAGCGGGTAGTACAGCACCGGCTTGTCGGTGCGCCAGCAGTGCGGGTAGGTGTGCTCGTACTTCTCGGTTTTGAAGGCCGTGCCGTCCTTGCGCATCCGAATGGCGATGCTCTCGTCCAGGGTTTTATAGTCGGCCCCGCTTTGGTCGTGGCCGTCGTAGTTCTTCACCCAGCGCCCGCCAAACTCGCCCATCTGCGCCACGTAGCGGCCCGTACGGTCCACCACCGGCCCCAGCTTGCCCTGGTCGTCGGCCACCAGCAGCGCGGGAATCCCATTCTGCTGCGCCACCCGGAAGTCGTCCGCGCCGAAGGTGGGCGAGATGTGCACGATACCCGTGCCGTCCTCCGTCGTCACAAAGTCGCCAGGAATCACGCGGAATGCGTTTTCCTCGCCTTCGAAGGCAGGGAAGCCCTGGTCTTGGCCGAACAGGCGGTGGTAGTAGAGGCCGACGAGGTCGGAGCCAAGAACGGTTTTGACAACTTTAAAAGGCAACTTATGCCGGCTTACAATTTTGTCAAAAATATTTCTCTGCCGCTCGTCTTCAAAAGTCGCTTCTACAGGCGATTCTTCTCCAGATTCTAACCACCGAGAAACTGCCTCAGAGAGCATAGAATCTTGAGCAGCTAAAGAAGCTGTAGCCTCATCTGAAAAGTACCGACCCACTAAATCAGTAGCCAGAATTACAACTATTGGCTGCCGGGTATATTGATTGAATGTACGGACTACTGAATAGGAAATGTTTTTCCCAACTGCCAGCCCCGTATTAGCGGGCAGCGTCCAGGGCGTAGTCGTCCAGGCTAGGATGTACACGTTGTCCCCCTCCCCTGCTGCCGTAAACAACTTTTCCGACTTCTCATCCCGCACCACCTTGAACTCGGCCACGATGGTCGTGTCCTTCACGTCCTTATAGGTGCCAGGCTGGTTCAACTCGTGCGAGCTGAGGCCGGTGCCGGCGGCGGGCGAGTAAGGCTGGATAGTGTAGCCCTTGTAGAGCAAGCCCTTATCGTAGAGCTTCTTGAGCAGCGCCCAGCAGCTCTCGATGTAGTCCGGCTCGAAGGTGATGTAGGGGTTGTTGAGGTCTACCCAGTAGCCCATCTGCTGCGTTAGCTCGTCCCACTGCGCCTTAAAGCGCATCACGGTTTCGCGGCAGCGCTGGTTGTACTCCTCGACGCTGATTTTCTTGCCGATATCTTCCTTCGTGATGCCCAGCTCCTTCTCTACTTGCAGCTCGATGGGCAGGCCGTGGGTGTCCCAGCCGCCCTTGCGCGGCACCTGCTTGCCCAGCTGCGTCTGGTAGCGGCAGAAGATGTCCTTCACCGCCCGCGCCATCACGTGGTGGATGCCCGGCTGCCCGTTGGCCGAGGGCGGCCCCTCGTAAAACACGAACGTGGGCTGGCCCTCGCGGCTGCTCACGCTCTTCTCAAAAATGCCGTTGGCCTCCCAAGTTGCCCGCACGTCTTGCGCGAGGCGGGCATAGTCGAGCGGCTGCTTGTATTCGGGGTAGTTCATAAAATCATCCGTCATGCTGAGCCTGCCAAAGCACCTCTACCGAACATCACTCGAACGATGTGGTAGAGATGCTTCGGCAGGCTCAGCATGACGTGCTAATAGTTTTTTCAACAACAAAAGTCGGCCGGATTTAAATCGTCTTGGCCGGGGTACGCTCTACGCTCAGGCGCTGCAGGTTCTGGTCGATGTCGTCGTCTTCTTCGTGGTAGCTCTCGTCGTAGTGGTGAATGAGGGCCGTTTTGGGCGTTTTCCAGCTGCCACCGCGCTCAAAGGTTACCAGCAGGGCCGGCAAAAATACCAGGTTCGAGAAGTTGGTAATGAGCAGCGAAGCGCCCATAAGTACCCCTAGGGCCTTGGTGCCGCCAAACTCGCTGAAACCGTAGATGCTGAAGCCAATGAAGAGCACGATACTGGTGTAGAACATGCTCGACCCAGCCTCGCTCAGCGTGTTGGTAATGGCCTCGCTCACGCTCTTGCCCGCCATGGCCATCTCCTGCCGGAACTTGGCCAGCAAGTGGATGGAATTATCACCGTCGATGCCCAGGGCAATGACGTAGATGAGAGCGGTGGCGGGCTTGAGCGCGATGCCGAAATAACCCATCACGCCGGCCGTCAGCGTCAACGTCAAGATATTAGGTATCAGCGCGTAGAAGATGGTACGGAATGAGTGGAACAGTAGCAGCACCACCACGGCTACCAGCCCGAAGGCCCACATTAGGCTTTCGCCTAGGGTGCCAATTACGTACTCGTTACCCTTGGTGAAAATGACCGTGGTGCCAGTGCGGCGCACGCTCATGTCGGTGCCGGCGAAGATGCGTTTGATGGCCGGGTCAATGCGTTTATTAACCAGCGTATCAAGCTTATGCGAGCCAATGTCGGCAATTTTCACGCTGATGCGGGCGCGCTGCTGCGTGCTGTCCACGAATGTTTTGAGCAGCTTACTGGTGGAGTTGGCACCCTGGCCTTGCGAGTTGGCCAAGTAGCTTAAAATGAAATTCTTGTCGTCGTTATCGGGTAGCTTGTAGAAATCCGGGTTGCCGTTATAGAATGCCTGCTTGGCCGCTTTCAAAAACGTAACCATGCTCAGCGGCGTTGATAGCTCGGGCTGCGCCTGCAAGAACTTATCAAATTGGTCGATTTTCTGCAGGTTAGGCAGTTTTAGCAAGCCCTTGGGTTGCTTGGTATCCACCACAAACTCTAGGGGCATTACGCCGCCAAAACGCGCTTCGAAGAAGCTGAGGTCTTCATTTACCGAGCTTTTCTTGGGCAGGTCGTCCACCATAAACGACACGGCTTCGATGCGCGAAATACCGATGGCTGCCAGCCCCACTAGCACCGCCGCCGTGATGTAGATGGTGCGCCGACGCCGCAGCACAATGAAGTCGAGGAAGTGAATGATGCCCACCAGCGGCTTCGAGTCGAGGTGCTCGAGCTGCTTGTCGGTGGGGCCGGGCAGGTAGGTAAACACCGCCGGAATCATGATGAAGCTGATAACGAACGCCACGAAGATGTTAATCGTGGCCACCAGCCCAAACTGATACAGAATGGCGATGTCGGTGAACGTGAACACGAAAAAGCCAATGGCCGTGGTCGTATTGTTCACCAGCGTAATCAAGCCAATCTTGCGGATAACCCGCGTCATGGCCAGGATTTGGTTGCCCGATTTGCGGTAGTCGTAGTGATAGCGCGAGAGCAGGTAGGTGCAGTTGGGCACGCTGATAACCACCAGAATAGACGGTATCAGGCCCGTGAGCAGGTTAATCTTGAACCCTAGGAGCACGATGCTGGCCACGCACCATATCATGACGATGATGACGACCAGCAGCGGCACTACCACCGCCGACCACGTGCGGAAGAACACGTAGAGAATAATGGCCATCACCACCACCATCAGCCCGGCAAAGAACTTCATCTCGGCCGACACCTTGCTCGTCATCGTGGAGCGCACGTAGGGCAGGCCGGCGTAGTGCAGCTTGATGCCCGATTCCTTTTCAAACTTCTCGCTCAGGTCCAAGATGTTACTCATCACGGCCTGCCGCTTGTTCGAATTCAGGAACGACGGGTCCATGGTCACGGCCAGCAGCGTGGCCCCGGTGCGCGGCGCAATTACCTGCCCCTGGTAAAAGGCGATGCTGTTGACAACGCCCATCAGCGAGTCGAGCTGCGCCTGCGACCTAGGGGGCGCCCGGAATATCGGGGCCGTTACGAAGCGGTTATTCACCGTATCCTTCTCAATCTGAATGAGCTTGGGCAGGCCGAGCACGCCGGACACGCCCGGCACTTTCACCAGGTCGTTGGCTAGCTGGTCGTAGAGCCGGAAGTTCTTGAGCTTATACACCGACGAGTCCTGCATCCCGATAACCAGGATGTTACCGTCCTCGCCAAAGGTTTTCTTGAACTGCTGGAAGTACACCATGTCGGGGTCTTCCGGGCTCACTACCTGCGCAAAGTCATAGGTCATCTCCACGTTGCGCGCCACGTAGGCCATGCCTAGGGTAGCCAGGCCGATAAGCAACAGCAGGATGCGCCGGAACTTAATGATAAAAAGGGCGATATGTCCCCACATAGGCTTTAGAACTTAACTGGTACACGCCGCCCTAGCTTACTTCCAGGCTACGGCTACAATTTCGCAAACACCGTTTTGAAGCTCACACGCTCGCCGATGTATGCCCGCAACGCACTAATGGGCATTCGAGTTTGCTCGCGGGTGTCGCGGTCGCGCACCGTCACGGTGTCGTCCTCCAGGGTTTGGCCGTCTACCACAATGCAAAACGGCGTGCCAATGAGGTCCTGGCGGGTGTAGCGCTTGCCAATGGCGTCCTTGTCTTCGATAACTAGACGGAAGTCGAAGCGCAAGCTGTCGAATATTTCCTGCGCTTTCTCGGGCATGCCGTCCTTGCGCACTAGCGGGAAGATGGCGGCCTTGATGGGGGCCAGGGCCGGGTGCAGCTTCAGCAGGGTACGGGTTTTGGTGGTTTGCTCCTCCCCTTCGCCTTCCGTGATGGTTTCTTCCTGGTAGGCCTGGCAGAGCGTGGCCAGAAACAGGCGGTCGGCGCCCACGCTGGTTTCTACCACGTAGGGCACGTAGTTGCCATAGGGCTTGCCGGTGTCGGGGTTCAGGTCGTTGTCGAAGTACTGCTGCTTTTTGCGACTCAGGTTCTGGTGCTGGGTCAGGTCGAAGTCCGAGCGCGAGTGGATGCCCTCAATTTCCTTGAATCCGAACGGGAACTCGTACTCGATGTCCACGGCCGCCTTGGCGTAGTGGGCCAGCTTGTCGTGGTCGTGGAAGCGCAGCTTTTCCGGGGCCAGGCCAATGGCCTCGTGGAAGCGGCGGCGGGCGGCCTTCCAGGTGTCGTACCACTCGCCCTCGGTGCCGGGCCGCACGAAGAACTGCATCTCCATTTGCTCAAATTCGCGCATGCGGAAGATGAATTGCCGGGCCACAATCTCGTTGCGGAACGCCTTGCCAATCTGCGCGATACCGAACGGAATTTTTTGGCGAGCCGACTTCTGCACGTTCAGGAAATTCACGAAGATGCCCTGCGCCGTTTCAGGCCGCAGGTACACCGGCGGCGCGTCCGAGTCTACGGCCGAGCCTTGGGTACTGAACATGAGGTTGAACTGCCGCACGTCGGTCCACTTGGCCGAGCCCGAGAGCGGGTCCACGATTTTCTCGTCCAAAATGAGCTGCTTCACGCCGGCCAGGTCATTTTCGGTCAGCAACCGGCCTAGGGTAGCCGTGAGAGCGGCGGCGCGCGCGGGGTCGCCGGCGCGCTCGTACTCGGCGGCTTTTTCCTCGATGAGCACGTCGGCGCGGTAGCGCTTCTGGCTGTCGAGGTTGTCGATGAGCGGGTCGTTGAAGCCGGCCACGTGGCCGCTGGCCTCCCAAGTGCGCGGGTCCATGAAGATGGCCGCGTCGATGCCCACCACGTTGCCGTGCAGCTGGGTCATGGCCTCCCACCACAGGCGCTTGAGGTTGTTTTTCAGCTCCACGCCGTTGGGGCCGTAGTCGTACACGGCGGCCAGGCCGTCGTAAATCTCCGACGACTGGAATACGAAGCCGTATTCCTTGGCGTGGGCCACAATATCTTTTAGCTGGGTATTTTCAGAAGTAGTTACGGGCTTGCTCATAAGCAGCAAAGGTAGACCGCAGATGCAAACCGATTTAACGGCTTGCGCCGCTACGCTTACTGCCTGGGCTGGCTACGCCCGGCGGCACACCGGGTGGCTATCGGCGGCTTGGCAGCGACTAGGGGCCTAGGGAACTTGGCGCGGGAGCCAGTGGCAACCTTTTGAGCGGCAAGCGGCTCGTGAAGTAAGCATGTACTTGGCGGGCCATTCTTTACTTTTGAAAGAATATTTATTTTGCTATTCTTCTAGGTTTTTCTTTTTTCCACGCTTTGACGCAACTTGTACGCTGCCTGCTCCCGGGCTTGCTATTAGGCACTGGGCTGCTAGCCCATGCGCAAACCCCTAGCCACCTCACCATCAGCGGCTACGTGCGCGACGCGGCCAGCGGCGAAAGCCTGCCGGGCGTGACGGTGCGGCACCCCGCCAGCGGCCTGGGCACCGCTACCAACACCTACGGCTTTTACTCGCTGACGCTGCCCGCCGCGGGGCTCGACTCGGTGCGGCTGGTGGCCAGCAGCGTGGGCTACGCGGGGCAACGCTGGGCGGCCCCCGCCACGGCCCGCCTAGAACACGTTTTTCGGCTGCGGCCCGCCACCAACGAGTTGGCTGGCGTAGAGGTGCTGGGAGCGCAAGTGAGCGACGAGCAGGGGCCCACCAGCACCCGCATGGGCACCATTAGCGTGCCTATTGCCCAAATTAAAAGCCTGCCCAAGCTAATGGGCGAAACCGACGTGCTGAAGGTGCTGCAACTGCTGCCGGGCGTGCAAAGCGGCAACGAGGGCACCAGCGGCCTGTACGTGCGCGGCGGCTCGCCCGACCAAAACCTCATCTTGCTCGACGGCACGCCGGTTTACAACGCCTCGCACTTGTTCGGCTTCTTTTCGGTGTTCAATGCCGATGCGCTGCGCAACGTGGAGCTCATTAAGGGCGGCTTTCCAGCGCGCTACGGCGGGCGGCTGTCGTCGGTGCTCGATATTTCCCTCAAGGAGGGCAATATGCAGGAGTTTCACGGCGAGGGAGCTATTAGCCTAGTGGCCTCGCGGCTCACGCTGGAAGGGCCCATCAAGAAGGACGTGGCCTCGTTTATCGTGAGCGGGCGGCGCACCTACCTCGACGTGCTGGCCCAGCCCTTCATTAAGTGGCAGTTGGGCCACCAGAACCGGGCGGGCTCCCTAGGTTACTACTTCTACGACCTCAACGGCAAGCTCAACTGGAAGGTGGGCCATCGCGACCGGCTGTACTTGAGTGCCTACCGTGGCTACGATAATTTTTACGCCAACCTGCGCGACGAGCCCGAAAACCCCAACGACTACTCCCGCTCAAACAATGCCCTGGGGTGGGGCAACCTCACGGGCAGCCTGCGCTGGAACCACACCTTCGGCGACAAGCTTTTCCTCAACACCCACTTCACCTACAGCCAGTACCAGTTCGATGTGGGCGCCAGCCAGGAGCGGCGCTACCCCGACAACGGCCAGGTGGTGAGCAGCGCCAGCGCCCTGCGCTACCTCTCCAACATCCGCGACTGGACGCTGAAAACCGACTTCGACTACGTGCCCGCGCCCAACCACTACGTGCGCTTCGGCGTGCAGCTCATTCGGCACACGTTTTTACCAGGCGCCTTCACGCAGCAAGACAACGCGGGCGGCGTGGCCAACGCCACGGGCACCGGCAGCCGCACGCTGGCCACCGAAAGCGCCGCCTACGTGGAAGACGACTACCGCCTCAGCAACCGCCTGAAGGTCAACGCCGGGCTGCGGCTAAGCAGCTTCTACGTCAACAACCGACTCTACCCTTCCCTCGAGCCGCGCCTGGCCGCCCGCTACTTCCTCACCCCCGACTGGGCCCTGAAGGCGTCGTACGCGCGCAATGCGCAGTTCATTCACCTGCTCACCAACAGCGGCATCGGGCTGCCCACCGATTTGTGGGTGCCGGCCACGGCCACCGTGCGGCCCCAGGTGGCGCAGCAGTTTAGCCTAGGGGCGGCTCGCACGCTGCACCGCGGGGGCGAGGACTTTGAGTTCAGCGTTGAGGCCTACTATAAGCCGCTGCAAAACCTGGTGGAGTACCGCGAGGGCGCCAACTTCGTGAACACCACCGACAGTGACTGGGAAAGCCAGGTAACCAGCGGCCGGGGCTGGGCCTATGGGGCCGAGCTGTTCATTCAAAAGAAAACCGGCCGCACCACCGGCTGGCTGGGCTACACCCTGGCTTGGAGCAACCGCCAGTTTGCCGAGCTTAACCAGGGCCGCGTATTTCCCTACAAGTACGACCGGCGGCACGACATTTCGCTGGTCGTTATCCACCATTTTAGTCCCACGCTCACCCTATCGGGCACCTTCGTGTACGGCACCGGCAACGCCGTTACCCTCACCTCGGGCCGCTACCAAACGGCACCCTACGAGGTGTACAGCGACTTTGGCGACCGCAACTCGTTTCGCATGGCCGCCTACCACCGCCTCGACCTGGACCTGAGCAAAACCAAGAAGAAGCGCTGGGGCGAAGTAGTCAACAGCCTGTCCATCTACAACGCCTACAGCCGCCAGAACCCCTACTACCTCTACTTCGTGCAGGCCGACATTGACCCGAATAACAAGGTCGTGCGCTCGCCGCCCGGCTACCGGCAGGTGTCGCTGTTTCCCATCATTCCGTCGGTTAGCAAGGCCTTTAAGTTTTAAGCTGCGATGAAGCAATTCCATACCCTAGGGGCCCTGTGGGCGACCACGGCGCTGCTAGCCGGCTGCGAGTCGGTGGCCAACATTGAGCCGCCCGCCCACACCCCGCGCTTGTCGGTAGCCTACACGCTGAGCAACCAGCCGCGCACGGCCAACGACCAGCAGTTTTTTGACGCTCGCAACCTCTACGTGAGCACCAGCCACAGCATCACCGAAACCAGCGCCATCCTGGGCCGGGCCGATGCGACGGCGCAGCTGCTCGATGCCACCGGGCAGGTGGTGGAGACATTTCGCCCTAGGGGCCGCTCGGGCTATGGCTCGGCGCCGGGCGACAGCCTGCAGGGCTACTACGTGCCGGTGCGAGGCTACGTGGGCCAGCCGGGCCAGCGCTACACGCTGCAAGTAAGCGCGCCTGGCCTGCCGGCCATCGAGGCTACCCTCGCGCTGCCCGCCCCCGCCACCGTGGAGGCCGGCAGCTTTGCCCCCGACCCCGCCGCCAATCAGTACCAGTTTAGGGGGCGGCTGGCCTTTACCATCGCCGACAATGCCGCTGCCACCGACTACTACCTGGCCTACGCCCGCCTGCTCGACGCGGCAGGCCAGCCCTGGGGGCCGGTGCAGCAAGACTACGCTAGCCGCAACAACGAGGGCATCGACTTGCGGCTCAATCGCTTCGACCTGTCCGAGCCCGGTAATTATTACCGGCGGCTGCCCGTGAGCGATGCTGGCCGCAACGGCCAGCGCCTGAGCTTCGGGGCCGATGTGACGGCCTACCCTTACGGGGGCACCGGCCAGCCCGGCCAGTTGCCCCCGGCCTATTTGGAAGTCATCGTCAGCAGCATTCCAGCCGAAACGTATCAGTTCTACCAGTCGGTGCAGCGCTACTACGACACCGACGGCAATCCCTTTGCCGAGCCCGCCCCGTTGCGTTCCAACGTGGCCAATGGCTACGGCCTTTTTGCTGGCGCCACCGACACTAGGCTGCGCATCAAGCTCTAGTCTAATTCGTTCTGATTTAGCCAACAATTCCGTAACATGCCCGTCGCTGAAGGCGGGGTTAATTTTGGGGGCCGAAATCACCCTCCCCGGCATCCTTTTATGTTCGGACTCGAACCCCATGTATTACTGCTACTAGGCGTTTGCTTATTAGCAGCTTGCGCATTCGAATTTGTCAACGGCTTCCACGACACGGCCAATGCCGTGGCTACCGTCATCTACACCAACACGTTGCGGCCGTGGGTGGCCGTGGTGTGGTCGGCGTTCTGGAACTTCATTGGCGTATTTGCCGGCGGCATTGGCGTGGCCATGGGCATCGTGTATTTGCTGCCCGTCGAGAGCCTCGTGGACCAAAACGTGTACCACGGCATTGCCATGGTGGGCGCGCTCATCGTGGCGGCCATTATCTGGAACGTGGGCACCTGGTACTTCGGCATCCCTTCCTCGTCGTCGCACGCGCTCATCGGCTCTATCCTAGGGGTAGGCATCGCGTTTTCGCTGCTGCCCGGCGGCAAGGGCGCGGCCGTGAACTGGGCCAAGGCCGGCGAAAGCGGCATGGCGCTGCTGCTGAGCCCCATCTTCGGATTCACGCTCACCATCATCGCCATGTTTCTGCTCAAGCGCCTCACCAAAAGCAAGGCGCTCTTCAAGCAGCCCCACAAGCGCAAGCCCCCGCCCCTCTTCATCCGCCTCACGCTCATCACTACCTGCACCCTGGTCAGCTTCTTCCACGGCTCTAACGACGGGCAGAAGGGCGTGGGCCTCATCATGCTGATTCTCATTGGTATCGTGCCCGTGCATTTCGCGCTCGACAATAATAAGAATCCGCTCGACCTGCGCGACTCGGTGCAAAAGATAGAGTACGTTATCGGCCGCGTGAACGCCACCGAGTTGAATGCCAAAGACCAGCAACTGCTGGCCGAGGTGCGCACCCAAACCACCAACCTCGACCGCATTTTTGCCGGCAAAACGCAGGTGGCGCAGCTGCCTGCCAATGCGCGCTTTGACATTCGCCGTGCCATTTTGCTACTGGCCAACCGCGGCAAGCAGCTGCTGGCTTCGCCCAGCGTGAGCCTGAGCACCGCCGACCGCAGTACCTACGCCCAGGCCACCGACGAGATGAAGAGCTTCACCGACTACGCGCCCTGGCAGGTGTTGCTCATGGTGTCGCTGTCGCTGGCCCTAGGCACCACTATCGGCTGGCAGCGCATCGTCAAAACCATCGGCGAGCGCATCGGCAAGGAGCACCTCACGTATGCGCAGGGTGCCAGCTCCGAGCTGGTGGCGGCCGCCATGATTGGCTTCAGCACCCAAAGCGGCCTGCCCACGTCCACCACCCACGTGCTCACCTCCAGCATCGCGGGCAGCATGGTGGCCAGCCGTGGCATCAAGAATATCAACCCCCAAATGGTGCGCAGCATCGTGCTGGCCTGGGTGCTCACGCTGCCCGTCACGATGGTGCTGGCGGGGTCACTGTTTCTGCTGTTTCGCAGCTTTAGCGGATAGGCAAGTAAATTTATTCTCCGTATAATGCAAAAAAGGCCAACCTAGTCAGGTTGGCCTTTTTTGGGTTCTAGCTAAGCGGCTTAGCTGGCTTATGCACCGGCAATGGTAGCCAAATAATATTGCCTTCATAGAGTTATCCACTTATCCACACTAAAAAAGGGCAATTTTGTGGATAACTTCGGAAACTATTTTGGCCACTGCACTTCCAGGTCATCGTTGATGAATACCCCGAAATTGACAAATTGTAGCTTGCCTTCTTCAAAATAAAGGTCAATCATGGCTTTTTCGTAGGAGAGGCGCATCTCACCGCCTTCCATAGTTTCCAGCTCGGCCGTGCCCTGGCCGTTCCGCTCCATCAGGCTGCGGATTTCGTCGAGCGGGCGGCCCTGAATCGGCTCGCCGAAGAGTCGCAAACTGGGATTGTCGGTTTCGATGCAGCTCAGGCGGAAGTCGTCCTCGCGGTCGAAATACAGCGACAGCAGGTGGTCGTCCTCGTAGTAGTTCCAGGCCTGGTGCTCAAACTCGTCGTCGTCCTCCGACTCGTCAATCTCCTCAGGCTCGCCCACCAGGGTGCGCACCTCGTCCATGGAGGTGCCGAAGCGCAGCGGCCCCATGCCGGTGCCCAGGATAATCTCGTTTTCTTCGATGCTGCTTGGGGTGCTCATATACAAAATGTGGGGAATGTGACAGGTGTGAGAAGCTGGAAATGAGCTACCTAAGGCAGGTGCCTAGGGTGGAAATGTGGATAAAGCCGTGGATAACTTTCGCCGGCTGCTGCCTTGCTGCCGCCACTGCCGGGCTTATCCGTTTTCTTGACTGGCTCGCCTTCAACTGGCCCCAAAGGTAGCGGGTGCGGGGCGGGCTACTTGCCGTAGCGGGCCTCGAAGGCCGCTTTTTGGCGCTGGTACTCGGGGTGGACTTTGGCCTCGTCCCACTTGGTTTTGAAAATGGCAGCGGCTTCTACCTTGTCGGGGTCGGGCTGGGCGGTGCGGGGTAGCTCGGCGCGGCCGTGGGCGCCGCTTTGGCCTTTTTTATCGGCGGGTACCGGGCCGGCGTACTTCTTGCCGCCCGCGTGGTTGGCGTAGCGCCGGGCCCTGGTGAAGCCCATTTGCAGAAACTTGCGCGCCATGTCGGCCCCCACAAAGTCGTGAGCTGCCAAATAGTCCTCGAAGAGCTTCCAAATGGCGGCCGACGACTCGCGGGCCGCCGCCGCGTCTTTAAAGCGCCAGTGGGGCAGGATTTCGCCTTTGTAGGGCTGCACCAGCAGCACGCCCTGCTCGCCCCGGCCCACGCGGTAGCGCTCGGGGTGCTGCCGAAAGTCGAGGTGCGCAAAATCCTGGTCGTAGTTGAAGGGCATAAGGGGACGCGTTTGCGGACTTGTTCGGGTTTCGGGGCCGGTGGGTTGCGCCTGGGTTAGGGGCCTAGGGCCCGCGCCCACCCGAAGCCCCCAACCCAGGCGCGAACTCAGCCGACCAGAGTTTTCCACGTCCTAATAAGATTAATTAAATTTTTTTAAAAAGCTTTCTCTTTATTTCCACTCGTTAGGACAGTGGATAAGTGGAAAACCCCGCTCACTTGTGCACACTGTGGATAGGGGGTGCATAAGTTATCCACTATTCACCGGCTATCCACAGGCAATGTGGATAGTAAACTATTGATTACTAAGCAATTATCCTACTTATTCACTATTCACAGCACTTATCCACGTGTTCACAATCCACCGCCTGGGGGCAGTGTGAATTGGGCGCGCCGCTGGGGATAGTTATTCACCGTTATCCACCGCCGGCCGCACCTGTGCGGGGAGCGGCGTGGGCAACTAAACTTTTACCCATCTTATCCACGGCGCCCGGTGGGTTTTCCCCCAGGTTGTCCACAAAAAACTGCGCCGCCGCGCTCGCCTGTGGAATAGCCTGTGGATAAACGGTGCATAACCCGCAAAAAAGGCCCTCAGTAACTTGTAGCGCCTAGTAAGTTTTCCACAGAGCTTCTCCCCTAGGCGCCCAAGCCGCTGCGAGCGCTCCGTTAGCCGCCCCTGGAGCCCGTGCGGGTACCAGTCACCAAGCGTCCCAGGGCCTAGCAAACTGGCAAGGCGCCGCAGGAATGGCCGGCAAAAAGAGAAGCCGCCCCAACTTAGCTAGCGGACGCTAGCTAAGTTGGGGCGGCTCGCACCCCCTAGGCCCCCAGCTGGGCTAGAAGCTCAGCTTCTCCTCTATCTCGAAGCCAGCCCTTATTTCCAGTAGCTTGGGGTAGAGGTAAACGGGCTCGGCGGGCTGCTGCAGGTCGGGGTCGCCGGGGTACCAGCGGCCGTCGTTGTTGGCGTCGATGAGTACGCGCAGGCGGTACTTGCCGGGCAGCAGGCGCTCGAAGCGGTAAGAACCCTTGGGCGAGCGCCGCTGCTCCACTACTTCGTATTTCTCGTTCAGCAGCTGCAGAAAAAAGCTCGGCTGCTTGGTTTGAATGGTGCCCAGCAGCACGCCGGTAGGCTCCTGGTCGGTAACTAAAAGGCGCACGGGGCGGCGCAACCCCAGCGACTGGCCCGTGACGGCCCGGAGAGCCGTGGAGTCGAGCTTAATATTGATGAATTTCTGCGCTTTCGTATCCAGCACTACCGTCAGCTGGGTGCCGTTGGGGCTCAGGTAGGCGTCGGCCGGCACGCGCAGGGGGCGGGTGCGCACCGAGTCTTCGGTGAGCGTGCCGGGCGCTTTGCTGGCCACTAGGCGCACGGGTACCAGGAACTTAAACCGCAACTGGCCCTGCCGGTACACCGCGCGCGGACTGCCCTCCAGCACCGTAGCCGCAGCCGGCAGGGCCTTGCGGGCGTTGGAAGTAGGCACCGGAAAGCGCAGGTTTACCGTGTCGCGGCGGGTGTTGCCGGTGCTGTCGGTCACGGCCAGCAGGTAGCGGCCGTCGCCCACGGCGGGCGTTTTAAATACCTCCACCAGCCGGCCCTGGTCGGCTAGCAGCGTGGCGGCGCGCACGGCGGCCGTGTCGGCGCCCGGCGCCAGGGCCGTCAGGCGCACGGCCCGCAGGCCTTCGTCGAAGCGCAGGCGGTTGGCATCGGCGGCGGCTTCGAGGCCGGTGCGGCGCGGGGGCAGGCGGTCGGGGCGCACCAGGGATAGGGTGCGCGCGGCGGTGGTATCGGTGATGAGGAGCGGGGCCGGCAGGTAGGCAATCTTCTCGCCATCATCAAAGCGGCCGTTGCCGTTCTTGTCCACCCAGGCGTATACCCGGTAGGGCGCCACGCGCACAAAGTTGAGTTGAAACTGCCCTTTGTCGTCGGTGCGGGCCAGGTAGTAGGGCGGGTCGCGGCGCACCTTGGTAGTGTCGGCGGCGCGGTAGAGGCCCACCACGGCTTCCTTGGCGGGCAGCCCGGTCAACAAATCCACCACCCGGCCCTGCACGCGGCCCGAGTCGAGGGTGGCGCCCGTGCTGAAGCTCAGGGCCTGGTAGCGGGCGGGCTGGCCCTCGGTCACGTCCACGATGGCCCGCCGAAAGTTAAACGAGTAGGTGGTGTTGGCGTCGAGCGGCTTCTTAAAAATCAGCGAGATAACGTTGCGCTCCTCGCGGGTCGAATAAGCATTATCGGGCGGCAGCTGGGGCGTGATGAGCAGCTGCTTGCTCAGCTCCTTGAGCTGCACCGGCTCCGAGAAGGTGAGGCGGATAAACTGCTGCTTCACGTTGCGGGCCGCGCTGTCGGGCGAGGTAGCCACCAGGCGCGGCGGCGTTTTATCGCGCGGGCCGCCCTGGGGCGAGCCTACGGCCGCGCAGCCACCTAGGGCCGCCAAGGCCAGCAGGCCGGCCGGGCCCCTCCCCCACCACGCACTGCGACGCAGCGGTTTTATAGTCCAGTTTAAACCCAAAGCAGCGTGATAGATAAACGAAACAGCAACGCAAAAGTACCCGCCGCAGTGCGCCCCGCCCGCAAACAAGCAGCGCCCCGCACCAACTGCCCTAGGGCGGCCCGCAGTAGCAAGCAGCTGGTGAGGCGACCAGAAAAACGTAGTCATTCGGAGCTTGCGCAGGACCTTGCCACGGTGACCTTGCTTGCTAAAAGCGCTTACCGAGCAAGCGTGAAAAAGTCCTGCGCAAGCGCAGGATGACAGACGGGTTTCAACCGGCTTTTACTCAAACAAGGCCCCTAGGCCGGCGGGGCTTCGGCCACGTAGAGCACGCTCGAGTAGTTGTTTTCGTGCTGGGCGGCGTGCTGGTTCGAGCGGTAGCCTTGGCGCAGGGTAGCCAGCCGGCCCCGCGCCTGCTCGGCGGGCCGCAGCCCTTCCGACAGCATGCTGACGTAGTAGGCGTCGAGGCGCAAGGGCAGCTGGTGGGTAATGCGCAGGCCGTGGCGCCCCAGCAGGCGGCGCATGGTGGCCGGCGTGAAGTGGTAGAGGTGGCGGGGCACGTCGTAGGCCGCCCAGTAGGGGCCGTAGTGGCGGGCGTCGTGGCTGTCGGCGTTGGGCACGGCCACCAGCAGCAGCCCGCCCGGCCGCAGTGCCGCCAGCAACTGCGCCAGCGTATCGTCGAGGGTGTGCACGTGCTCGAGCACGTGCCAGAGGGTGATGACGTCGTAGCTGGCGGGCGGCAGCGTGGCCAGTTCGGCCGGCTCGCCGATGGGCACGCCCACGCGGGCTTCGGCGTCGGCGCGGGCCTGGGGGTTGGGCTCCAGGCCGGTTACTTCCCAGCCCGCCCGCCGGGCCTGGGCCAGAAAGTGCCCGGTGCCGCAGCCGTAGTCGAGCAGCCGGCCCGGCCGGCCCCCATGGAGCCGGGTGATGAGCCGCGTTTTGGCGCGCACCGTAAAAAACCGCGCCAAGCGGTACACCTGGTTCACGAGCCCGCCGGCCCGGGCATTGTGCGATACGTAGGCCGCCGACTCGTAGTAGCGCCCGATGCTGGCCGCGTCGGGCCGCGGGTTGGTAAATAAGAAACCGCACCGCTGGCACTCATCCAGCACAAACGTCTCCTGGCTCACCGAGCGGTCCGGCACCCGCAGCCGGGGCTGCAGCTTCGTCGACCCGCAAATGGGGCAGGCCGTAAGTAACTCGTTCACTACTTAATAATTATGAATTAAAAAAGAACGTCATGCTGAGCGCAGCCGAAGCATCTCTACCGCACCGTTGGCGAATCGTCAGGACGGCGTGGGAGAGATGCTTCGGCTGCGCTCAGCATGACGTTCTTTTTTAGCAACGTTAACGGTTCAAATACACCATCAGTACCGACACGTCGGCCGGGCTCACGCCGCTGATGCGCGAGGCCTGCCCTAGGGTTTCGGGCTGAATCTTGAGCAGCTTCTCGCGGGCCTCGTGGCTAAGGGCGGGCATGGCCTGGTAGTTGAGCCGGCCCGAGATGCGGAAGTCTTCCAGCTCGCGCATGCGCTGGGCCTGCTGCTGCTCTTTCAGCAAGTAGGTTTCGTACTTGATTTGGATAACGGCTTGCTCCTGCGCTTCCTCGCCGTAGGGCCCTAGGGCCTCGGCCAGCGCTGGCAGGGCGGCGGCCAGCTCGGCCAGCTCCACGCCGGGGCGGCGCAGCAAATTCACGGCGCGGGTTTTCTCGTGGATTTCGGCCGAGTTTTTGGCCGCCAAAAAGGGGTTGATAGCGGTCGGCTCCACGCCGAATTTCTCCAGCGTGGCCAGCACGGCGGCGGTGTCGGCTTCCTTCTGGCGCACGCGGGTTAGGCGCTCGTCGCTGGCCAGGCCCAGGGCGTGGGCGCGGGGCGTCAGGCGCAGGTCGGCATTGTCCTGGCGCAGCAAAATGCGGTGCTCGGCGCGGCTCGTGAACATGCGGTAGGGCTCCTCGGTGCCTTTGTTGATGAGGTCGTCGATGAGCACGCCGATATAAGCCTCGTCGCGCCCCAGCGTGAAGGCCGGCTTGCCCGCCACCCGCTGGTGGGCGTTGATGCCCGCCATCAGGCCCTGGCAGGCCGCTTCCTCGTAGCCGGTGGTGCCGTTAATTTGGCCAGCCAGCCAGAGGTTGCGTACCAGCTTGGTTTCGAGCGTATTGGTGAGCTGCGTGGGCGGAAAGAAGTCGTACTCGATGGCGTAGCCGGGCCGGAACATCTTGGCCTTTTCGAAACCGGCAATCTCGCGCAGGGCGCGGTACTGCACATCCTCGGGCAAGCTGCTCGAAAACCCGTTCACGTAGCACTCGACGGTGCTCCAGCCTTCCGGCTCCACAAAAATCTGGTGGCGGTCCTTATCGGCAAAGCGGTTGATTTTGTCTTCCACGCTGGGGCAGTAGCGCGGCCCTAGGCCCTTGATGCGGCCCTGAAACATGGGTGACTTCTCGAACCCCTCGCGCAAGATGCTGTGCACCCGCTCGTTGGTGTAGGTGATGTAGCAGGGGCGCTGCTGGGTCAGCCTAGGGGTATCCAGGTACGAGAAGCGGCTCGGGTGCTGGTCGCCGTCCTGCACCTCCATCTTCGAGTAGTCGAGCGAGCGGCCATCCACGCGGGGTGGGGTGCCGGTTTTCATGCGCCCGGCCTCGAAGCCCAGCTCCACCAACTGCTCGGTGATGCCGCGGCTGTTTTTCTCGGCGGCGCGCCCGCCCCCGAAGTTCTTCTCGCCAATGTGAATGAGGCCGTTCAGGAAGGTGCCGTTGGTGAGCACCACCGTCTTGGCCCGAAACTCGATACCCAGGGCGGTGCGCACGCCCACGCAAGCGTCGTTTTCGATGAGCAGGCCCGTGACGGCTTCCTGCCAGAAATCGACGTTGGCAATGCCCTCCAGCGTCAGGCGCCACGCCTCGGCAAAGCGCATGCGGTCGCTCTGGGCCCGAGGGCTCCACATGGCGGGGCCCTTCGAGCGGTTCAGCATCCGAAACTGAATCATGGTGCGGTCGGTGATGATACCCGACTGCCCCCCTAGGGCGTCAATTTCGCGCACAATCTGCCCTTTGGCCACGCCGCCCATGGCCGGGTTGCACGACATCTGAGCGATGGTGTTCAGGTTCATGGTGGCCAGCAGCACCCGCAAGCCCAGGTTGGCGGCGGCCGCGGCGGCCTCGCAGCCGGCGTGGCCCGCGCCCACCACAATCAGGTCGTATTCTTCTTGTTGAAACATCGCGCGCAAAGTCTCGCTAGGTTAAAATAGGTTTCGCAGGGCTGACAATCAGGCTGCAAAGGTACGGCTGCTGCGTAAGGCAGCGCGCAGCCAGCGATAACGCAGCCGGCGCCAACATAATTCGCCCCCCACTTTTCCTGCGCCCGGCGAAACCTGCGCCTAGCCGGGCGAAACGGTGCTTTCCAGGCTTTTGCGCATGCATACGCTGTTGGCCACGCCCACGTACTGCCCGTAGTTGGCGGTGAGGTGGTAGCCGCTGCGCTGGTAAAGCGCAATGGCTTCGGGCTGGCGCCGGCCGGTTTCGAGCACGGCGGTGGCGTAGCCCAGCTTGGTGGCCCAGCGCTCCAACTCGCTCAGCACGGCCTGCGCCACGCCCTGCCGCCGCTGCGTGGGTGCCACGTACATGCGCTTGATTTCGACCGCGCCCGCCTCAAACTCCTTGAACGCGCCGCAGCCTACCGGCTGGCCGTCAGCATAGGCCACCACGGCGTGCCGAATGAGGTCCAGCTTATTATACTGCGCGTAAAAGGTGGCTTCGGCCCCGTCGCGCGCGGCCAGGTCCTGGTCCAGCCGCTGCACGAGCGTGCGAAAATCGGGGTTTTCGGAGGTGGTGCGGGCTAGGGTTAGCATAGCGTAATTTGCTAATTAAATTATTCGAGCGGTTGCACCTTTAAGGTTGATTAGAAATGCTTGCTGCGAGCTGGATAGTGCAGTCATCAGCAACCCAATTTTTGCTGGTTGGTTACGCCTATAGAGAGCCTCTACCGATTTAATCGACCAACAGACTCCATTGTCGAATAGTAGACTCTGACCATTAGAAACAGTTTCAGTTGTTTCTCCAATCAGCACTGTCCCGCGATTTATGATAGTAAAAGTATCTTCTATTAGAAAAGTAGCTGCTTGATTTTCCATAAGTTAAATGAATCAGCCCCTATAAGATTCACAGTTACTCCTTCTCGCCGAACACGTCGCGCAGGTACCGTTCGGCCACCAGAGCAGCCGACTGCCGCGCCACCTCGGGCCATGAAAAAGGCAGCCATTCGCTGTTCAGGCAGTCAAATACCTCGGTGGCCGCCTCGCAGGCGAAGAGCTTGTAGTCGAATTTAGGGTAGCCCTGCACCAAATAGCCAGGGTAGTAGTGAGCCAGACGCTGCTGGCGGGCGTACTCCGTTTTGCGCAGCATCAGGTACTTGCCTAAGCTATACTGGCGGTAGGCGGGGTCGTAAAAGTTGACGATGCCCGCAATGCTGTCCTGGCCGTGGTCGAAAATACCGGCCGCAATCAGCTGCCCAGCGTCGCGCACTTCTATCACGTAGGACGTGAACACCGAGTGCGCGGCCCCGTCCAGCAGCAGCGCTTCAAGGGTGGCAGCCGTGTCGAAATCGAGTGATTGATAGTAGCGCGCATACAGCGCCTCGTGCTCGGCGCTGAGCTGCAAAGGCTTGATGGCCACGGCGAAGCGCTCGTTGCGCCGCAGCAGCTGGCGCTGCTTGGGGCCGTACTGCACCTGGGGCACTACCAGCCGCAGCCAATGCACCGTGTGCAGGTCGGGGCCGAGGGGCAAAAACCGGCAGGTGAACAAGTCCTGGTTCATCCGGTAGTAGCCCTGGCCGAGGTAATAATCCAGCATGGCGCCGGGAATGCGCGAAAGGGCAGTCATAACCTAAAAATAGCAGCAAAAAAGAACGTCCTGCTCATCTGGCGTCCGCTTGCCGAAGCATCTCTACCGCATCGTATGGCGTGGTAGAGATACTTCGGCAAGCGGACGCCAGATGAGCAGGACGTTCTAAGAGGTTTTACGGCAACCAGTAGTTGCTAAAACGTGCGCAGCGACAGGCAATAATCCTCCTTGCGGCGCATGGCGGTTTGGCTCAACAAGTCCTTGTCGTGGTAGCCCAGCAGGTGCAGCACGCCGTGAATCATGACGCGATGCAGCTCATCGCGGAAGCTGATGGTCAAGTCCTTGGCATTGTCCTGCACGCGCTCGACGCTAATAAATATGTCGCCTTCCAGCACGTCGGCGTCGTCGGCGTTGTCGAAGGTGATGATATCGGTGAGCGTGTCGTGGTTGAGATATTCCACGTTCAGCTTGTGCAGGTACTCGTCGGAGCAGAAGATAAATGTGAGCTGGGCAATGCGGTACTCGTGCACCACAGCAATGCGCTCAATCCAAGCCACCAGGTCTTCGGCGTCATGCAGAAAGAAATCCGCCACGTCCTCCACGATAAACTCGATGCCGGGCGCCTCGAAGTAGCGCACGCCGGTGGGAGTAGCTAGGCTCATGCGGCAGTGGTATCGGGCGCGGGCGTGAGAGCAAACGTTAGCTCGACGCGCCGGCCATCTTTGCTGAATTCTACCTCGTCGGCCAGGTGGCGAATGAGGAAGATGCCGCGCCCACCGGGGTTCTCCAGGTTTTCGGGTGCCGTGGGGTCGTCCAGGTTGTTGTAGTCGAAGCCCGTGCCCTCATCCTCAATCTCAAATTTGAGTTGACTTTCGTCGGCATATAGTGCCAAATACACGTTTTTGTCCTTGTCGAACTTGTTGCCGTGCCGAATAGCGTTGTTGACGGCTTCGGTTACGGCCACCATGATGTTGCCATAGATATCGTCCTCGATGTGGAAAGCGTCCTTGGAGTTGTCAATAAAACTCTCCACGACGCGGATGTTTTCCACGAGCGACGGAATCTGAATTTTAACCTGCTTCATTGGGGGCAGCGAATGGCGAAAGAAGGATAGCGCGGAAGAGCGGCAAAAATAACGGAAACCAGCTTAAAAAGATAATTTGTTCTAAACCGGTGAAACCCGGCCACTTACCCGATAAAGCTCCGCACTTGGCTGGGGCACCGTGCACCTACGCAGCCCGCCGGGCAAAGTTGCGGCGGTGCTAACGGGTTTTCTGGAAATATTCGCTTACTTTTTCTTGGTAGTAAGGCGTGAACGTGGGTTGGGGCCGGCGCAGCAAATCCGTCTGCTGGTCTTTGGCGGCGGGGCGGTACTTATCGAAGGCGGGCGGGAAGCCGGGCGGCGGGCTCTTGGGCGCCTGGGCCTCGCGCTTGTTGTCTTGGTCGCGCTCGCGGGCCGACTTTTCGGCTTCCAGCAAGCGGGTCAGGATTTGCTGCTGGCGCTGAATGGTTTCCTCAGTCAGGCGCTTGTTTACGAGGTCGGTTTCGGTTTGCTCCATCATTTTTTTCATCTCGCCCGCGTTGCCTAGGCCGCTTTTGCCGTCCTTGTCCTCGCTGCCGGGCTGGCCGGGTTTCCCATCCTTGCCCGGCTTGCCATCGGGGCCGGGTTTGCCATCCTTGCCGCCGGGCTGGCCCGCGCCGAGCTGGCTGTTGTCCAGTTGCTGCATGGCCTGGCGCAAGAGCTGCTGCTGGGCCGCCAGCTTGGCCAGCTCCTGCGAGAGGGCGCGGCCGGTCTTGCCGCTTTGCTGCAGCTGCTGAATCTGCTGGTTAAGCTGCTGCTGCATCTTGCTGAGGCTGCCGGCGCCGGGCGAGCCACCCTTGCCTTTCTTCTTGCCTTTGCCCTTGCCGCTCTGGGGTTGGCCCTGGCCCTGCATCTGCTGCATGGCCTGCTGCATCTGCCCTAGGGCATCGCTTAGCATCAGGGCCAGGTTGTTGATGCTGGTCATGGCCTGCTGCTCGGCGGTGGTGGCGCGGGGCACGTCGCGCTGCCGAATGTGCCCGAGGGCCTCATCCATGCGGCCGTTCATCTCGCCCACTTCGCGCGTCACGAAGCTTTGGATGCGCGGCTCGCGCTTGGCCAGCGCATATAGGCTGTCCTGAATAATGCGCGAGTCGTCGCGCAGCTTGCGCTGGGTTTGGCCCAACTGCACAAAGCGCGGGTCGCTCTGGTCTACCTGGCGGAAGTCCTTCATTAGCTTCTCCTGGTCGAAGCTCAGCGTCACCAAGTTATCCAGGATGTCGCGCAGGTCGTCGATGTTCTGCTGGGCTTTCTGCTGCTCGTCGTCGCTGGCCTCGTCGCGCATTTTCTTGGCCATCTGCTGCATGCGCTGGGCGGCCTGCTGCTGGCTCTGGCTGGCTTTTTGGTTCTGGTTTTTGCTCAGCTGCTGCTCGCTATCCTGCAGGTCCTGGTCAGTTTGCTGCTGCTGGGGCTTCTGCTCGTCCAGCTCGTTCTGGTCGCCCATTTCCTGGTCCTGCTTTTTCAGGTCCTGCAAGTCCTTTTTCAGCTCCTCAAACTCCTGGCGCTTCTCGGCCTGCTGCTGCTTTAGCTGCTCCTGCTGGGCGCGCTGCTGCTCCTTGCTTTGCTGGTTTTGGGGGTTGTCTTTGTCGTTTTGCTTGGTTTGCTCGGCCAGCTTCTGCTCATCCTTGGCTAGCTGGTCCAGCCGGTCGGCAGTTTGCTCGGCCTTTTGCTCAAACTGCAGCTGCTTGAACATTTCGAGGGCGCGGTCCAGCTCTTTTTGTAAGGTATTTTCTTTGTTTTCGAGCTTTTGCAAGAGCTGCTGCATGGCCGCGTCGGGCTTCTGCTGCTGCTCCAGCAGCTTTTGCAGCTGGTCGTAGAGCTTCTTGGTTTCGGGGTCCAGCAGGTCCTTCATCAGCTTTTTCAACTCCTCGGCTTTCTCGGCCAGCTGCTCGCTCTTGGGGTCTAGCTGGTTTTGCTTCTGCTGCAGCTGCTCAAACTGCTGCTGCATCTGCTGCACTTGCTGGTCGAACTGGTTTTTCTGGTCCAGCATATCCTGCAGCTGCTTGCGGTCTTGGAAGCTCATGTCGCGCTTGGTCTTGAGCTTGTCCTGGCTCTGGGCCAGCTCGCGCTCCAGCTGCTTGCTTTGCTTGGCGGCGCTGCTCAGCTGGCTGGCCACCGAGTTGGCCTGGCTGGCCAGCTGCTGGTCCTGCTCGCGCCGGCTGGGCAGCCGAAACTCCAGCGCCCGCGAGCGGGTGCTCTTGGGGCCGTGAATACCGTCGTTGTCAATGGCTTCTACAAAGTACTCCAGTCTATCGCCCGGCTTTAGCCCTAGGGGCGCTAAGTTCCAGGTGTAGGCGTAGGTGCCGCCCGCGCCGCCGGGCAGCCCGAGGGGTCGGCTGGCGTAAGCCCCTCCCCCATTTGGCCCCTGGTTGGCGCGGCGCACGCGGTAGTGCAGGCGCAGGGTGCTCAGGCCGTAGTCGTCCTGGGCGGTGCCCCCTAGGGCCAGGTAGCGCAGCGAAGCCGTGTCCGAAAACGCCTCCACCGTGAGGCTGGGCGGCGCGTCGGGCACCACCGTCAGCTGGTAGGCAATGGGGTCGCGGTTGAGGCTGTTGGGGTTTTGCAGGCGCACCTGGTAGGGCTGCGAGCGCAGCGCCGGCCGCTCGGCCACGAAGGTGTCGCCCTGGCGGGTGGCGGGCAGCGTTTCGTCGGGGTTTTCAAATACCAGGCTGGCGGCCTCGGTGGCGGCCGTGCCCAGCTGCCAGCGCAGGCGCGAGCCCTCTGGCACCGTTAGGTTGCCGCCGTTGCGGATGGTTTCGGCGGGCCGGCCAGTGTAGGCGGGATAGCTTACCTGCACGGTCAGCTCGCGCAAGTCGGGCCGCTCCAGCACCGTGAGGTGGTACTCGGGCGAGGCAAAGCCCGCGCCGCTGAGCTGAAAGGTCTGGTCCTGGCTGAGCTGCTCGAAGGTGTAGCGAAACTCGTCGGGGTGGCCGGGTACTTTGGTCAGGGGCCGCTCGCCCCCACCGGGCAGCACGAGGCTCACGGCGGCGGGCAGGGCGCGGCCCGCCACGGCCACGTCGAGGGTGAAATTCTCGCCCTTAAACACCCGCAAGCTCTTATTTTTCAACACGAAGTCAAACGGCGCTGGGCGCGAGTACTGGCGCTGGTAGTGCCAGATGCGGCCGGTGCCCTGGGTGATAAACGCCGGGTAAAACACTAGCGCCCCTAGCAGCAAAGCCAGCGGCGGCAGCACGTATTTCCACAGCGGGCGGCTTTGCTGGCGCAGGTCAATGCCCTGGGCAAACGACACGCCCCCGAGCTGGGCGGCGCGCTGCTCGAGGCTGGCCAGCAGCAGCTCATTGCCGCGGGCCTGGCCTTGTAGCTGCAGGGCGTTCAGCAGCCGGTCCTGCACCTGCGGAAACAGCTCGCCCACCTGGCGGGCCGCCTGCTCGTCGCTCAGCAGCCGGCGCAAATTGCTGAGGGCGGCCAGCGGCTGCCACAGCCAGCGCCCCACCGCGTAGGCCACCAGGGCCAGAAAGCCGAACAGCAGCGCCGCCCGCACCGCCGTAGGCAAGTACAGAAAATACTCCAAGGCGTTGAACACCACGAACAAGCTCAGCAGCAGCGCGGCCGTAATGAGCCCGCCCCGCACCAGCAGGCTCAGGTAGAACTTGCGCTTGTAGGCTTCCAGCTCGGCCCGCACCTGGGCGAGGGCCGGAAACTCGGTGCCCGCAGTAGCCCCCGCCGCCGGGGCCGTCGTTACCATCGTCATAAGCAAAAGACCGGCGGACCTGCCAGCGGCCCGCGCCGCGTCAAGTTACACCCTAGGGCCGCAACGACGCCGGGCGGCTCCGTAGTTCACGGCGCTGGCCCTCGCTTATTTCAGCCGCTCTACTACCTGTTGGCGCAGCTGGTCGCCCTCGCTGGGGCGGTAGGCGCTGGCTTCTACCAGCCGGCCGGTTTTGTCGAATAGCATATAGCGCGGGATGTAGGGCACGATGGGTACCAGGGCTTTTTGTAGTGCCGGCGGGGCCAGGTAGTGGTAGCCACGCAGGCGGTAGCTGGCGGCCAGCGCGGTCCACTTGTCGCGGAAGCCAGGCTGGTCGAGGGCTACGTATAGGATATCTACGTTATTATCGGTCAAGAACTTGTGTAGCTCCGGCTCGTGCTTGAACTCCTCGAGGCAGGGTCCGCACCACGAAGCCCACAAATCGACGAACACCGCCCGGCCCGGCCGCTGCGAGCGCACCAGCCCCCCTAGGGTCCGCACCGTGTCGAGGCCTGGCGCGGCGCCAAACGTGAGGGCGCGCTGCCCCTCGGCCAGCTGGCCGAAGAGCACGTTGGCCGGGCCGGCGGCCGGGGCCCCTAGGGTAGCCGCGGCGGCTTTTGCGGCATTGGCTTTAGCGGTGCGCTCCGCCTCACCCCGCAGGTAGTGCACCACAAGGGGCACGTAGGGACTGGCCGGAAACTTCTGCACGTAGGTGGCAAAAACGGCCGCAAATTCGCTTAGGCTCATGGCGTTGAGAGCCAGCGCCGTGAGTAGGGTATTACCCACGGCGCCCTGCTGCACAGCCGGCGGCGCGTAGTCGTAGGCCTCGAAGGCGCTGTTGACGGGCGCGAACTGCGCGGCGAAGGGCTGCCAGGTGCGCTCGGTGGGGGCCGCGCCCGGCAGCACGCCGCGTTCTATCAACACGTATTTTTCGAGGTCGTTGCCCGCCATCTGGTAGCGCGGCTGGGCGGGGTCGTAGCGGGCCATAATGCTCGCCAGCAGCTGCCGCGCTCCGGCGGGGTGCATGGCCGGGTGCAGGTTGGTGCGCACCGAATCTTTAAGGTAGCCCGCCAAAATGCCTGCCGCGAAAAAAACCACATTTTGCTCGGTGTAGGCACGCAGGTAGTGGTAGCAGGCCTTCGAGGTGCGGCCCTGGCGGTGCAGGCGGACCAGGGGCGCCAGGGCGGGCCGCAGCAAAGAGTCTTGGAGCTGCGTGAGGCCCGCGGCGGCGGTGGGGGCGGTTTCGAGTATCCGGCCCACACGGTTCGAGGTAGCGGGCCCGGCGTTGAGCAGCTGGTGGTTGGCCAGCAGGTCGTTGGCCGCCGCGTTGGGTCCGCTGAACGTGTACACGCGCTTGGCCGCGTCGGGCGTGGCGGTGCTGCTGAAGCCGATGGCAGCCCCCGGCTCGGTGTAGAGCAGCAGGTTGGCGCAGGAGCTAGCAAGGCGCACAATGCCCGCTGCGGGTTGGTGCAGCGCATAGCTGAAGCGCCCACTGTGTACCCGGGCCTCGTTGGGGCCATCGGTGAAGAAGAAATTGAACCGCCCGTCCGGCGCCGGCTCAAACACGGCCACGGTAGTAGAATCGGCGCAGCCCGGCAGCTGCCCGTTGAGGGTGGCTGGGGCTTGGGCACGCGCTGCCAGGCTGCCGGCTAGCGCCAGCGCAATCAGGATGATTTTCACTTGAAAAATAAGGGGTTAGGGAAGTGCCTGGGTGGGCGAAGAATCCTTGAGAAAGAGCACGGCGTCGAACTCGCGGTGCAGGCTGTGCAGCATAAACTGGTTGCGGGTGGCGGCGTAGCCGATGTCGCGCAGCAGCTGGGCCTGCGTCAGCCAGGCGCTGGCCTCGGTGAGTGCCAGGTGCCCTAGGGGTAGCCAGTAGGCGGCCGGGCCGGTGCGCAGCCAGGCTTCGTAGGCGCCGGGCGGGGCGGTTTCTAGCGGGGCCGGGGTAGGTGGGCCCGCCCCACCCGCCAGGAAGCGGCCCTGCCCCAGCGCCGTTCCCAGGGCCACGTAGCCCGCCCCTAGGGTAGCCGCCAGCCACTGCCCCATTGGCCGCTCTTCCTGCGAGAGCACCTTGGCCACGGCGCCGTTGCTGGCCCACACCAGCACCCGCGCCGGCCCGCCATCGGCGCTGCCCGTTTGGCCGAGGTAGCGCACGTTTTCGGCCAGGCACGCCTGGCGGTAGTTGAAGGCCGCCCCAAACGAAAGCCGCTGCCAGGTGGCGCCCTGCTCCACGAGGCGCAGGTAGTGGTCCAGGATTTCGAGCTGCTGCAAGCCACGGGGCTGCCCTAGGGCGGCGCGGGTGGCCAGGCCGGCGCGCAGCTCGGCCAGCAGGCGGTGCACCGGGCCCAGCAGCGAGTCCCGGGGCTGGTCGGGCTGGCGGCGCAGGTCGGGGTCGTCGGGGGCAGGGTGGGGGTAGGTGGCCAGCAGGGTGCGCAGCTGCCGCAGCCGGCTCTGGGCAAAGTCATCGTCGGCGTCCAGCAGCTGCTCGCTCAGGTAGGTCAGCGCCTGGGCGGGCTGGCGCACTTCCACGCCGGCCAGCTGCACCGGGGCCGTGGGGTGGGCCTGGTTGTGGGCGCGCAGCTCGCGCAGCAGGGCCAGCACTTCGGCCGTGGCCCAGCCCTCGCCCAGGGCGGCCAGCAGCGGGGCGGGGCTGCCCGGCTGGCCGCGCAGGTAGCCATTGAGGGCGGCGCAGGCGGCGGGACTGGCTTCCAGGGCCAGGCAGTCGAAGTTCTTCTGCGTCAGTAGGTAGCGGGCCAGGCGCGCCGTCAGCCCGAAGCTCTCGTGCGAGCCGTGGGTGACTTCGCCCAGCCCCACCACCCGCGCCGGCCCCACCAGGGTGGCCAGCGCCGCCAGGTCCTGGTAGTCGGCGGCGGGAGCGTTGAGTTTGAGGGGCTTGGCGGCGGCGCGCAGCCAGGCTATTTCGGCCGCGGTGGGGAGCGGTGGCACCGGCGGGCCGGTGGGCAGGTAGGGCTTGCCATCAATGGCGAAGGTTAGGTTGTCCACGTCTACCGCGCCGGCGGCGGGCAGCAGCACGCTCAGCGAAAACGCCCCTAGGCTAGCCGTATCGGCTTCGGCATCGGTGCCCGGCAGGGTAAGCTGAATGGGCAGCTCGAAGGCAAAGCGCGTCCAGGCCGGGCCGGGCGGCGGCGGGGTGCGCCGCGCCAGGGTGTCGGGCCGCCAGCGCAGGCTGGGGCGCAAGCGGCTGCGCAGCAGGCGCGCCGCAAAGGCCGGCCCGCCGGTGCCAGTGCCGCCCGTCCAGCGCCAGTAGCCGGCTACGCGCAGGGTTTTGCCGCCCTCGCGCGGGCTCACCTGCACCGAGCCCAGGTAGGCGCTGGCCGGTTCCGCAAACCCGCGGCGGCGCTGGGCGCGCAGGTAGCGGCGGCCGTGTTGGGGGCTGGCGCTGTCGAGCGCGGCCGTGGCGGCTGCCGGGTCGGGGCGCGCCAGGGCGGGCAGCGGCTGCTCAAAGTCCCAGTTCAGGGCCAGCACCTGGGCGGGCGGCAGCAGCAGGGCCTCAGTGGCGGGTACGGGCCACTCGGGCAGGCGCCGGCCCCGCACGCTCAGCGCTACGTCAGCCAGCCAGATGTCGCCGCTGCCCTGGGTTTGCAGCCCTAGGTAGCAGCTAAATGCGGTGGCCTTCACCGGGAAGCGCAGCTCCAGGCGGCGCCAGTCCTGGTTGGCGGGCAGCGAGTCGAGTGCACTCACCGACTCGGGACTGAGCCCGGCGCGGGTGAGGCTGGTGGCCGAAGCCGTGAGCCCCGCCCGGCCCCGCCAGTTGCGGGTGCGCACCCAGGCGCTCACCGTCACCAGCTGCCCGCGCACCGAGTCGAGGGGGAGCAGCCCGGTGCCCACGGTGGTGTAGCGCGCAGCGGCGCCTTGGGCCGGCGGCAGGTGCAGGTGCAGGCTGCCCCGGCCCTGGTGCGCCACGGTGCTATCGAGGCTGTAGCGCCCGCCGGGGGGCAGGTAGCTACCCCACAGCAGCAGCGGGCGGTGCTGGTTGGTCGCCGGCTCTAGGGCTAGGTTGAGGTGGGCTTGGCCCCATGCGGTAGTGGGCAGCAGCCCTAGGGCCAGTAGGAAAAGAAAGCAGTGCAGGCGCCCAAGCATGCGAAGGCAGGTAAAGGTGGTAGTGAACGCAACGACAGCCTTCTGCTGCTAGCCTGCTGGACCTAGGTTCTTACTGCTCCACCGGGTTGCCCTTGCCGTCGAAGAGCAACTGCAGGCGCTGACCCTCGTTGGTGAAGGTGGCGTTGTAGCGGTCGGTTTTGCCCTTGACCGATAGTATTGATTCCAGCTTGGCCGCTGGGTAATGCTGCTTCAGATAGGCCTGCGCGGCCGCCGCCGCTTCGTTTTGGGCCGGGATGCCTGGCTGCACGGGAAAGCGCTTGTTAAAGGCCTGCACGGCGGGCAAGCTGGCGTGGGCTTTGGTGGTTATCAGCACGACGCCCTCGGCCTGGGCTTCGCCCAGCGACCGTTGCTCCGCCTTGTCTTTGATAACGTCCATCGACAGAATGTCATCGCTCTTAATGGCCGCCATTTCCAATGGGCTTATTTTCTTGCCATCCACGTAGTAGCTGACGTTGGTTGGCGCGGGCCCCATGGGCGGCGCGGGCTGGGGCATTATTTGGGCGTGGGCGGCGGCGTAGCCTAGGACCAGCAGGGCAGTAAAGGCGCTGCGGGTGAGCAGGCGCGGGGCGAAGGCGGGAAAAGAAGCCATGCGTGAAAAGGTTATTGGTAAAATGGTTTATCGTCTACGAACTCGCCATCGGCCGTGAAACTCACGTAGCGCCAGCCCCAGTTGCCAGCCAGCCATACCTCGTACTTCACCGCGCCGCTCGACTTGCGGGTCAGCTTCTTCACTGTGCCGTCGAGCCAGTACTTGGGGTAGTGCGCCGTGATGTAGGCCAGGGCCCTAGGGGCGATGTCGCGCACGCTAGCCGGCTCCTGCACGTAGGCTGAGGGTAGGTTGGTGCGGTCGGCCAGGGCCAGGGTAGTGGGCGCGTATTCGTGGGCCTTGGTGGTGATTACCAGCACTTGCGTAGCCAGCGTATCGCCAAAAGCCCGCAGTACGCCCGGCGGCCCCATGAGGCCCTCCGCGCAGGCTACGGCGGCGTCCGGCACCTGGTTGATGGCCGCCTGAGTACTGGGCTGGCCGTCGAGGTAAACCAGCTCGCCAGGCTTCACGCTCCAGTGGTTGGGGGCCGGGGTGGTTTGGGCGTAGGCGGCCAGGATACCCCCTAGGGTCAATAGCCCGAGCAAAGCCGCCGGCCGGGGCCAGCTCAGCAGCGCCGTATTCATGGGGCTGGGTGAAAAGTGGAGAAATGGAAAGGGCTAACCAACAAGCCTTTACTCGCCCAGGAAATCTCCCTGCGGCGAAAAGAACACGTCGAACGGCCGTTTACCCTTGATAAGCTGCACCTGGTACTTTACCTCGCCGGTGGTTTTGTGCTTAAGCTCCGTTACCGTGCCGCTCAGGCGCGCGTCGGGGTAGTGGCTGGTGATGTAGGCCAGGGCCTTGGGCACCAGCACGTACACGTGGGTGGGCGCGTAGGTGTAGTCTGGAATCGTTGCCATTGCCTTGGTGATACCCAAGGTAGGATAGCTGGCATTCAGCCGCTTAGTGAGCGCCAGCACGGCCGGCGCCTGGGCATTGGCCTTGGTAGTCACTAGCACGACTCCGGGGGCGGTGTCGCTGCCAAAAATCCGCCGCACCGCCGCCGCGTCTTTTATCACGTCCACGCTGCCGATGGCGGCCGGCTTCAGCTCCCGCACGGCGGTCTGGTCGCTAGGAACGCCATCCAGATAATACAGGGCATTGGCCGGCCAGGCGCTGGCGGCAGCGGCCACCGCGGCGGTTTGGGCCCGCGCCCCGGTGTAGCCTAGGGCCAGCAGCACCACCAACGGCGCGGCCAGCAAGTAGCGCCCCAGCTGGCGCGCCGACGAGTGCGGTTGGTTGAGCATGAGAATGCGGTTTTTGAGCGTGGAAAAAGAAAACTGAAAGGCCAGGGCCGGGGCCGGCACGCCGCCCGCCTGCTGGCGCAGCAGCAGGTACTGGTAGTCGCGCCGGGGCAGGGTGCCGGCTTGCAGCGCGGCCTGGTCGGCCAGGTACTCGAGGTTGTCGAGGGCGGCGCGGCGCAGCAGCCAGGCGGCGGGGTTGGGCCAGGCCAGGGCGGTGGCCAGCTGCAGCAGCAGCACGTCCAGGGTGTGGCCCTGGCGCACGTGGGCTTGCTCGTGGCGCAGGGCGGCGGGTAGGCTGGCCGCGTCGGCCAGGGCGCTGCTGGTGAGGAAGATGGTGCGGCCGAACGAAAACGGCCCGCCCGTGCCCGGCACCACCCGCACCGCCTGCCCCAGCACCGTGGCGGGGTGGGCCCGCCGCCGCACCCAGGCCAGGCTCAGCAGCTGCCCCAGCAGGCGCAGCAGCAGCCCCGCCGCGCCCGCCAGATACACCGCGCCCGCTACCTGCCAGCCGCCCAGGGCGGGGGCGGCCGCTGGTCCGGCCGGCCCCGCCGCGGCCCCGCGGCTGGCGGCCAGCGGCAGCGCGGCCGCCCCGGCGGGCAGCAGCGCCGGCATGGGCAGCAGCGGGTACACTGCCGCGAAAGCCACGGCAAAGAGCAGGTAAGCCCGGTTGAGCTTAAAAAACGTGAGGTGCCGCAGCAGCGCGTAGTATGCCGCCGCAAACAAGGCCAGCACGACGTTGGCCTTGAGCGAGTAGAGAAGCAGCGCTTCCATTAGGACTTAGGCGGCTGGTTTTCAAGCAGCTCGATGATGTCCTGCAAGTCGGCGGCACTCACTTTCTCCTCCTTGGCGAAGAAAGAAACCAGCTCCTTGTACGAGTCGCGGAAGTGCTCGCGCACCAGGGCCCCCAGCGAGCGGCGCTGGTAGTCGGCGGCGCTCACTAGGGCGGCAAAGCGGTAGGAGTTGCCCAGCTTCTCGGCCTGCACGTACTGCTTGCGCTCGAGGTTGCGTAGGGTGCTGGCCAGGGTGGTGTAGGGCGGGCGCGGGGCGGGCAGCTGCTCCAGCACGTCTTTCACAAAAGCCGGTCCCGTGTGCCAAAGGGCGCGCAAGGCCTCTTCTTCGGGTTGCGTAAGTCGTTCCATGTGGCTAATACGAATTTTTCGTAATACTACGAATTTATCGTAATAACCAGCCACTGCCTCGCGCTAAAAAGCATTTATTTCATTATAAAACTCTGTAAAACAATAAAATAAAAATGAGTTAGGCGCAAGCAGACGCGGCGCTTGCTTTAACTCTTCTGGCTAGCGGCCCCACCCTAGGGGCAGCGCGCGGCCCTAGGCCTTGGGGGGCGGCGTGGGCTGGTGCGCCTGCAGCCACTGCACCGCCTCGCCCTCGTTGCCAAAAAAATTTAGCGCGTACGTTTTGTCCTGGTAGGCCTCGGGCGGGGCATAGTCGGGGGCCTCCACAATCTGGCGGTGCATGTCGGGGCTGAACAGGTAGGCCACGAACAGCCGCTGGCCGAAGCGGCGCGCCACGCTGGGGTAGTACTCTTGCAGCAGCCAGCGCTTGGTTTCCTCATCGGGCGAAAGGCGGCGGCGCAGGTCTTGCAGCCAGAAGCGGCAGCGGTGGGTCAGGGCCAGGTCGGCCAGCTGCTGGTAGCTGGCGCGCAGCTCGGCCGGCAGCGCGGGCTGGTAGCGCCAGCGGCCTAGCAGCACATCCAAATCGGGCCGAAACGTAAGCTCTTGCAGGGCAAGGAAGGTGGGCTGGTCGGACATAAACGAAGGGCAAGGCAGGCGGCGCGCCAGCAGCCGACAAGTTAATGACCGGCGGGGACTACGGGCGCGGCCGCTACCTCGGGGGCGGGCAGGCGGCGCAGGGGCCCTAGGGCAATAAAGAGCGCTAGCAGCGACAGCAGCGCCCCCAGCAAAAACGGCGCGCCCGGCAGTTGCACCGGCGCATTTTTGCCCGTGAAATAAGCAAACAGGCTGGTCATGAGCAGGGGCCCCACCACGCCGGTAGCGCTGATGAGCGAGGTAAGCGTGCCCTGCAGCTCGCCCTGCTCGGTTGGCGGCACCTGTCCCGAAATGGCGCCCTGCATGGCCGGTCCCGCTAGGCCGCCCAGCGCGTACACCGCCGTGATGGCAAACATCATCCAGCCCTGCGTGGCCAGGGCAAACAGCAGGTGCCCCACCAGGTAGCAAATTATACCAAGTATAATGGCGCGCGCCGCGCCCAGGCGCGGCAGGGCCACGCGCACCAGCCCGCCCTGCACCACCAGCGCCCCCACGCCCACTGCGCCCAGCGAGTAGCCAATCAGCTGCTCGCCCCAGTTAAACTTGTAGATGGTGTAAAACGTCCAGACCGACTGCGTGGCCGAGCCGGCCAGAAACAGCAGCACCAGCGCCACTACCAGCCCAACTATTTGCGGGTATTGGCGCAGCCGCGCCAGCGAGGCCACCGCGTTGGCCCGCCTCCACTCGAAGGGGCGGCGCTGCGCCACCGGCAGCGACTCGGGCACCACCAGCAGGCCGTAGGTGAAGTTGAGCAAGCTCAGGGACGCCGCCACCACGAAAGGCACCCTAGGGCCCCAGTGCGCCACCAGCCCCCCCAGCACCGGCCCCACAATGAAGCCCAGCCCGAAGGCCGCGCCCACCAGCCCGAAGTTCTGGGCGCGCTTCTCGGGCGGGCTCACGTCGGCAATGTAGGCCGTGGCCGTGGTGAAGCTCGCGCCCGTGATGCCAGCCAGCACGCGCCCCACAAACAGCCAGGCAATGGTGGGCGCCAGGGCCAGAAACACGTAGTCGACCCCTAGGCCCAGCAGCGATGCTAGCAGCACCGGCCGCCGCCCAAAGCGGTCGGACAGCCCCCCGATAACCGGCGCGAAGAAAAACTGCGCCCCCGCGTAGGCAAACGACAGCCACCCCGCGTACTGCGAGGCCCGGCTCACGCCCTCGCCCGTAAGCTGCTCGATGAGCGTGGGCAGCACCGGAATAATGACGCCCAGCCCAATCACATCGATGAGAATGGTGATGAAGATGAAAGCCAGGGCGGCCGGGCGCTTGGGCGACATAAGCGGGAAATAGTAACTACTTAGCAAATATTGCTAAAAAAAATAGCTTTTGCGGTGGGGCAGCCCGGCAAAGCTAACAGGTTTATTTTCCAGCTAGCCAGGCAGCGGCCACGTCTGCTGCCGCTGGGCCTAGGGCCTACCTCCTCCCGCTTAGCCCGGCAGCCAGCTTGGCTAGGCAGTAGATTTTCAGCCGGTCAGTCACTTTTAGCTGCGTTTAGCGTATCAAGGCCAAGCTAGCCAAGCCGGGGCCCGCCGCCCCTTTCCACTCACCTTTTTCTACCCTTCTTTCACATGAATCAGAAACGGACTTTTGGTACCATTCTCACGCTGCTGGGCATTATCGGTATTATTATGGGTGCCCTAGGCTTCCTGGGCATCGGTGGCCTGCACCTAAGCAAAATAAACTCGGTCGTGCCCTTTATCGTCGGCCTTATTTTCTTCTTTGCCGGTATCAACCTAGTTAAAACCACTAGCGACCGCGCTTAGCAGTTAAAAAAAATTAAGCTGAAAACCAATGTATTATCAGGCAAACAGTAATTATTTTGCTTTCTGGTTTGCGCAATCAGTGAAATATACTACCTTTGCACTCCCAAACAATGCGGGGTGGAGCAGTTGGTAGCTCGTTGGGCTCATAACCCAAAGGTCACTGGTTCGAGTCCAGTCCCCGCTACTCAAGTAAAAAGGCCATGTAAATCAAGTGTTTACATGGCCTTTTTCTTTTCCTGCAAGCCAATAGCAGCGTGGCTTACTGAAACCCGCCTGGTGATGGCGCTACTGGCAGCTTACTGGTTGGCGCTGAGCAAGCAGGCGCGTAGCTGGTACAGCTGGCCGGAATGCACATGGTACCGCAGCTCGACGAGCACATTGGCTGGCAGGCGGTAAGGCTGCACGTAGTAGTCTGCTTCCCAGCGCGGCATTTGCGGGTGGCCTTGCTGCTCGATAAGGTGTAGTTGCTCGGCTGGCGGCAAGGCTAGAAAGGTGGCCACGGTAAGGAGTGGGGGCAGCCCGGCCGCCGACAGGCGCTGGGCCAGCGTGGACTGGTTGTGCAGCCAGTCGTAGGCCGCTTGCGCGTCGCCAAACGTATCTACCCGCAGCTGCGTCAGGCTGGCCAGCACCCGGCTCGTATCGTAAAAGGCGACGGGATGCCGGGGCATCACCCACGCTACCACCTGCAAGCCAGCGTCGGCTAAGTGGGTGAAGCACTCGTCGGCCAGCCAGTCGGCGGCCTCTTGCCAGCCATCCTCATCGAGCAAGCTGTCGTTAAGCAGCTTATGGCTGCTAGTGGCTTGCAAGTGCCAGTTAATCAAGCTGTATTGCATGCGCGTCAGTGGCGCCTCATGCCGGCCCCGCCAGGTAGCGTATAAGCAGGAATTTGAAGCCTCGTGCCAGAGAGTAAAATGCGGCAAGTCTTCCAGAAGAGTCATAGGGCAAGCCGATAAAGGCCTCACCCTGCCTTGCCAGCTACGGCTACCCAAAGGCTACCAGCACCAACAAAAATGGCCGGGGTGAGGAGCCAACGTTCAGGTAAAGCAGCAGTGCGCAACTGCTGGGTAATCAGTGCTACGTAATTAATAATGGGTAGCGATAGCCAGCTATACGTAGTGATAGCTAGAGATAGTTATACGTAATAAATAGGGATAAATACGGATTTATCATCCGTATTTCTTGATAGTTCCTTAGGCCTACACTAGCGCTTTTCCGCGTTGCTACGCCCGCAAAAACGGTTTAGCGAATGAGAAAGCACTTTTAGCTGCTCTGCTGCTACAGCTGTGTCGGGGCGTTGTGGCCTAGGCGGGCTTTGTGGTGCCCCTGGTGCCGTGGCAGGTCAAGAAAAACAAGCTGCCCAGCCTCGACGTCCACGGCAAAGTGGTGGCCAACTAGTTGATTAGCGCCCTGATTCACGGAATAGTGAGCGGGCTGCTGGTGTTCGTGCTCATCGGTTTTTCGCTGCTTGGCATCCTGGGAGGGCGGTCGATAGCGTTCCCCATCATCGGGGCGGTGAAGGCCAACGAGGGCGTGGTGTGGGCATACCAGCTGTCCATCGAGTTTTTCGCCTGAAAATCCTCAGGGGCCCCTAGGCCCTCACAGCTTCTTCAGGCCGGCCTGGGCATTCGCGTCGCCGGGCCGAATAAGCAGCACCTTGTTGTAGAGGGCGCGGGCCTCGCTTTTCCTACCTAGGCCGAGGTAGGTAAAGGCCAGCGACAGGTTGGTGTCGTAGTCGAAGGGGTACAGGTTGAGCACCCGCTCGAAATACTTGGCGGCTTGATTTAATTGCTTGCGGTTGAGGTAAATAACGCCCGTCCAGTAATTAGCCTGGGTGTTTTGGGGGTCTACCTGCAAAATGGCCCCGTAGAGGCCCAGCATCCGCTCTACCTGGCCCAGCGCGTTGAGCGGCTTTATCAAGCCAAACTTGGGCTCGATGGCATAGGGGTGCTGGTCGGCGGCTTTTTGGTAGTAAGCCACGGACTGCGTGTAGTTTTTAGCCAAAAAATATAGCCAGCCCAGGCGCAGGTTTTGCTCGTAGAGGTTGGCGTAGCTGGCGCGCAGGGCGGCAATGGCCTCGGGGTAGTCGGCCTTGGCCTCGGCCGCGTAGCTGCTCCGGAAGGCGTCGGACAAGGCGCTCACATCCTGGGCGCGCAGCCGGGCCGGCAACAGCGCCAGCGCGGCGGCAACTACGAGAAGCAGGCGGACGGGCACGGGCTTTACCAAGTCCAGGCGAGGCTAGCGGTGAGAGAATGCAGCGAGTAGTCGCTATCAGTGAGCGCGAGGCGCCGCTGCTCGACGCCGTAGGTGAGGCGCAGCACCAGCTGGCGCGAAGCCAAGATAAGCAGGCTGGCGGCGGCGCGGCGGCGCAGCGGGTCGAGTAGGTTATACACGTAGGTGCCATCCAGCTCGGCCAGCACCGGTACCTGGCCGCCGCTCGCCCAGGCCTCGGCCCACAGGCGCGGACGCAGCTGCCCGCCCAGCCCCAGCAGTCCGTTGGGGTAGGCGCGCCCGCCCGAGGCCACCACGCTGCCCCGCCCAAAAGCGTACAGGCGCAGGCTGCCCAGCGGGTAAACGGTCAGGCGCAGGTCGGTTTGCAGGCGGGCGCTGTCAGCCAGCGTGCCCGCGTAGGCGCCCGCCTGCACCACGAAGTAAGGCCGGGCGTAGGCCAGGGCCAGGTAGCCCAAGTGGTTGTGGCCCAAGTCGTAGGTAATAAAATCGTAGCCGCCCTTCACTTGCCAGCGGGGGGCTAGCTGCCCGGTCAGCAGCGCGTGGTACTGCCACTGGCGGCTCACGTGGTTCGGCCCCTCGCCCGGAAAATTTAAGCGGGGCGGCAGCTCGATGGCCTGGCGGTAGTAGCTCACCTCCTGGCCCAGGGCCCAGCGCCCCCCTAGGCGGCTGCCCACCCCCAGGCGCCCGAAGCTGGCTGCTCCCCGCCGCTGCTCGGTGGTAAGCAGCACGCTGGCTTCGGCCTCGACGCTGGTGACGGCCCCCGGCCCCGGCAGCCCCAGCGCCCGGCGCAGCGAATCGGGTAGGGGCCGGGCCAGCAGGGCGGCGGGCCCCGGCTGGTTGAGGGCCTGGTAGGCGAGCGCCAGCCCGGCGCGGGCGGCTGGGTCGAGGGGATTGGCGGCCTGGGCGGCGCCGTAGTAGCCTAGGGCGGCGGCGGGCCGCCCGGCCGCCAGGGCCCCCGCGCCCAGGCGGCGGCTGAGGGCCGGGTAGCCGGCGCCCAGCGCCCGCGCCGCCCGGCCCACCGAGTCGAGGGCCCGGTAGCGCCGCTGCTCAAGCAAGGTCTGGGTTAAGCTGTCAGTATAGTGAAAGTCAAGCAGCTGCTGCGCGCCGGCGGGCTGCCCCAGCAGCAGCAGCGCCGCCCCGATGGTCAGCCGCAGCGAGCGCAGTATTCGCGTAGCCGGGCTCATGCGGAAACTTCGCTAAAAGCCAGGCGTAGGGGCGGCTGGCCGGCCCGGTGCACGGTGAGGGTAGCCAGCGCACCATCGGCTACGGTTAGCTCGGCGGCTTGCAGCCGCCGCTCGCGGCCGAAGTAGCGCAGGCGCACCTCGCTGCGCAGCGTGAGCTGCCGGGCGGCCGGGCCGGGGTCGGGGCCCGGCCACTGCAGGCTGAACACCGGCCGCACGAACTGCCCAAACGGCGCGGCCACGTCTTGCAGCCACCCTAGGCCCGGCAGGCGCAATAAAGGCAGCGGCAGGGCCACGGGGCGGGGCGCGGGCAGGTAGCACAGCGGCACCTGGTAGGCGGCCAGGTACAGCTCGCGCAGCCAGCCGCGGCGCGGGCCGTAGTAGGCCGTGAAGCGCAGCAAGGCCTCCTCCAACTCAAAATAAGCGACCGCCCCGCTGGCCGCGCAGTGCAGGTAGCGCTGGTTGTAGGCATCGGTAAGCACCTCCCACACCAGCGGCGCGGCAGGGTTCTCCGCTAGTTGCACGGCCAGCCGGGTGCCGGGCGGCAGGCGCAGCGCCCGCGCCAGTCCCGGCAGCACCCGCACTGGTTGCACCTGCTGGCCGGCGCGCGGCACAGTGTAGGTTTCTAGGGCAAAAGCCATAGCCGCGCCGGCCGGCGTAGCGGGCGCGGCCAGTGCCACCGGGGCAGCATTGGTAGCATTGGCTTGGTGGGCGGCCACCCCCCCTAGGGCCGGCTCCAGCTCCGAAGGCAGCGCCGTCACTGCGGGGCTTCGACTAGCCGCCCCGGCTACCTCAGGCCGGGCAGCACCACGCCAGGGCCGGCCGGGCCCCGCAGCTAGCCAGCCCAGCGGCTCCGCATCCTTCGGCCTCCCGAGCAGCGTAAGCTCACCGGGGGCGGCAGCCGGGGCTGCTTCAACCTGGGTAGCTGCTACAACTGGCTTTGGCTGTAGTGGTGGCGCGCTTGCTGGGGCAGCTTGCGCCAAGTAGGCCTCGAACGGGTAGGGCAGCGTGGGCGAGCCCACGGCGGGCGCGGTCTGCAGCTGGAAGTGCAGGTGCGGCTCGGGCGAGCGGCCCGAGCTGCCGCAGGCGGCCAGCACCTGGCCCCGGCGCACCGCCTGGCCCGGCTGCACCCGCACCGAGTGCGCCCGCAGGTGCGAAAGCTGCGAGTACAGCCCCGGCCGGTGGCGCAGCACCACGGTATTGCCCCAGTTGTGGCGGGTGTCTACCTCGCCCACGGCGTTGTCGGGCAGGTGCTGCACCACGGCTTCTACCACGCCGTCGGCGGGCGCCAGCACGGGCTTGTCGAAGCAGTAGTAGTCGCTCAGGCGCAGGCCGTTGCCCTGGTAGGTGCGCCCCTCGGCATCGGCCACCACAAAATCGAGCGCCTGGCCCCAGGGGCCCTGGTGGGTGGGGCCGCCATCGGCGTAGCCCTGGGTGCAGCGCCACTCGCCCAAGAAGGGCAGGCCTAGGGGCAGGTAGTCGGCCAGGGGCGGGCGTTGGCCGGGGGCGGCTAGCTGGGCGTAGTAGTTGGCCTCGGGCGAGTAGCGCTGCACCGGCGTGAGCACCAGCCATTGGCCCGGCCGCTCGCGCAGCAGCAGTACGTAGAGTAGCAGCAGCGCCGTGCCGCAGTAGGGCAGGCTGAGCGCGGGCAGCCCAGCGCCGCCGCTGGTGCCACCTGCGCCCAATAGCGCATCGGCCGCCGCCAGCACTACCGCCGTGAGGGGCAGGCTGGCCAGCGCCAGCGCGTAGCTGCCGGCCGAGGGCACCGCGAATACCGCGCCCACCGCCACGGCCCCCATCACGTAGTTGGCCCCCAGGTCGTAGGTATCGGTGGCCCCGCCGGTGAGGGCGCCTAGGCCCCAGGTGCCTAAAAAGGCTATTAGGCTCAATATGAAGGTGATGCGCGAGTGCCAGAGCAGGCCCGCCGCCACCAGCAGCCCTGCCCAGGGCGAGTCTTGCAGCAGCACGGCGGCCAGGGCCCGCAGGTAGGCAGCGGGCAGGGCGGGCCAGTCGGCTTCGGTTACCCAGCGGGCGGCGTTGGCCAGCGGCGGACCCCCTAGGGCGTAGGCCTGGTTGAGCCAGTAGGCACCGCTGGCCTCGGCCGGCAGCAGCTGCGGCAGGCGGTGGCTGCCCAGCAGCAATAGCCATATAGTGAGCACAAACGGCAGCGACAAGAACGGCAGTCCGCGCCCGGCTAGCCAGCCGCCCAGCGCCACGCTCAGCAGCAGCGCTAGCCCGGCGCCTAGGCCCACCAGCCCCACCAGCGCCCAGCCCGGCGCGAAGTACAACGGCAGGGCCAGCCCCACCAGCAGGCTGTTGAAGCTATAGGCGCCCAGGTCAGTCCAGTCGCGCCGAAAGCCGCCTAGCCGCGCCCCGGCCACCGCCAGCGCCGCCGCGCCTAGCCCCGCCGCGCCCGCCCAGGGTTGGGCAAACGTGGCCAGCAGCAGCAGCCCCGCCAGCCCTAGGTGCTGGCTGAAGAACAGCATGCTGTAGCTGCGCAAAAGAGGGCGGAGGAAAGGCATTATGTGGTAATATTAGAAAAGGGGAAACCTGAAAAAAGGCGGTCATGCTGAGCTTGCCGAAGCATCTCTACCGCGCAAGTAATCTCAACGTTAGAAGTTAGTTATGCGGTAGAGATGCTTCGGCAAGCTCAGCATGACCGCCTTTTTTCAGGTCTCTCCTCTTTTACAATAGGTGCTCCGGCACCCGCTCCGGCTGCTGCACGTACTCCAGTGTTTCGGCTTCGCGAATAATGTGCGAATTGCCTTGTAAATCAAGTAGTATTACGTTGGGGCGCAGGGTGATGAACTGCTGCCACTGGCTCATGTTGTAGGCTCCCACGCGGTGCACTACTAGCTGGTCGCCGGGCCCTAGGGGGGGCAGCAAGGCGGTTTCGCGCACCACGTCGATGTTCATGCATAGCGGGCCGTAGAGCACGGTGGGCTCGGGCCGGCCCGCGTCGGCCCGCACCGGGCTGATGAGGTGGTCGTACCAGTAGGCGGTGAACAGCAGATTCACCCCAAAATCGAGCACGGTGGCGCGGCGGCCATCGGGCAACTGCTTGGTGGCCAGCACGGTGCCTAGTAAATAGCCGGCCTCGTCTACCAGGGCGCGGCCAGCTTCCAGCACCAGCAGCGGTAGGGCCTCGGGGGCGAAGCCGGCGCCCAGCAGCGCCTCGGCCACGGCGGCGGCGTACTCATCCAGGTCGGGCACCAGGTCGGGGCCGGGCAAGTAGCTGCCTTTTAGCGTGTTGAGCGAGGGAAAGCCGCCGCCCAGGTCGAGGTAGTCGATGGTTTGGTGCAGCTCGTGGGTGGCGCGCTGGGCCAGGGCGGCCAGCTTGGCGGCGGCGGTGCCGTAGGCGGCGGGCTCTAGCACGAAGGTGCCCAGGTGGCAGTGCAGCCCCACCAGCGCCAGGTCCGGCGCGGCCGCCACCTGCTGCACCGCCTGCCAGGCCTGCCCGTTTTCGAGGTTGAAGCCGAAGCGGTCCCAGCGCTGGGGCAGGCCGGCGTCGAGGTTGACGCGCACCGCTACCCGCACGGGCCGGGGCCGGCCGGCCGCCACGGCCAGCAGCGCGCGCAGCTCATCGAAGCTATCGAGGTGCACCACGGCATCGACCTCGGCGGCGCGGGCGAGGTCGGCCGCCGTTTTGCTGGGCCCGTTGAACAGGATATGGTGGCCGGGTACGCCGTTGCCCAGGGCCTTCTCCAGCTCGAAGCCGCTCACCACCTCGGCCCAGGCGCCTTCCTGGTGAAACACCCGGCACACGGCATTGAGGTAGTTGGTTTTATACGACCACGCCAACTGCACCCTAGGGTAGCGCGTGCCGAAGCTGCGGCGCAACGCCTGCGCGCTGCGCCGCAGCTGCCGCTCGCTCAGCACAAACAGCGGTGAGCCGAACTGCGCCAGCAGCGCCGGCACGGATGCCCCCGCCACTTCCGCCACCGGGCGCACGCCGGCCCCGGCCTGGGGGCCAAACTTGCTCAGCGTACCAGCCGTGAGGCGGCGCAGCGTGGGGCGCTCGTAGGGAAGCTTCATATCGGGCAGTGAGTAGCAATCAGCGATGAGCAGGGCGCATTGAAATTACACTTCTCCTAGGCCCGCAATCAACTGAAAATGTTCGTTATCAGCGATTAAGTCCCAGGCGCAGCGGATAAATAGCTTGCCCACCGCCACCGGGCCAAAGGGCGCCACGGGCTCGCCCAGCGCCAGGCTGAGCAGGGCCGCGGGCTGGTTGTGGCCGGCCGCGGCGGCCAGGTAAATCCAGGCCGGAAAGCGGGGGTTGATTTCCAGGATGAACAGCTCGCCGGCAGCGGTGCGCAGTAGCTCCAGCTCGAAGGGCCCGCGCCAGCGGCTGGCTTCGGCGAAGCGTTGCGCCAGCTCAGTAAGCATCTCATCCTCAATGGTAATGCCAGCCCAGGCTTTGCCCTTGTCGGTGAGGGTAAGCTTGCGCATGGGCACGGCGCTCAGCAGGTGGCCCTGGCCTTCGGCCAAGCCGGCCACGTTCAGCTCCTGGCCCACGAGGTGGCGCTGGGCCAGCAGCGGCCAGCCCCAGCGGGCGGCCAGGCGCAGCAGGGCGGCTTCGGCCGCGGCGGCGGTGTGCACGGTTTCGGCCTCGTACCAGCGGCCCTTGAGCACCAGCGGCCACCCTAGGGCGGCGGCGGCGGCGGGCAGGTCGGCGGGCTGGTGCAGGGCGTGGGTGGCGGGCACGGGCAGGTGGTGGGCCGCGCCAAACTCGGCGAGGCGCAACTTGTCGCGGCTGGCTAGCTGGTTGGCCGTGGGCAGCAGCATCCGAATACCCAGGGCCTTGAGGGAAGCTTCGAGGCGAATAAAGTGCGCCAGCTCGGCATCGAAGCAGGGAATAAGCACGTCGATTTGCTCACGCTCCTGCACGTAGGTGAGGCGCTCGAGCAGAGCCGCCGAGCCGGCCGAGGGGTAGGGGAGCAGGTAGGTTTTGGCAAAGAAATCGGGCAAAAAAATGCCCGGCTCCAGCGGCTCGTAGCTCAGGCCCACCAGGCGCACCGCCCGGCCGGGCGCCTCGCGCAGCGCCCGCGCCACGGCCACGCCCGCGCCGGGGCTGTCGGTAGCGTTGAGGCCGGTGAGCGCAATGGTAAGCACAGCGGGAGCGAGGGGTAATTAATGAGTAGTGAGCAATAGCTATCGGTAGTTTGCCGCGCGCAGCAATTGCCAGCTATTCTTCCAGCAGCTGAAAGCTAGTTAGTTGCCAGATAAAATCATCCAGGTCGTGCTGGAGCTGGTGGGCGGGCACATCGTAGCGCTCGAGCAGCTGCGCCCGAATGGCCGCCAGGTCGTGGCCGGCTTGCAGGAGCTTCAGCACCTCGGCCGCCAGCGGATTGGCGGCAAACGAGTCGCCGGTGGCGGGGTTGAAGACGAAGCCGGCTTCGCTGGTGGCAATATTTTTTTTGAGGGGCATAGGCGGCGCAAACCAGACTGTCGCAAAGATGCGCCCGAAGCCTGCTGCGAGCGGCAGCAGCCTGCGGTGGGCGCGCCACCCTGGCCCACTAATCGGCCAGCGGCCGGGGTAGCGTCGGCCGGGGCCGCCGCGGGCTCGACCAATGCCCGTGGCGGGGGCACCCCAGGCCCTAGGGCCCCGCTGGCCGATGAAGCGGCGCCACTGGCCGATTGGAGGGCAACCCGGCGGGCGGCTAGGGTCGTAGTTTGCGTACCTGAAAACGAGTTGCCGGCCACTTGGCCCTGCTAGCTTAGCGCTCCCTCCCATGCCCCTTCGCCTGCTCCGCCCCGCCTCTACGCTGCTGCTGCACGCGCTGGTGTGGGGCTTGGTGGGGGCGCTACTGTGGGCCCAGCAGCCCGACTACCCCGGCCCCAAGCCCGCGGAGTTTTGGCTGACGCAGGCGGTGGTGTTTGGCTTGCTGGCGGCGCTTTTTTACCTCAATGTAGGCTGGGCCGCCCCTAGGCTCCTGCACCGGCGGCGGGGGCTGCCCTTCGTGGTCGTAAACGTGGCGGCGGGGCTGGCCATTCTGGCGCTGCACCAGCAGGTAGCTACCCGCCTGCAGGTGCCCGAGCTGGTGGCGCGGGGCCGCGAGGCCGTCATGGACCCGCCCAACCCGTGGTCGGCCCCTAGACCCCACTTTGTGCCCGGCCCGGCCGAGGCCGAGGGCAGCGCCTTCTTCGACCCCGGCGTGCTGCTGCTGGTGCTCATGGTGCTGGGCCTGGCCACTAGCCTGGCCGCCATGCAAAAAGCCCAGCGCGACGCCGAGCTGCGCCAGGAGCTGGAGCGCCGCCAGGTAGCCACCGAGCTGAGCTTGCTGAAGGCTCAGATTAACCCGCACTTCTTTTTCAATACCCTCAACAACATCTACGCCCTCACCATCGTGGATGGCGAGCAGGCCCGCGCCGCGCTGCACCGCCTCTCGCGCATGATGCGCTACGTGCTCTACGAAACGCCCAGCGGCCACACCCGCCTAAGCCAGGAAATCAGCTTCTTGCGCGACTACATTGCCCTGATGCACCTGCGCCTGACCGACCAGGTAGAGGTAGTGTTTGAAACGCCCCAGGACCCCGCCGCGCCCGACCCCTACCTGGCGCCCATGCTGTTTCAGCCCTACGTCGAAAACGCGTTTAAGCACGGCGTGAGCGCCTCGGCGCCCAGCCGCATCACCATTTGCCTGGGGCAGCCGCAGCCGCAGCAGGTAGTGATGTGCGTGCGCAATACCTTGTTTGACCGGCAAAAATTGGTGGCCGACGACGAGCCCGGCGGCATTGGGCTGGCCAATACCCAGCGCCGCCTCGACTTGCTATATCCCGGCCGCCACGAGCTGCAAATAGTTTCGCCCACCCCCACGCACGAGTACGAAGTATGCCTCAGCCTGAATCTGCAGCCCTAGCCCCGCCCATTGCCTGCATCGCCGTCGATGATGAGCCGCTGGCCCTAGGGCTCGTCTGCTCCTTCATCGAGCAAACGCCTTTTTTAAAGCTGGTGGGGCGCTACAGCAGCGCCGTGGCCGCCCTGCGCGCCCTGCACGAGCAGCCCGACGTGAAGCTCTTGTTCCTGGATATCAAGATGCCCGACCTCAGCGGCCTCGAGCTGGCGCGGGTGCTGCAGGGCGGCGGCCAGCGCGTCATCTTCACCACGGCCTTCAACCAGTATGCCCTCGAAGGCTTCCGCGTCGATGCCCTCGACTACTTGCTGAAGCCCTTCAACTACGAGGAGTTTTTGCGGGCCGCCCTCAAGGCGCGGGCCTTTTTCGAGCCGCGCCCGGCTAGCGCGCCGCCCGCGCCCGCCCCGGTCGTAGCCGCTGCCCTGCCTCCCGAAGACCACATCTACCTCAAGGTAGAATACCAGCTGGTGCGCGTCATGCTGGCCGATATCCTCTACATCGAAGGTCTCAAGGACTACGTGAAGGTGCACCTGGCCAGCCAGCCCCGGCCCCTGCTCTCGCTCACCAGCCTGCGCAGCATGGAGGAAAAGCTGCCCGCTGGCCGTTTCATGCGCATCCACCGCTCCTACATCGTGGGCCTCGACCACGTAGCCGCTGTGGGCCGCGGCACCCTGCAAGTAGCCAAGGAAACCCTGCCCGTGAGCGACGGCTACCGCGACGCCGTGGACGCGTTTTTTGCCAGGTGGAAGTAGTTGCCTCGCGGCCAGCGCCGCCAGCTGCTAGCTGCCTGGCGCATTGATGCCACTGATTATTGCCTGATTTACCTGCGCGTAGAGTTGGCCCGAAAGGGTTTCGTAGCGCTGGTTACTAGCTTCATCCTCAAAAACCAGGTCGTTCCAAGAACCCATGCCGCCGAATACCCAAGCCTGACTAGCCGCGAAGATGAGCTGCCGGGCGGCCAGCGAATGTTCGGCGGTCACTAGAAGGTTGTGGTAAACGCCGTTGGCTGGCTCGGGACTGTCTAGCAGGGCTAGGGCCTTCCCAAAAATTGTAGCCCAATTGTCCAACTGCTGCGCAGTTGCGAAGGCCTGAATTTCGGTAAGCGCCTGCGCCAGCGCGGCCTTCGCTGCAGGTAGAGGCGGCCGGGCCGCCGCCAAGGGCTGCCGGGCCGCTACGCGCCCGTAGCTAACCCCCCAAATAAGTTGCTGGGGGTCGTTGGGCTGGGTTACTTCCCAGCGGTTAGCCCAGTAGTCGGCTTGCGGTCCGCTGGCTACTTCGAGCAGCCAGTCGCCCCCACCCCCAATAAAACCCGCCAGCTTATAATCGGGCGTATTGAGTTGGTTGCCAGCCGAGGGCCGGTAACATAAGCTAAGCCGCTGGTACCCTTGTTGCCGCAGCTGCCGCAGCCACGTTAGGGGGTCGGGGGCGGCTAGGGTTTCAGTAGTATTGGCCCCTAGCGGCAAATAAAGAAAATCTACTCGGTTACAAAAGGTAAACGCCGGGTTAGCTGGGTAGTAATCAGCTGTCAATTCCCCGGTTTTTAGCAGGTGGTTGCCGTAGGAAATCAGCGAAAGCTGTTGGGCCAGAGTGCCAGTCATGCTGAAAAGACGGGAGTGAATGGAAGCAATTGCCTTTGCCAGTTATTCCGCCGCCGCTTCCTGCTGCTTGTAGTGCACGGCTGGCAGCGCACGCAGGCGCTCGGCGGCTTGCTCGGCGGTGATGTCGCGCTGGGCGTTGGCCAGCAGCTCGTAGCCGACCATGAATTTCTTGACCGTGGCCGAGCGCAGCAGGGGCGGTAAAAAGTGCATGTGCAGGTGCCACTCGGGGTATTCCTGGCCGTCGGTGGGGCGCTGGTGGAAGCCGGCCGAGTAGGGGAAGCTGATTTCAAACAGGTTGTCGTAGCGCACCGTGAGCTGGTGCAGGATGTCGGCCAGCCCGTCGCGCTCGGCGTCGGTTAGCTGGGTCAGGTCTTGCACGGCACGCCTAGGGAGCACCAGCGTCTCGAAGGGCCACACCGCCCAGAAGGGCACCAGCACCACCCAGGTATCGTTTTCGATTACCAGGCGGGTTTTGTCCTTTAGCTCCAGCTCGAGGTAGGCGCTGAGCAGGGTGCGGCCGTGCTGCTCGAAGTAGGCTTTTTGGGCGCGGCTTTCCTTGGCGGGCAGGTCGGGCACGGTGCGTTCGCTCCAAATCTGGCCGTGTGGGTGCGGGTTCGAGCAGCCCATGATGAAGCCCTTGTTCTCGAAAATCTGCACGTAGTTGATGGTCGGGTCGGCGCCCAGCTCCCGAAACTGCTCGGTCCAGAGGTCCACCACGCGGCGCACCTCGCTGATTTCCATTTCGGGCAGCGTCAGGTTGTGCTTGGGTGAGAAGCAGATGACGCGGCAGCGGCCGGTTTCGGCCACGGCTTTTAGCAGGCCGCCTTCTTCAAAAGTGCCGGTTTCCCCATCGGGCAGCAGGGCCGAAAAGTCGTTCTGAAATACGAACTGGTGCTCGTACTGGGGGTTTACCTCGCCGCTGGTGCGCTTGTTGCCAGGGCAGAGGTAGCAGGTAGGGTCGTAGGCGGGACGCTCGTCGGGCTGGGGCTTTTCTTGCTGGCCCTGCCAGGGCCGCTTGGCCCGCTGCGGCGATACCAGCACCCACTCGTCTTGCAAAGGGTTGTAGCGGCGGTGCGGCTGCTCGGTGAAATCAAACATAGGGGGGTGGGGCTTAAGAAGCGTAAAAAAGGCGGTCATGCTGAGCGCAGCAGAAGCATCTCTACCGCGTTACTAATTCTTTGCGTCAGGATTACTTACGCGGTAGAGATGCTTCGACTTCGCTCAGCATGACCGCCTTTTTTACACTGATACTAACTACTCGAATATTTCGCCTACGCCGTCGGCCAGGGTGGTGACGTAGGTGTCCAGCTTCAGGCCCAGCTGGTCGTGGTAGCCCTGCTTCATGTGGGTTAGGAAGTTCTTGACCTCGGCGGTAGCCACCAGGTTGAGGGTGCAGCCGCCGAAGCCGCCGCCCATCATGCGGGCGCCGTAGCAGCCGGGCGCCTGGCGGCTCAGCTCCACCAGCGTGTCCAGCTCGGGGCAGCTCACTTGGTAGTCGTCGCGCAGGCCGGCGTGGCTGGCGTACAGCAGCTCGCCCACCTTGCTCAGTGAGTTGTGTTCGGCCAGCTGCTTGGTGAAATCAATAACCCGCTGGTTTTCCTCCACCACGTAGCGGCAGCGGCGCGCAATCACCTCGCCCAGCTCGTCTTTAGCGGCCTCAATCTCGGGCAGCGTCGCGTCGCGCAGGCTCTTAATGGCCGGGTTGTGCTTTTGCAAAATCTCGACCCCGCGGGCGCACTCGTGGCGGCGCGTGTTGTACTCGCTATCGGCCAGGGCGTGCTTCACGCCCGAGTTGCAAAGCACAATGCGGCAGTCGTCGGTGTCGAAGGGAAAGTAGCAGTATTCCAGCGAGCGGCAGTCCAGCTCCACCACGTGGCCAGCGCGGCCGAAGAGGCTGGCAAACTGGTCCATGAGCCCGCACATTACCTTGGCGTACTCGTGCTCGGCTTTCTGGGCAATGTGGGCCAGCTTCATGCGGTCGAGGTCGGCGTGCAGCAGCTCGCACAGGCCCCAGGCAATGCCGCACTCCACGGCCGCCGACGACGACAAGCCCGCCCCGCCCGGCACGTCGCCCCCGAAGGCGCAGTCGAAGCCCGGCACGGCCACGCCGGCGCGCAGCAGCCCCGCCACCACCCCCAGCTGGTAGTTGGCCCAGTGCCCGCCCGGCAGCGGCTTGATGTCGGCCACGGCTACCTCGTAGGTGTCGTGCAAGTCGGTAGCAGTCAGCCGAACGCGGTCAGTGCCGTTGAGGCGCAGCGCAAAGCGGATTTCGCGGTCGATGGCGGCCGGCAGTACCAAGCCGTCGTTATAGTCGGTGTGCTCGCCAATGAGGTTGATGCGGCCGGGGGCGCGCACCAGCAGGTCGGGGGCGGCGCCGTAGTGCTGCGTAAAGGCAGCTGAAATTTCGGTGGTAGTCATGGGTAGCGCAAAGGTGGGAGTTTTTCCTGTACGCACCTAGGGCCTAGGGGATGCTATATCCATCTTTCAGCGGGGGCACTTTCGCTTAGCCGGCAGCCCTAGGCCAACCTTTTGGGCGCGTTTGCAGTAAGCCCAGCTATGGAAGGCAGTTGCCTGCTGGCTTTCACATCTCCTTCATTTCCTGACTATTCTCATGAGCACTTTTCGTTTATTCTCGCTTTTCGTGCTGACTCTGATGGTGACGACCCTCACCAGCTGCGCAGCCATCGGTGACATCTTCAAGGCGGGCGCCTGGGTAGGCATCATTTCCGTTTTCATCGTAGTGGCCCTCATCTGGTGGCTGGTAACCAAGATTGGCGGTGGCGGCAATGCCAGCTAAACCAGACCGCAGATTTAACGGATTTAACTGATTTCGCGGATACGCTTGCCGGTGGCAAGCTGACTACGCAGGCGCTGGATGCTGAACCCCTGCATAATAGAAAAGGCCACCCTAGGGTGGCCTTTTTGCTTGTCTTGCTTTATCGCGTCGTCAGCCACCGCAGGTGGCGTATCCGCGAAATCCGTTGAATCCGCGATACTGAATCAGTTTGTTCTGCGGTTAGGCATGGTGCCGATGATGTGGTCCCAGAGGGTGCTGCTCACGCCGAAGGCTACCTCGTCCTGCCGGTAGTGGTGCTGCGAGTGGTGCGTCCACCATACTTTGAGGAAGTTCTTGGGCGGCGAATACACATGGATGGCGTAGTGCACAAACAGGTAGAGCGCGTAGCCAAACGTGAAGCCGGCCAGGATGCCAAACGCCCAGGTGCCGAACACGAAGCGGAAGATGAAAAAGAGCAACGACGCTACGAACACCGTGATAATGGGCGGCATCGCCAGGCGGGTTTCATCCTTGGGGTACTCGTGGTGCACGCCGTGCATGGTGTACTGAAACTTGGCCCGGCCCGGCGTAGTGGCCGGAATATGGTAGAGGTAGCGGTGCACCACATACTCCAGAAACGAGAAGCCAAACCAGCCCGCCAAAAACAGCCCTAGGCCCGAAAGCCCCGAAAGGAAGCCCCGTGTGAAGCCATAGTATAGGCTAACGACCGCCGTGAGCAGGAAGATGCTGACGGGCAGCGCGATATGCGTGTGCGAGAGCCGCTCGAGCAGCGGATTTTCGAAAAGCTGGGCCGAGCCTTTGTGCTTGGGCCGAACCGGAGTGGGGGCCGCCGGGGCCTCGGTATCGGTGAATTGCGCCATAGAGAAGGAGGTAGCTTACTAGTTGATAAAAAAGCAGTTTCTAAAACAAATTTACGCCCGGCGCGGCGTAGCAGTTGCGCCGCCGCCCTAGGGCCGGAAGCCCGCCGCCGCCAGCGCCGCCGCCACCTCGGCCGCCGAGGCCGCGCCGGAGTGGTGCAGATGCGCCTGGGCGTAAAACTCTTCGCGCGCCGCCAAGGTTCGGGTTAGGTGGGCTAAAAGTGCGGTTTCGGGGCTTTGCTCGGCGGCCGTGGCGGCCAGCAGGGGCCGGGCCGCCGCTTGCCCGGTGGCCGCCAGGCGCCGCGCCAGCTCGGGCACCGGCACCGCCAGCCACAGCACGAAACCCGTGCGGCGCAACACCGCTAGGTTGTCGTGGAAGCAGGGCGTGCCGCCGCCCGTGGCCACCACCAGCGGCGGGCCGGCGTGTTCGGCCAGGGCCGCCAGGGCCGCCGCCTCGCGGGCCCGAAAGCCGGCCTCGCCCTCAGCCGCAAAAATGGCCGGAATGCTTTGGCCCGCCGCCGCCACCAGCACGTCGTCGAGGTCCACGAAGGCGCGGCCGTAGTGCGCCGCCAGCTGGCGCCCGAGGGTGGTTTTGCCCGAGCCCGGCAGGCCAATGAGGTAGAGGTGGTTAGGCAAGTTGTTCAGGGTGAAGCAGGTGTAGCGGCCTAGTCCCTGGCAGCGGCCCTAGGGCACCACCCGGTAGCCGGGCCCCGACGTCAGTACTTGCGTGTCGGCGGGCCGCGCCAGCCAAGTGAGGGCTACTAACGCTAGCCCAAGCACCAGCACCAGCGCGTAGAGCAGCAGCATGGCCCTGGCCCAGTTGGCTTTGCTGGGCGGCGTGGTGCGGCCAAAGGCCCACGCGCACAGCAGTACGAAGCCTACCAAAGGTAGGGCCGCCAGCACAAACGTATTAATCCAGTCGCCCAGGTCTATGGTGGGCGAGCGGTCGGCGGCGTCTTCGGGTTGGTCGGCGGCGGTAGGAGCCATAGCGAGAAGGGCGCGGGTGAGCGCGAAACCTACGGGGTACTGCCTAAAGCGCAGGTGAACTAATTGCCCAGATGCTTCCTAGGGCCGAGGGCTCGTCGCCTTCCCCTGGGCGCTAGTGCGCTGGCACCAGCCGAAAGGCCACGCGCTGCTGGCCTAGCTGGCCGGCGGCCAGCAATCCTGCCGGAGTAGGCGTGAGGACCAACTGCAGCGAGTCGGGGCGCGGCGTGGGGTAGCGCCAGCGCACGCTCAGGCGCCGCGGCGCCGCCAGGTACGAGTAGGTGCCAAACAAGCGGCGCGTGGGGCCATTGAACTCAAATACGCAGTCGTGGGCAATATCTAGGTACACGGTGGTGAGCACGCTGTCCTGGCAGGTGCGCGCCGCCTGGGGCTGGCCGTCGAGGCGCAGGTCGCGCACGGTATACTTGCCGGTAAGCTGAGGATAGGTATCGGGAAAATGATACACGCTCAGCAGCAGTAGCGGCAAGCTCATTATCGCCAGGCGGCCCAGTAGCCGCAGGCGCCGGCCCGGAAACGCCGGACGCGGCAACCGGCCCGGCGCGCGCCAAAAGAACTCGACCAGGCGCTCGTAGTCGAGCAAGAGCAGGTAAAGTACCCCCGCCAAGATGATGAGCGCGTGGCACAGCACCCCCACCGGCAAGTGGTAGAAGTAGTCGAGCAATACGATGTTGAGCAGGATGGGCACCAGCACCAGCGTGCCCAGCAGACGCGTGCGGCCAAAGAGCAGCAGCCAGGCCCCTAGGATTTGTAGCAGGCCGATGGCAACGCGATACGGGTAAGAATACCCAAAAAAGGCCCAGGTCAGGTCTTCGCCCGAGAAGCTGCTGAAGGGCAGGTCAAGCATCCCCAGGGGCGTAAAAAACTGCAGCTTGGCAATTTTCTGCCACCCAAACAAGGATAAGTCGAGGGCTATGTCAGCGCAAATAAGGCCTTGCCAAAAGGCCAGTACCGGGTGGTGCGCCGGCCGCGTGGGCGGACGCCGGCTCCACCAGAGCCCGTAGAGCACCGAGGCGGCCAGCACCAGCCAAGCCAGCGGCAGCAGGCCGGGGGGCGTGGTGCGGCCCCCGCCCAGCAGCCAGCGCCCGATGCGCAGCAGCGTGGCGCCCGCCAGCAGCCCCGCCAGTGGGCACCCCACTAGCGCAGAATAGCCCCGCCGGGGAGTGGTAGTAATTGGAGCGTCAGTCGGCATACGCGCAGTAGAATGGATAACTGCGGCAAACCTCGCGGGCGGCGGGCTTGGGGGCGTTCGGCTTTATCCAGGCGAACCACTGGGGAGCGAGTCGGCGACAGGTGGCGCGGGCGCGGGGCCACCCCTAGGCGGTAAAGCAGCCAAAAACTGGCTGGGCGACAGGCCGGTAGCTTTTTTAAAGGCGGTGTTGAACGTGGTCTTCGAACTAAACCCGGCCTCGAAGGCAATGCCCACCATGCTCAGGTGGTGGTGCTGGGCGGCGGCCAGCAGGCGCTTGGCTTCCTCGACCCGGTAGCGGTTGATGAATTGGAAAAAATTAACCCCTAGGCCCTCGTTCAGCACGTAGGACAGCTCGTGCGTGGAGAGGCCCGCTTGCTGGGCCAGCGCGGGCAGGCTCAGGTCGGGCTGCAAATAGGGCTTGGTGGTAGCGAGCAGGTGCAGCAGCCGCTGCTGCCAGTAGGCCAGCTGGCTGGGCGATAGGCGCGGCTGCCGGCCGGCCGGCGCGGCCGGCGCCGGAGTAGCGGGCGGGTCGGGGGCGTAAGCGGGCAGCCGGGCGGGCAGCGCTAGCCCCCTAGGCCCCACGAAAGCAACTGCCTCGGGCTGGCGCAGCGCGTAGTAGGCCAGGTAGCCCACGGCGGCCAGGTAGCAGGCGGGCAGTAGGGGCAGCTCCCGGCTGGCGGGTACCAGCAGTTCGAGCAGCCAGAGGCCCACCAGCAGCGCCAGGCCCCACAGCAGCATCTGTAGCCAGCGAAGCCGCCCCGGCTGCAACTGGGCCGCCGGGCGCAGCGGGTGGCGCTGGTGTTGGCGCAGCAGCAGGTAGGCCGCCAGCCAGTAGCCCACCGCCTGCGCCTTTGGCGTGGCCAGCACGAGCCCCCGCACCAGGGGCGCCACCCCGGCCGGCCACGCGGCCACCCCGCCCGCGTGGCCCAGCAGCGGCGGCAGCCGCAGCAGTAGAAACAGCAGCCAGGGCGCGAAGTGCACGGCATCGAGCGCCCGCCCGGCGCGGTGCGGCGCGATAAACTGCCGCACGCTCAGGTACAGGGCGGGGGCCATGGCCAGCCGCAGCAGCTCGAGCCAGCCTGGCAGCCCAGGCGGCAGCAGTTCCCCGGCCGTGGGCGCGGCGCGGCTGAGCAATACGCTGCCCAAGCACAGCAAAAAAAAGCTAAGCCAGCCATTGGCCAGCCGGTTGACGCGCAACGGACTGGTGCCCAGCAGAAACGCCAGGAGCAGAATGCCGCCGCAAGCCACTACATACAGCATAAGCAGGAGGCCGGCCGCGCGGCGTGGTTCAGCCGGCAAGGTAGCGCCCCGCCCCGTTTTAGTTAATGCGCACCCTAGGGTCTAGCAGGGCGTAAAGCATATCGACGGCGATGTTAACCAACACGAAAATGGCCGCCACGAATAGGGTGGCGCCCATTACCACCGGAAAGTCCAGGTTCTCGACGGCCTGCAAGGTGGTGGTGCCCAGGCCCTTCCAGTTGAAGATATATTCGATAAAGAACGCGCCGGCCATGAGCGAAGCTAGCCAGCCCGACACGGCCGTTACCACCGGGTTCAGGGCGTTGCGCAGGGCGTGGCGCCACACCGTAGCCCCTAGGCCCAGCCCCTTGGCCCGCGCCGTGCGGATGTAGTCCTGGCTCAGCACGTCGAGCATACTAGAGCGCGTGAGTTGCACGATAATGGCCAGCGGGCGCACCCCCAGCGCCAGCGCCGGCAGCAGCAGGTTGCGCAGCGCCAGGTGCCGCTGCCCGCTAAAGGGGTTGGTTTCGTAGAGCTGCCCGGTCAGGCTCAGGCCCGTCCAGTGGCTCCAGTAGAAGCCGAAGCTGACGGCGATGAGAATGGCCGCCACGAACGAGGGCACCGAAATGCCCAGCACCGAAGTGGTTACCAGTGTGCGGTCGAGCCACGACTGGGGCTTTAGCGCCGCCCCCACCCCTAGGGCAATGCCGCCCACCGCCGCCAGCAGCATGGCCGCCACCGCCAGCCACAAGGTGCCCGGAAAGCGGTCGAGCAGCAGCGCGAGCACGTCCTGGTTGCTTTGGAACGAGCGGCGCAGGTAGGGTCGCTTCAGCACCAGCGCCCGCTGGCTGCCCAGCGGCAGCAGCGCCACCCCGCCGTAGCGCGCCACCCCGGCCGAGTCGCGCCGGTGCACCCCTAGGGGCGAGGCGTCGTTGAGGTAGCCCAGCAGGCGCAGCGGCAGCGGCTCATCCAGCCCTAGGTCGGCCCGGATGGCGGCGCGAGTGGCCAGGTCCGAGCGTTGGCCGGCCAGCAGCGCGGCGGGGTCGCCGGGCAGCACGTTGAACAGCAGAAACACCACCACCGCCACGCCCACCAGCACGAGCAGGCCCTGGCCCAGGCGGCGAAATAAAAATAGGAGCATTGGCTCAAAAATAAGCACGTCATGCTGAGCTTGCCGAAGCATCTCTCCCGCGTCACTAACCTTAACTGTTAGGATTACTTACGCGGTAGAGATGCTTCGACAAGCTCAGCATGGCGTGCTTTTGTGTAATGATTACACCTTGGTTTACAGCGCCTTTTCCACCTGGTACAGCTTTGGAATGTCGTGGTAGTGGTACTTGGCCATCACGGTGCCATCGTGCAGCGCCATCAGGCCGGGGTTGGCGCGAATCATAGTTTTGAGGACCGTGGCGTCGGCAAAGGCGTAGGGCGCGGCCAGGTTTACCTCGTGGCGGAAGGCGTCGAACTTGCCGGCGCTGGTGCTGGTGATGGCCAGCACCTCAATGTGCTTGCGCGACTTGGCCGCGTCGGCCACCAGTTGGTTGAGTTGGTCGAAGCGGTCACGGTCGGCTTTGTTGGTGTTTTGAATGAGAATCAGCAGCTTATTACCCGTTAGTACTTGTTGGGTGATGTTGTTGCCTTCGGGGTCGCTGACAACGAAATCCGTAATGGGCGCCTTCGATTGCTCGGGGTTGAGCACGGTCATCGACTTGTATTTCCAGGTCGAGTCGGTGGGGAAGGCTTCCGATTCCATGGTTTTGCCAGCGCGCTCGAAGGTGTAGCGGTAGCGCGGGGCCTCGGCTGGCTTCATCTGCTGGGCAATGTTATTGCCCACTTTGTAGGGCAAAAAATCGAAGTAGGGCAGGTGCCCCAACGCCCGCACCCCAATGCCGATGGCCAGGGCGCTGGCTACGGTCATGGCCATGAGGCCGGCCGTGCCGCGCACAAACGAGTGCCGCAGAAAGCGCTGATTAGTAAACACCACGCCCCACAGAGCCAGCAAAAACAGGTCTTTGCTAAACGAAGCCCAGGGCGTAAGCTTGAGGAAGTCGCCGAAGCAGCCGCAGTCCGTCACCTTGTTGAACGCGGCCGAGTAGAAGGTGAGGAAACCAAAAAAGACCAGCAGCGCCAGCAGCACCCCTAGGGTCTGGCGCAGGTACCAGCGCAGCAGCAGCGCCACGCCCAGCATCACCTCCAGCGAGCTGAGAAAGATGCTGAGTAAGCGGCTCTGGCCCTTCAAGAAATCGAAGAAGCCCGCCGCCCAGGGCACGTCCAGGGCAAATACCTCGAAGTATTCTTCCAGCTTGTAGGCCGTGCCCACGGGGTCGTTGAGCTTGATGAGGCCCGAGAAGATGAACACGGCCCCCAGCACCACCCAGCACACCCGCGTAAACAGGCGCAGCGAGTGCGAAGCCGTGGGAGCCGGCGTAGTAACGGGGCGTAGAACGGGCATAGGGGTAGTAACTAGTTACTGGTGATGAGTGACTAATACGTAAACATAGAACGTCATGCTTATCTGGCGTCCGCTTGTCGAAGCATCTCTACCGCGTCGCCTAGGGCCATTGTTCGGTAGAGATGCTTCGGCTGCGCTCAGCATGACGGGCTCTTTAAACAGGCTTTTGACTGGCAGCTGCTTCCTCCCCCAGAATGAGCGCAAACACCGCATAGTTCAGCATGTCGCGGTAGCTGCCCTCCACGCTCTCGCTAACCAGGGCGGCGCCCCCCAGGTTTTCGAGCTGCTTTACGCGGTGCAGCTTCATGAGTATCAGGTCGGTAATGCTGCTCACGCGCATCTGGCGCCAGGCCTCGCCGTAGTCGTGGTTTTTAGCTTGCAGCAGCTCGCGGTTCAGGGCGTTTTCGTGGTCGTAGGCGGCGGCCACCTCGGCGGCGGGCAGGTCGAGGGGCGCGGCGGCGGGCAGGCGCAGCTGCATCAGGGCAATGAGGCAGTAGTTGATGATGGCCACAAATTCCTCGTCCACGCCGTCGGCTACGCGCTGCACGCCGGTTTCCTGAATGGTGCGGATGCGGTTGGCCTTGATAAAAATCTGGTCCGTGACGGAGGGCAGGCGCAAGATGCGCCAGGCGGTGCCGTAGTCGTGGGTTTTGGCCAGAAACAATTCGCGGCAGCGGCTCAAAATCAGGTCGTAGTGCGCGGCGGTAGTCAAGCGGTAAGTGAGTAGATGAGTAAATAAGTAAGGTGGCTGGCCGACTGTTGCGACTGCTCTGCGTACCCTTCTGCGTCTTCGGTGGTGGAAATACCCACCCGAAAACCCCCGCAAGTTCGCCCGCACCGCCGGATATTTACCGCCGCGCGCTGCCCCCCCGCCCACCCTCCAGTGCCCTTGCCCAGCTACCCCACCACCCACTGCCTGCGCAGCCCCCACGGCCGGCTGCTCGACTTGCGCCAGCCGCAGGTAATGGGCATCCTTAACCTCACGCCCGACTCGTTCTACCCCGGCTCGCGCCTGGGGCAGGCCACCGAGGCGGCCCTGCTGGCCCGCGCCGAGGCCATGCTTGCAGCCGGCGCCGCCGCCCTCGACGTGGGCGGCTACAGCTCGCGGCCCGGCGCCGACGACATCGCGCCCGCCGAGGAAATGCGCCGCCTGCTGCCCGCCATCGCGGCCCTGCGGCATGAGTTTCCGCATGCCTTTATTTCGGCCGATACCTTCCGGGCCGCCGTGGCCGCCGAGGCCGTAGCCGCCGGCGCCGACCTGGTGAACGACATTGGTGGGGGCACCCTCGACGCCGAGATGCTGCCCACCGTGGCCCGCCTAGGGGTGCCCTACTGCCTGATGCACCTGCGCGGCAACCCCCAAACTATGCGCAGCCTCACCCACTACGACGAGGATATTGTGCTGACGCTCTTGCGGTTTTTTCGCGACCAGCTGGCGGCCCTGCGCCAGGCCAACGGCGGCCAGCCCCGGCCCGACGTGCTGCTCGACCCCGGCTTCGGCTTCGCCAAAACGCCCGCCCTCAACCACGCCCTACTGCGCCGCCTGCCCGAGCTGCACGCCCTAGGGTGCCCGCTGCTGGTAGGCCTCTCGCGCAAGGCCATGGTGTATAAGCCCCTGGGCCTGGGACCCGAAACCGCCCTCAACGGCACTACCGCGCTGCACGTGGTGGCCCTGCAGGGCGGCGCCCGCCTGCTGCGCGTGCACGACGTGCCCGAAGCCCGCCAGACGCTGGCTTTGCTGGCCGCTGAAGTGGCCTAGAGCGGTTTCTGGAACGGTGTTTAGGCCGCCCTCCGCGGGGGACCCCACCCCCGGCCCCTCCCCTCCGGGGGAGGGGAGCCACGGCACAAACCGAGCGTTTGCTAACGTCAGGCTCCCCCTCTCCCGGAGGGGAGGGGCTGGGGGGGGCCCGCGGAGGGTGGCTTGTACCCCTAGACCTCTGGTCGGCCAAATAAGCCTGCGCGCTTAACTTGCCGGCCATGAAAAATTTCGCTGGCTCGTTGCGGCCGCTACTACTTTGGCGCCGGTGGGTAGGTGGCTTGGGCGTGCTGCTAGCCCAGGCTGGGCACGCGCAAAACTTGTTTCAGGGCCAGGAGGCGCTGTTTACGCCGCCGCTGAGCTACGTGGTGCAGCACACCACCCAGGCCCTGACCCTGGACGGCAACCTGAACGAGGGCGACTGGCAGCGCGCGCCCTGGACCAGTGACTTTGTGGATATTGAGGGCGCCGCCAAGCCGCGCCCCACCTACCCAACGCGGGTGAAGATGCTCTGGAACGACTCGACGCTCTTTATCGGCGCCAGCCTGCAAGAGCCGCAGCTGTGGGCCACCCAAACTCACCACGACGATATCATCTTCAAGGACAATGACTTTGAAGTCTTCATCGACCCCGACAACGATACCCACCAGTACTTCGAGATTGAAGTAAACCAGCTGGGCAACATTTTCGACCTCTTCCTGCCCAAGCCCTACCGCAACGGCGGCGACGCGCTGGTGAGCTGGGACGCGCCGGGCCTGCGCACGGGCCTGCGGCTGGCGGGCACCCTCAACCAGCCCCGCGACCAGGACCAGGGCTGGACCGTGGAAATGGCGGTTCCGCTAAAAGCCCTGCACGTAGGCTACGATTGGCACGCGCCGGCCGAGGGCACGCGCTGGCGCATCAACTTCTCGCGGGTGGAGTGGGATGTGCGCGCCACGCCGACCGGCTACCAGAAGCAGCTGAGCGCCAGCGGCCAGCCCCTGCCCGAGCACAACTGGGTGTGGTCGCCGCAGGGCGTCATCAACATGCACTACCCCGAGCGCTGGGGCTACCTGCAGTTCACGCGCCAGGCGGGCACCCCCTTCCAGCTGCCCTACGCCGAGCAGCAGAAGCCCTACCTCTGGCTGGTGTACTACCGCCAGCAGCAGTACCTGGCGCAGCACCAGCGCTACGCCACCACCCTGGCCGAGCTGGCTTTGCCGCCCCAGGTTACCCTAGGCGCCCAAGTAAACCAGTTGCAGCTGGCCGCCACCGCCAGCCAGTTTGCCGCCACCATCACCGCCGCTGGCCACCCCACCATCCGCCTCAACCAAGAAGGCCTGGTGCAAACCCTGAAGCCCTGACGAGTGGCCGAAATGTTAGGCCGCGCCGCGTTGTGGCTGGCTTAGCGGCCGGGCGGGTGGGAGGGGGGTAGGGCGCATCGTTTCGCGGCGGGGTATACTTGCAGTAAAGAACCGCCCGGCTGCCTAGGGCTGCGCGCGCGGCCAACGTTTCTGAAAATAACCTAACGAGCTGATTGCAAATGGAAAAGACAAAATCAACTACCCTCTCGCCCCTGGTTATTATTGGCGCGCTGTTTTTCATCTTCGGCTTCATCACCTGGCTCAACGGCACGCTGATTCCGTTTCTGAAGCTGGCCTGCGAGTTAACCTACGCCCAGGCCTTGTTGGTCACGTTTGCTTTCTACATCGCCTACGTATTTCTGGCGTTGCCCTCGTCGCTCATTCTGCAGCGCACGGGCTTTAAGAACGGCATGGCCCTAGGGCTGGTCGTGATGGCTGTGGGGGCGCTGGTGTTCGTGCCGGCGGCGCAGGCCCGCTCGTTCGGGTTGTTTTTGCTGGGCCTGTTTGTGCAGGGCGCGGGCCTGGCCTTGCTCCAAACCGCTTCCAACCCCTACGCCACCATCCTGGGCCCGCTCGACAGCGCCGCCAAGCGCATCAGCATCATGGGCATTTGCAACAAAGTGGCCGGTATTCTGGCGCCCGTGCTCATCGGGGCCGTGGTGCTTAAGGGCATTGCCGAGCTAGAGCAGCAACTGGCCGGCACGCAGTCGGCCGCCACCCGCGCCACGCTGCTCAACGAGCTGGCCGGGCGCGTGGTAGTGCCCTACCTGACCATTGCCGGGGCGCTGCTGGTGCTGGCCTACCTGGTGCGCCGCTCCAGCCTGCCCGAGCTAACCCCAACTGCCGAGACCACCGCGCCTGCCGGCCGCCTCAGCCAGTATCCGCACCTGATGCTGGGCGTGCTGGCCATGTTTTGCTACGTGGGCGTCGAGGTGATTGCCGGCGATACCATTATTCAGTACGGCCGGGCGCAGGGCATCAGCCTCGACGTGGCCCGTAACTTCACTTCCTTCACCCTAGGGGCCATGCTGCTGGGCTACGTGCTGGGCATTGCCACCATGCCGCGCCTGCTCAGCCAGCAGCTGGCGTTGCGCCTCTGCGCCATCCTGGGGGTGCTGGCCACCATCGGCATCACCCTCACCCACGGCTACGCCTCGGTGCTGTGCGTAGCGCTGCTGGGCTTGGCCAACTCGCTGATGTGGCCGGCCATCTTCCCGCTCAGCATTAAGAACCTGGGCAGCTACACCGAGCGCGGCTCGGCCCTGGTTATCATGGGCATTGGTGGCGGGGCGGTGCTGCCCTACCTCTACGGCAAGCTGAGCGAGGGCGTGGGCTTGCAAAACGCCTACTTGCTGCTGGTGCCCTGCTACCTCTACATCCTGTTTTTTGCCCTGCGCGGCCACGCCTACCCCGCCAAGGTGCCGGCCAGCTACGCCGTGCCCGCCGTGTAGGCCACCCTGGCCGCCGGGTGCCCACCGGCGCCGGCCTCCCCTCGCTCTTCGCCCTAACAAACGCCTAGTTCATGCCCTTTCCTCGTCCGTTGCTTGCTGCCGTTCCCAGGTTTCTCACTCCGCTGGCACTGCTGGCCAGCACCGCGGCCTTCGGACAGGCGCCGGCCGCTCAAGGCCTAGGGCTGGTGCCGCTGCCCCGCGAAGTGCAAACCCCGGCCGGCCACTACGCGCTGCCCCAGAAGGTTAGCATTTACGCCGCCGGCCCGGAGGCGCGCAGCGTGGCCGGCCTGCTGCAGGAAATGCTGACGGCGCTGGGCCGGACCGCGAGCCTAACCACTAACCGCCAGGCGGCCCAGATTCGCCTGGGCCCGGCCACCGGGGCCGCCCTCGGCCCCGAGGCGTACCGGCTGGCAGTTGGCCGGCCAGGCGTGGACATAACAGCGACCGGCGGGGCGGGCCTGCTCTACGGCTGCCAGACCTTTTTGCAGCTGCTGCCCCCTAGGCCCACGGCGGGCCCCCTTAGCCTGCCCTACGTGCGCATCAGCGACGCGCCGGCGTTTACCTGGCGCGGGGTGCACCTCGACGTGAGCCGCCACTTCTTCCCGGTCGAGTTCGTGAAGAAGTACATCGACTTTCTGGCCGCCTACAAGTTCAACACCTTCCACTGGCACCTGACCGACGACCAGGGCTGGCGCATCGAAATCAAGAAGTACCCCAAGCTGACTACCATCAGCTCGCAGCGCAAGCAAACGCTGGTGGGCGCCCAGCAAACCTTCAAGTCGCCGGCCGACTTCAAGTACGACGGCCAGCCCTACGGCGGCTTCTACACCCAGGAGCAAATTAAGGACGTGGTGGCCTACGCCAAGCGCCGCTACATCACGGTGGTGCCCGAGATTGAGATGCCCGGCCACTCGGTGGCCATTTTGGCCGCCTACCCCGAGCTGGCCTGCCAGCCCGGCCCCTACGAGGTGTGGACCAAGTGGGGCGTGAACGAGGACATCGTGTGCCCCACCGAGCCCACCATCAAGTTTTTTGAGGATGTGCTGGCGGAAGTAATCCCCTTGTTTCCGGGTAAGTACGTGCACATTGGCGGCGACGAGGCCCCCAAGACGCGCTGGAAAACCAGCGCCGCCGTGCAGGAAATCATGAAGCGCGAGGGCTTCACCGACGTCGAGCAGGTGCAGGGCTGGTTCAACCGCCGCATTGAAACCTACTTGACCAGCAAGGGCAAGAAGCTCATCGGCTGGGACGAAATACTGGAAGGCGGCATTGCGCCGAGCGCCACCGTGATGAGCTGGCGCGGCGAGAAAGGCGGCATCGAAGCTGCCCAGAAGGGCCACGACGTGGTAATGTCGCCGGGCGGCTGGCTTTACCTCGACGCCGGCCAGAACCCCGTGCCCCACAGCCCCAATGAGCCGCTGATGATTGGCGGCTACCTGCCCCTAGAGAAGGTCTACAGCTACAACCCGCTGCCCGCCGCCCTCACGCCCGCCCAGCAGGCGCACGTGCTGGGACCCCAGGCCAACCTCTGGACCGAGTACATTACCACGCCCGCCAAGGCCGAGTACATGCTCTTTCCGCGCCTGCTGGCCGCCTCGGAAGTAGCCTGGACGCCCAACGCCCAGAAAAACTACGCCGACTTCGTGCCGCGCCTCGGCCCGCAGTTTGCCCGCCTCGATGCCAAGAAGATTAACTACCGCGTGCCCGAGCCCCTAGGGCTCGATAGTGTGAGCGCCCAGCGCCAACCGGGCCGCCAGGTATTTACGCTGCGCTCGCTGGTGCCCGGCGCCCAAATCCGCTACACCCTCGACGGCCACCTGCCCGACCTGACGACTGAGCGCTACACCCAGCCCCTGACTGTGCCCACCGGACAGCGCCTGCTGGTGCGCGCCGTCACCATCGCCCCCAACGGCCGCGTGAGCCCGCCCGCTGAACTGCTGGTGCGGTAGGGGAGTTAAAGCCGCACAGAAAAGGCGGTCATGCTGAGCTTGCCGAAGCATCTTTACCGCATCGTCCGAGTGACGTTCGGTAGAGATGCTTCGGCAAGCTCAGCATGACCGCCTTTTTGCTTTTCAGGTACTCTATGCCAATAGCGCCGGCTTTTCCTGGTAGGTTTTCCAGAGAAACTCGCCGAAGATGGTGTTGGCCCAGGCAAACCACGAGCGGGTGAATTTCTTAGGGTCGTTCTTATTAAACGACTCGTGCATGTAGCCGGTGCCGGCGTGGGTGGTTTTGAGGCTCTGGATGCAAGCCCGGATTTCGGCATCGTCCTGGCTGGTGAGGCCGCGGGTGGTGATGGCAATGGGCCAAATCATGTCCAGCCCCACGTGCGGGCCGCCGATGCCCTCGGCCGCCGTGCCCTTGAAGAAGAAGGGGTTGGCCTCGGACAGCAGAAACTTGCGCGTGTTCTGGTACACCGGGTCAGTGGCGGGCACGGCGCCCAGGTAGGGCAGGGCCACCAGGCTGGGCACGTTGGCGTCGTCCATCAGCACCTGGCTGCCGAAGCCGTCTACCTCGTAGGCGTAGATTTTACCGTGCTGCGGGTGGTCTACTACGGCGTGCTCGCGCAGGGCTTTCTCTACCTCGTCGGCCAGGGCGCGGCAGTCCTGGGCGGTGGCGGTTTCGGCGGGGGCTAGGGCCGCGAGTATTTCGGCGGCCTGGCGTAGGCTCGTGACGGCGAAGAAGTTGCTGGGCACCAGGAACTGGTAGAGCGTGGCGTCGTCGCTGGGGCGGAAGGCCGAGCAGATGAGGCCCACCGGCCGCACCGGGTAGCCGTAGCCCTTGAGGGGCTGGGTGTCAGTGGCGTTGGTGGTTTCGCGCTGGAAGTGGTAGGGGCCTAGGCCGTTCTTGCGCTGCTGGGCCCGGAAGGTTTGCAGGGTGGTTTTGATGGCCTGCTGCCACTGCGCGTCGAAGGGCTTGGCGTCGCCGGTTTTCTTCCAGTAGTTGTAGGCCAGGCGGATGGGGTAGCAGAGCGAGTCGATTTCCCACTTGCGCTCGTGCACGCCGGGCTTCATATCGGTCTTGTCGGTTTTCCACTCGCCCACCTTGGTGTCGTCGCCATAAAAGGCGTTGGCGTAGGGGTCTTTGAGGATGCAGCGCGTCTGGCGGTTGATGACGCCCGCTATGAGGTTGCGCAGCTCGGGGTCCTTGTCAATTAGCTGCAAGTAGGGCCATACCTGGGCCGACGAGTCGCGCAGCCACATGGCGTCGATGTCGCCGGTGATGACGTAGGTATCGGGCCGGCCCCCTAGGGTGCTGTACGTCACGGTCGTATCGAGGGTGCTCGGGAAGCAGTTCTCGAACAGCCAGCCCAGCTCGGGGTCCTTCACCTGCTTCTTAAACTCCACGATGGCCGCCTCCACGGCCTTGCTGCGAAACCGGCGCTTGCCCGCCGCCGGCCGCACCACCGGAAACGCGGGCGCCGGGGCGGCAAAAGCGGTGGGCGACAAGGCCAGGCCGGCGGCCAGTAGCGACGCCTGCTGCGCAAAAATTCTACGATTCATAAGCGGATGGGTGAGGCGATAGGAAGGTTGAAGGCCGAAAAATAGAACGTCATGCTGAGCCTGCCGAAGCATCTCTGCCGCGCCACAAGGATACTCCCTAGGGCCTTATTCGGTAGAGATGCTTCGCGGGGCTCAGCATGACGTTCTTTTAGTAACTGTAGCTGCTGGTGAGGCAGCTAGCTAAGCAACAGGCAGCTTACTTCTTGGGGGTGGAAAAGGAGTAGGGGGCCGCGTCGGGCGTGGTGCCGCGCGTTTTGTTGGGGGTGGCGCTCATCTCGTAGTCGAGCGTGGCGCCCTTCAGCAAGTCCTCGTAGGTGAGGTAGTTCTTGTCGTAGGGCTGGCCGTTGATGGTCAGCTGGTTGACGTAGCGGTTGGCGTCCGAATTCTGGGGCGCGTTCAGCACCACGTCCTTGCCGCCGGGCAGGTGCAGGGTGGCCTTGGGGAAGAGGGGCGCGCCGAGCACGTACTGGTTCACGGCCGGGCACACGGGGTAGAAGCCCAGGGCCGAAAACACGTACCAGGCCGAAGTCTGGCCGTTGTCCTCGTCGCCGCAGTAGCCGTCGGGCGTGGGCAAATACAGGCGGTTCATCACCTCGCGCAGCCAGTACTGCGCCTTCCAGGGCTGGCCGGCGTAGTTGTAGAGGTAAATCATGTGCTGGATGGGCTGGTTGCCGTGGGCGTACTGGCCCATGTCGGCAATCTGCATCTCCCGGATTTCGTGGATGGTGCCGTGGTAGTACGAGTCGTCGAACACGGGCGGCAGGGCAAACACGGTGTCGAGGGTAGCCACGAACTTGCGCGGGCCGCCCATGAGGTCCATCAGCCCCTGCACGTCGTGAAACACCGACCAGGTGTAGTGCAGGCTATTGCCCTCGGTGAAGGCGTCGCCCCACTTAAATGGGCTGAACGGCTTCTGGAACGAGCCGTCCTGGTTGCGCCCGCGCATCAGCCCGCTCTCCTTGTCGAAGAGCTTGCGGTAGTTTTGGCTGCGCTGGGCGTAGAGGTTGATTTCCTTCTTGGGGCGCCCTAGGGCCTTGGCTAGCTGGTAGATGGTGAAGTCGTCGTAGGCGTACTCCAGGGTGCGGGCCGCATTCTCATTAATCTTCACGTCGTAGGGCACGTAGCCCAGCTTGTTGTAGTACTCCACGCCGTAGCGGCCCACGGCCGGCATGGGGCCCGCGTTGTTGGCGCCGTGCGTCAGGGCCTCGTACAGCACGTTCATGTCCTGCCCCCGAATGCCCTTGAGGTAGGCATCGGCCACCACCGAGGCCGAGTTGTTACCCACCATCACGCTGCGCAAACCGGGGCTGGCCCACTCGGGCAGCCAGCCGCTTTCCTTGTAGTCGTTGGCCAGGCCCTGCTGCACTTCGGTGCTCACCTCGGGGTAGAGCAGGTTCAGGAAGGGAAACAGCGAGCGGAACGTGTCCCAGAAGCCGGTATCGGTATACATATAGCCCGGCAGCACCTGCCCGTTGAAGGGGCTGTAGTGCACCACCTTGCCGCTGGCGTCCAGCTCGTACAGCTTGCGCGGAAACAGTAGCGAGCGGTACAGGCACGAGTAGAACGTGCGCCGCTGGTCGAGGCTGCCGCCCTCAATGTCGATGCGGCTCAGCACCTTGTTCCAGGCGGCGCGGCCGGCTTGGCGCACGGCGTCCAGGTCCTGGTTGCCAATCTCGTTGAGGTTGAGCACGGCCTGCTCGGGGCTGATGAACGACGAGGCCACGCGGGCATTTACGCGCTCGCCCTTGCTGGTCTTGAAGCCCACGATGGCCCCGGCGTGGTTGGCCGTCACGTCGAGGGTGCCGGCGGGGGCTAGGGTTTTATCCTGGTACAGCGCCGTGCTGGTAAAGTCGTGGTCGAACTCCAGCACGAAGTAGTTCTTGAAGTTCTGAGGCACGCCGCCGCTGTTGCGGGTGGTGTAGCCCACGATGCGCCGCTGCTGGGGCAGCACCTGCACGTGCGAGCCCTTATCCAGCGCGTCAATCACCACGTAGGCGCTGTCGGTTTTGGGGAACGTGAACCGGAAGCGGGCCGCCCGCTCGGTGGGCGCTATTTCGGTGGTCACGTCGTGGTCGGCCAAGTACACGCGGTAGTAGTTGGGCTCCACTACCTCCGTCTTGTGCGAAAACCAGCTGGCGCGCGCGTCCTCGTCAAACACCGGCTTGCCCGTGAGGGGCATGAGGGCAAACTGCCCGTAGTCGTTCATCCAGGGCGAGGGCTGGTGCGTTTGCTTGAAGCCGCGCAGCTTGTCGGCCGCGTACTGGTAGGCCCAGCCGTTGCCCATTTTGCCCGTCTGCGGCATCCAGAAGTTCATGCCCCAGGGCAGGGCAATGGCCGGGTACGTGTTGCCATTGGAAAGGCTCGGCTTCGAGTCGGTGCCAATGCGCGGGTCTACCCACTGCGCGGGGTCGGCGGCCGCCATGGTGGGCCCCTGGGCCAGGGCCGGCGCGGCGGCCAATAGCGCCAGGGCGCCTAGGGCAAGAAAATGCTTAAGCATTCGGTGGGAAGGAGAAAAGGAATTCAGAAGTTGCTTGCAAATAAAAGGCGGTCATGCTCATCTGGCGTCCGCCTGTCGAAGCATCTCTACCGCGTCGTTGAACGACGGTAAATGGCGCGGTAGAGATGCTTCGACAGGCGGACGCCAGATGAGCATGACGTTCTTTTCTCATTAGTTACCCTAGGGTCCTACCGATACACCAGCTGCACGGCCGGACTAGCCGCATACGCGGCCCACAGCTCGTCCAGCGTTTTGCCGGTTTGCTGCTGCCAGATGGCGGGCGTGTAGGTGCGGGTGCGGGCGGCGGCGTCCAGCTTTTCCACCACCTTGGGGTGCCCGTGCTGCTCCAGCCACACCAGGAAGCGCGCCATGATGCGGTAGCTGTTGGTGTAGCTCTGGCCGGCTTTGTAGTCGGGCAGCTTCCAGTTGCCGGCCTGGTTGTTCACCCCGTACACGTAGCGGGCGTAGTCGGCAATGCCCTCGGTGAGCCAGCCGGGCGCGCTGCCGTTGGGATAGGCCTGCACGATGTGCATGACCTCGTGCGTCACCACGTCAATGTCCTCGGGGCGCTCGCGCAGCCACTTGGGGCTGTAGTCCACGATGCCGTGGTCGGTGGCGGCCACGCCCTTATAGGCGGGGTTCACAAAGAACACCACCCGGCGCCGCGTCTGCTTGTTAAACCGCTTGGCCTCCTGCGGATACACCGTGAAGAAAGCCTCCGTCATGCGCTGCTTGGTGGCGGGCGCCAGGGCCGAGTCCTGGTTGATGAACACCAGCGTGTAGCCCTTCCGGGTGAGCGAGTCGCGGCCCAGGGGCACGGCCGGGCCGGGGCTCTGCGCGGCCGCCGGCGCGGCCAGCAGCCCTAGGGCCAGCAGCGAAGGAAAAGACAGGAGTTTGAGCACGAATTGCGAAAAAGCGCGGGTTGAAATGGGCCTCAACAAATAGCGCCCGGCTACCCCTAGGGGCCACCGGGCGCTAAAGCTACTTGCCGCTACCAGCCGGGGTTCTGGGTCAGCTTCTTGTTGTTGTTGATTTCGGCCGACGGAATGCCCCACAGCAGGTATTTCTCCTGGAAGGCCGGCCCTACTTCGGCCTTGAAGCCCACCACGTTTACGAAGCGGTTGTTGGCCACGTCGTAGGTCTGGCGGGTGCGCTGGATGTCGAAGTACGCCTTGTTTTCGTAGGCCAGCTCGTGGTAGCGCTCCTTCCACACGGCGGTGCGGAAGTCGGCCTGGCTCAGGCCGCTGAGGGCGGGCAGCTTGGCCCGGCTCCGAATAGCGTTAATCTGGGTGTAGGCCTTGGTGTTGGGGCCGCTCACCTCGTTAATGGCCTCGGCGTAAATGAGCATTACTTCGGGCATGCGCAGCAGCGTCCAGTTCTCGTCGCCCACGCCGCTCCCTAGGGCCGTTTCCACCTGGAAGTACTTGTAGAGCGCCTGGCTGCCGAAGTTAACTATTTTGCTGGGGTCGCGGATGGACGGGTACTTCGAGAAGTAGAACTGCTGCTCCTGGGCGCGCAGGTCACCGCTTTCGTGGGTGGCGTAGAAGCCCGGCGTGGGGATGAGGGCCCCAAATTCGTCGTTGTACTTCGAGATGCCCACGAAGTAAGGAATCACCAGCGCGCTGATGGCGCTGTTCGACACGTTGGCCAAAAACTGGGCTTGCAAAATCAGCTCGCCCTGGTTTTTGTCGGTGGTGTTGTGCAGCGAGGCATAGTTAGTGAACAGCGGGTACTGGTTGGCGTCAATCAGCTCGGCCGCCTTGTCGGCGGCCTTCTGGTAGTTGGCCTTTATTTGGAGCGGGTAGCCGGCCGTGGTCAGGTACACGCTCGCCAGCAGCGCCTTCACCGCGCCCTGCGAGATGCGGCCCGTGCGGTCAACGGCCGGCAGGCCCGACTGCTCGGCGGCCTGCAAGTCGGCAATGATGAGGTTGTACACATCGGCCTGCGGGGCGCGCGAGGGGTAGAGGTCCGGGCTGCTGCCGTCGATGGGCGTCGTCAGCAGGGGAACGTCGCCATAGAGGCGCACCAGGTGGTAGTAGAGGAACGCCCGAATGAAGTAGGCCTGGCCCAGCAGCGCCTTCTTCGTAGCGTCATCCATCGAAACGTCGGGCACGCGCGCTAGCACTAGGTTGGCCGCTCCAATGCCGTTGTAGGCATTGTTCCACACCGACGAGAAGTAGGGGTTGGCCGGGTCGATGCTCTGGTTGATAATCTGGTTGTTGTTGAAGCTCTGCCCGAGGGTGGTGGCGTGCTCGGCCATCAGCTCCAGGGCTACCCAGCTCGACTCGCCGTAGCCGGGGCCGTCGTTGAGCAGGCGCAGGCGGGTGTAGAGGCCATCCACGGCAGACTGGGCCTGCGTGGCGTTGGTGAAGTAGTTGGTTTGCGTGAGCGTCGAGCGGTTGTCTTCAACCAGGAAGTCCTTGCAGCCGGTAGCCGCGAGCAGCAAGCCGGTGCACAAGGCCGTGGCCTGCGCGCGGGAGCGAATACGAGATAACATATAAAGCTGGGTGGGAAGAATTTAGAGGGTTACGTTGAGGCCCGCCGTGAACACGCGCGACTTGGGATAGTCGAAGAACTGAATGCCCTGCGCGAAGGCGTTGCCGTAGGTCGAGGTTTCGGGGTCGTAGCCCTTGTATTTGGTGGCCAGGAAGAAGTTTTGGGCCGACACGTACACCCGCAGGCGAGCCAGCTTAATGTGCTGCAGCAGCTCGTTCGAGAAGTTGTAGCCCAGCACCGCGTTGCGGCCCCGGATGAACGAGCCGTCCTCTACCTTATAAGAGTCGATGCGCGAATCGTAGTACACGTAGGAGGGGCGGGCCTGCGCAATCATCGTGTTCTGGTTGGTGGGCGTCCAGGCATCGTAGTAGGCGCGCGAGTAGCTGTTGGCCTGGTCGGTGCGGTCGAGGGCCGAGTGGTGGGTCAGGTTCATCACGTCGTTGCCGTAGGTGAACTGGATGTCCACCAGCAGGTCGAGGCCCTTGTAGCGGAAGGTGTTGCTGAAGGTGCCGAAGCCCGTGGGGATGCTCTTGCCGATAATCACTCGGTCGAGGTCGTTAATCTGGCCGTCGTTGTTCTGGTCGGTCCACTTCAAGTCGCCGGGCAGGCGGTTATACAGCTTGGCCCGGTCGGCCTCGGCGGTGCCCCAGGTGCCTTCGCGCACCAGCCCAAACAGCGAGCCCACCGGCTGGCCAATGCGCAGCACGTTGGTTTCGTTCAGGAAGTTGGGGCCGGGGTAGATGTCGTCGCCCGCCGGCCCTAGGGCTAGCACCCGGTTCTTAAGGAACGAGATGTTGAAATTGGTTGACCAGCTGAAGTCTTTCCCCTGCACGTTCACCGTGTTCAGGGCCAGCTCCAGGCCTTGGTTGCGCACGCTGCCCACGTTGCTGAAGATGCTGCCGTAGCCGCTGGTGCGGGGCACCGGGCGGGCCAGCAGCAGGTCGGTGGTGGTGCGCGAGTACAAGTCGGCTTCGAAGCTCACGCGGTTCTGCCACAAGCCCAGGTTGAAGCCCAGGTCGTACTGGCTGGCGCGCTCCCAGCGCAGGTCGGGGTTGCCCAGGGTGCTGATGGTGGTGCCCGTTACCCGCGTGCCATTGATAACGTAGGTGTTGGTGCCTAGGCGGGCCTGCGACTGGTAATTGGCGAAGCTGCTGTTGCCGGTTTGGCCGTAGCCAAAGCGCAGCTTCATGTCGCTAATCGTGCTGTTGCTTACCAAGAAAGGCTCTTGCGAGATGCGCCAGGCCACGGCGCCCGACGGGAACACCCCCACCTGGTGGTCGGCGCCGAAGCGCGAGGCGGCATCCGAGCGGATGGTACCCGTCAGTAGGTAGCGGTCCTTATAGCTGTAGTTGGCCCGGCCGAAAAGCGAGAAGAACTGGTTGGCGTCAAAGTTAGAGGTAGGCGCCTGCGGTGCCGAGCCCGCGCCCAGGTTATAATAGGAGTAGCTATTGTCGGCGAGGCCGCGCGTTTCCGTGTAGTCCTGTAGGGCCTGGAAGCGCTGGGCATCCACCCCGACCACCACGTTCAGCGAGTGGTCTTGCGCAAATACCTTGTTGTAGGTCAGGTAGTTCTGCCACTGCAGGCTCTTGCCGTCGTAGGCCGTGAAGCCGGCCAGGTTCTGGGTGCCGGCCCGCAGCTGAATGAGGTTGGTCGAGGATGTGGGGTTGAGCTGCGAGCTGATGTTGGCGCCGAACACCGAGCGGAAGCTCAAGCTGGGCGAGAAGGTGATGTTGGCGTAGATGTTGCCCGCAAACACTTGGTTGCGCGTCAGGTTCACGTCCTCGCGGGCGATGGCCACGGGGTTGTCGCCGCTTTCCATGTCGGGGTAGTCCTGGCGCCGCGCATACGTGCCGTCGAGGTACTTGATGGGCATGATGGGAATCATCTCAATCATCATGCGCGGGATGTTGTTGCCGCCCACGAAGTTGTTGCCAATCTTGTCCTCGATGTTGCTGTAGTTCAGCGTGGCGCCCACTTTCAGGTAGCTCTTCACCTGGTTGTCCACCGTGAGGCGGCCCGAGTAGCGCTTCTGGTAGGTTTCGCGGATGATGCCCTGGGCATTGGTGTAGTTCAAAAACAGGCCGAAGGTGGTCTGGTCGTTGCCGCCCGAAAACGACAGGTTGTGGCTCTGGGCTACGCCGGTTTGCGTCACCTCGTTCTGCCAGTCGGTGTCGTAGAGGGGGTTCAGGTTCGAGTCGAACAGGCGCCTAGGGTCGTTGGGGTTAGCCAGGGCCTGGCGCTTGATGCGCGGGTCCTTGCTGGCGTACTTGCCCGCGGCCCAGCCGGCAGGGTCAAACTTCTGCACGTTCTGGTAGTCCAGGTCTTCCAGGGCCAGAAACTCCCGCGCGTTGAGCACGTTGAGCTTGCGCGCCAGGGTGCTGATACTGACGTAGTTGTCGTAAGACACCTGGCTACCCTTGCGCCCGCGCTTGGTGGTCACGATGATAACGCCGCTGCTGCCGCGCGCGCCGTAAATGGCCGTAGCCGAGGCATCTTTGAGCACCTCCAGGCTCTCAATGTCGTTGGGGTTGAGCGTGGTAATGCCCTGCTCCCAGAACACGCCATCCACTACGTACAGCGGCGTATTGCCGGCGTTGATGGATGAGTAGCCCCGCACCCGGATGGTGGGCGCGCTGCCCGGCTGCCCCGAGTTCAGCGACACGTCCACGCCCGGCACCTTGCCTTGCAGGCCCTGCGCCACGTTCACCACGGGGCGCTCCACCAGTTCGGCGCTCTTCACCGAGCCAATGGCCCCGGTTACGTCCGAGCGCTTCTGGGTGCCGTAGCCCACTACCACTACTTCGTTCAGGGCCTGGTCGTCGCTCACCAGCTGCACCGATAGGTCGGTGCGCCCCCCTAGGGCTATCTGCTGCGACACGTAGCCGACCGACGAAATCACCAGCGTGGCGTTGCCGTCGGGCACCGACAGCGAGAACTTACCATCGGCATCCGAGCTAACACCCACGCTGGCGTTGCCCTTCAGGATGATGGTGGCGCCGGGCAGCGGGTTGCCTTTCTCGTCGGTAACGCGGCCCTGCACCGTGACGGCGGCCGCCACCAGGCGCGAAGCGCGCGCGTAGGCACCAGCGGCAGTACCCCGGGCCGTGGCCTGCGTGAGCGGCAGCAGCGTGGCGGGCAGCAGCAGCAAGGGCATGCCCCGCAAACTTTTTCGAGATAAAGAATTGAACATACGAAAAGTGGGAATTGGGTGGGACTTAAAACAGGTAGACAAGCAGCTGTATGCCAAATAACTAGCTGATGCTAAAACATTTTAGCAAAAAAACTTAACGAGCAACTTGGTAGGCTGGCAGGCTAAAAAAAAGGCATCGGTGACTAGCGAGCGGCGCTAGCGGCAGGGTAGCGCAGTGCGCAGCTAATGGCTGGGACTAGCGCGAAAAATTGATAAGTAAAGTATCAATTTTTGCTGGGAAAGTAGCAGAAAGCAAGCTTAGCAGAGTGCTGTTGACTGACTATTACCTTTTATGAAGAACAGGTTAAGCCTGTAAAATCAAGTAGTTAGCCGACCGGAATAGATGAGTCAGCAATGAATTTCTGGGGAAATATCTAAAAGTTTTTCAAAGCCACCAAATTTTTGCTTAAACATTTTAGCATATTTGTCTATCCATTCGAACTGATTGGTGGCCTGGCTGCTAAGGCGCCAGGCTGCGCAGCGCACACGTTTGGGGGCACTGGCCTGCCGCGCGGGCCGGTAGCCGCCCCATTTCTCCCACCCTTTTCGGTTTTTACTATTCTCCGTATGGCACTTCCCTCTTCTGGATTATGGCGCCGGGTGCTTGCCCGGCCGCGGCGGCCTTGGGCGCTGGTGGCGGGCCTGCTGCTGGCTGGCGCCGCCCCCACCTCGGCCCAGCAGCGCCTCACCTCGTTTGTAGACCCTTTTATTGGTACCGGCGGGCACGGCCACGTGTTTATTGGGGCCAACGTGCCGTTTGGCGCGGTGCAGCTCGGGCCCCAGCAAATTTTTAAAGGCTGGGACTGGTGCTCGGGCTACCACTATTCGGATAGTTTGCTCACGGGCTTCTCGCACACCCACCTCAGCGGCACCGGCGCTTCCGACCTGGGCGACGTACTGATTATGCCCTATACCGGCGCCCTTAAAACCGATAAGGGCCAGCAGAAGGCGCCCCATCAGGGCTACCTCTCGCGCTACTCGCACCAGCGCGAGGTGGCCCGGCCCGGCTACTACGCCGTCACGCTCGACGACTACGGCATCCGGGCCGAGCTGACGAGCACCGCCCGGGTGGGCCTGCACCGCTACACCTTTCCGAAGGGCAGCCAGCCGGCGCGCATCATCATCGACCTCAAGGAGGGTATTAGCGACAAGGCCACCGATACGGAGCTGCGGCAGGTGGATGCCCAAACCTTTGTGGGCCACCGCTTCTCGCACGGCTGGGCCAACCACCAGCAGCTGTTCTTCGCCATTAAGGTGTCGGCGCCGGCGCCTGAGTTTGCCCTTTTCAACGAGGCGCAGGCCCTAGGGGGCAAAACCGGCCAGGGCCCCGCCGTGAAGGGCGTGCTCAGCTGGGCCCAGGCGCCCGCCGCGCCGCTGCTGCTCAAAGTCGGTATTTCGCCGGTGAGCACCGACAATGCCCTGGCCAACATCCAGGCCGAGCTGCCGGGCTGGGACTTCGCCGCCGTGCAGAAAGCGGCCGACGGCCAGTGGGAGCAGGAGCTGGGCAAAATTGCCATTGAGAGCCCCGACCCGGTGGTGCGCCGCATCTTCTACACGTCCCTCTACCACGCCTGGTTTGCGCCCGCCCTTTTCAACGATGCCAACCGCGACTACCGCGGCACCGACGGCAAAATCTACCCTAGGGCCGCGTTCAACAACTACAGCATCTACTCGCTCTGGGACACCTACCGCACCGAGCACTCGCTCTTCACGCTGGCCCAGCCCGAGCGCGTGCCCGACATGATGCAGGCCATGCTGGCCATCGGCCGGCAGCAGGGCAAGCTGCCCATCTGGCACCTGATGGGCAACGAAACCAACACCATGGTCGGCTACAGCGCCGCGCCGGTGCTGGCCGAAGCCTACCTCAAGGGCACGCCCGGCCTCGACGGCCGGCAGGTGCTGGCCGCCCTCGAAGTATCAAGCACCCGCGACGACGAGGGCACGCAGTACGTGAAGACCCTAGGGTTCATTCCGGCCGATAAAGAGAATGAGTCGGTAGCCAAGGCCATGGAATACGCCATCGACGACTGGAGCATTGCGCAGGTAGCCAAGAAGCTGGGCGACAAGGAAGCCTACGATACCTACAGCAAGCGCGCCAAGTACTACCAGAAGTACTTCGACCCCAAAACGCGCTTCATGCGCGGCGTCACCTCCGAGGGCAAGTACCAGCTGCCCTTCAACCCATTCCAGAGCATTCACCGCATGAACCCCTACACCGAGGGCAACGCCTGGCAGTATACCTGGCTGGTGCCCCACGATGTGCCGGGCCTCATCCAGCTCTTTGGCAGCGAGGCTGCTTTCGTCGAAAAGCTCGATAGCCTTTTTGTGGTGCAGGGCAGCCTAGGCGAAAGCGCCTCGCCCGACATTTCGGGTCTCATCGGCATGTATGCGCACGGCAATGAGCCCAGCCACGCCACCACCTACCTCTACGCCTACGCCGGCCAGCAGTGGAAAACCGCCGCCAAGGTGCGCCAGGTGCTGCGCGAGATGTACCTCGACAAGCCCGACGGCATCAGCGGCAACGAGGACTGCGGCCAGATGAGCGCCTGGTACATCATGTCGGCCATGGGCTTCTACCCGGTTAGCCCCAGTAGCCTGGCCTACGTGCTGGGCAGCCCGGTGGTCAACAAAGCCACCATCCGCCTGCCCCAGGGCAAAACCTTCGTGATGGAAGCTCTCAACAACAGCCCGCAAAACCTGTATATTCAGTCGGCCACCCTCAACGGCAAGCCCTACGCCAACACCTACCTGCTGCACCGCGACGTAGTAGCCGGCGGCAAACTCCAGCTCACGATGGGTTCACAACCAAATAAGACCTTTGGGGCGGCGGCGGCCAACCGACCAAAAGACGTGTATTAGCGTAAGCGCTTAGCTCGCCTGCCGGGGCCCTTCGCCCTAGCTTCTTTTCTCGCTGGAAAGGGGCTAGGGCAAAGGGCCCCAGCGGGCGGCCCGTTCCTGTTTATCAGATTCACTTGCCAAGCGGCTCCGAGTTGAAAAAGAAAATACTCATTCACGACATTGCCCAGCACCTCGACGTGTCGATTGCCACGGTATCGCTGGTGCTCAATGGCAAGGCCAAGGAGAAGCGCATCAGCGACGAGCTGGCCCGGCGGGTGCTCACCTACGTGGACGAGGTGGGCTACAAGCCCAACCAGCTGGCCAAAAGCCTGCGCACCGGCAAAACGCACGTCATCGGCCTCATGGTAGAAGACATTGCCAACCCCTTCTTCGCCACGGTGGCGGCCCTCATCGAGAAAAAAGCGCTGGCCCGCGGCTACCGCATCATTTACTGCAGCACCAACAACGACCCGGCTAAGGCGCGCGACCTGCTCACCATGTTTCAGGAGCGGCACGTGGACGGCTACATTCTGGCCCTGCCCAATGGCCTGGATGCTGAAGTGGGCGCCCTGGTGCGGCGCGACAAGCCCCTGGTGCTCTTCGACCGCCTGCTGCCCGGCGTGAGCGCCAACGCCGTGGTGGTGGATGGGGCCACCGGCATGTACCAGGCCACCCAGCACTTGCTGGCGCAGGGCTTCCGGCAGGTGGCGCTCGTGATTACCCAGCTGGGCCAAACCCAGATGGCGGCCCGCCGGCAAGGCTACGCCCAGGCTATGCGCGAGCAGCGCCGGCCCGAGCTGGTGTACGAAATCAGCTTTCCGCAGGAGCCCGAGCAGATGGTGCAGGACCTGCAGGCGTTCTTCGCGGCCCACCCCGCCTGCGACGCCGTGCTCTTCGCCACCAACTACCTGGGGGTGTACGGCCTGGAAGCCCTGCGTAACCTGGGCCGCCGCATTCCCGACGAGCTGGCCGTTATCTCCTTCGACGACAACGACTTGTTTCGGCTCTATTCGCCGCCCATCACGGTAGTGGCCCAGCCCATGGAAGCCATGGCCGAAGACCTCATCAGCACCTTGCTCGCCGCCCTCGACGGGCCCGGCGACACCGGCCGCATCGTGCAGCTACAGCTGACGCCGCAACTGGTGGTGCGCGCCTCCTCGGTGCGGGTGCCGGTGGGGGCCTAGGGTAGGAGTTGTGGGTGAAAAGGGCCCTTGTTGCGTGCAGCGTGCTTTTTACCAGCCCTTCCCAGCTTTCGGCCCTAGAAGTTGGGCGAGAGCGAGTACTTGTGGTAGAAGTCGTCGATGATTTTCACGGCTTCGCTGGCGTCGTCCACCAGGTGCACCAGGTCCAGGTCCTCGGGCGAGATGTTGTGCTCCTCGTGGAGCATTACGTTCTTAATCCAGTCGAAGAGGCCGCCCCAGTAGGCCGTGCCCACCAGCACCAGCGGGAAGCGCCCGATTTTCTTGGTTTGGATGAGCGTCAGCGCCTCAAACAGCTCGTCGATGGTGCCGAAGCCGCCGGGCATGCCCACAAAGGCCTGCGCATACTTCACAAACATCACTTTGCGCACGAAAAAGTAGTCGAAGTCGATGCACTTGTCCGAGTCGATGTAAGGGTTGTGGGTTTGCTCGAAGGGCAGCTCGATGTTGAGGCCCACCGACTTGCCCCCCTCGGCGCGGGCGCCCTTGTTGCCGGCTTCCATAATGCCGGGGCCGCCGCCCGTAATCACGCCGTAGCCGTGACGCACCAGCTTGGAGGCGATTTCCTCGGCCAGCTGGTAGTAGGGGTTGTCGGGCTTGGTGCGGGCCGAGCCGAAGATGCTCACGCAGGGGCCAATCTTGGACAGCTTCTCGAAGCCCTCCACAAACTCGGCCATCACCTTGAAAATCTGCCAGCTATCGGCAATCTTTATCTCGTTCCAGTCCTTGTCCACAAAGGCCTGGCGGATGCGCTGCTCGTCGGGGTCGGGCGCAGCTTTGGGCTGCACGCCGGTTTTGTCGCGCAGGTCGGTGATGCTGCGCAGCTTGTTGTCGTTGACGTTGGGCTGCACAATGGTCTTGCCCGAGCCCCCGTTCAGGGCCTCGTCAGCAAGCTTGGTTTTACTGGTTTTTTTTAGCTTAGACATACATACTACCAGGGTAGGAAAAAAACGCCCCAGCTCCTGGCAGTGGGGCAAGAAAAAAACAAGGCCGCGAAGATAGGGGGGTAATGTGGAAATGTAGAAAATACGAAAAATGTGAAAATGCAACGGCTATGTTATCCTAAAAATCTTCGCTTTAGCCCACCGTCATTTTCACATTTTCCACATTCAATACATTTTCATATTATAAAGAATCACTTAGCCCGAATAGCGATAACCGGGTCAAGGTTGGCGGCCAGCACCGCCGGAATAATGCCCGCCAGTACCCCAATTAGCACCGATACCATAAGGCCAAGCGAGATGTTGCCCGCGCTCAGAAACAGCGTGAGGCTGTCTTGCGGCAGTAGGGTGATGAGCCACACCAAGAAAATGCCCGCCGCCCCGCCCAGCACGCACAGAAAAATGGCCTCGAACAGGAATTGAAAGAGGATGAAGTAGTTCTTGGCCCCTAAGGACTTCTGGATGCCAATAAGGTTGGTGCGCTCGCGCACCGACACGAACATGATGTTGGCAATGCCGAAGCCGCCCACCAGCATGGCAAACGAGCCAATAATGGCCCCCGCCACCCCAATAATGCTGAAGAGCTTGCTGATGGCGTCGGCCACCATTTCGGGCCGATTGAGGGCGAAGCTGTCTTCCTCGCGGGGCTTGAGGCCGCGGATGCTGCGCATATCGCCGCGCATCTCGGCCTCCAGGTTCAGCAGGCCGGGGTCGTCGTCGCGGCCCTTCACGGCGAGCTGGGGCGAGGGCCCGCTCATGCCGGTGCTGCTCAGGGCGTAGATGGTGGCGAAGGCGTTGTAGGGAATCAGGCAATTGGCGTCGTTGCTAGGGGTGCCGAGCAGGTTTTTGCCCTCCTCCTTCATGGTGCCAATGATGGTGAAGTAGCGCCCGTGCGTTTTAAACTGCCGCCCCACCGCGCCGCCCTGTGGAAACAGATTTTTGGCAATGGTGGCCCCCACGATGGCCACCGGCCGGCCAGCTTCCGTTTCTTGCGGCGTGAAGTAGCGGCCTAGCTCGATGGGTACGCTCGATACGTTGCGGTAGTCGTAGCTAACGCCCTGCAAGGCGCAGTCGCTCACCGAGTTGGTGCCGGCCTTGAGCGTGTTGCCGCCCTTGGCCACAAAAATGGCCACCCCGTTTTGGCTGCTGGCGGGCAGCATGCGCTGCAGCAGCCGAAACTCGCGCGCCGTGGGCACCGGCCGGTTGAAGTACTTCCACCAGGGGTTGTTGGGGGCAAACACCCAGGGCCACTTACCCACATAGATAACCTTGTCGCCCAAGAAGTTCATGCTGCTGCGCACGTTGGCTTCCAGCGAATCGACCACCATGAACACGGCGATGATGGAGAAGATGCCCACCGTGACGCCCAGCAGCGATAAGACGGTGCGCAGCAAATTGGTGCGCAGCGCCTGCCAGGCAAAGGCGAAGCTTTCGAGCACGAGGCGAAGGGTGAGGAACATAGCCGGGAAGCAGAGAGAATACCGTCAACAAAGAACGTCATGCTGCGCTTGTCGCCGCCATCGCTGCCCAACAACCCTAGGGGCGCGGTAGCGGTGCTGCGGCAGGCAAATGTCAGATGAGCAAAACCACTTTGTGCGCGGGTTCAATCGCGCCAGCTGAGCATTTCATTACAGCGCCAACTCTCACCTCATCAACAATCTACCCGAAAAGCCGTACCTTTGCCCCCCGAATTTTCGGTAACTTCCCCCTAGTACTGCCCCTCATGGCGATGAAACTGCATGAGTTCAAGTTTGAACTCCCCGAAGAGCTGATTGCCACGCATCCGGCTCGCCACCGCGACGAGTCGCGCCTGATGGTGGTGAACCGCGCCACCGGCCAGATTGAGCACAAGCAATTTAAGGACATCCTCGACTATTTTGTGGAGGGCGATGTCTTTGTTTTCAACGACACTAAAGTGTTTCCGGCCCGCATGTACGGGCAAAAGGAGCGCACGGGCGCCCAGATTGAGGTGTTTTTGCTGCGCGAGCTAAATAAAGAAGGCCGCCTGTGGGACGTGCTGGTGGACCCGGCCCGTAAAATTCGGGTGGGCAACAAGCTTTACTTCGGCGAGTCTGACATCGTGGCCGAGGTCATTGACAATACCACCTCGCGGGGCCGCACCATCAAGTTCTTGTTCGACGGCACCGACGAGGAGTTCCGCAAGGCCCTCTACGAACTGGGCGAAACGCCGGTGCCCAAGGATGTGCTGAAGCGCGAAACCGAGCCCGCCGACAAGGAGCGCTACCAAACCATCTTTGCCGAGCACATTGGCGCCGTGGCGGCCCCGAGCGCCGGCCTGCACTTCTCGCGTGAGGTGATGAAGCGCATGGAAATCAAGGGCGTGGAGAAGGCGTTCGTAACCCTGCACGTGGGCCTGGGCACCTACCGCAACGTGGACGTGGAAGACCTAACCAAGCACCGCATGGACTCGGAGCAGTTCTTCGTGAACGCGGAGGCCGTGCGGGTGGTCAACAAGTCGATTGACGCCAAGAAGCAGGTGTGCGCCATCGGCACTACTTCGCTGCGCGCCCTCGATGCCTCGGTGTCGGCCAGCAGCCGCATCAAGGTCACGTCGGGCTGGAACGACAAATTCATCTACCCGCCCTACGACTTCAAGATTGCCAACTCGCTGCTGACCAACTTCCACCTGCCCGAAAGCACGCTGGTGATGATGGCCTCGGCCTTCGCCGGCTACAAGCTGCTGATGGAAGCCTACCAGGAAGCCATTAAGGAGAAGTACCGCTTCTTCGCCTTCGGCGACGCCATGCTCATCCTGTAAGCTGGTGAGCTGATGATTTACTAAATGGCCCGGCTGCTTTCTTAGCGGCCGGGCCATTTTTGCGTTTGGGCGCTTTCTTGCGCTGCTAGGCCCTAGGCCCCTTCTTGCCAATTACTCGCTCATGCCGCCTACCTTCCCGCCCCCAGCCGACAACTCACTACCGCATCCATTCACCAGCTCACCGCTGCCCCGCTACGCCGTGTTGGTGGCGGGCGGCAGCGGCCTGCGCATGGGCGCCGACCGGCCCAAGCAGTTTTTGCTGCTGCGCGGCGAGCCGGTGCTGCTGCACACGCTGCGGCGCTTTGCCGCGCCCGCGCTGGCCGTGGCCGAGCTGGTGGTGGTGCTGCCCTTCGACCAGGTAGCGTACTGGCAAGAGCTGGCGGCGGGCTACCCCGCCGTGCCGCCCCACCGCGTAGTAGTGGGCGGCGCCACCCGCTGGGCTTCGGTGAAGGCGGGGCTGGCGGCGCTGCCCACTGCACCGCCCAGCGGCGCGTTGGTGGCCGTGCACGATGGGGTGCGCCCGCTGGTGCCCCTAGGGGTGGTGGAGGCCGCCTACCAGGCGGCAGCCACGCACCGGGCCGTGGCCGTGGCCGTGCCGCCCAAAGACTCGGTGCGCCTGCTGGGCGCCGCCGGCTCGTCGCCGCTCGACCGCCGCCGCCTGCGCCTCATGCAAACGCCCCAAACCTTCGACCTCGACCTGCTGCGCCGCGCCTACCGCTTGCCCGAGCTGCCCACCTTCACCGACGACGCCAGCGTGGTCGATGACCTCTGCCCCGTACACTTGGTGGAGGGCGACTACCGCAACCTCAAAATCACCACCCCCGAGGACCTGCTGCTGGCCGAATCACTGATTAGCACGGATTTTAGCTGATTGCACGGATTTTGTGGACGATTGCCCTAGGGGTATCGCCCATTTTTCACCCGTAAGCTGCACATAAAAAAGGCGGTTACGTAACCGCCTTTTTCTTTGTCAACAACCCCTAAGGCAATCGTTCACAAAATCCGTGCAATCAGCTAAAATCCGTGCTAATCAGTGATTAGCGGAGCGTGATGGTGCGGGTTACGCCATTTACGGTGACGCTGGCGGTGTTGTCGCAGGCTTGGGTGTTGCTGGGGTCGTAGTCGAGCAGTAGGGTGCTGCCGGGCGTATTGGTGATGCTAAGGGTGCCGTGCACGTAGTACTTGAGGCAGTCGCCGCGCTTAAGGAGCGGGGTTTGGATGAGGGTGGTATAGCCAACGCCCTTGCGGTTGGTGCCTTGGGCGGCGCCACTCACGCTGTAGGCATCGTCGAGGGTGGTGGCCGTGCCGTAGCCGGCGGTGCGGGTGAAGGTCCAGCTGGCGGTCCAGGCGTGGGTGCCGCCGCCGTTGGCCGCCGCGTAGATGATGCTGGCGCTGGGCACGCTCACCGAAAACGAGCCGCTGCCCAGGTCGGTGAACACGCGGGTGGCGGTGTGCTGGTTGTCGTTGACGAAGTACTCTTTGCGCGTGACCACGGCCCCGGCGCGGCGGGTGTTGCCGTTGTCGGTGGTGAACTGCACCAGGATTTGGCCACGGCGGTAGCGCCCATCGGGGCACAGGCAATTGGTGGGGCCAAAGTCGATGGTGAGCAGGCGCAGGCTAGCGTTGTAGGTGCGGGTGGCGCAGGAGCCGAAGCGGGCGCGGAAGTCGGCATCGGGGCTGGTATAATCGGTGCCGCTGGTTTCGGGGTTGGCGCTGCCGGCGCTGGCCGCCGCCGGGCTGATGGCGCGCACGGCCTCGGTGCTTAAGGCCATTTCGGCGTTGGCGTCGCTGCGGTCGGTGGCCGTGGTAATGTCCTCCGTGGGCGTTTCGGTGGTTTTGCGGCAGCTGGCAGTCAGGAGCAGGCCGCTGGCGAGGGCGGTGTAGACTAAAGAGCGGAGGGAATAGGTGGCGTACATAAAAGCGGATTAATGAAGAGGTTAGCTTCAGTGAGAAGCCGTGCTGCGCCCCAGGTTTAAAGACTGCCCACTCTTTTTTTGAGAGAGGCCCTAGGCCTACTTTAGGTTAGTAAAGAAGTAAGGGTCAAATTTCCAGTTAGCCCTATGCTTCAGGTTTAGTTTCTGGGCTCTCGGTGCTGGCAGCTAACTAGCTCATTTACACTAAACTTCGGTCGAGTGGAGCACGTAAGCAACTAGGATAACTTACCCTATTCCTTTTCTGATGAAGACCTTTCTTTTGCCGCTGGCCAGCGCCGGCCTCCTGCTGTTTACGGCTTGCAGCACCTCTACCACCTCCGATACTGCTGCCTCCGGCACTACAGACGCGGCTAGCTCCTCAACCATGAGCAGCGACTCGTCGGCCGGCAAAATGGGCAGCGCAATGGCCGCCGACTCGGGTAGCGCGATGAGCGGCACGATGGCCGGCAATGGCGCCGCTGACCCCAACGGCCCCACCGCCCCGCACGCCAACGACGCCGAGTTTATGCAGTCGGCGGCTCATTCTGACCAGAACGAGATGCAGCTCAGCAAGCTGGCACTCAGCAAAGGCGTATCGGGCAAGGTGAAGGCCTACGCCAACCAGATGATTGCCGACCATACCAAGAGCACGGCTAACCTGAAACCCATCGCCGCCAAGGCTGGCGTAACGCTGCCTACCGACATGGACGCCGACCACCAAGCCATGCTGCCAGCCATGCAAAAGCTGTCGGGCAAGGAGTTTGAAACCAAGTATGTGCAGCAAATGGTGGCCGACCACCAAAAAACGGCCAACACCCTGAAGGCTCACCAGACAATGACCAAGAACGCTGCCTTGCAAAACTGGATTACCACCACGCTGCCCGTAGTAGAAGGCCACTTATCGATGGCGCAGCAGGATAGCAAGACGATGACCATGTAAGGCAAACCTGCGTATACTGCTCACCCTTAGCATATACCACCCTAACCTTACCTCACGATGAAAAGCTTGTTTTTAAATGGTTTGTGGGCTGCCGCCTTTTTGGCAGGCACCGCCGCCTGCAACTCCAACCCCGATTCGGTGAAGGACGCGCAGGCCGTGAACGAGAAAAAGATTGAGGCCGGCACTCCCGACTCGACTTCGGCCGGCAGCGACCTGAAAGATGCCCGCGAATACGACACTGAGTTTATGACCAAGGCGGCCAGCGGGGGCATGCTGGAGGTGCAGCTAGGCCAGGCCGTGGCCAAAAACGCCGTATCGCCCCAGGCAAAGGACATTGCCAACCGCATGGTAACCGACCACACCAAGGCCAACGACGAGCTAAAGGCCCTGGCCGCTAAAATGAACGTAACCCTGCCCACGACACTCGGCAACGACGCGCAAAGCACCTACAAGGACGTGACCGAGAAAAAGGGCGTGGCGATGGACAAGGAGTACGTGAGCAAGATGGAAAGCGACCACAAGGACGACATCAAGGCCTACGAAGAAGCCTCAACTAAGGCCGCTTCGCCGGAGCTGCGCGCCTTTGCGGCCAAAACCCTGCCCACGCTACGCGAGCACCTGACCATGATTGAGAAAGACAAGCCCGCTATTGAGGCGCTGAAATAAGCGCTGGTAGTCTGCTCTGTAAGCAAAAAGCCGCCCCCAGTTTTATTGGGGGCGGCTTTTTTTAGCTGGGTAGCCTAGCGGTTATTTGGCTGCCAGCGTTTCGCCGGCCTCACTGAGGCGGATGCCCATGTGCGAAGCATTGTAGGTGCAGGCGCCATCCTGAATGAGCAACAGCTGGGGCGACTCGTGGCGCACGCCAAAAGTCTCGGCCACCTGGGCCGAGAGGGGGCGGTAGCGCAGCAGGTCGAGGTAATAAATCTGCGTATCGGCCGGCAGCGAGTTGTCGGGCCACTGGCGCTCGAGCTTGGCTTTGGCTGCCGCGCTTATCGAGCAGGTGGTGCTGTGCTTAAAAATGAGCACTGGGTGCTCGTGCGAGGCCTGCGCAATGTCTTGCAATTGGTCGGACTGGGTGAGGGGAAGCCAGGGAGTAGCCATAACTAGGAGCGGGATTAGCTTAAATGAAAGCCACTTAGAAGGGTGACTGAAGTAGTAACTGTAAAATCAGGGGGTGGGTTCGGTTTTGGGGCTGCGGCGCAGGCTAGGCAGTTTTAAGCCAGCCCGGCGCTTGCCTTCATCGGGGCGGGTGTTGGCGGTGCCAGGCGGGCCGGCGGCACTGCCCCGCTTGAGCTGCTGGCGCGTTACGGTGAGGTGCGACTCCTTGTAGGGCACGTTGGCTTGCTGGGCCTCGCGCAGGGCCCGGCGGTTGGCCGCGCGCTGCTGGGCGGGGTTGCTGGGCGCAATTTGGGCCACGGCGGAGCTAGCTAGCAGCAGGGCCAAGGCGCAGAGTAAGGGCTTAGGCATGGTAAAGGCGCGGGTATTAGTTGCCGCTGCCGGGCGGCTGGGTGGGGTCGGGCTTGGGCGCCTTGGGCGCTTTTTTAGCTTTCTTTTCCTTCGTAGGTTTTTCCGGCGCGGCCTGGGCAGGCGTGGGCTCGTCGGCCGGCGCGGTGGTAGGCGCCGCGTGCGGAGTACGGGGCTTGGGGGTGGCTTTGGCCGGGCGGGGCGCTGGCGCTTTAGCCGCCGACCGGGGCAGCGGGGTTTTGCTGGCGTTGGCGGCCGGGGCGGGGGCCGGCTGCGTGGGGTCGGGAGCTGGCGCGGGCTCGGCGGGCTCGGCGGGGGCCCTAGGCTCGGCGCCGCGCTTGCCGGGGTTTTTCGAGTGCTTGCGCATCTTGCGCTCGTCGCGGGTAGCAGCGGTGTGGGGCGGGGCGCTTAGGTCGTAGTGGTGCAGCTTGTTGCTATTCTGCTGCAGGCGCACCAGGGGGCTTTTCTTGAGTAGGCCTTGCTTGTCGTAAGTGGCGCGGGTGCCAGCCGGCAGCTCGCTGTAGGCCTTGCTGTTGCTGACCGAAGTGGGTACGGGGCTAGTACTCGGGGCTGCCCCGTCGGCGCTCGGGGTATCGTCGGCATCTGGGTTGGCAAGCGTTAGGCCCTTGTGGCGGGCTTTTTCGGCGGCGCGCAGTTTGGCTTTCGCCTCGGGCGTCATGGCGGGCGTGCCCAGGCGGTGCGGATGAAAGACGGAATCGTAGACCGCGCAGCCGCTCAGGCCCAGGAGGCTCCCTAGGGCTAGCCACCCAACTATAACTCGATAAAATACAATAGAATACATAACTAATAGCCTCAATACACCACGAAAGTACAAGCCAGCTACTAGTATTGCTACAACGACTACCCGCCCCGCCGCGTTGCCGAGCGGCGAGGCGGCGCCCAATCTTTTTGGCAGCCAGCAGGCCCTGGCCTGGGCGGGGCAATAGCCACCGGAGCCGGCTGCCGCTGCGCGCCAAGCAGCCTTTACCGCTACCGGGCAGCAGTAAACGGCCGCTAGTACGTCCGCAGCGCCTTAATGGCCTCGCGCAGGCGCTGGGTGGGCAGGAAGTCGGCTTCCAGCTGCGGGGCAAACGGCACGGCCGTATCGAGCGCGCCTACGCGACGTACCGGCGCATCGAGGCTACTAAAGCAGTGCTCGGCCACCCAGGCGGCTATTTCGCCCCCTAGGCCCCCGGTGAGGGTGTCTTCGTGCAGCACCAGCAGGCGGCCGGTTTTGCGCACCGAGCGCGCCACGGCCTCGCTGTCCCAGGGCAGCAGCGTGCGCAGGTCCAGGATGTCGGCCCGCGCGCCCAGCTCCTGGCAGGCGCTCAGGGCCCAGTGCACCCCTAGGCCGTAGGTCACGATGCTCAGCTCGTCGCCCTCCTGGGCCAGCGCGGCCTGGCCGATGGGCGTGAGGTAGGGCGCCGTGGGCACCGGTCCGCTCAGCGAGCGGTACAGCAGCTTGTGCTCGAAGTACAGCACCGGGTTGGGGTCGGCCAGGGCGGCCAGCAGCAGGCCCTTGGCGTCGTGTGGATTGCTGGGGTACACCACTTTCAGGCCCGGCACGTGGGTAAACCAGGCCTCGGTGCTTTGCGAGTGGAAGGGGCCGGCGGCCGTGCCCGCGCCGGTGGGCAGGCGCACCACCACGTCGGCGGGCTGGCCCCAGCGGTAGTAGCTTTTGGCCAGGTTGTTTACTATCTGGTTGAAGCCGCAGGTCACGAAGTCGGCAAACTGCATCTCGACCATGCTCTTGCGGCCGCGCACGGCCAGCCCTAGGCCCGCGCCCAGCACGGCCGACTCGCACAGGGGCGTGTTGCGCACGCGCCCCTTGCCAAACTCGGCCACGAAGCCTTCCGTCACCTTAAACACGCCGCCGTACTCGGCAATGTCCTGGCCCATCAGCACTAGGCCGGGGTGCTGCTCCATGCCCTGCCACAGCCCCTCCCGAATGGCATCGACGTAGCGGCGGTCTTGGGTTTCTGGCTGCTTGTTTCCGGTTGCTGCTTGCTCGTTAGTCGAACCTGAGCTAGCAACCGGTTCCGGCGCGTACATCTCGCGTAGCTCGCGGGCGGCGTCGGCCACGGGGGCGGGGGCGGCTTCGGTTTCCTGCCAGGCTTTTTCGATTTCTTGCTTGATGCTTTCGCGCACCTGCGCGCGGCCGGTTTCGCTGAGGATACCCTCGGCCAGCAGCCACTTCTCGTAGTTTTCCACCGGGTCTTTGCGGCCCCATTCTTCCAGCAGCTCGCTGGGCACGTACTTGGTGCCGCTGGCTTCCTCGTGGCCGCGCATCCGGAAGGTGAGGGCCTCCACCAGCACCGGGCGGGGGCGCTGGCGCAGGTCGTCGGCCAGGCCCGCGATGCAGGTGTACACGTCGAGCACGTTGTTGCCATCCACCTGCACCGCCTCCATGCCGTAGGCCGGCCCCTTATCCACAAACGACTGGCAGCAAAACTGTTCGTTGCTGGGCGTGCTCAGGCCGTAGCCGTTGTTCTCGACTAGGAATATCACGGGCAGCTGCCATACGGCGGCCACGTTCAGCGCCTCGTGGAAGTCGCCCTCGCTGGCCCCGCCGTCGCCCGAGTAAGCCAGCGTGACCCTAGGGGCTTGGTCGAGCACGTCGGCCAGGGCAATGCCATCAGCCACCGCCAGCTGCGGCCCCAGGTGCGAAATCATGCCTACGATGTGGTGCTCGCGGCTGCCGAAGTGAAACGAGCGGTCGCGCCCCTGCGTGAAGCCCGTGGCCTTGCCCTGCCACTGCGCAAACAGCCGCCCCAGCGGCACCTGCCGGCCCGTAAACACCCCTAGGTTGCGGTGCAGCGGCAAAATGTACTCGTCGGCGTGCAGGGCCAGGGTGCTGCCCACCGCCACGGCCTCCTGCCCGATGCCCGAAAACCACTTGCTCACCTTACCCTGGCGCAAGAGTATCAGCATCTTCTCCTCGATGAGGCGCGGGCGCAGCAGCTCGCGGTAGAGACGCAGCAGCAGGGCGTTGTCGTAGTCGCGGCGGTTGAACTGGAGGACGGGGGCAGTTTGGGTAAGCATAAAAAAACCGGCGGGGTGGCAGTATGGGCAAAGGTAGCGGCCAGGCGGCGGGCCCGTTATTTGGGGGAAGTTGGGCAAAACGGCGGCCGGCGGCATCCTATTTCCCAACGCGCTTTGCTTATGACCAACCGCTACGCCTTTTCCATATGCCTGCGCCGCCTGCTGCCCATCGCCGGCGCCCTGCTGGCCCTAGGCCGCCCGGCCGCCGCCCAGCGCACCGAGCCGCTTCCCCCACGCCCGGTGCCGCTGCGAACGGTGCTGCCCGATTCGTTGGCGCAACTGGTGAAAGAGCCGGTTCTTAATTCGTTAGTGTGTAAAACAGTCGGTGTATATATCCAGCCTGTACCTGCGCAAAATATCTTTTTCCCACTCACCACCATTCAGCCGGCGCTGAGCCGGATAGCGGGGGTGCAGGTCACGCCCAACTCGGGGGCGCCGGGCGACTGGGCCACGGTGCGCATGCGAGGCAGCGGGCTGCGCGGCAACGACCAGCCGCTATACGTCATCGACGGACTGCCGGCCCTCAACGCCGACTACGCACCCGCCCAGCTGCCGGCCCTAGGCTACGGCCTGGGCACCGGGCCCCAAGCCCGCGCCACCATGCCCAATCCGCTGCTGTTCGTGGCTCCGGCCGACGTGGCTAGCGTAGAAATCCTGAAAGGCGCGGCCACCACCACCCGCTTCGGCAGCCAGGGCGCCAACGGCATGGTGCTTATCACCACTAGAAAAGGCGGCCGCGCCGGCGAGGCCCAGGCCCCGCGCCTGCGCTACGAGGCCACCGCCGCCGTGCAGCAGGTGCGCCGCCCGGTGGCTTTGCTCGACGCCCGCCAGTATGCCGAACTGGCCAACGAGGTGTGGCGCAACGATGGCAGTCGCGGCGCGGTGCCCTTCGCCCCGGCCACCCTCGCCGCCCTAGGGGCCGGCACCGACTGGCAGGCCGAGGTGCTGCAACCCGCGCTGCTGCAAAGCCACTTCGTGAGCCTAGATGGCAGCACCGCCCGCACCCGCTACCTAGCCAGCGCCAACTACCTGGGCCAGGGCGGCGTGGTACTGAACTCTAGCCTGCGCCGCTACGGCCTGCGCCTGCAAGCCGAGCACCGCTTCAGCGACAAGCTGAGCGCGCAGCTGAGCGTGAGCGGCGCCAGTCTGACGCGCACGCTGCCCAACGAGCGCACGGTGCCCGCCGCCCTGCTGTCCCCGCCCACCGTGCCGGCCACTACCGGCGGCGCGCCCACCGTCACCAACGGCCCGCTGGTGACGGACCCCGGCTACGCGAATACGTTTTACAACCCCCTAACGCTAGCCCGCGACGCCGCCAGCACCGACCGCACGCGCCGCCTGCTACTGCAAGCTAGCCTGCGCTACCAGCTGCGCCCTGCCTGGCGCCTGGAGGCCGCCCTGAGTGGCGAGCAGGCCCACACCGACGCCACCCGCCGCGAGCTAGCCCAGCCCACGCAGCCGCCCTACACGCCCAGCGCCTACGAGGCCCTAGGGCTGGCGCAAGAAGCTACCACCACTAACGCCCGCCTCGGCACCAGCTACCAGCCCGCCCTAGGGAGCCGCCACGAGCTGGAGCTAAGCGGCAGCCTGCTCTACCAGCGCCTAAGCCGCGCGGCCAGCTTCGGGCAGGCGGCCCCCGGCCAAACCAACAGCCGGGGCGGCCAGTCGGGTAGCTTGGCCGTATCCAGCGCCCTGGCCGAGGGGCGCTACACGCTGGCCCAGCAGCTGCGCCTGACCGGCCTGCTGCGCGCCGAGTATGCGCTCGGCGCCGACTACCTGGTGGGCCCGAGCGATAAGTTGCAGCTCTACCCCGGCGCCGAAGCCGCGTGGACGCTCGAAGGCGACCACCTGCCGGGCGACGGGCGCACCCTGTCGCGCCTGAAGCTGGAGGCGGCCCTGGGGCAGAGCAGCAATGCTTCGCTGTTTACGGGGCTGTTTGGGCCGGTGCCGGTTATACTGACGCCCGGCCTCAACCCCGGCCCGGTGCCGCTGCCCCGCACCACGGCCCTTAATGCCAGCGTGCAGGTGGAGCTATTTGACAACGGGCTGTCGGTGCAGCCCACCTACTACCGCCACCGTACCGCCCATGCCAGCGTAGGGCAGCTTTTTGCGCAGCCACTGTCGCCCGACGGCAGTCCCGTCTTTTACCTGCGCGACGTGGACCTGCTCAACCAAGGCGTCGAGCTGACGGCTAGCTACACCTACGCGCGCGAAAAGCGGTATTTCAACGTCAGCTTCAGCGCCGCCCACAACCAGCAAACGGTGCAGAACGTGGCGGGCAGCACGCCGGGGCCGGGCTTGGCGGTGGGCGAGGCCGCGCACCCCTACTTCGGCTACCAGCGCCAGGGCCTCGACGCCAGCGGCCAGCTGCAATACCGCGACCAGAACGGCGACGGCCAGCTCGACGCCCTCGACGGCAGCTACTTCGGGCGCGGCCTGCCCAGCTGGCTGCTCAACCTAAGCCAGGAGCTGACCCTAGGGCGCTTCACGCTGCAAACCCAGTGGGACGCCCTGCTCGGCTACCAGCTGCTGAGCCCGGTGCTCACCATCCTCGACCAGCCCACGGCCACCACCAACGCCAGTGCCCGCGTGCTCGTCCGCTGGACTGGCCCCGGCACCAGCACCGACGTGCCCCGCGCCAGCCGCTACCGCCAGTTCTACGGCTACGACAACCTTTCGCCCGAGTCGGCCAGCCACCTGCGCCTCACCCAGCTCACGCTGGGCTACCGCCTGCCGCTGCCCGAGCCGCACCAGGTGCGCGTGTGGGTGGGCGGTCAAAACCTGCTGGTGCTGAGTAACTACCGCGGCTACGACCCCAACGTGAGCAGCGCCGGCGGCCTGGGGCAGCTGGCCGGCTACGACGCCAGCACCTACCCGGTGGCGCGGGTGTGGCAGCTGGGCGTGCAAGCTACGTGGTAGCTCGGGGGCCTAGGGCCGGCAACTACGGCCACCTTTTGCCTGTTACAGCAGCAAAACCTGGTGCCAGGCCAAGTTAGTGTTCTAAACCACTGGGCGCGCCGTGCAGCAGGCCACGTATTTATACGCTCATTTTAGCTGCGCGCCACCCGTAAGTTTGCCACCTTGCTGACTTCCGCCAGTTCGCGCGCTATCCGCTCTATGATAACCTTCCAAGAATTTACCCTTGACAACGGCCTGCGCTGCATTGTGCACGAGGACTTTAGCACCCAGCTAGCGGTGCTCAACATTCTCTACGACGTGGGCTCGCGCGATGAGGACCCGCATCGCACGGGCTTTGCCCACTTGTTTGAACACCTGATGTTTAGCGGCTCGGTGAACGTGCCTAGCTACGACGAGCCGCTGCAAAAGGTAGGCGGCGAAAACAACGCCTTTACCTCGCAAGACCTCACCAACTACTACCTCTCGCTGCCGGCCGCCAACATCGAAACCGGCTTCTGGCTGGAAAGCGACCGGATGCTGGACCTGGCGTTTTCGGAAAACGGCCTCGACGTGCAGCGCAAAGTGGTAGTGGAGGAGTTCAAGCAAAACTACCTCAACCAGCCCTACGGCGACGTGTGGCTGAAGCTCAAGCCCCTGGCCTACAGCACGCACCCCTACCAGTGGAATACCATTGGCAAGGAAATCAGCCACATTGAGGAGGCGCAGATGAGCGACGTGCGGGCCTTCTTCCGGCAGCACTACGCCCCCCAGAACGCCGTGCTGGTAGTGGCCGGGGCCGTGCCGGTTGCCGAAGCCAAGCGCCTGGCCGAGAAGTGGTTTGGGCCCATTGCGGGCGGTGCCCGCCCAGCGCGCCAGCTGCCCCAGGAGCCCACCCAAACCCAGCCGCGCCAAGCTACCGTCACCGCCCCGGTGCCCCTTTCGGCCCTTTATAAAGCCTACCACATGCCCGCCCGCCTCGACCCGCGCTACCACGCCGTGGACCTGCTGGGCGACCTGCTGGGCCGGGGCAAAAGCTCGCGCCTGCACCAGCGCCTGGTGAAGGAGCTGCAGCTGTTCAACAACATCTCGGCGTCCGTCACGGGCTCGCTCGACCCCGGCCTGCTGGTGGTGAGCGGCAAGCTAAACGCGGGCGTGGCCCTGGCCGAAGCCAACCAGGCCGTGGAGCAGGTAGTGGCCGAGCTGCTGCGCGAGGAGGTGCCCGCCACGGAGCTGCAAAAGGTTAAAAACCAGGCCGAAGTAGGCCTGGTTTTTGGTGAGATTGAGCTGCTGAACCGCGCTCTGGCCCTGGCCATCGGCAAGCTGCTGGGCAACGCTAACCTGGTAAACGAGGAGCCCGCCCAGCTGCAAGCCGTAACGCCCGCCGACGTGCGCGCCGCCGCCGAGCTGGTGCTGCGCCCCGAAAACTGCACTACGCTCTTTTACCAAGCCCAAGAGCAGGAAGAAGCTGTGGCCGCCTAACTTCTCTGGCACTTAGTAACAATAAAAGCCCCCTAGGAAACGCACTACCTGCGTTCCCTAGGGGGCTTTTATTGTTACTAGGTAAGCTAAGCTGTATGCGGTGCTTCTAGAAGTGAAAGGTTGGTGAAGCAGTAGTACCTTGGTGGCCTATCCTCACCTATTCCTTTTCCACCGATGACTTACCGCTACGCAGCCGCCTTGTTGCTCCTCGGTACCCTAGGGGCGTGCCGCAAGCAACCCGACGAACAACCCGCTCCCGAGTACGCCGACTGGTACACCATAAACGCGCCTGAAGCGCGGGCCATCGAAGCCGTAACCGGCGACATCGACGGCACACTCATCATCACGACCCGGTACGACATTTATCGCACCACCGACCGGGGCAAAACGTGGGCCGTGAACCATCCGTCCAATTTGGGTATTTTCGGGTTTGTAACGCATAATGATACGCTGTTTACCCTCACGGGCGGCCGGGGCTCAGTAGTAGATAGCACTACGGCTTATTCGGTTAACCCCACGCACTACAGCGCCGACCAAGGCCGTACCTGGCAGCGCTATCATTTCAAGCAGAGCACGATTGCTTTTGCTGATGTGCGAGTACCGCGAAACCGGGTGCGTACCCCCTCGGGTACTAACTACCGCATTGCTACTGAGTCTGTACCATTCTCGCCCGGCTCCAGCACGGCCTACCTATACTTCACCGGCATCCAGCCCGACAGAGGACCGCTGCTACCGCTGCCGCAGGAGCATCAACTAAACAGTATTTACCTCGATAGTAAGGCGAGGCTGTACGTAGCAGCATCGGCACCGCTGTGCGGGCGCGGCAAAGATTTCGCCTTTTGCGGGGAGCAGAACGGCGTGCTGTACGTATCGAAAAAGCCGCTGCCCTAGGGGTTGCTTTGACCTAAAAAGTCCCCGGCGCCAGTTGGCACCGGGGACTTTTTAGTAGGCGTGGTAAGCAGCCTCCTACTGCTTACGGGGCATAGTCATGCTCTTAGCAGGAGTGCCGTGGCCGGCAGCGGGGCCATCGTAGGGCGGCGTGTTCTTGCCGTTGTCCTTCACGTTGATGGGTTCGCCGGGGGCCGCGTAGCCACTGATGCCTTTGCTGGTAGCCGTGCCGCGCGGTGGGTCGGCGGCGCGGGCGGCGGCAGGGTTGGGCATCATGCGCGAGGTGGGTTTGCGGGCCATCTTGTTGGGCCGAGTTTGGGCGGTGGCCGGGGCAGCCAGCAGGGCAAGGCCCAGGAGCGGTAGGGCTAAAGCGCGGAAAGCGAGCATACTAAAAAGCGTGAGGAAGGGGTGATAGCAGCGGCGCTAACCCGGCATTTCGCCGGCCGGGGCGCCTAGCCCCTCCATACGCAAAAACGGCCGCGAAGGGCTAGTTCGCGGCCGCATGGCAGAAAGCAGGTGAGAAAAGCAGGGGCGCCCCCTGGCAGGTTAGCGGGCGTTGGGCAGGGTAGTGCTGCTGGCTACGGCGGGCGCCAGGGGCCGGCCGTGGTAGTCGGTCGACACGCCGTGGCCCAGCTGATTGATGGGCATGCCGGGCGCTACCGAAAGGTTGGCGTCGGTGGCGCGGTGGGTGGCAGTAGTGGGCGTAAAGGGTAGTGGCTCGTTGCTCCAGCCGCTCCAGCTGGTGGGCGTGGCCGAAGGCGTGGGCTGGGCGGCGGCAACGGCAGTAGCGGCCTGGGCGCGGGCGGCAGCCTCGGCGGCTTTCCGCTCGCGCTTCGATAGCACTTGCTTGGCTTTGTGCGCCTTCACGTAGCCTGGCTGGGTGGGGGCGGTGGTAGCTTGGGCATGGGCCGCTTCGGCAGCCAAGAGCGTGAGAGCCAGCAGGGGAAGGAGGAAACGGCGTGCCATGATGAGAAAGAGAAAAGGGGGTGGAAAGTAAAAGTTTAGGGCTGAGTGGGTATTTGCAAAGCCGGTGCCAGCTTATGGGGCAAGTAGGCTGCTCGTAGCTAGGGTATTCTTGTAAAGAATTGATTATCAAAAATAAAAATTTATAGCTGTTGCCAGAAAAAGTTCAAAACCAGGCAGCTTAGCCGTTGTCGTACCTTTGCGCTACCATGCAGGAATCTATTTCGGCCCTCGCCGCCGAGGTGGCCGCCGCCGACGTGAGCAGTGCCGCCGCCCTCGACCAGTTTCGCCTCCTCTACCTGGGCCGCAAAGGCCGCCTGGCCGACTTGTTCGACCAGCTCAAAACCGTGCCAGGCGAGCAGAAGCGCGCCGTGGGCCAGCAGCTCAACGGCCTCAAGCAGCAGGCCCAGGCCCGCTTCGACGAGGCCCAGGCCGCCCTGGAATCCGCCAGCGCCAACCAACCGGCCGACGCCACCTTCGACTACACGCTGCCCACGGTGCCCCAGGCCCTAGGCACCCGCCACCCCCTAAGTTTGGTGCGCGAGCAGATGCTGCGCATCTTTGCCCGCATCGGCTTCGCGGTGGCCGAGGGGCCGGAGATTGAGGACGACTGGCACAACTTCACGGCCCTCAACTTCCCCGAAAACCACCCGGCGCGCGATATGCAGGACACGTTTTTCGTGGAGCCGGCCCTAGGGGGCGACGCGGGCCCCGACCCGCAACCCTTCCTGCTGCGCACGCATACCAGCACCGTGCAGGTGCGCATCATGGAAAACGAGCCGCTGCCCATCCGCCGCGTGATGCCGGGCCGCGTGTACCGCAACGAGGCCATTTCGGCGCGGGCCCACATGCTTTTCCACCAGATTGAGGGGCTCTACATCGACGAAAATGTGAGCTTCGCCGACCTCAAGCAGACGCTCTACTACTTTGTGCGCGAGCTGTTTGGCGAGGATATCAACATCCGGTTCCGGCCCAGCTACTTCCCCTTCACCGAGCCCAGCGCCGAAATTGACATCACCTGCCTCATTTGCAAAGGCGCGGGCTGCAATATCTGCAAGGGCACCGGCTGGGTCGAGATTGGCGGCAGCGGCATGGTAGACCCGGCCGTGCTCGAAAACTGCGGCATCGATTCGCAGAAGTACTCGGGCTACGCCTGGGGCATGGGCATCGAGCGCATCACCATGCTCAAGTACCAGATTAAGGACTTGCGCCTCTTCACCGAGAACGACGTGCGCTTCCTGCGCCAGTTTGAGGCGCTGTAGGGCGCGGCCCTAGGGTACTATTCCTGCCGAAAGCCTCGAACTAACTACCCGCGGTAGTTGGTTCGAGGCTTTAACTATTTGGGAGTCGTACTTTTGTAGGCTCTACCAGCGCCTATTTATTCCGAGCCAAGCTACTCTGCGCTATCCGCTACACCCGTTAAATCTGCGATTGTGAAAGTTAGAACTCTCAAGCAAAACAAGGTCAACGTTATTACCCTAGGGTGCTCCAAGAACCTCGTAGATTCGGAGGTGCTCATGGGGCAGCTGCGGGCCAACGACTTCGCCGTAACGCACGAGGCTAAGAAGTCGGACGCCAACATCGTTATTATCAATACCTGCGGCTTCATCGACGGCGCCAAGCAGGAAAGCATCGATACCATTCTGCGCTATGCCGACGAGAAGGAGGCCGGCAAGCTAGAAAAGCTGTACGTAACGGGCTGCCTCTCGCAACGCTACAAAAACGAGCTGGAAGAGGAGATTCCGCAGGTAGACGCCTACTTCGGCACCCTGGAGCTGCCCCAGATGCTGAAGGTGCTGGAGGCCGACTACAAGAAGGAGCTGGTGGGCGAGCGCCTGCTGACGACCCCCAAACACTACGCCTACTTCAAGATTGCCGAGGGCTGCAACCGGCCCTGCTCGTTCTGCGCCATCCCGCTGATGCGCGGCAAGCACGTGGACCGCTCGATGGACGACCTCGTGGCCGAGGCCAAGCGCCTGGTGGGCATGGGCACTAAGGAGTTGATTCTCATTGCCCAGGACCTGACCTACTACGGTCTGCAAGCCTACGGCGAGCGCAAGCTGCCCGAGCTGCTGGAGCGCCTGAGCGACGTGCCCGGCGTGGAGTGGCTACGCCTGCAATACGCCTACCCCTCGCAGTTTCCGATGGCGGCGCTGGACGTGATGCGCGAGCGGCCCAACATCTGCCGCTACTTGGACATGCCCTTGCAGCACATCTCGGACAACATGCTGAAAACCATGCGCCGGGGCATCAGCGCGCGCCGCACTAAGGAGCTGGTGCGCGAAATCCGCGACCGGGTGCCGGGCATCGCGCTGCGTACCACGCTCATCGCTGGCCACCCCGGCGAGACGGAGGCCGATTTTGCCGAGCTGGAAGAGTTCGTGCAGGAAATGAAGTTCGAGCGCCTGGGCATCTTCACCTACTCGCACGAGGAAAACACGCACTCACACACCTTGGCCGACGACGTGCCGGCTGAAGTGAAGCAGGAGCGCGCCGACCGCATCATGGAAATTCAGCAGCACATTTCGCTGGAAGCCAACGAGGCCCGCGTCGGCCAGACGCACCGCGTGCTCTTCGACCGCCTCGAAAGCGGCTACTACGTGGGCCGCACCGAGTTCGACTCGCCCGAGGTAGACAACGAGGTGCTGGTGCCCGCCACCGACGAGGTCCACATCCCGCAGGGCAGCTTCGCCGAGGTGCGCATCACCGGCGCCAGCGACTTCGACCTCTACGGCGAGCTGGTGCGCTAGGCCCTAGGGGGGTATGAAATAAAATGAACGTCATGCTGAGCCTGTCGAAGCATCTCTACCGAACGACACCCTAGGCGGCGCGGTAGAGATGCTTCGACAGGCTCAGCATGACGTTCTGGTTTAAATAGTTACTCTGCCACGGCCCGCGTGGGGTGCTGCACCGGGATAGCGAGCGGCTTGAACGACTGCTTTTGCAAGTCGCTGAGGACGACCTCAACGGCTTTGGCTAGCTGCGGGTCGGCGCCGTTTTGGGTGGCGGCGGGCAGCACGTCCACGTCAATGTCGGGCGGTACGCCCTGGTTTTCAATTTCCCACTTGCCATCGGGGCTGTAGATGCCGAAGCTGGGCGAGGTGACACTGCCACCATCGATGAGGGTGGGGTAGCCCGAGATGCCCACCAGGCCGCCCCAGGTGCGCTTGCCCACGATGGTGCCTAGGCCCCGGCGCCGGAAAAAGGCCGGCAGCGCGTCGCCACCCGAGCCGGCAAACTCGTTGACCAGCATCACCTTGGGCCCGTAGATGGACGCGCCGGGCGAGGTAAACGCCTGGCCCTCGCGCGGGGCCCAGTAGCTGAGCAGCGGCCGGTTTAGCAAGTCGAGAATGTAGTCGGCCACGAAGCCGCCGCCGTTGAAGCGCTCGTCGATGATAACGGCTTGCTTGTCTAACTGGCTGAAGTAGTAGCGGTTGAAGAACTCGTAACCTTCGGCGCTGGTATTGGGCAGGTACACGTAGGCCACGCGGCCGTGGGTCAGCTCGTCCACCTTGCGGCGGTTGCCCTCCACCCAGGCGATGCGGCGCAGGGTGGCCTCGCTGGCCACGGGCACCACCGTCACCTCGCGGGCGCCCTGCATACTGGGCTTGTCGTTGACGGTGAGCGTCAGCTGCTTGCCCACAGTGTTTTCGAAGAAGCTGTACACGTTGTCGGCGCCGGTGAGGGGGCGGTTGTTCACGGCTAGCAGATAGTCGCCAGCCTGCACGTTCACGCCGGGCCCGGTGAGCGGGGCGCGCAAACTGGGGTTGAAGTTCTCGCCGTTGAAGACGCGCTTGAAGCGGTAGTGGTCGTTCACCACCTCGTAGTCGGCCCCCAGCAAACCTACCGGGCTGGCGGTGAGGGCGGGCATGTCGCCGCCGCTCACGTAGTTGTGGCCCACCACCATCTCGCCCATCATCTCGGCAAACAGGTAGTTGAGGTCGGCGCGGTTGGCCACGTAGGGCAGAAAGACGGCGTACTTCTTCTTGGTGGCCGCCCAGTCGAGGCCGTGCATGTTGGCGTCGTAGAAATAGTCGCGCTCGAGGCGCCATACCTCGTCGAACATCTGCGCCCATTCGTGGCGCGGGTCGATGTAGGCGTCCAAGGCCGTCAGGGTAAGCTTGCCGTCGCCGGGCGCGGGCTTGGCGGCCGTTTCCACGATGCCGTAGCTGTCGTGCGGGGCGGTGTAGAGCAGCTTCTTGCCGTCGGCGCTCAGCGAGTAGTCCTCCGCCTCGGCCATAAACACTTCATCCTTACGCGCCTGCATATCGAAGCGGTGCAGGCGCTGGCTGGGGCCGCTGGCCGTGGCGCTAGGCCCGGCGGCGGTGCTGGCGGGCACCTGCTCCAGGTAAAACACCTTGTCGCCATCGGCGGCCTGCACGTTGCTCAGCTCGCCTACCGCCGAGCCCGGCACCACCAAGATGCGCTGCCCTAGGCCCGCCGTGTCGATAACGACCTTAGCCATGTCGGCGGGCTTGGCTTTGGCGTCCTTCACGGCCACTTTCAGGTCCTTCACGGCCACTTTGGGGGTGCGGCTGCCCACGGGCTTACCCACCACCACCGAGTCGGGCCGGGTGGCGGCGCCCTTCTCCTCGTCGCTCTGCGGGGCAAAGGGCGAGGCATCCTGCTTGCCCAGCACGGCCACGTAGAGCGTGCGCTTGCTGGTGCGGTCGTAGGCCGTCATGTCGAGCCAGGTGGTGCGCAAGCCCACGTCGGTGCTGGCCGTGAAAAACAGGTACTTGCCGTTGCGGCTAAAGGCGGGCGCGTCAGCATCAGCGCGGCCGTCGCTCACGGCAAAGCGCCGGCCGCTGGGTAGGTGGTACACCCACACCGTGCGCAAGTGGTTGGGCATCAGCTGCGAGTAAGCCAGCCACTGCCCGTCGGGCGACCAGGTGGGGGCTAGGGCCTCGTTGGGGCCGTAAGTTTCGCTGGCCACGCGCACCGGCTTCTTGCTGGCCAAATCCAGGTACCAGAGGTTGAGCTTCTTATCGGTGTAGGCGACCTTCTTGCTGTCGGGCGACCACCGGGGGTTGAAGTAGAACGAGGGCGGCCCTAGGGAGTAGGCCTGGGCGGGCTTGGTGCCGCGCTGGTCCTGCACCATCAGCTGGTACTCGCCGCTGGCGTCGGAGACGTAGGCGATGCGCGTGCCGTCGGGCGACCAGGCCGGGTAGCGCTCGTGGGCGCCGTCGGAGTGCGTCAGGTTGCGGCTCTCACCCTTCTTGGCCGGCACCGTGAAAATGTCGCCCCGCGCCTCCACCACGGCCCGCATGCCGGTGGGCGAAATGGCGGTGTTGCGCACCATCGAGGCCACGTTGCGGTACTGCGGGCGCAGGGCCAGCAGCTCGGGCGCGATGCTGATTTTCAAGTCGCGAGCCTGGCCAGTGGCCGTGTTCAGCAGGTGCAGCCGCCCGGCCTGCTCATACACCAACTCGTCGCCAAAGCCGCTGAGCGCCTTCACGTCGTAGTCAGTGTGGCGGGTCAGCTGCGCTACCTTTTTGGTGGCCACGTCGTAGGCAAACACGTTGTTGGTGCGGTTGCGGTCGCTGAGGAAGTACACCTTGCCGCCCAGCCAGAGCGGGCTGGTGTCGGTGGCGTTTTCGTGCGGGATTTCCTCGGTGGCCAGCGTCTGCATATCCGTCAGCCAGATGGGGCCGGTCTGGCCGCCGCGGTAGTGCTTCCAGGTGTTGGTGGCGTTGGTGATGTGCGTATGCGCCAGTCGCTTGCCATCGGGCGAGTAGCTGCCCTTCTCACCCATCAGCAGGGGTAGGCGCGCGGGCAGGCCGCCGGCCAGCGGCACCGTGAAGAGCTGCAACGAGCGCGCATACGCCTCCTGCGAGCTACTGAACAGGATGCTTTTGCCGTCGGGCGCCCAGTCGCGCACCACGTCGGCCGAGGGGTGCCAGGTGAGGCGCCGGGGCTGCCCGCCGCTCACGGCCACCACGTACACGTCGGTGTTGCGGTCGTAGTCGCCCGAGTAGGCCAGCCACTGGCCGTCGGGCGAGAAGTGGGGGTTGGTTTCCACGCCCGGCCCCACCGTCAGTCGTTGCGGGTTCGAGCCGTCGCGGTTGGCCAGCCAGATGTCGCCGGCATAGCTGAAGGCCAGCTTGTCGGCGCTCAAGGCGGGCTCGCGCAGCAGCAGGGTTTCGGCGGGGGGCGCCTGGGCGTGCAGCGCGGGGCCGGCGCCTAGTAGCCCTAGGGCCGTTAAAAAGTAGCGAGTAAGCATAGCAGAAAAAAAGGGGTAAGCGAGCGAACAGCAATGATGGAGCAGCCACCACTTCGTCGAGCAGCCGTTGCCGCCTCTAAGGTAAGTGCAGCCAAAGCTTCGGTTTATACCATAATGTCGGCTGCTGACTACTAACAAAGTACCCGTTGGGCGAAGCGCGCAAAGCGGTTTGCCAACTTCGCACGAGCGGCTCGTTCTTAGGTGATAAAGTGCTTGCTTTCGGGGCGGCCGCCAAAGCCAGGTCGGCAGCGCAAGCCCCCAAACCCAACCTTTCGGCCCAGTGCGGGTTTTGCCCTGACTTCTGCGCCACCTTTTCCCCGCGCTCATGGCTGCTGCCTCCGACTGTATTACCCTGCCCTACGCCGCTACCGGTGCCTTTGGGGGGCTGCTTACCGACTACATTGCTCAGGCCCCGGCGCTGGCGCCTTTCTATAACCGTTGGCCTGCGCTGGAAAGCTTCGCCGCCCAGCTGGAAGAAAAGCCGGCCGCCTATTCGGCCGAGGCGCGCCAGCGGCTGGTAACTGATTTGCGGGCGCAGTACGCCGAGCTGGGGGGCGATGTGCCCGCCGCCGTGGCCGCCAACCTGGACCTGCTAGCCCGCCCTACGACGTTTACCATCACCACCGGCCACCAGCTCAACCTGTTTACCGGGCCGCTGTACTTCGTGTATAAAATTGTGTCGGCCATCAAGCTGGCCCGGCAGCTCAAGGAAGCCTACCCCGCCTACGACTTTGTGCCAGTGTACTGGCTGGCCACCGAGGACCACGACTTTGCCGAAATCAACAGCTTCCCGCTTTTCGGCAAAACTTATAGCTGGGCCGGGCCGGGCGGCGCGGCGGGCCTAGGGGGGCCGGTGGGCCGCCTGGGCCTGGAAGGGCTAAACGAGGAGCTGCTAAGCCAACTGCCGCCCGAAGTGCCCGCCGCCTTCCGCGAGGCCTACACCAGTAGCCGCACCCTGGGCGAAGCCACGCGCCGGCTGGCTACCAGCTTGTTTGGCGCCTACGGCCTGGTCTGCCTCGACGCCGACCGGCCGGCCCTGAAGCAGGCCCTGCGCCCGGTGCTGCGCCAGGAAATTGAAGGCCAGGTATCGAACCAGGCGGTGCAAGCCACCAACGAGCGCCTGACGGCCGCCGGCTACAAGCCCCAGGTGTACTCGCGCCCGCTCAACCTGTTCTTCCTCACCGACGCGGGCAAGCGCGAACGCCTGGAGCCCGACGCCGCCCCCGGTGCCGACTGCACCCAGATAACGGTGCGCGGCACCGCCCGCTGCCACTCCCGCGCCGAGCTGCTGGCCCTGGCCGATGCCGAGCCTGAGCGCTTCAGCCCCAACGTGGTGCTGCGCCCACTCTACCAGGAGCTGCTGCTGCCCGACCTAGCCTACATCGGCGGCGGGGCCGAGGTGGCCTACTGGTTCCAGCTCAAGGGGGTATTTGCGGCCCTAGGGGTGCCCTTTCCCATCGTGCTGCCCCGCAACTCGGCCCTGTACCTGAGCCGCGCCAACGCCGGCAAGCTCGCCAAGCTGGGCCTGAGTCCGCTCGATAGCTTCAAGCCCCTGCCCGAGCTAAAAAAGCAAGTAGGCGCCACCCTGGGGCAAGAAGAAGTGAGCCTGGCCGCCGAGCAGCAGGCCCTGGCCGCCACCTACGAGCAGGTGCAGGCCCTGGCCCAGCGCCTCGACCCCACACTGGTGAAAACGGTGGCCGCCGAAGCCCAGAAAGCCGCCGCCGCCCTGGCCGGCCTCGAAAAGCGCCTCAGCAAAGCCGCCGAGGCCAAGCACGAAACCGCCTACGCCCAGCTCACGGCCCTCAAGGACAAGCTCTTCCCCGGCGGCAGCTTGCAAGAGCGCACCGACAACGTGCTCAGTATTTTGATGAATAACCCCGGCTTTATCGAGCAGTTGCTGGCTTGCTTCGAGCCCCTAGGGCTAGAGTTTGCGGTGGTGCAGGAACAGGGATAATGCAGCGGAGGAGCGTGCAGAACCGCTGGCGCTAGACTTCTTTTGTGGTTATGCTACACTCCGCGCTGCTTGCTTTTTCTCTGCTACTGGTGGCCACGGCTACCCTGGCTCAAGCTATTAGTGGGCGCGTGACGGACGCCCGCACCGGGCAGCCGCTGCCGTTTGTGAACATTGGCGTGGTGGGCAAGGCGCTGGGCACGGTCAGCGACGAGCAGGGGCAGTACGGGCTTCTCTTTCAAGAAAGCCTGGCTGCCGACACAGTGCGGGTGTCATACCTGGGCTACCAGCCGCGGCTGCTTACGCTGCGGCAGCTGCGCGCCCAGCCAGCCGTGGCGCTCAGCCCAGCGGCCGTGGCGCTGGCCGAGGTGCGGGTGCAAGGTAAAAGTCGTGGCTGGCGCGACCGCACGCTGGGTTTTAGTGGCAATTCTACTACTTCGACGCTTAGCCTGCATCCCCAAGACCTAGGCGCAGAAACGGGTGCCGTTATCCGCCTCAAGCACCAGCCGACGAAGGTGCTGCGTGCCAATTTCAACGTAGCTCATAACGACGCGGGCCTCGTGACGTTGCGCGTGAACCTCTACCGCCTCGACGCCAAGGGGCACCCTACTAGCGAGAAGCTATTACGCCGCGACGTAATCGTGCGCACGGCCACCCCGCACGGTCCTATTTCGGTGGACCTGACACCCGACGACCTGCTGCTGACCGAAGACTTTTTTTTGTCGCTGGAATGGGTAGGCGGGGCCAATGTGGCGGCGCTGCGCGAAGGGTTAAACTTTTCGGGTGGAGTTGGCTATACCGATAACGACGTTTACTACCGCACTACCAGTCAGGCCAATTGGGAGCGCCTTTCGGCGGGTGCGATGCTGGCTGGCATGCAGCCTAAAGTAAGCTTCTACGTGACGGCCCAGGACTGACCCACGCGCGTTTGCCACCCATGCCTACCACAAAAGCCGCCCGACGCCGCGCCGCCCTAGCCGCTCGCCAGGCCCTAGGGCTCGCCGACGTGGCCCAGCGCAGTGAGCTGTTGCAGAGGCAGTTGTTTGCGCATTTCGGCGTGGCCGGGTGGCAGTGGCTGCACCTGTTTTTACCGCTGGTGGCCCGGCACGAGCCGGACACCTGGCTGGTGGCGCGCCGTGTATGGGCCGAGCAGCTGCCCACTCGGCTGGCCGTGCCCGTAGTGCAGCCCGGCGGCGCCACCCTGCGCCACTACGAGCTGACGCCCCGCACGCTGCTGCAACCTAACCGCTGGGGCATTGACGAGCCAGTGCCTGACCCCCTCACGGCGCCCGAAGTATTTCCCGAACAGCTGGATGCCGTGCTGGTGCCGCTGCTGTACTGCGACCAGCGCGGGCATCGTGTGGGCTACGGCGGCGGCTTCTACGACCGCTTTCTGGCGCAGTGCCGGCCCGGCACGGCTTTCATCGGCCTCAATGTACTGAACGAGCCGCCCGGTCCTCCCATTGCCGACGTGCTGCCGACCGATGTGCCCCTGACGGCTTATATCACGCCCGACGGCGTGTGGAATTTCTCTTAGGGCAGCATCGGGTAAGTAACCGCTGCTTGCAAGAGCGCCGCCGGGTGGCGGCGCGGGTAGCGGTCTCACTACTAGCCCGTTGCCCAATGGCCGCTCTCGAACCCGCCGCTCCCCGAAACGCCGGCAAAAAGCCCCGCGCTACGAAGCGCAGTTTCCGCCTCGACATGACGCCGATGGTGGACCTGGCATTTCTGCTGCTCACGTTCTTCATGCTCACCACCACCTTCGCCAAGCCGCGGGTGCAGCAGCTGCAAATGCCGGTGCCCGATGCCCAGCACCCGAGCCCCGTGCCCGCGTCGCAGGCCATGACTATTCTGCTAGGGGAGGGCCGGCAGGTGGGTTACTACTTCGGGCTGAACGACCCTGGAAGCCCCGCCCCGGCGCTGCACTACACCAACTTTAGCGCGCGCGGGCTGCGGCAGGCGCTGCTGGCCCGGCAGCGCCAGGGGCCGCTCATCGTGCTTATTAAGGCCGATAAGGGGGCGCAGTACCAAAGCCTGGTGGACGTGCTTGACGAAATGAACATCACCAGCCAGGCGAAATACGCCCTCACAACCCTCACGCCGGCCGACCGGCAATTGCTGGCCGCCAAGTAGCCGCGCCGCTACTTGCCTAGTGCGCGTACCCGCTCGATGCGCGCCTGGCCCCAGGGCGCGATGCTGACGCGCACGCGTAGTGGCGGACCGGTTTTGGCTCGGCGCAGGGGACTGTCGCCGGGCACATAGTAGCGTTCTAGGTTGTAGCGCAGCTCTAGGCTGTTGTTGTACACCTCTTGCACGAAGCCGCGCAGCACGGCCTGGCCGGCCGCGGGGCGCGGCTCGCTGGCGTACACGCCCGCCACGGTGGCCAGGCTATCGGCACCGGGCGCAAACAGCACGTACACCCCCTGGCGGCGCTGCGGCGTGCCGCCGGCGTGCCAGGCCGCCAGGGGCACGGTGGCCGCCACGTAGCGCAGCCGCACAAAGTCGCCGTATTGCAGCTGGTGCAGCTCGACGGGACTGGTAGCCAGCCAAATGTGCTGCCCGTAGGCGGTAGTGGCGTAGCCCGCCGCCGCCACGCCCAGCACGTACAGCACCTGCGCGGCCACAAGTAGTTGCAGCAGCAGGCGGCGCGACGGAGTAGGGCGAGTTATCATGAGCAATTAGCAAGGAGTAATGAATGATGGGCAAAAGTGAACGTCATGCTGAGCCCCGCGAAGCATCTCTGCTGCATCGTTCGGGTGACGTTCGGTAGAGATGCTTCGGCAGGCGGACGCCAGATAAGTATGACGTTCACTTTTGCCCATTGCTGATTGATAAGTGTCTATTGCTTGTTGCTGCCCAGGGCCGCGGCCAGGCGCTGGGCATTGCGGCGGCGCAGATACCAGCTTAAGCTCAGTAGCAGCACGCCGCCGATGAGGAAGAAGAGCGACTTATCTAGGAAAACCCAGGTGAGCTTGAAATACGCCACCATGGTAGCCACCACGAATAGCACGGTGCCCAGCGTGAGCTGCTCGGCATCGCCGGCGCGGTGGGCGCGGGCCAGCACCGAACCGGCGTGGGCATAGAGCACCACCAGCGTGGCTACGGCCAGCGCCAGCCCGCCGGGCAGGTAAAAGCCGGGCAGCAGCAGCAGCCAGTCGGGCAAGGTAGCCAGGCGGCCCCGCGCCCGCTTGCCCGCCACCGACGCGGCCAGCACGGCCCCTAGGGCCCCCAGGTAGGCCCAGACGGGCGGGCGCAGCAAGCCGGCGTACTGGTCGGTTTCGCCAAACAAGGCCAAGCCCAGCGCAAACAGGTAGGCCGCCACCAGCGGCGGGCCTTGGAGCGCCCGGCCGCCGCGCGCATTCGGGTGCCAGTCGCCGGCCGCGTATACGAGCATGGCGGGCACGAAAAACCAGGTGATTTTGCTGTGGCTGACCAGCACCCACAGGCCCGCTTGCCACAGTAGCCCAAGGGCCAGCACGGTGCCCACCAGCGCATCGGGCCGCCGCCACCAGCGCCCGCCGCAGCCCAGCACCACCAGCCCCGCCGTGGCGTAGCTGAAGCTGCCCAGCGCCTGGGTGCAGTAGGTTTGCACGGCCGCCCCAATCACGATGGGCAGCAGCGTGAGCGTGGGGCTCTCGTACAGAAAGCTCAGCAGCACGCCCGCTACTACCCAGGCCAGCAGGCCGCTCACGTCGTAGCCCACCAGCTGATACAGCTGGCTGGTGAGGATAATGCCGGCCCCGAAAAAAACCAGCCCTAGGGCCAGCAGGCCGTGGCCCACGCTGCGGTTGCCGCGCCGCACAAAGTACTCGCCACCCGCGTAGGCCGCCACGATGCTGCCCACCAGCAGGCCCAGCCGCAGCCCGGCCGGCAGGTTTTGCCAGTTGGCGGCCAGCACGCTCAAGGCGCTCAAGCCTACCAAAATGCTGCCTAGCAGCGGTAGCAGGCCCACGGCCTGCACGGCCTCGGGCGGGTAGCGGGCCAGCAGCGCTTCCCGCTGGGCCTCGGTGATGAGGCCTTCGGCTACCCAGGCGGGGCTGTCGGTTTCGAGAAATTTGCGGCTCATTTGCAGGTGCAACTTACGGCTGCGCCACGGGCAGCGCCTCCTCCACCAGCTCTTCAATCAGCGTGTCGAGGCCGTGGTACCAGTCGATGTGCGGCGAGGTGATGCCGCAGCCGCCGGGCCGGGGTGGGCAGTCGGTAACTGGCCAGCGGTAGTGGCACTGCGGGCAGGTGCCGGCCGTGGCGAAGGTATCCCAAACGTGGCCGCAGCGGCAGTGCCAGTGCGCGCCGCCGTCGGGCTCCCACTGGCAGTGCGGGCAGTAAATCTCAATGGATGCAGTAGAAGCCATAATAGATAGAAAAGTAACGGTAGTAGAAATTAAGCCGGCTTGCGGGCCCGCGTCATCTCGCGCTTGCCGGGCGGGCCGGGCAGCTTCTCGGTAAGCCAGCCCGCGGCCCGCAAGTTGCGCCGAAACTGGCCCTGCGCGCAGTAGCTCACCAGCACCGCGCCCGGCGCGGCGGCGTAGTAGAGCTTAGCGAATATGTCCTCCGTCCACAACTCAGGCTGCTTCTCGGGGGCAAAGGCGTCGAAGTAAATCAGGTCGTAGGCCGCCGCTGGCAGGGTAGCCGCCTGCAGAGGCTGGCGCACCTTGCGCAGCAAAAAATCCGACGTTAGCAGCAGTGCCCGGCCCCAGGGCTCCCGGTGCAGCTGCGCAAATACCCGGCTCAATACTTCGCTAGCGGCCCACTGGGGGGCTAGGGCCGCCACTGCCTCGGGCGGCAGGGGGTGGGTTTCGTAGCCATCGTAGGCCACCGTGGCGCCCGGCACTGCCTGGGTGGCTTCCAGGGTCAGCAGCGCGTTCAGGCCGGTGCCTAGGCCCACTTCCAGCACCTTCAGCGGCTCTTGCTGCCCTAGGCCCGCCGCCAGCAGCGGTCGCAGCCCGGCTTCGATAAACACGTGCTGCGACTCTTGGCGGGCGCCGTGGGTGCTGTGGTAGTGTTCGTTCAGGGCGGGCACGTAGAGCGTGGGCGAACCGTCGGCCGTGGTGCGCACCTCTACTTTTGGCGCTTCAGCCGGCCCATCCCCGTCTGATAATTGCTCATTGCTCATTGATAAGTGAAAAATATGGCCCGCGTAAAGGTCGCCCTGCCCGCTTCATTCCTGTTCACCGCCACGATGCCCGTGCGCATTACCGACCTCAACTACGGCGCCCACCTCGGCAACGATGCCTTGCTGGGTTTGCTGCACGAGGCGCGGGTGCAGTTCCTGGCGCACCTCGGCACCACCGAGTTTGACCCCGCCACCCGCCTAGGGTTCATTATGGCCGACGTGGCTATCGAGTACAAGGCCGAGGCGTTCCACGGCGACGTACTAAGCATCGCCATGGGCCTGGCCGACCCCAACAAGTACGGCTTCGACCTGGTGTACCAAGTGCAGAACCAGCACGGCAAGGAAGTAGCCCGCGCCAAAACCGGCATGCTGGCCTTCGACTACAACACGCGCAAGCTGCGGGCGTTGCCGGCGGAATTGGCGGCGCAAGTAGGTTGAGTATGGAATAAAGCGCGGCGCGGCATCGAAGAGAAACATCCTCGACCCGTACCATGAAATCAGCCTTCCTCTCACTCGTTGCCTTAGCCAGCGTGCTGGGTAGCGCCAGTGCAGCCCGAGCGCAGGTAGCTGCCCGACCTCCGCATAGCGTCACGCCAACTGACTCTAGCAAAGTCTATACCTACGTGGAACGCATGCCAGTGTATCCGGGCGGCCAGCAAGCTCTTACTGCGGACTTACGCCGGGAGTTTCAGGTGGCCAGCGCGGCGGCTGGTTGCGCTACGCCGGCCTTTCCAGTGTACGTGCGCTTAGTGGTGGGGCCCAGCGGCTACGTATACGCTGCCCGCCGCATCAATGCCGGAGCCTATGATAAGCCGACTAGCCTGCCCGCCTTGCCAGCTGCTTGCGAAGCGGCTATTGCAGTGGCCGCCCGCCGGTTGCTGCGCCTGCAACCGGGTCGCCAAAACAATAAGCCCGTTACGGTTGAGCTGATGGTAAAGCTGCTGGATGGCACCAAATAACCCGCGTCAAAACCGGCCTGCTCTGCTTCAGCTACACCACGCGCAAGTTGCGGGCGCTGCCGAAGGGAGTAGTTAGCAAGTATCTTTAGCAGTGGTAATCATCTGAAATCAGATATAATGAGAGGCCTCCTACTGCTGATAGGTACTATACTGAGTTGCTGTAGCATAGCTTCAGCGCAACAGGCACCCGCGAAAGCTGAGCCCCAGTATGTGTATGTGGAGAAGTTGCCAGAGTTACCTGGCGGTGGCGGCAAACTCGCCGTGGTAGCCGCTATTCAGCAGCGGGTAGTATATCCGCCCACAGCCATTCAGGAGCGGCTAGAAGGCCATACAAAAGTCTGGTTTGTAGTGCAGGCGGATGGAAGCATTGGGAAGGTGCGCATTATAGAGTCACTACGAGCAGATTGTGACTCGGCTGTAGTGATGGCCGTGAGGCAATTACCGCGCTTCGAGCCAGGTATTGTAGCGGGCCGGCCAACGGCTATTGGCTATACCGTGCCCATTACTTTTCAGTTGCAAAGCGCTCGGCGGCCACGTCTAGGGATTGGCTCGGGTAACTAAAGTCCTCCCCACCCTAGGGCGGAACCTAACCGCCTGGCCGGTTGTATTTTTGTGCTATGCTGCTCGAACTACCCCTAGCCCCCGCGCCGGCTGCCAAGCGCGACATCCGCAAAGTATCGGCCGATGACCTCAAAGCCTTTATGGTCGAGCACGGCGAAAAGCCCTTCCGCGCCAAGCAGGTGCTGGAGTGGCTCTGGAAAAACACGGCCGGCTCGTTTGAGGAGATGAACAACATCTCCCTGAGCACCCGCGAGCTGCTGGCCAAACACTTCGTTATCAACGGGGTGGCCGTGCACAGCTCGCAGCTTAGCAGCGACGGCACCGTGAAGTCGGCTTTCCGGCTGCACGACGGCAACCTGGTGGAAGGGGTACTCATTCCGCACGACACGCGCATGACGGCCTGCATCAGCAGCCAGGTGGGCTGCTCGCTCACGTGCAAGTTTTGCGCTACCGGCTACATGGACCGCAAGCGCAACCTCGACGCGGCCGAGATTTACGACCAGGTGGTGCGCATCCGCGAGCAGGCCGAGGCGCAGTACGGCACGCCGCTCACCAACATCGTGTACATGGGCATGGGCGAGCCGCTGCTCAACTATGCCAACGTGGTGGAAAGCGTGCGCCGCATTACGGCGCCCGATGGCCTCAATATGGCCCCTAGGCGCATCACCATCAGCACGGCCGGCATTGCTAAGATGATAAAGAAGCTGGCCGACGACGAGGTGAAAGCTAACCTGGCCCTGAGCCTGCACGCCCCCAACGACACCAAGCGCAACGAGATTATGCCCATCAACGAGGCCAACTCGCTCGCTGCCCTTAAGGAAGCCCTGCAGTACTACCACCAGAAAACCGGCCGCAAGGTTACCTACGAGTACATCGTTTTCAACGACTTCAACGACTCGCTGACCGACGCCGCTGAGCTGTACGCCATCAGCAAGTGGCTGCCCTGCAAGGTGAATCTCATCGAGTACAACCCCATCGAAAACGCCGACTACCGCAACGCCGAGGACGATAAGATTGTGGCCTTCCACAAGTACCTGGCCGACCGCGGCGTGCAAACCAATATTCGCCGCAGCCGGGGCAAGGACATCGACGCTGCCTGCGGCCAGCTGGCCAACAAGGAGAAGACGGAAGCCGCCTAGGGCCTGCCGCCCAGCTATTTAGCCGGAACGGCTGGAGCTTTCTTTTTAGTAGGCTGCGGCTTAGTAGGCGCGGGCACCTTGGGCTTGGCCGCTGGCAGCGAAGCTTCGGCGCGCTGCCGGTCCAGGTGGTCGCGGCCAACCAGCGCAATGTAGGCGGGGCAAACCTCCAGCATAAGCAGGCCTAGCTTCTTGCCGATTTCCACTGCCTGCGCCTCGTCTTGCAGCACCTCGTCGCCATACTGCAGCGTCAGCGCGTCCGAGTGGCTCATAAAAACGCCCTGCAACGCCTGCTCCACGGCGGCTGCGCGCTGGGCGGGCGTGCGCTGGTCGAGGGGCTGCTTGGCATTTTCGGCGCTTAGGCGCTGGCAAGCATCCTGCGTCATGGGCAGCAGTATCTCGCGCTCGGCCGGGGTGATTTCGGCGCCGCCCGGCACGTGGCGGCTCCCAAGCTTGGCCAGCAGGGGCGCAGCTTTGGGGCAAGTCTGCATAAGGTCGAACACCGCCTGCTCGCCGATGGCGCGGCCGAGCGCCTCGGCTTCGCCCTTGCCTTTCTTTTCCAATAGGGCGCTGAACTCGACGAAGTTATCGCCCATAGTAGTCAGCATCAACTTTTTAAACAACGCTTCACTTTCGGCCGGCGGCAGCTTGGTCAGGTCTGTCTTTTGGCTTTCCTGCTCTAGCTTGGCGCACATGCCGGCGCTCATAATTTTGGCGAAGCGCGCCTGTCCGGCTACGGTGTCGGCGGGGGCTAGGGTGGGCGCGGCCTGGGCCACCAAACTCGCCAGCAACAGGCTAGCCACTACGATAATTGAAAGTAGAAAGTGTTTCATGGACCGAAGATAGCTCGGCCGTATCCCCTGGCTAACTCTTCCAGCTGCCTTCGCTGGGCGGGCGGCCGCTGGCTTTGTCTTCCTCTGCCTCGCCGGGGGGCACCTCTATCGTTTTGATGCGAATGGCGTAGGCCTTGGGCTGCACGCGCTGGCCAAAGGCGTCGGCAAACTCCTGGGTAAACTCAGCCCCGAAAAACAGAATGAGCGAGGAATAGTAAATCCACACCAGCAGCACAATGGCCGAGCCCGCCGCCCCAAAGGCCGAGCCGGGGCTGGATTTGCTAATGTAAAAGGAAATCAGATACTTACCCACCAGGAAAAGCAGCGCCGTAATCAGCGCCCCGATGCCCACGTCGCGCCAGCGGATGATGGCGTCGGGCAGGAAGCGGTACACCATTCCAAACAACAGGGTCGTTACGATGAGCGAGATGGAAATATCTACCACTCGAATGGCAATCAGCCCAATACCTGGTAGATGGCGCTCGAGGTAACCCGTGAAAATGCTGAGCAAGGCGCTGATAACGAACGAGGTAAGTAGTAGCAGCGCCACGCTCAGGATGAGCCCGAACGAAAGCAGCCGCTGCCGCAGGTAGGCGCCGATGCCAATACCCTGGGTTTTCACCCGCAGGTTCCAGATGTCGTTGAGGCTGTCTTGCAGGGTGGCAAAAAAGGTAGTTGCCGCAAAAATGAGGGTGCCGACCCCTATTACGGTTGCCACCGGCCCCTGGTCTTTCTGGGTGAAGCTGGCAATGCTGTTTTGCAGGAACTCGGCCGCATCGGACCCCACTAGTCCCTTCAATTGGCCGTAAATCTGGCCCGTGAGCGCCTCGCCGCCATAGATGCGGCTGGCTACCGTGATGACGATGAGCAGCAGCGGCGGTAGCGAAAAAATGGTGTAGTACGATAGCGCCGCCGCGTGGCGCAGCGCATTGTTATCCATAAACTCGGTAGCGGTAGATTTGACCAGCCCGATAATATCAGAAAACTTATAAGTCATAGCGCGAAACTGGCTGGGGCATACCTAGCCAGGTTGGTTTTTCTTGCTGCATACGGAGGAAGTAGGGTGATTGCCCGAAAAGTTTGCGTTATGCTAGTGCTAACTACCACTATATGAAGCTGCTTGTGCTTGCATAAACAACTTTATATCAAAGAATTGCAGCGTGTGCAAACGGGCCAGGAATAATGCGCCTGCCGGGCCCGCTGGCCGCACCGCCAGGCCCTAGGGCGGCGGCCGACCAACCGCCCTAGGGCCTGGCGGTGCGGCAACTCCCAACTCGGGCCGGCCGCGGGCCGTTAGCAGGGCATCACGCCTTTTCCCTCGTTTTCCATGGCCACCACTTCCCCCACCAGCCAACTCGATGCTACCCTTGCTACGCTGCAGGGCGGGCTCAATAAGATAACCGATGCGGCCAGTGCCGACCTGGCCGGCTGGCTGAAAACCCTGCACGGCAACGCCGACCTGGCCGACGTGGCTCAGGAGCTGCAGCGCCTGCACGATGCCATTGCCCACAACCAACACGGCACCATCGCCGACAGCTTAAGCGCCCTGAGCGAGCAAACCAAGCAGGCCGCTGTCACGGCCACGCCCGATTCGCAAAGCCGACTCTACCAGCTAAGCGACGTGCTGAAGCAAGCTGCCGGCCAGGTAGGGGCCTAGGCCCCTCAGCCTTGCCAAAGCTTAAAGCCACTTGCGGCCACGAAAGAGCGTTATCAAAACGTTCTTTCGTGGCCGCAAGTGGCTTTTTAAGAACTTGTTGCCTAGGCTACCACGGCTTCGCGCAGGTGGGCTAGCATGTCGCGGGTCATGCGGTGCAGGTCGTAGCGGGGCTGCCAGTGCCAGTCGCGGCGGGCGGCCGTGTCGTCGATGCTAGCGGGCCACGAGTCGGCAATGGCCTGGCGCTGGTCGGGGGCGTAGCGAATGCGGAAGCCCGGAATCTCGCGCTGAATGCTGCTGGCCACGTCGCGCGGGGCAAAGCTCATGGCGCCCAGGTTGTAGCTGGTACGCACTTTAATGGCCTCGGCGGGCGCGTGCATTAGGTCGAGGGTGGCTTGCAGGGCGTCGGGCATGTACATCATGGGCAGGTAGGTATCGGGCTTGAGAAAGCACTCGAAATCCTCGCCCGCCACGGCCTTGTGGTAAATATCAACGGCGTAGTCGGTGGTGCCGCCGCCGGGCAGACTCTTGTAGCCTATGAGGCCGGGGTAGCGCAGGCTACGCACATCGAGGCCGTGGTGGCGGTAGTACCACTCGCACCACTGCTCGCCGGCTAGCTTGCTGATGCCGTACACCGTATTAGGGTTCATTACCGTTACCTGGGGCGTATGCTGGCGGGGCGTGTCGGGCCCAAATACGGCAATCGAGCTGGGCCAGTACACCTGGGGCACCCGCTCCTGCACTGCCACGTTCAGCACATTCAGCAAGCCGTCCATATTCAGCTTCCAGGCAAAGCCGGGGTCGCGCTCGGCCGTGGCCGACAGCAGCGCCGCTAGGTGGTATACCTGCACCGGCCGGTAGTGCTGCACCAGGGCCGTGAGGCGGGGCTTATCCAGCACATCGAGCAGCTCGAAAGGGCCGCCAGCCAGGGCAGCTGGGTTTTGGGGCGGCCGCACGTCGGCGGCTACTACGGCCGCCGGGGCGTAACGCTGGCGCAGGGCGGCCGTCAGCTCGAGGCCAAGCTGCCCGCACGCCCCAATAACGAGCACATTGCCAGGCAGCGGAGCAGCGGTGGCGGGGTCGCCGCCGGGGTGGTTTTCCATGAATTAAGAGCGGGTGAGAGGGGGTAGAAGGGCGCCGCAAAGATACGTGAGGGGCTAGGCCAGGGGTTTGGCGCCCCCGGCGCCCTAGGGCCGTGGGGCCAGCCATGAGCCCCACCAGGCTATTTAAGGCGCCGCTTTTCCCCGCTGCCATTTGGCAATTCCTATCTGCCAAACAAGCGGAGGCTTGACGTGGAAACGGTACGCAGACCCGTGTGGTCAGTGGCGTGCACCAGCGAAAGCAGGGCCTTTCGGTTATTTGCTCCCTAGCAATAGGTGTCGTCGCTGCTGCCTAGGGTTCGTCTTGAGTGGTAATGGAGCAGCTAGCCGAGCGGCTTATCACTGGCGTGCACCTCGGCCTAGGCCTGCTTCCCGCAAGCCAACGCAAGCTTTTTCCACCGCAGGGACTATGTGGAGTGGCCTCGCTGGTAAGCTTTTTAGTTGGCCTGGCAGTTAAGCTAGGCGTAGGGCAAGGCTATTGAGTGAAGCCCGCGCTAATCGAATAGATTAAAGCAGGTATTTCTACGTGTTAAGCTGCTACCAACTGGCTAAAATAGCTTTTTGCGGGTATAGCGGCAGAATTATTGCTCTTACCCAAAAAATGTACTTTCACGTTGTGTAGCTACGGTTTTAGTGGGGCTACGCAGGTCGATTAATCGTGGTCTCAGCTAAGCTTACTAGCTGGGCCTTACTGCTGCTAAAGATTAGATAATCTGCGGTAATATCTTAAAGTAATGGTAAAGTTGAGTAGGCTGAAATTCAACAGACTTATAGTAACGTCTCAGTAAGGATATATAGTGAAGGAATAAGACATAAAACACCTTATTCCATATTTGCAGAAGTATGAAATATACCTTTTTAAAGAAAAAATGAAATAGCGTTGCATATAAGCAATAATTTTCAATAAATTTTTGATAGAAAAAAAACTCTTCAGTAATATTGATTACCGCTATGAAACACTCCTCACTCTAACTGCCCTGCTGCTATGACGCTGACGTACGATATTCAAACTGCCTTCTCCGAAAATGCCACCGCTTCAGCTTCAGTAACCAGTTCCCCAAGCGTATGGCGTAAACCAATTATCCGGCCTTCTACCCGCAAACAGCTTTTTGATTATTGCTTCGCAGCTTTAGTCATTATTTTTATCCTTAGCTGGTTTGTGCCCCTGATGGCATTGCTGATTAAGCTGGAGTCCAAAGGGCCCGTGTTTTTTAAGCAGTTGCGCACGGGGCAGGGTGGGCATCCCTTTTATTGCCTCAAGTTTAGGAGCATGACCCTGAACTCGGAAGCAGACAGCCAGCAGGCCAGAAAGGGGGACAACAGAATAACGAAGCTGGGCGCCTTTTTGCGTCAAACCAGCCTTGATGAGTTGCCGCAGTTTATCAACGTGCTGAGGGGTGAAATGTCCATTGTAGGGCCCCGGCCGCACATGCTGCATCATACGGCCGAATACTCGCAGGCCATCCCTCATTTTATGGACCGGCTCCAAATCCTGCCAGGCATCACCGGCTTGGCGCAGATATCGGGCTACAGAGGAGAAACCAAGGAAGTGACGGCGATGGAAAATAGGGTGAACGCTGACATTCACTACATTAATAATCGGTCGGCCCAAATGGACTTGAAAATTATCGCGTTAACTGTAGCGCAGGTAATTAAAAAGGACTGCAGCGTTTTTTAGGCATCATTACGTTAGCTTATTGAAAAAATAATACTACTTGTAGCCGCTGACTCGGCAAATCAGTTAAGAAGCTTCTAAATCATGAAAGGTCAGCTACCGTAGTCATGAGATGACGGTAGCTGACCTTTCATGATTTAGAATCCAATAAAGCACAGCCGTTGCCGGTTCGTTAAGCTTGGCTCCTTAGCCGCTTGTTGCCTCTGCCCGGCATCCCTAGGCCCGCTGCTAGTTTCTCTGCAACCCTAGGCCTCCGCCTCGGCTGCGCCGCCCCAATGGACCCCGGCACGCTGCCTATTAGCCACCGCGAGTTGGCCGTGGCTGCCAGATGCGCAACTTGCGCTTCCGCGCGAATACCCCCATCCCGTCGCCCTCGAAAAGCTTAACCCCGCCTAGCCCACCGCCCGGCCCCGCCCCGCCGGCATCAGCACCCGCGGCTGCGACATGAAGGCCAGCGCTTGTTGATAGCTGAAAACGAGTTGGTGGCAAGCGGCCGCTAAGGGGTACGGGCGCTTTATTGCCGCGCTAGGTAGGTAGGCGCAAGTGGTTTTGGGATATATGGCTGCCTGGCTGATTGTTGCCCTGCTTCTGGCGCTTATCATGGGGCTGCCCTATTCCTTGTACCTCGACAGCCTGAAGCTGGAACAGCCCGTGGTGACATTCACCGCGCGTATTTGGCGGGAAGCGACGACGCTGGTGCCGCTGCTCGTTTTTCCGGGTATGCTGCTGGGGCCGGCGGGCGTGATAGTTACCAGGCCAGCCATCAGTTTGCTTGCCGGGCTGAGCGCTTTCGCGCTGACGTTCGTTAGCTTAGGCCTAGGCTTTGTTTTTCTACGGCTGCAACTCACCTACTGGCGCCACGACCGGTTCGCTACCCCGACCGTTTACCCCAGGAGCAGCGGGCCGACTACCAGAATAAGGACGTACTGGTAAGCTGTGCCCTGGCCGACGTGGTGGACATCACCAACTATAGCTCCGGCAGCCGGGGCAGCTACTCCTGCCAGATTTTTACGCTGCGCGATGGCACCGAACTGCTGCTGACGTGTTTGATGTATTCGATGCTAGGGCCTGAGGAGCTGCTACCGGACGTGCCGCGCCAAACGGTGCGTAAGTCTGGCGCCTGGCCGCCCGGCGACGAATTAAATTTCTCAACTTTGTTCTAACGTTATCCCCTTCCCCGCCCCATGTACGGAACCCTGCAAGCCGACCTGCAGCAGACGCTGCAAGAAATAAAAAACGCCGGCCTCTATAAGAAGGAGCGCGTCATTACCTCGCCCCAGGGCGCCGAAATCGACACCCGCGAGGCGGGCGATGTGCTCAACTTCTGCGCCAATAACTACCTAGGGCTCAGCTCGCACCCTGAGGTCATCAAGGCCGCCAAGGAAACCATCGATACCCACGGCTACGGCATGTCATCGGTGCGCTTTATCTGCGGCACCCAGGATATTCATAAGGAACTGGAAGCCAAGCTGGCCGAATTTCTGGGCACCGAGGACACCATTCTCTACGCCGCCGCCTTCGACGCCAACGGCGGGGTGTTCGAGCCGTTGTTTGACGAGCGCGACGCCATTATTTCCGACGCCCTCAACCACGCTAGCATCATCGACGGCGTGCGCCTGTGCAAGGCCCAGCGCTACCGCTACCAGCACAACGACATGGCCGACCTGGAAAAGCAGCTGCAGGACGCGGTGGCCAAGGGTACGCGCCACCGCATCATCGTCACCGACGGCTCGTTCTCGATGGATGGCACCATCGCGCAGCTCGACAAAATCTGCGACCTGGCCGATGAGTACCAGGCCCTGGTGATGATAGATGAGTGCCACTCGATGGGCTTTTTGGGCAAAACCGGGCGCGGCACCCACGAGTACCGCCATGTGATGGGCCGCGTGGACATCATTACGGGCACCTTGGGCAAAGCCCTAGGGGGCGCCATGGGCGGCTTCACCAGCGGGCGCAAGGAAATAATCGAACTGCTGCGCCAGCGCTCGCGTCCCTACCTGTTCAGTAACACCCTAGCGCCGGCCATCGTGGGCGCCAGCCTGCGCGTGCTGGAGCTGCTCACCGAAAGCACCGCGCTGCGCGACCAGCTCGAAGAAAACACCAAGTATTTCCGCCAGCACATGACGGCGGCCGGCTTCGATATCACGCCCGGCGAGCACCCCATCGTGCCCGTTATGCTCTACGACGCCAAGCTGGCCCAGGACTTTGCGGCTAAGATGCTCGACGAGGGTATTTACGTGGTGGGCTTCTACTACCCGGTGGTGCCCCAGGGTAAGGCCCGCATCCGAGTGCAGCTTTCGGCCGCCCACACCCGTGCGCAGCTCGACAAGGCCATTGCCGCCTTCACGAAAGTGGGGCGCGAGCTGGGCACGCTCAAAGACAAAGCGGCGGAAGCGGCGGCTCCCAGCGGGCCGCAAGTGGTGCAAAACACCCCCTAGGCCTCGGCGGGCTGCCCGCAGAAAGCCCCCGTTTCGCAGCGCATAGCGAGCGAAACGGGGGCTTTCTGTGCTTGGGCAGGACTAGCGCGGGGCTAGGCTACCTTGGCGCGGGCAGGGCCGCGGCGGCTGGTGAGGCCGCCTTTGCGCCCGGCGGCGCGCGCTTCTTCGGGAGTCCATTTGTGGCCCTGGCCGCTGGCGTGCGAGGCCTTGCCGCCTTGGCTGGCAATGCGGCGCTGCTCGCTGGGGTCCATGCTGGCAAAGCCCCGGCGGCTGGTACGGTTGGTTTCGCCGATGCGGGTAGCGGGGCGAGTTTTGGTGGTGGCGCGAGTAGCCGGCGTGGCGGTCTGTTTGATAGCCATGAGTGAAAAGTAGGTGAAGAAAAAGAGGACGATATGGCAGCCTTACTGTGCTGGTTAGGCGGCTGTCATTTCAGGAACTAAAGAAACGAAATTAAATCTAACTTTTTCTAAAAAAAGTGATTCTTGTCAAAAAAATTACTCATTTATACGGAATTAATGCTGATTAATCTAAAAAAGCTCCTCCATATTTGCCTCAAGGTAAGTTTGGCAAGCACGGAGGAGCTTTTCGGAAGCAGGTATAAATACTACTTTTTAGTAAAAAAAGCCCGTTGGGTGCTCCAAATCAATCTTTTTATCTTATAAATTTGCGCACTACTTCGTTCTTCTACCGCTGCTATGAGTAACACTTTCTTTCTATTGGTACTACCCCAGCGCAGCTTGACCATCCACATTGGAAGCTGCCGCAATCAAGTAGGGTTTAGCTTGCGCGGCAGCTGCGTGTCGGCCACCGACGCGGCTCAGCTAGCCCGCGCCACCCAGCATATTCTGGCCCGCGCATCTCCGCAGGCCTGGGTCGATTGCCAGCAGCTAAGCTCGCTCACCTGGCTGGGGCAGCGCGCCCTGATGGAAGCCGACCGCGCCTGCCGCGACGCCGGCACGACGCTCTACTGGTGCGGCCTTTCGCCCCGCCTGCTCCGCCAGCTGCGCGCCGGCGGCCTGGAGCACGTTATGCGCCTGATGCCCGCCGAATCGTTTGGGGGGCCCCGCTTTCTGCTGCCCGCCGCCAACTAGCGCGCTGGGTGGCCGGCCTGATGCGCGGCCACAGTTAGCCAAAGGCCGCATGGGCAAGCGCCTAGGCCTCGTGCGCTGCCAAAGCGGCCGGCTATTAGCCAGCGGCAAGTAGCCGTGGGCAGGGGAAAAGCGCTAGCTTGCTTAGGGGCGGGCGGCCGGCTGGCTACCAAGGGCGGGGCGGGTAGCGGCGGGCAGGTTCTGGCCCAGCCAGTCGCTCAGGCGGGTTTTTAGCTCGGCGGGGGTAAGGCCGCGCAGTATTTCGCCGTGGCGCACCAGGCTCATCTGGCCGGTTTCCTCACTCACTACCAGCACAATCGCGTCGGTGGCTTCGGTGAGGCCTAGGGCCGCGCGGTGGCGCAAGCCCAGGGCCGCCGGCACCGCCGGGTTTTGGCTCACGGGCAAAATGCAGCGGGCGGCCTGCAGGCGGCCCTGCGTCACGATGACGGCCCCGTCGTGCAGGGGCGAGGTTTTGTTGAAGATGGCCAGCAGCAGCCGCTTGCTGGCCTCGGCATCGAGGCGGTCGCCCGACTCGGCGTAGCTGCTCAGGTCGGAAACCTGGCTGAAGCAGATGAGGGCACCGGTATCCTTGCTGGCCAGGCTTTTGGCGGCCTCTACGTAGGGCAGCACGCTAAAGGCGGCGGCGGTGGGCCGGGTGGGCCGGCGCCACCAGCCCAGCGGCCCCCCACCTTCGAGCGCCACCTTGCCCAAGCCCAACAGGAAGCGCCGGATTTCCTGCTGAAACAGAATGATGCTGGCCAGCACCCCCACGCTCACAAACTCATCCAGGATGCCCGAGAGCAGGCCCAGACCCAGCGCATTTACTATCAGGTAGATAAGGTAGACGCTGAGCAACCCCAGGGCCACGTTGAGCGCCACCGAACCGCGCAGCAGCTTGTACACCTGGTAGAGCAACAAGGTGACCAGCAGCACATCGAGGACATCGACCAGCCCGACGCGCAAAAAATGAAACGGGTAGGGGAGCGTCAAAGGGAAGCGAAGGTTGGCACTACAAAGTAAAGCATAGGATTCTTCCTATAAAAGCCGAACGGCAGGCCCAGCCACCGATAACGGGTCCCGTTCCTATCCAATTTTGCCCTAGGCCCCCCGCGCTGGCCAAAGGCGCCTCAGAGCCAGTACGCGGCGGCCTGCACCAGCAAAACCCCATCGGCCAGCAGGGCGAAGAAATAGTCGCTGCGCGTGTCGCGGGCCACGGCAATAACCCAGGCGGCCAGCGCGGCCGGCAGCACCACCACCACCGGGCTGACGCCGCGCCCCAGGCCCAGCGCCACCGCCCCGGCCAGCAGCCCCAGGGCCACGGTCTTGGCGCCGCCCACGCCCAGCACCACCGGCAGCGTGGGCAAGCCAGTTAGGTTGTCGCGGCTGTAGTCGCGGATGTCGAACACAATGGCCAGGGCCGACACCAGTAGAAAGCGCTGCAGCAGCAGCCATTTTAAGGAGCCTAGGGGCTGGTGCAGCGCCAAGGCCGGCAGCTCCACCGTGACGAGCGACCACACGCCGGCAATGAGAAACACCTTGAGCAGCGGCACCTCGCGTACGGCCCGCCAGCGGCCGCGCCAGGGCAGCAGCGGCAGCGAGTAGCCCAGGGCCAGCGCCGCCAGCGGCAGCAGCAGCGGCAGGTAGTGCAGCCAGCCATCGAGCAGCAGCAGGGCGGCCCCGGCCAGCGCCGCCGCGCCCGCCAGCGCCGCCAGCGGCCAGCGGTGCGCCCGCTGCCAGGCCTTGCGCCCCGAAGCACCCGCCGGCTGCCGGTGCTTGAAGGGCAGCACCGCATCGAGGTTGTAGGTGAGCAGCGTGACGGCGAACACCAGCCCCATGACGTGGCGCCCGGCCGGGCCAAAGCCGCCCGGCAACTGCCGCAGCGCCACCGCCGTTTGGGCCGCGGCGGCCAGCGCCAGCCAGATGCTGCTAAACAGCAGCGCATCGAGCAGGCGCAAAAGCAGCGGGCGGCGGGGCATGGGGGACAGTGACTAGTGGTTAGTGACTAATGAGGCGGCGATAAAACTGGCGCGGGCCCCAAAAAGAACGTCATGCTGAGCTTGCCGAAGCATCTCTACCGAACGATACCCTAGGGGCGCGGTAGAGATGCTTCGGCAAGCTCAGCATGACGTTCTGGTACCCTTACGGGTCGCTAGGGCTTAGGCGTTGTCCTTGCTTTCGCCGTTCTCGCTCTCCACCAGGTCCGACGACTGCTGGCGGTCGCTGAAGGTTTCGTTGTAAAGCTTGATGCTGTCGTTGATAATGCGGTAGGCATCCTCGCGGCCCAGGAACTGCTTTACTTCTACGTGCTTATTCTCCAGGGCTTTGTAGTCTTCAAAGAAGCGCTGCATCTCGCGCATTAGGTAGGGCGGCAGGTCGGCCAGCTCGTTGTAGTGGTTCACGCTCACGTCGTGGGCGGCCACGGCAATAATCTTGTCGTCCTCCTCGTCCTGGTCCAGCATCTGCATCACGCCAATCACCTTGGCTTCGACCACGCACATGTGCGGAATATCCACCGAGCACAGCACCAGAATATCGAGCGGGTCTTTGTCGTCGCAGTAGGTGCGCGGAATGAAGCCGTAGGCGGCCGGGTAGTGCACGGCCGAAAACAGCACACGGTCGAGCTTGAGCAGGCCGCTGTCTTTGTCCAGCTCGTACTTGCCCTTGCTGCCCTTCGGAATCTCGATGATGCCCGTTACCGTTTGCGGCGCGTTCTCGCCGGTCGTGACGTCGTGCCAGGGGTTAAACTTATCCATTAATGGAGGGGGGAAGTTGTTTGTTTTAAGAAGAAGTAAGCGCAGTACGGAAATCAGCCCGGCGTGGCGAAACCCCCGCGGCTGATTAGCCGCGCAAGATACCGCCGCCGCGGGCTTGGCCGCGCATCCGGCCCTAGGGCCGCAGCACTTCCAGCAGGGGGGTGCCGGTGGTGCCGCTGGGCTCCTGAATGTGCAGGAAGCGCGCGATGGTAGGGGCCACGTCCACGATGCGCACGTTTTCCAGGCTTTCGCCGTGGCGCACGTGCCAGCCCCAAAACAGCAGCGGCACGTGGGTGTCGTAGGCCCAGGAGGCGCCGTGGGTGGTGCCCTTCACCACGGGGTAGCCGTAGGCTTCGAGCCAGCCGGGGGCCAGCACGGCCAGCACGTCGCCCGAGCGCTCGGGGTAGAAGCCGTTTTGCTGGTACAGCCCCAGGCCCTCGGTCCAGGCCGAGCGCTGCAAGTCGGTGGCCGTCATGGCTTGCGTGATGTGGGGCTGGGCGCGCAGCACCTCGGCCACTTCCTGCTGCACGGCGTAGAGGTCAAGCTTTTTCTGCGCTAGCAGCGGGCGGTTGAGGTATATCTGCTGGTTTTCGTAGCTCACCACCCACTGGCCGGCGCCGTGGCGGCGCACCAGCGCCCGCTGCACCGAGTCGCGCACGATGGCGGGGCCCACGCCGCCGCCCGGCAGCTTGTGGGCCTGCAAAAAGCCGGCGGCCTGGTCGGCGGCGTGGTCGGCGCTCAGAAATACCAGCACCTGGCCCTTGCCGGCCTGCTTCTCGGCTGCGTCGAGCAGGCGGGCCAGGTCGCGGTCGAGGCGCAGGTAGGTGTCCTCGGTTTCGATGGCGGTGGTGCCAAACTGGTGGCCCACGTAGTCGGTGCAGCTAAAGCTGACGGCCAGAAAATCGGTGACGCCGCGCTCCCCCAATTGCTCGTTGCGCAGCGCCTCCAGGGCAAAGTCGGCGGTGAGCGAGTTGCCGAAGGGCGTCGAGCGAATAAGGTCGAGGTTGCGGCTGGTGGCTTTGGGCGGCTTCTCGCCGGCGGCTTGCATGGTAGCGGCCACCGGGGCGGCCGGGCCCGCGCTCAGCGCCGGCAGGTCGTGCGGAAACACCGGCTTGGCCTCACCCTTAAAGGCCGACTCCCAGGGTACGTCGTCGGGCGTGCTCTCGGTGTACTGCCCTAGGGGAAGCAGCGTGGTCCAGGCCTGGTCGAGGTAGCGGCTAGCGTGGCCGGCGGCGTTGAATTGCTGCACCCAGGCGGGCAGCGCCGGCATGTAGTAGGTGCTGGTGATAAAGGCGCCGTTGGTGCCATCGTACCAGTAGGCGGCGTTGGCGGCGTGGCCGGCGGGCAAAATGCTGCCGCGGTCCTTCATGCTCAACCCAATCACCTTGCTTTGGAAGTTGGTGGCCAGGCGCAGCTCGTCGGTGATGGTGGTGGTGAGCAGGTGCTCGGGCGACTGCTGCCCGGCGGCCAGCGTGCCGCCCACCGGCTGCACGGTCTTGTCGTCGGTGACGTAGGTGCCGTGGCCGGTGGCGCGCTCGTACCAGTTGTTGCCCACGATGCCGTGGGTGGCGGGCGTGGTGCCGGTATACAGGCTGGCGTGGCCCGGCCCGGTGTAGGTGGGCACGTAGTTGTAGTGGCAGCTCTCGTAGCTGAAGCCCTCGCCCAGCAGCCGCTTGAAGCCGCCGTTGGCCGGGTACTTGTCCCAGTAGCGGTAGAGGTAGTCGTAGCGCATTTGGTCTACCACGATGCCCAGCACCAGCTTGGGGCGGGGCAGGGCAGGGCCGGTTTTCTGCCCTAGGGCTGGGGCAGCCAGCAAGAGCAGCGGCAATATCTTTTTCATGCAAAAGCCGGGTTGTGAAGCCCCGCAAAGATACCCGCCGCCCCCTAGGGGCTGCACGGCGAGCCGCGCTGGGGCATTATGGCTGCGTTACGGCTGGGCCGGATTAGCTTCGCGGGCATGTACTTTTCAACTGTCTGCGGCCTCCTGGTGGCTGGTTTGCTGGCGCTGGCGCCGGGCCCCGCCGCCGCCCAGGAGGTGGAGCTGCCTCACTTAGGCGAGCTGACCGGCAACTTATCGCACGACGCCGTGAGCAGAAGCCTGGAGCACGCCATAGAGGAGGGTATGACGCTGCCCCCCGGCTACCCCGACGACCTGGAGCACGCCGTGTTGGTGCACCTGGAAGTGAGCCCGGCCGGGCAAGTAGAAAATGCCTGCCTCGTACCCGCCGAGAAGGGGATAAATGCCGTGGTGGCCACTGCTGTACTAGCCGCCGTGCGCCAGTTGCCGGTGCTGGTGCCCGGCCAGCAGGGCGGCCAGCCGGTGCGCGTCGCCCTTGCGCTAGCTATTCGGCCGGGGGTAGCGGCAGGAGCTGCCAATCGAGCCGCCGAGGCGCGGGCCGCCGCCGAAGCCGACTACACGGAAGCCAGCACGCTGCGGGCGGGCACCATCCGGCCCCGGCCCGGCGAGACCTTGGGCCAGCTGCTACACCGGGCGCTGCCGGCCTCGTGCCCCGATACGGCTACTCGGCTGGTGCGCTACGCATGGGTGCCAAATCTGGCCGGGCCGCAGCTGTTTTTTGATGCTCCCGGTCACGGCGCGCAGGGCGAGAAGTACGAGGCCGTGCTGTTCGTGCTCAACCCCCTAGGGGCCGGGGGCTACGATGTGCAGGCTCTCAACCTCGGCTCGATGGGCGATAAGACGGACGTGATTTCCGTTTTCTTCGCCCATACCAACCACGACGGCTCAAAGGACCTGCTGGCACTGATGCAGTGTGACTTGCGCAGAGAGTTCGCGTTTAATACCGAGCGTTTTCCGCACTACCAGACCACCGTCATCCACTACCGAGGGCTGGACAGCGCCGGCCGGCCCCGCTACGAGCAGCAGCACCGCGCCGACCTGGACGAGCTGGCTACCGCCGCCGCGGTGCGACAGGCGCTGGCCGCCCCACCCCGGCGCGTCAAAAACGCGCCCAAACGTAACCCTAGGGCCAAAGCTGCGAACTAAGGGGGCTGCCGGGGCCCATACCTCTCCGCGGCCCGCGCCGCATGGCTGATTTGCAAGGACTGATTTTTGATATGGATGGCGTGCTGCTTGACAATACCGCGTACCAGGCGCGGGCTTTCCAGCTGCTGTTTCGCGACCTGGGGCTGACCACCAACGCCCGCCGCCTGCTGCGCCGCCTCAACGGGATGCCCGCCACGGCCATTCTGCAGAGCGTGTTTCGGCACGAGGTACCCAAAAAGCAACTGGAGGAATACGCCACCCAGCGCGAGTTTCTGTACCGCACCCTCTACTGGTCGCACCGCCGCGCGCTGGCCGGCCTGGTACCTTTTCTGGAGGCGGCGCGCGGCGCGGGCTTGAAAATTGGCCTGGGCACCGGCTCGGTCTCGGCCACACTCAGCTACGTGCTCGACCACCTCGACCTGCGCCGCCACTTCGACGTGATAGTCGGGGCCGACGACGTGCAGAAGGGCAAGCCCCACGCCGATACCTACGCCGTGGTGGCCCGCCAGCTGGGTTTGCCGCCCGCTGCCTGCGTGGTGTTTGAAGACGCCATTTTGGGCGAGCAGGCCGCCTACCGCGCCGGGATGCGCTGCGTGGCCGTGGCTACCACCCTAAGGGCCGAAGATTTTCAGCAGCCGCTGGCCGTCATCGCTGACTTTGAAGGCTTTACGCCCGACAAGCTGCGGGCGCTGTTTGCTCAGCAAACTCAGGTGCCCAAGCCCCGCGCCGCGCTAGCCCGCCGCCAATACGCCCAGCAGCAGTGAGGGTTGCCCAGGGCCCTAGGGCCCTGGCTACCGAAAAGAACCCGGCGTACTTTTGCGGTAGCTGGCTAGTTTGGCCGCTTGCTACTTATGGCTGATTCTCTTGCCTCGGGGCTGCCGGGCGCGGCGCCCAACCCGGCTGGGCTGGTAGAAGTATTACTCAACGTGTCGCTGACGGGCACCATGCTGCTGCGCCCGCTGTATGCCGCTGGCAGCGAAGAGCTTATTGACTTCGATTGGGTACGGCTAAATAATTCGGCGCAACGCATGCTGCGCCTGCCCGAGCACCCGGCCCAGTCGTTTCTGACGCTTTTCCCGTCGGCGCGGCAGGTGGGCGTGTTTAGCTTTTACCAAGCGGCCTTCCTGTCGGGGCAGCTGGCGCACCGCCAAAACCTGTACCAGCACGACGGCCTCGACGGCTACTACGTGCTGGCCGCCCAGCGCCACGAAGACCTGCTGGTGGTCAACTTCTCGGATGCCAACGAGCAGAGCCGCACGACAATAGAGAAAGAGCTGCGCGCCAGCCAGGCCCGCGAAACTGCCGCCCGCGCCGCCGCCGAGCGCCAGCGCGGCGAGCTGGAGCGCGTGTTTGAGCAAGCCCCGGTGGCCATTGCCGTGTACCGGGGCCCGCAGTACATTATCGAGCTGGCCAACCCCACCGTGTGCCGCCTGTGGGGCCGCACCGCCGAGCAGATTGTTGGCAAGGGCCTATTTGAGGCGCTGCCCGAAGTGGCCGGCATGGGCTACGAGGAGCTGCTGGACGGGGTGATGGCCACGGGCGTGCCCTACGTGGCCCACGCCATGGAAGCCGTACATGAGCGCGAGGGCCGGCGCGATACTGTGTACTGGGACTTCGTGTACGTGCCCATGTACGAGGCCGACGGTAGCATTTACGGGGCCATGGTGGTGGCTACCGAGGTCACCGAGCAGGTGCTGGGCCGCCGGCAGCTAGAGGAAAAAGAGCGCCAAACCAACTTCCTGAACGAGGAGCTGCAAGCCGCCAACGAGGAGATACTAGCCAACAATGCCGAGCTGGGCAGCGCCCAGCAGCAGCTGCGCCAGCTAAACCAGCAGCTGGAAGCCCGCGTGCAGGAGCGCACCTACCAGCTAGAGGAGCAGCAGAGCCTGCTGCGCCAGATACTGGGCCAGCTGCCGGCGGCCGTGGCCACGCTCAGCGGCCCCGAGCACCGCTTTGCCTTTGCCAATGCGGGCTACCAGCAGCTGGTGGCCGGCCGGGCTACCCTAGGCCAAACGGTGGCCGAAGCGCTGCCCGAAGTAGTAGAACAAGGTATTATCAACCTACTCGACCACGTGTATGCCAGCCGCGAGCCGTTCATCGGGCGCGAAATCGCGCTCATATTAGTCACCGAGGAGGGGGTACCCACCCAGCATTATTTCGACTTCACCTACCAGCCCCTGGTTGATGGGCAAAACCAGGTGCAGGGCATCCTGGTGTTTGCCATCGACGTGACGGAGCAGGTGCGCACCCGCCGCCAAACCGAAACCTTGCAGGCCGCTATGCTGGCCGTGGCCCAGCGCCAGCAGGCCGAGCGCGAAAACGTGTACCAGCTCTTTGAGCAGGCGCCGGCCGCCATCTGCCTCATGCGCGAGCGCGGGCACCGCATCGACTACCTCAACCCCGCCTACCAGGCGCTGTTTCCGGGCCAGCTGCTGCAAGGCAAAACCCTGGCGCAGGTGCAGCCCGACGCCCGCGAGCTGCTGACCCTCTTCGATGGGGTGTATGCCACGGGCACAACCCAAACCCAGCGCGAAGTGCCCCTGACGGTAGCGCCCAGCGACCAGCCGGCCGAGGCGCGCTATTTCGACTTCACCTACCAGGCCTACCGCGAGCAGGGGCGCATCGTGGGCGTGTCGCTGTTTGGCACCGACGTAACCGACCGGGTGCTGGCCCGGCAGGCGCGGGAGGCGCAGCAGGCCGAGCTGCAGCGCATTTTCGAGCAGGCCCCGGTGGCCATCGCCATCATGCGCGGCCCCCAGCTGATTATCGAGCTGGCCAATGCGGCGGTGGGGGCCATCTGGGGGCGCCCCCCGGCCCAAACTCTGGGCCGCCCCTACTTTGAGGCCCTGCCCGACACGGCGGGCCAAGGGTTCGAGGAGATTCTGCATGGCGTGCTGCAAACCGGCGAGGCATTCAGTATAGTAGAGGCGCCAGTGCAGCTGGCGCGGGCCCATACGGGGCTGCCCACCCAGGGCTACGTCAACTTCATTTTTCAGCCCCTCTACGGCGAAGACCGCCAGATTACGGGCCTCATTGCCATGGGCACCGAGGTAACCGACCAGGTGCTGGCCCGCCAGCAGGTGCACACCCTCAACCAGGAGCTGCGCACTGCCAATGAGGAACTGAACGACGCCAACAAGCGCCTGACCCGCACCAATACCGACCTGGATACCTTCGTGTACTCGGCCTCGCACGACCTCAAGTCGCCCATTACCAACATTGAGGGCCTGCTGCTGGCCCTGCGCCAGCAGCTGCCCCCCGCGGCAATGCAAGCCGAGCTGGTAGCCCGCCTGCTGAGCATGATGGACGGGGCCGTATCCCGCTTCCAGGAAACCCTAGGGCACCTCACCGATGTGTCGCGCCTGCAGCAGGTTTTGCTTGGCCAGCCCGCCGAGGCCGTGGAGCTGCCCGCCCTCGTCGAGGCCGTGCGCCTCGACATGCTGCCCGAGTTTACGGCCGCCGGCGCCACGCTCACCGTAGATGTGGCCGGGTGCCCCACCCTCTACTTCTCGGCCAAAAACCTGCGCAGCATGCTGTACAATTTGCTCAGCAACGCCGTGAAGTACCGCGACCCGGCCCGCCCGGCGCACGTGGAGCTGCGCTGCCACCCCAGCCCCGGCCAGGTGGTGCTGGAAGTGCAAGACAATGGCATGGGCCTCAGTGAGCTGCAGCAGAGCGAGCTATTCCGCTTGTTTCGGCGCCTGCACACCCACGTGCCGGGCTCGGGCGTGGGGCTGTACATGGTGAAAAAAATGGTGGACAACGCCGACGGCACCCTGGCCGTGCAGAGCCAGCCGGGCGCAGGCTCTACCTTTACCATTACCCTACCGCTGCCCACCCCACCGCAGGCGTAGCTTTTTAAATTCTATATTCTTCCGCATGGAAAAGCTCTCTAGCGTGCTGCTGGTAGACGACGACTCTACGAATAATTTCTTGAACGAGCTGCTGCTCAAGAGCCTGGACGTGACCGAGCGGGTACTGGTGGCCGAAAATGGCACCGATGCCCTCGACCTGCTGCAGCAAACGCCCGACCCCGACGAGCCCGCCCTCATTCTGCTCGACGTGAACATGCCCGGCCTCAACGGCATCCAGTTTCTGGAGGCCTACCAGCACCTGCCCCAGGGCCAGCGCCGCGCCACGGTCGTCATCATGCTCACGACCACTATGGACGCCCGCGACCTGGGGCGCCTCGACGAGCTGAATATTGCCGGCCTGGTGAGCAAGCCCCTGACCAAGGAAAAGGTAGACAATATCTTGCAGCTGCACTTTCAGCGCCGGCTGCCCACCGGCAGCTAGCCGCCGGCGCCGGGCCCTAGGGGGTAGCGCTGGCCCCAAGGGCCGGCGGGCAACGGCGATTCTCGGCTTACGGGCCGGTTGCAACCCCAACGGACTTCCGGCCTGCACTAGTGCAGTGCGAAAAAAGCAATGGCCGTGGGAGAGCGGGAAGGGAAGCGCGGAGCTACCAGCGCCTAGGGGCCTCGGGAAACTTACGCCAGAAGAAGCGCTGGAAATACAGCGCCCGCGTCTCGTTTTCCGACTCGATGATGCCGCCGTTCCACTGCCAGGTTTGCCAGAGGTTGAGCACAATGCCGGCCACCAGCAGCGTGCGCAGGACCACCCAGACCAGGCCGCCGCGCGTGGCGGCGCTAGCCAGCAGCGCCGCCAGCGGCAGCGCCAGCAGCGGGTAGACGCTGATGAGGGGCCGGGCGCTGAAGCCGCCCCCGTACCACCACTGCTGCCAGCTGAAGGTAACCCACAGCAGCACCGGCAGCAGCACCAGCACCGGGGCCAGCGCCCCCGGCACCCAGCGCCGCAGCCAGCCGGTGCCCAGCAGCGCCGGCGCCATCAGGGGCGTGTAGAGCAACCAGCCCTTGCGGAAGCTAAAGAGCCCTTCAATAATGTGCGGGTGGCGAAAATCGAAAAACTCGCCCTGGTAGCCATCGGCCACCCAGTGCCCGCTCACGGCGTGCCAGTGAAAGAATTGCAGGCTGAGCACGGCCGCCGCCACGCCCCCGGCCATCAGCAGCTGGTCGAGGTAGCGGCCCAACACGGCCGGGCGGCGGCCCGCCCCTAGGCCCCACGTCAGCGGGATGAGCGCGTACACCGCTTCGGAGTGGCGGCACAGCACGGCCAAGCCCAGAAACAGCCCCATGCCCGCCGCCCAGCGCCGCCGCGGGCTTTCGTACCAGCGGGCGGTGCAGTAGAGCAGCGCCGCCTGCCACATAAACAAGGCCGCGTGCGAAATGGCCGCTTCGTAGGTGGCGTAGCCCAGCAGGTTGGTGCCCAGCGCAATAGCCCCTAGGGTCCAGGCCACTACGTGGTCGGGGAAGTAGCGGCGCAGCAGCTTGCGCAGCACCCACAAGCCGATAATAGCATACACCAGCCCGGCCACCATCACGGCTTGCTGGTAGGGGCGCGAGTAGCCGTTGGGTGGGTCGCCGTGCCAGCGCGCATACAGGTGGGCGCCCGCAAACCACGGCAGCTGCCCCAGGGCCACGCCCAGCGGATACTTGATGAGCACCTTGCCATTGGGCAGGCGGTGCATGCCCATGCGGCCCATGGGGTGGGGCTGGCCGGGGCGGCTGGCCAGCAGCAGCTGGTTGAGCGAGTCGGCCCGGCCGGGGCCGCCGTACAGAAAGTAGTCGGGCAGGTAGCCATAGTAGCCGCCGCCGTCCCAGTCAAATACCTCCTGCACCTTCCAGCGGTGGTCCTGAAACTGGGCTAGCACCAGCACCGCCGCCGCCAGCCAGAAAATCAGCCGCGACTTCACGAAACGGCGGGCGCAGCAGGGGCGGGTGCGGCGGGTGCTACCCCAGCGGCGGGCGGCGCCTCTAGGTAGGTGCCGCACACCTTACAGGTGCGCAGGTCGTTGTTGGCCCAAAAGCGGTTCATGATGGGGGGCAGCTGGGCCACGATATCGGTAATCTCAGCAAACTCCTCGTACAGCTTATGGCCGCAGTTTTCGCAGTACCACTGGAAGCCATCCAGCTCGCCGGGCTGGCGGTAGCGCTCCAGCACCAGCCCCACGGTGCCGGCCGGCCGGCGCGGCGAGTGCGGTACCCCGCCGGGCAGCAGAAACATGTCGCCCGGCCCAATGGTGATGTCCACCGGCTGGCCGTCCTCGATAATCTTCACCGTCATGGTGCCTTCGAGCTGCCAAAACAGCTCCTCGCCCTCGTCCACGTGGTAGTCTTTGCGGGCGTTGGGGCCGCCCACCACCATCACAATAAAGTCTTTATTATCCTTGAAAACCTGCTGGTTGCCCACCGGGGGCTTCAGTAGGTGGCGGTGCTCCTCCACCCACTGGGCGAAGTTGAACGGACGGGTAATGGCCATATTCCCAGTGTTTAGTGATAAAGGATATTTGCGGAATAAGTAGATTTACTCGCAATCCATCAAGCAAAAGATTAGGCGGTCATGCTGAGCTTGCCGAAGCATCTCTACCGTGCCAGTAATTCTAACGTTTGGGAATTTAGTTATGCAGTAGAGATACTTCGGCAAGCTCAGCATGACCGCCTAATTTTTTGCTTGATGGATTGCGAAACAACCAGCCCCTAGGGCCAGCCTCGGGCGCAAAGCTAACCGCCGGTCGGGCTACTTTTGCCAGCACCCTATGGCCGCATTTTCTTCCCTAAGCTGGCGCTGGCTACTGCTGGCCGCGCTGCTCTACGCCGGCCTGGTGGCCTGGTACGCGTGGCCGCTGCCGCTGGCCGTCAGCAGCGCCTTCGTGGGCGAGCCGGGCGGCGATGCCAACCAGTACCTCTGGAACGCTTGGAACTTTCAGCGCCAGGTGGCCCTAGGGCACGACCCCATGCGCACGCCGCTGCTGCTGTACCCCCCGGGCAGTAGCCTGTGGCTGCACACCTACACGCCGGTGCTGGGGGTGCTCAACCTGGCGGTGCGCCAGCCCTACCAAGCCATCAACCTGGGGCTGCTGCTGAGCTTCGTAATAAGCGGGGTGGGGGCGGCGTGGCTGGCCGGGCGCTGGGTGCGGCAGCCGCTGCTGTGCGTGCTGGTGGGGTTCGCCTTTGCCTTTTCGCCCTACAAGCTAGCCCACTGGCCCGAGCACTACCACCTGCTGCTCACGGCGGCAGTTCCCTTCTTCGTAGCCGCCTACCTAGCCGCCTGGGGGTTTGAGGCCGGGCGCTGGCCGCACCTGCGCAACGCCTGGGCGCTGGCCGTGGCGACGGGCCTGCTGCTGCTCACGCTGCTGAGCGACTACTACACCACGGCTGGGCTGCTGTACTTCGCCGGGGGCTACGCGGCCTGGTGGCGGCTGCAACTGGGGGCTATCAGCTGGCGCCGCTGGCAGCCGTGGGTGGTTTTGGTGGCGGTGCTGGCCCTAGGGCACTTTGCCTCGCGCGGGCTGGCCTTGCTGGGGGCCGACGATTTCGGCGGCCTATACTGGGGCGGCGACCTGGGTACCTACCTAGTGCCGCCGCTGCACAGCCGCTGGCTGGGCACGGCCGCCAGCCGCGCCTTCTGGCACCAGCCGCGCCTGCCGGTGCAGGCCTCGCCCGAGAACGTTGCTTTTCTAGGCTATTTAGTGCCGGGGCTAGTGCTGGCGTCGCTGGTGGCCCGCGCCCGGCGGCCCGCCCAGCCAGGGGCATTGCCGCCGCTGCCCACGGTGCTACGGCCCTGGCCAGCCCTAGGCCTCCTGTTTGTGCTGCTCACCATACCCGAGTTGCGCTGGGCGGGGCACGACCTGCTGCGCCTGCCCACTAGCCTAGTGCATTTCGTGCCGTTTTTTAATAACATCCGCTGCCCCACGCGCCTCGTGATGATGGCCGCGCTGCTGCTGCCGCTACTGGCCGCCCTCGGCCTCGACCAGTGGCTGGCTTCGCGCGCGGCGGTCTGGCGCTGGAGCGTACCGTTGCTACTGTTAGCTGGCGTATTTGTCGAGTATCAAATAGAAAGCTACCCGCTGGTGCGTGCCGCCGATGTGCCGCGGGCGTACCGGCTGGCGGGCCAGCAGCCGGGCGCGGTGCTATTCGCGCTGCCGCTGGGCCTAGGCGACGGCGGCCGGCAAGTGGGCGTTTTCAGCCCCGCCCAGCTCCGCTACCAAACCCAGCACGGCAAAGCCCTGCGCGGCGCCTACCTCTCGCGGCTGTCGGCGGCCACCTTCGCCACTTTTGCCCACGAGCCGGTGCTGCGCACGCTGCTGCTGGCCCAGCGTCACCCCGATTCGTTGGCCCTGGTGCCCGGCCCTACCCCGGCCGAACTGGCGGCCTTCGGGCGGCGCTATGGCCAGCCAGTGTTTGTAGTGGAGCCCCACTACTACCAGGCGCCCGCGCACCAGCTGCTGCGCCAGTGGCTGTTGCCGCGGGGCTACCGCGAGCAAGTGGTGGCCGATTCGGCCGGTTGCTTCGCGCTGCTGCTGCCAGCCCTAGGGCCCGCAGTCCAATAAAGCCAGAGCAGCTGCCTACTGCTTCAGATTAGTAACTAACAAATTGTCAAATAACTAATTAACCCCCGTTCACTATGAACCTCACTTCGTATCGCGCCTTGGTGGGCGGCAGCAACCAGGGCATTGGCCGGGCGGTGGCCGAGGCCCTGGCCGCCGACGGCGCTACCGTAACCCTGGTGGCCCGCCACGAAGCCGCCCTGCGCGAGGTGCTGGTCGCGCTGCCCACGCCCGCTGGCCAAGCCCACCGCTACCTGGTAGCCGACTATGCCGACCCCGCGCGCCTCGCCCAAACCGTGGCTGTCGACCTGGCCGCGCATTCCGAAGGCTACCAAATTTTGATTAATAACACCGGGGGGCCGCCCGCCGGACCGCTACTGGCCGCCACTCCCGAGGCATTTGAGGCCGCGTTTCGGCAGCACGTCATTTGCAACCAGCTGCTGGCGCAGGCACTGGTGCCGGGCATGCGGGCCGCGGGCTACGGCCGTATTATCAACGTCATCAGCACCTCGGTGAAAATACCCCTGCCCGGCCTGGGCGTCAGCAATACCATTCGCGGGGCAGTGGCCAGCTGGGCCAAAACCCTCGCCAATGAGGTAGCCGCCGACGGCATCACGGTCAACAACGTGCTGCCGGGCGCCACCGTCACGCAGCGCCACCACGCCCTTATCGAGCAAAAAATGCGCGACACCGGCCAAAGTCAAGACGCGGTAGAGGCCGCGATGCTGAAAGGCATTCCGGCCCACCGCTTCGGCCAGCCGGACGAGCTGGCGGCCCTGGTGGCTTTTCTGGCCTCGCCAGCGGCCGGCTACATCACGGGCACCAGCATTCCGGTGGATGGCGGCCGCACGGGCAGCCTATAGGGCCAGCCAAGCGCCTAGGGCCTGCGTGGCGCCTGGCTCGTGCCAGTCGCCTAGGAGTTGCATTGGTGTCCAAGCTCAGGTAAGGACTATCCTATATTTGTCAGTATTTTCTAGGGGCACAGTCGTGTCTCAATTAGGCCAACTTGACTTGGCGTCGCGGGCGCATAGGGCACGCCATTAGCTCCGGCTAGTACGAGCAGCTAGCTCACGCGTTGCGCCAGTACTTCCATCCGTTCTCTTCCTGCCTCCTATGCTTCTTTCTAAACGCTACGCTACGCGCGGTCCTGTGCTACTGGCTCTCGCTGCGCTATTAGTGCTGCTAGGGCTGGCTTGGTACTTGTACCTGGCGCGCGTAGCCTACTACGACTTGGCGTACAACCTGTTTACTTTTTTGCGAACGAAAGATGTAGCTTATTTAGCTTCCTTGCGTTTTGTAACACTAGTTACGCAACTACCTGTAGTAGAGGTTATTAAAGCGGGCTGGTCGCTAGAGGCAATCATGCGGTTTCATTCCTGCATTTTCATTATCTATTACCTCGCCGTTTTCTCCGTTTGTGCCTTCTGGCTGCGCAATGAGCAAGTAGCACTGGTACTGGTGCTACTACTTATTCTACTATCCTCCCGCGTATTTTATTGGACTCAATCTGAGTTTCCGCTGGCTTTGGCCGCGTTGCTGCTCTACTACGCTGGCATTGCGCGGCAAGCTCCGCTGCGGTTGAGCTTAGGAACATTGGCCCTGGCAGCACTAGTGCCGGTATTTATTTTTGGCCACCCACTCTGCCTGCTACCGTTCCTCTTTCTGTGGGTATACGACTGGCTGCTGAACCAGCGCTGGCGCGACTGGGGCTATTATGGCCTACTCATTTGGGCCTTTGTGGTGTACAAAATACGCAGTAGTATGGTGCGTCCAGACTCTTATGAGGCTGCTCACATGACGTTTGAGCCTAACCTGCGGCACTACTTCCCCGATTATCTGAGCTTAGAAAGCTTCCGGCATTTCTGGTATTTATGGAGCCACGATTTTATAGCCCTGCCGCTGCTGCTCCTAGTACTAAGCGTATACTACCTGCGCCAGCGCACTTGGCTAGCGGCGCTGCGCCTAGCGACAGTATGGGGTGCCACGCTTGGCTATGCCTTCATTGTAAACGTATCAAGCCCTGGCTACACTGAGGAAACATACTTGGCTAACCTGTATTTGCCGTTAGCCATTTTTGTAGCCGTGCCCTTCACTACCGAAGTGCTACCTGCCCTCGAGCGCCGCGGGGCTGGCCGCGGCCCAGCGCTAGCTACGGGTATAGTATTGCTGCTACTAGCTACGCGCCTGCTGGTGCTCTGGCAGCAGCGCGAACCTTATCTTGCTTACCAGCATTGGCTTCGGCAGCTGCTTACTTACACCAGGCAGTTTCCAGAAGGTAAGTTTTTGATGCAGAGCGATAACGTAGATCCCAGGCGTCTGCGGGCGGGCTGGCCCTGGTGGGCCGCAGCTAGCGAAACTATGCTCCTCAGTGCCCGCCATTCGCCCGATTCAGTGCAAACAGTGCGCGTGGATAGTAACTTGGATGGGCTAGCTGCCAACGCCGCTAAACCAGGTGTGTTGCTGGGGCCTTTTGAAACGCTTACCACGGCCGAACTGCCTCCCAACTACTTTCGCTTTCCGGCAGCAGCCACCTACCGTCTGCTCAATACCGAGCCCCCTCACGATACTGCGGCCCTAGGGGCTTACGTGGCCGCCCATCGGGCAGTAAGTCTACACTTAGCGGGCGCTCTACCTAGTGTCTTACGTGCGGGCCGCACCTATACGGTGGCCGTCCAACTCAACGTACCATCCGCCGCGCAGCCGTTGCATTCAAGCATTCGGGGCCCTCACCCAACACTGCTACGTACAGCATTTTACAAAGCTGGAGATTGGCCCGCCGACGCTAGGCCGGCCGAGGCGCCCTTAGAAGTGGACGTCTGGCAGCCTTGGACGCAAACCGTAGCCTTGGAAACGCCTCATCAGCCCGGCCGCTACACGCTGGAAATTAGCTTGGCCAGCCGCGACTATCGGGTCTGGCCAGTGCGCCTGCGCCTGCCCGTAGAGGTTAGCCCTTAGGGGGTGGCCAAGCGAATTTCCAAGTCGTCGAGGTAGGTGGGGGTAGTGCTGTCGGCGCGCCAGAGGTACACCAGCAGGCGGCTATCGGGCGGAGCTGTGGCAGGTAGCGTTACAGTTTGCCCTACGTGGTACCATTTGCCGGGAGCTTTAGCTACGGTACCCACGTCCAGCCCCTTCCACAGCAAACTGGTACCCTGCGGCGACTTCAACTCCGTTACCAGCTTGGCGCTAGGTTCGGGTCCCGTTTGCTGTATCCAAGCGCTAATGCGCAGCCGGGTGGGCCGGTCGGCACTCATCTGGCTAAGCAAGTTGCTGTAGCCTAAGCTGTAGTCGTGTTCAGGACGCACGCTAGTGCTGTATTTGCCCGAGTGCGCCTGCTCTTGGGTTAACGTAGCCCGCGCTGGTGCATCAGCTAGCCAGCCCGCTAGGTTCTCAAAGTCGGTGGCGGCCAGGGCGCCTACCGGGGGGGCTGGCGCGTGCGAGCAGCCTGCTAGCACTACCGCTGCCAGAAGGTAAATCCGCATGGGTAAAAGAATGGGCGGAGGGTATCGTCCGCGCTGAGCAAAGGTAGCGCGGGTAAAGTGGCCCTAGGACTGAGCGCTTAACTTTGGCAGCCCAGGTACCGGGCCGGCCGGCTTAGGGTTTCACATATGGTTTTTAGCAGTCCACTGTTTCTGTGCTACTTCCTGCCTGTTTTTCTCGGCTTATACTGGCTAGCGCCCCGCGCTTTCAAAAACGCGGTAGCCTTAGGGGCTAGCCTCCTGTTTTACGCCTGGGGTGGGCTGTCTTTTTTAGGCCTGTTTCTAGGGTCGGTAATCGTCAATTTCTTTCTTATCCGGGGTATGGCAGCCGAGGCAGTGCGCTGGCGACAACGCGTCTACCTAATAACTAGTGTGGTTATTAATGTAGCCATGCTGTTTTATTTCAAGTACGCCAATTTCTTCGTCGCCAACATAGCGGCTGTGCAAAACTATTTTGGCGGCCCAGCACTGAGTTGGCAAAAGGTGGTGCTGCCCATCGGTATCTCGTTCTTCACCTTTGAGAAGCTCACGTACACCATCGACGTATATCGGGGTGTGAATAAGCCACTGCGCTCATTCTGGGATTTTTTATTGTACATTATGCTGTTCCCTAAGCTGATAGCTGGGCCCATCGTGCGCTTCCACGAAATAGCCGGCCAGTTGGATGCAGAAGGTCGATACCCTTTTGAAACTACTGACCATAAACTAGCTGGCTTATTCCGCTTTACTTTAGGACTAGCCAAGAAGGTTCTAATTGCCAACGTGCTAGGAGAGCAGGCCGACCGTGTTTTCTCACTCGACCCCACTACGCTACCGCTGCTCACGGCTTGGGCTGGCGCAGTGGCTTACACCTTGCAGATTTATTTCGACTTTTCAGGTTATTCTGACATGGCCTTGGGCCTGGGGCGACTCATTGGCTTTCAATTTCCCGAAAACTTCAATTCGCCTTACATCTCGCGTTCCATCACCGAATTTTGGCAGCGCTGGCACATCACGCTGGGCCGTTGGATGCGCGATTATCTTTATATTCCGCTAGGTGGCAACCGCGTGCACCCCAGTCGCTTATACCTCAACCTGTGCACCGTGTTCGTCCTCTCGGGCTTCTGGCACGGCGCCGCCTGGACGTTCGTGGCCTGGGGCGCTTACCACGGGTTTTTTCTAGTGTTAGAGCGCCTGTTTCTGCTGCGCATATACCGGGCAATAAGCTGGTTTAGTTTACTGCCCACGCTGCTCATCACCGTATTTGGCTGGGTATTATTTCGAGCCGATACCTTGGCGGGCGCTTTGCGCTACTGGCGGGCCCTAGGGGGGCAAAACCATGGTCCGCGCATAGCTAATTTATACTTTGGCCCCGAGTTCACTTATACGCTGCTACTGGCCGCCGCGGCCTCGCTGGCGGCCGCGCTGCCTGGTGTGGCTCGCTGGGAGCTGCGCCAATTGGCGGCCACGCCTCTCACCACCGGCGCCGCCTGGCGCCTATCGGCCAGCACCGTACTGCTGCTGGTGCTTAGCCTAAGCTACCTAGTAGGTAGTTCCTTCAATCCCTTCATCTACTTCCGGTTCTGATGCTTGTGGGCAGTAAACTATTTGCTGGCGCAAAGTGGCTGGCACTAGCTTTGCCATTTACCTTGCTGCTATTGCCCGCTCTTGAAGCCCGGCAACACTGGCTGGCTGATGCCGGCCTCAACGGTGCCTATATCGCTACCGCCCGCCCTGAGCTAAGCTGGGACGCCGTGCGTGCGGGCACCTACCAGCCTGCTCTCGAGCAGTACGTAAGTGAGCAGCTAGGCTTTCGGGGATTTTTAATTCGGCTACGCAACCAATTGGCCTTTACGCTATTTCAGTCGGCGCGCTCGACTGATATTGTAGTGGGCCATCACCAAGTGCTGTTCCAACCAGGGCCAGTGGCAGCGTATGGCGGCGGCAGCCTGCTACCTGCCGCACAAGTGCGCTGGCGGGTGCAGCGCTTGCGTGCCGTGCAGCGCGAACTGGCGCGGCGTGGCGTGCAGTTGTTGCTAGTGCTGGCTCCCAACAAAGCTCGATTTCAACCCGAAGATCTGCCTATTCACTTAGTGCCTAGCCCCGGCACTGTTACCAACTACAACTTGTTTCGGGCAGCGCTACAAGCTGATTCGGTGGCAATGTTGGATTTCATCCCCGTGTTTGCTAAGTGGAGAAAAACCCAGCCCTACCCCTTGTTTCCGCGTACGGGCACGCACTGGAGTGGCTTCGGGGCCACGCTAGCGGCCGATACACTGCTACGCCAACTAGCGCAGTTGGGAAGCGTGCAGTTTCCGGCGGTGCGCACCCTAGGGGCCCCGCGGGTAGTGCATACCCTTGATTCACTGCGTGCCACCGACAACGACATTGGTGGTCCACTTAACCTGCTGTGGCCAGTGCAGCCTGCCCCACTAGCTTATCGCCAACTGGCATTCGAGGCGCCGGGGCCTGGGCAAACGCGACCTTCAGCCCTGTTTGTGGGTGATAGCTTTATTTGGGGACTCATGCTATTCAGCCCCTACCTGCAGCGCGAGTTTGCCGACGACACGCGCATCTGGTACTACTTCAATAGCGTGCATCAGCCAGACAGCGTGTATCACGATACGGGCCAGAAAGTAGCTGACCTCGATTTGCGGCAGCAGCTAGAATCGCGCCGGTTTATTGTGTTGCTACTGACAGAGCACAACCTGACCGAGCGTGAGTTTGGTTTCACGGACCGAGTGTATCGTCTCTATCATCCCTTTACAGCTGCCGACCGCGCAGCTATCGAGCAGCGAGCGCAGGCTATCATCAGCCAGCTGCCCTGGGAGGAGCAGTCGAAGGATATGGGCGGTGTAGCTCAGCGTGCCCGCCAGCAGGCCCAGGACGAGTATGAGCAGCAGATGGGCCACTAGTCCACCCCAGGCCGCGAGGAACTGGATTAGTGATAGTATAGCTTGGGGCGGTCGGTGATGCCCCAGTACTGAAGCATTAGTCCGTGCAGCTCAGTCAAGTGCGGGTCGGACTGGTTGTCCCATTGCAGCACGGGGCAGTAGGGAGAAAGGCGCACTTCGGATTCGGGAGCACGGGCCAACTGGTCGAGGCTCCAGCGCTCGCACTCGTTGGTACGCGGCATGTGCCAGGTAAAGTTGGCGTAGGTAAATGCAGCACCCAGCGCCAGCACAGCGCCCACATAAGCTGGCCGCCAGCGTCCCCTTAGCTGCTGCAAAAGCAGGTAAGTGGAAACCCCATAAGCGTAAAAAACCCCAATCAGGACGGGTTGAATAGAGTCGCCCCGTACTAAATAGGGTCGGTAGGACCGATAGCCCCCTAGGGGCAATAGCAGCAAAAATATAGTAGCAAACCAGCCTGTCCAGCGTAGGTGGGCAAGCACTCGCGTATGTTCGGCCGAAGATGGTAACTGGCGCAACAGTAGTAGGTTAAGCAGCAGCATCCCTAATAGCAGTGGTAGCCCTGGCTGCATGGTTATTTCTTTCGCAATGCCAATAGGTAGCAACTGGTATAGTTCACTTAAGGTATGCGTATGCGAATTTTCGGCATTGTTGCGCCCAATGAAGACGGAGTATAGGCTTAAAAAAGCCAGCACCCCTAGTAAAAACAGCGCCTGCCCCGAAAGCCAGCCCATGGCCAGGCGGCTGCCCGCCAGTGGCCAGGTATGGGCTGCTTGGCTCTGCTGCCAGGCCCAGTGCAAGCCTATGCTGGCTACTACCACAGCCGCCGCAGCAGTACCTACGGGCCCATTAAAGGAAACCACCACCATTAACCCTAACAGCAGCGCGGCCTGCCACCACGCCACGCGCAGCGGCGCGGCGCGCACCGAGGCTGCAAAAAACGGCCATAGCAACAGCAGCAGCCAAGCCGTGGGCAGGGTATAAAAGAACGTATAGGTAGTAGCCCAATTGACAATACCCAATTGCTCGTAGAAGCCGTCGGTTTGAAACAAGGGCAACAGTAGAATGACAGCCAACCAATAACCACCGCGCACCCGGCCGCCACCCCAATACACGTAGGCCGCCAATCCTAGCACAATGCATACTTGCAGCACGGCCGTAAATAGGGCGCTGGCCGCGTAGAGGCTGCTAATAGGCGATGCTACCGTATGCAGCCACAGCGGCACGTGCTTCCAGTACCAGCCCAGCGAGGCGTGCGCAAAAAAGCGGTTGGGCCCGGCATAGTGAGCATCTTGCGTCAGCACGGCCCAGCCAAAAGGGTCGTGTAACACCTGGCTGTACCATGGAGCTGGGTAAATGGTAGGTATCAGGTCACCGTCAAGTGGTAGTTGGTAGTGCTGCCAGAAGGTGAGCCCCGTATGCAGAGCCAGCAATAATAGTACTAGCGCTGGACCATAGCGCCAGGCAAGCGAGAATAACTTCATGCGGAGTGGCGAGCAGCGCCTAATCCTTAATAGTTAGGCGCAAGTCATCTACTAATACTGGCTCGCTAGCATCGGCTCGCCACAGCGACACGCGCACGTGCTGCACTGCTGTAATATTATCGGGCAGAGTAAAGTCTTTATCTACCTGCACCCACTTGTTGTAGGATTTTACTACGTCTCCGAGGCGAATGCCGTCTCCATACACCATGTCGCTATTGGTGGGGCCGCCCATAATCTGCAAACCCAGTACCCCGCTTGACTTTTCACTAGTTAAGTATGCCCAACCTTCTAAATGCACGGTTTTTATTTTCGACGGGGTAGCCTGGCCTAGGGCCATATCAAAGGTCAGACTAAACTCGTGGTCCTTATCAACTTTAATGGCGTATTGCCCCGAATGAGCCTTGCCGCGTTCTAAAAGCCCAGGGTCCACATTCCAACCGGCGGTCGATTCAAAATCATTTGCCGTAATAACCCGTTCAGTAGAACTACCACCTGGGGTGTTATCCGACGAGCATGCTCCCAGGCAGCCTAGGCTTACCAAGCTCAATAAAAGGGTAAACTTTTTCATATAAAGTCGTAAATGACGCGCAAAAATAGCGAGGAGTGCCTTCAGGCCATAAAAGTAGATAGCTGCGCCGCAGATTGGCTTAGATGCGTTAGCCGTTGGGGAGAATGCTTGCTAGCACTAGGGATGCTAACCATTGGCCAGGTTGCAGCCCAGTCTACCCTTGACCGTACTCGTTTCCAGCCCACGCCCATTTTTGCCGAAGAGTTTTCCTACGCTTCTCCAGCCGATTCGCTGTTTCGAGCGCGTTGGCAGTCCGATTTTTATACCTCTGTCAACAACGATTGGACAGAGTATGCCAGCACTCGGCAACTTGCTATACTGCCGGGCGGTATTTTGCGCATACGTACTACCCGCCTCACCCTAGCTGAGCGCCAAGCTGCTACCGACTCGGCTGCGGGCCACGGCGTGCGCCGGCCTGCGCCAGGGCCGCCCGGCACGGTAGTGCCCGGCAGCTCACCGGGCGGCGGGCCCATTGCCTACGCTTCAGGCAAGATGGTATCTAGGGTAGGTGGTAGTGCTGTTGAGCTATCCAAGAGTGGGCCGTTTCCTGGCTTCAGCTATGGTTTATTCGAAATCCGCTGCCAGTTGCCAGCCAGTGGCCGCGGCATTTTGCCCGCCTTTTGGCTTAATGGCCCCCAAACGGAAATTGATATAATGGACAATTGCAACGAAAACCCCGGCCGGCTTTTGCAAACGGGCGTACTAGACTGGGGTAAGCGCACTACCTGTGGCGGCAATACAGCTCCTATTGAATGCTGGACGCACGGCTACCAACTCTACCAATACGACCGCGACCTCACGCAGGGCTTCAATACATACAGCGCTGTCTGGACGCCCGAAGCCGTAACATTTTATCTCAACGACTATTACCTCTATTCAGTACCAGCCGCGTTAGTAAAGACCCACCGCGAGGCCGTGCGCCTCATCCTGGATGTGGGCACACGGGGCGAAGACCGTTTTAACAGCGGCGATATGCTGGTCGATTACATCCGGGTGTGGGAGTTGCGGTAGCGCGCAGCCACTTACTTTTGCTAAGCATGGACCTTAGCTACGAAGCAAAATACCACCAATTAGAAGAAAGACACTGGTGGTTTGCCGGTCGCCGCGACGCGGTATTTGATATAATTCAGGGTCTAAAACTTCCTTCTGAGGCTGCTATTCTGGAGATTGGCTGCTCAGGTGGGCCGCTGCTGCAACGCCTGCGCGCTTCAGGCTACACCGATGTGACGGGCGTTGACGTGAGCACTGCAGCCATTGAACTGGCCCAAGCGCGCGGCGTGCCCAATGTGACTGTAATGGATGGTGCCGCCTTGGCGTTTAGCAGTAGCAGCTTTGATTTGGTCATTGCATCAGACGTGCTGGAGCACATCGAAAATGAAAGTCGTGCCCTGCAGGAGTGGGTGCGCGTGCTGCAACCAGGTGGACAGCTATTAGTATTTGTGCCCGCACATAACTATCTATGGAGCGCGCACGACGTAGTAAATCATCACTTTCGTCGCTATTCACGCCTTAGCTTAGTGCGAGGGTTGGCAGCGGCTGGCCTGCGAGTGCAGCGCAGTTCGTTCTGGAACGTGGCCTTATATTTTCCGGTGGCCCTGGTGCGATTGGTGGCACGGTTGCTACGTGGCCGCCCTACTACGACCTCATTGGCTGGCACCACTGGCGACTTGCGTCAGTTGCCAGGCCTAGCCAATTATACGCTGCTGAGTTGGATTCGGCTGGAAAACTGGTTGTTGCGTCGTATAGATATGCCACTGGGTGTGAGTGTATTTGCCTTAGCGCAGAAGCCGTTTTCTTAGGCTTTGCCGAAGCTTTATTTAACTTTTATGGCTGACCTTGCACGCCTTGCCTTATCCGTCGTTGTGCCGATTTACAACGAAGAAGCCAATATCGGGGCCTTGCACCAGCGCCTGACCGACGTACTAACAGCCCTTGACCTGCCTGGCCGCTACGAGCTATTATTCATCAACGACGGCTCGTATGATGAGTCGCTGGCACTGCTACGAGTGCTAGCGGCCCGCGATGCGCACGTACGCTACTTCGATTTGAGCCGCAACTTTGGGCATCAGATTGCCGTGTCGGCGGGCCTCGACCAAGCCGAGGGTGATGCCGTAGTCATTATCGATGCCGACCTGCAAGACCCGCCCGAATTAATCATTGAACTTTATGCCAAGCTTCGGGCGGGCTACGAAGTGGTATACGCCCGACGCCGCTCGCGCCAGAATGAGAATGTAGCTAAGCGATTAACGGCCAAAGCTTTTTATCGCCTGTTAGTATCTATTACGCACGTTGCTATCCCAGTCGATACTGGTGATTTTCGAATTATTTCGCGTCGGGTGGTACTAGCGTTACGGCAGATGCCGGAGCAGCATAAATTTTTGCGCGGGCAAATTGCCTGGCTCGGCTTCCGCCAAACTTTTGTAGAGTACGACCGCGCCGGGCGCCAGGGCGGCACCACTGGCTACACCTACCGCAAGATGGTACGCCTAGCCTTGGACGGCATCACGAGCTTTTCCGATGCTCCGCTTAAGGCAGCCACCATGTTAGGCTTTGCTGTGTCGGGTATTGCTTTCTTGTTGATGATGTATACCCTCTACGGACGTTTAGTGCGGCACGATTACCAACCTGGCTGGGCCTCCTTGATGATGAGTATTCTCTTTCTAGGGGGAGTACAGTTGATTGCAGTAGGCATTATTGGGGAGTATATCGCGCGCCTTAGCGCTAATGTGCGCCAGCGGCCCCTCTATTTTATTGCGGAAGCTAGCCCGCCGCCGGCCGGCTAGAGCGTATACCGATGCCGGGCGGTGCCTAAGACGCTCAACATCCCAAAGGGCTGCGCTATCATCCTGGCGCTAGCGACCCGGCCGGCCTTGCTACCTTTGCCCCCGCAAAAGCCTGCTGCTTACTCCGTGGCCTACTCCACTGCCGATTTCTACGCTCATCCTACTGCCGTGCTCGATGCGGGCAGCCGCGTAGGAGCGGGCAGCCGCATCTGGCACTTTTGCCACCTGGCGGCCGGCGCCGTGCTGGGCGAAAACTGCTCGCTGGGCCAAAACGTGTTCGTAGCCGATGGCGTGACCCTAGGGCGCAACGTGAAGGTGCAAAACAACGTGAGCCTTTACGAGGGCGTGGTGTGCGAAGACGACGTATTTATCGGTCCCTCGGTGGTGTTTACCAACGTGCGCAACCCGCGCGCCGCCGTGCCCCGCCGCGGCCCGGCCCACTACCAGCCCACCTACCTCGAGCGGGGCGTCAGCATCGGGGCCAACGCCACCATTGTGTGCGGGGTGCGCCTCGGGCGTTACGCCTTCGTGGGGGCCGGCAGCGTCGTTACCAAAGACGTGCCTGCCTTTGCCCTCGTGTACGGCAACCCCGCCCGGCAGCACGGCTGGCTGAGTGCCCACGGCGAAAAGCTGCACTTCGACCAAAATGACTTGGCGCGTTGCCCAGCCACGGGCGAAGAATACCGGCTGAGCGCCGACAAAAGACTAGTAACTACTATGAATGAGGCTATTATTTATGCAAGTGCCAATTCATAATTTCTAATTCATAACTCATAATTAATTCAGAAGTGTACGACGAACTCCTCCGCAAAGAAGCTAAGCTGGCCGTCATTGGCCTAGGGTACGTGGGGCTACCCATCGCGCTCGAGTTTGCCCGCCAGCTCTCCGTCATCGGCTTCGACATTAATGCTGGCCGCGTGGCCATGATGCGCGAGCACCAAGACCCGAGCGGCGAGCTGGACAGCGCCGCTTTTGAGGGCTGCGACATCACCTTCACCGATTCGCTCGACGTGCTGCGCGAGGCGCGCTTCTTTATCGTGGCCGTGCCCACGCCTATCGATGAGCACGCCCAGCCTGATTTGCGACCCCTGCTCGGGGCGTCGTCGTCGGTGGGCAAAGTGCTGAAAAAGGGCGACTACGTGGTGTTTGAGAGCACCGTGTACCCTGGCTGCACCGAAGAGGACTGCATTCCGGTGATGGAGAAGCTCTCAGGTTTGAGTTTCGCCAACGGCGACTTCAAAGTGGGTTACTCGCCCGAGCGCATCAACCCCGGCGACAAGGAGCACACGCTGCGCCGCATCGTGAAGGTGGTGAGCGGCGGCGACGCCGAAAGCCTCGATACCATTGCCAAGGTGTACGAGTTGGTGGTGGATGCCGGCGTGCACCGCGCCAGCAGCATCCGGGTGGCCGAGGCGGCCAAGATTATCGAGAACACCCAGCGCGACGTCAACATTGCGCTGATGAACGAGCTGTCGATGATTTTCGACCGCATGAGCATCAACACCTATGAAGTGCTGGAGGCGGCCGGCACGAAGTGGAACTTCCTCCGGTTCAGCCCCGGCCTGGTGGGTGGCCACTGCATCGGCGTGGACCCCTACTATCTCACCTACAAGGCCAAGGAACTGGGCTACGATGCCAAGGTGATTCTTTCGGGCCGCACCACCAATGATAATATGGGCGCCTATATCGCCCGCAAAACGGTGCAGATGATGATTAAGCGCGGCAAGGACGTGGCCAAAAGCCGCGTGCTGGTGATGGGCGCGACCTTCAAGGAGAATGTGGAGGATATCCGCAACTCGAAAGTGGCCGACGTGATTCAGGAGCTGAAGAACTTCTCGGTGAACGTGGACATCGTGGACCCCCATGCCAGCTCTGACGAGCTGCACCACGAGTACGGCTTCCGCCTCACGGCGCCGGACAAGATTCGGGCCGACTACGACGCCGTAATTGTGGCCGTGAGCCACCAGCCCTACCTCGGCAAGGACGAGGCCTACTTCAAGTCCATCACCGCTGACAATGCCGTGCTGGTTGATATTAAAGGCCTCTACCGCAACGAGCCGATGGAAGAACTACACTACTGGAGTCTCTAATTTTGAGCTATTAGCTATTAGCTGTTAGCCGTTAGCTTGACGGTAGGCGGTAGCTGATGGCTAACAGCTAATAGCTTATGAAAAAAATTCTCGTTACGGGCGGGGCCGGCTATATCGGCTCGCACGCGGTGGTAGAGCTGGCGCAAGCGGGCTACGAGCCCATTATTGTCGACGACTTTAGCAACTCGAAGCAGTCGGTGCTAGCAGGGCTGCGCGATATCCTAGGGCACGACGTGCCCTGCCACGACATCGACTGCGGCGATGCCGACGCTCTGCGTGGCGTGCTCAAGCAGGAAGGTACCGTGGCGGGCGTTATTCACTTTGCGGCCTTCAAGGCCGTGGGCGAATCGGTGCAGAAGCCGCTGGCCTACTTCCACAACAACCTGGGTTCGCTGATAACGCTGCTGACGGTAATGAAGGAGCAAGGCATCGAAAACCTGGTGTTTTCCTCGTCGTGCACCGTCTACGGCGTGCCCGACCAGCTGCCCGTGACTGAGGCTACGCCCACCAAGCCGGCCTCGTCGCCCTACGGCCGCACCAAGCAGATGTGCGAGGACATTATTCACGACACGGCGGCCGCACCCGAGGCGGGTCTGCGCGCCATTCTGCTGCGCTACTTCAACCCGATTGGGGCGCACCCGTCGGCCAAGATTGGCGAGCTGCCCCTAGGGGTGCCCAACAACCTAGTGCCCTTCATCACCCAAACGGCGGCGGGCCTGCGCGAGAAGCTTACCGTATTCGGCGACGACTACGACACGCCCGATGGCACCAACGTGCGCGACTATATCTACGTGGAGGACTTGGCAAAGGCCCACGTAGTGGCGGTGCGCCGCTTGCTAGAGAAGAAAGCCAGCGAGGCGGTCGAAACCTTCAATGTGGGCACTGGCCACGGCAACACGGTGCTGGAAGTGGTGAAAACCTTTGAGGCAGCCAGCGGCCAAAAGCTGAACTACAGCATCGGCCCGCGCCGCGCCGGCGACGTGCCCGCCATCTACGCCGATGCTACTAAAGCCGCCGAGGTGCTGGGCTTTAAAACGGAAACCTCCCTGCACGATGCGCTGGCCAGCGCCTGGAAGTGGCAGCAGGCCCTAGGGGAGGCAAAAGCCTAATAAAACCGCAGGCAGTATCGTGCCTTACGTAGCTAATTATTCACTAATCTTATGAAAATCCTTATTACCGGCGGCGCCGGCTTTATTGGCTCGCACGTGGTGCGCCTGTTCGTTACCAAATATCCCGATTATCAGATACTAAACTTAGATGCCCTAACCTACGCCGGCAACCTAGAAAACCTGCGCGACATCGAGGACGCGTCAAATTATACTTTTATCAAGGGTGATATCGCCGACCAGGCGTTTGTCGACCAGCTGTTTGCTACCGAAGAGCCCGACGCCGTTATTCACCTGGCCGCCGAGAGCCACGTCGACCGCAGCATCACCGACCCGCTGGCTTTTGTGCGCACCAACGTGCTGGGCACGGTGTATCTGCTAAACGCGGCCAAGAACCTTTGGAAGCCCAAAGGCTTTGAGGGGCACACGTTTTACCACGTCAGTACCGACGAGGTGTACGGGTCGCTGGATTTCGGCCCCGAACTGTTCACCGAGGAAACCGCCTACGACCCGCGCTCGCCCTACTCGGCCTCCAAAGCCAGCTCCGACCACTTCGTGCGGGCTTGGTACCACACCTACGGGCTGCCCATCAAGCTCAGCAACTGCTCGAACAACTACGGCCCCAACCACTTCCCCGAGAAGCTCATTCCGCTGGCCATCCACCGCCTGCGCACCGGCCAGAAAGTGCCCGTGTACGGCAAGGGCGAGAACGTGCGCGACTGGCTGTTTGTGAAAGACCACGCCACGGCCATCGACGCCGTGTTCCATAAAGGCACCCTAGGCGAAACGTACAATATTGGGGGCGTAAATGAGTGGCAGAACCTCAAGCTCATTGAGCTGCTGTGCGATGTAGTAGATGAGAAAACAGGTCAGGCGCCGGGCACCTCGCGCCAGCTCATCACCTTCGTAACCGACCGCGCCGGCCACGACATGCGCTACGCCATCGACTCCAGCAAAATCATGAACGAGCTGGGTTGGCAGCCAAGCGTAACCTTCGAGCAGGGCCTAGGACAGACCGTAGACTGGTACCTGGCCAACCAGGAGTGGCTAGACCACGTGACCAGCGGTGCCTACCAAGACTACAACGAAAAGCAGTACGCTAATCGGTAAACGGATTAAGTTTAAAACGTCATGCTGACGAAGGAAGCATCTCTACCGCTTCGTTGCATTAAGTGAGTGCGCTTGCGCGGTAGAGATGCTTCCTTCGTCAGCATGACGTTTTGATTGACCACGTTACACATGTACGAATTTCCTTTTTACAGCCAGCCGCTTGGCGAAACCTCTTTTCTAGTAACGGGCGGGGCCGGCTTCATCGGCTCCAACCTAGTGGAGTACCTGCTGAAGCACGGCGCCCAAAAGGTGCGGGTGCTGGACAACTTCTCCAACGGCTTCCGCAAAAACCTGCGTCTGTTTGAGGGCAACCCGGCGCTGGAAGTGCTGGAGGGCGATATCCGCGACCGCGAAGCCTGCGCCCGCGCCTGCCAGGGCATCGACGTGGTGCTGCACCAAGCGGCCCTAGGGTCGGTGCCGCGCTCCATCCACGACCCCGTCACGACCGACGAGGTGAACGTGGGTGGCTTCGTAAAAATGCTGTTTGCGGCCAAAGAGGCGGGTATCAGGCGCTTCGTGTACGCGGCCAGCAGCAGCACCTACGGCGACCACCCTGGCCTGCCTAAGGTGGAAGACCGCATCGGCAAGCCGCTCTCGCCCTACGCCGTCACCAAGTACGCCAACGAGCTGTATGCCGACGTATTTGCGCGCACCTACGGCATGGAGATTATTGGCCTGCGCTACTTCAACATCTTCGGCCCCCGGCAAGACCCCGGCGGCGCCTACGCGGCCGTGATTCCGCTTTTCATCGACGCGCTGCTCAAAAACGAGCCGCCCACGCTCAACGGCGACGGCGGCCAAACCCGCGACTTCACCTTCGTGGAGAACGCTGTGCAAGCTAACATCCGCGCCGCCCTCACCGACAACCCTGAAGCCGTCAACCAAGTCTACAACATCGCGGTGGGCGACCGTACCTCGCTGGTGCAGCTATACGACATCCTGCGCGAGGAAGCTAGTTCGACCCTAGCCCCTAAGTTTGGCCCTAACCGCGCCGGTGACATCCGCGACTCGCTGGCCGACATCTCGAAGGCGGAAACGCGGCTGGGGTACGCTCCGCAGGTGCGCATTCGCGAGGGCCTCAAGCAGACCCTTAGCTGGTTTAAAGCCAACCAGGAGTTTATCAAAGAACGCAATTAGCCCACAAGGTTTCGCGAAGTCTTTTAGCAAGAAAGCAGCACTTAAAAAACCTTGCGCACCCTCTTTTAATCTCGTAAAACCTTGCGCTCATGAAAGGTATTATTCTGGCCGGCGGCTCCGGCACCCGTCTGCACCCACTCACGCTGGCCGTTAGCAAGCAGCTGATGCCCGTGTACGATAAGCCCATGATTTACTATCCGTTATCTATTTTGATGATGGCGGGTATCCGGGAAATCCTTATCATCACCACGCCCCACGACCAGGCCCAGTTTCGGAAATTGCTCGGCGACGGCCAGCCCCTAGGGTGCCGCTTTGAGTACGTGGTGCAGGAGGTGCCCAATGGCCTGGCGCAAGCCTTCGTGCTGGGCGCCGACTTTATCGGGCAGGATAAGGTGGCGCTGGTGCTCGGCGACAATATCTTCCACGGCGAGGGCCTGGAGGAGTTGCTGAAAGCTAACCACGACCCCGACGGCGGCGTCGTGTACGCCTACCACGTGCACGACCCCGAGCGCTACGGTGTGGTGGAGTTTGATGCTAATAACGTGGCCCTCAGTATTGAGGAGAAGCCCGCGCAGCCCAAAAGTAACTACGCCGTGCCGGGCCTCTACTTCTACGACAACGAGGTGGTGGCCATTGCCAAAAGCCTGCAGCCCAGCCCTAGGGGCGAGTACGAGATTACCGACGTGAACCGCGAGTACCTGCGCCGCGGCAAGCTAAAAGTGGGCATCCTGGGCCGCGGCACCGCCTGGCTCGACACAGGCACCTTCGAAAGCCTGATGCAGGCCGGCGAGTTCGTGCGGGTGCTGGAGCAGCGCCAGGGGCTGAAGGTGGGCTCCATTGAAGAAATTGCATTTCGCCAAGGTTTCGTTGACGCAGACCAGCTCCGCAAAATTGCCGAGCCCTTACGCAAGAGCGGCTACGGCGACTACTTGCTGAAGTTGCCCGAGCAATTGGTGCTGGGTGTTTAAGTCGAATGTGAAAACGTGGAAGATGTAGGAATGTAAAAATGAGATTTCAGTAGCCACTTAGCTTTAAATTCAGTTTTTACATTCCTACATCTCCCACATTTTCACTTTAAAAAGCTATTGATTAAGTGTCAGCCGAAAGGTCGTGCCTTTGCCTTGCTCGCTCCACTTCACGAAGAGGCGGCCTTCATGGTAGTTTTCGATAATGCGGCGGGCTAGTGCCAGGCCTAGGCCCCAGCCGCGCTTTTTGGTAGTGTAGCCGGGCAAAAACACGCTTTCGAGCTTGTTTTTGGGGATGCCCTTGCCCGTGTCAGTGATGTCGATGGCTACCTGGGGGCGGGGCGGGCGGCGCGTCCACCAGCGCCGGGCGGGGCGCACCCGCCGCAGGTGCAGTGTAATGCTGCCGCGCCCATCCATCGCGTCCACCGCGTTTTTGCAGATATTTTCCACCACCCAGTCAAACAGTGGTACGTTAAGGCAGGCAGGCGTGTCGAGCGGCAAATCAGTTTCGATGCTGAATTTCACCTTGCGCGATACCCGACTTTCGAGGTAAGCAATGGCGTTGCGGGTGGTGTGGTACAGGTTTTCGGGCTTAAGCACCGGTACCGAGCCAATATTGCTGAAGCGCTCGGTGATAATCTTAAAGCGCTGAATATCTTTGCTTAGCTCCTCTACTATCGGCTCGCCCCGAAAGCGCTCGCTCTCGCTCAGGTAGTTCTGCCAGCCCACCAGGCTGCTGAGCGGCGTGCCCAGCTGGTGGGCTGTTTCCTTGGCCAGGCCCACCCACACGCGGTTTTGCTCGGCCCGCCGCGAAAAGCTGAACGACAGATAGGCCAGCACCGCCAGCGAGCCAATGACGCCGAGCTGCACCAGCGGAAACGTGCGCAGCTGCCGCAGCAGGCGCGAATCCTGATAAAAAACGTAATTGCGCGTGTTGCCCGGCAGCTCAATTACAATGGGCGGGTGGCGCCGCTGCATGTCGGCCAGCACCTCATACATGCGGCGCACTGAGTCGGCTTCTGAGAGGTGCCCTAAGTCCAGGTTTTTAGTAGCATTGATGTTTTCGCCGTCCGTCAGAATAACCGGAATAGTGGTATTGGCATCAATAATCTGCTCCTGCAGAAAAGGTATGCTAGAGGTTTCCTCGGTACTGATGAGATAGCGTAACGTTCTGGCGTACAAATCAATCTGGTGCTGCTCGCGCTCCGACAGCCGCTTTACTAACACATTGGTATACACTACCGTAGCGGCGGCAATGAGCAAAGCCAGCAGCAGCACCACGAGTTTCACGCGCGACTTCTGGTCGTAAAAAGGGAGCAGCATAACAAAACAAAGGTGGCAGCTAACGTACACATAGCCAGCCGGCCCATTCAACGAGGCAGGAGCTAGCTTAGTGCCGAAATTGAATTTTTCGAACCCAGGCCCTCGGCCAACTGTTTAAAAAAGCTTGGTTACCCCTTAATTTTGTAGGCCGCCCGCCAGGCAGTCCGTACTATGTCGCACCCTTTTAAGGCCGTCAGCCTGTCATTCAAGCAAGCCCCGCTCGCCATCCGCGAGCTACTGGCGCTGGATGAGGCGGCCTGTCGCCGGTTTATCCAGCGCCTCCGCACCGAGCTGCACCTCACCGACCTGCTGGTACTGAGCACCTGCAACCGAACGGAGGTGTACTACGCCCACGAAGCCGACCAGTCGTTTGCCATTATTAAGGCCCTAGGCGAGTTGAAAGAGCGCGCCGATGCGGCCAGCTTCGCCCCTTATTTCGACCGCTACCTCGACGCCGAGCCCGCGGCGCACCACCTCTACGAAGTAGCCCTAGGGCTTGACGCGCAGGTGGTGGGCGATATGCAGATTATCAACCAGGTAAAGAATGCCTACCAGTGGACGGCCGATGCCGACGCGGCTGGGCCGTTTCTGCACCGCCTGCTGCACACCATCTTCTTCACCAACAAGCGGGTGCAGCAGGAAACGAGCTTCCGCGACGGCGCAGCCTCGATGAGCTACGCCGCCCTGGAGCTGGTAGAGGAACTGACGGCCGACGTGGCCAGCCCCCGCGTACTGGTAGTGGGCCTGGGCGAAATTGGCTCCGACGTGTGTCGGCACCTGGCCGAGAGCCGCGCCTTTAGCAGCGTTACGCTGTGCAACCGCACCCGCAGCCGCGCCGAGCAGCTGGCCGCCGAGTTTGCGCCCGGCCAGCTGCGCATCGTCAATTTTGAGGACTTGACCAGCGCCCTGCGCGAGGCCGACGTGGTTATCTCGTCCATCAATCGCGAGACGCCTTTCTTCACCCGCGAGCTGGTAGCGCACCTCGACGTGCTGAGCTACAAGTTCTTCATTGACCTGGCCGTGCCGCGTTCGGTAGCGGCCGACGTGGAGCAGGTGCCCGGCGTGCTGGTATATAACGTGGACGCCATCGAGAGCAAGGCCTCGGCGGCCCTGGAACAGCGCCTGGCCGCCGTGCCGCACGTGCGCGCCCTGATGGAAGAAAGCTTAGCCGACTTTGCCACCTGGAGCCGCGAAATGCTGGTGTCGCCCCTGATTCAGCGCATGAAGGCGGGGCTCGAAAGCCTGCGCCAGCAGGAGTTGGAGCGCTTCCAGAAAAAGGCGACCCCGGCCGAAGCCAAGCTGCTCGACGAAGCCACTCGCGCCTTGATGCAGAAGGTGCTAAAGCAGCACGTGCTGCAGCTTAAAGCCGCCTGCCGCCGTGAAGAAGCTGAGCAGCTGCTGCCCCTGCTGACGGACTTGTTTGACGTAGAGCGCCAGCAGGAGCCCGCTTAGCCCTGGCCCTAGGGGCCTCATCCCTTATTGCCGTGGGGTACTGATAATGGAACTACTAGATAAGCTAGCCCTAGGCTAGCTTTTTTTGCTGGAAGCTATCTTGGCTAATTAGGCTAATTAGCTGAGCGCAGGTCCGCGTTCTTTTACTAAGGTCTTTTGGCGCCTGCGCAATAACGCGCCATTTAGTTCAATTGCCGAGCTTACTTAATCCTGCGCAAAGGGTTGCTGTTTGGTAGATTATTCCAGGCCGGCCATGTCATCCAATAACGGGACAAGCGATGATTGTTGTGCTAAGATATATTGGATGCTCTTTGATTATATCAAATAAGTACAAAAGCAAAGGGCCGCTGCTACGACGGCCCTTTGCTTGGTGGCAGTTAGCAACGCATTGCCACGCCAAATAAAAAACTAAAAAGGTTAGTGTTTACTACAGGCGTCCGGAGTAGTCTTCTAACGTATCGATAATTTTCATCAGTTGCGGCACGGCAAGGGAATAATAAATTTTGGTGCCCACCTTGCTCGACTTCAGGATGCCCCGGTCCTTTAGGGTTATAAGGTGCTGAGAAGCAATGGCTTGTGGAATATCCAGCGCCTGATAAATCTCAGTTACCGACATTTGCTGTTCCTTGCCCCCTTTCGTTTTACCCAGCAAATCGACGATGGCGAGGCGTTTTGGGTGCGAGAGTACCTTGAGCATGGCGGCGGCGCGGTCGAGCTGCTCGGTTTCGACGCGGGAATGAAGCGGTTTCATAAGGTAAGCGTAAAGGGTAAGGGTAGAAGGGAAAGAAGAGTGGGTACAGTTGACCTTAAATAGGTAATTGTGGCTGAAAAATACTGCTAATTAATTGTTTCTGGTAACAAATAACTGTATAAACATGAATTTGCTATCTAAAATCATTGTATTAGATAAATGCAATTCAGGGTAAATTTATAGATTGGCTAGCTGCCTGATTACTCAGTTGCCTATTTACTCGCTGCTAGTTCAACTGAATTAAACTTGGCATTTGGGTAAGATATTTTTGTAGTCTGTGCGCAAGCCGCGCTTTTTACCGTAGAACGCCAGAACCAAGGCCTGGTATAAGTGACCTTCGGGCGTTTAGCTTTCAGTGTTAGGAGTATGGATATTCCCCCTTTTTTGCACCGCGAACTGTTCGGCAATGAGCTGCTTGATTATATAATAGCCGCGCTTATTTTGGGGGTCGGAGTAGGGCTTAACCGGCTGCTTTCCCGGTTGACGAGCACCATCCTCTTCCGCATTACGAAACGCTATACGGCGGGGGTAACGGAGCAGGAGCTGCACGACTTGCTGATTCAGCCGCTGGGCACCTTGCTATACCTAGTAACCGTTTACCTGGCATTCGGAGTATTGCGCTACCCGCTGCCGCCCACGGCCATAAGGGGCGTGGAGCCGTGGCCTAAGGTGCTGCTGCTTAATCTGTTTCACCTGGGTATTATTGCCACGCTGGTGTGGGTGGTGGTGCGCCTGATAGATTTTATGCTGCTGGTGGTGAAGCGCCGGGGCGACCTTACGGCCACAGTCGGCGCGCGGCGGCTCGACAATCAGTTCCTACCCTTCGCCCGCGACTTGCTGAAAGTATTCGTTGTGGTGATTGGATTGCTGATTGCCCTAGGGCAGGTATTTGGGGTGAACGTGACGGCCCTGGTGGGGGGGCTGGGCATTGGGGGGCTAGCGGTAGCTTTTGCTGCCAAAGAGAGCTTGGAAAACTTGCTGGCGTCGTTTACCATTTTTCTAGACCAGCCTTTTGGGGTCGGCGACTTGGTGACAGCCGGCAGCGTAAGCGGCACAGTGGAGAAAATTGGCTTTCGCAGCACCCGCCTGCGCACGGCCGAAAAAAGCTACCTAACGGTGCCGAACAAGAGCATGATTGACAAGCCCTTGGATAACCTGAGCTTGCGCACCGCGCGCCGGGTGGGCTTCACCCTGATATTTGACCAAAAAACTACCAGCGACCAGCTGCAGGCCATCATTGAGGAGTCGGTAGCAGCTATTCAGGAACACCCGCTGGTGACGCAGGACGTGCAAATGAAATTTAATGCCATCTCCTTGAGTGGCAAGGAGGTAACGGTGCAGTATTTTGTAGAAACTACCAGCTACGACGAGTACTTGGACGTGAAAGAGCGATTGAACTACTGCCTAATACAGGCTGCCGAGCACCACGGCGGCGCCTTCGCCAGCACCAGCACGCCCCTAACCGTGCAGGTAGGCACGGCCGATGCTAGCTGAGCTAGCGGGTACTTTTACGGTGCGGCGCCGGCCTAGGGCCTAGGTGAAGCCAAGTCCGGTCCCTGGGGCCGCGTCAGGCTACTAAGGCCTCCGGCTGGCACTGCAAAAACCTGCGCTACTGCGCATTATTACGCAAGTAAGATGTCTGAAAATCTATGGCTTACGGCTGGTTTGCCCAAGGCCGAGCGCTACGCTGAACTGTACCCACAGGTAGCGGCCCTCACGGCGCCCGAGCCTGACCTGACGGCTAACCTGGCCAACGTAGCGGCGGCGCTACGGCAGGCGTTCGGGTTCTTTTGGGTGGGTTTTTATGTGGTGAAAGGGGAGGATCTGGTCCTAGGGCCATTTCAGGGCCCTATTGCCTGCACGCGCATCGGGCACGGGCGCGGGGTGTGCGGCACCAGTTGGGCCGAGGCGCGCACGGTGCTGGTACCCGATGTGGAGGCCTTTCCAGGCCACATTGCCTGCAGCTCGGCTTCCAAATCAGAAATAGTGGTGCCGGTGCTGAAGGAGGGGCGGGTATTAGCGGTGCTCGATGTGGACAGCGACCAGCTAAACGATTTTGACGCGGCCGACCAGGCGGGGCTGGAAAAGCTGATGCAGCTGGCAGTCGCCTGGTTTTAAATTAGTAAGCCTATGAAAAGCAACTGGTTGTGGCTATTGGCGGGCGCCCTAACGGCCTGCGGAGGGCGCGGGCAGCTCGTGGCCGATGGCGTAGCCCTGCACCACCAGCACGATGCCGCCGTGGCGCGGGAGGCGCGGCTGCTGCAAGCCGGCGAACTGAAGCTAACCGCCGGCCAGGCGGGCGCGGCCCCCACACTGCTAAGCCTGGCCCTGACCGTGCCTCGCGACCAGCCCACCCGGCCCGACAGCCTGCACCAGCGCGTGCGCCGTTTGGCGCAGCTAGTGGCGGCCGACCTGGCTGAGCCAGGCAAGTATCAGGTAATCAGTGTGCAGGTGACAGGGCGCACTGGCTATTTCGACCGGGAGGCGACTTCACAAGCCTTTCTATATCCGCTTACCAGCCTGCGCCAGCCCTAGGGCCGGCCGGCACATCCTTTGCCAATACCTCTATGGAACCAATTGCTGATGCCACCGCCGCCACCACAGAGCCGCTGGTGATAATGGGCGCGGGGCTGGTGGGCTCGCTGCTGTCGCTGTACCTGGTGCGGCGCGGGCACCCGGTGCACCTCTACGAGCGCCTAGCCGACCCGCGCCGCGCGGGGCTGCTGGAAGGGCGCAGCATCAACCTGGCCTTGAGCGACCGGGGCTGGCGCGGCCTGGCTGGCGTGGGCGTGACGGACGACATCCAGAAAGTAGGCATTCCGATGTACCGGCGCGTGATGCACGACCAGCAGGGGCAACTCACGCAGCAGCCGTATGGGCAGGAGGGGCAAGCCATTTTCTCGGTGAGCCGCGACAGCCTCAACCGCACCTTGCTCGACCTGGTAGAGGCCAAGCCGGAAGCGCAAATTACCTTCGGCCAGAAGCTGACGCAGCTCGACCTACCCGGCCGGCGCCTGCACCTGCGCGATGTGGCCAGCGGCCAGGAGTACGACGTGGGCTACCAGCGCCTGTTTGGCGTAGACGGGGCCTTTTCGGCGGTGCGCGGGGCCATGCAGCGGCTCGATAGGGCCGATTATTCGCAGCAATACTTGGAATACGGCTACAAGGAACTGACCATCGTGGCGGGGCCAGGCGGCGCGTGGCAGCTCGAAAAGAATGCGCTGCACATCTGGCCTAGGGGCAACTACCTGATGATAGCCCTACCCAACCTCGATGGCTCGTTTAACGCTACGCTGTTCTTTCCCTACGAAGGGCCGCTCTCGTTCGAGAGCCTGCGCACGCCCGACGAGGTAGAGCATTTCTTCGCCGACGTGTTTCCCGACGCCGCGCCGCTCATGCCGAACCTCGACACCGAGTTCTTTGCGCACCCCACGGGCTCGCTCGTCACCATCCGCTGCTGGCCCTGGAGCTACCAGGACACGGTGCTGCTGCTCGGCGACGCGGCCCACGCCATCGTGCCCTTCTACGGGCAGGGCATGAACGCGGGCTTCGAGGACTGCACCGTGCTCGACCGCCTGCTGAATGAGATTGGCGAAACCGACTGGACGCGGGTGATGGACGAGTTTGAGCGCCTGCGCAAGCCCAACACCGACGCCATGGCCGAACTGGCCCTCTACAACTTCGTGGAGATGCGCGACCGCGTGGCCGACCCGCGCTTTCTGCTGCAAAAGCGCATTGAAAGCAAAATTGCCGCGCAGTACCCCGGCCGCTGGGTGCCGCTGTACTCGCGCGTCACCTTCTCGCCCGACACGCCCTACGCCGAGGCCTGGGCCGCTGGCCAGCGCCAGGAAGCCATCATGGCCCAACTGATGCCGCACATTCAGGCCGAGGCCGACTATGAGAAGCCCGAAGTGCAAGCGCTTGTGAAGGAACAGCTAGCCGAGGGCGACGCGCAGTAGTGCGCCTGGCTAGCGGGTTGCCGGCTTGCTGCCGCCTAGGGGTGCCGCTGCGCCATAGGCTGGGTAGCGCTGCTAGGCGTAGCAGCCTGCGGCCTGCAGGCATTAGGTGACGACCGCAATTTTGCCTCCGGCTTGGTTGCTTTCCATTAACTGGTGGGCGGCTACAATCTCGGTAAGCGAAAAGGCAGCGCCAATAACGAGCTGTACCTGGCCCGCCGCTACTGAGTCGATAAAGGCCTAGAGCGCGGCGGTAGAAGCCTTTACCTGGCCGCTGTTGTAGATAGTAAGGCCCACCGTGGCCGGAATAAAATCCATGGGAGCAAAGTCGGGGATGGACTAGCTTTCGGAGAGTATGCCGGTCATGCAACCCAGGCCGCCGGGCTTGAGGCAAGCCAGCGTGTCGCGCAGCGTAGTGGTGCCAACCAGTTTCAGCGCGCGGTCAAGCCCTTGCGGAAACAGCGCTCCTACTTGGTCGCGCAAGTAGCCATCGTCAAGCAGAGTGTGAGTGGCCCCATTGGTCGTGAGCAAGCTGGTTTTGGCGGCGCTGCGGGTGATAGCCAGCACCGTGAGGCCGGCCTGGCTGGCCAGCTGCGCTGCCAGCAGGCCAATCGAGGAAGTGCCACTCCGAATGAGCAGCGTCTGGCCCGGCTGAATTTGCAGGGCCAGGTGCAGCGAGCCGTATACCGCTGTTTCAACGCCTGCACACCCGCCTAGAAGGCACGGGCGTGGGCTTGTACATAGTCAAAGTGCATAGTTGAACCGGAGGCGTTATTCTGGCACAGAGCCGAGAAGGAGTTGGAAACACCTTTGCGGTGGAGCTGCCATTTTTCCTAGTTGCTTCCTAGGGCACCATTTTAGTAGCTGGGACACTATAGCCCACTTAGTACTTTGGCCGGGAGAAAAACAAAAGCCCCGTTTGCAAGCTGCAAACGGGGCTTTTCGTGGCAACAGTTGGAATCGAACCAACGACACCAGCATTTTCAGTGCTGTGCTCTACCAACTGAGCTATGTTGCCGAGGTTTCCTAGGCCCCCGGTTGGCGGCTTGGGAGCGCAAAGGTACTAAAAAGGTGGATTTAGACAAGGCTTTCGCCGGAAAAAAATCTGAGCCGGCCGCAGCCACCAGGTAAGGTATTCGTCATGCCTACTATCTTGCAGCTCTATCCCACCCTCGTAGCCTACCTTTACGCGATGCTGCAACCCATCCTTTTTGCCCTTTTGCTGCTGGCCGCGTTCGGCCTGTTTGCCTGGCAGGTTCGGAAAATTCGGGCCAATATTCTGGTCGGGCGCGCTCGCGACATGAGCGGCCACCCGGCCGAGCGCCTCCGCAAAATGCTGCTCGTTGCCTTTGGACAGCAGAAAATGTTCAAGCGCCTAACGCCCGCGTTTCTGCACCTAGTGGTGTACGTGGGCTTTCTGGTTATCAATATCGAGGTGGCCGAAATTATTATCGACGGGTTGTTTGGCACGCACCGAGTACTAGGCATCCTAGGGCCGGTGTATGACGGCCTGATGGCCGTGAACGAGGTGCTGGCAGCGCTAGTCATTATCGCGGTAGCGGCCTTCTGGTGGCGGCGCAACCACCAGCCGCCAGTGCGCCGCTTCACGGGCATCGAGCTGCGCGCCTGGCCCAAGCTCGATGCCAACATCATCCTCTACATCGAGGTGGCGCTGATGGTGGCGCTGTTCTTCATGAACTCGGCCGATTTGCGCCTGCATGAGCTGGAAGGCAAAACCCTGCCGGGTGCGTTCCCGATTAGCCACTTCCTAAGCCAACTGCTGCCCACCTCGGTGGGAGTGGCTGGGCTGCACGTGCTGGAGCGCACCGGCTGGTGGCTGCACATCACGGGCATCTTGCTGTTTCTAAACTACTTGCCCAGCTCCAAGCATTTCCACATCATCCTGGCGTTCCCCAACGTGTGGTTTTCGCGGCTGGTGCCCCAGGGGCAGTTTTCCAACGTGGAGAGCATCACTCACGAGGTGAAAGCCATGCTGGACCCCAGCTACGAGGTGCCCGCCGCGCCCCTAGGCCCCGATGGCTCGGCGCTGGCGCCCACGCCGTTTGGGGCCAAAGATGTGGACGACCTGCCCTGGACCAGCCTGATGAGCGCCTATTCCTGCACCGAGTGCGGGCGCTGCACCTCGGTGTGCCCGGCCAACCTCACGGGCAAGCTGCTTTCGCCGCGCAAGATTATCATGGACACCCGCGACCGGGTGGAGGAGAAGTACCACTCGCCCATCATCTTCCACCCCAACTTGTATGGGGAGGAAGCCAAGCACGAGCCTGTCGATGCCGACCAGCCGCTGCTGCGCGGCAAGGTGACGGCCGAGGAGCTGTGGGCCTGCACCACCTGCAACGCCTGCGTGGAGAGCTGCCCCGTCAACATCAATCCCCTGGAAAGTATCATCGAGATGCGCCGCTTTCTGGTGCTGGAAGAGTCAGCCGCCCCTAACTCACTGAACGTCATGTTCTCCAACATCGAGAATAATGGGGCGCCCTGGGCCTTCTCGCCCTCCGACCGCCTCAACTGGGCCGACGAGCTATACGTGGCGGAGCGGGCGTAACTTGTTAAAAATTCATCCCTATGCAAGCGGAGGAACAAATTTTAGAACTGCTAACCGAGGTGCTGCGCAAGCAAGACCAGATGCAGGGGCAGCTGGGAAATCTAGACAGCCGGCTGGGTGACCTAGACGGCCGGATGGGTAGCCTGGACGGCCGGCTGAGTGGCCTAGAAAATAAAGTGGAGCTTCTTGGTGAAGAAGTTCAGCTTACGAACGAGCGGTTGAACGTAGTTATTCAAACGCAACAGGCGCACCAGCAAATCCTGCGGACACTGGCTAGCGAGCAGCAGCGCCAAGGCCAGCGCCAGGATGATATGCAGGAAGCTATTGAATCGGTGGCTCGGATGCAGCGTAACCAGAACCGTCGCCTCGACCGCCTAGAGCACCCCGGCGACTTTTCTTAGGCAACTTTTACTATGTCTTCTGTTATCACTACCCCTACTACCCCCACCAAGCGCCAGCTGACGGTGCCCACTGTGGCCGACCTGGCGGCCCAGGGTAAAGTGCCCGAAATCCTGTTTTGGGTGGGCTGCGCTGGGGCTTTCGACGACCGCTACAAGCGCGTGACGCGCGCCTTTGCCCGCATTTTGGAGCACACGGGCACCGACTACGCGGTGCTGGGCCTGGAAGAAACCTGCACTGGCGACCCCGCCAAGCGCGCTGGCAACGAGTTCCTGTTTCAGCTGCAAGCCATGCAGAATATCACGACACTGAATGGCTACGGCATCAAGAAAATCGTGACGGCCTGCCCGCACTGCTTCAACACCATTAAGAACGAGTACCCGGCCCTAGGGGGTGAGTACGAGGTAATTCACCACAGCCAGTTTTTGCAGCAGCTCATCAACGACGGCAAGGTGGGCGTGCAGGGTGGCGAGAGCTTTAAGGGTCGCCGCATCACCTTCCACGACAGCTGCTACCTGGGCCGCGCCAACGATATCTACGAGGCCCCGCGTGAGGTGCTGGCGGCCTTAGATGCCGACTTGGTGGAGATGAAGCGCAGCCGCGCTAACGGCCTATGCTGCGGCGCGGGCGGCGCCCAGATGTGGAAGGAGCCCGAACCTGGCAAGAAGGACATCAACATCGAGCGCACCGAGGAGGCCCTGGCCACCCTAGGCGGCCAGGCCGCGGCGCTGGACAACCTGCGCGGCGTGGAAACCGAGCGCACGGCCCCCAGCCAGCACAGCCTGCAGGGCAGTATTATTGCCGTGAGCTGCCCCTTCTGCATGACCATGATGAGCGACGGCGTAAAAAATAAGGAGCAGGAAGGTGCCGTGCAGGTGTTCGACCTGGCCGAGCTGATTGCCAGCGCCGAGGGCATCAACGCTTAATCGCAGATTTAACGGATTAAACGGATTGCGCGGATACGCCACCTGCGGTGGCTGACTACGCGGCTGATAACTGCGCAGGCGGTGCGAGCGGCTTAACTAGCCTGCTATTCCGGTTCTTACCTTTGAGCGTGGTAGAACTGGACAGCGCTAGCCAGCAGCCTTGTAATGCCCGCACCGCTCGCCCTACCCGCGTCGTCAGCCACCGCAGGTGGCGTATCCGCGCAATCCGTTTAATCCGTTAAATCTGCGGTCTTATGTATGTAGCGTTTGATAATCTGCCGCCCCACGCCAGGGTATGGATTTACCAAGCCAGCCGCCCGCTGGGCGAGGACGAGCTAGTGGCGGTGCTGCCGCGCCTGGCCGCCTTTGCCGAGGAGTGGACCAGCCACGGGCGGCAGCTGGCGGCCTCGGCGCAGTTTCTGCACCGGCAGTTTTTGGTGCTGGGGCTCGACGAACAGGTAGCGGGCGCCAGCGGCTGCTCCATTGATGCCTCGGTGCGCTTCGTGCGCGAACTGGAACAAGCCCTAGGGGTCGAGTTGTTGGAGAAGTCGCGCATGGCCTTTTTGTGCGCGGGCGAGTTGCGGCTGCTCAGCCGGCGCGAGCTGCGGGCGGCCATCGCGGCCGGCGACATCACGCCCGCCACGCCCTACTTCAACAACACGCTGGCGACGAAAGCCGAGCTAAGTGAGCGCTGGCCCGCTCCGGCCGGCGAAACCTGGCTGGCGGGCTTTTTTGCCAGCTAGGCGAGTACTTTGGGGCGCTGGCCTGCGTTACTTAGTTGTATTATTGCCCGTTCTATTTTCCGCTTTCTTTCCGCTGGCCGTATGGCGTTGCTGCGCCCCACTTCGTTGTTCATGAGAAACCTATCTACTATTGGGGCGGCGGCCTGCAGCGTGGCCCTACTCAGCGCCTGCGCGGGCTCGGATAAGCTTAGCAAAGCTGATAAGCGCTACGTGCAGGGGCAATTTGAGCAGGCCATTGAGCTGTACAAGGCTGATGTGGCCAAGAACAAGAATGCTCCCCAGGCCAACTACCGCATTGCGGAGGCCTACCGCTTGTCCAACCGCCTCGACCAAGCCGAGCCCTACTACAAGGCGGCCATCGACGGCAAGGTGCGCAACCCCGACGCCGGCTACCGCTACGCCGAGGCGCTGCGGGCCGCGGGCAAGTTCGACGAGGCGGCCGCGCAGTTCAACGCCTACGCCCAAAGCGGCACCAACCGCTCGCTGGCCGACCGCGCCGCGTTCGAAGCCAAGGCCTCGACGGCCAGCAAGGCCCTAGGGGGCAGCGGGGTGCCCGGCTATATCATTACGCCAATTGATGCGCTGAACTCTCCTAGCTCCGACTTCTCGGCCTCGCGCATGCCGGGCAGCGGCGAGTTGGTGTTTGCTTCGGGGCGCGACGGCAAGGCCTACCCTGGCAACGGCGAGGGCTATTTATCGCTGTACGCCCAGAAGTTTGACGACCCGGCGGCCATGACCGGGGGCACTCCGCGCAAGCTCGAGCCGCTCTTCAACAACGTGAAGACGCTGCAAGCCAGCGCCACCTATACCCCCGACGGTAAGACGATGGTGTTTTCGCGCTCGAACGATGGCTCGAAGAAGGGCTACAAGAGCGACGACCTCTGGATTTCATACTACCGCAACGGGGCCTGGACCGAGCCGGTGCTAGCCAATATCAACGACCGCACGGCCGACGATTTTGCGCCGGCCTTTGCGCCCGATGGTACCACGCTCTACTTCGCCTCCAACCGCAAGGGTGGGCAGGGCGGCGCCGATTTGTTTAAGGCGACCCTAGGGCCCAACGGGCGCTTCTCGCCGGCCGAGAACCTGGGCGAAACCGTGAACACGCCCGGCAACGATAGTTTTCCTGGCGTGGCGCCCGATGGCACGCTCTATTTCGCTTCGGACGGGCACCCGGGCCTAGGCAAGCTCGACTTGTTTAAGTACCAGGGCGGGCAGGTGACGAACCTGGGCGCGGGCATCAACTCGGCGGGCGACGACTTTGCGCCCTTCTTCACCGGACCCGATGCGGGAGTTTTCTCCTCGAACCGCGCCGGTGGCAAAGGGTCGGACGACCTCTACGCCTTCAAGAAAAACCCGCGCAAGCTGGTAGCTTTCTACGTGGATGGCACCGTACTGGAGCGCGACGACAAGGCCAACACCACCAAGCCTGTGCCTGGCGAAACCGTGGCTATTACCAGCACCAGCGGCAAGCAGCAGGAGGTGACGGCCGGCCCTGATGGCAAGTTCACGGCTAAGCTCGACTCGGCCCAGGCCTACGCGCTGGTGAGCGACCGGCCGGGCGACTTCACGGCCCGCGCCCGCCTCAGCACCGAGGGGCGCTACCCCAGCCCCGACCAGCTAACGCAGCCCCAAACCGACATCCGCATTCCGGTGACGCTAACGCTGGTGAAAATTGTGGTCAACAAGGCCATCGAGGTCAAGGATATTTTCTACGACTACGACAAGTCTAACATCCGGCCCGATGCGGCCGTGCGCCTCGATACGCTGGTGCAAACCCTGCAGGACAATCCCAAAATCAACATTGAGCTTAGCTCGCACACCGACCAGCGCGGCAACGACGCTTACAACCAGAAGCTGAGCCAGCGGCGCGCCGAAGCGGCCGTGGCCTACATCGTGAGCAAGGGCATCGACAAGAGCCGCATCACGGCCAAGGGCTACGGAGAGTCGCGGCCCATCGTGAAAAACCCCAAGAGCGAGGCCGACTACCAGCGCAACCGCCGCACCGAGTTTAAGGTGACGCGCATCAACGAGTAGCTTGGCAGCAGGCGGCTGCTCTCCTCCCTAGCCCCTATTCTTTAAAAAAGGCTTCCGCACGGCGGAGGCCTTTTTTATTGGCATACGATTTGAAATTACCCTCACGCCAGCAGCTCATTACGCAGTTGCAATGGCCCGCCCCATGCGCCCGTTCTTTACCCTCAAGCTCGTAGTGGCTAGCCTGCTACTGGCCGCTGCTGCGCCCCCCGCCCAGGCCGCCGCGCCCCCCGCCGACCTTACCGTACTGGCTGGCCGCGGGCAGTTGTTTACGCTACTGCTTGACGGGCGCCCCCTCACCAACGGCGCTACCCGGCAGGTGCACGTGGGGTGGCTAGCCCCCGGCCGGCACTGGGCCGATATCCAGGTGTTTTCGCCCTATGGCCCGCCCGTAGGCTTCCGCACCACGGTGTGGCTGCAACCCGGCCTCGACTCGCGCTACGCCCTCACGGCTAGCCCTTACGGACCTGGCTTGCAAGCCCTAGGGGCCGTGGTGGCCGGTGGCTACGCGGGCCGCGGCGGCTACGGCAACCCGTATGGCGGCCCCGGCTACGGCAACCCTGGCTACGGCGGGGCGCCGGGGGGCTATGGCAATGCGCCGTATCCAGCTTATCCGCCAAGCGGTGCCTACCCCGCGCCGCCCGCACCGGGAACTCAGCCGGGCAGCTACGCGCCGTCGGAGCCCTATGGCCCAGCACCAGCCGGGCCTAACGGCGGCTACGGACCCGCGGCACCGGGGGGCTATGGCCAGCCGGCCCCTAGCCCCTACCCAGCGCCGCAAGGCGGCTACCAGGGTCAAGGCGGTTATTCCAAGCAGGGTGGCTATCCCGACCAGGGTGGCTACCCCGATGCTACTACCCCTTCTAATCTGGACCCGCTGCCCGCCGCCGCTCTGCGCGACCTAGCCCAGGAGCTGCGCGAGCAGCCCAGCGACCAGACCCGCCTCGATGTGGCCCGGCAGGCACTGGCGGGCAGCAGCCTGCAGGCCCGCGAGCTAACCGAGCTGCTTCGCGCGCTGGCCACCGAGCCGGCCCGCATCGAGCTGGCCGAGCTAGGCTACACCCATCTGAGCGACCCCGCCAATTTTGGGCAGGTATACGCTGGGTTGCGCCCGGCCAGCGTGGCCCAGGTGCAGCGCGCCCTAGGGTTGCAGCGTAGCTACTAAGTGGCTAGCTAAACAGTTGGCACTTACTGCGACAGCCCCCCGAGGACCCGCGTTGGCGGAGCCTCGGGGGGCTGTTTTATTAACTATTACCACGCCTAGCGCAGGCGGTCGTAGCTGCTGCGCACGTGCTGCTCGTCGCGCCGGATGAAGCGGTTGGCCAATAGATTGAGGATGAGCGCGACGGTGGGCAGGTAAAAGGCAGGCTGGTATTGGCCTTCGAGCTTAATGTTCAGGTTGACCTCGCCGCGGCCGGCAAAGTAGAAGGCAGCCCCAAACGTGGCCACAATCAGCAGCAGGTTCAGCGTGCCGAGCTTGAGCTGGCCCAGGCGGTTGCGGAACTGGAAGATTTCGTAGGTGGCCACCACCGACGAAGCGAAGGCCAGCACCGCGATTACCCACACCGGGCCGGCGGGCGCGGGCATGTTGGCCGCCGTGAAGCCGAAGGCCCCTAGGGTCAACTCCTGGTGCGTAAGCGGGTCGGCTTTGTGCCAGAGCGGCAGCGCCAGCATACTTAGCATGCACAGGGAAAGTAGCAGCAAAAAAACGCTTTGGATTCTTTGTATCATCTTTGCGGTTGTAGAAAATGGCCCCGGCCTACCGCCCGGCGCCAGCCCAAAATTAGCCCCGAACCGGCGGACTCTCCCGCCTTCTAACGATAGCAACCGAATGCCAACTGCATATATCGTGGATGCCGTGCGCACCCCGATTGGAAAATTTGGCGGCGCGCTGAGCAGCGTCCGCCCCGACGACTTGGCGGCGCTCGTACTGCGCGAGCTGCTGCGCCGCAACCCTAGCCTCGATAAAAATGCCGTGGAAGACGTCATCATCGGGGCGGCCAACCAGAGTGGCGAAGACAACCGCAACGTGGCCCGCATGGCGGCGCTGCTGGCCGGCCTGCCCGTCACGGTGCCCGGCAATACGGTGAATCGCCTGTGCGCCAGCGGCCTGCAAAGCATCGTTGATGCTTTCCACGCCATCAAATCGGGCGAGGGCGATGTGTACCTGGCAGGCGGAGCCGAAAGCATGACCCGCGCACCGTTCGTGATGGCCAAGTCCACTACCGCCTTTGCCCGCGACTTTACGGCCCACGACACCACCCTGGGCTGGCGCTTCGTGAACCCGCGCCTGGCCAAGGAGCACTACCCCTACACGATGGGCGACACGGCCGAGAACGTGGCCCAGCGCTATAACGTGACCCGTGAGGAGCAGGACGCCTTCGCCTTCGAAAGCCAGCGCAAATACCACCGCGCCGCCGAGAAGGGCCGCTTCCGCCGCGAGCTGGTGCCGGTATTTCTGCCCCAGCCCAAGGGCGACGCCGCGCTGTTTGACACCGACGAGCAGCCTAGGGTCTCGACGCTCGAAAAGCTGGCCACCCTCAAGCCCGCCTTCCAGCCCGAAGGCACCGTGACGGCCGGTAACGCCGCCGGCATCAACGACGGCGCCGCCGCCGCCCTGCTGGTGAGCGACGACGCCCTGGCGCGCTACAACCTCAAGCCCATGGTGCGCATTATCGCCTCGGCCGTGGCGGGCGTCGACCCGGCCTACATGGGCATGGGCCCGGTGCCGGCCATTCAGAAGGTGTTGCAGCGGGCCAACTTGACCATAGCCGACATTGACCTCTTTGAAATCAACGAAGCCTTTGCCTCGCAGAGCGTGGCGGTAGTGCGCGAGTTGGGCATCGACCTCGACAAGCTGAACGTGAACGGCGGCTCTATCGCCATGGGCCACCCCCTAGGGTCGAGCGGCGCGCGCATTACGGCTACGCTGGTGCACGAGATGTGCCGCCGCGAGGGCGTGCGCTACGGCCTCATTGCCATGTGTGTAGGCGTGGGCCAGGGCGTGGCCATGCTGGTAGAAAAAGTATAATTACTCATTTTAGCTGATTGATAAAATCGTTTGTCAGAGCGAGCGCAGCGCGGCCATCGCACCAGCACAATCCGCCTAGGGGTCGTTCTGGTGCGATGGCCGCGCTGCGCTCGTCCTGACAAACGATTTTTTGCTTTTTGCGCGTCCCTGCGCGCTGTTTACTTACGTTGCCGCCCCATGCTCTCCTACGACCCCACCCCCGCCTTTGCTGCCGCCCAGGACGCCGCCGACCCGCTGGCGCATTTTCGCCACGAGTTTTTGTTTCCCAAGGGCTCCGATGGGCAGCCGGTAGCTTACTTCTGCGGCAACTCGCTGGGGCTGCTGCCCAAAGCAGCCCGCGCGGCCGCCGAGCAGGAGTTTAAGGCCTGGGAGGAACGAGCGGTGGAAGGCCACTTCACCGGCGACCAGCCCTGGATGACGTACCACGAAGCCCTGGCCGGCGCGACCGCCCGCGTGGTAGGCGCCCAGCCCGACGAAGTGGTGGTAATGAACACCTTAACGGTGAATCTGCACCTGTTGCTGGTGACTTTTTACCGCCCCACCGCCGCCCGCTACAAGGTGCTGATGGAGGCCGGCGCCTTCCCCTCCGACCAGTATGCGCTCGAAAGCCAGGCCCGCCTGCACAACCTGGACCCCACCGCGGTTATCGTCGAAATTGCCCCTAGGGCCGGCGAGCACACCCTGCGCACCGCCGACATCGAAGCCAAGATAGCCGAGCTGGGCGACTCGCTGGCTACGGTGCTGTTTGGCGGCATCAATTACTATACCGGGCAGGTGTTTGATATGCAAGCCATTACGCGGGCGGGGCACGCCGTGGGCGCCACCGTGGGCTTCGACCTGGCCCACGCCGCTGGCAACGTGCCGCTGCACCTGCACGACTGGGACGTGGACTTTGCCTGCTGGTGCAACTACAAGTACCTGAACGCGGGGCCGGGCGGCTCGTCGGGCATTTTTGTGCACGAGCGCTTCGCCAACCGGCCCGACCTGGTGCGCCTGGCCGGCTGGTGGGGCCACGACCAGGCCCAGCGCTTCCAAATGAAGAAAGGCTTCCAGCCGATGAGTGGCGCCGCCGGCTGGCAACTGTCTAATGGCCAGATACTAACCCTGGCCGTGTACCGAGCTAGCGTAGCACTATTTGACCAAGCCGGCGGCATGCGCGCGCTGCGAGCCAAGAGCGAGCAGCTGACGGGCTACCTGGAGTTTCTAATAGGTCAGTTGCACCTGCCAACCAGCCGGCTGGAGATTATTACGCCCGCCGACCCGGCCCAGCGGGGTTGCCAGCTGTCGCTGCTGGTGCACGAGCGTGGGCGCGAGCTGTTCGACTACCTGGCGGCGCAGGGCGTGGTGGCCGACTGGCGCGAACCCAACGTCATTCGCCTCGCACCCGTACCCCTCTATAATTCGTTTGAGGATGTGTACCGGGCGGGCGCGGCGCTACAAGAATTTTACAATCAACAATGAGCAATTACCACTTGCTCACTGCTTATTGCTCATTGTTAATTATTTATCATGGAAGACTACGCGGCCAAAATGCAGCTTAAATCGGACGCGGCCCTGCGCGAGTACGTGACGGGCTACGCCCAATACCGCGACGAGGCCGTGCTGGCGGCCCTAGCCGAGCTGCGCCGCCGCGACCAGCCTGCCCCCGAAGAAACTGAGCTGCGCCCCCTGCTCGAAGCGGTCGTGCGCCAGCAGCAAGCCACCGCGCCAGCGCCCACTCCCCCGCCCGAGCGCGCCGCTGCCAAGCCACCCGCAGCCGAAGAAACCGAGCTGGACCCGAACGCACCTACTCTCTATACGCCAGGCGTTATCGTGCTATTTTCGGTACTGTTTCACTTCATCACTGGCGCCATCCTGTTGGCCCTAAACTTTAAAACGCTAGGACGTAGCCGCGCTATTTGGGGCCTAGGGGCCTTTGTGCTGGCCTACATCGTAGGCGAGTTGCTGGTGATGCGCCTCCTGATGGCCCGCTACGGCACCGGCGCCCTCGACCCGTTACTGGTCGCCGCGCTCAATCTGCCGGCCATTCTAGCCTATATCTTGTGGTTTTGGCCGCGCTACGTGGGCACGCACCGGTTTCGCTCGCGCAGCTGGCTGCTGCCACTCCTCATCTGCTTTGTAGTAATAGCGGTGCTGCAAATGCTCATGGTGTACCTGCTGAAGCAAGTGCCCGGTGGCGCGCAATTGCTGCAAAGGCCCTAGGGAGCTATGCGGGCCGCAAGCCGCTTACGCAAGCCGGGCCGGCCGCATATCAAATGCGGCCGGCCCGGCTTGCGTAAGGAGTAAATTATTGGCAAGCGCTAGCCTTTTAGCTGGCATAACACCGTTTCGCCGCCTTTTACTTTCTGACCCAACTCCACTTTAATCTCCGCGTCGAGGGGCACAAAGATGTCGACCCGCGAGCCGAATTTAATAAAGCCAAACTCCTCGCCCTGACTTACTTCATCGCCCTCGTTCACGTACCACACAATGCGGCGGGCCATGGCCCCAGCAATTTGCCGAAACAGCACCAGCGGGCCGGCGTCGCTTTCCACCACCACCGTGGTGCGCTCGTTTTGGGTGCTGCTTTTGGGGTGCCAGGCCACCAGGTACTGGCCGGGGTGATATTTAAAATACTTCACAATTCCCGATACTGGGTTGCGGGTAATGTGCACGTTGATGGGCGACATGAACACGCTGATTTGCCGGCGAGCATCCTCAAAAAACTCCGGCTCATATACTTCCTCAATTACTACCACCTTGCCATCGGCGGGGGCTAGCAGCAAGTCTTCGTGGGTGAGCAGGCGGCGAAAAGGCGAGCGGAAGAACTGCAGCAGTGCCAAAAACACTACCACCGACACCCCGGCAAAAATGCGGTTGAACGCCACGTTCGGGCCGTTGTAGCGGCTCAGCAACAAGTTCAGGGCCAGCAGCACTAGCAGGGTCACGAACAAGATGCGGCGGCCTTCCTTATGTATCTTAATCACTGATTAGCACGAATTTTAGCGGATTGCCCGAATTTTGGGGACGACTCCCACCGGCATCCGTTGCTTAGCCGTTCCTTACCTAACACGCAAATTAACGGCAACAGTTGCTAACTGCTTCACGAAAAATGGACGACTACCGGTAGTTAGTCAAGTAACTGACGCACCCGGCAATCGTCCACGAAATCCGTGCAATCCGCTAAAACTCGTGCTAATCAGCGGCCCTAGTAGCCGCCGCGGAATTTATACGTCTGGGCTACCTTGTCAATGGCCACTACGTAGGCGGCGATGCGCAACGAGATGTTATACTTCTGGCTGACGGCAAACACCTTCTCGAAGGCTTCCGTCATGATGCGGTCGGCCCGCTCGGTTACCATATCCAGGCTCCATTTGAAGCCCTGCTTGTTCTGCACCCACTCGAAGTAGCTTACCGTCACGCCGCCCGAGTTGGCCAGGATGTCGGGCACCACCGAGATGCCTTTGCTGTAAATAATGGGGTCGGCCGAGGCTGAAGTGGGGCCATTGGCGCCTTCTACTATCAGCTTAGCTTTGATGTAGGGCGCGTTGTGCTCGGTAATTACATCTTCCACAGCGGCGGGCACCAGCACATCCACGTCCGAGGTCAGCAGCTCGTCAGGGTCGAAGGGCGTGGCGCCCGCAAAGCCCTCGATGCGGCCTTTGTTGGCGTTCTTATACGCGATTACCTCGTCGATATTGATGCCGTTGTCATTCCAATAAGCACCCGAAATATCCGATATAGCCTTTATTTTCAAACCTTTATCAAACATGAGCTTGGCCGTCCACGAGCCCACGTTGCCAAAGCCTTGAATGGCCACCGAGGTTTCCTCGATTTTCATGTCCAGCTTGTTCATCGCGGCCAGGCACGAAATCATCACGCCGCGGCCGGTAGCTTCGGTGCGGCCCAGCGAGCCGCCCATCACCAGCGGCTTGCCTGTCACCACGGCGGCCGAAGTCTGGCCGGCGGTTTTCGAGAACTCGTCCATAATCCAGGCCATCTCGCGGGGACCGGTACCCATATCAGGGGCCGGAATGTCACGGTCGGGGCCAAACACGTCCTTCATCGACATGGTGTAAGCGCGGGTCAGGCGCTCAATCTCGCCAGCGCTCATCGTGGTGGGGTCGCAGATGATGCCGCCCTTGGCGCCGCCGTAGGGGATATCAACTACGGCGCACTTCCAGGTCATCCAAGCCGCCAGGGCCTTCACCTCGTCGAGGCTCACGTTCTTGTCGTAGCGAATGCCGCCTTTGCTCGGGCCCAGAATGGTGTTGTGCACCACACGGTAGCCCTCAAACACGCGCACCTTGCCATCGTCCATCGACACCGGCAGGTGCACGATAACTTGCTTGTCGGCCGCTTTCAGCACTTCGTACGTAGCGCTGTCGAGCCCCAGGATTTCGGCCGCAACGTTGAAGCGCGACATCATGGACTCTAGGGGGTTTTCAGTATTTGCGACCTGCGGGGCCGGCTCCTTGTACACAGTGGTGGGTGCCATCTGAGAGGGTATAAAGTGAGGGTGGGTGGGAGAGGGAAGGGTATGCGCTTACGAAAAAGCGCCGCAAAGGTACAGCAACTCTTTTAGGCTCATTTTTGCCGGTTATACGCGCTACCCCGCCCGTTTTCAGCCCGTTGTCTGCTCTTTGAGGCTCTTTCTTACCCCAGCGCTACCCTAGGCGTAAGCCACTTAGCTCTTAGCGAGCAGGTTTTAGCTATTTTGCCCTTCCGGTGTTACAGCCTCAAAGATTTACGCAGCCAACCCTAAATTTTGCTTTAAGCTGAAGCCGCCCAAAAACTATGCTTTTTTATCTCGGCCTAGTGCAATGCGAGCGCCTGCGCATCAACCGGCCAGCGCTTGCAGCAGCGCCAATACCGGCAGCACCAGCAAAAAAGCGTCGAAGCGGTCGAGCAGCCCGCCGTGGCCGGGCAGGAAGGTGCCCGAGTCCTTGACGCCCGCGCTGCGCTTGAGCATGCTTTCGGCCAGGTCGCCCAGCGGACCGAACACCGCTACCACGCCGGCCGCCACCAGCCGGTGCCCTAGGGGCACATCGGGCACGAAGTAGCCAGCCGCCCAGCCCACAGCCAGCGTGAGGAGCGCGCCGCCCGCCCAACCTTCCCAGGTTTTGCCGGGTGAGATGCTAGGGGCCAGCTTATGCTTGCCAAAGTTCTTCCCCGCGAAATAGGCGCCCGTATCGGCCGCCCAGATGAGGAAGATGAGCAGGAAGACATGGCGGGGCGCGAACATTCCTTTTGTGAAGGCCAAACTATTAAGTAAGCTCATCGACAAACTGACGTAGCATAAGCCAGCTATTGTTCCTCCTACATTGGTGATAGGCTGACCATTATTGGGCCATAATACTATTTCCCGAATTAGTAAACCCACAGATAGAAGGGCGACTAAAGACGCCCAAAAAGCTAGTGGATGGGCAAATAAAAGACTCTGGTAGAAACCAATGCCTAATTGACTTGGCAGAAGAATCGTGTCGCCGTCATTAATCTGTGGAAGCGCGGATAAAGGGGGGTAAATAGTCCATCCAGCTTGTAGCCAGCCAAAATATTTGGCGTAGTACTCATACCCAACAGTAAAGTGAACCCACGCGAAGACTAGCACGCTCGCCACAATTCCAATCCAAAACGCTGGCTTGTACCCGCTGGCCCGCATGATGCGGTAGAACTCCTTGAGCATCACAGCCTGCACGGCGGCGAAGAACAGCCCGAATGAGATAGGGCCGCCGAAGGTGCAGCCGAAAAGCAGCGCCGCCGCCAGCGCCCCCCAAATGACGCGCAGGCGCAGGTTGCTGGGTCCTTTCGGTTCGGCCTCGGGGGCGGCGGGGGCAGAAGAAGTCAACGAAGGCAAAACGTACGGAATCGTGGAAAGCGTAGGGACGTAGCGCGGCGCCCCAGCGTTGCCGGGCCGGCGCACCGGCGCAAAGATGCGCTGCTACCCGCGCACCACCCTAGGGCTCGCCGGCCCCGGCAGGCGGCGGCGCAGCAGCACCAGCAGCCCCGCGCTAAGCACGGCGCTGAGCAGCACCAAGGGCCAGGGCAGCGCCGCGTTGCTATCGGGATTGAAGGCGGCGGGCAGGTGCTTGCCCTGCGCCAGGTAGAGCAGCAGTAGCTGAAAGGCGTTTTGGGTGAAGTGGGCGGCGATGGGCACCAGGATGTTGCCGCTCCACTCGTAGAGGTAGCCCAGCACCAGGCCCAGCACGAGGCGTGGCACAAAGCCAAAAAACTCGAAGTGCACCGCCGAAAACAGCGCCGCCGCCACCCACACCCCCGCGTGGCGCGAGCCCAGCAGCTGCACTAGGTTGCGCTGAATAGCCCCTCGAAATACCAGCTCCTCGGTGGTGGCGGCCGTGGCGGCTATCACCAGCAGGCCCACCAGCAGCCGGCCCGGCGAGCTAAAATCGGTGAGGTAGCGCGTCAACATTTGGGCCTGGTCTTCCTTGGCACGCGCCCACAGCTCGAAGCCGTGCGCCCAGGTGGGGAAGTGGGCATCGGCGTTCCAGGCAATTACCAGCGAGAGGGCGGGCACCAGGCACAAAATGAGCAGGCCCGCGGCCAGTAGCTTCCAAGTGCCGCCCAGGGGGTTAGGGTCGAAGTAAGGTCGTACCCGCTCGCCTACTACCTTCGGTAGCAGCAAGGCGCCCACCCCTAGGCCCACCGACGCGAGCCCCTCGGTGAGCATCAGGGCGGCCCAGCCTTGGGGGTAGCGGCCGGGGTGCAGTGAGAGGTCACTGAACTGCACGAGCGACAAGTGAAAGACGCCCAGCACCAACACCAGCGCCAGCAAGCTGGCTAAACTCAGCCCCGCAATAGTTAGCCCCAGCAAAATGAGCAGTTGCCAACCAGGGGCTACGGTACGCGTCGGCAAACCTTTCATATGGGGGGAGGTGTTCAAGAAACCGTAAATTTGCACTACAATTTGTCGTTTACTGATGCTGCCTTAGCAGAACGTCATTCCGAGCCCGCGAGGAATCTTGCTCGCGCCTTTTGGGATTCGTCTAACGACGCGGGCGAGATTCCTCGCGGGCTCGGAATGACGTTCTATAGTGCCCATCTTCAAGCCCCTATCCGCCGTGCCCAACATCCGAGATATTCAACTGCCCGATTTTCCGCTGCTTCTGGCCCCGATGGAGGACGTGAGCGACCCGCCCTTCCGCGCCGTGTGCAAGGCCAACGGGGCCGACCTCATGTACACCGAATTTATTTCGAGCGAGGGGCTGATACGGGCCGCGGCCAAGAGTCGGCAGAAGCTCGATGTGTTTGACTACGAGCGGCCCATTGGTATTCAACTCTTTGGCTCCGACGTGGAAACGATGGGCGAGTGCGCGGCCATCAGCACCGAGGCCGGGCCCGACCTCATCGACATCAACTACGGCTGCCCGGTGAAGCAAGTGGCCCTGCGCGGCGCGGGCGCCGGCCTGCTGCGCGACATTCCGAAGATGGTGGCCATGACGGCGGCCGTGGTGAAGAACACGCCCCTGCCCGTAACGGTAAAAACTCGCCTAGGGTGGGACGACGACACCAAGAACGTGGAGGAAGTGGCCGAGCGCCTGCAAGACGTGGGCATTGAGGCGCTTACAGTGCACGGCCGCACCCGCGTGCAGCTCTACAAGGGCGAGGCCGACTGGCGCCTGATTGCCAAAATCAAAGAAAACCCGCGCATCCGCATCCCCATCTTCGGCAACGGCGACATCGACTCACCCGAAAAGGCGCTGGACTATAAAAACCGCTACGGCGTAGACGGCGTGATGATTGGGCGCGCGGCCATCGGCTATCCCTGGATTTTTCGGGAGGTGAAGCACTTTCTGGCCACCGGCCAGCACCTGGCCCCGCCCACCCTGGACGAGCGCGTGGCCATGTGCCGCATGCATTTCGAGAAAAGCCTGGAGTGGAAAGGGCCCAAGGCGGGCATCTTTGAGATGCGCCGCCACTACGCCCACTATTTCCGCGGCCTGGAGGGCGCCAAGCAGTGGCGCAGCCGCCTGGTAGACGCCGAGGATGGCGAGCAGGTGCGCGCCATTTTAGAGGAAGTAGCGGCCAGCAACGCTGTGCTGGTGGGCGCCTAGGGCATAGGGAAACAACTAAGGAAACATTAGTCAGAAGGCGGTCATGCTGAGCTTGTCGAGGCATCTCTACCACGCCACCTAGGGTATCGTTCGGTAGAGATGCTTCGACAAGCTCAGCATGACCGCCTTTTTGCTGGGCTCTCATTACCCACATTCAGCTGGTTAAGCTCGGCGGCAACAGAACTTTGGAGGGGATGCTGGTTAAAGACAAGGCAGCTTTGCGGCGGTTTTCGCGTATAGCTGTTCATTTGCGCTTTCAATCACTTTCCCCCAAAGCACCCCGATGAGTGATACCCCCGCGAACTTCGCGTTTGGCATGATTGGCCTTGGCACCATGGGCCGCAACCTGCTGCTGAACATGGCCGACCACGGCTTTGCCGTAGCCGGCTACGACAAACAACAAAAGCAGGTAGACCTGCTAAGCCAGGAAGGCCAGGGCAAGCCCGTGGCGGGCTTCACCGACCCGCAGGCCTTCGTAAGCAGCATCAAGACCCCTAGGGCCATTATGATGCTGGTGCCCGCCGGCGCCATTGTGGACAGCGTGATTGCCGAAATCAGCCCGCTGCTGGCACCCGGCGACATCCTCATCGACGGCGGCAACTCGTACTATACCGACACCACGCGGCGCGATGAGGAGCTGAAAGCCAAGAATTTGCACTTCTTCGGCATGGGCGTGAGCGGCGGCGAGGAAGGCGCCCGCTTTGGGCCCAGCATGATGCCGGGCGGCGACAAAGACGCCTACAAAACCATGGAGCCGGTGCTGCAAGCCATCGCGGCCAAGGTAGACGGCGAGCCTTGCGTGGCTTGGCTGGGGCCGGGCGCCGCCGGGCACTTCGTGAAGATGGTGCACAACGGCATCGAGTACGGCCTGATGGAGCTGATTGCCGAAACCTACGGCTTCATGAAAACCGGCCTAGGGATGGCGGACGACGCCATCGGCCAGGAGTTTGCGAAGTGGAACGACGGGCGCTTGCAGTCGTTTTTGCTGGATATTACGAAGGACATCTTTGCCTTTAAAAACCCCGATGGCGACGGCACGCTGCTCCTGAACGACATCAAGGACGAGGCGCGGGCCAAGGGCACCGGCAAGTGGACCTCGCAGGTGGCGTTCGATTTGCAGGCGCCCATTCCGACCGTGGACTCGGCCGTGTCGATGCGCGACCTGTCGAAATATAAGGACCTGCGCGTGCAGCTAAGCACGCTGTATGAGCCGGCCGCTGGCCAGGTAGCGGGCGACAAAGATGAGGTGCTGAAGCAGTTGGAGCAGGCGTTTTACTTCTGCACCATCATCTCCTACGCCCAGGGCATGCACATGCTGGCGCGGGCTTCTACCGAGTTTAAGTACGACCTGAGCCTTTCGACCATTGCCAAAATCTGGCGTGGCGGCTGCATCATCCGGTCGGCGTTTTTGAATGACATCTACAATGCCTTTGAGCACGACAAGGCCCTAGGGCACCTGCTGCTCGATGGCAAGGTGCAGGAGCTGGTGCAGGGCGCCGTGCCGGGCGCGCGGGCCATCATTGGGGCGGCCGTGGCGGCGGGGCTGCCGGTGCCGGCCTACACGGCCTCGCTGGGCTACTTCGACGCCTTCCGCACCGCGCGCCTGCCTTCCAACCTCATTCAGGCGCAGCGCGACTACTTCGGGGCCCACACCTACGAGCTGATTGGCAAGGAAGGCACCTTCCACACCCAGTGGACGGGCCTGCGCGGCAACGTGGAATCGCCCAAGGGCCAAGCGGCCAACGAGCCGCCGGCCGTGCCCAAAGAGTAAGGCTGCTACCGTTCCCAGACTGTCATTGCGAGCGCAGCGAAGCAATCGCACCAGTACGAAACCCGAACTTCTACGTCCTGACGCGATTGCTTCGCTGCGCTCGCAATGACAATTTCGACCAAGCACCTTCTATGGATTCTAAATTAAAATCGCAGCCGACAATTTTCATCATCTTCGGCGGCACCGGCGACTTAAACGCCCGCAAGCTGGCCCCAGCCCTCTACAACCTATACTTGGAGCACTGGCTGCCCGAGCAGTTTGCCATCGTGGGCACGGGCCGCACCAAGCTCACCGACGACGATTTCCGCGAGCGCCTGCACAAGGATATCGACCAGTTTTCGCGCAGCGGCAAGGCCAAAGCCGAGCAGTGGGACAGCTTTGCGCCGCACGTGCACTACTACCCGGCCGACGTACAGAACGCGGACACTTACCAGATTTTTGGCGAGCACATCAAGGAACTGGAAAGCGAGTGGCAGCAGCCGGCCAACGTGATTTATTACCTGGCGGTGGCGCCCAACTTCTTCCCCATCATTGCCGAAAACCTGGCCAAGGCGGGCCTCACGGCCGATGCCGAGCGCACGCGCATCGTGATTGAGAAGCCGATTGGGCACGACCTGGAATCGGCTAAGGAGCTGAATGCGCTGCTGGGCCGCATCTTCCAGGAAAAGCAGATTTACCGCATCGACCACTACCTGGGCAAGGAAACGGTGCAGAACATCATGGCTTTCCGCTTCGCCAACGCGATAATGGAGCCGCTCTGGAACCGCAACTACATCGAGCACGTGCAGATTTCGGTGACCGAGCAGCTGGGCGTGGGCGACCGCCTAGGGTACTACGACGGCTCGGGCGCCCTGCGCGATATGATTCAGAACCACCTTTTGCAGCTGCTGTGCATCGTAGCCATGGAGCCGCCGGTGAGCTTTACGGCCGAGGAAGTGCGCGCCCGCAAGGTGGATGTGCTGCGCGCCATGCGCCGCTTCACCCCCGAGAGCGTGCGCGACATGGCCGTGCGCGGGCAGTACGGGCCGGGCTGGATTGAGGGCCAGCAGGTGCCCGGCTACCGCCAGGAAGCCGAGCAACAGGGCGTCAACCCGCAGTCGAACACCGAAACCTTCGCCGCCGTCAAGTTCTTCGTGGACAACTGGCGCTGGCAGGGCGTGCCGTTCTACCTGCGCACCGGCAAGCGCCTGCACCGCACGGCCTCGGTCATCACCATCCAGTTTAAGGAGGTGCCGCATTCCATCTTTCCTAGCTCGATGATGGATACGCAGCGCCAAAACCGGCTCATCATCAGCATTCAGCCCGAAATGAGCATCCGGCTGCAAGTGCAGGCCAAGCGCCCCGGCGTAGACATGGTGCTGAACGCCGTGGACATGGTGTTCGACTATAAGGGTACCTACGTGGCCCAGGCCCCCGAAGCCTACGAAACCTTGCTGCTTGACGTGCTGCTGGGCGACCAAACGCTCTTTATGCGCGGCGACCAGGTAGAGGAAGCCTGGGACCTGGTGATGCCCATCCTGACCTCGTGGCAGAACCGGGTAAGCCAGAACTTTCCCAACTACTCGGCCGATTCGTGGGGGCCCGAGGTGGCTGAGGCACTCATCGCAAAGGACGGCTTTCACTGGTTTACCTTGCCGCTGCACGACAAGTAATAGGATGTGAAAATAGGGAAATGTGACAATGTGAAAAATGCGGCTATACCTCCTCAGAGGTATTTCAGCTAGTACTTGGCAACTGGCTAAGTCACCATTTTTACATTTTCCATATTCTTCACATCTCCACATTAATAGACTATGAAGCTCAACGTTTTTCCTACTTCCGACGCCGCCATTCAGGCCCTGGCCGACTACTTCGTGGCCCTGGCCGCGCAAGCCGTGGCGGCGCGCGGGCGGTTTGTGGTGGCGCTGTCGGGTGGCAGTTCGCCCAAGCGCCTCTACGAGCTGCTGGCCTCGCCCGCCTACCACGAGCAAGTGAGTTGGGAGCAGGTGTACTTCTTTTTTGGCGACGAGCGCAACGTGCCCCACACCTCGCCCGACAGCAACTACCTGATGGCCAAAAAGGCGCTGCTCGACCCCCTAGGCATCCGCCCCAACCAGGTGTTTGCGGTGGATACCGAGGAGGAGCCGGCCGAAGCCGCCGCCCAGTACGGAGTGGCCATCGAGGAGTTTTTTGGGGAGCGCAAGGCCCGCTTCGACCTCGTGCTGCTGGGCCTGGGCGACAACGCCCACACGGCCTCGCTGTTTCCGCACACGCCGGTGCTGCATGATAAGACGGTGGGTGTGAAGGAGGTATGGCTGCCCGAGCAGCAGGTGTACCGCATCACCTTCACAGCGCCGCTCATCAACCAAGCCCGCGCAATTGCCTTCCTGGCCTTCGGCGCCGGCAAGGCCGAAGCGGTGGCCCAGGTGCTGGGCACCGAGCAAAACATTGAGCAGTACCCGGCTCAGCTTATTGCCCCCACCAGCGGCGACGTAGCCTGGTACCTAGACGAAGCTGCCGCCAGCGAGCTGGAGCAAAAGGGCGTGTAGTTTATTAGAGCAAAAAAGGCGGTCATGCTGAGCTTGTCGAAGCATCTCTACCGCGTAGCTAACTCCAAACATTAGGGTTACTTACACGGTAGAGATGCTTCGGCTGCGCTCAGCATGACCACCTTTTTTTGTTGGTTGTAAGTCTCTAGGGCAATTCCGTAAACTCACTAGCGGGGCGGGGCGCCTCGCCGGGCTTGAGCAGCATGGGTTGACCGTGCTGAATGACGATGGCAGCTTTGGCAAGGCCTAAAAACAGCCCCTGCTCGACTACGCCCGGAATGGCTTGCAATTGGGGGCCTAGGGCATCGGGGTCGGTTATCTGGCCGAAGTGGCAGTCCACTATCAGGTTGCCCTGGTCGGTGCGGTACTGCTCGGCCGACTCGGTAAGGGAGGTGCGCACCACCGGGCTACCGCCTAGGGCTTGCACCGCGTCGAGCACCCAGGGCAGGGTGAAGGGCACGACCTCTAGCGGCAGCGGAAAGTCCCCCAGCACCGGCACCAACTTGCTGGAGTCGGCCACCACCAGCAGGTAGTTGGAGGCCGTTTCGATGGTTTTTTCGCGCAGCAGCGCGCCGCCGCCACCTTTTATCAGGCGCAGCTGGCCGTCTAGCTCGTCGGCGCCGTCCACGGTCAGGTCGAAGCGCAGGCCCCGGCGCGGCTCCAGCAGCGGAATGCCCACTTGGCGGGCTAGGTTTTCGCTGGCCAGCGAGGTGGCGGTACCGCTTACTTTCAGGCCCTGCTGCACGGCCGCGCCCAGCTGCCGGATAAACTGGGCCGAGGTGCTGCCGCTGCCCAGGCCCAGCACCATGCCGTCGCGCACCCAGCGCAGGGCGGCCGCGGCGGCCAGAGCTTTTTCGTGTTCTTGGGTGGCGGGGCTGAGCAGCGGGGCAGGCATGGCGGGCAAAGTTGGTTGGGACCCCAAAGGAACGGCCGCCCGCCCGAACGGCGGCCACGGCAGGGCGTAATTTTGCTTGATGCCCAGTTCTAGCCTGCCCCCGCTGCCCACCGCTACCCCGCCCACCGTGGCCCTAGGCCCCGAGGCCGCGGTAACGCCCAAGCCGGACGCCATTTCGGCGTCGGCCTGGGCCCTGCTGGCAGTGCTGTCGCTCATCTGGGGTACGTCGTTTATCTTGATGAAGAAGGGTCTGGTGGTGTTTTCGGCCCTGGAGTTGGGCGCTTGCCGCGTCAGCGTAGCGGCGCTGCTGCTGCTGCCCTTTGCCGTGGGCGAGGCCCGGCGCATCCAGCCCGGGCGCGTGAAGTGGCTGGCCCTCAGCGGCACGGTGGGTACGCTCATCCCCGCCTTCTTATTTGCCTACGCCGAAACGCGGCTGGCCTCGGGCCTGGCCGGCGTGCTCAACGCCCTCACGGCCGTGTTTGCGCTGCTGATGGGCGCTTGGCTGTTTGGGCAGCGCCTCACCGGGGCGCGGGTACTGGGCATTGCCCTAGGGCTGGCCGGCACGGTGGTGCTGATGCTGCTGGGCGGCAGCGGCGAGGCTACCGGCCCGCGCGGCGCCGGCAACGCCTGGTACGGCCTCTACATCGTGGCCGCCACCCTAGGGTATGGCCTGAGCGTGAATGTGATAAAGCACCGCCTGCATGGCCTGCGGCCGGTAGCCGTTACGTCGCTGCTGCTGGCTATTATTGGTGGGCCGGCGCTGGCGTTTCTGCTACTGGGTACTGGCTTCGTGCACAAGCTGGCTACGGTGCCGGGGGCCTGGGCGGCGTTTGGCTACATTGCCCTGCTGGCCACCATGAGCACGGCCGTGGCCACGCTGCTCTTCAACAAGCTCCTTCAGCAGTCCACCACGCTCTTTGCCTCGTCCAGCACCTACCTCATCCCCATCGTGGCGCTGGGCTGGGGCGCGCTCGACGGCGAAGCCTTTAACCTCTGGCACGGCCTAGGGATGGTCGTTATCCTGGCCGGCGTGTGGGTTATTCACCGGGCCAAGTAAACAGGTATCCTTACCTGGCTGGGGCAGCCTGCTACTGTACTAGCACCGCCGAAGCCAGTATGATGCTTCCTCTCAGCAAGGCGGTCGGCATAGGTAACGGCCACGTTGATAAATCAGGTAATCCTTTCATTATCAGCAGCATTTAGCATCAATAGCAGTTGCCGGCCCTAAGCCAGCCGATTCACTAAAATGCTCACCTGCGGCTTTGCCGCCGCAGCTGAAACCACTGCGCCACCCGCACCCCGATGAGCAGCGCCACTAGCCCCGGTAAAAGCAAGAGCAGCACCCACGTGTTGGCTTCGTAGTAGGAGGTGTGCGTGCGGTTGCCTAGGTTGACCATGAAGTCGCAGCAATACCAGAAAACCCAGCGCATAGCTTGCCCTAGGGTGCTAAAGGTGCTAAACATAGCGCCGAAGCTGCCGGAGCCGCCGCGCATCGCGTAGCGCCGCATAAGTGAGCCATACCAGCAAAATCGGCAGCAGCAGTAGGTAGAATAAAATATTCATCAGCACGTAATTACCGGCGCCGCCGGCGTGCAAGCCGCGCACCGTAGCCACGTATAGCGGCCGCAAGTGGTAGTACGCCGGGCTATTCGCCCGCGTGGCGTGGCGGCAGCCGTGAGCCGCGCAGTAGCGCGTGCAGCGGGCGCGCTCGTAGCGGCTGGTAGGTGGCGGAGCACTGGCGTTGAGGTAGTAGCCGAGTACGATGGGCAAGCTGGCCAGCAGCAGGGTGAGCAGGACTGAGCGCATGAAGCAACTTATGCAAGAAACTGCGCAAGTGGGCACTACTCATGGCTATACGGCCAGGCCTGGTAGCGCTCGGCCAGACGGCCGCGGTCGGCTTGGCGGCGCAGGTAGGCTAGGGCCCGCGTTAGCTCGGCGGTATCGGCCAGGGGTACCTCGTGCCAGCCGGGCTGCCAAAACAGGGCTTCGGGTGGCAGCTTTGGGCGCACCAGGCGGCGGCAGGCGGCTTCGGTGCGCTGGTGCAGCAAGTCGAGCGCTTTGGCGAAGCTGAGGCTGCTGCGGGCCGGCAGGTGCAAGATGGCGTGGGCATGGTTGGGTAAAATCACGAAGCCGTGCACCACGAAGCCCAGCTCGGCCAGCATGGTAAACTCGCCCGCCAACTTTGTGGCAACTGCCTCGCTATCAAAGTACTGCGGGCCAATCGGCCGCTCGTCGAGCGCCGCGTCGAAGTGGCCAAATACCTGCTTGCGGGCCCGGTGGTGGCACAGGCCAATGGCCTGGGCGGCGGCCAGCGTATTTTGTAGGTTGCGGGCCGTGGCGGCGGGCAGCGTGCCGCGCAGGCGCAGGGTAATAAGCGAGGTTTCGCCGGGTGGGAGAGGCGGCATGGGGGCAAAGCGGAAAAGCCCAGCAAGTTAAGGCGCGACTACTTTGGGGTTGCTTAATTAGCCTCGCAGGCTGTCACCGGCCCCCCGGTTTTTAGCGTAAAAGCCGCAGTCTCCTTCCCTAGCCCCCATTTTGCCATGCAAGCCCCCGAAAGCCGCGTTGTTGTGCGTGGCAGCGAGCGCCAGCCGCTACCCGATGCCTTGCCCGCCCACGCACCCGCGCTCGACGAGCGCCTAGAAGTGACCGTGCGCGTGCGCCCCAAAAATGACCCGGCCAGCTTACTGGCTACCAGTCCTTTTGCCGACCAGCTGCCCGCCGAGCGCACCTACCTCACCCGCGAGCAGCTCGACGAGCAGCTGGGCGCCGACCCCCACGACCTAACCCAGGTGCACGCCTTTGCCCACGCCCACGGCCTGGCGGTGGTGCACACCGATGCAGCCCGGCGCAGCGTGGTGCTGGCGGGCACGGCCGCCGCCATGGGCGCCGCCTTTGGCACCGAGCTGCAGCACTACCACAGCCCCGGCGGCACCTACCGGGGCCGCACGGGCGTGCTCACGGTGCCGGCCCCATTGGGCGACATCGTACAGGGCGTGTTTGGGCTCGACGACCGGCCGCAGGCCGAGCCGCACTTCCAGGTGCGGCCGGGGCGCGGGCCGGGGGCCATTGTAGCCCACGCGGCCAGCGCCGCCTTCACGCCGCCGCAGCTGGCGCAGCTCTACCAGTTTCCGGCGGGGCTGGATGGCGCGGGGCAAACCATTGCCATCATCGAGCTGGGCGGGGGCTTTAAGCCGCAGGACCTCAAAACGTATTTTGCGGGCCTAGGCCTGCCCGCGCCTACCGTGAAGGTGGTGAGCGTGGGCGGCGCCCGCAACCAGCCCACCAATGCCAACAGCGCCGATGGCGAGGTGCTGCTCGATATTGAGGTGGCCGCCGCCGTGGCCCCTAGGGCGAAGATTGTGGTGTACTTCGCGGCCAACACCTCGCAGGGCTTCCTGAATGCTATTACGCAAGCCATTCACGACAAGACTAACAAGCCGAGCATCATCTCTATCAGCTGGGGCGGGCCTGAATCGACCTGGACCAGCCAGGCGCTCGACCAGTTCAACCAAGCATTTCAGTCAGCCGCGCTGCTGGGCGTCACGGTGTGTTGCGCCGCCGGCGACAACGGCTCGGCCGACGGCGTGAGCGACGGCCAGCCGCACGCCGACTTTCCGGCCAGCAGCCCCTACGCGCTGGCTTGCGGCGGCACCAAGCTGGTGGCCAGCGGCCCCAGCATCAGCAGCGAGGTGGTGTGGAACGAGGGACCCGACAGCGCTACGGGCGGGGGCATCAGTGCCTACTTCCCGGTGCCCGACTACCAGCAGCAACTGACGCTGCCCGCTGCCGCCAAACCCGGCCGCGGCCTGCCCGATGTGGCCGGCGACGCCGACCCCAACACCGGCTACCAGGTGCGCGTGGATGGCCAAGACCTGGTTATTGGCGGCACCAGCGCCGTGGCACCGCTCTGGGCCGGCCTGCTGGCCTTGCTCAACCAAAAGCTCCCTAGGCCGGTGGGCTTCCTCAACCCGCTGCTCTACGGCTCGCTAATCGGCAAAAACGCAACCCGCGACATCACCAGCGGCACCAACGGCGCCTACGCGGCCGGCCCCGGCTGGGACGCCTGCACCGGCTGGGGTAGCCCTAGGGGCGCCGCGCTGCTAGCGGCCTTGCAGGGCGGCAGTAGACCGGCGGCGTAGGAATAGTTATTTCAAGCTCACCCCCAACGACCCTAACGAGTCAAATCGCCGCGACCGTATTGTACCACTCTCTTTCCAAAGTAGCGTGTAGCCATCACTGAGTTGCTTTTGCGGACGATTATTGGGGCCTAGCACGTAGTGCGACCTTGCAGCGTCAGAGCCACTCGCACTTTTAAGGCATTCTGTCCACATCTGATACACTCAGCAGCTTATTATAAATTGCCTCTTCAGCAATGTGGGCATCCTTAGGGTCGATAGCCCATAAGCACTTGTCAGTCCATAAAAGAAAGTCAGGGTAGAATTTAGTATTATCCTCGCCTAGCTCAGGGAGGGAACAGGCTGCGGCAGTTGAAATATGTCTTACCTATTGCTAAATGCGTTTTTTACTGCAAGTAGGGAACAGGCTACCACAGAAAAGGGTATAGGCTGCCGGCCGGCTATTTTTGCCTGTCGCACGGCCGTCGCTGTCGCCTTCCCACTCCTGCCATGACCGTTGAACAAGTACGCCAGCTGTTAGCCCAGGGCGAGGGCATTCGAGTAGAGTTTAAGGAGGCGGCCATGGCCCTGCCAGACAGCTTCTTCGACACGGCCTGTGCCTTCCTCAATCGTGAGGGCGGTACCATCTTGCTAGGTGTGGCCGACGATAGCACAGTGCTATGAGTGCGGCCGGAAGCGGTCGAAACGTTACGTACTAACATTGCCACGCAATCCAATAACGCTGAAAAGCTCAACCCAGCCTGTGTATTGTTTCCTACTCAGGCAGTTTTAGACGGCAAGGTGGTACTATGTGTGCAGGTGGTAGCCGACTCGCAATTACACCTTACCCGTGGGGCTGTGTATGACCGCTCCGAAGACGGCGACTTTCGTGTAACCGACCCCGCCCGCATCGCTGAGCTGTACAATCGTAAGCGGCTGTTCTACACAGAAGGCACCCTTTACGAGTATTTGCGCTTTGAAGACCTCCGCGCCGACCTGTTTCCGCGAGTGCGCCGCTTGATGGCTAACCGCAACCCCGACCATCCCTGGCTGGCCTTGGACGACCGGCAGATGCTAGCTAAGGCAGGCCTGTATAAGCGCGATTTCCAGACCGGCAAGGAGGGCTACACGCTAGCCGCCGCCCTGCTATTCGGCCAGGACGAAGTAATCGCGCAGATTGTACCACACCACCGCATCGACGCGCTGGTGCGCCGCCAGGACTTAGACCGCTACGATGACCGCCTCGACGTGCGCACCAACCTGATTGAAGCCTATGTGCTGCTGATGGAGTTCATTGGCAAGCATCTACCCGATTCCTTTTACTTAGAAGGCACTACCCGCGTGAGTCTGCGCGACAAGATTTTCCGCGAGGTAGTGGCCAATATCCTCGTCCACCGCGAGTACACCAACGCCCGCCCCACCACGCTTGTTATTTATAGTGACCGGGTGGAGGCCGAAAACGCCAACGTACCGCACCACAGCCCCGGCCCGATGCAACTCGACAACTTCTCGCCCTACCCCAAAAACCCTAGCATCGCCAAGTTTTTCTTGCAACTGGGTCGGGTAGATGAGTTAGGCTCCGGTATCCTAAATATCACTAAGTACCTGCCACGCTATGTGCGCGGGGCCGCGCCGCGCTTTGTGGACGGCAATGTATTTCAGACGGTGCTACCACTGGCCGTGTACCCGCTCGGCGAAGTAGCCGACTTGTGGCTGAGCTATTTGGATTTGTCCGTTTCGGAAAGCGACCGGCAGATGACCCGGCAGCTTGCCGTAGGTCAGGACCTACGCACATTGCTCGACAATCCTGAACGCCTGGCTTACGAGCTAGGTACAAGCTGGGTGCAAAAAGGGAACAGGCTCAATCTGGAAAAACATACGTCAGATGATGAAATACCCGCTTTTACTAATTGGCAGGGACTCAGCTTAGCCCAGAAAGGGAACAAGCTACTATCCATCCGGCTGCGTAATATGGTTGCCACGCTGCTGGTCTGCCTGGAGCCAAGGCCGCTGATTGAAGTTATGCAGTTGCTGGATTTCACCAGCCGGAGCCGCTTCAAAACAGGCTATACCGACGCACTAATTCAGCGGGGATTACTTGCGCTTACACTACCAGCAATTCCTAGCTCTCCTAATCAGCGATATCAGACTACAATTCGTGGACGCAATTTCTTGAGCGGCGGCTAACCCATCCCCACCAATTGCTTATTTAGCATTCAGCTTCGAGTGCTTGTGGCCATACGTAAAGTATATCCCGAGGCCAATCAGCAGCCAGATGAAGAACATCGTCCAGTTGTTGATGCCGAGCTGCGTCATCAGGTAGAGGTTGGTGAGCAGGCCTAGGACGGGCAGCAGCGAAAGCTTTTTGCGGAACGTGACGACAGCAATGGCCAGCGCCGCCAGGATGAACACGAGGTAGGGAATCTGGTGGCGGAAGACGGCGTAGTAGCCCTCGTGGGTGCGGGCGGCGGTGGTGCCGTCCACGTCTTCTAGCAGCTTCACGAGGGTGCCGCGGTCGTACTGCCACAGCAGCAACGCACTGACCACCAAGATGGCCGGCACCAGCCAGCGGCCATTGAGGTAAGGCACCGTGAAGCGGGCGCCCGACTGGCCGTAGGGGTCGAGGATGAGGATGCCGCCGCAAACCAGCGCGAAGGCGAACAGCGTGCCGATGCTGGTCAGGTCCACCACCAGGTCCATATTCAGAAACAGCGCCGGCACGCCCACGAACAGGCCCGTGACAATGGTGCTGAACGAGGGCGTGTGAAAGCGCGGGTGGATGCGGGCAAATACCGGCGGCAGCAGCCCGTCGCGGCTCATCGTCAGCCAGATGCGGGGCTGCCCCAGCTGAAACACCAGTAGCACCGAGGCCATGGCAAACACGGCGCTCACGGCCACCAGGCCCGAGAACTTGGGCAGGCCTACCTTGGCAAACACGAACGAAAGCGGGTCGCCCACGCCCAGCTCCTTGTAGCTCACCATGCCCGTGAGCACCAGCGTAATCAGCACGTAGAGCACGGTGCAGATGATGAGCGCGTACATCATGGCCTTGGGTAAGTCGCGCTGCGGGTTTTTGCACTCCTCGGCGGTGGTCGAGATGGCGTCGAAGCCGATGTAGGCAAAGAAGACGGCCGACACGCCCTTGAGCACTCCGCCGATGCCGTTGGGGGCGAAGGGCGTCCAGTTGGCGGGCTTGATGTAGAACACGCCCACCGCGATAACAATGGCCACTACGGCTAGCTTCAAGGCTACCAGCAGGTTAGAGGCATTCTTGCTTTCCTTGATGCCCACGTAAACTAGGGCCGTGATGAGCACGGTGATGCCAAACGCGGGCAAATCGACCACTAGCCGGAAGCCGTCGAACAACTCGGGGGCGCTGGTCCAGGCCTGGTAGCCGGCTAGTTGGGCGGGCGTGGTGCTGGCTTGCAGGTTGCCACCGGCTTGCATCACGGCCAGCACGGCCTGGTAGCCGCTGTAGGCGCTTTGGGTACCCATCGTCAGCCAGCGGGGCAGGGCTAGGCCCACGCCGTCGAGCAGGCCAGTGAAGTAGTCGCTCCACGAAATGGCCACCACGATGTTGCCCACCGCATATTCCATGATGAGCGCCCAGCCGATAATCCAGGCCGCCAGCTCGCCAAACGAGGTGTAGGCGTATGTGTAGGCCGAGCCGCTGACCGGAATGGTGGCCGCAAACTGCGCGTAGCACAAAGCCGAGAACGCGCAGGCGATGGCCGTGAAGACGAACAGCAGCGACACGGCCGGCCCCCCGTTGAGGCTGGCCTGCCCGATAGTGCTGAAGATGCCTGCCCCAATGATGGCCGCAATGCCCAGGCCCGTGAGGTCGCGCACGGTGAGGTGGCGGGCCAGCCCACCGCCGCCGTGCCCTTCGGCATCGGCGGGCGGGTGGGCCAGGATGGACTCAACGGTTTTGCGGCGAAAGAGCGAGTTGGTGGCAGGAGGCATTCGGGCGAGGGCGAGTTAAACCGGCAAAGTAGCAGTCGGGCAAGTTACGCCCCACGGCCCGCTACCACCACAAGGCCCCAGGGTGGCCCTAGGCAGCCGGCCGTGCCCTAGGGCTGCATAAAGCCCAGAAAAATTTTCACTCGCCAGCACAAGCGATGCTTCTGCCTGATATTTTTGATACTAATAACTACTTGACCATTAGCACCTATTTCACCCCTAGGGCCGACCAGGCGCCCCCTGCTGCCGATGAAGCTTTCTACCTCTCTGCTGCCCCTGGCTACCCTGCTGGCCGCCTGCGAGGGCGCTAGCCCCACCGCCACTGCCCACGCCGCCCAGGCCGCCCGCGACCTCGCCCAGGCTACGGCGGCGGCCCCGTCCTCCACCGAGCCCGCTGCTACCGCGCCCATGACGCCCACTGCCCCCACCCCGCCCCCGGCTGCGCCTTATACCGTGCGCGGCATCCTCGACCCCGGCATGCAAAACATCGTGGCTTTTGCGCTGAAGATTCCGCGGGGCTGGCACTTGCAGCAGGCGTTTACGCGCAAGTGGAACGGCGCGACGCCCATCACCCAAGTATCGCTGCGGCTACTGGCGCCCGACGGGCAGCAGCAGATTGACTTTTTGCCCGAGCGGCCCTACTACTACCAAGATGGGCCCACCGCGCGCAGCCTGCGCCAGCAGGCCGCCAGCATGGGCCTGGCCACGCCCCGGCACGACGAGTATGAGCTACCGCCCATGGCCCCGCTCGCCTACATCCGGCAGGTACTATTGCCCAACCTGGCGCAGCAAGGCTTTCGCCTGCAGCCCACTGGCCAGCACGAGCAGCCAGCCGGGGGCAGCTCGGCCACGGGCTACGTAGACGGCCGCCTACCCAACGGCCGCCGCGCCCGCGTGGAGTGCGTGGTGAACACCCACGCCACCAACATGAGCGGCGAGGTGTACTACCAGTGGGCGGCGCTGCCCTCCATCACCCAGACCAGCGGCGAGCTGGCGCCCACGTTTGCCTACACGCAGGCGGCGCGCAAGTCGTTCAGCATCAATCCCGCCTGGCAGCGCCTCAACCAGCAGCTCACCCAGCGCGGGCAGCATAGCAACCAAGAGGCTACCCAGCGCGATGCCGAGGCCTACCGGGCGTATCAGCAGCACCAGCTGGCGCTGCAGCAGCAAACCACCGCCGACCGCCAGCGCTTGCAAGACCAGATTGCCCAGGCCCGCGGCGACCTACTGAGCGGCAAAACCCGCTACGACAATCCCGCCACCGGCGACCGCTACCGCGTGGACGACCGCTACAACCACGTGTACCAGGACCGCAACGGCGCCCTGCACGGCAGCAACGTGCCCCTCGATGCCGGCGCCCTCGACTGGCAGGAACTGCAGCAAGTGGAACTGAAAAACTACTAGCTGCCCTCGTGTGCGAAAAGGCCATTGTTGGCATCGGGTTACCTACACCCACCCTGCCCCGCCATGCCCCACCCTGCTACCCGGCTCACTATTCCGCGGCCTTGCTCCCAAAGCTGGGCGGCCATGGTGCCCACCGGCCCCGGCCGCCGCTGCGCCGCTTGCCAGAAAGTAGTGGTCGATTTCACCCGAAAAACGGACGCCGAGATTCTGGCCTATTTGGCGCAAGCAGACCGTGGCAATACCTGCGGACGCTTTCGGGCCGGGCAGCTGGCGCGGCCGCTGGCCGTTGCCGCGCCCGCGCGCCCGGCTGCTCGCTGGCAGGCCTGGCTAACGGGTGTGCTGCTGGCCACGCTGGCCCTGCCAAGCTGCCGGCACCCGCTCGGCGAGCCACGGCCCGTTGCCACCGCGCCCAGTGCTCGGTTTGCTGACGGCTGTGACAGCTGCGCGGTAGCGGGCACCACGATTTTAGCAACCGACTCGGTGGCGGTAGCCGCGGACTCAGCTAGCGCGCCGCCCGGCGAGCTGATGGGCGACGTGGAGGAACTGCCCTAACACAACGGCGCGGCCCGGCACCAAGTAGGTGCCGAACAAACTTTTCGGCCTGTAAAAACCTTTGCCTAGGGATATGCTACGATTGCCTACCCTAGGCCTGCTGACCCTACTACTGGCGGCCTGCGCTACCTTTAAGCCGGTGCCAACCACCCGCTTTAACCCTACTGCTACCCGCGCTGAGCTGCCCCAGGACGAGGCCGTGCACCCCAAAAACTCGCTGGAGTGGTGGTATCTCACCGGCCACCTGCGCGACCAGGCCAGCGGCGAAACCTTCGGCATTGAGTACGTCTTTTTTCACTTCAACCTGAAGGATGGCCGCGACGACTACCAGATGGTAAATGTGGCTATTACCGACCCTAGGGGCCAGAAATTCAACTACGACTACCAGCTGGACAAGCGGCCGCGCCTGCTCACCGACTCGCTGCCCCTGCGCCTGCGCGACCACAAAGCCGGGCAAACCTGGATTTTCGATGGGCAGGAGGGGCGCTACCACTTTGCCGCCAACCTCACCGGCAAGCAGAACCAAGGCTATGGCCTCGACCTGACCACCACGCCCACCAAGCCCGTGCTGCTGCACGGCGGCACGGGCTACGAAAACTACGGCCAGGGCATTTTGGCTGGCTACTACAGCTACCCGCGCCTGGCCACGACGGGCACGCTGCTGGTGGGCGGCCAGCGCCACCAGGTAACGGGCGAGCTGTGGTACGACCGGCAGTGGAACTGCACCAGCATCGTGAGCAAGGGCGTAGGCTGGGATTGGATGAGCATCCAGCTGCAAGAGCCCAGGGGTGAAGCCAAGATTAGCACCGAGCTGATGCTCAACACGCTGCGCAATACTGAAACCGGCCAGCAGCTCAACAACGGGTCCTACTTTTCGGCCGACAACCAGAACACGCACCTCGGCGGCCCCGACTTTCAACTCACGCCCCTCACGTACTGGGTTAGCCCGAAGTCGAAGAAGAAGTACCCAGCCAAATGGCGCGTGCAGGTGCCCGCCCAGGGCTACGACCTGACCGTGGAGCCGCTGGTGCCCGACCAGGAGCTGGGCCTGCGCTTCTTTCACGCCTTCACCATGTACTACTGGGAGGGCATGTGCCGCGTCACGGGCACGCACCACGGCCAGCCCGTATCGGGCAATGCCTACGTAGAAATCACGAACCGCTAGGGCGCCTGGCAGCGCAAGCGCGGCTGGAGCAGGAATGCCGCGGTATTTGCGCCTGGTGCTTTGGGCGGCTCAGCCGTGCTGGCCCGCACCCAAAAAGAATGCTTAATGTTTAAGAGCCTCCTACCTACCCTAGGCCAGGAGCCCCAAAGCCCGCTAGGGGCCTACTTTACGAGGGCGCCGGCCAGCAGCGCCGCGCCTACGATGGCCACGCTCGGCACGCGCTCCCAGAGCAGCAGCAGGAAGGTGGCCCCCACCAGCAGCGGATTGAGCGGCAGCTGCACGCCGTGGGCGTGGGCCCAGGCGCCGGGCAGCGGCAGCAGGCGGTCAGGCAGCGGGTGGTAGAGCAGCAGCGCCGCCGCGCACACCAAGCCGGCGCTCACGGCCTTCACGCCCTCCAGCGAGGCCTTCACCACGCGGTACTGGCGCAGGCTGTCCCAGAAGCGGATGACGAAGAATATCAGGAAGGTGCCGGGCAGAAAGATGCCCGCCGCGCCCGCTGCCGCGCCCAGCAGCTGCCCGCCCGCGCCCTCGCCCTGGTGCCGCATGGCCAGCACCCCAATGTAGGAGGCGATGGAAAAGTTGGGGCCCGGAATGGCTTGCACGAAGCCCAAGCCCGACAAAAACTCGGGGCCCGTGAGGTAATGCTTGTACTCGACGAACTCGGCAAAAAGCAGCGGCGCCAGCACCTGCCCGCCCCCAAACACCAGCGAGCCGTTGCGGTAGAAGTTCTCGAACAGGCGCACCGGCAGCCAGTGCGTGTAGTGCCCTAGGGTGGCCGCCAGCACAAACACGCCCAGCCACAGCGCTCCGTTGGCCCACTCCACCCGAATGGGCTTTTTGTCGGGCACGATGGCGTGGCGCCGGTAGCGAAACGTGGTGATGGCGCCCCCCAGCAGCAGCAGCACCGGCAGCACGCCGGGATACTGAAAGAAATACGCCAGTAGGGCGGCGGCCACCAGCAGGGCCACCGCCGTTTTGGTGTGCACCACCTGCTCGGCAATGCGGTAGGCCGAAAACGCCACGAAGCCCACCGCCACCGGCTGCACGAACTGCACTAGCCGCCCGGTAAAAGCCGTGTCGAAGTGACTGAGCAGCAGGCCCGCCAAAGTCATGATGCTGACGGCCGGCAGGCACCACACCAGTAGGGCCAGGTAGGCCAGGTTGGGGCCCCCTAGGCGGAAGCCGATGGCCGTGACGGTTTGGGTGGAGGTGGGGCCTGGCAGCAGCGCGCACAGCGCCTGCAGCTCCAGCAGCTCAGCAGCCGTGAGGTAGCGGCGCTTGTGCACCAGCAGCCGAAACATCATGGCTAGGTGCGCCTGCGGCCCCCCAAACGCGGTAAAAGCCAATCCCGCAATATCTTTCAGGAAGATGATATTGCGCCGGTGCCTCATTTTGCGCCCAGCCCGGCGCAGTGGCAGCGGCCAGGTGCCTAGGGTAGTAGTGAAACGGCGGGAAAAGCGAGGGCGCACGGGCGAGGCGGGTAGGCCAGGCAAGTTAGCAGCGCCGCCCGGCTACAATCGCAAGCTACTCCTGCGCCGTGGGCCGCACCACTATGTCGCCCACATCTACATCGGCCGGCTGCTCAATGGCGAAGGCAATGGCGCGGGCAATGGCGGCGGGTGGAATAGCCAGTTGGTCGCGCCGGGCCAGGGTGGCCGCCCGCGCTGCCGGGCTGGTCATGCTGTCGGCAAAATCGGTGTGCACGAAGCCGGGCGATACGCTCGTCACGCGCAGGCCTGCCTGGGCTTCTTCCTGGCGCAGCGCTTCCATAATGGTGCGCACGGCATTTTTGGTGCCGGCGTACACGCCTTGCGTAGGCACGATTTTCAGTCCCGAGGTCGATACCACCGTCACGAAGTGCCCCGCCTGCTGCGCCCGAAATACCGGCAGCGCCGCCGCAATGCCGTAGAGCACGCCCTTGAGGTTTACGTCAATCATGTCTTCCCAGTCCTGCACTTTCAGCTCGTCGAAGCGCGAAACCGGCCCAATACCGGCGTTGCTGACCAGCACGTCGAGCCGGCCAAAGCGCTCCTGAGCCAGTGCCACCAGCTTTTCTAGGTCGCCGCGTAGGCTACTTCGGCCCCGGTGGCTTCGAGGCGAGCGGCCAAGGCCGCCAGGCGGTCCTGGCGGCGGGCGCCCAGCACTATCTTGGCCCCGCGCCCGGCCAGCAGCACGGCCGTAGCCTCGCCGATGCCGCTGCTGGCGCCGGTAATGGCAATTACCTTTCCTTGTAAGCTATCCATGCCCTATCAGGTAGTGAGCGCGCCACCGTGGCGCCTGCCGTAGTAACGCGCCTAAAAAACGCCCGGTTGCGTAGTGGCAACCGGGCGTTTTTGTTAAAGCAAATGAGCTTATTTCTTCTTCAGACCCAGCTCAATCAAGCGCTCGTTCAGAAACTCGCCGGCCGTGATGTCAACTTCCTTCTTGGGGTTGTCCTCCGTTACGAGGTGCGGCAGGGCGGCCAGGCTCATCTCCGAGCGCGGGTGCATGAAGAAGGGAATGCTGAAGCGCGAGGTGTTCATTTTCTCGCGCGGCGGGTTCACCACGCGGTGAATGGTGCTCTTGAGTACGCCGTTGGTCAGGCGCTGCAGCATGTCGCCCACGTTCACCACAATCTGGTCGGGCAGGGCCGTGATGGCAATCCACTGGCCGTCGCGGCGCTTCACTTGCAGGCCGTCGGCGCTGGCGCCCATCAGCAGGGTAATCAGGTTGATGTCGCCGTGCTCGGCGGCGCGCACGGCGTCGGCCGGCACCGCGCTCGGGTCTTCAATGGGGAAGTAGTGAATGGGGCGCAAAATGCTGTTGCCGTTCTTCACCTTGTCGTCGAAGTAGTTCTCGGGCAGCTTCAGATACAGCGCAATGGCGCGCAGCACGTCTTTGCCGGCGGCCTCCAAGGTGCGGTAGGCCTTCATGGTGCTGGCCGCGAAGCGGGGCACTTCCTGGGGCCAGATGTTGGCCGGGTAGTCGTGGCGCACGGGGTCGTTTTCGTCCTGCACCTCTTGGCCCACGTGGTAAAACTCCTTTAGGTCGCCGGTATTGCGGCCCTTGGCGTGCTCCTTGCCCTTGCTAATGTAGCCGCGCTGGCCCGCCAGCTCGGGCACCTCGTAGCGCTGCTTGGCGGGCTCGGGCAGCTTAAAGAACTCCTGCACGTCGTGGTACAGCTCATCGGTCTGGCCTTGGCTCAGGCCGTGGTTTTTGAGGGCAATGAAGCCAATGCTCTCGTAGGCATCGCCCAAGTCTTGCACGAACTTGGCTTTGCGGGTGGGGTCGCCGGAGCGGAAATCCGCGAGGTCGAGCGACGGAATGTGGTCAGGCAGGTTATCAGCCATAACTTTTTGGGAGTTGGTTGGTGGTTGATGAATTGCTGATTATTCGGTTGCTTGCCAATAACTACTGGTAGCGGGAAAACCGCGCGAGCCAGCCGCAATAGCCGCCCGCCACCGGTTTCCGTCCGCCAGCAGCAACCAGTAGTTACCTGGGGCGAAGGTAGCGCAAAACCCTGGGGTGACTTACTTGCGTATTCACCCCCTCTACTTCACTCCTTCTTTCACATGATGTTACATCGCGCATCGCTGGGTGGTTCCCTGGCCCTAGGGGTCCTGCTCCTGCTAAGCAACTGCAGCACTTCGCAGCAGGCCGAAACTACCGACACTACTTCACCGGGCGACCGCAGCACCGCGCTCGGTGCGCAAGGCGGCGGCACTACCATGAGCGGCCAAACCGTGGGCGGCATTACCCTCACGCCCTTCAACGACTCGCCCAAGTTCCCGACGGCTGCCATGCGCCTCAACTCGCCGGTGCAAGGCTCCACGGTGCCCAGCCCGGTGGCTTTTTCCTACGAGCTGTCCAACTTCCAGCTCACCAAGATGACGGGCAGCGAGCACGCCACCATGATGGCCAACTCGATGAAAGGCCAGCACATTCACCTCATCATCGACGATAAGCCCTACATCGCCGAGTACGAGACGAAGTTCAGCCAGCCCATGGACCCCGGCAAGCACGTCATCCTCTCGTTCCTGTCGCGCTCCTACCACGAAAGTCTCAAGCACAAAGGCGCTTACGACCTGCGCACCATCACGGTGGGCCCCGGCGCCGCGCAGCCCGACAGCGCCACCGCTAACTTCGACGTGAACGCGCCGGCCCTGTTCTACAGCCGCCCCAAGGATGCCTACAAGGGCAACGACGCCAAGAAAATCATGCTCGATTTTTACCTCGTTAACACCACCCTGGCCCCCGATGGCAACAAAGTGCGCGCCACCATCAACGGCTCGGAGTTCATGCTCGACCAGTGGCTGCCCTACCAGATGGAAGGCCTACCCGCCGGCCAGGCTACCATCAAGCTCGAGTTGGTGGACAGTAGCGGCAAGCTTATCCCCGGCCCCTACAACTCGGTAACCCGCACCATTTCGGTGGAGCCCTAGGGAATAGAATTGGTAGCAATAGCCAGGCAGTGCCCTGCCGGCCCACAAGGCCGGCAGGGCCTTTTACTTTGCACCCGCTGGGTGCCTGGCAGCACGTTATGGTCTTTTCAAGCCCTAGGGCGCTTTCAGTTGACAGCTAGAAGTCACCAGCCACCCTGTTCGCTACTATGGCAGCTAACGCAGTGTTTCGAGCCCCGTAGGCAGGTATCTGGTCTAGAAGCTCACTTAGCCGCGTCTGCTGCTCGCCTAGCTCGCGGGTGCGCTCGGCCACACGAGCTTTTAAGTCGGCATTGAGTTGCTCGACCTGCTGCCGCGCCTGCACACTCTTGCTCATTTCCGTAGCCACCACCGCAATACTGAGGATGCGCTCATCAGTATTGCGTAGTGGGTGATATACAAAATTCTAGCATGCCGTGTCACGCCGGCCAGCGCAGTCAATACAGGAGAATAACCTATGGACCACGTAGGGCGCGCCGGTACGCGGAGGACAACATAGACCACGTAGCAGCAAATAATCTGGTTGAACCGGCATCCCGACCGGGAAGCTGCCCTGGCTATTAAGCTGTAGCTAAAAATGTTGCCCCCTGAACGCTAACTATTGCCCAAAAAATGGCTTTGGTACTACCCTAGGGTTGTTTTTGCGTTTCTCTTACTTAGGCTCCGCCACCGGCAGTTAGGCGCCGCGCTGGCTAAAGCGACTGCAGCGCCAGGCTGAGCAAGGACCCTAGGAAGCGGAGTGCCGCCGGTGCTACCCTGCCCATTAGCCAGCTGGCTTACTGGCCAGGTTCGTGCTGTTGCCAGGGTTGTTGAATAGCTTGAGAAGCGGGTAATAGGCTGGCTATGAATAAGTAAAAGTTCCCAAAAACGAATTATTTATTTTGTAATGAGTTAAATCCACGGTGTAAAAATGGTGCGTAAGTGGGGCGTTGCTGCGTAACCTCCGTTGATGAAAACACTTGCACCAGAATTTGAGAACCAGCTTGTTAGTCGATTACATGCGCGGGATGAGCAGGCCATGGCCTTGTTTTACCGCAGTTACCGGCCGGCGCTTTTTCAAACGATACTGCGCATTGTGCAGCACCGCGAGCTAGCCGAAGATGTGTTGCAGGAAAGTATGCTTAAGTTTTGGCAGGGCTTCCCGAGCTACGACCGCAGCAAGGGCCGGCTTTTTACTTGGGCCCTCAGCATCAGCCGCAACCTGGCCATCGACCGCCTGCGGGCGGTGCGGGCCCAGCGCGCTGCCGCGCCCTCCGCGCCATTCAGCGAGCAAACGGTGGGCGGCTTAGCAGCACCTACCAGCTTCAAGCCCGAGCACCTCGATGTGCGCGACTGGCTGCAGCTGCTCAATGCCAGCGACCGGCAGCTGCTGGAAATGCTTTATTTTGAGGGCTATACCTACCCCGAAGCAGCTCAGCACCTGCACCTGCCCGAGGGCACCGTTAAGACCAGGGGCCGCCGCATTATGCGCACGCTGGCGCAGCGGCTGCGCCTGGGCCACCGCAAATAGCTGCCACGCCTAGGCCGAGGCGAAAACCGCTAGCGGCGAAAGCGGCTGAAGATGCCGTCTTTGCGCTTGATGAGGACGTAGCGAATGGAAAAGGCCGTGGGGAAGCGGGCGTAGTCGTCGCCCGAAAATTCGAGGCTGGGCTTGAAGTCGAAGCTGAGCGCGATGGGCAAAAAGGCCACCTTATACTCGACGCCCACTAGCGCATCGAGGCCGCTGTAGCCGCCGGTGTCTTTGTTGTGGCCCAGGTGCCCGCCCGCGCCGAAGTAGTAGTTGAGGCTGGGCCCCAAAATGCCGAAGTGGTACTCGGCCAGCACCGTGCCGCTGTACTCGCGCTGGCCCAGGCCCGCAATGCCTTCCAGGGTCAGGCGCGAGGCTAGGCGCTGCTGCAGCGTCAGGCCGTAGTTGCCCCCGCCCAGGCGGACGCCAAGAGCCGTATCGTATTTTTGGGCGGCGGCGGGGCGCGCCAGGGCTAGCAGACCCCCCAGTAAAGCAAGTTGAAAGCGCATAGTTCGCCCTAGGGCAATGACCCGGCCAAACTGGCGCGGCACCCACTTAACGCCCGCTACTGCCAGGCTAGTACCTGGGCGTTCCAGACCCCGAAGGTGTATAAAATTCGGGGCTTACCAAAATTTTAGGGGAGCTAACGGGTGTTAGTTCGGAACTTTGCCGTAAATTCTTCTACCTCCCCTAGTTCCGCCCCACTGTGTACTTGCACCACGTGGCCGCCTATTTGCCGGCGGCCGTCGTTACAAACGAACATTTCACCCAACTCAATGGCCTGGCTTCGGACTGGATAATTGAGCGAACCGGTATTCGGGAGCGGCGCAAAGCTGGCGAAGGTGAAAATGCCAACACCATGGCCGTGGCCGCCACCCAGGCCCTGCTGGCCGAGCTGCCCGACTTCGACCCCGCGCGCATCGACCTTATCGTGGCCGGCACCTATACCCCGCACGATACCATTTATACGGCGGCCCATGCCGTGCAGCGCTATCTGAACATCAACGAGATACCGACCGTAAGTATTTCGTCGGCCTGCTCGTCGCTGCTAAACGCGGTAGAGATAGTGGAGGGCTACTTTGCCCTGAAGAAAGCTAGCCACGCGCTGGTAATCGTGACGGAGCACAACACGGCCTACAACAACGAAACCGACACCATGGCCGGCCACCTGTGGGGCGACGGGGCGGCGGCGCTGCTCTTTACCCAGGAGCCGCTGGCGCCCGGCGACCTACGCGTGCGCCAGGTGCTGACCGGCGGCGCCGCCCCCATGGGCAAGGCCGACGAGGCCGTGACGCTGAAACCCGTCGAGAAAGGAATTGTGATGCCCTACGGCCGCGACGTGTTTCAGCAGGCTTGCACCTACATGACGCGCATTACGCAGGATTTGCTGAAAGCTAACAACTTGACCGTAAACGAGCTGACTTACCTAATTCCGCACCAGGCTAACTTGCGCATCTCGGCCAACGTGACCAAGCAGCTGGGCCTCGACCCCGCCCGCGCCGTCAACAACATCGACCGCCTGGGTAATACCGGCTGCGCTGGCGCCGCCATCGGCCTGGCCGAAATCTGGCCCGACCTCAAGCCCGGCGACCAGGTGATTGTGACGGTTTTCGGCGGCGGCTACTCCTACGGCGCCATGCTGCTGGAAAAGCCATAGGGCATCTACCAACTGACTAGCAAATGGCTCTGCCTCCTGCCGCCGCCTTTCTGCCCGAGCTAGCCTGGCAAACCAGCCGGGCCAGCGGCCCCGGCGGCCAGAACGTGAACAAGGTAGAAAGCCGGGTGGAGCTGCGCTGGCACCTGGCCAACTCGCAGCTACTGAGCGAAATGCAAAAACAGCTGCTACTCGAAAAGCTGGCCCCGCGCCTCACGGCCGACGGCTACCTGCTGGTAGTGGCCCAGGACGACCGCAGCCAATTGCGCAACCGCGAGTTGGCCCTCGCGCGCTTTCACCAGCTGCTGCAAAAAAGCCTGCACCGCCCCAAGGCTCGCCGCGCCACCCGCCCTAGCCCAGGCGCCGTGCGCGAGCGCCTGGAAGGCAAAAAGCGCAACAGCGAAAAGAAAGCCAATCGGCGGAGTTCGTTTGAGTAGCTGCTCTTCCGCGCAAAAGGTCGTTCCGCGTACTGTCCATGAGCAGGCTAGCAGCTTGAGCTACAGCAGCGTGCCGCGCAGCAACACCAGCGCCACGGTAAAGTAGATAATAAGGCCCGTCACGTCGACCAACGTGGCCACAAACGGCGCCGACGAGGTGGCTGGGTCGAGGCCCAGCTTCTTAAGTATTAGCGGCAGCATGGAGCCGGAGATGCTGCCCCACAGCACGATGCCTACCAGCGCCACGCCTACCGTGCTGGCCACCAGCAGCCAGTGCGGGCCATAGATGGGCGTAATACTCTGCCAGATGGCAATGCGCCCAAAACCCACCGCGCCTAGAATAATGCCCAGCAGTAGGCCGCCGGTAAGCTCGCGACGCAGCACCACCCACCATTCGCTCAGCGTAAACTCCCCTAGGGCCATGGCCCGGATGATGAGCGAGGTAGCCTGCGAGCCCGAGTTGCCGCCCGAGCTAATAATGAGCGGGATGAACTGTACGAGCACAATGGCTTTTTGCAGTTCGCCTTCAAAAAACTGCATGGCCGAGGCCGTCAGCAGCTCGCCCAGAAAGAGAACGACCAGCCAGCCGGCCCGTTTCTGCACCAGCCGCAGCAGGGGCATGGTCAGGTAGGGCTCCTCCAGGGCCTCCGAGCCGCCGAACTTCTGGATGTCCTCGGTGTCCTCTTCCTCCCGGATGCTGAGGATGTCGTCTAGGGTTACGATGCCGAGCAAAATACCTTGGTCAGGGCTGACCACGGGCAGGGCCACGCGGTCGTTGCGCCGGAAAACGTCGATGGCCTCCTCCTGGTCCTGGGCGGCCGTTAGCTCCACAAAGCGGTGGTCCATGAGGTCGCGCACGCGGGTGGCGGGGTCGGCCAGCAAAAACTCGCGGATGCGGATGTCATCGATGAGCTTGCCGCGCGCGTCGGTCACGTAGAGCATGCTCAGCGTTTCGGACTGCCCGCCGTGCTGGCGCACGTAGTCGAGCACCTGCTGCACCGTCCAGTTCTCACGAATGGCGATGTAGTCGGGCGTCATCAGGCGGCCCACCGAGTACTCGGGATACCCTAGGAGCTGCAGCGTTACGCGGCGCTCGGGCTCGCTCAGGTTTTGCACCAGCTCGGCCACGAAGTTGGCGGGCAGGTACTCCAGCAGCGCCGTGCGGTCGTCGGGCGACATCTCGTTGAGGATGCCGGTAATCTTGTCCTGAGCCAGGTTGTCGAGGAAGTGCCGCTGCACGTCCAGGTCCAGGTACTCAAATACTTCGGTGGCCAGCTTCAGCGGCAGCAGCCGGAAGATGATGAGCTGCTCGCGGTCGTCTTCGTTCTCAATGAGTTCGACCAGCTCGTTGGGCTGGAAGCCACGCAGGAGTTTCTTCAGCTTGAAAAACTCGCCCTCCTGGATTAATGCGGTTACTTGGTCCACGGTTTCGGGCGAGGTCATAGGCAAAAACCAGTTAAAGGTTTTGAAGTAGCAGAAGAAAGTGTTTCGCTAGGCAGCTAAGCAGTGGCGGCGCAAAATTACGGGTAAAAGCTGCGCTGGTTGGCAGCCCGGCGGGCTTTTTTGGCGTACTTAGCCTTCGCAACTAGCTCTGCCTGCCCTTTTGACTACTCCTACTGCCGCCTCGCCCGGCGCGGCCGCCCCCCAAAGCACCGTGCTGGTACTAGGTGGCGGCTACGACGACCCTACCCTGGCGCTGCTAGCCGGCCTGCTGCCCAGTCGCACCGCGCCCATCGAAATCCTAACTACGGCCACCGCCCACGAGCCCGTGCGCACCCACGCCGCCTACGCCCGTGTGCTGCGCGGCTTGGGCTGCCCCCACGTCGGCCACCTGCTCATCGACGAGCAAAACCCCGCCGACGCCCCCCATACGCTAAGCCGGCTTGAAGACGCGGCCCTGATTTTTCTGACTGGCGGCGACCAGGAGCGTCTTACCGAGCACCTGCTGGGCACCGAGTTTCTGCGCCTTTTGCGCCGCCGCCACCAGCACGACGCGGGCCTGGTGCTGGCCGGCACCAGCGCCGGGGCCTCGGCCCTAGGGGCCCAAATGCTGGTGGGCGGCCGAGGCTGGCGCAGCCTGCTGGCCGGGGGCATCGACGTGGTGCCGGGCCTGGGGCTGCTGCCCAATTGGCTTATCGACCAGCACTTTATCGAGCGAGCACGCTACCCGCGCCTGCTGCATGCCGTGCTGGCTTTCCCGCACCTGCTGGGCCTAGGGCTGAGCGAAGAAACCGGCTTGCTGCTGCGTCCCGGCCAGGCCCCCGAAGTAATTGGCGACGAAGTAGTGATGGTGGTAGATGGCCGGCGCCTGCGCAGCAAGAACCTGGCCGCCAAGGGCAAGCCCGTGGGTGGCCAGGGCTTCGAGGTGAGCCTGCTGGTGGCCGGCGACCGGCTGGAAATCAAGTAATAAATGCGGGAATGAGGTGATGAGAAAGCGGAAGTATTTCATTCTCCCATTCCTGCATTCCCGCATTCCCCAAACTAAACGGCCCTAGTTTTGCGTTGGGGCTGACGGATATTTTTAACGCTATGGCGCTGCTGCGTTTTCAGGTAGTTGGGGTGGGGCTGCTGGTACTGCTGGCCGGGGGCTGCATTCGCAAAACGGTGTCTTTCAACTCGAAAGACGAGATGCCCGTGATGGCCCTGGCCGAGCCCGGCGACTCGCTGACCACTACCGCCCGCCGGGGCCAGCCCAAGCTCAGCACCGCCGGCCGCAAAGCCGTGCTGACCAAAGAGGAAGAGAAAGCCGCTAAGGACGAGGAGAAAGCCGCCCAGCGCAAAAAGACGAAAACCAAGAAAAACGTCTTCCTGGGCGAGCGCGTGAAACGCGCTTTCGTAAAGTCGGGGCCGAAGGGTAAAAACCAGATTATTGAGGTGTTCTACTACCTCAAAACCTTCAAGCAGCCCAGCGAGCTAGCGCCGGCCGTGTATTACTACGACCCGCGCAAGCACAAGATTTTTAAGGCCGCCGAGCCCCTAGACCCGGCTACCGACAAGGTGCTGCACGGCGTGTATAAGAAGCTGCAAAACAACAAGGTGCTGGCTACCGGCTACTATGCCAACGGCACCCGCCACCTGCGCTGGGAAACCTTTGACACCAAGGGCAACCTCACGGCCAAGACGCACTACGAGATGGGCTTCCCGCGCGATGCCAACATCAGCTACTACGACGCCGGCCAAACCATGATACGCGAAGTGGTGCCCTACGTGAACGGCAAGCTGGAGGGTGACTACGTGAAATATACCGCCGACGGCAAGCGCGAATGGGCCGGCAAGTTTGAAAACGGCCACCGGGTAGGGGAGTGGACCAACTACTGGGATTACAAAAACTACCGCCACTACGTGCTGCAATACGCCGATAGCGGCTACGACCCCGAGCCTGAGGAGCCCGAGTTGATTCGGGAGTACAGCCACGGTGGCTCGGTGATTTACGACAAGGAGAAGAACATCGATAAGCGCGCCGATGCCGACCCCGATGCGGCCGCCAAGCCCGATGCGCGCCGCCCCGGCAGCCACGGCGCGCCCGCCCCGCGCCCGCCCGTGCGCAAAGCCGCCGACCGCCGCCCCGGCTACCACCCCAAGCCGGCCGCTACGCCCCCGCCCGTGCCCGCCACGCCCCGCGATACCACTGCGTCGCCGGCCCGGTAGCCCTAGGGCCCACTCTTACCAAAAAGCATCCTCAAACACTTCCAGCTGGAAGCCCTGGCTGAGGGGCGTCAGTGCCAGGATGTCGAAGCGGATGTCGCCGCGCCAGTCTAGCTCCTCCTGTAAGTGCGTGGCCGCCAGTCGGAATAGCTCTTTCTTGCGGGCCGACACGAAGGTTTCGGGCGGGCCGTACTGGCTGGTGCTGCGGGTTTTCACTTCGGCGAACACCAGCAGTTCCTGGCCCCGGCGCAGCACCAGGTCTACCTCGGCGCGGCCGTGGCGGTAGCCCTGAGCCAGCACCTCGAAGCCCGCTTGCCGGTAGAAGTCGGCCGCGGCGGCCTCGCCCGCTTGGCCTAGCACTTGGGCCGGAGTGCGCATAAGTAATTGGCTAATAAGCTATAAAAGACAATGCTCCAGGCTGAGCGGCAACAGGCCCCTAGGGGGTGCAAGCTAAAGCCTGCCGGGTGAAGTATTTTTGCCGTAACTTCTATAGTATTACGTTTCTACCCCGTGTTGCCCACCCCGCCCGACCAGTATTCGGCCTGCCAGGCCCCGGCCGCCCCGCCGGTTGCGTTGCCCGCGCCGGCCACCTGGCCCGCGGTGCAGGTGCAGGCCCTAGGGCTAGTGCCCTACGTGCCCACCTGGGAGCTGCAGGAACAGCTACTAGCCGCTACGCTAGCCATAAAGGCGGCTAATCGGACGGCTGCCGCTGAGGGCCGGCCGCCGCAGCCCACACCCCAGCACCTGCTGCTGTGCGAGCACCCACCCACCTACACCCTCGGCAAAAGCGGCAAGCCCGAACACCTGCTGCTCGGCGAAGCTGCCCTGGCCGCGCACGGCGCCACCTTTCACCGCATCAACCGCGGAGGCGACATTACTTTCCACGGTCCGGGCCAGCTGGTGGCCTACCCCATCCTCGACCTGGAAGCCCTGCGGCCCGACATCCACTGGTACCTGCGGGCGCTGGAGGAAGCGGTGATTCAGACGCTGGCGAGCTACGGGCTACGGGCGGGCCGCATTGCGGGCCTCACCGGCGTGTGGCTCGACTGGGAAGCAGGTGCCCCTAGGCCGCGCAAAATCTGCGCCATGGGAGTGCGGTGCAGCCGCTGGGTCACGCTGCACGGCCTGGCCCTCAACGTGAATACCGACTTGCGCTACTTCAGTTACATTGTGCCCTGCGGCATTGCCGATAAGGCTGTTACTTCGCTGCAAACCGAGCTGGGCCGCGCCGTGCCCCTGGCCGAAGTGCAGGCGCGCCTGCTGCCCGAGCTACTGCGGCAGCTGGGGGCCGTGCCCGCAGCGCCTTCTTTTTCGCTGGCCCCAGCGGCGGCCCCCCTGCCCGTATGAAGCAAGATATTTCGTTTGAGCCCGTAGCGGGCGTATCAGTGGCCGTAGTGCCCGACCAGCCTACCCCCACCCCAGGCGAGGCTGACCAAGCCGTGTGGACCGTTTACCTGTTGAACAACAACGACTTTGAGTTGGAAAATGTGCTGGTAAGTGCCGACGGGTACGGCGCGCAGCCCACCGGCGAAATGGTGCGCACCTCCACGCTGCGCTACCATTTTGAGCAGGTGGCTCCCCACTCCGCCACCGCCATCGAGCTGATTAGCCCGGCCGTATTTCACCTCACCAACCAATATTGGGTGAGCTACTACGTGGCGGGCCAGATTTTTGACAAGAAGTTTTTGTTTGTGCCAGGGGCTATAGACGGGGCCAACCTGAGCCGCGTCGATTTGCTGGCCGGCCAAGTGGGCGTGTTGCACAGCTAGGTCCGCTGGGTGGGGCTCGTCATCAGCTTGTTTACCGTTATAACTAGTATTATATGAGTCATTTAAGTCTATACCTAGGGTTGGCTTGCTTGTGGGCGCTACTGGTGTCCATGTTTGCCGTGCCGTCTATCATCTACATCGCTCACCTCAAAAACCTGCTCGATACCCCCAACGGCCGCACCGTGCACAAGTCGCTGACGCCCCGCCTGGGCGGCGTGGCCGTTTTCGCAGGCTTTATGTCGGCGCTTACCATCTTCGCCCCCCTCAGCAACGGGGTGAAGGAGCTGCTAGCGGGCTGCATTATCCTCTTCTTTGTGGGGCTGAAAGATGATATGGTGACTATTTCGGTAGCCAAAAAATTTGTGGGCCAACTCCTGGCCACGGGTATTGTCATGATAATGGCCGACGTGCGCATTACCAGTTTCCAGGGGGTGCTGGGCATCGGCGAGCTACCTATGGGCGTGAGCTACGGCTTCACGTTCGTCATCATCGTGGGAATTACCAATGCCATCAACCTTATTGACGGGCTCGATGGGCTGGCGGGCTCCATCGTGCTCATTATCTCGGGCACGTTCGGGTACTACTTTTTTCGCTACGGTGGCCCCGAGTTCAGCAACTACTCCTTCGTGTCCGTATGCCTGATTGGTGGTATTCTAGGCTTTTTACGCTACAACTTCCACCACGCCAGCATTTTCATGGGCGATACGGGCTCGCTCGTGTGCGGCTTTATCGTGTCTATTCTGGCCATTCAGTTCATCGAGCTGGGCGCGCGCACGGGCCAGCCTTTCAGCAGCTCTTCGCCCGCCATCACCCTAGGCATCCTGTTTGTGCCGCTTTTTGATACCCTGCGCGTATTTGTGCTGCGCATGGCGGCCGGCCATTCGCCCTTCCTGCCTGATAAAAACCACATTCACCACCGCATCCTGGCCATGGGCTTTTCCCAAATCAGCACTGTGCTGCTGCTGGCCCTGCTCAATGTGGTAGTGGTGCTGGTAGTCATCAACCTCTACGAGCTGGGCAATATGGTGCTCATTGGCATCATCGCGGTTATATCACTGGCATTGAGCGTGTTTCTGGGGGTGCACCACAGCCGAGCGGCGCGGCGCCAGGTAGCTACGCCCTCCTAGGTTGCCGGTCCGATTTTCTTTCTCAACCTCCACCTACCCCATGCGCGCACGTAGGCTGCTGCGGTACTGCTGGCTAGGGCTGCTGCTGAGCCTGGCGGGCCTAGCCCGCGGGGCCGAGTACCGCCCGCTGCCGCCGCCCGCCCCCACTGGCCTCGACCCCGCCAATTGGCTGCTGCACGATGCCGCCGGCAACCGGCTGATTTTATACTTGCCCGGCTACCACGCGCCTGCCCACACCTACTACCAATGGCTGCGGCTGGTGCCGCTGCGCCCCTTCCGACTAGCTTTCACGGCCCAGCCCGGTCTCACTATTTTCCTCGATAACCAACTGGTATTCACGGCACCCGCAGCCGGTAGCTATACCATTGACCTGGGGGCGCGGGTACTGTCTGCGCGCCAGGGGCAGCCCCACCTGCTGGCCGTATGGCAGCCCGACGGCTACCCGCTGCTCAGCTCGTTTGCGGCCGAAATGGGCACTAGTGCTCCCGCAGCGGCCACGCAGCCCCAGGTTGCCTCGCCCACCCGGGCGTTGCTACGCCTAGGGCCTCCCCAGAGCCAAAACGTGCTGCTGCTGCTACTGCTGCTAGTAGGGATACTCTACGGCGTTGTGCGCAGCACTTTTCCAGCGGCGCTGGCCCCGGTGCTGCAAATCAGCGAGCTAGCCAGCAGCCACAACGAGCCGCAGGCTTTCTTAACCCGGCCGGCCTTCACGCTGCTCAATCTAGTGCTGGTGGCCCTGTTCTCGCTGTCGCTGGCGCTGCTGCTCACGGCCTTGCGCACCGACCTGGGCAGCCTGCCGCTGGTGCGCCAGCTGCTCGACGTGCCCGAGTCGGCCGTAATGGCGCGCGTACTGCTCTATACTTTGTTGATAATGAGCTTTGTGCTAGCTAAGTTTCTGCTGCTCGAGCTGATGAGCTATATCTTCGACCTGCGCGAGCTGGTGAACGTGCACTACCGCGAGTTTTTGCGCACCACGCTGCTGCTGGGCCTAGGGCTGCCGCTGGTGCTGCTGCTTTACCTGGGGCTGAACACCCGCTGGCCACTCGTGGTGGAAGTAGCCAATGGCTCGGTGCTGCTGCTGCTCACCCTCACGGTGCTGCGCGTTGCGCGCACGCTGCACCAACGCGCTTCGCTGCTTAATCTTCATTTGTTCGCTTACCTTTGTGCTACCGAAATACTGCCCATAGCGGTGCTATTGAAACTCATCGTCTTTACTTATCCTACTTAAACTGGTCAGTTACGCCATTTTAGGTTCTGTTTCTCTATTGTTCTAGCGTTACCCTTTTCTTTTCATTATGGCCAATAGCGCACCATCGCCCGGTCAGGACCGGCACGCCAAGCCTATTCGCAGCATCCTGGTTACGCAGCCGAAGCCCGCTACCGACGTATCGCCTTATTCTTCGCTGGCTGACAAGTACGGCATTCAGGTCGATTTCCGGGAGTTCATCGAGGTGCAAGGCGTTCCTTACAAAGAATTTCGCAAGGAAAAGGTCAATATTCTAGAGCACACGGCTGTTATCTTCACCAGTCGCAACGCCGTCGACCATTTTTTCCGCACCTGCCAGGAAGCCAAGCTGGAAATGCCAGCAGAAATGAAGTACTTCTGTATTTCCGAGCAAACGGCCAACTACCTGCAGAAATACATTGTGCTACGCAAGCGCAAGCTCTTCGTGGGCCAGCGCACGGCGGCCGACTTGTTTGATGTCATCAAGAAGCACAAGAGCGAGAAATTTCTCTATCCCTGCTCCGATATCCGCAAGGACGACCTGCCCGAGTTTATGCGGGCCAATAATCTGAAGTTCACCGAGGCAGTCATCTACCGCACCGTAGCCAGCGACCTTTCCGACCTGGCTGAGGTGAAATACGACTGCCTAGCGTTTTTTAGTCCTTCGGGCATCAGCTCGCTGTTCATCAACTTCCCCGACTTTACTCAGGATGCCACGCGCATCGCCGCCTTCGGCCCCACTACCGCCAAGGCCGTGCGCGACGCCGACCTTATCCTGGACATCGAGGCGCCCATGCCCAACGCGCCTTCCATGGCCGGCGCCATCGAGGCCTACATCCGCCAGCACAATGGGCAACCCAGCGTAGCCACCGATAAAAACAAGAGCGCCAATTAACTATAACTGCCTCGTTTAGAAAGGCCAGCCTGCGTGACTAATCGCGGGCTGGCTTTTTTGCGTTCTACCTCAGTACGGTGCAATTTCGTGGGTACATTTGGTGTTAAGTACCCAGGTCTGCCTAGGCTGGTACGGGCTTGCTTTGCCCACCCGCTCTTTCCCCCTCGCTCATATGAAAAAAATCTTACTCGCCGCCTTATTGCTGGCAGCGGCTGGCTCGGTACGGGCGCAGCAGCAGCCGCAATTCACCCACTACGGCCTCAACGGCATGTACCTGAATCCCGCCTATGCGGGCATCAAGCAGCAAGTCGAGGTCAACGTAATCGGGCGCTACCAGTACCTGAATCTGGGCAACACCTTGGGGGATGATAACGGCTCGCCGCGCACGGGTATGGTATCGGCTTCCATTCCAATTTTGCCCCTAGGGGGTGGGGTGGGCATTGCCGCCTATTACGACCAGGCCGGCGTGACCAAGATTACCAATACTGCGCTCTCCTACTCGCAGCACATCAAGCTGGGCCAGGGCCGCCTGGGCATCGGCGTGCAGGGTATTTATACCTATATAGGGAAGGGTACTTATCGGGCCATCGACCCCGACGACATTAATATCCCAGCCAACGCTTCCGACCATAAGTTTGACCTAGGGGCCGGGCTGTGGTACGAAGCCCCCAAGTTTTACGCTGGCTTGAGCTTGAACAACCTGTTGCGCTCCGAGTATACGTTCAAAAGCAACGGAACCCAAGGTGTTGGTAGCCAGTACTTAGGCGAAAACCATGCTTACTTAAGTACCGGCTACAATATCGAAGCTTCCTCCAGCGTTACCGTCACGCCCATGGCACTAGTAAAAGCCGTGCTGCCAGGGCGCTACGACACCAAAAGCAAATACGACAACCAGCACAATTACTCGTTTGAGGCCGGTGTGCGGGCCACGGTAAATGACCAATTTTCAGTAGGCGCGAACTATCGCTACGACGAATCCATTTCAGGCCTGCTAGGCTACGCCTTCGGGGCCGACAATCGCTACCGCATTGGCTACGCTTTCGACTTTATTGCCTTTAACCAAGCCGCTCGCGCCTTCAGCTCCCACGAAATACTCTTCCAGTTGCGGCTGCCCCAAATGACCCTACTCACGCGCCCTGCTATCCACACCCCGCGTTATAGCTTCTAGATTTTTTTGGATTTTTCCAGCTTGCAGCAAAAGGGTCAAGTAGTAAAAAAGACAATAATTTCGTAGTCAAAACCAGCTCATTCAGCCCTTTTCCCCTACTTCTCAACGAATAATTATACTATCTGCAGGCCGGAAATATTGTGCGAAAGCTGCAGATGGTGTAGCTTTGCCATCAACATGCAATTCGACACAATTAACGCCTAGGTATAAGATTAATTCTTTCTTGTTATTATGAAAAAAATTCTGGTATTCCCGCTACTCGCGCTTTCGGGACTAATGCTGGGTGGTTGCTTTACCAAAGACTTTGGTGGCGACCTCGTGGGCTCGGAAGACCGTCCTATCTATAATCCTCAGGAAGTACCTTTTGGCATGGTGGCTTGCCCCGGCGGCACCTTCCACATGGGCCAAACCGACCAGGACATCGCAGCCTCGATGGTGAACATGAACAAGCAGGTGACTATCGCCGGCTTCTACATGGATGAGACCGAAATTACGAACAACGAATACCGCCAGTTCGTCAATGCCATTATGCAGGACTCGGTGGAAGCCCTAGGCGAAGACTACATTAAAACGGAGCTTTATCCCGATACCACGGTGTGGGTGCGTGACTTTACCTACCACATGGGCGACCCGCTGCTGGAATATTACTACTCGCACCCAGCTTTTGACGACTACCCGGTGGTGGGCGTAGACTGGTTTGCAGCCAAGTATTTCTGCAACTGGCGCACCAAGCTCAAGAATACCCACAACGAAGAAAGGGGCGAGTCGCCCATGCCCAACTTTCGCTTGCCTTCGGAAGCGGAGTGGGAGTACGCTGCCCGCGGGGGCCGCGAGCTGGCTACCTTCCCCTGGGGTGGCCCTTACGTGCGCAACACCAAAGGCTGCATGCTGGCCAACTTCAAGCCCGGCCGCGGTGACTATGCTTCGGATGGCTACGCCTACACCTCGGAGGTGGGCTCATACTTCCCCAACGACTTTGGCCTGTATGACATGGCCGGCAACGTGAGCGAGTGGTGCGACGACGCCTACATGGAAGCGGCTGTGCCGGTAGTGTGGGACCTGAACCCCACCAACCCCGACGATAACGAGCCTCGCAAAGTAGTGCGTGGCGGCTCGTGGAAAGATATTCAGTACTTCCTCGAAACCGGCACCCGCAACTTCGAATACCAGGATTCGTCGCGCTCCTACATCGGCTTCCGCTGCTCGATGATTCAAATTGGCATGGGCACCAACCGTCGTCTCAACTAACCAGATTTACTTCCAACATCACCATTTCTTTTCTCCTACAACCTTTACCTATTTACAATTCAAATGGCTGCTAAACCTAATTTTCTGTACGACCAAGTGATGCCTAAGATATATGGCATCGGTGCTGCCGTAGTTATCATTGGTGCTCTATTCAAGATTCTGCACTGGAAAGGTGCTGACGTTATGCTAATGGTGGGCCTCGGCACAGAGGCCGTTATTTTCTTCCTGAGTGCCTTCCAGCCCCACTCGCCCGATACCGACTGGTCGCTGGTATATCCCGAGCTAAGCGAAGGGTATGACCCCTCGACCAACGACAACCGCTTCCGCGATGCCAAAACGCCTGCGCCTAATGGCTTGACTGGCAAGCTGGACGACATGCTGAAAAACGCTAACGTAACTCCCGAAGCGCTAGCTAACCTGGGCCAGGGCCTCAACCGCCTCAGCACCACCACCGCGCAGCTAGGCAAGCTGGGCGAGGCTACCAACGTAACCGACGAGTACACGCAGAAAGTGCGCGCCGCTGCCAACTCGCTCGACGGCATCAACAAGGCTTACGGCAACACCGTGGAGGCTATCTCTTCGCTGTCGAATGCTACTAATGACGCCAAGGAGTACCACGCCCAAGTACAGAATGTGACCAAAAACCTCGGCGCCTTGAACGCGGTGTACGAGATGGAACTGCAAGATGCCAACACGCACTTGAAGTCGATGAACCAGTTCTACGGCACCCTCGGCAAGGCCATGGAAAACATGGTGCAGGCTGGCAAAGACACCGAAAGCCTACAGCACCAGGTAGCCGACCTAACTGGCAACCTGTCGTCGCTCAACCGCGTGTACGGCAACATGCTGAACGCCATGCGCGCTGGTGCCCCTGCCTAGGCTAAACAAGGTCATCTTTATTCAATTAGTTAATTAGAAAGATATCCGATGGCAGGTGCTAAAGAAACACCGCGGCAGAAGATGATTGGCATGATGTACCTCGTGCTAACTGCTCTGCTCGCGCTGCAAGTGAACTCAGCTATCTTGCTGAAGTTCAAGTTTATCGACGATAGCCTTACCGATGTAAACGCCAAAACTGACCAAGCAGCTGCTAACACAGTGAAGGGCATCGAGGCGGCGGTGAAAAAGAATCAGAATCAGGCGGGCGACATTGCCGTGCTTAAGAAGAGCGAAGAGATTCGTGAGGAGACGAAAAAGGTTGTTGACTACCTCAATGAGGTGCGCGACAAGCTTATCACGTCAACGGAGAACGTTAAGGGCAAGAACGACTATAAGAACATGAGCGCTGAGGACAAGGTGGCTATCACCATGCTCGGCGGCAAGCAAAACGGCTTGGCTTACCCCATGCAGAAGCGCTTGAACGACTATTCGGAGTACATCAAGCAGTTCGTGCCCGATGCCATGCCCCTGGCACTCGATGCTAAGAATGACCCGCGCATTGCCCCTAGCTCAGAGCAAAAGAACAAGAGCTTCGCCGAACTGAACTTCGAGAACACGCCGGTAGTAGCCGCGCTGGCCGTACTGAGCCAGAAGGAAACCGAAGTGCTGAAGTACCAGGCTGATGCCCTGCAAAAGCAAGCTGAGAAAGTAGGCGCCAAAACCATCGTATTTGATAAGCTGGGCGCTTTTGCCTCGGCCGAATCGAACACGGTAGCGGCTGGCACCAAGTACAAGGCTGACCTGTTTTTGACGGCTGCCGCCACGGGCCTCAAGCAAAATATGACCTACAACGGCCAACCCCTGAAAGTTGGTCCTGATGGCCACGGCAAAGTAGAGTTCACGGCTCGTCCTGGCAACTTCGACGCTTCGGGCAACGCCAAAGCTTCGTGGATTGGCAAAATCACCATCAACCAAGGAGGCCGCGATACCACTTTCACTCAGAAGGTTGATTACACTGTTACCAAGCCGGTAATGCAGATTCAGTCGGCTTCGGTGCAGGCTTTGTATTACGAGTGCGGCAACAAGCTGAGCGTGCAGGTGCCGGCCCTAGGGGCGCAGTACCAGCCGGCCTTCTCGGCTTCGGGGGCGCAGGTTATTACGGGCCAAAAAGGCGAAGTGACCCTGGTGCCCAACGCCCGCGAGGTAACGCTGAACGTGAGCAGCGGTGGCAACGCTATTGGCTCGCAAGAATTCAAGGTGCGGCCGGTGCCTAACCCCACTATCCAGTGCTACGCTGGCAGCACCGAAGTAAACGAAAAGGCTGGCACTCCTGCCAGCGCGCTTCGCTCGATTACGCTGCGTGCAGTAGCTGACCCCGGCTTCAAGACTTTCCTGCCCGATGATGCCCGCTACCGCGTATCGCACTTCCAGGCCGTTCTAGCCCGTGGCAAGCGCCCGGTAATTGGGCCGGTAGAAGTGAACGGCCCGACGGGTAACTTCAGCAACATGGTTGACGCCGCCAAGGAAGGCGACCGCCTGTATATCGAAGTAAAAGGTGTGCAGCGCCAGAACTTCCAAAACCAGATTAAGGATGTGCAGATGCCTTCCCGCATCTTCAACGTGCCGCTGCAATAATTAGAATCTACCTTCAGCTTATTAATCACTACGTTATGACCCGCTATTTCAAAGTTCTGCCCGTAACGGCGGCCGCAATGCTCCTGGCCCTAGCCGGCCATGCGCAAGAGCAGGCGGCGGCAGTGGCTTCGACCGGTGCCGTGCGTCCCATCCCGGTGTCGGACCAGATGTTTAAGAAAACTATCTGGCGCGCCATCGACTTGCGCGAAAAGCAAAACCGCCCCATGTTCTCGGATGGCCACGAAATCAGCCGGGTCATTATCGAGGCCGTAAAGCGCGGCGAGCTTACCCCTTACCGCAGCGATTCGGTCACCACGACCATCACGGCCAAGGAGATGTCAGCCAACATGTCGTACCCTATAGAAGCTCCCATCAGCCCCGACGCTGACGGCGGTGACTGGGGTGCGGGTGCCCCGCCGGCTACCAAGAAAAAGGCTGCCGCCAACGATGGCTGGGGTAGCTCGAGCAGCAGCAGCGGTGGCTGGGGTGCGCCAGTGGCGGCAGCCAAGCCGAAGGGCACGCCTAAGCGCGATGCGAAAGGCAAAATTATGAAGGACAAGCGCGGCCGTGTCATCTACCAAACGGTGGCTGCTACGCCCGCCCCTGTGGTAGCGCCGCCCGCTACGTCGGACGAATACCGCCCCAAGGACATCTACCAGATGGAGCTGACCGAGGAGATGATTTTCGACAAGAAGCGCTCGCGGATGTACCATCAAATCAAGACCATCTCGCTCAAGCTGCCTTCTACGCTGAAAGCCAACGTATCGGGACTTGAGAAGAATGTGGCTTCTTTTAAGTATGCCGACTTGGTGAAGGTGTTCCGCAACAATCCGCAGACGGCCATTTGGTTTAATGCGCAGAACGATGCGCAGCACAAGAATCTGGCTGACGCTTTTGAACTGTGGCTGTTCAACTCCTACATCGTGAAGGTGTCGAATCCTTCGGGCGACGACTTGGCTACGCAGTACGGTAGTGAGCGCGATGGCCTGCTAGCCGCTCAGCAAACCGCCGCCGACCTGGTAGAGTACGAGTACAATCTGTGGTCTTTCTAAGCCGCGGATTTAACAGATATGTAGCTTAGGCTTCTCTGCTACGCGAAGAGCCCCGACCATCCGGTCGGGGCTCTTTTGTTTATTAAGGAGCGCAAAAGTGCCTAGGGCTAGCTTATGCTTCTGAAACTGCCCTAGGGCAGCCGGCCAAAGCCTAAGGGGTTATTCGACGGAGGTGGCGGGCGTGGCGGTTTCCTGCTGGTCGAAGTAGTTGAGCAGTACCTTGGCTTTGGCTTTGCCTACTTCAGCTACCAACTGAGCTTCGGTCAACTCCTTGATTTTTTTAACTGACTTAAACTTGTTGAGTAGCTTATCGGCCGTGACGGGGCCTAGGCCCTTCACGTCGGTTAGCTCGGTTTTGAGGGTGGCGGCGTCGCGCCGCGAGCGGTGAAACGTGATGCCGAAGCGGTGCACCTCGTCGCGCATGCGCTGGAAGAGGCGCAGGCTTTCGCTTTTCTTATCGATGTAAAGCGGCAGCGGGTCATTGGGCACGTAAATCTCCTCCAGGCGCTTGGCAATGCCGATAACGGCCATCTGGCCCCATAAATTAAGGTCTTTTAGCGCCTTCACGGCCATGCTGAGCTGGCCCTTGCCACCGTCTACAATTACCAGCTGGGGCAGGCTAGCGCCCTCGTCCACAAGGCGGCGGTAGCGGCGCGTCACCACCTCATACATCGTATCGAAGTCGTTGGGGCCTACTACCGTTTTCACGTGGTAGTGGCGATAGTCTTTCTTGCTGGGCCGGGCGTTGCGAAAGCATACCATGGCCGACACCGGATTGTCGCCCTGAAAGTTGGAGTTGTCGAAGCATTCGATGTGCTTGGGTAGCTCGGTCAGGCGCAGGTCTTTTTTTATCTGCTCCATGATGCGGACCTCGTTCACATCCTTGCTTTTCTCGTTCATGCTTTCCTTTTCCTTGCGGGCGTATAGCACGTTCTTAATGCTCAGCTCTAGTAGCTTACGCTTGTCGCCAATTTGCGGCTGGGCGATGCTGACGCCGGGAAGCGGCAGGTCGCCCACGGGCACGTTGGTCAGAATTTCCCGCGCCTCGCTGGCAAACTCCTGGCGCAGCTGCATGATGAGCGGGGCCAGAATTTCGGCGTCGGTTTCGTCGAGCTTCTTGGTTAGCTCCAGGTTTTGGGTGAGGATGATGCTGCCATTCATCACCTTGAAGTAGTTGACGAACGCCGCCTTTTCGTTGGAGGCGATGCTGAACACGTCGATGTTAGTTAGCGAAGCATTCACAATTGTGCTCTTGGCCTGGAACTCATCAAGCTTATCGAGCTTCTGCTTGAACTGGTGCGCCAGCTCGTACTGCATTTCCTGGGCCGCCGCGGTCATCTTCTCGCGGAAGTACTGCCTAGGCAGCCGTAAGTCGCCGTTCAGAATCTGGCGAATCTGCTGAATATATTGCTGGTAAGCTGCCTCGTCCTCGTTGCCCACGCAGGGGCCTTTGCAGTTGCCGATATGGTATTCTAGGCACACCTTAAACTTGCCAGCCGCTACGTTCTCGGGGCTCAGGTTGTAGGTGCAGGTGCGCAGCGGGTACAAGGCCCGAATCAGCTCCAGCAGCACGTTGAGGGCGCCCTGGTTGGCGTAAGGGCCGTAGTACTGACCATCGTCGGGCTGCTTATTGCGCGTAGGAATGAGGCGCGGAAAGCGCTCGTTAGTTAATAGTAAATAGGGATAGGTTTTGCCATCCTTCAGCAGGATGTTATACTTGGGCTGGTGCTGCTTTATCAGGTTGTTTTCCAGCAAGAAAGCGTCCGATTCCGAGTTGACGATGGTAAACTCAATGCGCTTGATGTTCTTGACCAGCTGCTGGGTTTTCTTGTTGTGGTCCTGTTTGGTGAAGTAGCTGCTCACGCGCTTACGCAGGTCCACCGCCTTGCCCACGTAGATGATGCCCTCGTCGTCGTAGTAGCGGTACACGCCGGGCTGGTGCGGCAAGTGGCTTATTTGTTCCTGGAGTTCGGGTTTGGCTGCCATAGACCGCAGATTTAACGGATTTAACGGATTGCGCGGATACGCTTGGCTGCGCCAAGCTGGCTACGCGGACGTAAGATGAAAAGAGGGCGGCTTTGACACGCTAGTGGCCCTAGGGCTAGGGGTAGCCGCCTGGGTTAAACGCAAAACGGCTGGCAAAAGTAGCCAGCCGTTTAAGAGTACATTGCTTAAAGCCTACGTCATCCGCGTAGCCAGCTTGGCGCAGCCAAGCGTATCCGCGCAATCCGTTAAATCCGTTAAATCTGCGGTCTTAGATGTCCTTGTCGTCCAGCACGTTGGCTTTAGGCTGCTGCAGGCGCTGCTCGTAGGGGATGCTATCCTGCTGCGTGGCGGGGCCGCGGTACTGCGAGCAGTCGAGTTGAATGGTGAGCGGCTTGCTGGGCAGGGGGAAAGGGCCGGTGTCAATATCCAGCGACTTATCGCGGTATACCTTCTGCATAAACAGGCCGTAGAGCGGCAGCGCCAGGCGCGCCCCTTGCCCGTAGGCGCCGGTGCGGAAGTGGATGCTACGGTCTTCGCCGCCCACCCACATGCCGCACACTAGGTTAGGCGTCAGGCCCATAAACCAGGCATCGGAGTAGTTAGACGTAGTGCCCGTCTTGGCCCCGATGGTGGTATTGAACTTGAAGCCCGTGTGCAGGATGGTGCTGGTGCCGCCCGGCTCGGTGGTACTGGCTTGCAGCATGTTGGTCATCACGTAGGCGGTTTCCTCGCTCAGGGCTTCCTTGGTTTGGGCCACGAAGCGGCGCAGCTCGTTGCCGTTCTTGTCCTCGATGCGCGTCACCATAATGGGCTGGGTCCACACGCCCTTGTTCACGAACGTGCCGTAGGCGCCCACCAATTCATAGATGCTGCAGTCGGACGAGCCGAAGCCCACCGCCGGCACCGCCTCAACGGGCGAACTGATGCCTAGGCGCTTGGCGTAGGCTACTACCGTTTCGGGCCCCAGCTTCGATACCAACCAGGCCGTTATCGAGTTCATGGAGCGGGCCAGGGCCTGCCGCAAGGTGAAGGTGCGCCCCGAAAAGCTGCCCTCAAAGTTGTGCGGCGTGTAGGCCGGGCGGCCCGCCACGGCCGGGAAAGTAGTGGGCACATCGGGCCTAGGGTAGCAAGGCGAATAGCCCTGGTCGATGGCCGCCGTGTACACGATGGGCTTAAACGTAGAGCCCGGCTGGCGCTTGCCCTGCTTCACGTGGTCGTACTTGAAGAACTTGTAGTTGGGCCCACCCACCCAGGCTTTGATGTAGCCATTGAGCGGATTCACCGCTAGGAAGCCCGCCCGCAGGTAGCGCTTGTAGTACGCCAGCGAGTCCATCGGCGACATCATCACCTGCTGCTCGCCCTGCCAGCTAAATACCGTCATGGGTATCTTGTGGTTGAGGTAGTAGCGCACCGAGTCCTTGTTGCCCTCGTAGCGCTCGACCAGCGACTTGTAGCGCTGGGTGCGGCGCATGGAAGCCTCCAGAAAGCCCGGAATCACGCGGCCGTTCTCGTCGCGCCAAGGCAACTGGCCTTTCCACTGCGCCGAAAACCACTTCTGCTGCAAGGCCAAGTGCTCAGCCACCGACTTCTCGGCGTAGGCCTGCATCCGCGAGTCGAGGGTGGTGTAAATCTTCAGGCCATCGGCGTACAGGTCGTGGTCGGTGTCGCGCGCCCAGGCTTGCAGGTACTTAGCCACCTCGGTGCGGAAGTAGGGGGCTAGGCCCTGCACCGGGCTCTCTACCGAGTAGTGTAGCACAATGGCCTTGGTGGTATCCTGGCGCAGCTCGGCGGCGGGCAGGTAACCATATTTGCTCATTTGCCGCAGCACCCAGTTGCGGCGCCGCTTCGAGCGCACCGGGTGCAGGGCCGGACTAAAGCGCGAGGGCGCGTTCACGATGCCCACCAGCGTAGCCGCCTCGGGCGTAGTCAGCTGCTTGGGGCTTTTGTTAAAGAAAGTTTTGGCGGCTGTATTGATGCCGAACGCGTTCGAGCCAAAATCCACGGTGTTGAAATACATCCGCAGAATTTCGCGCTTGGTGTAGTTGCGCTCGAGCCGGATGGCCAGCAGCCACTCCTTGGTTTTGGTGATAAGCAGCCCCAGCTTGCCGGACCCGTTAAGGGTGCCGTCGTTCAGGTCTTCGCGGGTGCGAAACAGCACCTTGGCTACCTGCTGGCTGAGCGTAGAGCCGCCGCCCGCCCGCCCTAGACCCTTCACGGCCCGCATAATGCTCTTGGGGTCGATGCCCGAGTGCTGCTCAAAGCGCACATCCTCCGTGGCAATGAGCGCGTCGATGACGTTCTGCGGCAAGTCCTGGTACTCGATGGGCGTCCGGTTTTCGCGGAAGTACTTGCCCAGCAAAACCCCATCGGCCGAGTAGATTTCCGACGCCAGCTCGCTCTTCGGGTTTTCGAGCGAGTGCAGGTTGGGCATGCGCCCGAACAAGTTCAGGAAGTTGGCGTTGACGGCCGCCACGTAGAGCACCAGCGCTACTAGGCCCACACCAAACAGCCACCATAGCGTGCTGGTAAAGGCCTGAAACCGCCCCGGCCGCGCCGGTGCGGGCTTGCGCCGCGCCGCTGGGCTAGGGCGCGGGCGGGCAGGAGTAGGAGGAGTGGGCATGAGTAGTAAAGAAGGATAAAAAATTGAGCAGCAAAAAGTTGCTAAGTAGCGCGTTGCCAGCGGCCGCGGGCTTAGGCCCTACTGGCCGGCCACTGCCAATGCGGAGCGTTGGCGCCGCCAGCCGGCCTAGGGCTGCTGCCTAGCAAAAAGTATGTCAACTTAATACCCGCTACCAGCTATTGGTAAACCTGCTGGTAGAATTGCTGGTAGCCGGCCACGTTGCCGCCGCTCTGCTCTAGCAAACCGAGGTTGGCCAGGCTGATAACGACCGTTTCGTAGCCCTGCCCCCGCAGCCGCGCCAGCGGCGACTGCGGCCCGCGCAGCTTGGTGGCGTAGCTCTGGGCCACCTTGGCGCTGGGCAGCGCGCGCACCACCACCATTTCCTGCCCGGTGCCCAGGTCCTGCGCCGGCTGCACCTGCAAGCCAGCCGCCCTGAAAAACTTGTTGTCGTAGGTGGTCAGCGCCGCGGCCAGGTCGCCCACTGGCGCCTGGCCCTTCGGATACACCAGCACCACCGCGTGGGCCGCGCTCAGCTGGGTAGTGTACGCTACCGCTGGCGCCGAGGTAGGCGCTGGGGCCGGGCTGGGTATACCCGTAGTGGCGGGTGCGGCCGTTGGCGCGGGCGTGCCGCTGGCTACCGGAGCCGCGTTAGTGCCAGCAGGTGCCGCTGGGGTGTCGGCACCAGTAGTTGTAGTAGAAGGCGTCGGCGTGGGGTCAGGTTTGCCTTTCGTTGGCTTACTAGCCCGGCCCTTATTTGGAGCAGTAGGCGCGGCAGTGCTAGGCGCGGTAGCAACAGGTGCGGCTATAGCATCAGCGGGCGCCGGGGCTGCTGGGGCCACTACGGCCGGGGTCGGCGTAGCTGTCGCCGCTGGGGCGGGGCTAGGGGCCGGCGCAGGAGCTACGTCGATGTAGGGCGACTCGTCGGCGCCGTACACGATGCGCATGCGGTTCTCCACCTCGCCGGGCCGGAACTGCGACACTCCTGGCTTTTCGGTGGAGGCCATGGCGCCGGCTAGCTGCCCGGCATCGGCTTTTTGGTAAGCGGCCCCTAGGGCCTGCGCCTGGGCCACCAGTGGGCTATCGGCAAAGTCCTTGATGAACTGCTGCACGCTGGCGCGAGCCGCGCCCGGTGGCTGGGTGCGCACGGCCAGCAGCAGCTTCAAGTACGCCACCCGGTCGGCCAGGTCGCTCTTGGGGTACTGGCGCTCCAGGTCAGCAACTGCCGTCTTGGCCTTGGCAAACGACTGCTCTTTGTACAAGTCAAACGCCGCGTCGAGGCGGGCGGTTACGGCGTTGTGCAGGGCGCGCTCGTGCTCGCGGTACTGCGGGTCGGCAATCAGCCGGGCATACGTTGAAGTGGGGAAATATTCCTGCAAAGCCGCCGCGTACTGGGCCGCCTTGGCCGGGTCGGGCAGGTCCTTGTAGTAGAGGTACAGCAGGTAGTCGGCATCGGGGGCGTGGGCACCCCTAGGGTAGCGCTGCACCTCGCCCGCGTAGGTTTCGTAGCCGCGCTGCTTTTCCTTCAGCAACTCCTTGTAAATGCCGCCTAGCTCGTACATCGCGCCCTCAATCTGCTGGTTCGAGACTTCCAGCTTAGCGGGCGTGTCGGGCAGGGCTTGGCGATACTGTGTGGCCAGGGCTTTTTGCTCGGCCAGCGGGTCGGGCGGGCCGGCGGTGCCCGGCTGGCCGGTGGTGCCGGCCACGCGGGTTTGGTCATTGCCGGTCAGGCTTACCGGCGCGCCGCCGTTGGCGGGGTCGTTGGGCGAGCTGCTCGGCGTGTTCAGGGTGCGCCAGTTGTCTTGCAGCTTGCGGTCGCCCCAGCGCCGGATAAACTCGGTGCGCGCGGTGGCCAGGCTGGTGGGGTTGTCGAAATACCAAAGCGCTCCCGAGGCCACCGCGTTCAGTGGGTCGGTGGTGCCGGGGTTGGCGGCCGTGCGCTGGTCGCCGGTAAAGGCTGGCGCCGTGCCCGTAAAGCCTGCCGGTGAGCCCGTAATATTATTCACTGCCGCCGCCTGCTGGCGGGCGGCGGCTAGCTGGGCGGCCAGGGCCTTGGCCTCAGCTTGGCGCTTGGCCTCAATGGCGGCGGCGGCGTAGGTCGTCAGGCGCTTGTCCAGCTCATCGGCGGGCAGCTTGGCCAAGGTTTGCAGGCTGTCCTGGGTTTGAATAATAGTGTACTGCTTGGCGAAGTCCTTCAGAATGTCGCTGCGCTCCTTTACGCTGGCATACAGCGAATTATCTTTGGGCATGGCCGTGGCGGCGCTGTCGTAGTAAGCGGCGGCTAGCGGGTACTTCTGCAGGTTCTCGTAGTAAATGCGCCCCGCCAGCAGGTAAGTATAGCCCTTTTGGTACTTGCTGGGGCTAGGCACCTTGGCGGCCGGCCGCAGCAGGGCCAGCGCCTCGGGGTATTTCTTCTGGCGATACGCCAGGCGCGCCTGCTGGTAATAGATGCGGTCGCGGTACTCCTTGTTTTTTTCGTCTTTCAGCAGGGCGGCAAAGTACTTGTCCAGCCGCGCCGTGTTCTGCTGGTCCAGGTCGCTCACCTCGGCCAGTAGCAGCTTGGTATTAAAGTCTAGCTCGTAGGGCGGGTTACGCTTCAAAATCTCGTTCAACTGCTCGGCCGCGGCTTTTTCCTGCCCCTGGCCCTCGTACAGCTGCGCCAGCAGGTAGCGCGTGCGCGAGCGCTCGTTTTTTGCTGGAATGAGTGGAATAGCCCGTTCCAGCATCGGAATAGCCTCCTTAGGCTCGCCAGCTTGCAGGTAGTAGTTGGCCCGCGTCAGAAACAGCTCGCGCGCGTCCTTGGGCAGGCCGCGCTCCTTGTCCAGCAGCGCCGACACGGCGCGAGCATCATCGGGCCGCTTCTGCTGCATAAAGGTGCGCATTAGCCCAATCAGCGCCTCCTGCTTGGCAATGGGGTCGTGGCTGGTGCTGTTCACGTACTTAAACGTCAGCTCCGCATCGTCAAACTCCATCTTGTAAAACCGCGCCCAGCCCACCAGCAGGTAGGCATCGTCGGTCCAGTCCGACCCCGGCCGGTGCTGAATAGGCAGCGAGGCCTTCTTCACAATGTCATTGAGGTCGGCGCGGGTGGCGCGCACCGTCGTGCTATCCAGGGTAGGGTAGAGGGGCAGCAACTGGTTGTAGTCGTTGGCGCGGCCCTTATATAAGGTAGCTTCGGTGGCCCACAGCTTCTCGCGGGCCAAAAAAAAGCCGTTGTCGCGCGCCGCCACATTATTGAGCGCGTGGCTCACCAGCGACTTATCCGAGGCGCACGCCACCGCACCCGCACTCAGCAGCCCTAGGCCCAGCCAGCGGCAAAAGGTCGAAAATAGCGTAGGTTTCAACGGCAACAGCATAAGGAAATACCAGCAGCGCAACGCCGCGCCCGGCCCGAAATGTTCGCCGGGCTCAGCCTTAACGGGCGGCAACTCGTAAAATTACGCTGGTCTCCGCCATGCCCCCGGCTTTCGTTCACGCTCGCCTCACCCACCCCATGTCCACTACGCCGCCCCCCACCCCACCCGAATCGGAAGAAACCCTTGCTACCCGCTCGGCGCTGGCCCGCTACTCCGGCATCGCCGTGCAAATGTTCGCCATCATCGGCCTCAGCGCTTGGGCTGGCGTGTGGCTCGATGGGCACTTCCACACCCAAACGCCCTGGTACACGGTCGGCCTCACGCTGGCGGGCGTCACGCTGGCGATGGTGCAGGTTATTCGCTCGGCCAGCCAGCCTTAGCCCTCCACCTACCGACCTTTGCCTACTACTAAGGCCTAGGGCAGGCCCGCAGTCGCTTAGTTAAGCCGGCTGCTTTAGCATCATTTGCACCACAGGTTTTTGCCAATGACTTCCCGTTTTTTCACCCAGTTCTTGGCCTTTAGCCTGGCTTGCTTTGCCGTATTGGCGGGCCTAGGCGCCGCCTTTGGCACAGCCGTAGTGCATCCGCTGGCGCCCTACGTGCTGGCTGCCATTTTGCTGCTTACCCTATTAGGGTACGGCCTCACTGCTTGGGCCGTGCGGCGCAACCCCGACCACTTTTTAGGGGCCTATTTTGGGGGCGTAGGGCTCCGCTTAGTATTGGGCATCGCCATTATTTTGCTGTACTTTTTTCGGGATGGCCGGGCCGAAACCCACGGGCTGCTCACCTTCCTCGGGGTCTTCTTCCTGGCCTATTTCCTGTGCGCTGGCTTTGAAATATGGGCTATTTTTAGTAACTTGCGCCCGTTTTCAGCGAGGCAAAGCTCAAAAGACGACTGATTTATCGTCGAGCTTGCAATTTAAGCTAATTTGAATGAAGCGGTTACTCACTCTTTTTCTTTGCCTGTTCACGTTCGCCGGTTTCGCGGCCGAGCCCACTGAAGGGGGCAAGAAAGGGGAAGCGTTCAATCCGGGCGAAGTGATTTTGCACCACGTAGCCGACTCGCACGAGTGGCACTGGTTCAGCACTGACAACGGCAATTTCGTTACCTATTTGCCCATCATCGCCTACCAGCCAGGCAAGGGACTTTCTGTATTTTCGAGCAAACACGTTGCGGAAGGCGAAACCTACGGCAATTTCAAGCTCAATGGTGAAAAACTCGTGACGCTAGATGGTAGCAAGGTCTACGATTTTTCTATCACCAAAAACGTGGCTGCCTTAGCCATGAGCAGCCTGGTATTGGTCATCGCGTTTGCATCGGTAGCCAAGTCCTATGGCCGCCGTCGGGGCCAGGCACCCAGCGGCTTACAGTCCTTTCTAGAGCCTTTCGTAATCTTTATTCGCGATGAGGTAGCTATTAAGAGCATTGGGCCCAAATACGAGCGGTACATGCCGTATCTGCTCACTGTCTTCTTCTTTATTTGGTTTAATAACCTGTTGGGGCTCACGCCTGGTGCAGCCAATCTCACCGGCAACGTGGCCGTTACGGCTACGCTAGCAGTTATCACGCTGCTTATCACGCTGTTTAGCAGCAATAAGAATTACTGGACGCACATATTCTGGACGCCTGGGGTGCCGCTGCCTTTGCGCATCATTATGATTCCAGTGGAACTAGTAGGGGTTATCGTAAAGCCCTTCTCGCTCATGGTGCGTCTGTTTGCTAACATCACGGCGGGCCACATCATTATCCTGAGCTTCATTAGCTTGATTTTCATTTTCCGTTCGGCTTGGACTGGTTTCCTGTCGGTGCCGTTCGGCTTGTTTATCAGCGTGCTGGAGTTGCTGGTAGCCTTGCTGCAAGCATACATCTTCACTCTACTAACCGCCATGTACATCGGGGGCGCAGTAGAAGAGCACCACGATGATGAGCATCACGCTGGCCACGAGCATGATGACTATGGCTTCGCGGAACAGCGCCAGGGTGGTTCTAACTTCGGGCATTTTGAGCGTCCTGGCGTAGCAGCTGCGCACTAATTCCTTGGCTGGACCGCCAGATGGTGGTAAGCCTCATTTCCTCAATTCTCAAGTTTTTCTTTTCTCATTTCTTTTTTTACCATGCTTCTCTCGTTGTTGCTGCAAGTTGTTAATTCGGTTGGTTTGGCTGTAATGGGTGCCGGTATCGGTGCCGGTCTGGCTATCATCGGCGCCGGCCTAGGTATTGGCCGCATCGGCGGTAGCGCTATGGAAGCCATTGGCCGTCAGCCAGAAGCCTCAGGTAAAATTCAGACTGCCATGCTTATCGTAGCCGCGCTAATTGAAGGTGCAGCTTTGTTTGCGGTCGTAGTCTGCTTGCTTATCGCTCTGAACTTGAAGTAAGCGCGTTGAGAGGCCCGGCCGGCTGGCTTCCTGCCCCTCGGGCGGTAGGAAAGCTAGCCGGCCGGGCTTTCCTTCAGTTTGCTTAGGTAGCTGGTAGGTAGCTTAAGAGAAGCTGCCTAGCTAGCGCAGCAAGCAACTTTACTACTGCTGCTTAGTGTTGAGCTGCTCTATTGTCCCAGCTACCGGCTCGCTTATTTACCCCTGATTTTTGCCATTCTTATGGAACTCATTACCCCCGAATTAGGGCTGATTTTCTGGCAAACCCTCATCTTCCTCATCCTACTTGCCTTGCTGGCTAAGTTTGCCTGGAAGCCTATTCTCGGTTCGCTGCGCGAGCGCGAGCAGGGTATTGAGGACGCCCTCCGCCAGGCCGACCGTGCCAAGGCGGAAATGCAAAGCCTAAAGGCCGACAACGAAAAGCTGCTGGCCGAAGCCCGCCGCGAGCGTGACCAGATGCTGAAGGAGGGCCAAGCCATGGCTGCGCAAATTGTGGAGCAAGCCAAAACCACCGCTTCCGAAGAAGCCGCCCGCGTGACCCAACAGGCCCGCGAGTCAATTCAGCAGGAGAAAAACCAGGCTTTAGCTGAAGTGCGCAATACTGCTGCTCAGTTGAGCGTGGACATTGCCGAGCGCCTGCTGCGCCGCGAGCTGACGGACCCTAGTGCCCAGCAGAAGCTAGTTGACGAATACCTGAAAGACGTAAAATTAAACTGAGTTGCTAGCTATTAGCTGTTAGCTGCCAGCCACCCTAGGCCGGCAATAAAGCTGATAGCTAACAGCTACTAGCTATCAGCTAACCAAAAAATGGCCGACCAACAAGTAGCCGCCCGCTATGCCAAGTCGCTGCTCGACCTGGCCCAGGAGCAAGGCACGCTGGCAACCGTGAAGCAGGATATGGACTTGCTGGCCAAGACTATGTCGGAAAGCCGCGACCTGCGGCTGCTGCTGCGCAATCCCATTGTGAAACACGACAAGAAACTCAGCATCTTAAATGCGGTGTTTCAAGGCAAAGTATCGGAAACACTGCTGCGCTTCTTCCAGATTGTGACCAGCAAAAACCGCGAGGCTACGCTGGAGCACATTGGCGACGAGTTTCTGACGCAGTACAACAAACTGATGAGCGTGCAAGTAGCCGAGGTAACCTCGGCAGCCCCGCTCACGCCCGCTGCCCGCGCCGCCGTAGAGAAAATGGTGAAGGAGCAAAGTGGCCAGCAGGATGTTTCGCTCACCGAGAAGGTGGACGCCTCGCTGATTGGTGGCTTCGTGCTGCGCATCGGCGACCGGCAGATTGATGAATCGGTGAAAGGAGGACTGCGCCGTTTGCGCACCTCGCTCACTGATAAGACTTACATTCCCAGCCTTAATTAGATTATCCCAATGGCAGAAGTACGCCCGGACGAAGTATCCGCCATCCTGCGGCAGCAGCTGTCCAACTTTAAAACGGCCGCCGAGCTGGAAGAAGTCGGCACGGTGCTCCAAGTCGGCGACGGCGTGGCCCGCATCTACGGCCTTTCGCACGCGCAGTCGGGCGAGTTGATTGAGTTTGAGAACGGCCTGCAAGGGCTGGTGCTCAACTTGGAAGAAGACAACGTAGGTGCCGTACTGCTCGGCGATTATTCCGAGATTCGGGAAGGCGCTACGGTGCGCCGCACCAATAAAATCGCCGCTATCCAAGTTGGTGAGGGCATTGTGGGGCGCGTAGTAAACACCCTAGGGCAACCCATCGACGGTCGCGGTCCCATCCAGGGCCAGACCTATGAGATGCCTCTGGAGCGGAAGGCGCCCGGCGTAATTTTCCGCCAGCCCGTTACCGAGCCGCTGCAAACCGGCATCAAGGCCATCGACGCCATGATTCCGATTGGCCGCGGCCAGCGCGAGCTAATTATCGGCGACCGCCAAACCGGCAAGTCAACGGTGGCCATCGACGCCATCCTCAACCAGCGCGAGTTCTTTGAGCGCGGCGAGCCCGTATTCTGCATCTACGTAGCTATCGGTCAGAAAGCCTCGACCGTAGCGCAGGTAGTAAACTCGCTTACCAAGGGTGGGGCCATGGACTACACCGTGGTGGTATCGGCCTCGGCTTCGGACCCCGCGCCGATGCAGTTCTACGCGCCGTTCACGGGCGCCGCTATCGGCGAGTACTTCCGCGATACAGGCCGCCCGGCCCTCGTAGTGTACGACGACTTGTCGAAGCAGGCCGTGGCCTACCGTGAGGTGTCGCTGCTGCTGCGCCGCCCGCCGGGCCGCGAGGCTTACCCTGGCGACGTATTTTACCTGCACAGCCGCCTGCTGGAGCGCGCCGCCAAAATCAACGCTTCGGACGAAATTGCGCGCAACATGAACGACCTGCCCGAAAGCCTGAAGCCGCTGGTGAAAGGCGGTGGCTCGCTAACGGCGCTACCCATTATTGAAACGCAGGCTGGCGACGTATCGGCTTATATCCCAACCAACGTAATCTCGATTACTGACGGGCAGATATTCCTCGAAACCAACCTCTTTAACTCTGGCGTGCGTCCCGCTATCAACGTGGGTATCTCGGTGAGCCGCGTGGGTGGCAACGCTCAGATTAAGTCGATGAAGAAAGTGTCTGGTACGCTGAAGCTCGACCAGGCACAGTTCCGCGAGCTAGAGGCATTTGCCAAGTTTGGCTCCGACCTCGACGCTTCGACCAAGCTCACCATTGAGCGAGGCCGCCGCAACCTGGAGATTCTGAAGCAGCCCCAGTTTTCGCCGGTGAAAGTGGAAGACCAGGTAGCCATCATTTATGCGGCTACCAACGGCCTGCTCGACACCGTGCCTGTAAACCGGGTGCGCGAGTTCGAAACGGAGTTCCGCCAGGTGATGCACGCCCGCAACGCCGATGCCCTAGCCGCCCTGAAAGCAGGCAAGCTGGACGACTCGGTGACCAATGCCATTCGCCAGACGGCGAAGGACGTAGCCGCTGGGTACGCTTCAAAATAAGCTTCTAGCTGCTGGCCGTTAGCTACTGGCTTTTTCTACGGAGAGAAAGCAGAGCTAACGGCCAGCAGTTTGTGTTATACAGAGTTATATAGAAAAGCTATCGGCCAGCAGCTACTAACTGCATCAAAGCCACCGCTAACAGCTCAAAAGAATGGCATCGCTCAAAGAAGTTCGCTCCCGCATTCAGTCGGTATCGAGCACCCAGCAGATTACCAAAGCCATGAAGATGGTGTCGGCGGCTAAGCTGCGGCGCGCGCAGGATGGGGTAACCCGGTTGCGGCCCTACGCCCAGCGCCTTACCAGCATTCTAGCTAACTTGACCCGCACCACCACCGATGAGGTCGTGAGCGAGTATGGGGTAGCGCGTGAGGTGCGGCGGGTGCTGATTATTGCCATCACGTCGGACCGGGGCCTAGCCGGGGCGTTCAATTCGAACGTGTTTAAAGGGGTGACTGCCCTTATTGGGCAGCGCTATGCCAACTTGCCGCGCACCAATATTTCGATAATGGCCATTGGCAAGAAGGCGAACGATTATTTCTCGCGCCGCGACCTAAAGCTCGTGGGAGACTACACGCACGTCTTTTCGCAACTTTCGTTCGATACGGTGCGCGTGGCAGCCGAAGAAGCCATGCGCGGCTTCACCGAAGGCAGCTACGATGAGATAGTGATGGTATATAACGAGTTTAAGAACGTAGCTACCCAGATAGTGCAAGCCGAGCAGCTGCTGCCGCTGGTGCCTACGCCCGTGCCGGCCGGCACGCCCAGCGCCAACGAGGCTGCCAATAGCATCGACTACATCTTTGAGCCTAGCAAAGAAGAGATTATCCGCTCGCTGATTCCGCTCAGCATTAAGACGCAGCTTTATAAAGCCGTCTTGGAAAGCAACGCTTCGGAGCACGGCGCCCGCATGACGGCCATGGATAAAGCCACCGACAACGCTGGCGAGCTACTAAAATCGCTGAAGCTGACCTATAACCGGACGCGTCAGGCGGCCATTACAACCGAGATTCTCGAGATTGTGGGCGGCGCTGAGGCGCTGGCGGCCAGCCGCTAGCCTAGAAGCTAGGCAGCAGCCTAATTGAAAAAGCCCCGCGGTAGCAATACGGCGGGGCTTTTTAGGTAATGAGGTCTGCTTTTGCCAGAGGCAAGGCCAGCAAATCAGCTTAGTTAAAGGCCGGGGACTGCTGCTGTTCAAGGAGTTTGGTGCAGTAATTTGCGGAATGAAACTGCCGCTGCGCTGGAAAGGATATGGCGTGCTCTTATTACTACTGCTAGGGCCTTGTGGCGTAGGAAAGGCCCAGCCTGGGCAGCCGGCGACCACCGAAATAAACGCGGTGCCCGATAGCTTGCTGCGCTTGGCGCTCACTAACTCGCTTCCCGACACAGCCAAGGTAAACCGGCTAAACGCCGCTGCTTTTGCGTTGCGCATCAACCGCTCGCTACTAACCCGGCGGCTTGCCAAGCAGGCTTTTAACCTGGCGCAGACCCTAGGCTACCAAGTGGGAATGATTAATGCGAACTTGAACCTTGGTTATTACTACCGGGGCTGCAACAAGTATGACTCCGCCCTTTACTATACCCACGCGGCTATGCGCACGGCCAAGCAGCTGCACCGGCAGTACGACCTGACGCGCGGCCTGTATAATATCGCCCGCGTCTATTCGGAGCAGGGCAACTATAGTAAGGCGCTGGCTTACAATATGGACGGGCTGGCGTTAGCGCGGGCTATTCATAACCCTAAGGCCGAGTTATTTCAACTCATTGAGCTGGGCTTGATTGGCTGCGCGTTGGGCGAGTATTCTACCGCGAGCAAGCAGTTTGAGCAAGCAATGCTGCTGGCCCAGCGCCTGAAGGACTACGTTGGTATGGGCCATGCGTATAGCGGCCTCGGTGACCTCAATCGCCAGCAGGGGCGCTGGAGCCTGGCCGGATACTACTATACGGAAGCAGCGGCCAGCTACCGCCACGTGTTTAACGACACCGGCTTGCTATCTATTGAGCTGAGCGTGAATGATATGGTAGGCCGCCAGGGAAATCATGCCGCCGCCCGGCGGGCAGCGCAGCACCTGATGCGGCAAGCCCGGGCCGCCTCGCTGCCTGGGATGGTGGCCCGCGCCCAGCTGCTGATAGCTAGAGCCTGCCTGGCGGTTGGTCAGCCAGATAGCGCGCGCTACTATGCAGTGCAAAGCCTAGCTACGGTGCAGCACAGCGGAGTAAAATCTGATGCCCGCGACGCGGCGCTGATTTTGGCGCAGGCGACCTCGCAGCTAGGTCAGTGGCAAGCTGCCTACCGCTACCAGGTGCTGGCTGGCGCCTATGCCGATAGCCTGACTGGGCAGGCTACCCGCCGCCGGGTGGCGGGCCTGCAAGAGGCGGTAGCCCGCAGCCGCCAGCAGGCCCGCTTGCGCTTGCTGGGGCAGCAAGAGCGCCTACGGGCGCAGCAGCAGGAGCTACGTAACCTGCGCCGCCACCAGCAGCTGCTAGTGGCGACTGCCTTAGCGGCGCTGGCACTGGCACTGGCAGCCTGGAGCCTCTGGTACTACCGCCGCCGCGAAAACCAACGGCTGTTGGCGCTGCGCACCCGCATTGCCGCCGATTTGCACGACGAAGTGGGTAGCGTGCTGACGCAGATTTCGATGCAAAGTACGCTCTTGCGCGAGGGTAACTATACCCCTACCCAGCAGCAAATCTATCTCGACCAGATGGTGGACGCCAGCCGCCTGGCCGCCCGCCAGCTCAGCGATGCAGTATGGAGTATTGATGCCCGGTACGACTCAGCCGCTAGCCTGCTTGACCGCCTGCGCGACCACGCCTACGAGGTGCTAACTCCTGCCGGCTTGGAAATACTATTTGCCGCCGACCCCGTGCTGGCCGACACTACTATTCCACTGCCCGTGCGCCAGGCGCTTTATTACATCTACAAGGAAGCGCTGCACAACGTGGTGAAGCACGCGCAAGCCCAGCAAATACGGGTGCGCCTGCGTCTGCTAGGCCCCCTGCTGGAGTTGGAGGTATGCGATGATGGCCGAGGTATCGCGGCAGTGCCCCGCGTCGGTGGCCAGGGTCTGCGCAATATGCGCATGCGCGCGGCGGCCGTAGGCGGCTCTGTAAGCGTAGTTACCGCCGCTGACGTTGTTATGCCGGGTGTACAGCTTACCGCGCGCCTGCCGCTTAGTAAGCGTGCGGCTTAGCAGGTAGCTCAACCAGCTTTTTCGGAAACGTTTGCGGGCTATAAGGGCTTAATTATAAGCTAGTGGAAAAGTAAGCGGTAGTAGTAATATTTATGAGGATGCAGCGCGGTAGTTATTTGGCCATAATAAATATGGCTTGATAAAATAGTACTTTTTAAGTGGATGCCAACGGCTTACTGCTGGGGTTTAGGACGAATATCACATTTTCATGTGATACCGGCATAAGGTATTTAATTCGACCTTTGTGCAGTGATGATTACTCTCGGCATTATCGAAGACCAGCAAGCTATCCGGGAGGCGCTTTGTAGCTATCTCGGCGAGCAGCCGGACATCGACTGTGTGCTGAGCGTAGGCTCGGTGAGCGAGTTTGCGGAGCAACTAGACGGGTTGGTTGCCAAGCCCACGTTGGTGCTATCCGATATTGGCTTGCCGGTACTATCAGGTATTGAAGGGCTGGCTCTGTGGCAGCAGCGCTTGCCCGATGCTGCCGTGGTGATGCTCAGCATCCATACCGATGCCGAACGAGTATTTGAAGCCCTGCGGGCTGGCGCGGTGGGCTACCTCGATAAGATGACGCCCCTGCCTATGCTGGCCGAGCTGCTGCGGCAGGTGGCCGCTGGGGGCTCGCCCATGAGCCCGAGTGTAGCCCGCCACGTTATCCGGCACCTGTGGCCAGCCCGCCAGCCCACCGACACCACGCTCACCCCGCGCGAAAAAGAAATTGTGCGCGGTATTGAAGATGGCCTCAGCTATAAGTTGATAGCCGACCGGCTCAGCGTCAGCATTGATACGGTACGCACGCACATCCGCCAGATTTATCGCAAGCTACACGTCAACTCCAAGGCTGAAATTATCAGCCGCAGTTGGGCCCGGTCGCGCGAAGCAGGTTAAGCTACCACCCCTATTATTTCTCCTTTTCCTTTCACCAAGTAACCGAGCCAATGACCAATGACTGATTCTTTGCCCCCCTTATTGACTGGCCAGTGCGCCGTGCGCCAACGCGAAGTGGATAATGCAGTGCTGGTGCAAACGCTGTGTGGGCGCCAGCTGACGGCCACTATCTACGAGCAGCTGCGGCGCTACGTGTTGGGCGAGCTAACTCGCGAGCAGGCCTTTGCCAGCTTCTACAGCCGCCGCTAGGCACCGCCTCAGTTCCTTATACTACTCCAAATACAAAAAAGAAGTACTGACTTACAACCAGGTTAATAAAAAATAAAAAAAGAGATTTCTACGATATTTTGCTCTGAATCAAACTTTGCTTTGCTGCTAACCAGTTGTTGAGGCCCTCGCTGCACCCGCGGCGGGGGCTTTTACGTGGGCGGCGCGGGCCAACCTTGGCAGCGGTATTTTTGCGCGGCAATGCGTTACTTCATTCACTTCGCCTACGATGGCACGGCTTACTGCGGCTGGCAGGTGCAGCCCGGCGTGCCTACCGTGCAGGCCGTGCTCGACAAGGCCCTAGGGCAGGTGCTGCGCCAGCCCGTGCACACCGTGGGCAGCGGGCGCACCGATACTGGCGTGCACGCCAGCCACCAGGTAGCGCACTTCGAGGCCGAGCTACCCCTAGGGCTGACGCTGGAGCTGCTGCGCTACCGCCTCAACCGCGCCCTGCCCCCCGATGTGCAGGTGCTGCGCGTGCACGAGGTAGGCTCGCATGACCACGCGCGCTTTTCGGCCGAGGCGCGCACCTACGAGTATTTCGTGAGTTTGCGACCCGACCCCTTTCGGCGCGACCAGGCGCTGTACCTGGACCGCGCGCCCGACGTGGCCGCCATGAACGAAGCGGCCAGCTACCTAGTGGGGCAGTACGACTTCACGGCTTTCTCGAAGGTAAAGGGCGGCGAAAACCACTATGTCTGCTACCTCTACGAGGCGGGCTGGCACGACGACCCGCGCCAGCCGGATGGCCTCGTGTTTCGCATTCGTGCCAACCGCTTTGTGCGGGGCATGGTGCGGCTGGTGGTGGGTACCCTGCTCGACGTGGGCCGCGGCAAGCTTACACCCGCCGAGTTTCAGCAGGTATTGTACCGCCAGCAGCGGATTGCGGCCAGTGGCGCAGCGCCGGCCAAAGGGCTGTATCTGAGCCGGGTAGAGTACGCCGCTGGCATCGTGCCGAATGAATTGGGTTTCGTTGACCCAGCCCATCCAGCATAAAAAAGCTTGTTAAGTTCTATCGCAAGTAGATTGGCCAGTATAAAATAGCCTAAAAGCAAGGTGCCTGCTACGCGGTATTAGTCAGCGGTTCGTCGCGATACAGGGCATCAATCAGTTTCTAATGGCTTTGGCGGTATCGGGGTTGATAGTTTGGGCGAGGCCTAGGCAGGCCGCCAAAAGCAGCCCCTGATAAAAGCAAATGGGTAGCAAGGGGTATAGCGGCGCGGAGAGATAGGCTCTGGCCCGTCCCTAGGCCCTAGGCCTTATGCCGGCGCGAAAGACTTTCCGCGCCCGACCTTTGTTAGTACCCCAACGACTATGAACCCAACCTCTGCTACCAAAACCGGCCAGGTATTCGACTGGCTGGTGCTGCGCCGCCTGCTGGCCTACGCCCGGCCCTACCGCGGCGCGTTTATCGGCCTGATTTTTCTCACGGTAGCCGCCGCGGTGCTAGGCACCGTGCGCCCGGCCCTCATTCAGCGCATGGTAGATGTGGACATCAGCAACAACGACTGGGTGGGGCTGAACCGCTCCACGGTGTGGCTGCTGGTGCTGCTGCTGGTCAACACCCTGGTGAGCTACCTCCAAACCTACTACGGCGGCTGGCTGGGCCAGTACATCGTGCGCGACATTCGCACCGACCTCTACCGGCACCTGCTCAGCCTCAAGCTCAGCTTCTTCGACCGCACGCCCATCGGCGTGCTCGTGACGCGTAATATTTCCGACGTAGAAACGCTCTCCGACGTGTTCAGTGAAGGGCTGGCGGCGATGGTGGGCGATATCCTGCAAATCGTATTCTTGATGGCGTTCATGTTCTGGACCAACTGGCAGCTGGCGCTGGTGAGCCTCTCGGTCATCCCGTTCATGCTGTTCAGCACCTACGTGTTCAAGGAAAAGGTGAAAGTGAGCTTCCAGGAGGTGCGCAACGCCGTAGCCAAGCTCAACAGCTTTGTGCAGGAGCACCTAACGGGCATGAATGTAGTGCAAATTTTCAACAATCAGGAGCGAGAATACCGCAAGTTTGAGGCGATAAACCAGGAGCACACCAAGGCCAACATCAAGTCGGTACTCTATTACAGCATCTATTTCCCAGTGGCCGAGGTGCTAGGGGCCATTGGCGTGGGCCTGCTGGTGTGGTACGCCGCCCAGGGCCAGATTGAGGGCAGCATCTCGAAGGGGGCGCTCATTGCCTTTATCATGTATAATGCCCTTTTCTTCCGGCCTATTCGCCAGATTGCCGACCGCTTCAACACCCTGCAGCTGGGCCTGGTGAGCACCGAGCGCCTGCTGAAGCTGCTCGACAGCCACGACCTGGTGGCTACCTCCGGCACTGCCCCCGTGCCCCAGCTGCAGGGCGACGTGCAGTTCGACCACGTGTGGTTTGCCTACAAAGACGCCGAAGCCGAGCAGGTGCCCGAATGGGTGCTGCGCGACATTAGCTTCCACGTGAAGCCGGGCCAGACGGTGGCTTTCGTGGGGGCTACCGGCGCGGGCAAAACCAGCATTATCAACCTGCTCTCGCGCTTCTACGACATCCAGCAGGGTCACATCCGCGTCGATGGCCAGGACCTGCGCGATTACGACCTAAGCCAACTGCGCCGCCAGATTGGCGTGGTGCTGCAAGATGTATTCCTTTTCGCGGGCTCTATCCGCGACAATATCACCCTAGGCAACCCGGCCATTGCCGACGAGCAGATTTGGGAGGCGGCCACGCTGGTGGGCGCCCGGCGCTTCATCGAGCGCCTGCCCGGCGGCCTCGACTACCACGTGATGGAGCGCGGCGCCACGCTCTCGGTGGGGCAGCGCCAGCTCATTAGCTTCGTGCGGGCGCTGGTCTACGAGCCGCGCGTCATTGTGCTCGACGAGGCCACCTCGTCGGTTGACAGCGAAACGGAGGAACTCATCCAAACCGCCATTGACAAGCTCATGGAAGGCCGCACGGCGCTGGTTATTGCCCACCGCCTCAGCACCATTCAAAAAGCCGACCGCATCATTGTGCTGGACCGCGGCGAAATCAAGGAAACCGGCACCCACGAGGAACTGCTGCGCCAGGGAGGCTACTACGCGCAGCTATACCGGATGCAGTATGCTGGCAATGAAGAGCTAACAGTCAGAAAAGAGTAGTACGACAGTGCCCGCAAGCCGGCCAATAGTTTTTACTCTTTATTGCCTGTTCATCACGTTTGCTAATGCGTTTTCTCTTTCCCCTCGTATTGCTTTTCACTGCCCTTGGGTTGAGTATCTATGCCTACCTAGGGGGGCTGCACAGCCCCACGGTGGCCCTCGAAACCACCGTGGCTCCGGTGCTGCTGGCCGGCCAGCCCTTCGCGGGCAAAGCCAGCGAGGCGAGCTTCGGCGAGCTGTTTCGCGCGGCCAAAACCACCCAGGATGCCCGCTCGCTACCCGCCGCCCAGGCCCTGGCCAACCTCTACTACAACGACCCCGAGGCGGCCCACGACAGTATTCGGGCGTTTGTGGGCTTGCGCGTGGCCGACACCCTAGGGCGCTTGCCGGCTGGCTGGCGCTACCGCGTGGTGCCGGCCGGCCGCCGCACCATGCACGCCCGCATGGTAGGAACTAGCTTCTTGCTGGCTCCCGGCAAGCTCTACAGCGCTGCCGAGCAGGGCCTCAAAGATTTGAAGCTGACCAAGCAGCCGCCCTACCTCGAGCAGTTTGGCCCGGGCGATAGCAGCGAGTTGTGGCTAGGAGCAAAGTAGGGGCTAGTGCCAGCCCCAGGGAACAGTGGCGCTCAGGCTAGCCTGCCAGCCCGAAAACTCACCCGCTGCGCCCAGCCCGCTGGTGCCCGGCAAATACTGGTAGCCCAGCCGCGACGATAGCCAGAACTCGCGGCCCACTTTGTAAGTAAGGCCCGCACCGCCCTCCAGTAGCGGGTGTACGCTCAAGAACACGGTGGCTGCGTGTTCGCTGCGCCCATATTGGCCATAGCTTACTACCGTTTGGTCGCGGTCGTAGAGCTGCACTGCCCCCGCCCCTAGGCTGCCCACGGCCTCCAGGCGCCAGCGCTGGGTATTGAGCAGCTGGTAGCGCACGTTGCCAGTAAGGGTCTGGATGCTGAGCGCCGGGCGGGTCGCGTCGTAGCCATAATTGGTAGCGCTGCTGCGGGCGGCGCTCAGCCAGCCGCGGCCACCCACCGTCAGGCGTGGCGCCACGGCCCGCCCTATTTCTACGCCAAATCCCGCGTAGGCACGGCCCTCCCGGTCGGTAGTAGCCCCTAGGCTCGCCAGCAGGGCCAAGCGGTTGGTTTGCTCGGTGAGGAGCCGCTTGTGGTGCAGGCAGTGGCAGCAGCAAGGGCAGTGCCGGCCGTGGTGCGCGGTGCGCCGGGGCAGCGAGTCGGTAGCAACCGGCGCAGTTTGGGCCAGCGCCGGGCCGGCCGCGGCCACCGCCAAAAGGGTAAGTAGGTGTTTCATCGGGAGAGGGAAGGGTGCGCCGTGCCGAACAAGCCACTGACTGGTAAAAGATACTGCCAATCAGCGGCTTATTAGGTAAAATTCCCGTGAAATCCCACAAAAAAGGCCGCCTCTATCGTTAAATAGAGGCGGCCTTTTAATTGCTTGGTCGGGGTGGCAGGATTCGAACCTACGACCTCGTCGTCCCGAACGACGCGCGCTACCGGGCTGCGCTACACCCCGAAAAACGCGGAGCCGATGGGGTCGGCTCCGCGTCGGGAAATCCAATCTGGTAAAAGTTGGCCTTAAAAAAAGCCCCCGGCCCGAAGGTCGGGGGCTTTTTCGTGGGGCAACTTGTCCCTTGGTCGGAGTGGCAGGATTCGAACCTACGACCTCCAGCACCCCATGCTGGCGCGATACCAGGCTACGCTACACCCCGAGGGAGATTGGGAGCGCAAAGGTAGCCAGAAAGTTGGAAATAGCGCAAGCCCTAGCTCTTTTTTTCTGCAAAAAGCAATGCCTGGTTCTCCTCCACTCCCAAATAAGCAGGGCTATACGGTGGCCGGTCACCCTTCACAGGGTGTATATTTACTCCGAAAACTTGGCGTTACTTCTATTCTTATGAAGCAATTATTTTTTTTAGCAAGCGTAGTGCTCCTGGCCCCCGCCAGCCTGTTGGCCCAAACCAAGCCGAAGGTGGCAGCGAAGCCACCCGTGAAAGCCGCCGCCGCGAAAGCCACCCCGGCGGCCGCCCCCGCCAAGGCCACCGCGGCCGCCCCTGCCACAGCAGCGGTGGCTAGCGCTATCGACCCAGCCGCCGCGCCCGTGCCCATTCCGCTAGCCCCCGTTACGCCCCCAGCCGACCCTAACGCGCTGAAAATCAAAACGGAGGTAAATCCTATCTCGCACCTGCTCACGGTGCGCTGCGATGCCCCCGGCCCCACGCGCATCGAAATAAACGACAAGGAAGGCCGCCCCATCCTGACCAAAAACACCTTGGTCGGTACCACGCCCGTTACGCTTAATGTGGCCACCCTGCCGGCCGGCCCCTACGTGGTGCGCTGCACCGCCGGCGACAAAAAGGGCACCCGCCTGGTACAGATTAATTAGTGACTAACTACTAATGACGAGTGACTAATGCCGTTTTCTCTTAAAAAAGAACGACATTAGTCACTCGTCATTAGTAGTTAGTCACTAAAAATTAGGCTTCTTCGGTTTGCAGCTGCCGCTCGTAGAGGGCGCGGTAGAGGCCGCCGGTTTCGGCCATGAGGGCGGCGTGGGTACCGTGCTGCACAATCTGGCCGTCGTCGAGCACCAGAATCTCGTCGGCCAGCTTCACGCTCGATACGCGGTGCGAAATAAGCAAGCTGGTGCGGCCCTTCATCACGCGCTGCAAGGCCCCTAGGATGGCATTTTCGGTCTTGGTATCGACGGCCGAGAGCGAGTCGTCCAGAATCAGAATCTTGGGTTCCTTCACCAGAGCGCGGGCCATGCTCACGCGCTGCTTCTGGCCGCCCGAGAGAGTGATGCCGCGCTCGCCCACCTTGGTGTCGAAGCCCTCGGGGAAGCGGATAATGTTTTCGTACACGTCGGCATCGCGGGCGGCCTGCGCCATGCGGGCTTCGTCGGGCTGGTCGAGGCCGAAGTTGATGTTGTTGCGAATGCTGTCCGAAAACAAGAACACATCTTGCGGCACGTAGCCAATTTGCTCGCGCAGGCTGGCCAGGGAGTAGTCGCGCACGTCGGTGCCGTCAATGCGCACGTCGCCGCTGGTGGTGTCGTAGAGGCGGCAAAGCAGGGCGGCCACGGTGCTCTTGCCCGAGCCAGTATTGCCGATGATGGCGAGCGTGCGGCCCTTGCGCAGGTGGAAGCTCACGTCGCGCAGGGCTCGGATGCCGGTGTCGGGGTAGGTGAACGACACGTGGTCGAACACAATATCGCCCTCCAGCTCCTTCGCCACCTCGCGGCGCGACACGATGTCCGTTTTCTCGTCCAGAAACTCATTGATGCGCGCCTGCGAGGCCTCGGCCCGCTGCACCAGGCTAGAGGTCCACCCTAGGGCCGTAACGGGCCAAGTAAGCAGGTTGACGTAGATGAGGAACTCGGCGATGGTGCCCGTGGTGATGGTGCCCCGAATAACCTCCTGCCCGCCAATCCAGACCGTAACCACGGTGCTGATGCCCACCAGAAACATGATGAGCGGAAAAAATAGCGAATTCACAAAATTGAGGCTCAGCGACTTATCTTTGTAGTCGTTGCTAGCCACCGTGAACTGCGCCAGCGAGTCTTGCTGCCGCACAAACGACTTGAGCACCCGAATGCCCGAAAACGCCTCCTGGGTGAAGGTGGTCATGGCCGCCAGCGCCCGCTGAATCTCGTCCGACTTGCGCTGAATCAGGTTGTTGATGTAGAAGATGCTGACCGACAGAATGGGCAGCGGCAGCACCGTGAGCAGCGTCAGCTTGACGTTGACGAGCAGCATGAGCGGCACGATGAGCACGAACAGCAGCACCAGCTGCAGAAAGTACATGATGGCCGGCCCCAGGTACATGCGCACCCGGCTCACGTCTTCCGAAATGCGCGACATGAGGTCGCCGGTGCTGTGGCGGCGGTAAAAAGCCAGCGGCAGCGACTGGTAGTGGCGGTAAATCTCGTTTTTCTGGTCGTTCTCAATCAGGCGCGACATCACGATGAGCGTTTGGCGCATGAAGAACAGAAAAATACCCCGCAGCAGGGCTAGGGCGATGATTAACATGCCGTAGAACAGCACGTTGCGCCCAAACACGTGGTACACTGCCGCCTGCGCGGGCGTGCCGGCAAACAGGTGGTAGAGGTCGATGCCCTCGTTCACCAGGTCGAAGGCGTAGCGCACGAGCTGGGCCGGCCAAATAGCCAGCAGCGTACTCAAAATAACAAAGAGCACGCCGCCGAGGAAGTGCCATTTGTAGCGAAAAATATGCGGGTTGACGGCGGCGAGGGCGCGAGCGGGCATGGGCAGGGCAGGGGCTAGGGCCGGAAAACCGCACCTTAACCGAAAAAAAGCGGGTACTTTTGTAGCCGCACTGGCGGCCGATGGGCGGGAGGCGTTCGCCTCGGCACTCTAAACAAAGTTACGCCCCGCAGTTTCCCGGCCGGGCAACCAGTTTTGACCCTAGGCCCTGCTTTCCTCCTATTATATTACTATGCGCCCGGCCTCCCGGCTGGCCCGCACCCCGTACTACCCCCATGCTTAACCGCCGCTTACTCCGTATCAAGGTCATGCAGGCGCTCTACGCCTACCAGCAGGCGATAGCGGCCGATTTACTGCTGGCGCAGGACCGCATCGCGGCCGCGTTCGAGCCCGACCTGACCGCCGATAAAGCCCCCGACCGCCGCTTGCTCGAAGGCCAGCGCAAGCTGGGCGAGGCCCAGCTGCGCGAGTGGCACCGCACCGGCGAACTGCCCGAAGCCGGCGCCGACGACCAGGCCGTGGCCAGCGCCGTGCAAGCGGCCATTGCCTACTACCAGCGCCTGGTGCAGAAGGAAGGCGCTTTCTACGGCGGGCAGCTGCTGCACGGCGCCGAAAGCATTCACGACCAATACCTGCACCTGCTGAATATGCCGCAGGCCCTGCTCGAAGTCATCACCGAAGACAATGAGCGCGAGGCCCGCCGCTTCACCGGCCGCCGCTTCGAGGCGGCCGACTCGGCCCGGCTGTTTGCGAACGCGGCCTTTGAGAAGGTGCGCGAAAACGAGCAGCTGCTCCAAACTACCATCAAGCACAAGCTGCAGTGGACGGATAGCGAAGAGCTGGAAGCCCTGCGCGAAGCCTGGCAGAAAGAAATAAAGCCCGACCCCACGGTACAGACCTACCTGAGCGGCAAGCCCACCGGCCTGGTCGAAACCGACTACGAAACCGATATGGAGCTGCTGCGCCACCTTTACAAGGAGTTCGTTTTCAAGGGGGAGGCCCTGCCGCGCTGGCTGGAGGCTAATGACCTGAACTGGGAGGAAAACCGCCCCATCGTGCGCAACCTGGTGCTCAAAACCCTGAAGATGCTGCCCTACCCGGCCGAGCCCACCCAGGAGCTGATGAACCTGAGCGCCAACTGGCAGGACGACCGCGACTTTGCCGAAACCCTGTACAAGCAAACGCTGGAGGACGACGCCAAATCCGAAAAGCTCATTGCCGAGTCGGTGCAGAACTGGGACGTGGAGCGCGTAGCCCTGCTCGACAAGATTATCTTGAAGATGGCGCTGTGCGAGATGCAGCTCTTCCGCGGCATTCCGGTGAAGGTGACCATCAACGAGTACATCGAAATCAGCAAGCTCTACAGCACGCCCAAGAGCAAGCAGTTCGTAAACGGTATTCTAGACAAGCTGGCGCAGGACCTGGCCGCCAGTGGTGATATTCGCAAATCGGGCCGCGGCTTGCTTGATAACCAGTAGCGTAGCGGCGCTTACGGCGTAGTACTTACTGCTAAATAGCCGGCGGGAGTATCTATTGCCCGCCTCAGCGCGTTAAGCAGTAAGTTGCCTTCAATTCTTTCTTTCCCACCCTCCTTTACCATCTGGCTGGTGCCAGGGGGCTAGGGGCCTCACCGCCGCCGGCCACCGGGCGTAAGCCGCTAACCTTATTACCTACCATGGCTAGCAAAACCACTACCGGCCTGCTCTGCTTCACGGGCGGCGCCCTGGCCGGAGCCACCATCGGCCTGCTGTACGCGCCCGAAACGGGCCGCGAAACCCGCTCCTGGCTCAGCTACCAGCTCGAGCGCTACCGCTCGGTGCTGGCCGAGCTGACCGAGAGCCTGGTGACGAGCCGCGACAACTCGCCCTCGTCGGCCAAGAGCGAAGGCCAGCGCGTCATCCAGGACGCTAAAAGCAAAGCCGAGCAGCTGCTCGACGACGTAGACCAACTCATCAACCAAATTAACTCGCGCAAAACCAGCAAGTAGGTAATGAGCGAACGGGCGAATGGCTGAATGAGCGACGGGCAGGTAAGAGCTTAACTACCTTATCTTTCCGTCGCTCGTTCAGTCATTCGTTTTTTGGGTGCCCCGGCCCTAGGCCGCTTGCTTCACCACTCCTTTTTTCTCGACTATATGCACCTCGTAACCCTTACGCCCGGCGACGGCATCGGCCCCGAAATCACCCGCGCCGTAGTGGATATTTTTGCCGCTGCCCAGGCCCCCATTCAGTGGGAAGAGCACAATGCTGGCATCACGACGCTCGAAAGCCAGGGCGAGCTCATTCCGCAGGGCCTCTACGACTCGCTGGAGCGCACCCGCGTAGGGTTGAAAGGGCCCATTACGACGCCCGTAGGCAAGGGCTTCAAGAGCATCAACATCACGCTGCGCCAGAAGTACGACCTCTACCAGAACGTGCGCCCCGCTCAAAGCACTGAAGGCATTAACACGCCCTTTAAAGGTATTGACCTGGTGCTGTTTCGGGAAAACACCGAGGGCTTGTACGCTGGCTTAGAGATATTTGACGAGCGCCTAGGCATTGCCGACACCCTGAGCCGCCTGACGGTGGAGGGCTGCCACAAAATTGCCCGCGCCGCCTTTAAGTACGCCACTGAGCACGGCCGCAAGCACGTGACGCTGGCCCACAAGGGCAACATCATGAAAAACGCGGGCCGCCTCATGATTGAGGCCTGCAAAGACGCCGCGGCCGAGTACCCGGAGGTGACGTTTTACGACGAGCGCATCATCGACAACATGTGCATGCAGCTGGTGAGCAAGCCCCAGCAGTTCGACGTGATTGTAACCACCAACCTCTTTGGCGACATCCTCTCCGACCTGTGCGCCGGGCTGGTGGGTGGCCTAGGGGTGGTAGCCGGCGCCAACATCGGCGACAACATGGCCATTTTTGAGGCGGTACACGGCTCGGCCCCCGACATTGCCGGCCAGGGCAAGGCCAACCCCACCGCCCTGCTGCGCTCGGGCCTGATGATGCTGGAGTACCTGGGCGAAACCGAGAGCGCCGCCCGCATCGAAAAGGCCCTCAGCGCCACGCTCACGCACCAAGGCCAGTGCACCGGCGACTTGGGCGGCCCTGCCTCTACGGCGCAGTTCACGCAGTTTATCATCGATAAGCTGTGAGTTTTCTTGGCTGTTAGCTTTTTCTAAAACAGACGGTCATGCTCATCTGGCGTCCGCTTGCCGAAGCATCTCTACCACGCCATTCAACGATGCGGTAGAGATGCTTCGGCAAGCGGACGCCAGATGAGCATGACCGTCTGTTTTGCTTTATGCTCTCTCACTCTTGCGGCGGTGCCCCAGGACTTGAGCTAGTGCGTATTTTTGCACCTACTGAAACAAGCTAACAGCTAGCAGCCAGCAATTGCTGGCGCAAAAAAATGACCCGACTTCTGACTACCTGCGGGCTGGCCGCCGCGCTGCTGCTGACCGGCTGTAACCGCGATAAAACCCCCGAGGCTGGCACCCAAGGCATGAACGCCGCCGCCGACGAGGCCGCTGCCGACGCCAAGGCCAACCCCACTATCGACAACCCCAACGTGGCCAGCGACACCGAGGCGGCCAACCCCAACGCCCCGGTGCTCACCTTCGCCGAAACGCAGTACGACTTCGGCGACATTAGGCCCGACTCGGTGGTGCGCCACACCTTCGCTTTCACCAACACCGGCAAAACGCCCCTGCTCATTGCCGACGCCACCGCCTCGTGCGGCTGCACCACCCCTAGCTGGACCAAAGAAGCCATTGCGCCCGGCGCCAAGGGCGAAATGCAGGTGCAGTTCGACAGCCGCGGCAAGCAAGGCCTCATCAACAAGCAGGTGAGCGTGCGGGCCAATACGCAGCCGGCCATTACCACCATTTATATTAAAGGCAACGTACTGACTGATAGCCAGTAGTTAGGGTGCGGCTGGGCCGCGGCCGGCCCTAGGGCCTGGCCGCCCAAGTGGGGCCTAGGGCCAGTGGGCAGCCGCCCGCGCCCGCCGCGTACTTTTACGGCTCTATTCACTTCCCCATGACTTTCCTGACTCTTTTATTGCAAGCTGCGCCGGGCGGTGGCTTCACGTCGCTGCTGTTTCCCATTCTGATTGGGGCTGTGCTATACTTCTTCATGATTCGGCCGCAGCAGCGCAAAACGGCCGAAGCTAAGTCCTTTCGCGAGTCGCTGGTGAAAGGCTCGCGGGTGGTAACCATTGGCGGCCTGCACGGCACGCTGGTGGAGGTAGGCCCCGAAACGGTACTGCTGGAGGTAGAGCGCGGCCAGCGCCTGCGCTTCGACCGCAACGCCATTGCGCGCCTGGCTGGCAGCCCGGCCACCGAGGCCACCACTACCGCCAGTCCCGCCTAGGTTATGCCCACCCCTGCGCCCGCGCCGCGCCCGGCCCCGGCCAGGCTGGTGCTGCGCCGGCTGCTACGCCCCCTGGCCGCGCGCGAGTCGAGCTTTTACCGGGCCGTGCTCATTTGCTTCGTCATTGCCGGCACGCTCTGGATGCTGCGGGCCCTAGGGCGCAGCTACACCGCACCGCTCGACTACCCCATTAGCTGGCGCTACGATGCCCGCCGCTACCACCCGGCGCGCCCGCTGCCCGCCGCCGTGCCCGTGGAGGTGCGCGGCACCGGCTGGCGCCTGCTCACGCGCTCGCTGGGCCTGCACCTGGCGCCCGCCGACGTGCGCCTGCGCCTGCCAGGCACGCCGCCCCTCAACCGCTCGGCCATGCGCCCGCCCCTGCGCCGGGCCCTGGGTACCGTGCGCCTGATAAGCCTGCCGCCCGACTCGGCCACCTACTACCTGCTGCCGGGCGGGCAGCCCGCGCAGCCTTAACTTAATACGTAGTTAATTCCGCCATCTCACCATTTCACTGTATGCGGCGCATTGGTATCACCGGCGGAATTGGCTCGGGTAAGAGCGTGGTGGCGCGGCTGTTTGCGGCGCTGGGCGTACCGGTGTACGACTCCGACTCCCGCGCCAAGTGGGTGATGGCCCACGACTTGGTGCTACGCGCGCAGCTGCTGGCCGCCTTCGGTGCCGATACCTACGGCGCCGACGGCCAGCTCAACCGCCCCTACCTGGCCCGCGTGGCCTTTGCCGACCCCGCGCGCCTAGCCCAGCTCAATGCGCTAGTGCACCCTAGGGTGGGCGAGGATTTTGCCGCCTGGTCGGCGCAGCAGGCGGCAGCCGGCCACGCGTATGCCCTCAAGGAAGCCGCGCTGCTATTTGAGTCGGGCGCCTACCAAGGGCTGGATAAGGTGATTACCGTATTTGCCCCGCCCGAGGTGCGCACTGCCCGCGTGCTGGCGCGCGACGCGCACCGCACCGCCGCCGACGTAGCGCGCATCATTGCCCAGCAGCTACCCGAAACCGAGCGCCTAGCCCGCGCCGACTACGTGGTATACAACGACGACTCGCAGCTGGTGATACCTCAGGTGCTGGCGCTGCATCAGCAATGGGCGAGGGAGTAAATGAGTAAAGTAGGCGGTCATGCTGAGCGCAGCCGAAGCATCTCTTCTGAACAATGCCCCTAGGGTACTCCTGGCGGCGCGGTAGAGATACTTCGGCTGCGCTCAGCATGACGTTCTTTTTACTCACTTGCCCATTTACCGAATAATCGGATAGCGCTCGAAAGGCCTGTCGATGAACAGCTTGCGGTAGGTGGCGTGCGTTTTGATGACCTTGGCCCCGATGGCGCGGATGGTTACCATCATACGCGGGTTGAAGTCACCAATCCAGTTCATTTCGGTAGTGCGGTAACCCGCGGCCGGCACGGGGTCCTGCGTCGAGGCGATGAGGGCCATGTCGAGGCCTTTGTTTTGGTGCTCCGGCACCACGCCGTAGATGATGCCGAGCATCTTCTTATCCCGGCGGCGCGTGTAGCGCCAGCGCTCGTACAGAAAACGCACTTTGCCCAGCAGGTCGAGGCGGTGGCCGACGTGCTTGAAAATCTGGTTTAGCTCGGGCAGGTTCACGTAAAAAGCCACCGGCTCGCCTTGGTAATACACGAAGAATACGATTTTATCGTCGAGCACCGGCTTCAGCTCGCGCACGATTTTGCGGGCCTGCTCAAGGGTCATCTCCTGCACGCCGGCGTGCTTGCCCCAGGCCAAGTTGTAGACGTGCAGAAAGTCCTGGGCCAGCTTCTCAGGTTGGCTAGCGTCGGCGTGCCGAAACTCGTAGCCCGCCGCCAGCGCCTCATCCAGCAGCTTCCAGAAGCGGGGGTGCAGGGGCTGGTCGTCGCGGTGCGTAGCGCGCGAGCTGGTGAACTGCTTGAAGTACAGCTGAAACCCGTAGTTCTCGAGCAGTTGCTGGTAGTAGGCTGGGTGCCAGAACATCCCGTAATTGGGCTCCTTATCGAAGCCGTCAATCAGCACGCCCCAAAATTTGTCGCGGTCGCCGAAGTTGATGGGCCCGTCTACGGCCTCCACGCCCTGCGCCCGCAGCCAGTCGCAGGCCGCATCGAGCAGCAGGTTGGCCGCCGCCTGGTCGTTGAGGCACTCAAAGAACCCTAGGCCCCCTACCGCCAGCGTCGGGTCGATGCGCACGGTGCTAGGGTTGATAAAGGCGGCCACGCGGCCAATAACCTGCTGCTGGCCGTCGAGCAGCAGCCAGCGCCGGGCCTTACCACCGTTGGCGAACAGCTTGTTCTTTTTGGGGTTGAATACATCATCTACCTCATTGTCAAGCGCCCCGATGTAGGCGGGCTCGTGGCGGTGCAGGCGGTGCGGCAGGGCAGCGAACTGCCGCTCGTGCCGCCGGGTGGTTACTTCCTGGATAGTCATCGAAGCAAAAATAGCCGGTTGAAGCTGCCGGTGGGCCTAGGGCGCAGCCTCCAAAACATTCGCCCCGCCAAACTCGTTTTAGCGGCGCACCTTAGCCAGCCGCCACCCATGCAACCCGCGCCTCCCGCCCAGCACCGTCGGCTCGCCCGCCTCAATGCCTTTATTGAGCGCCAGGACCGCATCGTCTACATCCTGCTCATCGTCACGGCCGCCATTGGCCTGAGCTGGGTTATCTGGCGCCACCAATATTTGATTTACCGCGACCAGCACCCCACCAGCGTGGCCAAGCCGGTACCGTCGCCACAGGCTGCCAGGTAGGGTTCGCACCGTATTCAGCCTGATAGACTTAGGGGTATTTATTTCTCGGGCAGCTCGCCAAACAACCGCCCGGCGCTGCTTGTCGTACCTTTGTAGGTATCGGCCAACTCGTTGGCCGGTCCGGCGGCGCTGGCTGCCACTATACCTTGCCTGCTCCGATGATAGTTGAACCCGGCCCGCTCCTGGCGGCGATATCCTCGCCCGACGACCTCAAAAAGCTCTCGCCCGAGCAATTAGTGCAGGTTAGCGCCGAGCTGCGCGAGTTCATCATCGACACGGTAAGCATCTACGGCGGGCACTTCGGCGCCTCCCTAGGGGTGGTGGAGCTGAGCGTGGCCCTGCACTACGTCTTCAACACGCCCTACGACCAGCTGGTGTGGGATGTGGGCCACCAGGCCTACGGGCACAAAATTCTGACCGGCCGGCGCGACCGCTTCCCCACCAACCGCCGCTACGGCGGTATGTCGGGCTTCCCGAAGCGCAGCGAGAGCGAGTACGACGCCTTTGGCGTGGGGCACAGCAGCACCAGCATCGGGGCGGCCCTAGGAATGGCCGTGGCTTCGGATTACAAGAAGGAGTTTGACCGCCAGCACATTGCCGTGATTGGCGACGGGGCCATGACGGCGGGTATGAGCTTCGAGGCGCTTAACCACGCCGGCGACATTCGCAACAACATGATTGTCGTGCTCAACGACAACTGCATGAGCATCGACCCCAACGTGGGCGCGCTCAAGGAATACCTGACCGACATCACCACCTCGCGCACCTACAACAAAGTGCGCGACGAGCTGTGGAACGTGCTCGGCAAGCTCAGCAAGTTTGGCCCTAACCCCCAGCAGATTGCCCGTAAGGTGGAGGCCGCCATGAAGGCTACCCTGCTGAAGCAGAGCAACTTGTTTGAGGCGCTGAACTTCCGCTATTTCGGCCCCGTGGACGGGCACGACGTGCAGCACCTGGTGGCCGTGCTCAACGACCTTAAGCGCATCCCGGGCCCCAAGCTGCTGCATTGCGTCACGGTGAAGGGCAAGGGCTACGCGCTGGCCGAGAAAGACCAGACGCTGTGGCACGCGCCCGGCTTGTTTGACAAGATTACCGGCGAGATTTTCACCAAAGTCCCCGATAAGCCGCAGCCGCCGAAGTACCAGGACGTATTCGGCCACACGCTGCTGGAGCTGGCCGAGGCCAACCCCAAGATTATGGGCGTGACGCCGGCCATGCCCAGCGGCTCGTCGCTGAACATTATGATGGCGGCCATGCCCGACCGCGCCTTCGACGTGGGCATTGCTGAGCAGCACGCCGTGACCTTCTCGGCCGGCCTGGCCACGCAGGGGTTGGTGCCGTTCTGCAATATTTACTCGTCGTTTATGCAGCGCGGCTACGACCAAGTGGTGCACGACGTGGCCCTGCAAAACTTACACGTAGTCATGTGCCTCGACCGCGCCGGCTTTGCTGGAGCCGACGGCCCCACCCACCACGGCGCCTACGACCTGGCCTATATGCGCTGCATTCCCAACATGGTGGTATCGGCGCCCATGAACGAGCAGGAGCTGCGCAACCTAATGTACACCGCCCAGCTGCCCGAGAACGCCGGCCCCTTCAGCATCCGCTACCCGAGGGGCGAGGGCGTGATGCCTGCCTGGCGCACCCCGCTGCAGCGTGTGGCCATCGGCACCGGCCGCGTGGTGCGCGAGGGCGAGGAAGGCGGCGTGGCCATTCTCAGCATCGGCCACATCGGCAACTACGCCGTGCGCGCCACCGAGGCCCTAGGGGTCGAGGGCCTCGACGTGGGCCACTACGATATGCGCTTCTGCAAGCCGCTCGACGAGGAGCTGCTGCTGGCCATCGCCCGCCGCTACCGCGCCATCGTGACCGTGGAGGACGGCTGCCTGCAAGGCGGCTTCGGCTCGGCCGTGCTGGAGTTCCTTAGCGAGCAGGGCGTGAGCCTGCCCACCCGCCGCCTCGGCATCCCCGACCGCGTAGTGGAGCACGGCACCCAGGACCAACTCTACAAAGAGTGCGGCTTCGACGCCGAGGGCATCGCGCAGGCAGTTAGAGAAATGAGCGCCAAGGTGGCCGAGGTAGGCCGGCTGGTAGGATAGGGCCCTAGGGGTAGTTTGGTATGTGAAGCCCCGTGGCGCATGCTACGGGGCTTTTTCTATTTTACCAAAAACGATGTGGTCGGTGACAAGCAGCTCGACTGCCACGGAGTTACCTACCAGTTTATTCAATTGCAGCTTACGCGCCTCAATAGCGGCACCTTGCGGCGGCCGCTGCTCTGTAAAGCCGACGCACGCAATGGCCTGTACCGCACTGTGCGGTGCGATAATACCGACCTGTAAAAAATCATTGATTGCAGCGGCCAATTGCAAAATACAGTCTTTTATGCGGTCGGTGCGACGACGATAATTGCCATGCTTGAACTCCACGAAGTGAATTTCCTCACCGCAAACCAGCGCGCAGTCGCAACGAGTTGCGTCGCCGGAGCTGTACAGGCAGTGGTCGATGGCAACCAGGTGTACCAGTGCCGCGGCTGGATTATGCACCGCTAAGTCGGTTTCCTGCGGGGCATCTACCCGGTGGCGGCAGGGGTGGTTGCCTTCCGGGTCGTACACGTGAAATAGCGCGTCAGTATGGCTGCTGAGGCAGAGGGCGTGGCGCGCGGCAAAATGCGCCGTTATTCTCTCAATCATTTCAGCGCGACGCCCTTCGATAAGCGAATCAGGTTATCGAAGGCATCAGCGGCATCGCCAGACAAGCCATCCAGGCCATTGTCATCAATCAGCCCTAGGTCCTCATTTACCAGCGAAATAACCCCGCCATTCTCGACTTGGTAGCAGGCAAATTCCTTCGGATTTATCCAGCTCTCGCGGGGCACCAACTCGGCTACCTCATCGGCCCGCTCAGGATGTTGCTCGGCTACTTGGTAGGCGTAGAGCAATAGGTTGAGGTGGGAGAGAATATAGGGGCTATGCGTGGTTATCGTCAGGTCGTTTTCGCCTTTCGTGCATTTCTCCACCAGCCAGTTTAACAGGCCTTGTTGGGCGGTGGGATAGAGATTTAATTCAGGCTCTTCGATGATGAAGCTCTGCGCCTGCTCGGTATTGCGGTTTAGGTGTTCTATGAGTACCAATAGCGGCGTGACAGATTGCATTCCACTAGATGTTTCAAGTAGCATCAATGGCTCTTTCCTGTTAGGAATTTCTATGAAGTCTCGTCCATTAAGATGTAAATATTTGGCATTAAGAAAATGAATATCTAATTCAGATACAGTTTTCCTTGATAGTGAAAAGCTATTGGCGAATTCTAAAATTAATATTGATAAGCCAATATTGTCTTTTAATAATCCTGCCCATGAATATTCTATAGATGAAATAAAAGTTCTTTCAGCTGGAATATAAATTTGCTTGCTGCTTGTAAAATGATGTCCATGATTATTTTTTAATAAGTTTCTTACTTCTGTTATTAAATTATATAGTGTATTTTCGTTTTCTTGTAAGATTACTTCATCAATATTGTTTAAGTCTTTATAGTTTTGGCTAGGCATGCTATTAATAGTGTTAAGAACTTTTTCGCCAATTGATTTTAGGTCACGGCGTATATCTTCTTCACCCTCAGAATTGATTCTAGCATCATCTCTTTTTCTTGAAGAAATCTTTAAATTGCTATCAAAAAGCGATGTGATAGTAGCTGTAGAAAATTGCAGATAAGAATTATTTTGCATATAATTATTTATTGAATAATTTCTAAGAATTTCGCTCAGCTTTGATTCAAAATATATGCGCTCATCATGGAACACTGCCGCCAGCTTCGCTAGCGTACTCTTTCCGCCACCAGTAGGCCCAATAAATACCGTTACCCGCTTGAAGTCCACGGTGGCGTCTTTAATCGGGCCGAAGTTTTTGACGATTAGCTGCTCGTTCATGGCGGTAGGCTGGAAGGGGAGTTGCTTCAAAAGTACGAGGGTAATTAACGCAAAAGCCCCGCAGCGGGGTGGCTGCGGGGCTTTGCTGCCTAAGCCGGGCCTAGGGCACCTGCACCACGATTTTGCCGAAGTGGGCGCCGCTGCCCATGTGGTGCAGCGCCTGCTTGGCCTAGGCGAAGGGAAGGTGTGGCTAGTAGTCAGATAAAGGCAAAAATGCATTAGTGACGGGCTACTGCCCCCGGTACAACGGCGTCGCATCCAGCCCGAATACGTCGCGCAGGGCCCGGCGGGCGGCCCAGTAGCCGCAGAGACCGTGCACGCCCCCGCCGGGCGGCGTGGCCGACGAGCATAGGTAGAGCCCGCGCAACGAGGTGCGGTAGGGCGAGGCGCGCAGCACGGGGCGCGTAAATAACTGGCTGATATCCAGTAAGCCGCCGTTGATGTCGCCGCCCACGTAGTTGGGGTTGTAGTCTTCCATCTGGGCGGTGTCGAAGGTGTGGCGGGCCAAGATGCGCTCCCGGAAACCGGGAGCAAAGCGCTCAACCTGGGCCTCGATGGCGGCGGTCATGTCCTGGCGCGAGCCGTTGGGCACGTGGCAGTAGGCCCAGGCGGTGTGGCGGCCGGCGGGCGCGCGGGTGGGGTCGAAGGGGCTTTGCTGGGCCAGCAGCACGAAGGGCCGGGCCGGGTGCTGGCCCCGCGCGGTGGCCTGCTCGCCGGCCGCGATTTCGGCCAGCGTGCCCCCTATGTGCACGGTGCCAGCCTGGGCGCACGCGGCCGCCGCCCACGGGATGGGCTCGGCCAGGGCCCAATCAACCTTGAACACGCCCATGCCGTAGCGGTAGCGCCGCAGCTGCCAGCGGTAGAGACTCGAAAGGCGGTGCCCGGCAATTTGCAGCAGCTGGGCGGGCGTTACGTCGAGCAGGGTGGCGCGGGCGGTGGGCAGCTGCGCCAGCGAGCGCACGTAGGTGTTGGTTTCGATGCGGCCCCCTAGGGCCTGGAAATGGGCGGCCAGCGCATCGGCAATGGCCTGCGAGCCGCCGCGGGGCAGGGGCCAGCCCTGGCGGTGCGCCGTGGTCAGCAGCACTAGGCCAATGGCGGCGGTAGCCACGTTGCTGAGCGGCTGGATGGAATGGGCAGCCATGCCGGCCAGCAGGCCTTGCGCCGCCGCCGTTTGGAAGCGCCGGGCCAGCACGGTAGCCGGCAGCAGGCCCGACAGGCCGAACTGCGCCAGCCAGAGTGGGTGGCGGGGCAAGTGCAGCGGGGCCAGCACATCGGGGGCCAGGCTGGGCCAGCGGGCCACCAGCGGGGCCAGCAAGCGGCGGTAGGCGTCGGCATCGGGCCCCAGGCCGTCGGCCGTGTCGGCCAGCGAGGCGGCGAGGGCGGCCGTGTTATCGTCGAAGGGATGGGCGGCGGCCACGGGCGGCGTGACGTATTCCAGGCCGTACTGGGCCAGGGGCAGCGTCTGAAAAAAAGGCGACGCGGCCGCCAGCGGGTGAATGGCCGAGCAGATGTCGTGGCGGAAGCCGGGCAGCGTCAGCTCGGCCGTGCGCAGGCCGCCGCCAATCGTCGGCTTGCCTTCGAGCAGCAGTACCGACAGGCCGGCCTGCTGCAGCACGATGGCCGCCGCCAGCCCGTTGGGGCCGGAGCCCACCACCACGGCGTCGTAATCGGGAGTACTCATGCTGATAAAATACGCTGATTTATAACAAGTTGCTCGGCGTGACCACTTTTGAGTCAGTCTTAAACTAGCTTTCGCTAAAGGCCATTTACAGAAAGGCCGTTTACAGAAGGGTAGTACGGCCACGCCGCCTGGCCGGCTGCTTTTGCTCTACGGTGCCACCCAGCCGTAGGCTTGCAGAAAAGCCAGCAGGCGCGGGTCGTCGGCCGAGAGGGGTATCAGCCACAAGCCCAGGCGCTCGCGCTGCCACCAGCGGCCCTGCGCATTGCCGGGGCGGGCGAAGCGGTAGCGGTAAAGCACGGCCCGCACGTAGCGCGGCGGGCGGGTGGGGAAGGGGTTAGCGGCAAACAGGCTGAGGGCCCTAGGGTCGTTGCGCAGCAATTTGGCCAGCAAGTGCACCGCCCAGGGATATTGCTTGGGCGTGCCCATAGCGGCAAACCAAAGCTGCCAGTCGAGGTGCAGTTGGTAAGGCGCCACCTGGGGTGGGCGCTGGGTGAGGGCTACGGGCAGGCCCTTGTAGGGGTAGGGTCGCCAGCGCGAATTGTCGCCGGAGTTGTCGTCCAGAGTGCCTTCAAATACGATGTTCAGGCGCTGCTGGCCCACGGTGCCGAAGGCGCCGTAGGTATTCACCAAATCGAAGGGGTCGAAAGAGGTATTCATCACCTGCTGCGGCGACACTAGGTTGAGCACCGGCCGGATGCTGAGCACCGCCAGCACCGCCGTAGCGACCCAGGCAGCTACTTGCAGCGGGCGCGACACCTCGGCCTGGGCGGCGGCCAGCTGCGCCCGGCGCACCAGCCGGCCGGGCAGCACCCGCGCCCAGAAGCCGTCGTCAAAGCAAGCCAGGGCGGGCAGTATCGTCAGCCAGTTCAGGAACGAGAGGTTGCCGCTGAGCAGCAGAATGAGCTGCAAGCCAATCATGACGCCGCCGGCCACCTGCCGGGCCACCCGCGGCCCAAAGGCGAAGAAGGGCGCCCCCAGCTCGGCCAGCCAGTTGTACCACACGCCGGCCCGCAGCACGGCGTGCGGCAGCAGGTGAAACCACCGGCTCAACGGGCCCGGTAGGGGCTGCGTTTCAAAGTGGTAGTAGAGGGCCGTGGCATCGAGCCAACTGGCGTCGCCGCGCAATTTTATCAAGCCCGCGCCCAGCATAATGCGCACCACCAGCCACCGGAACAGCACGATAATGGGCTGCGGCGGCGCAGTGCGCGGGAAGGGCCGCCCATCGAGTAGCGGGCACAGGAAAATGGCCAGAAACCCGGTTTCGCAGAGCTGGATTTCCCAGCCGTAGCCGTACCACTCCTGCCCCACGTGCACCAGCGACAGGTACAGCACCCACAGCACGGCCAGCAGCACCGCGTTGGCGTAGCCGGCCACTACGGCGCAGCTCAGCCCTAGGCCCACCCAGGTGGCCGCGAGCAGCGCCGCATCGGAGTGCCAAAACCAGAACAGCGACGGCAGCCGCGCGAAGCCCGCGCCCGTGCCGCCCAGCGCCTCGCTTACCTGCTGCAAATAGGGCCCCACCGGCAGCAGCCCATCGGCCCCAATAAGCGGCAGCACCTGGTTGATAGCCACCAGAAACGCCACGGCGTAGAGCGCGCCCAGCAGGCGCAGCAGCACGAAGCGGGTGAGCCAGTAGGTAGGCGGGGCGGCGGGCACCCCTAGGGCCGGTTGCCGGTTGCGAGCCATGGGCAGGAAGCCGCCGCAAAAGCCAGCGGGCGGCTACCCCTACATACTGACGATGCGCGCCGGGGTTAAGGCGCAGCTTGGCCGCAGGGCGAAGTAGCGCTTTGCCCCAGGGCGCGGCGAAAACAAGCGCCCCCAGAAGCTTGTCTTACCTAGGCGAGCACTTGCTCGTGCTGCTTTTTTTCTTACGCTTTTCCACGACTACGAATGGCAACTACCACCGCATCTTATCCCGCCACTTTCACCCTAGGGGGCGACCTGACTGTAAACCGCCTGGGCTACGGCGCCATGCGCATCACCGGCGAGGGCATCTGGGGCCCGCCCCAGGACCATGCCGAAAGCATTCGGGTGCTGAAGCGCGCCGTGGAGCTGGGCGTCGATTTCATTGACACTGCCGACAGCTACGGCCCCAACGTGTCGGAAGAGCTGATTGCCGAGGCCCTGGCACCCTACCAGTCGGGCCTGGTAATCGCCACCAAAGGCGGCTTGCTGCGCACTGGCCCCAACCAGTGGCCCGTCGATGCCAGCCCCAAGCACCTCGAAGAAGCGCTGCACGGCAGCCTTGAGCGCTTGAAAGTAAAGCAGATTGACCTCTACCAGCTGCACCGCATCGACCCCAAAGTGCCGGCCGAGGACACGTTCAAATTCCTGCAAAAAGCCCAGCAGGACGGCTTGGTGAAGCACATCGGCCTCTCGGAAGTGGACGTCGACCAGATTAAGCACGCCCAGCAGTTCTTCAAGGTGGTATCGGTGCAGAACATGTATTCGGTAGACAACCGCAAATGGGAGCCGGTGCTCGACTACACCCGCGAGCAAAATATGGCCTTTATTCCGTGGTACCCCATTGCGGGCGGCAATAAAGAAGCCCTGGCCGCCCTCGACGGCGTGGCCAAGAAGCACGGCGCCAGCACCCAGCAAATTGCCCTGGCTTGGCTACTGCACCACTCGCCCAACATCCTGCTCATTCCCGGCACCTCGAAGGTGAAGCACCTGGAAGAGAACATGAAAACCGCTGATATTCAGCTGAGCGCCGATGACATGGCGGCCCTCGACAAAATCAAAAGCGCGTAACTAAGCGCCGCGCCGCTTACGTATGCAGTAGCAGCCTGCCCTAGGGGTGGGCTGCCCCAGCCCGGCCCGCCCGGAGCAGGGCGCTGGCCGCCCCGCTCCGGGCGGTTTCGTTGCTGCCGCCTTTTCCACCCCTTGCCCGCCATGCCTACCCGCTTCTCGCCGTACCTCCTGCTTCTGGCCTTCGGGCTGGGCCTAGGGGCCTGCTCGTCGTCCGAAAACTACACCCGCACCGATAGCCGGCCGGGCCTCGACCTGAGCCGCTACCACACCTACAACTTCATGGATGCGGTAGCCCGCAACGACTCGGCTTTTCAAAGCTCGGGCTCCAACATCTTCGACCTCAAGCGCTCAGTGACGCGCCAGATGGAGCTACGCGGCTTTCGGCTGGCGCCCAACCCTGACTTGTGGGTGAACATTGGCATGACGAACGAGCAGCGCACCCAAACCCGCGAAACCAACTTGGTGTCGGACCCGGCACCGGCTTACATCGGCCAGCGTAACTACCATTGGCATGCCACCAACGTGCCGGTAGGCACCTACCAGCAGGGCACCGCCACCATCGACCTGGTAGATGCCGCCCGCAAGGAATTGCTCTGGCAGGGCGTCACTACCAGCATCCTCTCCAATAATCCCAGCCGCGCTTCCAAGTCCATCGACAAGGGCGTGGCCGAGGTGTTTGCCAAGTTGCCGGTGGCTAGCGGCCCAGTGCCGAGCGGTCAATAAGCTGCACCACGTCCTTGGTTGAAACCGCCTGGCCGGTGGCGGCGGCGCGGTAAATGGCTTCCAGCAGCTGCACGTCGCGCAGGCCCATCTCGCCGGGCACGCGGGTGGGCTTGTTTTGCAGGATGCACTGGGCAAAGTCGTCCATCTGGGCGGCCTGCTGGTTAATATTGGGCAGGTCGAGCTTGCCATCACCGGCGCTGGTGCGGCCAGCCAGCCCACCGTAGCCAAAGGCCGGCTCCAACTCAAACCAGCCGCTGGGCGTTTCTGCCCGCAGGCGGCCCTGCATATTTTCGGTGTAGCTGGTGCGGCAGTCGGCCACCGAGTTGTCGGCAAAGCGCATCTGCCAGCTCAGCGCCGCCTCCACGTCCTGAAACAGTTGGGGATTAGGGTTGGGGCCAAACTTGGCCGTGACCGAAACCGGCACCTGGCCCTTGGTATAGAGGCAGCCCTGCACGCAGTAAATACCCATGTCCATGAGCGGGCCGCCGCCACTCAGCTTTTTCTGCACGCGCCAGGGCGTGCTGCCGGCCCCAAACTTGAAGCCGTTGTCGGCCGCCAGATGCCGAATGGCGCCGTAGGCCTGTTGCTGCCCCAGGCGCATCATGGCCTGGTTGTGGGGCTCGAAGTGCAGGCGGTAGCCCACGCTCAGCTGCTTGCCCGCCCGCTGGCAGGCCGCAATCATGCGGCGACAATCGGCCACGGAGGTAGCCATCGGCTTTTCGCAGATGACGTGCTTACCCGCCTGGGCCGCGCGCACCACGTACTCGGCGTGCAAGGCATTGGGCAGCACCACGTACACGATGTCAATATCGGGGTTGTCGACCAGGCGGTCGAAGGTTTGGTAGTCGTAGCAGTTCTTGGCTGGCAAGCCGTACTGCTGCTGCCACCGCTGGACCTTGGCGGGCGAGCCCGTGACGACGCCCGCCAGCCGGCAGTGCTGGGTTTGCTGCAAGGCCGGGGCCAGCTGGCCGGTGCTGTAGTTGCCTAGGCCCACCAGCGCAATACCCAGTTTGCGGTCGGCCAGCGGGGCCGCCCAGGCGGCGGGGGCCACCAGCGCCGCGCCCGCCCCTAGGGCCAGCTGGCGCGCAAAAGTCCGACGGGAGGGCAGCAGCGGGGAGGTTTTCATTTTCATAAAGAAGGGGAAAAGGAAAGTAAGGCAGGCGCGGTAGGCTGCCAGGTAATTGCTTACGTGCTAAGCCTAGCTAAGGCTAACCAGCAGTAGCCCAGCTAACCTCGGCTGCCAGGTGCCACCGTGCCGCCGTTTCCCGGCGGGGGCGCCTGCACCGCCGCGCTTTGCCCGCGCTCCTTGCCGGGTGGTACTCCTTTGGCCGGGCGTCTATACTGGCTGCAATAGCCTACGCGCCGCGCCCTGAGCGCCGGCTTACTCCGCAACTGCTGGCAACTGGTGGGCCCGTCTGGCGCCCTCTAATTAATCCTGTTTTTCAACAGCATTTTTTAAATATTAATTGTACTTTATAAAAAAAGGTTCGAGGGTATAGGTGCGTAAGTATGCCATGTACATTACATTAGCGATAAAACAGGCTTTGTAAAAATTTAATATTTTATAATTTACAGGATATCTATGAAAAGTATTAATTCTTGACCGAGGGAATTGAATAACGATACCAGATAACTAAAATTTTTTGATGCACGTGCGCAAATCCTCTTGTCCTGCTATTTATGAAAAAGTCTCTAGCCATTACTAATCAAGAGTATACCAAAGCCCAACGCTTTGCCTACCGGGTGCTACGCCAGCTGCCGGCCCTGCTAGTAGTCGCCTTCACGGTCCGCGCCCAGCTGCCAGCGGCTAGCCCCCGCGCCGTTGCTCCCGCCCCCGCTGCTCCTGCAGTCGCCTCAGCCAAGGTCAACTCCTTCAGCTCTACGGCTCCGGTTGCTACCGCTGGCGCAACCCTAGGCACTACGCCACTCGACACAAATACGCCCGGCTATAATCCGCCCGCCGCAAAGACCAGTGTGGATGGCAAGCTGCTGGTTTACTGCCTCGGCGATAGCCGCACGGCTGGTCCTTACCAGGTTAGTCCGTGGCCGCAGTCTTCCCAAGCGCTGCTCAACCAAGGAATGGGCAAGGGGCACTACGTGGTGACCAACGCGGGCGTAAGCGGGCGCATGACGGGCTACGACCTCGCCGTAAATGGCGCGACGGTTACCGGGGCGCTCTCGGCCGTTGACGCAACCATGGGTGACAAAGCCCAAAAAAATACCTATTACCGCTCAATTGTCGTGTATCAGCACGGCGTGAACGACCCTGGCACCGACCCGCAGCACGCTACCTACCCAACTTCCCTGGCCAACGTGCGCCAGGCAGTGGCCAAAATCGTAGCCGATGGTTTCGACGGGGTGTTTCTGGTAAATGAGCCCCAGAGCTACGTGCGGACGAACCATCCAGAATTCTTCGGTGGCTACAATAGTGGGCTCGACGATATGGTGGGCACGGTGCCGGGCGTGTTGGGTGTCATCGACCTCAATACGCTGGCCAGCATTCAGAACATGAGCGACCGCAACGTGTCTGGTGATGGGCTGCATTTTACCGATGCGGCCAACGCCAACCTGATTGCACCATTCGTGGCGGGCTACGTCAATAAGTACGCGGCCTCCGTGGGTATTCCTACCTCGGCCCAGGCGCTGCCGCTGCCAGTGGAACTGGTCGCCTTCACGGCCCAGGAGGCGGGCCCTGCGGCCGTGCGCCTGGCCTGGACCACCGCCTCGGAGCAGCACGCCGACCACTTCGAGGCCGAGCGCAGCGTTGATGGCATCGCATTCATTCGGATTGGGGCGGCGGCGGCCGCCGGCAGCAGCAGCAGCACCCGCAACTACAGCCTGCTGGATGCCAGCCTACCGGTAGGCTCGGGCCAACTCTACTACCGCCTGCGGCAGGTAGACGCCGATGGCAGCTTCCGCTATTCGCCCGTGCGGACCGTAACGTCAGTTAGCCAAACGGGGGCAATGCTAATGGACCTGTACCCGAACCCCACGCGCGCGCAAACGACGCTCATCGGCGCCTTACCCGGCCAGCCGGTGCAGGTGCTCGATGCGCTTGGCCGCCCGGTAGCCACGGCCCTGGCCGATGCCACGGGTACCGCCAGCCTAGTGCTGCCGGCTACTCTGCCCACGGGGGTATACGCAGTGCGCGCCGGCACCCGGGCCCTGCGCCTGACGGTGGAGTAGCTGCGTAGCCGACGCGCACGAGGCAAGCCCTTTATCTCCTAGGGGCTCTTGGCCGGGTGCAACAACAGCGCGCAGCATAAGGGTGCTGGCCAGTCGTTGGGCCGAGGCCGCTGCCAGGGGCTTTCTGAAAACGCCGCGCCTGGCTGCCAGCCAAGCGCGCTACGCTGCAAACCAGGCGGCTAGCCGGCGCTTGAAGGCAGGGCCGTCCCAGTCGTTGACCTGAAAGCGGCCCAGCTTATGCGGGGCCGCGCTGGTAGTGACCAGGCGCCCCTCGGTGGTGAAGGCCGCTCGAAAACCTAGCTGAGCGGCTAGGGCGGCGGTTTCCTCGTTGTAGCTGCCATAGGGGTAGGCCAGCAGTTCTATGGGCTGGCTACTAGCTGCCCGTAGCGCCTGCCGGCCCGCTGCCAACTCCTGCGCCTGCACGGGGGCGGGGTGGCTGGCCAGGGCCGGATGCGTGGCGGTATGGGCGCCAAGCGTGAAGAGCGGATTTGCGTTTAGCTCCCGCAGCTGGCACTCCGCGAGGCTTTGGTAGGCTGGCCGCGCGCTAGCTGCCAGGCTTGCCCAGTTTCGCAGCTGCTGTAGCACTAGCTGCTGGGTTGGCGCGGGCAGCGGTCGCAGCTGCTGCCACAACTGATAAAACAAGGCTGCCCGCCGGGTCGGCGGGGCCACCTCACCGGCTCGCCAAAGCTGATGCTGCCGCCGCAGCGCTGGGGTCAGCAGCTGCTCGCCTTGCAAATCGGCGGCTAGGTGGGGGAGGGCGCCGGGTAGGGCAAGCGCAAGCGACGCCGGCAAGCGCTCCGAAAGCAGCAGGATGCCCGCCAGCTCATCCCACCAAAACTCTTCGGCTAGCCCTACGTTGCCGGAGACGATGAAAAAAGTGGCTGGCAATTGATAATGGGTTAGTAAGGGGCTGGCAGTGGTGTAGTTATCCAAGTAACCGTCGTCGAAGGTAATGGCGATGCTTCTTCTTGGTAACGTGCGAGTGCGTAGCCGCTCCACCAGCTCCGAAGCTGAAATAACGGTTCCCAGTTGCTTTAACACCCGTAACTGCTGCTCGAAATGCGCCGGCGATACGGCTAGGTCCCAGATGTCGGTATCGGGCTCGGCTACCCGGTGGTACATCAGCACCAGGGCCCTAGGCTTAGTATAGCGCCGGACCAGTTGCGCGTAGCTCCTAATCCAGCGGCGCATGCTTGACGGCTTTTACCGCGTTGATGACTTGAAACTGCGGGTCGTAGTAAGCGAGGCTCGCCCGGTCGATTTCGGGCAGCCCCAGGCCATAGAGGTAGGCCGTGGCCACGCGCACGTTGCCAAATGAGGAAATCTCCACGTCACCCGCCGGAAACGTCTCTGCCAGCAAGCGTTCCAGGGCCGTATCAGTGAAGGTCCAGTACCAGGTTTTCTTCCACTCGCCCCGGTCGATGGGCGTAAGGCCCGGCACCGTGAGCAGCAGGGTGCCCCCCGGCTTCAGAATGCGGTAGCACGTTTGGAGCGCGCTTTTAAAGTCATAAATCAGGTGCAGCGTTTGGGTAAGCACCAGGCAATCGAAGGTATTGTCGGGGATGTGCGGCGCGGCGCTTAGGTCGCCTACCAGCGTGGCCTGCGGGTTGGTAGCATCCACGTGCAGCACGTCGCTCTGGCTGACGGCGGGCCCGCCATACTGCAAAGTGTACGCGTTATCGCCGATTTCCAATACCCGGCCCCGAATGCTAGCTGCCTCCTTCAACAGAAAATTTTCAATGTAGTAGCGGTCTATCGGCCCACCCCGGTCGTACCCAAATTCGTTGCTGAGGGGGGCTAGGCGCCAAAAGTCGCCGAGGGCAACTTGACCCACGGCGGGCGTCCAGTCGCCAAGCCGACCTTGATAATGCAGCCAGCGCTTGCCCGCAGTAGGCAGCAGTTTCTTGAGTAGTTTCTTAAGCATAGCTTTGGGTTGCTTTAACAAGCGCGGCAAGGCGTACCCTAGCGAGTACCGAAGCGCCGTGTAGGGCGCAGCCTTCAGAAAGAGCGCCAGCGCGGGGGAGAAAAGTGGGAGGGAGCCTGGAAGAAATTTAAACTCTTTGCCACCAGTATAATATGTATGCCAAAAGTGAATGCCTCGGTAGTATGCCTCCAGCTCGGCAGGCCCCCGCAGGTGCTCGCGCTGCCGGCCCAGTACTTTCAGCGCACCTGCTAGCATGGGCTGGGCACTAGCCGACATAGCTGCCGCGTGAATGCGGTAGGCAGCCAGCTGCTGACTGTGCTGCACAATAGGATGGTGCCGAGTAATATTGAGGTACAAGTCGTAGTCCTCGCAGTTGAGTAGCGAAGGGTCGTACTCAAACTCTGCCAATGCCCAGCGGGTAAACATAACCGCCGCAATCATGGCGATGTAATTGCCCCGGCTTAGCAGCGCCTGGTAAGGGTGGGCTGGTAGTACGGCGCCTTCCGCCTTCGCAGGCTGCCCATCACTATAAAACCGGGTATGCGCGCCCACCACAAAAGCTGCCTGCGGATGCTGCTGCAAGTGCCGCACGTTGCTAGCCAGCGCCTCCGGAAACAGCCAATCATCCGCATCTAGAAATACCAGGTAGGTGCCCTGGCTGTGCTGGATGCCCGTATTGCGGGCGGCCGAAAGGCCCTGATTTGGCTGGTAAACGTACTTGACCGCGGGATAATGAGCAGCGATTTCCGACGTATTATCGGTCGAGCCATCGTCTATTACCAAGATTTCTTTGGCAGGGTAAGTCTGGTTCGCGGCGCTTTCGATAGCTTCCGCCAGAAAATGCCCATAGTTATAGCACGGGATAATAATAGAAACTAACGGATATGCTCGGGATGACGTAGCGGATTCCATTAGAAAAATAAGCAATTAGGGTAAGGAATAGCGATAGGGAAGCGCGCTACCCAAGGCTATTCCTTTTCGGCTATTTACAGTTAGTAAACAGCGGTTTCAACTTGGGTGAGCTGGAAGGGGAACAATGGGCGCACGGCCCCCCACCATTTGCCATACCACTTAATTTCGCCCCGGTAGTCCTCCAGCTCAAAGGAGAGGCAGTTCTCGTAATCGTAGAGCGGCGTGTTCGTGTCCTTCACCACGAAGAGCGAGACGTAATAAGCCCCGTCGTTCAGGAAATTCCCCGGAATAGTGCACTCCCCGCTTACTACCCCCGAATGGCAAACAACCGCCGCCGATGGCACATCAAAAATGCACTCCCCGCTGCTGGAGAATAGCACCAGATTGGTGCTGAGTAAAACGTCGTCGGTCTGGTTCCAAAATTCGAACTGCACCGTAAGCGGCGTCCGTATGTCGAGTACCTCGTCGGGCGCGGCCAGCTGCGGCACCAGCGCCACTTTCTTGAAGCGAATGAAGTCGTTGCCAGGAGCGCCAGCGGGCGTGTTCCAGCTCTGATGCAGGTTTGACTGCTGCGTATCGGCCAGGTACTGATTGACCACTTGCGATGCTTCCCCAATGGCTTTCATCTTACCATTTTGCAGCCATATACCTTTGGTGCACAAATTGGTAATGGCCTGCATGCTGTGGCTGACGAATAAAATAGTGCGGCCGGTATTCTGCGAAACTTCCCGCATCTTTCCTAGGCACTTTTTCTGAAATTCGGCGTCACCCACCGCCAGCACTTCGTCCAGAATCAGAATATCGGGCTCGAGGTGCGCCGCCACTGCGAAGGCCAGGCGCACGTACATGCCCGACGAATAGCGCTTGACGGGCGTATCGAGAAATTTTTCGATGCCCGAAAACGCTACGATTTCGTCAAACCGCGCCCGAATTTCTTGCTTGCTCATGCCCAGGATGTAGCCGCTCAGGAAAATATTTTCGCGGCCCGTCAGCTCGGCCTGAAACCCCGTGCCAACCTCTAGCAGGCTGCTAACGCGGCCCCGACCGCGCACCACCCCGTGCGTGGGGCGCACAATGCGGGACACAATTTTGAGCAAGGTCGATTTGCCCGCCCCGTTGTTGCCGACCAGTCCCCACACCTCGCCCTGCTGCACTTCAAAACTGATATCTTGCAGGGCCCACAGGCTTTGGCCAGAATTTCTGGCGGAGGTCGAATCCAGTTGGAAGTACGGGTCGGCTTTTTTGCGCACGGCCATCGTCCACCAGCGCTGCATATCCTGGCGCAGCGAGCCCGTGCCGATGGTACCTAGCCGGTAGAGCTTCGACAAATGCTCAATTTGAATAGCGGTAGCTGCCATAAGCCGTTATACCACGTCCATGAGCTTGTCGCCCTGTTTGTTAAAAGTCATTACCGAAACTACAAAAAGGAGTAGCGTAAAGCCCAGGCTATACAGCACCTGCCCGGCCGTCACGAGGCCCTGCCCGAGCAAGGCCCACCGAAACAATTCGAACAGCGGCGTGAGCGGGTTCAGCTCCGTGAGCCAGCGCCATTTAGGGGCCACGTGCTGCATTGGGTAAATGACGGGCGTAAGGAACATGAGTAGCCGCGTGCCCAGGCCCACTAAAAACTTGATGTCGCGGTACTTGCCGGTGAGCACCGAAAATAACAGGCCTAGGGCAATGCTTTGGATGCTCACCAGCCCAACAGCCAGCAGCGCCAGCGGCAGCCTCTCCGGCATGGGAGCAGCCCAGCCAGCAAACAGCCAGTAATAAAGCAGCAGGAGCAGTAGGCTGCCGAACTGGATGCCAAAGCTAAGGAGGAAGCTCGCCAGCCGGGCGCCGGGTATAAGCAGCCGGGGGAAGTATACTTTGCTGAAAATGTGGGCATTCTCGCTGAAGGTAGCGGAGGTGCCTAGGAAAGAATCATTAAAGAGGTTCCAGAGCACGATGCCAGCCAGGTAGAATAGCACCGGCGGCACGCTACCCGTCGAAATCCCGATTACTTTGCCAAAGACCAGCACGTAAGTAATCACGGTCATCAGCGGCTGAACCAGCATCCACAAAGGTCCGAGCAGGGTTTGCTGGTAGCCCAGCAAAAAATCGCGCCGTACCAAGCCTATCAGCAAATGCCGGTACGACCAATACTCGGCGAGGCCGGCTCCCCACCAACTGGTTTGCGGCCGAATTTCCCAATCCCACTTCGCGGCAGGCGTAGCCGCGGCCGGTGGGCGATAACTCTCAAGTGGTGCTTGCATAAACTAAGCTGGGCTGTACCAATGCAGTAACTTATTGATTATTGACTGTTAGAAGGGTCCAGCTTAAGCCGCTTAAAATTTAGTAGTGTTTTGAGATAAATCTTTAAGGACCATAAAATAATACCGGAGTGCTGACTCATTTTCAGGGCCCCCCTTAGCTGCTTGATAGCGGCGCGCTTGTCGGTGGCAGAGAGCCCTTCGCTGAGCGAGAGGCAATAGTAAGCATAGTTGCGCAGGCCAATAGCTTTTAATCTTTTACGGTGCTCAACTGGTAAATATTGGTTGATAATGGTTAGCACTTTGGTAATATCCCGGACATTCTGGCCTTCCCTGATGGAGTGGTGCGTAATACTCGTATTATTCAGGTAGCGGTAGTGGGCCAGGCACTTGGGCGAGTACGCGACGGGGAAGTGAGCCGCGATGCGCGCCCACATTATCCAGTCTTCGCCGTAGTGCACTGCGAAGAAACCGCCTAACTGCTCATATACGCTGCGCTTCACCACCATACTAGGAGTTTCCAGCTGCTGCCCTTCGGCTAGCCTGAGCAGCAAATCTGGCAGCAGGCCAGCTTTGGGAACAATCGGCGGCCGGTCTTTAACCTCGACCCCCGTGGCATGCATTTGTAGGTTGGCCGTGTTGGTGAAGGCTGCGCCGGCTTCGGGGTATTGGTGAAAAAGGGTAGCTATTTCGGTATAAAAGCCTGGGGCTACCCGGTCATCGCCATGCAGCAGGTGCACCCACTGGCCCTGCGAGCGGTTCAGGCAGGTTTCAAAATTGCGCAGGCTGCCCACGTTGGCTACCTGCCGGAAGTAGCGTATCCGGCCTTTGCCCAGCGTGGCTACCAGTTGGGCCACATCGGCATCGGTACTGGCATCATCCACCACTTCAATCTGCATGTTCTCCTCGCCCATATCCTGCATCAGCACGCTGTTAATGGCTTCTGCCAGGTAAGGAGTGCAGTTATAGGTAGGAATCATGACCGACCATAAGGGGCGCTTGCTGGAGCTTGGTGGCGGGGCTATGATGGGTGGCGCAGTAGGGATACGGCTAGCTAAGGGCTTCATAGTTGGGTAGAAGGAAGAGCAACGGGGCAACAGGGCAGCTTCTGGGACCTTAGTCAGGTAGCCACGGGCTAGCGATAAGCCTGCACCAAACCCTTTTTTGAAATCAAAACACAGGAATAGCTACTATAAAAATTTATTAATATTTCAAACTGCTTTAGATAAGCCAATATACTAGTAAGGCGGTAAATGCCAAACAATTGCGGGGATTAGCAGGCCTAGGGTGAATGCCAGCGCCCGTGCTGCGCCGGGTGCCGGATGCCAGTCTCGCTGCGCAGCACGGGCCCACTGGTGTAAGCAACAGGTAGAAATACCCGTTTTTGCTGCCTAGGCCCGACAAGCTGGGGTAGTTGCGCGCATTCTTTACCAGCTGGCCGCAAGCGGCTGGAGCCCGCGCAAACCCGCGCTACTGCCCTAGGGCACCTGCTAAGGCGGAAGAAGCCCGCCTTAGGGTTGGTTGACTACCTCGGCTACCTCAGGCTTTGTCGTGCGTTCAAAGGGTTGGTGTTCACTACCGCTGAGCACGTGCCGCTAGTAGCTGAAGAAGCCTTGCAACAGTATAAAATCAACGCGGCCGATGAGTGAGCAGGCATTCGCTGCCTTGATATGCAGCAGCACCTAACTAAGCCAGGAGTTCGCAATCCTGACAGCCAACGCTTACTACTTGCTAGAAGAATGGGGAGCCGGTGCTTTGAGCGGGCGCACCCCGCCAGTTGAGCGCAGCTCCCAGCGCACCGGAGCGTGGGTGGCGGGGAGGGCAAAGCCCAGCCGCCGCTGCACTCGCGCCCGCGCCTCCGCGGTTTCGTGCAGCAAGCCGGCCAGCCTGAAAGCGTTCTGCTGCCGCGGGCGGGTACCACGATGGCGGCGATGCGTGGCCAAGCCTTCCGCTTTGCCTAGGTAGGCGCGACCGCTGGCCTAGCTGAGGCAGCCCACAAAAGGGCCTAGGGTAGCGCCGCCCGTCACGGCATCGGGGGGGCAGGCGGTACCGGGGGCCTAGGGCAGTGCTCCGGCCCGGCCATAATTGTTGCTACCTGTTAACGCCAGGCGCGGCCGGCCGGTACTCATCACGGAAGCCTAGACCTTTGCCGGAACGGAGCTTCTTCTACTTTCTGTTTACGGGCGGGAAAGCAGTACCCGGCAGCGCACCTGCCAGGTGCGGCTGGTGTAGCGCGTCGCTACGCAGTAATGGCTGCCGCGCTCCGGCCCAGGTAGCACTGGCAGTGAATGGGCTGGTTATCCCCGTCGGCACGTATAGCCTGCTATGCCACGCCCCCCTTTTACCCCTGCTTCGGTAGCCGTCCAGGTCGCGGCCCGCAACCGGCGGCGCGGGCGCCAAAGCAAAAGCGAGCGCGTGATTCATCGGCTGTTGCTTGCCTGGGTGCTGCTGCTGGGTGGCCTACTACTCCTGCAAGCCTATCCTTTTCCGGGCAGTGCGCAACTTAGCTACTGGCTGGTGGTAGCTGTAGCGCTTGGCAGCCCGGTGGTGGCGGGGCTTTTGCTCTGGCTGGCGGGCCTAGGGCTGCGCAGTGCCTATCACCAGCTGCGCGTGCTGCGGCGCGCGGCCCAGTGGACCCGCCAGGAGCCATCTGACGAGTGGCTGAACGAGGAAGGAAATAGGAAGCTGCGGTAAGACGGTGAGCATAATCGAAAAAAACGCGCTGGAAATACGCCGCGTTGCAGAAAGCAATGCCCTTGCGCCGCAGCCACTTTAGCTGGGGCCGGCTGGTTGCGTTCGGGTTGCTAGCGGCTTGCTTGATTAGGGCTTCCGGCAGGGCGGTTTCCTCAAAGCCCGCCCATTCGCCCGCCACGCGCAGCAGGTTGGTAATGAGTAACGGGCCTACCCCGGCGTAGTCAATCTGCCAGGTTTTCTGCAGCGAGTAGCCGCTCTAGCCAAACACGGCGCGACTCCGCTCGAAGTCGGCGGGCTGTAGCGCCGTACTTAAATAAAACTTGGAGAGCGCGAGGCAAACCGACTGGCAGCGCGCTCTTTCGTGCGCGTCTAGGCGCACGAAAGAGCGAGCCTACCAACTGCTGCCCGCCCCACCGCCGCCCGATGCGCCACCGCTGCTGGTGCTGCTAGAGCTACCGCTGCTAGAGCTGCTACTGCTGCCCCACGAGGAAGCAGCCGCACTGCCCGACGAGGAGCGGGCAGTGCGGCTGGACCGCCGCGGAATTGTCTCCCTGACTTTTTCTTCGTGCTGGCAGAAGTGGCACTGCTGCACGCGCCAGCCCCAGCCCTCGGCGGTGGTGGTGGCCACCCGCACGGGCCGCAACTGACCCTTCGCCAGGGTTTGGTAGTGGCAGGCGGGGCAGGCGGTGAAGCTACTGTCGGGGTTGCGGTAGCCGAGGGGCAGGTAGTGGGCGTTGGCACACGCCCACACGTCGTAGGCCACGGACCGCACCGCCTGCTCGGTTTGCTGGCCGGGCGCCAGATGGCTTGCGGCCGCATCCGCCGCCAGTTGGTGCATAAGCTCGGTGCAGGTAGGGCAGGCCAAGGGCGCCTGGCGCAGCTGCGGCAGCCGCTGCCGGTACCAGCGCCAGTACCAGGCCAGCACCAGCGGAAACAGGTAGGCCGTGAAGCCCAGTCCCCGGTGCACCTGCGCCAGCCGCTCGTACTCGGCGGGGCGCTGCGCGGGCGGCACCGGGCGCCGCCCGCGCCGGTACTGCCACCCGAAGTAACCGTGCAGATACAGCAGCGGCAGCCCGTACACCAGCGCCAAAAAAGCTTCCGTAGCCAGCGTGTCTTGCAGCGCCAGTAGCGCCAGGCCGGCCACCAGCCCTAGGGGCACCAGCACCAGCCAGCCCCGCCCACGTAGCCCCTGGGTGGTGCGGTACCACAGCACTAGGTACAGCACCAGCGCCAAAGTGGCCACCAGCAGCGTGCCCACCGGCGGCCCCGGCGCGGGCGGCGTGTAGGTGTCGGGGGTGAGGGCTTCGCCGGGCAAGGCGGTGTTCAGCGGGTCTTCGTTGGCCAGCAGCCCGTTTTGCGCCCTGATGACTCGTTGCAGGCTGTCCAGGTAGTAGCGCGTAGAGTCGGCGGCGGTGCGCAGCACGGGGGGCTTGGGCAGCGGCGCGGGCGGCCGCAAGTGCTGGATGATGGCCGCTACCCCTTGCTGCACAGCCCGGTCGTAGTCGCGGGCGCGGGCCGGCTCCACCATGTAGCGCTGCTGGATGCGGTAGCAAATGATGTCGGGCAGGTCGCCTTCCAGGCCGTAGCCGGTTTCAAATTCCACGCGGCGCTGGTCGAGCACCAGCAGCAGTAGCAAGCCGTTGTTGGTGTCTTGGCGGCCGATTTTCCACTTGTTGAACAGCGCCGTGGCGGCCGTTTTTGGCACTTCGCTGCCGATGCTGCGCACCACCACCACGTCGATATGCGCCCGGCCGCTGCGGTCGAGGCTGTCGAGGCGCTGGTTGAGGGCCGCCACCGTCGCGCCCGCCAGTACCGTGTCGGGGTCGCTGACGTAGGTTTCGCCCAGGGTTTTAGGGTCGGGGATGGTGACTAGGTAGCTGGTGGCCGGGCGCGCTGGCTCTGGCGGCTGGCAGCCACCCAGCAGTAGCCCGCCGCCTAGCAGCAGGCCCCACCACCAACTGGCCGCCGAAAGAGAAAACCGAGCAGGCATAAGGCAAACCCCAGGGGTCTGCGTTGAACGACTGACCTCGGCCAGAGGTTGGGCGCGCCCGATTACTGGCGGGCGCCGCCTGCCGTATAACCAAGCGCCCAGCCAGTACCTTACGCCTCCCGCAGTGCCGCGGCCCAGCTAGCACATGGCGGTAGCCTAGGGCTGGGTTTTAAACCAAGCACCTCGCTAATTTTTGCCATGCCTACTCACTCGCCCGCGGCGCTTGCGGCTCGGCCCGGCCTCCGCAGCCTGGTAGTGCGCAATCCCCGCAGCCAGCTGGCGGCGTGGCTATTTGGGCTGGGCCTGCTGCTGGTGCCGCTGGCGGCCCTGCAGGCGGCGCAGGGCAGCTACCAGCGCGCCACTACCGCTGGCCTGCTGAGCCTGGGCTTGCTGCTGCTAACGACGCGCCAGATTACTCGCCGCAACCCGCCCATGCTGCTAACCAGCGACCGGGAAGGCCTGCACCTGGCACCGCTCGGCCACCGTGCGCAAGGCCAGCCGGCCGAAACCATTCCGCTGGCTAGCATCCAAGCCTATCAGTATTGGCTGCGGCTGCTGCGGTGGCGCGTGTTTGCGCAGGGCCACCTGCGCCTGGAGCTGGCCGATGGCCGGGTGCTGCACCTGGCCGACCGGCCCGGTACCCACCCCGACGACCCCACCGGCACCGTGCGCCTGGACGCGGTAGTGCGCCGGCTGGCGCGCCGTAAGACGGGCCCGGTGCGGCGCCCGCTTTTTTTCCAAACCCGCCCGGCCCACGTGCTGCGGTGGGGTAGCTGGGGAGCCATCGCCATCGGCGGGGTGCTACTGGGGCTGGGGTACCCGGCGGGGCTGCTGCCGCTATTGGGAGGCCTAGGCTACGGGGCCAGCTACTACCTGTGGCACGACGCAGACGAACCTGCGGCCTAAAGGTTAGAAGCAAGCCGCTGGTCCTCAGCTCCTAATATCGTTGCCATGGAAAACCGCTTCATCTACCGCCCAGCAGGCCCGGCGCAACGGCCGCCGGCCTTCGTCGCCGAGCAGAAAAAAGCTGGTCGGCTAGTCGGCAATTTCCCCTTTCGTGACTGGCTTCCGGTTGTAGCCCGCCTGGCGTACCCCTAGGCTACCGAGGCCGTACAGGCGCAGCGGGCAAAAGCATCCGACCTTGTGCCCCATGAGCATTTCCCCACTGCTAACCGGCTTTTTCCTGAACGAGTTGACCCTGCCTTGGGGCACGACGCTGGCCGAAGTGGCTGACCGCGTGCCGGACCGGGCGCAGTGGCCCCCCTACGGCGCCAGGGCCACCCTGCTGGTGGCCTGCCCGCAGGTGCTCGGCCTCGCCACTACTGGTTGCACCCTGCACGCGCCCTCCCGCCACCGGCCGGTGCTGCAAGCAAGCTACAAGCTGCCGCCACCCCCTGGCTACGCCGGGCAGCCCGCCGAAGCTCAGCACTGGCAGCAGTTACTCACGGCGCGGCTAGGGCCACCGGCGCGGGTTGAAGCCGTAGCGCGGCCCGGCGCGGTGGGTACCGGCCAGGTGGTGTACGCTGCCCGCTGGCTGGCGCCGGGCGTGCAGCTAGCGCTGGCCAGCTACGGAGCCGCCCGGCCCGAAGCCCACGGCTTGGCGGCGGCGGGCTTGTCGCTAGAGTGGGAGGATGAGCTGGCGGCCACCCACCCGTACGCGATGGCGGCCGCCCGCGAGGCTGCGGCGCTGGCCGCCGTAGCCGGACCAAACGTAGGGCCGCGCGTGTTTCAGCTTGCCCGGCCGCAGGCGCCTTACGTGCATTTCGACTTCCGGCAGCCACAGCCGCCCAGCGATGAGCAGCGCCGGGCGCAGCGCGCACTCTACTGCCCCAACCTGCTCGAAACGCCGCCCTTGCTGCAACAGCACCTGGCGGCCACCGAGGTGGCGTTGTGGGCCGTGCCCGGCCAAGCTGCCTCGGCCGTATCCACTCGCTGGGATACGCTGGTGCTGCCCACCGCCGCACCGCCGCACGTGGAGCTGCTGACCGCCCAGCCGGGCCGGGGGCCGGGCTACCTGCAACTCGCCATTGGTACGCTCCGCCTAACGGATGAGCTGACGGCGCCCACGCTGCCCACCCTGGCCGCTGCGCTGGCTCAGCTGCCCGGTGTAGTGGTTGCGCGCCGCGAGGATTACGATGGCTGGTAAGCCCGGCCGCCGCTCGGAAAGCAAATCGGACCCGTTGCCGATAGTGGGCGCTAGCAGTAAAAGACCCGCTTGCGTAGCCTGCGGCAGGCTGACTAAGTGGGCGCGGGGCTTGCCGCGCCCATACTTTACGTTGGGCATGGCTGATGCATTTCCTACTTCCAACCCCTCGCCCGTCCTGCCTTTCGACCGGGCCTATTGGGTGCTGCCCGGCCGCTTGCTAGCTGGCTATGTGTCCGTTAAGCCCGACTCGGCTGGCACCCGCCGCCAGCTGCGCGCGCTGCTCAGCCAGGGTATTCGCACGTTCGTCAACCTCATGCACGGCGACGAGCAGAACTACACCGGGCAAGTCATTTCCGGCTGCGAGCAGGAGTTGGCCGAGGAAGCCGCCGCCCTAGGGGTAGCAGCCACCGCCCACCGCCTGTCCATCGTGGATTTGGATGTGCCTACCGTTGCGCACATGTAGCACGTGCTCGACGTGGTGGATGCCGCGCTGGCGGCCGGCCGGCCCACCTACGTGCACTGCTGGGGCGGGCGCGGGCGCACGGGCACGGTGTGGGCTGCCTTCTGGCCCGCCACGGCTACGCCACCGGGCAGCGTGCGCTCGACTTCGTGCAGCACCTGCGCCGCACCGATGCCAAAAGCGACACGCGCTCGCCCGAAACGCCGGCTCAGTGTCAGTTTGTGCGCGAGTAGCCCCTAGGGCAATAGGTTAGCCAAAGCGGCAATACCTATGCCCCAAGGCCACCAGCCAAGCCCCACTACGCGCAGTGCCAAGCTACGCGGCAAAGAGCTAAGGCGACAACCAACAACCACAGCTGATAAACGACGAGAAGCCAGCAACTTGCTAAAAGCAAAGCAGCCACTCAGATTTGCATCTAAGTGGCTGCTGCTGCATGAGCGAGAAACGAGGTTCGAACTCGCGACCCTCAGCTTGGGAAGCTGATGCTCTACCAACTGAGCTACTCTCGCGGGGGTTGGTAGGGCAAAGATAGGGCGAGGCCGGCAAACGGCAGCGGGGAACATCGCACCGGATTTAGGAGTTTAAGGGGTCGCTATGCCTGCTCGCCGTCCTTCGTCCCGCACCATCCTCACGCCGGCCTCGCGCCGCGTGGTAGCGGGCCTACTCATTGCCGCGGGCGCTTTGCTGATAATTGGCTATGCCCTACAGCTTTACGTACTGCTCTACGACTACCGCAAGCTGGGCGTGCTGGGGAGCGGGCCGCTGGCGCAGGTAGTGTTTGGGCTGGTGGCCGGAATGCTCACCTGCTACGTGGGCTGGCGCGTGGGCCTGCACGGCCAAACGCCTTTCCGCGAGTAATGTGCCCCTAGGGCCCGACCTTTGCGGGGCTATGTCTTCTCCCCTTCGCCTGGCCGTGGCCAAGGCCAACCCGGCTACGGCCACGCTGCTGGCCGAGCTGGGCCGCCAAACCTTCACCGAAACTTTTGCCGCCAGCAACACGCCGGCCGACCTGGCCGCCTACCTGGCCGAAACCTATAGCCCCGAGCTGCAGCTAGCGCAACTGCAAGACCCCGCCGTGACGTTTTTGCTGGCCGAGATGCAGGGCCAGGCCGTAGGCTACGCCCAGGTGGTGCGCCACTCGCGCCTAGGGCTGTCCGCCGGCAAAGAGGCCAACCAGCTGGAGCTGAAGCAGCTATACGTGCTAGAAGACTGGACGGGCACCGGCCTGGGTGGGGCGTTGATGCGCCGCGTGCTGGAGCTGGCGCAGGCCGCCGGGTGCACGGCCGTGGTGCTGGGCGTGTGGGAGCACAACGAGCGCGCCAAGGCCTTTTACCAACGCTTCGGCTTCAAAGAGATTGGTGAGCACGCGTTTCGTCTGGGCCAGGACGTGCAGCGCGACCTCATTTTGCGCAAAGGATTGGCGGGCAGGTAAATGCGCTAAATGAATTGAAAAAGACGTCATGCTGAGCTTGCCGAAGCATCTCTACCGCGCAGTATCATACGGTAGAGATGCTTCGGTAAACTCAGCATGACGTCTTTTTTGGTTTGTTTGCCCACTTACTCCCTTACCGCTACACCAGCAGCAAGCCCTTTTCGCGTAGCAGCTGCCAGGGCTCACTTTCTAAGAATGCCTCCCAAGCACCCGCGCCGGTGGGGAAGGTGGCGGCGGCTTCCTTGAGCAGCACTTTGGCATCGTAGTCGCGGCTGAGGCGCGTGAGCAACTCGTGCAGCCAGGCGCCGATTACTTCGCTGGTGGTCAGCTCGAAGTCTTCGGCCTGCTCGTAGCAGGTGAGCACGGCCCTAGGGCCTTTACGGCCGGCCTCGCGGCGCAGCGCGGGGGCGTTGCCCAGCCAGAAGAGGCGGCGGTTGGGCTGGGCGAAGTCGGGCTTAGCTTCCGCTGACCTTCGGTTGTTGGGCGCTTGCAGGGCCTGGCCGATGAGCTGGCGCGGCACGGTAGGCCGGGGCGTCTTGAAGTCGAACCAGAAGCTGAGCGGCTCGCGCAGGGCCACGCCGTGCATGTAGTTGTAGAGGCTCTTGGCCAGGCCGGGGCCAAACTGCTCGTGGTCGGCGCCCAGGGGGTCGTCGTGCCAGAGGTCGTTCCAGGCGAAGGGGCCGGGCTCGGGGCCGATGGCGGCCACCTGGTACTTCGCGGGGTTCTTGCCCACGGGGGAATGGGCCGTCATGCTGAAGCGGTGCCAGTAGCCGCTCTGCACGATGCCCGCGTCGAAGAGCTGGCGCACCACTTCCAGCGCGTCAATGGTTTCCTGGGCGGTTTGGGTGGGGAAGCCGTACATCAGGTAGGCATGCACCAGGATGCCGGCCTGGGTGAAGCCCTGCGTGACGCGCGCCACCTGGGCAATGGTCACGCCCTTCTCCATGAGGGCCAGCAGCCTATCCGAAGCCACCTCCAGCCCGCCCGAAATGGCGATGCAGCCCGAGGCGGCCAGCAGCCGGCAGAGGTCGGGCGTGAAGGTCTTCTCAAACCGGATGTTGCCCCACCAGCTGATGCTGACCTGCCGCTTGAGCAGCTCGATGGCCAAATCGCGCAGGGCCAGCGGCGGGGCGGCCTCGTCCACGAAGTGAAAGCCAGTTTGGCCGGTTTGGGCCACTATCTGCTCGATGCGGTCCACGAGCAGCGTGGCGGGCGCGGTTTCGTAGCGGCCGATGTAGTCGAGCGTGACATCGCAGAACGAGCAGCGCTTCCAGTAGCAGCCGTGGGCCACAGTGAGCTTGTTCCAGCGCCCGTCGCTCCAGAGGCGGTGCATGGGGTTCAGCACCTCAATCACCGAGAGGTAGTCGCCCAGGGGCAGGTCGGAGTAGTCGGGCGTGCCCACCTCGGTGTGCGGCACGTCGGGGTGCGGGTGGTTGACGTACTCAACCGCCCCGGCCGCGTTGCGCAGGAAGGTGCGCTGGAATTGGCTGGTATCTAGGGATGCTAAAAGGTGGTCATGCTGAGCCTGTCGAAGCATCTCTACCGCGCCGCCTGGGTTGTTCGGTAGAGATGCTTGGCTAACGCCGTCCTCCGGTTCGGCAAGCTCAGCATGACGTTCTATTATTATCTTATTTTCCACCCCTAGGGCCTCCAAAATTCGCAGCCACGGGCCCTCGCCGTCGTCCAGGGTCAGGTAGTCGATGTAGTCGAAGAAGCGCGGCTCCTTTAGGGTGCGCAGCTCGGTGTTGGGGTAGCCGCCGCCCATGATGGTGAGCGTGCCGGGGCTGACTTGCTTGATGCGCTGGGCCAGGCGCAGGGCGGCGTAGAGGTTGCCGGGGAAGGGCACGGTGAAGCCTACCACGTCTGGCTTTTGCTGAGCCAGCAGTTCGTCGAGCAGCTCTAGCAGCAGGGTATCCACTAAGTTGGGCGGGGCTTGCAGGGTGTCGTGCAGCGGGTCGAAGTGGGTAGCCGACATGGCTAGGCTCTCCGCATACCGGGAAAGGCCGAACTGCGGGCCCACGGTTTCCTTCACCAAATCGGCTAGGTCTTCGAGGTAGAGCGTGGCCAGGTGGCGCGCCTGGTCGGTAAGGCCCATGGTGCCGAAGGCGGTTTCGAGGTCGGCCACGTTGTCGAAGCGGCTGGCCTCGGGCAGGAAGCGGCCGTGGCAGATGCGCGGGGCCAGCGTCAGGTCCTTGTTTTGCAGAAACCGGATGGCCGGGCCGATGGTGGCTTCGTAGCGGTGGCGCAGGCGCAGCATCCGCTGGGCGTTGTCGCTAAGCTGGTAGTTGCCGCGCTCGATTTCGTCGAACACGCGCCCTAGGCCCTGCTTCGAGAACAACTTGAGCACCAGCCCCAAGCTAAGGTCGGCCTGGTGCACCTGGTAGCCGCGCCCGCCCAAAAAGCCCTTGATGTAAGCCGTGGCCGGGTAGGGCGTGTTGAGCTGCGTGAGCGGCGGCGTAAGAAGCAGGATGCGGGGCGAGGCGGTCGGCACGGGACTACAAACCTACGCGGGGGCCGGGAGGTTCGGCGGGGCTGGAGGTTATAATGAAAGAACGTCATGCTGAGCTTGCCGAAGCATCTCTGCCGCGTAACTAACTCCTGACGTTGAGTTTACTTACGTGGTAGAGATGCTTCGGCAAGCTCAGCATGACGTTCTAGCTGTCGGGTGCCTAGTACTCTATATCGCCGGGTCGGCAGGCGTGCCGGAGTTGTTCTCCCGCTCGACGCGCGGATAGGGATAGAAGTTGCGGTTGCGCTCGGCGCCGGTGGTGCCCGCGCCGGGGCGGTTGAAGCGGCGGCTATCCTCGAGGCGGAAGCCCTGGAAGGCCAGCTCGATGTAGCGGTTGCGCAGGATTTCGAAGAGCACGGCATCCTGAGTGAGAGCGCCGCTGTAGGCAGGCAGGGCGGCCCCTAGGCCATACACGTCTTGCGCAGGCGTTTTGGTAAGCACCCGGTTGAGGTAGGTGACGGCGTTGGTGAGGTCGTTTTTGCGGGCGTAGGCCTCGGCCTGAATCAGCAGCATCTCGCCGGGCAGGTACACCGGGATGGGCGCGTTGTTGGCGGTGTAGAAGGCCAGGCCGCGGTTTTGGGTGGCGGTGGGGTTGGCGCGCATCAGGAAGGGCAGGCGCTGGTCGGCGCTGCTGGGGGCCAGGCTGCCCGTGAGGCCCAGGGCGTAGTCGGTGGGCTCGAACACGTTGCGGTTGCCGAAGGCCACTTCGAAAATTGGGTTGCGTGTGTTGTCGTCGTAGTTGAATACAGACTTGCTGGTGAGGCTCACCTTGGCGGCGGCCGTCAGGGCTTTGTCGTAGTTGCCGGCTTCCAGGCTGTAGCGCGCGATGAGGGCTTGCAGCGTGTTGGTCAGGTCGAGGCCGGGCACAATCTTGCTGGTGAAGTCGCTCGACACCGGGTTGGCGGCCAGGCCGGCGGCGGCCGTTTCGAGCTGCGTCACGGCATCGGTGAGCAGCTGTAGGCGCGGCACGAAAGGCGCGTTGTCGCCAGTGGTGAGCGGGGCTTGCTCGAACGACTCGGCCAGGGTGCCTAGGGCCAGCGCCCGGAAAATGCTGGCGTAGGCCACGATGCCGGCGCGGGTGCCCGCGTCGGGCGCATTGCCGGCGTTGGCCAGCACCAGGTCGGCGTTGGCGCGCACCAGCTGGCACTGCGTCCACACGTTGCGCACCACGCCGTTGGCGTTGTTGACGCTGCCGCCGCCCAGGCTCACGTTATACTCCTCGATGTTGCCCACGTTGAGCACGGTCAGCTCGCGGGTGCTGAGGCCCCCTAGGGCCACCGCGTTGTAAATGACGCTCAGCAGGCCGCCCGTGCTGTAGCGGTACTGCAAGCCGTTGCAGAGCGTGAGCAGACCGTCGGAGGTGCTCACTACCTGTTGCTGGCTGGCGGTACTCGGGTTCAGGTATTCGCGCTGGCAGGCCCCTAGGGTGCCCAGGGCCAGCAAGGCGGTGATATATAGAATGCGTTTCATGGATAATGACTGACGAAGAAGTTAAAAACCTGTCCGTCATGCTGAGCTTGTCGAAGCATCTCTACCGCGTAACTAACTCCTGGCGTTGGGATTACTTACGCGGCAGAGATGCTTCGGCAAGCTCAGCATGACCGCCTTTTTGTGCCGAGCAGCCCCTAGAAAGTGGCCGCCAGCTTGAGCTGGTAGGTGCGCGGAATGGGCACGTTGCCGAAGTCGATGGCGCGCAGCAAATCCGACGAGCCGCCGGCGCTGGTTTCGGGGTCGAAGCCGTTGTAGTTATCCCACGAAATGAGGTTGCGGCCCACCACCGATACGCTCAGGCCGCTGATGTACTTGCTGATGGTGGGCAGCGTGTAGGTAAGCGCCGTTTCGCGCAGCTTCACAAACGAGCCGTTGTCCACGCGGAACTCTTGGGTGTTGTAGATGGCGAAGACGTAGCCGCGGGGCAGGTTGCCGCGCAGCTCCTGCTCGGCAAAGTCGCCCCCTAGGCCCACGCCCTGGCGGGTGCGCTTGTCGGCGTTGAACACGCTCACGCCCTGCACGGCATCGAGCAGCACGTGCAGCGAGAAGCGCTTCACGGCCAGGTTGGTGCTGAATGAGCCCGTCCAGTTGGGGTTGGGGTTGCCGATGACCACGTTGGCCACGCTGGTGCCGGCGGCGTAGCTGGGCTGGCCGTCGGCCCCGCGCGAGGGCACGTAGGTGGTGCTGCCCGTGGCCTGGCCGCTGGTGCGCTCATCCTGCGGGAAGCCCTGGCTGGTGAGCAGCAGCGAGCCGTCGGGGTTGCGGGCGTAGGCCGAGCCGTAGAACACACCCGCCGGCTGGCCACTGAGCAAATACACCGGCGCGCCGGCCGCGTTGTCGATGCTGATGGCCTGGGTGGCGCCGTTCGAGCCGGGCAAATCGAGCACCTTGTTGCGGTTGCGGCTGAAAATCACGCTCACGTCCCAAGTCACGGCCGTGGTTTTCACCGGCACGGCGGTCAGGGTGGCTTCCAGGCCCCGGTTTTGCATCGAGCCCACGTTATTCACGATGGCCGAGCCGCCGGTGCTGGGCGCCAGGTTGCGGCGTACCACCAAGTCGGTGATTTTCTGCGAGTACAGCGTCACGCCCAGCCCTAGGCGGTCGTTGAGGAAGCCCAGGTCGAGGCCGCCCTCCAGCTCGGCCATGCGCTCGGGGCGTACGGCGGGGTTAGCCAGCGTGGTGCCCGGCACGATGGTGTTGCGGCCCAAAAAGCCCACCGGCTGAAACTGGTAGAAGCGGTCGTAGGAATTGATGCCCGTCAGGTTGCCGGCTTCGCCGTAGCTGGCGCGCAGCTTGAAGCTGTTGAAGGCCTTGGCGAAGCTGGCGCCCTGCCAAAACGTCAAGTCCGACACCACCAGCGAACCGCTGATTTTGGGGTAAAGCTGGTTGGTTTCCGAGCTGGAGAACTTCGAGGAGCGGTCGCGCCGCAGCGAGCCGGTGAGGAACGCCAGGTTGCCGTAGCCGATGGTGGCTTGGCCGTAGTAGCCGCTCAAATCGAAGCGGTCGAGGGTGTAGGCCGAGGTGACGGTGGTGCTGCTGGCCCCGCTCACGGTAGTGATGAAGGGCGCCAGGTTCTGGCCCTGGGTGGCGGTCAGCTCCGAGCGGCTGTACTGGTAGGAGTAGCCGGCTAATAGGTTCAGCTTGAACTTATCGCCCAGCATCCGCTCGTAGCCCACGTTCACGTCCGAGTTCAACTGCAGAGCGTTGTTGACGGCATTGGAGGCGTAGCCTAGGGGGTAGCGGGCGGCGGGCAGGCCGGCCGTGGCCTGGTAGGGGTAGGGCCGGATGTAGCCCTGCCCGGCCTGCGCAAAGGCATCCACGCCCAGCACGTAGTCCACCGAAAAGCCTTTGAAGGGCGTCAAATTCACTTGCACGTCGCTCACGGTGCGGTTCACGCCCTGCGTGAAGCTCATGTCCTCGATGGTCGAGAGCGGGTTTACGCGGGTGGGCTCCACGGCCAGCAGGTTGCCGCTGGCGTCGCGCTGCGTAATGTCGTAGATGTTGTTGGTGATATTCACCGAGTTGATGGGGCTGTAGAACACGTTGCCGTTGGCCTTCTCGTTGGCGAAGCTGTTGATATAGCTCAGCCCGGCCGACGCCTTGGCCCACTTGGCCAGGCGCTGGTCTACCCGCGCCCGCAGGTTGTAGCGCGTGAAATCGGTGCCCTTGATGATGCCCTGGTTTTTGAGGTAGCCCAGCGACACGTAGTACTGCGTGTTGTCGGAGCCGCCCGAGATGGAGAGCGCGTCGTCGGTGCCGTAGCCGGTGCGGAAAATCTGGTCGAAGTAGTTGTAGCGCGTCACATCTACTTGGTTGCTAGCCAGCTGGGTAGTCACATTAGCCCGGTTGATGCCGATGGTGGTGGTGCCGGGGTTGGCCGCCACCTGCGCCGCCGACACGGCCGCGATGGGGTACAACCGCAGTCCGGCAAAGCCAAACTGCTTGCCGTAGGTGTTCACCGGCACCATGTGGCGCAGCTCGTTGAGCTGGGCGCTAGCCGAAAACGACACCCTAGGGGCCCCGGCCCGCCCGCGCTTGGTGGTAATGAGCACCACCCCGTTGCTGGCCCTAGAGCCGTACTGCGCCGCCGCCGCCGCCCCGTTTATCACGTTGATGCTGGCAATGTCATCGGGGTTGAGGTCGGCCAGGCGGTTCTGGCCGGCGTTGGCGCTCCCGATGTCGTTGGCCAGCGCCAGCTGCGACACGTTGGTGCTGGCATTGCTAATTATTACGCCGTCAATGACGTAGAGCGGGTCGGAGGAACCCGACAGCGAGTGCACCCCGCGCAGGCGCACCGACATAGCGCCCGAGGGGTCGCCGGAAGTCTGGGTTATCTGCGCGCCCGGCACCTTGCCCTGCAGCGAGTTGAGCACCTGCGCCGAGCCGCTCTGCGTCAGGTCGTTGCCGTTGATGGTGCTGATGGCGTTGCCCAGCTCGCGCCGGCTGGTGGTCACCGTCGAGCCCACTACCACCACCTCGTCGAGGCTCTGGCGGCTCTCGGCCAGCGTCGCGTTGGTAGTAATGCTGGTGGCAGTCCCGAGGGTCACGGGCCGCGTTTCGGTGCGATAGCCCACCGCCGAAAAGACAAGCGCGTAGTCGCCCGGCGCCACCGTGCCCGCAATGGAGTAGCTGCCGTCGAGGTCGGACGTGGCCCCTAGGGTGGTGCCCGTCAGCAGCACCGTGGCGCCCGGCAGGCCCTGCCCGCTGGCGTCGGCCACCCGCCCGATGAGGGTGTAGCGCTGGCCCGCGCCGCCCTGGGCCCAGGCGGCAGTGGTCAAGAGCAGGCCTAGCAGCGCCGCCCAGCTAGCGGCGGCCCAGCGGCCCGATACGTACAAACGAACCATAAGCAAAAGCAGAAAAAAGTGAACAGAACCGTTGCGAGGTCAAGTATAAGCGGTTTTGTTCACTTTTTGCTCATGTGGGCTTTTGCGGGCTGATATAGGTTGGCAGCCAGTATAGTTACGAGCGGCGCTGCCGGCAGACCCCACCCCCGGCCCCCCCCTCCGGGGGAGGGGAGCCACGGCGGCGCATACGTGTTCAATCGTTCGGCTCCCCTCTCCCGGAGGGGAGGGGCCGGGGGTGGGGTGAATCGTAGAGAGCGACCACCCACCCTACCCCGGCCAGCTCAGCTTGCCCATGCTCACGGCCGGCACCCGCTGGCGCCCGGCCCCGATGGCTACCGGCTGGCCCGCCACCGCCTCGTTGGCCAGCACTGCGAAGAGGATGGCTTCCTTGGCATCGGGCGGTACCCCTAGGGCATCGGTGGTGGCAAAGCGGGCGCCCGGCAAGTGGCGCTGCAAGGCCGCTACCAGCGCCGGGTTGTGCGCCCCGCCGCCGCTCAGGTATACGGGCGGCACGGGGCGGCCTTCAAATGCCAGCTTCACGGCGCGGGCTACCCCTAGGGCGCTCAGCTCTGCCAGGGTGGCCAGCAGGTCTTCCAGCCCCAGCGTTTCGGTGTAGCTGGCGGCTTGGGCGGCGGCCAGGTAGGCGGGGCCAAACAGTTCGGGGCCAGTGGTTTTAGGCAGGGGCGCGGCAAAGAAAGGGTGCGTCAGCAGGGCCGCGAGTAGCCCTTCGTGCACCTGCCCGGCCAGGGCCAGGCGGCCGTCCTCGTCGTACTGCAAGGGCGGGCGATGCTGGCGCACCAGGGCGTCGAGCAGCGTGTTGCCGGGGCCAGTGTCGGTGCTGAAGGCGGCGCGAGCATCCTGGCTGGCCGGGGGCAGGTAGGTGAAGTTGGCGATGCCGCCCAGGTTGAGCAGCAGGCGCGGCTCGGCGGGGCTGCTCAGCAGCAGATAGTCGCCGTAGGCGGCCAGCGGGGCCCCTTCACCGCCCGCCGCAAGGTGCTTCTGGCGGAAGTCGCTCAAGGTAATGATGCCGGTTTCGACAGCCAGGTGGTCGCCGTCGCCTAGTTGCAGAGTAGCGTTCTGGCCCGCGAAGTCGGGCTGCTGGTGCTGGTGCTGCGGCGCGTGGTACACGGTTTGGCCGTGGCTGGCCAGCAGGTCTACCTCGGCGGGCGCTACCTGCCACTGGCGCAGGCAGTCGAGCACCAGCCGGGCGTGCAACCGGGCTATCCAGGGGTTGAGCAGCGTGAGGTACTCCAGGCTCACCTGCCCCTGGGCAAACACCTGCCGGATGCGGCGGCGCGTCTCGTCGTCGTAGGGCACGGTGGCGAAGTGCTCCAGCGTGAGTTGGGTGCCCGGCCCGGCGCCCGCCAGCCGGCACAGCGCCACGTCGAGCCCATCGAGCGAGGTGCCCGACATCAGGCCGATAATGCGGCGGCTAGGTGCCTGGGCCAGTTGGCAGAGGCGAGTGAGGGCGGGGTTCATTCGAGTAATGGGAATAGTGAGCGTAATGGAAGTAATGATAATAGTCAGTCATGCTGAGCTTGCCGAAGCATCTCTACCGAGCGACGACTCTAGGGCTATTCTGACGGCGTGGCAGAAATACTTCGGCAAGCTCAGCATGACGGCCTTCTAGTACCCTACTACCTCATTACTCCACTGCCCATTCCTCAAAACGGCACCACCAGCTTCACGCCCAGGTTGCGGCCGGGGTTGAAGATGCCCAGCCGGCCGGTGGGTGAGGCCTGGTAATACTCGAAGTATTTGAGGCGGCTCAGGTGGCTTTGGTAGGCGGTGTTCAGCAGGTTATCGACTTGCACGAAGAGCTGCAGGGCCTCACGGCCGGCGCGGGTGCGGTAGGTGGTGCCGGCGCCCAGGCCCAGCAGGGCATAGCCGGCGGTGGGCGTTTCGGCGCCGTCTACGGCGTAAGGATGGGTTTGGGCGGCGGTGGCGTCGAGGGTGAGGCGCAAGTAGCTGGCCGCCAGGCGCTGGCCGGGCCTAGGGGGTGCGGTGAGGCGTAGCTCGGTGCGGGCTTGGGGGGCGGGCATCAGGGGCAGGTAGCGGGCGGCGTCGCCGGCGCGCTCGCGCAGGGCGGGGTTGTCGTTGAGGCCGATGACCAGGGCCGCGCCGGTGCGCCAGCTCAGCCAGGGCAGGGCGGTGGGGTGCAGGTTGAAGGCCAGCTCGCCGCCGTAGAGGCGCGCGGCGGCCTGCTGGTACTGGTAGGTGGCGTTGCCGGGCACTACCTCCACCGGCTGCCCTAGGGCATCGAAGAGCCGCGCCTGGTAGATGAAGTTGCTAACGTAGTTGTGGAAAACCTCGGCGCTGGCCTCCCAGCTGCTCGACTGCCAGAGCACCCCCAGGTCCTGCTGCCACGAGAACTCGGGCCCGAAGGCGCGGTTGCCCAGGTACACGATGTGGGCGCCAGGGTCGAGGCCGTTGGAGCCGATTTCGGGGATGTTGGGGGCCCGGTAGCCGCGCGCTACGTTGGCCCGCAGCACCAGGTGGGGCCCCAGGGCGTAGCTGCCACCCAGGCTGGCCGACACCCCCCGGTAGCTGCGCCCAAACGCCGCAAACGGCCGCGTGGCGCCTACCGCATCCGGCCCGGTAGCCTGGTCGAAACCCGTGGCTGGGTTCGGCGCCACCCAGAAATCGTCCCAGCGCACGCGGCGCGTGTCGAGGCGCAGGCCGCCAGTCAGCTCCAGTGCCCCTAGGGTCTTTTTTACCACCCCAAAGCCGCCGAGGTCGTGCAGGCGGTAGGGCGGGATGGGGAAGTCGGTGGCGTTGAGGTGCTCGTTGAGCTGGCTCATGCCCCCTAGGCCCACCGTCAACTCGTAGCCGCGCCAGGCGGGCAGCAGGTAGCGCGCCTCGTAGTTGGCGGTGGTCAGGCGCAGGTCGAGGCCGGGCTGGCCGGGGGCGGTGGGGTGGTTGAACTCCTGGCGGTGGTTTTGCTGGGCGCCCAGCAGCAGGCGCAGCTCGCCGGGCCCTAGCCGCACGCTGCCGGTGCCAAAGGCCCGGTAGTGCCGAATGTGCTGGCGCAGCGGCCCGAGGGTGTAACTGCGCAGCTCGTCCTTGGGCACCAGCGGCCGGTGGCGCACGTCGTCGAGGCCCGTTTCCAGCACCTGCCGGGTGAAGCGCCGGCTCAAGGAGTCGCGGCTGCCGTCGGGGATTTCCTGGCGGTTGTCGTAGGTGGTCAGCCAGAGGCGGGCGTCGCCCCACTTCTTCTCCACGCCCACCATGCCAGTCAGCGTAAGCTCTTGAAAACCGGTGTTGTATACCAGGCCATCCACCGGGTTGCGGTAGTCGCGGGCCAAGCGGTGGCTGGCGCGCAGGCTGGTTTGCAAGCCGCTCTTGCTGCGGTAGTTCAGCCCTAGGGAGTTGCCGAACAGGCCGTTCACGCTCTGGTACTCGGCCAGGGCCTCGCCGTGCAGCTCGCCGGCTGGGCCGCTGGGCAGGGCGGGCAGTAGGTTCACCACGCCGGCCACGGCGTCGGAGCCGTAGAGCAGGCTGGCGGGGCCCTTCACCACCTCCACCCGGTCCACGCCGTAGCCATCTACCTCAATGCCGTGCTCGTCGCCCCACTGCTGGCCTTCCTGCCGCAGGCCGTTGAAGAGCGTCAGCACCCGGTTGTAGCCCAGGCCCCGAATAAACGGCTTGCTGATGTTGGGCCCGGTGGTCACGGCCGTGAGGCCCGGCACACCGCGCACGGCCGCGTCAATCACGTTGGCATTGGCGTTGAGGCGAATCTCGCGCTGGCCCAGCGCCGCGATGGGCACCGGCGAGCGGCGCAGCTCGGTGCGGCGGCTCACGCCTGTTACCACCACTTCGCCAATGGCCTTTTCCTCCGCTACTAAGGTGATGATGAGCACGCTAGCCAGCGGCAGCGTCACGCGCGGCCGGCCAGTGGCGTAGCCCACGGCGCTCACTTCTAGCTGCTGGGGCCCTAGGGGCAGCGCCAGGCTAAAAGCCCCCTCGGCATCGGCCGTAGCTCCTTGCTTCAGGGCCGGCACCGCCACGCTGGCGTAGGGTACGGGCCGGCCGGCGGCATCCTGCACCCGCCCGCGCAGCGGGGCCTGCGCCCAAGCACCAATGGGGATAAGCAGCAAGTAGAGAAGAAGTTGCTTCATAGGGCGGGGTGAGGGTAAAGGCAAGGCGCGGCCCGTAGCCGGCCGAAAGGCTGCTTGGAGTTGGGAAGTCCGGGAAGGGAGTGGGGGCGGCGCAGACGTGGGACCCCACCCCCGGCCCCTCCGGGAGAGGGGAGCCACGGTGGTGCTTGTGTTTGCTTACGTCAGGCAATCATCGGGCTCCCCTCTCCCGGAGGGGAGGGGCCGGGGGTGGGGTTAACCGTTGGGCCTACTCGTTGCCGCTCAGCGTTTGCCAGAGCAGGAAGAGGTTCAACGTCAAAATAATGCCGGCTACCGACCAGGCCAGCGCCTTCAGCCAGGGGCCGTTGACGAAGGTGCCCATCTTGAGCTTGTCGCTAGTGAACAGTACCAGGGGGATGACGGCGAAGGAGAGCTGCAGCGACAGGATAACCTGGCTGAGCACCAGCAGCTGGCCGGTGCCCTTCTCGCCGTAGATGATGGCCACTACCAGCGCCGGCACCACCGCCACCAAGCGCGTAATGAGGCGGCGCACCCAGGGCTTCAGCCGCAGGTTTAGAAAGCCTTCCATCACAATCTGGCCCGCCAGGGTGCCGGTCAGCGTCGAGCTTTGGCCCGAGGCGAGCAGGGCGATGGCGAAGATGACGCTGGCCGCGCTGGCCCCCAGCACCGGCGAGAGCAGGCTGTGGGCGTCGGCAATGTCGGCCACGTCGTCGTGCCCCTTGCCGTGGAAAGCCGCCGCGGCCGTCACCAAGATGGCGGCGTTGATGAAGAAGGCCAGAAACAGCGCCACCGTCGAGTCGATGGTGGCAAACTTGAGGGCCGAGCGGCGGCCAGCTTCGGTAGGCTCAATCTGGCGCACCTGCACGATGCTGCTGTGCAGGTACAGGTTGTGCGGCATCACGGTGGCACCTAGGATGCCGATGGCCACGTAGAGCATAGCCGGGTTGGTAACCACCTGTAGCTGCGGCACCAGGCCCTTGGCCAGTCCCAGCCAGTCGGGGTGCGAGGCGATAATCTCGTACAGGAAGCACCCGAATATCAAGAAGATAAGCCCCGCCACCAGGCTCTCAATCACCCGGAAGCCCTTGTTTTGGAGCAGCAGCACCAGCAGCACATCCAGAGTGGTGAGGGCCACGCCCCAGGGCAGCGGCAGGCCAAAAAGCAGGTTGAGCGCGATGGCCGAGCCGATGACTTCGGCCAGGTCGCAGGCCGCAATGGCGATTTCGCAGAACAGCCATAGCGCCAGGCTCACGGGGCGTGAGTAGTGGTCGCGGCAGGCCTGGGCCAGGTCGCGCCCGGTCACGATGCCTAGCTTGGCGGCCAGGTGCTGCAGCAGCATGGCAAAGAGGTTGCTCAGCAGCACCACGCTCAGCAGGGTGTAGCCAAAGCGGGCGCCGCCCGCAATGTCGGTGGCCCAGTTGCCGGGGTCCATGTAGCCCACGGCCACCAGCAGCCCCGGCCCCCAGTAGGCCCGAAACCGCTGCCAGAACGTGGCGCCCGGCCCCGGCACGGCAATGCTGCCGTGCACTTCGCTCAGCGAGTTGCCGGTGCGAGCGTGGCGCCAGCCCGGCTCGGGAGCGGCTGCAGGGGCTAGGGTAGAGGCAGGCACTATAGTAGTAGGTAGCTGTGACAAATGTAATGAAATTTTTAGACTTGCCTAAAAATATTTTTAAACCTCCCTAAATACAGATTTTTTAGCGAAAAAGTTGCGCATTTTGTTTCGCGGGCCCTGCGAGTCCACGAGTTTACCCGGCTAGTGGCCTTGCGGCGTCCACGGTACACCCATCCGTGCCGACCTTTGTGGGCCTATGCCAGCCACCCCCGCCCTCAAGCGTCGCCTCGGCCTGCTGTCGCTGGCCGTCAGCATCGTGTTGGTGCTCACCAAGTTCTACGCCTACCGCCTCACCCGCTCGCAGGTGGTGCTCACCGATGCCCTCGAAAGTATCATCAACGTCTTTACCAGCGGCTTTGCCCTCTACAGCCTCTACCTGGCCGACCAGCCCAAGGACGAAAACCACCCCTACGGCCACGGCAAAATCGAGTACCTGAGCATCGGCTTCGAGGGCGCGCTCATCATCAGCGCGGGCGCCTTTATCCTCTTCGACGCCACGCGCTCGCTGCTGCACCCGCACGCGGTGCACAAGCCCGATTTTGGGGTGCTACTGCTCTCGGCCACGGCGCTCGTCAATTTCGGCCTAGGGCTGTGGCTGGTGCGGGCGGGACGGCGGGTGCAGTCGGTGGCCCTGGTGGGCGATGGCAAGCACCTCTACCTCGACGCCGTGACTAGCCTGGTGGCCTCGGCGGTGCTGGTGCTGGTGTACTTCACAGGCTACGCCAGCATCGATGGGGCGGCGGCGTTCGTGCTGGGCTGCTTCATTCTGTATAATGGCTACCAGCTGGTGCGCAGCGCCGTGGGCGGCCTCATGGATGAGAGCGACATTGCCACCGTGGCTGAGGTCATTGCTGAGCTGCAGCGCCTGCGCCGCCCCTGCTGGATAGACGTGCACAACCTGCGCGTGCAGCGCTACGGCGCCAACCTGCACATCGACTGCCACATGCAGATGCCTTACTACCTCTCGCTGGAGCAGGTGCACACCGAAATTCACGAGGTGGAGGCCCTTATTCGCGTCAAGTTCGAGGCCGTGGAGGTCGAGATGTTCGTGCACGCCGACCCATGCTCGTTCGCCGCCTGCGCCATCTGCCACATGCCCGATTGCCCCGTGCGCCGCCACGCCTTCGAGCACGAAATCGAGTGGAACATCCACAACGCCGTGAAGGACGAGCGCCACCATTTGGGAATGGGTAGCGAGCTAGTTAGATAGCGGCCAATAGATAAAAGAGGCGGTCATGCTGAGCTTGCCGAAGCATCTCTACTGCGCAACTAACTTCAATCGTCGGGATTACTCGCGCGGTAGAGAGGCTTCGGCAAGCTCAGCATGACCGCCTCTTTTACCTGACTACTTACTTCGCCGGGCTGGTCCACTTGCTGTCGGCCAGGCGGAAGCGCCAGGGTAAATCCACCGCGTCCTGGCCGGCGTATTCCAGACCCACGCGCGAGCTGGCAACAACCTGCTCATCGGCAATGGGTTCGCCCAGGTCGTCGAACCAGATGTGGGGGCCGGTGACCCGCTCACCGTTCAAGGCCGGCGTGAGGCCTAGGGCCTGGCTGAGCACGCCGGGGCCAGCGGTGAGGTTGCGCGCCGGCTTGGCCAAGCCCCGGCGGCGCAGCATCACGTCTTGTCCTTCGAGCGGCTCGATGGCCCGGATGAGCACCGCGTCGGGGTGTTGCGCGTCGTGGGTAGTGATATTGAAGAGCGTGTGCACCCGGTACACAGTGTAGAGGTAGGCGTGGCCGCCGGCCCGGTACAGCGCCTGGGCCTGCTGCCGCTTGCGCTGCAAATGCAGCGTAATGGAGGGGTCGCCCTCGTGCCGGTAGGCCTCCGTCTCGACGATGCGGCCGCTGGTTAGCTCGCCGCCGATGTGGGTGCTCACGCGCTTGCCCAGCAGCTCGCGGGCGATGAGCAGCACGTCGGGCCGCTGGAAAAAATCTAATCGCAGATTCAACGGATTTAACGGATTTCGCGGATACGGAGCTAAAGCTCCTGCCTACGCGGGTGGTGGGGGAGGCGTTGCCGGGGGCCAGGCCGGGGCACTGCTGGAGCCACGGGACACTGCCGGCTACCCGCTCTGTTGACGCTACTTTACCAGGGGCCGGCCCCCGGCGGCGACCAGTTGCTAAGTTGCATTTGCGAAGTAACCAAATCACTCATTTGTCAACGTAATACTTTGACAATCAAGAATAAATTTTGATGAACGGCGCTGCCACAACACCCGCGTAGTTAGCCTGCGCAGCAGGCGTATCCGCGAAATCCGTTAAATCCGTTAAATCTGCGGTCTATCTTTGTAGAGCCACGGTGCCAACCCCCTACCCACGGGGCGCGGCTTAAAAGGGAATCCGGTGAAGGGCCGGAGCTGTCCCCGCAACTGTAGGCGCGATATCGGGGTGGGCACCCCATGCCACTGCCGGCGCTTGGCTCCCTAGGGGGCCGGGGCCGGTGGGAAGGCCGCCCACCCGGCCGCGCAAGCCAGGAGACCTGCCGGGGCACTCACTAGGTTCAGCGCCCGCGGCGGACGGGCGGAGAATGACTGCCCTGCCCCCAGCTGCTTTGGTAGCTGGGGCGGGCGCTCGGCCTCGGCGCCGTCGGCTGGCTTGCTTTCGGGCGGCTGCTTCGATGGGGTTTTGAGCTGAATTTTCGTTGGAAAATTTAGTTCAATGCTGTTTTTCAGCAAGTTATTTGTTATCAGCAAGTTATTTGTTAATAAATGCTGCCTGCTGGGTAGCCTGCTTGCGTGTACCCTAGGGCTGCTGCTGGCCGCCCCGGTTGCCCGCGCCCAGGTGGCCCCGGCCGCGCGGCCCAGCGCCACATCTGCGCCGCGCCCCCCGGCCGACACGCTCACGACCCGCCCGCACCGCCTGGCCGAAGCGCGCATCAGCACGGTGCGGCCCACCCAGTTTGCGGTGGGCAGCCGCCAGCTGGTGCTCGACTCGACCGACCTGGCGCTGGGCCGCGGCGCCTCGCTGGCGCAGGTGCTGCAGGCGCGCACGCCCTTGTATTTCAAGGATTATGGGCCGGGGCAGCTGGCGTCCATCAGCATCCGGGGCACGGCGGCGCGGCACACGGCGGTGCTCTGGCAGGGGCTCAACATCAACATTCCCTCGCTGGGCGAGGCCGACTTTGCCATCTTGCCGGTGGGCGGGCCCACCAGCGTGGCGGTGCAGCCGGGGCCCGCGGCGGCGCTTTACGGCAGCGGCGCCATCGGCGGCACGGTGCTGCTGGACAATACCCTGGACTGGCGGCCGGGCGCGCGCGGCAGCGTGCAGGCCGACGCGGGCAGCTTCGGGCTGCTGGGCGGCAGCGGCACCCTAAGCGTGGCCGGCGGCCGCGTGGCCGCCCGCACCGCCGCCAGCTACCGCACCGCCCAAAACGACTACCCCTACACCGTGCAGGAAGCCGCCGGCCCGGTGCGCCGCCTGCTCACCAACGCCGTGCTGCACCACCAGTGGAGCCTGACCCAGGACCTGGCCCTGCGCCTGGGGCAGGGCGGCGAGCTGACAGCCACCGCCTGGCTTACCGACACCGACCGCGACATTCAGCCCAGTATCTACGCCGCGCCCACCCAAACCCGCGAGCTGGACAAGAGCCGCCGCCTGCTGCTGGCCTACCGCCACCTGGCCTCGGCCCGGCGGCAGTGGGCGGTGCGCGCCGCCTGGTTCGAGGACGTGCTCGACTACCAGGATGGCGGCGCCACCAGCCGCTCGCTGATGCGCACCACCCAGGCCCAGGCCGAGCACACCAGCGCCCTAGGGCAGCGCGGCAGCCTGCGCCTGGGAGCCGAAGCCCAGCACTACGCCGCCCAAATCGACGGCTACGGCCCCGCGCCCATCACCGAAAACCGGGCCGCCGCCTTCGCCCTGCTGCGCTTCGACCCGCGCCCCGGCCTGCGCCTGTCGGGCAACCTGCGCCAGGCGCTGCTGCCCGGCGGGGCCGCCCCCCTCACGCCCACCTTGGGGGCCGAGTGGGACCTCGGGGCGGGTCGCCGCGCCGCGGCCGACTCGGCCAGCGCGCGCCTCACGCTGCGGGGCAGCGCCTCGCGCAGCTACCGCGCCCCCACCCTGAACGAGCGCTACTGGCAGCCCGGCGGCAACCCCAACCTACGCCCCGAAACCGGCCTGGGCTACGAGGGCGGCTTGCGCTATACCTACCCCCTAGGGCCCGGCGCCAGCCTAGTGGCCGAGGCCACGGCCTTCCACCAGCTCGTGAACGACTGGGTGCAGTGGACGCCCGACGACCGCGGCATCTGGAGTCCGCTGAACCTGCGGCAGGTGCGTAGCCAGGGTCTGGAGGCCACCGCCGCCTACCGCCTGCGCCGGGGCCCGTACCGCCTGCTGGCCCGCGCCGCCTACAGCCTCACTAGCACCACCAAAACCCAGGGCGCCCCCGGCGACTACGACCCCCTAGGGGTGCAGCTCATGTACGTGCCCCGGCACCAGGGCAGCCTGGTGGCCGACCAGTACTGGGGCCGCTGGCTGCTGAGCGCGCAGGCCACCGCCACCGGCCGGCGCTACACCGATGCCTCGGGCACGGCCAACCTACCCGCCTACGCCGTGGCCGGGGCTACCCTGGGCTACACCTGGCGCCTGCCCGGCTGCGACCTCACCGGCCTGCTGCGGGCCACCAACCTGCTCAACCAAGCCTACTTCGGCTACCCCGGCCGGCCGGCGGCCCCCCGCGCCTGGCAGGCCAGCCTGCGCCTCGACTGGCGCTAACTCACTCCATATCTTTTCCCTTCACCCATTTGTAGCGTTCGGTAGAACGCAGAGTTGTATGCAAAAACTTTTTCGCCCCTTGCTGCTCGGCGCGGCGTTTGCCAGCTTCCTGGCTAGCTGCTCGAAAGATGATAACACCACGCCCACGGCGGCCGGCACGGGCCAGTATGCCTTCGTCATCAACGAGGGTAACTTCAGCAACGGTACCGGCTCGGTGAGCCGGGTGAATAAGAGCAACGTCAAGGACATTGCTATCGACGCCTTCGGCAGCGCCAACGGCGGGGCCGTGCTGGGCAGCGTGGTCGAGAGCATGACCGTGGTAGACACCAAGGGCTACGTGGTGGTCAACAACAGCAACAAGATTGAGGTGGTGTCGCTGCCCGATTTCAAATCGACGGCTACCATCGCCGGGCTCAACCAGCCGCGCTTCCTCACGCGCTCGGTGGCCAATACCAATCGGGGCTACGTGACGGAGTGGCTCGGCGGCCCCTACCCGGCGCCCTACACGGCCGGCCGCATCAGCCTTATCGACCTAAGCAGCAATAAGGTAACGGGTACCGTGCCGGTGGGCATCAACCCCGAGCGCATGGCCCTGACGGGCGGCAACCTCTACGTGGCCAACAGCAGCAGCAGCTTCCTCACGGTCATCAGCGACGCCAGCGGCGCGGCCACGGGCACCATTGCCCTGCCCACCCCGGCCAGCAGCCTCGTGGTTGATAAGAACAACACCCTGTGGGTGCTGTGCGGCAGTGACTACGCCAGCCAACCAGCTAAATTGCTGCACTTTAGCAGCGGCGCCACGCCCGCCGTGCAGCAAACCTTTACGTTTGCCACCGTGGGCTCGGGCGGCGGCCTGCGCATCGGCCCCGACGGGCAGCAGCTCTACTACAGCTACCGCAACGGCGAGTACCGCATGGCCATCACCGATACCAGCCTGCCCACCACGCCCCTTATCCGGCGCAACTTCTACGGCTTCGACATTGACCCCAGCACCGGCCTGCTCTACGGCACCGACGCGCTTAACTACAGCAACCCCGGCTGGCTGATTCGCTACCAGCCTAACGGTACCAAGCTCGACTCGGTAACCGTGCAGGTGAGCCCCAACGGCGTGGTATTTTACTAGCGCCCGCCCCGCACCCCGTGCGCTAAAAGCCAAAGCGGCCTGCCCTTCAGAAGGGGCAGGCCGCTTTTAGTTGGGACCAGGCCTAGGCCCAGCTAGTCGGCCAGGCCGTCGTGGTTGCGGTCAACGGCGCGGTCGGTGCTTTTATACACCTGCTTGCCACTGGGGCGCCGGGCTGTGTCGCGCGGAATGCCAGCGGCCAGCGAGTCGCCGTTGCTCATGCTGGGGGTGGTGTTGGGCGTCCTCTTTTTGGCCGAAGCCTGCTCCACGTTGGTATCGCCGGTAGCGGAGCCGGTAGAGAAGTTGCAGGCCCCGAGGGCCAACGGGAGCGATAGCGCCGCCAGCAGGGCGGGCAGGCGTAGGGTGCGAAGCATAACTAAAAGGAGAGGAGGGTGAGGAAAACGCGCCGGCCCTAGGCCGCCCGGCAAGTATAAGGCCGCCCAGGGTACTGGCCTACTCTACCGCAAACCGGCGCCTGGGGTTGCCCGGCGCCTTACGGCGAAATCTTTTACCTTTGCGGGCATGGCTCGTTCTCGCCCGGCTACCCTTGCCCCCCGCCTGCGCCAGCGCCTGCTGGCCTACCGCTGGCGGCGCGTGGGTGGGCTGGCCGCCATCAGCCTGGCCCTGAGCCTGGGGCTGGTGGCTTACTTATTTGGCTGGAGCGACCATTTTGTAAGTCGTTTACTGACAGCATTCTTGGTGGGCTTCTGCTTGCTAGCTGTTACTTTTCTGGGGGCTTTACCGTTTATTAGTTGGGCGGCGGCCCACTGGTTTGGGCCGGGCTGGGCCAGTGCCGAGTCGGCCCCCGCTCGCCGGCCTGCGGCCGGGCGGTCCCGGCCGGCCGGCCGCCGCCCTATTACTACCACTTAATCGTCTTATTTATCTCGTGAAAACCAATCTGCTGCACATCAAAAACATGGTTTGCCCGCGCTGCGTCGAGACGGTAAAAAACCTGCTCACCAAGGCCGGCTACGAGCCCACCCAGGTAACGTTGGGCCAAGCCAAGCTGCCCGCCACCGCGCCCGTAGACCCCCGCGCCGTGGCCCCCATGCTGCGCGAGGCGGGCTTCGATGTGCTGCTCGACCGCGCCGAGCAGCTAACTGAGCAGATTAAAACCGTGCTGCAAGAGTACCTGGAGCACCTGCGCACCGCCCCGGCCCCGCTCACAACCTCGGCTTTCTTGGCCGACCGCTTTGCCACTACCTATTCGCACCTGAGCAAGGTGTTTTCGCGCACGGCCAACCTCACCATCGAGAAGTACCTCATTCGCATGAAGATAGAGCGCGTAAAGGAGCTGCTGAGCTACGGCGAGATGACGCTGGTGCAAATAGCCGACCAGCTGCGCTACAGCTCGGGCCAGCACCTGAGCAACCAGTTTCGGCAGGTGACGGGCCGCTCGGTGAGCGAGTTTCGCCGCCTGATGCAGCCCGAGCGCCTCTCGCTCGACGCGCTGGGGTAGTACCTTATTTTGCGCTAGTTCAGCACAAAGCCGCCGCAACAGCTGTTGCGGCGGCTTTGTGCGTTTCATCGAGCAGGTGGGCCTAGGCCTGGTAAGCGCGGCAAGCCTCCAGGCACTCCTGGCAGGCCTTGGCGCACTGCTGGCAGTGGTCGTGCTGGTGCTTGGCGCATTCGTCGTGGCACTTCTGGCAAATCTCGATGCACTCCTTTATGATGTGCTGGGCGTGGGGCGAGTTACGCGAGAGGTAGCTTGAAAACAGGCGACAGATGTCGGCGCAGTCGCGGTCGAGGCGAATGCAGGGCACCATCATCTTGATGTCGTCCTCGTCGAGGCAGGCATCGGAGCAGTACTCGCAGTTGGCAATGCAGCGGGCCAGGGCATCGAGCAGGGAGCGGTATTCTACGGGCGTGTTTTTCATGAGAAATGAAGAGGATAACTTAGTCAAAAGCAAGCATTATGCGCTGCCAATTGGTTGTACGTAGGGCCTGGTGGGATGGTGGTGCACTTTTTGGGCCTAGGCGTACAGAATTGCCGCGCCACACCTGCGTTGGGCGTTGGCAGCCCGAATTCTGCACACCGGCGGCGCAATAGTGCCGGCCCGGCGCGCTACTATTAGCGCCGCCGGGCCGTTAGAGGGATAGTTACTTACCTACGCAATCAATGACAGTTTCTTACGCATTTGCAGCGGCTTGCCTGCTAGCCCTGGCCGCTACCCCGGCCCTGGCCCAGCATCAGATGCCCGGCATGAAGATGCCCGCCGACACCACCCGCCGGCCCACCCAGCCCCCTAGGGGCCCCGCGCCTGCCGATAGTGCCCACGCCGGGCACCAGCCGGGCATGGGCGGGATGAATATGGGCAGCATGGATATGGGGGGCATGAACATGAGCCACAGCTACTCGCGCAACCTGCCCATGAGCCGCAACGGTTCGGGCACGGCCTGGCAGCCCGACCAGACGCCCATGTACATGTGGATGCAGCACAAGGGGCCCTGGATGCTGATGTACCACGGCGCGGCCTTTGGGCGCTACACCAGCCAGAACTTCAACCACCGCGGCGCCCGCGGCCAGGCCGATGCCGTGGACGGCCCCAACTGGCTGATGACCATGGCCCAGCGCACCGTGGGCGCGCGCGGCCTGCTGAACCTGACCCTGATGATGAGCCTGGACCCGCTGACCGAAACGCGCGGCGGCTACCCGCTGCTCTTCCAAACCGGCGAGAGCTACAAAGGCCAGCCGCTCATCGACAAGCAGCACCCGCACGACTTGTTTTCGGGCCTGAGCGTGGGCTATACCTACGCCTTCTCGAAGGATGTGGACCTGACGGCCTACCTGGGCTACCCCGGCGAGCCGGCCATCGGGCCCACGGCCTTTATGCACCGCATCTCGGCCATGCCCAACCCCGACGCGCCCCTCTCGCACCACTGGACCGACGCCACCCACATCACCTTCGGCGTGGCCACCCTCGGGCTGCGCTACAAGCAGTTTAAGCTGGAAGGCAGCAACTTCACCGGCCGCGAGCCCGACCAGTACCGCTACGGCTTCGACCGCCCCAGGGCCGACTCCTGGGCCGCGCGCCTCAACTGGAACCCCACCAGCGAGCTGGCCTTGCAGGTGAGCCACGCCTACATCAAGAGCCCCGAAGACCTGCACCCCGACGAAAACGTGCGCCGCACCACGGCCTCGGTGCTGCACAGCCGCAGCTGGGGCGAGCGCCACTTCATCGCCTCGGCCCTTGTCTGGGGCATGAACCAGGGCCACGGCCCCCGCGCCGAGCACGCGGTGCTGGCCGAAACCAACCTCACCCTGGGCCGCCCCACCTTCTACGGTCGCTACGAGTTTGTGCAGAAAGACAGCGAGGAGCTGAATTTCATTGCCTACGGCGAGCCCAACGCCGCCGACCGCATCTACAACGTGAACGCGCTGACGCTGGGCGCCAGCTACCGCCTGGCCAGCCTAGGGGGCGCGCGCGGCCCCGAGCTGAGCGTGGGCGGCCAGCTCACGGGCTACTTCATTCCGCAGACGCTGCAAGACGCGCACGCCGGCGACAGCTACGCCTACCAGCCCGGCTACGGCCAGCTGCCGCTCTCGGCCTCGGTGTACCTGCGCCTGAACGCGCCCTGGATGAGTATGCGGGCCATGAAGAGATAGGCGGGACTTGGGCGAGTGGGGTAGGCAACCTTATCGGGCCGCCGGGCATCTGACTTACTACCTTGCTACCTCCTTTTCCCAAGTCGCCGCATGAATTTTCGCTGCCTGCTTGCCATCCCCTTGCTTGTCCTCGCGGCCCTAGGAAGCCACGGCCAACCTGCGCCTACCGCCCTCAACCTGGATTTTGAGCAAGTAAACCCGCGGACGCACCGCCCCCTGGGGTGGACCGCCCCCACCCAAAACGGCTACCTAATGGCGGCCGACTCGGTGACGCGCCACGGGGGGCGCTACGCGCTGCGCCTACAATCGCCCAGCGCGGTGCGCAAGGCGGGCGAGTTTGGCGTGGCTACCTGGCAGCTGCCCGCCAATTTTTGGGGTAAGCGCATCACGCTTACAGGCTTTCTGAAAACCGACCAGGTGCAGAATGGCTTTGCGAGTATGTGGCTGCGGGTGAATAACGATGAGGGCACCATCGCTTTCGACAACATGGCAAACCAGCAGGTGCAGGGTACTACCGACTGGACGGAGTACAGCATTACCCTGCCGCTGGCCGACGAGGCGCGGGTTATTTATTTCGGGCTGATTTTGCCCGCAACCGGCACGGCCTGGCTCGACGACCTGAGCTTGACCGTGGATAACAAGCCGCTAACCAAGGCAGCCGCTAAGGCGATACCCTACTACAAGGCCGAGAAGGACACCGCGTTTCGGCGTGGCTCGGGCATCGAGTTGGAGAAGCTGAGTGAACTGCAAACCACCAATCTGGCGCTGCTGGGCCGGGTGTGGGGCTTTGCGAAGTACTACCACCCTGCCGTGGCCCGCGGCGACTACAACTTCGACGCCGAGCTGCTGCGCGTGCTGCCTAAGGTGCTGGCCGCCCCCAGTCCCGCCGAGAATAGCGCCGTGCTCAGCACCTGGCTGGCGGGCCTGGGGCCGGTGCCGCCCTGCCGCGGCTGCCGCGAGCCCGCCGCCAAAGACGTGCGCCTGCAGCCCGACCTGGCCTGGCTCACCGATACCCGGCAGCTAAGCCCCGCTTTGAGCCAGCAGCTAGTGCAGCTGCGCCAAAACCGCAACCAGGGACCGCACTACTACATCCGCCCCGCGCCGTTCGTGAGCAACCCGCTCTTCGCGCACGAAGAAGCCTACGCCAGCCAAACCGCGCCCGACGCCGGCCTGCGCCTGCTGGCCCTATTCCGCTACTGGAACATGGTGGAGTACTTCTTTCCCTACCGCTACGCCATTGGCGAAGACTGGCAGCAGGTGCTACCCCAGGTGCTGCCGCAGGTGGTGGCCGCCCGCAGTGCCGAGCAGTACCGGCTGGCAATGCTGGCGCTCATCGCCCGCATCCACGACACGCACGCCAACATCTACGGCGATAAGGTGCTGGAGCAGTATAAGGGCCTGTACCAGGCGCCGCTGTGGCTACGCTTCGTGGACGGCCAGGCCACGGTGGCCGGCTACTACGACGCCACCCTAGGGCCTGCCACTACCCTGAAACCCGGCGACGTGGTAGTGCAGGTGGAGGGTCAGCCAGTGGCCGACCTAGTGAAAGCCCGCCGACCCATCACCCCCGCCTCCAACGAGCCCACCCAACTGCGCAACATCGCCCGCGACCTGCTGCGCGGTCCTACCAAACAAGTGAGCCTGGTGGTGCGCCGCGCCGGCCGCGAGTTCCCGGTCACCGTTGACCGCTGGCCACTCAGTCAGCTCAACCTGAACTTGGGGGTGCGCTATAACACCCTTGACCCCAAGGCCTCGCCCTGGAAGCTGCTACCTGGCAACGTTGGCTACCTGGCCCTAGGCACTCTGCACCTGGCTGAATTGCCCGGCATCATGGCCCAGGCCCAGGGCACCAAGGGCCTGGTAATTGACCTGCGCAACTACCCGGCCGAGTTTGTGCTGCAAACGCTCGGCAAATACCTCGTGAGCAAGCCCACGCCTTTCGGGCGCTTCAGCGGACCCGATGTCACGTATCCCGGCGTGTTTAGGCTGAGTCCGGTGCAATATCTGGCGGCTGGTCGCGGCCCGGTCTATCCCGGCAAGGTGATAATTCTGGTGGATGAGGTTACGCAAAGCCAAGCCGAGTATACGGCCCTGGCCCTACGCACCATCCCCAGGGCCACCGTGGTGGGCAGCACCACGGCCGGCGCCGACGGCGACATATCAAGCATCGTGCTGCCCGGCAACGTGCAAACGTACATCAGCGGCTTGGGCGTGTACTACGCCGACGGGCGCGAAACCCAGCGCATCGGCATCGTGCCCGGCGTGGAGGTGCCCCCCACTATCAAGGGCCTCAGCGAGGGGCGCGACGAAGTGCTGGAGCGCGCCGTGCAGCTCATTGAGGCGGCCTAGGCCCGCGCGCGGCTCGTTATGCCCTACTCGTATCCGCTGGCGCTGCTGGGTTGGGCGCTGCTGTGGAGCAGCCTGTGCCTGCTGCTGACGGCGAGCAAGCTCTGGGTCGCGCCCCGGCCGCTGGGGCGGGCCGCGCTGGTGTGCGCGCTGCACATGCTGGTGCTGGTGCTGCCTTGGTCGCAGCTGCTGGGTCTGCCCGCAACACCGACTTCGCTCGGGCACCCGCCCCTGGCCTGGGCGGCCAAGGTGGTGGCCCTGCTGGTGTCGGGGCTGGTGCTGTACGGGGTGCGGTGGGTGGTACCCGCTGCGGCCGGCCTGCGCCGCCCCGGGCCGGGCACGCTGCGCCCGGTAGGGCTGGTGGTAGGCGCGGTAGCGGTGGCCGTGTTCGCCAGCGCCTACGCGGCGCGGCGGTCCTTCTTGCCCCTGTGGTGGCCCGAGCGGCTGTACTACTCGGTCGTGCCCGGCCTGGAAGAAGAATTATTTTACCGCGGCGCGCTACTGGGGCTGCTCGGGCCGGTTTTTGCGCGCTCCATCCCGTTGCCCGGCACCCGCACCAGCTGGGGCGGCCTGGCTACGGTGCTGCTATTTGCCCTAGGGCACAGCCTAAAGCTGTCGTTTATCTACGATGCGGTGAACAACCTCTTGCTGAGCCAGGCGCACCTGGCGGGCCACGTGACGTGGTGGCAGTCGCTGCTATACTTCGTGCTCACCGATACTGCCTACCCGCTGCTGATGGGGCTGCTTTTGCTGTGGGTGCGCGAGCGCACGGGTTCGGTATGGGTGGCTGTCGCGGCCCATTGCCTCCTAAACACAGCGCTGACCCTAGGCCGCACGCTGCCGTAGCGCGGGCGCTACCGCCGGCCCGCGCCCGGCACGTCGGCCCACAGCAGCAGCGCCTCCGACAGTGGGTTGACATCCAACTTAATAAACCGAACGCCATAGCGCAGCTCGTTGCCCTCCCGGATTTCGCGGCTGCCCAAGCTGATGACGCGCCGCAGCCGCTGGGCGTTGCGGTAGTCGCCTAGGGCCACCGCGTCGGCAAAGGCGAAGGTGGTGGCCGGAATGCCGTAGCCCAGCACGAGCGGGCCACTGTCCACGTTGCCCGCGCCGATGGCGTAGCCGTGGGCAAACTCGCGGTACAGCCGCAGCGCGCCCAGGTTGGTGCTGTGGTGCTGCTGGTATAGCGCGTACTGCTGCCGGGCAAAGGCGCTGTCGACCTGCGCCAGAAACCAGATGCTCCAGCCCAGGTGCGAGCCCCTAGGCTCCTCGCTGGGTCGGCCTACCGCATCTACCATCGAGGCCAGCAGGCCGGTATCGGCGTCGAGCCACTGGCGGCGGGCCCGCGCCACCCAGCGCTGGCCCACGGCGGCGTAGGGGCTGCCCGTGAGGCGGCTGTGCAGCGCCAGCGAAGCCAGCGCCACCGCGTTGTCGGGCAGCCAGCGCAGGTTGGGGTAGGAGGGGAGGTTGCCGGCCGGGTCCTGCCCTAGGCGCCACGCCAGGCGGGCCGACAGCGAGTCGTGCAGCCGAGCGTAGGGCGAGGCCGGGTCGAGGCGGCGGTGGCAGCCCAGCATCAGGTTGAGGTGGCCCAGGTACAGCACCGACTGCGGCAGCGCGTAGCCCAGGCAGCTATCGGCCGGGCCAGCCAGAAAAGGCTGCCGCACTGGCGCCGTCAGCGTCACCCCAATGGCCTGCCCAATGATGCGGGCCGCCTCGGGGCGCAGCGCAGGCTGCCGGGCTGCCTCATTGGCCAATCCGTAGGTGCTGAACGCCAGCGTGAACAGCCCCCACTCGGCGTTGGTGGCGGTGAGCTGCCCTAGGGCGGTGCCGGGCGCCGCCCCCTCGTCTATCACCCGCCCCAGGTAGTTGAGGCGCGGGCGCAGCTCGGCCGCGGTGGGCGGCCGGTAGGTGGGCCAGCTGGCGGCCAGCCACGCTAGCGCGGCTGCCAGCAGGAGCAGCCGGCCCCAGCGCAGGCGGCGCAGCAGGTTCTTCTGGGCCATTCAAAGATGGAATAAACTAAAAAAGAACGTCATGCTCAGCTGGCGTCCGCTTGCCGAAGCATCTCTACCGAACACCCCCTAGGGGCGCAGTAGAGATACTTCGGCAAGCGGACGCCAGCTGAGCATGACGTTCTTTTCCCCTAGGCTACTTGTTCTCCACCAAGCCTTTCGCCACCAGGTACTCGGCAATTTGCACGGCGTTAGTGGCGGCGCCTTTGCGCAGGTTGTCGGCTACTACCCACATATTGAGGGTATTGGGCTGAGTTTCGTCGCGGCGCAGGCGGCCCACCAGCACGGCGTCGCGGCCGTGGCTGTCCTTAGGCATGGGGTAGTGGTTGTTCTGCACGTCGTCCACCAGCTCCACGCCGTCCGTTTTCGCCAGGATGTCGCGCACCTCAGCCAGGTCGAAGTCCTGGGCAAACTCCACGTTCACCGACTCGGAGTGGCCGCCCATCACGGGCACGCGCACGCAAGTGGCCGTCACGCGGATGCTGTCGTCGCCCATTATTTTCTTGGTCTCGTTCACCATCTTCAGCTCCTCTTTGGTGTAGCCGTTAGGTTGAAACACGTCGATGTGGGGCAGCACATTTAGGTCGATGGGGTAGGGGTAGGCGGGGTTGCTGGCCTGCTGGCCGCCGCGCTCCTCCATGAGCTGGTCCACGGCCTTCTTGCCGGTGCCGGTTACGCTCTGGTAAGTGCTGATAACGAGGCGCTTGGCGTGGTAGCGCTTGTGCAAGTCGTTAAGGGCCACCACCAGCTGAATGGTCGAGCAGTTGGGGTTGGCGATAATTTTATCTTCCGGGGTCAGCACCTCAGCGTTCACCTCAGGCACTACCAGCTTCTTGCTGGGGTCCATGCGCCAGGCCGACGAGTTATCCACGACCACCGTGCCCACCTCGGCAAACCGAGGGGCGTTTTCGAGCGACACGCCGCCGCCGGCCGAGAAGATGGCGATGGCTGGGCGGGCCGCCACGGCGTCGTCCATGCTCACCACCGGGTAGTCTTTGCCCTGAAAATGAACCAGCTGGCCCACCGATTTGGCCGAAGCCACGGGCAGCAGCTCGGTGACGGGAAACTGGCGCTCGGCGAGCACCTTCAGCATCTCGGTGCCTACCAGTCCGGTGGCACCCACTACGGCAACCTTCATTGCGAGAGAGTTTTAGGCGGCAGGTTAATTGGGCCTGCCGGTGAAGCGGGCAAAGGTCGGCAGAAACAAGCGAGTTTTGCGCGGGGCGTGGCCGCCGCCCAACCCCAGCGCGGGAAAGCCAGTTAGAAGCGCTACACGCTTTCAACCTTCCAAACCAAACCGATGCCGATTAACCCCAAAACCAAGGGCCTAGCCCACGTGGCCCTGCGCACCACCGATTTTGCCCGCGCCAAGGCGTTTTACCACGACCTGCTGGGCTTCCCGGTGGCTCTCGAAACCCCTGAAATCCTGGGCTTCCAGGTGGGGCAGCTGTTCCTGGGCTTCAAGAAAGCCGAGCCCACCTATCCCGGTGGCAACGTGTTTACGCCCTTCAACGTGGGCCTCGACCACATCGCCATTGCCTGCGAAGACGAAGCCGAGCTGCGCCGCGTGGCCGACGCGCTGCAAGCCGCTGGCGTCGAGAACACCGGCGTGAAAACCGATTCTGTGCAACCCAAGCAGTACGTGGCCTTCAAGGACCCCGAGCGCATTCAGTGGGAGTTTTACATGGTTTAGGCCTCGCGGCTAAATCAAAAAGCCCGTCATGCTGAGCCTGCCACAGCATCGCTACCGCACTACTAATCTTAACGAGTGAGTTTAGCAATGCGGTAGCGATGCTGTGGCAGGCTCAGCATGACGGGCTTTTAGGAGCGGGCTGCCCCTAGGGCCCGCCGTGCACCACCAGCGCAGCTATACTTCAGCTTAAACGGACTTAACTTGGGACGGCCGCGCTCAGTGGCTGCTCCTCAATGAAGCCCCCTTACTTGCTGCTGCTCTTGTGCCTGCTGTCCCTAGGGGCCCGCGCCCAGCTAAGCGAAACCTTTGCCGACGGCGACTTCACTCGCAACCCAACCTGGACAGGCGACGCCAGCGGCTTTGTGGTGGCCGGCCAGGTGCTGCAAAGCAACGGCCCCGCCACCACCGGCACCCAGCTGCAACTGGCCACGCCCTGCCAGGCCAGCACCGGCACCACCTGGGAGTTTTGGGTGAACCTGAAGCTGGCCACCAGCGCCGGCAACCTGGCCGACGTGTGGCTCATGGCCTCGCAGGCCGACCTGCGCAGCCCGGCCACCAAGGGCTACTTCGTGCGCCTGGGCGGCACCGACGACGAGGTGAGCCTCTTCCGCAAAGACTCGGCCCGCACCGCCGCGGTAGTAATTGACGGTCAGAACGGTACGCTGGCTTCTAGCACTAACAACCTGGTGCGCGTGCGCGTGACCCGCACCCTAGGCGGCCAGTGGAAGCTGGAGCGCGACCTGACCGGCGGGCGCACCTTCGTGGCCGAGGCCGCGCAGCCCATTGACCAGACCTACCAGCGCAGCGCCTACTTCGGCGTGTCGCTGCTGTACTCGGCAGCCAACAGCAAGAAGTTTTTCTTCGACGATTTTCTGGTAACCGACGCCACGCCGCCGCTGCTGCTCCGCGCCACCGCCCTGGATGCGCGCACCGTGGACGTAGTATTCAACGAGGCCTTGGAAGCCGCCGGAGCCGCCCAGCCGGCGCGCTACCAGTTGGCCGCTGGCGCCGTGCCGCTAGCGGCCCAGCCCTCGGCCCTGAATCCGGCCGTGGTGCGCCTGACGTTCGGGCAGGACCTGGGCGCCCGCAACGTACTGCAAGTAAACGGCGTAGCCGACCTGTTTGGCAACGTGGCGGCCGGGCCCCTCACGGCCAGCTTTGGCGGGGTGCCGGTGGCCCCTAGGGTGGGCGAGCTGCTCATCACCGAAATACTGGCCGACGAAACGCCAGTAGTGGGCCTGCCCGCCTCGGAGTTTGTGGAGATTTTCAACAATACCGCCACCAAAACCCTGAGCCTGAAAGGCGTGCGCCTGCTGAAGCCGGGCAGCCCCGCCGCCCAGCTGCCCGACACCGCCCGCCTGCTGCCGGGCCAGTACGCCGTGGTGTGCGCCACCACGCGGGCCGCGCAGTTCGCGCCCTATGGTAAAGTGTACGGCGTCAGCAACTTCCCCGCCCTCAGCAACGGTGGCGACCAGCTGGTGCTACGCGGCCTGGGGGGCACCACCCTGTTTGAGGTGAGCTACAGCGACGACTGGTACGGCGACACGCGCAAGAAGGCGGGGGGCTGGACGCTGGAGATGGTAGACCCCGCCAACTACTGCGGTGGCGCCAGCAACTGGCGCGCCAGCCAGGACCCGAGCGGCGGCACGCCCGGCCGCCGCAACAGCGTGGCCGCCCCCAACCCCGACCGCACCGCGCCGGCTTTGCTGCGCGCGGCAGCCCTAGGGCCCCGCACCATCCGGCTGTATTTCGGCGAGAAGCTGGACAGCGCTGCGTCTGCCAACTCGGCACTCTACCAGGTGCAGGCCAGCGTGGCGGGCACCGCCCTGGGGGTGCAGCAGGTGGCACCCGTCGGCCCCGACTTCCGGGCCGTGGACCTAGCGCTGAGCGCCGCCCTGCTGCCCAGCCAGCCGGTGGGGGTGGCCGTGGCCCGCGCTACCGACTGCGCCGGCAACGCCAGCGGTGCGCTGGCCGCCGCCAGCCTGGCCCTGCCCGAAGTCGCCCAGCCCGGCGACCTGGTGGTGAACGAGGTGCTTTACAACCACCGGCCGGGCGGCGTGTACTTCGTGGAAGTGCTCAACCGCTCGCTGCGCTACGTGAGCCTGCAGGGCTACCAGCTGCGGGCCGAGCGCAGCACCGGGCCGGCGTCGGCGCTCATCAGCCTGGGGGCGCCCTACGTGCTGGCGCCCGGCCAGCTGGCGGCCCTCACCAGCGACGCGGGCGTGCTGGCAGCGCAGTACCCCAGCAGCGCCGACGCGGCCAATTTGCTGACCATAAGCGGCTTTCCGGCGCTGGACAATAAAAGCGGCACTATCGTCCTGCTCGACCCCCTAGGGGCTACCATCGACCGCTACGCCTATGCCGACGGCCAGCAGCTGGCGCTACTCAGCAGCACGGCAGGCGTGAGTTTGGAACGCATCCGGGCCGCGGGGCCGAGCGCGGCCAGCAACTTCCACTCGGCGGCCAGCGCCGTGGGCTACGCCACGCCCGGCCGCCCCAACTCGCAGAGCCAGGGTGCCACCGGCGGCGGGCAGGAGTGGACGGTGCTACCCGAGCTGTTTACGCCCGACGAGGACGGGCACGACGACTTCACGACCCTCAACTACCAGCTCGACCAGCCCGGCTACGTGGCCTCGGTGACGGTGTACGACGCCCTGGGGCAGCTCACGCGCCGCCTGCTGCGCAACGAGAGCCTGCCCACCAGCGGCTTCGTGCAGTGGGACGGGTTGGATGAGCGTGGCCACAAGGCGAACGTGGGGTATTATGTGCTTTACATCGAGCTGTTCCAGCCCAGTAGTGGCGAGCGGCGCGAGTACCGCAAAACGGTAGTGGTAGGTGCCCGGCTATAAAGGTGATTTCACCGCAGAAGACGCCGAGGGTGGCGCAGAAGAAGCGCAGAAGCCTTCCCCGGCGCGTACTTTCCCGCTGCGTTTCTTCTGCGCCCCCCGGCGTCTTCTGCGGTGAAATCACCTTCCATTTATCCCCTGGGCGACACGGCCGCCGTGGTCGAGTTTGGCGGCGGCATCAGCGCAGCCACCATGCGGCGCATTGCGGCCCTAGGGCAGCAGCTAGTCCGGCAGCCTCTGCCCGGCCTGCGCGAAACCGTGCCCGCCTACACCACCCTCACCGTGTTTTATGACCCTGCGTGCGCCTACGAGCAAGTAGCCGCCTGGCTGCGCAATGCCTTGACCGCCAGCGAAGCCGCGCCTAATACCCCGGTGTCCCCGCCCGAAGTCGTGGAGATTCCAGTGTGCTACGGCGGCGAGTACGGGCCCGACCTGGCGGCGGTGGCGGCGCATACTGGGTTAGAAATGAACGAGGTAATAACTCGCCACGCCGCGCCCACCTACCTAGTGCACCTGCTAGGGTTTCTGCCAGGCTTCCCCTACCTGGGCGTGCTCGATGCGCAACTGACCACCCCGCGCCGCGCCAGCCCGAGGGCCCGGGTGCCGGCCGGGGCGGTGGGCATCGCGGGCGCCCAAACGGGTATTTACCCGCTGGCCTCGCCCGGCGGCTGGCAGCTGATTGGGCGCACGCCGCTACGCTTGTTCGACCCCGCCTGGCCCGAGCCTACGCGGCTGCGCGCCGGCCAGCAGCTGCGCTTCGTGCCCATTAGCGCTACCGAGTTTGAAAAAATGCGGCAAATGTGCAGATATAAAGATGTGTAGATGTAGAAAAATGGTGAATGCGAAAACGCATAGGCAAATGGCTTTATCATAGCTAATAAAATTCTGGTATTCTGCACATTTGCTATATTTCTACTTCTACACATTCACCCCATGAGTATTAGCCTCATTCGGCCCGGCCTGCTCACGACTGTGCAAGACTTGGGCCGCCCTGGCTACCGGGCCGCGGGCGTGCCCCTGGGCGGCGCCCTCGATGCGCCCGCCCTGCGCCTGGCCAACTTGCTGGTGGGCAACGCGCCGGGCGAAGCCAGCCTGGAAATCACCCTCGCTGGCCCGACGCTGCGCTTCGAGGCGCCGCACCTGCTGGCCCTCGTCGGCGCCGACCTGTCGGCCACGCTCGACGGGAAGCCGCTGCCGCTGGGCCGGCCAGTGGCGGTGCAGGCGGGCACGGTGCTGGCCTTCGGGGCGGCGCGGGCGGGCTGCCGGGCCTACCTGGCGCTGGCGGGGGGCCTGGGGTTGCCGCCGGTGCTGGGCAGCTGCAGCACGCTGGTGCGCGCGGCCCTAGGGGGCCTGCACGGCCGCGCCCTGCTGGCGGGCGACGTGCTGCCCGCGCCCGGCCCCGGCGGCCCAGGGGCGGCGCTGCGGGCCAGGCTGGCGCTTGCCTTCCAAGGCAGCAGCCACGCCGCGGCGCCCTGGCATCCCGCGCCCGCGGAGCGCCCGGCGCTAGCCGCCGCGCCGGTGCTGCGCGCCCTGCCGGGGCCCGAGTACGCGGAGTTTGCGCCCGAGAGCCAGCGGGCGTTTTGGCAGCAGCCGTTCACCGTGACGCCCGCCGCCGACCGCATGGGCTACCGGCTGGCCGGGCCGCCGCTGGCGCGGCTGGCCGGCGCCGAGCTGCTCTCGAGCGCCGTGGCGCCGGGTACGGTGCAGGTGCCGCCCGGCGGCCAGCCCATTGTGCTGCTGGCCGACTGCCAAACCACCGGCGGCTACCCCAGGCTGGCCCACGTCATTGCCCCCGACCTGGGGCTACTAGCCCAGGCCCGCCCCGGTACGCCGCTGCGCTTCCAGCAGCTGAGCCAGGCCGAAGCGCACGCGCTGTACCTTGCGCAGGAAGCCCAGCTGCGCACGCTGGCCGCCAACTACTCGGCCTTCCTCACCCAGTGGCTGCGCCAATAGTGCTCTGCGCCCTCTGCGAAAACACTGCGTCCTCTGCGGGAAATAGCATCCGCAAAAAACCATGAAAACCATCGACTTAAACTGCGACATGGGCGAGAGCTTCGGCGCCTGGACCCTAGGCGACGACGCGGGCGTGATGCCCCACATCACCTCGGCCAACATCGCCTGCGGCTTCCACGGCGGCGACCCCAGCGTGATGCGCCGCACCGTGCGCCTGGCCTTGCAGCACGGCGTGGCCCTAGGCGCCCATCCCGGCCTGCCCGACCTCGTAGGCTTTGGCCGGCGCGACCTGGCCATCTCGCCCACCGAGGCATTCGATATGACGGTCTACCAGCTCGGTGCGCTGCAAGCCGTGGCCCGCAGTGAGGGCGCCACCCTGCGCCACCTCAAGCCCCACGGCGCCTTCTACAACATGGCCGCCACCAGCGCCCCCCTGGCCGAGGCCTTGGCCGAAGCCGTGTACAAGGTGCAGCCCGAGCTGGTGCTCTTTGGCCTGGCAGGCTCGCAGCTCACCAAAGCCGGCGAGAAGCTGGGCCTACGCACCGCCCACGAGGTGTTTGCCGACCGCACCTACCAGCCCGACGGCACCCTCACGCCCCGCCGCCAGCCCGACGCCCTCATCACCGACTCCGCCCAGGCCCGCGCCCAGGCGCTGCGCATGGTGCAGGGCGGCTACGTGCGCACCCAGGCCGGCCAGGAAATCGCCATCCGCGCCGACACCGTGTGCTTGCACGGCGACGGTGCCCATGCCGTGGCCTTTGCGCGCGAGCTGCGAGCGGCGTTTGAGCAAGCGGGCGTTAAGGTGGCCGCCGCATGAGTGGCACCCTAGGGCCCACCGCGCGGCGCTGGCGCAGCCTGGGCGGAGCCGGCCTGGGCGCCGCCTTCCTGATGGCCAACTCGTCCATCGGCCCCGGCTTCCTCACCCAAACCACCGTCTTCACTCAGCAGCTCACCACCAGCTTCGGCTTCGTCATTCTGGTATCGGTGCTGCTCGATGTGGTGGCCCAGCTCAATACCTGGCGGGTGCTGACGATGAGTAACTTGCGCGCCCAGGACCTGGCCAATTGCCTGCTGCCGGGCCTGGGCTACGCGCTGGCGGCGCTGGTGGTGCTGGGTGGTTTCGCCTTCAACATCGGCAACATCGCCGGCTGCGGCCTGGGCCTGAACGTGCTGCTGGGCCTGCCCTACTGGCAGGGCGCGGTGCTCACGGGCGGGCTGGCCCTCGGCCTGTTCTGGGTGAAGGAGATGGGCCGGATGCTCGATGGCTTCACCAAAGCCCTGGGTACCATTAAGATACTGCTGACGCTGGGCATCGCCTTTCTGGCCCGGCCACCCCTAGGGCAGGCGCTGCACCACACATTGCTGCCCGCGCAGTTCAGCGCCCCGGCCATCGTCACCATCGTGGGGGGCACGGTGGGCGGCTACCTCATGTTTTCGGGCGCCCACCGCCTGCTCGACGCCGGCGTGCACGGCCCCGCCCGCCTGCCCGAAGTCAACCGCAGTGCCGTGAGCGGCATCCTGATTTCGGCCTTTATGCGCTTCGTGCTGTTTCTGGCGGTGGTGGGCGTGCTGGCCGGCGGCGCCCGCCTGGGCACCGACAACCCCATGGCCGACGTCTTTCGGAGCGCGGCCGGGGCGGTAGGCTACCGGCTATTCGGGCTCATCTTGTGGGGCGCGGCGCTGTCGTCGGTGGTAGGGGCGGCCTACACTTCGGTGTCGTTCCTCAAAACCCTGCACCCGGCCCTAGGGCGCCACGAGCGGCTCACCATTTCGCTGTTTATCGTGCTCTCCACCAGCGTATTCGTGCTGGTGGGCAAGCCCACGCAGCTGCTGGTGCTGGCCGGCGCCCTCAACGGCCTCATCCTGCCGCTGGCCCTCGGGGTGGTGCTGGTGGCCGCCCGCCGCCCGGCCCTGCTCGGCGGCTACCGCCACCCGCTGTGGCTGCAAGCCGCCGGCTGGGCAGTAGTGGCCCTCATGGGCGGCCTGAGCGTGGCGGCACTGATGGGGTAACCTCACCCCCGGCCCCTCTCCTTGGGGAGAGGGGAGCCACGGCGGTGCTGCCGTCTGCTCACGTGGATAATCGTCAGGCTCCCCTCTCCCCAAGGAGAGGGGCCGGGGGTGAGGTTTCGCCGCTTATTAAACCCTAGGCTCCTTTTGCCCTCCAAAGGGCATGGATGCACAAAAGCTTCAGCATTTGTACTGGCGGGCGGGCTTTGGGCCGCGGCCGCAGGAGGTGGCGGCCGGCCTGAGCCCCGCCAAGGCGATACGCCAGCTGCTGCGCGAGGCGCAGGACTGCGCCCCCATCGCGCCGTTCGTGTACGCCGACCCGCAGGGCGAGGTGATAGCCGTGACCAGCGAATCGACCATGCGCGGGCGGCAGGTGCCTGCCTCGCCCGGCCCGGCCGCCGCGCCGCCCGCGCCCGCCACCTCGGCCCAGCCGGGCACCAACCGGCCCGCTGGCCTCGATACCGAGGCCCTAGAGGCCCTGGCCGCGCGCCGGGCCGCGCTGGCCCTGCGCCGCCAGGGCTTGCCCCAGCTGCGCCGCCGCGACCTGACGCCCGAGCAGCGCAAAGCTCAGAATGCGGGCATCCGCGACGCCTTTATTGATATGAGTGCCAAGTGGATGACGCTCATGAGCGATTCGCCCGGCCAGCTGCGCGAGAAGGTGGCGTTGTTCTGGCACGGGCACTTCGCCTGCCGCACGCGCCGGCCCGACGACAGCTTAAGCCTGCTCAATACCATCCGGACGCACGCGCTGGGCAAGTTCCCCGATTTGCTGTTGGCCGTGAGCCGCGAGCCGGCCATGCTGCAATTCCTCAACAACCAGCAAAATCGCAAGGCGCACCCCAACGAGAACTTCGCCCGCGAGGTGATGGAGCTGTTCACCCTGGGGCGCGGCAACTACACTGAAACCGACGTGAAGGAGGCCGCCCGCGCCTTCACCGGTTGGGGCTACGATGGGCAAAGCAATTTTAAATTCCGGGCCAAGGAGCACGACGACGGCCCCAAAACCCTGCTGGGTGAAACCGGCAACTGGGGCGGCGAAGATGCCCTGCGCATCATGCTAGAGCAGCCCGCCGCCGCTACCTTCTTGGTTACCAAGCTCTACCGCTACTACGTAAACGACCAGCCCGACCCCCAGCGCATTGCGCCGCTGGCCGAGGCTTTCCGCCGCAGCGGCTACGACGTGGCCGATTTGCTGGAGCGCATGTTCTCGGCCGACTGGTTTTACGACCCGGCCAACGCGGGCGCCCTCATCAAGTCGCCGGTGCAGCTGGTGGCGGGCCTGCGCCGCACCCTCAACTTGCAGGTAGACAACGACAAGGCGCTGCTGGGCTACCAGAAGGCCCTAGGGCAAACCCTATTTATGCCGCCCAACGTGGCCGGCTGGCCCGGCGGCCGCGCCTGGATAGACTCGTCGTCGCTGCTGCTGCGCCTGCAGCTGCCCAACATCCTGTTCAAGAACGCCGATTTCGCCGTGCGCCTCAAGGACGATGAGAACGACATCAACCCCCAATCGACCGGCAAGGAGCGGCTGGTGAAGGCCGACGCCACCCACCTGCCCCTAGGCCCCTTGCAGCTGCTGCTGGGCGGCGTACCGGCCGAGCGGCAGCCCCAGGCCCTAGGGGCCTTCCTGCTGCAAGCCCCCCTGCGGGCGGAGAATTTGAGTTTGGTGCAGGGCGTGGCTGCTAAAGCCACCACCCCCGAAGAGCAGCTGCGCAACACGCTGGTGGCGCTGCTGAGTTTGCCGGAATATCAATTGGCGTAATACCCCAGGCGGTCATGCTCATCTGGCGTCCGCTTGTCGAAGCATCTCTACCGCATAAGTAATCTCAACGTCAGGAGCTAGTTACGCGGTAGAGATGCTTCGACAAGCGGACGCCAGATGAGCATGACCGCCTTTTTTATTCCTTAACAGCCACAACATGCAACGCCGCCAATTTCTGCACGCCTCTGCGCTGGCCAGCACCCTGCTGCTGGTGCCCAAGTTTCTGCACGCCCTCGACCGGCCCAAAAACCAACTGGCCGCCCGCCTGCGCGACGCGCCCGGCGACAAGGCGCGCCGCCTAATCGTGGTGCAGCTGGGTGGCGGCAACGACGGGCTGAATACCATCATCCCGTACCGCAACGACTTGTATTACAAAGCTCGGCCCACGCTGGCGCTGCGCGAAGCCGACGGCCTGCTGCCGTTGAGCGACGAGCTGGCCCTGCACCCGGCCATGCGGGGCCTCAAGGGCTTGTTCGACCAGGGCCAGCTGGCCGTGTGCAACGCCGTGGGCTACCCCAACCCCGACCGCTCGCACTTCCGCTCGATGGACATCTGGCAGAGCGGTTCGGGCTCGGGCCAGACGCTGAGCACCGGTTGGCTGGGTCGCTACCTCGACACCACCTGCCAGGGCGGCGCCCCCGCCTACCAGGCCCTCGAAATCGACGACACCCTGAGCCTAGCCCTGAAAGGCGCTCAGCGCAACGGCTTGGCCCTCAAGAACCCCGGCAAGTTTCACCAGCTCACCCAAAACCGCTTCCTGAGCCAGGTGAGCCAGGAGCAGCACGTAGCCCCGGCCGGCTCAGCGCTCGACTACCTCTACAAAACGATGGCCGAAACGGCCTCGGCCGCCGACTACCTCTACGACAAGTCGAAGATTCACCAAAGCACGGCCACTTATCCCAACACCGACTTCGGCAAGAACCTAAAAACCACCGCCGAGTTGATTAATTCGGGCGTCGAGTCGCGGGTGTACTACCTGGCCCTGAGCGGCTTCGATACCCACGTGGGCCAGCACGGCCGCCAGGCGCAGCTGCTGGGTCAGCTCTCGGACGGCCTGGCCGCCCTGGCCGCCGATTTGCAGCAAAGCCACGAGTGGGAGAATACGCTGGTGCTGGTATTCAGTGAGTTCGGCCGCCGCGTGAGCCAAAACGCCAGCAACGGTACCGACCACGGCACCGCCAACAACGTGCTGCTGCTGAGCGGCGCCCTGCGCAAGCCCGGCCTGCTCAACCAGCCCGCCAGCCTCGCCGACCTCGACCAGGGCGACTTGCGCTACCAGCTCGACTTCCGCAGCCTCTACGCCAGCATCCTCACCGACTGGCTCGGCGCCGACGACCAGTTGGTGCTAGGCCCTGGCATTGAAAAATTGGCGGGGCTGGTGTAAAGGGAGTTAAGAGTTAAAAGGTAGGAGTTAGGAGTTAGAAAGGCGGTCATGCTTCGCGGGGCTCAGCATGACCGCCTTTCTAACTTCTTACTCTCTTCAAATCGGCACGTTGAAGCCGAAGCCGTAGATGAGCTGGGCCGAGCCGAAGTGGTGGGTGACGCGCCCCAGGCGGTCGGCGCCGATGTAGCTGTTGGTGTAGTTGGCGAAAGCGCCTTGGAAATCGGTGTTCAGGAAAAAGTAGCGGTAGAACTCCAGGCGCAGGCCGCCGCTGGTGCCCGCCACCCAGCCCTCGTAGTGGAAGGGCCCCTCGGCGTGGCTGGTGAAGATGCTGGAGATGGTGTAGGAAATCATGGGTCCGCCGCCCACCTTGCCCACGGCACTCAGCACCACGTGCCGGCCGGCGGCCAGCTGCCAACGTTTCACCAGGTTCACCATCAGGTAGTTGTTGCCGTTGGTGTGCTGCAAGTGCACGAAGTTGGGCGTCACCAGCGTATCGCGGTCGAAGCGGAAGCCGCGGATTTCGCCGGCGACGCGCATCGTCTGATAGTCGTCCACCACATACTTGAGGTGGTTCCAGCTCACTTCGATGCCCAGGTCGTGCTTGTCGTGAAACATGTAGCCCACCGTGAGGTCGTATTGCGGCACCGTCAGGTTGCTGAGCTTCCAGAAGTCGCTCATGCTGGGGTGGTCGTGGGCCTTGGCGTCGTAAAACGTGAAGTCGTAGTCGTCCGACTTATCGTTGCGAAACCGGATGTTGGAGCGCGTGTACCAGTCGCGGTTGTAGCTCCAGTTCAAATACACGCTGCCGTGGTCTTTGGGGTGCGGCCCAGTAGTGGCGGCTGGCGAGGGGGCGGCCGCTGCCACTAGGGGCATCAGCTGGGCGCGGCTGGCGCTAGCGCAGCCCAGCAGGCCAGCCAGCAGCAGTACATACTTCTTCATGCAAGGCAAATAGCAAAACCTTGCACGGGGCGCAAGGCTACTCAAAGTTACGGCCAAGGGTGCGAGCAGCCGGTGTCCTAGGGCCTTTCTTACCTGAAGAATAGGTGTAGGCGCCCGAGGCTTTTTGCCCGGCACTGGCCCTAGGGCTCTCGTTACGGCCCTTAGCTTCTCACTCGCCAAACACGCCGGCGGCCAGCGCCAGCACGGCGCGCCGGGTGGCTTCGGGTTGCTCCAGGTACGCCTGGTGGCCGCTGCCTTCCAGAAACAGGGTGCTGGCAGTGGGAGCCAGGGCCGCCTGGGCGATGGAGTCGGCCAGGGGCACGGCCACGTCATGCTTGCCCGCTACCAGCAGCACCGGGTAGGCGGCCTCGCGCAGCACGGCGGTGCGGTCGGGGCGGGCAGCCATGGCGCGCAGGGCCCCCGCGATGGTAGCTTCGGGCGTGGCCTTGGCAATATCTTCGAGCAGGCCTAGGGCCTCGGGCAGCCGGTCGCGGTTGGCCGGCGCAAACAGCGGGCGCACGAAGCTTTCCATAAACTTGGCCAAGCCGTGGCGCTCCACGAAGGCGATATTTTTCTCGCGGTTGTGGCGCTTCTCGTCGGTGTCGGCGTAGGCTGTGGAGTTGAGCAGGGCCAGGCCCGCCACGCGCTCGGGGTAGCGCTCGGCCAGCGCCAGGGCCACGTAGCCGCCCATGCTGTGGCCCACCACCAGCACCGGCTCGGCGGCGTGCTGGCGGCCCAGGTACTGCACCACGTAGCGCGCCTGGGCCTCCATCGAGAAGTCGGGCACCAGCTCGCGGTGGGTGCCGTGGCCCAGCAGGTTGGGGGCCAGCAGGCGGTAGTGGGCGGGAAAGGGCCGGGTGAAATCGTTCCAGACTTCGCGGCTTTCGGCAAAGCCGTGCAGCAGCAGGATGGTGGGCGAGGCAGTAGGCATAGGCAGCAAGCGGGCGCGAACTGCAAAAGTAGCCGCCTGGCCCATGCAACCTTGCTCGCCCTAGGGTAGTTAGTGGCAGGAACGCCATTCCTATATTCCTCCCTATGAACTCCTTTTCCCTGCGCCTGCCCCTAGGGGCCGCGGCCATTGCGGGTAGCCTGCTGCTATATGCCAGCCGCCCCACCGCCCCGCGCCTGGCCCCCGACCCCGACAACGCCGGCCTGAAGCTGCCCGCTGGCTTCGGAGCCCTCAAGGTGGCCGAAACCGGCGGCAAGGCCCGCCACCTGGTGGTCATGCCCAACGGCCTTATCTATGTGAAGCTCAATAGCGCCAAGGATGGCAAAGGCATCGTGGTGCTGAAGCCGGGCGCCGACGGCCGCGCCACCGTGGCGGGCGGCTTCGGCAGCTACGGCGGCACGGGCATTGCCACCCAGGGCGGCTACCTCTACGCCAGCAGCGACGTGGCCGTGTACCGCTACAAGCTCGATGGCCAAGACCAGGTAACCAACCAAAGCCAGCCCGAGCTGGTGGTGCACGGCCTCAAAAAAGAAAACGAGCACGAAAGCAAGTCCATCGCCCTCGACCCCACCGGCAACCTCTACGTGAACGTAGGCGCGTACTCCAACGCCTGCCAGGAAAAAGACCGCGAGCGCGGCTCGAAGGGCATGCCCAACTGCCCCATTCTGGACTCGGCGGGCGGCATCTGGCAGTTTAAGACCGACCGCCTGGGACAGCGCGAGCAAGACGGCACCCGCTACGCCACCGGCCTGCGCAACGTGGTGGGCCTCGACTGGAACAAGCAGGATAACAAGCTGTTTGTGATGCAGCATGGCCGCGACCAGTTGCACGACAACTGGCCCGCCCTCTACGGCGATAAGGAGTCGGCCCTGCTGCCCGCCGAGTGCCTGTACGAGCTAAGCGCGGGCGCCAACGCCGGCTGGCCCTACGTGTACTACGACCAGCAGAAGAAGCAGCTGATGCAGGGCCCCGAGTACGGCGGCGACGGCAAAACGCCCGCCAAGGGCAACTACCTGAAGCCCGCCGCCGCCTACCCCGGCCACATGGCCCCCAACGGCCTGCTGTTCTACACTGGCTCCATGTTCCCGGCTAAGTACCGCAACGGCGCCTTCATCGCCTTCCACGGCTCCTGGAACCGGGCGCCCGAGCCCCAGGCGGGCTACTTCGTAGTGTTTCAGCCCTTTAAGGACGGCCAGCCCAGCGGCCAGTGGGAAGTATTTGCCGACAATTTTGCCGGCTCGGCCGCCAAGGCTGCTTCGGGCCGCGCCGACCACCGCCCCTGCGGCCTGGCCCAGGGCCCCGATGGCTCGCTCTACGTGAGCGACGACTCAAAGGGCACCATCTACCGCATCATGTACAACGCTAAGTAAATGAGAGGCTTCCGCTACATCGCCCTGGCCGGGTTGCTGGCCACGGGCATTTACTCGCTGCCGGCCCAGCAGGCGCCCGTTAAGCTGCCTGGCACGGTTCGCCCCAAGCCGCACCCCACGCCCAGCAGCCCCCTGGCGGCCTCTATGGCCCGCGGGCAGCGCGTGTACAAGAACGTGTGCCTGACCTGCCACCAGGCCGACGGGGGCGGCGTGCCCAACATGAACCCGCCGCTCATTAAAACCGACTATGTGCTCGGCGATAAAAAGCGTCTGGTTGGCATTGTGCTGCGCGGCCTCAAGGGCCCCAATGAGATTGAGGGAGAAACCTACACCCAGAACATGCCCGCCCAGGCCTACCTCACCGACCTCAACATTGCCGACGTACTCACCTACGTGCGCAATAGCTTCGGCAACAAGGCCAGCGCCGTTACGCCCGCCGAGGTGCACGCCCTGCGCGACGCGCCGGCCGCCGGGCAGTAAACCGCGAAACGGGGCGGCGCCAGGCCCTAGGCCCCTGGCGCCGCCCAACTGACTGCCCATTCCCTACGCCGCCCCTGGATTTTTAGGTCTGGGGGCGGCGTCTGTGCGTTGCGCACTATTTTTGGCCGCCGTCGGCCGCTGGGTTCAGGTTGGGCCGGGCAGCTTGCTGCCTTGGCCGGGGCCGCACCCCTAGGGGGACCGGCCCAGCTTCCCGCGCTTTTTCATCATCCCACCCCTCGTCTTTACTATGGCCGCGTCCGCGTACATCCCCTCCCCTTCGCCCACCGATGAGGCTACCGGCCCCCAGCCCAGCTACACCTCGGCGCTGGCCTCGCTCACGGTGCTGTTTTTCGTGTTTGGTTTCATCACCTGCCTGAACGACATCCTGATACCGTTCATGAAGGCCATTTTTGGGCTCAGCTACACCCAGGCCAACCTCATTAACCTGTGCTTTTTCGGGGCTTATTTTATCATGGGCATTCCGGCGGGCATCTTGGTGAAGCGCCTGGGCTACAAGCAGGGCATGCTGGCCGGCTTCCTGATTGGGGCCGGCGGCTGCTTTTTGTTTTACCCAGCGGCGGCCAGCCGCAGCTACCCCATTTTCCTAGGGGCCCTGTTCGTGCTAGCTACGGGCGTGGTGCTGCTGCAAGTATCGGGCAATCCCTACGTGGCCGTGCTAGGGCCGCCGCGCACCGCTTCGGCCCGCCTCACGCTCACCCAGGCCTTCAACTCGCTGGGCACCACGGTAGCGCCGCTGCTGGGGTCGGCCCTTATTCTCTCGCACCTGCCCGATTTGAGCACGGCCGCTGCCAATGCGGCGGCGCACATCGACGTGCGGGCTGTGCAGGTGCCTTACCTGGCCATCGGGGGCATCCTACTGGTACTAAGCGGCCTGTTGGCCCTCCTGAAACTGCCCCGTATGCAGTCGGCTAGTACGCAGGTACCCGAGCCCGGCCGCCACGCCTGGCACTACCAAAACCTGGTGCTGGGCATGATAGGCATTTTTGCCTACGTAGGGGCCGAGGTGGCCATTGGCTCGCACCTAGTAAGCTACCTGGGCCTGCCCGAAGTAGCAGGCCTCTCGCCCAAGCTGGCGGGCGATAAGGTGGCGTACTATTGGGGCGGGGCCATGGTGGGCCGCTTCGTGGGCGCCTATCTGCTGAGCCGCTTCCGGCCCACCCGGCTGCTGGTGCTGGCGGCGGCCGGTGCCATCGTGCTCATCCTCATTTCCATCAGTACCCACCACGCGGTATCTATGTACAGCCTGCTGGCGGTGGGGCTGATGAACTCCATCATGTTTGCCACCATCTTCACGCTGGCCGTGGCCGGGCTGGGCTGGCACACCGAGGAGGCGTCGGGCCTGCTCAACGTGGCCATTGTGGGCGGGGCGCTGGTGCCGCTGCTGTTTGGCAAGGTGGCCGACCTTAGCTCGCTGCACTGGGCGCTGCTGCTGCCGGTGGTGTGCTACGCCTACATCATCTGGTACGGTATGCGGGGCTACGAGCCGCGCATGGCCAGCTACTACCAGCCCGAGGTGCCGGTGCAGGTGCCCATCACCGGGCTCTAGCCTGGCCAAGGTAGGGCCTTGGCCGTTTGCTGGCCGGGCCCTAGGGTATGCCAGGCCAGAAAAAGCCGCGCGGGCGCCCGGCTACGGCCGGTAGCGCGAAACTTATCCATGGCGCCGGGCCATTTGCCGGGTGGGTTTGTTGCTGCCCTGATGGGGGCCAGCCGCGCTATCCCGCGCCTCTTTGCCCGCCTATCTTCGACATGAGAAAAATCCTGGTTACCGGCTCAAGCGGCCTCATTGGCAGTGAGGTGGTGCGCCACTACTGCCAGCGCAACTGGCAGGTATACGGCATCGACAATAACATGCGCGCCGATTTTTTTGGGCCCAGCGGCGACACGCGCTGGAACCAGCGGCGCCTGCTGGCGGACTACCCGAATTTCAACCACTTGGAGCTGGATATTCGCGACCGCCCGGCGGTGCTGGCCACGCTGGCCGAGCTGCAGCCCGATGCCATTGTGCACGCGGCGGCGCAGCCCAGCCACGACCTGGCCGCCAGCCGCCCCTTCGACGACTTCGACGTGAATGCCGGCGGCACCCTCAACCTGCTGGAAGCCGCCCGGCGCCACTGCCCCGAGGCGCCGTTCGTGCATATGTCGACCAACAAAGTGTACGGCGACGCGCCCAACCGCCTGAACCTGGTAGAAAAGGCCACGCGCTGGGACTTTGCCGATGCCGAGTACTACCACGGCATCAACGAGTCGTTCAGCATCGACCAGTCCAAGCACTCCATTTTCGGCGCCTCCAAGGTGGCGGCCGACGTGATGGTGCAGGAGTACGGCCGCTACTTCAACCTGCCCACCTGCTGCCTGCGCGGCGGTTGCCTCACCGGGCCCAACCACGCGGGCGTCGAGCTGCACGGCTTCCTCAGCTACCTCATCAAGTGCAACCTGGAGGAGCGTACCTACACGGTGTTTGGCTACCAGGGCAAGCAAGTGCGCGACAATATCCACTCGCACGACGTGGTGCGCTTCATGGAGGAGTTTATCGAGAGCCCACGCGTGGGCGAGGTGTATAACCTTGGCGGCGGGCGCGCCAACTCCATCTCCATCCTGGAAGCTTTTCAGCTGATTAGCGACATCTCGGGCAAGCCGATGCGCTACGACTACGTAAACCAAAACCGCATCGGCGACCACATCTGCTACCTCTCGGACCTGAGTAAGATGCAGGCGCATTACCCCAACTGGGGCATTACCAAAGACCTGCGCACCACCTTTGAGGAAATCTACGCGTCGTGGCAGGCACGTACTAGCGTAGCTTGACGCGGGGCAGGTAGCCGCCCTCCGCGTGGGGACCCCACCCCCGGCCCCTCCCCTCCGGGAGAGGGGAGCCTGACGTTTGTGGTACCGCGCCGCCGTGGCTCCCCTCTCCCGGAGGGGAGGGGCCGGGGGTGGGGTCCCCACGCGGAGGGCGACTACCTATCTACCCGCAAAGCTGTGCTAGTCGGTCAGCTCTGCCAGCAGCCTTTGCGCTACTTGCCGCCCGGTGCCCAGCGCGGCGTTGAGTGAGGGGTAGGCTACCCAATCGCCGCAGCGCCACAGCGTGTTGCCCAGGCGTAGCTCTTGCTGCACGGGCTGATTGGGGGCATACGCAGGCAGCGCCTGGTCAATCTGATAGGTACGCAGGTGCCGCCAGGTGCTGGCCACCGGGCCAAACCAGGCGGCCAGCTCCCGTTGCAAGCGGGCGGTTAGCTCGGCCTCGGCCAGCCCATGCGCGCCGTGGGTGCTCACCGATACCAGGTGCTGGCCCGGAGGCGCCGCGGCGGGGCTTACCTCGGCCGGAAACGCCACGTTGTGGGCCAGCGCGCCCGGCTGGGCATTGAGGTGCAGCAGCCGGTGGCCGTGGCCAGGGGCCGGGCCGCCGGTGGCGAAGTAGGTGCAGGTGGTGGCGTGGGCCACCGGGTGCGCGGGGGTGGGCAGGGCCAGGCTGCCTAGGCCTCCCAGGCGGGCGGCGGCCGGCCCATCGGTGGCCAGCACAGTGGCAGCAGCGGTCAGGGTTTCACCGCTGGCTAGCTGCACCGTGCGGCCCGCGTCGAGCACGGCGGCCACGGCCGTGTTTAGGCGCACGGTGCCCGTGGGCAGGCGGGCGGCCAGCTGCTCAGGCAGTTGCTGTATGCCTAGGGCCGGCACGGCCGCCTCGCCTTTGGTAAACTGCTGGAACACGAACCGGAAAAAATTGCTGGCCGTGCGCAGGTCGCGGTCCAGGTACACGCCGCCAAAGAAGGGCCGGAAAAAGCTGGTGATTATCTGCTCGCTCCAGCCGTAGCGGCGCAAAAACTGCAGGGTCGTTTCGGGGTGAGGCAGGGCTAGGAGCGCCTCGGGCGACTGGGCCAGCTGCTCGAGCGCCAGCCGGGCCAGCAGCAGCTTGTCTGGCAGCGTGCCAATGGGCGAGGCCAGCGCCGCCGGTGCCGCCAGCGGGGCGCGCAGCGGGTTTTCGAGGGTGGTTTCGCGCCCATTGGGCAGGCGCACCACGGCGCCCGAGCGGTAGGTTTTGAGTTGCAGCGCGCCGTAGTCGAACACGCGTCGGGCCTCGGGGTAGTCGGTCAGCAAAATCTGGAAGCCCCGGTCGAGCCGGAAGCCCTCGCTGGTCAGGTCGGTGCGCACCCGGCCCCCCACGCCGTCGGCCGCTTCGAGCACCAGCACGGGGCGGCCCGCGCGGTGCAGCCAGTTGGCGCACGCTAGGCCGGCCATGCCCGCGCCGATAATGATAATGGGGGGTTGTTCGGAGTTCATAAAGTCAAGTTCAAAACAGCTTGGGCATTTTGTGGGGCTTCCATTTCTTGCGGGTTTTCATGGTGTAAAACTCCGCCGCCCCACCTTGGGCCAGGGTCAGCTGCCAGGCCCCGAGCACCTGGCCCACCTGCCGGCCGGTGGCGCGCAAGTTTGGGAAGCGCTCGTGGAGCAGCCCAGCTTCGGCGGCGGTGAGGTCGCGGCCGGGCTGGCCGTGGCAGCGCAGGCACAGGTTGTGGCGCAGCACGATGGGGCGCTGGTAAAAAAACGTGTCGGCGGCCGGGCGGCCAATCAGGCGCAAGGTGTCGGGCCGCAAGCCGGCGGCTTGGGCGGCCTCGGTGGCCCTGGGGCTGGCGGCGGGCTGCCACCCCACGCGGCGCGGGGTGGCCCGCCACTTACGGGCCATCGAGTCGACCCTAGGGTAAATTTCGGGGCGGCAGAAAGCGGCGGCGCCAGCCACGCCGCCGGCGGCCAGCTCGCGGGCCAGGGTGCGGCGCAGCAGCGAATCGGCGTAGCCCGTGAGTGAGTCGCCCGCCCAGCGGGTGGCGTGCAGCAGGTCGGCGGGCAAGATGCGCTTGACCTCCCAGTTGGCGGTTTCCTCGGCTATCTGCTTGGTGCCGGGCAGGTGCTGCACCTGGTCGGGCTGGCAGGCGGCCAGCAGCAACACTAGCAGTAGAAAAGGGTACTTCATGGAAAGGTGCTTGGCCATGGCGGGCGGCGGGGTGTACGTAGAAAGCCTCGCCTACGGACGTGCCCACCCGGCACCGGCGGCGCCACCTACCGCACCCGCAGTAGGGCCTAGGCCCCCAGCAGCCAGGCGCGCAGCGCCGCGTAGGTGGGCGCCAGTGGCACGCTCTGCTTGGGTTTTTCTAGCAGGTAGTGCAGGGCGGCCGGCAGCGCTACCGGGTGGCCCACCAGCGGCTCTACCACCTCTGGAAACTTCACCGGGTGGGCTGTCGCTAAAAAGAAGCCGGCCGCGCCGGGGTGCTCGGCTTGGTATTGCCCTAGGGCGAAATACGCCACCGCGCCGTGCGGGTCCAGCAGGTAGCCGTGCGCGGCGGCCACGCGCCGGATGGTGGCGCGGGTGTCGGCGTCGCTCACGGTGTAGCCGCTCAGCAGCTGGCGGATGGCGGCGTGCTGGTGCTCGAAAAGCTCCAGAATGCGCACGAAGTTGCTGGGATGCCCCACGTCCATGGCGTTGGAGATGGTGGCTACGGCCGGCTTGGGCTCGAAAAGGCCCGAGCGCAGGTAGGCGGCACCCGCGTCGTTGGCATTGCAGGCCGCCACGAAGTGCCCCACCGGCAGCCCCGAGGCGTGCGCCAGCAGCCCCGCGCACAAGTTGCCGAAGTTGCCGCTCGGCACCGCCACCACCGGCGGCGCGGCGTGGCCCGCCGCCTGCCACTGCTGCCAGGCAAAGAGGTAGTAGAGCTGCTGCGGCAGCCAGCGCGCCACGTTGATGCTATTGGCCGAAGTGAGCGTGCGCTTAGCCGTAAGCGTCTCGTCCTTAAAAGCTTGCTTCACCAGCGCCTGGCAGTCGTCGAAGTTGCCTTGCACCTCCAGGGCCGTAATATTCTGCCCTAGGGTCGTGAGCTGCAGCTCTTGCAGCGGGCTCACCTTGCCCGTGGGGTAGAGGATGACCACCTCCACGCCCGGCACCCCCAGAAAGCCGTGCGCCACCGCCCCGCCCGTATCGCCCGAGGTAGCCACCAGCACCGTCACGGGCGCCGCCTTTTCGCTGGAGAAGTACCCTAGGCAGCGGCTCATAAACCGCGCGCCCACGTCCTTAAATGCCAGCGTGGGTCCGTGAAACAGCTCCAGCGCCGCGATGCCCGGCGCCACCGGCACCAGCGGAAACTCAAAGTCTACCGTTTCGGCGCAAATGCGGCGCAACTCAGCCTCTGGTATGGTATCACCCACGTAGGGCGCCATCACCTCGTAGGCCACCTCGGCCCGCGACAGGGTAGGCAGCGCGTTCAGAAACTCGGGCGAGAACTGCGGAATACTTGCGGGGAAATACAGGCCCCCATCGGGCGCCTGCCCGGCAATGGTAGCGGCCCGAAAATCGACTGGGGGCGACTGACGGTTGAGGCTGTAGTAGTGCATCAGCGTAATAAGTTATGATGGAACGTCATGCTGAGCTTGTCGAAGCATCTCTACCGCGTCGTTGAACGAAGCCAGGCGACGCGGTAGAGATGCTTCGACAAGCTCAGCATGACCGCCCTGTTTTTGTAAAGTTTATATCACCCGCGCTCCCTCGGCCGCAATGGGCCCCACGTGCAGGTGGTAGGCTATGCCCATTTTCTCGTACACCGACCCTAGGGCCTCGGCGGCGGCGCGGGCGGTGGCTTCGTCCTTATTGAGCATAAAGATGGATGGCCCCGAGCCCGAGATGCCGCCGCCCAGCGCCCCGGCTTCCAGCGCCCGGCGCTTGGCATCGGTTAGGCCGGGGAGGAGGGCGGCGCGGGCCGGCTCCACGATGTAGTCGTCGAGGGCGCGGCTAATTAGCTCATAATCATGGGTGAGGAAGCCGGCTACCAGGCCCCCCACGTTGGCCCACTGGCGCACGGCTAGCCCCAGGGGCACCGATACGGGCAGCACGGCGCGGGCGTCCTTGGTGCGCACCTCAAACTGCGGGTGCACCAGCGCCACCCACAGCGGCGGGGCGGGCAGGGCCACTACATCCAGCACCGGCGCCACGGCCCGCACTAGCGTGAAGCCCCCGCAAATAGCCGGCGCAATGTTGTCGGCGTGGCGCACGCCCGAGGCCACCGCCTCGCCGTACATCGCCAAATCAATCAGCTCCTTGGGCGAAAAACGGTTGCCCAGCAGCGCGTTGGCCGCCACCACGGCGCCGGCCGCGCTGGCCGCACTGCTGCCAATGCCGCTGCCCGGCCGGATGCCCTTGGTTATCTCTACTTCAAACCCTAGGGGCTCGGGCACGGCCCGCAGCAAAGCCAGCAGCGCCGCGCCGGCCACGTTGCGGTTGGGGTCGGTGGGCAGGTCGTAGTCGTCGAGGTGCCGAATGTGCAGGCCCGGCCGGTCGGTGCGGGTCAGGCGCACGGTGTCGTAGGGCTCGGTGAGGCACAAACCCAGCACGTCGAAGCCGCAACCGACGTTGGCAATGGTGGCGGGGGCGTGCACCGTAACGGTAGTTTGCATAAGTTCTGGCGGGTGGCCTCACCCCTCGGCCCCCTCTCCGAAAAAAGAGAGGGGGAGCCGAGGCGGCGTAGCAGTACACTTGCGTTAAAAAATTGTCAGGCTCCCCCTCTTCTTTTCGGAGAGGGGCCGGGGGGTGAGGCCACCCGCCAGAACGACTACAGCCGCGCCGCCCGAATAATATCCGCAAATACCCCGCTGGCCGTGACCTCGGCGCCAGCGCCGGCGCCCTTCACCACCAGCGGCTGCTCGGGATAGCGGTCGGTGTAGAAGAGCACCACGTTGTCCTTGCCGCGCAGCTCGTAGAGGTCGTGGCCGGGCGCTATCTGCTGCAAGCCCACCGACGCCTTCCCATCCGCATATTGGGCCACGAACTTGAGGCGCTTACCCTTGCCGGCCGCGGCATCGTAAAGGGCCCGGAAGTGTGGCTCGTGCACGGCTAGTTGCTCGTAGAAGGCGGTCACGTCGCCCTCCAGGCAGCTGGCGGGCAGGAAGCTCTCGTTGGCTACGTCGCTCATTTCCAGCGCCTGGCCGGCCTCGCGGGCCAGAATCAGGATTTTGCGGGCCACGTCCGAGCCGTTGAGGTCGAGGCGCGGGTCGGGCTCGGTGTAGCCCTCGGCCTGGGCCTGGGCCACCACCTCGGCGAAGGGCCGCGAGCCGTCGTAGTTGTTGAACACGAAGTTGAGCGTGCCCGAGAGCACCGCCTGCATCCGGCGCACCACGTCGCCGCTGCGCGTGAGGTCGCCTAGGGTGCCAATGACGGGCAGGGCCGCGCCCACGTTGGTTTCGAACAGGTACTTGGTGTTGAAGTCGCGGGCCAGCTGCTTGAGGTGGCGGTAGCTGGCGTAGGCGCTGCTGGCGGCCACCTTGTTGCAGGCCACCACGGCTACGCTCTTGGCCAGCAGCGGCGCGTACTGCCCGGCCGCGGCGGGGTTGGCCGTCACGTCCACAAAAATCGAGTTGCGCAGGTTCTTGCTGATTATCAAGTCCGTGAACTCATCCAGTGACAGCCGGGGGGCCTCGTTCAGCTCCGCGGGCCAGGAGGCGAGGTCGAGGCCACCTTCGTCGCTCACCAGGCAGTGGCGGCTGTTGGCAATGGCCACCACGCGCAGGTCGAGGCCCAGCTTGTCGCGCAGGTAGGGCTGCTGCTGGTGCAGCTGGCCCAGCAGCTTGCCGCCCACGTTGCCCGGCCCCAGCACAAACAAATTCACCTGCTTGTAAGTGGCCTCAAAAAACTCTTCGTGCAGCACGTTGATGGCCTTGCGCACGTCGGCGGCCCGAATCACAGTCGAGATATTGCGCTCGGAGGCGCCCTGCGCAATGGCCCGGATATTGACCCCGTTATGCCCTAGGGCCCCAAACAGGCGCCCGCTGATGCCGGGGTGGTTGCGCATGTTTTCGCCCACCAGCGCCACGATGGCCAGCCCCGTTTCGGGCCGCAGCGGGTCGAGGCGGCCGGTGGCAATTTCGCCGGCAAACTCCTCATCCACTACGCGTTGCGCGGCCGCCACGTCGCCCTCGCTCACGCCCACGCAAATGCTGTGCTCGCTGGAGCTCTGGGTGATGAGCACCACGTTGATGCGGGCCCGCGCCAGCGCCGCAAACAGCCGCGCCGCAAAGCCCGGCACGCCCACCATGCCGCCGCCCTCCAGGTTGAGCAAGGCCAGGCTGCCGATGCTCGACAGGCCGCGCACTGCGCCGGGGCTGGGCGGCGGGGCCACCTCCACCAGCGTGCCGTAGTCGTGGGGGGCAAAGGTATTTTTAATCCACATCGGAATGCCCGCCTGCCGCACCGGCTGCACCGTGGGCGCGTACAGCACCTTGGCCCCAAAGTGCGACAGCTCCATCGCTTCCTCGTAGCTGATGCGCGCGATGGGCCGCGCCGAGCGCACTAGGCGCGGGTCGGCCGTCAGCATGCCGCTCACGTCGGTCCAGATTTCCAGCTTCGCAGCCCCTAGGGCCGCCGCCAGAATGGCCGCCGTGTAGTCAGAGCCGCCGCGCCCTAGGGTGGTGGTGTGCCCCTCGGTATCGGCCGCGATAAAGCCCGGCGCTACCCACAGGCTTGCAGGGGTTTGCAGCTGAAAGGCGGTGACGAGTGCTTCGGTCGTGGCCTCGTCTACCTGCGCCATGCCGAAGCGCGAGTTAGTGCGAATCAGCTGCCGGCTATCAGCCCAGGCGGCCGCCGTGCCGCGCGCGGCAAAGGCCGCCGCCACCAGCCGGCTGCTCAGCAGCTCGCCGTAGCTCATCAGCCGGTCGAGGGTGCGCGGCGACAGCTCGCCCAGGGCAAAGATGCCATCGGCCAGCAGCGCCAGCTCGGTGAACTGGGCCGTCAGCCAGGGCTGAATGTCAGCTTGTTGCGCGGCCTGGGGCAGCAGGGCCTCGGCGGCGGTGAGGTGGCGCGCCTCCAGCTGGCGCAGGGTGGCGCGGAAGCTTTCGTTGCCCGCGGCAGCGGCCTGGCCGGCGCCAATGAGCGCGTCGGTGGTGCCGCCCAGCGCCGACACTACCAGCACCACCGGCCCCAGGGTTGACGCCTGCTGCACAATGGCGAGCACCCGCTCGATATTCTCGGCGGAAGCAACCGACGTGCCTCCGAATTTCAAAACTTGCATGCTGCTTTTCTTGCTACTTGATAACCAGACTACTAAAAAACTAGAACGTCATGCTGAGCTTGTCGAAGCATCTCTGTCGCGCCGCATTGTGCGGTAGAGATGCTTCGACAAGCTCAGCATGACGTTCTAATTCGCTCGCCGGCCGAGAGGCGGCGCTGCGGGGCGCAGTGCTGGCAAGCAGTGGCACTTCCTTCGGGCTGAAGCAAGCAATAGGAAACAAGCAACATAGTCAGCGGTGTTAGCCCTAGTATCTTTGCAAACTACTGACTATTTTTCTCGACTACCAAAATGCTGGATAAGTTAGAAGCCATCCGCGAGCGCTACGAAACCGTGAACGAGGAGCTGATGCAGCCCGACGTGATGAGCGACATGAAGCGCTTTAAGACCTTGAATAAAGAAAACAAGGACCTGGGCAAAATCATGGTTGAGTACCGCGCCTACCAGCAGGTGCTCAGCAACATAGAGAACGCCCGCCAGGTTATCGCCACCGAAAAGGATGAGGATTTCCGCGAAATGGCCAAGGCCGAGCTGGACGAGCTGCTGCCCGAAAGCGAGCGCCTGGAAGTCGCCCTCAAAGATTTATTAATTCCCAAGGACCCCAACGACTCCAAGGACGTCATTATGGAGATTCGGGCTGGGGCCGGCGGCGACGAGGCCTCGCTGTTTGCCGGCGACTTGCAGCGCATGTACCTGCGCTACGCCGAAAAGCAGGGCTGGAAAATGGAGCTGGTGGACGCGATGGAGGGCACTTCGGGCGGCTACAAGGAAATTATTCTGGCCGTGAAGGGCGAGGACGTGTACGCCAAGCTCAAGTTTGAGAGCGGCGTGCACCGCGTGCAGCGCGTGCCGGCCACCGAAACCCAGGGCCGCATCCACACCTCGGTGGCCAGCATCGTGGTGATGCCGGAGGCCGAGGAATTTGATATTGAACTGGATATGAATGACATCCGCAAGGACCTGTTCATGTCGAGCGGCCCCGGCGGGCAGTCGGTAAACACGACGTACTCGGCCGTGCGCCTCACCCACCTCCCCACCGGCATCGTGGCTCAGTGCCAGGACCAGAAGTCGCAGCTCAAGAACTTCGACAAGGCGCTGCAGGTGCTGCGCTCGCGCATTTTTGAGATTGAGCTGGCCAAAAAGAACGAAGCCGAGGGCGCGCTGCGCAAAGGCATGATTGGTGGCGGCGACCGCTCGGATAAAATCCGCACCTACAACTACCCCCAGGGCCGCGTGACGGACCACCGCATCGGCTACACGGTGTACAACCTGCCCAGCGTGATGGACGGCAACATCGACGACTTCGTAGAACAGCTGCGCCTGGCCGAAAGCGCCGAGAAGCTGCGCGAGGGCGTCGCCTAATCGCAGATTTAACGGATTTAACGGATTCCACCGATACGCTTGGCTGCGCCAAGCTGACTACGCGGCTGCTAACTATAAAAGAACAGCCAATAAGCACGTCATGCTGAGCTTGTCGAAGCATCTCTACCGCGCCGCCTAGGCCTATTATTCGGGAGAGATGCTTCGCGGGGCTCAGCATGACGTGCTTATTGGCTGTTCTTACAGGACCTAACACCAAACCGGCCCTAGGGCTCGTTTTAGCGCTATTCTACTCTAAGCTATTGGTAATGCGTTATCGTTACGTACTGATTTTCTTGATGCTAAGCACGGCCCTGGGGGGGCTGTGGCTACCCGGCTGCAAGCCGCGCGAGGAGCAGCTGCAAACCAGCGGCGGGCTGGAATTTTCGGCCGATACGGTGAAGTTCGACACGGTTTTCACCACCCTGCGCACCGTTACGAAGCGGCTGTGGGTCTACAACCGCAACCCCAAGGCGGTGAGCATCGACCTCATCAGCCTCGACAACCCCAGCACCTCGCCTTACACGCTGCTCATCAACGGCGACTTAAAGCAAACCGCCACCAGCGTGCAGGTGCGCGGCCAGGACAGCTTGCTGATACTGGTGCGGGCCCAGCTGAAAGACAACGGCCAGAATGGCCTGGCCAAAGCCTACGTGCAGCAGGATTACCTGAATTTCAGCACCAACGGCCAGCAGCAGCGCGTGCTGCTGCGCTCGTTTGGCCAGAATATCTACCTGCACCAGCACACGCGCCTGCCCTGCAACGCGGTATGGACCAACGACCGGCCCCACGTGCTCTACGATACCGTGGTGGTGCCCGCCGGCTGCACGCTGCGCCTCAAGCCCGGCACGCGGGTGTATGCCCACGCCGGGGCGGTGCTCATCGTGCAGGGCACGCTGCTGGTGAACAGCCCAGCCGACTTCACGCCCGGCAGCGGCGCCACTGACACTATCAGCGCCAAGAATGCCAGCGTGGTGCGCTTTGCCGGCGACCGCAGCAACGAGGCGCAGTACGCTACCGCGCCGGGGCAGTGGACGGGCATCCAGTTTTACCCTGGCAGCCGCGGCAACCTAGTGCGCTACGCCACGGTGCAAAACGCCGCCCAGGGCCTGCTAGTGCTGAGCGTGAGCGGCCCGGCCATCGACCTGGCGGTGCAAAACTCGGTGGTGCGCTACATCTCGGGGGGCAGCGTCAGCTTTGCGGGGCTCAAAAGCAACGGGTTGGGGTTGCAGGGCGCGGGCATTCTGAACGTGTTTGGCAAAGTGACGGTCGAGAACACGCTGTTTAGTGACTGCTACGAGTTTGCTATGTACGGCCTAGGGGGTAGCAACAGCCTGAACTTCTGCACCGTAGCCAACTACCCGGCTACCAATGGCGTGCGCCAAACGGCCTCGCTCACGTTCTCCAACGACACCACCAAAAACTACCCCACGGCGGTGAGCGTGCGCAACTCGGTGGTGTGGGGTAGCATCGACGACGAGTTGTATTTGGAGGGCTACAAGGACTACAAAGCCACCGCCAGCGTGCAGAATACGCTGCTCAAAACCAAGCTCTACGCTGGCACCACCGACGCGCTGCGCCGGCCCGGCCTGGCGGCCACGGCGCTCAATAATATCGTCAACCAAGACCCCAAGTTCCTGAAGCTGTACGCTGGCAGCCTCAGCGACTACCGCCTTAGTAGTACCTCGCCGGCCTACCAGTGCCCTAGCCCCGCCGGTGGCCTGCTCAGCCCCAACCGCGACTTGCTGAACCTGCCGCGCAGCGCCACGCCCACCCTAGGGGCCTATGAGAGTACGAAGAAATAGTGACTAGTTACCAGTGACTAACGACTAATGATAAGCTATGCATTCTCCTTTTTATTTTACGGCTGGCCACTAGTAATTAGTCACTAACACCATGCGTTTTATTCAGAAGCGGCTGCGGCTGCCGGCCGTGGCCGAGGGCTTCCACCTAATTACCGACCTGCTGCTGGCCGAGCTGCCCGAGCTAGAAACCCTGCGCGTGGGCACGGTCAATTTTTGCCTGCAGCACACCTCGGCCAGCCTCTTTATCACCGAAAACGCCGACCCCACCGTGCGGCGCGACTTCCAGGAGTACTTCCGGCGCCTGGCGCCTGATAATGCGCCCTATTTTCAGCACACTCTGGAAGGCCCCGACGATATGACGGCTCACCTCAAGGCGGCCATGCTGGGCTGCACCGTCACGGTGCCCATCGCCAATGGCCAGCTGGCGCTGGGCACCTGGCAGGGCCTGTGCCTGGGCGAGCACCGCCGCCACGGTGGCCGCCGCTGGGTGGTAGCTACCCTCATGGGCGAGTAGGTCATTAGCAATAAAACGCCAGCTTAGCATGATGGGCGTTTTTAAGCTATAGCACTCTTGCCAACGTGCGGTAGCGCAGCGAGTCGAACAGTACCAGCTTCTGCACGCCGCTGGCGCCGTAGGTGCGCAGTTGGCCGTGGTCGAAGCTCATCGTCAGGCTTTTGGCGCCGTAGAAAAGCGCATTGTCTTGCCGTAGCCGCGCCTCGATGCGCGCGGGCTGGCCGGCCGGGCCCGTAACGGCAAGCTGCAGCACGGCCGCCTTGGGGAAACCAGGACGCAGGGTGTAGGTACGGCGCACCCCTAGGCCGGGCACCGTGGCCGAGTCGAGGGCGTAGGCACCGCGCAGGGCGGCTTTGTTGATGTCGGCCTGGTAAAAAAGCTGCAGCTCGTCCGTCCACTTCACGGCGGGTACGCGCGTGGTTTCGGGCGCTTCCCGGCGCAGCTGCACCTGCTTCTCCACGGCGGCGTGGCGGGCGTCGAGCTGCCGGGCCTGGGTGTCGAGCAGGCCGCGCAAGTCGAAGTAGGGGCCCGCCGGGGCCGGGCTGCCGGGTGCCGCCGGGTCGGGGCCGGTGGTAGGCTTTTGGCAGCTGCCGAGGCCTAGGGCCAGCAGCGCGGCCAGGATGTAACGGCTAGTTCTACAGCTCATTAGAAAGGAGTGACGCAAACCTAAAGAGAACGTCATGCTGAGCCTGCCGAAGCATCTCTACCACGCCGCATTGTTCGGTAGAGATGCTTCGGCAGGCTCAGCATGACGTTCTGGGGATGCTAACTTATTTCAGCACACTAAGTTCAAAGTCTACGCTGGGCGCAGCAGGCTCTGGCCGGTCATTTCGGCCGGCTGGGGCACGCCCATCAGCGCCAGCACCGTGGGGGCAATGTCGCCGAGCTTGCCGTTGGCCAGGGTGCCGCGGTAGCCGTGGTCGGCCAAAATGCAGGGCACCAAGTTGGTGGTGTGGGCGGTGTTGGGCGAGCCGTCGGCGTTGCGCATGAACTCGGCGTTGCCGTGGTCGGCGATGATGATAGCGGCGTAGCCGGCCCCTAGGGCCGCTTCTACCACGGCCTGGGCGCAGGCGTCGGCGGTTTCCACGGCCTTTATCACGGCCTCAAACACGCCGGTGTGGCCCACCATATCGGGGTTGGCGAAGTTGAGCACCACAAAATCGGCGGCGTTGGCTTGCAGCTCGGGTACCAGCGCGTCGCGCAGCTCGGCGGCGCTCATCTCGGGCGCCAGGTCGTAGGTGGCCACCTTGGGCGAATTGCGCAAAATGCGCTTTTCGCCTTCAAACTCCAGCTCGCGCCCGCCCGAGAAGAAGAACGTGACGTGCGGATACTTCTCGGTTTCGGCAATGCGAATCTGGGTTTTGCCGTGGGCCGCCAGCACCTGCCCTAGGGTATTATCCAGGTTGTCTTTCTCAAAAATCGGCGTCACCCCCACAAACGTCGCGTCGTAGTTGGTCATGGTGAGGTAACGCAAGTGGTTGAGCTTGTGCATCTGGTAGGCGTGGAAGTCCTGCTGCGTAAGCGCCTCCGTAATCTCGCGGCCGCGGTCGGTGCGGAAGTTGAAGCACAGCACCACGTCGCCTTCCTGAATGGTGGCCAGCGGCTGCCCGTCGGGCCCGAGCTTCACCAGCGGCTTCATGAACTCGTCGGTAATGCCTTCCTGATATTCTGCCTCAATGCCTTGCACGAAGTCTTCCACTGGCGTGCCTACGCCGTTCACCAGCAGGTCGTAGGCCACTTTCACGCGCTCCCAGCGCTGGTCGCGGTCCATGGCGTAGTAGCGGCCCACCACCGAGGCTAGCTGCGCGCCCGTCTGGTGCTCCTCATTATAGGCTAGTAGCTCGCGCACGTACTGGGCGCCGCCCTTGGGGTCGGTGTCGCGCCCGTCGGTAAAGGCGTGCACAAAAATTTGCTGCACTCCCGCCTCGTGGGCAATGCGGCACAGGCCCTCGGCGTGCCGGATGTGGGCGTGCACGCCGCCGTCGCTCAGCAAGCCCATCAGGTGCAGCGGCTTGTGGTGCTCGCGGGCGTAGTCTAGGGCCTCCTTGAGGGCCGGAATCTCGGCAATCGTATTCTCCCGGATGGCGCGCGTCACGCGCACCAGTTCCTGGTCCACGATGCGGCCGGCGCCAATGTTCATGTGGCCCACTTCCGAGTTGCCCATCTGGCCCTCGGGCAGCCCCACGGCCTCGCCCGAAGCCTCGAGGGTGCTGTGCGGAAAGCGCTGCAGCAGCGAGTGGAAGTAGGGCGTGCGGGCCGCGTCGACGGCCGAAACGCTGGCGTCGAGCGGAATGCCCCAGCCATCCAGAATTACCAATAACACCTGCTTATTCATGGCGCGAAAGTACGGCCCGCATCCTAATCGAGTTTTCGGGCGTACTAGGCCGAGTTTGTTCGGCAGCCTCAGTTTTTCTTCACAATTTGCCGACCCGCGTAGTTGCTGGCATAGTTTTCGCTCCCCACTCTGCAGTAGCATCCGAATCATTCGCGAAGCTCATTTATATGAGATTATTAATTACTCGCCTCTTCCTACTAAGCACCTTGCTTTTATCGCTGGCTAGCTGGGCCTCGGCCCAGGCCGACCAAATAGGGGCCGTGCGCGCGGCCTTCGCCAACGCCTCCTCGCACGACTTGGCCCAGTACCTGGCCCCTACCGTGGAAGTAGGCTTCGACGGCGACAAGCAAACCTATAACGCTACCCAAACCGAGTTGGTGGTCAAGAATTTCTTCGCCAAAAATCCCCCCGTCTCCTTCGACGTGGTGCACCAGGGGGCCAGCAACGAAGGCATTCCGTATGCCATGTGCCACTACGCGGGCCGCAGCGGCAACTACCGGGTGTTTATCCGCCTCAAGCCCAAGCAGGCTACGCCCACCATCGACACGCTCGACTTCACCAAGGAGTAAGTTCTCAGCCTTTCCAACCCCAGCACCTTGCCCGGCGGCCCCTTGCGGACGCCGGGCTTTGCTTTGGGCGGGGCGGCGGGCCTAGGGCCTACCAGCGCGTACCTTTGCGGCGTGTTAGCCTACCCCTCAGCCCCCTACCTTACTACCGAGGCCCTCACGGCCTTCATTCGCGCTGCCCTGGCCGAGGACGTGGGCGACGGCGACCATTCGACGCTGGCTTCCATTCCGGCCGAGGCGCGCAACCGCGCCCGCCTACTGGTGAAGGATGAGGGCGTGCTGGCCGGCGTGGCCCTGACCCGCCTCATCCTGCAAGAGGTGGATAAAGAGCTGGAAATGACCGAGCTGCTGCCTGATGGCAGCCGCGTGCGCCACGGCGACGTAGCCTTCACGGTGGCCGGCCCCGCGCGCAGCATCCTCACTGCCGAGCGCCTGCTGCTCAACTGCATGCAGCGCATGAGCGGCATTGCCACCTACACGGCGCAGCTCACGGCGTACCTGGCCGGCACCAAGGCCCGCCTCCTCGACACGCGCAAGACTACGCCTGGCTTTCGGCTGTGCGAGAAGTGGGCCGTGCTCATCGGTGGCGGCGTCAACCACCGCTACGGGCTGTTCGACATGATAATGCTGAAGGACAACCACGTAGACTATGCTGGCGGCATTACAGCGGCCGTGCAAGCCACCCACGCCTACCTGGCGCGCACCGGCCGCCAGCTGGCCATCGAGGTTGAAACCCGCACCCTAGGCGAAGTGCAGGAAGCCCTGACGGTGGGCGGCATCGACCGCATTCTGCTTGATAATATGAGCCCCGCCCAGCTGCGCGAGGCCGTGGCCCTGGTGGCCGGCCGCGTGCCCACCGAGGCCAGCGGCGGCATCACCGAAGCAGCGCTGCCCGAAATTGCCGCCACCGGCGTCGATTTCATCTCGGTGGGCGCCCTCACGCATTCCGCACCCATCCTTGACCTAAGCTTAAAGGCATACTAGGCCCTAGGGCCCGGCCACGCACCCCACAGCGCGTAGCCAGCTGCGCAGCAGCGTATCCGCGAAATCCGTTAAATCCGTTAAATCTGCGATAGAATGAACCAACCGAATATGCGGGGCGGAGGCGGGGGCTTCCGCCAGGCGCAGCAGCCCTCGCCGCTCGCCATTCGCACCAAAAAGTACCAGTTCGACCCCAATACCTACACCCGCATCGCCATGGCCGAGGTGTGGAAAAAGGAGTGGTGGCGGGCACTAATTCCATTTGCGGTAGGGCTGCTGCCGGCCATCATCTGGCCCTCGTGGTGGTGGCTGCTGCTGGCCGTGCTGCTGGCGGCGCTGTTTGTGCTGGTGCGCTCGTCGCTCGTCACGGGTGTCACTCAAATGGAGCAAAGCAAGCCCCTGTTTGAGCGCATGAGCTACGAGGCCGACCAGCGCCAGCTGGTGCTGCGCCAGAGCGAGCAAAAAGCCATGGCCCTGCCCTGGGAGCAAATCGGCCGCGTGCGCCGCGACCCCGACGCCTACCTGCTCTACTTCAAGCAAGTGGAGCCGCCGGCCGAGCTGGCGCCCTGGCGCCGCTGGGTGGCGCGCACGTTCGACGTGCCGGTGTTTCTACATTTGCCCATCCGCTTGTTTAACAACGAGAACGACCGCAAGCTGTTTGAGGCGCTGCTGCGCCGCAAAGGGCTGCTGGCCGACGCGCCCGCCGCGTAGCTTTTCGAGCGGCCAGCTGGCAATTGTCCGTACCTGCTGCTAGGTGCTGATAGCTGCCGCAACCGGCTGCTGACCACGGATAACCAACATTTGATAACCCATTTTGCAACCCATGAAAAAGCTTCTTCCCCTGCTGCTGCCGGCCGCCGTGCTGGCCTTGGCTTCGTGCAGCAGCGAGCCGTCGGACTGGCGGCCCGATAAAAAAGTGTCGATTGATTTAATTCCGCCCGGCACCCGCCCCAGCGACAACTTCGACCAGGGCACCGACCAGGCCCCCAGCCCCGACAAGGGCGGCGCCATTCCGCGCCCCCTGAACTCGGGCGTGCGGCCCGACCACGTGGAAAACCCGACGCCTGCCCAAGTGATGTCGGCCGACACGCAGGAAGGCACCGCCGAAACGAAAGTAGAGCAAGACGCCAGCAAGCGCCAGCGCGGCCAGGACATGGCGCCCAGCGAGCAGGCCGGCGCCACCCGCAACAACCGGGAGGAAACCCAGGGCGGTGCCTCTTCCAGCCAGAAAAACTAGCAACAGTCGGAAGATAACTAGAATCTGCACCAATGTTGCAAACATATTTGCAACATTGGTGCAGATTTGGTGTTTAAGAGGCTATGCTGCTTGCCATTCTACTTTTGCTGGGGGCGGTGCTGGGGGCCGGGCTGCTGGTGCGAGCCGTGCCCGAAACGCGCAGTGGCCAGTGGCTCAAGCCGTTGCTGGCTTTTAGCGGGGCCTACCTCTTCACCCTCACCATTACCCACCTGCTGCCTGAAGCCGTAGCACTACGGCCCGGCGCACCGCACCAAATCGGCTACTGGGTGCTGGGGGGCTTCTTTGTGCAGCTGCTGCTGGAGGCTCTTTCGCAAGGTATTGAGCACGGCCACGTGCACGTAGGGCCTGCCGAGGCTGGCCGGGGGCGGGTGCCGCTGTCGCTGCTGCTGGCTCTGGTGCTGCACGCCCTGCTCGAAGGCAGCATTCTGATTGGGGGCGAGCACGCTGGCGCAACTGGGCACAATTTCTACGCCGTGGTGCTGGGGGTAGCGTTGCACCATGTGCCGGCGGCCGTGGCGCTGGCCACCTTGCTGCGGGTGCGCCTAGGGTCGTTTGGGCGGGTGTGGCCCTGGCTGAGCTTATTTGCGCTGGCCTCGCCGGCTGGCTTAGTTTTCAGCAACTACGTGGTGCTACCGCAGCTGCTAGGTGGCTACTACGCGCCGCTGCTGGGCTTCGTAGCCGGTACCTTCCTGCACGTCTCCACCACCATCCTGTTCGAAACCAGCCCCGAGCACCGCCTCAACTGGCCCAAGCTGGGCGCTACCGTGGGCGGGGCCCTGCTGGCCCTAGGAATAAGCGGGTAGGGAAATTAACGTATAAAGCGCGTAAACGTCGTGCCGAGCCAGCGAGGAATATCGTTCGTGTCGCATAGCTAGCCCTAGGGGTATTCAACGACGCGAACGAGATGCCTCGCAGGCTCGGCATCTCGTTCTTATTAATTCACCACCTCACCACTTTGCGGCTACTCACCCAGTAGCGGGCCGCCGTGCAAGAAGGCTTCGAGCTGGCGGGCGCGCGACGTTTCACGGCTAAGGGCGGCCTGGAGGCTCAGCAGGCGCTGGCGCATGAGCAGCACCAGGTCGATGGCTTCGGGGGCCAGGCCCAGGCCGTGGTGCAGGCGCGCCAGGCGGGGCAGCAACTCATCGGGGTCTTCTATTTCTAGGGTATCGGGGGCGGGGGCGGGGCGCAGCAGGCCGAGTTCCACAAACTCGCGCAGTTCGGCGCGGCCCAGGCCGTAGCGGGTATCAACTTCCTGGTAGGTTAGCAGCAGCACTTGCATAAGCTAGCGTAGGTAAAGGTTGGGGAGAAAAAGGGGGCTAGGGGAGAGACTGGACACCTACTCCTCGGGGCGCAGCTGAGCCAGCTGATGCAGCAGGTCCTTTTCCTGGGTAGTTAAGTTACTAGGCAGCTGCACGTTGAGGCGCAGGTAAAGGTCGCCGTGCTTGTCGGCCTCGCGGTACACGGGGAAGCCTTTGCCGCGCAGGCGCACCCGGCTGCCGTTCACGGTTTCGGGCTTGATTTTGATTTTGACTGGTCCGCCTAGGGTGTCCACGGTTTGCTCGCCACCGAGCAGCATCCGGTACAGCGGCACCGGTACGTCCTGAGTCAGGTCATCGCCCGTGCGCACGTAGCGCGCATCGGGCAAGATGTGGAACGTGATGTAGAGCGAGCCGTTGGGGCCGCCGTTGCGGCCGGGCCCGCCCTGGTCGCGCAGCCGAATAGTCTGGCCGTCGGCAATGCCCGGCTGAATGGTGATGCGCAGGTTTTTACCGTTCACCGTAATCGTGCGGGGCCCGCCGTGGTAGGCTTCGTCCAAGCTCAGCTCCAGCTCGGCCTGGTAGTCGGAGCCCGCGCCGGGGCGGCTGGCTCGGCCGCCACCACCACTCGCGCCCCCCATGCCGCCGAAGATGGAGCTAAAGAAATCGGAGAAGTCCTCGCCGCCTTCGCCCCCGAATGAGCCGCCAAAGCTGCCCCCGCCGCCGAAGGGGTTGCCCCCGCCCTGCGCGTATTGGCTCCAGTCGAAGCCGCCGGCCTGGCTGGCGCGGCCTCCGCCACCCTGCTGGTAGCGCGCGTAGTCGGCACCCAGCTGGTCGTACTTCTGGCGCTTCTCGGGGTCCGAAAGTACCTCGTTGGCCTCGTTGGCCTCCTTAAATTTCTGCTCAGCCGCCGCGTCGTTGGGGTTCACGTCGGGGTGGTACTGGCGGGCCAGCTTGCGGTACGCCTTCTTAATCTGGTCGGTGGTAGCGTTTTTTTCGACGCCCAGAATTTTATAATAATCCTTGTAATCCATTAGGAATAATCTAAGAAAGCAAAATTGCAAAAAGCAGTTAAGCCAAGTGCCAAAGCCGCTACTTTTTCAGCGGGTCGTGTCCCCAGTTCATCAGCGAGTAGCGCCAGGGCGTGTGGCTTACGTCGCCGTGGGGCCGCTGGGCCAGGTGGCGGCTGATGTAGGAGTGCACCCGGTGCAGCTGGTGCTCGTCGTCGGGCGTGAGGTCGGCTTTTTTCTTGTGCAAAATGCGCACAATGTGCTCGCCCGACTGATGGCCGATGCTAGGGCCATCGCCCTCGTGCTGGCCCACCGACTTCGACTCGTCGGTTTTTAGCCATTTTTCCAGCTCGCTGGCCGTCATATTCACCTCCTTTTTAAAGGTGGCGTAAAGGTCTTTGTCGTCGGCAGTAGTGCTCATGGCAGGCAGGATTAGGGTGGATTTATTGAACGTAGCCCGCGGCGGCGGCGTTGGCCTGCGAAGATTGCGCGCTTGGTAGTAATATTGTATTCTAGCCGGAATGGCAAAGCTTAGCTGGCCGCTTGTCAAGGGCTGCTCACCGCTGGTCTAGGAGGGCTACGAAAGACCCGAATTAGTTAGGCACGATTTTTTAAAACTAATGCGTTAAACCCTTACCCGATTACTATCCACTCATTCCATTTTTAGCTACCATGAAATTATTAGCTCAAACTCTGCTGCTGGGCGGGGCCCTGCTAGCCGCCCGCGCTAGCTATGCCCAGACTACAGCCAGTACTACCACGCCGGCCGCTCCTGGCGCGGCGGCGCCCGCCACTACTGCGGCGGCGCCAGCGGCCACGCCGGCTCGCCCCGGTATGCGCCCGCCCCTGGCCCCGCGCCGAGTGGTGGCCCCGCCCCGCCGCGGCGGGGTAGCGCCCGTGCGGGCCAAAACCAGCGGCGTAATGGCCAAGGATGGGGTGACCCTGACGGGCGGCCGCGTGTACTACACGGAGCTGGGCCTGACCGCGCCCATCACCGAGGACAAGAAGTTTATTAACGGCACCACCGTATCGCCTACCGGGCTCATTACCAGCGCTAGCGGCGCCACCACCCAACTGGGCGAGGGCGACTACGCCTCCCTATCGGGCCGCATCACCACCAAGCGGGAGATGATAGAGGCCGACAGCGTGCGCAAGCTAGACGACTACGACCGCAAGCATCCCGGCAAGCGCAAGGAGCTGGAGAAAGCCCGCGAAAAAGCGGAAAAGGAAAAAGAGAAGGCCGATAAAGAAAAGGCCAAAATGGAAGCTAAGCGCAAGAAGTAAGCCCCCAGCCCTAGGCCCTTAGCTGCGGGCGAAGCCCACCGCGTACTCGACCAGAATGGCCCGGCCGGCGTCGTCGCTGGGCGCGGCCACTACCTCGTCGATGATAAACTGGATTTCGGGGTCGGCCCAGCCCTGCTGCTCGGCCGCCCGCACAAAGCCCGCCAGCGCTACGAAACGGCTACCATCGACGGGCACGGTCCAACTGCTGAGGCGCTTGCGAATATTCATACTACGAAGATGGCACCAAGCGGCCCCCGCACCAAGCGGGGGCCGCCTTTTTTGTGGGGCCAGGCCCTAGGGCCCGCCCCGCGCCAAAGGCCGCTTGCCCCGGCCGCCACCCCCTAGGACCGCGCGCTAGCGGCGGCCGGGGGCGGCCCGCACCACGCGCAAACGCACCGGTGCCACGCCCGCATCGAGCAGCCCGATTTTGGCGGCGGCGCGCTTCGACACGTCCACTATGCGGCCTTTTACGTGGGGGCCGCGGTCGTTCACCACCACCTTCACCGAGCGGCCGGTGCGCACGTTGGTCACCTTGATGCGGGTGCCGAAGGGCAGCGAATTGTGGGCTGCCGTGAGCCGGCCCGGCCGGTAGGGCACGCCGCTGGCCGTAGCCCGGCCCGCAAACTTATCGGCGTAGTACGAGCCCTGGCCGCTTTCGGTGAAGGCCGGGCGGCTGGTGCCGCAGGCCGCCAGCAGCAGGCTGGCCGCCGCGCCGGCCGCCAGGCGGCACCAACGCGCCGCCGGCCAAGGTGGCCAAAATTTCGTATTCATAGGCGTTGCTGGCATCCTTTTTGAAAAAAAACTTGCGGCTGACGACTTGCTACTTCCTCGCTTTTTTCACCTGTTAATCCATGAAAAACTATCTTTCCCTCGTGGCCGCGCTGGTCTTGTGCGGCGCTACCGTCGGCGCCCACGCCGCCCCAACTCAAACCCTACCCGACGTCGAGAAAGTCAAAGTAGGTAATGCCAAACTCAAGAACCTGGAGAAACGCGATGGCAAGCTGAAAGACGGCAAGCTGAAAACTCCGTTTGGCAAAGCCAAGGTGAAAAATGGTAAAGTAAGGCTCAAGCTCTAGCTGGCGCGGCGCCGGGCCCTAGGGCTACCGGCGCCCCCTAGGCCGCCCCTCGTGGCGCAAACCCCGGCCGGGCTGCTAGTGGCGGCTGGGCTGGGGTTCTTTTTGGGCCAGGGGCGCGGGCAGGCGCAGCTCCAGCAGCTCGTCGTAGCTGCCCTGAAACACGTTGAAATCGACCGTGCCGCGAATGCCGGGCACGTAGGCCTCGTCGGAATGCTGCCAGATAATCCAGCGCTCGGCGGGCAGCGTGGGCTGCGCCACCTCGTAGTGGGCCAGCCACAGCGGGTACTCGTCGAAGTGCCCGGCTAGGTAGCGGCGGTAAAAAGCGTAGTTGGTGTAGAGGATGGGGCTGACGCCGTAGTGCGCCCGCACGGCCTGCAGCCACTGCTGCACCTGGCGGCGCAGCGCGGCCACGTCATGAAAGCGGGGCGCCTCCACGTCGAGCACCGGCGGCAGGTCGCCGGGCCGCAGCGGCACGGTTTTGATGAACAGCGCCGCCTGCTGCGCGCCGTCGCGGTTGGGCTGGAAGTAATGGTAGGCCCCGCAGAGCACGCCGGCGGCGCGGGCCTCGCGCCAGTTGCGGGCAAAGCGGGCGTCGCGCAGGCTGCCCCCCTCGCTGGCTTTGATGAAGGCAAACCGCACCTGCTGGCGCGCCACCTGCGGCCAGTCGATGCGCCCCTGGTAGGCCGAAACGTCGATGCCGTGCACCGAGTAGCCGGCCAGCAGCGGCGTGCTTTCGCGGCCCGTGAGGTAGCGCCAGGTGAGCGTGGCCCAGGTGCGCCGGGCGTAGCGGTTGAGCTGGCGCTGGTGGCGCAGGTAGTAGGCGCCGCCGCCCAGCAGCCCTAGCAGCAGGGCCGCCAGCACCCACTGCCGCCAGGGCCGGCGCGGGGCCGGCGGGCGGGCCGGGGCCCCGCGCAAAGCAGGAGTAGAAACGGGTAGCTCGGGCATACAACCAGCGGGGCGAGTGGTCAAAAGTAACGCCCGCCGCGCCCGCCGCCGTATGCGGGGCCGGCCGTAGCTTGCGCCTTTCTTGCCTAGCCCCCTCGCTGCCCCATGCCCCCGCCCGCCGACGCCCGCGATGCCAGCGGCTACCTCATCCGCGAGCTGCACGGCGTCACGCTGGCCGCGCTGCTCGAGTACCTGGTGGCGCACTACGGCTTCGAGGAGCTGGATAAGCGTCTGCGCCTCAACTGCTTCGCCGTCAACCCCAGCCTCAAGTCGAGCCTCACTTTTTTGCGCCGCACGCCCTGGGCCCGCGCCAAGGTGGAGGAGCTGTACATTGCCCTGCGCACGGCCGAGGTGTTGGGCCGGCGGCTGCCCTAGGGCCTTTGGGGGGCGCCAAGGGCCCTAGGGCGCTGCCCGCGCCGTCATTCCTATTTGCCCCAGTAGTCTCTCTAATAGTATGGCTGACGTTCGCCCCCGCTCTGGCCCCCTGGCTCTGCTGCTCGGCTTCGGCTGCTTCGTCGCGTTCGAGGGGCTGGCGTATGAGCTGCTGCGCTGGCTGACGTCGGGCCTGGGCGAGGCCAACCAGATGCAGCCCGAGAATACCATCGTGAGCAACTGGGTGAAAACCATTGCCTTTCTGCTGCTGCACCTGGCCCTGGTGCTCACGGCTACGCTGCTGCTTAACAACCGCCTGCCGCGCCGCTACCGCGGGCAGGTGATGGGCTGGTTTTACCTGAGCTTGCTGGTGGGCTTTGGGCTGCTTATCCCTCTTTTCTACAGCTAAGGCCCTAGGGGACCGGGCATAACAAAGCCACTGCTGGGGGGCAGTGGCTCTCAAGAGGGTGAAGAACAGGTTTCGGGCCGGTCGGTCCCGGCGTTATGAACAGCGTAGGCAGTGGCCGGTCGGTCCCGGCCGTATCGAAGGGCCGGGCAACTTAGTTGCTGCCCGGTTGAATGTCGATTTCGCGCGGCTGGCTGGCGGCGGGGTCCTTGAAGGGAATAGCCACGCGCAGCTCACCGGCCTCGTGCGTGGCGTTAATGGCCAGCAGGTCGAGGTTTTGGGGCAGCTTCAGGGTTTGCACGAACAGCGGGGCGGCCAGCTGGTCGTCGGGCTGGTGGCGAAACTCGCCGTACACCGTCAGCTGGTTGTCTTTCAGCACCACGTGGAAGCTCTCGGCCGCCACGCCCGGCATCGACACGTGCAGCACTACGCCCTTGGGGCGCTGGTTGATGCGCAGCTGGGGCTGCGCCACCCCACCACCGATGGTATTCAACAGGTCAAGCTGAGGGGCGATATTGCGGATAAACTCGCGGCTGATAAGTTTCATAACACAGAGCCGTTATAGTGGCTTCGCTAACGTATTTCCAACTACCGTACCAATCTGGTTAGCCAAGCCGGGAGGCTGGAAATCAGCTAAATTGGCAGTTGGAGCGACTTTTTGAGCGCGTTTTTTTGCCAACCTGGCGGACTACCCGCCATAGTGGCCGGTGCGCCAGGGCGGGGCTGCTGGCTGCTGCGCCGTCCTAGGGGCCGCCGCCTGCCCCAGGGGGTGGTGCAACCAAGCTGGGGCGGCGCTTGTCTGTGTGCTACTACCCCCTCCGAAAGCCCGACCTTTGCGCCCCCTCCCAGCCTAGTACCTGCCTATGGAAGCTGCCGCTTATATCGACATCAACGCGCCGCTGGTAGAGCGCTGCCGCCTCAACGACCGCCTGGCCCAGGCCGAGCTGTACCGGCGCTATTCCAAGGCCATGTTCAACGCCGCCCTGCGCATTACGGGCGACTACGCCGAGGCCGAAGACGTGCTGCAAGAGTCGTTTCTGAGCGCGTTTCGCGAGCTGAGCGGCTACAAAGGCGACTCGTCATTCGGGGCCTGGCTCAAGCGCATCGTCGTCAACAAGAGCATCAACTGCCTGCGGCAGCGGCGCCTGCAACTGGTGCCGCTCGAGGATTTTCACCACGACGCGGCCCCCGCCGCCGAGGCCGTAACGCCCCACGCCCGCGAGGAAGCCGAGGAGCAGCAGTACCGCGCCGACGTGCTGCGGCGCTGCATTCAGGAGCTGCCCGACGGCTACCGCGTGGTGCTGACGCTGTACCTGCTCGAAGGCTACGACCACCTCGAAATAGCTGGTATCCTGGGTATTACCGAATCTACTTCCAAGTCGCAGTACAGCCGGGCGCGGCAGCGGCTGCGCGAGCTGGCCGCCGAGCGTGGCCTCAGCTAGCCCTAGGGCCTGCCGTCTACGTAAGCTCATCACTTCCTCTCTCCTTTCCGATACTGCATTTTACCGCCGCCCGGCGCTGGCCCGGCCCGTTAGCTAACCCCGAACAGCGCTGCGCGGCTTATTTATTATGGAACCTATTAAGCCTTATTCACTAGAAGACTTTGCGGAGCGGCACCGCGCCGACTTCGACCTGCACGAGCCCCGGCCCGAGCTGTGGGACGTGCTGCTGAGCCGCCTGGATGCCGACCAGCAGCCCAGCCCGGCCAGCCAGCCCCGCCTAAGCGTGCTGGCTACCGATGCGCCTAGCCCGGTTCCGGCCGCCGCTCAGCTAGCGCCGCCGGCCTTGCCCCAGCTGGCCCTGCGCACCCAGCGCCGCCGCTGGCAGTACGCTGGCCTAGCCCTGGCGCTGGCCGCGCTGGTAGTGGCGGCCGGCCTGGGCGAGCTGTGGAAAACCCAGCACCCGCCCTTAATAATGGCGCGCGCCGCGCGCCTAAAGGCCGCCGACTCGCGCCGCGACGCTGCCGACGCAGCCCTTTACCTGGGGGCCGACGCCAGCGTGATGGCGGCCAGCCAGGGCGGCTCAAACGGCAACGCCCGCCTCGATACGGCCGTGCACGGCATGGAGCGCTACTACGCCGCCCAGCTGCAAGACCGCCAGGACCAGCTGCGCCAGCTGGCGCCCGACACGGAAGCCGAGTGGGTACCCGCGCTGGTGAGCCTCGACTCGAGCTACCAGCAGCTGAAGCGCGACCTGCCCAGCCACCCCCAGCCCGAAGTAGTGCTCACGGCCATGAACCGCAACCTGCAATTCCGCCTCGACATCTTGGACCGGCAGCTGGAGCTGCGCGGCGCCGACCAGTTGGCCCAGAACCCCAGCACCCTAGGGGGCGACTACACGCTGGCCGACAGCCGCAGCGTGGCCGACAACGTGGGGCACCACCATGCGCGCTAGCTTTCGCTACTCGCTGGCCCTGGCCTTGAGTGGAGCCCTAGGGCTACCGGGCCGGGCTGCCTGGGCGCAAGCGGGCGCCGACAATGCGGGCGAGCACGGCGTTGCTACCTACTACCTGGCCCCGGCCTCGGCGGGCGGCGCCGGGCAGCCGGCCACGCAGGAGGCGCCAGTTGCCCCGGCGGCCCCGGCTCAAACCGAGCCGGCCGCGCAGTATCAATCGGATGCGCAGCCCGCCACCCTGCCGCCCATCGAGCAGCGGCGGCGCTTTGCCCGGCGGCTGCGCGTGCGCCAGCCTGGCCAAGCATTCTCGCTCGACACGCGCTACGGCAAGGTGCGCGTGAACGCCTGGAGCCGGCCCGAGATAAAAGTGGAAGCCGAGCTGATTGCGCGGGCCGAAACGCCCGCTACGGCCGCTGCCCTGCTCGACGGCCTAGGGGTGCAGTGGCTCGACTACGACGCCCACACGGGCGGGCCCGCGGTGGCCACCCAGTTTGGGCCGGGCCTGAAGGGCAAGTGCAGCGGCGGCTGCCGCTACGAGGTAAACTACACCGTGTGGCTGCCCGCCACCACCGCTCTGCGTATTAGCACCTCCTTCGCGGCCGTGACGCTGGCCGGCGACTGGCAGGGCCCCGTGCAGCTGGCCGTGAACTACGGCAGCCTGCGCACCGACCGCCTGCTGGGCGCCGGCAGCACCGTGCGCATTGCTAACGGCGACGCCACGCTGCCCTTCGTGCGCCAGGCGGCCCTGGAGGCCGACTACGCCCGCCTGCGCGTGGACGAGGGCGAGCAGCTGACGCTGCGCACCAACTACGCCGACGTGGACCTGCGCACGGTGCAAGACCTGGTGGTGCACAGCAAATACGGCGACGTGGCCCTCGGGTCGGTGCGCAACCTGCGGGGCTCGTCGGGCTACTCGCGCTTTAGCGTGGCCAAGCTGAGCGAGGGCCTAGACATGGCCGTGCGCTACTGCCCCGACTTTGAGGTGCGCGATATGGGCGCCAACTTCAAGCGCGTGACTCTGGACGGCGACAACAGCACCATCCGGCTGGGCTTTGCCGAAGCCACGCCCGGCTTCCGCTTCGACGTGAGCACCGAGCAGGGCCAGCTGCTGGTTGATAAGAAGCTGGTACATATTCTGCAGCAGGGCGAAAACCAGCCCGGCATCGCCGACGTGCTGGGCGTGTACGGCGGCGGCCGGGTGCCGGGCCCCCGCGCCGGCAACGTCAACATCCGGGTGCGCAACGGCACGGTGCGCTTCAGCAAGTAGGCCGTTTTCCTTTTTGGGTATGTTTGCTGCCCCTTCCTCTGGCCTGCGGGCCTACGCCCTGCGCCTGCAACCGGGCGACGACTTGCGCGAGGCCCTAGGGGCTTTTGTGGCGGCGCAGGGCCTAGGGGCTAGCGCGGTGCTCACCTGCGTGGGCAGCCTCGCCGAGGTGGTATTGCGGCTGGCCAATCAGGAGGCGGCTACGTACTACCAGGGGCATTTCGAGATTGTGTCGCTGGTGGGCACGCTCTCGGCTACTGGCGGCGCGCACCTGCACCTGAGCGTGGCCGACGGTACCGGGCGCACCCTAGGGGGGCACCTACTGGCCGGCTGCCGCATCTACACCACCGCCGAAATTGTGCTAGCCGCCCTGCCCGAACTGGAGTTTACGCGCGAAATTGACCCCACCTTCGGCTACTACGAGCTGGTGGTGAAGCCGGCCGCTGCCCCGCCGCGGCAGCCCTAGGCCAATTCTGGGGGCAGTAGCTTCGCGCTTTTCCTACTTGCCCCGCGATGCCCGAACCTCTGCTTTCCGCCGCCCAGCAAGCCTACCGGCGGCAGGTACTCAGCCCCGCCAAGCTGCGACTGTTTTTCTTGCGCAAGCTGCCCATGGCGTGGCTGGCGGGTTTGCGCCTGCGCACCCTCACGGCCACCGAAGCCAGCGTCGCTATCCGCTACAAGTACCTCACCCAAAACCCGTTTGGCAGCCTCTATTTTGCCTGCCTGGCCATGGCGGCCGAGCTGGCGTCGGGCATTCAGGGGCAGCTGCACTTGCAAGGGGCGGGGCGGGCTTCCATGCTGGTGGTGAGCCTGCAGGCCGAGTTTAGCAAGAAAGCCGTGGGTACTATCGTCTTCACCTGCGCCGACGGGGCCACCATTGCCGCCGCCCTGGCCGAGAGCCGCGCCACCGGCGAGGGCCGCACCGCCGTGTGCACTAGCACCGGCCGCGACGAAGCCGGCGCCGTGGTGGCCGTGTTCCGCGTCACGTGGTCGTTCAAGGCGAAGAAATAAGGAAAATGTAGAAAATGTGGAAAATGTAAGGAATGAAAAAAGGCGGTCATGCTGAGCTTGTCGAAGCATCTCTACCGCGCCACTAACTCTAAACGCCAGGATTACTTACGCGGTAGAGATGCTTCGACAAGCTCAGCATGACCGCCTTTTTTCATTCCTTACATTTTCCGCATTCCCCCCATTTTCCCTACTTCGCCCGCTCTTCTTCTAGGCTTTCCTTGGTCATCACGTCCACCATGCCGTCTTCGCTCACTACCACTACCAGGGTCGGGAAGTCGGAGCTTTCGACGTAGCGGATAGCCGAGTTGTAGCGGGCGCCGCGGGTGCTGTTGCCGTGGCCGCTGCTGGCCTTGCCGTCCAGAATGACGCCAATGGAGTAGCAGTAGCCCTGCGGGTCGAGCATAACGGCGCCGTCGATAGCCGTGACGAGCTGGGTGATGGTGGGCGTGAGCACCACCGGCTCGATGAGCGTGCACTGCAGCTTGAGGCGGTCGGCTTCGGCCAGCGCCTCGGTGGTGATGACCAGCAGCGTGCCCTTGGGCTGGCGACTGGCTTCGAGCACCACTTGCCAGAGGCGCTCCAGCTGCTCGGCCTTCGGAATGCCGAACGTGCGCTTGTACTCGCGCTTGAAGCTGAGGCGGTTGAGGCGGGGGCGGGCCAGGCCGGGCAGGCCGTAGCGGCAGCGCAGCAGCGTGTGGCCGGCGTGGGCCAGCTCCCAGGTGTAGTAGGTCAGGAAGTGGAAGGCGAAGAGGTCCTCGCGCTCGGCGTCGTAGGTGCCCACCTCGCGGCCTAGGGCGTACACCTTGTCGGCATCGGCTAGCAGGTGAATGCCGGGGGTGGTCATTTCCAATAGCTTGCGCACGGCCCGGTAGTCGGTCAGGTCCACGGGGCAGGTCAGGGCGAATACCTCTTCCAGGTTGGGGTGGCCGCGGCGGGCCAGCAGCAGGCAGCCCACGCCCTCGGCGCCCTCGTAGCGCAAACTCGAAATGGTATTGATGATATAAAAGAGCCGCTCGGCGCCGGGGGCGGTGCTGCTGCCCCGCGCCAGGCGCTCGCCGGAATTCCAGTCGGCCGAGCCCACGGCCAGGGCGGGCGCGTCGAGCAGGCCGCGGCCGGCGGCGCGCAGCAGTTCCTCGGTGTCGCGGGGGCGGTAGAGCAGGCCGGCGCCCGGCTCGGGCTCGGTCAGGGCCTTCACGGTTTCCTCGTTGAAGCGCGTCATGGCGGCGTTCAGCAGCGAGTGGGGCAGCGGGCGGCCGTCGGTGTAGGCGCGGCCTGGCTTCAGGGCCGGGTAGGCGCGCAGCGGCTTGCGCTGCACGCGCAGGATGGTGCACACGTAGTAGCCGTTGAGCAGCAGGGGCCAGGTACTGAAATACTCGTGGTCGGCACCCTCGGCCAGCTCCTGCAGCACCGGCACCAAAACCATGCGGATACCTTTGCCAATGAGACGGTTGCGCAGGTCTTCGGGGTTGATGGTGTCGTCGAGGGGCGTGGTAGGCAGGGGAATCTGACCGAGTAGCACCAGCATGCGGCCGCGCTCGGCCACGTCGGCGAGCGGCTCGGTTGGCAGCTCGGTGCCGTCGGGGCCCACCTCCTGCACAATGGGCAGGCTGGGGTCAACCGGCAAGCCCAGCACCTGCACGTAGGGTTGCAGCTCGTCGTCGAGCGCGTCGAACAGCGCCTGCGCAATGGCCTGCGCGGCGTTGCGGTAGCGCCGCTCGTGCGGCCAGATGCGGTGGGTAACGGGAACGGTGGCGACTTCGACGTACGACATAGGGCAGCAGGAAAAGGACCGTAGACTAAGTAGACGGATAAACCCAACCCTTACTTGACGCGCCAGCTCGAAAAAAGACTCCCGCCCAGCGCGGCCTACAGCTGGAATATAACCGGCAAGGTCATCTTTTGCTTTATCGGCTGGCCCTGAAATTGGGCCGGCTCCCATTTGGGCGCCGCCTTAATGAGGCGCACGGCCTCCTCATCGAGCCCCGAGCCCTTTTTTTGCAGCACCCGCGCGTCGGTCAGCGAGCCATCGGGCTGCACCGTAAATTCCACCATCACGCGGCCCTGAATGTGGCGCTGCCGGGCCAGGGCAGGGTATTTCTGGTTGGTTTGCAGGTACTGAAAAAAGGCCGCGTTGCCGCCCACTGGCTGGGCCGACTTATCGGGCCGGATGATGCCCGCCCCGTTGGCGGTCGTGCCTACCGTCGATACCGTGCCGGGCGCGGCCGCCACGGCGCCGGGCGGCAGCGGCTTCGCGTCGGCCAGTTTGCCGGCCACCTGCACTACGTCGCCCGAGCCGGGGGCCAGCACGAAGCTCACCGGCACTGCCACGCGCTGGCGCACCACTTGGCCGTGCGAGTGCGCGGGCGTCCAGCGCGGCCCGGCCTTGATGAGGCGGATGGCCTCGGCATCGAGCAGCGGCGCCACGGGCTGGGTTACGGCTACCTCATCCACGGTGCCGTTTTTTTCTACTACAAAGCTCACGTTGACGGTGCCCTCCTGCTTGGCTTGCAGCGCGGCGGCTGGGTATTTCTGGTGCGTGCTCAGGTAGTCGGCGTAGGCCTGGGGGCCGCCCTTGGGCACGGCCGGCTGCTCCACGGCGTCGTAAATGCGCTTGGGGTCGTTGGGGTCTTTGTACTTGAGCTTGACCTTGTCGGTGGTTTGGGCCAGGGCGGGCGCGGCGGCCAGCAGGCCTAGGGCCAGGAAATAGGGCTTCATAAAAGCGAGGATAAGTGGACGGTTATCCCCGCAAAATTACGGCCAGCCGTTCGGCTTATAGTTGGGCTGCTGCTAGCCGGTAGGAGGCCCTAGGGCCAAGCACAAACCCTACGGCTCCTTGGCCCTAGGGCCTAAATGCTGAGCTGAAACGACTGGCCCTGCCCCTGGCCCTTGAGCGACGACTGCCGGATAATTAAATCGCCCGAAATGACGGTGGTGTGGGGCTGGAAGCGCTCGCGCTGCCGCACCTGCTCCAGAAACAGCATCGCCGCCTGCTGCCCAATGCGGTAGGGATGCAGGTTGACGGTGGTGAGGCTGGGCTCAATCATGGCCGAGAGAAACTCGTCGCCGAAACCCACAATGGCGATATCCTCGGGCACGCGCCGGCCGCGGCTGCGCAGGGCCAGCAGCAAATCGAAGGCGTTGGTGTAGTTGATGGCAAAAATGGCATCGGGGGGCTCGGGCAGGGCCAGCCAGGCATCGAGCGCAGCCACCGCCGAAGCCGGCCGGAAGTCGATGTGGGCGCACAACTCCTCGCGCACCGGCAGCCGGTACTTGTGCAGGGCGGCCTCGTAGCCCGCCTGCCGCTGCTGGCTGATGAGCAGCGAGGCCGGCCCGGCCAGGATGGCAATGCGCTGGCAGCCCTGCTCAATGAGGTGCTCGGTGATGGCGAACGCGCCCCGGTGGTCGTCCAGAATCACCTTGGCGCTGTTCACCTCGTTGCACACCCTATCGAAGTGCACCACCGGAATACCGCGCAGCGCCGGTTCCTTCACGTGGTCGAAGTTCTCGGTTTCGCGCGAGTGGCAGATGAGCAGGCCGTCTACCTGGCTGGCAATCAAGGCTTGCACGCTGCTCACCTCGGTGGCGTACGACTCCTTCGACTGGCAAATCATGACCCGGTAGCCTGCCTCGGTAGCCACCTGCTGGATGCCGCTGACGGCGGTAGCGAAGAACGGCCGCTCCAGGTCGGGTATCAGCACGCCGATGGTGTAGGTGGCCTGGTTTTTCAGGCTTTGGGCCAGCAGGTTGGGCTGGTAGCTGAGCTGGCGGGCCGCGTCGAGAATGGCCTGGCGCGTGACGGGGCTGATGTCGGAATGCCCATTAATGGCCCGCGACACGGTGGACGGCGCCACGCCCACGGCCCGCGCCACGTCGCCTAGGGTGGCTTGGTGGCGGCGGCGCCCCAGGGTTTCGCCGGCCGGCCGCGCCTCCGTAAAATGGTATTCGCAGGCCCGGCAGAAATAGCGCTGTCGGCCCCGCACGAAGCCGGCTTTCATGACGCCGTCGGCGCTGTGGCACTTTACGCACTTAACCATTGGTGGGGTGGGATGGAAGATGGATAATGTAAAGATAAGTTCTAAGGCGCAAGTTGGTAGCGAGAAAAAAATACTTAAAAATAATTTAGTAATAAACAAGGAAAATCAGCTATCGGTAGCGATTGCGAAAACGTTGCCGATAGATTTTCTATGAAAATGGCTTGTTTTTTAGGTTTTTAGCCTATTGCGAGCCTAATACCTGCCGTTACATTTGGGTAAAAAATGAGCAAGCACTCACTCATCAGCGGAGTGGTTTTTAAGCTGCTTATTCGATTGCCATAAATTAACAATTGTATTTTTTAAATAAGCTAGACGTGCTGCACACCATGCGCTGGTTCGGGCCCAACGACCCGGTTTCATTGTTCGACATTCGGCAGGCCGGCTGCGCGGGCATCGTCACGGCCCTGCACCAGTTGCCGGTGGGTGCAGTGTGGAGCGAGGCCGCCATTCGGGAGCGCCAGCAGTTGATTGAGGCCGACAACGCCACGCACGCGCCCCTGCACTGGGCGGTGGTCGAGAGCCTGCCCGTACACGAGGACATCAAGAAGGGCCGCCCCGCCCGCGAGCAGCTCATTGCCAATTACCAGCAGAGCCTGCGCAACCTGGCCGCCTGCGGCGTGCGCACCGTGTGCTACAACTTCATGCCCGTGCTCGATTGGTCGCGCACCGACCTGAGCTACGAGCTGCCCAGCGGCGCGCGCGCCCTGCGCTTCGTGTGGCAGGACTTCGCCTTGTTCGACCTCTGCATTTTGCAGCGCCCCGGCGCCGCGGCCGACTATGAGCCCGCCGTGCAAGCGGCCGCCCGCGCGCAGTTTGCCGCTATGAGCCCGGCCGAGATTACGCAGCTTACCAACACGGTGCTACTGGGCCTGCCCGGCTCGGAAGAGACGTTTGAGCTGAGTAGCTTTCAAGCGTACCTAAACGAGTACCGCGATATTGACGCGGCGGCACTGACCGAGAACCTGCACTACTTTTTGCGGGCGGTGGCGCCGGTGGCCGAGGAAGTGGGCATCGGGCTCTGCATTCACCCCGACGACCCGCCCTTTCCGCTGCTGGGCCTGCCTAGGGTGGTGAGCACCGAAAACGACCTGGCCGCCCTGCTGGCCGCCTGCGACGTGCCCGCCAACGGCCTCACCTTTTGCACGGGCTCGCTGGGCGTGCGCCCCGACAACGACCTGGCTGGCATGATAGCGCGCTTTGGGCCGCGCATCCACTTTGCGCACCTGCGCACCACCAAGCGCGAAGACAACCCGCGCAACTTCCACGAGGCCGACCACCTGGCCGGCGACGTGGACATGTACGCCGTGGTGGGCGCGCTGGTGGCCGAGGAACGCCGCCGCGAGGCTGCCGGCGAAACCCAGCGCCCGCCCCTGCCCATGCGCCCCGACCACGGCCACCAGCTGCTCGACGACCTAAGCACCGCCAAGCGCACCTACCCCGGCTACTCGGCCATTGGCCGCCTCAAGGGCCTGGCCGAGCTGCGCGGCCTGGAGTATGCTCTGCGCCGCGCCCAGCCCTAGGAGCCTTTAAGGAGTTTGGCTGCTAGTTTTCAACTTGTTACTTATTATGTTTCACGTATATGTCTGCACTGTCTACTGTTCCTTACCCGGCTAATGGTCACGCTACCAACGGCCACGCGGCCAATGGCCACGCCGCCGCGCCTACGCCCGCGGGCCTAGGGGTATTTTCGCTCGAAGGCCGGGTGGCCCTCATCACGGGCGGCGGCAGCGGCATTGGGCTAGCCATTGCCAGCTGCATGGCCGAGGCTGGGGCTACCGTCATCATCACGGGCCGGCGCGAGGCGGTGCTGGCCGAGGCTTGCACCAGCTTGGGCGAGCGCGCTCACTACCTGGTAAATGACATCTGCGACCTGGCTGGCCTCGATGGGCTGGTGGAGGAGGTAGAAAATACCTACGGTCCGCTCGACGTGGTGGTAAACAACGCGGGCATCAACCTGAAAAAGCCCGCCCTGGAAGTAACGGACGAGGATTTTAGCCGCATTATCCACACCAACCTCAACGCCGTGTTTGCCCTGACGCGGGCTGCCGCGCGGCGCATGGTGGCGCGGGGCAGTGGCTGCATCATCATGATTTCGTCGATGGCCGCCTACTACGGCATCGACCGGGTGGTGGCCTACGCGGCGTCCAAGTCGGCCGTGGAAGGCATGGTGAAGGTGCTGGCGTCGGAGTTTTCGGCCCACGGCGTGCGCGTCAATGCCATTGCTCCTGGCTTCATTGACACCGAGATGAGCCGCACGGCCATGAACTCGGACCCCGACCGGCGCGACCGGGCCATGCGCCGCACGCCCATGGGCAAATTTGGCCAGCCCGCTGACATCGGCCACGCTGCCGTGTTTCTGGCCTCCGACGCCGCGCGCTACGTCACTGGGGTTTCGCTACCCGTGGATGGGGGCAACTCCATTGGTTTCTAGGCCCTAGGGCCTGCTTGCGCCCCAAGGTTCGGCGCTTCCTATCTGCTTCACTTCATTTCAATCAAGCTTCCCACCCATGAATACACGCATACCCGCGCCCCAGGGGCCGCAAAGCTGGAAGTGGTCGCGCCTAGTGGCGCTCTTGCTCCTCACGGGCAGCCTGGCCCCGGCCGCCGTGCGCGCCCAGCAGGCCCCCGTAACTACTAGCGGCCCCCACGCCGTAACCGGTAAGGTAACCTCCGACGATGGCGAGGCCCTGCCCGGCGTAACGGTAGTGGTGAAGGGCACCACCAACGGTGCCACCACCAACGCCGACGGTACCTACACCCTGACGGTGCCCGACAACAGTTCCGTGCTGATTTTCAGCTCGGTAGGCTTTACGCGTAAGGAAGTAGCGGTGGGCCGCGCCGCCAACCTGAGCCCTACGCTGACGCCCGAAACCCAGGCCTTGAATGAAGTGCAGGTAGTAGGCTACGGCACCCAGAAGAAAAGCCAGGTGACGGGCGCTATCTCAAGCGTGAGCGACGAGCAGCTGCGCGATGTGCCGGTAGCCAACGTGGGCCAGGCCTTGCAGGGCCGCGCGGCCGGCATCACGGTTTCCAGTTCGTCTACGGCGCCCGGCCAGGCGCCGGTTATCCGCATCCGGGGCAACCGCTCGTTTTCGGGCAGCAACGACCCGTTGCTGGTGGTGGATGGCGTGCCCTACGACGGCAGCCTCAACGACTTGAACCCCGACGACATTACTTCGCTGGAAGTACTGAAGGATGCCTCCTCGACGGCTATCTACGGCGCCCGCGGGGCTAACGGCGTTATCCTGATTACGACCCGCCGCGGTAAGAGCGGCGCCCCCCGCGCTACGTACAGCGGCTACTACGGCGCGAAAAAGCTGTACGGCCGCTACGACCTGCAAAATGGCGAGCAGTACTACAACTACAAGCTCGAAGCCTACCGGGCCCTCAACCCGAGCTTCGACCCCTCGAACCCCACCTTCCTGACGGCCGACGAGCGGGCCAACTACGCCGCCGGCCGCACCACCGACTACCAGAGCCTGCTCTTCCAGAACGGCCACATCCAGAACCACGCGCTAGGCGTGAGCGGCGGCAACGAGCAGACGCAGTACTCGGCCTCGATGGGCTACTACGACGAAACGGGTATCGTGCCGGTGCAGCGCTTCCGGCGCTACTCGCTGCGCGCCACCCTCGACCAACAGATTGGCAAGCGTATTAAAGTGGGTATCAACTCGCTTAATACCTACAACGTGGCCGATGACCCGGATATTAACATCCTGTACCAGATTCTGACCACCAGCCCGCTAGCTTCGCCCTACGATGCCAACGGCATTCCCATCCTGTACCCCAACACGGATACGGCCGGCTCTAACCCGCTGACGCTCTACACCCAGGATGCCCACAAGGACCAGACCAAGCGCCTGCGCACCTTCAACAGCCTCTACGGCCAGATTAACATCATCAAGGGCCTCGACTACCGCCTGAACCTGGGTTTGGACGGGCGCTCGGAAAACAACGGGCAGTTCTACGCCTCCAACACACCGCAGAACGGCGGCGGCCAGAACACGGCTTCGCGCTCGCAGAACCTGGCCTTCAACCTGCTGGCCGAAAACCTGCTGCTCTACAACAACACGTTTGGCAAGCACACGGTAGGCTTTACGGGTCTCTACAGCGCGCAGCAGTACAACTACGATGCCTTTAGCGTAGGGGTGCGCAACTTCCCCACCAACTACCAGCTCGACAACAATTTGGGTGCCGGCACGCCTAGCTCGGCCAGCAGCACCTCGCAGCAGTGGGACATTATCTCCTACATGGCCCGCCTGAACTACTCCTACGACAACCGCTACTCGGCCACCCTGACGGCGCGCGTTGACGGTTCGTCGCGCCTGGCGCCTGGCAATAAGTACAAGGCCTTCCCCTCGGCCGCCTTGGCCTGGAACATTGCCAACGAGAGCTTTATGCAGGGCCGCGACTGGGTAAGCACCCTGAAGCTGCGCGCCAGCCTGGGCCGCGTGGGTAGCACCGCCGTTAACCCCTACCAGACCCTAGGGCAGCTGGGCGCTGGCATCGGCAACGGTTACTACAACTACGGCAGCACCGGCGCCATCGGCACGGTACCCAACAGCATTCCGAACCCCAACCTGGGCTGGGAGTACACTACCACCACCAACTTCGGCCTCGACTTCGGCTTCTTCCAGAACCGCATCACGGGTAGCGTAGAAGTATACCAGCAGCGCACCAGCGACCTGCTACTGCCCGATGCCCTGCCCACGGCCAGCGGCTACAGCTCGTTTACCCGCAACGCGGGCCAGACCCAGAACCGCGGCTTCGAGCTATCGCTGACGACGGTGAACATCCGGCCCAAGAACAACGACGGCTTTGAGTGGCAGACGGACTGGAACCTGACCGTAAACCGCGAGAAGGTGCTGTCGCTGGCCCTAGGCACCGATGCCAACGGCAACCAGCTGAGCGACGTGGGCAACCAGCGCTTTATCGGCCAGCCGCTGTACGTGTTCTACGACTACCACAATATCGGTATTTGGCAGACCTCGGAGGCCGACCTAGCTAAGAAGTACAACTCGAAGCCGGGCCAGATTAAGGTAGAGGACGTGAACGGCGACGGCGTAATCAACGCCAACGACCGCGTCATCATCGGCTCGCGCCAGCCCAAGTACGAGGCCGGTATCACCAACCGTTTCCGCTTCAAAGGCATCGACCTGACGGTAGTGGCCCTCACCCGCGTGGGCGCCACGGTAGTAGACCCCACCATCTTCGGGCCGGCTTACTTCTACACCAATACGGGCCGCCGCAACCAAGTAAACCTGGATTACTGGACGCCCACCAATCCCAGCAACATGTACCCCGAGCCCGACCAGACCACTCGCGCCAACGAGTGGCCCACCTACGGCTCGACCCTGGGCTACCACGATGGCACGTTCATCAAGGTGCGTAGCATCGACCTGGGCTACACCCTGCCGGCCGCCTGGGCCAAAGCAGCCTTCATGAGCAGCACCCGCATCTACATTCAGGTGCAGAACCCGCTCATCTGGGCCAAGGACCCCTTCTTCCAGCGCAACAAGGCCATTGACCCCGACGCCCTCTCGTACTCGACGCGCTTCAGCGCGGCCAACGTGGGCACGGCGGGCGGCGTCGATTTCACGGGCGGCAACCCCAACAACGCGACGTCGGGTCTGGCGGGCCTAGGGGGCAACTACCCCGTGACGCGCGCCTTCATCGTGGGTGTCAACCTCGGCTTCTAACCTATTATCTGCCTTCAGCAGGCTGCGCTCCCCGGCGCAGCTTGCCTAGGCCCTACTCTACTTTACTCACCCAGTTGATTTTCGGGCGCCTCGCGCCATTCCTAATATGAAAAAACTAGCACTAGTCACTTTAGGAACCTCTTTGCTGCTGGCCTCGGGCGGCTGCAACAAAGACATCCTAGATGAGAATCCCACGTCCATTCTGACGCCCGCCTTCCTGAGCACCGCGCAGGGTGTGGAAGCTGGGGTAACGGGGGTGTACTCGGGCCTACGCCAGATTTACGGCAACGACTCGGGCACCTTCACCACCGAAGCCGGCACCGACCAGTGGACCAACGGCATCTCGGCCAGCAGCGGCCTGAGCGACTATAACCCCAACGACCTGACGCCCGTCAACGACCAGTCGCACTCGTTCATCTGGACCGTCTGCTACACGCAGATTAACAATGCCAACGGGGTACTGCAGTACTCGACCGGGGTGCAGGGCCTCACGCCGGCTCGCATTGCCCAGCTGGTAGCCGAAACCAAGCTGCTGCGCGCCAACTACTACTTCATCCTGGTGCAGGACTTCGGCGACGTGCCCCTGATGCTCAACTTCGTGGACTCGCCCACCAAGGAAATCACCCGTGCTCCCCTGGCCGATGTCTACACCCAGATTATCAAGGACCTGACTGACGCCCTAGGGGCCATTGCCGACAAGCCCGCCCAGCCCGGCCGCGTCACCCGCGCCACGGCTTTGCACCTGCTGGCTAAGGTGTACCTGACCCGCGCTACCTCGTCGGCTAAGCAAGCCACCGACTACCAACTGGCCGCCCAGTACGCCAAGGAGCTGATTGACAACCAGAGCCGCTACGGCCTGGGCCTGGAAACCGACCCGGCCACCGTATTTGTGGAGGGCAACGAGAACGGCAAGGAGGTTATCATGAACGCCCAGTTCAGCGGCGACGCGACCTTCAACCGCATCGACGGCTTCACCTTCGGCGGCGAAAACGTGCTGGGCTTCCAGTACCGCAGCCGCTACGACCTGCTGCCCAACATGGCGCGCGACATCAACTACGGGCGCCCCTTCGCCCGCCACTGCGTGACGCACTACCTGGAGGACAGCTACATCCTGCGCGACGCCAGCGGCAACGCCCTGGAATCGGGCGCGACGCTGCGCACTACCGACACGCGCTACAACAAGTGGTTCACGACGGTGTACCTGGTGAACTCGGTTGGCGGTAACAGCGGCGCTACCTTCAACGCCAAGGCAGTGCTAGGCGATACCGCCGCCTGGTATCCCGGCCGCGAGCTGACGGCCGCGCAGCTGACGCGCATCAACAGCCGCCCCAACGGACCCTACGTGGTCATCTCGCCCAGCCAGTACACCACCCAGTTCTTCCCCACGCTCAACAAGTTCGACTCGCGCAACCGCACGTCGGTCAACGGCTTCTCGACCCGCCCCAACATCGTCTACCGCCTGGCCGATACCTACCTGATGGCTGCCGAGGCCTACTTCTACATGGGCAACTCAACCCAGGCTGCTACCTACCTCAACGTGATACGCGAGCGGGCCGCCGCCACCGGCAAGAAGACCCTGATGGACATTACCCCCGCCCAGGTGAGCCTCGATTTCATCCTGAACGAGCGCACCCGCGAGCTGTGCGGCGAGTTCACGCGCTGGTACGACCTGAAGCGCACCGGCCAGCTGCTCGTGCGTGAGCGCAACACCAGCTACTCGCCGGCGCTGATGTCGGTAAGCGTGGCTGGCTTCACCAAGGGCGGCGTGTACGGCTCGAATGCGGCCGTCAACATCAAGGACTTCCACGTGCTGCGCCCAATTCCGCAAACCGAGATTGACCGCACCGCCGGTAAAATTACCCAAAACCCTGGCTACTAAGGTGCGTTAAGCGGCGGCCGAACCCTGGTCGTTCGGCCGCCAAAGCCTAGGCTTACCTATTTCATTTGGCTCTTTTCCACCCACTGCGTTTTGCTTGCCAAATTATTCATCGCTAGCTTATTACTACTTAGTACCCTAGGGGCCCGCGCTCAAAGCGCTCTGCCCCAGCTGGTGAAAACCGGCCCGAGTACCCAACTGCTGGTCGATGGCCGGCCGTTTCTGATTCTGGGCGGCGAGCTGGGCAACTCGAGCAGTTCGAGCACGGCCTACATGCAGCCCATCTGGCCCAAGCTGCAAGCCATGCACCTGAATACGGTATTTGCGCCCGTGTACTGGGAATTGCTGGAGCCCACCGAAGGCCAGTTCGATTTCAAGCTGGTAGATGAGTTGTTGGCCGACGCCCGGAAGCACCAAATCAAGCTGGTGCTGCTTTGGTTTGGAGCCTGGAAGAATAGCATGTCGGTGTACGTCCCGGCCTGGGTAAAAACCAACGTAGCCCGCTTTCCACGCGCTACCGATGCGCAGGGTCACCCCCAGGAAATTCTGACGCCCTTCAGCCCGGCCAATCTGGAGGCGGATAAGAAAGCCTTTGTAGCGCTGATGCAGCACCTCAAGCAGGTGGATGGCAAGGCCCACACCGCCATTATGGTGCAGGTGGAAAACGAGATTGGCATGCTGCCCGAAGCCCGCAGCTACGACCCGGCGGCCCAAGCAGCCTTTGCCCAGCCGGTACCGCCCGAGCTGCTAGCGTACTTAGGGCAACACCAAGCCACCCTGCGCCCCGAGCTGGCCGCCCAGTGGCAGCGCCACGGCGCCAAAACCCAGGGCAGCTGGACGGAGGTATTTGGGCCGGGCATTGCCACCGACGAGTTTTTTCAGGCTTGGTACTACGCTACCTATACCAATGCGCTGGCGGCCGCCGGCAAGGCCGCCTACCCGCTGCCGATGTACGTGAACGCGGCCATCAACTACCGCCCCGACCGCCTGCCCGGCCAGTACCCCAGCGCCGGCCCGCTGCCCCACCTATTTGACGTGTGGGAAGCTGGTGCTCCGGCCATCGACATCCTGGCACCGGACTACTACAACCCCAACTTCCGTTACTGGTCCGATAAGTTCACCCAAGGCGGCCGGCCGCTGTTCAGCCCCGAAATCGCGTTCGAGCCCGGCGACGATGCCAAGGCGCTCTACGCCTTTGGGCACTACAACTGCCTCTCGTTCTCACCCTTCTCCATCGAGTCGACCGACCATCCCGCCCAAGAGCCCATCGGCAAAACCTACGACCTGTTGCGGCAGGTAACCCCGCTGCTCACTAAGTACCAGCCCCTAGGGGGGGTGCGCGGCTTTATGCAGGCCAAGGACTCGGCCGCCGGCCGCGCCACGCTAGGCGACTACCGCTTCACAGTGAAGCACGACAACACCCTGGGCTGGACGCCCGAATCCAAGAAAACTGACTGGCCCCTGACGGGTGGCCTACTGATTAGCGTAGCGCCCGACGAATTTTACGTGGTGGGTACCGGCCTCGTCATCACCTGCGAGCCCACGGCGGCTGGCAAGAAAGCCGGCTTCGTGAGCATCGACGAGGGCCGCTTCGTCAACGGCACTTGGCAGCCCGGCCGCCGCCTCAACGGCGACCAAAACCACCAGGGCCGCCACATTCGCCTTGAACTAGGTACTTATGAAATTCAGCACGTTAAGCTTTATACGTACTAGGTTGGCGCAGCTGGCCGGCTATGTGCGGACCTTACCGGCCGCCGGGGCCCTAGGGCTGGGGCTGCTGGCTGCCCCAGCCCAGGCCACCGTGCGCCTGCCGCGCCTGGTGAGCGACGGTATGGTGCTGCAACGGGACCAGCCGCTACATATCTGGGGCTGGGCCGCGCCCGGCGAGGCGGTGCAGGTGGCTTTCCGGGGCCAAACGGCCCGCGCCACCACCGGCCCCGACGGCCGCTGGCAGGTGCAGGTGCCGGCCCAAAAGGCCGGCGGCCCCTACGAGCTGAAAGTGAAGGGCAGCAACGAGCTGACCGTGCGCGACGTGCTGGTAGGCGACGTGTGGCTGTGCTCGGGTCAGTCGAACATGGAGACGCCCGTGAGCCGCGTGCGCGACAGGTACCCCGAGGTGGTGGCCCAAGCCAACAACCCGCGTATCCGCCAATTCGAGGTGCCTCTGACGTATGCGTTCAGCGGCCCTAGGGCCGACGTGACGGGCGGCAGCTGGGTAAGCACGACGCCGCAGAGCGTGCTCAAGTTCTCGGCCGTGGCCTACTTCTTCGCGATGGATTTGCAGGCAAAGTATAACGTGCCGATTGGCCTCATCAAGGATGCGGTGGGTGGCTCGCCGGCCGAGGCGTGGCTGAGCGCCGACGCCCTAAAGCAGTTTCCGAAGTACGAGGAGCAAGGCGCTAAGTACAAAGACAGCACGCTGGTGGCTGGCATCAAGCAACGCGAGGGCGCCGCTGTGGCTGACTGGTACCGGCGCCTGCACCAAACCGACCAGGGCGAGCAGCCCGGCCAGCCCAAATGGAGCGCCCCCGGCTACGACGCTAGCAGCTGGGCCACCATGTCGGTGCCCGGCTATTGGGCCGACAAAACGCCCCTAGGGCCCGTGAACGGCGTCATCTGGTTTAAGAAGGAAGTGGATGTGCCGGCCGCGATGGTGGGCCAACCCGCCCGCCTGGAGCTGGGCACGCTCGTGGATGCCGACTCGACGTATATCAACGGGCAGCTGGTGGGCACTACTGGCTACCAGTACCCGCCGCGCAAGTACGACTTCGGGCCGGACGTGCTGCGAGCGGGTAAGAACGTGATTACGGTGCGTCTCATCAGCAACGGCGGGCGCGGCGGCTTCACGCCGGGCAAGGAGTACCGCCTGGTGGCCGGCGGGCAAACGATTGACCTGAAGGGCGACTGGCAGTATAAGCTGGGCGCCACCCTGCCTCCCACGCCGGGTACTACCACGTTTCAGTACCAGCCGGGCGGCCTCTACAACGGCATGATTGCGCCGGTGCTGCCCTACGCCGTGAAGGGCGTACTCTGGTACCAGGGCGAAAGCAACGCCGGCCACCCCCAGGACTACCAGGCGTTGCTGACCAGCCTCATTGGCGACTGGCGCAGCCACCTGCAGCGGCCGGCACTGCCGTTCGTGTATGCGCAGCTCCCTAACTTCATGGCCGTGAAAAAGGAGCCGAGCGAGAGCGGCTGGGCCGCCCTGCGCGACGCCCAGCGCCGCACCCTGGCCGTGCCCCACACCGGCATGGCCACCCTGCTCGACGTGGGCGAGTGGAACGACATTCACCCCCAGGATAAGAAAACCGTGGGCCACCGCCTGGCCCTGGCCGCCGAGAAAACAGCCTACGGCGATAAGCAGGTGGTAGCCGCCGGTCCCCTGTTCCAGTCGGCCCACGCCACCGGCAACAAGGTGACGCTTACCTTCGCCGACCCCGGCAGCAGCCTAGTGGCCAAGGGCGGCGGCCCGCTCACCGGCTTCGCGGTAGCCGGCGAGGATAAAAAATTCGTCTGGGCGCAGGCCCGCATTGAGGGTGACAAGGTGGTGGTATGGAGCGACCAAGTACCGCACCCCAACGCCGTGCGCTACGCCTGGGCCGACAACCCCGAGAACGCTGCGCTGTATAATAAAGCTGGTTTGCCGGCCTCTACTTTCCAGACCGATGCGCTTTAAGGTGTCTAGCTTGTTTGGGTTGCCCCAGCCGGTAGACCCCACCCCCGGCCCCTCCCAGATGGGGAGTGGAGCTATGGCGGCGCGGTCGTTTAATTACGTCAGGCTCTCCTCCCCATCGGGGAGGGGCCGCCCCATAGGGGTCTCGTGGGGGCTGCTCCTTAGCGCGGCCCTAGTCCTGCCCGCCGCCGCGCAAACGACGCCGGCGCCGATGCCCTTCCGCGACCCGGCGCAGCCCCTCAACGTGCGCGTCAACGACCTGATTGCCAAGCTGACGTTGGAAGAGAAGGCGCAGCAGATGCTCGACCAGAGCCCGGCCATTCCGCGGCTGGGCGTGCCGGCCTACAGCTGGTGGAATGAGGCCCTGCACGGCGTGGGGCGCTCGGCCCCGGCCACGGTCTTTCCCGAGCCCATTGGCCTAGGAGCTACGTTCGACGACGAGCTGGCCTTGCGCGAAGCCACCGCCGTGTCGGACGAGGCGCGGGCCGTGTACAACGCCGCCATTGCCAAAAACCACTACGTCAAGTACGGCGGCCTCACGTTCTGGACGCCCAACATCAACATCTTCCGCGACCCGCGCTGGGGCCGCGGCCAGGAAACCTACGGCGAAGACCCTACCCTGACTAGCCGCCTAGGGGTGGCTTTCGTGCGCGGCTTGCAAGGCGACGACCCGCGCTACCTGAAGGTGGCCGCCTGCGCCAAGCACTACGCCGTGCACAGCGGCCCCGAGCGTCTGCGCCACGAATTCAACGCCGAGGCCACGCCCCAGGACTTGCGCGAAACCTACCTGCCCGCCTTCCGGGCTCTGGTGCAGGACGCCAAGGTGGAGGCCGTAATGTGCGCCTACAACAGCACCAACGGCGAGCCGTGCTGCGGCAACGAGTTTTTGCTCAGCCAGGTGCTGCGCAAGGAATGGAACTTCCGGGGCCACGTAGTGAGCGATTGCGGCGCCCTCGACGACCTCTACCAGGGCCACAAAGTGGTAAAAACCAAGACCGAAGCCGCCGCCCTGGCCCTTTCGCGCGGCGTAGACCTGAACTGCGGCGACACCTACACCCAGCTGCCCGCCGCCGTGCGCCAGGGCTTGCTAAAAGAAGCGCAGGTAGACAGCGCCCTGGCCATCCTGCTGCGCACCCGCTTCAAGCTGGGCTTATTTGACGGGCCCCACGCCACGCCCTACGACCGCCTAGGGCCCGAGGTGGTAAACAGCCCCGCCCACCGCGCCCTGGCCCGCGAAGTGGCCGTGAAATCATTGGTGCTGCTTAAAAACAACGGCGTGCTGCCCCTGCGCTCCGACCTGGGCAAGTACTTCGTGACCGGCCCCAATGCCACCAGCGTAGAGGCGCTGCTGGGTAACTACTACGGCGTGAACGGCCAGCTGACAACTATTTTGGAAGGCTTGGCCGGCGCCGTGCAGCCGGGCAGCCAGCTCGAATACAAGCAGGGTGCGCTGCTGGATAGGCCCAATATCAACCCCATCGACTGGACCACCGGCGAGGCCAAAACCACCGATGCCATCATTGTGGTCATGGGCATTACGGGCGCGCTGGAAGGGGAGGAGGGCGAATCCATTGCCTCGGCCCACACCGGCGACCGGCTCGACTACAACCTGCCCCAAAACCAACTTGACTTCCTGCGCAAGCTGCGCCAGGGCAGCAAAACGCCCATCGTGGCCATTGTGACGGGCGGCAGCCCCATGAACCTGGCCGAGGTGCACGAGCTGGCCGACGCCGTACTGCTGGCCTGGTACCCCGGCGAGGAAGGTGGCCACGCCGTGGCCGACGTGGTGTTTGGCAAGGTGTCGCCCTCGGGCAAGCTGCCCGTCACCTTCCCCCAAAGCCTGGCCCAGTTGCCCGCCTACGAAAATTACCACATGGCCGGCCGCACCTACCGCTACCTCCAGGCCGAGCCGCTGTATCCCTTCGGCTACGGCCTCAGCTACGGCAAGTTTGCGTACTCGGGCCTGCAGCTTGCCAAAACTAAAATCACCAAAAACCAGTCGGTGCAGGTGACGGCCACCGTGGCTAACATCGGCCCCGTCACGGCCGATGAAGTAGTGCAGCTTTACCTCACGCACCCCCCTAGGGCCGGCGCCCAAACGCCGCTCTTCGCCCTCAAAAACTTCAAGCGCGTGTCGCTGCAAGCGGGGGCCAGCACCACGGTTACGTTCACGCTCACGCCCGCCCAGCTAGCCCTCATCAACGCGCAGGGGCAAGCCGTGGCGCCCCGCGGCCCGGTGAAGGTGTGGGTGGGGGGCTCGCTGCCGTCGGCCCGCAGCCTGGCCCTAGGCGCCCCCCAGCCCGCTTCGGCAATCTTAACTGTGAAATAGAAATAAACACGAAAGGCAGTTATGCTCATCTGGCGTCCGCTTGCCGAAGCATCTCTACCGCGCAAGTAATCCTAACGTTAAGAATTAGTGACGCGGTAGAGATGCTTCGGCAGGCTCAGCATGACGTTCCGATTTAAGTTACTCTCCTCATGAAATACCTCCTCGGCTACGACATCGGTAGCTCGTCCATCAAAGCCTCGCTGCTCGACATTGCCACCGGGCGCTGCGTGGCCGCTGCCACCTCGCCCAGCACCGAGATGGAAATGGCCGTGCCCCAGCCCGGCTGGGCCGAGCAGCGCCCCGAGCGCTGGTGGCAGGAAGTCATCAATGCCACCCACAAGCTGCAAGCCAGCTACGGCTTCGACGCTACGCTGCTGGCCGGCATCGGCATCACCTACCAGATGCACGGGCTGGTGCTGCTCGACCGGGCGGGCCACGTGCTGCGCCCCGCCATCATCTGGTGCGACAGCCGCGCCGTTGAGATTGGCAACGAGGCGTTTACTAACCTGGGCGAGGAATTTTGCCTGGAGAATTTCCTGAACTCGCCCGGCAACTTCACGGCGTCCAAGCTGAAGTGGGTGCGCGAAAACGAGCCCGAGATTTACGCCCAAATCCACAAGATTCAGCTGCCCGGCGACTACCTCGCCTACCAGCTCACGGGGGAGATGCAAACCACCGTGTCGGGCTTGTCGGAGGGCGTGTTCTGGAATTTTAAGCAGCAGGCCATCGCCCAGGAGCTGCTTGACTACTACGGCATCAGCGCCGATTTGCTGCCCGAGGTGGTTGATACCTTCGCCGTGCAGGGCCGCCTCACCGCCGAAGCCGCGCAGACCCTAGGGCTGGCGGCGGGCACGCCCATTGCCTACCGCGCTGGCGACCAGCCCAACAATGCCTTCTCGCTCAACGTGCTGAACGCGGGCGAAGTAGCCGCTACGGGCGGCACCAGCGGCGTGGTCTACGGCATCAACGAAACTGCCACGGCCGACCCACGCTCGCGCGTCAATTCCTTCGTGCACGTGAACAGCACCCGCGAGCAGCCCAAAAACGGCGTGCTGATGTGCCTCAACGGCACCGGCATCCTCAATAGCTGGCTGCGCAAAGCGGTGGGCAACCTGCCCTACGACCAGATGAATACGCTGGCCGCCCAGGCGCCGGTGGGCGCCGCGGGCCTGCTGTTTTTGCCCTTTGGCAACGGTGCCGAGCGCATCCTCGAAAACCGGCCTGCCGCCGCTAGCCTGCACGGCTTGCAGTTCAACATCCACGGCCAGGCGCACCTGATTCGGGCCGCGCAGGAGGGCATCGTGTACGCCCTCAACTACGGCATGGACATCATGCGCGCTGCGGGCGTGCGGGTGCAAACGGTGCGCGCCGGCCACGCCAATATGTTCCTCTCGCCGGTTTTCCGCGAGGCGTTTGTGAACTGCGGCAACGTGACGCTGGAGCTGTACGACACCGACGCGGCCCAGGGCGCGGCGCGCGGCGCGGGCATTGGGGCGGGCGTGTACGCCAGCCCGAAGGAGGCGTTTAACGGCTTGGCCCGCATTAGCACCCTAGAGCCGACGCCAACTTTGCAGGCGCAGTACCAGGCAGCCTATAACGACTGGAAACTGCTACTGGAGCGCGAAACCCACCGCGAGTTTTTGCTTGCCTAGGCCTGCCCCTGCTTTTCCTGATTACCACTTCCCCCTTATTTCCCCATTCCATTTCTGATGGCAACTTCTGAGTATTTCCAGGGTATTTCTAAAATTAAGTACGAGGGCCGCGAGTCGGATAACCAGCTGGCATTTAAGTGGTACGACGAAAACCGCGTGGTGGCCGGCAAGACCATGAAGGACCACCTGCGCTTCGCCACCGCCTACTGGCACACCTTCGTAGGCACCGGCGGCGACCCGTTTGGCCCCGGCACCAAGCACTTTGCCTGGGACCAGAAAGGTGACATCGTGGGCCGCGCCAAAGACAAGGCCGATGCCGCGTTCGAGTTTTTCACCAAGCTCGGCACACCCTACTACTGCTTCCACGACATTGACCTGGTGGACGAAGGCGCGTCGCTGAGCGAGTACGAAAGCAACCTGAGCACCATCGTGGACTACCTCAAGGGCAAGCAGCAGGAAACCGGCGTGAAGCTGCTCTGGGGCACGGCCAACGTGTTTTCGAACCCGCGCTACATGAACGGCGCCAGCACCAACCCCGACTTCCAGGTGGTGGCCTACGCTGGCACGCAAGTGAAAAACTCCATCGACGCCACCATTGCGCTGGGCGGCGAGGGCTACACCTTCTGGGGCGGCCGCGAGGGCTACATGACCCTGCTCAACACCAACATGAAGCGCGAGCAGGAGCACTTGGCCAAGTTCCTGACCATTGCCCGCGACTACGCCCGCCAGCAGGGCTTTACGGGTAAGTTCTTCATCGAGCCCAAGCCGGCCGAGCCTACCAAGCACCAGTACGACTTCGACGCCGCCACGGTAATCGGCTTCCTCAACGCGCACGGCCTGGAGAAAGACTTCATGCTGAACCTGGAAGTGAACCACGCCACGCTGGCCGGCCACACCTTCCAGCACGAGCTGCAAGTAGCCGCCGACGCCAACCTGCTCGGCAGCATCGACGCCAACCGCGGCGACTACCAGAACGGCTGGGACACCGACCAGTTCCCCAACAACCTCAATGAGCTGACCGAGAGTATGCTCATCATTCTGGAGCACGGTGGCATCGCGCCGGGCGGCATCAACTTCGACGCTAAAACCCGCCGCAACTCAACTGATTTGGAGGACATTTTCATCGCTCATATTGCCGGCATGGACACCTTCGCCCGCGCCCTCGTTACGGCCGACGCCATCCTCACTAAGTCGCCCTACAAGCAGTTCCGCACTGAGCGCTACGCTTCGTTCGACTCGGGCGCCGGGGCCGAGTTTGCCAAGGGCAGCCTCACGCTGGAGGACCTGCGCCGCATTGCGCACGAAGCCGGTGAGCCTACGCCCCGCAGCGGCAAGCAGGAATGGCTGGAAAGCATTATCAACCAGTATATCTAATCGCTGACCTGACGTAGGACCCCACCCCCCGGCCCCCTCCCTTTCGGGAGAGGGGGAGCCTGACGACGAGTAGCGAGCAACGAACCATCTTATTCAATGCTTCTTAGGCGCGTTAAGCTCACCCTCCCCATCGGGGCGGAGGCCGGGGGGTGGGGTTTGCGTTTGGTATAGTATTTCCTTTTCCTGCCATGAAAGCCACCCGCTATGCCCTATGGTCCCTGCTGCTGGCCAGCCTAACGCTCGCCGGCAGCCAAACGCTAGCCGCCGAGAAAGGCCTGAAAGACTACTATAAAAACTACTTCCCGGTGGGCGTGGCCGTGAGCCCGCATAGTCTGACTGACCCTACTGAGTCGGCGTTCATTCTCAAGCAGTTCAACAGCCTGACGCCGGAGAACGTGATGAAGATGGGGCCGATTCACCCTGAGCAGAACCGCTACGTGTGGGGGCCCTCGGATGCCATCGTGAACTTCGCGCAGGCGCACCACCTGCGGGTGCGTGGCCACAACCTATGCTGGCACGAGCAAACGCCCAAGTGGCTGTTCGTCAACGCTGATGGCAGCCGCGTGAGCAAGGATACGCTGCTGCACCGCCTGCACCAGCACATCGACGCCGTGGTGAAGCGCTACAAGGGCAAGATTTACGCCTGGGACGTGGTGAACGAGGCCATTGCCGACAACCCGCAGGAGTTTCTGCGCAACTCGGAGTGGTACCAGATATGCGGCCCCGACTTCATTGCCGAGGCCTTCCGCTACGCCCACGCCGCCGACCCGCAGGCGGTGCTGTTCTACAACGACTACAACACCGAGCGCCCCGAGAAGATGGAGCGCGTCTACAAGCTGCTCAAGCAGCTCAAGGACGCCCAGGTGCCCATCGACGCGGTGGGCTTGCAGGGGCACTGGTCGCTCTACGAGCCCACCGAAACCGAGCTGCGCACCACCATCGAGCGGTTCGCCAGCCTGGGGCTGCAGGTGCAGGTGACGGAGCTGGACGTGTCAGTGTACCCTTGGGAAAAGGACCGCCGCGCCAAGCGTCCTGGCGAGTCGGATGCCTACACGCCCGAGATGCAGCAGAAGCAGGCCGCGCAGTACGGTATGTTTTTCAAGGTGTTCCGCGACGAGGCCAAGGCCGGCCGCCTCACCGGCGTCACGTTCTGGAACGTGTCGGACCACTACTCCTGGCTGGATACCTACCCCGTGGCGGGACGAAAAAACCACCCGCTGCTGTTTGATGAGAACTATAAGCCTAAGCAGGCTTATCACGACGTGGTGAAGTTTTAAGTAAGTGAATGCGCTAGAACGTCATTCCGAGCTTGTCGAGGAATGACGTTCTTTTTATTCGGCTGCCTCCAATCTAAACGCTCCTCCCCATGCCCCGCTTCCTTGCCCACCTCCGCCACGCGGCCGCCTTGCTGTTGCTGCCGACCCTAGGCCTCGCGCAGGCCGCGCTGCCCGTGGGCAGCAGCTACATCTCGGCCCGGAAGTCGGCCGGCGCGTTTCCGCTGGTGGCGGGCGGCCGGGCGGCGCCGCTCTACATGAGCGAGGACGACTGGGCCGGCGTGCAGCGCGCCGCCCGCGACGTGCAGGCCGATATCAAGCGCGTGACCGGGCGCGAGCCGCTGCTGCTGACCGATGCGCCCGCCGCTGGCCCGCAACCGGTGGTGCTGGTGGGCACCCTAGGGCACAGCGTCTTGATTGACAGGTTGGTGCAAGCCGGCAAACTCGACGCCGGTGAGCTGCGCGGCAAGTGGGAGAAGTTCGTGGTGCAGGAGGTGGATAACCCGCTGCCCGGCGTGAAGCAGGCGCTAGTGGTGGCCGGCTCCGACAAGCGCGGCACCATCTACGGCCTCTACGACCTCTCGGAGCAGATGGGCGTGTCGCCCTGGTACTGGTGGGCCGACGTGCCCACACAGCCGCAGAAGAGCCTGTACGTCGTGGCCGGCCGGCATACCCTAGGGGAGCCCAAGGTGAAGTACCGCGGCATCTTCATCAACGACGAGGCCCCGGCGTTTGCGGAGTGGTCGAAGGAGAAGTTTGGCGGCGCCAACCACGGCGTGTATGAGCATATGTTCGAGCTGATTCTGCGGCTTAAGGGCAACTACCTATGGCCGGCCATGTGGGGGCGCATGTTCAGCGTGGACGACCCTAGGAACCCCGAATTGGCCGACGAGTACGGCATCGTGATGGGTACTTCGCACCACGAGCCGCTGACGCGGGCGCACGCCGAGTGGCAGAAATTCGGCCACGGCCCCTGGAACTACCAAACCAACGACACCACCCTGCGCCGCTTCTGGCGCCAGGGCATGCAGCGCATGGGCACCCGCGAAAACGTGGTGACCGTGGGCATGCGCGGCGACGGCGACGAGCCCATGAGCGAGGGCAGCAACATCGCCCTGCTCGAAAAGATAGTGGCCGACCAGCGCCAGATTATCGCCGACGTGACCCACAAGCCCGCCGACCAGACCCCCCAGATGTGGGCCCTCTACAAGGAGGTGCAGGAGTACTACGACAAGGGCATGCGCGTGCCCGACGACGTGACCCTGCTGCTGTGCGACGACAACTGGGGCAACCTGCGCAAGCTGCCCAAGCTGGGTGATAAACCGCGCAAGGGCGGCTACGGCATCTACTACCACTTCGACTACGTGGGCGGCCCTAGGAACTACAAGTGGCTCAATACCAATCCGCTGCCCCGCGTGCGGGAGCAGCTGCACCTGGCCCACGAGTACGGCGCCAACCAGATTTGGGTGGTGAACGTGGGCGACCTCAAGCCCATGGAGCTGCCCATCAGCTTCTTTCTCGACTACGCCTGGAACCCCGACGCCATCGCGGCCGACCAGGTGCCGGCCTACACCCAGCGCTGGGCCGCCCAGCAGTTTGGCTCCACCTACGCCGCCGAAATCGGCGACATCTTGGCCAAGTACGCCAAGTACAACGGCCGCCGCAAGCCCGAGTTGCTCGACGCCAGCACCTACAGCCTGGCCACCGGCGAGTGGGCCCAGGTGGTGGCCGACTACAATCAGCTAGCTGCCCGCGCCGAGGCCATCAACCAAAAGCTGCCCGCTGCCGACCGCGCCGCCTACTTCGAGCTGGTGCTGCACCCGGTGCTGGCCTGCGCCAACCTCAACGAGCTGTACTACACCGTAGCCCTCAACCACGAGGCTGCTAAGAATAAGCAGGCCAACACCAACGAGCTGGCCGAAAAAGCCAAGGCGCTGTTTGCCAAGGATGCCGAGATTTCCAAGCGCTACAACGACATCGCGGGCGGCAAGTGGCACCACATGATGGACCAGATGCACATCGGCTACACCGCCTGGCACGACGAGCCCAAGGACGTGATGCCCAGCGTAATAACCCTGCCCGCCGGCACCGCCATTGTGCCCGCCGTCCCAGTCGCTGCCGCCCCCCTAGGGGCCTACACCGCCATCGAGGCCGAGCACTACACCCAGGCCGTGAACGCCGGCCCCATCACCTGGCAGCGCCTGCCCGACCTGGGCCGCACCGGCGGCGCCGTGGAGGCCGTGCCCGTCACGGCTGCGCCCACCGCGGCGCCTGGCGGCAGCAGCCCGCACCTGGAGTACGCCTTCACGCAGGCGCAGGCCGGCCCGCTAGTGGTGCAGGCCTACCTGGCGCCCACCCTCGACTTCACCAACACCACCGGCCTGCGCTACGCCATCTCGGTCGATGACGCCGCCCCGCAACTCGTGAACCTGAACGCCGACCTGGAGCCCGAAAAAGGCAGCCGCCGCTGGGGCCAAGCCGTGGCCGACAACATCGTGCTGAAAACCACCCCCCTAGGCCCAGTGGCCGCCGGCAAGCACACCCTCAAGTTCTGGCGCGTCGACCCCGGCGTGGTGCTCGAGAAGCTGGTGCTGAGCGACGGCACCCTGCCCGCTACCTACCTCGGCCCGCCCGAGAATACCGCCGCTAAGCCTGCCCGCGCCCTAGGCAGCCGCTAGCCGCTTCGGCAGCAACACTAAGCTCCAGCTTGGTTGGTTGTTGCGCGACTCGACCCAGCCGAGTTACTAAGCTGGAGCTTGGTGTTATTCTCCCTCAGCCCTCCGCATGAAAAAGCTGTACTACTGGCTGTTGCTCGGCGCGGTGGCCCTAGGGCACCCGGCCGCTGCCCAGGCCCCCGACGTGACCAAGATGAGCGCCGAGGAGCGCACGGCCTACTTCGCCAAGCTGAATGCGGCAGCCTACGCCGACTGGCAGCAGACCCTGCAGCGCCTGCACCTGACGCCGCCGCCGCTCGGCCCCGAGGCCACCGACCCCCACCGGCCGGCCGGTACCACCCGCAAGGGTACTAGCGGCCCCTGGCTTGACTCGCTGGGCCAGAACTACTTCCGCTCGGCCTGGGGCAACTGGACAAACTACCGCGAGGACCGGGCCGGCGGCCTGCCGCCCACCCCTGACCTGCTGACGCTGGCCAACGGCCAGCCCGTGCGCACCGCCGCCGACTGGATGCGCAAGCGCCGCCCCGAGCTGCTGCGCCTGTACCAGCAGAATATTTACGGCCAACTGCCGGCCCGCCTGCCGGCCGTGCGCTTTGAGGTGGCCGCTACCGAAGTGGGGGCGCTGCAAGGCAAGGCGCTGCGGCGCAACGTGGTGGGCCACATCGACAACAGCCGCTACCCGGCCGCCAACCCGAGGGTGGCATTTTCCATCTTCACGCCACCCGGCGCCACCCAGCCGGTGCCGCTGCTGGTGATTGTGTGGGGCAGCGTGTTTCCGACGCCCACGGCCACCATCGAGCAGGTACTGGCCAAGGGCTGGGGCGTGGCCGTGTTCGACACCGGCGCGGTGCAGCAAGACAGCGGCGCGGGCTTGGGGCAGGGCATCATCGGGCTGGTGGGCCAGGGCCAGCCGCGCCAGCCCACCGACTGGGGCGTGCTGGCGGCCTGGAGCTGGGGCCTGAGCCGGGCGCTCGACTTTCTGGAGAAGGACCCCGCCATCGACGGCAGGCACATCGGCATCGAGGGGCACTCGCGCTGGGGCAAGACCGCCCTGCTGGCCGGCGCCCTCGACCCGCGCTGGGCCATCGTGTGGGCTAGCAGCGCCGGCTGCATGGGCACCTCGCTCGAAAAGCGCAACTTCGCCGAAACCATCGACATCGTGGCCGGCTCGGGCGAGTATCACTGGATGGCGCCCAACTTCCTGCGCTACGGCGGCCACTGGCCGGATATGCCCGTCGATGCCCACGCCCTGCTGGCCCTCGTGGCCCCTAGGCCCCTGTTCGTAACCGGCGGCACCAAGGGCGACACCTGGGTTGACCCGCACGGCGAGTTTCTGGCCTGCGTGGCCGCTAGCCCCGTGTACGAGCTGCTGGGCCGCAAGGGGGTGGGCACTAGCACCATGCCCGCGCCCGACCAGGCCCTCGTCAGCGGCGACCTGGCCTTTCGCCAGCACGTGGGTGGCCACACCGACGCCCCCGACTGGCCCACGTTCCTAGCGTTTGCCAGCCGGTATTTTACTGCAAACTAAGCCTAGGCGGGCGGCCCCTCACGCCCGCCCAGAGCCTACACTCTTTCCCATGAAGCTCACCCGCCCGCTCCTTGCCCTGCTGCTGCTGGCTGCCACCAGCGCCCAGCGTCCGCCCGCCCGGCACCCCCGGCCCGCGCCGGCCCGCCCGGTAGCGGAGTATCCGTTTCAGAACCCCGACCTGCCCACCGACCAGCGGGTAGACGACCTGGTGGGCCGGCTGACGTTGCCCGAGAAGGTGTCGCAAATGCTGAACGCCTCGCCGGCCATCGACCGGCTGGGCATTCCGGCCTATAACTGGTGGAACGAGGCGCTGCATGGCGTGGCCCGCACTAGCTTGAAAACCACCGTGTTTCCGCAGGCCATTGGCATGGCCGCCACCTTTGATGAGCCCGCCATGCTGCGCATGGCCACCATCACCTCCGACGAGGCTAGGGCTGTGCACCAGGAGTTCGTGCGGCGCGGCGAGCGCGGTATTTACCAGGGCCTTACGTTCTGGACGCCCAACATCAACATCTTCCGCGACCCTCGGTGGGGGCGGGGCCAGGAAACCTACGGCGAAGACCCCTACCTGACCGGGCGGCTAGGCTCGGCGCTGGTGCACGGCTTCCAGGGCGACGACCCCAAGTACTTGAAAGTTACGGCCTGCGCCAAGCACTTTGCCGTGCACAGCGGGCCCGAGTCGTCGCGCCACGAATTCAACGCCCAAATCAGCGATTACGACCTGTGGGACACCTACCTGCCGGCCTTCCGCGACCTCATCGTGGATGCCAAGGTGGCCGGCGTGATGTGCGCCTATAACGCCTACGCCGGCCAGCCCTGCTGCGGCTCCGACATCCTGATGACCAACATCTTGTATAAGAAGTGGAACTTCAAGGGCTACGTCACCTCCGACTGCGACGGGCTCAACGACTTCTGGCAGCACCACAAAACCGACCCCGACGCCGCCACCGCCGCCGCCGATGCCGTGCTGCACGGCACCGATATTGAGTGCGCTACCGGCAAGCTGTTCACCTACAACTCCTTGCTGGACGCGGTGCAGAAAAAGCTCATCAGCGAGCAGCAGCTCAACACGTCGGTGAAGCGGCTCTACAAAATTCGCTTCCAGCTGGGCATGTTCGACCCGGTGGAGCGCGTGAAGTACGCCCAAATTCCGCTGAGCGTGGTGGAAAGCGCGCCGCATCAGGCCCACGCCCTGAAGATGGCCCGCGAATCCATCGTGCTGCTGAAAAACGAGCGCAACACGCTGCCGCTGCGCAAAGACCTGAAAAAGATTGTGGTGCTTGGCCCCAACGCCAACAACGAGAGCGTGCAGCTCGGCAACTACAACGGCTTCCCGACCACGCTGGTGACGCCGCTGGCCGGCATCCGGGCCAAGGCGGGGCCGGGCACGGAAGTAGCCTACATCCAGGGGGTTGACTACGCCAGCAACACCGTGTACGAGCCGCTGGACATCAACCCGCGCCTGGCCTGGCAGGGCCAGCCAGGCTGGCACGCCGAATACTTTCGGGGCACTTCCCTGGCGGGCGCGCCCGTGGCCACCCGCCAGGAAGCCGGCCTGGACCGCTACCTGGCCAACGTGAAAATAGAAGTGGTGCCCGGCCTGCTAGCCGAAAACTTCTCGGCCCGCTACCGCGCCACCTTCACGCCCGCCACCACCGAGGAGCTGGCTCTGCAAATCACCGGCGACGATGGCTACCGCCTGTTCGTGAACGACAAGCCGGTGCTCGACCACTGGACCGGCCGGGGCGTCTCGACCGACCAGGCGGTGCTACCCGTGACGGCCGGCCAGCCGCTCGACCTGCGTCTGGAGTACCTGCAAAACGACCGGCGCACCATCCTCAAATTCACGGGTGCCAAGGTGGTACCCATGAACGCGGCCAACATCCTGGCCCAGGTGAAGGACGCTGACGCCCTGGTGTTTGTAGGCGGCATCTCGCCCCGGCTCGAAGGCGAGGAAATGAAGGTGGACGTGCCCGGCTTCAGCGGTGGCGACCGCACCAGCATCGCGCTGCCCGCCGTGCAAACCGAGCTGCTGAAGGTGCTGCACGGTACCGGCAAGCCCGTAGTGCTGGCCTTGATGACGGGCAGCGCCCTAGGCATCCCCTGGGAGGCCGAGCACCTGCCAGCCATCGTCAACGCCTGGTATGGCGGGCAGGCGGCCGGCACCGCCCTAGCCGACGTGCTCTTTGGCGACTACAACCCCGCCGGCCGCCTGCCGGTCACGTTCTACAAGTCGGAAACCCAGCTGCCGGCCTTCGACAACTACAGCATGGCCGGCCGCACCTACCGCTACTTCACCGGCGAGCCGCTATTCCCCTTCGGCCACGGCCTGAGCTATACTACGTTCAAGTACAGCGACTTGCGAGTGCTATCGAAGGCGGCGACCGGCCAGCCCGTTCGGGTGAGCGTGCAGGTGCAGAACACCGGCAACCGGGCTGGCGATGAAGTGGTGCAGCTTTACGTACGCCACCCCGGCGCCCTGGGCCGCGCCCCCCGGCACGCGCTCGAAGGCTTCCGCCGCATCAGCCTGGCGCCGGGCGCCCGGCAAACGGTGTCGTTCACGCTCTCGCCACGCCAGCTCTCGCGCCTCGATGCCCAGGCCCGGCGCGTGGAGGCGGCCGGCCGGGTGCAGGTGTTTGCGGGCGGCGGGCAGCCGCTGGCGGCGGCCGTGGCGGCGGGCCGGGTGCTGAAGGCCGACCTGACTCTTACTGGCGCGCTGGTAGCGCTGCCGTGAGGTCGTCACAAGCTCAGCTTCTTTCCCTTACCCGCTAGCCCTAGCCCCCGCAGATGCGACTACTGCGCAACCGAATACTTATCAGCCTGCTAGCTGCCCTGGCGCTTTGCCGCTTGGCGGCTTCTGCACAAACGCTGGAGCTGGTTAACCCCATCCTCACCGGCTTTTACCCCGACCCGAGCATTGTGAAAGTGGGGCCCGATTACTACCTGGTCAACTCCACGTTTGCCTATTTTCCGGGCATTCCGGTAATGCACAGCCGCGACCTCAAGAACTGGCGGCAGGTGGGCAGCGTCATCAGCCGACCGGCGCAGCTGAACTTCCTGGGCGACCGCATGACGCGAGGCTTGTTTGCGCCCGCTATTGCCTACCACAACGGCACGTACTACGTCACCTGCACGCTGATTGACCGTAAGGGTAACTTCGTGGTGACGGCTAAAAACCCCACCGGGCCCTGGAGCGACCCCGTGTTTCTGCCCGAAGTGCGCGGCATCGACCCCTCGCTGTTTTTTGAGGGCGCCAAGGCCTACGTTATCTACAACAGCGACCCGCCCGACAACAAGCCGCTATACTCGGGCCACCGCTCCATCAAGATGATGGAGCTGAACCCGCAGACGTTGCAAACCGTGGGCGAGGCCAAAATGGTGGTGAATGGGGGCGTGGACCTAAGCAAAAAGCCGGTCTGGATTGAAGGGCCGCACCTGCTAAAGCGCAATGGCTGGTACTACCTCTACGCGGCCGAAGGGGGCACATCGGTCAACCACACGGAGGTAATATTTCGCAGCCGGGAAGCCCTAGGGCCATTTGTGCCCTACGAGCACAACCCCATTCTCTCGCAGCGCGAGCTGCCCCCGGGCCGCCAGCACCCCATCACCTCGGCCGGGCACGCGCAGTTTGTGGAAGGACCCGACGGCAAGACCTACGCCCTGTTTCTGGCCGTGCGGCCGTATGAGGATAACTACTATAATACTGGCCGCGAGACGTTTATCGTGCCCGTGGAGTGGAAAGACGAGTGGCCTGTGATGAACCCCGGCCCCCAGGGCGTGCAGTATTCTTACCAGGCTAGCTACGCGGAAGTAAAGCAGTCCGGCGCCCGGCCCCAAAGCGGCAATTTCGCCTACACCATCACCTTTGATAAGCAACTCGACCCGGCGCTGTTGTTTCTGCGCACGGTGGATAGCAGCAGCTTCTCCTTGAGCAAGGCCAAGGGGCTCGTGCTCAGGCTAAAGCCCCAAACCTGCGCCGAAACCGGCAACCCGGCGTTCATTGGCAAGCGCCAGCAGCATATGCATTGCAGCGCCGAAACCGAGCTGACCTTTGCCGCCAAGGGCGCCACTGAATCGGCCGGCCTGGTGGCTTTTCAGGACGAAAAGCACTTCTACTACCTCTGCCAAACGGTGGCGGGCGGCCAGCCGGTGGTGCAGCTGCTCAAGAGCACCGACGACCCCAAACAGCTAGAACCGCTGGCCCAGGCGCCGCTGAAAGCGGCCGGCCCCCTGCGGCTGCGCGTGAACGCGGAGGGTGCCGCTTACCGCTTCAGCTTTTCGGAAAACGGCAAGGCCTGGACGACACTCAGGGATGGGGTGGACGGCAAATTCCTGAGTACGCAGGTGGCCGGCGGCTTTATCGGCTGCCTGTTTGGCCTCTACGGCACCTCGGCGGGCCAGCCCACCACCAATACGGCCGCCTTCAAGTGGCTGAAGTATGAGGGCCACGACCCCATGTACAAGCGACCCTAGGGCGCCCGCGGCGCGGGCCTGCGCAGGGGCCAGGCCCGCGCCGCGGGCGCCTTGGTCTGCAAAAAGCCTTGCTGCCGGCCCTAGGGTCCTGCCTATCCTTATGCCCCAGACAGCATCCAGTCAATCAGGCAGCCCTGGCGGCCCACCCAAAAGCTACCCTCAGCATCCTACCTCATGAAAAAACTCCTTTTTAGCTTTTGCCTGCTCGGTGCCTCCCTAGGGCTCCGCGCCGAAGATGGCCACCAGCTGTGGCTGCGCCCGCACCCGGCCGCGCCAGTCAAGGTGGTGGCTACGGCCAAAAACTCGGCGCTGCTCGCTACGGCCCGGCAAGAACTGGCGCGTGGCTGGCAGGGCCCGGCCGGGGCCACCGTCACGCTGACGCTGCGCCCGGACAAGGCCCTTAAGCCCGACGGGTTTCGCCTGGGCCCGACCAGCGTGCAGGCCGCCACCGCGGCGGGCCTGCTCTACGGCGCGTTTGAGCTGCTACGCCGCCAGCAAACCGGCCAGCCGGTTACCACTGAAGTCGTTAATCCTTCGTATGAGCGCCGGCTGCTCAACCACTGGGACAACCCCGACGGCTCGGTGGAGCGCGGCTACGCGGGGCACTCCATTTTTTGGCGCAAGGACAGTTCGTTCGTGGTGACCCCTAGGGACAAAGCCTTGTGGCAAGCGTATGCCCGCGCCAACGCCTCGGTGGGCCTCAACGGCAGCGTACTCAACAACGTGAATGCCTCGCCGCTGATACTCTCGGCTGAGTACCTGGGCCGGGCCCGGGCCATTGCCGACGTGCTGCGGCCCTACGGCGTGCGGGTGTATCTGGCGGTAAAGTTTTCGTCGCCGGTGCTGCTGGGCGGCCTCAAAACCGCCGACCCGCTCGACCCGGCCGTGATAAAGTGGTGGCGCGGCAAGGTGCAGGAAGTGTACCGGCAGATTCCGGACTTTGGCGGCTTGCTGGTGAAGGCCAGCAGCGAGGGCCAGCCCGGCCCGCAGGACTACGGCCGCACCCACGCCGACGGCGCCAATATGCTGGCCGACGCCCTGCGGCCCTACGGCGGCCTGGTGATGTGGCGGGCTTTCGTGTACAGCCCCAGCGACAAGGACCGCGCCAAGCAGGCCTACAACGAGTTCAAGCCGCTGGACGGTAAATTCCGCGACAACGTCATCGTGCAGGTAAAGAACGGGCCGATTGACTTTCAGCCCCGCGAGCCGTTCAGCCCGCTCTTCGGGGCGCTGAAAAAGACGTCCGTCATGCCCGAGTTTCAGATTACCCAGGAGTACCTAGGGCAAGCCATCGACCTGGTGTTTCTCTCGACCATGTGGGAAGAGTGCCTGCGCAGCGACACCTACCAGGCCGGCCCCGGCAGCACGGTGGCCCGCTGCACCGACGGCAGCGTGTACCCGCAAAAGCACACGGCCATGGCCGGCGTTTCCAACGTGGGCCTCGACCCCAACTGGACCGGCCAGGACTTTGCCCAGGCCAACTGGTACGCCTTCGGCCGCCTGGCCTGGAACAACCAACTGCCCAGCGCCCAAATTGCCGACGAGTGGCTAAAGCAAACCTTCGCCAACTCGGCGGCCGGCCCGCGCCCGGCCACCGCCGCCGACTGGAACACCAACTTTCTGGCCCCCGTGACGCAGCTGCTGCTGACCAGCCGCGAGGCTGCCGTGAACTACTCCATGCCCCTAGGGCTGCACCACATCATGTCGGCCACGCACGCGCACTACGGCCCCGGCCCCTGGTGGGCGCCGCCCGGTATGCGCCCCGACTGGACGCCGCCCTACTACCACCAGGCCGATGCTAGCGGCGTGGGCTTCGACCGCACCACCACCGGCAGCAACGCCGTGAGCCAGTACCACGAGCCGCTGGCCGCGCAGTTCAACAACCCCGCCACCTGCCCCGACGAGTATCTGCTCTGGTTCCACCACCTGCCTTGGGATTTTAAGATGAAAAGCGGCCGCTCGCTCTGGGACGAGCTGTGCGCCCACTACGACCTGGGCGTACACCAGGTGCGGCAGTTTCAGCAGGTATGGGACCAAGCCCAGCCTTACGTGGATGCCGAGCGATTTGCGGCGGTGCAAGACAAGCTGCGTACCCAAAGCGGCAACGCCGTGGTTTGGAAAGACGCCTGCCTGCTGTACTTCCAGCAGTTCAGCCACCGGCCCATTCCGGCCACCGTCGAGCCGCCCATGCACACGCTTGAAGCGCTCATCACCAATGACGTGCAGCACAAGGATGCTGGCCCGGCCAACTAGCAAACCCAAGTTGCGAAGTATAGTTAGGTCGTCAACTCCCCTCCTTGGCCAAGGAGGGGATGCTTTGGCGAAGCCGAAGCGGGGGTGGTTACGGGCGTTGAACGACCCGCCTGCCAACTCGTTCAACGCCCGCAACCACCCCCGTTGGCGCTTTGCGCCAACATCCCCTCCTTAACTAAGGAGGGGAGTTGACGACCTAACTATACTTCGCAACTTGGGTTTGCTAGTTGGCGCCAGCGCCCCAGGAGTAAGCGGCCGAATTTATAACCCTAAAGCGCCGAGCGCAGTCCTTGCCACGAAGGGAATTGCGTTGTTGCTGGCGGTGCTGAGCGGTGGCTTTAGAACCAACGACAAGTACTGCCGCTTCAACATTGCCTGGCCCTAGGGTGGCCGGCGCTCGGTCATCGTGCACCGGGCCGACCACCTCGCGGGCCCTTGCGAAGGCCGGGTGGCACGGCAAGACCTGGGCGTGGCTCAAGGCGGCCTCATCGACACGCCCGACGGGCGCTGCCTGCCTGTTCCGCGACTACGGCGCGGTAGGCCGCATTCCGTACCTGGTGTCGGCGCAATGGGGGCGGGCGAGCCGGCCGGGTATTTTCCTGCTGCCTCAGGCCAAAGGCATTTCGTTTGCCTAGACAAGTTTTGGGTCGGGTAGGGCCGCCCCGCCGCCTAGGGTTATCACCAGCATAAAGCTGCGCCCGCCGCTGGGCGGCTGCCCACATCGGCGCCAAGAAATGCGCACGGCTAAAGTACGGCGTTTACCGTTAAAGCCACAGCTGCGGGAGCAGCGGCGGGGTGGCCGGGCCGCGCGGCAAGGTATTTACGATAAAAACTAGTCTATGCACATCGGGCGAAACCTACGGCCAGCTTTCATTTGGCAAAAATATGGGTGGCGGCCGCTGCTCATGTTTGCCGTTTACGACGCCCTGATTGGGTTCATGTACGGGCCGCTTAACATTCATTGGCTCGACATTCCGTGGCAGCCGGTGGCTACGCTGGGCACGGCCGTGGCCTTTTACATCGGCTTCAAAAGCAACGCCTCGTACTCGCGCTACTGGGAGGCCCGGCAGCTTTGGGGCGCGGTAGTGAATTCTTCGCGCACCTGGACCGGCCGCGTGCTTGACTTCGTGCGCACGCCCGACGACAACTACGGTTACGACAGCGCCGAAACCACCGCCCACCGCCGGCTGGTGTACCGCCACCTGGCCTGGGTGAATGCCCTGCGCCTGCACCTGCGCCGCCAAACGGCCGAGCTGTGGCAAACTGAGGTGGTGCCCTTTCTGCTCGACCCCGCCGACCACGCCCTGGGCCAGACTAATAACCCGCCCGCCCAGCTGGTGGTGCGCCAGGGCCACGACTTGCGCCAGCTTAGCTTCGACGGGATGCTGACGGAGTTTCGGGAGGTGTCGATGGCCGAAACGCTGCGCGACCTTAACAACCACCAGGGCGCCTGCGAGCGCATCAAGAACACGCCATTTCCGCGCCAATACGCGTTTTTCAGCTACGTCTTCGTCATGATTTTTGCCCTGCTGCTACCCTTGGGCCTCGTCGAGGAATTTGACCACCGGGTGGCCCTAGGGCCCTACCACGTCTGGCTGATGGTGCCCTTCGCCACGCTGGTAAGCTGGGTGTTTCACACCATTGAAAAGGTGGGCCACAACAGCGAAAATCCGTTTGAGAACCAGGAAAATGACGTGTCGATGACCGCCATTTGCCGCAGCATCGAGATTGACCTGCGCCAGATGCTGGGCGAAACCAAGCTGCCCAAGCCCGTGCCGCCCGTGGCGGACGTGCTGTATTAGGGGCCGCCGGCCTAGGCCCTGGGGTGCCAGGCAAAGGCAATTAAAGTAACCAGCTATCTCGTGCGTCTGCCACAAACCAAAGCGTGCGCTACGGCTTATAGACGATGCCCGATTTGTGCAACCAGTTGGCGGCACGGGGGCTCGTACCTTTGTATGAGGATTATGCTAGGTGGAGTAAAGTACCGAGGCCCGCGGCCAATTTCAGCGTTTGGCCGCTTTGTGCTGCTGATGCAAACCATGGTGACCCGCCCCGAGCGGTGGCCCGTCATTTGGAAGCGCACGATGGAAGAGGCGGTTGATATCGGGGTCGATTCCATCTTTATCGTGGGGCTGGTGTCCACCTTCATCGGGGCCGTTACCTGCGTGCAGATTGCCTACAACATGGTCAACCCGCTCATTCCGATGAGCACGGTGGGCTTCATGGTGCGCGAGATGACCATTCTGGAGCTAGCACCCACCATCATCTCGGTGGTGCTGGCGGGCAAGGTGGGCTCGGCCATTGCGGGGGGCCTAGGCACCATGCGCATCACCGAGCAGATTTCGGCCATCGACGCCATGGGCATCAACTCGGCTTCGTACCTGGTGCTGCCGCGGGTGCTGGCGTCTTTGCTGGTGTTTCCGCTGCTCGTTATCCTGGCCATGAACCTGAGCATCCTAGGGGGCTACGTGGCCTCGCAGGTGTCGGGCACGCTCTCGGGCCAGGACTACATCGAGGGCATCCGCTATTTGTTTAAGCCTTACACAGTGGTGTTTGCGGTTATTAAGTCCGTTGTATTCGCCTTTCTGGTGTCGGCCATCTCCTCCTACAAAGGCTACACCCTCTACGGCGGTGCCCTGGAGGTGGGCAAGGCCAGCACGGCCGCCGTTACCAATTCCATCGTAGCCATCTTGCTGGCCGACTACGCCCTGGCCCAAACGCTGCTGTAGGCTCAACCTGGGCCGGGCGGGCGGCGTAAACGCAGCCGCTCGCCATGCCGCTTTCCGCCTATCTGCCGTCGCGCCGCGACCTGTCGTACTTCTTCTTCAGCCAGCAGTTTTCCGACGGGCTGCGCACCACGCTGGCCATTTTGCTGCCGGCGCTGCTGGGGGCGCAGTGGGGGCAGTTCGCGGCGGGCATCACCATCAGCACCGGCGCCGTGTGCCTGAGCGTGACCGACACGCCCGGCCCCTTCCGGCACCGCCGCAACGGGCAGCTGGCAGCCCTAGGGCTGGTATTTGGGGTGGCCTGGCTCACGGCCCTGCTGGCGCCGCACCGCGAGTGGCTGGGCCTGGAAATCACCGCTTTATCGTTTGGGCTGACCATGCTGCTGGTCTGGGGCGCGCGGGCCGGCTCGGTGGGCTCGGCCACGCTACTGGGCATGGTGCTCACGCTGGCTCACCCGCCCGAGGGCTGGCAGGCCAGCCTGGCGCACGCCGGGCTGCTGGCCCTGGGCGGCGGCTGGTACCTGCTGCTGGCGCTGGTGCAGGTGCGGGTGCAGCCCTACCGCGCGGCCCAGCAGGCCCTGGGTGAAAGCCTGCGCGCCCTGGCCGACTTCCTGCGCCTGAAAGCCATCTTCTACGACGACCGCACCGACCTCGACGATGACTACCGCCGCCTGGTGGCCCAGCAGGTGACGGTGAATGAGAAGCAGGAGGCCGTGCGCGACGTCATCTTCCGCACCCGCCAGATTGTGAGCGAAAGCACCAGCACCAGCCGCCGCCTGGTGCTCACCTTCACCGAGTCGGTGGACTTGTACGAGCACATTACGGCCGGCTACTACGACTACGCGGCCCTGCGCGTGGCCTTCGGGCCCACGGGCATCCTGGGCGACATTCGGGCGCTGTTGAGCCGCCTGGCTACCGACCTCGACTACTTAGGCGCAGCCATCGTGGCCAACCGCCCCTATGGCACCCCGCCCCCCGACCGCACCCCCGAGCTAACCCGCCTGCAGGCCCGCATCGCGGCCCTGCCCCCGCCCGAGGCCGCTAGCGGTATCGGCAGCCTGGTGCTGAAAAAAATCCTGGTGAACTTGCGCGACCTGAGCCGCCGCATTGCCAGCATCCGGCGCTACTTCGACGAGGAACAGGCGGCTAACGCCAACTCCGCCGCCGGCCCCGACCGGGCCGCCGTGCACCGGCAGTTTGTGGCCGCGCAGGAGCTAGAGTGGCGCGCCTTTGGCCAGAACCTGACCCTAGAGTCGTCGGTGTTTCGGCACGCCGTGCGCATGGCCGTGGCCTGCACCGGGGCCTACTGGCTGGCCGCCCTGCTCTGGCACGGCCAGCACAACTACTGGATTCTGATGACGGTGACCATCATGCTCAAGCCGGGCTTCAGCCTCACGCGCCAGCGCAATACCGAGCGCATCATGGGCACGCTGGTGGGCGGGCTGCTGGGTGCGGCCCTGCTGTGGCTGGTGCCCAATGGCGACGCCCGCTTCGTGTTGCTGCTGGTATTCATGGTGATAGCCTACTCGTTTCAGCGCACTAAGTACCTGGTTACGGTCATTTTCCTCACCGCCTACCTGCTCATCATGTTCAGCTTCCTGGGCCTAGGGTACCTGGGCGTGATAGAGGAGCGCGTGACCGATACGCTGCTGGGCTGCGCCATTGCGCTAGCCACCGGCTACCTGCTGTTTCCGCGCTGGGAGGGCGAGCAGCTGCCCGACCTGCTGGCTGCCACCCTGCGCGCCAACCAAGCCTACCTGCGCCAATTGGCCGACCGCCTGGCCGGCCGCGAGGTGCCCCTGACCACCTACCGCCTGCTGCGCAAAGACGTGTACGTGGCCTCGGCTAACCTGGCGGCCGCCTTCCAGCGCATGCTATCCGAGCCGCGCCGCACCCGCCGCCAGCCCACTGAGGTGCACCGCTTCGTGGTGCTCAACCACATTCTATCGAGCAATATCTCCTCGCTTACCACCTCGCTTGAAGAGGAAGAAGGCCCCGCGCCCGTGGTGCCGCCCGAAGGCCGCCGCGCCCTCACCAGCGCCCAGGCGGCACTGGGCAAAAGCCTAGCCCGCCTGGCCGCCCCCGCCGAAGCCGACCGCTACCCCGCCGCCCTCACCACCGCCGAGCTGCGCGCCGACGCCCTCACCGCCACCGTCAGCCCCGACCGCTCGCTGACCGAGCAGCTCGCCTTTTTGCAAAAAGTGAGCAGCGACTTGGGCAAAGTGACGGAGGCGCTGGTAGCATAGGATACACCAGCGATAAGTAGTTGATGTCAAGGAGAACGTCATGCTGAGCCTGCCGAAGCATCTCTACCGCGTCACTACTTCTAAACGTTAGGATTACTTGCGCGGTAGAGATGCTTCGGCAGGCTCAGCATGACCACCTCTTTGGCAAAATTCAGTTTTACTCAAGCTAACAAACGTTAGTTAGCTTTGCGTTGTTAAAAGCAACTAGACTGCCCACCCCATGCTTTTCAACCCCGAAATAGAGCAGCTGCCGCGCCCTAGGCTACGGGCGCTGCAAAACGAGCGCCTGCAGGAGCAAGTCGCTTACCTAGCGGCGCGGGTGCCGTTCTACCAGCGCCAGCTGGCCGAGTTGGGTATCAATCCGGCCACGTTTCGGGGGCTGGACGACCTAGCCAAGCTGGGCTTTACCAAGAAGACGGATTTTCGGGATAACTACCCCTTCGGCTTGTTTGCCGTGCCGCAGGCCGAGGTGGCGCGCCTGCACTGCTCAAGCGGTACCACCGGCAAGGCCACGGTGGTAGGCTACACCGCCGGCGACTTGGGCATCTTTGCCGAGGTGGTGGCCCGCTCGCTGGCCGCCGCTGGCTGCCGGCCGGGTATGAAATTGCAGAATGCCTACGGCTACGGCCTGTTTACGGGCGGCCTGGGCATCCACTACGGCGCCGAGCGGCTGGGCCTCACGGTCATCCCCGTGTCGGGCGGCAGCACCGACCGGCAGCTACAGCTGCTGCAGGATTTTCAGCCCGAAATCCTGTGCGCTACGCCCTCCTATGCCCAGGTGCTGGCCGAGGAAATTGCGCGGCGCGGCATTGGCTTGGAGGCGCTTAGCCTGCGCTACGCGGCCCTAGGGGCCGAGCCGTGGAGCGAGGCCGTGCGGGCGCAGGTGCAGGCGGGCCTGGGGGTAGCGGCCACCAATATCTACGGCCTGAGCGAGATAATTGGGCCCGGCGTATCGCAGGAAGCCGTGGAGGAGCGCGGTACCGGCAGCTACGTCTGGGAAGACCACTTCTTGCCCGAGATAGTGGACAAGGACACCGGCGAACCCCTGCCCGAAGGCGAGCTGGGCGTGCTGGTACTCACGACTTTGACCAAGAAAGCTATGCCCGTACTGCGCTACTGGACGGGCGACATCACCGACCTGCACCACGACCCCCACGGCAGCCGCACCCACGTCAAGATGGGCCCCATCCGCGGCCGGGCCGACGACATGCTCATCATCCGGGGTGTCAATTTCTTCCCTACCCAGGTCGAGGACATTATCAGCAGCCTGGCGCACCTCAGCCCCAGCTACCAGGTGGTGGCCACCCGCCGCGGCAGCCTCGACGAGGTGGAAGTGCGCGTGGAGGTAGCTGAGCCCTTGCTGCGCGAATTGGGCCTAGGCGCCCTCACGCCCGCCGCCGTGGCCGCTCACGACTACCTGCAAGCGCTGCAAGGCACTTTTGCCAGAAAAATCAAGGACAACATTGGCCTCAGCATGACCGTGAGTTTACTCGGCCCCGGCCAGCTGCCCCGCAGCGAAGGCGGCAAGCTGAGCCGCGTGCAAGACTTGCGTGGAAGATGAATGTGGCGGGTCTGTCCTTGCGAGCCTGCGAAGCAATCGCAACCCGGACGATACCCCCACGACTTGTTCTGGTGCGATTGCTTCGCAGGCTCGCAAGGACAGACGCCTAACAAGAATTATAAAATGCCCCGCTTCCATAAATTAAAAATCAAGAGCATCACCCGCGAAACGCCCGACTGCGTGTCGCTGGCCCTGGAGGTGCCGGCCGAGCTGCGCGAGGCCTTCCGCTACCAGCCGGGCCAGTACCTGACGCTGCGCCGCCAGCACCAGGGCGAGGAGCTACGCCGCAGCTACTCGCTGTGTAGCAGCCCCCTGGACGACGAGTGGCGCGTGGCCATCAAGAAGGTGCCGAGCGGCCGGTTTTCGACCCTGGCCGTGAACGAGCTGCAACCCGGCGATGAGCTGGACGTGCTGCCGCCGCAGGGCCGCTTCGTGGCCAGTCTGCACCCGGCGCAGGCCCGGCGCTACGCCCTGTTCGGGGCCGGCTCGGGCATCACGCCCTTGCTCAGCATTGCCAAAACGGTGCTGCAAACCGAGCCGGGCAGCCACGTGTACCTGCTGTACGGCAACCGGGGGCGCAACTCCATCATCTTCAAGGAGCAGCTGGAAGCCCTGAAGAACAAGCACATGGGCCGCCTGAGCGTGTACCACGTTCTCAGCCGCGAGCAGGGCGACAGCGACCTGCTGTTTGGCCGCATTGACCAGGCCAAGGCCGCCGAGTTCTTGCAGAAAGTGCTGCCCACCGCTCGCCTCGACGAGTGCTTCCTGTGCGGCCCCGAGGACATGATACGCGGCGTGCGCCAGGCCCTGGCCGAAGCCGGCGTGGCGCCCGAAAAAGTGCACTTCGAGCTGTTTGCCAGCGCGGCCGGCGCGGCCACCAAAGCCGCTCCCAGTCGCCCCCTAGGCCACGACGACCAGCAAAGCCAGGTGACGCTGCGCCTCGACGCCCGCGCCTACCGCCTGGATATGTCGTACTACGGCGACACGGTGCTCGACGCGGCCCTGGCCGCCGGCATCGACGCGCCCTACTCGTGCAAGAACGGTATGTGCAGCACCTGCCGCGCCCGCGTCACGAGCGGCACCGCCACGATGGACGTCAACTTTTCGCTGGATGAAAAGGAGGTAGCCGCCGGCTACGTGCTCACCTGCCAGGCCCGCCCCACCTCGCCCGCCGTCACCGTCGATTTTGACCAGTAATACCTTGATGAGTGAGCAACCAATTGCCTCGCCCGAAGCCGTGTGCGACCTGATGCTGCGCCACGACACCTTCAGCCAGCTGCTGGGCCTGGAGGTGGAGGAGGTGCGCGCCGGCTACTGCCGCCTGCGCCTGGTGGTGCGGCCCGACATGCTCAACGGCTTCGGTAGCCTGCACGGCGGCGTCACCTTCGGCGCGGCCGACTCGGCGTTTGCGCTGGCTTGCAACAGCCACGGCCGCGTGAGCGTGGGTTTAAGCGTAACCATCGACTACCTGGAGGCCGGCCGCCTAGGGGATATGTTGACAGTGGAAGCCCAGGAGCTGAGCCTCAAGCACAAAGCCGGCGTGTACCAGGTGCGCGTCAGCAACCAGGCGGGCGTGCTGCTAGCCCTGTTCAAGGGCACGGCCTACCGCACGAGCCAGTTTATTTCTGCCGGCGCCGGCGAAAACCTTACCCCCTAGCCCATGACTCCTTTTCTCGAAAACTACACCCTAGGCCGCTGGACCCACGAAGGCCAGGCGCCCCAGGAGTTGCTCGACGCCAGCACCGGCGAGCTGGTAGCCCTGGCCAACACCGAGGGCTTCGACTACGCCGCCATCCTCGACTACGGGCGGCGCGTGGGCAACCCGGCCCTGCGCCGCCTGACCTTCCACGAGCGCGGGCGCATGCTTAAGGCGCTAGCCTTTCACTTGCAGGAGAAAAAGGAGATTTTCTACGAGTTGAGCTACCGCAGCGGGGCCACGCGGGCCGACTCGTGGATTGACATTGAGGGCGGCATCGGCAACTTGTTTGCCAACGCCTCGCTGCGGCGCAAGTTTCCCGATAAGCCGTTTTACGTGGAGGGCGAGCCGGTGGGCCTCAGCAAGGGCGGCACCTTCGTAGCCCAGCACCTGCTGGTGCCCCGCGAGGGCGTGGCCGTGCACATCAACGCCTACAACTTTCCTATCTGGGGCATGCTGGAGAAAATAGCGGTGAACCTGCTGGCTGGGATGCCCGCCGTGGTGAAGCCCGCCGTGCCCAGCGCCTACCTCACCGAGGCCGTGGTGCGCGAGATTATCGCCAGCGGCATCTTGCCCGAGGGTGCCTTACAGCTCGTCATCGGCACCGGCCAGGGCTTGCTCGACCACGTGAGCTACCAGGATGTGGTCACCTTCACCGGCTCGGCGGCCACCGGCGCCCGGCTGCGCGCCCATCCGCGCATTATTCAGGAGGCCGTGCCGTTTACCCTGGAGGCCGACTCGCTCAACGCCGCCGTGCTGGGGCTGGATGCGCGGCCAGGTACGCCCGAGTTCGACTTGTTTATCAAGGAGGTGCGCAAGGAAATGACCGCCAAGTGCGGGCAGAAGTGCACCGCCATCCGGCGCGCCATTGTGCCCGCCGAGCTGCTCGAAGACGTGCAGATTGCCCTAGGCCGCGCGCTGGCCCAAACCACCATTGGCCACCCCCAGGCCGAGGGCGTGCGCATGGGCGCGCTGGCCGGCCGCGAGCAGGCCGCGCGCCTGCGCGAGCAAGTGCGTCGCCTGGCCCAAACCACCCCCATCGTGTACGGCGACCTGGATGCCGTGGAAGTGCGCGGCCAAGAGCGCGGCGCCGACGCAGCCAGGGGCGCCTTTATCTCGCCCATCGTGCTGCGCAACGACCATCCCTTCGAGCACCTGGACAGCCACGAGCTGGAAGCCTTTGGCCCGGTGGTGACGCTGATGCCCTACCGCGATACCGCCGAGGCCGTGGCCCTGGCCAACCTGGGCCGTGGCTCGCTGGTGAGCAGCATTGCCACCAACGACCCTAGGGTGGCCCAGGAATTTGTGCTGGGCGCGGCCACTCACCACGGCCGCATTCTGGTGCTGAATGAGGAAATGGCCAAGGAAAGCACCGGCCACGGCTCGCCCATGCCCCAACTCATCCACGGCGGTCCCGGCCGGGCCGGCGGCGGGCAGGAGATGGGCGGCATCCGGGGCGTCGAGCACTTTATGCAGCGCGTGGCCCTGCAAGGCTCGCCCAGCATGCTAACGGCCATTACCGATGTGTACCAGGCGGGCGCCCGGCAAGTGGAGCGCGACAAGCACCCCTTTCAGCACTACTTTGAGGAGCTGGTAATCGGCCAGACCTATACCACGCACAAGCACACCGTGACGGAGGCCGACATCACTAATTTCGCCCAGGTGTCGGGCGATAATTTTTACGCCCATGTCGATGCTACCTCCTTGGCCGGCACGCTATTTACCGGCCGCGTGGCCCACGGCTACTACGTGCTGAGCAAGGCCGCCGGCATGTTTGTGGACCCGCGCAAGGGCCCGGTGCTGCTCAACTACGGCCTCGATGAGTGCCGCTTCACCAAACCCGTGTACCCCGGCACCACCATCGGCGTGACGCTGACGGTGAAAGAAAAAATCGGTCAGGAAAAGCGCGACGAGCAAGACGTGGCCAAAGGCATCGTGCGCTGGCTGGTGACGGTAACCGACGAAACCGGCGATACGGTGGCCGTAGCCACGATACTCACTATGGTGAAGAAGCGCGACCAGAAGTAGCAAAAATTCATTAGACGGTCATGCTTATCTGGCGTCCGCTTGTCGAAGCATCTCTACCACGCCACCTAGGGGTTATTCGGTAGAGATGCTTCGACAAGCGGACGCCAGATAAGCATGACGTTCTGCATAATACTTATTTCATGTCCGATACCCTCGCCCCTGGCACCGTCACCACCGCCACCGATGCCGCTGGCATTGCCACCATCAGCTTCTACCACCCCGCCCACAACTCGCTGCCCAGCGCGCTGCTGGCCGAGCTAGCGCAGGCCATCACCACCTTAGGGCAGGCGCCGACTACCAAAGTCATCGTCCTTAAAAGCGAGGGCGCGCGCACGTTCTGCGCCGGCGCCAGCTTCGACGAACTGCTCAGCATCCAAGACGAGCAAGCGGGCCTAGGGTTCTTCTCGGGCTTTGCCAGCGTCATCAACGCCTGCCGCACCTGCCCGCGCATCATCATCGGGCGGGTGCAGGGCCGGGCCATTGGCGGCGGCGTGGGCGTGGCGGCCGCCACCGACTACTGCCTGGCCAGCACCCAGGCCGCCGTCAAGCTCAGCGAGTTGGTGGTGGGTATCGGCCCCTTCGTGGTGGGCCCGGTGGTGGAGTTGAAGATTGGCCGCGCCGCCTACGCCCAGCTGGCACTGGATGCCAGCGAGTTTCGTCCCGCCGAATGGGCCCTGGCGAAGGGCCTCTACGCCAGCCTGCACGACTCGCCCGAGGCCCTCGACGCGGCCGTGGCGGCCCTGGCCGCCCGGCTGGCCGCCTACAACCCCGAAGCGCTAACCGAGCTGAAAAAAGTGCTTTGGGAAGGCACCGAGCACTGGGATGCGCTACTGCCCGCCCGCGCCGCCATCAGCGGCCGGCTGGTGCTCTCCGAGTTCACCCAGGCGGCCATTGGGGCGTTTAAGCAGGGGCAGCGGTAAGGAAGTGCGCGTTTCGGTGCTAGCTTTGCAGTCCCGGGAGGTTAGCTCAGTTGGTTTAGAGCGCTTGCTTCACACGCAAGAGGTCGAAGGTTCGAATCCTTTACTTCCCACTAAAACCCCATTCACGCGTCGTGAATGGGGTTTTTTTAATATATACCCCTAGTTCTGTCGCCGGCTACTACGTCATGAATTCTTTTTACGACATGCTTGCCAGTGAACCTGCTTAGTTAATGGGTAGTTTATCAGGTATTAAATTATGATGGGCAAAATGAACTAGGATATTAAGTAACGGCTAAGAGCTAAAGAGATAAGGTACTAGCCCCAGTTGGGTAAGCCTACGTTTCTTAGCTGCGTATGCACGCAGCTCGTAACGCCGTCGATTCTAGATGCTTGAGCATCAGCAATGGTAGCTGAGCTGTTTGCGAAAAGGGCTTACGCGGGTAATAACCTGCTACTCCGTCCTGCGTAGGGGCAAGCACGACTAATGCTTTATGAAACATATTCTGTACTTGAGCCGAGCCGTGCGCCCGTTGACGGACCAGGACTTGCACGAGCTACTAGCGCAGTGTCGCCGCGATAATGCCCAGCATGGCATCACGGGCATTTTATTCTACAGTCATGGCCGCATCGCGCAATTGTTTGAAGGAGAAGAGGCAATTGCCGACACCTTGTTTGCTCGTATTTCTGCGGATGCACGGCATACGCACGTAGTTAAGCACATTGACAAGCCAATTGATTATCGCAGCTTCTCCGAGTGGTCCATGGCGTTTCACCCACTGGAGCCGGCCGGGTTTGAGGCGCTCCAAGGCTTTGTGCTGCCTCATCATGTGCCACCGCCGCCTGTCACGCTTACTATTGCCGACGCGCTTCTAGTAGAATTAGTACGACTAGCCGTATTTGGCTCCGACCCTTCGAAGCCGACTCCGCCAATAGCTTCGTCTGCAGGGCAAGAGTGAGCGGGGCGTTGTACCTTTCTGTTGATTTAATACTAGCTTGAATAGTATGGCCTAGCTTGCACGGCCGCTACCAGCCCCTGCCTTCTGTGCCTGCTCTTCCCTTTTCCAACCTGCTTCAACAGCTATCTGCCGGGGTCGCTACGCTGGAAGGCGCGGAGCTGCGCTACAGCTTCGTTAATCAGCGAATGGCGGAACTAGTGGGCGGCGAGGCCCTAGGCCAGCGAGTGGCGGACTTTCCTGGCCAGTTGCCAGGAACTCTATTGGAGTTGCTGCCCCAAGTGTATGCCAGCCGGACGCCCTACGTGGCCAAAGCCTGCGTGTGTCTGCCTCAACCTGGCCAGTCCCCGAACGCGGAACCGCGCTGCTTTGACTTTTCGGTAGACCCCTACTACGGGGAAGATGGCCAGTTGAGCGGAGTTGTGCTGCTGGCCGTGGATGTGAGCGAGCAGCAGCAAACCCGGCAGCAGGCGCACGAATTGCTGCTTAAGACTCGCCAACTCGATGCTCGGCTACGGGTTCTCACGGAAACGGCCCCCCTTGTCAGCTACAGCCTTGATGCGGAAGGCCGCTACACCTACGCTAGCCCCCAGTGGTACCGTTTTACTGGCCAGCCAGCTACGGTAGACTTAGCGGCGGCGTGGCCACTACTCATTCACCCCGACGACCGGCTTCGCGTGCTCTACGAAGTAGAGCGGGCCCGGCGCCAGGGAACGGGCTGGAGCTATGAGTACCGCCTGCGCCGCTACGACGGGCAGTATCGCTGGATGTTGAGCCGCGCGCTGCCTGAGGTGCACCCACCCGAACCCCCTGCCCACTGGCACGGGGCGCTCACCGAAATTCACTTGCAGCGCGAGCTAAGTGAGGCCCGCCGGCGAGGCGAGGCTGAACTGCGTTTCCTGGCCGACAGCATCCCCGAGCTTATCTGGACTGCCTCGGCGGAGGGACTAACGGACTACTACAACCAGTACACTACCGACTATTCTGGCCTAACCAAGGAGGAGTTAGGTCCTACGGGTTGGGTTGGGCTGCTCTACCCCAACGAGCAGATGGCCGCCGCCCGGCGCTGGGTGCAGAGCGTAGCCACGGGCGAACCATTCGAAGGAGAGTACCGCTTACGCCGCCACGATGGGCAGTACCGCTGGCACACCATCCGCGCCCGCCGCCTGGCGGGGGGCAGTGATAGCAGCCCGGAAGAATTGCGTTGGTTTGGCGCGTGCTCAGACGTGGAGGACCAGTATCAGTTGCGCCAGGTATTGCAAACGCAGTACGATGAGCTTTCCCGCGCCCACCACGATTTGGATACGTTTGTGTACGCCGCCAGCCACGATTTACGCCAGCCCGCGCTGAATTTGCGCGGCCTTTTCGATGAGCTGCGGCAGACGGCCAGCTTCGCCGACCCGGAGCAGGAACTGATGCTGAGCATGATAGACCGGGCGCTAAATGAGCTCGACGCCACGCTTACCGACCTGGCGGCCACGGTGCGTACCCAGCGGCCCCAGCAGCAGCCGACCGAGGCCGTAGACTTAGAGCTGCTGCTGGAGGAAATCTTGCTGGGCCTGCGTACGCAGGTGCTTCAGCGTCAAGCACAGGTCACGGTGGAGGTGGCCGCCGCGCCGGCCTTAGTCTATAGCCGGGCTAACCTACGCTCCGTGCTGCACAACTTGCTTACCAATGCCTTAAAGTTTACCAGCCCGGCGCGCCCACCCCAAATAGCAGTGCGAAGTTGGCTTACGCCCGCAGGCCAGCCCGCACTCTCCGTCAGCGATAACGGGCTGGGAATGCAGTTGAATGACCCATTTAACCCCGTATTTCGGCTTTTTGCTCGCCAGCACACCCAGCTGGAAGGTACTGGCGTGGGGCTCTACCTGGTGCAGCGCATCGTGACCAGCCAGGGCGGCCGGGTGGAGGTGGCCAGCGTCATCGGGCAGGGCACTACTTTCACCATTTATTGGACGCAATTAACTGCCTGACAGCGTGATTTTTCGCTTGCTTTACACTGGTCTTACAGCGCGGAAAGAAGATGCCTGTTAGGTCCGTTGCGGTCACTTTTAACAGTAAGTTTCTGCGGGCCTCAGCAAAACGTTAAAACCTTTTCTTCCCACTAGAACAGCCCTTAGCGTAGTGTTAAGGGCCTTTTTGTTTGCCTAGGGCAGTTTCGAGAACGGCAGGCAGCCTACCCTCCGCGCGGGGTTTCGGGCGCTTCACCACTCCGGTAGGCACAGGTAGCGCATATACGCATCGAGGGGCACGGCGCTTGCGAAGCTTCGTAGCACCACAAGCTCATCGCGGGCTTCCTCATACGCCAGCTCCACAAAAATGCCTTTGCCCTCGCCGGCCAGGTGGTAGAGGTGCACCTCCCTGTCTTCTGCCAGGCGGTGTGCCAGGTAGGTGCCTAGGGCCAGGACAAAACGCACTTGCGAAGCCAGGGGCAGGCTTCGGAAGATGGCCAGCTTCATGGCGCCGCTACCGCTGGTGGAGTTCTTCGGCCTGGGTGGGGGCCGGCGCGTCTAGGGCCAGGTACACTTGCAGCCAGCTTAGCTCGCCCGCCAGGTAGCGCTGGTGCAAGGCCTGCACATGGGCCGGCAGGGGCTTGCGCAGGTGCAGGAGGGCGCGGGCCATGCGGGCAAGCACCAGGGCCCGGGCGGCGGGCGTCTGCGCGGCGGGACCAAACTTAGGGGGCGAGGCCATGGCAAAAGCCGGTTAGGAAAGAAATAAACTTTCGCACTTATGCTTTTTGGCAAGTTTGGCTAGCTAGCCTAGCCAGGGCTGCCCACGCCTCTCGCGGGTCTGCGCACACCAGGCACCAGCCTAGGTGGCTGGCGCTGGGGAAGTGCGAAGTATAGAAGCGGTTGGGCGTTTAACCTATTGGCAAAGGTGAGGCCCAGCCCGTTTTGTAGAAATAGTATTATTACTATTTATTTTATTTTTTCAGGGGATGAAATAATACGTAGTTAACGCAGATAAAAATACGTACTTTACGCAATATTCGTAGCTTTTTTGATATAACTACTGGGCCTCCCTCTAGCGTATGATAGCTAGCTACCTCCACCACTATTAGTGCTATGCTACTCAATATCAACGAAGACCCAGTTGACCACAGCCAATGCGTCCTTTCTTATGACGAGGCCGAAGGCTGGCTGCAGGCCCGCTGGAGCGGCTATGTAGACCAGGCGGAAGCTATGCGCGGGGCTCAGGCCTATTTGATGAACGCGGCCAAGGTGCCGAGCGGCTACCTGTTCAACGATAACTCCCGGCTGAAAGGGCCTTGGTTTGAAAGCCTGGACTGGCTAGTGCACGTGTGGGTGCCCAGCGCGAGCCGGCTGGGGCTGCGCTACGTGGCCCACGTGGTGCAGCAAAACCAGCACCACGATATTTTCACTTGCCGCCCCCTCACAGATTTACCCTTCGAGCTGCAGATTTTTCAGGATGCGGACGATGCGCGCCACTGGCTGCGGCAGGTGCGGGACCAGGCAGTGCAGTGAGCGCCGAGGATGAAGGAAGGCGTGTGCCTTCAGCCATGCCAGTCAGCCCATGCTGCCAGCGCTGGCAGCATGGGCAACGGTGGCGGCCCTAGGCCAGCAGCCGCGGCGTGAGGCCGCCAGCGCTGGCCTAGGGCCGCCACAAGCCTAAGCGCGGCTTAAAGGCAGGCGTAGTATTACCTGTGCTATTATTTGCATTAAAATAATGACTATCAATGTGCTGAACAGAAATAAAGCAGTGTTTTTTTCGGCAACGATGCACTAGTCGACGGCGCCAAGTAGCCTCAACGGAACGTGCCAATTCGATTACTATGGAGCAGTTAGCAGAACCACGGCCAGCAGCAGCGGATGCCCCAGCGACCGAGCGCACCGAGGCTCTGCGGCAAAACCGCGACCTGCTGCGCGCCATTGCCGAAACCCAGACGGCTAGCCTAAGCGCGTTTAAGGCCCTGCGCGATGCGCACGGCCGCCTCGTAGACCTGGAGTTTTTGTTTGCCAATTCCGTGGCCATCGCCCTGGCCGGCGGGCGCCCCCTGGTGGGCCAGCGCTACCTGTCGCTCTTTCCAGAAGCCGTTGACCTAGGCCTGTGGGACGACTTCTGCCGCGTTATCGAAACCGGCGAGCTGGCCGAGCGCGAGCTGATTTATCCCGAGGACACTGAAAAAGCCTGCTTTAGCGTCACGGTTATCCGCCTAGGGACCGATGGCCTGCTGGTGCGCAGTGAGGATATTACGAACCGCAAGCTGGCCGAGCAGGAGCACACCAAGGCCCTGCGCCTGCTGGCGCAGTCGGAGGCCGTGGCCAACATGGGCAGCTGGGATTACGAGCCCACCAGCGGACGCGTCACGTGGTCGGCGGGCATGTACCGCTTGTACGAGCAGCCGCCCGACTACCCCACCACGCCGCCCCACTACCTCCACTTTGTGGTGGCCGAAGACCGGCCGCTGGCCGAGCGCCTGGTGAGCGGCCTGCGGGCCGGCGCGCAAGCCCTCGACGAAACGCTGCGTCTGCAAGTGGGCAGCGTGGTAAAGACCGTGCGCGTAAAAGCCGTGCTGCTGCCGGGGGCGCCCGGCCAGCCCGAGCGGATGCTGGGCGTGGACCTGGACATCAGCGACGTGCACCGCCTCGAAGCTGAAAACCAGGCCCTGCGGCTCGACCAGCAGCAGGGCTTGCTGCTGGCCATTCTGCAAGCCCAGGAAGCCGAGCGCAACCGCCTGGCCGAGAGCCTGCACAATGGCCTAGGGCAGCTGCTCTACGCCATTAAGCTGCAAGTAGGCCAGCTCGATGTGCCCGCCCTGCACGCGCTGCCGGCCCTACACGGCGTGCGCGCCCACGTCGACCGCCTGCTCACCGAAGCCATCAAGCAAACCCGCACGCTCTCGCACGAGCTGATGCCCACTTTACTGACCGAGCAGGGCCTAGGGCCGGCCCTGCGCGACCTGTGCCGCAACCTCACCACGCCCCAGTGCCACTTCACCTGCCAGGTGTGGCTGGGCGAGCAGCCGCTGTCGCAGCCCCTGCAAATCGCGGTTTACCGGCTGGCGCAGGAGCTGACCCACAACATTGCCAAGCACGCCCAGGCCAGCCAGGCCGGGCTCGAATGCGAGGTGCTGCCCGGCTGGCTAAGCCTGCGGGCCGAAGACAACGGCCGGGGCTTCGACCCCGCCACTACCCCCAAGGGCCTGGGCCTGCGCCTGCTGTACGATGCGGTCAGCTTGCTGAACGGCTCCCTGCTCCTCGATTCCTCGCCCGAGCACGGCACGCACATTCGCCTGCGGATTCCGCTGACCTTATAAAATAGCTCTTAGCAAGTAGTTGTATGATTCGCGTTTTTTTGGTTGATGACCACGCTATTATGCGCGATGGTCTGCGGGCCGTTTTAAGCGCCGAGCCGCTGCTGCAAGTAGTGGGTGAGGCCGCCAACGGCCAGGAGCTGCTCGGCCAGCTGCCCGCCGTGCCTGTTGATGTGGTGCTGCTGGATATGAACATGCCCGTGCTCGACGGCCTGAGCACCACCCGCGAGCTGCTGGTTAGCTACCCGCGCCTGCGCATCCTGATGCTCTCGATGCTCACCAATGAGCACACCATTGCCGAGGTGCTGGCGGCGGGCGCCCACGGCTACGTGCTCAAAAACGCCGACAAAAGCGAAATCGTGACGGCGATTCAGGCCGTGGCGGCGGGCAAGCGGTTTTTGTGCTCCGACATCGGCCTGGGCCTGCTCGAAAAGCTAGTGGGCCTGCAAGGCGCGGCCCCCACCACGGGCTCCAACGCGCTGACGAGCTTCTCGCACCGCGAGCGCGAAATTCTGCAGCTGGTGGCCTCGGGCCTCACCAACCAGCAGATAGCCGACAAGCTCTTTACCAGCCGGCGCACCGTGGAAGCCCACCGCCAAAGCCTGCTGGAGAAAACGGGCGCCAAAAACACGCCCGCCCTGGTGAAGTACGCCATGGAGCAGGGCCTGCTCAAGAGCTGAGGCCGCCCGCGGCCGGGCTAGGTAGTTCGCGCAGCCCCGCGGGTAAAGCGCGGCAGCTATTTAGGTAGTTACCGAACGCAGAAATGGTATTTTAGCGGTAGGGCGCGGCAAGTTGGTGGCGTTGCTTTGTCAACGCCATTCACCAGTAGCCCCGTGCCCTGCTTTGCCGGTGCCTGCCCAGGAGGGGCCCGGCCGCCAGCTGGCCCGGCGCCGGCCCGCGAGCAGCTGGTCGCGGCCATCCGGCTACCTTTCCTGCCTAGTATGCCTTGCTCGCCCCACTACCCCCTAGGCCCTGATTATCTGGTACCTAAGCTGCCTCTGGCCGCCCTGGAGGCCTGGCCGGGTGGCCACCCCGGCCCGGCCAGCCAAACGCTGCACCTCGATTGCTGCGCTGCCCCCTACCGGCATACCCTAGGCGTGTGCCACCAGGTATCGCAGCTGCTGCTGCTGCGCCGGGCGGGCGTCGCGGTGTGGCTCCACCAGGCAAACCCGGTGCTGCGCCGCTGCCTGCGGGTGCTGCAAGTTGCCCACCTGTTTACCTGGGTTGCCTAGGGCTTGCCGCTCGGCCCCCTCCGGCTGGGCAGCTGCCCACCCGTTCGTTGCGCGGCTATGCCACGCACCAAGCCCTAGGGCCAGCTTCGGCGCCCTCGGGGTCAAACCTCCTTTTCCTACTAGTCATGCTCCTCATTCTGCTGTTCTTCGGGGCGCACTGGTACGCCTCGCTCTTTGCCCAAACCTTTTTTCAACACCGCTACGCGGCCCACGGCATGTTTACGATGAGCCGCGGCTGGGAGCGGGTCTTCTTTGGGCTGACGTTCCTGGCCCAGGGCTCGTCGTTTATGTCGCCGCGCGGCTATGCCTTGCTGCACCGCCTGCACCACGCCTTTTCCGATACCACCCAGGACCCGCACTCGCCCCACCACTCGGCCAACGCGCTGAGCATGATGTGGCAAACGCGCACCGTGTACCAGGAAATGCTGGTGGGCGAGTCGGCAGCCGCCACGCGCTTTGCCGGCCAGCCGTACCCCGAGTGGCGGTGGCTGGAAACGGCCGGCCACCAGTGGTACGTGCGCCTGGGCTGGGGCGCGCTCTACACGCTCTTCTACGTGCAGTTTGCTACCGCCTGGTGGCAGTTTCTGCTGCTGCCCCTGCACTTTTCGATGGGCGCCGTGCACGGGGCCATCGTGAATTGGGGCGGGCATAAGTACGGCTACCAGAACTTCGACAACCACGACCACAGCAAGAATACGCTGGCCCTGGACTTCCTGGCCGGGGGCGAGCTGCTGCAAAACAACCACCACAAGCTGCCCAACCGCGCCAATTTCGGCGTTAAGTGGTGGGAGCTAGACCCCACCTACGCCCTAATTTGGGCGCTGAGCCAGCTGCGCGTTATTCAACTGCCCCGGCCCAAAGCCGAAAGCGTATGACGCGGGAGGAATTTACGCGATTGCCCACTGAGAGGCAACTGGATACGCTGCTGCTCCGGGGCGCCTACCTGGCCCGGCGCTGGGAAGGGGCTACGGAATTTAGCCTCTACTACGTGCCCAACTCAGGGCGGGGGTTCTTTGCGGAGCTAGCCTGCCACCAAGCTCCTCACCGCCTGCAGCTTAGGGCCGCCGGCCACGGCGACGCGGTGCTGGATGCGTACCTGAGCAGCCTAGCCCTGCCGGCGCCCGATGCGCTGCCCTAGGCCCCGCCGCACAACCGAAGCCGGGCAGCGCACTAGGCGCCGGCAAGGCTAGGCCTTAGCGGATGAGTTCGACCCAGCCCTTGTAGACGCGCTGGGTGTTGCCCGAGTCGGCAAACTGCACCTCGGCCAGGTAGTAGTAGATGCCGTCGGCCAGCGGCCCGCTCCCCGTGCTCTCGCCGTTGGTGCCGTCGCCCTGCCACTCGATGTATGGATTCTGGTCGCTCTCGTACACCTTGCGGCCCCAGCGGTTGAAAATCTGCACGTGGGTGCGGCGCACCGGCGAGCTGGTCTTGGGCCGGAACGTGGCGTTGAGGGCGTCGCCGTTAGGGGTGAAGATATTGGGCAGGAGGAAGAACACGCACTCGCTCTGGCACGCCACGTTGCTCAGGGCGCTGCGCTCGCCGGTGGCCGTGACGGCCTGCACCTGGTAGCAGTAGGTCTGCTGGGGCAAGAGGCGGTTGAGGTAGCGGAGCTGGGTGGTCGAGTCGAGCAGGGCAAACGGCCCGCCCGCGCTGGTAGCCCGGAATACGCGGTAGTAGGCGGCGTTGGCCTGGCAGCCGGCGGGGGTCGAGCCCACCGTCCAGCTCAGGCTGTTCTGGTAGCTTTGGTTGGGGGCCGGGTACTGGGGCAGGGCCGCCAGGCTGTCGCAGTTGATGACGCGCAAGCTCAGCACCGGCGTGCAGGGGGTGGGGCGCAAGGTGGCGCACACCTCCTGGCTCTTGTTGAGCAGATTAGTATAAATGCTAGCGCCCGCGCTATTGACCGGCGTGGCGTACTGGCCCACCGTCTGCACGTAGTAGCAGTAGGTCTGGTTGCGCTGCAGGCTGGGGTCAGCGTCCACGTAGCTGCCCGTGGCCGCGCCCGGCGTGACGGTGGCAATCGGGGCGTAGGCGCCCGTGGTGCCCGTGCGGCGGAAGATGCGCGCCGGCTGCTGGCTGTTGTCCCAGGGCACCTGGTAGGCGAAGTTGACGCTGATGGTGTTGGCGTTGCCGTTGGCCACCAGGCTCGTGCGCACGCTGCTGGCCTGGCTGGGCGAGTCGGCTGACTCCACCAGCGTGCCGTTGCTCGTGTCGCTGCGGTAAAACACCAGTTGGTAGATATACTGGTTGGCCTCCGTGTTCAGGCCCGTATCCACAAACGTGGTGTCGGCGATGCTATTCTGCACCTCGCGCACCAGCGTGAAGGCGGTCGGGGCCGAGGCCAGCGCCCGGCTCAGGCGGTAGCCGTAGGGGGCCGTAAAGGTGGTGGTGCCGCTGTTGGTGCGCGGCTGGGTCCACTTCACCGTAATCTGCCCTGTGGTAATGCTCGTCGCGTTCACGTCCACGTTGGTGAGCAGGGCCGAGCGCCCGCCGATGGTCAGGCAGGCCTCGTTCGACACCAGGCTGCTGCCGCCCGCTGGCAGGGGGAAGACGGCGTAGATGCGGTAGCTATACGTCTTGCCCCGCTCCAGGGGGCTGTCGGCAAAGGTGGTGGTGGTGGCCGGCACGGCCCCTACCTGCACGTAGCCCGCCCCGGCGGGCAGGCCCGTGTCGCAGGGGCCCGGCGTGTAGGCGTAGCAGCCCTCGCGGCGGAAGATGAGCAGCTGGCTGGCGTTGGTACAGGTATAGCGGGTCCACTGCAGCAGGGCGCTGTTGCCGGGGCCGGCCTGGGCGGTCAGGTTCTGGGGCGGCGGGCCCACGACGGTAATGCGCACGGGCCGCTCATCGATGAGCACGGGGTTGCCGGTGCCGGGGTTGTCTTGGGCCTTGAAGACGACCAGGTAGGGCTCCTTGGCCACGTTGCTGCAGTCCGTCTGCCAAGTATAGGTGCCGGCCACGGAGGTGCCGGTGCGGGTTTGGGTGAAGGTGGCGGGCGGGATAGTGCCGCTGTAGGCAAAGAGCGTGACGGGCGTGGGCGTCGTGCCGGTACTCTGCCCGTCAATGGCCGTCACGTTGAGCGTGGCCGTCTGCCCGGCCTGCACGCAGATGTCGGCCGGCACCGTGAGCTGCGGCGGCAGGTTCGAGGTGGACGAAACCAGTATTTGAATATCGCGGATAACCTGCCCGATTAGGCGCCGGTAGCCGCCCGGCGAGCGTCGCCACTCTTCCACTACCATCGCCACGTTGTAGTAGCCCACCTTGGCCGGCGCGTTCCACATAATCTGGCCCGTGTATTTATCCTGCGTGTAGGTGGCCTGGGTGCCGGCAATAGCCGTGGGAATGCCGGGGTACGTTACTCGCGTGGCGCCGGGCGTCACGAGCTGGCTATTCGGATACACGTAGTTGGAGCACACAGTGCTATCTGGCTTGTTGCCATTGCGCACGGCCGCGTCGTAGCCACCGGGCACTTGCAGGCTGTGCAGTACCCGGTACGACAAGGAGTCACCATCGGCATCGTAAGCGGCCGGGTTGTGCAAGAACACCTGCCCTAGGCCCGCATTGTCAACGGCCGGCGCCCGCAGCACCGGCGAGTGGTTGCGCCCTAGGGTAGGGTCGATGGTGATAGTCGAGCAGATGTAGAAGGTCTGGCCTACTGCGCCCGGCAGATTCACCACGTTGTCCACCCGGTTCTCGCCTACGAAGCTGACCCGGTAGCTGCCCGACCCCGGAAAGGTGTGGTCGAAGTAAAAGGTATAGATATGTACTCTATCATTTACCGTGATATTGTCCTTCCTCGGAATCTTATCCTGCCGGGTGCCGTCGCCAAAAAAGATACTCGCATCGGTTTGCAGGGTATTTTGGTTGGCCGGGTCGCAGTAGAGCGTCAGCTTGAAGTAGAGGTGGTTCGGGTTGCCCGTTACCGTGTCCACTTTTGACTGAATATCGCCCGCCCGGATGTGGGTGGCGTGGGCCAGCTGGGGCGGCAGGCCCAGCAGCAATAGCAACCCTAGGAACCAGCCGGCCAGCTGACGGCCTGTTGCGCGGAGTAAAGAATCTTGCATTGGAACAACGGAAAAGGAGGGGATTTCTCGATTCTGCTACTCGGAATAATTGTTAAATCAGCCAGCGCCTACGCGGCTACTGTAGTTTCTAAAACAATTTCAGGGTTCGGGTACGATAGGGGCAGGGCTAGCCCCGACCTGCCGCTAGACGAAAGCAGCTGAGCGGCGCGGCCGATGAGCGGGAGCCAGCCCCATCCCTACGATAAACTAACTGCGAAATTGCTGTAAAAGCTTCACTGGCTTATTCCCACCGCGCCGTGCCCAAAGCGGCGGGCGGGGCGGGCCTAGGATAAAAGCAGGCAATTGCCTTATGGCAAGGAAAATTTTAACTCAAGATACAAGGTTAAACGGGGAGAAAAGAAAAATCAAGCAGCTTTAGGTGCCATCCATGCCGGAGCTATTTGACTCAGTAGGCCACCCACGCTTCGTAGTGAGGCTAGGACCGCTAACTACAAAATTTAGGTGCCGCTTGCTAGGTGTAATTGGCGAGTGAATGCGTTGACAATAAGCAATTAGTGAAGGTTGTCAGTTTAGTTTTTGCCCGTTGCCCAGCGGCGCCTGCTATAGGGCGGGCGGTTATATTTGGCTGATACGGTGAGGCCTGCATGCCTGAGTGGCCCAGCTGCCCCTAGGGGTGGCCGGGCGGCTGGGGTGCTGCGTTGCCGAAGCCGCCCGCTTCTTTTTCCACCCACGCTTTGGCCCATCTAGTACTCCGCGACAGCGCCCGGCTGCGCTACTTCACCTTCTTCTACCTGTATGTGATGCAGGGCATCCCAGCGGGCTTCGGGCTCACGGCCACCTACAACTACCTCATCGGGCAGGGCCTGACGGCCAAGGCAGTGGGCTCGTTCGCGGCCATCGTGGGGCTGCCCTGGACGTTCCAGTTCGTGTGGGGGCCGCTCATCGACAAGTACCAGTACAGTGTGATTGGGCACCGCAAGCAGTGGGTGGTGCTCACGCAGCTGGTGGCGGCGCTGGCCTCGCTCTCGCTGCTGCTGGTGCGCGACCCGGTGGCGCAGGTGGGGCTGCTAGGCGGGGTATTTTTCGTGCACAGCGTCTTTGCCAGCATTCAGGATGCCAGCGTCGATGCCATTGCCATCTCGGTGGTGCCGCTGGCCGAGCGCGGGCGGGTCAACGCCTTCATGCGGGGCGGGTTTTTGCTGGGCTCGGCAGTGGGCGGGGCGGTGCTGGCCTACGTGCTGCACCACGGTGGCTTTCGCTGGGCGGCCGTGGCCCAAACCGCGGCCCTACTCGTGTTCACGGTGCTCACGTTCTTCATCAAGCTCGACCGCACCGACCAGCTGCTGCCGCGCCTGGGCCGCGCCCGGCGCCCGGCCGCGCAGCGCACGCCCACCGACGACGCCCTCGCGCACCCCGACGAAAACCCGTCCCTGGGTTGGCTCTTCCGCGAGCTGTGGCGCAGCATGGTGGAGCGCCACAGCCTGCGGGCATTCTTGATAATTTTCCTGGCCTACCTGGCGGGCTACCTGTTCAGCAACGCCTTCAACTTTCACCTCATCCACGCCCTGCGCTGGTCCGACACCGACGTTTCCATTCTGCAGGGCAGCTGGGGCAGCCTGGTGTCGTTTGCGGTGCTGCTGGGCGGCGGGGTGCTCGTCGACCGCATCGGCCCGCCTCGGCTGCAATACTGGGTGATGGTGGGCCTAGGGGTGTTCCTGCTGGTATTCAGCAGCCTGGCAGCATTTTGGGTGAGCCGGCCGGTAGCCTTCAGCGGCCTGGTAGTGCTCAACCTGGCCGACCCGCTGCTGAGCGTGGCGGCCATGCCGCTGCTCATGGCCTTCTGCCGCCCGCGCATCGAGGGCTCGCAGTTTACCACCTACATGGCACTGGTAAATCTGTGCGGCGTCACGGCCAGCTACCTCAACGGCTGGCTGCTGGAAATCACCACGGCGCCCATTATCGGTTTCGGGGCGGGGCTGCTGCTCACTGGCCTGCTGCTGGCGCTGCACCTGCTCAACCCTAATGCCAAAGCCCAAACCCAGGCGCAGTTGGCGGGCGTCAGGGCGTCGTGAGAACGAGGGCGACTCCGTATCCTAAGCCGACTTCTTGCGGCCCGAGCCGCCGGGCTTCTTGCCCGCCACCGTCCTGCTTGTTCACGGTAGCCCAGGCGCGGGCCTCGGCCTCGTCGGCGGGCACGCCTTTTTGCTCGTAGCCTTCTTCAATGTGCTCGGCCTGGCGCTTCTGCTTGTCGGTGTATTTCGACTTATCTCCTTGGGGCATAGTAGTAAGGGATGAAGATGAGAAAAAGCCGGCCGCTGCGGTGAGGCACGGTAATTGAGCTACGATGCCGCGCGGCGCCGGGTTAAGGCCGAGCTAGCCCTAGGGGGCAGCCGATGCGGGCGCGCTAACCGCGGGCGGGCCAGCGGTTACCAGCTACTTGCGCTGGCGGCTATCTTCGCCCTGTTTCCCATCCGCTACTTTATGCGCCACGTTGCCGATATTCCGCACCCGCAGGTTCGAATTACGCTCTTTGCCTGGAACGGCAAGTACCTGCTCAAGCTAGAGCAGGGCCCGCTGGAGCAGACCTACAAGGTGCCCGAGCTGGACATGAGCGGCCAGGTGCCGCCCGACGTTGAAATTCGCCAAATTCTGGATGACGAGTTTTTGGCTGCCGCCATTGCGCGCTTCCGCCCCATGCACGACGACCTGCGCGCCGCCCTGGCCCGCCAGGATGCCCGCTAACCCCTTGCTGCCTATGAACTTACTTTGCAATCTGCGTAGTTTTTGCCTGCTGCTGCTACTGGCCCTAGGGGGGCTGCCCGCGGCCCAGGCCCAGGCCCAGCTATACACCGTGCGCGAGGGCCAGCTGCCCTACGCCGGCCGCACCCAGTACAGCGTGAACACGGTGGTGGACGGCAACCTGAGCCAGACCCGCGAGTTCTTTCAGGACTTTATGAAAGACCAGTACCGCGTATCGTTTCGCGGCGGCCTGGCCTCGCTGGTGAACGTGGGCAAGCTCATTGGCAAGAATACTGGCAGCACCGGCAGCATCGTGCAAGCCAAGCAGCAGGCGGGCACGTTCATTTCGAGCCGGCCCGTCGATTTGTACGCCGCTTTCACCACCCTGGCCGACTCGACGACCGAGGTGGCGCTGTTTGGCGGGTTTGGCGAAAAGACGTTCTTCAGCCCCGACCTCACCAGCGTCGAGTTTAAGCGCCTCACCAGCATCATGGAAAAGTACGCGCCCGCCGCCCGCGTCAATGCCTTCCGCCAGCAGGTGAAGGCCGCCGAAGCCGCCGTAGCGGCCGTGGACAAGGAAAAGACGCGGCTCGATAAAAGCATTCAAACGGCCCAGAGCAACACGGCCGCCAACCTGAAGCGCATCGAGGAGCTGCTGCGCCAAAACAAAGCCAACGCCGCCCAAATGCACCAGGACAGCGCCCAGCTCGTCGTAAATGGCCAAAACCGCGAAACGGCCCAGCAGCAGCTCGAAAAGCGCCGCGAGCGCCTGGCGGGCGTGGCGCCCGCCAAGTAATCCCCCCCGCCGACTACCCCATGAACCCGTTGCCCGACCCCGCCGATAACTCGCCGCTGGCCACGCTGCGCCAGCTGAAGGAGCTGCTTGATGCCGGCGCCATCACGCCGCAGGAATACGACACCCTGAAGCAGCGGCTGCTATTTGGCGCCGCGCCGGCCGAGCCCGCAGCCCCCAGCGCCGAAGCTGCCGCGCCAGCCAATAGTTCCGCCCCTGCTGCCGAGGTCCCGCCCACGCCCTACCTCGACACGCCCGCCGCCCTCACGCCCGAGGCCACGCCGCTGCTCACGCCCGAGCCCGACTGGCTGGCCGCAGCCGCCCCTAGCCTGCTTACGCCCGCGAACGAGGCTGACGAAGAGCCAGGGGAAGTAGCTGAACGCCGCAATCCGCTCAACTTGGTATTCGCCATCGGGGGCCTGCTGCTCTTTTTGGGCGTCGTGGCCTACCTCACCCTGGGCCGCCCCGCCACCCCCGACGAGCACCTGACCAGCACCAGCCAGACCGCCGCCGACACCACCGCCCTAGCCCCCGAGGTAGGCCCCCAAGCCGAGCAGCTGACCCTGCCGCCCCGCACCGGGCCCGATACCGTGCGGATGGTGCCGGCCGCCGCCCCGCCGGCCGCACCAGCTACCACCGCCGCCCCCGATTCAGCGGCCACTGCCCCCGCTGCTGCCCCGGCCGCCCAGGCCCCCGCCGCCGCGACAACGCCCGCGCCAGTCGCCCCGAAAGCGGCGGCGCCCAAGCCCGCGGTGGCGCCCGCCCCCGCTGCCACCCCGGCCGATACTGCCGCTGGCAAGCCCTAGGGCCGCCCGGCTCAAGAAGATGCGCCGCCCCCTAGGGCTACTGCCCTGCCTTAAGGCGGCACGCCTGCGCCGGTGTTTGCCGCCTGGTTTCTACCTTGCTGCTGCCCATGAAGCTACTCAGCGACGACCTGGTTGATACCGACGATTTTTTTGTGGAACAAGTCCACCTCACGGCCATTGTCTTCGACAATACCGATGACGTGACCGTGTGGGCCACCACCTTCCGCGGCGACGACGCCCACTTTTTCCACCTGGCGCTGCCTTTTCACGACCTGGATACCCTGCTGCGCGTGGCCGGGGAGCGCGCCGCCGCCCTGGCCGAAGAAGTAGCCGATGCCCTAGCCACCACCGAAACCTGGCCCTGTCTGCTCGAATACACCACCGAGCAGCGTCCGCCCGTGGCCCTGCCCAGCGTGGCCCTCAAGCTGTCGGTCACCTATCCCGCCGACGCCGAGGACGAGGAAGACCCCCAGCCGCACAACATCTTCTACCTCGAAGGCATCTACGTGCGCCTAGGGCCGTGAGCGGGGGGAAGGTGGTATTTTTGCGGCAGCGTCTGTTTTAGAAGTCTGCCAAACTGCCTATATAAGTACGTCATGCTGAGCTTGTCGAAGCATCTCTCCCACGCCGCCTAGGGTGCCGTTCGGTAGAGATGCTTCGGCAGGCTCAGCATGACGTGCTTTTAAAGCGCTTTACCATCGACCTGCCTCCTAGCCGCCCGGCCATGAAACCACCGTTTACCCGCTTGCTGGCGCGCCTGCGCCGCCGCCCGCGGGTGGCGGCCCTCACGCTGCGCCTCACCAGCGTGCCGGCCAGCACGCCGGCCGGCGCTACTATCTACCTCACGGGCTCGTGCAATGGCTGGACCACCGACGACCCCGCCTACGCCCTCGCCCACCACCCCGCCGATGGCAGTTACTCGCTAACGCTGCCGCCCGGCACCGGCACGCTGGAGTATAAGTTTTGCCGCGGCACCTGGGCCACCATCGAAACCGACGCCGACAACCGCGCCCTGCCCAACCGGCGCTACCTCTACCAGGCGCGGCGCCGCACCCTGCGCCTGCAGGTGCTGAACTGGGAGGATGAGGGCGGCGCCATTCCGCCCCGCCCGCACTCGGCCGCGCCCAACGTGCACATTCTGGCCGAAAGTTTTATTATGCCGCCGCTGCGGCGCCCCCGGCGGGTGTGGCTGTACCTGCCGCCCGACTACCACACCAGTGAGCGCCGCTACCCGGTGCTATACCTGCAAGATGGCCAGAACGTGTTCGACCAGTACACCTCCTTTGCTGGCGAGTGGGGCGTGGACGAAACCCTGAACGCGCTGCACGCCGAAGGCCGCGACCTGGGCGGCTGCCTCGTGGTAGCCGTGGATAACGGGGGCCCGCGCCGCCTCGATGAGTACTCGCCCTGGCGCAACCCGCGCAGCCGCCGCGGCGGCGAGGGCGAGCAGTACGTTGATTTTCTAGTGCATACCCTCAAGCCCTACCTCGACAAGCACTTCCGCACCCGGCCCGAGCCGGCCAGTACCGGTATTATGGGCTCGAGTATGGGCGCCCTCATTAGCGTGTTCGCGGCGGCGCGCCACCCCGAGGTTTTCGGAAGGGTAGGGGTGTTTTCGCCGGCTTTCTGGTTTGCCGGGCAGTCGCTACTGGCCTTTTTGGTGCAGCATCCCCCTAGGGCCGATGCGCGCTTCTACTTCCTCAGTGGCACCCGCGAAGGCCCCACCATGGTGCCCCTGATGGCCGCCGTGCGCGAGGCGCTGCACGAAGCCGGCCTGCCCCTGGGGCAGCTCGCGTTCCAGGTTTTGCCCGATGGGCAGCACGCCGAGTGGTTTTGGAAGCGCGAGTTTGCTGCGGCCTACACCTGGCTTTTTGCCGCCGACTTGCCCGCGGTTTTGCCCGCCGCCAGCCCCTCGGCCATTAGCTTGGGGTAGGCGGCGCAGAAGTCGGTGAGCGGGCACGCGTGGCACTTGGGCGAGCGCGCCACGCAGATGTAGCGCCCGTGCAGAATCAGCCAGTGGTGGGCTTTGGGTATTACTTCCTGCGGAATGTAGTTGACCAGCGCTTTTTCTACCGCCAGGGGCGTGGTGGCCGTTTTGGGCACCAGCCCCAGCCGGTGCGACACCCGAAAGACGTGCGTATCGACGGCCATGGCGGGCTGGTTGTAGATAACCGATACCACCACGTTGGCCGTTTTGCGGCCCACGCCCGGCAGGCGCTGCAGCTCCTCGATGGTGCTGGGCACCTCGCCCCTAAACTCGGTGTGTAGCAGGTGCCCAAGGCCCGCCAGGTGCTTGGCCTTGTTGTTGGGGTACGACACGCTGCGGATAAACGGAAAGATGTCATCGGCCGAGGCGGCCCCTAGGGCCTCGGGCGTCGGAAACTGCGCCAGCAGCGCCGGCATCACCTGGTTCACGCGCTTGTCGGTGCACTGGGCGCTCAGTACTACGGCCACTATCAGCTCGTAGGGATTGCGGTAGGCTAGCTCAGTGCGCGGCTCGGGGTAGTTCTCGGTGAAGTACGCCAAGAAGCGGCGGAACCGTTCAGGACGGGTCATTATCTGAAATGTAAAAATGTGATTGGATGTGGGAAATGTAAAAATGTCTAAAAGGTTATCCCTTCGAGGCAATTATCACATTTCCCACATTCAACCACATTTTTACATTCTTAAAAACGTTCGGCTGTATTGCAGGATGGTGGCCGTGGTGGCGGGCCTAGGGTTGCGGGCCAGGCCATCCAGCGTGCGCTGGGTTAGTAATATATCGGCGCAGGTTTCAGCCAACTCGGGGTCGTGCAGCAGCGCGTCCTCTATCTCCTGCTGCTCATCAGCTGGCAATTCGTTGTAAACGTAGCGAAGCAACGTCGGGTGGGGTAAGGTTTGTATCATACAGGAGCGAATACGCGGCCATTTTCTTCCGCAGGTTGATTAACGCATAGCGCATTCGGCCGAGAGCGGTGTTGATGCTAACGCCGGTTGCGTCGGCAATCTCCTGAAAGCTCATGTCGCCGTAGTGGCGCATCAGCAACACCTCCTTTTGGGCGGCGGGCAGTTCCTGGATGAGTTGGCGCAGCTGCGCGTGGCTCTCCTCCCGGGTCAGCACCTCGTCGGCCGATTCTTCTGAGAGGTGTAACGAGTTCGCAAGCCCGATGTTGTCATCAAGGCTGGTTTGGGGCGCTCTTTTTGCGCGCCGAAACGCGTCGATGGCCAGGTTGTGGGCAATGCGGCACAGCCAGGAGCCGAATTTGCCCTCGTCCTGGTAGCGCCCGCTCTTGAGCGTGCGGATGGCTTTGATAAACGTATCCTGGGTGAGGTCGTTGGCGAGGTCTTCGTCGCGCACCACCAGGTGGATAGTGGTAAACACGCGGGCCTGGTGGCGCTGAAGCAACTGGGCAAAAGCCGATTCGCGGCCCGCCAGGTAGAGGTCGATGAGCGCGGAGTCGCTCGGCTGCAGGGGTTCCATAAAGAGCTACGGTAGAAAAAAGGGAACGTAGAGCTTTTGGTCGATAGCGAGCAGCTGAGAGAGTAAAAAGAAATGCGGCCGATAGGGAATAGCGGAATCTGCTATAATCAAGCCAAATGTAAGTGACGGCCGCGCGCCGCACAAGGGCCAGCCGACCAAGCGCGCAAATATTTATCGATGAATTAGTGGTTTTAATCTGCTATCAACCCCAGTTGGTAGGGTGCGTACTGCGTAAGCGTACTTTTTAGCTCCTCCCTCCGTTCATGCGCACACTTCTCGCTCTGCACTATTGGGCCGGCGCCGGCCACGAGTTCAACCAACTGCTGCCCTGGCTGCCCGCCGGGTTGCGTTTGCTGGCCCCCGACTTGCCCGGCTACGGCCAGCAGCCAGTGCCACCGGGCTTCGACTTCTCAGTGGTCAGCTACGCCGATTGGGTGGCGGCCTATGTAGCAGAACAGCAGCTCGATGACTACTACCTGCTGGGCCACAGCATGGGCGGCAAGTTTGCGCTAGCCCTGGCGGCGCGGCAGCCCCTAGGGCTGCGCGGGCTGCTGCTGCTGTCGCCCTCGCCCCCCACGCCCGAGCCCATCAGCCCCGCCGACCGGCAGGCCAGCCGCGAGGCCTGGGGCAAGCCCGAGGAGGCCGAAAAAACGTTTCGTAAGATAACTAACCGCCCGCTGCCCGAGGGCATTCGGCTGCAAGTGGTGGGCGACAACCTGCGCACCGACCACGCCGCTTGGGAAGCTTGGCTGGACCTGGGCTCGAAGGAGGATATAACGGCGCTAATACCCAGCCTGCGCGTGCCGTGCAGCCTGCTGGTGGGCACCGACGACCGCGCTATTCCGGCCGAGGCCCAGGAAAAACAGACGCGGCCTTTACTGCCGGCTGGCTCGGCCTTTGGGCTGGTGCCGGGCGCGGGCCACCTGCTGCCCTACGAGGCGCCCGAGGAAGTAGTAAACGCCCTGCGCCCGCTGCTCGACCTATGAAAACGCCCCCACCCACCTTCCAGAACCCGGTGCTGGATGCCGACTTTCCTGACCCCAGCGTGCTGCTGGTGCCCGACGGCTACTACTACGCCTACGCCACGAATACCAAGCGCAACGGCCAGATAATCAACCTGCAAATAGCCCGCTCGCTTGATTTGGTGCAGTGGGAGTACCTAGGGGAGGGCCTGCCCGAAAAGCCCGCCTGGGCCGCCCACACCCAGCGCTACTGGGCGCCCGACGTAAGCCAGCGCGCCGATGGGCGCTACCTGCTTTACTACTCCGCCCAGCCCGACGACCCGGCCGCGGGCATGGCCATTGGCGTGGCGCTGGCTGACGGGCCCCTAGGGCCCTTCCGCGACGTGGGGCAGCCGCTGCTGGCGGGTGGCCAAGGCTTTCAGAACATTGACCCTATGCGCTTTGCCGAGGGCAGCCAGCAGTGGCTGTTCTACGGCTCGGGCTTCGGGCCGCTGCGGGTGCGCGAGCTGGCCGCCGATGGGCTGAGCTTTGCGCCGGGCAGTGCCGAGCACCAGTTGGTGCAGGCGGCGGGCGGCAGTTACGGGCAGCTCGTGGAAGGCAGCTGGGTGCACCGGCGGGGCGAGTGGTACTACCTCTTCTACTCGGGCAACAACTGCTGCTTCCCCAGCCCGCACTACGCCGTGCTGGTGGCCCGCGCCCACCACCCCGCCGGCCCCTATCAGACCCTAGGCGACGCCACCGGCACCGAGGGCACCATTCTGGTAGAAAACGACCGCTGGCTGGCCCCCGGCCACAACTCCGTCATCACCGATGCCAGCGGGCAAGACTGGTTGCTGGCGCACGCCATCGACCGCCAGCAGCCCACCTTCGACGCCATCAACGACGAGCAGGGCTACGCCCGCCGCCCCCTGGTTCTGTGCCGCCTCGATTACTCGGCCGATGGCTGGCCGGTGGTAAGCTGGTAAATGAGTAGATGAGTAAAATAGGCGGTCATGCTTATCTGACGTCCGCTTGTCGAAGCATGACCGCCTATTTTACTCATCTACTCATCTACCACTAGTCCAGCGAGCGGGCGCGGAAGAGTATGTAGCCTAGGTGCCCGTAGACGCTGAAGCGGTGGTCGGGCGTGTCGTAGTACTCGGCGTGCACGGCCAGCGGGCCCACCGGCGTGTGAAAAATCAGGCCCGTGACGGCCGTGAGGTAGGGCCGGCTGATGCCGCCGGTGCGGATGGGCACCTGGTTTTCGTCGGCCAAGGGTAGAATATTAATGTGGGCAAATAGCTCCGAGCGCCAGTCGATTTTGCCCAGCACCTGCTGCGAAAAGCGCACCCCCGCCGCTACGAAGCGCGGCGAGCGGTAATTGTACAGAAACAACGTGCGCGAGTCGGCCAGCGGCGCGAAGATGGGCGCCGACGTGAGCGACGAGCGGTAGTTGAAGAAGCGGCCCTGCCCGCTCACGGTAATCTCGCCGTAGTAGCCCCAGCTCGTCTTGTCCTTATTGAGCGGGTAGTAGCGCTCGTACACGCCCCGAAACTGCAGCCACTGGTGATGGCGCGACTGCTCGCCCAGCTCGCGGAAGCGCGAGGTGGTGCCGGGCGTGTACACCTCGGTGCCCGTGACGCCCCGCAGGGTGATAATGGCCCGCCGCCCGCTGGTAGGGTACTGCTTCTCGTTCAAGGAGTTGCGGGCGAAGCGCACGGCGGCCGTGGCACCCTTAAAGGAGGTGCGGTCCAGCAAGTCATTCGATTGAATCTGCTCGGTGTTGGCGTAGTTGTCCACGTTGTAAAACGCCCCTAGGTCGAACACCTCGCGCGAGCGGTAGCGCGGCGACACCCCAAACTGCACGCCCACCTTCAAATCCTGCTGGTTGACCTGGGTGCTGAGCACGTTGCTTTGCAGCAGGCCGCCGGTTTGCTGAAAATCCCACTTGTTGTAGGTGATGCCGGGCGCCACGTAGAACGGCAGCCGCCCCGGCGCGTTCAGTCGGAACGAGGCCTGCGCCCCGTTGTAGAAGCGCCCCACGCTCACGTTGGCCGCCACCGAGTACAGCAGCCGCCGCAGGTAGCGGAATTCTACCCCTAGGTACAAGCTCTCGATGGGTCTGGTACTCAGCGTAAAGCCTACCTCGGCCGCTACGTTGTTGTTGCGCTGGGCATCCACGCTAAACACGTAGCCCTTCTGCTCGGGGCTGTAGCGAATGCGCGGGTAAATGTTGCGGAAGTAGTCGTCGGAGGCCAGGCGGTAATAGCCTTCCTTCAAGTCGTCAAACGAATAAGTGGAGCCGTCGCGCCGGAAAAAGGCGGCCGCGTAGGCGTTCTGGTCGGCGCGCAGGCCCCGCACGCTCACCTGCGTGAAGCGCGGCGCGGGCACGCCCTGCTGAAACGCCAGGCGGCGGCGCTGCAGCTCCAGGGTATCGACGCGGCGCCCGATGCGCCACTTTATCAGCGTCATCTTGCGCATGGCCGCCGTGTCGCCATCGGCAATAAGGGTGCGCACCTGTGCAAAGCTGGCGGCCCCTAGGCTGCCCAGGTCGGGCTGAATATAAATGCCGTTCTTGCCCACCGTAGTGCTGTCCGCTACGCTGTTACCTAAAAACAGCAGCGTGCCCGTCAGCAGGTCGTCGTCCTTCTTATATGGATATTTCTGCAGCGCTACGTCGCCCACGTTTACCCCAATGATGATGTCGGGCTTGAAGTCCTGCTGCATCACGTCGGTAGGGAAGTTGTCGAGCACCGCTCCGTCGAACAGGTAGCGCCCATCGAGACCCCGAATGGGCCGGAAGGCCAGCGGGAAGGCCATCGAGTTGCGCACCGCATCGGCCAGAATGCCCGAGCGCTGCACCACCTTCTTGCGCGTAAAAACCTCCGTTGCCAGGCAGCGGTAGGGCACAAACAGGTTGTCGAAGTCGTAGTTGGCCTTGGCCGCCCCCGGCGCCAGCAGCTGGGCCAGCGCAATGTTGAGGTTCAGGTCGTTCACCAGGTTGGGCACCACCTGGAAGTTGAAGGTTGAGTCGAGCGACACCCCTAGGCGCAGGGCCGACGGGTTGGGCTCGGCCGTGAGAAAGTTGAACGTCTTATCGGGCAGCACCTGCCCGGTAGCCCAATGCTGAAAATCGTCCGACAATACAATCTGCTCAATTTCACGGGGCGAGTAGCCAGCGCAGTACATGGCCCCCACCACGGCCCCCATGCTGTTGCCCACAATGTAGTCAATGGGAATGCCATTGGCTTCAAGCTGCCGCAGCACGCCCACGTGGGCCAAACCTTTGGCCCCGCCGCCGCTCAGCACCAGGCCCACCTTCTGGGCCGCCGCGGGCGGCACCAGCATCGTCATAAACCACCAAGATAAGCTTAACCAGGATAACAGTTTTTTCATAATTCTGAATAATTGGAATAAGGCCGCAAAAATAGGCTTGGGTAGCGGTTTGGCCCTAGGGCACGGGCCGCAAAGGCAGGCATTATTTCTGGTTGGCTATTCGCGTTAGCGCAGCGAATGTATGCTAAGTTATTTTGTTTAACATTTTGATAATGAAAGCTAAACAAAGCAAATGTTTTGCAATTTGCTTGAACTCTGTGGTTTTTTTTCGGTTAGTTTTGTATTGTACCAACCTGGCTCCCTGATGAAGACCCCCGAAGCTGCCGATGCCGCCAGTGCTAGTCCGGCCCGCAAGCGCACCAAAACCCGACCTGCTGCCCGCCGCCGCACTATTGAAAACACCTATTCGGACCCCGCGCTACGCGAGCGCCTAAAAGAAGAGATTCGGGCCGCCGCTAAGGGCGGCGAGCCCGGTACCTGGAGCGCCCGCAAGTCGCAGCTGCTCACGCTGGCCTACCAGAAGCAGGGCGGTGGCTACCTGCAGCGCCACCCCAACTCCAAGCAGCGCGACCTGAGCGAGTGGACCAAGCAAGACTGGCAAACCTCGGACGGCAAGCCCGCCCGCCGCGCCAGCGGCACCACCCGCTACCTCCCCAAAAAGGCCTGGGGTGAGCTGGACGCCGGCGAAAAAAAGGCTACCAACGCCAAGAAGAAAGCTGGCTCCAAGGCCGGCGAGCACACCGTAGCCAACACGGCCGCTGCTAAGCGCGCCCGCAAGCACGCTGAATAAGCAACTGCTATAAAAAAAGCCGCCTGTCGTACCTACGGCAGGCGGCTTTTTCGTAGGCAGTACTTTATAGCTCACGTAGTAGCCACGCGGCCGAAGTGCTAGTTGAATTGTGTCATCTTTTAGGTAGCTTATCTTAATGGAAAAATTCTTTGTAGACCTACTTGGCCTCCACGAAACCGCCCAAACAATTGCCTGGAGCCAAGTGGTGTGGCGCACCATTTCGGTTTTTCTGCTGGCAATAGCGCTGCTGCGCATTTCGGGCCGGCGCACCTTCGCCAGCAACAGCGCCCTCGATATGGTCATCAAGTTTATGACCGGGGCTATGCTCAGCCAATCTATTCTGGCCACGCTGCCCTACTGGGTGCCGGTCCTAGGGTTTACCACCCTGATACTGCTGCACCGCGCGCTGGCCTACATCACGTATTTCTTCCCGACGGTGGGCCGGATAATACGGGGGGCACCCTCCGTGCTGGCCGTCGGCACCGAAATAAACCATGCCGAGCTGCGCCTCTCCAGCCTGTCCGAGGCCGATATGATGGCCGCCATTCGCTCGGGAGCCAACCTCAACACGCTTACCGAAGTAAAAACCGTGCGCCTGGAGCACGACGGGCAGGTAAGCGTGGTGAAGAAGGAGAAAGACTAGCGGCCCTAGGGCTACCGGCGCCGCAGCAGGTACACCAAGCCATCTTGCTTGCCCCACTGAGTCAGTTGCACTACTTCCCAGCCATCGGCCGCGGCCGCGTTGAGCGCATTGGTAAGCGTGTTGCGGGCTAACGTAGCGCGGGCCGCCACCAGATTGAGTTGCCGGTCGAAGCGCGCTTGCTCACGGGCGCGTGCCTGCTGCCGGTCGGCGGCGGTTTCGGGGCGCAGCTTGCCGTTCTGGCCATGCACGTAGGTGATGGGGAGTTGCCCATCGCCAGCGGCGATAGTAGTGGTGGTTGAGGTGGTCGTTATGCTTTCGGCTGGCCCATCAAACAAGAAGGCACCCGGCGAAAGCCGTTTGGTGGAATCTGGCTCTGGCACCAACTCGTCGGTTTTGCCTCGAAAAGCTGGGCTGTAGTGCAACAGGGGCCGGCCACTCAGCCAGCTGCTACCCTCATAAAAAACTTGCATGTACGTGGGTTTTGCCGCCCCCTGGGCCGACGACCGCTGGTAGCCGTTACTCAGCAAGGCCACGCCAATAATCCCAAGCAAGTACTTCTTCATGGCTAGTCAGCAGTATTGTACCGGGTAAAGCTAACAGCCCTAGGGCTATTCCCGCTTGCCTTTCAGCATTTGCTTGAGAGCGCCCAGCTCGTCGCGTAGTTTAGCGGCTTGCAAAAAGTCCAGCTCCTTGGCGGCGGCCTCCATTTGCTTTTCGGTGGTTTTGATGAGCTTCTCCAGTTCGGTGCGGTTCATCATGGCCACTACCGGCTCGGCGGCCATGGCCAGGGTGGCGCCGCCCTCGGCGTAGGCGCCGGCCGGGGCCTGCGCCTCCACAATGCGGTAGTCGGCCAGGTCGGTTTGGCCCATAATCTGGGCGTGGCTCTTGCGCACCGTTTTGGGCGTGATGCCGTGCTCGTCGTTATAGGCCATTTGGGTGGCGCGGCGGCGGTTGGTTTCGTCAATGGCGCGCTGCATCGAGCCCGTCATGCGGTCAGCGTACAGAATAACCTTGCCGCGCTCGTTACGCGCCGCCCGGCCCATCGTCTGAATCAGCGAGCGCTGGTCGCGCAGGAAGCCTTCCTTGTCGGCATCCAGAATGGCCACCAAGCTTACTTCGGGCAGGTCGAGGCCCTCGCGCAGCAGATTCACGCCGATGAGCACGTCTACCTCCCCTAGGCGCAGGCGACGCAAAATCTCCACCCGGTCCAGCGTCTTCACGTCGGAGTGGATGTACTCGACCTTGATGCCCAGGCGCTCCATGTACTTGCTCAGCTCCTCAGCCATGCGCTTAGTCAGGGTCGTCACCAGCACGCGGTCGCCGGCTTTCACGCGGTTGTCCACCTCGTCCAGCAGGTCGTCAATCTGGTTTACGCTTGGGCGCAAGTCAATCTCGGGGTCGAGCAGGCCGGTGGGGCGAATAATCTGCTCCACCACCACGCCGTTGGCCTGGGTCAGCTCGTAGTCGGCAGGCGTGGCGCTCACGAACACCGCCTGCCGGTACATGCCCTCAAACTCGTTGAACGTCAGCGGCCGGTTGTCAAACGCCGAGGGCAGGCGAAAGCCATACTCAATCAGGGCAGTCTTGCGCGAACGGTCGCCGCCCCACATGGCCCGGATTTGCGGAATCGTGGCGTGGCTCTCATCCACCACCAGCAGGTAGTCGTCGGGAAAATAGTCGAGCAGGCAGAAGGGCCGAGAGCCGGGCGTGCGCCGGTCGAAGTAGCGCGAGTAGTTCTCGATACCTGAGCAGTAGCCCAGCTCGCGTATCATCTCCAGGTCGAACTCGGTGCGCTCCTGAATGCGCTTGGCTTCCACATCGCGCCCTTCCTTCTCGAAATAGTTGTGCTGGGCCACCATGTCGTCCTGAATCTCCTTGATGGCGGTATTCAGCGTTTCCTTGCCCGTCACAAACAGGTTGGCCGGGTAGAGCGTCATGTTCTTCTCATCGCTCAGCTTGCGGCCGCTGGCGGGGTCGATTTTCTGAATCGCCTCAATCTCGTCGCCAAAAAAGAAAATGCGGTAGGCGTAGTCGGCGTAGGCCGGAAACACGTCCACCGTGTCGCCCTTCACCCGGAAACTGCCCCTGGTGAACTCCATCTCAGTGCGCGAGTACAGAATTTGTACGAACTGGTAGAGCAGATTATTGCGCGAGTAGCGCAGGCCGGGCGCCAGGAAAATGACGTTTTTGCCAAACTCCTCGGGGTTGCCGATGCCGTAGATGCACGATACCGACGCCACCACCACCACGTCGCGCCGCCCACTCAGCAAGGTGCTGGTGCAGTGCAGCCGCAGCTTCTCAATTTCCTCGTTGATGGCCAAGTCCTTCTCAATGAAGACATCGGAGCTGGCGATGTAGGCCTCGGGCTGGTAGTAATCGTAGTAGCTGATGTAGTACTCGACCGCGTTCTGCGGAAAAAACGCCTTGAACTCACCGTAGAGTTGGGCGGCCAGCGTCTTGTTGTGGCACAGCACCAGGGCCGGCTTGCCGGTTTCGGCAATGACGTTGGCCATCGTGAAGGTCTTGCCGGTGCCGGTGGCCCCTAGGAGCACCTGGGCCGGCTCGCCAGTCTCGACGCCCTGCACGAGCTGCGCAATGGCCTGGGGCTGGTCGCCAGTGGGCTTGAAATCCGAAGTGAGCTGGTAGGTAGATACCGCCATAGAAAAGGAAAAGCCTGCTGGGAAAAGGCCAGCTAACTTAACCCCAAACCCTGGCTAGAGGTTTCTGGGCTTCGTAGAAACTAGCGGCTGCCAGCCGGCCGCACCTCGCTTGCCGGCCCCAGCCAGCGCACCTGGTAAAAGGTGGATAGCGCGCCGGGCCGCATCCTGGCCCTAGGCCGCGCTACGGGCCCCACCTCTACCCACTGCCGGGCGCCCGCCGCTGGTTCATTAATCCAGTCATTAGCAGCCTGCGCCCGCGCCTGGCGCTCGAGCGCCAGGCGGGCCAGCAAAATAGAGGTGCCGGCCAGCGCGGCCAGCAAAAGGCGCGTTACGAGAGGTGTCATAGCGATGGAAAAGGATAGTGGATAGTGCATAAACGAAGAGCCGGCCAGTTGGATGCCGCCCGGCCCACTACGGCGCCGGTATGGCGGGAGCTGGCTTGAGCAGCGAGTTGAACTGCACGCCCGCTTCCAGCCCGACGCTGTACGGCCGCTGCTGGCTCCAAAAGCGCTGGGTGGGGTCGATGTTGAGGCTCGTAATACCTGCTTCAGCTACTGGCCCCAGGCTCAGCGTCCACTGGTGGCCGGCTGGCTCGTAGTGCATGCCCACGCCCCCGCGCACGCTGGCCAGCAGGTGCCGGTAGGGCGAGCCTGCCGACCGGGTTGAGTAGCTGCGGGTAGCTTCGGGGTCGCCGTCCACCTCGCTGTGCACGTTCAGCAGCGACGAAAACAGAGTGCCGGCGCGCCCGTAGAGCGAGAAGCCGTGCCGCATAGGACTAGTGTACGTCAGCTCGACGGGCACGCCCACCGAGCGGTAGCGGTAGGATGTACTCTGCAAGCGGTCGGACTGCACCTGCACGTAGGAAGTAAGCGTGGCCACCTGCTCGCCCACAAAGCCCACCGAGCTGGCCGAACTGGCCGTGTTTTGGGCTACCTCCAGGCCGGTGCGCAGGTTCCAGCGCCCAATGCCCAGGCGGCGCGTGGCCCACACGCTCAGGCGCTGGCCCAGGCCGGGGCGCAGGTGGTTGCGGTATTCGGCCGCCGCTTCGCGGGTGGTGGCTACCGTACCCGGCCCCAGGTTAGCATTGTACTCGCCCGCCGCCTTGCTAAAGTCGATGTTGGGGTCGAACATGCCCGCCGCGTAGGCCATTTGCAGTTGCCAGGCTCGCGAGGCCCTAGGGGCTGCCACCGGGGCCAGGGCCGTAGCGCGCAGTTGCGCCGGCAAGGTGGTGCTGGCGGGTAGCCGCACGTTGGCCAGGCGGCTCCGCAACTGGTCGGCAGCCTGCGCGTCGGTCAGGTCCAGGCTGGCGGCAGGAGTCAGCTCACCGGTTGCCGCGAAGGCAGCGGTAGGCAGCCCGTCCGCGCCACTGGCTGAAAGCGAATGAAAGCCTGCTGCCGACGCGTCGTTGGCCCCTAGGGCGGCGCGCGCTGCCCGGCGGCGTACCAGCCGGGCGGTGGCGTAAGAGTTGGCTGAGCCCGGCGCGAAGGAGTTGCCAGCTAGCGAAAACGAAGCAAGAGTAGGAGTTTGGTCGATAGAAAAGCTGTTGGGTGAAGAAAAAAGCGTGGCCGAGCCCGCCTGCTCAGAAGCAGTGGTGCCGTAGTTGGCTGCTAGACGGCCGGGGAGGCTGGTGGCTACGGCGCCGCGCACGGCGCTGCTGCCGGCCGGGCCAGCGGCCGCTAGGGTAGGGGCCGGCTGGTGGGCCTGGCTGCGCCACCAGCCGCCGCCCGCCAGCGCGGCTAGCAATAAGCTAGCGGCCATGGCCCAGCGGTAGGCGGCCAAGCGGCGGCGGTAGCGCTCGTTCTGGGCCAGCAGCAGGCTGTTGTCGAGCTGCTCCCACACGTGCGGCAGGGGTGGCAGGGCCGCCGCCTCGCTTTCCAGCAAGTGGTGGCGAAACAGCTCTTCGAGGCTGCCCTGGGGTGAAGGATTGGGAGGTGTCATAATAGATAAGAATAAGTAAACGAAAAGTAGCGCAGAATAACGAAGCGTAGTAAGGAGGGTTGGGCGGATGCGGGGGCCTAGGCGCCGGGTGGTTTGGCTTGGGTGTGCAGGTGGGCTAGCCTGGTTTGCAGCACCGCCCGGGCCCGCGAGTACTGCGACTTGCTGGTGCCCTCCGATATCTGGAGCAGCTCGCCGATTTCCTTGTGCGTGTAACCCTCGATGGCGTAGAGGTTGAATACCAAGCGGTAGCGCGGGGCCAGCTCCTGCACCAGTGCCAGCAGTTCGCCATAGGCGTAGTTGCTGAACGTAAACTCGTCGCTGGAGAGCGTTTCGGGGTAGTCGCCGTCGCTTACGGCCACTAGCGGCGCGTTGCGGCGGTGCTGGCGCAGGGCGGCGTTCACCATAATGCGCCGAATCCAGAACTCAAGCGGGCACTCGCGCCGGAAGCTGCCTAGGGTACGAAACACCGTGAGGAAGCCCTCTTGCAGCACGTCTTCGGCCTCGAAGGTGGTTTGGGCATAGCGCTGACACACGGCCATCATGCGGGCGGCGTACTTTTCGTACAGCCGCTTCTGGGCCAGCGGGTGGCCCCGCAGGCAGCCGTCAATCAGGTCGTTCTCGGTGGGGGCCATGCTGCTTGCCGGGCGGCTAACGGTCAGGTGGCTGGCGGCCGCGTCGGCTGCCGGGGCCGACGCCCGCGGGCGGGGTGCAGAAGCACTCATAGGCGAAACCCCGCGGGGCCCGGAATAAAGCGGTTCAACATAGGCGACTTGCTAGCTGATGACCCCACCCGCCGCCGGCCAGGGTACTTCAGCCCTAGGAGCCCGTGCAGAGTCAAAGCGTTGCACGCAGCTAAGTAAAGTTAACTTGTAAAAAATTAACTAACTGATAAATTGAGCTTTACTAGCGAACTATCACTAAATATCCGAACAATGTAGCTACATCGGTTGTAGAAAGAGTACAGTAGCTTAGTGACACTGCTTTGCTTTCTTATTCCCTAACTCGCATGAAGACTCTCGTAGTATTCTATTCCACTTATGGCCACGTCTGGAAACTAGCCGAAGCCATTGCTGAAGGTGCGCGCGAAATAGCCGGCAACGAAGTAGTCGTGAAGCGCGTGCCCGAAACGCTGCCTAAAGAAATCCTGGACCAAACGGGTGCCACCGGCGCGCAGCAAGCCTTTGCCCACGTGCCCATAGCCACGCCCAATGAGCTGGCGGACTACGACGCCATCATTTTTGGCACGCCTACCCGCTACGGCAACTTGTGCGGCCAGATGCAGGCTTTTATGGACAGCACGGGTGGCCTCTGGGGCCGCGGGGCGCTGGTGGGCAAGGTAGGCGGTGCCTTCGTGAGCACGGCCACCCAGCACGGCGGCCAGGAAGAAACCATCCGTAATTTTCATACCGAGCTATTGCACCACGGCTTCGTCATTGTGGGCCTGCCCTACGCCTGGCAGGGCCAGATGGGCCACGCGGAAGTAACCGGCGGCACCCCCTACGGCGCCAGCACCGTGGCCGGCGGCCAGGGCGAACGCCAGCCTAGTGCCAACGAGCTGGAAGGCGCCCGCTTTCAAGGCCGCCACACCGCCGAGATAGCCAGCAAATTGGCTAAGTAAAAAAGCGAAGAAAAAAAACTGTCCTACTTATCTGGCGTCTGCTTGCCGCAGCATCTCTACCGAACAACCCCTAGGGGGCGCGGGAGAGATGCTGCGACAGGCGGACGCCAGATAAGTAGGACAGTTTTTATTTATACTATGCGGTAGTGCCCTAGGCGCCGTTCCAGATGCTCCAGGCAGCCTCGGCTTGCAGCTCCAGCATCTCAAAGCCATTTTTGGTGTGGGCACCGCGCTCCTCGCCCTGCTGCAAAAACAACGTGCTGCTGGGGTTATACACTAGGTCGTAGAGGTAATGGCCAGGCCCTAGCTGCGCGTAGTCGAGGTGAGGGCAGTCATCTATGTTGGGGTAAGTGCCTAGGGGCGTGGTATTAATAATAAGCGGGTGAGCCGCTAGAATGGCCGGCGTCAACTCATTGTAAGTCAAGTGAGCGCTCAGCGGGTTGCGCGATACCAACCAATGCCCGATGCCCAATTCGCGCAGGGCCACCGTCACTGCCTTGGCAGCGCCACCCGTGCCCAGTACCAGCGCGCGCGCGCCGGCATCGTGCCGCGGGTAGAAGCGGCGCAGCGACTCGCGAAAGCCGACATAATCGGTATTGTGCCCTACCAGGCTGCCATCGTCTTGAATTTCAATGACGTTGACGGCGCCCACCTTCGCGGCCGACGAGGCCACTCGCGTCAGGTAAGGCCAAATTTGCTCCTTATAGGGAATCGTGACGTTGAGCCCCGCCAAGTCGGGATAGCGGGCCAGTAGGTGGGGCAGCTCGGCAGGCGAGGCCAGCTCAAATAGCTCGTAGCGGCAATCAGCGAGACCCAATCGGTCGAACTTCTGACTGAAGTAGGTCTGCGAGAACGAGTGCGCGAGCGAACGGCCAACTAATCCGAAAAGACGCATAATTAGGACAGCTATACCGAATAGAAAGGAGGACCCCCGCTTAGCTGGCAGTTGGGGCCGAGCCCCGCAACTTGCTAGTAATGAACTGCCACAGCGGCGGCACCACTGAAAATAAGATGATGGCGTAGATAACCAGCGTAAAATTCTGCTTTACCCACGGAAACGACCCTAGGAAATACCCCGCCAGCGTGAGCGACACTACCCACAGCAACGCCCCGGCAATGCTGAACGACGCAAAGTAGCGATACGTCATGGTGCCCACGCCCGCCACAAACGGCGCAAACGTGCGCACGATAGGGACAAACCGGGCCATAATAATCGTTTTGCCCCCGTGCTTGGCATAGAAGGCCTGCGTCTGCTCCAAGTATTTACGCTTCAAAAAACGAAAATCTTCGCGAAAGACCCTAGGCCCCAGGTAGTCGCCAATAGCGTAGTTAAGGTTGTCGCCGATGAAGGCAGCTACCACCAAAAGCGGGATTAAATAAAAAATATTGAGCAGTGGCTGGCCCGTGGCCGGATTGTACTGCGCCGCCAGCGTGCCCGCCACAAACAAGAGCGAGTCGCCAGGCAGAAAGGGTAGCACCACGACGCCGGTTTCGGTGAAGATTATCAGAAAAAGAATAAGGTAGGTTAGGTTGCCGTAGTCGTGCACTACGTTTACCAGCGTTTTATCCAAGTGCAGGAGCAGGTCCAGAAAGTGCTTAATTAGCTCCATAGCGGGCCAGGGTCAGAATGGTTGAGCCCACAAAGAAAGGCTGCCCATTGTATTGAACCCATTTGGCCGAGCTAGCAGGTCGCAATAGTTGGGCTTTATCTAAGCTAAGGCTGATACTAAGGTTGAGCTTCTAACCTTACCTTTAGGGGAAGATTAAGTGCGTCATTGTGAAGTGCTGCACAGGCGGATAGTAGAAAAAAAGCTCCTGACTATCTCAACCTTTGCGTGTCTACTTCGGTATGAGGCTCAAAATTCTTCCTGCTAAGCTTATAGTCTTTTTTGGGTTACCTATTACCGCTCCTGGATACTAAAGCCGGCTAAGCGGTGGTATGGTTTTTGAACTAAAAAATATAAGCTAAATACCAGGAGATATAGCTATAAAACACTCTTTCCAAACGACTTGCTTTCTGCAACCTCTCTTCTCTCTTAACATGAAACAGAAAAATTTTACTCTTTCACATCACTCAGGCAGCATTTGGTCTGGATATTTAAGTAAGCTAGTGGCGCTAGTGCTATTAGTAGGTGGGTTAGGCGCTACTCAACAGGTGTGGGGACAAACGTATAATTACGATGATATTTATATTACTGCGCAACCAACCGGAACTAGTAATAAGGTATCTACTGTGTACAATGGTACATATTCTACTAATGACCAGAATGCAACCGCGGACTTTCAAGGTGCAGATTTAGGTAATGGGGCAAATTTTGACCAGTCAACAGGTGCTTTGACATTGACTGCAGTAACAGCGAATATAAATTCTAATAAAGCTGTGCAATCATCTAGCTTTTACTATAGAGTTTATTTAGTTGGGACTTCAGAAGCTAATAAGCCTAAGTATACCAGTTTTAATATGGGGCAAACTTCTTCAGCTAATACAGGTATGGAGGTGACGTTCGCTAGTGATAATTTGAGTATTGATTTACTTAATCAACCAACTGTATTAGGTGGTGGTACATATGTAGTTGAGGCTAAGTTTGCTGGAGTGTTTTCCAATGCTAGCCGAAATAATCCTAATGGTACTGGGACAATTATAGACCCTCAAAATACAGATGGGTCAGGATTTAAAGCTACATTTCAAGTTATATCTCCAGCCGTAACTCCTACAGGTGGTACTACTACTTGGCAAAGCACTTCTAGCACCGAGTGGGAATTAGCCTCTAATTGGAGTAACGGTGTGCCCAACTCAACGTCCAATGCCGTTATTCCTGCTCAGACTACACCATCAGCTTCTATCGTTTACCCTATTTTAAATAATCCAAATTACAACTATTCTGTTAACAACCTTACGCTTCAAGGAACTACTAGTTCTACAAGTTCTGCATTGACTATTAATGCTGCTACGCTCACCATATATGGTAACCTATCGCAAGGTTCTGGCGGATTAACGGGTAATACTGTAGGTAGCATGGGAAAAACCGATTCTAAAAATAACTCAACGCTTGTGTTCGCAGGTAAGGACCAAGTTATAACTGGTAACCTTGTAGTTTCGGATATTATAATCGCTGGTTCAGGTACTAAGTCAGTTATTAATCAACTTAATCCATCTAATATTTTAGCTTTTAGACCTACATCAGTCACTGATGGAGTAATAGTGCAATCTGCATCTCAAGATTTAACAAATGGTACTGTGGAAACTAGTTTCAGTACTACGGGTACGTCCTACATTCAACTAGGTGCTTCTGCCATTATCAGCTTAGCTAACAATGAGGCTGAAACTACCACTTCTTATGTGAAAGGTGTACTGCGTGCTGACCGTACATTAACGGCTGGCACCTCTAATTCTTTCGGTAATATTGGTTTAGATGTTACTCCTAATCACTCACCTGGGAGTATTTATATATACCGGGTAGTTGGTGATGCTTTGTCTAGTCCTCAAAATAATTCTCCTGCTAAGCCAATTAAGCGTCAATATCAGATAGTAGGCGATGACGATAGTAACTCGAGTGGTACAGCTGGTTCAACAGTAGATGTAGTATTTCACTACCTTCCTTCGGCTGATGAGTTGAATGGAATTGATGAAAACAATTTAACATTATTCCGTACAACAAATAAGGGTAGAACATATCAGGGGGTTGGCGGCGATTTGAATACAACATTGCATACTGTTTCGCGTAATAATTTACCTACGCTTACTAATTACATTCTCACATTAGGCGACAAAACTAACCCTCTACCCGTTAGCCTAGTAGCTTTCAATGCCGTACGCAGCAACGCCAATACGCTGCTAAGTTGGATAACGGCTTCGGAGGAAAATAACAAGGGCTTTAACGTGCAGGTATCGGCCGATGGCGTGACGTATCGTACGTTGACTTTCGTAGCCAGCAAATCGCCGAATAGCAGCAATGAGCAAAGCTATAAGTACACCGATACGGAAGCCGGCAAAGTTGGTACCCGCTACTACCGCCTAGAGCAGGTAGATGTAGATGGCAAGCTGAATTACTCGCCGGTACGCGCTGTGGGCTTCGATGGAACCGCCGCTACGTCGGTTGCTTTAGTGGCTTATCCTAATCCTTTCAGCAACACCATTGGTCTCACAGTGGAAGGTGCTACCACCACGGAAGGCAGCGCTTATGTGAAACTTGTGGACATGACCGGCCGCACAGTGCTCGACCAGAAAGTGAGCTTGGTTGGAGCTAGTCTCGCCCTAGGTGACCTCAGCAACCTGCGCAGTGGCTTGTACTTGGCCAAAGTGACCCTGCCCGACGGTTCCGTACAAACGGTGCGCGTGCAAAAGCAATAGCCCCTAGGATTTACTGAACCAAAAAGAGCGGCTTTCCCAATGGGAAAGCCGCTCTTTTTTAAGGGCTGTAGCAGTTGCGAAGTTGACTACTTAAAGGCACCCTAGGCCTCTTGGCTAGCGGAAGAGGCTAGCCGCGGGGCATGGAAGTGCCGGGCCGGCCAGACTTTACACTGCTGCGAAACATAGGGTCAACAGCTTCCATATCGAGGAAGTCGGAAAAGGTATCGCCCCGTAAGCCTAGGCGAATGGTTTCGAGGCTGACCACTTCGTTTGGCGAAATATTGCCTAGGTTCACATTGGCCCCTAGAAGCTTAATGAACCATACTTGCTGCGCCTTCTGCGGGGCTTCCCAAATGATGCGCTCCGACGGAATCTTCGTCAGAATTTCCTCTACTAGGCCCGAGCGCACCTCGCCCGTACTGCGAAACAAACCCACATTGCCGCCCTCGCGCGCCTCCCCAATTACCTTGATGGCGCCAGCATCCAGCTCCGACTGCATCTGCGAAATCCACTTGTAGGGCGGAATAATCTTCTCAGCGTCCTTCGAGCCTACTTCGCTCAGCACCTTCACCGACTTGCTTAGCTCTTTGATAAACTCGCACTTGCGGTCGTGGGGCAGGTCGATGCTGCCGTCAGACACCTCGGCATATTCCAGGCCGAACTCATCCAGCAAACGGCGATAGTCGTCAAACTGGTTACGAATAATGAATGCTTCGAACAGTGTGCCCCCCAGGTATACCGGAATGCCCGCCGCTCGGTACGCGTCTACCTTACGCTTCAGGTTGGGCACTACGTAGGAAGTAGCCCAGCCAAGCTTCACAATATCGGTATATGGTGCGCCTACTTCCAGAAAGTCTTCTACTTCCCGCAGGCTGAGGCCTTTATCCATCATCATGGTAAAGCCTTGTTCACGAGGCTTTTGCGTGCGTTCGGGGAGTTGCGAAATCGAATAATTCATTCAGCAGAACAGCGTTAAGAAATGAAAAGCTAGAGTAGCCAGCACAAAAAACCTGCCCGCTCTTGAGAACGGGCAGGTGCAAAGCTACTGATGCAACGGAAACGGCCTGGCGGCGCTACTGCCGAAACTGGTCAATGAGCCGCCGCAGGGCTGGCTGCGTGGCCAACTCTGGAAAGTAGTCGAACAACAGGGCGTGCTGGTCGTAGTTCAGGGTGAGGGCTGTTTCCAACTCGTTGTAGGCCTCGCGCAAGCGGCCAGCCGCCAGCAGATAGGCGCAAATCATGTAGTGGAAATGAGCCTCGTGCGGGTGCAGCTCCACGGCGTGGCGCAGTAGGTCGATGGCTTCGCTGAAATGGCCCTGCTCGTAGAGAATGGCGCTCCAGCTTACCCAACCCGTAGCGTCTTCGGGGGCTACTTCGGTGGCTTTTTCGTAGGCCTCTAGCGCGCTCACAATGTTGCCTACCTGGTTCTCGGCCGCCCCTAGGGCCGCCCAATACTCGCTGCTGTCGCCATACAGCTCCACCGCCTTGCGGAAGTAATGCAGGGCCTCGTAGGGCCGCTCTTGCTCCTGCAGCAGCACGCCCTGACCAAACCAAGCTTCGTCCATGTTGGGGTTTATGTCGAGGGCGCGGCGGTAATACTGCCGGGCGGGCTCCCACTCGCGCAATTTCTCGTAGCACTCCCCAATGTTGCACAAAGCTTCATCAGTGGGCTCGTTGGGCGGGTAGCTCAGCTCAAACTCGGCAATGGCGCGCTGGTACTTCTGCTGGCACACGTAGGAATCGGCCAGCCAGTGGTGCGCATCGTAAAAATCAGCTTCGATAACGATGGCGTACTCAAAAGCCGCAATGGCCTCGTCGTACTTCTCGCAGCGGTAGTAGTACTGCCCCAAGTTGTACCAAGCCGTGGCCGAGTACGGGTCATCATCGGTGAAGCGCTGGAAGAACTCCTCGTGCTCAACCAATCGTTCGCTGACTTCCAGGCAGTTGAGTAATTCCTGCACCGTGGTTTCGTTGTCGGGGTGCAGGCGCAGACTGTTCTTGTAGTGGCGCGCCGCGCTCTTATACTTATGCCAGCTTTGGTAGGCTAGGCCTAAGTTGAAATGAATATCCTCGCGGTCGGGGTTGCCGCTCAAGGCAGTCTGGAACTGGCGCACGGCCTCTTCGAACTGCCCGCGTTGGGTAGCAATAATGCCGCGCGTCACGGCTACGTCGGCATTGTCGGGCTCGCGGCTGGCCACGTCCGCAATCTGGCGCTCGGCCTCCGAATAGTCACCGCGCATGGCCGAAATCTGCGCCCGGTCAATTAGTAGCTCGGTCGAAAACGGATATTGCCCTAGGGCGGTGTCGCAGGCCTGCTGAGCTTTTTCGAAAGCGGCCGAGGTTACGTAGTGGTCAATTATTACTTCAAACTCTTCTAGGTCAAAAAAAGCCGCCTCGTTGTGAGCCAGCATTTGCTCGTAGCGCCGCACGGTTTCGTGGGCAGCCCGGGGGTCATCAAATGGTTCGTTCATGCGCATACTTACACGAAGGGAGGGCTGGCAGGACAGTAGCTAAAGATACGTGTTTTCTGGATTTGTGCCGTCCTAGACCTACTAGTTAATAAAACCTGCCAGCTAGTCTATGCTATAACCGTGGGCAGGGTAGCGAGGTTCGCCGCCAACTGCTGGGCGGCCCAGGCAATGGTATCGGCTAAAGGGATAAATTCTAAAGAGGTAGCTTTCTGTACTTTGCGAGTGTCGTAGTGAATAACTTGTCGGCCAGCCCGCGCCGTATCGCGGGTGATAAGCGGGCGCGCACCAGTGAGTAGCGCGCGCGCACGCTCCAAGCGCCAAATAACTTCGGCGGCCCAGTTGGGCACGGCCGTAGTAGGGGGGCGCCGGCCTAGGGCCTGGGCCACCTGCGCCAAAAAGTTACCCAGCGGATAAGCGCCCCCGTTCAGAATATAGCGCTCGGTAGGGCCGGCTGGCAGCTCTAGCATCAGACGCAAAAAGTGAGCCACCACATCGCGCACATCTACAAAGTTGAGCACCCCGCGGGTGTAAAAATGGTGCTGCTCGTAGGCGTAGCGCAGCAGCCGAGTGCTACTGCGGTGCCAGTTGCCGCCGCCCAGCACCACCGACGGATTGATGATAACGGCCTGCAGCCCCTCGGCAGCCCCGCGCCACACCTCCAGCTCGGCCAGGTACTTGCTGGTGGCGTAGGCCGAGTGGCTGCCCCCTAGGTCCCAGGTGGCGGTTTCGTCGAGCATCAGCGGACCCGCTGCGGGGACTGCGGCTGGCTGGCCTAGCGCCGCCACCGACGAGACGTAGCCTAACCGCACGCCGGGCCGGGCCAGGCACACATCTACTACGTTGGCGGTGCCTTCCACATTCACTTGCAGCAAATTCTCCTCGTCTTGCGGCGCATACGAAACCAGACCTGCGCAATGGAAAACGTGCGTCACCTCGGGCGTAATGGCGCTGGCCAGCAGCAGCGGGTCCAGCAAGTCGCCCGCCACCCACTCAACCCCGGCAGGGGCTAGGGCAGGGGGCGTGTCGCCCCGGTAGAGGGCTCGCACCGGCAGTTGGCGCGCCCGCAGCTCGCCCAGCAGCTGCGCACCGATGAGGCCGGTGCCGCCGGTGACAAAAATCATGTGGCAGGCTAAAGCGTAGGATTGAGGAGTGGCAGCTCCAGCACTTTGCGGAAGTAGCTGGACGCGACGGTTTTGCGGCCTAGGGCCTCCGTGTGGCGCAAGTGGTGCGTATCCGTGCCTACGAAATCGACCAGGCGGCTATCAATCATTTTTTCCGCTGCCTGCCGGGCCGCGGGCGAATAGTAGCCAGCCAGCGAGTTTAGGTTGATTTGCAGCAAGACACCATACTCATTCCGTAGCTTCTCGATTTCTGCGAAGCGCCCATAGTAGTATACATAGCGCTCGGGGTGCGCCAGCACGGGCCGGTAGCCGGCCGCTTGCAAATCAAAAATGGTAGTGCGTAAGTTGAGCGGCTCGTTCAGAAACGACGTCTCGAAAAGCAGGTAGCGCTGCTCGCCGCCAAAAGTGAGCAGCTCGGTGCCCGCCGCCAGCTTGCGGCCCAGCCACTCATCGAGGTAGTACTCGGCCGCGCATTCTAGCTTTATATCCCCTAGGCCCGCTGCTTCAGCTGCAGTGCGCAACTCGGCCAGCGCTGCCCGAATACCCTCTGGCGTGTTCTTATAAAAGTCGCCCATTACGTGGGGCGTCATAATGAGCTTATGAAACCCTAGCTCGCGCAACTCGCGCAGTAAATCCAAGCTGTGGGCCACCGTTTCGGCGCCATCGTCGAGGCCCGGCAGCAGGTGCGAGTGCATATCTGTACGCAACCCGGCCAGCGGCTGGCCAGTCATCAGCCCAGTGGCGGATGAGACTGACTCGCCCCCAAAAAGTTTCTGCCAAAAGCTTGCCATAGCTATATGCTAACTAAAAAGCCGCTTCATGCGCTGGCCAAAAGTGGGCTTGCCGGGTTCCGGCTCCTCATAGTAGCCCATGCCGTAGCTGCCATACCCGTAGCCATAGCCATACCCATATCCATACCCATAGCCATTCGAGCCCTGGGCCTGGGCGTCATTAAGAACGGTGCACATGCGCCCAAACTGATTGTTGCGCATCAGGCGATTCAAGTTTTTGAGGAAAGTTTTGCGGGAATAGTTCGCTCGCACGATGTAAATAGGCACATCCGCCTTGCGCATGATGAGGATGCCATCGGTTACCAGGCCCACCGGCGGCGTATCAATCATGATAACATCGTACTGCTGATGCAATTCCTTAATCAGCTGGTCGAAACGCGGGCTTAAAATTAATTCTGAGGGATTAGGCGGTGTCGGACCAGCCGAAATAAAATCAAGCGCCTCTACAGAAGTGTGCTGGATGCATTCGGCTGCACTATGGCGGTCAATAAGAATAGTGCTAATGCCACGCACATTCTCAGCCCCAAAAGCTAGGTTCACTTTTGGCTTGCGCATATCCAGGTCCAGAATAATAACCCGCTGACCCGATAGCGCAATGATGCCTGCTAGGTTCACGGCCACGAAAGTCTTACCCTCGCCCGAGATGGTGGACGTAATGGATATAAGCCGTTTTTTATTCGATGGACTAATAAAGTCCAGGTTAGTTCGAATAGAGCGGATAGCTTCTGACACCGAAGCTTTCGGATTTTTATCCACTACTAACCGCGAGATGTCCATCGGCTCTTTTGCATATGTCGGAATTACCCCGAGTACTGCCGCTTTCGTATTGCGCTCCAGCTCACCTACGCTGGTAACCGTGTTGTGCATCAAGTAGCGCCCCGCAATTAATCCTAGGCCCAATATCAAACCGCCAGCTAAACCAATAGCATAAACCAGCAAGCGTTTCGGTGAAATAGGGTCAAGAGGTGCGGAAGCTGAAGAGAGAACTTGGAAATCAGGATTAGTGCCTGCACTGCTAATTTCGTAGTCTATCTGTTTTTGCAATAAATTTTGAAAAATACTATTGTACAAATCGAGTGGTCGCTCCAAGCGAGCTAATTCTGTTTGGATACCGGGTAGCGAATGAAGTTTTTCTATTAATTCCGTATTCTGCTCATCAAGCCGGTCGATCTTTTTCTGCAGTAATTTACTGCTCTGCACTAATTGACGATTAACGGCTTGCTGTGTGGTCGCTAAACCAGCATTCAAATCTTCAACTGTAAAGGTTCCGCTTTTATAAGAGCGCTTAACACGCGCTATGTTCAATTGCTGCGCATTAAGTTGTTCCAAAAGCTGTACCAGTACCGGGTCATGCAAATCGGCTAGGGCCGGAATATTCTGACTGACCGTTTGGTCTTCGCGAATCGTAAGACGCGCTTCTTCGGCTAACTGCTTGACTTCTTTCAATAACTGAATACCTTCTTCCAGCGTCAATCGTTGAGCTATTAATTCCTCTTGCTTTTCTCTGGTAGTAGCTAACTCGCCCTTCGCATCGTAGGTGCGGTTACGACCTACAAAACTCTTTAAGTTATTTTCTGCTACGGTCAGCTTTCTGCCATACTCTTGTAATTGCGTAGTGACAAACGCTCGTATTTTAGTAGTAGTTAAGCTCTTTTCCTCCAATTTTGCTTGGAGATAAACGGAGTCTAATGCATTTACTATAGCTACTGCTTTGAGACGATTATTGTCAGTAAAAGCGATTTGAATTGTATTAGCATTTGGATTTAATACTTCTACCGTTAGGTTAAGATTGAGATACCTGTCAATTGCAGTATCATCAAGTAAAGTAAAATGATATGCGTTGCCAATTAGTGGTTTTGATTCCCCGTCAGGGAGTAAGCGCAGATTTATTCCAGGCAAGCGCACTAGCTGTCCAATTCCATAGGTGCCACGGATAATTTCTGCACCAGCAGTTATCGAAAGTTGATAGTGTTGGGTGTCAATATATTCTATTTCAAAATTATGATTATAATAACCATCATCTGAAATACTGTATTCTACGCGAAAGGGAGAAGTATTAAATAATTCATTTTCGAGTACTGTTCCTTTGGCGTAATAATTTATATCCAGAGGTATTAGCTTTTTCAAGCGATTGTACGTAATTTCCGACTTAATCAATTCTATCTCACCAGCTAGCTTCGAGCTGGGACCATCCTGGCCGTTACTACCCGGTGCACCACCCAGCCCTAATACGGATGCGCTTTTCTGTTCGTCTATTTTAAGTACCGAGGAGGCTTTATATACAGGCTTGGTATAGCGTAAATACAGCCAAGACCCGGTTATTCCCACTATGAGTAATAGCATTACCCAAAGTAGGCTTCGGCGAGCTACCAGCACCAAGGTGGTCAGGTCGAGTCCCTCACCGGCTTCTGTTTCCTCTTCAGTAACAGTTTGGCCCGTTGAGGAAGGCGTAGCATCGGCATTACCTGTCGCTGTAGCTTGGCGAATCAGTTCCTCTAACTCAGCATTCTCACTCACAGCCATAAAGGTAATTTTTAGATGATACTAGGATATAAAAATTTGGTATTAAGTTTATCTACCTTCTAACAAATGATATAATAGCTAGAAAAAACCCAATAGAGCTAAAAGCAAGTGAGTAAACTGGTGCAGCATCAGCAAGCGCCTCTAGGAAAGGTCGACGAACGGGTTGCACATAAATAATATCATTAGGTTCAACCTGCAGGTTGCCACGTCGCATTCCCTCTATAGTACTTAAGTCAATAAACTGTACTTGCGGGTTTTTTAGGTCACCCCGAATAATGCGAATATTATCGACGCGGCCGCCGTAACGACCACTGGAACCTACGCTAGCATCGACCCCCCCCGCCAGAGCTAATACTTCCAGCAGGTTCATATTATCATTATTGAGCGCAATAACCTGCCCGCCTGACGCCCCTAGGATAATAACGCGGTTGTTGGTAACAGCTGTACGCACAAAAGATTCCACATAGTACTTGTCGTAGCGTACCTTCAATACGCTGTCAGCTTGCAGCAACGTAAATCCCTGTAGGCGTACCTCATCTATAATGGGAAGACGTACTTTGCCGTCGGCCTGCACTAAGTAGTCACTGCCCGTAGAGCCAGCCCCGGCACCAGTGTTGCGCCCCGTAGTAGCTGGCCGGGCAACGCTACCACCGCCACTTGGCGAGCCAAACGGCAGTTCACCATTGGGGTCAATCAGTCGTTCTCCTTTATTGGTGTACACCCGTACATTTAAGTAATCATTGGGCTGGATGCGGTAATTGCGCGAAGTGCGATTTACAGCCCGGCGCAGCCTAGCCGTATCTACCACGCCATCAGCTCCTTTTGTAAGACGGAAAAGCGTGCGCTGCCGATAATACTTAGTAGAAGCGCAGGAGGACAGCAGCCCGAGCACGGGCAAAACCAGCCAGCAGAATGTCTGGAGCCGGAAAAGAGGAGATACGCGGGAATAAAGCAAAAGAAAAGGCTGTTCAAGGAAAAACCGAGCCAGCTGGCCAGGTAGGCTGGGGCTGTGCGCACGGAAAAATGTTCCAAAAGTAACCCTGGCAGCGGCAGCTTTCAAAAATCAAGCCGTTGCTCACCCACATGCTGGGCTTCGCCGTAAATTTGTTTGGTAGCGCTAGGCCTTATTGCCAAGCTGCCAATACTCTTCCTTCCTCTTCTCTCCCCACCCACATGGAAGCTACCCTAGCAACCGAAAACCAAGAAATGATTGCGCAGATGGTGCGCGACTTTGGCCAGCAGCACATCAAGCCGCATTTTATGCGCTGGGATGAAAGCCAGGAATTTCCTCGCAAAGTGTTTCGCCAGTTGGGCGAGCTAGGCTTAATGGGCGTATTGGTGCCCGAGCAGTACGGCGGAGCGGGCTTCGGTTACCAGGAATACGTGACGGCTATTGCTGAGCTTTCAAAGCTAGATGGTAGCATTGGGCTGAGCATGGCGGCGCACAACTCCTTGTGTACTGGCCATATTTTGCAGCACGCTTCCGAAGCTCAGAAGTTGTGCTACTTACCGCGCTTGGCTTCGGGCGAATGGCTAGGGGCCTGGGGCCTCACCGAGCCCAATACTGGCTCGGATGCCGGCAATATGCGCACTACGGCCGTGCGCGACGGCAACGACTACGTGCTGAACGGAGCCAAAAACTTTATTACCCATGGCAAGAGCGGCGACGTAGCCGTGGTCATTGCGCGCACTGGCGAGGTAGGTGACTCGCACGGGATGACGGCTTTCATTGTGGAGCGCGGCACGCCGGGCTTTGCAGCCGGGCGCAAAGTGGATAAGCTAGGAATGCGTGCGTCCGAAACCACGGAAATGATTTTCACGGACTGCCGGGTGCCGGCCGAGAACGTAATCGGAGAAGTGGGCGAAGGCTTCGTGCAGTCCCTTAAGGTGCTCGATGGGGGGCGCATTAGCATTGCGGCGCTTAGCCTAGGCATTGCGCAAGGCGCCTACGAGGCCGCTTTGCAGTATAGCAAGGAACGCCAGCAGTTCAATCAGCCCATCAGCAAATTCCAAGGCATTGCTTTTAAGCTGGCCGATATGGCCACCGAAATTGAGGCGTCCAGCCTGCTGACCTACCGGGCTGCCGCTCTTAAAGATGCGGGCCACAGCGTCAACCAAGAGTCGGCCATGGCCAAGCTCTACGCTTCCGAAACGGCCGTGCGCGTGGCTAACGAGGGCGTGCAGATTTTTGGGGGCTACGGCTATACCAAGGATTATCCGGCCGAGAAATACTACCGTGACGCCAAGCTGTGCACGATTGGCGAGGGTACCAGCGAAATTCAAAAGCTGGTAATTGCCCGCACCTTGCTGAAATAGAGCCGGCAACCCTTGCTACTAAGCGGCGCTCGACGTATCTTTGCGGCCCGTTTGGCCTGAAATTTCCTTACCCCTCGATATGATTATCGTTCAAATCAAAGACAACGAAACCGTTGACCGCGCGCTGAAGCGCTTCAAAAAGAAGTTTGAGCGCACCGGCGTGCTGAAAGAGCTGCGCCGCCGCACCTTCTTCCAGAAGCCCAGCATTACCAAGCGCAAGCAGAAGCAGAAAGCCGTTTACAAGCTGGCTACCTACGGTACCGACAGCGAATAAACCTTCACGCTGAGTTTCGTTGAGGCTGATAAAAAGCCCGGCTGGTTGCCTACGCAACCAGCCGGGCTTTTCGCGTGGTAGGTACCCTAGAGCTGGGGTAGGCTACTAATGTGAGGCCGATACCTTGTAACCGAACTGCTGCTCCCTAGGCCCTCAGCGGCGGCTAAAGTCACTCGCTGGAGTACATTTCGCGGGTTGGCTGCCTGGCCACGTTCTTTAGAACCATCGATGGAGGAATTTCTGGATTTTTTACGCTTCGAGAAGCGTCTTAGCCCCCACACGGTTACGTCCTACCAAACCGACCTGACCCAGTTTGCGGCCTTTCTGAGGCAGGAGTATGAGCTGGCTGATATGCGCCAGGCCACGCACCCGCTTATTCGGAGTTGGGTAGTGAGCTTGATGAGCCAGCGCCTCGACCCGCGCACCGTGAACCGAAAAGTGGCTTGCCTGCGCTCGTTCTATAAGTTCTTGCTGCGCGCGCGCCAGGTGGAAGCCAACCCCATGCTGCGCGTGAAAGCGCCTAAGATGGCCAAAAAGCTGCCCGAGTTTGTGCCCGAAGAGGCGCTGAACCGGCTGCTCAACAACTTTCAGTTTGAGGATAACTTTGGCGGCGTGCGCGACCAGCTGATTCTAGAAATGCTTTACGGTACGGGCATTCGCCTTTCGGAACTGCTGGGCATTACGGATGCCGACCTGGACCTGGCCGGTAGCACGGTGCGCGTAACGGGCAAAGGCAACAAGCAGCGCTTAGTGCCCCTCAATCCTTCGCTGCTGCTGGTGCTAGCGCGCTACCGCGCCGCGCGGCTGGCTGAGTTTGGGCCTGGCGGCGGCGAGTTGCTGCGCACCGATAAAGGCACCCCGCTCTACGAGAAGCTGGTGTACCGCACCGTGAAGCGCTACTTAAGCCAGATTTCGACCTCGGTGGCGCACCAGCACCCACACGCGCTGCGCCATGCCTTTGCTACCCATTTGCTGGGCAAGGGAGCCGACCTGAACGCTATTAAGGAGCTGCTGGGCCACGCTAGCCTAGCCGCCACGCAGGTGTACACGCACTTGTCCGTCGATAGGTTGAAATCCGTATTCGACCAAGCGCATCCTCGTGCGTGAGTTCCGACGTTTTCCCACTCAACCTTTTTTGCCCATGAAAGTGCAAATGCAATCGGTGCATTTCGACGCCGACCAGAAGCTGCTCGACTTTATTCAGCAACGCCTCAACAAACTCGACCACTTCTACGACCGCATTACCGATGGCGAGGTAATTCTGCGCGTTAACAACAAAGATGGTGTAGCGAATAAAACCGTTGAAATCAAGCTGATGGTGCCGGGCAGCACCCTCTTCAGCACGGAAGACGCCACCTCGTTTGAGGCCGCCACCGATGCGGCGGTGGAAGCGCTCAAAAGCCAAATTTCAAAGTATAAGGCCAAGCACTTAGCGCAGCACTAAGCCGCCACCTAGCTAAGCGCTAGCCGCCCCGGCTGCTACCGCTTAGCTAGGTGGCCCTGGCCTAGGGCAGCCGCCACGCAGCTAGGCGCCCCTAGGGGGCCAGCGCACTAAAAAGCCCCGGTAGCCAAGCGGCTACCGGGGCTTTTTAGTGTAAAATTTCGGCTTTACAGGTTGAAAGCTGCCTTAATCTTATCCACGTAGTCGAGCTTTTCCCAGGTGAAGGTTTCGAAGGTTTTGTCTTCGCCATTCTTCATTTTTACGGTTACCGTGCCGGGCTGGCGGCCCATGTGGCCGTAGGCGGCCGTGGGCCCGAAGATGGGGTTGCGCAAGCCAAAGCGCTCTACAATAGCGTAGGGGCGTAGGTCGAAGAGCTGGTTTACCTTATCCGCAATTTCGCCATCGGTTAGGGGCTGGCCACTAGCGTCTTGGGCTTTAGTAGTGCCGTACGTAGTCACGTACAAGCCTACCGGCTTGGCCACGCCAATGGCGTAGGCTACCTGCACTAGCGCCTGGTCGGCCACGCCGGCGGCTACCAGGTTTTTAGCAATGTGGCGGGTAGCGTAGGCGGCCGAGCGGTCGACTTTGCTCGAATCCTTGCCCGAAAACGCGCCGCCGCCGTGGGCGCCCTTGCCGCCGTAGGTATCCACGATGATTTTGCGGCCCGTGAGGCCCGTATCGCCGTGCGGGCCGCCGATTACGAACTTACCCGTGGGATTGATGTGGTGCTTGATGTCTTCGGTGAACAGGGCCTGCATGTCGGAGCTGAGCTTGGCCTTGACCCTAGGGATAAGAATGGCGATGATGTCCTGCTTGATGCGGGCCAGCATCTGCTCCTCCGACTCGTCAAAATCGTCGTGCTGGGTGCTGATGACGATGGTATCGATGGCCTCGGGGCGGTGGTCGTCGGAGTAGCGGATGGTAACCTGGCTTTTGGCGTCGGGCCGCAGGTAAGTCATCTCCTGGCCTTCCTTACGAATGGCCGATAGCTCTTGCAGCAGGCTGTGCGAGAGATCGAGGGCCAGGGGCATGTAGTTGCCGGTTTCATTGGTGGCGTAGCCAAACATCATGCCCTGGTCGCCGGCGCCCTGCTCTTCGGGGGCCTGGCGCACCACGCCCTGGTTGATGTCGGGCGACTGCTCGTGCAGCGCCGACAGGATGCCGCAGCTTTCGGCCTCGAACTTATACTCGGCCTTGGTGTAGCCAATGCGCCGGATAACGGCGCGGGCTACGGTCTGCACATCAACGTAGGCCGACGATTTCACCTCGCCGGCTACTACTACTAGGCCCGTGGTAACGAGGGTTTCGCAGGCAACTTTGGCGGCGGGGTCCTGGCGCAGAAAGTCGTCCAGGATGGCATCGGAAATCTGGTCCGCTACTTTATCGGGGTGGCCTTCCGACACGGACTCGGAAGTGAACAAATAGGGCATGGGATGGAGCTAAGCAAACAAAAGCCGCCCGCCGGGCCAAAGGCCGGGGGCGGGCGGAAGTGCAAAAGTAGTGAGTACGGGGTTAGTGGTTAGCGAGTAAGGCCGGCCGCCTAGGGTGCCACCGGCTACCAAACGCTACCCTAGGCTACTCGGCGCCACTTTCTCGCATACCAGCACCAGCAGGCGGCCGCGCAAGTCGGTAGTAGCAAAAAGATACGTGTCGCCCCCTTCGCGGATGCCCGTGCGCCGCCGAAAGTCAGCTACCGACTCGGGGAAGTTGCGCGTCGTGACGTGGGCGCGGCCCTCGGGCCCTAGGTGGCTTTTCAGGGCCGGGCCGTCGGCTTTCTCCACCGCTAGCACCCGAAAAATGCGGCCCGGAAAATCTGCTCGCAGTTCGCTGCTAGTGTATAAATGACTGTGCTGATGCAATTTGAGTAGCTCGAAGGCCGTGCCGATACTTTTGAAAGCGCCGGCTTTGAGAATGGCCGCGTTGGGCTCGTAGAGGTACTGCTGCGGCTCGGCGTAGCGAGCCACGGCCCTCGCCTCGCGGGCGCGGTTGAGGCGAAACTCCTGCTGGCTGCCGTCGCGGCGTAGGTTTAGGGCATAGCGCTCGGGGTCGACGGCGGGCTCCAGACCCAGCTCATAAAGCACCTCCTTTACCTCATTATCCACGGCCAGCACCCATAGGCGGCGCACGTGCTGCAGCTCCTGAATGGCCAGCTCGATGTCAAGCATGGGCGAGGTTTTGAGCAGGATGCGCGGGGCGTGGCGCAGCAGCAGCGGTAAGATGCGCGGCACATCGGGCTCGCAGTCGGCCAGCCGCACTATTTTGCCGCCGCGCTGGTCGCGCCGGGCCGGGTCGAGGTACAGCCAATCGAAGGGCTCGGTTTGCTGGCGTAAAAAGGCCACGGCATCGGCGGCTTGAATGGTGACATTGTCGATGCCTAGCTGCTGGAAATTATAGGCTACTACCTGCGCCAAGCGGGCATCGCGCTCCACGTAGTCGACCTGCGCTACCACCGCCGCGAAGTGTACCGCATCGGCCCCAAACCCACCGGTTAGGTCGGCCAGGCGGGTGGCGCCGGCTACCAGACTCGCCTTGAAGGCGGCCGTGCGCTCGGAGGAAGCCTGCTCGACCGAGAGCGTGGGTGGAAAAATCAGTTCCGGGTTGTCGGCCCAGGCGGGCAACTTGGTGCGAGCCTTTTGGCGGGCCTGAATCTGGCGCACCAAGTCGGGCACCGGCAAGTGGGGGTGGCGGCGCGCCTGCAGTGCCAGATGCGCCGGGTCATCGTTGAGGTGGGCGGCCACGTAGCGCCGCGCCGCCTCGGGTAAGGGAAACTCCATTATGCCCTAACTAACGCAAAAACCCGCAAACTGGTGCAGCAGCAGTGACTAATGATGAGCGATTAGTGAGTAATAATCAGCTAATTGAATGGTTATTACTTGCTGATTATTACTCACTAATCACTCATCATTAGTCACTACAAAGTCCACCCTAGGGCCAGCACCGGCCGCCCTTGCGGCGTGGCTGCCAGCCCGTAGGTAGCTGGGCGCAATGGGCGCAGGCCGCCGTGCCGCGTGGTGGGCAGGTCGCTATTGTAGCTGTCCACCGCCTGCTGGAGGTACTCGTTGGTGTGGCGATTGATGAAGAGCGTGGCCACCAAGCTAGTGACGAGCAGGCCGCCCGCTACGATTTGGCCGGGGCTGGCATACTGCGCGTTGCCACCGTTGTATACCTGCGCGCCGTAGCCCAGCACCGAGCCTACCAGCAACGCGCGGTCGGCCAGGTAGAGGCTTTTTTGGCGCTTGTAGGCGTTCAGCGAAGCGAGGGCTTCCTGGTTGTTGTTGAGGTAGGGGCGTAGCTTCTGGCCGAAAAAGCCAGCGCTTTGGTAGCTCTCCTCGCCGGTTTTGCCGGGCGGCAAAAAAAAGAAATTATGCTGAGGGCCGTATTGGCCGCGCTCTAAATCTTCGGGCTGCAGCCGGATAGTGGCGGGGGCAGCCTGGGCGGCGGCGCGCAGTGGGGAGGTGGCAGTTAGAGCGGCAAAGCAACCAATAGCTAGCCAACGCATTGAATAAGATTTCATAAGAATAAATAAGCTCGTCACTTACAAAGATACAGCGCGCTTGGCTGCGGCTGCTCCCTTAACCAACTCGTATCTTTGTGGTTACTTCCAAAAGCTTTTTAACCAACCTGATTTATGGTGCAAACCCCTGCCACTACCTACGTGCCCTATAAAGTGAAAGACCTCAGCCTGGCTGAGTGGGGCCGCAAGGAAATTCGCCTGGCCGAGGCTGAGATGCCCGGCCTGATGGCCCTGCGCGCCGAGTACGGCCCGAGCCAGCCCCTGAAGGGCGCCCGCATTGCCGGCTGCCTGCACATGACCATTCAAACGGCCGTGCTCATCGAAACCCTTATTGCCCTAGGGGCGGAGGTGACGTGGTCGTCGTGCAACATCTTCTCGACCCAGGACCACGCCGCCGCGGCCATCGCCGCCGCCGGCATCCCGGTGTATGCTTGGAAGGGTATGAACGAGGAAGAGTTTAACTGGTGCATCGAGCAGACGCTGTTCTTTGGCGAAGAGCGCCAGCCGCTGAACATGATTTTGGACGACGGCGGCGACCTCACCAACATGGTGCTCAACGACTTCCCCGAGCTAGCCAGCGGCATTCGCGGCATCTCGGAAGAGACGACCACCGGCGTGCTGCGCCTCATCGAGCGCGTGAAGCTAGGCACCCTGCCCATGCCGGCTTTTAACATCAACGACTCGGTTACCAAGTCGAAGTTTGATAACAAATACGGTTGTAAAGAGTCGGCCGTAGACGCTATTCGCCGCGCTACCGACATCATGATGGCCGGTAAAGTGGCCGTGGTAGCCGGTTACGGCGACGTAGGAAAAGGTACTGCCGCCAGCCTGCGCGGCGCCGGCGCCCGCGTCATCGTCACCGAGATTGACCCCATTTGCGCGCTGCAAGCGGCCATGGACAGCTACGAGGTGAAGAAGATGGAGAATGCCATTCCGCGTGCTGACATCGTGATTACCACCACCGGCAACTGCGACATCATCCGCGAGGAGCATTTCCGCGCCCTCAAAGACAAGGCCATTGTGTGCAACATCGGCCACTTCGACGATGAAATCGACATGGCCTGGCTGAACAAGAACTACGGCCACACAAAAGACACGGTGAAGCCGCAGGTAGACTTGTACAACATTGACGGCAAAGAGGTTATCATCCTGGCCGAAGGTCGCTTGGTAAACCTGGGCTGCGCCACCGGTCACCCCTCGTTCGTGATGTCGAACTCGTTCACCAACCAGACGTTGGCCCAGCTGGAGCTGTGGAAGAATTCGGAGCAGTACGAAAACCAAGTGTACACCCTGCCCAAGCATCTCGACGAGAAAGTAGCCCGCCTGCACCTCGCCAAGATTGGTGTGGAGCTGGACGAGCTGACGCCTAAGCAAGCCGACTACATCAAGGTGCCCGTCGAAGGCCCTTTCAAGTCGGACCTCTACCGCTACTAAGCCCTAGGGTAACGGAGCTAGAAAAAGCCCGGTTGCGCAAGCGGCCGGGCTTTTTTGTACTTGTAGTCGTGTTTACAGCGCAGCGAGCGGCATGGCCCCGGTGTACTCCTGGGTTTGCTTGAAAATGGGTACCCCCAGCAGCAGCCAGCTATGCTCGAGCACCGCTACGTAGCGCAATTGCTGGCCCGCCTGGGTGGCCGTGCCCAGCACCGGGCGCCAGCGGTGCCCTATCACTACGCCCTGAATGGCGGCATACAGGCCGCGCGGCTTCACTACTCCGGCCGTTTCAAAGTATTCGGCCAGCATCATCAGCTTCATTCCACTGCCTAAAGTGGTAGTATTGATAGCGCTGCCGTTGCCCAAGGGAGTACCGGGCGGTAGGCTTCCCAGGAGGTTAGCGTTAGGCATAGCGGGCGGGCTGGAGCCACGAGAAGCCAGTAGCACCATGCCTAGGCTGAAAAAAATGGCTAGCGTTATTCCGAAGCGCTGCCGCAGCAGCCTCGCTGCTTGCACGGTGGCGTATAGCAGCCCTAGGGCCACTACCACGTTAAAGGCTGACCAAAGTAAGTTCGCCATGTGGGTGAGGAGGTTGGGTGGAAAAGGTGCACCTAAGCTACAGCCTAGTGAGCCAATTAGCCGGCTACGGCGGCGCTGGCCACCTCCACCCCGAGGGCCGCGCGCACCGCCGGCGCCACCTGGGTGCCGAATAGCTCGGTGGAGTGCAGCACCGCCTCGTGCGGCATACCTTCCAGCATCAGCTGGCCGATAAAGCGCGTATTGTTGAACAGTTTGCTGACGTAGAGTAGCTTATCGGTGACCTGCTGGGGCGTGCCCACAAACAGCGGCCCCTGCGGCCCGCACAGCTGGTCGAAGTGCGCCCGCGACATGGGCGACCAGCCACGCTCGCGGCCGATGCGGTTCATCACCGTGGCGTAGGCCGGGAAGAACTCGTCGGTGGCTTGCTTGGCAGTTTCGGCCAGATGGAAGTGGCAGTTGAGGCACAGCGGCAGGGCGGCGGCATCGTGGCCCGCCTGCTGAGCCGCGCGGCGGTAGAGGTCGGCAAAGGCCACGTACTGCGCCGGCGCCCCCCCTAGGATGGCAATGGTGAGGCCCAGGCCCAGCGTGCCAGCCCGCACGGCCGAGGCTGGCGTGCCACCCACCCCAATCCAGATGGGCAGCTTGGGCTGCACCGGGCGCGGGTACACGCCCTTACCCGCGATGGCCGGCCGATGCTTGCCCTTCCAAGTGACTACTTCCTGCTCGTTGATTTGCAGTAGTAGCTCCAGTTTCTCGGCGTATAGTGCGTCGTAATCCTGCAGGTCGTAGCCAAAGAGTGGAAACGACTCGATGAAGGAGCCGCGCCCGGCAATAATTTCGGCCCGGCCGTTAGAGAGCAAATCCAGGGTGGCGAAGTTCTGGAACGTGCGCACGGGGTCGGCCGAGCTGAGCACCGTCACGGCGCTGGCCAGGCGGATATGTTTGGTAACTGTTGCCACGCCCGCCAGCACCACTTCGGGGGCCGACACTACGTAGTCGGACCGGTGGTGCTCGCCAATGGCCAGCACGTCGAGGCCCACTTCGTCGGCCCGGCGCCCTAGGGCCACTAGCTCCTGCATACGCTGCGCGGCGGCGTAGTCCTGGCCAGCTACGTGGGCCGGCGCTACTTCGCCGAATGAACTGATTCCTAGCTGCATAATTCTGAATAGTGAGGTTGGTACATCAAAGGTAAGCGCACAAACTTACGGATTGATGTACCAACATCAATTTAGTCCAGAAAGTTTGTGCTCGTCAGCTGCTCGCTCATTTCCCACAGGCGCTTGTTGTTAGCAGCGGTGTTGAACTTGCTTTTCACCGCCACTGGCTTGCTCTTGTCATAAAAGCCACCGCTGCTAGTGCCCGCCTTGGCATCGGTAGCCAGGAAGATGCTGGTTTGCGCGCCCTTCTCGGGCGAAATCATGAATGGGCGGCCCAGTTCCAGCAGCGCCCCCACAATGCCGCCGGTTTGCTTGCCGTAGTTGGTGGCTACCGCGCCGGGGTGCAGGCAGTTGGTTACCACATTGCCGATGCCGTGGGCGCGCAGGCGCTTGGCCAACTCCTGCGTAAACATGATGTTCCAAAGCTTGGTAGTGCCATACTCCCACACCGGGCTGTAGTCGCGCTCCGACTGGATGTCGTCGAGTGTGGGCTTGGAAAATTTGTACGCGTTGGAGGCTACGTTTACGATGCGAGCGGCCTCGCTTTTCTGCAGCATATCAAACAGCAGGCTAGTTAGTAAAAACGGACCTAAGTGGTTGGTGGCCAGCGTCATTTCGTAGCCATCGGCCGACAGTTCGCGCTCGGCCCCGAACATGAGCCCCGCGTTGTTGAGAAGCACATCGAGGCGCGGATACTTCTCGTGCAGTTGGGCGGCCACGTCGCGCACTTGCTGCAGGTTCGAGAGGTCGGCCAGCACGGTATCAATCTGCTGGTTGCCGGTCTCGGCGATGAGCTGCTGGCGGGTTTGCTCGGCCTTGTCGGCATTGCGGGCCAGCATGATGACGTGCGCGCCGCGCCGGGCTAGCTCGCGGGCCGTGACTTTGCCGATGCCCGAGGTAGCGCCGGTAACGAGGATGAGTTGGTCTTGCAGGTTAGCCATAGAAGGAGGGACTGGTAAAAGCTGGGTTATACGCGCCGGGGCCAGCGCCGGCGGCCGGCAAAGCTAGCCGGGCAGCTTTTTTTGCGCCCAGTCCGTTAAGCTAGCCGCGTTCCTTTCGCGTCTTTTGCCGGCCTAGGGCCGTTCATTGCTATGGCTCTACTCTTTATTCTGCTGTTGATTATTCTAAACGGCGTGTTCTCGCTGTCCGAAATCGCCCTGGTATCGGCGCGCAAGTCGCGGCTGGAGGCTGAAGCAACTGCCGGCAATGAGCGAGCCGCCGCCGCGCTCCAGCTGGCGCAGTCGCCCAGCCAGTTTCTGGCGGCCATCCAAATTGGCATCACCTTGGTTGGCATCCTGACGGGCGCCTTCGGCGAGGCCCGCCTCACCCAAAGCGTGCAGGGCCTGGTGGGGCGCGTGCCGGCCCTGGTTCCCTACAGCGGCACCATTGCTACCGTGCTGGTGGTGGGGCTGATAACTTTTCTCTCGGTAGTGGTGGGCGAGCTGCTGCCCAAGCGTATTGGCCTGGCCAACCCCGAGGGTGTGGCCAAGCTGGTAGCTGGCCCCATGCACTGGCTGGCCCGGCTGGCTACGCCCGCCATCTGGCTGCTGAATGCGTCGAGTAATGCGCTGTTTAAGCTCTTGGATATCAAGCCACGGCAAAGCCAAGTGACGGAAGAAGAAATTCAGGCCCTGGTGCAGGAAGGCGCCTCGACGGGCGTGGTTCAGGCCATCGAGCAGGATATTGTGCAGAATGCCTTCCGCCTCGGCGACCAGCAGGTGAGCCAGCTCATGACCAGCCGGCCCGACATCGTGTGGCTCGACGCCGCGGCCGACCCCGCCACCCTGCGCCAGGTGGTGCTCGGCCGCAAGCTTTCCCTGTACCCCGTGGCCGAGGGCAGCCTCGACCAGGTGCTGGGCACCGTGCGCTCGGAAGAGCTGCTGAGCGACAGCCTCGACCAGCAGCTGGGCCGCCTGCGCGAGCTGAGCCAGGAGGCGCTCTACCTCTCGGCCACCACCAAGGCCTACCACGCCCTCAAGCTGTTTCAGCAGTCGCACCGCCACCACGCGCTCGTGGTGGATGAGTTCGGCAGCGTCCTGGGTTTGCTCACGCTCTACGACCTGCTGGGCACCCTCGTCACCGACCCCGACGCCGGCCCCGCTTCCACCGACATCGTGCGCCGCGACGACGGTTCCTTCTTACTGAATGCTCAACTGCCTTTTACCACTTTCGCCGATTATTTCCAGCTGCCGGCCGACGAGCGCGCCGCCTTGCAGGTGTTTCATACCCTAGGGGGCTTCGTGCTGCAGCAAGTGGGCGCTGTGCCCAAAGTGGGCCAGCATTTCACCTGGCACGGCCACTACTTCGAAGCGGTGGACGTAGAGCGCAGCCGCATCGACCGCATCTTGTTCCGCCCTAGGGCTGATAAAGACACTAAGGCCCCGGCGCCGGCCTAGGGTAGGGGCGGGGTGGATGGCGGCTACCCGGCCCCGGCGCCGGATATTTGCGCTCCATGCCCGCCGTATCGCTTTCCGTCGTCGTCATCACCTTCAATGAGGAAGCCAACCTGGCCCGCTGCCTACAGGCCCTCGGCGACGTGGCCGACGAGGTGCTGGTGGTAGATTCCTTCTCAACCGATGATACCGCGGCCCTGGCCCGCCGCCTAGGGGCGCGGGTGGTGCAAAACGTCTTCGCGAGTTACGTTGAGCAAAAAAACTTCGCCACCGCCCAGGCCCGGTTCGACTACGTGCTGCAGCTCGACGCCGACGAGGTGCTGACCGACGAGCTGCGCCAAAGCATCGCGGCGGCCAAGGCCGACTGGCAGCACGCCGCCTATTCGCTGGCCCGCCTCACCAACTACTGCGGCGCCTGGGTGCGCCACGGCGGCTGGTACCCCGACCGCAAGCTGCGCCTCTACGACCGCCGCCTGGGTAGCTGGCAGGGCCTGCTGCTGCACGAGCGCTACGAGGTATTGCCCGGCCAAAGCACCGGCCAGCTCGCCGGCGATGCTCTGCACTATTCCTACGTCTCCGTGGCTCAGCACGTGCGGCAGCTCAATAAATTCACCAGCATCACCGCCCAGGAGCAGGCGCTGAAGGGCCGCACGCGCGTCACCCTGTTTCACTTAGTGCTGAAGCCGTGGTGGAAATTCTTCCACGGCTACGTGCTGCGGCTGGGCTTTCTCGATGGTTTCGCGGGGCTGAGTATCGCCGTTATTTCGGCCCTAGGGGTGTTTATTAAGTTTGCCAAGCTCCGCACCCGCACCCAGGACGCCCCCGCATGAGCCTGCCCCCGCCGCCTAGTTCGCCGCCCACCTTTCTGGTATCGCGCCCCGACGCCATAGGCGACGTAGTGCTGACGCTGCCCGTGGCCGGCCGCCTCAAGCAGCTGTACCCTGGCTGCCGGGTGGTGCTGGTGGGCCGCGCCTACACGGCCGCCGTAGGTGCCGCCTGCCCCTGGCTCGACGATTTTCTGAACCTCGACGAGTTGCTGGCCCAGCCGCCAGCTGTGCAGCTCGCCACGCTCAAAGCCTACGGCGCAGCGGCCATTATCCACGTTTTTCCGCACCGGCAGCTAGCCTGGCTGGCGCGCCGGGCGGGCATTCCCATGCGCATCGGCACCCGCAACCGCTGGTGGCATTGGCTTACTTGCAACCGCCTGGTAGCCCTCAGCCGCCGCTACTCGTCCCTGCACGAGGCCCAACTGAATTTGCAGCTGCTGGCCCCCCTAGGGCAAGCTAGCGTGCTGCCCCTGCCTGCCGTGGCCGAGCTGGTGCGCCTAGTGCCGGCCGTGCCGCTGGCGCCCCGCTGGCAGCAGTTGCTGGCTGCGCGGCGGCTTGGTCAGCTCAACGTGGTGCTGCACCCGCGCAGCCGCGGCAGCGCCCGCGAGTGGGGCCTAGGGCACTTCGGCGAGCTGGCGCGCGTCCTACACGCCGCCGGGCACCGCGTGTTCATCAGCGGCACCGCCGCCGAAGGCGTAGAACTGGCCGATTGGTTGCGGCAAAACGCCGATTACTTAGCTGCCGACCTGACGGGGCAGCTAACCTTACCCGAGTTCCTGGCTTTCCTGGCCGCGGCCGATGGAATTGTGGCGGGCAGCACTGGCCCCTTGCACCTGGCAGCGGCCCTAGGGCGCCATGCGCTGGGGCTATACCCACCCATTCGGCCTATGCACCCCGGCCGCTGGGGGCCCCTAGGGCAGTACGCCGGGTACCTGGTTTTCGACCGGCCCGACTGCCAGGATTGCCGCGCCGCCCCCGCCGCCTGCTCTTGTATCAAAGCCATTGGGGTGGCCGAGGTTGCAGCCTGCGTGGGCAATTGGCAGTCTTTGCCCGTAATTGGCTACGCAACCTGACGAGCCACTAGCTACGTACTTGCCAGGCTAGCCAGCAACTGCTGCCTAGCGCTAGTAGTGGGTTTATGAGGATTTGGTGAATTATTACTGAATCCGACCCTTGCTCTAGCTCGTACTTTTGTTCGCTCCCTGCTCAACTTTTTGCTCTCTGCGGACTTTACTATCTGTCAAAACACCTACCATGAGTGATTCTCCCGAACGGGTGAAGTTGAGCAAGGAAGAAAAAGACCGGCGCTTTCAGGCCGAGTTGATGCCTGTGCTCGACCCGCTCTACAATTTTGCCTACCGCCTGACGCTTGACGAGGACGATGCCAACGACCTCGTGCAGGAAACCTACCTCAAGGCCTACCGCTTCTTTGAGTACTTCGAACCCGGTACTAATGCGAAAGCGTGGCTATTTCGCATCCTGAAAAACTCGTTTATCAACGACTTTCGGAAGAAAAGCAAGCAACCCGCCAAGGTTGATTACAGCGAAGTTGAAGGCTATTACAATCCCGATGAGGTAGAAGGCGATGCCGATATCGGTGCCTCTTCGTCGGACATGCGCCAGCAGTCCACGCGCGACTTGATTGGCGACGAGGTAGCCAGCGCACTGAACTCGCTACCGGTTGATTTTCGCACAGTTATCATTTTGTGCGACCTCGAGGGATTTACCTACGAGGAAATGGCCAAGGTGCTCGATATTCCGATTGGTACGGTGCGCTCGCGCTTGCACCGGGCACGAAATTTCTTGAAAGAGAAGCTGGAGAAGTACGCCTCTTCGATGGGTTACGGGAACGATGATGTAAATTCGGCCGTTACCGACGACGAACAGGAATAGTACTTTCACCTCCTTAAGACCCAGGCGCACGTCTGCTCCCTTACCTCGCTCATGGAATCTACCGCTACTACCACCCATACGTCGGCCTCGTCGCTAATTGCCCCTCCGCTTAGCGCCCCCGACTGCGACCGCGTGAATATTGTGCTAGACCAACTTCTCGAAGGGCGGAGCCTAACGGAAGATGACGAGGACTATCTCCTCAACTACGGCGAAGACTGCTCGCCCTGCTTCGATAATATCAAGCGCCAGCAGGCTTTTGTCAGCTTTCTGAACCAGAAAGTGAGCCGCCGCTCGGCTCCCATGAGCTTGCCGCACGCCATTATGGCGCGGCTTCAGGCCGAGTTGGCGTAGCTTTGCGGCCCTATGCAGGGCAAAATCATCGTGTTCACGGCGCCTTCGGGCGCGGGCAAAACTACCATTGTGCACCGCCTCGTGGCGCGCATTCCTGAGTTAAGCTTTTCCATCTCGGCCTGCACGCGCGACAAGCGTGGCCGGGCCGAGGTAAATGGCAAAGATTACTACTTCATCTCAGTAAGCGAATTCCAGGATAAAATCCGCCACGACGAGTTTGTGGAATGGGAGGAGGTCTACGAAGGAGCTTTCTACGGCACTCTAAAGTCGGAAATCGAGCGTATTTGGACTAACGGTCAGCACGCCATCCTTGATGTAGATGTGAAGGGAGGCTTGAGCATCAAGCAGTTCTATAAAGACCGGGCCCTCGCTATTTTCGTGAAGCCCCCGTCCATTGAAGTGCTAGCCGCCCGCCTCGATGCCCGCGCTACCGATTCCAAATCCAGTATTTCGTCACGCCTCTACAAAGCCACTTTCGAGTTAGCCTTCGAGGATAAATTCGACGCCGTAGTTGTCAACGACAACCTCGAAACGGCCGTGGATGAAGCCGAAGCCCTCGTGCGCGCTTTCCTAGCCGCCGACGTTACCGCCGAGGCCGTATGAGTTCCGAAGAGCAGCCTGTGGCCGCTAGCCCGCGCATCGGGCTGCTCTTCGGCTCGTTCAACCCCGTGCACACGGGCCACCTTATTTTGGCCGAGTACTTCGCCACGCGCACCGATTTAGCGGCTGTGTGGCTAGTCGTCTCGCCCCAAAGTCCCTTTAAAGTTGACGACCCGCTGCTGCCCGATACCGAGCGCCTAGCCCTACTGCGCTTGGCAGTGGCTGGCAACCCGCGCTTGCGGGCGGAAGACCTTGAGCTAACTCTACCGCGCCCAAGCTACACCATTTCCACGCTCGATGCGCTGCGCCAGCGCTACCCCACGCACGAGTTTGTGCTACTGATGGGCGGCGACAACCTGGCTGGCCTGCCCCGGTGGCGCGCCGCCGACCGCCTTACCACCGAGCTGGACCTCTACGTATACCCTAGGCCCGGCGCGCCGCTACCCGATTTAACCGCCTTTCCGCGCGCCCAAGTCATGGCCGCCCCACTCCTCGATATTTCGGCCACCTTTATTCGGGCCAGCGTGCGGCGGGGCCAAAGCATTCGCTACCTGGTGCCGGCCGCCGTGGAGCAGGAGATTTTAACCCGTGGGTATTACCGGCAAACTCCCTAGGGGTAGGCCCAATCAAAAAGGCCCCGCGCAGCTTGCGCGGGGCCTTTTTGATTGGGCCTACCCCTAGGGGCTCAGATGGTCATAATCTCGGACTCCTTCTTGGTTAGCAGCTTTTCCACCTCGGCAATGTGCGCGTCGGTATAGCGCTGCACTTTGGCTTCGGCATCCTTCACGGCGTCTTCGGGCGCACCGTCTTTCTGCAGCTTGCGCAGCGCCTCGTTCACGTCTTTGCGAATACTGCGCACGCGCACCTTGCCCGCCTCCGACTCATTTTTGGCTTGCTTCACCAGGTCGCGGCGGCGCTCCTCCGTCATGGGCGGAATATTGAGCCGCACCCCGTCGGCGTCCGACATGGGGTTCAGCCCGAGGTCGCTGTTGCGGATGGCTTTCACAATCTCAGCCACCATGTTCTTTTCCCACGGCTTGATGTGCAGCGAGCGGGCATCGGGAGCCGATACGTTGGCTACCTGCGCCAGGGGAGTGGGCGTGCCGTAGTAGTCAACGCGCAAGCTATCGAGCATGGCCGGCGAGGCCTTGCCCGCCCGAATGCGCGCCATCTCGACGCCTACGTGCGCCACAGCCTTGCCCATCGATTCTTCGGCGTCGCTGAGGTAGAATTGAATTTCTTCGTCCATCTTAACTAGTTGAAAATTAGCGGGTGTTTTTTGAGTAAAGGGAATAGCCAGCGCGTAGGTTCTAACTCCTAAGCCTCAAGCGCTCGGCAGGGCCTAGGCTTTGGGTGGGGCGGCGTGCTTCTCGCTGGGTTTGTAGGCCTGCCCATCCATCGTCACGAGCGTGCCCAGGTCTTCGCCGGCCATCAGGCGCTCTAGGTTGCCGGGCGTGTTCATATCAAAAACGATGATGGGCAGGTTATTTTCCTTGCACAGTGTGAAGGCCGTCATGTCCATCACCTTCAGGTTCTTCTCCATCACGTCGTCAAACGAGATGCGCGGGTAGCGCGTGGCGGTAGGGTCCTTTTCGGGGTCGGCGGTGTAGATGCCGTCCACGCGGGTGCCTTTTAGTACCACATCGGCCTCAATTTCCACGGCCCGCAGCGAGGCCGCCGAATCGGTGGTGAAGTACGGCGAACCAATGCCAGCGCCAAAAATGACCACCCGGCCCTTTTCTAAGTGCCGTAGGGCCCGGCGGCGCACGTAGGGCTCGCACACCTGCTGAATGCTGAAGCCCGACAGCAGCCGCGTCGAAGCGCCCAGCTTTTCCAGCGCGCTCTGTAGGGCCATCGAGTTGATGACCGTGGCCAGCATGCCCATGTAGTCGCCCTGCACGCGGTCGAGGCCTACCTGCTCGGCCTGCACGCCCCGAAAAATATTGCCCCCACCAATCACCACGGCCACCTGCACGCCCAAATCGGCGACGGACTTTACTTCGGTGGCGTATTGCATCAGGCGGTTGGCATCGATGCCGTATTGCTGCTCGCCCATCAGGGCCTCGCCGCTTAGCTTCAAAAGAATTCGGTTGTACTGCACTGTGTAGGTAGCGGTTAGCTACTAGCTTGGGTGGAAATAAATGCCGCGTTATACGCGTGGCAGCCTAGGGGCGCCAGGAGAGCGGCAAACGGGTAGTGGCCGGCGGGCAGCTTATGAAAACGCTACCAGCACCTGGCCCTTGGTCACGTTGTCGCGCGCGCTCACTTTTATGCTGCCAATAAGGCCGCCGGCGGGCGCTTTCAAAATATTTTCCATCTTCATAGCTTCCAGCACCAGCAGCGGGTCGCCCTTCTGCACCACTTGGCCGGGCTGCACGCGCACCTCTACAATGAGGCCGGGCATGGGTGCCTTCAGCTCGTTTACTTTAGCGGCAGCGGCGTTGCTGAGGCCTAGGCGGTCCAGCAGCTTATCAAGCTGGTCCTGGGCACGCAGGTCAAGGCGCTGGCCGTTGATTTTCAGGCTGAACGTCTTGGTGGCGTAGTCGGCGGCTAGCACCTCGACCGTGTACGCGCGCCCACCGTGCAGCACCTGGTAGCGGCCAGGGGCCAGTTCAGCTAGCTGCCAGTCAAAAGGTTGGCCGTTAAGGGTAACGGCCGCAGGGCCCCGAAAATCAACTTCCCAGCCGTGGGCCAGGCCAGTGCTAATGGTGAGCATAGGAGGAGGCGGCCCTACCGGCCGAAATGGGGTTAAAGGTACGCGCAATCTTAAATTCGCCCAGAATACCCCAGCGTTTCTCCGGCTGGCGTTCTGTTATGCGTATTTCCGTCCTAGTTATTATTGGTTTAGTATTACTGGCTGATTTTTCGGCAGTTGGGCAAGCTCGCAAAAGCTCAGCCTCCGCAACCTCCAAGCGGACGTCGGCCACTAAAATTCCCGTGCCTCCGCCGGCTCCCGTTATTACCGTGCCTGCCTGGCTGCCGCCCGATGCCCCCTACCAGCCCGCCGCCCCCCAACTCACCGACCTAGTAGATACCAAGCTCGACGTGCGCTTCGACTATGCCCACCAGTATCTGCTAGGCACAGCCACGCTCACGGTGCACGCGCATTTTTACCCGCAGCGCGCCTTAGTGCTCAATGCCAAGGGCTTCGATATTAAGAGCGTGCAGCTCCTAGGGTCTGCGTCGCCCAAAACCCTGCCGTATACCTACGACGGCCGCCAGCTTACCATAGCGCTCGACCGCGCCTACCCACGTGGCCAAAATTACCAAGTGCGTATTGGCTACGTGGCCAAGCCCAATGAGCTACCCGCGGGAGGCAGTGCGGCCATCACCTCTGATAAGGGTTTATACTTCATCAACCCCCTAGGGAAAGAGCCTACTAAGCCTCGCCAAATCTGGACCCAGGGCGAGACGCAAAGCAATTCCTGCTGGTTTCCTACCATCGACCATCCCAACCAGCGCATGACGCAGGAAATAGCGCTCACGGTGGAGGATAAGTTTAAAACACTTTCGAATGGCTTGTTGGTGAGTTCGCGCAAAAACGCCGACGGCACCCGCACCGATACCTGGCGGCAAGGGCTTTCGGCGGCGCCCTATCTCACGATGCTGGCAGTGGGCGACTTCGCGGTAGTGCCCGATACCTGGCGCGGCAAGGCGGTAGACTACTACGTGGAGCCTAGGTACGCTGGCACGGCCAAAGCCATCTTCGGCCACACGCCCGAGATGATGGAATTTTTTTCCAAAAAGCTCGGCGTGGATTTTCCGTGGGAGAAGTACGCCCAAATTGCCGTGCGCGACTACGTGAGCGGTGCCATGGAGAATACCACCGCCACGGTGCACGGCGCGGCCATCCAGGGCACTCGCCGCGAGTTGCTCGACATGCCTTACGAAACTTCTGAGTCAGTTATCGCCCACGAGCTGTTTCACCACTGGTTTGGCGACCTCGTGACGTGCGAAGCCTGGAGCAACCTGCCCCTTAACGAGAGCTTCGCCAACTATGCGCAGTACTTGTGGGCCGAGCACGAATATGGCCCCGACCAGGCCGCCCTGGTGCAGCAGCAAGACCTCGCCCACTACCTCGAAGAAGCCGAGGCCAAGCGCGTGCCGCTCATTCGCCCGCACTATGAAAACCGCGAGGACATGTTCGACCGCCACTCGTATGAGAAGGGCGGCCGGGTGTTGCATATGCTGCGCCAGCAGGTAGGCGACGATGCCTTTTTCGCCAGCCTCAACCGATACCTGACGCAGAATAAGTTTAGCGCCGTCGATATCAGCCGTTTACGCGTGGCCTTCGAAGAAACCACTGGCGAAGACCTAGGGTGGTTTTTCGACCAATGGTTCATGCAGCGCGGCCATCCCGAATTGAAAGTGACGCACACCTATGCCAACGGCCAGGTGTTGCTGCGCGTGCAGCAAGTGCAGGATACCCTGTTCCAACCGGTATATCGGTTGCCCACCACGGTCACCGTCTGGCAAAAGGAAAAGCCGCTCGACCACCGTATTCTCATCACCAAAGCCGACCAAACATTTGCCTTTCCGGCCGCCGAAACGCCCCCATTGGTTAAGTTCGACAGCGAGGGCCAGCTGCTAGCCCAACTGGATGAGCAGCGCACGCAAGAAGAGCTGCTGTTTCAATTTTACCACGCCAAGGGTTACCTGCAAAAGTATGAGGTGTTGGATGAGCTGCAGAATAAAACAACGGACTTCGCTGTAAGCGGACTGATGCGCAACGCACTGCAAGACAAGTTCTTTGCTATTCGGCGCGCTGCCCTCGACCACTTGCGCGGCTACCACGGCCCCACGGCTAATACGGTCCGCTCCGAGATTCAGCGCCTTGCCACCACCGACCCTAGCAGTGCCGTGCGGGCCCAGGCGCTTATTACGTTGGCCAGCTTCTCCAACGAGAACTTTCTTACTACCTACCAGGCTGCTCTGCGCGACAGCTCTTACCTGGTGGAAGCCGCCGCAGTAGAAGCCTTGGCGAAGATGCCTACCCCGGCCACCGTGCGCTCCCAGCTCGCGGCCCTCGAAACCACTCCTAATACCGGTTTGGTAGTGGCGTTGGCCAGCTACTACGCCCAGCGTGGCACCATCGACCAGTATACCTGGTACCTGCGCCGCCTGCCCGACCTCACCGATAACGACCTTTACGCCTACCTACCCGCTTTCGGTACGTTCATGGTGCAAATGCCCGTCATCGAGCGCGAGCGCGGCCTCCAGATACTGGAGGATATGGCCCGGCGCCACCCGCAGTACATTGTGCGCCTAGGGGCCTACCGCGGGCTGCTGAACCTGATGCCTAGTCAACCTGACCTAAAATCCAAGCTACTGGATATCAAAACCAAAGAGACGGACGAACGCCTTAAAGCTTTTTACAACTTAATGTAGGAACTGCGGCTGCTAAAGGTTGTTCAGATACGTGGCAGTAAAAAATTTCTGGCCAATTGTTGGTGCCTTTCCGAAAAAGCCGTACTTTTGCGTCTCAAATCCAGCAAACGGCCGGTTTTGAAATAAAAAACGGGGGTATCGCATAGCGGCAATTGCGGGTGACTGTAACTCACCTCCTTCGGGTTCATAGGTTCGAGTCCTGTTACCCCCACGTATTTTTTGAGGCCATCTGCGGGAGTAGCTCAGTTGGTAGAGCGGCAGCCTTCCAAGCTGCAGGTCGCGGGTTCGAACCTCGTCTCCCGCTCTCGGATGCTAGTCCACAGCTGGCATATAAGTTTAGCATAAGCCGTTTTAGCTCAGTGGTAGAGCACTTCCTTGGTAAGGAAGAGGTCATGGGTTCAAATCCCATAAATGGCTCAACAGTTACGGAACTACCCACCCCTAGGGTGGGTTAGGGCCGGGTCGGTAGGAGAAGCGATACACAGTATAAGCCTGCAATAGGCCCAGCTGGGTTTCGCTTTCTTGCCATATAGGCCTCCTGTTTTTCCCAGTTAATTCCCCTTTTTTTACTTCTTTACAATGGCTAAAGAGAATTTCGACCGGTCCAAGCCGCACGTAAACATCGGCACCATCGGCCACGTTGACCACGGCAAGACGACCCTGACCGCGGCTATCACCACGGTTCTGGCTAACCAGGGCCTGGCCGAAAAGCGCGACTTCTCCTCGATTGACAATGCTCCCGAGGAAAAAGAGCGTGGTATCACTATTAACACCGCGCACGTAGAGTACGCCACCGCTAACCGTCACTACGCCCACGTTGACTGCCCCGGTCACGCTGACTACGTGAAGAACATGGTAACCGGTGCTGCCCAGATGGACGGTGCTATCCTTGTAGTAGCTGCTACCGACGGCCCGATGCCCCAGACCCGTGAGCACATCCTGCTTGCCCGTCAGGTAGGTGTTCCTCAGCTGGTGGTGTTCATGAACAAGGTGGACATGGTGGATGACCCCGAGCTGCTCGAGCTGGTAGAAATGGAAATCCGCGAACTGCTGTCGTTCTACAACTTCGACGGCGATAATATCCCCGTTATCCAGGGCTCGGCCCTAGGCGGCCTGAACGGCGATGCCAACTGGGTTCCCAAAATCAACGAGCTGATGGACGCGGTTGACTCGTTCATTCCGATTCCTGCTCGTCTGACTGACCTGCCCTTCCTGATGCCGGTGGAAGACGTGTTCTCGATTACCGGCCGCGGCACCGTGGCTACCGGTCGTATCGAGCGCGGTATCATCAACTCGGGCGAGCAAGTGGACATTCTCGGGATGGGCGCTGCCGAAGGTCTGAAGTCGACGGTAACGGGTGTGGAGATGTTCCGCAAAATCCTGGACCGTGGCGAAGCTGGTGACAACGTAGGTCTGCTGCTCCGCGGTATTGAGAAAGAAGCCATCCGTCGCGGCATGGTTATCTGCAAGCCCGGCTCGGTGAAGCCTCACCAGAAGTTTAAGGCTGAGGTGTACGTACTCTCGAAAGAGGAAGGCGGTCGTCACACTCCGTTCTTCAACAACTACCGTCCGCAGTTCTATCTGCGTACCACCGACGTTACCGGTATCATCTCGCTGCCCGAGGGCGTTGAAATGGTAATGCCCGGCGACAACATCACCATCACGGTTGAGCTTATCAACAAGGTGGCAATGGAGAAAGGCCTGCGTTTCGCTATCCGCGAAGGCGGCCGTACGGTAGGTGCCGGTCAAGTAACCGAAATCCTCGACTAAGTATAGCTTAGATTACTAATAAAAGGCGCCCCTGAGTAATCGGGGGCGCCTTTTGTATAAAAAGGCTTGCTAGTTAAGCAGCTTTTTCATACCTTTGCACTCCCTTTGGCAAATAGTGGCAATAGGGACCTGTTTACACGAGTGTAGTTCAAGGGTAGAATAGAGGTCTCCAAAACCTTTGATGGGAGTTCGAATCTCTCCACTCGTGCCACTTGGGCCGCCGCTGGCGGCTCTTTTTTACGCCCTCAACGGCTTGATTGCGACATGGCTAAGCTGAACAACTATTTCCGCGATACTATCGAGGAAATGCGTTACAACGTAACGTGGCCCTCGACTACTGAGCTGCAAAAGAGTGCTGGTTTGGTGCTCTTGGGTTCTTTGGTTTTCGCCGCAGTGGTAGGATTGATGGACGTGAGCTTTAACTCCATTCTGCAAGCTTTCTACACTTCGTTTGCCCGCTAGGCTAGTAAAACAATGGCTGAGCTAAAATGGTACGTGGTGCGCTCGGTGAGCGGCCAGGAGAAGAAGGCAAAGACGTACATGGAAACCGAAATTGGCCGGCACAACTTGCAAGAGTTGCTGCCGCAAGTGCTGATTCCGGTTGAAAAGGTATTCGAGATGCGCAATGGTAAAAAGCGCGTGCGCGAACGTAATCTATACCCCGGCTACATTATTATCCATTCGGATTTGACGCACGGCGAGGTGCAAAATATTATCACCTCTACGCCGGGCGTAATTGGCTTTCTAGGGGATAAGGAAACCAAAACAACCAATGCTAAGCCAGTTCCACTATCGCTGAATGAGGTGAATCGCCTCCTAGGGGTGGTAGATGAGGCAGAAGAGAAATCGGCTGAACTCGAAACTCCCTTTACTGTGGGCGAACTGGTTAAAGTCATAGATGGCCCCTTCAATGGCTTTAGCGGCAACGTGAATGAGGTATTCGAGGAGCGCAAAAAGCTTAACGTTATCGTGAAGATTTTTGGCCGCGCGCAGCCAGTAGAACTAAGCTATACTCAAGTAGAAAAAGAGTAACTAACAATACACGTCACTCGGCATCCACTCCGGCCGGGCGGGGCTTCCACTAGGGGTATTTTTTACTGAGGTGCGAGCGAGTTACGTCGCTTGAGCCACAGCTTTACAAACCAAATGGCCAAAGAAATTAGAGGTTACCTGAAACTTCAGGTAAAGGGAGGCGCGGCGAATCCTGCCCCGCCAATTGGACCTGCGCTTGGTAGTAAAGGCTTAAACATCATGGAATTTTGCAAGCAATTCAACGCTCGCACCCAAGATAAAGCCGGCCAAGTTTGCCCTGTCCTGATTACCATGTACACCGACAAGTCGTTTGACTTCGTCATCAAGACCCCGCCGGTGCCGGTGCTCCTTATGGATGCCGCTAAGCTGCAGGGCGGCTCGAAAGAGCCGAACCGCAACAAGGTAGGTTCGGTAACCTGGGACCAAGTGCGCACGATTGCCGAAACCAAAATGCCCGACCTCAACGCCTTTAAGGTAGAGTCGGCCATGAAGCAAGTAGCCGGCACGGCTCGCAGCATGGGTATCACCGTGAAGGGCGACTCGCCTTTTGCTGAATAACTAACCGGAGGACATACACAATGGCAGCAATCAGCAAAAAGCGCAAGGAAGCCCTTGCCAAACATGACTTAACACAGGTGCGTAGCCTGCTCGAAGCCGCGCAAGTAGTGAAGGATATCACCTTCACCAAATTTGATGCTTCGGTTGATATTGACGTACGCCTCGGTGTAGACCCCCGTAAAGCCGACCAAATGGTGCGTGGCGTAGCTACGCTGCCCCACGGTACCGGCAAAACTGTGCGGGTGCTGGCTCTGGTAACGCCTGATAAAGAGGCTGAAGCCACCGCCGCCGGCGCCGATTTTGTGGGTCTCGACGACTATATCTCGAAAATCGAGAAGGGCTGGACTGATGTAGACGTGATTATCACGATGCCCTCAGTAATGGCAAAGGTGGGCCGTCTAGGCCGGGTACTAGGTCCACGTGGCCTGATGCCTAACCCAAAATCGGGTACTGTGACTACGGACGTAGCAAAGGCTGTGCAGGAAGTGAAAGCCGGTAAAATCGACTTTAAAGTTGATAAAACTGGCATTATCCACTGCTCGGTTGGCAAAGTATCGTTTGACCCCAGCAAATTGGCTGAGAACGCGTTAGAGGTCATCCAGACCCTAGGCCGTTTGAAGCCATCGTCGTCGAAAGGTACTTACATCCGCAGCATCACGCTCAGCAGCACCATGTCGCCGGGTGTACCCGTAGACAGCACCGTTTCTTCCGCTAGCTAATTAAATCAACCAACCATGAACCGGGAAGAAAAACAAGCCCTCGTGGATGAGTTGAGCGAGAAGTTTCAGTCGCACAACGCATTCTATATAGCCGACGCCTCAGGCATGTCGGTAGCGAAAATCAACGAATTTCGTCGCCTTTGCTTCAATCGCGGCATGGAATTCAAGGTTTACAAAAACTCGTTCATTCGCAAAGCTCTCGATACACTAGGTAGCGACACTGCGGAAATGGACACGGCGCTGAAAGGCCAATCGGGTGTGCTGTTTTCGAAGGAAAGCGGTAACGCACCTGCCAAGCTGCTGAAGGACTTCTACAAGTCGCAGGCCTACCCGCGCGGCGTAGAGCCCAAGCCCGCGCTAAAGGGTGCCTATATCGACGCTAGCATCTTCATCGGTGCCAGCCAGCTCGAAGGCCTCACTACTATTAAAGGCAAGCAGGAACTGCTCGGTGAGCTTATCGGCCTGCTGCAATCGCCCGCCAAAAATGTTATCTCTGCTCTGTCGAGTGGTGGTAGTAAGCTGGCTGGCATCCTCAAAACACTTTCCGAAAAAGAAGAAGCTGCTGGCTAACCGCTGCTCACCTTTTTCACCTTTCAATTTCAATTTTCAACCCTAAATACCCTACAGAAATGGCCGATTTGAAAGCCTTCGCTGAGCAGCTTGTTAGCCTCACCGTTAAAGAAGTAAACGAACTAGCTGGCATCCTGAAAGATGAGTACGGCATTGAGCCGGCTGCTGCCGCTCCCGTAATGGTAGCCGGTGGTGGCGGTGCTGCCGCTGCTGAGGCTCCCGAGGAGAAAACTTCGTTCGACGTAATCCTGAAGTCGGCCGGCGGCGCTAAGCTGCAGGTAGTGAAGCTGGTGAAAGACCTGACCGGTCTGGGCCTGAAAGAGGCTAAAGAACTGGTTGACGGTGCTCCTAAGCCCCTGAAAGAGGGCGTAACTAAAGACGAGGCCGAAGGCCTGAAAAAGCAGCTCGAAGAGGCTGGCGCTGAAGTAGAAGTTAAGTAGGTTCGCCTACGGGCTTGCTCCCGCTAACGGATTAGGCCTGGCAGTACGCCAGGTCTTTTCCTGTTTCGGGGGATAAGCAAAGGATTGCAACTAAAAGCTTTGGCTCTTGGTTGTCTTACGCTAGCAGTTTTCTTCTCTATTGCTTAATGGAGCGAAGTGCAATGAAGGACCTTATCACGTTAGAAGTCGTTAGAGTTTCGGACTCATTTGACAATCAACGTGGTAAGGTCCTTTCCTGCGCTAGTAACTGTTGAGTTTGTCTGAAGGCTTTTACCGTAGGTGCAGGTGTGAAAGCAAACTTCCGAACCCAACGCAGCTAGAGTGCTAACTCGCGTAACTAGAGTAGCTTACGTGTACATTTTTAAAACCTTTCCAATTGGCTACACCGCAAGCAACTGAGGCCGCCGAAGTCAAACACCTGACTGGGGCCAGTGAGCGAATCAATTTCGCCAAGATTAAGAAAGTTATTGAGTATCCGGACTTTTTGGACGTGCAAGTGCAGTCGTTCCAGGAGTTCTTTCAGCTCGAAACGGCCGCCGCGAGCCGCACGAACGAGGGTCTGTTTAAGGTGTTTGCCGAGAACTTCCCGATTTCGGACTCGCGCGAAAACTTCGTGCTGAACTTTATTGATTATCACGTTGACCCGCCGAAATACACGGTGGATGAGTGCATCGACCGCGGCCTGACTTACGCCGTGCCGCTGAAAGCGAAGCTGCAACTCATTTGTAATGACAAGGATAACGAGGACTTCCAGACGATTGAGCAGGAAGTTTTCTTGGGCAATATTCCGTATATGACGGAGAAAGGCTCGTTTGTTATTAACGGGGCCGAGCGCGTTATCGTATCGCAGCTGCACCGCTCGCCGGGCGTGTTCTTTGCCCAGAGCAAGCACACCAACGGCACGAAGCTGTATTCGGCCCGCATCATTCCGTTCAAGGGTTCGTGGATTGAGTTTGCCACGGACGTGAACAACGTGATGTACGCGTACATCGACCGGAAAAAGAAGTTTCCGGTGACGACGCTGCTGCGCGCCATTGGCTATGGCACCGACAAGGACATCCTGGACTTGTTTGGCCTAAGCGAGGAGTTGAAGGCAGATAAGAAAACCCTCAAGAAGGCTGTAGGCCGCAAGCTGGCGGCTCGTGTGCTCCGCACTTGGACGGAAGACTTCGTGGACGAGGACACCGGCGAGGTAGTTTCTATCGACCGTAACGAAGTATTGCTGGAGCGTGACTCGGTTATCGAGGAAAGCGACATCGATACCATCGTGGATGCCGGCGCTAAGTCGGTGATTCTGCACAAGGAGAATGTGAACATCGCGGACTTCGCGATTATCTACAACACCCTGCAGAAGGACAACTCCAACTCGGAGAAGGAAGCCGTGGAGCAGATTTACCGTCAGCTCCGTAACACGGAAGCCCCTGACGAGGAGACGGCCCGCGACATCATCCAGAAGCTGTTCTTCTCGGACAAGCGCTACGACCTCGGGGAAGTGGGCCGCTACCGGATTAATAAGAAGCTGGGTATCGGCATGGACCAGGAGGCCCGCGTACTAACCAATGAGGACATTGTGCTCATCGTGAAGTACCTGATTGGCCTGATTAACTCGAAGGCCATTGTCGACGACATTGACCACTTGAGCAACCGCCGCGTGCGCACGGTAGGGGAGCAGCTCTACGCCCAGTTCGGCGTAGGTCTGGCCCGCATGGCGCGTACCATCAAGGAGCGCATGAACGTGCGTGACAACGAGGACTTCAAGCCGGTGGACCTGATTAACGCTCGTACCCTGTCGAGCGTGATTAACTCGTTCTTCGGCACCAACCAGCTGTCGCAGTTCATGGACCAAACCAACCCGCTGGCTGAGGTGACGCACAAGCGTCGCGTATCGGCGCTGGGGCCGGGAGGTCTGAGCCGCGAGCGTGCGGGCTTCGAGGTGCGCGACGTGCACTACACGCACTACGGCCGCCTCTGCACCATTGAAACGCCGGAAGGCCCAAACATTGGTCTGATTTCGTCGCTGTGCGTGCACGCCCGCGTGAACTCGATGGGCTTCATCGAGACGCCTTACCGCACAGTAAGCGCCGGCACTGTGGACATGACCGAGAACGTGAAGTTCCTGACTGCCGAGGAAGAGGATACCCACCACATCGCTCAGGCTAACTCGCTGCTCAGCAACGAGGGCAAGCTGACGCAGGAGCTGGTGAAAGGCCGCTTCGAAGGCGACTTCCCGGTGGTAGGCCCGGAGGAATACTCCTACATGGACGTAGCCCCGAACCAGATTGTATCGGTAGCCGCTTCGCTGATTCCATTCCTGGAGCACGACGACGCCAACCGTGCGCTGATGGGCTCGAACATGCAGCGCCAGGCAGTGCCCCTGTTGCGCCCGCAGGCCCCGATTGTGGGCACGGGCCTGGAAGGCCGCACGGCTATCGACTCGCGCGCGCTCATCATCGCCGAGGGCGATGGCGTGGTGGACTCGGTGGATGCCAACCGTATCATCATCAAGTACGACCTGAACGACGACGAGCTGGCCGTGAGCTTCGATGCCGACCGCAAGACGTACAGCCTCATCAAGTTCCGCCGCACCAACCAGGATACCTGCCTCAACCTCACGCCGCTGGTGAAAAACGGCGAGCGTGTGACCAAGGGCCAGGTGCTTTGCGAGGGCTACGGTACGAACAAAGGCGAACTGGCCCTGGGACGCAACATGCAGGTGGCCTTCATGCCGTGGCAAGGCTACAACTTCGAGGATGCCATCGTTATCTCGGAGCGCGTGGTGCGCGATGACATCTTCACTTCGATTCACATCGAGGAGTTTGAGTTGGAAGTGCGCGAGACCAAGCGCGGCGAAGAGGAGTTGACCTCGGAGATTCCGAACGTGAGCGAGGAAGCCGTGCGCAACCTCGACGACAACGGCATCATCCGCCTGGGCGCGGAGGTACGCGAAGGCGACATCCTTATCGGTAAGATTACGCCCAAGGGCGAAACCGACCCGACCCCAGAGGAGAAGCTGCTCCGCGCCATCTTCGGCGACAAGGCCGGCGATGTGAAGGATGCCTCGCTTAAGGCGCCGCCCTCTTTGAACGGCGTGGTTATCGGCACCAAGCTCTTCTCGCGACCCAAGAAGGACAAGAACCTTCGCGCCAAGTCGAAGAAAGAGGTGGAGGACCTGAAGGAAGGCTACGCCCGCGAGCTGCGCGGCGTGAAGGCCATTATGATTGATAAGCTGGTGGCGTTGCTGGAAGGCAAGACCTCGCAGGGTATCAAGCACCGCTTCGGGGACGACGTGCTGGCGAAGGGCGTGAAGTTTGGCCGGAAGAACATCAGCGAAGCGCTGTTCCCAGACAAGAACGCCTACCGCGATGAGAGCAACTACGCCGTGCCGGAAGAGGTAAACCTCTTCAAGGACCTGCAGCTCGACCACTGGACCGCCGACAACCGCGTGAACGAGATGCTGCAACAGCTCATCAAGAACTACGCGAAGCGCCGCAACACCATCACGGCCCGCTTCAAGCGCGACCGCTTCACGCTGGAGGTAGGCGACGAGCTGCCCGCCGGCATCGTGCAGCTGGCCAAGGTGTACATCGCCAAGAAGCGCAAGCTGAAGGTAGGTGACAAGATGGCCGGTCGCCACGGTAACAAAGGGGTAGTTGCCCGCATCGTGCGCGATGAGGACATGCCCTTCCTGCCCGACGGTACGCCGATGGACATCGTGCTGAACCCGCTGGGTGTGCCGAGCCGCATGAACATCGGTCAGATTTACGAAACCGTACTCGGCTGGGCCGGCCTCAAACTAGGCCGCACCTACGCCACGCCGATTTTTGACGGCGCGACCGAGGACGAGGTAGCCAAGGAGCTGACGGCCGCTGGCCTGCCCGATTGGGGCCGGGCTTACCTGCACGATGGCTTGAGCGGCGACCGCTTCGACCAGCCGGTGACCGTGGGCGTGATTTACATGCTCAAGCTCGGCCACTTGGTGGATGATAAGATGCACGCTCGTTCCATCGGGCCGTACTCGCTCATCACGCAGCAGCCGCTGGGTGGTAAGGCGCAGTTTGGTGGCCAGCGCTTCGGCGAGATGGAAGTGTGGGCGCTGGAGGCCTTCGGTGCTTCCAACGTGCTGCAAGAAATCCTGACCGTGAAGTCGGACGACGTGGTAGGTCGCGCCAAGGCGTACGAAGCCATCGTGAAAGGCGACGTGCTGCCGAAGCCTAATATCCCCGAGTCGTTCAACGTGCTTATCCACGAACTCCGTGGCTTGGCGCTGGAGATTTCGCTCGATTAAGTAAGGTACCGGAGTTGGCCGCCTAGGGGGCCAACTCCGGTAAACTTGCTAGCGGCGCAGGATGCTAGTTATAAAAAGTAGTTAACGGGCGACCGATACGAAACAGCCACCCCGAGACAGGTCAGGGTAGCCACAGGAATCGGGAGTTTATATATAGTAAGAGTAAGTAAGGCCTGACGGAAATCTACTGCGCGGCGTACCTGTCCGACCTGTAGAGCACTTTTCGTAGCGTCGAACTGTTAGAAGATACTCTAACAGCTAAAAGCCAAACAGCTAACAGCTAATAATCAAACCTAATGGCTTTCGCAAAAAACAAGAAGTTAGTACAGGACTTCTCGAAGGTTACTATCTCGCTGGCCTCGCCGGAAGGCATTCTGGAGCGCAGCACGGGGGAGGTAGTAAAGCCGGAAACGATTAATTACCGCACCTACAAGCCCGAAATGGGTGGCTTGTTCTGCGAGCGGATTTTCGGCCCGGTGAAAGACTGGGAATGCCACTGCGGCAAATACAAGCGTATTCGCTACAAGGGCATCATCTGCGACCGTTGCGGCGTGGAGGTGACCGAGAAGAAGGTGCGCCGCGAGCGCATGGGCCACATCGAGCTGGTGGTGCCCGTAGCTCACATCTGGTACTTCAAGAGCCTGCCGAATAAAATCGGCTACCTGCTGGGCCTGCCCACCAAGAAGCTCGACCAGATTATCTACTACGAGCGCTACGTAGTGGTGCAGCCCGGCGTGCAAGCCGAAGAAGGTGTGCAGCAGCTCGACTTCCTCACCGAGGACGAGTACCTGGACATCATCGACAAGCTGCCGCGCGAAAACCAGATGCTGCCCAACGATGACCCGCAAAAGTTCATCGCTAAAATGGGGGCCGACGCGCTGCAAATGCTGCTCGAGCGCATCAACCTCGACGAGCTGAGCTACTCGCTCCGCGACTCGGCTGCGCACGAGACTTCGCAGCAGCGGAAGGCGGAGGCGCTGAAGCGTCTGCGCGTAGTAGAAGCTTTCCGCGATGCCGCCACCCGCGTGGAGAACAAGCCCGAGTGGATGGTTATCCGCATGGTGCCGGTGATTCCGCCGGAGCTGCGCCCGCTGGTGCCGCTGGATGGTGGCCGCTTCGCCACGTCCGACTTGAACGACCTGTACCGCCGCGTTATCATCCGCAACAACCGCCTCAAGCGCCTGATTGAAATCAAGGCCCCGGAGGTGATTTTGCGCAACGAGAAGCGCATGCTGCAAGAGGCCGTGGACTCGCTCTTCGACAACTCGCGCAAGGTGAACGCCGTGCGCGCCGAAGGTAACCGCGCGCTGAAGTCGCTGTCCGATATGCTGAAAGGCAAGCAGGGCCGCTTCCGCCAGAACCTGCTGGGTAAGCGCGTGGACTACTCGGGCCGTTCGGTTATCGTGGTAGGCCCCGAGCTGAAGCTGCACGAGTGCGGCCTGCCCAAGAACATGGCCGCCGAGCTGTTCAAGCCGTTCATCATCCGCAAGCTCATCGAGCGCGGCATTGTGAAGACGGTAAAGTCGGCTAAGAAGATTGTGGACCGCAAGGATGCCGTAGTGTGGGATATCCTGGAGAACGTGCTGAAGGGTCACCCGGTGCTCCTCAACCGTGCTCCTACGCTGCACCGTCTGGGTATTCAGGCGTTCCAGCCGCGCCTCATCGAGGGCAAGGCTATCCAGCTGCACCCGCTCGTGTGTACGGCTTTCAACGCCGACTTCGACGGTGACCAGATGGCTGTGCACGTGCCCCTAGGGCCGGCTGCTATCCTGGAAGCCTCGATGCTGATGCTGGCCTCGCACAACATTCTGAACCCGGCCAACGGCGCGCCTATCGCCGTACCGAGCCAGGACATGGTACTGGGCCTGTACTACGTAACTAAGGGCAAGCGCTCGACCGACGACGAGAAGATTCAGGGCGAAGGCCGGGTGTTCTACTCCGACGAGGAAGTGGTGATTGCCATCAACGAGAAGCAGCTCTCGAAGCACGCCTACATCAAGGTGAAAACCATGGTGCGCGACGAGAACGACGACCTCGTGCCCCGCATCATCGAAACAGTGGCCGGCCGCGTGCTCTTCAACCAGCTCGTGCCCAAGGAAGTAGGTTTCGTGGACGAGCTGCTGACCAAGAAGAAGCTCCAGCAGATTATCTCGATGGTCTTCAAGCGCACGGGCATGGCCCGCACGGCGCAGTTCCTGGACGACATCAAGACCCTCGGCTTCCAGTCGGCCTACAAAGGCGGTCTGAGCATGGGTCTGGGCGACATCCAGATTCCGAAAGAGAAGGACATCCTGATTGCCCAAGCCCAGGCGGACGTAGCTGCAGTAACGCAGAACTACCAGATGGGTCTGATTACGAACAACGAGCGCTACAACCAGGTAATCGACATCTGGACCCGCATCAACTCGCAGATTACGGAGACCCTGATGGGCCGCCTGGAGAAGGAGAACCAAGGCTTCAACTCCATCTACATGATGATGCACTCGGGTGCCCGCGGCTCGCGCGAGCAGATTCGCCAGCTCGGCGGCATGCGCGGCCTGATGGCCAAGCCCCAGAAATCGCTGCAAGGCTCGGTAGGCGAGATTATCGAGAACCCGATTCTGTCGAACTTCAAGGAAGGCCTCGACGTAATCGAGTACTTCATCTCGACGCACGGTGCCCGTAAGGGTCTGGCCGACACGGCCATGAAGACGGCCGACGCCGGCTACCTGACCCGCCGTCTGGTAGACGTGTCGCAGGACGTAATCGTGAACGAGCCGGACTGCGGCACGTTGCGTGGCACGGAAACCTTCGCGTTGAAAGACAACGAGGACATCGTGGAGCCGCTCTCCGAGCGTATCCTCGGCCGTACCAACGTGCACGACATCATCGACCCGCTGACCGACGAGTTGATTCTGGCCGCCGGCTCGCAGATTACTGAGGAAATTACCCGCCGCATCGACGCTACTAGCATCGAGTCGGTAGAGATTCGCTCGGTGCTGACTTGCGAAAGCAAGCGCGGCATCTGCGCCAAGTGCTACGGCCGTAACCTGGCCACCGGCCGCATGGTGCAGAAAGGTGAGGCTGTGGGCGTTATCGCCGCGCAGTCCATCGGTGAGCCCGGCACGCAGCTGACGCTCCGTACCTTCCACGTAGGTGGTACGGCCTCGAACATTGCGGTTGAGGCTAACATCCGCGCCAAGTTCAACGGCGTGATTGAGTTCGAGGACATTCGCGCCGTGGCTGGTACCAACGCCGAAGGGGGCGCTACCAACGTGGTAATGGGTCGCTCGGGCGAAATCCGCATCGTGGACAAGGATACGCGCAAAGTATTCATTGCCAACCACGTGCCGTACGGCTCGTTCCTGCTGGTGAAGGAAGGCGATGCCGTAGAGAAAGGCCAGGAACTGGTAAACTGGGACCCGTACAACGCCGTTATTCTGGCCGAGTTCGACGGTACCATCCAGTACGATGCCATCACCGAAGGCGTGACCTACCGCGAGGAGGCCGACGAGCAGACGGGCTTCCGCGAGAAGGTTATCACCGAATCGAAAGACAAGGCGCAGAACCCCTCGGTTATCCTGCTGCCCGCCAAAGGTGCCGATGCCGACTCCAACAAGTCGTACTCGATGCCGGTAGGCGCTCACCTGAACGTCGAGAACGGCACGAAGGTGAAGGCCGGCCACATCCTGGCCAAGATTCCCCGCGCCGTGGGCAAGACCCGCGACATTACGGGTGGTCTACCCCGCGTAGTGGAGCTGTTCGAGGCCCGCAACCCGTCGAACCCGGCGGTAGTATCGGAAATCGACGGCGTAATCACCTACGGCTCGGTGAAGCGTGGTAACCGCGAAATCTTCGTGGAGTCGAAAGACGGCGTGAAGCGGAAGTACATGGTGCCGCTGTCGAAGTTCATCCTGGTGCAGGACAACGACTTCGTGCGGGCCGGTGCCCCGCTCTCCGACGGCGCCATCACCCCGACCGACATTCTGAACATTCAGGGTCCGGGCGCGGTGCAGGAGTACCTCGTGAACGAGATTCAGGAAGTGTACCGCTTGCAGGGCGTGAAAATCAACGACAAGCACATCGAAGTAATCGTCCGCCAGATGATGCAGAAGGTGCTCGTGATGGATGCCGGCGACACGAGCTTCTTGGAAAACCAGCTCGTGGACAAGGTATCGTTGATGGAGGAGAACGATACCATCATCGACATGAAGGTGGTAACCGATGCCGGCGACTCGACCGAGTTGCGCCCCGGCCAGATTATCTCCTCACGCAAGCTGCGCGACGAGAACTCGTCGCTGCGCCGCCGCGACCTGAAGCTGGCCGAAGTCCGCGATGCCCAACCGGCGGTGTCGAAGCCGACGCTGCAAGGCATCACGCAGGCTTCACTGGGCACGGCCTCGTTCATCTCGGCTGCCTCGTTCCAGGAGACGACCAAAGTACTGAGCGAAGCCGCCATCCGCGGTAAAGCCGACGAGCTGCTGGGCCTGAAGGAGAACGTAATCGTTGGCCACCTCATCCCGGCCGGTACTGGCCTGCGCGAGTACCAGGGCATCGAGGTTACCTCGAAAGACGACCTCGCCGCCCGCCAGAGCGCCGCTGCCGCCGAGCCCGCCGCCCCCACCAAGCGCCCCTCGCGCGCCAAGCGCGAGACGACCACAGTGCAGGACTAACGAGTGACGTAGGTTTGTAAAAGCAAAACCCCCGGTTGGCGTGAGTGCCGGCCGGGGGTTTTTGTTTGGGTAAAAGCCGTCAGGCTGAGCTTGTCAGCCATCTTGTAGCCCTAGGGGCTTACTTGCGTTCATTATGATGACAACTGATAAAGCACCGATAGAAGATTTTCACAACTCACGGTTTCAAGTAGGACAGATTTGGGAGTATCAAACGCGAACCGCTGACCCGAATTCTACTTTGCAAATTTTGAAAGTTGAAAAGCTATACGGCGCAGAAATAGCTGTTCATATTCAAGTGAATGGTTTAAATCTGAAGTCTAATCCTGAAAAGAAAGACAGCGGTACGGCATCGCATTTACCTTTTTCAGAGGATGCGATTGAAGCCAGTGTAACACAGTTAGTTGTTGCAAAAGAATCGTTGCCGCAGGATTTTGAAAAAGGCTACCAAATGTGGCGTGAAGCATTCCTTGAAGGCAAGGCAGGTGTATTTGCAATGCCTATTGCGAGAGTAGTGAATATGATTGAAGAAACAATGTTTGGCGAAAGCCAGAGCGAATAATATGCAACCCAACCAACCCCAAAACACCGACCCTAATGCGCTCAACATCGAGTTGAGTGAAGCCATTGCTGAGGGCGAGTACGCCAATCTGGCCCTGATTGCCCACAGTAGCAGCGAGTTCGTGGTGGATTTTATTCGCCTGCTGCCGGGCGTGCCCAAGGCCAAGGTTAAGGCCCGCATCATCCTCACGCCCGAGCACGCCAAGCGCCTGCTGGCGGCGCTAGAGGAGAACGTGCAGAAGTTTGAGCAGAGCTTTGGCGCTATCAAGCTGCATCAGGATGCGCCTACTTATCCTATCAACTTTGGTGGAGCGGTAGGGGAGGCGTAGGTGGCCCTAGGGGACACAAACAGAACGTCATGCTGGGCCTACCGAAGTATCTTGGTAAACGATGCCCTAGGGGCGTGGTAGAGATGCTTCGACAAGCTCAGCATGACGTTTTTGTGTCCCCCACTTCTGGAAGATTAACTTTTTCAGCGAGTTTGCTTTTCTAAAAGCGATTTCGTACCTTTGCAGGCCTGAAAAATCTGGAGGCAAACGGCTTCCGTCAATCAATTCCTAAATGCCAACCATTAACCAACTCGTACGGAAAGGTCGTGAGGCTCTGACTACCAAGTCGAAGTCGCCCGCCCTTGATTCGTGCCCGCAGCGTCGGGGCGTGTGCACCCGTGTGTACACCACCACGCCTAAGAAGCCGAACTCGGCTATGCGCAAAGTGGCCCGTGTGCGCCTTACCAACGGTAAGGAAGTAAACGCATACATTCCCGGTGAAGGCCACAACCTCCAGGAGCACAGCATCGTGCTCATTCGCGGAGGCCGGGTAAAAGACCTGCCTGGCGTGCGCTACCACATCATCCGTGGTGCCCTCGACACGGCTGGGGTTAGTGGCCGTCTGCAGCGCCGCTCGAAGTACGGTGCTAAGCGCCCGAAGCCAGGCCAAGCCGCAGCGGCTGGCAAAGGTGGTAAACCAGCACCCGGTAAGAAAAAATAATTAGTTAGTGCTTGGTGTTTGGGACGTTTAGGTGAACCTAGCGGCCCTAGGCACCAAGCACCAAGCACTATCCAATACCATGCGTAAGTCTAAACCGAAAAAGCGCATTCTCCTGCCGGACCCCAAGTTCAAGGAGACGCTCGTAACCCGCTTCGTCAATTACATGATGTATGACGGGAAAAAGAACTTGGCCTACACCATTTTCTACGATGCCGTAGAGCAAGTGGAAACCCGCACCAAGGAAAGCGGCCTCGAAATGTGGCGCAAAGCGCTCAATAATGTGATGCCGACTGTGGAAGTGAAGAGCCGCCGCGTGGGTGGTGCCACCTTCCAGGTGCCGATTGAGGTGCGCGCTGACCGCCGCATCGCCGTGGGCTCGAAGTGGCTGATTCAGTACGCTCGTCGTCGTGGTGAGAAAACCATGAAAGACAAACTAGCGGGTGAAATTATTGCCGCTGCTAAAGGCGAAGGAGCTGCCGTTAAGAAAAAAGACGATACGCACCGCATGGCCGAAGCTAACAAGGCCTTCTCGCACTTCCGATTCTAATATCTCGGGCGTTAGCGGGTTGATAAGTTTAGATGGAATGTTTAACCACTCTTGGTTGTCTTCTTACCTGAGCTTATCAACCCGCTAACGCGCTAATTAACCTATTGTAATGGCCGTCAATAAAGACCTCGAATATCTGCGTAACATCGGCATCATGGCCCACATCGACGCGGGCAAGACGACGACTTCGGAGCGCATCCTCTACTATACGGGGAAAACCCACAAAATCGGGGAGGTGCACGATGGTGCCGCCACGATGGACTGGATGGAGCAAGAGCAGGAGCGGGGCATTACCATTACCTCGGCTGCTACCACTACTTTCTGGAACTACCCCACCGATGCCCAAGGCAACACGGTGCCGGATACCAAGCAATACAAAATCAACCTCATCGATACCCCTGGTCACGTTGACTTTACGGTGGAGGTGGAGCGTTCGCTGCGCGTGCTTGACGGGGCAGTGGCTTTGTTCTGCGCCGTATCGGGCGTGGAGCCGCAGTCGGAAACCGTATGGCGCCAAGCCGACAAGTATAGCGTGCCCCGTATCTGCTTTGTCAACAAGATGGACCGCGCCGGTGCCGACTTCTTCAAAGCCGTTAACGAGATTAAGGAAAAGCTTGGTGCCAACCCAGTACCATTGCAAATCCCCATTGGCGCTGAAGACACCTTCAAAGGCGTAGTTGACCTACTCACTGGCAAGGCTATTGTGTGGGACGATGCTACCGAAGGCAAGTCGTATAACGAGATTCCAGTGCCCGAGGACCTAGTGGACACCGTAGCCGAATGGCGCGAAAAGCTCATTGAGAGCGTAGCTGAGTACGATGATACCTTGATGGAGAAGTTCTTCGAGGACCCGGAGAGCATTACGCGCGAAGAGATGATGGTCGTTATCCGTAAAGCGGTTATCGATATGAAATTCTCGCCGGTGCTCTGCGGCTCGGCTTTCAAAAACAAGGGCGTTCAAACGATGCTGGATGCTGTAATGGCTTACCTGCCGTCGCCGCTTGACATGCCGGCCATTGTGGGTACCAACCCCGATAACGGCGATGAAGTAGAGCGCCACCCCGATAACTCGGAGCCTTTCACCGCGCTGGCTTTTAAGATTGCTACCGACCCTTACGTAGGCCGTCTATGCTTCTTCCGCTGCTACAGCGGTCAGCTTGATGGTGGTTCCTACGTGCTCAATAACCGCACTGGCAAGAAGGAGCGTATTTCGCGCCTCATGCAGATGCACTCCAATAAGCAGAACCCGATTGACAAAATCCAAGCGGGTGATATTGCGGCTGGTGTGGGCTTTAAGGACATCAAGACTGGCGATACGCTAACCGACGAGAAGAACCCGTTGGTACTGGAGTCGATGTCGTTCCCCGAGCCGGTAATTGGCTACGCCATTGAGCCTAAGACTCAGGCTGACGTGGATAAAATGGGTATGGCTATCGCCAAGCTCATTGAGGAAGACCCCACGTTGCGCGTGAACACCGATGAAGAAACCGGCCAAACTATTCTGCGTGGTATGGGCGAGTTGCACTTGGAAATTATTATCGACCGGATGCGCCGCGAGTTCAAGGTTGAAATCAACCAAGGTGCTCCGCAGGTTGCCTACAAGGAGATGCTGACCAAGAAGGTGGACCACCGCGAAACTTACAAGAAGCAAACTGGTGGCCGCGGTAAATTCGGCGACATCGTGTTTGAACTCGGTCCGAAAGAAACCGAGCCGGAAAAACCTGGTATGGAATTCGACAATGCTATCGTGGGTGGTGTCATTCCCCGCGAATTCATTGCTCCCATCCAAAAGGGTTTTGAAGAAGCTATGAAGCGTGGCCCGCTGGCTGGTTTCCCCATCGAGACCATGAAGGTGCGCCTCTACCATGGCTCATTCCACGATGTTGACTCGGACGCGCTGTCGTTCGAATTGGCTGCCCGTGATGGTTTCCGTGAGGCTGCTCGCAAGGCTGGTCCGAAACTGCTCGAGCCCATCATGGCCGTTGAAGTAGTTTGCCCCGACGAGTACACCGGCCCGGTAACTGGTGACTTAAACCGTCGTCGCGGCCTGATGAAAGGCATGGACACTAAAGGCGGAGCCCAAGTTATCAAGGCGGACGTTCCGCTGTCAGAGTTGTTCGGCTACGTGACCGACCTGCGCACGCTGTCGTCGGGCCGGGCTTCAGCTTCGCTTACCTTCTCGCACTATGAGCAGGTACCTACTAACATGGCCGATGCCATTGTAGCTAAGACTAAAGGCACTCGCGCCTAATATTTATTCAGCTTGTCAACCCTAGGGCAATCGGCCCTAACCAACCATGAACCAGAAAATCAGAATCAAGCTGAAAAGCTACGACCATAATCTGGTCGATAAGTCTTCCGAGAAAATTGTGAAGGCTGTGAAAGCTACCGGTGCCATCGTAAGCGGCCCCATTCCGTTGCCTACGGAAAAGGAGAAGTATACGGTGCTGCGTTCGCCCCACGTGAATAAAAAGAGCCGGGAGCAATTCCAACTCTGCACCTATAAGCGCTTGGTGGATATCTTCTCGACCAGCAGCAAAACGGTAGATGCGTTGATGAAGCTGGAGCTGCCTAGCGGCGTTGACGTTGAAATCAAAGTCTGAGCCTAGGGTTTAGTGTATGTAAAAGCCCCGCTGGTAAGAGCCAGCGGGGCTTTTTGTGTCAGGAAAAATGCGGTAGTTGCCGTAGGCATAAAATACCTCAACTGCTTGACTTGAAATATTTTCCTTAGTCTATTGGTTTTTCTCAGCAAAAAACCTTACCTTTGCACTCCCTTTTAGAAAAGGCCACTCGGGCCTTTTTCTTTTGTGTCTATTTAACAACCACAAGAATGCCTGGCATCATCGGTAAAAAAATCGGTATGACAAGCCTCTTCACTCCGGACGGGAAAAACATTCCCTGCACGCTCATCGAGGCGGGTCCGTGCGTAGTGACGCAGGTTAAGACCATCGAGACGGACGGCTACAACGCCGTGCAGCTCGGCTATGGCGAGAAGAAAACCAAGCGCACCACTAAAGCGCTTGCTGGTCACTTCGCCAAAGCTAACACCACGCCTAAGAAGCGTTTGGTAGAATTCCGCACTGATGACGTGAAAACCTTCGCGCTCGGTAGCGAAGTGAAGACGGACCTGTTCGAAGAAGGAGAATTTGTTGACGTAGTTGGTACTTCGAAGGGTAAGGGTTTTCAAGGCGTGGTAAAGCGCTACAACTTCCAGGGTGTAGGTGGGCAGACCCACGGTCAGCACAACCGCTTGCGTCACCCGGGTTCTATTGGTGCTTGCTCGTGGCCTTCGCGCGTGTTCAAAGGAATGCGCATGGGTGGCCGTATGGGCAGCGACCGCGTGAAAGTGCAGAACCTAAAGGTGATGCGCATTGTAGCTGACAAGAACCTGATTCTGGTGAGCGGTTCGGTGCCCGGCGCCAAGAACGGCTACGTGGTTCTGGAGAAATAACCTGCTAAGCTCGACTAGATAATGGAACTGTCCGTATTCAATAGCAAAGGTGAAGACACTGGCCGTAAGGTTACGCTGTCCGACGCCGTGTTTGGCCGCGAGCCGAACGAGCACGTCATGTACCTTGACGTGAAGCAGTACCTGGCCAATCAACGCCAGGGCACGCACAAATCGAAGGAACGTGCCGAAGTAGCCCGCACTACCAAAAAGCTGAAGAAGCAAAAAGGTACCGGCGGCGCCCGCGCTGGCTCAATGAAGTCGGGTGTATTCGTAGGCGGTGGCCGTATGTTCGGTCCTAAGCCTCGCGACTACGGCTTCAAGCTGAACAAGAAAACCAAGCGCCTTGCCCGCTTGTCGGCTCTATCGGTTCTGGCCCGCGAAGGCAAAGTAGCCTTGGTAGAAAACCTGACCCTAGGGGCTCCCAAGACGAAAGACTTCGTAGCTATCCTCGAAGGCCTAAAGCTCAACAATGGTCGCAAGACGTTGTACGTGGCTGCTGAGGCTGACAAGAACCTGCTGCTGAGTGCCCGTAACATCCAGAAGGTGAAAGTGGCTACTCCGGTAGCTCTCAACACCCACGACCTGTTGAACACCGACACCTTGCTGCTGAGCGAGGAAGGTCTGCGTTCGCTGGAGCAACTCTACACCGCTAACAACGCCGAGTAATGAGCACGCTGAAACGCCCCATCATCACCGAAAAGGCCACTGGCCTGACCGAAAAAGGCCGCTACGTGTTCGAAGTAGAGCGTACGGCTAACAAGGTGCAGATTAAAAAAGACGTAGAGCAGATGTACGGGGTAACCGTAACGAGCATCAACACGATGCGCACCATCGGCAAGGTCAAGTCGAAATTCACCAAAGGTGGCCAGGTTGCTGGCCGCCGCGCCCACGGCAAAAAAGCCGTTGTGACGCTGAAAGATGGTGATATTATTGATTTCTACGGCAATATCTAATTGCTTAACAAGGTAGGGTGGCCCTAGGGTCGCCCGCCATTTTAACCGCCGCAAAAGCAAACGCTAGTAATGGCACTAAAAAAACTCCGTCCCACAACGCCCGGCCAACGCTTCCGCGTGGCCCCGGCTTTCGATGAGCTTACTGCCTCGACGCCGGAGAAGTCGTTGCTGGCACCACTCAAGAAGAGTGGGGGCCGCAACTCTTCGGGTAAGATGTCTAACCGCTACATCGGCGGTGGACACAAGACCCAGTACCGTATCGTGGACTTCAAGCGTGATAAAGCCGGAGTGCCGGCCACGGTGAAGACCATCGAATATGACCCTAACCGCACAGCTCGTATCGCCTTGCTGCACTACGCCGACGGTGAGAAGCGCTACATCATCGCTCCTGCTGGCTTGGCCGTGGGTACGCAGATTGTATCTGGTACCGGCGTAGCTCCTGAAGTTGGCAACGCTTTGCCGCTGCGCGAGATGCCTCTCGGTACCATTGTACACAACATCGAGCTGCAACCCGGCCAAGGTGCCGCCATCGCTCGCTCAGCTGGCACCTACGCTCAGCTTGTGGCTCGCGAAGACCGCTACGCTACGTTGAAGCTGCCTTCTGGTGAAATGCGCATGGTGCTCGTAACCTGCACTGCTACGGTGGGCACTGTTTCGAACGGTGACCACATGAATGTAGTAATGGGCAAAGCTGGCCGCAACCGCTGGGCTGGTCGTCGCCCCCGCGTTCGTGGCGTTGCTATGAACCCCGTTGACCACCCCATGGGTGGTGGTGAAGGTAAGTCGTCGGGTGGTCACCCGCGTAGCCGCAATGGCATCTTCGCTAAGGGCCAGAAGACCCGTAACAAGAATAAGTATTCGGAAAACCTTATTGTCAGCCGGAAAGGCAAAAAATAACCAATGGCACGTTCACTGAAAAAAGGGCCGTACATTGACTTCCGGCTCGAGAAGAAGGTAGAAGCGCTGGAAAGTGCTGGTAAGAAGACGGTAGTTAAAACTTGGTCGCGGCGTTCAATGATTTCGCCCGACTTTGTAGGTCACACCTTCGCGGTACACAACGGGAATAAATTCATTCCGGTGTATGTAACTGAAAACATGGTCGGCCATAAGCTCGGCGAGTTTGCGCCCACGCGCAACTTCCGTGGTCACGTCGCCAAAAAAGATAAAGGCAAGCGTTAAGATGGAAGCAGTAGCCAAACTCCGTAACGTGCCTACCTCGCCGCGCAAAATGCGCTTGGTAGCCAACTTGGTCCGCGGTAAGCGGGTCACGCAGGCCTTAGGTCTGCTCCGCTTCGAAGCCAATTCGGGTGCCGAAAAGGTAGAGAAACTGCTTTTGTCGGCCCTAGCCAACTGGCAGCTTAAAAATGCTGATGAGCGCATTGAAGACGCCAACCTGTACGTGACCGAAATTATGGTTGACGAAGGCCGGCAGTTGAAGCGCCTGCGCCCCGCCCCGCAGGGTCGTGGCCACCGCATTCGCAAGCGTTCGAACCACATCACGCTGACGGTTGGTCCGCAGCGCGAGTCGCAGATGACGAAAAAAGAAATTAACGCTATGAATCGCGCGCTAACTTCTATCGACGCTGCTACCTCTACCGAAACCCCCGCCAACGCTTAATCTATCATGGGACAGAAAGTAAATCCCGTCGGTTTCCGCCTCGGCGTTATCAAAGGCTGGGACTCTAACTGGTACGGCGGCAAAGATTTTGCCGACAAGCTGGTAGAGGATGAGAAAATTCGCAAGTACATCAACGCTCGTATCCAAAAGGGTGGTATTTCGCGCATTGTTATCGAGCGCACGCTGAAGCGCATTACTATTACCATTAACACGGCTCGTCCGGGTGTAGTAATTGGTAAAGGCGGCCAAGAGGTTGATAAAATCAAAGACGAACTCAAGGAAATTACCAAAAAGGATGTTCAAATCAACATCTTCGAGATTAAGCGTCCTGAGTTGGATGCTCGCCTAGTGGGCGAGAGCATCGCGCAGCAGTTAGCTGCCCGTATCTCATTCCGCCGCGCCATGAAGATGTCGATTCAGGCCGCACTTCGTGCCGGTGCTGAAGGTATCAAGATTCAGTGCGGTGGTCGCCTAGGCGGTGCTGAAATTGCCCGTTCGGAGCAGTATAAGGAAGGCCGCACGCCGCTGCACACCCTGCGCGCTGACATTGACTATGCCCTCTCGGAAGCGCAGACGGTGTATGGCAAAATCGGCATCAAAGTATGGGTGATGCGCGGGGAAATATTTGGTAAGCCTGACTTGTCGCCTAACCAAGCTCCGGCTGGCGGCCAGGGTGGCGATGACCGTGGTGGCCGTGGTGACCGCGACCGTGGCCCACGTGGTGACCGCGATGGCCGTGACCGTGGCCCACGCCGCGATGGCCAAGGTGGAGGTGACCGTGGTCCGCGCCGTGATGGCGGTGCGGGTGGAGCTTCCCGTGGTGGCCAGGGTGGCGGCAACCGGGGCGGCGCCGGTAGTGGTGCTCCTCGTGGTGGCCAAGGTGGTGGTCCCCGCCGGTAATCTATAGTTTGAAGGCCTTAACCCTAGTCTGAACTATCCAGTGCAGGCTAGGGTTTAGTGCAAATATTTTTTTAGTTTCTTTCTCTTTTTTAACATGTTACAACCGAAAAGGACCAAGTATCGCAAGATGCAAAAGGGTCGCGTGACTGGCTTGGCCTACCGCGGCAGCTCCATAGACTTCGGTTCGTTCGCTATCAAGTCGCTGGAGACTTCATGGATTACGGCTCGCCAGATTGAGGCAGCTCGTATTGCCGTGACCCGTGCTATGAAACGCGAAGGGCAAGTATGGATTCGCATTTTCCCCGACAAACCCATTACCAAGAAGCCGGCTGAAGTGCGGATGGGTAAGGGTAAAGGTGCCCCTGAGTATTGGGTAGCTTGCGTAAAGCCAGGAATGATTTTGTTTGAATCGGATGGCGTGAGCCTCGAAACTGCCAAAGAGTCGCTACGCCTAGCGGCCCAGAAGCTGCCGGTTCGTACCTCATTTGTAGTTCGTCGCGACTTCGAAGAATCTGCTGCCTAACCGATGAAAAGCACTGAACTCCGCGCCCTGTCTTTAGAAGACCTGCGCACTCAACTTAAAACTGAGCAAACCAACGGCCAGCAGTTGCGCTTTGCGCACGCTATCAGCCCGCTCGAAAACCCGGCCCGTTTGAAGGTCAACCGCAAAACCGTTGCTCGCCTGCAAACGGAGCTTTCGCGTCGGAATAATGAGCAGGCTTCTAACCAAGCTTAGTAATGGAACCGACTCAAGAAAACCTGTTGCCGGCTCACAACGCCGCTTCCGACCGTAACCTGCGGAAGGAAATCGTCGGCAAGGTAACTAGCAGCAAGATGGACAAGTCCATCACGGTGGCTGTTGTGGTAAAGCAGCAGCACCCAATTTACGGCAAGTTTGTGAGCAAGACGACCAAGTTTCACGCTCACGATGAGAAAAACGAGTGTGGCGAAGGCGATACGGTGCGCATCATGAGCACTCGCCCGCTAAGCAAGACTAAGCGCTGGCGTTTAGTTGAAATTGTTGAACGTGCTAAATAATCCTGAACGATGATACAGCAAGAATCCCGCCTCACGGTGGCCGATAATAGCGGCGCCAAGGAAGTGCTCTGCATCCGCGTATTGGGTGGCACGGGCAAGAAATACGCAACGGTTGGCGATAAAATCGTGGTAGCTATTAAATCGGCAATTCCTTCGGGAAACGCTAAAAAAGGTACCGTAAGCAAAGCCGTTATCGTGCGTACTAAGAAGGAAATTCGCCGCAAGGACGGTTCCTATATCCGCTTCGATGATAACGCTGCCGTGTTGCTTAATAACAACGACGAACCGCGTGGCACACGCATTTTCGGGCCGGTGGCCCGTGAGTTGCGCGAGAAGCAATTTATGAAAATCGTATCCCTAGCCCCTGAAGTAATCTAAAGCTATGGCAACGAAAGCAAAAGCAGCCCCCGTACACTTGCACGTGAAAACGGGCGACAACGTACTCGTAATTGCCGGTGATGAGAAAGGCAAGCGTGGCGTTATTAAGTCGGTGAATCGCTCGACCCAGCGCGTCATCGTGGAAGGCCTTAACCTGGTGACTAAGCACAACAAGCCGAGTGCGAAGAACCCTCAGGGTGGCATCACTAAAATCGAAAGCCCGATGCACGTGTCAAACGTGAAGAAGGTTGATTCGGCCAACGCTTAACCCGCTACGACTATGGCCCGACTAAAAGATAAATACGAGAAAGAAGTAGTACCTGCGCTCCAGGAGAAATTCCAATATAAGAGCATTATGCAGGTACCGCGCATCACCAAAATCTGCATTAACCGCGGCATCGGTGCCGCGGTGGCTGATAAGAAATTGGTTGATAATGGAGTAGAGGAGTTGACCACTATCTCTGGCCAGAAGGCAGTGCCGACTATCGCTAAGCGCTCGGTATCTAACTTCAAGCTCCGCGAGGGAATGCCTATTGGCGCGCGTGTAACGCTACGTGGTGAGCGCATGTACGAGTTTCTGGACCGCCTGCTGACGGTGGCCCTGCCCCGTGTGCGTGATTTCAAAGGAATTAATGATAAAGGCTTCGATGGCCGTGGCAACTACACACTCGGCGTGAAGGAGCAAATCATTTTTCCGGAGATTTCGATTGACAAAATCAAAGGCATCTCGGGTATGGACATCACCTTCGTGACGACCGCCGAAAACGATGAGCAGAGCTACGAGCTGCTCCGCGCCTTCGGGATGCCCTTCGCTAACGCTAAAAAGGACGCTCAATAATGGCTAAAGAATCCATCAAAGCCCGGGCCCGCAAGCGCGTTGCCCTGGTAGCCCGCTACGCCGAGAAGCGTAAGGCTCTGAAAGCTGCCGGCGACTATGCCGGCCTCGACAAGCTGCCCCGCAACGCTTCGCCTGTGCGCTTGCACAACCGCGATATGATTGATGGCCGCCCCCGTGGCTACATGCGTAAGTTTGGCATCAGCCGCGTTCGTTTCCGCGAGATGGCACTGGCCGGTAAAATTCCCGGCGTGACCAAGTCAAGCTGGTAAGCACCCTAGGGTGCTTTACACAAAGAAACCTCCTATTGTATAGATTGGAGGTTTTTTTGTGCGAAGCACCCCAGAGTGGATTTATTATACTAGCACTTGCATAAGTGGCACGTTGTCTGCTACCTTTGCACCCCGAAATAGAATATTGTGGGCTTACCCACCCGCTTTGGCAGGTTGCCGAAAGAAACCATGGGCCGCGCCCCGAAAGCCGAGCCCAGTAGTCTTAACTGGAATTTCGCTGTAGGGCTATTAGCTACTGCTGCGAAATTTTCTTATCTTTGCGGCCCCAAGTTGTGGGCCATTTATAACTAAATGAATACTGACCCGATTGCCGATTACCTAACCCGGGTACGCAACGCCCAGAAGGCGGGGCACCGCGTGGTGGAAATCCCGGCCAGCAACATCAAAAAGGAAATGACGAAGGTGCTCTATCAAAAGGGCTACATTCAGAGCTACCGTTTTGATGATACCTCTGCGCAGGGCGTAATTAAGATTGCGCTTAAGTACAATCCTACTACGAAAGCTCCGGCCATTACTAAGCTAGAGCGCATAAGCACGCCTGGCTTGCGCCAGTATGCGCACGTAGAGAACCTGCCGCGTGTATTGAGTGGCCTAGGCATTGCCATTCTCTCGACCTCGAAGGGGGTAATGACTGAGAAGGAAGCTAAGAACGAGAACGTGGGCGGCGAGGTGCTGTGCTACGTGTACTAACCCGCTAAGCAGTAGTATCTATATGTCCCGCATTGGTAAACTGCCGATAAGCCTGCCCAGTGGCGTGCAGGTATCGGTTGATAAAGACAACACCGTTACGGTGAAAGGCCCTAAGGGCACGCTTACGCAGGCCGTGGACCGCGACATCACGGTGGCTACCGAAGATGGTAACCTGATAGTGAGCCGGCCCACCGAGCAGAAGCGCCATAAGGCTATGCATGGCCTCTACCGTTCGCTCATCAATAACATGATTACCGGCGTGAGTACTGGTTATGAGCACAAGCTTGAGTTAGTAGGGGTAGGCTATAAGGCTGCCCTAGCTAACGGCGCATTAGAATTGTCGCTGGGCTATTCGCACAATGTGTACCTAGCTATGCCCCCCGAAGTAGCGGCTACGGCTGTAACTGAAAAGGGAAAAAACCCTATTGTGACCCTGACTAGCATTGATAAGCAATTGATTGGTCAGGTAGCCGCTAAAATCCGCTCGCTGCGGAAAGTAGAGCCTTACAAAGGCAAAGGTGTGCGTTTCGTGGGTGAAGTGGTTCGTCGTAAAGCCGGCAAGACTGCCGCTAAAAAGTAATTCAGCATCATGGCTTTCGATAAAGCATCTCGCCGGAAGCGCATTCAGCGCATTATCCGCACGAAAGTGTCCGGCACTTCGGAGCGCCCGCGCCTGTCGGTATTCCGCTCTAACACGGGCATCTACGCTCAAATCATCGACGATACCGCTGGCCGTACGCTAGCTGCCGCTTCGTCGAAAAAGGTAACAGCCGAAGGTGGCAACGGCGTAGCGCTGGCAGCTGCGGTAGGTCGCGAAATCGCGGCCAAGGCCCAAGCCGCCGGTATTACTAAAGTAGTGTTCGACCGCTCGGGTTATTTGTATCACGGTCGGGTTAAATCATTGGCTGAAGGAGCCCGCGAAGGCGGCCTCAATTTCTAACGCATCATGGCAGAGTATAACAACAACAACCGTGGTGGCGGTGCCGGTGGCAACGACCGTGGTGGTAATAACAGAGGTGGCAATGACCGCCGGGGTAATGACCGCGGCGGTCGTGGTAACGACAACGCCGTGCAAGGCGAGTCGGACCTGAAAGAGAAAGTAGTAGCCATCAACCGCGTAGCGAAGGTGGTAAAAGGTGGTCGTCGTTTCAGCTTCTCAGCTATCGTAGTGGTAGGCGATGGCAAAGGCACCGTAGGCTATGGCCTAGGCAAAGCCAACGAAGTAACCGACGCCATTGCCAAAGGCATTGACGACGCCCGCAAGAACCTCGTGAAAGTGCCGCTGTATAAGCACACGGTACCCCACATCATGGAGGGCAAATACTCAGGCGGCTACGTGCTAGTACAACCAGCTGCTGCTGGTACTGGCGTAATTGCCGGCGGTGCCATGCGTGCCGTGTTCGAATCGGCCGGCATTAAGGATGTACTTGCAAAATCAAAAGGTTCGTCAAACCCCCATAACGTGGTAAAGGCTACCTTCGATGCGCTATCTAAGATGCGCGACCCAATGCAGATTGCCCAAGCTCGTGGTATTTCTCTTGCTCGCGTTTTTAACGGTTAAAAGACGATGGCTCAAATTCAAGTAAAACTCGTCCGTAGTGCCATCGACCGCCCCGAGCGGCAGAAGCGCACTGTGCAGGCCCTAGGCCTACGCAAACTCAACAGCGTTGCTACTCACGAAACCAATGCCAGTATCCTAGGCATGGTAGCCTCGGTAAAGCACCTGCTCGAAGTAACTGAACTTTAAGCGTTTATACTAGATATGAATCTTTCCAATCTCAAACCTGCCGAAGGTTCAACGCGTAATAATAAGCGTTTGGGTCGCGGCGAGGGCTCGGGCCGGGGTGGTACCTCGACTCGAGGCCATAAAGGTGCCAAATCGCGTTCAGGTTACTCGCGCAAATCGGGTTTCGAAGGTGGCCAGATGCCATTGCAGCGCCGTGTACCTAAATTCGGCTTTAAAAACATCAACCGGGTAGAGTATAAAGGTATCAACCTTGATGTGATACAAAACCTATTCGAAACGAATAACGCTGCTACCATGGGCGCAGGCTACTTTGTAGAAGCCGGCCTAGTATCGAAAAACGCTAAAATCAAAGTACTTGGCCGTGGCGAACTAAGCGCGGCTATCGAAGTGCATGCCCACGCTTTCTCTAAATCGGCTCAAGAGGCTATTGAAAAGGCTGGTGGTAAGGTTATTACCCTGTAGCTTATCTATTCGTTAGTTCCTAGCAATGAATAAGTTTATCAACACGATAAAAAACATTTTTGCGATTGAGGATTTGCGTACGCGAATCCTCAATACGCTGCTTTTCATTGCTATCTATCGGCTCGGCTGTTATGTCGTGCTTCCTGGCATTGATCCTAACCGCCTCAAGCAAGGGACGAATGGGGTGTTTGGTATTCTGGATACATTGCTCGGTGGTGCGTTTAGTCATGCCTCGATTTTTGCTTTGGGCATTATGCCCTATATATCAGCTTCAATCGTATTGCAACTGCTAACGATTGCCGTGCCGTATTTTCAAAAGCTGCAAAAAGAAGGGGAATCGGGCCGTAAAAAGATAAATCAATATACCCGTATTCTGACTATTCCGATTGTGATGGCGCAGTCGGCCGGCTTTCTGGCTACCATTAATGCCGAAGCGATTGCGAATCCTGGTACATTCTTTACTATTTCTACCATGCTCATTATTACAGCTGGAACGCTGTTTTGCATGTGGCTAGGGGAAAAAATCACTGACAAAGGCATTGGCAACGGTATCTCTATGATTATCATGATTGGTATTGTGTCACGTTTACCCGGTGCCTTAATAGGAGAAGCAGCTTCCAAGGGAATCAATAAGTCGTTGATTTTCTTGCTGGAAATGGTAGTACTATTTTTAATTGTGATGGCTGTTATTGTGTTGACACAAGCAGTGCGTCGCATTCCAGTACAGTATGCTAAGCAAGTAGGTGGCACCACACAACTAGATGCGCAGCGTCAATTTATCCCGTTGAAAGTAAACGCAGCTGGGGTGATGCCTATCATTTTCGCCCAATCACTGATGTTTGTGCCAAATATTGCTGCCCAGGCCTGGAACAAGAATAGCGAGTTAGCAGCCAGTATCGCGACTTATTTCTCACCTGAGAATTGGGTATATAATGCTGTCTTCGCATTCTTAATTATCGTCTTCACTTATTTCTATACTGCCATCAGCGTCAATCCTAATCAGATTGCTGATGACTTAAAGCGGAGTGGGGGTTTTGTACCCGGTGTTAAGCCTGGTCGTGATACTTCGGAATTCATCGATGAAATCCTAACGCGTATTACGCTACCGGGTGCTGTTGCGCTTGCCTTGATTGCGGTATTTCCAACCGTAGCGCTTCTACTGGGAGTAACACGTCCTTTGTCACTATTCTATGGTGGTACCTCACTCATCATTATGGTAGGGGTAGTGCTCGATACGCTTAATCAAGTAGAAAGCTACTTGCTGATGCGTCATTACGATGGTATGATGAAATCTAGTAAGCTGCGAGGGCGGCCATCGCAGCCCATCGCTATTGCTTCGTAATGCATGGCTACAGGAGTTATTCAGTTTAAAACTGAAGAAGAAATTGATTTAATGCGCGAAGCAGCTCGGTTGTTAGCGCAAGCTCATGGTGAAGTGGCCAAGCTTATCCGCGAAGGCGTAACGACGCGGGAGTTAGACCGCCGCGCCGAGGAGTTTATCCGTGACCATGGTGCGGTGCCTTCGTTCAAAGGGTATAATAATTTCCCTTATAGCCTTTGTTTGAGCCCGAACTCGGTAGTAGTGCATGGTTTTGCAACAGACAAGCCGCTGCAGAACGGAGATATTTTGTCAGTTGATTGTGGGGTGCTTTTAAATGGTTACCACGCAGACAGCGCCTATACCTACCCAATAGGGGAGGTGCCTTTGGCGGTAAAGCAATTGCTAAAAGAAACAGAAGCCTCGCTTTACAAGGGTATAGAGCAAGCAATTGCTGGCAACCGAGTAGGAGATATCAGCTACGCTATTCAAAATTACGTGGCTCCTAAGGGCTACGGAGTAGTGCGGGAGCTAGTAGGGCATGGGGTAGGTGCCAAGCTGCATGAGAAGCCAGATGTACCTAACTATGGTAAGCGCGGCTCGGGACCTAAGCTACAAACCGGCATGACCCTCGCCATTGAGCCAATGATTACACTAGGCAAAAAGGAGGTAATGCAGGAAAAGGACGGTTGGACTATCCGTACTCGCGATAATAAGCCAGCCGCGCACTTTGAGCATACAGTTGTTGTTAGAAAAGATAAGGCAGAAATTCTGACCTCATTTGAATACATAGAGAAAGCACTGCACTAGCCATATGGCCAAACAAGCGTCTATCGAGCAGGACGGAACCATCCTGGAAGCCCTGTCCAACGCCATGTTCCGTGTGGAATTGGAAAATGGGCACCAGTTGATTGCTCACATTTCGGGCAAGATGCGAATGCACTACATCAAGATTTTGCCCGGCGACAAGGTGAAATTAGAAATGTCGCCTTACGACTTGTCGAAAGGGCGAATTAAGTATAGGTATAAGTAATTTTTTCGTTTTCTTCAAGGCCATGAAAGTAAAAACCTCGGTGAAGAAGCGTAGCGTTGATTGCAAAATCATTCGCCGTAACGGCAAGCTCTACGTCATCAACAAGAAGAACCCGCGTTTCAAGCAACGTCAGGGCTAAACCAATTTCAGAAACTCGGAGGCTTGGGTACTGGTAGCAACCCTAGGGCTGCTATCGCCTTCCAAGTTGCTGCCGGGCTTTCTGGTCCGCAAACATCTTATTTTTCCTTATGGCTCGTATCGCAGGGGTAGACATCCCGGACAACAAGCGCGGCGAAATCGCCCTGACTTACATCTTCGGCATTGGCCGGAGCAACGCGGCTAAAATTCTCACCAAGGCCGGTATCGACATCAACAAAAAGGTGAAGGATTGGACGGAAGCCGAATCCGGTGAAGTTCGCGCCATCATCGCTGCTGAGCATAAGACGGAGGGTGTATTACGCTCGGAAATCCAGCTCAACATTAAGCGCCTGATGGACATTGGCTGCTACCGCGGCCTGCGCCATCGCAAAGGCCTGCCGGTGCGAGGCCAGCGTACCAAAAACAACTCGCGTACTCGTAAGGGCAAACGCAAGACTGTGGCTGGTAAGAAGAAAGCAACTAAGTAAACTTCAGCGGCAATCAGCTTTGAGCTAGAAGTTGTGGGTTAGTATTTTAAGACTCATAACTTCTAACTCAAGGCTAACACCTGCCGTGTTTTCAGCGATAACCAAATGGCACAAAAAAGAAAAGACAAGGCCAAAAAGCGCCTTGTGGTGGTGGAGCAAGTCGGCCAAGTGCACATCCGCGCTTCGTTCAACAATATCATCATCTCGGTAACCAACTCCAATGGGCAGGTGATTTCCTGGGCTTCAGCGGGCAAGATGGGTTTCCGAGGTTCGAAGAAAAACACTCCCTACGCTGCTCAAATGGCGGCTAGCGACTGCGGCAAAGTGGCGCACGACCTAGGCATGCGCAAGGCAGAAGTATTTGTGAAAGGTCCGGGTGCTGGTCGTGAGTCGGCCATTCGTGCCCTAGGCAACATCGGTATTGAAGTGACGACCATCCGTGATGTGACGCCGCTGCCGCACAACGGCTGCCGCCCGCCCAAGCGTCGCCGCGTTTGATTTCTCACTTTTGATATTCCTGTAAAATGGCACGTTATACTGGCCCTACCGCCAAAATCGCCCGCCGCTTTTCGGAGCCCATTTTTGGCCCGAGCAAAGCGCTCAACAAAAAGAATTATCCTCCGGGCCAGCATGGCCGTGGCCGCCGCAAGAAGCAGTCGGAATACGCTGTGCAGCTGATGGAGAAGCAGAAGGTAAAGTACCTGTATGGGGTGCTAGAAAAATATTTCGAGAACCTCTTCCACAAAGCCGCTGTGCTGCCGGGTATCACCGGCGACAATCTGCTGGGTTTGCTGGAGTCGCGTCTCGATAATGTGGTATATCGCTTGGGTATTGCCAGCACGCGCCGCGCGGCGCGCCAGCTGGTATCGCATAAGCATATCACGGTGAACGGCGAGGTAGTTAACATTCCTTCGTATAAACTGCGTGCTGGCGACCAAGTAGGCGTGCGGGAGAAGTCGAAGTCGCTGGAAGCTATCACGACTTCGCTGAGTGTACGCAATTCGCGTCAGTTCTCGTGGCTGGAGTGGGACGGCAAAGAGATGGTGGGTAAGTTCACCAATATGCCATCGCGGGAGCTGATTCCGGAAAAGATTTCGGAGCAGCTTATCGTCGAATTGTATTCGAAGTAATAAACTGGCACTTTGTGCGGCCCGGGCTTTGGCTCGGGCCGCTTTCGTGCTGTACCCGCTTCCGGTTGGTCCCCGGTGGGAGAGGGTAGCCAAGCGCAAGCAAGGCATTGGGTTTGGGGAACTTAGCGAGCCTAGGCTCGCTTTACTTGTACTTACTTAACACGCCCCACATATGTCAATCTTAGCTTTTCAAATGCCGGAGAAGGTCGTAATGGAGAAAGCCGACGACTTCACTGGTTCGTTTGAATTCAAGCCTCTGGAGAAGGGCTACGGTGTTACGATTGGGAATGCGCTGCGTCGCATTTTGCTTTCGTCGCTGGAGGGCTTCGCCATTACGTCGGTGCGCACGACCTCGGTGCTGCACGAGTTTTCCACGATTGAAGGGGTGATTGAGGATATGTCCGAAATCATCCTGAACCTCAAGCAGGTGCGCTTTAAGAAAATTAGCGATGCCATTGAGGACAAGATTACGGTGCGCATCAGCGGGCAAGATACTTTTACCGCTGGCGACATTGCCAAGTTTGCTAACGGCTTCCAGGTGTTGAATCCGAAGCTGGTTATCTGCAACCTAGACCCAGCCAAAGAACTGGAATTTGAGTTGACGGTGAATCGTGGCCGTGGTTACGTGCCGGCCGACGAAAATAAGCCGACTGACCAAGTATTTGGCCAGATTGCCATCGATGCTATCTACACGCCCATCAAAAACGTGAAGTACAGCATCGAGAACACCCGCGTGGAGCAGAAAACGGACTACGAGCGTTTGTTGATTGAAATTCAAACCGACGGTTCGATTCATCCTGAGGAGGCATTAAAAGGTGCGGCCAATATTCTGATTCAGCACTTCATGCTGTTTTCGGACAATACTATTCAGCTGAGCGGCAACCGCCCGGCGGCGGCTGAACCAGTGGATGAGGAGACCCTGGCTATGCGCAAGACGCTGAAGACCCCGCTCAGCGAGATGGACCTTTCGGTGCGCGCTTATAACTGCCTGAAGGCGGCTGACATCAAGACCCTAGGCGAGCTGGTGCAGCTCGACATGGCTGACATGATGAAGTTCCGCAACTTTGGTAAGAAGAGCCTCACGGAACTGGAAAACCTGGTGGAAGAGAAGGGCCTGCACTTTGGCATGGACCTCGGCAAGTATCGCCTCGACGAAGATTAGTAATTGATTGCCGTGCTGGCTGCTAGCACCTCCACCGCGGGGTTATGGCAGCCAGCCTTTTTTATAGCTTTATTCACCCCGCTACGCCCTAGGGGACAAGGTTCTAATGAGGCCGCTTTGGCCCGCCGTGGTCTTGGCCCGCAAGCGTAGCATTTACCCAAAACTGTCCCATGCGACACGGTAAAAAAATCAACCACCTGGGCCGCACGGCGTCCCACCGCAATGCGATGCTGTCGAACATGGCTTCGTCGCTCATTATCTCGAAGCGCGTAACTACGACCGTGGCCAAGGCCAAGGCCCTGCGCCAGTTTGTGGAGCCGCTGCTGACTAAGGCGAAGGACGATACTACGCACTCGCGCCGCACCGTATTTGCCACCTTGCAAAACAAGGAAAGCATCAAGGAACTGTATGGCGAGATAGCTGGCCGCATTGCTAACCGCCCCGGTGGTTACACGCGCATCCTGAAGCTGAGCGCTAGCCGCGCCGGTGATAACGCTGACATGTGCATCATCGAGCTGGTAGACTTCAACGAAACCCTACTCGAGAGCAAGAACGCTGCCGCTGCTAAGTCCACTACCACCCGCCGCTCGCGCCGCCGTGGGGGCAATGCGGGTGCTGCTGCGGCTGCCAGCACCACCAACGAGGCTGGTACCGAAGCTCGTGAGTTCGTGCCCGAGTTGAACGACGAAAGCAACACCAACCAAGAAGCTAACCGCACCGAATCAGGTGCTGTTTCGCCCACGGAAGCGGAAGCTACCACCTTGGACCAGCCCGCCGACGACCAAAAATAGGCGGTGGCTAGAGCCCTAGGGTCCTCAACACAAAAAAAGGTCATGCTACATAGCATGACCTTTTTTTGTGTTGAGGACCCTAGGGTGCGGTAAGTACGAAATCTTTAGGCTACTTCAGTAAATAGCTCCAGCGTAATATGGTCGGCCAGCAGCTTGCCAGCATCGGTCAGGCGGAGTACCTGCTGGTCGAGCGTGACCAAGCGTTGGTTCAGCAGGCTTTGTAGGTATTGACTGTGGGTAGCTAGCAGGTTTGTACCTAGCTCATCGGCGAGGTAGCGCAGGTCGCAGCCGCGGCTGGTGCGCAGGGTGGTAAGCAGGTATTCATTGGCTTGGTCGAGTGCGGAGAGTTGCTCCACGGTGGCGGGCACCTCGCCCTGCTCAAGCACGGCCGCCACGTAGCGCGGGTTGTTGGCCACGGTATATTGGCGGCTACGGCCATCGAAGGAGTGGGCGCTGGGCCCAAGACCCAAGTAAGGTACACCGCGCCAGTAATTGCTGTTGTGGCGGCTTTCGCGGCCCGGCAGGCAGAAGTTGCTGATTTCGTACTGCTCGTAGCCGCCAGCCCGCAGTTGCGCTAGCAACTGCTCAAACTGCTCGGCCACAAACTCGTCGGGCGGCGCCAGGAACGTGCCTTTTTTTAGCCGGCGGCCGAAGGCAGTATCTGGCTCGATGGTGAGCGCATAGGCTGAAATGTGCGGTACCCCTAGGGTCAGCAACGCCGCCAAGTCGGCCTGCCAGATGGCGTGGCTGGCGGCTGGAATGCCGTAAATAACGTCTACCGAAATATTTTCGAAGCCAGCAGCTTGTGCTTGCTGCACGGCCTGCCGCGACTCGGTGGCCGAGTGCGCCCGATTCATAAGGCGCAGGTGCGGCTCATGGAAGCTCTGTAGGCCAATGCTGAGGCGGTTGATGGGCGAGGCGGCCAGCACGGCCAGCTTCTCAGGCGTGAGGTCGTCGGGGTTGGCTTCGAGGGTAATTTCGGCCCGTGGCGACACCTCAAACTGCGCGTGAATGGCGGTGAAGATGGCGTCTAGCTCCGCCGCCGTAAGCAGCGAGGGCGTGCCGCCCCCAAAATAGATAGTTTCGAGGGGCGTGGCGGGCGCGGGCAGATAATGGCGCCGGAGGGCCATTTCTCGGGTCAAAGCGGCTACAAACTGCGTCTTTAGCCCCATGGAGGTGCTAAAATGGAAGTCGCAGTAGTGGCAGGCCTGCTTGCAGAATGGAATGTGTAGGTAAAGGCCGGGCATGAGCAGGCAGCGCGTAATTTGCGAGAAGCGCCAACGAGCTACAACACGCCAAGCGCGGGGTAAAATTCGCTCGGCGGAAATTAACTGGTCGGTTTTGCGTTTGCCTCTCCGACGAATTATGCGTTACCGCTTCCTTTTTGTACTGGGTTGCTGGCTGGGGCTGGTGGGGCCTGCGGGCGCCCAAACGCCCCTAGGGTCGGGGGCGGGCGTGGTAGTACCCACGGCGCCGGGGCTAGCCTCGCCCCCGCTACCCCCCGATACCACCCGCCGCCGGGCCCCGGCAGTGCCGCGCAAGCTGCCCGGCCGCCTGCGCACCCTGGTGTGGGTTGGCACCGCTGCCGACCAGGCTTTGGTGCGGCGCTTCCACCCTAGGGCTACGGTGCCCGACTCGCTTACGGCCCTGCGCACGGTACGCGAGCTAGTGCTGGCGCTGCAAGCTGAGGCGTATCTACTGGCGTCGGTTGATTCGCTAAGCTGGGGGCGCGATACCGTGCGAGTGCACGTGTACGCTGGCGAGCCCTTCCGCTGGGCCTACTTGCACAATGGCAACCTGGGCGACGGCCTGCTGACGCGCGCGGGCTACCGCGAAAAGTTTTTTCGGCGCACTCTCTGGCGACCGGCCGAGTGGGTTAGCTTGCAAGAGCGTATCCTCACCGAAGCGGAGAACCAGGGGTATCCCTTTGCCACTGTCGGCCTCGATTCGCTACAGCTAGCGGCTAGTTCCATTGCCGGGCGGGTGGTATTGCGGCGCGGGCCGCTCGTCACGTTCGATTCGCTGCAGGTGATTGGCACGAGCCGCACCAAAAAGCGCTTCCTAACCAAATATTTGCAGCTTTTTCCGGGGGCGCCCTATAGCCAGCAGCGCGTGCTGGCGGCGGCGGCCCTGCTGCGGCAGCTGCCCTACGTGCGCCTGCGGGCCGAGCCCGAGGTGCGCTTTGCCAGGGGGCGGGCGCGGGTGTACTTATTGCTCGATGAGCGGCCCGCCAACCAGTTCGACGCCATTGTGGGGCTGCTGCCCAACGCGACGGGCAGCGGCGTGCAGTTTACGGGCGACGTGACCGTGGCGCTGCGCAACCTGCGCGGCGGTGGCAAACAAGTGGGCCTGCAGTGGCGCAAGGTAGATGCTGCCTCCCAAACGCTCGATGTTAACTACTTGCACCCCAATTTCTTCGGTACGCCACTCGAAGTAGCCGCCACCTTCAACCTGTATCGCCAGAACTTGGCGTTCCTCACCATTCATCCGAGGCTGCAGGTAACCTACCCGACGGCGCGGGCGGGCCGGCTTACCTTCTTTGCCGAGCAGCGCAGTTCGCGCTTGCTGTTCGATAGCCTCGCTTACGTTAACCTCAACAATCTCAATACCCTACCTGACTACATTGATTCGGAAACTAATAGCTACGGTTTGGCCTACGCCCGCACCTACCTCGACGACTTGTATTTCCCGCACCGGGGCTCGTTTGTGAGCTTGCAGGGCAGCGTGGGCACCAAGACGGTAAGCCGCAACGCCTTTATTCGGGAAGACCTGTACGCTACGCTGCCCCTGCGCTCGACGCAGTATAGCTTCAACGGGCGCGCCGAGCGCTACTGGGCCCTAGGGCGGCAGGGGGTGCTAGTGGCCCGCCTGCGCGGCGAGGCACTCTTCAACCAGCAGCAAAAGTATTTCCTCAACGACTTGTTCCGCCTAGGGGGCCTCAACTCCCTCAGAGGCTTCAGCGAAAACCAGTTTTACACTAATGCCTACGGGGTCGGCACCATTGAATTCCGGCAGTTTACCGGGCCTGAGGGCTACGTATTTCTATTTGCTGACCAAAGCGTGCTGCGCGCTTACCAAGCCGCCACCGTAGGCCTCACGTCGGCCCTGGACGCGCCCACGGGCCTAGGGGCGGGGCTGAGCTTTCGCACGGCAGCCGGGCTGTTTCAGTTTGTGTATTCGGTGGGCCGCTCACCGTTTTATAACCAATCGTTTGGCCTTTCCAACTCTAAAATTCACTTCGGCCTGACCAGCCGGTTTTAGACAGTAATAAATGGAAGCTGCAACCTTACGGCGGTGGGTAATCTCTGGTTTAAAACCACTTTACGAGGGTAACCTACCTGAAGATGAAACAGCTTTTCCTTTACCTGCTAGCTACTAGCTGGGCTACTACGGCCGCCGCCCAAACGTCCGTGCAGTACCCCAGGCTCAGCAAGACGCTGGATAGCCTGGCTTACGTAGACCAGTGGCCCATGCAGCAGATGTTCAAACAACTGCCCGACAGTGCCGGCCGCGACTTGGTGAAAGTAGAGGAAATCAACTTCGCTCGCCACCAGCCTATCCTCGAGAAAATCGTGCGGCAGTACGGTTACCCCGGTTTCCGGCAAGTAGGGGAGAAAAGCGCCAACAACTTCTGGCTGCTAGTGCAGCACGCCGACGCCCACCCCGATTTTCAGCGCCAGGTGCTGAAGCTGATGCAGGCTGAGGTGAAGCGTAAAAACGCCAGGCCCGCCAACTATGCCTACCTCACCGACCGGGTAGCCATCAATGCCGGCCAGCCCGAGGAGTATGGCACCCAAGTGACCTATGAGAACGTCGGCACTGCAGCGGTTAAAGCAGTGCCTAAGTCGCTACGCGACCCCAAAAACGTGAATAAGCGCCGTGCCGCCATTGGCATGGAGCCGCTGGAAAACTACTTGGATGGCATGACCAAGATGCACATCGAGATGAATAAACCGAAAACGCAACTGCCATAAAAAAAGCCCGCTGGCGCATTGCCAGCGGGCTTTTTTATTCAGTGATACCCTAGGGGCGCTTACGCGCCGATAGCTACGCGCTTGAACGACTCTACCGTCATGCCCTTCGACGTCTTGTCGAGCAGTTGGGCGATGGTTACCGAATTGTCCTTCACGAATTCCTGGTTGAGCAGGGTGTTGTCCTTGTAGAACTTGTTGAGCTTGCCCTGGGCAATTTTCTCCAGCATGGCTTCGGGCTTGCCCTCGGCACGGGCCTGCTCCTTGCCAATCTCAATTTCGCGCTCTACCGTAGCCGAGTCCACGCCGTCCTTGTCCACGGCTACGGGCTTCATCGCTACGATTTGCATGGCTACGTCGCGGCCCACATCAGTGGTGTCAGCGCTACCCACGTTCTTCAGGCCCACCAGCACGCCTTTTTTGTTGTCCGAGTGGATATACGAAGCCACTTTCTCGGCGCTCAGCGTGGCGTAGGTCAGGTCGAGCTTCTCGCCGATTTTGCCGGTCAACTCGGTGATATGCTCCTGCACGGTGCGGCCATCAGCCTCCTTGGCGGCCAACAGGTCTTCTTTGGTGCCCACGTTGGTTTTCACGGCCGTATCCAAAATTTGCTGCACCAAGGTGCGGAAGTCGGCTACTTTAGCCACCGATTCGGTTTCGCAGGCTAGGGCCACCAGCTTACCATTTTTGCCATCCTCGCTCACGTTCACCAGCACGAGGCCTTCCGACGTGGCGTTATCGGCGCGCTTGTCAGCAATTTTCTGGCCCTGCTTGCGCAGGATGTCGCGGGCGGCTTCAAAGTCGCCGTTGGCCTCGGTGAGGGCCTTTTTGCAATCCATCATGCCCGCGCCGGTCATGGTGCGGAGCTTGTTTACGTCTGCGGCGGTGATAGCTGCCATAGTGGTAGCGCGGGCTTGCCGCCCGCGAGTTGGGTGTATAGGGAAATTTACGTTTTGAGTCGCGGGTCAGCAAGCCCGCGCAACCGAAAAAGAAAAAGGGAACCGCCAAGCATTAGCCTCGACCGTTCCCTCTTTCGTCAAGCTTTAAAAGCGAGCAGCTTAGCTTTGGGTATCAGCCTCGGTTTTTTCAGCAATGGCAGCTTCGTCAGCTTCCTTGCGCTCGGCATCTTCCTTGTCAACCTTGCGCTCCGACAGGCCTTCCTCAATCGCCTTGCCCATCACGTTCATGATAAGCTGAATCGACTTCGAGGCGTCATCGTTGGCCGGGATGGGGAACTGCACCAGTTCTGGGTTTGAGTTGGTATCAACGATAGCAAATACCGGAATCCCCAGCTTCTGGGCTTCTTTCACGGCGATGTGCTCGCGCTTCACGTCTACCACGAACAGGGCAGCGGGCAGGCGGCTCAGGTCGGCAATGCCGCCCATTACGCGCTCTAGCTTCTCGCGCTCGCGGTTCATCATGAGCTTCTCGCGCTTAGCCAAGGCGGCGTAAGCGGTGTTTTCTTTCACCATCTTGTCGATGGAGCTCATTTTCTTCAAGCTCTTGCGGATGGTGGCGAAGTTCGTCAGCATCCCGCCCAGCCAGCGGTCAGTCACGTAGGGCATTTTGAGGCGCTGGGCCTCCGTCTGCACAATCTCCTGCGCCTGCTTCTTGGTGGCTACGAACATGATTTTGCGGCCGCTTTTCGCAATGTTGCGAATAGCATTGGCAGCGTAATCCAGCGAAGCCAGCGTCTTGTTGAGGTCAATGATATGGATGCCGTTCTTCTCCATGAAGATATACGGCGCCATTTTGGGGTCCCACTTGCGCGTGAGGTGGCCGAAGTGGGCACCCGCGTCAAGCAGTTCTTTATAAGAGGTGGACTGAGCCATGATACTACTACGGTTAAACGATTAGCGCTTCGAGAACTGGAACGAGCGGCGGGCTTTGCGCTTGCCGAACTTCTTGCGCTCCACCATGCGGGGGTCGCGCGTCATAAAGCCTTCCTTGCGCAGGGCCGATTTGATTTCGGCGTTGTCGCTTACCAAGGCCTTCGAGATGGCGAGGCGGATAGCCTCGGCCTGGCCGGCGATGCCGCCGCCACTCACGTTGACCGTGATGTCGTACTGACCCACCTGCTCGAGGATGGCCAGGGGCTGGTTCACGATGTTCTCCAACAGCTCGTTGGCGAAGTAGGACTTCATGTCCCGGTTGTTGATAGTGATATTCCCTTGCCCGGCCTGCATGTAGATGCGAGCCACCGAGGTTTTTCTTCTACCAGAGGTGTTAGTAGCTGCCATTAAAGTGGAAAAAATGCGGCCAAAATCGACCGTAAAAACGTTGATTTACAGATTCTTCAGCTCGTAAGCTACAGGCTGCTGGGCTTCGTGCGGGTGCTCGGTGCCAGCGTACACGTACAGGTTGCGGAACTGCGCCGAACCCAGACGGTTGTCTTGCAGCATGCCTTTTACGGCGTGCTCAATGGCTTTGCGCGAATCGCGGTTCAGTTGCTCGCGCAGAGTGCGGCGCTTCTGGCCACCGGGATAGCCCGAGTGGGTGAGGTACACCTTCTCGGTTAGTTTCTTGCCCGTTACGCGCAGCTTGTCAGCGTTAATAACGATAACGTTATCGCCGCAGTCGGAGTTCGGGGTGAACGAGGGCTTGTGCTTGCCGCGCAGCAGGTTAGCGATTTGGCTGCACACGCGGCCCAGCGGGGCCACGCTGGCATCCACGATAACCCAGTTTTTCTGGGCGTTGGCCTTGTTGACGTGGGTCGTCTTGAAGCTCAGGTGGTCCATAGGAGTGGTAAAAATTACCGGCTAAACAATTGACAATAAACCCCAAGCCGAGCGGGCTTGGGGAAAAACGGACACAAAGGTACTGTTTTTTTGGCAGAACGCCAAGCGCAACCCATTAAACTTTAAGGCTGTGCGCGGGGCCTCGGGCCCGGCTGCCCGTACAACTCTAGCAAGCCGGTGGCGGAGCGAAATTGCTGCCGGTAGCCATAGCGCGCTAAATAGGCGGCTACCAGGGCCGCGTTAGCGGGGCTGGTAGCCGCCGCGGCCGCCCGGCCCCATAGCAGCACGTAAGTGGGCCGGTAAGCCCGTTGGTAAAGCACCGGATTCAGCCGGGTAGGGTACTGGCCATACTCGGAGATGGGCGAGCGGCCTGGCCGCCATACCAAGGGGAAATATCCGGTTTCGGCTTCGTAGTTCTCGTAGCACAGCAGCTGGGCTTCGGTCCCTAAGTAGCCCGCGGCATGCACAAATAAGGGCAGGTAGCTATCTAGCTCGGGGCCGCCGGGTAGTTGCGTTACGTCGGCATACGTGAGGGCGAGCAGACTGGTGCCCGGCCGGAGGTGGGGTAGCGCTGAGCGGTAGTCGGCCAGCGCAAGCTGGTAAGGCTCAAACTTCTGCCACCGGAAGCTCAGGAATAGGCTGGCTACCAAGGCGCCTACGCCCAGCCCTGCTACCCGGAGCGGCCGTGGCCAGGGTACAGCCCCTAGGCCCCCCAGCAGCACCAAGTAGCTGAGCAGCCCCCACCGCGGCCGGATGATGCTGCCGCCCGCTATTTCGTCGGGGAGGGCTACGTAGGCCACCAGTAGTAGCAGCAGCGCGCCCAGCCAGGGCAGCACGGGTCTTATGGCCGCCCCGCGCCATAGCTGCCCCGTGGCGGCCACTAGGGCCGCCAGCAGTAGCAGCGCCACCAGCCAGCGATAGGTGCCCTCGGCCGACCCGCTGTAGTGCAGCGCTTCGAGGCGCACCCAGCTCCAGAGGTTTTCACCATACTGCTGCGCGGGCTGCGCAGTGGCTGCCCCCTTGTGCCAGAAATACCACCCTAGCAAGGGAAGGGTAGGCGCGTAGGCTACCGCTAGCTGCCCTAGGGCCCGCAGCACTTGCCGCTGCTGCCAGCCCGCCGCAAGCGCCAGCAGCCCGAGTAGCAACCCCGAAACCAGGTAGGTAAGCGGATGGGCCAGAAACAATAGCGTGAGCAGGCCCGCTAGCGCCGCCACGCTCCCAAGCGTTCGGCCGGGCCGCACCTGGCGCAGCCAGTACCCGAGGGCCCACAGGAGGATAACTATGCTTAAGCAAAAATTATAGAATCCCCACAGCAGTACTACGCTGTAAATCAAAGGAAAGCTGAGTACGGCCAGCCAGCTGGCATCGGGGCGCAGGGCGCCTAGCAGGTAGCGAAGAGCCAGCGGAAGCCCGGCCACGTAAAGGGTGAGTACAAGCTTATCGGCCAGCCACGGCGGCAGCGCGGTAAGCAAGCCGCCGAGCAGCAAGTGGCTGAGGTAATTGGGCTCGGGGTTGAAGTTGAACGCCAGTAGCTGGTGCGCCGCGCTACCGGGGTGCAGCAGCATAGCCTTTAGGAGCCACGCATTGTAGAGGTGCGCCGGCCCGTCGGAAGTCAGGAAGTAGCGGTGGCTCCACAGGGGCAGCAGGTGCGCCGCCAGCAGCAACCAAAATAGCCCCTGCTCCCAGCGAATGCGCAAACCGGCAGCGGTAGCAGGCGTGGGCATACGTGGGGCTAGCGGTACTGCCCTAGGGTGTCTACCAGCACCCGGAAGTCCTTGGGATAAGGCGCTTCTACTACAATAGGCTGCCCATCCAGGCCCATAAAGCCTAGCTGCTTGGCGTGCAAGGCGAAGCGCTTGATGAAAGGCTGCTCCTGCTCGCCCTCCTTCAGGTTAAACTTCTTCTTGAGCGAGGAGAGGTAGAAGTCCTCGCCGCCGTAGAGGTGGTCGCCCACGATGGGGGTTTCCACGTAGGCCAGGTGCAGGCGTATCTGGTGCATACGGCCCGTTACGGGCTCACACTGCACCAGCGCGTGGCGGGCATAGGTATCGAGGGTGGTGAAGCGGGTTTCGGCCGGCTTGCCCTTGTAAGCCAGGCGGGCCTTGCCGCTCTTAGTGGTTTCGATGTTGCGCTCCACGATAAACTTGTCGAGCGGCGGCGCGCCCCAGGTCACGGCGTGGTACACTTTGCTCACCTCACGGTTCTCGAACTGCATGGCCAGGTGGCGGTAGGCCTCGGGGTGTTTGGCCAGGGCCAGGGCGCCGCTGGTGTCGCGGTCGAGGCGGTGGCCCACCTGGGCATCGTCGGCATACTCGCGGGCCAGGCGCAGCAAGCTGGGCGCCACCCCAATGCGCTCGTCGAGCGTGGCTAGAAACGGCGGCTTGTTGACGACGATATAATCGTCGTTCTCAAACAGAATGAGGTCTTGGAACTTGGGTGGCTTCATGCAGAGTACAAAGGTACGGTGGCGGCTGCGCGCACTTGGCGCGCCCGCACCAGGGCCCTAGGGCTGCACCTTGGGCCTAGGCAGCTTAAACTCCATGGTAGTGCCCTCGCCCAGCACGCTCTTGATATGAATGGTAGACTTGTGCGCCTCCACGATGTGCTTGCTGATGGCCAGACCCAGGCCCGAGCCACCGGCGGCCCGCGAGCGGCTTTTCTCGACGCGGTAGAAGCGCTCGAAAATGCGCGCCTGGTGCTCGGGGGCAATGCCGTTGCCATTGTCGCGCACGGCCACGCGCACGCTGCTGCGGCCGGGCGTAAGGGCTACCACCACCTGGCCCTCCTGCTCGCGGCCGTACTTCAAGGCGTTGTCAATCAGATTAATAAGAACTTGGCGAATGCGGTTACGGTCAGCTAGCACGGGGATTTCCTCGCCGGCCAGGTGGGGCGGGAAGAGGGTCAGCGTGGCGCCGCGCCGCTCGGCCTGCTGCCCCAGCAACTCAAACAGCTCGTGCACCAGCGCCACCAGGTCGAAGCGCTGGCGGCGCATGCGCACCACGCCCTTTTCGAGCTGCGCAATGGTCACCAAATCCTGCACCAGCGTGCCCAGCGTGTCGAGGCTGGCGGCGGCGCGGTGCAAGAACTTGCGGCGCATGGCCGGGTCCATACTAGAGGCGTCGGTGTCGGCCTCCTCCTCGTCCAGAATGGTATGCACGAAGCCCTGGGCGGCAAAGAGCGGCGTTTTCAACTCGTGCGATACGTCGGCCAGAAACTCGCGGCGCAGCGCTTGCAGGCGCTTCAGCTCATCCAGCTCCTGCTGGCGGCGCTGGGCGGTTGCTACTATCTCATCGCCTAGGCGGCGCAGGGGTTCGGGCCGAAACAAAAACTTGTTGCTCAGCTTCTTAAATTCTTTGCGCTTGATGTGCTCCAGGCGCGAGTAGATGCTGTTTATTTCGCGGAAGATGAGCGCCTCAAACGACAGGTAAATAAGCAGAAAGCAGGCCGCTACCGCCAGGCCGCCCGATAGAAACGCCTGGGAGCTAGGCAGCTGCGGAATATAAACGGCCGCCAGCGTGAGCACCCCCGCCACCAGCAGCGCAATAAGTATGGCAATAGTGCGCGACGACAGCAGGTGCAACAGCTTGAGCATAGGGCAGTTTAGTAGAAAAGAAGGCCTAGGGGCTCCGGGGGCCAACAAAGAACGTCATGCTGAGCTTGCCGAAGCATCTCTACCGAACAGCCCCTAGGTGGCGTGGCAGAGATGCTTCGGCAAGCTCAGCATGACGGTCTACTATCTTGCTAGGCTCAAGGGCTTCTAGTCGGCGTTAAACTTATAACCCACGCCCTTAATGGTTTGGATGTGGTGGTCGCCCACTTTCTCGCGCACTTTGCGCACGTGCACGTCCACGGTACGGGCCAGCACGAACACGTCGTTGCCCCAGATATTTTGCAGCAGCTCGTCGCGGCTGAATACCTTGTGAGGGGCGGCGGCCAGGAAGGCCAGCAGCTCAAACTCTTTTTTGGGCAGCGTGATTTTGCGCCCGTCCTGGTACACGGCAAACGCCGTGCGGTCGATGCGCAGGCCGTTGATGTCGATGGCTTCCACGCCGGCGTGGGGGTCCTGGTCGCGGCGCACCAGGGCGGCCAGGCGGCTCAGCAGAGCCCTAGGCTTGATGGGCTTGGCAATGAAGTCGTCGGCGCCGGCCTCAAAAGCCGCCACTTCGCTAAACTCTTCGGCGCGAGCGGTTAAGAACAGGATGTAGGTGTCCTTGAATCGGGGCTGCTCGCGCAGCTGGCGGCAGGTGGCAATGCCGTCGAGGTGGGGCATCATCACGTCGAGCAGGATGATGTCGGGGGCAAAATCAGGCGCGATGGCCAGGGCCTGGCGGCCATCGCCGGCCGAAGCGGTGAGGTAGCCCTCCTTCTTGAGGTTGAACTCGAGCAGCTCCACGATGTCGGGGTCATCGTCCACTACCAAAATCTTGTAGGTAGCGGCCTTGGCAGGCGCCGCCTTGGGATGGGCTAGGGTAGGAGCCACAGTAAATAGGGCGAAAGGGGGAAGAACTTCCGCGCCGCAAAATTACCAGAACGTGACGGGGTGGCGGTATTACGTTTGTGTGAAGCCCCGACCCTAGGGCTGCGTTTGCTGCCGCGCCACCATGTTAAGCTTGGTTTTCAGCCCGTCGGCCTGGTACATATCCACCTTCACCGCGCCCACGAACAGCTCGGCTTGGAAGAGCACCGGAATCTTGTTCTTATCGTCGGAGAAGTAAACTTTAATAGCGTCCTCGCCGCGGAAGATGCGGTTTTTGGGCATCCGGGGCACCAGCTTGATGGCGTGCACCAGCCCGGCTTTGGTTTCTACCAGCTCGCGGCCCTTGTACACCACCTCTAGGTTGAAGGTGCCCTCGTCGAAGAAGCCGCCCACGTGGATGACCTCGCCGGGCTTCATGTGGTCGTAGTCGAGGGTGCGCAAAAAGTAGAAGCCGCTCACCAGTTCCTGCACGTTGTTGGGCACCTTAAAGGTGTAGCGGATAGGCTCTTTGGTGTGGGTTTGCAGCACGTTCACTACGTCGCGTGCTTGGTCAAAGTCCACCACTTCCTTCTTGCGGTAGGTACCCTCGGCAATGTCGCGCGTCGAGCGCAGGGGCAAGATACTGGCTGTATCGATGTAGGCCCGCCACTGGTCGCGCACGTGCATAAAGAAGTCGAACGACCCTAGGGTGCGCCCGCTCACGGTGGCGCGGTAGCAGGGGCGGTCGGCCACGCGCTCTAAATTGCTGGAGGTTTCAATCACCGCCTCGCCCGCATTGATGATGCCGTAGTGCACCTTGTAGCGGATGGTTTCGCCGGTGCGGAAGCTGGCGTTGGGCCACAGGCGCACGGGCTCGGCCGTGCCAATTGGCTGCGTGAAGGCAGCGCACAGCAGTAGCAGGGGAACGAGTAACCAGCGACGCATACAAGTAAAAAACGAAAAGCAGGACCGCATCGGATTTACAAACGCCGGGCCAGCTCGCAAAAATATGCGGTAGGCGCACGGTAATTTTTGCGGCCTAGGCACAAAAAAGCCCCGCTGCCGAAGGGGCAGCGGGGCTTTATAGGCAGCGTCCTAAAAAATCTTAGAAAGTGTCTTCGCCGTCTTCGGGGCCGCTCATGTCCACCGGGATAACGGCCTCGTCGCCCTTGGCCATCTGGCGAATTTTGCCTTCGATGGTATCGGCCAGCTCGGGATTGTCGAGCAGCAGGGTTTTCACGGCCTCGCGGCCTTGGCCAATCTTGTTGCCGTCGTAGCTAAACCACGAGCCCGACTTGCCAATAATGCCCATGTCCACCCCTAGGTCCACAATCTCGCCGACCTTGCTGATACCCTGGCCGTAGATGATGTCGAACTCCACCACCTTGAAGGGCGGCGCTACCTTGTTTTTCACCACCTTCACCTTGGTGCGGTTACCGGTCACATTGTCCTTGTCCTCCTTAATCTGCCCGATGCGGCGGATGTCGAGGCGCACCGAGGCGTAGAACTTGAGGGCGTTACCGCCGGTCGTGGTTTCGGGCGAGCCGAACATCACACCAATTTTCTCGCGCAGCTGGTTGATGAAGATGCACAAGCAGTTGGTTTTGTTGATGGTACCGGTGAGCTTGCGCAGGGCCTGGCTCATGAGGCGGGCGTGCAGACCCACTTTCGAGTCGCCCATGTCGCCTTCTAGCTCGCCTTTCGGCACTAGGGCGGCCACTGAGTCAATAACGATAATATCAATGGCGCCGGAGCTGATGAGCTGGTCGGCGATTTCGAGGGCCTGCTCGCCGTTGTCGGGCTGCGCGATGAGGAGGTTATCCACGTCGATATTCAGCTTCTTGGCGTAGGCCGGGTCGAAGGCGTGCTCGGCGTCGATGAAAGCGGCCGTGCCCCCAGCTTTCTGGGCCTCGGCAATGGCGTGCATGGTCAGGGTCGTCTTACCGCTCGACTCCGGGCCGTAAATCTCGATGACGCGGCCGCGGGGCAGCCCGCCGATGCCCAGGGCAATATCGAGCGAGAGCGAGCCGGTGCTGATGGCCGGAATGTCGTTCACTTTCTGGTCCGAGAGTTTCATCACGGTACCTTTGCCGAAGGCCTTGTCAAGCTTCTCGAGCGTTAGCGCGAGGGCTTTGGCTTTCTCAACGGCCGGGTCGCCACTTTTTTCGGCTTTCTCGGCTTTTTCTGGTTTTTCGGCTTTGGTTGCTAAGGCCATGGGCTAGGGGAGGTTGAAAACTTGAGGTTGGTAAATCTACGATGTTTTGGCTTGCGGCCGACCGGCAATTTTCATTTACCGTTCTGTTATTCGGCGGCCATTTCTAACACCAGGCTTACCGGTTTTGTGCCGGCCGCGACTCAAATTTATGGGGAAATTTCTAAAAAATTTAGTTTGCCTTGCAAGCCTGCTAATTACAGCCGCGCCGGCCTGGGCTCAGCTGGATAACCGAGCGTTTACGTCGCCTGCGCCGGGCTTCCCTAGGGCGGGTAAAGTCGTATATCCTGACTTCATTGGGCCAAAGGAGTACGTTGACTCTATGGCGGCTGAACAAGATGCTCATTTAAAAACCTATGAAGTTGAAAAAGGCGACCTCCGCATCGCCCTAAATAGCTTCACCTTCTTTAAAGACAACGAATACTTCAACGAGATTGTCGAAGGCTACACCCTATTCGGCACGCAGCTGAACCCGCAGCTCGTGTACTACCCCACCAAAAACCTGCGCCTGGAGGGCGGCATGTTTCTGTGGAAGGACTTTGGCAATCCGCAGCTGCGGCAGGTGCGGCCCACATTTCGGGCTACCTGGACGGTGGGCAATAACCACTTCATTTTCGGCAACATCCTGCCCAATCTCAACCACCAGTACATCGAGCCACTGTTCGACTTTGAGCGCGTGATGCTAAAGCCGTTGGAAGAAGGCTTGCAGTACCGCCTCACCAGCAAGCGCGTGTTTCTGGACGTGTGGGTGGACTGGCTGAAGCAGGAGTATCCCGGCGTGGCCTACCAGGAGCAGATTGCCGGCGGCCTCAGCAGTAGCTTCCGCCTCACCGGCGACAATAGCCCGGTGCAGCTCAGTATCCCGTTCCAATTTACGGCCCGGCACTTCGGCGGGCAGATTGACACGTTGCACGCACCGGTGCAAACGCTGTTCAACTATGCTACTGGCGTGGTGGCCCGGCTGCCCCTAGGGGGGCCGGTGCTGCAAGCCGTGCGCCTCAACGCTTACGGCACGCTGTACCGCGATAACTCGGGCTTTTTTCGGCTGCCCTATACCCAAGGCCACGGCCTCTACCTCAACGGCACCCTAGAGACGCGCTACGCCGACCTGATGGTGAGCTACTGGCAGGGGCACCAGTTCTACGCCCCCCTAGGGGCCCCCTACTACCAAAGCGTGGCCTCGCGCTACGGCACGCCCGGCTACACCGATGCCGAGCGCCGCCTGCTGCTGGTGCGCCTGCTGCGCGACTTCCGCATCTCGGACGCGGCTGCCGTGACGGTGCGCGTGGAGCCGGTGTACGATATCGGCAACAAGATTTTGGACTACTCCTTCGGCGTGTACCTCAACTTCCGGCAGGAGTGGCTGCTGGGCAACCTGGCCCGCCGGGTGCGGGTGGGCCAGTGAGCGCGGAATATTGCATAAAATACCAAGAAGCGGTCATGCTGAGCCTGCCGAAGCATCTCTACCGCCCCGCTAGGACAGCACTAAGCGGGGCGGTAGAGATGCTTCGGCAGGCTCAGCATGACCGTCTAGTTTTCTGCCGGTAGGGGCAGCTTACATCGAGCTACTCATTTTGCCGCCACCCATCATCTTGCCCTTTTTGCCGCCGTGGTGCATCACCTGGCCGCCCATCGACACGCCTTCGCCGTCTTGGAGCATCATGGTTTTACCGCCGGCCATGGTTACCTGGCCGTTCGTGGCCACTTTGGTGCCGTTGCTCATGGTCATCTCCTGCGCCATAGGCATCATTTTGCCGTCTTGCATTTGCATCATCTGGCCGCCGTGCATCATGACGCCGCTTTCGCGACCACGCGATTCCATACGCTTGTGCTTGGTGGGCATGTGTCCCTCTTCTTTGGCAACGGCGGGCGCCGCCTGGGCGTGGGCGAGCGATGCGGAGGCTACCAAAGCCAACGAGGCGAGAATACTGGGAAAAGATTTCATGAAGATTTGATAAGCTAACCAGCGGAACCTTACCGCTTTAGCTTGCTCTAACGCAGCGGCTAGCTTCGTGTTGCGCATTAAGCTTCCGGCGCATAGCGCGTGAAGTACAAGATGTCGGGCTCGGGCGGCCGCGCTAGCACCCGGCGCAGTCCCTGGCGCAGGCGCGGCCAGTGCGTTGGCTGCGCCGGCTCGGCCACGAAACCCAGGGCCTGCGCTACTGCCTGCCCGCGCAGGTTGTCGGCAAAGCAGCGAATGAGCAGGCATTGGGCTTTCACTTGCCCGAAGCCGAAGCCTACCACGGCCCCTAGGGCCTCGCGGGCGTAGCCTTGACCCTCAGCCTGCGGGGCCAGGTAGTAGCCAATTTCGGCCTGGCCGGCCAGCTGCGGCATCAGGCAAATATCACCGAGGTACACCTGGCCGGTGCGGTGCCAGATGCCGAATACGTAGAAGCGGCCAGTGCGCCAGTCGTGGGCAAAGGCGGCCAGTTGCGCGGGCGCGTGGGCCAACGTGGGCACGGCCAGCAGGCGGTCGGGAAAAGAAGTGGCGAGCCGGCCGCGGCTTTCATCAAGCACGGCAAAAAAGGACGGTGCGTCGGCCACCTCGTAGGGGCGCAGCAGCAGGCGCGGCGTAAGAAGCACTAGGGGGTCCAGACCAATAACGAGGGGCCCGGGCATAGTGAACCATAACCCCCCAAGCCTAAAACTAGTAAGAAAACCCGCATACTTCTCTTCTCTTTTTTTTCTTTTCCCATGAACAGACTACAAGGTAAAGTTGCCATTGTGACGGGTGGCGGCGCGGGGGTTGGCGAGGCCATTTCCAAACTATTTGCCCAAGAAGGGGCGGCCGTGGTAGTGGCTGGCTTCCCCGAAGACCCCGTGCAGGCGGTGGTAGATGAGATAAAAGCCAGCGGCGGCCGGGCCACTGCCTTCGAGGGCGACCTGTCGAGCCAGGCCGTGGCCGAGGCCTGCGTGCAAACCGCCGTGGGGGAGTTTGGCCAGCTCGACATTCTGGTAAACAACGCCGGTACTTTCCCGGCTGCCAAGGAATTGGATGAATACCCGGTCGAAGCCTTCGAGTACATGGTGAAGAACAACATCTATACTGCTTTTCACATGAGTCGGGCCGCGCTGCCCGAACTCAAGAAGACCCGCGGCAACATCGTGAGTGCTGGTTCGGAGGCGGGCCACATGGGTGAGCCCAATAATACTCCCTACGGCGGCACCAAAGGCTTTATGCACGCCTTCACCCGCGGCATTGCCGGCGAGCAGGCCAAGCACGGCGTGCGCGCCAACTGCGTAGGCCCCGGCCCAATCGATACGGCCTGGACGCACAAGGAAACCGGCCCGATGAGCGCCGAGATGGAAAAGCAAACTACCGAAGGCGTGCCCATGGGTCGCCGCGGCACGCCCGAAGAAATTGCCAACGTGTACCTCTTCCTAGCCTCGGATGAGGCGAGCTACGTCACCGGCGCCATCTTCTTCGCCGATGGTGGCACTACCATATCCAAGAGTGCCTCGGGCGCCCAGGTGCCCACCGACCTCAAGCAGGAGCCAAAGGGCAAGCTGGACCTGCGCCACAGCAAAGATGGCAACACCGAAGTGCGCCCCGAGGATGCCGGGCACATGGTGCGCAAATAGTTGCCTGAGCCTCAGAGTTGGCAGATTTTGCCAATTACTAAAAACTAAAAAAGCCCCGCGTGCGCGGGGCTTTTTTAGTGACTGCCTAGCCCACGACAGGCAGCTAGTGAGCCGTTCGCAAAATTCCAGAAAATTCAAAAAATCTGCCGAATTCGTGCGTTAGCTATATTGCTTGGGGCTGCCTAGGGCCTGCTGGGTTCGCATCACGTTCACCTGGCGGGCGGCCTCATTGAAGAACTCCAGGCGGCGAATCAGCATTTCCTTCACGAATACCCGGCCCTCGGGCGTGCGCATAATGGCGTGCTTATCGGCCAGCACCCGCTGCATGGCCCCTAGGGTCTGGTCTTCGTGGCGCATAAACTGCTGCTGAAATTCGGCCAGCCGCGCCACTCCGGTGGCCGTGAGGGTGAAGTGCTCGCCGGCTCCCTGGTTCAGCACCTCGCACAAGATGTAGACTTCCAGCGGCAGGCTGGTTTCGAGGGCCGTCGTGCGCAGGTCGAGGCCGGCGGCCAGGGCGTCTAATATCACGCGCACATTGCGCTCAAACTGCTGGTAGTAGGCTTGGGCTTCCATTGCGGGCAGGCTTAAAAAAGGCATTCATGCCGACGAAGGAAGCATCTCTGCCGCGTAAGTAATTCTGAACATTGAGATTACTTGTGCGGCAGAGATGCTTCCTTCGTCGGCATGACGTTCTGGGGATTATGATTACAACAATTCGCGAACAATCTGTTCCACCGTCACGCCCTCGGCCTCGGCCTTGAAGTTGCGCACGAGACGGTGGCGCAGGATGGGCAAAGCTACGGCGCGCACGTCCTCTATATCGGGCGAGTACTTGCCCATGAGCAGCGCGTTGCACTTGGCAGCCACTATCAGGTACTGGCTCGCCCTAGGGCCGGCGCCCCACTCCAGCAACTGCTTGGCCCTGGGGGCGGCGCGCTCGCCCTGGGGACGGGTTTTGTGCACCAGCCCCACGGCGTACTCCACCACGTTGTCGGCCACCGGCACGCGGCGCACCAGCGCCTGGTAGGCCTGAATATCGGCGGCGTGTAGCACCTTGCGCACGCTGGGCTTGCGGTCGGTGGTGGTGTTTTTTACAATATTCAACTCCTCCTGGTAGCTCGGGTAGCCCAACTCGATGTTGAACATGAAGCGGTCGAGCTGGGCCTCGGGCAGCGGGTAAGTGCCTTCCTGCTCGATGGGGTTTTGGGTGGCCAGCACGAAGAAGGGGCGCGCCAGCGGGTAGCGCTGCCCAGCCACCGTCACGGCGTATTCCTGCATGCTTTCGAGCAAGGCAGCCTGGGTTTTGGGCGGCGTGCGGTTTATCTCGTCGGCCAGGATAATGTTGGAGAAAATCGGACCCTTCACAAACTGAAATTCCCGCTGCTGGGTCAGCGTTTCCGAGCCCACAATGTCCGACGGCATCAGGTCGGGCGTGAATTGGATGCGATTAAACGAGAGGTCCAGCGCCTCAGCAATAGTATTGATGAGCAGCGTTTTGGCCAGGCCCGGCACGCCTACTAGCAGGCAGTGGCCCTGGGCAAACACGGCTGTCAGCACCAGGCGCACTACCTCGTCCTGCCCCACTATTACCTGCCCGATTTCCTGCCGCAGCTGCTGAAAAGCAATTTTGAGCGAGTCGGCCGCTTCTTTATCGTTCTGGAATGACGTCATTAGCACGAACTACTTGGGTACTGGAATAAAGAAGAAAGAGCAGTAACAAAGAACGTCATGCTGAGGCCCGCGAAGCATCTCTCCCGAACAATGACCCTAGGGGCCAGGTAGAGATGCTTCGACAGGCGCAGCATGACGTTCTCTTTTCAGTGGGGGTGCGCTGCCGTCATCATTCGGTGCCCGCCGCCAGCACCTTGCACTGCGCATAGTCGGGGGCCACTTCCAGGTATACGGTGTTGCGGTTCTTCTCGTACCACTCCTCCAAGGCCTTGCTTTTCTTTTCGTTAAGCGCGGCCTGCGATATTTTCTGGTAGTCGTCGAGCAGGTTAGCCTGATGAGGCGGCGTGTTGCTCTTGAGGTACAGAATACGCATGGCGTCCTTGCCATCATCGGTGCGGTAGGCGAGGGGCGGCGTAATGTGGCCTACCTTCATCGTGTCGATGGTGAAGAAGATGGCCGGGTCGAGCTTGTCGAGGGGCAGCTTTGAGCCGCCGTCCTGGCGGTTGGCCAGCAGGCCGCCGTTGCCGCTGGTGCCTTTATCCGTGCTGTTGTCCTTGGCAGCCTTGGCAAAGCTGATGCTATCGCTCAAAATCTGCTTGCGCAGGCGCGTCAGCTTCAACGCCGCCTCGCTGGCATCGGCCGCGCCGGTGGTGGGCTTTAGCAGGATGTGGCGGGTGGAATACTGGTCGCCCTTGCGCTCGATGAGCTGGATGAGGTGAAAGCCGAACTGCGACTCCACCACCGGCGAGAGCTGGCCGGGCTCCAGCTTGCGCGAGGCGGCCTCGTACTCGGGCACCAGCTCGCCCTTCTTAAAATACCCTAGGTAGCCGCCCTGCGCCCCCGAGCCGGGGTCCTGCGAGTACTTCTTGGCCAACTCCTCAAAGCTCTCGCCGGCCTGAATGCGCCCGCGTAGGTCGTTGAGCTGGGAAATGGCCGCCTGCTTGGCCTTATCATTCACCTGGGCCGGGATAACTATCTGACCCACTTCCACTTCGGTGGAGTAGTACGGCAGACTGTCCTTCGGAATCTTGTCGAAGTACTCCTTCACCTCGCGGGGCGTCACCGTCACCTTGCCCGAAATCTTGTCCTGCATTTCCTGCTGCACCAGCTGGTCGCGCACCTGCGAGCGCAGGTCCTCCTTCAGCACCCGCACGGGCTTGTTATACAGCTCTTCCAGCTTTTTCTCCGAGCCCACCTGCTGCACAAAGTAGTTCATGCGGCGGTCCAGCTCGCTGTTCACGCGGCTATCGGTCACGGTCACTGAGTCGATATCGGCGCGGGCCAGCATCAGCTTGTTCAGCACCAGGCTTTGCAGCACCTTGCAGCGCAGGTCGGGCGGCAGGGGCTTGCCCTGGGCGCGAGCCTGCTCCTGGGCCACAATGCCTTCCACGTCGGAGCGCAGAATTATTTGGTTATCCACCTTCACAATAATGCCGTCGAGCATTTGCTGCCCGGTGCGCGGCCGGCTCATGCCCAACTGGGCACGGCTAGCCAGGGGCAGGCTGAGAAACAGAATCGCTACGAGGCACCAGGATAGTCGTTGCATAAGTATCTAATGAGCAAGGGGCTACGGGTTGGTAGCCGTTGGCTGGAAGCAGGGTAATCGACAAGCGCCGCGCCGCTGGGCACACCAGCGGCTCTGGCCTACAGAGCCCCCTAGGGGGCAAATGGTTGCCAGCTGGTTAGCTGAACGCGGCCGACTGGCAAAACATAGCAGCCGGCTTGGCAAAATTTCAACTTTTTTTAACAAAGGAAGCTGCCGGCGGCCGCTGGGGCCTGGGGCCGGCGTGGCCCGCCTATTTCGTTATGAGCTTCGTCACTTCTTCCTCGTTCACTTTCACCGGATATTCGGCGCGCAGCTGCTCAATCCACTGCTTTTCGAGGTAGTTCTGGTAGTCGCTGGTGGCTTGGCCGCGGGCGTCGGCCAGGCGCTTGGGGCCGGGCGGCAGGCTCCGCTTGAGGTCGAGCAGGTAGTAGCGGCCGTCCTGCTGGGTGCGGTAGGTACCGGCGGGCTGGGTCAAGTACTCATCCACTACCTTGTTGTCACCCTTCTGGAAGGTACGCTGCTGAATCTGCACCGCCAGCGGATTCTGCTGGTTGAGGTGGGCCTCCACGGTGGCGGGCGAGCTGCTGAAGAAGCTCACCTTCGTGTCGCCGGTGGCCGTGGTGGGGCTGCTGGCCGCCGCTAGGCTGAGGCGCGTGCGCACCACGCCGCCGGTTTGGGCCAGGTAGTCGAGGGCGGCGGCGGCGCGCTGGCGGGCCAGGGCCGCGCTTTCGCCCCGGCGCACGTGCCCGGCAATGGTGGCCGAGAGGGTCGTATCCTGGTTGAGGCGCTGGGCAATGGCATCCAGGGCGGGCACGCCGTTGCTCTTGGCCGGCGTGGCGGTGCCTAGGGAAAAGTGTACTAGTGCCGAGCCGGCTTTGCCCGCCACCGGGTAGCGGCCGGCCGCCAGCTCACGCTGGGCGCGGGCCAGCACTTTGGGCGAGGCGGCCGAAATGAGCGTGCCTTGCACCCGCTGCCCAAACTGGTAGTTGGCTTGGTTGGCCAAAAAGAACTTGCGCAGCCCGGCCGTGTCCTCAATGGCCTTGCTCCACACCTTCTGGTCCATGAGCTGAAACAGCAAGATGCCGTCGCGGTACTCCTGCACCAGCATGCGGTAATCCTCATACTTAACGGGCAGGTGGTCGCGCTCGTAGTCGGTCAGCTTCTGGTCCACGTACTGGTCGTAGAGCTGCTGCATGGCAAACTCGGGCGTAGCCGTGGGGCGCGGGCGCTGGTTTTGCTGCACATAGGCCAGGAAGTCGCTCACCGGATAGGCTTGGGTCATGATGGTAAACAGCGCCAGCTTGTCGCTGCCTGTTTTCACGGCTTTGCCCGCCTTGCCGCTGCTGGTAGGGGCTAGGCGCGCGGCATCGTACTTGTAGTGGCCCTTCAGTAGGGCCGTATCGCCTTGGGCAAAAGCGAGTTGCTTGGAAGCCGGAATTTCCCGAAACTGGTTTTCCTGACGGATGCGCTTGAGAAAGGCGGCGCGGTTTAGCTCCGAGCGCGAGTCCTTGCCCACTTTGCTGGTGAGCGTGGGCTTCAGCGTTTCAAACGAGGGAATGGGCTGCTTCTCTACCAGCTTGATGATGTGCCAGCCGTAGGGCGTTTGCACGGGCGGGGCAATGTCGCCGGGCTTTTGCAGCTTAAAGGCCACTTCCTCAAACGAGGGAATCATGCGGCCGGTGCCGAAGGCGGGCAGCTCGCCGCCGTTGGGGGCCGAGCCGGCATCTTCCGAAAACTGACTGACCAGCTTGTTCCAATTCTCCCCCTTTTGCAGGCGGGCGTACAGCTCGTTTATTTTTTTGTGGGCCGCGGCCGAGTCGGTCGTAGGGGCCTGGGGCGTCACGCGCACCATCAGGTGGGCCACTTTCACTTCGCCCTGGGCCGGGCGGCGGTCGTTTACCTTGATGATGTGGTAGCCGAAGCGCGTGCGAATGGGCACACTCACCTGCCCCACCGGCGTGCGGTAGGCGGCCGACTCAAACGGGTACACCATCTGCATGGCCGTGAAGTAGCCCAGCTTGCCGCCGTTTTCCTTAGCCGAAGGGTCTTCGCTGGTCGTGCGAGCCACGGTGCTAAAGTCCTCGCCGCCGCTGGTCACGCGCTGGCGCAGCGCCACTATCTTTTGGTAGGCGGCCAGGGTATCGGCCGGGGTAGCGTCGGGCGCCACCCGAATAAGGATGTGCGAGGCGTTCACTTCCTGGCCCATGCGGGCGTAGGCTTCGCGCACCAGCTGGTCGGTCACGCCCTTCTCGGTGAGGTAGGGCTGGGCCAGCTGCTGGCGGTAGCCCTCCAGCTCGCGCCGAAAAGCCTGGGTGGTGTCGAGGCCGTGCTTCTCGGCATCGAGCACCTTGAGCCGGAAGTTGGTATACAGGTTGAGGTACTCCGTGACGCTAGCGCGGGTGCCGTAGTCGGCAGCAGTGCCGTTGTTTTTCTTGTACACGTAGGCAAACTCGCGGGCCGGCACGGCGGTAGCGCCCAGGGTTTCGATGGTAGGCCCGGCGGGCGGCAGGGCTACTCCTACGGTTTGGGCTAGCCCGGCCGGCACGGTAGCCGTAGGGGTAGGCTTGCTGGTTTGGCAGGCGGCCAACTGCAGCAACGTAGCGGCAGTGGCCCCCACCAGCGAAAGGCGAGAAGGCATAGACGGTGATAGCGACTTGTGGTGAATGGACTATTTAGCAAGTCAACCCACTACAACACAAGTGCAATTTTACGAAGGAAAACGCGGGTGTGTCGCCCAACACCCGGCTAAGGCGCATGAGTTTCCTCCCAGGCCCCGCCAGCGCGGGCCTGGACCTTAGGGCGCCTGGTTGGCCTTAGGGCCAACCAGGTGCCTACCCTAGCTGCTTCGTCAGGTGGCAGATGGTGTGCGAATTGCGCTCAAAAAACACCACCTTGTCCATAATGCGCGACACCAAGGCCATGCCCATGCCGCCCTTGCGCCCCTGCCGGATGTACTCGCTCATATCGGGCGAGGGCGCTACATTGCTGGGCAGAAACAGCGTATTGCTATGGTCCTCAATCTCCACGTCCAGGTTGTGGTCGCGTAGCTGCATCAACAGGTCCAGGTACTGCGAGGCGTCCTCCTCGTTGGCGTGAATGATGAAATTGGCTACCACCTCATCTACGGCCAGCACTACCTGGTTTACCAGCACCTCATTGCCGTGAGCCGCCAGCAAAAAATCGCGCACAAAGTCGCGCACCTGCTGGAGGTTCTGGCGCGAGCATTGAATGCGTAGATGGCGGGTCACGGAAGGAGAAGTATGAATTATGAACTAGAAGCTATGAGTTATGACACGCGAAACAGTAGCCACATGCGGCCACCAGTTCAATTCATAATCACTAACCCCTAATTCATAATTAAGCTAAGCGGCTTGAGCTTCTTGCTCGGTTTGCACAATATTCATCAGCGAGTCGAGGCCGAGTATCTCAAACACGTTGAACACCTTTTCCTGCATGTTAAAAAACACCAACTTCACGTTGGCATCCTGCAGGCGCTGCAAGTGTGAGATGAAGACGCCCAGGCCGGCCGAGGAGATGTAGCTGAGGCGCTGGCAGTCGATAAGTATTTTCTTGTAGCTCAGTAGCTCGGGTTTATTCAACTCAGCATCAAGCACTACTGCCGACGAGGCATCTAGCTCGCCGTCGAGTAGAAAAGTTTGGGTATCGCCAGAGGGTTGCGCGGTTACTTTCATACTAGGGCCATACGAGGGCACTATTGTTGGGGTTGGGAGGCCTTAAACTTGACTACGAGCAGCGTTTGGTCGTCGTGCAAGGGCTGGCCCAGGCTAAACTGCTGCACATCATTACGGATGTACGCGTTAATGCCTTCGGCAGATTGGTAGAAGCACTCGCCTAGCATCTCGCGCAGGCGGTTTTCGCCGTACTCGTCGCCGGCCGCGTTGCGCGCTTCCACAATGCCGTCGGTGTAAATGACCATTACGTCGCCGGGGTTGTAGTCCCAAAACTGGGTTTTGACGTGCTTGCCGTAGTTGTCGTTGCGGATAATGCCCAGCCCTAGGCCCTCGGTGTGGAAATAGCTCACCTCCTCCTTAATGGAGTGGTAGTAGAGCGTATGGCAATGCCCGGCCCGTGCAAAGCTGAAGCCGCCGGCCTGATAGTCAATGAGATAAAAGGCAGCCGTAATAAACGACGAGCGCTCGAGGCAGTGCGTGAGGGCTTCGTTGGCCTGCACCATAAAGCGGTGCGGGTCGGGGAAGCGCTGCCGGTCGCTTTTGGCCAGCGGGTTAGGCTGCATCAGGGCGTGGAAAATGCCCTTCATCTGGGCCGTGTGGAAGGCGGCTGTCACACCCTTGCCGCTCACGTCGCCAATGAGCACGGCCAGCTTCTGGCCCGGCAGGTGCAGAAAGTCGTAAAAGTCGCCGCCTACTTCCTTGGCGGCCTGGGCGTAGGTGCTGATTTCAAACCAGTTGTCGGTAGGTAGCTGCTTGGGTATTAGGCGCTCCTGCACCAGCGCCGCAATGCGCAGCTCGTCTTGGGTGCGCTGGCTCACCTGCGCCTCGCGCACCAGCTGCAGGTTTTCGAGGCTGAGGGCGGCCTGGGTAATGAAGGTATGCAGCACACTCAGGTCGTCGGGCTCGAAGCTTTCGGTTTCCATTTTGAGCAGTACGAGCGTGCCAAAGTTGTGAGGGCCACCGTTGTGCAGCGGCAGCAGCGCCAGCGAGCCGTAGCCAGTCAGCCCTAGGCCCTGCAGCAGCTGCGAGCGCTCCAGGTCGTTGTCGACCAGCTCGTGGGCGGGGCCGGCGGCGGGGTTGGCCAGGCGGTCGCGCAGCTGCCCGGCGGCGTCAGCGCTCAGCTGGTAGGTGATGGGGGTCACCTCTTCGCCGTCGGCCTCCGCAAAGTGCGGGTCGAGCCAGGCAGCGTCGGCCTGCAGGGTTTGCACTATCGAGTTTAGCAGGTTCTGGTAAATCTCCTGGGGCGTTTTGCCGCGCTGAATGACTTGGCTGAGCTGCTGCAGGCTCATAAACTCGGTGCGGCGCTGCTCGTACACGTCGGCCACGGGCAGGTTGAACAACGACACCAAGAGGCCCGCCACCGCATACACCACCGCAAAGAAGGAAGCCAGCAGCAAAAAGCTTTGCTGGGCCGCCGGCGCCGCGAGGGTTGGGTCGGCCTGCACCTGGCGCAAGTACAGCAGAAATAACACCAGAAAACCCAGGATGCCGAGCTGCAGCAGGATGGCCTGGGTTTTCTGGCTGGTAGAGAGGTAGGCCACCCAGCGCTGGTGCCCGCACAAGTAGATGCCGAAGATGCCGATGGCCGCGTACACCACCAGGCGCAGGGGCGGCGGTATCACCCAGGTAGTGAGCTGGAAGAGCAGCAGCGCCCCTAGCAGCAGCTCAAACACCAGCCACTCGCGCCGCAGCCGCGCGCCGCCCCGAAAGCTCACCAGCGCCCGCCAGGTATAGAGCGTCTGCGAGAGCAGGCCGATAAAGAGCGCCAGCGCAATGGTGTAGTCCACGGCCCGGTTGGTGTGGGTGTTGGGCTCGAGCCAGGCAATGCCCTCCACCACCAGCAAGCCCGCCGTGAGGGCCAGCGCCCGCCAAAACAGCTGGCGCAGCGTACCCAAAAAATTGTGCCCCCGCAGCGGCCCGGTTTGGATGCGGGCGAAGATAAACACGCAAGCTGCGAAGCCGCCCTGCGCCGCCAGCGCCAGCCAGTGCGCCCAATTCACCCCCGGCCCGATGCCCGCGTTGCCTTGGCCTAGGGTGCCCAGCAGCAGCGCCACCCAAAAAAGGGCCGCAAGTACCAGGAGCCAGGTTGAGCGAGAAAATTTAGGCATAGAAGCGAAAGCAAAGACGCGGCCGCGCAGCTAGGTTGCATCCCTGGACTACCACGCGCGGACAAGCCAAGGGCGTAAAAATACGCAAGCCGGCAATTAGGAAACGAATGCCCGGTGCCCCAAGCAAACGAAACGCATTTGGCGGGCTATAAGGGCCAGCCCCGCCCCTATAGCCCGCCAAATGCGTTTAGGCTGGTGCCCTAGGGCCTAGCGGCTCGAATAATTGGGCGCCTCGCGGGTAATCTGCACGTCGTGGGGGTGGCTTTCGCGCAAGCCGGCTCCGGTGATGCGCACGAACTGCGCCTGCTGCAGGGCCCCTAGGTCGGCGGCGCCTACGTAGCCCATGCCCGCGCGCAGGCCGCCCGCCATCTGGTAGAGCACCTCGCTGGCGTCGCCCTTAAAGGGCACGCGGCCCACGATGCCCTCGGGCACCAACTTCTTCACGTCGTCCTCGGCATCCTGGAAGTAACGGTCTTTCGAGCCCTCTTCCATCGCCTCGACCGAACCCATGCCGCGGTAGCTCTTGTAGCGGCGGCCTTCGTAGAGCTGCAGCTCGCCGGGCGCCTCGGTGGTGCCGGCCAGCAGCGAGCCCACCATCACGGCGGCGGCCCCGCCGGCCAGCGCCTTCACAATGTCACCCGAAAACTTGATGCCGCCATCGGCCACCAGCGTGGCTTCGGTGCCGGCCAGGCCCTTGGCCGCCTCCAGCACGGCCGAGAGCTGCGGCACTCCAATGCCGGCAATGATGCGGGTGGTGCAAATGCTGCCCGGCCCCACGCCCACCTTCACTACGTCGGCGCCAGCGTCGGCCAGGGCCCGGGCCCCGGCGGCGGTGGCCACGTTGCCCGCCATCAAATCCACGTTAGGGTAGACTTCTTTGATGCGGCGCACGGCGTCGAGCACGCCCTGGCTGTGGCCGTGGGCGGTGTCGATGCTCAATAAGTCTACACCAGCCTCAACCAGCGCGGCGGCGCGGGCCATGAGGTCGGCCGTCACCCCTAGGGCGGCGCCCACGCGCAGGCGGCCCTGCGCATCCTTGCTGGCATTGGGGGCACGACGGCGCTTGCGAATGTCCTTATAGGTCATCAGCCCGGTGAGGCGGCCGTCGAAATCCACCAGCGGCAGCTTGTCCACCTTGCGGTCTTGCAGCATGTTTTCGGCCTCGGCGCGGTCGGTGCCGGCGGGGGCCACCACCAGGCGCTCGCGCGGCACCATCACCGTGGTTACCAGCGGGCTCAAGTCGCGCTCGAAGCGCAGGTCGCGGCTGGTAATGAGGCCCACCAGGCGGCCGTCGGCCTCCACGATGGGCACGCCGCCGATGTGGTGCTTGCGCATCAGGCGGTTGGCTTCTTCCAGGGTGGCGGTGGGCGGCAGGGTGAAGGGGTCGAGAATAACCGCCGACTCGGAGCGCTTGACGCGGCGCACCTGCTCGGCCTGAGCCTTCACGCTCATATTCTTATGGATGATGCCGAGGCCACCCTCCTGGGCCATAGCAATGGCCATGTCGGCCTCGGTCACCGTATCCATCGCCGCCGAGAGCAGCGGCAGGTGCAGCCGAATGCGGGGGGTGAGCTGGGTGCCGGGGTCGCAGTCGCGGGGCAGTACGGCCGAGTAAGCTGGCAGCAGCAGTACGTCGTCGTAGGTCAGGGCCTCGAAGGCGATTTTGGGGGTGGCGGAGTCGGCCATAGCAAGAGGAGTTTTCAGAAAAACCTATTGCCAGGCAAATATACAGCGCAAAGTCTCGACCAACCCCCGCATTGTGCCGACGGCGCTCCGCCGCCTGGCACCAAGCTTGCCAATAGCCTAGGGGTACTTTCTTTCTCTTTTCCCGTTCCACGCCATGCTTACCGTATTGCTGCGCCGGGTGCTGCCGCTGTTGCTGCTGGGCACCCTAGGCCTCAGCTCGTGCGTCACGAGCTACCGCCGCTACCCGCCACCCCCGCCCCGCGGCTACTACCGCCACGGCTACGGCCGCCCACTGCCACCCCCGCCCCCGCCGCGCCCCGGCCCCTACCGCTACTGAGGCGCGGAGCCTAGCCGCTAAGCTGCGCCCTAGGGCAGGCTACTATCTGTTGATTGAGCACAAAAAAAGCCTGCGCTAGGTAGCGCGGGCTTTTCCATGAGGTTCCTTTTCCACGAGAAAACCTGTTATGAGCCAACCAACCCGAAGGGTGCGAGCACCCCTAGGGCCAATTGACCTTACAAAGGAACGAAATAGGTTACAGTACTTGCCCCCTGCACTAGCCAAACGCGGCTGTAGCGTCGCCGAGCGGGCATCTTGGCTCTCCGAATGACGCCCGCCAACCCGCCCGATTAGCCCGGCAGTTCGGCGCCGTCGCCGGTGGCGGGGCGGCCCTGGGCGGCCGAGTAGTGGCGGTGCAGCCAGCGGCTAAGGCCCCCCAGGCCGGGCATGAGTACCCGCTCGGTGATGTTGGCCTGGTCGAGCTTATCGCGCACCTCCCACTTGAGGCGGGCGGGCAGCCGGATGCGAAAATACAGTTCGGGCCGCTGGGCCAGCCAGTCGTGCAGCAGCGCCTGGGGCGTGCTCATAAGCGAAAATAGGGCGTACTGGTGCACGATGCGCGCATCAAGTGAGGGCGGCTCCAGAAACAGCACGAACGGCTCGGCTTGCAGCTCTTCGAGGGTGCCTAGGGTGGGGGCGGCGGGCAGTAGCAGGTCGGAGGTAAACACGTTGGAGCCCTCGCGCTGCAGCACCGCGTGCAGGGGCGGGGGCAGGTACTCGGCGGCCTTCACGTAGTTCAGCGCCCAAATAATGCCGTCCTGGTGGTAGGCGTGCAGGTCGTCGGTGGCGAAGTGCAGCGCCACGTAGGGCGAGTACGTCCAGTCGAGCAGGCGGGTGGGCAGGCCGTGGTGCTGGGCCAGGGCCAGCCAGTCCCAAAGGGCGGTGGCGCTGGGCGGGGCCGTCGTGTCGCGCGCATACTTGCGGAAGTTGCGCAGCAGGTGGTGCTCCAGCTCGTGGTAGTTGCCCCCTAGGCGCTGCAGGCTGGTGGTGAGCCGGTAGCCGAAGCTGCGCATGCCGCGGTACACAAACGGTGAGCGGTAGCGGCCCAGGCGCGCGTCCCAGGTTTCGCGAAACAGCAAATCCTGCAGGTGCGCCCAGCTTTGGGCCTCGTACTCGTGGGCATCGGGAGGGGGCAGCATAGCGGAATCAGCTTATCAACAAAGAACGTCATGCTGGGCCTACCGAAGCATCTCTACCGAACGTATTGCGCGGGAGAGAGGCTTCGGCAGGCCCAGCATGACGTTCTTTTGGCTGCCGGTGGATAGCCAGTCAGCCTATTTGCCGGCCTCGGGGAAGTCGGCGCCGTTGCCAATCTCGGCGTACTGCTCGATTTCCTTCTTGATTTCGGTGAACTTGTCCAGCGCGCCCTGCACGGCGGCTTTGCCCAGGGGCAGGTGCAGGGGCGGGTGCTCCATGCGCACGAGGTCGAACATGGCCTGGGCGGCGCGCTCGGGGTCACCGGGCTGCTTGCCGCTGTTGCTGGCCATGCCCACCAGGCTCTTGCCTACGGTTTCTTTATAATCGGCAATTTGGGGCTCGGTGTAAGTGGCCGAGCGCCCGGCCCAGTCGGTGCGGAAGCCGCTGGGCTCGACGTTGGTAACGTGAATGCCCAGCGGGCCTACCTGCTTGGCCAGGCTCTCGCCAATGCCTTCGAGGGCAAACTTGCTGCCGTGGTAAATACCCGCCGGCGGAAACGTGGTAAGCCCGCCAATACTAGTGACGTTCAGAATATGGCCGCTTTTGCGCGCGCGCAGGTGGGGCAGCACCGCCCGCAGCACGCGCAGGGGACCGAATACGTTGACGTCGAACTGGCGCTGCACCTCGGCGTCGTCAATCTCTTCGATGGGGCCCAGCGAGCCGTAGCCGGCGTTGTTCACCACCACGTCGAGGTGACCCAGCTTATCAATGGCCGTGGTCACGGCGGCTTTCACCTGGTCTTCGTTGGTCACGTCGGCCACTACGCCCAGGCCGTTGGGCTGGTGGCTTTGGGTGAACTCGTCGGCCTGGTTTTGCTCGCGGAAAGTGGCGGCTACTTTGTCGCCGTTGCGCAGCGCCAGCTCGGCCAGGTGCTTGCCAAAGCCGGTGCTCACGCCGGTTATAAACCAATTCTTGGTCATGGGTTGGGAGGAGGAAAAGGAAAGGATATGGGCTAAGACGCACGAGCGCGCCCGAATGTTTAGCCCGCGTGCGGCGGCTAGCCGCGGCGCCCCCCTTGCTTACCGGCCCTAAAACCACCCTAGGCCACGGCCGCCGGGCGCACGCCCGGCTGGTAGGGGCCGGGCTGGGGCGCGGGCACCTCGGCCAGGGTAGGCGCGCCGGCCAGCAGCAAAAAAAACAGCCCCGTCACCACGCCAATCTGGGTTTCGAGGGTGTACTCGACCAGGAACGACGCCGTGACGATGGCGTAGATGAGCACCAGAAGGGCATTGCGCGTGCGGAAGGCCTGCCGCAGCGGGTAGTAAAAGCCCAGCAGCGACACCAGTAGCCCCAGCACGCCGTAGGCCGCCAGGTTGAAAATGAATTGGTTGTGCGGCAGCAGGTAGTGGTCGCGCGAAATCTGGGGGTACATGTAGCTGTACTGGTCGGCCATGGCCTGGTCGAGCTTCACCTTGCTTACCCCCAGCAGCGGGTGCTCGCGAATAACGGCGTCGGCCACCTGGTAGGAGTAGTAGCGCGCCGTAACCGAGTAGTTATTCGCGCTTTCTACCGTGTCGAGCTGGGCCGTGTCGGTGCGCGTGTTCACAATCTTGTTTTGCAAAGTGGGGAACAGCAGCAGGCAGCCACCCCCTAGGGCCAGGGCCACCAGGGTGCTTTGCAGCATTAGACGCCAGCGGCCGTAGTGCCCGCCCAGCCACGCCAGCCACAGCGCCCCCGCCCCGTACAGCGTCACCAGCCCGCTGCGCACCGCCAGCAGGTGCTGGTACAGAAACAGCAGCACCACGCCCGCCAGCACCAGCCGGCGCAAAAGCCGCGGCAGCGGGCTTGCCGTGAGCAAAACCAGGCCCGCCAGCACCGCCATGCTCACTAGCAGGCTAAAGCGAATGTGGTCGGGCACGGTCGGCATCACCTGCGACTGCAGGTACAACTGCTCGATTACTTGCTGGTGCCGCAGGTAGTACACGGTGCTGCCCGCCGCCGCCGCCAGGCAGCAGCCCAGCAGCAGCAGCCACAAAAAGCGCAGGTGCCGGGGCTGCCAGGCCGGCAGCAGCAGGAAAGCCCCCGGCAGCAGCAAAAACGGCGACTCCAGCAGCAAATCCTGCCACAGGGCCGCATCGGTGAGGGCGGTACGCAGCAGCCCGGTACCTAGGTGCACCAGGTACACCAGCCCAAAGCACAGCAGGCTGGGCCACTGCGCCCACTGCGCCACGCGCCGCTGCCCGAGGGCATAGCCCACGCTCGTCAGGAACAACCCCGCGATGCCAATGCTGGGCAGCACTCGCACCCAAGTGGCCGCAAACACTCCTCCGATGATGAGCGCGCACCAAAACACACTCACCTGCCGCACGCGCGCCTCGGAAAAAAACTGCCACATGGCCGGGGTCAGAGAAGGCAAAGCTGGCAGCAAGCAAATATCCTAGGGCTACCAGCCCATTCCGTGGCCACAAAGGTAGGGGCGCCAACGGGCGGCTCTGCCAACGAGCCCGGCCAAGCCCCAGTGCCCTAGCGGGCTCGCTGCGCAGCCTGGCCACTGCTTAGCCTACCTGCTGGCGCAAAGCAGGTAGCAACGTGCCCTATCTCGCTGCGCAGGGTCCCGCCCCCGGTTGCTTTAGAGCAGAGAAGCCAGGCGCCTACGGCGCGGCAACGCTTAGGCTCCTTTCATTTAAAAAAATGGCGGGGCCTCTCGGCAAAGAAAAGCAACCCGCCTTGCGCGGCAACTAATTTAATACTGCAACGCGCAATTTTGTACTGCCTACTGAACTCCTTGTACTACCCTAGGGGTATCTAGGACGATTCGAGGCGCTTTTTGGTGAGTTTAGTGGGGATGTGCTCCATGGGCTTGTCGGGCCAGGGGTGCTTAGGGTAGCGCCCTTTCAGGTCCTTGCGCACCTCAAAGTAGCCCTTCTCCCAGAAGCTGCGCAAGTCGCGCGTGACCTGCGCCGGCCGGCCGCCCGGCGACAGCAGGTGCAGCAGCAGCGGCACCCGGCCGCCGCCCACGGTGGGCGTTTCGGTGAGGCCGAATAGCTCCTGCAGCTTCACGGCCAGCACCGGCGCGGCGGCATCCTGGTAGTCGAGCTGAATGAGCGAGCCGCTGGGCACTTCGAGCGCGGCGGGCGCCAGGCGGTTCAGCTCCTGGCGCTGGGCCCAGCCGCCGGGCAGGCGCGCCAGCAGCGGCTCGCTCAGGTCGAGGCGCTGCACCTGCTCGAGGCTGCGCAGACTGGCTAGGTGCGGCCCCAGCCAGGCGGGCAGCTCGGCCAGCAGCGTAGTTTCGTCGAAGGCCGGCCACGCCTCGCCGCCCACCAGCTGGTGCACGAACTGCAGGCGCTGCTGCAGCTGCCGGGCGCCGTCGGTCCAGTTCAGCTTACCGAGGCCCGCCTGCTGCAAATATCCCAGCAGGGCCGCCACCACCAGCGCCGGCTCGGGCTGGGTGAGGTTGGTTTCGGCCAGTACTAGTGCCCCCAAGCGGCGCAGGCGGCGGCCCGCCACGCGCCCAGTGGCCGGGTCAAAGCGCACCTCGTCGGTGGTCGCAATCTGGTCGGCGAAGGCTTCCTCCAACTCGGCGCGGCCCAGGGGGGCGGCCAGGGTAGCGCGGGGCGCGGCGGCCGTGCCCGCCAGGTAGGCCACCGCAAAAAAAGGCGCCTGCGCATCCACGTCCTCGGTGCGCAAACTCACGCGCTGGCCCGTGACGAGGCGCAGCCGGTCGGGCGCCTCGCGCTGGGCCAGGCGGTCGGGGTAGGCCAGGGCCGTGAGTAGCCCTAGGGGCGCTTCGGTCAGCAAAGGCGCCGTAGCCTCGCCCTTTAGTCCTAGCCGGCCGCGCAGGTGGCGGGCCACGTCGCGCACGCGCTGCAAAGTGGCGTGGTGCAGGGCCAGGCCCGGCAGCGGCGGGCGGCCGCTGGCCAGCGCTTCGAGGCGCAGGCGCAGGTCGGGGGGCAGCGGGCGCGGGTCGGCGGGGGTAGCCCAGCGCAGCAGGTCGCGCTCGGCCAGCAGGGCCGCCAGCGCGGCGGCGGCGTGGCCGTGGCCCAGGGCGTGGCCGCGCGCTACCAGGTGCCCCAGGCGCGGCGGCAGCCCTAGCCGGGCCAGCGCCCGGCCGTGGGGCGTGGGCTTTGAGAGGGTAGGGGGGGAGGAGGGTAAAGGGGTAGGAGGGGGTAGTTGGGCGGATGCTCCACTGCCGGCTAGCTCGCTGGAGTCGGCTAACTCCTCTTGCCTTTCCAGCGCCCCTAAGCGCACTAGCAGCTCGCGGGCCTGGGCCAGGGCGGCGGGCGGCGGCGCGTCGAGCCAGCGCAGGGCGGCGGCTTCCTGCGCGCCCCACAGGGCTAGCTCCAGGGCCAGGGCGCTGAGGTCGGCGGTCTGGATTTCGGGCGGGCGGTGGGCGGGCAGCTGGTGGTGCTCGGCTTCGGTCCAGAGGCGGTAGCAGGTGCCGGAGGCCAGGCGCCCGGCGCGGCCCCGGCGCTGGTCGGCGGCGGCGCGGGCCACGGGCACGGTTTCGAGGGTGGTGAAGCCGGTGCGCGGCACGAAGCGCGGCACCCGTGCAAAGCCGCCGTCCACCACCACCCGTACGCCCTCGATGGTGAGGCTGGTTTCGGCAATGCTGGTGGCCAAAATTACCTTGCGGCGGCCCACGGAGGCTGGGCGCAGGGCGGCGTTTTGCACCTCCAGCGGCAGCTCGCCATGCAGCAGGTGCAGGTCCACGTCGGGCCCTAGGGTGCCCAGCTTCTTCTCAACGCGCTGCAAGTCGGCCACGCCGGGCAAGAACACTAGCACGTCGCCCGCGTGGTCGGCCAGGGCCTGGCGCACCTGCGCGGGAGCCGCTTCGGCCAGGCGCTCGCTGGGTTTATGGGGCAGCCCCGCCGCCTGGCGCGGACTCAGGTAATGCGTTTCGATGGGGTGCAAAAAGCCGGCGCTGCTTACTACTGGCGCGGGCAGCCACTGGCCCAGGCGCTGGGCCTCCAGGGTGGCTGACATGAGCAGCAGGCGCAGCTCGGGCCGCAGCACGGCCTGCGCATCCAGGGCCAGCGCCAGGCCCAGGTCGGCGTTGAGGCTGCGCTCGTGAAACTCGTCGAACACCACGCAGGCCACGTCTTCCAGGGCCGGGTCGTCTTGCAGCATCCGAATCAGGATGCCTTCGGTGATGACCTCGATGCGCGTGGCGGCCGACACCCGGCTGTCGAGGCGCACGCGGTAGCCCACGGTGGCCCCCACGGGCTCGCCCAGCAGCTCGGCCAGGCGGGCGGCGGCGGCGCGGGCGGCCAGCTGCCGGGGCTCCAGCACCAGTATCTTTTGGGCGGCCGGGCGCCACGCGGCCGCCAGCAGCGCCAGGGGCACCACGGTGGTTTTGCCCGCGCCGGGCGGGGCTTCCAGCACCGCGCGCGGGCCAGCCGCCAGCGCCGCCAGTAGCTCGGGCAAGGCCGCTACGACGGGCAGGTCGGGCAACGGCGGCAGTTGGAAAGCGGTAGGCACGATGGTGTTTTTTGAGTTTATGTGTTTCGTTCTGGCGTTGACCCCACCCCCGGCCCCTCCCCTCCGGGAGAGGGGAGCCACCGCGGCGCGGTACCGAACTCGTTAGGCTCCCCTCTCCCGGAGGGGAGGGGCCGGGGGTGGGGTCAACGCTACCCCCTAGGGGCTACTCCGGCGCCGACGGGCCGAATGGAGGCTGACTCGGGCGCGCCCTGGGCCAGGAAGCGCGCCAGGCGCAGGTAGTGGCGGGCCCGCCGCGCCCGAAACAGCAGCTTGACCACGAATACCCAGCGCACCAGCCAGGCCTGCGCGGGGCTAAAGTTCTTGCGCAGGAAGTAAGCCAGCGAGATGTAAAACTCGCGCAAAATGGGGTAGCTCGGCTCGGTGCTGCTGCCGCCCAGGTGCGTAAACTCCGAAGCCGGGCTCACCACCACCTCGCGGCCCGCCTGCCACACCTGCCAGGCCAGGTCCTCCTCCTCGCAATACAGAAAGTAGTGCGCGTCGAGGCCGCCTACTTGCTCAAACAGCGCCGCATCGACGAACATGGCGGCGCCGGTAACCAGGTCGGCGCGGTAGGGCTGGTGCGTGGTGCGGGCGTTGCGCGGCGGGTGGTGCCCTAGGCCCACGGCCCGCGTAAAGGTGCGGCCCAGCACCTTGTCGGCCAGGGTGGGGAAGTAGCCGGCGGTTTCCTGCCACTCGCCCTGGCGGCCGTACATCTGCGGGGCGGCCAGCCCAATTTCGGGCCGGGCGGCCAGCAGGGCGCTCAGCTCAGTCAGGCAGTCGGTGCGCAGCAGCGTGTCATTGTTGAGCAAGAACACGTAGGCGGGGCGCACGGTGGGGGCGGCCGTCCGGTAGCCCAGCATGTTACCGCCCGCAAAGCCCAGGTTCACGTCCGAGTAGCACAGCAGCACCTCGGGCCGGGCGGCCAGTGCTTGCAGCGCTGCCCGGTCGGCCGGGGCCGAGGCGTTGTCCACCACCACCACGCGGTAGGCGGTTTCGGGCCGGGTGTGGCGGCGCAGCGACTCCACGCACGCCAGCGTGTGGGCGGCCGTATTGTAATTGACCAGCACAACTAAAACCATGGCAGCGGGCAAAAGGCACCCCAAAGGTAGCGGCGCCGCCGCTGGCCCTCACACCCGCCGCAGGCGCCACAAATCGACGTGCAGCGGCCCGCCCGCCAGCAGGTGCGGCGCCCCGGTGGGCGTGGGCAGCCCGTGGCCGGCCAGCAGGTCGGAGCGGTAGTCGAGCAGCTCGGCCCGGCGCAGCGGCCAGGACTGGTGCGAGATGCGGCCCCGGTACAGGCGCTCGCCCCGGCCGGGTGCGCCCCCGCCGCTGGCCGCGTACAGGCAGTAGCGTTCGGTCAGAAAAAACTCGAGCGAATCGGGTGCGGGCGGCGGCAGTAACTCGCCCAGCTGCCAGGTGGCGGCAAACTCGGCGGCGGGCGCGCCGTTGTGCACGCGGTGTCCGGCGTAGTGCAGGCGCTCGGGCCCTAGGCGCTCTAGGCGCAGCTGGGCCCGGAAGTAGGGCAGGTGAAAGAAAGTGCGCGCCGCCCACACGGCTAGAGCGTTGGTGGCATCAAGCGAGAAAAACCACACGCCCGGCACGCCGTCCAGGTGCACGTAGGTGCGCACGTTCAGTTCCAGAAACTCGCGCACGCCGGGCACGGGCGGCGTCACGAGACTGCGCACATCCCACATCCGAAACGGCACTATCCCAATCCACGCCTGCCCCTCGAAGGTATCAACCTGCAGGCGCGGCGGCAGGTGCGCCTGAATGACTTCGGGCGGCACCGGCCAGTGCATAAACAGCAGGTCGCCCCAGTCCTGGTGCATCAGCGGGCAGCGGGCGGGGCGCCGGCGCTGGGCAAGGCGTTGGGCGAGGGTGGGCATAGTCTTTGGTAAGGCGTGATTAATCGTTTGTCATTGCTTCGCAGGCTCGCCATGACAAACGCCCTTGCGTAAGTCCTTCACTCATACTAATAAACCGGTATCGCAGGGTCGGCCTCGTGGCTGTAGGCGTCGATGCCGCCCTTTAAGTTAAGCACATTTTCGTAGCCTAGGCGCTGCTGCAAGTACCCCAGCGCCTGGGCCGAGCGCACGCCGTGGTGGCAAATGAGCACCACTGGGCCCTGGCGCCGAATTTCCTGGGCGGCGCGGCGGGGCAGCTCGCCCAGGGGCACGAGCTGGCTGCCGGGCAGGTGGCAGTAGTCAAATTCGATGTCCTCGCGCACATCAATGAGCTGGATGTCGTCGCCGGCGGCGAGGCGGGCGTGCAGGGCGGTGGGGGTAATCTCGGGCAGCATAGCGCCGCAAAAGTACCCTAGGCCCACGCAGCGCCGCCCCGGCAACTGCCGGGCGGGCTACCTTGCGCGCAGTTTGCTTGCCGCTCCATGCCGTTTTTGCTCGATGCCGCCGCGCCGCTGCGCGAATTTGCCGCCGCCGTACTGGGCACCACCGACCCCCTCGAGATTACCGCCGTGCTCACCGGCATTGCGTGCGTGGCGCTGGCGGCGCGCAGCGTCATCTGGAACTTCCCGGTCGCCATTGTCAGCTGCGGGCTCTACATCGTGGTGTTTGTGCGGGCGCGGCTTTATTCGGATGCGGGCTTGCAGCTGGCCTTTATTGCGCTGGCCGCTTACGGCTGGTGGAGCTGGCTGCAACGCCGGCGCCCGCTCGCCACGCCCGGCCCGCACCCTGAGGCTACCGAGCCCCAGGTGGCGCCCATTACCCGCACGCCCGCCCGGCAGTGGGGGCTACTGCTGGCCGCCGGCGCCGCCTATGCCCTAGGGGCCGGCTACCTCTTTGCCCGCTACACCAACGCCGCCCTGCCCTACTACGACAGCACCACTACCGCCGTGAGCCTGGTGGCGCAGTACCAGCTCTCGCGCCGCCAGCTCGACAACTGGCTGCTCTGGATAGGCGTGGACGTAGTGTACGTGGGCCTGTACTGGAGCCGGGGCCTAGCCCTCACCAGCCTACTCTACATTGTGTACCTGGCCCTGGCCGCCTACGGCTACTGGCAGTGGCGCCAGGAGTGGCGCGGGCAGCCTAAAGGGTAAGTAGTTTGCGGAGCAAAGCGTTATGATTTAGTTAATACGATATTTTGCGGCCTATTTAATGGCCAACACCGATTCAGCACCTGCCTAAACGTGCACTAAGCCATGAATCAGGACAAGGATATTTTTGCCCGGATGCTCGCCGGCGGTATAATTCAGCCCGATGACCCGCAACTACCAGTAATGTGGGAGGCGGTAGCGCGCGCCATCCGGCTGTCGCCTGCCCTCAATGCCTTCACCAGTATCGACGAGAGTCGGACGCGGCTCGGCGAATTAATCGGCTGTGAGGTTGACCCCAGTACCGTATTGTTCGTGCCCTTCTTCACCAACTTTGGCCGGCATATCTACCTGGGCAAAAACGTGTTCATCAACCATGCCTGCTCCTTCCTCGACTTAGGGGGCATCACCATTGAGGACAATGTGCAAATCGGTCCTAAAGTAAACCTCATCACCGAAAACCACCCCCTGGAACCTAGCGCACGCAAGGCGCTGCATCTGAGTGCCATTGTGGTGCGGCGCAATGCGTGGGTAGGGGCGGCCGCCACTATTCTGCCAGGCGTTACGGTGGGTGAGAACGCGGTGGTAGCGGCCGGCGCTGTCGTGAATAAAGACGTGCCAGCCAATACCGTCGTGGGCGGCATTCCCGCCCGAATCCTTAAAACCATTGCGTAGAAACTAGCGGTTCGTCGCGGCCGCTCTAGTTTGTCACTTGAAAATCTCCCTCACCGGGCCCGAATCGGCGGGCAAATCGACCTTGGCGGCGCAGCTGGCCGCCCACTACCGCGCCGCCTGGGTGCCCGAGTACGCCCGCGCCTACCTCGAAGCGCGTGGCGCCGCCTACACCCTGCCCGACCTGGAGGCCATTGCCCTAGGCCAGCTGGCGGCCGAAAACGCGGCCGCGGCTACGGCCGGGCTGCTCTTCTGCGACACCGACTTGCTGGTGATTAAAATTTGGGCCGAGCACGCCTTTGGCGCGTGCCCGCCCTGGGTGTTGGCCGCGCTGCGGCAGTCGCGCTACGCCCTCACCCTGTTGCTGGCCCCCGACCTGCCCTGGGCGCCCGACCCCCTGCGCGAGCACCCCGACCCCGCCCAGCGCTGGCATTTCTACAACCTGTATAAAGCCGATTTACAGCGCTTGGGCTGGCCTTTCGTAGAAGTAGCAGGCCCATCCGCCAGCCGCCTGGCGGCCGCCGTGGCCGCTGTAGATAAGCTGCTGGCTAGGAATTGTGCCACTTGAACGTCATTCCGAGCCGGCGAGGAAGCTCGCTAGTGCCGCATAGGGTACGTTTAGGGGTTATTGCCTATTAGAGAACGAGCTTCCTCGCCGGCTCGAAATGACGTTCTTTTACTGTTGCTTGATACTTGCCAACTGCCCCCGCTTATGAACCACTCCCTCGCCAACGACCACTGCCGCGCCACCGTCGCCACCCACGGCGCCGAGCTAACCAACCTGGTAGACCTGGCCAGCGGCCGCGAATACCTCTGGCAGGCCGATGCCGCCTACTGGGGCCGCCACGCGCCGCTGCTGTTCCCCATCGTGGGCAAGCTGCCCGATGACACCTACCTGCACCAAGGCCGGGCCTATAAGCTGCCGCAGCACGGCTTCGCCCGCGACCACGAGTTTCAGCTGATGCAGGAGGCCGCCGATAGCCTCACGTTTCAGCTCCTGCCCAGCGCCGAAACCCTAGCTAGTTATCCGTTCGAGTTCGACTTGCGCGTGACCTACACCCTGCGCGGCCGCACGCTGACGGTGGCGTGGCTAGTGCGCAACCCCGCCGCCAGCGGGCAAGAGCTGCTCTTCAGCATTGGGGCGCACCCGGCCTTCAACTGCCCCCTAGGGCCCGGCGAGCAGTTCAAGGACTACGCCTTCCACTTCGACCACCCCGTAACCCTGCGCCGCCAGCTGCTGCAGGGCGGCCTGCGCAATGGCGAAACCGCCCCGGTGCTCGACCACCAAACCCAGCTGCCGCTCAGCTACGAGCTGTTTGCCGAAGACGCGCTGGTATTCAGTCACTTCGATTTCACGCGCCTCACCCTGGGGCTGGCCGATGGCACCGGCCCCTTCGTGCGTCTGCGCTTTGACGGCTTCCCCTACCTGGGCCTGTGGACCAAGGGGCCCGGCGCGGCCTTTGTGTGCGTAGAGCCCTGGCAGGGCGTGGCCAGCCCCCTAGGCCCCCCGCAGGAGCTGCGCGACAAGGAAGGCATCCTGAGCCTAGGGCCCGGCCAGGAGTTTGCCACTAGCTATGAAATAGAGATTGGCTAACCTACCGGAATTTTGGATTGGAGATGCGCACGCGGTGATTGATGATTTCCACCTGCTTGTCTTTGGGGTAATCGACTTGGAACGTGAACACCAGGCGCTGATTGGTGCCGGGCGGCAGCGTGAGCAGCCAGGTGAGCTTGCCGGTGCGCTTATCTAGTTCAGCCCCGCTGGCTTCGAGCACCTTCACGTCAATCTCCTTTTCCTCCGAGATGGGCACCTCGTCGAGTAACCGCAGGTGCACGGTTTCGGCGTGGCGGTTGAGCACGTTGAGCTGGTAGCTGAGGCGCACCCGGCGCTTGTCGCTCAGCGGCACGTTGCCGCTGAAATCTTCGAGTTTGGCGCGGCCCACCACCAGTTGCGGGTCGGTGCCCAGGGTCACTTCGAGCGAGTCGTTGAAAGCCCGGTCGTCGAGGTCGGTGCGGCCCACATATACGCCGTCGTGGTACACGCTGGCGCGGTCGGGCAGCTGCAAGCCTTCCCAGCCGCTCACCTTGGTTTGGAGCACCACCTGCTCCGACACGCGCGGCACGGCCAGGTATTCGGGGTGGGCCGGCAGGGAAACCGGGGGTAGGGTTAGCTCGCGGCGGCCGCCGGAGGCTAGGGTGATTGGCTCGGGCACCTCGTAACGGGTGCCCTGCGTGGCCAGGGCACCCGAGTGGCCCTTGGCGGTGCCCTTCACCACGTACTCGTCTACGCGCCCCTCGCCGTTGTGGTCGCCGCCGTCGAAATCCAACTCCCAGGGAGTTAGCTCGGGCCGCTTCACGTCGGCCACCTCGTAGCGCATCAGCACCACCGGCAGGCGCTGCCAGTCGAGGCCAGTGCGATTGCTAAGCCGGCCGCGGGTGACGAAGCGTACCGCGCGCCCGCTGGCGTCGGCCCGGATATCGAGCGCAGGAAGCCAGGGGCTGCGATGGTTGAGGAAGTAGTGCAGCGTGAGCGTCACCATGCCGGCGTGGGCAGCCCGCACCACCAGCACCTGCCGGTCGCCGCTGCTGGTTTGGCTGGCGCGGGGCTGCACCTGGGCAATGTCCGTTTTAAGAACTGCCAGGCGCGCCTCCGCGCGGCTGGTTTCCTGCTGAATAGTTGGTAAGCGCTGGCGCATGAGGGCGGCCCCGCGCTGCACCTCGGCGCTCCAGTTGGCCTGCGTGCCGGAGGGCAGGGTTTGGTTGGCCAGCAAAAAGGCTTTTTCCTGCTTTAGCCCGTCCAGCTCGCCTTCCAGGGTGCGCTGCTCGGCGGTGGCCCGGCTCAGGCTGTCGGCGGCAGTGGGGTAGAGGGGCGTGGGCGGCGGCAGCTGCTCATCGTCGTCGTCAATAAACAGCAGCTCGGCTCCTTCGCCCCATTGCGCTTCCAGGTCTTCCGTGCCGAGGCGGGGCGAGAGGCCGCTTACCACCACCCGGTTGAGGCCGGCCGCCAGCGCCACGGTAGCCCGGTGTTCCAGCGCCGTGCCGTTGAGGTACACCGTGGCGCGGGTGAGGGGAGGCTTCACGGCCACGCGGTTCGGAACAGACTGGGCCAGTAGGCTGGCCGGGGCAGCTAGTAATAAAATGACTAAGCGAGTAAACATAACGCAAGCAGCCAGACAGATGGCCCGGTAAAGTTGCGCTTAAAGGAGGCTTCGCTTGGCAGTTGGCGCGCTTGATATTCTGCTATTTAGAAAAATATATAGTTACGTATAAACTGCTCTTGGAAAAAGCCTATTAGGAAAATGGCCTGCCGCAAAGCTTCTAAACGCAGGCGGCGTGGGCTGCCCGGCCTAATCTGCCGGGCAGCCCACGCCGCCTGCGTGCCTAGTCCACAGTTGGCCGCTACGCCTCCACGGGGCGGCGCGGGCGGTTGTAATCAGGCTCCCAGTCGTTGATGGGGCGCGAGATGCCGGGGGGCAGGTCGAGGTCGGGCAGGCCGGGGTCGTGGGGCTCGCCGCCGCCGTCATCGTCGCCCGAGGAGGGGGGCGGCGGGGGCAGCGTGCGGCGCTTGGGCACCACCATAAACAGCGTAAACGTGGCCAGCATAAGTAGGGCAAATAATAGCTGATGCATAACCTGAAACGATAGAAAAACGCGCTAAGTGGGTAAAAACCAAGAGCAGCAAACAGGCCGCCGCCGCCGGCACTGGTAAGAGGGCCAACGCAAACGGGCGGCTTGGTGTTGCGCCCCGCCCGGCCTAGGGGCTAAGTTAACTGATACCTAGGAAAAAGGAAAGTATTAGGCATGGAGTAGGACGAGTTGCCCTCGCTTTTTAGCACCCTGGCGCAAGCGCCCCGCCCTGGCCCCCCGCTCAGAGGTAGGCACTTGCGCCGGGGCCCTGAAAGCCTATTTCAATAGTTAGTGGGCGGGCGTAAGCAGTTTAGGGGGCCTAGGGTCTATCTTTGCCGCCATGTTTAGGGGTGCTGGCGTTGTGCGCGACGCCGGCTGAGATTACACCCATTGAACCGGAACCGGGTAATGCCGGCGTCGGGAACGAACCAATCCGCGAGCGCTTCCGCCCACGCACCGACCCCTGGGGCGCGGGCGCGTTTTATCCTTTCCGCACCTACGTTGTTGAAAAAGTACTTTTTACCGGGCGTGGCGCTGCTGGCGCTGGCCGCCCCGGCGTGGGCGCAAGGCCCCGTTAGCGGCACCATCAGCGATGCCCGCACCGGCGAGCCGCTGCCCGGCGCCACCATCTTGCTCGACGGGGCGGCCCTAGGGGCTACCTCGCCGGCCGGCACCTACAGCCTGGCCAGCGTGCCGGCCGGGCCGCACGAGCTGCGTATCACCTTCGTGGGCTACGAGCCGCTGGTGCGCCCGCTGCAAGGCCAGCCCCAGGCCCAGCGCCTGGACGAGCGCCTGCAGCCGGGCGGCGTGCTCACGGGCGAGGCCCTGATTGTGGGCACCCGCGCCAGCGACCGCACCGCCACCGTGTATACCGACCTGGGCAAGCAGGCGCTGGGCAAGCGCAACTTCGGCCAGGACCTGCCTTACCTGCTCGACCAGACGCCCTCGGCCGTGGCCTCGTCGGATGCCGGGGCGGGCGTGGGCTACACCAACCTGCGCATCCGCGGCGTCGATGGCACGGGCATCAACACCACCATCAACGGCGTGCCCCTGAACGACCCCGAAAGCCACGGCTCGTTTCTGGTGAATCTACCCGATTTGGCCTCGTCCATCAACAGCATCCAGGTGCAGCGCGGGGTGGGCACCAGCCAGAACGGCAGCGCCGCCTTCGGGGCCAGCCTCAACATCTCGACCCTGGAAAACCGCCGCGAGGCCTACGCCGAAACCCAGAACAGCTACGGTAGCTTCAACACCTGGAAGAACAACGTGAGCTTCGGGACCGGGTTGGTGGGCAAGTACTTCACCTTCGACGGCCGCCTATCGCGCATTGCCAGCGACGGCTATATGAACCGGGCCAGTTCGGACTTGAAGTCGTACTACTTCGCCGCCGGCTACCAGCGCGGCAGCACGCTACTCAAATTCATTACCTTCTCGGGCCGCGAGAAAACCTACCAAGCCTGGAACGGCGTGCCCGAGCCGGCCATTACCGGCAACCAGGCCCAACTGCAGGTATACCTCGACAACGGCGAGCTAACGGCCGACCAGGCCGCGCGGGCCCTCACTGAGGGCCGCCGCTGGAGCTACTACACCTACCCCAACCAAACCGACAACTACCAGCAAAACCACTACCAGCTGCACCTCTCGCAGGGCCTGGGCTCGGATTGGAGCCTAGGGGCCGCCCTGCACCTGACGCGCGGCTTTGGCTACTACGAGAGCTACCGCGCCAACCGGCGCTTCTCGGCCTACAACCTGCCCGACGTGGTGGTGGGCGCCGACACGCTGACGCGCACCAACCTCATCGACCGCAAGTGGCTCGATAACTACTTCTACGGCGGCACCTTCGCCCTCAACTACCAGCCTAGGGCCAATGACAAGCTGCAAGCCACCCTGGGCGGCGGCTGGAATAAGTTCGACAACGAGCATTACGGCGAAATCATCTGGGCCCAGTACGCCAGCACCAGCTTTCCGGGCCAGCGCTACTACTACAACCTAGCCCACAAAACCGACTACAATGCCTACGCCCGCGCCACCTACCAGGCCCTGCCCTGGCTGGGGCTGTACGCCGACGCGCAGGTGCGCCACATCCGCTATGCCATTGATGGCGTGGAGGATGCGCAGCAGGACGTGACCACCCGCGCCAGCTACACCTTCTTCAACCCCAAGGCCGGCGCCACCATTAGCCTGGGCCACGGGCAGCAGCTCTACGGCAGCTTCGCCGTGGGCCAGCGCGAGCCGGTGCGCACCGACTTCACCGACCGCCAGCCCGGCTACGCCCCCGCCCGCGCCGAGCGCCTCAACGACCTGGAGGCCGGCTACCGCTACAGCCGCGCCGACCTGGCTTTCCTAGGGCCCAGCACGGCCGTAAGGCTGAGCGCCAACTACTTCGACATGACCTACGTGAACCAGCTGGTGAACACCGGCCAGCTCAACGACGTGGGTACCGCCCTGCGCACCAACGTGGCCAACAGCTACCGCCGCGGCGTGGAACTAACGGGCTACGTAGCAGCGGCCGATAAAATCAGCCTCAGCAGCACGCTCACGCTCAGCCGCAACCGCATTCTGGACTACCGCGACGTGACTTACGACGCCAGCTACAACCCCGTGGTAGCCGCCGAGGGCCGCAACACCGCCATCTCATACTCGCCCAGCGTGGTATCGGCCCACACGCTGGAGGGCCAGCCCCTAGGCGGCCTGCGCCTGGCCCTGCTCTACAAAACCGTGAGCCGCCAGTACCTCGACAATACGGAGAATGTAAACCGCAGCCTCGCCGACTACCAGGTGCTCGACCTGCGCGTGCGCTACGCCCTGCACCCCGGCTTCGTAAAGGAGCTGGAGCTGGCCGTGCTGGTGAGCAACCTGCTGAACGCCCGCTACTCGGCCAACGGCTACACCTACAGCTACCTCGGCGCCAGTGGCAATTCCGAAACCTTCAACTGGTACTATCCCCAGGCCACCCGCAACTTCCTGGCCTCGGTAAATGTGCGCTTCTAGACCGCAGATTTAACGGATTACACGGATTACGCAGCTACGCCTTGCTGCATAATCCGTGTAATCCGTTAAATCTGCGGTCTAAACCTAGGGCCTACCATCGTTGTATCTTCGGGGATAGTACGTCCGCACCACGCGGGTGTCGCCTAGTTTGTTTGATGCTTCGCGTTCTTCTTTTTCTGACCTTAGGGCTCAGCGGCTGGCTAGGGGCCGCCCGGCCGGCCCCGGCTGCCCGCCCCAGCGCCCCGCCCGTTACCATTGCCGCCGCCGCCGATTTGCAGTACGTGCTGGACTCGCTGGTGACCATCTTCAACCGCCAGCACCCGCAGCAACCGGTAACGGTGGTGTACGGCTCGTCGGGCCGGTTCTACGAGCAGCTGACTCACGCCGCCCCGTTTGATATTTTCTTCTCGGCCGATAGCGACTACCCGCGCCGCTTACAGCAAGCCGGCCTCACGGCCGCCGCGCCCGTCGAGTACGCCCAGGGCCGGCTGGTGCTCTGGAGCCGCAAGCTGGACCCTAGGGCCCAAGGCATGAATACCTTGCTCGACCCCCAGGTGCGCCGCATTGCCATTGCCAACCCCGCCCACGCGCCCTACGGCCGCAAAGCCGAGGAAATCCTGCACCACTACCAGCTCTACGACCGGGTGCAACCCAAGCTGGTGCTGGGCGAGAACATCGGCCAGGCGGCCCAGTACGCCGCCACCGGCGCCGCCGATGCGGGCCTGCTGGCGTACTCGCTGGCCCTCAGCCCCGAGCTGCGCCGGGCGGGTCGGTTCTACCTCATTCCGGCCACCGCCCACACGCCCCTGCACCAAAGCTACGTGCTGCTCAAGCGCGCCCAGGGCAACGCCACCGCCACCGCCTTCGCCAGCTTCATCGGCAGCCCAGCGGCCAAGGCAGCGCTGAAGAAGTATGGGTTTGGGTTGTAAAAATTTGAAAATAATCAAAGCAAAAAAGCACGTCATGCTGAGCTTGTCGAAGCATCTCTACCGCGCAAATAGACCTAATCGTTAGGATTACTTGCGCGGTAGAGATGCTTCGGCAAGCTCAGCATGACGTGCTTTTTACAGCTACTGCTACTACTTACACCGCCTATGCTTCCCCCCGACTACTGGCAAACCCTGCGCCTGACCTTGGCCCTGGCCGCCAGCACCACCGGCATCCTGCTGGTGCTGAGCGTGCCCGTGGCCTACGCCTTGGCCTACGGGCGCTGGCGCGGCCGCCCGCTCGTGGAGGCCGTCGTGAGCCTGCCGCTGGTGCTGCCGCCTACCGTCATCGGCTACTACCTGCTGCTGGTTTTCAGCGACAGCACCGCCCTAGGGCGCTTCCTAATTAATAACTTGGGCTGGGAGCTGAACTTCAGCTTTCCAGGCATCCTGGTGGGGTCGCTGGTGTACAGCCTGCCATTTATGGTGCAGCCGCTGCAGGCCGGGTTTCAGCAACTGCCGCGCTCGCTGCCCGAGGCGGCCTACACCCTGGGCAAGTCGCGCCTGACGACCCTGTGGCGGGTGCTGCTGCCCAACATGCGCCCGGCCCTGCTCAACGGGGTGGTGCTCACATTTGCGCACACCCTAGGGGAGTTTGGGGTGGTGCTGCTCATTGGCGGCAACCTGCCGGGGCGCACCCGCGTGGCCAGCATCGCCATCTACGACGAGGTGCAGAGCCTGCGCTACGCCGAGGCCAATGCCTACGCCCTCACGCTGCTCGCCCTGGCCTTTGCGATATTGGTGGCCTTGTTCTGGCTGGTGCGCAAAAACGCCGCCCACTTGTCCGCGTGATTGACTTCCACCTCCGCAAAGCCCTGCACACCGCCGCCGGCCCCGGCCACCTCGACGTGGCCCTGACCCTGGCGCCCGGCGAACTGCTGGCCCTCACCGGCCCCAGCGGTGCCGGCAAAACCACCCTGCTGCGCCTGCTGGCCGGCCTCGACCGCCCCGACGGCGGCTTCCTCACGGCGGCGGGCCAGGACTGGTACCGCGCAAAGCCGCGCCGCTGGCTGCCCCCCCAGCGCCGCCCCCTAGGGCTGGTTTTCCAGGACTACGCCCTGTTTCCGCACCTGACGGTGCGCGAGCAGCTGGCCTTCGCCGCCGATGGGCAGCCTGATAATAAGCAGATTGTCAACGAGCTGCTGGCGATGCTGGAGCTAACCGAGCTAGCCGGCCAGCACCCGGCCCAGCTCTCGGGCGGGCAGCAGCAGCGGGTGGCGCTGGCCCGCGCCCTGGCCCGCCGCCCCAGGCTGCTGCTGCTCGACGAGCCCCTCTCGGCCCTCGACCTGCCCACCCGCCTGCGCCTGCAAGCCGCCCTGGCCGAGGTGCACCAGCGCTTCGAGCTGACTACCATCCTCATCAGCCACGACCCCACCGAAATAGCCCGGCTGGCCACCCGCGTGGTGGAGCTGGCGCTGGGCCAAGTGCGCCGCGTGGGGCCGCCCGCCATGCCCGCCCCCAGCCTGCGCGGCACGGTGCTGGCCGTGCTGCCTGCGGGCCGGGCGCAGGTGCAGCTGCCCGGCGGCGCCGTAATAGAAGTGACCCTCGGGCGGGCAGCACGGGTAGGAGAGGAGCTGGAACTGAGCGTGACAGTAGCCTAGGGAGCTACCGCTAAATAATCAGCCGCACGCCGCCCAGCTCCGAAATCTGGTAGGGAAATTTATCGCCGGGCGAGCCAATGAACATGAAGTTTTTCGGGATGTGCCACTCCTCCGACAGCTGCGTGATGAGGTCGGGGCCGAAGGTGCCGGGGCGCGTCACGAAGTCTAGGTGGATGTTGGGGTAGGCGCGGTCGAGCACGTGCAGGTCGTTGAGCAAGTCAGGGGGCACTTGTTGGCCGTTTTGCAGCAGCATCACAATCTTAAGGCGGTTCGTGAATTCGTTTTCCTCCACATAGGTCATCACCTTATTGAGGTTGGCCACGTTGTCGCCCTTTGTAAAGTACACGAACTCTTGCTGGTTTAGCTCGCGTAGCTGCCGCCGGATGCTGACCTGGCTGCTAATAGCCAGCCGCCGAAACCGCTCGTAGAACGAGGTAGCGCCGGCCAGCACGAAGTTGAGCAGCGCAATGCGCTCGAGCATGGCGTAGACGATGAGCGCCGCCGGAATGAAATACTGCAAAAAGACCACCAGGTAGCCGGGGTTCTTTTGCACGTTGCCGTAGAGGCCCAGCAGCACCCCCAGCAGGGCCAGAAACACGCTGAACACGCCCGCCCGCACCGGCCGGGGCAGCTTGGCGCGCTTTACTTTCAGCAGGAAATTGCCGAGGGCGAAAAACGCCATTACCGACAAAAACGAGATGGTGTACACGCCAGCCAGCGTTTCCAGCTCGCCCTGCGTGATGGCTAGAATGGACAAACACAGCCCGAAGAAAATGGCCAGGATAATGTAGTTGGCCCCGCGCCGGTTTTCGCGCAGGAAAAACTGCGGCCAGATGCGGTCCAGGGCCATGCGCTTGATGAGGCCGCTCACGCCCACGAAGCTCGTGAGCACGGCCCCGGAGAGCACCGTCACGGCATCGATGGAGATGACCGTGGCTAGCCAGGGGCCGCCCGTTTGCTGGCCCAGGTACGAGAGCAGGGTTTCCTGGTGCTCGCCCACGGTAGCCAGCGGCACCACCGCCACGGCCAGCAGCGCAATGACGGGGTTGAAGAAGCTCACCACCACCCACATGTTGCGCAGCGTTTTTTGGAACACGCCGGGCGCCTGCTCCTCCACGAAGTTGGCCGAGCTTTCGAAGCCCGAGATGCCCAGCATAGCCGCGCTAAACCCTAGAAACAGCGCCACCAGCAAGCTGCCGCCCACCACCGGCTGCTGGTAGTTGAGGTGCAGCGTGGCAAGGCCGTGCTGGGCCACAAACCACGCGCCCGAGCCCACCAGCAGCGTGAGCGCCGCCAGGTGAGCCACAAAAATAACCACCGCCACAATGGCCGACTCCGACATGCCGGCCGAGGTAAGCAGCAGAAAAAACGTGAGCAACCCCGCCGTGGCCCACAGCACCGGCACGTGCGGCACGGGCGCGATGAGGTAGAGGTAGTTCATGGCCTCGCCCGCGCTCAGCACCGCCGTGGCCATGTAGGAGAGGATGGTGAGGCAGGCCGCGATGGCGGCATTGCTCTTGCTAGTGGTGTTGAGCAGCACGTTGTAGGCGCCACCGTTGAGGGGCAAAGCGCCCACCACCTCGCCGTAAATCTTGCGAAACAAATACAGCAGCCCGGCCACCAGTAGTAGCGCCACCCAGGCGTACTGCCCGGCAAAGCCAATGGAGAGCGCCGACACGTAGAGGCACGACGAAGAAATGTCGTTGCCGCAAATAGCCGTGGCCTCCAACTCATTAAGTTTCTTCTCGTGGGCCATGCTACCTAGGGGTGAACTACTGGTGAATACGTGGCAGGTGTACGGGAACCGCCGGGATTAAGGCGGGCCGCAGGAAAAGCCGAGTGGCCCGCCCGCTGCCTGGCGCCCCCTACTGGCCGCTAGTATCTTTGCTTAAACCTCCAGTTCCTCCCGCCCATGTCCTCCATCGCCGACGTTCTCTCGCCCGAAGCCAAAGCCCACACGCCCCAAAAAGGCAGCACTAACGCCAACGGCTTCACTGATTATTTCGACCTCGATGGGCTGCTGACCGAGGAGCACCTGCTCATCCGGCAGACCATGCGCGACTTCGTGAAGCGCGAGATTTCGCCCTACGTGGAGCAGTGGGCGCAGGCGGCGCACTTCCCAAGCGAAATCGTGCGCAAGTTTGGCGAGGTCGGCGCCTTCGGGCCCACCATCCCCACCGAGTATGGCGGGGGCGGACTCGACTACCTCAGTTACGGGCTGATAATGCAGGAGATTGAGCGCGGCGACTCGGGCATGCGCTCCACGGCCTCGGTGCAGGGCTCGCTGGTGATGTTTCCCATCTACCAGTACGGCTCGGAGGCGCAGCGCCGCAAGTTTCTGCCCAGGCTGGCTAGCGGCGAATGGCTGGGCTGCTTCGGCCTCACCGAGCCCGACCACGGCAGCAACCCCGGCGGCATGACGACGCGGCTGACCGACGCCGGCGACCACTACGTGCTCGACGGCGCTAAACTCTGGATAAGCAACTCGCCCGAGGCCCAGGTGGCCGTGGTGTGGGCCAAAAACGAAGCCGGCCGCATCAAGGGCGTCATCGTGGAGCGCGGTATGGATGGCTTTACCACCCCCGAAATCCACAACAAATGGAGCCTGCGCGCCAGCACCACCGGCGAGCTGGTATTCGACGGTGTGAAGATTCCGAAGGAGAACGTGCTGCCCAACATCGACGGGCTAAAGGGCCCCCTGTCCTGCCTCGACTCGGCCCGCTACGGCATCGCCTGGGGTGCCATCGGCGCGGCCATCGACTGCTACGAGTCGGCCCTAAAGTACTCGTTGCAGCGCGAGCAGTTCGGCAAGCCCATCGCCAGCTTCCAGCTGCAGCAGCGCAAGCTGGCCGAGATGATTACTGAGATTACCAAAGCCCAGCTCATGGCCTGGCGCCTAGGGGTGCTCAAGAACGAGGGCCGCGCCACTAGCGCCCAAATCAGCATGGCCAAGCGCAACTCGGTGCACATGGCCCTAGGGGTAGCCCGCGAGGCCCGCCAGATTCACGGCGGCATGGGCATCACCGGCGAGTACCCCATCATGCGCCACATGATGAACCTGGAGTCGGTAATTACCTACGAGGGTACCCACGACATCCACCTGCTGATAACGGGCGCGGATATTACGGGTATCCAGGCATTTAAGTAGATAGAATGGATGCCGAATTAGTTAGTTATCTGCTAAAAGAGCACGTCCACCGATTATCGCGTCTTGATAAGTTTGGCTTTCATATTGCGCTGGGTGATATAGAGCCGGATAGCAATCAGTTGCAAGAGTGGAGTAATCGGATGTGGCCAAAATTGGTGGCCCACGGATGGCAGCTAGACGATGAGGCTAAGCAATATTTTCTGGCAGGTAATAGAGAGGCATTTCGGGAGTGGCTTGCTGAAAAGTTATATCAAGAACACGGCGGTGGAGCGCTGCTTAACAACTGCCCCAATTGCCATCGCCTAGCCCGTACTTTCCGCGCCCGGCAATGTAGGTACTGCGGCCACGACTGGCATTAATTCCACACAGTTTAGAGCGGGAGTAGGGGCGAGGCTCGCCCCCGCTCGTCGTTGAACAAGTACTGGCAGGCGGCGGGGGCGAGCCCCGCCCCTACTCCCGCTCTAAATTTATAGCCCCCTATCTATGGGCCTCGACACGGTAGAGTTAGTCTACAGCTTTGAGCAGTATTTCAACCTCGACGTACCCGACCCAGTAGCTGAAACTCTCTACATCGTAGGCGATGTAGCCGCCTATTTCAGCCAGCGCCTAGGGGTGGCCGGGCAGCGCCACTCGGCCGCCCGCGAGGCGGTGCAGCAGCAGTTGAGCGAGCTGCTAGCGCTACCGCTTGCTGCCTTCGACGAGGGCAATACCACCACGCTAGGGCAGTTGCTGCCCGATGCGGCGGCGGTAGCCAGCTTCCGGCGCCGCGCCAGTAGCTGCGGCCTGGCGGTGCCCGACCTGGCCGACGACCGCCGAACAGGGTCGGCGGGCCCGTCGTTCTTTGAGAAGCTACTGGGCCTTACGCCGCTCCCGCCGCCCGTGCCCTGGCCCGCTCTTCCCCTGGCGGCGCTGGCCGACTGGACGGTGGTGGCCAACTACGAAGCGCTGCTGCCTAGGCCCCCCACCAGCGAATATGAGGTAGAGCGCGCCGTAGTGGGCCTGACGAGTGATAAGTCGGGCGTGCCGGTAGAGGACATCGCGTTGAGTAGCAGTTTTACCAATGAGTTGGGAATGGATTAAAACGGGAGAGCCATAAACGCCCGACGCCCTAGGGCCGTATAGTCTGCCATACCATTTCCTTTTCCCACACATGGCAACCGACCACGAAAACGCCGAAAGCCGCCGCCAAGAGCGCCGCGACGAAGCTAACAAAGACTATCGCGAGCAAGGCGACGACATGCGTCAGGGCGGCCCCGACCCCGACCTGCCCCACCGCATGCGCTCGCGCCCCGGCGACGGTAACTACGACCCCAACGTGCAAGCCGAAGATGGTACCAGCGATGGCGTAGCCGCCAAAGTGGGTAGCAGCGGCCAGAACGCCACCAAGCGCGCCGGTGAGCACATCGACGACGGCAATAAGGCCCCCGACCGCCTCGACGAGCGCAATGTGGCCGGCGGCGACATCAAAGACTAAGCAGCAGGTTATATAAAGGACGTCCTGCTGAGCTTGCCGAAGTATCGCTGCCGAAAATCCTAGGGGGGCGGTAGCGATGCTTCGGCAAGCTCAGCAGGACGTCCTTTTACAAAGCGGCTAACCATTAAAAAGCCTTACTTTTAGCCCCCGAACGACCCTCAAAACCCGCTCTCATGGCCGATTCCTCGCCCCTCGTGCTGCTCGAATGCCTCGTGGCCGGTACCTCGCACCGCCCCGAGCTACCCGCCTTTGAAAAAAAGCTCAAAGTAGGCCAGACCCTACGCCTCGTGCGCGAGCCCGACAGCAAGTACGATGACTGGGCCGTGCAGGTGCACGCCGGTGCCGCCGACGATAAGAATAGCTACTGGCTGGGCTACCTGCCCGAAACCCGCAACGAAACTGTGGCTCGCCTGCTCGACGCCGGCTACCCCCTCGGCGCCCGCCTGGCCCACAAAGCCTGGGAAGACGAGTGGCTGCACCTAGAGATTGAGGTGCTGTGGGCCGATAAAAAGTAGCTTTGCTATCCCTATCGGGGAGCTTTTTGCTAACTAATGTGGTTAGCTTACTGGCCCGCCCGGCGGTGGGCGCTACTTTTTCATTTCAATAGCTACTCCGATGCGTGAAGCCTATCTAAGCGGCGGCAACGAACACTTCGATGCCACCGACAAGGACATCGACAAGGCCCTGCGCCCGCTGAGCTTCAGCGACTTTACCGGCCAGGATAAGATACTTGAGAACCTCAAGGTGTTCGTGGCCGCCGCTAAGCAGCGCGGCGATGCTCTCGACCACGTGTTGCTGCACGGCCCCCCCGGCCTAGGCAAAACCACACTCTCGCACATCATCGCCAACGAGCTGGGCGCGGGCATCAAAATGACCAGCGGCCCGGTGCTCGATAAGCCCAGCGACCTCGCCGGTCTGCTCACCAACCTGGAGCCGCACGACGTGCTCTTCATCGACGAGATTCACCGCCTCAACCCGGTGGTGGAGGAGTACCTGTACTCGGCCATGGAGGACTACCGTATCGACATCATGCTCGATTCGGGCCCCAATGCCCGCTCGGTGCAGATTTCGCTCTCGCCCTTCACCCTCATCGGCGCCACTACGCGCTCGGGCATGCTCACGGCGCCGTTGCGCGCTCGCTTCGGCATCTCGGCCCGCCTGGAGTACTACGACTCGAAGCTGCTGACGACCATTGTAGAGCGCTCGGCCGATATCTTGGGCACGCCCATCCACGAAGACGCGGCTTTCGAGATTGCCCGGCGCTCGCGCGGCACGCCCCGCATTGCCAATAACCTGCTGCGCCGCACCCGCGACTTTGCGCAGATAAAGGGTACTGGCACTATTACGCAGGAGATTGCGCAGTTTGCCCTGAATGCGCTCGACGTGGATGCCCGCGGCCTCGACGACATGGATAAGCGCATCCTCACCACCATCATCGACAAGTTTAAGGGTGGCCCGGTGGGCATCAGCACCATCGCCACGGCGGTGGGCGAGGAGGGCGAAACCATCGAGGAAGTATACGAGCCCTTCCTCATCCAGGAAGGCTACATCAAGCGCACAGCGCGCGGCCGCGAGGCTACCGAAGCTGCCTACCAGCACCTGGGCCGCCTGCTGCCCAACCACTTGCGCGGCAACTCGGGCGACTTGTTTGGGGAAATCACGAAGTAGCCCGGCCCTAGGGCTTTCAGCTCATCAAACCCTTATGCTGAACGCGCTGCCCCCAGCGGCGCGTTCTTTGTGTTTTCAAGTTACATTCTACTTAGCCTCTCATGCTGCTGCACGCCGAATGGACGCCCTACGTGAAGCGCCGCGCCGCCGAGCTGGGCTTTATGGCTTGTGGTATTTCCAAAGCTGAGTTTTTGGAAGAGGAGGCCCCTAGGCTCGAAAACTGGCTGAAGCGCGGCATGCACGGGAAAATGGCCTGGATGGAAAACCACTTCGACAAGCGCCTCGACCCGCGCCTGCTCGTGGATGGGGCCAAGTCGGTTATCTCGTTGCTGCTCAATTACTACCCGCCGCAGGAGGCGCAGCAGCCCGACGATACCCTGAAAATCAGCAAATACGCCTACGGGCGCGACTACCACTTCGTCATCAAGGACAAGCTCAAAACCCTGCTGGCCGATATGCAAGCCAACATCGGCGAGGTGGGTGGGCGGTGCTTCGTGGACTCGGCGCCGGTGCTCGACAAGGCGTGGGCGCGCAAAAGCGGCCTGGGGTGGGTGGGCAAGAACAGCAATCTGATTACGCCCGGCGCAGGCTCGTTCTACTTCATCGCCGAGCTGATTGTGGACGTGGAGCTGGAGCCCGATGGCGCCATCCGCGACTACTGCGGCACCTGCACCAAGTGCCTCGACGCCTGCCCCACCCAGGCCATTACCGAGCCCTACGTGGTGGATGGCAGCAAGTGCATCAGCTACTTCACCATCGAGCTGAAAGACCAGCTCATTCCACAAGATGTGGCCGGTAAGTTCGGCAATTGGGTGTTTGGCTGCGACATCTGCCAGGATGTGTGCCCCTGGAACCGCTTCAGCCAGCCCACGCAGGAATCGCAATTCCAGGCGCATCCGCAACTAAAGAACTTGACTGCCAGCGACTGGAAGGATATTACCCACGAAGTTTTCCAAGCCTTGTTCAAGCAATCGGCCCTCAAGCGCACCGGCTACGAGGGGCTGAAGCGCAACATCCAGTTTGTGACTGGGCAGAGCCAACTGGAGGCCTAGGGCCGCTAGGCAGCCCCTAGGCGCGGCAGCCGGCTAAAGCGGGCAAACGCCACCTTGAGCACCCGGCGGTAGATGCGCCCGAACTGAGCATAGCACCAGACCTTAAGCTCGGCAAACTCAGAAGGCTGAATCTGCCGCAAGGCTTTGCGAAGCTCCTTCTCGAATAGACTTTTGCTGAAGCTGACCTTGAGCAAAATAAGTTTGATATACTCTAACATAGCCGGGTGGGAAGAGATAAGGGCAGGCGGGCAAACGTATACGTGAAGCAGCTGCTAAAGGCTGCCGTTTAGATTGGGCGCCAAGCTTAGGGTTTCATTGTCACGAAGATAAAATAAAAAAGGGCAGCCTTGGAGGGCTGCCCTTTTATCATTATGCTAAATCGCGAAGCCGGCTTAGCCGAACATCGTGTTGCCAGTTACCACGAACGTTCTGGCGATGGCCGAAACCGTACCTACGTCCAGACCTTCGTCGAAGGCTTCCGAGAAAGAAGCCGTGGGAAAGTTGGCAAAATTGGCGCTGGTCGAAGTTGAGAGCGGTACGCCACCCTGGGTTACGTTGTCCTCGGCCGGGAAGGTGACACCTACACCCGTGGCGGTACCTACGCCCGAACCGGTGCCATTGCCGTAAACGGCCGTGCCCGTGTTGTTGCCCGCCCCGTAGATGGGGGCAGTGTAAGTTGGCGCGGCGCCGCCGTTGTCGGTACCCGAAATCCAGCTTTTTGGCTGCGCACCGTAGGGCGCTACCGGTACGCCCTGCGAAGGCGTGCTGCTGTTGACGCCGGCGCGGCGCATAGAGCGGATGTGCGAAGCGTGGCGCGCTTCTACCGAGTGGATGTTAAGCGCGGCCGTGAGCACGGTCTTGTTGGCCATTACCGAGGCTAGGGGGGCAGCGCCCTTGTAAGCGCGCACACCCGTGTCCTCAAATGATTGGGCTAGGGCCAGGTACGTGGCGGGGTTGGTGCGCCAGTCAGCGAAGGGGCCGGTGCCGGTGCCTTTGCCACCCGAGAAGTCGTAAGCTGCAACGGTTGGGTCGGCGAAAACCACAGCCCCTGAAATAGCTCCGATGGCCGACTTCAAGAAAGTAACGTGGTTAGCCTCATCGGTAGCGATGGTTTGCAGCGCCGTCATGTTGGTGGCGCTGATGCCAGTGAGGGCCGTGCGCTGCTGGTAGAAGTACATTTCCAGGTACTCTAGCTTGAGGGCGAAGTTGAGCACGTCCTGCACAGCTAGACCCGCGTTGGTTTGGGCGTAAGCTTTGTTGAACACCGCGCCCACAAATAGGGGGAGGGCGGCGGCAGTCAGCTTCTGGCCCACGCCGCTCATGTGCTTGAACACTTGGCGGCGCGAATCGAGACGCTCGTAAACCTCGGGGTCTACTTTTTCGATGTCGGAGAGAATTTGAAAGAAATTCATGGCTAATTGCGATATAAGAATGTTAGGAACAGCGAAAAGCCGAATTACATGATGCTCGAAACATCGATTTTCGAGCCGTCAGCTAGGTACATGTTGGCCGTGGCGGCTACCGTGCTTGGCGTTTTCGAGGCTTCCATGCTGTTGCTGCTGAATATATCGCTACCTACGAAGGAGTTTTCGGCCGTCAAGTCGCGAATGATGGCGGCGTGGCGAGCTTCTACCGATACGATTTTGCCGGCGATGAACAGGTAGCCGGGGTTGGTGATGTACTGGCCAGCACCGTTATAGGCGGCCACGCCGAGGTCCTCAAATGCCTTGGCCGTGTTCAGCACCGAGAGGCGGTCGCCAAAGTTGATGCTCGAAAAGTTGGGCGTCAGGGCCTGAATGGGCGTAGCGCCGGCAGCCGTGATGGCAGCTTTCAGGAAGTCGCGGTGAATTACCTCGTGGTAGTAGAGGTCATCCAAAATCAGCTTTTCGGCCGAGCCTGAGCCTAGGCCGGTGTAGTACGCGCCCGAGCGCACCATGGTGTAGAAGCCAGCTTCGAGCTGCTCGAGGGCGTAGGCGTAGTTGAGCACGCCGGCATCACCGGTACCTACGTTCACCATGCCGGGGGTAGAATCATTCTTGCTGCAACCAGCCAGCACCAGGGCGGTAGCGCCGGCCGTAGCACCAGCATACATGAAGAAAGAGCGGCGCTTGATGGGCGCGTATAACGGCCGGTCGAGGTCGGCGACGGGCTGCGAGCCGGGGATAAGGTTGGTTGACATGTAAAGAAAAAAAGTGATTTTTTAAATTCGCCGATTAATCGTAACCAATGGTCGAGCTTGTACGCCGACACCTAGGGTTAAGGTTGTGCTTAATTGTTTTTTCTTAAAAATTTCGCCTCGACCCTTGGAGTAGCTTTAGACTGGTATTGCTTTCGGCTGATAAGCAAAAGAGCCACCTTTCTATACGAAAGGCGGCTCTTAGCCGGATTTATACCCGAATGACATTTGCGCAAATAAGGCCGTAGCCCCAGTTGCTAACTGACTATCAATAGCACTTCCCGCTTAAAAAGCAGCGTGACTGCTAACTACATAGCTAATCTATTGCAGACCTAGGGCCCGCGTCCATTAAAAAGTCTGCTGAAACAGGCCTTTAGCTTTACCAGCCGTAGAAGTGAAGTTCAGAGCAATGGTTTGCACCGTATTTGGGTCGAGTGGCTCGTCGAAAGCTTCCGATACGGCTGAGGCAGTGTAAGTGCTATTGATAGTCGTTAGGTCTACGCCGGCTTGCGTGGTATTGCTGTCAGCTGGGTAGCTAGCAGCTGGGCTGCCTGCGTTGTAGGCTGCGCTGGCGGGCTTGCTGCCATTGGGGGCAGTTGGGCCGCCGTTGTCCACCAAATTAATCCAGCTCTTGGGGGCGGCATCGTAAGGCGATACGGCCGGGGCCATAGCCGAGCCCAGGCTGTTGGCCACGATGGCGCGCCGCACGGTGCGGAAGTGCGAATTGTGGCGCGCCTCTACCGAGTGAATGTTGAGGGCGGCTTCCAGAATGTCTTTGGTAGACGAGGTATTCAGCGTGGGAGCCCCGCCTTTATAGGCGCGCTGGCCCACATCGGAGAAGGCTTGGCCTGCCGCGAAGAACAACGCGCCATTGGTGTTGCCAGCGCCGTTGGGAACGAGGGCCGAGGCTGTGGGGCCGGTACCCGTGCCGCCGCCACCCGAGTAGTCGTAGTCGGTAACGAGGTAAGCGGCAGGGGCGGCCGAGCCCAGCACGCCCCGCAGGGCGCTGATGTGGCCCGCTTCATCGTTGCGAATGGTGGTGACGCCCGTGGTTTCCGACGAGGGAATCAAGCCGCTGATGCCTAGCGCCGTGTTGTAAAAATGGTACTCCAGGTACTCGAGTTGCAGCGCCAGCGTCAATACTTTTTGCACGGCAGTGGGCAGGGTGCTCGACTGGCCATAGGCGCGGTTGAAGAATGAGGCTAGCACGGCTGGCACAGCAGCGGCGGTAATTTTCTGACCAGCGTGGCCCAGGTATTGAAACGCCCGGCGACGCGGGTTGATGCGGTCCAGAAATTCCGGGTCGGCCTGCTCCAGGTCGGAGATTAGTTTAAAGAGATTCATGATGCTAGTAAAGACAAATTGAGGGGAAAAGGAAGCCGCTGGACCTAGCTGTAGCTATTGGCCGACAGCTTGGAGCCATCCGCCAGGTAGTTATTGACGGCCGATAGTACGTCCTGCGGTTTCCGCGACCGCTCGCCGCCAGCTACCGGGTTGCCATTGCCGGGGGTTAGGCTAGGGGTGCCCGTGCCGGGGTCGCCGGAGGCCGGCGTGAAGGTGTTTACCACATCGCTGCTAACGAAGCTGTTGTAGGTAATCATGTCGCGGATGAGGGCCGCGTGGCGAGCTTCTACCGACACAATCTTACCAGCCAGGCCGAGGAAAGTATTATTAGTCAGGTAGCGACCGGCACCGTTGTAGGCCGCCACGCCAGTGTCCTCAAACGTGCGGGCCGCCGACAGAATACCGTTGAGAGTGGTGAAGTCGATGGATGAGAAATTAGGGGTCAAATCCTTGAGCGGCGTGATGCTGTTAGCCGTCAGGGCCGCCTTCAAAAAATCGCGGTGAATGGCCTCGTGCAGGGCCAAGTCATCAAACACCTGCTTCACGGCGGCGGGTGTGCCCGAAGCCATGTAGTAGCTGCTCGTTCTGACTTGCGCGTAGAAGGCTGCCTCAAGCTGCTCGAGGGCGTAGGCGTAGTTAAGGATGCCACCATCGCCGGTGCCCACATCGAGCATGCCGGGGGTGGTGTTGTTGTCGTCTTTGCTGCAGCCAGCCAGCACCAGGGCCGTAGCGCCGGCCGTAGCGCCAGCATACATAAAGAAAGAGCGACGCTTGATGGGCGCGTACAGCGGCCGGTCGAGGTCGGCTTTAGCTGGCTGCTGCTCGTGAAGCAAGTGTTGGTTAGCCATAAAGGGTAGAAAAGGAGAAATAGAAAAAGAGGGTTGGCTACTGCCCATTGGCAGGTGGCTAGGCTGCTCTACGGTAAGCCCACAAGATGTGGCTCATCTAAGCGATGGTTACGCACGAGCTTATAAACAAATGAGCTTTAATAACTTATTGAATGTTAATTATTATGTTGCTGTAGAATAAAATTTCAAAAAATTAGTGCTGCTATCTACGAGACTTAGCTGACCTAGAGTCACCTGGGTCTTAAGCCCTAATTGGCAGGCCAGTGCGACCTTTGCCGGCCGGCTTCTGGTGGCGGGCAGTACTATGGCGCACTCTGGCATTGGCAGACACTACGGCACCGCTGGCAGGCTCAGCTGGCTGCTGGTGGCCGGGTTGCTGGCAGGTCCTAGGGCCACTTGCTGGGCCCAGGCGGCCCAGCCCGCCGCGCCCGCCTCAGAGGCGGCGCCGGCCGCGGCTGGCCCAGCGGCCCAGCCCGGCGCTGGCGCACCGATGCTGCTGCCGCTGCCCGCCACGGTGCCGCTGGCCGGGCCGCTGGTGTTGGGTTTCCGCTTGCCAAATGCCGGGCCGGCCAAGCACTCCGACTTTCCGGAGATAGAGGGGTTTCGCAAAGAGAAAGTGGTGCTGACTACCACCACGCGCCTGCTGCCCAGCGGCCAGCGCCGCACCGAGCTGGCCGTGGGTCAGCGCTACTATCCCTATACCGAGGGCGACTACGTAGTGCCCGCCTTCGACCTGACCGTGAACGGGCGGCTGCTGCACAGCCCCGCCGGGCAGGTGCACGTGGGGGCTGCGCCGGCCGCCTCCGCCAGCCGCGGCCCGGTGGCCACGGGCTCGCTCGACCAGCTGCTGGGCCGGCCCAAGCCGCAGTACTTCTACGAGCCGCCCGACCACGCCTACCTCACCCTGGAGGCCGACCAGCCGGCCGTATTTGTAGGCCAGGGCGTGCGCGTGGCGCTCTACCTCTACCTGCAGCCCGCCGACCAGGCTCTGCTCAACTTCGTTGACTTTACCACCCAGCTAGCGGCCCTGCGCCAGCAGCTGCGCCAGCCCACCACCTGGCAAACTACGCCCACCGACCCCGCCGTGCTGCCCGACACCGTGCGCCGGGCGGGCCAGCCCTTGCAGCTGCGTTTCCGGTTGGCCGATTATACCTACTATCCGCTTACGCCCCAGGCGCTTAGCTTTCCAGGTCTGGTTCTCTCGCTCACCAAGTTTAAGCTGCTGAAAAAGCCCGAGCCGGGCGACAACGAGCGCCTGGCTATTTACAAAACCTACCGCTCGGCTCCGCTGCGCGTGGCGGTGCGCCCGCTGCCGGGCAACCCCGCCAGCCCCCCGGCCGTGGGCGAGCTGGCACTGCGCGAAAGCCTGAGCAACCCGAGCCCGCGCACCAATACGGCCTTCACTTACACTTTTGGGGTGGAGGGCGAGGGCAACCCGGCTGCCGTGGTGCTGCCGCCCCTGCGCCCGGTGGCGGGCCTGGCCGTGTACGGCCCCGAGGTACAGCAGGAAGCCCTAGGCCCCGGCCGCTGGCGCAAAAACTTTCGCTACCGGCTGGTGGCCAGCCGCCCCGGCCCGCTGCCCCTAGGGCGCTTGGTGCAGCTGCCGTTCTTCAACCCCCGCACCGCCCGCTACGATACTCTGCGGCCCACCCTGCGGGCGGTGGTGCGCGGCGGGGCTGCCCCGCCCGCCGCCCGCCCCGCCGACGATGCCTTTTACGGCCCGGCTTTGGCCCGCGCCGACGCCCGCCTGCAGCCGCTCGACGTGTATCAGCAGGTAACGCGCTACGCCACCTGGCTGCTGGGCGGCCTGCTGGTAGTGGCCGCCGTCGGCGCTTGGCGAGCCAGCCGCCCCAGCTAGAAGGGCTTAACTGGGCTTCGTCGTCAGGGTAGGCGCTGCCCTAAGGGGCCGGGAGTGGGGCAAGCCTCCTTTAAGGCGAGTCATGTAAGTAACTCGCGCAACCGCGCTAGTAAGCACCTTTGCAGTGGCTAGGGCTTTTTCAGGCTTACTCCCCGGCTTTTTACTTGGTATGGCTAATTCTTTCGGGACGATTTTTCGCATCACCACCTTCGGCGAGTCGCACGGCGTGGGCATTGGGGTTATTCTGGACGGCTGCCCGGCGGGCGTGCCCCTGGAAGCCAGCGCCATTCAGGCGGCGCTGGATAGGCGGCGGCCGGGCCAGTCGGCCCTCACCACGCCGCGCCAGGAGGCCGACCGCGTGCAGGTGCAGTCGGGCGTGTTTGAGGGCCTGACCACCGGCACGCCCATCAGCTTATTTATCGCCAACGCCGACCAGCGCTCCGACGACTACGCGCACATTGCCGGCGCCTACCGCCCTAGCCACGCCGACTACACCTACGACGCCAAGTACGGCCGCCGCGACCACCGGGGCGGGGGCCGTAGCTCGGCCCGCGAAACGGCCGCCCGCGTGGCCGCCGGCGCCGTGGCCGCCGCGTTGCTGGCCCACTTCGGCATCGAGGTAAAGGCCTACGTATCAGCGGTGGGCGAAGTGGAAGTGGGCAAGAGCTACGAGGAGCTGGACTTGAGCCTCATCGACAGCAACCCCGTGCGCTGCCCCGACCCCGAAGCGGCTGCCCGCATGGAAGCCCGCATCCGGGCGGCGCAGGCCGCGCACGATACCGTGGGCGGCGTGGTAACGGGCGTGGCCACCGGCCTGCCGCCGGGCCTCGGCGAGCCCGTATTCGACAAGCTGCCGGCCGTGCTGGGCCACGCGCTGCTCAGCATCAACGCCGTAAAGGGCTTCGAGTTCGGCTCGGGCTTTGAAGGCACCAAACTGCCCGGCTCGCGGCACAACGACGAGTTTTACACCGACGAAACCGGCCGCGTGCGCACCCGCACCAACCACAGCGGCGGCAGCCAGGGCGGCATCTCCAACGGACAGGACGTGTACTTCCGCGTGGCTTTCAAGCCCGTGGCCACGCTCTTGCAGCCGCAGCAAACCATCAACCAGGCTGGCGAAGCCGTGACCCTGGCCGGCCGCGGCCGCCACGATGCCTGCGTGCTGCCCCGCGCCGTGCCCATCGTGGAGGCCATGACCCAGCTCGTGCTAGCCGACCTGCTGCTGCGCGCCCGCGCCAACCGGCTGTAGCCGTTGCGAATTTGCGAGTACCGTGGACTCTGCGAGTCCGCGCGTAGGCCGACTTGCGTCACCACGCGCGGACTCGCAGAGTCCACGGTACCTAGCACCAACGCCACGCTAGCCACTTTTCGCCGCACCTGGCTGGTGCTGGAACCGGCGGGAAGTAGGTGGCTATTTATACCAATTCCACTTAAATTAACCTGAGAAAACACGCCTAGGGTTATCTTTGGCTTGAAAGCCAGTGGGCTATCCTTGGCCCGGCCAGGTGGCTACTGCAACCTCTGGCGCCAGCTCGCTGTTACTAGGGCAAGTATCGAAACAAAACGCTTTGCTGCCTTCCGCCACTGGGCGCTGGCCAATCATAACTATCTAGCTACCATGTCTGCTATCTCCATCTACGCCGAGGCGTCGCCCAATCCCGAGAGCATGAAATTCGTGCTCAACTCCACCCTGCTGCCCGACGGCGTGAGCGTGGACTACCCCAACGTGGAGGCCGCCCTTAACTCGCCCATCGCCCAAGAGCTGTTCGCGTTCGACTACGTGGGCCGCGTGTTCATCGCCCAGAACTTCATCACCGTCACTAAAACGCAGCCTGACCTGGGTTGGACTAGCATCATTCCCGAGCTGCGTCAGTTCATCAAGAGCTACGTGGAGGCCGGCGGCACGCTCTTTACCGTGGACCCCGCCGCCGAGCAAAAGGCCGCCCAGGCCGCCAGCGCCGGCGACCCCACGCAGCAGGACGGCTTCACGAGCCAAAAAATCATTGACCTGCTCGACAACTACGTGCGCCCCGCCGTGGAGCAGGATGGTGGCAACATCACCTTCAAGAGCTACCACGACGGCATCGTAACCGTGAACCTCCAAGGCTCGTGCTCGGGCTGCCCCTCGGCCACCGTCACCCTCAAGTCGGGCATCGAAAACCTGCTCAAGCGCATGGTGCCCGAAGTGAAAGAGGTAGTAGCCGAAGGCGTATTGGTATAGCCTAGGGCAACGGCACTAAAAAAGGCCAGCTACGCGTGTAGCTGGCCTTTTTTAGTGCCGTTGCCCTAGGGCGGGCCGCGCGCTACTTGCGGTGGCGCTGCTTCACGGTGAAGTTACGGCTCATGTTGAAGCCAAAGAAAATGTCACCCTTGAAGAAATTGCCCGTCGTTTCGCTCACGAATTGCTTTTCAATCATGCCCTGCGAGTTGGTGACGTGTAGCTGAAAGATGTGCCCGCCCGTCTCGATATCCACCCCGAGGGCCAGCGAGTTGCGAAAATGGTCGGCGGTGTAGCCGGGCATGAGGTAATAGTACTCGGCATTCAGCGAGAAGCGCCGCGTCAGCTTGTAGCGCCCGCCGGCCCCTAGAGCATAGACGTCGTTCTTTTCCCCCTCGTTCACCACCATGTTGCGGTGTATCATGGTGGGCATAAGCTGCAGCGAGAAGTCGGTGCTGAACTTGCGGGCAATCAGCGCCTGGTAGGTGTAGGCGGTACGGTCGAGGGCGTTGCGGGTGTAGCCGTCGGAGTAACGGATGGTGCTCAGGGCGGCCGTGCCCAGCAGCGTTACCGTCACGGGCACGGCGCGGGCCCCGGTGCTCTGCTGAATAGCCTTGTATTTCACGAAGCCATCAAACGTCTTATCGAGCGACGAGCGCCCGACGCCTACCTCCAGGCGGTCAGTTACGCCGTATTCGAACCCCAGGCGCAGGGTGGCCGCATCGAGCCCAAAGAACTGGTAGGCCCCGCTATTGAGCGCCCCGAAGCGGTGCGAAATCAAAAAAACCATGGTGCCCTCGCCGGGCGTTTGCACGGTGTGGCCGTTGATGAGGCGCGTAGCTTTAAAAGTGGCTTCGACCAGCTGGGTGGGCTCGTCTTTTTGGGTGGCCTGCTCTAGCTGGCCCAGCAGGTCGGCCTGGGCGTGGGCCATGGGGGCCGCCAGGGCTAGTAGGAGGGTGGCCAGGGCGCCCCGCTGCCCTAACGTGATAAAGGGTGATTTCATAAAAAATAAACAGCGTAAAAATCAGCTAATAAATAAGTTAGGGCTGTTGGGTTAAGGCTGGGCTCACTAGGTCGCAGGTTACGTTAAGGCGCACGCTCACCGATTTGGCAATGTGCTCGCGCACCAGCAGCGGCACGTCGATGGCGTAGTCGGCCGGGGCCAGGTTGAAGTAGGCCACCAGTATCACCTGCGCATCGCGCTGCTGGATAGTGCCTGCCACTACTATCTTGCGCGTGACGCCGTGCATGGTCAGGTTGCCCTCTACCTCCACGTTTTGGGTGCCCGTGGGCAGCAGCTTCAGCACTTGCGCGGCATCGAGTACCTGCCCCGTAAATGTGGCCCTAGGGTACTTTTCCGACTCCAGGTAGTTTTCGTTGAAGTGCTCCTGCATGAGGGTGCGCTTAAACTGAAATTCCCGAATGGGTACCGCAAAGGCCACCTGGCCCCCGCTCAGGTCAAACACGGCCGCCACCTTGTCGTTGCGCGCCTCAATATCTTCCATAATGGAGGCCGAGAAGAAGGTAAGATGCCCGGCCTTGGTCATAAACTTGCTCTGCGCCAGCCCCGCGTGGGGCAACGCCAGGCCCCCTAGCCACGCTAGCAGCCCGCGCAGCAGCGGCCCCCAGCGGCGACCCGCGCGTAAAGAACTAACCATGCGGAATAGCTATAAGTAGAGAGTAGGAATAGCCTAGGGGCTAATTATTGAGCGCGCCGGCCTTTATCCAGGCCTCAATGGTGGCGATGTCGCAGTCGCTCAGCTTGGCGGCGCCCACGGGCATATTCACGTAGCCTGCCTCGTGCTTGATGTTGCCCAGCAAGTAGGGCATCGTCAGGCCGCCGAAATTGGGGGGCGTGGTGGAATAGTGCTGCACTTGGCTGAAATCGTCCATGTTGAAGTTGGCGTAGGCGCTGGCCGACTGCGGATTGTGGCAGGCATCGCGGCAGTTGTTCTTCAAGATGGGCCACACGTTGGTTTGGTAACTTACCGTGGTAGGCACCGAGCAGGTAGGCTGCGGAATATCACCCGAACTCTTCTTATAGGTGCAGGCGGCGGGTAGCGCAAGTACGCTTAAAGCTAGTAAGGTTCCCTGCCAAAAATGGGGAATAGATAATAATTTCACAAAAAAGGATTATTTTAATTGTCTATATACTTTCAGGATGCGAAATCTAGGCTATAAAAATTATATTTTCATGCTGGTGGTAATCATTTTTTAGCAGCCCTATAAACGAAGTTAGCCAGCTTATTGGATTGAGCCTATTCGCCATGAACGAGTTTAAATTTAAAAATCTCATAAATATAATTTTATAAAGAATTAACTAAGAATCGCTGTAGGAATTGGCCTTAGGATTCGGGCAGGCGCTCTTTGCTGGAGAAGCTGGTTGTCGCGTCCGCCTTACCTGCCAGCCCCCAACCTCTAGGTTAGGGCGCAAAAAAAAGCCCGGCCGCTAGGGCCGGGCTTTTTGGTAGCTAAGGGGCTAGGCTGGGCCTAGGCAGTGGCCGTGTCGAGGCGCGGGGCGGCGCCCGATACCGGCGTAACATCCTCACCGGCGGCGCGGCGCGCGGCTTCCTCTTTCTTCCCGTAGGTGTCAAGAATGATGGGCGTGGCGATAAACAGCGACGAGTACGTGCCGAAGATGATACCCACAATCATGGCAAACGAGAACGAGCGCAGCGTTTCGCCGCCGAAGATGTAGAGCACCAGCACCACCAGGAACACCGTGGTGAACGTAATCATGGTGCGCGAGAACGTCGAGTTCAGGGCCGGGTTCACTACCTGCGCGAAGGTAAGCTTGGGGTTGTTGCGCAGGTACTCGCGGATGCGGTCGTAGATAACCACTGTATCGTTCATTGAGAAACCGATGATGGCGAGTACGGCGGCCACGAAAATCTGGTCCATCTCGTAGTTCAGGCCGAAGGCGCGCGCGATGGGGTAGGAGGCAATTACCAGCAGCGCATCGTGGAAGAGGGCGATAACGGCGGCCATCGAGTACTGCCACTTCTCGAAGCGGAACAGCACGTAGACGAAGATACCTAGCAGCGCCAGCGAGAGGCTCAGCACCGACGTGCGCTTGATGTCGTCGGCGATGGTGGCGCCCACCTTGGAGGTTGATTGGATAACGGGCGCGTCGGCGGCGTAGCGGCGCAGGCCACCGTCGAGGGCGGTGCGCACCTGCTTATCGGCATCCTGGCTTTCGTCGTTGGCCAGGTAGCCGGTGGTGATGGCGAGGCGGTCGGGCTGGCCGTACTGCTTCACTTCGAGGCCGGCGCCCTTAAAGTCGGGCAGCAGCGAAGTGCGCACGGCCGAGGCGTCCATGGGCTTGTTGAAGTCCACGATGTAGGAGCGGCCGCCGCGGAAATCGACCCCTAGGTTGGGGCCGCCCTGCACGTACATCAGCACGAAACCAGTCACAATTACGATGGTCGAGAAGGCGTAAGCGATTTTGCGCTTGCCCACGATGTCGAAGTTCACGTTCTTGAACAGGTTGCGCGAGAGGAAGGTCGAGAAGGTGATAGCGCTCGTGTCCTTGCCTTTGATGAGTGCCTCGATGATGAGGCGCGACACGTACACCGCCGACAAAAACGAGGTGAAGATGCCGATGAGTAGCGTGACGGCGAAGTTCTGCACCGGGCCCGTGCCGAAGAAAAACAGCAGCAAGCCAATGATAAACGTGGTCACGTTGGAGTCGAAGATGGCCGAGAAGGCGCGGCTGTAGCCGGCATTTACGGCGTCGTGCAGCGGCACGCCGTGGTCGAGTTCTTCCCGTATCCGCTCGAAGATGAGCACGTTGGCATCAACTGAGGAAGCAATAACCAGAATCAGGCCGGCGATGCCGGGCAGCGTGAGGGCCGTGCCAAACTGCGCTAGTACCCCTAGGACAAGGAACATGTTGAAGAGTAGCGCGGCATCGGCCACCAGGCCGGCGCGGCCGTAGTACACGGCCATGAAAAGCATGATAATCACCAGGCCGGCTACCGACGAGTAGAGGCCCTGGTTGATGGCTTCCTGGCCGAGCGAGGGACCTACCACGGCTTCTTCCACAATGCGGGTGGGGGCGGGCAGCTTACCGGCTTTCAGCACCTGGGCTAGGTCCTGGGCTTCTTCGATGGTGAAGTTGCCTGAAATCTGGGTGCTGCCGCCGGTAATCTCGCTCTGCACCACCGGGGCCGAGTACACCACGTCGTCGAGCACCACGGCCACTTGCTTGCCAATGTTGGCGCCCGTCATTTTGGCCCACTTGCGCGCGCCGTTGGTGTTCATGGTCATGCTCACCTCGGGGCGGCCGTTCTGGTCGTAGTCCTGGCGGGCATCGCTCACTACCTCGCCGCTTACGGGGGCGGCAATGGCGCCGGTGCGGTCCTTTTTCACCGCGATAAGGGGCAGGTATTGCTGCTTGTTCAGCTCCTGGGGCTTGTTTTCGTAGAGCAGCGCCATGGTGGGCGGCAGGGTGGCCAGGGCCTCGGGCGTGCGCATGAGGCGGTTGAACTGGGCCGTGTCGCGCAGGCTAACGCTCAGCCCACCGGGGCCGGCCACCAGCAGGCGCGAGAGCGGGCCGCCTTGCTGCGCTTTGGTCGAGTCGGTTTTGGCGGTGGCTACGGGCTTCTTGGCCAGCTTGGCGGCCAGCGAGGTCGTGTCGCCGGTGGCGGCAGCTTTGGCCGCTACGGCGGCGTCGGCCTGGGCGGCGGGGCTAGCGGCCTTCTCCTTGGCGGCCAAAGTCTGGTCGAGTTGGCCCAGGTAGGGCGCTACTTCCTGCTGGGGCCATACTTCGTAGAATTCCAGCTTGGCCTGGCCCTGCAGCAGCTTGCGCACGCGGTCGGGGTTGTCCACGCCCGGCAGCTCCACCTGGATGCGGCCGGTGCCCTTCACCCGCTGAATGTTGGGCTGGTTCACGCCAAACTTGTCCACGCGCTTGCGCAGGATGTCGAACGAGCGCCCGATAGCGTCTTCCTCTTCCTTATCAATGGCGCTGATAACCTTGCTGTCGGGGCTGTTGAGGTCGATGCCGCGGTCCTTGTTCACCGAGTTGGCGAACAGGCGAGCCAGCTTCTGGCCGGGCGCCACCTCCTGGTAAGCCTGGTAAAACAAAGTGGTGAAGGCCGTGCCCGAATTGGTTTTCTGGCGCTCCTGGGCTAGGGCCAGGGCTTTGTTAAAGGCGGGGTCTTTGGAGTTGTTGGCCATGGCCCGCACGATTTCCACCGGCGATACTTCCAGTGTCACGTGCATGCCGCCCTTCAGGTCGAGGCCCAGGCCCAACTCGCTCTGCTTCACATCGCGGTAGGTGTAGGAGCCAAACACCGGGGCGCGCCACACCGAGTCGAGGTAGTGCTGGCGCAGGCTTTCGTTGAGCTGGCCGTTTTTGGTGGCGTAGACCACCGCCTTGTCCTGCACCTGCCGCGAGATGTAGGTGAAGAATAAAAAGTACGCGCACAGCACCGATACGACGGCGGTAAGCGCGATAATAAGACCCTTGTTACGCATTATGTTGAATGTAATAAATATGCAAGATGTAGAAATGTGAAAATGGTTAATGTGGAAAAGAACGAGGATGCTATAAGGCTAGCTTTACTAACGAGCATCAGCACATTCTTACATCTCCCACATTTTCACATCCTCCCTAGGGGGCCTGGGCTTGCAAAGCCGTGCCCAGCAGGCGCTGGCGGCACAGCTGGGCCACGAAGGCGGCCGCGGCGCCCCGCGGCGCGGCGGCCACGGCGCGGTGCGCCAGGCGTGGCCGCCAGGCGGCGGGCAGCGCAATCGGCAGCCAGCCCAGGGCCGCCGGCGCCACGTAGTGGGCTAGGGGCGAGGCGGCTTCTAATAGCACCCGCTGCTTGATGACGGTGGCGCGCGGCGCGGCGCTGGCGCTGCTGCCCACCGGCGGGGCCGGGCGCAGCAGCGTGACCGTGCGGCCATTGAGGCCGAGCAGCAGCAGCAGCGGCAAGGCCAGCAGGGCCACGCGCACCAAGTGCTTAAACTGACTCACGGAATTGGACATAAAACGGACAGGGCTACAAATATAGCTAGCTGCCGTGACTAGCGGCAAGCTCAACGGTAAGCGGAGCGGCAGCGCGTACTTTTGGGCTTATGCGAAATGTCCTGTTGATACTTGGTTGGGTGCTAATACAGTCTTGGCCGGCCCTAGGGCAAGCGCCCGGCCCCGCCGTGCGCGTCGAAGTGAGCCGGATGCATTGCCTGGTGCGGTTTGTGGCCACCGTGGCGGGCGGCCGCGATGGCTACCGGGGCACCCGCCGGGTATTTGAGCAAAGCCGCTTCAACACGCCCGCCGCCCGCCGCTGGCTGCGCCGCTACCGCCAGCTCGACCACGACCCCACCTACCAGCGCGAGGACTACCCCGCTGGCCGCCTAGGGGCGCAGGCCAGCTTCGAGCCCGCTTACCTGGCCGCGGCCGCCGACGCCGCTGACCTGCCCGACTTGCAGCGCCGCACGGTGGGCCTGCTGCCCAACGAGGTGCTGGTGAGCCTCGACAGCGTGTACCGCTACTTCGCGCCTGCCTTCGATACGCTGGCCTGGCAGCCCCACGCCGCCGAGCTGGCCCGCCTGCGCGAGGCGTATAGCAAGTACTTAGCTGATAATAAGTTGATGCAGCAGTTTGGCCAGCTGCGCGCCTTTTATGGCAGCGTGTGGCCCGATGCGCTGCCCTACCGCGTGCTGCTCAATCCGCAGCTGGATGCCGGGGCCAGCTTCACCAACAAAGCCCACGCCCTGGGCAACTTGGTGCTGCTCGACTGCCACCCCACCTCGCGCGAGTTTGTGGGCGGCTCGGCCGTGGTGTTTCACGAAATGAGCCATACCCTCTCCACGCAGCAGCGCCGCGCCCTGCAAGTGAGCCTCGAAAGCTGGTACCAGCACAACCCTTCGCCCAGCCGGCGCTACGCTTACCACTTGCTGGAAGAAGCCCTGGCTACGGTGGCCGGCGAGTGGCTCTACGCCCAGCAAGCGGGCCAGCCCGAAGCTGGCGAGTGGTATGCCGACGACTACATCGACCGCTATGCCAAGGCGCTTTACCCGCTGATGACCAACTATGTGCAGCGCGGCCAGGAAATCGACAGCGCCTTCGTAGCCCAGTCCATTGCCGCCTTCGACCGCACCTTCCCGCAGGCAGCTACCGACTACGTAAACCTCTTTCGCTACGTGCTATACTGGACCGATACCGACGATGCGCAGGCAACGTACTTGCCCTTTCAGGAGCGCTTCCGCAGCACGTTTACCTACAGCGTTACCCCCATTTTAAACCAAGCCAGCGGCTTGGCAAAAGCGCAGGGCGGTGACTACCTGCCGGTTATTCTCGTCACGCGGCAGCACGCGGCCACCCTGCGCTACCTGCGCCAGCACCTGCCCGCCCTGCGCCGCCACCGCCTACCTGCCAAGCGCAGCTTTGTGCTGAGCACCACCGGGCCTGCCGGCCCGCTCGTGCTAGTGTGCGCCCACACCGACGCCCAGCTAGCCCGCGCCGCCGAGCTGCTGGCTAAGCAAGGCCGTCTCGACCCCGCCCGGCTCTTTACCGAGCTATAGACCCTATGGCCTAGGCTCTTACAGCTCGCGCAATTCCTCGAAGGCGTATTGCGCGCCGCTCCAAAAGGCATCGAGCGCAATGAGCCGGGGCTTAAAAAACGAAATCAGCGCCGGCCAGTCGTCGCGGCTGAATACGTTGGCGGGCGCCAGCTCCTGGTAGATGCGGGCTACCGGCTGGCCGTGCTCGTTCTGCGCGTGCAGCTCCCAGCGCCAGGTTTCGCCCAGCTCCTCGTGCAGCATACCTTGCAGCTCCCGAAACTGCTCGAAGAATAATTCGCGCACGCTGGCGTCGGCCTGCGTTAGCTCGATGGCGATGCTGGCGCGGCGGTTGTCGGCCTGCAGCGCGAAGCGCACGCCCTTGAGGCCCGTTTTGTAATTTATCCAGTTGGTGGGCAGGCCCTCGGCCGAAAGCACCGGGGCCATATACTGCCCAAATGCCGTCCAGAAGGCCTGGCGCAACTGGCTGGCTTCGGCTTTGCTATACACGCTTACTGCTCAGTGTTAGGCCCTAGGCGGCGCAGCGGCCGCAAGTCGAGCTGGAAGCCGGGTAGCACGGGTTCCCCGCTCAGCGCCTGGTCGTAGCCCTGCACGGTTGCGGCCGGCTGGCCGGGCCGGTACACGTAGGCCGTTTCGTTGGCCACGTCCAGTAAAAAGCCCAGCTGCACCCCGTTGGCTAGGTAGTCGGCCATCTTGGTTTGTAAATCGGCCAGGCTATCCGAGGGCGACTTCACCTCCACCACAAACTCGGGGCACACCGGCGGAAACTTGCGGCGCTGCTCGGGCGTGAGCTGGGCCCAGCCGACCTCGCTCAGCCAGGCCGCATCGGGCGAGCGCACCGCGCCATCGGGCAGCTTGAAGCCGGCCGACGACTCGTAGGTGTGGCCTAGGCGGCGTTGGCGGTTCCAGAGCCAAAGCTGGCCGTGTACTTCACCACTTGATTCGCTTGATTCGGAGCCGGCGGGGGGCATAATAATGATTTCCTGGTGGGCATTGCGCTCGAAGCTGAGCGCGGGATTGGCCTGGCACAGCTCAAAAAAATCGTCGTCGCTCAGCCGCGTTAGCGCCGTGCCGTGCAGCACGGGCAGCTCCGGAAACTCGTAGGAAGGCCGCATAGTCGCTAAAAACAAAGTAGTTGCTTACCTCACTAAGATACGCCTAGCCGCCGCGCCGGGCCCTAGGCCGAGGTGCTCACCCGCCCGCGCAGGTAGCCAATCAGCACGTCGAGGCCGTTTTCGAAGTGCTTGTTGTTCGGAATGATAATGTCGGCCTCGCCCCGGAAAGGCTTGATGTACTTGTCGTAGGTAGGCGACACGTGGTTGCTGTACTGATACAGAATAGTATCCAGCGTGAGGCCCCGCTCAATCTGGTCGCGCACGATGCGGCGGTGCAGCTTCACGTGCTCCTGGGCATCGATGAACACCTTGAGGTCGAGCAGCTTGGCAATTTCCTCGAAGTAAAAGACGAAGATGCCTTCTACCACCACAATGGGCGCCGGGCGCAGCACCAGCTCGCGGGGTACGGCGCCGGGCGTATTAAAAGTGTACTCGGGCCGGCGCACTTCGTGGCCTTCGCGCAGGCGCTGCACGTCGTGGGCGTAGGCATCCGAATCGATGCTGCCCGGCAAGTCGAAGTTGGTAACTCCTTGCTCATCCGAGACTTGCAGGTGAAAGGGGTGGTAGTAGTTGTCCTGCGAAATCAAACAGATGTCGCTTTCGGGAAAAGCCGCCAGCAGGCGCTTCAGGAAGGTGGTTTTGCCCGAGGCGCTGCCACCCGTGATGCCGACGAGATAGGGATGCTGCATAACGGGGGGCAAAGGTAGGGCCGGGGCCGGTGGCGCGTTAGGGGTTGGCGCGCAAAAATGCCGCCAGCGCCGCCACGGCCCGCGCCCGGTGGCTGAGCAGGTTTTTCTCGTCTAGGCTCATCTCGGCGAAGGTGCGGCCATCGCCCTCGCTGGGAATAAAGAGGGGGTCGTAGCCAAAGTTGCCGCGGCCAATGGGCGCGGCCGCAATGCTGCCCCGCACCTCGCCGCTAAACTCGTGCACGTCGTCGGCGCCAAGCACCAGCGCGATGACGGTGCGGAAGCAGGCGGCGCGGTGGGGCTCGGTGGCCAGCTCGCGCAGAAGCTTGGCCATATTGTCGGCGGCCGAGCGCTGGGGGCCGGCGTAGCGGGCCGAGTACACGCCCGGCGCACCCCCTAGGGCCGGCACCTCCAGGCCCGTATCGTCGGCAAAGCAGGCCACGCCATAGTAGTCCCACACGTACTGGGCCTTCTGGCGGGCGTTGCCGGCCAGGGTTTCCTGGGTTTCGGGTAGCTCTTCGTGGCAGCCCAGGTCGGCCAGCGTCAGCAGCTGCACCTGGGGCGGCAGCAGCGGGCGAATCTCAGCGAGCTTGTGGGCATTGTTGGAGGCAAAGCAAAGGCGCATGGCAGGGCGAAATGACCGAAGAAAATTTTTGGTAAAATTCGATATTTTTTTGTCCTGCGCCGAGTTGGCCCGTTCGCAGCGGCCCACGCGGCGCCTAGGGGCCTGCCCTACCGAAACATCGCTTTGATGGTGCGCCACGAGCGTGCTACTAGCCCGGTAGTGGCCGGCCCGGCGGGGGGGGAGGCGTGGCTGGGGCCGGGCCCGCGCAGGGTGAGGCGATAGCGCCCCGGCCTCGGCCGCCGCCCCGCGCGGCCCTGGTAGAGGCTGGTAGGGGCGTAGAGATAAGAGCGCGGCCCGCTGGGCGGCACGGTGGTAAAGCTGCTAAAGTCAGCCTGGTGGGTCAGCTTACGGCTGAGGCCAGAACCCAACAGATTGGTTTCAGGGCTCACCCCCTGCCCCGCGCGCCCTGCCGGGCTCGTGTGGCGGGCCGCGAAAAGCAGGGGCAGGGCAGCCAGTAGCCCAGCCAGCCCTAGGCCCAGGCGCGGCCCAAAGCGCGGAAGCAGGTAAGAAAAGCGGGGGCGCATAAGCAAGGACGAGTCGCGGAAGACCTGGCTGCTAAAAGTAGGCCGGCGGGTAGCAAGTGTACGCTGCGGGCGGCGGCTAGTGGGCGCCGCGGGCTTCGATGTCGCTCAGGCCCTAGGGTTTAGCGAGGGGCGGCTTGTTTTTGTGGGGGGCAATGCGTAATTTTGCAGCCCCTTCCGCAAAATCGGCAGGGTTAACAGGCAAAACGGCCCTCCGATATGAAAAAGGACACGCACCCCGAATACCGCCAGGTAGTTTTCCAGGACACCTCGTCGGACTTTAAATTCCTGACCCGCTCCACGATGTCGTCGGGCGAGACCATCCAGTGGGAAGACGGTAACACCTACCCGGTTATCAAGATTGAAGTGAGCAGCGCCTCGCACCCCTTCTACACCGGCAAAAACATGTTTATCGACACGGCCGGCCGCGTGGAGAAATTCCGCAGCCGCTACGCCAAGAAAGAGCAGAACAGCGCGGGTAAAGAATAGCTTTTTAAGCTGTTAGCTCGTAGCTGCTGGCTGTTGGCTGTTTTGCAGGAAGCTCCTTTTGGCTTAGCTAAAAGGAGCTTCTTCGCGTTTGGCCCCGCCGGCCGGTTGTACTTTCGGCCCCCTAGCAAAAAGCTAACAGCCAATAGCTGCTGGCTACTAGCCTAAAAAAATGCACCTACTGCTGTTCGACGACCCGGCCATTTGGCCGCACCTGCTGCCGCTTACCTACACGCGGCCGGTGGCGGCGCTGCGCTGCGGCATCCTCACGGTGGCCGAGAAGTGGCAGCGCCGGCTGGGCAGCCCCTCGGTGGGCTACCTCACCCAGCCTTACCTGCAAGCGAAGTTTGCGGCCGGCGACGTGGCCGGGCCTACGCTGGTAGTGAACGGCGCCGCCTGCCCCGACGACCTGCTGGTGCGCCAGGTGCAGGCCCTATTCCCCGGCCAAGCCCTGTACTGCAACGATACGCTTATTGCCGCGCACCTCGCCGACGGCAGCCAAGTGGCCGAGCTGGTGCAGGATGGCCTCGACGTGACCCAGGCCTGCGAGGACGTGTCGTTGCTGACGCGGCCCTGGCACCTGTTTCTGCGCAATGGGGCCGAAATCCGCCGCGATTTTGCGCTGCTCACCGCCGGGCGCACCTCGCAGCCGGTAAACGACGCGCCCACCATCGTGTATGCCCCGGAGAATATTTTTATTGAGGAGGGCGTCAAGATTCGGGCCGCCATTCTCAACGCCGAGAAAGGGCCCATCTACCTGGGGCGCAACTCGGAGGTGCAGGAAGGCGGCATTTTGAAGGGGCCACTGGCCCTAGGGGAGGGCGCGGTGGTGAACGCCGGCGCCCGCCTGCGCGGCGACAATACCATCGGGCCTTACTGCAAAGTGGGCGGCGAAATTGGCAATAGCATCTTGATGGGCCACAGCAACAAGGGCCACGACGGCTACCTCGGCAACTCGGTGGTGGGCGAGTGGTGCAACCTGGGGGCCGACACCAATACCTCAAACCTCAAGAACAACTATGCCCCGGTGAGGGTATGGAGCCACGCGGCCAAGCGCTTCGTGAACACCGGCCAGACCTTCTGCGGCCTGCTGATGGGCGACCACGCCAAGGCCGGCATCAACACCATGTTCAACACCGGGACGGTAGTGGGCGTAGGGGCCAACGTATTTGGCGCGGGCTTCCCCCGACAGTTCGTGCCCAGCTTCAGCTGGGGCGGTCCGGCTGGCTTCGAGACCTTTAAGCTCGACAAATTTGCGGAGGTGGCCGAGCGCGTGCTGGCCCGCCGCGGCCTAGGGTACGATGCGGCCGACCAAGCCATTATGGCCGAAGTGTTTCGGCTGACGGCCGAGGATAGGGCTTGGGAGAAAACCAAGGGCGATGCAAGCATATAAAAAAGGGCTATTTGCTTTCGGTGCGTTTAGCTTGTTAGTGAATCTGCTGCTAAGCGTGGGGCACCTGCTCATCGCCAAATCACCCGAGGCGCTGGCCCACAGCGCCGCCTACCTGCTGCTGAGCGGTGGTGGACTGTTGGGGCTGCGCTGGTTTTTGCGCAAAGACCTGCCTTGGGTCAGCACCACCCTAGGGGCCCTGGGCCTGGTGGTCCTAACGGTTATCCTGATTACGGCAACGGACTTCGTGTTTCCCTACCAACCCGCCAAGTAGCCCAGCCCGGCGCAGTGCTTGCGTATTCCGCAGCGCGGTTTCGGGGTCGGGGTACAGCCAGCCCGGCGCGGCCTAGGGGCACGAATAAGCATCAGGTGTTATTTTTCAATCCTCATCCACCTTTCCACGCGCTACCCATGCAGCCTGCCGAAATCAACGTGCCCAAAACGGATGCCCTCGCCTACTTGCTAGGGGGCATAGGATTGCTCGCCATCTCGGCGCTGCCCATTATGAGCCTGGCGCTGTCGGCAGTGCAGCCCGTGGCTAAGCTGGTTCTTGGCCTTTACTGGCTACTGGGCGCCGGGCTGCTGTGGTGGGCCGTGCGCCGCTTCACGGGCCTAGGCGAGCGCCTGGCGGCCGTGGTAGGCATCGTTATCGGCTGGTACATCGTGCTCCAGCTACTGATGGTGCTGGAAACAATGGTTTTTAGATTTTAAGCGTTGCAGTTTCAAGATATTCCCAATCAACTGGTCCTCAAAGACGTGCTGCGCCAATCGGTGCAGCGCGGCCACGTGGCGCACGCTCAGCTGTTTCGCGGGGCCGAGGGCTCGGCGGCGCTGGCCCTGGCGCTGGCCTACGCCCAGTACCTCAACTGCGAGGAGCGGCCCCTAGGCGCGCTTGATAGCTGCGGCCACTGCCCGGCCTGCCTAAAAACCAGCAAGCTGGCGCACCCCGACCTCAATTTCATCCTGCCCACTACCACGACCAAGGCCGTGCCTAAGGATGCCACCAGCGCCAAGTTCATGGGCGAGTGGCGCACCTTTTTGGCCGAGGGGCCCTACCAGGGCTTCAACGACTGGATGCAGCACATCGGGGCCGAGAACAAGCAGGGAAGCATCTCGAAGGAAGAAGCTGGGCAGCTGCTGAAGCTGGTGAGTCTCAAAGCGTTTGAGGCGCGCTTTAAAATCGTGCTGCTCTGGCTGCCCGAGCTGATGCACCCGGCCGCCGCCAACGCCGTGCTCAAGCTGCTGGAAGAGCCGCCGCCCGCCACCGTGTTTCTGCTGGTTAGCCACGAGCCCGAGCGCCTGCTGCCCACCATTCTGAGCCGGGTGCAGCCGGTGGTGGTGCGTCCCTTTTCGGAAGACGACCTGACCACCTACCTGACCACGCACTACCACGTGCCCGAGGTGAAGGCGCGCCAGGTGGCCCAGCTGGCCGAAGGCAACCTAGGGGCCGCCATTGCTGGCCGCGACCAAAGCGCCGACCACGACTACGCCGAGTTCTTTATTAAGTGGATGCGCAAGTGCTTCTCGGCCAAGATGGTGGACTTGCTAAGCCTGGCCGACGAGTTTCAGAAGATGGGCCGCGAAAACCAGAAAGAGCAGCTTAGCTTTTCCCTAGGGCTGCTGCGCAAGGTGCTGCTCTTCGGCCTCGACCCGGCGCTGGTGCCCCACCTGCCAGCCCAGGAGCAGCAGTTCGTGCAGGGCTTCAGCCGGTTTGTGACGCTCCGCAACGCCGACCAGCTCAGCGAGGAGCTGAACACGGCCCACTACCACATCGAACGCAACGCCAACCCGCGCATGGTGTTCGTCGATGCCTCGCTGCGCCTAGGCCAGCAGCTGCGCCGGGCGTAACGTACCGTGGACTCTGCGAGTCCGCGCGTTTGAACGGCCAGTGCTACACGCGCGGACTCGCAGAGTCCACGGTACTTTTGCCCTATGCGCCGCCTGCTAGCCCTCGTCTTACTTGCCAGCTTGCCCCTAGGGCCGGCCCGGGCGCAGGCCGTGCCCGACCCGGCCGCCGATGCCGGCCTGCACCAGGGGCGCTTTATTGGCGTAGTAGCGGGCACAGTGGTGGTGTACGCGCTCACCAGCTACTTCCTGGGCAAAACCTGGTACACCAAGCGCGTGCCTTTCCACTCGTTCAACGACAATGGCGAATGGCTGCAAATGGACAAGGTGGGCCACGCCACCACGGCCTACGCCATCGGCCAGGGCGAGTACCAGCTCTTTCGGTGGAGCGGGGTCAACGAACGGGCCAGCATCCTCACCGGCGGGCTCATCTCGCTGCTCTACCAAACCACCATCGAGCTGTTCGATGGGCGCTCGGAGGGCTGGGGCTTCTCGAAGGGCGACATGGCCGCCAACCTCGCCGGCATTGGCTTGTTTATGGGCCAGCAATACGGCTTTGGCGAGCAGAAGGTGAGTTTGCGCTACGGCTGGCGGCGCAGCCTCTACCCCCAATACCGCCCCAATTTGCTGGGCAAAAACATTGGTAACCAGATGCTCAAGGACTACAACGGCCAGCAGTACTGGCTGTCGGTGAACGTGGCGTCGGTGCTGCCGGTGGGCCCTTCGTTTCCGCGCTGGCTGAATTTGGCCGTGGGCTACAGCGGCAGCGGCCTGACGGGCGGCCACGCCAACCCACCCTACTTCGACCCCAGCACCGGCCAGGAAGTGAAACTTACCCGCTACCGCCAGTTTTACCTCGCGCCCGACGTGAGCCTAGGGCGCCTGCCGGGCCTCAACTACACCGGCCAGCAGCTGCTCAGTGCCGGCCAGTTTTTCAAGATTCCCGCGCCATCCGTCGAGTATAGCGGACTGCACGGCGTGCGGTTTCACCCCTTGTTTGTTTCTAAAGACTAAGCGCGAGGTTAAAATAGGTTTCGCAAGGTTGAATACTCAGGTTGCGAAACCTGTTTTACCCTCGCGAAACTTCGCGCTTTAACTAGTTATATGCCCGATACTCCTATCCGCCTCGCCACCCGCGCCTCGCGCCTCGCGCTGTGGCAAGCCGAGCACGTAGCCGCCCTGCTCAAGCAAGCTGGCCTGCCCACCGAAATAGTGCCCATGCAAACCGTGGGCGACAAAGTGCTCGACCGCTCGCTGGCCAAAATCGGGGCCAAGGGCGTATTCACCGAAGAGTTGGAAGAAAGCCTGCGCCTGGGCGATACGCACCTAGCCATTCATTCGGCCAAGGACGTGCAAAGCACCCTGCCGCCCGACCTGGAGCTGCTGGCTTTTCTGGAGCGCGAGAAGACTAACGATGTGGTAGTCAGTTTCCAAGAGAATTTCGAGCTAACGCGGCCCGGTATTGTGCTGGGCACCAGCAGCACGCGCCGCCGGGCGCTGCTGCGCCGCTTCTACCCGCAGGCCAACCTGGTGGAGATGCGCGGCAATTTGCAAACCCGCCTCCGCAAACTCGAAGAAGGCCAGGCCGACGCCCTGGTGCTGGCCTACGCCGGCGTGCACCGCATGGGCTACAACGCCCTCATCCGCCACGAGCTGCCTACCGCCCGCTTTGTGCCGCCCGTGGGCCAGGGCAGCATCGCGGTAGAGTGCTCGCGCTTTCTGGATGACGAGCTGAAAAATAAGATAAAGCTGGCCCTCGACCACCCCGACACGCACCGCTGCCTGCTGGCCGAGCGGGCCTTTTTGCGCACCATGGAGGGCGGGTGCAGCATCCCCTCGTTTGCCTTGGCTACCCTCACCGACGCGGGCCACATTAGCCTGCACGGCGGCCTGGTGAGCCTAGGGGGCGAGGAGTACGTCGATACCGTGCAAACGGCCCCCGCCGCGCAGGCCGAGGGCCTGGGTATGGCCGTGGCCGAGCGGGTGCTGGGCAGCGGGGGCGCCGCCATTATGGCCAGCATCCGGGAGGCGCGCGGCTAGCGCGGGCAATGCCCCCGGCCTACTTTTGCCTTGTCCCCCGTCGTTTTACCGTTTGCTATGCAGTGGAAATTCCGTTGGCTTGCCGTAGTGGCCCTAGGGCTGGCTGCCCTGAGCGAGCCGGCCCTAGGGGCTAAAAAGCCCCGGCCCGGCAAGAAGGATGAGGTTGTGACCATCAGCACCAGTCTGGGCGACATTCAACTTATCTTGTTTAGCGACACGCCGTTGCACCGGGCTAATTTTTTGAAGAAGGCCCGCGACGGCTACTACAATGGCACTACCTTCCACCGCGTGGTGCCCAACTTTATGGTGCAGGGCGGCGACCCCTACTCGAAGGATGCTGACCCGACCAACGACGGCCAGGGCCCGAGCGGCGAGCCTACCATTCCGGCCGAGCTAAGCGCCGGCCACCGCCACGACTACGGCGCCGTGGCCGCCGCCCGCCAGGCCGATTTCGTGAACCCCAGCCGCGCCAGCAACGCCAGCCAGTTCTACATCGTGGAGAAGCACCAGGGCACGCACTTCCTGGATGGGCAGTACACCGTATTTGGGCAAGTAATTAAGGGGCAAGACGTTATTGATAAGATAGCGGCCCTGCCCCGCGACGCCCGCGACCGCCCCCTGACCGACGTGAAGATGACGATGACGGTAGAGAAGCTGAAAAAAAAGAAGATTGCCGCGCGCTTCGGCTATACCTATTAACGGCGGCCTAGGGTATGAAACTACTGGTAACGGGTGCCAACGGCCTGCTGGGCCAGAAGCTGGCGGCCCTGCTTCTGGCCCAGCCCGCGGTGGAGCTGCTGGCCACCGGGCGCGGCCCCAACCGCCTGGCGCCCTACTTCCCGGCCCTGCGCTACCGCCCGCTCGACGTGACGGATGCTGCCCAGGTGCGCCAGGTGCTGGCCGAGGAGCAGCCCGACTGCCTCATTCACGCCGCGGCCATGACGCAGGTAGACGACTGCGAACTGAACCCCGACGCCTGCTGGCGTCAGAACGTGACGGCCGTGGAGTATTTGGCTGCTGCCTGCGCCGCGCAGGATGTTTACCTGCTCTATCTCAGCACCGATTTTATTTTCAATGGCGAGCACGGCCCGCTGGCCGAAGACGCAGAGCCCGACCCCCTCAGCCACTACGGCCGCAGCAAGCTGGCGGCCGAGCGCGTGGTGCAGGCCACGCCCGGCCTGCGTTGGGGCATTGCCCGCACCGTGCTCGTGTATGGCACGCTGCTCGGCGGCGGCCGCTCCAACCTGGTGCAGTGGGTGCGCGACTCGCTGCGCAATAACCAGACGATTAAAGTAGTAGACGACCAGTACCGCACGCCCACCCTGGCCGAGGACCTGGCCCTAGGGTGCTGGCTGCTGGCCCAGCGGCAGGCGCCGGGCATTTACCACCTCAGCGGCCGCGAAACGCTGACGCCCTACCAAATGGCCCAGCAGGTAGCCGCGTATTTTAATCTAGATGGCACTCTGCTACAGCGCGTCGATGCCAGCACGTTCAGCCAGCCCGGCCGGCGGCCCGCCCGCACCGGCTTCCTCATCGACAAGGCCGCGCGCGAGCTAGGCTACGCGCCCCGCTCGTTTGCCGAGGGCATTGCCCTGCTGGCCCGGCAGCTGCCGGGCTAGGGGCATTAAAAAACCCACCGGTAGTACCAGTGGGTTTTTCAGCTATAAGCCTTCCGCTTCTATGATACTTCGAATTCGATAAGTGGACTCGTATACTGGACCCTAATGGCCGGCTATAGTAGCCAGCGTTGGTATTGGTTGGTACTGAATTGATTTACAGATGCTCGGGCCAGTTGCCGATGAGCATGCCGCCTATCAGCATGGCCGTGCGCTGGCGCAGGCCGGCCTCACCCAGGGCCCGGGGCACTAGGCGGCCGTCGGGCGTTGAAAAGTCGCGACCAGCAGCCAAAGCAGCGTATTCAGCCGCTGCCGAAGCATGTTGGGTAAAAACTGCGGGGTCGCTGTAGGTCGTCTTCATGGGGCTGATATAAATAGCTAGTGAGGTGCTGGGCTGGAATAAGTAATAGGCGTTTTCCCGATACAATTTTACCACGGCTATTGAGCCCCTAAAAGGACATAAGCGCATTTTTTGTGACATTTGCCTTGCCCGAAAATCGCTTCGAAAAGCCCTATTTATTAGATTAATAATCTAAAATTCAGATTTTGAGGTATTAGTTTTATTAGTTCATATAATATTGACTAGTAAATAGTTAAAGTCAAAAATAAAGGCCCTTTCAGAGAGGTATTTTGCTAGCAAGCAAAAGCCCACTAAGTGACTTAGAGATTTAGGGGTGTCCGAAAAAAAGCTGGACCTTATACCTCGGAGCGCCGGGCTAACGACTGCAAAGCCACCAGCGTAGCCAGCAGCAGGGTGCCGGGGCCCGCCACCAGCCACCAGGCACCGGGCGCCTGCCGCAGCTCGCCCAGCAGCTGGCCCCAGCTAACGGTCGCTTCCGAGTAGCCAATTCCTAGAAAAGCGAGCGTGCTTTCGAGGCCAATGAGCGCCGCCAGCGTGAGTGGGGCGAACGCGCGCAGTGGCTGGCTGGCGGCCGGCAAGGCGTGGTGCCACCACACGCGGCCGGTGGGCAGGCCGGCCGCGCGGGCGGCTTCTACGTAGGGCAGGGTACGCACCTGGCGCATTTGGGTGCGCACCAGGCGGGCCATATCGGGCCAGGCCAGCAGCACCAGCAGCACCAGCAGCCAGCCAGTGCCTAGGGGCGGGCCGGCGGCAAAGGCCAGTACTAGCAGCAGGCGCGGCACCGTGCCCAGCAGTGTGCTAGCCCCCAGCACTAGTCCATCGAGCGGCACGGCCCAGCCGCGCCGCCAGTAGCGCACCAGCAGCACTGCCAGTGGCAGCGCCACCCCCAGGCCCACAAGCAGCGGCGGCCGCAGCCCCCACCAGGCGGCGGCCAGCCCCAGCAGCCCTGCCCACCCAGGCAGGCGCAGGCCGTGGTTGCCCCAGTAGCCAGCGGCGCCGCCCGATAGCGCCCCCAGGGCCGTTGCCAGCGCCGTGGCGGGCAGGCTAAGCAGCAGTAGCTGCCGGCTGCCGGCCACCAGGCCCGCCAGCACGTCGCGCCCTAGGGGGTCGGTACCAGCGTAGTGTGGCGCGGGGCCGTGCCAGGTGGGGGGCGCGGCTATATTAGCTAGGTCGGGGGCGGTGGCGGAGTAGGGTAGGGGTAGCCATGGGGCCAGCAGGCCCACGGCCGCTACCAGCGCCAGCCATCCCAGCGCCCAGTACGCGGCGCCTCCGCTAGATGGGTGTAGCCGGGGCGCTTTCATGCCAGGGTAGCGCGCAAGCGCGGGTCTAGCCAGTAGTGGAGGAGGTCGGCAGCCACTAGCGCCAGCAGGCGTACGCCGGCCGTGAGCAGCACACCGGCAATTAGCACGGGGTAGTCTTGGGTGGCCGCGGCTTCGGCCAGCAGGCGGCCCATGCCGGGTAGCGCAAACAAAACTTCTACCACCACGGCCCCCGCCACTAGCGCCGGTAGCAGGCCCGTGAGCGTAACCAGCAGCGGCAGCACCGCATTGGGCAGGGCGTGGTGCCACACCAGCCGGCGGGCGGGCACCCCCTTGGCGCGGGCGGCTACGGCGTAGGGACTGGCCAGCTCGTGGCGCAGGGCGGCGGCTAGCGGCAAGGTTAGCTCGGGCAAGGCGGCCAGCACCAAGCTCAGCAGCGGCAGCGCCAGGCGAATGAAATAAGCAGCCAGCCAGCGCCCGCTGCTAGGGTCAGCGTCGTAGTTGCCTAGGTCGGCAGCGGGCAGGATGTCAAGCATTTCCGGATTGGCCAGCAGCAGCAGCAGCAGCAGCGCCAGCACAAACAGCGGCAGCGCCTGCAAGCCCGTGAGGACCAGACGCAGCGCCACCCGGCCAGGGGTAGCTAAGGGGCCGCTGGCCAGGTAGGCGCCTAGGCCTAGGGCCAGCGCCGTGCTCAAGGCCAGGGCCAGGCTCATGAGCGGCAGGGTATAAGCAAGGGCGGGTGCCAGCTTTTCCAGCACGGGCTGGTCGTCGCGCAGCGAGCGACCCCACTGCCCGCGCAGTACCCCGCGCAGCCAATGGTGGTACTGGTTGTGCAAGCCGTGCCACTGCCAGCGCACCGGCGGCCCGGCCGCGCGGGTGACGTAAAAAGCGGGCTGGTCGAGTACCAGCCGCTGGCGCAGCGCCTGTTGGCTAGCCGCTACCTGGCCAGGCGAGCTAAAGGCCGCTGCTGGCTCGTCGGTGCGCGCCAGGGCCTGCTGCTCGGCAAAGGAGGGCCGGAGCTGGCCGAGCAAAAAAACAGCCGAGGCCAGCAGCCAGGCGGCCAGCACCACCCCTACCAGCCGGGTAAGTAGCCAGCCCAGCATATCAGCGCCCGGCGGCAGTATTGGCCGCCCAGGTCATGGCTGCCGCTACGTAGCCTGGCTTCAGTCCCGAGGGGGTAATGTGGCGCAGGCGACGGTCGGCCACCAGGCGGTTGGGCAGCATAAATAGCGGCACCAGCGGCGCTTCATCGCGCAGCAGCCGCTGAAACTGGCGCAGCAGCTGGCGCTTGCGCGCCGGGCGGCCTTCAACGCCGATGGCATCCAGGAGCCGGTCGCTGGCCGGGTTGCTGAAGCGCGTCAGGTTGCCGGCGCCAATGGCTTGCGAGTGTAGCAGTGGCGAGAAATTTAGCACGAACGGACTGCCCTTCGTCATCTTCACGTAGGCATCAAAATTGCCTGCTTGCAGCGTTTGGGCTAGCAGCGTGCCCTCGGTGGGCCACAGGGTTACCGCAATGCCCAGCTGCGCTGCCGCTTGCTGCAGCTGTAGCCCCACGGTGCTTAGCATGGCATCATCGCTGCGGTAGCGGAGGTCTAACGCCAGGGGCGTGGGTTGGGCGGCCCGGTACCAGTGCCCATCGGCCTGCCGCTGCCAGCCGGCGCGGCGCAGCAAAGCCGCCGCTTGGCCAGGGTTGTAGGCGGGCAGCGGCAGGCTATCGTTATAATAGGGACTGGTGGGGGGCAGGATGCTGGCCGTGCGTAGGCCTGGCACTTGCTGCGTGGCTTGCGCCAGCGCGGCCGGGTCCAGCAGCTGCCCTAGGGCCCGGCGCGTGTATTTATCTCGCAGGGTAGGGCGCTCCGTATTAAAGCCCACCGTTACCACATTGTAGGAAGTAGTGGTGTAGAAGGCCAATTCCTGGCGGGTTTCCGACTGCTGCAGTTGCTTAAAGAGCGGGGCGGGCACTTGCGGCAGCACATCTAGTTCGTGCCGCCGCAGGGCCAGGGCTGCCGCAGTAGCATCGGGGATGATGAGAAACTGGAGCTGCCGAGGGTGCGCCTGCAACACGAAAGGCGGGGCGCTCAGCTTGTCGGCCCACCACTCACTTTTGCGCTCAAAACGCAGCACGCGGTTGGTTTGCCAGTCGGCTAGGCGGTAGGGCCCGCAGCCCGGCAAGTGCGCTGGGTAGCGCCCCACGTTGGCTTGCCGGTAGCGCGCCACGAAAGCTGCCACGGCTGGACTAGCCGCCGCGCCACGCCGCAGCTCGGGCAATGATACCGCACGCAAGGTGTGTGCCGAGTCTAGCGCTGACTCGGGCAGCACCGGAAAATCGCTCGCGGCCCACTGGTATTCGGGTGCCTGCCCCTGGCAGATGAGCGTCAGATGGCGCGGGTCGGCCGGGTCGGTGCGGCAATCCTTGATGAACCCCATTTCCGTGCGGGCCCGCTCGTTGGGTAGGCCAGGGCAATAGAGGAGCTTCAGCGTGAACACAATGTCGGCTGCCAGTACAGGCTGGCCATTGTCCCACTTTGCCTGGGGGCGCAACTGGTAGTCTAGCTCCAGCAGCGAATCGCTTACTAAGCGCAGCCTAGGGAGTTGCTCAGCCAAGGCGGGCATAAAAGAGCCCGTTTGATAATCTATCTGTAATAGCCCCTCGTGCAGTAAGTTAACCGCATCAACAGCGTATTGGTTGGACAACGCCAACGGGTCTAGCGTCTCCGGGTCACGTTCCCAACGGATACGAACCAGCGCATCTGCCGGATGATGAGTAGTTGGTGCCGCGCAGCTGCCTAGAAAAACAAATAGAAATCCTACTAACCAGCGAGAATGCATTAGACGGTGTTTTAGCTAAACAACCGTCAGCAAGGTAAGTAGAGGAAGGTACTATTTGCTACATCTTCGTGATTATGCCACGTCGCCGCTGCCCCAGCCGCCCGAGCCGCCGATAACGGCCACGTCGCCGCTGCCCCAGCCGCCCGAGCCGCCGATAACGGCCACGTCGCCGCTGCCCCAGCCGCCCGAGCCGCCGATAACGGCCACGTCGCCGCTGCCCCAGCCGCCCGAGCCACCGATAGTGGCTACGTTAGCCGAACTGAATAAAGTAGCTATTTGAAAAAGAGCGGCGGCAGCAAGAGTAAACATGTTGTTCGATAGGTGATGCAGTGAAAAGGTGATACAAAACTCTTGCTACTGTTACGCTTTAAAAAGGACAAAACCAAATTTGGCGTGACAATAACTAAAGCAAGATAAAGTTTTACTTTTCCTGTTTTATGGCTGCTAGTTACAAATGAAAATTGGATTAGTCCTTAAAATAAGAACTAGCCGCTTGCAAAAACCCATCGAATTGTGACATGGTCACGAGTGAATATATCCACTTAGCCACGATGCAAAGATTACGGCTTACGTTAGCTACTGAAAGGACAATTCGCCTATTTTTGGCAGCTCGTCAGCTGAGGAGGACTGAAGGCTAAAAGTGGCTTCTGGTGCTTAAAACCCACTTTTTAAATGAAGGAAATTGCAAATCTGGCTCGAATTGTGACATTGCGCCGGTCAACTAATCGACCGTTATTAGACCTAGATGCCGCCCAGCCAGGTAAAGAGGAGCGGTTGATGCAAGCCATTGTAGCTAAGCCTGGGGTATCTGTGGCCCAGCTCACTAAAACCCTTTACAGCAACAACTCGGCCGCTAGCCAAACAGCGATGCGCAAACTGCGAACTCGCGTTCAGGATAAGCTGCTAAACCACCTTTTTTTCCTTGACCATACGGACGCCCGTTTGCTGGTATCGCGCCGCTATGAGCTGGAATGCCTTGATTTACTGCATAAAGCCACTATCCTATTCCTGGAAGGCGAATACCAGCTTTGTGAGCGTCTATTGCGGCGCTGCCTGCGGTTGGCGTTGGAGAGTGACTTCACAAACTATGCTGAGCTAGCGGTGCAGCGCCTGCGCACACTCTATGTCGACCGCAGCGATAGTCACCAATACAAAGCGGTCGATAAGGAATTGCAACAGCTACGCCAGCTATTGAAGTGGGAGCGCGAGGCCGAACAGCTGATGCTCGACGTGCGCTTGGCTATGTCAGATACTGTAGCCCGCCGCCAGGTAGTGGTTCCTCAGCTGCCTTCTTACATAATTCGCCTGGAAGAACTACACGCCAAGGCTAATACATTCAATACTTTCTTTGCCCTCTATCGTCTGCAGATTATTTACGCCGAAATGGTGGGGCGCTACGACGAGCTAATTCGTTATACCAATGAGGCTAATCAGCTCCTGGCGGAAGGCAAGCTCAACGCGCATCGCTTTGACAAGCGCTTCAACAATTTCATAAGCATCCTGGCGCACTTGCGGGACCGCCAGGCCTCCCTAGGCCTGCGGCTGGCCGAAGAGTATGTGCATGATATTCACCCTACTTCCAGCAACTGGTTCTATTTCTACGAGTACTTTGTGCTGCTGGCGCTGCACGCCGCCGATTACGAGAAGGCGTTGCGCCTGGTGCAGGTAGCGCACAAAAACCCATCGTACCAAAAGCAGCGGCCAGCCGCTTTGGCCCAGTGGGAACTGCTGGAAGCTTATACCGAGCTGGTGCAGCCGCACGAGCGTCTGCCCCTAGGCCGCCGTAGCCAGCTGACGGTGTTTGCTTCGCTTGCCGTGCCCGAGTACACCCGCGATAAGCGGGGCTACAACGTGGCCATCTTGATATTTCAGTTGCTGCACTACCTGCAGCAGCGGATGCTAGAGCCCGTGCTTTCGCGCCTGGAGCGCCTGCGCAAGTACCAACAGCGCCACCTGCGCGACAAGGCTGCCCTGCGCAGCCGCACTTTTCTGCGCCTGCTGCTGCTGATGCCCGAAGCCAACTTCGACCCCAAGGAACTGGAGGTGGAGCCGCGCAGCCAAAAACTGCTGGTGCAGCTGCGCGAGGCCCCGCTGGTAGGTGAGGCCGAAGCCCAAATCGAAATTATTCCTTACGAAGACCTCTGGGAATTTACGCTCTCTACGCTGCGCAAGGGCACGCCGGAGTAGGCCCTAGGGTTCTCGCTAGGGCGCTACTACCACCTCCTGGCTGACGCAGTTGCTTTCGCCGCAGGTGCCGCCGCCGTAGCCGCGCAGGCTCATGCGCACCTGGAAGCGGCCGGCCTTGCGGAAGGTGTGCTCGACGCGGCGGCCCTGCTGCGTGAAGCCGTCGCGGAAGTCCCACACCGTCGTGACCGACTGGCACTGGCTGGTCAGGGCCGAGTCGAGGGCATCGAACACCACGGGCTGCCCAACGCGGGCTGTGGTGGTGGGCCCCACGCTGAAATTGAGCACCGGGCGCGTCAGCAAGTCTACTTCGAAGGTGCGCTCGGCGCGGCGCACCTCGCCGGTGGCGGGCACCAGCACGTCGAGCGTGACTTGGTAGCGGGCGCGGGTGGCGTAGCAATGTGTGATTTGCAGGCCGGTTTCGGTGCGGCCGTCGCCCATGTTCCAGCGGTACATTAGCTCACCGGCATTGGCATCAGCCGAGCGACTGGCGTCGAAATCGACGCAAAGCTGGGCGGGCTGCATGGGGCCGCAGGCAATGGCACCCGGCGCGGTAGCCGTGCTGTCGGCCTGGGCCCAGGCGGGGCTGGCCGCTGCTCCCAGCAAGCCCGCGAGTAAGAGGATGGAACGCATGCAAAAGGCTTGAAAACACGGTTTATGAGTAAGGCCCTAGGCCAGGCTACAGGCTACAGCTTATTGAGCCGCTGCAGCAGGCCCCGCAGGTAGGTTTGCCCCACCGGAATATACTTGTCTTTGATTAGCAAGGAGCTGTCTTCCAGGGCTTGCACAAAGTTGATGTTGATAATGAACGACCGGTGCACCCGCACGAAGCGGTGGGCGGGAAACTTCTCCTCAATGGCGCGCATCGTGCTGTACACGATATACTTGTGGCCAGTCGTGACGATGTGCACATAGTCGCCCAGCGCCTCCACGTAGTATACCTCCGCGAAATTGACGCGCACCAGCCGGCTATCGACTTTCACGAAGGTGAACTCGGCCGCCTGGTCGGCGGGCGCGGCGGGGCCGGCGGCTTCGGCCTCGGCCTGGCGGCTGGCCACTACGGCTTCGGCCACCTTCTGGGCGGCCTGCAAAAAGCGGGGATACGAGATGGGCTTGAGCAGGTAGTCGGCCACGGAAAACTCGAACGCCTGGATGGCATACGACTCGCTGCTGGTGACGAGCACCACCTGGGGCGGGTCGGGCAGGGTGCGCAGCAGGTCGAGGCCCGACATCTGGGGCATTTCCACGTCCAGAAACAGCACGTCAAACGCCTGGCTGCGCAACACGTCGGCCGCCTCTAGCGCGCTGCTGCACGTAGCGGCCAGCTCCAAAAAGGGCGTGTTTTTCACGCAGTTAGACACAATTTGCACCGCAATGGGGTCGTCGTCCACTACCAGGCAGCGGAGTGGGGCGGTGGTAGTAGGCTCAAGGTCGGTGGCTGGCATAAAGTAGCAGGTATAAGCAAGGGGCAATACGGACGAGCAGGGCTGCAAATATGGGCATGAGCCAGAGCAGACGCGGTGAGTGTTCTGCGCCTGGCGGGCGGCAAAGGGCCGGGCGACCCCACAGGCGTTGACCCTAGGCCCGCTCGGCCAGCAAAGGGTACAGGTGCGCCAGCTGCTGCCGCACCGACTGGATGAGGGCCGCGCCGTAGGGGCAGCCGGGCTGCCGCGCCGCCCGCTCCAGCTCATCGAGCTGGGCGTGCAGGCCTGGTACGCCAAAATAAGCCACTTGGCCCTTGAGCTTGTGGGCCAGCTGGGCCAGGGTGGCGGGGTCGTGGGGGTACGCCTCGGGCAGCAGCAGCTCTAGGGCGGGGGCCTGCTCCAGAAAGGTGCGCACAATCTGCTGCACGAACTGCTCGTTACCGCCGGCCAGCTCTTCTAGCTGCTGCCAGCTGGGGCGCGGCAGCGCGGCGGGCGCGGGGCTTTGCGGGGGCGGCAGGGGGCTAGGGGCAGTGCCCGCCGGCCCCGTGGCGCGGCCCGTGAAATAAGCCAGCCGAGCGTGCAGGGTGGCGGGCTCGAAGGGCTTGGCCAGGATGTCGTTCATGCCCACGGCCAGGGCCAGGGTGCGGTCTTCGGGCAGCACCGAAGCGGTGAGGCCGATAATGGGCAGCGCAGCCGCATCGGGAAAGCGCTCGCGCAGCAGGCGGGTGGCCGCGTAGCCGTCCAGCTCGGGCATCTGCACGTCCATCAGCACGGCGTCGAAGGGCACGGTGGCGGCCAGGGCCTGCTCCACGGCCAGGCGACCGTTGTCGGCCATGGTGACGTGTACGTGCCAGTTTTCCAGCGTTTTGCGGGCTACCAGCTGGTTGAGGGCGTTGTCTTCGGCCACCAGCACCCGCAGGCCGGGCGCGAAGGGCGGCAGCGGGCCGGTGGCTACGGTGGTGGCGTGCAGCAGGGCCTCGTCGGCCAGGGCGTAGGGTAGCTCGAAGCTGAACACCGAGCCCACGCCCACCTCGCTCTGCACCGTGAGCTGGCCGCCGTGCAATTGCACCAGGTTGCGGGCGATGCTGAGGCCCAGGCCGGTGCCGCCAAACTCGCGGGTGGTGCTGGTATTGGCCTGCGAAAAATCCTCAAAAATGGTTGTCAGCTTATCGGCCGGAATGCCAATGCCCGTGTCCTGCACCGCAAAGCGCAGCACCGCGTGCCCGGCGTCTAGGGCCGCGCCGGGCGCCGGGGCCACGCTCACCCGCACGCCGCCCTGGCGCGTGAATTTGAGCGCGTTGCTGACCAGGTTAACCAGTACTTGCTGCAGGCGCACCGAATCGCCGAGCACGGCCGCGGGCACGGCGGGGTCTACCACTACGCTCAGCGCCAGACCTTTGCTGGCGGCAGTGTGCCGAAACATGGTGCCTAGGCCCTGCACCAGCGCGGGCAGGGCAAAGGGCGCCTGCTCGAGCGTGAGCTTGCCGGCTTCCATCTTCGACGAGTCGAGGATGTCGTTGAGAATGACCAGCAGGTTGTGCGACGACGAGCCGATGGCCCCCAGGTACTCCTGCTGCTCGGGCGTGGGGTTGGTTTCGCGCAGCAGGTTGGTGAGGCCAATCACCGCGTTCATGGGCGTGCGAATCTCGTGGCTCATGTTGGCCAGAAACTGGGCCTTGGCCCGGCGCGACGCCTCGGCCGCGTCGCGGGCCACCAGCAGCTCGGCGTTGATGCGCTCGATGTGGTGCTGGCGCTGGCGCAGCTCGGCGGTGCGCTCGCGCACGGTGTGCTCCAGCTGGTATTTCTGGCGCCGCAGGGTGGCCTCGCGGGCCCGCACCAGCAGTGCCAGCAGCCCTAGGGCCAGCAGCGCGCCCAAGGCCGCCACCCAGCCCTGGCGCCACCAGGGCGTGGCAATGCGGAATGCGCTGGCCAGGGGCGGGCTCCACGCCGCGCCGGGCGCCGGGCGGCGCACCTGCACCTGCAGCTCGTAGCGCCCCGGCCCCAGGCCCGCAAACTGCGCCTCGTCGGCCAGGCTGGGGCGGCTCCACTCGTCGGCCAGCCCGCGCAGGCGGTAGCGGTACTGCAGCGCGCCGCCGCCGCCCGCCGCCAGGCTAATGCCTTGGAAGGCAAAGCTAACCCGGTGCTGGCGCGGGCTGAGCGACCCCAAGGCCTGCGCCGGGTGGGCTTCCCCATCTACCTCGGCCCCGGTGAAGGCCAGGCCGGGTGGCGCCAGCGCGACCGGCTGGCGGGGTAGCGCCGTCAGGTCGAGGCGCAGCAGGCCCGCGCGGGTAGCCAGCCACGCCAGCGCCGGGTGGGTGGCCAGCGCCGGGCCGGGCAGGCCGCCCTGCCCTAGGGGGTCGGTGGCGGCCGTAAGGGGCTGGGCGGTGGCGCGGCGCGTATCAAGCAGGCTCAGGCCCTGCGGGTGCACCAGCAGCAGCTGGCTTGCCAGCGGGGCTGGCAGGGCCTGCAGCGCCACCACGTAGTCGCTGGGTAGGGCGCCGGGGGCTTGCAGGTGCTGCCAGCGCCCGCGGCCGGCCCGCTGGTAAAAGAGCCCTTGCCCCTCGGTGCCCACCCAGATGGTGCCGTCGGCATCTTCGGCCAGGGTGGTGGCATTGAGCCCACCGGCGGCCAGGCGATAGTAGGTGAAGTGCGGCTGGCCGGGCTGCCAGTTGGCCAGTCCCGTGCCGGGCGCCGCCAGCCAGATGCGCCCGCGGCGGTCGGCCAGCAGGGCGGTGGTGCTGTTGTGCAGCAGGCCCGAGGCGGTAGTGAAGTGGCGCACGCCCGGCGCTGGCCGGCCGGCCTTAGGCGTAGGCAGGTAGTACACCCCATCGGCCTGGGTGCCCACCCACAAGCCCGAGCTGGGCGCGTAGGCCAGGGCCGTCACGGCCGAGCCCAGCCCCTGGCCGCCGCCCAGGCCCGGCACCAACTCGGCGGGCTGGCCGGGCGCGGCCACCGCCCATACGCTTCCCGCCCGAGTGCCTAGCCAGAAGCCGCCGCCTAGGGCCGCCGGGCGGGCCAGTAGCACCCTGGCCGGGCCGCCCGGCACGGGTGGAATGCACGGGTTGGTAGCGGTGAGCTGGCCGGCCGGCGCGGTGGGCAGGTGGTAGAAGAACGAATTATCGAACGTGGCCCAGGCCTGTGCGCCGCCCGCCGTGGGCAGGCTGCCCAGCACCAGTGGCGCCTGCCGTGGCAGGGTGGGCCACAAACTCAGAAATCGGTCGGCGTGGCGCCACAGGCCCTGGCCGGCGGTGCCCAGCCAGGCGTTGCCCTCCCGGTCTTCGAGCAGGCAGGAGGGCGCTACCTCGGCGGGCAGCCCTAGGCGGTAGCGCCGCTGGTAACGCCCCAGGCGGGCAGTGTCGATGGGCGGGGGGCCGGTGGGCGGGTGCCACGCGCCGCCTTCGCCGGGCCGAGCGGCCCGAAAACGCCCGCCCGCCGCTCGCCGCACCGAGCGGGCGCCGTGGTAGTGCGCCACCCACAGCTGGCCGGTGGCCGGGTCTTCGCGCAGGCTGGTTACGAAGTTATCGGCCAGGCCATCGCGGGTGGTGAAGGTGACGAAGCGGGTGCCGTCGTAGCGCACCAGGCCCTCGGAAGTGCCCAGCCAGAGGTAGCCCTGCCGGTCTTGCAGCAGGCAGTAGATAAACAGCTGGCTGAGCCCCTCGGCCGGCCCAAACTGCTGCAGAAAGGCCTGGGGCGACGCAGCTTGGGCGGGCAGCAGCCTCGGCGCCAAACTTAGCAGGGCAAGCAGCCAGCCACTGAGTAATTTTAGATAAATACGACGCACCTATTAATCCCCCTATGATAATTAATCTATAATTCTATAATGGTCAGCTAAATTACCAGCTTACGGCCAAGGTAAACTAGCTTTTAGGCAGTCGGGGCGGTTTTCTCAGCCAACCCCCGCCTTAGGCAGTCGAACAGCGTTCGCGTTGCCCAGCGCCCTAGGCCCTAAAAAAAGCAACCGGGCGGTGGGGCCCGGTTGCTTACTAATATAGCTCAATCATGTAGCCCTCGCCGGCGGCGCTTACTGCACCAGCAGCTTGCGGGCGGCGCTGGTGCCAGTGGCGGGCTGGTAGAGCAGTGTGTAGGCCCCGGCGGCCGCTGGCAGCGGCAGGGTGCGCTCCAGGGTGCCGCCGCTCTGGCTTAGCTGCTCGCGCCACACCACGCGGCCTAGGGCATCGAGCAGGCGCAGCTCGACTTGGCCGCTGTAGGCGGGCAGGCGCACATTGAGGGCCGAGCCGCCGGGGGCGGGCACGGGCCAGGCCTCCAGGCCCACGGTCGCGGCGGCGCTAGTGGTGGCCAGTAGCGTGCCGCTCACCAGCAAGTTGTCCAAATACAAGCCGTTGCCGTAGTCGTTGTAGCCCACGAAGCGCAGCACCACGCTGCGGCCCGCGTAGGCGCTCAGGTTCACGGTTTCGCGCCGCCAGTCGGCCCCCGAGCGGGGCACGAACAGCGCGGCGCGGGTGGCAGCCGTGGCCAGCGTGGCGCCGCCCTTGTTGTAGGCGCGGCCCAGTATGGCGCCCGAGCAGGCATCGGCTACTTGTATCTGCAAGGAATCCGAATACGTGGTGCCGCCACTCGTAGCAGTGGTGTAGGCCAGGTCAAACTGCAGGCTCGGGCTGCTCACGTTGGTGAGGTCGATGGCGGGCGTGTACACGGCGTCGCGCTCGCCCGTATTGGGGTCGAACGCAAACGGGGCCCGCAGCACCCGGCTGCGCGTGCCGTCGCGCCCGATGGTGGTGTCGCGTACTGCCCACGTAAACTTGCCGTCGGGGTTCACCACCGTCCAGCCGGCCGGCAAGCTCAGCGAAGCGTTGAAATTCTCGGTGTAGGGCAGGCTGCGGCCCTTGGTCACCTCAATGGTTTGGGTGGTCGTGCTGCTGCCGTAGCTATTGCTCACGGTCAGCGTAGCCGCGTAGGTGCCCGCCGCAGCGTAGGTGATGGCGCCAGGGTTTTGAGTGGTGGCGGTGCTGGGCGAGCCCCCCGGAAAGCTCCAGGCGAAGGTGCTGGGGCAGTAGCTGGCCGTGCTGCTAAACGTGACCTGGCTGCCGGGGCACACGCTGGTGGCGCTGGCGCCCACTACCGCCAGCGGCGCCCGGCCGTAGATGTACACCACGCCCGTATCGGCGCGGGTGGCCGTACCGCTGGCGTTGCTCACGCTCAGCGTCACGCCGAAGTGGCCGGGGGTGTTGTAGGTTACCAGCGGGTTGCGGGCCGTGGAGGTGCTCGGCGTGCCGCCCGGAAACGTCCAGGCCCAGCCAGTGGGCCGCAGGGCCGAGGTATCGGTGTACTGCACCTGCAGGCCGGGGCAGCCTGCGGTAGGCTGGCTAGCGGTGTAGAACGGTATCGGCGCGGCGCTCGCGCCCGTCAGGGCAATGTCGTCGAAGAGCCGGCCGCGCTGGTTGGCCAGGGCCACCGACGTGATGCCGGTGCCGCCATACTGCTGAAACTTGAGGCGCACGTCGCTCCCTAGGGTCAGCCCATTGGCGCTGGCAATCTGGCTGAGGTTGACGGTCTTGGTTTGGTAGGTGGTCGTGGCGTTGGTGCCCGTCAGGTCAAATACGCGGTACCAGGTGGTGCCCCCATCCACGCTCAGGGCCACGCCGTCGCTGTTGCTGCTGCCCGTAAACTGGGCCGGCATCTGCTCATCGGTTTCGCCCGGCTGCTTGCGCTCCCGGAAGGTGAGCTGCACGTTGCTGCCCAAGTTCGTCAGGTACCAAGTAGCTTCGTTGAGGCTGCGCGTGGTAGCCCCAGTATACGTGAGGCCATAGGGTGCATCCAGTACCAGGTGGTAGTTGCCCGAAGCCGGCCCCAGGAGGGACGTCACCCGTACTCGCCCGGCGCCGGTGCTGTTCACGGTCCAGCTCATGGGGATGGCCCCCAGCTCAAAGTCCTGCAAGGCCGGGGGGCCGGCCGCCAGCCCATAAATAGCCGTGTAGGCATCAAGGAGGCCGGCGCCGGTTTGGGGGTCGCTGGCACTGGTGCCCAGCCGGCGGGCCGTGCTGGCCAGGCGGCTATACACCTGAGCGGGCGTCAGGCCAGGCTCCGACTGCAACAATAGGGCCGCCACGGCCGCCGCGTGCGGGGCCGCCGCCGAGGTGCCAAAGAAGTTGGGGTAGCCATTCTTGTCGATGTCCGCCCCGCTGTACTGCGGAAAGAAGCTGGTGTCCGTGCCGTCAATGGAGGTAATGTCCGGCTTCTGGCGCGTTTGCACGCTGCCTAGGGAGGTGCCAGTAGGGCCAAACAAGAAGGGTAGCGCCCCACCGAGCGAGGTAAAGCTTTCGGCCACGCGCTGGTTGGCGTAGCCAGCGGCCGCCACGGCCTGGGCGCCAGCCGCGGCCGGGTGCCCTACAATGGTCGAGCTAAAAGTGAAGGTAGGGTCGCCCGTCGCGCCGCTGCCCTGGCCGGCATCTATATATTTCAGCCGGCTCGGGTTGGCCGTGCCGTTGCGGCGCACTATCACGAAGTTGAAGGTGGTGGTGCCCGAGGTGGCAGTGCTGTTACTGTAAGACAGGATTTCCAGGGGCGTGCGCGACAGGAGGTTGTTGTCGTCCGAGCGGGCTACGGTGTCGCCCGGCACCCCATTCTTCACCGCAATCAGGTACATGTCGAGGTCGGTTTTTACCCCGTTCGCGGTGTAAAAAGGGTCGGACCACTGCAGAATGGGCTCGAAAGACTGCCCATTACTCAACGTCACGGTTTGCGTGGGCGCCGCCGTGGCCCCAGTCACGTCGAAGTTGAGGCGGTAGGCCGTCTGGGTGCCAACCGTGCTCTGCGTGAAAACGGGCGCGTTATTCTCGTAGCTTTTATTGCCGAAGTTGCCCGCCGCCGAGAAGTAGGCCACGCCTTGGCCCACCACCTGGTTGACGGCCTGCGCAATGACGCCATCCTGGTAGAAAGGCTCATCGAACTGGTAAATATCATCTACCAGCACCCGGCAGTTGCCCAGGCTTGGGTTGGCCAGGTTGAGAATCTGCTGGGCAAAATTGAAGTACACGCTGCTGAATGCCATAGGTGAGCCCGGCGCCAGGTCGTTGATGAGCTGACACATCGCTCGGCCCTCGTCGGTGCCAAACTGATACTCCTGGTCTAAATCGCTCAGCACCTGCACTCCGGCCGCTGGCAAGTCGCCCGAAGCTACATCGGCCGCCGCTCCCCCTAGGGCATTGTACGAGTCGCTGAGCACGCCAATGCGCACGCCCGCTCCGGTTAGGTTTTTGGGGCGGGTAGCGCGGGTGCGAGCCGCTTCCAAGGCGTAGTCGGCCTGGCTGGTGACCAGCCCGCCGCGCACGCGGGGCTTTAGCGCGGGCAGCACCCCTAGGAGGCCCCGGCTGGCTAGCCCCTCGATGCCCGCGCTGCCCGGCGCCAGCTCGCTCACCGGCAGCAGCCCCTCCACAAAGTGCAGCTCGGGATACGAGGCAGTTGTTTGAAAGCCGCGGCTCAGCAAGCTGGGCAGCAAGGCGTTCACATCCTGCGCCGTAATGTGCACAGCTACTTTCGACGCGTCCTTGTTAAACTTCAGATTTGGAAAATCGCTGCGTAAAAGCTGCGGATTGATGGGCCCTAGGCGGCTACTGGAGCCGCCGACCTGGCTATACAGCCGCTGCAAATGCCCGCCAATGCGCGAGTTGCGCCGGGTGGGCTGCGCCGCAATGGCGGCCTGGCGGCTGGCTTCGGCCGCCGTGCGCGCTTGTAGCTGGCTCGACGGCAGGTGCAGGCCGGCGCTGGCTGGCTGGGCAGGCAGGGTTTGGGCCAGAGTGGCGTGGGCTAGCCCGAGCAGCGCGGCCGCCGCAGCCCCCTGCCGCAGTACAGAACGGAAAAAGTGTGACATAAAATGGGAAATGAAGGCAAGAAGAAGAGGCGCGGCCTGGGATACCGAGGGCCGCCGGTGAGCCCTAGGGCCCAAACTCGGCAATAACTTATTCACCAAGCTAGTTCCTACTTCGGATAAACTGCGTGAAGTATCGACCAACCGGGGTTTCCGCTCGACTTGGGAAGGGCGAAATTGGCGCTGGCAAAACTCGCACCCCAGCGCCGTAGCGCAAACTTTTTGGCGGGCTGCGGGCTTATAGCCAGCAGTTGCGCCGACTCGTAACTTTGTGCTGACGTAACGGCGTTTTCCCGTTTTTTAGTGAGTATTTCCCTTATTGCTATGGCAGTTTATCCCGAATACATGGTTGCCCCCATTCGCCAGGACCTGACGGAGGCTGGCTTTGAGCAGCTAATGACCCCCGAGGCCGTCGACCAGGCCCTCGACACCACCGAAGGTACCGTGCTCGTAGCCGTCAATTCGGTGTGCGGCTGCGCGGCCGCCAAGGCTCGCCCCGCCCTCAAGCTGGCCCTGGCCAGCGCCGACAAAAAGCCCACCAAGCTGGTAACCGTTTTTGCCGGCATGGAAACCGACGCCGTGGCCAAGATGCGCGAGCACTTGCTGCCTTACCCGCCCTCGTCGCCCTGCATCGGCCTATTTAAGGATGGCGAGCTGGTGCACATGATTGAGCGCTACCATATTGAAGGCTCCGACCTCATGCGCATCGTCAACAACCTGCAAGGCGCCTTCGAGGAGTACTGCTAGGACCACTGATTAGCGCGGATTTTAGCGAATTTCACGGATTTTGTGGACGGCTTCAACCTGGGTTGGGGCCGTTCTTTTTTTGCTTGCACCTAACTTATTATTGTTGGGCATTAACGAGATGGATTATGCAAGAAGCGCTTAAACTTTAGGCTGGCTTCGCCAAAATTTATCAACAATGCCACTTCCAAGCGATAAGCTTTTAAATAGTTTATTGTCTGAGCACAATGAGCGTCGGTTAGCTCATTAACTGCTTTCAACTCAATCAGCACTTGATTTTCAACCAAAAAGTCTGCCCGTCGGGCTCCAATAGTGGTTTCTTTGTAGAAGACTGGTAAATGAATTTCTCCTTGGAAGACAATTCCGGCTTCTTTAAATTCTACTGCTAGGGTGTGTCTGAAAAGTCAGGTAACTTAGGCGCTATGGCACAGCGCTATGAATTAAGCGAGGCACAATGGGCAGTTATCAGTCCCCTGCTGCCGCAGCAAACCTTGGGTCGGCCGGGCCGTGACCCACGCCAGCTCTGGAACGGGCTGTTCTGGGTGTTACACAGCGGCGCGCCCTGGCGGGACCTGCCCACGCGCTATGGCCCGTGGCAAACCGTGTACGAGCGCTTTCGCCGGTACCGTCGTGACGGCATCTTAGCCCAGGTGCTACGGGCATTGCAGTTACAGCTTAACGCGGCCCAGCGGCTGGACGCAGGTACGTGGCTCGTTGATGCTACGCACGTGCGGGCGGGGCGAGCCGCTGCCGGTGCCCGAAAAAAAACGGTGGTCAAGCTGGCCAAGCGCTGGGTCGCAGCCGGGGCGGGTTAACTACCAAATTGCACGTGGTCACGGATGGGCAAGGGCTGCCGCTGGGCTTGCACCTGACGCCCGGCCCCCAACACGAGGCTACGCACTTAGCCATGGTCTGCGCGCAGGTCGTACTGCCCAAGCGGCCCCGCCAGCTAGTTGCTGACCGCGGCTACGACAGTCGGCGGGTACGGGCCTGACTGCGTCAACGCCGTATCCGAGCGGTGATTCCGCGGCGGCGCCTAGCCGCGGGCCGGCGTAATCGGCGTCGGGGCCGTCCCCCACAGGTACCCGCCGGCCTGTATGCCCAGCGCAACGCCGTCGAGCGTTTCTTTGGCTGGCTCAAGGAACATCGGCGGATTGCTACCCGCTTCGAGAAACTGGCCGACGCCTACCTCGACATGGTACGCCTGGCTTGTATCAAGCGATTACTCAGCTACTTATTTTCAGACACACCCTAGTCCGCGTTGGTATATCAATTCAGGGAAACCGCTACCTAATTCTTGGTGCACTCGCATAGCGCAGCCAATACTTTTCTTTGTCAAATCATTAAATTGAGTATCTAACAACATAAGGATAGATAAAAAAGAACGGCTCCAACCCAGGTTGAAGCCGTCCACAAAATCCGTGAAATTCGCTAAAATCCGCGCTAATCAGTGGTCTAGTTAGCCACTTCGCTCAAGAACTTGATGCGCACTAACCGCACCTCCTCCTCGCTGAAATCGTCGGGGCCTAGTTCCTGCATGGCGGTGGCAATATTGTCAGTGGTGGCCGTCATGAAGTAGTCATATATCTCGTCCAGCTTGTCCTCGTCCACCACGTCCTGGATGTAGTAGTCGAGGTTGAGGCGGGTGCCCGCGTAGCAGATGTGCTCGACTTCCTCCATCAGCTCGGCCATCGAGATGCCCTGGCTGCGGGCAATGCCCGCCAGGTCCATCTTCTTGTCAATCTGCTGAATAATGTAGATTTTCTGCTTCGAGCGGTTCACCGTGGACTTAATAACCACGTCGGCGGCCGTCTCGATATCGTTGTCCTCCACGTACTTCTTGATGGCGGCCACGAAAGGCGCGCCAAACTTGCTGGCCTTGCCCTGGCCCACGCCCGCAATGTGCGTCAGCTCGTTGAGGCTCTGCGGGTAGGTGGTAGCCATTTCCTTCAGGCTGGGGTCCTGAAAAAGCACGTAGGGCGGCAGGTTTTTCTGCTTGGCCACTTGCTTGCGCAGCTCCTTCAGCAGGGTGAACAGCGCCTCGTCGTGCCCAGCGGCTTGGTGCGACTTCTCCTCGTCTTCCTCTACCTGCTTCTCGGCTTCAAAGTCGTGGTCTTTGGTGAGGGTGAGGGGGCTAGGGTTCTCAATAAAGTCGATGCCCTTTTCGGTGATGCGCACCATGCCAATCGAGTCGATGTCCTTCTCCAGCAGCCCCAGCAGCATGCACTGGCGCAGCACCGACTGCCAGTGCTGCACGTCGCCGCTCAGGGCCTTGCCCTGGCCATACACCGGCAGCCCGGTGTGGCCGTAGCTCTCAATGTGCGGGTTGGAGAGGCCTAGGAGCACCTGGGCCACGTGCTCAAGCCCGAAGCGGGCCTCCGTTTGCACCACTGCGCGCAGGGCCAGGCCCACATGCTCGGTGCCGTCGTAGCGCTCCTTGGGGTGGCGGCAGTTGTCGCAAAAGCCACAGTCCGTATCCAGGTGCTCGCCGAAATAGTGCAACAGCTGCCGGCGGCGGCACACGGCGCTTTCCGAGTAATTCGTCATTTCCAGCAGCAGCTGGCGGGCGTTGTCGCGCTCCATCACCGGCTTATCCTTGCTGAACTTTTCGAGCTTTAGAATATCATCGTAGCTGTAGAACATCAGGCAGTTACCCTCCAGCCCGTCGCGGCCACCGCGGCCGGTTTCCTGGTAGTAGCCCTCAATGCTCTTGGGCGCGTCGAAGTGAATGACAAAGCGCACATCGGGCTTGTCGATGCCCATGCCGAAGGCAATAGTGGCCACAATTACGTCGCATTCCTCGTTCAGGAAGGCGTCCTGATTGTGCATGCGCGTTTGGGGGTCCAGGCCGGCGTGGTAGGGCAGGGCGCGCACGTCGTTCACGCGCAGCAGTTCGGCCACTTCCTCCACCTTCTTGCGGCTGAGGCAGTAAATAATACCGGCCTTGCCCTTGTGCTGCTGCACGTATTGAATGAGTTGCTTCTTGGTGTTGCGCTTGGCCCGTACCTCGTAGTACAGGTTGGTGCGGTTGAAGCTGGTTTTGAACACGCTCGCATCATCCATGTGCAGGTTCTTCTGGATGTCGAGCTGCACCTTAGGCGTGGCAGTGGCCGTGAGGGCAATCAGCGGAATGCGCCCCCCTAGGTTATCAATAATGCCGCGAATCTTGCGGTATTCTGGCCGGAAGTCGTGGCCCCACTCCGAAATGCAGTGCGCCTCGTCGATGGCCACAAACGAGATGCTGGCTTTCTGCAAAAAGGCGATGGTATCGTCCTTGGTGAGGCTTTCGGGGGCCACGTATAGCAGCCGCACCTCGCCGGCAATCACATCTTTGCGCACCCGGTTTTGCTCGGTCTTGGTCAGCGTCGAGTTGTACACCTGCGCGTTAATGCCGAAGGCAGCCATTTGGTCCACCTGGTTTTTCATCAGCGCGATGAGGGGCGAAATCACAATGGCCGTGCCGGGCAGCACCAGGGCCGGCAGCTGGTAGCACAGGCTTTTGCCCGCTCCCGTGGGCATTATCACAAAGGTATTATTTCCTGAAATAATATTTTGAATAACAGCCTCTTGCGTGCCCCTAAACTGACCAAAGCCGAATACTTCCTTGAGCTTGGTTTTTAACTCCGCCTGAATGGTGAGCGGCTCTGCAACGGCAGTCAGCGACATAAACTAGCTTAAAAAGGCGAAAAAAGAGAGGGAGCAACTTCAACGAAGTTAAGCACAAGCTGCCTTTTTTTCGTGAAAACAGCCAATTACACGTAATAATTTAGAAAAGTTCCGCGCCGCGCGCGGGGCTGGCTCAGCCTAAGGCTGGCCGCTGCAGAGGGCCGCCTTAGCGCAGCGGTGAAAAGCAACCCTAGGCCCACCTACCCGGCAGCACCCGTACTTTTGGGGGTGCCTTCTTCTGCCGCCCCCACCCTCGACGTGCTGGCCGTGGCCCGCCAAGTGCTGCTAACCGAAGCTGACGCGCTGCGCGACGTAGCCCAGGCCGTGGCCGCCACCCCCGATTTTGGCCGCTGCGTGGCCGCGCTGCTGGCTTTGCCGGGCCGCGTGGTGGTAACGGGCGTGGGCAAGAGCGCCCACATTGCGGGCAAGCTGGTAGCTACCCTCAACGGCACCGGCACGCCCGCCCTGTTTATGCACGCCGCCGACGCCATCCATGGCGACCTAGGCATGATTCAGGCGCAGGATTTTGTCATTGCCATCAGCAAAAGCGGCGACACGCCCGAGATAAAGGTGCTGGTGCCGCTGCTGCGCCGCCGGGGCGTGCCGCTGGCCGCGCTGGTCGCCAACGCCGACTCGTACCTGGCCCGGCAGGCCGACTACGTGCTGCACACCCCCGTGCGGCGCGAGGCCTGCCCCCACGACCTAGCCCCCACCACCAGCACCACCGCCGCCCTGGCGCTGGGCGACGCCCTAGCCGTGTGCCTGCTCGAAAGCCGCCAGTTTTCGGCCCAGGACTTTGCCCGGCTGCACCCCGGCGGCACCCTGGGCAAGCGCCTCTACCTAACGGTGGGCGACCTGAGCCGCCAAAACCAGCGCCCCCAAGTAGGCCTAGGGGCGCCGCTACGCGAAGTGCTGCTCGAAATATCGGGCAAGCGCCTAGGGGCCACCGCCGTGCTAACCGAGGCAGGCGCGCTGGCCGGCATCATCACCGACGGCGACCTGCGCCGGATGCTGGGTCGCGCCCACCTGGCCGAGCTGGAAACCCTGGCGGCCCAGGAAATTATGACGCCCCAGCCAGCTACCATCGACATCACGGAGTTTGCGGCCGAGGCCCTGGCCCGCATGCAGGCCCGCAACATTACGCAGCTGGTGGTGCTGGAGAGTGGGCAGTTCGCGGGCTTCATTCACCTGCACGACCTACTGCGCGAGGGGCTGGTGTAGTGGGCGCGGCCCTAGGGGTGCTTATAGATATCCAGTACCCGCACGTTGTCGGCCCAGAGGGTGTGTATGCGCTGCCGGTACGGAACGGGGAGGGGAAAAGCGTAGGCGGCCGCGTTGAAATAATAATCAGCCTGCGCAGCCGAATCGGCTAGCACCAGGCGGGCCTGGCCGGCGGGCGGTAGCAGCTGCCGGCCCAACACCACCGGGTAGCCAGTATTAGAGGCCACTCGGATGAGGGGGCGGCTGTCGTGCGCCAACACCCACTCTAGCCCGCCGCGCAGGCCCAGGCTCCAGTAGTCCGTTTCGTAGTAGCGCTCAACCGGGGTTGGCGCTAAGGTATTGAAATAAAGCGTTTCGAGCGGGTGCAAACGCGCCATGCGGCCCGCCACCACCGCCAGCGAGGTAGCTACACCCAGCGCCAGCGCCGGTTGCCAGTAGCGCCGCCCTAGGCCCTGCGGGGGCTGCCAGTGCCAGGCGGCCACCAGCCCGCGCAGGGCTACTAGCAGCAGCATGGGATACAGAAAATAGAGCTGCCGCCAGCCATTGTAGAGCACCGAGTGCAGCACAATGACGGTCGCCAGCGGCGCCAGGGCCAGCCCCAGAAAGAGCAGGTCCTGCCACGCGGCAGCGTGGGCGCAGGGTGCCCGCCGGCGCACTAGCGAGCCCGCGACACCTAGGGTCCCTATCCCAAAAAAAAGGAGGTACACCAGGGGTACGGTAATGCCAATCCAAACCAGCGCGTAGTGCCACGGCAGCTGGTCGGCCCGCACCAGGTGCCCCTGGTAAAGCAATGCGCCGCTAGCGCGGAAGTGACTCATATTGCGCCAGGCTACCATAAAGTTGGCTAGGGGGGCCTCCCACAAAAAAGGCCAACCCAGCACCACCAACCCCATCAGTGCTACCAAGTAGGCGCCTAGTAGCAGAGGCAGGCGCAGCTGCCCACGGTAGTGGCCCCCTAGGGTCCGCCAGGCGATAAAGGCGAGGGTAGCGGCGGGCACGAGCATCCCCATCAAACGCACGTCGATGGCCAGCGCGCCGGCCAGGGCCGCCCCCAGGGCCCGGCGCCCGGTGGGGCGCTCGATAAAGGGCACGGCCGCGGCCACGGCTAGGGTGAACAGGGCCAGGAACACGGCGTCCTTGCTGTTGTAGAAGTTGTCGCCGAACAGGCGCGGGCTCAGCACCAGCAGCAGCGTGCCCAGCAGGCCAAGGCGCCAGCTGGCAAAGCGCCGCGCCGCCAGGGTATAAAACGCGACGAAACCTGCGAAGCACACCAAGAAATTGAGCACATGCCGCATCAGAAAGATGGCTCGCAGCTCGCGCAAGCGCAGCAACTGCTCTAGGGCGGCAGCGGGTAGCTCGAAGGCCACGCCGTAGTCGCGGTCGCGCCAGTGGCGCAATTGAACACTCTTTCCTTTCTGGGCAATGAGAGAGGCGGCGTGAGGCGGCAGCAGGCGCTGTTGCAGCCCCGTTGGTAGTTTCTGAAAGATGTAGAGTAAAGACACCTCGCCCGTCACACGCTGAATCTCCTCGTCACCGGGCATGCTGAAGTCGCGCAAGACGCCGAAGCCCAGGGCCAGCACAACGGCAAAAAAAACGGTAATACTCAGGCAGCGGTAGCGGTCGGGCAGCAGGCGTTGGGCTAGGGTTGGCAAGGGGAGAAGGTTGGGGTCTTGAATGACGATGCATAGTTACTGCCTCAGTGCCTTGCGCGCGGCCGGGTGCCCTAGGGGCCACCCTCTAGGCCAGGTATGGTCGCGCCGCCGTTATTTTTGTGGGCTCGCTAGGACAGCGGGGCTGGCTTGGCCTCGGCAGCTTACCTCGTGGCTACCGCCCGTCCGTCTTTAGCCGCCAACCTTGCTCGTCTCCTTCATCATTCCGGCCTACAATGAGGCGACGCGGCTCAGCACCACGCTGCCAACGGTGCTAGCTTACCTGAACGCGCAGCCTTACGCGAGCGAGGTGCTGCTGGTGGATGACGGCTCGGATGATGCGACGGCGCGCTTGGCGCAGCAGTTTTTTGAGGCACATGGCTGCCCGCACGTGCGCACGCGGGTGCTCAGCTACCAGCCCAACCGAGGCAAGGGCTACGCCGTGCGCCAGGGCTTATTGGCGGCCCAGGGCGAGCTGGCTGTTTTTTCGGATGCCGACCTCTCAACCCCCATCACGGAGCTACCCCGGCTGCTAGACCCGCTGCTGGCAGGCCAGTACGACGTGGTATTTGGCTCGCGCGCCCTCGACCGGCGCGTGGTAGGCGTGCCCCAGCCGTGGTGGCGCGACCAAGGTGGGCGCTTCTTCAACGTAGTGATGCGCTGGCTAACGGGCCTGCCCTACGGCGATACGCAGTGCGGCTTTAAGGCCTACCGACTGGCCCCGCTGCGCCCGCTGGCCCATGCCGCCCGCCTCGCGGGCTTTGGCTTCGACGTGGAGTTGCTGCTGCTGGCTCACCACGCGGGCCTGCGCTTGCTAGAGCTGCCCGTGCGCTGGAACAACGCCGCCGGCAGCAAGGTGAGCCTGGGCGCGGGGCTGCGCAGCTGCTCCGACGTATGGCAGCTGCGGCGCTGGCTGCGGCGCGGCTACTATAGCGCGGCCTTGCGGCAGGCCCGTGCCGCAGGGCTAGCTTTGGTGCTGCCTAGGCCTGCGCAGTACTGATAAGCAGAACAGTTCTATCTTCGTGCGCAATCTTTTGTTTTTCTTTAAGCTATGAATCAAACCTACCTAGTGGTAATGGCCGGCGGCATTGGCAGCCGCTTCTGGCCCTTTAGCCGCACGCAGCACCCCAAGCAGTTTCACGATGTAATGGGTGTGGGCCGCTCGATGCTGCAACTGACCGTAGACCGCTTTCGCGATATTTGCCCGGCCGAGAACGTGTACATCGTCACCAACCGCGACTACATTGGCCTGGTGCAGCAGCACTTGCCCGAGCTGCCCGCCGCCCAAATTCTGGGCGAGCCCATTGGGCGCAACACTGCGCCCTGCATTGCCTATGCCAGCTATTGCATTCGCAAGCGCGACCCTGAGGCAGTAATTGTCGTGTCGCCCGCCGACCACGCTGTGCTGCGCGAAGAGGAGTTTCGGCGGCTGATTCGGGAGGCCATTGTGGCCGCCCGCCAGCACCCGGCCCTGCTCACGCTTGGCATTCCGCCCTCGCGCCCCGACACCGGCTACGGCTATATCCAGTACCTCGATAGCGCGGCCAGCCGCCTGCCCGATACCAACCTCTTCAAGGTGAAAACCTTCACCGAAAAGCCAAATTTGGAGCTGGCTAAGATGTTTGTGGAAAGCGGTGACTTTCTGTGGAACGCGGGCCTATTCATCTGGCGTGCCGACGTAATAATTGACGCCTTTCACAACTACCTCAACGATATTGCCGAGGTCTTTGACGAAGGCGTTGAGCAGCTGGGTACGCCCGCCGAGGCCGCGTTTATTGACGAGGCCTACGCCCGCTGCCGCAATATCAGTATTGACTTTGGGGTAATGGAAAAGGCTGATAACGTGTACGTACTGCACGCCGACATCGGTTGGAGCGACCTCGGCACTTGGAACTCGCTGCACCAAGTGGGCACCCAGGACGAGCAGGGCAACGTGACCGACGGCAACGTGATGCTCTATGATACCCGCGACTGCATCGTGAAAACGCCCCACGAGCGCCTGGTAGTGGTGCAGGGCCTCGATGGCTACATCGTGGCCGAGCACGATAACGTGCTGCTCATTTGCCAGCGCTCGGAAGAGCAGCGGGTCAAGGAGTTCGTGGCCGATGCGAAGTCAAAAAAGGGAGCTGGGTATAACTAGGCCTAGGAGGTTCAGGTATAAAGCAAGCTCAGCATGACCGCCTGCTTTGCTCTTGTTCTGGTCCCTTAGGCTCCGGCCAGCCCGCGGTGCCGGGCTACCTCAAAGAGCATGATGCCAGCGGCTACACCTACGTTCAGGCTCTGAATCTGGCCGCTCATGGGAATGCGCAGGCGCTGGTCGCAGAGGCGTAGCAAACTAGGGTCGATGCCATCCTCCTCCGAGCCCATGATTACGGCTACGGGGCCGCTTAGGGTGGCGGCATCTACTTGGGTAAGGTCAAGGTCGGATTTTTCGGTGCAGGCCACAATAGTGAGGCCGCTATTCTTCAGAAAGTCAATAGTTTGGCGCAAGTCAGGCTCGCGGCACACGGGCAAGAGATTGAGGGCGCCGGCCGACGTTTTGACGGCGTCGCCGTTGATTTGAGCGGCGCCGCGGGCGGGCACTACTAGCGCCTGCACCCCTAGGCACTCGGCGGTGCGGGCAATGGCGCCGAAGTTGCGCACGTCCGTCACGCGGTCGAGCAGCAGCAGGAATGGTACTTTACCCTCCTCAAACAAGCCGGCCAGCAGCGAGTCGAGCGGCGCATAATCAATGGGCGACACGAAGGCCACCGCGCCCTGGTGATTTTTGCGCGTTAGGCCCTCCAGCTTCTCCATAGGCACCAGCGACACCGGCACGTTGGCCGCGCGGGCCAGCTCCGAAATGTCCTGGGTTAGGGAGTTTTTGGTGCCGCGCAGCAGAAAAATCTTGTCTAGGGTGCGGCCCGCATGCAAGGCCTCCAAGATAGGGCGCAGGCCGAAGAGCATGTCGATGCTGCGGTCGGCGGCGGGGCGGGTGTTGTGCTGAATGGGGCCGCGGCTGCGCTCACCGGCTAGTTTGCGGGGCGTTACCTGGCGGCCCTGCTCGTCGTAGAATGGCCGGTTGCGGCTGGCGTCCGCGTTGCCTTCACGGCTAGGGCGCTCGCCGTGTGGGCGGCCGCTGTCGCCGCGGGGGCTCTCGCCGCGGCTGGCCGAGTTGCCGCGCGGCGCCTCGCCCGCGCGGAAGCGGCGCGGCACGTACTCATCGTCGTTGAAGTCGCCGCTAGCTAGCGGACGCTGAGGGGGTTTCTCCATTGGTCTACGGCGGCATACCAGAGCTGTTGATACTCGGGGCGGCGCACCAATTCGTAATTAGCAGGGGCTAAGGTAGTGGGGCGGGCGCGGAAGGTGAAGGTGACGGCCTCGCCCAGGTGCCCGGCGTGGTCGTAGTGCCAGTGCTCTTCGCCAGTGGGTCGGCTCACGCGCTGCGGCGGGCCCAGCACCACGTACAGTAGGCCGCGGTCGGTGCGCCAACCGGGTTTGTGGCCGCTAAACAGCTCGTTGGCCGCCGTGATGCGGCCGTAGTAGCTGCGAATAAGGCGGCGCGCGCGCTCCTGGTCGCCGCCCGCCGCCCGCAGCCAGAACCGGTCCACGGCGCGCTTGGGGTCGGGCGCCGTGGCCAGCTCGCGCCGCTCAGTGGCCGAAGTCAGGTATAGCAAGTTCTCAATCAGCTCGCTGGCCGTGGTGTGGCCTGGAAAGTCGGCGCGCGTCACGAGCAGCGGCACGGTGCGGACCGGCTCGCCCCCTAGGCCCCCCACCTTGAGCGCCAGCAGGCCCGGCTGGGCAAAGCGCAGCAGCGTGCCCGCCGCCACCGGAGCGGCCGACGAGTCAAGTACGGCCAGCGTGCGCGGCGCAGCGGGCTGGGTGCGCGGGTCGGTGAAGGGGGGCAGGGCGGCGGCCCCGGTAGGGTAGCGCCGCCAGCGCACGGGCTCGCTAAGGCCAAATGTGGCTACCGCTACGCCCTCGCTGGCCCGCACGTAGGGCCGGTCGAGGATAAGACCCGTCGAGTCAAGCAAGATGAAGGGCCGGGCCAGGCGCTCGGCCGAAAGGGGCAGCCAGGCAGTGGTGGCGGGGGCTTCGGCGGCGGGCGCGGCGGCGGGGCTAGGGGCGGCCGAAGCAGCAGCGGGCGCGCTGCTGGCCACGGCGGCCGGGGCAGCGCCAACTGGCCCTAGGCTCACCTGCAGCACCTGGCCGGGCGCCAAGCGGGCCGCTGCTACCGCCGCCGTCAATACCTGCACGGGCGCGCTGGAATCGCTGCCGGGATAGGGGCGCAGCGCCCGCGTTTCCTCCCATAGCGGCTGGGCGGCGTCGTAGCCGCTCCAGGCGGCGAGGCGCAGCTGCAGCGCCGCGGAACCCGATGCCGGCGCGGCGTGGTTTAGGAACACGCGGAGGCTATCGCCCTCGCGGCGCAGGACGGGGGCCAGGTGCGCGACCGGGGCCCGGTAATAGCTCGCAAAATCGGGCGGGGCGGCCAAGCGCGGGCTGGCCGCCTGTCCCGGCCAGCTGGCGCCGCCTACCCCTAGGGCCACCGCCGCCAACTTCCGCCGGGCGGCTCCGTAATTTGCCAATCCTTTCCAGATGCTCATGGGCTTCACGCTGTCGCTGCTGCTGTTTTTCCTCCTTGTACGGTATGTGCTGCCGCGGGTGCTGCGCGCGGTGCTCGGCAGCTTCGTGCGGCAGCAGGTGCACAAGGCCCAGCAAGGCGGCGGCTTCCCGCCCGGCTTCGACCCTAGGGGTGGCTTTAGCGGCTTTCAGCCGCCGCGCCCGGCCGGCCCGCCGCCCACCGCGCCCGGCCAGGTGCGCGTCGAGTACGTGCCGCCCCAGGCTAAGGAAGCGCGCCAGGGCGAGTTTAAGGGCGGGGAGTACGTGGACTTTGAGGAGGTGAAATAGCGGGCGCGCCAATCACTGCTGGCGTCAGCCAGCCGGCTTGATTGAGGGCCTGCCGGCGTTCGGTGTACACCGTGCCGTTTACCAAAGCAAATTCATCTAGGGCTGGTTGGCTCACGCCACCGTTTTGCAGTAGGCGCGCCGCGTAGAGCGTGCGGGCCACCATCACCGGCAGGCTGGAAAAAACCGAAGGGCGCGGAGTTTCCACGATGGTGCGCGACTTTAAAAACACGTACTGCAAGTATAAATGGGCGTTGTTGATGCTACCCGTTTGCCGCAGCGCCGGGTCGCTCAGTTCCATCTCCTTCACTACCAGCAGGCGCTCGTTTTGCAAGGAGCTGATGTAGAGGGAGGTGTAGCCGTCAGACTCGAACTTTAGATACGGTTGCCCGTCCACCGTTACAACGTCGCGCTTCATGGCAAACCGTTGGGCAAAGCCGCGGCTTGCTAGCGCCAGCAGAGTTAGCGCAAGTAGGATAGGTTTCATGGAAAAGGATAAGTGGTACGCTGGCTACTGCTCAAAACCCATGCCGCGACCCGAGATAACTTAAAATCCTAGCCCCAGCCGTAGCCCGGTATTGGCGCCAATGCTTTGTTCGTTTGAGCCGCCCTGCAGGCGGGTGAAGAAGTCAATCCGCCCCAGGCCAAAAATATGCTCGATGCCCGCGCCCAGCTCCAGGTAGTTGCCGGCGGTGGGCGTGTAGAGGTAGTTGAAGGTGAAGACCTCCTGCCACTTGAGGCGGCGCAGCAGCGGCACCTTGTTGAAGATGAAGCCGTTGAAATGGTGGTTGTAGTGACCCTCCACGTAGCGGCCGCGGGTGCTGTACTGGTAGTAGTCGAGCAGCTGAAACTGGTTGAAGTCGGCGGCCAGCAGGGTGCGGTTGCCCGAGAAATGGTGGTAGTCGGCAAACGTAAGGCCCTCCTGCTTGCCTACGAAGCCGCCCACGACGAGCTGGCCGGTGCTGGTGCCCAGCAGCCCCAGCTGCTGCGCGTGGCGCACCGAGCCCCGCAGCAGCAAGTAGCGCACGTCGGCCCCCAGCAGGTGCGGCACCCCTATGTACCCCTGCACGTTGAAAGTGGGCCAGCGCGAGCCTAGGTTGAACTTGCCATCGGGCCGCGTGATGTAGCGCTGGCCGGGCCGGTAAGTGAGGCTGAGGCCCACAGCAGCGGCGTTGCTTTGGCCAAAACCCAGGCCCTCAGCCGGCGCCTCGGCGGCGGTGGGCAGGTTGGGGGTGAAGGCGCGGCCGAGCACGTCGTGCCAGAGGTAGTTGCTGGTATTGAACAGCTCGGTGCGGCGGAAGTAGCTGGCGGCGGCCCGCACCGTGAGGCCGTTCAGGGGCTCCCAGAAGTAGCTTAGCTCGGCGCCCTCGCGGCGGTAGAGCTTGGCGTAGTTGCGGTTGGCCAGCAGCGAGTACACCGAGTTGATGAAGGGCGTGAGCTGCGAGTTGCGGTCGAAATTCTCGATGGTGCGGCCCGCCACTAGGCCCACTTGCCGCAGCTTCACCGCATCGAGCTGCCAGTTCACGCTCAGGCTGGGTTGTAGCTGCCGGTTCTGGAAGCCGTAGCGCAGGGTGGGCTCTAGCGTCACAAAGCGGCGGGTAGTGGTGCGCTGGGTGTAGGTGGCCTGGGCGTTCAGCACGTAGCCCTCTACCGTGTTGTATTGCAGCTCGTTAAATATCGGCTGCACCGTAAGGCTGCGCTTGGCAAAGGTGTTGAGGCGGGTGTAGCCGGTGAGCAGCAGCTTGGTGGGCGTAAACTCGTTGCGCTTGCGGTCGAGCGAGTCCTGGTAGGGGCGCGAGTTGCGGATTACCTCGCTGCTGTCTTTTTTGTGGTAGTCCAGCCTTTCTTCGGCCGTGAGGGGTACCGGGCGCACCTGGGCCCAGTAGCTGCTGTCGCGCTCGTTGGCATCTTTGTCAATCAGTTGCACCTCGCCGCGCTTGAGCTGCCCTAGGGGGTCTTGGCGCACCGAGTCGCGGCGGGCGGCTTTCACCTGGCGGCGCACCTGCCGGCTCAGGCCGCTGAGGTCGGGCCGGTCGCGCTTTATCTGGCGGGTCAGCTCCTTTGTGGTTACGGGCGCCACATCGGCCGGGGCGGCGGGCGCCGTGGCCAGCGCGGCGGGCGGGGCCGGGTAGGTAGGCACCACGTTGTTGTAGCCCGAAAATACGGCCGTGATGTAGCCCACGCCCTTAAACCCTAGGCCACTGCCATTGAGCGTAAGGCGCTGCGACTGAATGACCCACACGTGCGGCACGCCCGGCGCGGGCGCAAACAATTGCTCGATGTGCAGCTCATCGACGTAGTTGAGCTGGGCGGCCTTGGTGAGCCGCAGGTCGATGGAGTGCAGCCGCCACGAGCCGTCTACCACGTAGATGAAGCCCGTAAAGGCCGGGTCGGTGGGCCGGCGCGGCGTCACGCGAATCTTGTGAATCAGCTCGCCATTCTGCTGGCTGCTGCCCACCAACTCGTAAGTGTAAAACAAAAACGAGTTACTGGCAATCGGCGATACGAAGCCGCGCTCCGAAAACCCCGATTTCACCAGGTTGCTGTAGAAGCTGAGCCCCCGCCCCGCGCTGGCCCTATTGAAGCTGAAGCCCCTGGAGTCGCCGCTGACCCTGGAGGAAATCATGCGCTCCTTGATGACGTCGGGCTGGGTGAAGGAGATGTCCGATAGGCTTTCGGAGAGGTAGAAGATACCCGGCTTCAAATCGGGTCCTACCTTGATGATACCTAAGATTTTGCCCGGCGTTTCGAGCAGGCGTCCTAGGCTCTTGATGTAGATGCGGGCTCGGAAGGCCGCCACCTCGCGCTGGTGGTAGGCGCGCCACTGCTGCGCGTGCTGAATAATGGCGTAGGCCGGGTCGCGGTCCGAGCCGCGCACCGTCACCTCATTCAGTGAATACGCTTCGGGGGCCAGGGCCACGTTGAGCACCAGGGTCGAGTCGCCGGCCGGCACGCGCACGGCCTCGGTGCGGGGCCGGTAGCCTACGTATTGAAACACCAACTGGTACTGGCCCGCCGGCAGCGACAGCTGGTACTGGCCCTGGTCGTTGGAACCGGTGCTGGTAGCGGTGCCGCGCACGGCCACGTTAGCAAAGGGCAGGGCCTCGCCGCTAGCCCCGCTAATGCGACCCTTGATGATGCCCGCCCGCGCCGCACCGCTACTAAGCAGCAGCAGGGCTAGGAACCAGCTGATTCGATGCAAAATGCTCATACAGGAAGAAAAACCGGCGCGTCTGTCCGGCAAGTTAGCGGTCATTACCCTGCTGGCGGGCGCTGCTGGCTGCCCGCCGAGCAGTAGTGAGCACGAAAAAGGGCCGCCCATCGGGCGGCCCTTTCGGGTAGCAGCCAACGTAGCCGGCGCGCTAAAACAGCGTGCTGGTGGACACGGTGAAGCCGCGGGCAATCGCCGACACCGTAGTCACGTCCAGGCCCTCGTCGAAGGCTTCGGAGTAAGCCGAGCTGGGGAAGCTGCTGGTATTGGGCAGGGTGGTGCCGGAGAGGGTAACGCCCCCCTGGCTGACGTTGTCTTCGGCCGGGAACGATACGCCGGTGGCCAGGCCAGTGGCATTGCCGGCGCCGTACACGGGGGCCGTGTAGGTAGCGGCCGGGCCGCCGTTGTCGGTGCCCGAAATCCAGCTCTTGGGCTTGGCATCGTAGGGCGAAGCGGCTGCACCCTGCGAAGGAGTGGTGCTGCTGGCGCCCGCGCGCCGCATTTCGCGGATGTGCGAGGCGTGGCGCGCTTCCACCGAGTGGATGTTAAGCGCGGCCGTGAGCACGGTCTTGTTGGCCATCACCGAGGCTAGGGGGGCAGCGCCCTTGTAAGCGCGCACGCCCGTGTCCTCAAATGCTTGCGCCAGGGCCAGGTACGTGGCGGGGTTGGTGCGCCAGTCGGCAAAGGGGCCGGTTTGGGTGCCGCGGCCGCCCGAGTAGTCGAACTGGGCCGCCGTGGGGTCAGCAATGGCGTTGGTGCCCAGCACGCCGCGCAGGAAGGCAACGTGTTTGGCCTCGTCGGTAGCAATGGTAGCCAGGGCGCTCAGGTTGATGCTGCTGAGGCCGCTGAGCACCGTGCGCTGCTGGTAGAAGTACATTTCCAGGTACTCCAGCTTAAGGGCAAAGTTGAGTACGTCGTTCACGGCCACGCCGGCCGGGGTTTGCGCGTAGGCCTTGTTAAACACTGCTCCCACGAACATGGGTAGTGCTGCGGCTGCTAACTTCTGGCCCACGCCGCTCATGTGCTTGAACACCCGGCGGCGCGAATCGAGGCGCTCGTACACCTCGGGGTCAACTTTTTCGATGTCCGAAAGTATGTTTAGAAAATTCATATTGCTAGCGATAAGGAAGTGAGAACTGGCGACTTAGAAGGTACCGGGGTTGGCGATTTTCGAGCCGATGGCCAGGTAGGTGTTGGCAACGGCTACCACGTCGTTCGGCGCCTTGGAAATCTCCAGGCTGTCGCTGGTGATGATGTCGCTGCCTACGAAGGTGGCTTCCGACAACAGGTCGCGAATGAGCGCCGCGTGGCGGGCTTCTACCGACACGATTTTGCCAGCAACAAGTAGGTAGGCGGGAGTGGTGATGTACTGGCCCGCGCCATTGTAGGCGGCTACCCCTAGGTCCTCAAAAGCTTTGGCAGCCCCGAGCACCGAGGCGCGCGTGCCAAAGTTGATGCTCGAAAAATCGGGCGTCAGGTCTTTGAGCGGCGTAGCGCCAGCGGCCGTAATGGCCGCCTTTAGGAAGTCGCGGTGAATTACTTCGTGGTAGTAGAGGTCGTCGAGCACCGCCTTTTCGGTGGCGGTGGCAATGCCGGTATAGTAGGCACCCGCGCGTACCTGGGTATAGAAGGCGGCTTCGAGCTGCTCGAGGGCGTAGGCGTAGTTGAGCACGCCGGCGTCGCCGGTACCCACGCTCACGGTGCTCGACAAAATCGTGAGGACTACGGTAGACGGGTTGTTATTCGTGCCGAAGGGGTTGGTAACGAATACCGTAGCGGCGCCCGCCGCCAGGCCAGTCGGAAGGGTAAACGTGAGGCTAGTGGCCGTGGGCGTGCCCACAATGGTACCCGCCGTGCCGGTACCCGTCGTGGTGCCGGCAGGCCTGACGCTTACCGTGGTAACGTTGGCCAGGAAAGTGCCCGTAATCGTAACCTGGGATCCTGGCAGCGCGCTAGTGGGCGAAATGCTGGTGATGGTGGGCGCCGTGGGCGATATGTTGTAGGCGCTGGTGGTGACGGAGCCCCCCGGCGTTACAATAGTAATGGGACCGGTGGCAGCCCCGCCGCCGGGCACCACAAACGTGATAGTAGTATCGTTAACGACTAGAAACGAGACAGGTGCATTGTTCAGCGTTACGGACGTGGCACCCGTAAAGCCGGAGCCCGTGATAGTAACCGTAGTACCCCCCACGGCGTTGGCCGGGCTGAAGCTAGTGAAAGTAGGGGCGGGAACGGTCGTATCGTCCTTCTTGCAGCCAGCCAGCCACAAGCTACCAACTACAACACTGGCGCCAGAATAACGGAGAAAGGAGCGCCGCGAAGCAGAATCGGCCGGCCGCAAACGGATAGGGGGTAGGTTTTGAGACATGAAAAAAAGGATGGTGATAGGTAGGCTTTCCTGCGTAAATCTACGCAGGCACTTGTTAACATAGATTTAGCGTGAGGACCTCACTCACCGCCGGGATTTAAGTAGGTGAGCAGCTAAATATTCAGCTAATCTACAGTAAAGCGCCGCTAAACTACTCGGATTAATTGAATTAATCGGCTTCCGGGCCGCTGCCGCCAAAATAATGAACGACCCACCTGGCAACTGGGGCTGGCATGGCAACGCACCTAGGCAAATGGACGCACTATGTAACGAGCAAAAGCGGCCGACTACCAGTGATGGACTGGGTTAAAGCTAAATTGCACAGACCTTTACTGTGCAGGTTTGTGGGAGGTGCGCCGGGCGCTGTACCAGGCATTGAGCGCCACGCCCAGCAGCACTACGGCCATGCCGATGTAGGTGGATAGCTTAATTTTTTCCCCGAAAAACCATGTTCCAAACGCCGCCGCGTACACCAGGCCCAGGTAGTCGAGGGCCGCGATGCCGGCCGCCTGCTTGCCGTGCTGGTAGCTTTTGGTAACGCACCAGAGCGCCGCCTGGGTAAACACGCCCACGGCCACTAGCCATAGCCAGTCGGCGCCCTGCGGCGTGTGCCAGTTGAAGCATGTCCAGACGGCCGCGATGGGCAGGGTAACTGCCTGAAAATAAAAGATAACTACCAGCGAGTTTTCCTTGGTACCGATGCGGCTATTGAACACGTAGCTTAGGCCCGAAGTAGCCGCCGCACCTAGCCCTAGGGCCACGCCCGCCCAGCCCAGCCCGCTAAAGCCCTGCGCCACCGCCACGCCACCCAGCGAAATGCCGAAGAACACCCACTGCCAGGGCCGCACCGGCTGCCCCAGCAGCCAGATGCCCGCTACCGCCGTGAACACTGGCCCTAGGTACTGCAGCGTCACGGCCGGGGCCAGCGGCAGCTGCTTGATGGTGAGGAAGCCCAGCACCAGCGCCGCCGCGCCCGCCAGCCCACGCAGCAGCAGGTCGGGCAGCTGGGCGCGTTGGCCCCAGGGCGGCACCCCCAGCCAGCGCAACTGCCCTAGGGTGAGGGCCAGGGAAATAACCGAGCGAAAAAGAATGATTTCGACGGCCGGCAAGTCGGGCAGCTTTTTAATGCCGATGTTGACCAGCGCGAACAGCAGCGTAGCCGCCAGCATGTAGAATACCGGCGCGAGAGGAGATTTTTTCAACGATTGAGAACCAAGGCGTGTTCTGGTCAACGCCGGGTACCCGAACTTCGTTGCCCGCCGCCCAGCCCGCTCATGTTCAAGAACCCCGACAAAGCGCCCAAAACCTACACGCCCGCCGAGGCCCTGCCCAAAATTGCCGCCTACTGCGCCTACCAGGAGCGCACCCAAAAAGAAGTGGCCGACAAGCTGCGCAGCTACGGCCTCGATGAAGACGAGGCGGGCGAAATTATCATTCGCCTGAGCCGCGAAAAGCTGCTCGATGAGGAGCGCTACGCCCAGGCCTACGCCCGCGGCAAGCACCGCACCAACGGCTGGGGCCGCCGCCGCATCCGGCTGGAAATGAAGGCCAAGGGCCTGAGCGACTACTGCATCAAAAGCGGTCTCAAAGAGCTGGATGGCGATGAGTACTACCAAAAGATGCAGCAGTTGCTAGGCCAGCGCGACGCCCGCGAAAAAGAAAACCATCCCCAGAAACGTCGGATGAAGCTAACGGCCTACTTGGTGCAAAAGGGCTACGAGTCAGACCTGATTCAGGAGGCGCTCAAGGAGCTGGAGCAATAGCCTTGCCCTAGGGCTCACCCGCCGACGGCAAGGGTGCGAGGGCGCCAGGCGGCAACCTTAGGTCGTCCAACTGCGTTAGCACTATTGAATTTAGTAATTTCGTAGTCTGACCATGAAAATTTCCGTTGAAAAAGGCGAAGCCAAAGGCTTTCTGCCCGATGGCCGCCACACCGTCACCATCACCCGCATCGATGAGGGCGTGAGCGAGCACCAGAACGTCCCCTACTTCGCCGCCCACATGGAGAGCGAGGACGGCTACGTTGACCAGCGCTTCTATAACTCGCCGGCCGGCCACCCCATCATCCTCTCGCTCTACGCCGCCGTGGGCATCAAGCCCGAAGAAGGCAAAGACCTCGACACCAAGCAGCTGGTAGGCAAGCACCTGTCGGTAGAAGTGAGCGACCATAGCTACGCCGACCCCGCCACTGGCAACGAGCGCAGCATCCGCCAGGCCACCGGCTTCCGTGCCGCCTAGGGCTAATTATAGATGAAAAAGGCGGTTATCCTAAGCGCCGCCGAAGCATCTCTACTGAATTGTCCGGGTGACGTTCAGTAGAGATGCTTCGGCGGCGCTCAGGATAACCGCCTTTTTTGTAGCCTACAGCTTCCTCCCCTCCGCTGGCACTTGCAGCGCTGGTCCTACTATAACGCGGCGGCCGGTGAGCGTGCGTAGCATGGGTGCCAGAATTAGTTGAGCATTGCGCTGAGTTTCAGCTAAAATACCCGATTGGAGAGCCGAGCGTCGCACTTGGGCTTCGGCGTAACGGTAGGCCTCGTCTACCACCTGGGCGTCTTGGAAAAACGTGTTTTCAGTGCTAAATACGCGGCTCTGCTTGTGGTCGACCTGGAAACTGCACAGCTCGGGCGCGGGCAGCACCACGCGCACCACCGAATCACCCTCGAACGTCACATCCTGCGGCCGAATCTTGCGCATATCGAGGCAGCCTACCGCCTCGCCACCTACGATGAGGGCGGCCTTGGCATCGGGTAGAAAGGGGTATTTCGAGGACTTTTTATACTCCACCACGTCCTTGAAGCGGTAGCGTACTAGCTCCAGCTTGCCCAGCGCCTCTACCTGGGTCAGCACGGTGTTGTGCGTCACGGTTACTTGCGGCTCGCGGGCGCTCAGCGGGCCGAGGCCGGTCAGGGTGGGCCCAATCTTGCGCCACAGAAACACCCCTAGGGCCGTGAGGAGCAGCAAGGGCAGAAGGCGGCGAAACAGACGAGGAATCATTCGGAAAGGAGAAAACAAGCTGGGCGCAGCCGCCGAGCTTGGTCCTCATACCCCAAACTGCCTGCCGGGGTTGGCGTAGCTTTGGCTTCTATGAACACCCCCCGGCCCTCGTCCGCGGCGCACTGGCTCTGGCGCCACCACCCCTGGCTGCTGGCGGGGCTGTGGGTGCTGGTGCAAGCGGCTTTTCTGCTACGCTTCCACGGCCCACACCTGGCCAACGACAGCGAGCTATACTTAGAGTATGCCAGCAATGTCGCGCGCCATGGTCATTATGTGCCGCCCCAGCCGTGGCCAGCTGTCGAGTTGAGTCCTGAACTGCCTAATGACGCCACCTTCGTATATGAGCACACCCAGCGATATTTAGTATACGCCTGGTTCGAGAGTTTCTGGCTTCGGATAGGGACAGGGTACTGGGGTATTATACTAGGTCAGTTGGTATTGGCTGCATTAGCGGCGGGTGCGCTTTACCGCAGCGTGCGGCAGTTGGTAGCCAGCTCCGTAGCAGCGGCATTGGCAACGCTACTTTTTGTACTATGGCCCGATATTCAGCAGTTTAACTGTTACTTGCTTACTGAATCATTATTTATCAGCTTATCGGTGCTGAGCCTAGCGGCCTTGGTGGCAGTGCGTCGGGGGGGCTGGCTGCGTTGGGTATGGCTGCTAGCTATACTGCTACTAGTAGCGCGTACCCGGCCCAATGGCTTTGTGTTGATAGGAGCCGCCGCCTTAGCTGGTTTAGCAGCCCTGTGGTATAGCCCGCGGCGGCAGTTGGTATGGTGGTGTTTAGGCAGCCTAGTGGTAGCCATACCGCTCGGCTTGGTAGCACTCAACTACCAGCTCAAAAGCTATTTTATTGTGGAAACCTATGCCCGGGGTGAGCTGATGTTTGGCTCCAAGGCCTGGGCTATCCAGCCTAGCGAACCGCTGGCTATGCCTCCGCCTGGCACGGGCCAGGTGTGGCGCATTGGGTACTTTGCGGCCCACAACCCCGGCTTTCTACTGCGCCTGATGGGCGGCAAGGTGCTGGTGTTTTTCAGCAGCGTCAAGCCTTATTACTCGCTAGGACACAAGCTGCTGAGCATGCTGGTGCTGTGGCCCTGTTACTGGCTGGCGGCGCGCGGCGCACGCCTGCGCCAGGTGTGGCTGCCGGGCCGAGTGTTTCTGGCCGCCGTGCCACTGCTGCAAGCCGCCGTGGTCATGCTCACCGTCGACGACTACGACGTGCGTTTTCTGGCGCCGGTGCTGCCCTTCGTGTTTGTGCTGGCCGCCCTGGGGGTTGATGATTGGTGGAGGCGGCGCGGGCTTCCAGAATCCGCCGCCGGGGCCTAGGGGGTAGGTGGCCCGCCAAAGCCGGCCCAGGCTTGCAGGCCGCCAGTGTGCACCGCCACCACCGTGCTGCCGCGCGCAAAGTGGCCTAGGGCAATTAAATCGAGCACGCCCGCCAGCAGCTTACCGGTATAAATGGGGTCGAGCAGCACGCCATGCTGCTGCCGAAAGCCAGCGATAAAAGCGCGCAGCTCGGGCGGTAGCTTGGCGTAGCCGCCGTAGTGGTAGCCCAGGTGCAACTCGTAATTGCCGAGCACGCGCCCGGTTGCCGCCTGCGTGAGGGCATCCACGTCGGCGCGCAAAAAACGGGCCCCTTTGAGTGCGGCTACCCCTAGGGCGCGGGCGGGGTAATTGGCCTCGGCTAGGCCCAGCGCCAAGCCGGCCAGGGTGCCGCCGGTGCCCACCGCCACCGCTAAGGCATCGAAGTTGGTGTGCTGGCGCAGCTCGGGTATCAGCTCGGCTACGCCGCGCAGGGCCAGGGTATTGGTCCCACCCTCAGGCAGTAAATAGGCGGGCCCATATTGACGCAGTAAGTCAGCCTGAAAGTCCGGCTCGGCCCGGCGGCGGTAGGTGGCGCGGTTGAGGTAGTGCAGGGCCATGCCGTCGGCGCGGCACTGGGCCAGAGTGGGGTTGAGCGGCAGGTACTCTTCGCCGCGCACTAGCCCTAGGGTGTCGAAGCCATAAAGCTGGCCGGCCGCTGCCACCGCCGCCAAGTGGTTGCTATACGCCCCGCCAAAGGTGAGCAGGCGCGAGTGCCCTTCGGCGCGGGCTTGCAAGAGGTTGTATTTCAGCTTGCGCGCCTTGTTGCCGGGTAGCTCGGGGTGGTGCAGGTCGTTGCGCCACAGCAGCAGGCGCACGCCGCGCCGCTCGGCAGCGGGGTGGGGCAGGTGCTGGAGGAGCGAAGAGGATGTCACAGCTATCAATTTAAACGGGAACGTCATGCTGAGCTTGCCGAAGCATCTCTACCACACCGTATCGTTCGGTAGAGATGCTTCGGCAAGCTCAGCATGACGTTCTTAGCTTATTAGATTCCTAAGCCTCAATATCTTCCCGCTCCTTCTGCCGGAAGCCATACACCCCAGCCGCTACCACCGCCAGCAGCACGCCGATGCTCGACGCCAGCGATACCGTGTTGCCGATGGCGTACTCTTTGGGCTTAAACTCGAACTTGATTTCGTGGGCGCCGGCCGGCACTTGCATGGCGCGCAGCACAAAGTCGACCCGGAAGTGCGGCACCGGCTGGCCGTCGAGGTAGGCCTGCCAGCCGTCGGCGTAGTAAATCTCGGAGAATACCACCGTGCCCGGCTGCGCGGCCGAGTAGCGGTAGGTGAGCGCGTCGGGCGCGTAGCTGGTGAGGGCGATGGTGGCCGCCGAATCGGTATAAGTGGCCGGTTTCACCTGCGGAAACTTGCTGACGTCCACCATCGCCACGCGGCGCGTGGCGAGGTTGCTAAGGGCCGCCATTTCCTGGTCGGGGTTCTGCACGGCGCGCAGCTCGCGCACAAACCAGGCGTTGCCGTTGGCGCCGGGGTTGCGCTGCACCTGGGCGGTTTCGCCCTGCTTCTGGGGCGGCACTACCACGTAGCGCGCGTTCAGCATATTGAGCACGCCGGTGTTGTTGTTGGCAATCTGGCGCTCAATGAGGTCCTGGTAGCGGCGCAGCTTGGCTCCGTGGTAGCCCCCGATGCTCTTGTGGAAGTACGACGTGTTGGCTTCGTTGAAGGGGTTACTCAGGTTGAGCACCCGGTAGCTCAGGTCCTTATCCTGCAAAATCTGCTGGTCGGCGGGCGAGGGCTGGAAGCTCTCGGCAATGGTTTCGGTTTGGAAATTGCGCGCCCCTAGGTAGCGCTTGTCCGCCGTCCAGAGGTCGAACAGGGTGAGCGCCACCACGATGCCGGCCGCCACGCGGGCATCGAGCTTACCCTTGAGGTAGCCGTACAGCGCCCCTAGGGTCAGGCCCACCAGCAGCAGGCCGCGCCACACGTCGTTGCGCAGCAAGTCGGCGCGGTCGGCGCGCAGGGCGCTCAGCAACTGGGGCGGGTAGCCGGCCTGCGTCAGCTGGGCATCCTGCGGACCGTTAAAGTCGAAGCTGAAGCTCGCCAGCCAGGCCAGCACCAGAAAGCCCGCTACCAGCGCCCCGGCGTAGAGCAGCTGCCGAGTACGGTGCTGGTTTTCGGGCGAGCCCACCACTTCGGTGGGGGCGCCAGCGGCCGCCCGCGCCGCCTTGGCCAGCGCTGGGTGGGTGGGCGTGCCAACGGGCGCGGCAGCGCCTAGGGGCACTGGCACTTCGCGGGGCCGCAAGATGCGTGAGAGGGCCAGGGCCGCTAGCAGCGGCATGGCCAACTGCGCCATCACCAGGCCCATGCTCACGGCTCGGAAGCTGCGGTAGCCCGGCAGGTAGTCGAAAATCAGGTTGTTAACGGTCTCGAAGTTCTTGCCCCAGGCCAGCACCAGCGATACGATGGTGCCTGCCAGCAGCCAATAGCGCGTCTGCTTATCCACCACGAACAACCCCAGCACAAATAGGAAGCACACGATGACGCCTACGTACACCGGGCCCGCCACGTAGCTCTGGTCGCCCCAGTAGGTGGGCAGCGCATCCAGCATTTCGGTGCCCGCACCCAGGTTGTTCAGCTCGCGCGCCATGTTCGAGTTGGGCCCTAGGGGCATGGCACTGCTGCCACCGTAGAAATTGGGCACCAGCAGCGTCATGCTCTCGCCAATGCCGTAGCTATAGGCAAAGGCATAGTCGCGGTCCTGCTGCTTGGCGCTGGGCGCGGCGGGCTGGCCGGGCGCGGGCGGCAGGGCCTTCAACTCGGAAGGCGAGCGGTTGCTGAACTTGCTGTACTCGTAGGTGGTGTAGAGGCGCCCAAAGCTGACGCCAATGGCCAGCGCCGCGCCCACCGCCAGCAGCGCCACGCGCCCAAAGTAGTCGGCCAGCCGGCCGCGGCGCGCAAACGCCACCAGCTCAATAATGCCATAAATGACCACCAGTAGCCCTAAGTAGTAAGTTATCTGCGGGTGGTTAGCCCGCACATTCAGCGTGAGGCCCAGGGTAAACAAGGCCGCGCCCAGCCAGCGGTTACGGCGCAGCGTCAGCATCAGCCCGCCTAGCACCAGCGGCGCGTAGGCCAAGGCCCACGACTTGGTGTTGTGCCCCGCGGCCAGAATAGCCAGGTTGTAGCTCGAAAAGCCCAGCGCCACCGCGCCCGCCACCGCCACCAGCGGCCGCACCCCTAGGGCCACCAGCAGCACGTAGCCGCAGAGCAGCGCCACAAATAGGTTGCTCACCACGCCCGGCAGCCCTAGCGTCACGGCCTTCTGCACGTACAGAAACAAGTCGCCCGGAAAGTGCACCGAAATCAGGTACGTGGGCATGCCGCTAAACATGGAGTTGGTCCAGAGCGGCTCGTGGCCGTCGTGGGTCTTGGCCCACTCCTGCACCTCGTGCGCCCCGCCTTGGAATTGGGCGATGTCGTGCTGGGCTAGCGTTTGGTGCTCAAACACGATGGGCGCGAAGTAGGCCATGGCCAGCACCACAAAAAACAACACGGCCAGCACGTGCGGCCATACCCGCTGCCACAGCGGCGCGGGCGGATTGGAAACGGAAGAAACGGCCATCGGGCGGTTTTTAGCTACTAAGAATACGAGCCCGAAGGTAGCGCCGGGCCGCGGAAGGGGCTAGGTAGGCTGTAAGAGGCCATAGCCCCCCCACCCGTCATGCTGAGCCTGCCGAAGCATCTCTACCGCGCAACATTGTTCGGTAGAGATGCTTCGGCAGGCTCAGCATGACGGGTGAATAGTGATAAGTAATGGGATTGTCTCAATGTGCATCGCCCATAAAAAAGCCCTCGCCAACTACTGGCGGGGGCTTTTTGCAATTTGATACCCTAGGGCCTTACTCGCGGCCAATGGGGTAATAGGCTTTGCGGCCATCGGGATATACGCCCTCCACGAGCGCGCCCGAGCCGTCCTTGGCTTGGTCGAGGTAGGCCTGCACGTCGGCGGGCTTGCGCACCGGGTTTTTGTCGATGCGCGTGATGATGAAGCCATCACCCATGCCCGTCTCGCGGAAATTGCTTTTGTCGATGCCCGTAATCTGGGCGCCGCCCTCGATGCCGAGCTGGTTTTGCAAGCGGCTGGCTACGGGGTTAATTTTGGCACCTTCGTACTTCACGGCCGCATCGGCGGGCAGCTCCTTCACCACGGCCGTGGTATTGGAAGCATTGAAGAGCGTGGCGGTGGTCAGCAGCTTGTCGTTGCCGCGCAGGTAGCCCACTTTAATCTTGTCGCCGGGGCGGTAGCGCGCTACCTGCTCCTGCAACTGGGCGGCCGTATTCACGGGCACGCCGTTAAGGTCGGTGATGATGTCACCCATTTTCAGGCCCGCGGCGGCGGCGGCGCTGTTGGCGTTCAGGCCTTGCACGTACACGCCGTTCAGCGTGGGCAGTTTCTTTTCCGAGGCCAGGCGGGCATCTACCTCCTGAATGTGCACGCCGAGTAGCGCGCGCTGCACCACCTTATATTTCAGCAAGTCGTCTACCACCTTGCTCACGATGGAGCTGGGCACGGCGAAGGCGTAGCCCTCAAACGAGCCGGTGTGCGACGAGATGGCCGAGTTGATGCCAATCAGGTCGCCGTTGGTGTTTACCAGCGCCCCGCCCGAGTTGCCGGGGTTCACCACGGCATCGGTCTGGATGTACGACTCGATGCCCATGTTGTCGTGGTTGTGGGCGGCCAGGATGCCGATGTTGCGGCCCTTCGCCGAGATGATGCCCGCCGTTACGGTCGAGTTCAGGTTGAAGGGGTTGCCCACGGCCAATACCCACTGGCCCACCTTGGTTTCGTCGGAGTTGCCATACTTCACGAAGGGCAGGTTGTCGGCCTTCACTTTCAGCACGGCCAAGTCGGTGTTGGGGTCGGCGCCCACCAGCTCGGCGTCAAACTTGCGCTTGTCGTCCATCACCACCGTAATCTTCGACGCCTTGTCAATCACGTGGTTGTTGGTCACGATGTAGCCGTTGGCGGCGATAATCACCCCCGAGCCCGAGCCTTGGCCGCCCTGGCTCTCCTCGTCGTCGTCCCCGCCGCGGCGGCGCATCTGCGGTATCTGGTCGCCGAAGAACTGACGCAGAAAGGGGTCCATCTGCATGGCGCGGCTCTGGGCCGAGGCCTGCGGGTCGGCCTTATATTCAGTCATTACGTGCACCACGGCGGGCGTCACGGCGGCCGCGGCGGCCACGAAGTTGAGGCCTTCGGGCGCGGCATAGGCAGTGCTGCGCATGGCCGAAGTGTAGCGAACCTGGGGGTCCGATGCTACCGAAGTCTGGGCCAGGGTACCCGGCTCAGTTTCCAGCAGCTTATACCCCCCTACGGCCACGCCCCCGCCCAGTACGGCGGAAGTCAACAGCCCGAGCATCATGTTTTTTGCTTGCATTGGGGTGAGAAGAAAAATAGAAGAAAAGAAGTGAAAGCGAAGTAACAACCGGCCGCCGAGAAGTACTACTACTTTTTCGACTGGCCGGGTAATTTTGCCGCCCTAGGTGGTGATTAATAACTCAACGCTACCAGGAGAAAGATTCGTGCCCGTGCGTTGCGTCTACGCGGAAAATAAGGCAATTCTAATACCAAAAAAGCACCCTGGCGGGTGCTTTCTCAGTTTTATTTTAGCGTACTTCAATGTGCTGCTTCGTTACCTTCTCGGTGTCGAACGGCACGAGCACGCGCAGCAGTCCGTCGGCCATCTCGGCGCTGATGCCCTTCACATTCACCGTTTCGGGCAGGCGGAACGAGCGGCTAAACTCGCCGAAGCGGGTTTCGACGCGGCGCAGCTTGGGAGCGTCCTCGCCTTCGGCAGCGGGGGCGGGGCGGCTGCCCTTTACCACCAGCTGACCATCCTGGAAGTCGATGCTCACGGCATCTTTGGCTACGCCCGGCAGGGCCAGGTGCAGCTCGTAGCCGGCGGCGGTTTCGAGTACGTCGGCGGCGGGTACAAACGAGGTAGAAGGCTGGGCAGGTGCCGGCTGGCTGTCGCGCAGCAGTTCATTCAGCAGCGAGTTGAACGCGCGAGCAGGGCGCACCGCAGGACGGGAATTATACAATACAGTTGCCATTAGTAAGTAGGAAGTGATTGGTCAGAAACAGGGGCCGCAAGCAGCGGCGACACTTGCTATCCAATAAACTTCGTGCCGAGGCAATTGCTAAGCCAAAAAGTCCGAATACTGCGCAAGCAGGTTTTGCGACCTAGGGGTATTTAGGCCAAAAGCGCCGTTGTAGTAAATGAAAGCCTGTTTTTTGAAATCGCTCAGGCAGTCATTTTGTCGGGCCCATGCCCTAGTGCTGCGTGGGTAGCTGTTGCCGGTCGGCCCCCAGGCCCTCGGGCAGCAGCGTAAAGCGTAAGTCGAGGCCGAAAGTAGGGTATACCTGGTTGAGCTTGCCGCCGGCCGTGGCATTCCCCTTTGCGTCATATTGTGGCAGGGTTTCGAGGTAGCGCGTTTGGTAAGCAAACCAGGGCGTTACATCCACTACCGGCCCTAGGCGCAAGCCCACCTCGCCCCGCAGCGCGGTGTACTGAATAGTGCGTTCGTCGGGGTCGTTGGTGGCTTTTTGCAGGCGCAGGTGGGTGGCGGCCTCGTAGCTCAGGCGCGGGCGCAGGGCCACGCCGGTTTCGCGGCTGCCGCCCACGTAGAACAACCGCTCGGCGTCCACCCGCAGCCGGCCCCAGAACTGCCCGTCGGGCCCGCCATCCAGCGGCTGGGTGCTGCCGCTCGAAAAAGTGCGCTCCACGCTCAAGCGCTGCCCTAGGGTGAGGCCGCCGAAGATGGGCGAACGGTGCCGCCCTAGTACCTCGGGCACAAACGCTACCGGCTGCCCGCTGCCCACGCCCACCAGCCGCGCGGTGGCACCATAGCTCCAGTGAGGATTGCGGCGGCCGAAATTCTCGTAGCCTACCAGGGCCTGCCGCGTGTCAAAACCCAGGCTGCGCCCGCCAGCCAGGTCGTTCAGCACCCGCTGCCCGCGCAGGCTCAGCAGCAGGTAGTCGCCGTTGGCCAGCACAAATTCGCCCTGCACCTGCGGCCAGAGTTGGGTGGCTTGTACGTAACGGTGGGTGGCGCTCATGTCGTAGGCCGGCGTGGTTTGGGCCTGGGCAGCCGCTGGGCCAAGCAGCAGGACGCTTATAGATAAGATAGTTAATTCTTTAAGCATTACAGAATAAAAATAAAGTCAGGTAAATAATTACAAAGAACGTCATGCTCATCTGGCGTCCGCTTGCCGAAGCATCTCTACCGAATAACCCCTAGGTGGCGTGGTAGAGATGCTTCGACAAGCGGACGCCAGATGAGCATGACGTTCTTTGTGAAGCCTACTCTACTCTGCCGCTTGTAACTCTTGCAGCGTGAGCCAGGCCATGAGGCCGGCGCCGATGGGCAGCGCCGCCTCGTCGATGTCGAAGGTAGGCGTGTGCACCGAGGCGGCAAAGCGGCCGTCGGGCGCGCGGGTGCCCAGGCGGTAGAAGCAGGCGGGCGCCACCTGCGAGTAATAAGCGAAGTCTTCGGCGGCCAGCCACTGGTCAAGTTCGATGACGTTTTCGGGCCCTAGGTACTGCTCGGCGGCGGCGCGCACGCGGGCCGTCACGGCGGGGTTGTTGTCGAGGCAGGGGTAGCCGCGCCGGATTTCCAATTCGCACACCGCACCCATGCTGGCGGCCAGGCCCTCGCACAGCTGCCGCAGGTGCCGGTGCGCCTCGGTGCGCCACGCCTCGTCCAGGGTGCGGAAGGTGCCCTCGATGTAGACCTCGTCGGGGATAATGTTGGTGGCGCCCTGGGCGATAACCTTGCCAAAGCTCAGCACCGAGGGCATCTTGGGGTTGGCGCGGCGGCTCACTATCTGCTGGGCCGCCACAATGATATGGGCGGCCACCACCACCGGGTCGAGGTTCAGCTCGGGCATGGCGCCGTGCCCGCCCTGGCCCTTTATGCGCAAGTACAGCTCGTCGGTGCTGGCCATGTAGCGGCCGGGGCGCAGGCCAATCTGGCCAGCTGGCAGGCGCGGAAACACGTGCTGGCCCAAAATCTCCACCGGCGCGGGGTTTTCCAGCACGCCTTCCTTTATCATCAGCGAGGCGCCGCCGGGCAGCAGTTCTTCGCCGGGCTGGAAAATCAGCTTCACGGTGCCTTTGAACTCGTGGCGGCGCTCGGCCAGCAGGCGGGCGGCGCCCAGCAGGCAAGTGGTGTGCACATCGTGCCCGCAGGCGTGCATCACGCCGGGGCTGGTCGATTTATAGGGCACCTCGTTCAGCTCCATAATGGGCAGCGCGTCCATGTCGGCGCGCAGGGCCACCACCGGCCCGCCCGGCTGCCCCTCGATAAGGGCTACCACGCCGGTGTCGGCCAGCGTTTGGGGCTTCAGGCCCATTGCCCGCAGCTTGTCGGCCACGAAGGCGGCCGTCGCGTGCTCTTTATAGGAAAGCTCGGGGTGGGCGTGCAGGTGCCGCCGAACGGCCGACAGTTCGGGCCCTAGGGTCTCAGCGGCGGCTTTAAGTGATGCTATCATTGGAGGGAATGGCGGGCTTCGCGGCACAAATGCTACAGGAGCTTGCCCTTTAAGAAAAGCTAGGGCGTCTTATTCACCAGCACTTGCATGGCTTCCAACTCGGCCTTGGGCGCCAGCGGGCGCAGCCGCGCTAGGCCCCGCGCCGCGTCGAGCTTGTTGGTATAATCGCCGATGTAGAGCCGGTATACGGGCTGCTTGAAGGTGATGTAATCGGTTTCGTCGGGGTAGCGCGCAATAATCTGGCGCCGAATACTCATTACTTGGTCGCGTTCCAGGCCCAGGTACACGCGCACGCGGTAGCCGCTGGTGTACTTCACCTTCTCGTTGGTGAAGGCCTGGTCGCGCAGGCGCTGCTCCACCTGGGCATTTACCTGGTTGGTGGGCGCGGGGGCCTTTGGCGGCGCGGGCACCCTAGGGGCCGGGGCCGCGCCAGCAGCGGGGGCAGTGGCCGGCCCCGCCCCAGTTGCTGCAAACACGGGCCGGTACTTTGCCAGGTTTTCGGTGGGCGTGCCGGGCGTGATGACGGCCGGCGCCGGCCGCGTGGTATCGGCAGGCGCAGTTTGGGCTGCGGGCTTGGTGGTGGCGCAGGCCACAAGCCCCACCAGGCCCAGTAGCGGCGCGGCTTTAGTAGGAAGACGTCGGTTCATCGATTTCAATAATAGCCAGGCTGTTGGAAGTACCCAGGCGGTCAGCCCCGGCGGCCAGCAGGGCCAGGGCCTGCGCGCGGGTGCGGATACCGCCGCTGGCCTTAATGCGCACGTAGTCGGGCAGCACGCGGCGCAGCAGCTCCACATCGGCCACCGAGGCGCCGCGGCTGGCGAAGCCGGTACTGGTTTTCACAAACTGCGCGCCCGCCTCGGCGCACAGCCGGGCGGCCGTTTCCATCTCCTCTTCCGTCAGCAAGGCCGTTTCGATGATGACTTTCAGCAAGGCGTTGTTTACCTCAGCCAAGTCGGCCAAGTCTTCCACCTCCGCGCGCACAGCGTCGAGCTGGCCCGATTTCAGGGCCGATACGTTGAACACCATATCCAGCTCGGTGGCCCCTTCAGCCAGCGCAATCTCGGCCTCCCGAAACTTCACCCTAGGGCTGTTGTAGCCCAGCGGAAAGCCAATAACCGTGCACACCGCCACGCCCGAGCCGCTCAGCTCGCGGGCGGCCACCGGCACGTAGCACGGCGGCACGCAGGCGCTGGCAAAGCCGTGGATGCGGGCCTCCTGGCAAAGCTGCACTATTTGGGCCTCGGTGCAGTCGGGCCGCAGCAAGGTATGGTCGAGGGTGGCGGCGAGGTTTTCTGCGGGCGCGGGCATACCGCAAAGGTACGCCCTAGGGCGAGGCAGCTATTCTATTATCAATCGCCGCACAGCCTGCTCGCCGCTTAATTGTACTTGCAGCGCGTATATGCCCGGTGCTAGCCCATTTAACTCTAGTTGGTAATCGTGTCCCGCTGGTATAGAAGCCGAGCGCACGAGCCGGCCTAGGGCGTCGAGCAGTGCAAACGTAGCCGAATTTGCGGCCGAAATGTGCATAATTGCAACACCGCGGGCCGGATTAGGAGTCACGGTAAGCGTGGCGAAGGTTGTCGAAGTGGTGGTTGCCAACTCCGTGTCGAACGATTGCTTGTCGGCCAGCGCAGCTAGGTAGGCTGCCGGGCCACCAGTGGCAGGAAAAGGCAATGCCCCAAAGGTAGAGCCTGAACCGATTAAGCCGCCTACATATAACCTATTATCATTAATGGCCAATGCGTTGCAGGCGACAGTGTAGCGCGCGGGAGCTTGCTGCATCCAGATAATTTTACCAGCTACGTCGTTATCCACCAGCTTAACTACTACTACGCCGCTAGTATTTGAATTCGCTGCCGCATTGCCATCAAAGCTGAAGGAGTTACCCGAAATACCTGCGACATATACAGCACCACCGATAGCTGTTACAGCGCGAGCCACGCTGTTGCTGCCCACACCGCCGGCCTGCTTCACCCAGCCAATGCTAGCGGCGTTCCCCTCATCGGTCAGTTGAGCCACGAAAAGGTCTTGTGGCCCAAAGCTGGTAAGACGTGTATTACCTGCCTCGACAGTACCTACTAAAGAACCTGCCACATATACGCGATTATTGCTAACCGCCAATGCATTAGCTCCAATGCCATTTCCCTTTTGGCTGCCAGTCATTGGTAGCACCCAACTAACCTTAGGGCCAGTATCAGCATCAATAAGCTTGGCTACAAAAGCCCCCTCGTCAGTTAGCTGCTTACTGCCCAGCAGTGTAGTATTATAGTACGAGCCAGCCAGATATATATTGTTGCCTGCCACAGCTACCGCATTGCCAAAGGCATAGTTAGTCGGAAGTGTCCAGGCGTAGCTGCTGGCAGGGCCAGCATCAATGAGTTTAGCCAGATACAAATTATTGCTGCCAGTGTTGGGAAAGCTAGTGCTGCCAAAGCTAGCCATACCATCAAAGTACCCGGCTGCATACACCGCACCCCTAGCAACAGCCAGCGAGGATGCCGGGCCTCCGATTGGCTGCGTCCACACTAGCGCGCCAGCATCAGTGAGCTTGGTAAGGTAGCTCCCATTGCTGGCCGGGCTGCCACCCAGACCGGTTGGAGCATTTACTAAGCTGATAGCTACGTACACGGCATCACCGGCTGTGGCCAGCGCCGACACGTAGTCGCCGTCGGTGCTGCCGCCCGCCCGTTGCGCCCATACAAAATCCTGACTGGCAGGGCTCCATTTAGCCACAAAGGCATCTTTGCTAAAGCCTACGGTACTGCCACTGGTTACGGAGTTGGAAAGCGTAATGCTTCCCAGAACCAAACTGCTGTTGGAAAACCAGCCGGCTATGTACACATTGCCTGCCGCGTCGGTAGCCACGGCTGTTACTTCAGAGTACCAACCGCCCCCTAGGGATATAGCTAACTGCCAAGTCGGAACCTGAGCGCGCGCAGCAGGCAACCCCACCAGAATTAGTAACAAGCTAAAGAACAAGTGTTTCATGAGGAAAAGAATTGAATTAGGGTAATGAAGTGCGTTAGCGAGAGGAAGTTAACACGTATTAGCTTATCACTGATGCCGCTAGCTTATTTTTTTATTTAAGACTTGTTATGCTACCAACAACGTTGCTTATGGTAGCACAAAAAAAGCCTGAGCATTAACGCTCAAGCTTTTTACTCTGCAGTCACCTGCCAGGGGGCCCTAGGCCTCTTCTACCAGCACACAGCGCTGGTCGGCCAGGTCCTGTTCCACGGTCTTGTATTTCACGTCGCGCTTCAAGGTGCCGTCCATGTACTGCACGGTCACTTTGTCGTTGCGGTTGGCTACTTTCTGGCTGCGCACGGGCTCCTGCTTCAACACCTGAGGATTGAGGCCCAGCTCGGCGGCTTGGTCAATGTCTTCGGGGCCAGCCCCTAAGGAGGTATCCGACACGGCCTTTTCCACTTTCAGCTTAGGCTGTGGGGTGGGCAGCGGCAGTTCCTCGTCGTCGAAGTACAACTCGGGCTCGGCGAAGCCAGCTTCGGCGGCCACGGGCACGTCGGCGTAGAACAAGAAGTTGGCCGTTTCGTGGTTCACCTTGCCCAGCATACGTTTGAACAGCTCAAAGGCCTCGAACTTATACACCAGCAGCGGGTCTTTTTGCTCGTACACCGCGTTTTGCACTACCTGCTTCAGGTCGTCCATCTGGCGCAGGTGCTGGGTCCAGGCATCGTCGATGGTGCTCAATACGGCGCCCTTTTCCATCTGGCGCACGATATCGAGGCCATTGGTGGCCTCGGCGCGGTGCAGGTTGGCAATCACCTGGGTGTGCTTGCGGCCGTCGGTGAAGGGGATGGCCACGTTCTCGTAGTGCGTGTTTTGGCGCAGCAGGTCGGTTATCATCGGCATGGCATTGCTGCCGATGTGCTCGTTCTTGCTGTCGTAGTAGCCCACAGCCTCGTCGTAGAGCTTCTGCGTGAGCGCCGGCGCGGCCAAGGCCGCAAATTCCTGCTGGCTGATGTGGGTCTCGTAGCCGAAGTCCTTCACCACGGCCAGCTTGAAGCTGGCGTAGTCGTTGGTGGTTTTGTTGCCGGCCGCGATGTCCTCGCTCACGTCATACACCAGGTTCAAAATATCCAGCTCCAGGCGCTCGCCAAATAGGGCGTTGCGGCGGCGGCGGTACACCACCTCGCGTTGGGCGTTCATCACGTCGTCGTACTCCAGCAGGCGCTTGCGGATGCCAAAGTTGTTTTCCTCCACCTTCTTCTGGGCGCGCTCAATCGAGGAGGTAATCATCGAGTGCTGAATCACTTCGCCCTCTTCCATGCCCATCTTGTCCATAAGCTTGGCAATGCGCTCCGAGCCGAACAGGCGCATCAGGTTGTCTTCCAGCGATACGAAGAACTGCGACGAGCCGGGGTCGCCCTGGCGGCCGGCGCGGCCCCGCAGCTGGCGGTCTACGCGGCGGCTTTCGTGGCGCTCGGTGCCGATGATGGCTAGGCCCCCCGACTCGCGCGAGGTTTCGCGCAGCTTGATGTCGGTGCCGCGGCCGGCCATGTTGGTGGCAATGGTCACGGTGCCGGGGTAGCCGGCGGCGGCCACAATCTCGGCCTCGCGCTGGTTCTGCTTGGCGTTCAGCACCTGGTGCTTGATGCCGCGCAGCTTCAGCATGCGGCTCACTAGCTCGCTTATTTCGACGCTCGTCGTACCTACCAGCACCGGGCGGCCGGCTTGCACAAGCGCTTGAATTTCCTCGGCCACGGCATTGTACTTCTCGCGTACCGTGCGGTACACTTTATCATGCTGGTCCTGGCGCGAAATCACGCGGTTGGTCGGAATTACCACCACGTCGAGCTTGTAGATTTCCCACAGCTCGCCCGCTTCCGTTTCGGCCGTGCCGGTCATGCCGGCCAGCTTATGGTACATGCGGAAGTAGTTCTGCAAGGTTACCGTGGCGTAAGTCTGGGTGGCATCCTCGATGCGCACGCCTTCCTTGGCCTCGATGGCCTGGTGCAAGCCGTCGGAGTAGCGGCGGCCTTCCATCACGCGGCCGGTCTGCTCATCCACGATTTTCACCTTGCCGTCCTCGCTCAGGATGTACTGGTCGTCGCGCTCAAACAGGGTGTAGGCCTTCAGCAGCTGGTTCACGGTGTGCACCCGCTCGCTCTTATCCTGGTAGTCTTGCAGCAACTGCTCCTTTTGCTGGAGCTTCTCCTCGGCGGTCAGGGCGTCTGCCTTCTCGATGTTAGCAATTTCCACCCCAATGTCGGGCATGATGAACAGGTGCGGGTCTTCGCCCTGGGCCGTAATCAGGTCGATGCCCTTCTCGGTCAGCTCAATCTGGTTGTTTTTCTCGTCAATCGTGAAAAACAGCGGCTTGTCGGCCTCCGGCATCTGGCGCGAGTTGTCGGCCAGGTAGTGATTTTCAGTCTGCTGCAGCACCACGCGCATCCCCGACTCGCTCAAGAACTTGATGAGCGGCTTGCTCTTGGGCAGGCCCCGGTAGGCGCGGAACAAGGCTAGGCCGCCGCTGCCATCCTTGCCATCTTCGGTGGCGCCGGTCTTGCCCTCGGCAATGGCCTTGCGGGCCTGCACCAGGTAGCTCTGCACCAGCTTCTTTTGCTCGTCCACGAGGCGCTGAATGCGGGGCTTGAGCTGCAAAAACTCGTGCACGTCGCCCTTGGGCACCGGGCCCGAGATGATGAGCGGCGTGCGCGCATCGTCAATCAGCACCGAGTCCACCTCGTCCACCATGGCGTAGTGGTGCTTGCGCTGCACCAGCTCGCGCGGGTCGCGGGCCATGTTGTCGCGCAGGTAGTCGAAGCCAAACTCGTTGTTGGTGCCGTAGGTGATATCAGCCAGGTAGGCGTTGCGGCGCGCGTCGGTGTTGGGCTGGTGCTTGTCGATGCAGTCCACCGTCAAGCCGTGAAACTCAAACAGCGGCGCGTTCCACTCCGAGTCGCGCTTGGCCAGGTAGTCGTTCACCGTTACTAGGTGCACGCCGCGGCCCCCTAGGGCATTCAAGAAGGCCGGCAGGGTCGACACCAGCGTCTTGCCTTCACCGGTGGCCATCTCGGCAATCTTGCCCTGGTGCAGCACCACGCCGCCAATTAGCTGCACGTCGTAGTGCACCATATCCCAGGTAATCTCGGCACCGGCGGCCAGCCACTTATTGCTCCAAATGGCCTTGTCGCCCTGAAACGTCACGTTCGGGTGCGAGGCGGCGTAGTCGCGGTCCAGGTCGGTGGCCGTTACTACCAACTGGCCGTTTTGGGCAAAGCGGCGGGCGGTTTCCTTCACGATGGCAAAGGCCTGGGGCAGCACCGCCAGCAGCGCCGCTTCGAGGTCCTTGTTGCGCTGCTTTTCCAGCACGTCAATCTGCTCGAATAGCTGCTCCTTGCGAGTGACGTCCAGGTTGGGCTGGTCATCAATCTGGCCCTGCAAGCCGGCAATCTGGCCGTCGAGGCCGCTAAGCTGCCCGTCGATTTGCTGGCGAACTTCCTGGGTGCGCTGGCGAAGCTGGTCGTCGGTCAGGCCAGCCAGTTTGGCATATTCAGCGTTGATGAGAGCCACGTAAGGCACCACGTCCTTGAGGTCCTTCTCAGCTTTGGAGCCAAACAGCTTGGCGACGGTTTTACCAAGGAAATCTAACATCGGGGGAATTATTTACAGGAATAAAGCGGCGCGTTCCGAGCAAATTTACGGCCTGCCCGCCGAACCGGGCGGCGCGCCGTAAACTATAAAACCCCGCTAACTCAAAAAGAGTGCGGGGTTTTAAGCGCTGCAACTTTGGCAGTCTGGTGCGTGGCAGCTGTCCTAGGGCCCTGCTACGGCCTTCAAGGCCGGATAATGACGGCCGGCCGGCGGTAGTAGCGGGGCCGCGGCCGGTAGTAGTAGGGCCTGGGGCGGTAGTAAGAGCGCCCGCCGTAGTAGCGATAAGGCGCGGCGTGGTAGTAGCGCGGCCGGTAGTAGTAGGGCCTGGGGTACGGGCGCGGCCGGTAGTAGCCGCGCCGATAATACCCGCGCTGAGCCTGGGCTGGCTGGGCGGCGCCGGCCAGCAGCCCTAGGCCCAGCAGCAGGCCAAAAAGGAAGCGTTTCATGAGGTAGCTAATAGCGTGAGTTAATTGGATGGGCTAGCGGCCGCCGGGCTTAATGGGCAGCCCGAAACTGCCGAAAAAACTCGCGCAAGTCGGCCGCCAACAGGCCGGGTTGCTCTAAGGCGGCGAAATGGCCGCCGCGGGGCATTTCTTGCCAGTGCTGCACGTTGAAGAAGCGCTCGGCAAACTCGCGCGGGGCGGGCGTGATGTCTTTCGGGAAGATGGCGAAGCCAGTGGGCACGCTCACGTGAGTGGGGGCCCCTAGGGCCAGATTGTGCATGGTTTCGTAGTAGAGGCGCACCGACGAGCCAATGGTTTGCGTTACCCAGTAAATCATGACGTTGGTGAGCAAGTCGTCCTTCAAAAAGGTGTGCTCGATGTTGCCATCGTTGTCGCTCCAGGCGTGAAATTTCTCAATAATCCAGCCCAGCAGGCCCACCGGCGAATCATTCAGACCATAGGCCAGCGTCTCGGGCTTAGTGCCCTGTATCTTCTGGTAGCCCGCTTCTTTTTCCTGCCAGGCCTTGTTTTTCACCAGCCAGGCCTTCTCTGTCAGCGATAAGTCGGGTAGCTTATCGGCCGACTTGGCGTGGGTGCTGGGCACGTCGGTGAGGTGAATGGCCAGCAGCGAGCCAGCGTGGTGCAGCGCCAGCTGCTCGGTAATGCTGCTGCCCCAGTCGCCGCCGTGCGCTACGAACTGCTTATATCCTAGGGTCTTGGCCATTAGCTCATGTAGCACGTCGGCCATGCGCTTGGCGTCGTAGCCTTTCTCCGCGGGCCGGTCCGAGAAGCCGTAGCCCGGCAGGTCGGGCACTATCACCGTGAAGGCGTCTTCGGCGCGGCCACCGTGCGCCGCCGGGTCGGTGAGCAGCGGAATGAGCTTTAGCATCCGAAAGAAGGAATCGGGCCAGCCGTGGGTCAGCAGCAGCGGCAGCGGGTTGGGGCCCTGGCCTTCTATTTTCAGAAAATGCAGCCCTAGGCCCGCTACCTCGGCCTTGAACTGCGGAAAGGCATTGAGCTTGGCTTCCTGCGCGCGCCAGTCATAGCTGTGCTGCCAATAGTCGGCCAACTGCTTCAGGTACGCGCGGTCGGTGCCGTAGTCCCATCCGGCATCCTCTACCTCGTCGGGCCAGCGGGTGTGGGCCAGGCGGTTTTGCAGGTCGGTTAGCGCGGGTTCGGGTACGTTGATTTTGAACGGCTGCATAGCGGGCGGTGTGGAAAAAGGGTAGAAAGCAAAAATGCCCTACCGAGCTGGTAGGGCATTTTCTTACGTAGTCAGGGGCCCTAGGGCTACTACTCTTTCGAAGGCTCGCGGTTCACGATTTTCTCCACCAGCGACGACGAGCCGGCAATGGCCGGGCGGGCGGGTTTAGCCGCTTCGTCCTTGTCCGTCAGCTTCTTATACAGCGTCAGGGCCTGGGCCACCACCTGGTCCATGTTGTAGTACTTGTAGGTAGCCAGGCGGCCCACAAAGTGCACACCGGGGGTTTCATCAGCCGCCTTCTTGTACTTGGCGTACAGCTCGGCGTTCTCCGGCATCGGAATGGGGTAGTAGGGGTCGCCCTCGGCCTGCGGGTACTCGTACACGATGGCCGTTTTGGGGTGCTGCTGGCCGGTGAGGGCCTTAAACTCGGTGATGCGCGTGTAGGCGTGCTCGTTGGGGAAGTTGACCACCGGGGCGGCCAAGTGCTTCTCCTCGTTCAGCGTATCGTGCTTGAACTCGAGCGAGCGGTAGGGCAGCTTGCCAAACTTGAAGTCGAAATACTCGTCTACCGGACCCGTAAAAATCATCTCCTTAAAGGGGATGAATTTGATAACCTCGTGGTAGTCGGTGTTCAACATTACCTTGATATTCGGGTGGTTGAGCATGTTCTCAAACATCCGGGTGTAGCCGTGCAGGGGCATGGCCTGGTAGGTATCGGTGAAGTAGCGGTCGTCGCGGTTGGTGCGGGTAGGCACACGGCTCGTCACGCTCTTGTCCAGCTGCGAGGGGTCCAGGCCCCACTGCTTATTGGTGTAATTCTTGAAAAACTTGTTGTACAGCTCGCGGCCCACTTTGCTCACTACCACGTCCTCGCTGGTCTTAACAACTGGCACATCCTCGGCCACCGATTGGAAGAACTCCTCTACCTGGAAGCTGGTCAGGTTTAGGCCGTACAGCTTATTGATGGTGTCGAGGTTAATGGGCATTGGCACCAGTTGGCCATCTACCGAAGCTAGCACGCGGTGCTCATAAGGGCGCCACTCGGTAAAATTGCCGAGGTAGTCGAACACGTCCTTCGAGTTGGTGTGAAAAATGTGCGGACCGTACTTGTGCACCATGATGCCCGCATCATTATAATGGTCGTAAGCATTCCCCCCAATGTGGTTGCGCTTGTCGATGATGAGCACTTTTTTGTTGCTACGGGTCGCCAGGCGCTCGGCCAAAACGCTACCAGCAAAGCCGGCTCCCACAATGAGATAGTCGAACATAGAAAGGGACCTGAAAAAGGTTAGGAAATGACTATGAGTAAAAAAACCTTAAAAATTATTCGAAAAATACTACGCAGATACGCTGGTTAGCAAGAAGCTGAGCTATTTAGCATTCAGCCTGTCTTGCATTAGGTTCACCATGTTTTGCCACGTCAGGTCCCACGAAATAGTTGCCAAGTAGGCATCCGTGCGGCGGCGCCAGTCGGCATCCTGGCCCTGCTCGAGGGCGCGGGCAATGGCCTGACCGAAGTCTTTAGGGTCGTCGGCAATCTGCACCAAGTTCAGTTCGCCGTAGGGGCGCACCACATCGCGAATGCTGGTGCTGACTACTGGGCGCCCGGCGGCCAGGTATTCAGGCGTTTTGGTAGGAGAAATAAATTCGGTGCTCTCGTTGCGGGCAAACAGCAGCGTAGCTACATCCCAACCCCGCAGGTAGGCGGGTAGTTCCTGGTAGTTTTTGCCGCCCAAGTAGTGGATATTCTTGTTGTGAGGCAGCGTGGCGGGGTCAATCTTTACCACCGGCCCAATAATGACGAACTGCCACTGCGGATGGTTGGTGGCCAACTGGCCTAGCAGCTCAATATCAAGGCGCTCGTCCACCACGCCAAAGAAGCCGATGCGCGGGTGCGCAATGCTAGCCTGGTCGGCGGGCTCGGTGAGCTGTGCGTTGCGCGCCTGCCCGAAGTGCGCCTTGTCGATGCTACTGGGGAAGGCGTGCGCGTCGGCGTGCTGCTCGCGCTTGGCCTCGTAAATGCGCTGGCCCCCGGTGAACACCAGGTCAGCTTTTTGAAACAACTCTTGCTCGCGCTCGCGCAACTCGGGCGGCGCAAACTTGAACTGCGCTAGCTCGTCCATGCAGTCGTACACCGTGAGAACGGGTCGAAACAGGCGCGACTTGTTGAGCGCCATCGGCGTGTAGTACCAGAATACGTAGCTCGTTAAGCCAATGGTCGTAAAGAAATGCTGGAGTACTTCGTACTGCGCTTGGTCGGCGGCGGCATCCTGGCCGTGCAGGCGGGCGGGCAAGTGCACTACCAGCACCTGCACGCCGTTTTGGCGCTCTTTTACCTCGAGGTGCGGCTCCACGAGGTCGTCGGCGTGATAAAAGGCGTCTTCTACGTAAAAAACCCGGCTGTGCTGGGCAAAGCGCGTCATTAAATGCTGCGGGCGCTGCCACACAAAATCCCAGTGCAGATGCGCAAAGCAAACTAAATCAGGCAGAGAATAAGGCAGTTGGCTTGGGGCGGCCTGGTCCGCGGCCGGGGCGGTGGCGGCGGCACGCGCAGGTGCCGCCGCCGTAGTAGAAAGCGGCATGAAAAAGACAAGAAAAGGCTAACCAAAACCACTGCCACCGGGAAAAATCATCCGGTGCGTAGCGTTGGTGTTTTATACGCAAAACGCCGCAGAAAGGATACGCCTTAGTATAGTGCCCCCTCGATAGCTAGGCCAGGGACTCTGCTTCAGAGAATAAGTTGCATTTCCACTGCGTTTTCCCAACCTAGGGGGCGCGCAGTGCGCAACCAGTCGCGCCGGATGCCGACTTGAAAAAATCCTATTTCACGAAAAAGCTTGATACTAGCCTCATTACTAGCTGCTACGGTACAGTATAGCTGGTGCAGCAGCAGCTGCTGGCGGGCATAGGGCAGCAATGCCCGTAGGGCGGCCGCGGCCCGACCCCGTCGGCGCTCTTGAGGCAGCACGGCAATGCCCACGCCCGCCCGCTGGTGCCGCGCTGAATAATCGTAGAGGTCGAGCGTGCCCACGGGCTCCTGGGCTTCGTTGCTGATGATGAGGCGCAACTGCCCAGCGTCGGCTAGGCTGGCGGTGGCGTGGCGCAGGTACTCGCGCAGGGCGTGGCGCGAAACCGGGGCCGGCAGCACGTCAGCATGCGCCCACAGGTCGGGGTCGTTTTCGAGCTGAAATAAAAACTCCAGGTCGTCGGGTTCGGGAGCGCGCAACACCACGGCTTGCAGCAGCTTTTAGTGGCTGGGGTCGATGGTGCCGCCAAACACGCGCACGGCCGGCCCGCTCAACCACACGTTGGTAAAGCCGCCGTCAGCTTGCAGCTCAAACGCTACTTCGAGCAGGCCGCCGGGGGTGCTCAGGCGCACCGGCGAGGTAGCGCCGCGCTGCGAGGCGGCCAGCGCCACGGCCGTGACGCCTGTGCCGCACGAGTAGGTTTCGTCTTCTACGCCGCGCTCGTAGGTGCGCACCGGCCAGGGGTGGGCGGGGTCGGCGGGCACCTCCACGAAGTTGACGTTGGTGCCGGTGGGGTCGTAGGCCTGGTCGTAGCGGATGTCGTGGCCGGCGGCAAACACGTTGAACTCGGCCAGCGGCAGCGACTCGTGCGGGTCGAGGAAATGCACGTGGTGGGGCGAGCCGGTGTGCACAAATATGTCGCCGTCGCCCACTTCGGCCGGCTGGGGCTCGGCCACGTCAATCATGCGCAGGCGCACGGTACCATCGGCTTCTACGCGGGCCTCGTGGGGGCCGTCCACCGCCAGAAAATAGGCCGTATCCTGAATGATATTCAAGTACTTGGCAAAAGCTACCAGGCAGCGCCCACCGTTGCCGCACATGCTGCTGGGGGCCCCGTCGGCGTTGAAGTACACCATCTCGAAATCGTAGCCAGCGCGCTCGCGCAGCAGCATCAGCCCGTCGGCCCCAATGCCGAAGCGGCGGTGGCAGAGCGCCGCGATGCGCGCCTGGTCGGTTTCGTCGAACTGCCGGGCGCGGTCGTCGAAGATGATAAAGTCGTTGCCGGTGCCCTGGTATTTATGGAACGTCATGGTGCAAAGGTCGGTAGTGGCCGCCAGTCAGCCCTAGGGCCCTACCAGCAGGCTAAGGCGGCCCGGCGCGCTTTAGCGGGCGAGCAATGCAGGCCTGGCAACTAGCGGATTAAAAGTCTGTAGTCTGCGCTTATTAGCCGCGCGGCTGCCCTAGGCCGGCGAGTCGAGCACAATCGTTACGGGCCCGTCGTTGAGCAGGCGCACTTGCATATCGGCTCCGAAGATGCCAGTGGGCACGGGCTGGCCCAGCTCCTGCGCCACCAGCTGCACAAAGCGCTGGTAGAGCGGCTCGGCCACGGCGGGCGGGGCGGCACCCACGTAGCTGGGGCGGTTGCCTTTGCGCGCATCGGCCAGCAGCGTAAACTGGCTCACTACCAGCACTTGCCCGCCCACGTCGCGCACGCTGCGGTTCATCTGGCCGTTTTCGTCGCTGAAGATGCGCAGCGCCACCAGCTTGCGCGCCAGCCACCCTAGGGCCGCCTCGTCGTCGGTAGGGGCGCAGCCGGCCAGCACCAGCAGCCCCGGCCCAATCTGGCCGGTAATGGCGTTACCAACGGTGACGGATGCTTCTTTTACTCGTTGGATGACGAGGCGCATAGTTTATATAAATGTGAAAATGTAGAGGATGCGAGAAGACATAAAAACAAGGCGGTCATGCTGAGCCTGCCGAAGCATCTCTACCGCGTCGTTCGGATGACGTGCGGTAGAGATGCTTCGGCAGGCTCAGCATGACGTTCTTTATTGTTATGATCCTTTACCGCTTGATTTTCAGGCTATCCAGGTGGTGCTGATAGCGACGGGCAAAGGCCTTGTGCTGGGCAAAGGTTTCGCTGAAATCGGAGAAGCCGCTGCCGTCGGGGCGGGCGCAGAAGAACACATAGGCGTGGTGGGCGGGGCGCAATACAGCGTCGAGGCTTTGGGGGAAGGGCGTGGTAATGGGGCCGGGCGGTAGGCCTTTGTGGCGGTAGGTGTTGTAGGGCGAGTCCACTTTCTTGTCCACGTTCAGCACACGCTTGCGGGTGCCTAGGCCGTGCAGGGGCCACAGCAGGGTGGGGTCGGCTTGCAGGGGCTGGCCGCGGCGCAGGCGGTTGAGGTACACGCCCGCGATGAGAGGCTTATCGGTGGGCTGGGCCGTTTCGCGTTGCACGATGCTGGCCAGCACCGCCACCTGCACCGGGCTCAGGCGCAGCGAATCAGCCTCGGCCCGGCGCCGGGTGGTCCAGAAGCGGTGGTGCCGGGCGGCCACCGAATCGAGGAACCCTAGGGCCGGTGTGGGCCAAAACAGCCGCAAGGGCCCCGGAATGAACAGCGTGCGCACCGTGGCCGTATCGAGGTGGTAGCGCCGCTGCAAAAAGGCGTTGTCGCCCAGCAGCTGGTGCAGCGCCAGCGTATCGAGCCAGAGTTGGCGGCCGGCCTGGCGCGGCAGCTGGAACAGGTAGTGGAACGGCTTGAGGGTGAAGGCGATAGTGTCCTGCTGGCCGCTTTCCAGTAGCTGCATCAGGGCCAGGTTGCTGGCGCCGGGCGGCAGGGTGTAGCGGCCGGGGTGCACCGGGTGCTGCCGGCTGCCCAGCCCGCGCCAGCGCGCTACCTCGGCAAACGTGCCCGGCCGCGCTAGGTAGCCCGGCTGGCGCAACGAGTCGAGCACCGCCCTTAGGCCCACCCCCGGCCGAATGTAGAGGTAGGCCGGCCCGTCCACGGCGGGCGGCACGTTGGGGCGCAGCAGCAGGTGCCAGGCTAGGCCCGCCCCCAGGCCCAGCAGCCCCAGCGTGAGGCCCGCCACCAGCCACCACCAGCGGCGGCGTGGGGCAGGCGTAGGGAGTGGGCTATCGGGCATAGGCGGCGAGCAGGCAACGCGCAAAGTTCGCGCAAAGTGCTTTTGCTCCTTTACCGCAGCTGGTGCACGAGGCTGAGGCCGGCCAGCAGGCGGCCCAGCTGCCAGGGCAACGTGCTGGCCGGCTGGCCATTCACACGAACCTGCACCTCGGCGGCGGGCAGGGGTAGCACGGCTTCGTTATCGTGCCAAAAGCTGTCTTCCTGCACCAGCAGCCCGGCCTGGGTAGCCAGGGGCACCAGGCAGCCGGCGCTGGCCAGCACCTCCCAGCGGCGGCTAAGCTCCAGCCCCAGGCCCAGGCTGGGGTGCAGGGCCTCGGTACTGTTCTGCACGGCCAGCGACAGGCGCCGGTAGCCCAGGCGCGTGCCAGCCAGGCGCAGGCCCTCGTCGGGGTTGTCGTAGGTGCCCAAAGGGTGAGCCAGCGATTGGTTCAGGTAGCCTACGCCCAGGCGCAGCCGCACCGGCCGGCCGCGCGGGTTTAGGTTGTGCACCCACCCTAGGCCGGCCTCCCAGCCCCCGCCCCGAAGCTGCCCCAGCACCGTCCGAAACTGCGAGTAGACCAGCAGCCCGGCCGGTAAGTACAGCTGGTAGCCGCTCTCCACGAATGGCGCCACCAGCGGCACGGCTGCCGCGCCGCCCGCCACCGCCCGAAACGCGTAGCCCGCGGGCGCCACCTCGGCTTGCAGCGCCGCGCCCGCGCCGCTCAGCGCCAGCACGCCCACGCCGTAGCTGTAACCCAGGCGAAGGCGGCGCGGGCGCGGCGCTGGTCGTGGTCGCGCTACCGCCGTATCGGGGCGCCCTAGGGCTGGTTCCGAAGTAGTAGGGTTGGAAAGCCGCGCAGCGGCCGGCGCCCGCAAGAGGCTGTCGGCCCGGCGCTCGCGGGCTTGGTCGAGCAGGGCCCGGCGCAGGGGTGCGGCGGGCAGCAGCGTGGTGGTGCTCTGCCAAAAAGCCGAGTCGTAAGGTACCGGGGTGCGCAAGAAAATATCGGTGTACTGGCTGCGCTCGGGGTAGGGGGGCGGCGCCACGCGCCCCGTGTCGATGGCCGTGGTGAGGTATTCGGCCAGGTGGTGGCGCACCTGCCCCGCCAGCGGCCGCCCCAGGGTGTTGTACCACACGCTTTTCAAGTAAAAGCGCCCCACAAACTGCTGGTAATAGGCGCGGTAGGCCCGCTCGCTGGCCTCAAACGTCAGCAGGTGCTCGTGCGCAATACCCGCCGGCGTGCGGTGCCACTCGGCCCCTAGGAAAGCGTAGCTAGCCACGTCGATATACAGCCGGCCCGCAAAGCTGGCCCGCTCGCTGCCCGGCCGCGGCCCAAAGGTGATGACGTACACCGGCCGCCCCTCAAACGTGGTTTGCGAGTTGAAGCCGTACTGATACTCCTTAAAATGCCGCTCGCTGATAAACTCGGCCCGCTCGCGCACGAAGTCGAAGCGGTGCGGCACCAGGCCGCCGGCCATCCAGTTGATGCGGGCCAGGTCGGCCACGGTGGTGGCGCGGCGGCGCAGCTCTACGCGGCGGGCCTGTAGCACCCGCACGTAGCCGCTTTGGTGAGGGTGCTGGTAGCCCGGCTTGTACACTTGCAGCAGGCCCTCGGCCAGGTAGTCGTAGCGCCCGCTGGCCGTCTCCTCGTCCGACTCGCGGTAGAAGCCCGTGAGTTGGGTGGGTCGCGTGGGAAAATTACGCGGAATGCGCCGCACCGCCTCCCGGATAATACCCGTGGCCGACGCCGTGACGGTGACGTTGCCCAGGCTGGCGGGGCTGATTTTCAAGTTAATAACCAGCTCGGGCCCCGGCAACACGGGCAGCACCTGCCGGTAGCGCTGGTAGCCTAGCAAGGCCACTTCTAGCTCGGTGCCCTGGTAGGCGGCCGGCACCCGCAGGGCAAAGCGCCCGTCGGCGTTGGTGCTGGTGCCCAGGCGGTTGTGGGCAATGCCGACTTGCGCGTTGGGTACCGGCTGGTGGGTGTCGGCGTCGAGCACTTGCCCACGCAGCACGGCCTCGGCCAGGGTTTGGGCCGCGGCGGGGCCTAGGGGCAGCAAAAGCAGCCAGGCCAGCCAGCGGCGGCAAAGAAGCAGCATTGCGGTAACGGTCAAAAAAAGGAGCTACCAGCCGGCAGCTCCTTCAGCCTAGAGATAATAACTAACCGCTCAGTTGCTAGCCAGCACCGGGCTGAGGGCGCGCTGCACGTAGCCAGGCAGGGGCTGGTGCCGCGCCAGCAGCTGGAGCACTTGCTGCTCACGCTTGCTGCTAAAGCGCAGGCGGCTGAACAGGCACAGCAGGGAGCAGTTGGTGCCTAGGCCCGCTACGGCCGTGGGGGGCAACAGCATCTGGCTGGGCTCGGGCGGGGTGCTCATGGCGGTGGCGCCCGGCGCCACGGTGCCGCAGCCTACCGCCAGCCCCAGGCTGCTGCCCTGCCGCCGCTGCCGAAACAGCCGCTTAACGGCGGCGATACTATCGGGCGAGGCAACCGATTTGGTGGGGGTAGCCTGCCCGCGCCCGGTGAGAGGCAGCAGGAAGGCAAAAAGCAGCGCGAGCAGCAAACCGTTTAGCATAGCACCAGAGCCTGAGCGTGAGAGGGGTGGGAAGTTGCACCAAAATACGTGTAAAGTGCATGAACAACCAACTCCAGCAGCTAGCTCGAAAAAAAAGGCTAGGCCATCATACTGAGCTTATTGACTGATGATATACAGCCAATGCGCAGTCCGGGCACAGTAGGGGCGGGGCTGGCCCCCGCCCGTCGGTTGCGCCACTCGGCCAATTTCGTGCAACAACGGGCGGGGACGAGCCCCGCCCCCACCGTGCCCGAGCCCTGAGACTACGCTAGGCTCCCTTCGCCAAAAGGGGGAGAAGATGGGGTCTGCCGCGGAGGGCGACCTGCATCCCGTCCCCAGACTGGCCTAGGCCTCCAAGGGTCCTTCGAGGGGGGCTAGGGCCAAGCCATGGCGCTGGGCCACTTCTTCCAGCAGCTGGCGCTGCCAGGGGCGCAGGGCTGCCTGGGCGCCCTGCTCCACCACTTCCATAATGAGGCGGTTGCTGAGCACCGTGTTGGCCAGTACGGGGCTTTCGTCGGTAGCCAGGTGGGTTTTCAGGTTGGTGAGCAGGCTTTCGCGGGCATCGGCGCGGTTGGCGAGCGGGCCGCTCAGGCGCCGTCGGAAGCCGCCCGCCCGGCGCTGGTCGGGCGGCAGGGGACCGTCGGGGCGCAGCTCGGCGGTGGCTAGGGCCACCAGCTCGTCGGCGTAGGGCGCGCGCTTTAGCTCGGGGTGCAGGCCGCCGGCGCTGCGCAGGGCGCCGTGGCTGGCAATGGGCTGGCGGGCCAGCTCGGCCAGGCGGTCATTGCTGAGCACCATGTAGCTGGGGCGGTCGAGCTGCCGAGCCACGCGGTCGCGCAGCCAGTACAGCTCTCGAAACAGCGGCAGCTCCTGTGGGCCCACGCGGTACTTGCCGGCCAGGCGCTGGTAGGGGCGCTGCTCGTCGCGGCCGTAGCGCACGCTTTCCAGGGCCATGTTTTCTTCCTGGGCCCACTGGGCGCGGCCCTGCTGCTGCAAGCGCGCGGCCAGGCGGTCGGTTAGCTCAAACAAGTACAGCACGTCGTTGGCGGCGTACTCTTTCTGGGCCTCGGTGAGGGGGCGCTTTAGCCAATTCGACTTCTGCTCGCCCTTGTCTACCTCAAAGCCCAGCTCGCTGGCAATAAGGCGCCCTAGGGAGATATTATTGTCTTCGAGTGCCAGCAACGTGAACTGCACGCTGGTATCAACGATGCTGCGGCAGTGCACGCCAAATAGCTCGTCGAGCAGCAGAATATCGGACTTGCAGGAGTGGAATACCTTGGCCACGCTCGGGTCGCGCAGCACGGCGAAGAGCGGTTCCAGGCCGGCAGCCATCTCGGGCTCCAGCGGCAGCGGGTCAATAAGGTATACCTGCTCGCCGTCGAATATCTGAATCAGGGCCAGGTGCCGGCCGTAGCGGTAGCGGTTGTCGTCAAACTCCAGGTCGATGCCGATGCGGGGCAGCGAGGCCAGCTGGCCAGCCAGCTCGGCCACCTGGGCCGGCGTGGTGAGGTAGTGAATAAGGGGCTTCATGCGCGGCGGTAAAGGTAGGGCCGGCGGCGCAGCTCCGGCTAAGAAGTACACTAGCTAACTCTAGGCAGGTATCACACTTAAAAGAGGGTTAAAATTCAACGCAAAAAGGTTAGATTAAGGCTGTGGAGGCTAAATTGCCTTCTCAAAATAAGGGTATTCTACTAGAATATCTTGCTAATAGCCTTTCCCCACCCTGTTTTTAAATCATTCACTCCTTTAAGTTTCGCTTATGCAAAACGTAATCTTTACACAAGCTAGGGTGGCAATGTGCGCAGTGACGGTGCTGCTGGCGGCGCCAGCCTGGGCCCAGTCGCAGCAAACCGTATCGGGCCGCGTATCGGATACCGATGGCAACCCCATTCCGGGCGTGACGGTGGTGGAGCGCGGCACCACTAACGGCACCACCACGGGCGCCAACGGCAATTTTAGCCTCGCGGTGCAGCCCGGCGCCACCTTGGTATTCAGCTCGGTAGGCTACACCACGCGCACCGTGGAAGTGGGCAGCACCCGCAACTTCGACGTGCGCCTGGCCCAGAGCACTACCGACCTGGCCGAGGCTGTGGTAGTGGGCTACGGCACCCAAACCAAGCAGGAAGTAACCGGCGCCGTCGACCAGCTCACCACCAAAGATATCGGTGACCAGCCGGTGCAGTCGTTCGAGCAAAGCATTCAGGGCAAAGCGGCCGGCGTGTTTATTGAGAACAGCAGCGGCAAGCTGGCCCAGGGTATGCGCATCCGGGTGCGCGGGGTGTCAAGCATCAGCGGCGGCACTCAGCCGCTGTATGTGGTAGATGGTGTGCCAATTCTGAATGACAATCTCTCGTCGACTACCGGCGCTACCAACTCAACGGCCGATATCAATCCCAACGACATCGAGAGCCTGACCGTGCTCAAGGATGCCGCGGCCACGGCTATTTACGGCTCGCGCGCCACCAATGGCGTGGTGCTCATTACTACCAAGAAGGGTAAGGCCGGCGGCACGCGCTTCACCTTAGGGGTGCAGGGCGGCTACAGCGAGCCCACCCACCGGCGCGAGTTTTTGAACAATCAGGAGTATGTGACGCTGTTCACAGAAGCGCTGATGAATAATGCCGACCCGCGTATTAATTCTCCTGCAGCTATTGCCTCACGCTTACGCAACTACGCTGGTGGCGCTACTGACCCACTCACCTATAACACCAACTGGCAGGACCAGGTGTTCCGCAAAGGCGCCTTCCAGCAGTACGATTTGAGCGCGGCCGGCGGCAGTGAGAAAACGCACTTTTACTTCTCGGGGCAGTACAGCGACCAGCGGGGCATTTTGGTAGGCAACCGTTACCTGCGCATGTCGGGCCGCTTCAACGTCGACCACCAGGCTACCGACCGTCTGAAGTTTGGGGTGAACCTAGCCGCCACGCGCTCGCGCAACTACCGCGTAGCCGACGACGACGCCTTTAGCACCCCGATGCAGATTGTGGCCCTGGCTCCTATTACGCCGCTCATCGACCCGCGGACCGGCTTGGTAAGCGGCTCGCTCGACAACAATACCGGCCTGCCGAATACCACGTTCCCCTTCTACTATAACCCGCTGTTGAGCGTGCAGGGCGGCAGCTACATCACGGATGTGTACCGCCTGCTGGGTAACGCCTACGCCGAATTGCAGCTGTTCAAAGGCTTGTCGTTCCGCTCGGAGCTAGGCGCCGACGTTATCAGCCAGCAGGAAAACGAGTACGAGAATAGCCTAACTTACCGCAACACCGGTCCCACCAATAACTTCGGCTACAGCGCCTCGGTACTAAACACGAAGGTGGTGGTAAACAACTTCTTCACGTACAAGGCCACTCTGGCCGACGTGCACACGATAGAGGCAACGCTAGGTACCAGCTACGAGGGCTCTAACCAAGCCGGCAACAGCGTTACGGGCACCCAGTTTCCGTCAGATGCCTACCGCACCATCAGCTCGGCGGGTGCCATCACGGCGGGGTCGTCGTATCGCTCGCCCTACGCGCTGGTGTCGTATTTCTTGCGCGGCTCTTACGCCTTTGCCGGCAAATATTTGCTGGGCGTGAGCGGCCGCATCGATGGCTCGTCGCGCTTTGGCGTGAACCGGCGCTATGGGGTATTCCCGGCCGCCTCAGCGGGCTGGCTGATTTCGGAAGAAGATTTCCTGAAAAACAACCAAGCGCTGAGCTTACTAAAAATCCGGGCCAGCATTGGCAAAACGGGCAACCAGAACTTCTCCAACTTTCCCTCGCGCAACTTATTCGGGGGGGCTAGCTACGTAGGGGTGCCGGGCCAGGCGCCGGTGCAACTCGGCAACGACTACCTGGGCTGGGAATCGACGGTTCAGTACGATGCGGGTCTAGAGTTTGGCTTCCTCAACAACCGCATTACGGGCGAGGTAGATGTGTACCGCAAGAACACCACCGGCCTGCTGCTGAACCAGCCAGTGCCGGGCACCTCGGGCTTCTCCAACCTAGCCGCCAACGTGGGTAGCCTGCGCAACCAGGGCATCGAGTTTACCTTGACCACCCGCAATTTCGTGGGCGACTTTACTTGGACGACCAGCGCCAATGCGGCCATCAACCGCAACCTGATTCAGAACCTGGCCGGCCCCGACATCCTGGGCAGCTACCTGAACCGAGCACAGGCCGGGCAGCCCCTAGGAGAGTTTATCGGGCCGGAGTACGCAGGCGTAGACCCCGCCAACGGTAACGCGCTGTATTACTTGAATACGACCAATACCGATGGCAGCCTCAACCGCGGTACCACCACCGACATTAACTTGGCGGCTTACGTGCCCATCGGTAACCCCAACCCTACCTGGACGGGTGGTATCACCAATACCTTCACCTACAAAGGCTTCGACCTGAATGTAACGTTGGTAGGCGTGTTCGGCAACCAGATTTACGACGGCGGCGCACAGTATTACTCCACGGGCTTCAATAACGGTCCCGACAACCAAACCCGCGACCAACTCAACCGCTGGCAGAAACCTGGCGACATTACCAACGTGCCCAAAGTTATTTATGGTGGTGGTAATGGTATTGGAGCTTCGTCGCGCTTCGTACAGAACGGCGACTACGGCCGCCTACGCTCGGTGGTACTAGGCTACAACCTGCCTAGCGAGTTTGTGAAGCGGGGCTTCCTGCAATCGGCGCGCATCTTCGTGCAGGGCTATAACCTACTCACCTTCACGAAGTACACTGGTTGGGACCCCGAGGTAAGCACCGACTACCTCACCGGCGGCGGTGTATCGCAAACCCAGGGGAATATCAACCAGGGTGTTACGTTCTACACTGCGCCGCAGGCCCGCACCTACACCGTCGGCATCAACATTGGCTTCTAAGCCTAGGCCGCTTTCCTCCTTTAGCTTGTACTCGATATGAAAAATACTATTATCCGCCTGCTAACGGCGACGGTGCTGACGGGCGGCGTGCTGGGGTGCAACGACCGGCTCAACGTGCAGCCCGTGACCCAGATTGACGCCTCCAACGCCCTAAACACTTCCAACGACGTGCAGGCCGCCCTGGTGGGCTGCTACAATGGCCTGCAGAGCGTGTACCTCTACGGCGGCTACATCCAGTTTATGTCGGACCTGCTGGCCGACAACGGTGACGAAGCCTTTGTGGGTACCTTCTCGCAGCCGCAGGAAGCCCAGCGCAAAACCCTGCTGGTGAACGATGCGACGATAGCCAATACCTGGCTGGATGCCTACTCCACCATCAACCGCGCGAATAACGTGCTGGCTAATACCAGCAAGCTGAGCACCGCCGCCCTGAAATCTTCTGTGGAAGGTGAGGCCCTGTTTATTCGCTCACTGCTGTATTTCGATTTGGTGCGCCTCTACGCCCGCAACTGGGCCGACGGGACGCCCAGCGCTAACCCCGGCGTGCCGCTGGTGCTCACGCCCACTACCACCATCAGCTCGGCCAACAACGTGGCCCGCAACACGGTAGCAGAAGTTTACGCTCAGGTTATTAGCGACTTGACCAAAGCTGAAGCTGAGCTACCAGTTACTAACGGATTCTTTGCCACGCGCTACTCGGCAGCGGCGCTGCTGGCCCGCATTTACTTGCAGCAAGGCAACTACGCGGCCGCTGCGGCTGCTGCCAACCGGGTCATTGCGTCTAACCGCTACCAGCTGAATACTAGCTACGGCGACAATTTCTTGTCGAACAGCGACTTACTAGCCAATTCGCCGGAAGACGTATTCGCCATTCAAGTCTCGTCGCAAAGTGGCACCAATCAGCTTAATACGTTCTACTCGCAGTACAGCCGCAACGACGTTGATATTCAGCCGCAGTTCATCAACGCCTTTGAAACCGGCGACGACCGCAAGAACGTGTATGAGTACGACGCCACTTATGGTCTCTACTACACCAATAAGTACGACGTACTGTACGGCAACATCAAGCTGATTCGGCTGGACGAGCTGTACCTCATCCGGGCCGAGGCCAACTTCCGGGCGGGTACCTCAGTAGGCGCCTCGCCGCTGGCCGACATCAACCTCATCCGCGACCGCGCCCTACTGCCCCCACTCACGACCCTAACGCTGGCTGCTATTCAAAAGGAGCGCCGCCTGGAATTAGCCTTCGAGGGCTTCCGCCTAGCCGACCTCAAGCGCTACCAGCAATCTACCATCGACCCCACTACGGGTGCCAGCATTCCGTGGAATTCGCCGCGCCTGATATTTCCGATTCCGCTGCGCGAAATCAACGCCAACCCTAACTTGGTGCAGAACGCCGGCTACTAGGCCCGAGGCCCCGGTAACTGAAAAAGGCCCGCAACGATTGTTGTGGGCCTTTTTCAGTTACCGGGGCCTAGGGTTACTCCTCGTCGTCTTCCACCTCAAAGTCCAGTTCGCGGGCTATGTCCACCGCCTCGGCTTGCACGGCTTCGAGCAGGGCGGGCGCGTCGGCGTCGAGCGTGCGGGCGAACAGGTCGAGCAGCTCCTCGCCGTCGTCGTTCACGTAGAGGTTGGTGTAGAGCTGGTCGAAGAGCTTGGCTTCGCGGCCAATTTGCTGGTCAATGTCCTCGGGCGAGCGGGCGGTGCTCAGGGCGCGGTGCAGCACCTCGGCGGCGCGGCGGGCCAGCTCGAAGTCGCCCAGCTCGGCCAGCAGGTGCAGCAGGCTACTGGCAATGCCCAGCCGCCACCGCTCGAACCGGAACGACTGCTCGGCGGCGCTGGCTTGTGCAAACTCGGCGTAGGCCCCTAGGGCCACGGGCGTGAGGTAGCGGCTTTGGTCGGCAGGGCTGCGGTAGGCGAGGCGGAGCAGGGTTTCGTAGGCGGTCATCTAGAAAATGTGGAAATGTGAAGGAAATGTGGTAAATGTGAAAAACGAAGCCCTCGTAAATGGCAAAAAGCAGAATTTTTTAAACTCTCACATTTACCACATTTCTTTACATTTCCACATTCACTTAAAAGACCTGCCACACTAGCAGCGAGGCCAGGTAGGCCAGGCCGGTCATGTACACGAGCTGCCCTAGGGGCCAGCGCCAGCTTTTGGTTTCGCGGTAGGTAGTAGCCAGCGTGCTCATGCACTGCATGGCAAACACGTAGAACACGAGTAGCGACAGCGCCCGGCGGGGCGTGAAAAAGGGGTGGCCCTGGGTATCTTTTTCGTTGGCCAGCTTTTGCTGCACGGTGCCCAGGTCGGCATCCTGGCCCACGCTGTAGATGGTGCTCATGGTGCCCACAAATACTTCGCGCGCAGCAAAGGAGGTGAGCAGCGCAATGCCAATTTTCCAATCGAACCCTAGGGGCCGAATGGCAGGCTCGATGAGGTGGCCGAAGGTGCCGGCGTAGGAGGTTTCGAGGCGGGCCGAGGCTACGCGGCGCTCGGTTTCGGGGGCGGGCCAGCGCTGGGCGGCGGCCTGGCGTTGCACGGCGGCTTCGGCCTGGGCCTGGCGCTGGCCGGGGCCATAGCTAGCCAGCACCCACAGCAGCACCGAAATGGCCACAATTACCTTGCCCGCCTGCCACACGAAGGCCTTCACCTTCTCTACGATGGTCAGGCCCACGTTTTTCCAGCGCGGCCAGCGGTACACCGGAAACTCCATGATAAAGTAGCTGCGCTCGCGGGCCTTGAGCACCACCTTCAGCGCCCAGGCCGAAAGCAGCGCCGAGGCCGTGCCCAGCAGGTATAGGCCCATCAGGACCAGCCCGCGCATGTTGAACAGGCCCAGCCAGCTTTCATCGGGCACTACTAGCGCCACCAGCACGGTATAAACTGGGATGCGCGCCGAGCACGACATGAGCGGCGTGACGAAGATGGTGAGCATCCGGTCCTTCCAACTCTCGATGGTGCGCGCGCCCATAATGGCGGGCACTGCGCAGGCCAGGCCCGAAATAAGCGGCACCACGCTCTTGCCGCTCAATCCAAACGGCCGCATTAGCTTGTCCATGAGGAAGGTAACGCGGGCCATGTAGCCCGACTCTTCCAGCACGGCCAGGAAGGCAAACAGCAGCGCAATCTGCGGGATGAAGATGAGCACGCCCCCTAGGCCCGCAATGACGCCCTCGGTGAGCAGGCGCACCAGCGGCCCGCTGAAGCGCGCCTGAATGGCCCCGCTCAGCGCCGAAATGCCCTGGTCAATCCAGTCCATGGGGTACTGCGCCCAGGCGAAGATGGCCTGGAACAGCAAAAACAGAATGGCCAGGAAAATGAGGTAGCCAAAGACGCGGTGCGTCAGCACCTTGTCAATCTTGTTGCTGGCCGGCTCCTGGCGCTCGGTGCGCGTCACGGTCACCACATCCAGCAGCACCTCGTTGAGGCGGGCGTAGCGGGCCACGGTTTCCTCGGCCTGCCGGGCGGTGCTGTCGAAACCCGCCTGCTCGGTGAGGCGGGCCAGGTCGGTGCGGTCGGCTTCGCTCAAGAAATGCAGCTGCCGAAACTGGTGGGCGTAGTGCAGCGCCAGGTAGTCGTTGTGCAGCCCAAAGCGGGCGCGCACCTGCTGCACCAGCGGCCGCAAGCTGGCCGGAATCTCCCAGAAGCGGCGGGTGGGCGCCACCGCCAGGCGGTCGGCCAGCACAATGCGCAGGGCCGCCAGCCCGGTGCCTTTGCGCGCGTTGAGCGGCACCACCGGCACTTGCAGCTCGCGCTCCAGGGCCGGCACGTCGATGCTGATGCCGCGCTCGGCGGCCACATCGGTCATGTTCAGGCCCAGCACCGCGGGCAGCCCCAGGTCGGCCAGCTGGGTAAACAGCAGTAGGCCGCGGCGCAGGTTGCTAGCGTCCACGGTCACCACCACAAAGTCGGGGTAGTCGGCCGAGGTGGGGTCGTAGAGCAGGTCGGCAATGACGCGCTCGTCGAGGCTTTTGGGGTAGAGCGAGTAGGTGCCGGGCAGGTCGATAACCTCGGCGCGGCGCGCCCCCCCTAGGGGCGCCAGGCCGGTTTTGCGGTCCACCGTCACGCCCGGAAAATTCCCGACTTTCTGGTTGAGGCCCGTCAGCTGGTTAAACAGCGAGGTTTTGCCCGAGTTGGGGTTGCCGATGAGGGCGAGCTTGGGCGGGCGCTCAGGGCCGGGCACGGCGGCGCTCGTTACCGGGCGGCTATCGGGGGCGGCAACCGGCATGAATAGTCCTTAGGCTTTAAGTTGAATGGTGCGGGCCTCGCTTACGCGCAGGCTCAGGGTATAGCCTTCGTCGCCGAGCGTCAGCATAAGCGGGTCGCCGAGGGGCGCGCGGCCCACCAGCTTCACCCGCGTGCCCGGAATGCAGCCCATATCGAGCAGCTTCAGGGCCATGTCGGGGTCGTTGAGGCAGCACACCGTGGCCGTTTCGCCGGGCTGCAGGTCGTTGGCGGTGCGGGCCGCGGGCGGGGCCGGCGCGGCAGCGGAAGAACGACGGAAGAGAGCCACGGGTGGAAAGCTATTTAGACGAAATGTAAACAAAGATACAGTTCGCCGGCCGCAATGGTTTCGGAGCTGCCCAATGGGCCGTTTTATAGGCCTCGCTGGCGCTGGTGATAGCGTGGGTGGGCCAATCGGCGCGGCGCGCTAAACTCGGCCCTAGGGACCCGGCATATTTTTAAAGTGTAAAATGCGGGACTTTTCGGGTGGCCGCTTATTTTTGTATTAGTTAGGCTATAATCTTGATTGCAATGTTAAAACACCTATTTTATTTTGTATTATTTTTAGCGGCCTCGGTTTCCGGCGCGTTGGCCCAAACGGCTAAGCCGGCCGGCGCCATGCTTAGCGGCAAGGTTATCGATAAAACCTCCAAGGAGCCGCTGCCTTTTACCTCCATTAGCCTGCGCGAAGAGCAAACCGGCGCCCTAAGCAACGAGTTTGGCGTGTTTCAGCTGCCGGCGCCGCTCAAAAATGAGACTGACTCGCTGGTGGTAATGGCCCTGGGCTACGAGCACCTGGCCGTAGTTGTGCGCCGCGGCAAAGACCAGAGCAATATGGTGATTGAGCTGGCCCGCCGCGCCGTAGCCCTGCAAAATGTGACCGTGAAGGGCGGCAAGCTAAAAAACCTGGCCCTGGGCGCCAACTCAAACCGCCCCGGCGAGGGCCTGCTGCAAGGCCAGCCCGGCAGCCAGTGCGCCTTTTTTGTGAAGAACGATAAGAACAAGCGCCTGGGCAATATTCGCACGGTGTCGTTCTACATCGGTGAGAACGGCTTCCCGCGCGAGCCCTTCCGGGTGCGCATCTACAAGCCCGATGGCAACTACAGCGCCCCCAACACCGACATCCTGACCGAGAACGTGGTGGTGTCGGCCCCCGCTGGCGGCCAGTGGTATACCGTCGACCTGGCGCCCTACAACGTGCAGGCGCCCGAAGAAGGCTTCTTCGTGGCGATGGAGTGGATTGTGAGCGGCGACAAGTTCTTCAATACCAACTTTATGGACGATAATTACACGCCCTACGGCCAGATTATGCGTCCCACCTTCGAGTTTAAGGAGAGCCGCACCTGGAACTATAGCATCGGCAAGGGCTGGAACCTGATGACACTGGCTAACGGCGACGGCCAGCGCTACAACGCCATGATTCGGGCTGAGGTAGACATGATTAAATAAGTCGGTTCGGCCGGCGTATGAGCAGGCCTGCCACCCTAGGCAGCGCGCGGCGCGCTTTTTCGAAAGGTAACAGGTGAGCCTTGCTCCTGCGTAGGACAGGATAAGCGGAAAAGTGCAATAAAAAGCTGCAAATAGCTAATCGCTGTGCTCTGCTCCGCCGGTTAGGCTAGCCGCCAGCCAAGCCGCCAGCAAAAAGCCGTGTCCGAAACCTCAAAGCGGTGCGGAAAGCCGTCCCGCTAATGCGGGCTAGCTCAACTTAGGTGCTATCTGTAAAGTACTGTTATTCGGAGTACTAACGATATAAAAGGTCAATCTTGATTTTAGCTAATCCAGCAGCCAGCTGCTATAGTTGGATGTTCACGGATTTGTAGTAAATTTCGGCCGATTTTGGTGGAGCATTCCTGGTGTATCCCATAAATTTGCAGTTAGCTACTCTATCATTAACCCTCAGTTAAGTACAAATGCAAAAGCGATTACTAGTTATTTTATTTCTTTTTTGCTGGGTGCCATTTATCAGCCAGGCGCAGCAGGAAGGCCGCATTACGGGGCGCGTGGTAGACGAGAAAACCCAGGACCCTATTCCCTTCGCCTCCATCAACCTGCGCGACGAGCAAACCGGGGCCCTTACCAATGAATATGGCTACTTTCAGCTGGCTATGCCCACCAAGGTAACCGAGGATTCGATTATCGTAATGGCCCTAGGCTACCGGCGCACGGCGCTCTTCGTGAAGCGTGGCAGCAACATGGAGGAAGTGATTATCAAGCTACCCAAACAGCCCATCGAGCTGAGCACCGTCAAGATTGAGGCCAGCAAGATTAAACCCACGCTGCTCGGGGCGCGCGCCAACTCGCCCGGCGCGGGCATGATTCAGGGCACGCCGGGCAGCCAGTACGCCTTTTTGTGCAAGAACGAGAAAAGCAAGAAGCTCGGGGCTATTCGCACGGTGTCGTTCTTCATCGGCGAGAATGGCTTCCCGCGCGAGCCCTTCCGGGTGCGCATCTACAAGGCCGACGGCAACTACAACGCCCCCAACTCGGACATGCTCACGGAGAGCGTCATCGTGTCGGCGGCGCGGGGCGGCGAGTGGTTCACGGTCGATTTATCGCCCTACAACCTCATCGCGCCCGAAGAGGGTTTCTACGTGGCGATGGAGTGGATTGTGAGCGGCGACAAGTTCTACACCACCAACTTCATGGCCGAGTACACGCCCTACGGCCAGATTTTGCGTCCCACCTTCGAGTTCAAAGACAGCCGCACCTGGAGCTACGCCATCGGCCGCGGCTGGAACCTGGTGACGCTGGCCAACAACGGCTCGCGCTTCAACGCCATGATGCGCGCCGAAGTAGATGAATATAAATAAGCTATAAGTTCTGCCTTCCGCATTCTAGCCAAAGCCAGCCCCTACAAGGGCTGGCTTTTTTAATGGTAATGAACGGCTGACCCAAGAAGTTGGAAGCAAAAAGATAGTCATGCTGAGCGCAGCCGAAGCATCTCTCCCGCGCCCCTAGGGTATCGTTCAGTGGAGATGCTTCGGCTGCGCTCAGCATGACCGTCCTTTTACCTACTTTAGGCCCCTAGGGCTACTTCTTCGCGGTTTGCTCGACTATCCAGGCGCGGATGGCTTCTTCGGCGGCGGGCGAAAAGTTGGCGTGGGCCTCGCCGCTCACGATGGGCCACTGAGTAGGGTCGGGCTGAAACAGGTGGTTGACGCCGGGCAGCTTGCGCACGGTCACGGCGGGGTTGTTTTTCAGGCCTTTGGCCAGGGCGGCGGCGTTGTTGTCGGGGTTCAGCAAGGGGTCGGCGGTACCGTAGAGCAGCAGCACGGGGCAGGCCACGCCGCCTAGGGTCTCGCTGGGGTCGAAGCCCAGGTAGTAGCGGTAGCGGGCCGATACCATTTCGGCGGCGCTGGCCTGGGCCTGGTCGTCGCTCAGGGCGGGGTTGTTTTGCTTCAGCATGTTGGCCACAATGGGCTGCGCCTGCGCGCTCACCAGCGTGTGGCGAATCACCTCGAAAACGGATTGCTGGCGCTTGAGAATGGCACTAAGCTGACTGCTGGGGGTTTTGCTGGCTTTCAGGGCGGCTTCCTGCTGCTGCAGCACCACCTCGGCGCCGGTGAGGCCGTAGGGCGCCAAGCCCACCACGAAGGCCGGCGGCTGGGGCTGGGCGGCGGCCAGCAGCGCCACGTTGCCGCCCTCGCCGTGGCCCACGAGGCCGAGGTGAGCGTGGTCGATTTCGGGCCGGGCCCGCAGCAGGCTCAGCGCGGCTTGCGCATCACTCACCAGGGCGGCGGTGGTCGACTGGGTGGTGCCGGTGCTGCGGCCCACGCCGCGGTCGTCGAAGCGCAGCACCGCGATGCCGCGCCGCGTGAGGTAGTCGCCCAGCGCCCCTAGGGGGGCAAAGCCGTCGGTAGTGCCGTTGCGGTCCTGGGGCCCGGCATCGCTGAGCAGCACCACGGCCGGAAACGGCCCCGGCCCAGCCGGGATGGTGAGCGTGCCGCCCAACTTGCTGTTTTCCTTAGAATTAACAAACAAAACTTCTTCCTCGCGGTAGGGTGGCGTGAGGCGAGGCTTGGCCACTGCCGTTTCGGTGCGCACCAGCTGCACGGGCGCCCGCAGGCCCGGCTGTTGCCATACGCCGCGCATTTGGCTACCACCGGCCACCAGCTGGCCCACGTAGCGGCTGTTAGCCTCGGTCGAGGTTAGCACCACCGTGTCGGCGCGGGTTTCCACCGTCACGGCCAGGCTGCGCACCTTCTGCTGGGGCACGTCGAGGGTGGCGAAGTACTCGCCGCTGGTCAGCTTCACGAAGCGGAACAGTACTTCTAGCCGCCCGCCCGGCACGGGCAGCGAGCCTTTCCAAATGCCGTCGAGCGGCGCGGCGGGGCGCGTCGGCGCCTGGCCCCAGCCGAGGCTAGGCAGCGCCAGCAGCAATAGCAGCAGCCAGCGCCAGGGAGCACCGTGAGAAGTTACAGTCATAAGGGTGGGTAGAAGGCAAGCGAAAGCAGCCCAGCCCAGAGCCAGGCAGGCTTTCTGCTTGCGAATTTATTACCGCCGCCCGGCCCTAGGCTACTCGCTAACGAAGACGCGCTTCACCCGCTCACTTACGTTGGTGAGCAGCTCGTAGGGAATAGTGCCGATGCGCTGGGCTAGCTCGTTGATATCCAGGCCATCACCGAATACAACGGCCACGTCGCCGGGCCGGGCCTGCGGAATGTCGGTTACGTCCACCATCACCATATCCATGCACACCGAGCCCACCACCGGCGCGCGCTGCCCGTGCAGCAGCACCAGCCCCGCCCCGCTCGAGAAGCGCCGGTCGTAGCCGTCGGCGTAGCCGATAGCCAGCGTGGCCAGGCGGCGCGGGTGGGCGGTGGCCGCGCCGCGCCGGCCGTAGCCCACGGTGGTGCCCGCCGGCAGCTCCTTTATTTGCGAGATGGTGGTTTTCAGGGTGCTGACGGGCTGCAGGTTATCCTCGCCCTCGGCCCCGGCCGCCACGCCGTAAAGGCCCACGCCCAGGCGCACCATGTCAAACTGCGCCTCGGGGAAGCGCCGGATGCCGGCCGAGTTAAGCGCGTGCTTAAGCACCGGCCGCCCTAGGGTCTCCTCAATGGCGGCGGCCATGCGCGCGAAGGCGGCCAGCTGCTGGCGCGTAAACTCATCGTGGGCGGGGTCGTCGGCGGCGGCCAAGTGCGTCATGATGCCCGCTACCGGCAGCTGGTCGCGGTGGGCCGCCAGCAGGGCCAGCAGCGCCGGCAGCTCGTCCTCGGCAAAGCCCAGGCGGCGCATGCCGGTATCGAGCTTGAGGTGCAGCGGCGGCAGGGGGCCTAGGGCATCCTGCGCGGCTTCGCGGGCGGCTTGCAGGTAGTCGCGCAGGCGCTCAAGCGAGTACACCTCGGGCTCGAGGCGGTAGCGCCGCAGCTGGCCAAACGAGTCGGGCCCCGGGTTGAGCACCATAATGGGCAGGCTGATGCCGTTGTCGCGCAGCTGCTGGCCCTCGTCGGCGTAGGCCACGGCCAGGTAGTCGGCCCGCTGAAACTCCAGCAAGCTGGCCACCTCGTACGAGCCGCTACCGTAGGCAAAAGCCTTCACCATCACCATGAGCTTGGTGCCGGGGCGCAGCTGGCGGCGGTAGTGCTGTAGGTTGTGGGTTAGCGCGTCCAGGTTTACTTCCAGCACCGTGCCGTGCTGCGGCTGCTGCAAAGCCGCCACCACCCGCTCGAAGCCAAAGCGCCGCGCGCCCTTCACCAGGATGGTTTCGTTTTGAAAATCAATTGCGTGCAAGTCGGCTAGCAGCGCCTCGGTAGTGGGGTAGCTTTGAAGTATGAACTGCTCTTGAGCAAGCAGCTGGGCTTGCTGCGAGGTGCTTGCCAATTCATAAGTAATTTCTTCGCCCACGCCAATGAGCCGGGTCACGCCGTGGGCGCGCAGCAGCGCCGCCACGCGGGCGTACAGCTCGGGCGCGGCCAGGCCCGACTCAAGCAAGTCGCTGAGAATGACGGTGCGGCCGCCGGGGCGGGCCTGCCGGCCCAGGGCATCCAGGGCCAGGGCCAGGCCCGCCAGGTCGTTGTTGTAGGTGTCGTCGAGCAGGTAGCAGCCGTGGCGGCCGGCCTTCATTTCGAGGCGCATGGCTACCGGGCGCAAACCCAGCAGGCGGCGCTGCAGCTCGGCCGGGGCCAGGGCGGTGGCGGGGTCGAGCTGGCGCAGCAGCAACACGGCCAGGCAGTGCAGGGCGTTTTCGAGGGCCGGCTCGTCGGCAAAGGGCAGCGTGAAGCGGGTAGCCGCCCCTAGGGCCGGCTCATGGAAGTCGAGCGGGCCCAATAGGTCCGGGGCGGCCGCACCCAAGCGCACGCGCACCACGGTGCTGCCCACGCTGGTGGCCTTGAGGCGAAAGCGCAGGGCGGCGGCCGGCGCGTCGTGGCGCGTCCAGGCCAGGGCGGGCAGGGTGCGGGCCTGCACGGCAGCGGCCACCAGCGGCTGGTCGGCGCAGTAAACGAGCCGCTCGAAACCTGCGCCTGCGAACAGCTGGAGCTTTTCGCCCAGCTTCTCGGCCTCGGAGGCAAAGCCGGCGTCGTGGGCGGGCCCTAGGGTGGTGAAGAGGCCAAACGTGGGCTGGATGATGGCCGCCAGCCGCGCCATCTCGCCCCGCTCCGAAATGCCGGCCTCGAAAATGCCCAGCGTGTGGCGCGCCGCGCTCAGCTCCCACACGCTCAGCGGCACGCCCACCTGCGAGTTGTAGGAGCGCGGCGAGCGGCAAATGCTTTCACTGGGGCTTAGCAGTTGCGCCAGCCACTCCTTCACGATGGTTTTGCCGTTGGAGCCGGTGATGCCCCACACCGGGCCGGCGAACTGCGCCCGGTGCTGGGCGGCCAGCGTTTGCAGGGCCGCCAGCGTGTCGGCCACCAGCACGAAGCCCGCGCCTGCAAACGGCCCTAGGCTGGCCGGTGGGTAGCTCACCACAAATTGCCGCACGCCCTTGGCATACAGCGCCGCCAGGTGGTGGTGGCCGTCGTGGCGGGGGCCGCGCAGGGCAAAAAACAGCGCCCCCTCGGCCAGGCCCACCCGGCGGCTATCAAGCAGCAGCGACTGCACTGAGGCGGCGGGGTCGGCCGGGGCTTGCAGCAGGGTGGCGCCCAGCCGGGCGGGCAGGTCGAGAAAACGCAGAGACATAGCCCGGCAAAGGTCGGGACCGGCGGGCGCTTAGCGGGCGTCAGGCTTCCAGTCACATGTTTGGATAATGAACAGATATTACACCATCTTTAGGGCTATGTTGCCAGGCTATTATTAACATCTATTCAATTATTTAGGTCTTACGCTCTGCTCTCCCTATGGCTGGTCGTAGGGCCAGCCGCTCGCCTTCTTTAGTTACTTATGCAGGAAATGCTAACTATGATTTCTTCTAATTTTTCGTCTCATAATACATGTCCCTCATTGAGTTACTACGAGCTGGACTGGAGATTATCTACAAACGCCTCGGCAGCTGGGCGCTGCTAATTGGGCTGCTGCTGCCGCTGGCGGCGCGCGCCCAAAGCGGTTTGGCCGTGCGCGGCACCGTGGCCGACGGGCGCAACGCACCCCTCGAGCTGGCAACCGTGACGCTGCACCGCGCCGCCGATTCGGTGGTGGTGAAGACAGAATTTAGCGACGCCACCGGAAAATTTTTGCTGCAAAGCCCCGCCGCCGGGCGCTACCGCGTGTCGGTGGCGCAGGTAGGCTACGCCCGCTACTGGAGCGCGCCCCTCGACCTAGGCCTAGGGGACGCGCCGGCGCCCGCGCCGCTCCTCATCGTGCTGCAAGCCAGCGCCGCCACGGCCCTGCAGGAAGTGACCGTGACGGCCCGCAAGCCGCTCTACGAGCCCAGCCCGCGGGGTACGCTGGTGAACGTGGCCGACAACCCGCTGTCGGCCGGGGCCACGACGCTCGATGTGCTGGGCCGCTCGCCGGGCGTGACGCTCGATGCTGGCAGCAACCTAGCGCTGCGCGGCCGTCAGGGCTTGCTGGTAGTCATTGACGGGCGCCGTACGCCCCTGGCCGGCGCCGAGCTGGCCGACTACCTGCGCGCCCTGCCCGCCGACCAAATCCAGAGCCTGGAGCTGCTCACCAACCCGCCGGCCCAGTACGACGCTCAAGGCGGGGCGGGCGTTATCGTCATCAACCTCAAAAAAGACCAGCGCCTAGGCACCAACGGCAGCGCCAACGCCAGCTACGGGCAGGGCCGCTACGGCAAGCTGGCGGCCGGCCTCAGCCTCAACAGCCGCGGCAAGAAATACAACCTCTACGGCAACTACGCCTACGCCGACCGCCGGAACTTCACCGACATCGACTTCGCGCGCACCTTCACCGAGCAGCTGCTACGGCGCCCGGCGGCCAGCAGCGTGCTTAGCACCGACCAGGTGCTGCACTTGCGCTCGCACACCGCCAAGGTGGGCCTCGACCTGAATTTGAGCAAGCGCACGCTGCTGGGCGCGGCGGTGAGCGGGCTGGTGAGCCAGGTGAATTCCCACACCGACAACCAAACCCAGCTGCTGTACGGCACTAGCAGCGAGCATTTTAGCTCGTTTAATGACTTGAGCACCTGGCGCCCCAGCCTCACGGCCAATCTGAATTTTAAGCACAGCTTTGCCGACTCAGCTACTGCCCGCAGCCTGAGCGCCGACGCCGACGTGGCCCGCTACCACACCGCGCGCCGCAACGACCTCACTACGTATTTCGACGCCCCCAGCCAAGCCGCCAGCCTGCTGCACGGCGACCAGGGCAGCACGCTCATCATTCGGGCGGCCAAGCTAGACTATGCCCAGCCCCTGCCGCACCGCCTGCGCCTGGAGGCCGGCGCCAAGGCCACGCTGGTCACGTCGGACAACAACGTAACGTTCATCACTACCCAGCAGGGCGTGAGCGCCGTTGACACGGCCATCTCCAAGCCCTTTTACTACCGCGAAAACGTGAACGCGGCCTACGCCACCTTGCGCGGCACGCTGGCGGGCACCAGCTTCCAGGCGGGCTTGCGGGCCGAGCAAACCAACCTGCGCGCCGACCAGGGCCCTAGGCCCCTGCGCGAGCAGCACTACCTCCAGCTGTTTCCGAACCTGCTGCTAGAGCGCGCGCTGAACAAAAACAACTCCCTGACCCTGGCCGTAGCCCGGCGCGTGGAGCGACCCAGCTACTTGCAACTGAATCCGCTGCGCGCCTACCTCGACGCTACCTCGTACGCCGCAGGCAACCCCTATTTAGTAGCCGAAACCACTACTAACGTAGAGCTGACGCACCGCTATAAAAATACGTTGAGCACTGCCCTGGCCTATGCCCGTTCTAGCCAGCCCATTGTGAATGTGATACAGCCCGCGCCCGATGGGGGCTACCTAGTAGTAAGCCAGCCTGCCAACCTTAGTACCCGCGACTTTTATACCCTTGCGCTGACGGCCCCCCTCATGCCGCGCCCCTGGTGGAACCTCTACGCCAATGTGCTGGGCTACTACAACCACTACACCGGCACGCTGGCCGGCACTGCTCTTGACCGGGGGGGCTTTGGGGCCGAGCTGACGCTCAACAACAGCTTTACGCTACCCCACGGCTGGGCCGCCGAGCTAAACGGCAGCTACGAGTCGCGCCAGGTGTATAACTATCAGAACATCAGCGACCGGGGCCAGGTGTCGGTAGGCGTGCAAAAAAGCATGTGGCAAAAGCAGGGCACCCTGCGCCTGAGCGTGACGGATATTTTCTACACGCAGCCCTACCAGGTAATCTCCACCTACGACACGTTCAACGAGCGCTACTACACCCGGCAGGATACGCGGGTGGCTACGCTCTCGCTCAGCTACCGCTTTGGCAACAGCAAGGTGGCCGCCGCCCGCAAGCGCGCCGCCGGGGCCGAGGATGAGCTGCGCCGGGCGGCGGCTGGGCAGTAATTGCCGCGCTGAGACGACAAGTAGCTGCCGAAAGCAGTCGAAAAGCCTCTTGAAATAACCCGGCCCGGCAGCAAGTGGCCCTGGATAAGCATGGCCGTTTTAGCCAGCCAGCCAGCTGCTACGTGCCCGGATGGTACCAAGGCCCCTAGGGTGTAGGGCCGCTTAAAGACTGGCTAAGCGTTGCCACTAGCTAGGGGCGCGTTACTTCGCAGGGCCAAGCCGCTACTTCCCCTGCTCATGCTCCTGCCCGTACCGCTGCCCGCCGAGGTATTCACCCTCGAATACCGCCCCGACCAGGCGCTGCTTGTTGCGCGCTGGCTGCAGCCCCTGGCGCTGCCCGAGCTGCAAGCCAGCTACGAGGCGCTGCTAGCCGCCGCCCTGACCCACGCCAACTGCCGCCACTGGCTGCTCGATGTGCGCCGCCGCCCCGTGGGCAACTTGGAGGCGCTGGCGTGGTTTCGGCAGCAGTTCAGCCCCCGGCTGGTGCCGGCGCTGGGCGGGCCGCTGTTCGTGGCCTACTTCGCCATGGTTAACCAAGAGGCTCTGGGCACCAACTCGGCCTTGCTTGGCAGCATTGCGCAGGGCGAAACCGAGGGCGCCCACTACCAGTATTTCAACCGCGAAAACGAGGCCCTGGCTTGGCTGGCGCAGCAGCCCTAGGGCGGCGGGGCCCGCTACCTTTGGCGCCTAGTTCGCCCATCTCTCCCTCCGCCCGCCCCATGAAGCAAGCCCTCGAAGAAGCCACCCGCCCCGACGTAACCGTGCGCCACCCGCACCAAGACCCCCACGGCATGCAGGATGTGCTGCACCAGCTGGGCATTGGCGCCGAGGTGCCCGCCTATAGCACCGGCCGGCAGTGGGGCGGCGCGGGCCAGGCGCCGCGCCCCGTGCACTCACCCGCCGATGGGCAGCTCATTGCCACCGTGGCCCAGGCTACCCCGGCCGACTACGAAACCGTGCTGCAAGCCGCCCAGGCCGCCTTTGCTACCTGGCGCCTGGTGCCGGCCCCGCGCCGGGGCGAGGTGGTGCGCCAGATTGGCCACGAGCTGCGCCGCCACAAGGAGGCCCTGGGCAAGCTGGTGAGCTACGAGATGGGCAAGATTTTGCAGGAAGGCCTGGGCGAAGTGCAGGAGATGATTGACATCTGCGACTTCGCGGTGGGCCTCAGCCGGCAGCTGCACGGCTTCACCATGCACTCCGAGCGGCCCGCCCACCGCATGTACGAGCAGTACCACCCCCTAGGGGTCGTGGGCGTCATTTCGGCCTTCAACTTCCCGGTGGCGGTGTGGAGCTGGAACGCCATGCTGGCCGCCGTGTGCGGCGACGTGTGCGTGTGGAAACCCTCGGAGAAAACGCCCCTGGTCGCCGTGGCCGTGCAGCATATCATCCAAAAGGTGCTGGAAGATAACGACTTGCCCGAAGGCGTATTCAACCTACTGCTGGGCGGGCCCGCGCTGGGCGAGGCCCTGGCCAAAGACGAGCGCGTACCGCTGGTGTCGGCCACGGGCAGCACCCGCATGGGCCGGGCGGTGGGCGCCGCCGTGGGCGCGCGCCTGGGCCGCGCCCTGCTCGAGCTGGGCGGCAACAACGCCATTATCATTACCCCGCAGGCCGATTTGGAGCTGGCCATTCGGGCGGTGGTGTTTGGGGCGGTGGGCACGGCGGGGCAGCGCTGCACCACCACGCGCCGGCTCATCATCCACGCCAGCTTGTTCGACGAGGTGAGCAAGCGCCTGCAGGCGGCCTACGCCAAGCTGCCGGTGGGTCACCCGCTGCAAGCCGGCACCCTGGTGGGCCCGCTCATCGACGCCGACGCGGTAGGCCTGTTCACCGATGCGCTCGACAAGGTGCAGCAGGAAGGAGGCACGCTGCTGGCCGGCGGCCAGGTGCTGAGCAGCGCCGAGCTGCACGGCGGCCACTACGTGCTGCCGGCGCTGGTGCAGGCCGAAAACCACTACCCCACGGTGCAGCACGAAACCTTCGCGCCTATCCTTTACCTCATTAGGTACGAGGGCGAAGTAGAGGCAGCCATCGCCCTGCAAAACGGGGTGTGCCAAGGTCTGTCGTCGGCCATCTTCACGGGCGGCCTGCGCGAGTCGGAAGCTTTCCTAAGCGCGGCCGGCTCCGACTGCGGCATTGCCAACGTGAACATCGGCACCAGCGGCGCCGAAATTGGCGGTGCCTTCGGCGGCGAAAAGGAAACCGGCGGCGGCCGCGAGTCGGGCTCCGACGCCTGGAAAGTTTACATGCGCCGCCAAACCACTACCATCAACTACGGCACCGAACTGCCCTTGGCGCAAGGTATCAAGTTTGATATCTAACGATTAGGATAAAAAGGCGGTCCTGCTGAGCCTGAATAAAAAGGCGGTCATGCTGAGCCCCGCGAAGCATCTCTCCCGAACGATACCCTAGGGGCGCGGAAGAGATGCTTCGCGGGGCTCAGCATGACCGCCTTTTATCTGCATACAACTCTATACAACTCCTTACCGGCCAGTAGTTTGCCGCACGGCTTCAGGTAGCACGCGGGCCAGGGCCTCGGCTTGGGCGCGGGTGAAGCTGCCTTTCACTTCTACCAGCACAAACGAGTTGGCCGCGTCGGGCAGGCCGCCGGTGGCTACCAGCTCGCTCACGTTGTCGCCGTTGGCGCGGACTACGTAGTTGTAAGCGCCCGTGCCGCTGCCCGCCGCCAGCGAGGTGTAGCGCTCGGCCGCCAGCAGGCCGCTTACCTCGCTGCCTAGGCCGTCGCGCGCCAGCTCGCGAGCGCCGCTGCTGGTGGGCACGAAGCTGAGCACCCGCGCCGTGCGAATGCTGGTAATGGCGTTGGTCAGGTCGCTGCCGCCCAGTAGCTTAGCTGCCCGCACCAACGCCAGCCGCTGCAACAAGTCGGCCGACCACTCGGTGGTGCGAAAGCCCGGCTGGTCGCGGTACTTGGCAAAGAAGTTATCGACGGTGCGGGCCGGGCTGCCGGGGCCGCTGGCGCGGCAGCCGCCCAGCAGCGCCAGGGCCACTAGCAGGGCTAGTAGCCGCAGCCCCCAGTGCGCCGCGGGCCGGACCGGCGTGAAAGAACAGAGGTGATGCATAAGGGAATAGATGAGGTATTGAAAGGGCAAAAAAGAACGTCATACTTATCTGGCGTCCGCCTGCCGAAGCATCTCTCCCGCACGATACGGCGTGGTAGAGATGCTTCGGCAGGCGGACGCCAGATAAGCATGACGTTCGGACGGGATTATTCGCTCCGAAACTAGCTGTGAGCGCCGGCAGTCGAGCCTTCATCGGTGGGGTCGGTTTCGCCGCGGCGCTGGCCCTGGCGGTCTACCGGGCCTTCACCGGCAGTAATCTCCTGGTTTTCGTCGTCCGTTACGTACACGTTGGTGGTGGGGCCTAGGCCGCCGTTGTGGGTCGAGAGGTCAGCCTCGGCTTCGGCAAACTTGAGGTTGAGCAGCGAATCGGCGTGGTTGTCGGGCGTCGGGGAATCCTTTTTCTTGTTGTCAGCCATAAAAACAACCCGGCCGCGGGGAAGTGAGGGGCGGCCCGGCGCTTAGGTGTACGCGGGCTGCGGGCCGGGGTTGGGGGCGGGCTGCGGCGGGCCCGCGGGTTACTTTTGGCAAAAAATGCCCCTAGGCCCGCCCGTATGACGCCCACCACCCCGCCCACCGATTTCGACCCCCAGCATAACCCCTGGCAAACAATGAGTTCGGAGCCCAAGTACCAAAATCCCTGGATTCGGGTGCGCGAAGACCAGGTGATTAACCCCAAGGGTGGCCCCGGCATCTACGGCGTGGTGTCGATGCGCAACAAGGCTATTGGCATCGTGCCCGTTGATGCCGAGGGCAATACCTGGCTGGTGGGCCAGTACCGCTACACGCTGGGCGAGTACAGCTGGGAGATACCCATGGGCGGCGGTCCCGTGGAGTTGGATATTCTGGAATCGGCCCAGCGCGAGCTGCGCGAGGAAACCGGCCTGCTTGCCGCTCGCTGGACGCGCATTGCCCGCCTGCACACCTCCAACTCCGTGACCGACGAAGAAGGCTTCGTGTTTTTGGCCGAAGACCTGACCCAGGCCGACTGGGAGCCCGAGGAAACCGAGGACCTGCGCCTCTGGAAGCTGCCCCTAGCCCAGGCCGTGGCCCTGGCCCTGGATGATACCATCACCGACGCCATTAGCGTGGCCGGCTTGCTGAAAGCCGAGCGCGTGCTGGCCGGGCGCGGGTAGGGACGCCAGGGTTTGGCCGTACCCGAGGGCCCACGCGCCCGGCCCCAATGTTCTGGCCGTTATTTTTGCACTGTATGGGTGATTTCTTTCGCTATATCGGCCAGCGGCTCTATACCACCTGGGCCACGTTTTGCTTCGTGCTGCCGTTTTTCGTCACCTACCCGGCGCAGCTGGTGCTGGTGCGCAGGCCCGCGTGGCGGCGCTACCTGCACGCCATCAACCACTACTGGGCCATCTTTTCAACCACCACCTGGGGCGTGCCGGTAGAGGTAGTGAACGAGGGCCCGCCCCTTCAAGACCAGCCCTGCATTTACCTGGCCAACCACACCTCGTTTGTGGATATTCTGCTGCTGTTTCGCGATATTCCGGGCTTCGTCAACATCATGGGCAAGGACTCGCTAGTGAAGTTTCCGCTGTGGGGGCCCATTTTTGGGCAAACCTACATTCCCATCAACCGCAAGAGCGCCGTGGGCCGGGGCCGCGCCACCGCCCAGGCCCGCCAAAGCCTGCGCGAGGGCCGGCCGCTCATCCTGTTTCCCGAGGGCACCATCGGCCCCAAACCGGGCGAGGCATTGCAGCCGTTTATGGACGGCGCGTTTCAGCTGGCCATTGCTACCGGCGTGCCCATTATTCCGGTAAGTTTGCCGCTGACCCACAAGTTTATGCCTTCGGTACCAGGCCTGCGTGTGCGCCACGCCAAGCTGCGCGCCGTCTACCACCAACCCATCGAAACCAAGGGACTGACCGAGGCCGACATACCCGCCCTAAAGGCGCGGGTGATGGCCGAAATCGCCGACGACTTCGTGCCCGAGGGCCGGGGCATCCCGGTGGGCCGCACCTGGCGCGGCGTGCTGCCCGAAAAACCCGCGAAAGGGTAGGGGCCGCCCAGCCACTAGCGCCCTAGGGCTTGTTTTATCGACTTATCCACACACTTATGAACACCGAAACCCTCCGTGGCCTGGCTCACCTGGCCCGCCTCGAATTTGACCCCGCCCGCGAGCAGCAGATGCTGGCCGACCTCAACGGGATTCTGGACTGGGTGGCCCAGCTCGAAAAAGTGAACACCGACGGCGTGGCCCCGCTGGTGCACCTCTCGCACGAAATCAACGTGCTGCGCCCCGACGAGGCTCGCAATACCGTGAGCCGCCAGGAAGCCCTGCGCAACGCTCCGCGCCATGATTCTGACTATTTCCGCGTGCCCAAGGTGCTGGATTAGGCTACGCTGAGTATTAAAAAGAACGTCATGCTGAGCTTGCCGAAGCATCTCTGTCGCATCGTTGAACGATTCTAGCGGCGTGGCAGAGATGCTTCGACAAGCTCAGCATGACGTTCTTTTTTGCCACCGTTCCATTGTAATAGCCCCTAGGGCTACCCCCGCCGTTTTGCCGACGTTTTCCCAATCTCTACTGCGCCCGCGCCTGCCGCTGCTGCTGGCGCTGCTGGCCCTAGGGGGCGCTACCTACGCCTACTTCGCGGGCGAGGCGGCCACGCTGCCAATGCGCCTGGTGCCGCATCTGGCGCCGGTGCCGGTGGTGCTCGACTCGGTGGCGGCCGGCCCCGCCTGGCTGCCGCTGCCCCTCAATGGCTATGCCGTGACGCTGACCCACGACGTGGGCGGCCCCTACACCCACCCCCTGGCGGCTACCGGCTGGCTGCTGGTGCTGGCCGGGGCGCTGGCCGGCTGGCTGGCGGTGGTGAGCGGGCTGCGGCGGCCGGCCTTCGTGGTGGGCACGGCGCCGGTCATTTTTCTGTTGTCTTCGCTGAACGTGGACGGCCTAGGCCTGTTTGGCGGCAGCCAGCCCTATTTCCTGTGGCTGAGCCTGGGGGTGCTGGGCGCCGCCGCCGGCGGCCTGCACCTGCTGGGCGAGCGGGTGCGCCTACCGCTGCGGGCCTTGGTGCTAACCACGCTGATGGCCGCGCTGGCCGGCCTAGTATATAGCAAAACTCCGCTGTCGCCCGCCGATACGGCTTTGCAGCTGGCGGCCTTTGCCACGCCGGCTGGGGCGGTGCTAGTGGCGCTGCTGGTGCTGTGGGTGGGGGTCGAGAACGTGCGGGCCCTGCTGTGGTTTAATAGCCAGGCCGAGCAGCCCGAAAGCCGGTTTGGGTTATTTCCGTACCTGCTGGCTAGCTCGCTCTACCTTGGGGCGCTGGGCTGGTACTGGTACCAGGGCAGCCTGGCCCTGGGCTATGGCCTGCACCTCGACCCGCTGGTGCTGCTGCTGCCCGCCGTGCTCACGAGCGCGCTGGGGCTGCGCCTGCGCGCGCCTAGCTACGCCGAGTGGGTGCCCTACCCGGCGGCCCGCGTGCTGCTGGGATTGCTAACGGCCGCCGCCGCCGCCGCCCTAGGCTACGCTTTTTATACGGTGAACGCGCCGCTGCTTGATGCGGCGCGCGCTTTCAGCGCGCTGGCCCTAGGGCTGCTGGGCGCGGCTTTTCTGCTGTATTCGCTGCTCAACTTTGCGCCGCTCATCCGGCAGCGGCTGCGGGTGTACCGGGTGGCGTTCGCGCCGCGCCGCTTTCCCTTCTACGCCGTGTATGTGCTGGGGCTGGGCGTGCTAGCGCTGTATGGCGTGCAGGGCGGCTGGCCCTGGCTGGCGCAGGTGCAGGCCGGGCAATACAACCTGCTGGGCGACGCCACCCGCCAGCAAAGCGAGGCCCGCCCCGACGACCTGCCCCTGGCCCTGCTGGCCGAGCGCTACTATGCCGAAAGCGGCGACGTGCTCGACCGCTTCAACCGCCCCGCCCAGCTGGGCCGGGCGGCCCTCTACCGCTTCCGCAGTCAAATCCAAAACGAGCAAAACGCGCTGCGCCGCGCCCTGCTGCGCCAGCCCGACGAGAAGGTGAGCGTGCGCCTGGCCGCCCTGCTCACCACGCCCGGCGACTTTCTCGACGCCCTGGCCGTGCTGCGCCAGGCCCGCCGCGCGCAGCCGCGCAGCTTCGCCCTCACCTCCGATTTGGCCCAGCTGTTCACCCGCTCGGCCCTCACCGACTCGGTGGCTACCTACCTCGACCGGGCCGCGCGCCTAACTCCCGGCAGTGCCGTCAGTGAAGCCAACCAGCTGGGCTTCCTGCTAAGCCAGGGCTTGTATGCGGAAGCTGAGCAGCTGTTCGTCAAGGAGTTAGCAACGCGCAAAACGCCGGCCAATGCGCCCGCGCTAGCGGCCAATAGCACCCTGGCTTACCTGCTGAACGCTACGAAGCCAGGCCAAAAAAAGGGTTTCGTAGCCATCACCACCAACTCGGCTCCCCCCGCCAGCGCCGACCTGGATGATGCCACCTTCGCTGAAGTGTACCAGGACGCGCTGCACATGGCGCGCGCTACCCGCCCCGCCACCGAGCGGCTGCCGTGGGCAAAAGCCCTGGCCACCCTGGCCGCCCGCCCGGCCAACGAGCCTTACTATGAGCAGCTAGTATACCTGCAAAGCCTGCTGCTGCACGCCGCTGGCCACGAGCTAGCCGCCCGGCAGGCCCTAGGCCCCCTGGCCGCCGGCACCAGCCAGTCGGCGGCTTACTATCAGTATGTGCTGGGGCTGTGGCAGCTGCAGCAGCGGCAGTATATCGCCGCCGCCACTCGCCTGGGCCAGGCCGCCGCCCTGGGCGCCGCCGACGCCCGCCCCGCCCAGGCCTGGGCGCTGGCGCTAGCCGGCCGGCCCGACTCGGCCCGCGCCGTGGCGCGCCGCCTGGCCCTGGGGGCCGATACTGCCCAGCGGCCAATGGGCCAGCGCCTGGCCGCTGCCCTGGCGGTGGGCTCGCTGGTGGTGGGCCAGCCCGCCCGGCCGCTGGTGGGCGCAGCGGCCCTAGGCCAGGCGCAGGCCGCCGAAGCCGCCGGCCGCCCCGACAGCGCCGCCCGCCGCTACCGCCGGGCCGTGGCTACCGCGCCCTTCAACGTAGCGTTGGTGCTGGCGGCCGGCCGGTTTTTCAGCGCCCAGCAGCAGCCCGGCAATGCCTACGAGGTGCTGCAGCAGGGCCTCACCGAAAACCCCGACGACCCGGCCCTGCTGTCGGCCTTTGCCCTGGCCGCCGCGAGCGCCGGCGTGGCCGACCTGGGCCAGTCGGCGCTCGCGCAGCTGCGCCCGCGCCTCGACCCGGCCGCCTACGCTACCTTGGGGGCCCAGTTCGAGGCTCGCCGCCGGGCGTATGCGGCGGCCGCGGCCGAGTTTGAGACACTGGGTCCGGCCCAGCCTGCTGGCCGCTAAGCCCGGCCCCTAGGGGCGGTGGCTGCCAAAAGCAGAGGCTACTTGTAATGCCGCGCCCCGCGTGGCCGAACCAAGAAGCGCTGGCCTTACAGGGCCGTAGTATCTTCCCGCAAAATTGCTTTTCCTATGGTCGCTTCCGCCACGCCGTTCGTCATTCAAACCCAGGATATTGCCAAGGAGTACGTGATGGGCACCGAGCACATCCATGCCCTGCGCTCGGTGAGCATCGACATCAGGCGCGGCGAGTACGTGGCCTTTATGGGGCCGTCGGGCTCGGGCAAAAGCACGCTCATGAACATTGTGGGCTGCCTCGACACGCCCAGCAGCGGGCGCTACGTGCTGAACGGGCAGGACGTGAGCCGCATGAGCGACAACCAGCTGGCCGAGGTGCGCAACAAGGAAATCGGCTTTGTTTTCCAAACCTTCAACCTGCTGCCGCGCGCTACGGCCCTGGAAAACGTGGCCCTGCCACTCATTTACGCCGGCCTAAGTAAGCGCGAGCGCACCGAAAAAGCCTTGGAAGCCCTGCGCTCGGTGGGCCTGGCCGACCGCGCCGGCCACCGCCCCAACGAGCTAAGCGGCGGCCAGCGCCAGCGCGTAGCCATTGCCCGCGCCCTCGTCAACGTGCCCAGCGTGCTGCTAGCCGACGAACCCACCGGCGCCCTCGACTCGAAAACCAGCTACGAGATAATGGGTTTGTTTGAAGCGCTTTACGCTAAGGGCAACACCATCATCATGGTAACCCACGAGGAGGATATTGCCCACTACGCCCACCGCATTGTGCGCCTGCGCGACGGCCTCATCGAAACCGATGAGGTAAACCAATCCATCAGCAAGCCGCTGGTTGCTTCGGAGGCCTAGCGGCAAAACGGGCTGCCGCGGCCGCTTTGGCTCGGCCAACCACCCCTAGGCCCCACCCGCGTAGCCAGCGAGCCGTCGGCGAGCGTATCCGCGGAATCCGTTAAATCCGTTAAATCTGCGATGAAGATATATACCAAAACCGGCGACCAGGGCCTGACTTCGCTTATTGGCGGGGTGCGGGTGCCCAAGTCGAGCCTGCGCATCGACTGCTACGGCACCGTAGACGAGCTGAACTCCTACCTGGGCTTACTGCGCGACCAGGACGTGAACGCCCCGCGGCGCGACTTGCTCAAGGAAATTCAGGACCGGCTGTTCACCATTGGCTCGCACCTAGCCACCGACCCTGGCCAGGAGCCCCGCCGGCGCCTGCCCGACCTGCACCCCGCCGACGTAACCCTGCTGGAAACCGAGATGGACCGCATGGACGGCAACTTGGCGCCGCTGCGCGAGTTTGTGCTGCCCGGCGGGCACCCGGCGGTGTCGTTTGCGCACGTGGCGCGCTGCGTGTGCCGCCGCGCCGAGCGCCTGGCCGTGCAGCTGCGCGAGGAAGCGCCGGTGGAGGACCTGGTGGTGATGTACCTGAACCGGCTATCCGACTACCTCTTCGTGCTGAGCCGCCAGATGGCCCACGACCTGGGCGTGCCCGAAGTAACCTGGAAGCCCAGGGTGTGAGGTAGGGCGCCCGCGCAGCCCTAGGGGCGGCCGCGCCGTAAGAAGGTAGGCCAGGCGGCGCGCGGCTGGTCATGCCCGCTTGCCTGCTACCGCCGCCGTACCTTGCGGCCCCAATCCCACCCACTCTTTTTTACCTTTCCCTGACTACTATGCTCGATACCTTTGCCATCGACATTGAGCCGGTCATCACCTCGCGCATTGGCGAGATGGACCCGGACCGCCTGGAATTCGGCAAGCTCTTCGCCGACCACATGCTCACGGCCGAGTATGCCGATGGCGAGTGGCAGGCGCCGCGCATTCGGCCGTATGGCCCGCTCAGCATCAGCCCGGCCACTTCGGCGCTGCACTACGGGCAGGCCATTTTTGAGGGCCAGAAGGCATATCGCCAGGCCGATGGCAGCGTGGCCATCTTCCGGCCCCAGGCCAACTGGCAGCGCTTCAACCACTCGGCCGAGCGCATGGCCATGCCCACCATCCCCGAAGATATTTTCGTGCAAGGCATGCGCGAGCTGGTGAGGCAGGACGCCAGCTGGGTGCCCAGCCGCCCCGGCAGCTCGCTCTACCTGCGGCCCTACATGTTTGCCACCGATGGCTTTCTGGGGGTGCGCCCGTCGGCCACATACCATTTCGGCATCATTACCTGCCCGGTGTCGGCCTTTTTCGGCCAGCCGCTGCGCGTGCGCTTCGAGCAGAAGTACGTGCGCGCCGCCGCGGGCGGGGCGGGCTACGCCAAAAACGCCGGCAACTACGGCGCCGCCATGCTGCCTAGCTCCCTGGCCCAGCGCGAAGGCTACCACCAGCTGCTGTGGACCGACGCCTCGGAGCACCAGTACGTAGAGGAATCGGGCGCGATGAACGTCATGTTTGTTATTGATGGCGTGCTGGTTACGCCCGCGCTGTCCACCTCTATCCTCGACGGCATCACGCGCCGCTCGGTGCTGGAGCTGGCCCGCGACTGGGGCATGCCCACGGAGGAGCGCCGCGTGTCAAGCCGCGAGATTGTAGCGGCCCTAGGCCAGGGCAAGCTGCAAGAAGCCTTTGGCGTGGGCACGGCCGCTACCATCGCGCCCATTGCCATCATTGGCCACGAAGGCCACGACTATACCCTGCCCGAAGTGCCGGCCGATGCTTTTTCGCGCCGCGTGGGGGCCGCCCTGGAGGCCATTCGCACCGGCCAGGCGCCCGACCCGCACCACTGGATGGTGCCGGTGCAAGGCTAGTAAACGCAGGCAGCCCTAGGCCATTGCTAGGGCTGCAAGGCTTAAAAGGCCGGCCGGAATCCCTGGCTGGCCTTTTTTGTTCGACCTTTGCCGTGTGCGGCTTTGCCACTGGGGCAAACCAGGCACTCACTCATTTTCTCACTTACAGATGACCCAAGACCAGATACGGGACTTGAAGGGCCGCGCCGAGGCCCTGAGGAGGTACCTTTGACTACGATACCCGCAAAGAACAAGTAACGGCCGCCGAGGCCGAAACCCTGGCCCCTGATTTTTGGGACGACTCGAAAGCCGCCGAAGCCAAGCTCAAGGAAATCAAGGGAATTAAAACTTGGACCGACGACTACGAGGCGGTGCAGGCTGCCGTGGCCGACACGGAGGTGCTCTACGACTTTTACCGCGAGGGCGAAGCCAGCGAGGCCGATATTCAGGCTGAGTACGACGCCACGCAGGCCAAGGTAGAGGCGCTGGAGTTCAAGCGCATGCTTTCGGACGAGGAAGACCAGTTGCCCGCCGTGCTGGAAATAAACCCCGGCGCCGGCGGCACCGAAAGCCAGGATTGGGCCGAGATGCTGATGCGCATGTACATCATGTGGGGCGAAAGCCACGGCTTCACGGTGCGGCAGCTCAGCTACCAGCCCGGCGAGGGCGCGGGCATCAAGTCGGCCTCGCTGGAAATCGACGGGCCGTTTGCCTACGGCTACCTCAAGAGCGAGATTGGCGTGCACCGGCTGGTGCGCATGTCGCCCTTCGACAGCAGCGGGCGGCGGCACACGTCGTTCGCGTCGGTATTTGCCTACCCGGTGGTCGATGACACCATCAACATTGAGATTAATCCCGCCGACATCAGCTGGGATACTTTCCGGGCCGGCGGCGCGGGCGGCCAGAACGTGAACAAGGTGGAAACCGCCGTGCGCCTCACCCATGCGCCCAGCGGCATCATCATCGCCGTGCAGATTGAGCGCTCGCAGCTTATGAACAAGGAGCACGCCCTGCGCATGCTGCGCTCGCGCCTCTACCAGCAGGAGCTGGACAAGCGCAACGCCGAGCGCGACAAAGTGGAAGCCACCAAGAAGCGCATCGACTTCGGCTCGCAAATTCGCAACTACGTGCTGCATCCCTACAAACTCATCAAGGACCTACGCACTGGCATCGAGCGCACCGACGTGCAGAACGTGCTGGATGGCGACCTGGACGAGTATATCAAAGGGTACTTGATGCAGAACTAGCCCCTAGGGCTGGCAGCTACCTTAGGGGCTGCCTTGGCCCTAGGCGCATAAAAAAGGGCCACCCAGCTGGGTGGCCCTTTTCGTTTTAGGAGGTGTAGCACCTTAGTCTACCACGTCCCAGAAAATCTTGGTGTACTGCGTAACGCCGGCCGGCACGTTGGCCGCGTTGGTGCTCACTTCGCTCAGCGGGTAGAACAAGCGCGTGGGCAGCTTGTCGGCGCGCGGCGACTGCGACTGCGTAGAAGCTACCTGCGACAGGTTCGGCTGGGCGCTGCGACGGTAGTCATCCCAGGCTTCAACGCTGGCAACGGAATTCATCGCCAGGTATTTCTGGTAGATGATGATGGCTTGCTTGCCCAGCGCGCCGTTGCTAGTAGCCGCGTCATAGCTCACCAGCGGGTTGCTAGCGTTGGAGCCACCAGCATTCGTGGTAGCAACGAACGTGTTGTACTGCGAGATACCAGCCGCACCAGCCGTCGTTAGAGCAGACAAAGTAGAGGCGTTAATCGTAGCATTCGTCGTAGCCGCTGCCCGGTAAAAGTAGATAAAGGAAGCTTTGATACCGTCAAGGTAATCTGCCTTAGCCTGAGTATCCCCACCAGGCAGCAGTCCGCGGGTTTCGGCTTCAGCTTTCGAGAAGAGTTGCTCCGATAGCAACATCAGCGCGGTAGGAGCATTCAGGCCCTTGATGATGCCTCCGCTGGCAGCGGTAGAGTTAGCTCCCAAAAAGCGCGAAGCCGTCGGCAAAGACTCCGTGGGGGCGTTGAAAGCGGGCGAGTTGCTTTCGCCCGGCCGGGCCCCTACGTACTGTGCAGCCGATGCCCCATTTACGAGGCGCGCTCCCATCGTGTACAGCTGCGAAACCCGCGGGTCATTATTGTTGAGGTACTGGTTGATAATGAACTGCGTCGGAATCTGGTAGCTCCGCTCGGTAGCCCCCGTGCCCGACGGCGTGAAAGCGTAGCGGGTATAGAGGGGGTTCTGTTGGCCGGTATTCTGAGCGTAGCCAGGTTGCGCTACTACGTCGGAAGTGATAAAATCGCCACCGTTATCGGCCACGCTGGCTTGCAGCGCAGTCATCTGCTGCGTGATATAGGTGTTCAGCGTAGCGTCATTGGTTTGCGACTCGCGCAGCAAGATGCGTAGCTTTAGCGAATTGGCAAACTGGCGCCATTTCAGCATGTTACCGCCAAACACGATGTCTTCGCTGCTCACTGCCCGCGGCGTAAAAGTAGAGGTAGCCGTAGCATCCGTGGCTTTGATGTCAGCAATTGCCCCGGTCAGCTGCACGATAAGGTCCTTGTAAATGTCGGCCGCCTTATCGTAAGTAGGAGCGGTCTGGCCTAGGCCCTTTAGCGCCTGCGTATAAGGTATGTCGCCATACTCATCTACCAGCAGCAGAAAGTTGTACACTTTCATGATGCGCGCAATAGCCGCGTGGTAAGGGTAGCCGTTGGCCGAGCCGTTGGTTTGAATCTGAGCGTAGTCCTCCAGGTTGTCGTAAGTGCCATCCCAGAGGCCGGCGTAGTACGAAGACGAATAGTTGTAAGTCAGCTCTTCGCCGTAGCCGCTCACTACCCCCGTCTTGCCCCAGTAGCCGGCTGCCCAGCTGGCGTAGCTATTGTAGCTGGGGTTGTTGCCCGTGTAGTTGGCGGCCGTGGTAGCCAGAGCCGAGGCCAGCTGAGCATCGGGCGTTACCGCGGTCAGGCTATTCGGATTCTGGTTGATGTCGATAAACGACGAGCAGCCGCTGGTAGCGATACTAAGCGCGCCCGCAGCAAGTGCTATAACGTAATTCTTCATAGGTAAGGCTTAGAAAGTTGCGTTGAGGCTAGCACCGTAAAACTTGGTCGGCGGCGTCTGTAGGTTGGTGTTGATACCGATAGCGTTGGAGTTGGAAAAGCTAAACTCGGGGTCAGTATAGATATTCTCCTTAGGCACCCAGGTTAACACGTTGCGGCCAAATACATTCAGCGACAGGCCTTTGATAACGCTCATCTTTGCCAGTACCGCAGCTGGTAGCGCGTAGCTAAGGGAAATCTCCCGAATCTTGAAGAAAGTTCCGGTGGTAACGTAGTTCTCGGCTACCGTGCGGTTCCAAGTCGAGTTCTGGGCCCAGAACTCAGCGCCACCCGGCGTTACGCCCGTGGTATTCGGAACGTAAGTAGCGCCGCCGTCAGTCGAGATAGCCGAGTTCGGATACACGAAGTTCTGGCGGTTGTACATCGCGCTGCGCGCGCCGCTACCCGTGAAGTCCAGGTCTTCGCCGATAGAATTGTACACCACGTAGCCCGTGCGCAATTCACCCTGACCCGAAAGCGTCAGGCCCTTGTACGAGATGGCGGCATTGAAGCCGTACTTATACTTCGGCTGGGTGTTGCCGAAGGTCTTTAGGTCGCCGGCCTTGAGCGGGTAGTAGTAAGTCGTTAGGTCGGTAGCGTCGTAAGCATTGCGCGTCGAGGCCATTTTCACGCGGCCGTCGTCGGTGCGCTGGTAGTACGAGCCGCGCAGGATGGGGTAGGGCTGGCCAGGTATGGCGTAAAGCTGAGCATTGCCGCCCGTCGAGAGAGCCAACTGGGTCAAAGAGCCGGGTAGCGAGATAACCTCGTTGTTGTTATAGTTGAAGTTGCCACCGAGGGTAATCGAGAGGCCGTTGTCGAGGCGAACCGGCACGATGGTCAGGTCAGCTTCTACCCCGTTGTTGCGCACTTCACCGGCGTTGAGCAGCAGGCCGCTGTAGCCGCTAGCCGATGAGATGCTGGTGTTTACCGTTTGGTTGGTGCTCTTCTGAGCGTAGTAGGTGAAGGCACCAGCTACGCGGCGCTTCAGGAAGCTCAGTTCGATACCAGCTTCAACCGAAACGGTATTCTCGGGCAGCAGGCCCGGTACTACCAAGCCGTTGTTGGCCGTGAACGAAGCCAGCGAGCCGAAAGGGAAGCCGGCGCCTAGGCCATAGGTCGAGGCCAAAGCGTAGGCACCATTTGTCTGGTATACACCCGACGCGCTGTTGAAGGACGAGGTACCCGTACCGCCTAGGTTTACTTGGCTAACCTTGGTAATGCCCCCGCGCAACTTGCCGTAGTCGATGAACGAAGCATCCTTCAGGCCGGGTATGGCGTTGGTGAAGACGAACGAAGCGTCGGCACCAGGATAGAAGAAGCTGCGATTGCCGGGGTCCAGGGTCGAGATGTTGTCGTTGCGGCCCGAACCGTGTAGGAAGAGCAGGTCTTTGAACCCTATCGTCAGGTCGGCATAGAAAGCCACCAGGCGAGTGTTAGCGCGGGCATCAGAGCCGCTCAACTGGCCAACGCGGTTTGCTAGGTTAAACAAACCTGGGGTAGCCAGTGCCGTCGAAGCCACGTAGTTGAAGCGCGACGTGAACTGCTGCACGTTGTTGCCCAGGATACCCTTGATGTTGAAAGCGCCGAACGTTTTATCAACAGTCAGGAATAAATCCGAGTTGATGCGGTTTTGATTGCTGCTGATGTCTTGTACGAAGCCCGGCGTCTGGGCGCTCGACGAGTGGTTGGTATTAGCCAGGGTGTAAGCCGAATACAGGAACTTGTCTTGCGTGTTCAGGCTGTTCTGGTCGATGTTGGTAGTACCGATGCGGTACTGCAGGCGCAACCAGTCACGAACCCGGAACGACAGGTCAACGTTGCCCACCAAGGTATTGCGGCGGTCCATGGTGCGGTTGTTATCGATAACCCAATAAGGGTTGAAGTAAAACGCATTGTAGAACCCGTTGGGGTTAGCATACTCGTTGTTGCGCCAATCCTGGTAAGAAGTCAGGGGCACCAGGGCGGACGTGTTGAACCAGTTCCAGTACACCGACTGGTCGCGGCTCAGGTTAGAGGTAGCGTCTACTTTCTGCTGCGTGTAGGCTACGTTGAAGCCAGCCGTGAGGCGACCAAGTTCGCGCGAGGCGTTGAAGCGGAAGCTGTTGCGGTCGAGCTTGTCTTTGGGCACAATGCCGTTGTTATGCACGTTCTGGTACGAGGCGTAGAACTTAGTTTTCTCGTCGCCGCCCGAGAACGAAATCCCGTTTTGTGCTTGGTAACCCGTGTTCCAGAACTTGCGCTTCTCATCGGGCCGCGCGTTGTACGTCAGCATCTGCACGTCGCCATTCTCCAGGCGCTCGCCTACCGGCCGCAGCACCCCGTCGTAGCGCGGGCCAAACTGCTGGTTTTCGAAGCTGTTATACTGGTAGTCCTCGTTGCTGTCGATAGCGCCGTTGGGGGCATATACCGGGCGGGTCTGGTTCCAGGAGTTGGCACCGGGGCCAAACTGGGTCTGAAACTGAGGCAGGAACGAAACCGACTCGAACTGCGAGGTTTGCGATAACGTAATCTGCGACCGGTTGCTGCCTTTCTTGGTCGTGATAATCAAGGCGCCGTTCGAAGCCTGCGAACCATAGAGGGCGGCGGCGTTTGCCCCTTTCAGCACCGAGATGTCGGCGATGTCATCGGGGTTGAGGGAGGCCAGCAGTTCGTTGGTTGAAATCACCCCGTCGATTACGACCAGGGCTTCGTTGTTGCCCGTGAGCGAGCGGGTGCCGCGCAGCGTCAGGCGCACTTGGGGGCTGATACCCGAGCCGATGGTTTGCACCTGCAAGCCCGAAACTTTGCCGCTCAGGCCGTTCACCACGTTGGTGGGGCGAGCTTGCACTAACTCCTTGGTGTCGAGCGTAGCCGTGGCGTAGCCCACTTCGCGCTCTTGGCGCTGGATGCCCAGGGCCCCCGTTACAACAACTTCCCCTAGCTGCTTAGCGTCGGGGGCAAGTGCCACGTTGATAGTTCCCGCGCGTACTGGTTGCTCGGTGGTAGTGTAGCCAACAAAGCTAAAAGTAAGCGTAGTAACCGTAGCAGGTACGCTCAAGGTAAAGGCGCCGTCTACATTGGTCGAGGTGCCTAGGGTGGTGCCCTTGGCCAGCACTGTCACGCCCGGTAGTCCTTGCCCATTAGCCCGGTCAGTTACCCGGCCAGAAACAGTTCGGTTCTGCGCTGCTGCCTGAAACCCCAGGCAAAAGAGCAGCAAGACCAACAATAGAGAAAAATGCTTCATACTAAAAAGATTGAAGTGGAGAAAAGAGCCATGCTATTCAAGGAGGAGCTGGATTTGGCGCCAAGTTATGACATTATTACTAAATGAAAGTGGCGTGTGCGGCACGGGGCAAGGAGATGAATTCCTCCCTTAAACCTGCGCAAGGCCGAAAGGCGCCGGCTAAGATGCTGCGAGCAGCTAGCCCGAAGCAGCGCAAATCGCTGCCTTTCGGGCGAGTGCGGAAGCGGGTTGCGGGCAGGCATTGTGAGCAGCCAATGAACCCTAGCGCTGGTTTTGCCTGGCCTGCCCCGCGTCCCTAACGACGGACGATGAGTGCAGGGTAGCAATTTTTAACCGCTAGTTAGCGACTACTTCACCTACATCGAAACCCAGACCATTTTTGCCGAGTGCTCGGCGCGGGCCGATGGGGCGGCCACCGCCCTCACGGCCCTCAATAAGATACGGGCGCGCGATGCTAGCCTCTACGCTGGCAATGGCGGCGTATACATGGCTTACGCCAGCAGTGACTTTGCCAGCAGCGACGCCTTGCTAAAGGAAATCCTGACCGAGAAGTACCTCGCCCTCATCGGCCAGATTGAGGAGTTCAACGACGTGCGCCGCACCAACAACCTCATCGGCGTGCCGCTGAATACTACCACGGCCACCATGCTGCCGCAGCGCCTGCTATACCCATAGGTGGAGCTAAATACCAATCTAAACACGCCGAATCCGGTGCCTGGCTTGTTCACCAAAACCTCGGTGAATAACTAAAATCGGCGGCCCTAGGGGACGCCGCAAGACGGAAATAGTTTGAAGCCCTTACTTCCGCAGAAGTAAGGGCTTTTTGCTGGCCAGCCCCCAGCAGTCGCCGGCGGAGGGTAGGCACTTCATGGTGATAAAGTGCTATATAGAAAAAGGTTGCTATTTAGCGTACAAGTACTCGAAAACACGGCTTATATAGCCTAAATAGTTGTAATTCTATTGTTTAGTAATAATAAACTGTTAAGAAAGAATAAGATTTAGTAGTAGGCTCATAACCTGCACATTATCGATATACCTATTATCCTTTTTTATGAATATTTGGTAAAATACCGCTAATGTTAGTGGCGGTAATTTGGTTTGGACGCTATTTGAAGCATATTTTAGCAGCTTCACACTTCAATCATTTTTATTTTTTCCTTCACTCATATGAAGAAAACCTTACTCATGAGTCTGGTGCTCATGTTTACCCTCTTCCAAACGGTGCTGGCTCAAACGCGCACCGTTACGGGACGAGTAATCGACCAAACATCGGGCGAAGGTCTGCCGGGTGTAACGGTGCTACTGAAAGGCACCACGACGGGAATATCAACCAATACTGACGGTCGGTACACCCTAGATGTTCCCGCTACGGGTAGTATATTGGTATTTAGCTCGGTAGGCATGGTTACCCAAGAAGTTGCTATCGGCAACCGCAACACGATTGATGTCGTGCTGGCCGCCGATAATAAGCAATTGAGCGAAGTGGTGGTAACTGGCTACGGGCAAGTAGAGTCGCGCCGCGACCTGACCAGCTCCATTGCTACGGTAAACTCGGCGCAGTACAAAGACCAGCCCGTCATTGGCGTAGACCAGGCCCTGCAAGGCCGCGCTGCTGGGGTACAGGTGTTCCAGAACTCGGGTACGCCCGGTGCAGGCGTGCAGGTACGCGTACGCGGGGCGGCCTCCATCTCGGCTAGCAACGAGCCGCTGTACGTGGTAGACGGCCTACCTATTATTACTACTAGCACCTCGCAGCTAGGTACTGGTAACCAAGGTGTAAATGGTCTGAACGACCTTAATCCAAACGATATCGCTTCTATTGAAGTACTGAAGGATGCTGCTTCGGCAGCTATCTATGGCTCGCGCGCCTCTAACGGGGTAGTACTGATTACGACTAAGCGAGGCAAAGCAGGTAAGGCCAACGTAGACTTGGATTATTACACCGGTGTGCAGTCGGCCTGGAAGCGCCCCAAAGTGCTTGATGGTCCGCAGCAGACGCAGCTTTTCCTAGATGAAGTAGCTGGCGCCTATCCGGTCAATGCTGATGGTACCGTAACAACAGGCGCTTCTGGTGGGCTGCCTGTGCGTTACAATAGCCTAGCTGAATTAACAGCTTATATATTCCGCGCTACGGCAGGTACCCGCACGCTAGCAACTACTTCAAGTGCTTACACTTATTCGTATGCTAACAATGGCGCAATTAGGCCACTGAGTCAGTTTCAGAATCCTAGCACCGCGCCTACTACCAACTGGAGCGACATAGTACTGCGCGATGCGCGTATTAGTAACTACGGAGTAACCTTCTCAGGCGGAAGCGATGCCAGTCGCTACCGTCTAGCAGCTAATTACTTCGATCAAGACGGTATTGTGCTAGGCTCGGGTTATACTCGGGGTAGCGTACGCTTTACGCTGGATAACAAGTTGTCAGATAAGATTCGGATGGGCGCCTCTATTGGTCTCAACCGAAGTGTGAATACCCGTATTAACAACGATAATAGCATTTACGGGGTGCTGACCACTGCGCGCCTATATGCTACTGACTTGCCGCTTTATAATACGGACGGTACCTATTACAAAAACGGCTCGTTAGAAAACCCTTACGTAGCCGCTACCGAGCCCTATATCAAGAGCGCTACCAACCGCTTGATTGGTAGCCAGTACACAGAGTTTGAGTTAATTAAGAATCTGCGCTACCGTGCCACTTTCGGCTTAGACTTTAACTACGCCCGCGATGACCAGTTTTATTCTACCTTAACGAACGCTGGCGCCTCAGTGAATGGACAAGCCTCGCAAGGCACATTGCAAGATGCCAACTTCAACCACATCAGCTCATTGAATTATGTGAAAACATTCGGTACCGACCATAGCTTGAACGCGTTGTTCGTAGCCGAATACCAACGTGATGCCTATAGCAGCAACTTTGCTACTGTGAGCGGCCTGCCTGGTAACGCTATCCGTGAATTGGTCGCCGGTGCTACTAAGGTTGCTATTACTTCGTCTTCTACCTCTAATACTCTTTTCGGTCTGCTGGCTAAGGCTGACTATGCGTATAAGGGGCGTTATTTGCTCTCTGCTTCGGTACGCCGCGATAACTCTTCGCGCTTCGGCCAAAATAACCGTGTTGGCTACTTTCCAGCATTTTCGGCGGGCTGGCGCATCATCGATGAAGACTTTTTGAAAGACCAAACGGCGCTGTCGGAGCTGAAGCTGCGCGGTAGCTATGGCCAGACCGGCAACCAGCCCACCGCCAACTTTGGGGCGCTCGGCCTGATTGGTGTAGGCTATAACTACTTAGACCAGGGTGGTTTGGCCCTTGCGCAGTTGGCTAACTCCGATTTGAAATGGGAGCGCACTAGTGCCACCGACTTGGGCCTAGACTTTGCTTTTCTGAAGAACCGCCTCTATGTGTCGGCTGACCTTTATTATCGCCGCACTACCGACTTGCTGCTGCCCCAGAGTGTTACTTACGATACCGGCTTCAGCAGTTACAGTGCCAACGTGGGCAGCCTTGAAAATAAAGGCTTAGAGGTGGCTTTAACGACCATTAACATCCAGAACGAAGGCGACGGTTTCAATTGGTCGACTAACTTCAATATTAGCTTCAACCGCAATAAAGTGCTCGACATTGCCAACCCTAGCCCCACGGGTGTGGGTTACGGTTTTGCCAGCCGTTTGCAGGCCGGGCAGCCGCTAGGCGCCTTCTACGGCTACGTGGCTGACCATATCTTCCAGTCGCAAGACGAGATTAATGCGCTCAACAGCGCGTTGCGGACTAAAACAGGTGTGGCCACGGCCACCTATCAGACCACATCCACCCGCCCTGGTGATATTATGTTCCGCGACTTAGATGGTGATGGCGTAATTACTGCTGCCGACCAACAAATTATCGGTAGTGCCCAGCCTAAGTATTACGGCGGTATTACCAACACATTCCGTTTCAAAGGCTTTGATCTAAATGTGCTCTTTCAATACAACGTGGGTAATCAGATTTATAATAGCTCGCGCTCCTACACCGAAGGCATGAGTACTTCGTACAGCGCTGATGTAACGGTGCTGAATCGCTGGACTGCGACCAATACGAATACCGACATTCCGCGGGCCGCGTATGGTGACCCCAATAACAACAGCCGGACTTCTACTCGCTTCTTAGAAGATGGTTCTTATGGCCGCTTCAAGTCTGTAACGCTTGGCTATACGTTACCTAGCGCCCTTCTTAGCCGTTTGCATGCACGCACATTACGGGTGTATGTGCAATCGCAAAACCTAGTAACATTCACAAAGTACAAGGGCCTTGACCCCGAAGTAAATACCTACGGCCAAGGTGGTGGTGCATCTACCGCCACCTACAACGCAGCTCTAGGTACCGACTTCTTCACTTATCCACAAGCCCGTACGCTGACTGGCGGGGTCACGCTCGGCTTCTAATTTTTTAAAATAGCATTTCCAATGAATATACATAGTTTACGTCAACTAACTACTCGTGCAACATTGCTACTTGGCTTAGGCCTAGGGGTAGGGGCCTGTGACAAAGCCCTAAACGTGGAGCCGCAGACTAGTATCGTCTCAGATAAAGGTTATAGCACTAGGGCAGACGCAGCTGCCGGTTTGCTAGGCTGCTACGACGCTCTGCAAAACACCAACTATTACGGTGCCTCGTTTCCGTCGGACATCGATATGGTGTCGAATAACATCATTGAGGTAGGTACTTATAACACTACCTATGGCCTGATAGCACAAAATCAGATTTCGGCCGATAACGGTGAGATGTCCACTCTGTGGTCCAGCATGTACGATGCCATCAACCGCTGCAACTATCTGTTACAGCAAAGCGACAACATTAGCGACCCTGCGTTTGCCAAGCTAGCTACGCAGGCCGAAGCCCGTGCTATTCGGGCTCTTTGCTACATGAATTTGCTCTCGCTATGGGGCGGCACCACGGCTGGCTACGGCTATTCGGGCGGAGCGGGCGTACCACTGCGCCTAACGGCTACTACAGCAATTGGTGCCCAAACTACCCCGCTGGCACGCTCTTCGGAAGCCGATGTGGCTACAGCTATTCGCGCCGACTTAGATTTTGCTATCGCCAACCTGTCGGCTGGCACAGGTACTCGCGTAACTAAAAACGCGGCACAAGCTTTGCGTGCTCGTTTTGAACTGCGTATGCGCAATTACGCTGATGCACTGAAATTTGCTCAGCAGGTACCGGTTGTATCTGGATTTACTACGGCGGCGCCTTCGTCTACGACTACGCCCGATGCTATCTGGCAACTATTCTTTTCGGCTACCGATCAGAACTTGTACGCCTTTTACTGGTTTCCGTCGCCAGGCGGACGTAACGAGTTTGACCCAAGCCAGGGGCTAATTAATGCGCACACCACGGGTGACCTGCGCTTGCCAATTAACAACAGTACCGTTACGGCTGGTACTACACTTAAATACACACACACGAGCACGCGCGATGATTACTTTAACATTGTGCGCTATGCCGAGGTAGTGCTCACTATCGCCGAAGCAGCGGCTCAAACTGGCGACCTTATTACCGCTACCACCCAACTGAACATTATCCGTAAACGGGCCGGCTTAGCTAATTCCACTGCTAATACTGCGGCTGGTCTAATTACGGATATTCTGCTACAGCGGCGTTTAGAGCTAGCCTACGAAGGCCACTACTGGATTGACTTGCGCCGCACCAATACCGTGCAGTCGACGCTGGGCACCGGGTCTACTACTAACCCTAACGCCTGGGACCAGGCCTACCGCAACTTGTTTCCGCTGCCGCTACGCGATATTAACCTCGCGCCGGGTGTGCTGACGCAGAACCCTGGTTTTTAATTCAGGGCTTTAGCTATAAAAAAACCCTCAGCCAATGCGGCTGAGGGTTTTTTTGCCCTAGGGATGCCTCACAGGATATATTGGTTCAAGTCGCGGTTCTTCACCATATCGCGCAGGCGCTCTTCTACCAGCGCGGGCGTTACGTTCAGCTGCGTGCCGGCAGGCAGCTTATCGGGCACGTCGAAGAGCAGTTCGTTGAGCAGGCGGCTCATAACGGTGTGCAGGCGGCGGGCGCCAATGTTCTCGACCTCGGCGTTCACCTCGGCCGCAATGTCGGCCAGCTTGAGCAGGGCCTCGTCCTCAAATTCTAGGGTTACGTCCTCGGCGGCCAGTAGGGCCTGGTACTGCTTGGTAAGGGCGTTTTTGGGGTCTTTCAGAATGCGGTAGAAGTCGTCTTTGGTCAGGCTTTGCAGTTCTACGCGGATGGGGAAGCGGCCCTGCAGCTCGGGTATCAGGTCGCTGGGCTTGCTGACGTGGAAGGCGCCGGCGGCGATAAACAAAATGTGGTCGGTATTGACAATGCCGTACTTGGTATTCACGGCTGAGCCCTCCACGATGGGCAGCAAGTCGCGCTGCACGCCCTGGCGGCTCACGTCGGGGCCGCCGCTCTTGCCGCTGCCGCTGCCAGTGGCCACCTTATCAATCTCGTCGATGAAGATGATGCCCGAGTTCTCGGCCTGGCGCACGGCTTCCTCCTTAATCTCGTCCATATCTACTAGCTTGGCGGCTTCCTCGTCCAGCAGCACGCGGCGGGCCTCAGCCACGGTCACCTTGCGCTTCTTCTGCTTTTTGGGCAGCATGGCCCCTAGCATATCCTGTAGGCCCGACATGGTGGCCTCATCCATGCCCGGCGCACCCATAATGCCTACGCTGGGGCCGCTTTGCGCCACATTAATTTCAATGCGCCGGTCGTCCAGCTCGCCGTTGCGAATCTTCTGGCGGAAGCGCTCGCGGGTACGCTCGTTCAGCTCCTGGTCCGAGTTGGGCACCGCGTCGCCAGCAATGGTGTCGCCGCTAATGCCCGCGTTGAACCCTAGGCCACTGCGGCTGCCGCTGGCGTCCTTGGCCGGCGCTTTCACGGGCGGAATCAGCGCGTCCAGGATAATATCTTCCACGGCCTGGGCGGCCTGGGTGCGCACGGCCTCCTGGCGGCGCTGGCGCAGGCGGCTCACGGCCTGCTCGGCCAGGTCGCGCACCATGCTTTCCACGTCGCGCCCCACGTAGCCCACTTCGGTAAACTTGCTGGCTTCCACTTTCACGAAGGGGGCATCGGCCAGAAACGCCAGGCGGCGCGCAATTTCGGTTTTGCCCACGCCAGTAGCCCCAATCATGAGGATGTTGTTGGGCACGATTTCCTTCTGCATATCAGCCGGGGCGTGCAGCCGGCGCCAGCGGTTGCGCAAGGCAATGGCCACGTGGCGCTTGGCCTCGTGCTGGCCGATAATGTATTTGTCTAGCTCGGCCACGATTTGGGCCGGGGTCAAAAAGGTTTCGTCGAGCATACGGGTAAAAAGGATAGTTCAGACTAGCACAAGCTGAAAGAACGTCAGGCCGCCTAGGCCAGAGTCCTTGCGCAGGGCCAGCAGGCAGTACCCCCAACGACCCTGCCAAGATGCTGCGGCCGGCGCAGCCTGCCATTCTTTGCAACGCAAAAAAGCTAGTCGTTGCGCGGCGCGGCGGCGCCAAAATTGTGGCTCAGCGTAAAATAATTGCTGCTGCCGGCCGCCTGCAGCGTGGCGTAGGTATAGTCGAGCTGAAACTGCGCAATGCGCACTTTGGCCCCGAAGCTGAAGCCCGCCCCGCCGCCTACGTTGGCCAGGCGCAGCTCGCGAGCCTGCAGGTGGTTGTAGCCCGCCCGCAGGCTCAGGCCCTTGCCCAGCAGCAGCTCGGCGCCCACCGTGAGGTGCCGGGCCAGGTTGTCGGCAAAGTTGCGCTGCGCCCGGATGGTATCGCCCGCCGCATTGGTCGAGGTCGAGTTAGGGTCGAGGTACTGAATATTCCACTGCTGCAAGTGGTGGGCCGTGAAGGTGAAGCGCAGCGGCATGTGCTCGGGCTTGACGGTGGTGCCCAACTGCACATCAAGCGGCAGCGGCTCGCGCGCGGCGGCCGTGTAGGGCACCAGCATGTAGCCCGCGTTGCGCACCACCAGCCCCACTGTAAAGTCCTGCTCGGCGTGGGGCTTCCAAAGCACACCTGCGTCGGCGGCCAGCCCTAGGGCCCGGTTACCGGCCAGGCCCGAGGCCGCCAGCTTGGCCGTGAGGCCAAACGTAAACTGGCCCTTGGTGTACGAGTCGGCCGCCGCCAGCGCGTACTCATTCACCGAAAACGTGCCTAGCGAGTTGCCCGCCGCGTCGTAGCTCTCAAAACTGCCGTAGTTCAAGTAGGTGAGCCCCAGGCCGAAGCGCCCGCGCTTCTCGGTGTTGAACACATAAGCCGCCGTGCTCTGCCGAATGTCCGTCACGTAGCCCACGTAGCTCACGCCCACGCCGTGGTCCATGTCGGCATTGAGCAGGGCCGGGCTGGCCAGAAACTGCGTGGGGTCGCTGCTGCGGGCCGAGGCCGTCATGCCCCCTAGGGCCGCCACCTGGGCCGAAGGCGGCAGCTCCAGAAACGGAAACGCGTGCCGACCACCCAGCTGCGCCTGGGCAGCGAACGGCAGGAGCACTAAAAAAGCGGAGAGGTGCTTCATCGTTCGAAGGTAACGAGCATAGGCAGCGAAATAATGAATGGAGTAGAGATAGAAAAAACAATAAAAGCGAACGTCATGCTAAGCTTGTCAAAGCATCTCTACCGCATCGTTAGGCGGCGTGGTAGAGATGCTTTGACAAGCTCAGCATGACGCGCTGATTTCCTGTTGTGGGCTGGCTACTGCACCTCCACGCTGGGCCCTAGGGGCGCGGGCGCCTCGTTGCGCACTGGCAGCTTCTGGGGGCGCGCCACCAGCTCGGGCAGCAGGGCCACGGCCAGCACGTCATCCACGCGCTCGGCGTAGTGAATGCGCACGCCCTTGAGATAGTCGGCCGGAATCTCGTCCACGTCCTTGCGGTTTTTGGGCGAGAGGATAATAGTGTCGATGCCGGCCCGGCGCGCGGCCAGCAGCTTCTCCTTGATGCCGCCCACCGGCAGCACCCGGCCGCGCAGGGTAATTTCGCCTGTCATGGCCAGGTGCGGGCGCACCCGGCGCTGGGTGTAGGCCGAGGCGATGCTGGTAAAAATGGCAATGCCGGCGCTCGGCCCGTCCTTCGGAATGCCGCCCTCGGGAAAGTGAATGTGCAAGTCGTACTGCTCAAACAGGCGGTAGTCGATGCCTAGTTCGTCGGCCCGTGAGCGCAGGTAGGAGAGGGCCGTGATGGCCGATTCCTTCATCACGTCGCCAAGCTGCCCGCTGAGCGTGAGCTTGCCCCGCCCGCGACTTAGCAAGCTCTCCACGAACAGAATGTCGCCGCCCACGCTCGTCCAGGCCAGGCCCGTTACCACGCCCGCCGTGTCGTGGTCCTGGTCTTTGTCGCGGTCGAAGCGCGGCGCGCCCAGAATCTTCTGCACCTCGGCCGGGTCAATTTGGGCGGGTAGGGGCTCCTTGCCAGCCTTGCGGCGGGCTAGGTTGCGCGTGAGGGCCGCCAGCTGGCGCTCCAGGCTGCGCACGCCACTCTCGCGGGTGTAGTCGTCGGCCACGCGGTGCAGGGCCGGGTCGGTTATCTTCACCTCGGTTTCGCCCAGTCCGTGCTCGCGCAATTGCTTGGGCCAGAGGTGCTTCTTGGCAATCTGCACTTTCTCCTCCTGGGTGTAGCCCGTCAGGTCGATAATTTCCATCCGGTCGCGCAGCGCCGGCTGAATAGTATCGAGCGAGTTGGCGGTGGCAATGAACAGCACCTTGCTCAGGTCATACTCCACCTCCAAGTAGTTATCGGTGAAGGTTGAGTTCTGCTCGGGGTCCAGCACCTCCAGCAGCGCCGAGCTAGGGTCGCCGCGGAAGTCGCTGCTCACCTTGTCAATCTCATCCAGCACAATCACCGGGTTGTCCACGCCCGCCTTTTTAAGCTGCGAAATAATGCGGCCGGGCATGGCGCCCACGTAGGTTTTGCGGTGCCCCCGTATCTCGGCCTCGTCGCGCACGCCGCCCAGGCTCAGGCGCACATACTTGCGCCCTAGGGCCTGCGCAATGCTGCGGCCCAGGCTGGTCTTGCCCACGCCGGGCGGGCCGTAGAGGCACAAAATCGGCGCCTTCAAATCCTGCTTCAGCTTCAGCACCGCCAGGTATTCCAAGATGCGCTCCTTCACCTTTTCCAGCCCGAAGTGGTCGGCATCCAGGATTTTCTTGGTGCTTTTTAGGTTAAACTTATCCTTGGTCGTATCGCCCCAAGGCAAGTCGAGCAGAAACTCCACGTAATTGAGCGTCACGGGGTAGTCGGGCGCCATCTGGTTGAGGCGGCCCAGCTTCGCCAGCTCCTTGTCGAAGTGCTTGGCCACGGCTTCGGGCCACTTTTTGCCCACGGCGCGGGCCCGCAGCGCGGCCACGTCGCCCTCGGGGCTGCCCTCGCCCTGGCCCAGCTCGTCCTGCAAGGTCTTGAGCTGCTTGCGCAGGAAGTATTCGCGCTGCTCGGCGTCAATGCCGGTGTGCACCTTGGTGCGAATGTCGTTCTTGATTTCGAGCAGCTCAATCTGGCGCAGCAGCGCTTCGAGCAGCTGGCGGGCCTGGGTTTCGGGCTCGGCCAGCTCCAGCAGGGCCTGCTTGGCCGGCACTTCTAGCTGCACGTTGCTGCTCAAAAAATGCGTCAGAAAGGCCGGCGACTGAATGCCCTCCAGCATGGTGCGGGCTTCCAGGGGTATCTCGGGGGTTAGCTCCAGCACCTTGCCAGCGGCTTCGCGCAGGCTTTGCAGCAGCACCATTTCCCCATCGAGATTAGGGTCCAGGGCCTTCTCCTCAAAGTACGTAACCCGCGCCGTGAGCTGCGGGGCAAAGCTTATTTCCTCGCCCACCACGAAGCGCAGCTGGCCCTGAATGATAATGGTAACGGTATCGTCGGGCTGGTCGATGAGCTTTAGAATGCGCGCCAGCGTACCCACCGGGTAGAGGTCGGCTACGCTGGGCTCATCCACATCGGCTTGGCGCTGAGCGACTACGCCAATTAGTTTCTCGGGCTTAGCGGCGAGCTTGCGCACCAGCTTCACGCTTTTGCGGCGCGTTACCGTCACGGGCAGCACCACGCCCGGAAAGAGCACCGTGTTGCGCACTGGCAGCAGAGCCAGGGTAGCGGGAGCGTCGGCGGCAGGCAGTAGGTGGTCGGGGTCGGCCGCCATAATGGCAATGGCTTCGGATGGCGAGTCGGGGCCACCCGCTGCCGAACGGCCGGGGCGGGACAAATCAAAGGGCATGAGCAAAGCAGAAATAAACCAGCCGCGCAGCGCGGCACGGGCTGCCAGAGTGGCAGCTCACCAGCACCCGGCGAAGGTACGGCCGGGGCAAGCGGGGTAAAGCACAAGCCCCGTGCCAAGCAAAAAACCGCCGCGCTCACCTCGCGCAGCTCCGCGCCCCTAGGCTCTGCATCCGCCAAAAGCTAGCCCCGGCTCGGCCCAGCCAACGCAAGCCCGCGCTAGCCAGGCAATGGCTGCCGGACGGCGCGGGCCCGCAGCCGAAAGCAGGAAGTAAAAATGTGATTTTAAGCAGCTAATCCCATACTTTGCCAAGCCCCGCGAGCAGGTAATTTGACAATAGCCGCGCTTTGGTGAGAACTTGCAGCTTACTTACGCTATAGCTTGTGAATGTAATGTTAAAAATTATATATTATTGCTTGATTACGTGCGGGTTGCAACTTGCTGGGGTAACTAGCGCGTGGGCCCAGCTTAACCCGCGCTTCCAACCGGGGGGGGGCATGGATAACCCTGGCCGCAAAACCACGAAGCCCTTGCCACCGCCGCGGGCCACGCCAGCCCCTAGGGCTGCTGCCCCAGCTAAAGCCGCGCCTACCGATACGAGCCGCCGCGCCGCCCACACGCCCTACCGCCAGCAGGTGCTGCGTGCCACGGCCAAGCGCCAGCTGCGCGTGCGCGCCGATGGTACGCCCGACTTTCCTAACGTCAACAAAGTGGCGTTTTACGAGGATAAAAAGGCGCTCAAGGCCATTCAGCGGGCCGAGCGGCGGCACCATTACGGCGAGGCCCGCACCCTGCTGGAGGAGTACGTGCACCACTTCGGCATCGATAACTTCTACCGCAACACCGACTTACTGTGGCACCTGGGGCAGCTGTGGCAGCGCGACAGCACCCAGGCCGAGCGCGCCAAGGCTTACTTCCGCCTGGCCCTCAAGCACCACCGCACCGATGTGACGCGCGTGCAGCTCTACTACGATTCGCTAGAGCAGAAAACGACCGACCTCTACGTGCCGCTCAAGGTGTACTACGACATTGTGGAGTACCGCAAGAGTATCAACACGTTCCACCCGCCCAAGGGGATTTACACCAACATGGGCAGCGGCATCAACTCCGAGGCCGCCGACTACGGCCCTACCCTAGGGGCGGCCGACTCGGTGCTGCTCTTCACCTCGAAGCGCAAGCAGCGCGGCAGCACGCTCAAGCGGGTGGTGGACGAAGACTTGTACACCTCGCACCGCGAAGGCGCCACTTTCTGGACCGACGCCGAGCCCCTGCCCAAGCCCATTAACTCTTCTTATAACGAGGGCTCGGCGTGCTTCTCGCACGACGGGCGCACCATCTTTTTCGCCCGCTGCGAGTGCCCCACCTGCCACGGCAACTGCGACTTGTTCACGGCCAGCCTGGGCAAGGATGGCAAGTGGAGCACGCCCAAGAGCCTGGGGGCGCTGGTAAACTCGCCTAACTGGGATTCGCAGCCCGCCCTCTCGCCCCGTGAGGATACGCTTTACTTCGCCAGCGACCGCCTAGGGGGCTTCGGGCTCAGCGACATCTACTACACGGTGAAGGGCAAAAACGGCCAGTGGGGCAAAGCGATGAATATGGGGCCCGTGGTAAACACCCGCGAAAGTGAGGTGAGCCCCTATTTCCACCCCAAGTACCAGGTGCTGTACTTCAGCTCGCGTGGGCAGCTGCTCAACTTTGGCGACTTCGACATCTACAAGACCTACCGGGTGCAAGGCCGCTGGCAGGAGCCGCGCAACATTGGGCCGCTGGTAAATGGCAAAGGGTCAGAGTATTACTTCACTATCGACAGCCAGAGCAAGAACCTCTACTACGCCCGCTCGGAGGAGAAGGACATGCAGAACCTGGATTTGTTCTCTTTCCCGCTGCCCATGGAAGCCCAGCCGCTGGCCACCACCCAGGTGAGCGGTACCCTACTCGACTCGGTGAGTAGCAAACCACTGAAAGGCATCATTAGCATCATCGACCTCGACAACGGTATTGAGGTGGCTAGCAAGTACCTGCGGCCCGATGGCTCGTTCGACTTCAACCTCATCGACGGCTCGCGCTACGCCATGCTCATTCAGAGCCCCGACTTTTTTTCGGTCGAAAAGCAGTTTGCCTTGAAAGGGGACACGGTGATGACGCTGCTCACCAACAGCATCGACTATAAGCTGCCGCTCATCTTCCGCAACATCGAGTTTGAGCCCGGTAAGGCCGGTATTCTGTCCTCTATGCACCCCACGCTCGACCGCATTAGCCTGTTCTTGGTTGACCACCCGAACTTCCGCCTCAGCATTGCGGGCCACACCGATGGCCGCGGCGACCCGGAGGTAAACGAAAAGCTCTCGCAGGACCGCGCCGAGGAAATCCGCCGCTACATCGAGCGCAAGGGCAAACTTGGCCCCAACCGCATCGATAGCTTCGGCTACGGCGCTAGCAAGCCCCTCAAAGACGAGCTAACCGAGGCCGACGCCCGCGTAAACCGCCGCGTCGAGTTCCGCCTGCTTAAGCCCGAAGAAAGCAAGGCGGGTGCAGCCGGCGATACCAAGTGGTGAGCTTCGCAATACCATTATCACCGGAAACGATGCCCACGAAGCCTGAAAAGCAGCGCCGTTGAGCCAGCAACCCATGCTGGCTCAACGGCGCTGCTCCACTCTCTTTACAGCCGCTAGTCAACTCTTCCAGTAGTAGACAAGCAAAAAGTCCCGCTAAGTGCTTGACTTAGCGGGACTTTAATGGTATAAGAGAGGTAACGGGCGGATTCGAACCGCCGTAGGAGGTTTTGCAGACCTCTACCTAGCCACTCGGTCACGTTACCGGCTTGGGGCTGCAAAAGTACGAAGGAAAACCGTTTGGTGTAGCTTCTGCCCACAAAAAAGCCCCGAACCTCACGGCTCGGGGCTTTTTAACTAGCCTACTGCCAAAGCTTAAGCAATGTCAGCGTTGTCGGGCGAAGGACCGGCCAGGGGAACTTGGTTCTCCACGCGGTTCTTCAGGCGGTCTTCGGCCGTTTGGCGCTCGGTAGTAGCCATCTGGTCGCGCAATGCGCTCAGGGCGTCGAGGTCGCCTAGGGTGTTCTTGTCGGCCGGCTTCTTGAGGTCGCTCAGCTTGCCTTCGCCCTGGGTAGCACCGCCAGCAGCGGGAGCCTTCTTGGCAAATTTCGAGTTCGACGACTTGTTGCTCTCGTCCTCCTTGTTGTACACGGCGGTGTGCGACAGCACGATGCGACGGTCGTCCTTCGAGAACTCGGTAACGCGGAAGTCAAGCTGCTCGCCGTTTTCGGCGGTTGTGCCATCTTCCTTCACCAGGCCTTTCGGGTACGCGAAGCCTTCGATGCCGTAGGGCAATTCGAGCACCGCGCCACGGTCCGACTTCTCAGTGATGGTTGCCTTGTGCACCGAGCCGGGGGTGAACACGGTCTGGAAGGTATCCCAAGGGTTTTCCTCCAGCTGCTTCACGCCCAGAGCCAGGCGGCGGGCCGGCATATCCAGCTCCAGCACCACTACGTCGAGCTTGTCGCCTACCTTGACCACCTCCGAGGGGTGCTTAATTTTCTTGGTCCACGACAAGTCCGACACGTGCACGAGGCCGTCTACGCCCTCCTCCAGCTCCACGAAGAGGCCGAAGTTAGTGAGGTTGCGCACGGTGCCGCTGTGCTTGGTGCCCACGGCAAACTTCTCGGCGAAGTCGCCACGGGTCCACGGGTCTTCGGTCAGTTGCTTGATGCCTAGGCTCATCTTGCGCTCCTCGCGGTCGAGGGTCAGCACCACCGCTTCCACGATGTCGCCTTGCTTGATGAAGTCCTGCGGGTTGCGCAGGTGCTGGCTCCAGCTCATTTCCGACACGTGGATGAGGCCTTCGACGCCCGGTACCACTTCCATAAACGCGCCGTAGTCGGCCACGTTCACGATGCGGCCCTGTACGCGCGAGCCGGGGCCGAGGTCGGCCGGCAGCGAATCCCACGGGTGGGGAGTCAGTTGCTTGAGACCCAGCGAGATGCGCTTCTTGGCTTCGTCGAAGTCCAGCACTACCACGTTGAGTTTCTGGTCGAGCTGCAGGGCTTCGCTCGGGTGAGCGATGCGGCCCCACGAAATGTCCGTGATGTGCAGCAGACCATCGACACCGCCGAGGTCGATGAACACGCCGAAGTTGGTCATGTTCTTGATGTTGCCCTCCAGAATCTGGCCTTTCTCCAGGTTGTTCAAGATGGCTTCGCGCTGCTGCTCGAGGTCCTTCTCAATCAGGACTTTGTGCGACACCACTACGTTGTCGAAGGCGGCGTTGATTTTCACCACCTTTACTTCCATGCGGCGACCAACGTAGATGTCGAAGTCGCGGATGGGCTTCACGTCAATTTGCGAGCCGGGGAGGAAGGCCTCTACGCCATCCATCTCCATGATGAGGCCGCCCTTGGTGCGGCGCTTCACCACGCCTTCCAGCACGGTATCATTTTCCAGGGCGCTGTAGATAGCGTTCCAGGCTTGCTTAATCTTAGCCTTCTTGCGCGACAGTATTAGCTGCCCGTTCGCGTCTTCCTGGTCTTCGATGAACACGTCCACCTCGTCGCCCACTTTCAGCTCGGGCAGGTCGCGGAATTCGCTCAGCGGCACTAGGCCGTCCGACTTAAAGCCGATGTTCAGGATAACGTCGCGGTCGGTGATGCCTACCACGGTACCCTTAATAACCTCTTCCTCCTGCACGGTGGTGAGGGTGTCGCCGTACAATTTTTCCAGCTCGGCGCGCTGCTCGGAGTTGTAGTTACCCCCGAAGCCACTGGCTCCAACATTATCCCAGTCGAAGTCGTCAACCAATTCTGCCATTAGATAGCAGGTTCCTAAATCACTGAACACCACCGCCGGAACCCAGAGCCGTGGCGCAGTTTGAGTTAATGCCGGCCCCTAGGGCACCGGCCCGCCACCTTGACGGGGCCGCAAAGGTACGGATTATCAATGAGTTTTGCTAGTCCCGATACTCCCTTTGTAGATAAGGTTTAGCTACTGCTTTTAAAAAATTAGGATTAATTATTACGCTAGCTGAAGCAGCCCTTATGGCTTTGCGATTTGCTTCTGTATCGGGTGCTGAAAAATATAATTCAATTATTCGATAGTCACCATATATAGTTAGCGCGCTATTGTAGCTTGCCTGGCCACGCCATCCTGCTTCTTTTTGCTGCGGCAGTCTATAAGTTAATGTCAACCTGCGAGTTGAACTGTCAGTAACTTGTGTTTCAATTATAGCTAACCCGTGGTTTTTTGCAATAAGCTCTTCCTTATACTGTTGTATATTTTTTGAATTAGTTAAGAGCTTCCATGGTACCCCCACTAAGATGCCGGTAGGATTTGCTCTTACAACAACGCTTACTCTTATACTAGAATCAGGACTGAAATAATGAGCACCCGTTTCTTTATAATCAGGATTGGGCCCATAATCAGGTGCGAAGAAAAGAGGTTTGCTGTATGCAAGTGAGCTATCTGGTAAAATGAGCGATATGTTGCCTTTGGCTAAATAAACGCGCTTTCCGACCGGCTTTGGCGTCAAGCTACAAGCGAAGAGGCATATCTGCAGAACCAAGAGAGCGGAATTTTTCATGAATATTTGTAATTATTTTGTACGTACATTTATATCATGCAAACTCGCCTCATCCGTGTCGGCAATTCCCAAGGAATTGTTCTGCCTAAAAAGCTGCTGCAACAGTATCACCTAAGCGGCGAAGTGGAACTGCGCCCTACGCCTGAAGGCCTGCTCATTGCCCCAGTAATACGCCCAGTTCGACAAGGCTGGGCAGCCCAGATGCAAGCAGCCATGGCTGACGGCCAAGAGCCAGAAGGGGAGTTGCTGGAAGGGTTTTCGGATGCGAAGTTTGAAGAAGACGAGTGGCAATGGTAACTACCGTGCAGCGCTTCGAGGTGTGGCTGGTGAACTTGGACCCAACCCAAGGCAGCGAAATCAATAAGACCCGGCCGTGCGTGGTCATTTCGCCCGATGAGCTGAACCGCTATTTGCGCACCGTTACGGTAGCCGCCCTAACGAGTGCGCAGCGGGCGTATCCGTCGCGGGTCGATTGCCAGTTTCAGGACAAAGCTGGGCAGGTGGCGCTCGACCATATTCGCTCGGTAGATAAGGCGCGGCTAGTGAAGAAGCTCGGAGCGATTGCAACCGATACAGCCAAGGAGATAGGTGACCGGCTTGTGGAATTGTTTCAATATTAGCTGACAAACCAACCCGCTTGCTGTTTGGTAAAAAAATCGCAGCAATGGAAAAACTCGTGCTTATCCGCCACGGCGAAAGCCAATGGAACCTCGAAAACCGCTTCACCGGCTGGACCGACGTGGACCTGACTGACACCGGCCGCCAGCAGGCGCGCAACGCCGGGCAGATTCTCAAAAAGAACGGTTACACCTTCGACCAGGGCTTCACGTCGGTGCTGCGCCGCGCTATCAAAACGCTTGATTACGTGCTTGATGGGGCGGATTGCCTCTGGATTCCGATTCAAAAGTCGTGGCGGCTGAATGAGCGGTTCTACGGCGCGCTACAAGGCCTCAATAAGGCCGAAACCGCCGAGAAATACGGCGAGGAGCAGGTGCAGAAGTGGCGCCGCGACCCCCACGCCCTGCCGCCCGCCGTGACGCGCGACGACCCGCGCTTTCCGGGCCATGACATTCGCTACAAGCACCTCACCGACCGCGAGCTGCCGCTAACCGAGAACCTGAGCGAAACGATGGCGCGCGTGATGCCCTTCTGGACCGAGCGCATTGTGCGGGCCATGCGCAACCAGCAGAAAGTTATCGTATCGGCCCACGGCAACAGCCTGCGGGCGCTGGTGCAGTACATTGACAACCTGTCGGATGAGGAAGTGACCAAGCTCGAAATCCCGACTGGCGTGCCGCTGGTGTACGAGCTGGATGACAACCTGAACCGCATCCGGCACTACTATTTGCAATAAGGCAAGGCGCAAAGCTGGCGCTACGGCCTGCTGCGCACCATCCTTTCGGCCACCACCGCCCCTAGGGCCAGCAGCGAACCGATAGCCACCCGCCGCCAGCGCCGGGTAGCGGGCGACTCGTAGGCGCGGCCTCCCGCCAGTTCGGCAGTTACGGCGTTGAGCGACTTAACCTTATGGGCAAAATCGCCGGCCAGGCGCCCGCGGATGATGGTCATCTGCGCCAGTACCTCGTCTAGCTCGTCGGGCAGGGTTTCTTCGAGCACGGCGCGCAGGCGCTTGCCCACGGTGGGCGACTTGCCGTTGGTGGAAATGGCTATTTTCAGCTGACCCTTTACTACTACTGACGAAAGGTAGAAGTCGCACAGCGCGGGCGTGTCGGCCACGTTTACGAGCAGGCGGCGCGGGCGGGCGGCGGCCACAATGGCGCGGTGCAGGCCGGGGTCGTCGGTGGCGGCAAACACGAGGTCGTGGGCGTCGAGGTCAGTTTCGGCGAAGGCTTTTTGCAGCAGCTGCACCCTAGGGTGCCGGGCGGCCAGCGCGCGCAGCTCGGGCAGCAGGGTGATGCTCACGACCGTGATGGCCGTGCGCGGACTGTTGCGCAGGATGGCCGTGAGCTTTTCCAGGCCCACATTGCCGCCCCCTACGAGCAGCACCCGCAGGTTTTCGAGTTGCAGAAAGGCCGGGAACAGCGGGTTTTGGTCGGGCATCTTGGGGGGGAGGGCGCCGGGCACGCGCCGCGCTGGCTACCAGCAGAAAGCGCCGCGCAAGCAAATTGTTCGGCCCTAGGGGCGGCACCGGGCCAAAGACCAGGGCCGCGGGCAAATTAGTGGTAGGCTAGAAGCGCTACCGTGCCCCGGTCAGCTGGTGCTCACCTACGCTGGCAAAATCGGTTGCCGGGGCGTCGCAGGTGGGGCAGTAGTAGGCCAGTAGCTCTTCGAACGGGGTGCCCGGCGCCGCGCCTTGGGCAGGGTCGCCGTAGGCGGCATCGTACACGGTGAGGCAGTGGCGGCACTGGTGCAGCGTGGGCTGGTAGGCCGGGGCGGCGGGCGCGGCCGGCTCAAGCAGCGGTGCGGGCAGGGTGGCAGCCTCCTGCTGCTCGTAAAACTGGTCGCAGAGCTGGCTCAGGTACCAGGGTAGGTTGTCGCGGCTCACGCGCTGGCGGAAGCTCACGAAGTCCTTGCTGTTGGGGTTGAAATCGCGGGTGTGCAGCAACTCGTACTGCTCGGCGTGCAGGCCAACCTGGCTGAGGTGGCCCTGCTGGCTGCGCACCACGATAGAGCCGAATAAGCCCGTTTTGGGCTTGGTTTTGATGGCGAAGCACAGCTGGTAGGTTCGGATATCCTCCTCATTGAAGTGGCGCACCAGCTCGTGCTTCAGGGCCAGGCCCGTGGGGCACTCGTCCTCCACTTGCCAGTTTAGCTCGTTGGCGGCGTGGCGCACGTTGAGGCGGTGGCGGCGCAGCACGGCATCCCACAGGGGCCGGTCGGCGGGGTCGATGCCTTTAATGATGAGCGACTTCCAGGGCGTGGTGCACAGTTGGCCGATGCGCATGCGCAGGCACAGCTGGCACGCCTCCTTCAGGAAAGCCAACGAAAACTGCTCGTCGCGCCGGTAGATGCCGAGCCAGATTTTGCTGCCGTAGCGGTTGAAGCCCTCGTAGTAGGGCAGGGTAAACGGCGGCAGGGTGAGCGGCGCCGTAATGGGCTGGAAGCCAAAGCTATGCTGGGCGCTCACCAGCCCGTACAGTAAGGTGCCATCTGCCCCTGGTTGGTCGTAGAACCGCTCGCGGTTCCCGAGTATCACCCGCTCGACGGTGCCGCTCACCGCCGCAATGTCCTCCGAGTACACCAGCGAAGGCCAGCAGTACAGTTGGTTATGCTTCGGAAACCGCACGTATAGGTACCAGTAGTTGGGCGTGTCGGAGGTGATAAAGTTTAGGTTGCCCGTAAAGAAGGGCACGAAGGTCTGGCCTTTGTCGATGAGGTTGATTTTCAGGCGCGGCTGGAAATCAAACGAATCCAGTACATCCTGGTAGACGCCCTCGCGCAGCCAGGCCGTGTGGTGAAATACTTCTTCCACCACGTAGGAGCTACTGATGTTGGGGTGCAGCTCGGTATCGACCTCGTGGGCAATGCCGGCCGTGGCCAAGGCCTCGCTCAGCGCCGGCTGCCGGTCGTCGCCCACGCGCACCAGTAGCTGCTGCCGGGTGCCCAGGTGCAGGTGCTCGGCCTCGGCCGCCTCAGCGGCTTCCACGATGGTGAGCAGGTCGCCGGCCGGCACGAGGCCGCCGGGCAGATTGATGCGGATGGTGGGCATGTGATGCAGACGCTTCGCCTCACCCCCTAGCCCCCTCTCCTTCAGAGAGGGGGGACTAGCTCTAGTACTTAGCTCTAGCTTCCTAAGTGGTTATGCGTAAAGAGTATATCGTTATAAGCTAAACTAAAAGCTGAAGCTAGTTCCCTTTTTCTAAAGGCGAGGGGGCTAGGGGGCGAGGTGACCCTAGGCCGATTCCACCGCTACCAAACTCTCCTCCAGCAGGCGCTGCACCTCGGGTCGGCACGAGCCGCAGCCGGTGCCGGCGCCCGTGGCGGCGCTTAGTTCGCGCAGCGAGGCGCAGCCAGTGGCAATGGCCTGGCGCAGGTTGCCGGCCCCCACGTTGTTGCAGCTGCACACCAGCTTGCCGAGCACCGGCGCGGCGGGACGGCCACTGCGCAGTAGCTGCAGGCGCTTGTCGCTCAGCTCGGTGCGGTTGGCAATCAGCTCGCGAAACTCCTGGAACTCGTTTTTATCACCAATGAGAATGGCCCCCACCAGCCGGTCTTGGTGAATGATGCACTTCTTGTAGTAACGCTGGGCTTTGTCGATGAAGACAATTTCCTCGTAGTCAATAGCATTAGGGGCTTCGGGCAGGCCAATGCTGCACAAGTCGAAGCCGTGAATCTTGATAATATTCATGAACGTGCTGCCCTGGTAGTGGGCAACCACATCGCCGCCTAGGTAGCGGGCCAGCACCGCCGCCTGCTGCTCGGCGGCGGCCGTAATGCCGTAGAGCGTGCCCTCAAACTCGGCAATCTCCCCTAGGGCGTACACGCTCGGGTCGCTGGTTTGCAGGTGCGCATCCACCACCACGCCGCGCTGGCAGCGCAGGCCGCAGTCGCGGGCCAGCTCCAGGTTGGGGACCGTGCCGATGGCCAGCAGCACGGCATCGCAGTCGAGGCGGCGGCCACTTTTGAGGCCCACGCCGGTGAGGCGCGCGCGGCCGTAGAACAGCTCTACCTCGTCGTTGAAATACAACTCGCAGCCCTGGTTGGCCATTTCCTCGCGCAGCAGCTGGCTGCCTAGGGCATCAAGCTGGCGGTCAAGAAAGCGCGAGGTGCGCTGAATAATCGTGACGCGGGTACCCATTTCGCGCAGCGAGGCGGCCATTTCCAGGCCCAGCAGGCCGCCGCCCACCACCACCACGTGGGCCCCGGTGGCCGGCAGGTGCGCCCGAAAATTGTCGGCGTCGAGGCGGCTGCGCATCGAGAAGATGCCGGGTAGCGCGGGCACTCCCCTCGGCACCGCCGCCCGGCTGCCCGTGGCCAGAATGAGCACGTCATAATCGGTGCGCTGGCCATGCGAGTCGAGTACGTACTTCTCGGCGCAGTGGATACTTTCCACGCTCACGCCGCGCCGCACCTCGAGGCGGTAGGCAGTTTCTTCGGCTTCCTGCATCTTCACCAACTGCGCCCACTGCTGGTGCCCACTCAGGTAGTCGGGCAGCAGTACGCGATTGTAGAAGGGAAAGTCTTCCTTGCTGAATACAATCAGTTCATCTTGCTGATTTACTTCGCGGTAGGACTTGACGAAGCCGCAGGCGCCGGCCCCGGCGCCCACCACCACCACGCGCCGCCGGGCGGGCCGGTACTTCACCACCTGCACGGCGCAAAACTTAAAGTCGGGCTCCTTGGACAGCGGGTCCAGCGTGCCCGACGTCACGTTGTTGGCCCGGTTCAGGTCGGAGCCCAGCTGCCGGCCCCAGTGCATGGGCAGAAACACCACGCCCGGCCGGATGCCGACGCTGAGGCGCGCCGCCACCCGCACCTCGCCCCGGCGCGAGCTTACCGTCACCAGCTCGCCCTCGGCCACCCCTAGGGCTTCCGCATCCTGGGGGTGCAGCTCCAGAAAAGCCTGCGGCAGGTGCTTGGTCAGCTTGCTCACCTTGCCCGTTTTGGTCATGGTGTGCCACTGGTCGCGGATGCGGCCGGTGGTGAGCACGAAGGGAAACTCCTCGTCGGGCGCCTCGCTGCGGAAGCTGGCCGCCGGCGCGTGCAGCACCGCCCGGCCGCTGGGAGTATAGAATCGGTGGTCGGTGAACAGGCGCGGCGTATCGGGCGCGGCCTGGCCGGCGCGGTAGGGCCACTGCACCGAGCCGCGCTCTTTCAAGGTGCTGTAGTTCAATCCCGTACTGTCGAGGCTGGTGCCGGCCGTTAGGCGGATATGCTCCAGGTAGATAGCCTCGGGGCTAGGGTAGTCGAAGCCCGGAAAGCCCATGGCCTGGGCAAAGCGGCAGATTATTTCGGCATCGGGCAGGGCCTCGCCGGGCGCGTCCACCACCTTGGCCAGGTGGCTGATGCGGCGCTCCGAGTTGGTCATGGTGCCCTCTTTTTCGGCCCAGGCGGCGGCGGGCAGCACCACGTCGGCGTAGGTCAGGGTTTGGGGCTGGCTGCTGACTTCCTGCACCACCACGAACTTGGCCTTGGCCAGCGCTGCCTCGGCCTGGCGCGCATTGGGCAGGCTGGTGAGCGGGTTGGTGCACACTATCCAGATAGCCTTGAGGCGCCCGGCTTCGAGGGCCTCAAACATCTCGGTGGCCGTGTAGCCGGGCTGCGCGGCCAGCGGCCCGCTGCCCCAAAACTGCTGCACCTCGGCCCGGTGCGCGGGGTTGGCCAGGTTGCGGTGGGCGGGCAGCAGGTTGCTGAGGCCGCCCACCTCGCGCCCGCCCATGGCGTTGGGCTGCCCGGTAAGCGAGAGCGGCCCCGCGCCGGGCCGGCCAATCTGGCCCGTCAGCAAATGCAGATTCAGCAAACACAGGTTTTTATCGACTCCCACGGCGCTCTGGTTCAGCCCCATCGTCCACATCGACAGAAAGGCCTGAGCTGAGCCGATGTAGCTGGCCGCCAGCCGAATGTCAGCCTCGGGTACGCCGCACAGGGCGGCGCTTTCGGCCACGGGGCGGGCCAGCACCAGCGCGCGGTAGGTTTCGTAGCCTTCGGTGTGGTGGGCTAGGAAGTCCGCGTCCACGTCGCCGTTCTCGAGCAGCACCCGCGCGATGGCTTGCAGCAGCACCACGTCGGTACCCGGAATGAGCTGCAGGTGCAAGTCGGCCAGGGCGCAGGTGTCGGTGGCCCTAGGGTCGATGACGATGACTTTGGTGGCGGGGTGCGCCGCCTTGCGGGCCTCCACGCGGCGCCACAAAATGGGGTGGCACCAGGCGGGGTTGGCGCCGGCCACCAGGAAGCAGTCGGCCAAATCCAGGTCGTCGTAGCACACCGGCACGCTGTCCTCGCCCAGGGCCATTTTGTAGCCCACCACCGCGCTGCTCATGCACAGGCGCGAGTTGGTGTCGAGGTTGTTGCTGCCGATAAAGCCCTTCATGAGCTTATTGAGCACGTAATATTCCTCCGTCAGGCACTGCCCCGAGGCGTAGAAGGCCACCGAGTCGGGCCCGTATTTCGCGATGAACGTCTTAAATACCGCCGCCGTGCGTTGCAGGGCTTCGTCCCAGCTCACGCGCTGCAAAGGCCGGGTGCGGCTGTAGCGCATCTGCGGGTGCAGCAGCCGGTCGCTCCGGTCGTTCACGGTGTACTGCAGGTTCAGCCCCTTGCTGCACAGCGCCCCGCGGTTGACGGGGTAGTCGGGGTTGCCCACCACGCTTACGTCGCCGCCGGGCAGCGGCGCTACCAGCACGCCGCAGCCCACCCCGCAGTAGCAGCAAATAGATGGTTTGGGAGTAGGAGTTGGCATGGTAGAGTTGTGCGCTTCACTGGGGGCCTAGGCCGCTAGGGCCATGGCCGGGGCTTCGGCAGCTTCGCGCTTGGCGGCGAAGGCCCGCACCAGCAGCACCACGCCGCCCACGGCCGCCACCCCGAGGCCGATGTAGAGAAAAGCCGTACTGTAGCTGATTTCCTTGGATTTGAAGAGGAAGCCTACCAGCATGGCCCCCAGGTTGCCGCCCGCCCCCACAATGCCGCTCACGCTGCCAATGGCCTGCCGGTTCACGAAGGGCACGATGGAATAGGTAGTGCCATTGGCCATTTTTAGGAACAGGGCGAAGAATAGCATGGCCGTAATGGCCAGCGTGAGGCTAGGCGCCATCGAGAAGAACACGATGCCAATACCTTCGAGCACCAGCACGCCGCTCAGCAGCAGCCACTTGCCCTGGATGCCGTAGGCGCGGCCAGCCCGGTCGGCCACAATGCCGCCCAGGGCGCGGGCAAAGACGTTCATGCCGCCAAAAATGCCCGCCAGCGCGCCGGCCAGAATAAGAGACGCCTTGTAATTGTCCACGAAGTAGGTAGCGGCCACGTTGTCGATGGTAATCTCGATGCCGAAGCACGCGCCGTAGGCCAGCGCCAGTAGCCAGGTGCGGTAGTCGCGCAGGGCTATGCCGAAGGTGCCTTCCTTGCGCTCGGCCCGCTCGCGGTCAATGTCGGTATAGTTGCCGCGGGGCGTGTCCTGGGTGTAGCGATAGTACAAAGTGGCCATGACCAGTAGTAGCACGCCCGGCACCACCATGGCGTAGCGCCACGAGTTAGCTTTGTCGACGAAGCCTAGGCTTACAAAAGCGGCGGCTACCAGGGGCATGGCCAGGTTGGCAATGCCGCCGCCGAGGTTGCCCCAGCCGCCGGCCACGGCGTTGGCCGTGCCCACAACGCCCGGCGCAAACATCATGGAGGTGTGAAACTGAGTGATGACGAACGAGGCCCCGATGATGCCAATGCAGAAGCGAAACAGCAGGAAGCTCTCGTAGCTATTGCTTAAGCCAATGAGCATCACCGGAATAGCCCCCACTACCAGCAGCCAGGTATAGGCCTTGCGCGGCCCAATAGTGTCGCAGAGCTTGCCCATGAGCAGGCGCGCCAAAATGGTGGCCGACACCGAAGCAATGACGATGTTGCCCACCTGGCCCTTATCCAGGTGCAGCTGCTCGCGCACCAGCGGCATAAGCGGTGCAATGCCGAACCAGCCAAAAAAGCAAAAGAAGAACGTCAGCCAGGTTAGCTGGAACGTGCGCATCTGCATGCCCCTACCCGAGAAGACGTTGAGCCGGCTTAGCGGCTGCTGAGTAGTCAATTCGGCTTCCATAGGAAAGTATTTTTGAATGAAATGCTTGATTATAGGAATATTGTGACCCGACGAGTGCCCCACTGCTACCCCTAGGGCTGCGAACTACGAAGCCCGCGCCACTGCGCTACAGTCCCACGTACACTACGCCGCCCTCTACCTTCACCGGGTAGGTGCGGATGCCAGGCAAATCGCTGCTGCTCAAACACTCGCCGGTAAGTAGCGAAAACGTGTTCTTGTGGAAAGGGCAGGCTACCTTGGGCACGCTCAGCTCGCCGGTGCTGCCCACCAGGCCCCGCGCCAGCGCCATCTGCTGCTTGTGCGGGCACAGGTTTTGGGTGGCGTACCACTCGCCGCGCCGGGCGAAGTTGTAGATGGCCACCTGCTCGCCCGCTACCAAGGCGCAGGCCCCGCCATCGGCCGGAATGTCAGTGGTTTGGCACACGGGCAGCCAGGTAACGGCAAGTGCAGCTTCCATAAAATATTGATTGTATTGATTTTGGATGCAGGTCGTCCTCTGCGGTGCGCCTCACCCCTAGCCCCTCTCCAAAAAGGAGAGGAGAACTAGCTCTAGTTTCTAGCTTTTAATTGCAGTCCGCGCCGCCTCACCCCTAGGCGACCCGCACCTACCAGGCCGAACTCATCTTCTGCCCGCGCATTTCCGCAAACTCCATTGTGGGGTCTTTCGACTTGGGCACGTTCACGAAGTGGGTGAACTGCTTGCGCAGCTCCGGGTCTTCCACCACCTTGCGCCACTCGCAGTGGTAGTTGGCGATGAGCAGGGCGATTTCAGCCTCTAGGTCGGCGCAGAGGCCTAGGCTGTCGTTCACCACCACGTTGCGCAGGTAGGCGATGCCGCCGTCCATCTTGTTGAGCCAGGTGGCGGTGCGCATCAGCGGGTCGGCCGTCTTGATGTAGAACATGATGAAGCGGTCGAGGTACTTCACCAGCGTTTCCTTGTCGATGTCGGCGGCCAGCAATTGGGCGTGCTGGGGCTTGGCGCCGCCGTTGCCGCATACGTAGAGGTTCCAGCCTTTTTCGGTGGCAATCACCCCGAAGTCCTTGGCCTGCGCCTCGGCGCACTCGCGCACGCAGCCGCTCACGCCGCTCTTCATCTTATGGGGCGAGCGGATGCCCTTGTAGCGGTTTTCCAACTCAATGGCCAGGCTCACGCTGTCGTGCAGGCCGTAGCGGCACCAGGTACTGCCCACGCAGCTTTTGATGGTGCGCAGGCTCTTGCCGTAGGCGTGCCCGCTCTCGAAGCCCGCGTTCACCAGCTCCTCCCAAATGTCGGGCAGGTCGCTCACGTGCGCCCCAAACATGTCGATGCGCTGGCCGCCCGTAATCTTGGTGTACAGATTGTACTTGCGGGCAATCTGGCCGATAACTATCAGCTGCTCGGGGCTCACCTCGCCGCCAGCCATGCGCGGCATCACCGAGTAGCTGCCGCCCTTCTGGATGTTGGCCAAGTAGCGGTCGTTGGTGTCCTGGATAACGTTTTGCTTGATGATCAAATCGTTCCACAAGCCCGCCAGGATACTGCCCACCGCCGGCTTGCACACCTCGCAGCCATCGCCCACCCCGAAGCGGTCGAGCGCCTGGTCGTAGGTGCGGATGTCGTTGATTTTCAAGAGGTCGAACAGCTCCTGGCGCGAGTAGTCGAAGTGCTCGCACAGCACGTTCTTGATGTAGGCGCCCTGGGCCGTGAGTACGCCGTTGATAAGGTCCTTGACCATCGGCACGCAGCCGCCGCAGCCGGTGCCAGCCTTGGTGCACTTCTTCAGGCCCGCCAGGTCTGTGATACCCTGGGTTTCAATGGCGTCGCAAATCATGCCCTTGGTCACGGCCTCGCACGAGCACACCAGCGCTTCGTCGGGCAAGCTCATGACGCCGGCCCCGGCGGCTTCTTCGCCGCCGCGCGCCCCTAGGATGAGGTCTTCCGGGTGGGGCGGTAGGGCCAGCTTGTTGTTCACCGTTTGCAGCAGCATGCTGTAGGCCTCGGCGTCGCCTACTAGCACGCCGCCCAGCAAGTATTTCCCGTCGGGGCTGATATTGATGCGCTTGTAGATGCCGTTGTGCGCGTCCTCGTACACGATGGCGCGGCTGTGCGGCTCGGCAATGAACGGGTCGCCGAAGCTGGCCACGTCCACCCCAATCAGCTTGAGCTTGCTGCTCATATCGAAGCCCGTGAAGGCCCTGGCCCCGCGCAGCAGCTGGCTTACTACCACCTCGGCCATGTCGTAGCCGGGCGCCACCAGCCCGTAAATCATGCCGCCGTGCAGGGCGCACTCGCCAATGGCAAAGATGCGCGGGTCAGTGGTTTGCATCTCATCATTCACCACGATGCCGCCGCGCATGCCCACGTCCAGCCCCGCTAGCTTGGCCAGCTCATCCCTGGGCCGAATGCCGGCCGAAATCACCAGCATATCCACCTCCAGCACCGAGCCGTCGCCGAAGTGCAAGCTCTCCACCTTGCCCTCGCCCACAATGCTCGACGTAGCCTTGCTGAGGTGAATCTTCAGCCCTAGGGCCTCCAGCTTGCTTTGGAGCATGGCGCTGCCGGCCGCGTCAATCTGCCGGGGCATCAGGCGGGGCGCGAACTCCACCACGTGCGCCTCCGGCACCCCTAGGTCGAGCAGGGCCTTGGCGGCTTCCAGGCCCAGCAGGCCGCCGCCCAGCACGGCCCCGCTGCGGGCGGTGGCGGCATAGGCCTTTATCTCGTCCAGGTCCTCAATGGTGCGGTACACCATCACCCCGGCCTGCTCCACGCCCGGAATGTCGGGCACGAAGGCCGACGAGCCGGTGGCCAGCACCAGGTAGTCGTAGGGCTGCACCAGGCCGCTGCGGGCGTGCACCGTCTGGCTGGCCCGGTCGATTTCCTGCACCGCGTCGCCCAGGTGCAGGGTGATGCCGTTGTCGCGGTACCAGTTGGTGGGCGCCATCAGCAGGTCGTCGGCGGTTTTGCCGCCGAAGTATTCGCTCAGGTGCACCCGGTCGTAAGCCACGCGCGGCTCTTCGCCAAATACTACCACGTTAAAATCGGTCGACTTGGCGAGCAGCTTCTCGCAAAACTTGTAGCCGACCATGCCGTTGCCGATAACGACCACGGTAGGGTTTCCCTGCATTGCCATACTATCCTAAGAAATCGGGTAGTGAAAAATGAATTGGCGAAGTCGAGGGGTGGGAGAGGGGAAGGAGCGAGAGAAAGCAGCCTTTTATTTTATAAGGTATTTGAAAATGACCTTATAATTAAAGGTGTTTAGAAACTATATCAGCAAACTTAAACAAAATAACCCTTAAAGCAATAGGGGGTGTAAAAGAAATTTAATATAAAGTTTCGAAATAACACCTTAAAAACGAAGGGCAGTACTACAGTCGTTTATAGCTTGATAGGCCATCCCCCTTTATCAGCCGCCAGGCAAGTAGCTGTGGTAGCTACTCACCTTTGTAGCTAGCCGATGGTTTAGTAGCTGCACCTTGAAACTGGTGCCGCTTGTTGCGGCGGCCGTTGGTCGGCAGCTATCCCTACTTGCCTGTCCCGCGCCCTAGCCCTTTTTTTTCTGTCATGGCCCGACTCCCTATTCTGCCCGAGCTATACGTAGTGGGCGCCGGCCCCGGCGACCCGGAGCTGCTGACGCTCAAGGCCTACCGCATCCTGCAATCGGCCGACGTTATCCTCTACGACAACCTCGCCAACCAAGAGCTGCTGGCCCTGGCACCGGCCGCCTGCGAGTGCCTGTACGTGGGCAAAAAACCCTACGGTGAGTACACCCCGCAGGAGGTCATTCACCAGCTTATCCTGGAAAAAGCCCGGACCCTAGGGCGCGTGGTGCGCCTCAAGGGCGGCGACCCGTTCATCTTCGGCCGGGGCTTCGAGGAAATGCTCTTTGCCCGCGCCCACGGTATCGCGGCGCACTACGTGCCAGGTATTTCGAGCATGCAGGCCGTGGGGTTTGAGGATATTCCCCTCACGCACCGGCAAGTGAGCGAGGGCTTTTGGGTGCTGACGGGCACCAAAAAGGACGGCTCGCTCTCGGCCGATTTACGCCTAGCCATGCAAAGCAATTCCACGGTGGTCGTCTACATGGGCATGAAGGCCCTGCCCCACATCGTGGCCACCTACGAGGCCGAGGGCCGCGGCGCCACCCCCGCCGCCGTGGTCATGCACGCCTCGCTGCCGCAACGCAAATCGGTAGCCGGCCCCGTGCGCGACCTGCCGGCCCTGGTGGCGGCAGCGGGCATTACGTACCCGGCGCTGATATTTATTGGGGAGGTGGTGGGGATGCGGGAGGGGGCGTAACGCCCTGCGCCAGCTGGGGTGTTGCCCGGCGCGGGCTGCCCTGAACACCCGGCCGCCGGCTGCGTATTTTAAGGACGACTACCTGCCGGGCGGGCCGGCCCCCAGGGGCCAGCCACCTATTCACTCTCTTTCTGTTTTTCTATGAATCAGCGTGTTTTAGTAACCGGGGCTAGCATTGCCGGCCCGACCCTGGCCTGGTGGTTACACCACTATGGCTTCGACGTAACGGTGGTGGAGCGGGCACCGGAGTTCCGCGACGGCGGCCAGAACATCGACGTGCGCGGGGCCGCCCGCCCGATACTCGAGCGGATGGGTTTGCTGCAAGCCGTGAAAGACCACAATACCGGCGAGCAGGGCTTTGCCTACGTCGACGAGCACAACGAACCTGTGGCCGAGTTCGACAACGACCAGGTAGGGGGCGAAGGCCTGACGGCCGAGCTGGAAATCCTGCGCGGCGACCTGGCCCGGCTGCTCTACGACCACAGCCGCGAGCAGGTGCGCTACCGCTTCGGCGATACCATTGAAAAGGTAGAACAAACCGACGCGGGCGTGCGCGTCACCTTCGCGCACGGCGAGCCGGAGCAGTTCGACCTGGTGGTGGCGGCCGAAGGGGCCAACTCCTCTACGCGCCAGCTGCTGTTCGAAGCCGAGGTCACGCGCAAGCCCTACGACCTGTACGTGGCCTACTTCACCATTGCGCGCGCGGCGGGCGACGGCCAGATTGCCCGCGCCTACAACGCGCCCGGCGGCCGCGGCCTTTGGCTGCGCCCCGACAATACTGATACCACCCGCGCCCTGCTGCTGTGGCAGCACGAACCGGCCGGCTACGAAAACCTGCCCGTGGCCGCCCAGAAGCAAAAGCTGCACGAAGTATTTGCCGACGCCGGCTGGGAGGCCCCCCGCATCGTGGCCGGACTGGACGCGGCCGACGACTTCTACTTCGAGCTGGTGAGCCAGGTGAAGCTCAGCCAGTGGACCAGGGGCCGCGTGGCGCTAACCGGTGACGCCGCCTGGTGCTCCGGCCCCTTTGGCGTGGGCACCACCGAGGCCATCGTGGGCAGCTACGTGCTGGCCGGCGAGCTGCACCGCCACGGTCCCGACTACCCGGCCGCCTTCGCCGCCTACGAGCAGCGGCTGCGCCCCTACGTGGAAAAAGGCCAAGACGTGTCCAAAACGACCCCGCGCATCTTCAACCCGCAGTCGCGCCTGGGCCTGGTCCTGCTGCGCACGGTGCTGCACATATCCGCCGCGCCGGGCATCCGGCAGCTCACCACCCTGCTGGCCAGCCCGCCCACCGGCGACATCGAGCTGCCCGACTACGAGCAACCCGACCCCAAGGCCGTACTGAACTAGCCGCCCGGCGCTACCCGCCCAGCGCCCGCGTCACCAGCGCCAGCGCCTCGGGCGAAAACGGCAGCTGCAAAGCCAGCGCGTGGCCGCGCTCGGTCATCTTAGGCCAGGTTTTGCGCACTATCTCCATGACCTTCTCCTCGGGGTGCTGGGCCGCGAAGTGCAGGAAGTAATGCTCGAGAAACACCAGGCAAATCACGTCTTCCAGCAGCTGCACTTCGGGGTCATCCTTCAGGCGCTCCTTGCGCAGTAGCTGCTGCACGCGCAGTATCGCATCCGCCTCGTAGCCAGCCTGCTGCAATAGCTCGCCGGCCAGCTCGGCGTGGTACTGCTTGAGGGTGTTGCGCCACTGGTGGTAGCCGGGGCGCGTCAGCGGGAAGTCGGCCCTAGGGATGTGCCAGCGCCGGATGTGCTGGCTGCGGGCAGCCAGTTGCACGGCCTCGGGGGCGTCGGGGGCCACGCGGGCCAGGCAGGCACTCATGCGCTGGGCATACAGCAGCTCTTTGGGCACGGGCTGGCCGTGGTCATCAAGCTCCAGAGTGGGGTCGTCGGCATTGGCCGCGTCGAAGAGGCGGCAGGCTTCGGCAAAGCGGGCGGGGTTGGCAAGCATAAAGGGGCCTAGGGTGCTGGGAAAGGAGAACCTTAGCGCGCGGCTACGCTCGCGGCGCTTGGTAGCGGCAGGCCCTGGCGCAGCAGCCCGCGCACCTGCCCCAGGGGCAGAAACACCGCCACCTCGCCCTGGGCGTAGGCCGCAATTTCGTAGGGCTGGTAGGTGAACACGACGCCGCCCGCCGTCAGGTACACGTTGTGCGTGATTGGCATTCGCTTCACAAACAGCGTTTTGTCGAGCGCTTCGCCGGGCTTCAGGCCCACCAAGGGGCGCACGGCGGTGGCCAGCAGCGCGGGCAGGCTAGGGGCGGCGCTGGGCAGGAAAATATCGTCGTAGCGCAGGCGGCGGCCGGTGCGCAGGTCGTAGCTGGCGCCGGTGGTGCCGTAGTTGCCGTGCGCCCCGCCGCTGTAGTCATACGTGAAATAGGCCACGCTCAGCAAGTCGCCCCCTCGAAAGAGCACGTAACTGGCCGTTTGCTGCTCGTAGTTGAGGGTGGCGCGGTACGAGCCGGTGTCGCTAGTGTCAGTAGGGGCGGGGGTAGCGGCCAGCTCGGCGCGGTAGTCGGTGAAGAAGGTATCGCGCTGCTGCTTGTACAGGGCCGGCAGGGCTAGGGGTGCGCGGGCGTCGGTGGTATCGCCGCGCAGGTCGCGCAGCATACTGGCTTGCAGGGCCTGGCGCGGCGCGGCGGGCCCGCCCGCGGGCACTAGCGCCTGCCAGCTCAGGCGGGCGCGGGGCGACTTGGCCTGGCGCGGGAAGGCCGCCAGCGAATCGGCAAAGTAGCGCACGGCCAGCGTGAGCGTGCCGGCCGGCGCGGGCAATAGCCGCAGGCGCACGGGGCGCCCCGCCACGGTGCCCACCAGCGCCCCGCCCGGCTGCTGGCGCAGCCGCCACACCGGCGCCTCGCCCCTAGGGCCGCTGGCGCGCTCAGGGCTCACGTCGTTGAGCACCACGCTATCGGGGGCGGTGCTGAGCTGGCTTTGCAGCTGGTAAGGGTGGCCGTCGGCGCCGTAGTAGCTGCCGCGGTGGCCGGGGCCGCTGCCTAAGGCAAAAAACCGGGCTGGCGCCGTCACCAGGTGCAGCGTGATGCTGTCGGCCTGGCCCGGCAGCTGCCCGCGGTACGCATGGTAGGCCGTGCCCGGCGAGCTAGCCACGGCGGCCGTGGCCTCGGTGGGGGCCGCAGGCGCGGCAGCGGGGGGCTGGGTGGTAGTAGCGGTGCTTTGGCTGGTGGGCGACTGGCAGGCGGCCAAGCCCCCTAGGGCCACCAGCCACCGCAAAGAACGGGTCGGAGAAAACATGGGCGCAAAGGACGGGTAGGCAGGCGAAAGACAAACAACAAGCAGCAGCAGCCGCCGAAAGCCAGCTAGCGGCAGCGGGCGCCGGCGAGCAAGCTAAGCACCAGCTTAATATAGATGGTTTAGCGTGGTGGTAGGCAATGTTTTAAGCAAGTTCACAATAAAATTATGTCATTTAATACCCACTCCCAGGTCCTTTGCGTAAACCTAGCAAATTCCCGTTCACCACTCCTCCTTTTCTCATGAGCTACATCAAAATAGGGCAAGATGCCCAAGGCAAAGACCTCCACGTACATTACTGCGACTACGGCCAGGGCAACCCGGTTGTGCTCATCCACGGCTGGCCGCTTTCGGGCGCTTCCTGGGAGTACCAACTGGCCGAGCTGCCCCTGCACGGCGTGCGCGTCATTGCCTACGACCGCCGCGGCTTCGGCCAGTCGTCAAAACCTTGGGATGGCTACAACTATGATACGCTAGCCGACGACCTGAAAGCCGTGCTCGACGAGCTAGACCTGCAAAACGTGACCTTGGTAGGCTTCTCGATGGGCGGCGGCGAAGTGGCCCGCTACATGAGCCGCCACAACGGCGCCCGCGTATCTAAAGTGGTGTTTGTGAGTTCTGTAGCGCCCTTCATGCTCAAAACCGGCGACAACCCCTCGGGCGTTGATAAATCGACGTTTGACGATATGATTACCAACCTCGGCAAGGACCGCTTCGGCTTCCTCTCCGACTTCGGCAAGAAGTTCTACGGCCAGGGCACCTTCTCAAAGCCGGTAAGCCAGGGCGTGCTCGACTGGACGGCCATGCTGGCTTTCCCGGCCTCGCCCCGCGCCACCTCGCAGTGCGTCAAAGCGTTTGGTGAAACTGACTTCCGCCAGGATATGGGTACCATCAAGGTGCCCACGCTCTTCATCTACGGTACTGCTGACGACATTGTGCCGCCCGAAACTGGCGCCAAGGCCGCCGCGCCCCTGGTGCCCGGCTCGCAGATTGTGGGCTACGACGGCGAGCCCCACGGCCTGCTCATCACCTCGAAAGACCGCCTGAACCGCGACCTGCTCACCTTCGTGAATGGCCAGCCGGTGCAGGACTACTACGACACGGACGACGCTTCGACCCAGCCCGTGCGCGAAGAAAACAACGCCACCCGCTACGAAAACCAGACCCGCTAGGGCCTAGGCCCCCCGGCTAACAAAAAACCCCGCTGCCATCAGCAGCGGGGTTTTTTGTTAGCCCAGGTAGTCGTGCCAGGTCTGGTCGATGGTACCGGCGCTCAACTTGAGAAAGCCCGTGAGCGTGGGCTTTTTGGGCTGGGTGCGCAGGGGCATGTTGGCCTCGGCGGGGGTGCGCTGGCCCTTGTGGTGGTTGCAGCGCGAGCAGGCCGTTACCAGGTTAGTCCAGCCCGAGTCGCCGCCGCGTGAGCGGGGCAGCACGTGGTCCAGGGTCAGGGTCTTGGTCGAGCCGCAGTACTGGCACTCGTACTGGTCGCGCTTAAAGATGTTGTGGCGGCTCAGGGCAATGCCCTTGTAGGGCACGCGCACGTAGCGGGCCAGGCGAATGATGCTGGGCTTCGGAAACTCCTGCGAAATGGAGCGCAACGCGCCTTCCGACTTCGCCACCATCTCGGCTTTATCAAGAAACAGCAGCACGAAGGCCTTCTGCACGCTGCATAAAGTAATGGCGGTGTAATCGCCATTGAGTACAAGCACTTTTTGGTCCATACAAACAGGCGAAAACGAAGTTTATGCAAGCTACTAGCTTTTGCCTGATAAACAAGGGCCTGCCAGCGAAGATTCAAACCCGGGCCAGGCCCTAGGGCCCCGGCACCGCCCAAGGCGTTTTTGCCGAGCAGTGAAAAGCCCCGATGCCGAGTGGCACCGGGGCTTTGGCAACAGGCAGGCGGCTTACCGCCAAGAACTTACCCTAGGGCCGGTAAGCAACTGCTGGGGCTAGTCAATGGTGTGGAACAAGCGGTTCCAGCGCACCTTGTGGGCGGCGTCGCCGAAGGGGTCGAGCGAGAGCCAGATGAGCACGGCCTTGCCCACCACGTGGTCTTCGGGCACGAAGCCCCAGAAGCGCGAGTCCTCCGAGTTATGGCGGTTGTCGCCCATCATCCAGTAGTAGTTCTGCTTGATGGTGTAGCTGGTCAGCGGCTGGCCGTTCTGGGCTATCATGCCGTCCTTCCAAGTGATGTTCTGGTTGTGCTCGTACTGGCTCACGATTTTGTAGTAAATCGCGGCGTTGGCCGGCGTCAGTTGAATAGTTTGGCCCTTCTTGGGCACGGGCAGCGGGCCGTAGTTGTCGAGCTGCCAGCGGCGCGGCGTGGCGCTCATGGCCCCCGATACGTGGAAGTCAGCCGCGTCGGGAAAAAGCGTAAGGCCTTCGGGCTCCGTTACTTCCAGCTTCTTCACGTAAGGCTGCTGGCGGAAGTAGGCGGCCACGTCGGCCGGGCAGCTAAAGGTGTAGCCCACGGCGCCGGTGGCGGGGTCGGTGCCCGCGACGGGCATGCCGTCGGGCTCGTCGTAGTTCACCACGCCGTGGTCGTGCAGGGCCTGGCGCACCTCGTCGTTGGCTTCCGTCACCTGCATGAAGTACGAGGTTTGGGGCTGCCCAGCAATGGCGCCCGGCTGTCCGTTCAGGAATATCTGGCCCTGGCGAATCTCCAGCGTATCGCCCGCGATGGCAATGCAGCGCTTGATGTAGTTGGTGCGCAGGTCGGCCGGGTACTGCTGCTCGTGCGGCACGTGAAACACCACCACGTCGTTGCGCTTGATGGAGCTGAAGCCCGGAAAGCGGTAGGTGGGCAGCTGAATGAGGTCGGAGTAGCTCTTGAAATTAAAGATGGGCACCGTTTGGTGCGTCAGCGGCACTTGCAGGGGCGTTTGGGGCGTGATGGGCCCGTAGTGCAGCTTGCTCACAAACAGGTAGTCGCCCACCAGCAGTGAGTGCTCCATGCTCGGCGACGGGATGACGTAGGCCTCAAACGTGGCCCAGCGGATGAGCGTAGCCGCGATAACGGCGAACAGCAGCGAATCGACCCACTCGCGGGATTTGCTTTTAGGAGGCTTGGGCGGAGCCGTGGGTTCGGTTTTGCGAAGCAGCATGGAAAAATAGGCCGAATGTTCGGCAAATAAACAACTTAGAGAACGGAGTGAAGTACCGCGTTGGTACCCAGGATAGCTAAGAATCTCAAATGTACAAGAACGTCATGCTGAGCCTGCCGAAGCATCTCTACCGAACGATACCATAGGAACGCGGTAGAGATGTTTCGGCAGGCTCAGCATGACGTTCTTTTTACCCTAGGCCCCTACAACCCCAGCAAGTCATTCATGCCAAATACCCCGTGGCGGCCCGGCAGCCAGCCCGCCGCCAGCAGCGCGCCCTGGGCAAAGCCCTCGCGCGAGTGGGCTTCGTGGCGCAGCGTAATGGTATCGGCCGTTGAGGCGTAGCGCACTTCGTGAATACCTACCACGTCGCCGCGCCGCTCGCTAAGCACGGCCAGCTCTTCGGGAGCCTGGGCGGGGGCGTTGCGCCAGGTGGTCTTGCTGGGGAAGTGGGCCAGGATGCCCTGGGCCGCCGTGAGGGCCGTGCCGCTGGGCTGGTCTACCTTCTGGGTGTGGTGCACTTCGGTCAGCTGCACGTCGTAGCTGGCGGCAAACTGGTTCATCTTGGCCGCGATATACTCGTTGAAGTGGAAAAACAGGTTCACGCCCACGCTGTAGTTGGAGGCGTAGAACAGCGCGCCGTTGGTGTCGGCCACCAGCTGCTGGGCTTCCTCGAAGCGGTGCAGCCAGCCCGTGCTGCCGCACACCACCGGCAGGCCCTGGCGCAGGCAGGCGGCCACGTTCTCGAAGGCCGACTCGGGGTGCGTAAACTCAATGGCGGCATCAACCTGGTCGGGTGTGAAGTCCGCTATTTTCGAATCAGAAGCTTGGTGGTCCACGATGCCAACGATTTCGTGCCCGGCCGCCGAAGCCAACGCCGCAATGGTCTGGCCCATTTTGCCGTAGCCGATAAGGAGAATTTTCATGTTTAACTAGTTAAGCAGTAGCTCGTAAAAGAACGTCATTCCGAGCTTGCGAGGAATCTCACCGATAGTGTTGAACGATACCCGAACGATTCCTAGGTAGTGCGAGCGAGATTCCTCGCAAGCTCGGCATGACGTTCTTTTACGAGCTATGACGGGGACTACTTGCGCGCGTGCAGCGTCAGCATCAGGCCCGGCGCAAAGGCCGCCTGCCCCGGCACCGGCAGCGCCGCCGGCTGCCAGCGCAGCGAAAGGTCGTCGCTCACGTCAAACTCGCTCAAGTGGGCGTCCACCACCGCGTCGAGCACCGTAAGCGAGTAGCCTACTGCGCTTAAAAGGATGGATAAATCGCGGAAGCGGCGGGCCGAGATAAGGCTGTTAGTAATGGCGGCGGGGTTGTCGGTAGAGGCGGTGGCGAGCTGAGCTTGCAACTGCCGCTCGCTATCGCTGTCGCCGAAAAGTTTGGAATCAGTTATCTGCTTGGCTCTGGTTATCAGCTGGCCGGTGGCGTCGGTATAAGCCACCGTGCCGTTCGCAAAACTAAACTGCTTGTAGAGCCGCTGCTGGTAGTATATCCAGTACCCTAGGCCCCCCACCAGCCCATACACGATGGGAAGCTTCCAGTATTTTTTGTTGTAAATCTGTCCGCCGCCGGGCGCAATGGCCAGGAAGCCTGCCTTGGCTGGCTTGGTGAGGCGCAAGCCGAACAGCTTTTCGGTGCGGCGGGCCGAGTCGGCGGCGGCTTGCTCGCGCTTCTGCTTTTTAGTAGGCTTGCGCACAGTCGCCGTGTCGGGGCGCACAATGGGCACCGCCGGGTTTACCATCGTGCCGTTGGGGTTAGTGGGCAGCACCTGCCCTAGGGCCGGGCTCGCCGCCCAAGCTAGTAGCAGGGCCAGCACCCAGCCCAGGCGCCCCCGGCGTGCGGCGGCTACGTTTTCTATCGTCTTCATAAGCAAGCTGCTAACGCCGACCGGCAAGTGCCCCGGCGACGCTTAAGCAGGGTGCAGAATATGCAGAATCCGTTGCATGTCCTCCACCGAATCAAAGGCGATTTTGATTTCGCCGCGCCCCTGGGCCGTGGGCCGCAGCTGCACCCTAGAGCCAAAGTGGTCGGTAAGCACGCGCTCGGTGCGGCGCAGCTCGGCGGCGGGCACGGCGGGCGCCGCGGCTTGCTTGGGCGCCGTTTTATCGGCCGGGGCTTCGGGCCGGCCGGCGCCCTGGCGCACCAACTCCTCCACGCGGCGCACCGATAAGTCCTCGGTGACGATGCGGCGGTAGAGGCCTACTTGCTGCTGCGGGTCCTCAATGCTGATGAGTGCGCGGGCGTGGCCCATGCCAATCACGCCGTCGCGCAGGCCAATCTGGATGTCGGGCGGCAGCTTCAGCAGGCGCAGGTAGTTGGTAACGGTGCTGCGGTTCTTGCCCACACGCTCCCCTAGGTCCTCCTGGCGCAGCTGGCACTCACTTAGCAGGCGCTGGTAGCTGAGGGCGATTTCGATGGCGTTGAGGTTTTCGCGCTGGATGTTCTCAATCAGCGCCATTTCCAGCATCTGCTGGTCGTCGGCCTTGCGGATGTATGCCGGAATGCTGGTCAGGCCCGCCAGCTTGGAGGCTTGCAGGCGGCGCTCGCCCGAAATAAGCTGGTAGGTGTTGGTGCCGGTTTGGCGCACCGTCACGGGCTGGATAATCCCTTGAATCTTAATGCTGTCGGCCAGCTCGGCCAGCGCATCCTGGTCGAAGTGGGTGCGGGGCTGGTAGGGGTTGGCCTCAATCTGCTCCACCGGAATTTGGCCTACCGAGTTCATGGGGTGGGGCACGAGGCGCTCGCGGTTCTCGCCTTTCTTCTCGTAGCTGCCCTCAATCAGCGCGTTCAGGCCCCGGCCCAGACCGCTTTTGCGCTTCACGGCCGCGGCGGCGGCCAGGGCGGCTTGCAGTTTCTCTTCGTTTTTATCCAAAGCCATAATTCCAGGGGCCGGCTCAAAAGGGGAGCAGCAGCCGAAAATCAAAATTACGCCCTAGCCGCCGAAGGGCAAGCCGAAGCCAGGCGTTACTGCAGCCACTGCCCGCGGTCGCGCGAGAAGTTGCGAGCCGCGTGCAGCATTTCGGAGGTCAGCTGCGGGAAATCACGCAAAATCTGGGCTTCGCTCATGCCGCTACCCATCCATTCCAGCACGTCGTTTACGCTGATGCGCGTGCCGGTAAAGTAGGGCCGGCCGCCGCGCACGGTCGGGTCTTGGCTGATGAGGGGGAAGCGGGCGTGGGCGGGCATGGGAGAATTAGTAAAAAGCTATAACAGAGACGTGGGCCCTAGGGGTTCGGTTGCCGGTTTAGTTTGCCTGCTTTAGCCTAATTACTTCTACTACTTCGCACACGCCCATGCGCCTAGAGCTTTCTACAAAGTAGCCTCGCACTCCCGGCCGAATATGTTGGCGATGAAAAGCCTATAATCCCCCGCTCAGTGTATATATATCGGCCTGCCCAACGTGCGGTAGCGGCACAAGAGGTAGCGGCAACCCATCAAGGCCTAAAAAGACTGGGCGAATCATCCAGGTGCTAGTGGAAATAGCAGGGTCATCGTAACGAAAATCCCAGCGGATACCTTAATAAGCCGGTGTTTTTCGGCCCCCTTCCTCCGCTGTATAGAGTCTGTACGTTACTCGAAAATCAGGCAAGCGACCAACTCGTATCTGCCGGTTAGTTTCGTCGAATCCCCATACTTTTCCGCTTATAGTGCTGCCCAGCGCCGGATAGTCGTCCGGAAACAGCATGCCGCCTTCAGGATTACCAAACTCAGTTACGTTAATAAGAACCGGAAAGCCGAGCCCAGCGTCGTAAAAGACGCCAAACTCGGCTTGGATATATACCTTGCCGGTGAGGACATTTCCTGCCGGCAAGTGGAGCTTCAGCAATTCCCAAGCGGCAGTCTGCTGCTCGGAGAACAAACCATCGGCAAAAGGTGGATTTGGTATGATTCTCCAGCCGTTCATGACTGCAAGATAGCCCTAGGCCACCTCGTCCTCAGCGGTTTCGGGGTTAGCCTCCACGCTGTTCTTCTCCACGATTTCGCGGGCCAGGTTGAGGTAGCTGACGGCGCCCTTGCTTTCGGCGTCGTGCAGGATGACGGGGATGCCAAAGCTCGGCGACTCCGAGAGCTTGACGTTGCGCGGGATGATGGTGTCGAAGACGAGCTGTTGAAAGTGCATCTGCACTTCCTCTACCACCTGGTTCGAGAGGCGCAGGCGCACGTCGTACATCGTGAGCAGGATGCCCTCGATGTCGAGGTCGGTGTTGAGGCGGCTTTGGATTATCTTGATGGTATTGAGAAGCTTGCCTAGGCCCTCCAGGGCGAAATACTCGCACTGCACCGGGATGATGACCGAGTTGGCCGCCGTTAGGGCGTTGACCGTGATGAGGCCTAGGGAGGGCGAGCAGTCGATGATGATGAAGTCGTACTCGGCGGCCAGCGGGCGCAGGGCGGCCTTCATCTTTTCCTCGCGGTTGGGCAGGTTTATCATCTCCACCTCGGCGCCCACTAGGTCGATGTGGGAGGGCATCAGGTCGAGGTGGGGCAGGATGTTGGTGGGTACGATAATGTCGTGGGGGTCAATGCCATCGACCATGCACTCGTACACGCTGTTCTCGATGTCCTTGGGGTCGAAGCCCACGCCCGAGGTGGCGTTGGCCTGGGGGTCGGCGTCCACGAGCAGCGTGCGGTAGTCGAGGGCCGCCAGCGAGGCAGCCAGGTTAATGGCCGAGGTGGTTTTGCCGACGCCGCCCTTCTGGTTGGCAACCGCGATGATTTTACCCATAACAACAAATCGATAAGACAGGAATACGTGCCGGTGCTTAAACGTAGCGCCGGTGGCCCCCGGCATACTTTAACTTACAAAATAAGGCTAAAAAAAATGGATTCGCCAAGCCGGTTAATAAGGGCCCGCTAGAAAGCGCGACCTTGGGCGTTATATGAAAGCACGTCATGCTGCGCTTGCCGAAGCATCTCTCCCGCGCAGTTGGGTTTACTAACCCTAGGGACGCAGTAGAGATACTTCGGCAAGCGCAGCATGACGTGCTTTTGGGCGTTGACTACCCTAGGGCCTTACAGTTCCACCGTTTCGCCAATGCGCAGCAGGCGCAGGTTTTTGCCGGCGGCCTGGGCTTCGGCCTGGGCAGCGGCGTGGTCGATGACCAGCGGCGGGAAGGTATCGTAGTGCATGCCAATGAGTTCGGTGGCGCCTACCCAGTCGGCGGCCACCAGGGCATCGCTGATGCCCATGGTGTAGTGGTCGCCGATGGGCAGCAGGGCGAAGTCGAGCTGGTGGCGCTCCTTGATGAGCTTGAGGTCGTAGGTGAGGGCGGTGTCGCCGGCGAAGTAGAAGGTTTTGCCTTCTTTGGTTTTGATGACGAAGCCCATGGCCACGCCGCCGTAGGTGCCGTCGGGCAGCGACGAGCTGTGGGCGGCGGCTACGCAGTGCACCGTGCCGAAGGGCAGCTCGACCTTGCCACCGAGGTTGGCCCCGATGCCGTCAAAGCCCTTGGCGCCGTAGTAGCCCGCGATTTCGGCAATAGCCAGGAATTTGGCGCCGGTGCGGGTGGCAATGCTTTCAAAGTCGCCCACGTGGTCGCCGTGGCCGTGCGAGAGCAGGATAAAATCAGCCTCAATGGCATTGACATTAACGTCTTTGGCCAGCGGATTGCCGCTGATGAATGGGTCGAACAGCACGCGCACGCCGTCGATGGTGGCTAGAAAGCAGGAGTGGCCGAAATAGGTAAGCTGCATGGGGAAGAATGGGCGAATGTGGAAATGAGAAAATGTAGAACGAGCGCCGCCGGCCCAGGGGTGCGCGCAGCCGTTACTTTTGCAACCACTACCCCAAACGGATGTTTCTACACGGATTGCGCTTTCGCCTGCTTGCCGCGCTGCTGGGGGCCCTAGGGGGGGCCGGGCTGCTGGCCGGCTGCCAGGGCGGTGGCCTCTCGGCGGCCGACGAGCGCCGCGTATTTCGCTACAACCAGCCCGAGGCGCTCACCTCGCTCGACCCCGCCTTTGCCCGCAACCAAGCCAATAGCTGGGCCGTGGCGCAGCTCTACAACGGCCTGCTGGAGCTGGACTCCACGCTGCAACCCGCGCCGGCCCTGGCCCGCCGCTACCAGATTTCACCCGATGGGCTAACGTACACGTTTTGGTTGCGCAAGAGGGTGTTATTTCACCGAGATACTATCGTCTTTAAAAAGTCGGAAAAGCAATTGGCGCGAGAGGATAGCACAGACGCAGAAGATGAAGCCAGGTTTCACGGAAAACCAGTGGATTACAAAGTCCGAGAAGCTATACGCATCGGACAACCTTTCACCCGCGACGTCACCGCCGCCGATTTCGTGTACAGCTTCAAGCGCCTACTCGATGCCAAAACGGCCTCGCCGGGCGGCTGGATATTTCGAGGCAAGGTGCTGGAAGACAAGCAGGGTAACCCCAGCGACACCTGCTTCGTGGCGGTGAACGACTCGACGCTGCGCATTCACCTCAAGGCGCCGTTCATCCCGTTTCTGGGCATCCTGACGATGCCCTACGCCTACGTGGTGCCACACGAGGCGGTGGAGAAGTACGGCAAGGACTTTCGGGAGCATCCGGTGGGCACCGGGCCATTCCAGTTCAAGCTCTGGGACGAGGGCAACGTGCTGCTGTACAAGCGTAACAACTACTACTGGCGCCGCGACTCTAAGGACCAGCTGCTGCCCTACCTCGACGCCGTGGCCATCAGCTTCATCGCCGACCGCAAGACCGAGTTTCTTACGTTTCTGCAAGGCAAGCTGGATTTTCTGAGTGGTATCCGCGAAGGCTCGCGCGACCTTATCCTCAACCCTGACGGTTCGGTGCGGGCCGATTTCAAAGGGCGCTTTCAGGTGCAAAAGGCACCGTATCTCAACACTGAGTACCTGGGGTTTCAGCTGGATAGCACCAACCTGACGGGCGCGCAGGCCACCCAGGGCCGCGCCCTGCGCGATGCGCGGGTGCGCCAGGCCCTCAACTACGCCCTCAACAAGCCCGAACTGGTGGCCTACGTGCTTAGCCACGTGGGACGGCCCGGCAAATCGGGCTTCGTGCCGGCGGCGCTGCCCTCGTTTTCGGCAACCCAGGTGCCCGGCTACACCTACCAGCCGCAGCGGGCGCGGGCGCTGCTGGCCGCGGCGGGCTACGGCCCCCGGCGGCCCTTGCAGTTGCGCCTGAGCACCGTGGCCGAGCGCAAAGCCGTGGCCGAGTACCTGCAAAAAAACTGGGCCGACGTGGGCATCCAGGTGCAAATTGACATCAACCAGTCGGCCGCCCAGCAGGAGCTGGTGGACAACGGGCGCACGGCGTTCTTCAGCAAGAGCTGGCTGGGCGACTACCCCGACGCCGAAAACTACCTAGCCCTGTTTTACTCGCCCAACTTCAGCCCCGCCGGCCCCGACAAAACGCACTACAAATCAGCGGAATATGACCAGCTGTACCAGCAGGCCATTCGCGAGCAGCAGGGCCCTCGGCGCACGGCCCTCTACCAGCAGATGGACCGGCTGGTGGTGCGCGACGTGCCGGTTATCGCGTTGTACTACGACGAAATCGTGCGCCTCACCCAAAACAACGTGCGGGGCCTCGGCACCAACCCCATGAACCAGCTGCTGCTGGAGCGCGTGCGCAAGCAGTAGCCGTCAAAAGAGTAGCTATGGCAAACCCGAGCCTTTTATTAACGCTGCTGCTACTGGCCCTAGGGCAGCGCGCAACGGCCCAAGGCCCGCCCGTGCCAGCCGAGCCGCTCTGCATCGGCCAGTCGTTTACCATCCAGTCGAAGGTGCTGGGCGAAACCCGGCGGCTCAACGTGTACTTGCCGGCGGGCTACGCCGCCTCGGCCACCCAGCGGCTGCCGGTGCTTTACATGCCCGACGGGGGCCTAGGGGAAGATTTTCTGCATATCGCGGGCCTGGTGCAGGTGCTGGTGGGCAACGGCTCGATGCGGCCCTTTATCGTGGTGGGCATCGAGAATACCGCGCGGCGGCGCGACCTGACCGGGCCCACCACCCGCGCCGAGGACCGCAAAATTGCCCCCCGCGTGGGTGGCTCGGCCACGTTCCGGCAGTTTCTACGCCAGGAGTTGATGCCCGAGGTGCGCCGCCGCTACCGCACCACCCCCGAAACGGCCATCGTGGGCGAGTCGCTGGCGGGCCTGTTCGTGGTGGAAACGCTGCTGCTGGAGCCCGCGCTGTTCGATACTTACCTGGCTTTCGACCCAAGCATGTGGTGGAATGGCGGCCAGCTGGCGCAGGATGCGCTGGCTCAGCTCCGGGCATACAGCGGCCCGCCCCGGCACGTGTACCTAGCTGCCAGCAGCCAGGGCGATACGGCCGCCACGCGCCTGCTGGCTCGCGACCTTAACCGCGCCGCCGCCCGTGGCTTTAGTGGCTATTATGAGTTGCTGCCGCAGGAAACGCACGCTACCATTTACCACCCGGCCGCCCTGGGGGCCTTTCGGCGCGCCTTCAAGCCCTAGGGGCACTATTTGTCCATATTCAGCCCGGCCAGCGGGTCGAGCCGGCCCTTGAGGTAGGCGATGTAGCCTTGCAGCGGCGCCGGAATATTGGCCTCGGCCAGCACGCGGTGGCGCTGCTGGCCCGGCAGGTACACCGTGATGATAGTACTTGGCAAATCCGACACGTTGCTAGTATAGCTGGGCGCCAGGCTGTTGAAATTGATGCGCCGGGCCTCGTCGAGCATGGCCGTAACAGTAGCGGGCGGCAGGCTGAGCGTGCGCTGGCCCGTCACGGGCACGAAGCGGTCGCCGAAGTAACTCACCTGGCCGTTGCGGAAAATGGTGGCCGTGTAAGCGGGGCAGGTGCCGTAGCAAGGCGTGCGCTGAAACACCAGCACCGTGTCGCCGGGCGCGGTATTGATGGGGATGGTTGACACCGTGCGCGGCTTCTGAAAAACCGGCGTGGCCGGGGTCGCCGAAGTCGCCGCGCCGGTAGTGGCCGCGTGCTGGGCGCAGGAAGACAGGGTGGCCGTAAGGGTCAGCAAATAGAGGGCAGCGCGCATAAGCGTAAGCAAAAAGTAGACGGAATAGGCTGGCCACTTAAAAAAACCGTGCCATGTCCAGCGCCTTCTCATGCGGCCGGCCGCGGCCCCTCCGCGCCTAGCCGGCCACAAATGGCCCTAGGGCCCGTGCTAGGGGCCTTACCGCGCGGCCCCGTACAGCGCTTCCAGCAAGCCCTGGCGGGGCGTGTCGCCGGTCAGCTCCCAGAACATGATGCCGCCCAGGTGCTTGTCGCGCGCGTATTTGGTTTTCAGCTGGATGGATTTTTTGTCGTCGAAGGTGGCGAGCTCCTGGCGGCGCGGGTTGTAGGCGTAGGGCGCCTGCGCCACGTTGTCCCAGTAGGTGGTGAAGCCCCGCGCCGGCGACAGGCTATCGGCGAAGTACTTGTAGTCGAAAGCTTTCTTAAACTTGCCGGGCTGGTACAGGCCCTGGTTGGTGGCCGGCACGCCGCCAAAAATGCGCGCGTAAAAGGCCGCGCCAATCACAATCTTGCCCGGCGCCACGCCCACCGAGTCGAGGTAGTGCACGCCATCATCCACCGAAGCGCGCTGGCGCGGGGTGGAGTAGAGCGGCGTGTGGTGGCCGGTGACGGTGCTGTAGCCGTTCACCAGGTCGTAGCTCATCAAATTCACGCGGTCGACCAGCGGCATTACGGCCGCCCAATCCACCGAGTTTTGCAGGTACTCGCGGTAGCCGCCGGCGGCGAAGCTTATCTCGTATTTGGGCCCTAGGGCAGCGCGCAGCCTCTGGATGAGCAGGGTGAAATTGTGGCGGTCCTCGGGCGTGTAGCGGTGGCCGGGCGGGCCCGGAATGGCCGGGTACTCCCAGTCCAGGTCGATGCCGTCGGTGTGGGAGGCGGCCAGCACCTGCTTCACCGACGCCACGAACTCGGCGCGGCCCGGCGCGGTCGAAAACACCTGCGAGCAGGTTTCGCAGCCGCCCCAGCCGCCCAGCGACAGCATCACCTTTAGCTTGGGATTCTGCGCCTTAAGGGCCACCAGGGCCGCTACCGTGGCCTCCGACTGGGGCTTGTCGAAGGTGAACGCGTTGCCCCTGAGGTGCAGAAAGCTATAGATGATGTGCGTCAGCCCCTGGGTCTGGTATTGCTTAAAGGTGGTAGGGTCGCCGGCGTAGTAGGCAATAACGGCCATGCCGGGCCTAGGGGCCGCTGGTGGATTACTGGCGGTAAGGAAAGCGGCGCCTGTAGCCGCAACCAGCAGCAGGGCCGAGCGAAGAACGTTTCTCATGGGGAAGGCGGCAACGTGGGAAGGCAGTAAAGATGGGCAAAAAAAAGCACGTCATGCTGAGCTTGCCGAAGCATCTCTACCACGCCGTATCGTGCAGTAGAGATGCTTCGGCAAGCTCAGCATGACGTGCTTTTAATGTCTGCCAGGGCCCTAGGGACCTTAGGCCTTGCCGGGGCTCTTGCGGGCCTGGGCCTCACGCTCCTGCGCCGACTTCATGGCCTCGGCCAGGCGGGCCTGAAAGCCGCTAGGCTTCTTGCCTTTGTTCTTCACCTTATTGGCATCGAGCTGGGCCCGAATCTTGGTGTCGTCCACAAACGAGCGAGTTAGCGCTTGCTGCCCTAGGGTCACTACGTTGGAAACCAAGTAGTACCAGGTAAGGCCGGCGGCGAAGCTGTTGAGCACGAAGAAGAAAATCAGCGGCATGAGGTAGCTGTAGAACTTCATCGGGCCTTGCATGGCGGCCGGGTTCATCTGGTTGCTCTGGTAGGTCATGAAGAGCGTCGAAATCGTCATTAGCACCGTGAAAATGCTGATGTGCGCCCCCAGGAAGGGCAGCGTAAAGGGCAGCTTAATGACGTTGTCGTAGGTGCTCAGGTCGGTAGCCCACAGAAACGGCTCTTGGCGCAGCTCAATCGCGTTGGGGAAGAACTGGAACATAGCGAACAGAATCGGCAGCGTGAGCAGTTGCGGCACGCACCCGCTGAGCTGCGACACCCCAAACTCCTGGTAGAGCTTCATGGTCTCCTGCTGGGTCTTCATCTGGTCGTCGCCGTGCTTCGCCTTGATGGCGTCAATCTCGGGCTTGAGCACCTTCATGCGGGCCTGGCTCTCATAGCTCTTATAGGTGAGCGGCCAGGTAACCAGCTTGATAAGCACCACCAGCAGCAGGATAATCACGCCGTAGTTGCTGATGTACTGCTGCAAAAAGTTGAACACCGGAATGATAACGAATCGGTTGACCCACCGGAACAAGCCCCAGCCCAAGTACACGTTGCGGTCGAAGTCGGGCGCTACGCTTTTGAGCAGGTTAAACTGGTTGGGCCCGAAGAAGTAGCGGTAGTTGCCCCCGGCGGCGCTCGTCACGTCGGCCACCGGCAGGCCCAGCTGGGTGCTCAGGCCCTTGATGAAGGTGCTGTCGGTCAGGTTCACATCGGCGTTGAACTGGCCGCTAGTGAAGGGCTGCGAGTCGGCCACGATGCCGGCCACGAAGAAGTCGTGCTTGTCGGCCACCCAGGTTAGGGGCTCGGCCACCTTGCTTTCCTCGGGCTTCTCGCTGGTTTCGGCCAGGTTGTTCTGGGTGCCGCCGGCCGAGTAGTGGTTGATGGTGGTGTGGTTGCGGTTTTGCTTGATGTCCTGCTCGGTCTGGCGCACGTTGTCGCGGAACGACCATTGCAGCGGCTCCTGGGCCACCTGCACGCCGGCCAGCTTCAGGTTGTATTTCACCTCGTAGCCGGTTTTGGGCAGCACGTAGGTTTGCGTGATGGTGCCGCCGCCCACCGGAGCCGTAAAGGCCAACTGCTGGCCGCCGTCGGCTGTGGGCTGCGGCCCGGCCGTCTGGAAGTTGAGAGCCGCGAAGTCCACCGTCTGCCCATTTAGGGTGCGAAACTTGGTGTCGTAGCGGGCGCTTTGCTCATCGAGCAAGAAAAGCGGCTTGCCAAAAAACGTTTTGTACTGGCTGAGCAGCACTGAGGCCACGCGCCCGCCTTGGGTCGAGAAGTCGATGGTCAGTTCGGGGTTTTTGAGCGTGATGCGCTGCACCGGCCCCGCGGCCGAGTCGAGCTGGGGCGCGGTGGGCAGGGCCGCCGGGGCGGCGGCCGGCGCCGTTTGGGCGGCCGTGGTAGCGGCGGGCGTTTTTCCCTTTTCCGGCTCGGCTTTGGGCGAGAAGAAAAACAGGTAAATCAGCAGCAGGGCCGATATCAGGAACAGGCCAGTTGCTTGGTTGCGGTCCATTTAGTCTAAGGAAAATTTTTCGAACCGCAAAGGTACGGTTTCTTTTAGCTGTTAGTAGGAAGCTGTTAGCGGGGGCCTGTTGGCCTTTAGCCGTTCGTTATGAGCTTTTGGGTTGTATTGATTACAGGCCGCCGCAAAAAAAGGACGTCATGCCCATCTGGCGTCCGCACAGCCGGAGCATCTCTCCCGAACGCTACCCTAGGGGCACGGGAGAGATGCTTCGACTGTGCGGACGCCAGATGGGCATGACGTCCTGATGAGAAGCTTACTTTAAGCTAATAACCAACAGCGCAAAAAATCACAGCCCTTTCTTGCGCTGAATGGCCGCCTTCACAAAGCGCACGAACAGCGGGTGCGGGTTCTCCACGGTGCTCTTCAGCTCGGGGTGAAACTGCCCAGCTACAAACCAGGGGTGCACCGTCTTGGGTAGCTCAATCACTTCTACCAGGCCCGTGGCGGGGTTGATGCCGGAGGCCGACATCCCGGCTTCCTCAAACCGCGCCAGGTACTCATTATTAAACTCGTAGCGGTGGCGGTGGCGCTCGCTGATGAGGTTACGCCCGTAGGCCTTGGCGGCGCGGCTGCCGCGCTTCAACTCGCAGGCGTAGGCTCCTAGGCGCATGGTGCCGCCCTTCTGGGTGATGTCCTTCTGGTCGGCCATCAGGGCAATAACCGGGTCGGGCGTCAGCGGATTCATTTCCGTAGAGCTGGCTTCGGGCAGCCCGAGCACGTGGCGGGCGTACTCCACCACGGCCACCTGCATGCCCAGGCAGATGCCAAAAAATGGGATGCCCGCCTCGCGTACGTAGCGCACGGCCTCTACCTTGCCCTCGAAGCCGCGCTCGCCGAAGCCGGGGGCCACCAGCACCCCATCCACGCCCTGCAGCTGCTGGGCCGCGTTTTCGGGCGTCAGAAACTCGCTCTGGATGGTGCGCACCTTTACCTTGCACTCGTTGGTCGCCCCGGCGTGAATAAACGCCTCAATGATAGACTTGTAGGCATCGGGTAGCTCTACGTACTTGCCCACCAGCGCGATGGTCACGTCCTCGGTCGGGTTCTTGAGGCGGCCCAGAAACTCTTTCCACTCCTCCAAATCGGGGGTGTGGCCGCCCTGCAGGCGCAGCTTGCTGATAACGCGCGCGTCCAGCTCCTCCTTCAGCATCAGCAGCGGCACCGAGTAGATGCTGTCGGCGTCGAGGCTCTCGATGACCGCGTTCACCTTCACGTTGCAGAAGAGCGCGATTTTTTTGCGCATATCGGCCGGAATGGGATGCTCGGAGCGGCACACCAGGATGTCGGGCTGCAGGCCGGCCTCGCGCAGGTCGCGCACCGAGTGTTGGGTAGGCTTGGTTTTCAGCTCGCCGGCCGCCGCCAGGTAGGGCAGCAGCGTGAGGTGAATGACAAGCGAGTCGTGAGGCGGCAGTTCCCAGCGCAGCTGGCGCACGGCCTCCACAAAGGGCAGGCTCTCGATGTCGCCGATGCAGCCGCCAATTTCGGTAATCACCACGTCGAACTCGCCGTTCTGGCCCAGCAGCAGCATCCGGCGCTTAATCTCGTCGGTGATGTGGGGCACCACCTGCACGGTCTTGCCGAGGAAAGCGCCTTCGCGCTCGCGCCGAATTACGGTGTCGTAGATGCGGCCGGTGGTCACGTTGTTGGCCTGCGAGGTGGGCGCGTTCAGGAAGCGCTCGTAGTGGCCCAGGTCGAGGTCGGTTTCGGCCCCGTCGTCTGTCACGTAGCACTCGCCGTGCTCGTAGGGGTTGAGCGTGCCGGGGTCGATGTTGATGTAGGGGTCGAATTTTTGGATAGTTACTCGGAACCCCCTGGCCTGCAAAAGCTTGGCCAGCGAGGCGGAAATAATTCCTTTGCCGAGTGAGGAGGTGACGCCGCCGGTAACGAAGATATACTTCGCAGCCGACGCGCTAGGGGAGGAGGGGCGTTCGGACATGACGGGGGCCAAAGTTACGCCCTAGTGGGTGGCCGGCCGCCAACCCGCCGCCAAAGCCCCGGCCCCGGCGGCTGGCTGGCGAGCGGCGAGGGCAGGTGTGGGCGCCTGGCCGGCGCAGAACCGGCAGCCGGGTGCACGAAGCGAAAGCAGTAGCCAGCCTGCGTAAAGCAGCGTGGCAGCCGGGTTGGGCGCCGCCACGCCCGGAGAGGTACTTTCGGGCCTGTTTGCGTCGTTTGGGGCCCTAGGGTCCTCAGGCGCTGGCAAGCGCAAAAACAACTTTGAATAAGCCTATGAGAAGTAAGAGCAAGTGGGCGCTGCTGCTGGGCTGGCTGCTGCTGGGCCAGCTGGCCGCCGCCCAAGCGCTGCGCAAAGACCTGCGCAAGGACTTTGGCGCCGTGGGTGATGGCAAAACCAACGACCAGGCCGCCTTTCAAAAAGCGGCGGCTTTCTTCAACCAGCGCGCCCAAACGCCGGCCGGCGCAGGCCCAGCGGTGCTAGTTATCCCTAGGGGGGTGTACCTGGTGGGGCAGCCGGCGGTAAACCCCGAGGGTGATGACGTGCTGAAGCTAGTGGGCTGCCGTAACCTAACCGTGCAGGGCGCCGATAGCGCCAGCACCGAAATTCGCTACGTGGCGGGCGTGCGCTACGGCTCCTTCAACCCGGCCACGCACCAGCCGTTCGAGGCGCCGACGGCATTTTTTACCGACCGCGCCTACGCGGCGACGGTGGGTGTATGCATCACGCTGCAAAAATGCGAAAACGTAACCGTGGCCGGGCTCGCCATCAATGGCAATAGCGCCCAGGCCGTGGTGGGTGGGCACTGGGGCGACGTTGGAATTCAACTCAACTACGACGGAATTTTTGTGGGCGACTCGCGCCGCATTACCCTGCGCGGGCTGGCGCTGCACCACCTGGGGCGCGATGGTATTCAGGTGCTCAACCACTTGGCCAAGAGCCTGAACGACCCGCAACGCGACGACATCGTGCTCGAAAACTTGACTTGCCGCTACAACGGTCGCCAGGGCTTGTCCATTACCGGAGCCAATGGACTGCGGGCTACTAACTGCGACTTCAGCCACACCGGCCGGGTCATCATTCCGGCCCTGGGCAAGGCGCTGTTTTCCAACCCCGGTGCGGGCGTCGATATAGAGCCCGAAGGCGGCTTCGCCACCAACCTGCGCTTCGACAATTGCCGCTTCGTGGACAACGCCGGCCAGGGTATTGTGTCGGACCGGCCGGGCGACGCTCATACCACCCAGCACATTGAGGTGCGTAACAGCCTCATCTGGGGCCTTACCAACTGGTCGGCCTGGGTGACGCAGCCGGGCTTTTTATTTACCGATTGCCGCATCTACGGCGCCTTCGTGCACGGCTGCCGGGCCGCCAATGCCGCCGAGGCCACGCGCTTCGTGCGCTGCACTTTCGAAGACCGGCCCTACCACGGCCAAACGGCCTACGGGCAGTTCCTGTTGCATTCCGATGGGGCGGCGCGCTACATGAGCTTCACCGACTGCCGCTTCGTGGGCACGCATAACTACCTGATGTGGGCCATCGTGAGCAAACCCCTGGCCGGCGACGTGCCCGATTCGGCCAGCTTCTTCCACCTGCGCCGCTGCACTTTTCTCTACGACTACGCCCAGCCCACGCAAGGCTCGAGCAACAACCTGCAGGGCGCCGTCTTTATGGGCGCCAACGTGTTCAGAGACGGGCCGCACCGCAGCAGCGGGCACCACACCGCCACGGTGCTGGGCAACGGCGCGCCGGCCACGCCTACTATCATCCGGGCGCCCGGCAGCTTGCAGCTGCTGGCCGCCAACTGCTCGTATGACCTCATCAATGGGCTCGACCTGGGCCGGGCCCCAGCGCGCGCCCGCGACTCGGCTAGCCTGGTTATCGGCGCCGCCAACTCGCTGACCCTGCACCAAACCTATCGCCCTAGGCCCGAGCTGTACGTGGGGCCCACGGCGCGCCTGGTGGTGAAGAAGGGCGGGTCCCTGGTGGTAGAAGCCAACACGCGCCTCACCCTGGCCGGCCAGCTGGTGGTGGAGGACGGCGCCTACTTCTACCTCGACCCTGGCGCTACCCTCACCACCGTAGGCCGGGGTGGCATGCGCCTGGCTGCCAAGGCGATAAAGGGTCGCCGGCCCGGTTAGGCCCTAGGGCCAGCAACAGCGGAAAAGGGCTGGGCCACCGAGCGTGAAAATATTTTTGGGGGTGTACTAAGGGTGAAGCGCTTGGGTGGCGTAATATTGATATAGCTACCCGCAAACGTTTGCGGGTAGCTGGTTTCTTTTCCACCTCCTTTTCCCCACCCATTATGCCCAATTTTATTGGTGGCGCGGCTTCGCGCTTGGTGGCGCAGCGTGTGCGCACCTACCTCCTTTTCTTACTGGCTGGCCTGAGCTGGCACTCGACCCTAGGCCAGAGCTTTTTGCAAGCCAGTGGCCCCAAAATGGTGAATGCCAGCAATCAGGAAGTGATTTTGCGGGGGGTGAACCTCGGTGGCTGGCAGGTGCAGGAGGGCTACATGATGAAGCCCGGCTTTAGCGGTACGCAGGGTTCCATTAAGAAGGGCCTCTACAACCAGGGCCAGAACGACGGGCAGGTGGAGAGTTTCTACCAGCAGTGGCGCGACAATTTCTTCACCAAGGCCGACATCGACTACCTGAAGGACAAGGGCTTTAACTGCGTGCGCCTGCCGCTGCACTACGAGCTGTTTCTGACGGCCAGCCAGCGCGGCGTGCGCACCGGCGTGAGCAAGGGCAGCACCAGCTACGGCGACTACCTCAACGCCTTGCGCGGCTGGTACGGCAACAACCAGCTCTTTACCGACCCCAGCACCCTAGAGGGCTTCCGGCTGATTGACGAAGTGCTGAGCTGGTGCGGCGGCAACGGCATGTACGTGGTACTGGACCTGCACGCCGCCCCCGGCGCCCAGGGCTCCGACACCAACATCTCGGACGCGCTGGTGAGTGGCGGCAACGACTTCTGGAACAACCAGATAAACCAGGACGTGGCCAACCGCCTGTGGCAGGCGCTCTCGACCCGCTACAAGGGCGACCCGCGCGTAGCCATGTACGACGTGCTCAACGAGCCCAACAACATCCCCAACACCAGCAGCCAGAACGGCAATCAGCGCCTGCACGACGTGCTGCAGCGCTTTATCAACACTATTCGGGGCAACGGCGACAACCACCTCATCTTGCTGGAGGGCAACGGCTTTGGCAACGACTACAACTACATGGAGAAGCGCACCTTCTCGAACACGGCCAACCTGGTGTACAACTCGCACCGCTACAGCGGCAGCGGCTACGAGATTGATAACAACCCCAACTCGGTGGATGGCAACCAGCCCAACAGCCTGCGCCTGATTGGCAACCTCACGCGGTTTCGCTCGGACAACAACGTGCCCATCTGGGTGGGCGAAACCGGCGAAAACTCCGCGCAGTGGATGAGCGACGCGGCCAAGGGCCTCAACCAAGTAGGCATCGGCTACTGCCACTGGACGTATAAGCGCTTCGAAAACAACTCGAACGCGGCGCTTTTTCACATTAACTCGCCCTACGTGGTGGATGGCGCGGGCAACATCCCGGCCGCGCTGCAGAATATCAAGTTTGCCAACTGCGTGGTGAACACCAGCACCCTGAACGCGGTGGCGCCCAACCCTGGCGGCGCGGTGCGCAACACCCGCGCGCCCATCGGCCAGGTTATCACCCTCAAGGCGGTTATCAACGGCAAGTATGTATCGGGCGAGAACGGCGCGCAGGCCATGACCTGCACCCGCGCCACGGCCGGCACCTGGGAGCAGTTTGCGGTGGTGGATGCGGGCAACGGCAAGGTGTACTTGCGCAGCCAAAATCAGTACGTTTCGAGCGAGAACGGCACCCAGGCGATGAACGCCAACCGCACCAGCCCCGGCTGGTGGGAAGCCTTCGACTGGATTGTGAACGCCGACGGCACCATCAGCCTAGGGGGCTACAACGGCCGCTACGTGAGCAGCGAGAACGGCCAGCAGGCCATTACGTGCAATCGCATGACCATCTCGGGCTGGGAGGCCTTCAGCTACACCGTAGTGGGCACCGCCCGCACCGCTAATGTGCTAGCCACCAGCAGCGCCAGCGCTGACCCGGCCGGCGCCTACTACCCCAACCCCGTGCTCGACCACCTCACCTACGCCGTGCCCGCGGGCCTAGGGGCCCATACCCTGACCCTGAGTGATGCCACCGGCCGCACCGTACTAAGCCGCGCCTACGGCCGCACCGGTCCCGAAAATACCTTGGATGCCAGCGGCCTGGCCAGCGGCCTTTACCTGGTGCGGTTGGCGGGCGAGGGCTTCGCGCAGTCGTTTAAGTTCACCAAAGAGTAGAGGATATGACATACGACCGTCATGCTGAGCGCAGCCGAAGCATCTCTACCACGCCGCCTAGGATGATGTTTGGTAGAGATGCTTCGGCTGCGCTCAGCAGGACGGCCTTGTATCAAATAGCTTTCATAGAGTGAGGCGCAAAACTGCCAGCTTGCCCTAGTCGGTAAGCCAAGTTGCCCGTATAGCAAGGCCTACCCTGAACCTCGCTTTCCTCCATGAAAAAGAAAACCCCTCGCCCCGCCAAGTTTTGGCCCACGCTGGGCTTTGCCGCGCTGGCGGGCTCGCGCGCTACCAGCGCCCCGGCCTTCCTCAGCCAGTACCTCTCGCACCAGGCCCTGAGCCCGGCGCTGGCCAAGTCGCCGCTGCGCTTCTTCGCCCGGCCCGGCGTAACTATTGCCCTGGAACTGCTGGTGGCTGGCGAAATAGTGGGCGATAAAATGCCCAGCGCCCCCGACCGCACCGTGCCCCAGCAGCTGGCTACCCGCACCGCGTCGGGCGCGCTGGTGGGCGCCACGCTCTACAAGGCCAAGGGCGGCAATGCGCTGGTGGGCGCCCTGGTAGGCGGCCTAGGCACGGTGGCCGCCACCTACGCCACCTGGTGGCTGCGCACCCAAGCCAGCCAGCAGTTCAACCTCGACTCGGGCCTGGTGGGCGCGGGCGAAGACGCCCTGGTGCTGGCCGCCGGCACCGCCCTGGCCAAGGCGCAGGGCCCCACGACTGCGCAGTAGCAACGGGTTCGCCTGCCGCTGCTTGGTATCTTTGTGAGGCCGGCCCCCAGGGGCCGGCCTCACTCGTTTCCTGCGTTTATGAATCAGTACGACGTTACCGTTATCGGCTCGGGGCCGGGCGGGTATGTGGCGGCCATCCGCTGCGCGCAATTGGGCCTGAAAACGGCGCTCATCGAGAAGTACCCGACCCTAGGGGGCACCTGCCTCAACGTGGGCTGCATCCCCAGTAAGGCGCTGCTCGACAGCACCGAGCACTACCACAACGCCCACAGCACCTTCAAGGAGCATGGCATCGAGCTGGAAAACCTGGCCGTGAACATGAACCAGATGATTGACCGCAAAAACGGCGTGGTGAAAGCCAACGTGGACGGCATCGCCTACCTGATGAAAAAGAACAAAATCGACGTGCTCAAGGGCGTCGGTTCGTTCGTGGACAAGAACCACCTCAGTATCGCGCCCACTGAGGGCGGCGAGGCGCAGCAGATTGAAACCAAGAACGTTATCATCGCCACCGGCTCGAAGCCCACGGTGCTACCGTTCATTCAGCAGGACAAGCAGCGCATCATCACCAGCACCGAGGCCCTCAACATCCGCGAAGTGCCCAAGCACCTCATCGTGATTGGCGGCGGCGTAATTGGCCTCGAAATGGCGTCGGTGTACGCCCGCCTGGGCGCCAAGGTGAGCGTGGTCGAGTTCACCGACAGCATCATCCCCACTATGGACCTGGCCCTCGGGAAGGAGCTGAAGCGCATCCTGGGCAAAATTGGCATCCAGTTTTACCTGGGCCACAAAGTGACCGGCGCCACCCGCGAGGGCGACACCGTGACCGTGACGGCCACCACGCCCAAGGGCGAGGAGTTGAAGCTGGAAGGCGACTACTGCCTGGTGGCCGTGGGCCGCGCGCCCTACACCGCGGGCCTCAACCTCGAAGCCGCCGGCGTGCAGATGGAGGAGCGCGGCCGCATCAAGGTCGATGCCTACCTACAAACCAACGTGCCCGGCATCTACGCCATCGGCGACGTGGTGCGCGGCGCCATGCTGGCTCACAAAGCCGAGGAAGAAGGCACGTTCGTGGCCGAAACCATTGCCGGCCAGAAGCCCCACGTCAACTACCTGCTCATCCCCGGTGTGGTGTACACCTGGCCCGAGGTGGCCGGCGTGGGCTTCACCGAGGAGCAGCTCAAGGCCGACGGCCGCGCCTACAAGGTGGGTAACTTCCCCTTTAAAGCCAGCGGCCGCGCCCGCGCCAGCATGGACACCGACGGCTTCGTGAAGGTGCTGGCCGACAAAGCCACCGACGAAATCCTGGGCGTGCACATGATTGGCCCGCGCATCGCCGACCTCATCGCCGAAGCCGTGACGGCCATGGAGTTCCGCGCCTCGGCCGAGGACGTAGCCCGCATGAGCCACGCCCACCCCACCTACGCCGAAGCCATGAAGGAAGCCTGCCTCGCCGCCACCGAAAACCGGGCCATCCACATCTAGGCCCTAGGGGTACCCAGCCACGCAAAAGCGCCTGAAGCTACCGTAGCTTCAGGCGCTTTTGCTTTACCTTGCAGCGTGACCAAAGCCGACCATATTGCTTACTGGATGACTACCGCCAATCAGAACTGGCAGGAAGTCGGCAGTATGTTCGCAGCGGGTACGTATGTGCCATGTTTGTTCTGGGCGCACCTGACCATTGAAAAGTTGGCGAAGGCACTGTGGGTGCAGGATAACGTGGGTGATACACCACCTTTCACACATAACATAGCCCGACTGCTGGCCGATACCAACCTGGTGTTGACCCCAGCGCAAGCCACCTTTGTGCAGCAATTGAATACTTTTCAGTTGGAAGGACGTTATGAAAGCTACACGGCCAACCTGCGCCAATTAGCAACCGCTGCTTTCACGCAGTCTGTCCTGCAAGACGTTACCGACCTTCGCCAATGTATACTCAAGCAACTGCCCTAGAGCGGGTCAAGGCCTTCGCCGAAAGCATTCGCAGCCAGCGTATTTCGTTGCGAAAAGTAATTCTGTTCGGCTCGTATGCCCGCAATGAGCAGCGGGAGTTTTCGGATATTGACGTGGCCCTAGTGGCCGATGAGTTTACCGGGTTCGGCTTCCAGGACGTGGGTCTGATTGGAGCGGCTATGGCGCAGAAGTTATTTATTGCTATTGAACCGCATACCTTCTCGCCCGAGCAGTTCACCGACTGGAATCCGTTTGTACAGGAAATCAAGCGCACCGGCATCATAATAGGCGAATGGGAGCCAACTGCCACCGAGAACCGGGCCATCCACATCTAGGCCCTAGGGGTACCCAGCCACGCAAAAGCGCCTGAAGCTACGGTAGCTTCAGGCGCTTTTGCATTTGTAAGCATAAAAGCTGGCTATCCTCTGCGTTTTAAAGAACTAATAATCACCGCTTGTATATTTTTTATGAATTCATCGAAGTTTTCAATAGAGCAAATAAAAAATTGAGAATAATATTTATTTAAAATATAAACAGATGATTCTTGTAAATTATCTATCTCCTTTATTGGTGAATGATAGGTATTATATTTCCTATTTTTAAACTTAATTTGCTTAGATTCGAAAGATTCAATATTAATATCTTTCTTAAGTTTTTTGAACCTCTTGAATATCATCTTGTGATGGTCTGCAAAATCATGACCTAAACTACTGCCAAATATAAGCCAAGGTATCTTGCTGGCTATTTCCTCAATTGATTCTGTTTGCTTGATGCTTTCAATAGAAATGTCTTTATTGAATAAATAAAGCTCTGCGTTTGTAATTAGAACCGGAATAATAAAAAATGGCAAAGCATCCCCAATGTGATTTAGAGTATTGAATTCTATGCTTTCTTTTAATAAATATGGTAAGGCATATTTAAGTTGTGAAATACCGTGTTTGATGTCTTTATCAAATACTTCTCCATTTGCGAGATTTATCTCTGTGCCTTTTAAAGAGTAGTTAAATTCATTTTCAAAATTATATATTGGTTCTTCATTAATGGCTTTAGTTGAGAATGCACTGACTACTTTGCAAGTTCCTCCCAGGGTAAAGGTTGAAAAGTCAAGTGGATTAACTTCGGGCAAGAAAGCCCATACCTTACCCTCATCTCGGAATTTACATTCTCCAATAATTGCCAATCTACTTGTTATTTTGTTTGAATTACTGAATGGTGAGAACCCTAATCCGTGAATGTCTACTGAAAACTCCTTGTTTGCAGCGCCGTCCAGTCTGCTATAACTATAGTCATACGAGGTATGAATACGATATTTTGCTAATATTTTAGCGACTTCATATTCAAGAGGTATACTTGAGGACAAAAGTCTCGCTTTCCATTTTTTAGATAATTCGCTCATTTTTACTTGAAATAAAGATGCTTTTCAGTGGAACCTGGTAAGATAGATTGCTTCCGGTTGCCAATATTACAAGAAAGGATATAACTGAATGACAGGCTTCTTGTGTTTCCGCCGCTTCCTGAGTATATTGGTTATATGACTGCTACCGAACACATTCAGTATTGGCTCGACACAGCAGCGCGAGATTGGGACACTATGGAAGCACTGAAAGTAGTCAATCCACGACCCGCTTTGGTTTTCACGCATCGGGCGTTAGAGAAGATTAGCAAGGCCTTGCCAGTGCGGAGACATACTGATGCAATCCAACGATGTAGTCGAATTACTGATGGCAGTTGGTATCACGCTTACACCACAGCAAGCTGAACTAATGAGTCGCGTGAAATCATTTCACGACGATATAGTAGAGACAGACCCTAGCCGTCCAGCCCCGCAGTTGAAAAAAGGAGAAACGATGCAATCCATAGTCAGGGAGGCAGCGAGTTTACATCAGCAATTATCTGCAAGATTGACTAGGTGAAATAAGTAGCTGTGGGTGTGCATCTTGTAACGCCCGACTAATAGCCTCGGTACCCCGCCCATGCGCCTCCTTTTCCTGCTTCTACTGGCCCTGCCGCTGCTGCCCGCGCCGGCCGATAGCGCCACCTACGTGCTGCACAAGTTCGCCTAGCTCATCGGGCGCGAAACCTACCGCCTCACCCGCACCGTCAGTAGCTGACAAAAAGAAAGATAAATTAAATAGCTTCTCGTTGTTGGGCCCCTAGGGGCTGCCCGCGGCAGAAATAGCCGCCGCTACTGCGCTATTTCCGTGAATACGCCGTTGGTTACGCTGCCCAGCACGCGCCCCAGCTTGTCGACCCGCGAGCCGGCAAACGTGCCGGCCCATTTGCCCGGCGAGGTCTGCGTGAGCGTGGCGGCGTGGGGCGAGTCGAAGTAAAAGCTAGTGGAGTTGGCCAGGTTGATGTAGATGGTGGCGAGCTTGTACTGGATGTCGGACTGGCTGGCCAGCTTATAAAAAGCCAGGTGAATGTATTCTTCGGCGCCCATCGAGGTCTGGGCGTAGGTATTTAGGAAAAGCGAATCCACGCCGCCCGTCCCGCTGGCGGGCTTGAGGCTAACCTTGGCGGTGCCGCTCATGGTGCGGCCATCTAGGGTGTAGGTAACGAAGCTTTTGATGGAGGCGGCGGCGCGCAGGTCGGGTCCTTTGGAGCAGCCAGCGCCCAGTCCGGCCGCCAGTAGTATGCCACCTGAGAAGAGTAAGTGCTTGTTCATAAGGTAGCTAAGTTACGAGCGTGGTGCCGCGCTCAGGCTGCGCAAGGTAAAGGCTTGCGTAAAAAGTAGCCGAGCGCACGGGCCCGCGCGAACAACGCCGACTAGCTGGCTGCTGTTGGCGGGAAAATACAACTGCGCAGTACTGCACTTTTTCCCTGCTTCTCCCGTTAGAGGCGGCAGTCCGCGCAGCCGCTACCGGTGGCGCGGGCGCCTAGGCTTGTGCAAGGTGCAGAAGCTCGCTGTGGTTTGCCGGAGGGTGAGGACGGCACCGCCCCAGCGGCCAGGGCTGCCGGGGTTTACCAGTTGGCTTTCCCTTTATGGCCCTACCCCGCTTTGCGCCCCCGCGCTCGTTCCACGTCGAGTTGAAGCGCCGCACCGCCGATTACTTCCAAACTGCGGGCAAGGCCCAAACCGGCAATGCGGCCCTGCTCGGCAAGGCGGCGCTGCTGGTGGGCAGCCTGGTGGCGCTCTACGTATTCCTGGTATTCTTTACCCCCGCGCTGGGCTGGGCCTTGCTGGCCTGCGTGGCCCTAGGGGTGTCGATGGCCCTGGTGGGCTTCAACGTGATGCACGACGGGGCGCACGGCAGCTTCAGCCGCTGGCCGTGGCTCAATAAAATGGCGGCCTTTACGCTCAACGTGATGGGCGGCAGCAGCTACATGTGGGACGCCAAGCACAACACCGTGCACCACATGTACACCAACATCGACGGCGTAGACGACGACCTCGACATTCAGCCCTGGATGCGCATGACCGCCGACCAGAAGCGACACCGCGCCCACCGCTTCCAGCACCTCTACTTTTGGGTTTTGTATTGCCTGCTGTACTTCTCCTGGGTGTTTGTGATGGACTACCAGAAGTACTTCACCCGGCGCATTGGTTCGGTGCCCCTCAAGCCTATGAGCCGCCCCGACCACCTGGTTTTCTGGGGCTTCAAGGTGCTGAGCCTGGGCATTTTTATCGCCCTGCCGGTATATATGGTGGGCTTTGCAGGCTGGGCGCTGGGCTTCATGGTGGCCATGTCGGTGGCAGGCTTCACCCTGAGCATCGTGTTCCAACTGGCCCACACCGTCGAGCAGACGGCCTTTCCGGTGCCGCACGAAGTCACGCGCAAACTGGAAGATGAGTGGGCCGTGCACCAGCTGCGCACCACGGCCAACTTCGCCACCCACAACCGCCTGATTAGCTGGCTGGTGGGTGGTCTCAATTTTCAAATTGAGCACCACCTCTTCCCCAAGGTATCGCACGTGCACTACCCTAAGCTAAGCAAAATAATTCGCGAAACCTGCGCCGAGTTTGGCGTGCCCTACCAGGAATACCCGCGCATGTGGCAGGCCGTGGTGTCGCACGTAGCCTTTCTGCGTCAGTTGGGCCGAGCGTAGGAGTAAGTTAGGAATGGGCAGCAAAACCGAACGTCATGCTGAGCCCCGCGAAGCATCTCTACCGAACGTCACCCGGACGATGCGGTAGAGATGCTTCGCGGGGCTTGGCATGACGTTCTATAAGTTAACGGCATGGAGTAACCTAGGCGGCCATTTTCACACGCACGGCGGTGGGGCCTTTCATGCCCGGCTCTACCTCGAAGGTGACCTTGTTGCCCTCTTTGAGGGTGAGGCCCCCTAGGGCGTTGGCGTGCACAAAAATGCTCTCCTGGCTAGCCGCGTCGCGAATGAAGCCGTAGCCCTTCGAGTCGTTGAAAAACGATACGGTGCCGGTGCGCTGCGGGTCTTCCTGCTCGCGGTCTTCCTGCTTGGGCACGCCAATCTGAATACTCTCCAGGGCAATTTCTTTCTTTTTGCGGGTGGGGTCGGGCGGCGTATTCGTGATGTTGCCGTTCTCGTCCACGTAGGCCATCATCTCTTCCAGGCTTTGGCCCGAAACAGCGTTGGCTTGGCGCTCCTTGCGCTTCTCGTCTTTCTCGGTGCGCTTCTGCTGGCGCTTTTTCTCGTTTTCTTTCTTGCTGAACGACGTTTGTGCTTTGGCCATAAAGGGGGTTTGGTTCGCGAAGAGCCTTAGTAGGCGCCTCTAGGATAGGTAAACAAGTAGCAAGGCAATAGGATTCCGGCGCTCGCCAAAAAGTGCGGCCGGGTAGCTAGCGCTGCCCGGCCTCGTAGCCCTAGGGCTGCCCCAATTGCCCGGCCGGGCCGGCTGCCACTTGGTTAGCTTGCCCGGCGGCCCCCAAAGCTACGCGGTGCTAAGCCACCAGCTTCTTTACCCGCACGGCGGTGGGGCCCTTCAGGCCCGGCTCCGTTTCAAACGTCACTTTGTCGCCCTCTAACAGCACGAGGCCGCCCAGGTTGTTGGCGTGCACAAAAATGCTTTCCTGGTTGCTGCTGTCCTTGATGAAACCGTAGCCCTTGGCGGTGTTGAAAAACGTGACCGCGCCCTGGCGCACCGCGTCTTCCTCTTCGCGGTCTTCCTGCCGCGCCACCCCGATGCGAATGCTCTCCAGCGCAATCTCCTTCTTCTTGGTAGGGTCGGGCGGGGTGCTCGTGATGTTGCCGTTCTCATCCACGTAGGCAATCATATCGTCGAGGCTTTGGCCCTTGCTGGCCTGGCGCTCGCGGCGGCGCTCCTCCTTCTCGTTCTTTTTTTGCTGGCGCTTCTTTTCGTTGTCCTGCTTGCTAAAATTCTGTTGTGCTTTTGCCATGGGATGCGGGGCGCGAAGAAGCCGCGGGGGCTTGCTCTACAAAAGAAAAAAACGGGGCGTTAACTGCTGAATAGTGCGCCCGAAGTTAATAAGAAAAGTGCAGTTGCCGCCTCGTCCCAGCTGGGCAATTCGCGCACCTCGCCGGGCTGCAGGGCGCCCAGCAGCAGGGGCCCCACCCGCACGCGCACCAGGCGCAGCGTGGGCAGCCCCACGGCGGCCGACATCTTGCGCACCTGCCGAAACTTTCCTTCGGCTATGGTCACTGACAGCCAGCTGCTTGGCCCGTGGCGCTCGTCGCGCACGGGGCGGGCGCGAGGCGGCAGGCTAGGGGCTTCGGCCAGCCGCCGGGCCTGGCAGGGCGCGGTGCGAAACGCCTGCCCGTGCAGGCTGATGTCGATGCCCTGCCGCAGCTGCGCCAGCGCCGCCTCGGTGGCCAGCCCATCCACCTGGATGTAGTATTCCTTTTCCACGTCGGCACGGCGCAGGCGCTCGCTCAGGCGGCCGTCGGTGGTGAGCACCAGCAGGCCCTCGCTGGCTTCGTCGAGGCGGCCCACGGCCATGGTGCCGGGCGGAAAGTCGTGCAGCTCGCCCAAAAAGCGCTTTTTGCGCGCTTCCCGCGCGTCGTCGCTCCAAAATTGGCTGAGGTAGCCGTAGGGCTTATAAAGCAGGAAGTGGCGGTGCATGAGGTAGTTGGTAGGGAAACGAGCGCGAGGTGCGGAGTGCGGCCGGGCAAAAGTACCCGCTGCCTCCGGCCGGCGGGGGCAGGGCCAACCTGGTTTTGCCGCCAACCCCGCGCCTAGGCCCTACGTTAGGACGAATAAACTACCACTCCTAACCTTTTCCATGGCTGACAAACCCACTCTCTTTCCCCCGCAGTCGCAAGACGCGGGTGCCGGCAAGCCCGGCCTCGAATACAAGATGACCCCCGAGCCCGAGTTCATCCGCGAGGGCTACAAAGGGGCCGATAAGCTGCTGAACAAAGTAGCCCTAATTACGGGCGGCGATTCGGGCATCGGCCGGGCCGTGGCCGTGCACTTCGCCCGCGAAGGCGCCGACGTAACCATCGTTTACTTCCCCACTGAGGAGGAGGACGCCGCCAAAACCAAGCAGCTGGTAGAAGCCGAAGGCCGCCGCTGCCTAGCCCTAGCGGGCGACCTGAAGCTGCCCGCGTTCTGCCAAGAGATTGTGGAGCGCACCGTGGCCGAGTACGGCCAGCTGGATGTGCTGGTGAACAACGCCGCTGAGCAAAACTGGCACGATTCGCTGGAAGACATCACCGACAGCGAGCTGGACAGCATCTTCAACCTAAACATCATCGCCATGTTCCGCATCACGCGGGCGGCGCTGAAGCACCTCAAGGAAGGCGCGGCCGTCATCAACACCACCTCGGTAAATGCCTACAAGGGCAACGAGGCACTGCTCGACTATACTTCCACCAAAGGCGCCATTGAGGCCTTCACGCGGGCTCTGTCGCTGCAGCTAGTGAAAAAAGGTATTCGGGTGAACTCGGTAGCGCCGGGCCCCATCTGGACGCCCTTCATCACCGGCGCGGGCCTGCTGAAAGTGCCCGTATTTGGCCACAATACGCCCATGGGCCGCGCCGGCCAGCCCTCGGAGGTAGCGCCCGCCTACGTGTTCCTGGCGTCGGAAGACGCCTCGTACTTCTCGGGCCAGACGCTGCACCCCAACGGCGGCGACGTGGTAAACGCCTAGGCCCCTAAAGTATAAAAAAGCGACTAGTGGCAGTGCGGAGCTTAGGCTCGCGCTGCCACTAGTCGCTTTTTACGGGCCTGGCAACATCGCGCTGCCGGGCCCGTAAAAAGCGAAGTTTTGCGGGAAAAGCCGCACCATCATGCTGAATAACTATATGAACACCAAATTGCTCGCGCTGGCTTCGGCTGCCGCCTTCACTTTCGCCTCGTGCTCGGACAACAAAACCGAAACCACGACCACCACCACCGATACCGCCGCCACCCCGCCCGCAGCCGTGGACACGCTGGCCTACCGCACCCCCGCCGCCGACCTGGCCCAGCGCGTAGCCAGCGACATTAAAGTAACCGATACGGCCACCGTCCGCCAGCTCAAGCAGGTGTACTACACCCGCGGCCGCGCCCTGAGCCGCATCGACGCTATGACGGACACCACCGGCCGCTACGCCGCTACCAAGGCCGCCAACGACCAGGCTTCGACCGCCGTGAAAGGCATTGTGGGCGCCCCCGCCTACGCCACCTACGCGGCCAACCAGGGCGGCTACTACAACGGCCCCTACACGGTAGTAACCACCACGACCACCACCAGCCGCCCCACCCTGGGCGAGCGCGTGGGCCAGGGCTCAGGCATTAAGAAGCTGGAAAACAGCGACGACGACCGCAAGGTGAAGTACGAGAACGGCGCCAAGATTAAGCGCAGCGACGACGGCTCGCTGAAAATCAAGCGCGCCGACGGCACCAAAATCAAGATTGACGAAAACGGCAACCGCACCGTGAAGAAGGGTCTCTTCTAGGGTCTGCCACCGACCAAAAGCCCGCGGCCCACCTGGCCGCGGGCTTTTTTTGTGCCTACTCTCGGCGGTGTACCTTGCCGTGCCGCCCCTAGCCCCTTAGCTACCCATGACGCCCGCGCCCACCGCTGCCCCTACGTCCACCGCGCCCGCTGCCAATCCGTTTGCGGTCGCTTTTGCCGCGCTGCGCGCCCGCGCGCCCGCCCTGCGGGCCGCGGACGTGGCCGCCCGGCGCCAGCGCCTGCGCCGCCTCGAAGCGTGGCTGCTAGCGCACCGCGCCGATGTGCAGCAGGTGCTGTACCAGGATTTTAAGAAGCCTGCGGCCGAAGTAGACCTCACCGAGCTGTGGCCCACGCTGACGGAGCTGCGCCACACCCGCCGCCACCTGCGGCGCTGGCTGGCCCGCCGCCGGGTGGGCACCCCGCTAGCCTTGCTGGGCACCCGCAGCTGGGTGCAGCTCGAACCCAAGGGCGTGGTGCTCATCATTGCCCCCTGGAACTATCCCTTCTACCTGGCCCTCGACCCGCTGGTATCGGCCCTAGCGGCTGGCAACGCGGTAGTCATCAAGCCCGCCGAGCAAACCCCGGCCACCTCGGCCCTGCTGCGGCGCCTGGCCGAAGCCCTGTTCCAGCCCGACGAGGTGCTGGTGGTGGAAGGCGGCCAGGCCGAGGCCACGGCCCTGCTGGCGCTGCCCTGGGACCATATTTTCTTCACCGGCTCGCCGGCCGTGGGCAAGGTGGTGATGCGCGCCGCCGCCGAGCACCTCAGCGGCCTCACGCTGGAGCTGGGCGGCAAGAGCCCCGCCATTGTAGACGACACCGCCAACCTGCGCGACACGGCCGAGAAGCTGGTCTGGGGCAAGTTTCTGAACGCCGGCCAAACCTGCGTGGCGCCCGACTACGTGCTGGTGCAGGCCAGCGTGCGCGACGCGCTGGTGCAGGCCCTGCGCGCCGCCATCCAGCAGCTGTACAACGCCGACCGGCAGGGCATAGCGCAGTCGCCCGCGCTGGCCCGCATCGTCAACGCTCGGCACTTTGCCCGCCTGGCCGGCCTGCTGGCCGATGCCCAGGCCCGCGGCGCCACCGTGGCCCTAGGGGGCCGCGCCGATGCCAGCCAGCTTTACCTCGAGCCCACCATCCTCACCGACGTGCCCGCCGGGGCCACCGTGCTGGAGGAGGAGATATTTGGGCCGCTGCTGCCCGTGCTCCCGTTCAATACGCTGCCCGACGCCGTGGCCTACGTCAACGCCCGCCCCAAGCCGCTGGCCCAGTACGTGTTCAGCACCAGCTCCGCCAACCAGCGCTACCTGCTGGCGGCCGTAGCAGCCGGCGGCGCGGCCGTCAACGAAACCATTATCCAGCTGGCGCACCCCGATTTGCCCTTCGGCGGCGTGGGCAACAGCGGCCTGGGTAAGGCCCATGGCTACGCCGGCCTGCTGGCCTTCAGCAACGAGAAAGCGGTGCTACAGCAGCGCGTGGGCTTCACCGGCATCAAGCCCTTTTACCCGCCTTACACCCCTAGGGTGCGCCGGCTGCTGGACCTGTTGCTCCGGTATTTGTAGTAGATGGCGCAAGTAGCCGTCCCTAGTTTCTGGTTAGTGCGCTACCCTTAGCGGCGCTGCATCTCGGCCTGAATCTGGGGGCGCTTGGCTTGCAGCTCTTTGTATTTGGCAGTCCCCAGCACCTGGCGCAGCTTGCCCTCGGAGGCGGTATTGATGCGGGTGAGGGCGGCGGTTAGCTCCGGCGACTGGGCGGGGTGCTGCTGGCGGGCGGCGTTCACCTCGGCCACGGTTTCGCTCAGTATCTGGCGCACCTTGCCCGTTTGGTCGGGTTGCAGCTTCAGCACGTCGGCCATCACGTCGGCTAGGTCGCGGGCGGCGGTGGGGGGTAGCGGCGCGGCGGGCGGCGGGGCCACGGCGGCGGGGGGCGGCTCGTGGCGGTGGCGGTGAAAAATGGAGCAGCCCGAGCCAGCCAGCGCCAGCAGCAGCAAGCCTAGGGCCGCCGGGCGGCGGAGTGAAAGAGAAGCGGTGTTCATGCGGGAAAGAAGCGGAAGAGTGCTTCTCCTACGCAAAAAGCTGGCGCAAGGTCAGGTTGGCGCGGTGGGCCTACTGGTGCGCCCGCGGCGGCGGGGCTACTGGCCGGCGGCCTGCTGGCGGCGCAGCTGGCGCTCTATCTTGGGCCAGCGGTGGGCTAGCTTGCGCTGCGCAAAAGCCCCCGGCGCCAGGCTGTCGAGTTGCCGCTGGGCGCGCGCCTCCAGGCTGTCGTAGACCGCCAGGCGAGCGCGGCCCCGCAGCTGGCGGCGGGCGGCTTCGTGGGCGCGCCGCTCCTGGCTCATGATGTGCCAGAGGCGTTGGCGCCGCGAGGCCCCCAGGCTATATAAAAAACCACTTACCCCGCCCCCGCAGCTGCCAAACACCAGCAGCGCCGCCAGGCCCAGCAGCAGCCACTGAGCAGTCGAAAAGGTAGTTAAACGCTTCACAGCCATAAAAATAATCAATGCAGGGGGCAGTGGGCAGTAAAGGCGGGGCGGGCCCCCGCCCGTCGTTGCACGACGATGGAAGAACTGGCGCGACCACCGAACGGAGTCCCGCCCCTACGATACGCCAGTCTCGAAGCTGCCCTAGGCCGGCGGCAGGGGGCAAGCGGCCATGTGAGCGGCCAAGGCGGCGGGTGGCTGCTCGCCCAGGGCCAGTAGGGCCGCGTAGGGGTCGCCGGGCAGGTGCAGGAGTTGGGCAAAGGCGGGCTCCGTCTTCAGGCCGCGCTGCTTGAGGGCCCGCACGGCAGCGCGCCAGGGCTCACCCCCGGCGGCCAGCACCGCGTGCTCCACCACTAGGTGCCGGTAGGCGTGCTGCTGGCGGGTGGGCAGGGCCTGCCCAAACACCTCGATGGGTGTGCCCGCGTGCCAGAAGCGCGCCACGGTGGCGGCCGGCCCGCGCACCCGGCCCGGTCCCAGCCAGAAGCCTGGCAGCTGGCTGTAGTGCGCCCGCAGCCGCTGCGCAAACGCCGGCTGCGCGGCCGGCGCTACTTCGCAAATAATATCCAAGTCGCTCTCAGGCAGGTCGATGCCCAGCGGCACGGTGCCGGCCAGCACCGGGTCGAAGCCGCGCAGCACCTGCCACACCCCTAGGGCCCGTAGCGTGGCCAAGGCCTGGCGCTGCCGCGCAGTGCCAGCCAGCAGGTAAGCAGGGTCGTGCCAGTTGGGCATAGGCAATGGTAAGGCTGAAGTAGGGTGCAGGTCGCCCTCGGCGCGCAAGAACAACTCATACACCGTTCCCGAAGCGGTGCCAGTCGCCCGCTACTTCAGCCCCTGGGCTAGGTAGTGTGCCAGGGCCATAATGGTGAGCATGGGATTGACGCCGCTGCACGCAGGGAAAGCCGAGCCATCGGCTACGTACAGGCCCGATACTTCTACGGTTTCGCCGCTGGGGCGCAGGGGGTGGGTGGCGGCCTGCCCCCCGAGGCGGCAGGTGCTCATCTGGTGGGCGCTGAAGAGGCCAAAGCGGCCCGGCTGCCAACTTAGGCGCGGCAGCTGCGCCAGCAGCTCGGGGTTTAGCAGGCGGCCGTTTTCGGCGCGCAGGGTGGGCAGCGTGCCGTGGGGCAGGTAAATGGTATGGGCCCCGGCGGCGGCGTGAATTTCGGCCGCCCCGCGCACCCCGGTTAGTAGGTGGGCGCGGTCGTAGGTCGAGAGCTGGTAGTCGATGAGCGGCGCGCCCTGCTTATCTACCCGTACCCGGCCGCCGTCGCGGTCGCGAGTGAGCACAATGAACGAGCCCAGGTGGCTGGCCTGGTGCATGAGCGCGCGGTGCTGCTGGCCGCCCAGCCAGGGCAGCACCGTGCTCAGCAGGCCGGGATGGGTGGGCGGCGTTTCGAGCTTCACCCCATAGTTGGAGCCGCCCAGGCGCGCCAAGTGGTCGTTGACGATGCTCATGCTGGGGCCGTGCCACGAGTGCATGGGCTGCGCGTAGCGCCCAGCCACAATCACGGTGGGGTGCAGGTGCAGGTGCTGCCCCAGGTGCGGGTGGCGCAGCCCCGAGCGCAGCAGCAACGCCGGCGTGTGCACGGCGCCCCCAGCCACCACCACGCGCTGGGCCCGCACCGTCACGGTTACTGCGAGGCCGCCGGCGGTGGTGTGCGTGGCGACGGCGCCAGTAGCCCGGCCGGCCGCCACCGTCACGCGCGCCACTTGGGTGCCCGGCAGCAGGCGGGCGCCGTGGGCGCAGGCCAGCGGCAGGTACGTGTTGAGCGTGCCCTGCTTGATGCCGTGCGCATCGCCCAGGCTCGAAAACCCTAGGCCCCGAAAGTGCCCTAGGCCCTCACCCAGCCCCCGCTCGTTGCGCGGAATGAGGTGGGTGGCCTGCCCCAGCCGGGCCGAACCATCGCGCAGGGCTTGGTTTTGGCCGTTGTGCTGGGCGTAGGCGGTGTTCACGCCCAGGGCCGCTGCCACGGCGTCGAGGCTGCGGGCAAAGTCGGGCCCCGCGAAAAAAGGCGCGTCGTGCTCGCGGGCCCACTCATCCAGGATGTAGTCGGGGGGGCGAAACGCGCCGGCCCAGTTGACGGTGGTGCCGCCCCCTAGGCACGAGCCGGCCAGTAGGCCCACGCCCCCATCCTGCGTGAGCAGGCTGGCCCGCGCCTCGTAGAGCTGGCTGAGCATATCGGCCTCGCGGCCGGTGAAGTCGGCGCCGTGCCGGTAGGGGCCTTTTTCGAGTACCAGCACGTCGTGCCCGGCGGCGGCCAGCTCGCCCGCCACCACGCCCCCGCCCGCGCCCGAGCCAATCACCAGCACGTCGCAGGTATAGGTTACGTCGGCGGTGGGGGCCAGCAGGTTGAGGTGCTGGGGGGCGGCCACCGGCGCCTGGTCGTCGGCCGGGGCGGGGCCGGGGTAGCCCAGGTCAGCCCAGGCCGGGTTGGGGCCGCCCGCGGCCGGGCTGTCGCCGTAGTACAGGAACAGGCACAGCTGCCGCAACGCGTGGAAGCCCTTGCGCAGCGGGGCCAGCCGCGAGGTGGCCCAGCTTTGCAGCAGCAGCTCGCGCTGGGCGGGCGCCAGCTCCGGAAACGCCCGCAGCGGCCCCCGCCAGGTGAAACCTGCCAGCGGCCGGCCCAGTAACTCAAGCAGGCGCTCGAACTCCGCCTGCGCCCCTAGGGGCTGGGCCCGGATGGTAGCCGCCAGCTTCTCAAAATCGATGAGCGCCGAGCCGGGCGGCAGGTGGTGGGGGCCGGGCGGCAGCAGGGTGTCGGCCACGGCGTGCAGCACGGCCAAGCGGGCGGGGGTGAGGGCAAACATGCAGCAAAGGAAGGCGGGCGAGAAAGGTACAGAATTTTGGGCTAAGTAGTAGGCACGCCGAGTAGTTGTAGCTGCGGTGGGCAGGAAAGTGCGCGCCAGACTGCTCTGGCTGGGCCGGGCCAAGTGCCGCACCAGCCGGCGGTTGCTGGGCGGGTTGTAGGCTAGGCGGCTCTACCGGCCCGCCGGTGGGCTGCCTGGCTGGCGCGCCAGTTGCTGCTGCGCCCGCGCCCCGCCCAGGCGGCTGTGCCGTTCTTTGGGGGCCCATTTACCTATTCTTGCTGCCCATGCCCGCCCTGCCCCGCTCGCCCGAAACCCTGCACCGCGTTCATTTTCAGGACTGCGACATGCTCGGGCACCTCAACAATGCCCGCTACCTCGACTACTTCCTGAATGCCCGCGAAGACCAGGTGGCCGAGCATTACGCCCTCAATATGGGCCAGCTGGCCCAGGACCAGCAGGCGGCCTGGGTGGTGACCAAGCACCAAATCAGCTACCTCAAGCCCGCCCGCCAGGGGGTGCTGGTGCGCATCCGAACCCAGATTGTGCACTTCGACAACTCGAACCTGGTGGTGGAGATGCAAATGCGCACCGCCGATGGCCAGCGCCTGCTGGCGCTGCTGTGGGCCGAGATGGTGTTTGTGCGCCTGCCCGCCGGCACCCGCCTCGACCACTCCGACGCCCTGATGGACCTGCTCGAACAACTCGACGAGCCCGACAGCGACTACAGCCCCGACGGCTTCGACGACCGGGTGAAGGCCCTGCGCCAGGAGCTGAAAAAGGCGCGCCGCGAGGCCTAGGGCCGGCTGCTTGACCGTAGCGTAGCCTAGGGCTCTGGGGGCCAGCGCGGCAGTTACCAGCCGCCCTGGCCGGACAAAACCCCACTCCCTGGCCGGCGTAAGAAGGAGCAAGCGATGGAACTCTCCGCCGCGCTACTCCTTTTCCACTATGTCACTCTTTGGCAGCGATAAATTAACCGGCAAGCGCGTGGCCATCCTGGCCACCGACGGGTTTGAGCAAGTTGAACTAACCAAGCCCCAAAAATTCCTAAAGGACGAGGGCGCCCACGTGGACATTGTGTCCATCAAGGGCGGCAGCATCAAGGGCTGGGACATGACCGACTGGGGCGATAAGGTGGACGTGGACAAGACCATTGACGAGGTGAAGGTGGAAGACTACGACGCCCTGGTGCTGCCCGGCGGCCAGATTAACCCCGACAAGCTGCGCCTCAATGCGCAGGTGGTCGATTTCGTGCGCGAGTTCGCTCACACCGGCAAGCCGGTGGCCGCCATCTGCCACGGCCCCTGGACGCTCATCGAGGCCGGCGTGGTGCAAGGCCGGCACATGACCAGCTGGCCCAGCCTCAAAACCGACCTGCGCAACGCTGGCGCCGAGTGGCAGGACTCGGAAGTGGTGGTGGACGGCAACTTCATCACCAGCCGCAAGCCCGACGATATTCCGGCCTTCAACCAAAAAATTGAGGAGCTGCTGCTGGAAGAGAAAGTGAGCGCCTAGGGCGCTTTCAAGCAGATAAGCAAAATAAGCAGGCGGTGTCATGCTGAGCTTGCCGAAGCATCTCTGCCGCGTAACTAACTCCAAACGTTGGGTTTACTTACGCGGCAGAGATGCTTCGGCAAGCTCAGCATGATACCGCCTGCTTGTTTTGCTTCCAGGCGGCCCTAGGCCCCTAGAAATACCGCAGCACCACCCACATGGCGGCGTCGAACACCAGCAGGAAAGCGCCTTGCAACTGGATGGAGCGGCCGAAGCCGTAGAGGCGCTCGGGGCGGCGGGCGGCGGGCGCGGCGGCGCGGCGCAGCAGCCACAGCGCCACCAGCAGGTAGCCCACGTCGAGCACCGCGTTCACCAGAAAAATGCGCTCGGTCAGCAGCTGCGAGTCGAGGGCGGCGGCGGGGGTGAAGCCCAGCGGCGGCTGGCCGGGGTGGCTGCGCAAAATGCCCAGGGCTGCCAGCACGGCGTTTACGAAGCCCCAGCCGCAGTTCATGAGGTGGAAGTGGTGGTGCCACTCGCGGGCGTCGGTGCGCGGCAGCGAGTAGCCACTCAGCAAGAGATTGAGCACGGCCCAGACCCCGAGCACGCTTAGGCCGCGGCCCAGGAGCAGCTCTTGGTGCTGGTAGGCGGCCAGCCAGGCCGGCCCGGCCAGTAGCGTAGTAAGCAGCATAGGCGCAAGGTAAGGCCGCGCGCCCACCCCTAGGCCTCCCGCGCGGGCCAAACCGCCGCCAGTGCCTACTTTTGCAGTCAACCCCTGGGGAATTAGCTCAGCTGGTTAGAGCGCTACCTTGACATGGTAGAGGTCATCGGTTCGATTCCGATATTGCCCACTAAAGCCCCTCTAGGAGTATGCTAGAGGGGCTTTTTAATTGCATGCACCCGATTATCATGCTATGAACTCGTTTTATGGTATGTCTGCCAGTGGACCTATTTATTTAATGGCTAGCTCAATAAGTATTATCAAATACCTCATTTAATGCTTTAAAGAGAGCTATGTGAAAATTTGCCCTGGGTATCACATTCGGATTGGTATCTTTTTACAATATTGCCTGCTAGTTTTCTACATTCATAATAACTCCACATTCATCAATATGGAATTAAGGAGCATTCGAATTAGAAATTTTCGTAGTGTTGAACAAGAGCAATATTTGCTCTTTTCCAATGGCACAACGATTGTTGGCCCTAATAGCAGTGGCAAAACTAATATTTTAAAAGCAGTGAAAATGTTATTCACAGGCTTTGATAATATATTGAAATACAATAGAGTAGATGATTTGACTTTTGGTCAAGAAAAGAATAAAACAAGTATAACGGCCCAATTTGATGGTAATCCAGATGGAATAGACAAGAACCTTTATAGTTTACTTGACGAGTTGCATAAATTACAAGGCACAATTCGCAACGGAAATTTATTCAGTTTGAGCCTATATTTTACAGATACTAGTACGCCAGTATATAACATATTTCCAAATGTTAAAAGACCTAATGATTTAGGAAAGGCAAAAATATATTCTAGGGTTCACAGACAATTAGTAACTCAACTTATAGAATCCTTTTCTATATATTATGTCCCAGCAGCAAAAAGTATCAGACAGCTTTATGAAGATTTACTAGCTCCTCTTTTGCGAAAAATAACCGCAGATGCTTTGTCTTCACATATTCCTGATGTTGCATCAAAAATAAGTGACGTTTCGAATAGACTAAATGAGCAATTAGAACTTGCTGGATTAAGTAATTTAAAAGCATCTTTTATTATTCCGGAAAATTCGTTAGAAAGTTTCTTTACAAATTTTGATTTTGTTCTTGAGGACCCAGCTAAAACTCCTATATATGAAAAAGGGATGGGTATACAATCAACAGCATTAATTGCATCATTTCTATGGATTACGCAAGAAATGAAGAGGCAAGCTAAAAATGTTATATGGTTGCTTGAAGAACCAGAATCATATTTGCATCCAGAACTTTCGGTATCATGCTTAAGAATATTATCCGAATTAGAAAAGGAATCACTAGTTATTAAAACTACACATTCGCTGAGTTTTGTGCCTCAAGACCCAGATAGAATAAAAGGAGTCACAATCAATTCTGTCGGTCGAACGGAAGTTTCTTCTTACAGGACATATGTAGAAGCGACAAGCAGCTTAAGAAGAAATTTAGGTGTACGATTTAGCGATTTTTATAATTTAGGACAGTATAACGTAATGGTAGAAGGGCCTAGTGACAGGGAGATATTTAATTGGTTTTTATCAATAGCCCCTGTTGAAAAGTATTCTTGGCCTTTACTGCGTCAAGCACAATTTCTAGATTATGGGGGTGTTAAGTTTTTAAGTGGATTTTTAAGAGCTACATATCAATTTGTAAGCAAAGAAAGGTCTTGTGTTGCAGTCTTCGATGGTGATGATGCCGGCACTAAAGAGTATAAGGATTTACAAGGATATTTTGGACAGATTAAGATTCCATTCCAGGCAAATAATGAATTCATTGTTGTTAGAAATAGATTCCCTATTGAAGGTTTATTTCCTGATGATTGGATTAAAGATGCTGCGCACGAACATCAAAATTGGTTTAAAAGCTTCACAGTAGATGCTTCGGATGAGTTAGCCCCTTTTGATGTCCACGACAATCATAAAAACCAATTGCAAAATGCGCTAATGCAACGAGTTAAGGAGGAGCAGAATTTTAATTGGGCTAAAAGATTTTTGGACGTCTGCAATGCTATTGACTCAGCTCTGAGTCATCAAGACAGAAAACTTCATCCATAATTAGATAAGATAAATAATTGAAAGGTCACTATATCTGCAGATGGGTGGCCTTTTTATATAGCTTGCTGCATATTGCGCAGTGCTCGGTAAACAGTACTCCTAGTAACCCTACAGTCCTCAGCCGTATCAACCGCTGCCTGGCCCGGCCTGTCGAAGTAGCGCGGGCTACTGAGCAGCTGATATTTCTCGTGTGGGCTGTAGGCCGTCAGCGTCACGTCGCCGGTCATGTAGCGCGGACATCCTCCACGGGTGGGCTCGTCGGGCACGAAATGCTTCTTTTTGGTGTAGCAAGCGTATGGACCATCTGCTCAAGGAATGGGCTTTGCAGTGCGGCATGAGCCTAAGTCAGTACTGGCATCTGCGCCTGATTATGTCCGTGTCGCTGCTGCCGCTGCTGGCTATTCTCTATCTCATTTTGTTCGACAAGCGGACGCGGCGGCGGGCGGCGCGTTCGTACTCCCTGTGGGTGCGGAGCGACGGGCAGCTGGTGGCGCGGCCCGGCCGCTAGGCCCTACCCCGCACGCGGCTTTTCTTTGCCCCATGCCCCGCGAGCGTCCCTTCTTTCAATACGTCATCGGCAGCTTCGTGCAGCTAGCCCAGGGCGCACCGATGCAGCGCGTCATCTGGCGCGGCAGGCAGGTAGTGCCCAGCATCACCGGCCAGCCCCAGGAGGTAGCCGTTTACCGCCTCGACAACGACCACTGGGACTGCTACTATGAGTACCAGCTGCACCCCACCCTGCAGCAAGTGGATAGCCCCCGCGACCGCCGGCCCAGGCGCTAAGGCTTCGGCCGCCGCCTGCGCAGTCTATGAACCGGGTTGTTACGAGAAAGCGGCTGCCAGCCAGGTAAAGGCAATAGTCAGCAGCCCTTGCGCTGGCTTGCCAGCGGGCTGGCGGGGCGCGCCTACTCGCCGCCGACGGCGGGCGCCGGGTGCCGGGCGGTGAGCGTGGCGCCGGCGCTCGCGGCCACTATGCAGCCCACCGCCAGCCACTGCCCTAGGGTCAGCTGCTCGTGCAAAACGAGCCAGCCCGACAGGGCGGCGGCCACGGGCTCCAGGCTCATCAGGATGCTGAACGTGCGCGTGGGCATCGTCTTTAGCGCGTGCAGCTCGAGCGAGAACGGCAGCACGCTGGAGAACAGCGCCAGCAGCCCCCCTAGCAGCAATAGGTGCGGCGTAAGCACCTGGAAGCCGCCGCTGGCCAGGCCGAAGGGCAGTACTGGCAGCAGGGCCACCAGCATGCCGATGGCCACGCCCTGCTGCCCCGGCACCACGGCCGCCGTGCGCCGGCTCAGCACGATGTAGGCCGCCCAGCACCCCCCGGCGGCCAGCGCCAGCGCCAGGCCCCCTAGGTCGAGGCCGCGCCCGCTCCAGGGCGTAAGCAAGCCGATGCCAGCGGCTGCCAGCCCCACCCACACAAACTCGAGCCACCGGCGCGCGCCCACCAGGGCCAGCCCCAGCGGGCCAATAAACTCCACCGTGACGGCCAGGCCCAGCGGCACGCGGGCTAGCGCTAAGTAAAACAAGAAGTTCATCAAACCCAGCGCCAGGCCGTAGGGCACCACGGCCCGCCACTGCGCTGGCCGCAGCTGCCCCAGGCGCGGTCGCACCACCAGGCCCAGCACCACCGCCGACAAGCCGATGCGCAGGCTGGTGGTAGTGGCCGCCCCCAGCAGCGGAAACAGGCCTTTAGCCAGCGCCGCGCCGCCCTGCACGCTTAGGATAGCCAGCAGAACGGACGGCAGCGCGGGTAGTGAAACGCGAGCGGTTTCTTTCACAGTGAGGAGGAAGGCCCGATGAGACAAACCTGCCGCGGGGCAAAAATCGGCGCCGACCCGCTTAGCGCGGCCGCAATCGGGCACCAAGTCGGCCTGGACTGTTTGGCCGGGCGGCTGGCCCTAGGGCGGCAGGCTGCTCTGGCGTGGCCGGGGCGCGGAGCGGCTGGCTACTTGCCGCGCGGCGGGGTAGCCGCGGCCTGCGCCGCCCGCAGCCACGCCCGCGCCGCCTCGCTGTTGTCGAACAGGTGCATCTGCAGCTGCCCGTGCAGGCCTAGGGCCATCAACCGCGCCGAACCAGCCGCCATCGACTCGGCGCCGACTACGTTGGCAAAGTGCGTGAGGCCCTGCGCAATAGCGCGGGGCGCCCAGTTCGTGACAATCCAGTCCACGGCGTGGTCCCAGGGGCCCACCACCTGGCGGTTATCGTTGAGCAGGTAGGCGCAGCGGTGTTCGCGCAGCGGCAGCAGCCAGGCATCAGCCCCGGCCACGATGCCCACGTGGGTTTGGTACCCCAGCCACTCGTTGTAAACCCAGCCGTTAGCCGCGTCATACTCGACGGTCAGGTAAACCTTGCCAAACCCGTTGAGTAGTTCTGTAGCAGCCATGCGGTGAGTAGAGAAGTGAGCAAGGCCCTTCTACGGTGGCTGGGTGCCAAGGGTGGGGTGGCCGGCGGGCCGGCAGCAAAAAAGCCCCCGGCCGATGGGCTGGGGGCGAAGCAGCTAGCGGCTAAAGGTCTGGGTAGAGAAATAGTGCGTATCCGGGCTCTCCCACACCTCCAGCAGCACCAGCCGGTGGGCGCTAAGCTCGGCTACGCGCACGGTGCGGGGCGCTACCGTGCCCGTCGTCCAGCTGTAGCTGCTGGCAAAGGTAAGGTCTTGTCCCTGATAGGAATAAGTGCTTTCGATGTGATAAGGGCCCGGCGCCGAAGGCAGCTGCATGTCGAGCGTGAAGTGCTGCTCGTCTACATAGGTGAGGAACACCGGCCCGGCCGGGGGCGCTACCGTGTACACCGTGGCGGGGCTGCCATCGAGCGGCGTCGCCTCCCGCTGCTCCGATTGCAGCATCCAGCGCTGCCCCAGCAGCGTGGGCGTAGGGGCGGGTAGGGGGTCGTCGGCTTTTTGGCAGCCAACCAGGGTGAGCGCGGCGAGCGCGCTCCAGGCCAGGCGTTGCATAGAAGAAATTAGTGGAAAGGAATTTAATAAGGTATTTACCAACGGATTATCTGCCAGCAAAGGTCGGGCTAAGCTGCCGTTGGCGGTATCGCATGATGATGCGAAGGAGAATCCAAGAAAAAGTTGGAGCGTTGCGGGCCCGGCCGGGGGCGTCCGCAGCCCTAGGCCCCGCCGCGGCAACAAGGCCGGTGCTTGCGGCGCGTGCGCCCGGCCTTGCCCGGTAGGGGCTAAAAAGCAAAAAACCCTGACTGAGGCAGTCAGGGCTTTCCGAGCTATGAAAACAAACTTTAGCAGATTGCTCTGCTTTCCCGCTAACCCCCGCTCGCGCTAAAAGGCTCCCTAGGGATGAAAAAACCCCGCCCTGAGGAGGGCGGGGCCAGTGGCAAAGCTTGTATAACAGAGCACAGAAGGCATAGCGGCTTACTATACGTGCCCGAAGCCGCCACGGGTGAAAACCAATTGATTACGTACTAGGCAAGCATGGGCTGGTGTCGTCGCCCTAGCCCACCAGCAGCTTAGGTAGTCCGTCGTTGAACGATTACCAGCCAGCGGCGCGGCCGACGGGCGAGGACCAGCCCCGCCCCTACCTGCACTGGAAACTACTATTAGGAATAGGCTTGATAGGTAGAGCTAACGGACAGGACAAGTGCGCGTCGTTTTTGTGAGAGGACGCTACAAAATTCCGCTGTTAGCCCCGGCCATACAGCCCATCTTCGATGAACCCCGGTAAGCACTGTGTTAACCGCAGGTGGCCGTTGGCTAACCTAGTTGGATTGCGGCTGGCGCGGGCTGCTCACCACGCTTTTTGCCCAGTTGCTGCCCTAGGGGTCCCAGGGTTAGCTAGTGCGCAGCGCGCTTGCCCCTAAGGCCCTCTAGGCACAAAAGCCCCGACCGGGGTGGTCGGGGCCGTTGGCTAAGTATCATAGAGCAGAAGGCAGATAGCGGCGCAACTTACACCGGTACCGTTGAGCTACGAAGACCCCTTGCGGCTTGCTATGCGAATCTGATGCCTGGCACGGCCGGCGGGTGGTTTGGCTAGCTAAGCAGCACAGTAAGCCGGGCTTAGGTGGCGGGGCCCAGGGCCAGTGGTGCCGCCGGCGGCGTAAGCGCGGCGGCGCGGGTGATGGTGTCGCCCTGCACCTCGAAGTAGCTGCCCGCCTGGTGGTTGCCGTACACCAGCAGCACGCCCTGGGGCGTGGCCTCTACCAGGTCGGGCTGGCCCAGGCCCAGCACCAAATGCTGCAATTGCATGCCAGGCCCAATATCCTGGGCGGCCACGCGCCGGCCCAGGTCCTCGCCAAACAGCAGCTTGAGGGTCAGCAGCCACAGGGTGGGGTCTTGGTCGGCCAGCAGGCGCTGGCGCTCGGCCGCCAGTTGGCAGAGGTAAGTGGCCAGGTCGGCCTCGCGCTGCTGGCGGCGAGCTACCAGCTGGGTTTCGAGGGCCGCCAGCTGGGCGGGGCTCAGGCGGTTAAGGTCGATAAGCTCGCCGTCGAGGGCCAGTAGGTTGGGTGGGGGCGGCGGTGGGGGAGTAGGGGTGGTTTTGCCCGGAAAAATACTAGTAAATAGCGCTTTAAATAAACTCATAACCCATAATGCGTAAGAACTAGCCTAAGCTACAACGCGGCGCCGAAATGCCCTGGTATGCCGCGCAGCCAGGGCCGGTGGGGGTGGCGCACCGGGTTATTTTTTGGCGCGAATCACCACTCAAACCACCGGCTATGCGTAGTATTGAGCGACCAACCGGCGGCCCACCTAGGGCCCGCTGGCTGGCAAACGATTGTGTAAGGCCCTTAGCCCCTTTTGCCATGAACCCCTTAGTTGATATCCGTCGCCTCGACCAGAGCCTGTGGCTCGATTTTATTAGCCGCCAGATTTTGCAGAACGGCGAGCTGAAAGCCCGCATCGACAACGACGCGCTGCGCGGCGTCACGTCCAACCCGGCCATCTTCGAGAAAGCCATTGGCGGCTCGGCCGACTACGACGATACCATCAAGGAGCAGGCCCGCCAGGGCAAATCGGCCGAGGAAATCTACGTGGGCCTGGCCGTGGCCGACGTGCAGGCCGCCTGCGACTTGTTTCGCCCGCTCTACGACAGCAAGGACAACAGTAGCGACGGCTACGTGAGCCTGGAGGTATCGCCCAGGCTGGCCCACGACACCGAAGGCACGGTGGCCGAGGCGCGCCAGCTGTGGAAGGACGTGGCCCGCCCCAACGTGATGATAAAGGTGCCCGCCACCAAGGAAGGGCTGCCCGCCATCCGCACGCTCATTTCGGAAGGCATCAACGTGAACGTGACGCTGATTTTCGGCCTGGAGCGCTACCGCGCCGTCACGGAAGCCTTCATTGGCGGGCTCGAAGACCGGGCCAAAACCGGCCAGTCGCTGGCGCGCATCGACTCGGTGGCCAGCTTCTTTCTGAGCCGCATCGACGTGCTGATTGACCCCATGCTGGAAAAGCTGGTGGCCGACGGCAAAGCCGAGGCGCAGCCGCTGGTGGGCGAGGTGGCCATTGCCAGCGCAAAAGTGGCCTACGAGATGTATAAGGAAATCTTTGCCGGCCCGCGCTGGCAGGCCCTGGCCGACAAAGGTGCCCATACCCAGCGCCTGCTGTGGGCCAGCACCGGCAACAAAAACCCTAAGTACGACGACCTGAAGTACGTAGAAGGTCTTATTGGTCCGAAAACCGTGGACACGGTGCCCGTCGAAACAATGGACTTGTTTAAGGAGCGCGGCAAGGTGGCCGATACCCTGGAGCAAGGCACCGACCAGGCCCACAAAGTGCTCGACGCACTGCCCGGCCTGGGCCTGCACCTCGACGACCTGACCCAACAACTGGAAGACGAAGGCGTGAAAAAGTTTATCGACCCCTTTGGCAAGCTGCTCGACTCGGTGGAGAAGAAGCGCAAGCAAGCCGCCGAAGGCGCCGAGGCGCTGAAGTAGCCCTAGGCCTTGCCCACGCAAAAACGTCCGGCCACGCATGTGCGTGGCCGGACGTTTTTGCGTGAGGAACGTGGTAAAATAGGCGGTCATGCTGAGCGCAGTCGAAGCATCTCTACCACGCCGTTGAACAACCCTTAGGGGCGCGGTAGAGATGCTTTGACTGCGCTCAGCATGACCGCCTATTTGCTTGCGCAAGGCTATCTACTCACCTACTCACTTGCTACTTTACCCAGCGCCAGCACTTCCTCCAGCACCTGGCGCGAGTTGCCGAGGCGGGGCACCTTGCGCTGGCCCCCCAGGCGGCCGCGCTGGCGCAGCCAGGCCTCGAAGGTGCCGGGCGGCAGCAGGTGCAAGCGGGGCGGGGCCAGGGCTAGGTCGCGGTGGCGCTTGGCGTCGTAGTCGGAGTTGAGGCGGCGCAGTTCGGCGTCGAGGGCCTGGGCAAAGGCGGCGGGGCTAGGGGGCGGCGGGCCGTTGAACTCCACCGCCCACTCGTGGCCGCCCCGCGAGGCCGCCACGCCCGCCGCGAAGTATACCGGCGCCGCCGTGAAGTCGCGCACCTGCACCCCGGTGGCGCGGGCGGCAAAGGCCACGGCGGCTTCGGCGTTCTCCACCACCACTTCCTCCCCAAAGGCGTTGAGGAAGTGCTTGGTGCGGCCCGTGATGCGCACCCGGTAGGGGCGCACCGAGGTGAAGCGCACCGTATCGCCCACCAGATAGCGCCACAAGCCAGCGTTGGTGCTGACAACCAGCGCGTAGCTAGCGCCCAGCTGCACGGCCTCCAGCGGCACGGCCTGAGGGATGGCAGATTCCAGCTGGTCGAGGGGCAGAAACTCGTAGTAGATGCCGTGGTCGAGCAGCAGCAGCAAGTCGGCGCTGCCGGGCTCGTCTTGCAGGGCAAAGTAGCCCTCCGAGGCGTTGTAGATTTCGAGGTAGCGCAGACTAGGGGCCAGTTCGCCAAACAGCTCCTGGTAGGGCCCGAAGGCCACCGCGCCGTGCAGAAACAGCCCCAGGCGCGGCCACACCTCCTCGAGCTGCGTGGCGCCCCCTAGGGCCAGCACCCGGCGCAGCAGCACCACCATCCAGGTGGGCACGCCGGCCAGCACCCGCACATCCTGGCGCAGTACGTGGCGGGCAATGCGCTCAATCTTGTCTTCCCACTCGTCCAACAAAGCCAGCTCCAGGGGCGGAGTGCGCAGGATTTCGGCCCAGCCCGGCAGGCCCTGCATGATAAGGGCCGACACGTCGCCGGCCCGCGCCCGGCCAGCGAACGGGCTGGGGCCGTGGGTGCCGCCCAGGCTCAGGGTTTTGCCCTGCATGATGCCCAGGGCCGGGTAGTGGTGCAGGGCCAGGGCCAGCATGTCGCGCCCGGCGCGGTAGTGGTTGTGGTGCAGCGCCTCGGGCGTGAGGGGCAGGTACTTGCTGCGGGCGTTGGTGGTGCCGCTGCTGCGGGCCTGCCAGCGCGGCGCCGGGCCGGGCCACAGCACGCCCGGCTGGCCGCGCAGCACCTTTTCCAGTTCGGGGTATAGCTGCTCGTAGGTGCTAATGGGCACGCGCACAGCAAAGGTGGCAGCCCCTAGGCCCGGCGCGTAGCCGTAGCGCCGGCCCCACTCGGTGCCCCGCGCCCGGCCCAGCAGGTAGCGCAGCACCGCCGCCTGGGCGGCCAGCGGCTCGCGCCGCACCCGCTCTACGCGCGGCAAGCTGGTGAGCTGAACAGCAGAGCCGAGAAGCTGACGAAACACGTTTTGGGTTAGAAATTAAAAGTGATGAGTGATGAGTTAAAAAAGGCCGTCATGCTGAGCTTGCCGAAGCATCTCTACCACGCCGTATTGTTCGGTAGAGATGCTTCGGCAAGCTCAGCATGACGGCCTTTTTTAACTCATCACTCATCACTTTTAACTCCTGGCTCCTTACGCGAACACTTTGCGCTTCTTTAGCTCGAAGTCGCGGCCTAGGTACACGCGGCGCACGGTTTCGTCGGCGGCCAGCTCCTCGGCGGTGCCGGCTTTCAGCAGCTTGCCTTCGAAGAGTAGGTAGGCACGGTCCACAATTTCGAGGGTTTTCTGCACGTCGTGGTCGGTGATGAGCACGCCGATGTTCTGAGTTTTGAGCTTGGCCACGATGCCCTGGATTTCCTCGGTCGCGATGGGGTCGACGCCCGCAAAGGGCTCGTCGAGCAGCACAAATTTGGGGCTCACGGCCAGGGCGCGGGCAATTTCGGTGCGCCGCCGCTCGCCGCCGCTCAGCACCTTGCCCAGGTTTTTGCGCACGTGGGTAAGGCTGAACTCTTCGAGCAGCTGCTCTACCTTTTCGCGCTGCGCCGGCTTGGGCATATCCGTCATTTCGAGCACCGAGAGGATATTTTCCTCCACGCTCAAGTCGCGGAACACGCTGGCTTCCTGGGCCAGGTAGCCCACCCCGCGCCGGGCACGCTGGTAAATGGGTAGGCGCGTCACCTCCTCGTCGCCCACGAAGATGCGGCCGGCGTTGGGCTTCACCATGCCCACCATCATGTAGAAGCAGGTGGTTTTGCCCGCCCCATTGGGCCCCAGCAGCCCCACTATCTCGCCCTGCTCCACGGTCACGCTCATGTCGTTGACCACGGTGCGGGCTTTGTATTGCTTGAAGAGGTGCTCGGCGCGAAGAATCATAACTGGCGGCAAAGGTACTAGCTACCGGAAGCTTGCGGCGGCGCAAAAGGTTGCACCCCCTAGGGCCGGGGGTCGGCCGCAGCGGTACTCTGCCAGGAAAAAATAAGCTGGGGCTAAGGCCAGGCTGCTTAGCCCTGAACTAGCTGAAAAAAGCGTGAAGAACAAGTAGCCAACTACGCCGGGCGCCTGCTTTTCTTTGCCTGAAAAACGAAGGCTAACTGCTTATGCGTAAATATTTACTAGTGCTAGTATTGGGGGTGATGGCGCTGACCAGCTGGGGCCAGGTGCCGGACTTTAAGCTAACTAAAACCATCGGTACGCCCGTGTTCGACCCCATGGACGTGACCGTGGACAAGGCCGGCAATATCTACCTGCTCGACGGGCCGGGCATCACCAAGCTGGCGCCCAGCGGCGAGCTGCTGCAAAGCATTGTGCTGAGCCGCACCAGCTTCAACGGCGCGGCGCTGGACGTCGACGATGCGGGCAACCTGTACGTCGGCATCTGGAATTTCGTGCGCAAGTACAGTCCGGCCGGGCAGTTGCTGCTGGAGTTTGGCACCCTAGGCAGCGGGCCGGGGCAGCTGCGCGACGTGGGCGGCCTGGCCGTGGATGGTGCCGGCAACATCTACGTGGCCGACACGGGCAACAACCGCCTGCAAAAATTCGACACCAACGGCAAGTTTTTATTCGACTACCAGGGCGCCGGCCCTAACCAGCTCGATAACCCCAAGGGCGTGACGCTGGCCCCAAACGGCGACATTTACCTGTTTGACCGCAACCTGCTAGTAACCCAGCTGTCGGCCGCTGGCGCCCTGCGGCGCACCATTGCCCTAGGCCCCGTTAGCACGGATGAGGGCACGTCGATTGCAGTGGATGCGGCGGGCAGTATCTACTTAAGCACGTTTCGCGGCGGCGGGGTAACGAAGTACGACGCCAGCGGTAAGAACTTGAAAGCCCTGGAAAGCGGTTACGACTGGAGCGAAAGCACCCACACCGCCATTGCCCTAGACGCGGCCGGCAACGTGTACGCCACCACCTTCGGGCACCACGGCGACAGCCGGCTGCTGAAGTTCGACGCCAGCGGCAAGCGGGTGGAGCGCTGGGGCAACCTCACCTCCTTCGTGCCCGCCGCGATGGATGCGGCCGGCAACTATTACTACGTAGACCAGCGCGACTGGATGGTAAGCAAGTTCAGCCCCACCTACCAGTTGCTAGCCAAGTTCGCGGGCGTGTTCGACGCGACTGCCATGGCTATCGACGTGGCCGGTAATATCTACCTGGCGTCCTGGGGCTCGCCGTTCAGCGTAACCAAGCTGGGGCCCGACGGCCGCGTGCTGGCCACTTACACCAAGTGGGGCACCAACTTGGGCTACAATTCGTCGGGCATTGGGCTGGCCGTGGATGCCCAGGGCACCATGTACGTGCCCGACTTCTACGGCAGCACGGTGCTGCGCATGAACGCGCAGGGCACGCTGCTGCCTTCCCTGGGTAGCCGCGGCACGGGCGCCGGGCAGCTGCTAAACCCGGTGAACGTGGCGGTGGACGCCCACGGCTTCGTGTACGTGGCCGACAACGTGGGCCAGCGGGTGCAGCGCTTTGCGCCCGGCGGGCAGTTTCTGCGCGCCTTCGGGCCGGGCGACAACGGGCGCCTGACCTGGGTGGGCGGCGCGTCGCTGGCCGTGGATGGCAGCGGCACCGTGTACCTGAACTGCAGCCTGGAGCCGGGCATTCAAATTTTTAATGGCATTACGGGCGACCGGACGGCGCTACCCAATTTTCCGAAGGGCGCCCTGGCCGTGGACCGGCAGGCGACGCGCCTGCTGTCAGTTACGGGCGATGTGCTGCACTTTTACAGCGGCAACACCGCGCGCCCCCACAACCTGATTACGGGCAACGTGTATGAGGAGCGCGACGGCAACTGCCGACGCGACGCCACCGACCCCGCCATGCCCGGTATGGTGGTAGCGGCCCAGCCCGGCGACTACTACGGGCTGACGGACGCCAGCGGCAACTACGCCATTGAGGTGGATACGGGCGCCTACCAGGTGGGCCAGCTGCTGCCCAGCCACGAGCCGGGCCGTGCCATCAGCGAGCAGTGCGCCACCAGCCCCATCCTCACCTTCCACACCTACGGCAACACGGCCCTAGGCCCCGATTTTGGCAACCAGGTGAGCCGCGCGCCCTACCTGACGGTGAGCGTGGCCGTGGGCCGGCGGCGGCGCTGCGCCCGCAGCACCACCAGCGTAGCCTATGCCAACAAGGGCTTTGCTACGGCGCCCCAGGCCCAGGCCGTGGTGGCCCTGCCGCCCTACGTGGTGCTGGTGAAAGCCAGCGCGCCCTACACCCGCGATGCGCACGGCAACTACGTGTTTGCCCTCGGCGACCTGGCGGCCGGCCAGTACGGCAGCATCGTGCTGCAAGACTCGGTGGTGTGCGGCGACACCAGCATTCGGGGCCTCACGCTGTGCACCAAGGCCTGGCTAACGCCCCCCAACACCTACCCCGAGCCCGCCGCCTGGAACAAGGCCTCCATGGCCATCAGCAGTACCGTAGAGCCTGGCAACCAAGTGCGGTTTGTGGTGCGCAACCAGGGCCGGGGCGCCACCACCGACAGCCTGGGGCTGCGCCTCTACCAGGATGCCCAGCTGGCTTTGACGCACCGCTACGCCCTAGGGGCTGGCGACAGCCTGGTGCTGCGCGTGCCGGCCACCCGCGCCGCCGTGCGCCTCGAAGCCGACCAGCCCGCCGGCCACCCCCTCCAAGCTCAAACCAGCGCCACCGTGGAGGTGGCCGCCCTGCGTACCAGCTCGGCCCCCACGGCGGCTCTGGCCGCTATGCCGCCCCCCACCGGCGACCCCGAAGTAGCCCAGGACTGCCAGCCGGTGGTAGACTCTTTTGACCCCAACGACAAGCAGGTGCTGCCGGCGGGCGTCACGGCCCAGCACTACACGCCCACCCAGGCACCCCTCAGCTACCAGCTGCGCTTCCAGAACACGGGTACCGCGCCGGCCTACTACGTGTCCCTGGTCGATACGCTATCGGCCGACCTGGACTTGCGTACGCTGCGCCTGGGGGCCAGCTCGCACCCCTACCAGCTGACCGTGACGGGCCAGCACCGGCCGGTGCTCACCTTCACCTTCAGCAACCTGGAGCTACCCGCGCGCGCCGCGGATGAGGCGGGCAGCCAGGGCTTTGTGCAGTTCACCATTCAGCCCAAGGCCGGGCTGGCACCCAAAACGCTGGTAGCCAACTACGCCGACATCTTCTTCGACTATAACCCGCCGGTGCGCACCAATACCACGCTCAACCGCCTCTACGACTTGCCGGCGCAGGTGGTGGAAGCCGTGCGCCTGCCCTACGCGGCGGTAGTAGCCTCGCCGGCGCTCAGGGGCTTTGCGCCGGCGCAGGGCCGCGCCGGCACGCGGGTGGTGCTCAGCGGCGAGCGGTTTGCCCCCGACCCGGCCAGCAACCGAGTGTACTTCAATAGCGTGGCGGCCCCGGTGCTGGCGGCCACGGCCACCACCCTCACCGTGCGGGTGCCCGCCGGCGCCACGCCCGGCCAGGTGCAGGTAGTGACGCCCAACGGCAGCGTGCGCAGCGCCGCCGATTTCCTGGCTTTCGTGCCGCCTACGCTGGCCGCACTCACCCCCGCCGAGGGTGTGCCCGGCGCGGTGGTTACGCTCGCGGGCACCGGTTTTTCGGCTGTGGCCGCCCAAGACTCGGTAGCCTTTGGCGGGGTGGCGGCGGTGGTGCGCCAAGCCACCCCCACGGCGCTGACCGTGGAAGTACCCGCTACCGCCAGCACCGGCCTCGTGACGCTGCGCACCCTAGGGGGCCAGGCCACCAGCGGGCAAGTGTTTCGGGTGTGGTACCCGCCCACGGTCAGCGCCCTGCTGCCCGCCAAAGCCCGCGCCGGCAAGGTGCTCACCCTCAGCGGCACCAACTTCGCGGAGGTAGCCGCGCGCAACGAAGTAAGCCTGGGTGGCGCGGCGGCGCCCGTACTGGCCGCCACCAGCACCCAGTTGCAGCTGCAAGTGCCCGCCTCGGCGGCCAGCGGCGCGCTGGTGCTGCGCACACCCGGCGGCACGGCCACGGTGCCGGGGTTTGTATTCGTGCCAGCCCCCGTCATCACCGATTTTGCCCCCCGCACCGGCAGCATCGGCACGCAGGTAACAGTAACGGGCCAGCACTTCGGAGCCGATGCCCAAGCTGATACCATCTACGTGGGCGGCGTGGCGGCGCGGGTGCTGCGCAGCACCGCCACCGAGGCCTTAGTAGTAGTGCCTAAAGGTGCCCGCACCGGGCCGCTGGCCGTGGCCGGCGCCGGCGGGCGTGGGCAAAGCAGCCAGGAGTTTGCCCTGCTGGCGCTGCCCCCCGCCGAGGCCGTAGCCGTGTATCCCAACCCCACCCACGGCCCGCTGCTGCTCGACTGGCAGCGCGCCGGCTTTGCCGTGCAGGAGGTGTGCGTCTACAACACCCTAGGGGCACTGCTGCTGCGGCAAGACCTGCGCTCCCTGGCCGCCGATACGCTGGCGCTGCCCACCCTGCTGCCCGGCCTCTACCTGGTAGTAGTGCAAACGGCCCTGGGCCCCGTAACCAAGCACGTATCAGTATATTAAGCAAAGTTAGAGGAAAGAAAAATTTAATAAGCCCGTCATGCTCATCTGGCGTCCGCTTGTCGAAGCATCTCTACTGAACGTCACCAGAACGAAACGGTAGAGATGCTTCGACAAGCGGACGCCAGATGAGCATGACGGGCTTATTGAATAGAATTCTTTCGGTTACAAGCAGCCGCCAAGCACTATACCAGTCCCACCAGCGCTTGCAGCAGCGGCCCGGCCTGCCCGGCGCGGTAGGCCACGCACTGCGTAAGCACCACGCCTGCCCCGGCCACGCGCAGGGGCCGCGCCACCACGCCGGGCACCTGGCTGAGGTCAAAAAAGGAGGGCACGAACGCAATGCCGATGCCCAACCGCACCAGGTTGCTGAGCAGCTCTAGCGACGATACCTCCTGGGCAATGGCCCCGCGCCGGCTGAAGCCCGCCCGCTGGCACATCTGCTCGATGTCGTCGTACACCGGGTGCAGCGGGCGGCTGATTTCCACCCATTTCTCGTGCCCTAGGGCTTCCAGGGGCACCTCGGGCAGCGCGGCCAGCGGGTGCGCGCTGGGCAGGGCCACCGCCAGCCCGCCCTGCCCAAACGGCCGGGCCGCCAGCTCGGGGTGCAGCAGCGGCTGCATGGTCAGGCCCAGGTCGAGGCGGCCGGCCACCAGCGCCTCTTGCACCGCCCGAAAGGTGGGCAGCTCGTGTAAGTGAAAATGCACCTCCGGAAAGTGCGTCCGAAACCGCTCGACGATGCCCGCCAGGCGGTCGGGCCGCAGCAGCTGGTAGTAGCCCAGCTCCACGGTTTTGGCCTGCGCCCCGATGCGGCGCACGGCTTCCACGGCGGCGCGGCTCTCGCGCAAAATGCCCTCGGCCGCGGCTAAGAAGACGGTGCCGGCTTCGGTAAGCACCACCCGGCGCTGGCGCTGGCGCTGCTGGTGGTCGAACAGCTCCACGCCCAGCTCGCGCTCCAGCAGCTGAATCTGCTGGCTCAGGGCCGGCTGCGATACGCACAGCCGCGCGGCCGCCCGGCCGAAGTGCCGCTCAGTGGCTACCTCTACAAAGTACCGTAGCTGCCGCAGTTCCATGAGTTGTAAGGCCAAGCTCCGGCTTGGTGAGGCGCCCGCGCCGCGTGGGGGGCGCGTAGCGTTAGTCAACGAAGCACCAAGCTAGAGCTTGGTGTTGCAAACCTAATAAGAAATGCTTATCGGCCTCATCGGAAACTGATATTGGAAAAGCCTTACTAACGCCCGTTAGTTTTACGTACTATTTCTCTCTCCTTGACTGTCCTGCTCTCACCCCAAGCGTATTTTTGAATGGAAATCCTCACCGCCCCCGCGCCCGTTGCTTCCGATACAACCGACTTCCTGCCCTTGCTTGGCACCGACCACCTGGAGTTTTACGTGGGCAACGCCAAGCAGGCGGCCTACTACTACCAGGCGGCATTCGGCTTCGAGCTGCTGGCCTACCTGGGCCCCGAAACCGGCGTGCGCGACCGCGCCAGCTACGTGCTGCGGCAGGGTAAAATCCGGCTGGTGCTCACCACCGCGCTGCGCAGCGACAGTGCCATTGCCGAGCACGTGAAGCAGCACGGCGACGGCGTAAAAATCCTGGCTTTGTGGGTGGATGATGCCTTTGCGAGCTACGAGAAAACCGTGGCCCGCGGCGCCCGCCCCTACCAGGAGCCTAGGGTGCTGACGGATGAGCACGGCGAGGTGCGCACGGCTGGCATCTACACCTACGGCGAAACGGTGCACCTCTTCGTGGAGCGCCAGAACTACCGCGGCGTTTTCCTGCCTGGCTACGTGGCCCGCCAAAGCAGCTTCAACCCTGGCCCGGTGGGCTTGCAGTACGTAGACCACTGCGTGGGCAACGTGGGCTGGAACCGCATGAACGAAACCGTGCAGTGGTACCAGGACGTGATGGGCTTCCGCAACATCCTAAGCTTCGACGACAAGCAGATTACTACCGAGTACTCGGCCCTGATGAGCAAGGTAATGAGCAACGGCAACGGCTTCGTAAAATTCCCCATCAACGAGCCGGCCGAAGGCAAGAAGAAGTCGCAGATTGAAGAGTACCTGACCTTCTACGAGGGCGAGGGCGTGCAGCACATTGCGGTGGCTACCAACGACATTATTAGCACGGTGCGCCAGATGAAAGCGCGCGGTGTGGAGTTTCTGACGACACCGGGTAGCTACTACGACAACCTGCCCAACCACGTGGGCGCCATCGACGAGGACGTGCAGGCCCTGCGCGAGCTGGGCATCATGGCCGACCGCGACGAGGAAGGTTACCTGCTCCAGATTTTCACCAAGCCCGTGGAGGACCGCCCCACGGTATTCTTTGAAATCATCCAGCGCAAGGGCGCCAAAAGCTTCGGCGCCGGCAACTTCAAGGCCTTGTTCGAGAGCATCGAGCGCGAGCAGGCGCTACGGGGAAATTTGTAATCCACCAGTTGGAAAAGAACGTCATGCTGAGCTTGCCGAAGCATCTCTCCCACGTAACTAACCCCAAATGTTGAGTTTACTTGCGCGGGAGAGATGCTTCGGCAAGCTCAGCATGACGTGCTATTGTAGTTCATTCTATTCCCACCCAACTCCACGCTATGCCCATCTACCACAAGCTTGGCCAGCTGCCGCCTACGCGCCACACGCAGTTTGAGAAGCCAGGCGGCGGGCTCTACTACGAGCAGTTGTTCGGCACCATCGGCTTCGAGGGCATGTCGTCGCTCATGTACCACCTGCGGCGGCCCACGACGGTGAAGGAGATACTGGGCGAAACCGACCTGACGCCCAAAATCGCGGTCGAGAAAAGCATTAAGGCGCGGCTGCTCAAGGGCTTCGCGGTGCCACCCCAGGACGACTACTTGGCCGCCCGCACGCCGGTGCTGGTGAACGGCGACGTGCACATCTCGCTGGCCGCCCCCCGGCAGTCGCTCACGGCCTACTTCTACAAAAACGCCGACGCCGACGAGCTGCTGTTCGTCCACCGCGGCACCGGCACGCTGCGCACGCAGCTGGGCAACATTGCGTTCGAACCGGGCGACTACCTGCTGGTGCCTAGGGGGGTGATTTACCAGCTGGCCTTCGACCAGGCAGACAACCGCCTGCTCATCGCCGAGTCGTTCCACCCCGTGCACACCCCTAGGCGCTACCGCAACCACTTCGGCCAGCTGCTGGAGCACGCGCCCTACTCGGAGCGCGACTACAAGCTGCCCACCGAGCTGGAAACCCACGACGAAACTGGCGACTTTATCTTGAAAATCAAGAAGCAGGGCGTGCTGCACGAGCTGCTCTACCCTAGCCACCCCTTCGACGTGGTGGGCTGGGACGGGTACAACTACCCCTACGGTATGAACATCCGCGACTTCCAGCCCATTACCGGCAAGGTGCACCAGCCGCCGCCCGTGCACCAGCACTTCGAAACCAAGGCTTTCGTAGTGTGCTCGTTCGTGCCCCGGCTGTTCGACTACCACGAGCGGGCCATTCCCGCGCCCTACCACCACTCCAACATCGACTCGGACGAGGTGATTTACTACGTAGACGGCGACTTCATGTCGCGCAACAACATCGAGCAGGGCCACCTCACGCTGCATCCCGGTGGTATTCCGCACGGCCCCGCGCCGGGCGCTTACGAGCGCAGCATCGGCAAGAAAGGCACCGACGAGTGGGCCGTGATGATTGACACCTTCCGCCCCCTTATGCTGACCGAAGCGGCCCTAGGGCTCGACGACGGCCAGTACTATAAATCGTGGCTGGAGTAGCGGCGGCAGCAAGCAAAGAAAAAGAACGTCATGCTTATCTGGCGTCCGCCTGTCGAAGCATCTCTACCGCGTAAGTAATCCTACCATTTGAGGTTAATTACGTGGGAGAGATGCTTCGACAGGCGGACGCCAGATAAGCATGACGTTCTTGTGGGATACATGCATTCTCAAAAGCTCACTTGGCCGCTGGTAGCGCTGGCCCTGCTCTTTGCGGCGGCGGGCACGCTGCACTTTCTCAAGCCCGAAACCTACCTGCGCATTATGCCGCCGGCCCTGCCCGCGCCCCGGCTGCTGGTGGCATTGAGCGGCGCGGCCGAGGTGGCGGGGGGGCTAGGGCTGCTGTGGCCCGCCACGCGGCAGCTGGCGCGCTGGGGCCTGCTAGCTCTGCTGCTTGCCGTGTTTCCGGCCAATGTGTACATGCTGCAACTTCACGAGCAGCTAGGCATACCGCTGTGGGCGCTGTGGGCCCGGCTGCCGCTGCAGCCGCTCCTGATGTGGTGGGTGTGGCGGGCGGCGCGGCCTAGGGGGCGCCGGGTAGCCAGCACGCAAGACTAGCGGCAGGTGCTGGCCTCGGCGCCGTAGGCCGCCAAGTCGAGCAGCTGCTGCTGCACCGTGGCCTGCCACCGGGTTACCGAGCCGCCGATGGAGTCGGCGGCCACTTCCGCATCGAAGCGATTGTTGCAAGTGGTTTTGGCCACCAGCAACTCCGCGATACGCCCGTGCAGCTCGGCCGTGAAGGGGTAGCGCCCGGCGCGGTAGTAGCTGGCTACCAGCGCCCGAATCTGGCGGGCGTACAGCTCGTTGATGTCAAAATGCACCTGCTCGTGGGCTAGCGTCAGGCGGTTGGCGAAGCTGGCCGAGTCGCGCACCCACGAGTGGCTAGGGTCTAGGTACGACGCCACCTGGAAAGTGCCCCGGCCTCGGGCATCGGCGCAGGGCAGCACCGCAATGCCCGTTGCCACGCACGCCCCCAGGGCCCGCTCGCCGGCGCGGGTTTGCACGGGGCAGGTGCGGGCCCGAAAATCGCCCCAGCGTAAGGGGCGCTGGGCCTGCCAGTAGACCATGCCCCGCACCTCGGCCTGGGCGGCCCGGCTGGCGTGCGGCGGCCCGCCACCCAGCGTGCCCAGCCCGGCCACAAGCAGCAGGCGCGCCAAGAGAGACAAGAACATAGCGAAGGGGCCGCAGCGGATGGGAAAGCAGCCGCTAAAGTAGCCGCCGCCCAGCCGCCGCGCAAGCCGCCCTGGCCGCCACCGAGCGCTCGTCCGGCAAGGCCCCTCGTTGTGCAATTCGAAGCCCTCGGGCATCAAGCGGGTAGCGTATCACCAACCCCCGCTTCGCTGCCATGCACAACCTATCGCTTTTCCTACTGCTAGTAGCCCTAGGGCCCGCCGCGACCGGTGCTCAGCCCGCGCCGCCAGCTGCCCCCGCCGCGGTCACCTCCACGCGCACCATCAGCGGGCGCGTGACCGATGCTCAGGGCCAGGGCCTGCCCGGCGTAACGGTACTCGTGAAGGGTGCCACCCTAGGCACCAGCACCACCGCCAACGGCACCTACGTGCTGGCGGGCGTGCCAGCGCGCGGCCGGCTGCTGTTCAGCGGCGTGGGCTACGTAACCCAAGAGCTACCCCTGCCCGCCGCCGGCCAGCCGCTAAATGTGGTGCTGCTGGAAAGCCACCAGTCGCTGCAAGAAGTGGTGGTGGGCTACGGCGCGCGGCAGCGGCACGACGTAACGGGCGCCGTAGCCACCAGGCCAGCCCCAGCCCCGGTGATGGCGCCCCCGCCGCCGTTGCAGCAGCAGCTCCAGGGCCGGGCGGCGGGCATCCTGATAACGCCAGCCAGAACTAGTAGGCAGTTGAAATTCACGCCGCCGGTTGTGAAGCGCGATGAGGAAGTATGGCCCGCCCGCCCCGAGGCCGGCGCGGGCGACACCTACGCCAAGGTGCAAGAAAACGCCTTCCAGGCAGTAAAGCAAGCGCCGCTGAGCACCTTCTCGCTTGATGTGGACAATGCCAGCTACACCAACGTGCGGCGCTTCCTGAACGAAGGCCAGCTGCCCCCGCGCGACGCCGTGCGGGTCGAAGAGATGCTGAATTACTTCCGGTACCAGCTGCCCGCGCCGGCCGCCAGCAGCCCCGACCCGGTGCGCATCAGCGCCGAGCTAAGCGAGTGCCCCTGGGCCCTAGGGCACCAGCTGGCCCGCATCGGCATCCAAGCCAAAAACATCGAAACCGCCAGCCTGCCGCCCGCCAACCTCGTGTTTCTGGTCGATGTATCGGGCTCGATGGACGAGGCCGATAAGCTGCCCCTGGTGCAAGCCGGCTTGAAGCTGCTGGTGCGCCAGCTGCGGCCCCAAGACCACGTGGCGCTGGTGGCCTACGCCGGGGCGGCCGGCCTGGTGCTGCCCCCCACGGCCGGTAACCGGCAGCAGGAAATCCTCGACGCCATCGACCGCCTGCAGGCCGGCGGCTCTACGGCGGGCGGTGCGGGCCTGCGGCTGGCCTACTCGGTGGCGCAGCAAAACTTCCAGAAGGCAGGCAACAACCGCGTAGTGCTGGCCACCGATGGCGACTTCAACGTGGGCGAAAGCTCGGACGCGGCCATGGAGCAACTCATTGTGCAGCAGCGCGAAACCGGCGTGTTCCTGACTGTGCTGGGCGTGGGCCGCGGCAACCTGCGCGACAGCCGCATGGAATTGCTGGCCGACAAGGGCAACGGCAACTATGCCTACCTCGACAACCTCGACGAAGCCCGCCGCACGCTGGTGGCGCAGTTTGGCGGCACGCTCTTCACGGTGGCCAAGGACGTGAAGCTGCAAATTGAGTTCAACCCCGCCCGCGTGGCCAGCTACCGCCTCATCGGCTACGAAAACCGCCTGCTGGCCAGCGAGGATTTCAACAACGACCGCAAGGACGCCGGCGAGCTGGGCGCGGGCCACACCGTCACGGCCCTCTACGAGCTGGTGCCCCTAGGGTCGCCTAACCCCTTGGTAGACCAGCTAAAGTACGCGCCCCAAAATGTGCTGCTGCCCGCCGGCACCGCCGCCGAGGTGCTCACCGTGAAGCTGCGCTATAAGGAGCCGCAGGGCAGCGCCAGCCGCCTGCTGGCCCAGCCGCTGGCCGGTGCCGCCACGCCCATCGCCCAGGCCTCGGCCGACCAGCAGTTTGCCGCCGCCGTGGCCGAATTTGGCTTGCTGCTGCGCCAGAGCGAGCAGCGCGGCACTGCTACCTGGGCTAGCGCCACCCGCCTGGCCCAGGCCGGCCGCGGCCCCGACGCCGATGGCTACCGCGCCGAGCTGGTGCGCCTTATCGGGCTGGCCGAGGGCCTAGGGCCGGCCAGCAAGGCCGTAGGCGCGCGGTAGGGTATAAATAAAAGGTGGTCATGCTGAGTTTGCCGAAGCATCTCTCCCGCGCCGTATGGTAATCGTGACAACGACCTGCAAATGGCGCGGTAGAGATGCTTCGGCAAGCTCAGCATGACCACCTTTTTTCTCAGGTGCCTAGCCTACCTTCGCCACCTATGGCGCAACCCACTTTGCAGCGTCGCCTGGGCCTCCTCCAAGCCACGGCGCTCAATATGATTGATATGGTCGGCATCGGGCCCTTCGTGACCCTGCCGCTGGTGATGGGGCTCCTAGGGCCCAACTTCTTGCTGGCCTGGCTGGTAGGAGCGGGGCTGGCCTTTGCCGATGCCTGCATTTGGAGCGAGCTGGGCGCGGCCTACCCCGAGGCGGGCGGCTCGTACCGCTTCCTCAAGCTGGCCTATGGCGAAACCACCTGGGGGCGTTACATGTCGTTTCTCTACGTCTGGCAAACGCTTATTCAGTCGCCGCTGGTGCTGGCCTCGGGCGCCATTGGCTTTGCGCAGTACTTCGGCTTTCTGGCCAAGGGCCAACCCTGGTGGCACCCCGAAACCGCCTGGTGGCAGCCCAAGCTGGTAGCCGGCGCCACGGTGCTGCTGCTCATCGTGCTGCTCTACCGCCGCATCGAGGACATTGGCAAGCTGGGCGTGGCGCTGTGGGTGGGCGTGCTGGGGCTGATGGGCTGGCTGATTTTTGGCGGCCTCACCCACCCGCACTACCCGGTGGCCTTAGTGCCGGCCGGGGGCCTAGGGGCACTGCCCGGCCTGCTGCTGTCGGCCGCCATGGGCCAGGCCGCCGTCAAGAGCATTTACTCCTACCTGGGCTACTACAACGTGTGCCACCTGGGCGCCGAAATCAAGGAGCCGCAGCGCGTTATTCCGCGCAGCATGTTCCTCAGCATCATCGGCATTGCCTCGCTCTACCTGCTGCTGAATTGGAGCGTGGGCACCGTCATTCCGTGGCGCGAGGTGCAGGGCTGGCAAGCCAGCGCCAGCGACCAGTCGCAGTACATCGTGAGCGTATTTATGCAGCGCCTCTACGGCCCGGTGGCGGCTACCATTGCCACGGGGCTGGTGCTGCTGGTGGCCTTCGCCTCGCTGTTTGCGGTGCTGCTGGGCTACTCGCGCATCCCCTACGCCGCCGCCGCCGACGGCGAGTTTCTGCCCGTTTTTGCCAAGCTGCACCCCACCAAGCACTTCCCCTACGTGTCGCTGCTGCTGCTGGGCGGCGTGGGCTTCGTGTTCAGCTTGCTGTTTCGGCTGGGCGAGGTGATTTCGGCCATTCTGGCCATGCGCATTTTGGTGCAGTTTGTGGGGCAGGCCGTGGGGCTGGTGCTGCTGCGCCGCCGGCGCGGCACGGCCGCGCTGCCCTTCAAGATGCCGCTCTACCCGCTGCCGGTGCTGCTGGCGGTGGCCGTGTGGCTGGCCGTGTTTGCGGGCATCGCGCCGGTCGAGGTCAGCTGGGGCGGGCTGCACTTTCGCCTCTACTTCCAGCTGGCGGCCCTGGGCATGATGGCCCTGGGCACGCTGGCTTTCCTGCTCTGGAGCCGCCGCCTGGGCCGCTGGCCTTTTGCCGGAAAAACTGCTGCCGGGACGATAGGATAAAAAAAGTGCGGCGGACGTGTAATAAAGCGGGTATTAGTTCGGTAGTACTTTTAGCGCCCTAGGGGTGCTCGGCCAAGCTGCGCTTGCAGCAGGTAGCCAGGCTATTCCGATTACCTTTCACCTTTTCTCTTATGCTCCGTCGGTTACTGTTTGCCGCTGCTTTCCTAGGGTGCTGCCTGGCCGGGCAGGCCCAAAAAGCGCCCGCCAAAGAAACATTTGCCACCTACGACAGCCAGTTTGAGTTGCAGCGGCGCCAGCTGAGTGAGGCGCACCAGTACCCGCAGCTCCTCAAAATGTATGGCGACTGGCACCGCGCCTACGCCAAGCTACCCGCGGCCCAAAAGGCGGAGTTTCAAAACCGCCTGCCCAATATTTACTACAACGAGGCCTGCTACTACTCGCTGGCCCACCAGGCGGACCCGGCCGTGCGCTGCTTCGGGCAGGCTGTGGCCGCCGGCTGGCGCGACTACCAGCACGCTACTGTCGATACCGACTTCGACTACATCCGCACTAATCCGGGCTTTCAGCAGCAGCTGGCCGTGCTGCGCGAGCGCGGCGACTACCTCTACGTGCTGAAGCAAGCCGGGCCCTACGCCCCCGGCCCCGGCGCCGCACTGCCCGCCTACACCTACCAGCCCGCCGCCGAGCCCCACCTGGCCGCCCTGCGCCAGCGCTACAAGCTCGACTCGGTGGCCGGCCAGCAAAGCGACGTGGCCCGCTTCATCAATTTGCTGCACTGGGTGCACAACCAGGTGCCGCACGACGGCCAGCACGGCAACCCCGCCTCGCGCAATGCCCAGGATTTGCTGACCGTGTGCCAGCGCGACAAGCGCGGCCTCAACTGCCGGGGCCTGGCCACGGTGCTCAACGAGGTGTACCTGGCCATGGGCTACCAGTCGCACTTCGTAACCTGCCTGCCCAAGGACACGCTTGACCCCGACTGCCACGTTATCAACGTGGTATACGCCCCCAGTCTGCGCAAATGGGTATGGATGGACCCCACCAACGATGCCTACGTGATGAACGAGCAAGGCACGCTGCTGGGCATTGAGGAGGTGCGCGCCCGCCTGCTCGACGGCCGCCCCCTGCTGCTCAACCCCGACGCCAACTGGAACCACCGCCAAAGCGCCACCAAGGAGCAATACCTCTACTCGTACATGGCCAAAAACCTCTATAAGCTGGAGATTCCGGTGGCCAGCCAGTACGACTTTGAAACCCGCCAGCCCGGCCGCACCTACGAGTACCTGCAGCTGCTGCCCCAGGCGGCCCTAGGGAGCGGGCCCGCCACCCGTACCCACCACTACCCCAAGGAGGACGTCACCTTCACCACGCACACCACCAGCGACCCAGCCGCCTTCTGGCAGGTGCCGCCGGTGGCAGTCCCCTAGGGGTTCCCCGGCCGCTGTCAGCCCGCTGGTGCTTTAGCCAGCACCTACCCCCTAGGGCAGCCAGTGCCCCAGCGCCCCCGCTACCAGCGCGCCGGTTAGGGTATTGAGAAAGTTGACCGCGTTGTTGCTTAGGTAACCCCGCCGCTCCAGCGTGGCGCCCAGCACCGAGTCGGCCAGGTTGCCGGCCGTGCCCGCCACCAGCAGCCACCCAAAAGCCGGCCCCCAGCCAGCGCCTAGGCAGTACGCCGCCGCCAGCACGGCGCTGCCCGCCAGCCCCAGCGCCGTGCCTTCCAGGCTCACCACGCCGTTGAGGCCGCGCGCATCGGGCCGCAGGGTGAGGATATTATAGTAGCGGCGGCCATACACGTTGCCCAGCTCCGAGGCCAGGGTATCGGCGGTGGCGGCGGCAAAGCTGCTGGCCAGCATAAAGCAGGCCAGTGGCGCGGCGGGCGGCCACTGCCACGCCAGCAAACCCAGCACGCCCGCCACGCCCGCATTGGCCACTACCTGGCCGGCCGTGCGGCGGCCCCGGTTTTCCTCAGCTAGCCCCAGGCGGCGCTTATCGGCCACGCGCCAGCCGGAAGCGGCCGTGCCCAAGCCAAAAAACAGAGCCAGCTGCGCCAGCCCCCCGAAGCCGCTGCCCAGGTAGATGAGCAGCCCTAGGGCGCCGCCCACCCACACGGCGGCCGTAGTCAGCTTGCCCGCCCGCGCGCTGTAGCCCATGCCCAGGCCGAGCAGCAGCACTACCAGGCCTAAGCGGAGCAAATCAGTCATGAAGTAAAATATGGGCTTGGCTAGTCCACCCGCTTCTCGTAGCAGAAGAATCGTAGCCCCGGCCGAAATGCCAGTTTTATTTCGCCCGCGAAGCGGTAGCCGAGCTTGGGAAACAGCCGCTGCGTGGCCGCGTTTTCCGAGTTGGTATCTACGCGCAGGGTGTGCAGCCCTAGGCGGCGCGCTTCGGCTTCGGCCTCCGCCAGTAGCGCCTGAGCCACCCCTAGGCCCTGCGCGGCGGGCGACACGGCCAGCCGGTGCGTCACCACGGCCGGCTCGGCGGCGTCCCAGTCGGCGTCGGCATACTCGGGGTCCTGGTCCTGGGTAATAGCGGCAATGCCCACTACGGTGCCGGTCTGCTCGGCTACCCACAACTGCCCTAGGGCAATATCCTGCTGAAAAACCGCTTCGTTAGGATACTCGCTAGTCCATTGGTAATTGCCGGCGGCGTTCATTAGCGGCACCACGGCTTGCACTAACGCTACTACGGCGGGTAGGTCGGCGGGCGTAGCGCGGCGAATGGTCAAGTCGTGGGTCATTTGGCGGATATGGTAGAGTTCACCGTCCACATTCCCTATATTTTCACAGTCAACGCTCTAGCCCCGGCGCAGCACCTCGGCCGCTTCCTTGGCGAAGTAGGTGAGGATGGCATCGGCGCCGGCGCGCTTGATGCTCAGCAGCACCTCCATCATGGTTTTTTCGCCATCAACCCAACCGTTTTGGGCGGCGGCTTTTATCATCGCGTACTCGCCGCTCACGTTGTAGGCCGTCACGGGCAGGGTGGTGTGGTCTTTCACTTCCCGAATGATGTCGAGGTAGCTCAGGGCGGGCTTAATCATCACCATATCCGCGCCTTCCAGCTCGTCGAGGGCCAGCTCGCGCAGGGCTTCGCGGCGGTTGGCGGGGTTCATCTGGTAGCTTTTCTTATCGCCTTTTTTGGGGGCCGAGTCCAGTGCGTCGCGGAACGGGCCGTAGAAGGCCGACGCGTACTTAGCCGTGTAGCTCATGATGCTCACGTGCTGAAACGCGTTGCTGTCGAGCACATCCCGAATCCAGGCCACGCGCCCATCCATCATGTCGCTGGGCCCGATGATGTCGGCGCCGGCGCGGGCCTGGGCCAGGGCCATCTGGCCTAGTATTTCCAGCGAGGCATCGTTGAGAATTTCACCCGTTTCCTGGTTCACCACCCCGTCGTGCCCGTCCGAGCTATAAGGGTCCATCGCCACGTCGGTCATCAGCACCACGTCCGGAAACTGGCGCTTGATGTCGGCCACTGCCCGCAGGTACAGCCCATCCAGGTTGGCCGATTCGCGGGCCAGCGGGTCCTTCAGCGCATCGCTGATGCTCGGAAACGGCGCAAACGTGTGGATGCCTAGGGCCACGGCCGCCCCTACCTCGTCGATAACGCGGTCGGCCGAGTGGCGGTAAATGCCCGGCATCGACTTGACTTCCAAACGTTGATTCTGCCCTTCGATAAGGAAGAGCGGGTAGATAAAATCGTGGGCCGTGAGGCGCGTTTCCTGCACTAGGTCGCGGATTACCTGGTTTTTGCGGTTGCGGCGCGGGCGGTTCGTGGGAATAATCGGCATAAGGCGAAAGCAAAAAGGCAGTCAAAGCTAAAGCTAGGCTAACCGCCCTGGGGCCGAAAAGATTTAGACCCCGCGCCGCGCCTTACTTCGCCGGCTTGCTTTTCTTCTTGCCCCCGCTTAGCAGGCTATACAGCAGAAACAGCACCAGCAGCCCCGCTGCCGCAAAGCCCACGCCCGTGAAAAAGCCCGTGCCGAAGATGACGCTCACCAGCGCCCCTAGGCCCGCCAGCAGCCCCAGCACGACGGCAAGAAAAAACAGCGCAATTCCCCCGAGGCCGTTTTCGGTGGTGTGGGCCGGGCCGGCCGTGGCGCGCTGGCGCAGCAGCGGCCGCAGCACCCACCGGCCAGCCCCGGCCAGGCGGCTGGGCGCGGCGGCTGGGCTAAGCGTAGGCAGTGTTTCGGGGGCTAGAGGCTGCGGAGCCATCGCGGTGCGGGCAGCTGCCGGGTGCCTGGGCTGCGGCGCTGGACTAGGCGCCGACGAACCCGCTAGACGTTCGGCTAGAACTGGCTGGCTGAGCGCCGCCGGTGCTTCAATTGGTGCCGGAGCGGCACTGGTAGCCACTGCTGCCTGGGTAGCTCGCGGGCCCGGGGTAGCAGTGGGCGCTACTGGCTGAAACTGAAATGCTACGCGTTCGGCCTGGCAGCCGGCGAGCAAAAAGGGAAGGGCAAGGAAGAGTTTTTTCATGAGCAAAAAGCGCGGCGCCCCGGCCAGCCGGCCAGCGCGCTGCGCCTAGTACGTGCCCGCCGGCCCGGTGGGTACGCCCGCGCTTAAAACCCGCGCAAAACCTCGCTAATCAGCGCGCAGGCCGCGCGCAGCTCACTTTCCGAAATCACCAGCGGCGGGGCAAACCGGATGATGTCGCCGTGGGTGGGCTTGGCCAGCAGGCCGCGCTCGGCCAGGGCCAGGCATACGTCCCAGGCGGTGCGCCCGTCGGGCGTGGGGCGGATAACCACCGCGTTGAGTAGGCCCCGGCCGCGCACTAGCTCAACCAGTTCGGGCCGCTCGGCCTGCACATGGCGCATTTCAGCCCGGAAAATCTCGCCCAACTGAAATGCCTGCTCGGCCAAATGTTCCTCCTCTAATACATCGAGCGCCGCTTGCAGCACGGCACAGGCCAGCGGGTTGCCGCCAAAAGTGGAGCCGTGCTGGCCGGGCTGAATGGTGAGCATTATCTCGTCGTCGGCCAGCACCGCCGACACGGGCAGCACCCCGCCGCTGAGAGCTTTGCCCAGTATCAGCACGTCACCCCGCACGCCCTCGTAGTCGGCGGCCAGCCGGCGGCCGGTGCGCCCCAGCCCGGTTTGAATCTCGTCGGTAATGAGCAGCACGCGGTGCTGGCGGCACAGCGCGGCCGCCTGCGCCAGGTAGCCCGCGCGGGGCACCACCACGCCCGCCTCGCCCTGGATGGGCTCAACCAAAAAGGCGCACACGCGGGGGTCGGCCAGGGCGGCGCCTAGGGCCTCCAGGTCATCGTAAGGCACCACTTGGTAGCCCGGCACGAAGGGCCCGAAACCGCCTGTGCTTTCCCCGTCGGTGCTGAAGGAAATGATGCCGGTGGTACGGCCGTGGAAGTTGTGCTCGGCCACCACAATGCGCGCCTGGTTGGGCGCAATACCCTTTTCCTGGTAGCCCCACTTGCGGGCTAGCTTGAGGGCCGTTTCTACGGCCTCAGCCCCCGAATTCATTAGCAGCGCCTTGTCGTAGCCAAACAGCTCGCAAAGCTGCTGCTCGGCCGGCCCCAGCCGGTCGTTGAAGAAAGCCCGCGACGTGAGCGTAAGCCGCTGGGCCTGCTCGGTGAGCGCCGCAATAATGCGCGGGTGGCAATGCCCTTGGTTCACAGCCGAATAGGCCGATAAGAAATCGAAGTAGCGCTTGCCGTCCACATCCCACAGGTAGGGCCCTAGGCCCCGGCTCAGCACCACCGGCAGCGGGTGGTAGTTGTGGGCACCGTACTGGTCTTCGAGCTGCATCAGGTGCTCGGCGCGGGTCGAGAGGGTAGGAGCGAGGGCAGACATAGGCGGGTGGAGCAAGGAATAAAGACCAAGAATAAAGCCGGGCGGCGCGAGCTTTGCAGCTGGGCGGGCGCAAGCGCTGCCACCGCCTTAACGAAAACGGCTGCCCTAGGGTGCCACCGCCCCCAGTCTAGCCCGCCGCCCATGCCCGCCCCCGACCCGCGCTTCGCCGCCTTCGCTAAGCTGCCCCTGCAGCCCGGCGATACCTACCACACGCCTGAGGGCTACCTCGTCTTCACCGAGCAGTACCACCTGCGCCGCGGCTTTTGCTGCGGCAGCGGCTGTCGGCACTGCCCCTGGAAAAATGGTCGGAATGTAAAAATGTGAGAATGTGAAAGATGGAGAAGTGTATAAAAGGAGCTAAACGTAGGCTGCTTCGCAGGGGGTGGCTGTTGCTTACATCCGCACATTTCACACATTCCCACATCTTTCACATTCTCACGTTTTTTACATTCCGACCATTTTTCCCTATCTTTGCGGCCCGTTTCGTAGTAGCATCATCTAACCCAACGATATCATGGCTCGAGTTTGTGATTTGACCGGCAAGCGTACCCGCGTAGGCAACAACGTATCGCACGCCAACAACAAGACCAAGCGCAAGTTTTACCCCAACTTGCAAAAGAAGCGCTTCTACATCCCGGAGCAAGACGCCTGGGTAACGCTGCGCGTAGCTGCCTCCACCATCCGCACCATCAACAAGAATGGCATCATGGCCACCTTGAAGAAGGCCAAGGAGCAGGGCTTCATCGTTTACTAAATTTACCAAGGGTAACTTTTTCGGGCCTGCCACAGCGCCGAAACCTGACTTTCTACCCGAAAGCCGGGTTCCGGCGCTGCTGCTGAAAGCTGGTGCCACCCGCCCTAGGGGCGTAGTAGGCAGGCTAGCAGCGTTTTGCGGTTCGCTGAAAAAGCCGTACCTTTGCAGTCCTAAATTCGAAAACTAATTCCCCCTACCCGCCATGGCCAAGAAAGGAAACCGGGTGCAGGTTATCATGGAGTGCACCGAGCACAAAAACTCGGGAATGCCGGGTACCTCGCGCTACATCACCACCAAGAACCGTAAGAACACCCCCGAGCGCATCGAGTTGAAGAAATTCAACCCGATTCTGCGTAAAATGACCGTTCACAAAGAGATTAAATAACCTGCGCTATGGCTAAGAAAGTAGTTGCTACGCTGAAAACTGCCACCGGCAAAGACTGGGCGAAGGTGATTCGCGCCGTGAAATCGGAGAAAACCGGTGCCTATACCTTCCGCGAGGAAATGGTGCCCGTTGACAAGGTGCAGGACGCCCTCAAGGGCTAGGCCCTAGCCTTCCTTGATGTTTAATAATGAAAAAGTCCCGCCTTCGTGGGACTTTTTTCGTGTGGTACGGCCAGCCAACGGCCGAACGTTCTTCTTTATTAACCAGCAGCTATGGGACTTTTCGACTTTTTTAAGAAGGACAAGGAAAATAAGGAGCAGCAGCAGGCGCTTGATGCTGGCCTGCAAAAAACCAAAACCAATTTCTTCGACCAGCTTAGCAAAGCGGTGGTGGGCAAGAGCACCGTGGATGAGGCCGTGCTCGACGACCTCGAAACCCTGCTGGTGCACGCCGACGTGGGCATTGATACCACGGTGAAGGTTATCAACCGCATTGAGCAGCGCGTAGCCCGCGATAAGTACGTGAACACCACCGAGCTGGACCGCATTCTGCGCGAAGAAATTGCCGACCTGCTCGACCGCAACGCTGGCACCACCGGCTCGCGCGCCATCCTGGACCGGCCCGATACCCCCGGCCACCCCTTCGTCATCATGGTGGTGGGCGTGAATGGAGTGGGCAAAACCACGACCATCGGCAAGCTGGCGCACCGCTTCCACAGCGCTGGCAAGAAGGTAGTGCTGGGGGCGGCCGATACGTTCAGGGCCGCCGCCGTTGACCAGCTCATCGTGTGGGGCCAGCGCGTGGGCGTGCCCGTTATCAGCCACGGCATGAACACCGACCCTGCGTCGGTGGCCTACGACGCTGTGCGGAAGGGTGTGGAGCTGGGCGCCGACGTGGTGATAATTGACACCGCCGGCCGCCTGCACAACAAAGTGAACTTGATGAATGAGCTAAGCAAAATCAAGCGCGTGATGCAGAAGGTTATCCCCGATGCGCCGCAGGAAGTGCTGCTGGTGCTCGACGGCAGCACCGGCCAGAATGCTTTTTTGCAAGCCAAGGAATTTACCCGCGCCACGGAGGTAACGGCGCTGGCCATCACCAAACTCGACGGCACGGCCAAGGGCGGCGTAGTTATCGGCATCTCCGACCAGTTCAGCATCCCGGTGCGCTACATCGGGGTAGGGGAGAAGATGACCGACCTGCAATTATTTGACCGCCACACCTTTGTTAATTCGCTGTTCAAGAAATAACGGCCCGGCAAACTACGACGGCGCGGCGCGCGTTGGAGCAGCGTACTTACGATACTTGCGTATGCGCTTTAGTTGGCTAGGGGTGCTAGCAGCGGGAATGCTGGCTGCCTGCAATTCGGGAACGGGTACGCAGCCGCTCATCCCTACGGTGCCCGTTAATGTGCAGCTCGACTTGCTGGACCAGCAAAACAAGGCCCTGCGCTTCGACAACGGCGTGGTGGCCATTCCGCCCGGTAGTGCCAACGGCCACGGTGGCATTAAGGGCATTTACGTGGTGCGCCAGAATGCTACCACGTACACGGCATTCGAGCGCAACTGTCCCTACCAGCCGCTTGATGCTTGCGCCACCGTTACGCTCGACCGGTCGTCGCGGCTGTTTTTTCGCGACTCCTGCTGCACCTCCCAGTTCAACCTGCAAGGCCAGGTAACAGGTGGCCCCTCGGCCCGCCCCCTGCGCCAATACGCTACCAGCCTCAGCGGTAGCCTGCTGACAATCACGAACTAAGCAGTATTTATGCAAAAAAATGCGGCCTAGGCTTGTTTTATCAAAAAAGCTATTCCTATCTTTGCAGCCCGAAAGCGCCGGTTTCGGACTTATTAGCTTCCTTAGCTCAGCCGGTTAGAGCATCTGACTGTTAATCAGAGGGTCCCTGGTTCGAGCCCAGGAGGGAGCGCTTAAACAAGACTCTACCCGCCCTAAACAGGCGGGTATTGTTGTTTCTAAGCCACTTGCGGGCTCTTTTTCAGGGCCGAAGTGTGATGAAGTAGGAAGAAGTCTAGTAGAAAACCGACCCCAAAAGCGGCCACCCGGCCGTCCACCCACCCGCCCCGTGTACGCCCCTGCCGCCTACAAGCGCAAAATCACGGTCAGCTTTAAGCCCCGGCGCGAGAAGCAGAACAAGCAAGGGCTGTGCCCCGTGCGGGCCATCGTGCGCTGGCACGGGCAGGAGTTTCTCTTTGCCACGGGCGAGATGGTGCCGCTCAGCCGGCCGGGTAAGGCGGGTAAGATGGAAGTACTCTGGACCGATGAGGGTTGGGTACAGCGGGGCAACGACCAGGCGGCCGCTATCAACGCCCGGCTCTCGGCCTGGGAGCTGCGCATCACCACCGTTTTTAACGGCTTGTTCGACGCGGCCCCGTTCACGCCCGTGCCGAAGGTCGAGCTACTGGCCGCCCTCTTCCCCGAGGGGACTACGGAGGCCGGCGGCAAGCCCGCCCAGCTGCGCACCTTCCGCGAAGTGCTGGAGGAATGGAAGAAGCTCAACCGCAACCTAGGGGTGGCTTCGCTGCGCAAGTACGACCAGATGGCCACCCGGATGGAGCAGTGGCGGCCCGAGCTGCGGCCGGCGGCCGTCACTCAAGGTGTGGCCCTCGAATACGTGCAGCACCTACTGGACCTGCAAAAGGCCGACGCGACCATCAAGGTGCACCTGCGCGCCATCAAATTCTGCCTCGAAACCCTCGGGTTGCCTAGCGAGCACAAGTGGCTGGAGTACTCGGCCAAGAACGCGCCGCAGCTGGACCTGGAGGTGCCCGAGCTGTGGGCCCTGCTGGCCCTGCGCCCGCCGAGTGAAGCGCACCGCATCGAGCGCGACCGCTGGGTGCTGCAGCTGCTCTGCGGCCGGCGCTACGAGGACATGGCCAAGCTAGACCCTCGCCAGCGCACGCCGCTCTACTTGGCCGACGGAAAGGTGGTGCCGGCGCTCAACCACGCGCAGGGCAAGACAGCCAGCGATACGCTCGTGCCCCTGCCGCCGCTGGCCGTGCGCCTAGGGGAGCGTTACAACTGGCAGTTCCCGGCGGCTACGCACATCGTGCGCAACCAGCTGATGAAGGAGGTGGCGCGCGCCGCTGGCCTCACCCGTGAGTTCGACGACCGCACCATCTCGGGCGGCAAGGCCATTAGCCACTGGCGGCTGGTCTGGCAGGTCATCGGCACCCACACAGCGCGCCACACGGGCGCTACGCTCATCAAGCAGGCCAGCGGCAACAAGTCGCTGGCGAAGCTGCTGCTAGGCCACGCTGACGAGGATGTGACCGATGTGTATGCCAAGGACCACGCCCGGCAGCTGGCGCCGGCGCTACTGGCGGCTTGGCAGCAGGTGCTAGGGCAGTGGTATGATGCAGAATTGCCTCTCGAAAAGCAATAAATTATTGCTCTAAAGTAGAAGTAAACTTAAAACCCTTAGCAATGTCGCTGCGATTTAATTTTAATATGGACTCGGCATTCGTGCGAGCAACCTATTCATTTGTTACTAAAGAAAATTCAATAGCTAACGAAAGATTTATAATTCTTGCATTGGATTTACAAAAAACTTCTCATGAATTGGAGCGTGTAATGATAAAATTAGGTCAAGGCACTGAAACTGAAATGGAAGACGTTTATTCAGCTATTATTAATATTTGGAATGTTATAAACATTTCTCATAAGATGTTTAATCTGAACGCATCTATGGGCATTATATTCAAAGATAATGCTTTAAAAAGGGTCGAACGCGTCACTAGATTTGCACATGCTTATGAAAACTTGGATAAATTGGTAGCAAGCCTTTTTTTAAAGGATGAAAATGGAGAATCTGTATTAGGAGATTTTACTTGGCGATACAAAGAGAAGAATGAAGATACTGTTATTACCTTTTTCCATAAGGGAGGCTCTATGAGAGGAGAAGGTCGTGGCATTATAATAAATATTAATCAAGATATTACTGATATGTACTACGGTCGCACGGGTATTCACAATTTAACATTGTTAGCTTATGAGCAAAGTGGCAATGGCGACTTCGTGCTTTCAAGTATTGATATTGATGATATTATTTATGGATTAACTGAATTGATTCATTCTATGAATACTGCATACAGTAAACTTGAAAACCAGCTTATGAGAACTGAGGTTGAAGGTGAATCCTTGATGCAAAGCATTGGCATGTTTAGATTCGTTGGTCCAGCTAGAAAGTTAGACGGCGGAGCAATTGCATATCCAGTAGTAGTTACTCACGTAAATGATTAAGCTACAAAATAATTCTAATTTCTCGGGTTCAGTTAAGCTATGATACTCTTGTATATTTCATGCCCACCCCAGTCGAGAACCCGCGCCGTGCCGAACTGCTAACTGCCCTTTCGGCCCTAGGCCTGGAGGAGCAGCGCGACTTCTGGCTCATCTACAACGGCACAAGCTGGAAGCTGCGCTGGTTTGCGCACGCCACGCCTGAGCAGCACGTGCAGGGCGACCAGCTGGTAAACTCGCTACTCAATAATTAAGGCAGGTCCGGCAGCCGCACATAGTGGCTATAATCCTCCAGCGGCACCGCACTCACGAAGCTGCGCAGCACCATCGGCTTATCATCCTCAATGCCCACCTCCACAAAGAAGCCGCGCCCCTCGTCGGCGCAGTGGTAGAGGTTGACGCCACCCTGGCTTTCCCAGCGCTGGGCCAGAAAGGTGCCGTACTTGAGCACCCAGTACACTTGCACCACGGGCGAGAGCAGGCGGAAGGCGTAGAAGCTCATGGGTGCTTAGTCGTTAGGAAAGGTTTGGCAGTATACTGCCTACTGCGCTTACCGACACCGGTAGGGTCGTCGGCAACTAGCCCTTCATACGCTATCCTAGTGGAACAGCACAGAATCCTTACGCCCTGGCTTGATACGGACCTGGCCGACATCGACGGGGAGGAGTGGCGCGACATTCGGGGCTACGAGGGGGCCTACCAGGTGTCCAGTTACGGTCGCATCAAGTCACTCGCCCGCCACGACCGGCTGGGTCGCTTCGTGCGCGCCCGCATCCGGCGCCTGAGTTTTCATCCGCAGGGCTTTACGACGGTGGGGCTGCGGCAAGACGGCCTGGAGAACTCCTACGCCATCATGCTGCTGGTGGGCAACGCCTTTCTGACCAAGCAGCACCCCGACCAGATTTATATGCACCGCAATAAAAACCAGCTGGATAATCGCGTGGCCAATATCCAGGTGGGCACCTGGGCCGAAAGCCACTCGCTGGACCTGGCGCTGGGCAAAAAGACGAGCCGCACCCCGACGCTGGTGGCCTACCAGCAGCAGCGCGCCGCGCAGCACCTGGAGCAGTTCGGCATACGCCAGCAGGGGCAGCTCAGCGCCAAAACCTGCCCGGTTTGCTTGGTGGCCCAGCCGCTCACGGCCTACTATAAAAACCATCACCGCTGCAAGGCGTGCTACCTGCAAAAACTAGGTATCAAATCCGTGGGTAAGCTGGCGGCCAGCCAGGCCCTAGGGGAGCAAGGCTTACGAAAATGCAGCAAGTGCAAGCAGATTAAGCCCTTCGCTGATTTTGGGAACAGCAAGCGAAACGCCTTTGGCAAACAGTACGCGTGCAAAGCCTGCCAAAAGGTCTAGCAGCTAGGGGCAATGAAAAGCCCCGGCCGGTTGGTCGGGGCTTTGGAGTTTGTTTAATAGAGCACGGAAAGCCTATAGCGCCCGACCTACGGTTAAGCTTACCTATCTGGATTGCTGCCCGCTAGTTTGCCAATATTATTGGGACTACTTAAATTAGCAGAAACAAGTCTCTTTTCCGCTATGGCCAAGCCCGACCGCAAACCCGACCCCGACTTTGAACCTGACTACGATACGGCCGACCCTGACTACGACGAGGGCGCGCAAGCCGAGTACAGCGACAGTAGCGAGCCCGACTATGATGAGGGAGCCCAGCCTGATTACGACGCTGATTTCCGCGACCCCGATGCGCAGGAGGGTAGCCAGGAATATTACAAGCGTAGCCAGAAATAAGCAAGCCCCGGCCATTTGGTCGGGGCTTTTGGCTTGTCACCTATCTTGGCAGGCATGAAAAAGCTATTATTCATGCTGCTACTGCCATTTCTTTCCTGGGGCCAAGCCCAAAAGATGGCTACCACCCATAGGCAAGTGCCAAGCTTATTGGGTATAGGACCATTCCTGATTAACGAAACCACCGAAGCAGACCTATCTAAAATTTGCCTTAGGGCCGGTATTTCACTGCAGGAAAGCTACAGTTTGCACCCTGAACGCGAGGCTGGAGATAGCATAATTGCTTTTAGAATTCCTTATGAATCGGAAGACACATATTCAGACGCCTCCTATTTAGCAAGTCCATCTAAACATGCTATCGTTTATTACTTGCCAGAGTTTACTGTTGGTGACATTAAAATAAACGAATTGTCACTTACTATCTATAATGGTAAGCTTGTTAAAATCTACACATCAAGGCTAGATGATTTGCCCGAGCTATTTAAAGCGAAATACGGCGTTCCAGTTGTGTCAAGCCTGAAAAGTGCAACCAAATGTGTTTATAAACTATCTGGGCGTACCGTGGCATATAATGATGAAAGTTTTTTTGAGTGATGGTTTAATGGGTTGATTGAAGCAGAGATATATTTTGGCAATACACGTGATAAAAATTGCCAGAAAACATTATTTTCTTCCCTTACTATTTCTGATAAAATAAAAACGAAGCAGCTTGAGCAAGAAGAAATATTAGTCAAGAAAGCAGAAGCAGCGGCAGCAAGTGATGCGCTTCGTCGTAGAGCATCTAAGCTTTAGAATTAGGCCGGTGCCTTTTATTAATAATATCACGGCGCTGTCTGTCAGCCTCTATCCGACGCACAAGGTCTCCTTGCTCATTCAGTCGGTTATACTCTTGTTCCTGAATGGCCCGGCGCACCTGCTGTAGTTCGATAAGCAGCGCGTTCGTATCAGCCCGTTGCATCAGCAGCGCTGCGGCCTGCTGCTGAGCGGCCCCGCGCTGGATGCGCTCGGTAGTGCGCTGCAAGTCGGTCTGCTGGGTGCGGTACTGGATACGCTCGACCGCCTGCGCCTGTTGAGCCAGGATGTTCCGGGTTTCGGGTGCAGTGTATACCACGTCGTGCTGTTGGAGCTGCACCACAGTTGGCTTGGTAGCCAGCTTCAGGCCAGTGCGGGCCTGGCCGTAGAGTTCGGGCCCCCGGTCGCCAACGATGGCCAGTTCGGCCGGGCCGCCCTCGCGCCCCTTGAAGTACTGGGGTAGGGGCTTACTTAATACGACAGCCGCCTGCACTGCCCCTAGGGCCAAGTCGGCCGCAATGAATGGCAGGGCAGCCGCAAACGTGTAGGTCGCAATTTCCTTTGCCACCGCCGCGGCCGTGTTGATAGCGATGCTGAAAAGAGCCCCATCCCGTTCGGCTTTCGCTTTATCGTAATTGAGTTTAGCCAGGCGCTTCTGGTGGTCCTTTTCAATTTTCTCTTTTAGCTCCGCATTGTCGCCTGCGACTTTGATGCTATTCTCATAGGCTGCGTTCTCGTCCTGAATCTGCTTATCAATAAGATTGCCCTTGATTTGGAAGAAACTCTGCTCGGCAAACTGCGCATATTCCGCTACCTTATCGATAATAGCTCTGGTGCGCTCTGCCGATTGCTTGCGTTGCTCTAAGCTTTGGCTATCGGATTCCTTTTGTCGTTCCAGAATGTCTTTATTCGCAGCAATCTGGTCTTCAATCGTGGTTTGGTGAAAGCTTTTGTCCAGCGCAAGAATCTCGTCGGTGTGCTTTTTCTTATTTGCCAGACTACGCCTGTCATATTGATTCTGCGTGATTTCACCACGCACCAACTGGCCCGAGAGTAGCGATTCTTGCGCGTCGCCAGCATGTAGAATTTCGTCTACCTTGTCTTTATAAGTTTTGACGCGAGGAATGAGGTCGGCCGTAAGTTGGTCGATATCAATCTTGGGCGCCTTAAACTCCAGCGGTTTCACTTCCAGCTTATCCTGCAAAGCCTGCTGCTCTTTAAGTACGTCACGGCCATACTGCTGCTGTACCGTTAGGCGCTTGATGGCGGCGGCCTGCTCAATGTCCGTAAGTTCGGCCGCGCTCACGCCCTTGGCCCGCTTTGCCTTAATCGCTTCGTCGTTAATGGCAATCAACTTCTCATCGCGCTCCGTGCGCAGAATGGCGATGCGCGTAGCCGCAGCTTGCCGCTCCAGCGCCGTAATCTGGTTCTGCGTCGTGGCCACCGAAACCCGAAATACTTCTGGCGAGAGTTGCTTATCATCGAAAAGCTTGCCCTGCTCAGTTTGCAGTTTTTTCAGGTCGTCAATGCGCTTTTGGGTATCGGATAGCTGGCCGGCCAGGCTAGTCCGGCGCTGCTCAGCCTGGGCCTTCGCCGCGCGGTCGAGAATGACTTCCGCGCCACCCGCCGCCGCACCCAGCCCGGTTTGTGCCTGCGCTGCCTGATTGGTAACGCCCGCGAAAAGGCCCGTTTCGTAGGCCGCGCGCGCATTGAGCTTGGCCAGGCCATCGAGCTTGGTATTATAGTCGGCTGTCAGCTGGGCCAGCTTGCCGCGCGTGGCGCCTAGCTCAATCTGGGCCCGGCTCAGCTGCTCGACGCCCGCGCTGAGTTCGCCGTAGCCCATGTTGTTGGCGAAGTCGTCGGCCTGGGCCCGCGCCTGCTCGGCTGTAATGCCAAGTAGCTTCTCGCGGGTACTGATTTGCTGCTCCAGGGCTTTAATGTTCAACTGCTCCTGCTGCTGCTGCGCCTTCAGGGCATCAGCTTCCAACACCAGCGTCGACACGGCTTGGTTGCTGAGCAACAGCTTCTGCGAAATCAGCCGTTTGGTCGCGGCTTCGTTGAGTACCAGCTGGCCCGTTTCCTTGTCGATAGCCGCCGCGCTCTCCCCTAGGCTGTCGCGCAGCTGCAAGGTGATGAGGTTCAGTTCGCCCTTCCCATCCTTAGCCGGCTTCACGCCCTTGGCCGTGAGGTCCTGGTAGCGCTCCAGCAGGGCCTGGGCCGTGCTGGCCGCCTGCTGGTTGGCCAGGCCGTTAGCTGCCGTGGCCGCCGTATTCTCCTGCACCGACTTGGTGTTGCCAGTGAGCTTGCTGAGCAGGGCGGAAAACTGGTTCAGGGTAGCGCCCAGCGACCGGCTCAACCCGTCCAGGTTGTTGATGATGATATTCTTTACCACCGCCCCAAAGCGGCTGCCGGCGGTACTGATGTTGTCGAGCTGCTTGGCCGCTTGCTCGTTGGCGGCACTCGTGCCCGTCACGGCCACCGTCAGGCGCTCCACCTCGGCCCGGTTGGCCACGAGCAGCTTGGCGCTGTTGGCATTCTCCAGCCCGAAGAGCTTAGTATACTGCGCCGTCGTCAGGTTTTGCTTGGCCAAATTATCCAGTGCCGTACTCAGGCCCACCACCTCCGGGTTGGTGTCCTTGGCGCCGGCGGCCAGCTTGGCCAGCACGGCGCGCAGTTGGGTGCCGGCCTGCTCGCCCTTGATGCTACGTTCGGCTAGCAGCTGAATAAGGGCCACCGACTTCTCCACCGAGATATTGGCGCTGGCTGCGTTTACCCCGAAGTAGCGCAGCGATTCGGCCGTCTGGGGAATGGTCGCCGCCCCTTCCTTGGCCCCGGCGGCCAGTGCGTTCACGTAGCGCCCGGCTTCCTGGGCCGAGGCAGAATACTGGTTCATTACGCCCGTGAGGGCTTCGGCGGCCGCGGGCAGCTCTTCCTTTGAGGCCGCGGCCAGCAGCAGCGCCTGCTCGGTGACGGCTGCCAGGTTCTCCTTGCTGTCGAGCAGCGCCGGCTGGGCCGAGCCTACTAACTCAAACGCCTTGAGAACTTCTGCGGCGCTCTTGCCGACTTTGGGCCCTAGGTCCTCGGCCCGGTCGGCCATGAACTGCAAGTCTTCGCCCACGGCGCCGGTAAGGGCCGAGAGGCTGCTCAGCGCCGATTGAAACTCCGCATCCGTGCTGAAGGCCGCCGACACGCCCCCCAGGATGGCCTGCACCCCAATCAGGCCCACGCCGAGTTGCGTGATAGCGCCCGTAAGGCCCTGCTTGCTGAAGCCTAACTGCTCGGCTACTTGCTTGAAGCCACCGCCCGCCTTCTCGGTGCTGGCCGGGATGCTGTCGAGTTCCTTCTTCGTGCTGGCAATTTGAAAGCCGAGCTTGCGGTACTCTTCCGAATCGGTGCCGGCCGATTTGGCTACGTCCTGCTGGGCTTTCTCCAGCCGCACTAGGTTGCTGACGGTCGGGTTGATAGCGGCCGTGTACTGTTCGATTTGACTGTTGGCCTGCTCGTAGCTCAACCCCGCCTGGGCAGCCGCTTTCTGGGCAGCCGTCAGAAAGCCGATGCGTTTTTGCTCCAATTGCTGGTAGCGTTGAGAATCCGCATTGAGGCCATTTTGCTGGGCCTGCACCTTGGCTAGTTCCTGCACTAAACTTGCAAACCCCCCTTTGTAGTCGCCCACCGACCGGGTGAAGATGCCTATTTGGGCATCGTAGGCCTTCAGCTTGGCCGTATTCTGGGCAATCTGGTTTTGCAGCGCCGCCACCCGCTGCTCGTTGCCCCCTAGGCCCCCGTCGAGCGCCTTGAGCGTGGCAATGAGGCGCTTGTTCTGGGCATCGAGCGCGTCGTAGCTGCCGCGGGCGGCGGTGAGTTCCGAGTTGGTACCGCGCAGGGCCTGCGAGAGGGCGGTGGTTTCGGTCTTGGCCGTGCGAATGGCGGTGGCCGCGGCCGTGATGCGGGCCGTGTCGCCGCTCTTGTAGGCTTCGCGCAGCTCGTTTTGCAGGGCCCGGCTGGCGCTCTGCGCCTGCTTGGTGGCGTCGTTGACCACCTGCTGCGCTTTGGCCTGCTCGGCCAGCTGCTGCTGCAGGCGCTGCTGCTCCCCGCGCAGGGCCACGATTTGGGCGTTCAGGGCCGCGAATACGACGCGCTCCTGCTCGCTGGCCATGTTGATGGCCCCAATCTGCCCGGCCAGCTGCCCACCCTGAGTGGAGATGTCGGCCAGCGCCGCCTTCACCCGCCCGCCGTCGGCCTCCAGGTTCTTGGCAAAATTGCGGTAGTTGCGCGAAAGGCCCTGGATGCTGGCCGTGAACTCGGCCAGCAGCTGGGCCCCCGAGCCCAAATTGGGGTCGAAGAACTCTTCGAGTGAGATTGGCTTTCCCATAATTATGCGTAAAGTACGCTACTAAAAGCACGAAAAAGGGCGGGCCATACGCCCGCCCTTTCGGGAAGTGAGTAGGGGCAGAGCCTGCCCCCGCCCAAGGGCCTTATCTGCTGCTGAAGCGGCTGTAGAGCAGCCCGGCCAGCAGCGCGCTCAGCAGCGCGTTGACGACGCCCTTGCGGTGGGCGCGGGCGCGGTACATGGCCGTTTTCTGGGTCTGGCTGGCGAGCTGCCGCTGGCTGCCGTCGTAGGCCACCCGTAGGCTGTCTGCCCCGCGCTGGCTGGCCCGGTAGGCTACATCTAGTGAATCCAGTGCCCAGTTGTAGAGGTGGCTGGCGTTGCGCCAAGCGCCCTGCTGCTGGTGGATGGATACGCGCAGCGCCCCGAGGGTTAGCAGGCTGTCGCGCACCTGGTTTTGCTGCGGCACGGTCAGGCAAACGGGGCGGGTCGGCAGCTTATCGACCAAAGAGCGTTGCCCAAAACTGGGCCAGGCCGCTAGAGTCAGCAGCAGGAGTAGATACAGGGTGCGCATGGCGGGCGTAGTAAGTGGCGGAATCGTCGTAGGCCCGGGCGGCGGCGCGTAGCGTGCTGGCGGCGTGCTCTGCGCTAGTGGCCCGCTGGTGGTAAGCGGCGGCGGCGGCCAGGGCCTTGTCCTGCTGGGCCTGCTGCTGGCGCTGCTCGCGCTTGGTCAGCATGCCGGCGGGCCGGGTGTGGCAGGTGGTCACGGCCTGGCTGGAAGCGATGATGAGCCCGGCGAGTAGGAGCGGAATCCAGGTACTGGGGCGGCGAAGCCAGCTTGTAAAGCCGGTGAGTAAGAGCTGAAGCATAGGGCAGGGTAGGGCGGTAGAGATGCTTCGGCAAGGCTATTTGTAGTCCCAGCGGGCGGCGGCCGTGACGGCGGTGGCGAAGTAGAAGGTGCGGTGCAGGCCCGCCTTGGCGCCGCGGCCCTCATTGCCCCCTAGGCAGTAGAAGCCCCTAGGGGGCCGGCCCTTGCGCAGCGGTGCTACTCGCTCGTCGGCGCGGGTGACGTGGTGAATAATGACCGAGGGCCGCCAGGCAAAGCCTACTAGGTCGCCGGGCTGAATGCTGTCGAGCACTCCACGCCGCCCCACATGGTAGAAGGTGCGAGGTAGCAGCACCTTGCCCGTGGCATCGGTAAACCAGCACCGCGCGGCTCCCTGCATGCCGGCGGCCGGAATGGGCAGGCCGTGGGCACGCTGGTTGGCCGCCTGTGTAAAGCCACACCACTCCGGGCGCTGAGCGGGTACCCCGCCGCCGGCCTTGATGATGGCGGCCACGGCCGGCCCATCATTGCGGCCGCTTGCTTCCCGCACACCCAGGCGGGCGCGCAGCCAGTCGAGAGTAGCCGCTTGCACCCTAGGGTCGCGGCGCGGCTGGGCTTGGCCTGTGAAGCAGAGTAGCAATGGCAGCCAGGCTAGTAGCAAGAGCTTTTTCATGGCTACTGCACGCTAAAGCCTGCCCACACGCTGATGCCCGCCGCTAGCACAAATAGGCCGAAGAAGCCCAGCAGCAGCTTTACCCGGTCGAGGTCACCCTGCCGCAGGAAGCTGCGCTTAAAGCCGGCCACCGGCGTCTCCAGCCCCACGGCGGCGGCGCGGGCCGGGTCGCTGTAGTCGCCTTTGGCCCAATCGGGCACCACCGGCATAGCAGCGTTGAGTGCGCCCCACCCGAGGCCCATAATCAGGCAGAATACCACCACGGCCACGGCTAGCTTGAGCAGCACCAGCGAGGGGTCAACCACCTTGGCGCTTTCCGCCGCGGCCGCGCCGGCGGCCTCCTTGGCAATTTCGGAGAGGCTGCTGCCCGCCGCGGCGGCCTTGCGGGCGGCACGCTCGGCGGCGGAGGTCACCAGCCAATTGAAGAGGGCTACGAAGCCGTAGAGCGCGCCGGCGCCCAAGTAGACCCAGTTCCAGCGCCGTAGCACCTGGCGCACGCGGCCCCAGGGCGTGCAGGGCGCAGGGCTGGCCGAATCGAGCTCGGCTGGCGTCGGCTCGGGGGCTAGGTAGGCGCGGGCGGCCTGGGCGGGGCTCGGGTCTACGCGGGCCTTGAGTTGGCCCAGGCGGTAGTAGAGGTGCCATACCAGCACGGCTAGCACGCCGATAATGGCCAGCAGGCCCAGGGCAATGTCGCGAAAATCCATCATACAGAAAAAGAGGGGGTTAGAATTAGCCAAAAAGAAAGTAGAGCACGTCGCCGCCGAGGGCCAGCACCAGCAGCCAGAAGGTTACCTGGCCGAGCCGGTCAAGGTGGCTTTCAGCTGCTGGGCTTGCGAGCGCGTCAAAAGCACGGTGGCACAGGTGACGCCAGAGTTGTGTAAGTCGTGCAGGTCGGCGGCCGTGAGCGCGTGCTGGGTCTGCCAGCTCAGGGCCAGCATCGTGAACTTTTGGTATTCCCCCTTCGGGTCGGGCATCACCTGGTAGTAGGCCGACCAGGCTCCCGAGGCGAGCAAGGCAGCCTGCACTGCTGCACTGTCGGCGGTGCGGGCATCCGGCACATACAGGGCCCTGCCAGGCAAGTAGGGTATGCGGCTTATTTCCAGCCACAGGGGCTTGGGCAGCGGCGTGGCCTGCAGGTCGGTCACGCTCTGCATCTCCGCTTCCCGTACCTCCACCACGCACGTCACGTGGGCGGAACCATCGGAGCACACCTCGTACTCGGTGATGCTCACCCGGTCGGGCTTGTAGTCCTTCTGAATGAGCAGCAGCAAAGTGGTAAGCCCGCGCATATTGGCCGTGAGCATGGCCTCTACTTCCTTGAGGGCGGCCTCCTGCCCGGCCCCGCGGTGCACCAACCGCCTGAGCCAGCCCAGCAAGCCAGTCCAGCACCAGGCGAAAAAGGCTTTGAAGCCCTCCTGGGCTTCTTTTTTGTAAATGCCCAGCAGCACCAGCACCGCCCCAATGGCTGTGTCTAGCAGCCCCTCGGGCGTAAGCAGTTTGTTCCAGTTCATTCGCCATGAGCGGGCGTTGGGGCTAGGTGAGCACGTAGCGGGTAGGGGGAAGGAGAAAGGGCTTACTGGCCGACGTACTTCTTGCGCTCGATGGCCGCGTTGTCGTACTCGGCGACCTCCACGTAAAAGCCGGGGCCGGGACCGGCCAACCGCTGGCCGAGCTGGTTGTAGTAGCTGCGCCGCACCAGGGCCGGGCCGGCCAGGGCGACAACTGGCGAGTAAGCCGCCTGGCCATCCGTGTCCACGCTGCGCAGGCGGTAGTAGACGGCAGCAGGGCTGGCCTGGTCGGGGTAGGAGTAGGCCGTGGCCCCGCGCGCGGTCACTTGCCCGATGGGCGCGAACTGCCGCCCATCCGCGCTGCGCTCCACCTCGTAGCGGGCGGCGTTGAGCTCGGAGGCCACGCGCCACTCCAGCAGCACCCCGTGGCCCACGGCGCGGGCCGTGAAGGCGAGCAGCGTGACGGGCAAGGGCACCTGGGTGCAGGGAATCTCTACGCCGTCGTAGTAGTAGCCGAAGTTGCGCGCCTGCAACTGCCCGCAGTTCTGCAGCTGCCCGGCCACCTGCAAGAGGTTGGTAACGACCAGCGTGCCCGTGGTGGTGTTGGTCAGGCGGCCCTTGGCGGCGACCGGCACGTCCTGGAAGGTAGCCTGGCCCTGGTTGACAAACAGCCCCTCGTTGATTTGGAGGAAGGTGGCCTCCAGCGTGCCGGCATTGAGCAGCTGCGCCCCGTACTCCAGGGCGCCCTGGGAGGGGTGCCAGGTGCCCTCGTTGACGATGCGCACGCCGGGGCCCACTACCTGAAACGTACAGTACGCCGTCACCCCCTTGGGAATGAGCAGGGACTCGCCCGCGCGCAGCTGCCGGCCCTCGAACAGGCCCAGGTTCTGGCCGGCGACGTAGGTGTAGTCCTGCCCGAGGGCCAGGTGGCCCGCCAGCAGCAACAGGGCGAGCAAACACGGGAACAGGGGACGCCCGTGCCGGGGGCGCCTAGCGTTGCAGTCGAGCGGGAGCATGCAGGAAAGCGAATGACTAAAATAATGCTTAAAATAAGCACATAAAAGTCATTCCTGCCGAGCTGATTTTGCTCAAATCGCCCTAGGGTGCTAATAGGCAGTAAAAAGCCCCGCCGGGTGGGGCGAAGCTTTTCTAGTGCCGACCTTTATGCCATGAGCACATTGGGTATTATCAGCCGCACGCGGCGCCGGAAGAAGCGCAGAAATCCAAACAAGGTCAAAGACAGCAATTTTTTGCCTTGGCTATTATTGGGCATACTAGCAGTATTTGTCTTGCTTGTCAAGTGCTTTGGCTAGGGATTTGACGCAAGCAAAAAGACGGATTATATAAAGCAGCCGCAAACAGATTTACCCCTTTAAAAACATTTAAGGGTAAGTTTGCAGCTTACTTTATATATATGGAGCCTGAAATTCGCAAATTGCCCGTACGTTTTTACGAAATTGATTTATTGCGTTTTTTGGCAGCGCTGAGCGTAGTATTCTACCATTACACTTACCGCAGCTATCACCAAGGGAATTTTAGCCCTGTTAATTATCCTGCCTTAGGGCCGATTACGAAATACGGCTTTTTGGGAGTACAGCTGTTTTTTATCATCAGCGGCTACGTGGTACTCATGTCTGCGCAGGGCAAAACAGTACGACAATTCTTTATCTCGCGGGTGACGAGGCTGTACCCTGCCTTCTGGGTGGCCTGCACGTTAACATTCGTGGTAGTACGCATCTGGGGACCAGCGCCGGGGTCGGTGGGTTGGTCTAGCTCACTCGATGTTTCCGTGCGCGAGTATGCGCTGAATATGACTATGCTACACGGATTTGTAGGGGTCGAGGACCTGGATTCGGCGTATTGGTCGCTGACAGTAGAAATCGGCTTTTATTTCCTGATAGCGGTGCTAGCCGGCTGGCGGCTGTTCTCCTACTTGCCCTGGGTGCTGGCTATTTGGCTGGCGTACTGTGCATTCAATGGGCCGGCCGGCAACGTGGACTCGCCGTTTTTCCAACTATTTTTCCCTAAGTACGCACCGTATTTCATTGCCGGCATGGTATTCTACTTGCTGCAAACCAAGGCTTTTCGCGCTAGTGTGCTTTACGCACTACTAGCAGGCGCCTATTTGCTAACCTTGCGAAGCGTGCGATTAGATATGGTACAAGGCCGCACAGTTTTTCAGGACCCCGATTTTTCCGTGGGCGTAGGTATAGCAGCGGTATCCGGTTTTTTTATGATTTTCTGGCTCCTGATAAAGCGGTATTTCGACTTGAGCCGCTACCAGTGGCTGAGTTATTGTGGCGCGCTTACGTATCCGCTCTACCTGGTGCACTCTTCTATTGGCTACGTTATCTACCAGCACCTGGGCTACAGTGTCAACCGCTATGTGCTACTGGCTGGGCTGCTGACTGGGCTATTGCTGCTGGCTTGGACTATTCACGTAGCTGTCGAAAAACGCCTGGCCAAACCGCTCGGCCAACGCACCAATCAGCTGCTTGATAAGCTGACTAATGCGTTGGCCGAGCGCAAACCGATTGCCTTACCTGCCGCGCCAGGCAAGTGAATTAGCTAAACACTGCTTCGTCCCGAATCAGGGCCGTGCCGCTGGTATTGACAATTTTCACCACGTCCCCGTCATTAAGGCCCATCAGGCTCACGTAGATTATTTCCTTGGCCCCGCCCCCGCTGCCCGTGTTGCACGTGCCGCTGGTTGTCTTCGTGCCATTCACGTACACGTCGAACGTGGCGGCGTACTCGTCGCCGTAGCCTTGCAGCGTCACGTTGCTGTAGCCCCCGCTCGGCATGGTGAACTGATAATAGCCCCCGTTATCGTTGCAGTAGCGGCAGCTGCCGGCGTAGGCAGCACTCGTGTCGTATTTGGCCCAGGTGCCCGACTCGGTAAAGGCTGCGTCCGTTTCCTCTATCGTGTACGCCGTTACCCCGCCCCCGGAGCTAGCCGGAATGGGCGAATAAATGGGCAGCGCCGCCAGGGAATTGTCATTCAAGGGGCGGTTGAAGACGTACCAATCATCTAGGGCTCCGTCCCAGGTCAGGGTGTGGCGTTGGTCGCTGCCAAAGGTCCAGTCCAGGGCCGAGTCGTCTGCCAGTAGGCTGGTTTGGGCGACGCCAATGTTGTTGCCCTTCTCCAAATTCATCCAGAAATTATTCTTGTCGAAGCGAAGCGCAACGGGTACCGTTTTGCCCGCATAGTCTTTTACCGGGCCAGTTAAGACGCTTATGTTGCCGTTAGCATCGGTGGAGAAGGCCTTGAACTGACCCGTCGTGCTGCTGGCCGTGCTGGCGCGAAAAAAGGCCAGCAAGACCTGACCATGGTCAGTGTTGAATTTGCCCAGCGTCAGCGTGGTGTCGCTGCTGCCGCCGTTATTGGGCCCGACGGTCAACCGCCCCGCTACCGTAAAGCCGTTAGTCAGGGTGTCAGGGTTTTGGTGCTGGCGGCGCACATATTGCCCGCTGGCGTGCGAGAGCCGCAGGGCGCCCGCGTTTACCGCGGCCCCCTTGAACGCCGTAAGGGCCAAGCCGAATGGCCCGCTGTCGTTGAGGTCGGAAAACTTATAGTTGCAAATCAGGCCGGTGGTAATGTCCACCTCATTGGCAGCCGTTACCCCAAATAGATTGCCTGTTTTAGTGGTAATGGTGCCCAGCAGCGTGCAGGCCGTAAGGGGCGAACTGATGCCGTCCACTGCAAAATTATTGCCGCGCAGGCTCGCTATGGCACTATCCGCAGTTTGTAGTAGGGCGGGGTAGTTGCTGGCATTGCACCCGGCAATAAAATTATTTTCCAACGTGAAGCTGTTGGACACACACTGCAAGAATATCCCCGCCCCATCTATACCACTAATGTTAGCCTGGTATTTTACGTACGGATTTACCGTGGCATTCTGCTGCACGGAAAACGAGTTGTTGCGTATGACTACGTCGTTAAACGTGGCCGTAGTCGAGCCGCCCGCATAAAAGCAGCTGCTCGCAGTAAAGCGGTCGAAGACAGCCACAAACTCGCCACAGCTACCGGTATTGCCTTCAATCAGTATGCCGTTTAAGCCCTGGCCCACGTCTAAGAAGCGCAGCCCGTGCTGCCCCACGGGACCGTCGGGGAAATAATTGCGCCGGATAATGGTGTTGGTACCCACACCGTAGCAGGCGTATAGGTCGTAGCAGTCGGCTACGCCGTTGTTGTGGCCCGGCGTGGGGAAGTATCCGTCCACTGCGCACCACGAACCTCGGTCATCCCCTTTGTTATCAATAACGCAGTCCTGAACGATACAGTTGGCGTAAGGGCCCATGTGCTTGGGTCCGTCAATGCAGAGCTGGCCTGGCTTGATGGTAGGGCTCTGCTTGTACTGCACGTTGCTCAACAGCCAGTTCGTGAAGTTGGCAATGCTACCCATGATGCTGGCAACGTTGCGAATTTCACAGTCCCGAATGGAGAAGTTATCTACCCCGCGGAAGTAGTAGGCGCTGCAAAAGCCCGTATTGGTGGCCGCAATGGGCCGCAGCAAGTTGCCATTGGCGTCGCGGCCGTTGCCGTTGAAGATGCCACCGCGGAAAGTCACGTTCTTATCGCTGACGATAGGAGCTGTACCCCGCGCGTAAGCCGGGTTCTTGTTTTGCAGCAGTGACTCGGCGACGCCCACCCGCTGCACCACCCCGCAGTTGGGCATATTCAGCCAATCCAGGTTCGAGGAGGCGACAAGGCGGTCCGTTGAAAAGGCGCAGTCGTTGATGACCAGCGTCATCGTGTTGTGGTCGAGCCCGTCGAGAATGGCGGCTATTTTGGCCGTTTGGTCGTTGCCCGTCGTGGTCGGGTGCATCGAGAGGTCAGCGTCGGAAACGATGCCCAGGGTGCTCAGCAGCTTAACGTTACCAGGTAAGCTGCCGCCGTTGATGGGAATGTTGTCCACCAGCACGCTATCGGGGATGCTCCAGCTCCCGTCATACAGCCCCACAATAATGCGGTAGCAGTAGCCCGGAACGAGCGTGGTAACGGAACCACCGGCCGTCTGTCCGCCGTAGGCGCCTGCGTAGCTCTGCAGGGCCGTGGCCTGGCCGCTGGACTCGCGGTAGAGGCGCAGCACGTTGCTTTGCCAGGGCGTGGTACTGGCGCCCAGCGACAGGCTAGCGCCGCCCCGGTACTGGAAAACGAAGTTTTTCCTGGTTACTACTAAATCTGCCATCTTAATACGCTAGCGTCGTGTTGGAAGTCGGAAAATTTGCCGTGTGGATTGCCCCGGCGTTGTCGGTAAACTCGAACTGCTGCCCACCGAACTCGCTGGGATAGTCCACATAAATGGTGTAGCCGGCTGCCGTAAACACCACGCTGATAGTCGGTCCGCTAGCCGTGGGAATGTCGTTGAGGCGCAGCTTGGCCGTACCCGTTGCCGGGAACGATACCCCACCGGGACTGAACTGATTGCTGGCGGTGAGCGCCGTGTTGTAGCTGGCCGGCACGTTACACACAATGCCCGCCAGCGCTGCGTTCTTGGCCGCCAGGTCGGCGGCAGCTTGGCTTTCCGTGCTGGTGCGCGTAGTCAGCTGCCCCGTGCCCCCGGCGCTGCCGCAGGCGGCGGCAATGTCCTGGGCCGTGGGGGTATAGTTGCCGGTGTAGGTGGTAGTTGCAGGGGGCGGACTACCGGTGCCCGCCCCATCGGAGGCCGTGAAGCGCTCGGTGTTCAGCAGCCACTTGCCAGCCGGACGGTTGCCACTGGCCGTCACGCGAATACCTACCGTGCCTAGGGCGCGCTCGCCGGTAATGCCACGCGCGTACACCGTGCCGACCTGCACGTCCCCACCGGTAGTAGCCAGGTTTACCACGCCGGGGAAACCTGTCACGCCGGTTACCTCGTAATCGGCGGCGGCCGGGAAGCCCGGTACGATGTCACCGTAAAGCGTATTGCCTTGGTCATCGACGTGGCCGTTAGCGGGCGCCTCGGGCTGGGCGGGGCTGGCCTGACTGAGCAGGTGGCGCAGTTGCTCAACCGCCCAGTCCATTGCCCCACCTTGCTGGGTAACAGTACTGAAGCCAGGAAAATCTCCTTCGGGGTCAATAACATAGTGGTCGAGCAGTTGCTGCTGCTGCTCGGCGCTGCCGGCCGTGAGCAACGCCACGCCCGCAGGCGTGGCGTCGAGGATGTCCTCGGCGCTTATCTCGGCAGGGCCCGGCGCCTCAACCGGGGGCGCCAGTTGCTCAGGCAGTACCTTGAACTCGGTATCGTGCTGGGGCGAGTAAAAGAAAAATATCCCATCCCCCGGCAAGGGCGAGCCTTTCGGCCAAAACTGCTTGATGTCGCGGAGAAACCCCATAGCGGCTGCTTATTTATTGCGTAAAGTAAGCATATAAAAACAGCCTGCCCTAGGACTGGAAGCTGCGCAGCAGCAGATACCCGGTTTCGTGCAGCTGCAAGGCATTGGCCGGCACGGTGTCGCTCACGCCCGCGTCGTCGCCGTTGCCGCCACTGCCCAGCCAGGCGACCTGCTCCAGGCTCACCCGCCCGCCCGAGAGCGAGTAAGCGCGCTCGTCAGCCGGCTCGTAGGCTTGGTCGGTCTGGCAGCGCACGCCGCCCACCGCGAGGTAATCCAGGCGGCAGGCCAGGGCCAGCTTCTCGTGCATCCAGGCGGGCTGCAGGTAGGTTTCGAAGCTGAGCAGGCGCTGCGCGGTGGCGCTGAGCACCGTGAGCTGGCCAGCCGAGTCGCGGTAGCCGCTGCTGCTGCCGCCGGGCTTCTGGCGAAAGCACGTAGCCGTCACCCGCACCCGCGGGGTGAAGCCGGTGCTGAACACGGCCCCGAAGCAGTTGTCGGCGTTGCGAAAGTCCACGGCCAAGGTCTTGGGCCAGCCGGCGCGCACGCTGAGGGGCTCCGAGTCGGCTACGGCATCGGGCCAGCCGGCGCGCGTGGCGCGCAGCTGCACCTGGTAGTAGCCGGTGGCGAGGCCAGCCACGGGCAGGTCGGCCTCGAAGACGTTGTAACCGGGCCCGGTGAGCTGCCAGCTGGCGGAAATAATACCGCTCACCGCCACCCAGGGCCGGTTGAGTAGCACCGAGTCGGCGGGGCTGGCCACGGTGCCGAGCAGCGCCTGCTGGATGCGGTAAGTGCCGGTGGCCGCACCGGCCAGCGTCAGGCGCGCGGCCTGCAGCAAGCTGGCCGGCAGGCCTAGGCCCACGGCGGGCGTCAGGCGGGTGAGGCCGGTAGGCTTGTCTTCGCTGAGCACCACCCCTAGGGGCGCGGCGCTGCCTTCCAGCGTCAGCACCTGCACAAGGGCCACGGGAGCACCAACCTGGCTGCCCCCGTGCCGGCGCACGGTGGCCGTGACGGCTGAATAGGAGGTGAGCACCTGCACCCGCACCTGGTCGCCGTTCTCCACCAGCTGGTAGTAGGCGGGGCGCACCTGCTGGCCGGGGCGGGGCTGCTCGCAGAACAGGGTACTGTCTACCCCTAGGGCCCCGCCGTCGCCGCGCACGACGAAGCGCAGGCTCTGCAGCAGCGGCGCGGCGAAGAAAGGCTCTAGGGGTGGGGGCGGGGTGTACACGCACGAGCCGTCGTCGTCGGTGGTACCGGCCTGGTAGTTGGTGGCCAAGGGGTCGGAGCAGCCGCGCACGACGGGCGGGGCGGGGTCCACGGTGAACTCCACCGTAAAGGAGGGCAAGTGCGCCGGGCTTGCATCCGAGATAGTGGCCTCGTAGGTCGCGCCAGGCGTGATGCCGCTTTGCTCGTAGGCGTACTGGCCGGGGCCCGCGCCGGGCGCGTCCATGCTGGAAACGCCCGCGAAAAGGCCCGGAATCTGAATCGTGAGCGGCCCCACTGAGTCGCCCTGGGCCGCTACGATGCGCAGCGAGGCCGTGGGCACCTGGCGCGTGGGCTGAGTGACGAAGTAGGAGACGAGGGAGGGAGCCAGGGCCATAGGACTAGGATGCGCAGAGCAAAAGGGTAAAGTCGGCCGTTTCGGCCGCGGCCTGGTGGGCGGCGTCGAGCAGCCAGCCCTCGCGCACCTGGCCCTGGGCGCTGCTGCTGCGGTAGCGCACGCGGCCCGTGGGGGCGGCCAGCAGGGCCCGCAGCTGGGCGCGGGAGAGGGGCACGCCCTTCACGTCGGCCTGCTCAGGCTTCCAGAGCGGGGCCGGCAGGTCGGCCGGCGCTACGTCGGCATTTTCGGCTACCAGCGTCGCCTCACTCACCAGCTGACTGCGCACGGTGACGTTGCCTTCCCCACTCTGGTAGCGCAGCCCTAGGGCCGCACCCGGCGGCCGGCCCGCCCCGAAGGCCGCGGCGTGGGCGCGGGCCACGCGGGCCGGCGTGAGGGCCACGTTGTAGATAGTAGCCGGCGAGAGTACCCCATCGAGGCGCGCCACGCGCTGCAGGCGCTCGGTTTCGTAGGCGGGCCGGCCGCCGGTGGGCCAGAGGCACACCAGGAAGTTGGTGGTGTCCTGGCTGGTGTCGGTGGTGGCCGTGGCGTCGTAGCGGTTGCGGCGGGTGGCTTCCAAGAGGCTACCGCTCGTCGAGTACTTGCTCAGCGCCTGGTAAGCGTTGCTGGTGACGGTGAGCGGGGTGGTGAACTGACGCTTGCCGTTCACCTCGTCGAGGCCATTAGCGGCCTCGGGCTGCCAGCTCTCGTTGCCGACCTCCACCGTCTGGTAAAGCCGGCTCTCGACCACCTTCACCGAGTCGGCCAGCACGCCGGCGCCCGTGAGGTCGAGCACCACATCCGTCCCGTACCAGTAGGAGAGGGGTTCCACCCGGTACACCAGCTTGTCGCCCTCCCATTCGGGCCCTGCCCCGAGGGCCCAGGTAGCGGCCGCTGATGAAAATAGCTCGTCCCAGCTGGCAAACAAGGTTTTGCGCAGGTCAGTGGCGCCGGCGGCCGGCGCCGGGGCCGTGAGTAGCGGGAAGCCGCGCACCTGAAAGCCGCCGGTGAGCAGCGTGTGGGCGCCGGGCCCGTCCTGGGCATAGCCGCGGTCCTGGCGGCCGAAGAAGTCGCTACGAAACACGTCCACCTCATCCGAGAGGGCCTGAGCAAGGCGCTCGAAGGCCTCGTAGAGCAGTAGGCCCGTGGCCGGGCTCGGGTCGGTGGTGGTGGTCGAGCGCAGGTTCAGGTAGGAGCCCGGCAGCATGGTAGCCGTAATCGTGGCCTGGTACTGGTCCACGTCCAGGCCCGTGAGCTCGTGCACGTAGTAGTCGGCGTAGAGGTACACCGCGTCGTTTTTCTTGAGCTGCCAGGTGCGGGTAAGGGGCGGCACCTGCACCAGCGCGTCGTAGAGGCTGTCCACTCGCACGTCGGTGGGTGGCAGCAGGTCGATGGTTTCGTTGACGGAACCCACTATTTTGAGCCGATACTTGACCTCCACGCGGCGAAACTTGCGGAAGTAGAAGCCGGTGGTGCGCTCGGCGTGCACCTGGTAGCGCAGGGCCAGCTCCAGCGTCAGCTCCCCGTCGCCCGGCATGCGGTGGATAGGCACGGCGTCGGCCTCGCCGCCCGCCACGAAGCCGCCGGCCACGGCCCCCAGGTTCACCTCGTTAAGTTGCGGGGTGTTGAAGCCGAAGTAGAGCAGCTGCTCGTGACTGGCGTCGCCGTTGCCCCCGTACATGTTGCCCACGGTAAGCTCGGTTTCGGCACCCAGTTGACTGGCGGCGTAGCGCTGCAAAATGGCCCGCGAGTGCAGTTGCACCGTCGTTTGGGCGGGCGTGGGCCCGGTGCTGCCGCCCACGGTGGTACCCGCAAACAAATCCACCTTGACGCTGCTGCGACTCAGAAACTTCTGCAGCCAGCTTTGCTGCTCCAGGCTTACCTTGACGGCCGTATCGGTGAACTCGGCGCTGGTAAAGTCCACCCGGCCCCGGTAGTAGGGCTGCCAGAGAAAGTCGTTGGGCGCGTACTGCTCGATGAGCACCCGCGCGTCGGCCTCCACTCCGCCCGCCTGGTAGGCGCGGGTCAGGTAGGCCTTGCCGTCCTTCACGAAGCCCAGCTGGGGCGAGTACTCGCCGCTGACGCCGTGGTTCTTGGGGTCGCGGTGCAAATTAACCGTCGTGCCGTCCCAGCCGGTGGGCTCGTAGCGCAGGCGCTGGGGCGCGAGGTAGCCCGCCCCGGTGCTGAGCGTGTAGCGAAACTGCGGTCCGGCGGAGAGAGGGGACATTCGGCGTTTTTATGTGCGTAAAATAAGCTATAAAATCCCGTAGCTTTGCCCTATGCGCTTAGTACTCCTCGCCCAGTCGCACGCGGTGCTGCTCTACCAGACGCCGCAGGAGCTGCCCGCCGGCCTGCACAACGAGTTTCAGCACTGGTGCCTGCGGGCGGCGGGCATCGGCAGCGGGCCGGGCGCCATCGACGCGCACTTCGCCACCACCACGGCCCTGCTGGCGGCCGGCCGCACCGAGGAGGCCGCCGATGCGCTGGCTTTGCTGCACTACAGCTTCGCCGACTCGTTCGACAGCTTTAGCTCGCGCCAACTGGCCTTCGGCTGCCTGGTAGCGGAGGTCGATGGCCAGCCCTGGACGGACAGGAGCGAAGCGGGCCTGCAGCGGCTGCTGGCGCTGCTCAGTAGCCTAGGCCTCACCGAGGAACTGGTAGCCGCGGAAGTGGCCGACGTAAAAAAAAACTGGCGTCGGCATTGAGTTCCCTCTTTCCTACCCGCTTCGGGGCGGCCGACACCGAGGCCCAGCGCCTCTACCAGCAGCAGCAGCGCCGGGCCCTGGCGCTGTGCCAGCTGGTAGCTACTGGCGAGGCCCGCTACCAGCAGGAAATCGACCTACTCGACGCCTGGCTGCTCGACCAACTGAAGCCCGAGGTCTATGACGACGACTCGCCCGAGAACGTGCTCACCCTGCACCGCCGGCAGTTCGGGGCTACCTGCGCGGCCATGGCGGCTCAGGGCTTCCCCAGGGCCCAGGAGCTGAGCCTGGCCGACTTCCACAGCGCCTTGGAGCACCTGCTGCAAAAGAACCAAGCCGAGTAAGTTTTTTACCCTTTTTCCCTCTCTTATGCAACGCTTTAGCCTCACCCTGCTGGTAGTCCTGCTGCTGGTCGCCTTCGTGGGCATCCTCACCCAGCACGGCCGCGCCACGACCGTCACTTACCTGAGCCTCGTGCCCCTAGGGCTGTACGTGCTCTATGGTATCGTTGGCCTCATCGTAGCGGCCCTGCGCAAGTAGTATGCTGGCGCTTACCTATCAACTGTTCGCGGCCCTGGCCGGCTGGCTCGAAGCCATTCTCTACGCCCGCCGCGGCGCCGAGTCGTTCAGCAGCAACGAGCACGGCGGCATGACGTGGCAGCGGCTGGCCGTGCTGCTGGTGGGCGCGGCCGCCGTGCTAGTGTTTCGCTGGCACGGGGCCTGGCTGCTGCTCATCGAGGTGCTGCCCACGGCGCTACTGTTTCCGCTCTGCCACGACGAGGCCTACAACTTCACCCGGCTCTGGCTGCAGTGGGCCGCCCCGCCGCTGCTGCCCGGCGCACAGCCCGGTGACTGGACAGCATTCGCCTACGCCTGGCGCGAGTACCGCTACGGCTACCAGTCGCCGACTACCACGGCGCGCAACGACTTCAACGGCCCGCAACGCACCTGGCTCGCCATCGCGGGCTTGGTGCTGCTGCTGGCCCTCTACCTAGTCCCCTTCATTTTTCACCTTCACTTTTAATCCCATGGCCGTACCCCAGATTACCAACATAGACAAACCCTTCGGCAAGCTCAAAGCCGACATGCTGGCCCTCGAAGAAGATGTGCTCAAAGCCAACAAGGGCAACCGCGCGGCCGCCACCCGCGTGCGCAAAGGCATGCAGGCGCTGAAGGTGCAGGCGCAGGATATTCGCATCGCGCTAGTGCCAAGTAAGTAGGCGCGGTAGAGATGCTTCGACAAGCAAAAAGCCCCGTTAGCATTGCGCTAGCGGGGCTTTTTGCTTGCTGTAATTGTACAGCACACCTTGCTTTTAACTACTTCTGAGCGGGTTTTTGCTGCTGTAATTTTACAGCACTTCACTGCAAGGGGCCCGCCACCGCTCGGCACACGGCAGCCGCCGGTAGCCCTAGGGGCAGGGCAGCCAAGATGCCCCAGGTAGGCAGCTTGAACAGGTGCACCCACATGGCCAGCCCTAGGACCAGCAGCAGCACCGAGAGCCAGTAGCCTAGGCAAAACAAACAAAGCTTAGGCGCCCACGACGGTCGGTGTACCTCCCAGGCAGCGAGTACGCCCCACTTGGCCAGGCACACGAGCAATGAGGCAGCCGTGAGGCCGGTAAGCAGAACGATGGCTAGGGGATTCAAGAGCATGACGAATATTTTTCAGAGGTTTTGCGGAATATTTTTCAGTCTATTTGCCGCTTAGCTTTAGGTACCCGCCTTGAGTAAGCTGCAAGCCGTCACCAGGCACGAATTCGGGCTCGCAGAGCACGTTGAGCGCCTGCACTTCCAGCGAGAGGCGGAAGCCGGCGTAGGGCTGGCGCAGGGCCGACTCGCTCTTGACTAGCTCCAGCGAGAAGCCCTTAAACACATCCTCGGCCGCCGTGAACACGCGCAGGATGCGCGCCTGGCCGTCGTCGTTGAGCACGCGCGCCACGTCCACTAGCAACTCGCTCTCGAAGCGATACTGCTTAGTCGGGTCGATGCGCTGCAGGTTCATCCAGAAGATGACATCAACTGACTGCGTAAACCCGAGCGTGCCTGGTACTGGCTCACGTTCGGGGTTGACGGCGGGCCCGGTGGGATAAAAGAAGCTTTGCGCCTGCACGTTGTCGTTGGGCAGCACGTCGCGGTACTCGCCCTCGCCGGCATACACCTCGGGGTAGTACTGCACCTTGCCGCCCACCTTGCGGCTGCCGCGGTAGGCCTTGCCGTAGCTAAGCTGCAACCAGGGCAGCCCGGCCAGCAGCAGCAGCTGCAGCCGCTGAATCTCGGCATCCAGGCCCACGGGGCGGTCAATGGTGGGGGCGAAGGGGTCGGCGTAGGAAACCATAGCTCAGTTCATTTGGGTAAACGTGAGGAAGTAGCCCGTGTACTTGCGCCGCCAGGCCCGCCAGGCGGCCAGTACGGCGTCGTGCTCGGCGCGCAGGTAAATCCAGCCGCCCTGGGCCTGCACGGCGCAGCGCGGGGCATCCAGCTCCTTAAATTGTTCGGGGTCCAGCGTTTGCACCGAGCCCACATCCTCCCAGCGCCAAGTGCCGATGGCCGTGCGCAGCGACTTGGTACCGGTGGTGTCCTCTTCGTGCAGCCAGCAATAGGTAGCCGTAAACAGCGTGTTGTCGTCGAGCGTGTGAAAGGGCGTCATAGGCCTAGGGCGCGGCGCGCCTGCTGTTCGAGGTCGGGGCGCACCACTTCCTCCTGAAAAGTTTCTTTGGCTTCGGGGCTGAGCCCGAGGATATCCTCGCCGTACTTGCCGGCCAAGTCGTTCGGGTCGTCGGCCTGGAAGTCGAGCTCCTGCCCGCGCACCTGGGCCACGATGCTGGCGTAGTAGGCTCCCGTATCGCGTAGTGTGACCTTGGAAGGGTCCAGGCCCTGCTCCTGCTTGAGCAGGCGCGTAAGGGGCGCGTACTCCGGCGTGATGGGCCGGTCCTGGCTGTCGAGGCCGGCTGCGAGCTGCTGCTGGTTGTCGAGCTCCAGCAGAAACGCATTATCCTGCACCACCTGCTCGGTGGCGTAGGTCAGCAGTTCGGGCAGGGCCCCGAGGGCGCGGGCCAGGTTGTCGAGGCGGTCGGTAATCACAGCACTTTGATAAGTTGCTTGTACCCCTCTTGCCCGGTGATATATGGCAGGAAGCCTAGGCGCTCATACAAGCGTTGCGCGCCCTCATTCTTCCGATTTACAGAGAGCCCTACTGTTTTGAGGCCGGCGCGGCGAGCTAGTTCAAAGGCCTGCGCCAGTAGCTTTGACCCTAAGCCACACGAGCGCCAGTTTTCAACCACAAATAGCGGCCCAATCCATCCCGGATTACCCTCGGGGTCTAATTCTAGTTTCAGTAGTGCCACGGGCTGCGGCTCACTAGCGTGGTGGGCTTGCAGATATACGGAGGTTACGACTTCGCTATCAATCGTAACAGGTAATTCCGTGAAGGTGAATTGCTTTTCCATCTATACAGCCCCTACTTTATACCCATTGGTTTTGCACGGCAAGCAGGGCTTCGAAATGCCCGACAAGTCCACATCGAGCGCGCCGAGGGCCTTCTCCAACCGGCTGAGCAGGCCCGGCTGGTAGTCGGGCCGGTTGTTGAGTTCTACTAGGGCCAAGGCCTGCACACCCGACGCTAGCCCGTTGTTGCGGGTGGTATTGGCCATCTGACTCAGCAGGTCCGCAGCCAGCTGCAATTGCAGGGCCTCGGCAAACAGGGCCTTGTGCCGGCAGAAGTACTCGCTCAGGTCGCACACGACCGACACTTGCAGGTTCAGCCCGAAGTTGGAGTCGCTCACGTAGCTCACCCGGCCGTCGCCGGGCAGCACGTCGGTGCCCTCCTCGGCGGGCGTGGTGAAGCCGCGCACCTGCACGTAGGGCGCGTAGGCATCGAAGAGTAGGTAGTCCGAGCCGCAGCACGAGCCGGGCCGCTGGCTGAAGTCGCGCTGCAAGTCCACGGCCTGGCCGACTAAATCGTCTTCGAAGTAGCCTAGCCGGTACTCGCCCACGTCGGCCCCTAGGGGCAAGGCGATGGCAATGGGCGTCCACTCGAAATACACCTTATTCGCCCGCGGCACCTCGTACTGGGCCACCGGCTGCTGGCTGCTGCTGTGGTAGAGGTAGAGCCGGAAATTGGGGTTCAGGTCGGTGAACTGCGTGCCGAGGCCCGTCACGCTCACCAGCACGTCCTTGCCGGCGGCCGGCCGTAGCGCCAGGCCCACGAAGCGGCCCTGCTTGATGACTTTGCGCCGGTACTCGCCGTGCTGGCCGGTGAGCTTGCCGTCGGCCAGCAACGTCTTGCCGGTGCCCGTGAGCTTTTTGCGCGCCGTAAAGGCCGCCAGCACCTTCGCTACGGCCGCCCGGCGCGCCTGGTCGAGGTAGGCGCTGAGCTGCGCGCCGATGTCGGTACCGGCCCCTGGCACCTGCGGGGCTACGGCGCGCAGATTGGCCAGCGTCAGCAGCGGGTGCACATCCTGCACGGCCACCTGGCCGTCGGCAATGAGCAGGCCGGCGGCCAGCTGCGGCTCGTCGGGAGAAGCTTCGGGCGGCTGCCGAAACGCCAGCAGCGGGGCCAGGCAGGCAGTGAGGGTGAGCAGGTTGTACATGATACCAAGGCATTCAGCCAAAAAAGGCCGGCCCAGCGAGCCGGCCCTTTCTGAGCTATGAAAACACGAAAAACTCCCGCAAGCGGGTACTTTAGCTGCTAGGCTAGCAGCAGCTCAGCCTTGGTGATGGGCGTGTAGCGGGTGCTGCCATCACTGTTGTAACTCTTAAGTAGGGCCACGTCCCAGCTCCACTCGAACGACTCCACAAACGTGCGGGTCAGCCCGTCGAGGCGCTCGGCTGCTAGGCGCACGCTCTCGTCCGAGCATTTGGCCTGGTAGTAAAGGCCCACGGTACCGAGGCCCGGCAGGTCCTGGGTGGTCCACAGGTTGCTAGGCGTATCGCCATTGCCGATTTGGTGGCCGTCGTAGGTGTCGGGGTCGAGGCGGGTTTGAATTGCCACGGCGCCGTCGCCCACTAGGTACTCGGTGCTCTTTACGCCGGCGCCGTTCAGCACCCGGTTCGACTGGAAGAAGTCACCGAGGTTTTCCACCTGGTAGGCCAGGTTTTCGGCGTTCATCGTGCCCTGGGCTTCCAACTTGCGCACGTAGGCCATGCCCATGGGGTTGGTGAGCACGTCGGGGCGGCCGCCGAAGTCCTGGGTAGCCAGGATGCTGGGCACGTAGTTGAAAAACTCCTTCGAATCCTCCAGACTCACTTGCAGCGCGTTACCCGACACGGGGTAGTACGCCGTCATGCCGGCCGGGAAATAGGCGTTCTTGTTCAGGTTCAGAAAGTCCACGCACTTGCCATCCAGGAATTCCAGCGCCTTGAGGCGGCGGGCTTCCAGGTTGCGGGCGAAGTACTCCTGCATGCCCAAATCGTTGTTGCGGTGGCGCGAGGGCACCATCGGGAAGCCGAAGGCCATGGTGAACAGCACCACGGTCATCAGCTTCGAATCAGCCCCGCCGGTCTGAATTTCGCAGGTCCGGAGGTTGCCAATGGTGATGTTTTCGAAGTCGAGCACGGGAATCTGCACCTCGTTACCAAACGAGTTAACAATGGCGTCTTTGATTTCGGGCGTCAGAATCGACATTGCCGAGGCCGACTGCTTGCGAAACAGGTTGAGGGCGCCGTACTCCGACGGGCGCAGTTCGTTGCGGTCAATCCGGCCCTTGTATTTGGTGCGGATGTACTGCTTGAGAGTGGCTACTAGGGTGGCCATATGGTGATAAGGGAAGAAAAGTGATGGTAAAAAGGTGGCGTAAACAGTTGAGTAATCGTCCCTTAATCACTCAGGCAACTTGGGGTACAGAGTGGCCGCCGGGGCTCGTCACGTGAGCACCCAGCGGCCGGTAGGCAGTAGTCTTAGCGAATCGGCAAGCCTTTGCCCAGCTTGTCGAAAGCGGTATCGAATTCGTCAGTCTCCTGGGCTAGGCCCAGCTTAAGCAGGTAGTCGATTAGCTGGCTTTGGGTCTTCACATCGCCCGGCAACACCTCGGGCACGCTCACCTTGCCGCCTTTGCCGCCCTGGCCGCCAGCGCCCGCGCCGCCGCCTTGGCCCTGCTGGCCAGCGTCCAGCACATCCGTCAGCTCCTCGGTTTCGAGCAGGTACTTGGCCGTGGCCGGCTTGCCATCTTTGTCAAGCAAAACCTTACCGTCGCGCACGTAACGGATGTTCTCGTTACCCGCCGCGTCCTTCTCGACCGTGGCCAGGGCCATGATGTTGGCTGTAGCGTTGCTGATGGCCAGCTTGCGCAGCGACTCCTTCACGGTGGGGTCGAACTTCAACTCGCGCAGCCCGTCGCGGATGTCTAGGGCCACGTCCTTTTGAAACAGCTTGGTATCGCGGTCCTTGAGGTCGGCCTGGTACTGCGTTTCCTTGTCCTTGAGCTGCTGCAGCTGCGCCCGTAGCGTGGCGTCCCCGCCGCCATTTTTGATAGCGTCTTCGAGCTCCGTAATCTTGGTTTGCAGGGCCGTAGGCGCGGATTTGAGTTCGCCAACTACCCGCTTGAGGTAATTGTAGGTCTTCTCGGTGCCGCTGGCCTTGGCCATGCCACTGGTTTCGAATAAGTCTTTGTCCAGACCTGAGTAAATCTCATTGGTCTTTTCATCAATTTTGGTGCTGAGCGCCGCGTCGTACTCCTGCTGGGTGTAGGGCGTCAGCCCTAGGTGCTTGACACTGGCAATGGCCACGTCTTTGAGCGCGGGGTTTTTGGCTACTGCAGCCTGAAATTCCTCTACGGTGAAGGTGTCGTCGGTAAGTGCCATCTGAGTCCCGTTCAGTGGGTGGTAAAAAGGTGAAAATGAAAAAGCTAGTTTTGCTGGGCTGACAAGTCGGTGAGCGGATTTAGCTCAGGCTCAGCAGCTGGTTCGCTGAAGACAATGGGGTTGCTGGCGTGCACGCAGATAGGCGGGTGCGTGACGCCCAACGCTTTGACGAATACCCGTCCGGTGCTGCTAATCTGGCGTAGCTCAGTCTCTGTAAACTCGAAGCAGCCCACGGCGCAGGGACGCGAATCAGCGGGCAGTTGCTGGCCCGGTAGCGGCTGCATGAAGACAAACGCGCCAGCGTTGGCGCCGGGAAAGCTCACCAGCATGGGCGAGGCAACGTGGGCGTCGTAGAAGTCGGCCATCATGGCGAAGTGGCGCAGGCACTGCTCATAAGCGGCGGCAGTAGTGCCGGCCTCGCCATCGATTTGCAAGTACACGCGGCCACTGGCCAGTATTTGGGCTAGCTCCTCGGCATCGAAGTCTACCGCGCTCACCACGTAGGGCTGCGAGCGGAAGATGTAGAGGTCCTGCACGTAGTCTTCGGTGCCAGGAGCGGCCCGTAACACATCGTTTGCTTGGGGGAATTGAGCGAATTTCATAGTAGGTTGATAGGAGTAAGCCCTAGGGGCCGGCCACTGCTGCCAGTGGCCGGCCCGGGCGGATGGGAATGACTAGGCCTTGGCGGCCTCCAGGTCGGCCGCGCCCTCGGGGCTTTCAAAGTGGGTGATGGCCTCCTTCAGCTCGGTGAAGCTTTTGTCTTCAGGCGCAGCTTTGCCCACGAGCTCTTTGTAGCGGTCCTGGGCGTCTACCAGGCTGCGCAGCGGCTTTTTCACGGCGCCGCCGGTGGTGGACTTGGCCTTGAGCTGCGCTTCTAGGGGGGCAATCAGTTCCAGCAGTTCCTCGAAGCTCTTGTCGGTCGGGGCATCGTGGTTGGTCAGCTCGCGGTAGCGCATCTGCGCGGCCTGCAGCGAGGCAAGCGACGTTTTGGGGTCCGAAGGAGTGCCAGCGTCGATATCGCCCGTCTTGCTGGCCTGCTGCACCGACTTAGGTCGCGGGTCATGGAGAATCTCCTGCTTCTTATAGCCATTGAATGAGCCGTTGCTCTTCATGCGCTCAAACTCAGCCGGCGACAACTCCATAATCTCAGACTTCCACTCGTAGTCTTCTTCTGCGGGAAGGTGGACTTTCCGGCTCAGTTTGATGTGAATGCGGTGGGCAGCGTGCTTGGGCAGCTTGTAGCTCTTGTCTACGTTGCCGCTTACCTTCTCCTCCTGAGAAGCAGCGAAGTTGCCGTCGGCGTCAATTTGCTGCTGCTGCAGCGCCTTGAGGTCAACTTTTTGGGGTGTTAGCGAGGCTGACATACGAAAGTAAAATGGTGGTGATGAGCTGAAGCTTGAGGTAGTAGGGCTGCAGGGCAGCGAACGTGCGCACGTCGGTTTGCTCGGATTCGAAGCGCGTGATGTAGCGGGCGAAATCAGCCTTGAGCGCCAGTTTCTCGGGGGCGTAGATGTTGAGCAGGTAGCTGCCGCCCTGGTTGAGCGAGGCGGCAATCATGGTGGTAATCTGCTCAATCGAATACTCCGGATAAGGCTCCAGGTCCGAGAGGATGCGCATGCGGTCGAGCAGCGGCGGGTTGTTGCGGTACAGCGTGAAGTAGCGCATCTCCCGGTACTGGCTAAGCTCGAATACCGGGCGGCCGGCCTTGCGGGCCTCCACTTCTTCCTGGCTCAGCTGGGTGGGCGTTTTGAGGTAGAACTGCTCGCCGGAATTGACTACCGCCCGCCGGAAAAGCGGGCCGTAGCGCAGCTTGCCCTGGGTGGTGAGCGTCCAGGTGCGCGCCTTGTCGAAGTTGCGCTTTAGGCCCAGCAGCACGTCCTGCTGGTTTTCGAAGCCGGCGCGCACGTCCTGCTCGTTGCGCGGCTGGTCGGTGGTAGGCTCCCCACCGCTGCCCAGGCAGCTGGTGATGATTTCCTGCCGCTCCTCCTTCAGGCTCAGGCGGGCGTCCTTGAGCGCCTCGATGTCCACCTTCACAAACGCCAGCGGGTTGCGCGTGTCGCCCGTGTCCTTGGTCGGGGCCGGTACTTTGAGGTGGGTGCCCGGTCCTAGGTACTTGTTGGCCTGGCAGGTCGGGCAGGGCTTTTCGCGGTAGCGCGCTACGCCTGGCGCGTCGGCGCCGTTGGGGAAGTCGTAGCCGGTAATAACCTGAATGAAGCCCCCGTGGCACTTTTCGCCACCGGGGCCCTCGTAGGCGCACTCCTCTTCCACTGACCACAGCGGCGGAAACATGCCGTAGGTCTTGAAGTACTCGATGCTGGCGTACCAGTACACGTAGCGGTCGAGGTCGCCCAGTTCGTTGGTCAGGGGCCCGAAGCGCAGCAGGCCGGTGGCGGGCCCTAGGGCATCGCTCCAGAGCATGCGGGCCGGGCAGTAGCCCAGCACGTGCGCGTTTTCCAGCACCGGCTCCAGCGGCCACTCGCTGTCCTTGCTCAGCTTCTCGAAGATGCGGTAGTAGCCGTCGTCGTACACGGCCACGCGTTGCACTTCTTCATCTGTATCGGTGCGGCGCGAGGGCAGCCAAAACGCCAAGTACTCGCAGCTGGCGTCGGCCTTGATGTCCACGTCCACCACGCTGGCGATGTCGAGGGCGAAGACGTAAGGCTCGGGGCGGGGCGTGGTTTGCTCGGTGGCCATGTCCACCACCAGAATCGAGTGCAGCGCCCGGGCCATGGCTTCGAAGGCGGTGCCGGGCCAGAAGTCGGCCTCGGCCTGCGCGGTGCGAAACGTCTCGAAGTCGGTTTCGAGCTCAGCCGTGGCCAGCTCCACCGTTACCGAGCCGTCCTGCGCCTCGAACACGCGTGAGAGGCCATCCTTCACCTTGCCCGTGATTTTCACCGTGGGCAGGGGCGAGGGGATGAAGGCGCAGAACTTCTCGTACTTTTCGGTGGGCAGCACCTTCTTAGGCAGCGCCAGCAGCGTCTCCATGCCCGCCGGCTGCACGGCTGGGTTTACCTCGGCATCCACGTGCAGGCGTAGGCGCTGCTCGTAGTTGACGCACGCTGCTAAAGCCGCCCCGTTACGAGGCGACTTTAGCAGCTGCTGAATGTCGGGGTAGCTGAGCAGGGCCACGGAGGCGGGGCTTAGTCGTTGGTTTTGGGCGCCTCGGTGACGGGCTGCCAGCTGTCGTCACCTTTTGCTTGCTGGAACGCCAGCAGGCGCTTGGCGTGGGCGGGCGTGAAGTCCTGCGAATCGATATTGAGCGACTTGCACTGCAGTTTCACCATGTCGGGCGCGGCGGCTTCGGGGGCGGGTGCCAGTTGGGTTTTTGCCACGGGAATAGGCTTTAGGAAGTGGAAAAATTCAGGTGGGAGCACGGCCTAGGCGGCCAGCTTCAGGCGCGCGTTAAAGCTGGGCGTGAGCACCTGCAGATTCTTATCCCAATCACCGGGCAGCGAGAGGCCGAAGTCGTTGGTATTGTTGGCCTTGAAGCCGTCTAACTTCAGCGAAGCCATATAGAAGTTGGTGAAGGGAATGCCGCCGATGGCGCTCGACGTGGGGTCCTTCTGGTAGACGATGCGGCCGTCGTTGAGCAGGATGTAGGCCGTCATGCCGGGGTCCAGGCCGGCGGCGCTCTCCTCCTGGTAGGTGGCCAACTGGGTTCGGATGTCCGAGGGTAGGCCGATGAACTGGCCCTTGGCCTGCACCGAGTTAAAGCCAGTGAAATAGCCGAGGCCGTCGATGCTGTTGTTGGTGTTCTGCTCGGCGTACTGGGGCTCGGAGCCCGGAATCTGAAAGCCCGCAAACTCGGGCGTCTTCACGATTTTGGTGCCGTCGTCGGCCGTGAGCAGAGCCGACCACGCCGCCAGGGTTTTCATGGCCGCCTCGTTGGCGAAGGAGGGCGTGTCTTGCGCGCGCTGCAGCAGCAGGGCGCACATTTGGTAGAAGTGGACCGCGCACGCCACCTTACTGATGGAAGCGATGGCGTCGGGGCGAACACAGTTAGCCATTGGAAATGAGGGAAGGGGTGAAAAAACCGGAAAGGATGCCCGGCCGCCGTCCCGTAGCTGCCGTATTTATTGCGTAAAGTAAGCATATAAATGGCGCTTGCACCAAGGCTTAGTTCGCGCGCCTCATAAACCAGGGCTTGGCGGCCCTAGGGCGCACGTCGAAGTAGCAGCGCATCATGGCCGCGTCGCCGAAGTCGGGGCTGCGACCCAGCAGTATCTTCTGCTCCTCCTTGGTATTGATGAGCAGCTTGCCTTCGCGGTCGGGCTTATCGCGCTTAATAGCCTTCAAATCGCCCCGTAGCATGTCGGCCACGGTCACCACCTGGCCGCTTACCTTGAGCTTACTGGTGCGCGTGCCGTCGATGAGCCAATTATCAGTAGTGACTGTTACGGCCAGGCTGGCCGTGTTCACCAGCAAGGCCAAGCGGTAGTAGCACTGCGTCTTAAGGTTCTTGTAGTTCTCCTTGATGCCGGTTTCGGGGTCTTCGAAGGCGGGCGCGTCGTTCTGGAAGCCCGCGTAGCCGCCGAGCTTCACCACGCCGCCGCCCACGCCATCCTGGTCCACCACCACGTCCGAGGCAGCCACGCGCCAGGCCTTGCGCTGCACCTCAATGGCCGTAAAGATTTCGCGGTTGTCGCTGGTGCTCAGCACTACGCCCGCTACGCATTCGTAGCCTACCCAGACCAGTATCACGCAGCGGTCACGGCCGAAGCCGGCGGCGTCGCACGTGATGCAGCGCAGCGGGGTCGTGTCGGTCAGCAGGTGGTTGCTGAAGAGGTCGAACAGGCGCTGGTGCTCGAACAGGGCCAGCCCGTCCACCTTCACTTTCCAGTTGCCCTCCAGTAGCTGGGCGCGGGTTTCCACGTCCTGGGCCATGAGGTTGCCCAGGTACTCGGGGTTTACTTCCAGCAGCTTGCGGTTCTCGTAGATGCTGCCCGGAATGAAGGTGAGTGACTTGGGTCGGGTCTGGGCCAGCTCGCCCGCGAACAGGTGCGGGGCCTTGGCCACGACTTCCTCGGCCGTATCGCCCCAGACCATGTGCTCGCCGTCGCGGGTAAAGTAGCGCAGCCGGCCGGCGCGCTCGGGCAGCGGGTAGCCGTCCTCGCCAATCCACCAGGCGATGAGCTCGGCTACCCACGAGTCGGGGTCGGGGTTGCAAGAGGCCCGCACGTAGGGCCGCACGCCGCAAGTGCTTCGGTTGCGGCTGAGCATGTACCAGAACTGCTTGCTGGTGAAGTGGGTAAGTTCGTCGAAGATGAGGAGCGGAATCTGCGAGCCCTGCCAGTCGAGCACGGTGCGCTCGTACTGCAGGTGGCGGAAGGTCACGGAGGCGCCGGCGGGAAACTTCCAGTCGAGCTGCTGCTCCCGAGGGGTGGCGCCCACCAGCGGGTAGAGGGCCTTGCTGGTATCCCAGAGGCCGCCCTCGTTCATAATCATGGGGTAGGAGCGCCGAAACACCACGGCCCCGAAGTCGGGGTTGTACTGGTGGCGACTAGCCTCCATGAGCAGGGCGTAGGTCTTGCCCCCGCCGGCCCCGCCGCCGATGATGGCGATGTCGGCCGGGGTGCTCAGGGCCGCGAGTTGGAAGCCCGGCTGCGGGTAGATGCCGGGCGGCCGCTCGGTCGGCGCTTGGCGGCTGCGGGGCTTGGCGATGCGGGGGCTAGCGGGCATGCCTTACCAGTGCCGGCGGCGCGCGCTGCGGCTGTTGCTGTAGCCCACGTAGCCGGCGGGCTTCAGGGCCTGCGCAACGTGGTGCTTGATGTCGTGTTCAGGAATGAAAGCGCCATAAAGCGACTTTGCGCTGGGCGGGCAGTACTCAGGCTCACTAGCCAGCGCTGGGTCGTTAGAGCAGCCCGCAGCGAGCTTTTCAACTGTGGCAGCTTCCAGTTTCTGGGTGAGCCGCCCTAGGGCCGCGTGCATAGCAAAGGCATGGCTAGCAAGCAGCAGGATACGGGAGCGTTTAGCGTCCATTGTCGGGAACGAAGATGTTGGATTGTGGTGCGGGCAGGGCCTGCCCTAGGGTGGTGTGGTCTACCTTCTGCGGAGCATAGCGGCCGTGCAGCTGCAGAATCTTATGCACCGCGTCCTTGGCGTCGTAGAGCTCGATTTCGGTGGTGATGTCCTCAAATTCACCGTGCTCTGTCCGCGTAATGCGCCGCTTCTGCTTCACTTTCTTCAGCAAGTGCAGGTTCTCTTGCGCTTCGGCATGGGCCAGGTTGATGACCATCTTGCCATCTTCCTGCACTTTCAAAAAGCGTTTAACCGTGCCGCGCCCCCAATCGGCTAGCAAACCAATCGCTTCGCTGGCCCGCATCGCCTTCTCATCCAGTACCTTGTCGATGGCCGCCATAATGCGCTCATCCTGCAGCAAATCGTGAGCTGTTTGCTTGCTGCATTTGGCCGAATAGCCGGCCCGCTCAGCCGCTGCTGCACCGTTTTTATCCAACAGGTACTCGGTCACAAACTCTTTCTGTTTGTTAGTCAGCGGCTTTGGTTTCTTTTTGGGCGCAGCAGCGGCCATAGAAGTAAGGAAAAGTAATGCTTAATATATCGTAAAATACGCACTTTAAAGCCGGACACGACGAAAGGCCACTCAGGTTCCTTTAGGCTCGCTCTGGCTACTGCTCTGGGTGAGCCAGCCGTCGGTCGAGGTGGGCTTGACCCCGTGCTTGCGGGCCACGGCGCAGAGCTCGGCCACGCAGGCCACGGACAGGGGGCCGAAGGCGATAAATCGCTTGTGGCCCCCGTCGGCGTACTCCACCACGCCGTAGCCGGGCTCACCGGGGCGCCAGGTGGGGGCGGGGGCGGGCATTAGAGGTACGGAAGCTTGAGTGCTGCTTGGCAAAGGGCTAAGGGTAGGTCAGCTAACGTACCCTCCCAAGCGGCGGCAACTCCATCCACGCCTCCTTTGCCTCGGTCGAGAAACGTCAGCCTTACCGTGCGGCCACTGCTGTCAATGTGCACATCAATATTTTTGTCGAGTAGCAGCTGTAGTACTTCTAAGCCGGCGACCCCATCCACTGAGTAGCGTGGCAATGCCACAAAACCGCGCTTACCCGTTTTGCGGATATAGCCGGGCACATCGGGCTGAGCATGTGGCGAATAGGCAGCTAGCCGAAACAGATGTTTGGCCACAAGCAGGTCGGTGGCAGGGCCAGGCACCAACTTATCTACTTGGTCGGAGGTGAGATTGGTGGTGAGTTGCATAGCAGCAGTGGCCCGAGGGCCGATGGGAGCCCACCGGGTGGGGTGGGCTCGGGGTGGGTGGATTAGTTTAAGTCCTTCACGTCGAGTACCACCCCACGGCAATACAGCCCGCCATCATCCAAAATATCGAATGTGGCGTGGGGCAGGGAAGTAGTAATCAGCCAACTGGCCTCTGGCTGTTTGGGCGCCCATTCGGCGGCAACCTTTTGGTTGGTTTTCTGCGCGGCTAGAGCAGCCATCATTGTATCATCATCCTCTATTTCGCGGATGGTAGCGCGGTCATCGGGAACCACATCCCAGCCGCGCTTGCCCTTGAACAACACAGCAACAGCGCCATCCCACGCCCCTACTTCGTCGTAGATAGCGCCCCGAAATTCCAGCAGGTCATCGGAGGCGCCAAATACAACAACCAGCCCGGCAGCCTTTGCTTGCGCCGCTTCGGCGTTATCAATTTCTTCGCGGTAGTCACGGCCGTTTAAAAGCGCCGCCAGTGATTCTTTGGTCATAGGGTTTTGAGTTGGTGGTTGAAGGATGTGGTTTTAGTAATACCTACGCCCGCCCATTCCACGCCGCCGCCGCCTGCTCGGCCGTATCGAAGGGCCGGGTCTCGGGCTGCACGGGGCACTCGTAGGCGTTGCAGCTGATGGTGAAGCCGTGGTGCACGGCGGGCTCCAGTTGGGGCAGGCTCCCGCAGAAGAGGCAGCCGGCGACGGGGAGGTCTTCTGGTTCTGGCATTGGGGCTAGTTGTAAATGGCTTCGTATTCCACCTCTTTAGGCACTGTCCACAGCCGCTGGTAGCCTCGGCAGTGCACGGGCGCCCCGTAGGCCTGCCGGTCTTCTAGCTGCCAGGCATAGCGGCCGGGCTGCCAGTCGCCAGTAGCCAACTCGGTGGGTGTCTGCTCGGCGATATAAGCCGGCGTCATCTCGTGCACCTCGCGCAGCTCGACCGTGCCTAGCAGGGCGCCGTAGGGCAGCGTGTCGTAGGTGAGGCCGTGGGCAGCTAAGGCCTCGGCAATGAGCGGGTGCTGGGCAGCGGCGCGCGCGTAGGCCTGCTGCCCAGCCGCCGCGTGGATAGCCAGCAGGCCGCGGTGCTTGGTGGACCACGAGCGGGTTTCGTGCCACTTGATGTCGTAGCCCAGCATGACGAGCGTGGCGTAGGGCTGGTGCAGGGTAATTGCTTTCATTAGTTGGGGCGGCCCTAGGCCTTGGTAAGTGATAATTGCCCGACGGGCACAGTGTGGAGTTTGAAGCCCAGCCGCTGCAGCTTGTGCAGGCTGTACCACTTCTCGCTGGCCAGCCGGCCGTTGCGGGCGTAGAGCTGGCAGTGGTTGACCACGTTCATGTTGCTGTTTCTCTTAGTCGGCGGGCCGAGGCGGTAGATGCGGCCGGTTTTGGTACTGCGGACGAGGGCGGCTGAGGTCAGGTCCACGGCGCGCAGGTTCTGACGTTCTCTGGGCATGGTTGGGATTACTTTTGGGTATGCTGATTTATCTGACTTCCGAAGTGTTGCTGGCGGGCTGGGGGGACTTCTGGCTGTTTCTACTTGGTATGCTGGGCCTTTTTGGGCTGGCTATGTGGCAAAAGGTGAAGCGAGTGAAGGCCGACGAGCAGGCGCGCATTCGGGCATACAGAAAGCGTAAGGACTAGGCCGCTTGTAGTGGAGTAGCAGGTTTGCCCGTGCAGGGCGGACGCAGCTCGGTCTGCTGCCGGCCGCCGGGTGCCACGTAGAGCACCGTGTAGTCGCGGCGCTGGGCCTTCTTGCAGCCGCACTTGAGGCAGTGCACCGGCGGGCCGCCGCGGGTGGCCGGGCCGCTCCAGCGGTGGATGGTGCCGGCGGGGGCGGGCCGGCGGGGCTTGGCCAGGTTCAGGTGCACCACGCCCACGCCGGGGAAGAATTCAAAGCTCATCGGATGCGGGGCCTAGGGCCGTTGGGGTGGAAGAATCGCCGCGGCGTAGGGCGCGCAGCAGGAAGCCTCGGTACTTCTCGGCATCGGCCAGCGCTGCGGCGACGGCGGCTTCGGCCTGGGCCAGCGGCACGAAGGGGATGCCGCCGGTGGGCCAGGGGTCCGGTTCGGGTTGCCAGGCGGCTTCAAGGTATTCCGCGGGGCTTTTCACAGCGCCACCTCCTTTCGTTGGGGCAGCTCGTCCCAGGTGCGGCCGTCGAGCAGGCGGCCGGCGGCGTGCTTGCCCACGCGCCGCATTGCGTAGCCGTCTGGAAACACGAAGAACTTAGTGGGCTCCCCGGTGGGCTCGGTGGCCAGCGTCATGCAGAAGTGCTCGTATTCGCCCCACTGCTTGAAAAAGAAGGCCACACCCGCCTTCTGGCATTGGTCACGCAGGCTCTCTACCCACAGCGGATGCACGGCCCGGGCGCCGGGACCCGACTCGCCGCCGACAATCACCCAGTCGATGCGGAAGATGTTGGCCCAGCGCGTGAGGTCCACCGCCTCCAGCAGCGGCTCGCAGCTCAGGAAACGTACGGTAGCAGGTACGCCGGCCAAGGCCACGATGCGCGTGTCGGCTTGCTCCTGGTTCTCGACCGACGTGCCCAGCCAGACGTTGGCAGGCGGGGTGCCTTGCAGCCAGGTCATCAGCCAGCGCGCTAGGTCGCGGTCGGCGGCGGGCCACTCGTCGAGGGGTTGACCGTTGAGGCCATTCACCAGCGCCAGGCTCGTAATCAGGCCCTGCAGGATGGGGCGGATGTACTCGGGGCGCTTGGTGAGCAGTAGCCAGTCGAGGTGCGGCGTGGCCAGGATGAGGCGTAGCAGGCGCAGGCGCTCGGTTTGCAGGTTAACGAAGCGCACCGTGCGGGTGCGGCCGTTACCACAGGGTACCTCGGCCGTCTGGCCCGCGTAGGCAGCGCTCAGGTGGCTTTGCGGCTCGAACACGTCGGCCATCGAGGCGCAGAACACGCGGGCCCGCACGCCGACGGCCTGGGCCTGCTGATTCCATTTGAGCGGCTTCTTCCAGTTCTCCTCGCTCTTACCCAGCCGCGGGGCGTTTACGCCCCAGCACGTGCCCTGCTGGCTTTTCAGGCTGCTGTGGTGCAGCTGGTGCTGCGTGTTGGCGTAGCAGTTCTTGCAGCCGGGGCTCACCTTGGCACAGCCCTCCCAACAATTAAAAGTATGCGTAGCCCACTCAATCTTAGTATTTTCCATTTGGTTTGCAAGGTTTGAATGTGTATCTTAAGGGTATGAACCACACCGAAGAATCACGCGCCAAGATGAGCGCAGCCTGGGTAAAGCGGAAGGAAACTTTTGTCCCCCCGATGAAGGGTAAAAAGATGAGCGACGAGGCCCGCGCCAAGATGAGCGCAGCCGCTAAGGCCCGGCCTAGCAACCGCTTGGGCAAGAAGCATTCGGAGGAAACCCGCGCCCGAATTGCCGAGGTGACGAAGGAGCGCACCGCCCGCGGCGAGAATCACTACGCCTACATTGACGGTCGCAAGGCACGCAATCAGGATGTGCGCCGTTCCACTGAATACACAGCTTGGCGAGTGGCGGTATTCACCCGCGATAACTTCACTTGCCAGGACTGCGGCGATAAGCGCGGCGGCAATCTGCAGGCCCATCACCTCAAGCCGTTTGCCGATTTTCCGGAGCTGCAGCTTGACGTTGATAATGGCTTGACGCTGTGCGAGGATTGCCACGAAAAACGCCATCTCAAGCAGGAGCTTGTAGCTAAATGCCGCCGCAAGAAGCACGCACCACCGCAGGCCTAGGGTGTGCGTAGTCCATTCAATTTTAGAGTTTTCCACAACGAAGAAGTTGATAAGTGATTAATTAGCCGCGGCGGTCGGGCGCGGTCTTGGGGAAGTCGATGATGTTGAAGAGGCCGCGGGCCCGAGAGCGCCAGCGCGTGCCGTAGATGGTTTCCAGGCCGGGCCGCTTATCTTCTTTGGCGGCCTCCTTCGGGTAGTCGTCGAAGGGCACGTTGGTGGTGGCGTGGGTAGCCCAGCGCTCCAGCGAGCCGGCCACTACCTGGTCGTCGCGCGAGCTCAGGATGTGCTCCACCACGTTGAGCTGCTGGCCGTAGTGCTTGGCCTTCCAGTTCTCGGTGCCGATGTCGTCGAGCGCCAGCCCGGCGTGGGTGCGGTAGTTGAAGTGGGCGGCGTCGCTTTGGGCCAGCTGGATGCGCTGGCAGTAGTAGCGCAGCGCTTCCTCGCCGCCGGCCGAGTTGCCCGGCTCGCCTTGCCGGGTGTAGACCCCCACCAGGTCCCGGCAGGGCTCCACCAGGTAGGGCAGGCGCGGGTTGTGGGAGAAGATGGTGAGCAGCGTCGTTTTGCCGCAGCCCACGCCGCCGCGCAGCAGCAGGCCTTTCTGCAGCGAGTAGGCCCGCCCACCGTGGCCGTGCTCCTCGAAGCGCGGGTCTTCGGCGAAGTAGAGGCAGAGCAACTCCAGGATGGGGGCGTTGAACTCATCCACCACGAACGGGCAGCCGAGGCGGCGCTGGGCTTCCTTGTCGAACCACTGGCGAATCTGCTCGGCCGTGAAGGCCTGCGGCTGCTTGGGCCGGTTGATATCCCAGCGGTACCACTGCTGGTAGGCCAGGTTGTACTTGAGGTAGCTCAGGTGCTCCAACCAGGCGCGTACCTCACTTTCGTTCAAGGGCAGGCGCTCGGTGGCTTGCTTGCGAAAGTCTTCGGGCCTGGGCAGCTCGAACTTAGGCTGCGTCTTGGGCGAAATCGTGCTGGGCGGGGATGTTGTGCCGCTCGGTGGGGTCGGCAGCAAGGAGGCCAGGGCGGTTGGTTCGGCGGTTGAGTTCATGCGTGGGCTTGTTGAGCGACTTCCAGCCGCAGCTGATGGAGGTGGAAATGATGTGCAGGGCGAGCTCGTGGTCGGTGCCGGCGAGCTGGCGCAGGCGCAGCAGGTCTTCGTCTTCGCGGGTCGGCCCGCCGTGGCCCTTGTCGATTTCGGCCAGGTACTTGCCCCACTTGGCCCAGGCGCTGTGGAAAGCCGGCGTGCCGAAGGGCGGGTGTACCTGCTCGGGCCAGGGGCCGTCGTAATCGCGCCAGGTCTCGAAGCGGCGCGGCGCTGGGGGAGCGGGGGGCGCCGCGCAACCGGGGGGTGAGGGGGCGGGCGTCTGGGCCGGTAGCGAATCGGTAGCCGCGTTTTCAGCCCCCTCCATTTTTTTTTCGGGCTCGCCCTCGCCCGAAGAGCGAGAGCTTTCCATTTCCTTTTCCGTTTCCTTTTGGGATACGCTAGTATCCTTTCCTTTTCCTTTTGTGTACTTTTCCGCCGGAAAACCCTCGGAAAACTCGGGTTTTCCTTCTGTTTTCCGGCGCCTATCCTTGGCGCGCAAGTCGGCTACCTCCTTGATTCTCTTGTGAATGCCGTTAGAGGTGAGTACTTGGCGCTCGGCAAAGGCCGCCGAGTCGAACAAGGCTATTTCGAGCATCGTCTCGACGGTTTTCCGGAAGTTTTCCGCCGGAATACCCCACTGTTTAGGCAGGGTTTTCCAGCGGAAAACCACCGACATATCCAGCTCGCCGGCCTCGGTCTGGTAGATGTGCTGCAGCAGCTTGAGGTAGATGGCGAAGCCTTCGAGGCCGTGCTCGGCTTCGAGCATCTCGATTTTATCATCCATCTGGCAGTCCAGCGGGAAGTAGGTAAGGCCGGTTTTTTTCGGGCGGGCCATAATCAGAGCGGGAAAAGGCGGGTGGGCGCGACCGGCCGGCCCCACTTCCACAAGCAGGCCCAGCGGTGCTGGTAGTGACGGGAGAGGCGGGGCAGGCCCGCGCCCCGGCGGCGGGTGGGCTTATTCATAGCCTATAGGTTGAGAAAAGTCCAGTAGGGGTAGCACGGAGCCGTCGGCGTAGTGAATGGGCAGCAGCGTGTCGCCCGTGGGCTCGTCGCCCGTCCAGCGCTGGGGCCAAGTGCCGGCGGCAATCAGCTCGCGAATACGGGCCTCTTCCTCGGCGTTGAGAATGTCCACCTGGGGCCGCCCTAGGGCCAGGGCCGCCGCGTTCACCTCAGCCTGAATGACCAGAACGCGCCCTAGGGCCTCAGTGCGGGCTTCGAGCGTGAGCGGGCCCATGCGCTGCTGGTTCTTGCTCAGCGTGCCGTCGCCGCGGCGCTCGCCGCCAGGCTGGCGCAGGCGGTTGGCCGGCTCACGCAGCCAGCGGTAAATCGGCTTGAGACCTTGCAGCGGGGCCAGGTAGGCCCACTGCGGCCGGCTCACCAGGTTGTCGAGCGCCGTATCGCGGCTAGCTAGCGGGCAGCCGGTGCAGCCGGTGCGCGCGTTCACTTCCTCGGCCTCGTCGCCCCCATAGGCCTCAGCCAGCAGCTTGGTGCTCCAGTCGCCAAACTCGGGCCTAGGGGCCCAGCTACGCAGCCACTCCCAGACGTGGCACACGCGCCAGTGCAGCAAGGGGGCCAGCGTATCGGTGAGGGCGGTGGGCAACGTTTGCTGGTACCAGCCCTGGCCGCACTCGGCCCCGTCCTTACCGCAGCTCATCACAATGCGCTGGTCACGCATGGCGCTTTCGCCCTGGCGCACGCCGGTAATGGTGAGCACCTTCTCGCCCAGGCCCCCGACCAGCTCGCGCAGAGCGGCTGTCATGGGGTCGATTTTAATCTGGCGCGTGCACCAGCGCAGCGTGTTGTTGTTGGGCGGGGGCACGCCGCGGCCCAGGATGTAGACTAAAAAACGCTTATCCAGCGGGGCCATGACGGTGCGCACGTCAATGCCGCGCGCCCGCAGGTCGTCGATGATGTCGCTGGCCGCCGCCATCAGGGGCACCAGCTCCATGCGCGTATCAGCAAAGAGCACGGTGAGCGTTTGCGGGCGCTGCACCTTGCCCGACTCGATGAGGTACACGAGCAGCGTGAGCGTGGCCGTGCTGTCCTTGCCGCCGCTCCAAGCCACGGCCCAATGCTTATGGGTAGGACCGTAGGCGTTCAGGCTTTGGGCCGTCAACTCAATGCTATCGGTCATCTGCAGCCGGCGCGTACCCTCAAAAAGATTGAATTGCTCGGTTTTCATGTTTCCAAAAGGAGAAATGTGGGTTTGGCAGGCAGCGAGCTCACCGAAGGCCACGCGGCCCAGCCCCTAGGGTGGCCCAGCCGCCAAGAGCAGCCGGGCCGATGGGTCGCCGTTACCGCAACCACGGGCGCGGGTTACCTGGGCGTTGCTGGCTGGCTTCCAAACCCTAGCGACCAGGTAAGTCGTGAGGTCCAGCCAGGTGCCCAGGCCGTACCTAGGACACGTAGATGACCGAGCAGCCGAAGCCGGTGAAGTACTCGACTTCCTGCTTGATGTACTCTTCCTTCTTGTCCAGCAGCAGGTCGAGCAGCTGCGGCGAGTCGAGGTAGAGCTTCACGCCTGCCGAGCTTTCGGCATCCACACCGAACTCGACTTCGAACGTCTCCTTGGGGTAGCCCTTGTAGATGGGCAGGTGTAGCTTGAAGGGCGCCGGGGCGCTGCCTTCGACCTTCACCGTGACGGCCCGGCGGGCGTTGCCATCCTGGTTGCTGGCTTCCTCGAAAAGCTTGTTTACCCCGATGCTCCAGTTACGTAAGCTGGTGATGAGGGCCACCTGCTGCTCCTGGCTGGCGAAGTAGGGCCGCATGCGCTTGACCAGCTCAATCAGCTGGGCCACGCCCCAGCGGTGGCCGGTGTTGAGCTTGAACTGCTCGATGGCGTCGCTGGGCGTGAGCGAGCCCGTAATGACGTCCGCCGACTCGTGGCTCTTCTCGGTGCCCACGAAGCGCACCTTGTTGTTCTCGGCGTCCACTTCGAAGGTGCACTGCAAGGGGTCGTAATTGTCTTCCTTGGGCGTCAGAAACAGGCGCGGCGTGTCCAGGCGGCCGGCGTAGCCGAGGCGGGCGGGGTGCTGCAGGGGCCTTTGGGCTTCGCCCGTGAGCAAGGTGTAGGTGCCGGGCGCTTCGGGCTTGAGCACAACGCCGGGGGTGTCGGTGGTTTTCATTGGAAATGAGTTAGTTAAAAAGTCGTTTGGCGGAATACAATTCGAGCACGAAGTGGGCGCGCTCACCCGGTTTGCCGATTTCCAGGCGCAGGCCGTTCCAGATGGCTAGGCAGGCCAGCAGGCCGAAAACCAGGCGGCAGAGCCAGATGAGGGCTACCAGCAGGTAGGCGAGCACGAGCACGGCCTAGGCGCTGGCGCGCATGTTGATGTGGCGCTGCGAATCTTCGGGGCCGGCGCTGCGGCGGCTGAGCCAAGTGCCGCTCTCGTTGTATTTGTCCACCCAGCGGTTGTCCTCGCTCAGGATGCTGTAGACCTTGCCGTACTCCTTCACCGCCTGGTGGGTGATGTCGTCGAGTAGGCCTTTGTTCTCCTTATTTAGGCGGGTGGCCTTGCCGTTGATTTCGGCCGTGACGGCCTTCTTTTCCTCGGCCAGCAGGTTCAGCGTAACCGAATTATCCACCAGCGTATTCTTGCGGGTCGTCAGCTCCTCCTCGCCCAGCGGGCGCATGTAGGGCTCTTCCTCGATAGTATGGGCCAGGGCTTCGAGGTTGTCGGCGCGCTCCTTGGGGGAGAGGCCCTGGAACAGGTCGGCCTGCCCATCGGGCGGGGCGGCGGTAAGCAGCACGGCTTCTTTCATAAAAAGAGGGGGAATTGTGGCCCTAGGGCCGGGTGAAGAATTAGGCCGCAATGGCCGTGAAGAGGTTGGGCAGGTGCCGGCGCAGCTGGAGCCGGTTGGCGCGCAGGCGCTCGGTTTCTTGCAGCAGGTCCTTGAGCGCCGCGGCCAGCTTCTCGGGGCACTCGCTTTTCAGGGCCCGCCACGCGGCCGAGGCGTAGATGGGGCGGGCGTTCAGGCCGGGGTAGTGCAGCAGCACCCGCAGCTGCTCGGCCGCGGGCAGCTTGCGGAAGTCGGCCGAGGCCCAGGCGCACATGGCCAGGCGCTGGGCGTCGCTGTAGCGCGGGGTCAGCAGGTGCGGTAGAGATGCTTCGGCAGGCTCCTGGGCCGGCCACTCGGCCTGGGGGCTGAGCACCGAGCGCTGGGCGCGAAACGGGCTGGGGGTGGTGAGAAAGTTGCGCGTGGCCATTAGCTTTGCAAGCAGAAAGCAGGGTTGAGTAATCAGCCTACAAGCCAGGCCATGGGGGTGCGACCCTAGGGCCTGGCTTTCTTGTTCACTGGCGAACCAGCAGCTGGCCGCCGGCCGTGAAGCGCCCCGAGCAGGGCTTGGGCTGGCCCAGGTAGTGCTGGCAGAGCTCGCCCTCGGCGTTGAGCACCAGCTCCTCGGAGTAGTCCAGGCAGGCGGCCACGTCCACGGCCGGCACGGCGAAGGGCAGGTGCCGCACGGGCTGCTCGTGCTCGTCTACTTCAGTCGCCGTAGCCAGCGCGTGCAGCAGCCAGCCGCCTACCAGCAGGCCCACCAGCACCAGCCCGAGGGCAACGAGCCGGTAGGTGCCCAGCCAGGCGGGTAACGCATCGGCGAGAAGCAGCGGGCTCATAGCTGGCAGCAGTTACCGGTGAAGGCATCGGCCGCGCGCTGCAGCCGCTCTTCCAGCACGCGGGCGAAGTCGGCCGCGCAGGCCTCGGGGCGGCTGGCCAGCACGTAGGTGTGGAAGTCGGCCGCCCCGAGGCAACCGTAGGCCTGGTAGCGCGGGGCGGGCCCCAGGCCTACTTCCAGCGTAAGCGACAGCCGCTCGTGGCCGGCCTGCTGGGCCAGCGGCAGCAGTCGAGCGTGCAGGGCCACTAGGTCCAGCTGCTCGGGGCTGGGCGGGGTCACGAGCGCCACCACTTTATAGGGCGCCGGCTCGTCGTGGGTGTGAGAAAGGCACATAGAAATCAGAAAAAGCGGGTGGGAGGGACGGTTAAGCGACTTTGCGCAGGGCCGGGCGCGTGAGCACCAGGGCTAGCTCTTCGGGGTGCTGGGCGAGGTTGCGCGCCTGCCAGGCCTGGATTTCCGAGAGCGGGATGCGCCAGCCGTGGGCCGTGCCGGTGGTGTCCACGTAGCGCAGCCGGCGGGTGTGGCTGGGGGCCAGGCGCAGGTAGGCGCGCACGGTGGCCGGGTCCAGGCTCAGCAGCTCGGCCACTTGCGGCACGGTGTACTGCGGGTCGGGCTGGGGCAGGGCGGCCGCCGCTTGCTGGGCGGCGCGCTCGGCGGCGTCGCGCACCAGCTGGGCCACGTCCAGGTTGTCGGGTAGCTGAAGGGAGAGCAGCATGAGAAAGAGGATTAGGCTTGTTCGAGCACCCGCACCGGGTTGCCGGCCAGCAGCAGCGGCTCGGCGTAGTCGCGCTCCTGGCTGTAGTCGATGTCGAGCAGGCACCCGGTGGCGACGATGCTGGCCAGGATCGTGCGCAGGCAGGCGCCGGGGCGCCAGGCCCGGCGCACGGCCCGTAGCAGCTGCTCCAGCTCCTGCGGGTTGACGGGCTCGGGGGCGGGGGGAGGCGTGGTATCGACCTGCATGAGTTTAGGCCGCTTTGCGCAGGTGCTGGGCCTGCTGGTTGGCGGGATACATGGGCACCACAATAGCTTCGGTCTGGCGCTCCAGGGCCAGGCACTCGGCCGAGTCGGTGAGGTCGATTTCGGTGAAGTAGCCCAGCGGAATGCCGGCAAACCAGCGCTCCACCTGGCCGGCCTCCGGAAAGCGCCGCGCCTGCCGTCCGGCGTAGGTGGTGCACTCGCTGGGCGAGGCCGGCACGTAGGCCAGTAGGCGCCAGAGCTGGCCCCGCGCGTCGAAGCAGGCGAGTTGGCCCAGCACCGGCAGCACCGTCCCGGCGGGGCGGCCGGCAAGGGGCTGCAGCAGGTGCAATAAGTCGGCTTCCTTAAAGCCATCTTGCAGATTATGAGACTCTTTGGGGTTGAGCGCCCCGCGAAGTGGAGGCAATAGGGTTTCAGCCATCGTGCGAATGGTGGAGGTGGTTGGTAGGAAAGGGAGGGGAGGAATGCGGGGGCTAGGCGGCTTGCAGTTGGACCAGCGATTCGAGCACTTCAGTTACTGCCAGGTCCGAGGAAGCCCCGTTGAGCACGTTGTGAATCTTCTTGCTGCCCTTGGCCGTGTCGTACTCGGGTAGCTTTTGGATGACGAGCTGGGCGACGTCCTTCGGCAGCCGGCTCCGGATAGCCAGCACGCGCAGTTTGAGGTCGGTGGGGGTCGGATTTGGGGTCGGTGCCATAAAAAATCTGGTGTACCTTTCTGTTGTTAGTGCTAGTGCTAGCAAATGTAGTCAACTATTACTCGTCTAGTCAATAGATGGTTGACTTTTTAAGTACTAATATTGACTAGATGTGTATAAATGACTGAGATAGAATCTTTTAAAATTCGCTTGGCACTTCTGCGCAAATCACGTGCAATTAGCCAAGAAGAATTAGGGGCTCACTTGGGTCTCACTAAGAGCGCTATCTCATCTTTTGAGAAAGGAAAAAGCTTCCCAGCTCCGGAGAACTTATTGAGGTTAGCGCGTCGATTTAATGTCTCGGTAGACTACCTGTTGACTGGTAAGGAGTCGGTTGTAGACAGGAATTTGATTGACACGGAGGGCCAAGAAGAAAATGACCAAAATTTTTCTTCGTATAAGGAGCCCACGTTAATAACTGAAGCTGCTAAGCCCCCTGTGACAGCCGAGCGCGGCGGGCGGCTGGAGGTGCTCACCGTGCAGGTGGGGCCCGATGGGGAAGAAAACATCGAGGTAGTAAACACACGGGCGGCCGCCGGCTACGCGCAGCACCGCGTGGAGCGGGAATACATCCGCAAGCTGCCTAGCTTCCGGCTGCCGGGGGCTCCCTATAACCAAGGCAGCTTTCGGGCCTTCCAAGTGGCCGGCGACTCCATGGAGCCCACCCTACGCGACGGCGACTGGCTTATCTGCCGGGCGGTAGAGAACTGGGGCCGCGACATGCGCGATAACCGGGTGTATGTGGTAGTGACCGAAGAAGACGTACTGGTAAAGCGCGTCATCAACCAATTCAACGAACGTGGGCAGCTGACGCTTGAATCCGACAACCGGGCCTTCGGGGTGCGCTTCCTGGATGGAGCGCTGGTAGGGGAGGTGTGGGAGGGCGTGGCCCGGCTCACGCGCAGCCTGGCGGGCCCTAGGGTCGATGTGCCCGACGAGCTGGCCCGCCACCGTGCTGATATAGCGGAACTCTTTGAGCGCCTTACCAAAGCCGGACTTTAATTATGCTGACCGCACCTGCTACGCCACTGCCCGCCTACGACCAAGCCCAGGTCGATAAACGCTTCCTAGTCGAGCTTGACCGCCTACTCCAGGCCGGCGCCTTCACCTCCTACCGGGAATGGGGGCTGACGCTCGGAGTAAACCCGAACTACGTGGCCGCCATCGCCGCGGGCCGCTACCACTGCAACCTGAAGCTGCTCTACGACACGGTGCGCCACTTTCCCGGCTGCGACTTCAACTACGTGGTGTTCGGCTCGGCCATCTACGCCCGGCCCGAGCCGAAGGAGGCGCCCAAGCGGGCGCTCGGGCGCCGGACGAAAGCCCCTATTTCAACTTAAAAAACGGCGCGCTCCCTGCCTAGGGACCGCGCTACAGGGAGCGGTGGCCGCCGGCTGGCTCCCGACCTGGCTGCCGCCCAAAACCGACCCCAAAAATCATAAAATACCAATTATGAACAAGTTGCGCAAAGCTAAACGCACCCAGGAGGGAGCGCTAATACTTAAGAGTGCCCGCCCTTACCGGCGGGCATTCTTTATTTATGATACCCTAGATGCCTTACCCGCCAGAAGCCAGTCCAGACCTATATTTGCAACCATTGGGGGATTAGCTCAGCTGGCTAGAGCGATTGCTCCGCAAGCAATAGGTCATCGGTTCGACTCCGATATTCTCCACCAAAAAGGCCTTGCCGCTTGCGGCAAGGCCTTTTTGGTGATAATGACCCCTAGGGAAGCCCGCTAGCAACTAGCTAGCTAGCGACCCACGGAGTACATTTTATGCTGCGGGCCGGCCCCGGTAATCTTGACGGACTGCCAGCCGGTGGGCAGGGTGGTTTTGCGCTGCACGAGGCCTAGGGGCGTGATGTCGAGCCCGCCGAAGCCCATGAGCACGGCCTGCAATACGCCGCCCGCGCCAGTGGCGAAGTAGGGATTGGTGCCGCCTTTCGTTTCGGCCAGCACGCGGAAGGGCGGGAGCAGGTTGGGCAGGTAGGCATCCTGAAAGAAATGCTGGGCCTTGTCGCCGTTGCCGAGCCGGGCGTAGAGCAGCGCGAAAATGGCCTGCGTCATGGCCGGCGTGCCCTCGTTGGGTACCCGCGTTTCGTAGTACGTCAGGTCTTTGCGAATTTGGGCGGGGTCGGTAACCACCCCTAGGGGGTAGGCCAGCAGGTTAACGTCGCCCTGCTTGATGCCCTCGCCGTGGTAGGTAGCGTGCTCCTGAATGGTACCGTCGGGTAGGCGCAGAATTGGGATGTTCTGCGCCACCAGGGCCCAGTCGGGGTTGGCAGGCAGGCCCAGCAGGCGGGCGGCGGCGGCGGCGTTCTGCAGGTTTACGCGGGCGGCGCCGTTGGTGAAGGCATCGTTGTCTACGTTCTCGGCCCACTCGTCGGAAGCCACCACGTTCTTGATGTCGTAGTGGCCGGGGCCGTTGCGCTCCACGCGGCTGGCCCAGAAGTCGGCCGTAGCCTGCAGAATGGGCCAGCCGGTCGAGCGCAACCAAGCTTTGTCTTGGCTCACGCAGTAGTATTGCCAGGCGGCCAGGGCCACGCAAGCCGAAATATGGTGCTCGAACGGGCCGCTGAGCGCCCAAACCGGCGTTTCCTCCACGCCCGTATCGGCGCTTTCCCACGGAAACATGGCGCCCTGGTAGCTGTGGGCCAGGGCATTGGCGCGAGCAGGCCCTAGGCGGCGGAAGCGGTATTCCACCAGTGACTTGGCGATTTCGGGGTGTAGCACCAGCAGGGCCGGGAACATCCAGGTGTCAGCATCCCAGAATACGTGGCCATTGTAGCCTAGGCCCGACAGGCCCATGGGCGAGGGCGAAAAGTCGGTGCCCGCCCGGCTGAAGCTGTAAAGGTGGTAGAGCATGCTGTGCACGTCCTGCTGGGCCTGCGCGTCGCCGGTTATCTGAATGTCACTTTTCCACAAGTCCTGCCAGGCCCGGCGGTGAAACTCCAGCAGGCGCTGCTTGCCTTCGAGGCGGGCAAAGATGGTCATGCGCTCGGCGGCGTTCAGCGGGTCGGGGTCGTGGGCCGAGGTGATGGTGGCGCCCGTCACACCGTAGCCGTAGGTCTGGCCCGCCTTCAACATTTTGCTGAACTTCATCAGGTGCATGTTGCTGTCCCACATCTCGTGGATGATGCGCGGTTCCTGGCCGTGGGGCTCCTCAAACAGGAAGCTGGTGCTGGCGCACAGCTGCAGCTTGCCGGTAGGGCTATTGGCCGTAGAGGTGAGCAGGCTAAGCGTGACGTGCGGGCGGTCAATCTCGTTGTAGTAGTTCTGGGCCTCGCGCAGGGCGTCGGGCGCCTCCATTACGCTGGCGGCCGTCAGGGCCAGGTCTTTCTTCGCCGCAATACTGATATCGAGCAGTACCGTGAAGGGCAGGTGGCGCAGGGCGTAGTAGGTGTAGGTAATGGTGGCCTTGTCCTGGTAGTCGAAAGTGGTGGTGAAGGCCGCCTGCTGCATATCGAGCTGCTGCCGAAAGTTGCGGGCGTCGCTGGCATTGAGGCGGTGGCCATCTATCTCCAGGTACATATTCAGCAGGTTGAAGCCGCTGAGGAAGTTACTGACCCGGCCGCGCCCATACTGGTCGTAGGCGCCGGCCAGCACCACGTTCTTCACCTTAAACGGCTCGGGCGACGACACAATACCCAAAATGCCGTTGGCTACCGTCACGCCGTAGTAATTGGCGGGGTCAATCTTATCGGCCGTGAGGCGCCAGGGGTCGGGTGCCTGCGCCTGGGCGCCTAGGGGCCAGCTAGCCAGCAAGAGCAGGCCAAGGTAGAGTAGCTTTTTCAACGGGCTGAGGGGTGGGAAATAGAAAGTAAGCAAGTGGGCAGCTGGGCGATTAGGCAGCTAAGTAGCTGCGGCTAAAATTGATAAGCAAGTAAAATGCAACTACTTGCCAACTAGCTTCTTAATGCCTTGAATAGGCAGTGGCAGAGACCCTAGGGCCTAGGCTGCCTGGATAGCCAGCACCCGCGCCTCAAAGGCCTCGTTGGGCAGGAAGGAGCGGTTTTTGACGCGAGTTTTGTAGGCGTACACGGTGTGGATGGAGTAGCCCAGGATGCGGCTAATCTGCTCGCTGTCGCTCACGCCCAGCCGGATAAGGGCGAAGATGCGCAGCTCGGTAGTCAGCAAGTTGTCGTCGGCCAACTGAATGCGGTCGGGCTCGGAAAACAGGGCGTTGAACTCGCGCACGAAGTTGGGGAACAAGTGAATAAAAACCGTGTCGAACCCTTTGAACAACTCGGCCCGCTCGGCCTTGATGTCGATGGCCTTTACCAGCTGCTGAGCGGCATTCAGCTGCTTGGTAGCCAGCAGGGTGCTCATCTTCTTCTGCAAAGCCTCCAGCTTGTCGAGGTAGCGCGAGGTATTGCTGAAGTAGTAGCCGATATACTCCTCTTTGATATGGTTGGCTTCGTTGAGGCCTTGATTTAGCGTTTGCAGCTGCTGGTTTAGCTCCTGCTGGCGAGCATTCAGACTCTGCTGCTGCTGATTAGTTTCGTGCAGCTCCTGGTTGGTGGCGGTGAGCAGGCGCCCCGCCTTTTTTAGGCGCTGCAATTGCACGTAGATAATAAAAGCAAAGGCCAGCAGCAGCGCAGCCAGCACCCCGATGGCCAGGGCATAGTGCTTGGCCTGCTGGCGCTGGCTTTCCACGATGTTGATTTTCTGGCCGTCGATGCGGGCCGTAAGGCGCGACATCTGCACCAGCCGCTGCCGGGCCTTGAAGAAGGTGGCCATCTTGCGCGCCTCCGTGATGTAGTAGTAGGCGCGCTGCAAATCGCCTTGCTGATAGCAAAAATCCGAAATTCGAAATAGTGCAATTCCCTCTTTAGTAGCCGATTCTAGGTCGCCAATGGCCGCGCGCAGCATCAGCTGCCGCGCTATGTCGCGCTGGCCGGCCTCGTCGTAGAGCTTAGATAAACCGCTGGTATAGAGGGCCACTGCGTGCGGCGCTAGGGGCAGCTGCACCAGCAGCGCGTAGGCCTGCTGCCCGGCGCGCAAGTCGCCGCGCTGCTTGGCCTTGAACAGCTGCAGGGCCAGGTACGCCTCGGAGCCGGGCGGGTAGTACTGCGCTGCGCTATCGGCATAGGCCTGCGACTTGACCACGTAGAACCGCTGAAAATTCGTGTCAATCGCAAAATCAGCCAGCTCAGCATAGGTCATGCTGCATAGCTCGTAGTACTCGGCTCGGTTGCGCGCCGCTAACTGTCGCGGTCGAATAGCCTGTAGCGTGTCGAAGCATTCTTTAAATAAACCTGCCGAGCGCAACGTAAAGGCCAATTTCATGCGGGCAAGCTGTAGCTTGTCGGGACTGCGCAGCCGCCGCGCTAGCAGGCCCATCTGCTGCGCATACGCAAAAGCCGAATCGTACTTGAATGTCTTGTATTCCTGGTGAATAAGTAAGGCTAAGTGGAAGCGCGCATTGTTGTCGGCTTCGGGCGAGTGAAACTCGGCAGTCAGCGTAGCTAGGCGGTCGAGACGCTGCCGGTCGAAGCTAGCTTGATGCGCCAGCGTTTGGTCGAGCACCAGCAGTAAGCTGTCGGTTTTGGCATCGAAGGACAAGCCAGGCCGCGCACTTAGTAGACAGCAACAGGCAACAAGGAGCCGCGCAACCGGCAAAGGAAGGGTGAACGACACGGGTGGGAAACGGCAAGAGTGGCAGGTACCGGCCTAGGGTAGGGGCGAAGCTCTACGCTAGGCGATGCTACAAGTATAGCGAATATAAGTGGGATAAAATGCAGTGTTTTGCCAATTTAATGCTTCTGGGTGCTTGATACTAAGCTGATATTATTTGGCTTAGTATATTGCATAGTATGCTGAATATCAGAAATTTTAATATTATAAAAATTAATATTTTTGATGCGGTGGCTGATATGGCCCGTGGAGAATCGGAAGCGCCGAATTTCTTTGCGGCTACTAGTAGGTGCAATCGTTTGCAGTTTGTCCTAATCAGGCTGCTTTCTAGAGTCATTGTACTAGTAGTCTTACCACGCGCTTTTTTCCCCACCCATGACCAACTGCCGACTCTGGCTAGTAAGCCTGTTGCTGGCCGGCCTAACGGCCGCCTGCGGTCAGAACGCTAAGACGGAGGCTACTGCTACGAGCGGTAGCCAGGCGGCCGCTGGCCCGGCTGCGCGTGCGGCGGGCGACACAAGTGGGCTAGGCAAGAAGCCCGGTTGGTGGAAGGAAACGGTGGTGTACCAACTGTATCCGCGCAGCTTCCAAGACAGCAACGGCGATGGCATTGGCGACCTCAAGGGCATCACGTCGCGGCTGGACTATCTCAAGAGCCTAGGTATCGGCACGGTGTGGCTGAACCCGATTTATGGCTCGCCCAACGATGATAACGGCTACGATATCTCTGATTATCGGGCTATTATGACTGATTTCGGCACGATGGCCGATTTCGACGAGCTACTACAGGGTATGCACGCACGGGGCATTAAGCTGGTGATGGACCTGGTGGTGAACCACAGCAGCGACGAGCACGCCTGGTTTAAGTCGGCGCGGGCTTCGCGCACCAGCCCCTACCGCGACTACTACTACTGGTGGCCCGCCGAGAAAGGCACACCGCCCGCTCGCTACAGCACTTTCGACGTGAAGAAGAATGCCTGGCAGTACGACGCGCCTACCAAGAGCTACTACCTGCACTACTTCTCAAAAAAGCAGCCCGACCTGAACTGGAACAACCCGAAGCTGCGCCAGGAAGTGTACAATATCATGCGCTTTTGGGCTGATAAGGGCATCGATGGCTTTCGCATGGATGCCTTCCAATTCGTAGCTAAGGACCCCACTTTTCCGCCCATGCCGGGGCTAACCGAGAGCAACTACACCAACGCCTATAACCACGGCCCGCATCTGCACGACTACCTGCAGGAAATGAACCGCGAGGTGCTCAGCCACTACAGGTTGATGACCGTGGCCGAGGGCGCGGGCCGCAACCCGCAGGAAGCCATGCTGTTTGTGGACCCCGCCCGCCACGAGCTGAACATGACCTATCACTTTGATGCGGTAGGCGTGGGCGACAAGCGCCAGGGCGGTTACAAGCTGAGCGAGCTGAAAAACGTGTTTGGGAAGTGGGAGCAGGAGTTTGCCACCAAGGGCTGGCAGTCAATTTACCTAGGCAGCCACGACCAGCCGCGCATCGTGAGCCGCTTTGGCGACGACCGGCCGGCCTTCCGGGCACCGTCGGCTAAGCTCCTCACTACCTTCTTACTCAGTATGCATGGCACGCCCTATTGCTACTACGGCGACGAGCTGGGCATGACTAACATCAACTTCACCAGCATGGCCGACTACCGCGATGTGGCGGCGCGCAACGGCTACCAGTTGGTAAAAGACCAAAAGGGCGATACGGCAACCTATCTGAAGTTCCTAGCCCACTTTTCGCGCGACAACTCGCGCACCCCTTTCCAGTGGAGCAGCGCCCCCAATGCCGGTTTTACTACCGGCACGCCCTGGCTGAAAGTGAATCCTAACTACTTGACTGTTAACGAAGCGGTTGAAACGAAAGATTCTAACTCGGTGCTCAATCATTTTCGGCGGGCCATAGCTATGCGCCAGCAGCACAAGGTGCTGGTGTACGGCCAATATGAGCTGCTGGATAAGGCCAATCCGCACATCTGGGCCTACACCCGCACCCAGGGGGCCGATAAAGCGCTGGTGGTACTCAACTTCTCGGCCACGCCGCAGCGCTGGCCCCTGCCAACCGGGCTAGCCGTGGCCGGCGAGCCCTGGCTAAATAACTATCCAACTTTTGCGGCCGGCCCCACCCTAGGCCTGCAACCCTGGCAGGCCCTGGTGCTACCGCTTAAGTAACTTGTTGAATAACAATTGATATTGTAGAGTATTTCTTGCCATTCACTTTTTTCAAGCTATGAAATACGCAGCTTCTTTCTCCCACCCTTCAGCGGCTTGGCGCGTCGTCCTCCAGTTCTAGAATTCCCCCACTTTTACTCTTTTCACCCATGAACAAAAATTTGTACGCACGGTACGCAGCGGGCGGGCCGCCGGCACCAGCCGCGGCTTTTGCTTTGCAAGCACTAGCAAAGAAGCTGCTCTTCTTTAGCCTATTGTGCCTGTTATTCCCGATGATGGCGCTGGCGCAAACCCGGCCGCTGTCGGGCAAAGTAACAGATACGAAAGGTGCCGGCCTGCCCGGCGTAACGGTAGTAGTGCCGGGCACCACCATTGGCGCCGGCACCGATGCCGACGGTAATTTCCAGCTGCAAGTGCCGGCCACGGCCACTTCCATCACGGTGTCCTTTGTAGGCTATGCCAAGCAAACGGTGAACATCACCGGCAAAACGACGGTGAACGTGACCCTGCAAGACGATGCGCAGGCCCTAGGCGACGTAGTAGTAGTAGGCTACGGCACAGTGAAGAAAACGGACCTAACCGGAGCGGTTTCGGCGCTAAATCCCAAAGACTTCAACAAGGGTACTTTCACCTCTCCCGACCAGCTCATCCAGGGCCGGGCCTCGGGCGTGCAGGTGACGCAGAATAGCGGCCAACCCGGCGGCGCTACTACCATCCGCATCCGTGGCAACTCGGCCGTGACGGGTACCGGCCAGCCACTATATGTAGTAGATGGTGTGCCGCTGGATGGCCGCTCGGCCACGCCTGGCTCCTCTACCGCCTTTGGCGATAGCCCTGGTAGCAACCCGCTCAACTTCCTGAACCCGGCCGATATTGAGAGCATCGACATTTTGAAGGATGCGTCGGCGACGGCTATTTACGGCTCGCGCGCCGCTTACGGCGTGGTTATTATTACGACCAAGCGCGGCAAGATAGGTGAGGCCCGGCTGGAGTTTGGCGTTTCGGGTGGCTTCTCCAAAATTCTGCGCCGCATCGACATCCTCAATGCCGACCAGTTCCGGCAGGCGCTCTCGTACTACGGCGCGCCGGCCACCAACGACAAAGGCCAGAACAACGACCCGCTGGGGGCGATTTTGCAAACGGCCCCTCTGCAGAACTATAACCTGGCGGCCAGCGGCGGCAACGAAAACGCCCGCTACCGCCTCTCCCTAGGGTACCTCAACCAGAAAGGTATCATCCGCACTTCGGGTATTGAGAAGTACACCGGGGCGTTTGCCGGCAACTACAAGTTCTTAGAAAACAAGCGCCTAGGCCTGGACCTCAACTTGAAGGTGACCCAGGTAGTCGAGCAGCTGGCCCCCGTCACCAACAACGGTGACTTCCGCGGTAGCATCATCGGCCAGGCGCTGCAGTGGAACCCTACCGACTCGCTCTACAGCGCCAACGGTCAGCCGGTGTCGCGCCTGGGTAGCACCACCATCAACCCGGTAGCTACGCTCAACTACTACCACGACCGCGCCCGCACTACCACGGCCCAAGTGTCGCTCTCGCCCTACTACAAGTTTACTGACTGGCTGGAGTACCGGGCGTTGTTTGCCGGCACTTACAGCACGGGTATCCGTCGCACCAGCATCGACCAGCGCCTCAATATTGCTGACTACCAGCAGTTAGGCTACGCAGCCATTAATACGGCCGAGCTGCTGACCCAGCAGATGACCCACACCTTGAACTTCAATAAGAAGCTAGGTAGCAACTTCAACGTGAATGCGCTGCTGGGCTACGAGTACCAGAAGTTCAACAACTCTACCAGCTCCCTCAGCGGCCGCGGGCCGGTGAACACGACCACGGGCGCCCCCATTGGCTTTGGTACCTACGGGCTGGACTACACCAACTACCTGCAGTTCTCCAACCCTTCGGGCCGCAACATCTCCTCGACCATAGACCCCGTGACGGAGCTACAGTCGTTCTTCGGCCGCGTAATTTTGAACTACAAGGAGCGCTATCTGCTGACGGCTACGCTACGCGCGGACGGCTCCACCAAGTTTGGTGACAACAACAAATACGGTTATTTCCCGTCGGTATCGGCGGCCTGGGACATCAGCCAGGAAGAGTTCTTCAAGGTGCAGGCCATCAACCAGTTCAAGCTGCGTGCTGGCTTCGGTGTAACCGGTAACCAGGAGTTTCCGGCTGGTGCGGCCCGTTCGCAGTACGCCTTTCTCAACAACAACGGCGGTATCAGCCAGATTACCAACGCCAACCCCAACCTGAAATGGCAGTCGGACGAGCAGTTTGACGTGGGTGCCGACTTCGCGTTGTTCAACAACAAGGTGACCCTGACGGCGGACTACTTCTACAAGAAGACTACCAACCTGCTGTACCCCAACATTCCGGGCTTCCCGGCTGCACCGGGTGGCAGCAGCGTAATCTGGTCGAACCTGAACGGGGAGATTGTAAACAAGGGCGTAGAACTCATCGCCAACGCCTCGATTTTTGACACCCCGGGCTTCGGCTTCACCATCGGCGGCAATGCCACCTTCGTGCGCAACTCGGTAGGCGGCCTGCCCGACGCCCTCATCATCCAGACTGGTGGCCTGAGCGGGCAGGGCCTGAGCGGAGTACTGGTAGAAACCATTCAGAACGGCCAGCCGCTCAACGGCTACCAACTGCCTGTCTACAACGGCCTCAACCCCACGACGGGCCTCTACAACGACTTTGGGGCTCGCCAGTACGCCGGCAACCCCAACCCCACTACGCTGGTAGGCTTCAACACCACCATCCGCGGGGGCAAGCTCTCGCTCACGGCTAATTTCACCGGCGCGTTTGGTAACATGCTCTACAACAACACCTTCAACAGCGTGCTGAACGTGAGCCAAATTCGCTCTGGCAAAAACATCGCCTTGGCCGAGTTCCAGTCGGGCGTAAAGGAGTCGCTCTCGAACGCCGTAACGCCTTCGACCCGCTACCTGGAAAGCGGCAACTACGTGAAGCTCTCGAACCTGACGCTTTCCTACGCCTTCGGCGACATAGCCGTGTTTAAGGGCCTCAACCTCTTCGCCATCTCCCAGAACCTGTTCCTCCTCACCAGCTATCGCGGCTTCGACCCCGAGGTGAACACTAACAAGGCCAACGGCGTGGTGCCCTCGGCTGGCATCGACTACACGGGCTACCCCCCGGCCCGAACTTTCACGTTCGGATTGAATGTATCGCTGTAATCCCACCCAAGCCTTTATCCTGTATATGAAAAAGATTTTAAGTGCGGCGGCGATGCTGGCCGTAATGCAGCTGGCCAACAGCTGCAAGATTAACGAAGAGTTTCAAGGCACCCTTACCCCCACGCAGGTAGCCGGCGGCACGGCCTCCTCGCTGCTTGATGGCGTGTATAACTCTATGCGTTCACCTTTTCAGGGAGCTACTCAGGTATTTGCCCTCTCGGAGGTAACTACGGATGAGCGCCTGATGCCCACCCGCGCCGGCGACTGGGACGACAACGGCGTGTGGCGCCAGCTGCACCTGCACACCTGGGATGCCAACCACAGCCAGGTGCGCGATGCTTTTGCCAACCTGGGTGGGGTAATATTTGCGGCTACCGACATGCTGCAGGCTCAGTATAATGCCAACACGCAGCAGCAGGCCGAAGCCCGCTTTTTGCGCGCCTTCGCCATGTACTGGACCCTCGACCTCTACGACCAGGTGCCATACCGCGAACCAGGTGAGCTAGTATCGAACAACGCACAGGTGCGCAAAGGCACGGCGGCGCTCGACTACATCATCTCGGAGCTGACGACGGTGATGCCTAACCTGCCCGACGCGCCTGCCTACCGCGCTACCAAGGATGCCGCTCGCTGCCTGCTGATGAAGTGCTACCTCAACCGCGGAGTGTACGCCAACCGGCAGGCGCCGACCTTCGCGGCTGCCGACATGAACTTAGTTATCGGCCTGGCCGACAACATTATCAACAGCGGGCGCTACAAGTTTGCCAATAACTACTTCGATAACTTCGCTCCCGACAATACCAACATCGGCACCGAAAATATCTTCACGGAGCTGAATATTGGGGGTGTAAGCAGCGGGGCTCAGTACGACCTGTGGCGCTTCATCTCGCACTACAACATGAATCCTTCGGGATATAACGGTCCCTGCGCCCTGCCGAGCTTCTATAACAAGTACGAGGCCAGCGACCTGCGCCGCGGCCAAGTATATAAATACACCAACGGCCCGGCTAACCCCGGCAACCGCGTAAACGTAGGTTTCCTTATCGGCCAGCAGTACAGCTTGATTAACGGTAATGCCCTAACGGACCGCCTTGGTAATCCCTTGGCTTTCACGGCAGCCGTAAACATCATTGAAACCGGCTCGAACCTGGAAGTGACCGGTATTCGGCCCATGAAGTACCCACCCGACTTCACCAACAACTCGGCGGGTACCATCGACAACGATATGGTGCACTTCCGCCTACCCGACGTGCTGCTGATGAAGGCCGAAGCCATTATGCGCGGTGGTACGGGCACTACGGCCGGCTCGTATGGCAGCACCCCGCTAGCCCTGGTCAACTCCATTCGCACGAACTCGACGCGGGCAGCCAGCGCCTTGAGCAGCGTGAGCCTCACCAACATCTACGATGAGCGGGGCCGCGAGCTATACTTGGAGCTGTGGCGCCGGCAGGATATGGTGCGCTTTGGCACCTACTTAGGGGCCATTGAGCAAGGCCCCACGAGCAGCGACCCCAAATACCTCATCTTCCCCATTCCAAACCAGCAGCTAGCCGTTAATCCCAACCTGACTCAGAACCCAGGATACTAGGTTCGGTAGCAGCAACAAAAAGCGGCTAGCTACGGCTAGCCGCTTTTTGTTAGCGCGCACTTGGTTGGTTTGCTAGCGGTATTTAGCCCGTAGCGGGCAGCGCAAGCGCGTGCGAGCCCAGTACAGGGCCTAGGGTAACGCTACGGCGCCACAGGCTAGGTGCCGGGCTTGCTTGGGCTGCGGGCAGCGCAGCGTTGGGCGTGGCCAAGGCTGGTAGTAGCCACCACTTAAACCACACTTTTGGCCCTAGGGCAGCTGCTAGGTGCTGCTCCAAAGCAGGCGGCTCTATATTAGCGAAACTGTGCTACCCCTTTAAAAGAGGCATACTATCCAGTAACTACCTGTATTTCAAATAGCGACATGCCAGCTCGCCGCGTTTCTATTGGCGATATCGCCAGCCAGCTTAAGCTGTCGCCTTCCACGGTGTCGCGGGCCTTGGCGCACAACCCCGACGTGAGCGAGACGACGCGCCAGCGGGTGCAGCAGCTGGCGCAAGAGCTAGGCTACCAGCCCAACCAGGTGGCCGTGGCCCTGCGTCGGGGGCATAGCAACACGCTAGGCGTGCTGGTACCACACCTGGCGGGTACGTTTTTCCCGGAGGTGGTGGATGGCATTACGGAAGCCGCCAGCCAGGCGGGCTACAACGTCATGATTTGCCAGTCGCGCGAGGATGCCGAGCAGGAGCGCAAAAACCTGGAACTGCTCATGAACGCGCCCGTGGCGGGCCTGCTGGTGTCGCTGGCCAGCTCCACCCAAAACTACGCGCCCTTCGAGGCGGTGCGCACGGCCAACCTGCCGCTGGTGTTCTTCGACCGGGCCATCGAGGGGCTTACGGGCGAGCACATTAGCTCGGTGGTGATTGACGACTACGCGGGGGCGTACATGGCCGTTTCGCACCTGGTGGAGCAAGGCTGCCGCCGCATTGCCCACCTGGCGGGGCCGCCGCATCTGGCCATTTATGAGCAGCGCCACCGCGGCTACGAGCAGGCCCTGCACGACCACGGCCTGCCCTACCGGCCCGAGCTGGTGTGCCCCATCGGCCAGCACCAGCCCGACGGGGCCGCCGCCATGCGCCAGCTATTGCAGCTGCCTTGCCCTCCCGACGCCGTATTCTCCTCCGGCGACTCGGCCCTGGTGGGGGCGCTGCAAGTATTGAAAGAGCTGGGCTACCGCGTGCCCGACGACGTGGCGCTGGCTGGCTTCAGCAACGCCGAGTTTACGGCCCTGACCGAGCCGCCGCTCACCACCGTTGACCAGCATAGCCACCAAATGGGCCGCGAGGCCGTCAACCAGCTACTGCGGATGCTGCACACCGCCACCCCCACCGCCGTGGTGCTGCGGCCCCAGCTACTGGTGCGAGCCTCCTCGCAGCGGGTGGGCCAGCAGCAATCGCTGGCGGGCTAGTAGCCCTAGGGCTGTACGCTGCCTATGCGCGTGTACCTACCAAAAAGCGCCGTTCCTGCATAGCAGGAACGGCGCTTTTTGGTAGGCATGCAATAACAATGCTGAACCTAAAAAGCGTTGCTAAGCCGCTTGCAGGTCCATGAGCCCGGTTACATCGGTGGGCGTGATGGCGGGGGTGGCGCCCTGGTGGGTGGCTACCAGCGCCCCGGCCGCGCAGGCAAAGCGCAGCATGGCGCCCGGCTCGGTGCCCGCCAGCCAGCCCCGCAGCAGCGCCGCCAAAAAGGCGTCGCCGCTACCGATGGTGTCGCGCACCTCTACTACCAGGCCGGGTGCTTGGTAAAGCTGCCCGCCGGTGTACAGCAGGGCGCCCTCGGCCCCGCAGGTAACGCATACGGCTTGCAGGCCGAAGCGCTCGATGAGCCAGCGCATGGCGGCGGGGCGGTCGGCGCTGGCTTCGCCCTGGCCAAACCAGCCCATAATTTCGGCTAGCTCGTGGTGATTCATCTTCACCAGGTGGGCCTTGCCCAGCAGGTACTCGGTCACTTCTTGGGTGTAGTGCGGCGGGCGTAGGTTCACGTCGAACACCCGGAAACGGGCGTGCTCGAGCAGGCGGTAGAGGGTTTCGCGGGTGCCGGCCTGGCGGGCGGCCAGGCTGCCGTATACCAGCATGGCTGCGCCGTCGAGGAGGTCGGCCAGCTCGTCTTCGTACTGAATATAATCCCAGGCTACGGGCTGCACTATCTTGTATACCACCTCGTTGGCGTCGTCCACGTTGGCCTTTACCACGCCCGTGAGGTGGGTTTTGCCTTGCTGCACGTACTGCGTGCTCACGCCCTTCGAGGCGATGAAGTCGAGCAGCTCGCGGCCCAACTCGTCGTCGCCCACGCGGCTGATGAGCTGCACCGGCTGCCCCAGCTGATGCAGGTGCACGGCCACGTTGAAGGGCGCGCCCCCCGGCTGCTGCCCGGTGGGCAGGATGTCCCAGAGTACTTCTCCAAAGCAAACAACTGGCTTCATGAGAGTTATGAATAAAAAGTTATGAGTTGGGGGGCCTAGGGCCGTGACAATAGGAAAGAGGAAATAGCAATGCACTAGGGTTACTTCCCAGCAACTCATGGCTTTTAACTCCTAATTCCTAATGCAGCACCAGCACTTTATCGGCGTCTTCCAAGGTTTTGCCCTTGGTTTCGGGCATCAGCTTCCACACGTACAGTAGCTGCAGCACCATCATGCCCGCGAAGATGGCAAAAGTGGTGCCGCCGCCCAGACTTTTGGCGATGGGCGGGAAGACGAACGTGACGATGGCCGCCATTATCCAGTGCGTGCTCGACCCCAGGGCCTGGCCCTTGGCGCGCACAGCGCTTGGGAAAATCTCGGAGATGAACACCCAAATAACGGCGCCCTGCGAAAAGGCAAAAAAGGCAATGTATACGAACAGCAATATCGGCACCGGCCCAAACTGCTTGGTATAGAAGGCGCGCGCCACCAGCCCTAGGGTGGCAATGAGGCCCACCGAGCCGATGAGCATCAGCTTGCGCCGCCCAAACTTGTCGATGATATTGACGGCCAGCAGCGTAAAGCAAAAATTGACCAGCCCAATGCCGGCGCTCGAAAGCAGCGCCGCCGCCGCGCCGCGCCCGGTCATCTCAAAAATGCGCGGGGCGTAATAAATAATGGCGTTGATGCCCGCCAACTGGTTGAACATGGCAAACAGGATGGCCAGCATGACCGGCCGCCGGTACTGCGGGTTCCAGAGCGACTCGCCGGGGCCCTGCTCGGCGGCGTTGGCCACCAAGATGGTGGCCACGTTTTGCTCGGCCGTGGCCGGGTCGATGCGGTTGAAGACGGCGCGGGCCTCGTCGGTGCGGCCGCGGCGCAGCAGCCAGCGGGGACTTTCGGGGATGCGGAACAGCAGCAGAAAAAACGCCAGGGCCGGGAAAGCCTGCACGCCCAGCATCCAGCGCCAGGCATCGGGCCCGACGTTTTTGAGCAGGTAGTTAGATAGATACGCCAGCAGAATGCCGAACACGACATTGAACTGGAACATGCCCACCATGCGCCCCCGCGACTCGGGTGGCGATACCTCCGAGATGTAGAGCGGCGCCGTGACTGACGAGGCGCCCACCCCTAGGCCCCCCAGAAAGCGGAACAGCATAAACGGTACCCAGGCCGGCGACAGCGCCGCCCCCACCGCCGACACCAGGTAGAGCACCGCAATCCAGCTCAGCGTAGCGCGGCGCCCCAGGGCATCGGACGGGACGCCGCCGAAGATGGCCCCAATGACGGTGCCCACCAGGGCAATGGAAATGGTGAGGCCCTGCTCGTAGTCGCTGAGCTGCCACACCTGCTGGATGGCCTTCTCAGCCCCCGAAATCACGGCCGTATCGAAGCCGAACAGCAGGCCGCCCAACGCCACGACGATGGACCAGAAAAAGACGTTTTTTTTCACGAGAATGGTGGGAAGGAGGAGATGGCAGGTAAGATAAGCAAGCGCCCATAAAGTGGTAGAAATACCTTGCCTAAATACTTGGTGGGCAGATTGCCTAAGCGGCTCTTCCTAGGGTGGGCGCACGAAAAAAGGCTGCCAGAATCTGGCAGCCTTTCACGTTCAGCTCTCCCTCATGATAGCACTTTTTTCACTCACTCCATAATTTGCCTAATCACTTATCTTTTAACTAATACCTCTAGCCTAGCATTCCTTACTTAACATGGATACCTCACTTGTTGCACTTGTTAGTTATAAAGGTGACCTACTCCAGACGCCCTCGCGGCGGCCCTAGGCCTAGCGGGGCGCCGCCCCTAAGTAGGGCGGCGCCAGTTGCTGACTAATTGGATAACTCACCTAACTCTGTAATCTTAACTATAGCGGATACTGCAGATAACCTCCCCCGACGTTATCTTTTATTATCACCACAATAATAGCTTAGTACTCGTTTTATTCCATATATAATACAATAATTTGGTGGCTGAACCTGCGACAAATATAGGGGAGTAATTTTTGAAAGTGCAAATTTATTTTGCACTTTTTTATTTATATAGTTTTCGAAGACTACTGCTTTTTGCCAGGTATTCCTGCGTTTTGAGCGTTGTCTGCATACTAATAGTTTTGACCGTTTAGTGCTAATACATTGCTTTACAGATGTCTAATTGATTGTATCGTTAGTCGGCCTGTAAAAGGTAGCCGATGGGTAGCAGTTTAGCATTGTGCCTGGGGCAGCACACAAAAAAGCCCCGCCAAATGGCGGGGCTTAAAAGTGGACAGTGCAAAAGCCAACATTTTCATAGCTCGTTACAATCTACGCAGCCGGGCGGCGAGCGGATTGCGGAGCTACGAGTTTTGGGCTCGCACCTGAGCGCGCAGCTGCTGCACTTCGCGCTCCAGCTCCAGGTTGCGGAAAATGACTTTCTGCTCCAGCTCGCGGTAGGCCTCCTGTAGCTGCTCCTGCATATTCTTCTGGGGCGTGATGTCGGTGATGGTCCCAATGAAGCGTTGCGCTTTGGTGCGGCCGGCATCGAAAAAGGCGCGGCCGGTGGCGCGGGCCCACAGCAATATTTGGCCGGTGGCGGGCGCGTAGGTGCGGTACTCAATGTCGTAGGTGCCGGGGCCGGCGGGGTCGTAGGCGGCAGCCACGGCAGCCTCGGTGGCTGGCCGGTCGGGCGGGTACAGCAAGGCCAGGAAGTCGTCGTAGGTGACATGGGCCGTGGGCGGCAGGCCGAATATCTCCTTGCAGCGGTTCGACCAGGTGAGGGTATCGGCCAGCAGGTCGTAGTCCCAGGTGCCTACGCCGGCGGCATCCACCGCCGTTTGGAGGCGCTCAAACGAAATTGCGTCGGGGGTCATGGATAGTGCAAAAAAGGGCCGGGTCCGCGCGGCTTTAACACCGCCGCGGCCCGGCCCAAAAATAAGCGTTAGTCGGTACCCGGCCCTAGGCTACCACAGCGTAGCGTAGAGAGCCACCACAATGCCTATTATAAGCAGAGCACCCGCCGTGAAAGTGGGGTTGGGCCGGAACAGGCTGGTATCTACTTCGAGGCCGCCGGTGCGGGTGCCGCGCTTGGCCTCTAGCAGGCTGATGATGACCATGCCCACGATGCAGAAAATAAACACGAAGCCCATGCGGTCGAGGAACGGAATCTCGTACACCCCGTTGACGGGTACCGCGAACCCTAGGGGGGCCAGGAACGACAAATCGACGAAGCCCGGCAGAAACTTGAACACCACCGACAGCAAAAAGCCGCCAATGGTGGCAAACATGGCCGCCGTGGAGGTGGCTTTTTTCCAGAAGAAGCCGAGGATGAACATGGCGAAAATGCCCGGCGACACGAAGCCCGTGTACTCCTGAATGTAGGTGAAGCCGCCCTTCTTATCAATGCCTAGGTGCGGGGCAATGAGGGCCCCCAGAATCATGGCCACGATAACCGCGATTTTGCCGGTGTTTACCAGCGTCTTTTCCGAAGCCTGGGGGTTGATGGCTTTCTTGTAGATGTCGAGCGTGAATATGGTGGCAATGGAGTTGGCTTTGCCGGCCAGCGAGGCTACCACCGCCGCCGTAAGGGCCGCAAACGACAACCCTTTGAGGCCCACCGGCAGGATATTGAGCAGCACCGGGTAGGCGCGGTCGGGGTTTACTTCGCCGCCCTGCATAAACTCGCCGGCCCCAAATACGTCCTGCTTATACAGGATGTAGGCCGCAATGCCCGGCAGCACCACGATGATGGGCATCATCAGCTTGAGGAAGGCCGCGAACAAAATACCGCCGCGGGCCGTGGGCAGGTCGGCCCCTAGGGCCCGCTGCGTAATGTACTGGTTGCAGCCCCAGTAGTTGAGGTTCACAATCCAGAGGCCGCCGAGCAGCACCGTCATGCCCGGCAGGTCGATGTAGCTCGGGTTGTCGCGCTTCAGAATCAGGTGGAAGTGGTCGGTGGCCTGGCTGTACATCAGGTGTAGGCCGTTGAGGATGCCCGTTTGGCCGTAGTGCTCCGATACTAAATTAATAGCCAAGTATGTGGTAGCCAGGCCGCCCAGGATGAGGAAAAACACCTGAATAACGTCGGTGAAGCCAATTACCTTCATGCCCCCTAGGGTGATGATGACGGCGCAAATGGCCAGCCCGTACATGCAGAAGTTGAGGTTGAGGCCCGACACGCTGCTAGCCGCAATAGCTCCCAGGTACAAAATGGAGGTCAGGTTCACAATCACGTACAGCAGCAGCCAGAACACGGCCATAATCATGGCTACCGTGCCGTTGTAGCGCTGGTGCAGAAACTGGGGCATCGTGAAGATGCGGTTTTTCAGGTACACCGGGATGAAGAACACGGCTACAATCACGAGCGTGACGGCCGCCATCCACTCGTAGGCCGCGATGGCGAGGCCCATCTTGAAGCCCGAGCCGGCCATGGCCACAAACTGCTCGGCCGAGATGTTGCTGGCAATCAGCGACGAGCCGATGGCCCACCACGTCAGCGAGCCCTCGGCCAGAAAGTAATCCTTGGAGTCGCCCTCCAGGCTACCGTCGTGGCCGGTTTTGCGGCGGTACACCCACAGGCCATAGCCCGCCACGATGATGAAATAAACGAAGAAGACGATGTAATCTAATCGGGCCAGCTGGTGCATGGGGCGGGAAAAAGGGGAAGGAGTAGCGAAAGTAGGGCAAAGATGAGCGTATCCGACTACATAATCGTTTGTGTAGTTTTTTTTGCCGATTATACCCCCTTGCTGCCTTCGATGCTGGCAGCCCCAGGGCCCTGCGGAGGTGGGGGCATCCTAGGGGCCCTGGGCGCCCCGGCCCTGGCGCGGCCACCAAGTGGCGGGCCGTCTTAATTTTGTAGGTATACCTACTAGTTGTTTGTGAAAAAAGCGCTTTACCTCGTCGGCTCCCCCAACCAAACGACGCAGATGCACCAGATTGCCGACCTGCTGGCCGACGAGTACGAGCCGTACTACAGCCAGCTGTACTACGATGGCTGGATGCGCGGCTTCTATAAATGGCTGCTGCGCAATAAGGTGCTTGATAAAACCATCGTGACGGGCCTGGTGAAGGAGAAGGCCGACCGCTACATTGCCGAGAAGCAGCTGCGCCGCGACTTCGAGAACCGCGAGCTGGGCCACGACTACGACCTGGTGGTGTGCTGCTCCGACATTGTGGTGCCCTGGCCGCTGCTGGCCCGCACCAAGAGCATCTTCGTGCAAGAGGGCATGACCGACCCGCTGCATTTGTGGGCGCGGCTGGTTAAGCGCTTCACCCGCTTTCCCATCCTGGCCATCGGCACCTCGCTCAACGGCATGAACAACTGCTGCGACGTGTACTGCGTGGCCAGCCAGGGCTACGCCGAGCACTTCGAGATGATAGGCGTGGACAAGGACAAGCTCATCGTGACGGGCATCCCGAACTTCGACGACGTGCAGAAGCTGCGCAACAACTCGTTTGAGCACCGTGGCTACGTGATGGTGGCTACCACCGACATGCGCGAAACCTTCCGGCCCGACAACCGCAAGAAGTTCATTAAGGAGGCCACGCGCATTGCGGCCGGCCGCCAGATGCTGTTTAAGTTTCACCCTAACGAGGAGATGGGCCGCGCCGTGGCCGAGGTGAAGCAGTGGGCACCCGCCAACGCCCTGATTTATACCAGCGGCAACACCGAGGAAATGATTGCTAATTCGGTAGAGCTGATAACCCAGTACAGTACAGTAGCTTACGTAGGGCTGGCCCTAGGCATTCCCACGCACTCCTACTTCGACGTGAACGACCTCAAGCGCAAGCTCCCCATCCAGAACGGAGGCCAGAGCGCCCGCCGCATTGCCGATATCTGCCGGCAGTTTGGCCGCTTCCAGGGCTCGGGGCCGGCTTTCTTGCGGCAGTATTGGCCGGCGGTACCCCTCACGGCCGCGTCGCAAGTGGCCGAAACCGCTTCCTAGGTTCCTGCGAAACTTTAAAGCGCCCGTTGTTACGGTTTGTACTGCTGGCGTTACACTTTGTACTACTGCTTATGCTCACCCTTATTCAAGCCCGGCGCGGGTCGTCACGCCTCCCCGATAAAGTCAGCCTCGACCTGTGCGGGCAGCCGCTGCTGGTGCGGCAAGTCGAGCGCGTGCAGCTGGCCACCCAGGCGGGTCGCGTGGCCGTCATCATCACCGACGAGCCCGGCGACGACCCGCTGGCCGACCTCTGCCAGCAGCACAGCATCGAGGTGTTCCGGGGCTCGGCGCTCGACCTGCTCGACCGCCACTACCAGGCGGCGCGGCACTTTGGCGAAAAGGAGGCCGTGGTGAAAATTCCGAGCGACTGCCCGCTCATCGACCCGGCGGTTATCGACAAGGTGCTGGGCTTTTTTGTGCATAACCTGGGCCAGTACGACTTCGTGAGCAACCTGCACCCCGCCACCTACCCCGACGGCAACGACGTGGAGGTAATGACCCTAGGGGCGCTGGAAACCGCCTGGCGCGAGGCCCGCCGCCCGCTGGAGCGCGAGCACACTACGCCCTTCTTCTGGGAAAACCCCGACCGCTTCCGCCTAGCCAACGTGACCTGGGAAACCGGGCTAGACTACTCGATGTCGCACCGCTTCACGATTGACTACCCGGCTGATTACCAGTTTATCAAGGCCGTGTACGAGGCGCTGTACCCCGGCAATCCTACCTTTAGCCTGGGCGATATTCTGACTTTATTAAAACAAAGGCCGGACATTTACGGCTTGAATGCCGACTTGGCCGGCGTGAACTGGTACCGCAACCATCTGGACGAGCTGCGGACGGTGGACGAAACGAACACGAAACAACTATAACCAGAACGTCATGCTGAGCTTGCCGAAGCATCTCTACCACGCCGCTGACCCTAGGTGTTAGCATTACTTGCGCGGTAGAGATGCTTCGACAAGCTCAGCATGACGTTCTATAAGCCCCTTATGACCCCTGAGAAAAAACAAGAACTGCAGGAGCTTGCCCTGCGCGTGCGCGAGCACATCGTGCGCTTGAGCACCGATGGTGGCTGCTTCACGGGCGCCTCGCTGAGCTGCACCGACCTGCTGGTGTACCTCTACGCCGACTTTTTGAACGTGCACCCCGGCAACCTGCAAGACCCCGAGCGCGACTACCTCTTCCTGAGCAAGGGGCACGACGTGCCGGCTCTTTACGGCGTGTTTGCCGAGCTGGGCTTCATGCCCAAGGAACGCCTAGATAACCACCTCAAAACCAGCGACTCCATCTACTGGCACCCCAACCGCAGCGTGCCGGGCGTCGAGTTTCACTCGGGCTCGCTGGGCCACCTGCCGAGCGTGGCCCTAGGGGTGGCGCTGGATGCGCGGCTGCGCGACCAAAACCAGAAGGTAATCGTGATAACCGGCGACGGCGAGTTGAACGAAGGCACCTGCTGGGAAGCCGTGCTGGTAGCCAGTGCCCACAAGGTCAACAACCTGACCTTCGTGGTGGACCGCAACCACTTCCAGGCCAACATCGCCACCGAGGAGCTGATTCCGCTGGAGCCGCTGGCGCCCAAGTTCGAGGCCTTCGGCGCCGCCGTGCGCCGCATCGACGGGCACGACTTCGCGGCCCTGGATGAGGCCTTCCGCGCCCTGCCCTTCGCCGACGACAAGCCCTCGGTTATCATCTGCGACACGGTGCGCGGCAAGGGGCTGCCCAGCATCGAGCGTCGCGCCGACCGCTGGTTCTGCAACTTCTCGGCCGACGAGGTGACCGAGCTGCTCAAGGAGCTGCACAGCCAGGAAGCTACCACCCTCACCAGCGAAACCCTCACCGTCCGTTAATCGCAGATTTAACGGATTGCGCAGCTACGCTCGCCTGCCTGCGGCGGCGAGCTGACTACGCGGACGTTAGCCGTTTTAGCTGCCTTAGTTACGTGGGTAGGGGAGCCATAGGAGCAGCCATATAGGCTCCTGCCAATTGTCGCCTCTACCAATCCAATAATATCGTCTAGTATCGTCCGCGTAGTCAGCTCGCCGCCGCAGGCAGGCGAGCGTAGCTGCGCAATCCGTTAAACCCGTTAAATCTGCGGTCATGAACTACGAACAGCTTATCCACGAAACGGCGCTGGCCGACGAGCGGCTCATTGTGATGACGGCCGAAAACCGCGCCCTCATCCGCAACCTACCGGGCCCCCTAGGGCGCCGCTTTATCGACACGGGCATCACCGAGCAAACGATGATTGGCGCGGCGGCCGGCCTGGCGCTGCGCGGCCGCGTGCCGGTGGTGCACGCGCTGGCCACCTTCCTCACGCTGCGCGCCTTCGAGTTTATCCGCACCGACGTGGGTATTCCGCACCTGCCGGTGAAAATCAGCTCGTTCGTGCCCGGCTTCTTGTCCGACGGCAACGGGCCGACGCACCAAGCCATCGAGGACATCAGCCTGATGCGCGGCATTCCGGGCATGACCGTGTTTGCCGCCGCCGACGAGCAGGATATGCTGGCCATGCTGCCCGCCATCTGGGCCTCGCCCGACCCGGCCTACGTGCGCGTGAATACCCGCCCCGCCACCTACCAGCACGCCCCCTTCGAAATGGGCAAGGCCGAGGTAGTGAGCGAGGGCAAAGACGTGACCATCCTCACCTACGGTATGCTATTCGAGCAGGCATTGGTAGCCAAGGACCTGCTAACGCAGGCCGGCCACTCGGTGGGCCTCGTCAACCTGCGCAGCCTCAAGCCGCTCGACACCGAGGCGGTGCTGAAGGTGGTGCGCGGCGGCAGCCTGGTAGTGACGCTGGAGGACCACTTCCAAACCGGCGGCCTCTACAGCATCGTGGCCGAGCTGCTGCTCGAAAATGAGCTGACCGCCAAGGTGCTGCCCCTGGCCCTGAAGGAGAAGTGGTACAAGCCCGGCCGCCTAAGCGAAGTGCTGGAGTACGAAGGCTTTACCGGCCAGCATATTGCCCGCCGCATCGGCGAGAAGCTGGGCGACCGCGCCGAGCAGTTTGCTGAGAAGACGAAGGTGCAGGAGAATATTTTTGCTGAGTAGTAATGCTTCCTTTGTAGCGTAAAACCCAAAAGGCGGTCATGCTGAGCTTGCCGAAGCATCTCTACCGAACGATACCCTAGGGGCGCGGTAGAGATGCTTCGGCAAGCTCAGCATGACGTTCTTTTTTAGTTTTTAGTCACCCGACAATTCCCATGAATTTCCCTAAATCCGACGACCTCTACGCGCGGGCCCAGCGCATCATGCACCCCGTGACCCAGACCCTGGCCAAGGGGCCGGGCCAGTACACCAAGGGTGCCTCGCCCAAGTACGTGAAGCGCGGCCAGGGTGCCCACGTGTGGGACGTGGATGGCAACGAATACATTGACTACCAGATGGGCATCGGCCCCCTGAGCCTGGGCTACGCCTACCCTAGGGTCGATGAGGCCATCAAGGCGCAGCTGGCGGACGGTATCACGTTCTCGATGATGCACGAGCTGGAAGTGGAGCTGGCCGAACTGGTGCACGAGGTAATTCCGAATGCCGAGAGCATCCGCATCAGCAAGACGGGCGCCGACGTGACCTCGGCTGCCGTGCGGGTGGCCCGCGCCTTCACCGGGCGCAGCCACGTGCTGTGCTGCGGCTACCACGGCTGGCACGACTGGTACATCGGCACCACGAGCCGCGATAAGGGCATTCCGGCCGAGGTGAAGGAGCTGGTAACGGCCTTCGAATACAACAACCTGGAGGGCTTTAAGGCGCTGCTGACGCCCGACGTGGCTTGCGTGATTCTGGAGCCCTTTATCTACGATGCGCCCAAGGATAACTTTCTGCACGAAGTGGCCCGCCTGTGTAAGGAGAACGGCACGCTGCTGATTTTCGACGAGATGTGGACCGGCTTCCGCGTGGCCCTAGGGGGCGCGCAGGAGTATTTCGGTATCAAGGCCGACCTGGCTACCTTCTCGAAAGCCTGCGCCAACGGCATGCCTATCGCGCTGCTCACGGGCCGCGAGGACGTGATGCGCCTGTTCGAGCAGGACGTATTTTTCTTCACCACCTTCGGCGGCGAGGCCCTGAGCATGGCCGCCGCCATGGCCACTATCCAGGAACTGCGCGACCAGAACGTGCCCGCCCGCTTGGCCGAGCAAGGCAAGAAGCTCAAGGACGGCTACAACCAGCTGGCCGCCGACCTGGGTTTGAGCGACTACACCAAGTGCTACGGCTACGACTGCCGCACGCTAGTCACCTTCGACCCCAAGGGCGGCAATCCGCTCGAAATCAAGGCCTACGTGCAGCAGGAGCTGTTTAAGCGCGGCATTATGTGGAGCGCCTCGCACAACATGAGCTTCTCGCACACCGACGAGGACATCGCCAAAACCCTGGCCGCCTACCAAGAGGTGCTGACGCTGCTGAAGGACGCCATCGACAAGCAGGACGTGGCCAGCCGCCTCGAAGGCGAGCCAGTAGAAGCCGTGTTCCGCAAAGTGACCAACGCCGCCCCGGCGCGGAAGTAGGTTATTAGCGCCTGCTCCGGCGTTGGCCTCACCCCTAGCCCCCCTCCGAAAAAGAGAGGGAAACTAGCTTCTAGTTTTAGCTCTAGCCTTTTTTTAAGTTCTGCCTAGTGGCTCACTGCTGGTTTCTAGAAACTAAAACTAGAAGCTAGCTCCCTTCTCTTTTTCGGAGAGGGGCTAGGGGTGAGGCCAACGCCGGAACGACAACCAAATGAATTATTTCGACCTCACCCACAAAACCGCCATCGTCACCGGCGCCTGCGGGCTTATTGGCCAGAAGCACTGCGAGGCGCTGGCCGAGGCCGGCGCCAACGTCATCGTGGCCGACCTCCACCTCGACAAAGCCCGCACGGTGGCCCTAGGGCTGCCCGGCGCCGAGCACCTGGCCCTGGCCGTGGACGTAACCTCGCCCGAATCGCTGGCCACCGCGCGCGACGCCATTCTGGCCCGCTTCGGCCACATCGACGTGCTGGTGAACAATGCTGCCATCAACGATATGTTCGAGAACCCCGCGCTGGCGGCCGACCTCAGCAAGTTTGAGAACTTCCCGGTCGAAACCTTCCGGCAGGTGCTGGAAGTGAACGTGACAGGGCTGTTTCTGGCGGCGCAGGTATTTGGCACGCCCATGGCCGCGCAGGGCAGCGGCTCCATCATCAACGTGGCCAGCACCTACGGGCTGGTGGGCCCCGACCAGAGCATTTACCGCAACGAGGCCGGCGAGCAGACCTTTTACAAGTCACCGTCTTACCCCACCACCAAGGGCGCGGTGGTCAACTTCACGCGCTACCTGGCCGCCTACTGGGGCGCCAAGGGCGTGCGCGTGAACACGCTCTCGCCGGGCGGCGTCGAGAACAGCCAGGACGCCTTCTTCATCAAGCAGTACAGCGCCAAAACGCCCCTAGGGCGCATGGCCGCGCCTACCGACTACCAGGGCGCGGTAGTGTTCCTGGCCTCCGAGGCCTCGGCCTACATGACCGGCGCCAACCTGGTGGTAGACGGCGGCTGGACGGCTATTTAGTCTGTAGCGCGGCCTTTGAGTCCGCGAGTGAGGCAGCTACCTATGTTGGCTGTTCAACTGGCGGACTGAAAGGCCGCGCTACAGCTGTACTGCCCGTCGGGCAGTAATTTAGCGTAAATTTTCAGTGAAATTTACTATATGAAACACGCCGACTTAACCGCTAAAGCCCGCCGCATTAAGCTGCTGCTGACCGACTGCGACGGGGTGCTGACCGACGGGGGCGTGTACTACGGCGAGAGCGGCGAGGTGCTCAAGCGCTTCAATATCCGCGACGGCATGGGCGTAGAGCGCCTGCGCGCCGTGGGTGTCGAAACCGGCATCGTGACTGGCGAGCGCTCGCCCTCGGTGCAGAAGCGCGCTGAGAAGCTGAAAATCAATGAGCTGCACTTGGGTATCAAGGATAAGGCCACGCTGCTAGGCGAGATTACCGCCCGCCTGGGCCTAGGGGCCGACGAGGTAGCCTTTCTCGGCGACGACACCAACGACGTGGAAGTGTTGGGACTGGTAGGCCTGGCCGCCTGTCCCGGCGACGCCACCCGCTTTGCCCGCGAGGCGGCCGACTACCGCTGCCGGGCCCGCGGCGGCCACGGCGCCTTCCGCGAGCTGGCCGAATTAATTATCAGCGCCCACGGCGGCAACGCACCCGACGAAAAGACTTCGGAGTAGAGTCCCGCGCTCAGCTTGTGCGCCTTGAGTGCTACCTTTCGTAAGGTTCGCCCCCCTAGGGCCCGGCTGCCGGCGGGGCCGGGCGCCCACCTCCTTAAAATAAACTGCTGCTACGGGCGTCGACTAGATGCCACTCCCGCTTACTTCCTTTTTTCTCACCCGTGCCGCTTCCCCACCTGAAACGGCACATAGCTAACAGCCACCACCGGCAAGCTACTAGCTTACAACTCTATGTCAGTAGTTCAAATCAAGAAAAACCGCGCCATCGGCCCCGGCCAGCCGTGCTACATCATTGCCGAAATCGGCATCAACCACAACGGCTCGCTCGACATTGCCAAGCAGCTGATTGACGCGGCCGTAACGGCTGGCTGCGATGCGGTGAAGTTCCAGAAGCGCACGCCCGAGCTGTGCGTGCCCAAGGACCAGTGGGAGAAGATGCGCGAGACGCCCTGGGGCACGATGAGCTACATCGACTACAAGCGCAAGACCGAGTTCGGCCAGAACGAGTACCAGGTAATCGACGACTACTGCAAGGCCAAGGGCATCGACTGGTTTGCCTCGTGCTGGGATGAGCCGTCCGTAGATTTCATGGAGCAGTTCCAGCCCGTGCTCTACAAGATGGCCTCGGCCTCGCTCACCGACAAGCCCCTGCTCGACCGCGTGCGCGCCACCGGCCGCCCCCTGATGCTGAGCACCGGCATGAGCACCCAAAACGAGATTAACGACGCCGTGAAGTACGTGGGCCTCGACAACCTGATGATTGCCCACAGCACCTCGGCCTACCCCTGCCCGCCGCAGGAGCTGAACCTGCGCATGATTCAAACTCTGATGCAGCAATTTCCGGGCACGCCCATCGGCTACTCGGGCCACGAAACCGGCCTGAGCACCACCGTAACGGCCGTGGCCCTAGGGGCTACGTTCGTGGAGCGCCACTTCACCCTCGACCGCGCCATGTGGGGCTCGGACCACGCCGCCAGCGTGGAGCCGGGCGGCATGGCCAAGATGGTGCGCGACATCCGCGACACCGAAGCGGCCCTGGGCGACGGCGTGAAGGTGGTGTACGAGAGCGAGAAGGAGCCCCTGCGCCGCCTGCGCCGCGAGGTAACCGCCGCCTAGGTTTACCTGGCACCTGAGCTGACGCTTACCTAAAAGAACGTCATGCTGAGCTTGCCGAAGCATCTCTGCCGCGCCACATGGGTTGTTCGGTAGAGATGCTTCGGCAAGCTCAGTATGACGTTCTTTTTTGCTATTCTGTTACCTGCATCCCATGCCCCAACACCTCGCCCTCGTTACCCTGGTCGTGCGCGACTACGACGAGGCCATTCGCTTCTATACCCAGCAATTAGGCTTCGAGCTATTGGAAGACACCCCCCTAGGCCCGGCTAAGCGCTGGGTGCGGGTGGCGCCGCCCGGCGCGGGGCCGGGAGCGTGCGGCCTGCTGCTGGCGCGGGCCGCCACGGCTGCCCAGCGCCGCAGCGTGGGCCGGCAGGCGGGCGGCCGGGTGGGCCTGTTTCTGTACACCGACGACTTCTGGCGCGACTACCACCAGCTACTGGCGCGCGGCGTGGTGTTCGAAGCGCCGCCGCGCGAGGAGCCCTACGGCACCGTGGCGGTGCTGCACGACCTGTACGGCAACCGCTGGGATTTGCTGGAGCCCCGCCGGGTGGCGGAGTAAGCTGCTGCCGGCTCCGAGGTAAAGGTGACCCCTAGGGGCCGGCCACGCGCAAAAGCGCCCGCCACCTTGCGGCAGCGGGCGCGTTCTCATAGCTCTCGGATAGAGGTGATTACAGCTTAATAGTTTTGCGTGACAGCACCTGGCCGCCCACTTCCACGTTGGCGATGTAGAGGCCGGGGACTAGGGTGGCGGCGGGCACGGTGAGGGTGTGGGTACCTGCCGGGTAGGCTTTGGCTTCCACCACCGAGGCTACTTTGCGGCCGGTTTGGTCGTAGAGCAGCACGCTGACCGGGCCGGCGGTGGCCAGCGTAAACGAGAGGTCGAACTGCTGCTGGAACGGTACCGGGCTTAGCTGCAAGCCGCTCATTATCTCAGGATTGGCCGCGCGAGCACTTAGGGTGGTGGCGTACTGCGAAAGGCTCAGGAAGTCGGCCATGAGGGGCGTCACGGACGTGTTGTCGAGCAGGCCGCGGCCGGTGAGCTGCTGGGCGTGGGTGCCGGTGTTGTCCTCGGCACCAATCCAGATATCCTGGGGCGTGTGGTTGCCGGGGGTGCTGCCGGCCGCGCCGCCGCTGCCGTTGGTATTGGGGTTGGAGGCGTAGGCCACCACAATGCGCCGGCCGGTGGCCGAGGTGGGGCTAGGGTAGTCGCGGCCCTGGAAGCTGCTGATGGTGTAGTCGGGAAACCAGCCGTTGTTGCCGCCGTCGCCGCGCACCAGGTTGGTGGGGGTGGCGTAGCCCGCCTCGGCCACGGCCGACTTGGTAATCTGGCCGGCGTAGGTGCGGATTTTGGTGCCGTTGCGCTGGGCGTCGGCCTCGTCGTGCAGGCCCGTCACGGCAAAGCCGCCGCATTCGTGGTCGCTGCTGCTGAAGATGAGCGTCTTGCCGTTGCCGCTGTTGTTCAAGAAATTGCGGCCCTCGCCCACGGCGTAGTCGAAGCTCAGCACCTCCTTAATCATATAGTCGGAGCCGTACACGTTGGCCTGGCGGGCGGTGCTGGGGGTAGCCGCGTACACGCCCTCGCCGCCGCCCACGTAGCTGGGCTTGTCGGCATCTACCACGTACTGGTTGGTGCTGCCCGAGCCGGCCACCACCGAAATGCCACCCGAATTGGCGTGGGCCAGGTGGTCGATGCGGCCGCCCTCTACCAGCAGGAAAAAGCCTTTGCCGTTGCTCTTGGCTTGCAGCACTTGGATGGCCACGCGCGTCATGTCGGCCAGCGAGGGCTCCCAGGGCGCGTCGGTCTGGCGGTCCTGCTCGTAGTTGTTGTGCGAGGCGTTGAAGAGGCCCAGCAGCTTCTTGCCGCCCGGCCCAAACTGCGTCAGGTCGAGGCCCAGCAGGGCGTCGCGGCTGTTCACGAACTTGTAGCCCCGCTGCTTCACGGCAAAATCTACCAGGTCCACGTCGTCCACGCGCTTGCCGCGGCCTAGGGTCACGGCCGCGCCCGCCGCGTTGGTAATGGGCTGGCCGGTGGCGTTCACGATGGCCTCGTAGGGGCTGGCCACGTTCTTGGGCAGAAACTGGCGCGAGCCGCCGCCCAGCAGCACGTCCACGTCCACGCCCACCTTGGGTGCCGGCAGCTGCCAGTCGCGGGTGGCCGAGTAGCGGTAGCTGGCCGTGGGGCTACTGTTGTAAATGGCCTCATACTCGCTTTCGGTCGAGGCAATGAACTGACTGGCAATGTAGTCCTCGAGGTCGCGGAACCAGATGTGGGTGGCAAAAGCGGCCGGCGTGGCGTGCGTGATGCGCGTAGTCGTGACCAGGCCCACGGCGTAGCCCTGCTTCTTGGCCGCCTCCAGGATGGTTTCGATGGGCTGGCTGGTGCTAGCATCCATCGAAATCACCTCGTTGTCTTGCTTGCCACGCTTGCCGCAGGCATACACCGAGGCGCCGGGCGCCGAGTCGGTAATCCAGGAGTTGAGCGAGTGCGTGGTGACGGTGGCGTTGTATTTGAGTTTGTCGAGGGCCAGCACCTGGAAGTTAACGTCGGTGGCGTAGCGCTTGCCGTCGCGGCCCTGGCCCATGGCCATGCGGGCGGCCGTCTTGGGCGCCAGCCCGAAGCCGTCGCCGATGTACATAATCACGTTCCTGTTGCTGGCTGAGGCCTGGGCCCAGCCCACGGCGGGCGCGCCCAGCGCCGCCAAGCACGTTGCGCTTAGGAGTAAAGAATTGACATTCATATAGGTTTGGTTAGGGGAGGAGGGGTTAGCCAGTCGCAAAGGTGCCCGGCCCACATTGCCCTGAGATGTGCCATTCATGAAGTTGCTGTTAACTCGCGTGGCGGCTCTAGGGGACGCACCAGATACCAAGCTAAAGGGCAGCGGTGCGCGGGCTCACTGCCATAAGAACCAGGCGCTGCCCGGCGTGCGTAGGGACGCGGCCCCACCGCCGGATGACTTATTTGGTAACCTGGGCGTCACGCTGCCGCAATGGCGCGGCCGGTACTTTGTGGGTATGCTTCGCGTGTTCTCTCCGGCCCCTGCGGCTATGTTGGTTGCTATTTGCTGGCTGCTGGGCCTAGGGCCCGCCCGCGCCCAAACCCGCTACGCCCTGCCCGAACCAGGCGGCGCGCCCGTGGCACTGCTGGCAGTTGGGAGCCATCGCTACCTCGTGGCCGAGCGCGGCGTGTACGAGCTGGCTGGCCGCCGCCTGGTGGGCCGCTACCGCAGCCCTAGTCCCATTCGCTGCGCCGTGGCCACCGACACGGCCCTGTGCCTGGGCACCGCTGCGGGCGGCGTTAGCATCAGCTGGCGGCGCTGGGCGGCGCACCCCCTAGGGCTGCCTGCCGAGGCGGCCGCCGCCCCGGTGGTGGCGCTGGCGCGCGGCGCGGCGGGCGAGCTGTGGGTGGGTGCGGCGGGCTACGGCGCCTACCGCGGCCGGCCGGGCGCCTTCGAGCCGGTGCTGCGCATACCCGGCATCAGCGCCGCCGTGGCTACCCCCGATAGCGCCGTGTGGCTGGGCACTAACCTAGGCCTGCACCGCTACCACCGCGGCCGCTGGACGCGCTACAACGAGGAGGGCGTGGCCAACTTCGAGATACCCGACAACCTGGTGGAAAAGCTGCTGCCTGACCACGCCGGCACCACCTGGGTGGTGATGTCGGACGCCGTGTGCGCCCTGCCGGCCGGCCCTAGGCCCCTGGAGCTGCCCACCGCCACCTACCTGGGCCGCCCCGGCAGCGAGCTGCTGGCCGCGGCCTACCTGCCCGGCGCGGGCCGCCTGTTTGCTACCAGCCTGGGGCTGCTGCTGCTGCCCGCCGCCTCGGCCGGCGAGTTTGGCAGCTTCGAGCCGGCCCCCGCTACCGACGTAGTAGCCGCTAAGCCGCTGCTGCGCCCCCTGGGGCTGCCCGGCCTGGCGGCCCCGCCCAGCATTGCGCAGCTCGATGGCCGCCAGCGCCTGTGGCTGGCCGATGCGCAGGGGCTACTAATGCTCACGGCGCGGCAGTGGCGCCGGGCGGCGGCGGCCAGTGCGGGTCCTTTGGCGGTGGCGCGGCCCTAGGGGGCTGAGTTGAGGCGGCGCCTAGTTTGTACTTTAGTGGTAGCGAAAAGCTCCTGGGCGCCGCGCTTGGCTGAACATTCGGCCGCGGCGCGTAGTTAGGGGAGCCATCACTAGTACTAACGCTACGCTATGCTGGAGTCGGTAAGCACGTTTTATCACAGCCTGGATGCGGTGGGGCGCACCACCCTCATTACCACGCCTATTCTGCTGCTGGCCGTGGCGGTGCTGCTGGTGCTGGAGCGCAAGTTTCCGTACCGCAAGGGGCTGCCGTTTTTCCGGGAGGGGCTGTTCGTCGATTTGTTCTGGTACACGCTGGTGCAGAGCTACTTCCTGCAAATCCTGATTTTTGGGTTCATCATCGCGCCGCTGGCCGCGCACTTCGGGGCCCGGTTCCACTTCGTGAGCAGCTGGCCGGTGGTGGCGCAGGTGGGCTTCTTCGTCATCACCCACGACTTCTACATCTACTGGTTTCACCGCTTCCAGCACAACAACGCCTTTTTCTGGCGCACCCACGAGGCGCACCACTCGGGCAAGCAGGTGGACTGGCTGGCCGGCTCGCGCTCACACTTCATGGAGATTGTTATCAATCAAACCATTGAGTTTGCGCCCATCATTCTCCTAGGGGCCAATCCGGTGGTGGTGCCCATCAAGGCGCTCATCGATGCGGTGTGGGGCATGTATATCCACGCTAATATCGACGTGAAATCGGGTAAGCTCCAGTACGTTATCAATGGGCCCGAAATGCACCTCTGGCACCACGCCGACCACGAGGAGGTGTACTACGCCAACTTCTCCACCAAGTTCGCCGTCTGGGACTGGCTGTTTGGCACCGCCTTCCGGCCCGAAAATCGCAAGCCCGAGCGCTGGGGGCTGCCCTACGCCTTCCCCAAAGATTACTTCGGCCAGCACGTGTTCTCGGCCTATCGCTACGACGAAAAAGCCCTGGCCGAGAAGTCGGCCGCCTTTCGCTACTACCACGGCCTGCGCTGGCGGGTGCTGAGCTGGGTGGCCGGGCGCGTGCCCGCCGCCAAGCACCTGCAAGGCTGGGAAGTGCCCGAGGAAGTGGCCGAAACCGTGCCCGCCCCGCGCCCCGGCGGCAATCCCGCGCCCGAAGCGGCAGTACCTTCGGCCGCCGCTGCCGAAACTAAACAACCCGCCCACGTCGCTTGAACCTGAGCTTTAACCCCGCCTGGCTGTACTTGCTGCTCGCTTCCGTGATGGAAGTGTGCTGGAACTACAGCCTCAAGTACACGAGCATCGCCAAGCTGCGGGCGCTCGATTGGTCGCACTTCTTCGCCAGCTCGGCGGGCTGGCAAACGCTAGCGCCCGCCGTGGGCTACATTGCCTTCGGGGTGGGCAACGTCATCTTCTTCTCGAAAGCGCTGAGCGTAATACCCGCTTCCACGGCCTTCGCCATCTGGATGGGCCTGGCCCTGGTGGGTATCAAAATCGTGGATACGCTGGTGCTGAAAGAAGCCTTCCAGTGGGTGCACGTGCTCTACATCGGGTTCATCCTAGCCGGCATTATTGGCCTGAAAACCAGCTCGAAGCCCGACGCCGCACCGCAGGAAGCCGCCCAGGCCGTGCACAACCAGTAACCAGCAGCCTAGAAGAGAAAACGTAAACAGGCGGTCATGCTGAGCTTGCCGAAGCATCTCTACCGAACAATAGCCCTAGGGGTCGTTCGGTAGAGATGCTTCGACAAGCTCAGCATGACCGCCTGTTTACGGTCTTTAGCTATTCAGCCCTGCGCTGCCCTAGGCGGCAGCTACTTCGGCTTGCTTAGCCAGTTGGATGTTGAAGATGAGCTTCACATCCTCGCCCACCACAATAGCGCCGGCTTCGGTGACGCCGCCCCAGGTGAGGCCGAATTCCTTGCGGTTGATTTTGCCGGTAGCCTCGAAGCCGGCCTTGGTGTTGCCGTAGAAGTCAACGGCCGTGCCGCCGTGCTCCACGTCGAGGGTTACGGGCTTGGTGATGCCCTTGATGGTGAGGTCGCCGCTGAGGGTATACTGCTCGTCGCCGCCTTTTTTGGTGAAGGACGTCGACTTGAATGTGATAGTCGGATACTGGCCCGCGTCGAAGAAGTCCTCGCCGCGCAGGTGCTGGTCACGCGTATCCTGGCTGGTGTTCACGCTGTCCACCTGGATGCTTACTTCCACCTGGCCGTTCTCAAAGCCGTCGCCCTCGGTTAGGGCCGAGCCAGCGAACGAGTTGAACGAGCCCGTAACGGTGGAGATAACCAGGTGCTTCACTTTAAATTGCACTTCGGAGTGCATGGGGTCGATGAGCCAGGTGGTAGCCATAGGAGAAAGTTGTTGAATGGAAAGGTGATGCCGCCGGTTGCCGGCCGCGCAAAGATAAACAGTGTACCTACATTAATTGTTGCGTGGCGCTTAAAATAATTGTTAAGCCCGCCGCCGAAGCCGCCAGTACCCGCCGCCGGAGTATCTTCCGGCTACCTATGCCCCGCCCGCTTTTCCTGCTGCTTGGCCTGCTGGCCAGCGCCGCCGTAGCCCGCGCCCAAAGCCTGCCCGTCATCACCCAAAACCCGCCCGGCCTGCGCTGGCAGCAGGTGCAAACGCCGCACTTCCGCGTCCTTTACCCCCTAGGGCTCGATACGGCCGCCCAGCGCACGGCCGCCCGCCTGGAGGCCCTGCACCAGGCCGATGGCCAGACGCTGGGCGTGGAGGCGCACCCGGTGGCGGTGGTGCTGCAAAACCAAACCACCGTCAGCAACGGCTTCGTCACGTTTCTGCCGCGCCACGCCGAGTTCTTCACCACCCCCGACCAAACCCAGGGCCTGGGCACCGTGGACTGGCTCGACGGGCTGGCGGTGCACGAGTTTCGGCACGTCAACCAGTTTGATAAGGCGCGGCAGGGCTTCGGGCGGGTGGTGGTGCCTTTGCTGGGCGAGGGGGGCCTAGGGGTGGCGGCGGTGGGCGTGCCGCAGTGGTTTTTTGAAGGCGACGCCGTGGGCACCGAAACCGCCCTCACGCGCAGCGGGCGCGGGCGCATCCCCCTGTTTGGGGTGGGGCTGCGGGCCAACCTGCTCAGCGGCCTGCGCTACGGCTACCAGGAGGCCGTGAACGGCTCCCTGCGCGACAACGTGCCCAACTGGTACGTGCTGGGCTATTACCTAACATCCTATGCCAAAGCCCACTACGGCGCCAACGTGTGGCGCCGCGCCCTCGACCAGTACTACCGCTTTCCATTCTACCCGTTTTCGTTCTCCAACGGCCTGCGCCGCACCACCGGCCTGCGGGTCGAGGACCTGTACCAGCGCACGATGGCCGAGCTGGACTCAACCTGGCGCGCCGAACTGGCCGCCCGGCCCGCGCCCACGCCAGTAACCGAGCTGGCCGGGCAGCCCGCCAGCCGCGTGTTCACGCAGTACCAATTTCCGCAGTACGTGAGCGATAGCACCCTTTTGGTGCTCAAAAGTGGCCTAGGCGATATTCAGCAACTGGTGCTGCTGTCGCGCCGTCGCCCGCTGTCCGCTCATCTAAATATTGTTGACTCGGTTGCGGCCGATTCGATAAAGCGACACTTGCCAGATAGCTTGGCGCGGCACGTGTTCACCCTAGGCCCCCTCAACCTGCCCGACATGCTGAGCGTGGGCGGCGGCCGGGCTGCATGGGTGGAGTTTCGGCAGCAGCCGCGTTGGGGCCAGGTGGTGTACTCGGAGGTGAAGGTGCTGGATTTGGCCACTGGCCGGGTGCACCGCCTGGCGCGGGGCACGCGCTACACGGCCGCCGCGCTCTCGCCCGACGGGCGCCAGCTGGTCGTGACGCAAACCAGCCCCGGCTACCACCACGCCCTGCTGGTGCTGGATGCCAACACCGGCCAAGTGCTGCACACCCTGCCCAACCCGCGCAACGACTTCTACCAGCAGCCGCGCTTTTTGGCCGATGGCCGCCTGGTAGCCGTGGCCCTGAGCGCCGCCGGCAAAACCCTGCAGCTGCTAAACCCCGCCACCGGCCAAACCCAAAACCTGCTGCCGGTAGCCAACGTGAACCTGGCTAATCCGCAGCCCTGGGGCGACTACGTGCTCTACAACTCACCCCAAACGGGCGTGGATAACGTGTTTGCCGTCAGCCAAAAAAATGGGTTGACTTACCAAGTGACCAACCGGCCCTACGGCGCCTACCACGCTACGGTGAGTCCCGATGGGCGGCACCTCGCCTTCCACGACTACCGCGCTACCGGGGCTAGGGTGGTGGAAATGCCCCTGGACCCGGCTACTTGGCTGGCCCTGCCCACCCCCGCCCGCCAGGATGCGCCCGCCGGCCCCTACGCCGAAAAGCTGGCCGCTGGCGAGCCCGCCGCGCCGCACATCACCGCCCTGCTGGCCTCGCCCGACTCGGTGGGGCCGCGCTACGGGGTGCGGCGCTACCGGCCGCTGGCCCACGCGTTTCGGCTGTTCAGCTACGGCGTGGTGCAAAGCCCCGACGGCGCCAACGTGAGCCTGGGCGTGCGCTCGCAAGACTACCTGAGCACCACCCAGGTTTTTGCGGGCCTACTCTACAACCAAACTGAGCGCACTCTAGGGGCCACCGGCGCGCTCAGCTACCAAGGCCTGCCGGTGGTGCTCGATGCCGAAATCAGCTACCAAGGCCGCAACGCCGCCCGCTACTTCGACCGCGCCCGGCCCCTCGATAGCCTGCGCCTCACGCAGTGGCAGGTGGCGCGGGTGCTCCTGGGCGGGCGCCTGCCGCTGGTGCTCACCCGCGGCAAGTACCTGCAAGCCCTGACCCTAGGGGCCTACTACCTGGGCGAGCAGGTGTACAACTACGTGGCGCCCTCGCGCAGCCTCTACGAAACCGGCCCCACCGCCCCGCTGCACGCCGTGCAAACCTACCTGAGCTACGCCAGCCAGCTCAAGCAAAGCGCCCGCGACGTGGCCCCGCGCGGGGGCGGCACGCTGCTAGCCACCTACCGCACCACGCCATTCGGCACCGCCTTGCAGGCTACGCAGGTGGGGGTGCAGGCGGGCCTGTACCTGCCCGGCCTGGGCCGGCACCACGCCCTGCGCCTGCGCGGCGGCTTCCAGTACCAGCAGCAAAGCCAGTACGCCTTTGCCTCAGCCATTTCCTTTCCGCGCGTCGAGCCCGACTACCTCAGCTTCGACCGCCTGGCCGTGGGCAGCGCCGACTACAACCTGCCGCTGGCCTACCTGCACGCCGCCCTGGGCCGGGTGCTCTACGTGCAGCGCCTGCGGGCCACCGCGTTTGGCGACTTCGCCCGCGGCAGCAACCTGCTGGCCGTGCAGCAGGGCCGCCAGCTGGTCAACCAGCGCTTCCTCACCGATTTCTACAATGCGGGCGTCGATTTCTGGGTCCTCTTCAACGTCTTTCACCTGCGCACCCCCCTAGAGGCCGGCGTGCGCATCGGCTACAGCAGCCTGCGCCAGCAGGTGCTAGTGCAGCCGCTGGCCTTCAGCGTGCGGCTGTAGGGTGGGGGCTGCACCAGCATCTGCCCTAGGCCCCTAGGCGCTGCAAAAGCTGGTTGCAAAATAGTAAGCTGCCTTGCGCCGCCTCGCGCAGTATACGGTGCTTTGAGGCGGTCTTACCAAGCAAAACGCCGTTTAAAGCGGCTGGCCCACCATGCCGGCGCAGCAGGGCACGTAGTGCAGAAAATCATCCATCTCCTCCAGCGTCTGGCTGGGGGCGGTGAGGTGAGCGCAGTGGCCGGGCGTGTCAATTACTACCAGCTGGCTATCGGGCAGGTGCTCGTGCAGGTAGGTGCCCACGGCCAGGGGCGCAATCACGTCGTGGGCGCACTGCAAGATGAGCGTGGGCGTGGTGAGCAGCGGCAGGTCGGCGCGGTGGTCGGAGAGGAAAGTGGTGCGGGCAAAGTGCTGCGCAATGGTGGGGTTGGTGCGCATGAAGCTGTTGCTCAGCTCCGCGATGAGGGCGGTGTTGCTGCTGCCCATCATAAGGGGTGCTACGCCGCCTATCCAACCCTCGTAGTTCTGCTCCATGGCCGTCAGCAGCTCCTCAATATCCTTTTTAGCAAAGCCCCCAGCGTAGCCTCCTTCGTTGACGAAACGCGGCGAGGGCGCCAGCAGCACCAGCCGCCCAAAGCGGGCGGGCTCGCGCACAGCCGCCAGCACCCCAATAATGGAGCTAATGGAATGCCCCACGAATACAACGTCGGTGGCGGCCAGCGCGCGCAGCACGTCGAGCAGGTCGTCGGCGTGGCCGTGTAGCGAGCCGTGGCGGGCGTAGTCGTAGGCTTCGGGCGAGGAGTTGCCCGCCCCAATCAGGTCGAGCAGCACCACGCGGTAATTGGCCTCAAACGCCGGGGCTAGCAGGCGCCACGAGCTTTGGTCGGCGCCCAGGCCGTGCAGGAAAACGATGGTGGGCGCGCCGGGGTCGGTAAGGCCCGAAATGGTCACGTTGCTGCGCTGCAGAATAGCAGTGGTATCCATAAAAGAGGAGAGGTAGAAAATGAAAAGAGAAAAAAGAATGCTTAACCTTCGTAAAAAACCAACTAGCCGGATTGCAGTATGCTCAAAGCGTTAAATTTTTGTATTTTTTAAGTATAATATCAATTGTGTAGCCTGTAAAGATTAGTTAGATGGGATTTTTTTATAAAGAAACAAATTAAAAAACCTCCCTTGCAAAAGCAAAGGAGGTTTCTAGTAATAATACTTTAGCTCATCCGTATAAACCGCAAAACAACCCGTAAAGATTGGGCCGCTAGCGCCGCCGAGCCGCTACAGCGTGCGGTACTCAAACTTGACCCGGCCCACGCCGCCGCTGGTGCTGGCCCGCGTGCCTAGAATGCGCAGCAGGGCGTAGGTGCTAGCCCCGCGCAGCCGCACCGCGTACACGTCGCCCGCGGCGGGGGTGCCCAGGTCGGCGCTGGCCGTGTTCTGGTACAGCAGCAAACCCACCTGGTTGGCGGTGGCCGTGGCGTAGGGATTGGCCGCGAGCTGGCTGCTGCTCAGCTTGTAGTAGCGCGTGGTGTTGGGCGCGCTCAGGGTGAGGGCGCCGCTGCCAGCGGTTGAGAGGCCGCTTACCTGCAGGTCTTTGCCAGTACTGGCGTTGGCGGCCGGCTCGGGCAAGCCCGCGCTCAGGTTAAAGGCCAGCGAGTCGGCGCTGCTGCCCCCGCCAAAGCTGACGGTGCCGCGCCGGGTGGTGGCCAGTGGGGTGCCGGCTGCCGCCACCGGCACCAGCGCCGAGGTGAGCGTGGTAGAGGTAGTTTGGGCGAAGGCCGTGAACACGAACTGCGCGCCGCCCGCCGCCGCGCTACCGCTCGGAATGCGCACGTCGATGGTGCGGCTGTTGACCACGCCCGCCGTGGGGGTTTTAATCACGCCCTGCCGCTGCAAGGCGCCGGTGGTGCCGGTGCGGGCGTAGTACACCAGGCTATCCACGTTCTTAAACAAGTTGCTCGGCGGGGTGGTGGCCCCGGTGGGCACTGTCGAGATGCCGCCCGCGTTCAGCGTAATGGCGTAGCCAAGTACGTCGCCGTTGGTTTGGGCGCTGGCCCCTAGGCCGTTGCGGTAGGTGAGGGTGGGCGTGCCATTAGTGAGCGTGGGCGAGCTGGCCACCGTGTAGGTAATGCGCCGCAGCCGCTGCCCACCATCGGCGAAGTTGAGCGTCACATCGACTCGCACGGCCGTGCCGATGGCGTAGGTGGTGGGCACGGTGTAGGGCACGGCCTGGGTGTTCACGGCCAGCGTCTGGTTGAACGTGCCGTTGACGGGATAGCTGCCCACCTGCGCCGAGTCGGTTTTGGTGGCTTGGAAAACGGTGATGGTGGTGGGATTATCACCCTGGTAGTACCCTAGGGTGAGGGGAATACTCTCGCCGGGGGCATACTTGGTAACCAGGGCGGTGGTATTGGGCAGCGCCAAGTTGGCGTAGCCGCCGGTGGGCGGGCCGGTGTAGGGGGTGGGCAGGTTGGTTTTGCAGCTGGCCAGCGCTCCCAGCCCTAGCAGTCCCAGCAGGCAGTAATGCGAAAGTTTCATGGCAGATAAGTCGGGAAGTGGAGGGGAGGCGGGCCCTAGGGCATGTCGAACCACAAAGGCTTGAGCACGTAGTCGTTGATGACGCCATTAGCCACGCCCGCGTCGCTGTAGAGCTTGGCCACGTTGGCCGGATTGTAGAGCACCTCGGTGGCGCCCGGCGCCAGGCGGCGCGGGTAGCGCAGCTTGGTATCGGTGGCGGCCAGCGAGGAGGGGTTGACGCCGCTGCCCACGGGGAAGGCGAAGTTGACGTAGATGCTGGGGTCAAAATCGAGGCGGCGCAAGTCCGACCACGAATCGGGGTTGAGGAACATGCCCAGGTACTTCTGCTCCATGATGCTGCGCAGCGTGACGGCGCCCGCCGTTTGGGGCACCGCCGCCGAGGCCAAATAGGCGTTTATCTGGCTGCTGGAAATGGTGGGGAACGTAACGGCCGGCAGGGCGTTGGTGCCGCCCTGGCCCACCTTGGTCATGTGCGCCGTAATGGCCGTGCGCAGCGCCGTGAGCGCCCGGCTGGTGTTGCCGGCCCGAAAGGCAGCCTCGGCCTCGATAAATTTCAGCTCGTGGTAGGTCAGCACCTCGAAGTACCCAAGGTCGCGGGCGTACCACGAGGCGTAGAAGTCGGTGTACGAGGGGTTGGCCGGCGGGAAGTAGCCGGGCGCGTAGTTGACGGTGGTGCTGGCGCCCACGCCAGGGTCGGCACCCACGCTGGTGGTAGGCACCAGAATGCCCCAGCGCGGGTCCGTGACGCCCGCGAAGGTGGTGCCGTTCAAGTACTTCACCACGTTGCTCGAAAGCACGGCCGTGCCGAAGTTCGAGCGCGTCACCCCAAAGATGTTGGTGGTGTTGGCCAGCGGCGCCACCGCCACCTGAAAGTTAATCTGCGCGTCGTCGGCACTGCTCGTAAAGGCTTTGTCGCACAAGGCCAGCACAGCGGCGGGGTCGTAGCTGCTCTTCTTAGTGAGGTGCTGGGCCTGGCGCGCCATCAGGGCGTAGGCCAGCCGAATCCACTTGCCGGTGTCGCCCTTATATAGGATGTCGCCGCTCTCGCTGGGCGAGCTGCTGTAGAGGGGCCGAAACTCGGCGCTGCTCGGCTGCTGCAGCTGCGCAATGCCATCCAGGCACAGCTGGTTGATGGTGGCGTAAAGCTGCTGCTGCGGGTCGTACTTGGGCGTGTAGTTGGTGCCGCCCTGGTAGGCCTCGGTGTAGGGCACGTCGCCGAGCATGTCGGTGGCGTGGGCCAGAATGATGGCTTGCATAATCTCGCCCGCTCCCACGTAGTAGGGCGAGCCCTCGGCCTTGGCCGCCGCAATCATGGGCGGAATGTTGCCGCCCGATTGAAAGTAGCTGTAGTTAAACGTGTTGGTGCTCTGGGCGTTGGTGAGGATGTACTGGTCGTTGCCACCGCTGTTGGCCGTGCGGCTCACCACGTACTGCGTAATGTAGGGCGTGCGCAGGGCCGTAAACATCTGCGTCTGAATACCATTGGAGATGATATTGGGCAGCAGGAAGTTGGGCGTAGTGGTAGACGGGTTGTTGGGGTTGTTGTTAACGTCCAGGAAGCTCTGGCACCCCGGCAGCAGCCCTAGGGCCCCCGCCAGGCTTAAAAGAAGATATTTTTTCATAAGGAAAAGCTAGTTGGAAAAGAACGTCATGCTGAGCTTGCCGAAGCATCTCTATCACGCCGTTTGCTAATCGTTGGCTAGGGCGCCTTGCGGCCCGGCCGAAGCGGTAGAGATGCTTCGGCAGGCTCAGCATGACGTTCTAGCGTAAGCGCTGACTAGCAGATGATTAAAAATTGACGCGCAGGCCCATGTCCACGCCGCGGGTGGCCGGGATGTTGCCGTAGTCGATGCCGCCCGAGCCGCCGCCGCGCACGCCGGCGCCGGCGCTGGCCGTTTCGGGGTCGGCGCCGCTGTAGCGGGTCAGCAGCACCAGGTTGCGGCCGGTTACGCTCAGCTCCAGGCTTTTGAGGAAGGAGCTGGGGCCGCCCAGCCACTTGGTGGGCAGCGCGTAGCTCAGGGTCACGTAGCGCAGGCGGGCCCACGAGCCATCCTCAATGAAGGGCGTGCCCACCTGGGCCAGGTTGCCGGTGTAGTAGGCCTGCGTAAGCTCGGCGGGGCGGGTGTTGGGGGTGTAGGTGGTGTTGCCGTTGGCGTCTTTGCCGCTGGCCACCACGCCGTCAAACGTCACCGTCTTGTAGCGGTCGAGGGTGCGGGTGCTGGTGCCCACCCCCGTCTGGTAGTAGTCGTTGCCGTTCACCACCACGCCGCCCACCCGGAAGTCAAGCAAGCTGGTGAAAACCAGCCCGTGGTAGCTGAACGTGTTGGTGAGCTGGGTGGTGAAGCGCGGCGCCCGGTTGCCGGCGTACACAAACGCCGAGCTGAACGTGGGCAGGCCCGTAGCGGCGTTGATAATCACCTGCCCGTTGTAGGGGCTGCTGGGGTCGGCCACCCGCACGTAGTCGGTGGAGGCGATGCCCGAAATGGGATGGCCGGGAAAGGCGCCGCCCTCGTGCACGTTGGTAATGAAGGTGTCGGACTGGTACACCACCGTCAGGGGCGAGGGCAGGCTCTCCACGTTGTTGGTGTTGTGGTAGAAGTTGGCCAGCACGTCCCAGTTGAAGCCCGAAGCCGTGCGCACCGGCGTGCCGCTGAGGCTGATTTCGACGCCCCGGTTGGTAACCGTGCCGCCGTTGATGTACTGCAGAATGAAGCCCGTGGCCTGGCTCACGCGGGGCGCGATGAGCTGGTCGGTGGTGCGCGAGGCGTAGTAGTTGAAGTCCAGCGACAGCCGGTTTTGCAGGAACTGCAGGTTGATGCCCGCCTCGTAGGTGCGGGTGCGCTCGGGCTTCAAAATGGGGTTCGAGCCATAGAAGTCGTTGCGAAAGCCCCCGCCGATGTAGGTATTGGTGGTGAGCGGCGACTGCACGCGGTAGGGCCCGGTGTCGCGGCCCACGTCGGCCACCGAAGCCCGGATTTTACCGTAATTCAGCACCGGGCTCTGGTCGAGGCCCAGGATTTTGGTGAACTCGTAGCCCGCCGCCGCCGAGCCGTAGAAGAAGCCTTTGCCAAAAATCTTGCCTTCGTCGGGCCTAGGTAGCGTCGACGACTGGTCGTAGCGCCCCTGCAGCTCGATGATGAGCTGGTTGAACAAGGTGAAGTTGAGGCGCCCGAAGTTGCCGATGAGGCGGCGCAGGGCGTCGCGCTGCAAGGCGTTGCGGTTCACCGTGTTGTTGAGGCCGATGAAGTCAGGATTCTGGAAAATTAACCCCACGTAGTCCACCGCCTGGTCGCGGTTTTCCTCAATGGTATTGCCCAAGATGAGCGAGCCGGACAGGAAGGTGCCAAACGACTTGTTGAACGTGGCCAGGGTGGTGGCCGTCAGCACGCGGTTCTGGTCCACGGTTTCGGCCAGGCCGCCGTTCTGGTTGCCGGGCAGCGAGGTGCCCACCGCCCGCACCGACGTATTGCGCGAGGTGTACACGTCTACCCCAATGTTATGGCTCAACGTCAGCCACTTGGTGGGCGAGAAGCTGAGCAGCGTATTACCAATAAAGCGGTTGGTGCGGTCGCTCTGCGGGTTTTTGGCGGCCGTCCAGTACGGGTTGTCGGCGTCGGCGTCCACGGCGGCGCCGCTCAGCGGCAGCAGGCGGCGGCGGCTGCCGTCGGCGTTGAGGTAATTGCGAGCGTCGTCGTTGCGCGGCCAGTTCAGCAGGCTCAGTAAGAAGCCGCCCGACCCTAGGGTGCCCGAGGTGCTGATAAGCCCCGGCCCCTGCACCGGCCGGGTGGCGCCCGAATTGAGGTACTGCGCCGAGCCCGTGATGCTGAGCTTGGGCGAAATCTGGGCCGAGCCCGAGATGCGCACCGTCGTCTTGTCGTAGCGGCTGCCGGGCGTTACGCCGCGCTGCACCAGGTTGGAAGCCGAGGCGAAGAAAGTGGCCTTGTCCGAGCCGCCCGACATGGTGAGGTAGTTCTGCGCGGCGTAGCCCTTCTGGAAAAAGTTGCCCAGGTTGTCGTACACCGGCTGGCCGGGGGCGAACTGCGGCCCAAACGAGCTGCGCGTAGTGGCGTCGTACACCCCGTTCGAGCCCTGCCCGTAGAGGCCCTGCATCTTGGGTAGGCGGTTCACCTCATCCACCGAAAACTGGGTGCGGTAGTTGAGCTGCGTGCGCCCGGCCGTGCCTTTCTTGGTGGTGATAACCACGGCGCCATTGGCGGCGCGCAGGCCGTAGAGCGCGGCGGCGGCCGGGCCCTTCAAGATGGTCATCGAGGCAATGTCCTCGGGGTTGAGGTCGCCGGCCCGGTTGGCGGCGCCCACCGAGCGGCCCAGCAGTCCGTTGAAGGCCGAGCCGCCACCCGGCGCCGTGCTTTCCTGAAACGACGAGTTATCCATTATCAGCCCGTCGATGATGAACAGCGGCTGGTTGTCGCCGTCGAGCGAAGTGCCGCCCCGGATAACGATGCTGGCGCCCTCGCCCGCCCCGCCGCCCGAGGACGTGATGTTGACGCCCGCCACCTTGCCCTGCAAGGCGTTCACCACGTTGGTTTGGCGCGAGTCCACAATCGACTGGCCGGTCACGGTCTGGGTGGCCGTCACCAGGTTGCGCTGCTCGTCCTTGATGCCGTAGCCCAGCACCACCACCTCGTCGAGGTCGCTGGCGTCGGCCCGCAAGCTTACGTCGAGCGGCCCGCTGCCCGCGCGGCGCTCCACGCTCACGTAGCCCACAAAGCTGAACACCAGTGTAGCCCCCGCCGGTACGTTGGTCAGCGTAAACTTGCCGTCGGCGTTGGTAGAGGTACCGTTGCTGGTGCCCTTCACCAGCACGTTCACGCCCGGTAGGGTCGTGCGGTCCGACTCTTGGCGCACCGTGCCCGTGACGGTGCCCACGGGGCTAGGCGTTTGGGCGGTGGGGGAGGTTTGGGCCAGGCCGGGCGGCGACAGGAGCACCCCCGGCAGCACGGCAAAGGGCAATAAGTAGCGTTTCTTCATGCAGCTGGAAAAAAGGATAATGCAAGCACAAAGCCCGAAAGTATCAATTTTTCCTGAATAATGCTACGCGGAGTTCGTCAATTCTTCAGGCAGCTAGCCTAGGCTGCGCCGCCCCTAGGCCCCTGGCCGGCGCCCACCCGGCCGCCCCTAGCCCTGCCCTAGCAGAAACTGCGTTTCCTCGCGCACGTCGGCCACCGCCAGGCGCGACTCCCGAATCAGTAACAAGCTGGCGTACAGCAGTAAGGAGGCGCCCACTACGCTTAGTAAGGCAATAACCCAGGCCGCCGAGCTGTTGGTCAGCTCGAAGAGGCCGATGGTGAATACCGTGCCCACAAACATGCCGAGGGCCAGGTGCAGCATGGTCATCACCTGCTGCAAAAGCTGCGCGCGCCGCGCCGCAAAGTGCAGCTGCGCCAGCAGGTGCGCTTTGGGCAATGCTTCGGGGGGCGGGGAAGGCTGATGCAGCAGGCCCGCCACCTCGCGCTGCCGGTCCAGGCTACGGCTCAGGCGCTGCGAGGTGGTCAGGATGAGCGAGCCGCAGGCCGACACCAGCACTGCCGGCGTAAACATGGCCGTGAGAATGCCTAGGGTGCTGCTGAGGGTGATAGTGGCCATAGGATTGAATCTGGCTAATACATCAAATAAAAACGTCATGCTGAGCTTGTCGAAGCATCTCTACCGCACGACGCTCTAGGCGGCGTGGTAGAGATGCTTCGACAAGCTCAGCATGACGTTGTAATAAGCTAGGATGAATAAGTAGCCGAGTTGCCCCCACTCACACCACTGCTTTCACGTCTACCTCCTTTTCCTTGAGCGGCGCCTTCACCTTGCCGATGATGTAGCGCATGCCTTTGTCCTGGGTCACGTAGTTCCAGGCCCAGGTGAGGAACACGGTGAGGCGGTTGCGGAAGCTGACCAGCGCCAGCACGTGCACCAGGCTCCAGCCGAGCCAGCCCAGCCAACCCGAAATGTGCAACTGCTTGCCAAAGAGCATGATATCGCCCACTGCCCGGTGCCGGCCAATGGTGGCCATCGTGCCCTTGTCGGCGTAGCGGAAGGGCTCCATGGCTTGCCCGGCCAGCAGGCGCATGAGGTTGGCGCCCAGCAGCTCGCCCTGTTGAATGGCGGGCTGCGCCACCTGCGGGTGCCCTTCGGGGTAGTCGGGCGTGGCCATTTGGGCAATGTCGCCCAGCGCAAAGATGTTGGCGTAGCCCGCCACCTGGTTGAACTCGTTGACTTGGTAGCGGTTGCCCTTCAGCAGCGCCTCGGGGGCTAGGCCCTGCACGGGCGCCCCCGTCACGCCGGCCGCCCATATCAGGGTGCGCGTTATCAGCTGCTCGCCCGTGTTCAGCGTCACCGTGTAGCCGTCATACGACTTCACCCGGCAGTCGAGCCACACCCGCACCCCCATCTTGCGCAGGTAGTTGAGGGCGTGCTCCGAGGCGTCGGCCGACATGCCCTTGAGCAGTACCGGCCCGCTCTGGATGAGGTGGATGTCCATCTGCCGGAAATCCAGCTCCTTGTAGTCCCTAGGGAACACGTGGTCGCGTAGCTCGCTCAGGGCGCCGGCCATTTCCACACCGGTGGGCCCGCCGCCCACAATCACAAAGTCGAGCATGCTGTTAAGCTGCTCAATATCGCCGATTTGGAGAGCCTGCTCGAAGTTGGAGAGCAGCGTATTGCGCAGCATAATGGCATCGGGCACCGTCTTGAGGCTGATGGAGTTGCGCTCCATGTCCTTATCGCCGAAGTAGTTACTGGTAGTGCCGGTGGCCAGCACCAGGTAGTCGTAGCGAATGAGGCCGATGCTGGTTTCGACCACCTGCGCGGTGGGGTCCACGGACTGCACTTCGGCTAGGCGGAAGTAAAAGTTGTCCTGCCCCCCCATAATCTTGCGAAACGGCGACACGATGCTGTCGGGGTCGAGGCCGGCGGTGCCTACCTGGTAAAGCAGCGGCCAGAAACCGTGGTAGTTCTGCTTGTCGATGAGTAGCACTTGCACCGGCGCATCGGCCAGGCTTTTGGCCAGGGCCAGGCCCCCAAAACCGCCGCCCACAATCACCACGCGCGGCTTGCCCAGCTCTTCAATCTTGGTAAGTCCTTCCATATCGATAAAAAGGTGGGCCGTTGCGCCCGCGTTAAGCACGTAATATCTAAGCTGCCTTAACGTAAAATACGACCGGGCGGCGGTACTGAGGCGTGAAGTAGCGGCACCGGGCTCGGCGTTGCGGGCCTAAAAGAAGCCCCGCCCCGCCCAGCCTGCCGCCCCCAAATAATAACGCCGAACCACTCCTAAGAGCAGCCCGGCGTGTTACTAGCCTAAACCCAACTTCTACTTGCTGTCCGTGTCCAGGCTCTTCATATAGGCTACCAGGGCGGCCCGGTCAGCAGGCGCCACCACGTAGAAGGGGTGCGGAGCCTTGGCGCCCCGCTTAGGGTCGAAGAGGGCGTCTAAGCCCTTTACCTCGTCGTCGTGCAAGAACACCGGCTTGCGGGCCAAGTCCAGCAGCAGGGGTAGGGCGTTGCCGCGGATGCCGCCGCCCGGGCTGGCGTCCACTACTATCATCTTGTCGTCGAAGGTGCCGGGTGCGTTCTGGATGGGCGAGAGCGGGGGCTGACGCATGGCAATGACCTTGGGGGCGTAGCCGGGCCAGATGACGTTCATCGGAATCAGGCGGCTCTGTACCGGCTGGCCCTGGTTGGTATTGTGGCACTGGGTGCAGTTCTGGCTCACAAATAGCGCCCGGCCTTTGGCCACTAGCGCGGCATCGGTAACGACGCCCTTGGGGGCGGGCAGCTGGTTGAGGTAGGCCTGCAGGTCGCGCAGCTTCTGCTCGTCTACGCGCTTGCCGGTGGGGGTAGCCAGCTCGCCGGCCTTGCCCTGCATGTGGGCCGTCACGAAGGGAATGCCCTGCACGCCGGTGGCCGCCAGCACCCGCTTGTAGCCCGCAATGAGCGAGTCGCCGGCCGTGCCGCCCAGAATGTGAATGAACGTGGCTCCGCCGGGCGTGGTAAGGTTGGTTTGGTCGAACAGCGCCGTGTACACGGTGTTGTTGAAGTCATTCAGGTCGCCGTTTTGGCCCGACGAGCCGTAGGGCGCGGCCAAATCCTGCCGGAAGAAAGGCGCGATGTGCACCGGGTTGCCATTGCCATCGGGCGAGTCGTCGAACATGCCCAGCGGGTAATACTTGGGATTGCTGAAGTAGGCGTCAAACTCGGCCTCGGTCGAGTTAGCCGTCAGGCCCTTGGGCGCGCGGCCGATGGTGCTGCCGTCGGGGTTTTGGAGCTGGGCCACCGGCATTAGGGCGCGGGTGTTGGCGCCCGTGGCCAGCAGCTTGCCTACGTTGAGCTGGTGCGGCGTAGGCCCGTCGATGCGCTTACCGATGGTGCCGCGGTCGCCGCTCAGCGCGAACATGGACTTGTCGGTAATGCCGTGGCACAGCGAGCAGCTGACGCCCACCATGTTGCCCTTAGGCACCATGCCAATAACCGCGTTGGCCTTCACCAGCTGCGTCATCACGGCGGGGTCATTGAGCCTAGGGGCCTTGCCGGGCGAGAGGTCGGTGCGGACCTCGCTCATGAAAGCCGTCTTCAGGTCGGCCGGAATGGCATCCACGTCGAAGCTCACCCCGGCTTTTAAGGCGTCCAGCACGGTCAGCTTGGCCTGGGCCATGCCCTGGGGCATGCGCACGGCATTGGTCCAAAAGCCCTCGGTGCCAAAGGTTTCGAAGCGGTACACGTCGCGCCCGGCCTCCACGCTGCCCGGCCGTAGCGCGGCGCTGGTGGCCGTCGCACCGGTTTTGGTAGTGTCGCCCACGGCCTCGTGGGCGGTGGTGGGCGAGTCGGCACTTGCGGTAGTGCTAGTGTTGGTGCTGCCGCAGGCGGCGGCCGCCAGCAGCGCCGCGCCCGATAGCGCCAGCGCCGGAAATCTAAGGTGGTGTAATGAAACCATCAGAATGGGAAGGGTTTGAGGAAAATAACCACCCTAGGGATTAGCCGAAGCTGGCTTTTCTAAGCCTACGTGCTCCGTACCGTGCGAGTTGTAAGGCTAGTGCCTACGTATTAGTACTTACGCGGCTAACTCAGCCAGCGCTGGCCAAAATCAAGATAATCAGTAAGCTATTTTAAAAAATAAGTTACGAATTAACTGGCGGCGTTTCTTCACCGCTCGGAGCTAAACTCGCCCGCGCCGCCCGCCGGCCGGGCCCGCAGCTCGACGCGCCGAATCTTGCCGCTGATGGTTTTGGGCAGCTCGGCCACCAGCTCGAGGCGGCGCGGGGCCTTGTAGGGCGCCAGGTGCGCGCGGCCGTAGGCCAGCAGCTCGTGGGCCAGCGCGGCCGTGGGCGCGGCGCCGGCCGCCAGCACCACAAACGCCTTCACCTCGTGGCCCTTGATGGGGTGCGGCACGCCCACCACGGCCGCTTCCACTACGGCCGGGTGCTCGAGCAGTACGCTCTCCACCTCGAAGGGCCCAATGCGGTAGCCGCTGGATTTAATCACGTCGTCGTCGCGGCCCACAAACCAAAAGTAGCCGTCCGGGTCGCGGTAGGCCTTGTCGCCGGTGTAGTACAGGCCGTGTTGAAACACGCTGGCCGCCCGCGCCGGCTCGCCGTAGTACTCCTTAAACAAGCCATTGGGCCGGCCCGTGTCGGTGCGCACCACGATGTATCCCTCGGTGAGGGCGGGCAGCTCGGCGCCCGCGTCGTCGGCAATGGCCACGTCGTACATAAACGAGGGCTGGCCCATGCTGCCCAGGCGCAGCTCGGCGCCGGGCAGGTTCACGAGCATGGCCGTGCTCTCGGTTTGGCCGTAGCCGTCGCGCAGCCAGTGGCCGGTGCCGCGCTGCCAGGCTGTAATCACCTCGGGGTTAAGAGGCTCGCCGGCGCTCACGCACTCGCGCAGGGCGGGCAGCGGGTAGGCCGCCAGGTCTTCGAGCACCAGCAGGCGCAGCACCGTGGGCGGCGCGCAAAACGTGCTTACCCGCTCGCGGGCCAGCATGGCCAGCAGCGGCCCCGCCGCAAAGCGCCCGCTGCCCTGGTAGGCCACTACGGTGGCCCCTATGCTCAGGGGCGCAAAAAAGCTGCTCCAGGCAAACTTGGCCCAGCCCGGCTGCGCCACGTTGCAGTGCCGGTCGGTGGGGCGCAGGCCAATCCAGGCGGCAGTGCTGAGGTGGCCCACCGGATACGAGAAGTGGGTGTGCGTCACCACCTTGGGCAGGCCCGTAGTGCCCGAGGTGAAGAACAGAAATAGTGGGTCGTCGGCGCGGGTGGGGGCGGGGGCGGCCTGGGTGCCTAGGCCCGCCAGCGCCCCAAAGCCAACCCAGCCGGGCCGGCTGGCGGCAGGGTCGCCCACCAGCATCTTCAGCCCGATGCGCCCCCCTAGGGCCTGCTCGGCCTCGTCAATCTTGGCGGCGTTCTCGGCGTCGGCCAGCACCACGGCGGGCAGCAGCGTGCCAAAGCGGTAGGCTAAATCCTGGGCGGTGAGGATGCTGGCGGCCGGTACCAGCACCTGCCCGCCCTTGATGCCGGCCAGGTACGCCGGCCATAGCTCGGCGCACACGGGCACCATCAAAAACACGGCCTCGTGGGGCTGCACGCCCCGCTGCCGCCAGTAGTTGAGCAGCTGGTTGGCCTGGCCCAGCAGCTCGGCGTAGCTGAAGGTGCGGCTACCGGCATCATCGGCCAGCACCAGGGCGGGCTGGTCGGGGTGGGCGGCCAGGTGCAGGCCCTCCACAATGTCGGCCGTCCAGTTGAAAAACTCGGGCTTGGGCACCGGGCGCTGGGTGAGGGCCTGGTAATTGCCGGCGGCGGCCAGGCGCTGAAACTCGCGGAAGTAGGCTTGCATAGGATAGGGTGGGAGGGTAGCAGCGAAAGTAGCGCCCGGCCAGTTGGCACCGGGTGGCGGCCTAGGGGATAGGGTCGAGCATAAGGTGAGTAAATAGCAGATAATCAGCTAGTGCCTGGTGGCTATTCAACCCGAAGCTCCAAAAGCCAGTAAACAAGCTACTTAACCACCCCTTTCCATTGACCATGAGAAGTTTTCTGTTTTTGGCCGTGTTAGCGCTGTTAACTGGCCTTAGCTCCTGCGCCCCCCGCGTGAACGTGGAGCAGCGCGCCAACGTCGATTTTAGCCGCTACCGTACCTACGCCTGGGCCGATACCAAGGTGAAAACCACCGGCGACGCCAACCCCGTCTACCACGACCCCATCGCCCAGGACCGCATCCGGATGGCCATCAGCAACGCGCTGGCCCAGCGCGGCCTGCGCCAGGTAACCAGTGGCCGGCCCGACTTCTACGTGAGCACGCACTTCTACATCGACGAGGCCGAGCGCACGGTGGCCAACCCGCCGGTGGGCGGCTTTGGGGCCGGCTACGCCTACCCCTACTCGCTGTCCTACGGCGGGGGCTTTATTCCCGTCAACTACGGCTACTTCTACAACCCCGGCTACTACCAAACCTACCGCACCGAGCAGTACAAGCAAGGCACGCTCATCATCGACTTTATTGATGCGCGCACTAGAAACCTGGTGTGGCGCGGCTCACTGGCCGACCCGGTGGACGACCCCGACCGCATTGGCCGCGAGTTTGCCCAGAATGCCAAGGATATTCTGGATAAGTTTCCGGTAGAAAAGAAAGGCTAGGACTAGGCCTGAACGACTTGCCGCGGGTTGGGGTTGACAAGTTTATCTTGCCGCCCCAACCCGCTTTGCTTATGACTGCTTTGCTGCTGCCCCTGCTGCTGTTTCAAGCGGCCCCGGTTATTACCGCTTCGGCTCACCCCGGCCCCGCGCGCCCGGCAGCGGTGCCCGTCACGGTAGTGGTGTCGGCGCTGGCCTCGACCCAATCGGTGGTAAAGCTTAATTTCTACAACACGTCTGACACCTTTTTGAAGGACGGCGGGCAGGTGATGCGGCTGCTGGTGCGCCCCGCCGGCAAAAACACCATCACGGTGCCCGTGGAGTTGCCCCCCGGTGAGTGGGCCGTGGCCCTAACGCAGGATACCAACAACAACGATCTGCTGGACAAGAACTTCCTGGGTATTCCCACCGAGCCCTACGCCTTCTCCAACAACGTGCGCCCGCGCTTCGCCGCGCCCAAGTTCGAGGAGTGCAAGTTTATGGTGAGCGAGCCCGGCATGGTCATCAATATCGCCTTGAAGGAGAAGTAATAACGAGTGCCACTATAAGAGCCGCGCCTACCGAGTAGGCGCGGTTTTTTTGTGTACCTTGGCTTGCATGAAACAGACAGGCCTAGGGGTAGTTGTGGCGAGTATATTGGGCTTGGCGGCCTGCGGGCCAGGGAGCACCACGCAGGGGGCAGCCGCACTGGCTGCGGCCGAAAAAGCGAAAGTGGACTCGCTGACCCACGATTTTAGAACTTGGTATGAGTACGCCTACTATCAAGTGCCGTTGGGTCAGCCTTTTGTAGGGCTCGACACGGCGGCTCGGCCCCTGGCGCGCCCGGCATTTCTGGAGCGGCTGCGCACCGGCCGGTTTATTGCCTTGCAGCTAAAAAAGCCCGCCGGTTCGCCCACGCTCACCCTCAAGCTGTGCCCGCTGCCGGCCGGCGCCGACCCGGAAATTGCCGCTACCAGCAAGCAACTAGCTGACATCGAGCTGGACCACTACCTGCTGGAAGGCAAGCTGCTCCCCGCCTTTGACTTTCGCGACCTCAACGGCCGGCGCTACACCCCCGCCAATACGCGCGGCAAAGTGCTGGTGCTCAAGACGTGGTTTATCAACTGCACGGCTTGCGTCAAAGAATTTCCAGAGGTGAACGCGCTGGCCGACCAATACAAGGCTAATCCCGACGTGGTGTTCGTGAGCCTGGCGCTGGATAATGCGGATTACCTCCAGGCTTTTCTGACCAACCAGCCGCTGCGTTACGCAGTGGTGCCTAAAAGCGAGGACTATATCGCAGGCTCGCTACGCCTGAGCGCTTACCCAACCCACTTGGTGGTTGGCAGAGACGGCAAAGTGGTGAAGGTGTCAGACCGCGTGCCCGACCTCGTGACGGCCCTGGCGCGCGTGGTGCCGCCGCCCGGCCGCTAGCCCCTAGGCCCCTACCCAGCCCGGAAAGGGTGGCTGCCCCGCGCCAGACGCTCGGTCAGCTCCACGGCGTAGCGGGCGCGGGTTTCGGGACGCTTGGCGTCGGCCACTTTGCGCGCCATGGCCCGGCGCATGGCCCCGGTGTGGGCCAGAAAGGCGGCCTCGGCTTCGGGCCAGGCGCCCAGGGCTTCGGCTAGCTCATTGGGCAGGTCTACGTAATCGGGGTGGGGGTCGGGTGCTAGGCTCACGGTCAACTCCTGGCCGATACGCAGCCCTAGGGCCTGGCACAGCGCCTTGCGCAGCAGTAGGTGCCGCCCGCCGCCGGGCAGCGGCAGCAGCCCCAGCCGCTCGGTGCGTTGGTCGTTGAGGGTAGCCAGCACGCGCTTGGTGCGGGGCCCTAGGGCCGCCAGGGCGTCGGCCGGCACCACCACAAGTTGGGTGGGCATGAAGCTGGGGCCGCCGGCTTCGAGCACGGCCCTAAACGTGGCGGCAACGGCGGGCGTATCGGCGGCGGGCATGGTGAACAGCAGGGGAGATGCGGGAGAGTAGGCGGCCTCTTACCCCCTAGGGGCCGGCCACCAAGATACTTAGCGCGCGGCGTACCTTGCCCCTTCTTTTTCCCACCAACTCTGTATTTTATGCATTGCATTGCGCTACGCAACTGGGCCAGCCGCCGACCTACCACCTGGCGCTGGCTGGCGGCCCTTTTACTGCTCGGCACCCTAGGCAGCTGGCCGAACCCAGCGCGGGCCCAAACCAGCCAAACCCTGCTGCAAGCCAACGGCCCCAAAATAGTAAATGCCAGCGGCCAGGAGGTCATTTTGAAAGGCATGAACCTGGGCGGCTGGATGCTGCAGGAAGGCTACATGCTAAAGCCCGGCTTTGGCGGCACTCAGGGCGCCGTGAAAAAGCGGCTCTACGATTTCGGTTACACCGACGCGCAAGTGGAGGCGTTTTACCAGGGCTGGCGCGATAACTTCATCACCAAGGCCGACATCGACTACCTGGCGGCCAAGGGCTTCAACTGCGTGCGCCTGCCGCTGCACTACGAGCTGTTTCTGACGGCCCGCCAGCGCGCCCTGCGCACCCAGGTCAGCAAGGGCACCGTCACCTACGCCGCCTACCTCGACTCGCTCACGAGCTGGCACGTGAACAACCGCCTATTCACCGACCCCAGCACCCTGGAGGGCATCCGGCTGGTAGATGAAGTGCTGAGCTGGTGCGGCGCCAACGGCCTGTACGTGGTGCTCGACCTGCACGCCGCGCCCGGCGCCCAGGGCAGCGACACCAACATCTCAGACGCGCTGCTGCCCAGCGGCAACGGCTTCTGGACCTACGCCACCAACCAGGAGGTCACCAACCGCTTGTGGCAGGCCCTGGCTACCCGCTACCAGGGCGACCCGCGCATTGCCATGTACGACCTCATTAACGAGCCCAACAACATCCCCAACGTGGGCAGCCAAAACGGCAACCAGCGCCTGCACGACGTGCTGCAGCGCCTCATCAATACCGTGCGGGCCACCGGCGACCAGCACCTGCTTTTGCTGGAGGGCAATGGCTACGGCAACAACTACGACTACATGGAGAAGCGCACCTTCACCAATACGGCCAACCTGGTGTATAACTCGCACCGCTACGATGCGCCGGCCTACCCGCTCAGCAACGACGTGAACGCCAGCGGCGGCAGCGCCAACCAGCTCAGCCTCATTGGCAACCTCACGCGCTTTCGCACCGATAATAACGTGCCCATCTGGGTGGGCGAAACCGGCGAAAACACCGCCGCCTGGATGCGCGAGGCGGCCACCAACCTGCTGAGCGTGGGCATCGGCTACTGCCACTGGACGCTCAAGCGCTTCGAGAACGGCCCCAACGCGGCACTTTTCCACATCAACCCGCCCTACATCGTGGACTACGGCACCAACCTGAGTCAGGTGCTGGAAAACGTTAAATTTGCCAACTGCCAGCTCAACGATGGCACGCTGAGCGCCGTGGCGCCCAACATCACCGGCACGGTGCGCGCCGCCCAGCCCCCCCTAGGCAAGGTCATCACCCTCAAGGCGGTAGATGGCGGCGGCTACCTCTCGGGCGAGAATGGCCAGCAGCCGATGAACGCCAGCCACGCTACGGCCAGTGCCAGCGAGCAGTTTGCGGTGCTGAGCGCGGGCAATGGCAAGGTGTACTTGCGTAGCCAGAGCAAGTACGTGAGCAGCGAGAACGGCCAGCAAGCCATGACCTGCACCCGCGCCACCGCTGGCTACTGGGAGGCCTTCGACTGGATTGTGAACGCCGACAGCACCATCACCCTAGGGGGCTTCAACGGCCGCTACGTGGCCAGTGGGGGCGGCCAAGCGCCCGCCAACTGCAACCAATACGTGGTCAGCTCCCGCGCGGCCTTTACCGTGCGCACCGTAGGCACCGCCCTGGCCGCCAAGCCCAGCGCCGCCCCAGCCGGCACCGCCTACCCCAACCCCGTGGCCGACCGCCTCACGTATGCGCTGCCCACTGGCACCCGCGCCCACACGGTGGAAGTAGTGGATGCCACTGGCCGCGTGGTGCTGGCGCGCAGCTACGGCGATACGGGCGCGCAGCACGCCCTCGACACCTCGGGGCTGCCTAGGGGGATTTACGTAGTGAAGCTGGTAGGCGAGGGCTTCGCGCAGTCATTTAAGGTGGCGAAGGAGTAGCCTTAGTCCGAGGCAAAACAGGCGGTCATGCTGAGCTTGCCGAAGCATCTCTACCGAACAATAGCCCTAGGGGTCGTTCGGTAGAGATGCTTCGGCAAGCTCAGCATGACCGCCTGTTTTGCCTCGGACTAAGGCTACACCAGCAAACTCAGGAAATCCTGCTGCCCGTTCAGGTACTCGTAGCCGAAGCCCTCGGCGGCCATGCGGGCCATGATGCCGGCCTCGTCGCCGGGCTGGCGCACCTCTACGCCGATGAAAACGGGGCCCTTCTCCTTGTTGTTCTTCTTAATGTACTGAAACTGGATGATGTCCTCGCCCTCGGCCAGCACGTTGTTGACGAAGCGGCGCAGGGCGCCCGGCGCCTGATTGAAGGTGACCAGGAAGTAGTGCTTGCGGCCCTGGTGGCGCTGGGCCCGCTCCTGGATGTCGGCCATGCGGGTGATGTCGTTGTTAGAGCCGCTCACCACGCACACCACCGTTTTGCCGCGTATCTCGGCGGCGTAGTCGTGCAGGGCCGAGATGGCCAGTGTGCCGGCCGGCTCCAGCACCATGCCCTCCTCGTTGTACATCTTCAGCAAATCCACGCATACCTGGCCCTCGGGCACCAGGTGCACCTCGTCGAGCAGGGCCTGGCAGATGCTGAAGGTCAGCTCGCCGGGGCACTTCACGGCCGCGCCATCCACGAAGGTATCGAGGGTGTCGAGCGCTTGTCGGCGCCCGGCCGCAATGGCTTTGTGCATGCTGGGGGCCCCTAGGGGCTGCACCCCCACCAGCCGGGTGTGGGGGCTGAGCTGCCGAAACACGCTGGCCACCCCCGACGCCAGCCCGCCCCCGCCGATGGGCAGAAAGCAGTAGTCAATCGGGCTTTTGGCGGCCTTCAGTATCTCCAGCCCCACCGTGGCCTGCCCCTCCACGATGGCCAAATCATCAAACGGCGGCACAAAGGTGGCCGCCTGCGCCTGGCAAAACGCTTGCGCAGCGGCGGCGCACTCGTCGAAGTTGCGCCCCGTCAGGTGCACCGTCACCCACTCGCCGCCGAAAAGGCGCACCTTATCCACCTTCTGGGCGGGCGTTTGAGCGGGCATGAAGATGTCGCCGTACAGCCCCAGCAGCTGGCAGGCATAGGCCACGCCCTGGGCGTGGTTGCCCGCGCTGGCGCACCCAATGCGCCGCGCCGGCTCGGTGGCCGCCAGCGCCGCCATCTTGTTGTAGGCCCCCCGAATCTTGTATGAGCGCACCACCTGCAAGTCCTCGCGCTTGAGCAGCACCGTGGCCGCGTAGGCGCGCGACAGCCCTAGGTTCTCAATCAGCGGCGTTTTGGCAATCACGCCCTTGAGGCGGCGGGCGGCCGCCTCCACTGCTTCGAGGGTAACGGGGGTGGCGGTGGCTAGGTCGGGCATGGGTTTTCTGTAACTGATTATAATAGAACGTCATGCTGAGCGAAGTCGAAGTATCTCTACTACGCCGTCAGGGTATCGTTCAACGATGCGGTAGAGATGCTTCGACTTCGCTCAGCATGACGTTCCTTTTTGCTTATTTCCCCTCCTTCACTCCGCCGGCCGCTCCGCCACGATGCGCAGCCGCTTGTAGTCGGCCACCCAGCGGCCCTCGTGCCACAGCGCGGGGCGCAGCTGCTCCACGGTAGCGGCCAGCACGGCGGCGCGCTCGGCATCGGAGAGGCCGGCGAAGAAGTAGCCGCCGAATTGATTAAGCCAGTCGGCCAGGCCGGTTTCGGGGTCGGCCAGCGGGGTGGGGCGGTCGAAGTGCAGCGCCAGCCGCACCCGAAAGCCCTGGTGCTCCAGCAGCGAGGCGTACTCGCCCACCGAGGGGAAGTACCACCAGTCGGCCCCCTGGGGCCTAGGGTGCCCGTGCTGGCGCAGCTGGTGCAGGGTGGCCGCCACAATCTGCGCCACGTTGCCCCGTCCGCCCAGCTCGGCTACCAGGCGCCCGCCCGGCCGCAGGTGCTGGTACACGCGCTGCGCTACGGCGGTGGCGGCCGGCATCCAATGCAGCGCCGCGTTGGAGAACACGGCGTCGAACTGCTCGGCAAAGTCGAAGGTGGTGGCGTCGGCCAGCCGGAAGTCGAGCGCCGGAAACTGCTGCCGGGCCAGCGCCACCATCTCGGGCGAGGCGTCCAGCCCCACCACGGCGGCACCCGCCTGGCCAATCTGCTGCGTCAGCTCGCCCGAACCGCAGCCCAGGTCCAGGATGGTTTCGCCCGGCTGCGGGGCCAGCAGCGCCACCACGCTCTCGCCGTAGCCGAAAACGAAGTTGTGCTGTTGGGTGTAGGTAGCGGCGTTCCAGTGCATGGTAAAATGTATCGTGGACTCTGTGAGTCCGCGCGTTTGAGTGGTTGAACGTTCATCCGCGCGGACTCACAGAGTCCACGGTACTGCTTACGCCTCCACGCTCTCGCCGGTGCGGGAGCGCAGCTCGCGCACGGTGGCGCCGGTGGCCCACAGCTCCGACTCGCGCACTTCCTTCAGCTCGGCTTCCAGCTCCTGGCGGTAGTTGGGCGTGCTGCCGCGCTCGATGGTGCGGCGGGCTTCTTCGCCGCTGGCTACGCTGTCGTACAGCTCGTTGAGCACCGGCAGGGTGGCCTCGCGGAACTTGCCCTTCCAGTCGAGGGCGCCGCGCTGGGCGGTTACCGAGCAGTTGGCAAACATCCAGTCCATGCCGTTTTCGCCTACCAGCGGCACTAGGCTCTGGGTCAGTTCCTCCACCGTTTCGTTGAAGGCCTCGGAGGGCGAGTGACCGCGCTGGCGCAGCACCTGGTACTGGGCCTCGATGATGCCGGCCAGGGCGCCCATTAGCACGCCGCGCTCGCCGGTGAGGTCCGAGTATACTTCCTTTTTGAAGTCGGTCTCAAATAAGTAGCCCGAGCCCACGCCGATGCCCATGGCCACGGCCTTCTCGAAGGCCTTGCCGCTGGCATCCTGAAACACGGCGAACGACGAGTTGAGGCCGCCGCCGGCCACGAACAGGCGGCGCAGGCTGGTGCCGCTGCCCTTGGGCGCCACCAGAATTACGTCGATATCCTTGGCGGGCACGATGCCCGTTTGGTCGTTGAACGTGATGCCGAAGCCGTGCGAGAAGTACAGCGTCTTGCCCGGCGTGAGATACTTCTGCAGCGTGGGCCACAGCGCAATCTGGCCGGCGTCGCTCAGCAGGTTGCAGATGATGGTGCCCTTGTCGGCTGCCTCCTCGATGCCAAACAGCGTTTCGCCCGGCACCCAGCCATCCTTGAGAGCGCGCTCGTACGAAGGCGTGCCCTCGCGCTGGCCCACAATCACGCGGAAGCCGTTGTCGCGCATGTTCAGCGCCTGGCCGGGGCCCTGCACGCCGTAGCCGATTACGGCAATGGTTTCGTCCTTGAGCAGGTTGAGGGCTGCGGAAAGGGGAAATTCATCGCGGGTGATAACGGTTTCGGGTACGCCGCCAAAGTTGATGGTTGCCATAAGGTTGGGTTGTATCGTGGACTCTGCGAGTCCGCGCGTGAGTTGAAAAAGGTGTGAAAAATCTAGCTAACTCGCGGACTCACAGAGTCCACGGTACTTTTTACATCGTGAACACGTCTTCGCGCTCGTTCAGGAACTCGTTTTCGGCCACGTCCTCGCTGGGCTCGCGGCGCTCAAACTCTTGAAGCTTGCGGTGAAAGCCGTCGCTGGCCTTGATGATGGCGATGCGGGCCGAGCGCACAAACTCGATGAGGCCGTAGGGCTGCAGCACCTGCACCAGCTTGTCGGTTTCCTCGCGGTGGCCGGTGGTTTCGAACACCGTGTAGTCCTTGCGGATAACCACGGCCCTAGCCCCGTGCTCGCGCAGCAGGCGCTCCACCAGGGCCTTCTCGGCAATCACGTCGGTAGGCACTTTGTAGAGGGCCATCTCCTGCCACACCACGTCGGCGTTGGGGTTGTAGTACACCTTGAGCACCTCCACCTGCTTCTCAATCTGCCCGGCCAGCTTGCGCACCACCTCTTCCGTCTCGGTAATCACGATGTTGAAGCGATGGATGCCCTCCACCTCGGAGGGCGAAGTGTTGAGGCTCTCGATGTTGATTTTGCGCCGCGAGAAGATGATAGCAATGCGGTTGAGCAAGCCCACCTGGTTTTCGGTGTACGCGGTGATGTTGTATTCCTGGCGTTCCATAAAGATTGAGAACGAGAATGTTATGTTTTGGAAGGCGGTCATGCTGAGCTTGTCGAAGCATCTCTACCACGCCACCTAGGGGCCCGGCCGGTCGGCAACCAACGAAGCGCTAGAGATGCTTCGGCTGCGCTCAGCATGACGTTCTTCTTGGAAGCTTTAGCGAAGCCGTATCTCTGCCACGCTGCACCCCTGCGGTACCATGGGGAAGATGTTGTTTTCCTTGGTCACCATCACTTCGAGCAGGAACGAGCCGGGGTGCGCCAGCATCCGCTCTAGCGCCGGGCGCAGGTCGGCGCGGGCATCCACGCGCTGGCCCTGGATGCGGTAGCCGGCGGCCACGGCCACGTAGTCGGGGCTTTGGATGTCCACGAACGAGTAGCGGCGCTGGTGGAATAGCTCTTGCCACTGCCGCACCATGCCCAGAAACTGGTTGTTGAGCACGATAATCTTCACGTCCACGCCCGTTTGCATGATGGTGCCCAGCTCCTGAATGGTCATCTGGATGCCGCCGTCGCCAATCACGGCCACCACCGGCCGCTCGGGCGCGCCAAACTTGGCCCCGATGGCAGCGGGTAGCGCGAAGCCCATCGTGCCTAGGCCCCCGCTCGTGACGTGGCTGCGCGACTGGTTTTGCAGGGCGTAGCGGCAGGCCACCATCTGGTGCTGGCCCACGTCCGACACGATTACCGCGTCGCCGCCCGTCAGCTCGTTGAGCTGCTGCAGCACCTCGCCCATCGTCAGCTCCTCGGAGGTCGGGAACAGCTCTTCCCGGATTACGGCGTCGATTTCCTGGGCCGTGTAGTCCTGGAAGCGGGCCAGCCACGCGGAGTGCTGCTTCGGCTCGACCAGGGTCGTGAGCAGGGGTAGGGTTTCCTTGCAGTCGCCCCACACCGGCACAGTGGTTTGCACGTTCTTGTCAATCTCGGTGGGGTCGATGTCGAGGTGAATAACCTTGGCTTGCTTAGCGTACTTGTCGAGGCGGCCGGTTACGCGGTCGTCGAAGCGCATGCCGATGGCAATTAGCACGTCGCACTCGTTGGTGAGCACGTTGGGGCCGTAGTTGCCGTGCATGCCCAGCATGCCCACGTTGAGGGGGTGGCTGGTGGGCAGCGCGCCCACCCCCAGGATGGTCCAGGCCGCCGGAATGCCCGACTTCTCCACAAACTCCTTGAACTCTTGCTCGGCCTGGCCCAGCACCACGCCCTGTCCCCACAAGATGAACGGCCGCTCGGCCTGGTTGAGCAGCTCGGCCGCCCGCTCGATGTACTCGCGGCGCACCCTAGGGGCCGGCAGGTAGCTGCGCACGTGGGTGCACGGCCGGTAGGGCGGCGCCTCAAACGTCTGCATCTGCGCGTTCTTGGTAATGTCCACCAGCACCGGGCCCGGCCGCCCGCTGCGGGCAATGTAGAAGGCCTTGGCCAGCGCCTCGGGTATCTCCTCGGCCTTGGTTACCTGGTAGTTCCACTTGGTAACCGGCGTCGTAATGTTGATGATGTCCGTCTCCTGGAAGGCATCGGTGCCCAGCAAATGCGCAAACACTTGGCCCGTGATGCACACCAGCGGCGTGCTGTCAATCTGGGCATCGGCTAGGCCAGTCACGAGATTGGTAGCGCCCGGCCCGCTGGTGGCCAGCACCACGCCCACCCGGCCCGAACTGCGCGCATAGCCCTGCGCCGCGTGGATGGCGCCTTGCTCGTGGCGCACCAGCACGTGGTTGAGCTGCTCCTGAAAGTCATAGAGCGCGTCGTACACCGGGATAATGGCCCCGCCGGGGTAGCCAAAAATCGTGTCCACGCCCTCGGCTACCAGGGCTTGCAGCGTGGCTACCGCGCCCGTGGTGGGGGCGGTTTCGGTAGCGGTGGGGGCAGAAGCGGGTTGAGTTTGCATGGCGTTGTTCTGCTGGTAAGGTGACCCCTAGGGGGTTAAGCGGAGGCTAAGGCAGCTTGGGAAACCACGGTAGTGGGCAGCTCCACCTGGCCGTTTTCTTCGATGAGGTCCGTCACGCAGCCGTGGCTGGCGTCGCTCACGGTACGGATGTACTTGAGCAGCACACCCTGGCGCACTGGCAGCGGCGGCTGGCGCCAGGCAGCGCGGCGGGTGGCCAGCTCCTCGTCGGATAGGCGCACGTCCATGGTGTTTTGGGCCGCGTCCAGCACTATCCAGTCGCCGTTCTCGACCAGGGCCAGGCCGCCGCCGTCGTAGGCCTCGGGGCACACGTGGCCAATCACGAAGCCGTGGGTACCGCCCGAGAAGCGGCCGTCTGTTATCAGCGCCACCTTATCCCCCAGGCCCGCGCCCATGATGGCGGCCGTGGGCTTCAGCATCTCGGGCATGCCGGGGCCGCCTTTCGGGCCCACGTAGCGGATAACCACCACCTGGCCCGGCTGGATGCGGTGGTCGGCAATGCCTTGGTTTAGCTCGGCTTCGGAGTTGAACACGATGGCCGGGCCCTCGAAGCGCAGGCCTTCCTTGCCGGTGATTTTGGCCACCGCGCCCTTGGTGGCGAGGTTGCCGTACAGCATCTGGATGTGCCCGTCGGCCTTAATGGGGTTGCTGAGGGGGCGCAGCAGGTCTTGCTCGGGGCCTAGGGGGCGCACGCCGGCCAGGTTCTCGGCCAGGGTGCGGCCGGTCACGGTGGGCAGGTCGCCGTTGAGCAGGCCATAGTCGAGCAGGGTGCGGAACACGGCCGGGATGCCGCCGAGCTTCGAGAGGTCCTCCATCAGGTACTTGCCGCTGGGCTTGAGGTCGGCCAGCACCGGCACGCGGTTGCTTACGGCCTGGAAGTCGTCCATGGTCAGCTTCACGCCGGCCGCGTGGGCGATGGCGATGAGGTGCAGCACGGCGTTGGTGCTGCCGCCGAGCACCGTCACCACCACCAGCGCGTTCTCGAAGGCGGCGCGGGTCATGATGTCGCGGGGCTTGAGGTCCAGCTCCAGCAGGCGACGCAGGTAGGCGCCCGTGTCGAGGCACTCCTGCACCTTGGCCGAGCTTTCGGCGGGCAACGACGACGAGGCCGGCACCGTCATACCCAGCGCCTCGATGGCCGAGGCCAGCGTATTGGCCGTGTACATGCCCCCGCAGGCCCCCGGACCGGGGCAGGCGTTGTGGATGATGCCGCGGTAGTCCTCGTCGGAAATCTGCCCATTCACCTTTTTGCCGTAGGCCTCGAAACACGATACTATGTTGAGCTTCTGACCCTTAAACTCGCCGCCCCTGATGCTGCCGCCGTACACCATCAAACTCGGCCGGTTCAGCCGGGCCATGGCCATGAGGGCGCCCGGCATGTTCTTGTCGCAGCCCACTACGCAGGCCAGCGCGTCGTAGTAGTGCGCCCCGGCCATGGCTTCAATCGAGTCGGCGATAATCTCGCGGCTCACCAGCGAGAAGCGCATGCCGTCGTTGCCGTTGGTGATGCCGTCGCTCACGCCGATGGTGTTGAAGCGCAGCCCCACCAGCCCCTGGGCCGCCACGCCGCGCTTCACCTCGTCGGCCAGCCCGTTGAGGTGCATGTTGCAGGTGTTGCCCTCGAAGCCGGTCGAGCAGATGCCCACGAACGGCTTGCGCAAGTCGGCATCCGTCAGCCCCGCCCCGATAAGCATGGCTTGCGAGGCCGGTAGGCTGTCGTCCTTGGTGTAGATGCGGCTATATTTATTGAGAATCATGGCGTTGGAGTAGTGCGGCGCGGGGCCCTAGGGTGTAAAAAAACCTCCCTGGCGCTCGGCTCGGAAGGCTTTTTCGGGTAGCAGTGCGCTGCCGTCAGCCTTCTTGGCGCGGAATAAGGACCGGAGAAATGACGAGTAGGGGAGCGGACATTGCTGGCGGTTGACCCCACCCCCGGCCCCTCCCCAAAACGGAGGGGAGCCACGGCGGCGCGGCTGCTTATTGCTGGTAAGTAATCGTTAATCGTCCGGCTCCCCTCCCTTTTGGGGAGGGGCCGGGGGTGGGGTAATCGTTAAATAATCGTGCTCGACCCGATGGCCACGTTGTGCGCGTTCCACTGCTGCTCGCTGCTATCGCGCACCCAGAAGGCGATGTAGCTGCCCACCTGCTCGGTGGTGTAGGGCGCCTTGGGATTCAGCTCGGGCGTCAGGATGTTGTTGTGCAGGGCCTCGTCCACGCCTTCGCGCACCAGCGCCGCCTCGTCGTTCATGCCGAAGTGCTCCAGCATCATCGCGGCCGAGAGGATGGTGGCGATGGGGTTGGCGATGCCCTTGCCGGCCGCCTGCGGGTACGAGCCGTGGATGGGCTCGAACAGCGCCGCCTCGCCGATGCTGGCCGACGGCAGCAGCCCTAGGGACCCGGCAATGACCGAGGCCTCGTCGGAGATGATGTCGCCAAACATATTCTCGGTCAGGATTACATCGAACTGCTTGGGGTTCAAGATAATCTGCATGGCCGCGTTGTCCACGAACAGGTAATCCACGGCCACCGTGGGGTACTGCGCGGCCAAGCCCTGCACCACTTCGCGCCACAGGCGGGAGGTTTCGAGCACGTTGGCCTTGTCCACCAGCGTCAGCTTCTGGTGGCGGCCCTCGGCGGCGCGGAAGGCGAGGTGGGCAATGCGCTCAATCTCGGGCTTCGAGTAGGTGCAGTTGTCGTAGGCCGAGTCGGCATCGCGGCGGCCCTTCTCGCCGAAGTAGATGCCGCCCGTCAGCTCCCGGAAAATCAGCATGTCGGTGCCCTGAATGCGCTCGGCCTTGAGGGGCGAGTGGGGCAGCAGCACGTCGTAGGCCGTCACGGGGCGGATGTTGGCGAACAAGCCCAACTCCTTGCGCAGGCGCAGCAGGCCCTGCTCGGGGCGCACCGGGGCGGCGGGGTTGTTGTCGTACTTGGGGTCGCCGATGGCCCCTAGGAGCACGGCGTCGGCTTCGCGGCAGCCGGCCAGCGTCTCGTCGGGCAGGGGGTTGCCGGTGGCGTCGATGGCGCAAGCGCCCATTTGGTAGGCCGCGAAGCGGAAGTCATGCCCGAAGCGCTCAGCCACGGCTTCCAGCACCTTCACGGCCTGCCGACACACCTCCGGGCCGATGCCGTCGCCCGCCAAAACGGCTATTTTCTTGCTTACCATACCCATGCGCGCTGTTTTTCAAAGGCCTCAATAGCCGGTTTTTGATTTACTAAAAAGTCGATGTCATCGTACCCGTTTATCAGGCACTCCTTCTTGTAGGGGTCGATGGCGAAGCTGAACGTCTCGCCCCAGGCCGGCACCGCCAGCGTTTGGCTGGGTAGGTCCACCACCAATTCTAGCGCCGGGTTTTCGTGGATAGCCGCCAGCAGCCGCCCGAGGGTTTCGTCGCTCACTTGCAGTGGCAAGAGGCCGGTGTTGAGCGCGTTGCCACGGAAGATGTCGGCGAAGTAGCTGGAAATCACCACCCGGAAGCCGTAGTCGTACAGGGCCCAGGCGGCATGCTCGCGGCTGCTGCCGCAGCCGAAGTTCTTGCCCGCCACCAGCACCTGTCCGCTGTAGCGCGGGTTGTTCAGCGCAAACTCGGGCTTGGGCGAGTTGTCGGGGTTGTAGCGCCAGTCGCGAAACAGGTTGTCGCCGAAGCCTTCGCGCGTAGTCGCCTTCAGAAACCGCGCCGGAATAATCTGGTCGGTATCAATGTTTTCCAGCGGCAGCGGGACGGCGGGGCTGTGCAGGGTTTGGAAGCGTTCCATTGGTTAGAACTTAGAGCTTAGAGCAAAGAGCTTAGCGAATTATGCAGTGGTACTGAATGAAGCGTTTGTCTACATTCTAAGCTCTCATTTCTAAGTTCTTATTTAATTCAAATACTCGGTAATATCTACAATCCGCCCCTGCACGGCCGTGATGGCGGCCACCAGCGGCGAGGCTAGCAGCGTGCGCGAGCCGGGGCCCTGCCTCCCCTCGAAGTTGCGGTTGGAGGTGGCCACGCAGTACTTGCCAGCGGGTATCTTGTCCTCGTTCATGGCCAGGCAGGCGCTGCAACCGGGCTCGCGCAGCTCGAAGCCCGCGGCGGCCAGCACCTTGTCGATACCCTCGGCAATGGCTTGCTGCTCTACCTGCTTGGAGCCGGGCACGATGATGGCCTCCACGTGGCCGGCCTTGCGCTTGCCCTGCACGTAGGCCGCCACCGTGCGCAGGTCTTCGATGCGCGAGTTGGTGCAGCTGCCGATGAACACGTAGTCAATCTGCTTGCCCAGCAGCGACTCGCCCCGCTGCAAGCCCATGTACTTGAGCGACTTGTCGAAGCTCTCGGCCTCGGTGGTGGGCACCTCGCTCGGCACGTGGCCGGTGATGGGAATGCCCATGCCGGGGTTGGTGCCGTAGGTAATCATGGGCGCGATGTCGGCCGCCTGGTAGGTGTACTCGGTGTCGAAGGTGGCGCCTTCCTCGGTGTAAAGCGTCTGCCAGTACCCTAGGGCCGCGTCCCAGGCCTCGCCCTGCGGCGCGAAGGGGCGGCCCTGCACGTAGGCGAAGGTGGTGGCATCGGGGGCGATGAGCCCGCCGCGGGCGCCCATCTCGATGCTCATGTTGCAGATGGTCATGCGCCCCTCCATGCTCAGGGCCCGGATGGCGCTGCCCGCGTACTCCACGAAGTGCCCGGTGGCCCCGCCGGTACCCAACTGACTAATAATGTAAAGGATAATGTCCTTGGCCGTAACGCCCGGCCGCAGCTCGCCTTCTACTGAAATGCGCATCCGCTTGGGCCGGCTCAGCAGCAGGCACTGCGAGGCCATCACCTGCGCCACCTGGCTGGTGCCGATGCCGAAAGCCACCGCGCCAAACGCGCCGTGGGTGCTGGTGTGGCTGTCGCCGCATACCATCGTGAGGCCCGGCTGCGTGAGGCCCAGCTCCGGCCCAATCACGTGCACGATGCCCTGGCGCTGGTGGCCCAGGCCGTATAGCTCGATGCCGTACTTCTGGCAGTTCTCGGTCAGCTTATCCACCTGCGAGCGCGAGAGCGGCTCCTCGATGGGCAGGTGCTGGTTGAGGGTCGGCACGTTGTGGTCGGCCGTGGCGATAATCTGGCTGGGTCGAAACAGCCCGAGGTCCCGCGCCGCCAGCTCGTCAAACGCCTGGGGGCTGGTGACTTCATGAATCAGGTGGCGGTCGATATACAGCACGTCCTGCCCGCCCTCGATGGAGCGAACGACGTGGGCATCCCAGATTTTATCGAATAGCGTGCGGGGCATTATTAATAGGATAGTCTATGTGTAGAAGAACGTCATACTGAGCTTGCCGAAGCATCTCTACCGCGCCGCCTAGGGTCGTATTAGGCTGTTAACCAACGAAGCGGTAGAGATGCTTCGGCAAGCTCAGCATGACGTTCTGGATACATAAAAACAGCCAAGGAAACGAAGCAACAGGGGGAAGTTTTGGTCGTGTTAAGGGTGTGAAAGAATGGCGTTGTTGGGATTTTAACCCGACCCCCTGACTTCCCTGCTCCCACCCACTGGCAGCGCCTGCCGCCCCGCTTCCTTGGCTGGTTATGAATGAATTAAGCGTTTACTGCTTCGGCTACGTTGCGCACCTCGATGGCCAGCAGGTGCAAGTCGTCGTCGATGACCTCGCGCTGGCGGTCGGCCAGCTGCAGGAAGCTGGCGTAGGCGGCGTTCAGGGCCGGGCGCTCCAGGTGGTAGCCCAGCTTCTGGAGGCGGTAGGCCAGGGCGGCGCGGCCCGAGCGGGCGGTGAGCACGATGCTCGAATCGACGGCGCCCACCTCTTTGGGGTCGATGATTTCGTAGGTTTCGCGGCACTTAATCACGCCATCCTGGTGGATGCCGCTGCTGTGGGCGAAGGCGTTGGCGCCCACGATGGCCTTGTTGGCTTGCACGGTCATGCTCATCAGGTGCGATACCAGGGCCGAGGTTTCGGTGAGCAGCTGGGTGCGCACGTTGGTGTGCAGCCCTAGGCCGGGATGCTGGCGCACTATCATCACCACTTCTTCGAGGGCCGTGTTGCCGGCGCGCTCGCCCACGCCGTTGATAGTGCACTCAATCTGGCGCGCGCCGTTGCTGACGCCCGCAATGGAGTTGGCGGTGGCCAGGCCCAAGTCGTTGTGGCAGTGCGTGCTCAGGGTGGCGCGCTCGATGCCGCGCACGTTGTCGGCCAGGTACTTAATCTTGGCGCCGTACTCGTGGGGCAGGCAGTAGCCGGTGGTGTCGGGGATGTTGAGCACGGTGGCGCCGGCGGCAATGGCCGCCTCGCACACGCGGGCCAGAAACTCGTTGTCGGTGCGGCCGGCGTCCTCAGCGTAAAATTCCACGTCCTCCACAAAGCTTTTGGCCAGCTTCACGGCGGCCACGGCGCGGGCCAGCACGTCCTCGCGGGTGGTGCGCAATTTTTGCTGCACGTGCAGGTCGGAGGTGCCGATGCCGGTGTGAATGCGCGGGCGGCGGGCCTGGCGCAGGGCGTCGGCGGCCACCCGGATGTCGTTTTCGACAGCGCGGGTGAGGCCGCAGACAGTGGCGTCCTTGGTTTGGGCGGCGATGGCGGCCACCGCGGCAAAGTCGCCGGGGCTGCTCACTGGGAAGCCGGCCTCAATCACGTCCACCCCTAGGGCTTCGAGCTGCCGGGCAATAACGAGCTTTTCCTGTTGGTTTAGCTTGCAGCCCGGTACTTGCTCGCCGTCGCGCAGCGTGGTATCGAAAATCTGAATTTTTTGCGTCGCCATGAGGTAGAGAAACTAGGCAGAAGCCCCGCGTGGCCGGGCGGCAACTGGATTTGTGCTGCAAGTAGCAGCACTTTAGCAAGGCGCGAAAACAAAAATGCCCGGATTCTATTATTTCCAAGCCCCGCGTTTTGAGTAGCAATAGGCTGTAAGTAAATAAGTTAATTAGTAAGTTTTTACAATGCCTAACCGCGCCAGCGACCCCGTTTTTCAGCTCCTCAAGTCGCTTACCCAGTCCGAGAAGCGGCATTTTCGCCTCTACACCAGCCGCCAGGGCGCCACCGAGGGCCTGAAGTTTCTGCAACTCTTCGACGCCTTCGACGCCCAGGAGCAGCCCGACGAGGAGCGGGTGCTAGCGCAGGTGCCCAGCCTCAAGCGCGCCCAGCTCGCCAACCTCAAGGCCAACCTCTACAAGCAGCTGCTGGCCAGCCTGCGCCTCTACCACGCCGGCCAAAACCTCGATATTCAGCTGCACGAGCAGCTCGACTACGCCCGCGTGCTCTACAACAAGGGCTTCTACCAGCAGGCCCTGCGGATGCTGGCCCGCGTGAAGCAGGCCGCCCACGCCGCCGAGCTGCCCCACGTGGCGCTGCTGGCCATCGACTTCGAGAAGCTCATCGAGTCGCAGTACATCACGCGCAGCCTGCAGGGCCGGGCCGAGTCGCTGGCCGAGGAGGCTTCGGCCACCGCTACCCACCTCGGGCGGCAGCACGAGCTGTCCAACGCCTCGCTACGCCTCTACGGGTTGTATTTGCAGGCCGGCCACGCCCGCAACCAGGCCGACCACGAGCAGTTTACGGCCTATTTCCGGGCCCACGTGCCGGCCCGGCTGGCTGCCGGCAGCGGCTTCTGGGAGAAGCTCTACTTCTACCAGGCCCACGTGTGGTATCACACCATCAACCAGGATTTTCGGGTCTGCTACCGCTACGCCCAGAAGTGGGTGGACCTGTTTGAGGCCCAGCCCGACCAGCAGGAAAGCCAGACCATGCTATACATCAAGGGCCTGCACAACCTGCTGGCTTCCCTCTTCAACCTGCTCTACTACAGCAAGTTCATGGAGGTGCTCAAGGTGCTCGAAGACTTCGCCGCCAACCAGACTCGCCGCGCCACCCCCAACACCGACACGCTGCTCTTCCAGTACATCTGGACCAACCGGCTGAACGCGATTTTCCTCGAAGCCCGCTTCACCGAAGGCGTGGAGCTGATACCCGAATTGCTGGAGCAGCTCGGCGAGCACAAAAGCCAGCTCGACCTGCACCGCACGCTGGTGTTCTACTACAAAATCGCCTGCGTGTACTTCGGCAGCGGCCACTACCAACAAGCCATCAAGTACCTCACCCGCATCATCGACCACAAGGACCTGAGTTTGCGCGAGGACCTGCAATGCTTCGCCCGCATCCTCAACCTAGTAGCCCACTACGAGGCCGGCGACGACGCCGAGCTGGAGCACCAGGTGCGCTCGGTGTACCACTTCCTGGGCAAGATGAACGACCAGCAGCCCATGCAGTTGGAGGTGCTGCGCTTCCTGCGCCGCCTAGGCCACTTCGAGCCGGCCAGGCTGCGCGAGGAGTTCGCGCGCCTGAAAACCAAGCTGGAAGAAATCGCCGCCCGCCCCTACGACCGCCGCCCCTTCCTCTACTTCGACATCATCTCCTGGCTGGAAAGTAAGGTGTCGGGTCGCTCGGTGCAGGACGTGATGCAGCAGAAGTTTCTGGGGCTGAAGTAGGTTTGGGCGGGCGGGGTGCCCCTAGGGCCCGCGCCTCCACCAAGCGGCTTTACCCGCCGCCGACACGCGCCAGCAGCCCCGCGCCACTAGCCGTCCAGCCCCGGCAGGCCGAGCAACTCCGCGGCGCGGCGCGCCCCGGCTTTGACGCTGGCGATGTCCGGGCCGGTGATGGTTAGGTGGCCCATTTTGCGGCCCGGGCGCGCCTGCAGCTTGCCGTAGAGGTGCAGGTGCGTTCCCGGCAGGCGCAGCACGGCAGACCAGTCTGGCTCCCGCAAGCGGCCAGCGGCGTCCAGCCACACGTCACCCAGCAGGTTGAGCATGATGGCGGGGGAGTGCTGGCGCGGCTGGGGCAGGGGCAGGCCCGCCAGGGCGTGCACCTGCAAATCGAACTGCGACGCGTCGCAGGCGTCCAGGGTGTAGTGACCGCTGTTGTGGGGACGGGGGGCCATTTCGTTGACTACCAGGCTGCCGTGCTCGCTGCCGTCGTCCACCACAAAAAACTCGACGCACAGCACCCCCACGTAGCCGAGCTGCCGGGCGATGGCAATGGCCGCCTCGCGCGCCCGCTCGGCCAGGGCCGGGGGCAGCGCCCCAGCGTAGGCGTGGGTAACGGCCAGAATGCCCGCCACGTGCACGTTGCGCTGCGGCGCGAAGCTGACCACCTGCCCGTCCCAGCCGCGGGCCACCAGCACCGAGCACTCGGCGGCCAGCGGCAGCTTCTTTTCCAGCACGCAGGCCACGCCGCCCAGCTCCGCCCAGGCGGCGGCCAGCTCCGCGGCGTTCTCAGCCCGGACCTGGCCCTTGCCATCGTAGCCCAGGCGGGCGGTTTTGAGGATGCCGGGCAGCAGCTCCGGCCGCTCGGCCTGCACGGCTTGCAGCTGGGCTGGCGTTTCAAGCACCGCGTAAGGCGCGCAGCCCACCCCTGACGTGGCCGCGCAGGCCGCGAAGTGGGCTTTTTCCTCGATGCGATTTTGAGCAATGCCCACTACGGCCGCGCCCGGCGCCACGGGCCGGGTCAGGGCCAGCGTTTGCAGTACCTGGGCCGGCACGTTCTCAAACTCGGTCGTGATGGCCTGGCACAGGTAAGCCAGCTGCGCCAGCCCCGCCGGGTCGTCGTAGCCGGTTTGGATGTGGTGGTGGCTCACCTGCCCGGCCGGGCTTTGCGCGTCGGGCTCCAGCACGGCCGTGAAGTAGCCCAGGCGCTGGGCGGCCTGCACAAACATGCGGCCTAGCTGGCCACCCCCCAGCACCCCTAGGGTAGCCCGCTGGCCCGCGGCGTCTACACTGCCAGGAAAAATCGGGGCCATGGCGGCAACGTGGCTATCGGCACTCATACGGGCAGGGTCATGGCGCGGGCGGCCTCGGTTTGGGCGGCGCGAAACGCCTGCAGCTTGGTAGCCAGGTCGGGGTCGTGCAACGCCAGCAGGCTGACGGCGAACAGCGCGGCATTGGCCGCCCCGGCCGTGCCAATCGCAAACGTGGCCACCGGTATTCCCTTGGGCATCTGCACGATGCTGTGCAGCGAGTCGACCCCCTGTAGGTGGCGGCTGGCCACCGGCACTCCCAGCACGGGCACGGTGGTTTTGGCGGCCAGCATGCCCGGTAGGTGGGCCGCGCCCCCCGCGCCAGCGATGATGGCCTGCAAGCCGCGCGGCCCGGCCTGCTCGGCGTAGGCAAACAAGTCGTCGGGCATGCGGTGGGCCGATACCACCCGCGCCTCGTGGGCCACGCCAAAGTCCGCCAGCACCTGCACGGCATGCTGCATGGTGTCCCAGTCGCTGCTGGAACCCATCACGACGCCAACCACTGGCTTGCCTGGGGTAGGGCTAGGGGCGTCGGAGGGGGAATAGGTACTCATAAAAAAGCTTGGTCGTAAGGGCAGGAATGCCCTGGAATATCGAGAACAGGATGGCAAACGGCCGCGCCCGCACCGCCGGCTAGGTAGGGGGCGGTGCGCCGTGCCGCCACCAAAGCGGGCCCTCGCTCAGCAAGCGGTTGCCACGGCCGCAAATTTAGGGTGGCATTCTACGACTCGAGCGAATCCAAAAAATTACGGGTGCCCGCCTAGGCCATGCCCCTACGGTACCCGGACCCTGCCGCAGCATAAGGCAGTTGGTAGGGGTGGATAAGGCTCCCGGCCGGCTGCGCCTGCGGGCGCTACTTCCTACAAGCTCAAAAACGGCTGCCGGCGCCTCCCTGCTCAGCGGCTCGCCTTGGCTTTACTGCGCCGCCAGTAGTTGCTGGATGCCCTGCCGGAAGGCTTCATCACCGGCGGCCAGGCGCTGAGCGTACATGGCTTTTACGTCCTCGCCGCAAACGTAGCGCAGGGTGTTGGTGCCGTCGGTGGCGGCTTCGTACACCACCTGCGCAATCTGCTCGGGGGTGGATACCACGTTTGCAGGGTTGCTGATGAAGGCGAAGAACTTGCTGGCCAGCGCCTCGTAGGCCGGGTGCGCCACGAATACCGACCGCTGCGCGGCGTCCGTAGCCACCAGGCCCGGCTCGATATTTTTGATGCCAATGCCAAACTCGCGCAGCTCGTAGGACAAGCTTTCGCTCCAGCCCTCGAGGGCCCATTTGCTGGCATCGTACACCGAGCTGACCGGAAACGCCATCAGCCCTGCCGATGAGGAAGTGGTGATAAACAACCCCGCCCGCCGTGCCCGAAAGGCCGGAATAAAGGCCTGCGTTACGCGCACTACCCCTAGGAAATTGGTTTCCAGCTGGCGCACCAGCTGCTCGTCGGTGGTGGCTTCCAGGGGCCCCAGCAGGCTGTAGCCCGCGTTGTTGAACACGACGTCAACGGGCCCTAGGGCCAGCGCCTGCTGCACGGTAGCGGCAATCTGCGCCGGGTTAGTTACGTCCAGGGGCAGCAGGCGCACGCGTTCTAGCTGGCTAAGCTCGGTTTCGTTTTCGGGCCTGCGCATGGTGGCCAGCACCTGCCAGCCCTGGGCGGCAAACAGCTTGGCGGTGGCTTTGCCGATACCGGCCGACGCGCCGGTGATAAAAATAGTCTTGCTCATCTTGCAGTGGGTGAAATTTCTGGCAAAACTGCCGGGTAGTCGCTTTACCTTTACTATCCATTACCTTTAGGAAAGCGACTATTTATGGCGGCCACCGTGCACTGCGAACAAGACCCGGCGCTGCACCAGGAGCGCCTGCGGGCCCTGCGGGATGCCACCGAGCTGGTGAGCGGCAAGTGGAAATTCGGCATCCTGCTGAACCTATACAACTACGGCGCCATGCGCTTCAAGGACTTGCAAGCCGCCTCGGCGGGCATCACCCCCAAAGTGCTGTCGAAAGAGTTGCAGGACCTGGAAGACAACCAGCTCATTACCCGCACGGTAAATGCCACCAAGCCCGTGACGGTTTCCTACGCCCTCACGCCCCACGCGCTCGAAATCCAGCCTGTCATCAACGCCCTGGTCGAATTCGGACTAAAGCACCGCGTGAAAATTAAGGAGCAGCTGGCACTGGCTGCGTAGCTGCCTGCCCGGCCCGCTAACCTCCTCTTCCCAAGGGAAGGAAACGCCTGCTGATTGTAACGCCAAACTTCTGCTTAGCAGCCCGCAACGAGCGACTCGTCTTACCGAGGCACTAAGCAAGAGCTTAGTAGTCCAGCCTACGCCGCCCGCCCACTAAAAAAGCCCACCCGGCAACCGGGTGGGCTTTTGCGTGCCAAAGGGCCCTAGGGCTACTGGCCCAGCTTCTTCTTCAGGTTCTCGTCGATGGCCTCCAGAAACTCCTCGGTGTAGAGGTAGTCGCGGCCGTGCTCCACCTTGTTGCCGTGGATGCAGACGGCTAGGTCCTTAGTCATCTTGCCGCTTTCCACGGTTTCGATGCACACCTGCTCCAGGGCCTTGCAGAAGTCGATTAGCTCCTGGTTGCCGTCGAGCATACCGCGGAATTCGAGGCCGCGGGTCCAGGCGAAGATACTGGCGATGGGGTTGGTGCTGGTGGGCTTGCCGGCCTGGTGGTCGCGGTAGTGGCGCGTGACGGTGCCGTGGGCGGCCTCGGCCTCCATCGTTTTGCCGTCGGGCGTTACCAGCGTGCTGGTCATCAGGCCCAGCGAGCCGAAGCCCTGGGCTACGGTGTCGCTCTGCACGTCGCCGTCGTAGTTTTTGCAGGCCCACACGAAGTTGCCGTTCCACTTCAGCGCCGAGGCCACCATGTCGTCAATCAGGCGGTGTTCGTAGGTGATGCCGGCAGCCTTGAACTTGTCCTGGTAGTCGGCTTCGTAAATCTCCTGGAAAATGTCCTTGAAACGGCCGTCGTACTTCTTCAGAATCGTGTTCTTGGTGCTCAGGTACAGCGGCCAGCCCTTCATCAGGGCCTGGTTGAAGCAGGCGTGCGCGAAGCCGCGGATGCTCTCGTCGGTGTTGTACATAGCCAGGGCCACGCCGTCGCCCTTAAAGTTGTACACCTCAAAGCTTTGCGCCTCGCCGCCGTCCTCGGGCGTGAAGGTGATGGTGAGCTTGCCCTTGCCCTTAGTCACGAAGTCGGTGGCGCGGTACTGGTCGCCGAAGGCGTGGCGGCCGATGCAGATGGGGGCCGTCCAGTTGGGCACCAGGCGCGGGATGTTGCTCATCACGATGGGCTCGCGGAACACGGTGCCGTCCAAGATGTTGCGGATGGTGCCGTTGGGCGACTTCCACATCTGCTTCAGCCCGAACTCCTCCACCCGCTGCTCGTCGGGGGTGATGGTGGCGCACTTGATGCCCACGCCGTACTGCTTAATGGCGTTGGCCGAGTCGATGGTTACCTGGTCGTTGGTCTCGTCGCGGTACTCGATGCCCAGGTCGTAGTACTTGATGTCGACGTCGAGGTAGGGCAGAATCAGCTTGTCCTTGATGAATTTCCAGATGATGCGGGTCATCTCGTCGCCGTCCAGCTCCACTACGGGGTTGGCTACTTTAATCTTGCTCATGGGCGTTGGTGGGAAAGTGAAAAACCGGGTAAAACGGGGTGCAAGCTAGCAACCCGCCCCCTCTAAACTAGCTGGTCCCCACTTGTTCCCGGTAGCGGCCCAGCCCGGCCGGCCCCTAGGGCCCGCGGCCGCTTCTGCCCAAAGTAGTATCCGTTAGCGTTTGCGCTAGTCGTTTTTCTGCGAAAAATGCTACCAGGCGCCGGATAGCTAGTGCATGGTCATCCAGGCAAAAAAGTCGCGGGCCACCCGGTCCCACTGCCCTTTTTCGTAATCGATTTTGCCGTTGGTGAAGCCGAAGAAATTGTGCTCTACCTCGGGGTAGGCGTGGAAGGCGAAGTTGGTTTTGCGCCGCCGAATGGCTTCTAGCCGCAGGTAATCGTTGAGCAGCGCCGAGCGGTCGCGGGTGCCGTAGCCCACGAAGATGGGCAGGCGGCTGTGCAGGAGGTCTTCCAGCGGAGTTGACGGCGTCGAAAGCGAATAAATCAAGCGGTTGCTGTCGCCGTGGCAATCTACCTGGCTGGGGGCGGCCACCACCTGCTGCCAGCGGTTGAATAAGCTTTCCGCCGTGGCCGAGTCGACCTCCAGCCGCGCGCCCGAAACCTGCGTGAGCATGCGCCCTAGGGGGCTGCCCGCCAAATAAATAACGCGCCGCAGGTGGTGCGAATGGCGCGCCATGCGGGCTACTACGGCGCTGCCTTCCGAGTGGCCCATGGCCGTGATGTCGTCGGCTTGCACCCAGGGCTGGCGGCTGAGGTAGCGCAGCACAACCCGGTTGCGCCGCACGTAATACTCCAGGTAGTTGTGCTGGCAATACTTAGCAGGCAGTAGCCCGGTTTTGGTATCCAGTACGTAGCCGCCGGGGCCCAGCTGGCGCAAGTCGCCCACCAGCGGCAGGCCGGGCTTGGCTACTACCACCAGGTGGCAGCGGGCCAATAAGGAGTCCATCTTGATAGGAATCAGCCGGTAAGCGCCTTGCTCGTCGTAGAGTATTACGGGGCTAGGGGAAGACCCTTGGGCAAAGAAGAACACTGGCTTGCGCTTCAGCTCCTCCCCTTTTTTGGAGAGCACCAGCACGTTCACAGTGTCCCCTTTGTAGCGCATTTGCAGGTGGCGGTAGCCAAAGTCGGCGGGGGTTTTAGGCTGGGCGTGGGTTAGCCTCGGGCTCAGCAGAACCCCTAGGGCCAGCAGGCGGTACAAAAGGCGCATAAGCAGTAGGAGCCGCCCAAAAGGGGCCGGCCGGCTATGGACTAAGGCCTTCCTGCGTAAGTTGCGCCGTGCCGATTCTGTCTTTCTCCACTCTTGCTGCCGGCCAGTTGCGCTGGGCTGTTTGGCTAGCCCTGCTGCCGCTCACCTCTGCCTGCGGGCAAGCTACCACTTCCCAGCCGCCCGTGCCGGCGGCCATCGTCCTCGATTCGGCCACGGGCAAGGTCGATATGCCCTGGCTGCGCCAGCGCCTCGATAGCAGCCGGGCGCTGCGCCGCCAGCAGGTGGGCGTGGCCCTGGCCGATGCCACCACCGGCGAGCTCCTCTTCGGCTACAACGCGGGCAAGGACTTCACTCCGGCCAGCACCCTAAAATTATTTAGCCTCTACGCCGGCCTCACGCTGCTCGGCGACTCGCTGCCCAGCCTGCGCTACTTCTCTAGGGGCGACACGCTCTTCTTCCAGGGCACCGGCGACCCTACGCTGCTGCACGGCGACGTGCCCTCGCGGCGGGCCTACGCCTTTTTGGCCGGCCGGCCCGAGAAAGTGCTGGCCTACTGCGACATTGCCTGCGTGCCCGCCTACGGACCCGGCTGGACCTGGGACGACTTTAACTACTATTTCCAGCCCGAGCGCACGGCCTTCCCGCTCTACGGCAACACGGTGCGCTTCTATGGCAGCGCGCCGCAGCTGGCGCGCCCTAGGCCCGGCGCGCCACTGCAGCCCCTGCCGCAGCGGGTGCGGGTGGCGCCTCGCGCCTTCGCGCCCCTCACCGCCAAGGCCGGGCCCGACTTTCGCCTCTCGCCCGACCAGGACCACGAGGAGCACGTGTTTCGGGCGCAGCTCGACAACCGCTTCACCTACCTGCCGGCCCCCAAGAAGTGGGTGGATGAAATACCCTACCGCACCAGCCGCCAGCTGCTGCTGCGCCTGCTGGGCGACACCCTACGCCGGGCCGTGGTCGGCATTGGCCCCTGGCACCCTAGGCCCGGCCAAGACAGCATTCGCACCCTGCACGGGCTACGCGCCGACTCACTCTACCGCCGCATGCTGCGCGTGAGCGACAACTTCCTGGCCGAGCAGCTGCTGCTGATGGCCAGCACCCAAGTGGGCTACCGCGACTCGCTGAGCGGGGCGCGCACCATTCGGTATTTGCTTAAAAACCAGCTGCGCACCCTGCCCGACCGCCCCGACTGGGTGGACGGCTCAGGGCTCTCGCGCTTCAACCTGCTCACGCCGCGCACCCTCACGGCGCTGCTGGTGCGCCTGCACCAGCAGCTGCCCGAGCCGCGCCTGCTGAGCCTGCTAGCGGCCGGCGGCGGCCAGGGCACGCTGCGCAAGCGCTACTTCGAGCCTGGCCCGCCCAAAGTGACCTGGTTTTGGGGCAAAACCGGTACCCTCACCCATACCTGCAACCTGGCCGGCTACCTGCGCTGCAAGAGCGGCCGGCTGGTGGCCGTTACGTTCTTCAACAACAACATCTTGGGCGACGACCAGCGCACCCGCGACGCCATGCAGTGGACGCTGAGCGAGGTGCGGCAGCGCTTATAAAACAGGATGTTATCAAGAAAATATAGCGGCGCTTAAAAAAGTTTTACAACTTTAAAAGCTTAATAGTCAATCGTCCCTGTATGGTCGAGGTAAAAAGTGCGTTTTGTTAGTAGGCTTATTGTTGGGCTTAGTTAGATATTTTTGTGATGCTTCCGCAAAAAATTCTACCTACTCTTCTTTAAGCGCTACTTCTATGATAGAAACTTTTACCAAGCGTTTCGCAGCCCTGGCGCTGCTCGGTTTCGGGCTGCCTGCGGCCGCCGCGGCCCAAACCATCGTGGGCTTTGCCCCCGCCCAAGCCGCGCCGGGCGCTTCCGTTACCATCACGGGCACGGGCCTGAACAACTTGAAATCGGTGATGCTCAACGGGCTGCCCGTGAAGGTGCTTAGCTCCTCGGCCATCGCCGTAGTAGTGGAGGTGCCGCGCGCCGCCGCCACCGGCCGCCTGCGCCTGACCACGGCCAAGGGCACGGCCCTCACGGCCAATAAGCTGGGTATTACCCGCCAGTCGTCGGCCGTGAGCTACGCCCAGAAGTCAAACAGCGTGGTAAGCACCCTAGCCAGCGGCAATTTCTCGACCCCCACCGTGGGTGACCTCGACGGCGACGGACTGATTGACCTGCTGGTGGGCCAGGGCGATGGCACCATTAAAGCCTTCGAGCAAACGCGCACGAATGACACCAGCTTCGGCGCGGGCACGCTGCTGAAGAATGCCGATGGCACCACCCTGAACGTGGGCGCGAATAATGCCAACGGCCACTACGCCAAGCCCACCCTAACCGACCTCGACGGCGATGGCCTGCTTGAGTTGCTGGTGGGCGAGGAGCTGGGCTCGGTGCTGCGCTACGAGCAAACCGCGGCTTCGGGCCCTGGGGCACTGCTGTTCAACCGCAGCCCCCTCTTTGCCAACCCCTACAGCGGCAGCAGTGCGGCCAGCGGCTACTACCCGCGCCCCACGCTGGCCGACCTGGATAACAACGGCTTGCTCGACGTGCTGGTGGGCAGCAACGACGGCACGCTGCGCCGCTACGAGCAAACCGCCCCCAACGCCGTCACCTTCAACATCCTAGGGCAGATGAAGGACGAGAAGGGCGTTGTCATCGACGCTGGCAGCGTGGACAAGCCCCTGCTGACCGACTACAACGGCGATGGCTACCTCGACATGCTGCTCGGTAACCAGGCCGGCGCCATTGTGCTCTACACCCAGACCGGCACCAATGCCGTGACGTTCAAGTCACTGGGCAACCTGACCACCGATGGCAGCACCGCCATCAGCATGAGTGGGGCCAATGGCTTTGCCGCGCCTGCCGTCACTGACCTCGACGGCAACGGCCTGCTGGATTTGTTTGTGGGCAATGGTACGGGCAGCGTCTACCGCTTCGAGCAGAGCCAGTCGGCCACGATTCCCACGCTGGTAGCCCCGCTGCCAGTGGTGCTGGTGGCCTTCAGTGGCCAGGCCCTAGGGGGTGGCAACCAGCTGAGCTGGACTACGGCCTCGGAAATGAACAGCGCCTATTTTGGCTTGGAGCGCAGCCCCGACGGGGTGGCATTTGAGCAGGTGGGGCAGGTGGCGGCGCTGGGCAACAGCGCCAGCGCTCACCAGTACCAGTACCTGGATGCCGCGGCCCCGGCCGGCACTAGCTACTACCGCCTGCGCCAGGTGGACCAGGACGGCACCCTGGCTTACTCGGCTACCGTGGCCTTGAGCCGCGCCGAGGGCCTAGGCGCCGCCACCCAGGTCCAGGCATTTCCCACCGTGTTCGGCGCCGAGCTGAACGTGGCACTGCCCGCCGGTGCCGCGCCGCAAACAGCTACCGTAGTCCTGCTCACCACCGAAGGCCGCCCCTTGTATAGCCAAGTGGTGCAGCTTGGGGCCGCGCCCCAAGCCTTGCCCGCGCTGCCGGCCCTGGCCCCCGGCCTCTACCTGCTGCGCGTAGCTACGGCGGCCGGCACCAGCACTCAGCGCGTAGTGCGCCAGTAGGTAGCCCGCGCTACTCCCGCAAAAAGCCCCAACCGACTACGGCTGGGGCTTTTTGCGGGAGTAGCGCGGGCAATAAGGCCTAGGGCCGCCGACCCGGCTTTGCCGCTTCTACCTTTGCGGCTTCCACTGCCTTCCCGAGCTACCATGGCTACTCTGCCCCGCCTGCGCCAGCTGCGCCGCGACAAAACCCTGTTTGCCCTCGCCCTGAATACTGTTCGGCTGCACCTAGAAGAGGAAGCGCGCACCAGCCAGCAGCCCCACCTCCGCGAAGCCCCTGATGCCGACCTGCTGTTCATTCAGCAAAGCATTGACCAGTGGGTGAGCCTGGCTGCCAGCTACATGGTGCGTAAGTTTCACTGTCCGCTGGCGTCGGCCCTGTCCTTGATAGGCGAGCTGCAAACCGAGCTGAAGCGCGGCATCCCGGTGGAGGAGCTGTGGCAGATACCCCTGGAGCAAGTACTGAACCTGCCGCCCAAACTGCTGCAGCGCCAGCCGGAAACCACCCCCGCCGAAAGCCAGCAAGCCGCCGATGCCGAGTAGTAGCCCAGACTACAAAGTCCAGGCTACTTTTTAATACAATACCCGGAACTTGATGGTGTGCTCCACCTCGCGCAGGGCCTGAATCACGTCCTGGTCGTAGGCCTTGTCGATGTCGGTGATGACGTAGCCCACCAGCTCGTTGGTTTTCAGGTACTGGCCCAGGATGTTGACGTGGTGCTGGGCCAGCACATTGTTGATGCGGGCCAGCACGCCGGGCACGTTGGCGTGAATGTGGATGAGGCGGTGCGCCTGCTGCTGGGCGGGCAGCAGGATGTTGGGGAAATTGACGCTCTGCTGCGTGTTGCCGCTGTTGATAAACTGCATGATGCGCTCGGGCACGAACTCGGCGATGTTGCGCTGGGCCTCGGCCGTGCTGCCGCCGATGTGGGGCGTGAGCAGCACGTTGGGCAGGTGGCGCAGCTCGCTCTCGAAGGCCTCGGCGTTGGTCTTGGGCTCGTGCGGAAACACGTCTACGGCCGCGCCGCCCAGGTGGCCGCTGCGCAGGGCGGCGGCCAGGGCCGGCACGTCCACCACGTGGCCGCGGGCGTTGTTGATGAACAAGGCGCCGGGCTTCATCAGGGCGAAGTGTTGGGCGCCGAAGAAGTCCTGGTTTTCGGGCCGCCCATCGATGTGCAGCGTCACGATGTCGGCCTGGGGCAGTAGCTCCTCTAGGCTGACGGCCTTGTGGGCGTTGCCAAGCTGCAATTTTTCGGCAATGTCGTAGTAGATGACCTTGAGCCCTAGGGCCTCGGCCACCACTGAGAGCTGCGCCCCGATGTTGCCGTAGCCGATGATACCCAGCGTCTTGCCGCGCACCTCGAAGGCGCCCTTGGCCGACTTGTCCCACTCGCCCTGGTGCATCTTGGGGTTTTTCTCCGGGATGCGGCGGGCCAGCACAATCAGCTCGGCCAGGGTCAGCTCTACCACCGAGCGGGTATTCGAAAACGGCGCGTTGAACACGGCCACGCCCCGGCGCATGGCCTCGGGCAAGTCAATCTGGTTGGTGCCGATGCAGAAGGCCCCGATGGCGATGAGGCGGTTGGCGGCGGCCAGCACCTTTTCGGTCACGTGCGTTTTCGAGCGGATGCCAAGGATGCTCACGCCCTCGATGCGGGCCAGTAGCTCGTCCTCGTCGAGGGCGCCGGCCACCAGTTCCACCTGGTAGCCTTCCTGGCGAAACAGCTCGGCGGCGCGGGCATCGGGGTTTTCGAGCAGCAGCACCTTAATGCGGTTTTTGGGGTAGCTCAGGGTCATGGGGAGTTTCAGTTGGTATAAGAACTCGTCGAAGGTGGGCAGCACCTGGTCGGCGTGGGCCACCACGCTGGGGCGGCTCACGTTCTCGGTGTAGGCGTAGAAGCGCTTGGCCAGTCCGGCCTCGCGGATTTGATAGTCGGTGTAGCCGTCGCCGAGCACGTACACCGGCCCGTCGAGCTGCAAGTCGCGCAGCTGCTGAATCTTGCCGCCGTCGCGGCTCAGCACGTTGCTGGCATCGCAGCCGGTGATATTGCCGGCATCGTCGAAGGTGAAAGTATTGGCCAGCACGTGGTCGGGCCGCACGCCGTAGGCGGCCACCACGGGCTCGATAAACTCGCGGAACCCGCTGCTCACCACGTAGATGCGGTCGGCGTAGCGCCGGAAGAAGTCGCCGTTGCGCCGGATGCTCTCGCTGACCTTGCCCTGCAGCCGCGCCACCAGCGGCGCCAGGTGCTGCCGCTGCGCCCCCAGCAGTGCCAGCCGCCGCGCCAGCGACTCCTGAAAACCGATTTCGCCCGCCATGCCCTGGTCGGTCAGGGCTTTAATGGCGGCTACTTTTTCCGCCTGGTCGGGCCGGCCGGTGAGGGCGATTTCGGCCAGCTCGTCCAGGCCTTCGACTTGCGTAAAGGTGGAGTCGAAGTCGAAGACGAAGTAAGGGAGGGGGGCGGCGAGGTCGGGCATACGGGGGCAAAGATGGCTCCGGCCGCCCCATTAAGCTTGGTACTGCGGTGGGGCGCCAGTAGCGGTTGTGCCTTGGCCAGCTGGCCAAGGCTAGCGGAAAACAGGCCCCCACAGAAACGCAAACGGTGGCAAAGTGTGGAGCGTGAGGTTAGGAATTGCGACCTGACAACTACTTGACATGGGGGCGCAGCTGCTGGGTTGCTACAGGAGCTTCGTCCAATCCCGGGCCAAGTCCTGGTCTTTCATGCACTTGAAATGCCCTAGGGGGCACTGCGCAAAACCAATCTTGGAGCACGGCCGGCACCCTAGGCCCGCTACCGCCAGCACCTCGAAGGGCGCGCGGTAGGGATACATGCCAAACTGCGGCACCGTGTTGCCCCACACGCTGAAAATCGGCTTTTTAAACGCCGCCGCTATGTGCATCAGCCCCGTATCGTGGCTGACTACGAACTGCGCCTGCCGCAGCAGCGAGGCCGACTGGTGCAGCGAAAACTGCCCGCACCCGTTGAAAATGGGCGAGCTGGCTGCTAGCTCAATGACGTGGCCAGTGGTTTCGTCTTCGGGGCCCCCCAGCAGCACCACCGGGCGCGGGGCCAGGCGGCCCATCAGCTCAATGAGCTTCTCGACGGGCAGGCGCTTGGTGGCGTGCTGCGCCCCAATGGCCACGGCCACGTAGTGCCCCGGCCGAAAGCCGGCGGGCAAAGTAGCTGGCACGTTTACCTGCTGGCCAGGCGGAATGAAATAATCCAAGCCCCGGCCATCGTCCACCACCCCTAGGGGGGCGGCCGCCGCCCGGTAGCGGTCCACGATGTGCACGGGAGGCAAGCGGTTGATTTTGAAGCGCACCAGCAGGTACTTCTGCCAATTAAGCTTATCGAAGGCCCGGGCCGGCACGCCCGGTAGCTGCAGCCGAATAAGCCGCGTGCGCAGGTTATTGTGCAAATCGACGATGAAATCAAACCGCTCAGCCCGCAGCTCTTGCACCAGGGCTCCCAGGCTACCGCGCAGCAAGTGCAGCTTGTCGACGTAGGGACTGGCTTCGAATAGCGCGGCGTAGGCCGGCTTGGTGGCGTAGTGAATGGCCGCGCCCGGCACCTGCGTCTTCAACTGCCGCACCACCGGCGTCGTCAGCACGATGTCACCGATGGAGGAAAAGCGCAGTACCAGAATTTTCATAAATTTTTGAATGTGAGAACTCTGATAAATGTGGAAATGTAAAAATTAAATAATCAATTAATTAAATATAATTTTCACTTGCTAATTTTCCCATTTTCCATATTCCTCACATTTTTACATTCCTCACTTTTTAACATTAAAATTTCGCTTTGCGCGCGGCAAAGTAATTGGCAGCTTCCTCCGCCGATTTGGCGTTGAACGTCATCTCCTTCGTGAGCATACCCTTGCGGCCGGCCAGTACGCCGTAGCGCATGTCGGCGTAGCCGTTGGTGTGGTGGGCATCGGGGTTGATGCTGAGCTGCACGCCCTGGCCTAGGGCGTAGCGCACCCAGCGCCAGTCGAGGTCGAGCCGCCAGGGGTTGGCGTTGATTTCAATAATAACCTGGTGCTGGGCGCAGGCGTCAATGACGGCCTTGAAGTCGATGGGGTAGCCGGCGCGGCGCAGCAGCAGGCGGCCGGTGGGGTGGCCCAGCATGGTGCAGTGCGGGTTGGCAATGGCGGCCAGCAGGCGCTCGGTGGCGCGCTGCTCGTCCATCTTCAGGTTGGAATGGATGCTGGCCACTACGAAGTCAAACGTGTCGCGCAGCTCGGCGTCGTAGTCCAGGCTGCCATCGCCCAGGATGTCGGCCTCAATGCCTTTGAAGATGCGGAAAGGGGCCAGCTCCTGGTTCAGCTCGTCAATTTCGCGCTGCTGCTGGCGCACGCGCTCCGGCCCCAGGCCATTGGCGTAGTGCGCAGCCTGCGAGTGGTCGCAAATGCCGAGGTACTCGTAGCCCGCATCGCGCAAGAAAGTAGCCATCTGGCGCAGCGAGTGGCTGCCGTCGGAGTACGTGCTGTGGTTGTGCAGCGAGCCGCGTAGGTCGCCGTCTTCCAGCAGGCGCGGAATTTTATGCTCGGCCGCCAGCTCAATTTCGCCCAAGCCCTCACGCAGCTCGGGCACCACGTACTGCAAGCCGGCCGCCGCGTACAGGTCGTCTTCGCTGGCGAAGCGCTCGCGCTTGAGCCACTGGCGCAGCGTATTGGGCTTGCCGGGGGCGGGGTGGGGCAGGGGCGCGTCGAGGTGCGCAGCGTTGCCGGTTTCGCTGGCCAGCTGGTTCGCAAACTCTGTTGCGGGCACCACGCGCACGGCCACGGCCACGCCGCCCTCGGCCGTGGTGCCGCGCCAGGCCCAGGGTCCCGAGCGGCGCGGGTCGGCGCGCAGGCCGGGCGCTGCATTCAGCAGGTCGTGCACGGGGCCGGGGTCGGGCGCGGCTACCAGCAGGGCCACCGTTTCCACTACTTCTAGGGCGCGGCGCACCTCGCCCACGGCCGCCACCTCGCTTACGCCCGGTAGCGGCTCTAGGCGAGCGCCCAGGTCGAGGGCCAGCTGCTCGGCCTGCGAAAACAGCAGCTTGCCCGCGCTCTGGTCGGTAAAGTCCAGCGCCGTCAGAATAGCCTCCTGGGTTTTGGCCCCGAAGCCCTTGAGCTGCGCCACGCGGCCCGCTTCGGCCGCTTCGCGCAGCTGTTCGGGGCCTTCAATGCCCGCGTCGCGCCACAGCGCCCGTACTTTTTTGGGGCCAATACCCTTGATACCCAGCAGCTCTACCACGCCAGGCGGGGTGGTGTCGAGTAAGCGCTGCAGCTCCTCGAAGGTGCCGGTGTCGAGCAGCTCGGCTACCTTGGCAGCCTGGGTTTTGCTCAGGCCGGTGCGGTCGGGCAGGCCGGGGCGCTCTACCTCGGCCACCGGAAATTCCAGCTGCTCCAGGGCCGTGGCCGTGCCCTCGTACGCACGAATCTTAAACGGATTTTCGTCGTGCAGCTCCAGCAGCTGGGCCGTTAGGCGAAAGGCTTTTATCAGGGCGCGATTGTCCACTTTTCCAATTATTCAGGTTATGCCCGGCAAGGGGCGACTGGGCCCTAGGCCCCGCCGCGCGGCTTGCCAAAAGTACGGCCAGCAGCAAGCTACGGGCGCTGGTTTACGTACAAGGTGCGTTATGCGCCTAGCTTACGTTGCCTGCTTACTGCTACTAGCCGCTTGCCAGCCGGCCGCCACCAGCGATAAAATAGCCGCTGACGTGCCTACAAGCCAACTTGCGGCCTTGCGCGGCACCTGGCTGCTGCTGCCCGAAGCCAGCCGCGCCGACACCCTCGTTTACCGCCGCAACACGTACCGCTTTCGCTACCTGCCGGGTGGGCGGCCGGGCTTTTGGCTGGGGCCCGCCGGTCGTTTTACGCGCTACGACCTGGCGCCGGGCGGGGGCCTGCAGGCGCAGGAAGGCACTTGGGTGGAAGCCAGTCCCGGCCGTTTGCGCATTCATTTGCCCGCGGCCGAGCCAGCCGAGCCCGACTATACCCTAGAGCTGCTAAGCTATCGGCAAGGCGTATTGAAGCTGTATGCTCGGCAGTATGGGGCTAACTAAATTTGGTGAATTTAAATAGCATTACTGCTTGATGTTTAGATTTTTAAATAAGTAAGCTGGCATTTGCTGGCACCACTTTTGCCTTACAGAATACAATAATTACTGAGGTAATTTATAAGCTCAACTTTTGAAATAGAATTATTCTTATAGTATAAGCCTAATTCCCAGCTTATAATTATAATAATCAAATTATTTCTAAATTTAACACCAAGGAATGAATCTGTGCCGTATTAGCCTCGCGTATCTTTAAGCATGAAAACAACATTCGGCTACGCCTCCCCCATCCTTGAATGGATTAGCCGATAACCAAACTACTATGGTACTCTATAAGCGTAGAATCTACTTCAACCAGCTCATCCTACTTATGGTAGATGTGCTGCTCATCTTCGGAGCTTTTCGCCTGGTGCGCTACTACCAGCGGAGTGACTGGCAATTTGACAGCGAGGACGCCATGTATTTCGCCGTCTTCGCGCTGCTTTGGTGGATTGTCGCCGGTCAGTTTGCGAGCACTGCCGCCGCCGACCGCCTGAGCACCTACGCTGAAAAAGCGTGGGCCCTAATGCGCACCCTTGTGCTGCACTCCATTGTGCTGACGGCGGGTACCGAGCTGCTGCGCGTGCGGCCTTTGCCGTTACGCTACGTGGCCTTACTGTACGTGGTAGCAGGGGTAAGCATTATTGTCGCCCGGTTGGGCATTGCCTTTATCCGGCGCACGTTCCGCTACCGCTGGGCCCGGCCCCAAAGCCAGTACGTGGTGCTGGGGGCTGGCCGCAGCGGGGTAGACCTGTACCGCTTCTTGGAAGTGCACGACTCGGTGGGCAATAACTGCCTGGGTTTTTTCAGCGATGAGCCCGTGCCAGCCGAAGTAAGCCACCTGTACCTAGGCCGCCTGGAGGAGTTGAAAGCCTACTGCGAGCGGCAGCAGGTAGACGAGATATACTGCGCGCTGCCCCTCAACCAGGGCGAGTACATGCAGCAACTGGCCAGCTTTGCGGATGAAAACTTCATTGCCTTCCGCATTGTGCCTGACTTTGAAGGCACGCTGCACAAGCACGTCAATATCCACTACCACGCCCACGGCCCTATCCTCACGGTGCGGCGCCACCCGCTCACCTTCCGGCCCAACCAAATTTCCAAGCGGGTATTCGATTTGGTTTTCTCCGGTTTGGTTATCGTAGGAGTCTTTCCAGTGATAATGCCCATCCTGGCTTTAATTATCAAGCTGGATTCGCCCGGCCCCATATTCTTCAAGCAGATGCGGCCCGGTAAGCGCAACAAGCTGTTTCCGTGCTACAAGCTGCGCACTATGCGCACCGACACGGGCGGTACCGAGCTACAGGCCACGAAAGGCGATGCACGCATCACCCGCGTAGGCCGGTTCTTGCGCGCTTCTAGCCTCGACGAGCTGCCCCAGTTCTTTAACGTGTGGCTAGGGCACATGTCGGTGGTTGGCCCTCGGCCCAATATGGTCTCGCAACTGGAAGAATACTCCAAACAAATCCACGCCTACCCGCAGCGCCACGCCGTTACGCCCGGCATTACGGGCTACGCCCAGGTGAACGGCTACCGCGGCGAAACCCGCGCCAGCGGCGCTATGGAGAAGCGCGTGGAGTACGACCTGGAATACGTAGAGAACTGGTCGCTACTGCTCGATTTGCGCATCATCGCCAAAACCGTGAAGAACATGGTGATGGGCGAAAAGAACGCCTACTAAGTTAATCGCGTAAAACCCTTTTGCCCGCCATTGCTGCCTTAGGGTGGTAGTGGCGGGCATAGTTTTGTATTCACACCGCTAATCTTTCCAAACCTGGCTCTATGCTAGCGAAGCAGCAGGTACTTGACACCTTTATCACAACGGGCCCCTTCGAGGAGTTTGTAGATACAATTCTACAGTTGGGCGCCGCCCGCCGCTCGGCCTACGTATGCTGCGCCAACGTGCACATGCTGGTCGAGGCGCACCGCGACCCAAGCTTTCGGCACATCCTAGCGGACGCCGACCTGGTGACGCCCGACGGGGGGCCGGTGGCCAGCGTTGCTGGCTGGCGCGCTGGCTACGCCCAAGGACGCGTGGCCGGCATGGACCTCGTGCCCGCCCTGATGGCCGAAGCCGCCCGCCGCGGCCAGTCGGTTTATTTCTACGGCACCACCGAGGCGGTATTGCAAGCTATTGTGGCGCGGGCGCAGCGCGAGCTGCCCACTCTGCGCATTGCCGGCACCTGCGCCCCGCCCTTCCGCCCTCTTACGCCAGCCGAAGAAGCAGCCCACACGGCCGCCATTGCCGCCGCCGACCCCGACCTGCTCTTTGTAGCCCTAGGGTGCCCGCGCCAAGAAAAGTGGATGGCGGCCCACCGCGGGCAGGTGCGGGCATGCATGCTGGGCGTAGGGCAGGCCTTTTTGGTATACGCTGGCTTAGAGCAACGCCTGCCGGTGTGGGCCCGGCGCCTGTGGCTGGAATGGGCCTACCGGCTGTGGCTGGAGCCTCGCCGCCTGTGGCGGCGCTATCTGGTCACCAACACCCGGTTTTTGTATTTGCTGGCCCAGCAAACGCTGCGCCCGCGCAAAGCCCTTGGCTAAGGCCGGCCACTAACGCAAAAAAAGCCCTGGCCTAGGCCAGGGCTTTTGGTTTGATTAGGCACACACCCTAGTGAACTACTGCCAGGTTCAGGACCTGCACGGGCTGGCTGCTGCTAACCACCCGCAGCGTGTAGGTGCCGCTGGGCAGGCTGCTGGTATCGAGCGTGAACTCATTGCTGCCGGCTACGGCCGTGCGCTGAAACTGCGCCAACTGAGTGCCCTGGTAGTCAATGACCGTGATGGTGACGTTATCATTCTGGGCAAAAGTGCCCGTAACGGAAGTCTGACTGTTCGCCGGGTTCGGATACAGCCCTAGGCCACTGGCGGCCGGGTCGCTGCTGCTCATCAGCAGGTTGTCGGCTGGCGAGCCGGCATCCTGACGCGTCAGCTCTACGTCGTCAAAATACAGCCACTGCCCACCGGGCCCGTTGGAGTAAAAGCCAACCTCGCACTGCCCGTTGCTAACGGTGATACCCAGCACGCTTACCTGCACCCAATCAGCCGAGCTGGCAATATCAGCGGCGAGCGTCGGGCCTCCGTAGTTGCTGGCCCGCAGCTGCGCCTTGTAGCGAATATCTCCTTTCACCCAGGCCTTGAGGTTATAGGTACCGTTAGGCAGTTTTTTAACTCCCTGATTGGTGTATATCTCGTAGGGCAGCAGCGAATAGTGCGTGCCGTGGTAGGTGCCCGTGTGCGCGCCGCCGTATGATTCGGTGTAGCTAACCCAGGGGCCATTTAGGCTACCCGTTTGCACCTTCCACTGGCGCGGGCTTAGCACGGCCGCTTGGTCGTCGTCGAAGCTCGCATTCAGCACCGTGTTGGCAGCAGTGGTGGGGGTGGGGGTGGCGGGCAAGGCCACCAGCTCCACGTCATCGAAGTAAATCCACTGATTTTTAGAGGCTTTCGAGTAGAAGCCAATCTCGGCCGTGCCACTGGTTACGTTGATGTTAGTAATCTCGATTTGCTGCCAATCGGAGATACTAGCGCCGATGGGCGTGCTGAGCTGGCCACCACCGTAGTTCTTGGCCAGCATAATGGCCGTTGCCTGGCCGCCGCTGCCCCGCACCCAGGCGCGCAGCCGGTAAGTGCCAGCGGGCACGTTGTTGATAACCTGGTAGGTATACACCTCGTAGCCCTCGGGGCGCCACTGCGTGCCGTGGAAGCTGCCGCTGTGCGAGCCGCCGTAGGCCTCGCTGTAGCTAGAGTGGTTGTCGGTGCCAGGGGCCAACGTCTTTTGCCAGCCAGTAGGGGCGTCCATCTCCTGGCCGTCGGCCTCAAAGCTGGGGTTCACCACCAGGTTGCCACCCACGGCTACCGGTGCTGGGGTAGGCGCCGGGGTGGGTGCCGAGGCGGTAACCGTAACGGTAATGGCACCCGAAGTGGTGCTGGCGCCGGCATCGTCGGTGGCTATGGCCGTGAGCGAGTAGGTGCCCGCCGCGGTGGGCGTCCAGTTCAGGACGTAGGGCGTGGCAGTGTCTTCGCCCAGCTTGGTAGTGCCGTTGAAGAATTCCACCTTGGCTACGCTGCCATCAGCATCAGCGGCGGTGGCAGTGAGGGCGGTGCCTTGGCCCAGCGTCAGGCTGGTGCTGGCTGCCGCCAGTGATACGGTGGGGGCCGTGTTCTGCGTGGCTACCAGCGTTACGTCGTCGAAGTAAATCCACTGGCTGGAAGTGGCTTTCGAGTAGAAGCCAATCTCGCACTGCCCGTTGCTAATCGCAATGTTGCCGAGGCTCACTTGCACCCAGCTGTTGCCAGGGGTAGCGCCGATGGCAGTGCTTAGCTGCGCGCCGCCGTAGTTTTTAGCTTGCATTTGGGCGATGGCCTGCCCGCCGCCGCTCCGCACCCAGGCCTGCAGGCGGTAGGTACCATTGGCAAGGCCCGTTACTACCTGGTAGGTATATACTTCGTAGGGCAGTACGCTGTAGTGGGTGCCGTGGTAGGTGCCGCTGTGAGTAGTGCCGTAAGTCTCAGTGTAGCTCGGGTTGCCGATACCGGCAATAATCGTTTTCTGCCAGCCCGTGGGTGAGGCAGTTTCCTTGTTATCCGCCTCAAAGCCTGGGTTGGCTATCGTGCCCGCCGTGGGGGTTGGCGTTGGCGTAGGAGCCGGCGTGTTGCCCGCATTCAGCGGCCCTAGGGTTACGTTGTTCTGCTGCACCTTGGCCAGCCAGCTAAGCCACTCCTGGTTTTCCGTGTCCAGGGTAATGGGGTTGGGCAGGTGAATGGTGGTGGCGGCGCAGGGGGCGCAGGCATCGGGAGCTAGGTCCTGGCGGTCGTCATAAGGGTCGTGGCCGCCCCAGCGCACGTAGCCGATGGTATTGTTCTCCACCCGCTGGTTGAAAAATACGCTTGCCAACTGCTGGTAATAGTTAAATACCCCAATGCCCGTGAAGCCAGCGTAGAAGCGCTGGCCATTAGGCAGCAAGCCGCTGCTCACGAGTCGGTTGTCGTGGTAGTAGATGTCGTGGCCAGCGGCAATGTTCATGGCCGCGTTGCCCACGCCCACAAACTGGTTGTGGTCGGCTTCGAGGTAGGCCGAGGCCGTGGCAGCCGTGTTGGCATCGCCGTCGGTAGTCAGGCCCGAGCCGGTGTAGCCCGCCGCAGTAGCGGGCACGGGGTAGCCACCACGCACGAAGTTGTCGTGCACGTGCAGGGGGCTGCCGGCCGTGCCGCTCGAATTGTAGAAGTTGATATTATCCTCAACACGGCTCTTATCCGGGGTGTTGAGCACCTGGTTGAAGGCAATATCCACGTCCGCCAGGCCCAACACTGTATTAAGCTGCAAGAAGCTGGCGCGCGTAAAGCCCTCGCCGCCGCTGCTAGTGCCATTGCGCCAGCGCCCGTCAATGTTGGTAGCCACGTTGTAGCGCACCGTCAGGGTGCCTCCTGTACCCGTATTCTGCCAGCGGTTCACAACAATGCCCGTCGTGCCGGTGAGCGTGTTATGCTCCACTACCAAGTTCCGCGACTGATAGGTATCGAGGAAATGGCCGGGCGGGGTGTTGTCGGTCGAGGGCGTGAGTGCCACCCCCGTGCAGTTGCGCACCGTAAGGTTGGCCCCCGAGCCCGACTGAATCAGGTGGCCAGCCCCCGAAAGGTTGCAGCCGTCGAGGATAACCGGCTGGTTGGTATTCACCAGGATGCACGGCACATCAGACGACAAGCTTTGGTAATTACCCGTATAAGTGCCGCCTTTTGTAATCACAAGCGGAGCCGAGTAAGTTATTGCCTGAGCCTGCGCAAAAGCCGGTACCAAGCAAGCAGCCACGGGCAGCAGCTGTCGAGGTGTAAGCGAGGTGCGAACCCGTAGCAACCAACCTAAAATAGAAATGTTTCCTATCATAAATCGAATGTGAAGCTTTGCGTGTTGATTAAAAATATTACAATCTATAAAGTATGCCTTAGCAAATATAAGGACTAGAGTTATTTCATAAGTCGTTGAATCAGTAAGGGGTATGAAAATAAATTGTGAAGTTATTATGTACTATAAAAACCAGATATACTGATAAAAGCCAAATTGCTCGATTATAATAAGCTGTACTTTAACGCGCCAGGCAACTAACAATCAGTGAGTAGCTGCCTAGGCGGCCTCGCTTGTTTGAAATGGCAAAACCTAGCCTCACGCCCGACAAATGCCAGAGCTTGCTCAAAACGAGAATTTAACTTATTCAGAAAGGTTTAAACTTAATCTTGGTATTATCCTGCTTAAATTACACGATGGGTTTTTCATTAAAGAAGGTATTTAATCACTTCAGCGAGCAGGTATCGCTAGCCAGTTTGGCGGTGATACCAGAGCGCCCGGCGCTTTTGGTTTTTATGTTTCACGTCCTATTTGAGGATGAGGCCGCCATGCTTCGCCACGAGGTAGACCCTCAGCAACGCATTACCGTCGAGCTGTTTGCGCAGTTCGTGGCCGATTTTCTGGCCCACGGTTACGTTTTTGTGACGCCCGCCGACGTGCTGCGCGGCCTGGACCCCGCCGGCCGGTACGCGCTCATCACCTTCGACGATGGCTACTACAACAACCGCCTGGCGCTGCCTGTGCTGCGGCGCTACGGGGTGCCGGCCACCTTCTTCATCTCGTCCGACCACGTGCTGAGCGGGCACGCCTTTTGGTGGGATGTGGTGTACCGCGGGCGACGGGCGCAGCCCCTGGCGCCCGCCGCGCAGGCCGCCGAATATGCGCTGCTGCAACGCTTGCACCACCTCGATATTGCCGAGTACCTGCGGGCGCAGTTCGGGCCGGCCGCCCTGCTGCCGGTGGGCGACTTGGACCGGCCTTTCACGCCTGCCGAGCTGGCCGCCTTTGCTGCCGAGCCGGAGGTGGTGCTGGGCAACCATACGGCGCATCACGCCGTGCTTACCCACTACGCCTCCGCCGACGCCAACCAAGAGCTAGCTGCCTGCCAGCACTACCTAGCCCACCTCACCGGTGAAATACCCTGCGCCGTAGCCTACCCCAATGGCAACGTATCGGCGGTGGTGCGGGCGGCCGCGGCTACGGCTGGGCTAGAGCTAGGCACCACCGTAGCGGCCGGTAAAAACTATCTGCCCTTTGCGCAGCACGGAGTAGATATGCTGCTGCTTAATCGCTTTCTGCTCTGGGGCAACCGCGACGTAGCGCGCCAATGCGCGCTCTTCCGCACTGATTTTCAGCCCAAGCGCTGGCTGCAGCTCCACCGCCGCCGGTTGGCCGCCTAGGCCCGCCCGCCACGGCTAGGCCTAACCCCCTACCCAAGCGTTACGTTAGGTTACCTTTAGGGCCGCTTAGCCACGTAAACCCTATGGCACAAGTAGCGAGCCAGCAGCTAGCAACGTATGCTTTCTTTACAAGATTTGTCACGAGTGGGAATGGGTACAAGCCACTCGGCTTCCTTAGGAAACCGGCTGTCGGCCACAGCGTTCACCCAGATGCTGCAAGCGGCCGCCACCCAAGGCGTAAACCTGCTGGATACTTCTGATTTTTACGGCTCGGGCGATGCGGAGCGGCTCATTAGCAAGTGCTTAAAGGCCACCGGGCTGTCATTTTTTGTGGTTACCAAAGCGGGTCTGCCTAGGGTGCACGCGCCTGGCTGGCTCTCGCCCCTCAACCAGCTAGCCAAAAAGGTGAAGCAGCGCGCTGGCGCCCGGCCCAACTATTCGGCGGCTTACCTCGTGGATAGCGTACAGAAAAGCAACCGGCGCCTGGGGGTGGAAGCCGCCGATGCGCTGCTGCTGCACGAGCCCACCTGGGACGATGTAGCCAACTCTGACTGCTGGGAAGGGCTAGCGCAAATTAAGCAGCGCGGCTTGGCTCGCTACACCGGTGTGTCAGCCAATGACTACCGGGTGGTAGAAGCCGGTTTGGCCAGCGGCCAGGTACAGTTGGTGCAGTCGCAAGCTGCCTGGGGCGCTACTAGTCCTGCTGCCGCCCTCTGCCGTAGCCACGGCATTCCGTTCATTGGCAACCAGGTGTTGCGCGATTATCGCGCTCTTACCCCCAAATTTGCGCAGCAGGCCGCTGCTATTCATCAGCTGCCGGGGCTGGCGGGGCTCTCGCTGGCGCAACTGCTGATTGGAGGCGTGCTGGCCCAACACCAAGCCGACATAGTACTATTTGGCACTGGTAGCTCTAGCCACCTTACCCATAATATCGACGCGCTACGCTACGTGCCCAGCTTGTCCGCGGCTCAGCCGATGCTCACCCAACTGCTTGCATGATTATTACCGATAATTTCGCTCAGCTCGACAAAGTCTTGACGGCCGATATCTGCCTCATTGGCAGCGGACCGGCCGCCATCTCTTTGGCGCTGAGCCTGAATAATACGGGCTTGCGCGTGCTGATGCTAACCGGCGGCGGCTGGACGGAAAGCGTGGCCAGCCAAGACCTTTACCGTGGCAGCGCGTGGCCGGCTGGCTCGCACGAGCCGCTAGAGGAAAACCGCCGCCGCCAGTTTGGGGGCACCTCGGCGGCCTGGGGCGGGCGTTGCATTCCGTTCGAGCCACTCGATTTTAAGCGCCGCGACTGGGTGCCCAACAGTGGCTGGCCCTTCACCTACGATGAGTTGCTGCCGTATTATCAGCACGCTGCCGAGCTGTGCCAGATTGGTGATTTTGAGTTTGATGCCCGTCGAGCTTTCGCGGGCAACCCAACCGAGATTGTGGCCGGACTCGACTCGGCCGAGCTAGTGTCGTACCCGCTCGAGCGCTGGAGCCCACCTGTGCACTTTGGCAAGGAATACCGCGCCACTCTCGAGGCCAGCCCCAACATTCAGGTGCTATTCGATGCCCACGCTATTGCCCTGCATACAACTCCCGGAGCCGACGAGGTTAGCCAAGTGGACGTGGACGTGCGGGGCTTTCGGCTGCAGGTGCGGGCCGGCCGGTTTGTGCTGGCCACGGGCGGCATCGAAAATGCCCGACTGCTGCTGGCTTCAACCAGCGAGCGCTTCCCAACGGGCCTAGGCAACCAGCACGACAACGTAGGGCGCTACTACATGGTACACCTCAGCGGCACCTACACCGATGTGAAACTGCACGATAAAAGTCAGCTCTGGGGCGGCTTCGAGCGCGATGCCAATGGCGTGTACTGCCGCCGGCGCTGGTGGTTTTCCGAGCCGGCACAAGCCGCGCATAAGCTGTTCAATACCATCTTTTTTCTTTACCACGCCAACACTGATAACGGCCACCGCGATGTGCTATTTTCGACGCGCTTCGTGGCCAAGGCAGTGCTGTCCATTGTGGGCCAGCGGTCGATAAGCCAGATGATTCGGCAGGCTAAGCAGGTGCTGCCCGACGCCCGCGAGCACTTCCTAAACATTCTGAAAAATGGCCTGCTGGAAATTCCCGACTTGGTACGCCTAGGCTTCCAGCGCGCCGCCAAGCGCCGTCTGCCGTTCCTGCTGCCCTCGCGGCGCAATGCCTACTGGGGCTTGTATTTCCAGGCCGAGCAAGCGCCCAACCGTGAAAGCCGCGTTGGCCTGTCGCCTACCGAGAAAGACGCTTTTGGTATGCCTCGCGCCGAAGTGCGTCTCGCTTTCATCGAGGCCGACGTCGATTCAGTAGTCGAAGCCCACCGCTTGTTCGTAGCGCAGTTCCGGGCCAATAATCTGGGCGAAATCACCTACGACGAGGCCGAACTACGCCGGTACCTGGGTCGGCGGGTAGCCGCCTACAACTCGACGGCGCATCACATTGGCACCACCCGCATGGCCACCGACCCTAGGGTGGGCGTAGTAGATGCCGATGCTAAAGTGCACGGCGTAAGTAATTTATACGTGGCAGGTTCGTCTATCTTCCCCACCGGGGGCCACGCCAACCCTACGCTCACCATTGTGGCCCACGCCCTGCGCTTGGCCGAGCACCTCAAGCAGGCCTAGGGCCGGGCTGGGTGGCCAGGCCGGGCTACGGGCCCCAGCACCACCCGGTGCTGGCGCACTTTGGCCAGCCAACCGAGCCACTCCTGATTTTCGGTGGCTAGGGTAATGGGGCTGGGCAGGTGGATGGTGGCAGCGCAGGGGGCGCAGGCGTCGGGAGCCAGGTCCTGGCGGTTGTCGTAGGGCTCGTGGCCGCCCCAGCGCACGTAGCCGATGATGTTGTTTGCTACCCGGTGGTTGAAAAATAAAGCAGGCTTTTGCTTGTAGTAGTTGGCGACCCCTAGGCCCGCGAAGCCGGCGAAAAACGGCTGACCATTGGGCAGCAAGCCGCTGCTCACGAGGCGGTTGTCGTGGTAGTAGATGTCATGGCCGGCGGCGATGTTCATAGCCGCGTTGCCGATGCCCACAAACTGGTTGTGGTCGGCTTCGAGGTAGGCCGTAGTGGTTTCGGACGTAGTGGCGTCACCATCGGTCGTCAGGCCCGAGCCGGTGAAGCTGTCTTTGGCGGTGGCCGGAATGGGGTAGCCGCCGCGCACAAAATTGTCGTGTACGTGCAAGGGGCTGGCGGCCGTGCCGCTCGAATTGTAGAAGTTGATATTGTCCTCGACGCGGCTTTCACCGGGTAGGTTAAGCACCTGGTTGAAAGCGATATCTACGCCTGCCAGGTGCTGCACCGTGTTGAGCTGCAAGAAGCTGGCGCGCGTAAAGCCCTCGCCGCCGCTGCTAGTGCCGTTGCGCCAGCGCCCGTCAATGTTGGTGGCCACGTTGTAGCGCACCGTCAGGGTGGGGCCTGGGGCGCCGGGCGTGGCTGGGCTTTCAGCGGGCGTCCAGCGGTTGACTACAATGCCGCTGGTTTGGGCAAACTGGTTGTGCTCGATGGTGAGGCGCTGGGCCTTGTAGGCATCCAGGAAGCGGCCGGGCGCCTGCTTGTCGCGGGTGGGCGGCAGGCCCTGGCCGCGGCAGTTGCGCACGGTCAGGTCGGCGCCTTCGCCAGCCTCAATCAGGTTGCCGGGGCCGCGCAGCTGGCAGCCGTCCAGCACTACCGGCTCGCGCGTGGCCACCCGAATGCAAGCCACCCCCGATTCGGTGCTGGCGTAGGTGCCCGAGTAGGTGCCGCCGTGGGTGATAACTAGCTTGGCCTCGCCGGTGGCGTGGTGGCTGGCGCAGGCCAGCAGCCCAGGGCTGCTGCCCAGGCTCAGTAGCCAGCAGCTGCCGGCCAGGAAGCGGAAAAAGGCCGGCATCTAGTGCAGAAAATACCCCACCAGGCGGCGCGCGTAGCCGTTGAGCAGGAAGTAGGGCAGGTAGGGTCTAGGGCAGTTTTTGAGCGCAAAGTGCGTGAAATTGACCATGTTGCCGCCTCCCCGAATGCCAAACAGGTGTTGGAAGTAGCCCTTCAGGCTGCGCTTTTTGCGCGTCAGGGTCTGGCCGCTTTCCTCAGGGTAGGTGCTCAGGTGCGCGGCGTAGTTGCAATACACCGGGAAGCCGGCTCGGCGGGCCACGCTGGTATAATCGAAGTCGGCCAGGTAGTGGGGCAAGCGCTTCTCATCAAATAGCCCAATCTTATCGATGACGGCCTTGGGAATGAGCAGCCCGCGCCCCGGCAGGTACGTGACCGGGTGCAGCCCCGCACGGCGCTGGTCAGCCGGCACTTCGTGCAGCAAGTCGTAGCGGGTATTGGTGCGGAAATCGAGGCGCTCACCCCCGTAAATAGCCTCGCCGGTGTTGGCGTCAAACTCCAGCGCGCCCAGCACGGCGGTGGGGTGCTCGGCGGCGGCAGCCAGCATTTGGGCCACAAAGTCGGGCGCCGTCACCACATCGTTGTTAAGCGTCATGATTTGCGTGGCCCCTAGGGCCAGCGCCCGCTCGATGCCCCGGTTCACGCCGGCCGTCCAAAACAGGTTGCCGCTGCCGGTTACCACCTCTACCTCGGGGTAGTCGCGGGCCAGGGCAGCGGCCGTTTCATCGGTCGAGCCATCGTCTACGACTACCGTGCGAAACGCCTGGGTAGTTTGCGCCCGCAGCGACTCGAGGCAGGCGCGGGTGTACTGCCAGCGGTTGAAGACGGGGATAATAATGTATAACATAAGGGGTTATAAGATGTAAAGCAACAGTTGCGAGTTAAGAAATGAACGGTAGCAATTGGAAGAAGACTCCCACGTCTGCCGTTCTTTGCTTGCGCACTGTTAACTCCGCACCCACTCGGGGGCTAGGCTAGCCAGCGTAGGCCTGATGGCTGCCGCCCGCCGGTAAAGGTCGGCCAGCAAAAAGCCCACGTTGAATTTGCTGGCGTAAGCGAAACCTGCGCGGCCCATGTGCTCCAATTCAGCGGGGTGGTCGTAGAGGTATTCTACGGCCCGCGCCAGGGCCGCCGTGGTAGCCTCGGCCGACTGCACGGGGACTTTGATGCCCGCGTCGTCGGGGATAAAATCGGTAGCTCCGTGGTGGTCCAGCGTCAGAATGGGCAAGCCCATAGCCATCGATTCCAGGTACTGGTTGGCGTAGGTATCGCGCAGGCTGCAAAGCATAAACAAGTCGTGGCTGAGGTAGGCGGCGCGGGTGGCCTCGTAGGGCACGCTGCCGTGCCAGGTTACGCGGTCGGTGAGGCCAGCGGCGGCTATCCAGCCCGGCACTAGTGGCCCCACCGGGCCATCGCCCATAATGTCGAGGTGAAAAGGTATTCGTTTATCTACCTTCCCTAGGGCATCCAGCACCAGCGCCAGCCCTTTGCGTGGGTATAGCCGGGCCAGCCACAGGATGCGCAACGGGCGGCCAGCCAGCGCCGGGCGAGGCGGGTAAGCGGCCGGCCGGTACTCAGCGGGCAGCGCTACGCTCATCACCAGCTCGACGTGGCGCGCACCCAAGCGGCGCGCTAGGTTGGCGGTGTCGCGGTTAGCCGCAAATACTAGGGCCGCGTGCCGCAGCGACTGGCGTACGTTAGGGTCGAAGGTGGTGAGCAAGCTGCTGATAGCATTACGCACGGTTTCAGTTTTAAACCAATCGGGCAGGTAGCAGCGCAAGGAGGCTGGGGCAGTCATGCCGCCGCCTAGGGGGCCTAGCAATAGCGGCTTGCCCAGGCGCCACAGCCACGAAGCCATCTGCAAGCTGTTGTAGGTGACGTGGTGCACCACATCAAAATTGACTTGCGCATCAAGTCGCTGGGCTACGCGCCAGGCCTGGTACTGCCATACCACGTAGTGCAGGTACACGCCCGGCTGCCAGCGGTAGGCGTAGTTAACGGCCCTAGGCACATCGACATATATCGGGTGGATGCGGGCCGCGATGGGGTTGGCGGCACGCTCGGCCAATACCTGAGTAATATTAGCGCGGCCGCGTGGGGTGGTCAGGCACCACACCTCGTGGCCTAGGGCGGCGGCCTGCCACAGCCAGTTGAAGCCCGACCCCTCTTCACTGCCGCGGGAAGGGTCGCAGGCGTAGGCCGATAGCAGAAGTCTCATAAATGCAAAAAGCTAGTTGGGCTGCGCAGCAGCCTGGGGCTGGCGCGACTTAGGGTTCTGGGGGCTTTGCAGGCCAGCCGCCACGGGCTTCTGGCCGGCCAGCACGCGCCGCACAATGGCCTTCACACGGCTCAGTAAAAACTCGTTGAAGCGGCGGCTGTCGCGGCGGCGGTCCTGCACCACGCGCGCCGGGTGGCGCAGCGGAAAGGCGAGGTTGCCGGCCGGCACGGCGCCCTGGTTGTCGCCGCTGTCGTGGGTGTGGGTCGAGTCGTGGCCGAAGCCAATGTTGCCCACCAGGTTCACGGCGGGCACAATATAAAGCCCCTGGTGCCGGGCAATGGTGTACTCCCACTGGTAGTCCCACACGTCGGGCGGCTGAGGTAGGGCCAGCACGCCGGCCATCTTGCCCAGGCGGTAGCGCCTTTCGAGGGGACCGGTAAAGGTGTCGTTTAGCTCGCCAGCAGCCACCACACGCTTAAAATCGGTGAGATGGTAGTCGTAGAGCTGCCAGGCCCGGCGCCAGGTGGCCCAGCCCCAGCTGTTGCGCTGCGTCGAGAAGTGGTACGAGGGCTCGCCGGGGCCTAGGGGGCGCTGCGCCTCCGAGCCAAAGTTGTTGCCCCCGATGTGCATCACGCGCGCATCGTGGCGGTAGCGGGCCAGCAGCTCGGCGCAAAACCGGTAGAAGCTGGGCGAGGGCACGCAGTCGTCTTCTAAAATGATGCCCTCGGTTTCGTGCGCAAAAAACCAGTTCATGGCCGTGACCGGCCCTAGGCCACAGTTCAGGTTGTTTTCCTGAAACAGCGTAAATACCTCGCAAGGCCAGTCTACTTCCTCCACCACGGCGCGGGTTTGGGCGCAGCGCACGGCATCGGTGGGATGGCCGGGGCGGGGGCCGTCGGCGGCCACGTACAGGCGCGTAGGCCGGGCCTGCCGAATGGTTTCGAATACGCGCCGCGTGGTATCGGGGCGGCTAAAAATGAGCAGCAGCACCGGCGTGGTGAGGGCACCGGGCGCCGGGGCCGCCCCGGCAGGGCGCGTTGGCGAAGGGGCAGCAGTTGTTAGCATAGCATTGGCTTACAGAAGAACGGGACTCTAGCAACTAAGATAGTAGTGCAAGCCAGGGTTTCCAGCTTCCTTACGAATAGTGGAGCTATTCGGCTACCAGCACTGGCGCGGCCGCAGCCGCGCGCTGGCCGGTGGGCGCCGCCTGAACGGCGCGGTAGGCCGCCAGCGTGCGCTGAAGAATGGTGTCGGGATTGTGGCGCTCTAGCGCCAGTGCCCGGCCCTGCTCGGCAATACGCTGGTGCAGGGCCGGGTCGCGGTGCAGGCGGATGGTTTGCCGGGCTAGCGTGCTGGGGTCCAGGGTGCACAGCAGGCCGGTTTCGCCCTCGGTGATGAGCGAGCCCACGCCCCCCACGTCCGACGCCACCACCGGCAGGCCCATCAGCTGCGCCTCGCACACGCTGTTGGGGCTGTTGTCGATGTAGGACGGGTGTAGCAGGCAAAACGACTCGCGGTAGAGCTTGGCTAGGCCCACGCCGTCCTGGAACGGCCGGCATTCTACGTTGTCGGGGCCCACGTGGCGCAGCTGGTGCTTCTCGGCCACGGCCGTGATGTCGGCCGGCTGCAAGCGTCCCACTATCACCAGCTTCAGGTTGGTGTGCTGTGCAATCTCGTTGAAGCCAATAAGTAGCTCCTTGAAACCCTTAACTATTTGGTTGCCCCCCACAAACAGGGCCTGGGGCCGCGGCAATGGGGCCGGGGCCGGCTGCTCGGCGGCCGTGAAAAAGTCGGGCCGAATGGTTTCCCAGTTGTGGAAGATGGTGCAGCCGGGGCTTAGCTTGGCCGTGAGGGCTTTGTCCCAGGTAGTGCGGCAAATGAAGTTGTGAATGGTGGGCAGGTAGCGCTTTTCGTAGTAGCCGGCCAGCGTCCACAAGAATTTCAACATCGAAAACCGCTTAGGCACCACCCGCGCGTAGTCGGACACGATGCCCTGCACCGACAGAATTTTGGGCACGCGCAAGCCTGCCGTCATAGCGGGCAGCTGCAATTCGGAGCCGTGCAGGTGCAGCAGGTCGTACTGATGAGCGTGGGCCCGCAGGTACTTGCGCACGATGGCAATGCGCCACTGGTACAGCGTCAGGATGTCAGTGCGCACTTTGGGCGTCTTCAAGTAAATGAAGTGCATGCCGTCGCGGTCAAACTCATCCACTGGCTGGGCAATGCGGTGCGTCCAGTTGAGCACCGTCAGCTCGACGCCCGGCACCTGCTTCAGCAGATTGGCCAAGGTGCCTACCCACGGCACCGGGTGGGCCGCTGGCTCTAGCGGGTGCGGGTAGGGGGCAAGCCACAGTATTTTCATAGCAAACAGGGAAAGGAAGGCCTAGGGGTGAAAAAACGGCCAGGGCTAGGCCGGCGCGTAGGTGCGCGGCTGAACCAGCGGTTGCCGGGCAGGGGCCTCGTTGGCTGCCTCCGCATCTTCGGCGGCCACGTCGCTTAGGAGAGGCTCGGGCTCGGCAATGGCGGCCAACATCAACCCCAGCAAGGCAAAATGGTAGGTCGACCAGTCGTAAGAAGCCGAAAACACCAGCAAGGAAATGAAGTAGGCCATGAGCAGGGCCGTGTCGGTGCGCAGGGGCCCGCGCTGCAGCAGCCGCTGCGCCACCCGAATAACGGGCACCAGCAGCACCAGCAAAATGCCCAGAATGCCGAAGTAAAAGGCTCGGTCGAGGTAAAAGTTATGGAAGTGGTGGCCGGTGCGGTCGGCCCACATTGGCTGGTCGTTGCTAGGGTCGTAAAACTGCATGGGCACCTCAAAACCCTCGAGGCGCCAGCCGGCAATGGGCCGCTCATACACCAGCGGCAGGTACGACTCGAGCTGCTTGAGGCGCCAACTGCCGGTGCCCTGCTTGTCGGCGTTGGCCATGTCCTCCACGTTGGTTTGCATGCGGGTTATCACCTCGGGGTTGTTGAGCACGATGGCCCCCACGCCCAGCGAGCCCAGCCCGACCGGCAGGGCTATCAGCAGCAATATCTTATTGAAGGAAAACCGAACGCCACCCGCTCGGCGCAGCAGCAGCAAGTCGATGGGCACGGCAATGACAGTGGCAATCCACACCGAGCGGTGCTGCAAGAATAGGATGAATACCAGGCTCATGAAAAAGCCCAGCAGCAGTAGCAGGCTGCCCTTGGCCAGGTAGCGGTTGAGGCAATACAGCGCCACTGGCAAAAATAGGTAGGCCGACGACGAGGCAAAGCCCCGCTCATTTTCGGCGAAGGCCGAGAGGCTGAGCGAGTCGCGGTGAAAAACCAGTAGGTTGGCAATGAGCACCAGCACCAACACGCTCACTACCTGCCCGAGGGAAGGCAGCCCAAAGCGCCGGTAAAAGGTATAGGTGCCGAGCAATATAAGCAGCATAAAGAGCTTGCTGAATACGTGCGGATAGGCCAGCCACGAGCCCTGGTTGGCATACGACTCCAGCATCAGCCCCCCGATAACGGCCAGCACCACCCACAGCCAGCCGCGGATAAGTGGCTCCATGCTGCGCCCGTAGAGAAACAGAAACGCCGTGAAGCCCGCAAACAGCCCGTACGTGTAGAGCTTGATGCCATCGGGCTCCTGGTCAATCTGGGGCCCGTAAATAAATTCCCAAAAGGCCGCATTGGTGGCCAGCACCGCCAGCAGCGGCATAATAAGCAGAAAGTGCAGGCGAAATTTCATAGAAGATAAGGCAGCGGCGAACGAATAAAGCTAGCTACGCAGGATGCGCCGCGTGGGCCGGCCGCGGCGAGGTAGGCCGCGGGGCTTCGGGCGGGGCCAGGCCCCTGGCCTGCTGGTAAAAAGCCAGCGTGCCCCGCGCCATAGCAGCGGTGTCGAAGCGGGTGCGGGCGTAGGCATACTGGCGCTGCTGCAAGCTGCGCCGGGCCGCTGGGTCGGCCAACAGCTCGGCCACTTGCTGGGCTAGCGCTGCTGGCGGGGTGCTTTGCGGCAGCGAGGCTTCGGGGGTGCCAGCCAGTAGCTCGGGGCTGCCGCCAGCGGCCAGGGCTAGGGCGGGGCAGCCAGCCGCCATCGCTTCAATCACCACGTAGGGGCAGTTTTCGCGGGTGGCCGTATGCACGTACAAATCGGCCGCGTGCAGCAGGGGCGCCACCTGCGAATGATAGCCCAGTAGCACCACGTCGTGCTCGAGGCCATGCTCGGCAATGAGCGCGCGCAGCATGGGCTCGTCCTCGCCCTTGCCCACCAGCACCGTGAGGCAGCCGGGGTGCAGCTGCCGCAGTTCGCTGGCCATGCGCACCATATACTGCTGATTTTTGCGGGCCTCCAGCTGGCCAATATTCAGCACAATGGGCCGGCCGGGGTACAGGGCGCGCAAGTTGGGCCCGGCGGCCGGGGGCCTAGGCCCCTTTGGGGGGGCAAAGGCCGCCATATCCACGCCGTTGTGCACGATGGTGGTGCGGGTGGCGGGTGGCAGCAGGGTCCGGGTCATGCGCAGGGCGTATTCCGAAATACTTAGGAAAAACTGCGTGCGGCTGAGTAAGAAATTAAACCAGCGCAGTTCAAACCGGGCGGCCAGGCTTTTTTCGGGCAGGCGCAGCTGCTTGATTACTTCCTCGCCAGGATGGTCGTTATAGTGCCCCGTTACTACGACCGGCACCTGGTCGCGCAAGGCCAGGCGAGCGGCCCAGCCGCTACCCACATCCTGGGCATTCACCACGTCGTAAGCTTGGTGGCGGTCGATGGCAAAGTAAATCTTGGCTATTTCGCTAAGCTCGATGCCCAGGCGCTCGCCCAGGCGGCCCGGCAGCAGCCCTAGCGCGTGGCGTAGGGAGCCAATGATGCGACTGGGCACCGGCCGGGCGTCAGCCAGCGTCACTACCGTTACGGTGTGGCCTTCTGCCCGCAGCAAAGCCGCCAGGCGCTCGTAGTGCACCCGCACTCCGGAGGCTGCTCCTGGCACTTGCGTTGAAGTTAGCAGAATGTTCATAGCGATAAAAAAGCGAGCGGCCTGGCTACCCCAGGTGGAGCGCCCCTAGGGGCATACATGTTTGTACGTGAGTTGGCGCTGGATGCGCTAGCGGTGCGCTACCGGCTCGGGCTCAGCCACCAGCTCGGGAGGCAGCCCGCTGCTTTGCTCGGCAAAGGCGTCGAAGCTGCCAAATAAATTGGCGCTTGCCTCTAAAAAGCCAGCGTAGCGGGTGAGCGGGGCGCGCAACCCAGCGGGCAGCCCTAGGCCCTGGGCGCGCCCCACGGCCTGGCGCAGCAGCGGGTGCAGCTCGGCCGTGGGCCAGCGCAGCACCACTAGGCTCAGCACCAGCGCGCCGGTAGCCATCAGGGCCAGCAGCGTGAGCAGGGTGGGCAACTGCCAGGGGCGCAGCAGCGTGGCCACCGCCAGTAGCCCTAGGCCCACCGCCGCGGCATTGAGCAGCCCCGGCCGGTAAATGGCCAGCAGCCGCCAGTATGGAATAGCAATGTCGCGGTGCGTAATGCGCATGTAAAGGAAGGTGCGCACGACCTCACCCAAGCCGATGGCGGCCGCAATGCCGGTCAGGCCGTAGCCCTTCAGGCTCCAAAACAGCCCCGTGAGCAGGGCCATAAAGGTGAGGTTGAGCACGACTTTCTGGTGCAGGTTGGCGCGGGCATCAGCCACTACGCCCGCTAGCAAGGTGGTCATGCTGAGTGGAATGGCCACGCACAACACCCGCAGGATGGGTACTGAGGCTTGCCAGCGTGGCCCCAATAGCACGCCCACCAGCTCGGGCGCCGCCACGGCCACGCCTGCGCACAGCGGCAGCACCAGCGTGGCAATGAGGGTGCTGCCCGCCAGGTACAGCGCCCGCACCCGCGGCAGGTCTTCCTGAATTTTGCTGAACGCCGGAAAGGCTACCCGCGCCAAGCTATTGGTCAGGAAGTACATTGGCAGGTACAGCAGCATGTAGGCCCGGTTGTAGATGCCCAGCAGCGCCGAGCCCAGCAGCCGGCCAATCAGTAGCGTGTCGAGGTTGCCGTTGATAAACTCTAGAAAGCCAACTAGCGACGTGCGCCCGCCGTAGCTAAGCAGCCGGGCGTAGGGCGCCCAGTCGAAGATGAACCGTAGCGAGTGGCGCACTACCAGGTAGTTGAATAGGGCCGCAAAGAACTGTTGGGCCAGGCTAGCCACTACCAGGCTCCACACCCCGGCGCCCTGCCAAGCCAGCATCACGCCCACGCCGCCGTAGCCTAGCACGTAGGCCACCACCTCCACCTTGGCAATGGCATCGAAACGCATTTCGCGGCGCAGCAGGCTGGTAGCCGTAGCACCCAGGCCCACCAAAATGAATCCTAGGGCCTGCACCCGCACCAAAGGCAGCACCGCCTCGTTCTTCAAAAAGAAAACGGCCAGCGGTGCCCCCAGCCAGGCCAGGCCCGCCACGGCCAGCCCAAGGGCCAGCGAGGCCGTGAAGGTGGCCCGCACATCCGCAGTATCAATGCTTAGGCGCTGCACCAGGGCGTGCCCCAGGCCCATCTCGGCAAAGTAGCTGCCGAAGCGCAGCACCACCCCCGTCATGGCCACCAGCCCGAAGGCGGTAGGCGGCAGCAGCCGGGCCATAATAGCAGTGTAGCCAATCTGCATCAAGGCCGTGAGCACCGTGGCCGCTGTCGTCCACTGCATGCCGCGCACGGCGGTAGAGGTAAGATTTTGCGTGGTAACGGCCATCAGGTTCGAGCTAGGTGCAGCAGCGGCGAATGGTAAGTGCGTGAAAAAGTAACGATTAGATAATGAACCTTGTATCCCCTGTAAGACCCTAGGGCCCGCTGGTGGCTACACGCCGTACTTATAAGCGTTGGCCTTGTGGCGGTACTCGTAGGTATTGGCAAACTGCACGTCGTTGATGACCATGTAGAGCTGCTCCATCTTATGGTCGCGGTGCATCTCGTTTATCTGGCTCACCAGCGTGCGGTCGGTGTAGTTCTGGCGTACCACGTAAATCTTGGCGTCCAGGTGCTGAATCAGCACCAAGAACTCTGACACGTAGCCCAGCGGCGGAATATCCACCAGTACGTAGTCGTACTCCTCGCGCAGATGCGTCAGCAGCTCACCCAGCAGGGGGCTTTCGAGCAGGCGGGTGGGGTTTTGGGGCAGCGGGCCGCAGCATAGCACGTCGAGGCCGCCGATGCTGGTGGCGTGGCGGGCTTCCTCCAGGGTGCTATCGCCGGCCAGGTAGGTGCTCAGGCCGTGCGGCGCGCGGGTGTCGATGTTGAAGTAGCCGGCCAGGGTGGGGCGGCGCATGTCGCACTCCAGCACCATCACGCGCCGGCCGCTCTGGGTCAGCTCGGCCGCCAGATTCACCGTGCAGAAGCTCTTGCCCTCGCCGGGCACTGACGATGTGACGCCGATAACGCGCTTGTCGAGGCCCGCGGCCAGGTATTGCATGTTTACCCGTACCGCGCGGAAGGCCTCGGCGATGGGGCTGCGCGGGTCGTGCAGCATAGTTTGCTTGTCGGCCGTGCTGCCATGCGGAATCACCCCTAGGAGCGGAATCTTGGTGAGGCGCGCCAGGTCTTCCTTGCTTTGCACCCGGCGGTTCACTTTGTCCTGCATCAGCACCAGGCCCGCCGGCAGCAGCAGCCCGGCCAGCAGCGCCACCAGGCCCACCAGCAGCGGCTTGGGGGCGGCGGCCCCTAGGCCCTGCTGCTTGGCGGGGTCCACCACTTTCTTGTCGGTACTGTTGGTAGCCAGCGCAATAGCCGCTTCGTTGCGCTTCTCTACCAAGAAATTGTAGTTCTTGTCGTTGAAGGAGCTGGTGGTCGTCAGGTTGTTCAGCTGCCGGTCGTTTTCCGGCATCTGGCTGAGCTGCTCGCGCACGGCGCCCAGCTGCTGCTCGGTCGCGCTCAAGGCGTTCGACGACGAGTTGACCAATCCCGTCAGGGTTTGGATGAGCGATTCCTTGGTGGCGTTAATCTTCTCGTCTAGCACCACTACCAGCGGGTTTATCTCGCTGGCGCTCACAATGAGTGAAGCGCGCTGGTTGTTCAGGTCCGACAGCTGCTGAATGAGTCCCGTAGTGGCAGGGTCGTCAATGCCGGCGCTGCTGATGGCCGATAGCTGTCCCGCCCCGCGGTGCGTTTTCAAGTAGTTCAGCAAGCTTTGGTACTGGCGACGGCTACTGGCTAGCTGGGCGCGGCTGGCGCTCAACTGGCTCTGCTGCTGAATACCTATCCCCGACTGGGCGCCTACATCTACCACTCCGCGCGAAGTGCGGAACTGTGTTAGGTTGCGCGAAGAAGAGTTCTTGCTGGCGGCCAGCTTGTTAATCTCGTTGTCGAGGAAAGCGACCGTCTTGCTGCCCACTTGGTTTTTCTGGTTGAGGTCGTCCTGCACGTAGGTCGCCATCAGCGTATTCAGAAACTGCGTTTCCTTGGCCGGCACCGAGCCGCGGGTGCTCAGCTCCAAAATGCGCGACTCGTGGTCGGTAGGCTTCACCTTGAGGCTGTTCTGGTACTCGCCCACCAGGCTGGTCAAGTCGTTGAGCTTGAAGAAGAACTTGGCACCCTGGTCGCCGCCCAGCTGGTCGGGCTCGGGGCGCACTACCACCGTCAGCAGGTTGCTGCGCAGCGTATCGCCGGCCGCAATGGTTTTGTCGAAGCTCACGTCCTGCACCTCACGCACCAACTCACCGGTGGCCAGCTGGCGCAGTTCGCCGCGCTTGGCCTGGGCGTGCAGCCGAAACTTATTGCCGGGCAGCGGCTCCACGTAAATGGGCACCCCCGTCAGCTGGGGCCGGCCGGGCACAGCCGTTACCCAAAAGGGCATGTCGCCGGTGGCCCGCTCACGCACTTGCAGCGGCCGCACCCAGTTCAGCCACGAGCCGGGCTCCACGTAGTAGCTCACCGTGAAGGGCAGCTGCGCCAGGGTACGTCGCAGCATGTCAGACGACGTAAGCAGGCCTACCTCATCCTCTAACTTCAAGCCTTTGGGCTTACTATCAAGTAGTTGCAGTAGTTCCTGGGCCTGCTTCGAGCCCGTCGACTGGTCGCCGATAAGCAGCGTCGACTTGAAGTCGTACACTGGCGACTTTACTTGCAGGTATATCCAGCCTAGGGCCAGACTCGCCACCAATGCCACTGCGAAGACTCGCCAGCGCCGGCGGAAATTAAAAAAAATCTCGTGCAAGTCTACTTCTGCCGAGAAGGCATTTGAACGTGTTTCCATAGTATCAATAGGAAGAAAGAGCGCGGCAAGCCTTGGATGGAGGCCTGCTTATCGATAACGAATATAGCTCAACAGCAAAACGATTGCTGAGATACCGGCAAAAACTATTCCCAAATTATTGGCATTGCCCCGAGCCGCGCGTGCTTTCAGTGGTTCCACGTACAGGGCATCGTTGGGCTGCAGGTAATAATAAGGCGATTGCAGCAGATTGGGGTCGGTTAGATTCAGAATTACGACTTCCGAGCCCTTATCGGTTTGTCGAATCAGCTTTACATTTTCGCGGTTTCCAAATTCATTAAGGTCGCCCGCCAGGCCTAGGCCCTCTAGTATCGTGGCCTGGGTGTTGTAAATAAAGTAGCGGCCGGGCTGCCGCACTTCGCCTAGCACCGTCACCTTAAAGCTCAGCAGCTTCACCAGCACGTTGGCATCGCGCACGTAGGCGCTCACCTTCTGCTGCACCAGCGCTTGGGCCTGGTCGAGCGACAGCCCCACCACTTTTATTTTGCCCACGGTAGGCAGCGTAATGGAGCCCGTATCGTCGAGGGGGTAGCCCGTGAGGTAAAGCACGCTCGGGTCGCCGGTGGTGACGGTTTGCGGGCCCGGCACGTTGAAAATATCGCTCAGCACGGGCTGCACGCTCTGCACCCGAATGTTGAGCACGTCGCCGTTGTGCAGCAAGTAGAGGGGGCGGGCGTTGGTAACTTCCGTGGGCTTAGCCGTCGAAAAATTGCCGCCCTGCAAGTACGAAAGCTTGCGCTGCGACACGCAACTGCCTAGCCCAATCAACACTAAACTCAGCAGTAGTAAGGATGCGCGGAAACGTAAACTCATCGAAGAAAGCAAAAAAAGGTGATAAACAGAGCGCGTGGATGACGACCTTACGCTAAGCTAAGTTAGCCAGTAAGAGCGTTTTAGTCAGCAAATTGGCTGCCCGGCGTAGGCGGGTGGCCAAGCCAGCCGTAAAGCTTGCGCCGCAGGGGCCGACTGCCAACCAGATAAGTTGGGGCCTCCTACGGATGGGGTGGGGGCGAGGTTCGTCAAAATTACGGCCAAGGCGCCGTAGTATAACCTCGGCAGCACTAACCCCGGCTACCCGGCTCGCGTACAGCACAGGTCGGTGCCAAGGCTGCCGCAGCCCGCGCATCGCTAAGTGGGCTGGTCGCTAATAGTGAAATAATCAGTAAGTTGTCCTTTGTTTTCTGCCTTTTGGCTGCCTCATGAAAAATTTTCTCCCCCTAGGGCTGCTCGTGCTGGCCGCTGGCTGCAACCCGTCGGCGCCTACTACCTCGGCGCCTGCCGCACCAGTTGCCCCTGCCACCCCCGAGCAGAAAGCCGTTGTGAGCTACGTGCAAGCCCACACCGCAGCCTTTCCCGATTACCAGCCCCTAGGCTGGGGGAGGCCGGTGGTGTATACCAAGGCGCGCGAGGCCGCCATTAAAGGGGTGCTGGCCATGAAGGTATTTGACGATGCGCTGGTGCCTCGCAACCAGGCCCTGGCCAATTACAAAGGGGCCCTGGCCCGCCACGCCCCCCCCGCCGAAGTGGCCGTTGCCCTGGCGCGCTACGGCAAAGCCAATAAATACAACGATTCGCTGCTGGTAATTGCCAACCGCTACTCGGGCGTGCGGGACTCAACCCGGCTTGGTACCGAGCTGGCGCACGTGTACCGCATCAAGAACAAGACCGGCGCGCTGGTAACTGATAGCGCCACCTTCGTGGTGTACAAAGGCGGCAAGGTAGAACAGCTGTAGCCCCTAGGGCACAAGCCGGCCAACAGGCTGGGGCTGCCACTAGAAACAACGTATTTTTAATTGCATTCTACGCGGGTCGTTGCCGCGCCAGTGCCGCTTGGGCCTGCTGGCGGCGGCACCTGTTTTTGGGGCTTTTGTAAAATTTGAAGTCAGCAATCTGTTTTGCTGACTTTTTACGTAAACAATTGTTAGTCAACATACTCTTGCCCGCTCACTTTTTAGTCTCTCCTCACACCTAGTTAGCTATGACTACCCTCGCCGAAATGCCCGCCCAGATTCAGCAAACCATGGAGGCGCGCGGCCTGCTCCAAACCCAGGCGCTGGGCGACGAGCAGCCGGCGGCCGTGCAGCACGCCCTGCCCCGCGTGAGCGAGCTGGTAATGACCAGCCTGGCCGAGCTGGCCAGCCAGCCCGAAGGCCGCGACCAAGTGTGGAAGCTGGCCCAGGAAGCCGCCGCGGCGCCGGCCAGCAGCCCGGTAGGGGCGGGCCTGGTAAAAGAGGTGCTGGTTGACCGTTTTCACGGCACGGTGCATGCCATTGCGACGGCCGCTGGCGTGCGGGCCACTACGGTAGCCAAGCTGCTCGACGTGGCCACGGGCGCCGCCCTAGGCCTGCTGGGAGGGCTGGTAGCCGAGCATAACTGGAGCGCGCCACAGCTGGCGCATTGGCTGCGGCCGCACCAGGCCGAGCCCGTGCTGGCTCCCCTGGCGGGTGGGGTGGCCCCCCTGGCGGCCGTGGGCGCCGGGCCCGAGCCGTCGTGGTTTGCCAGCCGCTCCAATTGGCTGCTCATGGCCGTTAGCGTGGTGGCCGTAGCCGAGCTGGGGTACATTATTGGCACGCGCTCGGCTGATGCCGATGTTGCGGCCCCAGCGGCTACCAGCGCAGCGGCGGGCAGCAACCGCCAATACACGGCCATTCCGGTGGCTAACCTGGCAACCAAGCCGGTGGCTTCGGCTACTACGGTGCCGGTCCCGGTCGTGCTCAAGCTCAAGGACGGCGTGCGGCAGGTAATCGGGGCTACTTCGACGGAAAGCAAGCTCTACCAGTTTCTGGTTGACCCCAGTAAGGGCGTGGACCCCACCGACCCCACCAAGGACTGGATTGGCTTCGACCGTATTTACTTCGACAGCAATAAGGCGACCCTGACCAACGAGTCACTGTGGCAACTCTCGAACGTGGCCAGTATTCTGAAGCGGTTTCCCGACGCCAAGATTAAGATTGGCGGCTACACCGACAATACCGGCCAGCCCCTCAGTAACTTGCGGCTGAGCAAGGACCGCGCCCAGGCCGCCCTCGACGCGCTGGTGAGCCTAGGGGTGCCTACCAGTCGCCTCACCGCCGTAGGCTACGGCGTGCTGGATAATATCGCTAGCAACGACACCGAAGAAGGCCGCGCCGTGAACAGGCGCGTGAGCATGCAAGTGGTGCAGAAGTAGCCGGCTGGCTACCCGGCGCCCATACGCACAACCGGGCCGGCCTGCATCAGCAGGCCGGCCCGTTGTGCGTAGATAGGCAGCGTTCCTCTTAGCCATTGCGCCACTTGTAGAAGCGGAGCGTCTGGATAGTTTCGGGCCGCTTGCGGAAATTGTTGGTCAGGCCATCCAGCATGGCTTCGCTGTAGAGGAGCGTATTGTAGAGGCGGTTGGCGCGCTTGGCTAGGGCTTGCTGTAAGGTGGCTTTGGCGGCCCAGGCGGCGAAAACGAAGCGGCCCACCGTGTTGCCAAACTGGTTTTGCAGCACCCGGCGCTGGTTGCGCACGGCGTAGTACTGCTTCCAGGCGCCGGGCCACGGAATGCCGTTGCGGTCGAAGGCCGCCGGGTGGTAGAAAACGCTGCTCGGCACCGTCACCACCGGAAAGCCCATCTTCTGAGCGCGGGTCATGTACTCCACCTCATCGCCCCAGATAAACAGCGCTTTGTCGGGGATGCCAATAGCCTTGACCACCTCCGAGTGAATGAGCGTACCGTTGAAGAAGGAAGCCACGTCGTACACCAGCTCCACGTCGGTCATATCGCTCACCAGGCGGTAGGTTTTGTGGGGGCGCTGCACGAAGAAAGCCAGTTCCTCGTGGTTGCTGGCGCTTACCGACATCGAGTTTTTGATGCACGGCCCGAGGTGGGGCGCGGCCAGCAGCTGGGCCAGGGCGTCGGGAGCGGCCAGGCAGTCGTCGTCCATGCACCACAGCCAGGTGTGGCCGCCCCGGTAGGCGGTATCGATGCCCGTAGCGAAGCCGCCCGCCCCCCCTAGGTTGGGCTGGTTGGTTACTTGCAAGTCGGTTTGGGTGGCCAGCCACTCGGTGGTGCCATCGGTGCTCCCGTTGTTGATGACGTAGAAAGCATCGAGCGGGCGGCTCTGCTGGCGCAGGCTATCAAGGCATTTCTGAAGGTCGGCCAGGCGGTTAAACGTAACCACGACGGCGGCAATAGTTTCCATAATAAGCAGGTTGGATAGGTTGGATAAGCTAAGCTGAACGTTTGGTCAGGGCCAGCCAGCGCGACTTGGTGAAGTCCACGGTTTCGCGCAAGTGCGAGAGTTTGATAACTTCGATGCCTTTCCAGCGCAGGTAGCCATACATGGCACCCGTGATGTACAATTCGGTGATAACCAGCGCGTAGGCGGCCCCTACGTGGGCAAAGCGCCGGATGAGCAGCCAGTTGAGGGCGAGCCCTACCACCGAGCCCACGGCCGTGACCAGGAAAAAGGCCCGGTCCATGCGCAGGTTAAGCATAGTGTGCAGCCCTAGCAGGTTGCTGAGGCCGATAACCAGCGGCAGCACCGCCACCACGCGCAGAATAGTGCCGGCCTCCTGAAACTTGGCCCCGTAAAGCAGCGTGAGCACAAACGGCCCCACCAGCCACAGCCCTAGCGCCACCAGCACCAGCAGCCCTACCAGTGGGAAAAAGGTGTTGCGCACCATGCGCAGCCCCTCCTCACGGCCTTGCCCAAAAGCCTGCGCTACCACCGGAAAAAACGCCTGGTTGAGTGCTAATCCAATAAACGACTCGGCCATGCCCTCGAGCCGGGTGCCGGCCGCGTAGATGCCCACGTTATAGGGCACGCTCATCAGCCCCAGGATGAAGATGTTGGAGCTGGCGTAAATGGTAATCGTGACCGAAGAGAAGAACAGCGTGCGGTCTTCCCGAAACCGATTGGCCAACTCGGCCCGCGTGGGCCAGCGCAGCTTGATGTGGAAGCGCCGCAGCGCTACGTACAGCGCCCCCACGCTCACCAAAATCTGCGACACGCTGATGGCCAGGTTTTGGTAGAAATAGTCGCTAGCCTGCCGGATGAGCAGCAGCACCGACAGCGAGAAAATGAGCTTCACCGCCAGGTTGAACAGCGCCACCCGCCCTAGGTCCTCCATAGCCTGGTAGAGCCAGAAAGGCGACAGCACCGTGCCGATGCACACTAGGTAGGTGCACACGTGCAGCAGCAGGTGCTGCTTGAACTCGGGATTGGAAAGCGACACTACCGCGAAAATGACGGTAGATAGCACCCAGAGCAGTGCTTTGCCGGCCAGCACCTGGCTCACGATGCGGTTGGTGGCGTCCTGGTCGCTGCGGTTGGCCGCAATGGCGCGCACGGCCGCCATGTCGAAACCGTAGTTGATGAGCAGGCTGAAATACGTGACGTAGGCCTGCGAAAAGTTGAGCAGCCCCAGCTTTTCGGGGCCAATGATGCGCACCACGTAGGGCACGGTAAGCAGCGGCAGCAGAAAGTTGGCCACCTGCACCCCAAACAGCGATGCCACGTTTGTGGCAAAGCGCCGCATGCTGGTGCGAGCCACGCCCGCTTCGTTCTTAACAATAGTTACTTCTTCGCTCACTGGTTGCGGGGGCTAGGGCAAAAAGGCAGCCAAAAAGCAGACCGAGTAAAAGGACGCTGCTACCACCCTAGCATGGACAGCGCGACTACATACGGAGATAACTCGCTTTTAGTCAGTGAATTCTTCATGAAAACTTTTGCCGGGTTGCATTAATCCGCGAAACGCACCAATTAGCAGCGCGTCCTTTTCTGAGCCCTAGCTACCGCCAATGTACCGCCTGCTAGCATCTTAGCAACACGGGAGCGGGCCAGCGCCGGCTCCTTGCCAAAATGCATAAAAAACTTGGCCCATTGCTGAAAATAACTGCGGTAGGCTGATTTAACGGCCCTGCCCCTACCAGCCAGCGGCCCTAGGGCCTGCCCACCCGGCCAAGCCGCGTGGGCCCTGGGCGCCACCTTTGCAGCCATGAACTACTGGCTGGTTAAATCTGAACCCGAAGCTTACGCGTGGGCCGACTTGGTGCGCGACGCCGAAACCGACTGGACGGGCGTACGCAACTATCAGGCCCGCAACAACCTGCAAGCCATGCAGCCCGGCGACCTGGTGCTGTTTTACCACAGCGTGAGCGAAAAGGCGGTGGTGGGCGTGGCCGAAGTGACGGCCGCCGCGGCCCCCGATGCCACCGCCGAGGCGGGCAGCTCTTGGGTGGCTGTGCGCCTGCGCCCCCACGCGCCCCTGCCCCAGGCCGTGCCGCTGGCCGCCCTCAAGGCCGAGCCCCGGCTGGCCCAGCTGGGGCTGCTGCGCCAGTCGCGCCTGTCAGTAACGCCCGTGAACCCGGCCCACTTCGACTTGGTGCTGGCCCTAGGCAGCCCCGATGCCTAAAAGTTTAGGAGCCGCCCAGGCTTGGGGACCTGGTTACCCACAAGCTCGCCCGTAGGTTGCGCTGGTGCTGCCAGCCCTAGGGCCTTATGCCCGTAGGTAGCTTGGGTCGCTGCGGGTAGAGCAACCCTAGGGGCTGGCAGCGGCAGAAATTTTGGTAGGCAGCCGGTGCCGTTGCGGGGCAGGCAGCCATTGGAAAAGCGGCTAAAAAGGGGTATCTTCGTAAGGAAGGCTGCCCGGCCGCGTGGGCCGGCTTGCTGAGTACTTGGCTATGAGACAATTTCTTACTATCCTCTTGGTTTTGGGGGCGTTGGGCGCCCGCGCGCAGCGCCACCCCGCGCCGCCCCCGCCGCCCGATGCGCCCCAGCAGCTGGCGCGCGCCGAGCTGCTGCTCGACCCCGACCTAGACGAGGTACAGGTGCAGGCCCTGCCCGCCGACACGTCGGTGGTGCTCTTCATCCGGCACCAGGCGCCGGGGCAGCGCCAGGTGCGCTACGCCTTTCAGCGCTATGGCCTGCAGCTGCGCCTGCGCGATGAGGAAGCGGTGGAGATTCCGGCCGAGTTTGAGCTGCGCCGCATGTGCAGCGAGCCGGGCGTGGTGTACGCCCTCTTTAGCGCCCTCGATGGCAAGGGGCGGCTGCTGGCGGCGGCCTACGACGTGCGCGGCGGCCAGGTGCGGGTGCAGGCCTTCGACACCAAGCTGACCCGGCAGGTGGGAGCCCTCAAGGCCCTGAATGGCCGGCTGCTGGCCAACGTATCGCTCAGCGACGACCAGCACCAGACGGTATTGCTGCTCGATGTGGCCAGCGGCAAGTTTCAGTTTTTGCCCACCGTGTATGAGCCGCTCAACAGCGAGCTAACCAGCGTGGCCGACCGCCCCGGCCGCCGGGCCGAATTTGTGCTCAGCCAAAGCAACGGCCGCAAGCAGCGCCTCATGCTCAAGCGCCTCTCGGCCGAGCAGGGCGAGCTGCTCAACTCGGAAATGGTGCAAACCGAGAGTGAGCGCAGCCTGCTGACGGCCCAACTGAGCCCGCCGGCCGATACCACCACGCGCCTGCTGGCCGGTACCTACGCTCTGCGCGACGTGCAGTACGCCCAAGGCTTGTTCGCCACCGACCTCACCAAGTCCGCCAATGCCGCCAGCAAGTCGGCGCTGCGCTTCTACGATTTCCGGCGCTTGCGGCACTTCTTCGACTACCTCAACCCCGCCCATGAGGCCCGCCTGCGCGACCGCGCTGCTCGCCGCGAGGCCCGGGCGGCGGCCCCCATTCGCTGGCGCTACCACCTGCTGCTGCACGAGCTGCTGCCCCAGCCGGGCGGCGGCTACACGCTGGTGGCTGAGGTGTACACGCCCCAGTATACCTACCCCAGCAATGGCTACGGCAATGGCATGTTTACGCCCCTGGCAACCACCTATGCCGGCGGCCCCCGCACCCTAGGCATGCCCGGCGGCTACTATGGCGGGGGCCGGGTGCTGCTAGGCTTTCGCACCTCGCACGTGCTGGTGTGCGGCTTCGACAAGCGCGGCGGCCTGCTCTGGGACAATACCTACGTGGTGACGTCCGACGTCGTGCGCTCGGAGCTAGAGGAAGCCGTGCAGCCTCTTACGCTGGCCGATGGCCGGGTGGTGCTGGCATACCTCAACACCGAAAACGAGCTGCACTATAAGTGCATCAACCAGGGCGAGGCCGGCGCCAACGACCGCCAGGTGCCCTTGCTTACGTACAGCACCGATGGCAAAACCCCTGATAAAGTGCTCCATACCAGCCAGCCCGAACTGATGCCCTGGGCCGAAAACCAGTTTGTGGCCAGCGGCTTCCAGCGCGTGCGCAGCGGCCAGGGCCCCGAGCGGCAGGTGTTCTTCTTGCAAGCCCTGCGCTTCTAGGGACTGAGTAAGAACCGGGTCAAATAACCCGCCTGTCATTGCGAGCTTGCGCAGCAATCGCACCAGAACAACTGCCCTAGAGGGTCGTCCGGGTTGCGATTGCTTCGCTTGCGCTCGCAATGACAGCCGCCTTGTTTTGGCCTTGCTTACCCCCTAGGGCCGACTTTTACGCTATGTCAGCCTTTTTCCTAAGCCCCGGATGCTGCCCACCCCTCTGCTAGCCAGCCACACGGGCCACCCGCTGGAGGCGGGCCTTGATGAGGCGGGGCGCGGGTGCCTGGCCGGGCCCGTGTTTGCGGCCGCCGTCATTCTGCCGCCCGATTTCAATCCGGCCTTCCTCACCGACTCGAAGCAGGTGAGCGCCCGCCGCCGCGAGGTGCTGCGTGTGGCCATTTGCGCCGAGGCGGTGGCCTGGGCCGTGGCCGAAGCCAGCCCCGACGAAATTGCGGCCCTCAACATTGCGCAGGCCAGCTACCTGGCTATGCACCGGGCGGTGGCGGCCCTAGGGGTGCCCGCCGCCCACCTGCTGGTTGATGGCAACCGGTTTCGGCCCCACCCCACTATTCCGCACACGTGCATGGTGGGGGGCGATGGCCGCTTCCGCCACATCGCGGCGGCCTCCATCCTGGCCAAAACCTTTCGCGACGAGCGTATGAGCAAGCTGGCCCAGGAGTTTCCGGCCTACGGCTGGCAGCAAAACGCGGGCTACCCTACCGCCGCGCACCGGGCCGCCATCCGCGCACACGGCCCCACGCCCCACCACCGCCTAGGGTTCCGGCTGCTCTAAAAAGCAGGTGGCGCGCAAAAACCGACTTTGTCGCGGGCGCGTGCAACCGTGGTGGCTGCGGTCCGGTCAAGGCCGTAACCTAGCTACCCTACCCGTATGAACCGCGTCTTTGCCTTGCTTGCTGCCACACTAGCCCTAGGGGGTACCGCCTGCCAAAAAACCGAAGCGCTGCCCCAGGGCCAAGGCTTGGTAGGCGAGTGGAACTGGGTGCAAAGCCGGGGCGGCCTGACCGGCAACCAAACCTATACCCCGGCCTCGACGGGCACCACCATACGCTGGGTATTCCGGGCCGATAGTACCGTGCAGGTGAGCACAACCCGGCAGGGAGTGACGCAGCCTATGCAAATGGGAACCTACTCGCTAGGGGTAGCCAAGAGCATTTACAGCGGTCAACCCGCCCGGGCGTTAACCATCCGTTTAAAGCAAGCTCAAACCTATATACTTAGCGAGCTTAGCAGTAACCGGCTAGTAGTGGATGATAACGCGTATGATGGCTTCGGCGATACCTACGAGCGTCTCTAAGTGGCTACTCCACTACCTGTTCTTCAGCTGGAGCAAATCCAGAAATAAGCTGAAGCTATCGACGCCGCCGCCGCCTTCTCCAAACGAGTCGAAAGTGAGGGGCTTGATGATGTAGCCGCTCACGCCCAGCTCCCGAGCCCCCGAGCGGTCAAGGTCGAGGTCGGAAGTGGTCATAATAAACACGTTGAGGTCGCTAAATTCGGGGTCGTTGCGCACTATTTTCAGCAGCTCCAGGCCATTGAGGCGCGGCATGTTCAGGTCGAGCATAACCAGGCTGGGGCGGTTGATTTTGGTTTCGCCGTTTTCGCCGCGCAGCAGGTTCAGGGCTTCGCGGCCGTTGCGGGCGTGCACGAGGGGCACGGTGATGTTTTGCTTGCGCAGCTCGCGCTGCACGTTCATCACATCCATCTGGTCGTCTTCGACTAGCAGAATGGACGGGGAAGAATCAGGAGACATGGAAGAGGCAAATAAAGCGGCGCCACCGCTGGGCACCTTCACGTAAGCTTAACGCAAGCGCTGGTGAAAAGATGTGAGTGAGGGCCCTAGGCCGGGTGGGCAGCTACCAGCTGAGCCGCCGGCACGGCGGCGCCCGCCGAGACGGCGGCCGGCTTCTTGGGCCAGGTAAATACGAACGTGGCGCCCTGCCCCTCGGCCGATTCGACGGTGATGCGCCCGCCCTGGCGCTCCACTATCTTCTTCACGATGGCCAGGCCCACGCCGGTGCTTTCCAGGGCATCGCGCTCCACCAGGGTCTGGAAAATAATGAAAATGCGCTCGTGGTACTCTGGCGCAATGCCCGGCCCGTCGTCCTGTACCGAAAAGCGGTAAAACTGCTCGTTCAGGTCGTCGCAGCCAATGCGGATGGTGCCGGTGCTCGGGTGGTCATGGTACTTGATGGCGTTGGAAATCAAGTTGCTAAATACCTGATGCAGCTGCGTGCGGTTGGTGTCGAAGGTGGGCAGGAAGAAGGGCAGTTCCAGGTGCATGCCGTCGGGCAGGCCAATGGTATCGGCTATTTCACGCAGCAGCTGGCGCACGAACACCGGCTCGGTAGCTTCCACTACCTTGCCCACCCGCGCTAGCGACAGAATGCCCGTAATCAGGTTTTCCATACGGTGCACGCGCTGGCGCATCAAGGCCAGAAACTCGCGGATGTGGGGCGGCAGGCCCTCCTGGCCCATGTCCTCCTCAATCCAGCGCGAGGCGCTTTCGATGCCGCGCAGCGGGGCCTTCAAGTCGTGCGACACCACGTAGGCAAACTGGTCCAGCTCCTGGTTGCGGCGTTCCAGTTGGCCGATGTTTTCGCCAATAGTGCGGGCCATGGTGTTGAGGGCCATCGTCAGCTCGGTTACCTCGTCGTGCTCGGTATCCACAATCTGAGTGTGATAGTCGCCCTCGGCCAGGCGGCGAGCCAGCCGTATCATGCTGCGCAGGCGGCGCGACAGCAGCCGCACAATGTAGAGCGCCCACAGCAGCCCAAACACCAGCGCCGCCCCGGTAATAAGGCCCGAGAGCTTCTGGGCGCGGTCGATGCTGTCGGCCAGGCGCTGGCGCTGGCCTAGGCGCATCTTGTTTTCCACGCGGTCGAAGTTGCCCATCTGCATCCGGATGGCGTCCATGAGCTGCTTGCCCGCGAGCGACTCTACCAAGTAGCGGTGAGGCATGCCAGCGGTGCCCGTCTGCGCGTCGTTGCGCAGGCGGGCGGCGCGCTTCTCGCTAATCATCAGGTGCGTGTAGGCCGACCATTGGTCGAAATAATGCTGCGTAGAATCGAGGCGCTGGCGCTGGTCGGGCTCTAGCTGCAGCTCCTCGCGCAGCTGCTGGAAGCGGTGCAGCAAGTCGCGCTCGCCGTTGTAGTAAGGCTCCAAAATCTGCTCGTTGCCCAGCAGCAGGTAGCCTCGAAAGCCCGTTTCCATGTCAATAATGCTGCGCAGCAGCGTGGTGCCGTCGGCCGACACGTGCTGGCTGGCTTCTACGCGCTGCGAGTTGCGCAGCACCTGCTCGGCTAAGCGGTAGTTCACGAGCACCACGGCCGCAAACAAGCCCAGCAGCAGCAAAAACCCCGCGAACAGCTTGGTAGCGAGTTTAATTTTCATAAAAAAAGCGCCGAAGCGCTGTCAGCTAGCTAGTTATCAACGTTGGCAGTACGCACTTGGGCCTCAATGGTTCGTAGCAGCTGCGTAATAACGTCGGCCGTGTGCTGCACGTTGGCAAAGCCCGCCTTGGCCTGGTCGGGCTGCCCGGCCCGAAATAAATCCATGAGTTGGTTGGCTTGCTGGTGAATATGGCGGTGCTGCTGGTCGAGGGCCTTCATTTCGGGCACCTGGCGGTAGGCCCCGCGGCGGCGCTCGGCTATCCACTGGCCCAGCACGCACTGCGCGGGGTCGCGCAAGGGCCCCTCGGCGCTGTTGTTGCCATACAAGAAGGAGCGCAGCCGGGCCTTAAAAGCCAGGTGCTTCACCAGGGCCGATTCAAAATCCTGTTTTATCTCGTCAGAGTTCATACGGCGCTTGTATACGCAAGCCGGGCCGCCGGGGCCGGGCCGCCCGTAGCTTTGTGGGCGAGTAACCCCCTAGGCTTCTTCTTTCGTTATGGATTCGACCCCGCTCAAAACCGTTGCCCTGCACGACACCCACCAGCAGCTCGGCGCCAAAATCGTCCCCTTCGCCGGCTACGCCATGCCCGTGCGCTACTCTTCCGACTTAGAGGAGCACCACGCTGTGCGCCGCGGCGTGGGCATCTTCGACGTGTCGCACATGGGCGAGTTTCGGGTGCGCGGCCCCCAGGCGCTCGGCCTCATCCAGCGCACCACCAGCAACGACGCCAGTAAGCTTACGCCCGGCAAGGCCCAGTACTCGTGCCTGCCCAACAACGAGGGCGGCATCGTGGACGACCTGCTGGTGTACATGCTGGGCGAGGAGGACTACTTTTTGGTGGTGAACGCCTCCAACATCGACAAGGACTGGCAGTGGCTGCAGGCCCACAACACCGAAGGTGCCGAGCTGGAAAACGTGTCGGACGAGCTGAGCCTTTTCGCCGTGCAGGGCCCTAGGGCCGCCCAGGCGCTGCAAGGCCTGACGAACGTGCCGCTGACCGACATCCCCTATTACAGCTTTGTGCAGGGCACGCTGGCGGGCGTCGAAGGCGTCATAATCTCGGCCACCGGCTACACCGGCGCAGGCGGCTTCGAGCTGTACGTGCCCAACGCCCACGCCGCCGCGGTGTGGCAAAAAATTATGGAAGCCGGCCAGCCCTACGGCATCCGCCCCATCGGGCTGGGCGCGCGCGACACGCTGCGCCTCGAAATGGGCTACTGCCTCTACGGCAACGACATCACCGACACCACGTCGCCGCTCGAAGCTGGCCTGGGCTGGATTACCAAATTTACCAAGCCTTTCACCAACAGCGACAACCTTAAAAAGCAGAAAGAAGCCGGCGTGGCGCGCAAGCTGGTGGGCTTCGTGATGAACGGCCCCGGCGGCCTGCCCCGCGCCCACTACCCGCTGGTAGATGCCACCGGCGCTTCTATTGGCGAAGTCACCAGCGGCGGCCAGTCGCCCACTCTGGGCCGGGGCATCGGCCTGGGCTACGTGCAAACCGAGCTGGCCGCGCCGGGCACGCCAATCTTCGTGCAGGTGCGCGGTAAAAACCTGCCCGCCACGGTGAGCAAGCTGCCGCTGGTAAAAGGCACGGAGGAGGCCTAGGCTGATGTAGAAAATGTAGTGAATGCGAAAAATGTGAAAATGAAAAGGAGCGGTTAGGAAAGCTGCATTTCACATGCCTCTCACCTCATTTTCACATCTTTCACATTCACTACATTTTCTACATTCTTTTGAAATTAGACATTTGTTTCTCGCCCGAGCTGCTGCCCCTCTACGACCTGCGCGGCCAGGTAGCCGTGATAGTGGACGTGCTGCGGGCCACCAGCACCATTGCCACGGCCCTGGCCGCGGGCGTAACGGAGGTGTACCCGGTGGGTAGCTTGGACGAGTGCGCCGCCCTGGGCCGCGAGCACGGCTGCCTCACCGCCGCCGAGCGCGACGGCGTGGCGGCCGCCGGCTTCGACATGGGCAACTCGCCCTTCGAGCTGCTGCACGAGGATTTTCCGGTGCGGGGCCGCGCCCTGGCCATCAGTACCACCAACGGCACCAAGGCGCTCCTAGGGTCGCTCAGTGCCGAAGCCATCGTGTGCGGCGCCTTCCTGAACCTGCAGGCGGTGGCCGAGTTCTGCGCCGCGCAACAGCGCGACATCTTGGTGGTAGCTGCTGGCTGGAAGGGCCAGTTCTGCCTCGAAGACACGCTGCTGGGCGGGGCCCTGGCCGAGCGCCTGTTGCCCCTGGGCCTCGACATCAGCCACTCCGACGCCGCCCTGGCCGCCCACGAGCTGTGGCAAAACGCCCAGGCCGACCTACCCGGCTACCTGCTGCAGTCGGCCGCCGTGCGCCGCCTGCGCAAGCTAGAGGCCAACGACGACTTCGTGTTTTGCACCAAAATCGACATTTACCCCGAGGTGCTGCCGCTTTGGGACGGGCAGAAGCTGGTGCGGAGGTAACGTTTCGTAGCTTACGGAGGTACTTGCCCTCAACTACCTAACCGTCTCACGATGCGCCGTTTATTCGCTTTATTGCTTTGGGCTGGGCTCGCCTTCCTAGGGCCGCAACGCCTCGCGGCGCAGCCGGTGGCGCCGGTGCGCGTGCTGGTGTATCCGGGCACGGAGCTGCTGCAAGTAATTCATCTGCTCTCCGACACGGCCCAGCTGGCGCAGTCCACCTACAACGCCGAAGTGGCGCGCTACTTCGCGCCCTATAAGCGACACCCGGCCGTGCTGGCTGCTCGCCATTTATCGCGGCGCATCAGCTGCGACTTTCCGGTGCGCCTCAGCTGGGCCTTCTACGATTTTCCCAACGTGAAGCTGGCTACCATGCGGCCCGAGCATATGGATGGTTACGAAACGGTGATGCCGCTGGCCGAAGTGCAGGCCTATTTTCAACAGTGCGTTGCTTTTTACCACGATGCCCATTTCTGGGAGTTTTACCAGGCCCACGCTGCCCAGCGGGCCGGCTGGGTGCGCGCGTTCGAGCAGGGTATGAAGCAGCAGCAGCTGCTCGAAACCATCCAGCAATTTTACCGGCTGCCGCGCCAAAAGCCCGTGGCCCTGACCCTAGGGGTGCTCAATTGTAGCTCCTACGCCATGCAATCTATGCGCGGCATCAACCCGAATCTGCCCGACCAATACACCATTATGGTGAGTTACCACCAGCTGATGCAGGGGGAGGATTCGCTCGCCAAGGCTCCGCAGTTTCAGCCCACGGCCTTCACCTCGCAGCTGGTGTGGCACGAGCTGGGCCACGTGTACCTCGCGCCCGTCTTTGCCCGTCACCAGGCCGAAGTCAACCAGCTGGCCTACCTCGCCCAGCAAGACCCTAGGGCCAAGCGCTGGTCGGAAGCGCGCGGCAGCTGGGCCAACTTCCTGAACGAGAACGTAACCCAGGCCGCCACGAGCTTGCTGCGCGTGCGCACCGGCAAGGCCACGCGCGCCGAAGCCCTAGAGCCCGACGACTTCTACATCTACTACCCCGAGCTGGCGGAAATAATTGAGCGGGAGTACTACCAAAACCAGCGCTACAAGAACTTTGACGAGTTCTTTCCGGTGCTGCTCCAGGAGTTCGGAAGAAAGCATCCTGCCGTAGCTGGTAAGTAGCTCGTGCGCTGCTTGTTACAGGGCGGCTGCTAAGGCTTGGCGCGCGGCGACAGCAGAAACCGCAGCGGCTCGGCCAGGCGGCGGCTCCAAGCGCGCTCCGAGTGGTCGGCGCCGGGGTACACGCGGGTTTCCCAGTTGGCGGCCGAGTAGCCGCGGCGGCGCAAAATGGCGTCGATGGCCTGCTGGTGCGGGGCGTAGAGACTGTCAAGCGTAGTGCTGCCGTGGTCGAAGTACAAGCGGTGCCCGGTATTGGCCGGCGGCAAGTGCGCCTGCACATACTGCTGGAAGCCAGCGGCCAGCGCTGCCCGGTCGGTGCCCCAGCCGCCAATCCAGTGCGTAGAGAGGCAGGCCGCCCCGCCGAATACCTGCGGGTACTCGCACAGCGCGTACAGCGAAATCAGCCCGCCCATGCTGCTGCCCATGATGAAGGTATGGTCGCGCTCGGGCCGCGTGGCAAAGGTCTTGTCCACGAACGGCTTCAGCTCCTGGGTTAGGAAGCGGAGGTAGTTGTCAGCCAGTGGCGGGCTCTTGAACACGCCCTGCACCAGCCGGCGCCGCACGGCCGTGTCGAGGGTGGCCAGGGGCTTTTGCGGGTAGTATTCGGGATGGCGCAGGGCGCCGTTGTTCCAGATGGCCACCACGATGGTGGGCCGCACGGTCCGGCTGGCTTCCAGGCGGCCTAGGGTTTCGTCTACCTGCCATTCCTGGTGGTTCCAGGTAGTGGTGCTGTCGAATAACGCTTGGCCGTCGTGCATATACAGCACGTCGTAGCGTCCGGCGGCCGGGTAACCGGCCGGCAGCCACACATCCACCGAGCGCGGCGCCACAAACTTCGACGGGAACGCCTCGAAGCGCCGCACGGTGCCGCTGGCCACGTGGGGTAGGGGTGGCTTAGGCACCGGCGCCTGCCCTAGGGCAAACAGGGGCGCAAAGGCGTGCAGCAGGCATAGCAATACTATTTGCAATTGGACTGCCAGGGGCTTGCGCATGACGTACTGCATCACTGCTTGAAAGTAAGCCTGAACTCACTCAAACTCCTTCACTGCCTCGCCCAGGTCGTACACGGGCACACCGGGCAGCGCATGCTGAATAATGCTGGCGCCCGCCGCCGAGCGGTAGCCGCCCGCGCAGTGCACCAGCACCGGCTTATCGGCCGGCACTTCGCTCACGCGCTCGCGCAGCTCGGGCAGCGGAATGAGCAAGGCATTGGCAAATAGTGGTTGGGCGGCTTCGGTCGGGTTGCGGATGTCCACGATGGTGAACTGCTCGGGGTGCTGGCGCACTGCCTCCACGTCTACCGAAGGGCTGGTAGCCGGCTGGGCAGCGGGGGCCAGCAGGGCGCCTTTGATGTGGGCCTCGTAGCCAATTTTGGCCGCCTTGCGGATAACCGCGTCGAGCTGAATCTGAGTGTCGGCCAGCAGATAAAAATCTTCGTCGGGCGCCACGACCGAGCCCAGCCAGGTTTCAAACTTGGCGCCGTCCATGAGGTTGAGGGCACCCGGCAGGTGGCCGGCCCGGAACTGGGCCGCCGGGCGGGTATCGAGCAGCAGCACACCGGCTGCGGGCTCGGCCTGGCCGCTCATGAGGCGCGGCACGGCACGCACGCTGTCCTCAAAGTTGGTGGCCCCCAGCTTGTTAAGCTGCACGTCGTAGCCGAAGTACTTGGGCATGAAGGGCTGGTCGCTCAGCAGCTGGCGCACAAACTCGGCCTCGGCCATGGGCTGCAGGGCGTAGTTGGTGGCCAGCTCTTTGCCAATGGTGCTGTCGAGGTCGGGGCTGGTGGTTTTGCCGCAGAGTGAGCCGGGGCCGTGGGCCGGGTACACCCGCGTAGTGGGGGGCAGCGGCATCAGCTTCTGGCGCAGGCTGTGGTAGAGCTGGGCGGCTAGGGCTTCGCGCTGGTGACCACCCACGGCGGCGTCCTCGCGCAAGTCGGGCCGGCCCACGTCGCCCACAAACAGCGTGTCGCCCGTAAAGACGGCGCGGGTTTGGGCCAGGTCGTCGATGAGCACGATGCTGATGCTATCGGGCGAGTGGCCAGGGGTATTGAGGGCGTGCAGCTCGACGGTGCCGAGCTTGATGCGGTCGCCATCGTCGAAGTTCTTGTGGGGGTAGCGCGCGCCCGTCAGCTTGCTGCAATAGAGGGTGGCGTCGGTTTCCTGCGCGATTTCGAGGTGGCTGCTCACGAAATCGGCGTGTGGGTGGGTTTCTATCACCGCGACTATCTCGGCGTCGTGCTCGTCGGCAAAGTCGTAGTAGGGCTGGGGGTCGCGCCCCGGGTCGATAAGGGCTACCTGGCGGCCGGCGCGCACGGCGTAGGACGCCTGGGCCAGGCCCTTATCATAAAACTGCTGAATTTGCACCGCGGGGGTGCTACTACTCGGTAGGGGCATTGGGGAGCGCGGCTAACTGCTTGATTCGCTGGCTGCCGCAGGAAGTGGTAAACCCCAAAGTTACGAATTAGCGCCGAATGAATACCGGGAAAATCTGGGGGCGAGGTGCCCAGGTGCGCTGCTGGTAAAGGGCGGCCCGGTTTCGCTAATTACCCAGGGGCCCGCCGGGAGTCGGGGCGCCTGCCCGCGCCCGGCGGCCCTGGCGCTGCGCCAGCAGCTGCTGGTAGCGCCCGTACTGGTCGGGGGTAAGCACGGCGCGAAGCTGCTCATCAGTTTGGGCGCGAGTGGCTTTCCGCGCCCGGCCCGTGCCCCGGCGCAGCCCCGTGGCCTGCGCCTGCTGGCGGGTAGCGGCCAGGTTCTGGTACGCGCCCAGCAAAATCTGGCGCACCTGGCCTTGCTGGGCGGCCGAGAGGCCTAGGGCCCGCGCCAGGTGCTGGCTCTGGCGGTCGGCCTGCTGGTCGGGGGGCAGGGGCGCACGGCGCGCGGCCGTTGGCGCCGGCGCGGGCTGGTTGATAAGCGGCACGCCCGAGGCGTCGGTAGCCGGAGTTGTTTGGGCGCGGGCCGCCAGCGCCGAGGCAGCCACCAGGGCCAGTAGCAGCAGGTTCTTCATAGCTTCAGAAAGTCGATTTGCAGCAGCTAGGACGCCCCGCAGGCCCTAGGGTTTAAGGCGGCCGCTAAAGCGGGTTTCCACAGGCCCAGCCCGCTGCCCCAGGCCCGCGCCCTGCCGCTCGCCAGCGAGCAGCAAGGTGCCCGGCGGCGCGGGGGCAACTACCTAGTTGCTAGTCCGTCTGCGAGGTCATGCGCAGTTGGCCGATGCGCTGCGCCTTGTACTGCTGGTAGCGCACGTACTGGGCCGGCGTCAACACCTCGCGGATAAGCTCTTCCGATTTGGCGCGGTCGTAGGCCATGGCGGTGCGCAGGGCGGCGGGGTTGGCGGCGTTGGCGGTGCGGTCGGCATCCATGTGCTGGCGCGTGAGCAGCAGCACGTTGCGCAGGCGGCCCTGCTGGTCGGGCGAGAGGCTTAGCTCGTGCGCTAACTGCTTGGCCTGGCGCTCGACGGCGGCGCGGGCGGTAGGGGTAGCGGCGGGCAGGCTGGTTTGGGCCTGTGCGCCGGCAACCAGTAGCCAGGTAGCGGCCAGGGCCAGGAGGATTTTCACGGAATGACGCATAAAGCACTAGCGATAGAACGTACTTGGTTAGGAGAATAAAGCGATTAAAAGTACTATAACCTGGGCCGTTGCCCGGCCAGGTGGCCTAGGGCCACCACCCCCCTAAAACGCGGGAGTCACAAAGTTTCGCGTATTTTCGGCCCGGCTGGTACCCTTCGCTGGTAAAAATTCATTGCCGGCTGCCCCTGTCTTTCGACTTTTCTCTACCCACTGGTTCATTCTCTTCTCTTTGCATGGCAAGTATTTTCGCTAAAAAACCACTCGCGCAGCTGCTAGGCGAGGCCAACTCGGGGCACGGCGGGCTGCAACGCACGCTAGGCGCCGCCAACCTCGTGGCCCTGGGCGTAGGGGCCATTATTGGCGCCGGCCTGTTTGTGCGCACCGCCGCCGCCGCCGCCCAAGCCGCCGGGCCGGGCGTCACGCTGGCCTTCATCGTGGCGGCCATCGGTTGCGCGTTCGCCGGGCTGTGCTACGCCGAGTTCGCGGCCATGATTCCCATCGCCGGCTCGGCCTACACCTACGCCTACACTACCATGGGCGAGTTCGTGGCCTGGATTATCGGCTGGGCCCTCATCATGGAATACGCCCTAGGGGCCGCCACCGTCAGCATTGCCTGGAGCGAATACCTCAATAAGCTGCTCAATATATTCGGCACCGAGATACCATTCAACTACTGCCACGCGCCCGCCGAGGGCGGCTACCTCAACCTGCCGGCCCTGCTGGTTATCGTGGCCCTGAGCTTGCTGCTCATCAAGGGGACGCAGGAGTCGGCTACGTTCAACGCGTTTATCGTGGTGCTGAAAGTGGCTATCGTACTGGTGTTCATCGGGGTGGGCTACCAGTTCATCAACCCCGCCAACCATACGCCCTACCTCATTCCGGCCAACCAGCCCGATGTGCTCGACAAGACGGGCAAGGTGCTGATTTCGTACCACGGCTTCTTTAAGCACGGCATCGGCGGCATCGTGGGCGGCGCGGCCATCGTGTTCTTCGCCTTCATCGGCTTCGACGCCGTGAGCACCGCCGCCCAGGAGGCTAAAAACCCCAAGCGCGACATGCCCATCGGCATCCTCGGGTCGCTGGTGGTGTGCACCATCCTCTACATCCTGTTCGGGCACGTGCTGACGGGCGTGGCCAACTGGACCGAGTTTGCCGACCCCACTAAGGGCCGCGAAGCCAGCGTAACCTACGCCATCGCCCAGCACATGCCCGGCTACGGCTGGCTGGCCAACGCCGTGACGCTGGCCATCCTGGCCGGTTTCTCATCGGTTATTCTGGTGATGCTCATGGGCCAGAGCCGCGTGTTTTTCTCGATGGCCAACGACGGGCTGATGCCCAAGGCCTTCGCCGAGCTGCACCCCAAGTTCCACACGCCCTACAAGTCGAACCTGATTCTACTGGTGTTCGTGGGCGCCTTCGCGGCCTTCGTGCCGGGCTCGCTGGCCGGCGACCTCACCTCGTTTGGCACCTTGCTGGCCTTTGTGCTGGTGAGCGCCGGCATCTGGATTATGCGCAAGTCGGACCCCGACCAGCCCCGGCCGTTCCGTGCGCCGCTCTCGTCGGCCAGCTTCCCGCTGGTGCCCATCCTGGGCATGGTTATCTGCGGCGGCATGATTGTGGCGCTCGACAACTTCACGCTCGAAGTAGCTATGGGCTGGATGGCCCTAGGCTTCCTGGTGTACTTCCTCTACGGCCAGAAAAACTCTAAGCTCCAGCAGGGTATCGTGGTCATTCCTACCGAAGTGGAGAAGGAAGCCTTCATCAAGCCCGACAAGCACAACGCCTAAGACCGCAGATTAAACGGATTTAACTGATTTCGCGGATACGCTGCTTCGCAGCTGACTACGCGAGACTGAAAATGCGGCCCTGGTCATCGACAGATGATGGGGGCCGCATTTTCAGTTTCTGGCTTCTCATTATTTCGCAAATTCTCAGCCTTTGCGCGCTTACTAATCACACACTGCGCGTAGTCAGCTTGCCGCAGGCAAGCGTATCTGCGAAATCAGTTAAATCCGTTTAATCTGCGGTCTTCACTTCGCTTTGCAGCTTGAGCACCTTGTCGCCGTTGTCTTGCACGATGACCAAGGCGGGGTCGTCGGCGGTGCCGTTGCGGGTGATGTCGCTGCCTTTGAGCTTGCGGGTGATGGATTCCTTGTGGATACTTTCAATTTTGCCGGTGGCCGTGCCGGTGCCGTATTTCCAGCTGACTTTGGTGCCTTTGCGCATAAGGGTGGGGCTAGGGTTTTTTTTTGAGATTTACGCGGGGGCGCGGCCGGAGTTGTGCGCAACCTTGGCCCTAGGCGCGCTACTTTAGCGCCGGGCGGCGGGCTCCTTATTCTTCAATTCATTCTTTATCGAATACACATTGACTCTTACTCGGAAAACCTTCCCGCGCCTGGGGCTGGCCCTGCTGGGCCTAGGCGCCGCGGCGCCGGCGCTGGCGCAGCCCGGCACCTACCCGCGCAATGGCGTCTACGACCAGCGGCCGGGCCTCTACGCCTTCACCCACGCCACCATTCAGGCCGATTACCAAAACCGGCTTACCGACGCTACGCTCGTCATTCGGGATGGGCGCGTGGTGGCCCTAGGGCCCACGGCTACCGTGAAGGTGCCGGCCGGCGCGGTGGTGCAGGACCTGAGCGGCAAGTACATCTACCCCGGCCTGGTGGATATTTTCAGCAGCTACGGCGTGCCCGAGGCGAAGGCGCCCGAGCGCCAGGGCCGGCGCGGCGCGGGCCCGCAGTTCGACTCGCAGAAGCCGGGGGCCTTTGACTGGAACCAGGCCATTCACCCCGAGGTAAACGCGGCCGAGGTGTTTAAAGTGAATGCCGAGCAGGCCGGCGCCTACCGCAAGCTGGGCTTCGGGGCGGTGCTCACGCAGCAGCCCGACGGCCTTATGCGCGGCACGGCGGCCCTGGTCAGCCTCAACTCCGACCGCAAGGAAAACGAGGTGCTGTTGCTCGACCGCGCCGCCAGTGGCCTCTCGTTCGATAAGGGCAGCAGCACCCAGGACTACCCCAGCTCCTTGATGGGCAGCATCGCGCTGCTGCGCCAGAGCTATATCGACGCCGCCTGGAACCAGCGCAACCCCAAGCGCGAGCAGAACCTGTCGCTGCTGGCCCTGACGCAGCAGAAAAGCCTGCCCGCCCTCTTTGAGGTGCGCGACAAGAACTCGGCCCTGCGCGCCGACAGGGTGGGGGATGAGGCTGGCGTGCAGTACATTATCAAGGGCCGCGGCGACGAGTACCAGCGCCTGCCCGAGCTGAAAACCACCGGCGCCACCTTCGTGCTGCCCGTCAACTTCCCCGAAGCCTATCAGGTCGAGGACGTGTACGACGCCCAGCGCATTGCCCTGGAGGATATGCAGCACTGGGAGCAGGCGCCCGCCAATGCCGCCCGCCTCAAGCAAGCCGGCGTGGCCTTCTGCCTCACCAGCGCCGACCTCAAGGACAAAACCAAGTTCTGGCCCAACCTGCGCAAAGCCGCCCGCTACGGCCTCACCGAGCAGGACATCGTGCAGGCCCTCACCGCTACCCCCGCCCGCCTGCTGCGTGCCGAGGGCGAGGTGGGCAGCCTGCAACCGGGCCGGCAAGCCAACTTCCTGGTTTGCTCGCGGCCCCTGCTGGATGAGGCTAACGTGCTGCTCGATAACTGGGTGCAGGGCGAGCGCTACCAGCTCAGCACCCTGCCCACCGACTACCGCGGGGTGTACGCCTTCCGCCTAGGGCAGCAGCCCGAGCAAAAGCTGCTCATTCAGGGCAGCAAGCCCGAGGCGCCCGAACTGCGCGTGGTGCCCACGGCCGGCGACACGGTGAAGGGCACCCTGGCCGTGAGCACCGAGCTGGCTACCATCGTCTTCAACCCCAAGGATAAGGTGAAAGGCAAGGCCGCCAAGCAGCCCGCCAACAGCCAGCCGGCCGCGGGCGACCCCGGCGCCATCCGCCTCAGCGGCTACTACGCGGCTGAAAACAAGACCTTTAGTGGCGACGGGCAGTTGGCCGACGGCACGCCCGTGACCTGGAGCGCCCGCCGCCTCGACGAGGCCAGCCGCCAGGCCCGGCGCGACTCGGCCAAGACGCTGCCGCCGCTGGTGCTGGCGCCCGTCACGTACCCGATGGGGGCGTATGGGCTAAGCGCCGCGCCCGTGCTGGAAACTGTGCTCATCAAGAACGCGACGGTGTGGACCAGCGAAAAAGCCGGCAAGCTGGAGAATACCGACGTGCTGCTGAGCGGCGGTAAGATTCAGAAAATCGGTAAGAACCTGGCCGCCCCGGCCGGTGCCCGCACCCTCGACGGCACCGGCAAGCACCTCACGCCGGGCATCATCGACGAGCACTCGCACCTGGCCATTGCCGAGGGCGTGAACGAAGGTACCCAGGCCGTGACGAGCGAGGTGCGCATCGGCGACGTGATTGACCCCGAAGACATTGGCGTGTACCGCGACCTGGCGGGCGGCGTGGTGGCGGCCCAGCTGCTGCACGGCTCGGCCAACCCCATCGGCGGGCAGTCGGCGCTGGTGAAGATGCGCTGGGGCGCCACCGGCCAGCAAATGAAAATCGCCGACGCGCCCGGCTTCATCAAGTTTGCCCTAGGGGAGAACGTGAAGCAAAGCAATTGGGGCGAGCTGAATATCAGCCGCTTCCCGCAAACGCGCATGGGCACCGAGCAGGTGTTCGTGGATGCGTTTACCAGGGCCAAGCAGTATGAGAAGGACTGGCAGAGCTACAACAAGCTCAGCAAGAGCCAGCAGGCTAAAGCCGCCGAAACCCCGCGCCGCGACCTGGAGCTGGAGGCGCTGGTAGAAATACTGCACGACACGCGCCACATCACCTGCCACAGCTACGTGCAAAGCGAGATTAACATGCTGATGGGCGTGGCCGACCGCATGAACTTCAAAGTCAACACGTTCACCCACATTCTGGAAGGCTACAAGGTGGCCGACAAGATGAAGGCGCACGGCGTGAACGCCAGCACGTTCTCGGACTGGTGGGCCTACAAGAACGAGGTGCGCGACGCCATCCCGTTCAACGCCGCCATTATGCACCGCGTGGGGCTGAACGTAGCCATCAACTCGGACGATGCCGAGATGAGCCGCCGCCTCAACCAGGAAGCGGCCAAGAGCGTGAAGTATGGCGGCGTGCCCGAAACCGAGGCGCTGGAGTTCGTCACCATCAACCCGGCCCGCATGCTGCACTTGGATAGCCACATGGGCAGCATTGCCGTGGGCAAGGACGCCGACGTGGTGCTGTGGAACGATAACCCGCTGAGCATCTACGCCAAAGCCGAAAATACCTTCGTGGATGGCCGCGAGTATTTCAGCCTGAAGAAGGACCAGGAGTTGCGCCAGCAGCGCGACAAGGAGCGCCAGCGCCTGGTGCAAGCTATGCTGGCTGCCCCCAAAGCCACGCCCGGCGCCACCCAGCCGCCCGTAGCCCGCACCCGCGGCTTCTGGACCTGCGACACCCTAGGCCAGGAAAAGGAGGAGAAAGAGTAAATTAAACACTTAATAACGAACGTCATGCTGAGCCTGTCGAAGCATCTCTACCGCGCCCCTAGGGAATCGTTGGGTAGAGATGCTTCGGCAGGCTCAGCATGACGGACTACCTAAATCCATGCAAAAACTTCTATCCTCCCTCCTCGCCCTAGCCCCGCTGGCAGCCCTGGCCCAGGTGCCCATGCCGGCCCCGCCGCAGGCCGCGCCCATCGTGCTGGTGGGCGGCACCCTGCACACCGGCACCGGCCAAGTAATCGACAACGCCGCCGTGGCCTTCGACAAGGGCCGGCTGGTGTACGCGGGGCCGCGCGCCGGCTTCACGCAAGCCGGCTTCGAAGCCCGCGACATCAGCGGGCAGCAGGTGTATCCGGGGCTTATTCTGCCCAATACCACCCTAGGGCTCAGCGAGGTAGAAGCTATCCGGGCTACCGTGGACGACCGCGAGGTGGGCGACTTGAACCCCAACGTGCGCTCGCTCATCGCCTTCAATACCGACTCGGACGTGCTGCCCACAGTGCGCCTCAACGGGGTGCTGCTGGTGCAACCCACCCCGCGGGGCGGCCTTGTGACGGGCCAAAGCTCCATTATGCAGCTCGACGCCTGGAACTGGCAGGATGCCGTAGTGAAGGCCGACGACGGCATCCACCTCACCTGGCCCGAAATGGTGATTAAAACCAATCCGGCCGAGGATGCGGCCGCCCTCACGCGCCGTCAGGAAGCGCGCACCCACCGCCTGCGCGACCTGGAGCAGCTGCTGAGCGAGGGGTCGGCCTACCGCCAGGCGCCCGCTGGTCGCAAGGAAAACCTGCGCCTCACGGCCCTGGGCGGCTTGTTCGACGGCTCCAAAACCCTCTACATCCACGCCGACTACGCCAAGGAGCTTGTGGAGTCGGTGCGCCTGGCCAAGCGCCTGGGCGTGCAGCGCGTGGCGCTGGTGGGCGCCCGCGATGCCTGGATGGTGCTCGACTTCCTGAAGCAAAACGACGTGATGCTGGTGCTCAACCGCACCCAGGCCCTGCCCCGCCGCGATGGCGACGACTACGACCAGCCCTACCGGCTGCCCGCCCAGCTGCAAGCCGCCGGCATTCGCTACTGCCTCGATTTTCAGGGCGACCAGGAAACCTCGCGGGGCCGCAATCTGCCCTTCGTGGCCGGCCAGGCGGCCGCGTTCGGCCTCACCAAAGAGCAGGCCCTCACCGCCGTTACGCTCAGCCCGGCCCGCATCATGGGCATCGACAAGGACTACGGTAGCCTGGAGGCGGGCAAGTCGGCCACGCTGGTCGTGAGCAAGGGCGACCTGCTCGACATGCGCACCAACGCCGTAACCCAGGCCTACATCGACGGACGCCGCATCACCCTCGATAGCAAGCAGCTGGCGCTGGACAAGAAGTTTCGGGCCAAGTACGGGCTGGAGTAAGCGCAGGCGATATACTGGTACGGCTTGTAACCCACTTAGCCGCGTCTTATGCGTCCATCTTGCCTGAACTTAACGCTGTTGGCCGCGGCCAGCCTGCTTGCGCAAGCAGGCTACGCGCAGCACGCGCCAGTAGCGCCGCTAGCGCCGGCCAAGGTGGCGGTGCAGCCTGCCGCCTCCGCCGAGGCCCTAGGGCGGCCAGTGCCACCACGAGCAGCTGCCGAAGCTGGGCTGGCGGCAATGCCGGCCGGCAACCAGGCGCGGCCCGTTATGCCTCAGCCGCTGTACCTGGCGAATTCCTGTATTATCGTGGGCAGCAGCCTTAATACAATTAACCCGCAGTCCATCGAAAATATAGTGGTCTACAAAGGCGAGGACATTCCGGTCCGCTGGCGCACGGCTACCGCGAACGGCGTCATCGACCTGACGCTGAAGCCGGGCGTCAAGATTCGCTCGGTGTCGCTGGCCCGGTTGAAGCGCCGGCAACACCTTACCGGCCCGGTTAGGTTTGAGCTGGATGGGCGGCCGCTGGCGGATACTTCCCTACGCATCGCCACGGCGGCTATTCAGGAGCTGGTAATGGGTGCAGCAGACAATAGTGGTGCTGGTAAGGTATTGAATATAAAGCTGGTGCCGTGGAATTCCGAGCCCAGCAAGCACCAGCCTGGCACCATCCTGATTCGAGGTGTGGCCGGGCGCTAAGTCAGCCGCTGCCCCTGGCCGCCAACATCCGGCCTAGGGCTGCGTTGGTAGGCTAAGGCTAGGCAACGTGAATTCTGCCCGACCTTTGCCCGCATGCTTCGAGTACTTTTCCTGTGTTTAGTAGCACTTTCGGCCGCCGCCCAGGCGCCCGTGCCGGCCACCATCTCGCCCGACGACCGCGCCCTGTACGGGGTTATTAACCGCGCCAGCGGCCGCAGCCTCGACGTGTCGAAGGCCTCGACGCTGAGCGGCGCGGCGGTGGTGCAGTGGGAGTTCACCCATGCCGCCAGCCAGCAGTGGCACCTGGTGCGCATCAGCGAGGGCAGCGAGTATTACCGCCTAGAGGACAAGAACAGCGGCCAGTGCCTGGCCCTGGAAATAGTCCCCACGGCCCCGCCCGGCGCCAACACGCCGCTGGTGCAGCGCCCCTACACCGGCGCCCTAGGGCAGCAGTGGAAGCTGGTGCCGGTGGGTCAGCCGGGCTCGTTTCAGCTCGAAAACCGGCTCGATGGGCGTGTGGCTACCCTGGCCAGCAACGACAAGTTTAACGGTACGGCGGTGGTGGCGGCGCGGGGCGTGGGGCGCGGCACCCAGCAGTGGCGCCTGTTTCAGCTGCAGCTGCGGCTGTTTGCGGGCCCGCCCTATTTCACGGTGCCCGAGGCCCTAGGGGCGCTGTCCTCGACCGGCAACGAGCTGCAGCCCGTGCCCACCCCCGATGGCAACACGCTGTACTTCAACCGCACGCGCTTTGCCGGCAACGCCGAAGGCGCCGCCGAAACCGGCGATATTTGGGTGAGCCGCAGCGCCGACCACGGCCGCACCTGGCCCGCTCCCACCCACTTAGAGGCGCCCGCCGGTCTCAACAACGGCCAGAACAACGCCGTGCAAAGCGTGGTGGGCCCGCCCGGCAGCCCGGTGCTGCTGCTGCGCGACGCCTACACCCCAAGCAGCGCAGCCGGGCCGGCAACTGGCATCGGGCTGGCCCGCATCGGCGCGGCCGGCACTGGCACGCCCGCACCGGTGCGCATCAGCGGCTTTTCGTCGCTGAGCCCCGCCACCGGCTTTTTTATGACGCCGGACGAGAAAATTCTGCTGCTGAGCTTAGAGCGCGAAGACTCGCAGGGGCTCAACGACCTCTACCTCAGCCGAGCCGACGGCAAGGGTGGCTACTCGGCGCCGCAGAGCCTAGGACTGGACGTGAACTCGCCCGGCTACGAGTTTGCGCCCTGGCTGGCGCCCGATGGCAAGACCTTGTACTTCAGCTCGTACGGCCACCAGGGCTACGGCTCCTCAGATATTTTCGTGAGCACGCGGCTCGATGAGAGCTGGACCAAGTGGAGCCCGCCCCAAAACCTGGGGCCGCGCTTCAACGGGCCGGGCTACGACGGGTTTTTTGCCCTAGGGCCCGATAGCGCGGCGTACTTCGCCTCGTCGGGCCCCAAGGATACGGCGCCCAAAAAGCTGTTTCGCACACAGCCCGGACCGCCGCCCGCGCCCGACTCGGCCGCCCTGGCCGCCGCCGCCAACCCGCTGGCCCAGCCCCGCGCCATCGTGACGGGCCGAGTGCTGAACGCCACCACCGGGCAGCCGCTGGCCGGCGGCGCCGAGGTGCAGGCCCTGATGGTGGGCGGGCCCATCGACTTCCGGGCCACGGCGCAGGCCGATGCCCTCGGGTTTCAGATGTCGCTGGCGCCGGGGCGCTACCGCGTCACCACCACGGCGGGCCTGCTCACGCGGGTCGATACGTTTTCGGTGCGGGCCGGCGAGTCGCGCCGCTACGAGCCGCGCCTAACGCCCGCCACCGCCGGCACCCGCCTCGAGCTGCCCGACATCATCTTTGCCCAAAGCCAGGCCCGGCTGCTGGGCAGCAGCTACGCCACGCTCAACAAGCTGGCGCAGTCGCTCAAGGAAAACCCTAGCCTCGAAATTCGGGTGGAAGGCCACACCGACAACCAGGGCGAAGCTGATAAGAACCAAGTGCTCAGCGAGCAGCGCGTGGCCGAGGTGAAGCGCTACTTGGTGGGCCGCGGCGTGGCGGCCAGCCGCATCAGTACCATCGGCTACGGCGGCTCGAAGCCCAAGTTCAGCAACGACCGCGAGGAAACCCGCCGCCTCAACCGCCGCGTCGAGCTGGTGATTACGAAGTAGTTGCGTAGGAATAGTAAGCAACAAAAAAGAACGTCATGCTGAGCTTGTCGAAGCATCTCTACCGCGGCAGTAATTCTAACGTCCGGAGTTAGTTACGCGGTAGAGATGCTTCGACAAGCTCAGCATGACGTTCTTTTTTGTTGCTTACAACTACGCGACCCCTAGCGCTGCTTGCGCCGCCCTTGTAGGATGCGGTAGAACGAGCGGGTTTCAATCTCCTCCAGGGTGAGGCCCGTGGGCGCGATATCTTCCTCCGAGATGGCGCCGCAGTTCAGGGCCTTGAGGAAGAAGTTGAGCAGGCCTTGGCCGGTGGCCGCGTCGTCGAAGATGTCGCCGGTGAGGGTCGAGATGGCCGCGCGCTCCACGAACACGCGCAGGCGGTGCACGGCCTCCTCGTAGGCCCCTAGGAAGAAGGCGTAGGTGGCGGCGTAGCGCATCGGCAGCTGGGCGGGGTTCAGGTCCCAGCCCTGGTAAAAGCCGTTGATGAGCGAGTGCATGGTGTGGTGGTAGGCCTGGCGCCAGGCGCGGTGCACGGCCTCGCGGTTTTCGCGCTGCTGGGCAAACGTCAGCTCGTCGCCGCGGTGCGGGCCGATGGGCATGACGTTGGTGGCCCCGTCGCTCAGGAAGATGCCGGTGCCCCCTAGGGCTACCTTGGTCATGTGGTGGGCGAAGTCGCACACGGGGTGCGCCATGGTCTGATACTTGGCCGTGATGCCGGCCGAGGCCGTGTAGTCGTAGGTGCCGAAGTGGGCCGCCACGCAGCGCCCCTCGCCCGCCCGGATGATGCGCAGCAGCGGGTTGCGCCCCTCTTCGTCCATAATGATTTGGGTGGCCTCCACCATCGTTTCCATCTTTAGGGTGCCGGCCGGTAGGTTATTGGTCTTTTCCAGGAGGTCGTAGAGGCGCACCAGCGTGGTCATCTGCTCCGGAATGGTCACTTTGGGCAGCATCACCACGAAATTAGCCGGCAGCTGGCCGCCAGTTTCTTCCAGCAGGGTGCTTAAAAACAAGTCGAGCGTGCGCACGCCCCTAGCCTTCAAATCTTCGGTAAAGGGCTTGATGCGAATGCCAATGAAGGGCGGTAGCGAGTTTTCGCGCATTCCCTTGGCTACTTCCTGGGCCGCCTGAATAGCGGTGGCGTCTTCCTCGGCATCGGGCCGGTTGCCGAAGCCGTCCTCAAAGTCGATGCGAAAATCCTCCACCGCTTCCGTCTTTAGCTTTTGCACTATCTTGCTGTGCACCGCGTGCGCCAGCCAGGCCGGGTGCTGCCGGCGCTCGTCGGGCCCTAGGGCATCGAGCTGGGCCGTGAGGTCGTGAATATCCTTCTCCAGGGTGGGCAGCGCCTCGTGGCCGGGCAGGGCCAGCACCCGCGCCAGCTCCACGAAGTTGGGGGCGTAGGTTTGGAGGTTGCGCAGGGCAATTTCGCCCATGCGGGCGGCCGTATCGGCCCGAAACAGGTTGGCCCCGCCGTACACGGTGTGCACCGGCTGGCGGTCGGGCCGGTCGCCGGGGTAGGTTTCCTGGAAGCGGCGGTTGGCGCTGCCCAACTGGTCGAGCAGGGCGCTGGTATCGAGGTCGGGGAGGGAGCGTTTCATAAGATTTTTTACCGCGGGAGACGCGGAGGATTTACGCGGAACCAAAGGTCAGCGTAGCTAAGACGCGGGGGCTCAAGAGCCGCGGTAGGTACTGTAGCCGAAGGGATTAAGTAGCAGCGGCACGTGGTAGTGCGCCTCGTCGGCCACCGTGAAGCAGATTTCTACCACCGGGTAAAAATGGGGCGTGCTCGTGCGCTCGAAGTACGCGCCCGTGGCAAACCGCAGCTTGTACACCCCCGGCGCCAGGCGCTGCCCTAGGGGCAGCAAATTCGTCAGGCGGCCGTCGGCGTTGGTGGTGCCGTGGGCCAGCTCGCGCCAGTCGGCGGGGCCGGCGGGCGCCAGCAGCGCCACGGCCACGCCGGCGGCCGGGCGGCCCAGAGTGGTATCGAGGATGTGGGTGGTGAGCTGGCTCATGCGGCAAGGAGTTTTTGCAGGCGCAGACGGGTGATGTTGGCTTGCTCGGCCATGGCTACCCTGATTTCTTCGGCGGGCGAGTGGGGCAGGCGGGCTTGCAGCAGGGCCAGCATGTCGGCGGCCGACTTGCCGGTGGCGCACACGATGAAGATGTAGCCGAACTTGTGCTCGTATGCCTCGTTGCCGGCGGCCAGGGCCCCTAGGGTTGCTTCCGAAGCCTGGGCCACGGCGCCCTGCTCGCTGGCGGCCCAGGCGGCAGTGCTAGCAAATTTTTCGCGCAGGGCACTCACGTCGCCGATTTTAGGGTGCTGGGCGAAGGCCTCGCGCCAGTCGGTTTCCGTCAGGCCGTACCACACGTGCTCGGCGGCGGCCAGCAGGGACTCTTCGTTTTCGAAGGGAAATAGCAGGTTCAGGCCCTCGACCCAGGCCGGCGAGCCGCAGCAGGTAGCCAGGGCTTCGGCGCGGGCGGTGGGGGCTAGGGCATTGAGGTCGGAGAGGGACATGGATGGTTACACTTGGCAAATACAAATCAACTAAAGAACGTCATGCTGAGCGCAGCCGAAGCATCTCTCCCGAACAACACCCTAGGCGGCGTGGGAGAGATGCTTCGGCAAGCTCAGCATGACGTTCTTTATTGACACAAGTTAAATCACCGTCGGGAAGCGGTTGACGTTTTTATAGTAGATGTACACCGACGGCTCTTTGCCGATGCTGGCGGCCCACTGCTGGCAGTACGGCGCCATCCAAATCGAGTCGCCCTGCTGCACGGGGTACCACTGCTGGTCGAGCAGGTAAATGGCTGAGCCTTGCAGGTACAGCAGGCCGTGCTCCATCACGTGGGTTTCCACCATGGGCAGGTTGCCGCCGGGCTGGTAGGTGAAGATGTTGACGGCCATATCAAACGCCAGCTCGTTGGGCAGCAGCTCCTGAATACGCAGGGCCTCGTCATTCATGTAAACGGGCGCCCGGCTGTCGTCCTTCTCGCCCCAGCAGACCCCAGGGGCCGCGTGGCCCGCCAGGGGCTCATACACCTTATGGAAGGTGAGGACCTGGGTGCCCGCCGTGGGGTTTTTGAGCGCGTAGGCCTGCCCGCCCGCCGGCACGTACACAAATTTGCCCGTCGTCAGAATGCGGCTGTCGGCGCCGATGGTAGCCTGCACTTGGCCGCTCACGACGTAGAAAAACACCTGGCTCGCCTGGGTTTCACCCGTCAGCTGGCCCGCGTCGGTGAGGGTGACGAGCGTTTGGCAGAGCCGCGCGCCCATCTGCTCGTTGATGATAACGTTGACTGTGCAGCCCGTCCAGCCCGGCACGGTGCTGTTGATGTAGCCATCGGGCGCAATGATGGCGTGGTTGCGCCGCGTGACGGAGCGCGTGAAAGAGGTAGGAAGCATGATAAAGTGTTTTCGGCAAACGAAAAAGAACGTCATGCTGAGCGCAGCCGAAGCATCTCTCCCATGTAACTAATTCCAAACGTTAGGATTATTTGCGCGGGAGAGATGCTTTGGCTGCGCTCAGCATGACGGGCTAGTAGCGGCCAAATTAAGCAAAAACCGCTCGGCCACGGCCAGGGCCGCCGCCACGTCAGGCGCCTCCACGTTCTCCAAAGGGTTGTGGCTGATGCCTTTGTAGCAGCGAATGAAGGCCATGGTGGCCGGCGCCACCGCCGAGATGGGCACCGCGTCGTGGCCGGCGCCACTTACCAGGCGCACCACCTCGTGGCCGCTGGCGGCAATGGCCTCGGCCAGCAGCGCATTGAGGCCCGCGTCGCAGGGCGCGGGGGCGGTGGCCTGCACCAGCTGCCACCCCAGGGCCACGCCGCGCCGGGCGGCAATGGCCTCGGCGTCGGCGCGCAGCGCGGCGTAGGCGGCCGCCAGCGGGCCGGCGTCGGGGCTGCGCAGGTCGAGGCTGTGCACCACCTGGCCGGGTATCACGTTGCTGGCCGCGTGGGGGATGTACAGCTGGCCCACGGTAGCCACCAGCCCTAGGCCCTGCTGGCGAGCAAAAGCCTCGGTGGCCAGCACAAACTCGGCGGCGGCGGTGAGCGCGTCCTGGCGCATGGGCATGGGCACGGTGCCCGCGTGGCCAGCCAGGCCGGTCCAGGTCAGCTCCACGCGCTGCTGCCCGGCAATGGCCGTCACCAGCGCTACCGGCACGCGGTTTTCCCACAGCACCGGCCCCTGCTCGATGTGCAGCTCGAAGTAGCCCAGCCACTCGGCGGCGGGCAGCGCGGCGGCGGCCAGGGCGGCGGGGCGGGGGTCGCCGCCCATCTCGGCAATAGCCTGGGCCAGGGTGATGCCCTGCGCGTCGGTAGTGGCCAGCAGCGCCGGGTCGAAGGCGCCCGTGAGCACCTTGCTGCCCAGGTAAGTGGTGTGGAAGCGCACGCCCTCCTCGTCGCTAAAGGCAATGACTTCTAGGTGAAAAGGCAGTTCCGCGCCCACTTGGTGGGCGTGCTCGGCCAAGTCGAGGGCCAGGAGTACCCCTAGGGGCCCGTCGAAGCGGCCAGCGTTGCGCACGGTGTCGATGTGCGAGGCCAGCACAAAGGTTTTGGCGCCCGGCCGCCGGCTGGGCAGGCGCCCGCGCAGGTTGCCGATGGCGTCGAGGCGCGGGGCTAGGCCAGCTTGCTCAAACCAGCCTTGCACCAGCTCGCGCCCTTTTATAAAAGCCGGCGTGCCAAAGGTGCGCGTTACCCCGTCGGCGTCTTCGCTGATGGCGGCCAACTCGTCGAGGCGGGCTAGAATACGGGCGGTACGGGTTTCGTAAGTGGTCATCAAGTATCCATTATACAGTCCTCAAAGAACGTCATGCTGAGCCCCGCGAAGCATCTCTGCTGAACGTCACCCGAGCGATGCAGTAGAGATGCTTTGCGGGGCTCAGCATGACGTTCTTTGAGGACTGTTAAAGGAGCTGGCCGTGGTTGAGGTGCATAAAATTGGGGTGGCGAAAGACTTCCTCGCCAGCCAGGAAGGTGTGTGTCACCACGCCCGTCAACTCGCGGCCCAGGTAGGGCGATACCTTGTGGCGGTGGTGCAGCAGCTCCTCGGTTACGGTGAAGGGTTGGTCGGGCGCCAGCACCAGCAGGTCGGCGTCGAAGCCCTTAGTAAGCTGGCCTTTGCGCAGGGCCTGGCCGGCCAGCTGGGCGGGGTTCTGGCTTAGCCAGCGGGCCAGGTGCCCTAGGGTGGCGCCGCGCGCGCGGGCGGCCGTCCAGAGCACGGGCAGCGCCAGCTGCAGCGAGGCAATGCCGCCCCAAGCCTGGGCAAAGTCGCCGCTAGCCAGGTGCTTGAGGCCAGGCGGCGCGGGCGAGTGGTCGGTGGCCACGAAGTCGATGAGGCCGCTTTGCAGTGCCTGCCACAGCTGCTCGTTGTTGGCCCGCTCCCGAATGGGCGGCGCGCACTTAAACTGGGTTTGGCCGTCGGCAATGTCCTCGGCGCTGAAAAAGAGGTAGTGCTGGCCGGTTTCCACCGTTAGGGGCAGCCCGAGGGCCTTAGCCTCGGCAATAGCCGGCAAGGCCTCGGCCGACGACAGGTGCACGATATGGGTGCGGCAGCCCGTTTCCCGGCACAGCCGTATCATCAGCTCAATGGCCGCGTTTTCCCAGTGCTTAGGTCTGGAGGCCAAGTAGTTCTGATACGAGCGGGTGTCGCCGCGCGTCCACTCCTGGTTGTCCTCGCTCAGCTCGCAGTGCACCAGCAGCGGCAGGCCGTGGCGGGCCAGCAGCGGCATCACCTGGCGCAGGTCGGCCTCGGTGGCGTTCGGGAAATCGTCGATGCCCGAGTGGGTCAGAAAAGCCTTGAAGCCCAGCACGCCGGCCGCGATGAGCGGTCCCACTTCAGCCGCGTTGCCGGGCACGATGCCGCCCCAAAAGCCCACATTGCAGTGCAATTGGCCCTGGGTGGCGGCCTGCTTCTGGCGCAGCGCGGCCACCGACGTCGTGACCGGCGCCGAGTTCAAGGGCATGTCTACCAGCGTGGTAAGGCCGCCGGCCAGCGCGGCGCGGGTGCCGGTGTCGAAGCCTTCCCAGTCGGTGCGGCCCGGCTCGTTGAGGTGCACGTGCGGGTCGATGACGCCGGGCAAAATGGCCGCGTCGCCCACGTCGAGCACGGGCAGGGCCACGGTAGTATCGGGCGGCAGCACATCGGCCAGGCGGCCATTGTCGAGCACCAGCAGGGCGGGGCGCACGCCGGTGGGCGTTACCACGGCGGTACTTTTCAGAGCTAAAGCAGGCATGGCGGAAGCGAGCGGCGAGTATCTTGCCGCCTTGGTTGGGGCCGAAAGCTACGCGCCCGCCGCAGGAAGTAGCAGCAGCAACCAAAAAGAACGTCATGCTCATCTGGCGTCCGCCTGCCGAAGCATCTCTATCGAATAGTACTGCGAGGTAGATGCTTCGGCAGGCGGACGCCAGATGAGCAGGACGTCCTTACTAAATTCATAGTAAGTACTTAAGCACATGGCCATTAAACTTGGTAAAAACCACTACGGCAAGCAGGCGGTGCACCTCACCCGCGTTATCCGCCACCCGGGCCACCACGAGCTGCGCCAGGTGACGGTGGGCGTGCAGCTCTCGGGCGACTATGAGCGGGCGCACACCCACGGCGACAACGCCCTGGTGCTGCCCACCGACACCCAAAAAAACACCGTGTACGCCCTGGCCAAAGAGCACTTCACGGGCGCCATCGAAAGCTTTGCGCTGGTGCTGGCTCGGCATTTTGTGTCGCGCAACCCGCAGGTCAGTCAGGCGCGCATCGAGGTAGTGGAGCACCCCTGGCAGCGCCTGCACTTCGACGGGCAGGCGCACCCGCACGCCTTCGTGGGCGGCGGCTCCGAGAAGCGCCGCGCCGTGGTGGAGCTGCCGGCCGGCGGCGCGCCCCCTAGGGTGTGGGCCGGCCTCCAGGGCCTGCTAGTGGCCAAAACCGCCGACTCGGGCTTCGTGGGCTACCCCAAGGATGAGTACACCACCCTGCCCGAAACCACCGACCGCATCCTGAGCACCGAAGTGGAAGCCGAGTGGGAGTACACCAGCGCCGAGCTGGATTTCAACGCGTTATTCGACAAAATACGCCTAGGGATGCTGCATACGTTCGCCGGCCACCCGAGCCAGTCGGTGCAGCACACGCTCTACGCCATGGGCGAGCGGGTGCTTGAAGCCACGCCGGAAGTGAAGGAAATTAGCCTGGTGATGCCCAATAAGCACCACATTCCCTTCAACCTCACGCCCTTCGGCCAGGAGAATACCAACGAGGTATTCGTGGCTACCGACGCGCCGTTCGGCTATATCACGGGCACGGTAGTGCGGGAGTGAGGGCCTAGGGGGCTACAGCTCCGTCACGCCCAGCTCGACCCAATAATTGTGCGGGCGGTAGCGGGGTAGCTGGGGTACGCTCAGGGAGGCGCGGCGCCAGCGCTGGTCGCGCCCACTGCTCCACGTCACGGGCTGCTCGGTAGTGACGATGGTGAGCAGGCTGATGTAGTCGGCGGCGCTTACCAGCCGGGTAGTGCCGCTGGTCTGGCTGCGCACCTGCACGTAGGCCACCCGGCGCTGCTCGCCGCCCAGCTTTTCCAGCTTCATCGTGTCGGCCACGAAGGCTTCGCCAGGCGCGGGGGCGCCGGTTAGCAGCACGAATACCCCCTGGGGCGGTAGCGCCAGCTGCCCTTGCAGCCCCAAGGTGAGCGTGCCGCGCCGGGCCCGCCGCACCTGCCGGGCAGTGAGCACGTAGGGCGCCGGCAGCAGGTAGCGGCTGGTGGGCTCGCCGGTGCTGTCGGCCGGCGCCAGCTGCACCAGCAGGCTGCCGGTAGCACTGGCGTTAAAGAGCACCGAGCAGTGCAGTGTAACCGACCGAATATCATACTCGTGCCCGGCCGCCGGGGGCTGAAACCGCACGGCCACCCGCCGCCCTGGCGGCAGCGGCAGCCCTGGCGGCAGCGGCAGCCCACCAAACCGGGTGGCCCGCTCGCCTGGTGGCAGCAGAGTCAGCTGCTGTACCTTGCCGGTCACGGCCACGGTGTCGAGCGCTACGCTGCGGGCGGCCGGGCTGGTTTGCGCGGTGGCGCGGTGCCCTAGGGCGTTCAAGGCTAGTAGCCCGGCGAGCACAGAATGCTTCTTCATGAGGCCAAAGAACGCACTGGTTTAGGCGCAGGCGGCGCAGTGCTTAATCTAGAGCATTTTCAGAGTCAGTGCACAGTAGGGGCGGGGCTGGCCCACGCCCGTCGGCCGCGCTAATTCAACGATTGTCGTTCAACGACGGGCGGGGACCAGCCCCGCCCTTACGCTCTAACTGCGAGTTTGCCGTAAGAAGCCCAACTGCCTATTTTCACAGCTGCCACAGTTCCTCGGTTTGTAAAATCATGCCCAACGCCCCCCGCGACCTGCCCGCCTGGACCCTGGCCGCCAACGCCCTGCGCGCCGGCCAGCCGGCTGCCCTGCTGCTGGTGGTGCGCAGCGAAGGCAGCAGCCCCGGCCGCCAGGGCTTTAAGATGGCCGTGACCCTATGGGCGGTGGCCGGTTCGGTGGGCGGCGGCGTGATGGAGCACAAGTGGGTGGAGCTAGCCCGCCAGCGCCTGCAAGCCGGCGACGCCGCGCCCCTGCTGCGCCCTCAGATTCATCGGCGCGAGGCGCCCGCCCACCGCTCGGGCATGATGTGCGCCGGCGAGCAGGAGCTGCTGCTCTGGCCCCTAGGCCCCGCCGACCTGCCCGCGCTCGAAGCCATTGAGGCCGCCTGCCGGGCCTTAGGGCAAGGTGCTGCCTGGGAAGTGAGCGCGGCAACCGGCCTGCGTCTGGCCGCCGAAGCGCCCGCCGCTTTTTACGACTACCAGCCCGGCCCGGCGTGGCACTACCGCGAGCGCCTGGGCTTCCGCGACGAGCTGCTGCTGGTGGGCGGCGGGCACGTGAGCCTGGCGCTGGCGCGGGTGGCGGCCCAGCTGGAGTTTGAGATAACCGTGCTCGACGACCGGGCCGACCTGCCTACGCTGGCCGCCAACGAGGCCGCCCACCATATCCGGCAGGTCGAGTACGACAGCCTGGAAATAGCCCCCGGCCCGCACCGCTACGTGGCAGTCATGACCGTGGGCTACCGCACGGATGCCGTGGTGCTGCGCCGCCTGCTGGCTAGCCCGGCCGCCTACCGCTACCTGGGCGTGCTGGGCAGCGCCGCCAAGGTAGCCGAGCTGCGCCGCGTGCTCAGCGAGGAAGGCTTCGACCTAAGCCAGCTGCGCGGCCCCATCGGCGTGCCCATCAGCAGCCGCACGCCCGAGGAAATCGCCGTGAGTATAGCGGCCGAACTAATTGCGGTGAGGAATGGCAGGCTCTAGAAGCTATGGTACACTTATAATGGTGCCGTAACAGGTTTTACGCACAATACATGCTTGATTGTCAAGAGGTATTGCTGTATTAAGCGGTGCTGCTTCAGCCCAAATAACCTTTACCGGATGTTGCCTATCATATCTCCGGAACTCGCAGAGACTCAGTACCCGAATAGTATCTCCTGCCGAAGTTTCAATGAGTGCTACCGCAGCAGCAGGAAGTAGCCCGCAAAGAAACGGAGCTGGCTGACTGGAAAGTAGTCGGCCAGATAAGGTGTCTTGTAGAGCGAAATACTGCCAGCGTGCTCTGCAGCTTGCCGCCGTGTAGTTACTTACTCTACGCGTAAAGCAGCCGGTGACGAATACGCAGAGTATTGATAATAGAGCAAAACGCATTTAACTGGTAAGATGAGCTGTTATACTAGTTGCCGTCGAAAATCTGGATGGTTATTGCACTCCTACCAGCCTTTTCGCCGCGCCGATAATAGCCAGCTCGGCCTGGCCGGCGGGCTTGGCGGCGGCTTCCAGCTGCACTTTGGCGGCGGCCACCCAGGCGGGCAGCGGCGCTTGGCCCTGCTGCAGCTGCAGAAAGCGCTGGCTTAGCAGTTCGCACACCACGCCGAGCTGCGCGGCCAGCGGGGCGTATTCAGTGAGGTTAGGGCTGGCTACTAGCAGGGGCGGCAGCTCGGTAGTGGCCTGCTGCCAAGTGGCCACCTGCCGCTGCAACGCTGCTAGTTGACGCTGGCCAGCCGCCGATAATTGTGCCGGAGCCGCCGCGGCTGTCGCCGAGGTGAGGGGGGCTAGGGCCACCTCGCGCAGCAGGCTGTCGGCGGTGAGGCCGAAGCGGCGCGCCACGTCCGACTCGGCGGGGGCGGCATCAACCAGCCGGGTCAGGGGCGTTTCAGTGGTGTACTTAAAGCCTTGGAAGTGACGCTTGTAGTCCTTCACGGGCTCGACGATGGCGGCCAGGGTTTGCAGGGCGGGCAGGGCCGCCGGGTAGGGCGCCGCCAGCTGGCGCAGCAGGGCGGCCGGGGCGCGGCGGTGGCGCAGCCCGAGGGCCTCCAGCTCGTCGCTCACCACGGCCAGGCGGCGGTAGAGGTCGGGCACGTCCTGGCTGCTGGCAGCGGGGCTCCAGAGGCGCTCGGCCACGGCGGCGGCCCTAGGCCACACCCGGCTGTCGTACACGGTGCTATCGGCAAACTCGCTCCACATGGCGGCCTCGCCCCCCAGCACCCGGCTTTGCAGCGAGTCGGGCACGCCCTGGGTGGGGTCGGCAGCGTAGTGCCTAGCGGCCGGGTAATTCAGGTCGAGGTAGTAGCCGGCCGAGTAAAGCGCGGGGTGGCCCTGCTGCACGGCCTGCACCAGCGCCTTGGGCCCGCGCCAGCTTTGCACCACCACGTCGGGGGGCAGGTTGGGACCGAGCACCTCGTCCCAGCCAATCATGATTTTGCCGTGGCGGCGCACCAGCGAGTCCACCTTCTGGCTGAAGTACAGCTGCAACAAATGCTTGTCGGGCGTGATGCCATCGGCCTTTACTTGCCCGTGCGCCCGCATAAAGGCCACGATGCGCGGCGTGCGCCGCCACTGCCGGCCATCGTTTTCGTCGCCTCCGGTATGAAAATAACGGTCAGGAAAAAGCGGTATCATTTCGGTCAGCAGCGAGTCGATGAAGGCGTAGGTGCCGCGCCGGGTGGGGTCAATGGCCACGTTGGTAGTGCGCCAAAGCTGGTAGGGCGCGTAGGTCGAATCGACGGAGGCCAGCCGGGGATACGCCACAATCCAGCTGGTGGTGTGGCTGGGCATGTCGAACTCGGGCACCACCCGAATGCCGCGCGCGGCGGCGTAGGCCAGCACCTCGCGCACCTGCGCGCGGGTGTAAAACTGCTTGTCGGTGCTGGCTTGGTTGAGGCGCGGAAATAAGTGGCTCTCTACCCGAAAGGCCTGGTCGTCGCTCAGGTGCCAGTGCAGCACATTGAGCTTCACGGCGGCCATGCCGTCGAGGTTGCGCTTGATAACGGCCACCGGCAGAAAGTGCCGGGCCGCATCCACCAGCAGCCCGCGCCAGGCAAAGCGCGGCTGGTCCTCAATGGTGCAGTACTGCGCCCGCCAGCCCCTAGGGGTGCTTTCGAGCACCTGCCGGAAGGTGGCAATGCCGCGCTGCACCCCCGCCGCCGAGCCCGCCACCAGCGCCGCCCCGGTGGGCCCCACCCGCAGGCGGTAGCCCTCGGCTGGCAAAGACGGGCTTACCTGCTTGCGCAAGGCCAGCAGCGGCGCAGTGGCAAAGCGGTAGTAGCCGGTTTCCCAGGTGGCCTGCACCGGCACGGGCAGCAGCGGGCGCTGGGCGCGGGCCGCCAGTGCCACGAGCAGCAGCAGCAGGATAGCGCCAGGTTTCGCCAAGTGGCGCCAGGTTTCGCCAGGTTTTGGCGCCCGCCCGCTTGATAAGAAAAAAATACCTTGCGAAACCTTGCTCCACCTAGCGAAACCTTGCGCGCTCATATCATACCCCTGGCCTTAAACTCCAGGTATTTATTTATCGTGTTCACCGTCAGCTGCTGCGGCGGCGTCAGCAGGGCCTGAATACCCAGGCGCTGCAGCTCCAGCACTATCTGGCGCTTTTCCTGCTGAAATTTTTCGGCAATCGTTTGGTTATAAACCTCCTCCGTAGTGGCGGCCGGCGCGTCGAGGTAGGTGCGCAGCTCGGTGTTCTCGAAGAACATCACCAGCAGCAGGTGCCGCCGGGCCAGCGCCCGCAGGTAGGGCAGCTGGCGCTGCATGCCCTGCAGGGTTTCGAAATTGGTGAACAAAACTAGCAGGCTGCGCTGCTTCACGCGGGCGCGCACCGTGGCGTAGAGCAGCTCGTAGTCGGTTTCGAGGTACTTGGTTTTTTGGCGGTACAGCACTTCCAGCAGCGTGCGCAGGTGGCCCGGCCGGCGCTCGGCCGCTACCACCGCCCCCGGCCGGTTCGAGAACGTGAGCAGCCCCGCTTTGTCGTGCTTGAGTAGGGCCACGTTGCTGAGCACCAGCGTGGCGTTGATGGCGTAGTCGAGCAAGCTCAGGCCCTCAAAGGGCATCCGCATCACCCGGCCCTTGTCAATCAGGCAGTACACCTGCTGGGCGCGCTCGTCCTGAAAGTGGTTGACTTGCAGCGTGTCGGCGGCCCCCGGCACGGTGCGCCGGGCGCTGGCCCGCCAGTTGATGGTGCGCGGGTCGTCGCCGCTGGCGTAGGGCCGAATCTGCTCGAACTCCTGGCTCTGGCCCACCCGCCGAATGCGCTTGATGCCCACCTCCGTCAGCCGGTTATGGATGGCCAGCAGCTCGAACTGCCGCAGCTGCAAAAACGAGGGGTACACCGGCACCGTGCGCCCCTGCGGCTCGCAGCGAAACCGCCGCCGCACCAGCCCTAGGGGCGAGGCGGCGTACACGTTGAGCGCGCCAAACGCGTACTCGCCGCGCTTGGTGGGCCGCAGCTGGTAAGTAATCACCTGCGTTTCGCCCGGCGCCACGGCCACCCGGAACAGCACGTCGCGCCGCTGAAACTGGTGCGGAATCTCGTCAATCACCTCCAGGTGCGCGCCGAAGCGGTAGCGGTTCTCGAGGTAGAGCTTGATGTCGTTCTCGTCGCCGTTCGAGAGCTTGTCGCCCAGCACCCGGCGGCCAAACAGCGGCGCCACCCGGCCCGGCGCGTACAGCAGCGCCGCATCGAGCAGGGTGAGCAGCGCGGCAGCCCCGAGTAGCACCCGCACCGGCCCCAGCAGCCAGGGCAGAAAGAACGCCAGAATGAAGCCGGTGGCCAGGGCCCCTATGGCGTAGAAGAACCGGTTGGTAAGGAAGAAGCTCATGCGGCGCGGAGTTGGTCGCGCACGGCCATCAGGGCAAACCCTAAAAGGTTTTCGCCGGGCCAGCTTGCCGGCCGTGCGGCATCGGGGTGGTCGGCCGCTAAGCCAATGCCCCAAATGGCATCCATCGGGCTGGCCTCCACTAGTACCCGGTCGCCGGTCGCCACCAAATAGTCGCGCAATTCGGCGTGCTGGCTGAATTTATAGAAGTTGCCCGCCACTACCAGGTTAAATTTTACCTCGTCCCAGCGGGCGGGCTCAAAGCCTTGCACCAGCCGCCCCAGCTTCTTCGCTTCGTGCGGGTGCCGGGCCCCTAGGATGCGCTGGCGCACCGCCTCATCCTCAAACAAACGCGCCTTTTCGGTCATCATCCAGTGCTCGGCGGTGGGATACGTTTCGCCCGCTACTTCAAACGCTGCTGGAAACCACTGGCTAAAGCAGCTTTTATCAACTATGCCTGGTTGCTTAGGCGTGTGGCCCCAGAAAAACAAGTATTTAGGTGCGGGCTGGGCCAGGAGCCAGTCGAGGGAATAAGGCATAAGGAAGCTATTCGACGCTAGTTAACCTGCATTATCTACCTAGGTACTTCTAAGCCCTGCACAATCTGCTGCACCACCTCATCGGCCGAGCCGCCTTCCAGCTCCCGCTCGGGCGTCAATTGTATCCGGTGACGCAGCACCGGGGCGGCCAGCGTCTGCACATCCTCGGGCGTCACGAAGTCGCGGCCGCGCAGGGCAGCCAGGGCCTTGGCGCCGTTGAGCAGGGCTAGGCTGGCGCGGGGCGAGGCCCCCAGGTACAGCGCCCGGTGCGCGCGGGTTTGGCCCACTAGCTTGGCAATGTATTCCAGCAGGTTAGCCTCTACGCGCTGCTGGCCCACCTGGCGGCGCAGGGCAGCCAAGTCGGCAGCCGTGAGCACGGGCTGCACCCGGTCGAGCGGGGTGCCGCCGAAGCCGCTGTGGTGGCCCTGCAAGATTTGCACCTCCTCGGCCAGGGTGGGGTAGCCCACGGTCAGCTTGAAGAGGAAACGGTCGAGCTGGGCCTCGGGCAGGCGGTAGGTGCCCTCCTGCTCCACCGGGTTTTGGGTGGCCAGCACCACGAAGGGCGTGCCCAGCTGGTGGGTGGTGCCGTCCTGGGTCACGGTGCGCTCCTCCATCACCTCAAACAGGGCCGACTGCGTTTTGGCCGGCGCTCGGTTTATCTCGTCAATCAGCACCACGCTGGCGAAGATGGGGCCGGGCCGAAACTCAAAATTGCCCTGCGCTGGCCGGAAGATGCTGGTGCCCAGCACGTCGGCCGGCATCAGGTCGGGCGTGAACTGAATGCGGCTGAAGGGCACGTCGAGGGTGCGGGCCAGCAGCTTGGCGGTGAGGGTCTTGGCCACGCCCGGCACGCCCTCCAGCAGCACGTGGCCATCGGCCAGCAGCGCCACCAGCAGCAGCTCCTGCAGCTCGTGCTGGCCCACGATTACCTGGCCGATTTGCTGGCGCACAGCCTCAGTGCGCTCGGTGAGGCGGGCCAGGTCGGTGCGCGGGGCGAAGGTGGCGGGCGCGGCGGCGGCGGCAGGGTCGGCCAGGGGCAGCGCGGTTTCCACCCCTAGGGTTTCGGCCACCGAGGCCTGCGTTGGCGTAGGGTCGGGCGGGGTAGAAGTGGGCAGGTCGGCAGCGAAGGGTTCCATAACGAAGGGGGCCTAGGCCCCGAGTAAACAAATAAGCGGAAAGGTAAAGCTAGCGCCGGCCCGCCTCGCGCCGAAAATCGCTGATGGCGCGGCTCAGGGCCAGCAGCTCGCGGTCGGTAACGGCGGGGGCGGTGCGGGCGAAGTTGATGAGGCGCACCAGCTCATCGACGCGGGCGCGGGGCAGACCGGCCTTCTGGCTTAGGCGCTCGCGGAAAGCCTCGTCGGCCAGGTCGGGGCTGGGCTCGTGGAAGCGGGTGCGCAGGTAATCCAGAAACAGCGCCACCTTTTTTTCGGCAATAGGGCCGTGGCGGCGGCCCTGGCGGTAGAGGCCCGCCACGGTGCGCGTAAACAGCAAAGTGGTGTTGGGCAGCGGTTTGAGGACGGGAATGACGCGCTGGCGACGCCGGGCCTCTACCAGCACCAGCAACAGGGCGCCGGCTAGCAGCAGGTAGTAGGCGGCGCGCAGGGCGGGGCTGCCCAGCACCACGCGCAACAGCGACTGCTCGCCGGCGCGGCCCTGCTTCTGGTACTCGTCCCACCACACCGGGCGGCCGGTGGGCAGCGCCGAAAGGGCCGCCAGCGCAAAGTCGCCCTGCTGCGGCCGCAGCAGCCAGTAGTTGCCCAGCGCCAGCGGCACCGAGCACAGGTAGAGGTGGCCGCGGCCCACGTCGAGGCGCAGCAGCACGGGGCGGCCCTGCGCATCGGCGGCCAGGGTGGCACCGCGCTGGGGGTAGTGGCTGGTGAGCGCCAGCCGGTAGCCCGCCACCGCCGCCGGGAAGCGAAACGTGGCCCTAGGGCCCGCCGCGCCCAGCAAGTGCAAAGCCACCGAATCGGGGCGCAGGCGAGTTGGCAACCGGCTCGCTAGCCGCCGGGCGCGGCCCCTAGGCTGCACTATAGTGCGCAGCCGCGCCAGCGAGGCAGTGGTATCGGCGGCTACCAGCTGCACGCCCAGCGAGTCGGCCAGGCTGGGGCTGCGCCCGTCAAAGCTTTCGGCGGCGATAAACACGTTGTTGCCCTGCCCAATGAAGCGCAGCAGCGCATCGGTTTCGAGTGGACTGCTCTCAAACGACTGGTTGACAAATACGTAGGTAACCCGCTGGGTGGTGAGCGGCTGCTGGCTGGCCGCCAGCCGGGCCGCGGCCGCGTCGTTGGCGCGGTCGGCCGAGTCGTCCTTAAACGCGACGTTGGTGGGCCGGCTGGCGGCGGGCACGGGCTCGTCGGCGCCCAGCAGCTGGTTGAAGATGGGCAGGCGCACGCTCACCACCGAATCGGTGCCCAGCACGGCGGGCAGCACGTCGTAGAGGGCGTAGGTGCCGTAGGGAATCTTGTCCTGGTTGCGGAGCGTGGGCGTCCAGTCCAGGGGCTTGGGCTTGTAGTATTCCAGCGCCACGTAGGCCCCAAACAGCGCCAGCAGCCCCACCAAGTACCAGCGAAACGTGTTCATAATTAGGCGCCTAGCAATTCCTGGTACACGTCCATATACTCCTGCGCGGCCTGGGCCCAGCTAAACTGCGCGGCGTGGGCCACGGCGGCGGCCGCCCGCGCGGGCGAGTGCTGGGCCAGCCCCTCGGCCAGGCGCTGCCTGAGGTGGGCGGGCGTGAAGTCGTCGAAGTAGTAGGCCGCGTCGCCGCCCACCTCGGGCAGCGACGTGAAGCGGCTCAGAAACACGGGCTTGCCCAGCTGCAGGGCCTCCACCACGGGCAGGCCGAAGCCCTCGGCCAGCGAGGGCTGCAAGTAAGCCAGGCAGTGCGCGAAGTACCAGGCCTTGTCCTCCTCGCTGATGCGTGTGAGCAGGTGCAGGCGGTCGGCCACGCCGGCCCGGCGCGCGGCGGCCAGCAGGTTTTGCGCGTAGTCGTGCTCGGCAAAGCTGCCCGCAATAATCAGCTCGTAGTCAGTGCCTTCTAGCAGCGGCAGCAGCACGTGCCAGTTCTTTTTGGCGTTGATGGTGCCTAGGCCAAATAAGAAGGGCCGGGTGGGCACCAGCGCCGGGCGATGGTCCTGGGCGGGCAGCAGCGCCTCCACGCCGCGCCGGATGTAGCGCAGCGGCTGCTCGCCGGTGTAGCCCAGCAAGTCGGCGTGCTGCAAAATGTCCTGTAGCACGTAGTCGCTGATAGTCACGATGCTATCGGCCCGGCCGATGTTGCGGCGCACCATGGCCAGCTGGCGGGTGTAGGTGTGCTCGTCGGGGTTTTCGTGCAGGAAGTTGAGGTCGTGCACCGTCAGCACCACCTTGGTAAGGGGACTGGTGGGCACGTACCAGCTCAGCTGCTGGGTGGCGTGCCAGAGCCGTAGCCGGTAGCTGTGGGGGTTGAAGTACTTGTGGAAGCTGTGCTGGGTGAGGTACTTAACGCCCTGCGTGCCCAGCACCCCCTGCGCGGCCGGTGGCGTAAAAAACGACAGCCGAAAGCGCGGCTGCTGCCGGTTGAGGGCCAGCAGCTCGTGGGCCAGCGGCACCACAAAGTGGCTGAAGCCGCTGTTCAAGTCTTTCAGCGCCTCGCAGTCGAGGCACACGCGGGGTAACGACATAAGGTAGTGAGCTAGTAGCTACTAGCCGCTGGCTAGTAGCTTCTCGGATAACTATTAACCTGCAAGCTAACTCAAGTTGCGAGGTAGCGTCAGTCAGTCAATTCCCCTCCTTAGCCAAGGAGGGGATGTTGGTGCACCGCGCCAACGGGGGTGGTTGCGGGCGTTGAACGAGTCGGCGGCCACTCCAGTAGCCGGTCGTTCTACGACGTCAACCACCCCAGCTTCGGCTTCGCCGAAGCGTCCCCTCCTTGGCTAAGGAGGGGAATTGACCGACTGGTGCTACCTCGCAACTTGAGTTAGCTTGCGGCCAACCTAGGAAAGCGGCGTGGCGGCCGGCTCACCCAGCATCCGGCCCAGCTGCTGCTGCTGGGCGCGGAGCGGCGGGTAGCTAGCGGCCCCCAGGGGCCACTCGCCGTACCACACGTACTCGAACTGGCGCGTCAGCTCGGCAAAGGCGGGGCGCAAATCGGGACGGGCGGCGGCCAGCTCGCGCCCGTACGCCTGGTTGGTTTTGTCGGGCTGCCAGTCGATGAGGTGCTGGTCGGTGAGCTGCTTGAGCAGCTGCAAGTAGCCGAGGCGCACGGCCAGGCGCAGCTGCCCGGCTGCCTCGGCCGCGGCCAGGGCGGCCCCAAAATCGAGGGCGTGAATATCCTCGCCGCCTACCGAGTACCCTAGGCCCCCCGCCCGCGCCGAGCGCCCAAACAAGCGCGCCACGCCCAGCTGCCGCAGCTTGAGCGCCGCAAACACCAGCACCCCGCTGGTCAGGCCATAAAAGACTATGTTCCAGGCCACGCGCCCGCTTTTGGTGCGCGGCGTGCGCCCCAGTAGAGCGGCCAGCCAGCGCACCAGGCGCGCCAGCAGGCCCTCACTTTCGGGCTCGGCGCTCACGTCGCGGTAGGTCAGCTCGGGGCGGGCGCGCAGGGTGCGCAGGCGCGCTGCCGGCCGCCGCACTACTACGGTCGCCGGGCCCGGTAGGGGCGCCACGGGCTGGTCGGTGGGGGCGGCGGGGGGCGCGGCCGCGGCGGCCCTAGGGCCGCCGGCCGTCAGCAAGGCCCCCAGGGTTAGCCCGATTCCTAAAAAATGCCGTGCCCGCATAAGGGGAGGAAGTAGCTTGTAAATCAAGTAGGGGCGGCGCTTAATACTCGCCCTCCTCGTCGGGCTGGTAGTGCTGCGAGCGCGCGGCGATGGCCGGCTGGCCCAGCTCATCTACCAGCAAGCGCAGGCCGAAGCCCTCGCGCCGCTCCACCAGGTTGAAGTACTGGAAGGCCAGCGCCAGCAGCGGAATGCAGTAGGTGAACAGCAGCCCCACCGAGTAAAATGTTTGGGCCACCAGCCCTAGCACGTCGGAGCCCAAGCCGGGCAGTTGCAGCATCTTGCCTCCCATTACCGCGTACTGCGGCATCGCAAACACAATGCTCATAGTGCTCTGAATCAGCCCCGACACTAGCAGCAAGCCAAACGTAGACCACCATTTGCCCCGCACCAGCTGGAAGCAGCGCCCGAGCGCCGCCGCCGCGTCGGTATCCTCCAGCCACAGCACCGGGAAGTACAAGCCGAGGGCCACGCCAGCGTAGGCCAGCAGTATTCCCAGCACCACGAAAAGCAGCATAACCATGCCCACTTTGCCGGCCGAGGGCTCGCCGCCGACACCCAGCAAGCCGATGCCCGCCACGAAGCCAAACACGACCAGCAGGTACAGCCCGCCCAGCAGCAGCAGCGCCAGCAGCATGCTGCCCAGCCGCGCCCGCAGCTCGGCCCACACGGCGGCGGGCGTCACGGGCTCGGTGGCCGGCAGGCGCAGGCGGGCCCGCAGGTAGCCATACACGGTGCTCACTACCAGCAGCATACCCAGTAGCCCGCCCATAAAGGCGAGGCCCATGCCCTGAAAGTTGAAGGCCGTGCCCAGCGAAGAGCCCGACCCGGACTGCGCAGTCCACTGCTTGTGCTGCATCACGTCCCCCATGCGGTTCCACATGGTGTTGGTCATCAGCCCCAGGCCGATGCCCATGAGCAACGCCCCCGGCAGCACAAAATACACCAGGCACTTGCCCAGCGGCCGCCAGTGCGCGCCAATGAACTCGAATGCGGCCGAGATTTTGGCGCCGAAGTCGCGCTCTTGCCAAAAGTCGGCGGGCGTGGTAAAGGTGTTTTTCATAGGGAGGTAAATAGCTTAATGGTAAGTTAAAAAGAACGTCCTGCTGAGCGTAGCCGAAGCATCTCTCCCGCGTAACTAATTCCTGACGTTAGGATTACTGCGGCGGTAGAGATGCTTCGATAAGCTCAGCATGACCGCCTTTTTTAGGCCCGCTCTCCAGCGCTACCCGCCGGGCCACTTGCCTAGGGTACACTCCGAAGTACCAGACGATAAAAGCCGCCGAGCCGCCGATGATGCCCAGGCTCAGGACCACCGGCATCTCGGTGTGGCGTGTCACGAAGCCTTCCAGAAAGGCGGCCGCCACAATGATGGGCACCAGCCCCAGGGCCAGCTTCAGGGCGTCGCGGGCGGCCAGGGCCAGCGCCGCGCCCCGCGCGTAGGTGCCCGGAAACAAGATGCCGCCCCCCAGAATGAACCCCGCCCCGCCCGCCAGCACGATGCTCGGAATTTCGAGCGTGCCGTGAATCCAGATGGTCAGCAGCGAGGCCCGCAGCACGTGGTGCTGGTAGAAAAAATACTGGAACGCGCCCAGCAGTACGCCGTTCTTGAACAGCGAATACACCGTGCCCAGCCCGAGGGTCAGCCCCAGGCCGAAGGTGCGCAGCGCCACTTTCAGGTTGTTGGCCGCAATGCCCAGAAACGACAACACCTCGCCCTGCGACTTGTACACGGCCAGCGGGTCGCCGCGCCGAATGTTGTCGAGGGTCATGTTCACGTAGTCGTCGCCCAGCACCACGCGCACAAAGTCCTCGTCGTAGGCGGCCGACAGCGCCCCTAGGGCCGTAAACAGCACAAACAGGGCCCAGGCCCAGGCCAGCGCCCGCTGGTGCCGGGCCACCGCCAGCGGCACCTCCACCGCCCAAAAGCGCCCTAGGCGGCCCCGCTCCTCGGGCTTGGTGCGGTACAGCTGCTGGTGCAGGCCGCTGGCCAGCGTGTTGAGGTAGGTGGTAGTGGCCGAGTTGGGGTAAAAGGTTTGGGCGTAGGCCAGGTCGTCGGTCAGGGCCACGAAGCGGGCGGCCAGCTCGTCGGGGCCAGCGGGGGGCTGGGCTTGGTACTGCTGCCAGCGCGCCTGGTTTTGGCGCAAAAAAACGGCCTCGCGCATACGGTGCTCAAAGTTTAGCGCTTAAAGGTAGGCAGCGCCCTTGCTGCCGCGCCAGTGGGCGGCGTATTTTCGGGCCGCCCGCGCAAGCTCCCCCGTTCTTCAATTAGCGCGGCCGCCAGCTGGCTTTCGTTTATGGCTTCCATCCGCGTTCATACCACCCAAAACGTCACCCTCGAATACCAGGTGGCCAGCATCGGCGACCGCATCGTGGCCACCCTCATCGACTCGCTGGTGCAGATAGCTTATGTGGCCGTTTGGGTGGGCATTTTCTACTGGATTGGTGCTAGCAGCGGCCGCGCGGCGCGGCACTCCGACTGGCACTGGGGCGACGCGGGCACCATCGGGGCGGCGCTGGTTTTGTTTCTAATTGCCGCGCCCTACCTGTTTTACAACCTGCTGTGCGAGATTTTTCTCAACGGCCAGAGCATCGGCAAGAAGGCCCGCCACCTGCGCGTGGTGCGCCTGGACGGCACGGCCCCGAGGGTGGGCGACTACTTTTTGCGCTGGCTGCTGCGCTTCGTGGATATGTTTTTTTACGGGGCGGTGGCCATGATAACCATTGCCGCCAACGGCCGCGGGCAGCGCCTGGGCGACCTGGCTGCCGGCACCAGCGTCATCAACCTGCGCGCGCAGCCCGCCCCCGTGCCCAGCGCCGCCAGCCTAGCCCCGCCGGCGGGCTACCAGCCGGTGTTTCCGCAAGCCGCCAACCTGGCCGACCACGACGCCGCGCTGCTGCACCGCCTGCTGGCGCGCCCCCTCACGCCCGCCACCGCCACGCTGCTGCACGAGGCCGCCCTCAAAACCAAGGACCTGCTGCGCATCCACACCGACCTCGACGATGCCGCTTTCCTGCACACCGTGCTGCGCGACCACGCCCACCTAACCCACGAGGCCGCCGCGCGCTAGCTCGGCCCCTGGCCCCTAGGGGCTACCAACCGAAAAAAGGCCGGCCCCAACGGGACCGGCCTTTTTAGCGTGGAACAAACAGAAAAGCCGAAAGCCTACTGGGTAAGGGCGGCCTGGCGGGTGCCGGCGGGCTGCCCATCGAAGCGCAGGCGGAAGAAGTAGAGGCCGGCGGCCTGGCTGCCGCGGCTCCAGCGCACGGTGTGGGCGCCGGCCGGCAGCAGGCCCGCATCCAGGGCGTCGACCTGGCGGCCCAGGGCGTCGGTTACCAGCAGCTCGACGCGGGCGGCGCGGGGCAGGCCGAAGCTGAGGCTGGTAGTGCTAGCCAACGGATTGGGAAACAGCGAGAAATCAGTAGCCAGCTCGGTGGGCCGCGCGGCCGTCACCACGCCCGCAGCGCCGGCAATGGCAATGTTGCGGGCCGCCAGGCCCTGGCCGATGGCGCCCACCAGCGTGGCGGCGCCCGTGGTCAGGTTCACGGTGTAGAGCGAGGTATTGGCCGAGGTGCCGGTGTTAGCCACCAGATACGCCGTATTGGTGCCCGCGGCGGGGCTGTAGATGTCGAGGTCCACGTTGGGCGTGCCGCTGTTCACCGTAATGCCCGAGCTACCCACCAGGTTCAGGGTGCCGTCGTTGGGCGGGGCCTGGGTGTAGAGGTTGTTCAGGCCCTGGTCGTAGTCATAGAGCGTGGTGGTCGAAGTAGCGCTGGCACCCATAAAGCTATTGGTGTAGGCCACCGCCCCGATGCTGGGCGTGCCCGTGCCGCCGGCAAACGCCAGGGTGCCATCGGTGGCCGAAATGGTGCCGTCGGCGGGGTTGAGGCGGTAGTTGGCGCGGTTGGCCCCTACCACCCGAATGCGGTCCACGGTGGGGTTGAAGTCGAAGCCAATGCTGCCCATGCCCAGCTCGAGGCGCACGGCGGTCCCCACGGCCCGCGCCACGCCGGTGGCACCGTTCACAGTGTAAATCTGCGCGTTAGCGGTAGTGCCGGTGGCGGCCGCGTTGTACCCTAGGGCATACAGGGTGTTGGTAGCGGGGCGCACGTCCAGGCCCACCAGCGTTTGGCTAGCATCCACGCCCGTAATGCCCAGCGAGGTGCGGATGGTGCCGGGCACGGCCGTGTCAAACGTCACCAGGTTGGTGCCGGCCAGCGCGTAGGCCAGCTGCCCCGTCACGGTGGCGGGCACCGTGCGGTCGATGGCCACCGCAATATCACTAATGCCGGAGGAGGCGTTGGCGCTGCCCAGCGTGCCTACGGCCGTGGCCACGCCGGTAGTCAGGTTCACAGTGTAGAGCTGCGAGGTGGCCGTGCCCGTAGCCTGGGCCGTGGCTACGGACAGGTAAGCCACGTTCTGGCCGCCGGTGTAGGCAATGTCCAGGTCGGTTGTTTGCAGCAGGCCATTCACCGTTACCCCTAGGGCCCCAATGGTGTTCAGGGTGCCGTCGTTGGGCGGGTTCTGGCTTACCAGGCGGCTAGCCGTTTCATCCACGTTGTAGAGCGTGGTGGCCGTGCTGCCGATGTAGGAGTTGGTGTAGGCCGAGGCGCCCACGCCCGGCGTCTGGCCGGTGTTGGTGTCGGTAGTGGCGTAGGCCAGGTTGCCGTCGGTGGCCGCAATGCCCCCGGTCACGGGGTTGAGGCGGTAGTTGGCGCCATTGGCCGCCGTCACCCGAATGCGGTCCACGGTGGGGTTGAAGTCGAAACCAATTTTAGGTAGCAAGTCGGCCCCTAGCGCCAGGGTAATGGGGCTGCCCACGGCCGTGAGCGCGCCCGTAGTAGCCAACCGGTACACCTGCGCGTTGGCCGTGCCGCTGGCCGCGGAGTTGTTGTACCCCAAGGCAAACAGCTCGCCCGTATTGGGCCGCGTGTCGAGCCCCACCAGCGCCTGCCCGCTGGCCAGGCCCGTAATTGGCGCCGTGGCCGTGAAGGTGCCCGGCGCCGTGGCCTGGAACGTGACCAGGCTGAAAGTAGACGGCAGCGCCAGCTGCAGGCCATAAACCGTTTGGGCGGTGGCCGGCGCGGTAGTGGCCGCGCCCAGCAGCGCCGCCAAGGACAACGCTTTGACCCCGTGAGTAAGTAGTGTTGGCATACGTTAAAAAATAGGAGGATACGAATTGCCCTAAGCCAGGCAACTGCTGCACGCAAGTACGGAAGCTAGAAGCAGTTCGGATGAATTTTAAATGAATATTCATGAAAAAATCATCGTATGCCATTGCGCGTGGAAGTATAAATGCTTGTTAGGCAACAGCTTGATAATCAGAAAAGGCCTAGGTTATCGCCCGCCAGCAAAAACGCCGTTACGGAGTACCCAGGGCTATTTTACCAAAAAAGGCCAGCCGTTTAGTCGGCTGGCCTTTAGGCAACTGGTGGCCCCTAGGGCTTAGCTGGCACGCTTAGTCGGTGCTGAGGGCGGCGGCCACGACCTTGCGGCGCGTGGGCTTGGTGCTGGGCTGACGCTCCTCGCCCTGGCTGAGCAGCTCGTCGTCGCGCTCGGTTTTCTTCACCCAGCTCACGCCGTATAGGTCCTTGCGGCGGTCGCGCAGGTTGCGCACGGCACCGCTGGTATTCAGGTCTTTCAGGAGGTCCAAGTCGAGGTCGGCAATCAGCGTCATCTCGGTGTTGGGCGTGGCCTCGGCCACGATGGCGTCGTGCGGGAAGGCGAAGTCGGAGGGGCTGAACACGGCCGATTGCGAGTACTGAATATCCATGTTCTCGACCCTCGGCAGGTTGCCCACCGAGCCCGTGATGGCCACGTAGCACTCGTTCTCAATAGCGCGGGCCTGGGCGCAGATGCGCACGCGCTGGTAGGCGTTCTTGGTGTCGGTCCAGAAGGGCACGAACAGGATTTTCATGCCCTGGTCGCTCAGCAGCCGGCTCAGCTCCGGAAACTCGGCGTCGTAGCAAATCAGGATACCGATTTTGCCGAAGTCCGTGTCGAAGCACTTGATTTTGTCGCCCCCGCGCATGCCCCAGTAGCTGGCCTCGTCGGGCGTCACGTGCAGCTTGTACTGCTCGTCTACGGTGCCATCGCGGCGGCATAAGTAACTGACGTTGTAGAGCATCCCATCCTCGTACACCGGCATCGAGCCCGCAATCACGTTGATGTTGTAGCTCACGGCCAGCTCCATCATGCGCGTCTTGATAGGCTCGGTGAAGGCTGACATCTGGCGAATGGCCGCCGAGGCTGACCGCTCCTCCACCAAGGCCATCATGGGCGCGTTGAAGAACTCCGGAAACAGCACGCAGTCGGCTTTGTAGCCGCTCACGGTATCCACAAAAAACTCAATCTGCTGGAAGAAGTCCTCCAGGCTAGCCGTGGCCCGCATCTGCCACTGCACGATGCCAATGCGCACGTTCGACTTCTGGTTGCCAATGAGCTTGTCGGTTTCCTCGTCGTAGTACACGTTAATCCACTCCAGCAGCGTGGCGTAGGCCTTGCTCTCGGAGTCGTAGGGCAGGTAGCCGCGGATGATTTTGCGCACGTGAAACTCGTTGGCCAGCTGGAAGGTCAGGATGGGGTCGGTCAGCTCCTTGTTGCGCACCAGCTCCACGTACTTGGCCGGCGTCATCTCGCCTGCGTAGGCCGCGTAGCCGGGAATGCGGCCGCCAGCCACCATGGCGCGCAGGTTTAGGTTTTCGCACAGCTCCTTGCGGGCGTCGTAGAGGCGGCGGCCCAGGCGCAGGCTGCGGTACTCGGGGTCCACAAATACGTCCACGCCGTAGAGGGTGTCGCCCTCGGGGTCGTGGGTGTCAAACTTGCCGTTGCCGGTAATCTTGGCGTAGGTGTGCTTGTCGCCAAACTTGCTATAATCCACAATGATGGCCAGCGCCGCCGCCACCAGCCGCCCGTTGTCCTCAATGCCAATTTGGCCCTCGGGAAACTTGCGCAGCAGGGCCGCAAACTCGTTGGCCGACCAGGCGCCCTCCATATTCGAGTACACCTTGTCCATGATGCCCTCCACGGCCTTAAAGTCGGAGCGGCGCAGCGTGCGCAGCACCAGCTTGTGGGCCGGCACGGCGGTGGGCGTTAGGCGCTCGTCGATGGCGGCGGTTGCGGGGCCCAGCTTACTACCTTTTTTGTGATGATGCGCGCCACCGGGCGCGGCTTTGCCATTGCTGGAAGAAGTAGCCATAAGGAGGAAAGAAACGACAGAAATAAAGCCGGCCAGCGAAAGCCCCGCGCCTGCCCCAAAGCCCTAGGGGATGCTGCAGCAAGTGGCGGGCCGCGCGGGTGCTGGCAGCTAGTGGAGTAGTTATAACCCGTAAACGGGCAAAAGGGTGCGCCGGGTTACTGGCGCACCACCCGGCAAGTGGCCGTGCCCTGGCTGGTTTTCACCGTCAGCAGCAGCACACCGCGGTGCTCGCCCAGGGCGCGGGCGTCCAGCACTACTTCGCTGGCGGCCCTAGGGCACTGGCCGCTGAAAAGGACGCGGCCCACCACGTCGGTAGCCGTTACGGCTACAGGCTCGCTGCCGGCCGGCACCGCCAGGTGCAGCGCGGCGCCCGCGGCCGAAGGATTCGGGTAGGCGCTCAGCCCGCTTGCCAGTGCACCGCTGCGGGTGGCTAGAATGACCAAGCGGCGGTACACGTCGCGGTACTCTACCCCCGTCACGGTTTCCAGCCCGGCCACGGTAACCGTCGTGATGGTAAGCAGGGGCACGTGCACGCCGTTGGCCAGCCACTTGTACTCGCGCTGCAGCGGTAGGTCGATGGTTTGGCTAGGGGTGGTGCCCATCGTCAGCACGTCGTGGTCGAGGAGGCTGCTGACCACCCGCAGCGCCTGAAACGTGCCGAAGGGCGTAGTAAGCGTGCCCCAGCCATCGGCCTGGGTGCTGCGCTGCCGCTGCTGGCTGAACGACCCTGTGCTGGCCAGCGCGGCCGGGGTAGCCAGCAGCGAGTTGCTCACCACGGCCGCCCCGCCATACGCCAGCGGAAACTGATAGATAACGTCCTGCTGCGCCTTGCTCGCGTAGGTAACGGGCACGGCCGTGCCGCTAAACGTGGCCCCGTAGCCCACCAGCCGGTAGTCGGCCGCTGTGAGCGCCGAAAACTCTACCGGGTCGGTGACGGGCAGGGCGGCGGCCGCGGCGGGCAGCTGCTGGGGCGCGGCCAGGGTAGCGCGGTTGTCGGGGCTCAGCGGGCTATTGAACGTGAGCTGCAGAAAGGCCCCCGCCACCGAGCCTACGCTGGCGTAGCGCACCACGCGCTGGCTGGCGGCCGACAGGTCGGCGTAGTTCCAGGTGCGGTTAGCGCCGTTGAGGCTCAGGGGTGGGGCGCTGGCGGGCAGCGCGATGGAGGCCGCGCTCAGGCGTAGCGTGTCGCCCACCACGGGCATGTCGGCGGCGGTGATGGTGGGCGCGGTTTGAGCGGCGACTCCGGTGGTTAGGACCAGGCAGGCAACGAACAAGGGTAGCGGTAGGCGCATAAGTAGGCTGGATGAGTTGTTTTCAGCCTAAAGCTACGCCGGCGCACCCGCTGCGCAGCCGGCTCTTTACACGCCCGTCATCTCGGGCACCTGCTCGTCGGGCACCGGCACCACCAGCCGGCCCGCCGTGGCCGCGCGTATTTGGGCTACGCTCACGCCCGGTGCCCGCTCGCGCAGCACAAAGCCATCGGGCGTCACGTCGAGCACGGCTAGCTCGGTCACTATTTTTTTCACGCAGCGCAGGCCGGTGAGGGGCAGCGTGCAGCTGGGCAGCAGCTTGCTGCTGCCGTCGCGGGCCACGTGCTGCATGGCCACGATGATATTTTTGGCCGAGGCCACCAAGTCCATGGCGCCGCCCATGCCCTTCACCATTTTGCCCGGAATCTTCCAGTTGGCAATGTCGCCGCGCTCGCTCACCTCCATCGCCCCTAGGATGGTCAGGTCCACGTGCTCGCCCCGAATCATGGCAAACGACTCGGCCGACGAGAACAGGCTGGAGCCGGGCAGCGTGGTCACGGTTTGCTTGCCGGCGTTGATAAGGTCGGCATCTACTTGCACCTCGGTGGGAAACGGCCCCATGCCCAGCAGGCCGTTCTCGCTTTGCAGCTCCACATTAATGCCCGGCGGGATGTAGTTGGCCACCAGCGTCGGAATGCCGATGCCGAGGTTTACGTAGGAGTTGTTGGGTACTTCCTGGGCGATGCGCCGGGCAATACCGTGCTTGTCTAAGGGCATGGGGTGGGAAAAGTTAAGGTAGGATAACTACAAGAACGTCATGCTGAGCTTGCCGAAGCATCTCTACCGTGTAAGTAATCCTAACGTTTAGAGTTAGTTACGCGGTAGAGATGCTTCGGCAAGCTCAGCATGACGTTCTTGTAGAAAAAATCACTTGGCCGCCAGGCGCTTGCTGAGCGCCGCGTACACGGCTTTGCGGAAGTGCGGCACCAGGTCGGGCGTGTTGGCGTGCGGAAATTTCTGGGTGTAGAGCAACACTACCAGCTTCTCCTTGGGGTCGACCCAGTAGTCGGTGCCGAAGGCACCGCCCCACTCGTAGCTGCCCACCGATTGGCCGGTTTCGGCGGCCCCGGCGGGCGTCACGATGCTGAAGCCTAGGCCAAACTTGTTGCGGCCCTGGTTGATGTCGCCCATTTGGTTTTGGGTCATCAGGGCCACGGTGGCGGGCTGCAGCAGGCGGTGGCCCTGGTAGGTGCCGCCGTTGAGCAGCATTTGCAGAAACACCGCGTAGTCGTCGATGGTGGACGAGAGGCCCCCGCCGCCCGAAAAGTACGTGCCGGTCCGCGTGGGGTAGTCGGGCCGCAGACCCAGCAGGCCGCTGGCGGGCATGGGCACGGTGCGCCCTTGGTACTCGGTGTAGAGGGGCTGCAGACGGCTGTGCAGCGCGGCGGGCAGGTAGAAATAGGTGTCGCGCATGCCGAGGGGCGCGAAGATGCGCGCCCGCAGGTACTGGTCGAGCGGCTGCCCGCTCAGCACCTCAATCAGCCGGCCCAGCACGTCCACGCTCAGTCCGTAGGTGAAGCGCTCGCCCGGCTGGTTCATCAAGGGCAGCTTGCCCAACGCGTCGACGGCCGGCCCTAGGGTGCCCGGCGGCGAGCCTACCCCGCTGGGAATGTGCGCCTTGGCATAAATAGCCCGCGCCTCGGGCGTACCAATCACCGCGTAGCCAATGCCCGAGGTGTGGGTAAACAGCTCGCGGATGGTGATGGCGTGGCGCGCCGGCACGGTAGTATAGCTCGAATCTTTGGGGTTGAACGAGGCCAGCACCCTGGCCCGGCCAAACGTGGGCAGATACTTCGCCACCGAATCGTCGAGCTGAAACTTGCCCTGCTCGTAGAGCATCAGCATGCCCACGCTCGTGATGGCCTTGGTTTGCGAGGCAATGCGCACGATGGCATCGGGCTGCAGGGGCGTTTTGGCGGCCACGTTGGCGTAGCCAAACGCCTTGCGGTACACCACCTTGCCATTGCGCGCCACCAGGGCAATGGTGCCCGGCAGCCGCCCATCGGCCACGTAGCCTTGCAGCAGCTGGTCGATTTGCGCCAGCCCCGCCGCGCTCACGCCTTCGCTGGCCGGGGCCACCGCGGGCAGCATTGTAGAGGCCGCCGCCGGCCTAGCAGGCTGCGCAAAGGCCCTAGGCCCCGCCAGCAGCAAAAGGCCCAGTGAGAGTTGTTTTATCATGTGTAAATCAATTGTAAGCTGCTGTTTGACAATTAGTAGGACTTACGCAAAACCGTCTCTCATTGCTTCGCAGGGCCCACCATAACAAGCGACCCAGGCTACTTAGTTAGCCCCACACCCACCCGCCTAGTCAGCTGCGCAGCAGCGTATCCGCGAAATCCGTTAAATCTGCGATACGGTACGCTGCTCGATGCGCTTCTCGTAGCCCTGCCCCTGGAAGATGCGCTGCACGAAGATGCCGGGCGTGTGAATGTGGTTGGGGTCCAGCTCGCCGGCGGGCACCAGCTCCTCCACCTCGGCCACGGTAATGACGCCAGCCGTGGCCATCATGGGGTTGAAGTTGCGGGCCGTGCCGCGGTACACCAGGTTGCCGGCTGTGTCGCCGCGCCAGGCTTTAACCAAGGCAAAATCGGCGCGCAGGGCGGTTTCGAGCAGGTACATCTTGCCGTTGAACTCGCGGCTTTCCTTGCCCTCGCCCACCTCGGTGCCGTAGCCGGCCGGGGTATAAAAGGCCGGGATGCCCGCGCCGCCCGCCCGGCAGCGCTCGGCCAGGGTGCCCTGGGGTATCAGCTCCACCGCTAGCTCGCCACTCAGCAGCTGGCGCTCAAATTCGGCATTTTCGCCCACGTAGCTAGCAATCATCTTGCGCACCTGCTTGGTTTGCAAGAGCTTGCCAATGCCAAAGTCATCGACGCCCGCGTTGTTGCTGATGCAGGTGAGGTTGTTGACGCCCAGGCGCAGCAGCTCGGCAATGGCGTTTTCGGGGATGCCGCAGAGGCCGAAGCCGCCCAGCATCAGGGTCATGCCGTTGGCCACGCCGGCCAGGGCGGCTTCGGCGTCGGGCACTACTTTATGTATCATGGGATGGGAGATAGAGGAGCGTAGTTCAAAGGTAGAAACTCGCCCATCTTCTCGAAGCCCCAGTAGTCCTGCACCAGCACCGCCAGCGGGTTTAGCAGCTGGCCATTGGGCTGCAGCTCGGCCTCGTGCGCCAGCAGCTGCAGCCGCGACACCTGCTGCCGGGGCGGCGGGTCGGGCGGGCCACCCGGTAGCCGCGGCGGCCCCGGATACAGCGGGTCGGGCGGCTCGCGCGAGTAAGTGACCCGCAGGTAGTCGGTGAAGCGTAGGTACACCCGGCCATCGGGGGCTACGCGGCGTAGGCTGTCGAGGGGCCTAGGGGCGGTGTAGAGCAGCTGCAGGCTCGGGTATACGCGGGCCCAGCGCGCCACCGAATCCATCTCGGCCGAGCTGAGTGCCGTGTGCTGGTGCTGGCGCAGCAGCTGGCGGCGCAGGCTATCGGCGCGGGCAAAGGGCGGGTTGGGGATGACGCGCAGCTTCTGCGCTAGAAAACCCTGCGCCGCTACTTTATCGAGGTACACGCTGCACAAAAAATGCGTGAGCGAGCCCCGGTAGGCGGTGGCCCGGTTGTTGGCCCAGCGCTGCCGCTGGCCGGCGCTGCGCGGCACCAGCTCCTCAAAAACCGGCTGGCCGTAGAATGTCACGAGTTGCTGCCCAAAATTGGCGCTGAAATGCATACCGTAGTACTTTAGGCGGTAGCCCAGGGCCTGATTTTCAACCTCCACGTAGTCGGTGGCCGAGGCAGTCAGCTCGTTGGCCTTGGCATCGTAGTCAACAATTACGGCCCTAGGGTTACGGATGCGGCACTGGCGCGAAAACGAGGTGCGCCCCAGAAATAGCTCGATGAAGCGCTGGTAGTCTTCGGGCCGGTTGGCGTGCCGCCTGGCGCGCACCACCACTTCGCCCAACTGGCTGCTTTCGGGGGCTAGGGGCAAGGCAACTTGCTGCGGCGCGGGACCACCCACTGTCACGGCCACTTTGGCCAGGCGGTAGCCCACGAAGGACGCCACCAAATCGTAGCTGCCGGCCGGCACGCGCGCTAGCGTAAACTCCCCCTGCTCGTTGGTGGTAGCCCCTAGGGTGGTATTGGCCAGAAAGACGCTGGCAAACGGCAGGGGCTTTTGGGTGAGCGAGTCGCGCACGGTGCCGCTTAGCGTGCTGCTTAGAGCAGCCTGCGCCAGCGCCCAGCCGGGTAGCAGCAGTAGCAGGGCAAGCAGGGCGCAACGCATAGGGCAGCAGCAAGTAAGCCTGCCAAAAGACGTAGCCCACGCCTTGCGAGTTGCTAGCGGTGCCGCGCTAGCCGGGACCTAGGGCTGCGCCGCCGCGCTGGGCGGCTGGTAGTCAAGGGGTAGCAGCTCGCCCATCTTCTCGAAGCCCCAGTAGCCTTCCGTCAGCACGGCCAGCGGCTGGGTGAGCACGCCGTTGGGCTCTATTTCGGCCACCAAAGGCGGCTGCAGGCGCAGCACCGACTCCTGGTAGCGCGGGCGAATTTGGCTGAAACCGGGGCCCGGCAGGCGGTAGTTAGCATCGGGCCGCTCCTGGGCATACGTTACGGCCAGCAGGTCGCGGAAGCGCAGCTGCACGCCGCCATCGGCCGCCACCCGGCGCACGCTGTCGAGCGGCAGCAGGGGGCGGTAGAGAATGGAAATGGTGTGGGGCTCGGACAGGTGGCGCCAGGTTTCGGCCGGCAAGTCGCGCTGGTTTACGAGCTTGCCGGTGGCCTGCAAGGCGCGTAGCGCGCTATCGGCCTGGGCCCAGCGGCGGTTGGGCAGCCGCTGCAGGCGCCGCAGCTCGAAGCCCTGCTCGGCGAGCTGGCCGGCGTAGCTGGCGCGCAAAAAATGCAGCAGCGAGCCTTGGTAAGCGCGCAGACGGTTGGCCGCCCAGCGCCGCTGCTGCGCCGCCGAGCCCGGCAACTCCTTAAAAACCACCTGGCTGAGCGTCGTCACGGTCACGGTTTCGTCGGCGAAGCTGGCCCGAAAATCCAAGTCGTAAAAGGTGAGCTGATAGCCCAGCGCCGGGTTGTCCACCACCAGCGGCTGGGTGGGCGTGCTGGCCGTAAGCTGCCGCGTCTGCGGGTTGTAATCGACCTGCGCGGCGGCGGGGTTGCGCACCTGGCACTGGCGCGAAAAGGTGGATGCTCCCAAAAACAGCTCCTGAAACCGCTGGTAGTCAGCGGCTAGCGCGGGGTGAGCGCGCACCACTACTTCGCCCAGCGCCTGGGCGGCGGGCGGTAGGGCAAAATTGACGGTGAGCGGCGCGGCGGCCACTACCACCGCCTGGCGCCGCAGCCGGTAGCCCAGAAAAGCAGCGGCCACCTCGTAGCGGCCCGGCGGCAGGGCGGGCAGCGCGTAGTGGCCTTGCTCGTCGGTAGTGGCCCCTAGGGTCGTGTTGACCACGAACACGCTGGCAAACGGCAACGGCTGCTGGGTGAGCGAGTCGCGCACGGTACCGCTAATGCCCTGCGCGCCCACCCAAGCCGGCAGTAGCAGTAACAGCAAAACCAATAGGCGGCGAGGCATAAGGCAGCAGTAAGAAGCTGGCGCAAAGAACGGCCGCCATTGCGTTAGCGTTGCGCCCTAGGCTCTTCGCGGGTTAACTAAAGGCCGTCATGCTGAGCTTGCCGAAGCATCTCTACTGCTAATCGTTCAACGACGCGGTAGAGATGCTTCGGCAGGCTCAGCATGACGGCCGGCTTTGTTTTATATCCTGTTATCTAGCAAGCGGGCCCTAGGGCAGGGGCACGGCCGAATGCCCCGGCGGCACGTAGTCCAGGGGCAGAAACTCGCCGATTTTCTCGAAGCCCCAATACTCGCCCACTTCCACGGCCAGCGGGTCGGCCAGCGTGCCATTGGGCATAATTTCCACTTCGGGGTCGGTCAGCTTGAGGCGCGATACCTCGCGCTGAGCGGGATAGGTAGCCTTGGTGCGGCCCAGGGGGCTCATGGGCTGCTCGTAGTTGGGGTCGGGCGCCTCGCCGAAATACGCTACCTGCAGCTCCTGCCGAAAGCGCAGGTACACGTGCTCGCGGTCGGCCGATACGCGGCGCAGGCTGTCGATGGGCTGTGCGCCGGGCTGAATGCTGGCCAGCACCGGCGCCGCATTGTTGAGCACGCCCATTAGCCGGGCCATCGAATCTTGCTGGGCATCGGAGGGGGCGCGGCCGTGCAGGCGGCGCAGCAGGCGCTGGCGCAGGGTGTCGGCCTGCACGTAGCGGCGGTTGGGCGTCACCTTCACTTGCTGCGCCAGGTAGCCTTCGCTTTTGAGGCGGTTGTCGCGCACGCTCTTCAAGAAGTGGGTGAGCGAGCCGTAGTAGGCGGCGGCGCGGGCGGCCACCCACTGCTGGCGCTGGGCGTCGTCCTTGGGTTTCATTTCTTCAAACACCGGCTGGCCGTAGAAGCTGGTGCCGCCGTTGTCGGCATCGTAGGCAAAGCGCAGGCCGTAGTACTTGATGCGGTAGCCGAGGGCCTGGTTTTCCACCTGCAAGTAGTTGTCGGCCTGGGCGGTTAGCTCCTTGGTAGTGTCGCTGTAGGCCACGTCCACATCGCCGGGATTGGTGATGCGGCACTGCTTGGAATTGGCGCTCTGGCCCACGAAAATATCGGCAAAGCGGCGGTAGTCGTCGGCCGCGTGCGAGCTGGCCTTCACCACCACTTCGTCGAGCTTCGGGCCCGACGAGGCCAGCGTCAACGTCACGGTCTGGGGCGCGGTGCCCACCGTAATATGCTGCTTGCTAAGCTTGTAGCCCACGTAGGAACCCACAATGTCGTAGCCGCCCCGCGGCACCCGGTCGAAGCTGAACTGGCCCTGCTCATTGGTAGTAACCCCTAGGGTGGTATTGGCCAGGAAAACGCTCGAAAACGCCAGCGGCTCGTGCGTCACCGAATCCTGCACCACGCCCGACACCCGGCCTTGGGCGTGGGCCGCCCCTATAAAGCCCAACCAGCACAGCAGGCAACCTATTAATCCTAAACGCATCAGTGAAAAAGAATAGTCCGGCTTTAGAACGTTAAAAAACGGCAGAAAAGTGTATTAGAACGTCATGCTTCGACAAGCTCAGCATGACGGTCTTTCCCATGCTCGGCTACCCTTGCCCCAGGGCCGCGCGGGTGGCGTCGGCATCTAGGGCCAGCTGGGCGGTGAGGGCGGCCAGGCCGTCGTATTTCTCTTCGCCCCGCAGCCAGGCCACAAACTCCAGCGTGAGCAGCTGCCCGTAGAGGTCGCCCGCAAAATCCAGCAGGTTCACCTCAATCGTCTGCGCCAGGCCCGCCCCGATGGTGGGGCGCACCCCAATGGCCAGCATGCCGGGGTGGCGGGTGCCGGCCGCCGTGGTCACCCACACCGCATAGATGCCGATGGCCGGCACCAGCTTCAGCATATCGGGTACTTGCAGGTTGGCGGTGGGGTAGCCGATGGTGCGGCCCAGCTGCTGGCCGCTCACTACCAGGCCGGTAAGGGGATACTCGTAGCCCAGGTAGCGGGTGGCGGTGGCCACGTCGCCCTGGCGCAGCGCCGCCCGAATGCGGGTGCTGCTCACGCCCACGGCGTCCACGTCCTGGCGCGGAATCTCCTCTACCGTAAAGCCGTAGCGGTCGGCGTGCTGGTGCAGGTAGTCGAGGCCGCCCTCCCGGTTTTTGCCGAAGCGGTGGTCGTAGCCAATCACCAGGTGCTTGGTGTGCACGGTAGCGAGCAGCAGCTTTTGGATGTATTCCTCCGACGTCCAGCCGGCAAACTCGCGGGTAAAGGGCATCACCAGCAGGTAATCGACGCCGGCGGCGGCCAGGCGGGCCACGCGCTCCTCCAGGGTATTTAGCAGCTGCAGCTCCAGCAGCTCGGGGTGCGAGGGGGGCGGGCCCAGCACCAGGCGCGGGTGGGGCCAGTAGGTAATCACCACGGCCGGGCCGCCCACCGCGTCGGCCACCTGCCGCAGCCGGGCCAAGATGCGCTGGTGCCCGCGGTGCACCCCGTCGAAGGTGCCGCTGGTAACCACGGCATTGGCGAGGAGAGGAAATTCGGCGGGGTCGGTAACGACAACCATGGACCGCAGATTTAACGGATTTAACGGATTACGCGGATACGCTGCTGCGCAGCTGACTGCTACTGCCTGGTACGCAGTGGGCGCGGCGGCGGTGGGCGCTGGCTGGGCGCAATTGGCCTAGGGCGCGCCCTAGGCCGGCTAGGTTGGGTCTTCGGCTTGCGCCTGCTGGGCGGCGTAGTAGTCGAGGCCCGGCCGGCTTTCGGCGCGCGGCAGGCGCTCGCGGCGCGGGCGGGTGGGCGCGGCCTCGCCAGCAGTAGCGCCGGGCGTAGCTGCCGGGGCGGGGCGCTGGGCTTGCAGCTGCTCGATGGTCCAGGCGTCGGCCAGGCGATACGCGCCAATACGAGTGCGCACCAAGCGCGTGAGGTGGGCGCCGCACCCTAGGGCCGCGCCTAGGTCGCGGGCCAGGCTGCGGATGTAGGTGCCTTTGGAGCATACCACCCGGAAGTCGATGTCGGGCAAGGCAATGCGCGTCAGCTCAAACGTCTTAATATCAACAGTCTTGGACTTTATTTCGGCCTCCTGTCCCTGGCGGGCCAGCTCGTAGGCGCGCTTGCCGCCCACCTTCACGGCCGAAAATACGGGCGGCACCTGCTCAATCTTGCCCAGGAAAGTGGCCGCCGCCGCCCGAATTTCGTCGTCCGTGAGGTAGGCGCAGGGCTGCTCGCTGTCCACGGGCGTTTCGAGGTCGAAGCTCGGCGTGGTTTGCCCCAGGCGGAAGGTGCCTTCGTACTCTTTTTCCTGAGCCTGAATCTGCTCTATCTCCTTAGTTTTCTTGCCAGTGCACATAATGAGCAAGCCGGTGGCTAGAGGGTCGAGCGTGCCAGCGTGGCCAATCTTGCGCGGGCGCAGCGTGTTTTTCACCTTGCGCACCACGTCAAACGAAGTCCAGGTCAGCGGCTTGTTCAGCAGCAGCACCACGCCTTCATCCAGGCTTTTGGCTGATAGCGATTGGCTGTTAGCTTCTTGCATGAAAAGAAATACAAAGCCAAAAGACCGTCATGCTGAGCCCCGCGAAGCATCTCTACCGCGTAAGTAATCCCTAACATTCGGGTCTAGTAACGCAGTAGAGATGCTTCGCGGGGCTCAGCATGACGGTCTTTTGGCTAAAAGCGTATAATTATACCAGCTGCAAATTTACGTGCAGCCCTAGCAGCAGCAGCAGCAAGCCGCCCACGATGATGCGGTAGATGCCAAAGGCCCGAAAGCCATACTTGGTAACGAAGCCCACGAACAGCCGGATGGCTAATAGCGCCACCACAAAAGCCACCACGTTGCCTAGTACTAGCAGGCCTACTTCCTGGCCTGAAAAAAGCTGCCCTAGGCTGGTGCCCTGCGCGTGCAACTCCTTGTAATAGTCGTACAAGTCCTTCGCCGTAGCTGCTCCCATAGTGGGCATGGCCAGGAAAAACGCAAACTCGGCCGCCGCCCGGCGCGTCAGCTTCTGGCTGAGACCGCCGATGATGGTAGCCGCCGAGCGGCTAACGCCCGGCACCAGCGCAATGCACTGAAATAGCCCAATGATGAAGGCCTCCTTGAAGCTGGGCGTCGTGACGGGGTGTCCGCCCTGCTGGGGACTTTCCTGCGGAAAAAGCCGGTCGATAAATACCAGCACAATGCCCCCCAGCAGCAGCATGACGGCCACCGTCGTGACCGATTCGAGCAGGGCATCCACGTATTTCTTGAGCAGTAGCCCCGCCACCACGATGGGAATGAAGGCAACTAAGAGCTTGAGGTAGAAGTCGATGCTTTGGAAAAAGCGCTTCCAGTACACCGCCAGCACCGATAGAATAGCCCCAAACTGAATGACTACCAGAAACAGCTTGCTAAACGGCGTGACCGCCACGCCCACCAGCTGGGCGGCAATAATCATGTGGCCGGTGCTCGACACGGGCAGGAACTCGGTGATTCCTTCCACAATGGCCAGCAACAGGGCCTGCCAGTAGGTCATAGTTTTAGTGATTAGTGAGTAGTGCTGAGTGATTAATGGATAGTGAATAACTTATTGGTAATTAATCACTAAACATTAATCGCTAACCACTACCTAGGGGCGCTTGTAGGTAGGCTTGGCGGGCGGCGGGGTGGGCCTGGGGGCTGCCGGCGCGGCCACGGGCATGGCCGCCGCCGCCGTGGCGGGCGGCGCCACGTGGGCCGTGGGGTCGATAACCGGAGCGTCGCTGGGCACCAGAATGGCCGCAAACTCCAGCAGGAAGCCGATAAAAAGCAAAATGGGCCCTAGGGTCAGGCCCAGGAAGCCCTCGCCGTACTGCGCCCCGTCGAGGGTCATGGTGATGAAGCCCACGGCGAGCACGGCCAGACCAGCCCACATCAGGCGGTAGTTGCGAGGGCCAAAAGCAAAGCGCATCATTGGTAGTTATGAGTTAAAAGTTATGAGTTAGAAGTTAAGTAGATAGGCGTTATGAATTGAGCAGCAAAGTTTTAGCAGTAGCAACTCATAATTCCTAACTTTTAACTCATAACTCAATAAAGGTCGTCGAGCGGGGCGTTGAGGTATTTGCTGACGGCGCGGTAGGCACTCAAAAAGCCGATGACCGTGCCGAGGCCCAGCACGGCCAGCAGCAGCAGGCCGAGCAGGTAGTCGTCGCGCAGCAGCCGCAGCTGGTTGATTTGCAGGTAGGCATATTGCAGCAAGCCCAGCAGCACCAGCGCCGCCAGCAGGCCGCTGGCAAATCCCTGCCAGGTAGCCCGCCGTAGAAATGGCTGCCGGATAAAGAACCGCGTGGCGCCCACCAGTTGCATAGAGCGAATAAGAAAGCGCTGCGAATACAGTGCCAACCGAATGGTATTGTTGATGAGCACCACCACGGCCACCACCAGCACCGCCGCGAAGCCCAGCAGCAGCAGGCTCACCTGCGTCAGGTTGTCGTTGATGCTGGTAAAGAGACTCCTAGGGTACTGCACCTCGAAAACGCCGCGTTGGCTCTGCAGGCTCTGGCTGAGCTGGCGCAGGTGGGTGGTATCGGTGTAGGCCGACTTAATCTTGAGGGCGTAGGCGTCGCGCAAGGGATTGTCGTCCAAGAAGCTGCGGAAATCCTCGCCGGTGGTTTGCAGCAGCTGGCGGGCGGCTTCCTCCTTGCTCACGAAGCGTACTTGGGGGCGGCCGTTGCGTTCGGCCACGTAGGGCTGGTGCTCCAGGTCTTGCTGCAGGCGCAGCAGCTCGGGCTGGGGCAGGTCGCGCTCCAAGTACACTTGCACCTCCAGGTTTTGGCGCACGGCCTCGCTTAGCTTGTGGGCGTGCAGCAGCAGCAAGCCGAATAGCCCAATCACGACCAGCGCCAGCGTAATGCTGAACACTACCAGCGGGGTAGGGTAGGAGCCCAGTTTCTTTTTGCGGCGCTTCGGCATAGAAGCCGCAAAGATAGACCGCAGATTTAACGGATTTAACGGATTACGCGGATACGCCCGCTGCGCGGGCTGACTACGCGGGTGGCGGCACCATTTTACCCCCTAGGGTCTTAAAGACAGCGTGCAGCGTAAAGCAAATAAAATTCCCCTTCCCACCCGCGTAGTCAGCTGCGAAGCAGCGTATCTGCGCAATCCGTTAAATCCGTTAAATCCGTTAAATCTGCGATTAAAGGGACGTGCGCTTGTCTTCTTCCACCGTCAGCACTTCCTTGGCGCGCTTGGTGTCGCGGGCGCGGCGGCTGGGGGCATCGCGCCCAAACAGCTCGCGTAGGTTGTTGAAATCCTTGGTGTGCACCAGCGAGATGCCGGCGCGGGGCTGGTTCACGGTCGTCACCAAGTTGTCGCGCGGGGTGGTTTCGTAGCGCAGCTTGGCCCGGAACTTCCCGTCGGGCCGCAGAAAATACTCCAGGCTGAAGTCGCCGAGCAGCGAGTTTTGGTAAGGCAGGCCAGTGTTAGGGTTCAGGTTGTTGCTGGCGCCGTTGGTGATGCCGCCCTCGCGGGTCAGGCGCAGCCGCCCGTTCAGAAATGAGTAGCTCAGGCGCAGCTGCAGCGCTGCTAGCTGGTCGGCCGATAAGCCGTTGATATTGAAGTCGATTTCGAGGTTCTGGTCAATTTGCGACGTCAGCTGCCCGAGCTGCGACGAGATAATCTGCCCTAGGCTGCTTTGCACCGCCCCATTGTTGCCGGCCAGCGTAATGCCGCTGAAGTTGCTGTTGTTCAAGGGCGAAAGCGTGCGGAAGACCAGTAGGCTAAATACCTGCCGGTTAAGCTCCTGGTCGTCGTTGCGCAGCAGCGCAATGAACGAGGCCAGGTCGCTCTGCAGCGAGCCGGGCGCGTCGTCAAACTCTAGCGCCAGCTTAATCACCGGCTGCAGCAGCGGCCCCGTCAGGTTCACGACGGCCGTGACGGGCACCACGGCGCTGTTGGTGGGCACCACCGGCGCCACCGACGTGCGCTGGGTGTAGGTGGCCGCTACATTCATCTGCCCATCCAGCGGGTCGCCGTTCCAGGTGACGGTGCCACCCGGCCGCACCACAAACTCCTTGTCTACCAGCCCTTGCAGCGTGAAGTTGTAGGCGCCGCGCACGATTTCTACCTGCCCATACATGTTGAAGTCGCCCCGCGTGTCGATGTTGAGGCGCAGTTGGCCCGTGGCCACCCCCCGAATGACATCGCCGGTGGCCTCGTCGAGCAAAATCTCCAAGTAAGCGTCGGACGTCACCGTCAGGTTCATATTCAGCCGGATGCCCGAAAGGTCTACCTTGTCCTGGGCCGAGATGGTGGCGGCTTCTAGCGCCTGCCGGCGGCGCACCGAGTCAGGTAGGTTGCGGTTCACAAACTTGATGTAGCTGGCCTGCTGGGCCTTAGCAGTGTTGTCCAGGGGCAGGGCCAGGCGCGTGCCGGCCTCCGACGTGGCGCGCACGTCAACTACCAAGTCATCCACGGGCCCCGTTACGGTGGCGCGGCCCGTGGCGTAGGCCGTGCCGAAATACAAGTCGTTGTCGCGGCGGGTGGTGTGCAGCACCTGAAACTTCCGAAACTCGGCGCTCAAATTCAGGCTCATGTTTTGGAAGCCCTGGTGCCGAATTACCCCGTTCACCGTGCCCAGGTTGCCCTGGGCATCGCGCAGCTTTACGTTGCTAAGGCCTATCGAGGTGGTAGTGAATGTGATACGGTCATTAAAGGTGTAGGTAGTGCCCAGGTAGCCGAAGGTGAAGCGCCCATTGGTCACGTCTACGGCGCCGGCCAGGGTGGGCGCGCTAAACATGCCACCCAGTTGCAGCTGCCCGCGCCCGGTGCCCCCTAGATTGTCCAGCAGGCCCGCTAAAAAGGGTTGGGCCAGCACCACCGGCGCGTCGGCCAGCTCGCCAGTCAGGTTAAATTGCTGCGTTTCGGAGCCCGGCGCTAGGTAGCCCGTCACCGTCAGCACGCGCTGCTGCTGGCGGCTCACGTCGAGGTTCACGCGCAGCTGGCCGCTGGGGTTGTCCCAGTCGCCGCGGCCCGCCACCTGCCCAATGGGTGTCCCCTCGTATACGAGCGAGTCCACGGCCAGCGTGCTGTTGATAGCCAGCTGGTTATAAATGCCCGCCACCGAGGCCTTGAGGTTGAGCCGCCCCCCTAGGCGCTGGTTGATAACCGAGTTGAGCGACGTTAAATCGAAGTTCGCCACGTCGAGCTGCAACGGGGGCAGGCGCGAGTCGGGCGAGATAACGCCTTGGGCACTAATGCGCTCGGCGCCGCTGCTGAGTACGAAGCGGTCCACGTCGAACTGCTTGCCGCCGCCACTGATGCGCACCGAGTTGTCAGCCTCAATCACGTACTCGCGGTCCAGCAGGTGTAGCCCGCTCTTGCGAAACACAATCTGCACGGCCCTGGGCAAAAAGGCCAGCGACCCGTTGATGGTGGCCTGGTTGGTAGTGCCCGTCTGAGCCAGGGAGGTCGAGAAGTTAATTTTCTGCTGGTCCCACACGCCTTCCACCACGAAGTTCTGGGTGCGCCCCAAGCCCGGCAGAATCTGGCTGGCCGAGGTCACGTCGGCCTGGGCCAGCACCTCGGGCTGGTTGGGCAGCTTCGAGGTGGTGAGGTCAAACTCGGTGCGCACCGTGTGCACGGGCCCGTACCAAAGGCTGTCGAAGCGCCCACCAAGCTGGAAAATCGACGTTTCACCCTGCCGGAAAGAGCCATCGAGGTGACTGTTGTCGGCTATTTGCAGGTCGGGCAGCAGCAAGTTCAGCACTGGGTTGATGTGCTTGAGGTCCAGCTGCAAATCCACCTGGTAGTTGCGTAGCGGGCGCTGGCGCTTACGGTGGTAGTAGGCCGCCGTGGCCGCCGCGTTGCTTTCAAAGTTGAGCCGATACTCGTGCACCAGCATCTGAATATCGGCAATGACGCGGGCCGTTTCGAAGCGCCCGCTGGCGCGCAGGTTGGCCAGCTCCGAGCGCACCTGCACCAGCCGCTGGCCCTGGCTGCTGCGGGTGCTCAGTACATTAATGGTATCTACGTCAAGGCTTTGCTTGCCAATGGTAAAGCGCGAGTCGCGCAGCCGGGCCGTGCCCAGCAGCGAGTCGAGCTGGGTGCCGCGCAGGTTCACGGTGGCAGTGGTGCTCATCACCAGCGGGGTGGGCAGTAGGCCTAGGGCCCCCAGGTTGGCGCGCAGCACGCGGGCGCTCACAATGATGTGCGGGTGGCGCGCATCAAGGTCGAAGTCGCCGTCGGCGGCCAAGCGCAGGTTGGGGTCGGCGGCCGTTACCTTGCCCTGGAAGCCGCGGCCCGCGAAGTCGCCGTTCAGCGTCAGGTTGTGGTAACGGTAGCCACTCAGCCAAATGGCGGGCACCGTGACTTCGGCGTGGCCGTGCGCCTCAGGTGGCGTAAAGCCCGTGCCGCGCACCTTGCCGCTCAGCGTCACGTCCCGAATCACCGACTCGTCGCCCAAAAACTTGCCCAGGTTAAAGGCCGTGCTTTGCACCGCGCCCTCGTACACAGCGTGGTCAAAATCAGTTTTAGTCTTGAGGTTCAGGTCGGTAGTAACGGCGCCGATGGCCGTATTAAAGGTGGCATTGCCTACAAAGTCGTTGTAGAAGCCAATGAACTGCCCGTTGAGCTGCACCAGCCCTAGGCGCGCAATGAGCTTGTTGGCCGAGGCCGGCAGCCAGCGGCGCAAGTCGGCGCCGTCTATCTGCGAGGGCTGCAGGCGCAAGTCAATCAGGCTTTCGCGCCAGTTGGGCAGCTTGTCGGCGTTGGCGCGGGTAGCCACGATGTGGGTGCGGCGGCCGTAGCGCACATCCAGGTTTTTGAGTTGAAAATCACGCACGTAGCCCTTGGCATCCATCGAAATCTGCACCGAGTCGTGCAGGGGGGCCAGGTCGGGCGCAAACTTGGCAATGTCGTCGGTGTACAGCTTGGCCCCGCGTAGGTTAGCCACCACCCGCATCGAGTCGTTGAAGTCCGAAAAGTTGCCAAAGCGCTTGTACTCAAAGCGCACGAACTTGCGCAGCTCGCTGCGGCCCACGCGCAAGGTCAGTCCCCCAAACTCCCAAAAGTGCGCGTTGTAGCTGATGTCGGCCGTCAGCTCGCGCAGGTGGGTTTGCGAGGGCACCTCCACCGCCCGCAGGCCGGCAATGCGCGCCCGCAACGTGTCAGTTTTCCAGTTCAGGTGCGAAATGTTGGCGTAAATGCTGTCCACCTGCATGTGGGCGTAGTCCACGCTGCGGCCGTACTCCTTGATGCGCGGCTCATCGGGGCGCTCTAGCCCGAAGTGCCCGTTGCGAATGGCAATGTCATGCAGCTGAAAATCAAACGGCTTGCCCTGGGTTTGGGTGGTATCGGGCGGGCCCATGAGGCGGTGCAGGGCCGTCAAAAACTGGTCGAGCGTGGTCGAGTCGGGGTGCCCGGCCACGTCGCGCAGCACAAAGCGCGGCTCGTCGAGCGTGAGGGTGCCCACGTGCAGGTGCCTAGGGTCGAAAACCGAGAAAAGCTGAATGTCGGCATCCACCCGGCCCACGCCAAATAGTTCTTTACCAGCATGGTCGAGCACGTTCACGCCTTCCAGCAGCACGTGCGAGAAGGGCCGCACGTCTACGCTGCCGATAACTACTTCCTGCCCCAGCTTGCGCGTCAGCACGCTGGCTACCTCGTGGGCCACCCGCGTTTGCACGCTCGGCACGCGCAAGGCTAGCAGCACTGCCACCACCGCCACTACTGCCAGGCCCAGCGTCCACAGCAGGACACTCAGCAGCAAGCGGAAAGCACGGCGCACGAACGACACGCGAAACGGGGTTGGTGAAAAGGTATTAACGCAAAGGTGCGGCTTTTCGCGCGCAATGATTGAGCCAACGCGCCCGCCGCACCCCAGGTTTCCCCGAACTTTGCCGCCGGGCGCAAGGTTTTTTATTGCTGGCCGCTTGCCACGATAAACGGGCCCTAGGGCATTGTTACTTAATAACTGCTAACTGTTACTTAAAAATGACACTTCTCGCCATCGAATCCAGCTGCGACGACACCGGGGCCGCCGTGTTTCGCGACGGCCAGCTGCTGAGCAACGTGGTGGCCGGTCAGGCCGTGCACGCGCAGTACGGCGGGGTAGTGCCCGAGCTGGCCTCGCGGGCGCACCAGCAGCATTTGCTGCCCGTCGTCACGGCTGCCCTGCGCCAGGCCGGCGTCGATAAAAAGGAACTGAGCGCCGTGGCCGTGACGCAGGGGCCGGGCCTGCTGGGCTCGCTGCTGGTGGGGCATTTGTTTGCCAAGGGCCTGGCCCTGGCCCTCGGGGTTCCACTGCTCACCGTCAACCACATGCGGGCGCACGTGCTGGCCCACTTCATCCGCGACCCCAAGCCTGATTTTCCCTTTCTGTGCCTTACCGTGAGCGGCGGCCACACCCAGCTGGTGCGCGTGCTAGGGGCCCTGGACATGGACATTCTGGGCCAGACCATCGACGACGCGGCCGGCGAGGCCTTCGACAAAACGGCCAAGCTGCTGGGCTTGCCTTACCCCGGCGGCCCTAGGCTCGACAAGCTGGCCCAAACCGGCAATCCGCTACGGTTTTCCTTCCCCGAAGGCGCACTGGAGGGCTTCAACTTCTCGTTCAGCGGCTTGAAAACGGCGGTACTCTACTTTCTCAAAAAGCAAACTGCCACCAATCCCGCCTTCATCGAGGAAAACCTGGCCGACCTCTGCGCCAGCATCCAGCACACCATCGTGCAAACGCTGCTCAAGCAGCTCAAACGGGCCGTGCAAGCCACGGGCCTGCGCCAGGTGGCCCTGGCTGGCGGGGTAGCCGCCAACTCGGGCCTGCGCCGCGGGCTGCAAGAGCTGGCGAAAACCGAAGAGTGGGAGGTGTTTATCCCCGATTTTGAGTTCTGCACTGATAATGCCGCCATGGTGGGCCAGTCGGCGCTGTTTCAGTACGCGGCCGGCGACTTTGCCAGCCAGCTCGCCAGCCCCGACCCGCGCCTCAAGCTGGCCTAGGGCCCTAGGGCGCAGGCGGCGGTGGCCAACCTGCCCTAGGGCTACGGTCACCCCCCAAGCCGCAAAATCTGCGTAAGCAGGCGCCAGCTACGCCCGTTCGCGCAGGGTCTGCCCGCCGCTACTCCGGCGCGCCCGAAGCTGCGCAATCCGTTACATCCGTTAAATCTGCGGTTCAACTCCTGCGGTATGAAAGACAATACGCCCGCTCCTATCAATATTAAAAACCGCCGCGCCAGCCACGAATACTCGTTTCTGGCCAAGTACGACGCGGGCATTATGCTGCAAGGCACCGAGATAAAGAGCATCCGCGCCGGTGAGGTGAACCTGCAAGACGGCTACTGCACCTTCGACCACAAGGGCGACCTCTGGATTCATAGCCTGCGCATTGCGCCCTATAGCCACGGCACCTACACCAACCACGACCCCCTGCGCACCCGCAAGCTGCTGCTCACCAAGCGCGAGCTGAAGCAGCTAGCCAGCAAAAGCATCACGCAGGGCCTCACCATCATTCCGCTGCGCTTGTTCGTCACCGACCGCGGATTTGCCAAGGTAGAGATTGCGCTGGCCCAGGGCAAGAAGCACTACGACAAACGCGAAGACTTGAAAGCCAAGGACATCAAGCGCGAAATGGAGCGGTATAGCTAGCAGCAGCCACTAAAATAAGACGGTCATGCTGAGCTTGCCGAAGCATCTCTACCGAACAATGATGCGCGGTAGAAATGCTTCGGCAAGCTCAGCATGACGTTCTTTGTATGTCTTTTACTATCCACGAAAATTGAACCACGGTATTTGCGCGCTGAGCGCCGTGCCCGTCCGCGCCGAGCCCACCGACCGGGCCGAACTAGTCACCGAATTACTGTTTGGCGAGTGCTACACGGTGCTGCAAACCCAGGGCAGCTGGTTGCGCATCGAAGCCGCCGCCGACCACTACCTGGGCTGGATTGACTTCAAGCAGCACCTGCCGGTGAGCGCCGACTACTTCCGGGCTTGGCAGGCCCAAGACCACCCTAGGGTGCTCGACGTGGTGCAAGTAGTGTCGGACGCCACTACGCGCCAGCCGGTTACGCTGGGCTGCCGCCTGCCCTTCTTCGATGGCATGACCCTGAAGCTAGGCGACGACCGGCCGCTGTTTTACAACGGCCCGGCTACCAACCCCGCCCAGCCCGGCGCCCCCGAGCGCCAGCTGCACCTGCTGCGCAAAATGGGCCAGCACTACTTGAAGGCGCCCTACGTGTGGGGCGGCAAAAACGTATTCGGCCTCGACTGCTCGGGGCTGATGCAGAGCCTCTTTGGCCTGGTGGGCGTGCAGCTGCCGCGCGATGCCCGCCAGCAAATCGCCCTCGGCCAGCCGGTCGATTTCGTGACCCAGGCCCGGCCCGGTGACCTAGCGTTTTTTGATAATGTCGAGGGCGCCATTGTGCACGTGGGCATGGTCTACGACGATGGTCTCATCTTGCACGCCCACGGCGAAGTGCGCCTCGACCCGCTCGACCACCACGGCATCTTCAACCCCGGCCGCCAGAAATACAGCCACAAGCTGCGCCTGATAAAGCGCGTCATCAATTGAGTAATTAGCAACAAAAAGGCGGTCATGCTGAGCTTGCCGAAGCATCTCTACCGCGCATCATTGTTCGGTAGAGATGCTTCGGCAAGCTCAGCATGACCGCCTTTTTCTCTCTGTCATCCTACCATTCAATCGGTTGTTCGCCGTGCTGCTGCAGCCACGCATTCGTTTTGCTGAAAGGCTTGGAGCCGAAAAAGCCCCGGTCGGCCGAGTAGGGCGAGGGGTGCGCGGCCTTGAGCACCAAGTGCTTGCTTTGGTCAATCAGCTCTTCCTTCTTCTGGGCGTAGGCGCCCCACAGGATGAACACCACGTGCGGGCGCCCGGCCGACACCTGCCGAATGACAGCGTCGGTAAATTCCTCCCAGCCCTTTTTTTGGTGCGAGCCGGGCGTGGCCGCGCGCACCGTGAGCGTGGCGTTGAGCAGCAGCACGCCCTGGCGGGCCCAGCGGTCGAGGTTGCCGTTGGCCGGAGCAGGGGTGCCAGGCAGGTCGTCTTGCAGCTCCTTAAAAATATTTTGTAGCGACGGCGGCGTGCGCACGCCCTCATTCACTGAGAAAGCTAGGCCGTGCGCCTGGTTTTTGCCGTGGTAGGGGTCCTGGCCCAGAATCACCACCTTCACCTCGTCGAAGGGGCAGGCGTCGAAGGCGTGGAAAATCTGGGAGCCTAAGGGATATACCGTGGTAGTGGCGTACTCGCCGCGCACCCAGGCGGTTAGCTTCTGGAAATAAGGCTTTTCGAACTCGGCTGCCAGCACCGGGCGCCAGCTTTCGGCAATCTTGACCATAGAAAAAAGAGAAGAAACAAGTAAAGCCGCGCGGCAACGAAAATCGCCGCGCCCCAGGGCCGCCGTAAACTAAAGGCCTAGGGCGCCCGTTAGGCCCTTAGCGCGTAATTTCGCCGGCCACCGCCATGCCTACCACCACTACGCAAGGCGTAACCGTTACGGTTACGACCAACTACCTGCCCGACTACTCCAGCCCCGCGCAGGAACACTATGTATTTGCTTACCGCATCGAAATTCGCAACGACGGCGAGTTCACGGTCAAGCTGTTGCGCCGGCACTGGTATATCTCCGACGCCAACAACAGCGTGCGCGAAGTGGAGGGCGAGGGCGTAGTGGGCCGCCAACCGGTGCTGGAGCCCGGCGAAACCCACCAGTACGTGAGCGGCTGCAACCTGAAGTCGGGCGTGGGCAAGATGCGCGGCACCTACCTGATGGAGCGCCTGGGCACCGGCGCCCAGTTCGAGGTCGAGATTCCGGAATTTACCCTCATGGTGCCCTACCGGCTGAACTAGATACGGCGTAGCTGCTGCTAAAATCGGCTGTCATTGCGAGCCCGCCAAGCAATCGCACCAGCACGAGTCGGGCGATTTTTGTTTAGATGCGATTGCTTGGCGGGCTCGCAATGACAGCCGATTTCATGTACCAATCTTTCGCCTACCTGCGCTACTGGCTGCGCTCGGGCAATGCGCACGGGCTGCACTCGCCGTTCGTGTTTGGGCTCTATACCACCGTCATTTGCCACGACGGGCAATACCGCGCCTACCCGCTGATAGAGGCGCGCCGCCAGGCTTTACTAGCTAGCGACCAGGTGCTGGACGTGTGTGACTTCGGAGCAGGCTCGCGCGTGGCGAACACTAATACGCGCCGCCGGGCCGTGCGCGACATTGCCCGCCACGCGGCCAAGCCGCTGCGCCTGGCGCAACTGCTATTTCGGCTGGTCAACCACTTTCGGCCCGCCACGGTGCTGGAGCTGGGCACCTCCCTAGGTCTCACCACCGCCTACCTGGCCCTGGCCGATTCGCGGGCGCAGGTCGTCACCTTCGAGGGCTGCCCCGCCACGGCCGCCGTCGCCCGCGAAACCTTCGCCGCGCTAGGCCTGGCCAACGTGCGCCTGGTAGCCGGCAACCTGGATGAGACGCTGCCCGCCACCCTAGAAACCCTAGGCCAGCGCCTCGACTTCGTATTCTTCGACGGCAACCACCGCTACGAGCCTACGCTGCGCTACTTCGAGCAGTGCCTGGCCAAGGCGCACGAAAACAGCGTGTTCGTGCTGGACGATATTCATTGGTCGGCCGAGATGGAGCAAGCCTGGACGGCCATCAAAGCCCACCCGGCCGTGACTGTGACGGTCGATTTATTCTACGTGGGGCTGGTATTTTTCCACAAAAAGCAGCCTAGGCAGGATTTCTGGCTACGGTACTGAAAGACTAGGTTCCGCAGTACCTTCGGTTATAAACATACACGCACATACAAAACCACAAACCACAAATGCCCACCGCCGACCAACGCCTCGACCAATTAGAACCTGTTATTAGCGAAATGCTGGCTCGCCAGGATGAATTGAGCGCCAAGCAAGACGAACTCAGCGCCAAGCTGGAACGAGTAAGCGCTAAGCTGGAACGAGTATCAGCTCAAGTAAAGCAAATTACAGTTACGTTCACCTCGGCACTAACCCGGCAAAGCGATAATATCTTATTTCTGCTGGAGCGAACTGACGCGCTAACGGACAAAACTGATGCGCTGACAGACAAGAATAATGCGTTGACAGACAAGGTTAATGCGCTAACGGACAAGACTGATGTGCTGACAGAAAAAACAGCTAAAATAGACCGGGACGTAAGTGACCTACGCGTTGAAATGAATCAACGCTTTGAGCGGATAGACCAGCGCTTTGAGCGAGCAGACCAACGATTTGAGCAATTGTTTAATTACTTGAAGGAGCGGCTGAAATAGGTTAGTGCTCCTAGGCGTCCAGCCCGTGCAACGCCACGTCGCCGGCGGGGCGCACGGCCTCACGCACGCGGGTGAGGCGCTGCAGCAGGCCTTCGAGCTGGTCGAGGGGCAGCATGTTGGCGCCGTCGGAGAGGGCGGTGGCGGGCGTGGGGTGCGTTTCGATGAACAGCCCGTCGGCGCCCACGGCAATAGCGGCCTTGGCAATGGTTTCGATGAGGGCTGGCTGGCCGCCCGTGATGCCGCTGGCCTGGTTGGGCTGCTGCAAGGAGTGCGTCACATCCATTACCACCGGCACGCCAAACTGGCGCATGATGGGCAAGTTGCGGAAATCGACCACCAGCTCGCTGTAGCCGAACGAGTTACCGCGCTCGGTGAGGATGACGTGCTCGTTACCCGCGCTCTTTACCTTGTCCACGGCCCACTGCATAGCTTCGCCGCTGAGAAACTGGCCCTTCTTGATATTCACCACCTTGCCGGTTTGGGCGGCGGCCAGCAGCAAATCGGTCTGGCGGCACAAAAAGGCCGGAATTTGCAGCACGTCCACGGCCTGGGCCGCCTCAGCGGCTTCCGGCGATTCGTGAATATCGGTGACGGTGGGCACGCCGATTTCGCGGCCTACTTTCTCCAGAATGCGCAGCGCCGCCTCGTCGCCAATGCCCGTGAACGAGTCGCGCCGCGAGCGGTTAGCCTTGCGGTACGAGCCCTTGAAGATATAGGGAATCTGGAGCTTATCGGTAATATGCTTGATGCGCTCGGCGATGCGCAGGGCCATGTCCTCGCCCTCGATGACGCAGGGCCCAGCCATAAGGAAAAACTGGCCGGAGTTGGTGTTGCGGAAGTGGGGCAGGGTGCGGGCGAGGGCGCTGAGCATAGTTTTTTAATGTAGTGAATGTGGAAATGTAGAGAATGTAGAAAATGAAAAAAGGTAGAAAACTTAGAATGTAATGGCTAATTAATTCTCACATTTCTATATTCTCTACATTTTCACATTTTAACGTTTTTGCAAGCAAACAAACAGCTCGCGGCCCCGGCGGGCGGGTAGCGAGTTATACGCCGTTTCGAAGTGTACGAAGTCGAAATACGGCGCAAAGAGCGCCTGGTACTCGGCGCGGCTGCCGCCGAAAGGCGGCTCGGCAGCGCCGGCAAAGGCATCGTCGAAGAGCAGGCCCACGAGCTTGCCGCTGGGGCGCAGCAGGTGGGCGCACTGCCGGGCGTAGGCGGGCCGCTGGGCGGGGGCCAGGGCCGAGAGGAAGGTTTGCTCAATGAGCAAGTCAAACTTCTCCTTAGGGTCTAGCTGAAAAAAATCTGCCTGCCAGAGGTGCGCGGCGGGGAAATCGGGCACGCGGACGGCCAGCTCGGCCAGGGGTGTGGCGGCCAGCTCGGCCACTACTACGTGCTGGAACCCTAGGCGGTGCAGATACTCGGCCTCGTAGGCGCGGCCGGCTCCCGGAATGAGGATGCGCGGCTGCAACCCTAGGGGCAGCTGGTCGAAATACGCTCGCAGGGGCGGGGTGATGCGGCCGGCATCCCAGCCGGCGCGGCCGGGGGTGGCGTAGCGGGCCTGCCAATAAGCGGCATCAAAGGGTGAAGTAACCGTTTGCATCAGAGCCAAGTATAACGATGGCCGCGTCCGGGCCAGAATTTCCCCTATTTTTACCCGCCGCAAAGGTAGGCGCACCCCAGTTTGCCAGCGGGTGCCGTTAGGTACTTACATCGTTCAACTTTTCCCCCGCCCTTCCGCATGGACCCTAACCAGGAACAACCCGAACCCCGCCAAAATAACAGCCGCGTCTTGCTATGGGTGGCGCTCGTACTCGTGCTGCTAGGCATCAACGGCGTACTGTTTTACCTGAACTCGCAAAAAAAGACGGAAAACGAGCAGCTAACCACGCAGGTGCAAGCCACCGATAGCAAGCTCACCGAGCAGATTAAGCAGTATGAGGACTTAAAAGCTAGCTACGAGCGCCAAAGCCAGGAGCTGCAAAAGCTGGGCCTCAGCAACGACTCGCTGAATTCGCGCCTGGCAGGCATCAACGCCGACTTGCTGCGTTTACGCTCGTTTAAGGCCGGTTCGTTCTCGCTGGCCGAGCAGCGGCGCTTCAAGGAGCGCGCCCTCAACCTGGAAAGCCAACTGAAGAAGCGCGATGAGGAAATCGCCGAGCTGAAGAAGTCCAACGAAAACCTGTACACCGAAACGACCACGCTGAAGGAGCGGCAAAACAAGCTTACCGACACCATCAGCACCATTGCCAAAACCAACCAGGAACTCAGCAGCAAGGTGTCGGTGGCTTCGCGCATTCAGGCCGATAACATCCACGTAAGCGTGCTCACGGCCAAGAACAAGGAGAAGGACGACGATAAGGAGGAGTTCAAGGCCAAGCGCGTGGACCGCGTGAAGGTGACCTTCAACCTGGCCCGCAATGACGTGACGCCCAAGGATACCAAGACGATTTACATGCGCATTTTGGAGCCCGATGGCGCGGCGCTCTACAACCTGAGCACCGGCGGCGGCACCTTCACCGTGGATGGCCAGGAGGCCTTCTACACCCAAAAGCAGGATATTGTATTCGATAACTCGCGCCAGAAAGCGGAGTTTGTGTACGCTAAGGGCGGCGACTACAAGATTGGCCAGCACACCGTGGAACTGTACGAAGGTGGCGCCCTAATGGGCAAAACGACCTTCACACTGAAATAAACCGCAGATTTAACGGATTTAACTGATTTCGTGGATACGCTGCTTTGCAGCTGACTACGCGACTGGAATGACGGCCTGCTGCCTTGGGGCGGCAGGCCGCTTTTTTTGCATTTGTATGGCGATTTGGTTGGGATGATACCTGCGTTGATGAGTTGGAGCGGGGGCAAGGACTCGGCCCTAGCGCTGCACCACGCCCGGCGCGACCCTAGGCGCCGCGTGGCGGGGCTGCTCACGCACGTGAATGCGCACTACGAACGCGTATCGATGCACGGCGTGCGCACCGAGTTGCTGGCGGCGCAAGCCCAGCGCCTGGGCTTGCCGCTGCGGCAGCTGCGCCTGCCCGAAAACCCTCCGATGGCCGCCTACGAGCAGGCCCTAGGGGCTACGCTGGCCGAGGCGCGGGCGCAGGGCGTGGAGGAGGTAGTGTACGGCGACATTTTTTTGGAGGACCTACGCGCCTACCGCGAGCAACAGCTGGCGCGGGCGGGGCTGCGCGGCGCGTTTCCGCTGTGGCAGCGCGTGGGCGCCAACTTGCTGCGCGAGTTTCTGGACCTAGGCTTCCGGGCAGTGGTGGTGTGCGTGAACGAGCAGTGGCTGGACGCTAGCTTCTGCGGGCGCCTGCTCGACCGCGACTTTCTGCGCGACCTGCCGCCCGGCGTGGACCCCTGCGGCGAAAACGGTGAGTACCACAGCTTCGTGTTCGACGGGCCGGATTTCAGTGAGCCAATCGAAGTAGTGCGAGGCGAGCTGGTACGCCGCACCTACCCGGCGCCCGGCGTCGGCGGCGCGATGGAGCTAGGCTTCTGGTTTTGCGACTTGCTGCCCGCGGGGCCCTAGGGCAGTTTTTTAGATAATATTACGTCATCGCCCTGGGCGCTTACCCCACCCCCGGCCCCTCCCCTCCGGGAGAGGGGAGCCATGGTGGCGCGGTAAAGGGTTTGTCAGGCTCCCCTCTCCCGAAGGGGAGGGGCCGGGGGTGGGGTAAGCGCCCAGGGCGACTAAATGCGCAAATACCGGCGCTGCGTGCGACTTTTGCCGGGTTCACTTTCAGGTCCCGCCCTTTGTCATTGTTCCGCTCTCTTTTGCTGGCGCTGCTGCTTTCGCTGCCGCTGCTGGCCTCGGCCCAGCACCGCCGTGCACGGGCAGCCCGCCCCAAAACCAGCCTGGCCAAGTTTCGCCCGCCCGTGAAGCCCACGCCCAGTGGCCCGGCGTTTTTGCAATACCAGCACTCGCGCTGGGTTGATAGCCTGATGCGCGTGCTGACCCCTAGGCAGCGGGTGGCGCAGCTGTTCATGGTAGCGGCCTACTCCAATAAAACGCGGCTCGACGAGGACTCGGTGTCGCTGCTGATTAAGGACTACGGCGTGGGCGGGCTGATATTCTTCCAGGGCGGGCCGGTGCGCCAAACGCGCCTGCTCAACCGCTACCAGCGCGAAAGCCAGGTGCCGCTGCTGGTGGCCATGGACGGCGAGTGGGGCGCCGGCATGCGCCTGGATAGCATATTGCGCTTTCCGTACCAAATGAGCCTGGGGGCCGCGCCCGAGGCCGACTCCAGCCTGATTTACGACATGGGGCGCGAGGTGGCGCGACAGTTTGCGCGGCTGGGCATGCACGTCAATTTCGCGCCGGTGGTGGACGTGAACAACAACCCCAACAACCCGGTCATCGGCTTCCGCTCGTGGGGCGAGAACCCGGCGGCCGTGGCGCGTCTTAGCCGCCTCTATATGCGCGGTATGCAGGACGCGGGCGTGCTGGCCGTGGCCAAGCACTTTCCCGGCCACGGCGACGTAGAGGCCGACTCGCACTTGGCCCTGCCCATCGTGCGGGTAGACCGGCGCCGGCTCGACTCGCTGGAGTTTCCGCCCTTTAGAAGCGTGATACGCAGCGGTATTGGGGGCATGATGGTGGCTCACCTCAACGTGCCGGCCCTGGATACGACCGGCGCGCCCACCACCCTCAGCCAGCCCGTGGTGACGGGGCTGCTGCGCCAAAAAATGGGCTTCCGGGGCGTGGTGTTTACCGATGCCATGAACATGCAGGGCGTCATCAGCCGGGTGCCCACCGGCGAGGCCGAGGTGCGGGCGCTGCTGGCCGGCAACGACGTGCTGGAATTCAGCAAGAAGGTGCCGGTGGCCCTAGGGGCCGTGCTGGCCGCCGTGGACAGCGGGCGCATCAGCCAGGCCCGCATCGACGAAAGCTGCCGCCGGGTGCTGGCCCTCAAGCAGTGGGCCGGCCTGAACCACTACCGGCCCGTACCCGAGCAAGCTATCTACGCCGACCTCAACCCTGCCCACGCCCGCTACCTGGCGCACCGCCTCACGCAGGATGGCCTGACGCTGCTGCGCAACCAGCGCCAGCTGCTGCCTTTGCAGCGGCTGGATACCCTGAAAGTAGCCACGCTGGTAATTGGCGGCGCGCCCGCCGATACTACTGATTTTCAGCGTATGGTGACGGACTACGACGCCCGCGCCGCGCACTTCCACCTGCCCGCCGCGCCCACTATGGACGAGCTGATGGCCACGCGGGCGCGGCTGCTGGGCTACCGGGTGGTGCTGGTGGCGCTGCAGGGCCTAGGACGGTTGCCGGCCACCAGCTTCGGCATTGCGCCCGAAACCAACCTGTTGCTGCGCGAATTGACCCAGCCCGGCCGGCAGGTGGTGCTCACCCTCTTCGGCTCGGCCTACGCCGCGGCCAAGGTGCGCGATTTCGACCGGATGGGCGCCGTGGTGATGGCCTACCAGGAAAGCCCCGATGCCCAGCGCCTGGCCGCGCAGCTCATCTTTGGCGGCATCGGGGCCACCGGTAAGCTGCCCGTCACGGTCAGCCCCAGCCTGCCCGCCGGCTTTGGCCTGAGCACCCAGCCCGGCCTGCGCTTAGCCTACGCCAACCCCGAGGATGCCGGCATGGACAACCGGCTGGAAGACCGCGTAGATAGTCTGCTAAACAGCGCTTTAGCCGCTGGCGCCATGCCCGGCGCGCAGGCCCTCATTGCCCGGCGCGGCGTGGTGGTGCTGCGCAAGAACTACGGGGTTAGAAGCAGTGATGCCCTAGCAAATGTCCAACAGGCATTTATGTCTAAAATTTCTAGAAGTTTCCCAGAGCATCCCGTACAACCTGTTCTGACGGTTGAAGCTAAAGAGCGACTTGAAAAGGAGCTTACTAAAGACGTAGAGGGTTTTCGTGCCGCAATCAAAAGCGCATATGTCACCGACGCCGACCGCTACGACCTGGCCTCGCTCACCAAGATTCTGGCGGCCACGCCGGCGCTGCTCTCGTTGCAAGCGCAAGGCAAATTCAGCCCCGACAGTACGATGGGGCAGCTGTTTCCCTTCCTGGCTAAAACCAACAAGGCGCCGCTGCGCATGCGCGACGTGCTCACCCACCAAGCGGGCCTGCCGGCGTTCGTGCCGTTTTACAAGGCCTTTCAGAAGCCGAGTGGCGAGCTGCGCCGGCGCTGGCTGCGCGCCGACTCGTCGGCTCGGTTTCCGCTGCCGGTGGCGCGCGGCATCTGGTCGCGGCGCGATATGCCGGAATACATAAATGAGCAGATTGGGGCAGTGCCGCTGCTGCCTAAGCGCGAGTACGTGTACTCCGACCTGTCGTTTTACCTCACGCCGGGGCTGGTGCGGCGGCGCACGGGGCTGGGCTTCGAGGAGTACCTGACCCAGCAGGTATACGGGCCCCTAGGGTCGGGCCTGCACTTGCAGCCGCTGCACCACTACCCGCTGGCCCGCCTGGTGCCCACCGAGTACGACTCGCTGTTTCGCAAGCAGCTGGTGTGGGGCTACGTGCACGACGAGGGCGCGGCCCTGCTGGGCGGCATCAGCGGCCACGCCGGCTTGTTTGGCAATGCCAACGACGTGGCCCAACTCACCCAAACCTACGCCTGGGGCGGGCGCTACGGCGGCCAGCAAATCTTTGATAAAGCCATTCTGGCCGAGTGGACGCGCTGCCAGTTTTGCGAGCAGGGCAACCGCCGCGCCCTGGCCTTCGACCGGCCGGTTAAGGTGGTGCCCGGTGGGCCCTCGGCCAGCAGCTACGGCCACACCGGCTTCACGGGCACCTACTTCTGGGTTGACCCCGCCAAGGACCTGGTGGTGGTGCTGCTCACCAACCGCGTGAACCCCACGCGCCGCAACTCGAAGCTCGGCGACCTGAGTTTGCGCAGCAAGTTTTTGCAGCTGGCCCTGGACGCGGCGCGGTAGGGCCCTAGGGATGGGCGGCGGGGGCTACTGGCGCCGGTGCCTGGCGGTTGCTGACGAGCGTGGTGGGTTGGTCGAAGGTGCGGGTGAGGTAGCTGCGCACGGGAATATCAATCCACTTCAGCACCGCATACGCTAGCAGCACCAGCGCCAGCATAGCCGTTGGAATAACCAGCGCCAAGGTGCTCAGGGGCGGCTGGTATTTGTGCAGGTAGCTGAAGAACACCCAAATAAACGGGTAGTGCACGATGTAGAGCGGGTAGGAAATGTCGCCTAGAAAGCGACAGAGCTTGGCGTAGCGCGGCGTGAGCTGCCCGCCGGCCCCTAGGGCAATGAGCAGTGGAAAGTAAAACAGCACCACGAGCGAGTCGACGCGCCAATTGATTCTATCTATAAAGGGCAGCAGCAGGGCCCCCAGCAGCAGCAGGGCCAGCGCGCCAAATCCCAGCCGCGAGCGAATCAGCCAGTTGGCCCGGTATAGCAGCAAGCCCATCAAGAAGGAAAAAGTAACCCGCAGGAAGCCCGCAATGGCATCTTCGCGGCCCCAGCCGCCACCGAGCCAGCCCGTGCGCCGGGCCTCGTAGCACAGGGCTATGGCGGCCGGCACCAGCAGTATCTTCAGCAGCCGCGCCGGCAGCCGCACCAGCACCAGCGCGTAGGCTACGTTGGCTATGTATTCCCAAAACAGCGACCAGGTGGGCGGGTTGAGGTGGAAGAGGTTGGCGTAGCGCTCGGTCACTACCGGATACGGAACCAGCAGGCAGGACGAGAGCAGCAGTAGGGGCAGGCGGGTGGCGTACTGGTCAACCAGGTGGCTGAATGGGTCGAGCCAGAAGGTGAGCAAACCCAGCAGCGCGCCAACAACTACGAGCGGGTGGAGGCGAATGAGGCGGCGGCGCAGAAACCGCCCCACCCCCAGCTGCGCCAGGCGCGCGTCGTAGGCGTAGGCGATGACGAAGCCCGAGAGGCAGAAGAAAAAATCGACGGCCAGGTAGGCATGGGCAATGAAGTTGTTGGCCGGCTTGGTTTCCACCAGCTCCATGAAGTGAAACAGCACCACGGCCAGCGCGGCCACTCCCCGCAGGCCATCGAGCAGGCCAAAATGCAACGGGCTAGCGGCCGGCGACAAAGCCGGAACGGGTGAAACGGGAGCGGGAGCAGGCACAGGCAAGTGGAAAAGGCCAGAAAAAGTTGGTAAAGTACGCCCCCGCGCCGCGCAGTTCGGCCGCTTGGCGGCGCGGGGCGGCCAAATAAGAGGGCTGGCCGCTGCGATGGCCGCTGCCCTAGGGGTTGCGAGCCAGCCACTAAGGGTTAACTTACTGCCGCTTTTTTCCCACTCTTTTGCCCTCGCCCCGCGCCATGCTCGGACTGATGATGCCCACGCCCCTTCTGGTGAAGGGTTTGATTGAACACGCCGCCCGCTGGCACGGCAGCACCGAAATCGTGTCGCGCCTGCCCGAGGGCGGCCCGCTGCACCGCACTACCTACGCCCAGGTGCACGCCCGCGCCCGCCAGCTGGCCCATGCGTTCACCCGCCTGGGCGTGGCACCCGGCGCCCGCGTGGCCACCCTGGCTTGGAATACCCACCGCCACCTAGAGCTTTACTACGGTATTTCGGGCCTAGGGGCGGTGTGCCACACCATCAACCCCCGGCTGTTTTTCGAGCAGTTAGTGTACATCGTCAACCACGCCGAAGACGAGGTGCTGTGCTTCGACCTCACGTTTCTGCCCCTGGTGGAGAAGCTGGCGCCGCACTGCCCCACCGTGCGCCACTGGGTGCTGCTGACGGGCGCCGCCCACCGGCCGGCCGCCACCAGCCTGCCCGGTTTGCTCGACTACGAAACTCTGTTGGCGGCCGAGCAGCCCAATTTTGAGTGGCCAGAACTTGACGAGAACACGGCCTCGTCGCTGTGCTACACCTCGGGCACCACCGACCAGCCCAAGGGCGTGCTCTACTCGCACCGCTCCACGCTGCTGCACAGCTACGCCGCCTCGCTGCCCGACTGCTTCGGCTGCGGCGCCCGCGATGTGGTGCTGCCCGTGGTGCCCATGTTTCACGTCAACGCCTGGGGTATCCCGTACCTGGCGCCGCTCAACGGCTGCAAATTAGTCATGCCCGGCCCGGCCCTCGACCCGGCCAGCTTGTTTGAGCTGTTTGAAAGCGAAGGCGTTACCTTCTCGGCCGGCGTGCCCACCATCTGGTTTGGGCTGCTGCAGTTTATGCGCGAAGGCCCGCGCCGCTTCAGCACCCTTCGCCGCATGATAGTGGGCGGCGCCTCGTGCCCGCCGGCGCTGCTGCGCGCCTTTGCCGAGGAGCTGGGCGTCGAAATTCGCCACGCCTGGGGCATGAGCGAAACCTCGCCCCTAGGTACCGTGAGCACCCTCAAGACCAACCAGTTGAGCTGGCCGCCGGCCGAGCAGTTCCGGGAGCTGACCAAGCAGGGCCGCGCCATCTACGGCGTGGATATGGAGATTGTGGACGACGCCGGCCAGCCGCTGCCCCACGACGGCGTGGCGTTTGGCGACTTACTGGTGCGGGGGCCCTTCATTGCCAGCGGCTATTTCGGCGGCGTGCAGTCGAGCCAGTTTGCGGCCAGCGGCTGGTTTCGTACCGGCGACGTGGGCACCATCGACGCCGAGGGCTTCCTGCAAATCACCGACCGCTCGAAGGACGTCATTAAGTCGGGCGGCGAGTGGATTTCCAGCATCGACCTCGAAAACCTGGCCGTGGCCCACCCCGCCGTGGCCGAAGCCGCCGTCATTGGCGTGCCCCACCCCAAGTGGAGCGAGCGCCCGCTGCTCATCGTGGTGCGCAAGCCCGGCCAGCAAGTGTCAGCCCAGGAGCTGCTGGCGTTCTACGACGGCAAAATAGCCGCCTGGCAGCGCCCCGACGCGGTGGAGTTTGTGGAGCAGCTGCCCCACACGGCCACCGGCAAGCTCCTCAAAACCCAGCTGCGGCAGGATTTTGCAGGGTATGAGCTAAAAGCTTAGAGGCTGTAAACAGCCGCGAACAAAAAACCGTCATGCTGAGCCCCGCGAAGCATCTCTACCACGCCATCTAGGGTCACTAACCCAACGAAGCGGTAGAGATGCTTCGGCAGGCGAACACCAGATGAGTATGACGGTCTTACTTTAGGTTACTGCATCTTAAAAAAGATATGCTTCTCAAATCCCTTTTCCTCGCCCTGCTGGCCCTAGGGGCCGCGCCCGCCCTGGCCCAAACCACCCCCGCGCCCGACCGCGACGGCCTAGGGCGCTACGCCGCGGCCAACCGGGCCCTACCTGCGCCGCAGCCCGGCCGGCCCCGCGTGGTGCTGCTCGGCAATTCCATCACCGATGCTTGGCCGCGGGCCGACTCGGCGTTTTTTGCCGACCGCCGCTACGAGCTGGTGGGGCGCGGCATTAGCGGGCAAACCACGCCGCAAATGCTGGTGCGCTTCCGCCAGGACGTGCTGGATTTGCACCCGGCCGTGGTGGTCATCCTGGCCGGCATCAACGACATCGCCCAAAACACCGGCCCCTACGACCAGCAAGCCACGCTCAACAACATCAAGTCGATGACCGAGCTGGCGCAGGCCCACGGCGTGCGAGTGGTGCTCAGCTCGGTGCTGCCAGCCTACGATTTTGCCTGGCGCCGCGGCCTCGAGCCCGCGCCCAAGGTGCTGGCCCTCAACCAGCAGCTGCGCGCCTACGCCGCCGAGCGGGGCGCCACCTACCTCAACTACCACGCGGCCATGGCCGATAGCCGCCAGGGCCTGCCCCCGGCCCTCTCCAAAGACGAGGTGCACCCCACCCTGGCCGGCTACCAAGTGATGGAGCCGCTGCTGATGCAGGCCATTGCCCAGGCGCTGAAAACCAAGGAGAAACCCGTTAAAGCCACGCCTTAGCCGAGTTGCGGGGCCTAGGGCGCCGTCGCCTAGCTTTGGGCCCATGAAGAACCTCCTGCTACTGGCGCTGCTGCCCGCCCTGCCGGCCCTGGCCCAAACCGCGCCTAGCCCCCTGCCCGCCAACGTAGGCGTGCGGCGCGTCATAATTGGCTCTGACACGCCGCCCGAGCCGCAAGCCGATGCGGAAGCTGCCCGGCTAACGGGCCAGCTTGGCCTGAGCCCAGCGCAAGCCACCCAGGTGCGCGCCGCCGCGCTGGTGCAGTACCAGGCCCGCCAGGCCAAGCTGCGCCGGCTCGAAGCCGCTCACGCGCAGGGCCGCATCCCGCTCGATGCGGAGGATAAAGCAATTGAGGATAACTTCGAGGCGCAGCTACATGCCATTTGCACGCCCGAGCAGTACCAGAAGCACCAGCTCATCCGCGCCCGCTTCCGCCGCCTCCGCGCCCGCGCCGACTCGCTGCGCCAGGCCGGGCCGGCGCCCGTTGCGCCCCATTAACCGGGAAGTGTACACAGGCATAAATAGCACGCCATGCTTCAACAAGCTCAGCATGGCGTGCTATTTTATACATAATAAGGTCCCGTTAACAGCTCCCAACAGCCAAAAGGCCGCCCTGCTCCGAGAAGCAGGGCGGCCTTTTGGCTGTTGGGAGGCCCTAGGGCCTACTGCTGCTGCGCGCGCAGGTAGGGCTCCAGCACGGCGTAGGCTTTCTTGGCCCGCGCCTCGTCGTGCACCAGCGGGTTGCTGGCGGCTTGGTAGATGCTTTGCAGCACGTAAAGGTACTGGCGCTGGCTGTCGTCGAAGAGGGCGCCGTCGTGGCTCTGGTAGTAGTTGAGCACCTGGATGCTGCGCGTGGTGAGCTTGTCCATGATGTCGTCGGCCTTGGCTTTTTCGCCGCCGGCCACCAGCGCCGGAATCAGCTGCGGCGTGTAGTAGTCGTAGGGGATGGCCGCGTCGGGCATTACGGCCAGGCACTTGCTGGCTACTTCCTTGGCCTTGGCCGTGTTGCCTTCGGCCAGGTAGGCGTTGGCCAGGCGGGCAAACTTATCGCGGTAGTTGGCCGGGAAGCGCAGGTTGTTTTCGTCGTAGAAGATGTTGGCGTTACTCAGCCCGCGGTAGCGGAATACGTTCATCAGCTCATTGTAGCAGATGGGTTTCTCCACGTAGCCTTCCTCGCCGCGCTTGTCGTAGTTGGGGTCGCGCAGGGGCAGCAGGCGGTAGGCCATGCCTTCGAGCTGGAAGTAGGGCTCCAGGTTCATGTAGTCGGAGGGCGTCACCGTCGAGCTGAAGTAGATGGGCCGCTTCCAGTTGTTAGTGGCAATCATGTCCAGAATCACCAGATTCTTCTTTTCAATAGCGCGCTTGCCCATGCTCCAGCGCAACTCGCTCACCAGCTGGTTTTGGCGGTCGGCCGGCACAATGCCTAGGGTCTTCACGGCGGCCGTATCCACCTTCATAAAGAACTTGGGCGTGGGATAGGTGCTGGTAGTGTAGCCGCCTTCCGAGTACTTCAGCAGCGGGCTGCCCGAACCCACCAGGCCGATGAACTGCTTGAGGTCGAGGCTATCCACGGCTGCGTTGGGCATGAAGGGCAGCATGTCGTTGTTGCCCTGGGCGTAGGCCGCGTCGCCCATCGAAATGGGCAGCGGCGCCGACTTGTACGAGGGCCGCTTCATCTGGGCAATGTACCAGTCGGTGTTCAGGTACGAAAGCACCGCCACGCGCACGTCGGTGCGCACGCCCTCCACCTCCTGCACGTACCAGAGTGGGAAGGTGTCGTTGTCGCCGTTGGTGAACAGGATGGCGTTCGGGGCGCACGAGTTCAGCAGGTTACGGGCCGAATCGACCGAGTTGTAGCGGCCCGAGCGGTCGTGGTCGTTCCAGCCCTGCGCCGCCAGAATGGCCGGTGCGCCCAACCCCAGCAGCACCGCTACGCCGGTGCGCAGGTTGTCGGCCTTAAGAACGGCTTGCAGGGCCTGCGCGATGCCGATGACCCCTAGGCCAATCCAGATGGCAAAGGCAAACGTGGCCCCGGTAAAGGTGTAGTCCCGCTCGCGCGGCTCAAGCGGCGGCTGGTTGAGGTACACCACAATGGCAATGCCCGTAAACAGGAACAAGAGGCCCACAATGAGCGCGTCGTGGCCGCGCCGCCGCAGCTGCACAAACAAGCCAATGAGGCCCAGGATGAGCGGAATGGCGAAGAAATTGTTGCGCGCGAAGCTCTGGCCGATGCGCGCCGGCACGGTGCTGGCGCTGGGCGCAAACGGCGTAAGTACGCCCGCCTGTTGAATGTCAGAATCGCGCCCGATGTAGTTCCAGCCGAAGTAGCGCCAGAACATGTGCCCAATCTGGTAGCGGAACAAAAAGCCCAGGTTTTGGCCCATCGTGGGCTTTTGACCCTCCACCAGGTCGGGTATCCACTTCTTATACTCTTGAATATGAGCCGGGTCGGGGCTGTAGATGCGGGGCAGCAGCATCTTGTCGGCGTCGGCGTAGCCGGGCTCCTGGGCGCGGGGCAGAATCTCGACGTACTTGCCGCCTTCGCGCCGGTAGCGCGGGGTGCCGTCCTCATAGTGGTCAGGCTGGGCGTTGTACTGCGGGCCGTAGAGCAGGGGCCGCGAGCCGTACTGCTCGCGCTTGAGGTAGCTCACGAACGAGAGCACGTCCGAGGGGTCGTTCTCGTTGATGGTGGGCTTAAAGGCGGCCCGGATGGGCACAATCAGGTAGGTAGAGTAGCCGATGAGGATAAACACGAAGCACAACATGCTGGTGTTCAATAGCTGGCTGCGGCGCTGAAACGACTGCCGGAAGCCCAGCCAAATCAGCCCCACGAACAGCCCCAGGAAGATAAGCAAGCCCGCGTCGAAGGGTAGGCCGATGCTGTTGACGAAGAACACCTCGAACGAGCCCGCCAGCGTGGGCAGGCCCGGAATGATGCCCACCAGCACCGAGCCCACAATCACCAGGCTCACCACCAGTGTGATAACCCCGCCCAAGACAGTTGGGTTAGGGTGGCGGCGGTAGTAGTAGATAAGGGCCAGGGCGGGCACGGCCAGCAAATTGAGCAAGTGCACCCCGATGCTCAGGCCAATGACGTAGGCAATCAGAATCAGCCACTTATCGGCGTCGGGCTCGTCGGCGCGCTCCTCCCACTTCAGCATTATCCACACCACCGCTGCCGTGCACAAGCTCGACATGGCGTAGACCTCGCCCTCGACGGCGTTGAACCAGAACGAGTCGGAGAAGGCAAACGAGAGCGCGCCCACCGCCCCGGCCCCGAGGATAAGCCAGATTTGCAGACTGGTGGGCTCGGGCGTCTCGGTCTCGAACTCGGTGCGGGCCAGCAGCAGCTTGCGGGCCATGCGCGTGATTATCCAGAACAGAAACAGCACGGTAAACGCGCTGCTCAGCCCCGAGAGGGCGTTGATGAGCGGGGCCACGTGTTCGCGGTTGCCGAAGCTGAGCAGCGAGAGGAGGCGGCCCAGGATGAGGAAGGTGGGGGCGCCGGGGGGGTGGGGCACCAGCAGCTTGTAGGAGCAGGCGATGAACTCGCCGCAGTCCCAGAACGAGGCCGTGGGCTCGAGCGTGAGCAGGTACGTGGCCAGAGCCAGGGCAAAGACCACCCAGCCCACCAGGTTATTCAACCTATTAAACGATTGCATACGGGAAAATAGCTGTGGAAATAGAGCCCATGTGCTGGATGTGAAAATGATTGCCAACCGTGCTAAAGCACCTGCGGACGCTTCATTTCTACATTTTTACATCCGCCTTATTCCTTACATTTTGGATTAGCCCCCAAAAGTAGCAACAACCCGCCGAGGGTTGCGCTGCCTAGCCCCTAGGGTCCAAAAAAGGCCGCCCCCTCGCGGAAGCGGCCCCTAGGCAAGCGTAGTATCGCGCTACAGCACGGTCAGGCGTTTCGTTACCAGCGTCTTATCGTTCACCAGCAACGAGCAGAAATAGAGGCCGGGCGGCAAGTCACTCAGGTCGAGGGCCACGCCGTCGGCGGCGGGTGTGTTTTCGGGGCGCACGGGCAGGCGGCGCACTTCGCTGCCTAGCACGTTGCTCAGGCGCACCTTGTAGTCGGCGCCGCCGGGGCCACTCACTTGCAGGGTGGTTTGGCCGCGGGCCGGGTTGGGAAACACGCTGAGGGCCGGCACAGGGCTCTGGCCCTGCCCGGTGGCCAGCGCCGCCTGCACCGTGATGGTACCTACCATGCCTACGTAGCCGGTGCTCGTTTGGCCCGCGTGGACGGTGCAGTGGTAGGGATAGGAGCCGGCCTGCGCAAAAGTGACAATTTGGCTGGCGTTGCTGCTGCTGAGCGTGAAGGTGGGCCAGGCCGCGGGCGAGGAATCGGACATGGTGGGGTGCACCCCCGACACCCAGGTGAACTTCACCGCGTCGCCCACGCGCAGGGAGGGCAGCGCCTGAGGCGAATATGAGTTCTCGCCGTTGGGGCCGATTTTCACCTCGTAGGTGGTGGCCATGGCCACGCGCAGCCCCAGGATAGTACTAAAAATTAGGGTAGCGAAGCGCGTCATAGGAGGGCGGGTAAAGGAAGGCGATGGACAAGAGCGGCGCCGGCTTGGTAAGCTAGAGGCAACTTAACCAGCCGGCAATGAACCTGCTGTGAACAAGCACCGTGCCGGGTCGCTTAGTTCCGGTTCAGCTAGCCAAAAATACCTTATTGCCGGCCCGCTCGGTCACGCCGCTCGACCAACGGCCCTAGGGCATCGGCCAAGGCACCAGGGCTCGCGCGCGGCCCACCCCGCCGCGCTACAGGTGCCGGATTTCCTGCAGGCCGAAGCGGCGCACGGTGCCCGCTATTTCTACCGCCAGCTGGCCGTCGGCCTCTACGCCCACGATGCAGCCCTGCACCCGCTGCCCACCTACCTCAAACGGGTGCCACTCCTGGTAGCGGTACAGCACCCCTAGGTAGTCGCGCCGCAGCTCGCCTACGCGGCCGGCCCGCAGCTGCAGGTAGCGTGCCTCTAGGCACTCGAGCAGGCGGGCGGCCAGCTCTTCGCGCCGGAAGTAACGGCCCGTGAGCAAACTAAGCGAAGTAGGCGTGGGCAGGCCAAAATGCCGCTGGTTCACATTTAATCCCAAACCCACGACGCTAGCCTGAATCATTGCGCCGCCCAGGGTGTTCTCAATGAGAATTCCCCCTAGCTTCTGCTGGCCGAAATACAGGTCGTTGGGCCACTTGAGGCGCAACTGCTCGGCAGCCGGCAAAAACAGCGCCGCCCAATCGTGGGCGGCCAGCGCCACCGCCTGGCTCAGTGAAAACTGCTGGGTGGCGGCTAAAAAAGTGGGCTTCCACACCACCGAAAGCGTTAGGTTTTCGGCAGGGGCAGCCTGCCAGGTGTTGCCGCGCTGGCCCCGGCCAGCCGTCTGGTCGTCGGTTATGACGGTGCAGCCTTCACTGGCCCGGTTTTCGCGCAACAGTTGGTGCGCTTCCGTGTTGGTAGAAGGGCAGGCCGGCAACCAAATGAGTTGCTGGCCCGTGAAGATAGTATTAGGGCTGATGACCACGCAGTTTAGCAGTCGTACCTTAGCTTAGTTAAAACGAAAACGCACTCTATGAAGAGCACCCAGGTCCGGCAGGATTCGGACACATTGGCAGAAATCGCCGTTCGCGGCTTGCAAGAACGCAAAGGGCAGGACATCGTCGTGCTCAATTTGAAAGAGTTGAAAAACGCGGTAGCCGACTACTTTGTTATCTGCTCGGCTTCCAGCGATACTCAGCTCGACGCGCTGGCCCGCTCGGTAGAAGAAGAAGTAGAAAAAGTAACCGGCCAGGCTCCCTGGCAAAGCGAGGGCCGCACCAACCGCGAGTGGGTACTGCTGGACTATGTAGATGTGGTCGTGCACGTTTTCCTGCGCGACCGGCGCCAGTTCTACGCGCTCGAAGAGCTGTGGGGTGATGCCAAGATTACCTACGTGGAAGATACGGCCGACGTGGCGCGCCACTAGTTGCTAGGGCCGGGCTGGCTGCCAAGCCCGGCCAGCGTGCGCGGCTGGCCGGGCGGTAGTAGTTACAAGATTTGGGCTTTACGCGTTGGCATAAAATACCTAACCCAATTCGTGCGTCTACTACCAGGTGCTCGGCACGCGCCGCCGCTTACTAACTTAGTAACCAATTAGTTTTTAATCATTTATGTCCGATACGACGCCCCCTAAGCGCCGCAAGCCGTCGCTGCCCACGCCCACTCCCCGGCCGGGAGTGCAGCTTTGGGTTATGGCCGGGCTGCTGGTGCTGTTCACCGGCCTGTTATTCTTCAATAACCGCAACGCCCCCATTAAAATCAACCAGCAGCGCTTTGAGCAGATGCTGGCCGCCGGCGACGTCAAAGACGTCACCGTCGTGAACAAGCAGGTAGTGGAGGTAGACCTCAAGCCCAGCGCCGAGCAGAAAGCCCCCTACAAGAATGAGCTGCTGTCGCAGCGCGGCCCGCTCATGGGCGACCGCGGCGCGCAGTACTACTTCCCGGTGCTCGATTCCAAGCTGTTTCAGGAGCAGTTGGATAAGCTGCAGGCCAACGTGCCGGCCGGCCAGCAGGTGCCCCTGAACGTGACCGACCGCCAAAGCATCTTCGACTTCATCAGCGGCTACGGGCTCATCATTCTGAGCGTGGTGCTGTTCGTGTTCCTCATGCGCCGCATGAGCAGCGCGGGTGGTCCGGGCGGCCAAATCTTCAACATCGGCAAGAGCCGCGCTGCCCTCTTCGAAGGCGGTGATAAGGTGAAGATTACGTTTAAGGACGTGGCCGGCCTGGAAGAAGCCAAGGAGGAAGTGCAAGAGATTGTGGAGTTCCTCAAGAACCCCAGCAAGTTCACCATCCTAGGGGGTAAGATTCCGAAAGGCGCCCTGCTGGTAGGGCCTCCTGGCACCGGCAAAACGCTGCTGGCCAAGGCCGTAGCTGGCGAGGCCGACGTGCCCTTTTTCTCGCTATCGGGCTCCGACTTCGTAGAGATGTTTGTGGGCGTGGGCGCGGCCCGTGTGCGCGACCTCTTTAAGCAAGCCAAGGCCAAGGCGCCGTGCATCATCTTCATCGACGAGATTGATGCCGTGGGCCGCTCGCGCAGCAAGGGCGCCATGCCCGGCGGCAACGACGAGCGCGAAAACACCCTCAACTCGCTGCTGGTGGAGATGGACGGCTTCGGCACCGACTCGGGCGTTATCATCCTGGCTGCCACCAACCGCCCCGATACCCTCGACTCGGCCCTACTGCGCCCCGGCCGCTTCGACCGCCAGATTAGCATCGACAAGCCCGATATCGTGGGCCGCACCCAGATTTTCAACGTGCACCTTAAGCCCCTGACCCTAGGGCCCGACGTGGACGCCAAGAAGCTCTCGGCCATGACCCCCGGCTTTGCGGGTGCCGAAATCGCCAACGTCTGCAACGAGGCTGCCCTTATTGCCGCCCGCCGCGACAAGAAGATGATTACGGCCCAAGATTTCACCGACGCTATCGACCGCGTAATCGGCGGCCTGGAGAAGAAGAACAAGATTATCAGCCCCGGCGAGAAGAAAATTGTAGCTTACCACGAGGCTGGCCACGCTATCGCCGGCTGGTTTCTAGAGCACTGCGACCCGCTGGTGAAGGTGAGCATCGTGCCCCGCGGCGTTGCCGCGCTCGGCTACGCGCAGTACCTGCCCAAGGAGCAATTTCTATACAATACCGAGCAGCTGATTGACGAGATGTGCATGGCCCTAGGGGGCCGCGCCGCCGAGGAATTGGTATTTGGTAAAATCTCGACCGGCGCGCTGAGCGACCTCGAGCGCATTACCAAAATGGCCTATAGCATCGTGACGATGTACGGCATGAACGCCAAGCTTGGCAACGTGTCGTTCTACGACTCCAAGGGCCAAGGTGAATACGGCTTCACCAAGCCGTATTCGGAAGCTACCTCGCAAATGATTGACGAAGAGGTGCGTAGCATCATCGAGCAGTCATATGTGCGCACCAAGGAGCTGCTGACCGAGCGCCGCCACGAGCTGGAGGTAATTGCCAAGGAACTGCTGGAGAAAGAAGTGCTGCTGCAAGACGACCTCGAGCGCCTGGTAGGCCCGCGCCCCAACGGCGCCCAAACCAACTACCAGGCCCACATGGCCGGTACTGACCGCTCGGAAACCGCTACCGACCTGCGCCGCGAGCACCCCGACGCATTAACCGGCGACCTGCCCGAGCTGCACTTACCCGGCCAGCCTGAGTCAGAGCCCGTGTAGAGCTGCGTGACGCGCTGCTAGTTAGCCAAGTAAACGGCCAGCTTCTATCCGGAAGCTGGCCGTTTTTTTAGCGCCCAAGGTACCCTAGGGGCTTCGCCGCCGGGCGCGTGCGGCGCGTTCCTACCTTTGTAGCCATGTCCACTTCCCGCGAAGCTATGCTGGCCCGCATTCGCACTGCGCTGGCGGCCGGGCCGGCGCCCGCCCCGCCCGAGCCCGACTGGGCGGCCCCGGTGCATCCGCCGCTGCCCCCTGGCGCCACCCTGGCTGAAGTGTTCGCGGCTAATTTTCAGCGCATTGGGGGGGAGTTCTTTTACTGTGACACCCTAGGAGCGCTGGGCGAGCAGCTGCAAACCTGGCTAACCGAGCGGCTGCCGGCGACCGGTGGCCGGTTTTACGCCTGGGAACCCGCTATGCAGGCGCTGCTGGCTGCCGCTGGCGTACCTTTTCAGGCCGATGAAGAGGAGTTTATCGACCAGGCTGCGGCGGGGCTCACGAGCTGCGAGGCGCTGGTGGCGCGCACGGGCAGCCTACTGCTAAGCGCCGCCACGGCCAGCGGGCGGCGCCTCAGCATCTACCCCGAGCAGCACGTGGTGCTGGCCCGCCCCAGCCAGGTGGTGGTCGAAATAGCCGACGCGCTGGCCGTGACGGCCGCCCGCTACGGCGGGGTGCTGCCGTCCATGCTTTCGCTCACCACGGGGCCCAGCCGCACGGCTGATATTGAAAAAACGCTGGTACTCGGGGCCCACGGCCCGCGCCGGCTCACGCTGTTTCTGCTTGCTGATGGTGCCGAAAACCTGGCCTGAGCTGCCGCCCCAGGCCCTAGGGCCCGGCCAGCAGGTATACTTCGCCTCCGACTTCCACCTGGGTGTGCCCGACGCTGCCACCTCGCGCGAGCGGGAGCGCCGCATTGTGCGCTGGCTCGACCAGGCAGCCCGCGATGCGGCGGCCATTTACCTGCTCGGCGACGTGTTCGACTTCTGGTTTGAGTACAAGCATGCCATCCCCAAGGGCTTCAGCCGGCTGCAGGGCAAGCTGGCCGAGCTGACCGATAGCGGCCTGCCCGTCACGCTCTTTACCGGCAACCACGACCTGTGGATGTTCGACTACTTCACCCAGGAGATGGGCATTCCGGTGCACCGCCAGCCGGTAAGCCAACAGATTGGCGATAAATACTTTCACCTGGGCCACGGCGACGGCCTGGGGCCCGGCGACTTTGCCTACCGCCGCGTGCTGAAGCCCGTGTTTGAGTCGCGCCTGATGCAGTGGCTGTTTGCCCGCGTGCACCCCAACCTGGGCATTGGCTTGGCCAATGGCTGGAGCCAGCGCTCGCGCCTGAGCAACGGTGCGGCCGACGAGAACTATTTTGGCGAAGACGAGTGGCTGCTGCAATACTGCCGGGCCGTGGAGGCGCGCCGCCACCACGATTACTACGTGTTTGGCCACCGCCACCTGCCCCTCGACGTAGCAGTAGGCCCCGGCAGCCGCTACCTTAACCTCGGCGAGTGGGTCAATTATTGCTCGTATGGGGTGTATGATGGGAGTACGATGGAACTGTGCGACTACAAGGGCTAGCCGGCGCCTGGCGCTGATGGCGGCCTGCCTGCTGCCCCTATTGGCCTGCGCCCAGGCCAACGTGCCCGCGGGCGCCTCGGTGGCCCCGGCGGCCGGCCTGGCCCCGGTCGAGTCGACGCGCCTGCCGGGCCAGATTAGCCCGACGGCACCCGCGCCGGCCGCCGCCACTTGGCTGCCCATAAAGGCCCTAGGGCTGCCCGCGCCCGGCCCGGCCTCGCTGGATAGACGCGGCACGCTCTACGTGGCCGACCGCGACAACAACCTGCGCCAGCTCAGCCGCGAGGGGGCGCCGCTTAATACGTACTCGCCCGCCCAGCCGGGCCACGTGGCCCTGATTGAAGCCTGGAACCAGAACAGCCTGCTGGTTTTTTACGACGACCGCCAGCAGGTGCTGCTGCTCGACCGCTTTCTGGCGCCGCTGAGCGAGATACGGCTGGCCGACTACGTGGACGGCACCGTGCGCACCGCCACCCTGGCCCCCGACGGCCTGCTGTGGCTGCTCGACGAAAGCACCCTCAATCTGCGCGAGTTCGACCCCCAGGCCCTGCGCGTGGTGCAGAGCACGCCGCTCGATTTGCTGATTGGGCGCGGCGCGCGGCCCGACTTCCGCTTCCTGCGCCAGTACCAAAACAACGTGTACCTGGTAGACCGCGCCAGCGGCATCTTCGTATTCGATAACCTAGGCAACTACCGCAAGAAGCTGCCCTTTGCGGGCCTCGACAACATCACGTTCAGAGGCGATGAGCTGGTGTACCTCAGCGGCGGGCTGCTGCACTTCTTCCACCTCTACAACCTCACCGAGCGCACCCAGGCCCTGCCCGACGGCCTCGATGCAACGACCGTGCGCCAGGTGCTGCTGGGCGATGACTTTGGATATTTTATAACCGCGGCCGGAGTGCAGATTTACCGGCTTTGAGGCGCGCCCCGAAATGCTGGTAGTGAGGTCTTGCCGGCCGGTACGGTACGGCTAAGCGTAAGTAAATGATTGAAAGTAACTAGGTTGCAGAAAGCGCCTAGGCCGTAACTCGCCTTCAAAAGGGCCGTTAGCCTAGGAGTAATCTTTTCCACCTTGTTCCTTTTCCCATGAAAGCTTTGATGTTTCACGGCCCGCGCAACGTTAGCGTCGATACCGTTGACGACCCCATTCTGAAGGACGCGCGCGACGCCATTATCCGCGTGACGAGCACGGCCATTTGCGGCTCCGACCTGCACATCTACAACGGCTCGCTGCCTACCACGCCCATGGTGCTGGGCCACGAGTTTATGGGCATCGTGGAGGAAGTGGGCAAGGGAATAAGCAACCTCAAGCGCGGCGACCGCGTGGTGGTGCCCTTTCCGGTGGCGTGCGGCACGTGCTTTTTTTGCAACCACGAGTTGCCCGGCCACTGCGAAAACTCCAACCCCAAGCACTACGGACCCGAGGGCGGCCTGCTAACCCAGAAGGGCGGCGCGCTCTTCGGCTACACCGACCTCTACGGCGGCTACGACGGCGGCCAGGCCGAGTTTGTGCGCGTGCCCTACGCCGACTACGGCCCGCGCAAAGTACCCGATTTTCTGAGCGATGAGCAGGTGCTGTTCCTGACCGATATTTTTCCCACCGGCTACTCGGGCATCGACTGGGCTGAGGTGCGCGGGGGCGAGTTCGTGGCCATTTTTGGGGCGGGCCCGGTGGGCATTATGGCCGCCAAAAGCGCCTGGCTGCGCGGCGCGGCTCGGGTGCTCATCATTGACACCCAGCAGTACCGGCTGGACAAGGCCAAGGAAACCACGCGCTGCGAAATTTTGCGTTGGGAAAGCCACGACCAGGTGGTGCAGGTAATCCGCGACATGAGCGAGGGCCGCGGCGCCGACGTGTGCGTGGACTGCGTAGGCTTCGAGCCCGACCGCGACCTGCTGGACCGGGTGAAGGCGGTGGTGAACCTGGAAAAGGGCTCGCCCAAGATTATTGAAACCTGCATGAGCGCCGTGCGGCGCGGCGGCGTGGTGTCGGTGCTGGGGGTGTACGCCACCACCAACGACAACTTCCCGGTGGGCCAGTTTTTCGATAAGGGCATCAAACTGGTGGGCGGCCAGGCCCCGGCCCACCGGCACATCGACAAGCTGCTCGACCATATCATTAAGGGCGAAGTAGTGCTCGACGACATCATCTCGCACCGCCTGCCGCTAAGCCAGGCGGCGCACGGCTACGACATCTTCCGCCACAAAAAGGACAATTGCCTGAAAGTGGTACTCAAGCCCGGCGAATAGCCTTTGGTTACTGCCCCACGTTTGCCAAGCGCCTCGGTCCCTGCGGCTGGGGCGCTTTTTTGTGGGCCGCGCATTGCGTGGCGCTAGCAGGCCTAGGGATGATAGCGTGATGGTAAGATGAAGGAATATCAAAATTAATCGTTACGTTAGCGGCCTCAACTTGCTGCCGGTTAGTTCGCTACCTCATGGATGACGAAGCGCTGATTAGCCAGAAGATAGCGGAAATTGCCGCCACGGCCGACCAGTATCCCTGCGTGGTCATTATTCACCACGTGCCCACGCAAACCGTGCGCTACATGTCGGCGTGGGGCCTGCGCCTGCTGGGCGCCACCCTGGAAGAGCTGCGGGCCCTAGGGCCCCAGTTCTCGCCCACTTACTTTAATACTGCGGAGTCGGACGAATACGTGGCGCAGGCGTTTGAACTGGTACATAAAAACAGTCAACCCGAGGTGCAGACTTGCTTTCAGCAGGCGCGCACCACCGAGCGCCCCGGCTGGAGCTGGTACCTCACGGCCATGCGCCGGCTACTGAGCGACGCGCAGGGCGCGCCCCTGCTGCTGCTATGCCTGGCCGTGCCGCTGCACCCCGACAACCACTTTGCCGCCAAGGTGCAGCGCCTGATTGATGATAACGGCTTTTTGCGCGCCAATAGCAGCCGCTACGCCACGCTCACCACGCGCGAGCGCGCCGTGCTGCGCCTGCTGGCCCTAGGGCACAGCGCGGCCGAAATAGCCGGCCAGCTCTTTATTTCGGTGCAAACGGCCGAAACCCACCGCCGCAACATTCGGCATAAGCTGGCGGCGCCTTCGCTATTCGAGCTAGGGCAGTACGCGCGGGCTTTCGACTTGATTTAGCGTTGCCTGGGCGGGCGGGCCCTAGGCCCCGGCGCCCGTGGTAGCCGGCCAAGGTTTGCGGGTGACCAGTGGGCCCGGTGTGGCGCTCACGCCTAGGTTGTATGAACGGACCAAGCCGCCCTTTGCGCTCGGCCGTGGGCTCGGTGGCCGTCAAGTTTCTTAGCCCAGAAGAACTGCGGCCAGGTGGCTACCCGCTGCCATTCGCGCCCGCCACGGGCAGTGCCCTGCTTAGCCGCCGAAGCCGCCCGTGTCGCCTTTAGGCTGGCTGTCGAGGTTGCTGGCGGGCTTGTTGCTGCCCAGAAACCAGGTAAAGCCTAGGTAGCCCACGCGCGTCTCATACTTGGTTTGCAGGTCGGTGCTGAGCCCGGCGGCGCCCAGCTCCGAGTACTGGCGGCGCGTGTTAAAAAGGTCGCTCACGCGCAGCGTAAGCGCCGCCCGGTCGTGCAGCAGGCGCTGGCGCACGGCCACATCGACCCCGTACACGGCTAGCAGGCGGCCCTGCGGCACCACCTGCGGGGCGCGGTAGTTACCGCTGAGCTGCACGGCCAGGGTCTGGGTTGGGCTAAAAATATTGAGCAGATAGGCCGTGCCGGTAAAATTGGCGCGGGTGCCAGCGTCGGTGTAGCTGGCCACTTGGTTGTGGTAAAACGAGCCGTTGGCGGTGATTTTCCACCACTTGGTAACGGTCTGCGACAGCGATGCTTCCAGCCCGTAGCTGGTGGTGCGGCCCAGGTTCTGGTAGCTGGTGCGGGTGATGAAGTCGGGCTGGCCGCTGAGGCGGGTCGCGAGCGTATCGATGGTGCGCAAGCTCTGGATGGCCTGGCTGGTGAAGCGCCCAAACAGCGTCGTGCTGAGCGTGGTGGACTGCCAGCTTACCTGGTGGCCCAACTCGGCTACGTGCACGTATTCGGGCCGCAGGTCGGGGTTGCCCACTACGTAGTTGCGCGCATCGGAGTAGATAGGTAACGCAATGATTTGTAGAAAATTAGGTCGGTTCAGGCGGCGCGCATAGCTGAGCTGCAAGCGCTGGTCGTGGGGTAGGCTGCGCGCCACCGTGGCCGACGGAAATAGGTTGAAAAGGCGCTGGCTGGCCGAGCCGCTGGGCAGCACCTGCGCCCGCAGCCCGGTAAACTCAGCCCGCAGGCCCGCCTGGTAGTCCCACCGCTCAGCTTTGTGCTGGTAGGTGCCGTAGGCTTGCGGAATAACCTGCTGGTAGTGATAGCGATACGAGCCGGCCGCCTGCGGAACAAAGTCGGTGCCGGCCACTGGCTGCACCGCGTACTCGGCCGTGCCGGGCGTTAGCAGTACATCCGTCTTCATGCCGGCTCCCCAGCGGCGCTTATCGCCTAGGGGGTGCACATAGTCCACCTGCGCCGAAGGCATCTGGATGGTCACGTCGAGCAGCTGCCGGCGCGCTTGCCGGGGGTAGCTGGCGGGCCCGTCCAGCACGCGCTGCTCATTGGTTACGGTGCCGCCATCGAGGGTGTAGGTGGCGCTGGCTGTTAGCTCGCGGCCGGGCTGCGCCGCCCAGGTGCGGCGGTAGCTGCTCGATAGGCGAGCGTAGTAGAGGTCATCCACTTCTAGATTCTGGTTTTGCAGGGTAATGGCCGGGTCGGGGTCCCGCGTGAGCAGGGTCGTGAAATTGCTGGTTTGGTGCAGGACATTCTGGTTGACCTCCATGCTTAGAGTGAGGCGCTGCTGGTCGCTAGGGGAGTAGTCTACCCCCAGCTGTAAGTCTTTGCTGGCCTGGTAGCGCGTGTTCAGGCCGGTTTGGTTGGTGCGGGTGGTGCGGCCGTCGGCCGTGGCTACCTGCTGCAAAGCCGAGCTGCCGTGAAACCAGTTATTGACCCCGTTGGCACTGCCAAAAAAGTTGAATCTTCCCACTTTGCGGTTGAGGTTCAGCGCGGCAAAATACTTGTCGCGGGTGCCTAGGGTGGCCAGCGCGTCGCCATTCCAGCTATCCTTAGCCTGCTTTTTCTGCACCAGGTTGATGATGCCGCCCGCGCCCTGGGCCGAGTAGCGCGCCCCTGGATTGGTAATGACCTCAATGGTTTCGAGGCGGCTGGCGGGCAACTGGTCGAGGCGTAGGTTGCTGGGCGCGGGCTTGCCATCTAGGTAAAGCGTGACGCCCGTGCTGCCGCGCAGGCTGACTTGCCCGTTCTCGTCCACGGCCACGGAGGGCACCTTTTGCAGCACGTCGGCCGCCGTGCCGCCCGCGCTGTTCAAGTCTTTGCTCACGTTGATGACTTTCTTGTCCAGGTCATCGACCAGGGCCGCCTTCTCGCCCTGCACCACCACGCTGCCGAGCTGCACGGCTGCCGGCGCCAGCCGCCACTCGCCCAGCCTAACCACTGGCGCCGCCGCCCCCAGCACAACGAGCCGGCGGTCGGGCCGGTAGCCCAGCGCCTCCGCCCGCAGGGCGTAGCGCCCCAGCGCGAGCTTTGTCAGGGTAAAGCTGCCATTTTCAGCGGTTTGGGTATTAGCTACTACCGCCGAGTCCGGCAGTTGCAGCAGTAGGACGTTGGCAAAGGGCAGGGGCTGGCGCGTGCCCTGGTCGAGCAGCGTGCCCGACACTGCGCCTAGGGTCTGCGCGGGCAGCCTGCCGGGCCATAGGCCAGCTAGCACCAGCCCCAGCCCGCCCACCCAGCGCCCACCCGGTAAAAGCCTGGTAAGCTGACGCCCCCACCCCCCTAGGCTCCTCATAAGCCTGGCAAACAATTGGCTAACAAAGTTTATTGCAATGCAAGTTACTAGGTATTGCCTAGTAAACGGAGCTGAAAATGCCGACTGCTTCATGAAGCTAGGAACTAGAAAGGGTAGAAAAAAATGCGTGGCTAGGACCCTGGCGCCCGCTGGCTAATGGCTAGCTTGGCGAATAGGCGCGCGGCTCAATACCTAGTGGCAAAGCCGCGCACGGGGCTACTTTGCTTGGCGGCGCAGAAACAGGTAATAGGCCAGAAAGCCGAAAGCCGTGCTGAATAGAAGGATAATGACGGAGTGCAGCCCTAGGGGCAAATACCAGTTGCAGAGCGTGAGCCCTACACTGCTACTCAGCAGCAGCGCCACCCACTTCACTATCCGGTTTTGCTCGTCCTGCGGGCCGGGCAGCAGGCGCTCGACCACGCGTTCCGAAATGACGGCCGTATCGATTATCTTATTTTTTAATAAGTAATTCAACACCAGCTTAATGGCTCCCAAAATGAAGTAGCCAAGTAGAAAAAGCGCGACGGCCGGAAAAATGACTCGGCGGCTGAACTCCAGCGTGTTGGTGTCGAGAACCAGGGCGCCTTGCGCGTGGGCAGCCCCGGCGGCCAGGCAGCAAAGCAGGAGCAGCAAAAAACGTTTCATAAGTCGGGCCGGGGGTACTACTGGATGAGACCGGCCGTTGCCGGTCATGTTGCAAAAATTTACGAAAAAGTCAACTGGCGCATTTGCTGGCGGTGCCGGGCCACTAGCTCCACGCCTTGCGCGGCCACCAGAAAGCCCACTACCACCGCCAGCCCAGCCCCTAGCCCGTTGGGCCAGCCCTGGAAAGCCTGCGCCAGCGCGCCCCCCAGCACGGCCAGGAACAAAGCAACTACCCCCAGCACCAGCGCCGCCACGCCGCCAATCACCCACGAAAAAGCCGGCCGCGCCCGTGGTAGCTGCGCCAAAACGCTGGCCGTGAGGTCGAAATCGAAAGTGGGCGGTGGCAGCTGCGCCGCCGCCGCAAATAGCTGCTGGTAAGCTGCTACGCGGCTTTGGCACGTGCGGCAGCCACGCAAATGGGTTGCTTCTGGGGCCGACAGCGCGGCCAATTCGGCCGCCGCCTGGATGGTGTAGTCGGCGAGGTGGGGGCTGGTCATAAGTCGTCGCGTTGGTAGCGGGCCAGCAGGCGTTGCCTAAGCAGCTTGCGCGCCCGAAAGAGGTAGTTTTTCACGGTGCCGTCGGGCAGCGAGGTTATCTGGGCAATTTCTTCGTAGCTCAGCTCCTGCTGGTGATACAAGGAAATCAGGGTGCGGTAGAGCGGCGGCAGGTCCTCGATGGCCGCCCCCAAAACGCTGGCCAGGTCGTGGCTGAAAAGGGTTGATTCGGGGTCGTAGGCCGGGTCCGCAACCAGCGGGGGCGGGGCCCGGCGGCCGGTTTCCACCGCGTCATCCAGCGCCGCTTCGGCGGGGTCTAGCAGCACTAGCTGCTTTTTCTCCAAGTAGTGCAGGCAGGTGTTGTAGGCTACTTGGCCGACCCAGGTGGACAGCTTGGCTTGAAACTTGAAGCTGGCCAGATTCTTAAAAACCTTTAAGTAAACCTCTTGCGCGATGTCGGGGCGGTCGGCGGGGTGCCGAATCATCTTGAATACCAGTTGCGCAACCAGCCCTTCCGTGCGCTGCACGATATGCCCAAAAGCGGCCGTATCACCGCCCAGCACCTGCGCCACAAGCTGCTGGTCGGTGCTAGAGGAAGGAGGGAGGGTGCGCATTTAGGCATGAGACCGGCCTGCGGCAAGGATGTTGCACCCACATTTTTTTGGCGCAGCTACCACTTGCCGGGCGCGGCCTGCCCTAGGGCCATGCAGCGTTTTCGCAGCTACTAAACCCCGCAATCAGCCACTGGCTTCGGCAGGACATTTCGTGGGTTTCTGCCCGGCCAAAACTGTTCGTAACGGCCGAGCTAAGCAACTGGCTGGGGCGGGGCCGCCCGGCACTAGCGGCAGTTGGGCGCCGGGCCTGCTTGGTGGGCGCCCGAGAAAGGGGAGGTAAGTACGCACCATTCGCCCTGGCTAACGGGTTATCTTTGCTAGGTTCCCACTTTCGTGCGGCCCCTTATGGCGGCTGCCTAATTATATATTCTTCAGCCTCATGGCTTGTACTTCTTGTTCATCCGGCGGCGGCTGCTCTACCTCGAAGGTGGGCGGCTGCGGCTCCAAGGGTGGCTGCTCATCGGGCGGCTGCACCCGGCTTAATGTATTCGACTGGCTGGCCGACGTGGACATGCCTAGCGATTTTCGGGGCTTCGACTGCGTAGAAATCCGCTTCAAGGGCGGCCGCAAAGAGTTTTTCCGCAACGATAAAAACCTGCCCCTGGTAACCGGCGACGCTGTGGTAGTGGAGGCCGCCGGCTCGGGCTGGCACCTGGGCCACGTGAGCCTAAAGGGCGAGCTGGTGCGCCTGCAAATGCGCAAAAAGAAGGTGCCTACCGACTCGCGCGACATTCGCCCCCTGCTGCGCATCGCCACGCCCGACGACGAGGAGCGCTGGCAGGCCGTGCGCGACCTCGAAAGCAGCACCATGTTTCGGGCCCGCGCCGTGGTGGATGAGCTGCGGCTCAAGATGAAGCTCTCGGACGTGGAGTACCAGGCCGACCGCACCCGCGCCATGTTTTATTACTCGGCCGAGGACCGGGTAGATTTTCGGGAGCTGATTCGGCGTTTGGCCGACGAGTTTCGCATTCGCGTCGAGATGCGCCAGATATCCCTGCGCCAGGAGGCGGGGCGCATTGGGGGTATCGGGGTGTGCGGGCGCGAGCTGTGCTGCTCTACCTGGCTCACCGACTTCAAAGCCGTGAGCACCACCGCCGCCCGCTACCAAAACCTGAGCCTCAACCCCCAGAAGCTGGCCGGCCAGTGCGGGCGCCTCAAGTGCTGCCTCAACTACGAGCTAGACGCTTACCTCGACGCCCTCAAGGATATTCCGCAGGTGCAGCGCCCGTTGTTGGTAGCCACCGGCGAGGCCTTTTTGCAGAAAACCGACATCTTCCGCAAGCGCATGTGGTTTGCCTTCCGGGGCGATAACAACTGGGTGATGCTGAGCACCGAGCGCGTGCGTGAAGTGCAGGAGCTGAATAAAAAAGGTGAAAAACCCGACGCCCTGCTGGCCGCCCGCCCCGAGGTAGAAGTAGCGCCCGCCGTATCGACCCTGATGGAGGGCGAGCTGGACCGCCTCGACGACCAAATTAAGTCGGGTGCCAAGCGCCGCCGCAAGCGCAAGGACCGGCCCGACGGTGCCGCACCCGAGGCCGCTGCCAGCGTCCCGCGCGCCGAGCGCCCGCCCCGCCGCGAGCGCCCCGCTGCCCCTGCAACTGCCCCGGCGGCCGCTGCCACCCCGCCGGCCCCGGCGCCCAGCCCTAGCCCCACTCTCGCCCCCGAAGGCCCGGCCGAAAGCCGGGGCCGGCGCGGCGCCGCGGCCCGCCCCCTCAACCGGCGCGGGGGCCGCAACCGGGGCGAGAGCAGCAACTCGGCTGAGGCCGGCGCCCCCCGCCCCGAGCGCACCCCGCGCCCCGAGGGCAATGCGCCCCGCCCGCCCCGCGCAGCGGGCGACAGCCAGCCCGAGGGCGGCCAGCCCCGCCCCGAGAGCACCCGCAACCGCGGCCGGCGCGGGGGCCAAGGCCGGCGCGGCAATGCCCCCGGCGCCGAGGGCGGCTCCTTACCCAGCGCTTCTTAACTTACTCATGACTAGAATTTTTGCTAGCTACCGGGCGGCTGGGCTGGCGGTGCTGGCCAGCGTCGCGCTGCTCACCGCCTGCGACCCCAACCGGATTTACGAAGAGAACGTGGACTTGAAGTCGCCCACCGGCGACCCTTACGTGTGGGACGTGCAGCAGCGCCCCGCCTTCACCTTCAACATCGCCGACCCCGCCGCCCGCTACGACGTGTACTTCAACGTGCGCAACGCCTCGGGCTACGGCTTTTACAACCTCTACATCAAGCACACGCTCACCGGGCCTACCGGCCGCCTGGTGGGGCCCGCCCTGCTGCACCAACTGGTGCTGATGAATCCTAAAACGGGTGAGCCCCTAGGGTCGGGCGCGGGCGATATCTTCGACCATGAGTTTCTGGCGCTGCGGCAGGTGAAATTCCCGCGCGCCGGCACCTACAAGCTGACGCTGGAGCAGTACATGCGCCAAAATAAGCTGCCCGGCATCATGGACGTAGGTATCCGGGTGGAGAAGATGAAATAGTGCTTGGTACTTAACAAAGGCGGTCATGCTGAGCTTGCCGAAGCATCTCTACCGAACGACACCCTAGGCGGCGCGGTAGAGATGCTTCGGCAAGCTCAGCATGACGGCCTGCTATTAAACGCTAAACGCTAGGCACTAATTACTATTTTAAGTCTTTCCAAAGCACGTTCAGTCCCTCAGCCCAAGCGGGGTGGGCGATTACCATATTTTCGAGCTGCTGGTAGCGCAGGCGGCCCATCATGGCTAGCTGCAGCATAGTCATTACCTCACCACCCTCGGGGCTCAGGATGGCGGCGCCCAGAATGCGGTCGTCGTCGCCCACCAGCACCTTCCAGAAGCCGTCTCGCTGGCCGGTGTGCTGGGCGCGGGCAATCCGCTTCACGTCGAGGCAGGCCACGCGGTAGGGCACGCCTTTTTCTTTCGCCTGGCTTTCGCTAAGGCCAATGCGGCCCAGCTGCGGGTCGGTGAATACGCAGTAGGGCAGGGGGCGCTGCTTGGCCGAGCGGTGACCGCGGTGCAGCAGATTGTCGCGCACCACCCGAAAATCGTCGTAGCTGATGTGGGTGAATTGCGGGCCGCCGTGCACGTCGCCTAGGGCATACACGCCGCGCACGCTGGTTTGCAAACGCGCATTCACCTGGATGTAGCCTTTGTCGTCGAGCTTAATCTTGGTTTTTTCCAGGCCTAGGTTATCGGTATTGGGGGTGCGGCCGGTGGCCACCAGCAAGTGCGAGCCGTGCAGGCGTCGCTCGCCGGCCTTGGTCTTGACGCTGAGCGTGTACTGGCCGGCGGCATTGCGCGAGACGTGGTGCGTTTGGGCCTCTAATAAAAACTCGATGCCTGCTTTCTCGGTCAGCAGGTTCTGCAACACTTTGCACACGTCGTCGTCTTCGTGCTCCAGCACCTGGTCGCCGGTTTCAATGATGGTGACCTGGCTGCCGAAGCGCCGGAACATCTGCCCAAACTCCAGCCCAATGTAGCCGCCACCAATGATGAGCAAATGCTCGGGTACTTCCTGAATATCGAGCAGCGAAGTGGTGGTGAGAAAGCCCGCCTCGGCTAGGCCCGGAATGTCGGGCGTGGTCGCGTGGGTGCCTACGTTGATGAATATTTCGTGGGCGGTTACTTGGTGGGTTTCGCCGTGCTCGCCGGCTTGCACCCGCACCCGGCGCGCCGCCTCAAACCGGGCGTGCCCGCGCAGCAGCGTAATGTTGGGGTGGCTAGAACCCAGCTCCTCGGCCAGGTTGCGGCGCGACTTGGTCAGCAGCTCATCTTTGCGGCCCACTACGGCGGGCATATCCACCCTAGGAGCGCTGGCGGAGTCGATGCCTAGCTGGGCGGCCTGCCGGATTTCGTGGGCGCGGGTGGCCGAGGCCAGCAGGGTTTTGGTGGGCACGCAGCCATAGTTGAGGCAGGAGCCCCCTAGGTGGGCTTCTTCCACTAAAATGACCCGGCGGCCGGCTTCGGCCAGGGCCGTGGCCAGAGGGTTGCCGGCCTGGCCCGAGCCAATAATAAGAGCGTCGCAGGAGTAGTCAGACATAAAGAATGGAGGAGTTAAGCTGTCCGCCTATACGCGAAAACTACACCCGTGAATAACTCAGCTGCAACGTTTAGCGCCTAAATAGGCTCTGCTGGTAACTTGCCGCTTGGCCACCAGCCAGTAGCCACCGCTGCGGTTCACCTTACTCCTTCATGAAGTATTTTCCTGCCCTGCTCCGCCTGGGGTACCTGCTGCCGGCCCTGCTAGGCGCCACGGCCTGCTCGGTATACGTGCCCATGCAAAACGCCGCCCCCGAGATTCGCCACCGGGGCGAGGTAGAAGTGGCCGGCAGCTGGTCGTTCACCAACCGCCTGGAAGCCGCGGCCGCCTACTCGCCGCTGCCGCACCTGCTGGTGCGGGCCGCCTTCAGCACCAAGGGCAGCCGCCCCGGCCCCGGCGACAGCACCGCCTACGCCCACGTAAACCAAACCGAGCTGGCCCTGGGCACCTACTGGCCCCTAGGGCCCTCCTGGCTGCTGGGGGGCCTGCTGGCTACCGGCCAGGCCCAGCCCGACGCCCTGTTTCGGGGCGACGGCGGGTCGCTGCACGGCTTTGTGCTGGTTAACCACGACCCGCTGCACCGCTTCGAGGGCAGCTACCGCAAGCATTCGGCCGAGCTGTACGCCGTGTGGCAGCCCGGCCCTAGGGTGGGCTTTGGCCTCTCGGGCCGCCTGGTGCAAACGCGCCTCACCAGCGTCACCGACCTGGGGGCGCCCGTGCAGGCCGCGCCCAGCTGGCGGGCCGAGCCCATGTTTTTTGTGCGCTTTTGGCCGCGCGTTACCCAACCGGGCCTGCTGCAGGTGCAGCTGGCTTTGGGCGCCTCCCGCACCCTAGGCTACGACCCCCTCACGGCCGGCGATACCAACGACCCCGCCCGGCAGTTTAAGCTCGGCCAAGCCTACGCCTCGGTGGGCCTGGCGCTCTACCCGCACGTGTGGTGGCAGCACCGCGACGAGTAGCGCAGGTCTAGGGCTACTGCGCAGTATTGCCATGCTATCTTGCTCTGTTAACGTCTTCATAGTCAGTATCGTGCTTTTGCATCATTTTTACTGGCCGATTGCTTTGCTAGGCTTAGCTGGCTGCACGGTTTACGTGCCCACCATCCCCAGCACCCCCTTGCTTAGCAAAGGGCAGCTGCAAGTGTCGGCAGGCCTGCGCAATCTCAATAGCGTGGAGGGCGGGGCAGCCTGGGCGCCCACCCGCCACTTGCTGCTAAGCGCCGAGAGCGCCCTGAGTAGTGGCAATGGGAGCAAGGGTAGCTTCCACCGGCAGCTTAGTCTGGGGGCGGGCTACTACCATGCTTCTGCAGCATCGCATACGTACCTAGCAGTGCTAGGGGGCGCGGGCCTAGCTGGCGCTACCGTATACGACAAAACGCTTTACCTATCGCTGGGCTTAAGTCCCTCGCTTAATGAGGTGCCCTACCAGGCCAACTACTGGCGATACTACGCCCAGGCCTACCTAGCCAGCGACTTATCGGCTAAGGCTATAGTTGGCTTTTCGCTGCGCACGGTGTATGTTGACTACACACGCCTTACCTACGGTGGAAAACCCTTCGCATCCGATAACAACGTGTTTGTGGAGCCTACCTTTTTTGTGAGAGCCGGCAACGGTCCACTGCAAGTACAAGGCGCGGCCGGCTTGTCACTACCCACCCACACGGGCCCCGACAACCAGCCCGGCAACAGTACCTCGCCCATATCCTCACTGGTGGGGGTGGCCCTCATCTTTCGCCCCGACTTGCTGAAGCACCGCCAAAAAGAAAACTAACCTAGTGGATGAGTTAACTCAGCAATGAATGCTAAGCGACCCAAAATAAAGCCCCCTCACTAAGCAACTAGCAAGGGGGCTTATTAGTAAGCTGACAGATTTCTTATTACTTGCTCCCTAGGGCCTTCAGCATAGTGTCGCCAATCTCGGCGGGCGAGTCTACGACGTGGATGCCGCACTCGCGCAGGATGGCCATTTTGGCGGCGGCCGTGTCATCGGCCCCGCCCACGATGGCGCCGGCGTGGCCCATGCGGCGGCCGGGAGGCGCGGTTTGGCCGGCGATGAAGCCTACTACCGGCTTCTTGTTGCCGCTCTCCTTAATCCAGCGGGCGGCTTCGGCTTCCATGCCGCCGCCAATCTCGCCAATCATCACGATGCCTTCGGTTTCGGGGTCGTTCATGAGCAGCTCCACCGCCTGCTTGGTGGTGGTGCCGATGATGGGGTCGCCGCCAATGCCGATGGCCGTCGTCTGGCCCAGGCCGGCTTTGGTGAGCTGGTCCACGGCCTCGTAGGTCAGGGTGCCCGACTTGCTTACGATGCCCACGCGGCCCTTCTGGAAAATGAAGCCGGGCATGATGCCCACCTTGCACTCGCCGGCCGTAATCACGCCGGGGCAGTTCGGCCCAATCATCGTGATGCCGGGGCGGTCCTTGAGGTAGTGCTTCACGGCAATCATGTCCTTGGTCGGAATGCCCTCCGTGATGGTCACAATCACCTTAATGCCAGCCTGCGCGGCCTCCAGAATGGCGTCGGCGGCGAAGGCCGGGGGCACGAAAATGATGCTGGTATCGGCCTGGGTGGCCGCCACGGCGTCGGCCACGGTGTTGAACACGGGCCGTCCTAGGTGCTCGGTGCCGCCCTTGCCGGGCGTGACGCCGCCCACCACCTGGGTGCCGTAATCCATCATTTGCTGGGCGTGGAACGAACCTTCGGAGCCCGTAAAGCCCTGCACGATAACCTTGGAATCTTTATTGACGAGAACGCTCATGGGCGGCTTGCTTGTTAAGAGGAATTCGGAGTTGGGGCAAAAGTAGGGCTAGCGGCGGGCATTCCGGGTACATTTAGGGCGGCAACTGCCGCCGGGCCGGAAACGCGCCGGACGCAACTCCGATACCTGCCTGCCGTTTCTTTGGCTAGGGCACCCCACCGCCTAATTGCTGCCATTATCCGCCTATGCTTCTCAACCACCTCAACCTTTGCGTTAGTGACGTGCTCGCCCAGTGTGACCTTTTCGCCCGCCACTTCGACTTCCGCGTAGAGCAGCGTGCCAATGAGGGTGCCCTGCTCTACGGCCCCGATGGCTTCTTTCTGGTGCTAACGAAGATTGGCTCCGAGGTACACACGTACCCCAGCAGCCCGCCCTTCAACTTCCACGTCGGTTTTATGGTAGAGTCGGAGGCGCAAGTACTAGCCAAGCACCAGGAGCTGGACGCAGCCGGCCGGCAGCCCGGCCCCGTAAAGCGCTACCAGGCACTAGGCGCGGACTGGGTGGCCTTCTACTGCCCCATCGGCGACGGTATTGATATTGAGGTGAATACGCACACGCCGCACGCCGCGCGCTAGGTCGGCCCCACCCCGCCGGCCGGGGGTGGGGTTACCTTTGCGAGCGCAGCGCTTCCAGTGCCCACCCCGCATTATGTACTACAACCACATTATCGATACGCTCGGCAACACGCCGCTCGTGAAACTCAACAAGGTTACCGACGGCATCAAGGGCACCATCCTGGCCAAGGTCGAGTACTTCAACCCCGGCAACTCCGTGAAGGACCGCATGGCCCTGCGCATGATTGAGGACGCCGAAGCCGACGGGCGCCTCAAGCCGGGCGGCACCATCATTGAGGGCACCAGCGGCAATACCGGCATGGGCCTGGCCCTCGGGGCCATCGCCAAGGGCTACAAGTGCGTGTTTGTGATGAGCGACAAGCAAAGCAAGGAAAAGCAGGACATCTTGAAAGCCGTGGGCGCCGAGGTGGTGGTGTGCCCCGTCGATGTGGAGCCCGATGACCCGCGCAGCTACTACTCGGTGGCCCGCCGCCTCACGGCCGAAACGCCCAACTCGTTCTACCCCAACCAGTACGACAACCCCGCCAACACCGCCGCCCACTACGCCACCACCGGTCCCGAAATCTGGACGGGCACCGAGGGCCGCATCACGCACCTGGCGGCCGGCGTGGGCACCGGCGGCACCATCTGCGGCACTAGCAAGTACCTCAAGGAGCAAAACCCCAGCGTCTTTGCCCTAGGCATCGACACCTACGGCTCGGTATTTAAGAAATACAAAGAGACGGGAATTTTTGATAAAAATGAGATTTATCCGTACAAAACTGAGGGCATCGGCGAGGATATTCTGCCCCAGAACGTGGACTTTTCGGTTATCGACCAGTTCATTAAAGTAACTGACAAGGACGGCGCGCTGATGACGCGGCGCCTGGCCCGTGAAGAGGGCTTATTTGTGGGCTGGAGCTGCGGCTCGGCCGTATTTGGGGCCCTGGAGTATGCCCGCGAGCACTTGCGCGAGGGCGACCTAATGGTGGTGATTTTGCCCGACCACGGCACCCGCTACCTCGGCAAAATCTATAACGACGACTGGCTGCGCGCCCAGGGCTGGCTGTAGGCCCTAGGGTTGCCCGCGCCGCCCGGCGGGCGTATTTTCGTAAACTTTTGCTGAGAATACTATCAATTATGCCGGATACGCTCAACCACATTGTGCTGGTGGATGATAACGAGACGACGAGCTTTCTGAATAACCGCCTGCTGAGCCGCCTGGCCGTAGCCCGGCAGGTAAGTACGTTTATGCGCGCCGACGAGGCGCTGGATGTTCTTTGGGGAACGCCCGAGAATGCGCAGGCAGCTCCCGACCTAGTGTTTGTAGACCTGAAGATGCCTGGCCTCAGCGGCTTCGATTTCTTAGAGCGCTACACTAGCCTGCCCGCCGCCCAGCAGGAGCGCACCGTGGTGGCCGTGCTCACTACCTCCATGCACTCGGCCGATACCGCCCGCGTGGCCAAGTATCCCAACGTAGAGTACCTCACCAAGCCCCTAACCGAGGAAAAGATGCAGCGCCTGCTGGCCAAGCGCTTCCCGGCGGCAGAGTAGGGTAGATAGACAGAATAAAAAGGCGGTCATGCTGAGCGCAGCCGAAGCATCTCTTCCGAACGATACCCTAGGGGCGTGGGAGAACTGCTTCGGCTGCGCTCAGCATGACCGCCTTTTTATTCTCTATTTTCTTACTTCACAAACTCAAACTTCTCGCCATCGAACAGTCCCTTATCGCTGAGCTTGAGGCTGGGGATAACCAGCAAGGCCATGAAGGAGAGCGTCATAAACGGCGCCTGCAGCGTTGAGCCTAGGGTGCTTTTAGCCAGCTCGTCGAGGGCGGAGTAAGCGGCTGCCACTGCCGGGCCCGGCTGGTCGCTCATAAGGCCGGCTACAGGCAATGGCAGCACCTGCTCGGTACCGCCGCCCACGGCGGCCAGGCCTCCCTGGGCTTCTACTACCAGGTTGATGGCGCGGGCCAGGCTTTTGTCGTCGCAGCCTACGGCCGTGATGTTGTGCGAATCGTGCCCTACGCTGCTGGCCAGGGCCCCTTGCCGCAGTCCAAAGCCCTTGATAAACGCCACGGCTGGCGGCGCATCGGGCGCGTAGCGGTTGAGCACCACCAGCTTGCACACATCCTGCGCCGGGTCGGGGCTGGGGCGGCCCTGGGGGCCTAGGGGCAGCGCCAGGTCGCGCCGGGCGGTGATGAGCTGGCCATCAAAGCACTCGATAACGGGCACTAGCGGCCCTAGGGCAGCGGGCGCCCCCAGCGCGGCCGCGGCCACCGGGCGGGCGTGGAAGTTATTGGCCAGCGCCACGGGCGCGGCGGGCAGCCGGCACTGCCCAGCTTCGGCCACCAATACCCCATCGAGGTAAGTTTGCTGCACCTCGAACGCGGTAAGGTCGGTTACCACAATAAAATCGGCCGGGTCGCCCACGCGCAGCTGGCCCACGGGCAGGCGGTAGTGCGCCACGGGGTTGAGGCAGGCCATTTGCAGCACTTGATACACGTCGTACCCTAGGGCCACGGCGCGGCGCACTAGTTGGTCGATATGGCCCAGCAGCAGCGTGTCGGGGTGCTTGTCGTCTGAGCAAAACATGAGGTGCTCGTAGTGAGCGGGCACCAGCTCGATGAGGGCGTCGAAGTTGCGGGCCGCCGAGCCCTCGCGAATCAGGATTTTCATGCCCGCCGCCAGCTTGTCGCGCGCTTCGTCGGCCGCGAAGCACTCGTGGTCGGTGGCGATGCCCGCGCTGGCGTAGCGGACGGCGTCGGGGCCGCGCAGGCCGGGCGCGTGGCCATCCACGGGCCGGTCGTAGCGGTGGGCCAGGGCTATTTTTGCGAGCACGTCGGCATCGCGGTGCAGTACGCCGGGCCAGTTCATCATCTCGGCCAGGTAGCCAATGCGCGCGTCCTGAAACAGCTCCTCAATGTCGGCGGTCGTGATGGCGGCGCCCGCCGTTTCGAAGGGCGTGGCTGGCACGCAGCTCGGCGCCCCAAAGCAGAACTTAAACGGTACCTGCGCCGCGTTGTCGAGCATGTAGCGCACGCCGGCCACGCCCAGCACGTTGCCAATTTCGTGGGGGTCGCTCACCGTAGCCACGGTGCCGTGAGGCAGGGCCAGGCGCGCAAACTCGCTGGGTACTAGCAAAGAACTCTCGACGTGCACGTGCGCATCGACGAAGCCGGGCAGGGCGTAGGGCCGGGTGGGGTCGGGCGCGTCGCCGGTGCGCTCCACGGCGGCCACGCGGCCCTGGGCAATGCGCAGCGTGGCGGGGTAGGTGGCGCGGGCCGGAATATCAACCAGGTTGACAGCAAGCAAGAAATCGGTAGGCATAGGCGTTGAAGCGAACAAAAGCACGGGAAAGCAAGGTTACGGAATAGGCTGGCTCGAAAGTATCTTTACGCTACTAAAAAAGAATAACCAGAATGACCGTGAACGTATTGGCTACCGCCCGCCTCCTGGCCCGGCCGGCGCTGCTGCTGGCCCTGGCCGCCGCCCTAGGCAGCTGCGCGGGCAGCCACGGCTCGCTGTCGCAAAAAACCCGCTGGTATAAGCACCACAGCACCGGCAAGGCGGTGCCCTGCCCCTGCGGCCACTAGGGACCCTAGGGTGGGGCAGCAACCCAATTTTTGAACGTCAGGCTGAGTTCCGCGAAGCAGCTCTGCCGCGCGTTAACAGCCTCGTAGGGATGCTTCGCGGGGCTCAGCATAACGTTCAGGATGAGCTTCTTACTTATGGCACGGCGGCTGCCAGTACGTAGCTTTCAATGGTAGCTTGCAGGGGCCTGGCGCGGCAGATGCGCGCCGAATTTCGTAATCTTACGGGGCCAATGGCCGTTTTCGCGCGTTCATGAACAACCTCGTTATCGCCATTGATGGGTACTCCTCGTGTGGCAAAAGCACTACGGCTAAGGCCGTTGCGTCTTTCCTTCATTACGCCTACCTCGACACGGGCGCCATGTACCGGGGCGTGACGCTGTACCTGCTCGAAAACGGCATTGCCTTCGACGATATGGTCCGCATTGAGGCAGCTCTGCGCGAAGACATTCATATTAGCTTTCGGCGCAACCGCCGCTCGGGTCGCAACGAGCTGTGCCTCAACGATAAAATTCGGGAGGACGACATCCGCCAGATGCGCATTTCGAATGCCGTGAGCGAAGTGTCGGTAATACCGATGGTGCGCCACGCCATGGTGGCCCAGCAGCAGCGCCTAGGCCGCAAGCGCGGCGTAGTGATGGACGGCCGCGACATTGGCACTACCGTGTTTCCGGATGCCGAGGTTAAGATTTTTATGACGGCCGACGTGGAGGTGCGCGCCCGCCGCCGCCAGGAGGAGCTGGCCGCCAAAGGCGAGCACGTGCCGCTGACCGACATTATGGAGAACCTGCGCAAGCGCGACCACATTGACTCGACCCGCGCCGAGAGCCCGCTGCGCCGCGCCGCCGACGCCGTGCTGCTCGATACCACGCACATCACCATCACCGAGCAGGTTGATTTTGTGCTCGATAGGGTATCAGCGGCGTTGTTTGAGGCCTACGCCCACAAAGTGACCGGTACTTAGCATATGGAGGCGCTGGGCGGACGGGCGTTAGGGCACGGCTGTCAGGATGCCCGCCACTTATTGTATATTATCCAGCCCGGCACGGTTTTCGTACCTTTGCCCTAGTGCGGCTGGCGGAAGTGCATACTCCGGCAGGTACGGCCCTTCTCATGCAGGTTACCATCGATAAAAATTCCGGCTACTGCTTCGGCGTCGAGTTTGCCATCCAGATGGCCGAAGATGAGCTTAAGCAGAGTGAGGACGCCACCCTATACTGCCTGGGCGACATTGTGCACAACCGCATGGAGGTGGAGCGCCTGCACCAGCAGGGCCTGCGCGTGATTGACCGCGAGCAACTGGGCACTTTGCACGACTGCAAAGTGCTGATTCGGGCCCATGGCGAGCCGCCCGAAACCTACCAGCTGGCTCTGCGCAACAACCTGGAACTGATTGACGCCAGCTGCCCGGTGGTGCTGAAGCTGCAAAACCGGGTGAAGCACGCCTACGACCTGAGCCAGCGCCAGGACGGGCAGATTGTTATTTACGGCCAGCCCGGCCACGCCGAGGTGATTGGCCTGGCGGGCCAAACGCACAACCGCGCCCTGGTGGTGATGACCGAAGCCGACCTCGACCAGATTGACTTTTCGCGTCCGGTCACGCTGTTCAGCCAAACTACCAAGAGCACGGCCGGCTTCTACAAGATGAAGGCCCTGATGGAGGAGCGCATTGCCGCCGCCGGCGGCACGCTCGACAGCTTCGACGCCAACGACAGCATTTGCCGCCAGGTGAGCAACCGCGAGCCCCAGCTGGCCAAGTTTGCCCTGGAGCACGACGTAGTGCTGTTCGTGAGCGGGCGCAAAAGCTCCAACGGCAAGGCGCTATTCTCGGTAGTGAACGGCGTGAACCCCAAGAGCTACTTCATTGAGAACGAGCACGAGCTGCAGGACGAGTGGTTTGCAGGGGCCGCGTCGGTGGGCATTTGCGGCGCCACCAGCACCCCGCTCTGGCTGATGCGCCAAGTGGCCGAGCGCGTAGAGGGGCTGGAAGTAGCTGCCTAGTTACGGTGGCTAGGTTTGCGCCGCTTCAGTTTCATACAGCCGGCGCGTTTCATCGTCGAAGGCCACCAGCACTACTTTCCTAGGGTATTTGTGGGCCGCCAGCCACTGCCGGATTTCGTGGCCGGCCACGGCCGCCGCGGCCGCCGTGGGGTAGCCATAGATGCCCGTGCTGATGCCCGGAAAAGCTAGGGATACCATTTCCTGCTCGGCTGCCAGGCGCAGGCAGTTGCGGTAGCAGCTGGCTAGCAGCTCGGGCTGGCCCGCCCGCCCACCATTCCAAACCGGCCCTACGGTGTGGATAACGTACTGAGCCGGTAGGCGCCCGCCGGTGGTGATAACTGCCTCGCCGACTTTGCAGCCGCCCTGGCGGGCCCGAATAGCCTGGCACTCAGCCAGCAGTGCCGGGCCAGCGGCGCGGTGAATGGCGCCATCGACCCCGCCCCCGCCCAGCAAGGACGAGTTGGCAGCATTGACGATGGCCGTAACGGGCAGCTTGGTGATATCGCCCTGCACAACACGCAGGCGGGTAAGAGCAGAAGACGAGGACATGAGCGAGTAGCTAGCAGCGCGGGCCACAAAGCTAAAAGCGCCCGCGTAGCCAGCTGCGAAGCAGCGTATCCGCGTAATCCGTTAAATCCGTTACATCTGCGGTCACGGCTCAGCGTGGGTTTTGGTGGGTTGGGGCCTAGGGCCCGACGCTTCAGCAACGGCTAGTTGCGCGGGGGATGGGCAAAAAGGTAGCTTTGACTATCAAGTTCAACCACTTAAACCGCCCCGCGCCATGCAGCCCCTCGCCCGCCCCGCCACCGACCCCACCCGCGACCTGCGCCTGTGGCAGATTGCCAAGCGCCGCGCCAAGTTTCAGGGCCACCTGCTGGTGTACGTCCTGGTGAATGCCGGGCTGTGGGCGCTGTACTTTTTGCTGCCCGAAGCGCACGGCCGCCACAGTGAACTGCCCTGGCCCATCTGGACGTCGGTATTCTGGGGCATCGCCGTGGCGGCGCAGGGGCTGTGCGCCTACTCGGGCCTCAACCGGGGCGAGCGCGCCCAGCGCGAATACGAGCGCCTGCTGGCGCAGCAGGGCGCCTACTAACGCCTGGCCGCGCGGCTAAGGCCGCGAACCGCGAAGTACGCCGCTCGCCAAGCCACCCTTGCCTGCTTTAAGCTCCCGCCTATGTATCCCTACGCCCCCACGCCGGCCGACCGCGACCCCAACCTCTGGCGCCTGGCCAAGCGGCGCGCCAAGTTTAAGGCGCACCTCTTCACCTTTTTGTGGGTCAATATCCTGCTGTGGGCTATTTGGGCGCTCACCGACCGCTCGGCGCGGCCCGTGCCGTGGCCGGTCTGGGTCACGGCCTTCTGGGGCCTAGGGGTGGTGTTGCAAGCCATTGCCACCCACGGCGCCGGTGGGCGGGGCGGCCTGGCCGAGCGCGAGTACGAGCGCCTGACGCGCCCGCGCTAGCTGCCCGCCTGGGTGTACTTTGCGCCCGCATGAAGAAACCCAACCGCCGGCCAGCGCCCGCTAAGCGCCCCGCCAAGCGCATCCTGGGCCGGCGCGAGCTGATTGACCTGCCCGCCCTAGGCCTAACGGGCGTCGAGGCCAAGGTAGATACCGGGGCCTACACCAGCGCCATTCACTGCCAGGACGTGCGCGTGGCCCCTGACCCGGCCACCGGCGAGTTGGTGCTGCACGTGCGCCTGCTCGACCCCGAGCACCCCGCCACCGACGGCCGCCCGCTGGCTTTCCGCCAGTTCGACCAGCGCGACATTCGCTCCAGCAACGGCGAGGTGCAGGCGCGCTTCGTCATTCGCACGGTGGTGCGGCTGTACGGGCAAGATTTCGGGGCCGAGTTCTCGCTGGCCGACCGCTCCGACCTGCGCCACCCGGTGTTGCTGGGCCGCACGCTGCTGCGCCAGGGTCGCTTCGTGGTCGATGTAACCCGGCGCGATATGTCGTATAAGACTGAGCGCCGGGCTGCTGCCAAGTTGCTACGGCCGCGTTTGGGAACCGATGGGCCGTTTGAGGCGTAGTTTCGGCCTCAACTTAGCGTTATGAAGCTGGCAATTCTCTCGCGCGAGCCGCGGTCGTACTCCACCCAACGCCTGCTGGCGGCCGCTACCGCGCGCGGCCACGAGGCCCGGGTAATCGACCATTTGCAGTGCCACCTGGTGCTCGAAAAAGGTCAGCCCAGTATTCTATACCAGGGCCAGCCCCTCGAACAATTCGACGCCATTATTCCGCGCATCGGCGCCTCGGTCACGTTCTACGGCACGGCCGTGGTGCGGCAGTTCGAGATGATGAAGGTGCGCACCGCCGTCGATAGCCAAGCTATTGTGCGCTCTCGCGATAAACTGCGCTCGATGCAAATCCTGAGCCGCGCCGGCGTGGGCATGCCCAAAACGGCCTTTACTAACTCCAGCGAGGCCGTGCCCGCCCTCATCGAGCAGGTGGGCGGCGCGCCGGTCATTATCAAGCTTCTGGAGGGTACGCAGGGCCTAGGGGTGGTGCTGGCCGAAAGCGCCAAGGCTGCCCAGTCGGTCATCGAAGCCTTCCACAACCTCAAGGCCCGCATCCTGGTGCAGGAATACATTGCCGAGGCCAAGGGCGCCGACGTGCGCGCCTTCGTGGTGGATGGCGAGGTGGTGGGGGCCATGCGCCGCCAGGGCCAGGAGGGCGAGTTCCGCTCGAACTTGCACCGCGGCGGCACCGGCACGCTCGTGAAGCTGAGCCGGGGCGAAAAGGCGGCCGCCTTGCTGGCCACCAAGGCCCTAGGGCTGGGCGTGGCCGGCGTAGATATGCTGCAAAGCAAGCGCGGCCCGCTGGTGCTCGAAGTCAACTCCTCGCCCGGCCTCGAGGGCATCGAGAAAGCCACCGGCCTCGACCTAGCCGGCCGCGTTATTGACTATACGGCCGCCCTGGCCCTGCGCAAGCGTGGCGGCAAGGGCAAGGTGAAAAAGAAAAAGCCAGTGGAGAAAAAGGAAGAGTAGTGATAGGTGATGAGAGAAGAACGTCATGCTGAGCTTGCCGAAGCATCTCTACCACGCCTTTCGGGTCGTTCGGTAGAGATGCTTCGGCAAGCTCAGCATGACGTTCTTTTTTTTACCACTTTACCACATCACTATTTTACCACCTTCCCGCTTTGGCCGGATTATTGGTGAAAACGCGGCCATGATGGTAGACAATACGCTTCCGCTGAATGGCCTGCACATTGCCCCAGGCGAGCGGGTGCTCACGCGGCTGGTTATTTCGAAGCTGCCCTCGGGCACGGTTATCGACGTGCCGGTGCATGTGGTACGGGCCCTGGAGCCTGGTCCAGTAGTGCTGCTGATGGCCGGCATGCACGGCGACGAAGTGAACGGCGTGGAAACGATTAGGCGGCTGGTGCGGCGCGACTTGCTGCGGCCCACGCGAGGCACCATCATCGCCATTCCGATTCTCAACATCTACGGGTTTCTGAATTTCAGCCGCGACGTGCCCGACGGTAAGGACGTGAACCGCTCGTTTCCGGGGCACCCTAGGGGCTCGCTGGCCAGCCGGGTGGCGCACCGCTTCATGCGCGAGATTATGCCGCTCGTGGACTACGGCATCGACTACCACACCGGCGGGGCGGCCCGGGCCAACTTCCCGCAGCTGCGCTGCGTGCTGGGCCAAGATGCCGAAACCGATGCGCTGGCCACCGCCTTTGCCGCGCCCTTTACCCTGCACGCGCCGCTGCGCCCCGGCTCGCTGCGCGCCACGGCTCACGAGTTGGGCAAGCGCATCATCGTGTTCGAAACTGGCGAGAGCCTGCGCTTCGACGAGGCGGGCATTGAGGTAGCCATTGCGGGCACGCTGCGGGTGCTGCACCACCTGGGCATGAGCCCGGCGGGCCCGGTGCCGGCCCAGGCCAGCATTGTGTGCCGCCGCAGCCGCTGGCTACGGGCGCGCTTTGCGGGGCTGTTTCGGGCCCACGTGCGGCTGGGCGACTACGTGCAGGAAGGCCAGGTATTTGGCTCGGTGGCCGACCCCTACGGCGAGCAGGTAGTGCGCCTCGACGCGCCCTGGAGCGGCTACGTCATCGGCCTCAACTACATGCCCGTGGTGCACCAGGGCGACGCGCTGCTGCACCTGGCCAGCGAGTAGGGCTCTAGGGCTTAGAAGCCAGTGCCCTGGGCGTTGGTGGCAATAACTGGTGGCCCACTGGCCGGGGTGATAGTGCAGCTGCTGAGCGTGACGCCCGTGGCATTTTGCAGCACCAAGCCGGTAGTAGCACTGATGCTGAGGTGCGAGAGGGTGAGGTTGCGCAGCAGCGAATTGGGCAGGCCCACGAGGCTACCTGCCGCCTTGGCCCCAGTAGCGGTTAGTTGGTCGATGGTCAGGTCGGTCACGCTGGGCACATCAGTTGGGTAGTTGCTATTAGTGTTGAGAGCGTAGTTGAGGTCGATAATCAGGGGGTTGGGCACGTTTGTTAGCGTCAGGTTGTGGTAGCTCAGGCCTTGCATCGGGCCCCCTAGGCCGGTTTCCGATTTCAGCCGAATGCCGTTGGTGGTGCCGATGAAGGTGCAGTTGCTCACCTGCACGTTGCGCACGCCCGACGAGGTTTCGCTGCCGATGCTCAGCCCGTGCCCATTCAGGAAGAGGCAATTGGTAATCACCACGTTCTGGCAGGGCGTGGCCAGGGCGCCACTGACCCGGCCGCCCTTGAGGGCGATGTTATCGTCGCCAGTATCGATGCGGCAGCCAGTGATAGTCACGCCGTCGCAGTTGGCCGGGTCGATGCCGTCGGTGTTGGGCGAGGTGGCGGGCGCCTTAATCTTGACGTTGGTAATCACTACGTGCTGACATTGGCTAGGTACTACGTGAAAGGAGGGCGAGTTAGTGAGCGTGAGGCCCGTCACGGTCAGGTTCTGGCACCCTGCGATGCCGATAAGGCGCGGGCGCACCAAGGCGCTGTTGGCCTGGAAAGCCGCCCACCACGCCGCGCCATTGCCATCGATGGTGCCTGCGCCGGTCAGGGCCACGTCGTGCAGGCCGGAGCCAGCGGGGCTATTCAGCAAGTTCAGCACCTTGCCGCCCACTACAAAGTCACTCATGGTCGGCGAAGCCAACAGCGTCGCCAACGAGTCGAGCTGCAGTGTCACGGCGCTGCGCACGTAAACGGGGCCGCTGGTGTAGGTACCCGGCCGCAGCACCAGCGTGCCCCCGCCGGCCGCGGCGCACGAGTCGATGGCTTGCTGCAGCGGAGCGGCTTGGTTGCTGCCATCGGCCCGCAGGCGTAGGTAGGCGGTGTGGGGTGGAAGCGGGTTGGCTGAGGCAGCTGGTGCTACCGAGGAGCGGGTGCAGCTAGCGGCTGCCAATGCCACCAAAAAAAATAGTGCAAAAGGCGTTTCCATGCTGCTAGATACCACCGCGCTTGTGAGCAAGATATGAGCCGGTTGCTACTAGCTGCTACCTTTGCCGCATGATGAAAAATCCTGCCCAATTGCTTTTTAATGCCGTGCTGCTGATTGCGGTAGCCGTGTTGTATTTCCTGCATTTCCGCCAGCCAGTGGCAACCGCGCCGGTAGCTGCCGCCGCGCCCATCGAAGCCCCGGCCCTTGACGCGCCCGCCGCCGATACGGCCGCCAGCACCCCGGCTACCACGGCCGCTGCCGAAGCTCCCGCGCCGGCCGTAGCCGCGGCGCCCGCCGGCCCGGCCCCCGCCGCCGGGGCCATCGTGTATGTAGAAATGGCCAAGCTGGTAGAGGGCTACCAGGGCGCCAAGGATGCCCGCCGCTCGTTTGAGGCCAAGGCCAAGGGCTGGCAAAGCCAGAACCAGGCGCTGGAAACCAGCTTCCGCTCGGCCGTGGAGCAGTACCAGAAAACTGCCGCCAGCCTCACCCCCGAGCAGCGTGCCGCCGCCGAGCAAAAGCTACAGGAGCAGCAGCAGCGCAGCGGCGTAGAGCAGCAAAAGATTCAGGCCCAGGCCCAGGAAGCCGACGCCAGGCTCACCCAGCAAGTGCTGGAAAGCGTGAGCAAAAAGATGGAAGCCTACGGTAAAAGCCACGGCTACAAGCTGATTCTCACCGCCACACCCAGCGGCGCCGTCGCCTACGGCCAAACCGGCCTCAACGTAACGGCCCCGGTGCTGAGCTACCTGAACGCGGAGTACCGCCGTAAATAGGACCGCAGATTTAACGGATTCAACGGATTTCGCCGATACGCTGGCTGCGCCAGCTGGCTACGCGAATGGGAGCACGAGCTTAGCTTGAATTCCTTCTCCATCCTCCCTAGGGTGTATGAAGCGAATAAAGCCGCTCTCCCATTCGCGTAGCCAGCTGGCGCAGCCAGCGTATCGGCGAAATCCGTTGAATCCGTTAAATCTGCGGTCTTACTCGGCGCCCGCGTCGGCGGCGCCTTCGGCCCCGCCGGGCGCGGTAGAGTCTATTTCTAGCACTACTTTGCCCAGCTGCTGGCTGGCGTCGAGGTAGCGCAGGGCCTGCTCGCCTTCTTCCAGCGCGAAAATTTTGTCTACTACCGGCACTAGTTGCTGGTCGGTAACCAGCTGCAGCATGGCATCGAAGTCCTGGTAGCTGCCCATGCTGGAGCCCAGCAAATCGAGCTGCTTCCAAAACACCTTGCCTGGCACTAGACCGTTGATAGGCCCTAGGGTGCCGCCGTAGCTCACGATGCGCCCGCCGGGGGCCGCGGCGTCCACCAACTGGTTGTAGGCCTCGCCGCCCGCACTCTCGATAATGACGTCGAAGCCGCCGCCCGCCTGTTGGGTCAGGGTTTTCACCCATTTCTCGGTGTTGTAGTTGATGCCGCCCTTCAGGCCGATACCCAGGCCTAAGGCACGGTTCAGCTTGTCGTCGCTGCCCGAGGTAACCCACACGTCGGCCCCGCGGGCCACGCAAAACTGGGCCGCCAGCAGCGCCACCCCGCCCCCAATGCCTGCCACCAGCACCCGCTCGCCAGCCTGCACCCGCGCCCGCCCAAAGGCTGCCCGGTAGGCCGTGAGGCCACCCAGCGGCAGGGCCGCTGCCTGCTCCCAACTCAAAAAATCGGGTTTCTGACGCAGGGCGTGGGCCGGCATCACAATGTACTCGGCAAAGGTGCCGGGGTCGGGCATGCCCAGTACCCGGAAGTCGGGGCCTTGCACGCGCTCGTTGTCGCCCCAAGCCAGGGCGGGGTAAATGATAACGCCCGCGCCTAGCTGCCAGCCCGTTACGCCCTCGCCCAGGGCGGCCACTTCGCCGCTACCGTCGGCCCCTAGGGTGCAGGGTAGCTTCAGGCCCGCGTACTGGCCCTTCTGAATCCAGACGTCGCGGTGGTTGAGGGCGGCGGCGCGCAGGCGTACCAATACCTCGCCGGGGCCGGGCTGGGGAGTAGGAATTTCGCGCACCACGGCGGGCTGGTGCGGGGCGTCTTGCTGCAAGGCGAGCATAAAAGCAGGGTTAGTAGTGGAAATGGAGGCTGATAACCACCAACTGCGCGTTTTGCTTTCGGGCAGCGCAATTCGCCCTGCAAAGGAATCAAAAAATATAAAGCTCAGGCGCCAGCTTTTAACGCAACGACCAGCCCTAGGCCGCGCGCCGCAGCGAAGCCATCACCGCCGGCCCGGCCAGCAGCAGGCCCACGGCCAGCCCGCCCAAGTGAGCACTGTTGTCGATATTGCCCGTGATGCCCGAAAGCAAGTTGCTCAGAATGAGGTAGCCCACCAGCCCCAGCATGGCCCGGCGGTCGTACTTGTCAAGCACAATCTGCCGGCTCAGCAGCAAGGCCAGCATCAGCCCATACAGCCCAAAAATGGCCCCGCTGGCCCCCGTCGAGTTGATGCCGCCCGCGTGGTACCACAGCGTGGCCAGGCAGCCGCCCACGCCGCTGGCCAGGTAGGCCGCCAGCAGCCGGCCACCGCCGGTGCGAGCCTCCAGCAGCAGCCCCAGCAGCCATAGGCTGGCCATATTGAGCAGCAAGTGGGTGATGCCGCCATGCACAAACAGGCTGGTAACTAAGCGCCAAGGTTGGCCATGCAGCGTGAGCGAGCTGACGTTGGAGCCCCAGCGCACTAGCTCGTGGCCGGTGGGCGCGGTGGCCGACACGCCGCTCAGCGTCATGGCCAGCCACACCAGCAGATTGAGGTCGATGAGCAGCGGCACCGCCCAGTACTGGCGCGTGGGCCAAAACAAGCCGCGCGCCAGCTGGCCTAGCGTCTGCAGCCAGGTTTCGGCGGGGGCCTCGGCCGGCGGCGGGGTGGGGCTAGGCGGGGCGGCTACCTCGGGCAGTAGCTGGCGGCGCTGCAGCTCGGCCACGGCCGCTGCCACTACGGCTGGCGGGTAGCCGCTGCCCGCGCGGGCCAGGTACAGCAGCTCGGCATCGGGGCGCTGGGCGAAGTGCGCGGCGGCCGCCTCGGGGGTTGATAAATCCATGCGCTAGGGTAACCGCGCGAGGTGGGTAGTGGGTTCGGCGGCCGGCTTGCCCTAGGGCTGCCCGCCGCCCGGCTAGCCGCCGCCAGCGCTACCAGCCGCCGCGAAGGCTGCGGCAAGTAACTACCTGGCTTGCAAGGTAGTTATTTCGTAGGCGCGGCCCGTGACGGGCGAAACTGCGGCCAGGTCGGCCATCCAGGCTTGCACATCCCCCGTGCGGTTGACCAACTCTTTGTCCGTCAAAAAACCTTTGTTGGCCAGCAAGTCGGGCAGCCGGGCCAGGATGTGCTGCTGGCTGCTGGCCACCTTGCCCATCAGTTCATACTGCTCTTGCAGCCGCGGGCCAAACTTGTAGCCGTACATGGCACCCTTGTTCCAGGCCCGCCAGTTTTCGCGCGCCAGCAGCGCCTGGCTGGCAAAGGCGGCTCCGGCCTTGCCCTGGTCGGCCAGCTGGGTGAGGTATTCCGACTGGGTTTCGGCTACCCAAAAGCGCCGGCTCATCTCCCGGAACTGCCGCAAGGGCTGGGCGTCTGCTTTTTCGGCGGCCGGTACTTTGGCCAACTGCTTGTCAACTAATGCTGTGATATTATACTCCGGCATGGCCGTAGTAGCCACCGCGTCGAGCTTCAGCGCATCGGGCGTCAGCCGGGCGGCGGCTCGCTTGGCCTCCGCCTGGGCTGCCCGCTCGTGCGCCGCCGACCAGCGGTATACCCCGAACCCGGCCGCTACGGCTAGTAAAATAAGCAGCGGTACCAGCCAGGGGCGCCGCCGGGCGGGCTCATCCAGGTAAGTGGCGGGGTAGTCCAGGGCCGGCGGCGGGGCAAAGGGCGCCGGCGTGGCGTAAACTGGGGCGGCCGGCGGGGTGGGCGCCGCGTTAGCCAGGGCGCTGGTGGTGGCAGCGGTGGCTGCAGCCTCGGCGGCATCTGGCATCGCCGCCGAAGACGATACTCTAGGGTCCTCGGCGGCGCGACGGGCCAGTTCGCGGCGGGCGGCCTCTACTAGCGCGGGCTGGTAAAGCTGCGGGTTATCAACAAAAAACTGCAGCTCGGCGTCAGTTTTGGTAAGCAGGGCGTCGGAAGGAGCGGACATTGGGAAAAGGGTAGGCCAACCGGCAAGCGCCGGCGCACGAGCCCCCAAGTTGCGCCAGAAAACCGAAACCCAACCACCCGCCGCACCCTGCGTACACCCAGGCATCATTTCTTCCTTCACCATTCCTTTCCCATGCCTACCACCCGCCCCGAAAAAGAACAGGCTACCGAGTCCATCCAGTCGGACGACTACCAGCCCCTAGGCCGCCAGGAGGCCCCCACTAGCCGCGAAGCCCTTTACGGCGGCAACGCCGACGATAACTCGGGCAGCGGTGGCAACGCCAGCCCGGCCAACCCCGACGCGCAAAAAGAAGTCCTCAACGACAAAGGCGACGAGCACAGTGGCAGCATTACGGGCGCGGGCGTCAGCGGCGGCACAGGCAGCAGCGGCGGCACCAGCATCGGCGAGGTAACGCTTTAATTTTATTAAATATGTAAATGTGCAAATGTGAAGAATGAGAAAATAGCCACATCGGCTTTGGTGCCTACCCATTCCTTCCTATCATTTTTCACATTTCTACATCCACTAATTTTCACATTAAGCTAATATGGTTTCCCCCAATCCCGCCCCCGACTCGGGCCGCCCCGGCCCCATTGAAGAAGACAAAACCGCTAGCACCGCCGGTCCCATCACCAACCAGCAGGCCGCTACCGACCGCGACCAGAACGCCAGCGGCAACCCCGAAACCGTGAGCCAGACCGACCTGGCTAGCAGCGACGGCGCCGGCATCCGCGGCGACTACGGCGACGCCGACCAAACCAACGGCCTGGAAGGCGGCGAGCAGCAGCCCACCGACGCCGCACCCGACCGCGCCGACCAAAACCCCACCAACGCCGCGCAAGACGGTGCGTAGCCTATTGACTTTGTAAGCTGGGCTACACACTGTCGTAGACGGCGAAGTTTTACTCAAAAAGGGCGGCCAAGCTGATATTTACTCAGCTTGGCCGCCCTTTTTAGTGCCGTCGGAGGCGGGTGTTACTGTGTCTTGTCAGTGGGCGAGGGCGTGTTAAGACCCAAGTTTTTGGTTTGCTCGGGGCTAGGCTGGTCGTTGCCGCCACCGTCGTAGCCGCCGGTGTAGGGGTTGGCGTCGGTGTCGGTTTGGCAGTCGTCGTGGCTTTCGCGGCCACCGCTGCCGCCCAGGCCGCCGCGGTAGCCGCTTTGTTCGTAGCCGCGGTCCTCATCGCCGTTGTCGGCGGCGCGACCTTGGCCCTGGCCTTGCCCCACGTCGCCAGCGGAGTCATTGGCGGCGCTTTGCTGGCGCTGTTGGTCGAACTGGGAGCCTAGGGGCTGGTTTACTTGCTGGCCGGCCGTGGCGGGGTCCTGGTCTTTATGGGTTTCGGCAATCACCGGCGACATATCCCGCGAGTCGTCGCGCGCGGAAGTTTCGGGGCTTTGGTCGGCGCCCAGCTGGGCCGGGTCGGTGGGCTGAGAGTGGTCGGGGGTAGGCTGGTTGGCAGTGGCCATGAGCGAGGGGAGGGGGAAAAGGTACCCGTGGCTATACCCCGGCCAAGGGCGGAAGGTTGGGCCCGGCCAGCGCCCCTAGGGGTGTCAGGCGGGCTTTTGGCGGCCGGTAGCTGAAAGCGGCCCGGCAGTCCGTTCTTTGTGCCTGTGTTGCGTACCCGCCCTTCTTTTTTTTGTGCTGTTTTTTGCTGGTTGCTGCTGGTAGGGGGGCTCGGCGCCCCGCTGGCCCGCGCCCAGGCTCACACCCTTACCGAGCTGGCTGCCAGGCAGGAGGCCGACGACGGCCCGCCCCCGCCCAAGCGCGAGCTGCGCGGCTTCTGGATTGCCACGGTGGGCAACATCGACTGGCCCAACCAGCGCGGCGAGGCGCCCGAGCAGTACCGGCGCGAGTACCGCCGCCTGCTCGACGCCGGCCAGCGCGCCGGCCTCAACGCGGTGTTCGTGCAGATTCGGCCCGCTTCGGACGCCTTTTACAAGTCGGGGCTGGAGCCCTGGAGCAAGTACCTGACCGGCCGCCAGGGCAAAGCCCCCGCCGGCGACGACGACCCGCTGCTGTTCCTCATCTCGGAGGCGCACCGCCACAACATGGAGTTTCACGCCTGGTTTAATCCCTACCGGGCCACCATGGATACCGTGACGCGCAGCCTGGGCGCCCTGCACCCCTACCGCCGCCACCCCGACTGGTTTATCCGCTACGCCAGCCAGTACTACTACAACCCCGGCCTGCCCGACGTGCGCCGCCACATCGAGCGCGTGATATTGGACGTGACGCGCCGCTACGACATTGACGGCGTGCACTTTGACGACTACTTCTACCCGTATCCCGAGCCGGGCTACACTTTCCACGACGAGGCCGCTTACAAGGCCAACAACCCTGACAGCCTGAGCCTGGGCGACTGGCGCCGCCGCAACGTGAACCTGCTGGTGCACGAGCTGCACGACAGCCTGCGCGCCACCAAGCGCTGGGTGAAGTTCGGCATCTCACCCTTCGGCGTGTGGATGAACAAGAGCGCCGACCCCCTAGGGTCGGATACCCGCGCCGGCCAGCCCAGCTACAGCAACCTCTACGCCGACTCGCGCCTGTGGCTGCAGCAGGGCTGGGTGGATTATATTTTGCCCCAGCTGTACTGGAGCACCCGGTTTCGGCTGGTGCCCTACGCCCCGCTGCTGGAGTGGTGGACGCGCAACCGCTTCGGGCGCCACCTCTACATCGGGCACGGCACCTACCGCATGTTCGAGAGCACCCGCTCGGACACGGCCTGGCGCAACCCGCGCGAGCTGCCCCGCCAGCTGCGCCTCAACCGCAGCTACCCCGAGGATGTGCAGGGCAGCGTGTTTTTCTCGGCCAAGTCGCTGGTGGGCAACCCCCTGCACAGCACCGACTCGCTGCGCCTCGACCTGTACCGCGCGCCGGCCCTGGTGCCCACCATGCCCTGGCTCGACAGCCTGGCCCCTAGGCCCGTGCGCCAGTTGCTGCTCAACCGCGTGGGCCCGCTGGCTACCCTCACCTGGACGCCCGACCCCCAGCCCGCCCCCGACGGCGACCGGGCCGCCTACTACGTGCTCTACCGCTTCGAGCGCGGCCAAGTGATGGGCCCCGACGACCCTAGGCGCATCCTGGCCATCATCCGGCCGCTGGCCCTAGGGCAGCCCGGTACCTACCAGGACACCACCGCCGTGCCCGGCACCGCCTACGCTTACTACCTCACTGCCGCCGACCGCCTGCACAATGAAAGCGCGCCGGTGCGCATCTTCAGCGAGGGCAAGCTGGCCAATGAAGTGCTGGCGGCTGCCCCGCCCACCGTGGCCCCGCCGGTAGCCGCCCGCCCCGCCCCGCGCCCTACCGCGCCGGTAGTGGTGGCTCCGCGCCCCCAGCCCCGCCCCGCCGCCGAGGAACCAGCCTACAAGGTGAAAACCAAGGAAAAGGAAAAGCCGCGCCGCCGTGGCTTCTTCGCCCGGCTGTTTGGCTTGCGCTAGGGTAGGGGCCCTAGGGCCCTGGTAGCTAAGAGAAGCTTGCCGCGGCAGTCTAGTAGCAAGTGAGGCCATGCGCTACCGCTTCAACTTGCGCAAGCCTACTGCCGCCGCGCTGGCTGCGCCCTAGGGTCCTGAGTGGCCAGCAAAAGAACCAGGTGCCCGGTTGCTTTTCCCGAAGCGGCCGGGCACCTTTGCGTTTGTACCCACCGCCGCCCCATGCCAGAACCCGCCGTGCTCGTGCCCGCCCCCCGTCTCGTCAGCCTCGACGTGTTTCGCGGCCTCACCGTCATGATGATGCTTATCGTGAACAACCCCGGCGACTGGGGCCACATCTACCCGCCCCTGGAGCACGCCACCTGGAACGGCTGCACGCCCACCGACCTGGTGTTTCCCTTCTTTTTGTTCATTGTGGGCGTGAGTTTAGCCTACGCGCTGGCGGGCGCCAAGGCGGCCGGCGCGCCCGCCGGGCCAGTGCTGGCCAAGGTGGCGCGGCGGGCGGCCATGCTCTTTGCCCTCGGGCTGCTCACCTCGCTCTACCCGCACTTCGGCTTCAGCACGGTGCGCATCTTGGGCGTGCTGCAACGCATTGCGCTGGTGTACTTTGGGGCGAGCGTGGTGTATATGCTCAGCAGCTGGCGCACCCAGGCGGCGCTAGTGCTGGTGCTGCTGGTGGGCTACGCGGTGCTGATGCAGCTGGTGCCCGTGCCCGGCACCGGCGTGCCCAGCCTGGCCCCCGAAACCAACCTCGGCGCCTGGCTCGACCGCACCATCCTCACCGAGCCGCACCTCTGGAAAACCTCCCGCACCTGGGACCCCGAAGGCTTGCTGGGCACCCTACCGGCCCTAGGCACCGGCCTACTGGGCGCCCTGGCTGGGCAGTGGCTGCGCACCACCCGCCCGCCCGGCGCCAAGCTAGGCGGCCTAGCGGTGGCCGGCGCGCTGGCCGTGGGCGCCGGCCTGCTCTGGAGCCAGTGGTTTCCCATCAACAAAGCACTTTGGACCAGCTCGTTCGTGCTCTTCACCGGCGGGCTGGCTGCGCTGCTGCTGGCGCTGCTCTACTGGCTTTGCGATGTGCAAGGTTCGCGCTGGTGGACGGCCGTGCCCGTGGCGGCCGGCGTCAATGCCATTGCCGTGTTCTTTGGCTCGGCCATCCTCTCGCGCACGCTGGGCTTGCTGCACCTGGCGGGCCCTAGGGGCCCGGTGGGCGGCCAGGAGTGGCTCTACCAGGGATATATAGCCCCGCATTTTCTCGACCCGCGCAATGCGTCGCTGGCCGGCGCGGTGGTATGTTTGCTCGTCTGGCTGGTGGCGCTGGTAGTGGTGCGCCGGCAGGGCTGGATTTGGAAAGTATAATGAGCAACAATGTTGCATTTTGAGCGAAGCTAATTTTGCATCTTTGTTGCAATTATTATATTACTCTGATTGCCAATCCATTCGTGCTATCCGCGCTCAGCATATCTCAGCGCTTTACCATCGCGCACCTCAGCGCTAACTTCCCGAGCGAAGCCCTCACCTCATGAAAATTCTCATCATTGGCGGCGGCAACATGGGCCTCACCTATGCCCGCAGCTTCGTGCGCGCCCACATCACCTCGCGCCTCGATTTGCGCCTGCTGGCCCGCTCGCCCGAGCGAGTAGCCACCTTAGCCGCCCACGAGGTAGGCACCGTGTGGGGCCGCCCCGAAGACTGCGTGCCGGGCGCCGACATTATTATCTTGGCCGTGAAGCCGCAGGATTCTCCCGCCCTGTTTGCGCAGCTGCAGGGCTTGGTGCAGCCCCAGCAGCTAGTGCTCAGCATCATGGCCGGCGTGCAAATAAATACCCTGCGCCAGGCCCTAGGCACGCCCAAAGTCATTCGGGCCATGCCCAACCTGCCCTCCCAAATCGGTATGGGCATGACGGCCTTTACCAGTACCGACGAGGTGACGCGCGCCGAGCTGGTGCAAGTGCAAAACCTGCTGAGCACCACCGGCAAAACGGTGTATGTAGAGCAGGAAAGCGCCATCGATGCCAGCACCGCCATCTCGGGTAGCGGCCCCGCCTACGTGTACTACTGCATGGAGGCCCTGATGGCCGCCGCCGCCCAAATGGGCTTCGCGCCCGCCGAGGCCGAGCTGCTGGTCAGCCAAACGTTTCGGGGCGCGGTGGAGCTGTATAGCCAGTCGGGCCTCAGCTGCCAGGACTGGATTGCCCGCGTAGCCAGCAAAGGCGGCACCACCGAGGCTGCCCTAGGGGCCTTTGGCCAAGGCGCGGTGCGCGAAGGCCTCATGGCCGGCGCCGAGGCTGCCCGCGCCCGCGCCGAGGCACTGGGCCGGCAGTAGGGCCATTTTTGGTTGCACAAGCGCAAACTGAACCTCAGGCTGACGATAGGAAGTATCTCTACCGCGTAATTGACTTTTGACGTAAGCCTGACTAGTGCGATAGAGATGCTTCCTATCGTCAGCCTGAGGTTCTTTTCTAGAAGCTTTTATGCAAAAAACAGCTTTACTCGCCGGCGCTACGGGCCTGGTAGGCAGTGCCTTGTTGCCGCTGCTGCTAGCCTCCGAGCGCTATGCCAAGGTGATAGTGGTGGGGCGCCGGCCAGTCAACGTCACCCACCCCAAGCTGGTGCAGGTCGTAACCGAGCTGGGCCAGCTCGAAGCCGTGCGCCTGCGCCTCATTGCCGACGACGTATACTGCTGCCTAGGCACTACCATGCGCCAAGCGGGCTCCAAAGCTGCTTTCTACGAAGTTGATTTTCTGTACGTAGTGAAGCTGGCGGCGCTGACGGCGGCCAACTTTGCCTCGCAGTTTCTGGTGGTTTCCGCCATGGGGGCCGATGCCGACTCGCGCTTCTACTACAACCGCGTGAAGGGCGAGATGGAAGCCGCTGTGCGCGAGGCACCCTTCCGCGCCATCCACATCTTCCGGCCTTCGCTGCTGCTGGGCGAGCGCCTGGCGCCGCGCCTGGGTGAGCGGCTGGGCGCCTTTTTTCTGAAATTGGCCGGCCCCTTACTGCGCGGCAGCTGGCGCCACTACCGCCCGGTGGCCGCCGCCACCGTGGCCCAGGCCATGCTGCGCGCCGCCGAAGACGATGGCGGCGGCATCCGGGTGCACGAGTCGGGCACGCTGTAGCTTGAAGGGTGGGGGAGGACCTAGGGCCGCGTTAAAAAAACAGCCCCGGCACCGCGAGGCACCAGGGCTGTTTTTTCGAGCAATTTGCCCAGCTACCAGCGGCCGTAGTAGCCACGGCCGTAGTAGGGGCGCGGGGCGTAGTACACTGGGCGGGGCGCATAGTACACCGGGCGCGGGGCATAGTACACGGGCGGCGCTACCACCGGCGGGGCGTAGTACACCGGCGCTGGGGCCACCACCACGGGCGGCGCGTAGTAGCGCGGGCGTGGGGCATAGTAGCGAGGACCCACCCCAATGCGGGCGCCAATAACAATTTGGGCCGAGGCAGTGCCGGCCGCAGCCAGGCTCAGTAGCAAAGCGAAGAACAAAGGACGGAGCGACATGGCGAAAGAGTGCTGGAACACGTTTGGGATGAGAAAAAGCGTAGATACTTAACGAAAAACCAAGTGGGCCGGATGGGATAGGCGAGGCCTAGCGCCCGCCCCGGCGCCCGCCGCCCCCACCACCGTGGAAGCCGCCACCATTGAAGCCACCCCGGTAGCCACCGCCGCCGCCGTGGAAGCCGGCATCACCGTGGTAGCCGCCGTAAAAGCGCGGCCGGGGATTGACGATAATCGGGCGGGGATTAACGATAACGGGCCCACCGTAGTAGCGCGGGCCGTAGCCGTAGCCGTAAGGGCGGCCATAGTAGCCGGGGCCGTAGCCGCCGTAGTAGGCCGGGCCCACGCCCACCCCCACGCTGGTGCCGCCATATACGCCAGGGGCGCAGCTGCTGAGCGTGAGGCCGAAGCCCAGCACCAGCACAAAAGCAAAAAACAGGTTGCGACGCATATAAATTAAGTGCCAAAGCACTCCCGTTTAACTGTGAATAGTATGAACTTGGACGAGGCCGCCCAGCGAAGGTTTAACAGCGGCAGTGCATAAAAAATGCCCTGCTTAAACCCGCTCGGCGCTGTCGCCCAACGCTGCTGTTATTACCAATACCTTGCCAAAAAATAAAGGTCAGTGGCTGAACCGGCTGCTGTTTGATTAAGCGCTGATAATCAAGAAGATTATTTTCAATAAAAAGGAATTTCAGACGCCCAAAATCGGTTGATAAAGTACGCCGATTAACGCTGTTCTTGCCATGAAAAACCCTGCCGAATACCTCGCCGGTCACGTCTTCGAAGCCCGCCGCCCGCGCCGCGAATTGCAGCCCGTCGTGACCGTGGCGGCGGCCGAGCAAGCCATTGCCCAGGCCCTGGCCGATGCCGAAAAATACAAGTATCTGCTGATGCGCGCCCTGCGCCACCACGCCGATGCGCAGGCTCCGGCCCTAGCCCCCGGCGCGCCCGAAACGCCGGTTATTCCCATGTATCCGGCGGGCCTGCCCGATGCCGCGGCGGCCGCCTAGCCCCACTAGCTATTTTCTTCGTTGCTGAAGCCGGCCTGCTTGCCTAAGCGGGTCGGCTTTATTGTTGCTAGCGCCCCTAGGGCGACCTTTGCGGGGCCGGGTGCTGCGGCTGGTAGCACCGCGGAATGCTTCACGTAGCTGCCTTTCATGCCTGCCTCCCTTTTGCTTTCGCTCGAAACGTCGTCGCCCATCTGCTCGGTGGCGCTGCACGAGGTGCCCACCGCCCGGCTGCTGGGCCACAGCGAGCTGCGCCTCGACAAGTCGCACTCCACCCACCTCACGGTGCTGGTACAGCAGCTGCTCGAAAATACTGGCCACGTCCTCGCCGACCTCGCCGCCGTGGCCGTGAGCGACGGGCCGGGTTCCTACACCGGCTTGCGCATTGGGGCGGCGGCGGCCAAGGGCCTGTGCTTTGCCCTCGATGTGCCGCTGCTGGCCGTGGGCACGCTGCCCGCGCTGGCCCACCAGGTGGCCGCCCGCACGCCCCGCGCCGAAGCCTACCTCTACGCGCCCATGCTCGACGCGCGCCGCCAGGAAGTGTACACTGCGCTGTACCGCGCCGACGGCACTAGCCTGCTGCCTCCCAGCAACTTAATTCTAGCCCCCGAGGCCTTGGCCGAACATTTAGCCCACCAGCCGGTGTTATGCTTCGGCTCGGGGGCCGCCAAGTTTCAGCCCCTGGTAGCCGCCAATCCCAACGCGCTTTTCCTGGCCGATGTGCAGCCCACTGCCGTTAGCACCGGCGAGCTGGCCCTAGGGGCCTACCAGCGCCAGGAGTTTCAGGACGTGGCCTACTACGAGCCGTTTTACTTGAAAGAAGTTTATACTACCACGCCTAAAACAGTTATCAGTTAACAGGCATCAGTTATCAGCTTTGTAGATTGATGCTGTTGAATGATAACTGATGCCTGTTAACTGATAACTGAAACTATGGAGCCTCTCTTCGTCAACCGCGTCGCCAGCAGCGGCCTCGTCACGCTCAACTTGGAAGAGTACATCCACCCCGGCGAGCGCGTGGTGTACGACATCAAGGACAACCTCTTTCACGGCCTGATGCTGCGCGAGAAGGACTTCCGCGAGTTCATTAAAACCCACGATTGGGCGCAGTATGCCGGCCAGAACGTAGCCATTATCTGCTCGGCCGACGCCATTGTGCCTACCTGGGCCTACATGCTGCTGGCTACCAAGCTGCAAGCCCACGCGCACCACTACGTCTTCGGCAGCCTAGAGGCCCTAGAGCAGTCGTTGTTCGAGCAGGCCATCGCCCGCCTCAATCCCGCCGACTATCAAGATGCCAAGCTGGTGGTTAAGGGTTGCGGCGACAAGCCCGTGCCCACGTTTGCCTACGTCGCCATTATGCAGCGCCTGTTGCCAGTGGCCGCCAGCATCATGTATGGCGAGCCATGCAGCACGGTGCCGCTCTACAAAAAGCCCAAGGCAGTAGCTGCAGCCGAGGCCTAGGGAACACGAGCTACTAGCGCATACATAAGGGGCGTCCCGCTTGGTCAAGTCGGACGCCCCTTATGTATACGGCTCTGGCCCGACCTTTGCCGCCGTGCAGTCTCAACCTTATAAACTGAATTTTCGTACCGGCGCCGCCATTGTCATTGCCAACATGGTGGGCACGGGCGTATTCACCAGCCTAGGCTTTCAGCTGCTAGGCATCCAGAGCGGGTTTGCGCTGCTGATGCTGTGGGTGGTAGGCGGCCTCATTGCCTTATGCGGGGCCGTGTGCTACGGTGAGCTGGCCGCCGCCCTGCCCCGCTCGGGCGGCGAGTACCACTACCTCAGCCAGATTTACCACCCCGCCCTCGGCTTTTTATCGGGCTGGGTATCAGCCACGGTGGGCTTTGCGGCACCCACGGCTCTGGCCGCCCTGGCACTGGGCCGCTATGCCCAAAGCGTGTGGCCCGCGCTGGCCACGCCGCTGCTGGCCGGCAGCAACTTTAGCGGGGCTAGCGCGCTGGCCGTGAGCGTGGTGCTGGTGCTGGCCCTGGTGCACGGCCGTAGCGCGCGGGCCGGCAGCCGAATGCAGGTGTTCGTCACTGCCATCAAAGTAGCAGTGCTGGTGGCGTTTATCGTTGTGGGGCTAGTAGCGGCCCACCCGCAGCCGCTGGCGTTTGGGCCCAGCGTGGCCGGCTGGCGGGCGCTGGCCAGCCCCACCTTCGCCGTGAGCCTAGTTTACGTCAGCTACGCCTATTCGGGCTGGAACGCGGCGGCCTACCTCACCGGCGAAATCGAGCAGCCGCAGCGCAACCTCTCGCGCATCCTGCTCAGCGGCACGGCCGTGGTGCTGCTGCTCTACGTGGGCCTCAACTTCGTTTTCCTGTATTCTACGCCCCTAGGCTGGCTGAAAGGGCAGCTTGAAGTCGGTTTCATCTCGGCCAACTACCTGTTTGGGCCCGCCTGGGGGCGCTTTGCGGGGGCCCTTATCGCGGCGCTGCTCGTCTCTACCATCAGCGCTATGGTGTTTGCCGGGCCGCGCATCGTGCAGGTAATGGGCGAGGACCTACCCGCCCTGCGCTGGCTAGCCGTGCGCACGCCAACTGGCATTCCGCGCCGGGCGCTGCTGCTGCAAGTGGCCATTACCCTGGTTTTTATTCTGAAGCCCGACTTTCAGGCCGTGCTGGTGTACGCGGGCTTCGTGCTCAACCTCTTCACTTTCCTCACGGTGCTGGGCGTGTTTGTGCTGCGCTGGCAGCAGCCGGGCCTGCCGCGCCCCTACCGCGCCTGGGGCTACCCCTTTACGCCCCTCATTTTCTTGGCCCTCAGCGCCTGGACGCTGGTTTTCATCATCAAAGACAAGCCCGTGGAGTCGCTCTACGGCCTGGCTACCGTGGCCAGCGGCCTGGCAGTTTACTTCCTGGCCCAAAAAGCCCGCCCCGCCCCTAGGTCTAAGCCCGCCGCCTAGGCCCCTCGCCGCCTGCTGAAGCTCGCCAGCTAACTTGGGTTACCTTCTCATTTCAGGCTGAATAAGAGGCCGTAAATTTGTTGGCCGCCCGTCGCGCGCCACTCCTATTCTTTCATGCGCTTCCCGAAGTTCTTAGTGCCAGCCTTGGGGTTGCTGGCCGCCTGCTCGCAGTCCACCCCCGAGCAGTCCGCCGCCACCCACTCCGAAACGATGGCCGATACGGCGGCCAATATGCCCGCTCCCTCGTCGGCCCCCAAAGCTGCCCCCGCCCCGGCCCCCGATACAGTAGCCGCCGACACACCAGCTACTGCGGATACGCTAGCTGCCACCCCAGCCCTAGCCCCGCCCGCCGCCGATAGCGCCCGCACGCAGTCCGTGGCCGATTTTCTGGCGGGCCTACCGCCCGCGCCTGGCACCGCGCCGGCCGCCCTGGCCGCGCAGCCCGCCTGGCAGGCCTTTGCCAAAGACCAAGATAAAAGCTGGGTTAAGTACCGCGCTACCCACACCAGCCGCATGGATAGTTGGGCCCGCACCGAGCTAGATTCCGTGCGCCAGGCTACTACCACGCTGTTTTATCCCTTCAGCGGCCCCGATTTTCTAAATGCCTACACCTTGTTTCCCGGCGCTCGCACCTACGTGCTGTTTGGGCTAGAGCCAGTGGGCAGCGTGCCTAGCCCCGCCAACCTCGAAAACCTGGCCTTGCTGCCCGCCGTCAAAAAATCACTCTGGTCGGTGCTCAATTTCAGTTTCTTCCGCACCAACGACATGGCCGTCGACCTTAAGTCAGTGAACCTCGATGGGGCCGTGCCGCTGCTTATGCTCTTTGCCGCCCGCACCGGCCACCAGGTGGAAGCCGTGCGCCCCGTGCAGCTTGATGCCCAGGGCCAGCTCCACGCCGTAACCGACACCACCCGCGCCCCCGGCTCCAAGACTATTGCGGGCACCGAGCTGACCCTGCGCGCGCCCGATGGCCGCCCCCAAACGCTCTACTACTTCTCGGCCGACCTGTCCGATTGGAAGCTCGGTACCAAGGATGCGCCACTGAAATACGTGCGCTCGCTCGGCCCGCTTACCACCTACGTGAAGTCGGCTACCTACCTCATGCACAAGTCGTACTTCTCAAAAATCCGCAACCTAGTGCTCGCCCGCAGCAACTACCTGCTGCAGGATGACAGCGGTATTGCCATGCGCTACTTCCCGAAGGCCACCTGGCAGTTCACTTACTACGGCACCTACAAGCGCCCTATCAACCTCTTTGCCAAGCAGTACCAGCCCGAGCTAACCACTGCCTACCACGACAGCCTTCGCCGCGTCCGCCCGCTGCCCTTCGGCACCGGCTACAACTGGCGCCAAACCGATAGCAACCTGCTGCTAGCCAAGCGCCGCACCCCCCTGGCACCCTAGGGCAGGCGGGCACTCCTAGGCCCGCTATTCTTTGCTAAAGCAGTTCCCGCCAGGCCGTGAGTCCCCGCTCACGGCCTTACCTTTTATACACTGTATATATACAGCATTACTTGCTGCCGCCATGCTCCGCTTTCTAATAGCCTTATTACTACTGAGCAGCGCCGCCCAGGCCCAAGATTCGCCGCTGCTCGACAGCCTATTGCGCAGTAGCCCTGCGCTTGCCACGGTGTTGGCTCACCCCGGCACCTACCAGCTCCAGCTTATTTATACCCGCATCGACCGCGATGCCAACAATGTCCCGCACTTCACCCAGCACACCTACCACCTCAATCCTCGCCAATACTTCAATCCCGCCAGCCTAGTCAAACTCCCTACTGCCCTGCTCGCCCTCGAAAAGCTGCATACCCTACCTGCCAGCGTCACCCGTAGCACCATTATGTCTACCGGGGTCGCTGGGCGTTGCCAAACGCCCGTGCCCTTCGCCGCTCCCGCCGATTCCGACCGCCAAGCCAACGTCGGCAACTACATCAAGCGAATGCTACTGGTGAGCGACAACCTAGCCTATAACCGCCTCTACGAGTTTGTGGGGCAGCAAACACTTAATACCCGCTTGCAGCAGCTTGGCTACGCGGGTAGCCGCATCGTGCGCCGCTTTGCGCCCTGCGACACGGCGGCCAACCGCTTCACCAATCCCATTGCCTTTCACACTGCCAATGGCGATACGCTCTATAAACAGCCCGCGCAAGCGAATCCGCACACCCCCGTGCCTCCCCTAGGGCCCGTCTATGCCGGTAGGGCTTACCAAGTAGGCCGGCGAATCATTCACCAGCCCTACAACTTCACGACTGCTAATAACCTGCCCTTATCCAATATCACTGCGCTGTTGCAAACTGCCCTTTTCCCCGAATCGGTACCCCTAGCCCAGCGCCCCCACCTCACACCGGCTGATTATGCCTTTCTACGGCAGTATCTGCACCTCACACCCCACGCCAGCCACTACTCGGCTTATAGCGCGCCTAGTTACTTCGACGCCTACAAGAAGTACCTCTATTATGGCCGCCGCCCCGAAGCCCAGCTCCAGCCAGGCCTGCGCATCTTCAACATCGTGGGCATGTCGCACGGCTACCTCGCCGACGTAGCCTACTTCGCCGACTCCCTCCACCACGCTGAGTTCCTGCTCAGCGCCGTTCTCTACGTCAACCGCGACGGCATTATCAACGACGGCAACTACGAGTACGACAGCATCGGCCTGCCCTTTTTGGCTCAGCTGGGCCAGCTTTTCGCCCGCTACGAAGCCCAGCGTCCCCGCCGCTACCGCCCCAACCTAGAACTGTTTTTCCAACCTGCCCCCTAGCTACCCGGCTTCACGCAACTTTTTTTGATTCCTAACCTCTTCATTTCAAAGCCCCTCACCCTAGGCTCCTAACTTAGATAGTAGAAAAAATGCCCATAGCCTTTGCATTGCCAGACAGTCACGCTACTTTTGCACTCCCAAATCGAACGGATGTGGGCACTAAAAGAATGGAAAGAAAAACTCTTAGAAATTCTTTTGCCGAATCAAAAATCTTTTCTGTATCTTTGCACCCCGTTTCAATTACGGCTCATCGGATACGCCGAAGAGAAGCTTGAAAAGCTCAAAAGTTTTTAGACTGAAATTTGGAAAGTCAAAAAACTTTCTTACCTTTGCACTCCCAAACAGAATAAAGATTCTGAAAACCGAAGCGAAACAAGTTGTTTATTAACAAGTTAGCTTCCTGATTCGCTTTAATCGAAAGCGAATAAGCACTGAAAAGCTCACGAAAATCCTCAAAAATTTTCACTAAAAGTTTGAAAGTCGAAAAAAAGCTCTTACCTTTGCACCGCGCTTCAATCGGAAGCTACTGCAAACAAGTCGGGTTGAAAAGTTCTAAAAATTTTTCACTTAAAACTTGCAAAATAAAGATTCTTGCTTACCTTTGCACTCCCAATTAAAATAGAGAGCTGCAAACAGCAAGAAAGGGTAGCCTAGTATACCCGCCAAGTTGCTTCAATTGGAAGCGACAAACGTTCTTTGAATGATGGAAACAAACGAATAGTGAGGTATCACTAAGTAAGCCTAGCTTATAAATGTGATATGCCAAACGACACGAATTATAACTAACGTCAAATACGTGAGCAAAGTCAGCCCTCAACATCATCCTTTTTTCGAGAAGGAGTAGAGAAACATTTTACAATGGAGAGTTTGATCCTGGCTCAGGATGAACGCTAGCGGCAGGCCTAATACATGCAAGTCGAACGGTTGGTAGCAAT
>NZ_JABBGH010000004.1 GCF_012927305.1 Hymenobacter polaris
CAATTAGGGACATATATGTCCCTAATTGCCCGCCCGGCCTTAGCTTTCCCAGCTTGCTTCGTGAAAAATCCGGCCGGTCTTCAAGCCTTTGCCCACCGGTTCCACCTATTGCGTAAGGCCCGGGGTTATTCCCAGCAAAAGCTGGCGGACATCGCCAACGTTGAGCAGTCCATCAGCAAGCGCATGGAGCTGTGCCAGCTCGCCCCGACCCTCGACTTACTCATCTCCCTGAGTCGGGCTCTGGCCCTGGAGGTCCATGACCTGGTCGACGACCCGGCCATCACCAACTCCGACCCAGAGGTGCCGGTTAAGAAGAGCGCGGCCCCCCCTACCTTAACAAACTGATTAAGGTGGCCCAGGAGTTGGAAAACCAAGACGCTTGCAGCAGCTGGTTGGAGCTCACCGAAGTGAAACCAGCTTTTGAGGATGAGCTTAGGGTTAGCAACAGCGCCGTGGAAGGAATGGGCGACGAAAAGCTGCACGCCATCGCCTGCGAATTAGTGGATAGGGTGCGTAAAAACACCAGCCTCGACTCGCAGCAGCAGGTAACTATCCCGGCTACCGCTGCTGCGACAAGCGCGTATCGACTGTTGCTCAATCAGGTAGTGGCCGCAAATGTTACTAGTTCCGCCAGCGAAATCTCCAGTCCCTCGGCCAGGCACACGAGTACGTCCAGCGTGGGGGCTGTTTGAGCCGTCTCCATGCGGTAAATCGTCTTCTTGGTGATGTCCGCCGCGTCGGCCAGCGCCTGCTGGCTCCAGCCCCGCGCCTCGCGCAGCCGGCGTAGGTGCTGGCCGAAGGCCTGAATGCTGGCCGGTTTCTTCATTGGTGCAAGCTGCGGCCGGCCGGCGAGCATCTTGTGGACATATATTTCCCCCTTTCGCGAAAAAAGGCGTAAGTTTGCGCGCCTACTCCTCCTTAGTCCGGCAGCACGTCGCTCCCCCGTTCATGACTCCTCCGCCCGACCCGACTCCCGTTTGCATCCCCTATGCCCAGGCGACGCCGCACCAGCTTTCCCTCGCCCTGACCTACGCCATGGTGGCCCTGCCCGAGTCTTTTCCTACTCTCAGCTTAGCCGATTGGACCAATAGTCTGCTCGGATTGAAACCCGATGTGTGGGTGAGCGGGGATGCCGTCTCGCTCGACGATCAGGCCATCCAACACCTGACTCAGCGACTGGCGGCCGCCGAAGAGCTGCCCGAGTTGGACCCAGCCAGCCCCCTGGACCGGGGCGACTACCTGTCCAAGCGTCTCTACAACTATCAGGACGAGGCGCTGGAGGCCTTGCCGGATATCGCCGCGAATCCGTTAATATACAGCAGCCGCGTCTTTAACATAGTGGTGACCCTGGCGCTGGGCAACTCCGTGGCCGATGCGGTCTTTCACGCTACGCACCAAGGGCCGCAGAGCCGCCCCAGGACCGAGGACCCGACGCTGGCCCGCGCGACGGTGCATGAGCAGGTGCGCGCGCTGCGTTGCGCCCGGGGGGAAGTTGGCTATCAGTAAACCTTGGCTGGCCCGGCGAACGCAGCCAGTGGCTTACCCTCATTCATTAGGTGCCAGCTACGCCAGCTCTCCCACATTTGCATGCCTTAGTAACTCCGTTTGCGCCGGCCAATATGACTGACTTTCTCTGCGCACCAGTCTAAAACGTTGCTCCTCGGCAGCTGAGTCAGGCTAGCGCGCCAGTTGAGCAGGTCAGTGAGTACTTCGACCAATGGGTAGCCAACGAATGCAGCTCCTGCCCCCATTACCAGGTGAGTTGACGCGCACCTACGAGTATAAGAGGAGCGAAGGCTGGTTTGGCCAGCACCACCAGCAGGTTCGGTCGCAACTCTACTACTTGCTGAACGGCAAGCTCTGCCGCTTCATGGCCCTAGGTGACCCAACCGTGCTGCGGCTGGAAGCGACTTACCAGTTCGGGCCAGGCCAGGCTCAGGCTAAGTACCGTCTCTTATGGGAGGGCAGCCGGGCGCGGGCCGCCTACAGCGGGCAGGCCAGCGGCCTGGGGCTGGAAGGTCAATGCGATGTACTCAGCACAGCCCTCGAAGCCGAACAAGCGGCACAGGCTCAGGCTAAGCTCAAGGCCGAGAAGGCTCAATAGAGGCCGCAGCTAGCCGGGTTGCCGCCAGGTACTACTCGCGTCGGCCACCGCCTGACAACTCCGCTGCTTACACGTCACCCCAAGCTAACCGGGCCAGCTACTCAGCGCCTGGACCAGCGATGGTGCGTGAGTCCAAGCGTAGCCCGACAGCTACCTGTTTTCGTAGCGAAGCACCGCTAAAAGTGGAGCGCAGACTTTCTTTCCCGAGGTAGTGATAGCCAGGGCAACCCGCTACTCATCTTGAAACTGGATTGCTTCACAAGCAGGCAAGCGCGCATTACATTCCGTACTCGCTATCCTGCTCCTTTTCGGCCTCGCTGCGCACGTCCTGGGCTTTGCTTTTAGGGGCCATTGCCCGCGACATTTTGTGTATAGCTTGCTCCATCGTGCTCATGGTAATTGTGGATGCGTCGTGCTTCTTTTCTTCCTTGGGATAGGTCGGAGTTGGAAAGAAATTATCATCCATCGTCATATGCAGACTGCCAGCCTCACTTACCCTTCCAGTGGTTAAATATTCGTAAGGATTTATGGTAGCGATTCCCTTCTCCGCATTGCGCTCGATTCTACCGAGACTTGCGTAAAAAACGTTGTCGTATTTTCTTTCCTTGGCTGCTTCTTTGACTCGCTCCGGGTCGAGGTGCTGGGCTGGATTGAGCTTGGAATTTGAGCGCGCTACTTGTGTATCGAGGCGGGCATCTTTGGCCGCAATCTGCACTTCGGTCAACACTTTTTTCTCGCGCTTGTTAGCCGCCGCTTTGGTTGTTATCTCCTCGGCTTTTTCCGCAATGAGTTGCTTGCGGGTGGGCGCGGGTCGGGTAACGTCGTGGGCACTCACGCGCCCGAACTGAATCTCCATCTGGGCCACGGCCTTGGCCTGGAACTGCACCCGGTTGAAACGGTCCGGCGTGCTCAGCGGGTTGAGCGTAATCTTCTGCTCGGAATCGCGGGCCGATACGATAACGTGAATGTGGGTCTGGGGTCCTTCCTTGCTTTCGCTTTGCTTACCGCCGTCGGTCCCGCGGTTCTTCCGGTCGTTGTGAATGATGGCGGCCCAGACCAAGTTCGACTTACCCAGCTCGCGCCCGCTTTTGAGCGTGAAGTTTTTGGCGTAGTCTTCCATTACGTTTTGAGTGTACTTCTCCAGCGCCTTGGGATTGTCGCCAATCAGGCGCAGCTCATCCGGGCTTGGGCTCAGCACCAGCGAGTGAAATTTGGCGTCGTCTTTTCCCAGGCCCTTAACGTTGGAATCAATCATAGCCATCACTTCCTCGCGCGTCTTTTCCCCGCTGCCGGGTGCGCCAAAAAACTTCGCTTCCTCGCCCTGCTCTTTCGCTTCTTTGGCCAGGTAATTCGTGGTCCGGGCGGAGCTGCCCTTATTGTCGTAGGCTTTTTTGCCGTTGGTTTTTGGGTTGATTATTTTGGCATACATGGTGCAGCTGGAAGAGAATTTGAAGGGAAGGGCAGTCCGGTTACCCGCCGGATTGTAACCGAAAGCTGTGGCTGTTCTACTCGGGTTGCAGTGGAAGCTGTAAGCGAAGCTGGCCCCAGCCGGAAGAAAAGTTGCCCGGCTTCCGGGATGGAAACCGGGCATCCAACCGGGTCATACAACCGGACTTTTTCGACTCACGGCTTAGGTATGGCCGATGAATTGGTTGGGGGCGGAGTTGGCGTTTTCGCTGGGACTGGCGTGGCCCCGGGCTTAAAGTTGGGTTGGGGCGTAGCCAGCTTATGCTCCTTGATAAACTCGCGTAGGCGGCCGACGACTCGCTCCTCGCGTTCCTTATCTAACTTGGCGTTCTGCTCGTTCAAAAGCGTGGGCTCGTCAATCAGCTTTAGGTAGATGCGGGCGGCTAATAAGCGCGTGATAAATGCTTCCTGCTCCGTTCGAAAAAGATGCTCGAACAAGGGCTGAAAAACATCGGAGTCAATTGCTACGAGGTGGCGCAGTAAGTTGGACTCAATGGCCTCCAGGTAGGAGTAAGTAGTCAGCTGCTGCTGCTGCTCGAAAGCGTAAAGCGTCTTCTCAAAATTGCGAATCAGGGCGAACAGCCGATTGCCAATGTCGGCGTTATGAATCCGCACGTTGGCCACGCCGTCCGTGACGGCCACGCCCAGCAAAGCAAAGCCCTCTTTCATTTGCTGACTCAGGCCCGCCAGGCTCGTGTGGTCCTGCCTCGGGTCGAGCCCATTTTCCGTGAAGTAAGCAATCGCTGCGCTGGCATACTCCCCCTTCGTCATGTCCAGCTTTTCAGATTCGACCGCTAGCCGGCGGTGGACTACCACATCAATTCCGACCGTCGAAGTAGTGCCCTTTTTTGGGGCGGACTTCTTCGCTGGCCGTTTAGGCACATCAGGGCTACTCATAGGGAAAATGGGCTAAATTCAAAAAATAACTACTGACTACTAATATTTTATCTACATTTTAGAAACAATTAGCTAAGTAGCGTATCTAAAACGCCAGAAATGGCTGGGCTAAAACTATCTATTTCTAAAAATAACTATTGTAAATCAAGTAATTAGGGTACTAATTCTAAGACAAACTCTGTTTATCACTGATAATCAATACGGTAGTATTGATTGAAGGTGCTCCTCTAGCTAACTATTGTTATGGGTCGTTGAATTGGCACCCTATGTCGTCCACAAGCTACAACTAGTCTAACTTATTTCTACCACTGCCTGCTGTAAACTATCCCGCCACCACTAGCCACAGTTAGCCTCTCTCTGCCACTATCTCGCCCCTCAACATCCTAACAGATTACTGCCCACCTACTGCTCTCCTGTGGCCCAAAATCCAAGCTATCCTACCCCACCAGTTTTACCCACCTACCGCCTCTAGTCAACGACTAGCCTTTAGAATTTTCCTTTTCGATTTCTGCCGGCTACCACTTCTCTATTGACCTACCCCGACTAACCAACCTATCTCCAGATATTTTTCTACTCAGCCCACTCAACTTCTCTTGCTTCTGAGTCACAAAATCTTCGAGCAGATTCCTCACTTGTTCTCACCTAACCCTTCATCCTTTCCTGAGACTCCCGGCACCCAGTTAATCGGAATCGCTGATCCTACCTCTAGTAAATCTGCTCATCAACCCCCACCGATTTTGTTTCTATAGCCTCTCCTTTCCCAGCCATCCACCCCCAAACTCTACCCCTTCCGCGGCCATCTTTCCCGCTAGCCTACTCTTTCTACTGCCGCTTCATTTCTCATCGCTTCCTACTGATTCGCCTTCACGCTCACCTACCGCTTTTACGCCTCCTCGCCACACTTTTTTGTCTTTTAGAAGCTTCTTTTTACTGGTACTTCACCCGCTAAATCCTTCCTGCGCCTCCTGCTTTTCCCTTGGCTACACGAGCACTTCCTTCCTTGATCACCTCCCTTTACTCCTCCCGCTTGAGTGACTTCCTCTCTAAAGAACCACTTCTTTCTCCTGCCTTTTCTTGCTACTCCCCGCCCCTGTTCTCCTTAGTCTGTCCTCCAGCTACTGTCACCACCCAGTTGCTTTTCACCCCACCGACTGCTCGTTTACCGCCTGCCTTTTTTCCCAAACCGGCTACTCTTCACCCCACCCATCCGGCTCTTTCTTACTCATCTTTTGCGCATCCCTCCGCCTTCCACTCTTGCTATTAACTCCAACTTTTACGCTGGCCTACTTCCGTTCCCCTGCCTACCTATTCCACGCTAAAACTTCGGATTTCCTCCTACCTAACTCCTCTATCGCCTTCCTGTTTTCCCGCCTACAACCCGCCCCTGCTCTTGACTATTTTCTTCTTCTCACTCCTAAACACCCCGCTTCCTTTTACTAATTTCTGCTACTCTCCGCACCAATTTTTACAACCTGGTCCCTGCTCCTTTTACTCGCATATACCCCCTCTGGCAATCCAACCTAGTCTCAACCCTTCTCCAGTCTACTCCTATGTTTTCCAGTCAGACTCTTCCCAATACCAGCCTATGTTACCCCATCAGTCCTTCCACCTACCTCTGCTCTGCCAGCCAGTTTCCCCTGACCTACTCACGTAAAATCTGTCTTTCCCTGCGCTGAATTTCTGGCCTTGTCCATTCCTTTTCACCCCTGCCCACCCCCAAAAATCAACTCCTAGCCTTATCATTTTCAAGCATCGCCTCCCGCTCTTTTTTGGCCGATTACCATTGAAAATCTGCGTTAGCTGCTTTCATCTTTTACTTAAAACTCCTCCCTTTTCTTTCCGCCCTTTTACCCCGGCTGCTTCAAATTTCCTCCCTTATTGCCCGACTTCTTCCGCCGCTTTACTCGTCAATTTTCCTGCTACTTCCTTCCCATTTTTTCCTTATCCACCGGTTGCTTTTTCCTTCCGCTACTCACCTGTTGCTACCTGCCAATCTCTGCTTGACCTTGTCCTTTTTCTACATTAGCTTCCCCTAAGAACCTCGCTTTCTTTAGCCGAATCCTCCCAGTTCCCAGCATCTTTCTCTCGGATTTAACCCGGCCTTTTCGCTCGTTCTTCTCCTGCAAAACCGTTTCCTGCTCCCCTCGCTTTCCACGAACTCCTTCCGCCATTTCTTACTCGGACTCCCCTGTTTTTTTTGTCGACTACTTTCAGAATCTAGCGACCTCTCCTTCAGTTTTTCTCTTTCCTGCCCGAACTTTTCGCTGCTTTCTTTTCGCTTTCTTCCCTGTTCTGCCCGCGCTCTTTTTCCCCGCCTCGCTTCTTCAATCTATTGAGAAAACTTGCCTACTCCTTTGCCTATTGCTTCCGAGCCGCTCCTCAGTTCAGCCGCTACCCTCCCACCTATCGAGCTCAAAAATTCTACCACCTGTTCCCATTTTTCCTGGTAACCCCTGCGCTTTTCGGCTGCTCAACCATCCCGTTTCTTACTCACCCGCCCGCCCAACTTCGCTTTCTATTCGCGTCTTCTCTGCTTCTCCTCTACCATCCCCCCCGACTTTTTACTGCTACTTCGACTCTAGCTCTGCTCACGCTACAGCTGCTCTTATCCGCTTCTATTTTACCCGACTACCAACTGTTGGCTTGCCCCGCTTCGTACCGCACCAGGGCCGCGGCTACCTCGTTCATCCCATTTCTGTTTTTCGGATGTCTTCTTCAGAATCTACGCGTAGCGCTACTGCCCGCAAGCAAGCCCTTCAGGACCAGGTGCTGGCCATCATTCAAGGCCGACGCCTAGCTGGCATCGCCCTGACCATGGGCCTGGGTAAGACCCTTATCGGCCTGCGCGACATGGACCGCCTGCTCACCGCTGGTCAGCTCCCCGCCCAGGCGACCGGTAAGCCCTTTCTGGTGGCGGCGCCCACCCAGGCCATTCTGGACTCCTGGCCTCAGGAGGCACAGAAGTTTGGGCTGGCGCACCTGCTCGACCACATCGCGTTCACCACCTACCGATCACTGGGCAAAGTCCTGGCGACCGGCACTTACCAGAAGCTCTACCTCGACGAGTGCCACGCCCTGAAGGACTCGCACGGGCCGGGCCTGAAAGCCCACGCGGCCCGGAAGCGTAGCATCCTGGGCCTGACGGGCACGCCGCCCGCCCAGCCTAATTCTGAGAAAGGCCGGCTGGTGGCCACCTTCTGCCCCATCGTGGTGGACTACACCACCGACGAGGCCGTGCTCGCCGGCCTGCTCAACGACTACCGCCTAGTCGTGCACCGCCTGCCGCTGCGCACTGCGCGCGACTACGTGCTCACCACCAAGTCGGGCAGCCAGTTCACCACCAGTGAGCGCGAGAACTATGCCTACTGGAGCAAGCGCCTGGCCAATGCCGCTCAGGACCAGCTGCCGGTCGAGACGCTGCGCATCCTGCGCATGCAGGCCTTGATGAACTACCCCGGCAAGGGCCACTACATGCGCTACCTGGCCAGCCAGCAGGTGGAGAAGGTACTGCTCTTCACCTGCAATCAGCAGCAGGCTGAAGCGCAGGCGGACCACACCTACCATTCCAAGAACAAGCACAGCCAGGCTAACCTGGACCTCTTCAACGCGGGCGACATCCCGCGCCTGGCCTGCGTGGCCCAACTCTCGGAGGGCATCAGCATCCCCAACCTGCGGGTGGGCATTATCTGGCATGCCTTCGGCAACGAGCGCAAGGCCGCCCAGCGCATCGGCCGGCTGCTACGCCTCAACCCCGACCAGACGGCCACCGTGCACCTGCTCCTCTACCAGGACACGGTTGATGAGCAGTGGGTCGCCCAGGCTCTGGAAGCCTTCGACCCCACCAAAATCAGCTACGTCGACGCGGCGAGCGAAGACTGGGAGCCAGCTAGTGGGCCCAAAGCCAGCTAACTAGTACGCATTCAAGCGGACACCTCGGCTGAAGCAGGAACTGCACGTAGCCAGACGGTCCCTTCTTTACTGTGAGTTGATTAACGGGTGGCGGTTGTAGCGCGTGAGGTAGCGGTCGAGTTCCGATTGTCGAAAGCCCCACTCCTTCTCCTTCAGGTGCACACCACTCAGGCGGCCTTGCCGCCGGGCTTTACGAACTCCTTCCGGGGTCAACCGCAAATAGTGCGCGGCTTCGCGCACGTTGAGCAGGCGGTCAGGTAACTGCATGACGCTACTTTCCAGGTAGATTAGACGCAGTACTACGAAATACGAGAAGACTGGTGACCTCGGTTAAAAATCCGGTACAGAAATTAACTGAGTCGCTACTAAGCGTAGGAGAGCGGCAAAAGCACTTACGGCATCGCTACTACCTCGCTCCGTTTCGCAGCCACGGCCGCCTGCGCCAAGCACAGGTGGCCGTGGCTGCCCCTACGCTCACCAATTGTGTGCTGGCTGGTGGTCCCCAGCACGTGAGGCACCTTTCGCCTTGCACTGGGTCGAACTGATGAATTGCGCATGTCGTGGCAGGTTACCGGCTGGCAAGCTTAGGAACTGGCCCAGGACCGGCTCCCTGCCGCAGGCACAGTAGTACATGTCCTCAAGCGTCTCGCAGCCTGTCCAGCACCAGCTAAAGCAAGGTCGCCTAAGCCGGGCAGGCGGCGGCCTGCCACCCGGCTTCTTGCTCCATTACTTAAGTCCACCAGCTAACCCTATGAGACAATGGCGCTAGCTGCTAAGCGGTGCAGGCCCTGTTGCTGGCTTCGAGTTGCTGGCATTTTGTTTTTTCTTATCCCGCTTAATCCACGCGCTGATGCGGGCAAATTCCTGCTCAGATGGCTGCCGGCCAGTCGTGTAAAAGTCCACATTTTTGGGTTCCTTAATCATGGCTGAAAGGTATTGTATTTTGGGCAAGTATTGGTTGATGCGCTTCTCAGCAGCTTTTAAGGCTAGTACCCTAACGCTGCCAAAGAAGCCAGGCGCGCCCAGCGTCTTTTGGTAGCTGCCCGGCGCCTGGCTTTACTCTCGAAGAAGATGTAGCTGTCGTAAGCCCTTCGCAAACGAAAGTTTGCAAGCAAAGGTCCTTGGATTACCGGGTACACCTGGCTATACTTTCGCCGGGGTCCGGTTAAAGTTACTGCGCTCAGGCAGATGCGTAAATAGCTGGCTGCATGGCCCCGTAGGGTAACGAGGCCTTGAATGATAGGCGCGTTACCAACCACCAACTGCTAAACAATCTGTAAGAGCATTAAAAAGCGCGGGGTACCCCACCTTTTCAGTTGGGCTAAGCAACAAGTGAGCGAATTGCCACTCAAAGCCAAGCCAAGCGGCTACTTCGGCAGGTACTCGGCGGCCAGCATTCTGGCTACCTCCCGGTTGCGTGGGTCGCCGCTCAGCAACAGATCGGCATAGACCAGTAGCGGGAAAACGCAGTCGGGCCGCGGAGCCGGGGGTTGGGTACCCGCCGGGGTCACCAGCACCTGCACTACCCCATTGGGGTCTGGTACCAGGCGCATCGTGCGCATTAGTTCGCCCCGCGTGGCGGAGGAATACAGCGTAAAATCCTGCGGCAGCAGGTAGCCGTCTAGCAAGAGGTGAGCCGCCAAGAGGTGAGCCGCCGGCTCGCCGCCCCAGTGTCTACCCGCCGGCAGGGGCACCTGCTGCCAGCCGTGGCGCCCTAGCTTAAGCGTAGGCTCCAGCCAGCGGTACTGGCCCGCGACCAGTTTCGGACGTACCGTTTCCCCGTAGGCGGCTACCCAGCGGTGGCGCAGCTCTGCCAGCTCCACCAGCCGGCGCGGCGTTTCCGGTACCAGGTAACGCTGGGCCTGGAGGCTGACCAGCAGCCAGCCAATAGTCGCGATGGGCAGCCCAACCCGGGCGGCAATCGTGCGGTAAGACTCGCGCACCAGCTGGGGCTCCGTAAGTAGATGCGGCAGTAGATGCAGGCCCATCTTACCGAGTAGCAGGCTGCCGGCGGCCCGGACCTCGCGCGGTTTCGCCCGTCCCTGCACCAGCACGGTCGTGAGGTGCGTCCCTTCAGTCAGCCAGGCGTTGCCGGCCCGGTCCAGGTAGCAAGTACCCTGCGCTCGCAGGCGTGTTCCCATCGCTTCGCTGACGTAGGGTGCGACGAGCACCTCGTGCGGGGCCAGCTCGCGCAAGCCCGCCGTAGCACCTCGCCAGCCCGGCTGGGCCAGCAAACTGAATTCCGCGTGGGGCCCCAGCCGGAGCCGGGCGGGTAGTGAACCGTCGGCAGGTAGCAGCTGCACGGGTAGTTGCGGGGGAAGTAGGTCAGCCAGCGCCGTTGCGGCCGCCTCAAAAAGCGCTTGTACTTCCGGTAGTTGTCTGTTGTCTCGCAAAGCAAAACAACACCTGAAAATGAGACAAAAGAGTAATTAAAAATAAACAAGTGGTGGGATGTGGCCGCCTTTACTACGCCGCTATTTGTAATCGAGAAGTGAATCCTCGCTTTGACGGCCCATACGAACCATAGAAAACTGGGAGGCACATCAGGATCCAGGCACTGCTGCTGCACACAGCTCTTACCCAAGTCGGATTAACACTGCATAGCCGGCTCTCTCCTCCCTACGCTGGTAGTACGAGGTGCGTCCCCTATCGCCTTTACTTTCTACTCGCTTTAAATGGGGTATGCTCTTAGAGTAAGTTTGGCTCCCTGCTGCTATAAGAGGGTCTTTCCAGAGTAACATCACAGTTATAATTCTTATAATTGTTGCAATTATAACTATTTTCTATACGGTTACCATGTAAGAAATCCTAGGAATTACTTTGTTAACTCAATGAGTTCGCCCATTGATCGCATTAGCAATAATCCCTAGTAATTAGAATCTTTGCCAAAGATAGAATTATTAACATGTCCACAATTTTAACAATTGTTAATATTATTTACGTGGAATACATGGACAGTATAGCAAAAATGATGGGTATTTCTTTAATTTGCATCATGCAAACCATTGTGATGGCCAACCATAAAGGCGGCACCGGCAAAACGACCAGTTGTTTGAATGTGGCGCACGCGCTGCGCGAACGGGGTCACAGCGTACTGCTCCTGGACTGCGATAGCCAGTGCAACCTCACGCAAAGCTTCACGCTACCCGATCCGACTGGCAAGCGCCTCGACGCTGTCTTGCTGGGCCAAGCCAGCTTATCGGACACCGTGCAGGAAGTGGGGGAGGGGCTCTACCTGCTGCCCAGCTCGCCCGACCTAATGGAGGCGGAGGAGCGCATCGGGAAAAAGCCTGGGGCCGAGTTCGCCCTCAAAGAATTACTGGGCGAGGTCGAGGCCATTGACTACTGCCTGATTGATACGCCGGGGGGCCTGGGCAAGTTGACCTACGCGGCCCTGACGGCGGCCGCGGCGGTCTTCATTCCCGCCCAGCCGGAGTACTACGGCATTGAGGGGCTGGTGGGCCTGCTGGAAGTATGTCAGCAGGTGCAGAAGCGCTTAAATAAAGACCTGAAGGTGGGGGGCCTGTTCTTCACTCAGTACAACCGCAGCGATCGCCGTCGGGCCCAGAAGGATATGGTGGCGCTACTAGAGGCGCACCCCCTGTTTGGGCCGCTGGTCATGCATACCACCATCCGGCCGAACGTGGCGCTGGTGGAGGCCCAGATTGAGAAGGAAAGCATCTACACCTGGGCCGGCCAGTCCGCCGGCGCCCAGGACTACACCGCCCTTACGACCGAACTACTTGCCCGCCTATGAGCTCCAAACCCACCTTTGGTAAAAAAGTCCTGTCCTCCATCAACGAGCGGATTGAGCCAGTTCCCGGGCCGGTAGTGGAGACTACGCCCGATGCCTCGGAAGAGCAACTGGTGTGGGTATCGTTTACCACCGCCGTAACCCGCGAAACTTACCTCAAGCTCAAGCAAGCCGAATACTGGATACCCGGGTTCCTAATGAAGGAGCTGACCGAAGCCGCCTTGGTAAAGGAGCTTGCTACCCATCCCGAGGCTGACAGGCCCTTGCCGGACGCATTGCTACAAAAGCTACTCCGGACTAATAAGAAGTTGCAGTAACAGCCCTAACCACTACGACCATTTAAACAATTGTTAGCATTTTGATAATTATTAGTATTTCGCTAATTATTTAAATTGTGATAATTGCTCAAGTGGTAGGTGTGTTCTCTGCTAGCGAGCCACGAAGTGAGTTGCTCTCACCATGAGTGTGGTTGGCTAGTAGGTCCTTATTCCTGCTGGCCAACTATACTCGTGGTGAACGCGCTAAAAAAGTGCCAAGTAGGGTTACCGCAAATTATGTCTGCGGCTACCCGTGCCAGCATTCTGCCTGACCTAGGTAGCTAATAGCTAAAAAGGGAGGTGAGCTATAGGGGGAATAGAAACCACCGATAGGGGGGACGGACCAGTTGGGCCGAGTGATACCTAGGGTTGGGGTGATCACGCGGGTTGTGGCCACATGCAGCAGCTGCTCGCGCGGGAACTGGTGGGTCGCCCACCAGATGGTGTGGTAGTTCAATGCGGTCTTGCTGACTGTATTGGGGGTTTTGCTTCCCAACGGGCGGACTTACGTGCCAAGTAAGCCCCGGCCTGGTTTAGTGACAGGTAAGGTATATCCTCAAGGCGTTACCCGTTGGAGCGACAAGTTCCGAAAGTCACAGGTCAGCGCGGTAGCCGGCGAAGTGGCTTATATCGTCAAGTCCGTGGCGTTACCCTGGGGCCTCAGCGCAAAGACCAAAACGCATTCGCGTTCAGGTGCGTCGTTGTTTAGCGGGCTACAGAACTTGGTGCATTGCATCGGGAGTCAGTCTGCGTCGGGCTCTAATCGGCAGTTCTAGGGGTAGCACAAGAGTAGGAACAGAAACTATCGCTAGGCCCATTCACCAAGCGATGCTTCCCAGGGAGTGAGGGTGCGTAGAGGACGCAGCTGCCCGGCCGCAACGGCTTCGGGCAGCGTAAAGTCGTAGCGACCCAGCATATTTACGTGTTCGTGCAGCAAAGGCGAGAGGCGGGCCACATCCTCTGGATTCAAGTGCTCCTCCGTTTCCTGCCATTGCTCCAAGGCTTGTTGCAAATACCGAGTATTCCACAGCACCAAGGCGTTCACGACCAGGCCCAACGCCCCCAATTGGTCTTCCATGCCTTCACGGTAGTGCTGGCGGAGTTCGCTCTTTTTGCCGTGGAAAACGGCGCGGGTCAGCGCGTGGCGGCCCTCGCCGCGATTGAGTTGCACCAGAATGCGTCGCCGGTACGATTCGTCCTGCACGTAGGCCAGTAGATAAAGCGTCTTTTCTACCCTACCCAACTCGGCCACCGCCCGCCCCAGCCCGGAGAGGGTACCGGCCCGCTGTAAGGTGCGCATGACAGCCGCAGCTTTCACCCGACCCAGTTTGAGCGAGCCGGCCAGCCGTAGCATATCCTCCCAGTGGTCGCTGATGAGTTGGGCGTTGACGACATGCCGGCTTAGTTCGTTGAGGGGGCCATAATCGTCTTCCTTGCTGAGGCGCCAGAAGCGCTGGTCCGCCAAGTCGGCTAAGCGGGGGCTGAAGCGGTAGCCCAAGAGGGCGAAAAGCCCAAAAACCACCTCGCTGTAGCCGTGGGTATCGGCCATGATTTCGCGCGGGTCCAGGCTCGTTTGCTGTTCCAGCAGCCCGGCCAGAATAAAGAGGGAGTCACGTAGCGTGCCGGGAATGACGATGCCGTGGAAGCCCATGAACTGGTCGCCCGTGAAGTTATAGTACGTCACCCCGCGCTGCGAGCCGTAGTATTTACGGTTCCACCCGGCATAAATCGTGCGCACGGGCACCACGAAACGCATCCCGTCGGCCGAAGCCACTTCCCCGCCGCCCCAGACCTGGGCCAGGGGCAATTGTGCCTGCCCGTCCACTAACCGGGCGCTGGCAGCGGTGAGCGTTTCCACACGCACGTAGTTTTGCTGCACCCAGGACAAACGGGGCAAGGCTAGGGCTGGCACCTCGGCCCGTGCTACGGCTTTCAGGCCGATATTACAGGCCTGGGCTAGGAGCACCGCGCAGATGCTCAGCGGCAAATCAGCCGCTTTGTGCTGGCCGTCGGCCACGTGGGTAAAGGCATCGGCAAATCCCGTGAAAGCGTTCACCTCCAGCAGCAGCGCCGCCAGTTCCACTTGGGGTAACTGCTGCGTAAGCCGCGTCCGCAACTGCTGTAAGCTCTCGGGTTCTTCCTGAGCTGGTAGCGGGCTTACCCGCACATAGGGCTGGCCATCTTGCTGCCCCACGTGCAGCGCCGTGTTGCGGGGCAGGTGTTCGCGCACCTCTGCGTAGGCGACCCGCAGCTGCGTCTGAAGCCGCGTTAGCTCCACGACCGGGTCGAGCGAGCGGTCAAGCGCCCGCGCCACCGATTCCCGCGCCGCGTCCCAGGCCTCGCCCCGTAGCATTTCCGCTTGGGGGTCGCTGTAGCGCTCACTAGCAGTCACAAAAATTTCCCGGCGGCGCAGCGCTTGGTGCAGACGGTTCAGTACGCAGAGGGTGTACGCGGCGGGGCTCACCTCGTCTCGGCTGGGAAATACCTGCCGCGTCCAGCTTTTGGGCACAAAGGGGCGGGGAGCAGTTTCCCACTTGGGCCGGCTCCGCCCGCCGGCTTCTTGGGCTTGTAAAAAGTGCCAGGCATCGAGCAGGGGCTTGGCTGAGGGGGAACTCTCGAAGGAAAGTCCGTTCAACAGAGACGGCAGAAACCGGCGCACGGTCGCGTAGCTGCCGCTCAGGGCTTGAAACTGCGGGTCGTCGGCTGGGCTGGCCAGCGCCTGCACCGCGTCGGCCGCTTCCCGCAACGAAGCTTCGCTGGTGCAACGCAGTACCTGGGCCCGCAGGCGGGCTTCGGGTACGGACTCGTCCAGCAGAATGCGCACCGCTTGTTCCAAGACCAGCGCGGCGTGGTCCAAGTCTTTGAGGGAGCGCAGCCGCTGGCGGCGCTTGGTTTCGCCCCGCAGGGCCAGCGATGTCATCAGCCCATCAAAGAGGTCGAGCACGTCATCGGTGGCCGTGCGTTCGAGGGCCTGGGCGAAGGCTAGCAGGGTAGCCAGGCGGCGTTCCTCCCCCATGCGGGCCAACGTTTGCCCCCAGGCTGCTTGGGCGTGGCGGGCCAGCCGCACCAAGCGGGCTTCGGGCAGGTCATGGAGGGAAATGTCCCCCACGCCGAGGGCCCGCACCTGGTCCAGCCGCCCTAACGCGGTCACCAAGGCAGAACTGGAAACGCGGGTCGGCGCGGTGCGCAGCAATTCCAAGCGGGTGAGTCGCTGGCCAGGCGGCACGGCCAGCAGCGATTCCAAGGCCTGCTACTGCACCGGGTTCAACCGGTTACGGAGTTGGCGGTACAGGTGACGGCCCGTGCGTTCGCGGACCCGCGCAATCAGGCGGGCCAGCACCGTCACGCCGGGCAGCACCACGCGCTGGGCCACCAGGTGCGCGGTCGCCAAATCGAAGAGTACGCTGGGCCGCACGGGGCTGGTGAGCACCTGGGCGTAGAGCCAGCGGGTCAGGCGGAATGCCTGGCAGCCATCAAAGGCGTGAAAGCCTAAGTAGGCTACTACCCGTACCTGGTGGTCGTGCAGGGTGTTTGGCCGGGCGTACTGGTCACGCCAGGTGTCAGCCGTCAGGTCGAGTTGTTGGGCCAGGGTTTGCACCACCACGTCCGGTACTCGCGCAGGAACAGGCAGAAATGTACCCAGAAACCGCAGGGTATAGAGTTGCACAGCACAGCCAAGCCGGGTGTAGGGCCGGCGGTAATCGGCCAGAAAACGAACGTCCAGAGGGCTGAGATAGAAGAAGCAGGCTAATTGCTCCGGGCTGGGGTCGGCGTGGTAGCGCCCGTAGCGAGCGGCCTGCTCGTCACTGAGAAATTCAACGGGCATGGTAGCAGAATGGCCGCGTTAGGTTGGTGTAGGCCACCGAGCCGGCACTACCCACCCAATCCACCCGAATCGCCCCGCGGCTGGTCTTCAATAGAGCTACCGGACTTCTTGGACCCTAAAAACCAGGAAAATCCCAGGTAGCCCACCCGCGTTTCGTACTTGGTCTGAATGTCTGAGGTAAGCCCGTCGGCCGCGAACTGGGCGTACTGGCGGCGCGTGTTGAACAGGTCGCTCACGCGCAGCGTCAGCGCGGCCCGGTCGTGAAACAGGCGCTGGCGCAGGGCTACATCCACCCCGTACACGGCCAGCAAGCGGCCCTGAGGCACCACCAGCGGAGCACGATAGTCGCCACTGAGCTGCACGGCCAGCGTCTTGGTCGGGCTAAACTGGTTGAGTAGATACGCCGTGCCGGTAAAGTTGGCGCGGGTGCCGTCGCCGGTGAAGCTGGCCACCTGGTTGCGGTAGTACGAGCCGTTGGCCGTGAGTTTCCACCACTTGGTCACGGTCTGCGTCAGCGACACTTCCAGCCCGTAGCTGGCCGTGTGGCCAAAATTGGCGTAGCTGGTGCGGGTGATAAAATCGGGCTGGCCGCTGCGGCGGGTGGCCACGGTATCGATGGTGCGCAGGCTCTGGATGGACTGGCTGGCAAAGCGGCCAAACAAGGTCGTGTTCAGCGTCGTGGACTTCCAAGTTGCCTGGTGACCTAATTCCGCGACATGCACGTACTCCGGGCGCAGGTCGACATTGCCCACCACGTAATTGCGGGCATCGGAATAAAAAGGCAGCGGAATGACTTGTAGAAAGTTGGGGCGGTTCACGCGGCGCGAGTAGCTGACTTGCAGGCGCTGCTCGTGCGGCAGCGTGCGTGCCACCGTCGCCGAGGGGAAGAGGTTTAGAATCCGCTGGCTAGCCGTGCCCGTGGGCAGCACCTGGGCGGAGAGCCCCGTAAATTCAATTCGCAACCCGGCCTGGTACTCCCACAATCCCGCTTTGTGCCGGTAGGACCCGTAGGCCTGCGGAATGAGCTGCCGGTAGCTGTAGCGGTAGGAGCCCGTGTCCCGCCGCACAAATTCGCTCCCCGGGGTGGCTTGCACCGCATAATCGGATGTGCCGGGGGTCAGCAGGGCATCGGTTTTGATGCCCGCTTCCCAGCGCCGCTTCTCGTCCAGCGGATGCACGTAGTCCACCTGCACCGACGGCATATGAATGGTGACGTCGAGAAATTGCTGGCGGGCGTTGCGCGAGTAGCTGGCTGGCCCATCCAGCACGCGCTGCTGGGTCGTAACGGTGCCGACGTCCAGGTAGTACGAAGCACTGGCGGTCAACTCCCGGCCCGGGGATGCGGCCCAGGTGCGCCGGTAGGTACCCGAAACCCGGCTGCCTTGCAGGTCGTCGGCCTGCGTGTTCTGGTTGCGCAGCAGGAACGCGGGGGTGGGGTCCCGGGCGAGCAGGGTGGTAAAGTCCTGTGCGGTGCGATAGTGCTCAGCATAGTACTGAGCCGTCAGGCTCACGCGCTGCTCGTCACTGATGGTGTAGTCAACCCCCAGCCGCAGGCTGTGATTGGTTTGCCGGCGCGTACTGGCCCCCGTCTGGTCGGTACGGGTGGTGCGGCCATCCACCGTGGCGACCTGCTGCAAGGCCGAGCTGCCGTGGAACAGATTGCTCAACCCGTCAACGGTACCGGAAAAATTGAATTTGCCGACCTGCCGGTTGCCGCTGAGCGCTGCCGTGTACTTATCGCGGGTGCCCGCCGTGGCTAGGGCATCGCCGTTCCAGCCAGGTTGCTCCTGCTTTTTCTGCACCAGATTGATGATGCCCCCCGTGCCCTGGGCCGAATACTGCGCGCCGGGATTGGTGATGACTTCAATCGTTTCGAGGCGGCTGGCGGGCAGCTGGTCGAGGCGCAGATTGGGAGGCGCGGGCTTGCCGTCAAGGTAGAGCGTGACGCTCGAATTACCCCGTAAGCTGACTTGCCCGTTGTCATCTACGGCCACCGAGGGCACTTTCTGGAGGATATCCGCCGCCGTACCGCCCGCGCTGTTAAGGTCTTTGCTGACGTTAAGAGTGGTCTTGCCCAAGTCGTTGACCACGGCCGCTTTCTCGCCCTGCACCACCACGCCGCCGAGTTGTACGGCCGCCGGTGCCACCAGCCATTCCCCCAGGCGAACTACCGGTGCGGCCGCAGCCAGCGTGGTCGGTCGGCGAACAGCCTGGTAACCCAGCGCCTCGGCTCGCACGACGTACCGGCCCAGCGCGAGGTTGGTCAGGACGAAGGTACCGTTTTCAGCGGTCTGGGTGTTGCCAATAAGGGTCGAGTCAGCCTGCCGCAGCAGCAAGATATTAGCGAAGGGCAGCGGCTGACGCGTGCGCCGGTCCAGCAGGGTGCCCGACACTCCACCCGGCCCCTGAGCCAACAAGCGACCGGGCAGCAGGCCTGCTGCCACCAGCCCGAGCCAGCCGAAGCACCCCACCCCACGAAGGCAGCCGGTAATTCGGGGCCGTAGGGTAGCTGGGTCTTTCACCTGATAGCGCATAACTACTTTATTATCATACTTGTATGTAATGCAAATTACCTTGCAATACATACTAAATAGGCAAGAAAGGAGTGTCTTTTTCATAGTATCAGAGCAACTGGTACTGGAAGCTGGGTGCGCTCGGCTGGCTAGTGGTGCGAGGGATTCTACCGCAGCTCCTGCGAAAGGGTAACTGGATTTAGTGCTGCGCCAGCCGCTATTGTCCCGCTACCGGGGGCTGACTGCCAGGATTTGACCAGCACGGCGGTCGGCATCGCGCCGGAAGCCAGTTTAATCCGGCGGATAACCGAACCCTGGTCCCGGGTTTGCACCCGCACCAGGCAGCGCTGTACTTGGTCACCCGCCTGTATCCACACGAGGTAGCGGCCGCTGGGCACGTGGTCGAAGTCAAACCGATGGCCGTATACCGAGTCAGTGTAAGGTTCGGTGAAGAGCGTTTGCCCGCCATGCTGGCGCACGACTTGTACGCGCCCAGCCAAGACCGTGGGATTTTCGAGGCGCAGGCGCAGGGAGGCAGGGGCTACCTGGGTGAGACTGATGGCCCCGGACTTCTGGGCTAGGGTGGGTGTGGTGCCGGCACACAGGGCCACTAGTGAAAGTAGACCAAGAAGTTTGATGGGGGAATGCATACAAAAAAGGTTAAAAAGGTGAAGGAGCTACTCGGCAGATGGTAGGCAGCGGTAGGATTGGACTGCTTGCTAGGCGCTGGCTACTTTGCTTTCGCTTGGTAACGCAGGAAGGAGTAGTAGGCCAGTAAGCCGCCGGCCGTGCTAAAGAGCAGGATGATGATGGGGTGCAACTCCCAGGGCAGGTACCGGCTGCATAGCGCTAGCCCAGTGCCCGTGCTTACGAGTAGCGCCACCCACTTCACCACCTTGTTTTGCTCGTTCTGCGGAACAGGCAGCAGGCGCTCGACAATGCTTTCTGAGGTAGCGGCCGCCACCATCTGCTTTTTCAGCAAGTAGTTTAATAGCAGCTTGATAGCAATCACGATAAAGTTGCAGAGCAGGATAAACCCGGTCATCACGAACACTTTTGCGGCCAGGTCCTCATCGAGGACTGGTCCCGACATACCAGGACCTTGAGCCGAAGCCTGCCAGGTGGAGAGGCAAAAAAGCAGGAGCAGCCAAAAATATTTCATAGGGGGAGCCAGGTAGCGGTATCAGATGAGACTGGGCAGCGCCAGTCATGTTGCAAAAGTTTTTAGGAGAAAGCGAGTTGGCGCATTTGCCAGCGATGACGGACTAGCAACTCCAGGCACCGCCCGGCTACAAGAATGCCTCCCGCGGTGACCAGCATGGGAGCTAAGCTTTGAAAAGTCTGTACCAGCAGGGCGCCAAACAAGGATAGAAACACGACAACCATCCCCAGCATGAGTACGGCCACAACACTCAGCGCCCAGGGAAAAGCCGGCTTGGCCCGGGGCAATTGCGCCAGGACGCTCGCGGTGAAGTCGACCGGAAAAGGAGGTGGCAGCAAGTGCTCCACCGCCGTGAATACCTGGTGGTAGGTAGCGACCCGGCCCTGGCACAGGGGACAGCCGCGGAGGTGAGTTAGTTGAGCGGCGGTCAGCAAGGCAACCGATTCGGCGGCCTCCTGAAGGGTCCGCTCGGCAAGATGGGGGCTCGTCATAAGTCGTCGCGTTGGTAAGTGGCCAGCAGGTGGTGCTTTAATAGTTTTCGCGCCCGGAAGAGGTAGTTTTTCACGGTGCCGCCCGGTAGTGAGGTTATCTGAGCAATTTCCTCGTAGCTCAGTTCCTGCTGGTGATACAAGGCAATTAAGGTGCGGTAGAGCGGGGGCAACTGTTCGATGGTCGTGCTCAAGATGTCAGCCAGGTTCTGGCCGAACAGGGCCGTTTCGGGGTCATACTCCGTGCCCGCAACCAGCGGGGGCGGAGCGCGGCGGCCCTCTTCCACTGCGCTATCCGGTTCGGGTTCCGCGGGGTCCACCAGTACCAGCTGCTTCTTTTCCAGGTACATCAAGCACGTGTTGTAGGTGATTTGCCCGACCCACGTGGAGAATTTTGCCTGAAACTTAAAACCGGCTAAATTCTTGAAAACCTTTAGATACACGTCCTGCCCCACATCGGGTCGGTCGGCCGGATGGCGAATCATTTTGGATACCATCTGCGAAACCAGCCCCTGCGTGCGCTGCATGAGTTGCCCAAAGGCCGCGGTGTTTCCCCCTAGCACCTGCGCCACAAGCTGCTGGTCGGTTGCGGAAGAGGTGGGCGGGTTGCTCATCAAGGCATGAGACTGGTCAGTTAGAGTCTTGTTGCACTACGACACTTTAGTGGGGGTTCCATTTTTGGAAAGGCTCCGATACCAGTCATTCAGGTGGGCGTGGCAGTGCCGCCAGTGGGCACGCCCAAGTGCCCGAGGTAGCGGTAGATGGTGGCTCGGCCGACGCCGAGCAGCTGGCCGATTTCGGCCACCGTTTTGTCCTGCTGCAAGTACAGGGTCTTCGCCGCCTGGGCTTTGGAGAGGGCCTCCTTGGACAGCCCTTTGGGCCGGCCGCCCTGGCGCCCCCGGGCCCGGGCCGCCGTCAGGCCGGCGTTGGTCCGTTCGCGGATAATGTCGCGCTCAAACTCGGCCAGCGAAGCGAACAGGTTAAACATGAGCCGGCCCTGGGCCGTGGTGGTGTCCAGGTGGTCCTGTAGGCTGACGAAGTGAATGCCTCTGTCTTGAAATCCTGTTACCAACGTGACTAGGTCTTTGAGCGAGCGGCCCAGGCGGTCGAGTTTCCAGACCACGAGCGTGTCGCCCCGTCGCAGCCGGGTCAGCAGGTGTTGGAGCGCCGGACGCTCTTTCACAGATGACACTTTTTCTTGTGCTACCTCCGCGCAGCCGTAGACCTGCAAGGCATCGAGTTGCAGGTGTAGCTGTTGGTCGGCGGTGCTGACGCGGGTATAACCAAAAATCATAGGTGTTTTTCTCACAAAGTCAAGGCGAGCGAAGATAGCGAGCCGTTGATTCGTGAGAACAAGCAATGAGACGTTTTATCGTAGCTTGGCCAGGCGGTTTGGTGGGGGCGGTGAGGGAAGCGAAAAAACGGCCGTTTCGCGAGACAGTCACCCGCGCACATTCCCCCTACCGATACTTTCTGTTCCTACTCTTGTGCGACCCCTTCTATCACTGGGATCAGATCCTCGGCAAACCAGTTGTCGGCAAGAGCGCCGGTAGATGGGCTATCCTGCAACAGATTAGTGGAAAACTGCCTTAGCTGCGCGTAGCGTTGCCGCAGTAAGGCCAAAGGCGAATCCAGATGATTACGGTTTAAGGCCTAGTAGGCTTACAGGGCCTGCTCTACTTGTTCCCGAGGATAGTCCCAAATATAGCTTCCCGCACCTACCCTGTAGGGTCTAGGTAGAAGTAAAACGTCAGGCACGACTATGGCGTGAGCTTATAAAACCTTTCCTTTCGCTAGGTGGAATCGGGGTAAGCTAGCCTAGCATTCCTGACTTATAAAACCTTTCCTTTCGGTAGTTCTAAGTCAGGATAGGGTGGGGTGAAATCTGTAAGCTGGCTTATAAAACCTTTCCTTTTGGTAATAGGAGTTGATTTTTACCCTGCTTAGCTGACTATCCTTCGCCAATTCGATTGGGTCTTCCCTAGATGGCAACTGGCTTATAAAACCTTTCCTTTAGGAAACCGAGTTTTAACTAGTTAATAGTCAGCACTTAGTATTATTATCTACTTAATTTGTGAGCGAGCAGCGAATGTTTAGGAACTCACATACATAGCTAAAGTTATTATAGCTATATAATTTCTTTAAAAAGTGCAAATTCGTTCCGTTTGGCTCATTAGGTCTCTTTTGTTTGTTTGTTTGCTCTGTTCGAGGGACCACCCCTTTTAGCTCTCCTAAAAGCCTTTTTTAGTTGATCATCACAAGCTTGTGAACTTTGTAGATATTTGTATCTATTTGTAGGGACCATAACCCACTATTCTTTAGTGGGTTATAAGGAACTTTGGAAAGGTTTTATAAGCGAAAGGAAAGGTTTTATAAGTCTAGCGGAAAGGTTTTATAAGCGAAAGGAAAGGTTTTATAAGTCTAGCGGAAAGGTTTTATAAGCGAAAGGAAAGGTCTTTCGGAAAAAACTTTCCTTTTTACTTTCCTTTGCGCTGGCCAAGGCTATCTTCGTTATCTCTTCTTCAGTGACTGTCCTATGCAAACCCTTGATAGTGTGATTAGTATCGCGAATGCAAACGTGACCGGTCTGGAAATTCGGCAGCACAATGCCATTACGACAGCGCGCTACGAGATGACGGCCTGTGAGATGGACATTGTGTTCTATCTGCTTTCGCTGCTGAAGAAGGAAGACCGCGTTGGTACCTTCTATCGGGTTAAGGTGCTGGACTTGCAGCACCTCACGGGCCGTCAGTGGAATTACCATCAGTTTCTGGAAGCTACCTCGGCGCTGCGCTCACGCGAGTACGTGATTGAGGATAACAAGCGAATTCTGCAAGTTGGCCTCCTAGCCTCGGCGGAATACATCAAGGGGGAGGGGGTCATTGAGTTGGAAGTTTCTGAAAAGATTCGTCCCTACTTAATTGACTTAAAGCGCAACTTTACCTCCTTCCGGCTGCAGGCTGCCTTCAGCCTGAGTAGTAAGTATGCCAAGCGTATCTACCAGATTGCCTCGCAGTGGAAAGACAAGTCCGAGTCCCGCACCTTTACCCTGCACGATTTGAAGGTTATGCTGGCCCTGAAGGATCCCAAAGGCATTGAGTCGGAGCAGTACACCAAGGTATCCATGTTTCAGAAGTATGTGCTGGACGTAGCCGTTTCTCAAATCAACCAGAATACCGATCTGCACATTGGCTATGAGCTTATCAAAAAGGGTCGCTCTTTCGAAAGTATTCGTTTTCAAATCAAGCAGCAGGAGCCCCAGCAGCTGCCCCTGCCCTTCGAGCAGCCGCTGGATGACTCGCGGGTGCAGATGGCGCGGCAGCGCCTAGCGGAGCTTGACATCAAGGATGCGCGCCTGATTGATCAAATACTGAGCGAAGCCCGCATGGTTGACGAACTCTTTGCGTTTTGCTACAAGCTGAAAACTGGTAAAATAAAGGCGGTATCTAATCCGGGGGGATTCTTTTTGACGGTCATTGGCCTGCGGAAAGCCCAAAGTGGAGTACAAAAAAAGAGCGTAACTAATTACTAATCAAAAGTATAAAATAGCATTAAGCCTTTTAGTAGGCTTTTATGCTATTTTATACTAGGTAAGATAGGGGTCATTTTAGCCAGGCGGCCGCCGAGGTGACCAGCCGCTGAAAGTAGCCTAGAGTCCCGCTGGAATTTTGCAGAAAGCTCACCGTGTACATCGGCAGCATCCATCCCAAACTGAGCAGGCCCGCGGCCAGTGGCAGGAAGCAGTAGCCCCACCAGGGGTAGGCGAAACGGGTCGTCACGCCCTGCGTAAGCGCGCGGACGACGACCAGCATGCGCGCGCGGTAGTGGGCGAGAATGAGCAAGAGCAGGCCGATGTAGAACGGCAACATGTACTGAAAGGCCACCATCTGCCGCAGATAGGTCAGGTCAATCACGAAAATCGTGACGGCGATCGGCAGCAACAGCAGCGCCCCGAGCAGGGCCGTGCGGTTCCACAGCAAGCCCAGGCTAGCCAGGATTTGGGACACGCCGATATAAGCGGTGAACGGCTGGTGGTCGAAACAGTACCAGGCTAGGTGCGAGAGGCTCACCTGTCCCAGGGGTTGGGCCAGGATCTCGGGCGTGACCCCAAACTGCAGCCCCACTAGTTTGCCTACTCCGTAGACGAAGAAAATGCCGGCCAGCAGCACGCGGGCCGTGAGAATAAAATAGTCCCAGCGGCGAGCGCGGAGGGAGGCAACAGCAGCCATGGTTGTGGAAAAAAGAAGGGGGTGTCTAGTGTACTATAACTCTAGTACACGACAAATATAGGTGAGATGCTTCGCCCTCCTAACTTCCTTGCAATAGGGTGTTATTCCTACTTTTAGCGGCCGCTTTTTTCAAGCTATTGCTTACACGTCCTAGCTCGCCAGCTAGTGGTCAAAAGCTCCCGTCTCCCAGCAAGACGTTTACGAAGGTGCGTTTGTAGCGTGTGATAAGCTGTCTGGGCTGCTTTCTTCCGCCGAGCAGGCAACGGCAAGCCCGCTTCATGCATCTTCGGGGCATGAAGCACCTCGGGTTACTCGGCTTCCTACTCACCACTGCGCCGGCCTGGGGACAAGGCCCAGCGACTCCGCTTCCAGATTCGGTCGCCTCCTACCTGGACGCGAGCCTGCGCTTGTTCGAGACCTATGCCCTCAACAGCAAGAGCCTCGATTGGCCGCAGCTACGCCAGCAACTCACCCAGCAGGCCCACGGCGCGCGCACCATCCGCGACCTGCTGCCCCTCTACCCCGGCGGGCGTGATGTAGGGAGTTATCGACCTCAAGCGGCAGTACAAGATTCGCGACGGCCACCTAGAGTTCGTGCTGGAAAACGACGTGAACATCCACGACGAGGTATTGCAGCGCGAGTTGGCCAAGTCTTCCGACGACAAGCTCAAGAACATCGTCGCCACCATCCAGCGCGACCAGAACGCGGTGATTCGCAACGAAACCGCCCCGGTAATGGTCATCCAGGGCGTGGCGGGCTCGGGCAAAACCTCCATCGCCCTGCACCGGATTGCGTTTCTGCTCTACCGCTACCGCGACACCATCGCGGCCAAAGACGTGCTCATTATCTCCCCCAACAAGGTCTTTGCCGACTACATCTCGAACGTGCTGCCAGAGCTGGGGGAGGAGCACCTGCCCGAGTTGGGCATGGAAGAGCTAGCGGCCGACTTGCTTAGCCACCAGTACCCGTTCCAGACCTTCTTCGAGCAGGTGGCCGCGCTGCTCGAGCAACCCGACCCCGGCTTCATCGAGCGCATTCAGTTCAAGTCGTCGTTGGAGTTTCTCGGCCGGCTGAACCAATACCTGCTGCACGTGGAGAACACGTACTTCACGGTGTGCGAGTTGCGGGTGGGGAGCGTGCTGGTGCCCTTGCCCTGTCTGCTGGCCCGGTTCAAGACCTACCACCGGGTGCCGCTGCTCAAGCGCTTTGCGCTGGTGGCCGAGGACGTGCGCGCCCACGTGCGCGACGCCGCCCGCCGCAAGCTGACCGTGGCGGAGAAGGCCACGATTGGGGAGGCCATTCCGCGCATGTTCCGGTTTCACCAGGTGCTGGACCTGTACCGGGATTTTTACCGCTGGCTGGGCCGGCTCGAGCTGCTGCGCTATGAGCCGGCCCAGCGCCTGTAGTACGCGGACGTGTTTGCCCTGATTTACCTGCGCCTGGAGGACAGCAGCGCCTACGACCACGTGAAGCATTTGCTAGTGGACGAGATGCAGGATTACACCCCCGTGCAGTACGCGGTGCTAAGCCGCGTGTTCGCCTGCCGCAAAACCATTCTCGGGGATAGCAGCCAGACGGTGAACCCCTACGGCGCGTCCTCGGCCGAAACCATCGAGCGCGTCTTCCCACAAGCCGAAGTAGTGAAGCTCTACCGTAGCTACCGCTCCACCATCGAGATTACAACCTTCGCCCAGCGCATCACGCCCAACCCCGACCTCATCCCCTTGGAGCGGCACGGGCCGCCGCCCGCCGTGGCCCGCTACGCCAGCCCGGGCGAGGAGCTGCAGGGCATTCGGCAGCTGCTGGCGGCCTTTCAGGGCAGCGGCTACCAGTCGCTGGGCGTCATCTGCAAGACACAACGGCAGGCAGCGGCGCTGCACCAAGCGCTGGCGACCTCCGGCGTGCAGTTGCTCACGGAGGAGTTCACGACGTTCAAAGAAGGCATTATTATCACCACGGCCCATCTGGCGAAGGGGCTGGAGTTCGACGAGGTGGTGGTGCCGTTCGCCTCGGCCCGCAACTACAAAACGGAAGTAGACAGGCGCATGCTCTACGTGGCCTGCACCCGGGCCATGCACCAGCTCACTCTGACATGCTCCGGGGAGGCCACCCCCTTCGTAGCCAGCTGAAGAACGTGGGATATTACCGCACGCTAGGGGTTATCAGGCTTTCTGGCAACGTGCTGCCGGAGCTGCTGGCTTCGCTTATAGTGTTCAGCTCCGGCTTGCGTTGGCCTGCTGTGCCGGAGGCGTACACCGGGCATGGCGGGAACGCCCGCTCCCGTATGCCGTATAGCCAGGTAGCTGTGAACAGCATTCACTGGCTACGCCGCTAACTGTCCCGTAAGCCGAATAACAGTTGGATTTACGCGCCCGCGTAGTTCTCCATACCCAAGTCCTGGCGCGTCTGCCACGCACGGCACGGATTAGCTGGGCTGGTCGGGCGGGGCCTCATCACTTAAACAGTAAGTAGTTATGTTCGACCGCAAGAAGAAGATTCGCTACGCCGTCGTGGCTGGCGGTCAGATTTCGCAGCAGGCGTTTATGCCCGGCATTGCGCGCACCAACAACTCCGAGCTGGTGGCCCTGGTGACCGGCGACCCGGTGAAAGCCGACGAGCTGGCCGACCAATACGACCTCAAAGCGTGGTCCTACGAGGAGTACGGCGCGCTGCTGGCCTCCGGCGAAATCGACGCCGTGTACGTGGCCACCCCCAATGCGCTGCATACCCCGTTTGCGGTGGCCGCGCTGGAAGCCGGCATACACGTGCTGCTGGAAAAGCCTATGGCTGCCAGCGTAGCGGAAGCCGAGCAAATCCTGGCCGCGCAGCAAAAAAGCGGGGCCAAGCTGATGGTTGCGTACCGGCTGCACTACGAGCCCGGCAATGTCGAGCTGTTTACGCGGGCCCACAACGGGGATTTTGGCGAGCTGCGGGCCTTCACTTCCACCTTCACCCAGGATGTAGCGGAAGCCAATTCGCGCGGCCACAACGGCTACTGGGGTGGGCCGGTGCCCGACATGGGGACCTACCCACTCAACGCAGTGCGCAACCTCTTTGACGAGGAGCCCATCGCCGTGCATGCCGTCGGCACGAAGACGCCGGAACGTGGCTTCAACTTTCACGATACGGTAGCCGTGACCCTGCGCTTTGCCAGTGAGCGCACCGCGCAGTTCACCGTCAGCTACGCGACGGCTCCGGCCGAGGGCTTCACCCTGGTCGGTACCAAAGCCACGGTGTACGCCTCACCCTGCTTCATGTTTGGACCCGAAGTAGGCATCTCGTATGTCGAGAAGACCAAAGAAGGCAGCCAGACTCATGACTTTAAGCCGGTTGAACAGTTCGGCAACGAAACCCAGTACTTTTCCGACTGCATCCTCCACGACCGGCACCCGGAAGCCGACGGAGAGGAAGGCCTACTAGATATGCGCGTGCTGGCCGCTGTCGAGCAGTCGCTGGCTACCGGCGAAACGGTAGCCTTGCCCCCCGTGCAGCGCCGCCGCCGGGTGCAACCCGACCAAGCCCTGGAGCTGAAGCCCGCCAAGGAACCCAGCGAAGACGACATGATTAGCATTATCCCGCAATCAGCCTAGGCAGGTAGGTAGCTAGTAGTGCTTTCTGAGTGAGTGCCTGGCCTGTAGTAAGGGGCTGGGCCCTCGCGCACTTCGAGCACCTCCGTTTTGAGGTGCGACCCGGCGTGAGCGGCCGGGCCCAAAAAGCGCGTTGCAAGGCCGTAGTAATCGGCAAATAAGGCATGGCGGCCGTGACGTGCTCGCCCACCGCTTGCTGGCTGTGTCCTCTTACGCACATAAACAAGCCCAGTCGCCATTAGCCAGCGGCAGGTAGATGCTACTGCTGGCCCAGACCTAGTTAGCCTGCGTAGGCTTGGGCTGGTTGAGTGGCCGGTTCGGGGCGCAGCGCAACTCGTGCGCCAGTCGGTGGTGCATGGGCAAAGGCCTTGATTTGCAGCGCGTACAGGCGCCGGCGCCGAAAGGGCTACCGCGTCGGTGCCCGACGCGGTAGCCCTTTCGGCGCAAAGCGACCCGCAGGCAGCGGATGCCGTACAGGTCGGTTCCTGGACCTGCTGCCAGCGGTAGCGCAGCTTTTCGCTGATGCCTAGCTGGCAGACGGCGTACCCCAGTCGAGCAGCTCTCGCGAGCCAGGCGCAGGGCCTCTGTTTTGAACGCCTCATCGTACTTGCGGTGCTTACTGGGTTTATTCACGGACATCGTACTTGCCATCGGTAGTGAAAAGCACGTCCGAACTCTGTCTGCCCCAGCTAGACCACCTCCACAATGCCTCACGCTAACTTTGCTTCATCTAGCCAGTAACTAATTACAACCTGAAGCGTGAAAGCGAACTAGTGCCGTAGGTAGCCTGCTCCCCGGTACACTTCCCCCACGCAGCAGCAGACCGGTCAATAGGGTGTGCTTCGGGGAGCCGGCATCTCTTTTATTAGGCTATAAGATAGCACCTTATTTATGAGGCTTTCCTTTACGATGTTGCTGGTTGGGTGCAGCTGCTTGGCCGCCAGCCTTACGGCCTGGCCCACCCGGGCTCAGGGCCAGGCCACCGGGGTGCTGCCGGCCGCCGCGCTGCAACCCTGCGGCCGCACCCGGCTCAACCAGCAGCAGCTGGAGCTGATTAGCTCGGCGGCGCACGTCGGGTTCAGCTTCGAGGGCACCGAGTGCCGCGTGTACGCCGTGCTGCCCGGCGGCCAGGACCACAACTACCTGCAATACGAGCTGGACGGCGTGTACCAGAAGCGCCTGCGCGTGGCGGGCGGGGCGGCGGCCCCGCTCGTGCTAATGGCTCCGAGCGGCGGCAAGCATACGGCGTGGCTATACAAGGCCACCGAGGCGCACACCGGGGCCATTGCCATCCAGAAAATCACCGCCCAGCGGGTGCAGGCCCTGCCCGTGCCGGCGGGTCCGCTCATCGAGTTTATTGGCAACAGCATCACCTGCGGCGCGCTGGCCGACGCCTCGGAAGTGCCCTGCGGCACGGGCGCCTACCACGACCAGCACAACGCCTACCTAGCCTACGGCCCCCGGGTGGCGCGGGCGCTCCAGGTTAGCTACGTGCTGAGCAGCGTGAGCGGCATCGGGGCGTACCGCAACTGGAACAGCGCCGGGCCTACCATGCCGCAGGTTTATGAGAAGGTCGATTTTCAGGCCACCACGCCGATGCTGTGGAATTTCGCCGCGTATTCCCCCAGGGTCGTCAGTATTGCGCTGGGTACCAACGACCTGAGCGCCGGCGACGGCAAAAGCCCGCGCCTGCCCTTCGACAGCGCCAGCTTCGTCAATAGCTACGGGCAGTTTGTGCGGCTCGTGAAGGCCAGGTACCCGAAAGCCCGCCTCGCGCTGCTCAGCTCGCCCATGGCCAGCGGCCCAAACCGGACGCTGCTCGAGCACTGCCTCACGGCCATCAAGCAGCAAGCCGACGCCAGCTACCCGGCCGACCCACCCGTGGCGCTGCACTTTTTCCAGCCCATGCAGGCCCGCGGCTGCAACAGCCACCCCAGCGTGGAAGACCACGCCCTGCTAGCCAAGGAGCTGGAGCCGTTTTTCCGGCAGCTGCTGTAAGGTGGTTGGGGCTATCGGCGCCCCCCCCCCCCGGCCCCTCCCTTTTGGGGAGCGGGGGGGGGGGTAAATCGTGAGGCCACTACTTGCTGAGCATTAGCACCACCACGTCGTGGGCGGGTACGGTGGCGGCGAAAGGTTTTTTAGTGGTGCCCGCCGCTTGGCCGGCCCAGGGATTGCGTAGGCGGTAGGTGGTTTGGCGGGCGTCCAGCGTGGCCTTCGATAGCTCGTCGGTGATGGGCGTGGCCTGCCAGTCGAAGCGCATGGGTTGGGGCCGATGGCTGCGGTTGAGAAAGGCCACGGCCCACTTACCGCCGGCCAGGGGCTTGAGCCAGGTTTCGAGGCTGTCCTTGGCGGCGTAGCGGTAGCCCTGCACCCCGAGGGGGTCCTGGTCGATGGCCAGCACCTCCCGGTTGGTGAGGGTGGCTTTAGTGGCCTCGCTCATCTGGCGCAGGTCGTTGCCCAGGATGAGGGGGGCGGCCATCATGCACCACATCGTGAAGTGGGCGCGGTCCTCGCTGGCACTCATGCCGTTGCCGACTTCGAGCATGTCGGGGTCGTTCCAGTGGCCGGGGCCGGCGTAGGGGCGCAGCTGCGCCTGCTTGTCCATGATTTGCATGGTGCCGAAGGCCTTCCAACTGCCGTTGTTCTTGGTGCAGTCGAAGCAGTTGTAGATGTCGCCGGTGGTGCGCCAGAGCTGGCCTACGGCGGGCCCCCACTTCCAAGGCTCGTCGCTGCCCCACTCGCAGATGCTGAGCACCATCGGCCGCCCGGCCTTGCGCAGGGCCGCCGTGATAGTCTTGTAGGCGCCCTCGGCCTTGAGGCCCTCCGTGTTGCACCAGTCGTACTTGAGGTAGTCGACGCCCCAGGCGGCGTACTGCTGGGCATCCTGAAACTCGTAGCCCCGGCTGCCGGGCCGCCCGCCGCAGGTCTGCGAGCCGGCGTCGGAGTAGATGCCGAACTTGAGGCCCTTGCCGTGCACGTAGTCGGCCAGCGCCTTCATACCCGAGGGGAAGCGCTTGGCATCGGGCTGGATGAAGCCCTGCGCGTCGCGCTCGCCTTGCCAGCAGTCGTCGAGGTTGAGGTAGGTGTAGCCCGCGTCGCGCAGGCCCGAGGCCACCAGCGCGTCGGCCACCTCCCGAATCAGCTTCTCATCGACGTTGCAGGCAAACTTGTTCCAGCTGTTCCAGCCCATGGGCGGCGTCGGGGCCAGGCCCTCAAACTTGTGGTAGTTCTGGGCGTAGTTGTTGCCCTGGCTGAAGGCTGGCAGCGCGAGGCCGAGGCCCAGGGTAAAAAGAACGGCTTTTTTCACGGGTTGCAAATAAGGAAGTAAATTTGGATGGCACCTCACCCCCCGGCCCCCTCTCCTTGGGGAGAGGGGGAGCCTGACGATTACCGCCTAGGGTCGCCGTGGCTTCCCCTCTCTATGGAAGAGGGGGCCAAACCCAAAGGGGGCCCGTGAGGTGCCCTACTCGCTCGTGAGCGTGGCGTAGCTGGTGGCGGGCAGCGTGAAGCGGGCGTGGCCGCCCCGCACCGGCACGGGCGGCTGGGCCTGGTTGCCGTGGGTCTGGTCGGTGAGGTGCAGCTGCAATAGCTTGACGGTGGCGGGCAGGCCGATGAGCGTGACCGGCCGGGTGGCGCCGTTATTGACGACGTGCACGGCGTAGGTGCCCGTGGTGGGGTAGCCCAGGGCCGCGCAGGTAATGGCCGGCCGGTTGGCGGTGAGGGGCAGGTAGGCCACCTTTTTGGGCGTGGCGGCCAGCTGCTGCAAGTTCCAGAAGCGTTGGGTGGGGTGCAGCGGGACCGGATTGCCGAAGATGCCGCCACCGGCCAGCGGCGAGTAGTCGGCGGTGAGCTGCCACTGCAAGATGCTGAGCGGCTGGCAAATAGCTAATAAGCGCAGGTAGAGGCTGATTTCCTGCAGGGCATAGCTCGGCTCCTCGAAGATGGCCGGGTAGCCCCAGGCCTGGGCATCAATGCTGCCCTCGCCCACCAGCAGCGGCAGTTGCAGCTGGGTAGCCGCGTCGGCCCAGCGTTGCAGGGTGGGCGCGTTCCAGCCGCGCCACGAGTGAAACGACACGGCCCCGATGTAGGGCCGGGCCGCCGCGTCGTGCAGGGCCGGGCCGATGAAGGCGTAGCCGTTGGCGTCGGCCGTGTCGCCTAGCAGCAGCTTGGTTTTCAGGCCCCGCGCGGCAAAAACTGCCCCTAGGGCCTTGATGAGGTCGGCGTGCTCCTGCCCGGTTTGGCGCACGTTGATGCCCAGGTCCGACTCGTTGAAGGAGAACAGGTCGGCCTCTACGCCATATTGCTCCTTCAGGTACACCAGGTAGTCTGCGATGGACTGGTAGCTGGCCGCCAGATTGGCTTGGTTGAGCGGGGCGCCCCACTTGCCGTCGGGGCCCGGCCCGGTGCCGTTGCCCTGCTCGCCCACCACGGCCCACTGCGGCGCGTTCCAGGCGGTCACGATTACCGGCATGCCGAGCTTGCCCAGGCGCTGCGCCAGCTCCAGCGACTCGCGCACGTGCGGCGCCAGCTGCCCCTGCCGGGCGGCGGCCCTAGGGTCCTGGCCCAGCTCGGGCTGCCAGAACTTCCACGGCAGTTCCACGCGGCCGTAGGCCACGCGCATGTGCTGCAAGCAGTAGTCGATTACCTGCGGGTCGGCCTTGGGGTTTTGCAGCCGAAAATTGCCCCCGAAGCCCGCCCAGGCCCGGCCCGGTTGCGCCGAATTAAGGGTCAGCTGCACGGGCGCGCGGTCGATTTCGCCACTCACTTTCAGGGTAATAACGCGCTGCGCGGCTTGCCCCTTGGCGAGGCTGCCGGCCAGCAGCGGCACGTAGAGGGCCGGCTCCTTGGTTGCGGCATCGGGGCGCAGCTGCACTACCGTGGGCTCGGCAAAGCCCACGAGCAGCTGGCGGGTAGCCGACGCGATGCGCACCTGGCGGGCGGCGGGTACCGCATCCGGCAACGCGCTCACTGGCTTGGTGGCCAATATCTTGCCTTGCGCATCCAGCCACTGCACCGTGGCGCCGGCGTAGGCGGCCGGCGGCAGCCCCAGGCTCAGAAACGCCCCTAGGGCCGGGCGGACGGCCTCGTTGGTGGCCTGCACCGTGAGGGTGGCCTGGCCGGCGCCCGTGTCCTCCACGGTTTCGCGCAGGGCCAGGCTGTCGAGGCGCGTGGCTACGAGCTGCCGGGCGCCCTGGCGGGTGTAGGTGGGGCGCTGGCGCTCGTGGGCTGTCACCACGGCCGCGCGCCCGCCGGGCGGCAGCACTTGCAGGCTCGTGGGCACTTCCAGCAGCTGCCCCTGCACGCGCAGGCCCCGCAGGTTGCCCCAGGGCGCCAGCTCGGCTTGCGCGTGCGCAAGGTGGGGAGCGCCCGCCAGCGCCAGCAGGAAAGCCGCGCTTAGGAAATCAACTTTCTTCACTAGTAGGAAACGTGGAAAAGGATGCTGTTAGAGGTAAAAAGAACGTCATGCTCATCTGGCGTCCGCTTGCCGGAGCATCTCTACCGCGCCGCCTAGGGTCCGTGCGGTAGAGATGCTCCGGCAAGCGGACGCCAGATGAGCATGACGTTCTAGTGGGCAGAATCCGCTAGTCTTTGGGCACGATGCGGAACGTGTCGAACGACATGTCGGCGTCGAGCGCGCCGTCGCCGAGGAAGACGAACTTGCACTCGTGCAGCGGCTTGTTCAGGTCGGCTGGCTTGTTGATGAAGTTGCTCAGCGGAATCGTGACCGTGCTCCACTGCCCGCGGGTGCTGAAGGGGGTGGCCGGCGTCCAGGTATAGGTGTTGGTCGAAGCAGCATCCCCGTCAATCGACATCCGGATGGCATTGGTACTGAACGGCTTGAGGGTGTTCACCTCGAACCGCAGCACGTAGTTGCCGGGGTTTTTCACCACGTCGGCGGGCAACGCGATGTTGTTGTTCGTGGAGAATTCCGTCCAGGCCCAGGCGCCGATAGACTGGTTGACGCGCACGTAGGGGCCGTTGACGGGGGCCGGCGTGGGGCCGCTGGTAATGAACGTGCTGCTGCCCCACACGCTGCCGTTGGTGTCGTAGCCGAAAATAACGTTGCGGTTGTCCTTGTAGCGGCCGGGCACGGCGGTTTCCTTGCCGTTGGCGTCCACTACTTTCAGCGTGGCGCCGGCCGTGGCGCCGCTCGGTACCACGAAGTACACCGAGTCGGCGGTGGTTTTGGTGATGGGCACGGCCGTGCCATTCCAGAGGATTTTGCCCTTGGCGGGCGTCACCTCGTATAGGTCGAAGTTCATGCCCACCACGGCCGCCTTCTGGCCGGGCGCGGCGTACTCGTTGCTCAGGCCCGTGGCCGAGAGGGCCGGAATGTTGAGCTTATAGCTGGTCTGGGCCGTGCCGCCGGCCGTGGTCACGGTCACGGTGTTGGTCACGCTCTTGGGCACCACGCGGGGCACCTGCACCGTAATCTCGGTGGCGGTGACGTAGGCGTCGGTCAGCGACACGTCCACGTCGTTGAACGAGACCTGGCTGGCGTTGCAGAGGTTGGTGCCGTGCAGGATAACCCAGTCGGCGAGCGCCCCCGTGGTGCTGGCGGTGTTGCGGTCAGTGGTCGAGGTGACGCTGCTCAGGGTGGGGGTGCCGCCGCACACGTCGGCGTCGTCTTTCTTGCAGCCCCCCAGGGCCAGCGCGCCGGCCAGGGCTACCCCCAGGGCAGCTTTGGGTAGTAATGAGTAGTTCATGAGTGGGTAAAGCGCAAAGCGTGAAGAAAGTAGCCGGGCGGCGCGCGGGGCGCCGCCCGGCGCCCGAGGGCCTACCAGCCGGGGTTGTTACCCGAGATTTCGTGGTTGATGTTCAGCTCCGTGACCGGGATGGGCATGAGCAGGTGCTTGGTGGTGCGGCGCTTGAGCACGTTGTTCTCGTCGTTGTCGATGGCGTTCATCACGGGCAGGTAGATGCCCCAGCGCAGCAAGTCCCAGCGGCGGTCGCCTTCCTGGGCCAGCTCGCGGCGGCGCTCCTCCAGCACAAACGAGCGGAAGGCCTGCTGGCTCATGGTCTTCACCTCGGAGGCCCCGTTGCGGCGCCGAATCTTGTTCACGGCCTCCAGGGCCTCGGCCGTGGGGCCGCCGCTGGCCTCGTTGGCGGCCTCGGCGTAAATGAGCAGCACATCGGGGTAGCGCAGCAGCGGGTAGTTGAAGTTGCCGCGCGTGACGGTGCGGTCGCTCACGGCCTCAAACTTGCGCAGCCGGGCCACGTGCGCGTCGTCCACGCCCGATACGTCGGTGGGCAGGTAGCCGTAGCGGGCGCGCTTGGCCTGGGCGCTGGCGCTTTGGTCCTTGCCGCTCACCACCAGGCTGTCGGTGATGGGGTAGTAGTTGAAGTTGCCGTACAGCTTGAAGCGGTGCAGCACGCCGTCGGTCACGCGTTGGTCGTTCTCCTCAAACAGCCGGTACCAGTGGTCGGACGAAGCAATCCAGCCGCCTTCAATCTCGTTGTTGAGCGGGTTGATGCGCCCGATGTGGAACATCGAAACTTCGTTGCCGAAGTTCGGGTCGTTGGAGATGGCTTGCAGCGACCAGATGTGCTCGCCCTTGTTCTGGTTGCCCACGCTCCACACCTCGGCGTGCGTAGGAAAGAGCGTGTACACGCCGCTGGTCATCACCTCCTGGGCCTTGTCGCGGGCCAGCTTGAAGTAGTCGGTTGCGTTCAATCCCTCCAGGCCCCCCACCACGGTTTTGGTGTAGGTGCTGGCTACGGGCGGCAGCAGCAGCTTCTTACCGCCCACCACCTTGTGGGTGGGGCCGCCCAGCACCGTTACCTGGGCGCCGCTCAGGGCACCCGAGGCCATCGTGACGTATACCTTGGCCAGCAGGCTCTTGGCTATCGTTTGGTTGGGGTGGCCCACAATGGCGCTGGCGGCCGGGTAGAGGTCGGTTTCGGCCGCTTTCAAGTCTTCAATAATGAAGGCGTACACGTCCTTCACGGGCGAGCGGGGCAGCTGGGGCGTTTCGCCGTCGGCCACGGCTTTTTTGAGCAGCGGCACCGGCCCGTAGGCGCGCACCAGCAGGTAGTAGCCCCAGGCGCGCAGAAACCGCAGCTGCGCGATGGCGTCCTTCTGGGCCGTTTCATCCATCGTCAGGGCCTGAATCCGGGCCATGGCAAAGCTGCAGTGGTTAATTAGGATGTAGGGGCCGTTCCAGCCGTTGTCGATGCCCCAATAGTTCTGGAAGTTGCCGGCCCCAATGTCGCCGAAGGCCCAGGTGGCGCCCGTGGCGTCGTCGTTGTCGTAGTCCCACAGGTTCGGGAAAGGCCCGTAGCGGAACATAGTTTCCCCGACAATCGTGTTGAGCGCCCCGTTCACGTAGAGGTCGGACGAGGTAATCTGGGCGGGGGCCACGCCGGACACCGGCTTCTCCGTCAGGAAGTCCTTGCACGAGGTGGCCCCCAGCAGCGAAGCCGCGAGCAGGGCCGTAGTAACTAGTTTTTTCATATAGCGCAGGTGGGAGAAAGGCGGTTAGAAGCCCAGGCGCACCCCTAGGGTATAGGTGCGGCTGTTGGGGTACGAGTTCATGTCCACGCCCCGGCGGGTGGCGTCGCCAGCGAAGGCGCTCACGTCCGGGTCAAACCAGCTGTACTTCGTGATGGTAAACACGTTGCCGATGGCCCCGTACAGGTTGATGGTATCGATAAAGGGCAGGGGCTTGCTGAAGACGTAGCCGAAGTTGATGTTCTTCAGGCGCACGTAGGACCCGTCCTCCACCAGGCGGTTGGAGAGGCGCAGCTGGCGCGTGTCGGCGGTCAGGGGCTTGGGCCAGGTGGCGGTGGCGGCGGTTTCGGGCGTCCAGCGGCCGTCGTACACAAACTGCGGGATGTTGGCCACCTGGCCTTCCCGAATCTGGTACAAGTTGCTGTTGACGATGTTGTTACCCTGCACGCCCTGCACAAACACGCTCAGGTTGAAGCCCCGGTACGAGAAGTTGTTGGTGACGCCGTAGGCGTACTTGGGGTTGGTGTTGCCGATGATGGTGCGGTCGGAGGCGCTGATGCTGGTGGGGTCGTTGTCGAGGTTCTTGTACTTAATCTCCCCAATCTGCTGGCGCTGAATGGCTTCCGACTGGTTGGCGAACTGCGGGTCGGCCTTCACCTCGGCCAGGTTGTCGTAGAAGCCGTCCTCCACGAAGCCGTAGATGGCCCCGATGGGCTGGCCGTTGCGCTGCAGGAAGAACTGGTCGGCGCCGAAGTACAGGCGCGGGGCGTACTGGTCGCCGGGCAGGTCCTGCAGCTTGTTGCGGTTGAAGGAGATGTTGGCGTTGATGTCCCACTTGAAGCGCTGCGTGGCCACCAGCGTGCCGAGGCCCGAAATTTCGAGGCCCTTGTTCTCGACCGAGCCGAAGTTGGTTTGCTGGTAGAACGAGCCGCTGCTGGGGTTGAGCGAGATGCGCTGCAGCAGGTCGCGGGTGAGCTTGCGGTACACGTCCACCGTGAAGGTGAAGCGGTTCTGCATAAAGCCCAAGTCGATACCGGCGTTGAACTGGCCGGTGGTTTCCCAGCGCAGGTTCGGGTCGGCCGGGCCCACGTAGGGGTTGTCGGAGTAGCCGGCCTGCTGGTTGCCGCCCAGCACGTAGGGCGTGTAGTAGAGCAGGGCCAGCGTGCCGTAGGGCCCGATGGCCTGGCTGCCGGTTTGGCCGTAGCCGCCGCGCAGCTTCAGGGTGCTGAACACGTGGTTGCCCTCCATGAAGCGCTCCTCGTTCACGTTCCAGCCCACCGAGAACGAGGGGAAATTGGCGTATTTGTTGGCGTCGCTGAAGCGGCTCGACCCATCGCGGCGGAACGAGAACGTGGCCATGTAGCGGCCTTTGTAGCTGTAGTTTATGCGGCTCAGCAGCGACATAATCGCGCCGTCCGACTTGCTGCTGTTGAGCTGCTTCTGGTTGGCCCCGTTGCCGATGCTGTTGTCCTGCAGCAGGTCGTCGGGGAAGCCCGTGGCCGACATGCTGCGGATGTAGTAGCTGTTGTTTTCGCGCGTCACGCCCACCACGGCGTTCACCGAGTGGTCTTTGCCAAACGTCTTGTTAAAGCTCAGGATAGACTCCAGGGTGAGCGCCCGCCAGGTATCGTCCGATACGAAGGCGGAGCCGTTCACGGTGCGGCCTTCCTGCAGGCGGCGGCCGTAGTACACCTCCCGGTTGTTGCCGCTAAAGTTCACCCCGATGTTCTGCCGAAAGCTCAGCCAGGGTGTAAACTGCAGCTGCACGTAGTTGGCCGAGTAAATGCTGGTGGAAGCCGTCTGGTCTTTGGCCTGCTGCAAGTAAATCAGCGGGTTGGCGGCGGCATACCACGAAATGTTGTTTTCGCGGGCCAGCGAAGCGGCGTCTACCACCGTGGGGTAAGTAGGCGGAAACACCAGGGCCGAGCTGATGAGGCTGGACTCGTTGCCGTTGGAGTTGGACTTGGCCAGGTTGTAGCTGCTGAAGGTGACGTTGTTGCTGGTGCCAAACTCCAGCCACTTAAACACCTTGCGGTTGATGTTGGCCTGCAGGCCGTAGCGCGTGAAGCCGGAGTTCTTCACGATGCCCTGCTGGTCGAGCACGTTGCCCGAGATGGAGTAGCCACCCTTGTCGCTGCCGCCCGACAGGCGCACGGTATAGTCTTTGGTAAGGGCGGTGCGGAAAATCTGGTCCTGCCAGTTGGTACCCGTAAAGCCGTCGGGGTAAGAGGTGCCCTGCAGGCCGGTGAGGTAGTCTTCAGGGGCGGGTAGGCGCACTACCTTACCCGTGAGGGGGTCTAGGGCCGTGATGCCGGGAAAAGGCGCCCGGTAAGGCGTGGCTCCGTTGTACGTAATGGCGTTTTGGTACGCCTCGTTCTGAAACAGGGCATAGTGATAGGCGTCGAGCACCTGTACGCGCTTCGAGATTTGCGAGAGGGTAGTATTGGCAACTACCTCTACCTTATCGGTGCCGGCCTGGCCCTTTTTGGTTTGGATAAGCACCACGCCGTTGGCCCCGCGCGCGCCGTAGATGGCCGTAGCCGAGGCATCCTTGAGAATCTCCATGCTGGCAATGTCCTGGGGGTTCAGGAACGACAGCGCGTTGGTGCTTTGCTGCGTGGCATTGCCGGTGCCCGCCGAGGCCGCCGTAGCGGCCGGCGCGATGTAAGGAATGCCGTCAATCACGTACAGCGGCTCGGTATTGCCCGAGAGCGAGTTGGCCCCCCGGATGGTGAGGCTGATGCCCGCGCCGGGCGCCCCGTCGCTGCGGTTTACCGACACGCCTGCCACCTGCCCTTGCAGGCCCTGGTTGATGCTGGTGGGTACGGTTTTGAGGATGTCCTCGGTTTTCACCACCGACACCGAGCCAGTGAGGTCGCGCTTCTTGATGGTGCCGTAGCCCACCACTACCACTTCATCGAGGGCCTCCTGCTCCTCCATCCCCACGTCGAGGGTGGTGGTTTGGCCGTTCACGGTGCGCTCGGTGGGCTTAAAGCCGATGTACGAGAACACGAGCACGGAATTGGCCGCGGGCAGGGCCAGGGCGTAGCTGCCGTCGGAGTTGGAGGTGGTGCCGCGGGTAGTACCCTTCACCACGATGCTGACGCCCGGCAGGCGCTCGCCTTTCTTGGCATCGGTCACGACGCCCTTGACGGTAACCTGGGCCACCGCGCACAAAGGCGCGGCAGCTAAAGCGGAAACCACTATTAACGGGGTAAAATTCTTCATATAGCCCTAGGGTGAGACTGAAACAGTGATTAAGCGCGCCTTCCCGCGTGAAGGCGCGGAGGGGGCCGCGACCCCGCCGGCCACTAAAGCCAGCCGGATGCGAGCGGCCAGGGCACGGGGTTACGCCGACGAGAATCGCTGTTTCATGGGGGTGGGACTTTGAAATAGAAAAGGGCGGTAGGAAGCAGCGGCCGCCTCTAGACGAGCCATAGCTGCAAGCGGCACCTCACAATCGATTGCGGAGGAATGCCATCGATAAGCCGTGAGTGTTTGGGGCAGAAATATAGGTTACTAAAACCCGGCAGCTGTACATTTTTTCACCATAATTTCACACACTGATACTCATTTAACCTATCGCGCCTAGAGTTAAATTTTGAACTATATTGAGTATAGTATTCACTACATTAAACTAAGTAGATATTCATTTTTAATATTTCCTGAATTTCTGATTAGCTTTTCATGAAGAGGACCTGTACTATATTATCAAGAAGTTAAAGCAGGCGAGTAGCTTCATTCGCGAAAAAATAAAGCCGCCGTCGCGTAGCCTAGGCTACGCGACGGCGGCTTTGGCCCTAGGCCGCGAAAAGGCTACCTACCCGCTGGGGCCGGCGCTGCAAAGCCAGCCGGCACTTGCAGGGCCTCCAGGGCGGTGGCCAGGTACACCAGCGGCGCCTGCCAGTTGATGGCAATTTCATTGGAGGCGTACGAACACACAGTGTCGGAGTAGGCTAGCGGAGGCAGGGCCGAGGGGTAGGCGCAGTGGTCCTGGCGGCCAGGGTTGGGGCCGCCCACCAGCAGGCCGGGCACCGGCGCAGCCACGCCATCAGCCTCCGAGAGGCGGTGGTGCGGGTGCTGGGGCGAGTGGGTACCCGCACCGGTCACGAAGCAGTAGCCCGTGGCGTTGCGCCCCAGCAGGTAGTCGAGGTTGGCCAGGGCGGCGCGCAGGTAGCGAGGCTGCCCGCTGAGGCGATAGGCCTGCACCAAGGCAATGCCCTGGTTGGCCGCCACCGAGTTGCTGCCCCAGGTGTAGTCGGCGGCCTGGTGGCCCATGGCGGTGCCGGTGGCGCTAGCGGCCGCGCCGGCCAGCAGGCTGTCGGCCAGCGCCAGTAGCTGCCGGCGCACCGGCGGCGCGGACTGGGCCCCCAGGGCAGCCAGGGCCTTGGGGTGGCAGGCTAGGGTGTAGAGGGCCAGCGTGCGCACCCGGCTCCAGCCGGGCAGCGGCGCCGAGGTGGCGGCGGGCAGCGGCGCGGCCTGGTAGTAGCTAAGCTGACCGGTCGTCACATACAGCTCGGTGGCGGCCCACTGCCATTCGTCGCGCAGGTCGTGGTCGCCGTACTCGCCGGTGCTGATGGCGGGTTGAAACTGTTGGTTGATAGCCGCTTGGTCGTAGTACACGGCCGGGTGCTGCCGGGCCCAGCCCCAGGCCCGGATGGCGGCCTGCTGGCACGAGTCGGCCAGGCCCGGCAGCGGGCGGCCGAAGCCCCGGAATACGCGGCTGGCCTGGGCCAATACGGCGGCGAAGTCGAGGGCGGCGGCCGTGCTTTTCTGCACCACGTAGCGCGGCGTGGTGCAGGCGGCGGGCATCACCATGCCGTCGAAGCCGGCGTTGGTGAGCTTGTGGTACACGCCGCCGTCGGCCGGGTCCTGCATGGTGAGCAGCCAGCGCAGGTTGCAGAGCGCCTCGTCGAGCACGTCGGGCAGGGCGTTGGTGCTTTCGGGAATGTGCTCATCAAGGCGGGCGCAGTAGGCGGGAAAGTCCTCGTAGAGCGAAAGCAGCGTACCTAGCGTGATGCCCGAGTTGACGACGTACTTGTTATAGTCGCCGGCATCGTACCAGCCGCCGGGGCTGGCCAGCACCGCACCCGCCGGCCGCCCCGGCCCCGCCGCCGAGGGGTGCACCAGCACCTGCCGGTCGGGGTGCCCGGCCGGGCGGCTCAAGGCCCCGGCGTAGGCGGGCGGCAGCGCCACCGAGGCCCGCTGGTAGTAAAAGCCCTTGAGGGCGGCCTGCGCCAGCCCGGCGTGCACCCGGGGCCCGATGCGGAATGGTGCCGATGCCCCCGCGCCCGGCACCGTCAGCACGAAGGTGCCCGTGTCGTGGCAGGCGGTAAAATCGGCCAGCTGCACCGCTCGCTGGGCCAGCGTGTCGCGCCGCCCCGGCCCCAGCTGCCCCGTAAACACTGCCGCCTGGCTGCCCGGCCGGGTGAGGGAGAACGTGCGGCCGCCCGCGCCGGCCACCACCGCCACCTTGGGAGCCAGCGGGTAGAAGCCCACCTGGTTGAGCTGAAGCGCCGACTGGGCGCGCAACGGCCGGGCCGCCAGCAGGCAGCCCAGCAGCAGGTAGACGGACAGGGGCGGGCGCATGAGGTTGACCATTAGGAAGCTTAGGCGGTATACCACCAAGCTCCTGCTTGGTGAGGACGTCAGAACGACTCGCCCTCCGCGTGCTGCCAAGCAGGAGCTTGGCGCTGCAATTGTTGGGCGGTGTACCACCAAGCTCCTGCTTGGTGCCTCGTTGAACGAGTCGCCCTCCACGGGCTGCCAAGCAGGAGCTTGGCGCTACACTCGGCTGGCTCCCTTCTTTCCAAGGCCTAGCGCCCGGTGGCCTGGGCCGTGGCCCCCGCATAGCGGAAGCGGGCTTTTTGGTCGCCCACGCGCAGGGTGAAGAAGCCGTCTTCGAGCAGGCGCTGGCCGCTGGCGGCGGGGTAGCTCAGGTCGCGTTGGGGCTCGATGGCGAAGGTTAGCGTGCGGGTTTCGCCGGGCGCGAAGGACTGCTTCTCGAAGTGCTTGAGCAGGCGCACGGGGCGGGTGATGCGGCCCACCTCGTCGGTCAGGAACCAGAGCACGGCCTCTTTGCCGACCCTGGGACCGGTGTTGGTGACTTGCACCGTGGCCCGGACCGTGCCGTTGCTGCTTAGCACCGAGTCGGCTAGCTGCAGGTTGGCGTAGCGGAAGCTGGTGTAGCTCAGGCCGGTGCCGTACTCGGTGAGCATAGTGGTTTTGATAGCCTTGGTGTCGCGGTTTTCGAAGCCCGCGCCGAAGTCACTCAGCTCCAGGCTGTTCTCGTTGTTGTCGTGGTGGTAGTTGGCGATGTGGCCAGCGGCCTGGGGGTAGGTGAAGGGCAGCTTGCCGCTAGGGTTGGTGGTGCCGCTAATGATTTCGGCCAGCGCCTGCCCGCCGCCGAAGCCCGGCAGCCCGGCCCAGAGAATGGCTGGCGACCCGTCGGCGACGGGCCGGATAATGTTGGGCCGGCCGCCAATCATGACTAGTACGGTGGGCTTGCCGCTGCTTTGGGCGGTGCGCACCAGCGCCTGCTGGTCGGCGGGCAGGGTCAGGTCGTTGGTGTTGCCCAGGCCTTCGGCGTAGGGCTTCTCGCCCAGAGCCAGCACCACGGCGTCGGCGCGGCGGGCGGCGGCCAGTACGCTGGCTGCCAAGGGCTTGCCGGCGGCATCCTGGTAGGGCACGGTTTCGATGACGGCCTGGGGGTACTCGCGCCGCAGGGCGGTGAGCAGCGAGGGCACGTCGGCGGGGTACTGGCTTTCGGCGCGGCCCTGCCAGGCTAGCGTCCAGCCGCCCGCCAGGTTGGCCCGCGAGTCGGCCGAGGGGCCCACTACCAGCAGGCGCTTCACACGAGCCGGAGTCAGGGGCAGGGTGTTTTGCTCGTTTTTGAGCAGCACGATGCTCTCGCGGGCGGCCTCCAGGGCGTGCTGGCGGTGCTCGGGGGCGCCGATGCGGCCCAGGCGGTCGGCGCGGGGCAGGGGGTTGTCGAACAAACCCAGCTCCTCTTTCAAGGTCAGCACGCGGCCGGCCGAAAGGTCGATGCGCGCCTGGGTGAGGCGGCCCTCCTGCACCAGCTCCTTCACGAGGCGGCAGAAGTTGGTGTTGTAGGGCGTCATGGCCATGTCGATGCCCGCGTCGAGGCAGCGGAAGGTGGCTTCCTTCTCGTTGGGCTCGGTTTTCTGCACCGTTACCAAGCGCAGGATGTCCTGCCAGTCGGTCACGGCCACGCCCTTGAAGCCCATCTGGGTGCGCAGCAAATCGGTCAGGATAGCCTTGGAGGAGTGCACCGGCTCGCCGTTAATCTCGCCGCTGTTCACCATCACGGTCTTGAGGCCCGCGTCGATGGCGGCCTGGAACGAGGGCCGGAAAAACTCTTGGATGCGCTGCTCGGGAATGAGGGCGTTGGTGCGGTCCCAGCCGTTGCGCGGGTCGGAGTAGCCCAGGAAGTGCTTGCCGCAGCCGGCCACCTTGTAGGGCAGGATGTCCTGGTTGCCTTGCAGCTCCGTCACGTAGGCCGCACCCAGCGTGGCGGCCACCAGCGGGTCTTCGCCATAGGTTTCGTAGAAGCGCGGCCAGTACACGTTGAGGCCCAGGTCGAGCACCGGCGCGAACACCCACAGGTGCCCCAGGTCGGCCGATTCCATGACCGTGGCGCGGGCTTCCTGGCGGGCAAACTCGGGGTTGAAGGTGGCGCCCAGGTTGATGTTGTGGGGGAAGATGGCCGCCCCGCTCACGTAGCTCGCCCCGTGCATGTGGTCGATGCCGTACAGCATGGGAATGTGCAGCCGCGACTCGCGCATCGTAATGCGCTGCAGCGCCGCGAGCGTGCGCAGCCACTGCTGGGGCGGCACCGCCTCGCCATTCAGAAACGAGCCCACCCCGTAGTCGCGCACAAACGGCACGAGCTTGGCCGAGTCCAGGCTCACGTCCTTCTGCTCGCCGGTGTGGTTGATGGCCGCGTTGGTGAGCTGGGTCATCTGCCCGATTTTCTCTTCCAGCGTCATCTGCGCCAGCAGTTTCGTTACCCTAGGGCTCCACTGCGGCGCGGCCGGGGCCGCCGGCGCGGCCGTGGTGAGGGGCGTAGTTGCGGCCGTGGTGGGGGCAGCGGCCCGCTGGCAGGCGGCTAGCAGGGCGAGGGCGCCCAGGGCAGCCGGGGCCAGGCGGCGGAGCTTGCGGAGGTGAGAAGTGGCGTAAGGGAGGGGCATTAGAAGTTAAGTAAACTGTTACTGTGGCGGGTCGGCCTGGCGGGCAACCCCACCCCCGGCCCACGCCGCTTGATGCGCGGAATTCTCCGGGAGAGGGGAGCCACGGCACAAGCACACGCCTGCTGGCGTCAGGCTCCCCTCTCCCGGAGAATTCCGCGCATTAAGCGGCGTGGGCCGGGGGTGGGGTCCAATCGTTGGCGCCGCTAAAACGCCTCCGCCAGCGTGCGCACCACTAGGCGCTGACGCAGCTCGGCGAGGGTGGCGGCGCCTTCGCTTTTGAAGGTCAGCGTCTTGGTTTCGCCGGGCAGCAGGTCGAAGTAGTTGTCGTCGAAAAAGCCGTCGCCCTGGGCTAGCGACAGCCATACCTCGCGGGCCAAGGTTTTGTTGCGCAGCGTTACTTGGTAGGTGCTGTCGGTGGCCTGGCGCCAGGTGGCGGTGATGCCGGCTTTGGGCAGCGCCATGTCCTTGGGCCGGGCGAAGTAGTGGGTGTTGGTGGAGAGGGTGGCGCCGCCGGCCGTCAGCGCGCAGCTGAGCACCACTTTCGTGGCGTCGCGGCCTTTCAGCAGCTTGTCTTTCGGAATAGCGAGGTAGGCCTTGCTGGTCAGCGGCTCCACTTGCAGTGGGGCGGCTTGCTGGTAGAGCACCTTGCCGGCGAAGTCGAGCAGGCGTACTTGCAGGCTGGCCCCTAGGGCGCTGGTGCGGTCCGATACCACGTACACCCGCACCTGGTCGCCCTCCTCGTGGGGGCTCACCAGCACCGGGGCGTAGAAGCGCTTGGCGTAGTATTGCAGGGCCTTCCAGCGGCCGTAGTAGTCGATGCTCGACCACGAGGCCACGCCCCAGCAGTCGTCGAGCTGCCAGTACATCGAACCCATGGTGCGGGGCCGGCTGCGGCGCAGGTGCTCGGCGCTGAGCTTGATGGCCTGGGCTTGCAGCACCTGGCTCACATATAGGAAGGAGGCGAAGTCCTTGGGCTGCCGGTAGTCGCGCAGCAGGTACTCGGTCAGGCGCGGGTTGCCCACGGCGCTGCGCTGGTGCTCCTTCATCACGGGCGAGGCAATGTCGAGGTCGGCGGGCTGGGTAAACTGCTGCACCGATTTCAGCTCTGGAAACGACTGGAAACCGTACTCGCTCATGAAGCGCGGCACCTGCTTCTCGTAGTCGGAAATGGGGGCCGTGCTTCCCCACACGTCCCAGTAGTGCATGTCGCCGGTGGTTTGCGAGCCGGCGATGTCCTCAAAGTCCGACGACGGGCTCGACGACCAGTAGGGCCGGCTGGGGTCGTTTTCGTGCAGTACGGTGGGTATCAGGTCGCGGTAGAGGGTCAGGTAGTTGCTCCACACCTCCAGCTTGTGGCTGCCCATCTTCTCGGGCACGCCCCACTGCTGCCAGGCCACCTCGTTCTCGTTGTTGCCCACCCAGATGGCGATGCTTGGGTGGTCGCGCAGGCGCCGCACTTGGTAGGTCAGCTCCTGCCGCACGTTGTCGGTAAACTCGGGGTTGCCGGGATAGAACGAGCAGGCAAACAAAAAGTCCTGCCACACCAGCAGGCCCATCTCATCGCAGGTATCGTAGAAATACTGGTTTTCGTAGATGCCGCCGCCCCACACCCGCACCATGTTCATGTTGCAGTCGCGGGCCGCTTGCAGCAGCTGGTGGTAGCGCCTAGGGGTCACGCGGGTCTGGAAGATGTCGGCCGGAATCCAGTTCACGCCCTTGGCGAAAATCGGGATGCCGTTCACCACGAACTCAAACGACTTGCCGTAGAGGTCCTTCTCGCGGCGCAGGGCCAGCGTGCGCAGGCCGGTGCGGGTGCGGGCGGCATCGAGCGGGCGGCCCTGCTGCACCAGCCGCGCCCGGAAGGTGTAGAGCGGCTGGGCGCCGTAGCCGGCCGGGTACCAGAGCTGGGGGCTAGCCAGCTGCACCTCGGCCGTGGCCGTGTGGCGGCCGGGCTGCAAGGTCAGGGCCTGCTCCAGGCGCGGGCCGGGCTGGCCGTCGGGGCCGGTGGTTTCGAGCACCAGCGTGGCCGGGCCGCTGGCGGTGGCGGCGCCCTCCACCTCTACGGCCAGTGCCAGGGTAGCCGCCTGGGCGCTCAGCTGCCGCTGCACCACGTGGAAATCCGTGATTTTGGCCGCGTCCCAGGCCTCCAGCTGCACCGGCTGCCAGATGCCTAGGCCCACGAAGCGCGGGCCCCAGTCCCAGCCGTAGTGGTAGGGGGCCTTGCGGGTGTAGGGGCTCAGCACCGGGCCTTTGTCGCCCACGTAGCCCATGGCCTGCTCGTCGTTGATGGCAAACAGGTTATACCCATACTTCTTGGGCAAGTCGGCCACCTCGTTCAGGGGCGAGCGGAAGTGCACCAGCAGGCGGTTGGCGCCGGCCTTGAGCAGGGGCCGGGCCTCGGCCCGCCACTCCCGAAACATGTTGTCGGCGTGCAAGAGGGGCGTGCCGTTGAGCGTCACGTCGGCGTAGGTGTCGAGGCCCTTGAACACCAACTCCAGGTGCTGGCGCTGGAGCAGGGCCGGCGTCACGTCGAAGGTGGTTTCGTAGTCCCAGTCGGTTTTGCCAATCCACTGCAGCTTCCGCTCGTTGTCGCGGTAGAGCGGGTCGGGTATCTGCTTGGTCGCCAGCAAGTCGGTGTGCACGCAGCCGGGCACCGTGGCGGGCTGCCAGTTGTCTTTGCCGGCCTGGTGAAAGCGCCAGCCGGTGAGAATGGGCTGGATGGTTTTGCCAGTTTCGGCGGCGGCCGGTTGCTGCGCGGCGGCGGGCAGGGCAGCGGCCAGCAGCGCCAGGCCGGCCAACTGCCGCACCGGAGTAGAAAGAAGGCGCACGGGAGAAAATGCGGGAAAGGAAGGGTGGGAAGGAAGGCGCTGACCGCGCGGCCGGTTTGTAGCGAAGCCCGCGCCGCATAGTATGGAACTAAGCACCGGCTGCCCCATAGGTAGCCTAGGGTAAAACAGCTGCCGCAAAGGTCCGCTGATTCCGTGCCCGCGAGTAATAGTTTACCAGCATTTACTTGTACTGATTTAACACCCGCGCCGTGTTCCTATGGTATCTGGGCCGGTAAAAGCTGCCCCTAGGGGTGCGAGGCGCTTTGTTGCGCAAGGTCTTATGAGTGAGGGCGAGTAATAGTATTTTGCTAGTGGCTACTACGCGGCTCTGCGAACCTCACCCCCTAGCCCCCTCTCCCGTGGAGAGGGGGAACTAGCTCTAATCTAGCTTTAGACTAAAAACCAATAGGTTAACCTAAGTTCTAAATCTAGAAACTAGTCCCCCCTCTCCACGGGAGAGGGGGCTAGGGGGTGAGGTTACCCACGGAGGGTGACCCCAGCGCCTACTGCACCGGGTAGATGCGGGCGGCCCAGCCGCCGCCGCTGCCCAGGTGCAGCGCGAGCTTGTCCTGGGCCGTGACGCGGCGCACCTCGCGCTGGTAGTCGGTGGCGTCGCGGTCGGCGTTGGGGCCGTCGCGGAAGAGCACCATTTCGTAGGTGCCGGGCCCTAGGAAGGCGCAGTCCAGGGTGAGGTCGCGGGCGGTCCAGTTGCTGAGGGCGCCCACGTACCAGGTGCGGCCCTGGCGGCGGGCCAGGGCGGCGCACTCGCCCACCTGGCCGGCCAGGGCCACCGTCTGGTCGAAGGTGGTGGGCACCTGGGCGATGAAATTGGTGCTTTCGGGCTCCTTCTGGTAGGCGCTGGGGCTGTCGGCCAGCATTTGCAGCGGAGCCTCAAACACCACGTACATCGCGAGTTGGTGGCAGCGGGTGCCCTGGCTCATGGGCAGCGCGTTGCTGGGGTGGAACTCGGCCTCGGTGGCGTTGCGCATGGCGCCGGGCGTGTAGTCCATCGGCCCGGCCACCATCCGGATGAAGGGGATGGTTACATCGTAGCGCGGCACGTCGTCGTGGAGCGTCCACTTGCTGTTTTCCAGGCCCTTCACGCCCTCGTAGTTGAGCACGTTGGGATAGGTGCGCTGCAAGCCGTCGGGCTTGTGCATGCCATGGAAATCCACCAGCAGGTGGTAGTCGGCCGCCCGGCGGGCCAGCAGGTACGACGATTCGACCATCTTCTGGTCGTCGCGGTCCAGAAAGTCAATCTTGAAGCCCTTGGCGCCCGTTTTAGCGTACTGCGCGTAGGCGGCCTCCATCTTCTCGCTGATGGCGTGCCAGTTGGCCCACAGGATAATGCCCACACCCTTCTGCTTGCCGTAGGCAATCAGCTCGGCCAGGTCGATGGCCGGCACCACCTGCAGAATATTGGTTTCCTGCGACCAGCCCTCGTCCAGAATTACGTATTCCAGCTTGTTGGCCGCCGCGAAGTCGATGTAGTACTTGTAGGTGAGTGTGTTGATGCCGGCCTTGAAATCGACGTGGGTCAGGTTCCAGTCGTTCCACCAGTCCCAGGCCACCTTGCCGGGCTTTATCCACGACACATCCTTCACCCGCGACGGGGCCGCGAGCTTGTACACCATATCGTTGTCGAGCAGAGCTTTGTCGTCGGTGCTCACCACCACCGCCCGCCACGGAAAGCTGCGCGTGCCGCTGGTTTGGGCGATGAAGTTGGCCCGCTCGGGCACTACTAGCTGCATGTTGTGGAAGCCGCCAGCTACTTCTTTAGCCGGGTAGCGGGCGAAGTCGCCATGCAGGCCGGGCGCGGCCGCGCCGTTGGCTTGCACGAACATGCCGGGGTAGTCCTCCACGTCCGATTCCAGCACCACCACCTTCTTGCCGCCGCTCACTTCCACCAGCGCCGGCAGAAACGCCAGCGTATCGGGCTTGATGGCCGAGAGCTTGAGCGGCGAGTACAAGCTCTCGAACGACGACATGTAGGGGTCGGTGGGCACGCGCAGGTCGCGCACCAGCGGCACCAGGGCCGGAAAATCCTGGGCGAAGTTGAAGGTAGCCTGCTCGCGCTGCACCGTCAAGCGGCCCTTGCGCCGGGTGAAGAAGCGGTAGGCCACCCCGTCGTTGTAGGCGCGCAGCACCAGACCGTAATTGCCCTTTAAGGTCAGCGTCAGCTGGTTGTAGTGGTCAACTACCTGGCTTTTCTTGTAAATCGGGCTGGCGATGGTCGTATTCACCGCCTCGGTCTTGGCGCTGGCCACCACGGCATTCCGGCCCAGCACCTCGCCCCTGGCCAACGTCAGCGCCAGGGCCGACGGTGTGATAATGGGCGTACCCGCGTGCTGCACCGCCCACTCAATGGTGGGGCCCACTTGCACGCTTAAATCGAGCTGCCCATCGGGCGATTTGACGTGGTAGGCGGTGAGGCGCTGGGCCCGGCCTGCCGAGGCCAGCAGCAGCAGCCCGCTTAGCAGGAGGTAGGTGGTACGCATGGGGGTGGGAAAGGAGCACATCAGCCGGAGCAGGCCGCTGGCTGCCCCGGGCCGCCGGCTGACGCCAAGCCGCGGGGCCGCGCAAAAAGCCGGTAGCTGCCCGCTAATAGGTTTTAGTACTGCGCAAAGAAAGGCAGGCGTTACCGTACTTGCGGCTGAAAAATCAAATTGAATAAAGCAAAAGTCCTGCGGCGCCCGGCCGGTGCCCTGGGGGCGCCGGTAGCCGAGAAGCTAGGGTGCATATGCAGGTAGTAGGTAGCTAAGGCAAAAGTCATGCTGAGCCTGTCGAAGCATCTCTACCGCAGCAGTAATCCCAACGGCAGGAGTTAGTGACGTGGTAGAGATGCTTCGGCAAGCTCAGCATGACGTTCTTTTTCAATTTGAGCGATTTTCTAACCAGCTTCCCTACCCCCGCACCTCTGCGCAACTATCCCACCCTTTCGCCCCCTGAGAGTATGAAAACCACCCTGGCTCTGGCGCTCGCCGCCGCCCTGGCGAGCCCCCTAGGGGCCCGCGCCACCGTGCGCTTGCCCGCCCTGGTGGGCGACCACCTGGTGCTGCAACGCAACGTGCCGGTACCCGTGTGGGGCTGGGCCGCGCCCGGCGAGCAAGTCACGGTCACGTTCCGGGGCCACAGCTACTCGGCCACGCCCGCAGCGGGGGGGCGGTGGCAGGTGATGCTGCCGGCCATGCCCGCCGGCGGGCCTTACACCATGACCATCCAGGGCCAGAACACCCTCACGGTGCAGGATATTTTGGTGGGCGACGTGTGGCTGGCCTCGGGGCAGTCGAACATGGAACTGCCGCTGCGCGACCCCAACGCCCCCAAGCCCGGCGCCTACCCGCTGCCCCTCATTGCCGAGCAAGAAGTGGCCGCCGCTAACTACCCGCAGATTCGGCAGTTTACGGTGAAGAAAACCGTGGCCTACCAGCCGCAGGCCGAGAACGAGGGCTACAGCTGGCAGGAGTGCAGCCCGGCTACGGCGGGCAGCTTCTCGGCCGTGGGCTACTTCTTCGCCCGCGACCTCTACCAGCGCTACCAGGTGCCCATTGGCCTCATCAGCAGCCCCTGGGGCGGCACCCCGGCCGAGGCCTGGGTCAGCCCCGAGGTCCTAGCGCAGCTGCCCGACTTCAAAGACAAAGTAGCCAGCTTGGCGGCGCCCGCCACGCCCGATAAAAACGCCCAGAATACGCCCACCGTGCTCTACAACGGCATGATTGCCCCGTTGCTCCCTTATGCCCTCAAGGGCATCATCTGGTACCAGGGCGAGAGCAACGTGGACCGGGCGGCGCAGTACCGTACGCTGTTTCCGGCCCTTATCCGCGACTGGCGCCAGCGCTTCGGCCAGCCCGCGCTGCCCTTCCTGTTCGTGCAGCTGGCCAACTTCACCAAGGAAACGCCGCTGCCGGCCAAGTCGGACTGGGCCGAGCTGCGCGAGGCGCAAGCCCAGGCCCTAGCCCTGCCCCACACCGGCATGGCCGTAGCCATCGACCTGGGCGAGGGTGCCGACATCCACCCGGCTAATAAGCAGGACGTGGGCCACCGCCTGGCCCTGGTGGCGCGCCAGGTGGCCTACGGCGACCAGCAGGTAGTGGCAGCCGGCCCCACCTACCAAAGCATGCGCGTAGCCAATGGCCAGGTGCACGTCAAGTTCGCCAATGCCAGCGCCGGCTTGCAGCTGCGCACCGGCACCACCACGCTCACGGGCTTCGCCGTGGCCGGGGCCGACCACCAGTTTCACTGGGCCTCGGGCACGCTGGCGGGCGCGGAGGTGGTGCTAACCTGCGCCGCCGTGCCCGCGCCCGTAGCCGTGCGCTACGACTGGGCCAACAACCCAACCGGCAACCTCTACAACCGCGAGGGCCTGCCCGCCGCCCCCTTCCGCACTGACCAGTGGGTGGGTGGTGCCGTGCAGGGGCAGCCCTAGGGGGGTGCGGTCCCGCCACCAGGGCGATTACACGCGCTCAAATAAATATCCGGCTGCCGGCGTAGTTGCTGCGAAACTCCTTGGGGGTGCAGCCCTTACGCTTTTTGAAGGTGCGGTTGAAGTTAGAGATGTTGTTGAAGCCGCACTTGTAGGCCACCTCCGTCACGTTGTGGGTGGTGTCGATGAGCAGGCGCGTGGCGTGGCCCAGCCGTATCTCGTTCAGGCTGTCGGTGAAGGTGTTACCCAAGCGCTTCTTGATGAAGCGGCTGAACGAGGTTTCGGGCATGTTGGCCACCTTGGCCACCTCGGCCAGCGTGATGGCCCGGCTGTAGTGAGTGTTCATGTAGGTGAATACCTTTTCGAGGCGGCGGCTGTGGTGGTTGGGCTGCTCATTATCGGCCGAGCTGGTGGAGAGCAGCCGCATGTTGCGCGACGTGGACAAGTCGTGCAGGATGGAAAACAACTCTAGCACCGAGTCGAAGCCGTGCTTGTGCTCCAGGCCTAGCAGGCGCGGCAGCAGGCGCTCGATAGTGTCGGGCGCGAACAGGATGCCGCGCTGCGCCATGTCGAACATGGCCTTGATGAAGCTGAGCTGGTTGCGCCGCAGCAGCCGGTCCTCAAACAGGTCGCGGTGAAACTGGATGGTCAGCTCCCGAATCTGCTTGCCCTGGCACTTGTGCGTAAACCAGGCGTGGTAGAGGTTGGGGCCCACCAGCACCAGCTCGGCGTCGCCGATTTCCTCTACGTGGTCGCCCACGATGCGCTTGGCCCCGCCGGCGTTCAGGATGAGGTTCAGCTCGTACTCCTCGTGGTAGTGCAGCGGAAAATCGAACTTCTCCTTCACCCGTGAAAACAGCATGAAACAGTCGCTCTGAGTGAGCGGCGTGATTTCACGCATAATCTCCTGTTTCATAGGGTAAATAGCTGATTGGGTGGGGAGTAGCTGGTAAGCGTGAGGTAGGGAAAAGGTGTAAGCATTGTTAGAAAGCCCACAATAGAACGTCATGCTCATCTGGCGTCCGCTTGCCGAAGCATCTTGGCTGGCGGTAATCATGCGGGTTTCGGCCAGCCAAGATGCTTCGGCAAGCGGACGCCAGATGAGCATGACCAGGCTTTTAATCACCCTTTTTTAGGTAATACTACTTCGGCAAAGTTGCCAATTACCAGCAAAATACTATCAGTAGTACTCATTACTTCCACTACGTTCAAAAAATACCTTGCGCGGCCCCAGGGCTACTTATAACCCCTAGGGTCGCGCAATGCCCAAGCGCACGAGCCAAATAAATACAAGCAAACGCAATAAAAGTATTATGCGCGGGGAAAGAAGCGGCGGACCTTTGCGCCATCCCAATTCCCACCCTAGGCAGCGGGCGCCGCGCCCAGCCGCGGCGCCCGGCACGCCTACGTTTGTGCATGAAGCTCCACCTGCTTGATTTTTTACTGATTGCCGCGTACCTGCTTACCACGGTGGGTATCGGTCTCTACTACCGCAAGAAAGCCAGCCAAAACAAAGACAGCTACCTGCTCGGCGGCAAAACCCTACCCTGGTACAAGCTGGGCCTGAGCGACGCCTCCGACATGTTCGACATCAGCGGCACCATGTGGATGGTGAGCCTCTGCTTCGTGTACGGCATGAAAAGCATCTGGATACCCTGGCTGTGGCCGGTGTTCAACCAGGTTTTCCTCATGATGTACCTCTCGCGTTGGCTGCGCCGCTCCAACGCCAGCACCGGCGCCGAGTGGCTGGCCACCCGCTTCGGGCAGCGCGGGCCGGGCGTCACGGCCTCGCACCAGGTGGTCATTGCCTTCGCCCTGCTCAGCTGCCTGGGGTTTCTGGCCTACGGCTTCGTGGGGCTGGGCAAGTTCATGGAAATCTTCATCCCCTGGAGCCTGGTCAAGCCTTACGTGCCCTTCGCGGTGGCGCCGCAGTACGTGCCGCACCTCTACGGCATCGTGTTCACGCTCTTTGCTACGTTCTATTCCATTCTGGGCGGTATGCACAGCATTGTGCTGGGCGATATTATTAAGTACGCCGTGATGACGGTGGCCTGCGTGGCCATCGCCACCATTGCCTACCTGCGCCTGCGCGGGCACGAGCTGGCGGTGCCCGCCGGCTGGTTCAACCCCTTCTTCGGCTGGCGCCTGGGGCTCGACTGGTCGCGGCTCATCCCGGCGGTCAACAGCAAGATTGCCGCCGATGGGTACTCGCTGTTCGGCATCTTTTTCATGATGATGGCCTTCAAGGGCGTGTTCGCGTCGCTGGCCGGGCCGGCGCCCAACTACGACATGCAGAAAATCCTGAGCACGCGCTCGCCCATCGACGCCAGCAAGATGAGCGGCTTCGTGTCGATTATCCTGCTGCCCATCCGCTACGCGCTCATCGTGGGCCTCACCATCCTGGGGCTGCTTTATTACCACCAGCTCAACCTCAAGGCGCCCGACGGCAGCATCGACTTCGAGCGCATTCTGCCGCTCACCATCAACAACTTCCTGCCCACCGGGCTGGTGGGGCTGGTGCTCACGGGCCTGCTGGGCGCGTTCATGGGCACGTTCAGCGGCACCGTGAACGCGGCGCAGGCCTACGTGGTCAACGACATCTATATCAAGTACATAAATCCGCACGCCAGCACCCGGCGCATCATCTCGATGAACTACCTGGTGGGCGTGGGGGTGGTGACGCTCGGGGTGGCCCTGGGCTTTTTGGCCAAGGATGTAAACACGGTCTTGCAGTTCATCGTGTCGGCGCTCTATGGCGGCTACATCGCGGCCAACGTGCTCAAGTGGCACTGGTGGCGCTTCAACGCCACGGGCTTCTTCTGGGGCATGGCGGTGGGCATCGCGGCGGCGATGGTGCTGGGCGCCTTCGCCCCGGCCAGCCAGCTGCTGTACTGGTTTCCGGTGCTGTTCGGCGTGTCGCTGGCCGGCTCGGTGGCCGGCACCTACCTGGCCCCGCCCACCGAGCCGGCCGTGCTCCAGCACTTCTACCGCACCGTGCGGCCCTGGGGCTTCTGGGGCCCGGTGCTGGCCCAGGTGCAAGCCCAGGAGCCGGGCTTCCAGTCCAACCGCAACTTCGGGCGCAACATGCTGAACGTGGCCCTAGGCATCGTGGCCCAGCTGGCGCTCACCATCCTACCCATGTACCTGTTGCTGCGCCAGCACGGTCCGTTGGCCATCACGGTGGCGCTGCTGGTGGTGGTGGGCTTCATCCTGAAAAAGACCTGGTGGAACCGCCTGGCCGATGATTGATTAGTGGTCAGCTGCTAGCTATTGGCTGTTAGCTAGCAGCTTTTTTCTAGAGCAAGATACTGCTCATCAACTTCATGAAAAGCTGCTAGCTAACAGCTAATAGCTAGCAGCTAATAGCTAAGAAAAATGGTCTCTTCCTTTACCCACCGCCTGCACCAGCTGCACACCGCCCAGCACGAGCTGCTGCACCGCCCCAACGCGCCCGAGGCGCTCGGCAACGGCATCTTCACCCGCTACCAGCACCCGGTGCTGACGGCCGCCCACGCTCCGCTAACCTGGCGCTACGACTTCAACCCCGCCACCAACCCCTTCCTGATGGAGCGCTTCGGGGTGAACGCCGTCTTCAATGCTGGGGCCATCCGCTGGCAGGGCCGCTACGTGGTGGTGGCGCGGGTGGAGGGGGCCGACCGCAAGTCGTTTTTCGCGGTGGCCGAAAGCCCCAACGGCGTCGATAATTTCCGCTTTTGGGAGCGCCCCATCACCCTGCCCGAAACCGACGAGCCCGATACCAACGTGTACGACATGCGCCTGGTGGCCCACCAGGATGGCTGGGTATACGGCCTGTTTTGCACCGAGCGCCGCGACCCCGCCGCCCCCGAGGCCGACCAGTCGGCCGCCGTGGCCCGCTGCGGCATCGCCCGCACCAAGGACTTGGCGGCCTGGGAGCGCCTGCCCGACCTGACTACCACCTCGGCCCAGCAGCGCAACGTGGTGCTGCACCCCGAACTGGTGCAGGGCCAGTACGCCTTCTACACCCGCCCGCAGGACGGCTTCATCGAGGCTGGCGCGGGCGGCGGCATCGGCTTCGGGCTGTCGGCGGCCATCGCGCCGGCGTGCATCGAGCAGGAGGTCATCATCGACAAAAAGCAGTACCACACCATCGCGGAGGCCAAGAACGGCCTGGGACCCGCGCCGCTCAAAACCGCGCAGGGTTGGCTGCACCTGGCCCACGGCGTGCGCAACACCGCTGCCGGCCTGCGCTACGTGCTCTACCTGTTCCTGACCGACCTGCACGACCTGACGCGCATCACCCACAAGCCGGCCGGCTACTTCCTGGCCCCCGAAGGCGACGAGCGCGTGGGCGACGTCTCGAACGTGGCCTTCGGCAACGGCTGGATTCTGGACCCCGACGGCCGGGTGTTCATCTACTACGCCTCGGCCGACACGCGCCTGCACGTGGCCACCTCCACCCTGCCCCAGCTGCTCGACTACGTGACCAACACGCCCCCCGACGGGCTGCGCTCGGCCGCCTCGGTAGCGCAAATCAACCAGCTCATTGACAAGAACCTGGCCGTGCCCCCGCCCACCGTGGCGGAGCTGGTGGCCCAGGCGGCGCGGTAGGGGAGGCCTCACCCCCCGGCCCCCTCTCCTTCAGAGAGGGGGAACCTAGCGATTTCTTAATAAAAGCAAACGTCCGCGCCGCCTCGGCTCCCCCTCTCTGAAGGAGAGGGGGCCGGGGGGTGAGGCCCCCACTTGAACGATGCTGCAAGCCGCCGACTTCGAGCAGGAGCTAGCCAACATCCTGCGCTACTGGGCCACCCACGTGCCCGACCCCAAGCACGGCGGCTTCTACGGCCAGCTCGACAATGATAACCAGCCCAACCCGCTGGCCCCCAAGGGGTCGGTGCTGCACGCGCGCATCCTGTGGACGTTCGCGGCGGCCTACGGGCACACCCGCGACCCGGCGCACCTAACCCTGGCCCGGCGGGCCTACGACTACCTCACCACCCACTTCCTCGACCCCGCGCACGGCGGCGTATACTGGACGGTAGATTACCTAGGGCAACCGCTTGACACCAAGAAGCAGCTCTACGCGCTGGCCTTCAGCCTTTATGCCCTGGCCGAGTACCACCGCGCCAGCGGCGAGGCGGCGGCCCTAGGGCACGCGCAGGCGCTGTTCGACACCATCGAGGCGCGCAGCTTCGACGCGGAGCGTGGCGGCTACTTCGAGGCGTTTGGGCGCGACTGGCAGCCGCTGGCCGAGGTGCGCCTGAGCGCCAAGGACGCCGACGCGCCGAAAACCATGAACACCCACCTCCACATCCTGGAGGCCTACGCCACGCTCTACCAGGTATGGCCCGACCCCAGGCTGCGCCGGCAGCTGAAAGCCCTGCTGCTCGATTTTGCCGACCACTTCCTCGACGCGCGCAGCCACCACCTCACGCTGTTTTTCGACGCCAGCTGGCAGCCGCAGCCCGACGTGATCTCCTTCGGCCACGACGTGGAAGCCGCCTGGCTGCTGTTCGAAGCCGCCCAGACCCTCGCCGAGCCGGGCCTCGTCCGCCACTTCCGGCAGGTGGCCGTGCAGCTGGCCCGCGCCGCCGCCGAGGGCCTGGCCCCCGACGGTAGCCTGCGCTATGAGCTAGCTCCTGGCGGCCACTACGACGCCGACCGCCACTGGTGGGTGCAGGCCGAGGCCATAGTGGGCTTCTACAACGCCTACCAGGTAAGCGGCGACCCGCACTTCCGCGACCTGAGCGCAGGCGCCTGGCGCTTCATCCAGCAGCACCTGCTCGACCGCGCCCGCGGCGAGTGGTACTGGGGCGTGCGCCCCGACTACTCGCCCATGCCCGGCCAAGACAAGGCCGGCCTCTGGAAGTGCCCCTACCACAACGGCCGCGCCTGCCTGGAAATGCTGCGCCGGCTAGCCCCACCCCTGGCCCCTCCCCTGCGGGGGAGGGGAGCCTGACGATTATGGTAGCGCGCCGCCGTGGCTCCCCTCCCCCGCAGGGGAGGGGCCGGGGGTGGGGCTGCCTCCAGCGCGTCTATACACTCCCCCTTTCCCACCCATGCCTGCCAAGCTCTGCCTACTCGCCTGCCTGCTACCGGCGCTCACTGCCTCGGCCCAAACCTACTCCATCAAAGGCTACGGCGCTACCGGCGACGGACACACCGTGGCCACGCGGGCGCTGCAGCAGGCCGTGGATGCCTGTAACCAGGCCGGCGGCGGCACGGTGGAGGTGCCGGCCGGTACCTACGTCATCGGCACGGTTTTCCTGAAAAGCAACGTGGAGCTGCACCTGGCCAGCGGCGCGGTGCTGAAGGGCAGCGCCAACCTGGCCGACTACCACGCCTACACCCTGCCGGAATACGGGCAGAACTACTACGGCATGCTCTTTACCGAAAATGCTGAAAACGTGGCCATTACCGGTCAGGGTACCGTCGATGGTAATAACCCGGTATTCTACGACTTTACCCGGGCCAAAACCCTCGACACGGCCACCACGCGCTACACCCGCCAGAAAAGCAACTACCGCCACGTGGCCAGCGGCATTGGCGACGGGCCGGTGGTGCCCCGCGACCGGCCCCGGCAGATGGTCGTCTTTTCGGAGTGCCAGCGCGTGCGCGTCAGCAACGTCAGCCTCCTCAACTCGCCCTTCTGGACGCTGCACTTTGCCGACTGCACGGGCGTGGCCGTGACGGGCGTGCGGCTCTACTCGGGCCTGCTCGTACCCAACGCCGACGGCATCGACTTCACGGATTGCCAGAACGTGACGGTGAGCGACTGCGACATTCAGGCCGGCGACGATGCGCTGGTGGTGGGCGGCTACAACCACCACTTCGAGATTCCGGGCTTTCACCGCCGGCGCCGGGCGTCGGAGAATATCGTCATCACCAACTGCAACCTGCAGTCGGCCAGCAGCGGCATTCGCATCGGCTACCTCGACCAGAACCCGGTGCGCAACGTGACGGTGAGCAACTGCAACATCACCAACTCGACGCGGGGCATCAACATCTGCCTGCGCGACGAGGGCTCGCTGGAAAACCTGACGTTCAGCAACATCCGCATCGAAACCCGGCTGCGCACCGGCGACTGGTGGGGCAACGGCGAGCCGATTCACCTCTCCGCCGTCCGGGGCAACGCCGATACCAGCGTGCCCCTGGGGCAGATTCGCAACGTGCAGTTCAACAACATCACCTGCCGGGGCGAAAACGGCATTTTGGTGTACGGCAGCGCCGAAAGCGTAATTAAGGACGTGACGTTCAACAACGTCACCTTCGACTTTGTGGCTAGCCCCCTCAACGACGTGGCCGGCGGCAACGTCGACCTGCGCGGCAACCTCGACCCTAGGGTGGGCCTGTTTGCCCGCGACATTCCGGGCCTGCTGGCTGAGCACGTGCAGGGGCTCACCATCCGCGACTTTACCCTGTGCTGGGTTGGCCCTAGGGCTACTTTCCTGAGCAACGGCCTGGAGGTTAACCACTTTCAGGACTTGCGCGTCAGCGGGTTTCGGGGCACCGGGGCGCCTACCAACCCGCAGGCCAAGGCAGTGGTGCTGCGCGACGGCACCGGGGCCGCCGTGGCAGGCGTGCCCAAAAACCAGGTCGTGCGCACCGGCGTGCGGTAGGGCGCGGCGGGCCAGCGCCGGACCCTAGGGGCGCGGGCGCCCAAAACGATTGCGACGGGTGCTATAAAATTATCTGTTTGCGGGCGATTGAAGGGGATGAAAATAATTGCTTGTAAGCAAGTAACAAGCGCTGAATCGCCGCAATGCCCGGCAGCGCGGCCCGCATTTTAATACAAGCAAATGCTAAAATTTCATTAGAAAATACTGTTGGCTGCCTGCCACCTTTGACTACTCAATTCTCACCTAAATTCTTAACTCAGCTCTATGAGGACTTTTCTACAAACGGCGGCGGTGTTGGTGTGCAGCACCTCGCTGGCGTTTGCGCAGCAGCGGGCCGTGCGCGGAGTCGTGACCGACAGCAAAGGCGACGCCCTGCCCGGCGCTACGGTGCTCGTGAAAGGCACCACCACCGGCGTTACGGCCGGGGCCGACGGCAGCTTCCAGGTGAGCTTGCCGGCCGGGGCTACCACCTTAGTAATTAGCTCGGTAGGCTCCAAGACCCAGGAAGTAGCCGTGGGCAACCAAACCGACTTGCGCATCGCCCTCGACGCCGACGCGCAGAGCCTCAACGACGTGGTGGTGGTGGGCTACGGCACCCAGCGCAAGAGCGACCTGACGGGCGCCGTGGCCACCGTCACCGGCCAGCAGCTGACGCAGGTGGCCACCGCCGACCCGGTGCAGGCCCTGCAGGGCCGGGCCGCCGGCGTCACCATCACCGCCAACAGCGGGCAGCCGGGCGCCGGCACCCGCATCCGCATCCGGGGCGTGGGCACCATCAACAACGCCGACCCGCTCTACGTGGTCGATGGCATTCAAACCAGCGACATCAGCTTTCTGCTGCCCATCGACATCGAGTCGACCGAGATTCTGAAGGACGCCTCGGCCACGGCCATCTACGGCAGCCGGGGCGCCAACGGCGTGGTCATCATCACCACCAAGCACGGCAAGGCGGGCGCCACGCAGTTCAACCTCTTCGGCTACACCGGCTTTCAGGAAATCCGGCGCGAGCTGCCCCTGACCAACGCCCAGCAGTACGCCACGCTCGTGACCGAGGCCTACGCCAACGGCGGCGGCACCGTGCCCTCCGACTACGCGCCCCTGCTGGCCAGCTCGCTGCAAAGCGGCGCGGCGGGCACTAACTACCAAGATTTGGTGACGCAGAAGGGCCTGATTACCAACTACAGCCTCACGGCCTCGGGCGGCACCGAGCAGAACCGCTACCTGGTGAGCGGCAGCTACTTCCAGCAGAACGGCATCATCCAGGCCTCGGGCTTTAAGAAGTACGTGGTGCGCCTCAACGACGACATCGTGCTCACCAAGCGCATCAAGGCGGGTGCCTCGGCCACGTTCCAGGCCAGCAACCTCACGGGCGCGGGCGACGGCACCGGCAACGCCTTCTACAGCACCGTGCTGCAGAACGCCATCCAGGCCAGCCCGCTCATCGGGCCCTACAACCCCGACGGCTCGTACACTTATAATACCATCACGAGCTTCACGCCCAACCTGGCGCGCTACCTCGTGGAGCAGCAAACCAATAAGACCTACAACACGTCGCTATTCTCGAACGGCTACCTGGACGTGACCCTGCTAAAAGGATTAACCTTCCGCTCGACCTTCGGCATCACCTACGCCAACAACCACCCCAAGCTCTACCAGCCGCAGTACTACCTGGGGCCCAACGACCAGCGCTCGCAGAGCGACCTGGTGGAGAGCCGCAACGAGAGCGTGGCCTGGGTGTGGTCGAACTACGCCAACTACAACCTGGACCTGGGCAACGGCAGCTCGTTCTCGGCCACCCTCGGGCAGGAAGCGCAGCGCGCCTACGGCAACGGCATTTCCATCACGGGCTACGACGTGCCGGCCGATGCCACCCTGCAGTACATCTCGGCGGCCCGCTCGGCTACCTCCTCCGTGCGCAGCACGCAGTACGACAGCGGCTTGCTCTCGTACTTCGGCCGGGCCAACTTCAACTTCCGCGACCGCTACCTGGTGACGGGTACCCTGCGCTTCGACCAGACCTCGCGCTTCCTAGGGAGCAACCGCACGGGCACGTTCCCGTCGGTGGGCGCGGCCTGGAACCTCTCGAACGAGGAGTTTATGAAGGGCATCACGGCCGTGACCCAGGTTAAGGTGCGCGGCAGCTACGGCGCGGTGGGCAACCAGAACGCCGCCCCCAACTACGGCTACGCCTCGGTGGCCACCAACAACCAGAACTACGTCTTTGGCCCCGGCCAAACGAAGGCGCCCGGCCTGGCCATCGCCACGCTGAGCAACCCCAACCTGCGCTGGGAAACGGCCGTGACCACCGACGTGGGCCTGGACCTGTCGTTTCTGGATAATAGCCTCACGTTCACGGGCGACTACTTCGTGCGCAAGACCGAGCACATGATTGCCCTGCTGCCGGTGCCCGACTACAGCGGCCAGGCCCCGGCCGCCGCCAACGTGGCCTCGCTGCGCAACCGCGGCGTGGAGCTGGCCCTGAACTACCGCAACCAGGTGGGCAAGCTGCAATACAGCGCCAACGTGAACTTCACGCGCATCACCAACGTCATCACTGACCTAGGGGGCGCCACGCCGATTTCGAGCGGCAACGTGCTCTCGCAGATTGGCAACACCACCCGCACCGACGTGGGCCACGAGATTGCCTATTTCTACGGCTTGCAGGCCGACGGCGTGTTCCACTCGCAGGCCGAGGTAGATAGCTACAAGAACGCGGCGGGCACGGCCCTGCAGCCCGGCGCCCAGCCCGGCGATGTGCGCTACCGCGACATCAACGGCGACGGCAAGATTGACGCCACCGACAACACCTACCTGGGCAGCGCCACCCCGCGCTTCACCTACGGCGCCTCGCTGAATTTGAGCTACGTCGGCTTCGACTTCAAGATTCTGCTCTACGGCGTGCAGGGCGCCGAGGCCGTGAACGCCGCCGCTTTCAACCTGAGCAAGTCGAGCAATTTCGCCGGCCTCTGGACCAACTTCTACGCCGACCGCATCGACCGCTGGACGCCCAGCAACCCGAATAGTGACCAGCCGCGCGTGACGTCCAACGACACCAACAACGGCGGGGGCTACAACGACAAGTTCAGCAGCCGCTACGTGGAGGACGCCAGCTACCTGCGCGCCCGCAACATGGAGCTGGGCTATTCGCTGCCCAAGGACTTTCTAGGCCGCTACAAGGTGAACGGCCTGCGGGTGTTCGCCTCGGTCGATAACGTGTTCACCATCACCAAGTACCGCGGCCTAGACCCCGAGATTTCCTCGAGCGGCTACTACGGCAACCCGCTGGCTTTCGGCGTGGACTTCGGCAACTACCCCCAGCCGCGCACCTACCGCCTGGGCCTCAACGTGCAATTCTAATTCCTTTCCCGCCCGCTATACCTACCATGAATACAATGCGCGCAACGCGCCTGCTGGCGCTTTCGGCGGCCCTGGTTTTCTCCCAGAGCTGCAAGTCGTTTCTCGACAAAGACCCCATAGGGACCATCACGCAGGGCAACCTCTTTAACGACCCCACCAACGCCGTGCAGGCCATCAACGGCGTGTACGACGTGGCCAGCTGGGACCAGGGGCCCAAGTTTGGGGTGGGCGACTACGTGGGCCAGACCTACGAGTGGATGTTTGGCGACGTGATGACCGACGACGCTGAGAAGGGCAGCACGCCCAGCGACTTCACGCCCCTGACCGAGCTGAAAACCTGGACGATGACGCCGGCCAACTCGCCGCTCACCACGCTCTGGGTGCATAGCTTCACGGGCATCGCCCGCGCCAACACGGTGCTCAACAACATCGACGCGGGCACCATCGACGCGGCCCTGAAGACGCGCCTCAAGGGCGAGGCGTATTTTCTGCGGGGCTACTTCTACTTTAACCTGGTCAAGTCGTTCGGGGGCGTGCCGCTGTTCAGCCAGCCGGTGCTGCCGGGCGAGTCGGCCAGCGTGAAGCGGGCCAGCATCGCCGAAACCTACGCCTTCATTGAAAGCGACTGGAAGAACGCCGCCACCATGCTGCCCGAAAAGAGCGGCTACGCCAGCGGGGACCTGGGCCGCGCCACCAAGGGAGCCGCCAACGGCTACCTGGCCCGCATCTATATGTACCAGCTGGGCACCGACAATACCAACAAGCACACCTGGCAGGAAGTGTACGATTTGACGAGCACCATCATTACCTCCAACCAGTACAGCCTGTATCCGAACTACGCCGCCATCCACCAGGACATTGGCGAGAACAGCAGCGAGTCGCTGTTCGAGATTCAGTTCGGCACCAACAACGACACCTACGGTCCCATCTCGATTGGCACGACCAACAACGTGTTTCAGAACAACCGCAAGACCTTCGGCTACGGCTTCAACAACCCCACCACGAGCTTGGTGAACGAGTTTGAGGCCAACGACCCGCGCAAGGAAGTGACCCTGATTAAGGACGGCGACGTGGTGCTAGGGGTGAAAAACGTGGTGGACCCCTCCGAGAACGCCACTGGCTACCTCAGCCGCAAGGTGGCCATCGTGCCCCCGGCCGCCGTGCAGTCGGGCCCCCAAAACATTCGTAAGATGCGCTACTCCGACATTCTGCTGATGAAGGCCGAGGCCGCCGCCCAGCTCAGCAAGCCCAGCGAGGCCATCGCCCTCGTCAACCAGGTGCGCGCCCGCGCCCGCGTCTCGACCCGGCCCCCCGGCACCACCGTGGGCAGCACGGCCTACGACGCGGCCAACACGCCCGCCGGCACCCTGCCCGACCTTAACGCCAGCCTCACGGGCCAGGCCCTGCTGAACGCCATCTGGCACGAGCGCCGGGTGGAATTTGCTGAGGAGTCGCTGCGCTTCTGGGACTTGGTGCGCACCGGCCGCTACTTCGGCGTGCTGCCCGCCGCCGTGGCCGCCCGCGCCCAAACGCACAGCATCACCGCCGGCGTGGTGAACCCGATTCCGCTGCTGCCCATCGAGCTGAACGACGCCCAAACCTGGGGCCTGCCGCAGAACCCGGGTTTTTGAGTTGAGAGAACAAGTAGGATAGTTGATACCGGAGCGGCACTTAGCGGCTCCGGTATTTTTTTAGGGTGGCCCGCGGAGGGCACCCCCCCCGGCCCCTCCCCAAAAGGGAGGGGAGCCTGCCGATTATTCACGGCCGCGCCACCCCCGGCCCCTCCCTTTTGGGGAGGGGCCGGGGGTGGGGTCTACCCGCTAGGGTTCTAGCTTTGCCCACCCCCTAGGCCCCTCCTACCTCCCAACCCACCCCTATGCCGCTCCGCCAGCTACTCGCGCTGCTCTTGCTCCTTGCTACTACGGCCGCCCGCGGCCAGGCCGCGCCGCCCGCCGGGCGCGAGCGCCTACCGCTGGATTTCGACTGGCGCTTCGCCTACGGCCACCCCTTCGACCCGAAGCAGGATTTCGGGAACGGCACGGGCTACTTCTCCTACCTGGCCAAGACCGGCTACGGCGACGGGGCCGCCGCGGCCGGCTTCGACGACCGGGCCTGGCGCCAGCTCGACCTGCCCCACGACTGGGCCGTGGAGCAGCCGTTTTCGGAAAAGGCCAGCTTCAGCCACGGCTTCCGGGCGGTGGGGCGGGCCTTCCCCAATGCCAGCGTGGGCTGGTACCGCAAGTCGTTCGTGGTGCCGGCCGCCGACCTGGGGCGGCGCATCAGCCTGGAGTTCGACGGGGTGTTTCGCAACTCCATCGTGTGGGTGAACGGGCACTACCTGGGCACCGAGCCCAGCGGCTACCAGAGCTTTCAGTACGACATTTCCGACTACCTCCATTACGACGGCCAGCCCAACGTGATTGTCGTGCGCGTAGACGCGACGCTGGAGGAAGGCTGGTTTTACGAGGGCGCCGGCATCTACCGCCACGTGTGGCTGACCAAGACGGCCCCCGTGCACGTGGCGCCCAATGGCACCTTCGTCACGACCCAGCTGGCCGGCAACGCGGCTACCCTCACGGTGCAGGCCACCATCGCCAACGGCAGCGCCCAGGCCCAAACCTTCGACGTGGTGCAGGACGTGCAGGATGCCCTAGGGCACACCGTGGCCTCGCAGCCCCTGGCCCCGGTGCGCCTGCCCGGCGCCGGCCAGCAGGAGTTGACCTGCCGCATTCCGGTGGCCAATGCCCAGCGCTGGTCGCTGGAACACCCCACTCTCTACACGCTCGTGACGCGGGTGCGCCAGGGCGGGCGGGTGGTGGATGAGTACCGCACCCGCTTCGGCATGCGCACCATCCGCTTCGACCCGAACGCGGGCTTTTTCCTCAACGGCGAGCACGTGGAAATTACCGGCACCAACAACCACCAGGACCACGCCGGGGTGGGAGTGGCCGTGCCCGACGCCCTGCTCGAGTGGCGCCTGCGGCAGCTTAAGTCGTTTGGCTGCAACGCCTACCGCACCTCCCACAACCCGCCCGCCCCCGAGCTGCTCGACCTCTGCGACCGCCTGGGCATCCTGGTCATCGACGAGAACCGGGAGATGAGCAGCACCGCGCACGGCCTGGGCGAGCTGCGGCGCCTGATACTGCGCGACCGTAACCACCCGAGCGTCATCAGCTGGTCGATTGGCAACGAGGAGTGGGCCATCGAGGGCAACGAGCTGGGCGCCCGCATCGGGGCCACCATGCAGGCCTACGCCAAAACCCTCGACTCAACCCGCGCCATTACGGCGGCCATCAGCGGGGGCCTGGGGCAGGGCATCTCGACGGTGATTGACGTGGTGGGCTACAACTACATCGGGCAAAGCAACACCGACGCCCAGCACGCCAAGTTCCCGCAGCAGCCCGGCTGGGGTACCGAGGAAGGCTCGACCCACGCCACGCGCGGCATCTACGTGCGCGACGAAAAGCAGCACTACGCCGCCGCCTACGACCAGAAGCCCAGCCCGAAGTTCTACAGCATCGAGGGCGGCTGGCAGCACTACGCAGCCCGGCCCTACCTGGCGGGCATGTTCATCTGGACCGGCTTCGACTACCGGGGCGAGCCCACGCCGTTTGGCTGGCCCTCGGTCACGTCGTACTTCGGGATGATGGACGTGTGCGGCTTCCCGAAAGACAACGTGTGGTATTTGAAATCGTGGTGGACCACCCAGCCCACCCTGCACCTGCTGCCCCACTGGAACTGGCCCGGCCGCGAGGGCCAGCCCATCGACGTGTGGGCCTACAGCAACTGCGACGAGGTGGAGCTATTCCTCAACAAGCGCAGCCTGGGCCGCCAGCCCATGCCCCGCAACGGCCACCTAGCCTGGCAGGTGCCCTACGCCCCCGGCACCCTGGAGGCCGTGGGCTACCGCCAGGGCCGCCGCACCCTCACCGACGTGGTGCGCACCACCGGCCCGGCCGCCGCCATCCGCCTGCTACCCAGCCAGCCCACCCTGCAAGCCGCCCGCCAGGACGTGAGCGTGGTCACGGTGCAGCTCACCGACCAGGCCGGCCGGCCCGTGCCCACCGCCAACCAGCCGGTCACGTTCAGCCTCATTGGTCCCGGCCGCCTCATCGGCGTGGGCAACGGCGACCCCACCAGCCTGGAACCCGACCGCTACGTGGATACGCTGCGCCTCGTGCCCATCGAGAAACTGCGCGAGCAGGCCACCACCCCCGACCTGCCCGCCGGCCCCGAGGTAGCCCCGGCCTACGACGATGCCCGCTGGGCGCCCGCCTTCATCAGCCGGCAGTACGACTCGACCCAGCTGGCCCCCACCGCTAAGGCCTACGTGACGCGAGGCAGCTTCGAGCTGCCGCGCACCCTGGGACCTGGCACCCAGGTTACGCTGTTTTACCAGCCCATCGGCCGCGAGCAGACCATCTACGTCAACGGCCGCCCGCTGGCCCAGCACCTGCTGGCCGCGCAGTCGCCCCCGCACGGCTTCGTGCTGGATGCCGCCTTGCTGCGGCCCGGCCGCAACAGCATCGTGTTCGTGGCCACGCCCCTGCTCAAAAACAAGCCCTGGGACGTGCCCAACACCCTGCCCGGCACCATTCAGGTGCGCACGCCCGCCCCGGCCTGGCAGCGCCGCACCTTCAACGGCCTGGCTCAGGTGCTGGTGCAAGCCACCCAGCCGGCCGGTACCATCACCCTCACGGCCACCGCGCCCGGCCTGAAAGCCAGCACGCTGCAAATAAAATCGGTGGCCAGCCCCCTGCCAGCCGCGCAGTAAGCGCCGGTGCCCGGAAATGCCGGGCGCCGACCCCACCCAGGCAGGTCCCCTGCCGGATACTACCCAGCAACCGTTTGCCACGTTCCATGAGAATTCCCCCTCTTGCCCCCCTTGCGGTGGGCGCCTTGTTACTGGCCGCGGCCGCGCCGCCCGCGCAGGCCCAGCAGGCTCAGGTCGAAAAAGTGCCGCAGGGCATCGTGGTGCGCCTGCCCCCGGCCCCCGGCCGCCAGGCCCGCACCATCCAGCTGCGGGTGCGGGGGCTGCACATCGTGCAGGTGCAGGCCAGCCCCCTCGACTCGGTATCCACGGCCGCCAGCCTGATGGCGGTGCCGCCCAGCGGCCCGCCCGTGGCCTGGCAGCTCAAGCAGCGCAAGGACGAGGCCAGCGTGAGCACGGCCGCCCTCACGGCCACGGTATCGCTGCGCACGGGCGCCGTCACCTTCACCGACCGGCAGGGCCGGGTGCTGCTGGCCGAGCCTGCCGGCGGGGGCAAGGAGTTTACCCCGGTGCAGCTCGACGGGCAGCCGTTTTACGCCGTAAGCCAGTACTTCAGCTCTCCCCCCGACGAGGGCCTCTACGGCCTGGGCCAGCACCAGAACGGGGTGATGAACTACAAGGGCCAGCAGGTAGACCTGACCCAGAACAACACCGAGGTGGCCGTGCCCTTCCTACTGTCGAGCCGCAACTACGGCATCCTGTGGGACAACTACTCCATCACGAAAGCAGGCGACACGCGCGACTACGAGCCGTTGAGCAGCCTGCGGCTGTACGCAAAAGACGGCAGCGAGGGCTGGCTCACGGCCACCTACGTGAAGAAAAGCAACCCCGCCGAGGTGGTAGTGAGCCGGCCCGAGTCGGTGATTAAGTACAACTTTCTGGAAGACCAGCGCAACTTCCCGGCCGCCGTGAAGCTGGGTGAGGTGCTGGCCACCTGGGAGGGCAGCATCGAGTCGGGCACCACGGGCACGCACCACTTTCTGCTGCGCAACGCGGGCTACGCCAAGCTCTCCATCGACGGCAAGGAAGTAGTGAACAAGTGGCGGCAGGCCTGGAACCCCGGCACCTCGGTAGTGACGCTGGAGATGGTAAAGGGCCGGAAATATACCCTTAAGCTGAGCTGGGACCCCGACGGTAGCGAGTCGTACCTGGGCCTGAAGTGGCTAAGCCCGCTGGTGGGCGAGGCTAAGAACGAGTACGGCTTCCGCTCGGAAGCCGGGCGCGACCTCAACTACTACTTCGTGCAGGGCGCCAATCCCGATGAGGTTATCAGCGGCTACCGCACCATCACCGGCGCGGTCCCCATCGTGCCCCGGTGGGCTCTGGGCTTCTGGCAAAGCCGCGAGCGCTACAAGACCCAGCAGGAGATGCTCGACGTGGCGGCCGAGTTCCGGCGGCGCCAGCTGCCTATTGACAATATCGTGCTCGACTGGTCGTACTGGAAGCAGGACGCCTGGGGCAGCCAGGAGTTTGACCCGGCCCGCTTTCCCGACCCCGACGGTCTGCTCCGGACCCTGCACGAGCGCGACCACCTGCACTTCATGATTTCGGTGTGGCCCAAGTTCTACGAGGGCGCTTCAACGTACAAGGCGTTCAACGACAAGGGCTACCTGTTCAAGCGCAACATCGCCGACGGCACCCGCGACTGGATTGCCCAGGGCTACACCTCCACTTTCTACGACGCCTTCAACCCCCAGGCCCGCACGGCCTTCTGGAACCTGCTCAATACCAAGCTCTTCACCAAGGGTATCGACGCCTGGTGGATGGACGCCTCGGAGCCTGACATCCACTCCAACACCAACGAGCAGACCCGCAAGGAGCTGATGACGCCCACCTACCTGGGGCCGAGCACGCAGTACTTCAACGCCTTCCCACTTCAAAACGCCAAGGGCATCTATGAGGGCCAGCGCACGACGGCCCCCAACCAGCGGGTATTTCTGCTGACGCGCTCGGGCTACGCCGGCTCGCAGCGCTACGCGGCCGCCATTTGGAGCGGCGACATCGCCGCGCGCTGGGAAGACTTCAAGAACCAGATTCCGGCCGGCCTCAACTTCTCGCTCTCGGGCCTGCCCTACTGGACGAGCGACATCGGCGGCTTTGCCGTGGAGCGCCGCTACGAGCACCCCAACGCCACGGACCAGGAGGAGTGGCGCGAGCTGCAGGCCCGCTGGTACCAGTACGGGGCGTTTTGCCCGCTGTTTCGGGTGCACGGGCAGTACCCGTACCGCGAGGCGTTCAACATCGCCCCCGACGGCCACCCCGCCTACCAGAGCATGCTCTACTACGACCAGCTGCGCTACCGCCTAATGCCCTACCTCTACTCGCTGGCCGGGCAGGCGCACCACCAAAACTCGACCATCATGCGCGGGCTGGTGCTGGACTTCAACGCCGACCCGGCCACGCACGGCATCGCCGACCAGTTCATGTTTGGCCCCAGCTTGCTCGTGAACCCGGTCACCGACTATAAGGCCCGCCAGCGGGCGCTCTACCTGCCGGCCGGCACCGGCTGGTACGACTTCTACACCGGCCAGTACCAGGCCGGCGGCCAGACCCTGACCACCCCGGCCCCCTTGGAGCGGCTGCCGCTGTTCGTGAAAGCCGGCGCGATTGTGCCCTTCGGCCCGGCCCTCCAGTACGCGGCCGAGAAGCCGGCCGACCCCATCACGCTCTACGTGTACACCGGCCAGGACGGGCAGTTTGCGCTGTACGAGGACGAGAACGTGAACTATAACTACGAGAAGGGCGCCTTCGCCACCATCCCGCTCAGCTACCGCGAAAGCACCAGGACCCTGACCATCGGCGAGCGCCAGGGTACCTTTCCGGGCATGGTGGCCCAGCGCACGTTCCGGGTGGTGTGGGTAGGCCAGGGTCGCTCCGTGGCCTGGAACCCCGACGCCGCCGGCCAGGCAGTGCGCTACGAGGGTAAGGCCGTAACGGTGAAGATGGACTAGCCCCCGCCAGCATATGACTGACTTACGCTTTTGGGCACCGGGCCGGCGCCGGGCCGGCCTGCTGGCGGGCGGCTGCCTGCTCGCCCTGGCCGCGCCGGCGCAGCAGCTGGCGGCCCCCTTCACCACCCCGGCGCGGGGCTTCAGCAGCTGGCAGCCCGCCCCCAGCTGGGACCACGCCCTGCTGAGCGGCAACGGCACGCTGGGCGCCCTGGTGATGGGCCAGCCCCACGACGAAACTATTATCTTGAGCCACTGCCAGCTGTACCTGCCGCTCAACGCCCCCAAGCCGCCCATCGACCAGGCCAGCCGGCTGCCCGAAATTCGGCGGCGGCTGCTGGAGGGCCAGCCCGCGGCGGCGGCGGCCCTGCCGGTAGAAGAGCGCAAGAAGGAGGGTTTCGACAACGGCAACGACCCCTTCATTCCGGCCTTCGACCTGCGCCTGACCCAGGCGCCGGGCAACGTGCGCCGCTACCAGCGCAGCACCAACTTCGCCACCGGCGAAACGTCGGTGGACTGGACCGACGACCACGGCACGTTTCAGCGGCGGCTGCTGGTGTCGCGGCCCGACAGCGCGGTGATGCTCAGCATCACGGGCACCGGCAAAATCAACTGCCGGCTGCACTTCGAGCACCGGCCCGTGGAGTGGAACCAGTGGGCGCTGGTGGGCGGGGCCGTGGGCGAGATGCGCGCCCAGGCCGAGCTGCAAAACGGCCCGTGGCTGACGTACCGCAGCGAGTTCAAGCACCAGTACCCCGGCGGCCTGCAAGGCTACGAGGTCGCGGGCCGGCTGGTGCTCACTGGCGGCAGCGCCCGCGTCGAGGGCAACGAGCTGGTCGTCACCGACGCCGACGAGGTGCTGCTGCTCACCAAGATAACGCCGTCCTACGACTACGCCCACTCGCGGCTGCCGCAGCTCCGGCAGCAGCTGGGGGCGCTGGGGGCCAGCTACCCCGCCCTGCTGGCCCGCCACGCCGCCGTGCACGGCGCCCTCTTCAACCGGGTGCGGCTCGACCTGCGCGCCGACTCAGCCAACCGGCACCTCTACGCCGAGGAGTTGCTGCTCAAGGCCCGCACCGCCGTGCCGCTGGCGCTGGTAGAGCGGGCCTTCGACGCGGGGCGCTACAACATCATCAGCGCTATGGGCACCAACCCGCCCAACCTGCAGGGCCTGTGGAGCGGCACCTGGACGGCCGCGTGGTCGAGCGACTTCACCCACGACGGCAACCTGGCGGCGGCCATCAGCAGCACGCTCAGCGGCAACGTGGCCGAGCTGCTGCCCGCCTACTTCCGCTACCACGAGCACCTGCTGCCCACCTACCGCGCAAACGCCCGCCGGCTCTACGGCGCGCGGGGCATCCACGTGCCGGCCCACAGCAGCACCAGCGGCGTCGACGCGGACTTCGGCGACGTGTGGTGCCTCACCTTCTGGACCGGCGCGGCGGGCTGGACCGCCGACACCTTCTTCGACTACTAGGGGTCTCACTAGAGTAGGAACAGAAAACCCCGCTAAGGAATTTTAGCCAGCATTAGCTGGGGAAAAGCAAGTAGCTTATCTTGCTGGCGCTAGCCTCTGCGTTATGTACCCCCCTGCTTCCGCCAGCTCCGACCAGCCGGCTTATATCACCAACCCGGCTCACCTGCCGATGTTGCTTCAGCAACTCGTCGCGGACCTGGCTGACCCGGCCATTACTTATCTGCTGGGGGGACACTACTACGAGCGCACGAATCACCCGCGCTCCCGGCACTTTCCGGCGGTGTTTGCCCTGCGGCAGGCCGAAGTAGCCAACGTGGAGGTGGGGCCGGATTTCGTCGCCTTCGACACCGAATTCGTCCGCTACCCCGAACGAGGGGAGCCCCATTACCCGGGTCCGTGGGCGGACCGCTTCCGCGCCACCGTGCCCTTCGCCCAACTCTACCAACTCTGCCGCAAGGTGCTCACCCCGGCGGCGCAAACGGCCGAGGAAGTGGACTATGGACCCGAGACCATCCGCTATTATAATGAGGCGGTCTATCAACGGTACCCCACGCCAGCTGCTATCAACCAGGCCTATGCGGCGGCTCCTCCTTCCGGCGAACACCCCTTGGTGGCCGTGCTGCGTGCGGTGGAAGCGGGTCTGGCGGACCCGAACAATCACTACCTCGTGAATACCACCGCGTTCGAGAGCCCGGATGGCCCGGTGCTGCTGGGCACGCTCCATCTCCAGACCCATACCATCCAAGGCTTGGTCATCGAAGCGGATGGCTTCACGTGCTCGGTGCGGTTCGACCCGTACGACCGGCGCGCGTGGTCAACCGTGCGTGTGGCCTTTGCCCAGGTCTGGCAAGTGCTGCGCAGCGACAGCCCGCAGATGGACTTAGGGAAGGTCACTGCCGCCGACGGTTTACTCTATGACGCTCCAGAGGTGTTGAGCGCCTACGCTGAGCAGGGGCGACTAGCTTAATTTAGTGGCTGACTCCTCGATGGAAGAACTTCTCCGCCCCCGCCATCCCCTGGCTAAGTACCACCAGTCGCAGCTGGAATTTCTGGCGGCGCTACCGGAAGCCCAGCGCGCCTACCACGCCCGGCTGTTTCGGCTCGGCAACGCCAGCTACCGGTATCAGCAGCAGGCCGCGGGGGAGGTGACGGAAGACGACTTTCGCCATTGGCTCGCAGGCTTACCCGAGAAGATGCGCCTAGCCATGGAACGCGATGGTTTCGAGGCCAGCAAGAACAGCCTGTCTCTGCGGCGCCATGCGCTCGAGCGCCGCGACCTGGGCCACGATGCATTCTTGCAAGCCATCCTCTCGCCCGAGGACTGGGCCTACCAGCAGGAGTTGGCGCAGTCGTCACCCCCCAAGTAGTAGTGTACCTAGAGGAAGAAAAAGCAGTGGTCGACGACTAGCTTCGGGTGGCCAAATAGCGTTTTCGGGCAAAAGTTACATCTTAAGGACGTTCGTCTTCAGCATGAAACTTGCTACATTTGAAGACTTCTACTCCCTCATCTCCCATGCCTGAGTTGCCGACCTACCCGCACTTCGTGCACGACGCCCGCCTGCAAACCTACCAGCGCTATAACTCCCCGACCTGGGTCTGCCAGGTGGGGCCCACCCAGCTCCAGGTGCTGCACCTACGCGCGCCGCGCCTGCTCTATTCGGGTCAGGCGATGCCCTGCGCCGAGGCGGAGTTCCGTGCCGCCGCCCAGACTACCTACACCACGCTACTGGCGGCCTGCCAGCAGCCAGCCGGACCGGCCACCGCCTACCAGCGCCGGCGCACGATGCCCGACGCTTGGTATTACCGGCAGGATGGTCCGCAGTGCGAACTGCGGCTTAACCTGAGCCACGAAGAAAACGGCCCGCTTTGTGTCAACTGGTTGCTGGAGGACCTGGCGCCCATCCCTGGCTTAGTGGTCGCCGGACCGCCCCGTAGCAGTGACCCGCGCCGGGTGGCGAGCACTTCCCAAGAATACCACGCCGCGCTAGCCCTGGCCATCCCAGCGCTGATGGCCGCCGCACAGGGTAAGCCAGCCTAATTTAAGATGAAAGGTGCCGCTCCACCCCACCTCAACGACCGGCAGCGTCAGTACCTGCTGGCGGCCTATCAGCTCGACCAACGGTTAGAGGCGGCTCATAAAAACGATTATCACCGCGGCATTATTGCGCCCGCTTCCGACTGGCGAGCGATGCCCTATGGCCGGTGGCAGCATTTTCTCTCAAAGCCGCCCACCGAGTTACGCCAGCTGATAGAAGAACAGCAAGCCGCCAGCCAGCAGCGGCTGGTCGACCCAGGCACCGGCAGCACGTGGAAAGCCTTAGCCGAACGCGGCTTGGTCGAGGTAGAGGAGCGAGCCATCATTTCCGGCCCCGACGGGTATTCGCTGCCGCATATTCTGCTGACCCGTGAGGGGCGCAAGTTGGTACGCCGACTTACCGGCGAAGTGCGCCCGGTGACGCCGCGCAAGGTCAAGCCTGCGAAACCCGAGGGGTTGCTGCAAGCCCAGCAGTGGCTGGCCCTGGTTCGACTCTACGAGTTGGATTTTGAAGGCCTGCCCGCCGACGATGAGCAGGGCCTCAGTTATGGGCGTATTCAATCCAAGACCCTAGAGGTATTAGGCGCGCAGGGCTTGGTCGTTGGTTCCCCACTTGACCAGCCGTTGCCCGCGAAACGATATACCATCACGGACCAGGGCCGGGAGTTCTACTATGCGTACTACCGTACCAACGCCCTGGCTTACCACCGGGGGCACGAATTACCACGCCCGGTACTCACGGCGGAGCAGTACACTTTTTGGCAGCGCATGGAGGAACTGAATATAGCTAAGACAAAAGCTATTGCACCAACAAAGGAGGCATACGAGGCCGTGCGACGGGAAATGCTGCACTTTCAGCTTGCCGGCCCCCTCCACACGCTCTACGTGGCTCCCTATTGGTACATCGCCTTGGCCGGTCGGGGTATTCAATTAGCGCCTAATGTTAGCCTGGTAGACAGTCACTTCGACACGGAAGCAGAGGCGGTAGCAGCTGGTCAGCAATTGGCCAAACGGTGGGCACTACAACTGTCCTGGCTGGAGCCGGTTAGCTAAGCCCGACCCCATGGAATATGTTCTTTACCTGCGAGCGAGCACGCAGCGCCAAGGCCTGAGCGGGTTGGGCCTGGAAGGCCAGCGTCTGATTGCCCACCGCTTCCTGCAACCGGGCGACCGCATTCTGTCCGAATACATCGAGGTGGAAAGCGGACGCAAGAACAACCGGCCCGAGATGGCCAAGGCCATTGTGGAGGCGCGCAGTGCTAGCGCCACGCTGCTGGTGGCCGAAATGTCGCGCCTGGCGCGCAGTGTCTACTTCACTTCCAAGCTGATGGAGGAGAAAGTGCGTTTCAAGGCCTGCGACATTCCGCACGCTGATGAGTTCACCATCAATATCCTGGCGGCCGTGGCGCAGAAGGCGGCCAAGGATATTTCGGAGAGCACCAAGCGCGGCCTGGCGGCCAAGAAGGCCCGGGGCTTTGAGCTGGGCAACCCGCAGAACTTCACCAGCGGCTCGCGGGCGCTGGGCCGGGCAGCCGTGCAGCGCAACGCCCAGGAGCACGTAGCCAACAAGCAGGCCCGGCGGCTGGCGGTGCTGCTGCGTCGCGACGGGTTGACGTTGGCGGCTATCGCCGACGAGTTGAACACCCACGGCTACCGCACCCGGCGGGGCCAGCTCTTTCGCAAGAGTACCGTGTACCGGCTACTACCCCGCGTACAGCCGGTGGCAGCAGAACCAGTAACTGCCTAAGGTCTGACTCGGATGCCCGTAGAGTTTCTGAGCGACGAGCAAGCGGCCCGCTACGGGCGCTACCAGACAGACCCGAATGCGGAGCAGCTCACTCACTACTTCTACCTTAGCTCGGCCGATGTCCAGTTTCTGGCCCAGCGCCGCCGGGCAGCCAACAAGCTGGGCTGCGCCGTGCAACTGGGTACGTTGCGGTTTCTGGGCACCTTCCTGCCGGAGCCCACCCAGGTACCCGCCGTGGTCGTGCAGACGCTGGCCACGCAGTTGAGTGTCGACCCCGCTGAGCTCGCCGGGTACCGCAAACGCCCCAACACGTGGCACGAGCACCAGCCCCGCATTTTGGCGTACCTGGGCTACCAGCCGTACGACGCCCGGCAGTCCTTTCGGCTGACCCGCTGGCTCTACGCGCAGGTGCTAACCAGCACCGTGCGGCCCAGCGTGCTGGTCGATTTGGCCACGGCGCACCTGGTGGCCCAGCGCGTGGTCTTGCCCGGCGTCACGGTGCTGGCCCGCCTGATTGCCCGGGTGCGCGAACGCACGGGCCGCCACCTCTACCGCCAGCTGCACGCGCGCCTCACCGGGCCCCAGCGAACCGCGCTGGCAGCGCGGCTGACTGTGCCGGCCGGGGAGCGGCTTACCCAGTTGGAGTTGCTGCGCACCTCGCCCACCCGCGTTTCCGCGCCGGCCCTGGTGGCCGCGTTGCACCGCGTAGAGCAGATTCGCGCCCTCGGAGTCGGCACCATACCCGTAGCTGACTTGCCGGAAGCTCGCCTGGCGCGCCTAGCCCGCCACGCCTAGCTAGCCTGGGCGCAGACCCTGGTGCGCATGAGTGAAGAGCGCCGCCTGGCCACCCTGCTGGTCTTCGTGCAGGCCCTGGAGCGCACGGCCACGGATGACCTGCTCGACCTCTTCGACAATCTGCTGACTTCGTTGGCGCTGCGCGGGGAAACCAAGCGCCGCCGCGAACGCCGCCGCTCACTCAAAGATTTGGACTAGGCCGCCTTAGCCTTACAGCAGGCCGTGCAGCTGCTGCTCGACGAGGCCCTTCCGGCCGAGGGGCTGCGCGAGCAGGTGCTCGGCACGATTGGCGAGGAGCGACTGCGCGCCGCTGCGGCCACGGTGCAGGAATTAGCCAGCCCGGCGGACGACCCGCTCGCGGAAGCTCTGAGCAGTAGCTACGCCAGCGTCCGCCGGTTTCTGCCGGCGTTGCTGGCGGGCATTACGTTCGAGGGCACCCCCGCCGCCAAGCCGCTGCTGGAAGCCTGGGCCTTTTTGCAGCAGCAGGAAGCCGGTGGGCGGGGCCGCCCGAAGTGGGCCGCCGCGCCGCGTACCGTCGTGCCGGGGAGCTGGGCGCGGCGGGTGTTTCCCACTAAGGGCGAAGTCAACGCGCAGGCTTACACGCTCTGCGTGGTGGAGCGGCTGCACCAGGCCTTGCGCCGCCGCGAAGTCTTTGTGCCCACTAGTGAGCGCTACGCCGACCCGCAGGCCGAGTTGTTACGTGGGGCGGCCTGGGAGGCTGCCCGTGACTCCGTAGCCCGGACCCTGGACTGCTCCCTCGACCCGGCTGTGGAGCTAGCAGGTCTTCAACAGTAACTGCGAACCGCCTACACCGAGGTAAGCGAGAACTTAGCTCACAATACTGCGCTGCAGCTGGTACAACACGAGGGAGTACCGATTGTGATGCTTACCCCCTTACCCGCGCAAGCAGAGTCCGCTAGCCTTGCTCGCCTGCGTACGCAGTTGACCAACCGCCTGCCACAGGTCGAATTGGCTGCCTTGCTGCTGGATGTGGAAGCCTTTACTGGATTTGCCAGTTCCTTTACCCACGTCGCCGATAGCCAGCCCGCCGCTGTGGACCTGCCGCTGAGCATTTGCGCCGTGCTGCTGGCCCAGGCCTGCAACATCGGCCTGAAAACGGTGGCCCGCGCCGACGTCCCGGCGCTGACGCTGGCGCGCCTGGCGTGGGTGCAGCAAAACTACGTGCGGGTGGAAACGCTGACGGCGGCCAATACCTGCCTAGTTGATGCCCAGACGGTCCTGCCGTTGGCGCAGGCGTGGGGTGGCGGGGAAGTAGCCTCGGCCGATGGCCTGCGCTTCGTGGTACCCCTGCGCACGCTGCACGCGGGCTGGAACCGCAAGTACTTCGGGGCGGAGCGCGGGGTGACCTATTATAACTTCACCAGCGACCAATTCACGGGCTTTCACGGCATCGTGATTCCGGGTACGCTACGCGACTCGCTCTTTATTCTGGCCGGGCTGCTGGAGCAGCAGACCAGCCTGGACCCGCGCGAAATAATGGCCGATACCCACGGCTTTAGCGAAGTAGTCTTTGGCCTGTTTTCCTTACTGGGCTACCGCTTTAGTCCCCGATTGGCCAACTTAGCGGACCAGCGTTTCTGGCGTTTGAATAAGGAAGACGACTACGGCCCGCTCAACGAGTTAGGTCGCCACGTCGTCAATGCCCGCCTGATTCACGACCATTGGGAAGATATGCTGCGCCTGGCCGGCTCGCTCAAACTCGGCAAAGTCAAGGCCACCGCCGTCATGCGCACGCTGCAACGGTCGGGCTCCCTCTCGGGCCTGGGGCGGGCGGTGGCGGAGTTGGGCCGGGTGGAGAAGACGCGCTATCTGTTGGCCTACGTGCAGGACGAGGCTTACCGTCGGCGTATCCTGGTGCAGCTCAACCGCGGCGAGGGGCGGTACGCGCTGGCCCGAGCTGTCTTCCACGGCAAGAAGGGCGAGCTGCGCCAGCGCTACCGCGAGGGCATGAAAGACCAGTTGGGGGCACTGGGACTGGTTGTCAACGCCTTGGTATTGTGGAATACGCGCTATCTACAGCGCGCCCTGGAGCAGTGGCAGCAGACGGAAGGGGAACCGGCGGCCGACGAGGTAGCGCGCCTCTCGCCCTTGGTGCATGAGCACGTCAATATGTTGGGGCGCTACGATTTCACGCTGCCGGACCGCATTGCGGCTGGGGAACTTCGCCCGTTGCGCAGTCCCACTATTTGGGAAGAGCACTTGGCTGAAATCCCTTAGCGGGGTTTTCTGTTCTTACTCTAGTACGATCCCAAAAACTACCTGGCCGAGCTACAGCGGCAGCCGACCCGTAACGCTTCCGCGTAAGCAGCCGAGGCGGAGATTTTACGTTAATCGAGTACGAATGCCCTCCCATGCAAGACGTTTCTGCTCTTCTGCGCCACTTCGAGCCACACCTGACGCTCACCCAGGCCGAGCAGGACTTATTTATCTCGGTGCTGCGGGAGAAACAGGTAAAACGCAAACAATTCGTGGAACAACCGGGCTACGTGTCTACCCACCGCAGCTATGTTGTTCGCGGCGCGCTCCGGGCGTTCTTTATCGATGCCAGCGACCAGGAACAGACGATTGCAATGGCCGTAGACGACGGCTGGATTGGCGACCCGGGCAGTTTCCTATTGCAAGAGCCGGCGACACTGTTTGTGGAAGCGCTGGAAGACAGTACGCTGCTGCAATGGAGCTACGCCAGCGAACAGCTGTTGCTGGACCAAATACCGCAGTACGCCCGGTTCATGATGCAAAAGGCGCAACTCATCGCGGTGGGGGTGCAGCGACGGCTTATCTCTTTGGCCACGCTTTCTGCCGAACAACGCTACGCCGAATTCGCCCGCAACTACCCCGTACTCGTGCAGCGGATGCCGCTCTATGTCATCGCCTCCTATTTAGGAATGACGCGGGAATTTCTCTCCAAAATCCGCAATCAAAAAATCAGCTCCAAAAGCCGTAAGGAGTGAACTAGTTCACCCTCCTTTGGTAATCTAGTTCACGTGTGCTCGCCGCCGCTTAATGGACCTTTGCATGGTCAAAATCAGTCATTCTAAATGACACGAGCCATGCAAGCGTACGCAACTGAATTCCAAGGCAAGAAAGTCTTTATCACCGGTGGTTCACGCGGCATTGGGGCCGCAACGGCACAACGCCTGCTCGATGGGGGAGCTACCGTCGTCGTGACGGCCCGCACGCGCCACGCCCAAACGCCAGCCGGGGCTACGTTTATCGAGGGCGACATTAGCACCCCGACCGGAGCCCACGCGGTGGCCACCGATGCCCTGCGCCTGCTGGGCGGCCTGGATATTTTGGTCAACAACGCCGGCGCGGCCGCGCCGAAGCTGCAAGGCCTGGAGTCCATCACGGATACCGAATGGCTCGACGCGCTGATGATTAACTTTATGAGTGCCGTGCGGGTCACCAATCCGTTACTCCCCGCCTTGCGCGCCAGCGGCTCCGGCGCTATCGTGAATGTATCGGCTGGTGGCCTGCTGCCCTTCTATGGGTTCCTGGCCCAGTACGGGGCCGCTAAAGCCGCCCTGAACAGTTATACCCGGTCCCTGGCCAAGGAACTAGCCCCGGCGGGTATTCGCGTCAACCTCGTGACGCCAGGCTCTATCACGACCCCCGGCGCCGACGAAGGGCGCAAACTGCTGACCGCCGGCCTGGGCATCGCCCCCGAGCACTTGCTGGGAGGCATTCCCCTGGGCCGGCATGGCACGGCCGAAGAACTGGCCGAAACCATTGCGTTCCTGGTCTCCGACCGGGCCGCTTACATCACCGGTCACAACCAGTTCATCTCCGGCGGTTTCGGAGAAATTGCCTAATCCCGTGCCATTTGCGGGAGGGTAGTCGCCTCCGCAGGCAGTAACACCAAAATGGCTAGCGCAAAGGAACCTGACCACCCACAAGCGGCGGCTCGTTGCGCACCGATGTCACACACTAAAAATAAAATAAGATGACCAGTCCCTTGTATGTGGTAGTACGATTTGCTTTGAAACCTGGCGAGCGCGACATCCTGGCGCCGTTGATTCAGGAGTTTTTTGAAAAAGAAGTGCGCTTGGTTCCCGGATTTATAGCCGCTCGGTTGCATACCAACGAGGAAGGCACTGTCCTACTTAATTATGCCACCTGGGAGTCCCTGGAGCACTTCCATCACTTCATCAGGAACGTAGCGATGGTGTCGGAAATCTCTAAAAAGATTCAAGCGTTCGACCAGCAGACCGATAAAGTGTTTGAAATCCCCCTATAAGGATTGGTGTCAAACAAAGGGAAACTTCTAGGTCGGAGGTTTTCCCCTATTTGTTTAAATAACACCCTACGTTGGAGCGATTGTCCAGTGACCACCCAAGCGTGCGGAGAATAGGGGCTATATTCGCCGCATAACTAGCGGAGATTAGCGTGTATATTTATCAGCAGCCCACCTGGCCCGCTTTTACGTGGCAGCCCGAACGCTTAGAGCCCCTGCTCGGCGCCGTGCGTCACCAGCAGGGGCGCGTGCTCGGTCACATGCAGGCACTGGGTTTCTCGTTGCAAGCCGAGGCCCTGCTACAAACGCTGACCTTGGAGGCGCTTAAATCCAGCGAAATCGAGGGCGAGCGCTTGCCCAGCGACCAGGTCCGTTCCTCGCTGGCGCGCCGCCTGGGCCTGGACGTGGGCGGCCTGGTCCCCGCCGAGCGGCGGGTGGAGGGCGTCGTCGATATGCTACTCGATGCCACCCAGGGCTTCGCCCACCCCCTCACCGCCGAGCGCCTGTGCAGCTGGCAGGCCGCCTTGTTTCCCACCGGCCGCAGTGGCCTGCAGCGCATTCAGGTGGGGGCGTGGCGCACTGGGGCCAAAGGCCCGATGCAAGTTGTCTCGGGACCGCCGGGCCGCGAGCAAGTCCACTTCGAGGCCCCCCCGGCCGAAACGGTTGCCGACCAGATGGCGCACTTCCTCACGTGGTTCAATGCCGAGCTGCCGCTCGATGCCGTGCTCAAAGCCGGCATTGCCCACCTCTGGTTTGTCACCATCCACCCCTTCGAAGATGGTAACGGCCGCGTGGCCCGCGCCCTGACAGAGCTGCAGCTGGCCCGGGCCGATGCCTCGGCCCAGCGCTTCTACAGTCTCTCGGCCCAGCTGCGGCTGGAGCGCACCGCCTACTATGCCCAGTTGAAAGCCGCCCAGAAGGGCGCGCTCGACATCACCACCTGGCTGGACTGGTTCCTGGGTTGTCTGAGTCGGGCCCTGACTGCGACCGAGCAGACGCTGGCTAAGGTGCTAGCCAAAGCGCGCTTCTGGGAGCGCCACTCCCCACTTCTCCTCAACGCCCGGCAGCAGAAACTCCTTAATCAACTGCTCGACGGCTTCGCGGGCAAGCTCACCTCGTCCAAATGGGCCACCATTGCCAAGTGCTCACAGGACACTGCTACCCGCGATATACAGGCCTTGCTTGACCAAGGTATCTTGGTTAAAGAAGCAGCCGGTGGGCGTAGCACTAGCTACCGCTTGGCTGACGGGGTGCTGGGGTAGGGGAGGACCCACGAAGGCGCCTTTAGGCAAAAAAGACATTTCTTCAACGACCATTTATAAAATGTCTTTTTGCTACTTTTACCAAAAACTCACCGTTTTCTCGTGCCCGCTTACTTCGCCTACTACCGCGTCTCCACTCAAAAGCAGGGGTCTTCCGGTCTCGGCCTTGAAGCCCAGCAAGCGGCGGTTAGGAATTTCCTGCAGGGTGGGCAGCCGGTGGGGGAGTACGTGGAGGTGGAGAGCGGCAAGAAGAACCAGCGGCCGCAACTGCTGGCGGCCATTGCCGCGGCGCGCGCGGTAGGAGGGATATTGCTCATTGCCAAATTGGATCGGCTGAGTCGCAATGCGGGGTTCATCCTCGCGCTGCGCGACTCGGGGGTGCAGTTCGCCTGCTGCGACATGCCCGATGCCAATACGCTTACCGTGGGCCTCTTTGCCGTCATTGCCCAGCACGAGCGCGAGACCATCTCCCAGCGCACCAAGGACGCGCTCAAAGCCAAGAAGGCTAGAGGGGCCCGGCTGGGTACACCGGCGAATCTGACGGAAGAGGCGCGGCAGCTCGGTTTGGAGGCTCGGCAGCGCAATGCCCGGGAGCATGGGGGGATTCGGCAGGCGACAGCGCTGATTCTGGCCCGGCGCGCGCAGGGAGTGAGTTGTGAGCGCATTGCCGAGGAGTTGAATGCGCTGGGCTTTACCGCCCGAAGGGGCGGGGGCTTCTCCCAAAAGCAGGTTCAACGCCTTGTCAATCGAGCTACTACTTAGTAGCTTTTCTATAGTAAGCGGGCCAACAAATAGCACTAAAATTATATTTATTTAGTCGTTATACAGGCAGATAATCAGGGCAATAGCAGCTATAAATAGCAGCTGAAACTAGTATAAAGCTTCATAATTGTCTGGTCACTATATTTCGCTCATAGTTCCTTCATTTATGGTACTATGGCTAGATGCATTTTCGACACGTTTTAAGGAGGCGGCTACGAACTGTCCGCTCTTTTCGTTTGCTTGGCGATCTCGTGCAGGCAGGTAGCCAGCTACTTCTCTTCTTGCTCGGGCTATGTTGCGTTCCCGCTTACGGACAAAAAGTGGCGGCAGGGGGAGCCCATACCGTCGTCATCCGCGCGGATGGCACCTTGTGGACTACTGGAAATACCTATACCCACGAGCCCGGCAGTAACCTGTTCAGCAGTAGCAGTACCCCGGTGCAAGTGGGGACGGCGTCAACGTGGCGCAGTGTGAGCGCGGGCATGGACTTTACGGTAGCTATCCAACAGGATGGTACCCTCTGGGCCTGGGGCGCTAATACCTGGGGGCAATTGGGGGACGGTACAACGACGAGTTACGCCACGCCGAAGCAAGTAGGTACGGCAACTACTTGGCAGCAAGTGAGCGCGGGGGCGGGCTACGTCGTGGCCCTACAGACAGATGGCAGCCTCTGGAGCTGGGGACAAAATTATAAGGGTCAACTCGGGGACGGCACGATTACGCCGCGTGCCAGCCCTCGTCGGATTGGGACCAGTACCGCTTGGCAACGCGTCAGCGCGGGCTCCACCCATACCCTGGCTATTCAAATCGACGGCACGTTGTGGGGCTGGGGGGAAAATTTCGATCGCCAACTAGGCGACGGCACCTCAGACGACCGCCTGACACCAGTGCCAATTGGGTCCGCCACCTGGCGTAGTGTCAGCGCAGGCCTCAACTATACGCTAGCTGTGCAAACTAATGGGACGCTCTGGGCGTGGGGTAGCAATGACAGCGGGCAACTGGGCATCGGCACCTATATAACCTCCTTCTTTCCGCAGCAGATTGGTACTGCCACTTCCTGGCGGCAGGTTTCCGCCTGCTATAAAACTACCCTGGCCTTGCGCACCGACGGTACCCTGTGGAGTTGGGGCGCTAATAATCAGGGCCAATTAGGCCTTGGTGAGGCATCCCCCACGCTTCGGAGTACCCCGACGCCGACCCAGGTAGGCACGGCAACGACGTGGGAAAGTATCAGTACGGGGATGTTTCACGCGGCCGCCTTGCGTACCGATGACACGCTCTGGGCCTGGGGGACCAACAGTGACGGGCAAGTGGGCAGTACGACGCTCAGCCTAGACCCGCAACCACGGCCAACCCAAATTGGCACGGCCACGACCTGGCAACGCGTCGCGACTGGGGCCCGGCATACGGTGGCCTTGCGCACGGATGGCACGCTCTGGAGCTGGGGTGACAATAGTGCGGGTCAGCTAGGGGGCGAGCTGGCCATGTATCGCCACACGCCGCAGCAAGTAGGGGGCGCGACGACGTGGCGCACGATGGCGGTGGGACGCGCGCATACCGTCGCCCTACAGCAAGACGGCACGCTCTGGGCGTGGGGGACGAATGAGCAGGGCCAGTTGGGCGACGGCACGACGACGAATCGCCCGCTCCCCACGCAGATTGGCACCGCTACTAGCTGGGTCAGCGTGGCGGCGGGCTATGATTTCACGATCGCCGTCCAGCGCGATGGCACGCTCTGGAGTTGGGGCGCCAACGACTTAGGGCAACTCGGTAGTGGCACCTCGGGCGGGCGCTTAATTCCAACGCAGGTGGGGAGTGCGACCACGTGGCGGCTGGTGGCCACCGGTAGCGAAAGCGCCCACGTGCTCGCCCTTCGAACGGATGGCACGCTCTGGGCCTGGGGCTATAATCTGCACGGCCAGGTAGGCGATAATACCACTACTTCCCGCTTCGCCCCCGTGCTGATTGGCACGGCTACCTCGTGGCAAACCGTAGTGGCTTACGGGATGCAAAGTGCGGCCCTGCGCGCGGATGGGACGCTGTGGGTCTGGGGCAATAATCAGGTTGGACAGCTCGGGGATGGCACGACCACGCCGCGCATCGCCCCGGTTCAGCTAGGTGCCGCCACCACGTGGCAGCAGGTGGTCGTGGGCGAGGGACATTCGCTAGCTACGCGAGCGGATGGGTCCGGTTGGGCGTGGGGAGCCAACGGGTTCGGGCAATTAGGCGATGGAACCACTACGGCCCGCTCGACACCTGGGCAGAACGGTACTTCCGGCTGGCAACAGCTCAGCGCCGGCACAGGCTACTCGGCGGCCATTAAAGCCGATGGGACGCTCTGGGCCTGGGGCCGCGGGGCCCTGGGCAAACCGACTTATAGCGCAATCCCCCTACTTATCCTAGGCGGGGGCAACCCGTTAGCCGTGCGCGGCGGGGCGTCCCGTGCGGTGTCCGTGAGCGTAGCTCCGAATCCAGCTCACGAGGAAGTGCAGTTCCCGCTGCTTAGCGCAAACGTGCCGGTACAGGTGCTAGATGTGACGGGGCGACTCGTGCGTGCGGGGCACACGCCGAGCGTATCCGTACGCGGCTTAGTGCCGGGCTTATACCTCGTGCAAGTGCTCCCGCCCGGTTTACCACCACTTACCACGCGGCTGGTAGTCGAGTAGCCGCTCTACTAGCAATCCGGCTGCGCAGACTTACTAAGTGGTTTCTATACTTAACTCCTCTCTAGATTGTATTGTATGTCTATTTCCTTACGTGTAAGTTCTTTTCTACTTGGTACGGTGCTTTCTGGGGGGCTCATCAGCTGTCAGAGGACTGCTATTCCCGTTCCGCGCACCCGTACCGAGTTGCTAACTGGAGCGAAATGGCACCTGACGGGCCAAAGCACGACGCGGACGCTAAACGGGACGACGATCACGGAGGATAATATGCCGGGCCTCGATCCCTGCGACAAGGACGATATCCTCCAGTTTAGTGCGACCCCCTCCCGCACCTTTTTTATTGAGCAGGGACCAACTGTTTGTTTTTCCCCCACCTCTTCCGCCTATAATGGCGCGTGGGAATTTGATGCCACGGAAACGGTGCTGCGCTACCACCCCGGCAAAGTGTATGAATCGCAAGAACAAATTAAAAGGCTGACAGAGACGCAACTTATTACCCTCTACGAGGGGCACATGAATACCAGCACGGGCTACCAACCTTATTATGTGACGATGACGTACTCGGCGCTCTAAGGCTACCACCCTACAGACTGCCCCACCCGACCCCGAACATTACGTATTTGGGGTCGGGTGGGGCAGTCTGTATAGTACAGCACGAGGTTCCGAAAGTACCGATGCCACGAACCTGGTCAGAACCCACTTCTTGACCCACAAAAACGGGCTGAATCGACGCTTTTTTGAATGCATCAATAAGGTGCACCTTTCGGGGCCCTTAGCCAGGGTCATCCGCAGGCTTGGCACGCCCCAGGGCCAGGCGACCGGCTGGTGACTCGCCCACTTCTTTAGCCGGGCGCTGCCTCCCTGACCCGGCTCCTAGCTTACCTGGCTAGTCTTGTCTTGAAGGGGCTACGGGCGCCCAGCCAAACTGGGTGCCTGTCACGGCCCTAGTGCCAAGATGCTGCCAGGTGAAAGCGCCCAGGCTAGCCCCGGTGGCGTGGTAACTGCCGAGTTATCTTTGCCGGACCCCCTACTAGCGCCTCCGCTTCGTTTTACTCCCCAACAAGTTTTCCGTGTCCCCACGTCTCTGGCTATTGGTGCTCGGCTGCTGGATGGGCTGGTTGCGCGGTACCGCTCAGCCGACCGCGAGCCAGGCCGACTCCCCCCAGCCGGCGCTACTGCGCTTCGGCGTACTGGCAGACCGAGGTTACGACTGGGAAAAAATCCGCACCGACAGCACCCTGCCCTTTGCCCCGGCCGACTCGCTGCACCCCGCCCAAAGCCGCTGCTACTGGCTGCGGCTGCGGCTAGCCAATCCCAGCCACTACCCGCAGGCCCTGCAGCTGCGGGTGTTGCCTGACCTCGACAACACGCTCTACTACTTTGACGAGGAGGCCCGTGCCTGGCGCACGCGGCGGGCGGGCCTCGCCGTCGTTACCGACAGCCAGCGCACCAAGGGCCGGCTGCCCCTCTTCCTGCCGGGGCGGGCTACCACGACGTGCTACGTGCTGGTGGCGCTGGGAAAGCGGGCCCGCCTGCCGCCCGCCGTGCGGGTGCAGGTCAGCCTGGAGGCAGCGGCCGTGGCGCAGCGCACCGAGCAGGTTTACCGCACGGCCTGGCTGGTGTCGCTGGCCGTGCTGGCCCTGCTGCTGCTGAGCAACCTGCTGGCCTTGCTGCGGCGGCCCGACCCCCTCACCCGCTGGTACGTGTGCTCGCAGGTGGGGGCGCTGCTCTACATCACAGCCTTTCGGGGCTATTTCCAGGCCCTGCTGCCGGGGCCAGTGTGGAGCGCGGCCGTGCTGCCCGACGGGCACAGCTACGCCTATGGGCCCAACAACCTGGCCATTCACCTGGCCGTGGTCTTGCTGCTGCTGGGCGCGGGGCAGGTGACGCGCGCCTACCTGGCTACCCGCCGGCACCTGCCCCGACTGGATGCCGCCCTGCGCTACGCCCTGCTGGGCTACGGCGCGTTCTCGGCGGGGGTGCTGGCCGTCAACCTGAGCGGCTTCTACTTGGAAACCTACTCGCTGGGCATCGACAACCTACTGGTGCTGGGGGTGGCGGGGCTGCTGCTGGCGGTGGCCGTGGCGGCCTACCGGCGCCGGCTGCCGCTGGCCGGCCCCTACCTGGTGGCCAACCTGCTGCCGGTGCTGGGCATCGGGGTGGTGGCCGGGCAGCACTTGCTGGTGAGCGTCAACAACGACGGCAACCTGCTGCTGCCCGACGTGGCCATCCTCGCGCACGCGCTGGGCTTTGCCGCCGCTCTACACCTGCGCCTGCACCACGCGCAGCAAACCCTGCTGGCCACCGAGCGCGAGGCGGCCGCCCTGGCCCTGGACATCGAGCGGCAGCAGCTGCGCCAGCGCGAAATCGTGCTTAAAAACAGCCATATTCAAGCGGCTCTACTCGCCCTGCAGCAGCGCCAGCAGGCTCGTGAGCAGCACACCCAGCAGCTCAGCGCCGACGTGCGGCAGCAGCAGGCCGCTAACCACGACTTGCAACAGCAGCTCGAAGCCAACCAGCGCGAGCTGGCCTCCACCAGCCTCTACGTGCAGCAGAAGAACGCCCTGCTGGCCGAATTGCAAGACCAGCTGCGCGCGCTGCACCGCCAGAGTCCGGCCGCGGAGCGGCCCGCCGCCCTGGCCGAGGTGCAGGCGCTACTGCAAGCCGGCCAGCACCTCGACGAGGACTGGGGCCGCTTCAAACTTCACTTCGAACAGGTGCACCCGCGCTTTTTCGAGGAGCTACAAGCGAAATATCCGGCCCTGACCAGCCACGAGCAGCGGCTCTACTGCTACTTCCACATTCAGCTCGCCACCAAAGAAATTGCGGTCCTGCTCAACATCGACTCGGCCAGCGTGCGCCGGGCTAAAACCCGGCTCTACAAGAAAATAGCGGCTGCCGACCAGGCCGCTGGCCGCCCCGCCCCTGGCCCGGAGCTGGCCGGGGAGTAGGGGCTGGGGCTGACTGGCAGGCAGCACCACTAAAATTAAGAGACTGTAAGACAGGGAGCTGCAAAAGCTGTCTACACTTTGTCTACGCGCCTTTTTTGGAAAAAGCAGGACAATACGCGGAGCATTGCAGCCAGTTGGAGCGGTTGGCCGCCGCCCCAGCCCCCGAGCCCCTCGGCAACCGCGCCCGGCCCCGGCCGGCGCGGGCGGCGCGCCGGAGCCAGAGGTCAGCCCTCGGCTCCGGCGCCGCTGCATGGGTACGGGCTGCCCCGGCTACTCTTCCGCTGCTTATGTTTCAACGCTACTTCCTCGCCCCGCTGGCCGCCCTGCTGCTGCTGGCCGCCGCCCCCCACGTTGCCCACGCCCAAACCGGCGCGGTGGGCATCGGCACCACTGCCCCCGATGCCTCGGCGGCCCTCGACATTGTGAGCAGCAGCAAGGGCCTGCTGCTGCCGCGCGTGGCCAGCACCGCCGCCATCGCCAACCCCGCCCCCGGCCTGCTGGTGTACCAGACCGGCAGCCCGGCCGGCTTCTACTACAACGCCGGCACGGCCGCCAACCCGAGTTGGCAGCAGCTAGCGACGGCCGGCAACACTGCGGGCGACAACCTGGGCAACCACACCGCCACGCAGGCCCTAAACCTCCAGGGTAATGCCCTCACCGGCACCGGGGCCAGCATTAGCGTGGTAGGCGTCGGCATCCGGGCCGACGGGGGCCTGAACCTGGGCCAGAGTGGTGGCAACATCTACCTGGGATACCAGGCGGGCCAGGCCAATACGGGCGTCGCGAACCAATTCAGCGGCTACCAGAGTGGCTACGCCAATACCACGGGCGCCAACAACCAGTTCGACGGCTACTACAGCGGCTACAACAACCTGCTAGGCAACAGTAACTTGTTCATAGGCCTCCAGAGTGGCTTTCGCAACGTGTACGGTAGCAATAACTTGTATGTGGGCTACCAGGCCGGGCGGGTCGCTACCAATGACAACGGGCAGTTTATTGGCTATCAAAGCGGCTACAACAATACGACCGGCACCTACAACCATTTCAGCGGCTACCAGAGCGGCTTCCGCAATATAAGCGCCAGCTACAACCAGTTTAACGGCTACCAGAGCGGCTACAACAACACCGGTTCTTTCAATTACTTCAGCGGCTACCGCAGTGGTTACGCCAACACCATCGGTACCCAGAACCAGTTTGAGGGCTACAACAGTGGGGCCGCCACCACTACGGGCAGCAACAACCTGTTCAGCGGCTACCAGAGCGGGGCCAATAACGTGACGGGCAGTAGCCTCACCGCCCTGGGCAGCAACAGCGGCCCGGCTAGTGGCAGCGGGGCCCTCACCAACGCCACGGCCCTGGGAGCCAACGTGAGCCTGACTACCAGCAACACGGTGGTGCTCGGCAACGGGGCCAACGTGGGCATCGGCACCCCCGCCCCCGGCGAGAAGCTGGAAGTGGCAGGCAACGTCAAAATCTCGGGCACCGGCAACGGCCTCACCTTCCCCGACGGCACGTTCCAGTCATCGGCCAGCAGCCTGGGCAACCTGTTGGGCGACGTAACCAGCAGCGGCACCACCACCACCTACGCCGCCGTGGTGCCCGCCGCCAAGGGCGGGGCTGGCACGGTCAGCGGCCTGCTCAAGGCCAACGGCAGCGGCCAGGTGAGCGCCGCCGTGGCCGGCACCGACTACCTGACCCCGACCGGCAACGCCGCCACGGCCACTTACGCGACGGTGGCGGGCAGCGCCAACACCGTCACGACCAACGCTAACCTGACCGGCGACGTGACCAGCAGCGGCAACGCCACCACCTACGCCGCCGTGGTGCCCGCCGCCAAGGGCGGGGCCGGCACGGTCAGCGGCCTGCTCAAGGCCAACGGCAGCGGCCAGGTGAGCGCCGCCGCGGCCGGCGCCGACTACCTGACCCCGACCGGTAGCGCCGCAAGTTTGACCAGTTTCCCGACCCTCAACCAGAACACGACCGGCAACGCCGCCACGGCCACTTACGCGACGGTGGCGGGCAGCGCCAACACCGTCACGACCAACGCTAACCTGACCGGCGACGTGACCAGCAGCGGCAACGCCACCACCTACGCCGCTGTGGTGCCCGCCGCCAAGGGCGGGGCCGGCACGGTCAGCGGCCTGCTCAAGGCCGACGGCAGCGGCCAGGTGAGCGCCGCCGTGGCCGGCACCGACTACCTGACCCCGGCCGCCGCCGGCTATATTCAAAATACCACCACGCAGCAAAGCGCCAGCTTCAACATCTCGGGCAACGGCCTCGTGGGCGGCAACGTGGGCATCGGTACCACCACGACCGCGCCCGCTACCCAGAAGCTCGACGTGCGCGGCAACCTGCGTTTGGGAGCCGACAGGGGCAGCGGCGGCGGCCTGGGGCAGACCATCGAGTTCGTAGGCCCCGGCTTCAACACCGACCCCGTGGGCCTCTACCGCACCAACCCCGCCGAAGACTATAGCGAATTACGCGTGGTGGTGGGCGAGGCCAGCGACGCGAACGACAAGTTTGTGGTGGGCCGCAGCAGCGCCACGACCGAGGGCGGGCTGGCCGCCGGCACCTTCACGCCCACCTTCACGGTGACCAGCGCCGGCAGCGTGGGAATCGGCGTAGCCGCCCCGGAGGCCGGGCTGCACATCGACCAGCCCGAGAGCGCCAGTACCACGGCCGTGGGCGTGCTGCTGAGCGGGGGCAGCAGCGGCAACCCCAGCATCGAGCTGCGTGGCTACGGCAAAACACCTTACCTCGACTTCGTGGAAGGCGGCAACCTCGACTACACCACCCGCCTGCTCAGCAGTGGCGGCACGCTTAACCTCACCTACGGCGGCAGGGCAGCCAACAGGCCCACCTACCTGCTGAACGTGGACGGCGGCGTAACCGTGGGCAGCAGCCTGGCCCTGCGCAACAGCACGAGCGAGAAGTACGTCTGGAACCTGATTAACGGCGGCCTCAACCTGAGCGAGAGCAACGTGTCCGTCGGCCGCCTCTTCGTGCAGGACGGCGGCAACGTGGGCATCGGCACCACCAGCCCCATCGCCAAGCTGCACGTAAGCGGCAGCGCCTCGGCCACGCCCACCGGTGGCAACACGTCCTACTTCTCCGGTGGTTCCGTCCTGATTGGCCCGCAGCCGCCCGGCGGCACCACGGCCCGGGCCACGGCGGCTTACTTCGACGGCGGGCAGGTGTGGGTGAACAACACCATCGTGGCTGGTTCGCTCAATACCACCTCCGACCAGCGCATCAAGCACGTCATCGGCCTGAGCGACCGCACGGCCGACCTCGCCCTGCTCAACCAACTGCGCATCACCGACTACACCTACCTCGACCAGCACGCCAACACCGACCAGGTCGTCAAGAAGGTCATCGCCCAGGAAGTAGAGCAGGTGCTACCCGCCGCCGTCTCGCGCTCCACCCAGGCCATCCCCAACGTGTACGAGCGGGCCACCCGCGTACGCTACGCCCAGGGCCAGCTCGCCGTGACTACGGCCAAGGCGCACGAGCTGCCGGCCAACGGGGGGCGGATGCGCTTCTACACGCCCGCCAACGAGGCGCTGGACGTGGCCGTGACGGTGGTAGATGCCCACACCGTGCGCTTCGCCTCGGCCGAGGCGTATGCCGGCGGCCTGTTCGTGTATGGCAAGTACGTGGACGACTTCCGCTCGGTGGACTACGACGCGCTGACCACGCTCAACGTGAGCGCCACCCAGGAGCTGGCCCGCAAGGTGGAAGCCCTCGAACAGCAGAACGCCGCCCTGCAAGCCCAGGCTACCCAGGCCACCCGCGAAGCCAGCGCGGCCAAAGCGCAGGCCACCCAGGCCACCGCCACTCTGGAAACCTTCGAGGCCCGGCTGCGGCGGCTTGAGGCGGGCAGTGGCGGGCAGGCCCAGCGCTAAATCTCAGCGCTAAATCAACTTTCTCCGCGTCGGAGCTGCCCATTCCGGCACCTATGCCTTTCTGAGTTATGAAACTATCCGCTACCCTGGTCCTATTGTTGCTAGCTTTCGCTGCCAGCGCCCAAACCCTGACCAACGACGGCGGCACGCTCACCGTGACCAGCGGGACCACGCTCTACGTGGCCGGCACCCTGCAAAACAATGCCAGCAGCACGCTCACCAATGCTGGCACCGTGCAGCTCACCGGCGACCTGACCAACACGGGCACCCTCACCTCGAGCGGCACGCTGCTCTTCAGCGGCAGCACCGACCAGACCCTAGTGCCCGGCACCGCCACCGTGACCAGCCTCACGCTCGCTAACACCGGCGCGGCGGGTGCCAACCGCCTGCTACTCGCTCAAGACCTGACTGTCAGCAATCTGCTTACCCTCACCCAGGGCCTCGTACGCACCCAACTGGCCGGCGGGCCACTACGCACGCTGAGCTTGCCCAGCGGCGGTACCGTGCAGGGCGAGGGGCCGGGCCAGTACGTGCAGGGCCGCCTGCAAGTCACCCGCGCCACCGGGAGCAGCAGCCCCGGCTCAGTTGATTTTACGAATGGTTTCGTGCTCCATCTCACCGGCCAGGGCCTGGGCACCGTCACGGTCACGCGCACGGCCGGCCTGCAAACAGCCGGCGTGAGCTACGGCACCAACCTGGGAGGAGCCAGTACGGGCATCGACCGGGTGTGGCAGGTGGAAGCCAGCCAGCAACCCAGCGCCACTGCGCCGGCCTCCGTGACGGTGAGCTGGGTCAGTGACGATGATAACGACTTCAACGCCACCGCCTCGGTCCAGCTCTGGCGTGCCGACCAGGCCAGCGGCCCCTGGGTGGCGCAGGGCGCGACGGGCCCGGCCAGCGCCCGCTCCTTCACGGCCAACGTAGCGCAGCTCGGCACGCTCACGGTCAGCAACACCAGCGCCCCGCTGCCCGTGACGCTGGTTAGCTTCACGGCCCAGGCCCAGGGCCCCGACGCGCTGCTGCGCTGGACCACGGCCTCGGAGCTGCGCAACGACCGCTTCGAGGTGGAAGCCAGTACCGATGGGCAGGCCTTTGGCCGCATTGGCACGGTAGCGGGGGCGGGCACCAGCAGCCTGGCGCATCACTACCAGCTCGTGGACCCCGCCCTTGCCCACTACGCCGCCAGCCCCGTCTACTACCGCCTGCGTCAGGTCGATACCGATGGCACGTTCAGCTACTCGCCGGTGCGGGCGGTGGCCGTGCCCCGGCTGGCCAGCCTGGCCCTGTTTCCGAACCCCGCCACCCAGGCCGCCACGCTCACCGGCGCGGTGCCCGGCACTCCGGTCACAGTACTCGATGCGGTGGGCCGGCTGGTGCTGCGCGTGCCGGCCGACAGTGCCGGCACGGCCACGCTGGTGCTCCCGACCGGGCTGGCCGCGGGCGTCTACGTCGTGCGCACGGGGCAGCAGACCCTGCGCCTGACGGTGGCCAATTAGCGGTGCCCTCTTGCTGCGCAGAGCAGGCAGGGTATATCAAACAAAAGCAAGAAGGCCGCCTAGCAGAAACTAAACAGCTTTCTTGCTTTCGTCCCTTTACATAATCACTTGTTCGAGGACAACCCTCGGAATAGTGACGGTTTTTAACTTAGTAGGCGTAGCTTCCAACGCGGTATTTTTCCGAGCTGGGCAGCGCAAAATTACGGTGTTGGGAAGTTTACGAAACTCCTGTCCTCGACGCATTTCGTAAACAGGGAATCGTAGACGGGTTTCTTAAACTTGCCTTGCGCTACAGTGGTCTGCTGGCACCTAGCGCAGGCCAACTGCTCGGCATTCACCAACAGGAGCGATATCTTGTCTACATGAATCAAGCGTTGAAGCGGCGGCTGTTCGTGCTGGGTCTTGTCGTGTGGGGACTCGGCTCTTTCGTAGGGTACTTCGTGACGGAGCCATTGGCTTTCTAGGTGCCCTGGTGGTTTTGCCTGTGTGCTTGTCCCGGCTCGGCGCAGACTGGCGCAGCTATCGAGCCGTGGCGCGTGCCGCGGGCGGACGCAGGTGCAGTCGCGATAGCTGGCTTGGTGGAAGACGAGGCGCGGCGGTGCGGCGGGCGGGCGGGGTACCGGCTAGCCATAAGGAGGCTAGTGCCAGAAGGGGAAGCCGGGAAGTAGTCAGGAAAGGAGGCCGGAAAACGAAGCTAGCGGCGTGCAGAAAGGATTACGCTGCGCCGCCCGTCACAGGGCGGCGTGACAGGCCGAGCGCTGCGCCTACTTGCGGGTGGCCCGCTGGGCTAGCGCGGAGGCCGTGTAGCCGAAGCGCTGCTTGAAGGCCGTCGAGAAGTGCGACAGGTTCTCGAACCCCACCTCCAGGTACGCCTGGGCGGGCGGCTGCCGGCGCTCGGCAATGAGGTAGTGCGCCTGGCCTAGGCGCTGCTGCTGCAGCCAGCGCTGCGGCGCACTACCAAACAGGCGCTGAAAATCGCGCTTGAACGTAGCCAGACTGCGCCCCGTAAGCTTGGCAAACTGGGTAAGCGGCACGTTGAAGGCATAGTGCTGGAGCATAAAGGCTTCGAGGTCAATTTTACCAGGCTCGTCAAAATGGAAGAGCCAGTTGCCCAGGGCCGGGTCGTGGCGCAGGAGCAGGCCGATGGCCTCCTGGGCCTTCAACTCGACCAAGGCCGGGGGCAGGGGCGCGGGCTGGTCGAAGTAGGGCAGCAGCGAGTGGAAAAAACCCCGCAGAAACGAGTCGTCGCCGAGCGGAAGCAGCAGCGGCCCCGCATAGGGCGCGGTGGCCGCCAGCTGGTGAGTGGCCGCGTAGCGGCGCAGCGTCGCCTGGTCGAGGCTAACGCTGATGGACTGGAAGCGGCCGCCGGCCGGGGGCACTTTGGTGGTTTTCACCAGCTGGTGCCGATGCACCAACGCTAGGGTGCCCGCCCCGTGGGTCTGCGTAGCGGTGGAGGTGTAAAACTGCGACTCGCCAGCTAGCAGCAAGCCCAGCACGTGTTCGGGCACGAACTGCTCGCTGGCGCGGTGAAACGCTTCGTAGCAGGAATGTAGAATGCCGGGCGTGGGGGCAGTAGCCATCGGGGTCGCAGGAGGGAAGCCAGCCAGGTGAGGTTACGCAAGCTGGCTCGTAATAAGCCGGTCGAAGAGCCGGTCGGGAAGCAGGGCCCGCAGCCAGAGGATGGGACGAGCCAGGTAACCCCCCACGTAGCGCGTGCGCGGCTGCTTCGTTTCCACCGCTTGCAGTACGAGCCGGGCAATGACGGCAGGGTCGGCTCCCTTAGCCTCGGCGGCTTCGGCGGAGCGGGCAAACTGACGGGCTCCAGTGGCGTAGGCCGTGCTGGCCGAGGTCTCCAGCAGGCTGCCGGTGGCAATGCCCGCCCACTCCGACTTGACGCCGCCCGGCTCAATAACGACCACCTCAATGCCGAAGGGCTTGACTTCGTTGCGCAAGGAGTCGCTCAGGCCTTCGAGGGCAAACTTGCTGGCGTGATACCAGCCCCCATAGGGCGTGGCCATTTTGCCCCCGATGGAAGAAATATTGATGATGCGTCCCCCGTGCTGGGCGCGCATACCGGGCAGCACGAGTTGGATAAGCTGCGCCGCGCCAAACAGGTTGACCTCGAACTGCCGCCGGGCTTCGGCCAGCGGCACGTCCTCCACGGCTCCGTAGCGGCCGAAGCCGGCGTTGTTAATCAGCACGTCCAGGTGGCCGGTAGCCGCTAGCACCTGCTCGACGGCGTGGTGCCTCGACTGCTCGTCGGTCACGTCGAGGGCCAGCGGGGTGATGCCCAGCGGCACGAGGTCCTGCATGTGTTCGACGCGGCGAGCGGCCGCAAAGACCCGGTGGCCGTGCGCGGCCAGCAGTTTGGCGGTGACTTTGCCCATGCCCGCCGAGGCACCGGTTAGTAGGATAACGCGTTGCATAAGGTGGTTGTCAACGAAGTAAAAAACGGCTGGCTCAGTTGGGCGCAAGACGCAGCGCTACGGCCAGCAGGTTATGTTCAGCCCGACAAAATTCCGAAGTGTCCGACCTGGTCAGGTTTTGCCAGCGGCTCAAAGCTGCTTTGGTGAGCGGCTCATGCGGAGGGGAACAAGCCGTCACGCCGGCAAGTCGAAGCGGGGCGAGGTCGAGGTCTTCACCTGCCCGGGCTAGCAGGGTGCTGGCGTGCCATAACATAGGTAAGTTACCAGCCCCCTTACGGTAGTCTGCCTGTATTTTGTCCCTTTACACAAGCTATTGCTGTGCGACTTATCGCATCCAAACGCCGTTTTCGGTTTAGTGGCTCAGAAAGGCACCGTGGCTGTTGCAGAACTCTTGGAGCAGCGCAGCAATCGCGCTCGCTGGCAGATAAGGAGGGACAAACGGTGCGTCTGGTGACCATTTTAACGCGATTTGGCCTCTAGTACCCTCCCGCAACAGTGCCGAGGCTAGTTCTGCAACAGCCACGACCCTCTACAGCTAGTAAAACGCTGCTTGTGCTACGCGCTGGGCCACCTAGCTGACCTAAGCAGCCGCTAGAATGGTCAGCCTGCTGGCGCCCCCTACCGCACTACTTCCACCCAGCCCCGCTGCGTGGCCCCCGAGGTGGGCTGGCGCAGGTAATAGTAGTATACGCCCGCCGCCGCGGCCGGCCCCCAGTCGTTCTGGTAGGCCGCGCTGCGGTAGACCTCGCGGCCCCAGCGGTTGTAGAGCACCAGCGTCCAGCTGCCCGCCGCCGTGCCCGGCAGGGTAAAGACGTCGTTGAGTTGGTCGCCGTTGGGGGTCAGAATGTTGGGCACTAGCATGGCGGTGGGCGAGGACGCACAGTCGCCTTCGCTGACCACGTACTCGGCCCGCGCCGTCTGACAGCCGGCCAAGGTGGCCGTCACGGCGTAGCGGCCCGGTTGATGGATGGCAAGGCGCGCGCCCGTCTCGCCCGTACTCCAGCTGTAGGTCTGAACGGGGAGCGAGCTCGTAGCTGTGAGCTCGCCGCTCGTGCCAGGGCAGAGCTCCGCGGGCCCCGTGAGCTGCACCGTGCCCACAGGGCCCGCCGCCGTGCCCCCGTTGAGGCGGATGCCCACGGCGAAGCCACTCGTCACCAGGTCCAGGTCCCCGTCCCCGTCCATATCGCCCAGTGCCAGGTCCGTCGTGTTGACAAAGTCCGTGACGAAATAACTGCGGCCGTCCGGATTGAGGAAGTTGCCCCCGCCCTGGTTGCGGCCTAGACTCACGTAGCCGTAGATATTGCCCGTGAGCAAGTCCAGGTCGCCGTCCCCATCCACGTCGCCCAGGGCCAGGGTGTAGGGGCCCACCCCCACGGGCACCACCGCGCCCGCCGTGAAACTGCCGCGTCCGGTATTGAGCTGGATGTACGCCTTACTGGTACTGCCACTGGTGACCACCAGGTCTAGGTCCCCGTCCCCATCCACGTCGCCCAGGGCCAGGGCCTGGGGCTCGGCCCCGGTGGGCACTTCCAGCGTGCCGCTGAAGCTGCCCGCCCCGTCGTTGAGGCGCACACTCACCGCGTTGCTGACAAAATTGCTCGCCACTACGTCCAGGTCGCCATCCCCGTCCACGTCGCCCAGGGTCGCATCGGTGGTACTTCCGGAGGCCCGCACCGAGGGGCCGGGGCGGAAGCCGCCTGCCCCGTCGTTGAGGCGCACGTTTAGCCAGCCGCTGCCCGTGGCCACCAGCAGGTCCAGGTCCCCGTCCCCGTCCAGGTCGCCCAGCGTCACGCGCGTGGGGTAGTAGTCCACGCCCAGGTCGCTGCCCCCACTAAACTGGCCGCGCCCATCGTTGAAGCGCACGCTGACGCTACTGCTGCCCTGGTTGGCCGTGAGTAGATCCAAGTCCCCGTCGCCGTCCACGTCGCCGAGCACCACGCGCTTGGGGGCGTTGCCCACTGCCACGCTTTGCGTGCCGCTGCACTGGCCCGTGCCGTCGTTGAGGCGCACGCTGACCGTGTTGGAGATGGCACTGAACTGGGTGTTGAGCACGTCCAGGTCCCCGTCGCCGTCCACGTCCCCCAGGGCCAGGCCGTCGGGGTAGCGCCCCACCGCCACCTGCGTGCCGGCCTCAAACACGCCCGCGCTGGTACAGCTGACGGCGGTCGTGAACTGGCCGACCAGCGGGCGCGCCAGGTGCTCGCTAGCGCTGGCGGCGGCCGTGGTGACGGTATAGCGAATCGTCTCGCCGGGCTGGAAGGGGTAAGCGCTGGGGGTAAAAGTCAGCGTGTGCTCGCGCCCACTAGCCGGGGTGGCGTGGGTGCGCCGGCCCCCGCGCTGGCTGCTGAACACGTGCAGGGCGGCCGGCGCGGCCGGGGTCAGGGGCTGGCTGAAGCGCAGGCGTAGGGGGTCGGTGCGTCCGGCGGCCGCCGCATTGGCCGCCGGCGTCACGGCCGTGCTCACCAGCGCCTGGGCTCGCCCGAGCAGGGGCGCGGCCACCAGGCTGCTGGCCCAGACCAGCCCGCGCCAGATAGAGGGAAAAGGAGTCATCGCGTCACAAGGTAAAGCCCCGGGGCGGCTACCGGGCAGCGGCTTAAACTAGGCCAGGATAACTCGGTCCCCACCCAACAAGAGTCCGCCTTCCCGTCGGGCGTTGCAGCGATGGCGGCGATAGGTACTGATTGGTAGCTAGGTGCTTGGCTAGCCCGCAGCCGGTACGCGCACTCCGCCAGCCCTGGCAGGAACACCGGGCGGCGCGCGTGCTTTAACTAGTGTCCAGCACGCACGAAATAGTGGCTCCGAAAAACACGCCTTTCTAGCCTCCTCCCCGTTAAAGAAGTTAGGCTGCTAGTGGGAGGGGTACTCCTGGGTGGCCCTTCTTCAAGGCGAGGTGCGCCACGTGCCAGGTGGGCAGGGCCTGGGCGAGCAGCTGCCAGAAGCGGGGCGAGTGCAGGCGCTCGTGCAAGTGCGTCAGCTCGTGCACGAGCACGTACCTCAGGCAAGCCAGCGGCCACTCGCTCAAGGCCACATTCAGCCAGATGCGCCGCGCGCGAATGCTACAGGTGCCCCAGCGCGTTTTCATCGCCTTCAGGCCCCAGGCCGCGGTCTGCGCCCCCACCACCGGCTCCCACTGCGCCAGCAAGCCCGGCACCAGCCTCCGCAACTGCTGGCGGCGCCAGCGGCCCACCACCTGCGCCCGCTGAGTAGGCGTCGTACCCGGTGGCACGCGCAGGTGCAGCTCGCCTACCTCGGCGACCAGGCGTACCTGGCTTCGGCCGGCTTGCTCCTGCACCACGAGGTGCAGGGCTTGCCCCAGGTAGTAGTGCGTTTCCCCCGCTTCGTAGCGGAGTTCGGGAACTACGGGGCGCTGCCGCAGCGTCGCTTGGTGGCGACGAATCCAGGCGAGTTTGTCCAGGATCGCTTCCCGCCAGCTCGCCTCGCGCGTGCCCAGCGGCACGGTTAGGCGTACGGTACCGTGGGGTGGGCGCACGCTCAGGCGCCAGCTGCGCACAGGCTTGCGCACGACCTCCACCACAACATCTTCGACTACTAACTGAGCAGGGACGGGGGGCATGGCAGGCGGAAAGGCAAGACAGCAAGGGGAGCACAAACATAGGACAGGAGTCCGCGAAAGGACATCCTCTAGCGGCACTACCGGCTGGCTAGTACGATCAAGGAATAGGCTTTCAGGGATGATTTTCCGTTACCTGGTAGGCACAAGTAACACGTAGTTGAGCTTATCTTTGGCGATGGCCTACCGTAAACGTCCCGCTACTGTTCGCATCTGTGTTCACTGTCACGACTCGTACGAGGCGGTGGACCGCCGCCGCCTTTATTGCTCCGACTCCTGCCGAGTGCAAACCTGCAAAGCCAAGCGCCGGCGCCGGTTGGCCGCCAAGCACAGCGCGCTCACCGGTACCACGGTCCAGTCGCTGAACGGCTTAGCAGCGCCGAAGGTGACCATGGCCTGGAGCGCGGCCAACCTGACGTTGCTCACGACGAGCAACCTGGCCGCCCAGCTGCTGTTGCACCTGGGCACCAAGCTCTACCGGGCCCTGACCACCCCCGCCAAACAGGTGCCGCGCGAGGACCCGCTGACGTGGCTACCGGCGGCGTTTGTAACCACTGCGCCCCGCCGCCGGGCGCTAGCGTTGCCGCTCTGGGGCCGGGAGCGGCAGTGCGTGGAAGTGCACTACCTGGGCCACACCTTTTTCTACCAGCCTAGCGAGCGCTGCTTGCTCTGGGCCATCGAGCCTGGGCACTACCTGGTCGTGAGCGACGCCGCACAAGTGCCCCTCATTGCCGAGCTCGACCCCTACCAGCCCGCCCCATCAATCGAGGCGACCGCTCCTGTGCGGCAGCTAGCGGCGCGCCCGCTCTCAGTGGATGACCTGCAAGACTTTAACTAACGCCGCCGCCAGTTGTACATATACGCAATTATAAGACAGGTTAAATAGATCAAGGGATTAGGTACAACGCACCGTTTAATTATTCTCCCTCTCTTCTGTGTTGAGGGCTGCATCCACCTCTTCGCTAGTTGGCAGATCCTGTCGCAGTTCTGGTGGTAGGGCGCGTGTTAGCTGCCACTGGGCCACGCCAATAGGTTGACTCATCCCACGCAAAGCATACTCTGATACAATCCGGTTCTGCGTTTTGCACAGAATCAATCCAATAGACGGCTGGTCGGTCGGATGCCTAAGTAAGTCGTCTGCAGCCGCCAGATAGAAGTTCATTTTGCCACTGTCTTCAGGCTTAAATTCGCCCATCTTTAAGTCAATGATGACAAAGCAGCGCAGCTTGAGATGGTAAAAGAGCAGATCTAAGTAGTAATCTTGGCCACCGATTGCGAGGTGATACTGACTGCCGACGAGCGCAAAACCTTTACCCAATTCTAATAAGAAGGCGCGCACATGTGCCAACAGGCCTTGTTCTAGCTCTCGCTCCTTTGCTTCTATCCCAAGGCTGAGAAAGTCAAAGGTATAGGGGTCTTTGAGGAGTTGCTGCGCCAGCTCAGATTGCGCCGCGGGTAGGGTGCGTGTAAAGTTGCTGACGACCCGGCCTTGCCGCTGATAGAGGCCGCTTTCCACTTGTAGGGATAACACATTGCGGCTCCACCCGTTTTCGATGGTTTGCTGCGCGTACCACGCGCGTTCTACCGGGTCTTGGACAGCTTCTAACAGGCGGACGTTGTGTCCCCACGGAATTTGTGCAACAACCTGTTGCACAAATTCGGCATCCGGCCACGCTTTAGCAAATGCGCGCATATACTGCAAATTACGTGAGGACAGACCTGCTAGACTCGGAAACTCTCGCCGAAGATCTTGAGCTAACCGAGCAACTACTTTTGTGCCCCATCCTTGCTGGTCTTGGCGACTCAGAATCTCTTGCCCAATTTGCCAATATAGCTGTATCAGAGTTGTATTGATCGCTAACGTAGCGCGCAGTTGTGTGTCGCGAATTCGGGCAGTAAGTTGAGCCAGCAACTGTGCGTAGTCAAGCGGAAGGTCAAGAGAAAATGAAGGCAATGTAGAGAGATAATTGATGAGTCCAGTAAGAACTGGAAAATGATGATGTAGTGGTAGTTATTATATGAACACAATGGTTTTTAACTACAAAGATTAGCTTTTTACTATTATATTTGGCTTGACAGGATTAACTCTCAAGCCATGAGCTTTTTACTCAACATCGCACCGCTGCGATGGGAAAATACTACTCTAGAAGCTGAGTGCTTCGACTACGACGAAAATAGATTTAGAGACTTACGTGACCAGCACCAAGGCACGCATTTAGTGAAACGTAAGGGTTCACGCATCTTGTGTGTAGCACTGCAATCTGGGCTTGCTCCAATAGGCGGTCAATTGGAGCAGGTGGAATTGGCCCATAATCTGTCGCTGGTTGCATCCTTAGCTAGTGAAGCACTTTATCGGCAACTACCAGCCGAACAATGTCGGCTAACTAGGATGCGGCCATTGAGCTACCTAGCTATTCGCAGTAATTTACTGCAAGAGTGCTTACCCGCTAATGTCACTCCTCAGCCGGGCTTAGCCGTATTCGCGCAGTGGGAACTGGACTTTCGGGTTTATGAGCCAACCGAGCAAGCGGCATTCGTTGGCATGAGCGTGAATGTGCGAACGACACCCCGCATCAGTCTAACCTGTGCCAAGTTGTTGGCATTAGGTGTACCGTTACAAGGTTTCTATGTCGGACAGCCAGTTGCCAATCGTCACCCAGCACTACCGCCTCGTTTTACTACACTGGGTCGCGTAGCTGGAGTCGCGGTGCAGCAAGGCGTACCTATGTTACAGCTAGAGGATGTGAGGGGAGAGTCAGCCACAATAGTGGCGGCGGACAAGCTCTTCTTGGAGCCACGCGGGGATGTGCTAGAACACTGCATTCGCCACCTATATGGTGCGCAGGCTACTAGTGTGCTAGCAGCGTTACAGCAGCAAACAGCTGATTTCCACGTAGGGCCTGGAAAGTTGCGGCGACTGCAACGGGCCCTAACAACTTTTAGGGCCATGAGTCTAGAACTAGTCCCTGGGTTGCCATTCGAGATAGAACCATTTTGGGGTGATCAGGCAGCTGGAGCAGCATCAGTAGTACCCCAACGGGCTCCCGCTCCCACTTTCGTGTTTGCGCCAGGTGGCCAAAAAGTAGATGTGTGGGCCGATCAAGGACTGCGCCGTTACGGCCCTTATTCACGCGAAAGCTTTACGCCGGCTCGTCTCCGACTGTGCGTTATTTGCCAAGCAAGCAAGAAAGGCCAAGTCGAACAAGCTGTGCGAAAGTTTCTCGATGGTATTCCGCGCACGGCTGATATAAAGGCTGGACAGGAGTACACCGGCCTGAAGGCTAAATTTCACTTGCAAAGCTGCGCAATAGAGTTCTTTCTGGCTGCCGATGACTCAGCGGAGGCTTACTCGCGAGCTACTAGTGAAGCATTGCGGCACTTAGGCAGCAACTCGCATGAACGCTGGAATCTAGCACTGGTGCAGATTGACCGAGCTTTCCGCACCCGCACTCCCAACGCCAATCCTTATCTTATCACCAAGGCACGATTTATTGGGCAGCAGATACCAGTGCAAGAGTTCGCGCTTGAAACGATGACCATTAGTGATAGTCGGCTGACTTGGGTGCTGAACAACATGAGCCTAGCTACTTATGCTAAACTCAACGGTATTCCTTGGCTACTTAAGGCGGACCTACCAATCGCGCACGAAATGGTGTTCGGCATTGGTAGCGCGATTGTCAGCGAAGGCCGCTTTGGTAACCGTGAACGCATGATTGGCATCACAACGGTATTTACTGGTGATGGTAACTATTTCGTTTCCAATGTGTCATCAGCGGTACCGGCTGATGAATACTTTCCAACGCTTCTGGCTAGTCTGCGGGAAACAATGCGCAGTGTGCAGCGCGACCTGAACTGGCAGCCCCGTGACACAGTACGGCTAATTTTCCACGCATTTAAAGAATTCCGAAATGCAGAGGCGGAGGCCGTAAAGCAGGTGATGCAGGAATTGGGAGACTACCAGGTAGAATTTGCCTTTCTCCATGTGGCCCCCGACCACCCCTTCGTATTCTTCGATACTAAGCAGTCCGGTTTTGGCTACTACAACAAAGGTCCCTATGCCCCAGAGCGGGGGCAATACTTGGCGCTTTCACGGTGGCAGACGTTAGTGAGCTTGACGGGTGTGCGTGAGGTCAAGCAAAGTAGCGATGGTCTGCCGGCCCCCGTGCAGTTGCGACTGCACCGTGACTCCACATTCACGGATATGACGTACTTAGCTCGGCAGATAGTGAATTTCGCGGCGCACTCTTGGCGTGGGTTTCATGCGTCGCCTATGCCAGTGACTGTGGCTTACTCACAGCAGGTAGCCCAGCTGTTAGGGCAGTTGGCTGGGGTAAGCTACTGGAATCCGGATGCTATGCTGAATCGTATCGGTACCACGCGCTGGTTTTTATGAGTCCTACTTCTTTTCCGTTGCTGGCCGACATTCGTACGACGCTACTGCGTACGGTACAAGAAGTAGATCCTACGGGACTAGAAGCAGCTTTTATTCAGTGGCTTTACCCGGCTTTACCCGGTTTACAAGCGGCGCAGCCCACCACATTCGTCGTTACCGATTACCACCGAGTAGCACAGTTAGGTTACTGGTGCTCATTACCCACTGCCGACCTGCAGCCGCATCAACTAGCCTTAGAAGAGGGATTGCGACGTGTAGCCGGGCGCTCGGCGGTTATGCTTGGTGGCACGCCTGCTGGGTTTGCCACCGATGTAGTAGCGCTACTGGGACTAGCCCTGGCAGCTAGATTAGTGGCAGCGGATGTAGGCCAAGCGGTAACTACTTGGATGGCTTCGTTTGTAGCCGCAGCCTGCCAGAGCTTACCCGCTTGGAAGCGCTGCGTGGTGGTCAGCGCGCTACACGTGCTCGAGCTACCTACTACGGCTTTGCCCTGGCCAGCTGATCCGGCGCAAGCTGACCTACGAGTGGCTCTCTGGCTAGCAGGCAGTGCTCCTCACCCGCCCGACGATGACCCAAGTCAGGCATTGATAGCTTTGAGCACTGGCACTATCACCGACCTAGAACCAGAAGCGCCCGTAGCGGCTATGCGCCTGCGTACCCTGGACTGGCTGGCAACCGCCGCGCCCAGGCTGTCACTGCGGCAGCCAACCATGGAAGAGGTAACGAAGGTACTAGAAGCGGTACCAGCGGGTATGCGACGGTGGACTTGGGAAAAAAGCCCACGCACTCGTAACAGCACTGTTCAGCAGTGGAACGTTCAAAATGAATATCATGTGCAGAATCTGCTGTATTTTCTGCTGGCCCCACTCTTTCCCGACTTAGAGGATGAATTCTATTTCAACCCAATTGGTCAAAAAAATCCTCGGGCCGATTTAGGTATTCCTTGTTTGCGTCTAGTTATCGAGGTGAAGTTCATTCGTTCACATGTTGCTTTCGCCGATTTTATAGAAGAGGTAGCTGCTGATGCTAGTTTGTATTTTCAGTCGGGAAGCGACTATGCGACTCGTTACCAACACTTGTTGCTATTCTTCTGGGACGACTCAGGCCGAACGCAGGAGCATGCGGCATTGCAGCGAGGTGTGCGGCAATTACCTCACGTAGTAGGATGCGTTGTAATGCCTCGACCAGGTAACTTACAGCCTTGAGAGAACCTAGTAAGCAAGCTCATTATGTCTGTTCCGCGGCTATTCCACAATTAAGTAAACCTGCAACAACTTGGAAAGTAGGTTTGCAGGGTGGCCGATTTATGATGTGATTTTACATTAAGAGGTAAAATTGGCCTCAACTAAAGCAGAGGCTGACCGCCGGAAGTAGCTCAACTTGATACTTCCTAGGTAGATAAAAACTGTCCTAGTAATTGCGTATACGTTAAACGAGCTTTTACTCTAGGTAAGTAGCGCCCGAACGCGTCAGCTACTACTGCAGGGTTGCCCTTCTCACCGGGCTACTCGACTGCTCGCTTCCCAACAGGCGCGCCGCCTCCCGATCCCTACCTAAGGGTGCGGCTGGACGAACCAGGTTCCGGCTCGCTAGGCATAGTCGGCAGCCTGCAGTGGGGCGTAGGCTGGCGCGGCCAGCGGCGCACAATCGGCGGCCCAGGCAGGCAGCGGGCTAGCAGATCGGTCGGCCCCTCGTGGCTCGATCACGGCGGGGCTCACGGGCAACTCCCCAACGAGCTGACTGGCTAAGTGAGCTTCGGGCTCGGCCAGCGGGGTGGGGACGTAATCGCCAGGAGTGAGCTCGGCCACAGCCGCGAGCTGCTCGGGCGAGAAGAGCAGCAGTACTTGCCCCGGCCCCACGCGCCACAACAGGCAACGGTGGCGGGGCTGATAGTAGAGCGTATGGCCAAAGTAGGTGAGCTGTAGAAAGACCTGCGGCTGGTCCCACCAGGGCATCTCCAATTCCAGCCGGGGGGCGGGCGCGCTGAGCAAGGCGGCCGGCAGCCAGTGGGCCGGATCAAGGGTCTCCAGGGGCTGCGCGGCGGGGGGCGGGGTGAAAAGCCCAAGCAGGCGCTCGCCCAGCACGCCGACGAGCTTGGCGGCCAGGTGGCTGCCGGTGAGCATGGCCACGTTCTGCCAGCTCGCCGCCAGGTTTACGCTCGGCGTGGGTGTCTCGGGGACGGCTCCTAAGGTGGGCGTCGCCTGGGGGGCTTTCGACCGGGGTCGACGGGCATAGCTGGCCAGGTTGGCGCAGGAGTTGCCACAGTAGAGGCGGCGCTTGTGGGCCGAGGAGTAGGGCGTGTGGCAGTGCGCGCAAAGGCGCGTTTCAGGTTGACGTGGGCGGTACTTCATAAAGCAGAAAGAAAGGCAGTAGGGTTGTTTTTGCCCCAAGTTACCATGAACTTGGGGCAAAAACAACCATTTTACTTATATAATCCAGCCTTTACACCTAGCCTCCCTACCTAACGAGGGCGAATGTGGCAGATTCACACCCTCCCCCGAGTAGTGGTGCCGTCAGGTGTCAGCCGCCACGCACACGTATCCCGAAGCGCCTAACGATGTGGCAAGGGGGGGCTCAATAAGGCGTGCAATAGTGAGCCCCTATAAGTTCTGGTCAACACTGCGTCCCTGCTCAGTCATTGTCTTTATCTGCTTCTGCTGAGTATGCTGGCGGCGCAATTTTTGCCCGCGCAGCCCTTAGCGGTCGAGCGCCGGCGTTTGGTGCTACACGCATCCTAGCTCGCCGGCACTAGGCTGGTGCAGCACCTGCAAGTGCAGGTCGACAGCCTCTTGCCTCACTCGCCCTAGACCGTGAGCCTGAGACAATAAGCCCTGACCTTGGCCCAGAAGCTGCGCGATGTGCCGGGCTAGGTCGCGGCCCAGCTCATGCTCGTGTACTTCTATCGGCTGCAGGCGCCAGACGACATGCCTGCTGACAAAAGGATGTACCTGAGCTTAGTCATATGCCAAAGGGAGTATAGCCGCATCCTGTCCGGTGTTGGTAGGTAATCAATGCATTCTAGGCCAGACTCTGTCGGCTTGTCAGGATTACTATATCGGCTTCCTTTTTGTCAGCGTCACTATATCGTCGGCGTTGTTCTCCAGACGCTTGACGCAGTTAGGGCTTCGTTGTCTCCCTAGCGTTGTCCCGAAACTTAGTTTTCAAAGACTCCGTGCTGTCTTTAGTACGCCGAGACTCACTGCCCGTTAATTCCCCGCCTGCCTCCCGCATAGTCGTAATTTTATCCTTGCGCTCGGTCAATTCCTTGCCATGATTTTTCATCGCGGCTACTTTATCCCGCGAAGCCTTTTCCTTTTCAGCACGAGCCTGTTCGCGGGCAGCACTGCCAGTCATTTCCCCAGCCTGCTTTTTCATTTCGGCTACGCGGCTGTTTTCCTTAGTAGGGTTATTGTGACTCATGGTTGCTTCGGGTTTAGAAGCGCGGGAAGGTTCTTTGGAAGGGGTAGAACGCGCCTGCTCTGGTTTTGAACCGGTGGAGTCGGAGTCGGTAGACACCTTTGTCTTCTTCTCCAATATCTCACCAGTATTCTTATCCCGGTAAATTCTTAATTCAAGGCCGGCAGACGATTTAGATGCTACTTTTTGCACCGCATCAGCGGACCTTTCGTACTTGTGAGTAAGCCGGTTAATATCATGTATTTTCTTATTCGAGCCTGGGCCAGCTATAACCTTACCACCCATATTATCAAATTCGCTTAAACTTAGATTGGTTATTGGTTTGCCTTCTTTGTCTAGAGGCGCACCTGGATGTTCTTTAAAGCTGTCAGCTTCTTGCTCCTCTAAGTCCTTTCTCAGGTCTTCAAGAGGTTTGCTACTAGATGGATGCTTGCTCATTGGAAGGGAGTTATTTTGACAAAAACTGGGCTATCTAACTGTTCATCAAATACAATGGCTTCTCCGGTTTTTAGGTTGTTGACGTAGTTTTTCTGCTTGTCATTCATCCCCATCGCAGTACCTAAGTAATCGCGGTCATCTCTGGATGTTATTCGGTGCATGATTTTTAGATTGGTATTTTTGATTACATCAGATACTAGCTTAGTAGGAATTTGCTCCACAATAAAAATTCCCTCCCCTTTAGCGCGGATTTCTGCTAGCATATCGATAAACAAACTAATAGCCTTCGCCTGGCTGCTCTGAGTAGCAGTTCCATCTTCGCCACCACTGGCCTGGGTGCCGCTACCGCTACTCAGCAGCCGGTGGGCCTCTTCGATAAGTGTAATATGCAAGGGTGGCCCAGCCGAATACTCTTCGCCCGTTACCTGACTACGTTTAATAGCTGATGGCTGTGTTTGACGGTATTCAAAGAGATAGGTCATTAGAAAAGCCATTACTAGAGCTTTTTCTTCATTATCGGCTAAGTCCTCCAGCTCAATAATAGTGGATTCGGTAAGTAGCGTCTGCAAGATGTTTGGAACGAGAGCTGCCTCATCGTCCGCATCTACCCATCTATTTGGACAAAGCGCGTGGCCTAATAGCCCTTTTGTCAGCCTAACAAACCGGCGTTGCAAATAGCTACCAAAGTCCTGCCGCGTCTTTTCGTCCGGAAACAATTCTTCGTCCGAAACATATTCCTTAATTATTTCATCGAAGAAAGCTAGACTCAGCGGATAAAGCCGGCGATGGCTCGTTTCGCGGTCGCACCCAGGTTGGCAAGCCGTTGCAGAGTGGTTAATGTAGACAGGCGACTTCGCTGGGTCAAAAAAGTCAGGCTCCTCTAGCTGAAAATTTTCTTTATACAACAGGTTTAGGCACTCTTCTAATATCAGTGGCATAATTCCGTGCATCGGGAATGCGGCATTAAAGCAGCCTTTGATGTAGGAAATATGCTGCGTCACTGAAATGCCCGGCATGGGTATCAGGGGATTAAACCGCAGATATTCTGGATGGCATTCGCCCTCGGGCGTACGAGGCCGCCGAAAGTTGAAGCGATGAAGAGTCTTGCCCTGTGCCTGGAAATAGGGCAGTAACTCTGAATAATATTCGGACTTAACTGGCTCAATGAGCAGAAACGGAATGTGTTGCTCGGTGAGGGCCTTGACAAACTGAAGCGTCGTATTGGTTTTACCCGAGCCTGTTGAGCCTACGATTAAACCATGCTTTGTAAGGTCTTTGACTGGAATGCAATAGTCATGAGCCATTGCCTGAGTCGGGACCGCACTGCCGTCGGCCAGCCGGATACTGGCACCCGCCGTAATAATCTCCCCCAGCTTTATTTCAGGGCCGGTGGATAGGCGTGGGGTAGGCTGGTAAAACGGTTTGACTGGCTTAGCCGCTACCCCCGGCAAACCCTCGGCACTGGCAATCGGCAGTCGAAAGAGTGAGGTAGCTTCCACTTCATCCGCTAAGTAGGGGAGGCGGCGGGCGAAGGCAACAACGGTCGGGTCAATCTCAGCGGCCGTTTCCAACGGGCCGGGTAAGGCAAAACTATAGTGGTTGCCCTCTTCCCAATCGGTACGACATAGCTCACGGTCAGCTTCGCGCAGTGAAAAGCAAATTAGCCGCGTCTTATCCTGCCCAAAGGATAATTGCGTGCAAAAAGCATTAGCCGCGGCCATGGCAAGCGTTTCGTGAGTAGCAGCTACCTGAATTTTTACCGTAAACAAGGACGGAGCCGATAAATACTTGGCGTAGCACTGCTGGTAATTTTCGACGTCTTGGTTGGCAACACCCCGATAGGTAGTCGACAGCATGGCATGGTATTGAAGAGCTAGGTTTCGCTCTAGCTCAAAAATGGGCGTCGCGCCTAGCGACAGTCGTAGCTGAATCGGCTCTTCGGCCGATTGGAGCATCTTAAATAGATTAAGCCAGCTGTAGCTGTTAGCCGGAATATAGTGACTGCAAGGCAGGTAAAACCGTGTTTTTTCGTCCCAAACGCCTAAATTAGGAGGCGCGATAACTAAGTGATCAGGTGAGTAAAAGCCCCCTACTGGCACCAGCCGGGAGTCCTTGCGCACCTCTATCACTTGCTTGTTGCCAAGGCGCACTAACTCTTGAATAGCTGCTTCATCGGGTAGCCTCTGTAAGATGTAGTCGTCGGGCAGAATGCGCTCAAACTCGGTAGCTAGGTCTGCGTAGGCAGAGCCTGATGGGGGATGGCGGTATAGCTTACGCAGCAGTAAATAGCAATTGACTACTCGGGTGGTGTGGTCGTTTTGTAGCCGAAGCTCAAGCGTAGCGCCTGGAACCCCGCGGCTAGCTATAAACACTGCATTTACGGTGTCAAGAAAGGCTTTTTGACGTAGTAGACTCTTGTGGTATTCTTCGCGGGCCTGGGAGTGAGTGCTCTCATCAAAAAGCGGCACTTGTAAGATGCTGTAGCCAATGCGCTGGTGCCATCCATCGTGCATCACACATTCTGGAGGCTTGTCTTGGTCGGGCTGCCACCACTGGTGCCAGTGTGTGGGGGTAGCGCTCGTCGTGGTTGGCACCGCATAGTTGGCCTTTAGGACAGAAAAATCCATTAGGCAGATTCATTAAAGAACTCAAGCAGCGTATTCTCTACTAGTCGACGTAATACTTCTTCTGAGGGCTCATTCTTTTCAGCTTCTACTTTTTGCAGAAAGCGCTTTACAAAGGATTCCGGCGAAATATTCCGCTCTGTAAACAGTGGCGAGGCAAGTAACAAAGCTTGGCTAGTAGCCTCAGGGCCTTGCTGGGTCGGGTCCAGTAGAATATTAAGCAATTTATTAGATCCCTGCCGCACAGCCTCCTTAAATTCTGTTTGCTGCTCGGCGGGCGAGAGCACCTTGGGTTCTTGCTTATGGCTTGAAAAATTGCTGCGTAGTATGCCTATGCCTTTGGTCCGGTCTTCGGCTCGTTTGACCACATTAACCCCAGGTTGGCCACCATCATTAATGGTCGCTTTGGCCATTTCCTGCTCTATTATGGTGCGACCGTTCGCGAGTACCATAGCTCGCTCCCGAACATCATTCAGCATATTCTTTATTTCCCCCTCGGAGAACTGGACATCTACGATGATAAACTCCGCTACGTCAAACGCGTCTTCTATCGTCGTGATACGGGCTAAGTGCTGCTTAATGCGGTTTTGGCAATCTTCTTCTAATCCCGCGAAGTTGATGCTGGTCTTTAGTTTATCGAAGTTGCTAAAAACCTCCCGGTTAACATCATCAAATACAGTAGCACCGGACTTGGTGTATACATCGCTAACTGCATTGAAGTAGCGACTGGTTACCGAATCAATTAGGGCTTGCCGGTCGAATGCCGCTGATATCTCCGTAGTAATGTCCACATTAGCGCCTAGGCGAGCCTGAATGTTTTGAATCTGGGTGTCGGTCAGATGCGTAGGAAAGCTACTGAAAATTGGTCGTAGAGTGAGATTATATCTAATGTCGCCCATTATAGATTGGGCCGTTCGAGCATTGTGAAGTTTGTGCGACAAGGATTTAATATCAAACGCATATACATCAGTATATGAAATATCTGCAAAGCCAGCGGGGTGGCGTACCCAGGTCTGCATGCCACCACTAAATTGAGCTACATACACCAGTTGCGTCGGAGAGATATTGACCCAAAGAGGCCGATTGCGACCTGCGATGAAACCTGTAGTTTGTAATGGCTGTGGATTGATGTAGCGAACATTCCACAATAGCAGCAGCAGGGCTATTAGCAGCAGTACCGACAAAACCTGTGCCCGAGGTAGCTCACTGCCCTCCGCAAAACCTAGTAAAGCACTGTAAAGCTTATATGCAAGCAAGACCAGTAATAGTCCTAAAATTGCACGTAAACCCCAGGTGGCAGGCTTTTGGCTATGATAGAATAGCCTCGTTATTTGACGAGTACTTGAGATACGCCAACCAACCCATTCGGAGGCGCCACCTTTATAAAAAAGGTACAACCACCCTACAGTCAACAAGAGATGCCCCCAAAAAGACAACGTTTCATTAAGCAAGCCATTGCGCATTAACAGCACATTCACAAGCGAAGCCTTGCTGCTAGTATCGCCAAACCAGTAAGGAAACGTACAAAAAAACAGTACGCCACAAACTACCAGAGTTATTTTATTGATGGCCGGTTCATTGCCCGAACTGCTAGTAACTGTTACCGAAGGACGAACAGCTGTTGGGTAAGTGATATTCATACAAGAACGAGTTGGCTTATTAAAAGGCACTCACGTTAGCTAAGTATGTAATAGCAGTAGCACACTCAGCTTAATTTCGTGTGCAATGTATGAATTTAAGTGTTTATTCCTATTTATATTTTTAGCTGAACCATTTCATTATGAGCCACTTTGAGTAAGAGGAATGCGCTGGCGGTGTTAATGGCATAAAATAAGTAAACTTTTTAGAGTGTATGGATGAACTTGTCAGCTTCTCATACCCGAGGGCTAGTCGATACTGGGGTCTGACCATCTGTGCCCTCTTCCCATTTATTGGGCTACTCGTACGTTGCTGCACGTTCGCCATACTGAGTATCTTCTCATACCAAGTGTATTCTAGCTCACATTGAGGTTTACTAAATCCGTAATGTGTAGTCCCGAAAGGTGCACCTTTTAGCAGCCTGCTTTTACCAGCTGCAAAGGATCTAGTAGCCGGTCCAAGAAGTAGGGTCAGTTGGTCACGAAGTGGAACCTAACTTTCGGAGCCCCAAGCAGAAGATGCTTTCTCCGCAAGCATTCGCCCCGGCGTACCTACCTCTTTTCCTCCGCTCCTCCGGCCACATGATCCACCTGCTGCCTTTACGGACCGACCAAGCGCCGCTTTTTCATCGCTGGCTGCGCGACCCGGAGGTCATCCTCTATTCGCTCTCTGTATTCCAAGAGCTGCAGACGCTTGAGCAGGTGGCCGACTGGCTGACGCACACGCTTCAAGACCCGCATAGCTTGACGCTCGGCGTCTACTTGGACGAAACTCATGACTTGATTGGGTACGCGGGCATTGCTAACATCTCGCGGCGTAATCAAGCGGGGGAATACTTTATTCTGCTGGGAGAAAAGCGCTATTGGGGTCGGGGCATCGGCACGGCCGTGACGCAGCAAGTAGTCACGCGCGGGTTTCAAGACGTGGGCCTGAACCGGATCATGCTCACGGTATCGGTGCCGAACGAAGGCGGCGTTAAAGCCTATCAGAAGGCGGGCTTTCAGCTCGAAGGCCGCTTACGCCAGGCCTGCTACCGGCACGGCGCGTTCCACGATAAGCTCGTGATGTCCGTGCTCCGGACCGAGTGGCCGCACCCGCTGCGGCCTACCACGAACTAGTTACGCCGCGGCTGGCTGGGTAAGCTGGCCGAACAAGTAGGCATAGAAGGCGGCTTGGTTGACCGTCCGGGCTACCTCTACCCAGTGGCCGCTCCCCAGCGCGCGGCGCGTGCGCCCCGCACTGGGCCCCGTGGGCGTGATACTTAACTCCAGCGTTTCGAGCCCAAATGCGTCGGGGATGGCCAGGTAGCTCGTAGCCAGTACGTCCCACATAAAGTACGTGTATTCGTACGCCGGAATCGTGTCCACCGTGGTGGCCCAGAATTGCCCAGCCAGGCACGCCCAGGGGTGGACCGCATGCTGGGCCAGCGCTTGCAAAAAGGCCCGGTCAACGGGTACGGTGTTGGTCACGTCCAAGGGAATAAGGGTGAGCGGCAAGTGGAAGGTCAGCAGCCGCTGCGCCGCCAACGGGTCCCAAAAGACATTCCATTCGGCGCTGCCGTCGTGGTTATAGGTGCGCACGTTGCCCCCCACGTCCACGGCCCCGCCCATCCACACGACGCGGGCAATCTGGGTGACCAGCTCCGGCGCTAGCTCCAAGGCGTGGACGAGGTTCGTGCAGGGGCCCGTCAGCAGGACGGTCACGGGCTGCGTAGCCGCCGCCAGCTTATCGCGCAGGAAGACGGCACCCGGACGGGCATCCACCCGCGCCAGGTCCACGGGTAGGTTAATCAGGGCCGGCAGCGCATTGAGGATGCGCGGCTTGGCGCGCCACTCGGCGGGAAAGGCATTGACCCCATGGCAGTGCCCCACACTCACGGGCACTGCGGAACGCTGGCGGAGGTCCAGCAGCTTGAGCGTCGTTTCCACGGCCTGCTCGGCGTAACAGTCGGCGGGGGTAATCGAGACGCCCTGCAGCTCCACGGTCTCCATCGTGAGCAGCAGCAGCAAGGAAATAAAGTCGTCAGCCGAACCGTCGTGGTCGAAGAGGACCGGCAGCCGGGCAGGTAAGTTTGCAGGGTTCATGAGCAAATAAGCGTAGTTAATACGCAAACTTAGCGTACTAAATACGCTTACCCAAGATCTATGCTGTTTAAACTCGCTGTTGACTGTATTATCCTCGCCTATGACCCCGGGGACAACCAGCTGAAAGTGTTGCTGGTCCAGCGCGAAAACGAACCAGCGAAAGGCCAGTGGGCCCTGCCAGGGGGCTTCGTCGACGAGCCGGAAGATTTTGCCGTGACGGCCGCGCGTAAGCTGCGGCAGGAAACCGGCGTCACCGTCCCCTACTTAGAACAGGTGCGCGCCTATGCCCTGACCGATCCGACCGTGGGGCAGCGCTTAGCCTCGGTGAGTTACTATGCCCTACTCGAGTGGGCGCACTACGCGCCGGCGGCCGACCGCACCCACCTGGCGCAATGGTTTGCCTTGCCGCACGTACCCGCGCTCCCCTTTGACCACGCCCGCAAAGTGCAGGATGCGTGGCAGCGCGTGCAGGAAGCCGCGCGAAATCGACCCGTGCCGTTCTATCTCTTACCGCCGAAGTTCCCGCTCAACCAACTGCAACGGTTTTACGAAGCACTCTACCAAGCGCCACTGGACAACCGCAACTTTCGCAAATGGGTGAAAGGCCTGCCCTATGTGGAGGCCCTGGCCGAGCTGGAAACCAACGTGTCGCATCGTCCCAGTCAGCTCTACCAGTTTAAGGCGAGCGCCTATGCGGCCTTTGGCCAGGCAACGCGCTTGACCCCCTATTAGGAATCGGCTAGCTAATAGCTAGGAAAAGGATGTTACTTAAAAAAGGCGCACCTTCCTGACGCATCAGTTTTGGAGTTACTGAAGCCCCTCCACACGCTAGGAATGCACTTAGCAAGGACTTTCTGAGCCACTTGCGCGGAAATGGACTTTCTGAACCCCCGCAGGGTGCCTGTTGACTAACCTAGGTGAAAAGCAGTAAGTGGGATAATTAACTACTTTTAGCAAGCCACTTCAACCCTTCTTGCTTGCGTTCACCTCTAGTTCTATTGCCCTCCACTTTTAAGAACTTGCTCCTATGCTTTGCTACTTTGCTTTATGGGCTGAGTGCCTGTTCAAAGGGCGACGAAAGGCCACCTGTGACCAAATTACAATCTGAGCAGGCGGAGAGGGATTTTATCTTAAAGCAGGTTTATTCGGGGCAGTATTGCTTTGGCACGCGCTTCTACTGGCGCGATAGTTTGCGCAACGTACACGATATCTGTCAGGTGAGGAGCCAGCGCTGGGATTCGGTCAATCACGTGCATGTGGAGTTGCATGGATGGCCAGGACGACACTACTGTGACAAGAACCGATTTATTGTGCTTCGCCAAGGGAGTAAAAAATGGTTCGTGCCGTTCTGCGACGAAACGAGACTAGGGGAAAAGACCAATACAGATACAACGTTTTTCCAGACAGATTTGGTGGTTACCCGCCCGTTGAATGCTGCTTTGAATGGCTTAGTCTTACGCGATCGGTCGTTGTTTTTAACTACCTTTCTTGACGCGCTTTTGCCGCATCGACGCCTCACCCACGCCAATTACAAGACCCTCTTAGATGCCAAAACGAGAGCCTACCTTCAGCCACTACTGGCGAGCCCAAAGCGCTATTTCTATCGCATGGTACCAAGTGGGCTGAACGAGAACGTGATTTGGGAGTTTGATGATACACAAGTGGATGGATTGCATGTACGGCTGATCCGACCAATGTGGTATAAATGCTTCGAACTATAGCAAGCCCGGAGCAGACAGACTACAGTTTGTAAAACGTCCCTAGGCTTGACTAGGTAAGCCTCACACTGGAGGCGTTCGAAAAACCCTCTTGAAAAAGGCCCCAAAAACCTGCGTTTTCGGGGCCTTTGGCGTGGGTAGGAAAGCCGTTCGAAAAACAGTAGGTTTGCGAACGATGAACGTCTTTCACTTAGAGAATAAGATTCACCCTAAGCTAGCGGTGCAGCTAGAGCCGTGGGCAGAGGTATCCTACCTGCGTCAAGGAGAAACATTGACCTTGACGCAGCCACCTGAACTAAAGGGCGGCTATTTCGTGGTCTTTTATGAAGCAGATTCAGTATCCGTCCTGATAGACGGCGAATTTGACTACCCACAGACTTTTATTGATGGTGAGCTAGTTGAGCCATTCAATGATTTCACGGTCTATCTTACGAAGCCCGCATCATGACCGCTGCCATCTATGCTCGTATCTCGACTAAAGACAAAGGCCAGACCAACGAAAACCAACTCCGCGAGCTGCGCGCTTTTGCCGAGCGCCTAGGCTACACCCCCTATCAGGAGTACTGCGACAAGGAAAGCGGCGGTAGCAGTGAGCGGCCACAGTTTCAGCAACTCTTTGTCGATGCCCACCAGCGGCGCTTCGACGTGGTCCTATTTTGGAGCCTCGACCGCTTCAGCCGCGAGGGCGTGACCGAAACGCTTAACCACTTGCAGAAGCTGCAAGCGGCCGGGGTGCAGTTCAAGTCCTTTACGGAACAGTACCTCGACAGTACGGGGATGTTCCGTGAGGCCATCATCGGCTTTCTAGCGGCCATCGCCAAGCAGGAGCGCGTGCGCTTTTCCGAGCGCATCAAGGCTGGCCAGGCTCGCAGTAGTAAGGCTCCTGGCCGGCCAGCGCTGGCCGACGAGGTGGTGACCGAATTGCGGCGCTTGCGTGGGGAAGGTCTCAGCTTCAAGAAGATTCAGCTGGCCACTGGCGTGCCGGTGGCTACCATGCATAAATACTTAGTAGCAGCACCCGCTTAGCCCTCTTTTGCGGACCAAAAAACGATGGAGCTTGCCTACAGCATTGACCAATTAATTGCCCTCGATACGGCAGCGGGCTATTTCGATTTGCATAACTGCTACGACGTGGTGCGGGTGCACCGCACGGCGACAACGTGTTACGTAGGCTTCGCCAAATTAACGGGCGAGTGGGTAAAGCCGACCGAGCCCGCGTACATAACCCTCGTCTTTGAGCAGACCACCTTTCTGCAACTCAGTGAGGGGTTGCACTTTCCTATCGGTCTCGAATACATCGGCTTCAAAGAGCCACAGGAGTTGGATATGACATGGTTTATGCCGCAGCCAGGCAGTGGGCCTGTGCATCTGGTGCTTGGGCTTGACGACGAGGCGTTTATCCGCATTGGGGCCACCGCGTCTTATTGTCTGTATGGACCGGTGGCCTAAACGAATACAGCAGAAGGCTATCCTGAACCTGTCACATTTTAAGAGGTTCGTTTAAGAAATGTGACAAGCTCGGTGATAGTAATTGATACCAATGATTTAATAAGGCTTGGCACTAAACATCTGCTAGACCTCACCCATAGCTTAGTAGCTTCAAGTTGTCTCCCCTTATGGAAATCAGTAGCATTGACCAGGAAATAACGGATTTTGATTGGTACGCGGTAGACCCAAACGGCTATCTCGTGCAGTTTTCCTCCTGTGGTGGCACCCTGCCTAGCTCGGTTGCTTCATCCAGTGAGGCCCTATCCCAGTTGCATCACTACTTCCTCACCCTATCCACGGAAACTACCACGGCCCATTTTAACCCTAACCTACCAGTGGTAGTACCAAGCTTATCAGATAGTCACGCCTATAATCGCTACATCCAGGCCTACGCTACTTCCGCTAAGCGCGGGCTATTCGTTTTTGATAAAACTGACCTAGCTGATTACGATAATTACTATCATCTGGTCGCTTACCCGGCTAGGCCACTCTTGCTCACAGAGCTTCCACCAGCTATTAGGGCGTTGATTTCTCGCACTCGTTTACCTTTTGCGATAGCCAGTATCGCTACGCTGAACGCAAACGACATCAACTAGGAATTAAGCACCCCCTTTAGGAGTAAGAAGATAGGACTTTAGGCACAATGACAAGTAGCTCTTTTCTCGCTCTTCTCCTGGGAATAGTTGAATAACATAATCTTTCTTCTCGGACAAACCTTGGAATATGTGCGTTTTTACCCTCAATGGCACTAGCTGCAAATTATAGTACTTTGGCGGAGAACCATCTCTACCAAAGAGCATTCATTATGACTGGCAAGACGGTACTTATCTATTTAATATTCTTCCTAGTAGCCTGCTCTGCCGACCGCAAACCAGTCGATGACAGCCGAGAGCATGTGAGACTGCTCTGGCGAAACCCTAGCCTCAATTGGGTAACTTCTTCGCTCCTTCTGAAGGATAGTCTGCTCTATTTTGGAAGCTTCGACAACGCGTTTTGCACGGCTAATCTAGCCGATGGCAAACTCAAATTAGCTTTTAAAACGGGGGATGCCCCATACTATCAACCCGTTATTTCCGGGAATAGAGTATACTTCTCCAGCTTTGACTTAAACGTGTACTGCCTCGATTCCTCGGGCAAGCTAGTTTGGAAGCGGAAAACAGCTAGCCGCGTTAAGAATGAGCTGCTTGCGCGAGATAGCATCTTGTACATTCCAGTCCGCCATGATGGCTTGTGGGCAGTAAAGGCGCGTACTGGCGAGACTATTTGGCACTTGTCGCAACCCAGCGTAAGCTTGTCAACCAACCAGCCTCTGTTGCGAGCCGATAGACTTTACGTTGGTATGTGGGGACTGTCGGACAGCTTAGTAGCAGTAGATAGCAAAACAGGTAAGCTAGAGTGGGCCATTAGTTATCCGAACTATACTAGTTCGGACCCCGTCGCCTCACCCGAAGGATTGGTGGTATGCAACGATAGATATTACAAGGGCGGGCAAGTTAAATTACTCGACTATGCGAGCAGCAAAGAAATCTGGAATACGGCTTTGAAGTGTGAGGCTCTATTCAAACCGCTTGTGCAAGACAGTCAAGTTATTGTGGCTACGTACGATGAACAAGTGGTTTGTCTGAGTACTAGCACGGGAAAGCTGTTGTGGGTCACTAAATTACAACCGAAAGAAGAGGTAGCTACTCAGTTTTGTCGCTTCCAGCAAGGCATCTATTTTGGTACCACGGCTCGCAATTTGTACTGCCTGGATAGCCAGACCGGTAAGCTTCTTTTCAAGGAGGCTTTTAACTACGGCCTATCAGACCCGCTCGTGGCAAACAGGAAGCTCTACATTCCCACCGGGGGCAACGAACTCTGGTGTTTGAAAGAGTAACACCCAGCTTATAATAGGCCGAATAACCCGTTTTACGTGTTGCAGTCCACGGTATCTAGAATGTAAAAGAGGGGCCTATAACGTTTATTGAACCCACGATTACTTGACGTTATAAGCTCAGCGATTCAGGGATTTGCTTTTTGCCTGTCTTTACGCGCTACACCGACTAGTAGGCCCTCCTTGCTAGCCTCATTCGATGGCAGTAAGGGCTATGTATAATTAGCCCCCTTCGCGGCCTTATCACCAGCAGAGAAGCTGCTGGGCTACCGAGTTGGGGGTTCCCCTTATTAGTAACAATACCTTGCAAAGAGTCGAAAAAAAGCGCGGTACGGGGGGCTGGTTTATTGGCGTGCGGTGCTTAGAAATGCAGCGGAGGCGCTCCTCAGGGTAGCAAATCATTCTAAAGTAGGCCTGGCTTTAGGCCAGGTAGCTGGCAGCCCCTGCGCAGCTGAGCCCTGACGCGGCTAGCGAGCGAGGCCAGCCAAACGCCCAAGACCCAGACGACCAGCTTAGCTTCCCTTAGCGGGCGGCGCCCCCCACGAACACCCGCTCGGGTAGCCGCGCGGCCACTACCGCAAATAAGGTGACGTTGACCGCCATCAGGGCCACGGAAAACCAGTAGAAATTAGCCCCGTGCAGGCCCGCCAGCCAGCCGCCCCGCGCCAGGCTGCCGTTGAGCAAGCTCAGCCCCAGGTTGGCCGCCGCAATGGTGAGCACCCACAGGGCCGTGGTGAGACTTTTTAGGGCCTTGGGCGCGTGGGTGTAGGCGTACTCCAAGCCCGTGATGGCCACCGTGATGACGCCGCTCGCCAGCACGCAGTAGGCCAGCACCTGCCACCAGGCCGAGGGGTGAGCACCCGCGTCGACGCGGCGCTGCACCGCGCCCACGATGCCCACCGCCAACGCCGCCACCACCATGCCCGCCCCCAGGCGCCGCAGCGGCGTGGCGCGCACCCCGCGCCGGGCCAGGGCCGGGTAGAGGCCATAGGTGAGCAGCGGGTTCAGCCCAATGCCGAACACAATGCCGGCCAGCTGCAGCTGCTCGGCCAGCGGCGTGAAGCACGGCCACAATTCGCGGTTGAGGTGGGTGGCCTGTAAGACCCACTCCGAGGCGCTTTGCTCGTTGAGCATCCACAGCACGGGCACGAACACCGCGCCGATGCGGCGCAGGGCCGCCCGGCCCCAGCGTCTGGCGCAGGCCGGCCCGCAGGCCGGTGGGTGGCACCCGCACGTAGCGCCGCCGCCCCAGCCAAAAGAGGAATGTCGCCGTGGCCATCAGTAGCCCCGGCACCCCGAAAGCTACCGCCGGCCCGTGGTGAGCATAGAGCAATGGGGTGAGCACCGTGGCCAGTGCCGCCCCCATGTCGATAGCTAGCTGAAACCAGCCGTAGGCTTTGGGCAACAGTACCGCGTTGGCCGGGGTGAATTGGTCACCGAGGTTGGCCGTCACGCTCGACTTGATGCCGCCCATGCCCACCGCCACCACCAGCAGCCCCAGCCGGAAACCGGTTAGGTTGGCGTGAAAAGCGGCCAGCAGCGCGTGCCCGCCGCAGTACAACAGGGACAGATAGAGGATAACGCGATACTTGCCCAGGACCCAGTCGGCCAGCAGGGCCCCTACCACTGGCAGCGCATAGCCCAGCGCCACAAACGAATGCACCAGCTCATTGGCGCGGGCCTCGGCCCCGGCCGTGAAGGGCGTGTGGTGGGTGGGGTTGAAGAAATGCGCCACCAGAAACGTGGGTAGGATGGTGAGCATGCCGTAGTAGCTGAACCGCTCGGCTACTTCGCTGCCGATGAGGAAGGGCACCGACGTCGGGAAGGCGGGGGCGGGCGCAGCGGAAGCCGAAGGAAGCATAGGCGAGGGCGGGGCCGCCGCAGGGGCCCGTTAGGTGGCGGCAAAGTAAGCTACCCAGCGCCCAAGCCGGCGGAGTAGTCGGCGGTATCGCCGCGTGACGGAAGTGGCAGACGCCTTCGGTAGGTCGCCTCCTAGGTCTACCCAAAAGGGTCGTGTTGGCAGTTAGTCGCGGGTTACCGCGGCTGACCAGGACGTGGGGTAGCAGGCTGGCCAGGCCTTGAGCCAGCTCGCCCAGTGCTTACTTCGTGGTAGCGACCTGCTGCAAGTGCTGGCGCAAGCTGTCCAAGGCGGCCGGCGAGAGGTAACGCCCATCCGCCACGACGCCCACAATGCGGCGCGTATTGGCAATATCGACTATGGGATTGGCGCTGAGCAGGACCAGGTCAGCTAACCGGCCCGCCTGCACCGCCCCAAAGTCCTGCTGGCGGTGGTAAAACAGGGCGGGGTTAAGCGTCGCCGTTTGCAAGGCCTCGAGCGGGGTAAAGCCAGCCGCCACAAAGCGCTGCAGTTCTAGGTGTAAACTCACGCCGGGAATTAAGTCTACGCCCGCCGGCATATCCGTCCCAGCCAGAAAACCCACGTGCGCGGCGTGCAGCTTGCGCACGAGGCCCAACTCGTGGTCCACAAACCGGGCGCGCACCGCCAGCGGGTCCGTATCTAGGCTGCGGGCGATGCCGAGTTGGGCCTTGGGCCAGCGCTGCAGCACCCAACTGCGCCCCGCGTAGGCTAGGTCGGGGTCCTGCCGCCACGCCAGGCTATCGACCAGCCATTGGCCGCGCTCCCAGAGCAGCGTCGGGCACTGCCACACCGGTGGCCGCTGCTGGCTCAGCCACCGGATGAACGCCGCTTCGCGGGCCGGGTCGTAGGTGGCCAGCAGGCGGGCCGGCAGCTTGGCCCCACCCGCCACAAACTGGTCTTCCGCGGTGGAACTCGCCTCAAACACGCCAATCAGGTGCTCGAAGCTGCGCTGGCCGGCCGCCACCGCTTCCCGGGCCCGCACGGCGTCGGGCACGTGCCCTTCGAACGGCAACCCGCGGGCCTGGGCCTCGTGAGCAATGGCAAAATAGGCCGCGCGGGGCACCAGCGACTGAATTTTAATAAAGTCCACGCCCCGGCGCTGGAGCATCGCCACGGCGCGGCGCCCGTCCTCGGCCGTAGCAATGGCTATCGACGCTTTGTAGGGCGATTTCGGCCCGTCGAGCATCGGCCCGCTCACCACCAGGCGGGGTCCGAGCAGCTGGTGAGCGGCCACGGCGGCGCGGGCGTACAAAATAGAATCCAACTCGCTGCCCATGTCGCGAATCCCCGTGACGCCGCTCACCACCAGCAGGGGCAGAATCAGCTGGGTGCCGGCGCTCGCCGTCCCGTCAAAGTAGACGTGGGTGTGCATGTCCCACAACCCTGGAATCAGGTACTGCCCCCGGGCATCCACTACGTGCCCCTTGCCGGGCGCGGTGCGGGTGGCCGGCCCCACCTGCACAATGCGCCGGTCCCTAATCACCACCGTTTGGTCGGGCTGAATCTGGCCCGTGGCCACGTCCACCACGTTGGCGTGCACGAACGAGAGGTCTTGCGCCCGTCCTGCCCACCCGCTAAGCAGCAGGAGCACCAGCAGCTGTAGGAACGTAGTAACCATGTACAGGATAAGAAAAAAGACGATGGCGAAAAGAGGGGCGCCCGTGTCAGCTTGGTGGTCAAAGGTAGACGAGCCGACAACCAGCTCCCAAGCGGCCTCTGCCAACTAACCGAACTACCTAACCGAGCACTAGCGCACGGTCAGCAAGTCTTCTAACCGCGTCGTAAACGCCGGTGACTGCCAGTGTGCTTGCCCCTGCCAAGGCGCGCGCGTATGTCCCGCCATGACGGCTAGCGCGGGCACGGTACTGCCTAGCCGCACGGTACCGCGGCCGTAGCGGGCATTCAGGGCATCAACCTGGGCCATCAAGTCGGCCCGCTTGGTGACCAGCACCGGGGCCGGCGGCACCACCACAGCCGCGGGTGCCGCAAACAGCCCCAACTGCTGCCCACTACTGGGCGGTTCCAGCCCGTCGAGCACTACCCCGGCCTTGTGGTAGACGGTGCCCGGTTCCCAAACCCGCGCTAGTAAGTGCGCGGCATAACGGGCCAGCACCAGCGTATCGGCCGTAGGGCCGCCTGGTAGCGTCAGGGTGGCTGAGCGCGAATAGGGCGGGGGCACCCGGGAGTCAAAGCGATTCTTCTGCACGTACACCGTCAGCACGTAAGCCTGGTCGCCCTGCCGGCGCAGCTTTTCCGCGGCCCGCGACAGAAACGAGGTAACGGCCGCCAGTACGTCGGCCTGGGCCGTGAGCGGCCGGCCAAAGGTGCGCGAGCAACTGATACTTTGTCGACTGAGGGTGCCGTCTTCCGAAGGGTGCAGCCCGGCGCAGGGGTAGCCTTGCAGTTCGCGCACCAAGCGGGCCCCAACTACGCCGCCCAGCATTTTGCGAGCCCAGGCCTCGCTGACCTTGGCCAGGTCCGCCGCCGAGTCGATGCCGACGGCCGTGAGCTTGTGGGCATACTGGCGGCCGATGCCCCACACATCGCCTATGGCCACTTGCCCTAGGGCCCAACGGCGGCGCTCGGGCGAGTCAAGGTACAGCACCCCACCCAGGGCCGCGTCCTTCTTCGCCAGCCGGTTGGCAAGTTTGGCTAGGGTCTTGGTCGGGGCCACCCCTACGCAGGTTGGGATACCGGTGCGCTGTTTGACCTGCGCCCGAATTTCGCTCGCTAGTTCGTCCAACTTGCCTAGGTAGGGGGTAAGGTGGCGTTGCAGCCCGCCTAGGTCCAGGAAGGCCTCGTCGATGGAGTAGATTTCTACCCCCGGCACGGTCTGCCCCAGGTAGTGCATCACCCGCCGCGACATGTCGCCATAGAGGGCGTAGTTGCTGGAAAAAACCTGCACCCCGTGCTGCCGCAACTGCTCCCGGACCTGGAAGTAGGGCTCCCCCATTTTGAGGCCTAGGGCCTTGGCCTCCTGGGAGCGCGAAATGATGCAGCTGTCGTTGTTGCTGAGCACCACCACGGGCTGGCCTTCAAGCCGGGGCTGAAAGACGCGCTCGCAACTCACGTAGAAGTTATTGCAATCCACCAGCCCGAACATAGCGCCTAATCGTAGCTTTGTATAAGCGCCGTGAGCCGGCCCGGAATGAGTTCGTGCACCACGTGCGTCACCACGCCCCAGATGTGCACCTCGCCCGTGTCGCGCACGCAGTAAGGCTGGTAGGCGGGGTTGGCGGGCACCAGCCACCAGTCCTCGCCCCGCAGCTCTAGGCGCTTCACCGTGCAATCGCCTTCGATAACCGCCACCACGATGTGCCCGTGGTCGGCCGTCAAGTGCTTGTCCACCGCCAGCAGGTCGCCGGCGTGAATTTCCGCCCCGGCCATGCTCTCGCCCATCACGCGCACCAGGTAGGTCGCGTCGGGGTGACGAAACAGTAGCTTGTTGAGGTCAAACAGGCCTTCCAGCTCGTCGGTGGCCGGCGAAGGAAAGCCGGCCGATATCCGGCAGCTAAAGACGGGCAGGTAAGCGCCAGGCAGGGGCGCTTCCTGCACCGGAATGAGCAAAACGTCGTGCATAAGGCGCTAGCAGCTAAAGGGGAGCGGACCCCAAAGTAAACGACTGCTAATCGCATTAGGCTATTAGGCAACTATTCGTGTTAGCATGAGTGCTTGACAATCAGCCGTAAATACTTTTTAGCGTTAAGCTCAGCAGCAGTACAAAGCCTTCGCCGTGAGTGGAATAGTTGCCGGGGCAACTTGACAAGGCTAGGCTGTACCACGTAGCTTAGTAAGCTGATTTCGCCAATTGCCCTATCACGACCAGATGGCCACTACTAAAAAATTACGCTATGCTATCGACGAGGACCAGCACCCGGCCACCTGGGAAACAAGCGTCGATACGGAATATGAGGAAGCGCCGCCCGGTGACTTCCCCGAAGTGGTGGACGCGGACTACGAGCTGGCGGCTGACCCCGATTACGACGATACCGGGCAGGTAGCATATGACGACATAGCGGACCCTGATTACGGGGACGAAGTAGCGGGGCTAATGCCAGTCACCGCAGAGAAAGCAGCCGAAGCCCCCGCGCCAGTCACGCAGCGCCCGCAGGCGGGGGGCTTTACCTACGTGTTAGGCCGCGCCGTACTACCCATGACGCAAGAGCAGTCGTACCCCATTGTCTGGCGCGGGTACCTAAAGGAGCGCCACCCAGACACGGGCCTGCTACACCGGGTGCCGGTGTATCGCCTTGCGGACGGCTTTTGGGATTGCTACCGCGAGGACGAGTTACGGGTAGTGTAGCGCTGGCGCATGAGGAGCGGTGCTGCGGCTAACCACAGGGAGGCCAGTGCGTTAAAGTGGACAACTGAGCCTGCCTCGTTCGCTTGACCATCAGCAGTGCCTTGCGTGCTTGTAGGCTACCCTAGCTAAACTCGTCTGGGAAGAGCGCGACTTTGCGGGATGGCTACTGGCACGAGCTAGAAGCTGCGTTGGTTCGACCATACTACGCTTGAGCAGCACGTGCAGGGGGATTTAATAAACCAGCTTCTCAACCCTACCTTATGAAATGGTTCCTGCTAGCGGCCGGCCTGCTCGGTACCACAGCTACGTACGCACAGACCGCGCCCACTACGGAGGCGGTGGCTACTTACCGTTACTGTGCCCTGATTGTGAGCGACCGCTACTTCAATGCGCCGGATAGGCCCTACCTCGACTATGGCCAGGCCGCGCCGGGTGCCGTGGCCGACCCGGAGATGGCGGAGATGGCCAAGAACATCAGCCAGTCCCGTTCCATTATCGACATGCTCAACTACCTAGGTCGGCACCGGTGGGAGTTGCTGACAGTGACGCCGGTATCCACTGAGCTACGCAGTACCAGTACCGGCACCCAAAACGTGGCCAACGCCTATACCCTGAGTAGTACCGCAACCTATGAAACCCGGTACGTATTTCGCCGTCGTATCCCCTAAAATCTTGGCAGCTTAACGTAGTGGCTGTAGTCCTCCAGCGGCACCGCGCTCACAAAGCTGCGCAGCACTACGGGCTTCTTGTCCTCGATACCGACCTCTACAAAGAAGCCGCGTCCTTCGTCTAGGCAGTGGTAGAGGTTGACTCCGCCTTGGTCTTCCCAGCGCTGGGCCAGAAAGGTGCCATGCTTGAGCACCCAGTACACTTGTACCACGGGCGAGAGCAGGCGGAAGGCGTAGAAGCTCACGGCCGTGAAACTAGCGCTAACTAGGTAAGCGGCGTCAGAGCTGGCTACGCAAGTGCCTCGTGCTAGGTAAGTAACCCGGCAGACTCAACCCGGGTAGATGCCACATCCTGTTCGAACTTACCTATGATGTGCGTAAGCTTGGCGTCTTGTTGGGCTGCGCGGGGTAGCAGAGCGCAGCCGCTAACGTAGTCAGGCCGAGTTTGCTGCAGCCAAGAAACGGCATCCTCGGCATCGCCAAATAAGGCTACGTTCACCGACCCATCCAGCGAGCGCAGTACGTATTCGGCTAGCTCCCGAGCCCGCAGGCCAGGGCCGTATACCCAGGCTAGTTGCTGCACACCCGCCAGGCCTAGGTTGGGGAAGAAATGCTGGGCCAGCCAAGGGGCCACGTCGTAATCCACGTGGGTAAGACTGGTGTTATTATTGAACACCCGCGAATAATTGTAGGAAACGAAGCAGTGGGCCACTGCGAGGCACGCCTCCTGTACCCCAGCTAGGGTTAACTCGCCCTCCCACTCCAAATAAAGCCAGTTGTTCCAGGTATCAAAATGTACGTGTACATGGGGGGCAGAGCAGAGATGCCGCAGGTTCATAACAAAGGGGTGAAAGAAATTCTGCAAAGCTCTGATAATAAGTACAGCAATAAAAAAGCAGTTAAATGCAAAAGACCCTTGCCAGCAGTGACAAGGGCCTTTTTATACCAGAGTTTATTGCAACATTCATCTACTGTCCTACTTAGCAAGTAGCTAGGCGCCGCCCCCTAGGGCCAGCACTACGTACAGCACCCAGCCCACCAGCTGTACGCGTTCCGCTGGCCAGCTCAGGTTTTACTATGCTCTCGCACTACACATCGGGTACGTAGTTTTAATAACGGACTCAGCCTAGGCAAGGGCTTTCGCGTAGCAGTTTCTTTCGTCGACCTGCTGCGCTATGTTCGCCCATTTAGCTATTCCTTTACTGCTGGCCGTCTTTGCGGCCGCTGGGGCTGCCGTGTGGGTAGCCGGCATCTACCTGTCCAACACGACATCAGCACTGGCCACTCGTTTCGGATTGGGGCAGGCATTAGGCGGGCTACTCTTGCTCGCCGTGGTCACGAACTTGCCCGAGTTAGCCATCACGGTTAGCGCCGCTCGAAGTCAGCACTTAGAACTGGCCACTGGCAACATCTTAGGCGGCATTGCCATGCAGACGCTGGTGCTGGTCGTGCTGGATATCGTGGGGCTAGGCGGCAAGGCGGCACTCACCTACCGGGCGGGCTCGCTAGTCCTGGTGCTCGAAGGCATTTTGGTGTTGGCCGTCCTGACCGCCGCCTTGCTAGGTAGCCAGCTGCCTGCGTCCCTACTCATAGCGCGGGTGCCGCCGGCGGGCCTGTTGATACTACTACTGTGGGTGACAGGGGTGTGGCTGATTGGCAAAGCCCAGCAAGGGCTGCCCTGGCAAGTAGTGGATAGCCCAGCCCCTAGGCATCAGCAGCCTTCGCACCAGCATGTTCCCCAGGCATCAACTCAGCAGCCCCACGCTAGCACGACGCGCACAGGGCTGATCTTCCTGGCGTCGGCGCTGGTCACGCTCGTAGCGGGTGTAGTGCTGGAGCGCAGCGGGGATGCTCTGGCCACGCACTGGGGCATGAGCGGACTCTTATTCGGGGCTACAGTGCTGGCCGCGGCTACCTCCCTGCCCGAGATATCGACTGGCCTGGCCTCTATGAAGGCCGGCGACTACCAGCTAGCCATCAGCGATATCTTCGGGGGCAACGCGTTCCTGCCGGTACTGTTTCTGGTGGCCAGCGTGCTATCGGGCCAGGCGGTACTGCCCCACGCTGGCAAGACTGACCTCTACCTGACAGGCGTGGGGATGCTGCTCACCTGCGTGTATCTCTATGGCCTGCTTTTTCGCCCACGCTGGCAAATTGCTCGAATGGGGGTTGACTCACTTCTCGTCTTGTGTCTTTACGCCCTTAGTCTCTTGGGCTTGCTAGCCATCAGTCGGTAGGCTGTATCAACCGCCCTCCCCTTACAGCCTAAGCGAAGTCTACTTAGTTCACCCTCAGCAAATCCTCCAAGCGCGTGGTAAAGGCCGGCGACTGCCACTGCGCCTGGCCTTGCTAGGGCAGTCGGGTATGCCCCGCCATCATTGCCGGCGTGGGCCAGCCCTTGCAGCAGCAACTGCGCACTTACACAATCAACATTGTGCAGTAATCCTGGCCAGCCCAGCGCCGCGGCCTGGCCAATGACCAAGAGCGCGTACTGCTCACGCAGTTCCAAGATAAATTACTACACACAGAAGTTTCTTCCTTGAGTCAACAAGTGCTACATGGCCAAGCAATCGAGACGTTTAATAAACTGGTGGAGCTGCGCCGCCAGCGCATCGAGAGCATTAGCGTTAGCGTGCCTGGCGTATTATGGGCGGCGGTGCTCATCGGCGCGCTGATTACAATTGCCTTTTCTTACGGCTTTATCGTGGTGAGTCTGCGACTACACGCCGTGCTTACGGGGCTGCTGGCCTTGATGGTGGGGGTCATGGTATTCGTCATTGCTGCCCTCGACCATCCCTACCTGGGCGAAGTCAGCGTGAGTGCAGACGCCTACCAGGTAGTCCTCGATAAGGTCATGGTCCCTACGCCATAAGTCATGAACCTGATAAGAAACTAATTGGCTCAGTAGACAGCGGCTACTGGTTGGCCGTCGAGCGCTGGCCCCGGTGAAACAGCAGTTCCGGCCGTACCACGCCCAGCGAATACACCAGCAACGCTTTCACGACCAGGCGGTCGTCGCTGGAGGTGAGAGGCAGGCCCAGGCCCAAATTCAGGTCGAAGCCGAAGCCGCGCAGGTCGAGGGTGGGGAAGAGCTGGTGGTAGTGCGGCTGCCGGAACACGCCCAGCTCGCCGAACTCATTGTACAGCTCCACGCCCGGTTGCAGGTGGTAGAAACGCCGGTAGTACACGCCCGCGTCGAGCCGGGTAGTGGGCCAAAATCGCGCCTCCTCCCCGCTAATGGCTTTACTCAGGGTGGGGTTAAGCACCACCCGTAAATCATTGAAATCGTGCTCCAGCACCGTGCGTACCTCTAGTTCCTGGGTGTTATCGTAGCGCTGACGCGGCACGATATAGCCTAGGTAAAAGGAAGTATTGATGAAATGCTCGTAGCGCCGCGCGAGTCGGTAGCGGTACACGGCCTGGAACTGCGACACCTGCAAGCCCGCCCCGCCGGGGTTCTCCGCATTCAGATACACCCCGAAAGTGGACTGGTCGGTAAGGCCATATTCGAATTCGAGCGAATGCGCCGATAGCCCGTTGCGGCTCAGCCCCTCGCCGAAGTGCTCGTAGTCAAGGCGGCTGCTAGGCACTACGGTTGTCCAGAGCGTCGCCTCCAACCAACCCTTGAGGGGCTGCTCGTACTGGTACACGCGGTAAAACGAGCGCTGGGCGTGCGCCGCGAGGCTGAAAGCCAGGGCCGGCAGCAGGAGTAGAAATTTTCGCATACAGCCGCTCATTTAGCTCCCGTTACCACCCGTACCGAGTCGAACCCTACGTCGAAGCCCCGCTCGAATACCCGCCCCAGCGTGCGGCCGTAGCGCCGAAAGGTGGGCGCTTCGGCCCGTAGGCGCAGCCGGTAGCGGTCGCCGGACCGCGCTACCCGCCAGTTCTGGCCGTAATGAAATGCCCAGGGGTGCCACTCGAAGGGCAGTTCCTGGGTGCCCAAGTCGCGGCCATCCGGCCCGGTCAGCGTGGCTGTCAGGTGCAGGCCGGGTACGAAGCGGCCGGTGCGGGCCTCCTGCACGGTCGCTTCCACGTGGGCGTTGAGCTGGGCGCTCTCCTCGGTGTCGATTTCGTAGGTGAACTTGTTTTTCTTTTCGTCGAAATTCCAGGTAGCCAGTGCGTAGTCCACGGCGAAGCCTACCAGGTAGTCGCCTGTACGCTGGGCGCCGCCGGAGTTCACGTCCTCGTAGAGCGCATCCAGCGTCTGGTGCTCCACATCGCCCTGGGCCTGGGCCAATTCGGTGTCAGCAGCGGCCAAGTCGGAAAGAGGGGGCTGGGCAGCCAGGGTGGCTGCGAGGGGTACCTGGTCGAACTCCACCACCACGGGGTGGGTGAGGCGGTCGCCGTTGTAGGGGTCGTGGCGGCGGAAGGGCAGGCGGGAGAGGTCGAGGCGCAACTGGTAGCGGCCGGGCGGTAAGGCCACGTTGGTGCCGTAGGCGCTGGCCAGCGGGTACCAGCCGGCGGGCACCGCCTGGGCCGGCCGCGCCCCGCCCCCGGCCGGCGTGAAGGTGGCCTGCACCGTAAGGCCGGGCAAGGGCCGGTCGTCGGCCCCGTCGCGTACGAACACCCGCAGGTGGGCCGTGGCATCGGGGGCGGGCGGGTGCCAGACCAAGGCCTGGCCAGCCAGCTCGTACCAGCCCTCGGGGGCGCTCAGGGTGTAGGCTACAATGTATTCGCCAGCCGGCTGCTGGTGGGCGGCCGGCGCGGCGTGGGTAAGGTACCACTTCTCAGCCCGCTCCTCGGCATAGCCTTGCTTGTGGGCCAGGTTAAGCTGGACTTCGGTCGCTTCGGTACTGCGGACCATTTGGGGTGGGGTGGCAGCCGTCGCCCGGCCCTGGCGGGTAGTTCGTAGTTGGCGGGAGGGGGCGGCGCACTGACTCCCTAAAAAACCGAGTAACAGCACGCTCAGCCAGGGAGCACGGTGGCACAGGCGAGCAGTGATTGACGTAGCCATGCGGGAAGATAGCTGACGCTTCCCTGGTTGGGTAGCTGGGTAAGCTACTGTCGGCAAGAAGTAGGCTTCATGCCAGACCTATCCGCACCAGGTAACTAGCTTGCCGCTGTCCACTATTAGGGCTTCTGCCTCTGTGCTACCTGCTACGCGCCAGGATGGCGTGTTACGGACGAGGCCTGAGAAAATAAAGGTAACCGCGACCGAAGTGAAAGCTGACCAGCGGTTCCTGGCCCAGGAAGGTGCGGCCCAGCAGGCCTTGGTAGGGCAGGGCCCGCCCGCTCTGGTAGCGCACGGGCGCCGTCAGCAGTACGGGCAGGTTGCGCCACTCGATGGGACCAAGCTGCAACCGGGGCAACACGGCGCGCTGGGCCCGCGTGCGCCCCGCCGGCCCGACGACTGTCTCCAACTGCGTGCCCGTCGGCCGGACGGCGGCGGGTAAAGCGTGAGCCAGGTCCGCATCGAGCAGGTTCTCGCGGGCGCCCGTGTCGAGCAGCAGCGAGACGGGCACGGCCCCAATGCGTGCCTGGGTGATTGGCCAGCCCTTGACGAGGGTGAAGGCCAGCGAGTCGCGGCGCGTAAACAGCCGCGCCGAGGAGGCCTGCGGGCCCAACTCATAGCAGCTCAGGCGCCGGTGGGCGTAGTCAATCACCACCTCAAAGCGGCGCAGCAGGCCCGTGCCGACGAGGCCCAGCAGCCGCGGGCCCACCAATGGGCGCAGCGCGGCCAGCGAGGTGGCCTGCGCCACCTGCGGCGGGCGCACGGCGCCGAACTCGAACTGGGTGACGGGCAACTCATACTGGGCAATGGCGCCCACCGCGCTGAGCCCGGAAAACTTGCTCGGGCGTAGTTGGCTGGGAAAGGCCGCTTGCTCCACCACCAGCGCGTAGGTACAACCCGTATCGAGGATGAAGTCGCCGCGTAGCCCATTGAAGGCTAGGTTGCGCAGCACTAAAATGCCCCCCACCGACTCAAACGGCACGGACACCAGGGGTACCGGGGCGTGGGAGGATTGCGCGGGAGGGAGGGGCGCTAGACCTAGGGTTAGGATTAGGCAGCGCAGCAGGAAACGAAGCATGGCCGCAAAGGTGCAGCTAGTCCCCTACCTTCGCCGGCATGAAGCGCACGCGCCTGGGTTGGCTGCTAGGACTGCTGCTGGCGAGCCCCGCGCTAGCCCAGCGCCCCACGGCGGAGCAGGCGCCGCCGGCGGCGAGTCCCATTTGGCCCCTCGACCAGCCGACGGGCACCGTCGTCTTTCGCGGGCCCACCCGCCGCCCGGCCACCCCCGCGCTGTGGCAGGCCGAGCACCTGCGCGCCTGGCTCAGTCGCACCTGCCCGAAGTGGGTGGAATGGCAAACCCAGGCCGATTCTACGCAGCTTTACCAAGGCGAACTGGCTGGGAGGCACACGGGCGTGGCCCTGCGCTTCGCCGGGCAAGTACGCCGGCAGCCCGCGGGCTGGCAGTACCAGCTGCTGACCTTCCGGGTGCGCTCGCCTACCCGCCAAGTCGACGTGGTGCACTGGCTGCCATTGCAACGCCTGCTGGATGACGCGGACTTTCGGCCCGACGTGCAGCACGTTCAACGGCAACTGCAGCAGGCGCTTCCGAGCCTGTAGTGGGCAACGGCCTAGCGCCCGACCTTTGCGGCCTACTTGCCTGGCATGACCCCTTACCTTCCCCGCTGCGCGAGCGCCGGCCTGCTGCTGCTGCTGGCCGCGGCCTGCACCAAAACCGAAGACGCGACGCCCACGGCGCCGGCCGGCCGCGACGACAACTTGGCGCTGGGCAATCCCAGTGGGGCGGTCACCAGCACCAGCAGCCCCACCAACTACCTGCTGGTCAAAGACCAGTACACGCTCAGCTATAACCGCGACCAGGGCAAGCCCAACTGGGTGAGCTGGCACTTGAGCAGCGCCTGGGAAGGCAGCGCCCCTCGGCAAGATGACTTTCGCGCCGACCCGGACCTGCCCGGCGGCTGGTACCAGGTCAAGCCCAGCGACTACTCTGGCTACGGCTTCGACCGCGGGCACCATTGCCCCAGCGCGGACCGCACCGGCTCGGTGACCGACAACTCGGCCACGTTCCTGATGAGCAACATGATGCCCCAGGCCCCGAACAACAACCAGCAGACCTGGGCCAATCTGGAGAATTACTGCCGCTTGCTGGTGGACGCGGGCAACGAACTCTACATTATTTGCGGCAGCTATGGCCGGGGCGGCACGGGTAGCAACGGGCCCGCCTCTACCATTGCTGGTGGGCGCGTGACGGTGCCTAGCAACTGTTGGAAAGTGGTGGTGGTGCTGCCCGTGGGCAGTAACGATGTGAATCGCATCACCAGCAACACCCGCGTGATAGCTGTCAACACGCCCAACAGCAACTCGCTTAGCTCGAGTTGGGGCGGCTACCGCACCAGCGTTGATGCTCTGGAGGCGGCGACGGGCCTAGACCTACTCTCGGCGCTCTCGACCAGCTTGCAGGCCCAGCTGGAAAGTAAGACCGATACGGGGCCGACGAACTGAGTAGGGAGAGAAGTCCGTCCTCCACGACATCGCCGCCGGGCGCCTGGTGCGCGGGCCCCACTAGGCGCCCCAGTCGGGTGGGCAGCAGGTAGCGGGTAGGTTTAGTTCTAACTTGGAGGGCATGAAAAATCCGCGACTATACCTGCTTATCGGCTTGCTCTGGTTAGCCACCGCCGCGCTTGCCTGGCACAACCATCGGCTGGAATACGCAGGCCTAGCGGCCGCTATAGCCGCCTTAAACTTGGCTATTTACGCGCGTAAGCGCCGGCAGTCAGTATAAGCGCTGTCTATCTTCGCCACCCATGAAACACCTCCTCCTCGCCGCCGGGCTGCTACTGGCCCTAGGGGCACAAGCGCAGGCGCAGGTCGTATTGACGCCCGCTCAGGTCAACGCGCTTACCAAAGATTATGCGACGTGGTACAGCTACGCCTACTACCACGTGCCGCTCACTCGCGATTTTAAAGCCCTTGACCAGGCAGGTAGACCGATAACTAAAAAGACTTTCTTGCAGCAGCTCGTAACAGGTAAGGTAGTAGCCTTGGCTAATGTAGGAGCGTCACTACAGCCCGTTTATCAACTCTACGCTTACGCCGGCAAGGATGCGCAACTCCGCAGCGTCAGTCAGCAACTGGCTCAGGCGGCCTTGTTCTTCGTGGACCAAGTAGGCAAGCCCCTCCCTGCTTTTCACTTCACGGACTTGCAAGGCAACTCCTATACGCCAGCTAGCACCCGGGGCAAAGTCCTGGTAGTGAAATGCTGGTTTATTCACTGCGTAGCCTGCGTAAAAGAGTTTCCAGAGGTGAATGCGCTAGCCGCTACCTACCGCTCCAATAAGGAGGTGCTTTTCCTTAGCCTCGCTACCGACGAGGCTACCCCCTTACGGAAGTTTTTGCAGCAACAGCCTTTGCAGTACGCAGTGATACCACATACCAGGGAGTATATCCAATCCAAGAGAAGTTGCGCGTGAACGGCTACCCTACGCACGTGGTAGTGGGGCGAGACGGTCGGATTGCGTACATGACCAACTCGGCGGATTATTTGGATTCTGCTATTAAAGCCGCGCTGTAAAGGGATGTTATTCTGTGGCCCTAGGCCCCACCCCGCAGCGGTGGGGCTTTTTCGTGGGGTCGCTTATTTAAGCTCATCTATTCTTAATTTAGCGGGCATGAAACACCTGTTATTGGCTATTGGAGAGGTTGCTACCCTTGCCGGCTGCTCGAAGAAGGAAGGACCGGCGCCTGAGCCTGGCCCTACAGCTGGTACCGCTACTTACCAGCGCGATGGGCAAACTGTCAACTGCCAGGCGACGATTGTGCGTATGCCATCCATACAAGGCATGACCTATTACGATATTTTAGAAGTAGTCCTCACTACCATTCCCCAGCCAGCTATTGGTTCGGAAGTATTATACGTTAATTATTATGGTACCCCCGGCGTTACAAAAGCGTCGAGTTTCTATTTAGAAGGCTGCACACTGGTGCGCAATGGGGCTCAGTATACTACTTATAGCCCCACCAGCTATACGCTGGTGAATACTAGCGGTGGTGGTTATTCAGGTTCGTTCGCCGGTGCCGTTACAGCCCCGGACATAAGCACTATCAGTGGGGGAATATTCACCGACGTACGCCTGTAATTGCTGCTGGTAGCGCCCTGCCCAGGGCTGGGGCCTTTGCGTGAGTTTCATTGTGCTGGCGAAGCTGGAAAAGCCGCAGCGGCCTTTCATATACTTGGCAAACTTGCTAGGCATTTGCTGCTCCCTAGCTGGCTCGCGGGCCAGACGGGCCGCTGACTACGTAGTGAAGCCAGTGGGCGGCTGCACAAGTGCTCGCATAGCTTCAACGAATAAGGACGCAACAGAACCGTAGCCCGGGAAGTGTTGCTTTGACTTGGTAGGCGCCAGATAGCCTGCTAAGTGGGTAAACTGGGCCGGCGAGAGGGCCTGAAAAGCCAGGGGCCAGTCAGCAAACTGACGGGTTGTGATGGGGTAATCGGCCACCCTGCTCAGATGCTGATGCCGCGGGTCTCGGATAATACGCGCATAGGCTTGCTCCAGGACGGCCGGCTCGCCCTCCAATAGTTGGATAAAGCGCCTGTCGCCATAAACCAAGGCCCCAGTGAGGTGCTGCCGTTCGTTTGCCAGCCGTGCTTGGTCGAGTAAGCACGTCAAGGCCTTAGCCGACAGCGGCCGCGTCGCCTGACTCAGGTAAATAAGATGGTGCATGTAGTCCTCCTATCAGTTCAGAACTGGGCCGCGAAGATACTTGTTTACGCAACGTTCTTGTCAGGGGCGACTGCGCGCCGACCAAAGGACGAAGCACGCAGTGAGCATCGGGCTGAGCGGGTACTACGAGGGTGGCGCTTTTCGGGAGGCGCTCGTGCGGTGAGTTTGTTCTTTGCTAGCGCAACGAGCAAGGAGGCGACGCACGTCGCTATTATCGTCGGCTTATATAAGGAGCAATTAATAAAGTGTCGTACTCCCAAAGCTTCTGCATAAGGACTGATAACCTTCTCTTATCGGTCCTTATCTTGTCACCCGAAAGTAGACCTTATTTTCGGCGGTTTACTCCTCTATTATATAGCTACCGTGAGCAGTCACCTCGTTGTCTCGTCATCGCCCGCTGCGCAGGTGCCCGCGCACCTCGTCGACTCGACCAGCCGCTATGTTGAGTCTGGCCTACGCGGGGCGGCTAATACCATCCGCGCCTACGCCGGTGACTGGCAACGCTTCACGACGTGGTGTCAAGTCAACCAGCTCGACTCGCTGCCCGCGCCGGTCGAGGCGCTAGCCGGCTTCCTCACCGAGTTGGCCGACGCGGGCAAGAAGGTGGCCACCATCCAGCGCCACGCCGCCGCCATCGCCAAAGCCCATGAGTTGGCCGGGCTGGACTCACCCACGGCCGACAAGAAAATCAAGGTGCTCCTTAAGGGTATCGCCCGCGAAAAGAAAACGCGCATCAAGCAGGCCGCTGCCTTTACCCTGGCCACGTTTAAGCGCACCATCAAAAGTATCGATGTGAGTACGCCGACTGGGTTGCGCAATCGAGCTTTGCTGCTGCTGGGCTTCACCGGCGCGTTCCGGCGCTCCGAACTCGAAGCGCTCAACATCGAGCACCTAACTTTCGATGAGGAAGGCTTGGTCGTCTCGCTCGACCACAGCAAAACCAACCAACTGGGCCAAGCGGAGGAAAAAGCTATCTTCTACTCGCCCGACCCGGCCCTGTGTCCTATCCGCTCGCTCCAGGCCTGGCTGCGGGTACTCGACCGAACAGAAGGGTGTGTGTTCGTCTCGTTGCGCAAAAACCAGCAGGTGACCACGCGGCGCATGACTACCAAGTACATAAATCTGATTACCCAGCAGTACCTCGGCAGCGGGTATACAGCGCACTCGTTGCGTGCTTCCTTTGTCACGGTGTCCAAGCTCAACGGGGCCGACGACAGCAAAGTCATGAACCAGACTAAGCATAAGACCAGCGCCATGATTCGCCGCTATACCCGCCTCGACAACGTTCGGCAGCACAACTCGGCGAAGGAACTAGGTTTGTGAAAGGGTCTTAGTACTGATAAAAAGCGGCTTAATTATCGGTAGTAAATTGTAAAATGGCTTTTGCGCCAATTTTTGGGTACCTGCTGTCATTTTTGGTGAACTAAACCAATGCCGTTGCCCAGGAAGTCCACTCAGGTAAACCTAGTCAGCCGATAAGGGGCGAGCAACGCTGGTTCCTGCTGCTGGACAATTTCCGTCGCAGCCAGGCGGCCGACCAACGCCGCGAGGGTCACCCCCGCGTGCAGGCCGGCCAGATACAGCCCGTCTACGCCCGCCACGTGCCCCACGATGGGCAGGCCATCCTGCGGCATGGGCCGCTGGCCGACCGCTACCTGCTCCAGGCGTAGGTGCTCGGTCCCGCGCCACTGGGCTTGCAGGTTGCGCAAGGTGCGCTGGGCAATGGCCGACGGGCTATTAGCGCCTGATGCCGCGACGTAGTCAGCCGCCGCGAGCAGTTGCGTGGGCGAAGCTGCCCGGATTTCCCATTCCGGCGTGGAGACCACCCGCTGCACGAAGCGCTGTGGGGTGTGCAACCGCAGCAGGATTGCCGGCGACGCGGCTAAGGGCAGGGTCAAGCCGAGGGTGTGCGTCAGTTCGGCGCTCGCAGCCCCCGCGGCGAGCACGACCAGGTCCGCGCGCAAGGGGCCGCTAGCCGTCGCCGCCCCTACTACGCGCGAGTCGCTGGTCAGCAACGCGCGTACCTCATTGCCCAGCTGCACCGTGGCGCCCGCTGCCTGCGCGGCTTGCAGCAGCACCTCGGTAGCCCGGCGCGCATCCAGCGCGCCTTCCTCGGGCGCAAACAAGGCGTGCGCGGGCACCGCTTGCAACTGGGGCTCCAACGCGCGCACCTGGGCAGGGGCAAGCAAGTGCACCGGATAGCCTGCCGTTAACAGGCGGTTCGCGAAGCGCTCCGTGGCGGAGGAGCCCGTAAACCAACGTCAGGCGCCCGACCACTCGATGGCTAAACGGCCACTCAACTCCTGTTCCACGCGGTGCCACTCCCCGAGGGCCGCTTGGCGGAAGGCTACAATAGCTTCGTCCTGCCCATAACCGGTCGTCAACCACGCAAAGGAGTTGGCAGTCACGGTCGTCAGCTGAGGCGCTTTCGCTAGTAAGGTAACCCGCGCCCGTTGACGCCCCAGCTCATAGGCCAGACTGGCCCCGACGATGCCCGCGCCAACGACGAGTACATGTGGCGAGGGAGCAAGCATGGAACGTGCTGATTGATAAAGAAAAAGCGAGTAGGTAGTTCGCTCGTGCGTATTGCCGAAGCCAGGTAATTGGTCAGCGAACCAGATACGCCCCACTCGCCAAGGCCACGCCGAGCAATAGGGCCAGGACCGCGCGCCGGCGGCGGCGGCGCTGCGCCCGCCGTGAACGGGGCTGCAGCATCAGGTGGGGCAGTGTGGTCATCCTTAAAGCTAGGCAGTAGCTAATGCGCTAGCAAGCTTTAAAGTAGCAACCCGCGGTAATCTACCAAGTAAAAGTCATTGTCCTAGATACTTACGAAACAAGTGCCTTTGCAGCCTCTGTGCAGCGCGTAGCTATCAGGGATTAATTAAGGCTTCAGCAGCCTCGAACGGCAAAATAACTATGCTTATAAATTATTTTAAATCAGCTAATTAATCAGTGTTGAACGCTGCTCCGCAAATGTTATAAACCCGGCTGTTTATGGCCTTACTTGACGGTGACTCCGCGAAAGTTAGGTGAACACCTTAAACTGTCCGGCCTAGCTGGGCCAACTCCATCGGAAAGAGATTAGGCAGAAGCTAGGAACGGACAGGGATAGCCAGCCGGGGATGAGGTTAGGTAAAGCCGACTATAGCCGGCCGTACGATAAGGAGTACGAGAAGAGCAGCAAACGCGACGGGTCAGCTAGTGGTCCTGGAAGGGCAGTAGTTTTCCCTGCTTTCGTCCTTGCGGGGCCGTTCTGCGTTGGAGGGGGAACCGGGCCCCGCCGGGTCGGCGGGCCGGTAGGTACCGCCCGGCGGCTGCTTCTGGTTTCACTTCCTCCTTCTCCTGTTTTATGGACCTGCACTTCGTTCGCCGCGGCACCGGCCGCCCCCTCTTACTGGTTCACGGCATCGGCGGCAGCTGGCGGTCCTGGAACACCATCATCGACGCCCTGGCCGCCGAGCGCGACGTCATTGCCGTAGACCTGCCCGGCCACGGCGAAACTCCCCAGCTGGCCGGCGAAAACTCGATCGCCACCCTGGCTGACGCGGTGACGGACTTTCTCACCCAGCACGGCCTGCTGGGCATTGATGCTGTAGGCAGCTCCATGGGCGCGCGCCTGGTGCTGGAGCTGGCGCGGCGCGGCGGGGTGCTCGGCGCGGTGGTCTCGCTGGACCCGGGCGGCTTCTGGCAGGGCTGGCAGATTCCCTTTTTCTACCACTCGGTGGACGTGTCGGTCAAGCTCGTCAAAGCCCTGCAACCGGTGATGCCCGCCCTGGCCGGTTCGGCGGTGGGGCGCACGCTGCTGCTGCCCCAGTTTTCGGCCCGGCCCTGGGCCGTGGATGCGCAGCAGGCCCGCGACGAGATGCACAGCTTCGCCCACTCGCCCGCCTTCGATGAGTTGCTCGACCAGCTGGCGCACGGCCAAGTACAGCAGCCCGCGCCCCAGGGCAGCATCCCCGGGCCGCTGGTCATCGGCTGGGGCCGGCATGACCGGGTGTGTTGGCCGAGCCAGGCGAAACTGGCCCTGGCGAAATTCCCCGATGCGCGCCTGTATTGGTTCGAGCACTGTGGCCACTTCCCGCAGTGGGACCAGCCCGCCGAAACTACTCGCCTGATTCTGGCCGTGACCAGTCGCCAGCCCTTCACCGATGCGGCCATTGCCCAGGCTAAACCAGCCAAGGCCGCGCCAGCTTGGCCCACAGCGGCCGTTGTGGGAGCCGCGCTGGCCCTGGTGGCGGGGGGCATCTGGCTGCTGGCGTCGCGTCGAAAAGGCAGGCAGTAGTACCGCTAGCAAGCGGAACTACGGCTTCCAGTAGCTTGAGATTGTGGGCGCGAAAAAGCCCCAGACTTGCTAAGGTCTGGGGCTTTCTATTGCCAACTTCTCTTATTAGGGGTCACTAGACGTCTGGGTGCTTACCCACTAGCGGAAGCTTTTCGTGCAGACGCTGCACTTGCTTTTGATTGAAGGTCCCCCCGCGCGGGGCCGTAAAGCCGAGCGCATTCAATTCCCCCGCCAGCTGGCGAAAGCTCACCCCCTGCGCCCGGCGGGAGGCAATAAAAGCCGCCGTTTGCCGCAGGCCCGGGTGCTGCTGCAGCTGGGCGCGTCGCACGAGTAAACTCTGTTCCCGGGCGGCAGCCGTGAGGTTGGCAGGCGTACCGAGCTGAGCGCCCCGCGCCTTCTTGGCGGCGAGGGCATCCTTCGTCCGCTTCGAGGTGGTCTCGCGCTCGTGCTGGGCGAGCACCGCAAAAAGGCCTACGGTAAGGGTGTTCGCGTCGGGCATATCACAGCAGACGAAATCCACACCCGAGTCGCGCAGCGTGAGGATGAAACTCGCATTGCGACTGAGTCGGTCAAGCTTGGCAATGAGCAGCACCCCGCCCGCGGCGCGAGCCGCGGCCATCGCGGCGAGCAGTTGCGGCCGCTGGTTCTTCTTGCCACTCTCCACCTCCACGTACTCGCCTTGCGGCTGGCCGCCCTTGAGGAAGCTGACCACGGCCGCCTGCTGGGCTTCGAGCCCCAGACCGGAGGTCCCTTGCTTCTGGGTCGAGACGCGGTAGTAGGCAAAATAGGCGGGCATGACAGAAAGGCGGGAGGATTTTAGGTAAAGGTAGGGGGTATAGTCAGTTGTTAAACGGACGTTTAACTTTTGTGACAAACACCCAAACGGGGGTAGTTTTGCCTCGATGACCAGCTATGTCGCCTATTTCCGGGTGAGCACCGTCCGCCAGGGCCAATCCGGTCTCGGGCTTGAAGCCCAGCAAGCCGCCGTGCAAAACTTCCTGCGCAATGACGCGCAACTCGTGGCCACCTTCACGGAAGTCGAGTCGGGCAAGAAAAACGAGCGGCCCCAGTTAGCGGCGGCGATTGCCCGGGCCCGGCAGGAGGGAGTGGTGCTATTGGTGGCGAAGTTGGACCGCCTCGCGCGCAACGTGGCTTTCCTCGCGACCCTGATGGAAAGTCGGGTGCGCTTTCAGGCCGTCGACTTGCCGGCGGCCGATGAGTTTACCCTCCATATTATGGCGGCCGTCGCGCAGAAAGAGGCATCGGCCATTTCCACCCGCACCCGCGATGCCCTCGCCGCCAAGAAGGCGCGCGGGGCGCAGTTAGGCACGCCTTCTAATTTGACCCAAGCAGCAAGAGAGAAGTCTTGGGTCGCCATGCGGGAGAATGCGCAGGCGAATCTGCAGAATCGGCAGGCCGCGCAGCTCGCTACGTTATTAAGAGCAACGGGGACGACTTTGCGCGCCATTGCCGACCAACTTAATCAATCTGGGTACCGCACCCGGCAGGGGAAAACTTTTCATCCCATGGGCATCCAGCGTTTACTTCTTAAAGCAGCGTCCTAATTGATTTATAATTAAGCGAGTAATTAGTTATTAAAAAATACAGCAAATGCACAACCGGAAGATAAATTTATCTTCCGGTTGTGCATTTGCTGTATTTTTTAAATATTATTAGAATAATAAGCCCTGTTGTTTTAGGTGGTCAAAAATCAATTTATCAACACCCACCACTTGGTCTTTGTCCGCGTAGCTAAACCAAGTAATTTCTTCGATTTCCGCACTTGCTTTTAATTGCCCCTGATAGCATCCCGTATAACACGTCATTTGTACTAGAATCCCTTCCGGTTGTCCGTGCGCTTGCGCTTCAAAAATGCCGATAAACTGCAAGGTGCTTTTATCAATAAGGACAGTCAGCTCTTCTTGAATTTCTCGAATCAAGGCTTGCTCATCCGTTTCCTCACTTTCTCTTTTGCCACCCGGAATGTAAAACTTGTCCTTACCGTAGCTTTTAGTCAGCAGAATACGGTTATCCTGTATTTCTAGCCACGCCAGTTTATCAATTACGCTCATGGCTGCTGGATTGTAGGCCGGGTGAAAAAAGAAGTGGTGTGCTGCTTGGCCGATATGGCCTAGTGCAGCCAATAAGCCCCGCTGGCGAAGACGATGCCCGCTAGTAGCGCCCAGAACAGGCGTTGACGTCGCCGACGCCGTTGCAACCGTCGGGAACGCGGTAGTTGAACCAAGTGGGGCAAAGTAGGCATGTCGAAAGCTAGCCAGTAATAAAGGCCTAGGCAAGTACAAACAGGGCAAAACCATGCAGTGACACACTAGTCGCTTGTACGCTAACATCTTAGCTGCCACAGCTTATTCGTCTAGATGTAGACATAGGTGGCGAACAACGATTGGTGCGCAGTATGGTCACATGACCGCTTTAATATTACTCTATCAATTTAATGATAGTCAATATTTTAACGTGCCATAAACGCTGGATTGATTAAGGTTATAAACTCGGCTGTTTATGGCCTTACTTGACAGTGTCTCCGCAAAAGCTAGGTGAATACCTCACGTATAGGAAGCGCCTTCTTTTATCTCCGATTGAGACCTCAACCTGTCCGGCCCAGCTGGGCCCCCTCACCCTAACCTCAAGCATACAGCTCCGTTCTCACCATATGTTGCGCCTCATCGAGCCCCCTGCCCTCGCCCAGCTCAAAGCTTTGTTAGCCGACGACCAGCTAGCCATAGGAAACCTTGTCGTGCAGGCCGGCAGCTTCGTCGTCCGCAATCAGGCTGACCAGTCCCCACTGCAATTTTACTACGAACACGAGGCGCAGACCGAGCCCTTACGCTTTGACTTCACTACCTGGGGAACCCACGCCAGTCAAGAGCAGCCCAATACCTTTCTAATGCTCGGCACCGCACAACAGCCTCGCATTGTAGGCTTTCCCCTCTACCTGCTGCCCCAGGACGACCAGTACCTCTACCTCAGCTTTAAGCTGGGCAATGGGGAAGGCGGCAAAAACCGTTGGTTTGGCCGGGCCCGCAGCGCCGAAGAAACGCGCAGCGTAGCCCGCACAGAGCAACTCAGCATTGACCTCCGCCAGGCCCTACACCAGAAATTTTTTAACCCGCCTCTCGCCCATCCAACTATAAAGGGCGAATGGCTGACACTAGCGCGTCTCTTTTTGGCAGACCTGACCCCGACCGCGCCCCGCGCCCGCCGCCAGAAACTCAAAACCCTCGTGTTAACCCAACTGCTCCAGGCCTTTGTCATAGCCGAGCAGCTACGCGCCGAGTCCTTTACCGAATCTCCCCCCTTCTTCCGCTCCGCCGACCTCGATGCCTTTCAGCAGCGCCTCCACACCAATCCGAAATACAACCCCGAAGCTGACACTCAAATCGCTACCCAATTAAAATCCGGCATCTTCGCTCCCACCGGCTACTGGGTGAAACAAGTAGTCAGCCGCCTACCCTTCTCCACTCACCACGTCGTGCGCCAGCAGTGGGAACAAGGTCAGTATTTCCGCCGCTACTCTTGGGGCCGGATATTTTTACAAGGGTACCCAGACAAAGGATTCTACATCACTTTAGGTGTCGACTCCGGTGAAACGGAGCGGGTCCAGGCGTTGATTGCCCAGCGCCTCGTGCCTGCTGGCCCAGCTCTGCTATTGAAAGTAGATGTGCATACAGCGGACGATAGTGCACTGCCTCCCGAAGCACGCCAGACCGGCAGAATCCTGGTCGATGAGCTACCTCTCTCCTCCCGCTGGCGCCGCATCGGCCTCAACGAGCTAGCTTCCTACTCTTGGCCTCGTCTCCTTCAGGAAAGCGTAGATTTCCTTACGCAGCACGAATCTGTCCTACATCAGCTCTGGGCGGAAAGTGGCAAGTCCAGGCAGCAAGTCGCTAAAGTAGGCCCAGGCAAAACCGATGCCCTTAGAACAGGCAAAATTCCCCTCGACATCGCCCAGCGCGAGTTAGAAGCGAACGACGAGCACCGCCGGCTCAGCAACCTGCTGCAATCGCTGCTACCTAACTATGGATTTACTCAAGTGAAGCGCAGCTGTCTCATCGATTATGGACCGGGCAAAGCCTCTAATGAAATTGATATGGTGGCTACCGACAGCGAAGGCCGCATCACCTTCTTCGAAATAAAGGCCCTATCCTCGCTCGACAAATGTATTCGAGAGGCGTTGGGTCAACTACTAGAATACACCTACTGGGAAACCCCGTCGCCACCGACTGCCCAACGGCTCCTTATCGCGACGGCCCACCCCCTCACCTTACCTGCCCGTCGCTATCTGCAGCGGCTGCAACAAGAGCTGCATTTTCCACTCAGCTATGTGCAAGTTGATGCGGAAGGCAAAAAGCTTTTATTTCTCGAAGACTAATGTTTGGCCTTCTCTAAACAGGAAGTTGGTTACGAGGCTTTCATGCACGCATTTGCTTTGGGCCCAGTAAAATCCCAAATGGATAGTTCTGGGACGGTTTTACAAAAACAGCCTATGTAGAAAGATAAGCATTTCGCAGTCGTTGGCGTAAGGAGGAACGCTCACACCGCTGGTATACCAGTTGCCGGTTGAAACAAGGTCCGCAAGAGGCGTTCGTTAGTAAATAGTCTTTTTGAACAGACGGAATTTTAAGTTATGATAACCTTCACTTATCATAACTTATCTTTGAAGGCAAAAAAGGAGAGCTTTTGACCGCTTTTTGCAGCCTATTATATAAGGAGTGCTGGCCCGCTTGGTTTACCTCGCGGAAGTCACCTCTCAACCCTCTACTCATGAGCGAAGAGCTTTCTGTTGTTCCAGTCTTAACCGGTACCCAAACCGTCAGCGCGCAGCTGGCGCGGGCCTCCGCCAAGGTCGCGGGTTTTCTGGAGGTCGGTCTCCAGGGCGCGGCCAACACCGAGCGCGCCTACACGTCGGACCTGAAAAGCTACGTGGCCTTTTGCGCGCAGCATGAGTTGCAGGCGGTGCCGGCCGACGTGGACACGCTCACCGAGTACGTCGCGCACTTGGCCTCGGAGAAACCGGCACCCACTGCCGGGGAAAATTTGAAGAAGCAAAAAGGCCAGCAACCGCTCACCGGGCCGCACGCGCTGGCCACCATCAAGCGCCACCTGGCCGCCATCCGCAAAGCCCACCAACTTGCCGGTCACCGGTTGCCGGCCACCTTGGATGCGCTCAACATCGTGATGGAAGGCATTGCCCGGACCCTGGGCAAGAGGCAGGACCAAGCGCCGGCGTTCACGGTCGAGGAGTTGAAGCAGGCCATTCGCTGTCTCGACCTGGAAACCTCGGCAGGCCTGCGCGACCGGGCGCTGCTGCTGCTAGGTTTTGCGGGAGCTTTTCGGCGCTCCGAGCTCGTGGGCCTGAACATCGAGCAGTTGGAGTTTACCGAGCGGGCGTTGCTGGTCCACCTAGCCAAAAGCAAAACCAACCAGTATGGCGCGGTCGAGGATAAAGCCATTTTCTATGCGCCTAACGCCGACTACTGCCCTGTGCGCTGTTTGCGGGCTTGGCTCAATCTGGTGGGCCGGACGTCAGGGCCATTGTTCGTGAAGATTCCGCGGGCGGCCTCCGGGCAGCTGGCGGTTCCCTCGGACAAGCGGCTTTCGGACATTTCTATTAATAAGCTGGTGCAAAAGCGCCTCGGGTCAGATTACTCGGCCCACTCGCTGCGCGTGTCCTTTGTGACGGTAGCCGTACTCAACGGCCAGTCCCACAAGGCCATTAAGAATCAGACCAAGCAAAAAACGGATGCTATGATTGAGCGCTACACCCAGCTTAACAATGTGGTTGCCTACAATGCCGCGCAGGCTCTTGGACTGTAGGCAGCACTGATTGCTTTGTCTACTAGCACTAGTAGGGGTCGCACTTGAGTTCGAACAGAAAACCCCGCTAAGGAAATGCACTGAACTGTAAAATGCTACTAATCAATATTTAGCAATTTACACGAAATAGGCAAGTGATTAGCCATTCCCAGTTTTATACTCTCTCCATGGCCGCGCGTACTGCTTGTAGAGAGGGCTGATAGCTTTTACAGCAACGCATTTTGTTGCCGCAAGCGGCTTAACGGGGTTTTCTGTTCGAACTCTAGTGCGACCCCTGCTACGAGCGCGCCGGGCTGACCATCCGTGGCTACTGCTCAGTGACGAAGAAATGCTGCGCAGTGCCGGCCTCTACCAAGTTGACCCACTAACTGGTGAGCAAGGCTACACCTTAGCAGCCGTGTTGCTGCTGGGGAGTGACCAGTTGCTACAAGCCGTGCTACCCGCTTACCGGATTGACGCGCTGGTACGGCGGCAGGACCTGGACCGCTACGATGACCGAGTAGACATTCGCGGTAACTTGATAGAGGCCTATGACCAGTTAATGGATTTTGTCGCTAAGCACTTGCCGGACCCCTTTCATTTAGAAGGCCAGGTGCGGATAAGCTTGCGCGAGAAGATTTTCCGAGAGATTGTAGCCAATTTGTTGGTGCACCGCGAGTACTTGAATGGCCGATCGGCGCGCTTTATCATTTATGCGGACCGGGTAGAGGTGGATAATGCCAACCACGCGGTCAGCCATGGGCCACTAGACCCACGTGGGTTCGCGCCTTTTCCTAAAAACCCGACGTTAGCCCGATTTTTCGCCCAATTGGGTAGGGTAGAGGAGCTAGGCTCAGGCGTGCGCAATGTGATGCGCTACCTGCAGGCTTACCGGCCGGGAGGTAGCGCTGAGTTTATAGAAGAGGATGTCTTTCGAACTATCGTGCCCTTACCAGTGAGCAATATGGTAGCTAGTCCTGCCGTGCCTACACTGGCCGAGACTTTAGCGATGGTAGCTGACTTAAAAATGACCGCCGCAGTAAAGCAGCGGTTACGGCGAGAGCTTAAACTACTTAGTGTAGCACAGGCTCTAACCGCAACAGAGATAGCAACTCAGCTAGAGGTGGAACAGCGTACAGTTCGACGCGACTTGCAATTACTGCGTCAAACAGGGCTAATTGAAGCTGGTACCCGATATGGCAGTTACCAGTTAAAGCAATGAGTAAGTTGGCCAAGTTGGCCAACTTGGCCAACTTGGCCACTACTGGGTCAGTCTACTCGTGGCGGACAGGGAGCCAAGATAGGTGATGAAACAGGTCAGCTTCAAATTGGTGGGGCGAGCGGTAGCCCAGCGCGGAGTGGCGGCGGTCGAGGTTGAAGTAGGTGTCGAGGGAGTAAGCTACTTCCAGCCGAGCTTCTGCTAAGCTGGTAAACACGCCGACGTGAAGCAGCAACTCGGTTTTCAAGGTACTTCACCCGACTTTGGCCTGCGCGTTGTCGGAGGTGTTGCTCGGCCGGGCGTAGCTGGCCACGGCTCCCGCGTCGGCGATGCGCTGGCGGCAGGCCCCGCTAGTGTACTGGCTGCCGCGGTCGGCATGGATAATGAGGCCCAGCGCGGGCCGGCGAAGCGTCAAAGCCGGCTCCAGCGCCGTGAGCACCAACCCGGTGGGCATCTGCGCGGCCAGGTGCCAGCTCACGACCCGCCGCGAGCAGGCATCGCGCTAGGTGGCCAGGTAGTCCCAGCGCTCGCCGACCAGCGGCAGGTAGGTGATATCCCCCACCCAGACCTGGTTCGGGCGCGTGGGCGCGGGCTGGCCCAGCAGCCGGTTTTCGGTCACCACGGCGGCCGGGTCGGGCTGGGTGGTGCGTGGGCGCCGGGGCCGGGTGCTGAGCGCCCGTTGTCCACTGGTCCGCAGCCAGCGCTGCAGTGCGCAGCGCCCTACCTGGTAGCCCTCGGCTCGCAGCTCGGCTCGTAGGCGGCGGGTGCCGTAGCGCCCGGCGTGGCGCGGAAACGCCTGCTGGGCGGCCGGCTGCCAGGCCGGAGCCGGCGGCTCGGCCACCCGCCACTGGTAGTAGCCGCTGCGGCTCACGCCCAGCACCCGGCACAGGTCGCTGACCGTCCAAGTGCCAGTCTCTGCCTTGATAAACACGTACTTACTCACGACTGAGGCATAGCGAAGATGGTCACCGCTTTTTTTAACATATCGCGCTCGGTTTCCACGCGCTTTAGTTCAGCGCGTAGGCGCTTAAATTTCCTCCCGTTCGGCGCTGCTGGGCACGGCTTGTTGCAGGGCTACGCGTTGTCAGCGGCCGAGCAGGGCGGGGAAATACCCTGGGCACGGGCCACGTCGAATGGTCTAGCTCCGGCCGCTACCTGGCGCACGCATTCGGCTTTGAAAGCGGGCGTGTATTTTTTGCGAGGTACGGGCTGACCATCAGTTGCTTTCTTTTCGGGCATCGACAGGGAAAGTTAAGACTTCTTCTGTCCGCTCTAGTCAGACCACCTCAGAATAACTGTATTTTATTAAGGAATTCAGTATACCTCACAATCGAATATTCAGAGCGATTTCAACACTATTCTTCGCATTATCATCATCATCTACAAGCGTTTGCAGCACGTTTGCAAAATTTGCTAATTCGCGTGTCTTCAGGTATTGCTTGTTTTCGTCTTTACCGATAGACGATGAATCCAAACAAAGGTCAATTGATTTTGCAATAGTGGTGAGGGTAGTTGGCACGTCGAAAAGCTGCACTTCTACTTTACGGGTAAGGTCTTGGTCGGGAGGGTCAATACGAAAATGGAAGGGATAGCCACGCTTTTGTGAACTCGCTAGTTCTGTAGCTGCCGCTTGCAGCTTATGATGACGATTGTAACGGGCTACAAAGTCATCTACTCCGTTGCTACTTAGGTCAGCTGGTAATAGCACGTTCAGCTTAAACTTCTCAACGTGCATCAGTTTATCCTGATTTTGCAAGTACACGCGCCCGTCGTGATGCAGGTATTTGCAGAGCGGCCGCACAAAATTGTGATAATAGCCAACGGCCAACGCTGTTGAAGGTAGAAAGCCCAACTCACTTTGGTTAGCCAACGCCTGAATACGTTGACTAAGTGCTTCACAAACTGTGGGCAACGAGTTATACTTCCCTAGCTCTAGGGTGTATGAGTTGATTGTGATGCCATTAAGGTCAGAAGGTAAGGCAGCACCTTTTTCGGCTAAAAGAAACACGCGGTTGGGGCTAACGGCACCCAGAAACAGGCCGAACTCGAAAATGACATTATCGCGGGGAGTGCGCTCAGATGTGCCCCGACTTTCGCGCAGGTCATCCTGGGTCGCGATAAGGATACCAAAATCACACACGCGGGCCTCTTTGAGCAGTGAAGCCAGCCCACTCTGATTTTGCTCGAAAATGCCTGGCCATGCCCGGCAGTCAGCCACTGCGGCAAATTCATTTTTAACTAGATTCAGCGTGGGCAACGCTTCAGCGGAGGAGCCAATAAATAGGCGAGGCTTCATAGTTGGATTAGACTAACCGTAGATAACACTAGCCCGGTTGAGCGCCGAAAAAGCCTCGGCAGGACTACTAAAGCTCTTTTGGAAGTAGGAAGTGCTTTCAATCTCCTCGGCTAGGTCCATTAGAATATCATCAAGCTCCTGCCGCAGCTTGCGCAACTCAACAACATGAGCAGCATCGTTTGTATCGAATAGCTTCTCGGAATTATTTGGGCTACTCAGACTACGGCGATACAATTCATTGGTGACCAGCTTATCCAGATGGTTACGGGTGTTGACCAGCATACTCATGCGGCGGGCGGCGGCAACAGAGTAATTGGTTTGGGAGTATTCCGCATCAGCCATATGATACATGACGCTGGTAATGAGAAAGCTGGAGAGCTTAATCTGCGGAGTAGCATCAGAGCGGAGAGTTTTAAGCAGGCGGATGATGCGCTTGTAACCACCCCCTACCCGAGTATCCTTCAAATTCACCTGGTGCATATGGCTGAAAGGATTATCAAATTGGCCGAACTTACAGTTGTTGTGCAGCCAGATTTGACGGTCTTGCTTCAAGCCAGACCTGGTGTATGTAGCATTGTCATACCAGCTGCACATGATAACATCAAAACACCGGCTAAGCGAGCCGCCAGTGATGTTGAGGCATTTGCAGCCTGAAGCATCAACTTTAGCGGCGGGGTAGGCGCTACGCAATTTGGCTTCTACGCTAGTACGAGCATCCTTAAGAAGATTATTAGCTGCTAGCAACTGGTCACTGGTAAATCCTTCTTTGAGGTTAGCAACGGTGCGAACTACCAAAATATCAAGGTCACTGTGCAATCTGATGTGCGTATTCAGTGGCACTGACCCTTGGTAATCAAACTGAAAAGACATCGGCAGCGTGTCAATCTGAGCTTGCACCCGTTTTGCTTCGTCGTATGTTTTGGCTGTGTAGCTGGCGGCAATAGACTCCATCGTTTCATACACGTACTTGACACTGGCCCGAGCTTCGCGGCTGAACGATTCAGAAACAATGGCTTTGCTGAGCGCCACATCGTAGCGACGATTGCGCAGATTTTGGAGCCGGAGCTGGTAGTCTTTACGTTTGGCCATGACGAGAACAAAATGAAAATTAAGTGCGCTCAAACTTACCAAGTAAATTAGCATCCGGCAAGCAATTTTTACTAATATGGTAATCCAATAGGTTTATTGCAGCCTAACCCTCGCCATAATTATCTCGGCGTTATACTTGTGGGACAATGCACGGCGGCTACGGAAGGCTCGGACCTGGTTGTTTTAAGAATATGACTCGCTTACTCGTTTCATGGATTGCGTACAATAATGATTTTCTGAGGAATGAGAAAGGTGGGTTTGGCGGTGTAAACCCAGACGGGCCGAACGCGGACTTCCACCAGCACTATTTTGAGGCAGAGGGCTTACAGAAGCATACGCTGCTGTATGCGGACGCCAGGCAGGAGAACCACGCCGAGCATTTGGCCAACTACCTGCGGCGGCAGCACCCAGGCCGCGAGATTGGCACCGAGCTATTGCCGCTGAGCGATGTAATTGACTTGGGAGAGGTGAAGACGAAGGTGGAAACCTGGCTGCTGACGCACCGTGAGCATGAACTGGCCTTATTTTTCTCGCCGGGCACGGGCATTATGCAGCTGGCGTGGTATATCTGCCACACGACGCTAGGGCTGCACACGCGGTTACTACAGACTCGGGCGGCTAAGCACCTGGCGGCGGGCCAGAGCGGGCTAACGGAAATACAGGAAGAGCGCTCGGCCACGCCGGTTACGGCTATTATCCGAGAGAATCGGCTGGCGACGAGGGCAGCGGATTCTATTCGCTACCAGGGACACCTGCTGCCGGCGGCTTTACGGGCGGTGTACGAGCGGGCTGACCTGGTTGCGCAAACTGACCGAGTGACGGTACTTATTCGTGGGGAGAGTGGCACGGGCAAGGAGCAGCTGGCGCGCTACGTGCACGAGCGCTCGGCGCGGGCGGGCAAGCCGTTTTTGGCGCTGAACTGCGCGGCGCTAACGGACAGCGTGTTAGAATCGCGGCTATTTGGCTACCAGAAGGGAGCTTTTACGGGAGCGGAGAAGACTACGCCGGGGGTATTTGAGCTGGCGGAGGGCGGCACACTGCTGCTGGATGAGATAGGTGACGTGTCGCCGGCGGTGCAGGTGGCGCTGCTGCGGGTGCTGCAGGAAGGCGAGATACAACCGGTGGGTGGGCCGCCGCAGAAAGTGAACGTGCGGGTAGTAGCGGCAACCAACGCGCCGCTGGAAACGCGTTGCCGCGAGGGGCGGTTTCGGTGGGACCTATATTACCGGCTGGCGGTGGCCGAGCTGGAGCTGCCACCCTTACGTACCTGGCTCCGGCCGGAGCGGGAGGCATTGCTCAATCATCTGCTGGATGCCAAGCGCGAGGAGTTAGCTCGGCCGATGGTGCTAACCCTAGCCTCCTCTACCCGACAGCAGCTGCTGACTTATGAGTTTCCGGGCAACATACGGGAACTGGAGAATCTGCTGGAGACGCTGTATGTGTTTCACCCAGCCGAAGGGTTGATTGAGCCGGGGGACTTGCCGTTGCGGCTGCGCGAGCCGGCTGCTACGGGCAACTCGCTGCGGCTAGCTGACGTGGAGCGGGAACACTTGCTGCGAGTACTGGCACTGAAAAACAATGTGAAGCGGCAAGCGGCGCTGGCGCTGGGTATTGATGAGCGAACGCTGGCCGCCAAACTGCGCAGCTACGAGCAATTGACGGAGACAAATTTATAGCAAGCTTTGCTATGCTTACCGCAGGTATTGCTAGTACCTTAACCAGATAAAGTGCCTCAGCGAGTTGTATTAGCGGTTCTCCCCAATTGGCCTGTTTCTGGCAAGATGTCCTTTACCATGCTGCATGACTGCGGCAAAATCCTTACCGATGCAACGTATTACGCTTGACAACTTTCGGGTATTTGGCACGCCGGCCACTTTTGACCTAGCGCCAGTGACTGTGCTGACAGGAAAGAATAACTCGGGGAAGTCGTCGCTGCTTAAGGCTTTTCTAGTGCTGGCTGACTATTTGGAGCAGGAAGACCAGACGGTACTGCGATTAGATGGCCGCCGCGCGACAAAGCATAAAATCACTTCATATGATGCATTGCATAATTGGGACGCTGACTACGCTCAGCGGGTGGCCTTTAGTTTTAAAAATGAGTTGATATCGTTTGATTTTACATTTGATGAGCATGAGGACTCAACGCTTGCTTCACTAGCTGAATTCAAAGCTACTCTATTGGCAACAAATGAGTGCTTGAAATTCACAAGAGTAGAGAGAGGACAATTACTTGACAGCCCGTTATCTGAGATTGAAGAGATAGATTTTGCACTTGATAGTAAATATCAAAATCGTGGGCCAAGTTATAAACTAACAGTGCACCAAGATTTTATCAATTATTTCGGCACTCCAGGCATTGAATGGACACCTGATTTTGAAGACAAAGAAATAGCTAAACAGCGAGAGTCATTAAAAGCTGAGCTATCCGCAATAGAAGATGAGTTAGCTAATGCAGCGAGTAAAAAACTACAACCACTAGGCGAAAAACTTCAGTATCAATTATTGATTACAAAGCGTCAAGAAATCACGAAGCGCTTAGAGCAGGTTGAGCAGATGCGCGCCGCTTTAAAGAAAAGAAGCACTACTGCCCCCATTGAGAGTGAAATAACAGCTGGCGAAAAAAACTATAGTGGTTTCACCATTTCGTCTTTAGTCACACAAGCTCTATTTTCATACGAAGAGCAAAACAAAAAGGGGGCTCGTATCACAAAGCCTAATCTTACTGGACGACAGGTTTTATTTCGACTTCAGCAGGCCTTAGATATACAGATGCGATTTGCGCCATTCCATTTGGGCGCTAATCGTACTTATCAAGTCCCAATAATTTTTAATCAGTATCAAGGAAGCGAACTTGCTACGATTGTTGCCCCTTTTTTGGAGAAAGGCTTTTTCAGTCGAGGCAGAGCAGAAATGTTTTTAAGTCATTGGCTACCACTTTTCGAAATAGGAGATATTGTATCGGTTGAAAAGGTAGAAGGAGTTGCCTTTAAAGTGATAGTTACCCAAGGCAAACGCGAGATAAATCTAGTTGAGCTTGGTTATGGTGCAGGACAAGTCTTGACTATTCTATTACAAATAGCTGCTATTCTTCAACAAAGAGAAGCACGCCGATTTGTAGACCGAAATCTCGTTTACGGGCCTATTCTTGTATTAATAGAAGAACCAGAGGCTAATCTGCACCCACGCTTACAGTCTCTACTAGCTCAGTTATTTATGGAGCCAGAGCCTTACTTGTCGTCAACACGCCGACCAACTACTACGCTACGTCGAACGAGAATAAATCAAGCTCTACCATTTCAGTTCATTATTGAAACGCATTCTGAATACCTAATAAGGAAATTGCAATTATTAGTTGCGCAAGGCAGCCAGCCATCTGAGAATGTACTTATTCATTATATGAACCAGCCAAGTTCACGTCGAATAACCATACTTACTGACGGAAAATTGAGCGAGATGTTTGGGCCAGGTTTTTTTGATGAGGCCGATGATAGTGCTATGCAATTGTTCCGTGCTCAGAAAAAAGCTGCTCGTATCCAATCTCCCTCTTCTCAGCTATGATGCGCCAAGCCTATTGTTCGCTCGAAGCACTAGAGGAAGTTTATGCTTTTCAAGATGAACAGCCTTACGACACGCTTCACCAATTACTGGAAACGCATCATCACATATGCGTTAATATGCCCGATGAAGAGTTTGAAACGCAGCTAGCAGTCAATGAATGCTTGCGTTATTTCGCCAAACGTGCAAGTACACGCAAGGGCTACGATTTGAGTAATAGTTCCACTCCATATCAGCAAACCGTTGCTATGACTGCCAGCGCTGATTTAGCTGGCACCGTGTTCGTGGTGGATGATGGCCCGGCAACTTGTGCCCAGTGGAGTGCTGATTATGGCGTATGCATAGTATCAAAACAAGCTCCTGCGGCAGCAGAATACCTAATTAAAGAGCTAGCTCGGAAAGAAATCAGAATAACGAAAAGTTACCGAAGCACTTTAGGCGGCGTGGAGCGTTTAGGCTGGTATTCAGCTTTAAGTCCGCGGCTGCAAGTATGGCAAACAGCACCACTCAATTCATTGGTAATTGTAGATAATTATTTACTTGGCGATAAAGGCGATAAACTAGCGCTTGGAATAGAAAATTTAATTTCATTACTAGATACGCTACTACCACCTACGCTAAGTATTGATTTTCACTTACTACTGGTAACTAATAATGAAAAAGCCTTTTTAAAGGCGCGTAACCTTAACCGCTTAGTTGATGATGTGCGTAGGGCATTGCACCGGCCTTATCAAATAGAAATTGGGGTAATTACTCGCGACGATGCTCCAGAGCACCGCCGAGTATTGGTCAGCAACTACTATTTCGGAGCCAGCCACCATGGATTTGCCTGTTTCAAAGGCCACCAACCTCAATGGCCTAATGACTTATTGGTAAGTGGCTTATTCAGCGGCATAGCGGCCCCAGGCTTTGATGTGCCCTGGATAAGTATGCATGATGAATTGCGAGCGGTTCGCATTCAGCGCGATAAGAATCGAAAGCTTCGTAACCCGTCAACTGGCTACGATGACCCTACTCAACTCGTCTTCGGCTTCTGCGATAACCGTCTGCTCGAGCTAGTATCTTAACTCGAATACGCGAACTATTTCGCGCTATTCCCAACTTATTTGCGAACTCGTAGAGTCCGCGCTATTACATGAGTGACCAACGACCGAATATAGATTTCCTGTACCGCATCACGAATGACGTGTTGTGGAACACGTTTAAGAAGAACGAGATAGGCGACGTAATGCTGCCATTTGTGGTGCTTCGGCGGCTGGACTGCATCCTGGAGCCGCAGAAGGCGGCGGTGCGGGCGGCGTTTGAGCAGTTTGAGGACAAGGTGGCGCCGGATAAGCTGGGGCCGATACTGGAGAAGACGGCGGGGCAGAAGTTCTGGAACAGCTCGGCGTATGACTTGCGCAAGCTGGCGGAAGACCCTAGCAACGTGGAGCTAAACTTCAGGCACTACGTGAATGGATTTAGCCCCAACGTACAGGACATTCTGGAAAACTACCAGCTGGATAAGGTGGTGGCGCGACTGGTGAAGAATGGGCTGCTGTACCAGCTGGTGCAGGCTATTAGCCGGGTGGATTTGCGCCTGAGTGCCGTGAGCAACCACGACATGGGCTACGTGTTCGAGGAGCTGATACGCATTGCCAACGAGCAGAGCAATGAGACGGCAGGTGAGCACTTTACGCCGCGGGAAGTGATTAAGCTGCTGGCTTCTATCATCTTCAGTACGGAGAAGGAGGAGCTGAGCGACCCGCACCACATTCGGACGATTTATGACTTGGCGTGCGGCACGGGCGGGATGCTGACGCAGTCAAAGCTATTTATTCAGGAGGAGTTGAAGGGGAAGGCGGAGCTGCGCATTTTTGGGCAGGAGATAAATGAGCAGTCGTATGCCATTGCCAAGTCGGACTTGCTGATTACGGGGGAGGACCCGAACAACATCCGACACGGCAACTCCTTTACGGAGGACCGGTTTGCGGGGCAGCGCTTCAACTACATGCTGGCCAACCCGCCCTACGGTGTGAGCTGGAAGCGCGACGAGCTGTACCTGAAGCACGAGGCGTTGAGCCCCGACGGGCGCTTCTCGGCGGGGCTGCCGCGCTCATCGGACGGACAGTTTTTGTTTATTCAGCACATGCTGAGCAAGATGGAAGACCCGGCGCAGGGCGGCTCGCGCATTGGCATCGTTACAAGCGGCTCGCCGCTGTTTACGGGCGATGCGGGCTCGGGCGAGAGCGAGATTCGACGCTGGATAATTCAGAACGACTGGCTAGAGGCAGTAGTGGCACTGCCTTCGGAAATCTTCTTTAATACAGGCATTTTTACTTACCTCTGGATACTGAGCAATAAGAAGCCGGAAACGCGCCGGGGAAAGGTGCAGCTTATTGATGCCCGCGAGCAGCACGTGGCTATGAGGCCGAGTCTTAACAACAAACGCAAAAAGATTTCGGACGACCAAATTCGGGAGGTTACGCGGCTGTACACGGCTTTTGAAGAAGGGCCACTGGTGAAGATTTTCCCGAACGACTTTTTTGGCTATTACCAAGTAGTGGTCGAGCAGCCCGAGTACGACATAAAAGGGAAAGTGGTGCTGGATAAGAAAACCGGCCGCCTCAAGCCCGACAAGAAGAAGCGCGACTACGAGAATATCCCACTCACAACGGATATCCGCACCTACTTCGCGCAGGAGGTACTGCCCCACGTGCCCGATGCCTACCCCGACCTGAGCCAGACGCGCATTGGCTACGAAATCAACTTCACCAAGTACTTCTATCAATACAAAGAACCCAAAGGTTCGCAGGTCCTCAAAACTCAAATTTTGAAGCTAGAGGAGTCTATTCAGGGATTGTTACACGAAATCTTAGCTGATTAGAGCGGATGAAGAAATACGAGAACTATAAGTCCGTCGAGCTTGAGTGGCTGGGTAGCGTACCTGCTCATTGGGAAGTCAAAAAACTAAAGCATGTTGTTGGCTTGAATAGTGGCGATTCTATTACCGCAGAAACTATTCACCCAGAAGGCCCTTATCCTGTGTTTGGAGGTAATGGATTAAGAGGCTACACCGACTCCCTTACCCATGAAGGCCATTTCGTCTTGATTGGCAGGCAAGGTGCGCTATGTGGTAATATCAATTACGCACAGGGTGCTTTCTTCGCTTCTGAACATGCTTTAGTTGCTACACCTAAAGTTGAGTTTGCAACTACTTGGCTAGGCGAATTGCTACGGTCAATGAATCTAGGACAGTACTCTCAAGCTGCGGCGCAACCAGGGCTCTCAGCGGACCGTCTTCAAAAGCTAGCCATCCCTGTTCCTCCCCTACCCGAGCAACGCGCCATTGCCGCTTACCTCGACCACAAAACCACCCAACTCGACGCGCTGCTGGACCAAAAGGAAACACTGCTTCAGCTGCTGCAACAGAAGCGGCAGGCCCTCATCAACGAGGCCTTGACACAGGGGCTGGACCCGGGCGCCCCGCGCAAGCCGTCGGGAGTGGCATGGCTGGGTGACGTGCCAGCGCATTGGGAGGTAAAACGGTTGAAGCACTTGCTAAGCAATGATAAATACGCTATTAAAACAGGCCCATTTGGTTCTCAATTAAAAGCCGATGACCTTAGCGATGATGGAGAAATCAAAGTCGTTACACAGCGAAATGTACTTGATAATGACTTTGAAAAAGGGCTAAGTTTTGTATCAGAGGAAAAATTCGAAAGTCTTAAAAGCTTTTTAATTGACGCTGGAGATATTCTTTTCACAACTCGTGGGACTATCGGTAAAGCAGCCGTTATGCCCCTGCTATCTGAGCGCGCCATCTTGCATCCATGCTTAATTAAAGCGACTATTAATCATGATTTATTAAGCCAAGAATGGTTGTTAGCTTTTGTTAATGACAGCTCCTATTTTGTCGAAGGGGTTAAGATGGAAAGCAACTCAACAGTAATCGATGTTATCTATAGTGGCACTTTGAAAGAAGTTGTTCTGCCTATTCCTTCTCTTGAAGAGCAAAAGCAGATTATGCTGGAACTACATAAAAAGTCTAACATTTTGGATGAAGCAACAGCTGCCATTCTTACTCAAATCAAAACCCTGAAAGCCTACCGCCAGTCGCTGATTTTGGAAGTAGTGACGGGCAAGGTGGACGTGCGCACAGAAGCCAAGGCCCTAGCGGGCACAGCCTCTACCCCCTCGCCCACCAGGCAGGCTAGCCAGCCGGCCCCGGCGCGCCCGGTGGCGGTGGGGCAGCTTGGCTTGTTTTAGCGCAACCTTCATTCAGTTCCTCTCTCCCTACCTCCTAGCCCGCCCGCATGGCCACCACCGGCACCCAGGAAAAAGACCTGGAGCAACACATCGAAGACTACCTCACCGGCCAAGGCTATGAGCGGGTGGCGCCGCAGGGCTACGACCGGGCGCTGGGGCTGGTACCGGAAGAGGTGCTGGCTTTCATTCAGAAAACGCAGCTAGCGGCCTACAAAGCTCTGCAAGCGCAGTACGGCGCGAAGACGGACGAGCGCATCTTGCAGCGCCTAGCCAAGCAGGTGCAGGACAAGGGCCTGCTGCCGGTGCTGCGCGAGGGTCTGAAGGACAGCGGGCAAAAGCTGCACCTTGTGTACTTCCGACCCGCCAGCGGCCTCAACCCGGAGCACGAGGTGCTGTACCAGAAAAACCGCTTCGGGGTGCTGCGGCAGGTGCGCTACGCCACCGTGAAGAAGGATGCCGACAAGTCGGTGGACCTAGTGCTGACGCTGAATGGACTGCCACTGCTGACGGCCGAACTGAAAAACGCGCTGACGGGCCAGTACATCAGCGACGCCATCCGGCAGTACGAGGAAGACCGCAACTCGCAGGAGCCGCTGTTTCAGTACCGACGCTGTCTAGTACACTTTGCCGTGAGCACCGAGCTGGCGTACATGACCACCAGGCTCGATGGCAAGGCGACTCGCTTCCTACCCTTCAACCAGGACGTGAAGAACCCGGCCAACCCGGCGGGCTTTGCCACGGCCTACGTGTGGGAAGACGTGTGGGCCACGGATTCGCTGCTGGATTTGGTGCAGCACTTCGTATTTGAGCAAACCACCACCGAGCTGGTGTACAGCGAGGCCAAGGGCGAGCTGGTGGAGCAGAAAGCCACGCGGCTGCTGTTTCCGCGCTACCATCAGCGGCGGGCGGTGCGCCGGCTGCTGGCGGCGGTGCAGGCCGAGGGGGCGGGCGGGCGCTACCTCATCAAGCACTCAGCCGGCTCGGGCAAGAGCAATACGCTGTCGTGGCTGGCGCACCGGCTGGCGGGCTTCTACCAGCACCCCAGCGACGCGCAGCCGCTATTTGATTCGGTGATTGTGGTCACGGACCGCCGACTGCTGAACAAGCAGCTCAGCGATAATGTGAAGGGCTTTGAGCAAACTAAGGGGGTCGTGTTTCAGGTAAAGAACGAAACGCCCAGCAGCGAGCTGAAAGAGGCCATTGAGAGCGGGCGGCGGCTGATACTGACCACGCTGCAACGGTTTCCGGTGATATCGGCCACCATCGCGCAGGTGCCCGGCCGGCGCTACGCCGTGCTGATGGACGAGGCCCACAGCAGCCAGAGCGGCGAGGGGGCGCGTCACCTTAAAAAGGCCCTAAGCCTGGAGGAAGCTGAGCAAAACGAGGCCGACGAGCCCACCGTGGAAGACCTGGTGCTGGCCGATATTGCCAAGACTGGCCCGCAGCCGAACGTGTCGTTTTTCGCCTTCACAGCCACGCCCAAGAACAAGACCATCGAGCTGTTTGGCACCGCGCCGGCGGGCGGGGGCGAGAAGCGGCCGTTTGACGAGTACACTATGCGGCAGGCCATCGCGGAGGGCTTTATCCTAGACGTGCTAGGCTCCTACACCAGCTTTAAGCGCTACTACAAGCTGGCTACAAAGGCTACGGTAGCGGAAGACAAGGAGTACGAGAAAGGTCCGGCCGTGCGGCTGCTAAGCCAGTTCGTGGACCTGACCGACCACGCTATCGAGCTGAAAACCCGGCTGATGCTAGAGCACTTTCAGCAGCACACGCAGAAGGCCATGAAGGGCCGGGCGCGGGGCATGGTGGTGACCCGCTCGCGGCTGCACGCGGTGCGCTACAAGCGCAAGTTTGACCAGGTGATGAAGGAATTGAACCTGCCCTACCGGGCGCTGGTCGCGTTTTCGGGTACCGTCTCGGACTCTGAGACCGGGGAGGACTACACCGAAGTGGGCATGAATGGGCTGGACGGCAAAGCCAGCATTGAGGAAGCGCTGAAGCTGCCGCAGTACCGGCTGCTCATCGCGGCCAACAAGTTTCAGACTGGCTTCGATGAGCCGTTGCTACACACCATGTACGTGGACAAGAAACTGGGCGGCATCAGCACGGTGCAAACGCTGAGCCGCCTCAACCGCACTGCCAAGCATAAGGACAACACGCTGGTGCTCGACTTCGTGAATGACCCGGCGCAGGTGCAGGAGGACTTCCAAGGCTACTACGAGAACAACTTTATGGCCGAGGACCAGCAAACCGACCCGAATGCGCTGTACGACGTGCAGGACACGGTGCAGGCACTGGGCGTGGTGCGGGAGCAGGACCTGGACGGCTTTGCGGCCATCTACCTAAGCCAGCACGACAATATGCACCTGCTGCAGCCGATTCTGGATGGCTGCGTGGGACGCTTTCTGGGGCTGGAGGAGGCGGAGCAGGATGCCTTTCGGGCGGCGGCCAACGACTACGTGCGGCTGTACCGGTTTCTGAGTCAACTGCTCACGTTCAAGGACGTGGACCTGGCCAAGCTGTACTACCTGCTGAACCACCTAGTAAAGAAATTGCCGGTGGCCGGCTCGAAGCTGCCGCAGGAGGTGCTGAACGATGTGAAGCTGGATGCCTACAAGATTCACGAGCAGGGCACGCAGAAGCTGACCCTAGTCAGCGAAGACGGTGAGCTATACGGCCAGCAGCCGGGGGGCAGCGGTAATGGCAAGGAGGAGCAATACGACTACCTCTCGGCTATCATCAAAACGCTGAACAATACGTTTGGTATCGGCTTGACAGAAGAGGATTTGGAGGAATTTCAGAAGGTCAAGAAGTCAGTTGAAACGAACGCCAACCTGGCGAACTACTTCACGCCTCAAAATTCAGTACAGAATATAGAGTCTAAATTCAACGAAGTAGTGGATGAGGCTTTGCAGGCCTTAGTTGAATTTGGCATTGACCAATATAACCAGAAGCTAGACCTATTCAATAAATTAAGCGAGGATAAAGCCAACGCGCAGTTGAAGCGGCTGTGGTTTAAGCATCTGCTGGCGACGCGGCTAGGTGGGGCCGGAGCGCAAGCTAGCGTTTAACCAAGCGCCCAGCAATTTGGCAAAATTATTCCCTGCCTCACGCCTTCTATGTACTTAGTTTTCGACACCGAAACGACTGGGCTACCCGCCAGCTTCAGCGCCCCCCTAACAGACAGTGCCAACTGGCCGCGTTTGGTGGAGCTGGCCTGGGGTATCTATGAAGAAGATGGGCAAGAGCGCAGCACCGGGCAACTGCTGGTGCGGCCGGAAGGCTTCACTATTCCGGCGGAGGCAGTAAGGGTACACGGTATTACAACGGAAATGGCCAGCGCGCAGGGAGTTAGCTTGAGTGAGGTGCTGAAGCGAATGGCAGCGGCGGCTACTGACTGTCAATACGTGGTTGCACACAACCTGGAGTATGACCTCGCTATCATAGGAGCAGAACTACACCGACTGGGGAGGGCCGAGTTTGGGACGGGTAAGCAACTGGTTTGCACCATGCGCATGGGTACGGCAGCCGACAAGCGCAGTAGTAAGCCCCCTAAGCTGCATGAATTGCATACCACCTTATTTGCGGAGGAGATGACGGGAGCGCACCGGGCGGAGGCCGATGTAGCGGCCTGTGCCCGGTGCCTGTTTGCGCTGTTGCAGCGGGGGGTAGCGCTGCAAGCGCCGAACGCGCCGGTACAGCCGACGATGCCCCGACCAAAGCCAGCCCTACCGATGCTGGACCTGGACAACCGGGAGTTTCAGCTTGCGCTGGATTTAATTGAGAATACCAACCGAAGCATCTTTTTGACGGGTAAGGCGGAGACGGGTAAATCCACTGAGGTGGTCTAGCTAAGCCGCACAGAGTTGGGACGTAGTTTGAAATTGGGTTTTGAAGTGGTTGGGGGCAAGGTAGCTGAGGGCTGAATGCCGACGCTCATTATTATAATACGCCAGATAGTGACTGATTTCCAGCCGAGCTTCGGTAAGGTTGCGGAAGCTGCCGCCGTCGAGTAACTCGGTTTTGAGTCGGCTCCAAAACGATTCAGCGTGGGCATTATCGTAGCAGTTGCCGCGCCGGCTCATGCTCTGCACGGCTTGGTGACGAGTTACTAAGTCCTTAAAGTTGGTGGCCGAGTACTGGCTGCCCTGGTCGGAATGAACGACCAGCCCAGCTGGGGGATAGCGTACGGCCAACGCGCGGCGCAGCGCCTCGCTTACCAGCGCTTCGGGCATGGATTCGCGCACGTCCCAGCCCACGATTTTACGCGAGTAACGGTCGAGCCACGTAGCTAGATAGAGCCAGCCGCCGCCCTGTTTGGGCAAGTAGGTGATATCGCCCACCCAAACCTGGTTAGGCGCCGTGGGCGCAGGTTGGCCCAGCAATAAGTTCGGCGCGGCGCGTACACTGGGGTCGGAATTGGTGGTGCGGGGCACAAATGAGCGCGGTTGCTGCGCGCGCAGGCCCGCGGCCGCCAACGCCCGTCGAATGCGCCAACGGCCTACTTGGTAGCCTTGCGCGTGCAACTCGGCCCGCAGGCGACGCGTGCCGTAGCGCGCCGAATGCCACTTAAACTCTGCGCGGACAGCTACTTGCCAAGCTGGCTCCGGGGCAGGCAACTGCTGGCGCTGCCACGCATAGTACGCGCTAGCCGACACGCGTAGCGTCTGGCAAAGCTGGCGCACGGGTACGTGCGCCTGGCGCTGGGCGATGTAGCGGTAGGTGCTCACCGGGTCAGCTGGCCGAAGATGACCAAGGCTTTTTTTAAAATACCGAGCTCCTGCTCGGCCCGTTTGAGCTGGGCGCGCAGCTGGCGCACTTCCGGGTCGCGGGCCACTTCCACGCTGCCCACTTCGGCCACGAGCTTGGCCTCTTGCCAGCGATACAGCAGCTTAGGGCTAATGCCCAGCTGCCGGGCTGCGGCCTGCGTGCTACGGCTCTCTGAAGCCAAGCGCAGGGCTTCGGCTTTGAAAGCATCATCGTATTTGCGCCGTTTAACTGGCGTTTTCTTGCTCTTTTCTGCGCTCATGACTCAGGAAATATACGTCCTGCTTCTGTGCGCCTAGTCTAGACCACCTCACTCCATGAAAACCGCCCACTTAGCTGGCGTCCACTTGTCGAATCGGGGACAAGTGGACGCCAGCTAAGTGGGCGGTTTTTAGTTAACTTAACGCCCGCCTTTACGCTGCCGCAATGATTACTTGGTGCGCTAGCCTGGTAAAGTTGGCGTCTACTAGTAGTGTTTCGTCGATGGTTTGTTGCAACAAGTCAGCCGCCTCGCCGAAGCCTAACAGCTGAGCGTAGCTGCGCAGGGTGCCGTAGGTGGAAATATAGAGGTAGGCCGCTAGCTGACCCGAGGAAACCAGCTGCAAGTCAAGCGCCAACCCAGTCGCTTCGGCATTAGCCGCCTGGTTGTCGTCGATGATACCCTGCATGGCCTGGTCGGGCGCGGCGCCCGGCGGGAGGCCGGTACTGGCAAATACCTTCTCCAGCCGGAGCGCTTGGTTCAGGTTTGCTTCCACGCCTTGCTGCAACGTTTCGCGCAAGTCGGTATTAGTAGCCAAGTCGCGGTTGCGGGCGGCTTGCCCGGCCCCCTGGTGGTGCGCGGCCGAGAGGTGGTGCAGGCCCCTGGTCAGCAGCTGGCGCACGGCAGCCCGGGCCAAGTCGCTATCAGCCACGGCCAGCGCCGCGCCGCGCTGGTGGGCACCAACTACTTCCAGGCCTTTAGCGGCTAATTTCTCTAGTTGATTCATAGTACGTTAGCGTTAGTAAGAACGAAAAAAATGCTTGCCAAACCCGGTTACGGTTAAACCGGCTACGGTTAAATAAGTTACGGCAAATCCAGCACCGACTCGGTATGCGGGGCGTCGGCCTTGGTATTCACGAAGTGCTTCACCGGGTCGTCGTAGTCGGTCACAATCAATTGCTTGCCTTTCAGCAGCACTTCCGAGGGCTGGTCGAGCTTGCCACCCGCGCCATTCGTGTCGCCGTTGCGGGCTACTTGCAGCGTGCTGCACAAGCGCAGGAGAATAGTCGCGCTACCATTAGCTGGTTTGCTAGCGCCAGCTGGTCAAATTTCTACCAAACGGTACTATATTTTACTACTGGGGGTCGCACTAGAGTTCGAACAGAAAACCCCGTTAAGCCGCTTGCGGCAACAAAATGCGTTGCTGTAAAAGCTATCAGCCCTCTCTACAAGCAGTACGCGCGGCCATGGAGAGAGTATAAAACTGGGAATGGCTAATCACTTGCCTATTTCGTGTAAATTGCTAAATATTGATTAGTAGCATTTTACAGTTCAGTGCATTTCCTTAGCGGGGTTTTCTGTTCGAACTCAAGTGCGACCCCTAGCAGTGCCCGCACTTTAGCAAGGAGACCCGGCTTAAAATCCGTGAGTTGTAGGCGCGGAAAGATGCGTCCTTCTGAATAGTAATTGCTCTTGCGGGCGTAGAGCTGACTGATTCGCTCGTTGTCCACCACGCGAAAGTCGCCTTCATGCCCGCGGTCGAAGACTAAGCCGTCCGTGCGGTGGACCTGCGAGCTTTGCGGCACGTAGGCGTACAAGAGTATTGCTTCGCCGACCCGTACCTGCTCCAACTCCAATAGAAACGGCGGCTGCAGCTTCGTTGGGTTGTTACTCAAGGCTGCAAAATCCCGCTGCAAGTGGTCTGCCTCGGCTTCCTCCACGCCAGTCGGTGTGCCGTCGTTGCGAGCACCCAAAATCAGGTGTCCTCCTTGCCGATTCAAAAAAGCACACACGCTTTCAAATACATCGCGTGGTAGCCCCCGCCGCGCTTGTTTGAATTCAATGCTGATGCCCTCTCCTTGTCGAAGCAGCCGTTCTATGTTTTCCGCCGTCATCCCACAAAGTACGGATTGCTCGCGCAGCGGTGCAGCTCAAGCCGATAGTCTACATATTTGCGCCGCCGCAAGTAGAACGGGTAGAGTTAGAGCGGCGTGGTAGTTGTAGGAGGTTAAGCTACGTATTTTGCTATGGTACTGGCTGAGAGACGCAACTTCTTGCTAATGGCATAGTTAGAGATGCCAGTCGCTTTTAGCTCCCGTATATGCGCAATGACGGCAGCACTTTTGGCGGGCGGCCCTATCTGCACCCCTTCTGCCCTGCGTCGGGCCATGCCCGCCTTGGTGCGCTCGCTCAGTCGGATGCGTTCCTGCTTAGCCAGTGTGGCAAGAATAGAAATGATGGCCTCCTGAAAGAGCCCTACTGAATCCAAATACTGCTCCGTGAGTGACTTATAGCCCACGCCCCAGCCTTGCAACTGGTTCAGGTATTGCAAGGTGGGCAGCGCGCCCTCGCGGCTGAAGCGGTCTAAGCTCCAGAACAGTACCAAGTCAAAGCGCCGTCGGTGCGCATCGGCAAACAGCGCCTGAAATTCCGAGCGCTTGCCCGTGCCGCCCGACTCGTGCTCCACGTACTCCTTGTAGACGGTGTAGCCGTAGGCCTGCGCAAAGCGCCGCAGTTCGGGCAACTGATTCTCAGTGCTCTGACCTTTATCCTTGGTCGAGACACGAGCGTAAAGGGCGACGGTTGTCATGCCCTGAAGATACTCCAATAAGGGTCAGTGAAATACGCCCGAAAAAAGTGCCTTTACGCGCTGGAAATGCCCTTGTCAAAATACTCCAATAAGGGCCTCGTTACTCATTCCCGTTTTCCTGACACCTGATTAATAGGAAGACCGACTATCTCATTTTCGGTCTGGCCCCTGGCAAGCAATCGAGGGGGAAACCACAGTTGAAACGCACTACCTGCTCCCTCCACGGAATGAACCTGAATGCTGCCCTGGTGCAGCTGCATAATTTGCTTGGCTAGGCTCAATCCAATGCCGGAGCCGTTGGGGCGGGTGGTGAAAAAAGGAATAAAGATGTTGTCTAGCACGTCGGCAGGAATACCGCTCCCGTTGTCTTTTACCTCGATAATCACCCGCTCCTGCTCATCGGACCAGGCTAACAGGCTAAGGTGGGGGTCGGAAATTTGAGCGAGTGCCTGCGCCGCATTGAGTACTAGATTGATAAGCACTTGTTCCAGCAAGTGGCCATCGGCGTGCAGGGTGAGGTGCGCGGGCCGAACGCTGAAGGTAACCGTAATGCCTTGCGCGGCCAGTTGCTCCGCTAGTAGCTGTCGGGTGGCCTGGAGCAATTCCAGCACATGGAGAGTCGTGCGCTGCGGCGTGGCCAGGGTGCTAAAGTCCCGGTATACCTGGGTGAAGCGCAGCAGCCCTTCGCTGCGCTGCTGGATGATGTGAATGCCGGTGCCCACGTCGTCGAGCAACTCACCGGGAACTTCCTGTTGCCGGGCGCGCTGCACGTGGCGGCCCAGCGAATCAGCCAGCGAGGCAATGGGGGCAACTGAGTTCATGATTTCGTGCGTCATCACCCGCAGCAGTTGCTGCCAGGCGGCCGTTTCGGTGTCGGCCAGGGTCTGGCTCACGTTCTTGCAGGCGAGGAGGGTAAACGTCTCGCCGCGTAGCTTAAACTGCGTGGCCGACACGAGCAGCTGCACCGTTTGGGGACCTACCGTTAGCTTTACCACTACGGGCTGGCCAGGCACCGCCCGGCAGATAGCCTCATAGAGGACCGGCTGGCGGGCTTGCAGCGCCCGGATGTTTTTCAGGTACGGTAGCTGTAGCGTCTGCTTGAACGCCTCGTTCACCCAGGCTACGGTGCCCGCCACGTCGTAGGACACGATGCCCGTATCGAGCAGCGTCAGAATGGTTTGCAGATACTGAAACTGCCCTTCCCGCTCGGCTCGCAGCTCCCGAAACGTGGCGTTCACCTGGTTGAAGGCCTCGTGCAAGGGCCGCTGCGACGCCGGGACGGCCTGCGCCGGGTACTGCCGCGAAAAATCCCGGTACTTGACGGCCAGAGTGAAGTCGGCCAGCGCCTTGTGGCCGCGCGTCAGGTAGCGGGCCAGGTCCAGAATTAGTACTAACAGTAGCACCAGGGCTCCCAGGGCTAGCCCATAGGCGTGGTGCTGCGCGGCGTACCCGCCCCCGGCCAGCGTGGCCACCAGCAGTACCAACCGTCCCAGCAGGCGCACGTCTAGGCTATTAAATATCATGCTTGTCGAGCCGGCGGTAGAGGGCGGTGCGGGTAAGACCCAATTCCTTAGCTGCTTTGGTGAGGTTGCCTTGGTGGCGCGCAATGGCCTGCTGAATGGTATTTTTTTCCACTTCTAGCAGTTGGAGCGGATTCTCCGCGCTAGCTATAGCGGGCGCTGCCGTCGCAGAAGCAGCGGCCGATTCGGAGTTCCGAAACGGGGAATCGGCCGGGTGCAATACGGGGCCGGCCCCTAGGATAACGGCCCGCTCCACGGCGTGTTGCAGTTCCCGCACGTTGCCGGGCCAGGGGTGCTCCCGAAGCTTGCGCAGGGCAGCGGCACTGAATTCCGGCACGGGTTGCCGGTTGCAGGCGGCGTACACCTGCGCGAAGTGCTGGGCCAGCAGAGGCACGTCGTCGGCCCGTTCGCGCAGAGGGGGTAGGGTAATTTCGACCGTATTGAGGCGGTACATCAAGTCCTGGCGGAAAGCCCCGCGCGCCACCAGGGCGTGTAACGGGGCATTGGTGGCCGACAAGAGCCGGATATCCACCGGGACGGGGGTATTGCTCCCCACGGGCACCACTTGGCGGTTTTGCAGGGCCGTAAGCAGCTTGGCTTGCTGCGGCAGGGCAATGTTGCCAATCTCATCCAGAAACAAGGTGCCGCCGCTGGCCGCCTCAAACCGGCCCACGCGGCTGTTCTGGGCATCCGTGAACGCGCCCTTGGTGTGCCCGAACAGCTCGCTTTCAAACAACCCCTCGCTGAGCGCAGCCACGTCGGCAGCTACGAAGGGCCGGGCAGCACGGCGCGACTGCTCGTGCAGGGACTTGGCGACCAGTTCCTTGCCCGTACCGTTCTCGCCGAGCAGCAGCACGTTGGCTTCGGTCGGGGCGACCTTTTCAATGATGGCGCGCACTTCCTCCATGGCGGCTGACTCGCCCAGGAGCATGGTAGCCGCAGCCAGCCCGGCTGGTTTTTTCGGGCTGCCCTCGCTTTTGCTGCCGGGCTTGGGTTGGAGGGCGGCGGCCAGCGTTTGCAGCAGCTGGTCGTTGTGCCAGGGCTTGAGCAGGAAGTCGGTAGCCCCGGCTTTGAGGGCGCGCACGGCCGAGCGCACGTCGCCGTAGGCCGTAATCAGGATAACGGCCGTGGTGGGAGCGTGTTCCAAGATGCGGCTTAGCCAGTAGAAGCCCTCGTTACCCGTCGCCTGGCCACTGCGGTAGTTCATGTCGAGCAGCACGGCGTCGAAATGTTGCTGGCGGAGTAGAGAGAGCAGCAGCTCCGGGTTGCGCTCCATCACCACTTCCCGCACCTCGGTTTTCAGCAGCAGCTTGAGCGCGAATAGCACGTCGGGCTCGTCGTCTACCACCAGGATGCGGGCGTGTTTAAGATTCATGAAAAAGCGGCTAGGTAAAACGTAAAAGTCGGGGCTGGCAAGTACCCGCCCCATGCAGGCCACATAAACCGTGCTGGCCTTGGAAAATACTAATTTTCAGTTTACTAGGCTATTCACGACCCAGCAACAGCTTCGGACTGTATCAGAACCGAACGGTCAACTATATCAGAACCGGACGCTTAATGGCGGCTAATAAACAAGGTTTAGGCGCAGGCTATTGATTAGCAATGCGTTGCAATAAAGGCACCGTTCTTGGCATCTCTGGTCCATAGCTTTTTGCGGCTAGTGCCTGCGCTGAACCAAATGGATATTCTGATACCGAAAAAGAAATGGTCGTTTGTTGCCCGCTGGTGGTGGCTGGGGGTCCTGGTGCTGGCGGGCACGGGCGCGGCCGGCCTTTACTGGCCTAGGCCGGGCCAGCAGCTGCACGTCGCGGCCAGCCGGCTGACCATCAGCCCCGTTACGCGGGGCAATTTTCAGGAGTTTACGGCCATCGACGGGGTCGTGCAGCCGCTGCGCACCGTGTACCTGGACGCGGCGGAGGCCGGTACGGTGCAGCAAGTGCTGGTGGAAGAAGGCACGACCCTCACGGCGGGCCAGCCCCTGCTCCGGCTGGCCAACCCCGACCTGCAACTGGAAATGGTGAACCGCGAAACGGCCGTGTACGAGCTGATGAACAACCTGCGCAACACCCGCACCCAGCTGCTGCAAAACCGCATCCTGCGCCAAAACCAGTTGGCGGACATCGACTTCCAGCTGGCCGAGGCCCGGCGGGTGTTCAACACCAACAAAGTGCTCTACGACCAGAAGGTGATTGCGCGGCAGGACTACCTGCAAAGCCAAAACGCCTACCGCTACCAACTGCGCCGGCGGCAGCTCACGCAGCAGACCCTGCGCCAGGACTCAATAGCCATGCAGCAGCAGCTGGGCACCATGCAGGAATCGGTGCAGCGCATGACCAGCAACCTAGCCCTGATGCGGCGCCAGCTGGACGACCTATTGCTGCGGGCCCCAATCGGTGGGCGCCTCAGCTCGCTGGCGGCGGAAGTGGGCGAGGCCAAAACCCGGGGCCAGCGCCTGGGGCAGATTGATGCGCTGGCGGGCGTGAAACTACACGCCGCGGTGGACGAGTTTTACATTGCCCGCATCGCGGCCGGCCAGGTGGGCGAAGTGGTGGTGGATGGCCAGGCGTATGCCCTGCGCGTGACCAAAATCTACGCCCAAGTAACCAAAGGCCTGCAAATCGACCTGGCCTTTACCGGTACCCCGCCACCGGGCCTGCGGCGGGGCCAGACCTTGCCCATCCGGCTGGCGCTGAGTGCGAAGGCCCCGGCGGTGCTGCTGCCCAAAGGTGGCTTTTACCAGCAAACCGTGGGCAATTGGGCGTTCAAGCTAACGGCCGACGGCACCCGGGCCCAGCGGGTAGCCATCCGGCTAGGGCGGCAGAACCCCGACTACTACGAGGTGCTGGCGGGCCTGCAGCCCGGCGACCGGGTCGTGACGTCCAGTTACGAAGGCTACGCTGACCAACAAGAACTGGTGCTAGACAACCGCCAACCTGATGCCCCCTGACGGGTCGCCTCACGAGACCAGTTAGAACATAACAACTACCAGAAATTAAGTAAATCTCATGATTAAGACCGAAAACCTGGAAAAGGTGTACCGCACCGAAGAGGTGCAAACCAAGGCGCTCAACCACGTCTCGCTGACGGTGGAGCAGGGGGAGTTTGTAGCCATCATGGGCCCCTCGGGCTGCGGCAAATCGACGCTGCTCAACCTGCTAGGGCTGCTCGACGAGCCCGACGGCGGCAGCCTGCAACTGCTGGGCACCGAAACCAGCCGCTACTCCGAGCGCCAGCGGGCCGAGCTGCGCAAGCGCAGCCTGGGCTTCGTGTTTCAGAGCTTCAACCTGATTGACGAGCTGACGGTGTTTGAGAACGTAGAGCTGCCCCTGCGCTACCTCGGCGTGGGGGCCGCCGAGCGGCGGCAGCGGGTAGAGCAGGTGCTGGAGAAAATGCAGCTGCTGCACCGGCGCAACCACTTTCCGCTGCAGCTCTCGGGCGGGCAGCAGCAGCGCGTGGCCGTGGCCCGCGCCGTGGTCAATGCCCCGCCGCTGCTGCTGGCCGACGAGCCCACCGGCAACCTCGACTCGGCCAGCGGCCACGACGTGCTGGGCCTGCTGACCGAATTGAACGAGGCGGGCACCACCGTGCTCATGGTCACGCACTCCGAGCACGACGCGCGGTATGCCCGGCGTGTCATCCGCCTGCTCGACGGGCAGGTGGTGCTGGAACACAGCCGCAGCCAATTCTAACCGACTCCTCCTCTTTCGGCCATGCTTCCCTACCCCCTGCTGCTCCTCTACCGCAACTTTAAGCGGTTCAAAAGCACGTTTTTCATCAACCTGCTTGGCCTCTCGACCGGCCTGGCCTGCGCGCTGCTCATCTACTTGTGGAGTAGCGACGAGCGCAGCTTCGACCGCTACCACGCCCTGGACGGCCGGCTCTACCAGGTGCTGGAAAATCGCCGCACGGCCGCCGGCATCGAGACCCAAACCGGCACCAACCCGCTGCTGGCCGAGGTCCTGCGGCGGGAAATGCCGGAGCTTGAGTTCGTGGCTACCACTACGCCGGTCCCGTTCTTCCCCGGCTTCACGCTGGCGGCGGGCGGCCAGCACCTCAATGCCGTCCCCAAGTACGCGGACCCGGCCTTCTTCCAGCTGTTTTCCTACCCCCTGCTGGTGGGTACCCCCGCCACGGTACTGCGGGATAAAAACGGCATTGTGCTCTCCCAAGCCCTAGCTACCAAGCTCTTCCACTCGCCGCAGAACAGCCTGGGCAAAGCCGTGGAATGGCAAATGGCCGACCGCAAGCAGACCTGCCTGGTAGCCGGGGTGTTTGCCGAAGTGCCCCGTAATTCGTCCGAGCAGTTTGACTGCGTGCTGCCCTTTGCCGCCTTCAAGGACCAGATGCAGATGGGCGAGGTCATCAAGTGGGACGACGACGGCCCCTTCACCACCTACCTGGCCTTGAAGCAGGGGGCCGACCCCGCGCAGTTTCAAGCTAAGCTGGCGGGCTTGCTGAAAACCAAAAGCGCGCAGGCCCAGGCTCAGGGGCGCACGCTGTTTGTGCGGCCATTCGCGGCGGGGTACCTGCACGGCACCTACGAAAATGGCGTCGCCACCGGGGGGCGCATTGTCTACGTGCGGCTGTTTGCCCTGATTACCGCCCTCATTCTGGTGATTGCCAGCATCAATTTCATGAACCTGTTCACCGCCAAGGCCTCGCGGCGGGTCAAGGAAGTGGGCATTCGCAAGGCCTTAGGGGCGAGCCGCGCCGCGCTGGTGGGGCAGTATCTGACTGAGTCCGTGGTGATGGCCTTGCTGGCCCTGGTCGTGGCCGTGGGGCTGGTGCAGCTCGTGCTGCCGCAATTCAGCGCGCTGACGGGCAAGCCGCTGGCCCTGCGCTGGGAGTGGCCGCTGGTGGCCGCCAGCCTGGCCCTGGCGCTGGGCACGGGGCTGCTGGCGGGCAGCTACCCCGCGTTCTACCTGTCGGGTTTCCAGCCGGCGGCCGTGCTGAAAGGCAAGCTGCCGACCCGGGCCGGCGACGTGTGGACGCGGCAGGGCCTGGTGGTGCTGCAATTCACGCTCTCGGTGCTGTTCATTGTGGCCGTGGTGGTCGTCAACGCGCAGCTGGCGTTTGTGCAGCGCCAGCCGCTGGGCTACGATAAGGCCCACGTGCTCCGCTTTGATACGGGCGGCAAGGCGGCGCGCCAGCAGGCAGCGTTTCTGGCCGAGGTGAAAAAATTGCCCGGCGTCGGGCAGGCGTCCAGCGTCCTGGGCGGTTTCCTGGGGGGGCACCACGTGGAGGAGATGAGCTGGCGGGGCAAGCGCCTGCCCGTGGCAACAATGCTAATCAACTATGACCTGGTGGAAACGATGGGCCTGCACCTGGTAGCCGGCCGCAGCTTCGCGCCGCAGTTTCGCGCCGACAGCGCCGCCATCCTCGTCAACCAAACCCTGGTGGCCGGCCTGGGAATGCCCGACCCCGTGGGCCAACAGCTCGACGGGCGCCGCATCGTGGGCGTGGTCCGCGATTTTCACTTCGAGTCCCTGCACGAAAAAATCAAACCCCTGCTCCTCCAGCTCGACCCCTCGATAAATACGGTGCTGGTGAAGCTCCAGCCGGGCGCGGAGCAGGCCACGCTTGCGCGGCTGCGGCAGCTGTACGCCGCCTACAACCCCGGCTTTCCGCTCGACTACTCATTTCTGGATGCCGACTACCAGGCCCAGTACGTAGCCGAGCGGCGGGTGGCGGTACTCGCCCGCTACTTCGCTGGGCTGGCCATCCTCATTTCCGCCCTGGGCCTGCTGGGCCTGGCGGCCTTCACGGCCGAGCGACGGCGCAAAGAAATTGGTATCCGCAAGGCCCTGGGCGCGAGTGAGCTGGGCATCGTGTGGCTGTTGACCGGCAGCCTGACCTGGCTGGTGGTTGGGGCCATCGCGCTGGCGCTGCCCCTGAGCTACCTGCTGCTGGAACGGTGGCTGGAAGGCTTTGCCTACCGCGTGGCGTGGCAGTGGTGGTACTTCGCCGCCGCCGGCCTGGGGGCCCTGCTTGTGGCCTGGCTCACCGTGAGCGTGCAGGCCTGGCGCGCCGCCCGCCGCGACCCCGTGCTCAGCCTACGGGCTGAGTGAGGGGAAGCTAGTTGGACGCTCTGACTGCACCCTTCTCAAGGCCACTGTTGCGAGGCAACTTCGCTCATCGTGCACCCTCCCTAATCGGGAAGCGTCGCTCAATAGATTGGCCTGGTGACATTTTCTGCTTTTACACTAGTGACGACCCCAAACAGGTCTGGTTTTAACGAAAATCAAGTGATTACCCCACCTTTTCTTGCCCTTTTCTCTGCTGTGACTGCACCAAGTATCCTAGGCCGGCGCGGCGGTGTTCCGCTGGTCGCACTAACGATGCTGCTGGCCGTTCAGCCCTTGGCGGCTCAAATCGCGCCCCAGCCGGCGCGTCCGGCCTCGCCGCCCGCAGCGGCGCTGGCCACGCCCGGCACGGCGGCCACCGGCCCCTGGGGCTTGCAGAGGGCCATCGACTACGCCCTGGAGCATAATATTGGGGTGCGCCTCAACCAACTGACGGTGCAGAGCAATGCTCAGGTACTGCGCCAAAGCAAGGCCGCGCTGCTGCCCACGGCCAACCTCAGCGCCACTCAAGCCTGGCAGTACGGTACCAGCGTCAACCCGCTCACGTTCGTGTTTCAGTTCCAGACGGTGCGCTCGAACAACTTCTCGGGCAGCTCGCAGCTGGTGCTGTTCCAGGGCTTTCAGCTGCGCAATACCATTCGGCGCAACGCCCTCGACCTGCAAGCCAGCCAGGCCGATGTAGAGAAGGCACGTAACGACCTAAGCCTCAATGTAGCCTCGGCTTTCTTGCAGGCGGTGCTGGCCCAGGAGCTGGTGCGCGCCAACCAGTTTTACGTGACGCGCGACCAAGAGCAGATTGCCCGCACTAAACTCTTGCTGCAAGCCGGCAGCATTCCGGAAAGTACCCTGCTCGATAGCCAAAGCCAACTGGCCACCGACGAGTTGAACGTCGTCAATGCCCAAAACCAGGCCACCATCGCTCGCCTGAATCTGCTGCAGCTGCTTAATCTGGACCCAGCTGCCAATCCTAATTTTCAGCTAGAGGTGCCCAACCTACCCGACCCCGACGAAGAAAGCGTTCTGGCACTGAATACCAGCGAGTTGTTTCAGGGCGCGGCCACCCGCCAACCCGAAATCAAGGCCGCCGACCTGCGGGTGCTCAGCGCCGGCCGCAGCGTGAAGCTAGCCCGCGGTGCTTACTACCCGCGCCTGCTGTTGGCCGGGAGCATCTTCAGCGGCTTTTCGTCGGCGCGTACGGTGCCGCAGAGTGGCGGCGACTCAACGGCGCAGCGCCTTACCTTCTACGTGCCAAACCCTACCACGCCCGGTGGGGCACTCACGCCGCTGAACGTCATTACCTACCAGCCCAGCGCGCTGCCCCAGAACTACTGGGACCAGCTCAGTCAGAACCTGGGCCAGCAGGTGCAGTTCGCCCTCAGCATCCCGATTCTCAACGGCTTGCAAGTGCGCACCAATGTGCAGCGCACCCTTATCAACGCCCAGCAGGTGCAGTTGCAAGCCGAGCAGGCCCGCCTCACGCTGCGCCAAAGCATTGAGCAAGCCTACGCCGACGCCCGCGCCGCCCAGCTGCAGTACGCCGCTGCCACCCGTCAGGTGGCTGCCCTCACCACTACGCAGCGCAACGCCGAAATCCGCTTCAACAACGGCCTGCTTAGCGGTACGGAGTTTAACGTGACCAAGAACAACCTCAATTTTGCTATCTCCAACCAGCTGCAAGCCAAGTACACGTTTATCTTCCGCCGAAAGGTGCTCGCCTTTTACGATGGGAAGTCGCTAGCGCAGTAAGAAGCGCCCGCCCTAGAGCGGATTAGCGAGTGATGTTGCTGGTCTTGCGTTGCTTTCGCAGGAGTTGCTCTAAGAGCCGATTCTTCGGCTTTACAGCAGCAGGGCGGGCGTGTGCTGTGCCGGGTGCCGACAAGTACAGGTAGCGGCTCGCTTTTGTGGGCGCGTGGCCTTGATAGGCAAGCTGCTGCGCCGCCAGCGGCACACCAGCTCCGTGGCCGCGCTGCCCGGCCGGGGCAGCCGCGCCAATTACTTAGACGTGCCTGTCTAGCTGTGGCTCGTGGCTCAGGTGGAGTTGACGCCACAACTCTTGTCGGTCCTTTTACCTTCTTCTCTATGCCCCTGCTGCCAGTTGCCTCATCCGGGTGGCCCCATCTGCGGCCACGCTGCTTACGTTCTCGCCTAGGCAGCTACTTCCTTGTGGACTGGGTCAACTTCGCCGCGCGACGGCTGGCTTGGCCACTAGGAGTATTGAGCGTGCTCAGTCTCGGGCCGCAGTTCAGCTGCGCGCAAACTGCCGCCGGGCTACGCCCAGGCCTACGGGGCGACTACTACGAGGGGCTGAATTTTGAGCACCTGGTCCATACCCAGCGCGATGCTCATCTCGACTTCGACTGGCACGAGCAAAGTCCCGTGCCGGGGGTGCCCGCCACATCGTTTACCGTCCGCTGGACGGGCTGGCTGGTCCCGCCGGTAACGGGCCGGTATATCCTGCATCTCACGGTGGACGATGGCGTGCGCCTCTGGCTGGACCAGCGCCTGCTACTGAATGAATGGCGGGGCCAGTATCTAAGCGTGTATCAGGTAGCCATTGATTTACAGGCCGGGCATGCCTACCCCCTGCGGCTGGATTACTGTCAGTATTCGGCCACTACGCGGCTGCTGCTAAGCTGGGAGCGCCCGCGCCAATCGGAGGCCCCGGCTTCGTGGCATACCCTGTGGGGACTCACAACGGAGCTGCTGAGTAGCCGTTATCGCGAAGTAGTACCTGCCCGTGCGCTTGTTACCAACTGGTCGCCGGCCCCGCGCCCGCTCGTCGGCCCGCGGCCTGGCACGAGGCCGCCCGCTAAGCTGGTGACAAACCTGCGCCAACGCCGCGCGCGACCAGCCCCGACACTGCCCCGGCCTCAGCCGCGTACCCCCTCCGAACCCCTGCTGGTGAAGCGCACGCACGTAGTCCAATTAATTAGTGCTCCGCGCGCGAACGCGCGCGACACGCTGGCGCGCCAGCTAGCCTCGGGAGTGGCGGTTACCTGGCACGCCTTATACTTCCCCCAAGGGCAGGCAACGCTCCTGCCCGCCGTGGCGGCTAGCCTGGATACCCTGGTGGGGGTACTTCGGCAGTACCCCCACCTGCGCCTGGAGGTGCAAGGTCACACCGATAACCAGGGAGACGCGCTGCTAAACCAGCACCTCTCCTACCAACGAGCCGTAGCCGTGTGCACGTACCTGACGGCGCACGGAATTGCCGCTAGTCGCCTGCAGCCCCGAGGGTTCGGGGATACGCAGCCCGTGGCTGACAACCGGGAGCCCGCACAACGCCCCCGCAATCGGCGGGTAGTGCTACAGCCTATCCCCTAACGCAGTACGGTCAGCACAAGGCGCGCGGCTTAAGCGCTTCTCTTTCCTATGAACACTATATAAGTTATTGATTATCAATAATATTTAATCCAATAAAGGCCTTATTAGCATTGCTGTCGAAATGCCTTCGGTGATATGCCGGTCTGCTTGCGAAAAAAGCGATTGAAATACGTAGCCTCCGCAAAGCCCAGGCCCTGGGCAATATCGGCGATGGGCCAGTCGGTATGCCGTAGCAGCGCCTGCGCTTCCTGGGCGATGCGCTCGGCCAAATGGCCGCTGGTTGTGCGGCCGGTGGCAGCGCGCACCACCCGGTTCAGATGGTTGACTTGCACGCCCAGCTGCGCGGCAAACGCCTGCGCGCTGTGCAGCGCCAGGGGCTGCGTGGGCGAGGCCACTGGAAACTGCCGCTCCAGCAGCTGCAGAAACCGCGCCGCCAGGCGAGTGGCCGGGCCGGGTGGCGGGGGCGGGTCCTGGTTAGATTGCAGCCGCAGGGCCACGTGCACCACCTGCTGCACGTGCGTACGCAGCAGCTCGTACTTGTGGCGGTAGCCCGAGGCTAAATCGGCCAGCATCCGCCGGAAAGTCTCGCTTAGCCAGGCAGTCTGGTCGGGATCTAGGTGGAAGCGCGGATTGGCCCCCAGGCGAAACAAAGGCGACTCCTGCAGCGAGGCCGAGCGGTCAACGCCGGACAGAAATGCGTTGGTGAATTCGCAGTAAAAGCCCGTGAGGCCGGTTTGTTGTTGGCACGAATACGGCAGCAGCGGATTGAAAAACAGCAGGTCAGCGCCGCCGATGGTCAGCGTCTGCCCCGCGTATTGCACCAGCGCCGTGCCCCCCGTGTAGAGGCTGATTTTATACGCGCTGCGCTGCCGGTAGGGCATCGCCAACTGGCTGGCCGTCATCGTGGTGGTATCGAAGGCCTGCACTGTAAACTGGTCGTAGTCCAGCCGGTCGGGGATTAGGGAAGCACTGGTCACGGCTACCCAGTACGGGAAAGCCAGGAGCGAGTTAGCCGCTGGTTGCGCGGCAGCTACCTGGCCAGCAACCAGCCAGTAGAACTAGCGGGTGCCTGACCAGTTGGCCGGTTAAGTAAGTAGCTAGCCAAACCGACAAACTTGGTTGAATAAGTCAAGAAATTGCTTGAATAGTGCTGGATAAGCGCAGGCGTAGCAATGTCCTTTGTACCCCTGCCCGTGGCCAAGCAAGCACTGCTTGCCGGCTTCGCTGCTCCTGCCGCCGCTCCCACCATCATTTTAGCTCAGCCCCTGCGCATGACAACTATAACCGGCACCCTGCTCAACGCCGCTACCACCTTGGCGGGCAAGGCCATGAAGCTCACGCCCGACCTGCAGCCGGACCCGCTGCTGCACGCCGATAAGTTCGTGAGCCAGCCCTACCCCCGCGTAGATGGCCGCCTGAAGGTGACCGGCAGCGCGCGCTACAGCGCCGAGTTCCCAGTAGACGGGCTGACTTACGCCGCGCTGGTGCACAGCCCCATTGCCAAGGGCAAGATTACGGCCCTCGACACGGCGGCGGCCGAGGCCGTGCCGGGCGTGTTGGCGGTGATGACTTACCTGAATGCCCCGCGCCTGCAAACCCCTTCTTACGCCTACGTGGTGAGCATGGCCAACCCGCTGGCCGGCTCCACCACCACGCTGCCCATCATGCAGTCGGCCGCCATCACCTGGAACGGCCAGCCGGTGGCCGTGGTGGTGGCCGAAACCCTGGCCCTGGCCCAGTACGCAGCCAGCCTAGTGCACGTGCGCTACGAGGTGGAGACCCCGCGCCTGACGCTGGCCCACCACCAGGACCAGGCGTTTAAGCCCGATCACGTGGTACTGCTGCCGGCCGACGTGACCAAGGGCGATGCCGAGGCCGCCCTGCCGCTAGCCCCCGTGCGCGTGGATAACCTGTACACCACGCCCTACCTGAACCACAACGCAATGGAGCCCCACGCCACCACGGCCAAGTGGGACGCGGCGGGCCGGCTGACGGTGTACGACTCCACGCAGTACCCCGTGGGCGTGCAGGAGGCCCTGATGGAAGTGTTTGACCTGAAGACCAGCGAGGTGCGGGTTATCACGGAATTCGTGGGCGGGGCCTTCGGCGGCAAGGTAGCCATGTGGCAGAATACGCCGCTGGCCGCCGCCGCCGCCCGGCTCGTGGGCCGGCCCGTGCAGCTGAGTCTGGCGCGGGCCTCGGTCAACTACCTGGTGGGCGGACGCACCACCACCGAGCAGCGCGTGGCCCTGGGCGCGACGGCCGACGGGCAGCTCACAGCCGTTATCCACTCGGGCTACTCCATGTGCACCCCGGACGTATACGCCGAGCAGTTTTCGGTCATGGCCCGCCACCAGTACGCCGCGCCTAATATTCACTCCTTTCAGCGCGTGGTGGAGCTGGACCGGGTGCAGAACTCCTTCATGCGGGCCCCCGGCGAAACGCCCGGCTCCTTCGCCCTCGAATCGGCGATGGACGAGCTGGCTTATGCCTTGAAGATGGACCCACTGGCGCTGCGCCGCCGCAACGAGCCGGTGCGGGACCCCACCGAGGACACGCCCTTTTCGAGCCGCCACCTGCTGGAATGCTACGACCAGGGCGCCCGCTTTTTCGGCTGGGACCCCGCGCGCCCCGCCCCCGGCACCACCCAGCGGGGCGAGTGGCTGGTGGGCACCGGCGTGGCCGGCTGCTACTACCCCGTGCAGCCGCTGCCGGCCACGGTGCGCGCCCGCCTCACGCCCGCGGGCGACGTGACGGTCTTCACCTCGTCGGTAGAAATGGGGGTCGGCGCGGCCACCATCCAAACCCAGCACATTGCCGAGCGCTTCGGCGTGGCCTTCGAGCGCGCCCACTACGTGCAGGGTGACACCGACCTGCCCCAGTGGCGGGCGATGGGCGGCTCGGCGGCTACGGCCTCCGTGGGCGCGGCCATCCGCGCAGCGGCCGATAAGCTGACCGACGAGCTGTTTAAGCTGGCGCAGGCGGATAAAGATTCGCCGCTGCATAAGGCCGAGCGGGGTGCCGTGGCGCTGCGCACCGGCGGCCTCTACCTGACCAGCGACCCAACTACCGGGGTTGCCTACGCCGATTTGCTGGCCGGGCAGGACAAGCCGTTTTTCGAGGTTGAAGGCTCGTCGCCGCCCCCGACCGAGGGCGCGAAGTACTCAATGTCTTCCTACGGGGTGCACTTTTGCGAGGTGGGCGTGCACGCCGACACCCGCGAGGTGCGGGTGCGCCGCTTCGTGACGGTCATGGACTGCGGACGCATCGTGAACCCAAAAACGGCGCGCTCCCAGATTCAGGGTGGCATCGTGATGGGCCTGGGCATGGCCCTGATGGAGGAGTCGGCCTACGACGAGCGCACGGGCCGGCTCATGAACCCGGACTTGGGCGAGTACCACGTGCCGGTGCAGGCCGACCTGCCAGCGCTCGACGTGCATTTCCTCAACCTGCCCGACCCGCACATGACCCTAGGCGTGAAGCCGGTGGGCGAAATCGGCATCGTGGGCTCGGCCGCCGCCCTGGCCAATGCCGTGTACCACGCCACCGGCATCCGGGTGCGCGACCTGCCCATTACGGCTGATAAGCTGTTGTAAGGTGGGTTATTCAACGTGTAGTCCCCCTCCCCAGCCCCTCGCCGCTTGCTGCGCGGAATCCTTCGGGGAGGAGGCCCGGGAGTGAGTGGGGTTACCGCAAGTATAGCCTACCCCCTCCTGAAATTTCAATTCTTCCCCTTATGCCCCTTACCAATTTTCGCACGCTTGGCCGCTCCGGCCTCATCGTCAACCCATTGGCGCTGGGCACCATGACCTTCGGCACGCCCCGCTGGGGCTCGCCCGATGACGTGTGCGAAGCCATCTTCAACGCCTACGTGGATGCAGGCGGCAACTTCGTAGATACGTCCGACATCTACGCCGGCGGGCACAGCGAGGAGCTGCTGGGCCGCTTCGTGGCCCAGCGCCAGCTGCGCGACCAGGTGGTGCTGGCTACCAAGTTTACCTGGAACGCCTCGCGCGGCAACCCCAACGCGGGCGGCAGCGGGCGCAAAAACATTTACCGCGCCCTGGAAGGCAGCCTGCGCCGCCTGCAAACCGACTACGTGGACGTGTACTGGCTGCACGCCTGGGACGTGGTGACGCCCGCCGAGGAGCTGCTGCAAACCTTCGGCGACCTGGTGCGGGCCGGCAAAATCCGCTACTTCGGCCTCTCCGATGTCCCGGCCTGGTTTATGACCCAAGTGGCGGTGCTGGCCCAGGCCCACGGCGTGCCCGGCCCCATTGCCGTGCAGCCGGAGTACTCGCTCACCGAGCGCAGCATCGAGCGCGAGCACGTGCCCGCCGCCCGCGCCCTGGGCCTGGGCGTGGTGCCCTGGAGCCCGCTGGCGGGCGGCTTTCTGGCGGGTAAATACGCGCGGCAAGACGCGGATAAGGGCAGCGGTGAGGGGCGGCTCAGCGGCCCCTCACCGCTGGGCGACACCAAGTTTACCGACCAAAACTGGCGGGTGCTCGACGTGCTGCGCACCGTGGCCGGGCAGCTGGACCGCCCGCTGCCGCAGGTGGCCCTGGCCTGGGTGGCGGCCCAGCCGGGCGTTAGCTCCATCCTGCTGGGGGCCAGCAAAGTAGCGCAGCTGCGCGCCAATCTGGCCGCGCTGGAAATCAAGCTGACGGCCGAGCAATTGCGCGCCCTCGACCAAGTGAGCACGCTGGAGCTGGTGCATCCCTACCAGATTGCGACGCCCGAGGTCAACCGCAGCATCTTCGGCGGCCACGCCGTGCGCGGCTGGCAGTAGGCGCGGCGGACCAGGCAATTAGGCAGAACTCGTTGATTTAGCCAGGCAACTGAAATTATTGCTTTGTCAATCCATAGTTTCTAAATGTACCTTCTCGTGACTCATCCGCTGGCTGCGGCGGACACGCTGGCCCCCGCCCTACCCCTCACGCTGCGCGTCAACGGGCAAGCGTACTCCCTCCCCCTGGCCCCGTGGACCACGCTGCTCGACGCCTTGCGCGAGCACCTGCACCTGACGGGCACCAAAAAAGGCTGTGACCACGGCCAATGCGGGGCCTGCACCGTGCTCATCGACGGCGTGCGCATCAACTCCTGCCTGTCGCTGGCCGTGCTGCACGAGGGGCACGCCATCCAGACCGTGGAGGGCCTGGGCAGCGAGCAGCAGCTGCATCCCTTGCAGCAGGCATTTATCGACCACGATGCCTTTCAGTGCGGCTACTGCACGCCGGGGCAGCTCTGCTCGGTTCAGGGCCTGCTCCACGAAGGCCACGCCCGCACCGCCGCCGACGTGCGGGAGCTGATGAGCGGCAACCTCTGCCGCTGCGGGGCCTACAAAGGCATTCTGGCCGCCGTGCTGGAAGTAGCGGGTAAGGAATTAGGCATAAGCAGCTAGCCGGCCGAACGGCTAAGCACTCTACCCCTTCCGCCAGCGGCTGGCCCTCGTCCACCAGGTTCCTTTTTCATACTCTCTAATTAGCTACTAATGAACAGCTTCACCTTTGCCCAAGCGCCTACCGTGGCGGCGGCCTTGCAGCAGAAGATTGCTCACCCCGGGGCCGCCTACCTGGGCGGGGGCACCAACCTCGTCGATTTGCTGAAGCAAAACATGGCCCGCCCCCCGCACCTCATCAGCGTCAACCAACTGCCGCTGGCCGCCATCGAGGAACTGCCTAGCGGTGGGCTGCGGCTAGGGGCGCTGGCCACCAACGCCCAAACCGCTTACCACCCTGCCGTGCAGGCCCGATACCCGCTGCTGAGCCAGGCCATTCTGGCTGGGACCTCTCCGCAGTTGCGCAACATGGCCACCAACGGCGGCAACCTGCTCCAGCGCACCCGCTGCTACTACTTCTACGACCTGGCATTCTACGACCTGGCAGCGCCCTGGGCGGCTACAACCGCGTCTGCGGCATCTTGGGCACTTCGGAAAGCTGCATCACGACTCACCCCTCGGATATGTGCGTGGCCCTGGCCGCGCTCGAGGCGGTGGTGCGCGTGCAAGGGCCGGCCGGCGAGCGCACCATCAAGTTCGAAGACTTTCCTCGCCTGCCCGGCGACACGCCCGAGCAGGATACTAACCTGGGGCCCGACGAGCTGATAACGGCGCTTGAGTTGCCCGCCAACGGCTTTGCGCCGCACAGCACCTACCTTAAGCTGCGCGACCGGGCCAGCTACGCCTTTGCCCTGGTGAGCGTGGCCGTGGGACTGGAGATGGACGGCAACACCATCAAAACTGCCCGCTTGGCGTTGGGCGGCGTAGCCCACAAGCCCTGGCGCGACCCGAAAGCCGAACAGTTGCTGGCCGGCCAGCCGGCATCCGGGGAATTATTTACGGAAATAGCGGCCCGACTCACGGCCGGCGCGGTGGGCTACGAGCATAATACCTTCAAGATTGAGTTGGCCCGGCGCGCCGTTGTGCGGGCCCTACGGCAGGCGGCGGCCCAGGCGGCCACGCCAGCCGCGCTGACTGCTCACTAAGAGCGGCGACGCACGTAACAACTACGGTAGCAGCGCATTTCGCCCACCTGACTATTTGTAGCAAATTAGTCGAGAAAGCTATGTACACCGCCATTCTAGCCAACGTGGCTCGCTACGTGGCGCTAACGGCCGCCGAGCAGCAGGCGTTTACAAACCAGCTCCAGCCGCAGCACGTGGCCCGCCACGGCCTGCTTCAACCAGCTGGCCCCCCGGTCCGCTACCTGGCGTTCGTGGTGCGGGGCTGCGTGCGCACCTACACCACGGATGCCCGCGGGCGGGAACACGTGCTGGCCTTTGCCCCCGAAGGCTGGTGGAGCAGCAACTTTACCAGCGCCCTGTCCGCCCCGCGCGCCTACCTGAGTCTGCAAGCCTTGGAAGACACCGAGGTGCTGCTGCTGCGCCTCGACCAATTGGAGGAGCTCTGCCTGCAGGTGCCCAAGTTTGAACGCTTCTTTCGGCTCTTGTTTCAGAACGGCTACCTGCTGGCCCAGCGCCGCCTCACCGCCCGCGCCCACCTTTCTGCCGAGGCGCGCTACGCCCGCTTTTGCCGCCACTACCCGCAACTGCACCAGCGCGTGGCCCTCAAGCATATTGCTTCCTTCCTAGGGATTACCCCCGAGTTCTTGAGCACGCTGCGCGGCCGGCAGGTTTAATTTCTTAAACTAGTTTAAGGAGCGTAGCGGGTCCCAGCCGCCAGTTTTGCGCGGCTTTTCCGGGTCATATCTGTCCCGAGCCGGCCGGCTCATCTACTCATTAACCCATATGCCATGGCAACTTCCACCCCTACTTCATTTGATGCCTACCTACCCATTTGGGTTATTTACCAAGCCGCTTGGTCCAATATCAGCGCGGGCGAACGACATTATCTGCTGACCAGTAGCGTGGGCGCCGACTGCGTCTACACTGACCCGGACACGCGGCCCCTGAGCGGCTACGGCGAGCTGATGCCCTACCTGGATAAGTTTCAGCGGGACTACCCCGGCACTTGGTTTCAAAACCAGCGGCTGGCTACACACCACGGGCACGGCCTGGCCGATTGGACCATGTTCGAGGCCAACGGACAGCAGCTGGCCGGCACCAGTTACGCCCGCTACGGGGCCGACGGGCGGCTCACGCGCATGACCGGCTTCTTCCCCTCGCCCAAGAACCCCTTGCAAAACGAAGCGCAACTGGCCACCTGGAACGCTTACCAGGCCGCCTGGGCCGGCAGCAGCGCCGCAGAGCGGGAGCAGTTGCTAGCCCGTAGCGTGGCCGACGACGCCACGTACGCCGACCCCACGACCGAATGCCAGGGCCGGACCGCGCTCATGGCCCATATTGAACAGTCGCAGCAGCAACGGCCCGGCGCGACGTTCCAAAACGATAAGTTTCTGGTGCATCACGACCAAGCGCTCTCCTGGTGGACGATGCGCGGCGTGGACGGGGCCACGCTGGCGACCGGCACGAGTTACGCCCGCTTTGGCGATGACGGGCGCCTGACGCAGATGACGGGTTTTTTCAATTCGGCCCCGGCAGGCAACCAGTAAAAAAGCGCCGCATTGCTGTTTAGCTACTTGCTAAACTTCCAGCAACTACAAGCTCTTTCTCTAAACTAACCCTTACTCCCTCGTTCATACCCACGTTTTTTGAAATACCTCGCCTCGACGGAATTCGACTCCCTAGTCTCAGCGTTGTTTTTTGTTCGTGCTCTAGTGCGGATGAGATAAGTAAAGTCATTGATTGCAATCAATTGACTAGCAACATTAAATACTCCAATAAGGGCCTCATCGTTGGTATATTATGCTAATTTGTCACCCGTGCTAAACCACCTGTTACAGCAGGTAAAAGCTTCACAAACCGGTCATTTTGCTTTGCAGTAACTAACTCGTGATGAGCGAACTGCTATAGCTTAATGTGCTGTATTTTCCGTTTTCTGAGAACATCCCTACTAGAGGCGAAAGCCCTAGCCTGACTCGCCTACCTTGCAGCTACTGGTTTTTCGTGCGGGTGTACGTCAACTCGGTGGTAATCACCTCTTGCCCGGCCACGAACTCGTGCCGGGTGAAGACGAAATGGTCGTGGTCGGTAATGCGCACGGTGTCCTGAAACGTGAATTTCGTACCTAGTGGCATATCCCGGTGGATATGCGACACCGTTTCGCCCGCGTACGTAATCGTCCTGGTCGCGGGGTCGTAGGTGCCTTCCGTCGTGATAATACCGGTATCCAGCTCGTTACTAAAGCTGGCGGTCACAAATTTTTTCTTCACCTTATCATAGCCTTCCAGGGTGACGTCACTGTAGGGCACCAGCTCGCCCGCAGACCACGCCATTTTTAAGGGGGCCCCGGTCGTTTCCGTCCTAAAATAGCGGCCGTTCAACAGGGCTGTCCGGACTACGGTGCCCCTAAACTCGAAGGTTCTTTTCGCCGGGCCAGGCAATGTATGCCGGCCCACAAACGCCCAGGTGCCGCTCAGGCTGGCGAGCAGCTGATGGTTTTCGTCGGGGGTGGCCACTTCCGTTAGCTCGGCCTGACTGGGACCTGGGTTGGTAGCGGGCAGCGGGGCGTCTTTCTGGCTTTGGGCCAGCACCGGCATCGCCAGCGGTGCCCACGCCAGTACGCCGAGTAGGTTGCGAGCGAAGGGGCGCTTTTTCATGCGGTTTTGGGGCGTTCAGTTCCTGTTCTTCCTACCAATTGGCACCTACCGGCTTTAGCCGGAGTAGCCGACTTTCAGTGCCTAGTCGATTACTTGACGCCCGCTTCTAGCTTGGCATTCTGGCCCGCGCTAATGCGCCACGCGCTGTCGCGTTGGGTGAAGACGAGGGTGCGGCGGAATTCAAAAGTTTGGCCGGGGTAGCGCGTATCGCCGGTCAGGGCCGTGCGCACGTGCACCAGCGCAACATCGGGTTTGAGGAAGCTGATGTCCTCCACGGCCCGAGTGGTAAAGTGCGACGTTTTGAAGTAAGAACCATGTACGGTGGCATAATGGGCTTGAATGGCGGCTTGCCCTTTAGAGTAAGCCCCAAACCAGTTCACCCAGGTCGCGTTTATCTGGTATTGAGCCGCCAAGCCCAGCGCATCATGCCGGTTCCAGGCTGCTTCATACTGGGCGAGTACGGCCTGGATAGCCGCTCGGGCGGTGAGCGTATCGCCTTGTTGCGCCGCCGCCCCGAAGGTTAAGTTGCTACCCAATAGGACCAGAAGGGCAGTTTTCATAACGGCTAGTTTTTAGCGGTTCGCTTGGCGGGCAGCTCCTTGCTGTGCATCACGGCCACTTGCCAGCGCCCGTCGCGCTGCACCCACACGGCCAGTATTTGCAGGGTCGAGGTAAACACTTTGCCAGCTTGGCCCGGGCCGCTAAACTTCACGGCGGCTACCGTCACGGCCGTCGGGCCGTAGACGTTCACCGTTACCGGGCTCGCCACGGCAACTGTTGCGAAGGGCCACTCCTTGGAGCTGACATACGCCAGCTCTGCTTTGCGATTCATGACTTCGTTGTCGGGCGCGTAATGGCGGTACTCGGTGGCGAAGAGGCGGTGCAGCGCGGCGGTGTCGCGCTTTTGCGCCGCAGTGGCCACTTGGGTTAGCTGCGCGGTGAAGGCTCGCACTTCGGCCGTGCTGGCCAGGCCAGGTGTTGGCCGGGCGGGTTGGGCGATGCCGGGCAGGGCCAGCAGGGCTAGGCAGAGAGTGGCAAAAAAGGCTTTCATAAGTGGCTGAAGGAAAGTGGATTTATGGTAATTCTCAGAGCGTACGCTTGCTTTTCAACAGCGGGCCGCCCTCATTTTTTGTGTTTGCCCAGGGCAAAGCGCCGCGAAATCGTGAACCCCCACCGAAACTGGCCCTTCGTCCAGGACGCGCGCGTTTCGGGAATGAACTGGTTTTCCAGAATGGCGGCCGAGTTGGTGAACGTCAGGGCGAACACGTGCCCGCCCGTTTCGACTTCCAGGCCCACGCCCAGCGGGTTGTAGAACTCGACGCCCAAGGTGCGGTAGTAGGCGCGGCTTGCGCTGCTGCGGTGCACCAGCACGTAGTCGGCAATCAAGCTCAGGCGCTGGGTAAACCGAAACCGGCCGCCTACCCCCAGGGCGGGCACCGTATTATCGTCGTGTTGCTCCACCAGCACGCGGTGCCCTACGGTGGGCAGCAACGCCAGCGAGAGCCGGTCGTTGAATTTGCGCGTGACGATGACCTGCCCCACGAAGCTCCAACGGTCGGCGGGCCGCCGAAACGTGCTGGCCAGCGACTCGTCGGTGGTGGCCGTCATGCCCGACACGACAGCGTTGCCAAACAGCGCGACGCCCACCGGGCGGCTGCCGCCCCGGTTCTGTTCCAGCAGCTTGTACTTCAGGCTTCCTTCGTACAGCTCCCGCTGGGCCGTGTTGCCTTTGGCCCGCGCCAGGCCCACCGTCAGGCGGTCGGTGAGGCCGTAGTCGAACCCAATACGGATATCAGTCGAAAAATCCAGGCCGTAAAAGGTCCGGATGCCGCCGTCCTTGCCGGCAATATCGCCGAAGCGGTGCATGACCTGAAAGTCAAGCTCGTGGCGCGCAATCGACTCGTTGGACCGCAGGTTGACGATGCGCGGCGACTTGAACGTGGCCGCCACCGGCTGGCGGGCCGCCGCCAGCGAATCGGAAGCCCCGGCAAAGAGCTTACTCAGGTCTTGGTCTTGGGCCTGCGCGCCCAGGCCGGCCAGCATAAGCCCGCCCACCAGCCCCGCTAAACGGAAAGTACTCATGGCAGCTACAGCTTAGAGGCCAAGGGTTTAGACTCGTAAACCGCCTTTACGGTCACCTGTACCTGCTCCGCCACCTTGGTTACTACCAGCGTGGGAATGTCGATGTGATGGTCTTTGAGCGCGATGGTAAAGCTGGCCGCGACAGCTAGCTGGTGGTTGCTCACCGTTATCGTACCGGGCACTTGGTAGGGTTTCTCCACCCCGTGCAGCTTCAGCTTACCGGTCACCAGCACCGGGTAGCTGCCGTCGTGCTCGGTATCCACGGCCCCCGTGTACTGCCCCGTAAACTCCGAAAACGGGTATTTGGCGCTCTCCATGTAGTTGTCGTTGAAGTGCTCCTGCATCAGCTTGCGCGGAAACTCAAACGACGTGTTATCCACCTTAAAATAGACGGTGTGGTTTTTCGGGTCGAGGGCCGACATGGCCCGGCTGCTTTTCGCGTCGATGTTTTCCAGGGGCGTGCTCGAAAAGAAGGCGAGCTGCGCCGAGCGGGTCACGAAGAGGGTTTGGGCAGCGGCGGGCAACTGGCCAAGCGCCCCGAACAAGGCAAGCAATAAGAGGGAAAAGCAATGCATAGCAAGCTCACTAAATGAGAAGGAGTTATGAAAAAACGGCGCTACTTTTCGGGCGCGCCTCGGTCGAGCCAGGCTTGCAGCAAGGCTTTCTCTTCGGCCACCATGGGCCGGGCGATGGGCATGTTATCCTGCTCGATGGAGGCCACAATCTTGAGGCTATGGTCGGCGGCGTTGCGGTAGGTGTGCTCGTTGGTCCAGGCGTCGAGGGCGGCCTTGGTGCTGAGGCTGGAGGCTGGGTTGTGGCAGGTCTTGCAGCGCGTATTGAGCAGCAGGCCGATGTAGTTGTCGTAGCTCACGTTGGCCGGCGTGATGCCTTGGCGGCTAACAACCGTGGTGGGGGCCGGCTCATCTGCTTTATCGGCGCAGCTGCTGGCCACGATACCGGCCCAGCCCACGGCGGCGGCCCCTAGCAGCAGGCGGGTAAGCACGGGCGGCTTCATGCCAGTAGCCTGCCGGGGGGAGTACGTAGGCACCACACCGAATCGGTGCTGACCGGTAGCTGCGCTAGCCCAGCAATTCCTAGCAGAACGAGCAGCCCCAAGGCGACCAGCACCACATAGTAGAAGACCCGGCCGAGGGCCGGTGGAAAGTGACCTGCGTGTTCCATAGCGAAGGCGGGTAAGGAGGAAAGCAAATGCGGGGCTAGCGACTACTAGCAGGAGCGTGGGCGGGCAGGCCGAAGGTGGCCGACTGGGCGGGGGCCACCGGCTCATTCGCCGGAATGGCTAGTGACTGTAGGGAGCTGGCAACTAGCGTAATTTGAAGCGCCGAAGCGGTTACAAAGGAAGCGTAGGTCGCCTGGCGCGGCCTTTGCGCACGTTGCAAAATCATTTGCCGATGCAGCCCGCGCTTTTGCCTTTGTGGCAAAGGTGTTTGCGGAGGTTGTCCACGCAAATTTTCCGGTGGCCAACGCGGTAAAATCGCGTCGGCCGCCGCCCGCCTGGCAGGTAAAGCCAATACAGCCAATGGGATAAGTTGTATATTGGGAAACGCCGGTGCTTGTTCTGCTGCGTTATTCCTCACACCCGCCGCTGTTGCGCCGCTGCCGATGACTAGCCGCTACCTTGTCCTTCTATGCTGCTGCCTGCTCAGCGGGCCAGCTACCTGGGCCAAGCCCGGCCCTGGGCCGGCCCTTGTTTCGGCTTCGCCCGATAGCGCGCTGGTGCACGTGCGGGCCGCGCAAGTCGATGCCCAGCCGATGCAGCGGCTAGGGGGCACGCGGCGGTGGCGCTACCGGCCGGGCGCGCCGGCCGGCTGGGCCACCGCCGTTATTAATGACCGCGACTGGCTGCTAGCCAACCCAGGATTTTGGGTGGGGGAAGAACCGCCGGGCTGGCGCGGCACGGGCTGCTTCCGGCTCCGGTTCACCCTCGACTCGGCCCTGCTGGGCAAGTCGCTCGGGCTGTACGTCGCGCAGGATGGCGCCTCCGAAATCTACCTCGACGGGCGCCTGCTGGGCTATTATGGCAAAATTGGCACGTCGGGTTCTACTACCCAGGCCGTGCGGCCGCGCTACTGCCTGTTGCCTTTCACGCTCACTGCGCCGGGGCCGCACTTACTGGCCGTGCGCTACGCCCGGTTCGCTACCTGGCCCCTGCCCTACGGGGGCATTGCCTTGTGGGTGGCCCCGGCCGAGCGCCTGGTGGCCGAGCGCGTGCGCCAGGCCCGCTCCGATACCCTCAGCCTTATTGCCGTCACCAGCGCGACGGTGCTGGCCTTGCTGCACTTTTGCTTGTTTTGGTTTTACCGGTCCCAGCGTGCCAACCTGTATTTTAGCTTCTGCATGGCCGTAGCCGCGGGCACCTTTCTGATGGTGTTTTTGCGCGCTACGTTCTCGGACGAAGGGGCGCGCTGGTGGACGCAACTGGGGTTTCAGGTGGGCACGTCGCTGACCAGCGGGCTCCTGCTCCTGTTCATCTATACCATCTGCCATACCCGCCTGCCCAGGGCCTGGCTAGGGGTGCTGGCGCTGACGAGTGTGGGGCAAGTGGCGTGGTGGCTGGCCCAGCCCCTGGATGGCAACCAGGTGCCGACCGTGGTGCTAGGCGTGTTTCTACTCGCCTGGCTTGATATGCTGCGGGTACTAGGCCTAGCCCTGCGGCGGCGGCAGCCCGGCATTGGGCTACTTATTCTTGGCACGCTAGGGGCGTTGCTGGTGCCGTTTGCTACCAGCAGCGCCTTCCACGTCATTCATGGGCTGGACAGCCCCGATTTTCTGGCCGCGCAGCTCACCATTCAAGGCTGCGCGCTGCTGCTGCCGTTTTCCATGTCGGTGTACCTGGCCCGCGACTTTGCCGCCACGCGCCGCAGCCTCGAAGTGCAGTTGCACCAAGTCGAGCACCTCTCCGCCCAAAACCTGGCCCAGGAAGCTGAGCGGCGGCAGCTCATCAGCGCCCAGAACGAGCAGCTCGAAGCCACCGTGCACGCGCGCACCGCGGAAATCAGCCGGCAAAACCATACCCTGGCCACCCAGCGCGACGAGATACTGGCCCAGGCCGACCGCCTACGGGTACTGGACCAGGAAAAAACCCGCTTCTTCACTAACATCACCCACGAGTTTCGCACGCCGCTCACGCTCATGCTGGGCCCCGCCGCCCAAATTGCCGCCGACACCCGCGAGCCCGCTACCCGCCAGCAGGCCGAACTGGTGGAGCGTAACGCCCAGCGCCTGCTGCACCTCATCAACCAACTCCTGGATTTGAGCCGCCTCGAAGCCGGCCAGCAAGTGCTCCACCCAGCGCCGGGCGAGGTAGTCGGCTTTGTGCGCGGGCTGGTGGGCTCCTTTGAATCGCTAGCCCGGCAGCGCGACATCCAGTACACGTTCGAGGCCAACCCACCCGCGCTGCCCGTCGATTTTGATGCCGACAAGCTGGAAAAAATAGCAGTCAATCTGCTTTCCAACGCCTTTAAATTCACGCCGCCCGCCGGCATGGTCACCGTGCAACTGCGCGCGGAAACGTCCCCCGAGCCAACCAGCCCCAGGTGGGTAGAGCTGACGGTGCGCGATACGGGCAGCGGCATCGCCCCTACGCAACTACCGCACGTCTTCGACCGGTTCTACCAGGTCGATAGCTCCGACACCCGCGAGCAGGAAGGCACCGGTATTGGCCTGGCTTTGACGAGAGAGCTGGTCGAGCTGCACGGCGGCACCATCGGGCTGACCAGCGAAGTGGGCCACGGCACCACGGCCGTGGTGCGGCTGCCACTGGCCCCGGCCAGCGGCAGCCCAGCCGAAGCGCCCACCAGCGAGCCAGCCAGCCTAGCGCCAGCGTTCAACTCGGAGCCCGACTTAACTCCTTCACCACCAGTCGCCCCACTACTACTCGTAATAGAAGACAATGCCGACGTGCGGGCTTATGTACGCACGATACTGGCCGCTGACTACCAGCTGCTGGAAGCTGAAAATGGGGCCGCCGGCCTTGCGCTCGCCGTCGAGCGCCTACCCGACCTCGTGCTGACGGACGCCATGATGCCGCGCCTGGATGGCTACGGCGTGTGCCGGGCGCTGAAGCTAGACGAACGCACCAGTCACATCCCCCTCGTCCTGCTCACGGCCAAGACCGACTTGCCCAGTAAGCTGCAAGGGCTGGACACCGGGGCCGACGCGTACCTGACCAAGCCTTTTCTGCGGGCCGAGCTGCTCGCCCAGTTGCGCAACCTGCTGCGCGGGCGCCAGCAGCTCCAGGCAGCGTACCGGCGCGGCGTGGCTGGCCCGCCCGCCCCCGGCCCACCGTCTATGGAGCAAGCCTTCCTTGGGAAAGTACAACGAGTAGTCGAGCGCTTTCTCGACGACGAAACCCTGAACGTGGAAACCCTGAGCCGGGAACTAGGCCTGAGTCGCACCCAGCTGCATCGCAAGCTCAAGGCCCTCACCGACCAAGCTCCCGGCGATTTTATCCGCCTCGTGCGGCTGCAACGGGCGCACGAGCTGCTGGCCAGCGGCGCGGCCACCGTAGCGGAAGTAGCCTACCAAGTAGGCTACAGCAACCCGGCCAACTTCTCCACCAGCTTTTCGCGCCACTTTGGCTACCCGCCCAGCAGCACGCCCCGCCACGTGCGGGCAAACCGCTGAGGAAGCAGCGTTACGTCTTCTTGGTTCGTTATATAAGTGGATTAGTTTTCTGGAAAGGCGAGTTGACTGGAAATTGTTTATCTTGTAGCTAACTATATTTCATATACTTACCTTATCATGCCTGCGCATTCACCTGTCCTGCTGTGGCGTGCTTGGTTGCTGCTTCTGCTGCTGGCTACTGCGCCCGGGTGGGCCCAGCAACCAGCCGCGCCCGACACGCGAAGCCTGCCGCCCACCCCGGGCCTGGGGCCGGCCCCCGTGCTCTCGCCCCAGGCCACGCCGGCCGAAAAGGCCGCCTATGCTCGCCAGCTGGCCGAGCGCACGCGCCAGCGCTGGAACTACCTGCTCACCGATTCGCTGATGCGCACCAAGGTCTTCAACACGGCCCCCAATGCGCTGCTAGTAGAGACGGTGCAGGGCCTTTCCCCTGGCACGGCCCTGGATGCCGACATGGGCGAAGGTCGCAACGCCCTCTACCTGGCCCAACACGGCTGGCAAGTAACGGGGGTTGATATCGCAGAGAAGGCCTTGGCCTTTGCCCAGCAGCGAGCGCACCAATTGCACGTCCCTCTCACTATAGAAGTTCACGACATGGCCACCTATGACTGGGGCACCAGCAAATGGGACCTGATTGTGCTCAGCTATGCTGGCGGCCGCGACTACGCCGCGCGCGTGGCGCAGGCCTTGAAGCCTGGGGGCCTCGTCGTACTGGAAGCCTTTCACATGGAAGCTACCACACGCCTACCCGTCACGGACGGGGACTACCGGGTGTTTTTCAACACCAACGAGCTGCCCAAGCTCTATGGCGCTGCCGGGTTAAAGATTGTGCGTTACGAAGAGCCGCTCGCCCCCGCCGACTTTTCGAAAGAGACCCTACGCCTCGTGCGCCTCGTGGCTCAAAAACCTAACAGGTAACGTCGTTCTTCAAAAAGAACCGAGTAGTGGGGGCTGAAGCGCGTGCGTAACGAACCCTGAAAACGCCGTTTTTTGGGCTTCTTCGGCTACTATTTTTTGAAGCGCCAGCGACACGAGCAGCTTCGGGGTTTTTAAGCAGGTTGTGTGGGTAGTAGCGGGTAGCTCATAGCCGCGACCTAACGCACCATTTTTATCTAGTCACGGTAAGCAACTGCGACCCGATCACTACAAAAAACAACCTGTTCCAATCTCCTGTTCAGCATGACTGATTAAACGATTTTTTCTAAACAACATACTGATTATCAATAGAAAATACTCCAATAAAGGCCCCATAATCAACGTATTATTTTTGTAGACATAAGAAAGCCCAACCAATCGGTTGGGCTTTCTTATGTCTACAGAAGTAGTGCTACTGAATATCAAGTCGACGAGCTTCGTCGAGAATAAGCATCCTTACTAAGGAAGATGTACTTACACCACGCTTTTTGGCAACCTTCTTAGCTGTTTCCAATTCAATTGCCTCCAATACTACACTGAGCTGTTTCTTGCCTGTAGCTTCCTGTTTTTCGGCTCTCATACTGCAAATATACCCCAGTTGCACTAGCGTATCGCCACAAAATAATAGGCCAGCAAAACGGTTTAATGGTAATTTTATGGTACATTTGTATTGTTCAAGTTGAACAACTTACCCTAGTAAGCAAAAAGAGGTCAGCCGCGCTAACGACTGACCTCCGATATAGCACCTGTTTGCGCAGGTACTACGGTTGGGTTCTTACAAACCTTACTTCAAAAATACATGGCAAACCATGTAACTGGGATAAGTATGCTTACGAGCGTACTCTCATCTTCTCTTGGCGAGCTTCGCCAGCACGTCCTTTTGCCCCTCATCGGCAACCCCCTTTTCAGCGAAGCTGAGCAGCTACGGGCCAACCATTTCGTCCACGAAAGCGAGGATATCGCCCGTCTCACCCGCTGGAGCGCAAGCGTCCTAGCCGAAATCGCCCGGCGTCAAGCTGAAGCTGCCCGCCAGCGCCGCGACCTCGCCACGGGTACCACATTACGTCAGCTGGGTTCCATCAGCTTCCGCAGTCACCGCTCCCGTCTGCGCCAGGCCGCCCCGAGCTGGGTACCCGGTGCTTGCTTCCCCGACCGGGCCGACCGCCGGGCGGGCACCTTCGACCGCCTAGCCGCCGCTCGCTTCCAATCAGCCGATACGCTGAAGCTAGTCACCCTGCTTAGCCGTCACACACGATGAGCTACCGTCGCGACCTCAAGTACCTGCGCCGCGCCCAGAAACAGGCGAAGCGTCAGCTGCGCCAACTCGACAAGTTGGAGCTCACCGGCCTGACCGCCGTCACGCTCCACGCGCATGCCCAGCAAGTGACGATTACCCTCGCCTCCGACACGGGTGCCCCCTTTACGGACACGCTCCGGGATGCTTTGCACGAGCGCCACCAAGCCCTGCAAGCTAAAGCCCGGCAACTCCTGCTTATCTGGCTGGATGAGGAGCAGTTGCGCGACCAGCCAGCCCCGGCCGCCGGGTCCTCCCTGCCCTAGGCGCTCCCCCACTTCTGCAACTGCCTTACCGCTGCTGGCTACCCAGCGGCTGGCCCCCGCGTGCCCCATCCACTTTCTCTTATTACTACGCTATGTTCTCCCCCACTGCCTTGCTCCTGCCCTATGCGCAGGCCACGGCGACCCAACAAGCCCAGGCCCTGCACTACCTGCAAGCCCGCTTGCAACGCCACTTTCCGACCCTGCCCGAACGCCTCTTCGTCCGCACGCTGGCGGAGTGTCGCCCTACGCTGCTGCTCACCGGGACGCAGGTATCGTTCACCCACCTTGAGTTGACTCAGCTGGTTCAGTACCTGGGCAACGCTCCCGAACTGCCGGTCCTCGACCCGCCCCTCTACGGTTGGTCGGCGCTGCAGTTGGCCCAGTACATTCTGCATACCAACGAGCTAGTGGTAAGTGCGCTCACTGAGTTGGCCGGCACGCTGAACATTCGTTGCGGTCCTCACCTCGGGGCGCTGCTACGACGCCTCGCCCGGCCCTACCCGCTGGCCGAGCAGGTGGTGCAGGCCCAGCTTTGGGGTTTACCTAGCAGCCCCCGACTACCCCCGGGCATCCCCGGTGGGGGCCCCGCGCCCGGTAGCCTGGTCGTCGAGTACCTGCTCCAACAGCTTATTTCATAAGCTTACCAGCCAATAAGACAGGAGATTGTAAACTAAACCAGGCGAAAGTATCCGACGCTAAACTTTCCGCCTGGTTTGTTTGACAATCTTCTGCTTACGAGCAACTTGGTTAAGTAGCACTTACCAAAGCTGATTAGGTAATTCGCAGCGCGCAGCCCAAAGCCCGCGGTGCCCCCCTCGCAAGCGAGTTCTTATCCGGTAGCAACTCATTTTGCCGCGGGCGAGGACCGAGTGGATACCCTCTTTGGTCGACTACGGTTACTCCTGTTCCTCGCCACGCGGGGTGCGACTGCAAACTCAACCTACTTTTAGCGCCTTACCCGTTGCTAGTGGACCACCCCACGGGCAGTCCCCCCACCAAGCCTTTGCCGCATGCTTCTTAAACCGGAACTACTCGTCGCCGTGCGCGACCTCATCACGTAGGCGCGGGCCGAGGCGGTGCAGGCCGTCGATGCCAAGCGGGTGCACCTGTACTGGCACATCGGGCGGATGATAGTGGAAGAAGAGCAGCAGGGAGCCAACCGGGCGGCCTACGGCACGTTTCTGATGCAAGGCTTAGCCGACACGTTGCAGCCGCAGTTCGGCAGCGGCTTTTCGCGGCGGCAGCTGTATTGGTACGTGCAGTTTTACCGGACTTTCCCCATTGTGTCCGCAATGCGGACACAATTCAGCTGGACGCATTACAAAACGCTTATCAGCCTCGACAACAAGGATAAGTGCGCGTTTTACCTGGCTGAAGCGACTACTGAAGGCTCCTTGCTTTAGCAGACGAGTATGCTGGCGCTGACTGCCCCCGTTCGGTCAGTAACCTACCCTGTTAGACGTTGACCAAGAGTTGCTTGACTAGGCCACGCGCCCATATCTAGCGTGTTAACTCCCCGCTGGAGGCAGCCATTACCCCTACTGGACACGTCCTCTATTTCGCCTCTTTTTTCTGGTACCCGCGCCCGCCATCAGGTCAGCCAGCACTGAGAGCAAAGACTCCTGCATCAAGGTGGCTAAGGCACTTACCGCAGTCAGCGAGAGCCGGCCTGGGTTTGCGTGGGCTTCCTGCAGCGAGGCCGCGCTGATACGCATCGCCCGGCATAATTCGCGCACCGTGAAGCCCACTTTGCCATTGGCCCGCGGGTGATGCTGCACGATGTCGCGGAAGGTGCGGCGGGCAGTTGATGGACTGTCTTCGGACGCTGGCGCCGGTGCTGGGGGCATCGGCGGATTTGGTGCTATCGCCTCCTCGGCGGAGAGGCCAACGGTCGGTGGTTCCGGAGCGGCCGACGCGGGCTGCTGGTCGGGCACCAGCGGGTCCGGCCGTGGCGCTTCGTCCGCTGGCTCGGGGGTTGCCGCACAGACCCGCGATGCGATAGCGTGCCCCTTGGCCAGCATTGGGGCCAACTCGTCGAGGAGCGGGGTACACCCCGGGGTTTCAGTTGACTGCGTCAGGGCCTGCCGGGCCAAGCTCTGATAGGCGGTGAGTAACACTGCCGTTTCGGTGACGGCCGGCCTGTACCCGGGCGGGTCGAGCAGGGAGCAGGCTAGGGACGAGGCCAGCTGTTGAACTAAGCGCGCCAGGGCCGGCCACTCCAGCCACACCGCCGGCCCGTGCACGACTAGCTCGGGTTGAACGTGCCGAAACGTGTCATTCCACGTGGCCCAGTCCAGCGTCGGAAAGTGCGCGGCTAGCCGCTCCGTGGCATAGGCCAGCGCCTGCACCACCTGCTGCGCGGAAGCCAAGGCGAAGGGGATGCGTCCAGCCCCCGGGGGCAGCGCTGGCAAATCAGCAGTTATCATGGCGACGGTAGAAGGTGTGGGGTCCTGGCTCAGACCACCAGTCAGGCTAACTAGCGGTGGCCGCTGGAGTCAGGGGGAAGTGGAAAAGACGGCAATAGGTACAAAGCTAAGGCCGGGCGGGCAATTAGGGACATATATGTCCCTA
>NZ_JABBGH010000005.1 GCF_012927305.1 Hymenobacter polaris
GTGCGAAACTCCCCTCAAGATGAGATATCCCAATTGAAGGTTCGTGAGAGACTATCACGTAAATAGGCCGCAGGTGTACAGCTAGAAATAGCATAGCTGAGCGGTACTAAGGAACCGAACGCTTCCACATGACACCCTGCTAACGTATTTCTTTTCTTCTTCTGCCTTGTGTCAACGGTTTTGCTGATTACCTGAACCCGTAATCAACGCCAGCAATGGTGGCTTTAGCCCGGGTGTTCACCTCTTCCCATTCCGAACAGAGCCGTTAAGCCCCGGTGCGCCTATGGTACTGCCTTCACCGGTGGGAGAGTCGGTCGCCGCCAACCTTTGCTTTAATAGCCCTTACGTAATTTGCTTTAATCAGCAATTGCGTAAGGGCTATTTTCGTTTGTAAGCAGAGTTTACCTATATACTGTTGGCTTCAGGCCTACTATTATATGCACCTACTATTTCCTGGTTTTTTATGGGGCTTGCTAGGAGCTAGTATTCCCCTGCTAATTCATTTATTACAGTTACGACGTCTGCAGCGGATACGGTTTACAAATACAGGATTCATTCGAGAGATTGAGTCTAAGACTGGACGACGACGCTTACAAGACTGGATAGTACTAGGGTTGCGCATTTTGGCAGTGGTAAGCCTAGTGCTGCTTTTCTGCCAGCCATACTTACCCGCTCCGCTAACTGCGCAGGTAGCAAGTGCGCCGCAAGTGCAGGTATTCGCAGACAACTCGCCTAGTATGCAGCTATTGACAGATGATAAGGGTAGCCTAGCGAATAAAGCAGTAGCAATGGCGAACACACTTGGGGATAATTACCCAAGCGATATGCGAATACAGCTACTAGGGTATTCTGGTCAAGGAGTAGCAAAAAATGCATTTCGTGCGGCTCTGGAGAATTATACCCAGCGTGGCCAAACAGTAGGATGGGGGTTACCAGCAGTGAAGCAGGCCTGGGAGAAAGATAAAGGTGGAACTCTCTATGTATTAAGTGATTTCCAAAAGGATGAAGCTTCAATTAGTGAGTTTACGCAGCTATCAAAAAAACGAGAAATAGTACTAGTGCCCCAAAAGGGTAAGCCAACCGGTAATATCTATATAGACAGTGTGTGGCTAAATGATGCGTTTGTGCGGCCTAGGGTGAATTTTGACCTCCATATTAGGTTACGTAATGGAGGAAGTGAGCCGGTGATTAATTGCCCGGTCAAGGTGTTTGTGGGTAACCGACAAATGGCGGCTTTGCAAACAACGGTAGCAGTAGGGCAACTAGTTGAAAAAGTAGTGCAACTGCAACTGCCAAATGAGAAATTAGTAACGGGCCAAGTGATGCTAGCTGACGAGCCGGTAACCTTTGATAACACGTATGATTTTATTTTGCAGCCAACTGATGCGATACAGGTGGTAGAAGTAGGGCCAGCGCCGCTTACACAAGCCGCCTATAAAAATGAGCCCCTATTCCGCTATAGCTATACGCGTACCCAACAGGTGAATTTTGGTAAACTGCAGCAAGCGAACCTAGTGCTGCTTAGTGAACCATTAGAGCTAGATGCTGGACTGCGGGCAGCGCTGGTTAGCGTAGTGCAGCGCGGCGGTAGTATAGTAATAGTACCACCGGCACTACCGCAAGCGCACCAAGCATATGGACAGCTGTTGCAGGCCCTAGGGGTGGGAAGAGCGCAATGGGAGAACAGTGGCCCCGGGCAATTGGTACCGCAGGAGCTAGCAAGCCCCAATTTGCAGAGTCCGTTTTTTAAGGACGTATTTGGTGCGCAGCCGCGGCAGGTAGCAATGCCCGAAGTGAGCCCAGTGCTACGGCTCGCAAATGGAGGCACTGACATTCTGCGGTTGCGTGACGGCATGGGCTTTTTAACCGAGTTTGAACAGGGACCGGGTCGCGTGTATGTGTTTTCGGCGCCCTTTGATAAGAAATACTCGGACTTCACTGGGCATGCCTTATTTGTGCCAGTGCTTTACCGCTTGGCTATGCTGAGCTACCGCAATGACCAGCCGCTTGCTTACCGAGTGGGGCAGCAACGAATAGAGTTGCGGGTACCTGCAGCGAAGCTGGCCAGCGCCGGCGAAGCTGATTATCGATTGGTGCGCGACAGCGTAACCTTGGTGCCCGGCCAGCGCCTGTTAGGGCAAAAGTTGCAACTAGAGATACCTAGCGAACTAACAAAGCCTGGCTTCTACCAACTGCAGCGCCAAGGCAAGCCAGTAGCTACGCTAGCATTTAACGGGAATAAGAAAGAGTCAGAATTAGCGGCATATTCGGTGGCAGAATTGCGCCAGCTAGTAGGCCCAAATCGCCCTAATGTGCATGTGCTGGATGTTGATGAGCAGCCTGCAGCCTTACGAAACTATCGCGCTGAGCAAACTGGCCAGCCGCTGTGGCGCTACTGCCTGTTGCTGGCCCTAGCCTGCCTGCTAGCCGAAAGTGCTGTGCTGCGCTGGGGGCGGCGGGCGCAAGCTTTGCGCCCGGCAGGCAGTTAGCAAGGCCAGCAAAAATGTATCTTGCGCCGTTTTTTAGCTTATGAAACCTGCCTCGCAACTCACACCCTCACCTGCGGCCGCTGGCTCGTCGGATTTGGTAGGGCGTATGGCCCTGCGCTTCGGGGTGGCCGGCGGCCTGCTGTGCGCCAGTTGGATGCTGGGCCTATACGCCACGGGCAACAACCCTTTCGGCCCTAAGGTGATGCTGGCGCAGCTGGTGGTGCCGCTACTGGCAGTGGCTGCCGAGTGGCGGCTACGCCAACGCCTAGCCCCCGAAAAGCCCGGTATAGGCCGCCAACTGACCCTAGGGGGCTTGGTAGTGCTGCTGGCCGCGCTTATTTCGGCTAGCAGCGTGGTGGGCCTGGCTAGCGGGGCGGGCGAAAAAAAGCTAGTGGACTTAAACCGAAGGGAAGCCCGCGAAATAACCCTGGCAGAGTTGAGTGCCCGGCCCAAGCAGGACCGCAACTCAACCCTAGAACAGCAGCAGCTAGCCAAAATAGCGCAGCTTTCCATCGCTGATTTTGCCATCAGCAACTTCACCGTAACACTGCTATTTGGCTTGGCGCTAGCGGTGCCGGGCGGAATATTTTTTCGGGAGTAGTACTTTGCAGGCTCACCCTTCAATCTACTACTTCTATGGAATCTACGGCTGCAACGACTACCGCTTCGACCACTTCGGTGGGACTGCGCTATGGCCTGCTGATTGGGCTGCTGAGCGTGCTAATCTCCTTTGTGTCGTACACCATGCAGTGGCAGGATAGCTGGGCGGTGCGCATTATCTCACTGGCGGTTAGCATCGGAGGGATTGCCTTTGCGCAGCGCGAGTTTAAGCTGCGCAATGCGGGCTTCATGAGTTTTGGGCAAGGTGTTAGCGTGGGAACAGTAGCGGCCTGTGTGATGGGGCTGCTAAGCGCTATTTTTATCTACTTCTACCTGAGCGTGATAGCACCTGAAATGATAGCCCAGCTGCTAGAGAAGGCCCGCCAGGGTATGGAAGCAAAAAATAACTTGAGCGACGAGCAGATTGAGCAAGGAATGGCCATGACCGCGAAGTTTATGAAACCGCCTTTTATGGCCGGTAGCACGCTGGTGGGCTCCATTATCTTTGGCTTGATAATTAGCTTGATAACGTCAGCTTTTATAAAAAACGCGAAACCTGAATTTGAATAAGACTGCTGGCTTTCCTGTAGAGCTTTCCATCGTTATTCCGCTGCTCAACGAGGCGGAGTCCTTACCCGAATTGACGCGTTGGATTCAGCGGGTGCTGACGGCGCGAGGGCTTTCCTACGAGGTTATTTTGATTGATGACGGCTCGACCGATGACTCGTGGGCCGTTGTGGAGGCGCTGGCGGGGCAGGATATGGCCCTACGCGGTATCCGCTTCAACCGTAATTATGGCAAGTCGGCCGCACTGAACGTAGGCTTTAACGCGGCGCGCGGCCGGGTGGTGTGCACTATGGATGCCGACCTGCAAGACTCGCCCGAGGAACTGCCGGAGCTATACCGCATGGTAACCGAAGACGGCTACGACCTGGTGAGCGGCTGGAAGCAAAAGCGCTATGACCCGCTATCCAAAACGTTGCCTACCAAGCTGTTTAATGCGGCTACGCGGGCCATCTCGGGCATTCAGCTGCACGATTTTAATTGCGGGCTCAAGGCGTATGATAGCCGGGTGGTGAAAGCAATCGAGGTATACGGCGAGATGCATCGCTACATCCCGGTCATTGCCAAGTGGAACGGTTTCAAGAAGATAGGCGAGAAGGTGGTGCAGCACCAAGAGCGTAAGTACGGCGTGACGAAGTTTGGGCTGGAGCGCTTCGTGTACGGGTTTCTGGACTTGGTCAGCATCACGTTCGTGGGTAAGTTTCGGCGGCGGCCCATGCACTTCTTTGGTACCCTAGGCACACTTTCCTTCTTTATCGGCACCGTGCTGACGCTGTGGCTGGTGGGCGAAAAATGGTGGCTGGCCATTCACAACCTAAAGGCGCGTAACGTAACCGACCAGCCCTTGTTCTTTTTGGCGCTAGTGGCTGTAATAGTGGGGATGCAGCTATTCCTGGCTGGTTTCCTAGGGGAGCTGGTGCAGCTCAACGGCCCGAAGCGCAACGACTACCTGGTGCGCGAAACCTTGCGATGAAAGTTGTGATTATCGGTCCGGCCTATCCTTTGCGCGGGGGGCTGGCTACTTATAACGAGCGGCTGGCGCGGGCATTCTGCGCGGCGGGCGATGAAGCGCGGCTGGTGACGTTTTCGCTGCAATACCCGGGGTTTCTGTTTCCGGGGCAAACGCAGTACAGCACCGAGGCTGCCCCGGCCGACTTGGCTATTGAGGTGAGTTTGAACTCGGTGAACCCGCTGTCGTGGGTGGCGCTGGGGCGGCTGCTGCGGCGCGAGCAACCTGACTTGGTAGTGTTTCGGTTCTGGCTGCCCTTTATGGGGCCGGCGTTGGGCACGGTGGCGCGGCTGGTGCGCGGCAACGGCCACACTCGCGTAGTAGCCATCACCGACAACGTGATTCCGCACGAGAAGCGACTCGGCGATAAATTGCTAACGCGCTATTTTCTAAGTGCTTGTGATGGCTTTGTGACGATGAGCCGGTCGGTGCTAGCAGATTTGCAGGCCTTGGGCTTTGGGCAAAAGCCAGCGCTGTACCGGCCACATCCGCTCTACGATAATTTTGGGCCGATAAAGCCGCGCTCCACCGCGCTGGCGGCCCTAGGCCTGCCTGGCGATGCCACACGCTACGCACTGTTTTTTGGCTTTATTCGGGCCTATAAGGGGCTCGACCTGCTGCTCGAAGCCTGGGCCGACCCGCGCCTGGCCGCCCTGCCGGTGAAGCTGCTGCTGGCGGGCGAGTTTTACGAAGACGCCGCACCGTATGAGGCAATCATTCAGCGCTATAAGCTGGAGAGCCGCTTAGTGCGGGCCACGGATTTTATTCCGAACGAGCGCGTGGCCGACTACTTCTGCGCGGCCGATATCGTGCTGCAGCCCTACAAAAATGCCACTCAAAGCGGCGTGTCGCAGGTGGCTTACCACTTCGAACGGCCCATGCTGGTAACCAACGTGGGCGGCTTGGCCGAGCTAATACCCCACGGCGAGGTAGGCTACGTGGTGCCCCCTAGGGCCGCTGCCATTGCCGATGCCCTAGTTGACTTTTTCACCCACCCCGAAAAGCAAGCCCTTTTCGAGGAAGGCACGCGCCGCGTGAAGCAGCAATTTTCGTGGCCCGTGATGGTGACCGCGCTGAAGGAAGTGGCGGGGCTGTAACACTAAGCTCCAGCTTGGTGCGCCGTTGAGCGACTTGTCCGGATAGCACACCAAGCTGGAGCTTGGTGCTACAGAGGCACACTTTCCAGCACCGCCTCGAACACCTTCTCGGCTGGTAGCTCTTCCATGCAACTGACCCCTAGGCGGCAGGTGCCGCGGTAAAAGCACACGCACTGGCGGTTGGGCTGCACAATCTGGCCCCGGCCGTAGAGGTCGAACTCGTGGGGGTTGAAGATATTATTCATCAAAATGGTGGGCTTGCGCAGCGCGATGCTGATGTGCATGCCCATTGTTACCTGCGTAACGACGCCCTGCATCTGGTTTACCAGGTTGATGAACTGCGGTAGGGGGAAGGTGCCGAGGTAGGCGGCGCCGGTGGCGGCTTGCAGCTCCAGGTTGCGCGGGTGCTCGGCCTCGCCGCCCAGCAGCACCGGGGCGTAGCCAGCGGCTTGCAGCTGCTGTATCAGGGCTATCCACTTCTCAGTGCTCCAGAGGCGGGTGGTCCAGCGGTCGCCGCAGCCGGTGTTGAGGCCGATGCGCGGGCCGGCGCTGGCGGGCGGCAGCTGGTGCCAGTCGTAGCCCTTGTCCTCGTGGGTGTCGAATACGTACTCCTCGCCCCGAAAATCGAAGCCGCACAGCTCAAAAATTTCCTGCACGTAAGGCTTGGTATTGCCAATGCTTAGCTGGTCGAACACGCCGGTGAGGTACTTGTGGTTGGCTAGCTCGTTGATGGGCCAGGGCACGCCGTCGTACTCGCGCAGCGTGTAGCCGAACTTGCTGTTGGCCTGCACGTTGCGCAACAAGGTGCAGGCTTCCTTTTCCTTATCCAGATTAATGGCAATGTCAAAGCGGCGGGCCTGCAGCTGCAGCGCGCTGGCAAAGTCGAGCTTCAGAATCTCCTCAATCTGGCCCTGCGGCAGGATGGCGGGCGTCAGCGTGAGCCAGGTAATGTAGCAGCCGGGGTGCTCCTGGCGCAGCCGCCGCAGCAGCGGCGTGGTGCGGATAACGTCGCCGATGGCTCCGAGCTTGATGAGCAGCACGCGCTTGCCTGCCGGGTCGTAGGCGGGACAGTCGCCGCACATATAGCCGTGCTCCTTGTTGGGGCGGCAGGGCAAGTCGCCGCGGAAAAAACGGCAGTCGGGGCGAACGGGGATGTCGGAAAGGAATTCGGGCACGGGAAAAAGCCTCAGATAAGGTAACAAAAGTAACGGCGCGCGTGCTTGCCGCCAGTATAAACGGGATGGTCTATCCGCCAGCGCTGGCTGCTAATGGTCGATTTTAAGAAGAGCTGTGGCCCCTACAACCGACCTCGTAGCAGGTCTGCCTGCCGAGGGGTTGGTTGTAGGGGTACAAATAGCGTGCGTATTTTGCTAACTCATCGGTTATTCATCTTCGCATTGCCTGCCTATGCACGCCGCACAGTCCTTCTCCTATGCTACCTCGCAGGTGTGGCAGCCGGCCGTGTATGCGCATCCCGATGCCCCAGCAGCACTGGCGGCCGGCTCGCACTGGGGCCAGCAGCTGGCTCGGCTGCTGCTGGGTATGCAGGGCGTATACATCTATGACCACCGGGCCCGGATGATGTGCTACGTGTCGGAGGGCGTGGCGAAGCTGACTGGCGTGCCCGTAGCGGAGTTCACTGGCGAGCGCAACTTTGCCCTCATCCATCCCGACGACCTGCCCATCGTGCAGGAAGCTACCCGGCTCTTCAACCAATTTATATACGCTTATCGCCGCAGCATCGGCCCCGACATCGTGGCCTCCATCGACTACCGCTTGTGCCGCCCTGACGGAAGCTGTCGGCGCGTACTGCGCCATAATTCAGTACTGGAGCAAGAGCCCGAAACTGGCAATCCGGTGTTGGTGGCCGCTATTCTTACCGACATAACCGCGCACAAGCACACCACCGATGTGCGCTTTCACCTCAATCACCCCGATTTTACGGACTTTGTGGCCCGGCAGCCGCGCCTCCGTGCCCAGCCAATACTTAACTGCGCGCGAGCAGCAAGTGATGCAGCTAGTGACGCAGGGCCTGACCAGCCACCAGATTGCCCAGCAGCTTTTCGTGAGTGAGCACACCGTGGGCACGCACCGCCGCAATGCCCTGGCCAAGCTTGGCTCGCGCAGTCTGCACCATCTGCTCCAGTTCCTCGACCCGGTGGCCAGCTAGCGCGGCAGCACTGCGGCAGCAAATTCTGCCAGAAGTGTGGCAAACGCCGCGGGGGTTTCCAGCATGGGTGTGTGGCCCGCCCCGGCCACCAGGTGCACCAGCGCCCCCCAGCGGGTGGGCGCCGCCGTAGCGCCTAGGTAGGCAGCACTTACCAAGGCATCGGCTTCGCCCAAGGCAAATGCTACGGGCACGGCGGTGGCCCGAAGAATAGCCTGCTCATCGGGTACGCCCGCGCCGATGGCGGCGGCCAGCGCGGGGCGAAAAGCGGGGTCGCTCTGCCGCAGCGCTTCGGCTAGCGGGGCTTGTTGGCTGGCGGGGGCTGCGGGCTGTAGCAGGGCCGGCAGTAGCTGCGCTAGCTCGGCATCCGACAATTCGGCTTGGTACAGCAACCCCATGCGCGGCTCGGGCAAGAAGGCGTGAGCAAAGTCGGCTGCCGCCCCTAGGGGTGGGGTGCCCACCAGCAGCAACCCGCGCACAAGCGGCAGCCGCGGCAGCGCGTGCAGCGCCAAGTGGCCGCCCAGCGAGTGGCCTACCACTACGGTAGCCGGTAAATCTAGCGTCGCCACTACGAGCGCCAACACCCGCGCAGGTGCCTCCAAGCCATACCAAGCGGGCGCCCAGGGCGAAGCCCCGCAGCCCGGCCAGTCGAAAGCCACCCGCCGATAGCCTGCCAGCGCCGGCTCGGCCCACAGGGCGCCATACGTGCTGGCGCTGGAAAGCGAATTGCCGGCCAGCAGCAGCAGTACTGGGCCAGAACTGCCCGAGTCGTACACGGCCACGGTGGGCCCCTGGGGTAGCGCTAGCAGAACGGGAAACGGCAGCATAAGACAGGGGGAGAAGGAGAAGCTTAGGAAAAGCGGCTAAGGCTAGCGCCCCACGTAAGTGGCCGGCGTGAGCTGGCGCAACTCGGCCTTCACGTGCTCGGGCACCCCTAGGCCCTCCACGAAGGTGGCGAGGGTGGCGGCCGAAATGGCCTCGCCGGTGCGCGTAAGCTGCTTGAGGGCGTTGTAGGGGTCGGGGTAATTTTCGCGGCGCAAGATGGTTTGGATGGCCTCGGCCAGCACGGCCCAGTTGGCATCCAGGTCGCGGGCCAGGGCGCTTTCATCCAGCGCCAGCTTGCCCAGGCCGCGCGCTATGGCCCCTAGGGCGATGAGAATATGGCCTAGGGGCACCCCCAGGTTGCGCAGCACCGTCGAGTCGGTGAGGTCGCGCTGCAAGCGGGAGATGGGCAGCTTAGCGGCGAAGTGCTCCAGTAAGGCGTTGGCCACGCCCAGGTTGCCTTCGGCATTCTCGAAGTCGATGGGGTTGACCTTGTGCGGCATGGCCGACGAGCCTACCTCGCCCGCCTTTAGCGTCTGCTTGAAATAGCCTAGCGAAATATACTGCCACACGTCGCGGCACAAATCCAGCAAGATGGTATTCAGCCGCTTCCAGCCGTCGCAAAACGCGGCCAGGTTATCGTAGGGCTCAATTTGGGTGGTAGGAAAGCTGCGCGTTAGCCCTAGGGTCTGCTGCACGAAGTGGTCGGCAAAGCCGTGCCAGTCGGTGCCGGGGTAGGCCGCGAAATGCGCGTTGAAGCCGCCCGTGGCGCCCCCAAACTTCGCCGCGTAGGGCACTTGAGCGAGCAGGGCCAGCTGCCCGTCGAGCCGGGCCCCGAACACCTGCAACTCCTTGCCCAGCCGGGTGGGCGAGGCGGGCTGGCCGTGGGTGCGGGCCAGCATGGGCACGGTGGCCCAACCGTCGGCCAAGCTGGCCAGCTGCTGGCGCAGCGCGCTGAAGCGCGGCAGCAGCACGCCGGTCATTGCCTCTTTCAGGCTGAGCGGAATAGCCGTATTGTTGACATCCTGCGAGGTGAGGCCGAAGTGAATAAACTCCAGGTAATCACCTAGCTGCAGCTTGGTGAATTCGTCGCGCAAGTAGTACTCCACGGCTTTCACGTCGTGGTTGGTCACGGCCTCGTGGGCTTTAATGCGCTGGGCCTCGGTTTCGCCGAACTGCTCGTAGAGGCCCCGCAGCGCCGGGAACGTGCTGGCCGGTACGCCCGCTAACTGCGGCAGCGGCAACTCACACAGGGCAATAAAATACTCTACCTCGACCCGCACCCGGTAGCGCATCAGCGCTAGCTCCGAAAAATAGGGGCTGAGCGGGGCAGTTTGGCGCTGGTAGCGGCCATCGAGGGGCGAAAGGGCGGTGAGCATGAGCGGGAGCTAGGCCTGGGCTGAACGAAAAGGCCCCGCAAAACTAACGGCTGCGGCCAGGCCAGCGCACGGGGCAAGCAGTTTGGCCCGCCGCCCCGGCCCTGGCCCGCGCCTCAAAGCCCTAGGCCCTAAAACCCTCCTTACCTTTGCGGATATGCGCTTATCCGCTTTAGCTAAAAAAAGAGTTCTTTACGCCGGAGTTGGCTTCGCGGCCGTGTTGGTGCTGGCGCTAGCCGTGTTTCTGTGGAAGCGCCAGCAGCTGCTGCAATACGCCCTGCGCGAAGTAAAAACCCGCGTTGAGCGTAAGTACCCAGTGGTATTGACCCTAGGGCCGGCCCGGTTTACGGGCCTCAAAACGGTGGAGATTGGTGGCATGAGCCTGGTGCCCACGGCCGCTGCCAGCCCCAGCGCGGCCGGCGATACCCTGCTCACGGCCCGGCGCCTGGAAGCGTCGCTCAGCTTCCGCTCCATCTTCGTAGCGCGGGCCGTGCTAAGCGAATTGCAGATTGACCAGGCCCGCCTCACGGCTCATAAAGACGCGGCGGGCGGCAATAACTTCGGCTTTTTGCTGAAAAAGCAGCGTGCCGCGCCCGTCGTGCGCCGCGACACGGCCCTCGGGCGCAACTACGGCCTGCTGCTCAACCAGGTGCTCGACGCGGCTTTCGGCAGCGTGCCCGGCGAGGCCGCTTTCCGGGGCTTTTTGGTGAGCTACACCAGCCCACGCCACGCCATTATGCTTACTATGCCCGCGCTTAGCATCGCCGGCGGGGAGGTGCAGGGCCGGATGCGGGCCAGCGTCGACTCGGTGGTGAACGAACTGGGTGTGAGCGGCACCATCGAACCCGGCGACAATGCCCTGAACTTACGCCTGTACGGCGTAAACGGCTCGGTGCAAGTACCTTACGTAGCGCGCAAATATGGCGCGCTGGTGTCGTTCGATACCATTCGGGTGCAGCTAACGGGCAAAGACTTCAAGGCCGACGACCGCACGGGCGGACAGCTGACGGTGCGCGGCTCGGTAGCGGCGCGCAACTTCAGCTTTTTTCACAAGCGCCTGGCCAGCAGCGATATTGTAGTGCACCACGGCGAGCTGGACTTCGTGGCTACCCTAGGGCGGGGTACGTTCAGCCTCGACCCCGGCTCGCGCGCCGTGCTCAACCAGATTGTGGTGCACCCCGAAATCGCGGTGCGCCTGAAGCCCCGGCTGGCGGTGAGCCTCAAAGTGGACTCGGACCCCACGGCCACCAACGCCTTTTTCAACTCGCTGCCCGAGGGCATGTTCGACGTGGTGGCCGGCACGGCGGGCACCGGCACGCTGGCCTACCACCTGCAAGCCAGCGTTGACTTGGCGCAGGTAGATAGCCTGAAGCTGCAGTCATCGCTGGTGCCGAGCAAAGACTTTACCATTCAGCACTTTGGGGCCGAAGACCTGAGCATGCTGGAGCGCGAGTTTCCCTTCACGGCCTACAACGACAAGGGCGATTCGCTGCGCACCTTCCTGGTGGGTCCCAGCAATCCCGACTTCACGCCCTACGCCGACGTGTCGCACTTCATGCCGGCTGTTATTCAAACCACCGAGGACCCGCAGTTTTTTCGGCACCACGGCTTCATGGAAAAAGCGTTTGTGAACGCGGCCATTGCCGACATCAAGGAAAAGCGCTTTGCCCGCGGCGGCAGCACGCTGAGTATGCAGCTGGTGAAGAACGTGTTTTTGAGCCGCGAGAAAACCGTGGGCCGCAAAGCCGAGGAGATGCTAATGGTTTGGCTGATTGAGAATTGGCTAGTCGAGCGCACCCACACGCTCACCAAGGAGCGCATGTTCGAGATTTACCTCAACATCGTGGAGTGGGGCCCCACGGCTTACCGCTGGCCCAGCGGCAAGCGCGGGGTGTACGGCATTCGCGAGGCGGCGCTGTTTTACTACGCCAAGCGCCCCAACGAGCTAAACTTGGGCGAGTGCATCTACCTGGCCAGCATCATTCCGAAGCCCAAGTACTATAAAGAGTCGTTCAACCAATACGGCGAGCTGCGCGGGCCCACGCGCTGGTACTTCCGCTTCATCGCCGATATTATGCTCAACAAAGGCTTGATTACCAATGGTCAGCGCGATAATCTAAGCTACTCGGTAAGCCTGCGGGACCCGGCGCGCAGCTACATTGTGACGGCCGTGCGCGATACCATGCGCGCCGTGCAGCCCGGCGATACGGCCCAGTTCGCGCCCCTCAACCTGATTGACTTGCTGGGCGCCGGCCAGGCACCGGCCGCCGGCACCGCGCCCGCTACGGGCACTACGCCGCCCACTAGCACCACGCCCCCGCCCGCCAGCAACGCCACCCCGCCCAAGCAGCAGCCCTAGGGCACCGGCTGGCGCCAAGAACTGCGAGTGAGCATCCAGGAGCAGCAGCTAAGCCGGCCGCCAAGCCGTAACTTTAAGTGGCCGCGCTGGTTATGAGCGGCTACCAATCCTTTTTTCAGCAAACCACCCATGAAACTTCCCCTGTTCGCCCTGGCCGCGGCTGCCGTTGGCCTAGCCTTTACGGCCCCACATCCCACCGCTAAGCCGGCCGCCGGCCCCGGCACCGTGTACGACTACACGGTGAAAACTATCGACGGCAAAGATGTGAAGCTGAGCCAGTACAAAGGCAAAAAGCTGCTCATCGTGAACACCGCCTCCAAGTGCGGCTTCACGCCTCAGTACAAAGAGCTGGAGGAGCTGTCGAAGCAATACGCCAATAAAGTGACGGTGCTGGGCTTCCCCAGCAACAGCTTCAATCAGGAACTGGCCTCTAATAGCGAGGTAGCTTCCTTTTGCGAGAAGAACTACGGGGTAACGTTTCCGCTTTTTGACACCGCTCCGGTGAAGGGCGATGATGCCCAGCCGCTGTATAAGTTCTTGGCCGACAAGGCAAAGAATGGCGCCGTGAGTGAAGCTCCTACTTGGAATTTCTGCAAGTATTTGGTGGATGAGCAGGGTCACGTAGTGAAGTTTTACCCTTCAAAAGTGAAGCCCCTAAGCCCCGAGCTGGTGGCCGACATCGAAAAGAAGTAAGGTATTTATAGTGGCTGCTAGAACGTCATGCTGAGCTTGCCGAAGCATCTCTACCGAACAATAGCCCTAGGCGACGCGGTAGAGATGCTTCGGCAAGCTCAGCATGACGTTCTATTTTGCTAATTGCTAATTAAGTATGTCTCCCTGGATATCCGCTTTTCGCCCACGCACGCTGCCGCTGGCCTTGGCTAGCATCCTCACGGGCGGCTTTCTGGCCAAGGCTACCGGGCACTTCAACGGCGCGGTAGTGGGTATGGCGGCCCTCACTACCATTCTGCTCCAGATACTGAGCAACCTGGCCAATGACTACGGCGATTCGCAGAACGGGGCCGATAGCGTACACCGCCAAGGACCGCTACGGGCCGTGCAAAGCGGCGCCATCACGCCCGAGCAGATGAAGCGGGCCATGTGGGGCTTCGGCGGGGCGGCGCTGCTCAGCGGCATCGGGCTGCTGCTGGTGGCCCTGGGCTTTGAGGGGCTGTGGGTGCTGGGCGCGTTTTTCGTGCTGGGCCTCTGCGCCATCTGGGCGGCCGTCAACTACACGGCGGGCAGCCGGCCCTATGGCTATGCTGGCCTGGGCGACGTGTCGGTATTTTTATTTTTTGGCATTGTGGGGGTGTGCGGCACTTATTTTTTGCAAGCGCGCACCCTGCCGCTATCCGTGCTGCTGCCCGCGGCGGCCCTAGGCTGCTTTGCCACGGCCGTGCTAAACGTCAACAACATCCGCGACATCGTGAGCGACAAGCTGGCGGGCAAGATTACGGTGCCGGTGCGCCTGGGGCCGCAGCGCGCCCGGCGCTACCACCTGCTGCTGCTGGCCCTAGGGGTGGGCGCGGCCACAAGCTACGTGCTGCTCAACTACCACTCGCCCTGGCAGTGGCTGTTTCTGCTGAGCCTGCCGCTGTTCTTATTCAACGGCTGCCAGGTGCTGGCCCGCCAGGAGTCGATGCAGCTCGACCCCTTGCTCAAGCAAATGGCCCTGAGCACGCTGGTGTTCACGCTGCTGTTCGGCATCGGGCAGGTGGCTTAGCCGCAAAGTGTAGAAGAAGCGTCATGCTGAACTTGTCGAAGCATCTCTACCGCGCCTGTAGTGTTCGGTAGAGATGCTTCGGCAGGCTCAGCATGACCGTCTTTTTTGCCTACTGATTGACAGCTTTTACTCTTTCGGCGCGGGCACCGCAAAGGCGTTCAGCAAGGCGCAGGTGCTCATGTAGTTGCCGGCCAGGTAAATCATATTTACCACGCCTTCTTCGCCGAAGGTGGCGAGGGCTTGCTGGTACACGTCTTCGGGCACGCGGTACTCGGCCGTGAGGTGGCGGGTAAACTCGTGGGCCGTGTGCTCGTCGGGGGCCAGGGTGGCGGGCGTCTGGCCGGCGTCCAGGGCGGCAATAGTTGGCTCGTCGAGGCCGGCTTTGCGGCCCACGGCGGCGTGGGCGTACAGCTCGTAGGCGGCCTGCCACACTCCGCCCACGGTCAGGATAATTACCTGGCGCACTTTTTCGCTGAGGGTGGTGTGCTTGGTTTCGGCGTCCAGCAACTCCAGCATCCCGAGGCTCACTTGCGGGCTGCGCAGCATGGGGTTGAAGGGGCCGATAAGCTTGTCGTCGTCGGTTTTGGCTTGGAAGCCCGACTTCTTTGCCCACTGTACTAGGGTGTCGTCCAGCTTGTTATATAGCTTCTTCTGGTCATGGGTGAGGTCGTCGGGGGCGAGCAGGGGCAGGCGGCCCCCTAGGGTATTATCAGTGACGGCTGGCATGGGCGGTGGTGAGGAAAAGGATTTTTCCTGCTACGGCCGAGTCGGCGGGGTCGTTGCTGGCGCAAGCGGCGGGCGGCCTAGTCGTACTGGGTCTGGCCGCCCACCGAGGTGTTGCCGTTGCTTTTGTTCAGGGCGGGCACCGTCACTAGCAAGTCGCGCAGCCACGCCGGCCGGGGCGGGGCCGCTCGCAGCAGTTGGGCTTTCCACTCCTCGTCGGTGAGGCGCGAGGGGCTGGTGAACTCGTAGTAGCTCAGCATAGCGCCCCGCGCCAGCACCGGCGTGTTGTTTATTTCCACCACCACGTAGAGGATGTCGGCCGCACCCACTGCTTCTTCCAGCACGGTGCCGTTGTTGGCGTACACGTCGGCCACGGTGCCCAGGTGGCGCTCGCGGTCGGGTAGGGGGTCGGTGCTGGTCAGCTTCAGGGTTTCCAGGGTCAGGGCCTCCACCTCGCCGCCGATGCCGCTTAGGTTGTCCATTTCGGCGGCGGTTAGCGGTTGGTGGGCGACTTCTTTCTTAGCCAGGGCTTGCAAGCTGCGCACCAGCTGGCTGATGTGCTGGTTGAGGCTGTCGAGGTGGGGCGTGTTGGCGTGCAGGCGGTGCAGGGCTGCATTTTGGAAAGCCAGCAGCGCCAGCGAGCGCTCCCAGAAGGGCAGGTTCGGCTCGATGTAGCCCAGGTGGTGAGGGGCGGGGGGACCGCCGCCCCCGCCGCCCATCTCGGCGGCCATGGGCTGCTCGGTATATAGCAGCAAATCGTGCTTCAGCTCGGCCCAGCCGGCCAGGGCGGTGCTCAGGTTGCGGCGCTGCCAGGCCGACGTGCGGGCAAAATAGGGCGGGTTAGCGTCGGGGCCGGGCGCGTTGAGGCCCAGCAGCACCTGCATGGTTTTGGTGTAAAGGTTCTGGTCGAAGTTAGTGCGGCCGGCAAACTGCCGCTGCAACGCCCGCAGTGTATCGGGGTAGGCCGGCCAGGTGGCGGCCTCGTGGTACTGGTTCAGCAAAATATCCTGCGCCGGGCGGTTGCCGAAGGCGGCGAACGCATCCAGCCCCTTCGGAAACGGTCGCTTGGGCTTGGGCTTGAGCACTTCGGTAAGGCGCGACAGTATCTCGCCATCAAACGTGTAGCGCCCGGCCGTAAAGAGCAGCGTGGGCCGCCCTAGGGCTTCCGCTGCCTTATCCGTGGCGCCCTTGGCTTGGATGCGGTCGGTGCCGGCGGCCACCAGCTGCTGGCGCAGGCGGGCCAGGGTAGCTGGCGCCGCCAGCTGGTCGAGCGACTGCCCGGCGTAGTCGCGCTGCAAAATCTGGAGCAGATTGGTGAGCGAGCGGTTGTCCTCGTCGCCCACCAGCACGTCGAGCACGTGGGTGAGGGTGGCGAAGCCCACCGCGGCCGGCGGACTGGCGGCCAGCGCCTTAGCCAGCGCCACGGCGTGCAGCAAGCCAGCGTCGGTATCCAGAAAAACGGGGGCCGTGTTCAGCCACTTCACCGTGCGGAAATAGCGCCGCGTGGTGTCGTTGCGGGTGTACATGCCCCGCGGTTTCAAGGCCTGGTACTCAAACAGCGAATCTTGTAAAAACAGCGAGCCTTTGCCCTGGGCGGCCGTGCCGAGGGCTACCTCGGTGGCTACCTGGCTGGCGTAGGTGCCGGCCACGGGCGCGGTGCTGCCCGTGAGCAGGTTGCGGCCGATGGCGTAGTAGGCGGCGGCCCAGTCGGCCGCCTCGCGGGCCTGCGGCGTCTGGCTTTGGCGGCCTAGGGCCTGGGCCTGGGTGGCGCCCTGGCCAAGCATCTGGGCCACCACGGGCGCCAGGTGCTCCTCCTCCACGTCGCTCAAAATACCATTTAAGTACTTGTGCAGGAGCTGCAACACGAGGTCGGTGGTGATGAAGTTGGGCGTGAAAGTGTACTCGTTCTGGTCGTAGAGGTAAAATAGCTGCTCCTCACGGGTAGGCACGATAACGAAGTTGTGGCGCGCTAGCACCGGGCGCATGGTGGGCGTCAGGGTTTCCTCGCGCTGGTTCACCACGTAATCCAGCCCCAGCATCGGGAAGCCACCTTGCGGGGCCACGCGGTGCGCCAGCAGCACCAGCTCTTGGGCGTGAATCTTTTGGGCGAACGCCGCCTCCTGCTTGTTCAAATACACCGGCAGCGGCCCGGCCTCGCGTAGCGAGTGGTAGGTAGCATCCACCGAGTCTTCCTGCCACACCGGCTGGTACCACTTCTGCTTGTCGAAATAGTTGCGCACGGTGCTGTTCATGAAGCAGTAGCCGTTGCGGGCGTACAGCTCGTTGCGCAGCAGCAGCAAGTCGAGGTACGACTTGCCGGCCAGCGACTGCTGGTAGTCGAAAGGCGGCAGCGCGGCGTGGTGGGTGATTTCCGCACCGGCTTGGTTTTCGGTTACCAGCTCGCCGTCTTGCGCGCCGTAAAACTCCTTAATGTATGGCCGCTGGTAGAACCGCGCCAGCTGGCCCTTGTCGTCCGCGAGCACCACCGCCACCTGCTCACCGAAGCCGTTGTCCTGGGTGGTGGTCGAAAAAACGGCCGGCGCAGCAGTACCGCTACCGCCAGCAGTAACCGCGGGCGGAGTGGGCGCCGGACGGCGCAGCCAGAAAATCCCTAGGGCAAGCAGCGCCAGGGCGACTACGCCCAGGGCTATGAGTAACGGTTTGCGGGCCATTGAATAAGCAAGAACGGGCGTGCGGGCCTAGGGCGCGGCCGGGCGCGCTACCGCTCCGGCTGCACAAAAGCCCGGTACGCCGCCGCTCGCCCCAGCCGCCGCGCCCGAAACCTATCGAGCACCAGTCCAAAGCCCTGCCAATAATACTGCCCAACGCAGTAGCTGCCCGCCGGCTCGCGCTCGATGCTCAGCACGTAGGTGCGCCCGGCGGTAGTCCAGGCCCGAAAAAACACCAGCTCGAACAGCAGCCGCGACCCGCGCCAGCGAGGTTGCAGCCGGCCCGTGCTGTCGAGGCAATACACGAACAGGCGCCGCCGCACGGTGGCATCGAGGCGCGTGCGCTTCACCGGCCCCACCAGCAAGTCGGGGCGGCCGTCGTTGTCCACGTCGCCCTGCGCCAGCCGGTACACCGGGAAGCCTAGGGCCAGCACGCGGCCTTCGCCCGCGCCGGCGCTCGCTTGCACCTGGTACTGCCGGGCGCGGGGCAAATACCGCAGGCGCACCTGCGTGCGCGTCCCGGCCGGGCCACCCAGCACCAGGTGCGGCACCAGGTAGGCGGGCAGCGAATCGGAGGGCGAGGGGGCGGCCATGGCGCGCGCCAGCCAACTGCCCGGCGCCTGGGCCAGGAGTTGGGCGCTGCTATCGGCCGGCAGCAGGCGCTGTTGTAGCTGCTGCCGGGCGGCCGCCTCAGCGGGTTGCGGCACGGCCCCGGCCAGGCGCAGCGGGCGCAGGGTAGTGGCCGTGACCCAGCCGTGAGCCACCTCGAAATCGACTTGCACCCCTAGGGCCGTGGCGCCGCCGCGCTGGTCGAAAAGGAAGTTGCCCAGGCTGTATACGATGGGCCGGCCCCGGTAAAACTCCACCGGCTGCACCACGTGCGGGTGCGCGCCTACCACGGCCGCCGCGCCCGCATCCACGAGGTCGTGCGCCAGCTGGCGCTGCCGGGCGCTGGGCTGCGCCGCGTACTCGGTGCCCCAGTGCAGGTACACCAGCACCGCCCGCTCCGGAAACAGGGTTTTGTAGGTCGCCACCCGCTCGCACAGCGCCGCCGCCTCGCGCCCGCACACGCAGCCCTCGCCGGCCCCGGCCTGCCCAAAGGCCGAGTAGGCAAATGCCACCACGCTGCTGTCGGCCCCCAGCACGGTGGGCAGGCAGCCGGCCAGCGAATCAGGCTCGTAGCCCAGCACGCCCAGCCCCGCCGCCCGCCCGGCGCGAACCGTGGCTTGCAGGCCCGGCAGGCGCTGGTCGAGGGTGTGGTTGTTGGCCAGCGATACGTGCGTAACCCCTAGGCCGCGCAGCCACCCGGCCCAGCGCGGATTACCTTGAAAAACAATGGCTTTGCTGGCCGGAAGCGCCGTATCTGTCAGCGGGCACTCCAGGTTGCCGAGCACGTAGCGGCTGCCGGCCCACAACTGCCGCGCGGTTTGGCGCAGGGCGGCGCTGTCGCGGGCCAGGGCGGCAGGCACGGCGCGGGCCAGCAGCACATCGCCTACGACACTGATGCGCAAGGCCGGGGGCGGGGCGGGGCCGCAGGCGGCGAGTGCCAGCAGCAGTAGCAGGCTCGGCCAGCGCCTAGGGGCCGCCTGGTACCCTAGGCCCCTGCTTACCATCTGGCGCAATAATTAAAAGTCCGCATCCAGCCCCAGGCGTTGCTTCATTTCCTGCAAAGCAGGGTATTTCTCGGCCAGGAAGTTGAACTTGTCATTGGACGTATAGAGCTTACGGGCGGTGGGCGCGGCGGTAGCTACTTCCGTCTGCACCGTGAGGCCGGGGTGGCCGGTGCGCCGCCGCAGCTCCACGGTAAACTCAGCTCGGAAATCGTTGAACTGCGTGACTTGCACCGGGTTATCAACCAAAAGCGTAATGACGTGCGCCTCATTGGCCGCCACGGGGCGGTTAAGTACCGTGTACTCGCTCATCTTCTCTTGGGCGCGGCGCTCGTCGGCCAGCTGCTGCCACACCCGCTGCAGCAGCTCGGGCGCAATGGGCGGCAGCGGGCCGGTGGGCACTTCGGGCGCAGGGGCCGCCGCGGCAGCCGAAGTAGTGGCGCGAGCCGCCGGCGTGCCTACATCGCGCAGGCCCGGCAGGCGGCTACCTAGGCTAGGCAGCTTAGGCAGGGCGCCCACCGATGGCGCTGCGATGGTGCCGGGGCGCACGTCGGTGGGGCGCTGGGTGGGCTCCAGGCCCTGCATGCTGGGGCGGCCGGCGGCCACGTGCGGCAAAGTATCGCGCAACTGGTGGCGTGGCGTCACCGGTTCCTCGGCCGTGGCTTCAATGCTGGGCGTGGGGTGCAGCTCGGTTACGCCGTTTTCTACGGGCAGCGGCTCGGGGCCATCAGCGGGGACGGGCGCATGCACCAGCGGCTGGGCGGGCGGGCTAGGGGCGGGCGGGGCCGCGTAGCCGCTGCTGGCGGCCACGGGGGCCGGCTCGCGCACGGCGCTGCTGGCGGGCGCGGCCGCCCCTAGGGCTGCCGGCTGGCCCGCGCCGTCGTCTAGGCCGCTAGTTTTTTTTTTAGCCTCGCCGTTTGGCGCGGCGTGGCCGTTGCTGGCGGGCGTCAGGTCGCGCACAAACTGCACAGCGCCATTTAGGTAAGCCAGCTTCATCAGGGCCAGCTCTACGTGCAGGCGCTGGTTTTTGGCTTGCTTGAAGTCGCGGTCGCACTGGCTCACCAGGTTCAGGGCCGAGAGCAGGAAGGGCAGGGGGGCCGCCTGGGCCTGGCGCACGTACTGCTGCCGAATGTTGTCCGATACTTCCAGCAGCTGCACCGTTACGGGGTCTTTGCACACCAGCAGCCCGCGCAGGTGCTCGGCCGTGCCCACCACGAAGTTGTGCAAGTCGAAGCCCTGTTGCATTACCGAGTCGAGCAGCAGCAGCGCCTGCGAGAGGTTCTCGCGCAGCAGCGCGTCCACCAGCCTGAAATAGTAGTCGTAGTCGAGGATGTGCAGGTTCTGCACCACCTCTTTGTAGGTCAGGTTGTTGCCGGCGAAGGTTACTTGCTGGTCGAACATCGACAGCGCGTCGCGCAGGCCGCCGTCGGCCTTTTGGGCCAGCAGGTGCAGGGCGTCGTCATCGGCCGCCACGCCCTCGCTGGTGGCCACGTAGCGCAGGTGCTCCCGGATGTCCTCCACCCGGATGCGGTTGAAGTCAAAAATCTGGCAGCGGCTCAGGATGGTGGGGATAATCTTGTGGCGCTCGGTGGTGGCCAGAATAAAGATGGCGTAGCTCGGCGGCTCCTCCAGCGTCTTCAGAAACGCGTTGAAGGCCGCGTTCGAGAGCATGTGCACCTCGTCGATAATATAGACCTTGAAGCGGCCCTGCTGCGGCGCGTAGCGCACCTGCTCTACCAGCGAGCGAATATCCTCGACCGAGTTGTTGGAGGCCGCATCCAGCTCGTGTACGTTGAAGGAGGCGTTTTCCTGAAAGGCCACGCACGAGGCGCACTGCCCGCAGGCCTCGGCTTCGGGCGTGAGGTTGGTGCAGTTTATCGTCTTGGCTAGAATACGGGCGCAGGTGGTTTTGCCCACGCCCCTAGGCCCGCAAAACAGGAATGCCTGCGCCAAATGCTGGCTCTGAATGGCATTTTGCAGGGTGGTAGTGACGTGCTGCTGCCCCACCACGCTGCGAAACGTGGCCGGACGGTATTTACGGGCCGAAACAACAAAATTTTCCATACGCGATACTCCACAAAGATACCTTCGCTGCCGGGCCTATGCCAGCCCCAAGCCGGCTGGCAAGTACTGGGCAAAAGCCAAGCCGCTGGCAGTAAAACACCTGCGCCAGCCACATAATTTCGCCGGCGGGCCTAGGGAACAAAAAGCCGCTTCCAAACCTTTGCCTCATATGGCGCGTATCTTTGCGCCCCAGCTCCGCGGAGATGGACCTCGTTCTTTCTATTTTGGGGATGACCGGAATTGACAGCTTGTGCATGTCGCGGGTAAGCGTGCCGGGAGGTGGTGGAAGCTCTCCCGCTAAAAAATCTACCAAACAACAACTGGCGAGTATAGCTACGCCATGGCTGCCTAGTTTAGAACTACGCACGTCATCGTGCCGCCCGGGCTTTTCCATTGCGCCCGGGAGTTCGGCGCGTCGTAAGTAACGGATAGCCTGCCGAGAGCCGTGATTGGCAGGCGAAACTCAACTGCGGATAAGGACGCGCTATAGGCCTGGCTGGTGCCCGGCGCGTCACGAATAAAATAAGCCTGACTACGCACGTAGAAAGCACGTCGGCCTCCTTGTCTGGACCAGGGTTCGAATCCCTGCATCTCCACTGAAATGCCTCTAGCACTGCGCTAGAGGCATTTTTTATGTTTTCTAGTAAAACAGTAGTCAAGCAATGACCGATTTCTCCACCGAAACCCGCACTTTCTTAGGCCAGACGGTCATTTCTAGTTCGTGACGACACTCTACCAAAATTCCTACCTCAACATTTTGTTGCACCAAACCACGCACTGTACGCTGGAGTTGCAGTGGCTCAATTTTGTGCCCAGTACTGACTTTCGGGCATCTATCGAGGAGTTGATGCGCCTGATGCGTCAGCACCAGGGCAAAGCCCTCGTGGCCGATAACCGGCTGCTACGCGCCCTACGGCAAGCGGATTTAGAATGGAGTGGGGACCAGGTGTTTAATGGCATGCATAAGCTAGGCGGCCAGCGCTTTGCCGTGGTGGAATCCCACGACGCAATGAACCGTATGGGCGTGAATGCTTTGGTAGCTACAGTCATTCCCGGTACGCAGCTCACCAGTCAGTATTTCGACAGTATTGAGGCCGCTCGCCATTGGGCCACCGCCCCGTTCTAACCCTACTTTTCGTGAAAACCCTCTTTACTGCCCCCTACCTGACAATTTACCTGCACGACAGCCCAGCTCCTATGCTGGAGCTAAGCTGGCAGAGCTACGCGGGTAGTGCAGATTTTCGCGCGGCGGCCCAGCAGGCCCTGGCGTTGACGCAGCAATTTCAGGTAAAAGCGTGGCTAGGTGATGACCGTTTGTTGGGAGCCGTGCGACCCGCGGATTTGCAGTGGGCAGAACATGATATTCTACCCGCACTCGCGCAGGCTGGCCTGCAACGGTTTGCGCTCTTGGCTCCCGTAGCGCCCATGAACAACCTTCTACTAGGCGATATGTACAAACGCACTATCCCTCAATTACCTTACGAAATACGCTATTTCACGGACTTGACGGAAGCTCGCACCTGGGCGCTAGAAATGAGCAATCCGACTTAAAGTTTAAATCCGGCCATGCCAATATACTTTACGCCGTTAACTATGCCCTGCATCTCCATTGAAACCTTCTCTGCGCTTCGTAGAGAGGGTTTTTTATTTTTGCGCCCAGGCCAAGTTTAACGACCTTTAAGCTACAAGCGCCAGCGGCCGAGCTTGCCAAGCAGCATGCCCTGCAGTGCTTTGGCCACGTAAGAAAATTGCATTGGTGCTTTCTCAGCGGCCGCCAGCCTTAGCTCTCTAGGGGCTATTTTACCCACAATGGCCAGCGCAACCCAACCTGGGGTGGCCTGCGTAGAAGGCGAATGAATAAGCCCCAAACGTTTCCGGACTATCTGCCCGCTTTTGACCGCCGTCTAGAGTACCAGGCGGGGCTTTTTACCCCGGCAACACACCTAGGGCAGCGCGTCCAAAACGCAAAGAAAATTACTGCTCAGTCGGATGGTCAGCAGTGGCTGGGAGCAGACTTCAGCCACATTATTGTAAACCGATAACCTGTTGCCCCGCATGTGGCTACCTCAAGCGCTTACACGGAGCTGCTGGCTTCGTGCTTTTAAAGGCGGATAGAGCAGCCCATAAAAAAACCCACTGGATACCGGCGGGTCTTTCTGTGCTATGAAAACAAACTTTTAAACTACGTACTTGTACGCAGATTCTACTAGATAGAACGAAGCTTATATAGGAAGGGTTACAGAACCCAACACATTTATACTGCTATGCCGCGGTTAGCCATATAGCAAAAACCTCACGCGGTCAGATATCCCTAGCTACCTCGACGACTCTCGCAAAGAGCTGACTTAGGCGGCCAGCAGCAAACAGTGAGATTAGCTTAGTGAACAGCCCTAGGCCGCGCCGCCCGGCAAATAATTGGCTAAGCGTTGGCAGCCAGCACTTTATTACCTTAACTTAAGCAGTTTAGTAAGCTCGATAATTATAAGAGTAAGTATTTGATGGCTAGTTGCTAAAATGGTGCTCGGGGAAAGGTGACCGGCAGATAGGCTACCTGGCTGGCTGGCCGGCGGCAAACAGCTAGCGGGCAGCCCCGTATACAAGCGCAAGACAGCTGGTACGCAGCCAGAATGCCCTTACACTCCCTACTTTTATGAAAGCCACCCTATTACTAGCCGCTTTGGCCTTGGCCACCGTCCCTGCCTTTGCCCAAACCGTTGCTCCTGGCACTACGCCCGGCGCTACTACCGGCAACCCTTCCAACATGCCTAGCGCTGGCGACCCCACCACGACGCAGCAAAGCCCCGATAGCAAGCGCATGGATAAGATGAACCGGCGCATGAACCGCGGCTCGAAAAATGGCACTATGAAGATGAAAACCAAGACCAACGCCGACGGCACCATGAAAACGAAAATGTAGTTGATTAGGTCCTGCGCAGGTAGGGCATTGCATAAGGGCCGGTTAGCAATAAGCTAGCCGGCTTTTTTTGTATTTATTTCTGAAAAATGTGACTGGACACTACCGAGGGTAACTACTTGATTACGTTTAGAACTGATTAATTATTCCGTTGAAAAAAGCGCTTATTTGGTTTGCTCTAGTTAGCTAAAGCCCCAACTATCTGTCACTTAAGGCGTATACACCCAACCGGCTGCAGTCAGCAGCTTCCCTTTTAAATTTAATTCCCTTTCCCATGAAAGCTTCCCTGATTCTCGCCGCCGCTTTTGCCCTTTGCACCAGCGCTGCCTTTGCCCAAACGACGCCTACCACTACCACGCCCCAGACCGGCACGATGAACAATGGCACTATGAATAATGGTACCACGACGAGCACCGGCACCATGAATTCGACTACTGACCGCATGGGCAACATGAACGGCATGGACAAAGGCTCGATGCGTAGCAACAAACGCATGTCGAAAAAAGGTATGAAGAGCAAAACCAACTCGGACGGCTCGATGAAAACCAAAATGTAGTAGCCTTTCGGCCGCCACTACCGTATAAGTCGAAAGCCGGCTGGCCCAATAGGCCAGCCGGCTTTTTTCGGCAGTAACCATTTAGCGTATAAAGCTTTATGAAAGCCTATTTACTTCTGTTCGGCTTGGTGGCGACTGCCGCGCACGCCCAAACGGTGCCCTTCAATGCTACGGCCCCGATGCGGGGTGGGGCCTACAACCAAACGGCCGTGCCGCCCGCCAATGCCGCCCTCGACCAAAGCACCATTCAGGGCCCATCGGAGGTGCAGCGCACGGTTTCGAGCTACGATGCACAGCCCAGCCGCCTGCCCGTGAGCGTAGGGGTGCCCACCAGTGGTACCCCCGACGTGTCGCCTACTGCCGTGCCCGATGTGCGCGAGCAACCCTTGATTCCGCAGCGCCGCTCGCGCCAATCGACTGAGGTGGTGCCCAGCCGGGGCGTGGGCTCCAGCACGGTGGTGCAGCGCCGCCCGGCCCAGCCCATCAACGATGCTTCGCTGCCCCAGCCACAACCATAGGCAGCTTTTTGAAGTAAGAAGATTGCCTGGTTACGCTCTTAACAACTGCTTTTATGCGTGTTTCTCATCCTATATTGGCCGCTGCGCTGCTCACCGGTGGTAAGGCGCTAGCCCAAGCTGCCCCCGGTACCAGCACTACCAGCGGGCCCATATCGGGCAGCGTAACTGCCTCGGCCAATGTAGGACCGGCCGGCCAGCACTAGAGCCAGCAGTATCGCAATCAGATGCGCAACAACCGCGCCACGGACCCTAGAAGGCAGCACCGCAAGGCGGCGCGCCAAAACAAGGCTACTTCTACTAGTGTCGGCTAGGCTAATTAACCTCTGCCGAAAAGCCAACAGGCTTACCACACTACTTTTTTTATTTTCCCTCTTCTCATGAAAATCTTCCAATTAGCCCTGGCCGCTGGCCTGCTTAGCTGTAGCGCTGCTTTTGCCCAAACCACGCCCGGCACCACCGTGCCCAGCACACCAGGCCCAGCTGGCACTGCCTCGCCCAGCGCCGTGCCCAGCGGCATGGCCGCCCCCACCCCCGACCCTAAAGGCAATGTGACACCGAGCGAAGCCTTCACCAAAGGCTCGCCGAATAGCGATGCTCGCAGTGACCGCCGCATGAAGCGCAAAAAAATGAAAGACACCATGCCGAACGGCAAGATGAAAACCAACATGTAGCCACCCGGCCCTAGGCCCCTTGGTACGCAAAATGGCCCGGCTCTCACGTAGAAAGCCGGGCCATTTTGCGTACCAAGGGGCCTAGGGCCGGGTGGCTAGCATTAGCTATTTGGCGCTGTGCTCCAGCAGGCCGTGGCCGTGGGCGCGTAACACATCAGCCAGCTTAAGCAGGTCGGCTTTGAGGTCGGCGGGCGCGTGGTGGCTTGCCTGGCTGGTTTGGTCACCGAGCATGGTGAGCGAGTTGCCGATGGCCGTGGCGCTGAGGCTACCGCTGGTGAGCAGCGATTGCAAATTGCCCATCTCGCGGGCAATGTCTTGGTATTCGGGCAATCCACTTTGCAGAAACTGCTGTTGCCAGGTTTCGGTGTTGTCCATGGCCGAGCCAAGGGGTAAGCTGATCAGGCCGTTTTGCAGCCCCGAAAGGGTTGCGTGCAGAAGGTCGTTCATTGGAAGAAAAAGCTGGGTAAGAAAGAAAAGGCGTACAGTTACTGGGGAGGCTTGGGTGAGGACTGCTTGCTGGCGACTGCCCTAGGGCTGGCTTTGGCGGCCGGGGCCGCGGCGGGCTTGCGCGTCTTGCTATTGGGTGCCACGCGCTTGCCAGCGGCATCAAGGGTGGCGGGCACGAAGGTGGGCGGCACATAGCCGGCCGGCGCGGGCGCCAGCAGGCCCCGCGCGCGCAGCAGCTGAGCCGCCGCTACGGCGCTGGCTTCCTTGTCCTTGATTTCGAACATCATGTCCACATCCAGCCCCGCTAGGTCGTCTAGAAATTGCTCGAACAGCGCGGGCACTAGCGTATCTGTGTGCTTGCCGCGGCGCTCGTTGGGCGCCTGCGAGCTGTAGTCCATCATCAGCACGCCGTCGCGCTGGGGGTGCCAGGTGGCGGCGGCCAGGCGCAGGGCCAGGCGCATGGGTTCCCCGTGGTTAAGGCACTCGTGGTGAAAATTATCGAACAGGATGGGCACGCCCGTTTCGTCGTACAAACTCAGGCACTCGCGCAGGCTGTACAGGCGGTCGTCGTTCTCTACCACCAGGCGAGCCTTCACGGCCGCGGGCAGCAGCTGGTGAAAGGTTTCGACCCACCGGGCTAGGGCCAGGCCCTTGTCGCCGTAGGCCCCGCCGGCGTGGATTTGGAGTTTGGCCGTGCTGTCCAGCTCCATCAAATCCAGCATCGAGCCCTGGTACACCAGCTCATTTACGCTGCGCCGCACAATGGCGGGGTCGGGCGAGTTGAGCACCACAAATTGGTCGGGATGGAAGGAAATCCGCATCCCGTTTTGCTTGATGAATTCGCCTAAGGCCCGAAACTCACTCTTAAAGTGCGTTTGCCAGGGAAAGGTGTTCACCTCGTGCGAGCCGAAGGGCACGATGTCAGACCCCATGCGGAAAAAAAGCAGGCCGTGCGCCACGTTCCACTCCAAAATGCGGCGCAGGCAGGCCAGGTTGCTGGCTACGGTTTCTATTAATCGCTCGGGCGAGTAGGAGGCCAGCCGGAAGGTGCGCGCCGCGCTGCAATCAAGCGTTTCATTCACGCAGGGATACCCAATTTTCATGGCTTTTCCTTACGCGCGAATGGGCCGCCGCGTTGGGCGTGGGCGCCTAGAGAAGCTGCTTATTCGTAGCCCCGGTTGTCTTTAAACGACTTGTTATACTCGGCGCGTGCTTTTTGGGCTTTCTCCGCAGCTTCCTGGGCCTTTAGCTGCTCTACCTTGCGGCGCTGCTTGCCCTCGCGCGAGAACTGCTCATACAGCCAGTCCACGTTGGAGGTGGCAATACTGGGGGCCACCACCTTGGGGCCCGTCGTATCGACGGGGAAAAGCGGCTTGGGCGGGGGGGCTTTTTTAGGAATCTTAACCACTGGTGGGGCGGGGCGCTTCATGTTGCGCAACGCCCGGTTGATGCTGGCGCGGTCGGGCCGGTCGGCCGTCACCTTCACTTCGCCCAGCTGCACTGGGTCGGGCACCAGTGAAACCTGCACCACTAGCTGCGAGAGGCTAGTGCCCCCTAGGGCCAGCAAGTACGGCTTGAAGCCCACGGCCCGAAACAAGATAGTGTCGGTAGCCAGCGCCGTAACCAGGAAATCACCCTGCGCGTTGGCCGCCACGCCGCTGCGGGTGCGCCGCACCTGCACGGTGGTGCCGGGCACGGGGTCGCGGCTGCCCGCTACCGATACCGTGCCGCTTACCCGGATAGTGGGCGGCGGGCTGCCGGCCTGCCCCCAGGCCCGCGGGGCCCCTAGGGCCGCCAGCACCAGCCACCCCACTACGAAGAGCAAGCACCGGGTGGGAATAAGGGCAGAGAGTAGCTTCACAAAAGACAAATACGCGGTTTAGTTAACAAAGCTGCTACCAAAAGAGCAAAAAAGAGCCCGCGTCGTTGCAGACGCGGGCTCTTTGCCGGCTAGCCGGCAATTTTTGCCGCCTAGGGCTTACATCTTCATTTTCTCGCCGTCGGCAGTTTTCACTTTTACGTCGCCATCTTTCACCTTCACCTTGGCTCCGTTCTCCAGCTTGGTTTTCGATTTCTCCACCGTGTTGTCGGGGCCCAGCATACCATTGGCGCGCATCACTTTGCCAGCCGTAGTAGGCGTGCCGCTGCCGCTCGTGCCGCTATTCATATTGCTGCTCGACGAAGTAGACATGGAGCTGGAAGTGCTATCGGCCGAGGGCATAGTAGCCGACGAAGCAGCTGCCGTTTGGTCGGTGGTGTCGAGGTTGTTGGCCTCGTCATAGTCGTTTTGCGACGACTGGTAGGCCTGGTACTGGGCCGGCACCAGCAGGATGGTTTGGAATTCCTGGTCGTTGGCCTTCATGTAGTCGCGTTTGGCGGTGGCCATGCCGGCCGTATCGGCCTTAAACTTGGCAATCATCTCGTCGTAGCGCTTGGCGCGGTTGTAGTAGGCCGTCTTCAGCTTGGCCAGGGTCGCGGCATCGCTAATCTTGTTTTGCGAGGCAAAGCGCGTAGCCATGCGGTCGCCGCGCGAGCGGTAGTCAGCGTCGGTGTAGGTGCGCGTGGTAGTGGTGGTAGCAGTGGCGCCGGTCGAGTCGGCGGGCGTAGTGGTGGTGGCGGTTTCGGTAGTAGAGTTCGACGAGCACGAGCTCAGCGAAAGCGCGGCAAAACCAGCCAGCAGCAGCAAGGAAGATTTCATGAGAAAGAAAAAAAGGTGATTTGGAAGATGTTAAACGCAAAATAAGCATGTGAGTTTCTGCGTTGCCGTGCCTTGCAGTTAGGCTACTGCCCTAGGCCCGGCGTAGCTCAATAAGGGTAATTTCGGGTAGGAAGCCTACCCGCATGGGAATGCCCAGGTAGCCCAGGCCCACGTTCACGTACAGCCGCTGCTGGCCCTGCTGGTAGGTGCCCGCCCACTGTGGGTACGAGTACTGCACGGGGCTCCACTTGAGGTGCGGCAGGTTGAGGCCGAACTGCATGCCGTGGGTGTGGCCGGCCAGCATCAGGTCAATATCTTTATAGTCAAGTACCTGCGCCTCCCAGTGCGAGGGGTCGTGCGAGAGCAGCAGCTTGAAGGGCGCGTTGCCGCTGGCGGCGTGGGCCTTGGGCAGGTTGCCGTGCTTGGGGAAGTTGGGGTGGCTGCTCCAATTCTGCACCCCCAGCACGGCAATTTCGGCATCGCCGCGCTTGATGGGGTGGGCCTCATCCAATAGCAGCCGCCAGCCAATGCGGGCGTGGTTATCTGCCAGGCGCTGCAGGTTGGCGCGCTTGGCGGCGGGGCTGGACCACTGCACGTAGTCGCCATAGTCGTGGTTGCCTAGGATAGAGAAAATCGGGTAGCCGTGGCGCGACTTGATGCCCGCCAGCGTGGGGATGTGCGGCTCCACCTCGGTAGCAATATTGTTCACCAGGTCGCCGGTCATCACCACCAGGTCGGCCTGCTGAGCGTTGATGAGGGCCACGGCCCGCTGCAGCGGCTCCAGCTCGCCGTTGAACGAGCCGGTATGCAAGTCGGAGATTTGCAAGATTTTGAAGCCGTCGAACTCGGCCGGCAGGTTGGGGTAGCGTAGGGTGCGGCGGCGCACCTGGTAGTCGGTTTTGCCGCGCGCCAGGCCCCAGAGCATGGCCGCCAGCGGCACCAGCCCTAGCCCTAGGGCCAGCCGGCTCACAAACTCACTGCGGGCAATGCCGTCAGCGGTAGCTAAAGGTGGGCGGGACTGTCCGCCCAGCGCCCAGCGGCCCAGCCGGGTCAGGTCTTCGAGTAGCATGGGCACTAGCACAACCACTTTGGCCGCCAGCAAGATGAGCGGCAGGGCCGTGAGGTAGCTCTTGAGCGCCGACGGGTGCTGGCGGTTGTTGATGGCCCACATGGCCGCCGCCCACAGCCCTAGGGTGAGCACCCAATAACTTATGCCCAGGCCCCAGCGGGCGGCGTTGCTACTCAGGTTGAGTACCGTGCGCACGGCCAGGTAGCCGTACACCTCGGCCAGAATGATGAGCAGAAAAATGCCCCAGAAAAGAAGTTGACGCGCCATAATGGGCAGAAGAACGGCCCGCCGGCCGTTTGGTTAGCTGGCTGGCTAACGGCTAGGCCGGGCAAATGCTTTATTTTAGCGGATATAACTCGACAGTATATGCGTGCCACCATATCCGAACCGACTGATTTACCGCTAGAAGACGACCCGGCCGTAGGGCCCGCCCCGGCCGCCTACGTCCCGCCCAGCCTGGGCATCAAAAGCTGGGCTGAAGAGGACCGCCCCCGCGAGAAGCTGATGCAAAAAGGCCGCGCTGCCCTCAGCGACGCCGAGCTGATTGCCATTCTGCTAGGCTCGGGCACCACTAGGCTCACGGCCGTGGACGTGGGCAAGCTGATGCTGCAAGCCGTGAACGGCGACCTCAACGAGCTGGCCCGGCTCAGTATCAAGCAGCTCTGCCGCCACCCCGGCGTGGGCCCCGCCAAGGCCATTACCGTGATGGCCGCCCTGGAGCTGGGCCGCCGCCGCAAGGAAAGCGGCGCGGGCCGGCGCGTCACCATCGCCAGCTCGCGCGACATCTACCAGCTGGTGCGGCCCCAGCTGCAAGACCTGCCGCACGAGGAGTTTTGGGTGGTGCTGCTCAACCGCGCCAACGTGGTAATGCGGCAGGAGAAAATCAGCAGCGGCGGGGTGGCCGGCACCGTGGCCGACCCCAAGCTTATTTTCAAGCAGGCCCTCGAAAACCTAGCCAGCAGCCTCATTCTGGTGCACAACCACCCCAGCGGCAGCCGCCAGCCCAGCGCCGCCGACATTGGGCTCACCAAAAAGCTCAAGGAAGCCGGTAATTTCCTCGATTTGCCCGTGCTCGACCACCTCATCTACACCGACCACGGCTACTACAGCTTCGCCGACGAGGGCCTGCTGTAGGGACGGGTCGCACCCGCCCGCTGGTCGCGCCATTAAGTTGTATCTGGCTGTTTCGTTGCCGGACCCTAGGGCATATTTGCGGGGCAAAACCCTGCCGAAGGGCGGGAGTTACTCGCTCCAACAATGCGTAAACTATTGCTCCTAGGGCTACTGCTCGCCGTAATTGGCCTTTTCTACTACAGCTGGCAGGCCTCGCCGGACGCCACCCCGCCGCCGCTGGCGCCCAGCCCCACCTACGCCGCGCAGGTGCGCCAGGCCCGCCAGCAGAAAGACCAGGCCTTCCGCACCGACGCCGGCTCGCCCCTCGATAGCGCCCAGCGGGCGGCATTCGGCGGCCTGCGCTACTTCAAGCCCGACGAAGCCTACCGCGTGACGGCCCGCTTGGTGCGCGCCGCCGTGCCCACGCCCGAGCCCCTAGCCCTCACCAGCGCCGGCAAGCCCGATGCCTACGTACGCTACGGCACCGCCGAATTTGAGCTGGGCGGCCAGCCCCAAAAACTGCTGCTGCTGCAAAAGCAGGGCCTAGGCGGCGCCAATGAGCTGTTCGTGCCCTTCACCGACCCCACCAACGGCCAGCAGACCTACGCCGCCGGCCGCTACCTCGACCTGCCGCTGCCCGCGCCCGCTGCCACCGAGCTAACCCTGGATTTCAACGCCGCCTACAATCCCTTCTGCGCCTACAACCACCACTACAGCTGCCCCAAGCCCCCTAGTGAAAGCCGCCTGTCGGTGCCCGTGCTGGCCGGCGAGCAGCAATACCATCCCTAGGCGGCTGCCTCGCGCAGCTCGCGCAAATCCAGGGTAAAGCCCGGTAGTACGGGCTCGCCGCTCAGCTCATTATCAAATCCTTGCATCTCTTCGACTGGCTGGCCGGGGCGGTAGATGTAGGCTGTTTCCGGGCTGTCGGTCAGTAGCAAGCCGAGCTGCGCGCCGTTGGCCAGCCACTGCGCCATTTTGGCTTGGGCATCGGCCAGGCGGTCGGTAGGCGATATCACCTCCACCACAAACTCGGGGCACAGGTGCAGAAATTTGCGGCGGCTGGTCAGCGAAACATCTTCTAGCTTAGTCAGGCTTACCCACGAGGCATCGGGCGAAAGCGTGGCGCCATCGGGCAGGACGTACCCAGCCGACGAATCGGCCACCCGGCCGAGCTTAGTCTTTTTGTTCCAGTTGCCAAGCTGGCGGGCAACCTCAAGGCTCTGGGCGCTGGATACAAAACCGGCTGGGGTCATAATGATAATTTCCCCTTGAGCAGTGCGCTCCATGCGCAGGTCGGGGTTGGCTTGGCAGAAATCAAAAAACTCGTCGTCGCTGAAGCTGGCAACGACGGCCCCGTGCAGAATCAACGGGGCTTCGGGATAGTAGCTCATCGCGGTTAAAGTAAAATGCTGGCTAAAGATACGCGGGGTGGTTTTGGCGGGTGGCCCACCCGCCGGCCCGTACCTTTGCCCCGTGCGGCTGGCCCCGTTTGGCGGCCGCTTCTGGCAAATGACTATCTCGTTCGACTGGCTTAAAACCTTATTCCCCACCACCTTGCCGGTAGCCGAAGTGGCCGCGCTGCTCACCGGCTCGGGCCTCGAAGTAGAGCACCTCAAGGACGTGGACCGCGTGCCCGGCGGCCTGCGCGGCGTGGTGCTGGGCACGGTGCTCACCTGCGCGCGCCACCCCGACGCTGACAAGCTGAGCCTCACCACCGTGAGCGTGGGCGACGACACCCCGCGCCAGATTGTGTGCGGCGCCCCCAATGTGGCCGCCGGCCAGCGCGTGGTGGTGGCCCTGGAGGGCGCCACGCTGCACCCCACGGTGGGCGAGCCGTTCAAAATCAAGAAGTCCAAGATTCGCGGCGCGGCCTCCGAGGGGATGATTTGCGCCGAGGACGAGATTGGGCTCGGCACCTCGCACGCCGGCATTCTGGTGCTCGATACCGACCTGCCCGACGGTACGCCCGCTGCCGAGTACTTCAACCTGGGCGCCGATACCGAGATTGAAATCGGCCTCACGCCCAACCGGGCCGACGCGGCCTCGCACTACGGCGTGGCCCGCGAGCTGCGCGCCCTGCTGGGTGAGCCCGCCCACCTGCCCGACGTAAGCGCCTTCGCGGCCCCTAGGGAGGGTGCGGGCATTGAAGTGGTGATTGAAGACGAGCAGGCCTGCCCGCGCTACGCCGGCCTGCTGCTGGAGGGCGTGCGGGTGGGCCCCTCGCCCGAGTGGCTGCAGGGGCGCCTGCGCAGCATCGGCCTCTCACCCATCAACAACGTGGTGGACGTCACCAACTTCGTGCTGCACGAGTTGGGCCAGCCCCTGCACGCCTTCGACGCCGACGCCATCACGGGCGGCCAGGTGCGGGTGAAGCGGGCGGTAGCCGGCGAGCTGTTCGTGACCCTCGACAACGTGGCCCGCACGCTGAGCGCCAGCGACCTGGTCATTGCCGATGCCAACGGCGCGCCCATGGCCTTGGCCGGCGTGTTTGGGGGTAAAGTGTCGGGTGTGAGCGACACGACCACCCGCCTATTTCTGGAAAGCGCCTACTTCGCGCCGGCCGTGGTGCGCCGCACCAGCCAGGCCCACGGCCTCAAAACTGACGCCTCGTTCCGCTTCGAGCGCGGCACCGACCCCTACATGGTGCCCACTGGCCTGCAGCGCGCCGCCCTGCTGCTGCAAGAAGTGGCGGGCGCCCGCCTGGCCGCGCCGGTCGTGGACGTATTCCCGCATTCCATTCCGGCCAGCCCGGTTACGCTGCGCCTCGACCGCGTGCACAAGCTCATCGGCCAGGAAATAGGGGAGGGGCGCATCCGCGAAATTCTGCACGGCCTCGATATCCGCATTGAGGCCGAAACCCAGGAGGCCCTAGGGCCGGTGTGGCAGCTGGAGGTGCCGCCCTACCGCGTAGACGTGACCCGCGAGGCCGACGTAATCGAGGAAATCCTGCGCATCTACGGCTTCAACAACGTGGCGCTGCGGCCCCATAATTCGGCCTCGTTCCTGTCGGGCTTCCCCAGCCCCGACCCCGAGGTGGTGCGTCAGAAAGTAGCTGCCCTGCTCAGCGGTCAGGGCTACCAGGAAATCATTACCAACTCGCTCACCAACTCGCTCTACTTTGAGCAGGGCGAGGAGCGCGACGCCGCGCTGGTGCGCATCCTGAATTATAACAGCCAGGATTTGAACGTAATGCGGCCTTCGCTGCTGCACTCGGGCTTGGAGGTGGTGCGCCACAACATCAACCGCCGCCAGCGCGACCTCAAGCTCTACGAGTTTGGCAAAACGTATGAGCAAACCGAGGGCGGCAAGTATAAGGAGCGCACCGTGCTAGCCCTGTACCTGACTGGCCACGCCGCCGCCGAAACCTGGCAGCAGCCCTCGCGCAAGACCACCTTTCACGACCTGGCCGGGGCGGTGCAGCAGGTGCTGGCGGCCCTGGGGCACCAGGCACCCGCCTCGCAGCCGGTGCAGCACCTCGGGTTGGCCGGCGGCCTCACGCTACTGCTCCAAAATCAGCCCGCAGTGGCCCTAGGGGCCGTGTCGCCGGTTGTGCTCAAGCGCCTCGACGTGAGCCAGCCCGTGTGGTACGCCGAGCTGGACTGGGACTGGCTGCTGAAAAAGTACAAGGGTACCCTCACCGCCCGCGAACTGCCCCGCTTCCCCGAGGTGCGCCGCGACCTCTCGCTGGTAGTCGATAAGGCCGTGACTTTCGAGCAGTTGCGCAGCATTGCCCAAAAAACCGAGAAGAAGCTGCTGCAAGCCATCAACGTGTTCGACGTGTACGAGGGCGAGCGCCTGGCAGCGGGCAAGAAGTCGTACTCCGTCAGCTTCCAGCTGCAAGACCCCGGCCAAACGCTCACCGACCAAGCCATCGACCAGGTGATGCAAAAGCTGATGCAGCAGTTTGAGAAGCAAGCCGGCGCGCTCATTCGCAAGTAGTCGGTAGCGAGATACTAGTTGTTGCTACCCTAGGGTATCTTAAAACCAAAACGTCCGTCATGCGGAGCTTACCGAAGCATCTCTACCGCGCAGTATCGTGCAATAGAGATGCTTCGGCAAGCTCCGCATGACGGGCTTTTTGGTTGCTAAGACACCCTAGGTCAGCCCACTGCGGAAAAGGTTGCCAGACTGGCGTAAATAATCTGCCAGATGAAAGCTTGATGTAATGCAAAATGCTCCTTGACGAGTAACATTGTGCGCTGGTCAACCGGCCTAAGCTCTCACCCTTTTTTCTCTATATGAAAGTACGCGCTCTCTACCCCTGGCTGTGCGGCCTGGGGCTGACGTTTTCCACGCTGCCGGCCCTAGCCCAGCAGCCTGCGGCTAAGCCCCTGAAGCCTAACGGCGCCAAGCCCACCACCCCCAAGCCGCCCACCGTGAAGGCGGCGCCCACGGCCACCGCCGGCGGCGCGCGGCTGATAGAGAAAGTAACCCAGAAGCCCGGTGAGCTGGTAATTCCGTATTCGAAGTACGTGCTGCCCAATGGCTTAACGCTGGTAGTAACCGAGGACCATTCCGACCCGCTGGTACACGTGGACGTGACCTATCACGTGGGCTCGGCCCGCGAGCAGATTGGCAAGTCGGGCTTCGCGCACTTCTTCGAGCACATGATGTTTCAGGGCTCCGACCACGTGGGCGACCAGCAGCATTTCAAGCTGGTGACGGCCGCTGGCGGCACCCTCAACGGCAGCACCAACCAGGACCGCACCAACTACTACGAAACCGTGCCGAGCAACCAGCTCGAAACGGCGCTGTGGCTGGAAGCCGACCGCATGGGCTTCCTGCTGGATGCGGTGAGCCAGAAAAAGTTTGAGATTCAGCGCGCTACCGTGAAAAACGAGCGTGGCCAGAACTACGACAACCGCCCCTACGGCCTGGCCAGCGAGTACATCGTGAAAACGCTGTATCCCTACGGCCACCCGTACTCGTGGCTCACGATTGGCTACCTCTCCGACCTCGACAAGTCGGACGTGAATGACCTGAAGAACTTCTTTTTGCGCTGGTACGGCCCCAACAACGCGACCCTCACCGTGGGCGGCGACGTGAATACCGCTCAGGTGGTGAAGGAAGTAGAAAAGTACTTCGGCCCCATTAAGCGCGGGCCCGCCGTGCCGGTGCAGAAGCTGCCCGAGCCCGTCATCACGGCCGACCGCTACGTGAGCTACGAAGACAACGTGCGCTTCCCGATGCTGCAGATGGTGTTTCCGACGGTGCCCCACGGCAACCCCGACGAAACGGCGCTCGATGCGCTGGCCGATATTATTGGCGGCGGCAAAACTTCGCTGCTCTATAAGAATCTGGTAAAGAGCCAGAAGGCGGTGCAGGCCTCGGCCTACCAAAGCAACTCGGAGCTAGGCGGCCAGTTCACGCTGGTTGCCCTCGATGTGCCCACCACGCGCCTCGACAGCACCGAGGCTATTTTCCGCAAGACACTGGCCGAATTTCAAAAAACCGGCCCCACCGACGAGCAGGTGGCCCGCTTTAAAGCCAGCACCGAAGCCCAGTTGATTAACGGCCTGAGCAGCGTGAGCGGCAAGGTGAGCCAGCTGGCCGCCAACCAGACGTTCTTCGGCAACCCCAACCGCCTGCCTAAAGAGCTGAAAGACCTGCGCGCCCTCACCAAGGCCGACGTGCAGCGCGTGTACGACAAGTATATCCGCGGCAAGCACGCCGTTATTTTGAGCGTGGTGCCCAAGGGCAAGGCCGCCGACGTGGCCGCCAAGGACAACTACACCGCCTCGCCGGCCGGCTACGTGGCTCCCAACTACGGCTACGACGGCCTGAAATACGTGAAGGCTACCGACACGTTTGACCGCTCGAAGCAGCCCGCCGCTGGCGCCAACCCCGTGGTGAAAGTGCCCGCCATCTGGCAGGATAAGCTGGCTAACGGGCTGAAAGTCATTGGCACAAAGAACACGGAGCTGCCCGTCAGCACCATGCTGCTGACCATTGAGGGTGGCCACCGGCTCGAAACCATGAACAAGGCCGGCATAGCCAGTCTGACGGCCCAAATGCTGAACGAGGGCTCGGAGAAGTATACCAGCGAGGAGATGTCGGCCGCCCTTGACCGCCTCGGGAGCACCGTGCAGGTATTTGCCGGCGACGACAACACGACGGTGTACGTGCAGACGCTAACCAAGAACCTGCCCGCCACCCTGGCCCTGCTCGACCAGCGCCTGCTGCACCCGCGCTTCGACCAGGGTGACTTTGACCGGCTCAAGCAGCGCACGCTGCAAGGTATTGCCAACCAGGTAACGCAGCCTGTCACCATCGCCAACAACGAGTACGCGCGCCTGCTCTACGGCAGCAACGATATTATGAGTGTGCCTAGCATTGGCACTACGGCCAGCGTGACGAGTCTCACGCTCGACGACGTAAAGCAGTTTTACCAGCAGTACTACTCGCCCAGCGTCAGCTTCCTCACCGTGGTGAGCGACCAGGACCAGGCGGCTGTGGAGCCGGCCCTAGGGTTCTTGAAGAGCTGGCAGGCCAAGCCCGTGACGCTGCCCGTAGCCTCGGCCGCCGCGCAGCCCGATAAAACCAAGATTTACTTTATCGACAAGCCCGGCGCGGCGCAGTCGGAAATCCGGGTGGGCTACCTCACGGGGCTGCCCTACGACGCGACCGGCGACTACTATAAGGCCTATCTGAGCAACTACCTGCTGGGTGGCGCCTTCAACTCGCGCATCAACCTGAATTTGCGCGAGAACAAGGGCTACACCTACGGCGCCCGCTCGGGCTACCAGGGCACGCGCTACTTCGGCCCCTACACCGCCCAGGCCGGCGTGCGCGCCGATGCCACCGCCGCCTCGGTGAAGGAGTTTATGAGCGAAATCCAGAACTACCGCAACGGCATCTCGGATGAGGAACTGGCTTTCCTGCAAAGCTCGGTGGGCCAGAGCGACGCGCTGCGCTACGAAACCGGTCAGCAGAAAGCCGGCTTCCTCGCGCGCCTGGTCGAGTACAATTTGCAGCCCGACTACGTGAACCAGCAAAGCACCATTCTGAAGGCGCTGAAGAAGGAAGACGTGCAGGCCTCGGCCCAGAAATACCTGCCCGCCGATAAGATGTACATTGTGGTAGTAGGCGACCGCGCCAAGGCCTTCCCGGCCCTAGGCGAGCTGGGCTACGACGTGCAGGAGCTGACTGCTGATGGCCAGCCGGTAGTTGCTGCGGCGCCGGCCGCTGCTACGCCTACCGCCGCGCCCGCCGCCGACGCCCTGCCCGACGGCAAAGTGAAAACCGAAGAGAACGGCCGCAAAATCAAAACCAAGAAGAAGGGCGGGGCCTAGGGCCTTAGCCTCGGCCATACCTGGGGCCCGCCGCCAACCGCGGCGGGCTTTTTTTGGGGCGGCGGCGGGCGTTACCTTCGCACCCTCACTCTTTTTTTGTTTCCGGTGGTTTCATCCCAGCAGCTTGCGCAACTCGACCGCCTGGAGCGGCAGGTAACCACGCTAGTGGCTGCCTATCAGCAGGTGCGCGAGGAGCTGGCCGACGCGCTGGTAACCATCGAGCACCTGCGGGCCGATGGGCGCGAGCGCGAAAAGCAGCTGCGCGAGTACCAAAACCAGGAAAACATTGTTAAACTTGTGCAGACTATAGCCGGCGGGGAACCCACCCAGGCCAACGAGCTGAAACAACGCCTCAACGAATACATCCGCGAACTAGATAAGTGCCTTGCCTATTTGAGGGAATAACCTGCCTTCTGATGATGCACCTGCCACCTACTCCCTGATGAACGAGCTAGCCATAAAAATTCGCATTGCCGAGCGCGACTACCCCATGCGGGTGGCCGTGGCCGACGAGGAGCGCCTGCGCCTGGCCGGCCGGCAGCTCAGCGAGCGGCTGCGCGAGTTCCGGGAGCAGTATGGCATCCAGGACAAACAAGACCTGCTGGCGATGGTAGCCTTTACCACGATGGCTGACTCCTTGAAAGTCAGCAGCGAAAAGGATGGAACCGATGCAGCCCTTGCCGAGCGCCTCACGCGCCTCGATGAGCTGCTGGCTGGCGTGGTGCTGGCTGCATAAGGCCCTAGGGCTTTGGTAGCAGCCTAGCACCCACCCCTTCGTTGGCCCGACCGGCCCTAGCCCCTGCCGCAACCGGCGGATGGGGTGGGCCACGGGTTTTTTGACGCGGCTATGGTGTTGACTCCCACTCAATTCCATATCCTACATGAACTCAATGATATACGTGGCGATAGCCGCCGTGCTGGCCCTAGTGGTTGGCCTGGTGGTGGGCCGCCAGCTGGCTGCCAAAGCCAGGCAAGACCACGAGGGCGAGGCCCAGGCCCGCGCCCGCCAACTACTGGAAGAAGCCGAGGCCACGGCCACCCGCACCCGCGACGAGCGCATTCAGCAGTCGAAAGACAAGTTTCGCAACCTCAAAAACGAGTACGAGCAAGAGCAGAAGCGCCAGCGGCGCGAGTTTGAAGCCGAAAGCCAGCGCCTGAAGCTGGCCCTGGAGCAGGAGCTAACCGAGCGCCGTCAGGGTGTGCTGGCCCAGGAGCAAAGCATCAAGCACCTCACCGACGCAACTGAGAAGCAGCTGGAGCTGGTGCAGCGCAAGGAAAAAGAGCTGGAAACCGCTCGCGAAAAAGCCCAGGCCGACGCCGAGCACCAGCGCCAGCGCCTGGAGCAGCAGGAAGAAAAGCGCCAGGCCCGCCACGAAACTGCCGTGGCCGAGCTGCAAGCCAAGCGCCAGGAGGCCGACGAGCAATTGGCCGAAGTACAGGGCCAGCTGGAGCGCGTGGCCGGCCTCACCGCCGCCGAAGCTCGCGAGCAGCTGGTTGAAAGCCTGCGCAATGAGGCGCAGCTGCAAGCTTCTTCTTACATCAAAGACACCGTGGCGCAGGCTAAGCTCACGGCCACCAAAGATGCCAAGAAGGTGGTGCTCGAAACCATTCAGCGCACGGCCTCGGAGCATGCCATCGAGAACTGCGTGTCGGTGTTCAACATCGAGAGCGATGACGTGAAAGGCAAGATTATCGGCCGTGAGGGCCGCAACATCCGCGCCCTAGAATCGGCCACGGGCGTCGAGATTATCGTGGACGACACGCCGGAAGCCATTATCATCTCCGGCTTTGACCCGGTGCGGCGCGAGATTGCCCGCCTCTCCCTGCACTTGCTGGTGAAGGACGGGCGTATTCATCCGGCCCGCGTGGAGGAAATCGTGGCCAAGACGACCAAAAAAATCGAGGAAGAAATCATCGAGATTGGCGAGCGCACGGTTATCGACCTCGGCATTCACGGCCTACACCCCGAGTTGATTCGGATGGTGGGCCGCATGCGCTTCCGCAGCAGCTACGGCCAGAACCTGCTGCAGCACAGCCGCGAAGTAGCCAACCTCTGTGCTACCATGGCCGCCGAGCTGGGCCTCAACGTGAAGCATGCCCGCCGCGCCGGCTTGCTCCACGACATTGGCAAGGTGAGCACCGAGGAACCCGAACTGCCCCACGCCATCCTAGGGATGGAAATGGCGAAAAAGTACAAAGAGCACCCCGACGTGGTGAACGCCATCGGCGCCCACCACGACGAGATAGAGATGACGGCCCTTATCTCACCCATTGTGCAGGCCTGCGACGCCATCTCGGGCTCGCGCCCCGGCGCCCGCCGCGAGATGATGGAGAGCTACATCAAGCGCCTCAAGCAGCTGGAGGAAACGGCCAGCGGTTTCAAAGGCGTCAACCAGACCTACGCCATCCAAGCCGGCCGCGAGCTGCGCGTGATAGTGGACGCCGAAAACGTGAGCGACGAGCGCGCCGGCGAGCTGAGCTTCGAGATTTCGCAAAAAATCGAGAAGGAGATGCAGTACCCCGGCCAGATTAAAGTCACGGTCATCCGCGAGATGCGCTCGGTAGCCTACGCTAAGTAGCCAAGTGTCGGTATTCAACAGGCGGTCAGGCTGAGCTTGTCGAAGCATCTCCGCCACGTTGTTAAACGACTCGGTTGAAGCGGTAGCAATATTTCGGCTGCATTCAGCCTGATTACTTGTTGAAACTAACTAAACCCCGGTTGCCATCGCAGCCGGGGCTTTATTTTGGGGCTTCGTTATGAAGAAACTGTTACCTTTTTGGTCGGCTTTGGCCCTAGGACTGCTGGCTGCCGCTTGCGTGCGCAACCCCTACACCGCCACCAACCGCGTGTACCGCCAGCAGGTGAAGGCGCTGGCCCGGCAGCTGATGTCCCAGCCGCCGCAGCCGCCTATCGATAGCCTGCCGCCCACGCCCTACTGGGTGGGCACGGTCAACTTTAACCTGCGCAAGCCCAACTACGTCATTATCCACCACACGGCACAGGACAGTACCGCGCAGACGCTCAAGACGTTTACGTTGGTAAAGACGCAGGTAAGTGCCCACTACGTGATTGGACGCGACGGCAAAACCTACCATATGCTCAGCGACTACCTGCGGGCCTGGCACGGGGGCGTGTCGCGCTGGGGCGGCATCACCGATATTAACTCGGTATCCGTTGGTATTGAGCTGGATAACAATGGTACGGAGCCTTTTGCCGAGGCGCAGCTAACGAGCTTGCTGCGGGTGCTGGCCTACCTGAAAAAGAGCTATAACATTCCGGCTACTAACTTCATCGGCCACGGCGACATTGCGCCGGTGCGCAAAAATGACCCCAGCGCCCTCTTTCCCTGGCAGCGGCTGGCGGCCCGCGGCTTTGGCCTCTGGTACGACGCGGCGGTGCTGACCGATACCACCGCGGCCCCTTTCGCCGCCGACTCCCTAGGGCACCTGGCGGGCCCCTCGCCGGCTGAAGCCTTGCGCGTAATCGGCTACGACACGCGCGACTTGCCGGCCGCCACGCAGGCTTTCAAGCGCCACTTCGTGCCCGGCGAAACCGGCGCCGAGCTAAGCGAGCTGGACCGGCGCATTCTATGGAATTTATACCGCAAGTATTTGTAATATATAAGTTAAAAAGCCCGTCAGGCTCATCTGGCGTCCGCTTGTCGAAGCATCTCTACCGAACTATTACGTCGTGGTAGAGATGCTTCGACAAACGGACGCCAGATGAGCCTGACGGGCTTTTTAACTATATGCCCTACTGCGCGCCTTTCAGGGCGTCCTCACCGCCATAGGGCGCACCGGCGGTAATGTCGCCGCGCAAGCCGCCGGTGGCCTGGCCGGGGCCAAAGCCGGGCTGGGGCGCGGTGGTGTCGTTCTCTTTTTCGGCGGTTTGGACCCTAGGGGCGTCGGGAGCGCCAGTGTGGTCGTCGGTGGCTACGGCGCCGGCCTCGGTGCCGCTGGCGCCGGCTGGGCCGCCGGTTATCTCGGCTACCTTGGCCACGTACTGGCGCTTGGCATCGTCCTCGCTGGTACCCTTGTACTTGTCCCACGACTCCCACTGGGCCTGCGACAAGCCGGCCGGGCCGCTGGCTTTATCGGCTTCGGTGGCGGCTACTTCGCCGGGCTGCATATTCACATCGCCCTCGGTGGCTTGCTTGTAGAGGCCGTAAAGGTCGGTCATGTGCTTGGCCGCTTCGGCGTCGGAGAGGTTGTTTACCTGCTGGGCGGCAGCTTCAAATTGCTGTTGTAAATCCATGGAATTGAGGTGGGGAAGGGGCTAGTGAGGCCGGGTGAAGTGCCTGGCTAGGGACTTTACTACGGCTGGGGGGTGGGGGTTGCGCCGCCGGGCCCAAGTAGTAACCCCCGGCTGCTGCTACCTGGTGGCCCTAGGCTACGGCAAAATGCCCGATGCCCCTGGGCGTATGCTATCCTTCGGTTCGCGCCGCGGGTTATCTTTGCCCGATAAGCTATGTGTGGAATAACCGGCGTTTACGCCTTCTCCGATACCGGCCGCCTGGCCCTGGCCCGCCTGCAGGATGCCACCGACGCTATTGTGCGCCGGGGACCCGACTCGCAAGGGCATTTCGTGTACGACAGCGTAGGCCTGGGCTTTCGGCGCCTGGCCATTCTCGACCTCTCGGCCGATGGCAACCAGCCCATGACCGACGCCTCGGGCCGCTACACCATCGTTTTCAACGGCGAGATTTTTAACTACCGCGAGCTGCGCGCCAAGCTGGTCAAAAAAGGCTACCAGTTTAACTCCCAGACTGATACGGAAGTTATTCTGAACCTTTATATCAGTGAAGGGCGTGGGTTTATCAAGAAGCTCAACGGCTTCTTCGGCTTCGCGATTTACGACAAAGAGGAAAACTCGCTCTTCATCGCCCGCGACCGCTACGGCGTGAAGCCGCTGCACATCTACCGCGACGAAGACCACCTAATTTTCGGCTCCGAGCTGAAGTCGCTGCTGGCCCTAGGGGTGCCGCGCAAGCTCGACTACGTGGCCCTGAGCCAATATTTGCAGCTCAACTACATTCCGGGCCCGGCCACCATTTTCAAGGGCATCAAGAAGCTGCTGCCCGGCCACTACCTGTTTATGCAGGGCGAGAAAGTGGTGCGCAAGCGCTGGTACAAAATCCCCTACGACCCCAAGGAAGTCGCCAAAAACAAGCTCACCTACGAGGAGCAGCAGGCCAAGCTGGTGAAGCTGATGGACGAGTCGGTGGAGCGCCGCCTGGTGTCGGACGTACCCCTAGGGTCTTTCCTGAGCGGTGGCATCGACTCGAGCGTTATTACGGCGCTGGCCGCCCGCCACACGCCGCACCTCAATACGTTCAGCATCGGCTACCGCGACGAGCCCTTCTTCGACGAAACGAAGTACGCCAACCTAGTGGCCAAGATGCACGGCACCAACCACACGGTGTTCTCGCTCAGCAACCAAGACTTGTACGACCATTTGTTTCAGATGCTGGACTACTTCGACGAGCCCTTTGCCGACTCGTCGGCTCTGGCCGTGCACGTGCTCAGCCAGCGCACCCGCCAGCACGTAACGGTGGCGCTGAGCGGCGACGGGGCCGACGAGCTATTCGGCGGCTACAACAAGCACATGGGCGACTTTCGGGTGCGGCAGGGCGGCTTCAAGGCCGAGGCCGTTACGGGCTTCAACCTGCTGTGGGACATCCTGCCCAAATCGCGTAACTCGTATTTCGGCAATAAAATTCGCCAGTTTCAGCGCTTCTCGCGCGGCATGCTCTCGGGGCCTAAGGACCGCTACTGGGACTGGGCCAGCTTTGCCAGCGAAAAGCAAGCCAGCGAGCTACTTAGCCCCGCTAGTCGCCGCAAGGTGGGCAAGAAGCTGGCCGCCAAGCGCCGCAAGGATATTCTGGAAAACATTCACGCCGACGGTGACCTCAACGAGGTGCTGCTAACCGATACGCTGCTGGTGCTGCCCTACGACATGCTCACCAAGGTAGACCTGATGAGCATGGCTAACTCGCTAGAAGTCAGAACGCCTTTTCTGGATTATAAGGTGGTAAACTTCGCCTTTTCGCTGCCCGTGAGCAGCAAGGTGAACGGCGACATGAAAAAGCGCATCGTGCAGGATGCCTTCCGCCCCCTGCTACCGCCCGAGCTATATGACCGCCCCAAGCACGGCTTCGAAGTTCCCCTGCTGAAGTGGATGCGCGGCGAGCTGCGCCCCCTCATCGAGCAGGACTTGCTGGCCGACGACTTCGTGGCCGGCCAGGGCATCTTTGAGGTGGCCGAGGTGCAGAAGCTCAAAAAGCAGCTCTTCTCGAACAATCCCGGCGATGCCCACGCCCGCATCTGGGGCCTACTGGTATTCCAGTACTGGTGGAAGAAATACATGGCGTAGCGAAGCGGTACTTTAAAGGGCAGTTAGCTCAACTCAGCCTTTTTAGGCCTTGCTGCCGAAACCAGCCATTTCCCTTGGTACATGCTTCAGCGTAGTAGACCAGTCGCAGTGATAGCGCCTGGCTGGCGGCCTGCCCGACCCGACTGGTTCGATACGCGGACTGTCAAGCAGCTACTTGCGGCTACTTGGGGCGCGTTGCTGCTCACGCGCCTGCTACTGCTCGGGCGAGGTACGCTGTCCGACTACGACGAGCGTCGCTACTTGCAATCCTTCGCTGCCGTGCGGGCCGCCGTGCACGGCAACTGGCACGCCGTAGCCTACGACTTGTCCATGACCGACGCCCGGCCTTTGGATGCTTTGTGGCGCTGCCTGCCCGCGGCCGTGCAGTTGGCGCTGCACCGGTGGGCTGGCTGGTCCCTGTTTGGTTATCCCACACTGCTGGTGCCAACGGGGCTCAACTGGGTAGCTACAGTACTGACGGCCTGTTTTTTCTATCGGATAAGCCAGCGGCTACTGGCCGACCTGCCGGCATCCACTTCCTGGGCGCTGGTAGTGGCCGTGCTCTACGCCAGCCTTGCCAACACCAGCTTGTACGTGCGTCACGTAGCGCCTTACGACGGTGCTCTGCTGCTGTTTATGGGGTTGCTGGCCTGGGTATTGCGGCAGCCACCGGGCCCTAGGGGTTGGTTTTGGATGAAGCTGGGGCTAGGCGCGGGCTTGCTGTGGCTCACCTACCCAGGCTACTACGCGGGGCCAGTGCTGCTGGTAGCGCCTTTGCTCGATTGGCGGCGGCCGCTGCCGTGGGTGGTGCAGCACGCGGGACGCTTGCTGCTGCTGGGCGCGGGGTTTGCCCTGCCGCTGCTGGTTGCCGAGGGGCTGAGTCGCCTGGGTGGGGCGCCGCCGTTCTGGGCCGTAAGCTACGATTTGTCGCTACACATTCTGCAGGGTTCTCCTGAGGAGGGGTATACGTTTGCTTTCAAGTACTTATGGCAGGTAGAAAGCTGGTTGGGAATAGCGTTGCTAGGCCTGCTGGCCGTAGCGCTTTGGCAAGCGGCTAGGGCGATGATGCAAGTAGGCTGGGTGGCGCTCGTGCCCAGCGCGCCCCGCCAGCGCCTGTTACTGGCCGCCGCACTTCTTTTTTTGGCCCATGCCTCGGCCGCCGCCCTCGGGCACCGCATCGTGTGGTACGGGCGCCTCCTCCACCTTTACCTGCCCTGGCTGGTGCTGGCGGCTGTGGTGCCCCTGGCCCGTAGCCGCGCCACCTGGGCTACGGCCTTGGCCATTGCCGCCTGCCTGCTAGGCGTGGTGCACTACGGCCAATTCTTCCATGACTTTCAGCAGCTAGTGTATCCGCCCGACCTGGTAGCGCGCTACCACTTAGGGTGCCTGCCCCCCACGCAGCTGCGCTACTACACGGAGGTGAAAGTAGCCAACGACCTGCTTTACCCCGTGCAAGGCGCGGGGATGCCGGCGCCGGAAGCCTGCCCGCCTGCGCGTGCTACAGCCGATAGCGTGACGGTACTGGTCAATTTTGCGCTGCTATATCCCCTCACGGCCGCTACCCGCCAGCCAGCTTACCTGCCGAAGCCCACTGCCCGCCAGCTGCTGGAGCAGCCTTATTTCGGCAGTTTTCCGGCTTACCGCTTCGAGGGATTAAGCCCGGCAGAACGGACCGAAGCAATTCAACGCCAGTTTAAACTGCGAATACTACGCGAGCCAGCAGCGGTAAAGTAACAGGGGCTTTACCTTTACAGCATTCGTAAGCTTTTATCAGTGCTTCCGCATTTTATTATTCAAGACAATAACACCTTTTTTTTCACTTAGTTAACTTATGAAAATAGCGGTAGTAGGCACCGGCTACGTCGGGCTGGTTACGGGTACGTGCTTTGCCGAAGTGGGCATTGATGTAACCTGCATCGACATCGATGAGAAAAAAATCACCAACCTCCGCAACGGAATCCTGCCTATCTATGAGCCGGGCCTGGAGGAGATGGTAGCGCGGAACGTGAAGCAGGGTCGCCTGCACTTCTCCACGTCGCTGGCCGAGAGCATCAAAGGTGCCGACGTGGCCTTCATTGCCGTGGGTACCCCGCCCGGCGAGGATGGCTCGGCCGACCTAAAATACGTGCTGGCCGTGGCCCGTGGCATGGGCGAGAACATGGACAACTACACGGTCATCGTGACCAAGAGCACGGTGCCGGTGGGCACGGCCGCCAAAGTGCGCGCCGAAGTGGAAGGCGCCCTAGCCAAGCGCGGCGCCAGCATCGACTTCGACGTGGCTTCCAACCCGGAATTTCTCAAAGAAGGTGCCGCTATCGACGACTTCCTGAAGCCCGACCGCATTGTGGTGGGCGTAGCGTCGGAGCGGGCCGAAGAGGTGATGCGCCGCCTTTATAAGCCTTTCCTGCTCAACGGCCACCCGATTATTTTCATGGACATTCCGTCGGCCGAAATGACGAAATACGCGGCCAACTCGATGCTGGCCACGAAGATTTCGTTCATGAACGATATTGCTAACCTGTGCGAAATCATGGGCGCCGACGTGAACAAAGTGCGGCAGGGCATTGGCTCCGACGCCCGTATTGGTACCAAGTTTATTTATCCCGGCATTGGCTACGGCGGCTCGTGCTTCCCCAAAGACGTGAAGGCGCTCATCAAGACGGCCCAAGAAAACGGCTACCAGATGCAGGTGCTGCAAGCCGTGGAAGGCGTGAACGAGGCGCAGAAAGAGGTGCTATTCAGCAAGGTGAAAAAGCATTTTGGCGGCGAGCTAGCCGGCAAGAAGTTCGCCATCTGGGGCTTGTCTTTCAAGCCCAAGACCGATGATATGCGTGAAGCACCTTCACTGGTGATTATCGAAAAGCTGCTGGCCGAAGGCGCTACGGTATCGGCCTACGACCCGGTAGCCGTGGCCGAAGCCAAGCACTCGCTCGGCGACCGCATCACCTACGCCAAAGACCAGTTTGAGGCCCTGGTAGATGCCGACGCGCTGCTGGTGGTAACCGAGTGGCCCGAGTTCCGCTCGCCTTCGTTTGAGGTAGTAGGGCGCTTGCTCAAGCAAAAAGCTATCTTCGACGGCCGCAATATCTACGATGCCGCTGAGCTAAAAGAGTTAGGCTTCACCTACCATTGCATTGGGGTAAAGACTGACCATAAAGAGCCAGTCGCTTAGTTTATCAGCTGTTAGTCAATAGCTGCTAGCTATTGGCTCTTCGCTAGTATTTCATTCACTTTAACAGCTAACAGCTAGCAGCTATTAGCTCACAGCTTCGCTAAAATGGCTGAAGAAAAAAAACGCGTACTCATTACCGGGGGAGCCGGTTTTCTGGGCTCGCACTTATGCGACCGGTTTCTGGCCGAGGGCTACCACGTTATTGCCATGGACAACCTGGTAACGGGTAACTTGGCTAACATCGAGCATTTGTTTAAGCGCGAAGACTTCGAGTTTCACCACCACGACGTAAGCAAGTTCGTGTTCGTGCCCGGTAAGCTCGATTACATTCTACACTTTGCCTCGCCCGCTTCGCCCATCGACTACCTGAAGATTCCTATTCAGACGCTAAAAGTAGGCTCGCTAGGCACACATAACCTGCTGGGTTTGGCGCGGGTGAAGGGGGCTAGGATGCTGATTGCCAGCACGTCGGAAGTGTACGGCGACCCTGAGGTGCATCCGCAGGTAGAAGAGTATTGGGGCAACGTGAACCCGGTGGGCCCGCGCGGCTGCTACGACGAAGCCAAGCGCTTCCAGGAGGCCATTACGATGGCCTACCATACCCACCACGGCTTGGAGACGCGCATCGTGCGCATCTTCAACACCTACGGCCCCCGCATGCGCCTCGACGACGGCCGCGTGCTGCCGGCGTTCCTGTCGCAGGCCCTGCGCGGCGAGGACCTGACGGTGTTTGGCGACGGCTCGCAGACGCGCTCCTTTTGCTACGTCGACGACTTGGTGGATGGTATCTACCGCCTGCTGCTCAGCGATTACGCCATGCCAGTGAACGTCGGTAACCCGGTGGAAATCACCATTAAGGAATTTGGCGAAGAAATCGCTCGCCTAACGGGAGTAGAGTTCAAACCCAGCTATCACCCATTGCCCGAAAACGACCCTCAGAAGCGCCGCCCTGACATTACCAAAGCCAAGGAAATCCTGGGCTGGGAGCCCAAAATAGACCGCGCCGAAGGTCTCAAGCGCACGCTGGAGTATTTCAAGGAGCACGTAAAGTAATCCCATTGCTCCCGCTTAAAACTGCCTGCCGTCCGAGCTACCTCAGACGGCAGGCAGTTTTTTTATGGGGTCATATTGGCTCATTGGCCGTTGGGTAATGGCAAGCGGAGAATGGTACTGGTGGAACTCCTTCCTTTACCCACTTTACCAGCTCTCCAAAAAAGGAGGGAATACCCACTGCGCTGCTAACTTTGATTTCTTGCAGCTTCCAATGCACATTCCCTTTTTGTCATTCGCGGGCCAGCACGAAGCCATTCGAGCGGAGGTGCTGGCGGCGATGGCTGGCGTATACGACCGGCAGTGGTTTGTGCTGGGTGAGCAGGTAGCAGGCTTTGAGCGCGAATACAGCCAAGTGAGCGGCGTGGCGTACACCGTAGGAGTGGGCAACGGCCTGGATGCGCTGCATCTGTCGCTGCGGGCGCTGGGCGTGCAGCCCGGCGACGAGGTACTCGTGCCCAGCAATACCTACGTAGCCACCTGGCTGGCCGTGACGCAAGCGGGCGGCGTGCCGGTGCCGGTAGAGCCCGACCCGCGCACCAGCAACCTCGACCCGGCCCGGCTGGCGGCCGCCATCACGCCGCGCACGCGGGGTGTGCTGCCAGTGCACCTCTACGGCCAGCCCTGTGAGATGACGACCATTTTGGAGGTGGCCGCCCGCTACGGCTTGTGGGTGGTGGAAGACAATGCCCAGGCCCAGGGTGCTACTTGGCAAGGTCAGCCCACCGGCAGCTTCGGGCAGGCAAATGCTACCAGCTTCTATCCCAGCAAAAACTTGGGGGCCCTAGGCGACGGCGGGGCCGTGACTACCAACGATGCTTCGCTAGCCCATAAGCTAAGGCAGCTGCGCAATTATGGCACTGACCAGCGCTACGTCAGCGAAACCCTTGGCTACAACTCGCGCCTCGACGAGCTGCAGGCCGCCGTGCTGCGCGTGAAGCTGCCCTACCTGACCACCTGGACCCAGCAGCGACGCCAGCTGGCCGCCTGGTACGGGCACTACTTAGCCGACATTCTGGGCCTGCGCCTGCCCACTGTGGCTGCTGGCGCCGAGCCGGTATGGCACCTGTACATAGTGCGCACGGCGCGGCGCGCGGCCCTGCAGCAGCACTTGGCGGCGGCCGGCATTGAAACGCTGGTGCACTACCCGGTGCCGCCGCATCTGCAGCCCGCCTACGCCAGCCTGGGGCTAGGCAAGGGAGCCCTGCCAATTGCCGAAGAACTAGCCGCAACCTGCCTGAGCCTGCCGCTGTGGCCCGGCATGACGGAAGAAATGGTAGCCAGAGTAGCGCAGGCAATCAGGATTTTCGCGGATGGCCAGCCCTAGGCGGGGCAGCCTAACCGGAAACAAGTGGCAATAACCCCGAGAGTTAAATTGTGGAAGCGTGATTTAGAAACAGCTACGCCAGCCAGGTAGAGGAAACGCCCAAGTATAACGGGAGCTATGAGGTCCTCGGTATTTAGGTGGGGACGAACCCTGACGCTGCAGATTAATGCGCTGACAGCGCTTATCTTGCTTATCAAACACCTTTTTCTTACACAGCAAATTCAGGTTATTTACTGATTTTGCATTCAGCTAACTTTCTTATTTACAGTACTATGAAACGAGCACTCGTTACAGGGGTAACCGGTCAGGACGGCGCTTACTTGGTTGAGCTGCTACTCAGCAAAGGCTATGAGGTACACGGCATCAAGCGTCGCTCATCGCTTATTAACACGGAGCGCATTGATGGACTTTACCAAGACCCGCACGAAAGCCAGGTGCGGTTCGTGCTTCACTACGGTGACCTGTCGGACTCGACAAACCTAATTCGCATTGTGCAGCAGGTGCAGCCCGATGAGATTTATAACCTAGGGGCAATGTCGCACGTGAAGGTATCATTCGATACCCCCGAGTACGCTGCCGACGTGGACGGCATCGGCACGCTGCGTCTGCTGGAAGCCATCCGCATCCTGGGTTTAGAGCAGAAGACGCGCATCTACCAGGCTAGTACCTCGGAACTGTACGGGCTGGTGCAGCAGGTTCCGCAGTCGGAAACGACGCCCTTCTACCCGCGCTCGCCCTACGCCGTAGCCAAGCTGTACGGCTACTGGATAACGGTGAACTACCGCGAGGCTTACGGCATGTATGCCTGCAACGGCATTCTGTTTAACCACGAAAGCCCGCTGCGGGGCGAAACCTTCGTAACCCGTAAGATTACCCGCGCCGCCGCTCGCATCGCCCTAGGCCTGCAGCCGAAGCTCTACCTGGGTAACCTCGATGCCAAGCGCGACTGGGGCCACGCTAAAGACTATGTGGAAGCTATGTGGCGTATTCTGCAGCAAGATGAGCCCGAGGATTTCGTAATCGCCACTGGTGTGACTACAACCGTGCGGGAATTCGTGCGCTTAGCCTTTGCTGAGCTGGGTATTACCGTAGAATTCAATGGGGAGGGCATCAATGAAATGGGAACAGTGACGGCGTGCGCTAACCCCGAGTTTCAATTGCCCGTGGGTACGGTAATCGTACAGATTGACGAGCGCTATTTCCGCCCCACCGAAGTAGAACTGCTAATTGGTGACCCCACTAAGGCTAAAACTAAGCTAGGCTGGGAGCCCCAGTACGACCTGCAAGCCCTGGTGCAGGAAATGGTGCAGGCCGATCTGAAGCTGTTCCAGCGCGATGCTCACCTGCAAGCGGGCGGCTATGCTATTCCGAATGCCTACGAGTAGGCGGGGAGCAAAGCAGTAAAGAAAAAATCGTCATGCTGAGCTCGCCGAAGCGTCTCTTCCGCGTAAGTACTTCCAAACGTTAGGATTACTCACGCGGGAGAGATGCTTCGGCGAGCTCAGCATGACGTTCTATATACATAACCTAGCTGGTAACGATACCCACAGTAATGGAAAAAGACGCAAAAATTTACGTGGCTGGCCACCGTGGCATGGTAGGCTCGGCCCTCATCCGGCGGCTGCAAAAAGCAGGTTTCACTAATTTCGTAACCCGCACTTCCAACGAGCTTGATTTGCGTGACCAGGCGGCCGTAGCGGCCTTCTTTACGCAAGAAAAGCCAGAGTACGTGGTGCTGGCTGCGGCCAAAGTAGGGGGCATTCAAGCTAATAACACCTACCGAGCTGAGTTTCTATATGACAACCTCATGATTGAGAGCAACGTCATTCACCACTCATATTTGAACGGGGTGAAGAAGCTGCTTTTCCTAGGTTCATCATGCATCTACCCTAAGTTGGCTCCGCAGCCTCTGCAAGAAGATGCTTTGCTGACCGGCGAACTAGAAAGCACCAACGAGCCCTACGCTGTAGCCAAGATTGCTGGCATCAAGCTCTGCGATGCCTACCGCAGCCAGTACGGCTGCAACTATATCTCGGCCATGCCTACTAACCTCTACGGCCCGCACGACAACTACGACCTCAAAAACTCGCACGTGCTGCCCGCGCTGCTACGCAAGTTTCACGAGGCCAAGGAAGCCGGCACCCCCGAAGTAGAGGTCTGGGGCACCGGCACCCCCCGCCGCGAGTTCCTGCACGTGGATGACCTGGCCGACGCCTGCTACTGGCTGCTGGAGAACTATAACGAGCCCGGCCTGGTAAACATCGGCACCGGCACCGACCTCAGCATCCGCGAGCTGGCCGAATTAGTGCAGCGCACCGTAGGCTACGAAGGCAGTATCCGCTTCAACAGCGACTACCCCGACGGCACACCCCGCAAGCTAATGGATGTGAGCAAGCTGGCCGGGCACGGCTGGGCGGCCCGCATTGGGTTGGAAGAAGGCGTTCGGGCGGTATACGCAGGCGCCTTTGAGCAAGCGGCTGCCAAGTAACGGCTGCCGTTTCCAAGTCTATTTTGCCATTATAGCTGTTTAGTGTGCGCAAGGCCTCATCCCAACTCCTCTCCGAAAAAGCTAGACGAGCCTAATACTGCTATTGGTTTCGCCACCGTGTCTCCTGTCTTGTTTGAAAGGGAGGTCCGGGGGGAGATGCAATGTCAGGCCATCTGCGTACTTTCTTCAAAATTGCTTTAGGCAACTCGACAAACCTTACCCGGACTACAAAAATGCTAATAGCTGGCGTAAAAGCTGCGCTATATACCTCCTAAAGGTTAGAGCGAATCGTAGTCCGGGTACAGTAGGAGCGGGGCTGGCCCCCGCCCGCCGTTAGCGCCGCTGCCCTGCGAGTAAACGAAAGTGATTAAATGGTGCAGGCGACGGGTGGGGCAGGCCCCGCCCCTACTGTACACCGCCCTTGAAACTGCTGTAGGCATTGAATTGGCTATCTACAACTGACTTTCTACCTCGCCTCTTAGAAAGGAATAACTCCGCAGGAAACTTACGAGGCGTGATGTCAGGGCTAACTGCTCTTGCGTATTACCTAGGCGCTCAAGTAGCGGAAAATGTGAATAGGCTACTACCTGCATCACTAGCAACATACCCTGAGTTGACCTCGCGTATCTTTGCAGATTATGTTTAGACTGAAAAATATAGCGGCGGATATTTTGCGCAGATAGTAATGGTAATAGTCAGAATCAGCGGAGGGCTTGGTAACCAAATGTTTCAATATGCGGCGGGTAGAGCCTGCGCACTACGCAACAACACTGAACTACGAGTAGAGCTGTCTGCGTATGACCGGCCACCCAGAGGGCAGGAAGCAGCCCGCAAATTTGAACTGCCATTATTCTTGGGTGAAGTGCCAACAGCGACTAGCGCTGACCTAGCACGGATTAATGCGTTTAACCACAATAGGACTTATAAAGCCTATAATCGAGGTCGAAAGCTGCTGGGCTTAACACCAGCCTATACCTACTGCCAAGAGCGCGTGCCGATGCACTTCGACCCAACAATTCTCTCTAGCACCGGCCAGCTACTATATGTAGACGGCGACTGGCAGAATGAAAAATATTTTACTGCTATCGCTGATGAGCTACGCCGACTGTTTCGGCCATTGGGCATCGAAACCGACGCCCACAATTTCCAGCTCAGCCAGGAGTTGATGCAGGTGAATTCGGTGTCGTTGCACGTGCGCCGCGGTGACTACATAAACAATGAAGTGCACAAGCCAGCCCCGCTAGCCTATTATCAGGCGGCTATCGAGAAAGTGAAGACGGAAGTGGCCAGCCCGCTTTTTTACGTATTTTCCGATGACATTCATTGGGCCCGGCAGCACCTTAACTTTGGTGAGGCTGCGTGCACTTTCCTCGACCATAATACCGGCGCTGATAGCTATAAAGATTTATTTCTGATGAGCTGCTGCCGGCACCATATCGTGGCCAACAGCTCCTTTAGCTGGTGGGGGGCCTGGTTGACTTCGAACCCCTGCAAGCTGGTAATCGCGCCCAGCCAGTGGCTGGCCATCCTCCAAGTGCAAGCTGCCGACGTAGTGCCTGATTCCTGGACAATTCTGTAGCTACCGTTGAAGAGGTAAATTGGCCTGCCTATTAGTACAATTTTTAGGAATAGTGTGCCTAGCCAGGGCTAAAGTACCACTTACACCGCCCATAGCACTTCACTAACAAATAGGACTTATGCAAAACCGATTGTCATGGCGAGCAACCTGAAGCAATTGCACCATAATAAATTGTTTGCAGCAATTTTGGAGTCAGCGTCCACGGTACACCTTGCTTGTACACTGTTCCCGAAACCTCTCTAGGTATCATTTCGGTGCAGTTGCCACACTCCACTTCGCTGCGCTCGCAATGACAGACAATTTTGCGTAAGTTCTAAGAAAGCATTGACAGTAGACTTGTTCCCAAACAAGAAAAAGTAAAAAGAACGTCATGCTGAGCTGGCCGAAGCATCTCTACCGCGTAACTAACTTCAATCGTTGGAATTACTTACGCGGTAGAGATGCTTCGGCCAGCTCAGCATGACGTTCTTTTTACTTTTTCTTGTTTGGGAACAAGTCTAGTAACTAAAAAACACGTTGTAGTGAGTTAAACGAAGCATTTTGGTGGCCTCGTCCGCGCAAAATCATCAGTCAAAATGCTTCGTTTAACCCAATACGGCATATTTTTTATTTTTCAGCTAGCTGCTAGTAGCTTCTAGCTCAACTATTAAGACAGTTTCGGTTCGCTGTCGATTCCAAGTAGTAGTTTTTTGCTTATGAGCTTGCTTATGCAGCGGTTGGTTGCAAAACCAATTAAGTACGCCGCAGATGCCCTTGTGCGAGGGTTGGTGCGGGTAGTACCTGCCCTAAAAGCCACCCAGATATATTCAGTATCGTTGCCCGCATTAAGCCCTGCGTATGCGTTGCCCCTTAATTTCGGGCAACTTGCTAAAAGGCAGCAGGATGACTATAGAAATATCTTTGCGCCAGCAACTGCTGCGGTATTCGTTTTGAATGACGTATACGTTGCGCAGCAGGGCGCGGTATTCAAAAACTTTAGTCTCTTCTCGCCTACGCTGCATCCTGGCAGTGAATCATCCTTCCAGGATACTTTTCTGCTGAAGCAGTGGCTCGGGAAAGTAAAGCAGCTGCCACCGGAAGAAGCGATTGTGGCCCTGGCCTACAATCAATACTCGTTAATCAACTACTACCACTGGATAATTGAAACCTTACCCCGGCTGCTAGCCCTGCGCGAAAAGTACCCCGGCTGCGCGCTGCTGGTGCCCGAGCCCACCCCAGAATATATTAGGGTTAGTGCGGCAATCTTTGGGTTTACCAAGCTGGTGGGGATTACCAAAGACGCTGTTTTAAAGGTGCCCAACCTGCTTATCCCATACGCGACGCCTTCGCACTGGGGACTGACTTATGGTTATGAAGAAGGCGGCGTTATCAACGAAATACGGCGTGAAGTAGTGGCCGCGCTTCAGTTACCGGAAGTTCAGCCACACCGTCGTCTCTACATCTCGCGCTCGCGGGCAAATGCACGGCGCTTGCTCAACGAAGAAGCCGTGCAGACACTGGTGAAGCAATACGAGTTTGAAGTGGTTTATTTTGAAGGCATGAGCTTCCGCGAGCAGGTAGCCCTGATGCAACAGGCCGCCGTCGTGTTGGGCGTGCACGGGGCCAACTTAACTAACCTGGTATTCATGCAGCCTGGCACGCAGGTAATTGAGATGATGAGCGCAGAGATTAATAACCTGACGTATTACCGGTTAGCTACGTACTTGTCAATTGGCTATTACTCGGTGGCCTACGAGATTGTGGAGTCGAATACCGCTAGGCTGTTCGCCGACGTGCTGGTGGATACCGACGAGCTGGCTACTGTGCTCGCGATGCTACCCAAATAGCCCGTGCCCATGGCCCTAGGCGGCTCTCAATGGGCTGACCAATGCCTGCTTCGTATCTTTGCGAGGTTACTAAGACCTCCGGTAGCTATGATAGCAAGTGCTGGTAGGAGCTGCCCCCGGCTAACTGGCAGCTGGCTATAGGTAGCATAGCAGCCTAGAAACTTATATTCGAAAGAAGTGGAAACTACCGAGGTTTTAATTAAAACGGCACCTACCCAGTCTGCTACTCCTGCTCAGGAAGGAGACTGGACTGAAGTAATTCAACCGCAGACGCAACTGCTCGATTTAGGTTTGGCTAATGTATGGCGCTATCGCGATTTGGTAGTGCTATTCGTGCGACGCGATTTTGTGTCAAATTACAAGCAGACTATTCTAGGGCCACTCTGGCTGTTTATTCAGCCATTGCTTACCACGATTACGTTCTACATTGTCTTTGGGCGGGTAGCCAATTTGAGTACCAATGGTATCCCACAATTCATTTTCTACCTCGCGGGCAATACCGTGTGGGGCTACTTTTCCCAGAGCCTGACGGCAGTAGCCACGGTATTCACAACTAATGCCGCGATGCTAAGTAAAGTATATTTTCCTCGGCTTGCCTTGCCATTGTCCATTGTTATATCAAATCTTGTTCGATTTAGTATTCAATTCGGCTTGTTTCTGCTGGTATGGGTTTTCTACTTGTTCACTAGTTCCGCTATTCATCCTTCGTGGGTGGCACTACTCACCCCGTTGCTTGTCATGCTAATGGGCATGCTGTCGCTAGGGCTGGGAATGATTTTCACCGCTCTTACCACCAAGTATCGGGACTTGGCCATGCTGCTCACCTTTGGCGTGCAGCTAGCCTTATACGCTACGCCGGTCATTTATCCGCTTTCAACGGTGCCCGCTAAGTATCACTGGCTAATTCTGGCAAACCCCATGAGCGCCATCGTCGAAACGTTTCGGGTAGGCTTTCTGGGGCCGGGCACCTTCAACTGGCTATACCTAGGCTATAGCACGCTGGCAACACTGGTGGTGCTGCTGGCAGGAACCGTTATTTTCAATAAAGTAGAGAAGAGCTTTACGGATACTGTCTAGCTTAGCTTTTTCTGGAAAATTCAGCCGCTAAACTTTGAGGCTTAGCGGGCAGTAATAGGCGATAAGTGCACTATGAGTGACATTGCAATCAAGGTTGAAGAATTAGGCAAGCAGTATCGGCTCGGTGAGATTGGGACTGGTACCCTAGCGCACGACTTAAACCGGTGGTTTGCCAAGCTTCGGGGCAAGGAAGACCCTTTCGCCAAAGTAGGGGAAGTAAACGACCGCACGAGTAAGGGTAGCAGCGACTACGTATGGTCTTTGCGCGACGTTAGCTTCGAGGTAAAGAAGGGCGAAGTGCTTGGTATCGTCGGCCGTAACGGGGCCGGCAAGTCAACGCTGCTCAAGATTTTATCGAAGGTAACTTCGCCTACTACTGGCCGCATTAAAGTTGATGGCCGCATTGCCTCGCTGCTGGAAGTTGGTACTGGATTTCACCCCGAGCTTACCGGTCGGGAAAATATTTTCCTGAATGGGGCCATCTTAGGCATGACCAAGACGGAAATTCGAAGCAAGTTTGATGAGATTGTAGATTTCTCGGGAGTAGAGCGCTATATCGATACGCCCGTAAAGCGCTACAGCAGCGGTATGTACGTGCGGCTGGCCTTTGCCGTGTCGGCCTTCTTGGAGCCGGAGATTCTGATAGTGGACGAAGTATTAGCAGTTGGCGACGCGGAATTTCAAAAAAAGTGCCTAGGCCGGATGCAGGATGTAAGCCGTAATGATGGCCGCACTATTCTGTTTGTGAGCCATAACATGGCGGCAATATCTAATCTGTGCACGAGCTGCGTATTCATGCGAAATGGCATGTTGCATAATGCTGGTCCAACTGAGCAGATTATTGAGGAATACATTTCATTCGGCAGGCAGAACGCTGGTGAAATAGCCGGGAGTGACATAGTGTACGCCAATAAATGCCCGCAAGCTTATTTTTCAAATATCAGCATTTTGGTAGGCGGGGAAATTACCAGCAGCATTGATATTAAGAAAGATGTCCAGGTGCGTTTGGAATATGTGGTAACAGTTGATGATTCGCTGATTTACCCTAGCATTCATTTGCTGGACAATGTAGGTACGGTGATATTTGCCACTTTTAACGGTCCATCCGCCACGGTTAATGTGGATGAGAACTTTGGCAAGCCTTTAAAAAAGGGTAAATACGTTTCTGTACTTACCATTCCGGGTAATTTCTTGAATGAGAAGGCCTACAGTATTAGCGCGTTTTTAGTCCCACTTGACGTAACTCAAACATCTGTTGTGGAAAATGCGCTCTCTTTTGTGGTTACGGATACCGGTGAGATGCGGAAAGAGTTTGGGGGCGACTGGATTGGCTTACTGCGACCTAAAATGAGTTGGATGACAGCTAAATTGAATTAATTAATATTTGAATTTTGTAGGTATAGCTATTTCACGAATGAAAGTTGTAATATTAGCTGGCGGCCTTGGTACCCGTTTGTCCGAAGAGACCGTGCTTAAACCAAAGCCGATGGTGGAGATTGGTGATATGCCCATCTTATGGCATATTATGAAAATCTACTCCGCGCACGGATTTAATGATTTCGTTATCTGCCTAGGCTATAAGAGCTACGTTATTAAAGAATACTTTGCAAATTATTACCTGCATAAGTCAGACGTAACGATTAACTTAAAAGAGAATTCACTTAAAGTGCACGACTCCTATGCTGAGCCGTGGACTATTACCCTAGTTGATACCGGCTTGGAAACGATGACGGGTGGCCGGCTGAAGCGCGTGCAGCCCCACCTGAATAATGAGCCCTTTCTGCTGACGTATGGCGACGGGGTATCTGACATTAACATTGCCGCCGAAGTAGCTTTCCATAAGCAGCATGGGCACTTATGCACCGTAACCGCCGTGCAGCCGAGCGGGCGCTTCGGGGCGCTCGACCTAGGCCCCGATGACACCATTCATTCCTTCGCGGAAAAGCCCAAAGGGGATGGTGCCTGGATTAACGGGGGTTTCTTTGTGTGCGAGCCGCAGGTACTGGATTATATCAAAGAGGGTGATAGTACCATCTGGGAGCGCGGCCCCATGGAAGAGATTGCCCGCGCTGGCCAGATGCAAGCCTATAAGCACCACGGCTTTTGGAAGCCAATGGATACGCTACGCGACCGCACGGAGCTGGACCAAGCGTGGCGCGAAAACAAAGCCCCTTGGAAAATATGGTAGCCGCTACCCCTAAGGCCCCAGCCGCTGGCCTGAGTATGGCCCAGCTACGGGCGGCCTATGCCGGCAAAAAGGTCTTTCTAACGGGCCACACTGGCTTTAAGGGTAGCTGGCTGCTGTACTGGCTGCACCTGTTGGGGGCTACCGTCAAAGGCTACGCGCTTCCGCCCGATAGCCAACCTAGCTTGTTTGGGTTGCTGGGGGGTGAGCAGCTGTGCGAATCGGTACTGGCTGACTTAAATGACCGGGCCGCCCTGGAAAAAGCGCTGCTGGACTTTCAGCCCGACTTTATCTTTCACCTGGCGGCGCAGCCGCTGGTGCGCCTATCGTACGAACTGCCGGTTGAAACCTTTGCGACCAATGCCCTAGGTACCGCCAACCTGCTCGACGCCGCCCGTCGCCTGCGCAAGCCCTGCACGGCCGTGCTTATCACCACCGATAAGGTGTACGAAAACCGCGAATGGGTATACCCGTACCGCGAGAATGACCGCCTAGGGGGCTACGACCCCTACAGTGCCAGCAAAGCCTGCGCCGAGTTAGTTATCAACTGCTACGCGCAATCATTCTTCAACCCGGCCGAGTACGAGCGGCACCAGCTAGGCCTGGCCGTAGGGCGGGCCGGCAATGTTATTGGCGGCGGCGACTGGGCTAGGGACCGCATTATTCCGGACATTGTGCGGGCGCTAGGCCAGGGCCAGCCCGTGCAGGTGCGCAACCCGCAAGCAGTGCGCCCCTGGCAGCACGTGTTGGAGCCACTGGGTGGCTACCTGCTGTTGGGCGCCCGGCTGGCAGCCGAGCCGGCTCGCTACGCCGGTCCTTGGAACTTTGGGCCGCATTTGCAAGACGCCTTGCCGGTGAGCGCCCTAGTGGATACGGCGCTGAGTGCCTGGGGCAGTGGCCAGTATGAAATGCCTGCCTTAGCAGGCCAGCCACATGAGGCTGGCTTGCTAAAGCTCGACATCAGCAAGGCCCTGAATGAGCTTGGCTGGCAGCCGCACTTTAGCGCCGCTGAGTCCATCCGCACTACCATTGCCTGGTACAAGGCCCTGGCAGAGGGTGCCCAGGCCACCGAGCTAGTGCGCGCCGATATAGAAGCGTACTGTGCAGCTGCCTCATGAGCAAGGGACGGGTAGTGCTCACCGGGGCCACTGGCTTTATCGGCTCGCACCTGGCCGAAGAGCTGGTGGCGCAGGGCTATGAGGTGATGGCCCTGCGCCGAGCGCAGTCGGCTACGTGGCGCGTGGCGGAGGTAGCCGACCAGCTACGGTGGATTAGCACCGACGATGCCGATTGGCCGCAGCAGCTGCGCGCCCTGCAGCCTAACTACTTAGTGCACGCGGCTTGGTTGGGCGTCGGCGTAGCGCAGCGCGATAACTGGGAAAGCCAGCTTAGTAACCTTACGTTCACCATGCAGCTGCTCCAGGCCGTAAGCCAGGAAGCCTTGCGAAAAGTAGTGGTGCTAGGCTCGCAGGCTGAGTACGGCGCCTTCGAAGGACGAATTGATGAAGACTATCCCGCCCTGCCAACGGCGGCCTACGGGGCAGTAAAAGTGGCTACTTTACAGCTCGTGCGCGCCTTTTGCGAAGCTCACCAGCTAGAGTGGTACTGGCTGCGGGTGTTTGCGGTGTTCGGGCCGCGCGAAGACGCGCAATGGTTTGTATCGTTCGTGGCCGCCAGCCTGTTGCGGCGGCAGCCCCCCGACCTGACGGCCTGCGAGCAGCGCTACGACTACTTGTTTGCCCCCGATTTAGCCCGCGCCATCGTTCAAACGCTTGCGGCCGCTTCCGGCAACAGTGGTATCTATAACATCGGGGCGAATAAAGCTACTGGCCTGCGCGAAATCGTGGATACGCTAGCTGCCATCACCCATTCGCAGGTAGGCGCCAACTACGGCGCCTTGCCTTACCGACCCGGCCAGGTAATGCACATGGAAGGGAACTCCACTAAATTTGAGCATGTCTTCGGCTCGGTCCGGCAAACGCCGCTGGCCGAAGCTCTGGCGGCGGCAGTGGCCTACGTGAGGCAGCATGCCTGACTGGCTGCGTGTGAGGCAAGCTTAATTATCGCATTATGAAAGCATCGGACTACATCGCCCGGTTTCTGGAAGCCCAGGGGGTCACGCACATCTTTGAGATGTCGGGGGGCATGATAACCCACATGCTCGACTCGCTGCAACAGCTTACGGCTATCGATATCGTGAGCATGCACCACGAGCAGTCGGCCTCTTTCGCGGCCGATGCCTACGGCCGGGTTACGGGCGTGCCGGGCGTGGCCATGGCGACGAGCGGGCCGGGGGCAACCAACCTGCTGACGGGGATTGCCTCGTGCTTTTTCGACTCGGTGCCGGCGGTGTTTATTACCGGGCAGGTCAATACGTTCGAGCAGAAAGGAGACCGGGGCATCCGGCAGCTGGGTTTTCAGGAAACTGATATCGCCAGCATGGCGCGGCCGGTCTGCAAGGCCTGCTACGAGGTGAAAGACGCCCTAGAGCTGCCGCAGGTGCTGGAAGAGGCTTTCCGGGTAGCGCTGGGCGACCGGCCGGGGCCGGTGCTGGTGGATATTCCTATGAACGTGCAGCGCGGTGATATCCCGGCGCCGACTGCGGGCTTTCGGCGCGTTGGCCGCGAGGGCGTACCCTCCGAGCTGACGCCCGCCGTGCTCGACGAGCTGGCGCAGGCGCTGGCCGCCGCCAGCCGGCCGCTTATCCTGGTGGGGCGGGGGGTGCGCGCCGCCGGGCAGGTGGCGGCGTTCCGCGAGTTTGTGGGCCACGTGCAGGTGCCGGTGGTGGCTTCGCTGCTGGGCCTCGACGCACTAACTTACGACGACCCCTACCGGGTGGGCTATATTGGGGCCTACGGCAACCGCTGGGCTAACATGGCCCTTGGCAGCAGCGACTTCATCCTGGTGCTGGGCGCCCGGCTCGACATCCGGCAGACCGGGGCGGACACCAAGTATTTCAAGGAGGGCCGCACTATCTACCACGTCGACTGCGACCCGGCTGAGATAAACAATCGCGTAACTGGCTGCCGCTCTGTCGTAGCCGACCTGGCCGATTTCTTCGCCCTCGCTGCCCGCTACTACAATCCTGCCGACTTTGACGCTCGCCCCGAGTGGCGCGCCGAGCTGCGCGACTTGCAAGCGCAGTGGCCCGATACGCAGGAGCAGCCCGGCATCGTGGGCATCAACCCCAATGAGTTTATGCACGCGCTGTCGCGGTCGGGCCAGGGCGCCGGCTATCTGGCCGACGTAGGCAACCATCAGCAATGGGCTGCCCAAAGCCTGGAATTGACCGCCGAGCAGCTATTTCTTACGTCGGGGGGGCTAGGCAGCATGGGCTACGCGCTACCGGCTGCCCTAGGCATGTGCTTCGCCGCCGGCCGGCAGCCGGTGGTAACTATCTCGGGCGACGGAGGCTTCCAAATGAATATGCAGGAGCTGCAAACCATCGCTCACCATCAATTGCCTATCAAGCTAGTAGTGCTCAATAATAACTGCCTGGGCATGATTCGGCAGTTTCAGGACTCCTACTTTGAGGGGCGCTACCAAAGTACCTACTGGGGCTACAGCGCCCCCGACTTCACCAAGATTGCCGCCGCCTACGGCATCCCGACGCTTACGGTGAGTGAGCCGGATAAAGTGGCGGAAGCGGCAGCCTGGCTCTGGCAAAATCCGCAGCAGCCGGCGTTGCTGCAAGTAATGATTGATACCCACGTAAACTGCTACCCCAAGCTGGCTTTCGGCCGGCCCATCACCGAGATGGAGCCGTTTGCTAAGCCGCTGGAGATGGAAGGTACCTGAGCGCTTTCTCTGCGCAACGTACCTTTGGGGTCTGTATCGCCGTTTTTATACCTTTTTTATGTCGCCTAAGCAGGATACCACCACCTATAAGAATTTTGATGAGCGCTTGGCTGAAGAGCTGAAACAAGCCATTCTGCCGAACATCACCAAGCGTATTGTGCCGGGGCAGGACTACATTCCGGTAACCGGTAAGGTGCTGGATGCTGAAGATTTGCTTTACGGGGTAGATGCCACGATGGATGGCTGGTTGACTACCGGGCGCTTCGGGCCTAAGTTTGAGCAGAAGCTGGCCCGCTACTTCGGCGCTAAGTCATCGCTGGTAGTAAACTCGGGCTCTTCGGCCAACCTGGTGGCTTTTTATGCGCTGACTTCGCCCAAGCTGGGTGAGCGGGCTATTAAGCCCGGTGATGAGGTGATTACGGTGGCGGCTGGGTTCCCAACCACCGTCAACCCTATGATTCAGTTCGGATGCGTGCCGGTGTTCATCGACATCGACATCCCGACTTATAATATCAAGGCCGAGCTGATTGAGCAAGCCCTAACGCCTAAGACCAAAGCCATTATGATGGCCCACACCCTAGGCAACCCCTTCAACCTGGGCGAAGTGATGCGGGTGGCTAAGAAGTATAACCTGTGGGTGATTGAGGACGACTGTGATTCGCTGGGGGCTACGTATAACGGCCAGAAAACCGGCACTTTCGGCGACTTGGCTACGTTGTCGTTTTACCCGGCGCACCACATAACGATGGGGGAGGGCGGCGCCGTACTCATCAACAACATCCGGCTTAAGATGCTGGCCGAGAGCTTCCGCGACTGGGGCCGCGATTGCTACTGCGAGCCGGGTAAAGACAATACCTGCAACAAACGCTTCTGCTGGCAGCTAGGCGAGCTTCCCTACGGCTACGACCATAAGTACACCTATTCGCACATCGGCTTCAACCTGAAGGTAACCGATATGCAAGCCGCCATTGGCCTAAGCCAGCTCAACAAAGCCGATTACTTCGTGCAGCGCCGCCGTGAGAACCACGCGATGCTGTATCAGAAGCTCAAGCAGTTTGAGGAACACTTCATCCTGCCCGAGCCGACGCCCAACTCTGACCCGAGTTGGTTTGGTTTCCTCCTCACGTTGCGTGATGACAGCCCCATTAACCGGGCCCACCTGGTAGAGCATTTGGAAAACAGCAAAATAGGTACCCGACTCTTGTTTGCGGGTAACCTATTGCGCCAGCCTGCCTACCAAGGCATAAACCACCGGGTAGTAGGCGACCTTACCAATACCGATACTGTTATGAACCGCTCCTTTTGGCTAGGTGTATGGCCCGGCTTACAAGAAGAGCATTACGATTATATGGTAGAGATAATTAAGGATTACTTAATGAAATAGGGGATAATGGTGCTTGCTATTATTAATCCAATAGTAAGCACCATTATTTTATTTTCCACTATTATAAGTTCATCTTTGTAAAAATTTGCTGATACTTGATAGTATCCTTTTATTATAATGAAAAATAAATTAGGCATATTTATTATAACTTATAACAGAGCTAATTTATTAGCGCAAACGTTAGATTTTTTAGCATCTTCTCTATTAAAGTCGTATCATATAACTGTATTAGATAATGCTTCTACAGACGATACCGCGCTTGTTGTATCTAATAAAAAAAATATTTTACCTAATTTAGAAATTGTAACTAATCATGTAAATGTTGGGCCGAATGCCAATTTTATGCGGGCATTCGATTATGGTAAATTTGAGTATACATGGGTTATTTGTGATGATGACGTTTTTGATTTAAATCATTTCGATGATGTCTTAAAAGTAATAGAAGAAGGCAAAGTTGATTTAATTCATGTAGGGGCCCATAAACAAGATATTTGGAGTTATGGAGGCTATTATAAAAATCCAAGCGAATCATTGGCAATGGGATATGCTTATTTTAAATTTGCTAGTTTCATGCCTTGTAATATATTTAAGACGGATTTATTCGTAAAAAAATACTTAATCCCTGGATATAATAATATTGGCAATGCATATCCGCATATGCCTTTTGCATTTGGTATTTATTCTAATAATGTTCCATTTTATATAGCCCAGCATCAAATAGTATTTGCTCAAGAAGGGCAGCATTATTCTGTAAGCGCTTGGTTTATATGGTGGATGAAAACTTGTGAATTATTAATTGAGCCGTCAAAAGTAAGGTTAGCTTACTTAAATCAATGGAAAGATAATGGTATTGCAAACGATGAACCTGGTTTAAAATCATTAGTTTACGCAAAATCAATCATTCCAAATTCTCAGTATATTGAGAATTTTATAAATACATATTTTGATTTTAAAGATAGAAAAAAAATTCTTAAATATGAAATTAGTGATTTGAATTTTAAAAATAAGGTTATTCATATTTTTTATAAGATAAAAGAAAGTATTTATAAATCAAAATACTTATTTAAATAAGATTTGTAATGTATAATTCTGAGTTGAATAGCAAGCTTAGAGCACTTGCCATATACCTTCCTCAGTTTCATCCCGTAAAAGAAAATGATGAGTGGTGGGGTATGGGATTTACAGAGTGGACGAACGTAGCAAAATCAACCGCTCGTTTTCCAGGGCATTATCAACCTCAGTTACCAACCGACTTAGGGTTTTATGACTTGCGGGTTGCTGAAGTTCGCCAATTACAAGCTGATTTAGCTAAGCAGTACGGTATACATGGATTTTGCTATTATCACTATTGGTTTACAGGTAGACGCATATTAGAACAGCCATTTAACGCTGTTTTACAATCAGGCAAACCTGACTTTCCCTTTTGTTTGTGCTGGGCTAACGAAAACTGGACTAGACGTTGGGACGGCCAAGACCAAGAAGTATTGTTGAAGCAGGATTACAGCGAAGAAGATGACCGAGCGCACATTCGCTCTCTGATTCCGGCATTTACCGATGATAGATATATTCGAGTTGATGGTAAGCCCGTTTTCATAGTCTATCGTACTAATTTGCTTCCTGACCCAAAACACACCGCGAAGATTTGGCGGGAGGAAGTTCAGCAAGCAGGTATTAGTGGTTTATACTTAATTCAAGTTAACAGCCTAGGTGCGCATCATAACCCTAATGATATCGGATTTGATGCTGCGCTTGACTTTCAACCAGACTGGGGTAATATGCCTGCTAAGCAGTTGGGGGGAATAAAAGAAAAATTTATGCGTAGATTAGGTAATAAGCCGCACTACGACAAAGACAATATTTATGATTATGATGCGATGGTTGATAAAATGATTGCTCGAAAAGGGGTAGGCTACAAGATGTTTCCAGGAGTTACTCCTTCTTGGGATAACAGTGCTAGAAGGAAGCAAGGAGCAACTATAGTAGATGCGGCTACCCCTGATAAATATGAAGAATGGCTTAGAAATATAGTAAATACATTCAAGCCATACTCAAAAGAGGAAAATTTTATTTTTATTAATGCATGGAATGAATGGGCTGAAGGCAATCATTTAGAGCCCTGTATACGCTGGGGGCGTAAGTATTTAGAAGCTACTGCTCGTGCACTTAGTGCAATAAATAATCATTGATTATGTATTTTGTATCGGTAATAATTCCTAATTATAATCATGCTGAATATATAGAACAAAGGATTGAATCAGTACTATCGCAGAGCTACGATAATTTCGAAGTAATTATTTTGGATGATTATTCAACTGATAACAGTCGTGAAATTATTAATAGGTACAATGGTAATGTAAGAGTCAGTCATATTATTTATAATGAAAAAAATAGCGGTTCTACATTCAAGCAGTGGGAAAAAGGTATTTCACTGGCTAAAGGAGAATGGATTTGGATTGCAGAAAGTGATGATTGGTGTGAGCCAACACTATTAGAGACACTTATTAAAAGTGTAAATGAAAAGACTACTATTGCTTTTTGTCAATCTATTGTTGTTCATAGTAGCGGTGATATATGGTGGCAGACAAGCGCTAAAAAATTTGAGACTGTTCTAAATGGAATTGATTTTGTTCAGCAAAGTATGCTCGTAAATAATGTTATCATTAATGCGAGTATGTGTATATTTAGGAAGCAAACATATTCTTTGATAAGTAAAGATTATGTAGAATTTAGGCTATGCGGGGATTGGCTATTTTGGATTGAATTTGCTCAGAAAGGAGAAGTATATATCTCTGGTAAAGTTTTGAATTATTTTCGAAAACATGACAAAGATGTTAGCGGTAAATCTTATAAGAACGGAGTATATTACTATGAATATTTGCGGTTATTAAATTTATTAATAAGCTATAATATAATAACGCGAATCCAATTAGAAGATTTGCTCATAAAAAAATTAAAATATTTGATTCATGACGCTAGGGTAGAAAAAGAAATTGCATATAAATTAAAGACTGAATATTTTAAAGGTGTAGGTACTGCTGGTATAAAAATAAAAAATTACAAGATTCTTGGTAAGATTATTTACATGCAGCTGTTAAAGTTTAATTTATTTAAATAATGGTCGAAATTCCTAATAATAATCTGATGAAGGATGGAGTTTCAATTATTGTTTGCTGCTATAATAGTGCAATTAGATTGCCAGACACTATAAAGCATTTGGCAAATCAAAAAGTTGCTCCTAAAATACCTTGGGAGGTTATAATAGTAGATAATAATTCAACTGATAATACGGCATATGTGGCAGTAGAAGAATGGAAGAAGTATGATGTTAATGCTGAATTACGTGTAGTTGAGCAGAACATAGCTGGGTTATCAGCTGCTCGTGAAAAAGGGATTGAATATTCTGCATATAATATTTTAATTTTTTGTGATGATGATAATTGGCTAGATTCTGCCTATGTAAATGAATCCTATAATATTTTAAGCCAACACACGCAGATAGCGGCGGTTGGTGGTAATAACATCGGAGTGTATGAAGAAACCCCGCCCGCTTGGCTAAAGTATTTTGAGCATTCATATGCTATCGGAAATCAAGCCGAAAATGAACTCCAATTGCTCGGAGGCTATCGCTACCTAGTAGGAGCTGGAATGGCATTTAAAAAAGACGCATATAATGCTATAAAACGCTTGAACTATAAGTTCTATCTGACGGATAGGATTGGTAATAAAGTGGTTGGGGGTGGAGATGTTGAATTATGTTTTATTTTTAAGCTTGCAGGTTATCAAATAGCAGCTAGTAATAAGCTTAAATTACATCATTATATGCCTGCCGGCCGTATTAGTAAAAAATATTTAATAAATATGTGGCATCAATATAGTTATTCATGGATGGTATTTGAGGGTTATAAGGCTTGCTTAAATAAGAATAGTAATAATTTATTTATGAATAAAGCGTATTGGCAGAAAATAGCAATTGAAAAATTGTTTGATAAATTTACTATTTTGCCTAGGTTTTTGTATCATAGAATAAAAAATAATGTAGTTTATTTTCTGCCGCATGAAGCTGATATATTGTACGCACTTTTTCTGTTTAAACATGCTAATAGAGTAGTTGATGTTATTCACGAATTGCAAGAAAAAGAAGTGAATGAATAAGGTCTGTATAGTTATTCCTATTCACTCGGCCAAGCCTATTCCCTACGAGCTTATATCGTTTCAACAGTGCTTTAAGGTGCTAGGTGACTACCCAATAAAAATTGTGGCACCCAGCGGCTTGAACCTGGATGCCTACCGGCAGGTAGTGCCAAGCTTTGAAGTCATTTACATTGACCCAAAATGGCAGAGTAACATTGCGGCTTATAATAAACTGAAGCTTAGTAGGTATTTCTATAGGTTGTTTAGCAGCTACGAGTACCTGCTGACGTATGAGACCGATGCCTTTGTATTTAAAGACGAGCTAGCCGCCTGGTGCGAGAAGGGGTACGATTACATTGGTGCACCGTGGTTTGAGGACTATAACCTAGCCGGCACCGACGCCAGGCTGGTAGGAGTCGGCAACTCTGGGTTTTCGCTGCGCAAGGTTGCGGCCGTAGCACGGGTGCTAAAGCGCATTTATTATAAAAATCCTTTTGACTACACCAGTGGTCTACGGAACTTGATTAAGGCCTACGCGAATACTCCCTACCGCTGGCTGCGTAACCTATCGAGTGAGAACTACACGATTCAAACTGCGTGTAGCCTGTCGGAAGACCGCTTTTATAGTGATGTCGCGCCGCTCCATTCGCCGAGCTTCGCCATCGCTCCCATTGAGGAAGCGGTAAAGTTTAGCTTTGAAGTACGGCCAGAGGTGTTATATAAGCTCAACGGTGAGCAGCTGCCGATGGGCTGCCATGCCTGGTGGCGCTATAGCTTCGAGTTCTGGAAGCCAATTATTGAAAGCTACGGGTATACGCTTTGATGGTTCCTGCAGCATGCCTGCGTTGGCAATGAAGCTGTTTTAGGCACTCGCGCTTTGTCCGGGCTGCACTTGTTGAAGCATCTTTGCCGGATGCCCCCTAGGGGCGTGGTAGCAATGCTGCGGTAAGCATGACGTGCTGGTTCTCCAGGCCTTCTAAAAGCCTCTTAGTCTACTTTTGTGGGTAGCAATGAATATTTTAATTTCTACCTGGTCTTTACAGGTTGGGGGGGGCGAGATTTTAGCTATGAACCTGGCGGCGGGATTAGCTCAGCTAGGTCACCAAGTAACTATCTTCAACCAGCGGGCCGAGCTAGTAGATGCGGCGCTAGTCAAGCGCTTGCTGCCGCCAAGTGTGCGGGTACTCTCCATGGCCGACCATCCGCGCCGCAGCTACTGGGCCTATAAGCTCAACGCCCTAGGGCAGCGGCTGGGGCTGCGCCATTCACTATATGAATGGGCACAGCAGGCTTATTTTCGGGCTTGCCTGAAGCGCTACCAGATTGAGCTGGTAAATAGCCACGCCACTTATGCTGACCGGCTGTGCGCGCCGGTGCTGCGCGGCACCGGCATCCCTTTTATTATCACGGAGCACGGCGAGTATACCATGTTTGTGCGCGAGGGCCGGTCGCTGAGCTTTGCGCCCACCCTGCGCCAGGCCGACGCAATAGTGACGGTATCGGACTATTGCCGCGACGTGCTGCAGGCCGGGCTGGCCGACCTGCCACCCGTGCAGACTATCTTCAACGGCATCAGGGTAGATGCGCCGGCCGCGGCCGGGGCTATGCGCGAGCAACTGGGCATCGCAGCCGGGGCATTTGTGTATGGTATGGTGGCGCGGGGTATTGCCGAAAAGGGTTGGGAGGCAGCCATTCTGGCGTTCCGGGCACTGCGGGCGCGGGCTAGCCGCGACGTGCAACTGGTGCTGGTGGGCGGGAGCGACTACCTGGATGGGCTGCGCACGCAGTATGCGGGAGAAGCGGGCATTCACTTTGTGGGACGGGTGCCCAATCCGGACTTCTACGTTGCCGGGTTCGACGTAGGCTTGCTACCTTCCTATTTCGCCGGCGAGGCCCTGCCGCTGGCTGTTATCGAATACTTATTTTATGACAAACCAGTAGTAGCGACCAACGTGGGGGGCATACGCGAGATAGTGGAAGACCCGGCCAGCGGCGAAGCCGCAGGCCTGCTGACGCCCTTAGACCCAGCCAGTCAGCGTCCCGACGTGGGGGCCCTGGCCACCGCCATGCAGCGCTATGCCACCGACGCTGCCCTGTACGCGGCGCACCAGCAGGCCGCCCGGCGGCGGCAGGCCCTGTTTTCGCTGGCGAGATGTGTGGCGCAGTACGAGGCATTGTTTGAGCGGCAGGCCGGTCAACGGGCAAGCTAATCTTTGCAGGTATGAATATTCTAGTCGCTACTTTTTGCTTGGATAAGGCGGGCTCGCACGTGCTGGCGCTGGCGCTGGCTTCGGAGCTGGCGAAAAAGCACAACGTGTACTTTTTCAACCAGAACGAGCAGCTGGTGGACCCCGGTATGGTGCAGCAGTATCTGAGCCCAGCAGTGCGACTGGTGGCGATGGACCGTTACCCGCTGTTTAATGCCATAGCCTGGAAGCTGAACGCCCTAGGGCAGAAGCTGGGCTTTAAGACCTCCATCCACGAACGGGCCAAGACCTGGCTGGGTCGCTACGCCATCTGGCGCTATCGTATTGACGTGCTGCATAGCCACGAGCCGATGGTAGCCAAATCGCGCATTACTAAGCTTGTGCAGCTAACGGGTGTGCCTACGGTCGTGACCGACCACCAGGGCTACTCCATGCTTATCAAGGTAGGCGAATTCTCCTATGTGCCTTCTGCTAACCTGGCCAGGGCCGTAGTGGGCGTGTCGCAGTACACGGCCGACTTATTTACCGGCAAGCTGGTAGAGGTGCCGACCGAAGCCGAGCGGCGGGCCGGCGAAAAGATTTTGGCCACCGACTACCAGAACGAGTACGAAAATGCCCGGCAGGCGGCCCCCGCGCCCCGGCTACCCATCACTACGCGGGTAGAGGTTATTTACAATGGGGTGCCGCGCTACGTGCCGGTCGGGGAGGAGCCCGTCCCGCTGCCTATTCCGGCCGGCAGCTTCGTATTTGGCATGGTGGGCCGGGGCAACCAGCAAAAGGGCTGGGGCGATGCGCTGGCCGCCTACGTGCGGGTAAAGGCCCGGTTTCCAAACCGCCGCTTTGCGTTCATTGCCATGGGCGACGGGCCATATTTGCGTACGCTGCGAGCCGAGTATGAAGTTCAGTACCCGGACATCTACTTCCTGGGCAATGTGCAAACGCCGCACCCGTACATGCGCCAGTGCCAGGTAGGGCTGTTTCCGTCGTGGTTTTCGGAAGCCCAACCAATTTCGATTATCGAGTTTTTCGAGAACGGGGTGCCCGTTATTGCCAGCCCGCTGGGAGGCATTCCCGAAATGGTTTGCCCACCTACGGGCCAGGTAGCGGGCCACCTGCTAGCCATGAATCCCGATGCCACGCCGAGGCGCGACGACCTGGTGGCCGCCATGAGCGCCTACGTCGAAAACCCAGACCTGCTGACCCAGCACCGGGCGGCGGCTTGCGAGCTGCGCGCCACCTACGATGTGGCAGCGTGTGCCGCGCAGTACGAGCAGCTGTTTCAAGAGATTATTAATTAAGCTCGTTCTTTGCCGCGTCGCACGCGACTTGTCTTATGGTTCAGGTTTCGGTTATTATTATCAATTACAATACGTTTCAGCTCACCAGCGAAGCAATTACCTCCATTCAGGCGCATACGCGGGGCGTCGGCTACGAAATTATTGTGGTTGACAATGCTTCGACCGAATGCGACCCTGGCCGCTTTCTGGAGGCGTTCCCTACCATCCAGCTGGTGCGCAACCCCGACAATTCCGGCTTCGCCAAGGGCAACAACCTAGGCATCCGGCACGCAGTGGGCGAAACAATTTTGCTGTTTAACAGCGACGCGGCCTGCCTCAACGATGCGCTGACGCTCACTTACCGGGCGCTGCAGGCCGAGCCTAGGGTAGGCCTGACCACGGCGCGGCTGGAGTACCCCACGGGCGCTATTCAGCCCTCGTGCGGACGGTTTCCGTCGGTGAGCCTGCAGCTGCTGGAGTTAACCAGGCTGCAGAAGCTGCTGTCGGCCGAGCGCAAGGGACAAGTGCTGCAGGGTACGTTTTTCGACTATGCTACCCCCCTTTATCCCGACTGGGTGTGGGGGACGTACTTCCACTTCAAGCGCGAGGTGCTGGAGCGGATGCCAGGCCAGCAGCTGGCCGACGACTTCTTCATGTATGCCGAAGACCTGCAGTGGAGCTACACCGTCCGGCAGCTCGGCTACGAGATTAAATACGTGCCCGAGGCGCACGTGCTGCACCATTTCTCCCAAAGCACGAAAAAAGAGAAGCGCCTCAACCAAGGCCTGATGATACTGCGCAACGAAGACGTATTCTTTCGCCGCGAGTACGGCTGGCTGCGCACTAAAGCCTTATACCTGAGCAAGCTGGCTAATTTCTGGCTAAGCCGGGGCGACCAGGCGCAGCGGCGCCAGCTGCTGCGGCAGTATACGCAGCTGCTGCTGGGCAAGCCGCTGGCGTAACTTTGCAGCTTAACCAGCGCCCGCATGGCCGACCCTGCCGCTCCCTTCTTTTCGATTGTAATGCCCTGCTACAACCGCGCCGATATTATCGGGGCGACCATCGCAGCCATATTGCGGCAGGAGCTGACCGATTTTGAGCTGCTGGTAGTGGACGACGGTAGCCGCGACAATACCGCCGAGGTAGTGGCGGCCATCGCCGACCCACGGGTACGGTACTTCCGCAAGGACAACGGCGAGCGTGGGGCCGCCCGAAACTACGGGGCCCAGCGCGCGAAAGGGCAGTACATCAACTTCTTCGATTCGGATGATGAGATGTACCCCAATCATTTGCGGGTAGTGAAGGACTACCTCGACCAGCACGGTGAGGTAGAGGTAGTGCACACCGGCTACGAGCGCCGGGACGAGCACAGCCACCTTATTGCCGAAGTCTACCAGTGGCCAGCCCGCACCAACGAGCTTTTGTTGTATGACAATCCGCTGGCTTGCAACACCGTATTCGTGCGGCGCGATGTGGCGCTGGCTAATCCGTTCGTGGAAGACCGCCGGCTGGCTTCAGCCGAAGACTGGGAGCTGTGGCTGAAGCTGGCCAGCCAATACCCGTTTCACGCCATTCGGGAGAAAACGTTTTGCCTGCGTGAGCACAGTGGTCGTAGCCTCAATACCATCGTGCCCGAAACGGTGCGGCAGCGGGACGAGCTATTCAGCCAGCTCGTGCGCCAGAATACATTGTTTGCCAAGCGCTTCCCAGGCCACACGGGGCAGTTCGTAGCCGACCGCTATACCTTTATCGCCCTCACCCTGGCCCTGAGCAAGCAGCACCGGCCCCAAACGCTACGCTACCTGTGGCGAGCTGCCCTGGCTGACCCGGCTGTGGTAGGGAGACGGCGTTTCTTGGCTTCCATTAAACACCTGCCGTAGCTGTACAGCTTTAATTACTTCACTATAAGTGTTCTTAAGCAATTACTGTTGACAGGTTCACAATATTATTGAGGAGTTGACTCGCTTTGAATTCTTGTAGTATGCTTATACTAGAAAACTACGCCTAACTAATTTGCTGTATAAAATAGGGTAGATATGAATGTTGCTACAATAGATACTAATCTAGGCAAGCCTAAGGCTAAGCCTCATTTATATTCTCTCGATTTACTGCGGGGTTTAGCAGCGCTTAGTGTTTGCTTGCTACATTTTACGTTTGGCGTGTTGCCTAGCTTAAAGAATACTGAGCTTACACTTTTTTTTTCGTGGGGCTACCTAGGGGTGGATATATTTTTTATTATATCTGGTTTTATTATACCCTATTCACTTGATCGAGGAAACTATCAATCCAATGAGTTTTTTTCTTTTATGGGTAAGCGGATGGTGCGAATTTGGCCTCCATCGTTTCTGATGATTATACTAACAGTAGGACAGCGATTATTTATTGATTTTGTGCTAAAGCACGAACGCATCTACACGGCTGACCTAACAGCTTTTCAGTTATTCACTAATATACTATACATTGTGCCATATACCTCAGCTAGGTGGCTCAATGGTATTTTATGGACGTTAGCAGTTGAGTTTCAGTTTTATATTCTTATCGGATTACTCTTTGGATGGTTGAAGCGAGGTATCGTGCCATTAATAATACTGGGGGGCATGTGTAACATGGTTAAATATTCTCCCTATTTGCATGATGTTCAATTCTTTGAATATAATAGTGTTTTTCTACTTGGTATATTGCTATGGCTGAAATTTAGGGAGCGGGTGAGTGATATGATTTTTTATTTATTTGCCTTAGTAGGATTAGTCTTGGTGTATGTGGAGATAAACTGGTTAGCAGCAATTTTTGCATTTGGCACTATATTTATTATTTTGTTTTTTAAAAAAAATATAATAATATTCAGTTTTTTAGGTAAAATATCTTATTCGCTTTATTTGCTCCATACAGTAGTGGGTACCACAGCCGAAGCGCTGTGGATAAGGTTTTTTTCAGTGCAGACGTTAGGTCAGAAAATAGCATTACTATTTTTTTGTGTATTGGTAACTGTGTTAGCCTCTTATGTTTTTTACCGTTTGGTGGAGGAGCCTTCAATGCGGCTTGCCGAAAGGCTATTTAAACGGAAGACTGTGGTAGTAGCCATACCAAGAGGCAAGGAGTTTTAAAAATATGCTAAAAAAATTATTTAAGAAACTACTGCCACGGGTGGTGCTCAACGCCGCGCACCGGCAGGTCAATCAGCTGCGCATTGCTACGGTAGATAAGCTGCTGTTTCCAGAGCGGGTGTTTAAGCCGCAGGAATTTATTATTCGGCGCGATGCCTACCCTTTTGCAGGAGTGGTCATTGCGACGAAAGCGCTAGAAGCGCGTCTGCAGCAGCAGATTGCTATCTGGCAGGAGTGGACGCAGGATGAGTACCTACTGGTGTATAATGAGCCGTGCCTGATTGAGCCACGCGCGGGTTGGGCCCTCACGGCCAACAATAGATTAATTTATCCTTCCCTAGGCTTCAGCCGGGCGGATTATCTGCGCAAGCCGGCGCTGGCCGCGCTGCGCATGCGCGACAAGCCAGCCGAGGAGTACGCGGAGTTGATTTCGCTGCGCGATACGGGCGAAGAGAATTATTACCACTTCTACAATGACGTGCTGACCAAGCTCTTCTTTTTAGAAGAGAAACTTGGGGTAGGGGCCGACGTACCAATTCTGATAGCGGCAACCTTGTATAAGCGAGCCTACTTTCAGTATTTTCGGCAGCACCCATATCTGCGCGACCGCACCTGGGTGGTACAGGACGAGCAGTACGTGCGCAGCCGCAAGACCTACTTCTGCAAGCCGCTCACGCACACTATAAGCTACTACGGCCGCATTCGGGAACTGGCACCGCCGGCCGATGTAGCGCGCACCGGCGCCGAGCGGCGGATTTTTATCACCCGTAGCCCCAAGCGGCTGCGCTACATTGAAAACGGTGCCGAGATTGAGCAGCTGTGCCGCGCGGCCGGACTGGAAGTGCTGGATTTTGACGAACTAACGCTGGCCGAGCAGATACATACGCTGGCTAATGCCCGCTACGTGGTAGGCATTCACGGGGCAGGGCTGGTGAATATGTTGTTTCGGGGCGGCAGACCCATGAGTCTGCTAGAGATATTTCCGCCGGGCGATTATTACCCGTTTCACTATATGCTAATGGCGGCCCAGCTAGGTTTTGCCTACGATGGCTTGGTAGGAAAAGCTAGCCCACAACGGTTTTCGGCGGGCTTCTACGTGCCACCCCAAGAGTTACAAACCCGCCTGCAGACTATGCTGACTGCTGGCCAGCAAAGGATAGCCCTGTAGCCAGAGAAATGGCTTTTGCTGGTAAGCGGCCGAAAAACTTAATTTAGAAACTGCGGGCGCCCCTGCAACAAACCACGAAATAAGCTGCTAAAGAGGCCAAAGTATATGCAAAAGCAACAACGAAAAAAGCTCTTGATGGTCATTCCTAACCTAGGGCTGGGAGGAGCGCAACGGGCTTTCCACGACCATAGCGTGGAACTGCAAAAGCGCTACGACGTGACCGAGGCAGTATTTAACCTTGATGAGCCGAACATCTACCCCAGTGGCAACCCGCTGGAAAACATGGAGGTGGCCGGGGGAGGTAATACGCTGGACAAAGCCTCTAACTTTTGGAAGCGGGTGCGACGGCTGCGGGCGCTAAAGCAAAAAACGCAGGCCGACGTGTGCATCAGCCATTTGGAAGGGGCTGACTACGTGAACCTGCTGAGCAAAGACAAGGAAAAGATTATTCTCCTGATACAGGGCTCGAAGGTGCATGACCGCAACATCAGCGGGCCGCTGGGCTGGCTGCGTAAGCAAGTGATGATGCCGGCGCTATACAGGCGGGCCGACCGCATTGTGACGGTGAGCCGCGATATTATGCCCGAGATTATCGATGCTTTCGGAGTGGAGGCCGGCAAGGTGCTCACCATTCATAACTCCTTTGAGGTGGAGCGGGTGTGGGGGCAGGCCCAGGAGCCACTGCCGGCCGATATGCAGGCCGTGTACGACGTGGCCCCAACGCTGGTGACTTCGGCACGGCTGGCCGTGCAGAAAAACCAGGCACCACTGCTACAGATTTTTGCCGATTTGCTCAAGCGCCGGCCGGCCAAGCTGGTATTCGTGGGCGATGGCGAGCTGCGCGACGAGCTAACCGGCAAAGCCCGGACGCTGGGCCTGCGCGTGTACGAAGTGTGGAAGCAGGAGCCGCTGACGCCTGACTACGACGTGTACTTTATGGGCTTGCAGCAAAACCCGTTCAAATTTATCCGGCCGGCCGACCTATTCGTGTTCCCATCGGGTTGGGAAGGGTTTCCACTGGCGCTGGGCGAAGCCATGATATGCGGAGCGGCTGTGGTGACGACGGATTGCCCCACCGGTCCCCGCGAAATGCTGTCGCCTACCACAGCCACACCCACCAATCCCATCCGCACGGCCGAGTGGGCCGAGTATGGCGTGCTAATGCCCATGCTGACGGAGGCTGATACCCTGCAGGCCGACGAGAAAGTGTGGACCGATACCATCGAGCAGCTGCTGACGGACCCGGCCGAGCGGCAGCGCCTAGGCCAGTTGGCGCGGCGGCGAATGGAAGACTTTACGCATAAAAAGATTTTTCAGCGCTGGGTGGAGCTAATCGAGCAGGTACTGGTTGAGTAGCGGCTGCTGTTATCGGAGGCTTGCCGGTACCTTTGCGCTTTGCTATGACTACTTCTGACTTGCCCGCCGCCCGCCGCATTCTTATAGTTGACAACTGCATCGCCGTAACCGGGGCGTTGAAAGCTATTCTGAATACTACGCGGGCGCTGCGAGCAGAGTACGGCGCGCAGTTCGATTTTGAGTTTGTGCTGCCGACCGGTACAGCGGCCCTGCCCACGGTAGCCGACGAGGGCTACGTGGTGCATACGCTGCCATTCGTAGAGATAAGCAAGCGGCCGGCTGACTTGCTGCGTTACGTGCCCGCCCTGGCAGCTAATGCCTGGCGGCTGCGCCGGCTGGCCCGGCAGCGGGGCGCGGCCCTGGTGCACCTCAACGATTTTTTCAACCTGACGGGCATAGTGGCGAAGTGGGCCGGTGGCCCTAAGCTACTGACGCACGTGCGGCTATTGCCCCAAAACTTTCCGGCCCCACTACGAAAGTTATGGATAGCAGCTGACACGCGCTACGCCGACCAGGTAGTATGCGTGTCGGAGGCCGTGCGAGCGGCGTTTCCGGCCGCGCCTCACGTAGAAGTGATAGGCGACCCACTACCTGAGCGCGAGCAGTACCCGCTGCCGGCGCCTGACGGCCCCGAGGGAAGGGCCTGCACCGGCGAACTGAAGCTGCTGTACTTAGCCAACTACATTCAGGGAAAAGGCCACGACTTTGCGGTCGAAGCCTTTGCGGGCGCCTATGCGCAAAACCCGCGCCTGCGGCTGCATTTTCACGGCGGCGATATGGGGCTGGAAAAAAACCGGATGTTTAAGCGGCGGCTGGAAGTGCGAGTGCGCGAGCTAGGCCTAACCGATGTGGTGCGTTTTGGCGGCTTCGTGCGCGATGTAGAGCAGGCTATCAAGTCGGCCGATATACTGCTAAATTTCTCGGAAACCGAAGCCTTTTCGCTGACGTGTTTCGACGCGCTGTTTTACGGTACGGCGCTAATAGCCTCGGATTGTGGAGGGCCGCGCGAGCTGTTTGAGCATGGGCACTCGGGGCTGCTAGTGCCTAACCGCGCCGTGCCGGCCATGACAGCCGCTATCGTAGAGTTGGCGGCCGACCCTACCAAGCGCGCCCGGTTCGCCGAGGCCGGCCGGGCCTATGTGCGGCACAAATTTTCTCCTGATGCTACTTACCGCAAATTGCGGGAAGTGTACCTAACGCTGCTAGCTGCCTGATGCCTATGCCGCCTCCCTTACCCGCCACCGACGTAGACATTTTTGTCTTCGACGTGTGCGACACGCTGTTTTACTCCAATACCACCTTCGACTACTTGCGGTATGTGTTGGCGCGGAAGGGGTGGCGCGGCCGACAGCAACTGCTGCGACTACTCACCGGGCGGTGGTCGCCCGTTTACCTAGCGCTGGCTACGTGGCAGAAACTCACTGGGGCCGATGCCACCAAGGCCGCAGCACTGCGGCTGCTGACTGGCCTGCCCAAGATAGAGCTGTATGACCTGGGAAAGCGCTTCCTAATGGAGTTTCTAGGTGAGCGGCGCATTGCCCCAACGCACGCGCTGCTGGCCGGGCTGGCCGGCGCCCGCCCGCGCGTGGTGCTGCTGTCGGCCAGCCTTGACCCTATCGTGGCCGCTATTGCGGATGCGCTAGGAGTAGAGTTTGTGTCGTCGGAGCTGGAATACAACGCGCAGGGGCGCAGTACCGGCCGGCTACGCCGCGAACTGGGGGGCCAGAAACACCACGCGCTGGCTGAACTAACCGGTTCCGACGACGCCCTCCGGCTGGCAGTAGCTACCGATAATTTTACCGACCGGGAGCTGGTAGCCAGGGCTGCCAGCCGCTACGTGGTAGTGCACCGCCCAGAGGCCAAGCGCTTTTGGCAAGACCTAACCCCCTATTTTATTGAGGCTTATACCTAATTAGCAGTAGCAGATGATGTTTTTACGCTTTTTACTTCCTTATACCTATTTCTACGGCAGCCGGGTAAAGCAGCTCAAATACAACCTGTATTACCTTATTATCGACTGGGCGGTGCCGTTGGCGGTGCTCATCTACTTTACGGGCTACGACTGGCGGGGGGGCCTAGGGCATTTCGCGCTGGCGTACCTGGCCTTTATTTCCATTTATGAAATTGGCTACCTAGGCAACGATGTATACAGCGTGCGCAAGGAGGCGAAGCCCCGGCGGCGGGTGAAAGACTTCGACCCTTCCGACGCGGTGGTGATGGCGTGGATTGGCGTGCGGCTGCTGGCTTTCGGGGCCATCAGCTGGCAACTGCGCGTGCTTAGCAATCCGCTGTGGCTGGCTTTTTACGCAGTGCTAGCGTTGTTTTTTTATCTGCACAACGCGTTGAATGACAAAGAGCTGAAGGTAATGACCTTTCTTAACCTGGCTTTCATGCGCTATCTGGCGCCAGTATTTATTTTCTTGAGTGCCGGCCAGTTGATGCTCATCGCGGCGCCAGTATTCCTGAATTACGTGTTTTATCGCACGCTGATGTATATGGATAGCAAAGACTTACTACATATGCCCAGTCGCCGAATGCCAGCTTATAAGGTCAATTATTACCTGTTGATTGGGGGAGTCAGCCTACTACTCTCATTGATGGGACACTCGTGGGTGCCCGCGCTCATTACTGGCTATTACTTATTGTTTTGGATGGCGGTGAAGCTAGCTGGCTTTCAGCCCCCTCAGGCTGACTGAAGAAGAACGAAATAAGCGGTAGAAAAGGGCCTGGCAGGACGCTTTAGGTTTACCAGTATGTAGCTCATTTATAAGCATAGCTTTATGTTTACCGCTCCTATTCAATCAGTTGCTACTGCGCCGCCCCATCAGCTTGCGGCTGCTCCATTGCGCTACCAGCAACTGGATATTTTGCACTGCCTGCGCGGCTTTTGCGCGCTTTACGTGGTAGTGTTCCACGCCAAGTTTATTCTTTGGGCAGGGGGGAGGCAGTACTTGGAAGCGCATCCTCGCGCTGCGTGGTCGATTGCCGACTACCTGCTGTTTGGTCTCGACCTGCTTAGTTCGGCGGGCTACCAGATGGTAATTTTCTTCTTTGTGCTGTCGGGATTTTTCATCCGCTATGCCCAGCATAAAAAGCACCGCTCGGCCGGCGCGTTCTACCTCAACCGCGTCGAGCGAATTTACCCGCCATTTATCACATCGCTGCTGCTGGCTGCTGGCGTACTCACGTTGCTAGCCACCCAAGTGCCACAAGTGCTGACTACTACCGCCAGCCGCGAGCTGAATACTACCCTCGCCCAGGCCTGGGCCGAGCTGCGGGCTTTCGACCTGGCCGGCGCGGTGCGAACCCTAGGGTTTGTGCGACTGGGCCAACACTTTCTGGGCGACAACGTGGTGTATTGGTCGCTACTGCCCGAAGGGCTTTTTTATTTACTGGTACCGTTGGCCCTGAGGTGGATACGCTGGTACTATGCGGCGTCGGTGGGGTTGTTCATAGTAGGGCTGTACCTCGACTGGCGGGACGTACAGGTAAATGAGTTAGCGCACTTCGCTGTAACATACAATGCCTATTTCGCGGCGGGCATTGCCCTGTATGATATAGTTATAACCACAACCTGGCTGACCAGGGTAGCCAAAATGCCGCGCTGGCTGATGCTACCCGGCCTAGGGGGGCTACTGCTGGGGCTGGTGGCCCTCAGCTTACTTAAGCTAACAACAGCTTCCACCGTAGTGGCGGGGGTACTGGCCGTGCTGGCGGTATCGGTGCTGCTGGCCGGACACATCAGGAGCCATAACCTGCTGGTGCGGGGATTGCACAAAATAGGCGAGTTCAGCTTTTCGCTTTATCTCTACCACTATCCCTTACTTCTGCTGTTTTACGCCGGGATAGTTTTATACACCGGTAAACTATTTATTTACAGCCGAATTTATTGGGGGATTCTACCAATTATTGTAGCCATTGCTTATGCGCTGTACTATGTTACGGAGCGCCCCAGTGTGAATTTCTTTCGCAGGCGGTGATATAGTTTTTAGCTATAAGCCAGGCGCCGGATACTTCGCGCCGCAAGTCCCTTGCGGCCGGAGTGGGATTTCTGGGTAAGCTGCAATTGGCGCATAATAAACAACGCGCCTAGGTAGAAGGGCATCAGCGGAATTTTGTAGCGAACCAAGGTGCCGAAATTGCCGCTATTAGTGCCCACTCCAATGGCCAGTACAATGGCAAAAATGAAGCAAAACGTCAAAATTGGCTGCGAGGCAATAAGCTGAAAGCTTTTGACTATACCTGTTCGAAATAATAAAGTAATAGTCAGGTATAAAAAATACGTGGCTTCTAAAGCCGACAAGAGCATAACGGGGTTGCGGGCCTCGAATAAAAAAGGGCGAAAGATGCTGACGATAATGGCTTGCGGTGCCACCTTTATGAGTGAACTAGCTGAACCATCCAGAACGCCAATATTGTAAGCCGAGCCATTGCTAACCTGAGTGGTGAGGTAAGCAGCGTTAATCTTTGTGCGCTCACCTATCTTATTTACGTCATATTTTTCATCACCCGCAGTAAGCCGGGTAGCCCCCAAGTAGGCAGCGCCTAAGCCAAATACTATAAACAGCGGGCGGGCTAAATTGCGCGCTAGGGAAGAGCGAATCTTTTGATTGTATTCATTAAATACCCAGAATAGTGCGGGTGGCAAAAAGGATAAGAGGATATAGATTTTCAAGTGCGATAAAAAGTAGATGCCAATAGCGCCGGTCAGTAACGAGCGTGCAACGTGCTGCCTAAGAATAATACCGTAGTAAAAGCCGTAGAAAACCCAGCCTAGGGCCCCGATGCACAAAGAGTCTTTCATAAGGCCAGAACCCCAGAAAAAGACTGAAGGAAGGAAAAAAACGGCAATTGCTAATTCCTTATAAGCTGCGGGCGAGATACGAACGAATGCAGTATACATCGCCCACATGCCACTGAAACTTGCAACGGCAAAGCAAAGCGCAACAACCGTATAAGTATCAAAACAAAGTAAACTAAAAAAGCCGCTAATTTTAATAACAAAAAACTCGGTAGGCGCGCTAAACCAATTTATTTGTGATGCATATTTAGCTATTTCAGGAGTGTATTTGCCGCTGGAATTAAACAGCAGCGCCAGGCCAGCAGCGGGTTCCTCTGTTAAAGCCTGATAAACTGCCTTGCTTTGGTTGAAGTAGTTATAGGTGTCGCCACCAGTGTAGTAAAATTGGTAAATCAATCCCAATCCTATAGCGCCGATAAACTTGACCGTAAGGGCTGGGATAAAATATTTCTTAGTATAGCTGTTAGTGAACCGGGGGCGCACGGCATAGGCCAGCGCATAAAACAATCCTAAATACAAAGGAGTCAAGAAGAGGTCCTGTAATTCCATAGCTGCTCGTAATTACGCCTTATTCTTCTTAAGCCACGCCTTGGCTTCCCTATACTGGTCCGACTTGCGGTCGGCTTTGTCGGCCACTACATTGAAGTAGCGGCGGGCGGCGGCATTATCGTGCTCGGCGGCGGCGATTTTGGCCAGGCTGTTGTTGGCAAAGAGGAAGTAGCCACCGTCGGTATCGCCGTTGCTTTCGGCAAAGACGATGCAGCGCTGGTAGTAATCCTTAGCCTTGGCCACGTCCTTATATTTATACTGCGCGAGGTAGCCTAGGTAGTAGCTGGCGTAGCGGCCGCTAGTAGCTTCGTAGCCGGGCATGCCCGCGTTGAGCTTGGTGAGAATGTCGCGGCTGACGCGCTCGCACTCGTCGAACTCGCCTTTCTGGAAGCAAAGCAGGCCGTAGAAGCGGGCGAAATAGCCGTTATCGGGATAGCGCAGGGCTAGGCGGCGGGCAATGGGAAAAGCCTGGGCCGATTGGTGCTCGTCGTTGTAGAGAATTTTCATAAGAAAATTCTCGGCTTCTATCTTGGTGTAAAAGCCGTTATCGGCCACCTGGCGCAGCTGGCGCAGGCCCTCCTGCTTGCTGCCCTTAGGAAAGAATAGGAGCACCGGTCGCAGCAGGGGGTAGTTTTCGGAAATCCAGGGGGAGTAATAATTGATGAGGGCCTCCCCAAATAAAAACTCGGGGCTGAGGCCGTTGGCTTCGCGGCTTTTTTGCAGGTAGGTGAGCGCTCGCCGCCCGTTGAACGTGGCGCGCGCCCAGTTGTGGCGCTCGGAGTTGAGGCGGCCACTGAAACCATTGGCCGCGGCCAGGAAGAAGTATGCCTCGTAGTTGTGCGGGTCGGCCTTCACGAGGCGCTCGCTGTACGTATTGGCCGTGTCCATGTAGGCGTAGAACAGCCGGTCGTACTCGGTAGCGTGGAAGTTGGTAGGGTAGATTTTCCACCAGGTGCTCAGGCCCAGCAAAAAGTAGGGCATGGGGTGGTGGGGGTAGCGGCGACGCAGCGAGCGAAATTGCTTTTCGGCCTTGTCGTACTTGCAGTTGTAGAGGTTCTGCACGGCGCCATCCAGTTCCAGCTGAATGTCCTTATCCAGCAGCAGCCAGCCGCTGTAGTCCACGGCGCCGGGCAGCACCTGCAGCGTATCGAGGGCCACGGTGGGCATGGGCGGCACCTCAACGCTCCGCAGGTGAATGGTGGTATCGCGCGGGGCGGGGGTGGGCTGCTGGGCGTGGCTTAGCAGCGGCAAAACCAGCGGCAGCCACAGCAACAGCCAAAAACGAATAACTAAGCGAGCAGCCAAAGCAGAAGAAAGCCCCCGGCCGGCCCTGGGTGGACCCGCCTCAGCTTGGCGAAAATACGGCAGCGACGGTAGCTTTGGCCGGTAAGCCGCCGAAGCGGCGCTAAGGGTATGCATTTACTGAAGACACTGTGTGCGTTTCCGGCCCCCTCGGGCGAGGAAGCCGGCCTCACGCAATTTGTGCTGGACTACGTGCGCGAGCACGGGCCGGGCTGGCGCCAGCCGCCGCTGGTGGTACACGACGAAAACCGCCTGCAAGACTGCCTGGTACTGGTATTTGGGCAGCCGCGCACCGCCGTCTTTACCCACCTCGATAGCATCGGCTTCATGGTGCGCTACGGGCGCGGGCTGGTGCCCATTGGCGGGCCCGAAACCGAAATCGGCTACCAGCTGGTGGGGGAGGATGCGCAAGGAAAAATAGCGTGCACGCTGGCCGTGACGAAAACCGAGGATGAGGACGGAGACGAAACCGAAGCCCTAGGCTATGAGTTCAGCCGCGCGGTGGCGCCGGGCACCAGCCTCACGTTTGCCTGCGACTTTCGCGAAACCGACACCACCGTGCAGAGCTGCTACCTCGACAACCGCCTAGGGCTGTGGGTGGCCCTAAAGCTGGCCGAAACCTTGGAGCACGGCATCCTGGCGTTCTCGTGCGGCGAGGAGCACGGCGGCGGCTCGGTGCCTTACCTAGCGCGCTTTATTTATGAGCAGTACGGCGTGCGGCAGGCTCTTATCTGCGACATTACCTGGGCTAGCGAGGGCGTGCGGCCGGGGCAGGGCTGCGCCATCTCCCGGCGCGACTCGGCCATTCCGCGCCGCAGCTACGTTGAGCGCATTCGGCGCCTGGCCGAGGCGGCCGGCGTGCCCTACCAGCTGGAAGTGGAGGAGCACGGCGGCTCGGATGGCCGGGAGCTGCAGCGCGCCGACGTGGCCTGGGACTGGTGCTTTGTGGGGGCGCCCGAAGAAAACGTGCATACCCCCCACGAGCTAGTGCACAAAGCCGACATTGCCAGTATGCTGGCCCTTTACCAGGTGCTGCTGCGCGAGCTGTAGGCGGCGGCCGCCCAGCCAGTCGGCGTATCTTTGTGGGTAAATACCGTAGCAACTAGTTAGTAGTGAAGTCCTTACTTATTACCGGCGGCGCTGGCTTCGTCGGCTCGGCGCTGGCCCTGCAATTCAAGCAAAACCACCCCGACTGCCGCGTCATTGCCTTCGACAACCTGAAGCGGCGCGGCTCGGAGCTGAACCTGCCGCGCTTGCGGGCGGCGGGCGTCGAGTTTGTGCACGGCGACGTGCGCGCCAAGGAGGATTTTGATGCGCTGCCGCCCGTGGAGGCGCTCATCGAGGCGTCGGCCGAGCCGTCGGTGCTGGCGGGCCTTACCTCGGCGCCCGACTACTTGATTAATACCAACCTGGGTGGCACCGTCAATTGCCTCAACTATGCTCGGCAGCACGGCGCGGCGTTCATCTTTCTGTCAACCAGCCGCATCTATCCCATCAACCAAATTGAGCAGATACGCCTAGAGGAAACCGCCACCCGGTTTGAAATCAGCGCCGAGCAGGCCCTAGGGGGGGTGTCGCTCGCCGGGCTGGCCGAAGGCTTTCCGCTCGAGGGCTACCGCTCGCTCTACGGCGCTACCAAGCTGTGCTCGGAATACCTGATTCAGGAATATCACCATTTTTACGGCCTGCGCACCGTTATCAATCGCTGCGGCGTGCTGGCCGGGCCCTGGCAAATGGGCAAGGTCGACCAGGGGGTGGTGGTGCTGTGGGTGGCGCGCCACTTCTGGCAGCAGCCGCTGGGCTACTTTGGCTTTGGGGGCACCGGCAAGCAGGTGCGCGACGTGCTGCACATCGACGACTTGTTTGACTTGGTGGAGTACCAGCTGCAGCACCTGGGGCAGGTAAATGGCCACACCCTGAACGTGGGCGGCGGCCGCGGCACCAGCGTGAGCTTGCAGGAGCTGACGGCCCTGTGCCAGCGCGTGACGGGCCACACGGTGCCCATCAGCTCGCAAGCCGAGAACCGGCAGGCCGACATTGCCCTCTACCTCACCGACAATTCCCGCGTGACGGCCCTGACGGGCTGGCAGCCCCGGCGCTCGGTTGAGCAGCTGGTGGAAGACGTGTATGGCTGGCTGCGTGCCCACGAGGCGCAGCTGAAGCCCATTCTGGCCTAGGGCCCTTTTTTCGCCTTTTTGCCATGAAACTGAGCGTCGTTATTCCGGCCTACAACGAGGCCGAAAGCATCGCCGAAACGCTGCGCGCGCTCTACGCCACGCTGGTAGCCGAGCAGATTGACCACGAGATTGTGGTGACCAACGATAACTCCAAGGACGATACCCTAGGGCAGCTGCAGGCGCTCAGCCGCGAGCTACCCACCCTGCGCTACTACACCAACCCCGGCCCCAACGGCTTTGGCTACGCCGTGCGCTACGGCCTGGAGCGCTACCAGGGCGACTGCGTGGCCGTGATGATGGCCGACCTCTCGGACGACCCCGCCGATTTGGTGCGCTTCTACCGCAAGCTGCTCGAGGGCTACGACTGCGTATTTGGCAGCCGCTGGGGGCGCGGCGGGCGCGTGGTAGACTACCCGGTGCACAAGAAGCTGCTCAACCGCGTGGCCAATACGCTGGTAAAGACGGTGTTCCGCTTGCGATACAACGACTGCACCAACGCGTTTAAGCTCTACCGCCGCCACACCATGGAAGGCCTCAAACCTTTTTTGTCGCCGCATTTCAATCTTACCCTGGAGCTGCCGCTCAAAGCCATCGTGCGGGGCTACAGCTACGCCGTGCTGCCCAACTCCTGGACCAATCGTAAATACGGCGAGTCGAAGCTGAAAATCAAGGAGATGGGTAGCCGCTACTTCTTCATTATGCTATATTGCCTCATCGAGAAGTACTTCTCGCGGGGCGATTTTCGCAAAGCGCGGCCGGGCGAATAGTATGGGCCCAGCCCCCAATCGTTGCCGAGGGCTAGGGCAGTAGCTAAAGGATAGGGTTTTTTAGGGGAAAAAATTGTTTTCTGGTCGGTAAATGCGCTTACATTTACCGCCTAACTCTTTCCCACTCAACCCTTACGGCTTATGACGCCATTCCTCTACGCGGTGCCCGCGCTGGGCCTGTTTGCTTTACTCTATACCTGGGTGCGCGCCGGCTGGGTGGCCCGCCAAGACGCCGGCAGCGAGCACATGCGCACCATTGCCGGCTACATCGCCGACGGGGCCATTGCCTTCCTCAAGGCCGAGTACAAGGTGCTGGCGCTGTTTGCGCTCATTGCCAGCTTGTTTCTGGGCTACCTGGGCTTCACCGGCGAGCGGTCCAGCCCCATTATCATCATCGCGTTTCTAATTGGAGCGGTGTTTTCGGCTACGGCGGGCTTTATCGGCATGAAAATCGCCACCCAGGCCAACGTGCGCACGGCGCAGGCGGCGCGCACCTCGCTTACGCAGGCGCTCAACGTGTCGTTTTCGGGCGGCTCGGTAATGGGCATGGGCGTGGCCGGGCTGGCGGTGCTGGGCCTAGGGTCGCTATTCATCGTATTCTACAAGCTGTTCGTGCCGAGCATGCTAGCCACCGGCCCCGAGATGGAAAAGGCCCTGGAAGTGCTCACCGGCTTCTCGCTCGGGGCCGAAAGCATTGCGCTGTTTGCCCGCGTGGGCGGCGGCATCTACACCAAAGCGGCTGACGTGGGCGCCGACCTCGTGGGCAAGGTGGAGGCCGGCATTCCGGAGGATGACCCGCGCAACCCGGCCACCATTGCCGACAACGTGGGCGACAACGTGGGCGACGTGGCTGGCATGGGCGCCGACTTGTTCGGCTCCTACGTAGCTACCATCTTGGCTACCATGGTGCTGGGCCGCGAGGTGCAGCTGGGTAACGCCGATAAGTTCGGCGGCCTCTCGCCCATTTTGCTGCCCATGGCCATTGCCGGCCTGGGCATTGTGGCCTCGCTGGTGGGCATCTTGTCGGTGCGGGTGAAGGAGGGCGGCAGCGTGCAGGGCGCCCTCAACCTGGGCAACTACATTTCGGTGGTGGTGTCGGGCATCTTCTCGTATGTCTTGATAAAGTGGATGTTGCCGGCGGGTGACATTACTATCCGCGGCAATACGTTCGACGCCAACCACATCTTTTATGCCGTGGTGGTGGGCCTAGGGGTGGGTACGCTCATGAGCATCATCACCGAGTACTACACGGCTATGGGCAAGCGCCCGGTGAGCAGCATTGTGCAGCAAAGCAGCACCGGCCACGCTACCACCGTGATTGGGGGGCTGGCCGTGGGCATGGAAAGCACGGTGCTGCCCATCCTGGTGCTGGCGGGCGGCATTATCCTGAGTTTTCAGTTTGCGGGCCTCTACGGCGTGGCCATTGCGGCGGCCGGTATGATGGCCACCACGGCCATGCAGCTGGCCATCGACGCCTTCGGGCCCATTGCCGACAACGCGGGCGGCATTGCCGAAATGAGCGAGCTGCCCAAGGAAGTGCGCGAGCGCACCGATATCCTGGATGCCGTGGGCAATACCACGGCCGCTACCGGTAAGGGCTTCGCCATTGCCTCGGCGGCGCTCACTTCCCTAGCCCTGTTTGCGGCCTTTATGGGCACGGCCCACATCGACGTCATCGACATTTCGAACGCGCGCGTGCTGGCTGGGCTGTTCGTGGGCGCCATGGTACCGTTCATTTTCTCGGCGCTGGCCATTACGGCGGTGGGCCAGGCGGCCATGGCGATGGTGCAGGAAGTGCGCCGCCAGTTTCGCGAGATACCAGGCATTATGGAGGGCACCGGGCGGCCCGAGTATGAGAAGTGCGTGGCCATCAGCACCGAGGCCGCCATTCGGAAGATGGTGCTGCCGGGTGCCATTGCGCTGCTCTCGCCTATTATTATTGGTTTCATCTTTGGCCCCGAGGTGCTGGGCGGCACGCTGGCCGGCGTCACGGTGAGCGGCGTGCTCATGGCTATGTTCCAAAGCAACGCCGGCGGCGCCTGGGACAATGCCAAAAAGTCGTTCGAGAAGGGCGTGCTAGTAAATGGCAAGATGGAGTTTAAGGGCTCCGACGCCCACAAAGCCAGCGTAACCGGCGACACCGTGGGCGACCCCTTCAAGGATACCAGCGGCCCGAGCATGAACATTCTCATCAAGCTCATGAGCATCGTGTCGCTCGTCATTGCCCCGCACATTGCCCGGCTGGTTCCCGCCGAGCGCGGCATGGCCCGGCCGCAACTGCAACGGCCGGAGCGGATGGCGCCGCCTGCGCCCGCCGCACGAACTGTTTACGCGAGCATAAGTGGCCTATAGGGCGGCTAGCCAGCGGTCAGCCGTGCCCTGGGCCCGCCCCCGAGCCTAGGGCCAATGCGCACGCAAAAGCCCGCCCGCCGCCCGCGTAGTCAGTCCGCTTTAGCGGGCGTATCGGCGCCATCCGTTACATCCGTTAAATCTGCGGTCTATCTTTGCAGCCCCTTTGGCCCTAGGCCGCTTATTTACCTGCATGGGTCATTCCCTGATTACGCTCCACGACAAGTCGTTTCGGCCCTACCTGTCGGCCACCGAGATTAGCGCGGCCATCGACCGCCTGGCCGAGCGCCTTAACGCCGACTACGCCGGCCGCCGGCCGCTGTTCGTGGTGGTGCTCACGGGCGGCTTCATGTTTGCCACCGACCTGCTGAAGCGCTTTGCCGGCGAGTGCGAAATCGTGTTTATCCGCGTGGCCTCCTACGAAGGCACCGGCAGCACGGGCCAGGTGCAGGAAATAATGGGCCTGCGCGAAGACGTGCATGGGCGCGACATCATTCTGGTGGAAGACATCGTGGATACGGGTACCACCCTGAACCACCTGCTGCCCACGCTGCAAGCCAACCAGCCCGCCTCCATCGAAATAGCGGCCATGTTTTTCAAGCCGGCCAGCCTACGCTACCCGTTGGCCCTGAACTATATTGCCTTAGAAATCCCCAACGACTTCGTGGTGGGCTACGGCCTCGACTACGACGGCCTGGGCCGCAACCTGCCTGACGTGTACGTGGCGGCCTAGGCGCTTGCTAGCCGGCGCGTCAACCACCAAAGCTTCCACCCCATGCGCTGCCGCGGCCTGCCGTGGTGCTCACGCTGTTCTTTTATCACCATGCACAATATCGTTCTCTTCGGCCCGCCCGGCGCGGGCAAAGGCACGCAAAGCCAGAAGCTTATCGCCAAGTACCACCTGGTGCACCTGAGTACCGGCGACCTGCTGCGGGCCCAAATTGCCGAAGGTACCGAGCTGGGCCTGCGCGCCAAAAAGCTGATGGACGAAGGCCTGCTGGTGCCCGACGAAGTGGTTATTGGTATGATTGGCCATGCCCTGGAGAAAAATAAAGCCGCCGCCGGCTTCATCTTCGACGGCTTTCCGCGCACCGTGGCCCAGGCCGAGAGCCTCGACAAATTGCTAGCTGGTCACAGCACCGGCGTGGCTTCGATGGTGGCGCTCGAAGTAGGGGAGGAGGAGCTAGTGAAGCGCCTGCTGGAGCGCGGCAAAACCAGCGGCCGAACCGACGACCAGGACGAAAGCAGGATTCGGCGCCGCGTGCAGGTCTACAACACCGAAACCGCCCAGGTAGCTGGCCACTACGCCAGCCAAGGTAAGTTCCACTCTCTCAACGGCATCGGCGAGATTGAAGACATCTTCGGCCAGATTTCGGCCATCATCGACCGCCACAAGCCCAGCACCGACCAGGACGTGCCGGCCGCCGCTACCAAGGAGGTGAAAGCGTAGGGGCATTTACTGCCTATATAATGTGCAAGAACGTCATGCTGAGCTTGCCGAAGCATCTCGCTTGGTGTCGTTGGGGCATCCCCCGGTGGCGCAGCAGAGATGCTTCGGCAAGCTCAGCATGACGTTCTTTTTTATCGACTTAATTTTCAAGAAGTGGCTAATAACAACTTCATCGACTACGTCAAAATCACCTGCCGCTCGGGCAAGGGTGGGGCGGGCTCGCACCACTTCTTCCGGGCTAAGGGCCTGCCCAACGGTGGCCCCGACGGCGGCGACGGCGGCCGCGGCGGCCACATTATTCTGGAAGGCAGCTCGCAGCTCTGGACGCTGCTGCACCTGCAATACCGCAAGCACCTGTTTGCCCAGGACGGGCAGGGCGGCGGCGAAAACCTGCGCACCGGCGCCCAGGGCGAAGATATTGTTATTCAGGTGCCCCTAGGCACGGTGGCCCGCGATGCCGAAACCGGTGAAGTGAAGCTGGAAATAACCGAGGAAGGCCAGCGCCTCATCCTCACGCCCGGCGGGCGCGGCGGCCTGGGCAACGACCACTTCAAGTCGGCCACCAACCAGGCGCCGCAGTATGCGCAGCCCGGCGAGCCCGGCATCGAGGAGCAGGTGATTTTGGAGCTGAAGCTACTGGCCGACGTGGGCCTGGTGGGCTTCCCTAACGCCGGCAAAAGCACGCTGCTTTCGGTGGTGAGCGCGGCCAAGCCCAAGATTGCCGACTACGCCTTCACCACGCTGGTGCCCAACCTAGGGGTAGTCGCTTATCGCGACTACCAGTCGTTCGTGATGGCTGATATTCCCGGCATCATCGAAGGTGCGGCCGAGGGCAAGGGCCTAGGGACCCGGTTTCTGCGTCACATTGAACGCAACTCCATGCTGCTCTTTATGATAAGCTGCGACAGTCCCGACATCGCCGCTGAGTACCGCATTTTGCTGGGCGAGCTGGAGCAGCACAACCCCGACCTGCTCGACAAGAAGCGCCTGCTGGCCATCAGCAAGTCCGACATGCTGGACGAGGAGCTGGAAACCGAAATGCGCGCCTCGCTGCCGTCCGATGTGCCACCCACCATCTTCATTTCTAGCATTACTGGCAAGAACATTCAGCCGCTGAAGGATATGATTTGGCGGGCGCTGCATAGTTAGGCAGCGGCGCCAAAGTCTTGCGAGGAACAGGCTATTTGGTTAATAGTCAGCTTCTGCATGGGTCACGCACGCGCTAGCTGAAGTCTGATAGCAACCATTTTGAGCTTGCGTGAATCAAGGTAATGCCTGAGCTTTAACTCGCACTAACCTGACGCCACGATGAAGCACTTGTACTTGCTGCTATGCTTACTGCCATTGGGCAGCCTAGCCCAGAATGCGCCCGCTTGGGGCGGTGGCGTGGGCGTCGGCAACGGCGTGGAGGTGCACGCGGGGCGGCAGCAGCGGGGCTGGCTGGCGCTGGCGCGGGTGCGCTACCGCTGGTGGCGGCCCGGCTCGGGCCCGGGGTCCAGCTTTCTGGATGACGTAAACACGAAGTCGCGGCAGCTGGAAGTGGCTGCCATGGCCGGCTACGGCGTGCCGCTGGGCCGCACGCTGCTCTACGGCGGCACCGGCCTGAGCTACCTCTACGGCCGGCACCTGGGCGACTGCCGCTACACGGCCGCCTACAGTGGCCTCGTCGGTTCGCGCACCTACTACTACGCTTACCGCGACTACCAGGCCCTAGGGCTGCCGCTGGAAATAGGCTGGCTATCGCCGCCGCGCCAGCAGGCCCGCCTCGGACTGGCCTTTCAAGCCAATTTCAACCCCGAGCGCACGCTTTTCGGCGGAATGCTCACGCTCTGGCTCGGCCACTTTGGCGATACCGTTACCCCTTAACCACGCCCGCACCGTGCGCATTTCTATTCTGTATGGCCAAGGGCTGGCGCTACTGGCGCTGGCCGGCTGCCGCCTCACCTCCACCGAGGTGGAGCCGGCCTTGCCCACCGGCCGCTTCAATAGCAGCTCCACGGTCGTGTACCGTGCCAATGGCAGCCCCGTGGTAGCCAATAACTCGGCCGATATTGGCACGTTTATCGTCGCGCTTTTTGGGGCCAAGCTGCCCGTAACGGCGACGCTAGCTGGCGATAGTACGCTGACTATTCGCGCCATCGACAGCCGAAATCAACCTGATGGCTATCCGCAACACGATTTGACTTTACAAGTCAGCAAGTTTCGGGGGTCGGGTACCTATGCGCTGCAAGTAGGGCGCTACTACAGCGGCACGATGTACCAGGAGTACGCAGCCACGCCCACCGGCTTAGTAGCGCAAGCGCCGCAGTCCCCTATCGCTGGGGCCGTCAATCAGCTGACCATCACTGCCTGGGACCCGGCGCAGCGCACCTTGCAAGGCACTTTCGAGCTATTGGCAGTGGCCCCCAGCAACGCGCAGCTGACAACCGCCATCACGGCCGGCAGCCTCGACGTAGATGTGGAGTAGTGGGCCGGTGTGCCGCCTACTATCTTTATTTTCAGCATTACTGGCAAAAAAATCTAGCCGCTGAAGGATATAATTTGGTGGGCGCTGTATAAATGCTAACTAAAAGAAGGCTTGCGCAGAGTGTATACAAAGCCAAAATCACGCATTGCTTGCTGGCTAACAGGATTTTCTGCTAACAAACCGTCTTCATCGTAGTCCCAGCCCGGCGAACCCACTAACATTACTAATGCATTCGCTTTAATCGCATGAGTACAAGCCTGGCGAAGCAGGAAGCTAAAGTGCTGTTCATCTGGCGTTGAATCAAATGCTGCGGGTAGTGTCTGGGGTGTGAAAACCGCCAGACTATCGCCGCGCTTATTATCTGCATAGACCGGTGCACCCAATGATTTGACAGCGGCTGGAAATGGCGACCAGCGAAGTGCTAGCGTTACCGGCGCGATAGGCACGAAAACAGTTGGAATCAACTCCTCATTACTGGCAACTCCTTCAGCAGCTACCGCTTGTTCTTCTACATCAAACTGTAATGACATGGCAGATTGAGCCTCGTCGGCATCCCGAGCGTAGAGGTTGCTAGTGTCATGTAGCACTAGCAGCCAATAAGCAAAGGTATCGTTCCAAGCCTCGTATCTAGCCTGCTGATTAAGGGTAGTAAAATCTAGATGAAGCGATTGCATGGATGCTGTGAAATTGGTTAGCTGAAGTAGCTTTCGTGCCAACTTGTCACCCCTAGGGCCTTTGGCCTACTCCTTGTCCCTGACGGGCTGCCCGTATGGGAAATTCTTTCGCTAGCAAATTCCGCCATTTTTTCCAGAAAATGACTGACGACAATAACACCCAACCCACCGACCAGCCGCTGACCGACAGTGCCGCTGACCAGGCCGCCACCTCCGACGCCAATGCCGTGAGCGAGGACAATACGACTAGCAGCGAGCTGGCCGACCTCAAAGACAAGTACTTGCGCCTGGCCGCCGAGTTTGAGAACTACAAGCGCCGCACCACCAAAGAGCGCGCCGACCTCTTCAAAACCGCTAATCAGGAGCTAATGGTGGCCTTGCTGCCCGTTATCGACGACTTCGACCGTGCCCGGCAGCACACGCAAGGCGTAGTCGACCCTGCTGCGCTGCAAAATGCGTTGGACATTACCTATAACAAACTCACTAAAACCTTGCAGCAGAAGGGCCTAGCCCCCATGAATGCTAAAGGTGGCGACTTCGACGCTGAGCTGCACGAGGCCATCACGCAGATTCCGGCGCCGAGCGACGAATTGCGCGGCAAGATTGTTGAGGAGATTGAAAAAGGGTATTACCTGGGCGATAAAGTCATTCGCCACGCCAAGGTGGTACTGGGGCAGTAAGCACTATGTATTTCTGTCATTGCGAGCCCTAGCGAAGCAATCGCACCAGAACGATAGCATCAAATCTCGTTCTGGTGCGATTACTTCGCTAGGGCTCGCAATGACATTATAATTCTACTAAAATGGCAACCGTAAAGCGCGATTATTACGAAGTATTAGGGGTGGCCCGCAACGCGGAAGGCGACGTGATTAAGTCGTCGTACCGCAAGCTGGCGATTAAATATCACCCGGATAAAAACCCCGACGACCCTACGGCCGAGGACAAGTTTAAGGAGGCGGCCGAGGCTTACGAGGTGCTGAGCGACAGCGACAAGCGCGCGCGCTACGACCGCTTTGGCCACCAGGGCGTGGGTGGCGCCGGCAGCGGCGGCGGCCCGAGCATGGAGGATATCTTCTCGCAGTTTGGCGACATCTTCGGCGGCGGCGGCGGCTTCGAAGGCTTCTTTGGCGGCGGGCAGCGCGGCGGCCGGCGTGTGAAGAAAGGCTCCAACCTGCGCATCAAGCTGAAGCTCGACCTGGAGGAAATCGCCAACGGCGTTGAGAAAAAAATTAAGGTGAAGCGCTACGTGGCCTGCCAACCCTGCAGCGGCACGGGCGCCAAAAACGGCACCGAGCTGAAAACCTGCGCCACCTGCCAGGGCACCGGCCAGCAAAAGCGCGTGGTGAACACCATGCTGGGCCAGATGGTGAGCAGTAGCACCTGCCCCACCTGCAACGGCGAGGGCAAAACCATCAGCACGACCTGCGACGTGTGCAAGGGGGAGGGCCGGCAGCTGCACGAGGAAGTGATTCCGATAAACATTCCGGCGGGCGTGGCCAATGACATGCAGCTGAGCATGAGCGGCAAAGGTAACTTCCCCGAGCGCGGCGGCGTGCCTGGCGACCTGCTGATTCAGATTGAGGAGGAGCCGCACGAGTTCCTGAAGCGCGACGGCAACAACATCATGTTCGAGCAGTATATCTCGTTCGTGGATGCGGCCCTAGGCACTAAATTGGAGGTGCCCACCATCGAGGGCAAGGTGAAGATTACGGTGGACCCCGGCACCCAGCCCGGCAAAATACTGCGCCTGCGCGGCAAGGGCATTAAGGACCTGAATGGCTACGGCCGCGGCGACCAGCTCATCCACCTCAACGTGTGGACGCCCAAGCACGTGAGTAACCAGGAGCGCGAGCTGCTGGAGAAGCTGCGCGACTCGGAGAACTTCGCCCCGCACCCCGGCAAAAACGAGAAGGGTTTCTTTGAGAAGGTAAAAGAGTACTTCGCTTAATCGCAGATTTAACGGATTCAACGGATTTCGCGGATACGGCGCTGTCGCGCCTGACTACGCGATGTAGAGAGAAGGCTGCCCTAGGGCAGCCTTTTTTTGTGTTGCTAGCTGCAGTTATCTGGATGGCAAGGAGTTACTGAGTGCTCTGGCACATTTCATCCAGACGGCCGCAGCTTCTAGCTAGCAGCAGTAAGGATTATTAACTATATGATAGTCAAGAAATTTAGCGCCGTATCTGCGAAATCCGTTAAATCCGTTAAATCTGCGATGTAATGATACCTTGCTGGCGGCGAATAACTCCCTGACATCACCGCCTGCTGCCCCATGCCTACTGCTACGCCCTCGCCTGACTTTGTGGCGGCTTTGCGCGAGTACCAGCCCCTGGTGCGGCGCGTGTGCCGGCTCTACTGCCAGGATGCCGACGACCGGCAGGACTTATTTCAGGAAATAGTGCTGCAGCTGTGGCGGGCCTGGCCGCGCTACGTGCCCCAGCCCGATGCCAAGCTCAGCACCTGGCTCTATCGCATTGCCCTGAACGTGGCCATCAGCAACCTGCGCCAGCGCACGCGCCGCCCGGCGCGGGTGGGACTGGACGACGACGCGGCCCGCTCGCTGGCGCAGCCCACCGAGAGCAGCGCCTACGAACCCGAAGAAATGGCGGCTCTCTACGCGGCCATCAACCGCCTTTCGGACGTGGACAAAGCCTTCGTACTGCTGTACCTGGAGGACCGGCCCTACGACGAAATGGCCGACATCCTGGGCATTACCCAAAACAACGTGCGCGTGAAAATGCACCGCGTGCAGGAGCGCCTGCGCCGCCTGCTGGTGCCCGCGTCTACTCATTAACTACTTGTATTTATGGAACTTGATGATTTGCGCCGCCAGTGGCAGCAGTCCGAGCCGGCGCCGCCCGCCAGCTTAGCGCACATGCTAGGCAAAGCTCCCCTAGGGCTTATTGAGCGGATGCGCCGCAACGCCTGGGCCGAGATTATCGCCGCTCCGGTATTTGTCTTGCTGCCGCTGCTGCTGCTGCCGGGGGGGCTCTTTCGATGGCTATATATAGGGGTGATGGTGGTGCTGGTGGCCATCATGGGAGCGTATTATGCCCGGCAGCTGCGGCTGCTGCGGCAGATGGAGCAGGCCGAAGTGAGCATCAAAGGCCACTTGCAGGTGCTGTGCGCGGGGCTGCGCCAGTTGCTACTTTTCTACTACCGTCTCACCATCTGGACGGGCCCGCTGACGCTGCTAGTGGTGCTGGGCTATTACCTGGGGCACGAGCTGGCGCGCGCCGCCGGGCCCCGCTGGCCACTAATAGGCTACGTGGCTGGGGCAACGCTACTGCTGGGGGTGCTTTTTCAGCTAGGGGTCATTCGCTTCACGCATTGGTACCTGCAGCGCCTCTACGGCCGCCACCTCGACCGGCTCGAAAGCCAGCTGCGCGAGCTGAACGAGGGCGAGCTGACCACTTAAGTACCCATTTTCACTGCCTGGGAGCCGTTTGAGGCCGCTTGGAGGCCTAGGGCGGCGGCTGGTTGCGCCGGGCCACTACTTTTACACCACACCTTACTTGTTGCCAATGGCTATGGCTTCTCCTTCAACCCCCATCCTGGAAGTGCGCGATGTGCGTAAGCAGTATGCTCAGCACACGGCCCTGGCCGGCGTCAGCCTGAGCGTGCCGGCCCAGAGCGTGTTTGGCCTGCTAGGGCCCAACGGCGCGGGCAAAACCTCGCTCATCCGCATCATCACCCAGATTACGGCCGCCGACGCGGGCGAGGTCTTTTTTCGGGGCGAGAAGCTGAATCCCAGCCACATCGCCCACATCGGCTACCTGCCCGAGGAGCGCGGCCTCTACAAAAAGATGCAGGTGGGCGAGCAGCTCATCTACCTGGCCCAGCTGCGCGGCCTGAGCCGGGCCGATGCCGTGCAGCGCATCAAGAAGTGGCTGGAGCGCTTCGAGATAAAAGACTGGGCCAAGAAGAACGTGGAAGACCTCTCGAAGGGCATGCAGCAGAAGGTGCAGTTCGTGGCCACGGTGCTGCACGAGCCCAGCCTAATTATCCTCGACGAACCCTTTTCGGGTTTCGACCCCATCAACGCCAACCTGGTGAAGGACGAGATTCTGCGGCTCAAGCAGGAGGGCGCGGCCATCATCTTCTCGACGCACCGCATGGAGTCGGTGGAGGAAATGTGCGACAGCATTGCCCTTATCAACCGCGCCCACAAGGTGCTGGACGGGCCGGTGAAGCTCATTCGCAATCAGTTTAAGACCAATACGTTTGAGGTAGAGGGCCAGGGCCGCCTGCTGGTGGTGCACCCCGACTTTGAGGTGGTGGAGCAGCAGGAGCGCGAAAATGGCTTTTTCTACGCCCGCATTCAGCTGCACGCCCGCACTACGCCCAACGACCTGCTGCGCTACCTCATTGGGCCCGGCGCGGTGGAGGTGCATCGCTTTCAGGAGCAGATTCCGAGCATCGGGGAAATCTTTATCCGCCGCGTGCGCGAAACCATGCCCGAAACGCTGGTAGAGGAAACGGCCTAGGGCCCTCGCAAGCATAAAAACAGGCGGTCATGCTGAGCGAAGCCGAAGCATCTCTGCCACCACATTGAACGATTCACAAACTGCGCGGTAGAGATGCTTCAACTTCGCTCAGCATGACCGCCTTCTTGCTAATAACTATATGACTTCCAAGTTTTTACTCGTTGCCAAGCGCGAATACCTGACGCGGGTGCGCAAGCGGGCCTTTGTGGTGCTCACGCTGCTGGTGCCGGTGCTCATCGCCGCCTTTGGCATTGTGGTGGGCAAAATTGCCCTCAGCGACTCGTCGGCCGAGGTGATAGACGTGCGCGACGACAGCGGCCTTAATATTGCCCGGCGCCTGACGCAGGGCTCGACGGCCAAGCTGCAGTTTCTGCCCGTCACCGGTTCGCTGGCGGAGGCCAAGAAGGCGTTTCAGCGCGATAAGCACGCCGGCTTGCTGTACTTGCCGGCCGGCATCGACCCGAAAGACCCCAAGGGCGTGCAATTTTTCGGTCTCGGCAACGTGAGCCTCGATAAGGAGTTGCGCGTGAAAGCGGCCGTGACTGATGCCTTCGCCGAGTTGAAGATGCAGCAGGTGGGCCTCTCGCAAACCCAGCTCGACCAGCTGCGCGCCAAAGTAGACCTGAACGCGGTGAGCATGGACGAGGCCGGCCACGAAAAAGGCAGCAATTCGGGCGTGACGACGGGCGTGGCCTCGTTTCTGGCCGTGGCCATTTACATTTTCATCTTCCTCTACGGCATGCAGGTGATGCGCGGGATAGGGGAGGAGAAGTCGAGCCGCGTGATGGAAGTGATGCTGTCGTCGGTGAAGCCCTTTGACCTTATGATGGGCAAGGTGCTGGGCATTGCGGCGGTGGGCCTCACGCAGTTTCTGCTGTGGGGGCTGCTCTCCTATGGGGCCACGGCCGTGGTGGCGCCGCTGTTTGTGGGCAACGCGGCCCGCACCGAGGTGGCCGCCCGCCCCCGCGCCACGGCCGAGCCCGATGATGTGAAATCGGCCATGAACAGCGCTACGGGCTCTATGGGCCAGTCGGCCAACCCGGCCCAGCGCATGAACCTGGTGGGCAAGGCGCTGGATGAGGTGAAGAAGCTCGACATTCCCATCTGGACCATCGTGTTTGGCTTCCTGGCGTACTTCCTAGGGGGGTATTTGCTCTACGGGGCGCTGTTCGGGGCCGTGGGTGCGGCCGTGGACGACCAGACCGATACCCAGCAGTTCATGTTCCCGATTACGATGCCGCTGCTGCTGAGCTACATCCTGGGCTTCTCGGTGGTGCTGCGCAACCCCGACGGGCCGGTGGCTTTCTGGATGTCGATGATACCCTTTACCTCGCCGGTGTCGATGGTGATTCGGCTGCCGTTTGGAGTGCCGGGCTGGCAGCTGGCGCTGTCGCTGGGGCTGCTGGTGCTGGGCTTCGTGGGCACGGTGTGGGTGGCGGCGCGCATCTACCGGGTGGGTATTTTGATGTACGGCAAGAAGGTCAGCTACAAGGAGCTGAGCAAGTGGATGTTTTACAAGGGCTAGGGGGCCTAGGGGCTGCTTGAGGTAGAAAGAAAAAAAGAACGTCAGGCGGAGCTTGTCGAAGCATCTCTGCCGCTTCGTTGTTGTTGACTCAAGCAACGAAGCGGCAGAGATGCTTCGACAAGCTCCG
>NZ_JABBGH010000006.1 GCF_012927305.1 Hymenobacter polaris
CAGCGCCAGAAGGACTGAAGTGGGCTCCGACTTCGTTGCGAATGAACGTCAACCCATTGATTGTCTGAAACAAGTCATTTAATTGAATTTCAGACCAGTTGTTAGGCAATACAGGGTGGCCGTGCACATCACGGTCAATGCGGATAATAGTCGCTTTTTGTAATAGCTTACCGGTGCTAAACAGCAGTTCGCCCAATGTGTAAGAGTTGCCATGCTTATGCGGCAACAAGCATCCATAGGCAAGCGCTAATCTATCTAACACAGTCTCAAGCACAATACCAGCTTGTGAGGCCACCGCTTGTCTATCAAAAGGCTCAGCCCCCAGCGCGTCGGCTAGGGCGGCCATCAATGTTTGGTCCTCGTAGGGTTTTAGTCCTTTATTTAACGTCCAGCTTTCAAGCTTGATAAGATGCGCGCCAGCACTGTTCTGCCGATAGAGGTCATGCCAACGCCGGTTATGAGTCGCAATGATAAGCTGTTGAAAATACTGGGCTTCGTCAGCCAGTAGTTCAGAGATTCGTTGAAAATGCTGGGTATCGACAGACGTGAATACATCGTCGAGCACAAGCACGAGTTGTTTGGGATTTAGTCGCTTGGCCAAGGCTAGCCACAGACAAAAGCCGAATGTATCAAGGTGAGATTCGCTGAAATAGGCTTGTGGGATGACCTCTGAGGCATCCTCAAATCGAGCGTGCTGCTCAAGTGAAGACCGTTTCACTTCATCCATTTCGAGACGATGTAACCCAATCTTCTCCCCTGGATGAATGGCAGTAAATAGCCGATTTACTTCCTCGATTATTCCATCCAGAATAGTCTGCACAAACTCCCGGCGGGTATCTACTACCAATTGGCAAGTTTTGGTAAGTCTCTCCACCACCTGGCCCAAATCAGCAGCTTTCTTCGTGCTGTCTTTTAATAAATCAGCTTGCACTTTAATGTTGTCGTGCAAGGTGAGCCGCTGACGCAAAGAATCCAGTGCTTGCTGTACTACCGGACTTTCAGCCCATAGTTGCTGTGCAAGGTCCGTCGCTTGTTCGCTGATAACGTCACTTGCAGCAGCAGTTTGCAGTTCGAGAGTAAGCTCCTTCCAATTAATATTTAACGCTTGCACAGCTACCGGCTCGTGAGTGGCTAAGTGCGTGGCTAGCTTCTGGAATTGGCTGAATACATCCCGATTACACCGGTCACAATCATCTGCTGCGCGCTTATAACTGTTTTGCGTGCTGTTAACTAGCTGCAGCAATTCACTGGCACTTTGAAGTTGGTGCAGTTGGTCCTCTATGCGTTGCCGCAGGGATTCGGCCTGTACGTCATTGGCGCACAAGGGACAGCTAGTGGGAGCAGCAGGAGGAGCCAAGTATTTCCTGGCTGAAGTGAGCAGGCCAATAAGGTCAGTCCGGCGTGTATCTTCACTACGGTTTGTATCAGCTAGCTTCGCCTTCGCGGCTTCTACCTTCAGTGTCCAGTCGTCACGGGTTTCATGTGCTTGTTGCCAGCTGGCAGTAGCGGTTAATAGCGTCTTAATACCGGAAAGAAGCGTTTCCAAATGGCTTGCCTGACTTTCAAGGGCAGTCAAATCTTCCGCAATGCGTTGCTCAGCCCAACCTAGCGGCTCAGCTTCTGTTTCGTGCGCCTGTTTCTCCTGCTCCCAGAAAGCGTGCAAAGATTTTTGTGCTTGGTCGCGAGCTGCCTTCGCATTGCCAAATTGCTTGTCTACAGCCACTAAATCGCCGCGAAGAGCGGCCTCTGCTTTATCAACCTCTGCCACGTCGATAAAGCTTTTGATAGCCTCATATCGCTTCGCTGGTTGAGTTTCAATCAATTTTAATAACTCACGGCGACGCAATACAAGTATCCCCGGTAGAAAGCTACCATCGGTTCCGGCCGCTACGACGACATTCTTGCCACTGATAGTAGCTTTCCAGGTATGGCCAATAGCAGTTGTCAGTTCCACTTCCAATGACCGTGCGGTGCGGTTGATGGAAGAAACGTATTTGTGCGGATTTGGCCGAACACCTTCTCGGTCCAGAGACCCAAAAGAGGCATTGCCAACTGCATCAATGGCATCAACAACTGTGGATTTGCCAGTGCCATTTTCACCAAATATGACCACAACGGATTTCTTCGGGTCAAACTGTATCGTGACAGGTTGAGTTGCGCCCCGAAAGTGGGTGAGTTTAAGCTCCTTGATTCGGTGCGGCATGGTCAGTGGCTATAGCTGTAGAAGGAATAAGGTGCTTTTCGAGCAGGCTACGCCAATCACCCGCTTTTACCGTTTGGGAGTTAAGTAAGGCTGCCACCGCCTTCTCATCAGAAATACCAATAAAATCAGCCGCACGTAAAGCTGTTACAATTTGAGCAGCTAGCTCTGCATTAGCAGTTTGTGACGGGAAAGGCGAGTTAGATGATGGCTCGGACATTTCTGAATTAGAACGAAGGACAAATGTGTCTATTCTTGGCAATTTCTACCAAGCAGACAATTGGGCAGTTGAAGATATTACATCGGGCGTCAACTTCACGGGGTCTTCTGTTACAGGCAGCAGCGCCAGCGAAAAGAACATGTATTTTTACAATTGTAATTTGCAATTGTAAAAAAGCAATTGTAATTTAGTGCATTAACTAGCCCTCTTCCTGTCATGAGTCAGCAAAGCATCAATCTGGAACGGTCCCAAACGTGGGATGCCCTTTGTTTCCCAATAGCCGCCGTACCGTTAGAAACCCTACTCCCGACTGGCTACCGTATTGTGCCCACGGACCGCAAGCAGGCCATCGTTGGGGAGTTGCCGGATGGGACGAAGAACATCTTCGCCATGCAGAGCGGCGAGTACAGCCTGATTAAAAACGAGGTGCTGCGCGAGGCTGCTGAGCTGTACCTACCGGGACACACCATTGATGCCAGCTTTACGCCCCAGGGGGAGTTTTCCATCAACTTGATTCTGCCCGACGAAGTCAATATCGCTTCGGCGTCGGCGAATACTAAAGTGGTGGACCGGCTTTATAAGTCAATGATTATTAACAATTCATATTCAGGCAAAACGCCGTTTTCGCTGCAAGGCACGGCGTTGAAGGAACACATTGAGACGGGCACCACCTCGAAAATGCGGGTGAGCTACTACCGGCAGGTGTGCACCAATGGCCTGATGGGCTGGGCCGATGATTATATGAGCTTCGACCAGTACTTGGCCTGGCTGTTGAACGGCAAACCGAAGAAGTTTAAGGACGCACTTAAAATTAAGGATGCCGAGCTGGTCGTGCTAACGGGCCGCCAGGTGCAGCGCGAGCAAGAAGTGCTGGTGGATAAGAAGTTTCACCACAAGGGGCTCAACATAGAAGTGTTCAAAAAGCAGCTGGCCAGCATCTTTACCACCTTCCAGAACCAGACGAACTCGCTGACTCCGACCATTGGAGTCTATAAAGAGTTGGCTAAGCGCCCCACGCCGGAAAACCTGGCCACGGTCATTGCCGAGAGCGGCTTGCCGAAAATGCTGGCCCGCAATGCGATGGACCGCTTGGCCGAGGAAATGAGAATGCTGGAAACCCCGGCCAATCTATGGCTGGCCTACAATGCCGTTAACCACGCGCTGTTCAACAGCCGCAGCTCGCTTTCCATCAGCGACCGGTTCCGGCTGGACGAGGCCGCGTTTCACCAGTTGGCCACGCTGGCGCTGACCTAACCCACGGGGGGCATGCGCATGGCCGCGTGGTCGTAATAGAGGGTAGCCCAGCCATTGGGGTTGGGGCTACCCTTCGTGCGTTGGTGCAGCACGTCCCAGACTTCGGAGTAGGGAATGCTCACCCGTGTCCAGTCGGTGAGGCGGCGGCCGTCGAGCAGAACATCCAGTTGCAACTCATCGGCCCCTAACTCAAAGTTGCGGGTCGTCTCCTCGTTGAGCCACATAACGGCCAGCCACCACCGCGCCGGGTCATCGCCATCGTCGTTGTCTTCAACGTGGTCGTAGTAGTTGGCTTTCAAAAAGTAGTGGTTGCTGGCGTCGGGCAGGCCGGCGGCCATCGCTTGCAGCGCCGCAGCTAGGGGAGCAGGGCAATTCATGATTCCGTGATTACGCTTTGTTGATAGGCCCAGTCTTCGGGCGACAGAATGGCCTGCATGAAGGCGGAATAACCTTGGTCGCGCCGTTCCAGCGCGTGCCGGCGTAACGCCAGGCTGCTTTTGCTTTGCTCGAAGCCTTCCTGCTCGACCACGCGGCGCATGTTGGCGGGCAAGCCTTCGAGCCAGTCTAGGTAGTCGGCTTCGGTGATTTCGCCCACGGCCTGCCGCTGGTAGCGGTAACTGGCATTGCCCAGCCGAAACAGGCGGGCGTGCTCGGCCCGCTGCGCTTCTGGCAGGGCGGCCAGAAACTTCAATTGCGACTGGTGATACTTATCAAGCGGGTGCCGGGGCTGGAGCAGGTGTTCCATTTTGTAAATGTGCGAAACAACTGCGATTGGACTAGGGGCAACAATTCGAGGATACTATCTGCATGGCTATAGCCCTAGGGAGCGACCCGCATTATACTTAATAATGTCATCCAGCCGGGTGTAGCGGCTAATCATAGCATCGGTTTTCTGCTTGGTCTGATTCTTAATAAAGTCGTTGCTCTGGCCCGCCAGCTTGGAAGTAGTGATAAACGATACCCGCAGCGAATGCGCGGAATACTTCGCGCCCAGGTGCTCTTTCACCAGCAGGTTCACGCGCCGGTCGGCCAGGCGCTTGTCTGTGGGCTTGCCCGGCTCGCCCGGCCGGCTCCGTTTGAGCGATACAAACAACGGTCCCTCGGTGCGGTCCCCGAGCTGCGCTATCCAGGCATTGTAGGCTCCGATGGGGCAATAAGCCGGGTTTTCGCCATAGAAGATGATTTTCTGCTCGACTTCCCCCGCCTGGTTGGCTTTGCTTTTGGGCAGGGTGATGACCAAGACCTCGTCGGTCGCGTCATGCACCATTTCCAGGTGCTCCAGATTAATATCTACCAGCTCCGAGCGGCGGAAAGCGCCCGCGAATCCGAGCAGCAGCAGCGCCCGCGCTCGCAGCCCGTCCGGCCGCGAGAGGTCCAGCCGGTCGATGGTGCGTTTGAGGTGGGGCACCGAAAAGGCCGGGGCCTGCTTTTGCTTTTTGCCGATTTCCCGCGCCACGCCTTTGCGCAGCACATCCAGGGCCGGGGCGTTAATAGCCGAGGGCAGCCCGAGCAGCTGGTGGTTCTTCTCGATAGCGGCCAGGTGCCGGTTGATGGTGGCCAGCTTACGGCCCACGTCGGCGAGGTTCGCCACGTAGCTGGCCAGCGTTTCCAGGGCGGCGGGCCACGGCGCGAGCTGGTGCAACTCACAATAGGCCTCGTAAGAGCGTAAGTCCGCTGAGTAGGCCAGGCGCGTATTATCGGAGCCTTCTAAGCCGCGCAGCAAATACCGCTCAACATTAGGCGCTACGCGGCTGGCCAGGTCGGCGGCCAGCGCCAGCGTCGGCCTGTTAGCTTCTACCACGGTCAGGCCTTTTTCTCCCTTTGGTTCCTTTGGTGGCTTACTCATGGGTGGCCAGCTGGGCGTAGGTTGCTTCCACCATGACGGCAAGAACGTTGGCCATCGCCGGCTCCAACCGGCTGTCAGAGCGCAGCAGTCGAGCGACCGTCGCGGCCGTCGACTCAGCGGGGGCTGTCATCGGCGATGACGAGCAGTAGAGCAGCCGGGCCGGTGACACGTCCAGCCAGTTGCAGAAGTGCAGGAACACCGGCAGGTCGGGTAAGCGCTGCTGCTCGACCCTCAGCAAGGTGCCCACGCTGACCGGGCCGACGGCCTTGGTGATTTCTTCGGCGGCCTCTCGCAGGGTCTGGCTGCCGCGCTTGGCGCGAACCAGCGAAGCCAGTCGGGCAGTGTCGACTTGGTACAGCATATTTTGCAATTGTAAAAATATGGGTGGAAACGGTCATTTTGCAATTGCAAAATGACCGTTGCGGGGTGCCGTAAATATAGGCAGAGTTTAGGGCCGATAAGGAAGGCTTATGGTTCCTAAACTTCGAAAGGGGAGAGGAAAAAAAATTGATGACTCGGTTGAGTGGATGACTCCGTAGAACCTCGCGCCATCTTCACGGACCGCATTCCTCATTCAGTCCGCCTGCGAAATCGGACGACCAAGAACTGCTCGTTCCCTTTCAACTCCTTATTAATATGTGTCTCCGCGCTGGCTCAGTTTCCTAAGCTGGCTGTGGTGTGTTTATCCTTGTCTGGTATCGGCCACTTTGACTACGATTGAGAACAAGCTGCAATCTTGGAAGAAGTAATCTGTGCTTGCATTGTGTGCTGCGACACCTCGGGCAAGTCCCGCAGGCCAGCGCACCGCTCGCGATAGTTCCAGGAAGTGACCGTCCTTACGCTTGCCGGGCCTCAACACTTGGTGCTGCCAGTCACGTCCACTGCCTGAACTGGTTGGTATGGCGTTGAATAAACGGGTAGGTGGGCAGTAAGCGCGAAAAAAGCGGCAGTGTAATTAACGCCGGGCTATTTTTTGCTGTTCATCAAGTCAGGGGGCATTCATCTGATTTTCCAGTTCCCGCACCGCTTATGACCCGACAGCTTCTCGTTGACTTTTCTGACGTATTCAATGAGCCAATCTTGCCGATTGAGACTTATCTGGCGGGTATTAGCCGACTGCGGCGTTTGCAATGCGTCGCTCATTTACTTGGCTATCTAAGCCAGGTTCCTGCCGCAGAGCGCGACTATAAAACGGATATGGAGCAGATTTTTGCTCCGCACAATCGTCCTTTTGCAACGGTAGTGTACAATAGGATGAGTGACTTAGCTCGTCGTGCAGGTGCTAAGGTCAACTTCCTGCACCCTAAGGTGGTACTCCAGCTGTATGGCTACTGCTTTGAGTTGCCTGACTGCCCGGATACGCAGTCTTACCCAGAGGTGGAGCGAAACCTCTACAAAGCCTGTCTGGCGTTAAACGGTCCATACATTCAGCAGCAAGACCAGGCCATGGCGGATGCCAAACGCTTGCTCCCGACGCAGCGGTTAGCGGCATTGGCACTGGCGGGTACTTTTTCCGACTTTGAGTTGGTTAATCACCGCTTGCCCAATATTGCCATGCTGCAACTCATGAAGTCGGTGCGCTTTTTTGAGTTTATGGAGGCTGAGACTCGGTTCAAGCCTCTGTTAGAGGCCTTTTTGCAGTGCTTCGGCTGCCAGGATTGGCCGGAATACTTTCGCCGGCTCGGTGGGGTAATCAAGCCAGTCCTTCAAGCCACGAAGCGCGGCCGAATCGCGGTAGAGTTAGCTCCTGATGCTGATTTTGAGTCTAATCGCGCTTTCTTACGGCATTTCACCTTGCCCGAAGACTTACCAGTAGACCACGCCGATTTTACTAGTTTGCGAGCTACACCGCTGTGCGAAGAAGAGCCGGGCACTTTCGCATTGGTTTATCCAGTGCTGGTATTAGAAGCCCTGCACAAGGGGCTGTATTTTCAGTTTAGTGCCGCCAATCGAACTTTGCCCAAAGGGCAGCGGGAGCCAGATTGGCGCTCGGTGTACTGCGACCTGTTCTCGGAGCAATACCTGCTCTATCTACTGTTGGATGCCGTTTTTCGGGGCCGGGGTTTGGCCTTGAGCGGCAAAGCCATTCTTCAGGGCTGGCAACTAAAAGGGCAGTCCGAGCCGGACTACTATTTCCGCCACGATAACCGGGCGGTGCTCTTCGAGTCGAAAGACGTGCTGGTGCATAAAGATGCCAAGGCGGGCCACGACTTCGCTACCTATCTGGATGAGGTAAAAAAGAAATTCTACGAAGACGACAAGCAGCATCCCAAAGCAGCGAAGCAGCTGGCCAACAATGTGGCACGTCTACTGCGCCACCAGTTGCCTTTCGATACCAATTTTGACCCAGCCGAGTTGGTAATTTACCCGGTGCTGGTGGTGCATGACCGGCTCTATAACCAGCCCGGCCTGAACGTGGTCGTCAACGACTGGTTTCAAGAGGAGTTGGCCAAGCTGGCGCAGGAAGGTCTGGCCGTGCATAACGTGCGCCCGCTGATTATTATCGACGCTGATACGCTCATGGCCTATCATGAAGACTTCCGCGATGGGCGGTTAGTATTCGAAGACGTACTCGAAGAATACGTGGCGTACCTGCGAGCCCCAGCCTGGGCGGGCATCAGCACGGCCGAGGACGAACAGCGGCAGATGCAGCGTGTTCACCCCTTCGCCTTATTTCTGGAAAACTACGCGGAAAAGCGCGGTATGCCGGGCATTCCGCAGGAGATGCTATACCAGATTCTGCCCATCATCAACCGGGGCGCGGCCGACTAGCCAGCAGCGTAAAGTTATTGAGCGTTCTATATTACTGCCTTTCACTCATTTCGCCAGAACCTATAGCTTGGTGTTTTATCAAGCCAAAAAGCTAGCCCGCTGCCATGTTACTAAACCTGACCATTCCCTCGTTGCAGGTACGAAACGTTCAGTACGTCACGCTTAACCCCCGGTTCAGCAGCGCGTACTGGGTGGCAATCAGCCAGTATGTCCGCTTCGAGTATGGCGTGGGCAAACTCACCGACCCCGCGACGGTGCGGCGGGCGTTGGAGGGCATTTATGCGCTGCTGCTGGAAAACTTTGAGCGGGTAGCGGCGGCCGTTTCCAGCGTGCGGTTTCTGCTGTTTGTGCACCGCATCCACGAGTCGTCGGTGCTCATTTCGCAATTGTTTCAGGACGAAAACGAAGAGCTAAACGCCTACTTGACCCCGCAGGACCTGAAAGAACTCCCGGCCATCCGGCGGGTGCTGAAGCTGGTGATGGAAGCGGTACTGCCGCCGCAGTTCGCGGAAGAAATCGGGCCGGAGCTGGTGGGCAGCGCCCAGGCGACGCCTCAGAACGTGGCGCAGCTGGAAGAGCTGCTGTACCTGGGCGGCCACCTGCTGGAGATGAAGGAGTACATCAACAGCTGCTCGCTGTTTGAGAAATCCGTGTCGCTGCACTCCCGGTGGAAAAGGCCGCTGGTTATCCTGCACAACAGCCCGTACAACTACGTGCTCGAAACCGTGCAGCGCGACATCGCCACGTACCGCAACAACGAGTACGAGGGCATTAACGCCGAGCTGGACGAACAGCTGTTAGCCACCTTCGGCAGCAACCTCACGCGAGTCTTGCAAGGGCTGCCCGGCCTGGGCACCTTCATCGTGCCGCGCGAGCAGTGGCTGCGCGAGCAAGGCCTCACGCCCGGCCGCGAAGACGAGGCGCGGCCTTTCTACGCCGGGCTAACCCTGACGGCCCACAATAAAATGCCGCTGGCGGACTCGTTCCAGAAAATGCAGAACAACACCCGGCTCATTTACCGGCCCATCCTGGAGTTTCTGGATAAAAACGGGGAGCCGTACTGGGTGGTAGGCTCGGGCAAGATGCTGGAAAGCATGCGCGCGCTGCAAACCAACGCACTGCTGTGGGGGCATTTGCCCAACGAGTGGAAGGCTGCCCCCGACCTGCAGGCGTTTGCCAAGACGCTGGAGCTGCGCCGCGAAAGCCTGATGGTAGACCAACTTTCGGAGCACCTGCGGGCGCACGAGGTGCCGCACGTGACCAACCTCAAGCGGTTGATTGACCGGAAAGGCCAGGCCTTCAATATCGCGACGGCCGGGCTGGGCGAGATTGACGTTATTTTCCTGAACGTCGCGCAGAAAGTGATTTACGTGGGCGAATGCAAAAACAATCGGCCTCGGTTCGATATGTTTTACTGGAAGGGGGAGCACCGGCAGTTTTCGGAGGGCTACGAAGCCAAGCTGGCCCGCAAGCACGCCTGGGTGCAAAGCAATAAGCAGCGGGTGCAGGAGCACTTCACCCACGAGTTGAAAACCGACTTCGACTTCACGGACTGGACCGTGGAAGGGGTGTTTTTCCTGATGACCTCGTCCATCTACAAGTACGATGGCTCTTTTCTGGTGTTGACCCTGAAAGACGTGGACGCTTTCTTGGAGAACGGCTTTGTGTTCCGCTACCCGATTCTGGGCTTCCGGCGCAAAAATGGCAGCGAGTACGAAGTCCACTATCCCTACTTCAAAAACCTGCACCGCCTGGTCAGGGAAGGGGTTATATAGCTAGCGGCGGAAGGAATCCCCTGACCAGTATGCTAGCCGGGATGAAGGGTACGATAGGGTAACTCGTCGTTGCTGCCGAGGCTTGCCTAATAGGTGGTAATCCCCGCAGAATTGGCAGTTGGCGCAACTGGCCTTTGGTTTGTGGTGAAGCAGGTCATTCCGACCAAATAGGGAGGGCATCACTTGCGCCCCAACTCAAACAACGGGGGCTTACTCAGCTACATCACCTATCAACTTCCTGCCATATGTTCGTACTCGATTCGCAAAAGTTACAACCATTTGACATACTGCTAGTACGGTTTGCCGATACTACGTCGGCTGACATCCGGGCCGCCTGCAATTCCGAGTTCAGCCACGCCGCCGTGTACATCGGCAACAACTCGTTCATTGAAGGGGTACCACCCGTGGTGACGCTGTTCTCAGCCCAGCGCTATTTCTTCCCAACTCTCGATGACGTCCGAGTTATTCGGCTCAAGGCAGCCCATCGGGCTAGTTTCGACGCCGGGCAAGCCGAGCAGACGATACGGGGGTTGGCGTACTGCAACTACTCTAGTATGTTATTGACCCGTATTCAGTTGCGGTCTATAAGTGAGGATATCAAGGCCCGTTTTTTGCGGGAGAAGCGGTGGACGGGCGGCGTTGTATGCTCCACACTTGTCGCGCTGCCATACTACGCCGGGGGTATCGACATTTCACAGCAGCAGGAGCCGTTCTTCGTGCATTTTGGCGACATTGAGCAGTCCGATTTCTTTGAGGAAGTCACCACAAGTGTCTTTACCACGACTACCGAGCTGGACGGGGCCTTCAACTACTTCACCACCGCCGAGACGGGCTCCATTCTGGAAAAGCAGTCCGCCGCCGCCAAGGAGTTGAATACGCTCGTCACTGACATTCTGGGCGAAATGCGGCGCGACCGCAAAAAGTACGACACCATCCTTCGCATAGAAGACCAAGACCTGGTTTTTACCACCTGGGAGGACATCATTCCGCTCATCATGCGCTGGTTTCTCACCGAGCGGGGCCAGGAAATTGATGAGCAAGTCTACCGTAAGCTCGTATCGAGCGGGTACACCACGCTCTGGTTTGAGGAAGTGCACTCCCACCGCCGACTGTTTTTTCCCGCTGGTTACTTTGCCCAAGCCTTGGAAGAAGGTCCCCAGTACCTGATGCCCAAGGAGCATTACGAAACCACGCGCACCGCACTCAACATCGCGCTGCAGCACAACCGGCGGCAGGAGAAAGCTACTTTTCATAACTTCTCACAGGCTCCGGCTAAAACACTACACGCCTTGTTGGACATGCATCGCTCGTTCAGCGACTTGCTGCAATCTTCGGTTACCCAGTATACGGGCATCATTGACATGCTTGAGGAGTTGCAATTAGCTGGTTAATGCCTCCGCAGGCAAAGCCTAACACTGCGCACAGGCAAAAATTTCTGATGATGCTTTTCTAAGATGGCCTGGCAAGCCGTTGCTTAGTCAGCTTGCGCGGCCAAACCGGCAAAAGACTGCTGCACAAACTGGTGGGCATAGGCCTTCACTTGGTCGCGCACGGCCCGGAACTGCTGCATAATTTCCTCCTCACTGCCCGTGGCCTTGGCAGGGTCGGGAAAGTTGTGGTGCAGCTTCTTGGCGGAGGAGGGAAACACCGGGCACACCTCGTTGGCGTGGTCGCACACGGTAATCACGTAGTCGAACGGCACGGCGGCGTATTCGTCCACATGGTTGCTGGTGTGGTGGCTAATGTCCATCCCGTCCTCGGTCATCACGCGCACGGCGCGGGGGTTGAGGCCATGCACTTCCACGCCGGCGCTGTACACGGCGGCTTGGTCGCCCAGGGCTTGTTCGAGGTAGCCGTGCAGCAGTTGGCTACGGCAGGAATTGCCGGTGCACAGCACCAGCACGTTTTTTTTGTCAGACATGAGAGAGGAATAGCAAAGAAGGGTTACGCGGCCGAAGCCACCGTTTTGCCGCCGTACCAGCGGCGGCGGAACCAGAAGGCCAGATTGACCAGCGCAATCAGTGCGGGCACCTCAATCAGCGGGCCGATGACGCCGGCGAAGGCCTGGCCCGAGTTCAGACCGAACACCCCGATGGCCACGGCAATGGCCAACTCGAAGTTGTTGCCGGTGGCTGTGAAAGCAATGGAGGCATTCTCGGCATAATCGGCCCCCAGGTACTTGCCGGCGGCAAAGCTGAGCACGAACATGATGCCGAAATACAGGGCCAGCGGCAGGGCAATGCGCAGCACGTCGAGCGGCACCTGCACGATAGTCTCGCCCTTGAGGCTGAACATGACCACGATGGTGAGCAGCAGCGCCACCAGCGTAATGGGGCTGATGGCCGGGAGGTAAACCTTTTCGTACCACTCGTCGCCTTTCAGGCGGCGCAGGATGGTACGCGAGAGAAAGCCCGCTGCGAAGGGGATGCCCAGGTACACCAGCACGCTCTGCGCAATGTCCCAGATGCCGATGTTCACCGCGTAGCCTTTCAGGCCGAAGTAGGGCGGCAGCACGGTGATGAATAGCCAGGCCAGCACCGAGTAGAATAGCACCTGGAAAATGGAGTTGAGCGCTACCAGCCCGGCGGCGTACTCCCGTGAGCCATCGGCCAGGTCGTTCCACACCAGCACCATGGCAATGCAGCGGGCAATCCCAATCAGAATCAGGCCCATCATGTATTCCGGCTTATCAGGCAGCAGCCAGATGGCCAGGAAAAACATCAGCAAAGGGCCCAGAATCCAGTTCAGGAAAAGCGACAGGCCAATGATGCGCGTGTTCTGGAAGACCGTGGGCAGCTGCTCGTACTTGACCTTGGCCAGCGGCGGGTACATCATTAGAATCAGGCCGATGGCCAGCGGCACGTTCACCGTGCCCACCGAGAAGTAGTTGATGGCCCCGTTGATGCCGGGCACGAAATAGCCCAGGCCCACGCCCAGGGCCATGGCCAGGAATATCCAGAGCGTGAGGCCCCGGTCGAGGCCGGAGAGTTTCTTTTCGGCCAGCACGGCGGGGGCTGGCGCGGCGGGCTGGGGTTGATTGAGTGTGTTCATGATAAGGAAGTTGAATTAAGCGACGCCGACGCAGGCGCTGCGCCGCTCCATCTGCACCGTGTTGCGCCACACGCCGTGGTGCTGGCCAATGCGCTCGCGGTGGCCGATGACCCGGAACCCTGCTCGCGTGTGCAGGCCGATGCTAGCCACATTTTCCTCGAAGGTGCCGGCCTGCAGCGTCCAGATGCCGTGGGCCTCCGAGTCCGTAATAAGGGCGTGCAGCACCTGCCGGCCCACGCCTTGCCCGCGGGCTTCGGCGGCGATGTAAATACTGATTTCGGCCACCCCGCCATAGACGCAGCGGCTCGACACGGGCGAGAGGGCGGCCCAGCCCAGCACCGTGCCGGCATCATCGACGGCAACCAGGCGGCTGTGGGCCAGGTGCGCCCGGTCCCAGGCCTCCCATTCGGGGACCTGATTTTCAAACGTCGCGTTGCCGGTGGCAATGCCCTGCTCGTAGATGGCGCGCACGGCGGGCCAGTGCGCGGTGGTCATGGGTTGCAGCTTCATGAGCGGATAGCAAAAAGTGAGAAGAGCGGGATTATTTGCGGTTGAGCAGGTACGCCCCGGCGACGAGCAGCAGCGCCCCGGCCAGCCGGCTCAGGGTGAGGGGGCTGCGCACGAGGCCCAGTAGCCCCATCTGGTCAAAGAGCAAGGCCGTGAGGAGCTGGCCGGTCACGACCAGAGCGAACAGGGAGGCCGCGCCGACCCGTTGCAGGGAAAAGGTGATGGCCGCGATGTAGACCATGCCCAGGGCCCCGCCCGTCCACTGGTACCACCGGATTCCGTTCACCTCGGCCAGTGCCGGCAGTGACGTCTGGGTACTGACCAGCACTAGGGCCGCGGCCAGGGTGCCGACCAGATAGGAAGCGAGCACGGCCCACATGACGCTGTGCAGGCCCCCGCGCAGTTGGCTATTCACGGCCGATTGCGTGGTCAGGGCCGCCCCGGCCAGCACCAGCACGAGGAAGGGGAGGAATTTCATGGCCAGAACGACAGGTCAGGGGCGCAGCATTCAGTAGGCTTTGCGCAGCATGTCGGCGTACTCGTTGGGCAGCGGCGAGGCCTCCACGGCCCGGGCCGCTTTCTCCACGTCGTATTCAACGCGAATCAGCTCCGAGCGCACGCTGCCGGGGGCGGTGAGCCGGGTGTTCTCGTCGAGGTGCAGCAGCTGGTAGGCGGCGCGCGGGTCGCCGTCCTTGGGCTTGCCCACCGAGCCGATATTGAGCGCGTGGCGGTAGCGGGTTTCGCCTTCCACCTCGTAGGCGAAGGTGCGGTGGTAGGGCTTGTGGGTGTGGCCGAAGAGCAGAATATCCGCATTAGCTTCGGCCAGCACCCGCAGAAAGCTGGCTTCGGGCCGGTCCTCAAACAGGTATTCGTTGATTTTGCGCGGTGAGCCGTGCACCATCAGCAGGCTGAGCGTGCAGGGCTCCTCCTGAAAATCCAGTCGCATGTGCTTGGGCAGCAGGCGCAGATAGCGCCGCTCTTCGTCGCCCACCACGTGGTTGGTGTAGGCGATGCTCTGGGCGCCCAGGTCCTTTTCGGTGTCGGTTTTATAGGCGCAGCCGCAGTTGCTGCTGGCCAGCCCGATGCCCTGGTCGTAGTTGCCGGCCAGCGTGGGGATGCCGCGGCGGCGCACCTCGTTTACCACTTCGTTGGGCCAGGGCGCGTAGCCCACCAAATCGCCCAGGCAGAAAATCATGTCGGGCCGGCGCTGCTCCATATCGGCCAGCACCGCTTCCAGGGCCGGCAGGTTGCCGTGCACGTCGGAGAAAAAGGCAATCGTCATCGAAATCGGGAGGAAGGAATGGAGAGAAAAATCAAGCGGCGCGACCCAGAAGGGCCGCGCCGCTTAGCCTTGTTAGCAGCACCCGCCGCCCGGCGTGCAGCCGCCGGCCGTTTGCAGCTGCGGCAGCGCAAACTGCTGGGCGGCCGGAATGCCGCAGGCATCCTGGGCCAGGCAGGCCGTCTGCTTCTGCGTCAGCACGAAGTCGTTGCCCTCGCGCGTCAGCCCGAATTTGCCGATGGTAGCCTGCTGGTATTCCACTTCAATGTCTAGGTCGTCGGTGCCCAGAATGCGCTGCGACAAGTCCAGGATGTGCAGGAATTTCTGGGGTGCCAGGCGGTGGTCGTAGTCGCCGGCCTCCCAGAGCTGGAAGTTGGCGACCTGCTCCTGGCGCTCCACGCCGCCGCAGTCGATGAAATGCTTGCTCACCAGGCCCACTTCCGTCACGTGGAAGTGCGCGGGCAGGTACTCGCCCGTGGGCAAACGGAAATTGACGGCTTCCACTTCGGCCAAAGCCTGCTTGATTTCAGAGATTTTCATGGCGTTACGTATTGATTTGAAAGTGAAAAAGAAAGTGGGCTTAGCAGGCGCAAGCATCGTCGGGGCCGCAGGCCGCGCCGCTGGTGGCCTCAATGAAAAAGGCGGTGAACTGCTGGTGCACCCGCTGCAGTAGCTCGGTATTGAGGCAGTAGCAGACCGTGAGGCCGTCGATTTCGCCGCGAATCAGGTCCAGCGCCTTCAACTCCTGCAGGTGCTGCGAGACGGTGGTGCGCGAGAGCGGCAGCTCGGCGGCGATGTCGCCGGAAATGCAGGTTTGCTTGCTGGCCAGAAACTGGATGATGGCCACCCGGGCCGGGTGGGCCAGGGCTTTGGCCACGCGGGATAATTGCTGTTGCTCTTCGGTGAAGGCGGCGGTTTTAGCGTAGGTCATGGTCGGAAGCTGGAGGAGTGGGTAAGGTGGCGGCCGGTGCCGCCGTGGCCGCTAGCAGGTGGGTGAGCAGCGTTTCGGCCCGCTGATAGGCGCGCTGCTCGGCGGCTTGCAGTCGCTCTTCGCCGCCGCCGCCCGGCAGGCCATTGTAGCCGCCCTGCGTCTGAAGCCGCAGGCTTTCCAGCACGAGGCATTCGGTGCGCAGCACCCGTTCGAGCACGACGCGCAGCAGGGGGTGAACGGGAGTATCGACGGTGGATGACATGGGCGCCGGTAAGCAACTTGGAAGTATGTCGCAAATATACGACATTAAATGACGTAAGTTTACGACATATTTTCTTGGAAAGCCGAAACAAGCGGTTTTAGGGGCTTTTTGGTAGGGCGAGCCCGCTGGGCCAGGCTATGCAGGAGTCCGCTGCGCTACCGTGCTGCGCACCGCTCCCGCTGGTCGCGCCCTTCCTATCCTTCTCGCAAAAAATCCCCCCGCGCCGGCCCGGCCCAGGCAGCGCCGCTTACTCGGGGGCGCGGCCGGCTATCCGCCACTCCCGCTGGTCGCCACGGAATGCCGGCCGCGCCCCCGGTGCGCTCTGCAGCCCCGGCCGGGCCTTCCCCCTTCTTATTGGCTGCTGGCCGAACCGGCAAGGGCCGGTACCGCCAGCGGAGCGCTGGAGCCGGCGTACCGCCGGCAGCTTTTATTATAAGGAACAAGGGGGAAGAAGGAGTTGGCACAGTCAAAACGGTAAGTCGATTCCGGTTAAATATTGTTGTCTTTTTAGCAACAAAAACGTCTGAAATTGCGTTTAATAGGATAAGCAATTGGTTGTTCACTATCACCTTAGCCCTTTTAAGCATCATGCTCAATCCTGAATTCTTCCCTACCCCGGCCGCCGTTATTCAGCGCATGCTCGACCCGTTTTTCAACCCCGCTTCCACCGGCGACGAGGAGCCGGGCAGCGACCGGTACCGCCGCTACAACCCGGCCGCGGCGGCCCTGCGCAAGCTCACCATCTTGGAGCCCAGCGCCGGTAGCGGGTCCATCGTGGACGAGCTGACGGCCTGGCTGGACCGGGAGGACTACCACAGCCGCAGCGGCAAGCAAAACGTGTATTGCTGCGAGGCCGACCCCGAGCTGCGCGCCGTGCTGCACGACAAAGGCTACAAGGTGATTGCCAACGACTTCCTGAACTACCGGGGCGACCATTTTTTCGACCTCATTATCATGAACCCGCCCTTCTCCAATGGCGACCGGCATTTGCTTAAGGCCTGGGACGTGGTAGCTGCCGGCGGCGATGTGGTGTGCCTGCTCAACACCGAAACGCTGGCAAACCCCTACACCGAAACCCGGCAACTGCTGGCTCGCCTCATTGAGGACCACGGCACGAGCGAGGCACTGGGAGCCGTGTTTGCCGAGGCCGAGCGTCCCACCAACGTAGCGGTAAGCTTGGTCCGGCTGCACAAGCCCGCCAAGGCCGACCGCCTCACGTTTGAATTCACCAGCCGGGGCCGCAGGGGGCCGGAGCTAAACGAAAACCTGTTTGCCAATGCCGTGGCCACTCGCGATGTTATCGGCAACATGGCGGCCGAGTACGAGGGCCTGAAAGCGCAGTACGCGGCCTACCTGCAGGCCCGCGAAGGGATGAAGTTCTACGCCAAAAGCCTGCTGCGCAGCGAGTACCAGGACGTGCTTAAGCTGGCCGAGGCCAGCCTGGAGCGCGGCAGCCTGCGCACGAGCTACAACAACTTTGCCGACGAGATGAACCAGCAAATCTGGGGGCTGGTGCTCGATAAGGTGAACATTCAGAAGCTGATGACGGCCGACGTGCGCCGCAACTTCGCGGCCTTCAGCAAGGCCCAGGGCTACCAGGAGTTTACCCACGAGGCCGTGGCCGAGCTGGTGGCGCTGGTGCTCGACAACCGCGAAACCATCATGGAGCAGGCCGTGGAATCGGTGTTCGATACCTTCACCAAGTACCACAAGGAAAACCGCCTACACGTGGAGGGCTGGGTAACCAACTCACAGTGGAAGGTAAACCGCAAAGTAATTCTGCCCTACGCGGTGGAGGAAAGCTATTCCGGCAAGGGCTTCCGGGTGAACTGGAGCCGCCGCGACGACTACGCCGACATCGACCGGGTGATGTGCTACCTGACGGGCGAAAACTACGATACCTGCGTGGGCATCGACACGGCCCTCGACCGCTACGGCAACCAGAACCCCAACCCGAACGGGGTTTGGACGGTGTACAGCCGGTTCTTTGAAATCCGGGCTTTCAAGAAAGGCACGGTACACCTGATTTTCCGCGAGGAATTCCTCTGGCAGGAGTTTAACCTCCGGGCCTGCGCCGGCAAGCAGTGGCTGCCTGGCCCCGAAATGGCCGCCTATCGTGCCCGCCAGGCCAAAGCGGCCACCACTAAAACGCACTCGATGGTACCCGAGGCAGAGCAGGTGGCCGCGCCCGGCACCCAAATGCAGCTGCAGCTTGCGGCCTGAACACCGTTGCCAGCGGGCGGGCTGCCGCCCGCTGGCACGCGCCGGGGGTAGTGGCACATTGCCCTGCTGCTCCTCCTCCCCTAATGCCGGGAAGCGTTATAATGCGAGCATGAAAGCCCCATTCCCTCCCTCGGCCCCCCCCGCTGCTACCCCGCCGGCGGGCCAGCAGTTCAGCTACCTGCTGCGGCATGGCCGCTTCTCCTTCACCGAGCGCGAGTTACAGGAACACCTGCAAATGACCTACCGCACCATCAAGCAGCGCGAAGCTGACCCTTCCGGCCTGACCGTAGCCGAGGCGCTCCGGGTGGCCGAGCTGCTGGCCGTGCCCGTGCAAACGGTGCTGGATGCGGCCCTGGCCGATGCGCAGGCGGCCGGCGCGAAGCAGTAGCCTGATTTGGCACATTTTTGCCTAACTTTCGTTTGCCGTAGTAGACTACTCAGGCAAAACAGCATGGATACCCTCGTAAAATTCGGCCCCAAGGAAGCAACCCGTGAGCAGCGCCAGGCGCTATCGGACCGGGCGGCCGCGCTGAACGCGACCCAGGACCGCAAGCTGAGCCCCTTTGCCGAGCAGCTAAGCCAGCGCTACATCAACGGTGAGCTGAGCCTACCCGAGGTAAACGCGCAGCTTGATGCCCATTACCAAGCCCAGGCCCAGACGCCGGTACCCACGCGGGGCGACGATGGCACCCTGGCGGTGGCGCCCCGGCCGGCTCCCGCCGTGGCCAAGGCCCGCTCATTATCGCACTAGCCCTTCGCTCTTACTCTATTCGCTAACGCCCTGCCGGTTGGTGGGGCGTTTTGCTTGCTTACCCAGTTCCCGCGCGGCTTTTCCTTATGACTGACGGTTTTACCGACCCCCACACCGGTGTCCTGATTAACAAGCTCAACATCACCGATGAGGACAAGCTGGCCGAGGTCGAAGGCAACCGCTTCCACTTCCGCCTGCTGGAGGTGCTGGCCGGCCACGTGGAAGTAACGCCCCACAACGCCCAGGGCCTGCAGGCATTGCACCGCCACCTTTTTCAGGATGTGTACCCGTGGGCGGGCGAAACACGCGCTTGGGGCGAGTTCCAGGCCACCAAGTCAACTTCGGCCGATAAGCAGGGCCCCGGCTTGTACACCATGTACTTTGGCAGCTACCAGCAACTGCCCGCCCACCTGGATGCCATTGGGCAGCAGCTGGCCGCTGAGCGCTTTTTGAAGGGGCTGGACAAAGACCAGTTTGTGGCGCGGGCGGCCTACTATTTCGACCAGTACAACTACGCCCACGCTTTCCGGGAGGGCAATGGCCGGACCCTGGGCGCAGCCTTCCAAGTGCTGGCCGAGAATGCCGGCTACGACATGAACCTCGTTGCGCAGTCGCACCCCAGGCAATACAACCAGGCCCGGGACTACGCCATTCTACGACCTGCCGGAAACTCAGAAGTCGATTTGCAGCCGCTCCGCGCCTTTTTCGGCCAGATTATAAGCCCGCTCCCGGAACTGGTGCTGGCCCCGGCCGCGCCCGTGGTAGTGCCCGAGTTTCTGCGGCGCGTGGACGCCATGCGCGAGGTGCAGCAGAGCCAGGAGCCCATCTGGCGGGCGCTGCTGGGAGGACGTCACACCGGCGTAGCCCGGCAAATTATGCAGGGCACCCGCGGCGTGGTGCACCCCGATGCGCAGCAGCCGGCACGGCTGGCCATCCTGAAAACCGGGGCCGAGCTGCTGGAGCAAATGCCCGCCAAGATGGAAGATGCCCGCCTGCGCCAGCGCGTGGCGCGGCTGCTACGGGCACTCCCCCTGGTTACGGTGGTGCTGCTGATAGCAGGGCCGCCGCTCAAGGCCGCGCCGCAGCAAGGGCCGGAGCCGCCCAACAGGCAAGTGGAGAAAAACGTCGAGCCCCAGCTGCAAAAAATGCCCGGGCAGAAACGAAAAGGGCCAAAGCTGTAAGTCAAAACCAGGCAGCTAAGCGCAACTATAGGTCCCCCGAAGCTGTTTAAATAGACAGGCTGTGATAGGGCTTTTTATCCCTTTGGTTCAATCCAGCCGTAGTAGTAAGCAGCTTGCCTGATGGCCAAACTCATCCCCTGTTAGCATGGAAAAGCGCCCAACTCCTACCCCCGAAGCCATAGCTCCGGCAACCGTGCCTTTGGCCGTGCCGGCCCCATTGGCCGAGCACCTGCCCACGCTGCTCTGGGACGTGGACCCCGACACCATCGACCCGCAGGCCATGGCGCGTACCATCGTGCAGCGCGTTATTCAGCGCGGGAGCAAAGAAGACTGGGCCGCCATGCTGGAATACTACGGCCGGCCCCGCGTGCAGGAAATCGTTGAAACGGTGCCCTATATGTCGGATGCCGCCATTGCGGCCGTGTGCCAGTTCTTCCACATCGAAAAGGAAACCCTTAGATGCTACCAGCGCAAGCAGTCGATACCGCAAACCTTCAACTCCTAGCGCAGCTCATGCAGGAGCCCTTGCTGAAGCCGTTCGTCCTGGTAGGGGGAACGGCTTTGGCGTTACATCTGGGGCACCGTCGCAGCCGCGACCTCGACTTGTTTTCGGACGGCCCCACGCCGATTGACGGCGAAATCAAGGACCTGCTGCTAAGCAAATACGAGATGCGGGCCGACGGCGCGCTCCAGCGAATGCGGGCCCAGGAGCCGGAATGGGACAAAGCCGCCATCCAGGGCGTCATCGGCCAGGTCAAAACCGATGTGGTGAACTACGGCTTCCCGCTGATACGACCGGCCGTGCTCTATCCCGGCTCCAACATTCGCATGGCCTCGCTCGAAGACCTGAGCGCCATGAAGCTAGCCGGCGTGGTGATGAGCGGCGAACGACTCCGTGACTTCGTGGACGTGGCTGCACTGAGCGAGAAGCTCACGCTGAACCAGATGCGCCAGGCCTACGAGGGCCGCTTCAACACGTCCTCTTCCGAAGTGCCCCGCGCCCTGGCCTTCCACGGTGACATCGATTTCAACATGAAACCCGAGATGCAGGGCTACCGCTGGCCCGCCATCGCCACGCGCCTGGAGCAGATGCAGCGAAGCCCCGACCGTCTGTTTCCACCCATCGTGGCGCAGCGGCTGGTGATGCCGGTGCTGGAGCAGATACGGGAAGTCAACAAACAAAAAGCCCCCGAGCCGAAGCTGCGGGGGCCGAAATTGTGAGCGCCTAACGTGAAAAAATAGTCCTGGGCATTAACGAAGAGCCCAGTTATAGCCCCGGCGGTAAGACCAGAGGGCTAAGCTGGGGGCGATGTCCTCGGTGAAGCGGTAGCGCCCGTAAGCAAACAGAGCAAAAGCTGCCCCGAGGCCCCAGCCCCATAGCGGACTGGCCGTGGGAAACGAGCTGGTGATAAACAGCCGAACCAGCCAGCCGGGCAGCAGGCAAGTAACCGCCACACAAACCGAGAACGGCAGTAGCCACAGCCAGCCCGCGCGGCGATGCTGGGCAACCACCAGGCCTTTGAGCCAGTAGAGGCCGGCGTAAAACAAGTAGGCTACAACACCGATTCCCAATAAGCGGACTGCCCCGAGCACTGGCCCGAGAAAATCCAGGGGAGCCATCACCACGAAACCCAGCATCAGGAACGGAGCCGCCAGCAGCACTTCAACCACCACCCGGGACCCCGCCACCAGTACCCAGCCAATCAACTGCCCAAGCCCTTGCCCCAACTGCCGCGAGGCTTGGTAGGAGTGCTGCTCGTTGCGGCCTTCGTCGAGTCCTCTTTGGTAGTCTGACATAGCAGTGCGAATAGTGGAAGGGAAGGTGCCTCACAGCGGTTTTAGCGCAAGGATGCATCCTTTTAGCTGTTTCTAAACGGCGAATGAAGCATTGGTGTTCCTGTTTGACTGTTTCTGAACGGGTGGGCTGCTTCGTGAGCGAGCCAACTGCTACTTGAAAGAGCGGGCTTTAAGCAGGTCAGAATTCGCCAGCTTGAGTTTGACATTTCGCCCGCCGCCCTTTTCATACACTTCGATGATGAGCTGTTTTTGTTCAGGGATGGTGAATTTCTTGAAGATGTAAACCTGTTCGAGCTGGCCTTTGGCGTCAATCTTTTTCAGCCCCCCGTTGAAGACGTAGATGGGCGTGATTTCCAGTGCCTGCTCAGCCGTGCGCTTGGCCACCTGCTTATCCTGAATGTAGAATTTGACGAAGTCCACGTCGTAGGTCACGTTCGACTTGTTGGCGACGTGCAGCGGGAAAAACAGGGTTTCCTGCTTGTAGCCCACGTTGCCGGCGCGCACGCTGAGCTGGTTGGCACTCTCGCTGGCTGAGGTGCCACCCGCCGCCAGCGCCTGCCGGGAATACGCATCCAGATTGCCCTGCGGGATGGGCGAGTTCGACAAAATGGCTTCGCCCTGTGCCGATGAGGCCGAGCCAGCCGCCCCTAGGTCAAGGCTGAGCACCTTGGGGTCGTGCTGGTAGTTCACCACAAAGGAATAGAGCTTACCGTCGGAGGTGAGCACCGTCATGTTCGACTCGGGAAAGCCCGCCGAAGCGGCTTTCACCCGCACGATGTTCTCCGCGCCGGTGGCCTTCGCTGCAATCAGGCCCGAACTGCCCAGGTCGACGTAGGTGACCGGAAAGGGAAATACCAGGTGGGTGGTTTTCTGGTCGCTGATGTAGAGCGGATAGGTAGGCAGCTTGTTGGCTTCCGAATATTGCAGCATCCGGGCGGCCGAGGTCTGGGCCCGCACCGGGGCAGCCGCCAGGCCGAGTAAAAGGGCGCTGGTAGCGAATAGGGTGGTTTTCATGGGAGGGAGTTGCTAGTCTTTGTCTACTTTGAGCATCACGTTGTAGCCCGCCTTCAGCCGGACCTTGACCAGGCGGATTTTCTTCTGGCCAATGCCCTTCACGGCGCTCACGGCCACGCCGGCCGCGGCGGTCGCGGGGTTGGCGCTCATGGTCATCATATCGGCCGCGCCCAGGCTCTCCGCGCCGGCCTGCTTGGCGGCGTCGCGGGTGATGGCGCCGGGAATGTGCAGGCCTTCCAGCCCGTCCACGTCGTACACTTCCAGCGCCGCCGGAAACACGCTGTTGCCTGATTTCAGCGTTTCAATGGCGATGCTCAGCCGCTCGCCGGCCAAGCTGCACTTGCCGTAGATGAAGGTGTTGGCCGGCAGCGAGTGGCCGTTGATGACGGCCGACTCGGTAAGGCGCATCTTGACCAGCGAACCGCTCACGACTTCCTGTGATTCGTGGATGACCGCTGGCAGCGTATTGCCGTCACCACCCGTGCCGGTTTCGGCATCGAAGCCTTGGAAAGAAGCCGTGCGCTTGCGCCCCGGTCCGTTGGAGCCCAGCCGTGACACCACGGCATCATCATCCACGGCGCGCAGCCGGGTGCTGGGTTTCTTCTTTTTAGGAGCCACGGCCACCGCCCGAGGAGCCGCCCCTCCCCCACCGGCGCTGTTCGACTGGGCAAGCATGGCGGCCATTTGCAGCTGCGCCTTTTGCTCGGCCAGGTCGCGCTCATGCTGCGTGCGCATCAGCTCCATTTGTTCCTGCGGCGTGAGGGCTCCGGGTTGGGCGGCCGGGGCGGCAGTGGTATTGGCCCCGCCATTTAGCTGGGCCTGCTGCGCAGCAATCAGCTGCTGCTGGGCAGCGGCCACCGATTTATCCACCGAGCCATTGGGGCCGGCTTTCCCATCGGCGCCAATGCCGTAGGCCAGGCCGGTGCCTTTGGCCGTGTCCAGCTTGGCATCGACCAAGCCCCGGTTCCGCATGGAATCGACCGGGCTGGCGTAGGCTTCGAGCTTGCTGGTGGTGATGGTGGCCTTTTCCGCTTTAGGCAGGTTGGTGTTGAAGCCGGTCGCGGTGCTCTGCGCTGCAGCCGGCGTGCCCTGGCCGCCTCCGCCCAGGTAGAACATCACGGCCAGAAAGGGTACGCCCACCACCGGCAGGAAGGTAGCCATCTTGCGGGTGCGGAGAAATTGGGCATCGTGCGGTTTGGTTTCCATAGAAGCAGATTAGCGGGGCTGGGTGTTCAAATCCTCGTTCTTCAGCACCCGCCAGTTCTCCATCAGGAAGCCGTGGGGGTTGTTTTCCGAGCGGGTCACGTCGCGCAGCGAGCACTCGGAGAGGAAGTTGCGGTTGGTCACCGAGGTGGCCCGGATGACGCGCTGATGACCGTAGCAGCGCGCCACCATCGGCCGCGAGTTGGTAATCACCACGCTGTCCACGGTCATTTCCAGGCTGATGTTGGCGGCAATCAAATCGTTGTAGAAGCCCTTTTCCTTGAAGTTTTCGTACTGCCGCTTGGCCGAATTGTCGGCCAAGTACAGCGCCTTGTTCACGTTGCTGTCAATGGCCTTCTGGTCGGGGTCGAGGGTGAAAAACAGCTCGTGAAAGCGGGTGACGTGGCTGCGCGCTTCCACCGGCCGGTTGGCCCGCGCATCCTGCGCCCCGGCCGTGAGCAGCTGCCCGCCCTCCAGCACGTAGATGCGGTTGGCCGCCGCGTTGGTGGATTGGAACGCGAAGTAGGCAATGGTGCCGGCCAGCACCAGCACGGCGACAATGAATAGCAGGGCCAGCGTTTTGACCTGCTGGAAAGCCGAGTCGATGGATTTAAGGGACGCGAACATTGCGGGATGAATAAGTGGAAGAATGATGAGCGGCTTCGGCTAGCCGCGCAGGCGATTAATTTGCTCGCGCACGGCCGTGCCCGCTCGGTGGCCAAGTGATTCGCCCCGCGTGGCATTGCTGCTCCCGCCCATGCCGGCCAGGCCCTGGCCCGCGCCGACGGCAGCTCCCAAGCCATCGGCCCCGGTGCGCAGGCCTGCCCCGCCCGTGGCCCCGGCGATGCCGGCTGCCCCCACCGTGGTCGTGGTGATAAATGAGGTAGCGGCGCGGCCTACGCCCGAGCCATCAATGAGCATATCGGCTGCCTTGGGCACCATCAGATAGCCCACGATGGCCAGCACCAAGAGGCACAGGTAGCCGATGTCGGCCGACTCGACGCTGCCGCCGGCCTGTAGCTGCTGGATGTTGCTGTTGAGCATCGTGACCTGCACGTGGGCCAGCACCGCGGCGTAGATGTTGGCCACCGGCACCCACAGCGAAATCGTGATGAAATAGCCAAACCACTTCATCAGCCCGCCGCCAAAACCGGGGATGATGGCAATGCCGAAAGCCAGCGGCCCGGCCACGCTCAGCAGCACGAGCAGGAAAGTAGAAATGAGGCTAATGGCCAGCTTGGCCGCCAGTGCCCCCAGTTCCAGGATGGATTTGGTCCACTCCCGGAAGTTCTGGCCGACCGAGTATTGCACCTGGTTCATGGCCAGCGTGGCCTTGCGGCCGATGTCCAGCGCGCCGAGCTTGCCCAGGTCCTCCTCGTACTTTTCGTTTATCTGCATGTCCGATTTGGCCTTGGCATCGGCGGCCAGCCGGTCCCGCTCACCCGTCAGCCGGTTCACCTCTCCCAGTTGCCCGAGGCGGATGGCATCGGTGCCGTGGGCCACGGCCATGGTGATGCCGCGCAGGCCCGAGCACAGCGGCACGAACAGCAAAATGGCCAGCCCGATGGCGAACGGCCGCAGCAACGGGAAGAAATCGATGGGCTCGGCCCGGGCAATGTGGCCCCACACCCGGCTGCTGATGAATAGCAATGCCCCTACCCCACCAATGGCGCGGCCCAGGTTGATGAACTGCGCGGTGAACGTCAGCATCTCGGTGTAAATCCCTTCGAGCTTTTGCTCATACAGGGCCATGTTGAGGTCGATGGAAGTTGGGTCCATAAGGCAGTCGGGAGTGAAAGAATGGGAATGGGGAAAGGCCGCTTAGGGCAGGTAGTGCTCGTCGTGCACGTTGGCCAGCCGCCGGGTGCCCCGCGCCAGAATGCCCGCTTCTTTCGCGGCTAATTCTCCCACCAGCGCGGTTTGCGCCGGTTCCTGGGCCTTGGCCGGGTCGAGTTGGTCCAGGGCAGTCAGGTTGTCCTGGCTCTGCTGCACCATATCGGCGAAGCGTTGCTCCGAATCCTTGATATGGGCCGGACTAAGCTTTTCGGGGCCGGTGAGCGTGGGAAGCAGTGCGACGTACTGCTTTTGCTGCGTCAGCAGCTGCTCGTGCTGCTGGCGAATGGTGGCCACCCGAGGGTCCGGCTTGGCCACCTCGGAACTGCAGCTGACAGCCAGCAGCGCCAAGGGCAGGAAAAGGAAAGTTTTCATAAGTCGGAAGTAGGAATTGGAGAAGACGCTGCCGCGCTAGCGGGCCGTCATGAAAGCGCGCATGGATTCGCGGTCCTGCACCTGCTGGGCTTGCTGCTGCGCGATGGCCCGGCACTTGCTGCTGAAGTAGTTCATCAGGTTGTGCTGCTCGCTGATGCGGTCGGCGATGTTGTCGATGAACTCGATGCGCTCCGGGTCGGTCATCTTGGCCTTGCTGGCGCTGAGCACCCCGGCCAGCTCACCCATCAGGGCAATGTTCTCCGTGAGAATGCCCTGGTACACCGTCGAGGCCTCGCTGAGCTGAGCGGGCGATAATTGCTTGGTGCGCAGCTCTGGAATGATGGCCGAAAACTGGCTAATCATCTCGCCTTGGTGGGTGTAGATTTCCCGCACCCGGCGGTAGTTGCGCACCCCGGCGCTGATTTGCAGCAGGCTGCTGTACCATTGGTCGTGCAGCGCCTGGGTCTTGTCAATAACGCCCTTAATCTGGCCGCTGACCTTGGTCATATCACTGGCCAGCACCTTGCCTTGCCCGAGCAGGGTAGTGGAAATGCCCTGGTGCACGACCTGCTTGCGGGACTGGTCCTCGGCAATCGGGGCCGAGATGACGGCCGGCATTTGCGCGTAAGCCGGGCCTGCCAGCAAGGCCAGCGCCACAACGAGCTGTTTTGTGCTTGATTTCATAGTAGATAGCCTGGGGAAGTGGAAGTAGCCCTTAGCGGACGCCCATTAGCGCATTGAGGGCCTGCGCGTCCTGCGCTTTCTGCTCGGCCAGGTGCATCTGCACGAGGTTGCGCTGGGTGAAGTAGTTGATGAGGCCCAGCTGGTCGGTGATTTTCGCGTCGAGCTTGTCGATGAAGCGCATCCGGTCGGCATCGGTCATTTTGAGCATGGCCGGGCTCACGATGGTCTGCAAATCCGAGAGCGTGTTGGCGCTTTCGGTCAGCATCTTGGTGTAAATCGTCGTCATCGCCGAGAGCTGTTCCGGAGCCACGTAGGGCGACTGGCGCAGCGTTTCGATAGCCGTCGAGTAGTTCTGAATGATGCGGCCCTGCTTCTCAAACACCGACTGCACGCGCCGGTAGCCGCGCACCGCCGCGCTGACTTGCAGCAGGCCGTCGTACCAGGTTTTGGCCAGCTGCAGGTTCTTTTCCGAGAATACCTTGGTCAACTCCTGCTCTTTCACGCCGGCCTTCACCAGCACGTTAGCCGCTGAGGAAAGCCCTTTCATGGTATTCTGCAAGCCGGTTTGCACGCCCGATTGCACTTCGAGCACCGGAGCGGTTACCACGAGCTGCGCAGAAGCCTTGGTGATGCTAAGACCCAGCATAGCCAGGCCCAGGAGCGTGATTCTCGTTTTCATGTTCTTCCCTTTGGTTGAAATCAGATGCCCTACCCTTCGCGCAGCTCGTTGGCGAAAAGCTTGATGGCCGTGGGCATGTCGCCGGTCTGCCTGAGCTTCTCGAACAGCCGCACTTTCTCGGTTTCCTCGGTGGTGTAGGTCACGTATTCTTCCTTCGACACCTCAATAGCGTACACCTTCGACACGACCCCGCCCAGGCTGATGAATACCTCCGTGTAGCGGCCCCGGGCGGCCTTGTTGTCGCGGTTGATGCTCAGCACCAGGTCCTTTTCCTTGGGCGTGAGCGAGAGCAGCGCCTGAATCTCATCGAAGCGGTTGATGAACTTGCGCTGGTCGAGCAGAATCTTGCAGTCCGAGTTGTTGATGATGGCGTCCTTGACAATCTCGTTGCCGATGATGTCGTCGATTTCCTGCGTCACCACGATGGCCTCGCCGAAAAACTTGCGCACCGTCTTAAAGAGATACTTGATGTAGGCCGCCATGCCCGGCGTGGTCAGCGCCTTCCAGGCCTCCTCAATCAGAATCATCTTCCGCACCCCTTTCAGCTTGCGCATCTTGGAGATGAAGGTTTCCATGATGATGAGCGTGACCACCGGGAACAGAATGGGGTGGTCCTTGATGTTGTCTAGCTCGAACACGATGAAGGGGGCCTGCACCAGGTCCAGCTCCTTCTCGGAGTTCAGTAGGTAGTCGTACTCGCCGCCCCGGTAGTAGGGCTTGAGCACGTAGATGAAGTTATCGAGGTCGAAATCCTTCTCGCGGACCTTCTCTTCCTCAAGAATCTTGCGATAAGGTCCTTTAACAAACTCGTAGAACGTGTTGAAGCTCGGCTTAATAAGCGCGTTAGCTTCCAGCATTACGTAATACAAACTCACGGCCGTGGAGAGCGACACGTACTCCGACTGACTCACGCTTTCGTCGTCCTTTTTCCAGAGCGCCTGCAGCAGCGTTTTGATGGATTCCTTCTTCTCCACGTCCAGCTTGCCCGAAATCAGGAAGGGATTGAAGGCAATCGGGTCGTCCTCCTCGTAGGTGAAATACACCCCGCCCACCAGCTCGCAGAGGCCCTTGTAGGAGTTGCCGGTGTCCACCAGCAGCACGTGCGCGCCCTGCTCGTAGTACTGGCGCACCATGTGGTTGGTGAAAAACGACTTGCCCGAGCCCGAGGGCCCGAGCACGAACTTGTTGCGGTTGAAGATGATTTGCTTCTTCATTGGCTCATCCGAAATGTCCACCAGCACGGGCTTGCCGGTAAGGCGGTCGGAAAGCTTGATGCCCTTGGTGGCCCCGGTGCTGCGGTAGTTGGTTTCGGAGGCCCAGAAGCAGACGGCCTGCTCGATGAAGGTGTAGAAGGTTTCCTCCGAGGGAAAGTCACCGGCGTTACCCGGGATGCCGCCCCAGTAGAGCGCGGCGATGTCCACCGTGTTCTGCCGCGGCTTGCAGTTCATGGCATTGAAGGCGGCATTTACCAGCTTGCGCACTTCGGTCAGCTCTTCCTCGTGCCGGCCCCAGGTGAGCACGTTGCAGTGCACCCGCACTGGCCGGCGCTTGTGGGCAATCAGCTCGTTGAGAAAGGCATTGTAGTACTCGAAGTTGATGGCATTCTGCCGCGAGTAGAGCGAGAGCGAGTTGAGTCGGTCCTTCTTCTGCTCGAAGGTCTTGACGGTCTTCTGGGTGTTGTCCAGAAACACGTACTGGTTCAGGATGTGGTTGGCACCCAGCAGCAGCCCCAGCGGCGCGGCAAACGAAATGGGGAAGTCCGAGTACTCGGTGCTGTATTGCTCGTAGCGAATGTCGGTTTCCACCGAGGTGGGCAGGTCATCGAGGTTGGCCACCGAGAACATCTGGCAGAACTCCGCTCCCACTTTCAGCCCTTCGGTTAAATCCAGGTCCACCTGCAGGGCCTGGTCGGACAGGTCCAGCGCCAAGTACTTTTCCAGCAGCCCGGCCTTTTCGGCGGTGCCGGCCAGCTCGTCCGACGTCAGCCGGTGCGAGCGGATGTAGGGCGCATTGGTGGGCCCCACCCCTTCCAGCGTGCGCACAAACTGGCCCACGTTGTCGAAAAAGCTCTCCAGCACCTTGGTGTCGAGCATGTCCTTGGGCACGATGTTGCGCCGGGCCAGCAGCCCCGAGGTGCTGCCCCAGTTGGGCCGCTCCGACGAGGTTTTGGTGATATAGAGGTAGCAGAAGTGATTCAGGAACGGCCGTTCGTTGAAGTGGCGCTCGTAGGCCGAAGAAAGCAGCGTGCGCTCGGCCTCGAAGCCGGGGGCGTATTTGTCCTCCACGTACCAGTCCTGCTTGTGCACCACGCAGTGGTCGGGCAGCAGGCGCACGGCCTTCACGAAGGCGGCCTGCAGCTGGGCGTAATCCTCCCGCGAGAGGGTGAAAATTTCCGGTAAATCCAGCCGGAACGCCACCGTCACGTCCGCATTCTTCGAGATGAGGCAATCCTTCTCCACCTTGTAGATGGGCTGCTTGGATTCGAGGGAAACGGAGGGCAGAACCTTATTGCTCATAAGCAGGAAAGCACCCAAACCAGCCGCTAGGCGCGGCTGGTCGGGTCCTCGTTGAGGCGTTGGAAAAGGCGGCTGTGCCGGTTGGTGATGTACTTGGGCGACGAGCGCCGGGCGGCGGCTTTCATCAGCCCGTGCTCGCCGTAGCGCCGGTTCAGGGCGAACACCCCGGCCCACATGCCGCCCCCGGCCAGGAAGGTGACCAGCACGGTGAGCACCAGCGGCAGGCCCAGCAGGTAGCAGGTCACGAACAGGGTGAACACCAGCCCGATGCCGGCCACCAGAAAGTAGATATTGCTGCCCACCAGCCCCTTGAATTCGACGGGCTTATTGATGCCGCGATTGAGGTCGTAGATGGGCATGGCAGCAACTTAGAGGAAGAAGGAGCGCACCACCGTGGCCACGATGACCAGGAAAATCATCGAGCCAAACCACGACACGGCCGTTTTCTGGGTATCCTGGTCGCCGGAGTTCCATTTGCCATACACCTTGATGGCTCCCACCAGGCCCAGCACCGCGCCGATGGCGTACATGAGCTTGGTGAGCGGGTCGAAGTAGCTGGTTACTTGGGTGGTGGCGTCCTGAATGCCGGCCGTGCCGTTGCCGCCCCCGGTCTGGGCGTAAAGTAGTTGCGAGCTGAATAGCAGGACCACGAGGGCCAGCGAGGTAACGAAAGGTTTCTTAGTCATGGCAAAGGAAAAGGAGTCGGGAATCAATGATTAGGGAGAAAGAAGGCCGCGCTACTCATCGTCGGGGCCGAAGAGGTCATCCAGCTCGGCGTGGTTGAGGGCCATCTGCTGGGCCATTTGCTCGGCCAGGGTGGTGCCGGCCAGCTCCATCGGCGGCGCGGGCTGCTGGCCGGCTTGCAGCAGGGTCAGGTATTCGGCGACGGAGGCGGCGGACACCAGCTTGGGTAAGCCCACCGGGGCAATGTCCAGCCGCGAGGCCACCGGCTCCTCGAACGTGGCCAGCGGCTCGTAGCCATCGGCCACCAGGAGTAGCTGCACGGTTTCGGGCTCAAGGGCCCCGCCAACTGCCGTTGTGGCTGCTATTGGCTCAACGGGCAGGTTGTGGGCTTCGCGCCGGACCAGCGCAGCCAAGTGCTCGTCGGCCTGGTCGGCTTCCTCCATGCGGTTTTCGTCCTGCGCCTGCGCTTCGTCGCCTGCGGTGGCCGTCGCCTCCATCGGGGCGGTGTCGCTGGTGCTCTCATCGTGGCCAGTGGCCGTGCCGGTGGAATCGGGCAGTGCCCCGCTGACCAGTGGCTCGGCCGCCGCCGGCAGGTTCTGGTCCGCTCCGGCCTCGGGGCTTTCCGCGTTATCGGCTTCTGCCCGGGATTCGGTGGCCGCGGGCGTGGCCTTCACGAAGGCCGAGGTGGGGCGCACCAATGAGGGAGGGGCCGCCACGCTGCCGCCCGCGCCGGCGAGCTGGGCACCGGCCATCTTTTTGCCCGGCGTCAGCAGGCCCGTGAGTTCTACCCGGTAGTAGAGCAGGCCCACTACTAAGTAGTAGAGAACAACCACAACCAGAACGAAAAGGCCAAACTGGCCCCAGGAATAGGCGCTGAGCATCGCGGGGAAATAGCGTGGCACCCCAGGCCGACCGGCCCGGACGTGAACTTGCCAAACCGTGATTTGACGCTACAAACCTATCCGGGCTATAAACCGCTTGGGTAGAAAGTTGACGAATGGTTGGAATTCGATGATGAGGTGCAGCCCCGACACACGAACGGCACGCAGCTCCGGGGGAAAAACCGGACTGCGTGCCGTTGAAATGGCCATTGAGGCAGCAGGCTATCCCACCAGGTGAATACGGTTTTTCAGCTCGTCCTTGCACGAGCGGCTCACCGGTACGTACTCCTTGCCCAGCAGCACGCTGCTTTCCTCGTAGGCCTGCACGTGGTCTAGGTTGACGATGTGGGAGCGGTGGGTTTTGAAAAACTGGTCGGGCAGCTTCTGCTCCAGCTCCTTCATCGTGGAGTCAAACACGAAGCTCTCCCGCACGGTGTGCATGCGCACGTAGTTCTGCAGGGCTTCGAAGTAGAGAATGTCGGCGAGCAGCACCTTGACGTGACCGGAGCCCTTGCGCACAAACAGGTAATCCTTGAACTTGGGGCAGCGCTCGGCTGGCCCCAGTACCTCCGTGCCGGCGGCATTGGCCGTGTCGGCCACGGGGCCGGTAGGACCGGCCTGGTAGGCATTGTAGAGGGCCAGCTCGACCTGCACCCGTAGCGAATCATCGGTGAAGGGCTTGACCAGGTAGCCATAGGGCTGGGCCAGCTTGGCGCGGTTCAGGGTGTCGGCGTCGGAGCGGGCTGTGAGAAACACCACCGGCACCGCAAACTGCCGGCGGATGAGCAGGGCGGCCGCGATGCCGTCGCAGTCACCGGCAATGTTGATGTCCATTAGCACCAGTTCCACGGGCTGGGTGGCCAGCACGCGCAGGGCTTCATCGCTGTTGTCGACGGGTTCGAGCGGGGTGTGCCCCAGCCGGACCAGCGTACGTTCTATCTCAGCGGCAATAAGCAATTCATCTTCAACAATGAGAATGGTAGACATAGGGTGGGATAAAGGGCACGCCGCGAGGCTCGTCATTCACGAGTAACCTCCATGTGCGTGCCCGTGGGAAAGGAACGGGTCACCACCAGCTTCGCTTTCAGCTGTTTGGTGAGGGTGCGGACCAGCTGCATGCCCAGGGAGTGGGCTTTGACCGGCGCGTCCTGGGCCGGCATTCCGGTCCCGTCATCGGCGATGGTGAGCTGGAAGCCGGTGGGGCGGCTGGCGAAGGAAACATGCAGGTGGCCCTGGGCAAGGCCCTGAAAAGCGTGCTTGTACGCATTGGTCACTATTTCGTTCACAACCAAGCCCAGGGTGCTGGCCTCTTTGGGGCTCATGATTACCGGGGCCAGGTTCATGCTCAGCTCGATGTTTTGCTTGGCCGTGGTAAGGGCGATTTTCAGGGAATCAAGCAGTTCGCGCAGGTACTGGTCCATGCGTACTTCGGCCAGATTATCGGCTTGATATAAGAATTCATGTACCATGGCCATGCTCTGAATTCTGTCCCGGCTGGCGGTTAGCGCGGCTACCAGGGCGGGTTCGGGTAGGGTGGTCGCCTGCCAGCCCAGCAGGCCGCTCACCAGCTGCAGGTTGTTTTTCACGCGGTGGTGAATTTCCTGTAGCAGTACCTCCTTTTCGGCCACGGCCCGGCAGTTGGCCTGGTTGGCTACGGCCAGCAGCGCTTTTTGCCGCCGCAGCCGCCAGTACAGCCAGCTGCCCACCCCGATAGTCGTGGTCAGTCCACCCAGCAGCAGCCACAGCGAGTGCAACTGCGCCCGCTGGCCGCGCTGCTCAAACTCGGCGGCCCGTTTCTGCTCGGTGAGCAGCTTCACGTCGTAGCGCACCTGCAGCTGGGCTAGGGCCTGCGCCTTGTCGCCGTTGAAGAGGGAGTCGCGCAGGTCCTGCGCCCGGTTGTCAAGGTCGAAGGAGCGGCGCAGCTGGCCCTGGTCAGCGTGCGCCCAGGCCAGGTTTGCCAGCGCGTCGGCCTCGTAGTCGGGCATCTTCAGCTCGCGGGCCAGGGCGAGGGCCAGCTCTGCCATCCGCTGCGAGACAGCCGGCAGCCCCTGCAGCCGGTACACGCGGGCCAGCGCCAGGGCCGAGCTGGCCGTCTGGGGCCGAAACCCGTGGCGCTGCATGATGCGCAGGGCCCGGTTCATATTCGTGGCCGCTGAATCCAGCGTGCCCGCAGTCTGGGGTTGAATCATGGCGTACACCTCGCCACGGAACTGGTACACGTAGCCCAGACCCCGGGCATCCCTGGCGCGCTGCATGTAGGGCAGCGCCCGGGTGGCGTAGTGCAGTACCGAGTCGTAGCGCTGCATCACCAGAAAGGTGTTGGCCAGGTTGAGCAGCAGCCCGCCCCGCTCCCGGGGCGGAACGTTGCCCACGGCTCCTTGCTGCTGGTAGGCCTGCCGCATATACTTCAGGCCTCCTCTCACATCTTTGGTATCGACTGCTACCAGACCCATGCACTGCGTGAAGCGCCATTCGTCGGGTAGCTGGTGCACCCTGGCCACGCCGGCGCCTTCCTGGCTGTACCGCATGGCCGCCACGTAATCGGCAGCCCGCTCACAGTTCACCACCAGCTGGTACAAGCCATCGGCCATGCCCGGCCAGTCCCGCCGGTGGCGGGCCAGCTGCACGGCCTGCTCCCCCACCCGGCGGGCCTCCGGCTCATCCTGCGCAAACAGCGCGTCGCTTAGGGCCCGCAACGTCTGAAACCGGACCGAGTCCGGCAGCTGTGGTCGCCGGGCCACTGCGCGCAGCGAGTCAACGGTGGCGCTGTCGCCGGGCGAGGCCAGGCTGTTTTCGGCCGGCAAACAGGTTGCGCGAGCTACCGTACCGGCCCACAGCAGGGCCAGCACGGTCAAACGCTTACCGCCCGCCACGTCGCCTCGACGCTCCTTGGGGGCTGGGAATGGATGGACTGCTGGTACGCATTGCTGGTAGAGAATAGGGCCCCTCCCCTACCCTGCCCAGGTGGGCCGGCAGCGGAAGAGATAGTTTGAAATAGACAAGGAAGAACCGTCCGGCCCCCAATTGAGCCGCGCCGGCGAAATAGCCCCTAACGGATACGCTTACTTTTTGGGCGACATCATCTGGCGCAGCTGCCGCTGAAACGCTTTCTGAATCTGGGCCTCATTCGCCGCCTTGAACTGGGCGAGAATGTTGTGAATCACATCAGTCGAGGAGGCTCCTCCACCCAGCAGCAGGCCCATCTGCTGAAAAAACTGCTGGTGGCTGGCCGTGATGCGAATCTGAAAAGTCTTCTTCTCCGCCGAATCCGCAAAGAGGGAGGTTAGGTCCAGCTTGTCCTTGCTGTCCCCCGTGGCCGCTGGCGTCGGCGCAGCCTCCACTTCCACCTCCACCTCCTCCTCTTCTTCCTCCAGGTCATCTGCAACGGGTAACTCAGCCGCCGGCGTGGCCGGCGGTGCCGGTGCTGCCAAAGCCGATACTTTTTCTCCCTTTGGTTCTACCGGGGTTGTATTGACGGCTGGTGCGGAAGCAGCAGCTAACGAAGGTGCGGGCTCCGTGGCGGCAACGGGTGCTACCGGTACCGACGGTTCCGGCTTTGCGTCTGGGACCGGGGGTGCGGCCTCGACGGGCACCGTGGCTGGCTCCGGGGCCGGGGCCACCGCGGTGGGCGTAGCCGCCGGGGTAGGCGTAGCCTCCGCGGCCGGGGTGGGCAGTACGAAGGGCTGACTGGTCCCCATGTGACTGATGGCCGCGACGGAGCCCGTCAGGCGGGCCAGCTCGGCCATTTGTTCTTCCGGGGTGAGTTTGGGTTTCTTGGTGGAGGCTTTGGCCATGACGAAGGAGGATGCAGGCTTGAAATTTTAGAGGAAAAGCAGCGACGGATGAGCCGTAGGGCTACGCGCCAGGGGCTGACTCGACGGCCGGGGCCGTAAAGGCAATGGTTTTACCCGAGGGCGTGACCGCCCCCTCCCCTACCACCAGGGTCAGAATTTCCAGGATGAGCTGACCCAGGCCGAGGCGGTTGAGGTCGCGCTCTGGCAGCGGAAACATGGTGGAGCGGTTTTCCTTATAGGTCATCAGTAGCTCCACCCGGCTCTTGAGCAAGGGCAGGCCTTTCTCCTGAAACAGTTCCTCCGTCTTGTCATAAATCCCTTTTTTCTCGGACTTTACAAACTTGTTCCAGAAGGCATAAAAGCCCAGCAGGTTGGAGTCTTCGTCGCGGGCCTGCACAAACTGGCCCAGGATGCCCATGTAGGACATGGTGGATGCGATTGACCCCTTGTCTGGCTCAATCGGCAGGAAAATGTAGTCCACCAGCCGGAGCAGCTCGGGAAGCCCCACCACGTTCACCGTGCCGGGCGTGTCCACCAGGATGAAATCATAGTCCTGCTCAAACAACCCTTCGATGGAACTCACGGCCTTCTCCACGCTGGAAATGATGACCGGATACGGCGGGATGCCCTGCTTCAGCAGGCGGGCCTGAAACGGCGCTTCCGACTGCAGCCGGTTCTGCTCTTCGAGGCGGTAGGCGTGCAGGGAGTTCTGCGGGTAGTCGCAGTCCACCATGGCCACCTTATAGCCATAGTAATAGCACAGCGCCGAGGCCATGTGCGTGCCGATGGTCGACTTACCAGCACCCCCCTTTTGGGTGGCAAATGCGAGTACGTGGGGTTGATTCATGCGAAGGGCCGGAAGGTTTGAAGACGTTGGATTATTAGTTGCATAGTGGCGTTGTTGTACCGCCACTTAGGTGCAATGGGGCAACACAATAAAGTTGCTTTGTTGCAAAAGTTAACAGTTGTCTAGTTGCAAAGTTGCAAGACAACAAAGATTATGTGTTGCAGTGTTGTTTAGTTGTAGTGTGGCGAAGGTAGCAAGTTGTGTTGTTGCAAAGCAACTTTATGGCAAATTCATTTATATTTTCTGTGTGGTAAAGTTGCAAAGTTGTTTTAGTGCATTGGTGCAAATAACCAAACTTTCAGACTTGACAATGTACATCCTTGCCTAGGTTGTATAGTGGCAAAGTTGCAATGGTGTAGTGTGGCAGTATGAGCCAGAAGCCCATACGAAGTAGTAAAGACACAAATTGCGACAATATCAGGTGTAAAGTTGCAAAGCTTTAAAGTTGCAATGTGGCATGAATTACTAAATCTAACTCTAGTCCTAGCACCGTGCAACGCCCCGTTCCAACAGCCCGTTCATCGTCCAGCAAGCCATGTCATTGTCCGGACAAACTTCGTTTGCCCGAGTCAATGACACCGCCAAGTTCGCAGGCTCACATGGCTTGGCTTGCTAGTTTAGCGTATAGCATTTAGTAATTCGTAATTCTATAGTAGTTTTAGCAAGCCTGGGTAAGCTAATCTCCCCAGAATCATCATGGAACCAGAGAAGCAAGCTAATAATACCGTTGACGCAGCCCGGACTTTACGTATTGACGTGCGGGTTAGCCCGGATGAAAAAAAGGATTTGCAGGCAAAAGCTACGGCCGCCGGTTACAAGAAAGTGTCGGCTTATTTGCGCGATGTGGGCCGGGGAGCGGAGGTCAAAGAAACTATTCCGCCGGAGCTGCGGCGACAGCTGGTAGGCATCGGAACCAACCTCAATCAAATAGCTCGGCTGGCGCAGGCTGGTAAATCATTCAGCTCTCACGAGGCCCAACTGGTACAGGCGCTGGCTATCATTCGAGGTTACCTGATATGATAGCAAAGACCACCATCGGTAATGACTTTGAGGGGGCATTAACTTATGGCGCGGGGCAGCGCCAGGGCCGGGGTAAGGAGCCGGGGGAGGCTCCACTTTTGGTCGTGGCTAATCTAATTCCGGGCACTCCCAAGGAAATGGCTCAGGACATGCGGGCCGTGGCGGCGCAGAGCAAAAAGATTCAGAAGCCGGTGTGGCATACCGTGCTCTCGTGGAAGGCGGGGGAGGTGGTGAGCCAGGCGCAGAAAGTAGCCGCTGCCCAGCGGTATTGCGAGCTGATTGGTGCGCCTATCGACCGGCACCAGGTGGTCGTTTATGAGCACCGGGATAAGAAGCACGCGCACGTTCACATCTACCTGAACCGGGTGCCGATTGATGGGGGACCGGCGCTTCGAACGGATAATAACTTCTACCGGCAGCCGGCCATTACGCGGCAGATAAGTCAGGAGCTAGGTATGGACCCCATTCCCAAGCGGCGGCGCAGCCTGCGGGCGCTGGACCCCACGAAAGAGGCAGCGCGGGAGCAGGTGAGTCGGGCGTTAAAGTTGTTACTCGCGCAAGCCGATAGGGGAAGTGAGGATTGGCTGGCTTTGCAATTGCAAAAAGAACTGATTGGGGTTCGCTATACCCACGACAAGGGCGGCGTACTGCGGGGCGTGAGCTTTGAACTGAACGGCGTGGCGGTCCGGGGGCAGGAGGTAGGCTACAAAGGGGCGCAGCTGCGCGAAGCCCTGGCCGCGCCTGGGTTGCAGGCAGTAACAGGACCGGAAGTTGCGCCTGCACCCGGCGCGGACCAGCCAGCCGTACTGTCGAAGCCAAGGCGGCCCGAGCCGGCGAAGCGACCCCGCCGGAAGGGGCCCGCCCGGTAGCGGCCGGACGGGTAGGGCGGTTCATTCGTGTGCGCGGCGTGCACCTCACCGCTGACTTTGGACCGCTCGTCAAATAATCTACGCCGGGCATTGTAGACGGGGGTAAGTTGCTTGATTCACCAAGCGTTTCAAGCGATGGAAGACGAGAAAGGACTGCGAAAAATCATGGAGTTTATGCGCCTGTTTGCCATTGTGCTGATGGGCATTAACATCTACTATTACTGCTTCGGCTACTTCAAAAGCATGGGCTGGACGCCGGCCGTGGTCGAGCATATTCTGGAGAGCTTTACCAAGAATACCTTTCTGTTTAAGGCCAGCTGGGTTAGCAAGACGCTGGCCGTGGTATTCCTGCTATTGAGCTGCCTCGGCACGCGGGGACGGGCTAATGAAAAGCTGAAAGGCGCCTCGGTGGCGGGCTACGCCGCCATTGGGCTGGCCCTGATTTATGGGTCGGATGTAGTGCGCAGCTTCTCGTTGGGGGCTGGGTTGACAACGGCGCTTTATACCGGGCTGCTGTCGGCGGGCTTTCTGCTGCTGCTGAGCGCCGGGGCCTGGCTGAGCCGGCTCTTCAACAACGACCTGATGAAGGACATCTTCAACAAGGCCAACGAGAGCTTCCCGCAGGAAGAGCGGCTGATGGAAAACGAGTATTCGGTGAACCTGCGCACGGAGTACCAGCTGCGGGGCAAGCAGCATCAGGGTTGGCTGAATGTGGTCAATCCGTTTCGGGCCACTATGGTGCTTGGCACCCCGGGCTCGGGCAAGAGCTTTGCCATCATCAACGAGTTCATCCGGCAGCACCTGGCCAAGGGCTTCTGCATGTACATCTACGACTACAAGTTTGACGATTTGAGCCGCATCTGCTACAACACGCTGCTGCGCCACCAGGACAAGTTTGATAAGCCGGTGGGCTTTTACGTCATCAACTTCGACAACCCCCGCAAAAGCCACCGCTGCAACCCGCTGCTGCCCGAGCTGATGACCGACATCGTGGATGCCTACGAAAGCGCCTCGACCATCATGCTTAATCTCAACAAAAGCTGGATTCAGAAGCAGGGTGACTTCTTCGTGGAGTCGCCCATCAACTTTGTGGCGGCCATCATCTGGTTTTTGAAGCTGTTCGAGAAGGGTAAGTACTGCACCTTCCCCCACGTCATCGAGTTTCTGAGCCGTGACTACGAGGAGATTTTTCCGGTGCTGGCCTCGTACCCCGAGATTGAGAATCTGGTTAAGCCCTTCGTGTCGGCGTTTCAGAAAGATGCCATTGAGCAGCTGGAAGGCCAGATTGCTTCGGCACGCATTCCGCTGGGCCGGCTGGCGTCGCCGCAATTGTATTGGGTGATGTCGGGCAACGATTTTACGCTTGACATCAACAGCAACGAGGAGCCCAAGGTGTTGTGCGTGGGCAACAACCCCGAGCGCCAAGCCATTTACGGCGCGGCGCTGGGCCTCTACAACGCCCGCCTCGTCAAGCTGGTGAACCAGAAGGGCAAGCGCAAATCGTCCATCATCATCGATGAGCTGCCGACCATCTACTTCAAGGGACTGGATAACCTCATTGCCACGGCGCGGAGCAACAAGGTGAGCACCTGCCTGGGCTTCCAGGACTTCTCGCAGCTGGAACGCGACTACGGCCAGAAGGAGGCCGAAGTCATCAAGAACACGGTGGGCAACGTGTTCAGCGGGCAAGTATCGGGCAACAGCGGCAAATGGCTGAGCGAGCGGTTTGGCAAGATTCTGCAGCAGCGCCAGAGCCTGAGCATCAACATGCGCGAAACCAGCACCAGCCTGTCTACCCAGATGGACAGCATGATTCCGGCCAGCACCATTGCCAACCTCACGCAGGGAAACTTCGTGGGCGCGGTGGCCGACAACTTCGGCGAGGAAATCGACCAGAAAGTGTTTCACGCCCGCATTCAGGTGGACGTAAAGGCGGTGGCCGCCGAAGCGAAGGCCTACCAACCCATTCCCGACATCACCAGCTTCATTAACCCGGCCACGGGCAAAGACGAGGCCGAGGAGATGATTAAAGCTAACTTCAACCGGGTGAAAACCGAGGTGAAAGAACTGTGCGCCCGCGAGTTGCTGCGCATCGGGCAGGACCCTACGCTGCGGCACCTCATCAAGGAGAAAGCCGAGAAGTAACGGGGCAGCTAGCCGCAGCAGCTGCCCGGGCCCTGCTGCTGGATGGGCGGGCAGGGCACCGTGCCGTAGGAACAATACACGCAGCAGTCGCCGGCCAGGGGTTTGAGCACCGTATGACAGCCCGGGCACTCGTAAAAGTATTGGCAGGCATCGGTGGGCATCTGTTCGGTTTGCTGATGCGCGCAGACCGGGCAGGTGAGCGTGGAAGTAAGCTGCGGGGTTTTGAGGGTAGGGGCGAGCATCCGATAATTAGTTGCGGGTGATAATCTGGTAGCCCGTGCCATTGATGGCTTTTTCCACCTGCGCGGCCGGGCTCTTCTGCGCATCAAAACGCACCTGCGCGGTGCCCTGCGCGTACGACACGGTGATGGCCTGCACGCCCGGCAGCAGCTGTACCGCGTGCTCGACGTGCTGGGCGCAGGCCTCGCAGGTCATGCCTCCGATGCGGTAGGTGGCCGTCTGCCACACCGGCGTGGCCCCATTTGCTGCCTGGACCGGGGCGGCGGCAGGCGAGGCCGGGTACAGGCGCGCCCCGTAGTAGGGAAAAGCCAGCAGCAGCACCGCCAGCCCGGTCACCATTCCCAAAAAAAGCCGGGATTGGGTGAATGCCGGCTTGGCATCTACCGCACAGCCGCAGCCATCGTTAGCCGGGGCCGGCTTGAGCTTCTGGTACCACGCGAAGCCCAGCACGCCCACCGTGAGCGCCATTAGATAGGGGCGGAAAGGTTCGAGCCAGGAAAAGGCCGCCGCGGAAGCACCCAGCCCGCCGACCAGGGCCAGCAGTGGCGTGATGCAGCACAGGGAGGCAGCCAGGGCGGTGAGTAGCCCCGCGCCGAGCAGGGGCTTGCTGGTGGAGGTAGGTGCGTTCATGGGGCTGGCTGAAGCGTCGGGGTGGCGGGGTGGCCAGTTAGCAGCGGGCGCAGCAGGGGCAGGTGCTGCTCGCTAAGCGCGTAAAAAACTGTTTGGCCGACTTTGCAGGCAGTGACCACACCGCCGTCTTTGAGCTTGCGCAGGTGCTGCGAAACGGCCGATACCGTCATGCCCAGCACGTCAGCTATGTCGCACACACACAGCTGTTGCTCGGCCGCCAGCAGATACAGCATTTTGAGCCGGACTTCGTTGCCCGCCAGCGCCAGGACAGTGGCCGTGGCCTCAAGAGATGGCCCGGCCAAAGCCAGGCGCGCCTGACATTGCTGGATGTAATCAGCATCGGCAAAAACCCGGATGCAGGCGTTGGTTTCCATAAGAACTGTTTTCGCAAAGGTAGTACTTGCGTGTTTAAGCAAGTGCTAAAATACGCAAAGTTTTCGCCGGGGCATTCCGCCGTTCGTGTGGTGTGCTGGCACCTCACAGCCCATTTCCAGCCACTCATCAACTTTCTCCCCAGGGCCTGATGGAGGCCGGTAGGTTTGCAGCGTCGAATTCCGAGCTGGCCGCGCCTGCGCCGGCCGGAAGGACAGCTTTTATTCACCTACCCATTCCTCCTATGGCTGAGCAAGATGAAGTGAATACCCCCACGCCGGAGCGCTGGTACATGAGTGCGGTGCCGACCTCCAACGGCAACCTTAGCGGCCATGGCCTGCAGCGCGAGCCCGCCGGTCACTCCCTCTATGAGATTCAGATTAATCCCGCCAACCCCAGTCAAGCGGCCCTGCTGCCGGCCCCCGGCGCGGATGGCCGGCTGCTGAATGCCTTTGACCACGCCCTGATGCGGGCTTTTTCCACCAACCGGCTCCCCGGCCGGGAGGATAAGTTTCTCACGGTAGAAAAGCCCACGCTGCTGGAAAAGGTGGGGGAGAATTGGAAAATCACTGAGCAGGGCCGCGTGGGCTACAGCGCCACCGAGCCCGAGCAGCGGCTGCAGGTATTTGGCCAGCTAACTCCACAGGCCGCCCAGCAAGCCGAACTGACCACGCGGGCCGAGGAGCTGGCCGGCAAGGTGGCCACCACTACGGGCGCTGTTCGCACTGAGACGGAAGCGGAACTGGAGGTAGTGGCCAACCGTGCGCAGCAAGGTCCCGACGAGAGCCGCGCCACTTACGCGGATGCCCTGCGCGATGAGGCCCGGGCGGAAGTAGGGGAGGGGCCAGGCAGCGAGCAGCGGCCCGTGCCCCCCGCGCCAGCCCCGGATGCCGCGGCCGGCGCGGAGCCGGTCGGAGAATTGCGCATTGCCTGGCAGCAGCAGGGCGGCGAAGTGGCCCCGCTGCTGGAAATGCGGGCCTACCTCGACCAGCTAAAGGAAGCCGGCGTAGCGGTTGGCGCTTTGCAGCTGGAGCGCGACCCGGCGGGCAAGCTCAGCGGCGGTTTCGCGGTGAGCTACGACCCGGAGTCGCACAAGCTGGGCCAGCTCGAAGCGGCCCTGCAAGGCTTTCGGCAAGTAGGAAGCGGGGTAGCCGTGGTAGAAAAGCCGGAGCAGGCCGCCGCCCGGCGGCAGGAAGTGGGCTACGATGACGACTACGAGCCCCAGCGCAGCAAGCAGGTGCGCGAGGCCTTCGGTGTGAAGCAGTGGGATGCACTCAGTGCCCAGCTTTCGGCCGTGCCCAAGCAGGCCCTCACGGCCCCGGAGCAGGTGCAGCAGGCCGCCGCTGAGCAGCGGGTGCAGCAGTTGGCCCAGCAGCAGGGCAAAACCACTGAGCAGGTCATCCGCGACGGCAAGAGCATTTTTGACATCGACACCAGCGGCAACCCCGCCTCGGCGTTTCTGAAAAACTTCTACGCCCACCTGAACGGCGGCCCCAAGACCCGGCAGAATCTGGAAGTCGACTACGAGAAAACCCGTCAGGATTTGCAGGCCCGCCTGACCCGCCACGCCGGCACGGCCCAGCCGGCACTTTCGCCCGGCCCGCTGGCCCCGGATGCCAAGGTTCCCGGCGGGGCGACTGGCCCCGTCGTGGGGGAAGCTGCCCGCCAGACCGTCGCGATGCCGGCCCCACCGGCGGCCCTGTTCCAAGCCAATGAGGTGCCGCAAAAAGTGCTGGCCTCCCTCGGGCTGAACCTAGCCGAGTTAACGGGCAGCGGGCAGCTGCAAAAGCTGCTCAGCGGTGAAAAAACAGACCTTTTGCCCATGCAGGTAGCGGGCAAGGAAGGGCAGGAACCCGTGAAGTTCGAGGGCAAGATGGTGCTGCACCGCGAGGCTGACGGCACGGCCACGCTCAAAATGGAATTGCCACAGGAGAAGCTGGTTATTCCCAACGAGATTGGCGGGCAACCCTTCACCCCCGAGCAGCGCCAGCGGCTCGAAACCGAGGGCAACGCTGGCCTGATGCGCGGCCTCAAGGACGAGCAGGGCCGCGAGTTCAACGGCTACGTGGCCGTGGACAAGGCCATGAACAAGGTGGTGGTGCTGCCCGAAAGCAAAGTGACGTTGCACGACACCGTGGCCGGCGTCAAGCTGACCCCCGAGCAAAGCCACGACCTGCGCGAGGGCAAGGTGGTAGCCCTGGCCAACATGGCCAGCGGCAACGGCGGGCAGAAGTTCGACGGCACCGTGCAGGTGAATGCCGCCAAGGCCTGCATCGAGGTGAAACCGGCCGCTCACGAGCTGAGCCAGCGCCAGGCCCCGCGGGCCGAGCAGACGGTGAAAGCCACCACTACGACCGTGGCCCCAGCCCCCGTGAAAGCCGAAGCGCCCCAGGTAAAAACCCGGGGCCCCCGCCACTAAGCTGGCCTATCCCAATCCCTCCTCTTCTCATCCTACAAGCCCGGAAGCCCACTTCCGGGCTTCTTTTTTCTGCCTTCCATTCTTCGAAATCATCCGCTTTACCATGGAACACGAACTCACCTTCCAGAAGATTAAAGAGCAGGTTGAGCTGCCCGAGCTGCTGAGCCACTTCGGCTACAACCTCCGAAAAGGCGAGCACCTGGGCAAGGGCAAGTGGCATGTCTTCGAGGGCGATGACACGCTGGTAGTGTTCAAAGGCCGGGGCGGCGACTGGATGTATTTCAACGCCCAGGACGACCGCGACAAGGGCAGCGTCATCGACTGGATGAAGAACCGGGTCAGCTCCGACCGCATCTCTGGCATTGGTCCGCTGCCGGGCCGCAACCTCTGGCAGTCGGTCAACGACCACTTCCGCGCTTACCTCAACCTGCCCGAGGCGCAGCGGCCCCGGCTCGACCTGCCGCCCATTGTGGAAACCGCGCCCGGCGAGAAGTTCCACAGCATCTATACCCAACACTGCCGGCCGCTCGAAAACACGGCCTACCTGGAAGGGCGCGGTATTACCAAAAGCACGATAGATAACCCGCAGTTCGCCGGCCGCATCCTCAATCAGCTTTACACGGTGCAGAAAGAAGGGCTACCGGCCAAAACCTACGTTAACACGGCTTTCCCGGCCTACCACGAGGGGCGGGTAGTGGGGCTGGAGCTGAAGGGTGAAGGCTTCAAGGGCCAGGCGCCCGAAAGCCAGTTTACCCGCTCGCTGTGGCTGAGCAAGCTGCCCGAGGGCCGGCCGGCGGCGGTGCTGGTAGTCAGCGAGTCGGCTATCGATACGCTGTCCTATGCGCAGCTGCACCCCGGTGAAAGCGCCCTGTATGCTTCCACGGCTGGCACGCTCACCCAGAACAAGATTTTCGAGCTGAAGCGGCTGCTCAGCGAGGAGCATATTCCGGCCATCCGAGCTGCCTTCGATAACGATACGCAGGGCCACCACTTCGATACCCGGCTGCTGGCAGGGCTGGCCAGCGAGCAAAACCCCATGAAAGTGGTTCGCGAGCACGAGCACCGGCTGACCGTCGAAATCACGGCCGCCCACCCGGCCGGCGTGCAGGCGCTGAGTCAGCACCTTAAAAGCTACAACGACCAGGCCACCCGGCAGTACGCCCAGGAAAACGGGGAGCAGGGCAACCCGGCCAGTAGTCAGACCCTGCGTGACGAGTTGATTCACTCCAACAAGCTGGGAGCCCACACCTACCAGTTTCATGTGCCAATGAGCCGCGAAGCGCTGGGGGCTTTCAATCAGGCAGCCAGCCAGGCACTGGCTTTCGAGCACCGGGTGGAGCTTGTGAAGAGCCAAGGCAAGGACTGGAACCAAGACCTGAAACAGGACCAGTTGCAGCGGGTGGTGCAGCGCGAGCTGGGTGGTGTCGACGAGGACCAGTACGGCTTCGGCCAGCAGCACTGGGACAACCCACCCATCGAAGGCCAGGGCAAAATTGCGAAGTTGCACGAGGCGCAGGCCCAGGCCCGCCGCCAGGGCGAGCGGTTGCTCGTGGTCGAGTTGCGGGAAAGCCGCGATGCCGTGGCGCTGCTGCCCACCCTGCGCGAAAATCTCGAAAAAGTCGGGCTTACCATTGACCACGCCCTCAAGATTGAACCGACTGCGGCCCGCGAAATTGCCACGGAGCTAACGCTACGCTACCGGCTGGATTCGCCGCAACTGCCAGCCATCAGCGACGCGCTGGATGCGTTGCGGCAAAATCCCAGAACGACGGTCATTGAGCCGGGGCCGGATGCCACGGAGCGCCGGCAGCTGGCCATAGCGCAGGAGCAGCAGCGCCGGGCCGGCCCTGAGTTGGTGCCCAGTGATTCTCCCGCCCACGACCAGGCCCGGCAATCGTTTATCGAAGCTGCGGGCCTGGTGGCCCGGGAACTGCGCGAGAGCGCCGCCACGCTGAACGCGGCCCGCTTGCAGGAAGTCAGCCGGCAATTGCTGACCAAACCGGCGCTGGAAGGCCTGAACCGGGAGAACGTGGAGAAGGTGCTGGCCGTGGTCGATAAGCTCGACACGTTGAAGGATAACCCCGCCGTGCAGCAGCTGCGCCAGGCCGTGCGGCAATTGGAGCAGCCCGCCCAGACGCAGCCTGTACCGCAAAAGCCACGGCCCGGCCCCCGCTTGTAAGCCGGCAATGCTGGTGCAACGGACTTGGCCGTTTTCAGCCGCTCCATAACCGGGGCGGCTTTTTTGTGTGCGGCAAGGCGGGTGCTTACGTGGCGGGCGGCAGGAGCAAGGCCAGTAGCTGCTGCTGCAGCTGTTCCATGGCCGTCATGCGCTCGGCAAGCTGCCCGATGGCGGCCAGGATTTCTTCCGTTGCCGGAGAGGCCTGGGCGGTGGCCACGGCGGTGGGCGTGCGCCCGCGCTCCTTGCGCCGACGGGCTTTGATTGCCGACTGACTTTCGAGCGGGTGGGCCCGCCCGGCCCGCTGGTTGCAGGCCGCTACCCGGCAGGGGCTGCCGCAGTATTTCTGTACCCACCGCTTCTTGGGGACAAACTTTCGCCGGCAGTATTCGCAGGCAATCTGGGAAGTGTCGAGGAGTGACAAAGGCGTTTCGCGTTAATACCAATTGCAAGTAACGAAAACACATTTTGTGTCCTATGAATCGCTACCCGGCGGTCGCAGGTTTGCAGCGATGAACCTGCTCCGAATTTTTGCTCCGACCTTCCAACGGGCTACCGCCCCGCCGTCCCGTGATGGAGTTGTATCTGCTCCCCCGGCTAAATCACGCTTGCAGCCCCCATAAGCGGGCTATAAATGAGCGTGCATTTCTGGCAAAGCACTGATTTGTATTGGGTTGACCTTCTGACAGCATCAGATAAACCGCTCACCGGCTTCGCTCACCTTTGCGAGTGTCCGAGCTGGGCAACCCCAACATTTCCCGGATTCAAAAAAAAGTTTGCCATTCACCCCCATTTGGACTGCCGACGATGTGGCAGGGGGGCTACTTAGTCTCGTCGGGGCGAATTAACGCCGCCTCGCGCAAATCTGGTTACTCACTTCAACCCCCGGGTCTGACGCCCGACTTTCTGAACACCTAACATGAGTACAATTAACATTGCCGTTTACACGGCCCTGCTGACCTTGGTAGCCGCCGGGCTATACGTCATTTTTCGATTCGTACAGCTTTACCGCGAAGTGACCCGGCCCCAGGTGCCGGTGTCGGCCCCGGCGGCCCCGTTCGTGCATCCCGGGAAAAAAGTAACGACCTACACCTTTTCGGTTATTCAGGAAGTGGTGGTGCCACCCGCCCCGGCGTCCGCGCCTCGCCCTGCGCATTAGATGGGCGGGCAGGTTTGCTTACGTTGTGTAGTACTGGCTCAGCAACACCAGCAACCCCAGAGCCAGGTAGATGCCGAAGCGTTGAAGTTTCAGGGCGGGCTTATGATGGTGGCACATGCGGGGCCAACACGGCCCCCGGCCATTCCGTTGCATTTGGGCGGCGTCCCGTATAATTCGGCTTTCGAGCTACTTGGTTATGGCCTATCCCGAAGACGATACTGCCGGCATGACGCAGCTCCTGCGCTACGTGCTCACCATCGACAATATGTGCGGGCCGGACTGCATCGGGTGGGTGCGCGAGCGGCTGGTGGGCCTGGGCCTGGTAGTGGACCGCGTGGCCGTGGGCGAAGCCGAAGTGGCCACGGCCCACGTCAACGGCCCCGACCTCAACGCCATTCATGCCGCGTTGGAAAGCGGCGGCTACCAGTTGGTGGGGGCCGTAACCAAAGTCGGCTAGCCAAAGGTGGAATGAGCACAAAGCCCATTTGTTAATCAGGCCACAGTAGTGCTGACTACGTGGCTGCGGGCTTCGGGCTCGCCCTGCTGAGTTTCGTGCTGCACGTAGTATTCCAGCAGGGTGCCGGGCGCAAAAGTGTCGGTATCAAGGAAGGGCGAGCGGGCGTTGACGGCCACCCGCTGCCAGGTGGAGGCCTCGCCTCCGACGCGGCGAAAGACGTGGGCAACTTCCAGCAGCTCCTTTGAGAAAGCTAGGTGGCGGCCGTTGGGCTCCAGGGTCAGGTCAATTTTGGCGGTGTGCATGCGCAGCGTAGTGGAAAAGGGTGAGGTCAGGCGACCATGCCCAGAATTAAAAACAGGAGGAAGCCCACAAAAAAGGCCAGCGTGAGCAGCGGCGTTTCGGTTTCCTCGTGCGCTTCGGTCAGCAACTCCTCGGTGACCAGAAACAGCAACGCGGCCAGGCCAAAGGAAAGCACGATTTCCAACAAGTTGCCGGTGGCCCCGCGCAGCACTGTGGTGCCAATGCCCGCCCCGACCAATAGCATGAGCGAAGTGCCGGCCACAATCGCGACGGCCCGGCCCTTGCCGTGGCCATCCTGCCGCAACTCAATGGCCGTGGCCAAGCCCAGCGACAGCAGCTCGATGGTGAGGGCAATGGCCAGCAGGGTGCCTTCCTTCGCGCCCGCCGCAAAGCCGATGCCCAGCAGCAGCCCGTCAATGAGAATATCAATGCCAATGGCCACCAGCAGGCCCCAGGGAAGGGAGGCCGCGGTGGGTGGGGCGGTTACGCCGGCGCTTCCGGCCGGCGCATCGCCTACTTCCCCAGGCTCCTCTTTCTTTTCGAGGCGCTGGGTGAAGTAGCGCAGTCCCAGCATGGTGGCCACGCCCAGCCCGAAGCCCAGCGCCACTTCGTAGGGCGCATGGTGCTGCACAATGTCGGGCAGCAGCTCGACGGCCACGACCGAGAAGATGACGCCCGCTGCGAAGTGCAGAATGGCGCTGCGCAGCTTCGGGCCGGGGGCCCGCCACACGGCCAGGGCCGCGCCGGCAATCATGACCACGGCCGGCAGCAGCGAAAAGCCCAGCATGGTGGACCAGGGCGGAGTGACGGCGGCGGGAATAGTAAGCAGCATGGATGAAGCGGATGTAAATGTTAGTGAGAGGATTTTGCCGCGTGGGACTTGAGCCAGCGCTGGTACTGCTTGATTTCGGCCTGCTCGTCGCGCACAATCTGGCGGGCGGCGTTTCTCACTTCCGCGTCCTTGCCATAGGCCAGCTCGGTTTGGGCCAGGGCCACCCCGGTTTGGTGATGCACCTGCATAATCGTGGCAAAATCAGCATCAAGGGTGCCAGGCAGGGGCGGCGGCTGACGCAGGGGAGCCAGCGCGGCGGTAATACGCCGCACAAACGGGTCCTGGGCGTTGCCCGGCCGGTATTCCTGGCCCGCCGGCGGCTGCCGGGTGAGGGCCAGCGTGAGCACGTGGTTGTCGCGCTCATGGCCCTTGAGCACGTGCTGGGCCAGGGCGCGAAGGGTTGAGTCTTTGCCGTGCGATAGTTCTACCGCCGCCAGCCGCTGGGCCCCGCCGTGGTGCACGCTCATCAGGCGGGCAAGGTCCTCGTCCCAGCACCCGAGGCGGTGCACCGTATCGAGCTGCTGCGCGACCAACTGCAGGGTGTCGCCCAGGGCCGGGGGCGCGGCCACGGGAGCCAGCTTGGGCTTGGCACCGGCGTGCACTTCCTGCTCGTGCTCATCGGTATCGTGCCGGGAGCTGCAACTGATAATTATGCTGGAAATAAGCATTACGAGCCACGGGCTAATGGCACGGAGGGGCCATGTGATAAGTAGTGCAGCATAAGCTAATTAGAAAAACCCTCAAACATTAGGAGAAATACACGGCGCTGCCCCATTTCAAAATATTGGACAAGTCAGCATTAGAGCTGTACTGTAGCCTGTCAACCAAGGCTGTAATTGCTGTATGCTGTGTTTCCGGCTCGATGGAATTGAGCTTGTCAATTATGCCCGCTTCTCCAGCAATCAAGGTGAGCAGTGCTGATTGATAGGCACTGAAATAGGTCGCCCCTGACTGGCATAATCCCTCAGCCACCAAAGCACCAAGCAGCATAGCTACTAGCGAGTCAGCCATCCATAAGTGCGAGAGAACGTCTTGATTATCGCTGGTTACAACATGACCAAAGCCCACATTTAGGAACTCTCCAATCTGCGTGTTGGCCCCGCCCTCACATACATTTAGGAACAAAAGCCGAACGTGCGGGTGCTGAACCGTAATGGCCGCGAGTTCGGTGAGACTCACTGCTTCGGTATGAGAAAGGGCGAAGCTGGAATTATCGGGCTCGTAGTAGCCCCTTTCACCATGCGAAGAAACCCAGATGATATCATAATCGGGGCTACGGTAGGCATCGATAAAGTCCTGCTTTGTCGCAGTGCCCTCTATCAATACAGTCAGTTTTGCCCCGGCTTTTTCGAAAATGTAGGCGAGCGCATTACCTTCCATTTCCGAGGTGACGCTGCTACCTTGCCAGAATAGAACGTGACGGGGGCGTAGGTAAGCGCCCTTGTTTTGCAGGCTTGTATAAATGGGGAATGTAACCTGCAGCTCTTTTAGCATCAACGCCTGCAATGGCAGTTGATTAAAATTAAAGGGACACAAAGCAGTTACCCCAGATATATCTAGTTGCCCGAGCTTCTTAAGATTGTAGAAGCTAGAAACCGTTCGTTCAAACTCGCGGCCGAGTGGCAATATCGGAAAGCCTATTGTTCTTTCTGGCACTGGCGTAATCTGGCCCGGCGTTCCCCTGAGTACATGCAACTGACTCAATGCCTGATTAGCCATATCCACCAAAACGGGCACGGCAACGACATTATCCTGTTCGTGAACCGCCAACCCTCCCTTCGCACAGTATAGTACTCCGTCCTTAGCATTGGGTAAGATAAAAAGGATAGAATCCCGTGGTGCCCAATCAGCATCAGGATGGTAGTAAGCTGTCAGCAAAGTCGCCAGTTCCGTAGTGGCGGCGTGCTGGCATAGGGTTAGAATAACGTTGTTTAATACTTTGAAGAGACGTGACTTCTCGTACGTAATGTCAATCAAGGTTTTAGCCCTGGCTTCTACTTCATGACTAAACTCTCTGACTGCTGTAAGAATGGCGTCGAAATTCGTTTTAATAGCATCAATACTGTTGTCTATCTCGCAGGCAATCTGCATCTTGTCTTGGGCGGAAAGTGTGCCATGAGCTTTTAACTCTGCGTAGATAGACTCGCGTTGAGCAGGCTGTTTGCTTGTTAGCACCAAATGGACACCTAGATGCTGTTTCTCCGCGCTAAGCGGCCCCCAGCTAAGCTCGCTGTATACAGTGCTGATAATATCCAAGATGTCTTTGGCTTTGTCAGGCTGTTGGTATTCAGTTGTCCACGCGTATAGCTGTGTGAGCAGAAAGGCTCCATCCATCGTAGTTGCGCGTATGACTTCAGCTGCCCACTTAATGGACAGTTCTAGAAAATCCTGGCATAATTGGGATAACCCGCTAAAGGAACGTGAATAGTAAAAGAGCTGTCCCAGCCACAGCGTGATGATTTGCAAAACGTCCACGCCAAGCGCAAACTGCCATGATTGTGGATTTGCAAATCGCCAGAGCCGCTCCGGTTGCGACTCATATTGCTCCCCATTTTTCATGGTTCTGCCATACAACGACTTTGTTAAACAGTCGAACACATCGAGCATGGCGCCCCGTTGGTTATAAGTGCCGGCTGCTTTCGCCCCGTGAATCAATAGAAGCAAATCAAGTCCAGCGAACGGAAGCACCATCGCCGGGTGCTTCTTCGCAATGATTATATCATCAAAAATGAGGTTGATGTGTTTTCTGAATTCGTCCAGTGTTAACTCTTGAGCAAGAGCACACTCTACAGTAAATATGTCTTCAAGCACAAAAACCAGATGTTGGTCAGCAGGATGGTAGTCCTGTTCCCAAAACGTTTCAACTTCTTGGCTGTAACGACCAGCATATACCGCTGGGAAAACGTCTCTTATCTTCATTGTTGATAATCTGCTTTGCTGGTGAAGTCCATCCGTTGAATCCGCACGGCGTTGAGAATGGCCAGCAGGGCCACGCCCACGTCGGCAAACACCGCTTCCCACATGGTGGCCACGCCGCCGGCCCCCAGCGCCAGCACGATACCCTTCACGATAAAGGCCAGCCAGATGTTCTGCCACACCACGCGGTGGGTGGCGCGGGCAATGCGGCGGGCCGTGGCAATCTTGCTCGGGTGGTCGGTTTGAATCACTACGTCGGCCGTTTCGATGGTGGCGTCCGAGCCCAGCCCGCCCATGGCAATGCCCACGTCGGCCAGGGCCACCACCGGGGCATCGTTCACCCCGTCGCCCACAAAGGCCAGCTTGCGGCCCTCGGTGAGGTACTGCTGCACGTAGTTGGCTTTGTCTTCGGGCAGCAGCCCGCCGTGGGCTTCGCTGATTCCTAATTCTTTGGCTACGCGCTGCACGATGCTGTCCTTGTCGCCGGAGAGCATGACCAGCTTGCTGATGCCGTCGGCTTTCAGCTCCTGCACGGCGCGGGCCGCGTCCTCTTTCGGGGCGTCGGCCACGGTGAGGTTGCCGGCGTATTTCCCGTCCACGGCCGCCACCACAATGCTGTCCACCACCTGGTCGACTTCGGGCGGATAGGCCACGCTGAACTTGGTCAGCAGCTTGGTGTTGCCCGCCAGTACGTCGCGGCCGTCCACTTTCCCTCGCAGGCCGTGGCCAGCGATTTCCTCCACGTTATCGACGGGCACGCCCGCCGCGGCCGCCCCGACGTGGGCCACCACCGCCTTGGCAATGGGGTGCGTCGATTTGGTTTCCAGCGCCCCCACCAGGCGCAGCAGCTGCTCGGGGGTAGTGCCGGCCGCCGGCTGCACCTGCTGCACGGCAAATACGCCCTGCGTGAGCGTGCCAGTCTTGTCCATTACCACGGTATCAATTTCGCGCAGCACGTCCAGGAAGTTGGAGCCCTTAAGCAGGATACCCGCTTTCGAGGCCGCGCCAATGCCGCCGAAGTAGCCCAGCGGAATGCTGACGACCAGCGCGCAAGGGCAGGAAATGACCAGAAACACCAGCGCCCGGTAGAGCCAGTCGCGGAACACGTAGTCGCTCACCACGAAGTAGGGCACCACAATCAGCAGCACGGCCAGCCCTACCACGATGGGGGTATAGATTTTGGCAAACTTGGTGATGAACTGCTGCGTTTTGGCTTTGCGGCCCACCGCGTCCTGCACCATGGCCAGGATTTTCGAGAGCTTGGTGTCCTTAAAAGCGGCCGTCACCGTCACCTGAATCAGGGATTCCAGGTTAATCATGCCCGCCAGCACGGCCTCGCCCGGCTGCTTAGTTTGAGGGGCCGACTCGCCAGTGAGAGCGGCCGTGTTAAAGCTGGCCGCCTTACCGTTGAGGGTGCCATCGAGGGCTACTTTCTCGCCGGGCTTCACTTCCATCACGTCGCCTACCTGCACCGCTTTGGGGTCGAGCACCAGGGGCTGGCCGCCGCGCACCACGGTCACTTCGGTGGCCTGAATTTCGAGCAGGGCCTTGATGCTGCGCTTGGCGCGGTTCACGGCCGCGTCCTGAAACAGCTCGCCCACGGTGTAGAACAGCATCACGGCTACCCCTTCCGGATACTCACCGATGGCAAAGGCCCCGAGCGTGGCCAGGCTCATGAGCAGAAACTCGTTGAAGATGTTGCCGCTGGGAATGCTGAGCACGGCGGCTTTCACCACCTTCCAGCCCACCAGCACGAAGGCCAGCCCGTACCAAACCAGGCGCACGTAGCCGCTGAAAAAACCGACTTTATAGTAGTCCAGCGCGATGCCGGCTAGCAGCAGCGCGAAGCTGATGCCCGGCACCAGATAGGGGTTCGGTTCGGCTGGGCCGTGGTCGTGCTCGTCGTCGTCGAGGTCCAGCTCGCCGGGGTCGTGCGCGTGGCCGGCGTGGTCCTCATCGGCGGCGGGGGCGTGGTCGTGGCCGGCCACGTCGTGGCCCTGGGGCGCGGCGGCGGCTTCGGGCGTGAGCTGGTCGCGGCTGAGCGCGCCCACGTTTTCGGGCTGCACCTGCTTGGCGGTGTTCAGCTCCTCGCCAAGCTTATCAGATGTAGGCATAAGTGAGTCGTATGAAGTAAAAAGCGTGGTAAACAGAGTCCCTATCACTGAACTGGGAGCTTCAAACGGGATGAATCCGAAGCAGTGTTACTTTTGGTGCAGGCCACCAATGCCTTGCTGTTCAGAAGTCTTCTCTTTAGCCGTCCCTTCAACATGAGTGCTAGCCCGTCGTCCGACTCTGCTATTCCAAGCATGGAAGAATATGTGAAATCCTTGTCGGACAAAGATTTGCAGGACTATTACGAGTTGATGACTACATCATCGAATAGAGCGGGAACTACTGTATGGGCGAAGAAATCTGCTAAAAATGTTGCACTTGCTTGTAAGAATGAGCTTGGCACCCGTGGTATACTTGGCCCTCATTCAGCCCATTAGTCCTCTTCCTCCTCGGCGTTTTTGAGCTTGCCGAGCAAGGCGTAGGCTCCCTCTACGACAAAGCGCAGCTGTTTGCCCTGCTCGGTGGCCGGTAGGTGAAATTCGGTGTAGCCGTCTTCGCTCACGCCCCGCGTCACGGGCACGAGGCGGTAGGTGGCCCGGCCGGCGGCCGGGCCCGAATCGGTGGCCACGAACACGTAGGACTGGGCCCCGTACTGCACCACCGCTTTTTCCGGCAGGGTGGGCACGGTCACGCGGTTGGTTTCGATAACGGCCCGCACGAAGGTGCCCGGCAGCAGCTGCTCGTCTTCCCGGTCCAGGTGGGCGTGCACCCGCACGGTGCGCTCGTCGCTGATGGTTTTGCTGATGAGGTACACGTGAGCCGTGCGCTCCCGGCTCAGCGAGTCATTGCCCAGGGAAAAGCGCACCAGCTGGTTTTCCTTCACCTGCGGAATGTCCTTTTCAAACACGGTCAGCTCGACGTGCAGGTGCTCGGGGTTGACGATTTCAAACAGCACGTCGGTGGGCGTCACGCTCTGGCCGATGCTCACGTTCACCGCCTTCACGAAGCCGCCTTTGGGGGCTCGCAGGATGGCCGTGCTCACGATGGTCCCGCCGATGGGCAGGCCGGCCAGACGCAGGCGGGCGGCCTGGGCATTGGTTTTCACTTGCAGGGCCTCGTACTCGGCCTGGGCACGCTGGAAGTTCTTTTGGGGCGCTACCTCCTGCCGATATAGCTCGCCCTGGCGCTCGTATTCAGCTTTCGCAAACTTGAGTTGGCTGCGGGTTTCCTGGTAGTCCTGCTGCAGCTGCACAAAGTCGGGGTTGCGGATGACGGCCAGCACCTGGCCGGCGCGCACCCGCGAGCCCTGCAGCAGGTCGGTCCGGTCCACAAAGCCGCCCAGCGGGGCGCTGACCGATACCAGATTTTCGGGCGGCACGTCGAGCACGCCGTTCACTTTCAGCCCCCCGCTCATGGGGCGCTCGGTGAGGGCGCCCAGGCGCACGCCGCCCACCTGCTGCTCGGCAGCGGTGAGCGTGACGCGGTCGGCGGGGCCTTTCTCGGCCGCTTCCCCGCCGGGAGCGGCGGCGGCCGTTTCTTCTTTTTCCGGGGGGGCTTCCTTGGAGCCGCAGCCGCTTAGCAGGCCGAGCAGCACCAGGGGGAGGGCTAGGTATCGCATGATGATTCTGAGGTTGAAGGGAGAAGGCGTAGCGCGGCGCGGGCCGGGCTACTGGCTGCCCAGGAGGTATTCCAGCTCGATAACGGTCTGGTTGTGTTGCAGCAGCGCGTCGAGGTAGTCGAGGCGCAGGCGGCGGGCGCGCTCCAGGTTGAGCAGGTATTCGGAATAGCCGGTTTCGCCGGCCTTGTAGGCCAGGGTGGACAGGCGGGTGATGACCGTGGCCTGCGGCAGGGCCGTGCTTTCGAAGTAGGCCAGGCGCTGCTGCTGCTCGGTGCGCCGCAGCAGCAGCTCATCGAGCTGGCCGGCCAGCTCGGCCCGGTAGCGGTCGAAGCCGGCCTGCGCCACCTGTTCCTGCAGGCGGGCGGCCTGCACCCGCGCTTTTTGGGGCCGCCGCCACAAGGGCACGGCCACCCCGGCCTGCACCCCCTGGAAGCGGGAGCCCCCGCCGAAGTAACGCTCGGTACCGGCCGCGTCGAGGCGCTGGTAGCCGATGATGCTCTGGTTGAAGTAGCCCACGGTGAACTCGGGCAGCCCGGCCGCCTGCGCCACGCGGGTTTCGGCCCGTCGCTCGGCTACCTGCTGGGCCAGCACCCGCGCCTGCGGGTTGGTGCGCTGGAGCAGCGTGTCGGCCCGGCCCGGGGCCGTGGTATCGACCAGCTGGGCGGCCCCCAGCAGCGCGAGCGGTTGGAGCACGCTGTCGGCCAGGGCCACTGCCGTGCGCACTTGCAGCAGCGCCTGTAGCTGGCGCTGCGCCACCCGGAAGTCGGTGCGGGCTGCCCGCAGCTGGGTGCGGACTTCGCCCTGCTGCACCAGCGCCGTGGCGGGTTCGAGCCGCGCCGCCTCGCCGGTCTTGAAGCGCAGATTGGCCGAGCGCAGAAACTCCGAGTAGAGGCTGTCCTGCCCCCGCAATACCCGCAGGCGGTGCCGGGCGTGCACGGCCTGCTCGTAGCTCAGGCGCACCTGCCGGCGCAGTTTGGCCTGCACCTGCGCCAGCTGCGCCTGCTGGCCGGCAATGCGGGCGTCGGCCAGCGCAGCGGCGCTGCGGTACACGCCGGGCAGGGCCAGCGACTGGGTGAGGGTGAACTGGTTGTCGCGGTTCTGGGAGTTGTACTGCCCGTAACTGCCGGTAAGCGTGGTGCGGCCGAAGTCGTAGGCCGTGCGGCGGATGGCCTGCTGGGCTTCCAGCGCCCGGGTGCCGGCCAGCACCGTGCCGTTGGTTTGCAGGGCTTGGCTCACGGCCTGCGCGGCAGTCAGCGGCCCCTGCGCCCGACCCGGCAGCGGCAGGCCGAGCAGCAGCAAAAGCAGCCCCGGGGCCACGGGCAAGCTTTTCGCGGGGGCAATTGAAGTAGCCTCTGGCTGCGGCTCCGCATTCGGGCCGCCGGCCTTCACGCGCTCGGAAAGGGCGTAGAGCACGGGCAGCACCAGCAGCGTGAGCAGCGTAGCCGACACCAGCCCGCCGATGACCACGGTGGCCAGCGGGCGCTGCACTTCGGCCCCGGCCGACTGGGCCAGGGCCATGGGCAGGAAGCCGAGCGAGGCCACGGTGGCCGTCATCAGCACCGGCCGCAGGCGCACTTCGGTGCCGCGCATAATGCGCTCCATCAGGTCGGTCACTCCTTCGGCCTTGAGCTGGTTGAAATAGCCGATGAGCACAATGCCGTTGAGCACGGCCACCCCGAACAGGGCAATGAAGCCCACCCCGGCCGAAATACTAAAGGGCATGTCCCGCAGCCACAGCGCCGCGATGCCGCCGATGGCCGAGAGCGGGATGGCCGTAAAAATCATCACCGACTGCTTGAAGGAGCGGAAGGTGAAGAACAGCAGCACGAAGATGAGCACCAGCGCCACCGGCACGGCCACGCTCAGGCGGTCGGTGGCCTGGCGCAGGTTCTCGAATTGGCCGCCGTAGGTGGTGTAGTAGCCCGGGGCAAATTTGAGCTGGCGGTCAATCTTGCCCTGCAGCTCTTCGACCACCGTTTCCACGTCGCGGCCCCGCACGTTGAAGGCCACGCTGATGCGGCGCTTGGCGTCGTCGCGCTGAATCTGGTTGGGGCCTTCGCGCAGCTCCACGCTGGCCACCTGCTCCAGGGGCACCTGCCGGCCGTTGGGAGCGGCAATGAACAGGCGGCGCACGCTGTTGATGTCCTTGCGCAAATCCTGGCGCAGGCGCAACACGAGGTCGAAGCGCCGCTCCTGCTCGAACACCTGGCCGGCGGTTTCGCCGGCGAAGGCCGTTTGCACGGTGCGGTTCACGTCGGCCACGTTCAGGCCGAACTGGGCGAGGCGGTTGCGGTCGAGCTGCACCACGATTTGGGGCAGGCCGGTGACCTGCTCCACGTACACGTCTTCGGCTCCCTTCACTTGGCGCACGAGCCGGCCGGCCTGCTGGGCGTAGTCGGCCAGCTGCTGCAGGTCCTCCCCGTAAATTTTGAGCACCACGTCCTGCTTGGCCCCCGAAATCAGCTCGTTGAAGCGCATCTGGATGGGCTGCTGAAACCCAAACGTGACGCCGGGCATGACGCTTAGGGCGTCGGCCATCTTATCGGCCAGCGCTTCGCGGTTGTGGGCGGAAGTCCATTCCTTCTGGTCCTTGAGAATAATCATCACGTCGGCGGCCTCCACCGGCATGGGGTCGGTGGGAATCTCACCGGCCCCGATTTTGGCGACTACTTCCTTGACTTCGGGAAACTGCTTTTTGAGAATCCCACCAGCCTTTTGGGCCTGCTCGATGGTGTAGCTCAGCGAGGAGCCGGTGAGCGTGCGCATCTCCACCGCGAAATCGCCCTCGGTCAGCGTCGGAATGAACTCGCCCCCCAGGATGCGAAACAGGAAAAAGCTTCCCACCAGCAGGCCCACGGCCGTGAGCAGCACCGCAGCCTGGTGCCGCAAGGCCCCTTTAAGCAGCGGGTGGTAGAGGCGGGTGTAGAAGGCCATCATCCGGTCGGAAATGGTCTGCTTGGTTGTAGTCGACCGGCTCAGGGCCAGCGCCGACATCATCGGCACGTAGGTCAGGGACAGGATAAATGCCCCGAGAATGGCGAAGGCCACGGTTTCGGCCATGGGCCGGAACATCTTGCCCTCGATGCCGGCCAGGGCCAGCAGCGGCAGGTACACGATGAGGATGATGATTTCGCCGAACGCGGCCGAGGAGCGGATTTTGCTGGCCGCGTGGTAGGTTTCCTCGTTCATCTGCTCGGTGCTCAGGCGGTTGCCCGGTACCACCAGCTGCCCGCCGTGCAGGCGGTGAATGATGGCCTCGACGATGATGACGGCCCCGTCCACAATCAGCCCGAAGTCGATGGCCCCGAGGCTCATCAGGTTGCCCGACACGCCAAACAGGCGCATCATGCTCACGGCAAACAGCATGGCCAGCGGAATGACGGAGGCCACCACCAACCCGGCGCGCCAGTTGCCCAGAAACAGCACCAGCACAAACACCACAATCAGCGCGCCTTCCAGCAGGTTCTTGCTCACCGTGTGAATGGCCCGGTCCACCAGGTTGGAGCGGTCGAGGAACGGCTCCACACTCACGCCTTCGGGCAGGGTTTTGCGAATGGTGGCCATGCGCTTCTGCACGTCCTGGATGACTTCGGCGGCGTTGGCCCCCTTGAGCATGAGCACCAGGCCGCCGGTCACTTCGCCCTGGTCGTTGAGGGTCATGGCCCCGTAGCGCACGGCCGCGCCGTAGCGCACGTCGGCCACGTCGCGCACGAGCACGGGCAGGCCGGTGCGGGTGCTGCGGATGACGATGTTGCCGATGTCGGCGGGCGAGGTGGCCAGGCCCTCGGTGCGGATGAAGGCGGCAGTGGGGTTCTGGTCGAGGTAGGCCCCGCCCGCGTTCTGGTTGTTGGCCGCCACGGCCTGGTATACCTCGTTCACGGTCACGCCCAGCGAGCGCAGCCGCTCCGGGTCGAGGGCCACCTCGTACTGCTTGAGCAGCCCGCCGAACGAACTCACGTCGGCCACGCCGGGGGTGCCCAGCAGCTGCCGGCGCACTATCCAGTCCTGAATGGTGCGCAGCTCGGTGGCATTGTATTTCTTCTCAAAGCCCGGCTTGGCGCGCACTAGGTACTGGTACACCTCGCCCAGGCCGGTGCTGAGCGGGGCCAGCTCGGGGCGGCCCGTGCCGGCCGGAATCTGGCTTTCGGCCTCCTGCAGTCGCTGCGATACTTGCGTGCGGGCCCAGTAAATGTCGGTCTGGTCCTCGAACACCACGGTGACCACCGAGAGGCCGAAGCGCGAAAACGAGCGCACTTCCACCTGCCCCGGGATGGTGGCCATGGCCTGCTCCACGGGAAAAGACACCAGGCGCTCAATCTCCTGGGCGGCCAGCGAGGGAGCCACCGTGTAAACGACAACCTGGTTACTGGTAATGTCGGGCAGCGCGTCAATCGGCAGCCGGCTCAGCGAGTAGCCGCCCCACGCCACCAGGGCCAGGGTTAGCAGCCCGATGATGAGCTTGTTGTGGATAGAAAAATGAATCAGCCGGTCGAACATCCGCTGGTTGGGGGTTAGGTCTAACGCTTCCGTGAAACCCTGCGGCCCGGCGGCTCCGGCACAAGCGGCGGGAGCACAAGGGGGCATAACCGATTCAGCGCCAAACGCTAAATCGCCCGTCACGCAACGCGACGGGCCACCCAAAGGGGGTGGTCAGCAGGAAAATAGGGGAAGGGTTAGGCCTGGGGCGGCTGCCACACGGACCCAAGCGCCCGCGTTGGGGCGGCCACAACCAGCCGGCCGTGCCGGAGACTGGTACCCCACTCAGTGGGCGGAGTATAGGCCGCCTGATTGCCCAGCGGCACGGGCATCACAGCCCCGCCGCAGCAGTGGCACTGGCACAGCGGCGAGCACCAGTCGCCAAACGCGCCGGCCCCGCAGTCGGAATGCGAAGCGGCCACTGTTGTTTGCTGCTGGTCCTTGCACACGGGTACTTCGTCCGTGCAGGAAAGGCACGAGAGGCAGGCGAAGTAGAAGGCAAAAAACAGGGCGAGCAGGCGCATGTGCTGGCAAAGATAGCGAATCCGGGTAAACGAGCCGGGATTTTGGGCCGGGTCACTTACCGCGCAACGCCTCAAAAGGGGCGTACTCGGCTAGGTACGGGGAACCGACGCGGACAGCTGATACGTCAGGGATTTGCCATGCTGGCCCCGCATAAAGTCCATGAATACCGCCAGGTCCTCCGCTACCCGGCTCTGCTCCAGGGCCTCGAAATACGCCTGGCGGTCCTCCCGGAACACAATGGTCAGCGGTTGGCCGTAGTAGCGCTGTACGTAGTTCATCAGCAGCCGGGAGGTGCGCCCGTTGCCGTCGTTGAAGGGGTGAATGCTCACCAGCCGCTGGTGGGCCTCGAAGGCCAGCTCCAGCTGCTCGCGCAGGGTGGCCACCGCCGGCATCCGCTCGCGCAGCTCCCCTACCAGGGCCGCGACCAGAGCCGGCACCTTCTGCGCGTTGGGAAACGAGCTGGCCCCAACAATGAACACGTTGTTGCGGCGCAGGTCGCCCTGCGTGGGGTCCACGGTGCCCAGGGCCGTATTGGTAAGCCGGCCGGTGCTGCGCATCACGGCCCCCGCCAGCTCCCGCAGAAAGGCCGGGCCGGGCAGCTGCCGCGCGTCGGCCCGCTCCAGGGCCAGGTCGAGGGCGCGGGCGTGGTCGCCCAGCATGTCGTAGCCTTCCAGCGGCTTGCCCGGCCCCAGCACGGGCGCTTCGCCCAATAGAAAATCCATGGCTTCGAGCACCGTCACGCGGGAGCCCTCAATCATGGTGGAGTGGGCCGATACCATCACCTGACTAAGCTGCTGGCTGGTTTGCTGGCGCACCGGGGGCAGCTGCTGCACCAGCTCGGTGAGGCGCTCAATCTCGGTCCACGTCATGCGGCCTGCCGCAGGGTGGCCGCCCGGAGCGCCGCCACGTCCACCGAGGCCAGCGGCAGGGGCGAGGCCAGGCCCGCGCCGTGAATGAGGTCGCTGGCCCAGGCCGCCAGGTCATAAGCGTAAATCATGCGCTGCCCCGCCTCGTCCTGGTACTCGGTTTTGCCGCGCATGAAGGCTTCCAGGCTCGGCCGTAGCGCCGCCGGCACCTCCGCCAGCGCCTGGTCGGGGTGGGTGGGGCTGAGCAGCGAGTTCAGGTAGTCCCGCAGGGCCTGATAAGCAGCTTGGCTGGCGGAGGTCATGGATTGCGGAATGGTGAGCAGGCGGCCGAATGCGTTACCAAAAGTAGCGAATTCGAGGTTAATGCTCCTGCTGAGTGATGGCCGGACGACAGTATTCGAAGGGCGGTGGGGCGAACCCTTGCGGGCCGGGCTGTGCGGGGCTCCGGCGGTGCCTACGGTCCTGCGGACTAAACCCCTTCCATCCCTTTCGCGGACCAGAGGAAAGCAGCACCGCGAAGAAATAGTCACGCCAGCAGGCAATGGGCGGGCCAGACGGGAACGATGGTAATGAGGAACAAAAGGGGAAAAATCAGAATTCGTGCCAAATGGCGTGATTTATTACGCAATTATTGGAACTTTAATTTACACATTATTGAAACATTAATGCGAGTTTTTGCGTTTAAATAGTATAAGCAGCAAGCATAAAACCAACCTGTTAAGCCATGAAAAAGCCCGCTCCTTTTGCTCCCCGCCCCGACGTGTACGAAATCATCACCAACCGCATTATTCTGGCGTTGGAGAACGGCGTGACCCCGTGGAAGCAGCCGTGGAACGCCGCCCACGGCGCGCCTCGCAACTACCGCAGCAAGCACGTGTATCAGGGCGTGAATGCCCTGCTGTTGGGGATGCTGGAGTATGAGCACCCGTATTTCCTGACCTACAACCAGGCCAAGGAGCTGGGCGGGCAGGTGCGCCGGGGCGAGAAGGGCATGCCGGTGGTGTTCTTCACCGTGACCAAGAAGGAGGATGGCAAGGGCGAGGAGAAGAAGAAGGCTTTTCTCAAATACTCCACGGTGTTCAACGTGGCCCAGATTGACGGCGTGGCGTGGAGTTTCCCCGAACTGCCCAGCCGCGAGCACACGCCCGAGCAGGCCGCCGAGCAGGTGCTGGCCGGCTACGTGGGTGGCCCCCGCGTGCTGCACAAGGGCAGCGAAGCCCTGTACCGCACCAGCATCGACACCGTGACCATGCCCGAGGCCAGCAACTTCCACACGGCCGAGGACTATTACCACACCCTGTTTCATGAGTTGACCCACTCCACCGGCCACGCCAAGCGACTGGACCGGGCCACGCTCACCGAGTTAGCCGCCTTTGGCAGCGAAACCTACGCCAAGGAAGAACTGGTAGCCGAATTAGGGGCCTCGTTCCTGAGCCACGCGGCCGGGCTGGACTTAGCCCGCACCGAGCCCAGCAGCGCCAGCTATATCGCCAACTGGCTGCAGGCCCTGCGCAACGACAAGCAGCTGATTATTTCCGCCGCCAGTCAGGGCCAGAAGGCCGCCAACCACATTCTGGGCATCGTGCCCAGCTACGAAGTGGAGGAAGCTCCCGGCACCGAAGTCACGCCGCAGTAAGGTTAGCGGCCGCCCGATGGAGTTGTTTCGTCGGGCGGCCACCGGGGCGGGCAACAAAATGAGATTGCAATTGCAAAAACACAATTGTTAAAGCCTTACAAAAGGGAAGGATTTGTTAACCACAACACCCTTAGTAGCTGCTTAAATAGTCAATAATTATCACTTTAATTTAAATAAAATTGAAACATTAATGTCGGATTTTGCGTTTAATAAGTATCAGCAACGAACGATAAAACAGCTCTTTATCCATGGTTGACGAAGCTTTTGATTTAGCCCACGGCGAGGTATGGGCCGACCGGTTTGACCCCGCCGACGAAGCGCCCGGCGCACCCCCGGCAGTATCCGCTGCTGAGCTAGCGGCATGGGAAGCTGCCCCGTGGTTTTAGCCCCTTTTTCACCTCAAGCCCTTTTTCAGTATGAACGCTCCCACCACTTTCCGACCCGCCCGCCGCATTCCCGCCGCTCGTTTAGCCCGTCTTCGCGCTGCTAACGCGGCCCAGCGTCAGGCCCGCGAGGATGCCTGGCAAGCCCGCGAGGATGCCGCCGCGCAGCTGACCAATCCGGTGCCCGAGTTTGAAGCCGCGCCCCGCTTAACGATGCTTCCCGGTGGGCTGCATTGGTCAGCCCAGCAGCCCGTGCCAGAGGTAGGAACTACGGTAACGGTGAACCGCGACGGCCACCCGGAGCGGGCCAAGGTAAAGGGCTACACCCATGCCGCCGGCTTTTTGGGACTGGTTACCGAAACCACCCACCATGCCAAGGCTAACAGCCGCCGCAAGCGCAGCAGCCCCCGCGCGGGTGTGGTATTCGGCAGCCAGCTGGCGCTTGCCGCCTAGCCGCCGGCTCATCTTCTCCCTACTCCTTTTCCCCTTCAATTATGATTACCCCAGCCCCTGCCCCCCAGCAGCCCCGAATCAGCCCCCTCGATTGGGCTGGCGACCCGCAGCAGTGCCCGCAGTGGGTAGGTTTCCCCTCCCGCGCCGGCTTACCAGCCGGCCTGCAATGGTCGGGCAGGGGCGAGGTGCCCGCCATCGGTGCCCGGATTCATATCTACATGAACGGCATCGGCCCGGCCGGCGTGAAAGCGTACTTCCACGCCGAGGGGTATGTAGGGGTACTCTGCCAGCCGGCTAAGATGCCCGAGCATCTGGCGAAGCACGGTGTAACGCTGGGGCATTTTTTTGGCCGGGAGTTGGAGCCCTACACGCCCGGCCCCGCCGCGCCGGCCCAGGTGCCCGAAGCAGTAGAAATCAGCTCGCAGGAGTACCGGGTGATTCCGGCCCCGCTGTACTACCGCAACCTGCACACCGGCCGCATTACGGTGGTATACGACGGACTGGCCGACTACTACGGTTTCTTTGACGTGGAAGCTTTCGCTGGCACGGACCGCCACGATGCGGCTCAGCTGGCCGACCCAGCTAATTGGCGGGAGATTCCTGAGCACCACTATCTGCAGGTGCACGAGGCCAGCCACGAGCGCAAGGCCCCGCAGCTGTTTGCCCTTCGCGCCGGCACGGCCGACCAGGTGGACTACCTGACTGAGCAGTTTCCCGGCCCGTTCCGCATCCCCGCCGCCGTGCCCTACACCTTCGACCAGTACGACACGCTGAGCGCCCTGGCCGAGGCCATGAAGCAGCAGGGCCCGCAGTACCGGGGCCGCATCGTGGAGAAAAACGAGTGGCGGACGTGGGTAGCGTTTGAGGAAGAGATGGGTGGCAGCGGGGAGTGCCCGTGGGAGCGGCTACAACTCGATTTGGGCCAGCTGCCGCTTGACAGCTACGCCTACCTCTCGGGCCGGCGGGCTACGGTTGAGGAAGGCGAGGGCAACGGCCGGGTTACGCTTTGGCAGCAGCCCAGCGGGCAATACTATGTGGAAACCGAGCCCCACTTTCACTACGGCCCGAATTACCCCACCCTGACCCCGCTCACGCTGGCCCAGGTGCAGGAGCGGTATGCGTTCGACTTCACCCCCAACGGCCAGGAGCCCGCGCCGGCCGAGCACGCCGACTGGATTCCGGACTACCCGCCCCAGGAGGACGACGAGTTGGCCGACAATCAGGACAGCACCGAGTACCCGGAAGACCCCAGCGACGAGCAGCGCGACTAGCCTCACTTTTTACAATTGCAAAATCTCATGCTACCGAACCTCCCCGCCATCGAAACCCACGCCGGCCGTATTGCCATTGGGGCCACCGTCCGCAGTACCCGCTACCGCGACGTGCAGGGCCTGGTGACCGCCATTTATTGGAACGGTTATCACTACGCCATCAAGGTAAACGACCGCCACAGCGACGACGCGGACCAGTACGAGCTACTTTCTGAAAACACCCACCAGGGCTTTAACTACGTCAATCCTCACAGCCAGCAGGTGCTAAGTGGCAGGTTTGAGATACTGCTACCAGGGGAGGGGGACCGGATATATTTTGCCGACACCGCCGAGCAGGCCATTGCCCTGCTCGCGGCTACCATCGGCCTGCGCGACCAGGCGCAGGAAATCGAGTATCTGAAGCAGCGGGCCGCGGCCGGCCCATTGGACGAACTACGTTGGCGCGGGCAGGCCGTGGGCAGCATCGTTGGCCATCTCGCTTACGTGAGCACCGGCACCGGCAAGCAGCACCCGGCCCCCAGGTTTCTAGTGGGCCAGCAGGTGCATTTTTTCAGCCCTCACACGACCCACACGATTAGCGGGCTGGCTTTATACAAAGACCGCCTGAACTACGGCCAGACGCAGTGGCACTATTTCTACGAAGGCGCAAAGGGTACTCATTACCCCATGAGCGAAGCCAACACCACGGCCGCGCCGGCAGAGTTGGCCGCGTAGCTTATCGTTTCACAATTGCAAAATCAGAAGCGCTTCTTTCCCCTTTGTTATGGCTTACCCCACCCCCCAGGAAATCACGGCTAAGGCCGCTGCCCAAGGTTTTCGCGTTGGCGCTTACGTTCACATGAGCACCCGCAACGCCGATACGGCCGCGCCCATCCGCGAGTTTTCCAGCATTAACGGCCAGGTGCAGGCCGTTTGGATGAATGGCGCTTGCCGCAATCTGCTGGGCGAGTTGCGCCTGAGTACCCAGCACCGCTTGCCGTACCAGTTTCCGGATGGGTATGAGTTCTTTACCAGCCCGCACCTCGTGGCCGAGGCCTGCCGCCAAGCTGGGAGCAATGAGGCTACCGTGAGCTTTACCGCCGCTAGGGTGCAGGGCTTCGGGAGCGATGGTACTGATACATGGGTTACTTCTGACCCCAACCCCCAGCGCGCCGACGCGGTATTCGTTAGCCTTCGGCAGCAGCCGGCCGAAGCCCCAGTGCCTGAACTAAGCCCAAATATGGAAATCATTGTGGCAGGGCAGGTAATGACCGCCGCCGATGTGGCTCACTGGATGAACGCCGACCCCAGGCAGGGCGCGAAGCTGTTCAAGGAGATGCAAAAACTATACGGTTCCAAGCCCACCATGCTGGACTTGGCCATGTTCAGCGGCGCTACCATGCTGGCCCCCGTCGCGGCTAGTGTGATAGCGGCCAGACGCAAAGCGCATGGCGAGTAATCCCCTGGCTGAGCACCAAACTAAGCGCCCCAGTCAGCTGACCGGGGCGCTTTTATTTTTCGAACTGGAGGCCGCGAACAAGAGGAAAAGCCATGGTGAAAGGAAGTGAATTATTAGCTTACCGAGCAGGTTAATTTACCTAATGCCACGCTTTTAACTGTTCATCCTTGCACATGCTATCCTCAACTGCCTCCTTGCCTGACCTAATGCTGCAGGCCATTGCTGAAGGTATTTACCCAGCTAAACTCTGGAAATACCGCCCCAACAATAATTTTACTGATGATATTTTTCAGAGTCAGGCCCTGTATTTCCCGTACCCGCCCCAACTCAATGACCCGTTTGATTGCCAGATTCAGCCAATCAGTTGCACCCCGGCGGAAGTGACAGCTTTTGTGCATCAGAATAATGCGGGCAGGTCCAGCGCGGACCTCAGAGCCATGGTGGCGGAGGCCACAAAGAACCCGGCTGGGTTTCGTCGTTCCATAAATGAGAGTATGCGTAAGTACATCAATAAGTTAGGCGTGTGCTCATTCACCACCAACTTTGATAACCTTCTTATGTGGGCACATTACACCGAGTCGCACAAGGGCTTATGCTTGGGCTTCGATGTAGCGCAGGACCCGGAGCTATTTATTACCCCGCTCAAAGTTCGGTACGCGCCTACTTATCCAGTTTATAATCATCTGACTGAAAGCGCCCAGATAGCTGATAAGGTGCTGGCGGTAAAATCTGACCACTGGATTTATGAAGAAGAGGTGCGGGTGGTAAAAAGCCCCATGCCTGCTAACCAAAAAGTGTCCTTTAATCCCTTGGCTCTTCGTGAGGTGCTATTTGGTTACAATATGCCCGTTAATGAGCGGCGACGAATCAAGCATTTGGCCAAGAAGAACGGTTTTGGACACACGATTTTCAAGCAGGCTGTAATTAGCCCTAATAGCTATTCGCTTACTTTCGTTACCTGCTAAGAAGAGCAGGAGGGAACCACGCAACCACAGCCACCGAACAGGTTTTCGGTGGCTATTACATTTCTCTGCACTATGTCAACTGTTGAGTGCGACCGGGCTTTTCTAGCTGACGGCGGGGAAATTTCAATTGAGGATGCCACTAGTGGGGCCAACGGTTACTTCTGTTTGGGGTGTGGGCAAGAACTCATGGCGCGCAAGGGAAAAGTAAATGACCCCCACTTTGCCCACCTTCCTGCCGGTGGCACTGGTTCGCGCCCATGCGACTATTCTAGCGAAACCTACCGGCATGACTTGGCCAAAAAGCTGCTGCGACAGTTGAAAAAAGTGCGGGTGCCTGCTGTTTACGCAGCCTGCCCACCTAATTTCCATGGGCGGCTTCCACGCTTGGCCGAAGCACAAGATGTAGAAGCGGCTATCGTACTCGATGAGCGCAACGTGTATCTTGACGAACAAGGCGAAATACGTTTTGCCCGCCGCCACCGTACCGAACCATTTGACGACCACCGTGGCCAGCGCGTGTTGCTAGGGCGACCAGATGTCATTTTTCTGGATGCGCAACGGCGCCCTATTCTGTTGATAGAAATTTATGCTACCCACAAAGTCAGTGAAGAAAAAATTAGCCGTTTGTACACGCTTGGCGTGGATGCGATAGAGATATTCGTTCCTGCGCATTTCGACCCGGTTGCCATCAAAAAGCTGTTTTCAGTCACTTCCCACACGCATTGGTTGTACAATGGCCAACAAGCCGATTATCGATTCCTGGCCTCTGATTCCCACGTATTGGCAAACGGAGGTGCCCCGGCTGCTGAACTCGAAGGGCGACTTTCTGGGCGACGGGAAACGCTCAAGTGCCGCCGTAGTCGGGTTGGCCACGCTTTACGAGGAGTTAGAAACTGCCTGGGACGCCCTGACATTGAGGCCATCCAAGGCGAGGTTAGAACTGCTCAGGCAACGGGCGAGGCGTTTACAGAAAGACTTGAATCGGAGCGAGACAAACGTGATGAGCGACTTGGAGCAGCAGTACGAGCGCGAGTTGCAGAGCGCCGAAAAGCGAACGCAAACCAAACGCGAGAACTTGCAGAGCAGGAAACAACTCTTAGCGAAGCAGAAAGAGAGTTGGCCCGCAGAATTAGCGCAGATGAGGAACAACTTAGCCAACTCGCTTTGGACCTTACGAGCCGAATCAAACGTGCGGAAGACACAGCTGAAAGCGAGTATATCGGACAAGTGGATGCAATTCAACTCGAACGCGAGCGGCGCCGAAACGAGCTTAGCAGAATTGGCCGAGAAGCAGCAGCAGTTGTTAGCGCAACAGCACGATTTAGCCCAGCTAGAACAGAACTTGAACGACAGGAAGGTATCCTTGCCCGAGCAGCAGCTACAAATCGACGCGGACTTGAACGCGCAGCAGCAGACCTCCGAAAAATCGAGCAGGCTACGGAAAGAATTGACGAGCAAACAGCAGAACTACGCCGAATTGAAAGCAAAATTGCTTAGTCTAGGGCTCATCAAAGCTGAAGATTTCCCGGACCTCTAAAAACAACAATCCCACTATTGGGCCGGTAGCTAGGCCATGCGCTTTTAATTATGACACCCATCCCACCTAGGTCTGCCGGCACTACTGCCGGGGAGCGCTACCTCGCCCAGTTGTGCCACCGCTCCTTTCTTTCCCTTTGGAATTACTCCAATCCATATACGGACGAGGGTAAAAAAACACCGGCCAACGTTGGCAAGGAGTTGTGTGACCAGCTAGTAATATTTGGCAATCACGTTATTATTTTCTCTGATAAGGATTGGGCATATCCAACGACTGAGGATGAACAAGTAAATTGGAGTCGGTATTTCAAGAAGGCAATCTGGAAAAGCGCGGGACAAATTTGGGGTGCAGAAAACTGGCTCAAGCGGTTTCCGAATCGCATTTATGAGGACGCAGCTTGCCAGCGGCCACTTCGTGCCGCCCTGCCCCCTACTACCATGATGAAGGTGCACCGGGTGCTTGTGACGCATAGAGTATCAGCGGCATGCCAAGCTGTTTATGAGGGTATGGGTAGCCTCATTGTCGACACCAGTTTAGTGGGAGAGGCGCATTTTCAACGCCACCCCGAGGGCCCGACCACCCAGCCCCGCGAGCTGGAACCATTCACCGTGGGCCACTTGGACCCTGCTCGTGGGTACGTGCACGTATTTGATGATGCTAGCCTAATAACAGTATTACGCACGCTCGATACCATTACTGACTTTGTGCAGTACCTAGAGCGCAAGGAAGCCTATTTATTAAAACCCGGGCGCACGGTGTGGGCCGCCGGCGAAGAAGATTTACTGGCTTACTACTTGCGTCATACGGACGCGCAGGATGAGCACTGTTTTCCAGCTGACTCGGGCCAGGCCACTACGGATGAGGAGTTTGAGGAGGGGGGGTGGGCTCTTTTCGCGGGCGAGGAACTACCCCGCAAGCTGGCCAGCGACCAAGTGAGCTACACTTGGGATAGAATTATTGAGTTTGTTACGCAGCATTTCGAGTCGAATACGCTGCACTACGCTACTGATTACAGTTACGAGGCCCATGAAAAGGCCCTGCGTTTTCTGGCGCAGGAACCGCGCTTGAGCCGACGTATGCTGGCGCGTCCGCTGGCTGACCTTATGACAAATTCGCCTGCTACTAACCCGCTGATGCGCATGGCCGATTCTCCGTCCCATCCCGGAGTACGCTTCGTGTTTTTAGCGTATCCCCGTCAACCAGGGCTAACAGATGAACAGTACCGTCAGCAGCGTTACGCATACATGGAAAGCTACTGCCGCGTAGTTAAACTGGTGTTCTTTGATTGCGTTGACCACCTTGTCGGGATTTCGTTCGCGGGTGGGGGCCGAGCGCAGATTGGTAATGTAGATTTATTCTATTACCCTGCACAGGAATGGGCACCTAAGGAACACGAATTAGCCGTGGCCATTCAACAAAAAACAGGCTTCCTAAAAAACTACAAACAATCCACGCGGCAAGAGGACGAATACCCGGATTAAGGTAATAGTTAGTACTGGTCTAGGTCTTACACAATCATTTTTCCAAGCGCTCTCCAATAGTTTTCCAGACATAAATTATGGCGAAAGCTTCCAACTCGTTCTGGGCTTCCTTTAGGGCTGGGATTAGTTGTATGTAATCAAACATAAATTTAGCCAGCACCACCATTGCTACTCCCACAGAGGCATCAGCCATTTCTTGCTGCTTCTCCAAGCTTCTACTTTGCTGAATCTGAATTACGCTCAAGCGGCTGGAATGAGCATAGCCACATAGAAACTTGTATTGCTGTTTAAAGAACCCTTCATCAAAACCGGCATTTACGGCCAGCGTTCCCCAGCTACTATCAATTCGCCAGCTTCCTTTCAAAATAGCACCTTGCTGCTTCTTATTTAGGGCGATAAAACAGGGCGATGACTGAATCTCATGAGTGAGTCTATCAATGGATTCACGCTCACTATTTATCAAATCAAGCTGAGCTTTGTTTTTGGGCTCAAAGTCTTTCCTATCTAGAAAACCGGCCAAGTGCCAGCATAAAAATCTAAATCTACGCTCTTCATTTTCTGTTGCCGATATAAAGACATGGTTGAGCGTTAAGTATGTTTCCATAGCTGCTCTAACCAGTATGGCTATTGAGGCAAAGTCTATTTGAGTAGGGTAGCGATTAGCACCTATGGTCAATTGCTGGCCATGATATAAATGGCGAACAGAGATTATGTGGCTTATTATCTTTTGTCCAAGACCTTCAGCATAATACAAGCTTTCTTGGTCAACCGGATTCTTCTGCCCACCCAAACGATTTCCGATTTCAACGGCTGAATTAATTAATATATCAAGGTCCATCTTTCTATTTTCTTCCATACCCATGGTGTCCTGCTATTTAATGTTAATTACTATATATTTATAAAAATTATATTAATTTATAAGTCGCTGTGTCCAACTCAAGGCAGCACAACCTGCTACAGGTTAAGCGCCTGCTGTACTATTAGTTTAGCCTCTGCCGCCTCATTCTTGGCGTCGATTTTGGCTTGCTTGGCATCTTCCAGCGCCTGCTTGCCGGCACGCACGAAGGCCGCATTGCAGTAGCGCAGCTTATCATCGATATGCCGATTGGAGCGGTTCTTCAACTCCCATGCCTTGAGCAGCTCCAGCGCACCTTCCTGCTTAAGAATGGGGGCGTACTTGACGATGTTGGCGTCCGTCACCTTCCAGTCGCGCAGCCGGGCAATGATGCTGCCGGTGGCTGCGTTTTCCAGCCAAGAAGCGGGAATGTCTTTTAGCGTCGGTCCTTTTTTCAACTCGAACCGAAACCGGATAATCTTCTTGCGGCCCCGAGTGGGCCGGGTGGTTTCGTAGATGGGGGTGAAGGTGAATTCGAAGTCGGTGCCGGCCAGCTCCTTCTCCGGCTCCTTCATGGTGTTGGCGATGAGCAGCATGGTGTTGGGGTACTTCATCAGCGGATTGCCGGTCTTGCCCTTCTTCACCTGTCCGCGCTTGTCGTACTCGTACCAGCAATCCATGTACTGCCGGTATTCCTCCACCGGCACTTCCCAATAGCCCTTGTCCTGCCAGGCGGCCAGGATTTCGAAGAACCGCATGCTGTACCAGCTTTTCAGGTTCATGTAGCCGTGCAGCGGAAACTTGCTAAAGTGGGCCGCTTTCACCAGGTAGGGGGCCAACTGCGGATTGAGCAGGATGGTAATGATGCCGTCCTTGTAGCCCACGCGCTGCTCGCGGGTGGTATCGAGCAGATGCCGGAAGTACCATTCCTTCTTCTCGATGCTCTCGAACTCCCACTTCACGTCGGCCAGTTCGTAGAGCGCGCCCTTGATTTTGGAGTACGCCGTTTCCGGCTCGATGTCGGTACCCTCCAGGATGGAGGAAATGTGCAACTGGTAGAAATCCCGCAGCTGGTAATCGTTGTCCCGAATCTGGTCAATCACCCGGGCCATGATGCGCTTGCCATACACCGAAATCTTCTTCTGGTGGGCAAACGTGACGTTCCAGTGCTGCTTGACTTCCCCCCGGTATTCAGGCTCGTACTTGAGGTCCAGCTCCAGCATCGGAGCCGCCGGGACGCGGGAGATACGTTTATCAGCCATGGAGTTAAGCAGCAGGTAGCGGTGGGAAGCATACGCAAGATATACCAAAACGACTAAAAAGGTAAGGTACTACTTTGCCCACCTTACCTTTTGCTTTGCCTCTGCTCCAATCACCCGCCGGTAAGCCGGGTCGGGAAGCTGCTAGTATTACCTGTCCAAACCTTAGTTTATTCACCCAGGGCAGACAAACGCCACCTATCGCGAAGCCATTACCCCGACCTGAGCACCTGTCCAAACCTTAGTTTATTCAGTTTGGTAACCCGCAGCAACAGTCGAAGCCAGCGGAGCAATGTGGATAACCCATCTGTCCAAACCTTACTTTTTACCTGTCCAGAACTTACTATTTGATGGCGAAAACCTGTCTAGAACTTAGCTTTTGAAACTGCAGCACCTGTCCAAACCTTAGCTTTTACCTGTCCAAACCTTAGCTTTTGGCCGTTTACTCCTTATAGTAAACTAGTATGTTCTTTTTAACTAATCAGTAAAAAACTACTATTTAGTCTGTCGACCAAGAGAAGGCATTTAGGACCGAAGGGATGTACCTCACCGGCACATGGGCCGAAAGGAAAACAAACAACAAAGTTCAAAAAGGTAAAAAACAGGGATTGCACTTTTCTACTTTTTTATACTATTATTACAAGTTGAAGACTCCTCCTTGTACTGCTAAAGTACTGGAATAAGTATCAGTAACTCAGAGAATCAGCAGCAGCGACAGTTTCTGGAACACCAACCCCAGCCGGGCAGCCCCTCAATAGCCATCCGGCTAGCAAACTCCTGCCTAAAAACGAAAAAACTAAGCCCTGGGTATGATTATGGCGATAGTGACCCAGAAAAACGCTGAGAAGCTGACTTAAAAATGAACAAGAGGGAAAAATCAATGCGTGGGCCAACAGCTCAAGCTAAACTATCATAATCTGACACTTTATTTTTTATAAAATTGAATCATTAATTGGTTATAGAAGTACCAATTAAACGCAATTAAAGTACAAAACAACAGACACTTAGCTATAAGGCTTGGCCCTGTGCTGTTGTGCTGAAACCACCAGTTTTATACTGCGGATAATCGGCAGATTTAGATGCCCACAGAAGCCACAATATGAGTTTTGAACCCGAGCAAGATGCCTTAGTCGACCAAGCCGGGTTGCTGAAAGGGGTTGCGGACGGATAATGGTACGTGAGCAAAGAGAAACCCTATCGATTTAATCAATAATGGACACTTTAATTTAAATAAAATTGAAACATTATTACCGGTTTTTGCGTTTAACTATTATCCTCAACGCAATAAGATAGTCTTTTGATTATGAGCGCCAAACCCGAAATTGTCGAAGAAGCTTACATCATTTTATCGCAGTTAGGAGGTCGTCGCTTTCTGGTGATGACCGGGGCCGACAAGCTCATGGCCGCCGGCCGGATGGCCAGCAACCCCAATCCCTGGCTGCGGATGGACCTGCGCCGCAACCAAGCCCAGGTGAACCGTCTGAAAATTACCCTCATGCCCACCGACACCTACAAGGTGGAATTCTACCACCAGAAGCTGGTTGACTGGGAACCGGTCATTACCAACCAGCAGACGTTTGAAATGGTGTACGGGGAGGATTTACCGGCTCTTTTCACTTCGGTCACAGGCTACGATACCCACCTTTAGCCCCTGCCTGATGCGTGCCAGAGAAGCCCCCACCATCATCCAGCCGGGCTGGAACCAGTATCGCAGCCGGGTTATCGCCGCCATTACCGACGTGGAAATGCTGATGCAGCAGCTGGGTAAAGGCCTCGACTGCGACGGCCTGACTGCCGAAGTGGCCCTGCGGCTCGGGCTCCGCATCGATACCCAGCCCGATTTCGACGTGCTCAACGCCCTGGTACGGGCCGTGCGCCCCATCGGCCGGGAGGCCCTGCGGGCTACCCGGGAAGACCAGGGCGGTCAGTTTTCCCTCCTTCTGCTTTAGCCCTGATGCCATGCCCCAGTTCCAGGATTTAGTTGTTGGCGAGGCCGTGTATTATGCCCGGGAGCGGGCCGTGGGCCTGATTTACACCACTTATGAGCGGGGTCGACACGAGCGCCCCGGCGTGCAGCTGCTGCTTAGCGACGGCCGCGACCTGAGCGGCTTCAGCGCCGAAGAGGCCGACCAGTTCCTGCAGCCACTGGGCGATACCGGCCTGCGCTACGAGTTTGCCAACGTGGGCCAACTGGCTCGCGACTACCAGCGCGGCGTGTTTAGCCAGGCCTTCCATAATGCCCAGGTGCTGCTGCTGGTGCGGCAGCTGGCCAGCCCTGAGCCACCCGCGAAGTAGCTGTTTTCTCCCTTTTGTTCTGTTTGCCATGCCCCCAACCACTCAGCACCCCCTGAATAGCCCCGTTTTTGCTCCGCAGCTGGCTTATCTGGCCGTCGAGCAGGAACCCATCGATTCCACCGAAGCGCAGCGCCTAGAGCAGCTGCGGCAGCTTATCGGGGCCGCGCCCGATACGACCGACCTACGCGCATTTGCCGAGCCGGCCCGCCAGCTGCTGGGGCCTGGCTACCGTGTGCACTGCGGCAGCTCGCACGTCTGGATAAAACGCGAAGAACAGCCCGAGCGCCTGGCCATCGTGGCTGACCGCTACACCACCGCCTACCGCGAGTGGAACAGCCCACTTCTGGCTCCTGGAGCAGAATAGCCGCTTATAAAAAGTGGTTTTTCAGTTCCGGCTTTGCCTTAACTTGCCTCCCTAACGCCTGACTACTCGCCCCCGCATGTACAACTTTCAGTGCCTCACGAAAAAGGACTGGGCCACCGACTACGGTTTCCGCAAAGCCCTTGAAGCCGACCCCGGCACGATGAAGTTTGCCGGGCAGACCGTGGGAGCCGGTCGCCGGGACATCGTGGAGTACTGGCAGCGGGAGAAAGACCACTACCGGCTCTGGGAGCTGCTGCTTTACATGGGCAGCCACACCGTGCCGCAGACGGTGGCCTACTTCGACCTGCCGGCCGACACGGCGGACTTTCTGCGCTGGGTCTACAATGAGGTATCCCACGAGCAGCGCGAGCAGGTGGCGGAAATGGTGCAGGGCTTCGCCAGCGGCTTTGACCAGATGAATTTCTTCCCCTACGCCGAGCTGTACCCCATCTGGCAGCGGGCCGACGAACGCCAGGCCCGCGACGGCAACGTGCTCGTGTACCTTGACCGCATCACCGAGCCGGATGGGGCGGAGATTGTCCGGTACCAGGCGCCCAGCTTTTTTGAATAGCCCGAACTACGGGGCAGCCGAGGCCGTAATGTTGCAAAAATTGACTAATCTTTGCTCGTGTTAGACCTCTTTGCGGCCCCGGCTATGCTCAAACCAAGTTCCTACAATTCGCTGGCCGAACTCATTCACGCCCTGGGCATGCGCAGCGACACGGCCCGGCACATCGGCATCTCGCACAACACCCTCAACGTGCGCATGGCCAAGCCGGGCAGCTTCACGCTGGATGAGCTGGTGAAGGTGGCCGAACTGGCCAAGTCCGACCTGCTGACGATGACCAAGCTGGCCCAAAAGCAAATGGATAACCCCGTGGAGCCGCCCGCCCCGGCGCTGGGCCGCCCGCGATTCAAGAAGAACCAGCCAGACGCTAGTTGATTGTGTTAAGCTGCGTTTGCTCGGACTAATGCCGGGCGCTCACCAATAAAAAGAGCGTCCTTACATTGAAGTAATCCTTATCGCAAACGACAGGTAACTGCCTGGTTATTTGACGAGGTGACCCGTCCGGCATTATTTCATCCGTTGAGACGAAAGTATTAGTCCCTTCGTGCTTAAAAGTGATATAAACGCTGGAATCCTCAATTACCTGAGCAGACTTGTATTGGTATTTCCTTTCAAGTCCTAAAAGAGCCTTGAGCGCTGTTGAGTAGCTGCATGCAGCAGGGAAGCCAGATGATGCGGGTGAATTGGCCAGATGCGCATATAGGCCATGTCGATGCAGCATGAGCGGGCTGAGCGTTTCTAGTTTCAGGATTCTGCCATGACCGTTAAGCTCCTTCGCCAACCGATAAGTATCTGTTCCATAATCAGAACAATCAGTATCGTCTGACAAGAAAAGATAGGTTACATCAACCTCCTCAATTGACAATCCATGCTTATCATAAGCGAGCGCTGAAAGCACTTCAAACAGGCTTTCTCGGGCCAGCCTTATTTTTTCAAGTTCTGCACTTTGCAAAAGTTCAGCCTTTTCCTCTGAACGTCGGTGTTTCGCTTCTATCCAACTCATTGTATAAGTTTACTTGATTGGCTGTAGAGTTGAACACCTTGCTATGTTCCTGCTTTGCGGCAAGTTACACAGAGGCCGCAAGTCGACACTATTGGTGCGGTCGGGGAATACTAGTTTTTAGTCAGTAAACGCATAGCTCCGGCACCAACTTGGCTACCATTCGTAGCCAGTTTCTGCACTTCACCGCCGACTTTTTACCACTCGTCCTTTTTTCTCCGAAGGGCTAATTGGGCATGGTAGTTTCGCTGCGTACTAGCTGCGCAGCATGAAGCTTATCATCGTCGAAAGCCCCAACAAGATTAAGAAAATCAAAGGCTACGCGGGGCCCGATTACGAGGTGGCGGCCTCGGTGGGCCACATTCGGGATTTGCCCGTGGGCGGGGGCGACATTGGGATTGACCGCGAGCACGGCCACGCCTTGAAATATGTCGTCAGCGACGACAAGAAGGCCGTGGTGGCCAACCTGCGCCGTCTGGCCAAAGCCGCTGGCCCCCAAGGCGTGTACCTAGCCACCGACCCCGACCGGGAGGGCGAGGCCATTGCGTTTCACCTCTGCGAGGTACTGGGCCTGGACCCGCGCACGACCAAGCGCATCGCCTTCCAGGAAATCACTGAGAAGGCCATCAAGGCCGCCTTGGCCGCACCCACCACGGTGGACCTGCACCTGGTGCACGCCCAGGAAGGCCGCCGGGCCGTGGACCGGCTGGTTGGCTTCACCATCAGTCCGGTGCTCAACCGTAAGCTGGCGGCTGGCCTCTCGGCAGGTCGGGTGCAGTCGGTGGCCGTACGCCTGGTGGTGGAACGGGAGCGCCAGATTCAGCAGTTCACCGACACGTTCACCGTGCCGGTGGTGGCCACGTTGCAGACCAGTCACGGCGAGCAATTGCGCGCCCGCCGTACGGCCCCTTCCTTCGCGATGCTTGACCAGGCGCAGGCCTACTTGTCGCAGGTCGGCCGCGGCGCGGGCTTTGGGGTGCTGAACGTGGAGAAAAAGCCCGTGGAACGGCAGCCCGCGCCGGCCTTCTCCACCTCGACGCTGCAGCAAGAAGGCGTAAAAAAGCTCCGGTTCACCGTGCAGAAAGTATCGGACCTGGCCCAGAAACTGTTTGAAGGGGGCCACATCACCTATATCCGCACCGACAGCGTGAACCTGGGCGAGGAGGCCACCCAGCAGGCCCAGGTGCAGATTACCGCGCAGTTCGGGGCGGGCCAGTTTCAGGCCCGCCAGACTAAAAACAAGGACGGCGCGCAGGAGGCCCACGAAGCCATCCGACCCACCCACTGGGAGCAGGCCCAGGCCGGCGACACGCCCGACGAGCAGGCGCTCTACCGACTGATTTACACCCGCGCCCTGGCCTCACAGATGCTGGCCGCCCAGTATGACCAGACCACGATAACCCTCGCGCCGGCGGCTGATGCCACTGATACCTATACCAGTTCCACCCGCGTGCTCACCCGCGCCGGCTACCTGGCCGTGTACCAGGACGCCGAGGAGGAAGGGGAGGAGCCTGATGACGAAGCGGAAACGACGCTCAAACACCCGGTGCAGGAAGGCGAGGCCCTGACGCTGGTAAAGCTGGAGGCCCGCCAAAGCTTTGCCCGGCCCGCCCGGCGCTACAACGAGGCCACCCTGGTTGCGGACCTGGAAAAGCAGGGCATTGGCCGGCCGAGCACCTACGCGTCCATCCTGCGTACGATTTTCGCCCGGAAGTACATTAGCACCGGCAGCGTGGCGAGCAAGAAGCTCACCGCGCAGGTCCTGACCTGGCAGGATGGCCAGCTGAGCACCAGTCAGCGCAGCGAAACCCTGGGCGCGGATAAGGACAAGATGCTGCCCACGGCCACCGGCACCGAGGTCACGGCGTTTCTGGAGCGCAACTTCCCCAAGGTGATGGACTACAAGTTCACCGCCGGCTGCGAAGCCGTGTTCGACAAGATTGCTCAAGGCAAGCAGACCTACCAGCAGTTTGTGCCGATGTTCGACCAGAACCTGCTGGGCTGGGTGGCCGCCGCCGACCAGCTCACCCCGGACCGGGCCGAGCTGCAGAAGCGCCTCGTGGGCCACTTCGAGGGCAGGGAAATGCAGTTGGGAACCGGCAAAAACGGCCCCTACATCCTGCACGCCGAGAAATACTACAACCTTCCCGAGAGCATCAGTCCCGCGCAGCTGAGCGAGGCGCAGGCCCAGGACCTCATCAGCCAGCGCCGGGCGTCGGCCCCCCTCGAGGTGGGTCTGCACGAGGGCAAGCCGGTGGTCGTGGGTCAGGGGCCGAAAGGCGTTTACCTGAAGTGGCGTGAGCAGTATTTCAACGTGCCGGCCGGCATATCGGCCGCGGCCGTCACCCCGGCGCTGGCTGTCAACTACCTCATCAAAGCCCAGGCAGAAGCTGCCAAAAACATACTGGCTACCGTGGGCAAATACACCATCGGCCGCAACGAATGGGGCCTCTACGTCACCGACGGAGAGGTAAAAGCTAAGTTTAAGCCGGGCACCACGGAGGAGCAGGCCCGGGCCACCACGGCTGAGCAGGCCGCTGAAATGATTAAAAGCTACAAAGCATGGAAGAAGAAAAACGCGGGCCTGAAGTAGCGCCCTTGAGCTTTCCCGACCTGAGCCTGGCCTTACCCTACCAGGACGCGCTGCTCTACGCCCAGAACCGGTTGAAGATGATTGCCCGGGGCGGGCTGCTGCCGTTTTGCGAGGCCCACAAGTTTCCCTACACCACAATCATCAACCTGAAAAACGGTAACCTCAAGAAGGAGGAGCCTCGGCTGCTACACCGGCTGTTGCGCAGTCTCGACGTGCCAAACGAGTTGCTGCAGTTTCCACCGGATAGTCCTAGCCAGCGTTTTTTGCTGCCGGATGGCGAGGCGCTGGCCACTTTTCAGCTACAGATGGCCTTTTTTAAGTCTCCTGGATAATGCGTGAATAGAGGTAATGCCCAAAAAGGTACCAACAAGGTTACCGTTAAAACGGAACGTAAGATTCAAGGCCAGTACAACTTGACTTGTATTTCAGTCAGGTTTTCGGCATGACGTGTTAATAAGCTCAGTTGAATAGGTGTTAACGGCGTCAGATTTGTGCCGACTCGACATACAATCTGCCATTCGTCAGAGGTAAGGTCGCGAGCTATTAATCCAGCGTAATCTAGTTGCTGCTCCAGGTATTCTGTGAGCGCAAGCCGGTGTTCTTTCGGATTAGCCACCCATTCGGGGCGAAGCTGCCTGGCCGCTACTACTGCTGGTGGGATATTACCCTGAGCCAGGTTATCGATGAAACCCGGGATGCTGTTTTTGAGCTGCCATCCTAATGATAGATAGGCAACACACTTGCTGTGCTCCGTGGCGCGTTGAAAAAGATTGGCCATCATCTGCGCATTTTTAATGCGGTTCATGAATAAATCCACTGTGCGCAGCAAAAGTGCTATTGTGTTGGGATAAGGGCTGTTTCCCAATGGGCTCAGGCCCGCTCCAGCATCCGATACAATGATAGTATTACACTCGTAGCGGCTGTTGGCCTGCGTGAGTTTCTGGATGCCCTGGTTGTCGTAAACCCCGCCGTCGATGAGTTGTGGGTGGGCACGATTGGTATCGGCTGGCTCTTGAAAGTATTGTGGGCCAATCGTAATGGGGGTGAAGGCAAAAGGTACGCAGGATGAGGCCGCTACGGCCCGCGCCACTGGGAAAGAGGCCGCATTGAATTGTACCGGGGGTTGATAGTAAGAATAAGTCGAGTCAGTCATCCACTCCCGTGAAAAAGTGAATGGCCGTCCGGTCTGCAAATTCGAGGTTCCAATAGCCAGGATGGGGGTCGGGCGTAGCTGTTGAAGCGTCTGCCCTTGGTAGAAAAAAGCATCATAGGCCCGCTCTATTTCCCGGCTAACCGGGAGGATGCGAAACTGATACCGGAGAACAACGAAGAGTAAGCCGAGTAGCGGCAGCAATGACCAAGGAGCCCAACGACTAAAAAGCAAAATGGTGCCTGGCACAACAAATACCAGTGCCACCAGTAAAAATCGCACAAACGACCATGACCGTAGCGCATAGCCAATCACATTACAGCGAAGAAAGGCCTCCATCATCTTGGCGTGAAACTCTTCGAAAGTCCCTTGGTGCAGGCAATAAGCCGCCCCGGTAATAGAGCCACCGGAGATAGTAGAAATGACATCGATGCTGGCCAGTCGGTCCATTTCGTGCAGCTTCTTGAGCGTGCCTAAATGAAAAGCGGCTGCTCGATAGCCACCACCGGATAAGGCTAAGCCAAAACGGCGAGTGAATGACATGCGCACACAGTATTGAGGAAGGGATTGATGAATAATACTATCGTGCCTTTCAGAAAATATGGCCAGTAGTATTTTGTGAGCGATAGGAACCACCGTGCTACGGAGCCGTTAATAATCGTCTTTAAATGCCCGAACTGCTGTCAGAAAATCAGCGATAACAGCGCATAAGTGCCTTTTCTCAGTCGGAGTCAACTTATTGAACTTCGAGGTGGAAAGCGGTTGGGTAAGAGTCGCCCGAATCACGTCGTAGTACCCTTTGTTGCCGCGCTGTAATTCGTAGCGCAAGACTGGTGAGGTGAAATGTTTCGCCCGCTTGGCACTGTACCGGTCAGCTTCGCGGCCTGATACGACGCCTTCCAGTAGGAGCTGTTGGTTCGGGGCATCAATAGCAGCGGTAAAGGAATTGCTCAATGCTTGAATGGATAAGCTCCTGCCGGAATTACTCGTTATCATGCAGGAATCATCCACAGATTCTTCTAAATAGTCTGACAGGGTTTGACCAAAATCCTCGGCGTTGAAGCGCTTATCTTCTTCGCTTCCTTGCTTCCCCAGCTCTTGTGGAGCCAGGTACTGCTGAACGAAGTGACGCAGCACCTCCAACTCCTCGGCTGTTTCAAGCTGCGAGCCTATCTCGATGGAATTGCTGTTGGAAGAGCCCAACAAATTGAGCGACGTGATAAGGCCGTTCGTCTCGTTGAAATAGAACTTGGCGTGCAGCCAAGGCACAAGCTGTGGAGTGATGCCTAGCGCTTCGACCTGCTCCTTGCTGGCCGGGTTGCCGGCGTCATAACGGATATAAAACGTGATGCGCACACCCCGGTCACGGGCGGCTGTGAGAGCTGTAGCTAGCTGTTTCCATTGCGTTAAATTGACGTAAGGCGACACCAGCACGAGTTCTTTTCGGGCCTCGTGAATGATGTCAAATAAAGCGCCACTAATCTTATGGGGGAGTAGAATTTTCACGAAAATTTATTGGCAGCGATAGGACATGAAAACAAGGGAAGCAGGCAAAAAAAGCGGAGCTACATTGGCTAGCAAAATTAGTTAAGTTTGGAGCTGGTGCTAGTTTTAGTGGCTAGATTGCCTGCCTTTCTCTGAATCCCTGTGACCTATCCAGATTTCCTCGCTCGCTGGCAAGCTTCCGGTGGGGCTGAGCACGCCAACTACGGTCTTTTTCTGCAAGACCTCTGCGACCTGCTGGGGGTGCCCCGACCCGACCCCACCACGGACGACCCCACGCAGGATGCCTATGTATTTGAGCGCGGCGTGAGCTTCGACGATGGGGCCGGGAAGCGCAGCACTGGCCGCATCGACTTATACAAGCGCAGCTGCTTCGTGCTCGAAACCAAGCAGGGCACCGACACGCCCGACCAGCAAGCCAAAGCCGCCAAAGCCGAGCTGGGGCAGGCCACCGGCAAGCGCCGCAAGGGCCACGCCGTGCGGGGCACAGCCAAATGGGGCCAGATGGTGGAAGCTGCCCGCGAGCAGGCCCTGCGCTACGTGCGGGCGCTGCCGGCCAGCGAGCCGCGGCCGCCGTTCGTAGTCGTAGTCGATGTGGGTTTCTCCATCGACTTGTACAGCAACTTCGCCGGGGTGGGCGACAGCTACGTGCCTTTCCCAGATTCCAGCAAGTTTAGGGTGCTGCTGCCGGCGCTGGCCGACCCTGCCACGCGGGCACAGCTGAAGCTGCTCTTCACCGACCCACAACAGCTCGACCCCGCCCGCTTAGCGGCGCAGGTGACGCGCCGGCTGGCCGGCCACTTGGCGGGGCTGAGTAACCAGCTGGAAAAGGCTGGTCACGCACCCGATGTGGTAGCGCAGTTTCTGATGCGCTGCCTCTTCACCATGTTTGCCGAGGATGTGGAGCTGATTCCGAAAAAGTCGTTTTCCAAGCTGCTGGCCGAATATGCCGATACGGCCGAGGCCCGCGCCTACCTGCCCGAGGCCTTGCAAAGCCTCTGGACGACCATGGACAAGGGTGGCTTTTCGCCGGCCCTACGCACCAAAGTGCGCCACTTTAATGGTAAGCTGTTTCACGACGCGACGGCCCTGCCGCTGAACGCCGACCAAGTGGCGCTGTTGCAGCAAGCGGCCGATGCCGACTGGACATTGGTGGAGCCGGCCATTTTTGGAACACTGCTCGAACGCGCCCTCGACCCCGACGAACGCCACAGCCTGGGCGCGCATTACACCCCGCGCCGCTATGTGGAGCGCCTGGTGCTGCCTACCGTCATCGAGCCGTTGCGCCGGGAATGGGCCGCCGCTCAGGCTGCTAGCGCTCAGCGCATGGAAGAAGGGAAAGGCAAAAAAGCCGTGGACGAAGCACGCACCGAGCTGGTGCGCTTCCTGCACCGGCTGACATCGGTGCGTATTCTGGACCCGGCCTGCGGCTCCGGCAATTTTCTATACGTTACGCTCGAACACCTCAAGCGCCTAGAAGGAGAAGTGCTTACTGCTCTGGGCCAGCTGGGCCAGTCGGGGCGCCTGGAACTGGGCGATGGTACTACCGTTGGTCCGCGCCAGCTGCTGGGCCTGGAGCTGAATCCCCGCGCCGCGGCCATTGCCGACGTGGTGCTGCGCATCGGCTATTTGCAATGGCACCTGCGTACTCACGGTCTTACCCAATTGCGTGAGCCGCTACTCGACGATTACCAGAATATTCAGCAGCAGGATGCGGCGCTGAGCTATGACGGGCCTGAGTTTCAGAATGCCCGCCCGGCGGTCTGGCCCGAGGCAGATTTCATCGTAGGCAACCCACCCTTCATTGGGAAGGGACGCATCCGTGAAGCACTGGGCGACGCTTATGTTAATGCATTGCGCAGGGCCCACCCCCATATCCCCGACAGCGCCGATTTGGTCTTGTATTGGTGGGACAAGGCGGCGCAGGCCGTCCGCACAGGCATCACCCAGCGCTTCGGCTTTATCACCACGAATTCCATTACCCAGACTTTCAATCGGCGGGTAATTCAGGCCCATCTGGAGGCATCGGAAACTCCGGCCGAAATCACGTTTGCCATTCCCGACCATCCCTGGACCGATAACGCCAATGGTGCCGCCGTACGGGTAGCATTTACTGCGGTCGAAAAGGCGAGGGGAGAAGAGGGCATCTTGGCCTTGGTTATCAAGGAAAGCAACGACGCCGAAGACGAGGAAGCTGTTACGGTTGAGCTAACGGAACGCCGGGGGCGCATCAATGCTGACCTGACCACCGGGGCCGACGTGACGCAGGCACAGCCTCTGCAAGCCAATGAGGGCCTCAGCAGCTTCGGCCTGATGCTGGCAGGTTCGGGCTTCATCGTGACGCCAACCGAAGCGCAGGCTCTGGGCTTGGGCACCGTCGCGGGTATCGAACAACACATCAGGCCCTACCGCAACGGCAAAGACCTGGCTGCCACGCCTCGGGGCGTAATGGTTATTGATTTGTTTGGATTAAGCGAAGCGGAAGTGATAAACAAGTTCCCAGCACTTTACCAGCAGATTTATACCAGAGTGAAGCCTGAGCGCGACATCAACCGCGATAAGGCGCTGCGAGAAAAATGGTGGCTGCATGGTCGCTCCCGCCAGGAATTACGCAAAGCATTGGTAGGTCTTACTAGATACATCGGAACACCGGAAACGGCAAAGCATCGGATTTTCCAATTTTTAGATGCCACTACAGCCGCTGACCATATGATTGTGGCATTGGCCTTAGATGACGCATTCCATTTGGGAATTCTATCTAGCAAAATTCACACTTTGTGGGCATTCTCGGCAGGTGGTAAGATGGGAGTAGGAAATGATTCACGCTACAATAGCTCACGCTGTTTTCAGCCTTTCCCCTTCCCCACTACTACCGAAACCCAGCAAGCCCGCATCCGTGAGCTAGCCGAAGCCCTCGACGCGCACCGCAAGCGCCAGCAGGCGCAGCACCCCAGCCTCGCGCTCACCGACCTCTACAACGTAGTAGAGAAGCTGCGTGCTGGCCAGCCCCTCACCGCCAAGGAGCAGGCCACCCACGAGCAAGGCCTCGCGGCCGTCGTGCTCAGCCTACACCAGCAACTCGATGCCGCTGTAGCCGAGGCCTACGGCTGGCCCACCGACCTGTCCGAGGCCGACATCCTAACCCGCCTAGTACAGCTTAACCACCAGCGCCAGCAGGAAGAAGCCGCCGGCACCATCCGCTACCTGCGCCCCGCCTACCAGGCCCCCGGCCAGCAGCAGTCGGCCTTGGCACTACCGCAGGAGGCCGCCGCCACTACCGCTAGTGCCGAAACCGGCCCGCAGCCCTGGCCCTCGGCGCTGGCTCAGCAAATGCAGGCCGTGCGCGCCGTGGTGCAGCAGGCCACCGCGCCGCTGGCCGCCGCTCAGGTAGCCGCCCGCTTCCGGGGTAGCAGCGTCAAGAAAGTGCAGCCGCTGCTCGATACACTGGCCCTGATGTCGCTGGTGCGGTTTGTGGAGGAAGAGGATAAGTATGCCGCATAAGGAACAGTACCAGCCCATCCGACATGATAGACCCAACCAAATTCGACCATCTATTTCCCAAGTTTGACCATCTATTTGCACTCAACGACCGCATACAAGCAATAGTCAATCCGCTGGGAGAAATGCAGAAAGGACTGGAAGCTGCTATGAAATCCCAACGGCTATTCGATGGCATGGTGAGGTCTCAGCAGTGGCTGGACCGCATCGGCATGACGAATGCCATGGCTTTATCGATGCGGATGGAAGAGGCCTTCAAAACCCTGACATTCCCAGCGCTTACTGTGCCGAGTGCGGCCGGTTCTGCTCACCTAGGCCTAGCTTCTTTTGTGCCAAAGCTCTCACCGGAAGTAATCAGCTTAATGGAAAACATGGAGCTGGTTCAGGGTGGTTTTTTCAAGAAATGGACTGGCTTAGCCACGGTACTGGAGCAGCCAGGCTGGGTTAAACAACTAGCAGCGATGGAAGCGCGCTTCAGCCATCTGTTTGCCGACTTAGCTTCGGAAGCCACCGAAGCGGCTACGGAAGAGCTGGAGGCTAGTACAGTGCTGAGTTCCCAGGTGTTTGCTTTAGGCGACGAAATATTGGCTGACCCGGTTAGTGCCACATCGCGCATCCAACCTGTGCTAGCGGCGTGCGCAGCACTGCTGGCCAGGGCACTCAACTCTAAGACCCGGGTACTGCTGCAAGACCTCATCATTTACCTGACGTTCATCATCACGGTGCGCGACAAGCTGCACGAGGCGTTTCCTGCGCCAGCAGCCCCAAGTGTGGGCGAGGTAGCCATCCAGCAGGAAATGCATGAAAACCGTACCCAAACAGCCCTACTGAACTTCCAGCTTGCCCGGCAAAATGGCCAAGTGCAGTTAACGCCACGAGCGGTACTACTGCGCACCCGGCCGGCCGGCAAAGCCTCCAGTGCGGGCAAGTTGCCAGGAGCCACGGAGCTACTAGTGGGTGCCCAAGTGCGCACCTGGGTACAGGTGTCCGGCTTCAATGAGGCCGGCGAACTGGTGCAGGGCTGGTTACCAGCCGCACAGCTGCAACCGAAGCCAGCAGTGCCTGACCAGAAAGCTGCACAGAAAATCAACGCGGTCCCGCCCAAGACTGCGGCCAACACCACTCATTAGCCCCGGTTAACATGAGCGACATCCCAGAGCCTACGTTCACCACTCCAACCACGCCGCTGACGGAAGAGGAATTAGCCGAATATCAGCAGAAGCTTACGGACTGGAACCAGGAATTAGAAACCTATGCTGCCAACCTAGACAGCCACGACAAAAGCCGGGAGCGCGCCCTGGATAACCGCAAAAACGCAGAGATTGAGTATGATAAACTCATTGTATACCTGGCAGGTGGGGGCTTAGTCCTCACCGTTGGATTCATAAAAGACATCACCAAAGCCGCCAAAACGACGGACGTAGGCTGGCTATTGGGCTGCTGGATTTGCTTCGCGCTGGCGCTCCTTGTCAACTTGGTTTCCCACGCCCTCACGCGAATGGCCGCTGATGCCCTGCTTACGGATGCGCCCAATTGGAAAAATTTGGACAAAAAAGTGAACTGGGCCAACTGGACGTGCTTAATTCTAGTGGGATTGGGTATCTTCGTCTTTCTGGTTTTTGTATTCTTAAACTTTCCGGCTCATGCCTAAAACAAATACTACTGGCGGCCCCATGCAGATTATTCTGCCAGCGGGTACTGGTCAAACCAACGGCCAAGTACTTGGCCCCAGCGCCTCAGGCCGCCCTACGCCCCCACCGCCTCCCGCCTTGCCCAAAATCAACCCTAAATAGCACTTCACCCTTTATTCTTCAATTCCAATGGCTAAAACCATTAAAAACCTCAATCTGCACCTGCCAGTAGGCGTGCCAGGTGCCGGTAACACATTGCCCGCCAACACTATTGGCCGGCCCACCCCACCGCCCAAACCCGTATTGCCTAAGGGATAGTCCGTAAGCAGTTCAGCGTTTTATTGCCATACGCTTTATGCATCCTCTACTTATCGCGGGCCTTGCCACGGGCGTAGCAAAACTGATATTAGACCAGGCCGAAGACCAAGCCCGACAGCTTGACTCGACCTATATGCAAACGGGGAAGAAGTGCGGCGGTACGACGCTGAGAATCAAAAACTCGATTGATAAAATCATGGACCAGCACCGTTATGCCAAAATTGGCAAAACGGTACAGCCGGCCAAGCGTTTTCAAGCTACCGATTACCGTGACTACCATACGATGTACGTGGTGTATGAAACCACCAGTGATGCTTTCATCAAGCATTACGAGTCGTATTTCATCAACAAGTACAGCAAGCAGCTCGATAACAAGCACGAGAATAGTACAGGGCGGCTAGCCACCGTTAAGGGCAAGCACTACCTCTACGTGGTTGTAGCTGATTAGCAAATGGATTTTTGTGTTATCTGCTTATAACCAATTCATTCACCACCCGCTCCTCCATTTCCTGTACTAGCTGCTCGATGCGGCCCGCCCACCCCGTGCCTCGAAAAAACCACGATACCTCGTGGCGTACGTAGTGACCGCTCCGGGCGGCCCCCAGCCAGTTGAATGACCCTTCGAGTAGCGCGTGGTTATCGAGGCAAATAGTCTTGTTATGAATCTGTTCGGCAATTTTTACCTCAGCTCCTGCGCGGCGTAGCGCTGCCCGGCCCGCCTGGGCATGCGGGTGCAGCTGCCCCCGTGGAGCATCCAGATGCGCATCGGTGTACACGGTAATGCGTAGGGTCGGCTGCCGAACCTTGGCGGCCACGATAAGGTCGGTCAAGCCATCAGCCTGAATAGCATTCGCTGAAATAAACGGTGAGACGATGACCAAATGCTCTTGTGCCGTGTTGATGGCCCAAGCCAACGCCCGGCGGTGCTGCTCCAGCTCGCTGAGGCGGTCTACTTTGCCGGTGGCCACGGCAGTTAGGTGCTCGCGAGGCACGGGTAGGTGCCGTCGGCTTTCATCGCCATAGAAGAAGCTGTTATCTAATTCAGGCCGCGGTCGCCCTTCGGCTGGCTCCTCAAACAGAAGCTTCGCCAGGTTTCCGGATGGCGTGTTACGCGCTGGGTTGAACAGGCAGCGGTTGCCAATCACTAGAAAGGCCTCTTTCGCCCGCGATACGGCCACATTCAACAGATTATAGCCTTGGTCGAAGAAGTACCCGCCCCGGTGGCTGGCATCATACACGGGCGAGAACAGAACGATAGTGCGTTCAGCCCCCTGCAGTGCGTGTACCGTGCCCACAGTGAGATTCTCGTTGCCCAGTCCTTGCGCACGCAAGGCGCGCTGAATGGCCAGTTTCTGCCCGCTAAAAGGGGTAACGATGCCGACCAAGTCTTGCAGGCGTGGCGTGGGGTTAGCCGTGCTCCTGGCAGCAGCCAGGATATCATCCCGCTTTAAATGGAGCCAGCTGGCAATGGCTTCGGCTTCTTGTTGGTTCTGCCGGCTACCGCCGACGGTAGTGCATTCGCCGGCAATGTGGATGTACCCAAGTGGTGGCAGTCCCAAAGCTGCCAGGCTCGACGGGTTAGCCAAGCGCTCCAGTTGACTACCGTACACATACTCGTCGCAATAGCGAATAATTTCGGGCTTACTGCGCCGGTGCTGCCGCAGCAGTAGGCCGCGCTCCTGCGGATAGTTGGTAAGTCGGAAAGGCGTCGCCAGTTGAGCCAGCCGCATCAGGCTGCCCGCTGAAACCTGGTAGGCCAGCGGGCACTCGGCAGGCGCAATACCGACACGGCGCTGGTTTTGGGCATCCAGTGCCGGTAGCAAATTCCAGACGGGCTCAATCTGATTGGTATCGCCTACCACCACAGCTTTTTTTGCCAGGGCAAAGGCTGCGGCTCCCACCTCGGGCGAAACCTGGCCGGACTCATCAACGAGGAGCAAATCGAACAACTCCAGAGCATAGCTTGACTCACCATCCTTGGACTTCTTAACTAAGAAATTAGCCACCGTGTGGAAGGTGGAAATAAAGCACGGCGTGAGCATGGCCCACCGCGCAAACTGCTCCGGCTTGGTTTCGTAGCCTCGGCGCGGGGGCTGGGCCGGCCGCAGCTTTTCTTGCAAGGCAACCACGTACCGGGCCTCCCAGTAGTGCAGCGCCAACACGAAGGCACTGTGCCGGTGTGTCACATCCAGAACATTGTGGATGCTACTGGCATCAGCAGCGGAGAGGGCTTGCAAGTAAGAAGCCGCCTCTTTCTGAGCCGCGTAGTCACGGCGCAGCTGCGCGGCCAAGGTGTCAAACGTGCTTAAGGCACCCAGGGCAGCCTGTGGGTGCAACAGGGCCTGCTGGGCTTTTTCCAAACGCTGAGCTACCTCTAGCTTCAGTTGCTCGGGGTCGAAGTCTGTTACTTCGTTGGAATAGGGGCACTGGGTCCGCACCAGGAATTGGTAGCGGGCTTGCTTCTTTTTCCGAACCGATGCCAGAAAAGCGGCCAGGAAATTTTCGAAACTTGATTCGGATGCCTGCAGTCGCAGTAACTCAAGCTGATAGGCTTCAAGGGCGGCAATGGTGGCCCGGCCGGTCTGCAACGCTTGTCGCAGTTGCTCCGCATTCCACGGCTCGCCTCGCTCGTCGTACAGGCGTGGCAGCAGGTCCAGCCACGTATCAATACACGTCACCTGTTGAAGTAGAGCATGGTGCAGCTTAATGCGCAGAGCAGCCGGAGTTGGGTACTCGATACCAAAAAAGGCCGCTCCCTGGCGTAGTAGCTCGGTTTCGGCGGCCCGCAGGTAGCGACCATCCGCAGCTTCTTTTGCCTTGCAAAAGCCCTCGCGGGTGGTTTGTACCTGGTAGCCCCGCTGCTCGTTTTCAGCCACGTTGCTATTGGTAAGAAACACGCCCAGTGAGGGCGCCTCCGGCACCCAGCGACTGACACGCGCTTCGCGACCGAAGCTATCGAGAATGTTAGTAATAGCTTGATTGTTTGTGGAGCTGGCCAGGATGCGTGGAGCTTCTTGTCCCAGCACCGCTTTTTCCACTATCAGGTTCGCCACAATGCTCTGCAGGAGCGTGGTTTTGCCGGTGCCAGGTGGGCCGTTCACCGGAAATACGTCGCCAGATGCGGTTTTAAGCAGCGCCTGAAGAGTGCTTCTTTGCGACGTTGACAATGGATAGCTATTTCCCATCTGTCCGTAGTGGCCCTTGATAGACAATAGGCCAAGCGCTTCGGGGTTGAGGGGCCGCCCGGCCGCCTGGCCCTGGAGCAAGGTCGTCAGTAGCGCGGGCAGGCGCGACTGCTTTTCCAGGTAGCGATACAGGCCGATGATATTTGCGGCCATGCCCTGCGGGGGCATCAGGGTAAGAGTAGCATTACTGTCCACCACCCAATCGCCAATTTCTGCCCGGTTAGCTGGCCAGCCGGCCGAGGCTGTCGCCTTGGCATAAAAGGCCTGCGCGTTGGTGTAGTACTGTTCCCAGGTATCCGTTTTCCACGTCCAGAGCGCTAGCTCCGAATCAACCGTGGTGAGGCTGCCCAGCACGGGCGCATTGCGCGTGGTAGGCTCCAGCACGTCGCGGATAAGCCAAGGAATCAGGTGCTCGTTGCTGGTAGGTGGTTGAAGCTGCCCCGTTTTAGTGAGCCGCGCTGGAATCCAAAACGGATGAATCGCCCGTGCCTGCCCCTGCTGCGCTGTTCGACGTCTATCGCCGACCACGGGCCGCAGGCTAAAGGGAGCCAACATAACGGCCAGCGTCTCCAATTCGGAGACAGCGGCTGCCTCCGGAGCAGCCGCGTAGTGGGCCGTATAGAATGCCTGCAACGCTTCTGCATCCAGCAGGGGTGCCGTCAGCGAAGCCTGTTTCGTTATGTCAATGCGTTGCCGGTCAGCATCAGCCAACGAGTTGCGCCAATAGCGTAGCCACGTCCCAGATTCCATATCACCTTATCAATTGTAGCGGGAGACAGCCTTTTTAAGTTTCTCGTGCATAGAGTCGCGCAAAGACTTGGGCGCTAGCACTTGTAAATCAGGTCCGAAGCTAAACAGGCGCGTTTTGAATTCCTGATTGATGATTAAGCGTAGCTCGATAACCAAGCCATCGGCCGTGTCACTTATGGTTACCTGGGTTGGGTGCAACTTTTTGGTGAGCACGTAGAGCGCTCGCCCAGCCGCAATGTGCAAACGAATGGTCTCGACGTGCGGATTTTTCTCCGGCATCGTTACCCCGATGATAGAGTCAAAATAGGTGCTAAAGTCGACATCTGTCGGACGAAACTTCAGTGGGCTGTTATCTAGTCCTTTAATGCGGTCAAGAGCATAGTTTTGAAGATGCGCGCCTTTGGCTTCATTGCGGGCTATCAAATACCAGCGCCCGTTGTAAGTCTTGAGCAGATAGGGGTGGACTTCCACTGGGCTGGCCTGCGCTGCTCGGTAAGATTGATAATGTATCACCTGCGGCGTCTGTTCGCGAATAGCCTTGTACAAAGGCTTCAAATGTTCGGTACCCGTATAATCCGGGACTGCTTCCAGTTGCAGAATCGGGTTTGTTACGGTTCCATCACTGGGCAAATGCTGTTCTAGGCGCTGAACCAGCTCATCCAGGTCGTCTGCCAAGCCCAAACCACGCAAGGCTTTCAAATTGTGTAGGCTTTGATGAAGAATCACTAGGTCCGCACTAGTAAGCGGCGTTTTGCGAATTGAGTATTCTGAGTCTGTGTAATGGTAGCCTTTATTGCGGGTGTACTCAATGGGGGCATCATAGTGCATCGGCAACTTCATGTCGTGCAAATCTCCTTTAAGCGTGCGCTCGCACACGCCTTTACCCTTGTTGGTTGTGGCGCGGTACTCGTCCTCTACTGCCTTTAGCAGGTCCTTGATAGTCCAGACGAGGTTACGCCGTTGCAGGCATTTGTCAATAATGAGGTAGCGCTTATATGCGTTTTTGCTAACTGGCATTGAAATCCTAGGATATAGGCCATACACAAGCTCCATCGGCCAGCGAGAAACTCCACGCTACGAAGAACGGGCTTTTCAAATCAGCTAACGCATGAGGCGCTCGCTTTACTGTGCAATTAGCTTGCACAATAGTCTGTCTGGGTGGGCATAGTGCCTACTTAAAAGTTTTTATGAATAAAGTTATTTGCTGTAAATCAGCTATTTAAATAAAATAATCAAGGTTTTTACGAAAAAACATCAAGCTAATTTTAACTGTGCAAAAAGACTGCACAGTAAGCCTTTTGCTTTGCTGCGGCAATGGGAGGGAACCCCACTTCTGGTCGTAGCCGGACATCGACTAGGGCGCGGGGCATCCTTCTTTCACAACCATTGCTTGGCTGAAGCCAGCTGTCAGCGAAGTCGCTGGTGAACGGTTTCAATTAACTTAACTGCTTAAGAGCATGCACCAAATCACCCTTTTTAATTTAGGCAATGCCGACACGTCGCGGATTGACCTCGCGAACGGCAAAAAGCTGCTGATTGACTACGCCAACATGCGCTGCGCTACTGACCCCAAGGACAAGCGCATCGACCTGCCAGTGCAGTTGCGTGCCGATTTAAAAAACGCGAAGCGTAATGACTACGATGTCGTTGCTTTCACCCACCTCGACAATGACCATACCTGCGGGGCTTCCGAGTTCTTTGAGTTGTTGCACGCTGCTAAATACCAGGGCGGCGACCGAGTAAAAATCAAGGAACTGTGGGTGCCGGCGGCTGTCCTCGTTGAGGATGGCTGTGAGGATGAAACCCGGATTCTGCGCCAGGAGGCCCGTTACCGGCTGAAAAAAGGGGAGGGTATTCGCGTATTCTCCGGTCCCGGCCAACTAACCGACTGGCTGGCCACGCAAGGCCTTACCGTAGCCGACCGGCAGCACCTCATCACAGATGCTGGTACGCTGATTCCCGGGTTCGATTTGGCCACAGATGGCGTAGAATTCTTCGTTCACTCGCCCTTTGCCAGCCGCACGGCAGGCGGCGGCTTGGCCGCGATGGACCGCAACAGCGACGCGCTGACCTTTCAGGTGACCTTTATGGAAGGAACCCGGAAAACCCGGATGCACTTCTTTTCGGACATCGACTGGCCGGTAATCAAGTCCATTGTGGAGGTAACCGAGTATTACGGGCGCACGGAACGGCTGGAATGGGACATCTTCAAAATTGCCCACCACTGCAGCTACCTGTCGCTCAGCAGCGAGAAGGGTGTTGAAGTAACGGTGCCCGATGCTGTAGTGAAAAAGCTGTTCGAAACCTACGGGCAGAGCCGTGGCCGCCTCATTTCGACCAGCAAGCCCATTCCCAGCAACGACGATGACAAGCAGCCCCCGCACCGCCAAGCCGCAGCCTATTACAAGGCCCAGGCTGAACGGCTTCGAGGGGAATTTCTGGTCACGATGGAGCACACGAGCATCCTGTACCCTGAGCCCATCGTCATCAAAATTGACCAGCTTGGGGCGAGCATCGGCAAGATGGCTGCGGCTGCCAGCGTAGCAGGCGGTAGCATCCCTCCACCTCGGGCCGGCCGCGGCAACTAATTGTAGGTACGATGGAATTGCTTGAAATGGGATACTATCCACTGTCAGGAGAGCCAGTAGAGGCTGGCTCTCTGGCGATACCAAAAGCCGTTGAATTGGTGCAGGCCCTGCAAAGTCAGGGCTTGCCCTATATCCGGGTGGTAGATTGCCTTCGCGTTGAAGAGTATGAGTTCGTGGTCGTGGATGTCGAGCCGGAAGTACCGCAGTATCCGGTGCATGAGGTGCAAAATGTCGAACGCATCGCAATCGGATTCAATCCCGCCGATACAGAGCATCAGCTTATCTGGGCACTACGCGAAGATTTTCCGCTGGTGCCACACCTGCACTTTGGTCGCGAAGGGACGCCGCGTAGCTTGTGTCTGTACCAGATTGCCTATGCAGACTTGAAGCCAACCTGGACGGCGGCTGCACTACTCCGGCAACTACAGCGCTGGTTGACTCAAACAGCCCGCGGAGAGCTACATGCCCCTGACCAAGCACTGGAACAGGCCTTTTATGCTCCCCCGGAGCGGCTGGTATTGCCAAGCATCGTTTTTGCTCCTGATGCAGCCATCACGCTGGAGCCCCTGCACGTGCGTTTCGTCAGCACAGTGCTTGGCAAAACAACCCTGGTTGCTTCGCCTGTAGCCTCAGCACCCGAGGGCCAGCAAGCACAGTTCACCAGCTTTGTGTACACGGCTTCGCCACAGGTGCACGGTCTGATTCGGGAACAGCCGCGCACGATAGCCGAACTTCAAGCCTACTTATCTGATAGCGATGTAGGTTTTACGAACGCGCTACGTGGGCACCTGAGCGACTTAAAGGAGGCTCCAGGCTTTAATCGAAGCCTTCAATTACTGATTATTGTTCGGCTCCCGAAGCTGCGCACGGCGACGGAAGCTATCGAGACAGTAGAAGTATGGGCTTTCGCATCAGTCGGCACCCTGGCCGAGCTTGGCACAGACCTCGGAATTTGGGCCATGCATGAAAACCTCTTAGCTAACCTTTATCCCGTCGACTTTAGGTGTAGCGGTCAGCGTAGTAAACTAGAGTTGCTGAGTCCAGTTCGGGCGCTCACTCGCGACCTAGCAGCTGCCTACAATGGCTTGCTGGCCTCCACTACACGCTTTGTAGCAGTGGGCGCGGGCAGCTTGGGTTCACAGGTAGTCAATAACCTCGTGCGTGCCGGGCAGGGCAATTGGGTGTGGCTAGATGAGGACCAGTACCTGCCCCACAATGCGGCACGACACTACTTGCCGAGCAGTTTGGTAGGCTTGGGTAAGGCGCACGCGATGGTATCGATGCTGAAGAATACCTACGAGAAAACGGACTTGCGGGCAATCGCGGCTAACGTGTTACACCCGGCCTCCCCCCAAGTATTGACGGCATATAACGCGGCGGAGGTGATACTAGACATGTCGACATCAATAGCAGTGGCGCGGCACCTAGCGTTGGATATTGAAAGCCCAGCCCGCCGCTTGTCGCTGTTCCTGAATCCATCGGGAACAGACTTGGTGCTGCTGGCAGAAGCTCAGGACCGCTCGCTACGGCTCGACCAGCTGGAGATGGAATATTACCGGGCTTTGCTACGTCAACCCCAATTACAGCAACACCTGCTCACCGCCGGCCAGCCCATTCGGTATTCGCACGCCTGTCGTGATGTCTCCGTGCAGTTGCCACAGGACCAGGCTGCCTTGCATGCTGCCATCGGAGCCCGGGCTGTCCGCGCATCGGTGGCTGAACCGGGTGCTCGCATCAAAATCTGGCGGGCACAGCCTGACTTAACCGTGGTGGCTGATGAAATCGAGGTATCTCTTCATACGGAAATGACGGTGAATAGCTGGACCGTGGCCGTACCGCATCAAGTATTGCGGGAAATAAGTGAACAGCGCCAGGCGCGCCTACCCAATGAAACGGGTGGGGTATTAGTCGGCGTTTTCGATACACAGCATCGCCGGGTGTATATCGTGGACCATATTCCTTCGCCGACAGATAGCCAGGAGTCCCCTATCGCTTATATCCGTGGCGTAGGAGGTGTATCAGAAGAGCTTGCTCGCATTAGCGAATGCACGGGCCGACAGGTAGTGTACGTAGGGGAGTGGCACTCACACCCGGACGGCTACAGCACCCAGCCTAGCGAAGACGATAAGAACCTATTTGCCACCTTACAGCGGGAGAGTCAAACCGGCGGATTACCCGCAGTAATGGCTATTGCTGGGGAGCATGAGACTACGAGTTGGTACGTAGCAGATATCGCAGCTGGCGGAGAGACTGTAAGCAGAATAGTTAAAGCATAGCAGTGGCTCAATGCTACAACACTAAGGTCGGTTAAGGGGTCGCAATTGCGTTTGATACTTTGGGCAGCGGCAGCTGCGGTGGTCATCCCGCTCTTTTTGAGGCAGGTATCCGCAAGTCGGACAAGAGAGAGCTTGTGCAAATGCCAGCACTGCTTCCCCAAAGGTGCGTACATCGGAATTGGACAAATCAGCGCCAGAAGGACTGAAGTGGGCTCCGACTTCGTTGCGAATGAACGTCAACCCATTGATTGTCTGAAACAAGTCATTTAATTGAATTTCAGACCAGTTGTTAGGCAATACAGGGTGGCCGTGCAC
>NZ_JABBGH010000007.1 GCF_012927305.1 Hymenobacter polaris
TGTCTTGCCCGCGTCCACCCTTGCACCCTTCCCGACCTGGAAGCAGCGGGGCAATCCGCGTCCACTGCGCGTCCGTCAACAGGTATTCCATACCCAAACATACCCTAGACTGTTAACACCTCCTAGTTACGCAGTAGAGATGCTTCGGCAAGCTCAGCATGACCGCCTGTTTACACAAATTCCTTACTCCACTACCACCCACGGCTGGCCGGCCCTAGGGGCGCGCAGCTCGCCAAAACTGCTGATGTTCAGGCCATGACGGGCGAAAACGGCCTGCGCTGCCGCTTCGGCCGGGCCCGGCTCGACGCACACCAGCAGGCCGCCCGAAGTTTGGGGGTCGCAGAGGTAGTCGCGCTGCTCGTCGGTGAGGGGGCCAATCTTGTGGCCGTAGCTTTGGAAGTTGCGCCCCGTGCCGCCGGGCACGCAGCCCTGCGCGAGATAGCGCTCGGCCTGGGGCAGGCGCGGCACGTCGTAGTAGTTGATAACGGCCTGCAAATCACTACCCTCGCACACTTCGGCCAGGTGGCCCAGCAAGCCGAAGCCCGTTACGTCGGTCATAGCCCGGATGCCAGCGATTTCGCCCAGCTCGGCCCCGATTTTGTTGAGCTGGCGCATTTGGGCGGGGGCCACGTCGGCATCTTCGGGGCGCAGCAGGCCGCGCTTTTGGGCCGTCGTGAGCATGCCTACCCCTAGGGGCTTGGTGAGGTAGAGGCGGCAGCCGGCCGTGGCGGTGTCGTTGCGCTTGAGGTTTTGCTCGCTCACTAGGCCCGTCACGGCCAGCCCGAAAATAGGCTCGGGCGCGTCGATGCTATGGCCGCCGGCCAGCGGAATACCGGCCTCGGCGCACACGGCGCGGGCGCCTTCCGTTACGCGCGCGGCCACTTCGGGCGCCAGCTTGTCGATGGGCCAGCCCAGCACCGCAATAGCCAGCAGCGGCCGGCCGCCCATGGCGTACACGTCGGAAATGGCGTTGGCCGAGGCGATGCGCCCGAAGTCGTAGGGGTCATCGACGATGGGCATGAAGAAATCGGTGGTGCTGATGACGCACTGCCCGGCTTGGCCCGGCAGGCGATATACGGCTGCGTCGTCACGCGAGCCGTTGCCCACCAGTAGGTCGTCGTACTGGGGCTGCGGCAGGCTGCTGTGCAGGATTTTGTCGAGCACGGCGGGCGCGATTTTGCAGCCGCAGCCCGCGCCGTGGCTGTACTGGGTGAGGCGGATAGGTTCGGGGAGCGTCATTAGTTTGCTGGATGGCCTTGTTCTGGAAGTTACCGCTGAGGTACGCGGTGGTTTTCGCTGAGGTACGCGGAGGGCAACGAAAAAAAGCTTGCTTAATAGCTCCAGGCAGCGCGCTGCAGCACTACGCGGTAGCCGTCGGGGTCTTCGAAGGTGAGGCCCTGCTGGTCCCAATACGGGTTGTGGGCCGGCACGGGCGCGTAGCCGGCCGCTTGCAGCCGCGCCACGGCGGCTTGCCAGGCGGCAGCTTCGGGCAGGTAAAAGACGAGCAGGTTTTCGGGCGTCGGGGCGGGCGGCACCGCGTGGCCCGCCTGCGCCGTAAACTCTAGGTGGTACGGCGCCTGCGGGTGCCCCACCATCAGCCCGTCGAAGCCGCCGTGCCCAGTGAAGCTATACAGCTCGCTGAGCCCTAGGCCCTCGACGTAGAAATGGCGCAGCGCAGCCAGGTTATTGGTGGGCCGGGCCACCCGCAGCTTGGGGGTCATAAGAGATTTGGTCGGGGGTTGGCAGGTGGTCGGCCGCCGCCAGCACCAAGGCCGCGTTAGCGGCGGCCTCGGTGCCCAGGGCCGGCACCCGGGTGGCGGGGCGCCCTTCCAAGCCGTGGAGGTAGGTTTTGTCGTAGTAGGCTAGCACCAGCTCCACCATGCGGGGCGTGTCGTCTTCGGCAATGGCGGCCAGGGCTTCTTTGGTCACCAGGCCCCCTAGGCGCTTGCGCAGGCGCAGCACGGCCGCTGCCAGCTCGCCGGCGTCGTGGCGGCCGTAGTCGGCGGCTAGGTATTGCACGCGGGCTTCCCTAGGTACTTCCAGCACCAGCAAAGGGGCGGCCCGCAACTGCTCGAACAGCCCGCCGGGCACCGCCAGTCGGCCGATGGTACGGCTCTCGTCTTCTACCCACACGGGCTGGCCGGGGGGCAGGGCGGCCAGGGCGGCGGCCAGGTTGTTCTCGAACTGCTCCTGGGTGGGCTGCGGCAGTTGGCCCAGCCCCCCAAACGACGAGCCCTGGTGGTGGGCCAGCCCTTCCAGGTCGAGCACCGGCCGGCCGACGGCGGCCAGGGCGTGCAGCACGGTGGTTTTGCCGCTGCCGGTGGCGCCGCCCAGCACCCGCAGCGGGCGCGGGCGGGCTATTTCTTCCAGCACCCAGCGGCGGTAGTCCTTGTAGCCTTTGTCGAGCAGGTGCACCTCGAAGCCGCCCAGCTCCAATAGCCACTGCACGGCGCCGCTGCGCATGCCGCCGCGCCAGCAGTGCAGGCGCACCCGGCGGCCGGGGGCCAGCTTCTGGGTGCGCTCGACCATGCCCCGCAGCTTGGGCCCAAAAAAATCGAGGCCCAGCAGCACCGCTTTCTCCGGGTTTATTTGCTTGTAAGTGGTGCCAATGCGGGCGCGTTCCTCGTCGCTAAACAGCGGCAAACTGAGCGCGCCCGGCACGTGGCCCTGGGCGTACTCGGCCGGGGCGCGCACGTCGAGGATGGGGCCGTAGTCGGCGGTGGCCAGGAAATCGGGTGGGGCGAGGCGGGGCAAGGAGAACTTAAATTAAGTGGGTAGCCATAAAGGAACAACAGCGCAGCCGGCATTTTGGCGCCGCCGAAACCAAAACGGGCTCGAAGCAGACCCAGGAGCCCCTAGGGCCCGCCGCTGGCCGGCGCCGGTTCAGGCATCAACTGATGGCGTCAGCCAGCCCCCTGGCCGGCCGGGCCTGGTGCTTGAAGTACGCATAAAAGGGCAGGCTGGTGGCCATCAAGCCCAGGCCCAGCAGCGACTCTTTGGGCTGGGTGAGCAGCGTGTGGAGCAGCAGGGCCAGGGCAAAAAGCAGCAGCGCCACTTGCAGCACCGGGTAGCCGCGCACTGGGCCGGGCAGCCGCCCCTGCCGCTTCAGCTTGAGAACGGCCGCCGCCGTGAGACCGTGAAAAAGGAAGGTGGCGAAGATGACTAGATTTGTTAGCTGCTCAAACGTGCCCGTGACGACCAGCAGCGCGCTCCAGCCCAGCGTGCACAGCAGGGCCACGGCGGGCGTGCGGTAGCGCGGATGCACCACCGCGGCCCGCGCGAAGAAAAACCGCTCCTGCGCCATGCGAAAATAAATGCGGCTGTGCGAGAGCAGCACCGCGTTGAGCGTGCCCAGCACGCTCACTATGATGAGGACGGTGACGCCCACCTGGCCCCAGCGGCCTAGGGCCGCTCCAGCCACCACGGCCGCCCCAATCTCGTTGGGGCCCACCGCCGCGAGCTGTGCCAGGAGCAGCACGCGCAAATAGGCGTAGTTGACCAGCACGTAGAGCCCAATGGCAATGCCGACGCCGGCAATAATGGCCCGGGGCACGTTGCGCGCCGGGTCTTTCATTTCTCCGGTCACGAACGTTAAATCCACCCAGCCATCGTAAGCCCAGAAAATGCTGAGTAGCGCGCTGAAGAACGCGCTCCAAAAAACCGGTTGGCTGGCCGCCACCGGCGCGGCGCTGGCCGGAGGCGCTGCCGGGGCGGGCGCTACGGCTAGCAGCCCCATCCCTATCAATAGTAGCAAGCCCAGAATTTTGGCCGAGGTAAACAGGTTGCTAAACCACCCGCCGGCCACCACGCCCCGGTAGTTCACCCCCGTTAGCAGGCATATGGTGCCCAGCGCCAGCAGCTTAACCCCCGAATCGGCGAACGGGTACACGACCTCCCCCAGCGAAACGTGCGCCCAGGCCTGCAGCGGGTTGGGCAGCGGCAGCAGGCTAGCCACGGTTTGGGCGACAATGAACCCTAGGGCCGCCACCGACGCCGAACCGATGATGGTGAAATCGGTCCAGCCAAAGAGGAAGGAGGCAAAGTTGCCGAAGGACAGCCGCAGGTACTCATACACGCCGCCCGACTCTTCGGTGAGCGCCGCCAGGGCCGCCAGGTTGAAGGCCCCGCCCATGGTGATGAGCCCCGCCACCACCCAGGCCGCCAAAATCCACTCCTCGCTCAGGCCCGTTTGCGCCAGCGGCACTATTTTCTTAAACACGCCCGACCCAATAATGACGCCGGCCACGAGCAGCGTGCCCGTGCCCACGCCCAGCGACCGGGCGAGGCGGGGGCCGGCGGCGGCCTTTTCGGTGCTTGAACTGTCCATATAGAAGGCCGGGCTTTGGGTGGTGGCAGTTGGATGCCGCGCTAAACTAACGGCGCCAACTGCTTGGGCCACGCGTTACCTTTTCGGCCTAGGCCGTAAGTTTGCGCCCAACTACGCGGCTTGGTGCGCCGGGCTTCCGGCCGCACCTGCCCCGCTTGCGCTAATGCTGACAGCTTTCCTCGTTCTTTTCCCGTTGGTGGCGGCGCTGCTGCTGCACTTTGCCAAAGGGCCCGCCGCCCGCACCCTGGCCCTGGGAGCCGCCTTTCTGGAACTGGCCGCCGCCGTTTTCGCGGCCATCACCTACTCCCAAAACAACCATGCGGCCACCCTGGGCCTGCAGCTGTCCTGGATTCCGTCGGCCGGCATCACCTTCCACCTGGGGATGGACGGCTTGAGCCTCTGCCTGGTGCTGCTCACGTGCTTTCTGGTGCCCATCGTGCTGGCCACCGCCTTCCGGCACGAGGAGTACGAAAACCCCGGCGCGTTCTACGCCCTGGTGCTGTTTATGCAAACCGGCCTCCTAGGGGTGTTCACCTCGCTCGACGCCTTTTTGTTTTACTTCTTCTGGGAAGTCGCTCTTATCCCGATTTACTTCCTGGCCGGCGCCTGGAGCCGCGCCGAGCGCCGCATCCAAATCACGTTTAAGTTCTTCTTGTACACCATCGTGGGCTCGCTGTTTATGCTGGCCGGCTTCGTGTACCTGTACCTGCAAACCGGGCCCGCCGCTGGTTCGCTGGCCGCGCACTCCGCCGACCTAGGGGCCTTTATGAGCCTCAAGCTCAGCGCGTCCGAGCAAAGCTGGGTGTTCTGGCTCATCTTCGCCGCCTTCGCCGTGAAGATGCCCATCTTCCCCTTCCACACCTGGCAGCCCGACACGTACACCGAGTCGCCGGCGCCGGCTACTATGCTGCTTTCGGGCATCATGCTCAAGATGGGCATCTACGGCTGCCTGCGCTGGCTGCTGCCGGTAGTGCCCCTAGGCACCTCGCAGTGGCAAAAGCTCATCATGGTGCTGGCCATTATCGGCATTGTCTACGGGGCCATCATCGCCATTCGGCAGCGCGATATGAAGCGCCTCATCGCCTACTCCTCGCTCTCGCACGTGGGCCTAATGGCAGCCGGCGTGTTCTCGCTCAAAATTACCGGCCTGCAAGGCGTAGTGGTGCAAATGCTGGCCCACGGCGTCAACGTGGTGGGTATGTTTCTGGTGGCCGACGCCATTGAGCGCCGCACCGGCTCGCGCTACTTGCCTGACCTAGGGGGCCTCACCCGCCGCACGCCGCTGCTCAGCGTGGTGTTCCTCGTAATGCTGCTGAGCACCGTGGCGCTGCCCCTCACCGGCGGCTTCGTGGGCGAGTTCCTGCTGCTGATGGGCGTGTACCAGTACAGCGCCTGGGCGGGCGCCGTAGCGGGCCTCACCATCATCTTCTCGGCCGTGTACTTGCTGCGCTTGTTTCAGCGCACCATGCTCGGGCCCGATTCGACCTACTCCGATACCATGACCGACCTCAGCGGTAAGGAGTTGTTCATGTTCGTGCCGCTGGTACTGGCCGTGTTCTGGCTGGGCCTCTACCCGGCCACCTTCCTGCACTTCTCCGAGCCCGCCATCAACCAGATTCTGCTGCTGGCTACGCGGTAGATTTTCTTAGCTGTTGGCTACTAGCTGCTAGCTAGTAGCTTTTCAGTACAAGTTGAAAGCAAAGGCAACCGCTGGTAATGGCGTTGCTGACTAAGGTAAAAAGCTAACAGCTAGCAGCTAATAGCTAACAGCTAAACAGTATGCTCCCCATCGTCCTCCTGTCCATCTACGGCATCCTAAACCTGTTTTTAGGATTCCTGCGCTCCAACCGCCTGCTGCTCACGCTCATGCTGGTGGTGCTGGCGCTCATCTTCGGCGTCAATCTGCTCGACTGGAACCACGCGGGCAGCCTCAGCGGCATGCTGGCCTCGCCCTACGTGGCCGACATGCTCACGGTCGATAACTACTCGGTAGCGTTCAGCGGCATCGTACTGCTCACGGCCCTGGTGCTGCTGCCCTTCTCGCGCTCCTACGTGCGCCTGGGCGAGCCCAACCTGGCTGAGTACTACTCGCTGCTGCTGTTTTCGCTGGTAGGCGCCATCATGATGATTGGCTACAACCACCTGCTCATGCTGTTTGTGGGCATTGAGGTGCTGAGCATCAGCATGTACGTGCTGGCGGGCTCCGACAAGCGCAACGTGCGCTCCAACGAGGCGGCCCTCAAGTACTTCCTGCAAGGCTCGTTTGCCACTGGCATCCTGCTCTTCGGCCTAGCCCTGCTCTACGGCGCCACCGGCACCTTCCGCCTCGCCGAAATGGCCCAGGCCATTGCCTCCCCCACCAACGCCAGCCTGCAGCCCATGCTTTACATTGGTGTGCTGCTCATGCTCATCGGCATTGGCTTCAAGGTATCGGCCGCGCCCTTCCACTTCTGGACGCCCGACGTGTACGAAGGTGCTCCCACCTTCTTCACCGCCTTTATGAGCACGGTGGTGAAAACGGCCGGTTTCGCCGCGTTCCTCAAGCTGCTAGTGGTGGCGCTGCCCGCCGCCAGCCCCGTGTGGCTGCCCACTATCGTGGCCATGTGCGTGCTCACGCTGCTGCTCGGCAACGTTAGCGCCACCTTCCAAACCAGCGCCAAGCGCATGCTGGCTTATTCCAGCGTCAGCCACGCTGGCTACCTGCTGCTGGGCCTTGTGGCCGGGCGCGGGCAGCTCAGCGGCCCCGCCGCCCAGGGCATCTTCTTCTACAGCCTGGCTTACTCGGTGGCCACGGTGGCCGCCTTCGGCGTGCTGAAGCTGGTGGCCGACCAGCGCCAGCGCGAAGACTACGCGGGCTTGGCGGGCCTGGCCCGTACCAATCCGCTGCTGGCCTTTGCTTTCACGGTGGCTATGCTCTCGCTGGCCGGCATTCCGCTCACGGGGGGCTTTTTTGGCAAGTTTTTCCTCTTCACCGCCGTAGCAAGCCAGGGCTACATTGGCTTGGTCGTGTTTGCCGTGGTCATGAGCATGGTGGGCATCTACTACTACCTGCGGCCGGTTATTGCCATGTATTTTAGCCCCGCTGAGCCCGGCACCGCCCCCATCGAAGTTGATAGCTTCCAGTCGGTTACGCTAGTCGTGCTAGTGCTCCTAACTCTGGCGCTCGGTATTCTGCCCGGCTTGGTCAGCGGCTTGCTGTAGCTGGCGCTAGCTTCCTTAGGCCCCTTGCTACCAAGAAAGGCCGGCGCACAGCGCCGGCCTTTCCTATTTATAGCTACTGCTCGCGCCTCTCTTCAAGTCCCTTACCGCTGCGTAGCTACCCTAGGGCCGGTTGCGCCTCCTCTTGAATCGCGGGCGGCGTGGGGTTATAGCTCGCCGTGGCCGTAGCCTGCTCGGCCGAGCGCTTGCCCCGGTCGTCCTTCATCTGCTTACGGGTGAAGGGCCGGATAATCAGGCGCAGCGCCTGATTGGTGCTGAAGTAGCTGAAGGCCCAGTCCACCAGCGCCACCACCTTGTTGCGGAAGCCCACTAGCAGGATGAGGTGAATGAATAGCCACGTCAGCCACCCCAGGAAGCCGCGGTAGTGAATGCCCTTCGGCAAGTCTACCACCGCCTTGTTGCGGCTCACAATCGCCATCACGCCCTTGTTGAAGTAGCTAAACTCCTTGGGCGCTTCCTGGCGCAGCAGCCGCTGAATGTTTTCAGCCAGCAAATCGGCCTGCTGCAGCGCCACCGGGGCCAGCATCGGCAGGCCCTTGGGCATCTCGTCGGTCACCATCTGAGCCAAGTCGCCGATGGCGAAGATATTCTGCTGGCCCTCCACCAGGTTCCACTTGTTCACGTTCACGCGCTTATTGTGCGCCACGGCCGCGTCGGGCAGGCCCGGCACTACGGCGCCGTTCACGCCGGCTGCCCATATCAGGGTAGCCGTCGGAATGTAGTCATTATCTGAGTAGTACGCCTTGTCATCCTCGTAGTGCTTGATGGCGGTGTTCAGCTTCACCTGCACCCCTAGGGCCTCCAAATACTCCTTGGCATCAGCCTGCGATGCCTGCGACATCGGCCCCAGTAGCGCGCCGGCCGCCTCCACAATAAAGATTTGCATCTGCTGAAAATCCAGCTCCGGGTAGTCTTTCGGCAGCACCTTATTGCGCATCTCGGCCAGTGAGCCGCTGATTTCCACGCCCGTGGGCCCGCCGCCCACTACCACAATGTTCAGCAGTGCCTGCTTGCGCACGGCATCGTCCTCCAGCAAAGCCTGCTCCAGGTTCTGGAAGATGTAGCTCCGCACGTTCAAAGCGTTTGGAATACTCTTAATTTGCATCGCATTTTCCTCGATACTCTTGATGCCGAAGAAGTTGGTGAGCGAGCCTGTCGCCAGCACCAGGTAGTCGTAGCGAATGTCGCCCACGTTGGTGCTAATCAGGTTTTGCTGCGGGTCCAGGCCCCGCACGTCGGCCATGCGGTAGAAGAAATTTTGCTGCCCTTCAAATATCTTCCGAATCGGGTACGCAATACTGTCAGCCTCCAGCGCCCCCGTCGCCACCTGGTATAGCAGCGGCTGAAAGTTGTGGTAGTTATTGCGGTCGACCACTACTACCTGCACCGGCGCGTCGGCTAGTTTTTGGGCCAGGCGCAGGCCCCCAAAGCCGCAGCCCACTATCACCACCCGCGGCTTACCCGAAACTGGAATATTTGTATCCATACCAAAAGCAAAAAGCGGCTGAGTTGCCGCTTTCGCTTTACCCCAAAACCCAGTGGCAGGTTATTGCCGCGCCAGGCTAGTCGTCATCATCTTTCCGCTTAAACTCCCCGTTTTTCACCTGCTTCACTAGCTGCAGCCAGCTGAAGGGGTTCAGCAACGGGTTGTTGCTGTAGGGATTAGGCGCGACGCCCATGCGCCGGTCGTAGTCATACTGCTGCTGGGCCATCGTCTGGCGGTAATTCGCCATTGGCCCCACCGGCGTGGCATTAAAGATGCGCCGCATCATCTGCTCGTTCAGGTTGTCGGTAGTGGCTGTGCCCCGCTCATCAGGCAGTTTGAGGGCTAGGAAAGCGCGCTTAAAATCCCGCTCGGTCGCGTAAGGAAATACGCGCACTTCGGGCAATACCGTAGCATCCTCCTTCAAGTTAATAAGCACCGAAAAGCTCTGGCGCTGGTAGTCGGCCGGAATAACAATACTCTGGTTGCGGTAGCCCAGCGACCGAAATATGATGCTGTCGCCGGCTAGTACTGGCATCGAAAAGTAGCCGTAAACGTTGGAAACGGTACCGCGCCCAGCCTTGGGCACGTAGATGGAGGCGCCGGGCACGCCCAGCAGGCTATCGCCGCTCGCCACAATGCCCGTAAACTGAATTACCCGGCGGCTACCCTGGGCCTGAGCGTGGGGCGCAGCTAGCCAGCCAGCTAGCAAAATCAGGCTTAAAAGCGCCAAAAAACGACTTTTATTCACGGCATGAGCGAGGCCCGGTAGCCCCTTAGCAAAGATACGAAAATGCCCGCCCCAGCGGCCGTACTTTTGAGCCAGCTTCGCCACGGTAAAGGTTCTCAACGTCAGATGCGCTTAAAACATTTCTCGGTTGCATTTGGCCAGCAAGTTTTTAAGGCCCTAGGCGACGAAAGCCGCGTGCGCCTGCTGCATCTGCTGTGGCGCAACAAGGAAATGGTGGTCGGCGACTTAGAGCAAGTGCTTGATTTCACGCAAACAAAAACCTCGCGTCAGCTGGCTTACCTTAAAAATGCGGGCCTAGTGGGCGTGCGTCGCCTCGACAACTGGATGTTTTACTTTCTGAAGGAGGAAACCGCCGACTTTCTTCAGCAGTTACTAACGCTCATGGAGCGTGACCAGCAGCTGGTGCGCGACCAGCAGGTGTACCAAACCCTGTGGTCGAACCGCGAGCTGGCCGCCTATAAAATTCAAAACCGCCGCTGGCTGCCTCCTACGCAGCCCGCTTAATGCCAGTTAGCTATGCCGCAGCGCCGTTTATTCGTGTGTACCAATCAAAAGTCCGGCGTCGGAGAAGACGTGGTGAAAGCCCTCAAAAAGGAGTTGAAAGCGCAGGGCGTTAAAAAAATCTTCTTCAGCGGCGAGAAAGTCAGCACCCGCATCCAGACTTGCAACTGCCTCGACCTTTGCAAGCACTGTAAAAAAGGGTCTGGCGCCGCCCTTATCGTGTATCCGGAAGGCGAAGTATACGGCGACGTGCGCCCCAAAGACGCGGCTGCCCTCGTGCAGCACCTGGCCGGCGGCCCCGCCCTACCCGACCTGTTGCTAAAGGACGAGTAACCTAGCTTATGAAAGTCTACCGTCATCTTTTCTTCGACCTCGACCACACGCTCTGGGATTTCGAAACCAACGCTACCGAAACACTACACCAGCTGTTTCACGACTACGAGCTAGCGCGCCACGGCACCTTCACGCTGCCTCAGTTCACGGCTCGCTACAACGAGGTCAACCACGCGCTTTGGCGCCTGTACCAGGCTAACAAAATCGGCCAGCAGCAGCTGCGTGACATTCGCTTTGTGCGCACGCTTACTAAGCTCGGCGTGGCCGAGGCCGACCTGCCCGCCGATATCTCAGCCCGCTTCACGAGCATTCTACCGCACAAGTCGGCTGTTTTTCCGCATACCCACGAGGCACTCAACTACTTGAAAAGCAAGGGCTACCACTTGCATCTCATTACCAACGGCTTCGAGGACGTGCAGCACATCAAGCTGGCCTCATCCAAGCTAACCGATTACTTCGAGGAAGTTATTACTTCCGAAACCAGCGGCTGCCTCAAGCCCGACCCGCGCATGTTTGCCCACGCGCTAGAGCGCACGGAGGCTACGGCAGCCGAAAGCCTCATGATTGGTGACAACCTCGAATGCGATGTCCTAGGGGCCTATAACGCGGGTATTGACCAAGTCTACTTCAATCCCGGTAAGCGCCGTCATTTCGTTCAAACAACTTACGAAATCAGCAGCCTCGATGAGTTGCGCACGTTCCTCTAATTTACTTTCTTCCCTTACATGTCCAACGCTTTTTTTCGCGTCCCCGAGCCTCTCAACGAACCCGTAAAGGGCTACGCGCCTGGTTCTCCCGAGCGCGCCGAATTAAAAAAAGCCCTCGCTGACCTTAAAAGCCAGCAGGTAGATATCCCGATGTACATCGGTGCCGAGCAGGTGCGCACCGGCCGCACCATTCGCCTAGCTCCGCCCCACGACCACCAGCATACCCTAGGGCATTTCCACGAAGGCGACGCTCAGCATGTTACCCAAGCCATCGACGCGGCGCTAGCTGCCCGCCCTGCTTGGAGCGCCCTACCTTGGCAAGAGCGTGCGGCCATTTTTCTGAAAGCCGCCGACTTGCTTGCTGGCCCCTACCGCGCCCGCCTCAACGCGGCCACGATGCTTGGCCAAAGCAAAAATGCCTTTCAAGCTGAAATCGACGCTGCTTGCGAGCTTATCGACTTCCTGCGCTTCAACGCGTATTTCATGCAGGAAATCTACCGCCAGCAGCCTCAATCGGCACCTGGCATGTGGAACCGCTTAGAGTACCGAGCGCTCGAGGGTTTCGTATTTGCTCTCACCCCTTTCAACTTCACTTCCATCGCCGGCAATCTACCCACCAGCGCCGCCATTATGGGCAATGTAGTTGTCTGGAAGCCAGCCTACACCCAAGTGTACTCTGCCCAAGTACTCATGGAGCTTTTCCTGGAAGCAGGATTGCCCACCGGTGTTATCAATCTAATTTACGTTGACGGTCCCGTAGCTGGCGACATCATATTTAAGCATCGCGACTTTGCCGGCATTCACTTCACCGGCTCTACCAAGGTATTCCAAACCATCTGGCAGGAGATTGGACAAAACATTCACCGCTACCGCAGCTACCCCCGCATCGTAGGTGAAACCGGCGGCAAGGACTTTATTCTGGCCCACCCGTCCGCTCACGCCAAAGCGGTTAGCACTGCTATCACGCGCGGTGCCTTCGAGTTTCAAGGCCAAAAGTGTTCTGCCGCCTCTCGTGTCTATCTCCCTAGCAATCTAGCCGACGAAATTCTTGAGCACGTCAAGCAAGACCTAGCCAGCATCAACATGGGTGATGTTGAGAACTTCAACAATTTCGTTAATGCTGTCATCGACGAGCGCAGTTTCGACAAGCTAGCCCGCTATATTGACGGTGCCCATCAGTCGCCCGACGCCGAAATAATTGCCGGTGGCACCTACGACAAATCTAAAGGTTACTTCATCGCTCCTACTATTATCCTAGCCAAGGACCCTAGGTACACTACTATGTGCGACGAGCTATTCGGCCCAGTCGTCACGGTTTACACATACGAAGCAGACAAGTTTGAGCAAACCCTAGATTTAGTTGACCAAACTTCTCCTTACGCCCTAACTGGCGCTATCTTTTCACAAGACCGATACTCAATCGACTTAGCTACCCAGCGTTTGGTAAATGCAGCTGGCAATTTCTATATTAATGATAAGCCTACCGGCGCAGTAGTCGGCCAGCAGCCATTCGGTGGTGCCCGTGCCTCCGGCACCAATGATAAGGCCGGTTCTCACCTTAACTTGCTACGTTGGACTTCTGCCCGCGCCATCAAAGAAACATTCAATCCACCTACTGCCTACCCTTATCCTTTTATGGGCGCCGAGCCCAAAGAAGATTTAAACTTAGATAAAGGCGGGTTCTGATACGAACTGATGATACTAAAAAGGCCCATTGCGCTATGCAATGGGCCTTTTTAGTTATAACTGATTATCATAGCAATCCGCTCATAAGCTATTGCTGTGTTAATTCGAAAAAGCAAAAACCCAGACGCTGATGAAAGCATCTGGGTTTACAATAAAGTTGGCGGCGACCGACTCTCCCACCGGTGAAGGCAGTACCATAGGCGCACCGGGGCTTAACGGCTCTGTTCGGAATGGGAAGAGGTGAACACCCGGGCTAAAGCCACCATTGCTGGCGTTGATTACG
>NZ_JABBGH010000008.1:0-1574 GCF_012927305.1 Hymenobacter polaris
AGCCCTCAACATCATCCTTTTTTCGAGAAGGAGTAGAGAAACATTTTACAATGGAGAGTTTGATCCTGGCTCAGGATGAACGCTAGCGGCAGGCCTAATACATGCAAGTCGAACGGTTGGTAGCAATACTAATAGTGGCGCACGGGTGCGTAACACGTAACTAACCTGCCCAGAACTGGGGGATAGCCCGCCGAAAGGCGGATTAATACCGCATAAAACTACAGCTTGGCATCAGGTAGTAGTTAAAGATTTATTGGTTCTGGATGGGGTTGCGGGTCATTAGCTAGTTGGTCAGGTAACGGCTTACCAAGGCGACGATGACTAGGGGAGCTGAGAGGCTGGTCCCCCACACGGGCACTGAGATACGGGCCCGACTCCTACGGGAGGCAGCAGTAGGGAATATTGGGCAATGGGCGAGAGCCTGACCCAGCCATGCCGCGTGCAGGAAGAAGGCTTTCTGAGTCGTAAACTGCTTTTGACAGGGAAGAATAACCAGTACGTGTACTGGGATGACGGTACCTGCAGAATAAGCACCGGCTAACTCCGTGCCAGCAGCCGCGGTAATACGGAGGGTGCGAGCGTTGTCCGGATTTATTGGGTTTAAAGGGTGCGTAGGCGGCCGTTTAAGTCCGGGGTGAAAGCCCGCTGCTCAACAGCGGAACTGCCCTGGATACTGGACGGCTTGAGTACAGACGAGGTTGGCGGAATGGACCGAGTAGCGGTGAAATGCATAGATACGGTCCAGAACCCCGATTGCGAAGGCAGCTGACTAGGCTGTTACTGACGCTGAGGCACGACAGCGTGGGGAGCGAACAGGATTAGATACCCTGGTAGTCCACGCCGTAAACGATGGATACTCGCTGCGGGCTAAAGATTGTCCGTGGCTTAGGGAAACCGATAAGTATCCCACCTGGGGAGTACGCCGGCAACGGTGAAACTCAAAGGAATTGACGGGGGCCCGCACAAGTGGTGGAGCATGTGGTTTAATTCGATGATACGCGAGGAACCTTACCTAGGCTAGAATGCGCGTGACCGGCTCAGAGATGAGCCTTTCCTTCGGGACACAAAGCAAGGTGCTGCATGGCCGTCGTCAGCTCGTGCCGTGAGGTGTTGGGTTAAGTCCCGCAACGAGCGCAACCCCTATGGTTAGTTGCCAGCACGTAATGGTGGGGACTCTAGCCAGACTGCCTGCGCAAGCAGTGAGGAAGGCGGGGACGACGTCAGGTCATCATGGCCCTTACGCCTAGGGCGACACACGTGCTACAATGGACGGTACAGCGGGTAGCTACCAGGCGACTGGATGCCAATCTCGAAAAGCCGTTCTCAGTTCGGATTGGAGTCTGCAACTCGACTCCATGAAGCTGGAATCACTAGTAATCGCGCATCAGCCATGGCGCGGTGAATACGTTCCCGGGCCTTGTACACACCGCCCGTCAAGCCATGAAAGTCTGGTAGACCTGAAGCTGGTGCTCGTCACAGAAGCCAGTTAGGGTAGAACAGGTAATTAGGGCTAAGTCGTAACAAGGTAGCCGTACCGGAAGGTGCGGCTGGATCACCTCCTTTCTGGAGCAACT
>NZ_JABBGH010000008.1:1671-4578 GCF_012927305.1 Hymenobacter polaris
TAGAAGTAATTAAGGGCGCACGGAGGATGCCTAGGCTCTCAGAGGCGAAGAAGGACGCGATAAGCTGCGATAAGCTTGGGGGAGGGGCACATACCCGTTATATCCCAAGATTTCCGAATGGGGCAACCCCTTGGCTTGATGAGCCAAGACTTCTGCTTTGCAGAAGGGCAAACGCCGGGAACTGAAACATCTCAGTACCGGCAGGAACAGAAAATAACAATGATTCCCCCAGTAGTGGCGAGCGAACGGGGAGGAGCCCAAACCCGGGTGGTTACGGCCACCTGGGGGTTGTAGGACCACGACATCTGATACTAACACGCTAGCCGAACCGGTTGGGAACCCGGACAAGATAAGGTGAGAGTCCTGTAGGCGAAAGACGTGTTGGTCGGTAGTGGTATCCTGAGTAGGGCGGGGCCGGAGAAACCCCGTCTGAAGCTGGCGGCACCATCCGCCAAGGCTACATACTCCTGAGAGACCGATAGTGAACTAGTACCGTGAGGGAAAGGTGAAAAGAACCGGGAATACCGGAGTGAAAAGAACCTGAAACCGTGCGCTTACAAGCAGTTAGAGCCCTTTAGTGGGGTGATAGCGTGCCTTTTGCATAATGAGCCTACGAGTTACTCCTCCCTGGCAAGGTTAAGTGTATGGATACACGCAGCCGCAGCGAAAGCGAGTCTGAATAGGGCGCGTAGTCAGGGGGGGTAGACGCGAAACCTAGTGAGCTACCCTTGAGCAGGATGAAGGTGCGGTAACACGCACTGGAGGTCCGAACCAGTTTCCGTTGAAAAGGATTTGGATGACTTGAGGGTAGGGGTGAAAGGCCAATCAAACTAGGAAATAGCTCGTACTCCCCGAAATGTATTGAGGTACAGCGTCGTGGTTAGGTGCTGTGGAGGTAGAGCTACCAATAGGACTAGGGGGTGTCAGAGCCTACCGAATCCTGATGAACTCCGAATGCCACAGCATTCATACACGGCAGTGAGGCCTGGGGTGCTAAGGTCCCCGGCCGAGAGGGAAAGAACCCAGACCAACAGCTAAGGTCCCTAAGTTTCGTCTAAGTTGAACAAAGGAGGTCCAGTTGCTTTGACAGCCAGGAGGTTGGCTTGGAAGCAGCCATTCCTTTAAAGAGTGCGTAACAGCTCACTGGTCGAGCGACCGGGCATCGATAATACGCGGGCATCAAGACGAGCACCGAAGCTTTGGATTTAGTCGTATGACTAAGTGGTAGGGGAGCATTCTGGTTGCGGCGAAGCCGTCCTGTCAGGGCATGGTGGAGCGGCCAGAAAAGCATATGTAGGCATGAGTAACGATAAAGTGGGTGCGAAACCCACTCGCCGATAGACTAAGGTTTCCAATTCAACGCTAATCGGAATTGGGTTAGGCGGGACCTAAGGGAGAGCCGACAGGTGTACCCGATGGCAAGCCGGTTGATATTCCGGCCCCCGTTAGTAGAAGTGATGCAGGGACACAGGGATGAAAGCACCGCGAGCGGACGGAAGTGCTCGTTAAAGCCTGTACCTTTTTGGCTGGTAGTTAAGTACGCCGGCTAAGGGAAAGGGTGATAGTACCGCACGGCCTTCGGGCCACGCGGATAGTGTGCCTAAGAACTGTCAAGAAAAGCTGCTAAACGTTGTATCTGCTGACGGCCCGTACCGCAAACCGACACAGGTAGTCAAGGAGAGTATCCTGAGGCGCTCGAGTGAATCACGGCCAAGGAACTCGGCAAAATGGTCCTGTAACTTCGGGAGAAGGGACGCTTCCTCCAGTGATGGAGAAGCCGCAGTGAAAAGACCCAAGCGACTGTTTAACAAAAACACATGGCTTTGCTAACGCGTAAGCGGACGTATAAGGCCTGACACCTGCCCGGTGCTGGAAGGTTAAGAGGGGAGCTTAGTCGCAAGGCGAAGGCTTGAATCGAAGCCCCAGTAAACGGCGGCCGTAACTATAACGGTCCTAAGGTAGCGAAATTCCTTGTCGGGTAAGTTCCGACCTGCACGAATGGTGTAACGATTTGGGTGCTGTCTCAGCCGTGAGCTCGGTGAAATTGTAGTCTCGGTGAAGATGCCGAGTACCCGTCACGGGACGGAAAGACCCCGTGCACCTTTACTATAGGTTGCCATTGGTGTTGGGTATAGCATGTGTAGCATAGGCGGGAGGCGTCGAAGCGGAGCCGCTAGGTTTCGTGGAGCCAACGTTGAAATACCGCCCTTGCTGTGCCTGATGCCTAACTCTGAGTTGCTCAGAGAACAGTGGCTGCTGGGTAGTTTGACTGGGGTGGTCGCCTCCAAAAGAGTATCGGAGGCTTTCAAAGGTCCACTCAATCCGCTTGGTAACCGGATGTAGAGCGCAATAGTAGAAGTGGGCTTGACTGTGAGACTGACTAGTCGAGCAGGGTCGAAAGACGGATATAGTGATCCGGTGGTTCCATATGGAAGGGCCATCGCTCAAAGGATAAAAGGTACGCCGGGGATAACAGGCTGATCTCCCCCAAGAGCTCATATCGACGGGGAGGTTTGGCACCTCGATGTCGGCTCGTCACGTCCTGGGGCTGGAGAAGGTCCCAAGGGTTCGGCTGTTCGCCGATTAAAGTGGCACGCGAGCTGGGTTCAGAACGTCGTGAGACAGTTCGGTCCCTATCTGTGATGGGCGTTGGATATTTGAGAGGACCTGTCCTTAGTACGAGAGGACCGGGATGGACCAGCCGCTGGTGCGCCGGTTGTACCGCCAGGTGCAGCGCCGGGTAGCTACGCTGGGACGAGATAAGCGCTGAAAGCATCTAAGTGCGAAACTCCCCTCAAGATGAGATATCCCAATTGAAGGTTCGTGAGAGACTATCACGTAAATAGGCCGCAGGTGTACAGCTAGAAATAGCATAGCTGAGCGGTACTAAGGAACCGAACGCTTCCA